>CAWDGM010000009.1:0-131158 GCA_963801895.1 uncultured Acidobacteriota bacterium | reverse complement strand
CCGAGGCGGTCTTGCGCCGAAAGTCCGTCATCTGCGCCGACGCGGTATCCGCCACGGCCTTTGAATCGGCAGCGAGATTGCGCCTTCCTCCAGGATCAGCGATCTCGTTATAGAGCTCGCGTTCCGGGGCCTCTACGTACAAATAATCTCCGGCACGCCACGATTTCAGTGCACTCCAACCGAAAGAGAGATGACCATATCCGCTCTCCGAGTAAATGGCGCGCTGTGAATCTGTTCCGCCTTGCTCGCCCAATCGCCGCATTGTTCTCGGTCGGGCCAAGAAGACCTGACCTTGCATCGCATCTGGAATCGCAAGATGCAGGGCCTGCAGAATGGATGGCGCCACGTCGACCAATCCAGCCCGCGTGTTCAACTTTGACGCTGTGTGCTGAAGGGGAAGCTTGAACACGAGGGGCACGTGGATGGTTTCGTCGTAAAGAAAGATACCGTGATGCTTTTCTCCATGCTCTCCGAAGGCCTCGCCATGGTCAGCCATTACGGCGATCAGGGAACTGTCGAAAAGATGGCGCGCTTGCAAAGCCTGGATCACCTTTCCGACGACGGAATCGGTGTATGCGATTTCCCCGTCGTACGGCTCGGTCTGATAGTGCGATCGATAGGGCTCTGGAGGCGTATAGGGATCATGCGGGTCGTAGAGATGAATCCAAAGAAAGAAGGGCCCGCCTTTGTTTTTGTCCAGCCATGCAACCGCGCGGTTCATGACCTCGTCCCCGCGGCGCTCGAGGCTATCGTAATTGTCCTCCCCGGGGCGCCGGCGGTGAAATCCGGCATCGTAAACATCGAATCCGCGGTCAAAACCGGGAGCCAATTTCGCGGGGTCAAGCACGAGTGCCCCCACGAAGGCCGCGGTCTTGTATCCATTTTTGCGAAAGATCTCAGGCAGAAACGGCAAACTCTTGCCGAGCGGATCGCCGAGATAATTCACGTGGTTGAACTGCGGGTAGGTCCCGGTCAAAATCGCGGCGTGCGAAGGCGTGGTGAGTGGAACCTGAGCATAGGCGCGCGAAAAGACGGTCGCCTGACTCGCCATACGATCCAGATTCGGAGTGAGTCCGCGGTTCGATCCCAAAAACCCCATCCGGTCGGCGCGAGTCGTATCCAAGGTGATGAGAATAACGTTGGGGTGAGAACGAGCGCCGAGTCCGGATGCGCTCGACTGGCGGTTTGTCCCCAGCACGACAAGGTCAGAATCCATGGCAAAGTCTTTTTCGTGAAACCCATGACTGTGCGGAAGTTTACATCTTGGACAACCGGCGCATTCCTGGATTTTTCGGCTTGACTCTCGTTTCCGATGTGGCATATGCTTCGCGCCATTTGGGGTTCGAAGCGGTTCCCTCGTAGTGGCGACTGGGGCGCCAAAGTACGGACGGGGATCTCCAATGAAAAATAAGCTTTGCGTCATTGCTTTCAGCATTGCGCTGAGTCCAGTGTGTTTCACCACGTCTGCGCTCGCACAATCCACCTTCGGAACAATTCTCGGCACGGTGACTGACGCCTCAGGCGCCGTCGTGCCGGACATTACCGTCAAGCTTACAAACCAGGGCGAGAACATTTCGCGTGAAGTGCAATGTGACTCCCAAGGAGCCTACCAGGCCGAGAATCTGAAGGAAGGTATCTATACAGTCACGGTTCAAGCTCAGGGTTTTCGCGAGGTGATGATCAAGGACGTTCGATTGACGGCGCGCCAGATTGTTCGCACCGACCTGAAACTGGTGGTAGGAGCCACGACTGAGAATGTGACGGTAGAAGCAAACGCCGAACTCATCAACACCGAGTCCCAGGCTATCTCAGCCAGCGTCACCAGCACTGAGGTGCTGGGACTGCCTGCGAATTATCGCGGAGCGGGCAGCACAAGCCCATATAACCTATTGGCCTTTCTCCCAGGGGTCACTGGCGACGAGGGTGGCAACATATCCGTCCAGGGAACAGGCATCAATCAAGTCGAATATACGATAGATGGTATCAACACATCCAATATCCGCGATGCGGGCCCTCAAAAGGAGATGTTCCCCTCAGCGGAGAGCATTTCCGAAATGAAGGTGCAGGGCGCGGGCGGCGGCGCGGAGTACGGCGGGGCGGCGGACATTACCACTACCAGCAAGTCGGGCACAAACGTATTTCATGGGTCCGCATTTGAGTATTTTCAGAACGCGGCCTTGGATGCTACGCGATTTACCGTTCCCCAAGTGACTAAAGCTCCCAAAAGTGCAAACACATTCGGAGGTTCCATTGGCGGCCCCCTATTTAAGAACCGCACCTTCTTCTTTGCCGACTACGAAGGCATGCGGTACAGGACTCAGACGGTCCGCCAAGAGACCGTACCCAACCAGGCCATGCGGAATGGAGATTTTACGGGCTTTGACCCAATCTTCGATCTCGATGGGACGCCCTTCCCGAACAACATGATCCCTGCGGATCGGATCGATCCGAGAGCCACCGCGATTCTCCAGTTTTATCCGCTCCCCATCCAAGGGGGGCCGAACAATTTTGAGCTCTTCAACCATACCCTAAATGTTCCCAACCCTATCCTTTCCGATCAGTTCGATATTCGCATCGACCACACCATTAATACTAAGCAGAATGTTTTCGGCCGCTGGACCTACAAGAATGGGAGGACGGTCAACCCGGCAGGCCTGCTCCTTCCTGCGGAAACAGATTTCGAACATGATAATCAGTTCGTACTCGCGCACAACTATGCCATCACCCCGAACCTGATCAATGAGTTGCGTGGAGGACTCAGCCGCGGGCAGCTCGGAGGGACCTTCGCGATCGATGGCCCGGCCTTCATGCAGCAGCTAGGTCTCAATAGCCTTGGTCCACACTTCCCGCCCGGTGGCTTCCCAGACTTTGTCTTCGAACCCAGGGGCGGACTCGACGCCATTTCTCACGTCCGGCCAAATCCGCAGCTTTCCCATAACTTCCAGATCAATGAGAACCTCACCTGGACCAAGGGAAAGCACACCATGAAATTTGGCTTCGATCTACGCAAGCTGCACCTGATCACTGCCTGGTACGCGGGGATTGGAGCCGCGGACGACTATGGCGACTTTTACTTTGACGGCCGATACACAGGAAATAATTTTGCCGACTTCCTGCTTGGAGTTCCCTACTTCACCTACGTCACTCACACGCCACCGAGAAACATCGATGGCAAAACCACACATTACTATGGTTACGCCGCGGACACATTCAGAGCCACTCAGAAACTGACGTTGGACTTTGGGGTCAGGATTTCGAGGATGCCCCCTTTATACGATCCCATTAACCTTACCAACTTCGATCCCAGCGTTCCCATCACAGGGCGCGTTATCATCTCCTCCGATCCCAGGTCCCTGGCTGCGACGCAGCCTCTGTGGGCACAGGCCATCAATGCCTGCGACGATCAAAACCAAATCCCTAACTACTCCGGTCCCGACCCGACGATCAAATGCACTCCCTTCCTGACCTCGAAACAGGCTGGGTGGCCGAAGCAATTGCGCGAAACTTACACGAACTTCGCTCCTCGCGTCGGGTTTGCCTATCGGCCATTTGCGGACAATAAGACAGTAATTCGCGGCGGCTTCGGCATTTACGACGTTACGACCTTGGGAGCCGTATTTTTCTCCGTGGCAGGTATCCACGACGGCTTCCAGGCTCATTACGAAAATCCTTCGTTTGGCGACCCGGGGTTCTTCCAGTTTCCCAATGTCCAAAATGGCGACCCCGGAGGGATAGATTTTGGTACGCAGACATTTGCAACTGCGAATCAGTTGGACAAGAAGGATCCGTACAGCATCCAGTGGAATCTGTCGGTCGAACGGGTGCTCCATGGCAATACCGCACTGCGTGTCTCGTACATCGCCAACCGCGCGAATCACCTCTCCTGGGGACCCGATCTCAATCAGGTCGCTCCGATTGATCCGGCCAATCCCACTGCTCCCAGACCGGCACCGTTCCCAGCCTGGTCCAGCGTCTTCACCCGTGCGGACGGAGCCATCAGCACCTATCACTCGATGCAGACCGAGTTGATCCACAAGTACTCGCACGGGCTCACCTTCCAATCGACCTGGACTTGGGCGCGTAACTTGGCGGACACCGAATCGTGGCCCCGTTCCGGCTTCTCGGGGGAAGTTACTGGTCGATCGATGAACCCATACAACCTAAGAGGTGACTACGGCAACGTCGGCGGTACACGAAAGCACCGTTGGATCACGACCATGGTAGATGAGCTTCCGATTGGGAAAGGCCGCTTGCTTTTGGGCAATGCCCATGGAGTGCTTAACGGGATCGTTGGCGGTTGGCGGCTAAGCACGATTTTTTTAGTACAAACTGGCCCCTTCGTACTCCCTTCCTGCAATTTGATTCCTCCGGGAACGCCCGTCAAGGCTTTAATCGGCCTGACCTGGCAGGCAATCCCAACGACTTTCACCACACTCGTACGCAGTGGTGGAATCCGAATGTGTTTGCCTGCCCCGGCGGCGCCCCAGGACAAGACTTCGCCCCAGGCTCGGTCGTTCTTCTCTTGCTCAAACCAGATTGGCCGCTTTGGCAATGCTCACGTGGGCACGCTTGTTGGCCCTGAACATCAACTTTCGTTGGGCTTAGGCAAGACTTTCCAGCTCACGAGCGATTCAAGCTGAAGTTCGACAGCAGCTTTACGAATGTCCCCAACCACCTAAACTTCGATGATCCGCGCAACAATCTGAGTGGCGCTTGCGAGTCCCGACGGCCATTCGGGCAGGTTACTCGCCTCGCGCACCGGTGACGCCGGAGGGAATCGCGTCGGGCAGTTCGCGCTGAGGGTCGAGTTCTAGCAGGCGCTTTGCGGAAACGTCTTCTCACGTTACAGGGGAAAACGAGTACGGACACTGTCGTCACAACCCGTAAGCCCAGCATTGGCGCGATCGGGCTAGCAGTGCTGATGCTGTTCTTCGGCTCGCTGATGTTCTTGTTTGGCTGCGCCGCCGTTTGGGAATGGCGAGCGGAGTCGGATGCCCTAGTCGCCTGCGGTGTGTTATGGCTTCTCAGCGGCCCGATGATCGTTGGATCGGCATTGTGGCTGTTCGGATCGCTTGGCCGCAGCCGGAGGGCGTTGCGGGTTGGCGGAGGTGCAATCATCGCTACAGGTGTGATTCTGGCGGCGGCAGCGGCCACTCACATCATGCCGTGCAGCGGGCCGGCCTGACTGCGCGGGAAACTGATTTCCGGCGGAAGTCAAGTCTTGATCGGGATCTTGGCACTGATTCAAAGCAAGCGTGTGCAACTTCGCCCCTCGTAGTCAGGAATACTGTTGAGAGTTACGATGTCGTATCCCCCAAGACGGTGAGGTCCCTTTTGTCCTTCCGCAGGCTGTTCGTTCCTCTTTGCATTTCGCTTTTCATCGTCGCAGGCGCATTCGCGCAAAACCAGAGCACAAAGCCGAAACCCCGCGTGATTCTCATCGGGGTCAATGGGATGGAGATGGATGTCATTCGTCCGCTCATCCTCAAGGGCGACCTCCCGAACCTGGCAAGCGTGATCAAGAACGGCGTGCACGGCAAGCTGCGCACCGTCGACGCTCCGAACTGTCCCCGCGTCTACTCGACCATGTTCACCAGCACGCAGCCGAGCGAGCATGGCGTCACCGGGTTTGTGGTCGGAGGAATCACCGCCAACACGAACATGTTGAAGCAGGAGCCATTTTGGTCTGTGCTTTCCAAACAGGGAGTCACGGTCGGCATGGCAAATGTTCCCGCAACTTTCCCCGTCCTTCCTGTAAACGGATACATGATCAGCGGCATGCTGACTCGAGGTAAGAATTGCGAAGACGGCATTCTCTGCGCTCCCAAGCTTTCCGAAGTGCAAGGCGGAGACGCCGTCTATCCCCTGGCGATGAAAGCAGAACTAATCAAGAACGTAGGCGATTTCTATATCGACTGCGAACGCATGCCCTCGGCGGCGGACTTGAACGGCCACGAAACCGAAGTGATTGACGCTTGGCTGAAAAAGGTCCAGGTGATACGAGATCAGCAGACGCAGCTATTCGACTACCTATTGGCGAAACATCCCACGGACTTCACGTGGATGGTCCAGTCCTGCGAAGACCGCACGGGACACTGGCTCTATCCCATTGCGCCCTACAATGTCGGGTACAACGCGAAGGTGAACAACGTTCGTACCGACGCCTTTCCCAACCAGTACATAGCCTTCGACAAGGTGTTGGGCACCATTCTGAAACATGCTGACGACAGCACATATGTTTTCATTGTTTCCGACCATGGGATCAAGCCGCTGCGGGAATTCGAGGAAACTGATCCGCATGCGCATATGGATCACGAAAAGACGACGCCGGTCATTGCGAAGCACGACTTCGCTGACGGCGACGATGTCCCCGGCTCATTCTTTGCGATGGGTCCAGGGATCAAGCGTGGCTTGCGCCTTATGGGGTTTGAAGCTTCCGTCTATGACGTTGCACCAACAGTTCTGCATATATATGGCGTTGAGCAGCCAAAACAGATGCGTGGGCACGTGTTGAGCGAGATCTTCGACGGCTCGGCGCCAAACCTCGCTCAGAAATAGCCTGAGTTCTAGCGCTATGGCGGTTC
Organism: uncultured Acidobacteriota bacterium; assembly: GCA_963801895.1. Lineage (GTDB taxonomy): Bacteria > Acidobacteriota > Terriglobia > Terriglobales > Acidobacteriaceae > Sulfotelmatobacter. The sequence continues at coordinate 124,574 of CAWDGM010000009.1, read as the reverse complement.
ACGGGCGGGGAGTTCCCCGCATCTTCTCTGCTCTATTCTTCGATTGTTCTGCTTTCTCTTTGTCGCCCAAAGCCGCATAGCTCTGCGCCAGCAGTTCGAACACTGCGACGTCACTGGTTTGCGACCTCGCCATGGGCTCCAATTGCCTTACGACTTCGAGAAATTTACCCGCAGCGAACAGCGCCTTAGCTTTGCCCAACCGGGCTTCCTTGTTTTCCGGCTGAAGCAGGAGCGCGGCTTCAAATTCGTCTTCCGCAGCCTTCAGTTCTTTTAGTTCGAGATCAATCTTGCCGAGCAATAAGCGCGCCTGAAAGTAGGTGGGATTGAGCTTCAGACTCGCCTCCAATGCCTCCTTTGCGCCGGAGAGATCGCCATTGCCTTCACTAGCTCGAGCTTGCTCGAATGCAAGAATTGAGTCCGTGGGGCGCAACTGCCTCGCCAGAGTGAGGTGACGAACCGCCCTGGAATACTCTTCCGCTTGCAGTTCGAGCGCTCCCAATTGACCAAGTGCGATGGCTGATTGGGGATCGAGCGTCACAACTTCCTCGAGTGCGGCACGCGCCTCTGCAGATCGTCCATCTTCAGCAGCGATCATCGCTCGATGCAGCAAATTCTGTTCCTCGATCTTATCCTTCGGATCGGGCAACAAGGAGGGCTCCGCCAAGTTGGTCGACGTTCCGGAGTCCGCACGAGTCAAGTATCCCAAAGCCTTCAATTCTTCTAACGTGCTTTGGGAGATCGTTGCGGCGGTGGCGGAAACCGGGGCGGCCCTGGTCCGCAAGTCTGCCAGGATCGCGCGAAGTTTTTGTACGTTCGCGTCCCACGGCACGTAATTGTTTGTTTCCTCTCGTGGATCGCGGTTCAGGTCGTATAACTCTGGCCGAGGCGCTTCGACAAATTTCAAATTGTCAGAACGTATGGAGCGAAGCGGCGCCCAGCCGAAGCGCAAAGGATAGTCCGTCTCACCGACTACGATGCGGCCTTTGTTTGTCACAAGGGAAAAATATGGTCGCAGCGATTCGCCGTCGAGGTTCTTTGGAGCAGAAACATAAACCAGATCGAGTATGGTCGGAAGGATATCCAAGGTTCGCACCTGGGATCCGACCACAGTGGTCGAATGGCCTCCAGCCGCTAGTTTCATGATCAGTGGAACATGCGTCGTCGCGTCATAGAGAAAGATTCCGTGTGTCTGCTCGTGATGTTCTCCCAAGCCCTCGCCGTGATCTCCAACCACAACGATGATGGCCGGGTCGTACCAGCCGTGCTTCTTTAAGAATGAAAAGAATTCAGCCAGAGCCGAATCGGCATAAGCGATCTCGCCATCGTACAAATGATCTTTGTAAGCTTCGGAGTACGGTGGCGGTGGCTGGTAAGGGTCATGAGGGTCATAAAGATGTATCCAAACGAAACGGGGCGATGCAGAATGCACGCTCAACCATGCATTCGCGCGTTGTACAACCTCTCCCGCTCTACGCTCCAGTCGTCCCCATCGCAACTTGGTTTCGGCCGGGTGAGGAAAATTATCGTAGAAATCAAACCCTCGATCCAAACCCGGTGCGAATTCTTTGCTGTCCAGAACTACGGAGCCAATGAATGCCGCAGTCTGGTAGCCTTTGTCTTTGAGTAACTCGGCCAAAGTCCGGTACTTTGGTGCCAGCGGTAAGGCGAAGTCGGTTACTCCGTGTACGCTCGGAAGAAGTCCGGTCAAAATTGAAGTGTGAGACGAGTTCGTAATCGGGCTGGGTGTAAACGCTTGTGCGAAACGAATACCGTCCTTGGCCAGCGCATCAAGCGTCGGTGTCTTGATGCGATCGTACCCGTAGCAATGAACGTGGTCCGCCCGCAGAGTATCAATCGTTACCAGGAAGACATCGGGAGGCGTCTGGGTTTTCTTTTGGGCCTGGCCAGCGAAACTGGTTGCAACGATTGCCCACAGAACCGGCAGCGTTCTAAAGGCATGCATGGTCATCCAGCGTAACAGAAGACCAGATCTTTGGAAGATGGTGCGACTCCGTTATCGAACTGCTGGGGCTCAAGTCGATTCAAAGAGTCCCAAGGCAAACAGGTTTAGGAAGTCTTGATACATAGCGCGGCACCGCCATGCGCCAGAGTGTCGCCAACTATCGGTCACAATTGTGGTGGCTATTTTCAGATGCATCCGATGCGCCGCCGCCAGTCAGGACTCTCTCACTTCGCAAAGACGAACCTACATTGCAATCCGGCCTGATTCGACTCAAGTCTTAGACCCGGGGATTGGTAGGGTCGGATATCTCATCGCTTGTCCCCGACGTAGTGCAGTTCGTCAGCGCGAACTGTACGTACACCGAACACGCCGCGGATCTCATTCCCCTCTGTGGCCTGGAAACGGACGGTTACCCTGGGCTTTCCGGCAATCAATTCCTGCGGGATCGCGTAGTCGACCTCCACAAATGGGCTCTCCTGCTCGGGACTCAGCGGCAACTCGACATGATCACCGATCTTTTTGCCATCGATCAAGATGTCGAGCGTACTCTTCCGCCGCGCGTTGCCTCCATAGGTTACTCGCAGATCAACGCGACGCGCGCTCTCGACCGGCATATCAAGAGAGAACCAGCCCTTGCCTGTGCGTCCATGTCGGCCGTGCCAGAGAATTGGTGCAGAGTCGTCCCCCTGCTCATTGAAGTCACGCTCGGACTGCATTTCGCCGGGCTGGGCAAACGCAATCGTTGCTGCCTGTAGCTTCTGCTCTCTTTCTTGGTCTGCTTTGTATTCGGTAGAACGTCGGTTCCATTCTTCGGGAGTGAAGACGTCCCAATAAACCGCGTAAGTTCGCCGAGGAAGTTCGTAGAACGGCGCGAATTCGATGTCGTGGGCAAGCCCAACTCCCGTTGTCTTGAACCACCCCGGTTTGCCGGATTCAGGCCTGAGCCATCGCTGCAACGGTTGATCGGAAATGACAAGAGGGGGAGCCGAGGGCGCAGGCGGATTCTCTTCGTTCTCCTCACCAGCTCGCGTTTCCGGTCCCAAGTCGCCAGCAAGTACCAGCGGGCCCCACATGAAAGCCATGCGGCTGGGATTGTCCGGCAATGGCTCTTTACGCAACTGCTTCGGGAGATTGAGGTCTACCGTATCGCCCTCTAGCCATACGCGGTTGATTTTGATGTATGAATCAGCAGGAGAAATATTTTTGAATGCTTGGCCGTTTACCTTAACGGTGAAGCCATCCCCCGCCCAATACGGCCTCCGTATGGCGAGCATGAACTTCTTGGGCGCTTTCGTCCGAATTTTCACGGACGCCGAAGGACCGATTGGAAAGTCGGTAGCCGTCACCACTTCAACTCCAGCGGAATCCCATCTAGCAACTGACGGCGCGTACAAGCCGATCCAGAACTCTTCGGAGCCCTTGTAGTAGTAGATCCCCGCACCGTGAAGGGCGTGGCTTTCCATGCTCGTTCCAACACAGCAGGTGAAGTCATCGAACATGCGCTGATACTCGTGTTGCACTCCGCGGCCGACAGGAAGCATGTAGGTTACGGTTCCGTCCCTTGGATCCTGCGAGGCGAGAATATGGTTGAAAAGCGCCCGCTCGTGGAAGTCGGCATAGCGAATATCAGGTTCGACGGAGAACAAGGTGCGGGTCATCTTCAGCATGTTGTAGACATTGCATGTCTCCGCCGTCCTGCCGTCCACCATGTCATTCAGCTTGTCAGGTTCGCCGAAGTACTCGTTCTTACCGTGCCCCCCTGTTGCGAAGGTGTAATGGTTGACCACCCGATCCCAGAAGAATTTTGCGCTGTCCTCGTCCGCCTGATTCCCGGTGTATACATAGCGAATCAGTTCACCGTAGAGTTTTGGGACCTGTGTGTTTCCGTGGGTGTGAGCGATGACGTCCCTGTCTTTTGATAGAGCATCGATGATTGCCTTTTGATGAAATTTGTCGGCGAGAACGAGCCAGCGCTGGTCGGCAGTATCGGCATATAGTTCGGCGAGAACTTCGTTCATTCCGCCGAACTCGGTGCCCAGCATGCTCTGCAGTTGATCATCGTTCAGCTTGGAAAGTATTTTTTCAACCCATTCGGCGAACTTGGTTTCGATCTGCAAAGCATCGCTGTTATCGGCATACCTGTACGCGTCTCTGAGGCCCGCGAAGAGTTTGTGCTGGACGTACCACGGCGACCAGAGACCATTAAGATCAAAACCGCCTGATCGGATGATCCCATTGCTGAGATCTATGAAGCGTTGCTTGCCGTCCACCCCGTCGCCGTCTTGAAGGGCGCCGATGTATCCATCCCCCTGAGCATTCTGGATTTCTTTCAGTTGTTCGACAATGTAGTCCGCGCGCTCCTTGAACCGGACGTCTCCGGTTGCCGCCCACATCAGACTGACGCCGGAAAGGTAATGCCCTGCGATATGGCCAGTCAGGTTGCGTCCGGGACCATCCCATCCGCCGTAGCCTGTGGCTTTGGGCTTGAGGCCGGCGCGCTGGCGAAGAAATGCCAGCATACGGTCAGGCTCGAGTTCCAGCAGATACTTCGCATCGGCGTCCTGCGCTGATTTGAGCGGCCCGCCAGTCAGCCTCACATGATTTAACGGCAGAGGATTCAGTTTGATCGTCTTTCCACTTTCGAGCAGAGCCGGGTTTTCATTTTGAGCGGAGGCGTGGAATTGAAGAAATCCGCAAACCAAGAAACCAACGAAAAGGAAATTAGTATTCACTCGGTTGGCGGTGAAGTACCGTTTCACGACATCAAGCATTGCGAACCTCGCGAGTTGACTTGCAAACTTCATCGCAGCGTCCAGGAGCAGTATTTCGAATGTCTTTTTCGCGTTTGTAGCCAAGCGAGACACGTTGCGATGTTTGGCGGCAACCTTTGATATGACTGACTTAGAGGCAAGGGAAGGTGCAAGAATCTTGCGATTCTGGAATTCGACGGGTGCGCCCGATTCATCCTCCGACGATTAAGCTCGCGGCCTTCGAGCTTGCTTTACGCCGCCCACTGGATCACGGTGTACGAGCGGGCCGGTACTTCAAATTTGGTGTGTCCATTTGCAGTTGAAGGCTTGTCGAAATTTTGCGGTTTTACTCGCTCAGGCCCATCGAAGCCGTTCACTGCCTTAAGATCGCTTCCAGTCAAGACTTGGGAAGCCACAATGTGGCTTTGCGGTTGGTCCTCCCAAACCACATCGAGGGTATGAGCTTTCGTCAGGTCACGATTAAGAATAAAGAGCGAAGTCTTACCATCCTCGGTCGTCGCCACTGCATCGACGTATGGCACAGCGTCCAAGCCTTTGACGTCGTAGGTGGGCGACTCCACGAGTACGTTGAGTACTTTCCCACGGGCGTATTGAAGCGCCCAAGCATACGGATAGTAAATTGTCTGCCGGAATAGTCCGCTTGCGTTGGTCATAATTGGCGCAATGACGTTGATCAACTGGGCCAGGCAGGCGACCTTGACCCGATCAGCGTTCCGCATGAGGGTGTTAAGCATCCCGCCAACCAGCAGAGCGTCTTCGAGATTGTAGATTTCTTCGAGAAGGTGGGGCGCCTCTTTTCGGTGCCCATCCGCCGCATCTCCGCCACGCGCGCGATACCATACATTCCATTCATCGAACGACAGCCAAAGTTTCTTGGGCGATCTCTTATGCCCACGAACCAGATCGCAAACGGCAAGGGTCTCGGCGATCTGACGGTCCATCGTCAAGTTCATGGCCAGATACTTAGCACTGTCCTCGCCTGTTTCCTGATTATTCCCTAGATAACGATGTAAAGAGAGCCCATCGACGTTTTCGTAGCAGTGCTCCAAAACCTCGCGGTCCCACTCCAGGTAAGTCGGCATAAACGGGCCGCTTGATCCGCACGCAATCAACTGGACAGAATGGTCGACGTAGCGCATCTGGCGGGCAGCGTCCTGGGCCTTCATGCCATATTCGGCGGCGGTCATGTGACCGATCTGCCACGGTCCATCCATTTCATTTCCCAGGCACCAGTTCTTGACGTTATAGGGCTCGGCATAGCCGTGCTTCCGCCGCAGGTCGCTCCACTGTGTTCCCTTGTCTACATTGCAGTATTCCAGTAGCGCCGCTGCCTGCTCCGGTGTTCCCGTACCAAGATTCAGACCCATCAGGGGCAACGTCCCAACAGCCTTGCACCACTCCATATATTCGTTGGTACCAAACTGATTCGTGTATACGGTGTTCCAAGCTTTATCGAGGACGCGGGGCCGATCCTGCTTCGGGCCGACGCCATCAAGCCAGTTATATCCGGACACGAAGTTACCGCCCGGATATCGGATGATAGGAACACCAAGCGATCGGACTTCCTGCATCACATCTTTGCGGAAGCCGTTCGAGTCGGACAGCTTGGATCCGGGATCGTAAATCCCCTCATAAATTGCGCGCCCCAATTGCTCCAGGAAGGAGCCGAACAAATTTCTGTCGAGAGGTGAGATGCTGCGGCGGCCATCGATCAGAATGCGGACGGTTTGATCTGCGGTGGACGATGTCTGCGCCGAGACAAGACGCCCAAAGAGCGTGCTGGAAGACAGTGCTACAGCGGCAGTAGAAGCCTGCTGCAAAAACTGGCGTCTTGACGGCATCCTTAACCTCCAATTGGCGAACCAAGCGGAATTTTGTCGGTATGGAAACCTAAGTAAACGATTACCCGAGGCTGCAACAATATACGACTGGGCGTGCATTGCGGCAAGAGGAAACCGCCAGGAAGAAGAGCGGCAAAGATTTGGATTAATGGCTGGGGGTGGTACCTCTCCCCGTCAACTCGCGAATCAATTTTACTTCGGCATCGCGGTACGGCTTCCCGTCTGGATGTAGCACTTCGTGGAACCACACGGTCGGCTGATCGAGGATGTAGGGATGCCGCCAGGAGTCCCATGGATAGTAGGTCTGTGTCTTGCCCGCAACGAAGCCCCAGTTGATAGCCGCCACTTTGTATTTTTTTGCGAGTGGCAGGACAGTATCAAAAGTGCTCCCCGCTCCGCGTGCCATATATTCTGTGCAGATCAGCGGACGATGGAACTTCTCAAGAAACAGAACTTCCTTTTCAAAATTCTCCGGCCATCCATAGTTGTGGAAGCTGATTACGTCAGATTCTTCGAGCTGAGTTCTCTGCGTCTTCGTTAACGGCGATCCGTTCTCGAAATCGATATCCCAAACACCGCTGGTGAGAGGCTGCGAGGGATGCGCCTCGCGTGCCCACGCGAACGCCTTGGGCAGCATAGCCTCGACTAGCTGCTGCTTATCGGGAGGCTCAAGTTTAGAATAGCTGCCGTTATTTGTATTTGAGGGCTCATTCCATACGTCCCATCCGAGAACGCGAGAATCACTCGCGAACGCTCCGACCACTCCCGTGACATACGCCTTCAGCCGGCCTTCTTGCTCAGGATCGGTGAGTGCTGCGCGGCCCGGAGATTGCACCCATCCTGAGTTGTGAACCCCGGGGATCGGCGGATGCTGGACTCCGAGCTTCGGGTTTGGGTCCCAACAGGAATCAAACAGCACGAATAGCGGCTTAATGTGATGCCGCGAGGAAATCTCAAGAAATTGATTGATACGCTTTTTGAAGCCATCAGGATCTTCCTTCCATACTAGGTCGTGCAGGAATACGCGCATCGTATTCATCCCGAGGCTCTCCGCCCAGGCCAGTTCCCTGTCGATCTGAGGCGCGTTGAAGCTCTGCGCCTGCCACATCTCCAGTTCGTTGATGGCATCTGTGGGGATGTAGTTGCTGCCAACTAACCAGGATTGCTGCTCATACCAGGACTGTGCCTTCTCTTCGGTCCAACGCGAGCCTTGCGCATGTGTGAAGAGCGAACTCAGGAACGAGAAGGCAATCAGCACCCAGACTGCGGTCTTCTTTGGAGGCATCGCATCACCGGGAGAAAGGAATGCAGTGTGAAGAGCGAAAAACGTCAATTTTCGTAAACGTTTACAGTTGTGCGCCAATACAATATCACACGGCTCGATATCAGTCATTCTGGAACGAATTCAAATCCTGCCGGCACGCGGAGTGGGAAATATGGTTAAGGATATTCACGCGATCTGCTGGAGGTTCGTGACGCGCTTCTTGATGTATTCGCTGGCTGCTTCTGGAGTTGCACAAACTCCGAAAGTAACGCTCACAATCGACGCTACCAAAGTCGAGAACAATCTGAGTCCAACTCTATACGGGCAGTTCGCCGAATTCATGTTCGAAGACATCAAAGGTGGCCTCTCAGCGGAACTAATACGCGATCGCGGCTTCGACGAGCAACCGAATGCGATGGGACTGCCGAGATACTGGGAGCGAGATCCGGACGACAGAAATGACGATGGCGCCATGCATTTCACGTGGGACCACGACGTCTACCTCCCCGTTACAGAAGACCAGAACACTATCCCGAGTCAACACTCGGTTCGAGTAGAAATTAACGGCGATGGCGGACAACGACGCGGTATCCATCAAGGATGGATTCCGATCCGTGCGGGACTTGAGTACCGCGGCTATGTCTGTATAAAAAGTGCCGATTATGTTGGAGAGGTTGCAGTCACCCTGGAAGCCGATCAAACGGGCGGCCAGCAGTATGCCAGCGCCACGCTGGCCCAGGTCTCTCAGGATTGGAAGATGTATGCGTTTACGCTGAGACCTTCGAAGTCCGATCAGCTGGGCAAAATTGCGATTCTGTTTCCCGGCCACGGGAAATTATGGATCGATCAAGTGTCGTTAATGCCCGGCGACGCCAAAGGAAGTGTACGCCGCGAGGTTGAGAAACGGGTGGCTGCTCTGCATCCTGGCTTTATTCGTTGGCCCGGTGGAAACGTCGCCCAGGACTACCACTGGAAATGGGGCATCGGCCCCCGCGATCACCGGTCACCATGGGTGAATGCATCCTGGGGAAATGAACTTGAGCCAAGCGACTTCGGTACCGACGAGTTCATTCAATTTTCCCGTCGCGTCGGAGCGGAACCCTCGATCACTGTAAACGTTGAGGGACGCGGGGCGACGGCGGAGGAAGCAGCGGCCTGGGTTCAGTACTGCAATGGTGATCCTAAATCAGACTATGGTCGGATCCGTTCCGCAAACGGCAACCCACGACCCTTCCATGTGTTGTTCTGGGAAATTGGAAACGAGATTTGGGGCGATTGGGTAAGGGGCCATAGCGATGCGTCGACCTACGCTAACAATCTCAACCGGTATGTCGAAAAGATGAAAGCGGTGGACCCCTCCATTAAAATTATCGCTACCGGCGATAACGATCTCAACTGGAACCGGACGGTCCTAAAAATTGCAGGACGAAATATCGATTACCTATCCGTCCATCATTATTACGGCGACAAGGAGATGAAGGGCGACATCAACAATCTGTGGGCACGGCCTCTGCACTACGAGCGCTTCTATCGGGAAATGCAACAAATGATTCACGAACTCGTGCCCGGTCGGGTCATCAAGCTGGCAGTGAATGAATGGAATACTGCCCTGCCTCTTCCAGCCCAACAATCCATGACCTCTGCCATCTACGGAGCTCGCCTGATGAACGTTTTCGAGCGCACTGGGGATCTAGTGGGCATGAGTGCAGTATCCGACCTGGTGAACGGATGGAGCGGAGGCATCATTCAAGCCAGCCGTCACGCAGTGTTCGTCACGCCGACTTACCTGGTCAACGCTCTTTATGCTTCGCATCTCGGCCAGGAGCGACTGGCGAGCACATTGCGAGGCCCAACGTTCGATTCGACACTTGAAGGCAGAGCCATTCCTGCCATCGACGCGGTGGCGAGCCGCTCTTCGAACCGCCGTCAGATATTCATCAAGCTTGTGAATACCGATCCTGTCCGCGCCATGCCGACTCAGATATTGTTACCTGGGGTCCGGTTTGCTAAGGAGGCGCGGATGGAAACGTTGAATGGCGACGACCTGAAAGTATCGAATGATTTCTCTCATCCCGACGCGGTGCGAGTCTCGACCAGCACAATAACGACCAGTCCGTCGTTCAACGTCATGCTTCCAGCACACTCCGTCTCGATCATCACCATCCAAGTAGTTCGATAAGGAAATCGAAACTCATCTTGAAATCTTTGTAAGCTTGACTGGCGAGAGTTCCAAGAGATGGAGTTTCGGGCAAACCTTGATCGACGACCTTCTCTCTCCCTACCGCGCTGGGACACCACAAATATGAAGAAGGTTTGAACGGCGACTGAACCGTATTGCATCTGAAATGAACTGACCAGCAGAAAGAATCATGCGTGCGACGAAAGTTCTGTACCAGAGCAAGCTTAGGACCTTCTTCGTGCAAACCGTCTCTACCGGAAATTCCTCACCAGCATGAGGTTCGATTCAGCGAATTGATTTTGGATGTACACCAACGACTTACCGTCCCTTGACAAGCCCAAACCCCAGCCAAGCTTCTTCTCCAAAGGCCAGACGACATGCGTCTTGCCATCGGCAAAATCGAAAAATGCAAGGCCCGCATGGGGGAATGTCCCGAATTTCAGAAAGTAGATCCCCTCCGAAGTGAGCGCCCAATTCGGCCAATCTCCCGGACCGATGTCGCTCAGTACTTCCCTTTCTTCGCCGTCTGGCAGTGACATGCGCCAAACACCATTCTGCTCGTATTTCGAATAGTAGAGGTTATGCCCATCGAACGATTCCTCTGGCGAGATTCCGCCATGTTTGGTCAACTGCACAGGTGTCCCGCCCTCCACCGGCGTTTTCCAGATCTGGAAAGCATCGGCGCCATGTTTCGAAGCGAAATAGATCCACTTGCCGTCACGCGACCAGTTCGGCGAGAGATTGTCGGCTCCTGGAATGGTTGACAATAGCCGCGGCACGCCACCAGGTACTTCCACGATGTAAATCTCGCTTCGTTCATTGGGATGAAACTCAAACGCGAGATAGCGTCCATTCGGCGACCAGCGAGCGCGCCCTGCCGTGCCATGCAGAGAAGTGATCTGATCGCAACGACTCCCGTCGACGTCGCATGTCCAGATATCCCAAAAGCCCAGGCGGTCCGACTCGAACACTACTTTTTTCCCATCGGGCGATAGCTCCGGACGCATCTTGTCGCCCTTCTCCGACACCAGAGCGAAGGGCGGTTTTTGGGCGCGCTTTGCATCCTTCAGGTCGAGCCGCCACACATCGGCCTTACCGATACCTTGTTCATAGACCAAACTGGTGTCGGACTTGGATGCAAGCGTGGGCCATTCGGCCTCACCGACCGGCCCTGCCACTGGTCTGGGAATGCATCCCTCGGCCGTAACCACCCACAATCCCATCTCGGCGCCGCGTGCAGAAGAGAAAACGATCTCACGACTGTCGCTGGTCCACGCCAGCGATCCCGACATTGGCCGATGATCGAATGTCAGGCGCTTCGCGTGCCCTCCAGCCGCTGCCATCACATAGATGTCATTGCTCACTCCTGCCACCGCAGAGCGAATCACAGCGAGGCGCTTGCCGTCGGGAGAGTAGCTTGGAGAACGATCGATCCATCCCGGTGGCGGAGACGAAATTTCCCGTACACTCAAGTCGGAAAGCGACAAGGCTGAGATCCATGCTCGCGTCGGGTCACTGTCATGGCTTTCGGTAAATGCGATCACTCTCCCGTCCGGAGACCAGGAGAGTCCTCCTCCCAGGTGATCGGGGCCACGGTACAGGCGTCGCTCTGTTCCTCCCAGCGCAGGAATAGTAAAGATTGAGAAGGAATTTCCAGAGTATCGGGCGAAGGCAATCTGCCGCCCATCCGGGGACCAGACGGGGCAGCAATCCCCCGGCTCATTCGTCAGCTGGATCGATTTTTGGCCACCCACGGCGGCTGCATAGATGCCGGTGTTGGTTCCGCCATCGCTTTGCCGAAACGCTACCAGAGTCCCATCCGGCGAGAACGCGGGTGTCGCTTGGTACCCGCGCAACCCGATCAACGGGACTACCTCGATCTTTGCCAGCTGCGTGTCGGGGTGAGGCCGATACAAAGCCCAGATCGAAGCTGAGCAAACTAGAGCCAAAAAGATCGTGGCTACGATCCAAAGCCTATCCCCCGGCGGCCGCGATGTCCGTGACACAACAGTCCCCGCAACAGCGTGAGCTTCATTGTTTTGCTGGATCGGAGCAATAAATCGATAACCACGCTTCGCGACCGTTTCGATGAAGCGCGGTTTCTCCGCCGAATCTCGCAGGGCCTCCCGCAATCGTGCGACGGCACTATTCAGTCCGTGATCGAAATCAACAAAGGTGTCGGCCGACCAAAGCTCCAGTCTCAGCTGATCCCGCGTGACCACCTCTCCCCACTGTTGCAGAAGCAGAAACAGAACGCGAAAGGGTTGTTCTTGTAATTTGACTTTGCGGCCCTCTCTGAGCAATTCGCCTGCCCGAAGATCAACCTCAAAGACATCGAATCGGATCTTTTCCGCGGGTGACTCGATAGCTGGCATTTCCCCACCTCTGCGTTGGACGTCGGCTGGTCACCGACGTTAGTGACGACTACCGTAAACACCTTCCCTACTGCACGTTATTCGGTGTTCAAGCCCCATCTGTCCAGCAACTTAAGCTCGTTACCCAGCCGTGTGCCCGTCGTGTGCCCTATTGCATTGCGAAATCCAGCTTCCTGCACAAGATTGTTCCAACGCAGGGGGCGCACCAACCTTTGCGAAACCGGAATGAAGCGCGAGGGCTGAAAGACATGCTGAGGGACAAGCGAATGCTCATTGTTGTTACGCTGATAGGGGTGCTGTGGTTCGACGCATCGGCAAGAGCAACAAGGCAACAAAATCCAAGCCAATCTTCCAAATTGGCCACGACAGATCACGGGATTTCGTCCCTGACCGAGCGGGCTCAACAGGGAGATCCCCAAGCCCAGTATCAGCTCGGCAGGTGCTACATGACGGGCACAAATGTCCCATTGGACTACGTGCGTGCCCTGACATGGCTGCAAAAGTCGGCTAGTCAGAATTCTCGAGAGGCCGAATTCGCTCTCGGCTACCTCTACGAACTTGGCAAGGGGGTGAAGAAGAATTATCGGGAAGCGTTGAGACACTACACCGCGGCCGCTAGACAGGGGGAACCGATCGCCGAAAACAACATAGGCTCGATGTTTGAACGTGGTGAAGGTGTCCGGCGGGACTTCAGCCAGGCTGCCGAGTGGTACCGAAAGGCCGCCAGCCAGGGAGAATTTATTGCCGCCTGTAATCTGGCAACTCTTTATTTTCACGGGAAAGGCGTCCCGCGTGACTATGCTCAGGCCGCGACCTGGTTTCGTGTTGCCGCCGAGCGAGGCTATCCGCCAGCCCAGGAGAATCTGGCCTGGATGTACTTCACCGGCACTGGAGTCAGTCTCGATTTCTCCGAAGCCGCAAAACTGGTCCGCCACGCCGCTGAGCTCGGATATGCTCCCGCGCAACTCGACCTGGGTTATCTGTATGAGCAAGGCAAGGGTGTGCCGTTGGACCACATTGCCGCCTATATGTGGTACAAGACTGCCGCTGCGGGAGGAGAACGCCGAGCTGACGCACAGCTGAAGATGCTCTCGTCCTTAATGACTGAAACACAAATCCAACAAGCCACAGCAAGCGCCGCCGAATTGAAAATCTCTACACCGGCTTCCTCAGCAGCCACGGGATCGAGTTCGGTCGGAATTTCCTGGCTTCCACCGCACTAGCAGCTTTGTTCAAATTGCTTTCCGAGATGCGATTACGCCCACTCCCGGATCACGAGCTATTCGGAAGTTCAACCGGCAGAAACCTCGAGCCAGAAGCGGGGAGGATGAATGAGCTGACTGGCTTGAACTAGGATTGGCAAGCTCCTCTCCGCGCTCTTCCGATGCGGCGTTGGAAATCGGCCTAATTCGGTGTCTTGGGAAGCAAAGGAAAGGAGCCGCTCCAGTACCGGCGCTGGTTCCATGATTGGCGGGGATGGTCTTTACTTGAATTTTTGTTTGCGGATAATACCTGCACCTTCACGAATCACAACGAGCTGATTTGCCGCCACATTGGGAATGCTTTCGGTGGCGCCGTTCGTCCATCGAATCGTCAAATCAGCGGAGTTTTCTTTGCCTAGTCCGAAATGCAGGCGTCGGTCATTCGTCGAATAGAAGCTAGATTGGGCGCTCACTTCCTGCGCCTGACGGAGGTTTCCGTATCGCGCAACCACACGCGTCCCAATCGCGCTGCGATTCGTCTGTACGCCGACCAGTTGGACTTTCAGCCAGTGGTTGTTGCCAGAGACGTCATTGCGCAGCAGTGACGGCGGTTCGTTCATGTTCATCACAAGAATGTCCATGTCGCCATCGTTGTCAAAGTCTCCGAACGCACAGCCCCGGCTTGCGTGCGCGGCGCTGATTCCGCTTCCTGCCTCCTCAATCAATTCCTCGAATCTTCCATCGCCGAGGTTGCGAAATACAAGACGCGGAGTGCGGAAGGGATAAGCGGGAAGTCGTTTTTCGACCTCGGGATATACGCTTCCCGTCGCGACGAACAGGTCGGGATAGCCGTCATTGTCGAGGTCAACGATACCGGCTCCCCAACCCACGTAGCGGGTTTCGACACCCAGGCCAGACCGGGTAGTGACGTCGTCGAAGTTTCCCTTCCCATCGTTGTGGTACAGGACGTTGGTATCGTCGGCAAAATGAGTTTTGAAAATATCCAAATTTCCGTTCAGGTTGTAGTCGCCGACGCCAACGCCCATGCCAGCCTGTTCCAAACCATCTTCGCTGAGGGCCACTCCGCGCTCCAGACCCTCCTCGCGAAAGGTGCCATTGTGCTGGTTGCGAAACAACCAACTCGGCGTCGAATCGCAAGCGACATAAATGTCAGGCCAACCATCGTTGTCGTAGTCTGCCGCCACCACCGTCATCGGATAAGAGCCTGACGCCGCTGCAACTCCTGAAGACTTGCTGACGTCGGTAAACGTGCCGTCTCCGTTGTTATGAAACAACTGAACGGAACCGGGTGGAAGACCGCGAGGACCACAGTTCACAGGAACACCCTTCCATGTGCAATCCGAGTTCTCGCCGGGCTTAGGCAACTTATCGAGCGTGGTGTTGAGGTAATTCGCTACGAAGAGATCCAGACGCCCATCGCGATCGTAATCCACCCAACTACAGCCAGAACCGTATCGAGTGGCTGGCTGACGCAATCCCGCGCGCTCGGTCACATCGGTGAACGTGCCGTCACCATTGTTGTGATAGAGGACATTCTGGCCGTAGTACGTGATGAAGAGGTCGTCGCAACCGTCGTTGTCATAGTCGCCCACGGTTACTGCGGAGGCCCAGCCTGTGCGTTGTAATCCAACCTTGGATGTAACGTCAGTAAACGTGCCGTCGCGATTGTTCTTATAGAGTCGATTCGTAGTTCCCGGAGGTGCGCCCTCCAATCGCGTTCCACTGAGAACGAACAGATCGACCCAACCATCGTTGTCGTAGTCGATGAATGCCAACCCACATCCGACTACCTCAATAATGTAGCTTTTGCTGTCAATCCCGCCATAGATGACGGGCTGCGTGAGACGAGCCTGCTCGGCAACATCGGTAATGCGCGATAAGAAAGGGCGACCGGAAGGCTTTCCACGAGGTTGCGCCTTCACACCGCGCGACGAAATGCCTTGGCCGAAAGCACCATCCGAGATCACAACACCGGCCGCGGCCATTATCGAGGAAATCATTTGGCGACGGGTGATCATGAGCCTGATTCTGTCACTTTCAGCATCTGGCCGGCTTTGACGTTCTCGAGTTTCTGCACGATCCCGGACGGCCATCGAATCTCGACTAGCTTCGCCATTGTTTCGGTGCCCAGACCCACGATTAATCGCTTGTCGCTGGCAGAAAGGTAGCCGACGGCTGTGTTGATGGTGAAGTGTTGGGTTAAACCAGAAGAGGAAACGACCTTTACGCGGCTGCCAATCCCGTCACGATTCGATTTCTTTCCAATCGGCAGAATTCCGAGCCAGTGATTACCATTCCCACCATCGTTGCGCAAAACTGTGGGCTTCTGACCGACACTGCTCATTACAATATCAATGTCTCCGTCATTATCCAGATCGCCAAACGCTGCACCACGGCCGGCCCACTCTGCCTCAAACACCGAACCCAGAATGACCCTTTTGAAGTGTCCCGCGTCGTTTCGCAAGAGCAAAGGCGGTTGCATGTACTTCAAGTTGGGAGCGGTCAGGTGAATGGTATCCATCACGTGTCCTTGCGCGACAAAAATATCCTTCCAGCCGTCGTTGTCAAAATCGAACAGGTGTGTACTCCAACCGGAAAAGGCAAGCGTCGCGCCACCAAGACCGGATATGTTTGTCACATCACGGAAGGTGCCGTCGCCATTATTTCGAAACAGCATGTAGCGTTCGTTGGAAAGATCCGTCACGACGATATCGGGACGGCTGTCGTTATCGAAATCAGAGAAGTCCGCACCCATGCCGGCGAACGCCTTGCCGTCCTCATTGTATCCAACACCCGCGAGCAGTCCCACTTCGCTGAAGGTTCCGTTGCCATTGTTGTGGTACAGGAAACACTGCACTGAATCATTGGCGACAAAGATGTCGATGAAGCCGTCGGCGTCGTAATCGGCAAACGTTACACCAAGGGACTTACCCTTGGGATTGGCTATACCAGCTTTCGCAGAAACATCGGTGAACGTGCCATCGCCGTTATTGTGATAAAGGATGTTGGTCGCACCGTCGTAATTGTCGGGATGACAGTACGCGCGGTAGCCCGGCTTCTGCTCACCGCAGTACCGGTTGGTTTTGAAACTCCAATCCAGGTAACGAGTGACGAAAATATCTAACCTGCCATCGTTGTCATAGTCGAAGAATCCTGCGCTGACGCTCCACCCACTCGCCTCAACTCCGGCAATCTTAGTGACGTCGGTAAATGTGCCGTCTCCATTGTTGTGGTAGAGCGTGTTGCCGCCGAAGCCAGTCACATAAATATCTTCGAGGCCGTCGTTGTCAAAGTCTCCTACTGCCACGCCCATGCCGTAGTGATTCTGTGGCATTCCGGTGAGGCCGGCCCTTTCCGTCACATCGGTGAAGGTGCCGTCGGCGTTCTGGTGATATAGGTGGTTCCAGAACTTGCGGTCGGCCTTATCGGGCAGTTTACCGTCCGGCATCGGGTCGTCGATCTTAGCGCCATTGGTGAAGAAGATGTCCAGACGTCCATCGTTGTCGTAATCAAATACTCCTACGCCACCCCCCATCGTCTCCACGAGATACTTATTGGAGGTGGCAGAGTTTTCGTGCTTGAAGTTGATTCCGCTCGTCCTGGTGATGTCGCTGAACTGTACTTCTGGAGTCGGTGTAGCGCCCACGAGGCAGCAGATCATCGCGAAAGCGATGATCAAACGGCACGCATGTATGCATCTCCTCATAATCGGCTAGCGAAACTTACGCTGGTCGAGTATTCCCTTGTTCTCCTGCAGAATGATCAAGCGATTCGCCAGGAGATTGGAGAAGCTTTCCTTCGCACCAGAAGGCCATGAAACGTCAACCCGGTTCACCGTAGTGGCGCTGCCTAGGCCGAAGTGGAGACGAAAATCATTTTGTGAGTAATAACTCGTTCCGCTCATGACCTCATCAATTTGGCTGCGCTCACCACTCGATACCTTTACACGAGTTCCGATCGCCGATCGATTCGAACGCGTGCCCACACACTTGATCATGATCCAGTTATTCTTGTTTCCACCGTCATTGCGAAGCAGCGTGGGCGGCCCGTCCAGGTTATTAATGATCACATCCACGTCGCCGTCATTGTCGAAATCCCCAAAAGCGCAGCCCCGAGCGACATCCGCCGTTTGAAGGGCAAGTCCAGCTTTCGATGAGATATCCTCGAAGCGTCCGTTTCTCAGGTTTCGATACAGTACTTTGGGCTCTTTATAGGAGACATGTAATTTACGGCCTAAGATCTGAGAATACACATGACCATTCGCAAGGAAGAGGTCTTTCCAGCCATCGTTATCGAAATCAAAAAATCCTACGCCGAAACCGAGATATTTCCGGTTCACACCAAGACCCGCCTTGATGCTCGCATCTTCGAAAGCGGCGTTTCCGTAGTTGCGGTACAAGGACGTGACCTGTTCTGAAAAATTTGTTCGAGCAATATCTAGCCAACCATCTCCATCGTAGTCGGCTACCGCCACGCCCATTCCCGACAAGGCAACACCATTTTCGTCCAACGCGCATCCGGCCGAAACTGCAGTCTCACGAAATGTTCCATCGTGATTATTGCGATATAGCAGACTTGGAGCGCTGTCACAAGCCACGTAAATGTCTGGCCACCCATCATTGTCGAAGTCAGCGGCGGCGGCTCCCATACCGTAAGAGCCCGTGGGTTGCCAATTCCGTCCCACAACGACCATTTTGGAAGGTCCACTGGGGCGAGCGATACCAGACGTTTGTGACACGTCGACGAAGGTGCCATCCCCGCGATTGCGGTAGAGAATATTCGTGCCACCCGCAAAACCCTGCGGGCCACAGGGTACAGCGATGTCATTGTAGTTGCAGTAACCCGTCTGTCCGGGCTTAGGAGCAGTTCCCAAATCAAAATTCACGTAGTTCGCAACAAACAGGTCGAGGTGACCGTCGCGATCATAATCCAGAAAACAGCAGCCTGCGCCCCACGATGTTCCCGATCCGGCCACCCCAGCTTGTTCTGAAACGTTTGTGAATGTACCGTCTCCATTGTTGTGATACAGGACGTTGTGTCCCCAATAGGTGACGAACAGATCATCGTAGCCGTCATTATCGTAGTCGCCGACACAACAGCCTTGCCCCCAGCCGGAACGAGTCAGGCCTGCTTTGTTGGTGACATCGGTGAACGTTCCATCGCGATTGTTATGAAAGAGGTAACTAGTGGGGTAGTGGTTCCGTTCAATTGGCCCGAGGCTTGTTCCGTTCACGAGAAATATGTCAAGCCAGCCATCGTTGTCGTAATCGAATAAAGCGGCGCCGCAGCCCATTTCCTCCAGGAGAAACTGCTTGTTCGTGACGCGGCCAGAAATGTTTCGAGCGCGCAGCAAGCCAGCTTTCGCAGTTACGTCAGCGAAAGCAACTGGAATTTGAGCCTCAAGCGCCCTAACGTCATGAAGTCCCGTCAGCAGCGTTGCGCCCGTCCCACCCAGCAAGTGCAGGAACTGACGACGGGATTGTAGGCGGCCGAAGCCACTACTCATGCTCTTCCCCGGGCTTGGGCGGGGTTCCGCGATTGGCGCTACGGCGCATCTTTTCCAGATCGTTAGTTTCTTTGTCGAGGCGAGTGAAGGATTCAAGCGCCCTTCGACTGTCGTCCATCTTACCGAGTCGACGGTAGAGGCCAGCGAGAACGTAATAGTAAGAAGACGCTCGGGGATTAAATGAGATGGCTCGGTTCACGGAATCAACCGCCTCGTCCAGTTGCCCCGCCCCTTCGTCAGCCTTTCCCTTCTGAAACCATGCCCGGTCGGACTTGGGATTGAGTTCGAGCGCCTTATTTGCGTATTCGAGGGCTTTCTGGGGTTCGGCCTTGCGATTGTAGTAGGCGCTGAGGTTCACGTGAGCAGATGCAAAGGAACCTTTCCGCGTATCGTTCAGGGCAATTGCCTTTTCATAGTTGGCGACGGCACTGGCATCGTCGCCCAGAGCTTCGTCGGCGAGTCCCAAAGCATCCAAGGCCTCGCTATAGGTCGGCTCAATCCTGAGAGCCTCTTCGAACTCCTTACGAGCGTCCGCCCAGTTATCAATCATGGAAAACAGCTTGCCTAGATCGTAGTGAATTTCCGCAGACTGCGGCTTGTAACGAATTCCCTCCTTAAACTCCACCTGTGCCGCGTCGAATCTTCCGATGAGCATCAGGTCGCGTCCGAGAATCTTATGCGCCTCGGCATTCCGGATGTCGAGTTGAAGGGACCTCGACAAGGCCTTAATCGAGTCGCCAACCTTCTGCTGTGCGAACTCGCAGTAGCCCAGAGCATACCAACCCCATGAGGACTTCTGATGTTCCGAGACGTATTCGGTTAGCAGGGGCTCGACCTCTTTGAATCGGGACTGTCGAATGTATTCTTCGAACTCCGCAATCTTTGTCGGATTATCACCTTCCAGAGGTGGGTTGAGCTTGGCGAGTCTCTGCCGGGCATATGCGTCACTAGGGTTGAGTTCTAAGGCCTTGCGAAACGCAGCAGAGGCACCCTCGATATCGCTCTGCCTCTCGAGTGCAACTCCAAGATAGTGTTGTGCCTCCGCAGAATCGGGCTGCATGCTGATTGCATGTCGAAATTTGCTAATCGCCTGGTCGTTCTCGCCTTTGTCGAGGGCAGACTGACCCTCAGCAATAACTAGGTTCGCATTCTGGTTTCGCTCATCCGCAGAGGAAAGTTCCCGCCCTTTTTGCACCTCTACGGCTGCTTCATCTTTCTGACCAGCCCGTGTTAGGGCCAATCCCAATTGATAATGCGACTCACCACTCTGGGGATCTAGGCGGACGGCTTCCCGGAGTTCCTGCACTGCTTCTGGAATTTTTTCATCGCGCACAAGCGCCTTACCCAACGCAAGATGGGCCCGCGGGAAAGTGGGGGCCATTGCGATCACCTTGCGGAGTTGCTCGATCTCTTTCGTGCCTTGGCCTGAACCAGTGCTGTAAGCCACGGCCAGGTTGTACTGGGCTTTCACAGAGTCTGGCGCCAGGGCAACTGCTTTTTCCAGTTCGCGGATCGCCTGCTCATCGTCAGTGGAGGTAAGTGCCGCGCCAAGATTGGCGTGGGCATCCGCGTAATCAGGCATGATGCGGATTGCCTCCCGGAAGGCTTTCATGGCTGGCTCGTCGTCACCTGCCTGGGTCAAAACCAATCCAAGGTTGTTGTAGGCTTGCGCAAAATCGGGACGCAGACGCACCGCTTCGCGAAATTCGGCGCTAACGGCGCTGCTGTCGGCGCCCTTTCGTCCGAGCAAGAGGCCCAATACGTTGTGCGCGTCGGCGCGGTCCGGTGTCTTGGCGAGCGCATCGCGGAGGCCTGCTATCGCAGCATCCCAATCGGGCGCAGGAGGAGACGGCGACAGAATGTTCAACGCCGCCTCGAGTTGTCCGAGAGCCTTATCCAGATTACTCGAACGAAGAAAAATTATGGCGAGATCGACGTAGGTAGCGGGCATGGGCGGCAGCAGAGCGATAGCGCGCTGCAGACTTTGACGCGCGCCGTCCAAATCACCACTGTCGCGCAAGGCGTTCCCAAGAAAAGCATGCCCGGCGCCCCCCGCTGGATCGAGCCGGATGCTTCGCTCCAATTCCGAAATTGCTTCATTCCTCGAGCCGCTCAACCAGAGTGCCACGCCCAGGTTGTAGTGCGCGTCGGCGGATTCGGGCTGCAGAGCAACCGAGCGACGCAAATGGACGAGCGCAAGGTCGAGGTTTCCCTGCTGACCCAGAATAAAACCAAACAGATTGTGAGACCCTGCGTGACCTTCATCGAGCCGCAAAGCCTCGGTGAGATGATCCTGAGCGGCTTTAAATTCTCCGCGCGCCACCGCCTCCTGGGCGTTCCTGTAAGGCTCGTCCGCTGGACTGGGAGCGCTCGTTAGAGTTTTTCGAATCGAGGCACTCTGCTGCTTCAGGGCCAGACCGAGACCGTAGTAGCCCTCACGTAGCTCGGGGTCGATTTGAAGAGCGTTCTCGAAGGCCCCAATCGAACCGGGAAGATCGCCATTCTGGCGCAGTGTCTGACCAAGCTCATACTGTACGCTGGCGTTTGTGGGATCGTGCTCCGCTACTCTCCGCATGTATTCAAGCGCGGCCCTCGCATCGCCCTTCTCGCGAAGAGCTACGCCCAGGTTCATTTGTGCCGCAAAATTGCCGGGCTCTAGCGCGAGTGCTTTCTTAAATACGTCGACCGCTTCGCCGACTTCGCCACTCTTGGCAAGGGCCGAGCCCAGATTAGTTTGAGCTCGTGCGGACGTGGGATCAAGAGCAACGGCTTTCTTGAACTCAGCAATGGCACGGGGAAGGTCAGCCTTCTCCATGATGGCGACCCCCAACCAGTTGTGCGCTTCTGCAGAGGAAGGATCGGCCTTTACCGCTCGCTGAAAAGCTTCGAGTGCGTCGGGATAGTCGTTTTCATCCCAGTGAGCGAGCCCTAAGGCAACCAGCAGCTTGGGATTATTAGGGTCTCGCTTGATTGAAGCTTCAATCTCGCCAATCGAGGAAGAAGATTTAGCAGACTTTTGCCCGCTCGCGAGCAGAGTACAGCCCAGCACCAAGACGAAAAAGAAGGACGACCCGCGAGCGATTGGCCGGATGGTGTTCATTGGTCGGGGTCTAGCAGTCGAAGCTGCAGGCGTGAATTGCCCTCATCCTCGGTGCGAAGCGACTTTGCGATTTCCATGCGTCTACTAGCTTCCTCTTTCTTACCCATGCGGGTCAGCAGCAATCCAAGCTGGTAGTTGGCCTTTACGGAGTTAGGATTCAGGAGAACGGCCTTTTCCAGGTTGTTTTCCGCTTCTGGGTACCGATGAGCGTTCATCAGCAGTCCGCCGAGCGCTTCATAGGACAAAGAGTGATCGGGATAGCGGCGCACCAAGTCCTCCAAAATTCGGATTGCCTCCTCGTCCTGGCCCCGATCTCTGGCGATAAGGGCGAGGTAATAGTATGGCGCGATTTGGTCGGGTTGCAAGCGCACACTTTCGCGAAAATGCTGAGCGGCGTCATCAAAATGGCCACCAAGATAAAGCACTGATCCTAAGGCATATTGCACTTGCGGGCTGTCCTGTTGACGGCTCAGCAGGGTTTCTAACAGAACTTGGGCAGCGTCGAATTGTTTCTTCCCGACCTTCGCAGCAGCCAGTGTGTACTGATAAGCGGCATTGTTTGGGCGGAGATTGGCGGCTTTGGTCAAGGCAGGTTCGGCATCCTCAAGCAGGTCTCTTTTCAGGCAGACTCGGCCAAAACCCTCGAGGATGTCGGGATTGTCTGGTTCGATCTTCTTTGCCCTCATCCAGTAGGCGAGCGCACGCTCGAGTTGTCCTT
Source organism: uncultured Acidobacteriota bacterium (assembly GCA_963801895.1). GTDB lineage: Bacteria > Acidobacteriota > Terriglobia > Terriglobales > Acidobacteriaceae > Sulfotelmatobacter. Next base: position 101,634 of record CAWDGM010000009.1, on the reverse strand, counting down.
GCTGCTCCGCAATACTCGCAGCCTGTTGCAACGCGGGAAGCGCCGTAGGATCGAATGTAAGAGCCTCATCATAGGAGGCAAGCGCCAGCGCCCAGCGCTCTTCGAGTTGATAGGCACCAGCAAGATTGAAGGCCAGTTCGTAAGAAGGTGGTCCTTTCTTTCTGATTGCATTGAGGAGGTCGATTGCTTGAGACGCAACACCTTCTCTCGCGAAAACGAGGGCGAATTTCATGGATAAATCGGGAGGTATATCTGATAGCCGCAGCCAATCGCTCGCAAGGCTTACTGCAGCGTCTTGGTCCTTAGTCTTCAAGTAATCGATCGCCAGTATGAACAACCCGTCCGGACTGTTCTTGAGTGCGGATAGAACCGGCCGCGCCAGTTCTAGCGATTGCTGAAAATTTCCGTTCTCCGTTTCAGCGCGCGCAAGTTCCAGCCTGGCCGTCGCGTTCGACGAGTCTAACGTCAATACGTGACGGTAGAGCGGAAGCGCCAATTGCGGCTTTCCCTCAGCAATATAAACTTCTGCCAAGCTGAGATTCGCGCCAACCAGGTGCGGCTCGAGTCGGATGGCCTTCTCAAACAGGTCCGCGCTTTCTGGAAATCGTTTTTGCTGAAATCGGATTGAGCCAAGGATGGAGCAGGCTGCCGCGCGGGTTTGCGGATCGGAGAGTGCAAGCGTGGCCTCTTGATCCGCTTCCGCGAGCTTGCCTTGCTGAAAGAGATTAGCGGCCTTCTGAAGGGCTTGACGGGAGTCGCTTCCGTGGGCGAAGGTCGCGAGCAAAACTACAATCTGACAAAGGAGCGGCTTCCGAGCACACAACTGCCGCTTCTTTAACACGCACTTCCTGTCCCAACTAACGATCACCAATGGCCGCCGTAGCTCGGTCCCGCTAAAGTCGGGAGCCGGTTTCATGTATCGGTCTCACAACCTTGCGACCAGAATACTCTGCGGCTGTGAAATCCAGCGCCCTTCCCCACTCGCGTGGGGAAGGGCGAATCCCTAGTAGTTGAGCCGCAAGCCAAATTGAATCGACCGTGGCTGGTTGCACTGAGTGTTGACAGTACCAAAACTCGATGGGCCGTAGAATGCGTTGGGATCGCAGAAGTCAGTGCGATTGAAGATATTCCCGAATTGACCTTCAAACCGCAGGTTCAGTTTTTCCCTGATTGGAAAGACTTTAAATATGTTGATGTCCTCATTGTAGGTGGGGAAAGCGCGTACTGAACCGTCGCGACGGGGTGCGTTCCCCAGAACCGGATTATTGGTCGTTGGATCGAGCCCAGGGTCAGACCACGCAGCAGCGTCAAAATAGTTATCAATCAGAGGATTGAAGTTACTACCTCGCTTGACCGCACTCACGCCCTTGACGCGATTGGGCCGTCTCTGGCCGTTAAACAACAGACCGCCGAGTGGATTATCCATGGTTATATTCATAGGGCGGCCACTTTCATACCGTAGGGCTCCGGCAAAGTTCCAGCCGCCTAGAGCAAAGCGCCCCGCTCGCGAGGAGAGACCTTTTCCAAAAGGGATCTCCCAAGTGAAGCCAACGAGAAACACGTGCGGAGTGTCGTCACGACTAAGCCCCCACTCGCATGTATGCGGGCAGGACGGGTCTTGGACGGCACCGTTGGCACCATCGCCACCCTGTCCAGTTTCCGATCCATCGTTGTACAACTTGGAGTAGGTGTAGCCAACTCGGAATCCCAAACCGTGCGAATACCGTTGCTCCAATACCACTTCCAAAGCCGTGTATTGGCTGCTTCCGAGAGGCACGTCACGCCACAGGACGTTTTGATATTGGGGATATCGTCGCAGTGCCTGAGCGACGGTTCCGTTGAAAGTATCATACGGAAGCGGAACGCCACCCGCACAGACCCCGCCGACCGCAGTTGTGGCATTGCATGAAGTCGTTAAGGTCGCATTGGGGATGGACAGAATGCTGGAGGGGTTCATGTTCGCGCCCACTCCCATTTTTTGCCAATCCGCCGTAAGGCGGCTGCCGCGGTTAGCGATGTAGGAGACATCGAGCCGCAGGTTATTGTTGAGCTGCCGCTCTAGGGTAAGAGACCAGTTCTGGTACCGGGGAAGCGTCAACCCATCCTTAGCCACGGCGATTACCGACTGATTGTTGGCAAACGAGGGATCGATGAACGGCGGAGGATTCACGCAAGGTGAAGTGGGAGTTCCACCGGGGCAGGCGACGTTAGTTTGAGGAAACCCATTATCCAGTAAGAACGCTGGATGCTCACCGTTGAATATATTTGAAACGGTCGGGTTGGAAACGTAGCCGAGTGTGGGCTGGCCAATAAATTGATCGAAGGATATTCCGGAATAGTAGATGCCATAACCCCCGCGAAGGGCGGTCTTGTCATTCACTCGATAAGCGAAGCCAAGGCGTGGCCCCCATGCGTCGTGGGCGGGATGTTCAAACGTGCGCTGACCAGTACGGCCAGGGCCTTTCCCCGCGAACAGCAACGCTCCTGGCAGATTCCCGGCAGCAGGATTAGGAGTATTGGGATCGAAGCTGGAATACCGGTCTTGCGTTTCGGTGCGTGCAAACTGGTAATCGAAACGCAGTCCCAGCGTCAAAGTCAGACGACTCGTCGCCTTATATTCATCATTGACCCATGGAGACATGTACGCTTCGTAGAACATGGGGTGAAATGGAATGTTCTGAGTAGACGAATCCACTTGTCCTAGTAAGAACGAGGCGAACGATTCGCCCGAATTGGCGATAAGGTTGCCGGTGCTGTCGTAGCCTCCAGTCTCTCGGCGATCGAAACGGAACTCGCCCCCTTGGTTCCCATTCGCCCAGCCAGAAAACGGAAACTGATGCCATCGGTATTCATAGCCAACCTTAATTGTGTGCTTACCCTTCACCCAAGAAAGGTCATCGGAAAACTGCCAGCGATTGTTAGTCAAGAACCCGAATTTTCCCCAACCATACTGGCCGAGGGAGTTGTAGGGGATGTTCCCAGCGAAGTCCAACAACGGTGGCCCCGCCGTCTGGTCGAGGAGTCCTCCGTTTCCCAGAGGATTTGCTGCACCAGCGGTTCCGGCCCAAAGGATTCCCGGCCATCCCGCGCCGGCAGAAAGCGGGTTCCCGCCCATGAACCAGCGGTCCCACGCAATCGTGGTGTGATTAAGAAGGTTGGGACGGATGATCCAATCGAACTGCGTGTGCGTGTGTTGCGTAGCGATGCGCTGATAGAAGCCGTTTCCATAGTAGCTGGTGTTCTTCTGCGGCTCGGTCGCTCCATCAAACTGAGTCGAGCACCCGGCTACTTCTCCGCAGTTGCGGATAGATGGCCGGTGGCCCCAATAAAAACTCTCACTCATTCGGAAGTTGGGCGTGAAGGCGTGATCCACACGGAACTCAATGGTTCGCGCATTGAGAAGCCAAGTTTGATCGCCTGCAGGGTTACCGGCGACATTGTTGCTAAACCCGGTGCGATCCGGATGGACCATCAGGCCCGCTACTCTGGAAGCGACCGTACTAAAGAGAGCGGGTGGCAGTATGTTGCAGGGGCTTCCACCCGTCTGAGTTCCATCCGAATTGGGCGCAATCGGACTTCCGGCGCCATCACATTTAAATGGATCTCGACTAGGAATTCCCGTCGAACTGACAACCGTGCTGTAGGGATTGTAAATTTGATCTGGCCAAGAACTAAAATCACCGGTCTTAAACGCATCGATTGGCGTTGTGTTGCCGAATCCGGGCAGCACACCCGAGCGCAGGCGAGTCCAGTCAAAGTTGGTGAAGAAGAAGGTTTTCTTGTGTCCGTCGTAGATATGCGGGATTACGACCGGACCTCCTAAAGTAAATCCAAAACTATTGTTCTTCAGAGGAGTTTTCTTGCGTGACGTGCAATGACCGGAGGCGTCACAATCCGCATCGAAGAACCCGCGGGCATTAAGCGCATCGTTGGCAAAGAATTCGTAAGCGCTTCCATGCAGGGTGTTTGTTCCGGGTTTGGAGGTGTACTCGATGAATCCGCCGCTGGTGTGGCCGTACTGTGCAGCATAGGAGGTCGTGATGACCTTCACTTCCTGAATGCTCTCTATTGGAGGCGCGCTTTCCTGACTCTGCTGGTGTCCAACGGCGTAGCCGAAGGCCGCACCATCAAAGAAATTTTCTGTAGCCATCGCTTGCCCGCCATTGATGCGCGAGTTGAACTGGCTGCCGCGGAACATCGGGTCCCCATTGGGCTTCATGGGAAGGTAGCCGGGCTGAATCTGAAGGACGGCCTCGGCCAAGCGCACATCCGACGCAGTAATGGTGGGAATATCCTGGTAGTACTTCTCGTCGACGACGTGGCTGATATCGGGAGTGGTGACGTTCAGTTCCCCTTCGGCCTTCACTTCGACCGACTCGCTCACCGCGCCCACAGTCAGAGTGATGTCTTTGCGGATCGTCTCTGCGCCTTGCAGCTCAATCCCAGAATTGACAGATTTCTTAAAGCCAGGGTGATCGACGCTGACCGAGTACGTCCCCAGCGCAAGAGGAGGCGTGGTGAACGCGCCCGCACTGTTGGTGGTCAGTGTAGTTTCGAGGGCGGTGCCCTCGTTGCGTACTTTAACTTCGGCCCCTGCGAGCGCTGAACCGGTCGCGTCCGTTACGATGCCCGTTATAATTCCGCGATCCGAACGCTGCGCGAGAAGCGGAGTTGTAGCGCAAATAGTAGCTAGGAACAGCCCCAGAAGGAGGTAGGATCTCATGGTTACGCCCCCACATGCGTTTCTCGCCCGATCGAGTAAACGCTTGCTGTATCTGGTCGGCAACGCTACGCTCCCATTCAATCCCCTGTCAAGGAAAAAGTAATAGTTTTCTACTAGCCGCACCCGCTAATGAACTGTTGATTTCGATCGTGTTCTGGAGCTTTGCCGAAGAGATGAAGCGGACGATCTTGATTCGGTCCGACGCCATCAAGCCAGTTATGTCCACACGAAGTTTCCGCACGTATATCGGATGGTGGACACCGAGGATACGTACCTCCTGCGTCACGTCCTCCCGGAAGCGAGTTCGAATCGGCAAGCTTTGGTCCGGCATCCTAAATCGCCCCATAAGTTGCGCGACCCACTGGTTCTAGAGAAGGAACCAACAGATTTCTGTCGAGAAGGCGAGATTCTGCGACGACTACCTATCGGAACCTGACGGTCTGGTCTGCCACTGGACGAAGATTCGCGACCGGACGGGTGAAGAGAGTGCGGGAGAAAGCGGTAGAGCGGCAGTAGAAATTTGGCTGCAAAAACTGGCCTCTTAACGGTCTTGTTTCACCCTCCAAGAGTCCGAAACAATCAGTTTGCCTAGTCTGGGTGGCCAAAGTAAACGATTACCGGAGGCGCAAGCGCCAGCGCTCAGCACGAATGCCGGACTACGGTTCAGCTCTGAATCATGGTGAAACTTTGGGTTAACGCTCGTCGACGTCAGCGGGAACACTTGTTTATCCAAGTTGGCAGGACCTAGACTAAGGACCCGAGACAAAGACTCTCATTCTGTCCAGTCAATCGACGATTTTTTGGCAATCGACCATGGGTCCCGTCATTAAAGTTTCCGCAATCCGCAAGACCTACGACTCCACTGTAGCGGTCGACGATGTATCTTTTGAGGTCAGAGACGGCGAGATCTTTGGATTAATCGGGCCCAATGGGGCGGGAAAGACCACGACAATGGAGTGCGTTGAAGGCTTGCGCACGCCCGACCAGGGCATCATCTCGGTACTAGGTCTTGATCCCTTCAACGACGTGTATAAGCTGCAAGAGCGGATTGGAGTTCAGCTACAGGAAGCACAACTCCAGAAGCGGATCAAAGTGTGGGAAGCGGTAGACCTCTGGGTATCCCTTTACCAGAAGACTGCGATCGACGGCGAACGCTTGCTCGAACAGCTTGGCCTTAGCGACAAGCGAAATGCGTGGTTCATGACTCTGTCGGGCGGCCAGAAGCAACGACTTTTCATAGCTCTTGCGTTGATCAACGATCCGGAACTGGTGTTTCTCGACGAGTTAACCACGGGACTTGACCCCCAGGCGCGGCGCGCCATCTGGGATTTGGTGCGCAGCATCCGCGAGCGCGGCAAGACGGTTTTCCTGACCACACATCTCATGGAGGAAGCCGAGCGCTTGTGCGACCGGGTGGCAATCATCGATCGCGGACGCATCATCGACATCGACACGCCGGAGAGCCTGGTTAAGCGGCACTGCCCTGAGCGGACTGTCCTCCTCGCTACGGACGACGGAAGCGCTGCGGAGCGTTTTCGAGCGATCCCTCGAGTCGAGGCGGTCACGTTCAACGGGTCACAATTCACAATTCGGGGTAGCGGCGACGATCTCGTCACCCAGGTGATTCATTGTCTGTCAGAGAATCGAATGCGTGTCACTGATTTCCGCACGATTCTCCCCAACCTTGAGGATGTCTTTCTCAAACTGACCGGTCACTCGATTCGCGATTGAGGATTCATCCTATGCTGCGTGGACTCTGGAAATTGACATGGATCGAAATCAAGATATTCCTGCGCGAACCGTTGGGGGCGATAGGGACCATCGTTATTCCGGTCTTGGTGTTCCTCATTGCGGGTCGAATGATCGGCCGCAGAGCTGCACTGACCTCCGCGGCAACGAGTAGTTTTGTAGGCGTCGGTCTACCAGTCCTCGCGTCGGTCCTGATCCTTATCGGGGCCGTGTTGTCGCTGGTAACGATTATTTCGATTTACCGCGAGGGGGGAATTCTGAAACGACTCCGCGCCACTCCTCTACGGCCCGAGACGATTCTCACCGCTCACGTGATGGTCAAGCTGCTGCTCACTGCGGCCACACTGGTTTTGATGGTGGCGGGCGGGAAACGCTATTATCCGGTTGGCATTCATGCCCCCTTGGTGGGATTCACCATAGCGCTTCTGATAAGCACCTGCAGCATCTTGTCGATCGGCTTTCTCATCGCCAGCCTCGTTCCCACGGCACGTTTTGCGCAACCGATCGGCGCCGTGATCATGTATCCGATGATGGCGGTTTCGGGACTCTTCGCGCCAGTTGGCTCGCTACCGCCGTCGGCTCAAGTGGTGGCCAGAGTTTTGCCGTTAACCTATGCGGTCTCACTGCTCGAAGGGATTTGGAAGGGTGACGCTTGGTTGGCACACGGGCGCGACCTAACAGCACTGGCGGTTGTGTTTCTGGCGTGCACCGCGCTCTCGGCGAAAGTGTTTCGCTGGGAGTAGCTATGGTTTCTCGAAGTCTCCAAATTTTCTCAGTGCTGAAACGGCGAGAGCAGCACTTCGAGTGCGTGCACGAACAGCACGCCCCGCCGGACCTTATTGAGGAGCCTTGCAGCAACCCAGTCATATGGACCCGAACACTGCGACGGTCGCGGACTACCAGCGTTCGTTCTTTCGGCTTCCCGGCTAGCAATCTACAAAAGAGTTGTTGACAATTTCTTGACAGGATTTCGACATCCGATGAACCCGAGGAGTCTAACGTGGATCGGCTAATTTCAGACCATTTCGGAGGGGATGATGACAACAATCAGACTCTGTCGAGCAAACATTTACGAAAATGTCGCCCGCGTGCTATTCGCGATAACCGCACTGACGCTGGGAGCGGTCGCGCAGACTTCCCTCTTCGCCGTGCAGAAAACTCCAAGTCCCAATCTTCACGGCAATAGTTTGAATGCCGTTGCGGCGATTTCGACAACGGATGCGTGGGCAGTGGGATACCAGAACGACAACAACCTGAACGAGTCTCGTACGTTAATCCAGCATTGGAATGGGACTTCCTGGACAACAGTCCAGAGCCCGAATCCAGGCACCACATCAAGTTGCCGGAACAGTAACACCGGGAATGTATTGAACGCTGTAGCCGCGGTAAACGCGAACGATGTCTGGGCCGTGGGATTTTCCTTCACTTGCACCTCATTGCTCAAACCCATGGTGCTCCACTGGGACGGAGCCAAGTGGAGCGTTGTTCCGACGCCGAAGCTCAACACGAATGACAACGCGGCGTTGAATGGAATCGTCGCAATTTCTGATAACAATGTCTATGCGGTCGGCTATAAGCCGGCGACCAACGGCGCAGTGCAAACGCTGATCGAACACTGGGACGGTGCAACGTGGAAAGTGGTTTCAACCCCTAATGCCAACAGCACGGGGAATGTGCTCACCAGTGTTTCTGCGACTTCGCCGAACGATATTTGGGCCGTAGGTGATCAGGTTGCACCCGGCATCGAAGTTCGCACATTGGCATTGCACTTCAACGGCAGCTCGTGGTCGGTAGTTCCCACCCCGAATCCGGTTGGCGGTAGCAGCCTGGATCAAAATGTTTTTACTTCCGTTGTGGCAGTGGCACCCGATGACGTGACGGCAGTTGGGTTCACCGTCGCCAATCTAACCGAACTGACCATGGCGCAGCATTGGGACGGAAAGAGTTGGAGCTTAGTCCCAACACCAAACAAGAGCACCGCTCAAGGATCGTTTAACACGCTCCGTGGGGTCACCGCAGTAAGCGCAACCGACATGTACGCAGTGGGCTACTTCGCGAATGCTGGCTCTTCCGGTCAGCAGTTGACTCTAATTCTGCACTTCAACGGAATCAACTGGTCGATTATCAAGAGCCCATCCAAAGGTATTGCGCAGCAGTTGAACGGCATATCCGCGCTACCGGATACGACGAATGTGTGGGTGGCCGGTGCTTCCTCTACGAACGGAACGGATCCGGAAAGCGGATTCCTGGAGGTTCCTTTGACGCTGGTTTTGTTTGCCCCAGGAGCCTAACTTGTGACCGTGGTTGGGGACGGGGGACCGCCCCGTATTCTTGAAAGGGGCTGCGCGCTCGCAGACTCCACGCAAACTTACAGATTGCACCTTCACTGATGCAATTGTCCCGACCACCAGGCCAAGGCAGAAGTAAGTTCAAGATTGTTAGCTCAAAACTTGATCCAGGAGTTGGCCCACAGCTCGTTGGGCTTCGAGTATGGAGTAACGGTGGTCCATAGCGCCCGCCAAGTCGGTGTTTGCGAATGCGATACGCCCGAACGGCCCGCGACGGAGGATTTCACGAGGAGCAGGCTGGCCATCGCGTCCGAAGAAGAATCCCGGGTGTGGGCTTAGATAAGCATGCCCCCACCGGTTCAAGATAATTCCCGCGATATCCTTACGTGCGTCGAACCCCATTCTGGCGAACATTTCACTGAATTGTTCACGGACCTGTAGCTCATAGTCTCGGAACGATGTTGCGAGCAACTCTCGGCGACCTCGATTGCCCTGTTCTTCGGTTGTAAGTCCGGGATAGGAATACAAGACTTTTAGGGTAAGGACGATAGGCGAGTCTGGACCGATCGTTGAATTTTCTACGCCTGTCAGCGCCAGTTTCCTAACATCCATGTAGTTGCCGATTCCTTCAAACCAACGACAACCGCTGATACCCATCTTGTACAAGAACCGCCAATTTCGGACAGCAACATTCACCATCATGCAAGGTGACCGATAAAATTGGGCGTATGCCTGACGGTGAGTCTCCGGCAGATCCTTCACAATGTGCTTTGTCGTCCAACATCCGCCGGCCATTACTGCGGAACGGGCTTTAACGCGATACAGCTTGCCCTTCCTTATGTATACGATCGATAAAGCGTTGGCCTTGCTCGCTGGTCCCTCATGCTCAACATGAACGACCGTTGACGACAAGCGAACTCTCGCCGCCGTTCCGGCAACGTCCAGTGCCCCAAAGTTCACTTGGTTTCGACAGACTCCCTCGACGCTATGCGCACCATTGATCGCGCTGGGAATCAAACTCTTCAACATCAGTCTCGCAATCGTAGCGTTGCCTCCCGGAAACATCTGATCAGAACCTCCGTCCGCTGCTGGCAGCGGATGGAGCATTTCAAACGCGTAGTCAGAATATGCGGATAGAGCATCCGGTCCCAAGCCTGAACCGCCACCTTCAACCGGCGAGAGAAAGGTGCGTACGGTTTCGCGGCTCAGGCTGAAACGTTCCATGTAGTGTTGTTCCAGAGTGATGGAATCGAGATATCGTGAGATCGAGTCCCCTTCCACCTTGGGATGTTCGAACTTCTTCCCGTTTTCGCCTTCGCCCTTTAGCCAGCGAAGCCATTCAAGGCGCGCCTCGTCTGAAATCGGTGCCCCTTCGAGATTCTTTCCTGCCGGATCCATCAACCACATTCCCGGCTTGTGGCCGAACTTCGATCCAAACCAGAATCCATACTGTCCATGTTGCAAACCCACAGCTTCATAAGGGGTAATGGAGAGCGGGAACTCCGGTTCGGTCCCACCCCATTTCTGATATGTCAGCCTTGGTGCTTTAAGGCCGATCGACTCGTAGAACCCTGCCAAGAAACTATGCGGATATTGAATCTGATAGATAGCGGACCCTTGATGGGCGATCAGCCGTTTTCCTTCCACCAGGAACTCATTTTGCTTAGCCTCGCCCCCGAAGATTGTGTGATTCTCGAGGATCAGGCATTTCATGGTCGGCCCGGCGTGACGCTGGAAGAACAGGGCTGCGGCAAGTCCGCTGATTCCGCCACCCACGATCACGCAGTCATAGATCTCGTCGGTATCGGTGATGTCCTTGGGAAGGGGATCGTAGAGGCGGTCGCGAACGGAGTGGCCCGCTTCGAGAACCTCCAGGGTATTGCCGTTGGCAGTTCTGTACTCGCCGACCCCGCCGTAGCCAGTGAAATCATCAGACTGGGCCAATAATGCTGCGGGACTCGCACCCCCCAACAACGCGGCGCCGGTACCCAAGAGAGCGGAGCCTAGAAAGTCACGCCTCGTTATGCCCGTCTCCATACCAAGGGCTAGGCCTTCTGAAAGAGACGATTTCGGATGGGGAGTGCGTGAAATGGTATGTGACCTTGCCTTTGTTCCTGAGTTTACAACTTCGATTATGAAAACTTCCATTTGCCTCAACCCAAAGCTCCTGGGTTGGCCGCCATGGGTCCCATTTTCTCGAGCAATCCTGAAGCGATGATATGAGTTCAGGGTCCGGAAGCGTGGATGTCTCAGGATGTAGCAAAGGGGTGTTCACCCCGATCGTACGCTTGGTTCGAGGCGACCATTGCCTCCCTCTTACTGGCCTCGGCTGAACGAATGGCCCACGTCCAACCATGTCCTAACGTGATCTTTTCAGCGTTTGCAAACCCCTTCACACTGGACGGCATGCGACTCCCCCAGTCCAACGCTAGATCCCTCTCCGCTTGTTTCACCTGCAGCATTTTCTTCTTGGTCGCTTTCACGTGCCCACCATTGCATGCCCGATCGACGAAAGCGCTGCAATGTTCACCCACGAACTTGAAATTCGGGTCCGTGGTCGTCGCCCAATCGGCAACTCAATCCGTCACCCTGACCAACAACGGGCAAACGAGCCTGACGATCACGGCATTGAGTGTGAGTGGCAACGGATTTAGCCAATCTGGACTCGCGTTACCCGCAACCGTTGCAACGGGAAAGAGCGTTATAGTAAATATCACTTTTTCCCCCGGCGCAACTGGCTGGGTCGCTGGCGAACTGACCGTAACCACTAGTGCTTCTGGTTCAAATCTTGGCGTCGGACTTCACGGATTTGCCGTCGGTAGCAATCCGATGACAGCGGCGCCCTCCAGTGTTTCTTTTGGATCAGTCCAGGTCGGAAGCAGTTCCACGCAGTCTCTGGTTTTGACCAACTCTGGAACAATGCCGGAAACCGTGACTGCGTTCCAGGCGACCGGCAGTGGCTTCTCAGTAAGCGGCCCGAAGCTGCCGCTGTTCTTAAGCCGGGGACAGAGCATCACCCTGACAGTTACGTTCGCTCCGGCATCGTCTGGATCGCTTAGCGGAAGCATTTTTGTGCCAGGCCCGGGTCTCAGCATACCGCTGAGCGGCAGCGGCGGTTCGACCACCTCGGGCTCGCTCACAATCACTCCGTCCACCCTCAATTTAGGCAGCGTCGACATCGGTTCGACCACCACCGGTGTTTCGACGGTCACCGCGACCGGCGGCAGTGTCACCGTATCCTCGGCCTCCAGCAGCAGTTCCCAATTCTCGCTCTCCGGTGCGTCATTCCCGATGACGCTTACGTCGGGGCAGAGCGCTCAGCTGAATATTGTGTATGCCCCAACGACGAGCGGTGCTGCCTCTGCGACTTTGACCTTCACCACGGCATCGAGCTCCAAAAGCACCGAATCGTTGACCGGTACCGGAGTGTCTCCTCAGGTCAGCGTCAATCTTTCGTGGAATGCAAGCACATCCTCAGTCAGCGGCTACAACGTCTATCGCGGCACGACATCGGGAGTTTATGCAAAGATCAATACCGCCCTCGACCCGATGACAACCTACACTGATTCGACGGTGAGCAGCGGCAAGACGTACTATTACGCGGCAACTTCAGTTGATTCCAGCGGACAGGAAAGCACCTATTCGGCGCCTACACAGGTTGCAATTCCGTAGAAGAATCTCGTCTCTTACGGTTCGAACCTATTGAACTGTAGATGAAGTGTCGGCTCGAATCAGCACAGCCATCCGTGGAAATAGAAATACTCCTGCGGCATCATCAATCACATTAACTTGGCAAGTGTACAATCCCGGCCTCAAATTGTTGAGGGGTAGGTCCAGCTGAAACACGCCTGCCTTTCGGTCTCGGATGTTCAATTCCCACAATTCCACGGCGGAACTCTCAAACACCTTTGTCTTCCCGCGAAGGAATTCTACGTTTGTTAGGAGGTGCACGCCTGGGGCGTTCTTTGAACCTTGCGCAGGATTTTCTCGGCCCGGCTCGTAAACCTCGTAATACAGTCGCAAATGCTGAGCGGTGGAGAACACATGCGTCACATTGGGGACTATCTCTGAACCTGCTCGAACCAGCGGGTTCGCATTGGATCCTTTCTTGGCAGGCTGAACCCGGCTCGCAAGAACGATTGAACTCATCTTCAAGGGCCGCGATGTAAGGTCAGGCACCTCCAGGTCGGTTTCGAACGAACCCATGCGACCCGTTTGATTTTCCCTGACCACAAACTTCAAATGGTATTTCCCCTGCGGCAGACTGATGCCAGTATCGTACTGAACGTTCTTCTTCCGAACTTCGGATGAAGTGTCTACAGCAATCTTCACAGTGTCTCGAATTCGTGTCACCGGATGGCGTTCGCCATCGAGTACGATTCCAATTACGTCCAGGGTTGCCTTATCCCGATCGCTATTGCGCGTAAATGGAATCTCCGATCCGGGCACGACCAGCGAAATCGGAATGAAAAATTTGTTGGCCTCAAGCCGGAAATAGGCATCGCCAAGATACAAAGGTAATTCGGTAACCGGAAGGTCGGAGGCGAGCCCTTCCTCAAGTTGCAGTTCCTTGTCTTCCTTTCCTGAGTGCTGGTAGTCCGCCGGCGCGTAGTAGCCGCGGCGGGACTCGACTTTCAGTCCGGACACGTTGACCTTGACCGAAATCCGCCGATAGCGCCCGTCCTTCGCCAGGTTCGTACTGTGATAACCCAACATGTAATAGGTAGATGTATCCTGCTGAACGCCTCTGAAAACCTGGCTGAAATCGTTGGAATCGAGAAAAGCGTGTCCGCCAGTGTCGCTCGACAGCGTGACGAGAGTCTCCTGGGTCGTGAAATTTGAGTTCAGCGCATTGATCATCGACTGGCCAGAGTATGCAGACGTTCCACGGAGACTGGCGTTCTGCGCTTCTCCTCCCGCCACAACCGCTTGCAGTCCCCGCAGGTCCATCGTGTAGATTGCCATGTTGGCGCGGACGGCTGCATTTGTCGCGGCACGCAGTTCTGACTGGTTCTCGATGCCGGTACGATCCATACCGCTTGAAAAATAGATGAGAGATTTCTTCTGCTGTAGCTGAGAGAGTTTGTCGGCGACTGATCGCAAAGCTTCCAGCCTATGGTCTGTATTGAATATGTTGTACTCGGTATCATCAGCAGTAAATGACTGGCCGTTGTCGGAGGTCCCTTCCGTTGTTCCGTTTCCGCCCTCCTCGAATCCCTGCCCGCTTCCTCCACTAAAAGCCTTGAGTTGATTCTTAAGCAACTCGTGGTCTGCTGTGAAATCTTGATTCACCACGAGAGAACTACCTAGAGAAACGATGGAAACCAGATCCGGCGGAGCCATTTGCGTATCGACGTAGCGCAGAGCCGACGTGGTTGCACGATCCATCTCATCGGGCTCCATTGCGGAGAGATCGAAGAACAAAATGATTAGGCGCCGATCCTTGAACTGGTTCGATGAATTCGCAGCAGCCGAAGGCTCGACATCAGCTTTCCCCTCCCCCGCCGGTTCTTCAGTCAGTGGCTTCGACTGGGCTACATCCTGGCTTGCGGCCGCATCTACGTTCTCGATATCAAAGGACGTAACTTTTTGGGGCTTGTTGTCTTCCAGAATTGTGAAATCTTCCGGCTTGAGGTTGCGAACGAAATTGCCGCTTTTGTCCTTTACCGTAACGTTCACGAGCACCAACTCGCTCTGAACCCGAAACGTGTAGTCGCCTTGTGGCTGCGCCGGAACCGAAAAGCAAAGCATGCCCAACATCACGAGCAATGCGAGACTTCTGTTCGCCGATTGACTCACGCCAAACATCTGCTTTCTCAAAAGCGGAACCTTGCGGTGATCGTGATCTGTCTCATCCCGCCCACCGCGGTAACGCGGCCAAACGTAGGTGAATTGAACACAGTGTCAATCGACGTATAGTTTGGAGTGTTGAAGACGTTTGTGGCTTGGGCTCGAAATTCAAGTGTCCGGGATTCGCTGATCGCAATAACTTTGGTAAGAGCCATATCGAAAACCACTGTGCCGGGCCCGATGATGCTGTTTCGCCGGGCATCTCCATACGGGCCCGCGGGTGATGCGAACGCTGCGGTGTTGAACCACCGCCCGATCGAGGGATTCGCGATGCCGATCGCTTGCCCGAAAACTACATCGGGCCTCAGCGTGCCGTTCGTACCGCGATTTACCTCCTCAGCACTCCCCAAAATGTGCGGAGTAAAGGGCAAGCCGGAAGCGACCGTCCAGTCACCGCTCCATTGCCAATCGCCGAAGAGGGCGCGGAGTGGGGTATTCTGGCTCAGCCACCGCTTGTCATGACCGAATGGCAACTCCCACAGATAGTCAGCCGTGAATTTATGGGTTTGGTTGAAGCTAGAAAGGCCACGCTCCGCAGCAAGGTTTAGCGCGTTCTGCGCGACGCTGCTCGCGCCGCTGCTGAATCCGCTACTTCCCCCGCCACCACTGGCGCCCGTACCGCCCGCTCCTAGACCTCCACGCGAGGCAGATGAAGTCACTCCCGCCCCAATCGAAGACGCGTTATCAATCGATTTCGAGAACGTATAGATTCCGCCAATGGAAAATTCGCTGGACAGACGCTTACGCAGACGTACTGAGGCGGCGTTCGCCGCTGAGTCGGCAAGAGAGTTCTGAAAAATAAAGGCCTGAACTCCCGGAATCAGAAGTCCTGAAACCGTTCGGTTGGGCGCCTCAAGAATATCCAAATCTGTTCCCTTGGTTCCCGTATAGTCAAGGTTCAACAAAAGCGTGGGCCGGATTTGTTGCTGAAGGTCGAGATTGCGAATCTGCACATAACCTAATCGATAGTTTGGATTCACTGCATAGTCGTTGGTGATTCCGCCAGGCAAAGACCCAGGGAATCCGTTCTGCAATGTCAAATTTCCCGGAGTAGTTTGAATATTGGTTTGCGTTGTCGAAAATGGCGGCTGAAAGGCGAGTTGCTGCGCTATCCCTTGATATGCTCCTGTGTTGTAGTTAATCCCGTATCCTCCGCGAATGATGGTCTTTGCAAGAGGTTTCCAGGCAAAGCCTATTCTTGGGGCGATGTTGTTTCGATCGGGACGAACTAGGCTGACAGGCACTTTGCCTGAATAAGGACCGACTTGCCCAGGTAGAACTTCGGCGGCCGCTGGAACCCCCAACGCAGAATTCAGAACTCCAGGGGAAAGATCGAGGTTCGCGATTCGATTATTTTCCTCGCTCAGAGGCGAGACGTATTCATAACGTGCTCCCAGGTTCAACGTCAGGTTTCCACGTATTTTCCATTCATCCTGAACGAACAAATCCCAGTAATTTCCGTGAAAATGGTAGCTGTTCAGGCCAAACTGAACCGAGGTTTGCTGCGGCAACCCGAGAAGAAAGTCTGCAAAATCGTAACCTGTTCCTACCACCGGTTGACCTTGAGCACTGATTTGCGAAGTATTTAGGCCAGTGAAAAGAAAAGTTCCCCGCGCATTGCTGCTCGTCTCTGTATTCAACTGGATTCGACGAAAATCGCCGCCCCAGCGCCACGAGTGTTTTCCATGCGTCCACACAACGCTGTCGGAGAACGTATATGTCTGGTTTCGTAGAAGTTGCGGATTCGTATCCTGGATGCTCGCGAAATCCGTGAACGAAATATTCGGCAATCCCCAATCAAACGGATTCGTCGAAACTCCGGCAATTCCTAGTGCACTATCAATGTCGCTATTGAAGGCGTAAAGATTCTGCGTACGGGTCCGGCTTCGATTGAAATCGAAGCGCAGGCTGTTGGTCAGTTTCCCGATGCTCCGCACGTACCCGATTGGCACATCGAAGCTGCGAACATTGGTGTTGCCGCCGAGGCTTGGAAAGGGATTCGTAATGGTAGATGCCGATCCGTGATAGTGCAGGCCAAATGTGAGATTGTTTCGTAGGCCGCCTCTCCCCCCGCCACGACGCCCTCTCGTCGGCGCTGCGCCGAACGAATGATTGATTCGAACGTTCAGATCGTCGCTACTGTTTTCCGCCGACGTGACGAAGTGAAAATTCTGAAAACTGCCGGGCAGATTCGGCATTGGGATGAACGGCAACAATCCCGCCGCCGCAGGATTGATCTGAGAGATTATATTGGCCGGAAAGGGCGCGTTCGTCGCGGGGTTGAATATCTGAACCGGCTGGCCTGCCGCAGCACCTGAGGGATACGTCGTCTGTGAGAAATTTCCCTGCCGCTCGAGTGCTGTCGGTACGGTGGAAAATTGATCGAATGGGTTGTCGCCGCGCTTGCCGTTGTAATTCACAAAGAAAAAGGTCTTGGCTCCTCCGTGAAAGATCTTCGGGATATTGAGCGGACCGCCGATAGAGCCTCCAAAACTGTTCTGCTGGTAGCTGGGATTCGTGGCCTGCTCACCTAATAGGGCGTAAGGCGCCGCATTCAATCCAGAATCGCCGATGCCGTAGTAGATCGATCCGTGCGGGTGATTGATGTCGAATCCGCGACGACCCGTGATCGTCATTGGGCGGCCGCCACCCCCGCCGCCAAAACCGCCGGCGCCCGCCGGGCCAATGCCAAGACTACCGGGCGCTCCGAAGCCCGCGCCTTGCTGCCGCGCATCATTGATGCGCTGCTGAAGTTCGTCTCCACTCATCGAATTCGACGAATTCGATGAGTTACCGGAGACAGCGATTGATTCGGTTGCGCTGTTTGGGTCGATCCCAGGCACTGGCATGCCGGACGGCACGACTTCGGTCGCCGAATTTCCACCCGAATCCTGTCCCATCAGATTTTGGAGGGTAGAGAGCGTTTGGAAGCCGCGCTGAGCATCGGCTCGGCCGTTTGGCCGTGTTTTTGGAGAGTTGACACGACTGCGCGAGAACAGGACAAGTTCGAATGTCGCGGTTATGTTCCGATTAGCTTCGTCCAGTTCGATCTGTTGCGATTGGCTCGCAAAGGCAGTCATCTGCACACTTATCGTGTAGGAACCATCGGATGGAACTTCGGAAGAGTAGCTGCCGTCGACATCAGTCCAGCTAACGATCCTCTGATTATTTGGTCCGCCTTGAATTGTCACGGCCGCGCCCGGAATGGGCATGTTGCCTGATCGAACAATGCCGTGAATCGTTCTGAGACTTGTGGAAGCAACGCCGATTCCAGTCGCCTGGCTCTGGCCTTGGACACACCCGAAAGTAAGCAACAGCAAGCTAAGAACTAGCCATCGACAGATCGGCCCGCCCAACGCAACCATTGCTTATCAATTCCCAAGGCGGCCAAGCCACCTTAAGGAGGATCATAGCGGGATGCCCCGAGTAGCACTGTAAATTTTTGTCGCTAGAAATCAGGACTTCAACGACGATTTGAGCTCGATTTAAGGCTTCAACCGAGACTCAATGAGAACAGCCCTCTGAAGTTAGCGTGAGCTAGAAGCCGATCATGTTACGAATGATCTTGTTATATCCGAGGCCGCTTGCCCAAACGTCAAGCACCGCTAAGGCTGCCTCATCGACTAACGGAGCGGCCAGTCCGTCGATCTTCAAATCGACCGCCTTTAAGTAGTGTTGGCACGTATCGCACGCCTCCACGTAAACGTATGTCCATTCTTCTGAACGGTAGTTCGGCCGTTTCGCCTTGTCCTCTTCACCGCACATAGGACAAATGGTTCTGCGAAATCCCCACTCACACAGGCAAAAGGAACAGAGCAAAGAGCGGCTCTTGCCGTCTCCCTCGGAGCGAAGAATAGCCAGTTGAGGCAGGCCTCCACACGCCGGACAAACACTCTTGTTGTAATCCGGGTCCGTGACTCGTTGAAGTTGCAGATTTTCTGCGACCGGCTGCAAGCAGGCTCTCGCAAAAAAGTCTTCGGATCCAATGGGCAACGGTTGAGTCGAAACGACTGCTGCCTCGATAAGCTGGCGCCAGCGGCCCTCCCCCGCCTCCTTCAACCGTTGCGCGTCAGCGCGAAGCGCATCCGGCCCGCGCGCCAGACTCACGGCGAGAATTGAAGGCATCGTGTTGAAAACCGCCGTTAGATCAATCTGCTGACGCAACGGAATTGTAGGGTCGGCCGGTGTTGTCGAACGGGCGGCAATCTCCGATTGAAATTCCAATGTCGCCTCATAGAAGCGCATTGCGTTGGAGATTGCCGAGTGTCGAAGAATTAATTCTTGAGCGCGGCGAATTCTGATTTCCCACCGGCTCCGGGCATCAGTTTGTTCGGTTTCCAAGGCAGTTCTCGCCGCTCATCTTCCCATAACTTTCCGAGAAGTCAAAACTAGTCCGGCGAAATCTGCCCTGAAATACGGGAGGCACGACCCTGAACTATCAAGTCGTGCCTTTCCCTCCCCCAAAACTTATTTAAAACACACTCTGCAGGCCGCCTCTGCAAGCACCGGATTTCGCGATTCTCCGGCGGAAGTCTGACAGCGACGTCCTGCGGAATGCCTCCCTGATTCAAGAGGCGAAAACCGGATTCAAATTGGCTCAAGCCTCGAGCAAATTGAATTTCCTATTTCTTACTGACCGTGGTTAAAACATTTGTCGCAGCCTGCTGCAATAGAGGCGTTAATACATCTTCTCCGTTGGCCTTCGCTTTCCCCTGCAGGGTGTTCTGGGCAACTGGCACGGTTTGCCCCGCTGCTACCAGTTGGTATTGCACACTGACGTCGTCCTTGGATTTGATCTGCCCGTTGAACCCAGCCAACTGGTTCACCGCCTGCTGCTGAGCCATCTGCGATGCCGCAGCGGCCGCGGCCTGAGCAGCAGCCGCTGCGCCCATCCCGTGCGCCATGGCTCCCATCGGAGTCATAGTGGCTGCCATCGTTCCGTACTTGGCAAACTTTCCGAAGCCCGTCGCCTGCCCATGCGTTACGTTCACCGAGGAGTACATGATGTAGTCGCATTGCTTTTGCTTGGCCTCAGCCTGGACTTGCATCGGAACGTGGGAGTCGAGAGGCATGATTTCGACCGCGGGGCCACTCATGAGCGCAATCTCGGCGCTGCGAATGGGCGTGCTGTAGTCTGCGCCGGAATTATTCCCCTGCCCCATCTGCGCCTCTGGGGGCGCGATTCCGATCCGAACCTTCCCGCTCGGCTTGGCAACTGC
This sequence comes from uncultured Acidobacteriota bacterium, assembly GCA_963801895.1. Lineage (GTDB taxonomy): Bacteria > Acidobacteriota > Terriglobia > Terriglobales > Acidobacteriaceae > Sulfotelmatobacter. The sequence continues at coordinate 81,805 of CAWDGM010000009.1, read as the reverse complement.
CTGCGAGCCGCCAGATGTCGCGGGCGAAGGAGCTGCAGAGGTCAGAGCGGCCATCTGGATCTTTGATGGAGCGCCGCTCAGTTCGGCCAATGACTTAACTTCGTGGTATCCATCTGGAACATCAAACACTTCGGGATCAAAGCTCTGCTTGGCTAGATTCGTGAGCTGGACATTGACGGTGGTGGTTGTTCCGTCGTCCTTGTGCAAAGTAATGAGTTCCTTCAGCGGATATCCCAGCTTGCCAGTTCCAGTTCGGCTTCGCACGATTCGGTCATTGCAACCCGTGTCTTGGCGGACTGGGGGCAGAGAGGCCTGGCACACAGATTGCTCTTTTGGTAAATCCGCGTACCAGCCATCGACTTCAAATTTCTGATTGACCTTTGTACAGGCGTTTTCGGATGACGTAACTGTGACGCTCGTTTTGAGATGACGGGCTGTTAGACCAAACATCGGCTTTCGTTCGGCAGTATCCTTCACAACACTAGTTTCAGCTATGTAGGGACTTGCATCCGCCGATTGAGCGGCGGTGGCCACTTCATCTTGTGGGTCGTCAGCGACAAAGAAACTCTGCGTGTCTTCGTTTAAAGTAACGGTCCGCTTCAGATCACACTGCTTGAGCGTAATCAGAGTTCCGGTCGGTGACTGCGTAACGATATGCTCGCGCGATCCCTTGATGAGTATTTCCGTGGTTGAGACAGGTTTTCCGTCGACGTTGAGACTTTTCTTCACCCGCAAGTCCTGAGAATTTGCTACCGCCGCACTCAGGAGCAAAAGAATCCAGGCGTTACGAGACACTAGGGTAGGCATATTTCCACTCCTAAGGGGTTTTGGTTGTGTCCACTCTGCAGGCCCCACGGCCAGCAGCCAGCTTCGCGAGATATCCGGCGGTAGAACAGTCGTGACGACCTGCCGAGTGTCCCCCTTGTTTTGAGAGGCGGAAATCCCGCCAAAATCGGCTCACAGATTCGTGATTTATTGGTTCGCGTGTTGTCTTTACAGAACACTGCTGGGCTAAGAACAGGCGCAATTCGTGGCAAACCCTTCTATTTTCAAGTGATTCACTCGTTGACACTCATTTGGGCAGCGGATATGCTGCCGCTCCCGGCGCAAAATGGGGCCGGCACCGTGCAAGGAAAGCCATCCACGCAGGTAACGGTTTTGCTGGGCCGATGGCGAAACGGAGATCGCGAGGCTCTCGATTCGCTGATTCCCCTCGTCTACGACGAACTCAGACGTATCGCTCAGCACTATCTGCGGAATGAGCGCCAGGAACACACCCTGCAAAGTACAGCTTTGGTTCACGAAGCATACGTACGCTTGATACATCAAGACCTTCCGCAGTGGCAGAATCGTGCTCACTTCTTCGCGGTCGCCGCGCAGCTGATGCGACAAATTCTCGTGGACCACGCCCGCGCGTTCCGAGCGGAAAAAAGAGGTGGTGGCGCCTGTCGCCTGGCCCTGGACGAAGCCGAGCAGGACGCCCGGCCGATCGACGTCGATATCGTTGCGTTGGACGACGCACTTAACACGCTGTCGCTCATGGATCCCCAGCAAGGGAAAGTCGTGGAATTGAAGTTCTTTGGCGGCCTTTCGATCGAAGACACCGCGGAAGTGCTCGGCGTCTCGGCGTCAACGGTAAAACGCGACTGGATCACAGCTCGAGCCTGGCTTCATCGCGAACTCGACCGGAGTGCCGCCCCATGAACCCGGAGCGCTGGCAGCAGGTTCGCACCGTCCTCGACCAGGCCATCGCTCTAGGGGTCGACCAGCGATCAGCTTTTCTCGATTCCGCCTGCGCCGGAGATGTCGAACTTCGCAGTGAGGTGGAGTCGTTGCTGCGGTCCCACAATGAGGCCGGCAGCGTCTTCCTTAGTCGGTCCCCGATCGACCTGAAAGCTATACCTGATAGCTCACGCGACCAATTTGCCAAACTCGGCCGCAAGATTGGGGTTTATCAGTTGGTCGAGCAGATCGGTCAGGGTGGCATGGGCGAGGTCTATCGCGCGGTGCGGGCCGACGGCCAGTACGACAAGCAGGTGGCAATCAAATTCGTACGCGCAGGCCTTGACACGTCGTCCGTTTTGGAACGATTTCGGCATGAACGGCAGGTTCTGGCGTCGCTCGACCATCCGAATATCGCACGGCTTCTCGACGGTGGGACTACCGATGACGGGATCCCCTACCTCGTGATGGAACTCATCGAGGGGACGCCGATGGATCAATATTGCGCTGCGAAGAAACTTTCTGTTCCGGAACGTCTGCGCCTCTTCCTGCAGGTTTGTTCCGCTGTGCAATACGCCCACCAGCACCTGGTGATTCATCGTGACATCAAGCCGGGCAACATTCTTGTAACCCGAGACGGCATACCGAAGCTATTGGATTTCGGCATCGCCAAGATTCTGGACCCCGCGCTGACCTCCCAAGCCACGGTCGCAAATCCGATGACGCCGGAGTATGCCAGTCCGGAGCAGATTCAGGGTGGAGCAATCACAACTTCCACTGACGTTTATTCCTTAGGGGTTATTCTCTATCAGCTATTGACGGGACATTCTCCATATCCCAAAGATACGCACGCTCCACACGAATTCGCTCGCGCCATTTGCGAATCTGAACCAGAGAGGCCAAGCGCTGCTGTGGTGAAATCAGCCTGAGCGTCGATTCCAAGGATCACATGACGCGACTTCTTGCATCACCGAAAACTCTGCACGGCGCGGGCGTCGCAAGTCCGAAAACGCACACACACATTGACATTGGTTTCGGGTAAAGTATCCAGTCCGATCAAGATTGCGCGTATTTTGAAGTAATGCGAGTCACAAAAGATTGGAGAAACGATGAAAGACCAGTCCCGTCCTACTCACAGCCATGCTGTTTCTCGCCGTGAATTCTTAGGGCAAAGCGCCGCAGCGGCAGTTGGATTCTCTATTGTGCCTCGGAAAGTGTTGGGCGGCTTGGGGTACGTTCCTCCCAGCGACAAGGTCAATGTCGCCTTCATCGGTGTTGGCGCCCAAGGCTTGCGGGTAATGTTGAAATTCCTGAAGGAACCGGATGTCCAGGGAGTAGCGGTTTGTGACGTCACCAAATCGGCATCGAACTATCCGCAGTGGGGCACGCACGAATTCTGTAACTCCGTCCAGGACTTGCTGGGCGTAAAAAGTGGATGGGATTGGCTCAGCCCCGATCAACCAATTCAATTGAGCCACACTTTGCAGGTCACAGGTGGCGTCGCCGGGCGCGATCCCGCGCAGAAGATCGTGGACGGCTTCTACGGGACCGGGCAGCGGTCCGGTCAGTATCACGGGTGTAAAGCCTTTACCGATTTCCGTGAACTTCTTGAAAAACAGAAAGACCTGGACGCGGTCGTCGTCTGTACGACGGATCATCTGCACGCGGTCATCTCTGCCGCCGCAATGAAGAAACGCAAACACGTTTTCTGCCAAAAACCACTGACTCATACAGTTTACGAGGCGCGTCGCATCGCGGAAATCGCCAAGGAGACTGGAGTCGCGACCCAGATTGCGGTCGCTAATCAAGCCTCGGAAGCCACTCGTCTGTTGTGCGAATGGATCTGGGCCGGCGCGATCGGGCCGGTGCGCGAAGTGATGAACTGGTCCAGTCGGCCATTCTGGCCTCAGGGGCTCGAGCGGCCGAAGGAGCCTGAGCCCGTCCCCGAAGGTTTAGATTGGGATCTTTGGCTTGGCCCAGCGCCTCAGCGTCCTTTCAACCATGCTTACTTGCCGTTTGTTTGGCGTGGCTGGTCGGACTTCGGTTGCGGCGCGCTCGGCGATATGGGGTCCTACAGCTTCGATACGATTTTCAGGGTGCTCAAGCTCGAGGCTCCCGACAGTGTAGAGGCCAGTTCCACCGATCGGTACGACGAAACCTATCCTGCAGCTTCGATCATTCGATATAACTTTCCAGCACGCGGCATGCCTGCAGTGAAATTCAGCTGGTACGACGGTGGTCTGAAGCCCGCGCGGCCGGACGAACTCGAAGAAAGCCGCCCGCTAAAAGGTGACGACGAGGAGGACGAAGGCCTGCTTTTCGTCGGCGATACCGGGAAGATTCTGTGCTCGTTCAACGGCGGAAGTCCCAAGCTGATCCCGGAATCGAAAATGAGTAGCTTTCAGCAGCCGCCGAAGACTCTGCCTCGCTCTCCAGGAAATGAGCGAGAGTGGCTTGACGCCTGTAAAGGCGGAAAAGTAAAGCCTGGAGGCAATTTTGAATTTGAGGGCATGGTCACCGAAACGTTGTTGCTCGGTAACGTGGCGTGTCAGACCGGACAACCGCTGCACTGGGATAGGCCCGGAATGAGGGTCACCAATCTGGACGCTGCCCAGAAGCTTGTCCGTCCCGAACGCAGAGCTGGTTGGGAGCTGTAAATTACGGCACTATCAAGGAGACCGCGATGTCTGCAATTTCCCGAAGAACATTCGTAAAGACTGCTGCAACGTGTGCCGCAGCTGGATTTCTCTCGACGCGATTGCCACAGCTTCACGCGAACCCGCTCGGGCTGCCGATTGGCTGCCAGACTTGGCCCGTGAGGGAGATGATCGCCAAGGATTTTCCAGGCACCGTCAAACAGCTTGCAGCCGCTGGGTTCCAGAGCATCGAGCTGTGTTCGCCTGTGGGATATGCCGACTCGGGATTCGCTGGACTGGCTAAGTACAGCGGGGCCGACCTGAAGAAAATTCTTTCGGATGCCGGCGTTACGTGCGTGAGCTCGCATTTTGGCATTAAGGAACTCAGGGATGACCAGCCACGCGCAATTGCGTGGGCAAAAGACGTAGGTCTTACCCAAATGTTGGTTCCCAGCCTTGACGGTCCGAAGAATCCGACCATGGACGACGTCAAGCGGGCCGCCGAGGAATACAACAAGATGGGGGAGCAGGCTGCCAAGGCCGGAATTCAACAAGGCCTTCACAACGAAGACTTTGAGCTTTCGGTCATCGACGGCAAGCGGACCTATGATTTGCTGTTTGGCCTTCTCGATCCAAAGCTGGTCAAATTCCAGTTTCAGGTCTCCACGATCAGCCAAGGCTACGACGCTGCCGAATACTTCACGAAATATCCTGGCCGATTCATTTCCATGCACGTCCAGGGTTGGGTGAATGAAACTAAGAAGATCGTTCCGGTCGGGCAGGATTCTCTGGACTGGAAGAAGATTTTCTCGGCTGCCAAGGTGGGAGGAATCAAGAATTACTTCGTCGAGATGAAGCTGGACATGATGAAGGCCAGCGTTCCTTACCTTCGCAAGCTGGAGGTTTGATGAGCGTCGGCATCAGAAATGCGCAATCGAATTGGCAGGGTCGAGGTCTATTCAGTTTCTCGATCCGAGATGCATCCCGGACATTGCGGATAATACGCATTCCCCTTGTAGTCGAGATCTTTGAGGCCTTCGGGTGACGTGTAATACCCACGGATCGCCTCTGTGCGCATGACTTCGAAGAATCTTCGAAGCGGAGAGTCTGGTTTGTCTGCGGCACTGGAAATCACCAGGTGCGCCTGCTCGGGCTCGGCTAACTTCAGGAAAGCCTTCCCATGATGCGCGTGCGAGAGATCGTTCAACGCAGCGAGACCTGCTCGTGCAATCAGTTGAGGATTGGACGTTTCAGTTTCACGCACGGATGCCTCCCCGAAGTATGCGGCGGCGAGCACGCGATGCGAAGGATCGAGAACTCGCGCGGCCTCGAGAACTCCGCCCGCAGAATGCAGCCATAGGTCCAGCCAGTCGGTGACTTGAGAAAGAGCGGAAGGCTCGAGATTTCCCAAAACAATCTCGACGAATCTCGAGACCATCCGATATTCATCGGCTGAAAAGAACAGCGGATGATAAGGAAGTGACGAAGGCAGTGCGAATTCGACCTCACTGCCGGGGGGGATTGGCAACAGCTTTCCCGAATGTTGCAGCGCGTGAACTAGATGGTCGGCGGACGGCGTGTAGAGGCCCGGAGGCAAACTGCCAAGACCCGCGCCTTCGCTTGTTTCAATCTGACTCCAGAGAGTATCGGGCACTAATCCGCTCACGCCCGCAAGAAACACCATTTCGCCCAATCGCAGCAACCAACGCCGGCGAGTGATTTCATCCGTAGGTTCGACAGGTGGGTGCTCGCTCAAATTTCACCCTTCCGAAACGCTTGCGCAATGTGCTCTCCAGCGCGCGCAGAAATTGCCATGATCGTAAGAGTCGGCTCATAGCAGCCTTGAGTTGTGAAAACCGCACCATCTGTGACGAAGACGTTGCGAGCGTCGTGCACCTTGCAGTTAGCATCCACAACGCTCTTCTTCGGATCGTTCCCCATGCGGGCGGTACCGCACTCGTGGATATTCTTGCCAAAAATACTGAGATCAGGCTTGGCGCGACAAACTTCATTCAACTTCATTTCATCGAGGACCGCATTGATGTCGTCGCGCATTGCCTGCGCCATTGCTCTCTCATTTTCTCCATAGCTCGCATTGAAATGAAGCACCGGGATTCCCCACGCGTCTTTTTTGCTTGGATCGAGGGTGACATAGTTATCCTTCCGGGGCAGACACTCTCCCTGCGCCTCGATGGCGAAGTAGTACGGAATTTCCTCACGCACTCTCTTACGCCAAGCATCACCAAATTCTGGCATCAGAAAGGCATGCCCGTACAACTCCTGGCTCCCGTCGCCGTCAAAGCGGTAGCCTCGAACAAAATTTGAATTTCGATTCCCAGTGCCCTCTGCATTTACATATTTGGGTATGAGGAAACCGCACGGGCGACCAGTTTCCTCGCGCTTCGACGACTGCAGGCTCGGAATCAAGCCGCCAGCACCTTCGACGGTGAAGTGGTCCATCAAGTATCGGCCCAGCACACCCGACGAGTTGCCCACACCTTGAGGATGTGCTGATGATTGAGAATTTAGCAGAATGCGTGTCGATTCCAGCGCCCCGGCCGCCACTACAATCACGCTGGCATGCGCCTCACGATGCTCGCGCGTAACCCGATCGATGTACTGAACTCCCTTCGCACGCCCTCCTTTGTCCATGATCAACTGAACTACGATGGCGTCACTGACCAGGGTAAATTTCCCAGTACGAGCGGCCGCAGGGAGCGTTACCGATGGACTATTAAAATACGAAGCCGTAAAACATCCGCGCTGGCACTGGTCGCAATAGTGGCAAGCCGGTCGGCCACGGTGTGGGACCGTCAGATTTGCGACGCGGTCCGGTATAACGCGCCATCCGAATTTTTGCTCAATCACCTTTTTTGCCGCCACCGCCCCACACGACAAATTCATAGGCGGAAGAAACTGGCCGTCCGGCATTTGGGACAAACCTTCCCGCGAGCCACTGACACCAATGTAGCTTTCAACCCTGTCGTAGTAGGGCTCCAGCTCCTTGTAACTGATCGGCCAATCTTCTCCGTAGCTGTCACGACTGGCCGCCTTAAATTCGTTGTCGCTGAATCGATAGCTTTCGCGGGCCCAGCAAAATGTTTTTCCTCCGACCTGCCGACCCCGGATCCACATAAATGGCTTGTCAGGAGGAAAGGTGTACGGATGTTCCAGATCGTTTACAAAAAATTGATGACTATATTCGTCGCAGGCGTAACACAAACGCTGCACGGGTTGGGTGCGCAGAAGTTGTTGTTGATTTCCGAAGCCGCGGAATTTGAGCTGGTAGGGCCAGATGTGCTCGGTGAAGTCACGCGTCGGAACGCGTGGAGGACCGGCTTCCAGCATCAGCACCGTTAACTTTCGTTCGGTAAGTTCTTTCGCGACCCAACCGCCGCTTGCACCTGATCCGATGACGAGGACATCGTAGATTTTTCGGCGGGGGAGGAGCATACGCGCTGCCCAGTTTAGCAAACAAGCGCACCATGCCAAGCGCCGAACTGACTGACTTTACTCTGATTCGGGAAGTGCCCAGGCAAACAACGTGCCACCACTACTCATCAGCACATACTGTCGGCCGTCGATCTCATATGAGATTGGAGAACTGACTATATGCGACCCCGAACCGGCATGCCATAGAGTCTTACCATCAGTCGAATCGAGCGCGATGAAATTGCCGTGCGCGTCGCCGGTGAATGTGACCCCCGAATCCGTAGTCAACACGCCCGCGCCGGATCCTCCCGGCCCAACCTCATGACTCCAGCGAATCTTTCCGGTCTGATAGTCAATCGCCTCAATCACCCCTTTGCCCCAAACTCCGTAGTCGGCCCCCGCCCAACCATAAACTCCGTCAGCGGGCTTCGCGAAATAAATGCTCCAACTCGGGTGGGCATCGACGACAAATAATCCGTTCTTCGGATCAAAGCTCGGAGATCGGTAGTTGGTCATCCCAGCCTCATCGGGAGCGATTAGCCGGCCATCTCTCGCTGGCTCCTTCGCCGGATTCGGAATTGGCCGTCCTTCCTTGTCAATTCCAAGAGTCCAGTTCACCGGACCGTACGGAGCTGTCAGCAGATTCTTGCCGTTGGTCCGGTCCAGCACAAAGAAATAGCCGTTGCGAGAAGTCTGCATCAGCATCTTCTTCGGTTCGCCGTGAAAATCTCCGTCCACCAGCACAGGAGTTTCAACCGCATCCCAATCGTGCGTGTCGTGGGGAGAAACTTGGAAGGCCCATTCCAGCTTGCCCGTATCGGGGTGGAGCGCAACAATCGAACAGGTGTAGAGATTGTCGCCGGGCCGTGTGGATCCGTTCAGGACTGGAGTAGGATTTCCGGTCCCCCAGTAGACAAGATTGAGTTCGGGATCATAGGTTCCGGTCATCCACGTCATGCCACCAGTCGTTTGATTGGGAGTTCCCACAGGAGGAGTCGAATTCCATTGCCATTGGGTCGCGCCCGACTCGGGGTCGATCGCACGAATGAATCCGGTCAGATTGTCGAAATCTCCGGAAACCCCCACGAGGACGTGATTCCCAACCACGAGAGGTGCCATGCTCGTCCAGTAACCCTTCGTGACATCTGCGACTTGGACGTTCCACCGGACCTTGCCATCTTTCCGATTAAGCGACACAAGATGCGCATCTGGAGTCACGAAGAAAAGGTAATCCCGGTACATTCCTACGCCGCGATGGCCGATATGTTCCCCCGGGCTGCGCGGATGCGTGTAGTGCCAGACCTGGTGGCCGGATCGAGCATCCACAGCCCAGATATTTTCTGGAACCGTAAAGTAAATGATTCCGTCCACCACCAGGGGCGAAGACTTTATCTCATTTGACTGCCCGGTCTGAAATGCCCACGCCATCGTGAGGTTTTTTACGTTTTGCGGATTGATCTGCGTCAGAGAACTGTGACGCTTGCCAGAATAATCTCCGTGATATCCGGGCCAGCTGTCAGCCGGCGGATGCACGAGTATCTGTTCAGTCGCGCCCTGCGCTTGTGAACGCTGTGCCGATGCGACGCACAAAAGAACGCCCAGAGCCAACATGAACCTAAAAGAACTCATATCAATCGTGATCCTCAGAGCTGCGCACACAACGTATGGCAGCGATTATCGCAACGTCTGGAGATACGCCATCAGGTTGTGCACATCTGCATCGGTGAACTTGCTGAAAAGATCTTCGTGAGCCTTCAGAGATTCGTCCACTTTGTACTGGACATCGCGGGTACGCCAAGATCGGTATGCCCCAGATGCATCGATCAGTGCGACGGTGAATTCATCCAGATAGGCCAGCGTACCCTCGATTGCTTCAGAACCTGAGGGCGTCACGCTGACTTTTGATTTCGGGTGTTTGGGATAGAGCATCTGCTCTTCGAGTTCCAGGCCCTGGAATCGGGTCGCGACTCCCGCGAGGTCGCCCGCAGCGGAATGGCACTTTGCACATCCACCTGCACCTTCGAAATATTGTTTTCCAGCCTGGACATTCCCGGTCTGAAGATCGGAAACGTCGACTCCCTTTCGCCCTCCACTTCCCTTTGGACCGGAACTTGCAGCGACTGCGTTCTTTTGCTGAGTGTGGATGAACGCCATCAGACTCGCGATTTGCTTCTCGGAGCGATCGAACGGCGGCATGCCTTTATCCGGACGACCGTTGCGGACTACCGGCCCGATTTTGTCCCCATCAATATCCGCAATGACTAATTTGGATCGGGTGAGGTCAGGGCCACTTTCTCCGCCGCCTGCATCTCGCCCGTGACAGAAGGAGCAATCTTGTCGAAACAGGGCAGTCCCCTTCTGAATTAGTTCTGGCGAATACGTTTTTGAGGCAGACGCCCCCTTCTGCTTGCTCGCCCTCCCGGCTTGAGCGTTCTGGCTGGGGTTCTGTGCAGAAGAGAACGTCCCACCGACCAATACCGCGCAGGCAATCCAGAACCAAAATCTTCGGAGGACATTCATTCGAGTGGTCTCAGCGCTCCCCGCCAGTTGTTTGCGGCCGCGCATGAGACGTCGTACTCCCCTCCGTCATGCCTAACACCCACTTGATGGCTTCAAAGTACATCTTTCGAATGTCCGGATCGTCCCAAGCCTCTTCCGTGTGACCCAATGTAGAGTAGAACACGCGACCTTTACCGTACATCTTGTCCCATGCAACGGCGAAATCATGGTCGTTTCTATGAATGCGCGGATTGTTTGCGTAGCTCAACTTCCCCGGATCCAGGCTGAGAAGAACGTTCACCTTCTCTCGGGACCATTCCTTGGGCTGGTAAATTTCGTCGTATTTCAAAAAGGCCTTGGGGAAATGATGCACTGCGGGAAAACTCGGATCCTCATTAATGATGGGCGCATTGAATGTCATCCAAGGGTGCTGATCGAACCATCCTCCGATCATCTCCCCGTACTCGGGCCACTTGTAGTTGGTGTCGAGCGCCGCGTGAACCCCCACGAAGCCTTTGCCATCGCTCCTGATAAATGACATCATGTCTGCCTTCTGGCTGTCGTCGAGGTCCAATTCGCCTGTCGTGCTGACGAATACCAGAGCGTCGAAGTAATCCAAATTTTTCGTATTTCTTTGAAGATCTTTCTTTGTGATGAGCTCGACGTCTGTCCGGAGTGTGGTATCCCACAGGCCACTCTCACGGCCCATGTTGTAAATCGCCGCCATTCCGTCGGGCACGGAGTCATGCTCGAATCCTTTGGTCTGTCCAATCACGAGGACATGCTTCAAATGAATCTTCTTCTCGTGCGGAGGGAGGGGCAGTGAGAAATCCACTGCTGCCTGATTCTGGGCCGACAGAATAGCAATCAACAAGAAGAAAAACGTGATCAGGAATAATGCAAGTTTAGATTGCCGCAAGCCAGTCTCCCTTGAAATGCAGTCATCGAGACGTTCGGGCGGAAGGCTTTTCCGGTGTGAGGTTCCGCGTCGACGCCGAACGTAAAGGTAACATAACTGAGCTGCGGTAGAATGTCCCGATCATTTCAGGAGAGGCTATGCGAGTTGGGGTCTTTACGCCGTTGCTGTCACAACTGCCGTTGGAATCTGTTCTTAAAAAGCTTACGACGCTCAATATCAATACGGTTGAGTTGGCAACCGGGAACTATGTGGGAGATGCTCATTGCAAACTCTCCATGCTCGATAACAGTTCGGCGTTGAGTGACTTCAAGAAAACCCTCGCGGACCATGGATTCAGCATCAGCTCATTGAGTTGCCACGGCAACCCGCTCCATCCCGACAAAGCAATCGCACAGCAGCATCGGGATGTGAGTCGCAAAACGATTCTGCTCGCTGAAAAGCTCGGGGTTCCCGTGATGGTAGATTTCTCTGGCTGTCCGGGAGATTCCCCCAATGCAATCGCCCCAAATTGGATCACCTGTCCTTGGCCTCCCGATTTTCTCAAGGTGCTCGACTGGCAGTGGAACGAGGTTGTTGCGCCTTTCTGGGTCGAACACGCAAAGTTTGCCGCAGATCATGGCGTCAAAATCGCGGTGGAGATGCACCCGGGATTTGTGGTGTACAACCCAGAGACGATGCTCAGACTCCGATCCATTGCAGGACCGAATGTCGGCTGCAACTTCGACCCCAGCCATCTCTTCTGGCAAAACATCGATCCCATCGAGGCCGTTCGTGTTCTTCAGAACGCTGTCTTCCATGCGCACGCGAAAGACACGCAACTTTACACGACCAACCTCCACCGCACCGGGGTGCTAGATACCAAGCCTTATACACAAGAGCGCGATCGGAGCTGGATCTTCCGCACTTGCGGCTATGGTCATGGCGTCGAGTTCTGGAGCGAGTTGATATCCACCTTTCGCATGTTCGGCTACGATTATGTGCTTTCGATTGAGCACGAAGATAGCTTGCTCTCTTCGGAGGAGGGCTTGACGAAAGCCGCCCACCTCCTGAACAGCATCATGATTCGCGAAAAACCCGGCGCAGCCTGGTGGACGTAGTCGAACGATTAGACCAACAGGGATAAAAATGAAAACTCTTAAGACAGCCATCTTTGGCACTGGATTTATGGGGCGGGTCCATCTCGAAGGGGTACGGCGTGTAGAGTCCGTGCAGCCCGTCGCCATTGCGGGACGAAACGCGGATGCTGCAAAGCGCCTTGGTTCGGGGTTTTCCATCGCGAATGTCACGACCAACTACGAAGACATTCTTCGAGATCCCGGCATCGATGCGGTTCACATCTGCACGCCGAATGCTCAGCACTTTCCCATGGCCAAGGCTGCGCTTAGCGCGGGCAAGCATGTGCTGTGCGAGAAGCCACTCGCTACCAGCGTGGCCGAAGGCGAAGAACTCGTTTCCATTGCGAAGCGGCAGGGACTGCGCAATTGCACGTGTCACAATCTTCGCTATTACCCGATGGTCCAGCAGATGCGCCGCATGCGAGAGGCCGGGGACCTCGGTGAGATTCTTGTTGTGCAGGGCACCTACTCGCAGGACTGGTTGCTTTATGACACGGATTGGAACTGGCGAGTAGAGACCGGTGCGGGCGGGCCTTCACGCTGCATGGCCGACATCGGTTCGCATTTTTTCGATATGGCCGAGCATGTTACGGGTCTGCGAGTCACGTCTCTCTGCGCTGATTTGCAAACGTTCCATATGACCCGGAAGCAGCCCAAGCACTCGGTCGAAACGTTCGCGAATAAGCTTTTAGGCCCGGAAGATTACATCGCGACGCCGGTCGACACCGAGGACTTCGGCGCCGTCATCTTTCGAATGGGAAATCGTACACGCGGAGCCATCACCGCAAGCCAGGTTTCAGCCGGACGGAAAAATAGGCTGAGCATCGAGGTCTACGGAACCAAGGCTTCCGTAGCGTGGGACCAGGAACGCCCGGACGAACTCTGGTCCGGCAGGCGCGACCAAGGAAATGAAATCTATATCAAAGATCCTTCGTTGCTGAAGCCCGGCGCTCGCTCGTATGCAGATCTTCCCGGCGGCCACAGCGAAGGATACGACGACACCTTCAAGCAGGTCTTCCGCCGGTTCTATGCGTCGATCCAAAAAGGGGATGCAGAGCCCGAGTATCCGCAATTCTCTGACGGACTTCGACAACTCACCGTCCTCGATGCGGTTTTGCAAAGCAATCGCACAAGAAGTTGGACTGATGTTCCGGCGGTGAAGATAGGAAAATGAAAGCGTCAATCTTGCTCAGTAAGAAGCCCCTGGGATTGCTGTGTCGCTTCTCGCTGTTCCTCCTGGTCAGTGGGCTTTTGTGTTCTTTCGCGACAGCACAATCTTCTTCTGATCATAAAAAGCACATTCTCGTGATCGGAGAGGAAAAGGGATATCGACACGAATCTGTTTCGCATGCGATGGCTACCATTGAAAAACTTGGCATACAAAATGGATTATGGGAAGCCACGCTACGCACCGATGCCGAAGCTCTTACCAAGAAAAAACTGGAGTACAACGCAAAGAATCTCAATGATTTCGATGCGGTGGTCTTTTTCACGGGAGGCGATCTCGCGATGGATGCGCAACAAAAATCGGATTTCCTCTCTTTCGTTCATGACGATGGAAGGGGCTTTATCGGCATCCATAGCGCGGCGATCACCTTCGTTGATTGGCCCGAATACGGTGACATGATTGGTGGTTACTACGACGAACATCCATGGGGAACCTTCGAGGCACCGATTTTGGTAGAAGACACTACGTTTCCCGGGATGCAGCAGTGGCCAAAATCATTTGTATTGCGAGACGAGATCTATCAGATGAAGAATTATTCGCGCGATAAAGTGCGCGTGCTTATGCGTCTCGATTCTTCCAAGGTTGATCTGACGAACAAGAATATCCATCGCAGCGACCGGGACTTCGCGGTAACTTGGGCGAAAATGTACGGTAAAGGTCGCGTCTACTACACAACCCTTGGGCACGTGAAGGACAACTGGGACCAACCCGAGTTTCAACACAATGCTGACTGAAGCCATTCGATGGGCGACCGGCCTGATCAATGCCGACGTTACGCCTCGCCCAGCGAATTCAAGCAAGTAGGTTTGGGATCTGCCACGCGGAGGCTTGGTCATGACGACAACTTCATCGAGCCGGTGGGGAATCACTCGGCGAGAATTCGCAAAAACAACTGGTGCCGGACTTCTCGCGCTCACGGTGCCCCTCGCCTCCTCGAAGAAACTCAACGTTGGCATTGGGACCTACAGCTACCACAATCTGTCCATGGAAGAGATGGTCAGTCAGCTCGAAGAGCTGAAAGTCTTCGACATCGAGATGTCGCGCGGCGAGTTCATGCTCATGAATCATCCCACCGACGAGTTGTTTCAGTCCGCCCGCTCCCAGTTCGATCGCGCGGGGATTCGGTGCGTTTCCTACTATAGCGCCACTATTAAGGAGGACCAAGAACTGGAAAATGCCATTCGCTTTGCGAAGATCCTCGGTGCCCGGAACGTCACGGGCGATGCGACCGGGCCTATTCTGAATCGCATCGATGAGAGATTTTCGCAAACCGGGCTGACCTTTTCGATACACAATCATTTCTTCAAGGGCGAAAAGTTCGCCTACGAGACTGCGGAAGATGTTCTAGGCGCACTAGCCGGCCTTTCCAAAACGGTAGGAGCAACAGCCGACGTCGGTCATTTTGCATCGTGCGGCCAAAATCCCGTAGACGCGATCCAGAAGCTTGGTCCGCGGCTGAAACTGGTCCATCTGAAGGACATCCAAGCTCCCGGAAACGACGTGAATGTGATTCTGGGAAAAGGCATCTCGAAGATTCATGAGGTCATGAACGAACTGCATCGCGTTGACTTTCCGCACCTTGTAGCCATCGAATATGAAAAGGAAGGTGACGTAAAGCAGGACATGAAAATGGATGTTGAGATCGCGCGAAGATTAGCTTGACACCGCCGTCGATTGAGCCCCCTTCCTTTCGCTCGCCCCCATGTCTCGGCGGATGTCCGATTTTGTCCTATAAACGGCCAGATTGGGTATTTTTTTCCTAAAATGCACAAGCTACGATAAATATAATCCTTAGGTGGATAGACCGGAATTGTCCTCAAACACTTCGGTGAAACTCATATACGCATCGGTTCCCTGATTGGGGAAGGTCTTTCTATGCGCTCAATATCTGTCTACGTAGTTGTGCCGCCGCGGTTGATGCTCCTCGACCTCGCAGGCCCGCTCGAAGTAATACGTCGGGCGAATGGAGAACAGCGAGGCGTCCATTTCGATGTGCGCTACATAGGAGCAAGACCCGGCGTTCACTCATCGGTCGGCCTTAGCGTCGGCTCCATTGAGCCTCTTCCGAGCAAGCTGCCTGACGAAGCCATAGTGATTGTTGTGGGAGACGTCGAACAATTGCTTATGCCGGCTAACCAGATTGATGCCGGAAAAACAAAACAGGATCGGGCTGATGAAGTTGCGATCGTCCATTGCCTGCGAACGGTTGTGAGATCCAGCCACAAACTAGTTTTGATTTGCTCGGGAGCAATCATCGCAGCCGAGGCCGGTTTGCTCGACGGTTACAGTTGCACAACCCATTACCTTTGCTGCGACGAACTCGCCTTGCTCGCCCCGAGAGCAAAGGTGCTGGCAAACAGGCTTTATGTGGAAGATCGCGGGCGCTACTCCAGCGCCGGAATCATGGCTGGCATCGACCTCATGCTCCATGTTGTGGGCCAAATCGTTGGCGATTCTACGGCGGCTGCTATTGCGCGTTATCTGGTTGCTTATTTGAGAAGGGCTGGCGGAGACCCGCAACTCTCGCCGTGGCTGGAAGGACGTAATCACATTCATCCTGCTGTGCACAAAGTGCAAGACGCTATCGCCAGTAATCCAGCCAGGAATTGGGATGTCACCAGATTGTCGCGGATTGCTGGCTCTAGCAGTCGCCACCTGTCGCGTCTTTTTCACGAACATGCCGGGATGAGCATCACCGATTATCGCAACCGTCTTCGCGCGACGTTGGCCTATGAACTCATTAGTCAGACGCAGATTGACGTTGAGGGTGCTGCAGAAAGAGCAGGTTTCGGCTCAACCCGACAACTGCGTCGAGCATGGCGGAGGCTCTATGGAACGACGCCAAGAGAAGTACGGGCACGTTGATCAAGTACCTTCCCGTGGATGAAATATTACTTTTAATAGACATTTCATCCGATGGGTTTTGCTAATTTGAAGTCCTCACCGTAGAAGCAGGGGACCCAGGACACATAAAACTGGCGTGCAGATTCCGCACGATCGTGTGGAGGGAGAACTATGGCTGAAGCAATCAAGCAGGACACGTTACTCCATCACATCCTGGAGGGAACTTCCTCCGAGACTGGACACGGATTTTTCAAGGCGTTGGTGCGCTCCGCCGCTCTGGCCATGGATGTTGCCGGGGTGTGGGTGACCGAATATATTCCGGAACGAAGGGTACTCCGCTCGGTTGCGTTCTGGATGAACGATCACTTCGTCGAAGACTACGAATACAACATCGCGGGCACTCCCTGCGAGCAAGTAATTGAGAAAACGTGTCTTATTCACTATCCGGAGCGGGTGATCGAACTCTTTCCAGACGACCCTGATCTGGTGAAGCTCAACGCGGTCAGTTACGCTGGTGTGCCTCTCCTTCGAGCGGACGGAACTGTCCTTGGACATCTTTCCGCTCTCGATACGAAAGCCACTCAATCTTGGATCCGACGTGGAAGCGGTGTTCCGCATCTTTGCTGCGCGCGCAGCCGCGGAGTTGAATCGTATACGCGCGGAATCTGCGGTACACCAGAGTGAGCGTCGGTTCTCGCGACTGTTCCAGAGTGCGATGGATGCAATCTTCGAGCTCGATAGCGAACTTTCGGATTCTCCGAGCAAATGCGTCAGCCGCGTCGTTGTTTCGAACTGCAAGCGAAAAACTCATAAACCGCAACTTAACGTCGTTTCTGACGGCCACCAGCGCCGAACGTCTTTCCGACGTCGCCGAGCAAATGGCTGCCATCGATGAGGTTTCGGCATGGATTCCGCGTGGCCTCGATGCCGTTTGTGCGGGCGGAGCGACATTCGCTGCCGAAGCGAGCCTATCGCGCTTCGAGTTCGCAGGTGAGTATCGTTTCAGCCTTATCCTGCGTAGTGTGCAAGAGCAATTGGCTGCGGAAAATCGCCTGCGCGAGTTAGAAGAAGAGACCGCATATCTGCAGAGCGAGATTAACGAGCGTCAAGTCTGCGCGGAACTTATCGGTGAGAGTGCCGCGATTCGCGGAATCGTCGCGTTAGTCCGGCAAGTCGCCGCAACTCCGGCGACGGTGCTGATCACGGGTGAAACTGGCACTGGAAAGGAGCTGGTAGCTCGAGCCATCCACAAAGCGAGCCAACGCGCGACGAAGCCATTTGTCCGTATCAATTGCGCGGCCATAGCCGCATCGTTGAGCGAAAGTGAATTTTTTGGCCACGAAAAGGGTGCATTCACCGGGGCTGCCAGTCGGCGGGCAGGCAGGTTCGAGCTGGCACATGGAGGTATGATTTTCCTCGATGAAGTGGGCGAGCTTCCTCTGGAGCTTCAACCGAAGTTGTTGCGCGTTCTCCAGGAGCGCGAATACGAGCCTGTCGGAAGCTCTCAAACCCGCAAAGTAGATGTGCGAGTGATTGCAGCTACCAATCGAGATCTCTCCAAGGACGTAGCAGCAGGCCTCTTCCGCGAAGATCTCTTCTACCGCTTAAACGTCTTTCCGATCGCGGTCCCGCCGTTGCGCGCTCGTGGCTCGGATGTAGAGATGCTGGCTCGGCTTTTCGTCGATAAATTTTGCAGCAGAATCGGCAAGCCTCGACTTCAAATAACAGCAGATTGCTTGCGACGATTGCGCTCGTACCGTTGGCCGGGAAATGTTCGCGAACTGGAAAATGTCATCGAACGGGCGGTCATCATTTCAAGCGATGGCGCACTCGGCCTGCGTAACGTCTTGCCACTTGAGAGCCTGCTGCCACAGACACGTGAGCACGGGGGTGCCCCCTCTCTTCACAGTCCAAGGACCAAGCAAGATCTCCGCGAGGTGGAGCGCGAGACCATTATTCACGCGCTGGAACGGAGTGGGTGGAAGGTTGCTGGAATGGACGGCGCCGCCCTGGCCCTGGGCGTTCCCGCTTCCACGCTGGCTTCGCGCATAAAAGCTCTGCAAATCGCGCGTCCAAAACAGTCTGAAATTGTTCCGATCAACTCGCGGTTTGTGAAACGAGAAATAGAAACTGACGACAATTCGTTGCTGAGCAGTAGCGCTGTCGATAGTGGCAACAGCTTGTCGCGCGAACACTTAGGCTGATTATCACAACTGGCCTCCCCCTTGCACTTTCCGAATGGAAAGCTTGAAGGGGGAGTCAATGTTTCACACTGCAAGAAAAATCGTCCTCGCACTCGTGCTAGTCACCATTCTGGCGTTCGAGGTGGTCGCCTTATCCGAGGACTCAAGCTCTAGTTCTGCTAGTCCTCCAGTTGCTATGTCCCAGCAATCGGATGCAGGTCCGCTTCAATGCTCCGATCCACGCAGTGCACTGGAATTTGAGGTTTGTGAGGCTCGCACGATTGGCGAGTTGACTGCTCTGGGGCCACAGGGCGGTCTGATCGCTCGAACTCGCAGGCAGACGCTACAGATCCTGCAAACTTCAAATGAATGCTCGGAGTGGTTTCAACAGGTCGAACCCAACGTCGAGGGCGTATTCCGGTCGCTGCACTTCAAACTGGACCAGGATGGCAACACCGAAATTTCGAGCACTCGAAGCGATTCCGGAGAGACACTCTACAAAGATCCTTGGGGCGCGAAGACAGACGAGTACGCCGGCAGGAACGCGACTGTTCAGATCAACAGCAACGGACCATTTTTCGTCCGTTTGACGCGCGTCCGGAATGTCTATCCGACCGACACCATGAGGGGACAGGGTGGATGGCGTTTCTTATCCTTAGCCTCGTACGTAGGCGACAGCCCCGAGGCACGCCTGGTAATTATGCTTCACGAGCTCGGTCATATCGTCGGGCGATTACCAGTCGATGACGATTCTTGGGACGGCCAGTCTTCAAGGAACACCGTGGAAGTACTGCATCACTGTAAGACTGAGATTCAGGCAGCCGCTCACAAACCCTATCGATTTCACAATTGATCCTGATACAGAACGTCCACGCCTGAATCCCCCGGCGGGTCTCCCAACGCATGCGGCACTAAGGATAGCTCCTTAGCGCCGCATTTCTGATTTGTGTCCCCCACCCGTTCTCGATCATTCGATCAGCTCTCGCGACAAACCGTTATTCACGAGAAGTCGTGACCTGTCTGCGCGTTCGTTTGCTTAGAAGTGATTGATCCCATTGACGGACCTCAGCGAACACCAATGGCCCGCCGCTTGCTCTTCTCGATTGCTCAGTCGACGAGTCGCGCAAAACTCTCGAACAAAGGACCCACAAGCCTCATGAAGATCGAAGTCACTCAGAAAACAAATGGAGTCGAGACAGCACGATTGAAGGAGACAGTTCAGGCCGTCAAGGCGCTGCCGGAACTGGCGCGTTTCAACTTTCAGGTCGAAAATCGTTGGATCGACGGCGCAGCGAACGAGTCCGAAACTAGGGCCTTCTACGGTTGTAACCAAACGCTGTCGCACAAAACAGGGTTCACACTAGCCGCCGACGAACCAGATATTTTATTGGGCAACGACAGGGCCGCCAATCCGGTCGAGCACCTTCTGCATGCGTTGGCATCTTGTGTGACCACATCGATGGTCTACCACGCCGCGGCGCGCGGCATCCTCGTGGAGGAAGTCGAGTCATCACTTGATGGTGACGTGGACTTGCGCGGATTTCTCGGCCTCGATCCGTCCGTTCGAAACGGCTGTCAACAGATTCGGCTAAAGCTTCGAATCAAAGCCAACGTCACGGATGAACAACTGCGCGAACTCGGCGAGTTGGGTCCTACGTTTTCACCGGTCTTCGATTCACTGATGAGAGGTGTCCCGATCGACGTATCGACGGAACGGATCTCCTAGGGATCGCCACATTATTCACAATCTTTCCCCTCGACCATTAGTCAAACCACCCGATGAAAGGAACAAAAATGAATCGTACTAGGTGTTTGATCGCTGTTTTCACCGTGATCGCCGGAACTCTAGCGCTGGCGCAAACAACGTCACCAAAAGTATCGCCTCCCCCGGTTGCCCAGGTAATCGCTCTGGACGAATGCGATCCAACCACGTTTAACGCCATTCTCGGACCCGACTTCTGCAAAAACGTATCGCTCGGATCCTTCACGACATTCGACGATCTTTTTGCGAAGGCAGCCGCGGGAAAGCCCGACCGCAATTGGGACTTCGAACCCGATGTCGTACACATCAAGGAAGGAACTTCTCTGAGTGTCGCGGACCAGGGCGGTGAGCCCCACACCTTCACGGAGGTCGCCCACTTCGGCGGAGGCTTCGTCGAGGGACTGAACGCTCCCGGGGAACAGACCGTTCCCGAATGCGTCGGCGGGTTTTCCAAAGTTGACGTCGCGAAGACTCGCATCCTGCAGGGCAGCCATGTTGAAGTCTCAGGTCTCTCCAAAGGCGAACACCACTTCCAGTGCTGCATACATCCCTGGATGCGTGTGAAAGTCGAAGTGAAGTAATTGAGATCGTAGCTGCCGAGATGATGCGATTCCTTTTAGAGTCCCTTAGAGAGGCGGGCTCGGCTATTGAAAGGGGAACGGCATCCTCAGGTTCGCTGCGTTGCGGACACCCAACTCATCAGTGCTCAGGCGTTCGATGGGTTGGGCACCGCAAAACGTCGCAACGTTGCGCTTCGGGAAAGTTCTTCGTCGGCAAGCACAGCGTTGTAAGGCTCTGGTAGCCTGTTTACGTGGCGAAAGAAGCAAACGGCGAGACGCTTTCCATCGAGGGTCGCGAAATCCGCATCACTCACCCCGACAAGATTTATTTCACGCAAGCGCATATCTCAAAAATTGACCTAGTTCGTTACTACCTTGCTGTAGCTCCTGGCGCAGTTCTTGCGATAAGAGATCGACCGATCGTCCTAAAGCGCTTTGTAAATGGAGCCGAGGGAGAAGCCTTCTATCAGAAACGGGCGCCGGAGCAGCGTCCGGCATGGCTGCGGACCGTGACGCTTTCGTTTCCGTCAGGCCGAACGGCAGAAGAAGTCGTCGTCGATGATGCTGCCGGGCTCGCGTGGATCGTTAATCTCGGATGCATCGAACTCCACCCGCATCCAGTTCGAACAAGCGATCTTGAGCATCCCAACGAGTTGCGCATCGACCTCGATCCGGTTCCCGGTGTCAGCTGGGCAGATGTGCGCCGTGTCACTCTTGAAGTTCAGAGCCTGCTTGAAGATCTTGGTCTGCGTGGTTGGCCAAAAACCAGCGGTTCGCGTGGCATTCATGTGAACGTGCGCATTGAACCGCGCTGGACGTTCCCTGAAGTTCGGCGCGCGGCTGTCGCACTGTCTCGCGCGGTGGAACGACGCGCTCCAGCACTAGCCAGTTCGAAATGGTGGAAAGAAGAACGGCACGGAGTCTTTCTCGACTACAACCAGAATGCAAAGGACCGCACGACCTGTTCCGCATATTCCGTGCGTCCGTTACCTGATGCACGCGTTTCGACGCCACTCCACTGGACCGAGGTTCCCGACTGCGATCCCGCCGACTTCACAATCTTCACCATTCCTGAGCGGTTCGCGAAAATCGGCAACCCCCATGCCGATATGGATTCCTCAGTCGGATCGCTCGAGAAGCTCCTTGAGCTGGCAGAAAAAGATGAGGCATCTGGTCTTGGCGACGCACCATGGCCCCCACACTTCCGCAAGATGCAGACTGAAGGCACACGCGTGGCCCCCTCCCGTGCCAAATCCGTAGCTAAAAAGACGCGGGTCAAGATGCCGCTGGTCGTGGTCGCGAATTCTCCGGATAAGGCGGCCGCCCTGGCGGGGCTTGAGAGATGGAAGAGCAAATATCCCGCAGCAGCGGGACTGCTGGCGATCGAGGATGTGCTGATCGATTCCATGCGAGGGCGGTCATCCACTTGGACACGCATTCGCATTAACCTGCGTAATGTTCCAGAAGACATTCGGCCCCCGCAAGAAACCCCCGATCCGGACGACGATCCGACTCGTGTGTGGCGCGAGGCGCGAAAGAAGAAGACCGACGAGAAGCAGAAATCGAATCTTTAACGTCCACTTCCAAAAATGGCGGCGAGCTCCTGCGGAGGAACCACTTCGAGTTGCTCATACGTGCAGACTGCGGGCTTCTTGTCAGTTCGCCATCGGCGAAACTGCGCGGTATGACGAAATCGGTCGCCTTGCATGTGGTCGTAAGCGACCTGGACCACCAGTTCCGGTCGCAAGGGTTCCCAGGACAGATCCTTGCCTTGGCTCCATCTACTTTGGCCTCCGGGCATTCGACTGGGTTCCCCCTTCTCCACTCCCTCTGCCCAGCTTTTCCACGGATGACTGGTTAGCGCGTCCTTGCGATAAGGATGGAGAAACTCCGCGAGTTCCTTCCGTTTCGCTGTACTGAAACTCGCGCAAACCCCGACATGCTGCAGCGTACCTTTATGGTCGAAGAGGCCCAACAGAAGCGATCCGACCAATTCGCGATCGCCTTTCTTATGCCAGCGAAATCCTGCGACAACACAATCACAGTCCCTTTCATGCTTTATCTTGAGCATCACTCGCTTGTTGGGCTCATAGGTGCCGTCGATCGGCTTTGCAATAACCCCATCCAGACCCGCTCCCTCAAAACGACGGAACCAATCGGAGGCGATCTTGCGGTCACTCGTTGCCGGAGTTAAATGAATTGGAGGAGCAACCTGTGCCAGCAGCGATTCGATTTCGCGGCGCCTGGCTCCGAAAGGCTCGTGACGCAGGTCCCGGCTGTCCACACAAAGCAAATCGAAAACCACGAATGACGATGGCGTTTGCGCAGCGAGTAATTTCACCCGTGAAGCGGCAGGATGAAGGCGCAGCTGGAGCAAATCGAAGTCGAGTTCGTCTTCGTTGACGATGACAATCTCCCCATCGACAACGCATCGGGAAGGTAACGCAGAACGTAAGGAATCAACTAACTCCGGGAAATACCGATTCAGTGGTTTCTCGTCACGACTTTGAATGAAGACTTCGTCGCCGTCGCGAAATACCAACGCCCGAAATCCGTCCCACTTTGGTTCGAAAATCCAATCTCCCTGGGCTGGTATTTCGTCCACGCGCTTCGCGAGCATTGGCAGAAGCGGCGGATTTACGGGCAGGTCCATGCATCCATGGTATAACGCAGCGAAGATTGGATGGGACTTGGTAGAGGATTTCGAGATTCTCGAATTTACCGTGCTTCGGACGGTTTCAAGTCAATCATAGAAGTCGCCTTGCCCAGGGGAACGACCCAGGCTCCGCGTTCGGAAACAAGCTCTTTCACAGGCGAATAGATAAGGTGACCTGATCTTGCCGGTTGCTCCAGGCGCAACCGTGCCGCCGACGTGAAAGGTGTGGCCGCAGAAAGGCGCAAGCTCACGACTCCGGTCTTGGAGTTCAGTTCGACACCTTCAAAATTCCCTGAATCGAGAGTCAGCCATAATCCCAAAGAGGCGAAATAGACTCTCGTTCGAAAAGAGTCCAGCGGAATCACTTTGATGAGATCGCCGTCGGTTCTGATGTTTCCGCCGAATGCCAGCCAGCCGAACTGCGGATGATCGACGACGTAGGTGGCCGTATTCCAGGCATGCCCAAAGAAATTTGGACCATAATCCCCGGATAGCGGATCTGCCTTCAGCATGTCCGGGAACCCGTGGAACGCGGCAGAAGCAAAGCCATCCTGGTCAATGTCGGTCAGAGCGCCCAACGTTCCACCGTATCCAACACGCAAGAGATAAAAATCGTCGGGATGTTCGCGATACTCGGTCAGCAAAGGGATTGCATTGAGCCCGGAACCATAGTGATGCAGTTGACGCTCCAATCGCCGGTCCTTGGCCGCGAAGATAAAATCCCAATACCGCCGTGCGCTGCCGTTATACCCCCAGTGCGGAATAGCTGGGTCATACCCGAGGATGGCGTTGAGGGTCACATCGGCTTTATCCTGATAACCAAAAAACTTCGTCCAAGCGTAAACCTCCTCCTGTCCCGTTGAGTCCCAAGGCATCTCGCTACCGAACGGGTACGCTTCCTTTCTCCAGCGATCCGTTCGTGCTCGCATTTTTGTTTCGAGATTGTCGGCCTGTTCTTTCCATCCTTCGCGCTTGAGGTCGCTCAAGATCTCGAGAAATATATCGCCTTCCATCTGCCCAAAAACACCCAGTTCCGCGGCAAACTTGGTCATGGCGATTGACGTTTGATACGCATGGTCCAGGTACCAATCCCAAGGGTGATTCGTCACCAGCCCTTGATGATTTCGCGCCAGTCGATAGAACGACCAGTACGCAGCTGCCACGTGCGGATAATCATACGAACGATCAACCTGTTCCGAGGCTTTCTTGTTCCAACTCGTCCAAGTCGTCCAATCGAAATCAGTTCGATAAAAACCCTGCGGCTTTTCGTCGGGTTGGTAGTAGAAGAGGCTCTTGCGCACTCCGTACTGATGCGGTCCCTCTTTGTATTGCAGTCCGCCCCACAAGACGCCATCGACGAACTGTTGCAGCTTCTCAATCTCACCTTTTTCAGGCTGAACCAGTTCTTTCATGAAGGCTGAAAGCCATGCTCCTCCGCCTCCCTCATCGCCCAGGCCGGCAATCCACGCCCGACTGTCTTGCATGACAATTTGGTTGAGTTCGCGATCATAGGTCATGACCGAAGGACTTCGATGGAACGGGTCACTCAGATCCGAATACCACTGCTTGGAGGTAAGAAAGCGGCCCATATCCGCTACCGCCTCAGTCTCTGGCTTGATCACGAAATACTGAATCGTCTGAATCGAGCCATCTTCGTACGTGACGGTTACTCGTGAGCGGCCCCACGTTGTTCCCTTGACCTCATAAGCTCTCCACCCTGAAGGCAGGAGACGTCCTTGACTGATGGCAAGGGCTCCGTGTGGTTCCACTGTCATCGACCGAACAGCCTGGGAAGACCTCAGGAACAGGCGCGCGTCCATGTCAGTGGGAACGACATAACCCGGCACGCCTACAGCAACGGGACGGCGATTTTCAGCGAGAGTTTTTTCAATGTCTCGAATGGAATCCGCGAGCAGGAATTTGACGCCGTATGTTTTTGATTCTCCCGGAGCCAGAGTAAGTGAGGTTGGCGGATTCCAGGGTTGCGCCTCCTTCCACTCATTTTCAGCATAGGCCCGACTGTGAACCATCCACTCGTAGAAGCCCTCGAAGGTAATTCCGCGTGGGGTGGGGTCGGTAAATATAGGCTTAGCGCCCCAATCGCCGGGTCGATCCAGGATAGGGTTGTAGGCCTCAAACGGCGTCCTCCCTTCAGGCACAACGATTAATGCCGGACCATGACCGCTCAATCGCGTTACCTGCAGATATCCCGCGTCTTCTCCAATGTACGGATCGTAGAACGAACATTTGGCATGCGCATCCTCAAGGGAGCGTTCGTTGAGCACATTGTTGAAAATCATCGGAATGCCGAGAGCGCCAATTGCAATATCCTCTTGCGATTTGTTCTTCAAGACAAATCGTAAGACCAGTTGTCCAGACTCGAGTTCCCATGAACGCCTGATTTCCAGAGGAAAGTCGGGTGGCAAGGTGGGTGTCAGATCAGCCGCGGCCAACGTGCCTTTTGAAGTCTCCAACGCCCGGACAGGACTTCGATGCTGTGACGTGGAGAAGTTTTTCCATTCGACAGACTTCCCTGCTCGCAGACGCAGAGTGAGATCACCTAGATGGAAATAGCCATTTTGCGAGCGTTCGACGAGCAGGTCGCCAGGCGTGAAATCAAAATCTTGAACTGCCTTGGGCTTCAGGGCAGCAACCGTCTGTGAGGACCGAACAAGGCTGAGGCTAAAATCGGGCGTGTCAAAATCCGCCACGCCTTGGCTCAGCATGGGTCCGGGACCTGGCGGCACTTTCGTCTTCGCCTCTTGAGCAAAGATGGCCGTCGATGAAATCGCCAAAACGGTACAAGCAAGACACAAGGTACGAATCGCACCAGCCACTTTGACAGAATGGGCGGAACGCACTGTTGATCCTTTCGCTGACTATGGAACCTGGCGAACCGAAGCTCCGCTTCGGGGCGCGATTCGAGATCACCCCGAACGCGTCAATCAGAGTCCGTTCGCGAGGTGATAGTACATATCGTTGAATCTGAGTTCGTTGAGGAAGGCTGGAAGCTTCGTATCGCCGTCGATCATCAAGCACTCCATGCCTGCCATTTCGGCAAAGTCTCCAAGGTGTGACGGAGTGAGCGCCCGGCTTAGCGCCGTGTGATGTGCACCGCCGGCATGGATCCACGTCGTCGCTGCAACCTTCAAGTTTGGTTCGGGGATCCATAACGCTCTGGCAACTGGCAGCTTCGGCAGCGGATGTTCAGGCTGGATGATATTGACCTGATTTACGATCAAGCGGAATCTGTTCCCCATATCGACTAAAGACGCGTTCACAGCCTTTCCCGCCGCCGCCGTGAACACGAGACGCACAGGATCGGCCTTGCCCCCAATCGAAAGCGGATGAATTTCGGCGGACGGCTTCTCATCCGAGATAGATGGACAGACTTCAAGCATGTGAGCGCCCAGAACCTGTCCGCCATTCGTCAGGTGATAGGTGTAGTCCTCCATGAATGAGGATCCGCCCTTAAGACCGTGACTCATCACCTTCGCCGCTCGTACCAGCGCCGCAGTTTTCCAGTCCCCCTCGGCGCCAAAGCCATATCCGTCGGCCATGAGGCGCTGTACGGCAATCCCCGGGAGTTGTTTCAGCCCGTGCAAATCCTCAAATGTATCGGTGAATCCGTCCGATCCGGTTTCCTCAAGGAAATGCCGCAGACCGATCTCGATGCGAGCAGCATCTGTCAAAGACTCACGTTTGCAACCGCCTTTGCGAAGAGGCTGAGCGACATCGTAGGCCTCGTCGTACTCCGCAGTTAATTTATTGACCTCCGCGTCTGTGGCTTCCTGAACGCGTTTTACCAAGTCTCCGATGCCATATCCGTTCACTGTGTAGCCAAGATCGATCTGGGCTGTTACTTTGTTTCCTTCCGTTACAGCGACATTGCGCATGTTGTCACCGAAGCGGGCGATCTTAAGTTGCTGGGCGTCATGCCAGGCAGAAGCCGATCTCATCCATCCGCCGATCTCAGAGTGAACATCGGGAGTCTGCCAATGCCCGACAACCACCTTGCGCTTGAGTCGCATACGAGCGCCAATAAATCCGAATTCGCGGTCGCCATGCGCCGACTGGTTCAAGTTCATGAAATCCATATCGATGGTCGACCAGGGCAATTCATCGTTGAATTGCGTGTGCAGGTGGAGCAATGGCTTGCTGAGCGATTTCAACCCCGCAATCCACATCCGGGCGGGGGAGAAGGTATGCATCCACGTGATAAGACCGATGCAGCTCTTCGAACTGTTAGCATCCTGAGACAATTGGCAAATCGATTCACTGCCTGTCATCACCGGTTTCACAACAATCTTCACCGGCATCTCCGACGAGGCCGCCAAGCCCCGAGCGATGACGCCCGCGTGATGCTCGACTTTCTTCAGCGTTTCCGGACCGTAGAGATGTTGGCTACCGGTAACAAACCAGGCTTCGAGATTAGATAAGTCGATCATCGGTCCTCTCTTCGGGCGCCCCACTGCCGGACGTGGGTGCGCACTCTCGCCACCTACATAGGCGGGTGGTGACACTGCATTGTTCTATGGAATCTATTGCCACGTGAGTAAACGTTTTCCAGAATATACCCTGACGCCGCTTACGGCCAGTTTAAAGACAGTTGGCGCCGAAATTCATCGCCGAAAGTGGCGAACTCCCTCGCCCCAATCTGCCTGCGGCTAGGACAGTGTTAGTGCCAGCTTCGTTACCGAGGCCGCTGGGAATATGAAGTTGACCGTGCGCCCTTTGGCGTCGAGGGCCTTGGTCTGCGGAACGACTTCACTCTTATGCTCGAACGTATTGTGCGCGTGGATGTCTGAGTGAGTCAGAGTGGTAGCCTTCCCCGACTTAAGGCTGGCCCCGCGAACGCCGATCTCTGCTTCCTGGGCACGGGCAACGTGAGGATTGACCACCGTCAGAGTTAGTTCTTTGTCACGCAGCGAGGCCGATCCCTTCAGTCCCCAAAAAGACGCCGGCTTACCGTCGCGGTCGTATTCGATTGTGGGTGCGGAGAAGATTGTCCGCAGTCCTAGTCCCCCCTGGTGCGATGCATAGAGCGCGAACACATGACCCACAGGTGTGACAACGAACCGGTCTTCGTGGGCGAGATAAAGACTATTGAGGCAGTTGATGAGTTGTGCACATGCTGCCATCGCGACCTTCTCCGGGTTGCGATTGAAGATGTCCAAGGTCATTCCGCTAAAAACTGCGTCGCGCAGAGTGGGCATCTGCTCCAGCTGATCTCCAGGGGTGGCTTCGCTCCCGGGCCGATACCATGGCCCCCACTCGTCGACGATCAACTTCACGGAGTGCTGCGGATCCTCCTCGGCCATAATCTGCCAATGCCCGTTGATCAGACCTTCCATCCGGTCGCCCTCGCGCATCAATTCATACCAGTCGACGGCATCAAATTTTAGGGCGTCGCCCTTTCCCTCATTCCAATCCTCGGTCTTCCCACGACTCAGATTCCATGCATAGTGATGGAGAGCCCACCCGTATACGTTCTTAAGCTCGTTCTTGCCCTTGCGTGCAACTTCTTCGAAAAACCCCCGGGTCCAGGCCCAGTTGTCGACATTTGGACCGGACCCAATGAATGACAGCTCTTGGCCGTAGGTCGGCACCCATGTCGTAAATCGCCGGAACTCCACGGCATATTCCTGAGCAGTAAAATTTCCTCCGCAGCCCCAAGATTCATTACCCACGCCCCAATAGCGGACATTGAAGGGCTCTTTGAATCCCGCATCTCCCCTGATATCGGCCAGAGTCGTGCTTCCCGCAGGGGAATTGCAGTATTCGATCCAGCGGTAGAACTCCGCCGCCGAAAGGCTGCGCAAGTTCGCGGCCAGATACGGTTGCCCACCGATCAGCTTGCAAAAGTGGGCAAACTCATTCGTTCCAAACTCGTTCGGATCGTAACGGTGACTCGCCGGCGCCCCGCTGTTTTCACCTCCGGCCCAGAAATTTGTGCGCCTCGGGCGCTTGTCAACCGGGCCGATGCCGTCGCGCCAGTCATAGCTATCCGCAAAGCAACCGCCAGGAAATCGCACGACTGGCGGGTTGATTTTTCGCATTTCTTCAATCAGCTCTTTGCGAATTCCATCAACGTTGGGAACCTTAGAGTTCTTGCCGACCCAGATGCCGTCGTAGACCACCCCGCTCAAATTTTCGACAAAGTGCCCGAAGATATTTGGAGAGATGGTACCGAGCGGTTCGTTGAGAAGCACTTCGATGCGGCCATCGCTCGCGCTTGACTCGGACCATGCAAAAGGAGACGAAGCTTTGGCTGCGAAAATTACCCCCGCTCCCGCGAGGCTACTACGAAGAAATTGTCGTCGACCTATCATGAAGGCATCTCGATTCCGGTTGCGTGAACGCAGACATGGTAAACGTTTGCTAAAGGGAATGCTACAGATTGTTGGTTCTAGGTATGCTGTGGCCGCGGTTTGATATCATCATTTTTCTCGTCGTCAGTCTGCAACTAGCGCCACCTACTCATGGACATTCGGGAAATCGCAAAGCGCGCACGGGTTTCCACTGCAACGGTTTCTCGGACCATCAATCGTATTCCGACTGTCAACCCGCAGCTCGCAAAGCGAGTATGGAATGTTGTGGAGGAGCTCGGCTACTATCCCAACACCCAGGCTCGGGCGCTCGTTTCTGGCCGAAGTAGAATCTTTGGGCTCATCATTTCGGAGATTACGAACCCATTCTTCCCCGAGATCGTGCAAGTGTTCGAGAGGATCGCCGTCGAACACTATTACGAAATCATGCTGACCTCGACTGGTAACGATCCCATGCACATGGAGACGGCCGTCCGGCGGATGATCGAGCGCCGGGTTGAGGGCGTCGCCATCATGACCTTCGGTATGGAAGAAGTCTTGCTCGAGGATCTCAAGCTTCGAAAGGTTCCTCTGGTCTTCGTCGACGTAGGACCGGCGCGCCCCAGGGTCAGCAATATCCGCATCGACTATCTGCACGGAATCCGGCAAGCAGTTCAACATCTCGCTGCGTTGCGGCATCAGCACATCGCCTTTATCTCCGGTCCACTACACTTGAAGTCCGCACAAGCACGCAAGCAGGCATTCCTTGCTTCCATGGGCGAGATCGGATTGGAGGTCAATCCGACATTGATCGTGGAGGGAACTCACACGATCGAAGGTGGAATCGCCGCTTACGGCAAGCTGCTGGCCGGGGCGACGCGCGCCACGGCCGTCATTTGCTCCAATGATATGACGGCAATGGGCGTGATGAGAAAAGCCTACGAAGAAGGGATTCAGATTCCTTCGGACCTCTCCGTAGTCGGATTTGACGATATTCGGCTGGCGCAATTTATCTTGCCTGCATTGACGACCGTACAGATGTCACAGGCGGAACTTGCCCGCCTCGCCTTCAATGCGCTGCTCGAGGAGTTACAGCGGCCGACCCCCTCGCCTACGGGAACCGAATACGTTCTGAAGACCCACCTGGTGCTTCGCGAATCGACTCGGCTCGTACCGGGTAACTCCAAGTTAATTCCTGCAAAGAAGCAGAGTCGTCCGTAGCTTTCGAAAGGTCCACGGCGGGCAGTCAGCCAGCCGAGTCATAAACAGTTTGCCGCGTCCCGTCGCAGTCCGGTGCCCAGCTATGCACAAGAAGTAAACGTTTGCCGAATCAGATGGTATAGTTGTCCCCGAAAAGTTTTTCAGAAAAAACCATGGAAACTCGTCGTCTCGGAAACAGCGATCTCGAAATTACGCGCCTTGGAATTGGCGCTTGGGCTATTGGCGGCAGTGGCTGGAATGGCAGCATGGGCCTGCAAAACGAGAGCGATTCGATTCCTGCAATCCAAGCCGCGCTCGATTATGGACTCAACTGGATCGACACCGCCGCGCTGTATGGCCTCGGACATTCTGAAGAAGTAGTTGCACGCGCGATCCAGAATCGAAGTCCCAAGCCGTTCATTTTCACCAAGTGCGAACGCGTATGGGATGAAGCTGGCAACATTGGCCCCTGCCTCAAAGCGGCGTCGGTGCGCCGTGAATGTGAAGACAGTCTGCGCCGTCTTAACGTCGACGCGATCGATCTCTACCAGATTCACTGGCCGGAGCCCGACGAAGATATCGAAGAAGGCTGGACCGAATTGGCCCGCCTTAAGGAAGAAGGCAAGGTCCGTTGGATTGGAGTTTCGAACTTCAGCGTGCAGCAGATCGTACGCGCACAGGCCATTGCTCCTATCGTCTCGCTGCAACCTCCCTACGCCGTCGTCAGGCGCGAGATCGAACAGGACATCCTACCCTTCTGTATGAAGCAAAACATTGGCGTGATCGTTTATTCACCGATGTATGCGGGATTGCTCACAGGGGCGATGACAAAAGAGCGCGTTGCCAATTTCCTGGCCGAAGATTGGCGCCGCAACTTGCCTGGTTTTAAGGAACCGGAGTTGTCCCGCAATTTGCGCGTCGTCGAACACCTACGGGAGATTGGGCATCGCCACGGTCGCAGTCCTGGAGAGGTGGCGATCGCGTGGACATTGAATCATCCCGCGGTGACTGGGGCAATCGTCGGGTTTCGAAGTCCGCAGCAGGTTTCTGGGATCGTCGGCGCGGCGGATTTCCGCTTGGACCCGAGTGACATCGACCAAATTGGAGCCGCGCTGGAACAGGAAAACGCCGCTTAGTCGGGATCTTGTCGAATTGGTTTCTGAAGCGGAAATACTCTAAGCTTCGATCATTGACAAACGGAATAGGGGCTCATAGCCTCTTAGCTGGTAAACGATTTCTCGAAATTCGGGGAGGGCGTACATATGTCGTCTGGCATGAATCGCAGAACATTTCTGAAAGCAACGACCGCTACGGCAGGTGGGGCTTATGTTGCGAGCGTTCTCCCGGCATGGGCAAGCGACGAAAAAGGTTTAGTGGCAATCTCCACACCTCTCACAACTTTCTCGTATGCCGACGTCAAGCTGTTTGACGGACCGATGAAACGCCAGTTCGAAGAGAACCACGCACGTTTTCAAAATCTCGACGACGACCGAATGCTCAAAGTCTACCGCCAAGTCGCCGGATTGCCGGCTCCCGGCGAAGACATGGGTGGATGGTACGACCTCACCGGATTCAGCCTGGAAGGAGGCGAATTCCACGGCTTCATCGCAGGCCATAGTTTTGGTCAATATGTTTCTGGACTGGCCCGGGCGTATGCCGTGACAGGATCCGAGGAAACGCGGGCCAAGATCAATCGTCTGGTGAAAGGGTACGGCGAGACACTGGATGCGAAGGCAAAATTCTTCGTTGACTATCGCCTCCCGGCGTATACATACGACAAACTATGTTGTGGCTTGATCGACGCTCACGAGTACGCTCATGATCCGATGGCGATGGACATTCTCGAGAAACTCACGCGAGCGATGGTGGCGTATTTACCCGAGAAAGCTTTATCGCGAGCCGAACAGCGTTCACGCCCGCACAAGGACACCACGTATACGTGGGACGAAACATATACTCTGCCCGAAAATCTCTTCTTAGCCTATCAACGGAGCGGGAAGTCGATTTACCGCGACATGGCGAAGCAGTATCTCGAGGACGACACGTATTTCGGTCCTCTTTCTGAAGGCAACAACGTGATGCCCTTCGAGCACGCCTACAGTCATGTGAATGCCTTCAGTTCGGCCATGCAGGCCTACATCACACTCGGCAGCGAAAAGCATCTGCGCGCGGCCAAGAACGGCTTCGAAATGCTGCTAGCAACTCAGAGCTTCTCCACAGGCGGGTGGGGACCGAACGAGGCGTTCGGAGAACCTGGAACTGGACAGCTAGGTGCGAGCCTGACGACTACGCATGCGAGCTTTGAAACACCTTGCGGCGCTTACGGTCACTTCAAAATCGCGCGCTACTTGCTGCGCGTCACCAAAGATTCCCGGTACGGCGACAGCATGGAACGGGTGCTCTACAACACAATTCTCGGAGCCTGGCCGATTCAAGCCGACGGAACTTCGTTTTACTACTCCGACTATGCCACGACGGGCAAGAAAGTTTGGTACCGAGACAAGTGGCCGTGTTGCTCCGGAACGTTTCCTCAGCTTGCCGCCGACTACCACATCAGCACGTACCTGCGGTCCGCCGATGGCGTTTACGTAAATCTATTCACCCCTTCCAGCGTGCAGTGGAAAGACGCCGCTGGACAATTCGGATTAAAACAGCAGACGAAGTATCCTTTCGACAACAAGATTCAGATTCAAGTATCGGGCTCGCAGTCCAAGGACTACACGATTTACGTCCGCATTCCAGGCTGGGTGCGGCCTAACCCAGTTCTCTCCGTCAACGGCAAACGGGTTTCTGATCCAGTTGATCCGGGCACTTTCGCCAGCATCCGACGGACCTGGAAGGACGGCGATCGCATCGAACTTGAATTGCCCATGCCGCTGCGTCTGGAGCCGGTCGACGCAAATCACCAGAATATGGTGTCGCTGATACAAGGACCGTTAGTGCTGCTTGCGGTCGCCGATTCGCAGCCGACGTTCGATCAGAAAGCGCTACTGCAGGCCAAAGTGCTCAATAACGCCAATGGAGACTGGTCAGCGACATCTGCTGATGGCACTGGACTCACGATGCGCCCGTTCATGAATATCGACAAGGAGAGCTACAGCACGTATGTCTTGCTGAAGAGTTGAGGAAGGGCCTTAACCGAGGGTTGAGGTCTCGGCTACTTTGACGGGACGTCGCCCTCGACCAGTTTGTATCGATACTGTTCCCGCTCCTCTTTCGTTGCATCCTGGCGAAGCAGCGCGAGCCGCTTGAGCAGGTCGGGAAGCTCACGCTTGTTCCCGCTCCTCCTTTCGGCCTGTATCAGGTGATAGAGAGCGGCCTGATCCTTCGGGTTGAGCTCAAGCGCCTTTTTGCACTGCACCGCGGCCTCCACAAACTGTCCGGACTGAAGATACAACTTCGCCAACACGCCCCGTGCCGGCGCCAGCGTCGGTCGCAGAGCGACCGCTTTCTTTGCCGACCGCATGGCAGTTTGAAATTCCGCGCTGCCCGGTTCTGCTCCTTTCTGAGCCAGGACATCTGCCTGCAGATACAAAAGGATGGGATCGTTCGGTTTGTGAGCAAGCTTCTCTTGAACTCCGGCCAAGGCACGATCAAGGTCATTCTGCTGTACGGCTGCCAATCCCTGCGCAGCAACGCTCAGTGACTGCGTAGGATCGAGCGCGTACGCGGTTTCGAAATCAGTCTGCGCTTTGTCATATTCGCCAAGCTGGACGTACAAGACTCCACGCGCAAAATAGAGAGGAGCGGCCTTCGGCATCAAATTTATGCCTTCATTCACAACGTTGATGCCGACAGCGAAGGACTGGTGAGCCGACGAGATCGCGGCAAAGTCCAGATAGAGATTGACGTTCTGAGAGTCGAGCAAGATGGCCTGTCGTAGTGCTTCGACCGCTTTTGTTGTGTCATGGCCGTCTTCATAAGCACTGGAAGCAAGTTCAAGAATCTGTGCATCAGGATGATTCTCCCCAAGAAGAGGGTCCAGCGTGACCAAAGCATCCTGCGGCTTATGCGCCATAACCTGGAGGGACGCCAGAAGTTTGCGTTCGCGTATGTCATTGGGATTCAGCGCCAGAGCGCGCTGAAAAACTCGCGCGGCTTGCTCAGGGCGTCTGAGTTTCACCAGGCAAGTCGCGTAGGCATGCAGCGCCGGAAGCTGTGAATCGAACAGGGATCCCGTTTTTTCGAAATGCGTAACTGCTTCGGCGAAATTTCCTTGCTGATATTCCAAAACCGCCAGCATGCCGTGACTGGTAGCGTCGGTGGGCCGCAACCGCACCAGATGTTGCAAGATGGGAATGCCTGCAGCACTACTTGCTTCGTATTCGAGTTGCGCCGCTCCCTGAAGCGCTGGAATATTGTCTGGGGCTATCTTTAATGCACTCCTGAAAGACGCGAGAGCCTCCTTCTTCTGTCCTCGCCCCGAATAGGCCACGCCCTGCATCGTCCACAGCATGTCGTCACCTGGAGATTCCTGCAGAGCTCTGTGAAGAAGATCGAGTGCCTGGTCAAATTGCCCATCACGCAGAGCTGACGCGATGACGGCGGCTCGGTCTGAACTACTTTGGGCGCTAGTGAAAGCGGAGAGGAGTAAAACGACGAATGCGACTACAGCGGAGCCTTTCCTGGCTGAAGGTAATCCACTCTTAGCCAGCTCACATCGAGGCAGACAACGCTCCCGCAAGGTTGTTGGATGGCGATGCACGAGACATCGTAATTCAAGACGGACGGTGACAACTAATAGTGCGCGCCCAGAAAAATCGTAGCGGTCACGAAAATGAAAAAGCCGGCCCTCTCTCGCCGGGAGGACCGGCTCTTGCCCTTCTTAGTTCAATCAGAAGGAAATTCTGCCTCCCAGTTGCCAGAAGCGAGGTTCGTGGGACGCGGTGGCGGCCCCGAAACTACCATCCGGGAAATTGTCATCAACATTTGCGTAGTTCGCCCGGTTGAAGAGGTTGAACACTTCGAACCGGAATTGGAAAACCACGCGCTCTGTAATGTGCGTATCTTTGTAGAAGTTGATATTCGTCTCAAAGAAGTTCGGACCACGGAATTGCATCGCTTTCTCGTTGCCGCCCAAGCCAAATGCGGGCACCGCAAAGTTGGTTTTGGGAATCGCTCCGGTCAGCCACGACTTGTTGTCCGTCGATTGATGGTAGCTAAGTGCATCCGGATAATCGAGGTTGTTGCCGTCGGCATTGTAGTCGCCGCTTCCGGGCGCGTATCCCACCGCCGGATTTGCCAACGAGGGACAGGCGGGAGCGGTTGCCGACGTGTCTTGGCATATCGGATTGTACCCGTTCGTGTTCCGCGCGGTCAGCGGATATCCGGACTGGAAGATGGTCGTACCGCTTATACCCCACCCGCCCGTCAGATAACCCACCGCGCCTTTGCCGCCGTTCAATCCTTTCAGAGAATAGTTGAAGGTCAACGAGTATCGGTTCGGAACATCGAAGATGGATGGCCCATAGTACTGAGCAGGATTATCGGGCGTCGGATACGCCAAGCCGTCATCCTTCGATCGGGAGCGAGTGTAGGAGAAGTCTACGAAGCCTCGCGAGAAACGTCCCTTCAAATCGAAGAAGACCGCACTATAGTTGGCGTATCGGTTGTTGTCGGCATACGAAATCGATCCGAAGCTCGGATTAAGCCGCGTCGCAGCCAAGCTCTGGTGCGTGATTAGATCTCCCGGCAAGACGTTTATGTCCACGCCGTAAGACACAAGTCCGACCGCATTACCATTGCCGACGATATCGTAGGAATGAGATCCGCTATACCCGACTGTCGCCGCAAAAACCCTGTTTATCTTGCGTTCCAAACTCAAGGACCAAATGTCCGCCTTCGGCGACTTCAGCAACGGGTTGATACCGCCGATGGCAAAGTTGGCGCCGACAACTCCACCCTGTGCATTTAGCCCACCCGCAAATGTGGGGAATGTAAACCCAAAGGGTGGCTTATTGCCGGTTCCGAGTCCAAAGATCGGAGGGGTGGCCGTTCCCGCGAAGAACACTGGCAAGACCAATCCCGGCGGACTGCCGCGGAATTCTTCCTGGACGTTGGCTGACGTCAGCCAGTTGTTGTAGATGCCAAAACCGCCACGGACCACCCAGTCCCCCTTTCCTGTCGGATCCCAGGCGACACCAATGCGAGGACTGAAAAGGTTGTTGACAGAGTGCAACAGAGCGTTGTGTGTTCCTTTGGCGTAGCCGTTCGCAATCTGTTCCTGCTGCGTTTCGCCCGTGCCCAGATAGAAGTTTCCGAATACTGTCGAATCACTCTTTGACCACGGGTTACCACTGTCGTCATAGCGCAACCCGACCGTAACCGTGAGATTCCTTCTTGCTTTCCAGGTATCCTCGACGAACAATCCGAACGTTCTGGAAGCAGCATCCCAATTCCACAGTTGCTGCTGACCAGTTGCCGGGATTGAACATCACACCGTTCTCGTTGCTGGGAGCGTCTTGGGCTAGAGTCAGAAGATTGTCGAACGCAAACTTAGGCTGCGACCACGGTCCCTGGAAAGGCTCGACGTCGTCTCCATACCAGCCTTCGTAGCCGAATTTCAGAGTGTGCGTGCCTCGCACGTGAGTCAGCACGTCCCGCCAGTGATAGTTGTGTTGAATGAAATCGCCCTGCGCGAAGCCAACGCCATAGGCCATACCGCCATCCGCGTTAATACCGTTGACGGAGATCGAAGGTACTGTATAGTCCTTCGCGCCACTTCCCAACACGCCTTCAACTCTGCTTTGTCCAGCAGTGAACTCGTTCAACGTCGTCGGAGAGAACGTATGAGTCCACGAGGCCTGACCAGCCACTTGCCAGGTGTTGTTCAGAGCCGAGAATTGCGGCATCGGAGAGGCCGCACCGGTCAAAAGAAGGGTTCTGAACAAGCTCACGTAAATTCGATCGTTCTTAAAACCCTGGTCAATGCGAGCAAAGTATTGCGTGCCATTTCGAATTTGGGTGGCGCCGAACGATCCTTGATCGATCATTGGAAGCGTGCAGTCCACGCCATTTTGTCCTGCTGTGGTTCCGCACCCGCCGGCGTCGGAACCAAATACGTCTTGGGCCGTTTGCTGCACCGTCACGCCGCCAACGCCAGAAGGCAAGTAGGTGCTCAACACATGAGTTCCGACCGTGTTTGGAAAATTCGCTTGGGAGAAGGCGATGAACTGTGGATCGGCAAACGTAACCAATCCGCCGGCACTTGCGGATGAACGCAAGGGCTCAACCGCAAAATAAAAGAAGCTGTTGTGGTGGGGAATGATAGGTCCGCCCACGGAGAAGTCGAAATTGTTCGAGTGGAATGGCTTGTATGGGCTCGTCGAAGAACTGACGAAGTGTTGGTTCGCGAACATTCCCTGATAGTTGAAATAGTCGGAAGCGGACCCGTGGAACGAATCACTACCGGATTTGGTCGTAAAAATCGTCTGCAGCCCAGCGGCGCGACTATGTTCCACAGAAAACGTGTTCACCTGAACGCTCGTTTCCTGGATCGAGTCCGGTTGAGGGGTCAGGTTTAAGACACCTTGACGAATTCCACTGGTTACATCGAGGCCGTCGATGATGTACTGGTTGTTGTTCTGGCCTTGCCCGTTCGCGCTCGCGTCGACCTGTTCTTCTGTGGAGAAATTGTCCACGCCCGAAGCTGGACTTCCTGACGTACTTGTACCTAAGCCTGAAACTCCCGGTGCCATCGTCACGAGAGTGACTAGGTTTCGCCCGATGATAGGCAATTGCGCCACACCCTGATTTTCTAGGGTCATTTGTACGCGACTGTCAGCGGTATCAACGATCGGCGCCTCAGTGCTTACGATCACAGATTCGCTTACCGAACCCACCTTGAGGGAGAGCGGGACATTGAGATTTTGTTCGGTGAGCAGGGTGACGGTTGCTTCCGACTTCGAGAACCCCGCAGACTCCGCAGTGATCTTGTAGTTGCCAGGAGCGAGACTGATAAATCGGTAGTTGCCCGATTCATCGGTCGTTGCAACCGTGATCACCCCGGTCGCGGTATTGAGAAGATCGACCTTAACCTTGGCGACACCGGCGCCACTCTGATCCTGCACTACGCCCTGAATGCTGGCCGTGAACTGCGCGAAGGCTGCGGTCGCTAGGAATAGAAACACTCCGATAAATCCGAACAAGCGACGAGACGGCATGCAACTTGGCATGGGTGCCTCCTGAAATGTGTGGCCCCGCGGGAGATTGTAGACACTCGGGAGCGGCGTGCGAGAAAACGTTTACTCGCAGCGGCTAATGTATAAATATTATCGTCTGCCTCTGTCAAGAACTTTTTTGAAAATGACTCAGGATAGGAAGCCGTTTCGGGCGAGACCGACGTGTGTTTATCTACTCCAGCCTTTGTTCCTGACAATGCCGACTGACTCACGAATTGTTATGAGTCGATTTGCAGCGATCTTTTTGTGCTGTTCGTGCAGCCCGTTCGGCCAGTACACGTCGATGTCGGCCAAAGTCGTTGCGCCAAGCCCAAAATGCAGCCGTGGATCATTGCACGAATAGTAGCTGGATTGGCTGAGCACCGTCTGCGCTTGCACTTTCGTCCCATAGCGCACTAACACGCGCGCACCAATTGCGCCGCGATTTGATTTCACTCCCTCGAGTTTCACCTTGAGCCAGTTTTGTTTTCCTGTTATGTCGTTGCGCAGAAGCGACGGCGGTTCATTCATGTTGACGATCAGCACGTCCATGTCGCCATCGTTGTCAAAGTCACCGAAAGCGCATCCACGGCTGCTGTGTGGCGTAGTGATTCCTGGACCGGCCTGGGTATCCAACTCTTCGAAGGTACCGTTGCCCAGATTACGAAACAGCACTCGCTGAGTCTGGTATGGATACTGAGGTAGTTTTCGTTCGACTTCGGGATACACACTCCCTGTGACAAAAAGCACGTCCGGATTGCCATCGTTGTCGAGATCGATCAGTCCTGCGCCCCAACTCGTAAACCTCGTTTCCACTCCGACCTTGGCCAGTCGCGTCACTTCGTCGAAATTTCCTTTTCCGTCGTTGCGGTAGAACCCGCTCGTGTCTCCGATGAAATGAGTCTTGAACAGGTCGAGATGACCATCGAGGTTGTAGTCCCCGACACCGACCCCCATGCCGGCTTGTTCCATGCCGTCGTCGCTCAAGGCAACGCCGCGCATGACACCTTCCTCGCGGAAAGTCCCGTCGTGATTGTTCATAAATAGCAGGCTGGGTGTGGAGTCGCACGCTACGAAAATATCGGGCCAGCCGTCTTCGTCGAAATCCGCGGTGACAACGGTCATCCCGTAGCTCTCGGTTGCAGCGACGATGCCCGACGGTTTCGTGACGTCTGTAAACGTGCCGTCTCCGTTGTTGCGATAGAGCGAATGCCTGCCGGTGGGAAGTCCACGCGGTCCGCAATTCACGGGAATCCCCTTCCAGTTGCATGTTGAGTTTTCGCCGGGCGCAGGCGCATGGTCAAACGAAAACCGGATGTAGTTTGAAACGAAGAGATCAAGAAAACCGTCGCGGTTGTAATCCAGGAATGCACAGCCGGCTCCCCACCGCGCAGGACCAGACTCCAACAGACCTGCCTGCTTGGTCACATCTGTAAATGTGCCGTCGCCGTTATTGCGGAAGAGTCGGTTCTGCCCGAAATACGTGCAGAAGATGTCGTCGAATCCATCGTTGTTGTAGTCGCCGACGCAAACGCCATTGGCCCAGCCGACGGCCCGAAGGCCGGCCTTTTCAGTGACGTCCGTGAAAGTTCCGTCACGATTATTTTTGTACAGGCGGTTCGTCGCTTCAGGAGGATCGCCGTCCAATCGCGTTCCCGAAAGCAGAAAAATATCTATCCAGCCATCATTGTCGTAATCGATGAAGGCGCATCCACATCCATTCGCCTCCATGATGTATTTCTTCGATTCGACTCCCCCGTAAACTGTCGGTGCATAGAGCCCTGCGGCCTTCGCGATGTCCGTGAAATGCGCGTTAAACGGGCGTCCGGACGGCGCGGGCTTAGCCTGCGCCTTCACGTCGCGCGAAGCAATTCCCTGCTGTCCCAACAACTGCTGCGCCGATGCACAGAGTGAAAGCAGAACGAACGAGCGGCGGGTGATCGTCATGAACCGGGGCCTTTGTATGAATCATCCATTATCACGGGCATTGCAACTTGAGTAAAGGTTTACTCGAACCTATCGGATCGCTTGCGCCTGGGGCGTTGGATCGACCATCAACTTGTAGCGATTGTGCTCAGCTTCCTGTTTGGTAGCATCTTGGCGGGCTCGCGCCAGCCGCTTTAGTAGTTCAGGGATTTCAGTCTGGTCGCTCGTTTTACGGAGAGCCAAGACTAAGTGATACAAAGCCGTTTGGTCCGAGGGTTCAGTCTGCAATGCGAGTCTGCACTGTTTAATCGCAAGACCATTCTGACCTGATTGCAGGTACAGTTTTGCCAACACGTTGCGCGCGGCCACGAGCAATGGCTGCAAAGTCACTGCCTTGCTGGCGGATTGAACGGCTTTCTGGAAATCGGCGCTACCAGGCTCTGGAGCCTTTTGCGCTAGGATGGCGCCCTGCAAATACCAGAGAAACGCGTCCCCCGGTTTCTTGCTCAGCTTTGCGCGTACGGTCGCCAACGCTTCTTCAGGATTGCTCTGGTTCTTTTCCTCAGCGACCATCCCCTGTGCCGCTGCGCTAAGCGATTGCCGTGGATCCAGTTGCTCCGCCCTTTCAAAATCCGTTTCGGCCTTGTCAAAGGCAGCCAACTGCACGTAGAGAACGCCGCGTGCCAGGTAAAGCTCCGAGGCTTTCGGTTCGAGATTCAGACCGGAATCGATCATGTCAATTCCGGTTTGGAATGACTGATGAGTCATCGCGATATTCGCAAAATCCACGTACAGCGCGACATTCCGGGGATCCTTCACAATGGCGTCGCGGAGAGTTTTCACCGCATTGGGTGTGTCCTTATTCGCCTCGTAAATAGCAGCCGCGAGTTGGAGGGTGTCAACTTCCGGATTGTCAACGGTCAATATCGGCTGCAATGTGGCAAGAGCATTTTGTGGATCGCCAGCGGCAAGTTGGACGGCAGCTAAATTGCGCCGCGCCCGCGACTCATCGGGGTGCAATGCGAGCATTTTCTGAAAAACAGGGAGCGCCTTGTCAGTCTGCTTAAGATTCATTAGGCAGGAGCCGTACATTTGCAGCGCTCCGGGCTGCGACTCAACTAATGTTCCGCTTTGCGCGAAATGTTGAACGGCGGTAACACAATCATGCTTCTTGTACGCGAGTACGGCGAGCATAGCGTGACTTGTAGTTTCGTTGGGACGCAATCGCAGCACGCGTTGAAGTAGCGGTATCGCCTCCGCGTTGCCCTCATCGTACTCAAGTTGCGCAGCGCCTTCGAGGGCGGGAAGATAATCGTGCACAATCTTCAGCGCGCTTTGGTACGAGGCGAGCGCAGCTTTTCGATCCCCTTTTCCTGAATACGCCAACCCCTGGAACGCCCAAAGCTGAGGATTCTTTGGGGCCTCGCTCAAGGCGGGGTGAAGCAACTCCAGAGCTCCGTCGAAGTCCCGATTCCGTAACGCGGATACGATGTCACCCACATGGTCGGTCCCGACTTGAGCCGCCCAGAACGGAGACGAGAGTCACCAAAACAATCAGCAGACCAAGACTTTTCCCACGTGTAACGTACATCATCAAGATTTCAGCTTACGACTCTGCATTTCTGCCTCTCGCCTTTATACTGCATGCGATTCCGAAGCGCATAGTAGTCTAGGCGAATCGTTAATCGAATCGCACTCGTTTCCGATGACCCTCATGACTTCAGTTGATCTTTTCTCGACGCGTGCCCGCCAAGTTCTTCCAGCGATTGTGATTGCGCTTGTTCTTGTTATGAGTGCACCTTCGAGCTCGCAAACTGGGACTAAAAGCGTGGGCATCCGTGTTCACGCCGACCAGCCCGACGGAACATTGCCTCCCGTATGGAGCTTCTTCGGCTATGACGAGCCGAACTATACCTACGCTCCCAATGGAAGAAAACTTCTAGGTGAACTCGCAGCCCTCACCACCGCTCCAGTTTACGTTCGTGTGCACAATCTCCTTACGACTGGGGACGGATCGTCTTCCCTGAAGTGGGGCTCGACGAATGCATACACCGAAGACGCAGCCGGCAAGGCGATTTACGGCTGGACGATCGTAGACCAAATTTTCGACACTTTTCACGCCACGGGGATCAAGCCGCTAGTCGAGATCGGATTCATGCCTGAAGCTCTCTCCACTCACCCAAGCCCTTATCG
The DNA here is from genome assembly GCA_963801895.1 of uncultured Acidobacteriota bacterium. Taxonomy (GTDB): domain Bacteria; phylum Acidobacteriota; class Terriglobia; order Terriglobales; family Acidobacteriaceae; genus Sulfotelmatobacter. Next base: position 38,463 of record CAWDGM010000009.1, on the reverse strand, counting down.
ACACAATTTTCCGCAAGGTGAGATCTTTACAGGATGGGCATATCCGCCGAAGGATTATCAGAAGTGGGCCGACCTTGTCTTTCAGTTTGTCCGGCACTTGCGTGAGCGATACGGCAACGCCGAAGTCGAGACGTGGCTTTGGGAGGTCTGGAACGAGCCCGACATCGGGTACTGGAAAGGAACGCCGGAGGAATATTTCAAGCTCTACGACTTCTCTGTTGATGCAGTCTTGCGTGCCCTCCCGCGGGCTCGCATCGGCGGCCCGGACAGTACCGGACCCGCATCTCCCAAAGCAGCTGAATTTCTGAGGGAATTCCTCGATCACTGCGCACATCAGAAAAATTTCGCGAATGGAAAAACTGGCTCGCGATTGGATTTCATCGCCTTCCATCCCAAAGGTTCGCCCAAATGGGAGGATGGTCATGTGCGCATGGGCATTGCCCGACAACTTACTGCCATCGAGGAAGGCTTTCGTATCGTCGTGTCTTTTCCCGAATGGCGTCACACTCCGGTTGTGTTGGGCGAATCCGATCCTGAAGGCTGTGCCGCGTGCTCCGTCAGGGACAATCCTCAGAATTCTTACCGCAACGGCCCCTTATACGCTGCCTACACGGCAGAAGTACTCCAGCGGATTTACGCGTTAGCGACCAGCGAGCACATCAATTTTCTTGGGGCCGTGACCTGGGCGTTTGAGTTCGAAAATCAGCCACCTTTTGAAGGCTTCCGCGAACTCGCTACCAATGGCATAGATAAGCCCGTCTTGAACGCCTTCCGCATGTTCGGCTTGTTGGGGACCGAACGCCTGAAAGCCACAAGTTCCGGATCTTTGCCGACGGAAGGAGTTCTACGCGATGGAGTGCGGGGGCAGCCCGACGTCAATGTGATTGGAACTCGAAGTAATCACGAAATCAGCGTCCTGATCTGGAATTATCATGACGACGATCTCGACGCCCCATCTAGTCAGATTGACCTAAGAATCGATGGGCTGCCGATCGCGACCAAGCACAGTCGACTCGAGCACTTTCGCATCGACTCTACCCACAGCAACGCATTTGCGGCGTGGAAAACGATGGGATCGCCGCAGTCACTTTCTGCTACTCAACTCAATGAATTGGAGAGAGAAGCGCAATTGCAGCTTTTGAGTTCTCCCGAAGAAATTCCAATAGAGCAAGGCGTCACAGAGCTGCACTTTGAGTTACCACGGCAGTCTCTCTCCCTGCTTCGTCTCCGGTGGTAAGAGCTCTGTTGAGCTAGTGCTTCCCTACGGCCTTAAGCACCGCAGAAAAGTCCTGATCGCCTAAACCGACATCCACAGCGTGTTTGAATACTTCCAGCGCAGGAGAAGCAGTCTCGAGTCGCTGACCAAGCTTTTCTCCTTCCTTCATCGCGTATCCGATGTCTTTCGTCATCAGCTTGAGCGGGAAGTTGGGAGTGAAGTCGTCTGCGGCCATGCTCGCCATCATCCTCTTGATTAGCGGACTTGCAAGGGCGCTATTTCCCAGGACGGAAACGCTTTTCTCAGGATCAAGCTTCGACGCTCGAACCAGCGACATCGCTTCAGCGAATGTCGCTGCCTGAACGCCGCAAACGAAGTTGTTGATTAGTTTCAGCAGCGCGCCGCTGCCGTTCGGCCCGAGATGCACCACTTCTCTGCCGAGGACCGACAAAACCACTTTTGCTCGGTCGAAGCCGGAGGCCGACCCTCCGACCATGAAAAATAACTCTCCAGCCGCAGCGTGGGGCTTGGTGCCAGTTACAGGCGCATCGAGGAACTCACAGTTCTTCTTTGCCGCTGCCGCAGCGAGTTCTCTCACCCAATCTACCGACACCGTGCTTGATTCAAGCAGCAACGATCCGGCGGCGGCTCCGGCTAAAGCGCCGTTCTCTCCAAGCCATATGCTTCTTGATGCCACATCGTCCGCGACCATGCTGATTACGATTTCTGATTTTCCGGCAGCTTCGCGCGGTGTACTCGCGACAAACGCGCCTAATTCGCCAAACTTTTTGGCCTTCTCGCGGTTCCGGTTGTAGACCGACACAGGAAATCCCGACGACAGGAGACGTGTCGCCATCCCTCCACCCATGATGCCGAGACCCAGAATTGCAACGCGTGGTTTTGACATTGCCCTTATCCTAGCGAACTGACTTCGACTACTGAAGACGTCGACGTGGCCACACGCACCGGATTACGCAGAGGGCGTCCGAATCCTTCGAACGCAACTTCCATCACGTCTCCGTCCTGAAGAGTTACGCCGGCGCCGAAACTCAAGCAATCCGTTCCAAAGAAATGCACATGAACGTCACAAGGCCTGCGGTGAGCCTCAAACTTGAAGTGATGATGCTCGAGGTTTCGCAAACTGTGGCACATTTCTGTTTCGCCAGTTCGGAAAGTTCCGGACCAGACTGACGTTCCGCCCCGGTCGATATTCACCTTCACTGGCAAAGACGAGAAGTCCGGATCGACAACAATCTCAGGGCCCAGCGCACATGTTCTTAGTTTCGAGCCTGCCAGATTCAAATAGTTCTTCTTCTCAAATCGGTGATCAGAAAACTCATTTCCTCCAGCCATTCCGACTCTGTACGGCGAGCCATCCGGCGCAATCACGTAGATGCCGGCAATCTCCGCCTCTTCTCCGCCGTCCTCGGCATAGCCAGGGATTTCGAGGGGCTGACCGTGGGCCCGAAGCATCGTCCCGTTGCCTTTAAAGAACCATTCTGGCGGCGTCCCAATTTGCCCCGGCGCGGGACGCCCGCCATCCTTGCCCCAATGGAACATTTTCATGCTGTCGGTCATCTCGTTCTTATCCACAGCATGCATCGACTGACGGTCACGCGCACTTCCCAGATGTGTGAGGCCGGTTCCGGAGACCATACAGCGCGAAGGTTCATCAGGATGATCTATCGGCGGCAACAGTTGCCACTCTGAGCGGCCGTTGTAGATAAGGTCGTAGTCCAGGCGTTCACTCGTGAGTCGTCTTCGCACCATTCCGCTGAGCTTCATACCCGACTTGATCGCAGACTGCGCAAGCTCAAACACAGAATTGCAGCCATCGAGTACGCGCAGGTGAGGCTCCTCCACCAGCGCCACACGTCGAACGATCCCTTTCTTAATTTGAACCAGCCGCGTCATTGCTTCCACATTCTCCTTGATCAGTTATTCCAGAATCTCGAAGTTCTCCAGCTTCGATTCATCGATGGTCAATCCCATTCCAGGCAAGTCGTCGTTCAGATCGATAAATCCATCTTTGGCCTTCGGCTCCCCCGCAAATAGATACCAGAACAATTCGTTTCCCACTTCCACATCGACCATCGGGAAATACTCCGCCATCGGAGAATTGAGGCTCGCCATCACGATGTGATAGTTATGCATCTGTCCCGCATGCGGAATCACAGGAACCGAGTAAGCTTCTGCGAGCGCCGCGATCTTGCGCGCCTGAGTGATCCCACCCACGCGGTTAGTGTCGAACTGGATATAGTCTAGCGCCCGTGCCTCAAGCAAATCGCGAAACCCGTGGAGAGTGAATTCGTGCTCACCACCTGCGATCGGGATTCGCCCATAGGATTTCAGTTCGGCATAACCCTGAATGTCGTCAGGAATGACGGGCTCTTCCAACCATCGCAGATGAAACGGTTCCAAGAGCGGAAGCATTCGCTTGGCGTAGTCGAGCGTCCAGCCCATGTAGGCATCGGCCATCACGTCGATATCGCCCCCCACAGTTTCGCGCACAGTACGAACGAGTTCGAGATTGCGTTGCATCCCGGCGGCGCCGTCGGACGATCCCCATCCAAATCGTAGCTTCATCGCTTTGTAACCGTCGTCTTTATAGCGCTTTGCTTCCTGCGCAAGTTCGCCGAGTTCGGTTGCATAGAGTCGGCTGGCGTACACCGGAATTCGTATCTTCGTTCTACCTCCAAGCAGGCGGTACACAGGTTGCTTCGCTGATTTGCCCAAAAGATCCCACAGCGCAATGTCGAGGGCGCTGATCGCGACCATGCCGATCCCTTTGCGCCCGAAAGCCATCGTCTTGCGGTACATGTGCTGCCACAGAAATTCGATGTCCCAGGGATTCTCTCCGATCAAAAGCGACTTCAAATAGAGGTCAATGGTTTGCCTCGTAACCTGTGGCGCCAGCGCAGCATTGCCGATCCCCACCAGGCCATCATCGCTAAAAATTTCGACCACGAGCCAGCCGTGGAAAGTGAACGTGCCCATGGAGGCCTGCGGCAACTGCAACAGGTCCATCGGATTCGTGCAGAAATGAGGAGGCAGAGGCACGGTCTTCCCGCGCCACCGGAACACTCGCGTACGAATGTCTTTGATCTTCATCGCGCTCCTAAATAGGTCAACCGCGATTCAATCTCAGCTGGTTCGAACGACGGAATCGTCAGCAGTATGACTAAAAAGGCGATCACGTGAAACATTCCTGCGAGCGTGAACACAACTCCGTAGCCAACGCCGTGGTCCAACAGATACCCAACTAATTGGCCGAACGCGATTCCACCCATGGCGCCCCCGAAACCGATCAACCCCGCCGCCGATCCCACTACTCTCCGCGGCAGCAGGTCCGTCGGCAGCACCATCACCAGCGTTGACCACGATTGCTGACCGAAGTACGCGATGCTGAAGATCACGATAGCCCACGACACGGCGGCGTGCGGAATGAACATGACCAGCGGCATTACGACAGCGCTCAGCCCCAGCGCAATTTTTCTTGCCGTGCCCAGAGGGAACGCGCGACGCACCAGATAGCTGGAGAACCATCCCCCAACCAGACAACCCACACCCGCCGCGGCATACGGAATCCAGGCAAATGAACCAACCGCCTTGATATCAAATCCGCGCGCATCGTACAGATATTTCGGCAACCAGAAAAGATAGAAGTACCAGGCAGCGTCACTCAGGAATTTCGCGGTCATCATTCCCCAGACTTCACGGACTCGCAGCAGATCGATCCATCGCAGGTCGACGGCTGATTCTCCAACAATCGGCAGTTTCGACTGAGCATCTGGCGGAGAAAAATAGACCGCTCGCCACCACCCGATCCAAAGCAGACCGAGCATTCCCGAAATCACGAAGATCCATCTCCAGTTCAAGTAACTCAAGATGATCGCAATCAACGGGGGAGCGATGACCGCCCCCACGGATGTGCCCGCGTTGATGATTCCCATCGCACTCGCCCGCTCATCCGTTGGAAACCATTCGGCAACGGCTCGCGTTGCCGCCGGGAAGCCGCCTCCTTCTCCCATACCAAGCAGAAATCGGCTGACCGCCAGCATCACAAAGCTCACGGCCAGAGCATGACTAACACAGGCCACCGACCAGAAAATCATGATCGCAGTGAAGCCTCGACGCGTTCCCAACACATCAGCGAGTTTGCCCCCGCCTGCGTACATGAAGGCGTAGGAGACCAGAAATGCCGACTGCAGCGTGGAAAACTGCTGGTTCGAAAGCGGGATGTCCTTGCCGATCGCCTTGATCGCAACCGGAAGAGTCTGGCGATCGAGATAGCTGATCGCGATCGCCGCGCTCACCAGGACAGCAATTTTCCATCGCAACCTTCTGCTCCTCGATTGAGAGAACGCATCGCCAAAATGGTGATGATTCTCCTAGTCACACATTCGGTGATCAGGATCGAACCAGCGGCGTCCAAACCTGCATCGCGGTCGATTGCCTGTTCGCCCACGCGTAGTACGGTATGAAAGTCAGCGGCACTTTTTTCGTTTTGTCAGCCGCTCCCGTATAGCGGGGGTAGAGCGCGTTCTCCGCGGAATTCCTCTCGTAAGCAACGCCCGTGTGGTGCAGCAACAGCACTCCGCCCAGCAGATCGTTCTTCATCTCACTCTGGAACTCGGAGTCCGGACGTTTGCCTAATTCCAGTGCAACGTCACTCAAGTTCACGCCGCTCAACTGATCGAGCCCTTCGAGACAGTAAACAAGAGGGCCGCGTTGAACGGCGACACGCCCCGTGTCATCCGCCACCCGCGGATTTGCTTCCAGCACCTGGGGCGCCATCGCCATCTGAAGGGAGATACGATCTCCCGAAGACCAGCGCCGACGAAGAGCCAGATATTCGCCAGCCTTTGCGCCCGGCATTCCTTTGCCATTGACTGACACCTGAGCACTGTCCACCCATCCGGGGATTCGCAAATAGACAGTGAAATCGATGGCCTGCGACGGCGTCACAGTCAGGTCGACGTTTCCGTCCCATGGATAGTTCGTTTTCTGTGTGATCTTGAGTCCCGTGCCGCTCTCCAAATGCCAATCCAATTCCGAATTGTCGTAGAGATGGACGTAGATGCCGTCATCGCTGGTGCTGTAGAAATATCCGGGCAAGGACCCAAAAGTCCGCTCCAGATTCGGCGGACAGCAGGTCGTGTCATACCAGGGATTTCGAATCTTGTCCCCTGTCGATGAATCGTAGGCGAGCGGGTTGCGGTAGCAGTACATCACTCCGTCGAGGGACATTCCGGAATTGATGCCGTTATACAGAGCCCGCTCGATAACATCCGTGAACTTTGCATCGCCGGTTGCGGCAAGCATGCGCCAATTCCACATCATGTTTCCGATCGCGGCGCAACTCTCTCCATACGCCTGAAAATTCGGGAGCTCATACGCATCGCCGAAAGCTTCTCCATCCGACCGCGAGCCGACTCCTCCGGTAACGTACATCTTTGTCGTCGTCATGTCGGTCCAAAGTCTGTTCAACGTCTTCCAGTAATTCTCGTCGCCCGTTTCCATGTAATAGTCCGTAGCGCCGCTGCATGCATACATCGCGCGAACTGCATGGCCTTCAAGTTTGGTGCGATCCGTAAATGGAGTGCCGCTGTACATGTAGATCGTTCGACGCTCTGGAAGCTCGATGCGCTTGTCCCCCTGCAGAATGTAGCCGGCAAGATCCAGCTGTCTCTTGTCGCCCGTGATGCGGTAAAGCTCGATCAAGCCCATCTCAATCTCAGGATGCCCAGACACAATGGGCTTTTTGGGTGCAGGACCGTAGTTGGGAATCAGGAAGTCGTCGACGAAGCGGATACCGGCGTCGAGTAGTTTCCGATCTCCAGTTCCGCGATAGTAGGCAATCGCGCCTTGCAGCATGTGTCCGATGTTGTACAGTTCGTGCCCTGTCGTTTGAGTCTGAGGCAGCATTCGCTGTGGCTTGTGATCGTCCACATAGTAGGTATTCAGATATCCGCTGGGCTCCTGAGCGGCCACGACCTCCGTGATCGCTTTCTCGGCGCTAGCTCGAAGATCTGCCCGATCTCCCGACTGCAGCACAAAACCGACCGCCTCCGTCCACTTGTAGACATCGGAATCGGAATACACTGGGCCGCGTTGCGGTGCGTTACTCTTGCCCACCAGCCGGCGAAAATTGTCCATGCGACCATTTACTTCGAGCAGGTCGTGCATCGTCGGAATGCTCTTTGTGACGTTGATCTCGCGACGAGCACCCCAGAAACCCGATTGGATCGTAACGGCCCGCACCGGAATATTCCGTAGTTTCGCGTGAGGCGATTTGGCAAGATTCTCAACTCCCTGATCTCGCCATCCGGGCTTGTCGGTGAGAGCAACTGGCGATTGGAACGCACTCGTTGTCCCGCCGATCGCAGCAACGGCGTCAGCGACTGGGAAAGACGAAACAGCTGCGACGACGGCGGCGGAAGCGACAAACTGCCTGCGCGATACACCTTTTTTCTGATTCATGAACATTCCTCACAATCGGGCCTAGTACAATTCCGGCATTATAGCGCCGAATCAGTAATCGTTTACTCAACGACCTTCAGCGTGCGATATGATCGTGAGCGTTTTCTAGGCAGGACATGGTAGCCGTGGTTTTGTCTAGGGGCGGAGCACCGTGTTTCGGCCATCGGCAGGCGCTGATTGCGCGTGACGGATTCGAACGCGGAACAAATATGACGCCTTCACAAAAAATTGGCGCCGATCATATTTTGGAAAATGGAAAGCTTAGGATTGCCACATGAATAAATTGCGTAGTCAATCGTGGTTCGGGCGGCAGGACCGCGAGGGGTTCATGTACCGCAGTTGGATGAAAAACCAGGGATGGCCGCACGATCTCTTCGATGGCCGCCCGGTCATTGGCATCTGCAATACGTGGTCAGAACTCACCCCCTGCAACGCGCATTTTCGAGAGCTGGCTGAATTCGTAAAACGTGGCGTCTGGGAGGCCGGAGGCTTTCCACTCGAGTTCCCCGTGATGTCGCTCGGCGAAACGCAGCTGCGCCCAACGGCAATGTTTTTCAGAAACCTGGCAAGCATGGATGTGGAAGAGTCCATTCGCGGCAATCCCATGGACGGTGTCGTCCTTCTCATGGGCTGCGACAAAACGACTCCTTCCCTTCTCATGGGCGCCGCATCGTGCGACTTGCCAACCATCGGCCTTTCCGGCGGCCCTATGCTGTCCGGCAAATTTCAAGGCCACGACCTGGGATCGGGAACCGGCCTTTGGCAAATGTCTGAGCAAGTTCGCGCCGGAGCGATGCCTGAAAAGGAATTCTTCGAGGCCGAAAGTTGTATGCATCGCTCCAAGGGTCATTGCATGACCATGGGCACCGCCTCCACCATGGCCAGCATGGTAGAAGCACTCGGCATGAGTCTTCCCGGTAATGCCGCAATTCCCGCAGTCGACGCCCGCCGTAGCACGCTCGCGCAAATGACTGGACGTCGCATTGTGGAAATGGTTCGGGAAGATCTATGCATGTCGCGCATCCTTACTCGAGAGGCATTCGAGAATGCAATCCGCGCTAACGCTGCCATCGGCGGTTCCACGAACGCCGTGATCCATCTCATTGCAATCGCAGGCCGCATCGGAGTACCCCTCAACCTCGATGACTTCGATCGCTTGGCGTCGAGCCTGCCCTGCCTTGTCAATATCCAGCCCTCCGGAAAGTACCTCATGGAGGATTTCTACTACGCGGGCGGCGTACCTCGCGTGCTGCGCGAACTGAGCGAGGCAGGCGCAATTCATCGTGATGCTGTGACTGCCAACGGAAAATCAATGGGCGAGAACGTCGCCGAAGCGCAGTGCTGGAATCCCGACGTAATTCATTCTTTCGCAACTCCATTCAAGGCGAATGCCGGAATTGCCGTCCTTCACGGCAATCTCGCTCCCGATGGTGCGGTGATCAAACCCTCCGCAGCGAGTCCTCACCTCATGCAGCATCAAGGGCGCGCAGTCGTCTTTGAATCCATAGAAGAGTTCCATACACGAATCAATGATGAGAACCTCGATGTCGACGAGAACTGCGTGCTGGTTCTCAAAAACTGTGGCCCCCGCGGCTATCCAGGCATGGCGGAAGTTGGCAACATGCCATTGCCGCCAAAACTGCTGCGCAAGGGCATCACCGACATGGTTCGCATTTCGGATGCGAGAATGAGCGGCACCGCCTACGGTACCGTCGTTTTACACGCTTCGCCTGAGGCCGCGGCGGGCGGGACCTTGGCGCTGGTGCGCCCCGACGATGTCATCACTCTCGATGTGGCTCGCCGTACGGTTCAACTCGAAGTCAACGACGCAACACTTTCCGCCCGACGATCACAATGGAAACCGCCGGCTTTGCCCGAGCGTGGATGGCAACGACTCTACATCGAGCATGTGCAGCAAGCGCATTTGGGTGCTGATCTCGATTTTCTCGTTGGCCGCAGTGGCTCACGTGTGGCGCGCGACTCCCACTGAAAGACTAGGAAACTGCACATGAGCGAGAAATGGAGTCGACGCCGCATCCTCAAGCAATTCGCCGTGGCATCTGCCGTGTTGGCCGTGCCCACGCAAAAAATATTTGCAGATACTTTGCAAACAGCCTCGGAGCAAGAGCTCGAACTTCAGATCTTCAGCGTCTCGGCGAACACCATCCGGCTGTCGATCCTCCCCGTCAAGAACGGGAAAACAGTGGGAGTAACTTATTGCGGAGCCCTGGTGCGCGAAGCCTGGGGCACTCTCGTCGCGAGACTGAACAAAGGGCAGAAAGGACAGGTCGTTCAGGCTGGCAAACTCCGTATTCACGCGTCACTCGAGCCGTTGTCGATCGCGATCTCAACCGCAGCCGGCGCCGCAATTCAAACTCTATCCGTGGACCGCACTACTGGTACCGTCTCGTTCGAAACTGGAAATTCTTCGCTCCTTGGACTTGGAGAAGGTGGCCCTCAATTCGATCGGCGCGGGGCAGTCGACCCGATGGTCAGCGGACAGGGCGGCTACAAACTTGAAACCCATGGTGGACGCGTCCCTATCCCCTGGATCATTGGCACCGCAGGCTGGGCCATCTTCTTTCATCAACCTTTCGGCACCTTCGATTTCAAAGGCCCTCAATCCAAGTTCGCCCCTACGTCTCCCGAGGCGGCCTTCCCTCTGGATATTTTCTTCGTCGCTTCGTCGGATCCCGCAACAATCATGGCCGAGTATGCCTCCCTCACCGGGCACCCGCAGTTGCCACCGCTTTGGAGCCTGGGATATCAGCAGTCTCATCGCACACTAGCGAGTGGCGACGAGGTGCTCGCGGAGGCCAAAACTTTCCGCGACAAGAAGCTTCCCTGCGACGCCTTGATTTACCTCGGCACCGGGTTCTGCCCCTCGGGATGGAATACAGAAAACGGCTCTTTTTCTTGGAACCCGAAAGCATTTCCCGACCCTCAAAGGATCATCGACGAACTCCACAAAGACAACTTTCGCGTTGTTCTGCACGACGTCATCCTCTCTGACAAGCTACGAGGGACGGTTCGCGATGCGTGCAAACTGTCTGCTTTCGACGAAGAGGAAGCGAGTTGCTATTGGGATGCGCATCGCAAAAATTTCGCGATGGGAGTCGACGGCTGGTGGCCCGACGAAGGTGACCCTCTAGATATTGCTTCGCGTCTCAATCGCAACCGCATGCACTGGGAAGGTCCGCAGCTCGATCGTCCCAACGAGCGACCGTATTCTCTTCACCGCAACGGCTACGCAGGAATGCAACGCTATGCATCCTTCTTATGGTCCGGTGACGTCTACTCTACGTGGGAGACTCTGAAGACCCAGGTTCCCATCGCAATCAATACTTCGCTCACCGGCATTCCATACTGGGGAACAGATATCGGCGGTTTCGTCCCAACAAAAGAGTTTACGGCCGAGCTTTACTTGCGCTGGTTTCAGTTTGGCGCATTTTGTACGCTCTTCCGATCCCATGGTCGCGCATGGAAGTTGCGACTGCCTTGGGGATGGAACACGGGTGATCCGGGTCCGACCGAAATCCGCAACTACGATGGAGCTGCCCTTCCAGATGCGAGCCAACTGCACAACGACAAGGTCGAGCCCATCTGTCGCAAGTATCTGGAACTCCGGTATCGAATGCTTCCCTATCTCTACAGTGCAATCCGTGAATGCACAGTTACTGGATTGCCCGTCATGCGCGCCCTGTGGCTGCATTACCCGAAAGATCCCAAGGCCGTAGCGTGTCGAGACCAATATTTGTGGGGACGAGATATCTTGGTGGCGCCGATTCTGGAAAAAGGCGCGGCGTCGCGAAATGTGTATCTGCCGAGCGGCGCGTGGTACGACTTTTGGACCCAGCAAAGATTGGAAGGCGGTCGTGAATTTTCGCGCCCGGTTGATCTCGAGAAGATACCGATTTTCGTTCGGGCCGGAGCCATTCTTCCGCTTGGTCCGGTAAAGCAACACACCGCCGAAAAAGTGGATCAGCCCCTTTCCCTCTCTATTTATCCGGGAGCAGACGCTTCTTTCCATCTCTATCAAGATGACGGTTCTTCCTTCAACTACCGCAGCGGGGAGTGGATGGGAATACAACTTCATTGGAACGATGCACGCCGTGTGCTCGATGTGAAGTTATCGCCGGGATCCTGTGTGCTGCCATTGTTCAACAGGTCCCTCGAAATAAAACTTGGTTCCACTGTGAGGAGCATGGTATTTGATGGCACCCCACAGTCAGTGTCCCTGTGAGCATCCCTTTTTTCAGTAATAAATAAGCCGACAGTTGCCGTCTCCACTGCCGAGATCAGGCGATAGAACGTAGGACCCGTCACGCTCCTTCCGGATGACGGGTCGGAACCTTCGTCGGTAGCTGGGAACTACGAAGCGGCCATTGCCATGGGAGCTTCGCGGTTTAGCTTGTTGCGGGGAGTGGAATCCCGCATCAGCGCCAGAGGTCCCGAACAAGTCGGCTCAATGTGCAGATGCCAATCCATTTGACCGCTGCCATGCTGATGTTGGATATTGGAACGTAATGGACGTCGAACGCATCATTGACGACATCGAGCAGTTGCAGGAAATGTTCGAAGCGCCGGACATCAGGCCACTCAGCGCAAGCGACATCTCTGCTGCCAATCGAAGACACGACCAGATGCTGGCGAATAGCCCGTGGTTCCGTCTGTGGCAGAGCTATGGCATCTGCTGCCGAACCGAGTCGCCGGTATTCCAACTACCGGAAGTGGAGAGCTAAACCTTCGTCGGGCTTCAACTAGCTTCTGAAACCGGAATATCCCGCACGTGGTGACGTTCGACCTTGCGGTTTCTGAAGGGATAGTGTTTTCTTGCTAGGGCGTTAATGCTATAGCATGCCTCCCTCTGTCTCCATAGAATTCCGACCTTGATTGTCAGAACGCGACCACTGGTCGCGCGATTAGGGGTCCCGCTTATCTCCGAAAGTGTCGAACTTTGCCCGCGTAGTGACTGCCAAGATGTTCGAGGCTCTGCAAGTTTCCCGACTCACCGAAAACGCGCCATCACGCCATCCGACGGGCCACGCATCGGCCAGACTGAGCATGTCCGAGAAAATCACAGTTCTACTCGTTGACGACCATGCACTGGTTCGGCGTGGGTTTCGACGCCTTCTCGAAGATGACGACTGCATCTCTGTAGTGGGCGAGGCCAATGACGGAGTGCGTGCTGTTCAAATGGTTCGCGAACTCAGACCCAGAGTTGTTCTCATGGATTGCTCGATGCCGGGAGGCGATGGCGTGCTGGCCACCAGAGAGATCGCCAGATCGCATCCCGAGACATCCGTACTGATGTTAAGCATGCACTCCGAGGACGCGTTGGTGCGAAGGGCAATCGAATCTGGCGCACGTGGATACATCCTGAAAAAAGCGTTCGACCTCGACCTCGTTCCGGCGATCAAGCGAGTAGCAGCCGGTGACTTTGTGCTCGATCGGCAGCTACCCCCTCTGCCCGAGGCAGGGGCAAAAAAAGCGCGTGAGTATGGCCTGACTGATCGCGAACTTCAGGTGCTTCGACTCATTGTGCACGGAAAATCAACCAAAGAAATCGCTCGTTCGCTCAACATCAGCGTGAACACTGTCTCCACTCACCGCACGCGAATCGGCAGAACGTTGAACTGCCGTAATACCGCTGAACTTGTCACATACGCGATCCGAAACGGCCTGATGCATGTTCCGTGAGCAGTCGTACTTTTTTGATTGATCCAAAGAAGCCGTGCGGTGGGAACCGTTAGTGTTTTTCCGCTACCCAGTTCGTAATATGGTGCAACGGGACCAATCTGCATCAGAATCCAGGCATTCTCGACCTGATCTAAACCATCGCGGTCGCACAGTCTGGGGTTTTTTCTTTGCAGTCGAAAGTTCTTCAATTTGCTCACCTCCCTTTGATTCTGGCCCTTGCTTGCGTCCCCGTGTTTTCTCAAACGTCCCACTCGGCAGTTCATAAAACATCTGAAGAAATGACACTACGGATCATTGTGGTGAGTTCTGCCGAGCGGGCGCAACAACTTTTAGACGAATTGAAAAAGGGGAAAGACTTCGCAAGCATTGCGAAGACGGACTCGATCGATTCGACGGCTGCAGACGGCGGTAATCTTGGGAAGATCACGTTCTCCTCACTTCGGCCTGAGCTGAGAGACGGGTTAGCAGGTATCAGTCCCGGCCAGATTAGCGGCGTAGTAAGAACCCCTCTCGGTTTTGCAATCTTGAAAGTGGAGGCAGAACAAGGTTCGGCAAAGATCAATGGTTCAGATCGAAGCGGCACTCCCGCAACGGCATCCATCGGTAGCGTTAAGTACACGCTGAGTCTCGGTGGGCTTAACGAAGCGGAGCTAGGTCTGATCGAATTCAACAAGACAGCCGGTTGGGATCGAGATCCGCACAAGATATGCGAAGTCCGCAAGCAGTCGCTCTCCGCGGAAGAAGAGTCGCTAGGTAATCTTCTGTATCCTGCCAACCGAACCCCACGCGCCCCACTTGCACCGATTGACGTGATGAACGCGCACTACGCCCTTGGTGAACTCTATTCGTACCAGGGCGACATGGAACATGCGGTCCCGCAGTATCGACAGGCTTATGAGATTGCCGCCTCAGATGCTCCGCAGGCCAAGCTACAAATGGATGAGGCGATGGGCATCGCCTATCTGCACAAGTCCGAAATGGAGAATGGCGTCTATCGGGAGCCCGGGGATCGATGCCTGTTGCCGATGCGTCCGAGCAGCGCATATGTGAAAACGGAGGATTCTCAGAAAGCCATCGAATACTTTCTGAAGTATCTCGAGCAAAAACCTGAAGAACTGGAGGTGAGATGGCTACTCAATCTGGCATACATGACGCTTGGCAAGTATCCACTGGGCGTTCCGCCCGAGTTCCAGATTCCGCCCTCGGTTTTCGAGTCGTCAGAGGATGTCGGCCGATTCCGTGACGTGGCGACCCAAGCCGGCTTGGAATTCTTCTCGACGGCCGGCGGCGTCATCGTGGACGACTTCGAAAACAATGGTCGCCTCGACATAGTCATTTCCAGCTTCAACAGTTGCGAGCCGGTGCACTATTTTCACAACAACGGAGACGGAACCTTCACCGAACAAGCCACGAAGGCGGGATTGGCAGACCAGATAGGCGGATTGAATACCCTGCAGACCGACTACAACAACGACGGCTGCCTGGACATTCTGGTGTTACGTGGCGGATGGGAAATTCCGCAGCGAAAATCTCTCTTGCGGAACAACTGCGACGGGACCTTCACTGACGTCACAATCGCAAGCGGCCTGGGACAACCCACCAGTACGCAAGCCGCCGTTTGGGTGGATATCAATAATGACAGCTTTCTTGACCTCTTCGTAGGCAACGAAGGCCAGCCTGCCCAGCTCTTCCTTAATAAAGGTGACGGAACATTCCAGGACATCTCCGGCTCGGCTGGAATCAACCGCGTCATGTTCAGCAAGGGCGTAACCGCTGCTGACTACGACAACGATGGATTCCCCGATCTATATGTCTCAAATCTCAACGGCAACAATTTTCTCTATCACAACGACCATGACAATACGTTTACCGAGGTCGCACACACAGCGGGCGTGCCGGGCCCTGGTCGCGGTTTCGCAACATGGTTTTTCGACTATGACAACGACGGTTGGCCAGACCTCTTCGTTACCAGCTATTTCCTGTCCGTTGATGAAACGGCGCGTACGTACCTGGACCTTCCCCACAACGCGACAACGTTGAAGCTTTATAAGAACCTTGGAAACGGTACGTTTCGAGATGTGACGAAGGAAGTCGCCTTGGACAAAGTATTTATGCCCATGGGCGCGAACTTCGGCGACATCGATAACGATGGGTTCCTCGACATTTTTCTCGGCACCGGAAATCCCTCCTATGCGTCTCTGAAGCCCAGCGTCCTACTCCACAACAAAGCGGGGAAATCCTTCGTGGATGTGACGACTTCCTCGGGGACAGGAGATTGGCACAAGGGTCACGGCGTGGCGTTCGCAGACCTGGACAATCGCGGAGACGAAGACATCATCTTCGAAGTGGGCGGCGCAACTATTGGAGACAGCCACGCACTGCGGGTGTTCGAGAACCCCGGCCATGGGAACGACTGGATCAGCCTGAAACTCGTCGGCGTGAAAACCAACAGAGCCGCGATCGGGGCGCGAATCAAGGTGACAGTCGAGAACAAGGGACAGGGCATTCGCTCGATCTATCGGACGGTTGGCAGCGGAGGGTCATTCGGAGCATCCCCACTGCAGCAGCATATCGGTTTGGGCAAGGAGGCCCGGGTCGTAGACGTGGAGGTCTGGTGGCCGACCAGTAACACCCGGCAACATTTCTCGAACATAGATAAGAATCAGTTCCTGGAAATCAAGGAATTTGGTCAGGACTATGCCAAGTTGGATCGGAAACCATACCGGTTAGGCGGCGCAAAGAGGGACGCAGCGGTCTTGGCCAAGCAGCCTGCACCCGCGCCGACAAAAAATGATTGAAGGCCGCGAAGGATACATGCCATGAAGCGCTTGACTCTCATTGCGATATTGCTTACTCCAATGTTGTCGTGGGCCGCACAGCAATATGCCGCAAGCGGCATGGTAGTGAGAGTGGACCCAAACCACAAAACATTTATCGTCTCCTGCCAGAGCATCCCGGGTTTCATGGATGCCATGACTATGCCCTTTGACGTTCGCGAACCAAGAGAGCTTCAGGGACTAGCTCCGGGCATGATCGTGGAATTCACGCTGGTCGTGGAGGGAGACTCTTCTTTTGCTGAGCACGTGCGTGTTCGTCCCTATGAAAGCGTCGAACAAGATCCGCTGACGGCTCGCCGGCTGGAAATGCTGAATCGCCTCAGCAACCCGACGGGGTCAACCTCAAAGCTCCTGGCCATCGGAGAAGTTGTGCCCGATTTCGTGTTAACCGATCAAAGCCATCAGCGTATTGGGCTCTCCGAATACGCGGGCAAAGTTGTGGCTCTGAATTTCATCTACACCAGTTGTGCCCTGCCCAACTTCTGTTATCGCATCTCGAACAACTTCGGCGTTCTGCAGCGGCGCTTCAAAGAGCGATTGGGCCGGGACCTGGTCTTGTTAACCGTCACGTTTGATCCGCAGCGCGATCAGCCCGAGACGTTGGCGCGCTATGCCGAGAATTGGAAGGCTGATCCTGCGACCTGGCACTTTCTGACGGGACCGGCGCAGGATGTTCAGCGAGTTACTGAAATGTTCGGAATGGATTTCTTCCCGGACGAAGGGCTAATGAACCATTCCTTGCATACGGCAATCGTTAACCGCAGTGGAAAGCTGGTGGCCAATATCGAAGGCAACCAGTTCACTGCGGATCAACTCGCCGACTTGGTCCAAGCTGTTTTGAGCCGAGCCGATTGTACCGGGCCCACGAAGCACGTTCGGCTGGCGCGTAACGGAGAATCCAGCCTTGAACCTTCCGCCATCCATTGATCCACGGTGGCTCGCAAAGATAACAACGATGAAAGTGTAGCGCGGTTTGCGTCATAACCAATCCATTCCGCCACATGTCTCGACACGGATTCACACCCCTAGTATCTGTGACGCCATGAACGTTCCTTCAACGCGGCTTTTGATCTTAGCGAAGGCAGTGTCGCGCGACGTTGAAGTGTCATCGGCAAATGGAGAGAATCCGCAATCGTCGGTTGTGCCCAACTGTTCGACCGGAATTGACCTCGCTGCCTCTAAAACTCGATCGCGAATTTCAGCAGGAGTTTCAACTTTGGAGGAAATCGGGTCGGTCACGCCGACGAAAACTTTCTGGCCGCGCTTCAGGAGCTTTGCGATCCCCTCCAACACGTTCTTCGGGTTGGGTTCGCTCGCCAACTGAATATAGAAACGCCCCACTTTCAAGCGAAATAGCGTGGGCAAAAGATCGCGATAGTCGACGTCCGCGCTGTGGGTTGAATCGTGATCTCCACCGGGGCATGTATGCACTCCGATGTTCAGTCGCTCGTCAGGCAAAAACCGATCCAGGACGCGGTTGTTCAGATCCACGAAGCTCTTCAATAGTCCGCCGGAAGGATCTAACTTCAGCGCCAGGCGGCCTTCGGTGAAATCGATTTGCACGCAAGCAGGGTTTGCCTCCAGACACTGCCGGATGTCCCGCTCTGCTTCATTGAGGAGATCCTTTAAGAACTCGTCGCGTGAGTAGCCGTTCACTCCATCCTGCGGATAGAGCAGGCTAAGCGCTGATGCCGAAATCACGGCTTGCTTGAGCGGTTTCTTGGTGTGCGGTCTGGCAGCGCTCAAATAGGAGATGGCGTTCACTGCGTAGCGGAAGGGACCGGCGGTTAGTTGCGGCAACTGTCGAGTGTGTCCGTCCGCGAATGGAATGGTCACGCCACCCGGGGCTATGTTCTTAAGGCCGGCGAGCGGATATGTCGCGAAGCTGGGCTTTGTCTGTTCTCCGTCGGTTACGACGGGCGAGCCAGTCTCTTCGAAACGCGCGATCGTATCGTGGAGAGCGGACTGCTGGGCGGTCTTGAGCTGTTCATCGGACACTTTCCCGGACGCATGAGCGCGCATCGCAGCTAACAACTCCGCGGGTCGCGGAATACTTCCAATCGGTTCGGTGGGAATGGGCATGTTTAATCCAGGTTTGGTGCTTATCGCTAGCGTTTGGGTTTTATCGAGGTTAAGCCTGACGGTGCTGAATGCGCGCCACAATAAACAGTCGAATTGCAGTGGAGCAATAGCAGAAAAGCACTACAGACTGGCG
Source organism: uncultured Acidobacteriota bacterium (assembly GCA_963801895.1). Lineage (GTDB taxonomy): Bacteria > Acidobacteriota > Terriglobia > Terriglobales > Acidobacteriaceae > Sulfotelmatobacter. Next base: position 20,012 of record CAWDGM010000009.1, on the reverse strand, counting down.
ATTGCATCCCACCTTAGAATCTCGCGGCTAGATTTGCTGTTCTTAGAGCACTCAACGACAATCCGTTCCTCCTGCAGAAAGAGCTGCGACACATGTTCAATGCCGGTCCGCGCTTGCCTTTGGCGATTCTCATCTGTGTGGTGGGGTGCGCTAACCATTTCCATGCGCAATCCTGCCCGGACAAACAGCACCCACGTTTCAGAGTTGAGGTTGCTTCCGGCTTGCCGACGAAGGCTACGTCAAGTCGACCGTGAGCTTGCCCGCGACGCAAGAAGACGGCCTAGCCCTAACCTAAACGAGGCACGACCTCCGGACCGGGTCGGCCTTCATCGACACAGGTTGTTCTATCTCGAAGTCAGAGTTTCTTCGCGCCGCCACAGTGGCGGTCTCTAACGACATTTGCATACAATACCCGCAACACGTTCCGACATTTCAGGTCGCCGTTGTTTCTGTCCCACTTGACTGTCGCAACGTGAATGAGTGTGAAGAATCCTAAGAAGATGTTATCGCGGCCATTCCGGAGCCATCCTCGTAGCGTGGTTTTCCTATCCTTCATTCTGTTACTTCAACTTGCGAGTACGAGATCGCTTGGACAGGGCTCCCGCTTCCGGGCACTCGCCTTCTATTCGGAGAGTACGGAACCAGATCATGTCGACTTCGCGAAAGATGCCTTGAAATTTCTGAGTCAACGGGCGGCGATCGAACACTTCACGCTGGAGACAACGACAAGATGGGATGATCTGAATGATGACCGGCTGAGAAACTACCAACTCGTGATCTGGCTCAACGAATCACCGAGTAACGCGGAGCAAAGACGCTCCTTTGAACGTTACATGGAACGTGGTGGTGCATGGCTCGGCTTCCATGCTGCCGCCTACAATGATAAGGACACAAACTGGCCATGGTTTGTCGACTTTCTTGGCGGCGCCGTATTCGACAGCAATAGCTGGCCTCCCCTGCCGGCACACCTGATCGTCGACGATCCGGCACACCCCGTGACGGCGAAGATTCCGGGCGCTTTCGAAAGCCCGGCGAACGAGTGGTATGTCTGGAACCCCAGCTCCAGGCTGAGCAGAGATGTACACGTGCTGGTCAGTCTTGATCCGTCGAACTATCCGATCGGGTTGAAAGACGTCCTGACCAGCGGCGATCTACCAGTCGTGTGGACCAACACGAAATACAAAATGCTTTACATGAATATGGGTCACGGCGACAAGATATTCGCTAGTCCTTTGCAAAACGATCTCATCGATAACGCGGTTAACTGGCTCGGCATGGGAGCAACCCCCGCCAAAGGAACCGCGGCGACAAGCCGAATCGGGATCAAACCACACGGAATTCGGATCAACCCAGGTGGCATCGCACTGAATTCGACGACCGGCAAGTTTTATGCAGTCAATACAGCACAGAACCAGGCGACCGTGCTTGATGGCGACGGACGGCTTCTCGCGCGACTCCCACTCGGCAGAGGACCCGAATCGATTGCCATTAATCCCGTCACGAATCGTGTATACGTCGCTAACGGCGAAAGTGCCTCAGTAACGGTGATCGATGGTGCAACTGACAAAGCGATTGCGAATGTTTCAGTCGGCGATCTTCCCTACTCGATCGTCGTCAACCAGGCTACGAATAAAGTGTATGTGTCACGGACATTCAGCGATGTCACAACAGTGATCGACGGAAAAACAAATGTCGCTACCACCCTGAAAATCGGTGCAGGTGATGCGGTGGCAGAGGCATCTCTCGATGACAATACTTACCTCATCAACTATGAAAGTCCGCAAATCACGGTCCTGGGCGGCACTAATGATCGCGCATCCAAAATAAAGGCCTCGACTCACCTTTGGGCGATCGCGGCCTATCCGGCGAAGAAAAAAATCTACGCCGCTAGCGTGAGCAATGCCGCATTGACGGTGATCGACGGCAACTCTTTCGCGAGCACAGTAAAGAAGGTCGGCGAACTGCCTTGCGCCATTGCCATCGATTCAAGTTCGGATAAAGTTTTCGTTGCGAACTACGGGAGCGGCAACGTTACGATCATCGACGGGACCACCGACTCGGTTGTGGCGACGGCAAATGCAGGCCCTAATCCCCAGGCGATAGCCGTAGATCCAAGTAATCACAAAGTGTTTGTCGCGAATACTCGCGCAAGTACGGTAACCGTCCTTGATGGGACGAACCACACCATCGTCGGAACCATAAAGACAAGCAAGGCTCCCTTCGCCATCGCAATCAATAGCAAGACACACAAAGTGGTAACGTTGGGGCTTGAGGGCGATCTCACCGTGATCGACGGAACGACTTTCGCAATTTCTTCGCCTTCAAACCCGGAAAGCAGATAACAGCCTAAAAGAGGATCTCTGTGCAAATTCAGGGCAACTTTCTACGCACTGTCGGCGCCATGCTTCTCCTTTCGCTTGCCTCATTGGCGCAAGGCTCCCATCCCATTCTCGCTATCGGATCGTCCGCGCCAAATTTCGAACTTCCTGGGATCGATGGCGCGATGCATAAGCTGTCGGATTACTCTGCGAGTCCCGTCCTAGTGGTGATTTTCACCTGCAATCACTGTCCGATTGCACAAATGTATGAGCGCCGTATTGCCAAGCTGGCTGCCGACTATAAAGATCGCGGAGTAACTGTTGTCGCGATCGAACCCAACGATCCCAAAGCGATCAGGATCGACGAACTGGATTCCTCAGACATAAGCGACAGCCTCGAAGAGATGAAGATTCGCGCTGAATACAAACACCTAAGCTATGCATATCTTTATGACGGCGAGATGCAATCTGCGACCAATGCCTACGGGCCCCAAGCAACTCCCCATGCTTTCGTGTTCGATCGGGACCGGCGCCTTCGTTACGAAGGCCGGGTTGATGACAGCTATCGCGCGGAGATCGTGAAAACTCATGAGGTGCGGGACGCCATTGATGCTCTGCTGGCCGATCGCGAAGTCGTGGTCAAGCACACTGGGGTGTTTGGCTGTTCCACGAAGTGGAAAGAAAAGCATGCGTCCCAGGCCGAGCTTCTGCACGCGATCGAATCAAAGCCCGTCCCTCTGGAAATGGTATCTGCTGACGATCTGAAAAAGCTCCGCAGCAATCCCGAGAGGAAGATGTTGCTGGTGAGTTTTTGGGCAACCTGGTGCGGATCTTGCATCCATGAGTTTCCGGATATTGAAGACACCTACCGGATGTACAGTGTGCGCGACTTCGACTTGGTAACTGTCTCGGCAAACATGCCGGATGAGAAAAACTCGGTTATCCGAGTGCTGCAGAAAATGCACGCCACCAGCCGCAATCTGCTTTTCAACTCCAACGATACCGCTGCTCTACAGACTTCATTCGACCCAACATGGGAATCGGCCGTGCCCTACACGATGCTGATCGCTGCCGATGGCAAAGTGCTGTATCAGAAGCAGGGATCGATTGACATTCTGGATTTGCGGAGAACCATTCTCGCGAACCTGCCTTCGGACTACGAAGGCTTCAACCGCTACTGGTCGGAACCCTAGGGGATCGCTTTTGTAGTAGCGCCATTGCAGGGTGAGCCGTCCGTTCTTTAAAGGGATTTTCCGAGAAGTTAAACGCCGAACGGCTTCGCTAAAAAGAACGCTACTCATACCGCAACGCCACCATCGGGTCCACGAGGGAAGCTCTTCGCGCTGGCAAGTATCCTGCGATCGCCGCAACGATCAGCAATATAACGGTTGCGCTGACGAGCGTTACCGGGTCCGTCGATCTGAGTCCAAACAACATGTTGGAGACCAGACGATCACCGGCCAAGGCAACGGGCACGCCGATGACAACCCCGATCGAGATGAGCATCAAAATCTCGCGTACCACCATCCAGAGCATATTCGAGCGTCGTGCCCCCAGCGCCATGCGGATGCCGATTTCGTTGGTCCGTCTTGTGACGACATAGGACATTACGCCATAGATCCCGATGCACGAGAGAAAAACTGCGAGCAGGCCAAAGGTGGCAGAGAGCTGGGCAACGAGACGCTGGTCTGTGATTGAGCGTGCAACCTGCTCGTCGAGCGTGGTTACTTGCGTGATGGGCAGATTTCGGTCGACCGATTGGATCGCTCGCTGCACGGCAGCCGCGACCGCATTGAGCCCTCCGGTGTACCGGACTTCGAAGTCACCGAAGCCCCATGGGTGCTGAGTGTATGGGACGTAGTCGAGATTTACCGGCTCTTCTGTAAGGTCATTGAATTTAACGTCCTTCACTACGCCAATGACGGTGACATCGTTTTCGGGTTTGTCATCGCCCAGGCCATAGTGACGTCCGATCGGGTTGCCCGGCGGAAAGAGAGTCTTCGCGGTGTGCTCGCTGATGATGGCGACAGGCTGCGAGGTGCTCGTGTCCGAAGGTGAGAAGTTACGACCTGCGAGCAAGGGGATTTGCATGGTACCGAGATAGCCGATCCCGACAACGTTGTGCTTGACGTCGATGTCCTCATTGTTCTTCATCCCGGGCAATACGATATTTGAGCTCCAGCTGCCTTCGTGGAAGGTGAAGGCCGAGAAGCTGGCGGCTTTCACGTTTGGCAGCGCGCTGACCCTTTCTTCAATCTGCTGAGTGAGTGCGACTTGCCGCGGCTCGCCAGGCTTGTAGCCCGCCGAGCTTGAGTCGATGTCGAGCCGCAAGACATTTTCCTTGTTGAAGCCCGTGTCTACATTGTTTAGGTTGACGAGACTGCGAAGAAAAAGCCCGGCTCCTACCAAAAGGACGAGCGAGAGCGCAACCTGCGAAATGACGAGCGCTTTGGCGAGCGGATTCTTCCCACTTGTGCCTTGCGTACCGCGCCCAGCCTTCAGCGTGTCTGTAAGGTGCAGCCGGGTAGCGCGGAAGGCGGGGACGGTGCCAAATATTAAGGCGGTAGCGATCGTCACCGCAAACGTGAACAGCAACAGCCGTGTATCAATGGAGACATCGAGCGGTATCGGGTCGAGTCCGCCAGAGACCATTCGCAGCAGAACGCGATTGGCAACTGTGGCCAATGCGATTCCGACCACTCCCCCGGCGAGAGCAAGCACCAGGCTTTCAGTGAGGAGCTGACGGACGATGCGTGTGCGTCGGGCTCCGAGTGCCTGGCGGACCGCCAGTTCCCGAGCCCGCGCCGTGGATCGGGCAAGGAGAAGATTGGCGATGTTTGCGCACGCTATAAGCAGGACCAGAGCTACGACGGCCATCAGGATCCGCAATGGTTCTGAAAATTGGCGGCGAAGGGAGGAAAGCCCTGTGGCCATTGGCGTCAATGGAACTGTCGTCTTGTTCAGTTTTTGCAGATTTTCCTGACTGAGCTTGGCGTCGGGAAATCCGAGCAGTATTTGCCGGAAGAGCAAGTTCACGTTGGACGCGGCCTCGGCGATAGAGATTCCGGGCTTGAGCCGGGCCATAATCAAGAGAGATTCCGAGAAGTTGTTCTTGTATCCCCCGAAGTTTGGAGGAACCTCTTTTACCATGGAGAGCGGAACCCACATATCCGGGGCTGCGCCAACCATGGTGCCGAAAAATTCGGGCGGGGTAACGCCGACGATGTTGTAGATGGTGGTGCCGAGTTTGAGCTTGCGGTTTAGGATGTTGGAGTCTTGTGCAAGACTGCGCTTCCACCAGGCATAGCTGATGACTGCTACTGGGTGATCACCTTCTGAGTTATCGTCTGCATCATTCAAGGTGCGCCCCACTAGTGCACTTACTCCCAGGGTCTCGAAGTAGGTGCCGGAGACGAGTTGAACACTCATCGGTTCCGCTTCGTTCCTCCCCTCCACGAAACCGTGAAGGTCGTTCGTCATGCTGAAAATGGCGGCAGTGTCGGAAAACACTTGGTTTTCCTTCTGCATTTGACGGTAGAAGGGGTAGGAGTAGAGTTGCGTCCGGGCGAAGTCGTCAGTGATACCGGAAGCGTTTCCTTTCCCCAAAAGGATGAGCTGAGAGGGATCTTTTACGGGCAAGGAGCGCAGCATGACGGCGTCGAGGAGACTGAAGATGGCTGTATTAGCGCCGATACCCAGTGCCAGCGAGAGAAGTGCAACGATTGTGACAATGGGGCTACGCAACATAGTGCGGCAGCCGTAAGCGGTGTCCTGGACAAGACTCTCCAGCCACTCCCAACCCCAAGCCATATGACTTTTCTCCGTTAACAACATCGCATTCCCAAATCGACGTGATGCTGCGTGCCGAGCCTCCCTTGGTGAGAGGCCCGCCTGGATCTGCTCCTGCTCTCTGAGTTCTAGGTGCAGGCGCATCTCTTCTTGGAGGTCTGCGTCAAATTGCCGGCGGCGTATCAGCATCCACAGTCGCCTTCCCAATTCGCTCAGCCAATCCATGCGGACCGTCCTTTCAAGCCGTCTGAATGACGCGCGTAATGGCGCCGATCACCCGCTCAAACTGCGAGAGTTCCGCTTCCAGTTGTTTGCGGCCCGAAGCCGTAAGCTGGTAATAGCGAGCTCGTCGATTTCCAGCCGTGGTTCCCCATTTAGCCTTCACCCAGCCTTTGATCAGCATCCGTTGGAGAGCTGGATATAGCGAGCCCTCCTCCACTTGAAGAACGTCTTCGGAAATTCTCTGAATGGAGTCTGCTATCTCATAGCCGTGCATCTCACCGGCACGTGCCAGCGTCTTCAGAATCAGAAGATAAAGAGTTCCGGGCGGAATTTCGTCTCGATGCAACACATCCCCCTTAAGCCGAACCTCACTGCCATAGTTAGACTATGTCAGCTTCGAGTGGTTAGCATCTGATGTCAAGAAAAAATGACGCTCTCTCCGCTTAGAAAGAGCGAATCATTAAGAAGACAACTATTCGTACGGGATATTGGGAAGTGCGAATGACGTTACAGACAACGGTCAGCAATACGGAAACTTGGGTGGAGTTGACGCCGGCCTTCAACTTCGAGATTCCGACCGTGATCCACGGAAAAATCGGCAATCTGACCGGCTCTCTCCGCCTTCCTCAGAGAATTCACTTCACCCGTTTGCATGCCGTCGGCGTCCGTTAACGTTCCTGCTTGATGGTTTGGAGAATCGGCTCCAGGAAGCGGGCGTATCTGCCTAGCGTGGCTTCATCGTTGTTAGCGAGCGCTGTTCTTACCGCCATCGCGGTGGCGGGGGTCACGAGCTCCAGTCGGCCGACAAAGACGCGCACGATCTGTCCCGGCGGTGGATCGATCGTCAGAGGCAGGACCTTCTCGATGAACCCGCTCGGCACGATGTAAATCAGACGACTACCTTCTTCGAACCAGGAGTCTTTCCAGGTCTCTATCATGGCGTAGGCTTCGTCCCGGTATAAGCCCTGGCCGACGAGAATCTCTTCCAGATCGCCGTACAAAGAATCAACGCTCCCATTCAGCACCGGAGGGCTTACGGTCGTCGCCCCGTTTAGGGCACCGGTTAAGCGGTAGCCAACTCGTTCGCCGCGCCGCTCAAAAAGGATTGCGTTGGGAATCTGGTGTTCGCCAAGGCTTTCGATCACGACCTTACCGTCGGAGGTCGACCGGGCGGAAATAGGCAGTGAGCTAGCGGAAACTCCTCGATAAAAAAGGAATTTCTCTCGCTGCTCCCCTGTGCTGGTTTGGACGCGGAGCGGCGAGGAAGCGGTCTCGCGAGCGGCATAATAGCGATTCGTCTGCGCGTCGCTGAGGAACGCGGCATCCAGATTCGGAGAAACCGTAACGTGGCTCCACTCAATGCTTCCATCCAGCGGTGACCGATTTAAGCTGGTGTCGGTCAGGACCCCGGCTGGCTGGACGTGATCGGCATGTGGGTACCACTCGGTGATGAGTCCCTTGGAGAAGGAAATTTTCGCCGATACGGTCACGTCGCGTGGAGAATAAAAATAGAGCACTGGCGTCTCCATGCGAATGGTGCCACGCAACCCCAGCTTGAAATTGACGTCGTTGATGTGCTCCACGAATTGGGGCAGATCTGTGGACGGGGGAAATCGTGGCAAGCCCAACGGCAACCACTCGACCGCATGACCGTCCTTTCCTGCAATTGCCGTGAATGTGCCCCACTCGTGGGCCGTGAGGTCTGAAGCTGTGTGCTGCTCGTCTGCGGTCCAGCCTGCAAGCGAAACAATCAACAGCCCCCATGCCAACAGCTGGGGAAGCCGTGATCTGACCTCCCCTCCAGTACGAGACTTGCCACTTGCGGAGTTCATGGCTAAAACCTTCCCGCCGGTGCGGCGACCAGAATCTCCGAGATCGTCTCGTTGTTGAAGCTAGAGGCAAGATTATGGGCGAGAAGAGGATCGAACTTTGCTCCTGCCATCGCCTTCTGAACGTGATCGCGATGAGCACTTTCGGGACCCGGCAGGGTGATCAAGGCCGCCGCGAATTCCATTTCCGGATCCGAGCCGCGTAAGCTGATTGCTTTTCGCACTAGGCTATATCCGTCCAGACCAGCCGCGGGATTGGGCTCGCCCTTGCCCAGCCATTGCTTGTAAGTCTCGGCCAAGTAGCCGACGTCGAACCACGCGAGGGCGTCTGAGTGACCGGCGGCATCTGAGTTCGCTGCACGCTCTTGAAGTCGAGTAATCAGTTCCTTCGCTGCCTGCCGGTCCATGCGAGCGTAGATTGTGGCCCGGCGTAAAGTCTCCATGCGGACTAAAACAGGAGCGCGCGAATCGAGAATGGACATGGTGTCCCGGCTGAGATTCTTCAGGTCATAGTCCGAGCTTCCTTTGTGGTTGAACTCGACCCAAGGCAGTGATTTCGCTTGCCCAATTTCAATGGGATGGCAGATCAAGGGCGGTCCGGCTTGGGCGAAAGTTGTGAACCCAAGCAGAGTGGCCACAGTGCTGATTGCAAGGCGTGAAAAGGTTCGTGCATTCATTTTGGATTCTCCCAGTTGGCTGATTTAACCCACGCCTTAAGAGACGCCGAGAGAAAGTGGAGTGTTAACAATGCGAGTCGCGTCGGAGAAAACGTCGAGCGGTAAGGTCCAAGGTAAGAAGGCTGCAGACTACTTTTCTCGAACTGGCGTGGCCGTTCCAGCCCAGGAACGCTCCCAATGGCGCCATACCGAGATATCGTCAAAACCAAGTTCATTCCACCACTGGTCGAGCATGGGCTGATCGAGTCGAAGGATGCCGTCTTTCGTGACGGTGACAGGAGGAGGCACGAATCGGCGCAGCCGGTCGTAGACGAGGACTCGCTGCTGCTCATCGACACGAGCTAGAAGATGCCAGAGGGTGAGGGAATCAACTTTCCGAGCCTCTCTCAGTACGACCGCGACATCGTCTGCGCGCTGCTTGGGTGTGCTGTCCGCAAAATCGAGCCTTGTCAAAGCAGCGCGAAACTTTGCGGATGAACCCTCGAAGTACGGCGTGCCGGGGCCGACCTTCGGCCGTGTCGCGCAAGCTGCTCCGGCCGGAATGAAAGACTCATGGCCATTCAGCTTAAATCCGACCCACCCAAGAGATGTGCGCACCATCCCCGCGCCCGAATCGTCGACCTGCAATGTGTAGGCGCAACCCAGGTCCACCGTAACCGCCGATGGCGTGTCGACCACGAATTGACCGGGAGGCGCCCAGATGTAGGCGTGAATCGTTCCCCGATCCAGAGCGATCCGCTTCAGCCCTGAACCCATGCTCAGCAGGCGCAGGCGCGTACTCGGGTCGACCTGGATTTTGCCCGTATCGTCCGCACGAAGGCTGGCTCGCGACTGGCTATCGGTCTCCAACAGTTGGCCAATGCCGAGACGGCTCGTTCCCTGGTTCGCGCTGAGCGTTTTTTGTCCGATGCGAGGTGCCCCTTGCACTTCGGACACGTCCCAACCTGCAAGCGTCGTCGGTGTGGGCTTTGTTCTGTAAAACAAAAATGTCGCTGCAACCACGACCGCTGCGGCAACCGCTGCTGTAGCCAGAGCGGGAACCAATCGTAGGCGCCACGGAAAGAATCTCCATCGCCGTCCCGGGACCATCGCGGGAAAGGCTGGCATGGGCGAGTCATATCGAAACTTCCCGAGTAACGATTCCAGCTTCTGGATCTCTGGATCGGGTTCGCCGGAGCGGTCCCACAAATAGTCGCCGCTCTTTGGCGATGGCACGCTTTCGGTTGGGTTCTTTCGCGTGTCCATGACTAGGACTTCTCCAGTTCTGGTCTCGTGCGGTTCAGGCTCAGCTTTGCTCGGAGTTGCTCCATCCCGCGATGCAAATTGACGCGAACCGAGCCGTGCGTCATACCGGTGCGAGCCGCAATTTCGGGGCCGGTCATCCCCTCGACGAGCCGCAGGATTAAAGTTTCGCGATAAGTCTCGGACAAGCTCATGACTGCTCCGAGGATTGCTACCGCCTGCTCATCCTGATCTGCGCAGGAGGTTCCGCACTGAATTTCTTGATCTGAAGCGTCATCGGTCAGCGGTTCCTCTGGCACAGATCTCCGGTGATAGTCATTCGCCACGTTGCGAGCGATGGCCACCAGCCATGGGCCAAAGCTGGCGGTCTCCCGCAAAGTTGACAACCGACTGAGTGCCCTGATGAAAACATCCTGAACGAGGTCATCAACGTCTCCAGCTGGGACTCTTGCGAGCAAGACTCCATGGACCATTCGAGCGTAGTGCTCATAGAGCCGCCCAAAGGCGGAACGGTCGCCGTCCTGCGCCGCAGCCACCCACGTTGCGTGCTGGAAGATTTCGGACCCGACCTGTTCTTTCACAGGCTCGGGTCCCAAGCCTGCTGCGAGCAGGTCACTTCTGGCTCCAGACCTGGCCATTCGCGCAAAATCCCCACAAGATGATAGACGTTCGTTGGAAAAGAAGTGTTAACAACCTTCATTTCATCGTTGGGAATACTGGGTCATATCAAAAAAAGCTCGTGACGGCGGCCAGCATCTTGGCTGCGTGCAAATATGAGTCTTACGTGGCCTTACCTCAAGGAGGGTAATCTCAGGGTTGCGCATGATATCTGTACGGCAGCGTCTAGGATCGACGGCAATACCTTACGCAGAGGGACATCGAGATACCTTCGACCTATGGGTTGTAGACAAGGCATTATCACTGATTGAACATGGCGAGCCGGGTCGAGGAGTGCAATGGCGATTGCCAACCGGCGTCAAGAAAATAGGTCCTGAAAACGCGTTTGTCGGGATTCGTTTGCTACTTAGAGAGTGGAGACCTCAGATTGACCCGCACTTTTTGCAGGGCTGTCGCCAAAGGTGCGTGGTTGGTGGTCTCCGTGCTTTTGTGGGATGGGCGGAAATAGTGGGAAGGCGCCTCCGGCTCAAGGGACGTCAGCACTTGGAGAAACCGAGCGAGCTGTACCGACCAGCTTTCTGCAACTAATTACGTAGCATTGCCTCCTTTGCGCTTGCTGCGGACCTCGCATTCTTCTCGAACTTTCTGGTACTTATCGGCAAGTTTCTGGAGTTCCCCGTCTGAAAGATGTTCGATATCGATCATTTCGTTCTGTGCCTGGTCAATGGACTTGATGATCTCGTCCAACTTCAGATGAATGGCGCGCGCGTCGCGGTTCTGCGTATTTTGGATCAGGAATACCACCAAGAAGGTTATGACAGTCGTTCCAGTATTGATGATCAGCTGCCACGTGTCGGAATAGCGAAAATACGATCCCGAGACAAGCCACACCAAAATCGAAAGAAGGGCCACAAGAAATGCCCACTTTGTACCGACCAGATAGGCCGCCCGCGTGGCGAAAACGTGAAATCCTTTTTCGGTGGCATTCCCGTTAGTAACCATGGGCACACTTCAAGAAATTCGGGACAGGGACAGGAGCCAACCATTTCAAGGGGATCAACGACGGTTGATGGAAGCGCTTCATTACCTCGCGACGACTGGCACGTCAGGGCGTCATTGTGATGCGAAACGATATTCAAGAGTTGGAAGGTAATGGATGGGTTACCGCTGATGCTCTCGGGATGATGCGCTTGTTATAGATGCTTATCGAAGAAGTCAGCGGGCTATGAATTTTGCGGTCTCTCGTGCATTACGCCCTTCACACTGCCCGGAGTGCTGTCCGGCGTGCGACCGACGCGATTCCCCGGTTCGCTTTCGTTCACCTTCGTTGAACCGATTCTTTCCGGATTCACGACCGTGGACAGCAGCTATGATGCGGCGACCTTAGTATTGGATGGTTTAGAAGCGCAGGGTGCAACCCTGATGCGAGAACCAGTTCGATTCTAGGCAGCGCGACGCGAGGATTTTTCCGCTTTCTTCGCTAGTTCATCAACGGCTTCGACGGCCATGCCCTTGACGTACACCATTTCTCCACCCAACCAACCGCCGATGCCAATAGCCAACACTCCGGCAATCGACAGCGCAACGGGAAGAAAGCTGTCCGTCGGCAAGCGGAACCTAGTCCAGAGGTTAATCCCGAAAAGCAGAACCGCCCCAAGGTTAACCGCCAGATGCAGGTTCGCAATGCGCCTCATCTCGGCTTCATGAATCGAGAAGTAGTCAATCAAGCCCGGGACGGCGGCCAAAATAGCGCCTACGATTCCGCCCGCAATGCAGTACGTAGAAACGCTCTGCCAGACAGCGTTTCCACTTAGGGCGTGCATCAAATCGCAAACCAGCGCAAAAACCCATAGCCCGATCGGAAGTCCCACGAGCATCGGATGCAGAGGGTGTTTCTTAATACTTGCCGGGCTTGACATAAGTTTCTCCTCGTCTGTGTGACTTAAGCTGCGCGTCGTTAACGTTCTGAGGTCGCCTTCGACTTGTCAGATTCTGGCGCTTCCTCATTGGCTAGCGGATTAATCCCTGGCCATGTCGCCAGCTTCACGCAGTTCTCTTTAGGTCTTGTTGCCTCGTTGTCGCTGGCTTGTTATCACTCAGGGCGAGGTCAGCACTGCGCTAGATGGAGCACAGCCGTTGCAGCGTCCAGTAGGTGATTTTGAAAGCGATCTTCGTCCGCTTTCGATGCGGGCTAAATTTAGTTGCTCTACTCCGGCGAAGGGTTGACGGAGGCCACGAATAATCAAGCGATGAATTCTCAGTCGGCCAGAATTGGACTTTTCAGTGGTTACATTTCCTATAGCCAACGTCGAATTTACGATCACGAACGAAAGAGTTTAAGACGATCGAGTTCGCCGTAGATAACTGGGATATTCCTTCCCGAGCTTCTCTCTCTAGGCGTACGGGAGCGGATCTATCGCGCCCTGCCACCTGAGCCTAGGGACGATAGAACTTCGTAGGAGCCGATCCTCGTGCCGGGGACTAAAGTCTTGTGTGATCGCCTTCGAGAGTGCGCATCAACATGCAATGATCATTCGAATTGACCTCCTCGTCGCGAAAGAAAAGGAATGGTCCCCATCACTGCGCACTCCTCGTGGATTGCCATCCCCGACTCAGCAAATTTGCAGCTTTTCAATTGATTGGCAGGTCGCAAAGAGCGCAGAAGGAAGCCATTGGTAAACAGGTGGGCACGAACGAACTATGGGATTTTGGGGGATCATGTACTTCTAGGCTAGCTGTGGCAAGCGATCAGCACTGTGTCACATTGATCACCTTTCAATCGTTCAGGTGCTTGAGAAGTACCTGTACGGGTCTGCACTTCCTGTAGACACATCACCGTGCTCGACAACCCAACGAACCGTGCAAGTACGGGGAAACCAGTATAGGCAATCTTGTACATACAAATCCCTCACCTCATACCTGGTTTTCTGTTAGGGCCCAAGTGCCGCCGCCGAAATTCACACCAACGGCAACCTTGTCGAAAATTAAATCGACTAACAGAGATGTCGGTAAGTAATCCGACGAAACGATTGTTTTGTTAGACCAGCCATCAGGAGGCGAAGGCCGAGTCATGAACAGATTCGGTGGGCTGTCACGCATTACCGTCGCGATCCCAAGTCCTAAGACACGTTCATTGGAACTTCTTAAACGAGACGCCCGATCTAATCGCGCACCGGTAATGCTTCCTGAGCTTAGGCGAGCGCGAAGCCCTAAACTTCTTGTGATTTCGACAGTACTCGCATCCTTCGTTGTCATCCTCACAGGGTGCGGAGGTTCGTCCTCCCTGTCTACCTCTAGCGGAAGTAAACAACAGGCGACTGTCAATATCGTCTCCAAGCCGTCACAAGTTTTGGCTGGAACGAGTTTCCAATTCACGGCAACTGTCGCGGGTACTTTGGGTGACCCAGGAGTTAATTGGGCAGTACCGACTCCGAATGGAGGCAGCATCGACGCCGCCGGCCTGTATGTCGCTCCCACCTCCGGTGCATTTCCCATGAGTGTGACCGTTACTGCAACGTCTCAAGCCGCCTCAGCCGATACCACATCGACTAGTTTTACGGTCACCCAGGATGGCCAACACGGCGGTGTGACGATTACTGCTGTTCCAGTCCAGCTTGGAGCTGGAGCGAACTGGCAGTTCAACGCCACGGTAGCCGGGGCCTCCGACAATCAAGGGGTGAATTGGACGGTGGCGACACCAAATTCTGGAATAATCGATTCCACCGGTCTTTATATAGCCCCCGCTTCCGGGACATTTCCACTGAGTGTCTCGGTGACGGCCACCTCCCAGGCGGATCCGAGCGTTTCCACAACGTCGACCTTCACAATCTCCCAGACGGATCCGTTGGGCACCGCTATAAGCACGGCAATTACTTGCCCAACTTTCTCGGGAGGCCTTAGTAGTTCGGGCTCGAGTTGCTATCAGATCGACACATCCTGCCCGGGAGTAGCCGACTTTTCGGCCTATCTGAAGGTAAATCAGCCTGTTTCGACGCCGTTAGGCACTGTCCTCTTTGGTACGGGTACCGGCGGGGCTGCGCTATATGACAACGACCCCACATTCGTTCAAGGAAGCACGAACGGTGGTCTGACGGTTGTTCAATCTGTGCTGAATGCCGGCTACACAACGGTGCAGGTGACATTCGGTTCGCCTTTCGCTCAACAGCCCAGCGGTTGGCTGACGGGCCCCGGCGGTGTTCGCAAATTGGCCTGCCGCTACGCAACGGTTGCACAGTGGGTCTACCAGAACATCCACAAGTCGAATACCAGCGCTCCACTTTGCGCAACCGGCAACAGCGGTGGTGCGGGTGCCATCGGATATGCATTGACTGACTACGGGATGAATTCGATTTTCTCGATGGTGGAGGAAACGAGCGGCCCACCGATGTCGCGTCTCGACCAGGGATGTTTGCCAGCTTCGAATGCGGCGTGTCAAAAACAGCAATTCACCTGTAATGCAGGTAACCCCGTGCAGAATCTTTCTGCGTGTTATACGCCGGACGAGGCAAAAATCATTGACTCAGCTTACTCTGAACCTGTTTGTTCGAACGCAGTGAACGGCATCACGCCACCGAACGGCTTATTGCTGTCAGACAGCATCTTGGGAGGGCTGCCCCCAACATTCGCCAAGACCCACGTGAACGTCCTGCTCGGCGGGCAGGACAATTCCACCGCCGTTGAACAAGCGCTGCTGTGGGTGAATTCAGTTACCAATACCTCCAAATCGCAAGCCTGTGTCAGCGATGCTCCCCACCCTATTCCATCTGTCGCCGATGGAGCCTCGACCATCGCAGCCGACATCCAGAATCTTTGTAAATTGCAGTAGCCCTTAACAGGACGTTCTTCGCGAATCGCAATCACGAGCCGCCTGACCGCTCCGGCACCTGTCTCGTCACCAAATTTGCCCTTCATAACAACGAGCATTCTGGGCTCGACGTGCTCCTGCGGGAACTGTCATTCGCTGCCTCGCCGATAGCGCGTGCCTCGATGTAACTTCTCTGATTCGCAGTGCTACATAAACTCGGCCTGATCAAGCCATAATGGAGGCCAATATCCATGCCGAGTCTCGTGCCACTGCGATTGGGCGCCGGAAAGTCTGCGAAGTTCCCCATATCCGGGCGTGGAGCGATGGGAACATCCTTGAGAATAGCGGGGCTGTTATGCGCTTCAGTCCTCATATTTATTTCGGGCTGCAATCGCATAGCCCGGTCTTGGTACCTAAGCAGCTACGATCGCGACATCAGCAGTGCCACCAAGGCGATCGAGACCGCTCGCGATAACGCTCGCCGCGCAGAGGCATACGCGAAGCGAGGCAGCGCCTATTCGGAAAAAGCCCGCTATAGCCGGGCATTCAAGCTGATCTCCGCTGATGAATACGACCGCTTGTTCGGCCTTGCCGTTAGGGATCATGACCAGGCCATAGCGCTCAATCCCAGCGCGGAGGCTTATTACACCCGGGGAGTCACCTATTACGACCGGGCCGCCCTGGAGGCCGTCGTGGACGGCCGGTTGATGGGCACTGATGCCGACCGGGAGGCCTGGTTCTACCCGGCAACTGCCGATTTCAAGAAGGCCATCGAGAGGGACGCCCGGCTCTACCTGGCTTGGGACAGACTCGGCTTGATTCATGAGACGACCGGCGAACTGGACCGGGCGATCCAAGACTACACGCAAGAGATGGCGCTGAATCCGCTGGGCAGGGCGCGCTTGGCCGATGCGTACTGCACACGCGGCGGGTCCTCTTACAAAAAAGGAATGAAGCATGATGCCGCCATCGCGGATTTCGAGAAATCAATTGATACCGGCGCCACCGCCGACGGCTGCTCGTGCGATCCCTACAATCCGCTGATAGCGCTCTACGCTGAGAGCCGGCAATACGACCAAGGCTGGGTAATCGTTCACAAGGCGCAGAAGTCGGGGAAATGGGTCGCGCCCGAAACACTGGACAGACTAAAGAAGGAATCCGGGCGCAGCAACTAGCCTCGGCCGCTTCTCCCGAGCACATCCTGAATACTTTCAATCCGTTTGAGCAAGGCATCTCCAAACGAACAAGTTCTCCAGAGTTCGGTCGGTCGAGAAATCATCGCAAAGAATAGGCATGTTTCGCGTTTTTCGCGGATAAAAGCGAGCTTTTTCCCTGCAATTCAGACTTGCTGGCGGAGAGAGTGGGATTCGAACTCCTCCCCCTTTTTTGGAATCTGTAACTTACAGGCTTTTCAATCACATACATTTCACAGAATTAGCCAGAATAAAGGATCGCTAGCACAAATTAGCACAGTTTTTTCTCCGATTCGTTCGTTGGCCTCTCAATTCGAAAAGTCAGTTACACACGGCGACTTGGGAGCATTCATTTGTCCTCCAACTAGAGCATCCAACGACTTCTCTACGCCAGAACCGTCCCCAAGTCGAAATCTCTCCTGAAGAACACAGATGCTCACCAGTGTCATCAAGGTTTGGTCGTTCGCAACCCGGGCTCCGTCATCCATGTCGTGCAGGCTATCGAGCAATCGCACAACTCTGCTTTGATCGAAAAACGGAATGGAGGCAAAAACCGCGCCGCGCAATGTATCCTGAACGTAGGCATTGAGCCGCTGCTCCGGATTCAAAGTTGCCGGCGGGCTCAGAAACGGATGCTTCTGCCGCCGATATACCGTATCGGTGATTACATCCCGTGTCGCCTCCCTAAGAACGTATTTCTCCGTCATGCCTCGCACCTTTTGGTTCGGTGGTTGAGAGCGAATAACTTCGACGACGCGATGATCAAGGAACGGCACTCGTCCCTCTACTGAGTGCGCCATCTCCATTCGGTCGCCTAGCGTCGTCAAGATATAGCCAGGTAAGGCTGTTTTCGCCCACATGTAAAGCGATTGATGCAACGGATCGCGTCCAGTCAGCTGGCTACGAACGTTTATGCTGTCGAGGAACGGTTGAAAGCCCTCGCGTTCGCCAAATTCAGCCAGGAAGCTCTCGGAAAATACGGCTCGCATCTTCCATGCACGCGCCGAGAAGGCTTCCATCCACGAAGGAACAAACCCGAGCACGTTTTTTACTCGAGTCAGCGGTCCGGCATTGCCATCAGGCAAGAGCGATCCTCGGGAGACCGGATTGCCTTCGTTCAACTGCTTGAGAAGAGCCGCGACCACCTTCTCATCTTGCCCTTGGTTGTTGTGCAAAAGTACGTCCCGGCGGAAATGCGGGTAACCGCCAAGGATCTCATCCGAACCTTCTCCCGTAAGAACGACTTTGTAGCCCGCATTCCTGACCGCACGGCTCAGAAGGTATTTGGCGACGCCGTGGGCATTGAAGCAAAGACTTTCAGAAGATTCTATGGCGTCGGCAAAATGATCTGCTAAATCATCCTGCCGAATTGGAATCGGGAAGAACTCAGCGTGGGCTCTCGCTGCCATCTCACGTGCGATGTCGCCCTCATCGTAGTCATCCCGATCGAAGGTAAGAGTGAACGCGCGAATCGATCCTGGATGATGCCTTGCCGCCAATCCAAGCACCGCGCAGGAGTCCAGCCCGCCGCTGAGATAGCAGCCCACCGGGACGTCTGCTCGCAAACGAATCCGCACCGCCTCTTCCAATGCATCGCGAAACTCCGCAGCATACTCAATGTCAGTCCGCACTACTGCGGCGCGATCTGCTGCGGGATAATTGAAGTCCCAATATTGATGCAACTCGATGTGCTTGTCGCTCGCAATCATGTAGTGTCCCGGCGGGACTTGAAAAACTCCGTTGAAGAGCGTACGAGATGGATGCCCTCCGTATTCCACGCAGTGATAAACGGACTCCGCGTCCCAATTTGCAGGCACGCCAGCGGCGAATAGTGCCTTGGCTTCCGAGGCCAGGTAGAGCGTTTCATTGTGAACGGCGTAGAACAGCGGCTTAATGCCGAAGCGGTCGCGAGCGGCGAAGATTATGCGATTGGTCTCGTCCCAAAGAACAAATGCGAACTCGCCACGCAGGCGGTGGAGGCATTGAGCTCCAACATCCTCGTAAAGATGAAGGGCGATTTCGCTGTCGGATCGTGTGCGCAAGCGATGTCCCGATCGTTCGAGTTCTCGCTGGATCGATTCATACCCATAAAACTCGCCATTGACCACAATTCGGGTCTGGCCATCTTCACTGGCAATTGGTTGGTCACCCGTTGTGAGATCAATGATGCTGAGGCGCGCGTGGCCGAGACCGACCTTGCCATCCTGCGAGATCCATTGGCGTTGACCATCTGGTCCTCGATGGTTCAAGGCAAGGGTGGCCCGGCGCAAGGCTGCTTCCGAGTTGGGCGTGCGCCGCGAAAAGAATCCGACAATACCGCACATAACTCATTCTCCTTAGATCAATTCATCGTTTCAATTTGTTCTGTATCGCTGCGACTTCGGCGCTTGCCCGGATGAATTTCGCACGCCGACGTATTTCAACTTCGGCGAAATGGACAGTCGGCGAGTATCGAATAGTAGAGGAAGCCTCGATACATTACTACGCACCCGACATCCGGCCCGTCGCTACCTGCCGTGAGATAGCGACGAGCATCCGAAGAAAATTTCAAATCCGCGACTTCCTAATCGTGCGGAGGATCACCGGCCGCCGACAAGGACCACTGGCTGCGCCCGGCGACGCCACGCCAACACTGAAGCCGACCTTACGTGACTCGCGTCTCAGCGTCCTAAAGAGGCTATTAAGAATTCACAGGAGTTTTGCAAAAGATCTATAAAGGCTTATATGCTATTGAGAACGCCGGTGTTAAACGAAGTCGCACCTTACGGCTTGGCGCATCGGAGGAGTGGTTTCGACTGTCGGCGCAGCCTTGCTTCTCATTCTGAAAGTGCTCGAAATCTGCAACAAATCTTCGATGAGTTATTGAGCGCTTCGCACTCCCAATACATTTCCCCGGTGCATCTCGCCATCATTTGTGCTGGGCTCGGGAATCACGAAGCAGCCTTGGAATGGCTCGAGAAAGCGTACGACCGAGGAGACACCACTATTTCCGGGGTCATGATAGACCCACAGTTCCAGCCTCTGCGCACGAATCCTCGTTTTAAGAGGTTGCAGGAGAGGATGGGACTCGCGGCGGCCAAACAGCGATCCCGGTCGGTTAACGGAATAAATTCCTGATACCATCGGCCTTAGCTTTGAGAAGCATGGGGAAACGCCAGGGATGTGAGGTCCTAATGACTCAACAATCCACGACATGTTGGACGAGTAATAGGCATTAGTCCCGGGATGACACGGCATTCCGAAGCTATTTCGAGCGAAATGACATTGCAGGAGCTAAGACTGATATCTGGACGTGATCAGGACTGATGGGGCCCTCAACT
>CAWDGM010000008.1:0-418970 GCA_963801895.1 uncultured Acidobacteriota bacterium | reverse complement strand
AGAAAGATCGTCGGCTGTGAGTTTCTTTGATGGCAACCCGCCATTCTTGGCTGATCTTGCTAAGCGGTATCACGTCTGCTGGGCAGCTTGGCCAGAATACTCGATGATCGGTGGGCAAGAAAGGCAGACCGGATTTGAACTTGAACTTTCGGGAACCCACGAGTCTGCAACACAGCACATGGGCCGAGGTTGTCCAGCTTGTCGGCAGATCTACGGTGCACTCCATGCCGTGACCGAGTGGGTCCTCCCTAGGCAAGCACAGCCTTCGCTGTACCAGAGAGGGCCATACGAGGCGGCCCTCCGCTACTCCGCCGTGCAGGGGAGCGGCCCCAACGACAACCTCACCGCGAAGATCGATGTCGCTCTGAAGGTGAAGGTCCTTCAGCTCAGAGGGTTTGACCAGTCAGCTGGGCGATGTGAAATGCGCAGTCTTCGTGAAACGAAAGAAGCTTTGTCGGAACTCGGGACTGGCGAACGTCAATGGAGTCTTGCGACGTCGCGTTGGCATGAGCGAGTTCGAGAACAACTCGGGCCACGGCAATATGGTGGGGTCGTTGCCTCATCGCATTTGAACGCGTGAGAGTGATTGGGAAGTGTGTATCGCTTCATAGACTAAGGAGTAGGGAAGTTGAACAAGTCGGAGTCCGCAGGAAACATCCAGAAGCAGCGCACGGCTGGATAGCGTGGAGGCTATCACGATGTATACAGAACGACGATCGCCGACCAGCAGTTCCTTAAAGGACGAATCGTCAGTCTTGGTTGATCTGGTGAAGCGCTATCAGGTCTGCTGGGAAGTTTGGCCGGAATACTTGATGGTTGGTGGCAAACAACAACAGGTGGGCTTTGAACTGGAACTCTCCGGAACGCACGAGCCTGGAACAGGGCACGTCAGTCCGGGATGTCCGGCCTGCCGGCATGTCTATAGTGCTTTGCTGTCCATCGCCGACTGTATTCATCCGAAGGAAGAGCGGCCCTCAAGGTATGAGATCGGACCCTACGAGCAGGCACTTCGCTATTCAGCGGTCCGCGGCAACCGTCCAGACGTCACTCTGAGTATGAAAATCCTCCACCGGAGAGGGTTCGACCAGCCAGTGGATCAGTGTGAAGTACGTTGTCTAGAGGAAATGAAACAACGCTTGAGGCAACTTGGAGCGTGCGAGCGCCAATGGAGCTTCCGCAAGACATCGCCCGCGTGAGTAGTAGTGGACAACCGCGACAGGAAGGGAGGCTAACCATCATGGATCATGCAGTGGCCCTCGTCGAAGCCTATTTGCGGGTGAATGGATATTTCACCGGTGTCCGAATACCCGGTTGTGGAAGCTCGGCGCTACGGCGGATTCCGGACCGCTACCGATCTGGACATTCTTGCCTTTCGCTTCCCCGGAGCAGGCAGGCTGGTGCCGTCAGGGCCGGATGGAGATGAACACAGCTATGCCCCAGACCCAGAGCTCGGATGTCGTCCCGACTGTGCGGAGATGCTTATCGGTGAGGTCAAGGAAGGAAAGGCTGAGCTGAACGATGCGGCGCCGGGACCCGGCAGTTTTGCAGGCCGCATTAATACGCTTTGGTTGTTGCAATAGGTGCCACGTTCCCGAAGTCGTCAAACAGCTGCTACAGAAGGGGCATGCCATGACCAACTGTGGTCACCGTGTCAGGATGGTCGCTTTCGGAGCCTTGCCTGGCTCCTCTGGCAGCCCAAAGTACGACATCATCTCGTTGGGACACATCGAGCGCTTCCTGCATGACTACATTTGCCAACACTGGGAAGTACTTCACCAGGCGCAATTCAAGGATCCGGTATTCGGGTTCCTGGTGATGTTGGAGAAAGGGCACCGAGGACAGGTTCCTGGCCTCCAGAAAGTTTAGATGTGGCGTTCACGGACATCGTACCTTAGGACGGCGACAAAAGCGGATTCGAGACCTCAGCCGCAAGAGTTGGCGCGTCTGGGCCATAATCGTTGGTGTATTAGCTTGCAGTGTGGGGAACCGCTGCATGGTTTGCGATCTCCCAGGAACGAAAGGAGCGCGCGTCGGACAATTTGCCGGAAATCGTGCTGCAAGCAGGAGAGAATTTTGTTTACGACCTGGCACGGCTCGAATCAGGGCAAACCCGCTTCTTTACCTATCCCACCAATTCCTCGGAACGATCGAGACTGCTTGTCCAGCGAGACGCCGACGGCGCGATTCGCACGGCGTTTGCCTCTTGCATTGCTTGTTACTCCCATCGCCGCGATCACAAGCTGAGCAGGGGAACCTCATTTGCGGGAAATGCCAAAGCGCGATGCGGATTGGCAGATCAGAACGAACGACTCACGGCAGACAAGGGCTGCGTTGGAGTCCCAGTAGCATATTCGGTCGTGGACAATAAAGTCATCGTGCGGCCTGAGGCGATCACGGAAGGAATCAAGGCCTTTGCGAACCCCAATAACGACGCGGCCCAGGGGCAGGAGTAACCCGAAAGGCTCCGAGAGTCGTCCCTGATGGCGCACATGTTGGCTTGATGCAATCCAGATTACGAAACGGACACACAAACGACAGCCCACTTTTTCGCGTGCAACCATGTCTCTTGAAGCACGAATCGGTGATGGGTGTTCGGTGTGGCATGTAAGGATAGAACACGCGGACTCCCAAGGCATAGGATCGAGTGGAGGAAATTCGTGGGAGGAAATTCTCGGGAAGGCCCGAACGAATCGGGAGGAAATGATGTCAACCAATCGCGCCGATTTCAGTGAAGCGATGAAGGATCCGGTCTGCGGCATGTCCGTGGACCCCGCCACAGCGAAGCATGTACACACACCGCCGGGGAGACCTATTACTTCTGCGGTGGGCATTGCTAGGAGAAGTTCAAAGCCAGTCCTGACAAATATCTCAACCCCGGCGTAAGGCTCCGTCCGCAGAGTTGACCATGCTTGCAACGCCGGTCCCGCGAGTTCCCGTAACCGTCGACGCCAAGACCAAAGACCCTGTTTGTGGAATGGATGTCAACCCGTCCACAGCCCGGTACAAATCGGAGCACGCCGGGCAAGACCTACTATTTCTGCAGCGCCCACTGCCTGGAGAAGTTCCGCGCCACCCCATGTTTATCTGGCGCCGCGTCTGATCACCGTGCCCAGCACGCCGTTGGCAGAGAATACAGTCGCTCCAGGAAAAGTCCCGCAGACACCTGTCGGCAACTAATACTGCCCGACGTGTCCGGAAGTCCGGGAGACCAAGCCCGGGCCGTGTCCCAGTTGCGGCATGGCACTTGAACCCGAGATGCCGGCGCCGACCGCCCGTATCGAGTACACCTGCCCGATGCATCCCGAGATCGTGCGGCCAGGCCCGGGATCATGCCCGAACTGCGGCATGGCGCTCGAGCCGCGCACCGTCAGCGGCGGAAGAAGAGAATCCCGGAACTGCGCAACATGACGCGGCGCTTCTGGGGTCGGCGTCGCACTAACCGTCCCGTTGCTGGTCATCGCCATGGCTGACATGCTGCCCGGCATGCCGGTCCAGCGCGCACTTCCCAACGGCTGGTTGCCGTGGATCGAACTGTTCCTGGCGACGCCAGTCGTCCTTTGGGGAGGCAGGCCATTCTTCCAGCGAGGCTGGGCATCCATCGTCAACCGTTCCACCAACATGTTCACGCTGATCGCGATGGGCACGGGGGTGGCCTACGGGTACAGCCTGATCGCGACCATCTTTCCGCGGATTTTCCGCCATCGTTTCGCGAGATGAACGGCACGCCCGCCGTGTACTTTGAGGCAGCGGCTTCCATCACGACGTTAGTCCTTCTGGGACAGGTACTCGAATTGCGCGCCCGCACCCGCACCGGAGCCGCGATTCGTGCCTTGCTCGATCTGAGCCCGAAGACTGCGCGCATCCTGCGTGACGGTACAGAGCACGACATTCCGCTGGATCAGGTGAAGCTGGGCGACCATCTGCGCGTGCGTCCGGGCGAGAAAGTTCCGGTGGACGGTGTGGTTCTGGAAGGAGCCAGTGCCATCGATGAGTCGATGATCACCGGCGAATCCATGCCGGTCGAGAAAGCCACCGGCAGCCGGGTGATTGGCGCAACAGTGAATGGAACGGGCTCGTTCGTGATGCGAGCCGAGCGTGTGGGCAGTGAGACCTTACTAGCGCAAATCGTCCAAATGGTAGGCAAGGCGCAACGCAGCCGGGCCCCGATCCAACGAGTGGCGGACCGGGTGGCCACGTGGTTCGTGCCCGCAGTCATCGCAATCGCGGTCCTGACCTTCATTCTCTGGACTCTATTCGGCCCCGAGCCGCGTCTGGCGCACGCGCTGGTGAATGCCGTGGCGGTGCTCATCATCGCCTGCCCGTGTGCTCTCGGACTGGCGACGCCCATGGCTATCGTGGTCGGCACCGGACGAGGGGCGCACACCGGCGTTCTCATCCGCAACGCCGAAGCGCTGGAAATTTTCGAGAAGGTGGATACGCTGGTCGTCGACAAAACCGGAACTCTCGACCGCCGGCAAGCCGAGCGTCGAAGCAGTGGTGTCTGTCGCCGGACAGAATGACTCTGAGTTGGTGAGGCTGGTGGCAAGCCTGGAGCAGGGAAGCGAGCACCCGCTCGGAGCCGCCATCGTGGCAGCCGCCAAGGAGAATGCTCTTGCGCTTGCGAGCGTTGCGGAATTTCAGTCTCTGACTGGCAGCGGCGTCAGTGGCAAGGTCGACGGCAAAACCGTGATTGCCGGAAATGAAAAGCTGTTTCAAAGCTTGGGCCTAAGCCTCGGTTCACTGCAGCTAGAGGCCGATGAACTCCGCCGCAAAGGCCAGACCGTAATCTTTGCCGCCGTGGATGGGCGGCTCTCCGGCATAATCGGCATCGCGGACCCAATTAAGCCATCCACACCACAGGCGATCCGCGATCTCAGGGCCGAGGGTCTGCGCATCGTCATGCTGACCGGTGACAGCCGCACCACCGCCGAAGGCGGTGGCCCGGAAGCTTGGCATCGCAGAGTTCGAAGCCGAAGTCTTGCCGGACAAAAAATCCGAGGTTGTTCAGCGCTTGCAGAAAGAAGGCCGGATCGTTGCGATGGCCGGCGATGGCATCAACGACGCGCCCGCCCTGGCGCAGGCTGACGTCGGCATCGCCATGGGAACCGGTACCGACATAGCGATGGAAAGCGGCGGCGTCACTCTCGTCAAGGGAGACCTGGCCGGCATCGTACGCGCCCGCAAGCTGAGCCGGGCCACCATGCGCAATATTCGCCAGAACCTGTTTTTCGCGTTTATCTACAACTCGGTGGGTTTGCCGATTGCGGCTGGCGTGCTCTATCCGTTCTTTGGAATCCTGTTGAGCCCGATTCTCGCCGCCGCCGCGATGAGCCTCAGCTCAGTGTCGGTGATCACCAATTCGTTGCGACTGCGAAACGTGCATCTGTGATGACCGCAACCGCCGCAGCCCCAGCTTTTCTTTGTCGCACCAGGAGTCAGGAATGTTTCAAAAGTATAAAGAAATCTTCTACGGGATCCTGTTTGGCTTAGGCGCAGGCATTATTGACACGGTCATGCATGCCCGGATGGAGAATACGAGTTTCTGGATTGAAATGGTCCAGCCGCAGCCAGCGATGATCTTCTATCGCGTCCTGTTCATCCTTTTTGGAAGTAGCTCTCGGCTGGTTGCTCTGGCAGAAGAACAAGCGCGAGCGCGATTTCCGGCATTTGGCTGAAACTGTGGAGAAATTTCACCGAGACCTATGCGCGCCTGCCCTCCTGATGCATACAAAGTTACAGGTCTTGTTAACCAGTGAAGATTTGCAACTTTCAAGCGAAGCAGAAGAGGTTGTCCGCTTCGCATATGAAAGGTCGCGGGAGATCCAGGCGCTCGCCAAGGAACGACTTTCCTCGCCACGCATTCGCTAGTCTCGGTTGGCGCATCCAAGAGGGGAAGGGACAGAATCTCCTCGGATGTTTCTTCGCAAGCTAGCCGTGGTACTTGCTTTGACGCGCTGCTCATAACTCGCAGTGTAGCGGATACAAGCCTTCGCCGAATGTTTTGCGCCCGCGCGTTCCGAACTGGTTCTTCGTTTTCACAAGGCAGAAATATCCTTTATCGCAGTCATAGATTTCTTTTTTAGATTTTTTTTCGAATCACAGCAAACCAAATAATCAATTGGACGCCACGTGTCAAACCAAATACCTTGCAATCACTTCGCGGGTAACGTCGATTCAAATTTGTGTTAGTTGCCAAAGACAAAAAGGAAAAATCCAATGAAACGATTCATCGTGGTTCTAACTATCGTGTTAACGACAGCCTTCAGCACTTCGATCTGGGCACAGAAGGAGAAACCGCTGACGAAAGACCAGGTGATGAAGCTGCTCAGCACTGCTGAGACACCTGAGCAGCACGAGCAACTGGCGCAGTATTTCAACATGAAGGCAGCGAAGCTGGAGAGCGAAGCGAAAGAGCACCTTGACTTGGCCAACGCTTACCACAGGGGAAAAACTCCGAACATGCAAAACATCAGGCTATGCGAGGAGGCCGCCGCCGATGAGCGCAAAGCCGCGCAAGAAAACCGTGCAATTGCCGTCGGCCATCACAAGGCTGCAGAGGATCTGCGCACGAGCACACCGCACTAGGCTACGGTCGTCGAGCACCAAGAAATGTTGGCCGCTTATGCGTTCAGAGCCAGCAACCGTCATGGGTACGGTCTCTTTGTGTGGAACTTCGATGGGCCATGTATGGCGCAGTCGGGCTGTTGGTTGTTGCTTTGCTGTGGAATGCGTGACCGATTCGCGGAGTGCCGGCAGACCTTGCTTCCATGTCGGCTCATGCATCCCCCTTTTCCAGACTCGCTAGAATTGGACACTGCGCGATCGGCCCGCAGCCGGCACAAGTCTTAGTGAGTTTCCGAAGCTGTTTTCTTCCATGGACTCAAGGCTCTCTTGATCTTGCTTTGAATGTGTCGGTGATCTTCGCCTCAGCCCGCTTGCGCGGACGTCTGCGCTCGTCTTACCGAGCGACACTCGCAACGACAACAATTCCTGAATCTCTCGTAGGGAGAAACCTAGTTCCTGCGCCCGACGGATGAACCTCAATCGCCGTGCAGCCCCTACCGGGAACAGGCGATATCCCGATGCACTTCGTGGAAGCTTCGGCAGCAGGCCTCGACGCTCGCAGTACCGAACTGTTTCTAGATTGATTCCGGCTTCCCTAGCCAGCATCTCCCACCTTCAGAGTTCAGTGCAAACCCCATAGTAAGGTACGGGGGCAAGGGCCCTTTCCTTCGCTGTCCCACATCTCTCAAGTCGATCCCTCGTTTTCCCGGTTCAATGTGCGTTTGTTGAACCATTCCATGGTCCATCTCCCCACGAGCTCGTACCGACACCGTCAGTGCTGCGTACCGGAGTGCTGCTGTCAAACCATGTTGCGCGTCGCTTGCGAGGCCTGGATTGGGCAAAAGATCTAGTGAGTTGGTGCGTTAGGCCGAGTTTGCGCTTTCCTTGCGCCGTAGGGTAAAGTTTGAAGAGTGGCTCGAAGAACCGCAACTTCGATAGTTCTCCTGACTGTTCTGCTCGCCGGGATTACTCCGACCGGGGTTTGCGCTCTCATGTGCGAACGCCACTCGCGAGCGGAAAGCCAGCGCCACTGCAGTCAGCCTTCGGACACCATGCCGGGAATGGCTCACGATCACTCAGCCATGAATCATCCAGGTGTTGAGGCCATGAGTCCGATGCTGGTGTCGCAATCGTGCCAGACGAATTGTGTCACGGCGGAACGCCTGAACGTTTCGAGAAAGGTTATCCCTCAGGTGACGGTAGTCCAGAACGGCACGGTCATCCTGGATATAGGGCCGAATTCCCGACGCCTGATCCCGCGAGCGTAGGGAGTTCGGATAGCGGCCCACCGTCGCCCTCTGCATCCACTGCCTCTTTCAGCATCCTTCGCATCTGAGTTTCCCCCTCGTCCTTCTAGCAGCGGTATAGCCGAGCAGCGACTTGATGTCGATTGCCTGGCCGTGCATCTCTCTTCGATCCAATGTCCCTTGGGTTCCTCGGGACAGTTGGGTCCGCCAACTCTTGAAGAGGAAGAACCATGAAGAACAGACGTGATTTCCTTAGAAATACTCTTGGTCTGGGCGCAGGTTTGGCCGCCGCACCTCGCCTCTTTGCAGCGCCGCAGGCGAGCGGAGCAAGCATGGACATGAAGCACATGGGCCACGCTACCCAGCGCAGCAGCAGTCGGATCGTTTCCGTGGAAACGCCCGACGTTCCGCAACTTCCGTGGCGCATGGACGGAAACGTCAAGGAATTCCATCTCATTGCCGAGCCGGTTAAACAGGAGATCTTTCCTGGCCGGATCGTTGACCTCTGGGGTTACAACGGCAGCGCTCCGGGCCCGACGATTCAAGTGAACCAGGGTGATCGCGTTCGGATCATCGTGGACAACCACCTTCCCGAAGCGACCTCGATGCACTGGCACGGTTTCGAAATCCCGAACGACATGGACGGAGCGCCCGGAAGCAGTCAAGATCCGATCCCTCCCGGTGGCCGATTTGTCTACGAATTCACGCTCCACCAGGAAGGAACTTATTTCTACCACTCGCACATGGCGATGCAGGAAATGATGGGCATGATCGGCGCGTTCATCATGCATCCGACAGGAGCCATACAAGCCGCGCGTCGATAAAGACTTCGCCATCATTATGCAGGAGTACGCCATCCTGCCGAATATCAATGTGCCGAACTCCATGAACATGGAGTTCAACTGGCTCACCTTCAACGGAAAATCCGGTCCAGCCAACACTCCTCTCATCGTGCGGCACGGGGAGCGAGTCCGCATCCGCCTCATCAACCTCGGCATGGACCACCATCCGATCCATCTTCACGGCCACCAATTCGTGGTTACCGGCACGGAAGGAGGACGACAGCCACAATCCACGTGGGGTCCTGGAAATACGGTGCTCGTAGGAGTGGCGCAATCTCGGGATGTCGAGTTTGTCGCGAACAATCCGGGCGACTGGATGCTGCACTGCCATCTTCCGCACCACATGATGAACCAGATGTCGTCGAATGTCGGCCCGATGTCACGCCGAACTGGAATGCCCGCGGGTCTCGACATGGAGCGAGGCATGGGAATGCTGCGACAAGGAAGTGCGACGTCCGAGGAAAACGGTCCGAGCCTGGGTCGCGGAATGGGCGTCGGTTCGACAGCGGAGCAAACCATGTCGAATTCTCCGCTGAAAGCCGGGAATCCGATGCAGCACCAAGACATGCCCGACATGCAGCACGAGGGAATGCAGATGGGCAAGCCCGACGTCAGCAAGGATGCGAATTCCGTGCCGGGCTTTCCGCAGGATGCCTTCATGGAAGGTCCCATGATGGCGATGGATCAAATGGTCGACAAACCTGAAAACTTCGGCCTGCGTCCCGGCTGGAGCGGCTTCATGGCGGGAATGATGACGTTCGTACGCGTGCTGCCTCCAGACAAGTACGACCAAATCATGGAGCTTCGAAAAAAACAGGAAGGCAATAAGCCAATGAAGATGGACATGCCGGGAATGGAGCACAAACATGAATAACCTGACTACGCCGGTGAAGTTTATGGAAGTGAGGGTCGAAACCGTGTCACCACTCCGTTGTGTAACCCGATTCGTACTCTGCCTTTCCTGGGCCTTTGTTCCTGGTCGCCTTGCCGGGCCGAGCGCAAACTCCAGCTTCCGAGCAGAAGACGATCACGCTCGAAGAACTGCAACAGATGGCCTTACAGAACAACCCGACGTTCGCGCAATCGGCCGCCAACATCCAGGCGGCGGAAGGCAGGAAGAAGCAGTCGGGACTCTACCCGAACCCAACCGTCGGCTACCAGGGCGAACAGATTCGAGGCGGGTCGTTTCACGGGGGCGAGCAAGGGGTTTTTCGTTCAGCAGGACATCGTGCTGGGTGGAAAGCTGGGTCTGAATCGAAAGATTTTTGACCAGGAGCTCAAACAGGCAGAAACAGAGGCCGAAGAGCAAAAACTGCGCGTAGTCACAAACGTGCGGATGTCCTACATCCAAGCGCTCGCTGCCCAGCAGACGCTGGAGTTGCGACAAAACCTCAGCAAGCTTGCCGACGACGCCGTCGAGACCTCCCATCAGCTCGCCAATGTCGGCCAAGCGGACGCTCCCGACGTGCTCGAATCGGAAGTGGAAGCGCAGCAGGCACAACTCGCGGTCACCATGGCCGAACAGAACCAGCAGCGGGTTTGGAAAGCACTGGCCGCCGTCGTGGGGAATCCGCGACTTCCCTTGATGAAGCTCGAAGGAAAACTCGAGGACACTCCGCCGGTCAATGCGGATGAACTGGTGGAGAAAATCGTCAACGAGAGTCCTGCCGTAAGAATCGCCGAACTCGGTGTCAAACGAGCCGAAGCAGCCTTGGCTCGCGCAAAGCGGGAACCGATTCCCGACCTGCAACTCCGCGGTGGCATGCAGCAGAATGGCGAGTTGTTGTCCGAGATTAGCGGGAGCTCTGTCGGACTGCAGGGCTTTGCCGACGTGGGGGTGAGAATTCCCATCTTTAACCGCAACCAGGGAAACATTGCCACCGCTAAGGCCGATGCAGAGAGGGCGAAGCGCGAAGTGGAGCGCGTGAAGCTCGTCTTGCGGGAACGTGCGGCAAGCGTCGTCCAGAACTACACGTTCTCGCAAACCGCTGTCGACCGCTACAAGAACCAGATGATACCGAGGGCGCAAAAGGCGTACGAGATGTACACCAAAAAATACCAGGATATGGCTGCAGCCTACCCACAGGTCCTCATCGCCCAGAGAACCCTGATGCAGCTAGAAGTCTCCTACATCACTGCGCTGGAGAACTTCGCCACGAGTTCACTTTCTCTGCAGTCCTACTTGCTCACGGACGGTCTCGAAGCTCCTTCGCAGCCAGGCGGAATCGACCAACCGGTGCGTGAGGTCAACATCCCATTCCAGATGGGCGCAAGCCCCCAGTAAAGGTAAGCACATGAGAAAACGCACTCTTCTTCTATCGATTATCGCTGCAGGCATCGCGGGAGCCGCTGCGTTCGGATGGGTGACGATCCGGCGCGGCTTCAGCGCGCGCGACAATCCGTCAGCGATGGAAACCTACGTCGCCAAGACGGCACGAAGGCTTTCGGTTCCGGCGTCAGAGCGTGATGCGAAGAATCCCTTCGCGCCGACCCCCGAAGTTCTCAGCGAAGCGCGGGCCCACTTCGCCGATCATTGCGCCACTTGCCACGGCAACGACGGCAGCGGAAAAACGCAAATCGGCCAGAATCTTTATCCGAAAGCGCCTGACATGCGTCTGCCCGCGACGCAGAACCTCACGGACGGAGAGATCTACTACATCATCCACAATGGCATTCGGCTCACCGGAATGCCTGCGTGGGGCACCGAGGTAAAGGACGACGACAGCTGGAAACTGGTCTTGTTCATCCGGCACCTGCCCCAGATTACGCCCGAAGAAAGAACGGGAGATGGAACGGCTGAATCCGAAAGGACCGGAAGAGCGGCAGGAGGAACTAGAAGAAGAGCAGTTCTTGAACGAAGACCAACCCAGCAATCAGGCACCCAAACCAGCAACTCATCACAATCACTGAGGAGAAGTCATGAAACGCACCGTCGCAGTAGTTGCTCTGTTGTTTGCATTGTCCGTAATAGCGCTTGCCCACGGCAAGGAAAAACACGTAATGGGCAAGGTCACCAACGTCTCCGACAATTCGATTACGGTTGAATCCACGTCCAAAAAATCTGTAACGGTCGAGGTGACTGACAAGACCAAGTTCGAAAAGAACGATGCACCGGCCGCTCTGAAAGACCTGAAAGTTGGTGACAAAGTGGTGATTCATGCAGACGTTTCCGGCGACAAGCTGGTCGCAAACGAAGTCCACTTTGGCACGATGAAAGGGAAGCAGTCCATGGAGGGGATGAAGGGAATGGACGGCATGGATCATAAGTGAAAGCGCGCTTTAGTTAGCACCAGCCAAGCCATCAACATGTCCACTAAACGACGACGTAGATCCCTTTCCCAACAACACGTCGAGCGTCTCGGTGGAGAGGGCAGACTGGGTTCCTGAGAGAACCAGGCTGCGCTCGACACGGGCGGCAGAGCGAGAAATCCAAGGATCGCTCGCTTTGCGCCCGTGTTTCCCAAGGCAGTGTAGGCACCACATGAAAAGATCGTCGAACTCTTACATTCCTGCATTGGGGTATCGCTGGCTGACGCGGTTCTACGATCCCGTCGTCCGTGCTACTACGCGTGAGGCTACGTTCAAGGACGCACTGCTCCGGCAAGCGAGGATTCAAGATGGGCAGCGAATCCTCGACCTGGGGTGTGGGACTGGCACTCTGGCGATGATGGTCAAGCGGGCCAATGGAAGTGCTGAAGTGTTCGGGTTGGATGCCGATCCGGAAGCCTTGAGACTTGCAAGAACGAAACTGGAAGAGGCCGGGATCGCGGTGCAACTGGATCAAGGACTGGCGTCGGCACTTCCGTACGCAGCGGAATCGTTCGACCTAGCCCTTTCAAGTTTGTTTTTTCATCATCTGCACTCGGAATTGAAGCTGGAAGCCATGCGAGAAGTTCTGCGTGTTCTACGCCCAGGCGGAGAATTCCATATCGCTGATTGGGGAAAGCCAACGAGTCCTGCTATGAGGCTGGCTTTTGTTGGGGTCCAACTTCTCGATGGCTTCGCCACAACGACCGACAACGTGAGGGGTCTGCTACCAGACCTCCTCGAGCTCGCCGGATTTGAGAAGGTGGAAACCACAAACTGTTTTTCAACGCTACTGGGAACGGTATCGCTGTACCGGGCACATAATCCATCTGCTTAGAAAAAAGGGAGAGCCAGTGCGGAGATTCTTGAGACTGCCGCTGTTACTGGTCGCCATTGCGACCATCGTCTTTGCTGCCGGTCCTGATGAGGCCGGGGTTAAGGGCGTTATTCAGCAATTCCAGCAGGCGCTGGAGCGCCACGATGTCGCCTCCATCGAAGCACTGGTTTCACCCGACGTGGTGGTGCTGGAGAACGGACATCGCAACCAGGGATGGGTAGATTTCCGTGACAATCACTTGATTCCGGAGTTCAAGGAACCGGCCCCGCCTTCCAAGTGGGAATTTGTGAAGGTCGTCACCAGTTCCGAAATGGCGTGGGGGTATACCAAGCAGACGATCGACCTGACCGGGAAGGACGGCAAGCACGTCGGCTATCAGGTTTGGTCTGCTTACGTCCTTCAGAAAAGTGGGACTGCTTGGAAGGTGGTTTTGCTGGATTGGAGTGTAAGGCGAATGGACTAGCACATCTCGCTGTGTTCCAGCAATTCTGACCAGTGACCGCGCGACGAAGCGAGAGCGACAGTGAGTACCGCCAGAAAAAGCCCCTTTGGATTCGACACAAGGTAGATTCACAAAGGTGCGCCAGGGCTGCATGAAATTTACATTGCCTTGGGCGGGATGTATCTGATCCCTGTCATTGCTGCTGCCCTGTGGTTTGGGTTGCGGGGCGGTCTAGCCGCAACCGCTGTGATCTCCCTCGCACACTATCCGCACATAAGGGTGTCAAGGCCCAATCAGGCATGGAGAATGCAAACCAGTTCGCGATGATCGTTGTTTACTGGATAGTGGGGACTGTCGCCGGAGTGTTAGTAAACCTAGAGACGCAAGAGAGGGCGCTTACACCTTTGCTTCCGGTGGGTCGGCGAATCCTGTCGGCGCCACGAAATCCGGCACGTCAAGGCGCGCCACGCCAATCCGGTTGTCAGCCATCCCGTAATAGACGTCGAAGCGGTCCGGTGAGCCAAGATCGTCGCGCCGATCGATGCCGGTGGGAAACACGACGTTGTCGATGGTCCCGCGCCGTTCTTGCGGCAGCACCGGCGTCAATACCGGCTCCGCCGAACGATAGCGGATCACGCGCGGATTCTCCTTCGAGAGCACCATCACTCCGGCCGAGTAGCACAGCTGGTGTCTGTCGTTGCTCGGCTCTACTGCCTCACTCACGCCGTGGTAAATGATCAGCCAGCCGTGCCGGGTCAGGATGGGCGGCGTGCCGCCGCCGATTTTCAACTGTTCCCAGGCCGCGACCGGAGTCGCCAGCCGCCCGTGCGAATCGAAGTGGCAGAGGTGCCGGCAGAGGCGACTGTCGCAGCATTCCTTGAACAGAGAGTTATAGGATATCCAGATGCTCTCCTGAAGGATATTCACCACGCGAGGAACCCGGCACTGAAGTTTTTCGTCCGGCCCGGTGCCCGGGAAGAGCGGACGATGGATGAGCGCCATTGAAGGTTGACCATCCGGATCGGGGATCGCGACGGGAAAGAACAATGCATCTTTGTTGGCGATGTCATTGAAATTCACACCCTCATAGGGCTGGAAGGTCGCCAGCCCCAACCGTTCCCAGTGAAACAAATCTTCTGACACGGCCAGCGCAATGCGTGGTCCCCGGGATGAAAGCGCCGTGTAGGTCATCACATACTGCCGCAGCGGCTCGATG
Organism: uncultured Acidobacteriota bacterium; assembly: GCA_963801895.1. Taxonomy (GTDB): domain Bacteria; phylum Acidobacteriota; class Terriglobia; order Terriglobales; family Acidobacteriaceae; genus Sulfotelmatobacter. The sequence continues at coordinate 404,515 of CAWDGM010000008.1, read as the reverse complement.
AAAGTAACGCGCGGATCCTCGCAACCTCCGCCATCCGGCCGTAATTCGTAATCAGCTTCTGGCTCCAGCGCGATACCGAGTCGCTCGACTCCCACTGGGTCACCGGCCTGGTTGAAGCGCACGCGCGCGATGCCAATCCGCGAGTAGTTGCCCAGCGCCACCAACCGGGGAAAGAGATAGAGCTGCCCGTCGCGACCGCGCGCCGATGCCGGATTCAACACGCCTTCCACCTCCATCGGATTGCCCGGCTCCGGCTCCATCACCAGCCCCAGGCGTTGCAACTTAAATCCACTCATCAATCTCCTCACAGGGTCACGCTTGCCGATCGCGACCTAAACACGCGACGATCGCTTCGGTAACCCATTTAGTCCCGCCGTTTGAGCGGTCCATTGGCAACGTGGCTCGGATGGTCTTCGCGGACGCTGAGTATCCACGCTTCGCCGATAGGGCCGTTGCGCGGTAGAGATGCGTGAGCAGGTCGCCTAAACGCAACCCGCCCCAGAGCCCGATACTGATAGATCGCTTCGAATCGCAGCGGGTACAGGGAATTCGTACTGGGCCAGTTTCGTTTCCTATATGCGGCATGGAGTTGGGCACGCAGCATTCGTGTACCCGCAGCCTAACCGGGATGTGCTCTACGCGGGTGTCTCCTTATATTTGTGAAAGTGTGCAATGTTGGACAGTCGCAGCATTGTGAATGCCTTCACGATTATCCACTTTTCGAGAAAATATCAGTGACAACCGCTGAACTCGAACTAGCGACTACGAATAACACAATTGTAACCCTACACCAACCACACTCATTTCGGGATGCGCACAGTCAGGTTAAGCACGTCAAGCGATTGACGGTCAACCTAGGCTACAGCATCACCAGTGTTGACGGCATCATACCGCAGCTAAATATTCTGTTTCCTCTTGGCTCGTCGCAGTATAAGTACTACCAGACTGTGAACATGAGCATGAATTTGGACTAGAAGCTGGCTTGGGACACCGGCTGGAATCATTACAGTACAACGAGGGCTGGTTGGTCGCGCCCACGGCGCCACGTTATTTCGATGGTAACTCGCCGACCGAGGTCCTGCGTTACGCATTCTGATGTTGTTGCTTTCCTGGTCGGAGCGAGCAAGCCGAGCTGCGAAGCGACCACAAAAACGCGCTCACGTGGTACTCAATTTAGAGTTGTTGGATCCGGCAAATGCCTCGCATCTGAATCTACGACCACCGAAGGCTACATACTTTACCTGAAAAAACGCGATTATACTTGCCAATCGAATGGAGCTTAAACCACATGAAAAAAACTAGTATCCAAGCTTTTGCCGCCGTGACAGCAATCGCCGTCATCTTTGTCTTCCCACTGTCGGTGCGCGCACAAAGCGCGCCGGAGACCCTCTATAAGTCGAAATGTGCCGCATGCCATGGCCCGGACGGAAGCGGTTCGGCGACGGGGAAGAAACTCGGTGCCCTCGGTTTCCAAGCTGCCGAGGTGCAGAAAATGTCGGATACGGAACTCTCTACTATCATCACGGACGGCAAGGGCAAGATGCCCGCGTACGGAAAGTCTCTAAAGGCCGAAGAGATTAAGGGGCTGGTCGCTTACATCCACTCTCTGAAAAAATAGTCTCTGTCTCCGCAAAGACTGTTCAGAGTGGCGGATGATCCGCGACAAGGCATACAGCGTGTGCGCAGCAACATTTTCCCGGACATGCGTAAGACCTGGGTGTCCACCCGAATAATCTTGGGCACAATGATTCTCCGGAATGTTTCCGCTGCCATGACGGCAGTCATACGAGTTCTGATGGGCAGTCCATCACCAATGACTGTTCCGCATGCCATGAGGTTCTGGCAGCGGGTGAAGAAAATCCCAAGAACCTGACCGATCTGGGAATGAAGTAGGATTGAGCAGCGGGGCTCGGGTTTGATGAAGGGCGCGCTGCGCAGCAGCTGGGCTGAATCAACCTGAAATTCATCTGCCCGTCCGCCTACCCGAATCTATGAAGCCAGCTCTGTAGGGAAAGAGGATTGTCATGTGCCCACTAGCACCTGCGGATACCGCGAAGTTGCCAGTATCAAATCAACCGCTTTCCCCGGATGAAGTACGGCAGATCGATGCGTACTGGCGTGCAGCCAATTATCTTTCCGTCGGCCAGATCTATCTATACGCCAATCCGCTTCTCCGCGAGCCGCTAAAGATCGAGCACATCAAACCGCGCCTGCTGGGACACTTCGGCACTACTCCAGGTCTGAACTTCATCTACGTGCATTTCAATCGCCTGATAAAGAATTACGATCTGAATGTCATCTACCTGGCGGGCCCCGGCCACGGTGGTCCCGGATTGGTGGCGAACACCTACCTCGAAGGCACGTATAGCGAGTTTTATCCCAACATCACGCAGAACGAAGCGGGCATACAGAAACTGTTTAAACAGTTTTCCTTCCCGGGAGGAATTCCAAGCCACGTCGCGCCCGAGACTCCCGGCTCCATCCACGAAGGTGGAGAACTGGGTTATTCGATCATGCACGCCTGTGGAGCGGTGTTCGACAATCCCGAATTGCTCGCCTGTTGCGTCGTAGGAGACGGAGAGGCGGAAACGGGGCCGCTCGCCACCAGCTGGCATGGCAACAAGTTTCTGAATCCGGCGCGTGACGGCGCGGTGTTGCCGATTCTCCATCTCAACGGATACAAGATCGCCAATCCCACCGTCCTTGCCCGTATGACTGACGAGGAACTCACCCATCTCTTTATTGGCTACGGGTGGAAACCATATTTCGTCGAAGGACACGATCCCGAGTCGATGCATCAACTGATGGCCGGAACTTTGGACGTGATCGTGAATGAAATCCGATCCATTCAAGACGCTGCTCGTCAAAACGAAGCTCGCAACGGTGGAAACGCAGGCCGGCCCACATGGCCGATGATCGTCCTGCGCAGTCCGAAGGGTTGGACGGGGCCGAAAGTAGTCGATGGCAAGCCGATTGAGGGTACGTGGCGTGCGCACCAGGTCCCAGTGGCGGACCTTGCGTCGAAGCCGGCGCACGTGAAGATCCTTGAGGACTGGATGAGAAGTTACCGCCCGGAGGAATTGTTTGACGAAAAGGGCAAGTTCATTCCGGAACTCGCGGAACTGGCTCCGAAAGGCGAGCGCAGGATGGGCGCCAATCCGCATGCCAACGGCGGATTGTTGTTGCGCGATCTGATCATGCCCGACTTCCGCAATTATGCCGTTAGTGTTCCCAAACCCGGCACGCAGAACGCGGAAGCCACGCGCGTGCTCGGTGGACTGTTGCGCGACGTGATGAAGCTGAACGCCGCCGCCAAGAACTTCCGCGTATTCGGCCCGGATGAGACGGCCTCAAATCGGCTGGACGCGCTCTTTGAGGTGACTGACAAACAATGGATGGAGCCGACGCTGCCGGTGGACGAACATCTCTCGCCAAACGGCCGCGTAGTGGAGATGCTCAGCGAGCACATGTGCCAAGGCTGGCTGGAAGGCTATTTACTCACTGGACGCCATGGCATCTTCTCCTGCTATGAAGCGTTTATTCACATTGTTGATTCCATGTTCAACCAGCACGCCAAGTGGCTGAAGGTGACGCGCGAGATCGAGTGGCGGCGACCCATCGCCTCGCTCAACTACTTATTGACCTCTCACGTATGGCGGCAGGATCACAATGGATTTACCCATCAGGATCCCGGCTTCATTGATCACGTGGTCAACAAGAAGGCGGACATCGTCCGTGTTTACCTTCCACCCGACGCCAACTGCCTGCTTTCCGTTGCTGATCATTGTCTGCGCAGCCGCCACTATGTCAACGTGATCGTCGCCGGCAAGCAACCCGCATTGCAGTTTCTCGACATGGAATCGGCCATCGAACATTGCACTACGGGGATTGGCATCTGGGAATGGGCCAGCAACGACAAGGGAGTCGAACCCGATGTGGTGATGGCCTGCGCGGGGGATGTGCCCACGCTGGAAACCTTGGCGGCGGTCGATCTGCTCCGGCAGTATTTTCCCGATATAAAGATTCGCGTGGTGAATGTGGTTGATCTGATGACCATTCAGCCTTCGAGTGAGCACCCCCACGGACTCCCCGATGTTGATTTCGATTCCATGTTCACCGTGGATAAGCCTGTCATTTTCGCCTACCATGGTTATCCGTGGTTGATTCACCGTCTCACCTATCGCCGGCACAACCATGACAACCTCCACGTCCGCGGCTATAAAGAAGAGGGCACAACTTCGACCCCCTTTGACATGACGGTCATGAACGATCTGGATCGTTACCACCTGGCGGGTGACGTCGTGGACCGTGTTCCCAGGCTGCAGAGCGTGAGCGGCCATTTCAAGCAGTTCTTGCGCAACAAGCTGGTAGAACATCGACAATATATTCGCGAACGCGGAGACGATCTGCCGGAAATCCGCGATTGGGTCTGGCCCTACTGATGAAGGTGCTCGTTCTCAACTCCGGTTCGAGCAGCCAGAAGAGCTGTGTCTACGATATTGGAGACAAGCTCCCGGATGCTCCACCGGATTGCATCTGGGAAGGCAAGATCGAGTGGATCGATGACCAGGCTCGATGCTCGATCAAGAGTTCCCGCGGAGTTTTCCGGCAGGATCTGACCTCGGCGGGCTCTCGTGGGGAAGCTATCGAGCGTTTGCTTCGCAGCTTGTGGAGCGGCGAGACGCAGGCGGTTTCCGGTCCGTCTGACATCGATGTAGTCGGACACCGCGTCGTCCACGGCGGTCCACAATTTTTCGAGCCCGTGATCGTTACGGCTGAGGTTAAGGCAGCGATTGCGGGCGTTTCCGCCTTTGCACCTCTACACAATCGGGCCGAACTGGAAGGCATGGAGATTGTCGCTAAGCTGTTGGGTACGGTACCGCAGGTCGCTGTCTTCGACACCGGTTTCCATCGCACCATGCCTCTATCGACGGCGACGTACCCTGGTCCGTACGAGTGGTTCGAGCAGGGAATTCGCCGCTATGGATTCCACGGCATCAATCATCAGTACTGCGCCGGCAGTGCGGCGCGATTGCTTGGCAGGGATTTAAATTCCCTGAAACTCGTGAGCTGTCACCTGGGCAACGGTTGTTCTCTCGCTGCAGTTCAGGAGGGCCATAGTGTAGACACGACAATGGGCTTTACGCCGCTCGAAGGCCTCATGATGGGTACCCGATCCGGGTCGATCGATCCGGGTATTCTCACCTACCTCATCCGGCAGAGGGGGATATCGGCGCAGCGAGTCGATGAGATCTTGAACAAAGAATCGGGGCTGCTGGGAATCTCCGGGATCTCCGGCGACATGCGGCAAATTCTAGCGGCTGTGAAAAATGGACATGAACGCGCCAAACTTGCTTTTGACATTTATATCCATCGCCTGCAATCAGGTATCGGCGCAATGGTTGCGGTGCTCGGTGGCGTGGATGCCCTTATATTCACGGCGGGGGTCGGCGAAAACTCTTCGGAAGTGCGGACCGCGACCTGTGAGAAGTTTGGTTATCTCCGCTTGAGGCTCGATCCTGAAAAGAACCTCCAATCTCTTTCAGACCAAGACATTTCCGCTGCTGACTCATCCGTTCGCTTGCTGGTAATTCACGCGCAGGAAGACTGGGCAATCGCCCAGGAGTGTTGGAATCTCAAGCGGGCCGAGCCATCCGGGCCCAAGGCAGGTGAACCTGCTTGATCTTCAAAGCAAGGCAGTTCCTAGTCTAAGGAGTCGGACAAGATGAAGACACAGAACCTGGCCGAGTCTTCTCGCGTTGAGAGCGGCAAGCACTTTCGCTTGAAAGACTCCAATCCCGCCGATACCGTTCACTGCCAAATGGCAAGACGCCGGAAGATCACGAACGGATCGCAGGGTATTACCGGCCAGCAAGCTAAACGCCTGCCGGGTCACATCGCGGCCTTAGTGTGGCTGGCACCGGCATGATCGGCCAACTCCGGTTGCGGCCTACCGTGCGTTGCTTTCCACGCAATGGCCAAAGCGACCATAACTAACAACGCCGCAGTCAGCAAGTACGGAGCGTTCATCTGCCAGGCGAACAGCGCACCTCCCAATATCGGTCCGCTCGCCTGACCGAGACTGTTGGCCGCATTTTGAAGGCCGAGCGCTGTACCTACGCCGCGGGTTCCACCGCGTTTCGAGATCAAGGCCGCGAGGTTCGGAGAGACAAAGGCCGTGCCTAACGCGAGCAGCCCGACAATGGCAAAGACGAAGAACTTTGCGCGCGCCGTTATCAATAACGTGAGACTAGTCCCCATCAAGCCGAAGCCCGCTCCGATCTGGTAAATCTCGCGGATGCGTCCCGCGAGGAAGCCGACCGCCCCGACTTGAAAGATGGTCATCACCAACCCGCACACCACGAAGACGGCTCCCACTTCAACGGGACCGTAGCCGAGCTTCGCCTGCGCATAAAGCGCGAACGTCGCCTCAAAGATCGCGAGGCCGAATTGTACGGCGAGCGCCAGACCGAGGAGCGGGCCGAGGAGTTCGCGCCAGCCTTCGCCAATCCGTCTCCGTCTTTTCGCCCGCGGCGCGCTGGCGCATTTACCGGCAGCGACTCCGGCAGCCACCGCATCGCCGCAAAAAGCGTGAGCAGACCCAAGAACGCCGCCGCGAAGAACGGGACCGAGAAACTATCAATCATGAAGTGCCCATAGCGCGCGGTGAAATGCAGGTCTCTGCGAGACAATATTCCGCCGAGCGCCGGACCGACGACGAAGCCGAGACTCACCGCCGTGCCCAACCACGCCATCCCTCGACCGCGCTCCTCATCAGTCGTCATGTCGGCAACGTAAGCTGCCGAGACCGGCAGTGTTGCCGAGGACAAAACGCCTCCGAGAATGCGCGCCGCGTAGAGCAGCCACAGCGATGTGGCCAGACCGAAAAGAACCTGCGCGATGACGTAGCCCGCAATGCCGATCAAGATGAGCGGTCTTCTTCCCGTTCGATCTGACAAGCGCCCCCACACGGGGCGCGAAGATGAGCTGCCCCAGCGCGTACACGCCGGTCAACAAGCCGACGTGCATCACCACCGACTGGCGCGATACGCCCTCTGCCAGCGCGAGCCGCTCGACGTAGAACGGAAGCACGGGCATCGTAATGCCGAGGCCGATCATGACGACGAACAAGCAGGCGAGAAGTACAAACAGGTGTTTACTGATCACGTCAGAACCCTTCCGTTTGCCCTGATAGAGTCCCTACCACGCTTGAGCCATCTAACATCACGAGCGCCCCCGATGTGTTGCTACTGCTTTGCCGGCACACCCCACCGGCGGACGAAGAAGTTGTAGATGGGGACAAATACGAGTCCGGCGTATACGCCGTAGAGAAAGCTCTCCATCAACCCCAGGCAGAAGCCCCAAAAGGTCAGCCACTTGAAAGCCGGTAAAGCCATCTCCAAGCATTCAGCCATGTGTAAGCTCGGCGGCACGATCAATCCGTAGATGACGCACAGGACGAAGCTGATGGCGGTAAAGATTCCCAGCGACCAGCTCACGATTTTGATATTCAGCACTGCTCTTATTCCTTTCCGCTTCACGGTTGTTCAGCGCTATGTCACGGATGACAATTCTTTCCTCTCAACTCCCGAGTGCGATTGCGTTCAGCCTTTCAGTGCTGATGCCCGCCTGAACTCGTGTTCACGAAGCGGCCTTGCGCTTCGTCTTTTTCATCCCTGCTTCCCTGATGATCACCTCCACCATGACCGCTATGACCACCGTGCCCGCCGTGACCGAACATGTGCATCGCGACAAAGGCGATGGCGATGAACACCCAGAACCAGTTTGCCGTAAACCATGCCATCACATTTCTCCTTCGGTTGGTCGTCGCGCCTCCTCTTGAATGCTCGAAGACGGCAGCGGCGCTGAACCCCTTAGTTCTCCCGCCTGTCGTTAGCTATTTGTCCTTCGCTTATTTCACCGGGCGTCGGTTCGTTGCGGCTCCGGCCCGCCGCTCGCATGGTAAAGACTTCGATGTTGTTTCGCATGAGAAATCATCGTATGTACCTTTCAAAGCTCCCGTAGCGCTCGATGACGGGACCGCGCCGGAAACTGAGGAGGATCACCAGGGTGCCGACGATCATGTCGTTCCACGTCGCGGCAGTCGTGGTGCCGCCGAGGAGCCAAGGGGAAGCGATCACCCATGCGCCAAAAAGCATGTTGGCAAAGCGCGCGACGCGACCCACTTCGGCGAGCGCGATTACGGCGACGGTCAGCATCAGTGCGCCGATGAGGTGATCGCTGTGGGCGGCTGCGCCAGTGGTGCCCAGGGTGGAGGGCGCAAACATCAGCCACAGTCCTAGCGCCGCGCCGACGAGTAAGTTCCACGGCAGCGACACTCCCCAAAACATTGCCATCGGACGCACCACGTCGGGACGGACGGTGCTAGCGGCAGCTTCACTGGTCTGGCGCAACGTGCCGCCCGACCAGAATACTTTCCAGAGCGACTGACCTTCCCGGTGCGCTTGGAGGAGGAATTGCAGCATCGCCACAACTTCGTCGAGCGTAAGCGAAATCATGATGAGCATCGCTGCGGCGGCGATGAGGCAAGGTGTGCACCATGCCCCGACGGCGAGCGGCTGCAGGATGATGAGCGTGATGCTGACAACGCCCAGCGGCACGACGAGGATCCCGAAGAACGTAACCATCCACGGCATCGTGCGCCACCGGGTTTTGTCACCCATGAAGCCCATAAGGAATTCGACCATGTAGGCGACTGCCCCAAGTCCGGCATCGGGGATTGGAAAGGCGCGCGACACAGCAGACGTCAGGACGCTCATCGTCCCGTGTCCGAAGAACGGGTCGCGGAACGACGTGATGTAGTGAAGCTCGAACGAAGTCATTTGCCGCGACAGGAAGAACCCGACGAGCGCGAGCGCGATAATCGGCGCACGCTGTGGCCAACTCGATGGGTTGTACGACCAACCGCGCGGCACGTCCGGACCGGGCACCATACGCATCCCCGGCATCGCTATCAGAATCGCAAAGACGACCACCAGCGCGCCGACCAGCGTGTCGTTGGAGTAGACGGCAGACGTGGGCGACCAAAAGATGAGCGGTGCGAAGAGCAGCCAGAGGCCGACGACCGAGTTCGTCCACGGCGCCCAGAGCTTCAGCCACGGGCGCTGTGACAACGAGAGGATGCTTAGAATAATGATCAGCACGCCGCTCACCGCATCACTCGCCTGGAGCGGGGTACTGCGGTATCCGAGCGCGAAGATACTCGTGGTCAGCCACAGTCCCACCACCATGTTGGCAAAGTGAGGCCATGTTGGTGCCATATGCTCCATCTGCACGCCGACCGCCGCAGGCTGGGCGCTCTGCATGTGCATCTGCGTGGCCTCGCCGCCCGGCATTGAGGCGGGATGCGCGGGTGGCTCGTGGATTTCTGGATGCGCGTGGGCAGGCGACATGAGACTCACCCCCTTACCAGCGTTGCAGCCTGCTCTTGCATTTCGGATGATGGTTCCAGTTTGTTCTCGCGGTACCAGGCGAGCGGGTCTGCTTTGAGTGCTGCGATCATCTTCGGCAGCGTCTCGCGTAGCGAACGCTTTGGCTCCCAGCCGAGGAGCGTACGGGCGCGCGTGATGTCCAATGCGTAATGGTCATTCGCCCGGTCAATCATCCACGGCTTGATGAACGGATCGGCGCCGGGCAGTTTCTCCATTACCCAAGTCCCCGCCTTTGCCAGCGGAGCCAGCGCGCCGGGCACCTCGATGGTCTCCCAGGTCTCGCCATGGATCAGGCGGGCCAGCGTATGTTGAACTTCGTCATAGCTCAGAGGTTCCGGCTCGCCCAGCAGAATCGGCACTTCGGGCTGCAACGTGGCCCGGTGCTCGACCACCAGATCAATAGCATCCACTAAATCGTCCATGTGCATAAAGGACTGTCCGTGCGAAGTGCTGCCGGAGTAAACGCGGCTGGTCAACTGACGCTCGTAAATCCGCTGAATCTGGTGCGCCAGTGGGATCGAGTGACAGCGATCCCCGTACACCCCGGCGATGCGCAACAGTGCCGCAGGGATATCTCCGCGCTCCTCGTGGATGAGTTTCTCGGTACGTACTTTCGACTCTGGGTACGCCCATGTTGGCCCCAGCGGCCAGTCTTCGTTGATGAATTGTCCCGGCTCAGCCGGGCGATGCACGAGCATGGTGCTTGAGAACACAAACTGTTCGACTTTGAAGCCGAGATCTCGCAGTCCGCGCAGTAGACGTCCTGTGCCATTCACCGTGATCTCGTTGTACTTCGTGCTCGGCTCGCCGAGGAAGTCGTAGTACGCAGCGAGATGAATTACCGAAGCGATGTGGGCCCCGTGGTGTTCGCGGACCATCCTGAGCCCTTCCTGCACGCTCTCGTCCGATGTGATTTCGACCGGTATCCCTACACATCCGGGGCTTGGTATTTTCGGTGCTTTGAGGTCGAAGCCGACGATGCTGTCAAAGCGACCGACGAAACGCCGCATTACCGCCGTGCCGATTGTTCCGTTGGACCCTGTCACCAGGACGCTACCGCTGTTTGTCTTCATTGCTGTTCCTCCAGTACGATCAATCGATTCGGATAACGTTTCTTTCTAAAGGCGAGGTCACTTGTCCGTTCAGAACCCGTATCTGCCAGCAGTTTGCGCGTTAGGGTGTCCGGTGAGCCAGATTCCGGGTCTTCTCGGTCAGGGATTGGTCGAGTTCGACCAGCACCGGAGTAAAAGCACGCTGACTATGCCACGTGAAGTGCTCGTAAACACTTGACCAGTACAGACCGAAGGTGAAAGCGAACATCAACTCTTCCAGTGGCACGCCAATCAAACGAATTCCTGAGATGGCTTTCAGATTCCACACCGCCACGACGTACCCTGGAAAAACCACATTAAATAAGGCGAATACGAAAAAGTAAATCGCGAGGAAGAGGCCGCCGCTGACAATCATCTTGACCCATAGGTCACGACGGCAATACAAGGTGGCGAAGAAGCCAGCAACAAGCGCGATTGCCGACAAGTAGATCGGATTCAACCGCGTTGTGACACTTAGTATCCCGAACAGCAGGGGCGCCGAAAGGACGGCGAAAGTGTGTTGTTGATGGAGTCCTTTGTTGCGCTCGGCCGCGACGCTTTCGACGGGTCCAACGTGAAAGAGGAGCTCGTATGCGGCGAACGCGATGCCACCGATGGAAAATGAAAACAACAGACTTTCTAGATCAAAACCAGTCCGGTGCGCAAGATCAAGTAGCGTGAACGGATTCCAGTAGCGTGGGACAAATAGTGGTTCAGTGAGCCCCAACAATCCCGTGCACAGGCTTACTCGCAACATACTGGCGTTGAGGTCGTGGCGGAGTGCGTATAGCACAAGCCACACTAACGACAGCGCTACACTCAGGCCGAGGTAGGCGTAGGTCCAACTCGCGGGCTCGTGTGTCGTCACAGCGTTCCTCCGCGACCGGTTTGTCAAGTTGAGGCGGCGTTGGTCGAAGTAGGACAAACTGGCGCGTGCGCGAAACTCCGAACGTCGTCACTTCGCCAACAGCTGACCGAATCCCTCTCCCTTTAAGAGTGACTCACCTTCTTAGACGGACCTTCGCGTAGCTTGTACGATACTGTTGTTCCCAATGGGTCACTGTTCAGAATTGCTCATTGTTCAAAACAATTCGGAGGAATTCTCACGTCCTGAGTGTTCAAGTTCGCGTGCTCTCCTTGATTGACTTCCGTCCAGAGAGTTCCGCCGGCTGTCGCAAGGCTCGCCGAAAGCCTCGCTCGGAGCTCCGGTGGATGTAGGATAGACCCTCGTACCGGCAACGAAAGGATCGTCTCCAATGTGTTTTTCAGCCTCGGCCAGTTTCATCGCCGGCGCTTCACTCTCCGCGGTCGGCGTGGCAACTCTAAAACGAACGAAGGCGAGGACCGAACTACCCTTAGCGATGATTCCGCTGCTCTTCGGGGTTCAACAACTGACCGAAGGCTTTATCTGGCTAACCTTTCACCGCGAGGCGCCGCTGCTCAAACAGACAATGACGTATCTCTATTCGGGATTCTCGCACGTGCTGTGGCCGATGTACGTGCCGTTCGCCATGGGCGTCCTGGAAGCCGTACGCTGGCGCAAGAAGGCGATCTTCGCGTTCGAAGCCGCGGGGGGCGCCGTTGGCCTGTACCTGCTCTATTTCATCGTGACCCGCCCGGTAGTCGCTGAAGTCGTCGGCAGGCACATCGTCTACGTGTCGCCACATTTCTATCTGATTCCAGTGATGGTGCTCTATCTTGCGGCGACGTGTGTCAGTTGTTTCTTTTCGAGTCATGGGTACGTGAAACTGTTTGGCGTGTTGGCGTTGTTGTCCTTCATCGCGGCTTACGTTGTTCATGTCATGGCGTTGGTCTCGATTTGGTGCTTCTTCGCGGCCATCTTGAGCCTTCTCATCTATTTCCATCTCAGATTCAGAGATCTCGGAGGGTTTCCGAAGGAGGTTGGATTGCCGCCGGCCATCACGCGCGCGACGCCGTAACGGGACAAGATCTCGTTCGAGGCAGCCGACGCCCTCGATCATGAGGTCGGGAGGGGACTGTCACAAGCAGGATTGTGAAATGAGCGATTTTGATCAGACGAGCCGCATGTTCACACGGTATTCTTCCGTTTTGCACGCTTGTATTACGGAGTTCGATGAGTAATCGGGCCCGAACTGTGGCCGCGTAGAGTCAATAACATCTAATCCAACTAAACCTATAAAACGATCAGTTGCAGGCCTCTCAATCAAGAGCAGTAGTCAAAACAAAGAGGAGAAAACACTTGAACACATCAATGAAGTTGATGCTTATGCTGGTGTTGGCTAGTTCGATGTCAGCGATGGCGCAAACGGGCATGTCCAACGATTCTTCGATGAAGAAAGACCAGATGTCTGGTAAGAAGATGTCCATGACGGGTTGCATCGCGGAGAAAGACGGCAAGTACATGATGACGAACCAGGAGCATCCAGACGGTGTTCAACTGATGAGCTCCGAAGATCTGAAACCTCATGTGGGGCACAAGGTCAAAGTGACTGGCATGATGGAAAGTATGTCCGGGGATTCCATGAAACCCGACGACAAAATGGCAATGATGGGCATGATGAAGGTAAGCAGCATGAAGATGGTGTCTGCGCACTGTGGCAAATAGGCGGGTCCATTGCGCCCGATTGGCGGCTGCCTCTCGGGATTGTGCCTGATTTCATAGCAACGATGTGGAGATCGCTTGAGTCGCCGGGCAGGCTTTGACCTTGCGCACAACCTCACAACCAAGGGCACTCAGAAATGTGTGGCTGATTACCGGGGCACGCTGAGACGGTCGGCGTAGTGGTTCGGCTGCCCGCTCGGAGCCAACGTTGTCCGTGACTGGAAGTCCCATTGTTCCTACGTTGGGTTCGGGACAAGGACTACGCTCTCTTTGTGTTCCTCGGGGTTATGCCAGCCGCCCACATCCACTGCCAAACGATCCGCCTCAGGAGGTCCCCACGTGCCTGGCTCGTATGGATGCAGAGTTGTGGCATTCGCGAGGATAGGCTCGACAATGGCCCAAGCCGCTTCCACCGCGTCTTCCCGAACGAACAGCATGGCATCTCCACGCATGGCGTCTCCTAGAAGACGCTCATAGGCATCAACTTCGTCCGCGGTGTGTTCCTCGACGGCCGAAAGTTGCGCGGGCATGGAAACCAGTTCTTCGCCGGGACGTTTCACGCGGGCGCTGAGGTTGATTGAAAGCTCACCGGGACCGAGACGGAAGCGGAAATGATTACTTGATTCGCCGGCCAAATTATCGAGCGGAGGTTTCCTAAGTTTGACCAGCACTTCGGTGGTGGTAACCGGGAGGCACTTTCCGGCCCGAATCAGGAATGGCACGCCCGACCACCGCCATGACTGAATTTCCAGACGCACGGCGGCAAACGTCTCCACCTTGGAATCAGGTGCGACTCCTTTTTCCTTTGTGTAGCCCCTGAACTGACCTCGAACCAGATGCTTTGGGTCCAGCGGTGGAATTGTGCGGAATATCTTGGCCTGTTCATCGCGGATCGCATCGCAATGTAACCCGGTGGGTGCCTCCATGGCCAGAAAAGCTACGACCTGAAGCATGTGGTTTTCTACGACATCGCGGATCGCCCCGGTGTCATCGTAGAACTTGCCCCGACCCTCAATGCCGAACTTTTCCGCCATCGTGATCTGCACACTCTCGATGTAATTGCGGTTCCAGATCGGCTCCAGAAAGCTGTTGGCGAAGCGAAAGAACAGAAGATTGAGGACCGCCTCTTTCCCGAGGTAGTGGTCGATACGAAAGATTCTCGATTCCGGAAGCACCGCATGAAGTGCGGCATTCAACTGCTGGGCCGAGGCAAGATCGTGTCCAAAGGGCTTCTCGACGATGACTCGTGCATTTGTCATGCAGTTCGACCTTGCGAGAGACTCGACAACACTTGTAAAAAGGCTCGGTGGAATCGCCAGATAATGCGCAGGGCGACTGGCTGAGCCAAGCGTTTTCTTCAACAGATCAAAGGTCGCAGGTTCCCCATAATCACCGCCGACGTAGCGAAGCAAACTCAAAAGCTTAGCTAGGGCGTCCTGATCGATGTTGTCATCTTGCTGCTGGATGCTGTCGCGCACGCGTTCTTTGAGATCTTCTTCCGTCCGCCCCGACCTGGCAATGCCAATCACGGGTACATCCAGGTGCCCATGTCGGACCATATGATAGAGAGCAGGGAATATCTTCTTATGGGCTAAGTCTCCCATTGCTCCGAACAGAACCAGAGCATCGGCTGGCGCTGTATCTTCCCGGGGTCTTCCTGGCGTGCATCCTTGTCTTAGATCCGGCATGAGCTGCTCCGAATGACGTTTCATGAGACTCGTGTCGCCAAATTCTAGTTGTTCAACCTACTACCGAGGTTAAATGCAGTCGCGATGAACTATCACTGTGGCCGCGAATGCGCAGTTGCTTCGCCGACGGAAGCTGTAGCGTGTTTTGGCCCTCTAAAAGGGAGCACCTTCGTCGAAGAACTCCTCGGACCGCGGTCCTCACTCTTTCACGCTGCCGCTTCATCAATGATAGCGAGAAGTTCTCGTTCGACGTCCTGCGCCAGAGTATTTGCATGTCGAAGGCCGGTTGCAGCGAAAAGATCGGTCGGTTTCACCGTGGCAATCGTACTGCCGCCGGCACTGCTGTAGACGGCTATCCGGCACGGCAACACCGTCGCAGTGGCCATGTCCTGGTGCAAGGCCTCAGATGCTGCCAGCGGGTTGCAGACATCGTAGATTCGGACTTCGTTTTCTAGATCAATCCCCTTGTCGTGCAGAGTGTTCTTAAGATCCAGAACGTGAAGAATGCCAAATTTGTGCCGCAGCACGGCTTCGCGGAGACTCTGCTCAACTTCTTGTGGTGAGTGCCTCGATGATTTCTGGTAGATCACACTGTCCCTTCTTTCACCTGCCGCATCTGCTTCTAAACGTTACATGCGGAGCGCACAGATTTCACTTGCGCGCCTAGAATATCAGGGCCAGAGCAATGATCGGCACCACTCGGACATCTACATCCAACCCGTTTTGGTGTTGCCAGCCTACGCCGAACTGATCCGTGTTGTCGTGTGCGCCACTATCATGTCGAGCCAATGTCTTAGGACGGCCCTGCCTCAAGACGGTAGGTAGGCCGTCTGGTTTGGCTGGCAACCTGCCCTTTTAAGACGACCAATAGATTCGCTGACTTGCTTGGGCAGTACAGTGCAGAATGGGCTCATGTCGCGAGCCATCGCACACACTCCCCCCAGAACATTAGACATTGTCTTTTCGGACGAGGCCTTAGCTCCAGGCCTGTTCCAATCTACAACTTCTTCTGTCGCCGATGGGGCGTCCGACGCATGGCGTCGGTGAAACAAGGGATTGGTCTTCCGCGATCGAAGCGGAGCCGACGAGGTGGTGTCCCAGACGAGGAGCAATTGATGCTCACGAAGCGGAATTGTGGACCCTCTATCAGCAGAGGGCGAGGAATCACGATTTTACCGCGCAAGTCTACTATTTGTTTGCCTTTCGGTTAGATCGTGTATCTCAGCCACGAGGCCCATTCGTGAGAACCACCTTGAGGGCATTTTCTTTTGCTGCGTTTCCAAACGTGTCGTACGCTTTCATGATGTCGTTCATCGCGAAGCGATGAGTCACGAGCTTGCTCGGCTGCAGCTTGCCCGACTCCACGACCTTCAGCAGCAACGGTATCGTGATCGTGTCTACCAACCGTGTGGTGAGCGAAATGTTACGGTCCCAGAGTTTTTCCATGTGCAGTTCCACTGGCTTGCCGTGTACTCCCACGTTCGCGATGCGCCCGCCGGCCGCAACGATGGCCTGGCAGATATCGAAGGTAGCAGGAATTCCAACCGCCTCGATGGCTACGTCGACGCCGGCCCCCTGCGTTAATTCCATCACGTGATGGGCGGCGTGCCCATCCGTGCTGTTGATCAGAGTGGTTGCGCCAAGCTTCTCGGCGACCGCCAGGCGGTTTTCGTCCAAGTCGATCATAAAGATCGCTGCCGGTGAATAAAATTGCGCCGTCAGCAGAACGGCGATCCCGACAGGCCCGGCGCCCACGATGGCAACCGTGTCCCCGGGTTTCACTTGCCCGTTCAGAACACCGCACTCAAAACCAGTCGGCAAAATATCGCTTACCATTACCATGGCCTCTTCATCGCCATCGGCCGGAAAGTTGTAGAGACTCCCATCGGCGTAGGGGATGCGCACGTATTCGGCGTGAGTTCCGTCTGTCGTGTAGCCCAGAATCCAGCCGCCGTGCCGACAATGGGAATACATGCCCCGTCGGCAGAAGTCGCATTTCAGGCAGGCAGTGACGCACGAGATGATGACCTTGTCTCCAACGTGAAAGTCTGTGACCCCGGGTCCGACTTGTTCAATTACACCGATGCCTTCGTGGCCAAGAATGCGTCCATCGGTCACCACGGGGAGATCTCCCTTCAGAATGTGAAGATCGGTGCCGCAAATCGTCGAAGTGGTAATCCGCACGATGGCATCGCCCGGATCCTGGATGGTGGGGCGCGGCTTGTCCTCCCATGCACGCTTGCCCGGACCGTGATAGACCAGCGCTTTCATCGCAGTGTCGGTGCTTAGAGTTGCGGCACTTGTGGTCGCCACCTCGAGCTCAGCGATTGTCATTGATCTTTCCTCGGAAAGTGGACAATGGTAGCGCCATTCACAACACCGCGACTGGTCAAGACTGCACACTTTCAACATTAGAAGAGAGACATGCGTGTAGTGCGCCTTCAGGTCAAGCTGCGGCTAAAGGTACAAGTCCAAAGACAATGGCTCCTCAAGGTGAAGACGAATCTTTCGTCGAGTTAGTTTCCAGCCTTGTCGCTGGCAATCTGTCGACCTCTTCACTGGATCATTCTCCTTCCACTCCGGGGGAACTGATGGACGCATGCTCGACCTGAGCTGTTCTGAACAGACTTTGGCATCTCCGAAGTGAGAAAGTTTCGGTCAGAACCATTTGCGAGCGTGACGGAGTCTTCAGGGCAGTGCATGATGAGATGCTGAAGACCGGCCAATCGACTTTTGAACCACCATCGGAGCCAACATTTACCAACGAAGGAGAAATCATGATGAATAGCACAACAGCTGTGAAAGATCCTGTGTGCGGCATGGACATCGAAACGGCTACCTCCGCCGGACGAACCGAGCACAAAGGGCAGACGTATTACTTCTGCGGCTCCAATTGCAAAGAGAAGTTCGATCTTAATCCGGAGCAATACTTGGGTAAGTCAGCGGGAACGCCGAAGAGCGGCCATGGCTGCTGCAGCTAAATCCAACAACGCCGCGGGTGAAAGCCATTCCCACATGGCATTGCCCTCCAATTTGCGTTACCAAGATAATCTGAAACCTTTGGCCGCCCGTTGCGTCTGAGTCACAGCTACAGCTACAATAACTGTGTTGACAGTCATGCGTAGAGTAGGTGTTTTCGCTTTGGCAGTATTGTTCGCCGCATTGCCGGTGATGGCATGTGCGGTGCCCAATGCCGCGATGACGGCAGCCGAGCGGGAGTGCTGTAAAAAGATGGCGGGACAGTGCGGGGACATGGGGATGGCGAAGTCCCATCCTTGCTGTCAGGTAACTGCCACGCCTGCGGACTTTCACGCTCTGAAGACCGCCTCTTCGCAATTGCATCATGTCAGTTTGGTTCTGCTTCACGCGCTTCCCCTTACCGCCCAAACCGACGCGTACTTTTCGCTCGCACAATGGTCGGCTCGTGTTTCGTGCACGCATAGTCCGCCAGGACTAGAGTCTCTAACCACCACAGTCCTAAGAATCTGATCGTCTTTCCTCTGAGCTGCTAACGCACTCGTGCGTCTGCACGTTCGTGCGTCTACAAACTTGTGTTTGTGATGCGGAGGAAAGATGCAATCCACTTATTTGTCCCGAAGTCTCTTCGGGTGTACTCGTATTTCGCTAATTGCTGTCGGCTTTGTTCGTTGGAACGATGCTGGCGGTTGCCGGTCAATGCCGATAGCTCAACAGACAGGAGTTCGCAGCAGGCTCGATTCCTGAATCTCCCGGCATGGGCGAGCACAACGGGACGCCCACGTCTCTGCGTGAGTTGAGTACAGGAAGCAGAGCAGAAGAACCCGCAGATTGCGGCCTCGTTTCACGCGTGGCAGGCCTCACGAAATGTTCCCAAGCAGGTCTCGGCGCTTCCCGAGACGCAACTCTCGGTGCAGCAGTTCAGTGTGGGCAGCCCACGACCCTTCGCGGGCTACAGCAACAGCGACTTCGCCTACATCGGGTTCGGCGCGTCGCAGGACATCCCCTATCCAGGCAAACGGCAGTTGCGCGCCCATGTCGCCGAACACGAAGCGGACTCCATGGAAGCGCAGACCGATTCGGTCCGCCGAACGGTCGTGGGAAATCTCAAGATGGTTTATTTCCGCCTGGCCTACATTCAGCAAACGCTCGGTGTTCTGCAGAGAAGTGACGAGCTACTGAATCAGGTACAGGAGGCGGCCGAGGCACGCTACCGCGTAGGCCAGGGCAATCAGCAGGATGTGCTGAAAGCCCAGTTGCAGCACACGAAGATTCTTCAAGAGATCGCACACCACCATCAGGAAGAAGGACTGCTTGAAGCCCAAATCAAGCAGCTATTGGGACGTCCGCAGGAGTCCGCGGACATCGTTGCTGAGACCCTCACGTTGCGAGCTCTTCCGTACACCGCAGCCGAGCTTCTGCAACGGGCTCGCGAGCAGAATCCCGATGTGCACTCAAAGCAGGCCTCCATCCGACAGCAAGAAACCCAGGTAGAGCTGGCGCACAAGAATTTCCGTCCTGACTTCAACGTGCAGTACGCCTACCAGCACACCGGGAGCCAGGCCCGCGATTACTACATGGCGACATTCGGCATTCGGCTGCCCAATCGCGGACGCCAGAAGGCGGAACTGGCAGAAGCGCAGGAGAACCAGGAGCGCGCACGGCAAGAGCTGGACGCTGAATCGCAGCGCGTGCTTTCGGAAGTGCAGCAGCAGTATGTGCGCGCACAAGACTTCGGAAGAGCGGCTGAAGATCTACAGTGACGGTCTCGTCCCGCAATCGGAAGCTACCTTTCAATCAGCCCTGTCTGCCTATCAATCGAACCGCCAAGACTTCGAGAGTCTGCTTTCCGGGTTCCTCGATGTATCTGAACCTCGATTTGGAATACCGCAATGAGCTGGTGGAGCACGAATCGGCGCTGGCTGAACTAGAGCGCCTCACCGGGGTGGATGTGCCATGAACGAGCGCAACTTCAGAACGAATGCAAATGAGGGATCAGACATGCTCCGTACAGAAGACAATAACTATCGCCGCGCGTTTTGGATTGCACTGACCACAACCGTCGTGCTCGCGATTGTGGCATCGGTTTTGTGGTGGCGTTTGAGCCATACCGGAACTGCGTCGCAGCCTGGCACCAGTTCCACAAGCCGAGTCCATGGAGGCGATGGCACAAACTTCATCGGCCAACGCCTCGGATTCCGAGCCAGGATCGGCGGGCGACCCTCAGGCCGGCAATATGCAAGAGACGCCGCTTGCTCCCTTTCAGCTCACGCCGCAGCGAATGCAGAGCATCGGCGTTGTGCTGGGGAAGGTTGAATCCAAGCCGGTCAACACTGAGCTTCGTTTCTACGGCAATGTGCAGGTTGATGAGCGGCGGCAGGCCTATGTGCAGACGCGATTCGCGGGATGGATTCGCAAAGTCTATGCCGACGCTACGGGCAATTTTATTGGCAAAGGTCAGCCGCTGTTCACGATCTACAGTCCTGACCTGGTCTCGACCGAGCACGAATATTTGCTGGCAAAGAAGAACTCCGAGTCTTTGCAACAAAGCAAAGTGAGCGGGGTGGCTTCGGGTGCGTCCTCGCTCTTCAGTGCTGCCAAAGAGCGACTGCTGCAATGGGAAGTGTCTCCTGCCGAAATCGAGAAGCTGGATCAAGGCGGAAAGGCGATCACGGATCTGACAGTCAATTCTCCCGTCTCGGGCTACATCACGCAGAAAAACGCGCTGCCCAATATGTACGTCCAGCCCGAAACCATGCTGTACACGATCGCCGATCTCTCCGATGTTTGGGTGCTCGCCCAGGTATTCCAAAGCGATGCAGGGAAGATCAAACCGGGCGATCCCGCAGAGGTCACGGTCGACGCGTATCCCGGACGAGTCTTCAACGGACGCGTGGATTACATCCTCCCGCAGCTGGACGTGAACACGCGCACGCTGCCGGTGCGGTTGGTGTTTCCGAATCCTGGTCTGAAGTTGAGGCCTGGAATGTACGTGAATGTTCGCGCCAAGCTGCCGATGGGCCGGCAGTTGGTCGTCCCGGCGAGTGCGGCTTTTCATTCCGGAACCAAGAACTTGCTGTTCGTCTACGGCGGCGAAGGCAACATCGAACCGCGCGAAGTCGAATTGGGGCCTCAAGTCGGCGATGAACTGGTGATCACGAAGGGCATCAAGGCACAAGAACAAATCGTCACGTCCGCAAACTTCCTGATTGATTCCGAAGCCCAATTGCAGGCGGCTGCGGGCGCGTTTATTCCTCCGCCTCCCGGTGCTGGTCAGGCGGCTTCGATGAATGCTCCAGCGCAACAGCAAGCGAATGTGGAACTGACGACTGACCCCGACCCTCCGCACAAGGGCAGCAACATCGTTCGCGTGAAGCTGACAGGCCAAGATGGGAAACCGATCACCGGAGCAAACGTAACCGTGACCTTCTTCATGGCCGCAATGCCGGCGATGGGAATGGCCGCGATGAAAACCGTCATCAATGCCAGCGACAAAGGCGGCGGAATGTATGAAGGCAAAGGCGATCTCGGCTCCGGCGGCACTTGGCAGGTCACCGTCAGGGCACAACAAAACGGACAGACGATTGCCAACAAGCAGCTCACGCTCAATGCCACGGGAGGTATGTAATCGTGATCTCCCGAATCATCGAGTGGTGCGCACACAATCGATTCCTGGTCTTCACCGGAGTACTTCTGCTTACGCTGGCTGGAATCTGGTCCATGGGCCACATTCCGCTGGACGCCCTGCCGGACATTTCCGACGTGCAGGTGATCATTCACACCAACTGGGAAGGTGAACCGCCCAACATCATCGAAGATCAGGTTACCTACCCGATCGTCACCGCGCTGCTGGCTGCGCCGCGGGTGAAAGCGGTACGCGCGCAGACGATGTTCAACGACTCGTACGTCTTCGTTGTCTTCGAAGACGGGACCGATATCTATTGGGCCCGTTCTCGCGTGGTGGAGTATCTGCAAACGATTGCCGGCCGCCTTCCGGCCAATGTGCATCCTGCCATCGGCCCGGACGCGACCGGTGCGGGTTGGGTCTATGAATATGTGCTCGTCGATCACAGCCACAAGCAGAGCCTCGCCGATCTGCGAAGCATTCAGGACTGGCACCTGCGCTATCAACTGGCGACCGTTCCCGGCGTGGCCGAAGTGGCGAGCATCGGCGGGTTCGTGCGCCAGTACCAGGTCAATCTCGATCCCAACAAGTTGCTCGCGTATGGCATTCCGCTGTCCACCGTCATTGATCGGGTGAAGTCGAGCACGAATGAAGTCGGTGGACGCGTACTGGAACTGAGCGGTACGCGATACATGATTCGCGGCCTGGGCTATCTGAAATCGCTGGACGATCTGGGGAACGTGCCGGTGATGGCGAAGAACGGGACGCCCGTACTCATCAAGGATCTGGGCACGGTTTCCTTCGGCCCGGACATGCGCGAAGGTGTCGCGGAGTGGAACGGCGAAGGCGAGACCGTGGGCGGCATCGTCGTCATGCGCTATGGGCTGAACGCTCTCAACGTGATTGATGGCGTCAAGAAGAAGCTGGCTGAAATCAAAGGATCGCTGCCGCCGGGAGTCGAGGTCGTCTCCGGCTATGACCGCGGGGGACTGATCAGCGAATCGATCAACACTTTGAAACATAGCCTGATCGAGGAAGCGATCATCGTTTCCCTGGTCATCATTGTGTTCCTGTTCCACTTCCGCTCGGCGCTGATTCCGATTCTCACCCTACCGATCGCGCTCGCGATCTCTTTCATTCCCATGTATTACCTGAACGTCAGCTCCAACATCATGTCGCTGGGCGGGTTGGCACTGGCGATTGGCGTTTTGGTGGACGCCGCCATCGTCATGGTGGAAAACGGATACCGGCATCTTTCCGAGCGGCCGCGTGCCGGCATCGGAACGAGAGCGGGTGCGCATTCTCATCGACGCCGCCAAGCAGGTCGGCCCAGCGCTGTTCTTTTCTCTCCTTATTATCGTGGTCTCGTTCCTCCCGGTGTTCCTGCTGGAAGCACAGGAAGGACGCATGTTCCGTCCGCTGGCATGGACGAAGACTCTGGCCGTGGGCTTCTCGTCCTTGCTGGCCATCACGCTGGTTCCCATCCTGATGGTCATCTTCATTCGAGGGAAGCTGCGGCCCGAATCGGAAAATCCGATCTCAAGAATTACGCAGGCACTCTATTTGCCGGTTTTACGACTCTGCCTGAAATACCGCAAAACGACGTTGCTGCTCAATTTGGTATTCCTGGTGGTGACGTTTCCCTTGATGTTCAAGATGGGCAGTCAGTTCATGCCGCCCTTGTTTGAAGGCTCATCGCTGTACATGCCCACGGCACTTCCCGGTATTTCGATCACGCAGGCTTCGCAGCTCTTGCAGGAACAGGACCGGATTCTCCGCTCTTTTCCGGAAGTGGAAACCGTCTTCGGTGCGGTCGGCCGATCCGACAGCGCCACCGACAATGCTCCGCTCGATATGTATGACACGACCGTCATGCTCAAGCCGCGCGAGAAATGGCGGCCGGGGATGACCTACGAAAAGCTCATTCGCGAAATGGACGAGAAGCTCCAGTTTCCGGGGCTGACGAACACCTGGACCATGCCAGTGCAAAACCGTCTCGACATGGCGCTGACCGGGATCAAGACGCCCGTGGGAATGAAGCTTCAAGGCACGAATCTGGAGCAAATCCAGCAACTCGGGGCACAGGTACAGCAGATTCTCTCGGGGTTACCGCAGGTGCGTTCCGTTTTTGCGGAGCGAGTCTCGCAGGGCTTCTACATCAATGTGGAGGTCAATCGCCCGGAAGCGGCGAAATACGGTTTGACCATTGCCGACGTGCAACAGGCGGTGGAATCCGGCATTGGAGGCATGAACGTTGCCGAAAACGTCGAAGGCCGCAGCGCTATCCGATCAATGTCCGCTACCAGCGTGATTTCCGCGACAACGTCGAAGAGCTGAGTCGCGTGTTGATTGCGACACCTTCCGGGGCGCAGATCCCGATTTCCGAAGTGGCCAAGATTTCGTTCTCGCGCGGCCCGGCGATGATCCGCGACGAAGATGGCCAGCTCACCGGCTATGTCTACATTGATCTCAACACCACCGACTACGGCGGCTTCGTAGACCAGGCCAGCAAGATGCTTCGCCAGAAGTTGCAATTGCCTGCGGGATACACCTATCAGTGGTCGGGCGAATACGAATTCCAGCTTCGAGCGAAGGAACGGCTGAAGATCATTTTGCCGGTCGTGTTCTTCGTGATCTTCCTGCTCCTGTACATGGTCTTCCACTCCCTAACCGAGGCCATGGTCCTGATCTTCCCCACGTTCTATGCGATGACCGGCGGGCTGATCTTGCAGTGGCTGCTTGGCTACAACTTCAGCGTCGCCGTGTGGGTCGGGTATATCGCGCTGTTTGGCATCGCGGTCGAGACCGGCGTCGTCATGGTCGTGTATCTGCACGAATCGCTCGATAAGCGCATCGCGTCAGGTCGCCCGCTCACCGAGACCGATATTGAGGAAGCTGCAATTGAGGGTGCTGTGCATCGGCTCCGGCCAAAGCTGATGACCGTCTGCGCGGTTCTCGCCAGCCTGATTCCGATCCTGTGGGCGAGTGGTATCGGCTCGGACGTGATGAAGCCGATTGCCGCTCCCATGGTCGGCGGAATGATTACGTCCACGATTCACGTGCTGATTCTGGTTCCGGTTTTCTTCGTGTTGATGAAGGAACGGGCTCTGCGCCGTGGCACACTGCGGCCAGCGCCGAATGACTAGAGGAGGCAAGGGAAACCTGTCGGGACATCACGTTCTCACATTGCTTCTGGAACCGAAAGCGAAGCACGGGGCGCTATCTTGACAGAGGCGCGCTCTGATTGGAATTATTCAGATTCCTCCGCTTGTACCGACCGAACGGAGTTTCCAGACAGACAGCGGCGGGAATGTACCAAAGCACCCAGGCGGCCTTGGTGGCGATCAAATCGTTCCGGTCGCCATTCGTCGTACAGCCAATCAGCCATTGCATACCTCCACCTAAATTCGACGTCATCAAAGCATGTATTTCACGTCCGAACCCAGTGTTGGATACCCGAAAATCCCGTGCTTCAGCTTACTGGCGGTAATGTCTGCCTGCATCGCAAGCGCGAATATGTTAATCACTTCGTCGGCATGGGGTCCAATCATGTGAGCACCCAGGACGCGATCGCTCTTGTCTTCAATCAACACCTTGAACCCTGCGGATTCTTCCCCCACCCTCCGAGAGGAATACCAGCCTGACGTATCTTCGTGGGTTGTATGGAAATTAAGACCTTTCTCGCGCGCGGCTTGCTCTAACAACCCCACGGACGCCATGGGCGGAATGGTAAACACGATCGTAGGTATCGCCATGTGCTCCACTTTCCTGTGATTACCCTTCAACAGGTTCGAAGCCACAATGCGCCCTTCGTAAGCAGCCACGGGTGTGAGCTTTGGCAGCCCACTCGCGGCAGCGTCACCCGCCGCGAAGACGGCTATATTTGAGATGCTTTGCAGGTACTCATTCACTCTGACGCCGCTCTCTTCCGACTCAACACCGGCAGCTGCGAGATTCAAATCATCAATCTCCGGAATGCGACCGGCGCCGTGAACCACTAAGTCCGCCTCAAACGTCGTGTGTTCTCTTCCGGTCGAACCATGAATCAACAGTTCGTCATTGGTTCTCTCAATTGCTGAGACCTCAATACCGACGTCAACTCGTATCCCGAGATGTTTTGTTCTACCTAACAACTGATTGACAAGATCAGAATCGAATCCCTCAAGAGGCCGCTCGCCACGGTGCAGAATCGTGACCTTGGCACCCGCCCGTGCGGCGACATGAGCGAATTCGAAGGAGATGTATCCGCCCCCGATGAAAACGATGCGTTGAGGTAAGGTTTCCAGCTCCAGGAACTGGTCGCTCCTTGTGACATATTGCTCCCCTGGGATGCCCAACTTGCGCGGCATAGCCCCGGTTGCAACAACGACGTAGCGCCCAACCAAGACGTCCTCTCCAACCTCAACCGTCGTGGAGTCCACGAAATGCGCACGCCCGTGAAAAGTGATGATGCCTGCTTTGGCAAAGCTCCGTTCGTTGTTTTCTGGCACCGGATCAGTGAAGGATCGCTTAAACCGCATTACGTCTGACCACTCGATTCGCGTGTTCTCAGTGCGGATGCCACGCCCGTTCATCCTTAGAGCCCAATCGAAGACTTCGGCGACACCAACAAGAACCTTCTTGGGATCACATCCGCGCAAGGCGCAAGTTCCTCCGAAAGGCCGCGAATCGATGATGGCGACTTCCCAGCCGGCAGAACGGCATTCGTAGGCGACGGTCGAAGCTGCCGTGCCAGTCCCGATTACGATGAGATCGAATTGCTTTCTCATGACTCCACGTCTCCCTCGGGCTTGATCTGAGTCCGGGGTTGATGGTGCAGGAGCAGCTCAACGAGACGCAGGAAGCGTCTCCGCCAGACGTTTCCTCTCTTCCTGAATGGCGCGCGTAA
This sequence comes from uncultured Acidobacteriota bacterium, assembly GCA_963801895.1. Classification (GTDB taxonomy): domain Bacteria; phylum Acidobacteriota; class Terriglobia; order Terriglobales; family Acidobacteriaceae; genus Sulfotelmatobacter. The sequence continues at coordinate 378,211 of CAWDGM010000008.1, read as the reverse complement.
CATCGCCTAGGCAGCATGCTCCGCTGGGGTTCTTGACTTCGCAGGCGCAAAAGCCGCCTTGTACCTCCGCTTTGATATCTTCCAGAACCGTCGTGCTGCCGCTTGACTCGATATCCCGGCGGATGTTTTCGCGGCTGTAATCGAAGCAATAGCAAAGCGGAATTGGATTCGCGGTTTCCTTGATTCCTACCCGTACCTTTACATCCGATTTAGTAAACACGCCTTGATCGGAGAAATAGACAACGTCACAGTCCACCGTGCGGCAAAAGGAATAGGAAAGCGATGTGCGAACGTCCGTGTGATCTCGAACCAGGCTCTTGACCGTCAGCACAGCCACGGGCTTTCCCTTTTTGCCACAAGAAGGACAGACCCCTGGATTGCTGGTGGGGAGCGAGCAACTCCCGTCCTTCGTAGTCGAACAGCAATCGGACATTACCTTTTCTCCTGATTCGGTTCGGCTTTGAATCCGGTCTTGTTGATCGCTTCACGAAGTTGTTGCTCGTTTGTTTGCAAGTCATCGTACACAACGGTTGCGAGTCCCTTATCGTTGCTAACGTCGGCACTCTTAACACCTTTGACCTTGGTCAGTGCGCTCTGAACACTGACGGCACATGCGCCGCAGGTCATACCGGTGACCTTAATGTCCGTCTTCACATCTTTGGCAAAGGCGGAAGCAGTGAAAAGGAGCAAAAGAAACAACGACGTGAATAATTTCATTTAAGTATGTTCTCCTCTTTGGATTGGATGGGCGCGGTAACCTGCGTCCTGAATAGCTCGTTCAAGCTGCGCGCACGGTGACCTTACGAGCATCGAATTCTATCGTTGCCTGTTTTTGTTCGTAGGACACGACGGCACTCTGGACACCGGCAAGATCCTTTAGCTTTTTCTCGATAACCGTCGCGCACGCGGTACAATCCATGCCGTCCACTGCGAGGGTGGCTTGCTCAAGACGTGGCGCGGCTGGGGTCGTCTCCGAGGATTTGTTCGCGAGGAGCAACCTGGCCACGGGTTCCGAATAATAGGGGAACGCTGCAACGATGAGCACGACCGCCGTAGCGATCCACAGGCCAATGCGCCCCGTAGTGTTTGTCGCCGGTTTCTCACACGCCGAACCCGGTTCGCAAGCGTGCTTGGGTTTGCGGTAGGCGAAATAGAACCCCAATCCAAGAAGGAGGAAAGTAGTTCCGAGCAGGTAAGGGCGCCAAGTGGCAAAGAAGGCGGACGCTCCTACAATTCCCGCTCCCGCGAGTGCAAAAACGATGGGCAAGATGCAGCATAGGCTTGCTGCAATCCCCGCTACTAAAGATGCTCCGATAAAAGCCTTATCCTTCATCTTCCTTTCCTTCCAAGCGGCCGGCGACGCGCCCCGATTTGGTTTGCGTTGGCGATCACTACAACCTGCTTCGACTCGCTCTCTAGCGTCTGGCAGCTATCCAGGGCGGGAGCGTATTTGACGAGGTGCTTCTCAATTCCGGTCAGGACCGGCTGGAGGTCAGAATTAAGGCGGTAGACTTTGTTTTTCCCATTCCACTCCCATTCGACAAAGCCGCAATTCAGCAGGCAGGCCAGATTGTGGGAAACGCGACTCTGCTCTACTCCTAGCCTCTCGGCCATTTCATTCACGTAGTGCGGCCGTTCTCTGAGCAATTGCACCATCGCGAAGCGGGTCTGATTAGAGAGTGCGCGGAAGAACTCTCGATAAAGTCTCGCCTCCAAGCTAACCTCCCACGTGATATGATGAACGTCGCATATGAAAGGTTACACATATACGCCGGTTCGTGTCAATCGATGTTCGGGGCGTTTCGATTAGGCTCGGCTGATTGATAGGCAAGTAGAGGAACCCTAGGTGAGGACGAATACTCAGAGCACAAAGGAATTGAGTGAGAACGGGTCAGGTTCAAAGCCGACTATTGTCGCGAGCCTCGCTGCGGTAGGCAGTGTAGTCCTGGCGTCCAGTTGCTGTTTGCCGCTGCTTCCGTTTCTGTTCGCAGCCGGAGCAGCGGGCACCTCGGCTTTTGTCGCACAATTGCGGCCGTACCTGCTTGTTCTGTCGGTGCTGCTGATTGCCTTTGGCTTTTACAAGTCCTGGCGAGCGAAGCAATGCAATTGCAAGCCCAGCCGGATCAGCACTTTTCTTTTGTGGTTCTCGGCGTTTGTGGTGTTTGTATTCATCTTCTTCCCACAGGTGATCGCCAACCTGGTGGCCGATCTCTTGGCAGGTAAATCATGACTCGAAAGCGAATCCTTCTATTTGTGGTCCTTTTGGTGGCGTTTGGGGCCCTGTATTACTTCTACGGCGGGCACTCGACACCCAAAGGGACAGCCGCCTCTCGTCAGTTTTTCTTCGGGCGATCTTACGCCTCTGAAGACTGCGTTCAACGGTTCAGCATCCTCTATCCGCGTCGTTGTAATGCTGTCACCCACCTGAGCCGTTTGCCTGCAGGGGGCCTCTGCAACGGGACAATTGCTGCGAGAGATCAACAGCCAAGACGTGCGGGTTTTCGTGATCTGGGAGCCGGTATTGCCGACCGATTTTGTCGCCCCTTCGACCGCTGCACTCGGGCGCATTCCTGATGCGCGAGCGGCACAGTATTGGGACAGAAAACGAGCGCTGTCTCACTTGCTCGGAGAACACAATCGCTCAAGCGTGGTGTGGGACTACATCGCGGTATATGCGCCGGGAACGCTGTGGCAAGACGCTCCGCCGAAGCCGATTTATTCTGACGGTCCGGTCCGCGACGTGATTAGCGGAGCAAAGGAGTCTATCCAGCGGTTACTGGCAAGCGGCACAACCCCAGCGGGAGGTAGAGAATGACGAAGAACATCGTGGTCTATTCCCAGCATGGGTGAATGTTCTGCGATCAAGCGAAAGAGTATCTTTCGCAAAAGGGCATAAAGTTTCAAGAGAGGGACATAGCGCAAGATCCCGGCGCATTGGCCGATCTCAAGAAACTTGGTTACATGACCACTCCAGTGATTGTCATTGACGGCGCAGTGATTGTTGGCTTTGATTCAGCCAAGATTGATAAGTACGCAGTTGACTCGAAGACCCTGGATTGAATCGGAGCTACAGGCACTTCTGTCATGGCCCGCCTCCAACGGGCCAGCGCCGCGGGCACCGTAATACTCGCTCATGATATTCGTGCTCAAAACCCCCGCGCAAGACACTATTCGACGTATCCAACGGATTCAAACTCTCACGATCGTCTGGATGACGGTGGAGGCAGCGGTATCCCTGGCTGCCGCATGGATGGCTCGCAGCCCGGCCCTACTTGCCTTTGGCGGTGACAGTGCTATCGAACTCCTCTCAGCGATAGTCGTGTTGTGGCGGTTCCGTGCACATGCCGACCAGGAACAATCAGAAAAGCGCGCAGCCCGGATCGCAGCAGTGCTGTTGTTCATCCTTGCGGCTTACGTGGCCGTGGCGTCCGCACTGACACTTCTGGGACACAGTGAACCCAAAACCACGTATGTGGGGATCGCCATTTTGATCGCCGCCGCCGCAATCATGCCGTGGCTTGCCAAGGAAAAGCGGAAGCTATCAGCAATCACGGGAAGCGCCGCACTCAGAGCGGATGCCGCTGAGTCAGCCTTGTGCGCCTATCTTGCCTTAGTCGCTCTGGTCGGCCTTGGAATCAACGCGATTTGGCACCTTAGGTGGGCCGACCCGATGGCGGCTCTAGTGATTGTCCCCCTTATCCTACGGGAGGGCTGGGAAACGATACGCGGGAAGCCTTGTGCCTGTTGCTGACTTGGACTGTATGCGTTTTTGTACGCGCTCGCTGCACATCAGGATTGTTCTCGAATAACCGCGGCGAGTCAGGCCGAAACGTAAGTGAATGAACTGTAAGCTATTTGCTTCGTTGTCAAGAGGTTGCCGGGAAGGTCTAAACTAGCGGTTGCGGATGGTGTGTCTGCCAGTTCCACCACTTCCGCACTTCAGCAACTACTTTATTATCAATTGACTGAAGTTTTTACTTCAACCAGTCTACTGACACCGCCTTGAGGGGAACACATTTCATCAGAGCCTGATGGCTGGTGCCCGGCGGCGTTCCGTATCGCGAGTCGCCCGTCCCCCACGTTCAAACTTGCGCGGAACAAGGGGTCGTCCGGCGTTCGGATCGTCCTTGATCTTATCACGGCAAACGTTCATCCGAAGACGCCGGGGTTGCGATTTGGGCACCCGATCCAATGGGTCAGGGGGTGGGTGCCGCTAGAGTGCAGACGCCAGTCGTAACCTGCGCCGGAAGAGTCGGCGGCGTGCTCCAGGGAACGTTGACGAAATCAAAAAACTCATCCATCGGGACTTGAGCCGCGTCGCGTTGCGTCAGCGCCGCAACACCGAAACGCTCTTCGATAAGGTTCAAGATCGCGGTGTAGTCCCGGACGGTGTGGGAAACGAAGTTCTTTTTGGCAAAAGGTGAAATCACGAGCAGCGGAACCCTGTATCCGGTCCATGTAAAGTCGCAGGTCCCTGTACCAATCTCACCCGGACCGCTGCAAATATCTCCGGGCTGCAGACCGAATGGCAGGACGCCATCAGGGCTAGGCATTGGCTGAGGCGAGACGTGATCGTAAAAGCCACCGGCTTCGTCGTAGGTGAGAATCATCGCCGTGTCTTTCCAACTAGGACTGGTCATCAAGGTGTTGATCAGCCCTTCCGCGTACTGTGCTCCGAGTTGGATATTCGAAGGAGGACCAGTATCGGTGTCGTTGGGATGTTCGTCGAGATTCCCGGGGCCGGCGGGCGCGATCAAGGCTACCTGCGGCAAAGTTCCGGCTTTCGCATCAGTGGTGAACTGAGAGATCGGAACAATGTTTTGCAAAAGAGTCGGAGTGTTAATGATCGTCTGCCCATAGGCAAACATTCCCATGGAAGTGAATTGCCCGAGGCACGCGGAATCGGTATCGGCACACCCAGTGTTCAGGGGGTTCACATAGATCTTCCAGGTAATCCCAGCGTTCTGCAATTCTTCAAAGATGGTGGTGTTCGGCAGAGGACCTTCGGGGGGCGCCAGGGGGTAAACATGCCCAGCTGAAGTCGCACCCAGCAGATACATACGGTTTAGCTGCGTGCGATTCATTACTGGAGAAAACCAGCGATCCGAAGTAGAAAAAGTTGATGCCATGAAATAGTAAAAGTTCAAATCTGTGTCGTCGAAGTAGCCCATTACCCGTAGGCCGTTTACATCGTTTAAAGGCGGCGTAACTTGCCGCGCATCATTGGCGCCGGTTTGCACAAAGCCATTCAGCGCTGCCGGATTTATTCCTATTGGATCGGTGTAATCCCAATTCACATGGGCCTCATTCCAGAAGGGGCTTGGCTCCTCGTTACACACAGACGCCGCATGAAAAGACGTAACCGTGACGGCCGGAGTTGCAACGCACGCGGCGGGAGGCGGTTGGTTCGGATCGCATCCTGGAATCGCCGGAGCCAGCGCGGGATTTGCTGGCGGATTGAATTGTGGCAATCCGTCGAACGCTTGATCGGGAATTCCGTTCTTTGCCCAGTATGCGCGCATCGCGCCAAAATACTGGTCGAAGGACCGATTCTCCTGCACGAGAAAAATAATGTGATTCAGCCCTTGCATCCCGAGATTAGTAAATGAGGCGGTCACCGAGGAGGAGTCCGTCACAGTCAGGCTGCACGATCCTGTTCCGCTGCAGGGACCTGACCATCCCGAGAACGTGTCGTTCGGCCCCGCTGTTTCGGTCAGCGTCACCGGCGTGTTTTGCGGAAGGCTAACGGAGCACGTAGCAGGACAGTTGATGCCCGCGGGACTGCTGGTCACCGTACCTGAGCCCGCAACCGCCACCGTCAAGGTAGACATTGCTTGCGGCGGGGGCGGAGGAGTTGTTTGCGTTCCGGTACTGCCGCCTCCGCAGGATGAAAGAAGAAGTAAACCCGAAAGGCCAATGCAAGCCTTCAAAAAAAACATATTTTTCACGACTAGATACTCCGTTCAAAACAGAAAGCCGCGTCAGCTGAATCTGGTTACTGATAGCCGCACCGTGTATTGAATCGTTGCGTCATCTTCTACTGAATCCCGAGCGCCTGATCGGACAGTTCGACCGAACGCTGCGACGTTGAATGAGTGATGGGCGAAAATCCCTGCTGGATCGCCCAATTTTGGCCGATTCTCTCGACAGACAGCATCGTGCACGTTGCTGGTCCGCCCTGAACGGGGATTTTGGATTGATCGCCGTCTTCGATAACACATTTCGCGGCGAGAAGATTCCGCACGTGAGTTACGGCAACGATGCATCCGGGGGAGTCTTCCGCCAACGTCAGTACTTGTTTCAGCCGCCGCGAATAACGGGCGTAAAACTGATGAAAAGATTCGCCGCCCGGAGCCGGAAGGTCAGGACGCTGGTTCAGCAAATCTAAGAACGGGATGATCTCCTGCAACAGCTGCCCACCGAAGACGCCTAGATTCCATGGGCGAAGTTCGTCGGTATTGATTACGGCTCCGGTCGTTTTCTGTCGAATGATTTCCGCCGTTTGACGAGCTCGGCGCAAATCGGATGAAAAGATGGCCGTGACCCGATAGTTCGCGATCTTTTCGGCGGTTTCGGCCGCTTCCTGCAATCCTTGTTCATCCAGCGGGACATCGAGCCATGAGCGCAAGCGCTCCTCGCTACCGTGTCCGTTTAGGGGAGTGTGTCCATGGCGGATCAAAATAAGCTTCCCCAAGTAAGAACTCCTTGTGTGCTAGCAAATTTCCGCCCTCTACCACGAACGGATTTGTCTTGTTTTTCCTAATCATGTAGCTCCATGGTGTCCGGCGAAGGTGGGGGTACCTCCGTCATTCGCAGCAACCCGTCTTACAGGAGTGCCCGCGAAACTGGCCCATCTGAGATGCCTTCTTAAACCCCAGAGGTAGCCAAAATCTCTCGGAAAAAGACGGTTTTCCTATGACAGTCAAAACTTCATACAGAGTTTTGACCGGCGATCACTCGACTTCTCAGAAGATGCCAATCCGATTTCGGCTGCAGATCGTTCTTGCATCGAAGATGAACGAAAAAGGGAAGTGAAACTGACGGCGGAAAACGTCAGGAGCAGAGATCGAACGAATACACCAACACCTACGAATCCCGCCTCGATTCGCCCGACACAAACCCCATGCTCTGAGGTTCACCCTCAGATTGAACTCACAGGAGCGCAGCATGAGAGTATTACTCCGCCAGTCGGCCTACGCACTGGCTATCGTCGCGTCTTTGGCTTCTTTTGCATCAGCCCAAGCCAAACCGAACCAAACTCAGGGATATGGAGACGGCAAACTTCTCACATTCACCTACACGCAGAGTTTTGACTGCGTTGATCAACCCAATACCGATCTCGATTTCAACGGAATACCCGCCGACAAAGATCCTGGAGAGCTGCAAACACCAATCTGCCAGGTCGGAACGCAGCCGAACATTAATCCTCCAGGAAAGATCGGGAACCCCGCGGTAACGACAGAACCAGTCTATGTACTAGTTCCGATGTTCTCGGCCGACAACGACCAGAACCCAAATGACGCCATCTCGTGCAATAAGACGGTGACCGGAACGCTGTGTGGACCGTCTCTCGGAAGCACTTTGATCTCGCTCTTTGGAGCGCTGCCGGAGGCATTCAAGTCCAAACCCAACGTCTTTACTCAATGCCCCGAGGCAGGTACTGCTCCAGGAACCTGCACTATGCATGCCCAGAGGCTCGATCTCGGTCCCGCGTTGGTGGCTCTCGGGTACTTGAAGCCTCCTACGGCGAATGTATTCGTGCCTTCTCCCAACCATAGCCACGTCGTCAGCGACGATGCAGTGAACGATCCGGCAATCTGGTGGCAAGTGCTGCCAGTTCTGGTTCTCAACCAAAGCGATTGGCCGAGCAAGGACGGGACTAGCGGCCTGACCTCGGAGGCTGCAATCGAGTCCGCAATCAAGGCAGGGACGGCCGTTCAAGCTCCGTCGAACTTCTTCCTGTTCTTCAGTTCTCACACACAACAGGCCGGAACATCGACTCACAATCACATGCAGTAGCTTCGACAATGCCAGGCGAGCTCTGAGCTCAAAGAGGCCCGGCGCTTTCCCAGCGTTGGGCCTGCTTTCTTTTGCGACTGCGGGCATTCCATTTGACCTGTGCGTGATAAGTCAGCCTGCACGTCATGGCATAATTCCAATCATCGGTTGCGGCAAGCTTCGGGCGTGTTCTCTGAGGCCGACCCTCCAGTTTCATTTTTCCGTCAGAAACAACAGCGTACTGCGCTCCTTAATCCCATGGCGGTTGTTGACCAATCCACGTCGTTTCGCGCTGTTCGCAAAGAGTTCCGGCCGACTCTGCGCCTTGCACTCCCTTTGGTGTTTGCCGAAGTTGGCTGGATGAGCATGGGCATTGTGGACACGATCCTGGTCGGGAGGCTTCCTGACAGCGCTGTGGCTATCGGCGCCACTGGTTTGGGCCAGAGCCTCTTCAACAGCATCGTGATCTTCGGCGCCGGATTGCTTCTCGGCCTCGATACATTCGTTGCCCAGGCGTACGGCCGGAACGATGTCGAAGATGCGCGCCACTCTTTGGTGAACGGTTCGTTTCTCGCGCTGTTACTGACGCCCGTCTTGATGTTTCTGGTCTCACTCTGGCCCATGCTCATGCGCAGATTTGGAGTGAGCATGGGCTTGATCGTACCCATGCAGCCATTCTTGAGCGCACTGAACTGGGGCGCGTTGCCGCTCCTGGCTTATTTCGCCTTGCGTCGTTATCTGCAGGCCGTTCACGTCGTTCATCCGATTATGTTTGCTCTGATCTCGGCGAACGTCGTGAACCTTGTCGGGGATTGGGCCCTCATCTATGGCCACCTCGGTTTTCCGGCGATGGGGATCGTTGGGTCCGGTTGGTCGACTTCTGTAGCGCGCCTCTACATGGCCCTAGTACTCCTCGTTACTGTCGTGTACGTCGAGTCGAAGCGCGGCCTGCGTTCCTGGATTAAAGAGGCCAGAGTAGATTTCAAGCGCGTGTGGGCTCTCCTCTCGTTAGGCATGCCTGCCGCCGCCCAGATTTTGATGGAGATCGGAGCCTTCTCGGCCGCGACAGCGCTTTGCGCAAAGCTTGGTCCAGTCCCTCTCTCCGGCCACGAGATCGCGTTGAATTGCGCTGCGCTCACCTTCATGGTGCCGCTCGGTATCAGTTCGGCGGCGGCGGTTCGTGTCGGTCATCAATTGGGCAAAGGGGACAGAAACAGGGCGCATCTTGCGGGATGGTCTGCAATCCTGCTGGGCGCAGGATTCATGACTTTGACGGGTCTTACCTTTGTGGCACTGTCAAAACAGATTGCTGGCATCTTCAGTCCCGATCCCTTGGTGATTCAGGTGGGAGCAAGGTTGTTGCTCGTTGCGGCCGCGTTCCAACTATTCGATGGACTGCAGACCGTCGCGACTGGTGCGCTGCGTGGCAGCGCCGATACCCGCACGCCCATGTTGGCAAACTTAATTGCCTACTGGTTCATCGGACTGCCCACGGGTTACGTACTCTGTTTCCGATTCGGATGGGGCGCAGTGGGTATCTGGATCGGACTGTGTATTGGGCTGATCCTGATTGGAAGCGTATTGCTGCTAACTTGGCACCGCAGGCTAATGCCAGAGGTGGCTGAGCCTGTCGGTGCCTGATCGTCACCAAAGGGTTCTTTGGTCAGTACTTCACGATGGCCGAGAATGACTTCGGATCGAGTGACGCGCCTCCCACCAGCGCTCCGTCAATTTCTTCCTGAGCCATCAAAGAAGAGACGTTGTCCGGTTTGACCGAGCCGCCGTACAGAATTCGTAGCTGATTGGCGAATTCTTCCCCGAAAATTTCGGTTGCCTCACGGCGGATGACTGCGTGCGCTTGTGCTGCGAGCTCAGGAGTGGCGGTCTTCCCGGTGCCGATTGCCCATACTGGCTCGTACGCCACAATCAACTTCGCCGCCTTCTTGACCGAAATCGCATGGAAGGCGCGCACACACTGGCGCCGCAAAACGTCGTCCGTCATGCCGGCTTCACGCTCTTCGAGTACCTCTCCTACGCAGCAGATCGGGCTCAATCCACTCTCCAGTGCCGTTTTCAGACGAAGATTGACCGTATCGTCAGTCTCACCAAAGTATTGCCGACGTTCCGAGTGTCCCACGATCACGTGTGTAACTCCGAGACACAGCAGCATCGGAGCGGAGATTTCCCCGGTATAAGCTCCATCCGCCTTCCAGTGGACGTTCTGCACGCCGATGGCTACGTTCGTATTGCGCGAGGCTTCGATCGCGCTGGCTATGTCGGTATAGGGGGGACACACGACGATTTCGTCTCGGTCGTGTCCTTTTACCATAGGCAGAAATTCGGCGAAGTAAGCTTTCGTTTCGTCAGGTGTCTTGTACATCTTCCAATTCGCAGCCATCACTTTTTTTCGCATGATCAAGCCTTTCGTATGAATTTCGCGGATCCCGATTCATCGTCTAATTCGATATGATTTGGCAATACTCGGGTCGAATAAAAGAAATGGCCGGGTAGTTCATGAGCTTCGACAATCCTCAGCATTTATCCACCGATCCTTACAGCCTCGATCGATTCGTTTTCGCGCAGAAAGCTATCTATCAACGCGTTCTCTCAGAACTGAAAGCCGGTACGAAACTGAGCCACTGGATGTGGTTCATTTTTCCGCAGATCAGAGGATTAGGAAGGAGTCCGGTCTCGATTGAGTATGCGATTTCTTCGCGCCAGGAAGCAGTTGCATATCTGAAACATCCGATCCTGGGTCCGCGTTTGAAGGAATGCACCACCTTAGTTCTCCTTGTGGAAGGTCGGTCGATAGCAGAGATCTTAGGATCTCCCGATGATATGAAGTTCAGATCATCAATGACCCTCTTTTCCCAGATTTCCCCCGATGACCTGATATTCGAAAAGGCCTTGCAAAAGTACTTTGGTGGAACGCCGGACAAGTTGACACTGGATCGAATGTAGTCTCGAGTCAGTTCTTTTCCGTCAAAGCCTCGACTCCCGGCAACTTCTGTCCTTCCAGGAATTCCAAAGATGCACCGCCGCCCGTGGATATATGTGTGATCTTATCCGCGACGTTCGCCGCCTTCACCGCCGCTACGGAATCCCCACCTCCGACAATTGACGTCGCACCGGGGTTGTCTGCCACCGCGTGAGCAATCTTGAATGTGCCCTTGGAGAATCCGGGAATTTCGAAAACGCCCATCGGTCCGTTCCATACGATGGTGCGAGCCGTGGCGATCTCTTCTGAGAATAGCTCGATGGTTCTGGGACCGATATCGAGTGCCATCTTGTCTGCTGGTATCGCCTGGCCTTCACCAATCTGTTGGACAACCGCGTTAGCCTCGGGTTTAACTGCCACGACGTGATCGATAGGCAACAGAAATTTCAGATTTCGCTTTTTCGCCTCGGCCAGTAACTTCTTCGCGAGGTCCACCTTGTCGGCTTCGAGCAGCGACTTACCGATCTCTTGTCCCTGAGCCTTGAGGAAGGTGTAAGCCATTCCTCCACCGATGATCAGTGCGCTCACCTTAGTCATCAGGTTCTCAATGACACCGATCTTGTCGCTCACCTTGGCCCCGCCGAGAATCGCGACAAATGGCGCCTCTGGATGCTGGAGTGCCTTTCCCAGATATTTCAGCTCCTTTTCCATCAAAAGGCCTGCGGCGCACTGCTTCATAAACTTCGTGATGCCTTCGGTTGAAGCGTGCGCGCGATGCGCGGAACCGAAAGCGTCGTTCACGTAATACTCAGCCAGATTGGCGAGTTGCCGGGCGAACTTCGGGTCATTCGCTTCTTCTTCAGAGTGGAACCGCAAGTTTTCGAGAAGAAGGGTCTGCCCCTTTTCCAATTGTGAAGCAACCTCTTCGGCCTCAGGCCCCACGCAGTCCGGACAAAATCCCACGTTCTCACCGCGGGCCAATTCCTTGTCGAGCAGCATCCGCAAACGTTCGGCTACGGGCTTAAGGCTCATCTTCGGATTCGGCTTGCCTTTGGGCCGGCCCAAATGAGACGCGAGGATCAACCGCGCGCCATGCCGCAACGCGTACTCGATCGTCGGCAAAGTCTCGCGGATGCGGGTATCGTCCATCACGCGACCGTCTTCTAGCGGCACGTTGAAGTCGACACGCATGAAAATCCGGTTGCCATCAAGTGGCAGGTCACGAATGGAAAGCTTGGACATGGATGGAAATCCTCGTATTCGGATGTGATGTGACGCGAGTGCCCTCGCTCGCGTGCCGAATGTCGATGCTGTATGCAGCGCGGGCGAGGGCGCCCGCGCCACATTCCAGTCTTTACAGGCCCTTGCCAGCGATGTAGTTGATCAGGTCGCGCACACGACAGGAGTATCCCCACTCGTTGTCATACCAGGAGATCACCTTTACGCAGTTGCCGCCAACCACCATCGTGCTAGGCGCATCCACGATAGAAGACAGCGGGTTGCCCTTGAAGTCGGACGACACCAGTTCGTGCTCCTCGTAGCCCAGATACCCTTTCAACGGACCAGACTCTGATGCCTTCTTTAACGCTGCATTTACTTCTTCCTTGGTCGTCTTCTTTTCAACCCAGACGACGAAATCAACTACAGAAACGTTGGGAGTGGGCACGCGCATGGAGAATCCATCAACCTTGCCGCCAAGTTCCGGAATCACCAGTTTCAGAGCCTTTGCCGCACCCGTGGAGGTCGGAATCATCGAAAGAGCCGCAGCGCGAGCGCGCCTCAGGTCCTTGTGAGGAAAGTCGAGGATTACCTGGTCATTGGTGTAGGAGTGAATCGTTGTCATCGTGCCAGCTACAATCTTGAACTCATCCTGAATCACTTTGGCTACTGGCGCGAGGCAATTTGTAGTGCACGATGCGTTCGAGATGATGTTGTGCTTGGCCGCGTCGTACTTCTCGTGGTTGACGCCCAGTACGACCGTAACGTCTTCGTTCTTTGCGGGGGCGGAGATGATCACCTTCTTCACCGCTCCGCGCAGGTGCTTCTTGGCCTCATTGGCGTCGGTGAATCGTCCGGTAGACTCAATGACCACTTGGGCGCCCACGGAATCCCAAGGCAATGCCGCCGGATCTTTCTCCTTGAATACTTTGATGGTTTTGCCATCGACGGTAATGCTGTCGGCGCCGGCGGATACCTGGTTCGGCAGGTTGCCCAGCACGGAGTCATATTTCAGCAAATGTGCCAGGGTTTTTGGTTCCGTCAGGTCGTTGACCGCGACGAATTCAAGGTTGGGATCTTTCAGAGAAGCGCGCAAGACATTGCGACCGATTCGTCCGAAGCCATTAATGCCTACTTTAATTGCCATGTTTCCTCCAAAGGTTTATGAGGGCGTCACCAGATTCAATGAATGCTGATTGGTAAACAGATGATGTTAGCAGGGAATTGGAATCAACGTAAACGCTTCCAATGTCACTTTTGGTCTTACCGATTCCCATCACGGACCAATTTTCCTCAGTTGCTGCTTCGCTGAACTCGTCGAAAACGCGTTGTGGTCGCTATCGGTTGGCCTGATCTCTGCCATGTGTCGCTGCGTCACATCGCAAGTTTCAGGCAAGCGTTCATTACCGCATGTGACTGAAATCACCAACTTCCGCGACCCTTGTCACTGTCGCAACTCAGCGCCCATCCTCTAATGAAGTCGGCCAAGAAACGCCTAATGAAGTCGGCCAAGAAACGCCATCCACGGTCGCTCGCGATTTTCCAGAAGGATTCAACGCTGGAATCCGTGCGTGCACATGTGGGCGGAAGCTCGAAAGAATGATTCCGGTACCACCGACTCCACCGACTTCCCGCGACGCAAGTACGGAGGGAACATGCTAGTCAGCAAACAACAGGCCTTGGATTATCATGACGGCGGTCGTCCGGGAAAAATCGAAGTCACCCCGACTAAACCCTGCCGCACTCAGCGTGATCTCAGCCTTGCGTACACGCCCGGTGTCGCTGAGCCTTGCCTCGAAATTCAGAAAAATCCGCACGATGCCTTCAAATACACGGCCCGTGGGAATCTCGTCGCCGTTCTGAGCAACGGGACCGCGGTCCTTGGCCTGGGAGATATTGGTGCCCTGGCCGGAAAGCCGGTCATGGAAGGGAAGGCGGTGTTGTTCAAACGATTCGCCGATGTCGACGTCTTCGATCTCGAGGTAAACAGCCGCGATCCTGAAGAGATCATCAAGGTATGCCAGCTTCTCGAACCCACTTTTGGCGGCATCAATCTCGAGGACATCAAGGCCCCCGACTGCTTTTATATCGAAGAGACATTGCGCCGCACGATGAAGATTCCGGTCTTTCACGACGACCAGCACGGAACCGCGATCATCTCGGGGGCAGCCTTGCTCAATGCGTTGGAGGTTGTCGGTAAAGATATCCGCAAAGTGAGGGTGGTCTTTAACGGCGCTGGAGCCGCTGGAATCGCCTGTGCGGAGCACTACGTTCGCCTGGGGGTCAAGAGGGAAAACATCCTGCTGTGCGATACCAAGGGCGTTGTCTACAAAGGGCGCATCGAGGGCATGAACGACTATAAAGAGCGGTTCGCCCAGGAGACCGATCTCCGTACACTCGCCGAAGCCGTTGCGGGAGCGGACGTCCTTGCAGGGTTGTCGGTTAAAGGAGCGATTACTCGAGACATGGTTTGCTCGATGGCCAAGAATCCGATCGTCTTTGCGATGGCCAATCCCGATCCCGAGATTACCTACGAAGAAGCCAAGGCGTGCCGCAGCGACGTCGTCATCGCGACTGGCCGTTCCGATTATCCAAACCAGGTAAACAATGTCCTCGGCTTTCCATTCATCTTTCGTGGCGCGCTGGATGTTCGGGCGACGGCGATCAACCAGGAGATGGAACTGGCCGCCACACGCGCGTTGGCAGAGCTTGCCAAAGAAGATGTGCCGGATTCCGTCTGCCGGGCCTATGGAGTTCAGCGCCTGCAATTCGGCCGCGAGTACCTGATCCCCAAACCCTTCGATCCCCGCGTCCTGATGTGGGAAGCCTCAGCGGTAGCCGAGGCTGCCATGCGCTCCGGCGTTGCGCAAGAGCCAGTTGATCTTGCAACCTATCGTGCGCAGCTTGAGCGACGGCTGGGAAAAGCGTACGAAGTCTCGCGCACCATGATCCACAAGGCACAATCGAACCCCAAACATGTCGTCTTCCCTGAGGGGGACAACGAGAAAATTTTGCGCGCTTGTCACACGTTGGTCGAAGAGAAAATCGCCCAGCCAATTCTGTTGGGTGATGCCACAAAAATTCAGTCCCGGGCACAGGAGTTAGGGTTCGGCCTTTTGGGTATGCAGATTGTCGATCCCGTGACCTCCGAGCATCACGACTTGTACGCGCAAGAACTCTTCCGGCTTCGGCAGCGCCGCGGGGTGACTCTCCGCGAGGCCGAAATCCTTATTAACAATCGCAACGTCTTCGGATCGATGATGGTGCACATGGGTGCCGCCGATGCCTTAGTCTCCGGTGTCACGCAACATTATCCCGATACGATTCGCCCTGCGTTACAAATTCTCCGAACACGGGAAGGCCTCCACCGCGTCTCAGGCTGCTATGCGGTGATCACGCGCAAGGGGGAAGTGTTCTTTCTTGCCGACACCAGCGTCAATATCGAACCAACGGCCGAAGAGCTTGTCGAAATTGCCCTGTGCACGGCCCACATGGCGCGCCGCTTCGACATCACACCTCGCGTTGCTCTTCTTTCCTTCTCAAGCTTTGGCGGGGTCGACCATCCCATCTGCACAAAGGTCCGTAAGGCAGTGGAACTGATACGTTACGCTGATCCCACCTTGATTGTTGACGGGGAAATCATGGCTGATGAGGCTTTGTCTCCGGAAATTATCGAGGATCTGTATCCGTTCAGTGCCTTGAAGGGGGGAGCCAACGTGCTGATCTTCCCGGATCTGGCGTCCGCCAACATAGCGTGCAAGTTCGCGGCGAAGGTTGGTGGTGGAGAGTTGATTGGCCCGATCTTGATGGGCATGAGCCGTCCCGTTCACGTTCTACAGCGTTCGGCGACCGTGGAAGAAGTGGTCAACGTGGCCGCGATTGCAGTTGTAGACGCACAGGAAAACGACACTTATGCCCATCCGCAGACTCATGTCTCGGTCGAGCCGGAACTGATAGGCGAAGACTGATCGCGGTAGCACCGGCATCCCGCCGGGTCTTCGAGCTGCATCATGGCCGCGTGGCTGTCGGCAAAGCAGGTGGAGGAATTACGTGTCCACGCTCTGGAAGTCCCGCTATGCGCAGCGAACCCTGGGCCTTAAGAGCTCAGCGATCCGCGAATTGCTGAAGGTGACGCAGAAGGCCGACATCATCTCCTTCGGCGGAGGACTTCCTGCCCCGGACGTCTTTCCAGTGCAGCGCTTTGACGAGGCCTGTCGCAAGGTTCTGGCTGAACAAGGTGCGCAGGCGCTGCAATACGGAACCACTGAGGGATATCAGCCTCTACGTGAGATGATCGCGCGCAATATCGCGCGATATGGCATCCTCGCGACCGCCGAAAATGTTCTGATCACATCCGGCTCCCAGCAGGCGCTCGACCTGATCGGAAAACTGCTCATCAACCGCGGAGACCGCGTACTGGTTGAAGCGCCTACATATCTGGGCGCGCTCCAGGCTTTCAACGTGTACGGCGCCCAGTACGTTTCGGTCCCCGTCGACATTTACGGTCTGTTGACCGAACATCTTGATGCGAGCCTGCGCGCCGGCCCGAAGTTCATGTACATACTGCCGAATTTCCAGAATCCCTCGGGCGTAACTTTGTCGGAAGGCCGACGGCATCAGCTCATACTTCTGGCCGACCGGTACGGAATTCCCATCGTCGAAGACGACCCCTACGGCCAGTTGCGATACGAAGGAGAACACATCGCGCCACTGGTTGTGCTCGATCGTGACAACCTCCGGCGCGACAACGGGTTCACCCTCGGTAACGTCATTTATCTCAGCACGTTTTCCAAAACGCTGGCGCCCGGCATTCGACTTGCCTGGATCGTCGCTCCTGAAGACGTAATTAGCAAGCTCGTCCAACTAAAACAGGCTGCCGACCTGCATACCTCGACCTTCAACCAGTATGTCGCATATGAAGTGGCTCGCGACGGTTTCCTCGATGAACACGTAAAACTGGTCAGGCAGGTTTACCGCGAACGCCGCGACACGATGCTGCAGGCTCTTCACCAATACTTTCCGCCAGAGGTTACGTGGACTCATCCCCAAGGAGGCTTGTTCCTCTGGGTAACAATGCCTGCGGGAACTGATTCTCAAGCTTTATTCCGCGCCGCGCTTGCCGAGAATGTGGCGTTCGTTCCTGGCGATTGCTTCTACGCGAACAATGAAAATGAAGGCGGGCGACACATGCGGCTTAACTTTTCGTATTGTCAACCCGAGCAAATCCACGAAGGAATTCGACGCCTTTCGATTGCGGTGAAGATGCAGCTCCGATCAAACAGTGTCGGCCACCACCCCGCTTGATTGGCCACGTCATCCCCGACTCTCTCTGAAGCAAGTCTTGGGCACGTGATCGAAATCACAGGTTGTCGTGACGCTCGGCATCGTAACTGCAGCCCTTTCCTTTCAGACTGAGAAACAGCAAGAGGTTCATCTTCCGCCGTATTGGGGGTTCTATGACAGTCTCCGTCCTGACTATTGTCATCGGCGTCCTGGTGCTGGCCGCTAGCCTGTTTGTTCTTCGGACGGTTCCGAGCGTACGTGCATACTTTAGGTTCAAGGGAAAGCGGTTGGTCACGTGTCCGGAAACACATATCCCGGAAGCGGTGAATGTTGCCGCCGGAGAAGCAGCTCTCGGCGTTTTCTTCAACGAGCCGACCTTTAGGCTTAAACAATGCTCAAGATGGCCTGAGCGGCAAGATTGTGGACAGGACTGCCTGCAACAGGTCGAAACGGACCCAGCGAATTGTCTCGTTTGGAATATCGTCTCGAAGTGGTATGCGGACAAGAAATGCGTCTTTTGTCACAAGCCGATCGGGATCCCTCATCACGTCGACCACGCCCCAGCGTTGCTAGGTGCCGATCTCAAAACCAAGGAATGGAAACAGGTGGAAGCTAGGGAATTGCCGGAGATCTTCGCGACGCATCAGCCGGTGTGTTGGAACTGCCACGTTACTGAGACCTTTCGCCGATTGCATCCAGAACTTGTAACGGATCGTCCGCTCGAACCAAGACGCATCATGTGAGCAGGCGTTCGAAAAATCAAATCATCGGGCACTTCAAGGTGCCGGATTCGCGCCGGCGTCTTGATGTTTGTGAAACAGTTTGTGTTGGATGTCCGGCCAGAATTCATCGAACAGCCCACCAGCCACCCCGTAACCCAGAGCAATGGAGGCCCGGCTCACCGTGAGCTCAAGGCCACGTTCGTTTTCATATACTGGCATGGCTGGGCTCGTAGCAGAGGCGGGGATGGTGCGGATTAAGGTCTTACCGGGGTAGTAGAGGTTCGATATCGCCCCACTTGTGAAAGCGCCTAGCACATTAGCAAAATTGAAGGAGCGCCCACCCTTGTCGGTGTGGCAAACAAACTCCTGCTTAATCCCATAGACGACCCGTCGCGAGAAGCTCCCCTCTCCAAGACGAAAATACCGTGGGTCCTGCTTCAATAATGTTGGATAAGCAAAATTGCTCCAAAACCCTGCGTCCACTGAGTCGGCGAGTGCTGCTCCGAAGCGTTTTCCGTATCCCTGCGCGCCTTGGCCATAGCCCGGGAACTGGTTGTCCGCCTGGCTGATCCCGGCCTGTAAGGCGACGATGCTCACGGTTACTGGATCGAATGCCGATTTGGCGAACAAGTGAAACTTTCCACCGGGCGTCAGCGGCGGAGCATCCTGACGGCTGGTGACGGCAAATTGCGGAAGGACGCCGAGCGCTCGTTGCGATTGCTCTCTGTGCTCTAGTTTCCGTTCCGTCTCCTTGTCCGTGCGCGTCTCCGGCGTCGGCGCTGCTGGACGCGGGCTAGGCGGTGGCGCACTCTGTGGCTCGGAAGGAGTGGGTTGAGGCTGTTGGGATTGCGACGGCGTCGTGTCCTGGCTTAGGCAGAAAGCGGAACAAAGCGCGAAAACAGTACACAAGAGTATTCGTGCAACAACCTTCATGGAACAGCCTTCCCCAGAACAGATTTCCGTGCCGCCGATAACAGTAATTTCATTCTATCAATCGTTGCTCCGCCTCACGCCCGCACGATCAGAAATGCAACCCGATCGTAGCTGTCAGCGAACGAGGCGTGATGTAGTGCGTGCCGCTGAACGTCGAGAGAAAGTTGTAGAGCGCGTCTTTGTTCGTGATGTTAATCGCCGTCAGTTGCAAGCTGACTTTGTATCGATCCCCGTGGAAGAGGTTGTCATGGCCGATAGCGAGATCGAACAAGTGTCGTGGCGCCATGCGCGGCGGATTGGCGTCATCGTTTTCAGTACCTGGCGATGGCACCTGCATGAGCCTTGATCCGTACTGCGATGCCGGACAAAGATTTGCTCCAAGGCTCGAACTGATCGGAGTCGTGGGAGTCGCGCGCACCGAGCCGCAATAAAGTCCCGCCTCAAACTGCTGATCGGGGCTGATGATCGACGCGTCAACCACGCTATCGCTGCCGAGCGGCCCGTTTGCGCAATTGCCGCCCGCGCAGGGAAGATTGCCGGCCACCATGCCGCTGTCGTATCGCCAATTGAATCCGAGCCATGGGCCGACCTTTCCAATCTGATACTGCAGGTGAGCGGTCATGTTGAAACGCTCATCGTGATCGATCCGGAATGGCACTGATCCCTCGGAAAGTACCGCGGCTGGCACGGCCCCTGCGCCGCCAATTTGTGGGGTAAAGAAACGAGCTGCAACGCTGGAGAACACGACGAGCGCGGAAACGCCGTGAAGATTTGGAACGCTGACCCGGCCTGCAAAACCGGGAATTTTCGAACGCTCCCACTCGACGGGAAATGTGATTGGCGTATTCCCCAGAACACTGAAATCGTAGCCGTTGTGGGTATATTTCCAGATGTATTCACCAGAAAAAACCAGGTATTTCCCAAATGCTTGTTCCAGTCCGGCATGAAATTCATTTCGCCATCCCGGAGCCAGCGGCGTCGCTTCTCCGGACTCAAAACATCCCAGAAGTGGATTGAGAACCGCGTTGTTGCATCCCTGGCTTGCCAGCACCAGGTTTTCATTGAAAGGAGTTTCTAGAAGCCGGGCGTACGACACGCGGAGGACTGTTCGGGTCTTCTTGATGTTATAAGCAACTCCCAAACGCGGCTCTCCCTCGGTGTGCGCTGTGAGCCCGTTATAGATGTCGCCGCGCAGGCCGAGATTGAAAGCCCAATTTCCCTTTGTGATGTTGTCCTGCAGATAAAGAGCGAGTTCCTTGACGTCGGTGTGCCCTTGAAAACGGAAGATGGTCCCGCCTCCAGGCTGCGTCAGGTCGAAAGGAACCAATGTGGTGCACGGGGCAGCAAGTGCCTGATGCGTCGAAGCGTTATAGCAGGGAATTCCATTCGCGTCGGTAAGCGACGGAAGAAACGTCGGGTCCACGATTCCGAGGTCATCGTTTTCATCGAGAAAGGTTTGCTGATAGACAGCTCCTGCCTTGAGGTTGTGGATACCCTTCGCGTAAGAGAACTCAGATCTCAGTCCGGCGTTGAGGAGAGTACGGTTCTGGCCGACTGTCTCTCGTTGCAGATCGGACGGCCCCAGATCCGAAAACGGATTGCCACTGGGGTAATAGTTCAGATGATCCCGCCTGACGAAACCGCCAAGCGTAAAGACGGATGTCGCGCTAATAAGCCGCGTCCACGACGGCGCCAGGTTGAGAGTCTGAATCTGTGATCTCTGATCTGCCGGTCCAACGATGTTTCCCCGGGAATCGCGGCCGCCATTGTCGACAACGACTCCATTCCAAGGAGTTGCGTTCTCGGAGTCGAACGAATTCGGAGTCTGAAACCATGAACGCGTGTAACCGAGATTGAGGTGGATCGAATCTACTGTCGAGAACTGATAATCGACTCGGTCGAACACGTTCTCCTGGTTTCCTCGATCGTGCATGACCGAAAACTCGGGAGGATCAAGGAAGCGCCCGGTGTTAAGCCCACTGGCCGAAACGAAGTTTCCCCAGTTCTTGCCGCCGTATGCGAGGTTGAGTCCGACGTTCGCAGTGCCGAACGATCCATAGGACGCCGTGATTGCGCCATGTGGCTTCGACATTCCAAGCCCAGACTGTGTCGTGACGTTGATAACAACGCTGGTCTTGTCCCCATACTGAGCTGGAGGGGCTCCCGAGATCACCTCCATCGACTGGATCGCGTCGAGCGGAATCTGATTTGAGAAAACTTTGCTCTGCTGATCCGTAATCGGCTGGCCGTCCACTGAGAATGAGTTCTCTGCGTGATCCCCGAGACCATGAAACAGACCATTGGAATCGGCAGCAATGCCTGGCGTCGACAGCGTCACCAGCGAGCTCACGGAAGACGATTGGCTCTCCAGCGGAAGCTTTTCAAACAAATTCTTATCGACGTCGGTGTGAAAGGTCGGATCGCCCTCGATCAAATCGCCGCCGTTGGCCTCGACTGTTACCGATGTAGTAGAGCCCTCAATCTGGAGTTTGATCGTGGCAGCAACTGGAACGGAGGATCGCAGCTCCACATCTCCACCATACGCCGCAAAACCCGGAGCGGTGACGCTGAGGTGATATGGATTGAACGGGATATTGGCAAAAATGAATTTGCCTGAGTCGTCGGTAACGGCGGTGCGATCGAATCCGCTGACGGGATTGCGGATCTCAACCTTCGCGCCCGGAACCACCGCGCCTGAGACATCCACCACCACACCGTTTAACGATCCCGCATTACCTACAGTTTGAGCATCCGCGATCCGAGCGGTGGAGAGCACTGCGACCGCAACTAGAGTGGAGACCCGGATCTTCAAAATAAAAGACGAAAAGGACTTAGCCATGAAGCACTCCTCCAATAGAGAAAAAAAATCAGAAAAGAAAGAATTAACGGGCCAGGAAACCTGAGTCCGCATCCACCGCTACTTTCAATTGTGAGGATCTCTACAGAAGGACGGGAGGACCGCGATTGCCGGCTAGCGAGAAATCACGTTGTAGAACCGCGACTGCTTCCTCTTCCCGCAGAAGGCCGATCGCTGCAAAAATCGGGGCAACGTGACTTGCGCTGACCGTTGGACTCGCGCTGTGTGCGACGACGCAGATCGAGCAGGCCGCTGATTCGGTTCGGTTAAGGTGTCGGTGGGCAGACTCCGCCGCCGCCGTCCACAACATCAGGGACAGGCAGAGCCAAGCCGACCATCGCACCCATAAACGCATTGTTTGACCGAACTCGCTTGTGATTCAGGCAGGACCCAACTCTGTTAAAGCATTTCCGCCTGCCTGAGCGTTTCCTACTTCGGGAGTGGATGCATTCGAGCTTATAACGGTTATCCACCGCAAAGCAACGGCGGGCACGTTACTATAGAAATGGCGTAAAAATGCGGGTGAATATTCATTTGGAACGAGGAACTCATGTCTGAACCAAGTTACGAAGAACTTAAGGCGAAATTGGCGCAACTGGAAAAGGAAGTCGAAACCAAGAAACGCAGTGGCGATCTTATTTTCAAGGTCGGCGAAAAGGGCGGAGTCAGTGTCTACGGCCTCGGCCGCTTTCCCGTCACTCTGTACTACGAGCAATGGAATCGCCTCCTCGGCGCTGCGGCTGATATTAAGCAGTTCATGGAAGACAACAAATCCAAACTGAAACTGAAAGAGTAGGCTTTCACGTATCCAACGTATCGTGACGCGCTTCGCCGTTCTTCGATGGCGGACCGCCTGTCGTTGGTTGAACTGCTTTCGAAGCCTTGCTAGACCTCCGATTCAACTGAAAGGAAACAAGTTGGCGAAATCTGAGAGGGCGATGATGATTCTTGTTGCCGGGCCATATCGTTCCGGCACTAACGATGACCCCAAACTGATCGAAAAGAACGTAGAAACAATGGAGTCTTTCGCTCTACCGATCTTCCGTTCCGGTCACATACCGATTCTTGGCGAGTGGTTGGCGCTACCCCTAGTCAAGCTTGGAGGGTCCAGGAAGATCGGCGACGAAGTTTTCAATGAGGTCTTCCATCCCATTGCAACCCGTCTTCTGGAGAAGTGCGATGCAGTTCTCCGCGTGGGTGGGCCTTCGTCGGGCGCCGATGAGATGGTCCGCGTAGGTCGAAGTTTAGGTCTGGCGATCTATACCGATCCGGCTCAAATTCCCGCGGCCTTATAAAGACCGTCGTGCCGATGCCCTTGTTTTGCGGTCCATCGACGATGAGTTAGCATCCCGTGGATGCTTCCTGTACAGCTTAGCGCTGGCGACGTGCTCTCTTCTTTTCATCGCGACGCCCTCTACCTGTTTCTGGGCGCTGCATTCGTAGCTCTAGGAATCGTCTCTGCGGCCTTCTCCGGTTTGCAGCGGAAGAGGGATCCGCTGCTCCTTTATCTCGCTCTGTACGCTGCCCTCTACGGTGCGCGCATGTGGAGCAGGACTGACTTGGTCACCTTGTCCTTCCAAGATCCGTGGATCTATCCTCGCCTGCGCTTTGGATTGAATTACCTGGTTACGATTCCCGCCATCCTCTTTTTCAACGCCGCTGGGCTGTTGAGTCAGATCGGAAAGAGAGCCGGAAACTTTTTAATCGTTGTCAGTTGCATTCTCGCGGCCGCGACATTTGCCGTCGGTCCTGCGGACTGGTTTGACCGACTCAATAGCATCATCGTTATCGTCGCGATCATTACGCTGGTCGCCCAACCCGCTCCGAGGCCTTCGGCAGCAAAAGATTTCATCATCGTGCGCCGTGGCCTGTTGATCCTGTCTTTTCTGGTTGTATGCGATAACCTCCGGGGAATATTCCGCTATGCTTTGCCCGACCTTGAACCATTTGGATTCGCAATATTCCTGGGCTGTTTGGGATACGTTGCTGCCCGCCGAGCGGTGTCTCGTGAACAGGAACTCACCAAGATCCAGGAAGAGTTAGATGTCGCCCGCCGCATTCAATCTTCGATTCTTCCGGCGGCATTTCCGGACTCCCCTCACTTTCAGGTGGCGGCGCGCTACTTGCCGATGACGTCTGTTGCAGGAGACTTCTACGACTTCGTCGTTGCTCATCCTCAGCAAGCGGGCCTCCTGATCGCAGATGTTTCCGGTCATGGCGTGCCGGCAGCCCTGATCGCTTCAATGGTCAAACTCGCAGCCGCGTCGCAGCGCGCCCACGCGGCGCAGCCATCTGTATTCCTTTCTCATATGAACTCCGCGCTCATGGGCAACACCCAGAATCAATTTGTGACTGCGGCTTACGTTCATCTGGATTCGTGTTCTAGTGAACTGCGCTACTCCGCCGCGGGCCATCCGCCCATGCTTCTATTGCGAAACGGTGACATCACCAAGGTGGAGGAGAACGGCCTTATGCTGGCCGCTTTCGATTTTGCTTCCTACTCCACCGTGACGCATCCTCTTGAGCGCGGGGACCGCATCTTGCTCTATACCGACGGAGTTGTTGAAGCAGCGAACTCCGCGGGTGAATTCTTCGGCATCGAAGGCCTTTGCGAGCTATTCAGGCAGACCCACGGCTCAACCGCATCGCAGGCAGCGGACATGATCGTGTCAAAAATCAAGGCGTGGTCGCGGACCCAGGACGACGATCTCACCGTACTGGTCTGCGACTATGCGGGATGAATTTCAGCATCGGTGATCTGCTCACCGGCTACGTAGAACGGTGCCAAGCTGTTGGAGCGTGAAGACTGCAGTCGATATCAAACTGAAGACAACGATGAAATGGAGAATGGTCACGATGACTATCTCCGGCGGATGATGTTCAGCCCATTCTCTCCACGTCAGTAAAGTGGGGATTGCGACAATCAGCAGAATCTTTCTTGCGGTCCAGAGGCCCTTTGGGAAGCTGAGGTGCTCGTCGCCGGAGGATTTGTCCCAAACGATATTGTCCACCAGCCATGAAGTAAATTTGCGAATGCGAGCACTTGGGACGCCGCAGCGTAACAGCCGCGTACTTTGTTGATCAATGCTATGCCGTTCTTCGTCTCCAGTGGTATGCTAACCGCACCATGGGCTTGCCGAGCTTGCTCCGAAAAGTATTCCTCGTCGACCTTCTGCAGGGATTGAAGGTCACATTTCGATATCAGGATCCCAAAGAGATCTATACCGAGCAATACCCCCTGGAACGGCCCCAAGTCGCTGAACGTTATCGTGGAGCACCCCGCCTGAATGTCAATCCCGACACCGACGAAACCATGTGTATCGCGTGCGATCTTTGTGCGCTGGCGTGTCCGGAACACCTGATCGTGGTATCGAGCGAGCGCAATGAGAAGACCCGCCGCAAAGAACTCACCAACTTCACCTACGATTTAAGCCGCTGCATGTTTTGCGGGTTATGTGAGGACGCCTGTCCAACCGACGCGCTCGAGCTGACACAGGATTTCGAACTCGCTGCCTATACCCGTGACGGCGCGATCTGGGACCGCCAAACGTTGGAGAAGGGCCCTCAGCCTACGCAGTACCGCCGTTAAACATCCTTCGGGGTTGGGATCGTGCTCCAACTGCCGCAATCTTTGCCAGCATCAAGTCTTTTTATTCCTGCTGTACGGAATCCACCGGATGTCCGGCGACACCCCTGAAGACTCGAATGAGACCTAGGAAAGAAGCTCGTGCTCAATAGTGAGTGCGCGACGTCATTCGATCCGGAGGTTTTCATGTCCAAACGCATCGCAATACTCGGCTGTATTTTGATCTGCGCCTGCTGGGCGGGAGCGCAGAGCAGGACGGCTGGCCAGACCGCAACGCCAACCGCTCCTCCCCCGTCTGGAACGGCAACACCTTCAGCCACTACCGCCACCCCGCCGACAAGTACAATAGGACCGCCGACACCGATCACCACGCAGGCTGCGGGACAAGGCACCTCACAAACAGCTCCTGGGACATCAACGCCGCAGAGCGCGCCGCCGCAAACGACACCGGCGCCCGCAACCCCGGGAACCATGCCGCAAACGAGCACTATGACTCCGAGCACGCCGGGTGCAGCCGCTCCTTGCACCACGGCCCCCACCCCAAGCACGGGACAGAATGGAGCAACCGCGACGAACAATGGCTCGAATCCGGCACTCCCTTCTTCATCGCCAACGCCGGGCGCGACCACTCCAAGTTCGGCTGCCAGTCCAACCGACCCGTCCTCAGAGAATTCAACGGCGACTCCGACTCCGTCTCAGCCGGGAACCGCGCCCACAGCTTCCGCTGGATGCCCTCCGGGAATGGTGCCTAGCGCGCCAGTTCCGGTGAAATGAAAGAGGGTGTCGATCCAGAACTTTGAAGCGGGCCTGTAACTCAGGCCCGCTTTTTTCGTTTAGGGCCAGATTCACTAGGAGGCCAGTCGTTTCTCGGGCAAGAAATACAAGGCAGGAATGAGCGCAAAGATGAAGAACGACGCATAGATCGAAACGTATGCCAGCGGAGCCGAACTGAGGTACAGCAAGAGTGAAAGCAGATTCTTGTTCTGGATGCCCCGGTGATACTCCGCCATCTCCATGTTGTCCGATTCCTGCCGAATTAGCTCCGCTCGGAGGACATAGAACGCCGCGGCGCACAAGCTCATGTCAAGGCCATACAAGGCAACGGCCATCGGCTGATGGTAGTTCTTGCCCAGAAAATCAGTCACAAAGGGTACCAATGACATCCAGAACAACAGATTCAGGTTCGACCACAAGAGTCTGGCGGTCACCTGTCGGACGACATGAATCATGTGATGGTGGTTGACCCACATGATCGCAACAACGAGAAAACTCAAACCGTAGCTGACGAATATTGGCGAAACCTTGACGAGAGCGGCCAGTGTAGGCTGAGCCGGCGCGCGTAGCTCCAAAACCATGATGGTGACGATGATGGCGATCACGCCATCGCTGAATGCTTCGAGCCGGCTGGTGGTCATTTCGCCATGAGCCATTGCGAGAATTTACCACGAGTCACGTCACAGAAAACGTGAGAGCAAAGGTGCTGATTTTAGGCAGGCTGCTGCTGCGTCATACAATGCATCGCGCCCAGGCCCCAAATGAAATCGCCGGAGTAGATCGGGATGATCTCGCGAGCAGGGAAGAGTTCACTGAGTGTATTCAGAGCAATGCGATCGTTCGCGCGATTGAACACTGGCGCCAGAACCACTGAATTGGCGACGTAAAAGTTGGCGTAGCTGGCCGGAAGGCGGCGACCTTCAAAGATTACTGGATGTGGCATCGGCAGTTCCACCACCGTGAGTTGCTTCCCATCCAGATCGCGCGCGGACTGAAGTCTTCGAAGATTCGCACGCAAAGGCGCGTGGTTCGCGTCCTTCGTATGGGGTTCGACCATGGTCAAAACTGTGTTCTTGGTGACGAAACGGGCCAAGTCATCGACATGTCCATGAGTGTCGTCGCCTACAATGCCGCGGCCCAGCCAGATCGTATGAGGTGCTCCAAAATAATCCGCAAACATTTTTTCGTAGTGGACGCGACTCATGTGGGGATTACGTTCCTGCTGCTTGCTAAGCAGGCACTCCTCCGTTGTCAGGATGGTGCCCGCACCATTGACGTCGATGGAACCGCCCTCAAGCACGATGCGCGCACCACCAGAAACAGGATGGATCTCACTAGTTTGCGTCGCCTTAGACATTAGGGAACCAATCTTTTCGTCATGACGCCAGTTGGAATACTTAGCCCACGCATTGAATCGGAACTTTAGCGCAGCCATCGCACGTGCTTTTGCTGCGTCCCCCGTCTTCGATCGCTTCGTGAAAATGCATCCCGAGTCGCGGAGCCAAACCCGGTTGGTGGGCCAATGATGAATCCGAATATTGGATGAGAGCGCATCCGCCCTTTGCAGCACGCGCCGCGCTCGCCTCCCTGCGGAGGCATCGTTCACGATCAATTCGACCCGTTCATGTTCGGCCAGATGCCGAATGATTTCGGCGTAGACCCATTCAATCGGCTCGAACTTCCCAGGCCAATCTCCCTCATAGTGCGGCCATGCGAGCCAGGTCGCGGCGTGGGGCTCCCACTCGGCCGGCATTCGATAGCCGGACAAATCTGGATTGGAATCTTTCGCGTGTACTTTAGGCATGCGTCTGGCCAAGAGACTAGGTCGGATCTATGAAGCGGCTGGTAATGGGGCCATAGGCGTCGATGCGGCGGTCGCGGAGAAATGGCCAATTCCGCCGGATATCTTCTAACGCTTTAAGATCGACGTCTCCAATCAGAATCTCTTCCTTATCGTGAGATCCCTCAGCAAGTACTCTCCCGAACGGATCGCAGAAGAACGACTTGCCCCAGAATTCAAGTCCCTGGCCTGGCGCGGAGTTGCCGCGGATATTTCCCGTTTCGAAGCCGACTCGGTTTACCACTGCTACATAAACACCATTGGCGATGGCATGCGCCCTTTGAATTGTGCGCCACGCGTCGTGCTGTGCGACCCCGAACTCAGCTTTCTCGGCCGGATGCCACCCGATGGCTGTGGGATAGAACAGAACGTTGGCTCCTTGCAGAGCCGTAAGCCGCGCGCCTTCCGGATACCACTGGTCCCAGCATACGAGCGTTCCCAATCGTCCTGCGCTGGTATCGAGCGCCCGAAATCCTAAATCTCCGGGTGTGAAATAGAACTTTTCGTAGTACAGGGGATCGTCGGGAATGTGCATCTTGCGATACAGCCCCTTCAGACTTCCATCCCGATCGAAAATCGCAGCAGTGTTGTGATACACCCCTGCGGCACGTCTTTCGAACAGGGAAGCAATCAGTACCACGCTATTCTTGCGCGCCGCAGCGGCTAGTTTCTCGCTGCTTGGTCCAGGAATTGGCTCCGCCAGATCAAACAGGGCGTGATCTTCGCGCTGACAGAAATATTGCGTCTGGAAAAGCTCAGGCAGACA
Source organism: uncultured Acidobacteriota bacterium (assembly GCA_963801895.1). Taxonomy (GTDB): domain Bacteria; phylum Acidobacteriota; class Terriglobia; order Terriglobales; family Acidobacteriaceae; genus Sulfotelmatobacter. Next base: position 349,296 of record CAWDGM010000008.1, on the reverse strand, counting down.
GACAACCTGCGCACCTTTTCCAGCAGCGTCAGCGATACGAGCCAGCGCTTTTTCCAGATTCTTGTCTGGCTCTGGACCACACGACATTTGCACCAACGCCACGCGAAAGTTTTCAGGCGGCACGCGTTTTCTTCTCCTCCGCGATCAATATAGCATCCAGTATGAAATCGAACGGAACTTGCAGAAGAACATCGATATCGCAAATTTGCTTCTTAAAGTTCCGAAGAATCAGGTTTCTCTTGGAAGTTTCACACCCGCGAAAAATTCGGAGCGAGCGCGCAATCGGCTTCAGTCACTATCTTGGCTAGTAGAAGCGGGAGTTCCACGTAAGCGCGACGATTCGCAATCCAGTTTCGCTAATATGCAAATGTTTTTCTCTCCTCGGACTGATCAACTAATTTAAAAAAACAACGGACTAATGTTACGGCGAGTCTCGCGCTCATTGTACAATCGGTGCCCTTTCTGGAAATTCAGAAAGGGCACTGCCACTTCTCAACGACACCAAAAGAGAATTTCATCGCTGCCCGACTCTCAAGGAGAACCTGTGACACGAAGACTCACTACATTTGTGCTGGCAATGATCGCACTACTGTCGATCACGAGCATTGTCAGCATGGCGCAATCTCAGACCCTGGTGACACGACACACGCGGGAAGAGGTTACCGGCAAGGTAGCCCCTCTCGTCGGCCATGTATCCGGAACAAAGAACATGGACATCGTTCTTGTTCTTCAGCATCGCAACCAGCCAGAGCTGGATCAACTGTTGAAAGATCTTTACGATCGTTCCAGCTCTTCCTACCGGCACTTTCTCACGGTCGAGCAGTTCACGGAAAGATTTGGTCCGAGCTCAGAGGACTACGAAGCAGCCAAGAATTGGGCGCGGCAAAACGGACTACGCATCACCGGCGACGCCCGCAATCGCATGATTCTTCCTCTCAATGGATCAGTGCAGAACATCGAGAGAGCTCTGCATGTCACGATCAACCGCTACCAGCACCCAACCGAAAATCGCATTTTCTACGCTCCTGATCGCGAGCCTGCTCCGGATATGTCAATCCGCTTGTGGAGCGTAGGAGGACTCGACAACTTCTCGCGGCCGACTCCTCTGTTCGTCCGTCGCAATGCCAGCGCACAGCCGGACGATGTGATTGCCGATGCCACCACCGGATCCTGCCCACAGGCATCCTTCTGCGGCAGCGACATGCGATCCGCCTACTACGGTGGCAGTTTGACTGGATCTGGACAGTCGGTTGGAATTTTCGAATTTCTCGGAACCAACCTGTCCGATCTCACCACGTACTACACAAACGCCCATCAGACCAACAACGTTCCAATCACCCTGCTCTCCGTCGACGGTCAGAAGACCGATTGCACCGACAACTCGGCGGGAGGGTTTTGCGACGACACCGAACAGACGCTCGATATGACGCAAGCTCTCGGCATGGCTCCTAATATGTCGAGCCTTGTGATGTATATCGGCAAAGGTGGTTTGGCTGGACAAAGCCTTGATGATCCCGGGATCTTCAACGCGATGGCCACGGCGAATCCCTTGAACCACCAGTTGAGTTCTTCCTGGTCATGGCGGCCCGCCGATCCGACGGTGGACGAGCCTTTCTTCCAGGAGTTCGCGGCTCAGGGACAAAACCTGTTCCAGGCTTCTGGCGACAGCGGCAAGTGGGTAGCAGGCAATTTCGTCTGGCCCGCTGACGACGGACTTCTCACTTCCGTGGGTGGCACCGTCCTCACGACCAACGGCGCTGGCGGCTCGTGGAAGTCAGAAACGGCTTGGAGCGACGGCGGCGGTGGCATTTCCACCGACAACATCTCGATTCCGTCGTATCAGGTTACGACGGCTGCAGGTTGCTCCAAGTGTTCCAAAACGCTGCGCAACGGACCGGACGTCTCGGCAAACTCAGACTTCAGCTTCTATGTTTGCTCCGATCAATCCGGTTGCACCGCTAATAATTTCGGCGGAACTAGCTTCGCAGCTCCCATGTGGGCTGGCTTCCTGGCTCTTGTGAACCAGCAGGCAGTCTCCAACGGACAGTCAGTTCTCGGTTTCGTCAACCCGGCCATTTACGACATCGGCTTGGGCAACACCTTCACGCAGGACTTCCACGACGTCACCACCGGCAGCAACGGCTTCTCCGCGACTCCGGGCTTCGACCTGGCAACAGGCTGGGGCTCCCCGAACGGACAGGCGTTGATCGACGAACTCGCCGGAGGCGGCGGAGCAAGTGGCTTCAGCCTCTCGGCCTCACCAACCTCCGTCACTGTCGCCAAAGGCGCTACTGGGACCTCGAAGATCACCAGCACGACTACTGGTGGATTCAACACTCCGGTGAAATTGACCGCGACCGGCCAACCTGCTGGCGTGACAGTTTCCTTTAGCCCAACCTCCATCACTGGAACGGGCAACTCGACCCTGACGTTAAAGGTGGCTGCCTCCACCGTCGCAGGCACCTATCCGATCACAGTCAAAGGTACCGCCGGCAGTACGACCGAAACCACAACGGTATCGCTCGTCGTTTCCGGAGGAACAACCAAGACCTTTACTCTGACCGCTGCGCCCAACAAGGTCACCGTGAAGCAGGGTGCTACAGGTACTTCGAAGGTCACGACTACAGTTTCTGGCGGCTTCAATGCAGCAGTTGCGCTGACTGCATCGGGTCAAGGAGCAGGTGTAACCGTGACGTTCAATCCGAAAACGATTGCTGCTCCTGGAGCGGGAACCTCAACCGTCTCGATCAAGGTCGCAGCTACCGCTACCACCGGCAATCGCACAATCACTGTGAAGGGAACCGGCGGAGGTGTAACTAAGACGGCGACCATCACGCTCACGATCGCGAAAAAGTGATGTGAGACCAACCGCTGCTTTACAGCGGTATCTACACGAGCCCGGACTTCGGTCCGGGCTTTCTTGCGCTAGCGGGAATTCGCGTTAAGCTGCGAATAGAATCGACTGAGACGGGGATTTCTCGCGACGATGCTCTCGAGGCGCTTCAATACATCTTCGTTCGGCGCCGATCTCACCATCGCTTCGATCGCTGCTTCAGAATCCGGGGATTCCGCAGAGACCAGATCCATCAAAAACTCGATTGCAGGGAGTTGACGAGTCAAAGCCACAGCTGACAAAAGCACGGATCCCCACCACGCATCTTTCGCGTTCTCAAAGGCTTTCTTCAAGCACTCGAACGCTTCCGGGGAATGGGTTCCAGCAATGGCTAGCGCCGCTTCCCCGGCTTTGTCGTCCGCTGAAGCTAGAAAAGAGCTGACCCACTCGATTCCGTGCGTCCCTTCGATGCTCAACAACGCGCCAAAGCAGGAGCCCATCACCTCGGGTTCGTCGTCACCCAGAACCGCTTTGGTACGCAACACCAAGGCTGCGGCGGTTGAATTCATGTGTCCGATCGCCCGTACAACTTCGGTGCGGACCGATTTCTCTTTGTCAGCTGAAAGGTCTATGAGATGCGCAAGCAGTTCCGACTCAGGGATGCTGCGGCACTGTACCAGTGCCAATGCACATGTAGCGCGAAGCGTTCCCGCGGTGTCCGATTGTCCTCCCCACACCGGTTCCATCTGAATATGGCGTAAGCCCCGCAAGAAGGGTGCCGCATCCTGATGCTCCAGGGCATCCAGTGCGCGGCTGATCGAGTTCTTGGCCCAGCACTGCGGATCGCTTTTCTCCGGATGACTAAAGAAGCGATCGTAGGCGGAGAGCAGGTCCGGAATGAGATGCAGAATCCGGAATTCGCGGACCAATTCAGCAGCTTTCCCGACGATGAAGTTGTTGCGATTCTCCAACGCCTTGCGAAGGGCATCGGTCCGAGCATCCCCTTCCATTTGACGAACCTGCTCAAGCGCTGCGATCTGCTCTTCGAATTTTCGTTTTGCCGCCATTTCAATCAGTGATTTTTCGAGCTCTTCGAGCAACCCGCCCGTTCTCGATGTCACCTGTGTACGCGTGGGTGGAAAAGGAGTCCTCCCGGCTTGGCACAGCCCGAGGTCATTCCTGTAAAGTATTCAGTCGAGCAGAATCGCGTTGAGCTTGGAGGCCTGCGTTGAAACAGGGTAATCATAGCAACTCGCAACACGGATCCCACGGGAACACGAGCGGCGGTGAGGGAAAAGACCGACATCTGCACAACCCCATCGAAGACCGCCTGGTTCCGCTGGAGCCGCTCGATCTCTCCAAAGTCACTTCGATTGATTCACTCGTGCGTGCCATGTCGAAGACCGCCTTTACGGGCCGCCAGCTCGGAGAAGCCGCCGATGTCCTCGAAGCGATGGCCCTCGATGAGGATGCTTTCGTGGTGATGACCCTGGCCGGAGCGATGACCGTCGCAAAGCAAGGTCTGATTGTCACTGAACTCATTGACCGGGGAATCGTAAATGCGATTGTTTCCACTGGCGCATTGATGGCGCACGGCCTAGTCGAGGCGACGGGCCGCGCTCACTTTCGCGCCAATCCAGAGGTCTCCGACGAAGAGCTCTACGAACAAGGTTACAACCGCGTTTACGACACGCTAGAGCCCGAGCAGAACCTGGATGACGTTGAAGAAGTGATGTCCGCCGTACTCGAGGCCTGGGATCACAATGACATCATGTGCTCGTACAAGCTGAATCACGCCATCGGCGCGTATCTGGCAAAACACACCCAAGGACGGGGAATTCTGAAGTCCGCCTACGAAAAGGGTGTACCCGTCTTCGTTCCCGCATTTAGCGACTCTGAATTGGGTCTCGACACTGCTCTGAACAATCGTCTCCGCGAATCCACCGGCCGCCACAAGATCAGGTTTGATCCCTTCGAGGATTTGGAGCACTTCGCTGCCACGCTGCTGCGGCAAAAGAAGCTGGGAATCTTCACAATCGGCGGCGGCGTTCCACGTAACTGGTCACAACAGTTCGGACCGTTCATCGAACTACGCCATCGCCGGCTCGGTGAAAATGTGCCCCTCAAGCGCTATCACTATGGCCTCAGAATCTGTCCCGAGCCGGTTTATTGGGGCGGACTTTCTGGCAGCCCCTACAGCGAAGCGATATCGTGGGGCAAGTTTGTTCCGCCAGCCGAAGGAGGGAAATTCGGAGAGGTGTTCGTTGACGCCACTGTCGGATTGCCTCTCATTGTTGCCGCAGTCATCGAACGGCTAGACAAGGCGAAAAAGGGAAGCAGTTCACGCAAGCCGGCGAAGGCCGGCGCAAGAAAATAGTCGAGCAATTCCAGCCTTGTGGGGAAACCGCTCGACCGTTTGTCTAAAAGACTCTCGTGAGTAGGGAGAGAGTTACGAGTCGCAACCTAGTGCGTATTCGGTGATTGGTTCGCCGTTGGGCTCCCCGCCGCGAACTTTGCGGTAGAGGTTTGCAAGAATCTTATTTTCAAGCATTTCTGATTCAGCTTGAAACCAATCTTGCAAGTCTTGACCCTCTTCTTGACCCCGGGATTCATAGAGCTGCTTAGCCCGGGAGCGGACTTTTCGCTCCACCATCCTGGCCATCAGGGCTCGCTGCTTATTTCTCCGGGTTTCGATATCCACTGGACTGCCTCAATCCTGTTCGAACTGTGTCTTTTCTTCCACTTCTATGATAACGCAAAACCGTTAACGAAAGGTTACATCTGGCTCATCCGTGGCGTTACTAAAGTTATAAACCCTGCGTTTTGGGCGTTCGTCATGGAAATGTCATCAAATCAACAAGTTGTTGTCACTTCGGCTTCAGATCGCTACGGTGTTAGATGCGCTGTCACTCATCAATATTCTCTCGCACAGGTGGAATTTTGACCCGAAATATGGGCGAAGTTTCGACGAATGTTGTGACTTTCACAATCAAAAGTGGATTGAGGTAGGGAAACAGGCGCCAGAATGGCAAAAAGGCGGTTCGACATCTACTCCTGATGTCCAACCGCCACTTTCGCGCCGGAAACTAGTTCGCTGATGATTCCGGAATGGATTTCAGGAACTGTACCAAGTCCGCCTTGTTCTGATCGGAGAGGCCCAAACTAAAGCAGCTGTCGTAGTGATTCACCACTTCATGCAGATCACTAAAGCGGCCATCATGGTAGTAGCCGCCTTTTGAGTGCGTCCACAGACCCCCCAGAGGCGATGTCCGGTAGCGCTTGTCAGGCGCGCGATCAGCCTGGAAGCTGTCCACGCAGACCTCGCCCGGCGTGTGAAGATTCCATCCAGCTTCGGTGTAGAGCGGAGGCATATGGCACGAGTCGCATTTAGCAGGACCGTTAAAGATAGCCTTGCCACGCTTTGCGGCGTCCGCGTCAAAACTTCCGGCAGGCGGCGCCGGCGCCGGAATGGCCAACTGGTAGAAGTGCAAAGCCGCCAGGCGTGGAGTGACGAGATCGGTCGCATGGGTCACATGGCCGAAGCCCGCCTTGGCGGCAATAGGGAACTGAACTGGATCGTCAAGGCGTGGATCGAAGAAGTTTCCTTGGCCATGCATCTCGAGGTTTGCCACAAATGCATTCCAATAAGTCACCGAACCCCACCCGGTCCAGGTATGCAGATTCACTCCGGCAAGCCCAAACGCCGGTGGAATCAGTACGGCCGACGTCTTGCCGTCGGGGCGAAAAGCCTTCCCGTCCAACGCCAGTTCGGCGTCGAAGCGTCCAGGACCCCAGCTCTGCAGCACCTTCCTCACAGTGGCCTGATCTACTCTCAGCAAGTCGGAAAACGGCTTTAGATTTGGCGCCAGCGCAACAATTTGTCCGACATCCAGATCGCGGTTCGCCCATCCGTCTAGCCTGTGGCCGATTCCTGGGGCGAGAGAATTGTCGACCGTGGAGTGGCACAGAGCACACTGAATGGCGACAGATTTCATGCTTCCGTCCGCTTTGAAAAATCCTGTGATACCAACCACCGAGTTGAGCTTAAGAAGTGCAAGGGTCACTCCGGGGTCGTCGAGATTGACCTGTCCCTGCTTGATCTGCGCAATGAGCGAAGCCGGAAGCGCATCGACATCCACTTTCAAGCCCACCGCGAGGGCGGTGTTCGGGCTGACTCCAGCGCCTACGCCGCCAAATTTGCTTCCCTCGATCGCTTGGTGCAAATGGAGGGTATCTCCCCAAAACGCTTGATCTCCGAAGGTTTCGAAGCGGAACACATGACGTCCTTGAGCTACCTGAGTGGTGGCATTACCCGCGATAGTCTGATTCGCGGTTGTGACTTGATCGGAAGTATCCGTCGAGCTGCCATTGCGGGCCAGTACGACCACGGTACCAACCACTGTGAGTGCGAGCAGGATTACCAAGTTGCGACGATTCATTTACGCCATCCTTTTGGATGGAGAGCCATAGCAATCGGAAGGTCTGAGCCCGAGCTGCTCAATTGATCACGTACTTTGCCTTTAACATCGCCTGACTCTGCATCTGTCCTCTGGAGCACGCTGGAGCGGGACGGTTACAGATGCCAAGCCTCGGAATTGTAAGAAGTTTGTCAAAAGTGCTTGGCATCTCCGTTCCGACGGATTTTGAGAAAAATCTGTAACCTTCCTCCTGCCGGGCACTCATGTTATGAGGGGGCATTTCAGATGGCCAGTGCAGCACTCCTGGATCGAGCCAAGCTAGAGAATTGGAGCGACGAAGAGGTCGTAAAGCGAGTGCTGGCCGGCGACACCGCGCTTTACGAACTCCTGATGCGCAGACACAACCAGCGCCTCTATCGCGTGGCCCGGGCCATCTTGCGAGATGACGCCGAAGCTGAAGACGTAATGCAGGATGCCTATGTTCGCGCCTACCGCAATCTCGCTAGTTTCGAAGGACGGGCAAAATTCGTTACATGGCTGACTCGTATTGCGGTGAACGAAGCCCTTGCGCGCTCCCGAAAGCATTTTCGCCTTCGATCGCTCGACGTTTCCGACGAGACCAATGGAGAGGATATGAATTCAGTGACGTCCACCGGCCGTAGTCCCGAGCAGGAGACCTACAACAGGGAACTCGCCGCGGTGTTGCAGAAAGCCGTTTTGACTTTGTCCGAAGAACATCGGTTGGTTTTTGTTCTGCGCGACGTCGAAGGATTGAATACCGAAGAAACCGCGAAGTGCCTTAACTTGACCCAGGAGAACGTCAAGGTTCGCCTCCATCGCGCGCATGTAGCGCTCCGGAAACAGCTCTCTTCCGCCATCGGTGAGACGGCCGGCCAATGCTTTCAATTTCACGCTGTGCGTTGTGACCGGGTCGTGGCGAATGTTTTCCAGACTCTGGGCTTGAACGCAAATTGATACTTAGTCGAAGATGAGCACCGCGGAAGCAATCACGGTGGTCCACAACGCGCGCTTGTCGCCAACGGCGGATTGGGTCACATTTGCAGTGCGGACGATCTTATTCGACAAACGGTAGATCTGCTTCTTCTCATCCCACGAACGATCCGGGTCAAATTCAACGTTCAGCGTTGTAGCGAGCATTTCTGCGGCGAGCTCTTCTGCGTATTCTCCGGCCGCATCCTCGGTCTCTCCAAAAGAGTGATGTTCGCTGAGGTATCCGTAGGTGTTCCGATCCGCCGGGATCGCTACGCCGATCGAGGAAGCCAGCAGGCGATGAGGCTCGCGCGTCGAGTTCTCGGCCACGACCGCAAAGACGACTTCTCCAGGGTGGAGGTACTTCACGCCTTCCTTGCGTGCGAGCAGCTTGCAGTTGGGCGGAAAGATCGAGGAGACTCGCACCAGGTTCTGGGCAGCGATACCGGCGTCGCGCAGCGCCAATTCGAACGACGTCAGCCGCTCACGGTGTTTTCCCACTCCTTTGGTGAAGAAAATCCGTTTCGGAACCATGTCTTTGCCCAATTCGCTTGTCCTCCGCCAAGAGAAATTCAGTGTTGAGAATGCACAATCTAACACAATGGTTTGTAAAGGAAATATGAATTTCGGGTGAGAACCAATAAAAATAGCGGGAAGCGCCCGAGGGCGCTTCCCGCTGCAAACCGAAGAATCGTCGAATGCGGCTTATTCTGCAGCTTTGACGGAACTGACTGTGATGGTGTCACCTTTTTCGGTGCCCGTCACGGTAGCCTTGGCGCCAGCTTGCTTGTCGAGAGTCGCTAACGCAGCTTTGTCGGTGGTCGAGAGTGTGTAAACCTTGTCGCCGACTACGAGAGCATAGTTCGAGCCCTTGGAAACGCATGCGCGAGTGCACGCGGCGGCGTCGCCTGCCATGGCGTGCTTAGCGCCGCACATCGCGTCGCTGACTGTGCCGGTATATGTCTTTCCGGCTGCAAAGGCAGAAGAGACTGTGAGGCCTGCCATCATCACCAGATTCAGAACAACGAACCCAATCGTCCCACGTCGAGCTCTCATCACTGAATTCTCCTTTTTTAGCTTGGAGGCTGCGCACCCGAGCGTTGCAGGCTACGAACCCCTCTATACAAAGATGCATGTTTGCCAGCTAAGTTACACCTCGGTTGCAAAGAAAATGTGGGGATACGCTGGCGCGTATCCCCACTGGTGCCCGGATCGAATTAGGGGGAGGGCCCGGGCAAACTCGTTTGAACCTGTTACGGCCGCCGTCTATTTGGCAGGCGCAACAGAACTCACCTCGACTGCCACGCCGTTCACCGTACCGGTGACCGTCGCATTCTTGCCCGCCTGCTGGCTTAGCGTCGCGAGCGCATCTTTGTCATCGGTGTTCAGAGCGTAAATTTTTTCGCCAACCACCAGGGTGTATTTCGCGCCGCGGCCTGTGCAAACCCGCGTGCACTCTGCGGGCGTGCCCTGCATGTGCGCCGTGCCACACATGGCATCGCTGACCTCACCAGTTAGGGTTTGCTTATCCGCTGCTCCTGCGGAGACCGATAGTCCAAGAACGGCAAAGAATGACAGCAATGCAACGAACACAACAGGCTTTCGACTAAGAATCATTCGACCGATTCCTCAGAAATTTTATTTCGGTGCAAGACTGCCCCAAAGCTTTGCGCGACAGTATAACCAGTCGAGGGCTTTTTCCCCAACTTTTTCCACACTGTGAAGATGGGTAGGGTACCTCCGAACCGGTATCCGCTGCAACCGCCCCGTGACCTTGTTCCAAAATCCGAACAAAACCGGAGGTTTGGAAACCTTACTTCGGAGCTTTTACCGAGTAAATCAGGTCCACATCGACTGTCTTGTCATGGACATTTGCCGTCACGTGCGAAGCAACCTCCCAGTCCAACGATGGCGGCAACAGCTTGTGGGCGACTGGCAAATATTCATCCAGATAGCTGGCATCGTACACATCTCCCTGTCTGATTTTCCACGCATTCCGGAGTTTCGCTGTCAGGCTGTTATCGAGCCCTCGAAATTCCAGTTCTCCCATGTGATATTCAAAACCTTCTGTCACGATGAACCGGATCACGATTGTTGCGGCAGCATCGTCGTAATCTGCATCCGCTTTTAGAGATGCGGTGACAAATCCCTTGGACGCGTAGATCTTTTGAACGTCTTGCAAGTTGTCCCGGATTCTGGTCATGTTCGCCACTTCTCCGGGCTTGGATCGGACCATCTTCTGCAAAACGTCAGCTGGGAACTGCTGATTTCCAGACCACTCCATACTCTTGATCTTGTACTGAATCCCCGGAGTTACAGGAAACGTGACATCGACAATCGTCAGATTTCGCGGACCGTCTTCACTTTTCGCAGACGGCTCTTTTACGATCTTCGATTCGGGATCCCCGAATGCAGCCTTGAGATATCCTCTCGAGTAAAAAATCGGAAGAAGCTGGCGTTGTACCAGCGCATTCAGAAGAGTTCGCGAGTATTCGTGATCTGTAAGCCTTTGGGACGCGGATTTCAGAGCGGGCAACTCCGCTTCACTTGCGCCAGCAAATTCAATGTTCCGGACCTGTACCAATACGTCGGAAACCTTGTAAACGATCGAATCCACGGGCGCATCCTGCTTACCTGATCGCGTGAAGTCCACGTGCCCAGGAATGGATCGTTCCACAAGCATCGCCTGCAATACGTCGGAAACCTCTTCCGCCAATTTGCCCGACAACGGCAACTCGCCGTCAAACAGAGGAGAGTGATCTTTGATCCGGCGTCGGATTTCGGCATCCGTGAACCAGACAAAATCCTCAAATCGCACGGGCACAAACTTGACGGCATCCGTGACTTTGAATTCGATTTTTGTTCCCGCCGCCGAATAGGAGAATGAGTATCCGATATCGGTGAACACCCCGGTATCCCCAAGTCGCCGCGCGGCTTTCTTGAATTCGTCGTCGTTTACCGGGGCGCCCATCTGCAGTCCGCTGGCTGCGGCGATAGCTTCCTCGGGAAATCTTTTGCTTCCGCTCACCTTGATGGCAATCAATTGCCGGGCAGAGGCGGGCATCTGCGAGATGGGCTTCTGCGCAGCCTGCCCAATCAAGGGCAGCGGCGCACCAGCGATCACTGATGCAAGGATGAGAGTAAAAGTCGCCTTGATCATCGAGTGGGAGTTTGTACCATTTCCTGCGTAGATTTGTGCTTCACCGCAATGTCAATGAATGCGAGAGAGGCTCGGCTCAGTGCCTTATCCTTGCGAAAGACCAGCGCCAAGTCGCGGCGAACCTGCGCGTCGGCCATCGGAACAGCCGCCAAAACTTTGGCGCGCACATCCTCTTCGACATTGGAACGCGCAACGAAGCCGATGCCGACGTCGGCTGCCACGAAGCGCTTCAACAGTTCACTCGAGTCAAGCTCCATGGTGAAATTGGGTTTCAAGCGACGCTCATGGAATAGCTGCTCAATCGCATCGCGAGTGTGTCCGGCCTTGGGAACAATCAGGGGGAATTTGCTTGCGTCCGCGATTGTCGCTGACTTCATTCTTCCTATTGGATGCTGCGGTGGCGCAATCAAAATCAGTTCGTCCCTGTGAATCGGCACCACGGTGAGTCGATTATCCGTGACGGGCAACGAGATCACTCCGAAATCCACGGAATTATCGATGATCGACTCGAGAATCTTGGCGTAGTCGGAGCGTTTAATGTTTACCGATACGTCGGGATATTGCTTCTTAAAGTCCGCGAACACATAAGGCAGGATGTGAAGGCAAGTCCCTTCGTTTGCCCCCACAATAATCTCTCCCCGCGGCACGCGCTCCATTTCGGCAATAGCGACCATCATCGCCTTGCGAGCATCGAGCGTTTCCTCCACATACTTCAGGAACGCTTTTCCCGCCGCCGTCAGAGAGACCTTGCCGCCGGATCGATCAAACAGCTTGGCGCCGACTTCCTCCTCGACGCCGCGAATCTGGGAGGAGATGGCCGGCTGCGTGCGGAAACGCTTCTCCGCCGCCCTCGAGAACGAGGCGTGTCTCGCAACTTCGAGAAATGTCTCCAGCTGGTCGAAATCCATAGCGCAGCAGCCAACCGCGGTTGGTCCGCTCAGGTATGTCCTCAGGTAAAGCGCCGGCAGCTTTGCGAGTCGCAGTCGTCTGCGCCTCCAAATGAGGCCGCTTCCGCCTACCAGTATAAAGTCGCGTTTATCTCGCCTATAAGAACAATCGAATTGCAGGCGATAGCGATGGGCATTAAACTCTTCGGTCCTGCACAACGCGACCGATTGTAACAGCCGGACGTCCCATCTTTACCGTGCCTTCCAAGCCCGGAAGTGGGCAATCTTTCGGAAGTTTTCCAACCGCTCGCCTCCCGCGAAGGAGTGCCTATGGCCGATCCCAAAACCGTCATCGAATTTTCCAGGAAGCATGACACCAAGGTCCTCGATTTACGCTTCACCGACATTCCGGGACTATGGCACCACGTTTCTTACCCCATCGAGCAATTGACAGAGGCCTCCTTCGAAGAAGGATTTGGCATTGACGGTTCTTCCATTCGAGCCTGGGCGGGGATTCACGAAAGTGACATGCTTCTCAAACCCGACGCCAGTTGCTACCTGCTGGATCCTTTCCCCGAAATTCCCACGCTGGTGCTGGTTTGCGATGTAGTCGATCCGGTCACGAAGCAATCCTATGATCGCGATCCCCGCTACATCGCCCGCAAAGCGGAACAGTACCTCACCATGTCCGGTATCGCCGACACCGCCTATTTCGGCGCCGAGGCCGAGTTCTTTATCTTCGACAACGTTCGTTTCGATCAGCGCGAGCAGTACGGCTTCTACTACATTGATGCCGAAGAAGGGCGCTGGAACTCAGGCAGGGAAGAGAACAATCTCGGATATCGTCCGCGCTATCGTGAAGGCTACTTCCCGGTGTCGCCCACGGATCATTATCAGGATCTGCGCTCCGAAATGATGCTGATCATGCAGAGCTGCGGACTGGTAGTCGAATGTCATCACCACGAAGTCGCGACCGGCGGCCAAGCCGAGATTGATCTCAAATTCGACTCGCTCGTGCGCTCTGCCGACAAGATGCTTCTGTACAAATACATTGTGAAGAATGTCGCGAACCGGAACGGCAAAACCGTGACGTTCATGCCGAAGCCGATATTCGGCGACAACGGCAGCGGTATGCATACCCACCAGTCACTCTGGAAGTCTGGCGACCCGCTCTTCGCAGGCGATGGATATGCTGGCCTCTCGCAGCTTGCCCTCTGGTATATCGGTGGTTTGATCAAGCACGGCCCAGCGCTTTCGGCAATCATTGCACCGACGACGAATTCCTATAAGCGTCTCGTCCCCGGATTTGAAGCGCCCGTGAGCTTGGCGTTTTCCCGGCGGAATCGTTCCGCCGCCTGCCGAATTCCGATGTACTCGGCAGCCCCCAAAGCCAAGCGAGTTGAGTTTCGTCCCCCCGACCCAAGCTGCAACCCCTACATGGCATTTGCCGCGATGCTCATGGCCGGTCTTGATGGAATCGAAAATAAGATGGATCCCGGTCCGCCGTTGGACAAGGACATGTACGAACTGGACCCAGAAGAGGTCTCCAGTATCCCGTCCATGCCAGGATCGCTCGAAGAAGCACTTGACGCGCTCGAGCGCGATCACGCGTTTCTTTTGAAGGGAGATGTTTTTACCGAGGAGTTGCTGCGAACTTACGTGGACTACAAACGTTCGAAAGAGGTGGATGCCATGAGACAACGGCCCCACCCCTATGAGTTTGCGATGTACTACGACATCTGAGCTTTCGGGCTACGCTACGACTTCAGTTGCTTCTCGATCGCTCCGGTCATCTCTTTCGAATCCGGAGTTACGGCCGGTTCAAATCGCTGAACGACGTTGCCATTCCGGTCGACCAAAAACTTCGTGAAATTCCACTTGATGTCGCCTGCGATTCCCGCGCCGGTGTCCTTGGTCAGGTACGAGTAGAGGGGCGCCTGATCGGATCCCTTCACAGAAATCTTCGAATACATCGGAAAGCTGACGCTGTACTTCCTGGTGCAGAACGTCTTGATCTCTTGGTTGCTCCCCGGCTCTTGCGCGCCAAAATTGTTCGCGGGAAAGCCCAGAATAACGAATCCCTGACCTTTGTATTTCTCGTAGATCGACTCCAGCGCGCTGTACTGAGGCGTGTACCCGCACTGGCTGGCCACGTTGACGATCAGCACGACTTTGCCCTTGTAGTCGGCAAGGGGTGCCGGCTTTCCGTCGATTGAATTCAATGTGAAGCCGTATAAGCCAGGTCCTGCGGACAGGGAAGATGCCATGATGAATGCTGCTCCGATCAAAAGAAATTTACAGGCGTTAGTCAATGTTCTCATGAATAGCCTCCACAAGACGTTCGTACCGAATGTAACGGTACGGTGCTCAAGATAATGTTTGTGAAAGGTAAAACGCAACAAGAGGCAATGTAAATTTCTTGTCTCTTGCTTCAGGCGGGCGGCCTAGACGGCCGTTCGAACCGTCGGTTCTTTCATCATGCGCTCAACGAGTCGCATACGCCTCGTTGGTATCCGGGATTCCGTAGGGTGGGCGTCGCTGACTTCGCATCCGCTTACTGACAGTAATTCGGACCCCATGGCGTCGAGAGCAGAATTTGAGCGACCCAAGACCATCAACAGATATTTTTGGGCAACGGGTCGATCCGCTGGGTGAATCAGAGCCCACCAGCGCCGAACCGATTCCTGCACCTCCGCCTCGCTCTTTTCGCCAACAACAAGAGCATCGATAAGGCGGTAGACTTTGCTTTTGATCGCTTGGTACGAGACGGAAATCTCTTGGGGCATAAGGTTCCTAGAACTGCAACACCTCACCTAAATGCAATCTGCGCACCAAACGCAAAATCCTATGTTTTGGCTTGAGTTAGCCGGATTTGCACTCATATAAACGTATTATGAATGGAAGAAATCTGGTTTTGCATATGAATTCTGGAAGAGCGATCCTGGGATTATGCCCCTTTTATTTGAGTTGCTTAGGCCGACTTCCAACCGTTAGCCCTCTTGGCTTTTCTCCCGATTTGGTTCGCGCTTTGTTCGTCCTGAGCTCTTGAGATGCGCAGGTTACAATGTGGCGCTCTGGTCGACACGCTCCACCGTCGATTCCTACCCAGTCGTCTCTGTCACGAGAGCTTACTAACCGTTCCTATTCGCTGTCAGTTTGGAGGAAAAATGAAGGCTTGGTGGATACTGACCGTCTTAATCCTGATCTCTTGCATGGAGGCACAAGTATCGCCCTTACTCAACTCACCTTCGGACCAGTCAGAGACGACCTCTCAGGGGAGGTGGCACGACGGAAACTCTGGCGATCGAATGTTCTTTCCCAAGGACATGTTCTGGGGATGGGCCCAATTTGACCTTGCTCCACCCCACAACGAGATTGATCCCAACCTGTGCGCCGGCAATGCCGGCCAGTACGGAGGTGCCAATGCCCCGTGCAGCCTGTTCGCACGCTATATGCTGTCAGGGATATTGGAGGTTCGCCCCTTCGGCCGCGGCCCTCTTCGCCGATTCATGGTGTTCGGAGCGCCCACTTTCCTCTTTGGCAAGACCGTTCCGCAGACTCTCTACACGTGGTCTCCTGCCGCAATCGGAATCGAGCACTCCTGGGGAGCCGGAATCTACCTCAACAAAGGATTCGAGTTCCGCGTGACGCAGCACTTCCTGTTCGAACGGCTGGGATCCCGCGATCGATATCTCGGCTTGGCAGACCTCGGCAATAACGGGCCTTGGGGGCGCTACATGACCTTGGGCGTGCGCAAGACCTTCGGAACACGCCGCTGGTGAGCTAGAAACACATCAAGGCGGGAATCTGCGAGTTCCTACATGACGATAGAGCCGTCACTCAAGGTTATGCCGTCGCGGGAACGCCTCGTCGAAGCATCAGCCGCACCAGCCAGATCACAAGCGCAATGAGCGCGCCAAGAATGATCAAAGGCAATCCGAAAACCAGAACGACCCAGAATCCACCACCGAAATTTGTGACGTCGCCGCCGATCGAGGCAGCGGAATCCCGGCGCAACTTGCCTCCGAAGACGGTAACGTCACCATCGACCTTTGCTCCGCCATCCAGTCGCAAGCCGCCAGCGAAGCTGGTCGCATCGCCATTTACTTCAGCCTGATCTTCGATCTGGATGCTTCCGCCGAAAGTGGTCACATCTCCACTTACACGTCCACGAACACGCACGTTACAACCGAAACACGTGACTTCGGTGGCTTCGTCGTTCGGCCCGATAGTTATGTCGTTCCTGAACTGGGTTCGGTCGTGCGAATTGCCCCCGAAGGCGGCAAGGCTGAAAACAGAGAAAAACAGAGCACAACAGACACGTAAGAGGAAAGGATTGGCGAATCTCACGGCACCCTCCGACGATTCTGGAAACACTCGAGGATCTCAGGAATTATGTCACATGGGGGAATTATCTGCCCCTTGAGTCGGTTCAATTCTTTATAATTACTGGTTTTTCGCGTCATCATCGATCGCTCACAGTGGAGGTAGTGCATGGGGCTCTCATACAACGGCGTTGCGGTTCCGACGGATGGAAAGAAGATCGGCTTCGCTGGCGGCAAGTACGACATACCAGACAATCCGATCATTCCATTCATCGAAGGCGACGGCACGGGACGCGACATCTGGAAAGCCTCCTTGCGAGTGTTCAACGCCGCAGTTGACAAGGCCTACAAGGGGAAACGGCGTGTTGCCTGGTACGAGGTCTTTGCCGGGGAGAAGGCCAAATCCAAATTCGACAATTGGCTGCCTGACGACACCGTCGATGCGATTCGCGAGTTTCGCGTCGCTATTAAAGGACCTCTGACCACTCCCGTGGGCGGAGGAATTCGTTCGCTCAACGTGGCATTACGTCAGATTCTCGATCTCTATGCCTGCGTTCGCCCGGTAAGGTACTACAAGGGCGTGCCCTCGCCTGTGAAGCATCCCGAACGGATGAATGTCGTGATCTTTCGCGAGAATACCGAGGATGTTTACGCCGGTGTCGAGTGGGAGCAGGGCACCCCTGAAGTCGCGAAACTGATCAAGTTCCTCAACGAAGACATGCTCAAGAGTGGCAAAAAGCAGATTCGGCTTGATTCCGGCGTTGGCATCAAGCCGATCTCAGTGACTGGTACGAAACGTCTGGTTCGCATGGCGATCCTGCATGCGATCGAAAACCATCTGAAGTCAGTCACGCTGGTCCACAAGGGCAACATTCAGAAATTCACTGAGGGCGCCTTCCGTAAGTGGGGATACGAGATCGCGACTCAGGAATTTCGAGACAAGGTCGTCACCGAACGTGAAAGCTGGATCCTCGACAACAAGGACAAGAATGCGAACCTGTCCGTCGCTCAGAATGCGGAAATGATCGAACCGGGGATGGAATATGCGCCGCCGGCCTTCCGCCAGTCCGTGGAGAAAGAGGTTAAGGAAATTCTGGACACGATTCACACCACTCATGGGAACGGCGCGTGGAAGCAAAAGATCATGATCAACGATCGCATTGCCGATTCGATCTTCCAGCAAATTGTGACCCGCCCCGAAGAGTACTCGGTGTTGGCCACTCCAAACCTCAACGGAGACTACATCTCCGACGCGGCAGCGGCGCAGGTAGGAGGTCTAGGCATTGCACCCGGAGCCAACATCGGCGATGGCTATGCGATTTTCGAAGCGACCCACGGCACCGCTCCCAAATACGCGGACAAAGACGTGATCAATCCCGGCTCGGTCATGCTCTCTGGCGTCATGATGTTCCGTCACCTCGGATGGGCCGAAGCGGCAGACCTGATCGAGCAAAGCATGGAACGCACCATCGAACAAAAGAAAGTCACGTACGATTTCGAGCGGCTCATGCCCGGAGCGACAAAAGTGAAGACCAGCGAATTCGCCGGACACATGATCGAAAACATGGGAGCCGGAGTGCTGGTGTAAGGCGCATTGGGCTTGTCGTTCTTGGCTTTACTTCGTGTCCTTTGTGGTAAGGAATTTAAGGAAATTATTGCGCCACCGCGAAAGCAGCGTGGTTATCTGACCTTGAGAGGACTCATTCATGCGTAAGAAAGTCACTATCGTAGGATCCGGGAACGTCGGAGCGACTGCCGCCCACTGGATTGCATCCAAAGAACTCGCCAATGTTGTTTTGATCGACATCATCGAAGGTGTGCCGCAAGGGAAGGGCCTTGATCTGCTCGAGGCGATGCCGATTGAAAAGCGCGATTCCTACGTAAGCGGAACCAACGACTACAAAGACACTGCAAATTCCGACATCGTCGTCATCACCGCTGGAATTCCCCGCAAGCCGGGTATGAGCCGCGACGATCTGCTCAACACCAACTACAACATCATGAAAGCGGTGGTCGGCGAGGTGGTGAAGTACTCGCCCAACTGCATTCTGATCGTCGTGTCGAATCCCTTGGATGCCATGGCGCAAGCGGCTTACAAGCTAAGCGGATTCCCTCGCGAACGCGTCATCGGAATGGCTGGCG
Organism: uncultured Acidobacteriota bacterium; assembly: GCA_963801895.1. GTDB lineage: Bacteria > Acidobacteriota > Terriglobia > Terriglobales > Acidobacteriaceae > Sulfotelmatobacter. The sequence goes on along the minus strand of CAWDGM010000008.1, from coordinate 330,541 downwards.
TTCTCGATTCCGCCCGTTTCCGCGCATTTATTGCGCAGGAACTGAATGTCAGCGTGGAAAACGTCACCGCCTTTGTTTTAGGCGGACACGGCGATACCATGGTTCCTCTTCCGCGATATTCGACCGTGGCTGGAATTCCAATCACCGAACTCATCGAGAAAACGAAGCTGGACGCACTGGTTCAGCGCACCCGAGACGGCGGAGCTGAGATCGTTAAATATCTCAAAACCGGATCGGCCTATTACGCTCCATCGGCGGCCGCGACGGAGATGGTTGAGGCGATTCTGAAAGACAAGAAGAAGATCCTGCCTTGCGCCGCGTATCTGCAAGGGGAATACGGTATCGATGGACTTTATGTCGGAGTGCCCGTAAAGCTTGGCGCCAAGGGGATTGAGCAAATCATCGAGATCAAATTGACCGCGGAAGAGAAGGCCGGCCTGGAAAAGAGCGCAGCGGCGGTCAAGGAATTGACTGCGGTTATAAACGTCTGACCGTCGAAGGCCTTTGGCCATTGCCGCTGAGAACCGATGTCCGCCAAATTCAGCGAGTTCCAACCAGGAACGGATCCTAAATAAATACAAGTGAGTATATAGACATTGTTTGGTTTGCTTGCTATACTCCCTCTGTCTTTGGGCTTTCCCCCTAGCGCTCGTTCAGCCTCCCCGTCCGGGCCCGCGTGTTTCGGAATCAACGCGGGCTCGTGTTTGCGCATCTCACTGCGGTTAAAGGGTGACGTCTGATTTCATATGTCCAATTCTGAGTTCGGATCGCTGACCATTTTCCTGTTTGTTCTCTTGGTAGCCGCGCGGTTTTTCGGGTACCTGTTCACCCGCCTTCGCCAGCCCAAAGTGGTGGGCGAGATCTTCGCCGGCGTTCTTCTTGGACCCTCGCTGCTCGGCCGGTTGGCTCCTTCGATCTCGCAGAGATTTCTCACTCCCCATGGACCTTCCGGGACAGGAACTCCCTCGGCAGCCGTTTTGTTCTTTCTTTACAACTTCGGACTGTTGCTGCTTATGTTCGCCTCCGGCGCCGAGACGAAAGGCCTTTTCAACAGGGAAGACCGCCGTCAAATCTCTTGGCTCGGAGCGCTCGGTACCGGTATCCCCTTCATTGCGACTCTTTGCGTCTTGCCATTGCTTCCGCTCGGTCTTTTCGCTGGTCGAACGCACGCACGTATCCCCTTAATGCTCGTGATCGGAATAGCGGTTGCAGTGACTTCAATCCCGGTCATTTCCAAAATTTTCCACGACCTCGGAATCTTGCACACTCGGTTTGCGAGGCTTGTGCTCGGAGTGGCTGTCATTGAAGACATAGCGCTCTGGGCAGTTCTTGCCGTTGCCACCGCCCTGGCTGAATCAGGCAGCGTCCCCGATCACAAGATTGCCGTCCATGTCGGACTGACGCTGCTTTACTTCGGATTTGGACTATTCCTCGGGCCGAAACTATTGATCCGCCTCAATCGTTCGCGCTGGAACATCCTGCTATCCACATCGCCGGTTGCCTATGCCGTGGTTATTCTGCTGGCCTACGCCGCGTTGGCCGCGGTCCTCGACATCAGTTTGGTCTTTGCGGCATTTCTGGCCGGATATGCAGTGATCTCCGATTCTGAGTCGATGGGAAGGGCGGTGTCGGCAATATCCGAAGTGTCCTTCGCCGTCTTTGTCCCGATTTATTTCGCGGTTGTAGGATACAAAATCGACCTTGGCCGCAGCTTCTCGCTATCGATGTTGCTGGTCTTTCTCCTGGTCTCTTCCGGAGTGAAATTGTTGTCCGCGGGCGTGGGAGCGCGGGCGGCAGGCTTTAACTTCAAGGATTCGGTCAATCTCGCCAACGCTCTTAACGCACGGGGGGGGCCCGGAATCGTGCTGGCGAGCGTCGCCTTCGACGCCGGAATTATCAACGCGGTCTTCTACACTACGCTCGTCTTGGTGGCGATCTTGACCAGTCAGGCCGCGGGAGCGTGGATCGGCTATGTCCTTCGGAAAGGGGAGTCGTTGCTTTCAGGAGAAACGGAAGAGCTCAAAGGGAGAGATGCAAGCGATCTCCTCGCGCCCGCGTGAAGATCGCTGCAAGTTGGCGGATTGCTATACAGTCTCGATCGACAGTTTTTTCAAGACGACATCGTTGTTTGGACGGTCCTGCCGGCTTCGCGGCAAGCTGGTGATCTTGTTGACCACGTCCTGTCCTTCAATCACCTCGCCGAAGATGGTGTGCTTTCCAGTGAGCCACGTCGTCGCCGCAACCGTAATGAAAAATTGCGAGCCGTTCGTGTTCGGGCCCGCGTTCGCCATGGCCAGCTTACCCGGCTTGTCGAACTTGTGCGGGGAGCCCTTGGTCTCGTCCTCAAATTGATACCCGGGACCGCCCATTCCGGTGCCTTGCGGATCTCCACCCTGAATCATGAAGTCGGGAATGACACGATGAAAAATCGTTCCGTCGTAGAGCCTGTCCTTCGATTTCTTCTTGGTGTTCGGATGAGTCCACTCGCGTTTCCCTTCGGCGAGTTCCGTAAAGTTAGCCACGGTTTTCGGCGCTTCTTTGTCGAATAGCCGGCAAACAATCTTTCCTTCACTAGTTTCGAATGTTGCGTACATTCCAGGTTGACGAGTCATGATGTCCTTTCAAGAAACTGTTGTGAACCAGAATCTCGCACGTCGCGAAGGTCACCTCGCGCGGCACGCGAGCGGGCTTCGGTAACGATCCTTATTTAGGAGTCGGTTTGGCTTTAGGAGTTGCCGTCGCTGGCTTCTTTGCTGCAGTCGCAGCCGGCTTTGCCGCGACTCCAGATTTCAGGATCGTCACATGCGTAATCTTCACCGGACGAAATGGCTTGTCATTGCTGGGGTCCCGGGCCATCGCAGCAATTTGTTTCACCAGCGCGACCGTTGTATCGTCGCATTGCCCGAAGATCGTATATCCGCCGTTCAAATGCTGCGTGGCCACCTCGGTGATGAAGAATTGCGAGCCATTTGTATTCGGCCCTGAGTTCGCATAAGCCAATCTTCCGGGCTTATCGAAGAGCAGGTCAGCCGAAGTTTCGTTCTTAAACCGATACCCCGGCTCTCCCGTTCCGTTTCCGGCGGGGTCTCCTCCCTGAATCATGAACCCCGGAATCACTCGATGAAAAATGGTTCCATCGTACAAGGGAGTGTTGTGCTTGGTGGCGCCGCTGATAGGATTTTTCCAGTCCTTCGTGCCCGTCGCCAGGCCTATAAAATTCGCCACGCCGATCGGCGCTTTGTCGGGAAATAGCGTACAAGTCATTTTCCCGGCAGTGGTATCGATGATTGCCGTTGGACTGGCACTCGTGGCCGCCGCAGCGGGCTTTGTCGCGGTCGTTGCCGCTTTCTGGCCCACCATTCCGGTCTGCGCCATTGCCGCCAATGGTATTGCCCATGCCATCCCCAAGATTGCTACCGCCCTGCGCATAAATACTCCTTGAGAAGTGTTTAGAGTGGAGCGCAACGTTGCATTGTACGACAGTAACGGCGAAGATCGCTCGCTGACGGCAGTTCTCCTAGGACTCACCAATGTTGGGCATTTACTTCTTTTCCTGCTCACTTTGCATTACGCGGCTGACGCGCTCCACTTCGCGGAAAACTCGCAGCAGGTTGCCTCCCAGGATCTTGTGAATGTCCGTCGCGTTGTATCCCCGGTCGAGCAAGGCCTGTGTGATCTTGGGCAGATCCGCGGCCGAATCGATTCCTTCGGGTGTGGCCCCGCTGACCCCGTCAAAATCCGAGCCCACTCCGACATGATCGATACCGGCAACTTTGGCGATGTGATCGATGTGATCGATCAGCGATTTCAACGGAGGCCGTGGAATCTTAGCCATCCAATCCCGCTCGATACGGTCGACATCGACATAGTTGACCGGCTTGCCCTGAGACTTCAAGTCGTCCATATATTTCTGGATTGCCGCCGCCTGCTCCTTCGACTGGGCCTGAATCGCGTTGCGGAAATTCTGGTCGTCGAAGCCATTGAAGAAATTCACCTGCACAACTCCGCCGTTCTTGGTAACAGCCTTCAACATGTCATCGGTCATGTTCCGTCCGGCGTCTACCAGGGCGCGTGCAGAAGAATGCGACGCGATCACTGGAGCCTTCGTCGTGGCAATCGCATCCCAAAATGTCTTGTCCGCGACGTGAGAGATGTCGACCATCATGCCCATGCGGTTCATCTCAACGACGACTTGTTTTCCGAAATCGGTGAGACCGTTATGATGCTGTACCTTCGGATCATCGATATCCCCCGATGAATCGGCCCACTCATTGGTGTTCGACCAGGACAACGTCATGTACCGCACTCCGAGCCGATAGTAGTCATGCAACAGGTGCATGTCGTTCTCGATGGAGTGTCCGCCCTCAATTCCCATCAACGCTGCCAGCTTATGCATGCGGCGGGCTCTCTCGATATCAGCGGTAGAAAAAGCCATCATCATGCGATCGGGATGGTTGGCCGCCTGCTGATAAACCGAATCGATCAAATCGAAGGTGTGTTTCGCGAAACTGCCTTGGTTCGTTTCCGGGTCGACCCAAATGGAAAAGAATTCCGCATTCAGATTTCCTTGACGTATTTTGTCGAGGCTGATGTGCCCAATATCATTCGGATCTGTCGAACCGATATCGAATCCCTGATCCAGGAATCGCTGCGGAGTGTCGGCGTGGGTGTCGATAACGAGCGCCGAATTGTGAATCTGCCGTGCGCGCGCGCTGATGACGACGTCACCAGCCTTAGAGGGTTGTTGCGGAACTTGCGCCGCGGCCATCGAGCACGCCAGGGCAATGACAGAAATGAGCTTAATTGTCATAAGTATTTTGGCCCGGAGAATCTTCGGGCAGGTGTCTGATTGTATAGGCTGCAGATGAAGTATCCAATGCTGGAGGGCTCGGTCGAGTTCTAATCTCTTAGGATGATGGAGGCCTAGAGTTTTTCCAGTGCTGCTTGTACGCACGTGTCTAATTCCTGTCCTGTATCAATCAGAACCTTCGGCAAAGTAATAGCCTCAAACCTCGCCTTGACTGCCAGATACAACTGGTAATTCCGATTTCCGGCAGGGTGGGCGCCACTGTCGATGTCGCGCTCAAGTCGCCGACGAGCAGTTTCCTCGGAACAGAAGCATTCCAAAATGCGCCAGGGCTGCAGCAGCGACTCAGCTGCAGCAATCACATTTTCGATCTGGTATCTCCGCGAGAACGGACGGCCATCAAGAAAGATTTTCCGCGACGAATCTTGTGAAAGCAAATACCCCGCAGTCTCCATCATGATCTGGAGACAGAAATCATCCTGTCGTGGGGAATATTCGATTTCGTCCGCCGCAAAGATCGCGTGCCGGACCTCATCCTTGCTCAATAGCCGCCCAGCCGTCCGCCGCGCCAGTTCACGAGCGAGAGTCGTCTTCCCCGTGCCCGGCAATCCAGCCATGAGAACAATCATCAGAAGGGAAGAGTAAAGGATTTGTGTGAGGAAGAGGTAGCTGCCAGAGGTAGAACTTCAAACAGGAACTCGAAACTATTTCGTTCCGCTGTCCAGCGCAACTTCAGTCGCAGGCTTGTCCTGGTCGGGCCGGTCGATCGGCACAATCGTCTGGGTCTCGCGCCATTCCGAGTAATGTCCGCTGACCATGATGTGGAACACCCATTGCCGCCTCTCCTCTTCGGGTTCCACAAGTCCTAGGGCCTTCATGTAAAAGAGGTAGTGCTCCATCCAGCGAATTTGCTCTTTGCTCATACCGCGCCGTTGCAGATCTACCGTTACCCCGGCAAGGTGTGAAGAGGCCGTATCGCCATCCCAGGGAGCAGCATTGCGGTTATGCCGTCGCAGTTTCTTCTGAACTTTTACTGTCCGTACCGCTGAATTCACCTGGATCTGCTGGTGAAAGCGGTTGAAGTAAGCAGCGCTCAGATCGTCAACAAAATCCAGCGTCCAGCGGCGGCAGTATCGGCGAGTAGGGTCAAGCCTCGGATCAATTCGCAACGATTCGCCCTGAAGAATCTCCAACAGCGATCCATCTGCTTTTAGCGCTTCCAGTTCTGTCTCGTCCTGAATACGTGGCAGATTGAGCCGATCGACTTCCGCATTCTGCAGCAGGAGAGATTCGTGCGAAGGGCGGAACATCGGATTCCATCGCAGCCAGCGAAGATGTCGCCGGTGATGCGTGCGTTGCAAAGTCACGCGGCGGACGGCGAAGCTTCTCTCCGCCAAACCCGTGCACATGGCCAGCACCACAATGGCTGCGAATTGAAATCGGACGAAGTGTCTCACGTTCTTGTCTATCGACGAGTGCGTTCTATGCCTTAAACCTTTACTGCAAGGTGCGGCTATTCTAAGCCACGCTGTCAAGCCATCCAACTTGATACTGCGCAAACCCGTTACTGGTGGGCCACATCGTAGTTCTTTCGTGTGATTACCTGCGGGTTACTCACACGCTGCACAGCCAGAGGGTCGGTGTTTTGTTGGCACCTGAGGGGCCATCTCGAAGTCCTCCGAGACAGCTTCTATGTGCGGATACAGCTACAACTTGAGATTTGCAGATCTGCGCGCGATACCACTGTAGCGAAAAGATGACAAAAATCAGCGCCGCAAAAGGTCACCCAGAGCCTGTTTCATCACTTGGCCGCTGACTTCGGAAATCGACTTGGTCAGAGGAATGTCTTTCGGGCACACCTCGACGCAGTTCTGGGCGTACCCGCATTCCTGGATCCCGCCATCCCCCATTAATGCCTCCAGCCGTTCGCGCTGCAGAGCCTTACCTGTCGGATGCGTGTTGAATAACCGCACCTGGGAGATCGTCGCAGCGCCGACAAAGCCCGTGTCTTCGTTGAACTGGGGGCAGGCCTCCATGCAGCAGCAGCAGGAGATGCACCGGGACAGCGGATATGCCGCTTCCTGCTCCTCCGGAGCGATCCTTGGACCGGGCCCCAGATCGTAGCTGCCATCGATCGGGACCCATGCTTTAACGGTCTTCAGATTTTCAAACAGGACGCTGCGGTCGGTCGCAAGATCGCGCACCACTGGAAACTTGGAAAACGGCTCCAGCCGGATCGGTTGCTCGAGATTGTCGATCAGAGCGGAGCAGGCCATCCGCGCCTTGCCATTGATGAGCATGGCGCACGACCCGCAGACTTCCTCTAAGCAATTCGAGTCATAGGTGACAGGCGTCGTCGCCTTACCCTCGCGAGTCACTGGATCGGCAGCAATGTCCATCAGAGCCGAAATGATATTCATGTTCGGCCGGTAGGGAACGGAGAACTCCTCCCAGTGAGACTTCGAGGTCGGAGTCGCTTGACGCTTGATTTTGATGATTACGGATTTATCAGCCATTAAGTTTTAGCTCTGAATGATTTCTTTGATAACAAGTGCCGGTGTTCGACCTCTGCTGCGAAGTAGTCGCGCCTCTTTCGATAGTAAATGAAGCGAGAAATACCGAAGATCACGGAGAGGGCAGACAGGACAAGCAATCCTTTGCCCCAAATCCGCGCGTCGGGCCTTGCACTGTGTATCCATCGAATTGAAAGCGCTGCCATCATCAACGCACTGACCGCCGACCCGATCAGAGTGCGTTTTTTCGATCTTGCATCAGAAATAGTCAGTTCTCATCCTTTTACAAAGGCCAAAATTAACAAAACCGTTCCCGCTTTCAACTCGCTTTTTTCTGCGACTTTTCAGGTTGCGCCACACGAATGAACAGTTGATCCCATTGGTGATGATTGCCCGAAGAATTCCGATTCCCGGGGAATGACTTCTCCAGCATTTCGCAGTCCTGAATGCCATTCACATCAAACCAGCGCCAGCCAGGGATCCGGCCGCTGCTTTCGCCGGCAACCTGCCACGAGAGTAACCGAACCGTACCCTTCTGGATGCCGTAATCGTGTGGCTCGACAACCCGCTCCAATTTCTTATATCTGAATCGGATCAACCGCCTGTGCTGAATCGCACTGCACAGCAAACCGTTCAACCCAGAATCGACTGCGACTTCACTCATAATTCACTGCTTCAATACTTCCTGGGACGCGGCGGAATCAACGACGCATCCACCGGCTCAAACTCGAACCTCGGTTCATCCGCGTCCGGCGCGAAGTAAGCCTTGGTGGTTTTCATCCAGTTCTTGTCGTCGCGATCAGGGAAGTCCGGTTTATAGTGCGCTCCTCGTGATTCATCGCGCATCCGTGCTCCCTGTGCAATGACCCGGGCAAGCTGCAGCATGTTGTAGAGCTGTCGCGCGAAAACCACAGTCGTATTCGCCCACTGCGTCTTGTCGCTGAGATTGATCTTCCGGTACCGCTCGAGCATCTCCACGAGTTTCGCGTCAGTTCCCAACAGATTCTTGTTGTAGCGGATGACAGTGCAGTCTTTCGTCATCAGCTCGCCGAGTTCGCGCCACAACCTGACCGGATTCTCCGTCCCCTCATTTCTCATCAAGAGCGCATTATTCTCTTCCTGCTTCTTTTGCTCTGCCGCGAAGAACCCGTTGCCATCTCCCGACGACTGCAGGCCCCGCGCATAGTTCACCGCGTTTGGCCCGGCAATGCCGCCTCCGTAGATGCACGACACCAGTGAATTCGCTCCAAGCCGGTTCGCCCCGTGATACTGGTACTCCGATTCTCCTGCCGCAAAGATGCCGGCAACATTCGTCGCCTGCTTGTAGTCCACCCACAGACCACCCATCGTGTAATGCATGCCGGGGAAAATCTTCATCGGCGTATCACGCGGATCGTCCCCTACGAACTTCTCGTAGATCTCTAGAATTCCTTCCAGCTTCCGATCAAGGATCTTCCGGTCGATGTGCGTCAGGTCGAGATAAACCATCGGCTTCCCGTCGATCCCCAGATTGTGTTCGTACACAACCTTGAAGATGGCACGGGTCGCGACGTCTCGCGGCACGAGATTTCCGTACTTCGGATACCACTCCTCCAGGAAGTACCAGCGCTCGCTCTGGGGAATCGATTTCGGATCGCGATTGTCGCCCTGCGTTTTCGGAACCCAGACGCGGCCACCTTCACCGCGGGCAGATTCCGACATCAACCGCAGCTTGTCTTCACCCGGAATCGAAGTGGGGTGCACCTGGATGAATTCGCCATTCGCATAGAAGCATCCCTGTTGATAGAGAGCAGACTGTGCCGATCCCGTGCAGACCACCGAGTTTGTTGATTTCCCAAAGATCGCGCCGATGCCGCCGGTTGCAATGATGATTGCGTCCGCCGGAAAAGTCCGGACCTCCATCGACCGCAAGTCCATTGCGCAAATCCCTCGACACACGCGGTTTCCATCAAGCACTGCCGACAGAAACTCCCAGTGCTCGTACTTTTTTACCTTGCCCTCGGACTCGTACCGCCGAACCTGCTCGTCGAGCGCATAAAGAAGCTGCTGCCCCGTCGTTGCTCCCGCAAAGGCCGTGCGATTGTAGAGAGTTCCACCGAAGCGGCGGAAATCCAGAAGACCTTCCGGGGTCCGATTGAAGGGAACGCCCATGCGATCGAGCAGATCGATGATTCCCGGGGCCGCGTCGCACATGTCCTTGATCGGAGGCTGATTGCCCAGGAAATCTCCGCCATAGACCGTGTCATCAAAATGCTTCCAGGTCGAATCGCCTTCACCCTTGAGATTCTTTGCGGCGTTGATCCCACCCTGCGCGCACACAGAGTGCGACCGCTTCACCGGGACAATCGAGAATAGGTCAACACTTCCGCCCATCTCGGCGATCTTGATCACTGCGGACAATCCTGCCAACCCGCCGCCAACCACAATGATTTTCGGAGCTGCTGCCATGATTTCCTTTACCGGACCTGCGTGATATTCCGGTCGTTAATGGTTCCAGAGTCGATCGGCTGCTGCGGGTGAGATCGGAACGATGTAAGACTGGCGAGACCTGCGCCCGTCAAGACAAAGAAAAAGGCAATGCAAGCAACCAACAGACGTTTCTGTGCCTTTGCCCCCGAGACGATCCCCCACTTCGCCGAAAACAACCAGATGCCATAGGCGAAGTGCCAGGACGCCGCGATCAGCCCGAGCACGTAGAAGAGGAACAACGGAGTCTGCAACACCTCATGCTGGACCTTGCCGAACGAAGCCATTGGATTGTCGTGCAGGTCGACACCGGTAAATCGCATCGTCCACGTGTGCCAAAGGATATAGGCAAAAGCGATGCCGCCGGTCCAGCGTTGCGCCGTGTACATCCAGTTGCCGGTCCACGGGTAGGAGACTGTGTTGCCATCTCCGCGATACCAGATATAGAAGCCGTAGAGGGCGTGGAAGGCAATCGGCAACCAGATGCCGATCAACTCCAGGAAAAACACCAGAGGAAGATTCGCCAGAAAGCTGACTTGGCGCGCATAGGCTGCAGGCCCGTTTAGGCCTATCGCGGTCGAATTCGAAATTAGTATGTGTTCAAAGAGAAAAGCGCCGACAGGAATGATGCCGGTCAGGGAGTGCAGCCGGCGCAGTACGAATGACGATCCCTGCCCGGCTCGCAATGGCGCTACTCCATGCACCACGGCGGGAGCAGCAGAACTGGGTGACGCCACGAAGAACTCCTTATCAGTTCAGCAATGAGAAAAGAACCTTTCATTATCTTTTGCGAGCAGAAGTGAAGTCAAGGAACCGTCGCCTCACATTAGTGATTGACCATGTGCGGCCAGATCGATTTGCCTCTCGTGCGAGCAGAACACGATGGATTTCACCTTGAGTTCAAAATTCCTCTAAGTTCAGCGTACGAGTTCACGACGACATCCGCTCCAGCGTTGGCCAGCACCTTTCGATCGAACGTGGTCGTGATCGCCACCGCGATCGATCCGGCTGCTTTAGCCGCCCGTAGGCCATTCACGGAATCTTCGATGATCCAGCAATCAGCCGGCCCCACCCCTAACTCGCGCATCGCGACGAGAAATACTTCCGGATCAGGTTTCGGGCGGGTATGGCCGCTCGCGTCGACCACTGCCCGGAAGCAGTCTACGATGCCGAGAAGTTTGAGCGTCGCTGCCCGGTTTCGCGCCGTCGCTGACGTCGCTAGCGCAATCTTGTAACGAGTCGCAGCCCACTCGACGAAATCCTTAGCGCCGGGTACAGTCCTTAGCTCGTGTTCGATCCCTTCGTAGATTTGCCTCTTGCGACTTGCCAGTTGCTCGATCCTCTCCGCCGACCAGCCGCGCGCTGTCAGGATCTCAGGCATCATGGTTGCATCGGGGCGCCCCTTGTAGCTGTCGTACACCTCGTCGGAGAGAACGATTCCAAACTCTCCGAACGCCTGCTCCTTTGCGCGTTTATGCAATGGCTCGGAGTCGACGAGCACTCCATCCATGTCAAAAATCAAAGCTGTTGGTTTCTTGAAGGCGGTCAAAGTAAGAGTTTAGATGTGATTTTCCAGAAATTGCTTCTCGTACCAACTGAGAAGTTGGCGAAACGCCGCACCCCGATGGCTGTAGCGGGCTTTCTCTTCGGCCGATAGTTCCGAGAAGGTCTTCTGAATTTCCGGAAAATAAAACAGCGGATCGTACCCGAAACCGTTAGATCCTTGCGGGCGGTCGAGAATGATGCCCTCGGCAGCCCCTCGAAATGAAGCCAGGGAATTTCCATCCCGTGCGACTGCCAGCACGCAGACGAATCTCCCGGTCCTCTTTTCCGGGGGAACTTTTCGCAGTTCCCGTAACACGCGCGAATTGTTCGCTTCATCGTCGGTGTTTTCGTCTGCGAGGTGAGGCTGGTCGGCCGCATACCTTGCAGAATGGACTCCTGGGGATCCGTTGAGCGCATCCACCTCGAGACCTGAGTCGTCTGCCACAACCAATTCGCCGGGAGCTGACAAACTGTACTCCACAGCTTTCTTTCGCGCATTCTCCTCGAACGTGAGACCATCCTCGACAACAGTCGGCAGAGACAAGAAATTCGGTATGCTACCAATCTCGATCGCGTGAGCCTGCGCCGCGCCCGCGAAATCTCTCAACTTTCCCGCATTCGATGTAGCGATCAAAATCTTCCGCATAATCCACTACCGCCGGCAGCGTCTTAGGCCCGCCAAAACGGGGCACTGAGCATAATCTGACATTGACTACGTTCCGGCCTCTAAACGAACCCGCCGCACGTCCCCGAACATCATCCACAAGATCACGCCCGCAAAAGTCAGCAGCGAGATCCACCCTCCTGTCGCCCGGTCCCAGGTTCTGGTGAACACGATTTCCACGCGGTTCATACCCGCATGCACCGGGATCAACATTTGCCCTGTTCCTATTCGGGCGCCCGTCGTCACCGGATTTCCATCCACCGAAACCCTCCACGCGGGATATGGAAATAATTTTATGATCGCGCGATCAACTCCTGACATCTCTGCCGTGAAAACTCTATTTTCAGCATCCCATCGCAACACGTGAATCGCTGCGCGAGACGGTCCCTCGATGGTTACATTTCGAGCTTCCTTTTCTACCGCCGACGGTTCTGTCCCTGATGGGGTGTATTCGTCAGTCCCTTCATAGCCGGCGGCGGTTGCGACATTGTCCTGCATTTCACGCAAATCGCCTGCGTTGTCCCACCACGGTGGCTGAACACGATGCCAGCCTGCGACAATGATTCCGATCGAAAGTACGCACACAAGTCCAGGACCCCACCATCGCCGCAGTCCCGAACTCACCAGAACAGTGAAGATCACACCTAGGCAGAGCGTCCATCGCCACGGAAATTGCATGAACTGCATCTTCGGCAAGATTTTCCACGCCGCGATAGTCCAGGGGAACATCAACGTCCCACACGCAACAGCCCATATCAGCAACACGGTCCACAACTCGCGCCTGCTTCTGTTCCAGGTCATCGCGGCCACGGCTGCGATCCCGATGATTCCCATCTCGAAAGCTGCGACCCACGAAACGATCTTGTTGAACGCGTCGTGATCCGCATCGGACGTATGCACAAACAAAAAATTGTCTTGCGGACGAGATCCCGCCGAAACCGCCTCTCCGATAGTCACCCATTTCTGCTCATAAATCGCCGGCAGCAGATAAAACGCTGCCAGAGACGCCCCCATAGCAACCGCCGCCGCGCAAACGAGCAATGTTTTAGGCGACTTGTCTGTAATAGCAAAGACCAGGGCCAGAAGGCCAAGCGAATAGTGGATCATGACTGCCGCCGGCGCATTGGTCAGCCAGGCCCCCGCAAGCACCAATCCGAGTGGCACAGCGAATCGCTTGTCACCCTCCGCGATGCGAAAAAGACACAACACCAGAAGGGGCAGTAGGCTCGCAGCCAGCAATTCCGCAAACGCGCTCCTCCAGTACACAATCAGCAGGTGATAAGGATTGACCGCATATAGCACAGCCGCCACCGTCGCATCGCGTCGTTCCAGCCAGTTTCGGACAAGCAGAAACATCATCGCTCCCGAAGCGGTCAGCACAAGCCAGATGTAGACGCTGGGCGCGACCGTCCATGGAAAGATGGTGCTGATAGCTGCGCCTAACATCCAGGATGCCGGTGGATAGAAAACAAATCGTGGTTCTCCATATCCGAAATGCGCCAGTGCGGCCCATCGCGGATAAACAAAACCGTGCTTCCATTGCGCAATGACGTCCAGCCACGAGTACAAATGAAATTCAACGTCGTGTCCGGACGGTGTACCAAGGAAAAAAAAGGGGATTTCGACGGCGAAGGCCGCTAGTGCAACTGCGAGCAAAGGCGCCCATAGAAGAGACGGCGCCGCCGGTTTCTGCGGATTTGACGGTCTTGCAGCGTCTTTGCTCAGCATCTGACGTTCATCGTGACCGCGTCAAAGCACTGCGGAGTTTCCAGTCTACAATGCGGGAAAATTCTTCATCCGCAAGAATTAACGTTTCTGAAACCTTCCGGCATTCGCTGTTTGCTACATTGCTCGCATTGGGTGGGAACAGACAACGAAGATCGAGGGGCCCTCACCAGAGACGGGGTAGGGCTTCTCGGTTCTTCGACAGGCTCCCGGCCCACGACTTGCTTTCGCCCTGAAATCCCACCACTAATCTGCCAGCAGTCCTCAAAGATCCCACCCGGGAGGCCTCCGAGACAGCGGCACAACGATCTGGAATGATCCTGCAGCGATTGGTTTGAAGAGGAGTTGCGAGAGCAGAAACAGACTAAACGGAGGCGACGTCTTGCGGGTTACGCTGTTGCTGAAGTTCGGTGAGGAACTCTTCCTGTTGCAGATTGTGACCGCGTCTGAGAAGTTCGAGTAAAGGATCTTCCAGATCGTCCGTTCCTGCCGCGGCGGCTTTGTCGCCTGGTTCGAACTGAGCGATGTCGGCGAGCAGAGCCTTGGGTGAGATGTTGAGTTCAGGTAAAGCTTGAGGACTACTTTGCAGGAAACTGATAAGGTTCCCCACCTGGGCCCGCTGTTCCGAGGTACGGGAAGGGAATTCCACTCCCATCCCGCTGCCCGGATGAGTGACGCGCACCATACCCTCGGTGTGCACTTCCATTTCGTTGGTCTTGACGCAAAGATCTACCAGCGCGCGCTGCGGAAACGGCGAATCAGTTTGCACGTAGCATCCGCCCAAACTCAAGTCGGTTAACTTGCAGTGTGGGACTGTCTCATCCGCATCAGCTCCAAGACTTGTCGCCGCCGCCTTGAGCCACTTCTTCAACTCTGTCGAGATTTTTTCGCCAACGTCGATGAAGTGGACGCCCGTCTGCCCGTTAGGATTCGCCCACGCCACTTGTCCGTGAGCTTCTACTTCCAGACTTCCGTCGGGAAGTTGAAAGCGGAAGGCCATGAGGCCACCCGCCATCTGCGGTTCGGCGATCAAAACGTCCATGCCGGTTTCCGACAGGTCGAGCAGAATACCATCCAGCTTGCGCGTGTCCGGCAGTGTGATCTCCACCGGAGCCTGCACCGGAACCCGGAACGCCCGTCGGCGCTCCCGGCTCAACATGGCAGCGGCCGCCCGCAATCCTGCGCTGGCTGCCTCTTCCGTTAACGGCTTGTACAGCACGAAATGGGCGCCCCCGTTCAGGATGTGGCGCACCTTTCCGTGGTCTTCAACTAAGGCGATGCTCAGCGGTGCACTTCCCAGTTTTTGGGCCTGCTGCAGAACATCTTCCGCGGTCTTCTGATCTTCGAAATCAACGATTAATGCGTCAAACTTCTGCTGCTGAATCCGCTCGAGCGTGGTTTCAAGATCGCTCGAACGGTCCAGGGCAATGCCGAAGGTGGGCAGAACTTTGCCCAACACATCCGCTGCCGCGTCGTCACTCGATATCAGCAGTGTTTGAACGTTCATAGATCGATGATTGGTTTAAGAAATGATTGCTTATCGTTTACGGCCAGCGAGGCGCTGTTGGTCTGGACGCCTTCGAAGAAGATGCGTTGGAAGAGCCCGCACCCGCCTTGGCTGCCATCGAATCCTGCTGACCGCTCAAATCATCAACTTCCGCCAGCACGACGTTGTCTTCTTCATCGCTCTCGGCCAGCAACGGAGCTACTTCACGCAGCTTCTCCGCAGCCTGCTGGAGCATTTCAATTTGTTTGCCAAGTTGGGCGTATTTCGCCTGCTTCTGCCGCAGAACCTCATGGATATCTTTCATACAACCCCCTGCTGGATATTTAAAAAGGGGGCTCCCGATGGGTCAACGGTAATCACCCCGGAGAGATTACTGGGGTAACGAACACGAATGGATGCGGCTCAAAGGAATTCTGAATTGGTGCAGAAAATAAAACACTTGAGTCGAAACGGAAAGGAAACGCTTCTTCTTGCCGTGCTGGTGTCATCCAGTCAACGAAGGCAGTCGGCCTGCCGATCCAAACAAGAAGATGGCTCCAACCACAATGCTGTACGCGGAGGTCGCCAGCGTCACCGCCCGTAAGGCATTTGGACGCGCCAGCGTCGCCGAGAAAATTCCAGCCGCCGATGCGCACATCAGCGTGTTCATCGCCAGTAATCCGAGAATGAACATCAGAAGCGCCAGCAGTCCAACGGCGGTTCCTCCAAGATTGGCGGTCATCAGGAAAAGCAGGATCTGCGTCGGTGTTTCAGCGCCCAGACCGTGAATTACTCCGACCACAAAGCTGGAACTTGTTCCGTAACCGTCTTTGAAGACCTGCGGAGCTTCTACCCGCGTTCCTCCAAAAATCCGGCTCAGCCTCCAATAGATCCACAACGCTCCGTTCATCAGTAATGTGATACGTGTGCGGGGACCATGCGAGTGTGTTCCCGGACGAAAGAACGTGCCCAGCACGTACAGTCCGAGCACCAACAACGTAATTCCCACCAGCCGCTCAGCCCAGCGGTCGGTCGCCGGAGGCAATGCAATACGGAATACAACTGCCGCCGCGCCGAGAATCGCCACTGTAGTCGCGTGTCCAGCGACGTACAACAACCCATACTTCATGGAGTCACGCGCCTTCGACTGCACGCTGCTGATGTCCGTGATGGCGGCAATGTGGTCGTAATCGAGTCCGTGGCGGAATCCGAGCATTGCGGCCGAGATCAGGGCCAGGCGAAGGTTCACGGGATCGATCATACGGAGGCTGCCTGCTCGTCCACTTGCAGAGGGATATGCTGCTCAAGGCAAGCTGGGCTTAGGCTAGCACAATCGCGGGTCGTGCCCGCCCACGCTCATTTCTTCGTCGTGGCAGCCGCAGCCGGAGTGGGAGCAACTTGCACCGCAGAAGGAGCCGGACCGATCATCTCCCGCAGACGACGCGACAAGATCGCAGCCATGGACTGGTAAAACCTCGAGCCTAGATGAGGAAACAGTTCGAACAGCGACTGCAAGGTTGGACGGTCGATAAAGAGCGCGTCTACCGGATCCCCTGCCACAACATTCGCCGTTGCCGGGAGTTCGTCCAGAAACGAAATCTCGCCGATTACTTCTCCTGCCTCAATCCTCCGAGATGGACCTTGCGACGGAATTTGAGCCGAAGCGGTGCCTTTTGACAGCAGGTAAAGTCCGTGCGTCCGCTTGCCGCGCTGCACGATCGGCTGTCCGGCCTTGAAGGATTGACGGCTGGCTTTATCGATGATCAGCGCCCAATCGTTCGCCGTCAGATACACCAATCCATTCTTGTTCCTGGAAAGTACAGACCAATCTTCTTGGGGAGTTCCTTTTTTCATCGAACGCTGGACAGCCGGCGGAGAAGACTCAAGCCACGAATCGCTTCAAACAACAGGGCTGATGCAAGACTAGCAGAAAATTCCTTCCCATGATGTGAGGGAATTTCTTTGGTTACGCTCATTGGGAGCGGCCGCGACGTGGAGCCACAGTCGCGACGCGCGTGGCATCGAGTGTGTTGGGGAGCTCTTAGTCCTGCAAAACCAGATCGAGCCATCTTCGTTCAGCGGATCCAGCCAAAGCTGCCGTCGCTTCGTATATATTTAATTTCTCGATTGGTCGCGCAATCAGGTCTTCGCCATTTTGCGGGCCGAGTCACAACCAGCAGGTCAGTGCGGGGACACCAAACCGTTGACCACTTTTCTTACCGTTTCTTGCCGCAAGACCCAGTTCTTACAGGAAGGGAAATTACCGTCATCATGGGTCTCGACAATCGTATTGCGACAAGGCACGTTTTTGAATCGCGGATACAAGTCAGTGTCCGCAGAGGCGCCGACACCGTGACCGCACAAGGATGGACGCGCGACTTGAGCGACAGCGGACTGGGAGCGTTCGTCGCCGAAAACCTCGAGATCGGTGAAGTTATCAGCCTTCAAATTGATGTGGGAAGTTCCGAAAAGGAGACGATCGCCGCCAGGGTCGCTCGCAAGCTGGGAACTCAATATGGTTTCCAGTTCACGGCCCTAAGCCCACAGCAGCGCCTCAGCATTCACGCGCTCCTGAAGGGAAAATCCATCCTCCCGAACGAACCCACCCGCAAACAAAACATGTAGCCCCGGACGCATTCGTCCCGGGGTTGCGCGCAAAGCGCGCAATGAGGCAGCGTAAAGCGGAAGCGCCCCAGAAGCAGTCATCCCACCCGCACACTGCAATCGATTTCCAACGCGTTACCGAACCTCACCTTCCCATTTCTTCCTCTGCTTTTCGATCGCGAGATAGCAGTCGCACGCGGCCGTCTGCAGCTTTTGCCGATCCAAAATGCCCACGCTCCCTCGGGAATATTCAATCATTCCTGCCTTCTGCAAAATTCCCGCAGCCACAGTGACGCTTGCTCGACGTGTTCCAAGCATTTGTCCGAGGAACTCCTGCGTAAGAGGAAGCATGTTGCTGCCAACCCGGTCATGACTCATCACCAGCCACCGGGCCAGCCGCTCGACGACATTGTGCAGCCGGTTGCAGGCCGCCAGTTGGGTCGACTGCATCCCCAAAAACATCGCAAAACGCTGCAGGGCACCTTGAAGTTCAGGACAATCCGGGAGAGTATTAAGGAGACTCGCCACATCGACGCGATAGCCCGTTCCGTCTCCCTGCGTGACCACTCTCAGGCCGCTCGTCTTGAATCCGAAAATGACGGGGACGCCGACAAAACCCTCGTTACCGATCAGTCCGACTTCGACAGATTTTCCATCCGGTTGAGTCGTCAGCACCGAGGCCAGGCCCCCGTTCAGGAAGTAGGCTGACTTTATCGTTTCGCCAGTTTCGTGGAGAACCTGATGAAGCCGGAAGCGCACGAATTCCAGAAGCGGCACAATCTGCAAATATTCTTTTCGACGCAGGTTCCGGAGAATCAGATTGCCGATTTCTCGTCCATCCCCATCCACAGCGACTTGTCGGGATAAACTCAGCGGACGGATCACGGGGTTTTTGGACAATCGGGCTCCTGAAACATCGCGTCGTATGTTCTGTTTTTGCAAGGGACGTCGTCGCCGAAACGTGCGTGGCGACACGACGCTCGAAGGGACGTGAATGACACTACCGTGAATTAGTTTTTTTGTATGTCCGTTATCGCACCCAAGTAAGCACACAATAGCGCATACGGGAAGGAGGGCGAACTACACTTGATGAGGGCGATTACACTCGTTGATCTGCTCTCAAACGCGAGGTGGTGGGGTCTGCCAAGGGTGGAGTTCAATGTGGGGTTCGCTCTCTGTGCTCGTAGCACGACCGGATCGCTTCCACGCCTCCTCCGCAATCTCAGCACTTAAGCAAACGGACTGGATTCGACTTCCTCTCCGTGGCTCAAGTATCCTTTTTCCGAATACCGGAGACTAGAGTGAGCCTTTCTCGTGTTGCCGCCCTCCTCATCATCTGTGGAATCGCTCTTTCTTCGGTCGGCCAAACTGCAACGTCCCAGAAATCCGCCGACAAGAAAGCTCAGCCGGATGACATTCCCAAATCCATCGCGGAGAGCGTTAGCGGGACACTCCAGTTCGCGGAAGGGAATTTTCTCGGCGTAGCTGAAGCCATGCCTGAGGACAAGTATTCCTACATCCCGTCAGGTGGCAATTTCGATGGCGTCCGAAGCTTCGGCGAGCAGGTGAAGCACGTCGCCTGCGCTCAGTTCGCCTTCTTCAACGAATTTGAGGGGAAGAAACCGCCCGAGGACTGCGAAAAGGGCGGGCACGATCCTGCGAAAACCAAAGCCGAGTTGATCAAGTATCTCAAAGATTCCTTCGACTACTCCAACCGCATCCTCGCCACGCTCACGGCGAACAATGCGCTCGACCGTGTCGAAGGCAGGTATGCCGGGCCGAACACCAAACTGGGTATCTCGGTCATTGCAGTCTGGCACCTCACGGATCATTACGGACAGCTGGTCGCGTACCTGCGCTTGAACGGCATCGTTCCGCCGTTCACACAGAAATACGGGGTGAAAGTTCGGTGACGCACCGAGCGACGGCGTTGACTTAATGCAACCGAAAGCGCGACTACTGCTCTCCGTCCCTTCGGTGGCGATTAGGCCTGAGCCGCCCAAACAGGACGAAAGCGAAACCGAACAAAATCACCGCGATCGGTACGATCCAGAGCAGTGTGTTGAAACCATTGAAAGAGGGCGTCAGAAGAATCGCGGCTCCGTGCCGGGTTCCCATCAGGTCGACTACTTTTTCATCGGTCAAGCCCTGTCCAACTGCATCCGCTAGCTCCACTTTTAGGCTTTTCTTGCTTTCGCATTTCGTGTGTGAGCACTCCGCCAGAATCTCGCCACAACCGCAGGTGCAACGCAGCTTTGTCGCCAGAGACTCAGCGCGACGCGAGTCCCCGTCAAATGCGAGGGACAAAGACGCGAGCATCACAACTGTGAGCAGTTTGATGCGAACAGAGGTCCACGGCGTATGGATTGCCCGTCTCAATCGGCGCATAGCATGGCATTTTCGGCTTGTTGATGCAAACCGAGATAGAGTTTCTTGTCGGTTCCGGTGCAGTCCAAAATTTCCAACATAAAACAGTTCCGGCTAATGTGGCCTTGAATTAGGAGGTCACATACGACCCTCGCCATCGAAAGGCTTCTGCACATCAAGATACCGTGACTGCGCTCACTGACAACTGTCTAGTTCGGCGCAAGCATGCAAGCACAATGTCAGGGATGGAGGACTGGTTATGCGACGCTTTGCCATTCTGGCGATCCTTCTTGCGACTTTCTTATCGGCGACATTGACGCGAGGGCAAACCTACACGGTACTTCATACGTTTACCGGACTAGACGGGAACTCCCCCTTGGCAGGCTTGTTCCGCGACTCTGCCGGCAATCTTTATGGGACCACCTTTTATGGAGGCGCATTCGGATCGGGGACTGTCTTCAAAATCGATACCAGCAATAATGAAACGGTGCTCCACAGCTTCGCCGGAGGGACGGACGGCGCGAACCCCTACGGAACTGTGATCCGGGACTCGGCGGGCAATTTGTACGGCACCACCATGGCCGGTGGTAGCCCTGTGTGCCAATGCGGCACGGTGTTCAAGCTCAGCAGCGGCGGCATGGAAACTGTGATGTATCGTTTCCGCGGCGGAACCGACGGCGCTATTCCGATGAGCCGATTGATTCGCGACAGTGCGGGCAACCTGTACGGCACCACTTCCTCCGGTGGCTACAACAATTACGGAACCGTGTTCAAGTTGAATACCCGCGGGAAAGAGAGCGTGCTCTACCGCTTTCGCAACGGGGAAGCTGGCTCTCTCCATCCCGGAGTGATCCGAGACTCGGCGGGCGATCTGTACGGCACAGCTTCAGGAAGGGTATTCAAACTGGATGCCAGCAACCACTTTAGCCTGCTGGCGCCTGAAGTCGGTGGCTCTCTGGGTGACTTGAGTTTTTGTTTCTCTGGCGAGATTTGCGGTACTGATTTTGAGGCGTCTGTGTGGAGGATTACCAAGAGCGGGGAAAACTTCATCATCCTTTATGACTTCCCAACTTACTACGACGGGAGCATGCTTGAAGGAGGTGTGGTCCAGAACGCTGCGGGAGACCTTTTTGGAGTGGCATCATGCTGCGGTCAGGGTGATTCGGGAGTTATTTACGAGGTGACTAAGGCCGGCCTTGGAAAGACGCTTTATGCTCTCGATGGCGATGCCGACGGCGCATATCCGCAAGGAAACCTGGTTCTGGACAAAGCGGGCAATATCTTCGGTACAACTTCGGCTGGAGGCGACCTCAGTTGCTCCGGATTCGCCTACGGTTGCGGCGTGGTGTACAAGTTCACGCCGGGAGTGGGTCCATAATGACGAGCGGAGATGATTAGCGCTCCCTCCTTGATACATCGGAGGGCCGGCCCAAGTCACTTTACTCCTGCTGGTATGCTGTTGCAGGGCATTGCATTATCAACTGAGGAATGCTGTGGCTCCTGTAGAAAACCGAACCATTTGTAGTGCAAACTGTCATTCAATTGCGCTGAAGGTTGCCATCGTTCATGGCGGAGAGCGCACAGGGGTTCCCCCTGTGCTCGCCTGCGCAGGTTCTTGTACGACGCACCTCACCTTTGGGGCACCACTCGGTAAACTACGGGTAAACTTTACTCCGGTACAGCAAAGGTCGTTTTGGGGAGTGTAGCCGAAAACGGCGTCAATACAGGAGAGGATGGTGCGCCCTGAGAGATTCGAACTCCCGACCTTCTGGTTCGTAGCCAGACGCTCTATCCAACTGAGCTAAGGGCGCGGATCTGTGCGGCACGACAAAATTGAATCCCGATTATAGCTAAGATTTCTCTCCCTGAGAACCGCTCTGCGCCCTCTTCCTCAGTTCTTCAACGAAACGTCGTCTCCCTCGCGCCTCCACAGATGCATTCCCTCGGCACCCAGCGCAAGTGAACCCAAAGACACGTGTCGCCCGATCGCACCGTCACTCTTCGCTTCCGGAGCCGTCGCATTCTGGGAGGCCAGTCCGGCCAGCATCGGCCGATTCGGGATCGTCTCGTAACCATATTCCGTGATCGTCGCCGACAATCCTTTGTTCGGATTCGTGGTCACCGTGATTCGCACCCATCCGAAATGCGTCTTCCCCTTGATCAAGAACTTCACGCCGACAAATCGATTGGGATGGTTTCCTGCAAACTTCCCGTAAAAGTGGCGGCCGTAATCTCCGTCGCAGTATTCAAAACAACGTTCGGAGCCTTCCAGTGCCGCGCCCCCACTCGCCGTCGATCCTAGAAAATTCGCGGACGGTCCGATCCTCGCTCCCCGGCCCAGCGCCGAGGCATACGGTCGAAAATATCCCCCTTGCGTTGTGCCCAGCAGCAGCGCTCCATCGGTCAGCCCCCGGGCGTGTACACGAGCCAGTCCAAATTCGTGATATCCAAAAGTGCCCAGTGTAAACGAGAAGTCTTTGATCCCGTCGCTATTGAAGTCCACATTCACCGGGCACTGGAAGACCCCGCATGCAGGCACCGGAATCGTCTTGTTGTGAATGACAACTTCGGCGTTTGCCAGCGGTGTCATCGCAAGAATACTTACCGACGCAGCTGCGCTCGCGAGGGCGTACGTTGCTAGTCGTGCTTCGATGTTCAAGAGAGGACCAGGGCCCGATTGATTACACACAGATTGGGTCATCATTTCCTCCGTCAGAGCGGAGCGTAGCCCGACCGTTCGAGAAGGGTCAATAAGAAGATTTTTTCATACAGCGGAAACCGTAGCGTTCTCGCAGTATCGAGGATATCCGGCTCCAGTCGTCGAGGAGAGCCGAATCACTCTTGATTGCGACCCTGTCTCTCCATATGAACTAAGAGCTTCTTTTCAACAGCGTCATGGCATCCTCGTTGCGTGGGAACCCTGACGTAATTCTTTCTCCGTCGTCTGCAAATCCTACAAGGACCCTGGATCGGACCGCATGTGTTTTCAACGGTTTGCGGACGGCACGCTGGTTGCTTTAGAGAATGGCAGACGAAGTGGCGCGCAACGGGGTGCTTCAGAGAATAACTTCGGCCAGAGGTTTTCTGTGAGCACCCCTTGCTTTATCCCCCAAGAGCAATCGTTGCGTCAGCCCTCCCCAACCTCGTTCGAACCCACGTATCGGGTTCTTTTTTTTTCCCGCTAACCGTCTGCTAGCCAGCCGTCCCCTTGACCCGCCATCCCCGCATCGCCGCTTTCCAGGTAACTCCCAGCATTAGGCACTAGCAAACTGGGGATCAAGGCATTCGCCATCATCGGCGAAGCCTCAATCCCCTCAGAATCTCTCGAGCTGTTTCTCTCGTCAGGCCAGCACTACGGGTTCTCTTACAGAAATTCCCGCCTGTCGCAGCAGCTTGGCGACAGCGTCCTGGTTCATGCGCGAGGCGTCAAATTCCACCCGCACCGTGCGTGCCTTTTCATCGAATACAACGCGCCGGATGCCATAGACCTCCCGCATATTGTCGATGGCCCGTAGTTCGTTTTCGCCGGGCAGCGTCTCGTAGTTGTAAACCACGTCCAGGTAGGTCATTCGCTCAAGCCCTTCTGTATGATCACTTTGAAGTCCCCGCCGGATCTGCGGGATGAATCCAATATAGAGCATGGACGATCCAACGAGAAGGTCCGCCTCCCCAACGAGCACAATTTACGGCGGGCTCGGTTATCAGCCGACAGCTTCAATCGTTGGGCTCGACGTTGGTAGCCAAAGAGTTCCGATGACGACTGCGCCATGACCACTTCGAATCCATCTCCGGTGCTAGCCCGCGACCCGGTCTGCGGGATGAACGTAAATCCCGACACCGCCCGCTACACCGCCGAACACTCCGGAAAGAAATACTTCTTCTGCTGTGGTAATTGCGCCGACAAATTTCTGACGCATCCCAGCGGATACGTGAACCGGCCCGCACCGGGATTGGTCACCCTGGGAATGCCTGCCGCACCCGCCGCGCTCGCCGCTCCTGTCATTGAGCGAGATCCCGTTTGCGGCATGAACGTGGATTCGGTGACGGCCAAACACGTTTATGAGTATCAAGGAAAGAAATATTTCTTCTGCTCTGGAGGCTGCGCGGAAAAGTTCACGACTGATCCGCAAAAATATTTGAACAAGGTTCCCTCCGGCTTGGTGACGCTGGCAATGCCGTCGTCAGCGAAAACATCACCGAATCGAGAGATCGCCTCGCAAAATTCGGAAGCCGCGAGCCAGCCCTCCTACGTCTGCCCGATGTGTCCCGAAGTCCGCGAAACCAAACCGGTCCCGTGTCCGAAATGTGGTATGGCCTTGGAACCTGAAATCCCCGTCGCCTCGACCCACACCGAGTACACGTGTCCGATGCATCCCCAGATCGTGCGCCCGGGACCCGGTTCGTGCCCGATCTGCGGCATGGCTCTTGAGCCTCGCACCATAACTGCAATTCAGGAAGAGAATCCGGAATTGCGCGACATGACCTTACGTTTCCTGGTCGGGAGCGCATTGACCGCGCCGCTGCTCGCCATCGCCATGGGCAGCATGATCTGGCCCGATATGTTCGCGCCGATGCATGGAACGCGTTTGCCTTGGACTGAACTGGCGCTCTCAACACCAGTTGTTCTGTGGTGTGGATTGCCGTTTTTCCAGCGCTTCTGGACCTCGCTCATAAATCGCAGTCCGAACATGTTCACGCTGATCGGATTGGGTACGGGAGTCGCCTACACCTACAGCCTCGTCGCGACCATTGCGCCGCAAGTCTTTCCCGAGTCGTTGCGGCGAATGGGCGGATATCCCGACGTCTACTTCGAGGCCGCTGCCGCAATCACGACGCTCGTTCTCCTCGGACAGGTGATGGAACTCCGCGCGCGCAGCCGTACCAGCGCTGCAATTCGCGCGTTGCTCGATCTGACTCCGAAGACCGCCCGCCTGCTGGCACTCGATGGGTCGGAAAAAGACATTCCGCTCCAGCAAGTGAAATCCGGCGACCGCCTGCGCGTTCGTCCTGGAGAAACAGTTCCTGTCGATGGGATGGTGCTTGAAGGTCGCAGTTCCGTTGACGAATCGATGATCACCGGCGAGTCGATTCCGGTCGAAAAGGAACCGGACAGCAAGGTAATCGGCGCCACGATCAACTCCACGGGATCGTTCATCATGCGTGCTGAGCGTGTGGGATCCGACACTCTGCTCGCGCGCATCGTTCAACTCGTCGGACAGGCCCAGCGCAGTCGCGCTCCGATCCAGCACCTCGCAGACCGCGTGGCCGCGTGGTTCGTGCCGGCCGTAGTCGCGATTGCCGTGGTCACGTTCTTCGCGTGGTTTGTTTTCGGTCCGCAACCTCGTCTCGCCAACGCAGTGGTAAATGCCGTAGCCGTCTTGATTATCGCTTGCCCTTGCGCTCTCGGACTGGCTACGCCGATGGCGATCATGGTGGGCACCGGTCGTGGCGCGCACGCCGGTGTTCTGATCAAAAATGCTGAAGCCCTTGAGACACTGGAAAAGGTCGATACCCTTGTCGTCGACAAGACGGGCACGCTGACCGAGGGCAAGCCGAAGCTTGCTGCAATTTCCGCCCTCCAATCCGGACAAGAAAACGAAGTGCTCCGACTGGCGGCAAGTCTCGAGCGCGCCAGCGAACATCCCCTCGGTGCCGCCATAGTGAATGGAGCCAAAGACAGGCTTCTTCACCTTGCGGATCCATCAAAGTTTTTCTATATCGCGGGTAAAGGCATCCGCGGCACAGTGGAAGGAAAACAAGTTGCCGTAGGAAACTCCGCGCTCATGTCGGAGGTTGGAGCACCGTCTCCCGGACAGAACGCCGAGCTCGCAGCGAGTGTGCCCGGAGCAACAATTCTCGCTGTCGCCATCGACGGAAAATACGCTGGCAGTCTCTCGGTTGCTGACCAGATCAAGGATTCCACACCTGAGGCTTTGCGCGGACTCAAACAGTTAGGCGTGCACGTTGTGATGCTCACCGGCGACAGCCGCGCGACAGCCAAGGCCATCGCTGACAAACTCGGACTAACAGACGATGAGTTCGAAGCCGAAGTCCTTCCCGAGCGCAAGGCAGAGGCGATTCGCAAACTGCAAGGGCAGGGAAGAATCGTCGCGATGGCTGGAGACGGTATCAACGACGCCCCAGCTCTGGCTCAGGCTGACGTCGGCATCGCGATGGGCACGGGAACCGACGTGGCGATGGAGAGCGGCGGCATCACGCTCGTCAAGGGCGATCTGACAGGAATTCTCCGCGCCCGCAAGCTCAGCCAGGCAACCATGCGAAACATCCGGCAGAATCTCTTCTTCGCCTTTATCTACAACGCCGTCGGAGTGCCCATCGCCGCGGGAGTTCTATATCCCTTCTTCGGCATCCTGCTAAGCCCCATCTTCGCGGCAGCCGCCATGAGCTTCAGCTCAGTCTCGGTAATTGCCAACGCTCTGCGTCTTCGTCGCGTGAATCTGTAGCGCTGGCGTCGCGCCGGCTGTCGCGCTGCCGTCTCGGCCACGCTCCCGATAGAAACGCTCACCTACCGGATGCCCACATAAACATCCACTTGCATATTCTGCGGATCTCGAGCACGTTCGTCGTAAATTTCGTAATCCGCGCTGATACACCCGGTCCCCGCCGACAGCGGTCCTCGGCAGGGAATTGATCTTAATCCACGCGGACGGCACGACCCGATCCGCCGGCCCCTTCTCCGTAGTGAACACAGCAAACTTTCCGCCGGCTATTTTCTTCGACAACATGCCCGGCGGCACATTCCCATCGGAAGTCACCCGTGAACCCAGCAGGAATGTGTATTCCCCGTGGTGATCACTCGCGTAGTCGGTATATACGGCGACCACATTCTGGTCAGCCCTATTTGGAATTTTTTCGAGGAGACCTTCTTGAAACAGCCGTCCCCACTGCTTTGCGATGACGCCGTTTCCCGACATCTCTTTTTCATTACTTGTCCGCGACGCGATACCTGCAACCGTGAAGCCAGATTCCTCCACCACCTTTGGAGCCATCGCTTCTCCTCTTAACTTCTTCAGCCGTTCAACCGCATTTTTGTTTTTCGGATCGAGTTGCAGAGACTTTTCGTAATTCTGAATTGCTTTGTCCTTCCCGCCTACCTTCATGTAAGCCTCACCCAGGCTGTCATACACGTTGGAGGACTGCGGATACTGTTGAACATTCTTCTCAAATGTCTTCACCGCATCCGACTCCATCCCCGAATACAGCAAGTGGTATCCAAGCGAATTGAGAACGCTTTCATCGACGGCCTTCGGTTGGGCTTTTAACTCGTCGTACCTGTCGAGCGCAGCGTTCGTCCCCTTCAGTTTCGCCAACAAGAATAGGCCTTCACCCGGATCCGCGGGCTGCGCCTTGAAGTTCCATCCGTATTCGGTCACCACGCGGCGCAGCACCGCATTCGCCAGCGCAATTCCGTTGTCGGAGTCGGCCATGACGACCAGCCCTTTGCCGGTGGAGTAATTCATGGTAAGAAGGGCCTGGAAGCCTTCATCGGCGCCTCCGTGTCCGAACTGGCCTGCATTGTCTTTCTCCACGAAGAAACCAAGTCCCGCCTGATCGAGGACCGGAGTCAACATCTGCTCGGTCATCTTTTGCGAGAGGATATGGTTCGCCTTTCCTTGCTTCGAAAGCGCAATCTCAATTGCGAACTTTGCCAGATCTGTGGGCGTCGTCCATAGTCCGGCAGCCGCCATCTCGGGATAGACATGCCACTTCCCGTGAACTGGCTTTCCGTCGATGTAAGTCCCGCTGGCCGTCATCGCCACCCGGTTCGCCGGGAGTGGCTGTTCGTAGCTGCTGTCGTTCATGCCGATCTTGTCGAGCACGGTCTCGCGCAACAGGGAAGGAAAGGATTTTCCAGTTACATCCATCATCAGCAATTGCTCGATCGTGACCCCGCCACCGGAGTAACGAGACGTCGTACCGGGCACCAGGTCGACGCGGATTGGGTCGGTATTTGCTGGCTTCTCACCATTCAATACCTGAACGAGCGTCGGCAACGGAGCGTCCACGTCGTAACCCGGAAAGCCGTGCACGGTCAGCCCGCCCGTATGCGACATAAGGCGACGCAGAGTGACTTTCTCCGTCTTGGTGAATTCGTTTTCGGGAAGTTTCCATGTCTTCAACTTCTGATTCACATCTTCGTCGAGCGAAAGCTTGCCATGCTCTACAAGGTAGAGCGCCGCGGTCGCCGCCACGGGCTTGCTGATCGATCCTGCCTGAAAAAGAGTCCTCGTTGTTACGGGAGTGTTGTCTCCCCCAACCACTCCATAAGCCTTAACATCGACGATCTTGTAATTCTCGATTACAGCAATGCTCGCGGCCGGGATGTTGTAAACCTTCATCAACTCGCTAAGGCTGAGTCGCGTCGGCGCCTCGCCTGGTTTCGCGGGTAATTCAACGGCCGACGATTCAATGCGCGCGAGCCGTGAAGAGCTATCGGGATTCAGAAGTCGCGGAAAGGCCGACGTTCTTGAAGTGAAGCCGAGCAAGCCCACGACAGTACAAAGCATCGCCGTAGAGCCAACGAGAATCCTGAAAGGCCGTCTCTTCTTAGATGTCATAGGGCGCTCCATCTGCATCCGGTGTAAAGGTTGACGTAAGTGAAAGTTGGAAGATCGTCCTCACATCTTTCCCAGGAAATCCATGACCTCCTGCGCTTTTCAATCCACCGCACCTATGAATTTTCGCCTCATCACACCATTGCGGTCGATGACATATGTCTCTGGAAACTTGAACGTGCCATAAAGATTGCTGCTCTTCTGCGCCGAATCGCGCACCGTCAACATGTTTACTCCATAATCATTAAGAAATCGATGGTAGGCCAACTCGTCGACGTCGATGCTCACTGCCAGAACGGTTACGCCCTTCGCTTTCATCCGCCGCTGCATCTCAACTAGTGACGGCATCTCTTCCACGCACGGCGCACAGTAGGTCGCCCAGAAATTCAACACCACGACTTGCCCTCGAAACTGGTTCAGGGCCACCGCGCGATCGGAATCCTGCACCGAAAATTCCGGAGCGGCCCTACCAATACGCGGCGGGCGCGACCCGCTGTGACACGCGACCAGCAGGAGAAGGAGCAGGAAGGGAATACGAGTCAGCCGGCGCACGCAGCTATAATAATAGACTCGGCAAGCGCGAAACGTTCGCAGCCAATAACGCCATCGCCGTTGGAAGGTGGCTTCGGCGCCGCGTTAAATAAGGATAGGACGGGCTTCAGCGCCTGCAACGCCTGGGAAATTTAATCATGTCCGCAACGAAAACACCGCTGACGCCGGAAGTTTCCATCGTCATTCCCGCGCGGAACGAAGAATCCAATTTGCGGACCTGCCTCGAATCGCTCATTTCGCAAGTCAACGTCTCCTTCGAAATTATCGTCGTCAACGATCATTCCACCGATCGAACCAGGGAGATCGCCTCTTCTATTCCAACCGTTCGAGTTCTTGACGCCGGACCTTTGCCCGCAGGATGGACAGGTAAGAACAGTGCTGTCGCAACCGGGGCACGAGCTGCTGGCGCCAACTGGATCCTGTTCACCGACGCCGATACCATCCATCTTCCCGGATCGCTTGCCCGAGCATTGAGTGAGGCCAAAGAAAATTCCGCTGATCTTCTCTCGTACTCGCCCGAGCAAATCGCCGTTACTTTCTGGGAAATGGCTACACTTCCCGTGGTCTTCGCCGAACTCGCGCGCCAATATCCGCCATCCAAGGTGAGTGATCCTTCTGCGCCAGAGGCGGCGGCCAATGGCCAATACATTCTGGTGAAGCGGGAGGCCTATGAAGCCGTTGGAGGACACGCAGCCGTTGCCTTCGACATTCTCGAAGACGTAGCGCTGGCGCGCGCCTTAAAGATTTCCGGCCGCAAAATCCGGTTTCGCTACGCCCCCGACGCCGTTCGCACGCGCATGTACCGGGATTTCCGCCAACTGCGCGAGGGCTGGACCAAGAATCTCGCCATACTGTTTCCCGATCCCGCATCGCTCGCTTTCAAATTGCTCCTTCTCTGGTCTCTACCGCTCATCGTCATCGGCGCAGTTGGCTCGATGAAATTCCACCCACTCTGGTTGTCGATCGCAGCAGTTGCAATAAGCTTCGAGGTTGCACGTATCCGTCGTGCAAATTTCAGAACGAGGATGACAATGCTCGCTGCCGTATTCGGAATACCCATGTTCGCTTATCTGCTTTTAAGGTCCCGTCGAGCTCATAAGAACGGCACCGTGTCGTGGAAGGGTCGCACCTACGACTATTCGCCCGCCGCTTCAGAGCAGACTTCGATCACCTCTAGGAAACTTGCATGATGAAAGGACTCCCTCTCGTTCTATTGATCGCCCTCGTTGCCTTTTGCGCAGGTACATTCCACGCCGATGCCGTGCCTGCGGGTGATTCTCCGCAATTTTCCAACACCTTGGTCGAGCCTGGCCTTAGCGTCGGCCCGCTCAAACTAGGCGAGTCGCGCGGTCGCGCCGTCGCTGTCTTTCCCAAGAAGTCCGAAGATCAGGAGTGGGATGATTCTTGCGGCACCACACTCGACTGGGTCGACACGACGAACCCGGTCGGTCGGGGCGATGTCTATGTCCGCGTGAAGAAGGACAAGGTTTTTCAGATCGAGTCCGCAACTACGCGCTTTCACACCATGGACGACATCACCACGTTCGAGTCTCCCGAAAAAGTCGCCAACGCCTACAAAGATCTCCGTGCCTACGTGCTCCTCACTGCTCCCAGTCCCGCGCTCGGATCACGGCCCCTGGTCTTCTGGATCGATAAGAAGAAGGGAATCGCTTTCGAGTTCGCCTACGATCCTCAGCGACACAAGCGCTATGTGTACAAGGTCATCGTCTTTGAGCCCAACAAAGAATTTTGCCCGGAACAAGAGAAGACCAGTTCCAACAAGTGGCAGGCCATTCGTCCGTACGCGGTTGAGCCTCCCATCGAACTCAGCCCTGAATCGCAATGACCGCAAACTCGTCTAACCAGAGAGAGCGCTTAGTCTGGATCTCGACTACTCCGACGACTTCAAGTCGGTGAATTGAAACTATGGTTTATTTGACGCGCAAAGCCGAATTCTCCGCCTCGCACTACTACCACAATCCGGACTTTACTCCGGAGGAAAACCTTCGCCTCTTCGGTAAATGCAACAACCCCAACGGCCACGGTCACAACTACACTCTGGAAGTTACCGTGAAGGGTGACGTGGATCCGCGGTCCGGCTTCGTCGTCGATCTCAAGCAGCTTAAAGAGATTATGAATCGCGAGGTCCTCGACGCGATGGATCACCGCTTCCTTAACAAGGAAGTTCCCGAATTCTTTACCCGTATCCCGACCACCGAGAACCTCGCCATCGCCGTCTGGCAGCGGCTCGAAAGCAAGCTCCAATCCGCCCGACTTCATCGAGTCCGCGTCTATGAAACGCCCGACCTCTTTGTAGATTTCTATGGGGAGAAAGAGTGAAGCTTAAGGCAAGCGCCCAATTCCCGAAGCCATGAAAGCTCACCTCAGCCGCCGCTATTTGTTCTCCGCTTCTCATCGGCTTCACAGCCTCGACATGAGTCCCGAGGAGAATTTCGCCACCTACGGCAAGTGCAACAATCCTTATGGACACGGTCACAATTACACCGTGGAAGTGACTGTTAGTGGGCAGGTCGACCCATCTACTGGAATGGTCTGTAACCTGGTGGACCTCGACGCATGTGTCGAAAGGGAAGTCCTTTCCCGTTACAACCTTGAGAATTTGAATACCCTGAAAGAATTTGCTGTAACCGTTCCCACCACGGAAAATCTATGTATTGAGATCTACGAAATATTGCAGCGCACCTTCCCCCATGCGCATCTGGAAAGAGTGAGATTGGAAGAAACTATGATGAACTCCTTTGAGTACACAGGGAATGGCAAGCCCCAGGGCAGCGTCGGCACAAAGTCCGCCGCCGAGAGGACGTTATCGGCATCTCATCCGGAGGCCAAATAGTAGTTGGCCGCAAAGCGCAAGACGGTAGCCAGATTCGAACCCTTATGAAACCAGCCCAGCTTGAGCAGAAAAAAGAACAACCCACGCTGACCAGCGCTAGCTTCGACGAACTGGTTCGTGAAATGATCGTTCGTCTCGGCGAGGATCCATCTCGCGAAGGACTTTCGAACACCCCCGCTCGCGTGCAGAAGGCCATGAAATTCCTGACCAAGGGCTACGAGGAAGATCCCGAAGCTCTACTCAAAGGTGCGCTCTTCACCGTCAACTATGACGAGATGGTCATTGTCAAAGACGTCGAAGTATTCAGCCTATGCGAGCATCACATGTTACCGTTCTTCGGTAAGGTGCACGTCGCCTACATCCCGAATGGACGCGTCATCGGGCTCAGCAAGATTCCGCGATTGATCGAAGTGTTTTCGCGCCGCCTTCAAATTCAGGAACGGCTCACCACCCAGATTGCGGAAACCATCCAGAAGGTGATCGAACCGCAAGGCGTCGGCGTTGTCATCGAGGCCCGCCACCTCTGCATGATGATGCGAGGCGTGGAAAAACAGCACTCCGCTGCCGTCACTTCGTCCATGCTGGGATGCTTCCGCAATGAACAGGAAACGCGCCAGGAGTTCCTCTCGCTCATCCGCCAACGCCCGAACGGCGTCTAACGACGCAGGCGCTGTCTTCGAGCCCGTTCGTCGACGTCCTCTGGCCATGTGGGGACAGCCGCCTCGGCTGTCCACCCGGGCGAAGCCCGGCGGCGCGGAAAGGTGTCCGCGCGATGCATCTTGAAAGCCGGGCCTGAAACCGCTGACGCAAGCCCATCCTTGAACCTTCCCACACCCACGCCTACAATGGCGCGATCATGACCGCGTCCGTCTTCATTGGGATCAGCGTCGATGGCTTCATTGCGCGCCAGAACGGCGATCTCGATTTCCTCCCGCCCGGCGGAGGCGAACCTCATGGATATAACGAATTCATCGCGACCGTCGATGCTCTCGTCATCGGCCGCAAAACTTTTGAAACTGTCCTCGCGTTTCCTGAGTGGCCTTACGGCAATAAAAAAGTAATCGTATTGAGTAGCGGCACACTCGATTTGTCACGAGTTCAAGGTGGTGTCGTCGAGCAGATGTCCGGTCCGCCGCAGGAAATTATTTCCAAGCTGAACGCTCGCGGATTTTCTCACCTATACATCGATGGCGGAATTACCATTCAGCGATTCCTGCGCGCCGGATCGATTCAACGGCTCATCATCACTCGCGTCCCGGTCCTGATCGGAGAGGGAATTCCTCTGTTCGGCGCGCTCCCCGCCGACGTCAAATTGCAGCACATTCAAACCCGGCATTTCGCAAGTGGCTTGGTGCAAACGGAATACGCTATTCTCGGCTCCACTACTTCCTAGCTACTTTTCGGCTAGCATAACTAAGCTTTTCGAGACAACCCTAACCTCGCGTGTAAACACTATCTTCAGTATCCCGGGGTAGGATGTAGGTGCAATCGTCGCAGCCTGATTCTGCGCGAGACATATGGAGAGACCGAACCGAATCCGTATTCTTGCCTTTTCTCTTTGGCTCGTACACTGCATCGTCATCCTCGCCGTCTCACAGAATCGTTCTCGAATTCTCCTCTCCGATCTGCTGCAAGTCTCCATCGCCATCCTCGCCATCGTCGCCAGTTTTCAGGCCGCCAGGCGCTCGGGACCTTTCGGACGGATCTTTTGGCGTCTCGCCGGAGCGGGTTTCTGCATCCTCATCTGCGGCCTCGCTTTAAACACGTATTCGGAAAATTTTCGTCCTACGCTTGGCCGGCATTCCTGGGTGATCGACCTTTTTGTCAACGCCTGGACCGCTCCCTTGGTGATGTGCGTGTTCCTGGACCCTGAGTCAGAGCCGGAGAAAACAGATTGGCGCCGCGTTCTCGACTTCGCGCAGGTTGCCATCGTCTTCGTTCTGCTGTCCCTGTACACCTCCAACCTAGCTCTCCCCGGCGAAGGACACGAGCCTTGGCGCCTTGCCTTCTCGACCGACATTCTCATCACGGTCGGATTCTTTTTGCGCAGCACCAGTATGCCCGTGGGCCCCTATCGAACACTCTTTCTTCGTTTTGGATACTTCCGCGCGGTTTCTGTCGTCACTGACTTCTTTTTTGTTCTGGGCATGCCTGAACCGTCGGCGGGACAGTCATTCGATCTCATCTGGAGCGTGACCTTACTGATTCCCATCATGACCGCCGCCGCATGGAGCGATCCCGGCTTGCCTGCACTGGGCGTGCGCACCACTCGCTGGCGCTTGCTGATGACGCAACTCCTGCCCCTGATCTTTCCGCTGCTCGTCGTTCTGATGGCCACGGAGATCGTGCGCGGGCAATTGGTTATCGCCGCAATGGCCGTCCTCATCTCCCTGGGCATCACCTATGTACGTCTTCTCCTTACCCAGCGCGAGCACGAGCGAAGTGCCGAGGCGCTCGGCGAAAGTCACCGACTCCTCGAATCGATCATGGAGGGCGCCAACGAAGTCGTCTTCGTGAAAGATGTGCAGGGGCGCTACGTGATGATCAACACTCCCGGCGCGCGCATGATTTCCCGCACAGTGCCGGAGGTGATCGGCAAACCCGATGAGGATTTGTTTCCCCCGGAAACCGCGAAGATCATTCGCAGCACGGATGCCCTGATCATCCAAACCGGCAAACCGCAAACCTATGAATTCACCACCACTCTGTCCGGCGTCAGCCACACATTTCTTTCCACCAAGAGTCCTCACTTCGATCCGCAAGGAAAGATCATCGGGTTGATTGGCTTCTCCCTCGACATCACCGATCGCCGTAAACTGGAAGAACAATTGCGCCAGACGCAGAAGATGGAAGCGATCGGAACCCTCTCCGGCGGCATCGCTCACGATTTCAATAATCTGCTCACGGTGATCAAGGGCTACACCGGGCTGCTTCTCGAGAATCTCAAAGACGAAGAGTCGCGCGGCCTGGTGGTTCGCATCGATCACGCCGCAGATCGCGCGGCGTCCCTCACTCGCCAACTCCTCGCTTATAGCCGCCGCCAGGTGCTGCAACCCCGGATCATCAGCCTCAACTCCCTTGTGTCCAGCGTGGATAAACTGCTGCGCCGCCTCATCGGCGAAGACATCACCATGAGCACCGTGATGTCCTCGAGTCTCGCCTCGGTCAAGGCCGATCCCGGCCAGATCGAGCAAGTGATCATGAATCTCGCCGTCAATGCTCGCGATGCCATGCCGAGCGGCGGCAGCCTCACGATTGAGACTTCGAATGTCGTTCTCGATGACGTCTATACCCGCGAGCACGCCGGCACACTTGCTGGACGCTATGTCATGC
The DNA here is from genome assembly GCA_963801895.1 of uncultured Acidobacteriota bacterium. Classification (GTDB taxonomy): domain Bacteria; phylum Acidobacteriota; class Terriglobia; order Terriglobales; family Acidobacteriaceae; genus Sulfotelmatobacter. The sequence continues at coordinate 295,049 of CAWDGM010000008.1, read as the reverse complement.
TCGCCGTCAGCGATACCGGTATCGGAATGGATCCAGCAACAAAAGCTCAAATCTTCGAACCTTTTTTCACCACGAAGCGTATGGGGCGTGGTACAGGCCTGGGACTTTCGATGGTGTACGGCATCGTGAAGCAGAGCGGCGGCTCCATTGAGGTATACAGCGAACCCCAACGTGGCACCACCTTCAAGGTCTATCTTCCCGCCGTCGATGAACCTGCCGAAGATCTCTTTGGAACGCCGATGTCATCCTCCACGATCCCGGGAACCGAGACCATCTTGTTGGTCGAAGACGACCTTCAGGTTCGCGACCTTGCTGAGGCCGTGCTCAATGCCTGCGGATACAATGTTCTCGTAGCCGATTCGACGGCCGCCGTCGCGGAAAGCGATCGCTATTCCGACCACATCGACCTCCTGTTGACCGACGTGGTCATGCCCGGCATCGGAGGCCGCGAACTGGCTGGACATGTCACTTCACGCCGTCCCGACATCAAGGTGCTCTACATGTCTGGATACACAACCAATGCCATCATTCATCACGGCGTTCTCGATCCGGGAACTTCGTTCCTGCAGAAGCCCTTCACGCCTGCTTCACTGTCCAGTAAAGTCCGCGAAGTCCTCGACGGGGTCCAGCCCGCAACGTAGCTGCATTCAATGATCTCGTTACTCGGCGGCGAAACTGGCCGATCTGCTCCGCTTTCCTTCCACGCCCGCGGGCGACTACAATGTCCCCGCCCAGCTCACCTAAGGAGAAAAGTAAAATATGTGCAAACTTCCGTTTCTCGCCGTGCTGATTCTAGCGCTCTCCAGCGTCACGATCCCAGTGCACGCTCAGGATGCGATGAAGAAAGACGCTGCCCCCAAACCTGCCGACAGTCCTTCCAAAGTCGTGATCGATTCATGGAATGACGTGGGCCGCAAACTCATCGCTATGGCGGAGGATTTTCCTGAAGACAAGTATGACTACAAACCAACTCCTGCGCAGCGCAGCTTTGCCGAACAGCTTCTGCACGCCGCCGGCGCCAACTACTACCTCACCAATCTCTTGATAGGCCAGAAACCTCCCGCTGAAGAGGACATGAAACGTGACAAATATAAGACCAAGGCCGACGTCGTGGCAGCGGTGAAAAAGTCCTTCGCAGACGGTGCGGCTGCGCTCAAGACAAAAGGGGATAAGGGGATGACCGAATTGATCGTAGAACCTTTTGGAAACCAGCAAGTCCGCGTCTACGACTTCGCCTACGGCTTCATCGAACACGGCGGCGAACACTACGGACAGCTAGTCGTCTACTACCGCTTGGCAGGCCTGGTGCCGCCAGAATCGCGCCCGAAGAAATAACCCAAACTAAAAAAGGGTGGCCCACTCAAGCCTTGTGTTGGCTTGAGTGGGGATTTTCAGCAGGACGACAGTTTCAAACCAACTCCCCTAACGATAGGCGTACGGATATCTCCGTTGCCGCTCCGGAAACAACTTGATCATCACCAGTCCCGCTAAAAATCCTCCGATGTGCGCCCAAAAGGCCACTCCACCCACATCCCGCCCAGCTTGCGCCATCGATAAGGTCGCTGCACCTGAGAAGAATTGCAGCACGAACCATTCCCCCAACACGATCCATGCCGGAAGATACATCACAAACACAAAAAACCAAGTCAGCACGCGCGCGCGCGGATACAGGAGGAAATACGCCCCTAACACTCCCGCAATCGCGCCGCTCGCGCCCACGGTCGGAACATTCGAGTGCGGGTAAACCGCGACCTGAGTGGCCATTGCGGCCAGTCCTGCCACTAGATAAAACACGATGAACTTGAAGTGTCCAAGGTAATCTTCAATGTTGTCGCCGAAGATATATAGGAACCACATATTCCCCAACACGTGCATCCAATTGCCGTGGAGAAACATGGACGTGAAGAAGGGAACTACCACCTCTGCAAATGAATAATGTGGAGAGCCCGCAAGGAATGCTGCCAGGTGCGCCGGAACGACCCCGAACTCCCGCGCGAATAATTCCGCGCTCTGCCGGGTCAGCATCGATTGAAAGAAGTAAATGACGATGTTCAGACCGATCAGGAATCCGGTCACATACGGCGGGCTATATCGAGGCTGGTCGTCTTTGATCGGAAACATGTCGGAGCTCAACGCTGCAATAATTTGTTAACGTGGTAGTTGGAAACTCGGCCAGCCTGCGCCTTCCCGGGACCCTTGATTCCTTACACTCACAGATGCGCGAACTACCAAAGTACCAAATTCCCGTATGAACGGCGTGTTGATCATCGACAAACCCGCAGGCCTGACCTCTCACGATGTCGTGCACCGCGCCCGTCGTATTCTCGGCGAGCGTTCCATCGGCCATCTGGGAACGCTCGATCCCATGGCCACCGGTATCCTTCCACTCGTCGTGGGTGCATTTACTCGGCTGGCACAATTCTATGTCAGCTCGGAAAAAGTGTATGAAGGCGTCATCCGGTTCGGATTTTCTACTGATACCTACGATGCCGAAGGCGACCCAACCAGCGAGCATCGAAACGTTGTATTACGCTACGGAGAAATTGAAACGCTCGCTGCCCGTTTCCGCGGAATCATCAAACAGATTCCTCCACCGTTTTCCGCCAAAAAGATCAATGGCGTGCCCGCTTACAAAATGGCCCGCAGAAACCAGGAAGTGCGCCTCAAGCCAGTCTCTGTCGAAATCAAAGAGTTCGAGATTGTTTCCTTGGAAGATGCCCGTATTCGCTTTCGTGCACGTGTTGCCTCGGGAACTTACATACGCTCAATTGCCCACGAAATGGGCCAGGCCCTGGGCTGCGGCGCACACCTCGAATCCCTCCGCCGCACTGCTGTAGCAGAATTCACGTTGGATGAAGCGAACACCTTGGAGCAGCTGACGTCCGCAGCAGGGAATCGACATGTAAGAAGTGCCGGCGTCCTGCCTGCTGTCGTGGGGGCGTCCCGACTTCTGCCCACAGAGCAGAACAAAAACTCGCTCCAATCAGAGACAGCAATAATTGCCGTGGCTGAGGTGCCCGAACCAGAAAAGCAAGAGTCCCAAACAATGACTGCATTGCTTGAGGAGTGCTTCGTTCACCCTCGAAAACTTCTCCCGCATCTTCCGTGCGTTACCGCAGACGAGCAAACCGCCGCTCGCATTCGTTCCGGACGCACCGTCAACCTTCCCGAACTCTCCCGCGCCCGGCAGGTCAAAGTCTTCGCCAGCCAGCGAGACCTGATCGCGGTAGCCACCCGGATAGCCGGCACGCTATTCCACCCGAAGCTAGTCCTTTGCTCCCCACATCCAGCAGGGGAGTAAAGTCGGCTAGTCGGTTAGTTCGTGCGTATCCTCTGCAAACCGACGCGCGACAGGGGTTCCCAGCGTCGCTGGTCTGTGGCCAGACTATCGATGAGAAAGATCGAGCAATACCACATCGGAGCGTTCCTGAACTCTTTCGAGAACGAGTTCGCGGCCATCTTGTGAGATGTCAAAGTCGCGAATGTTGAAGTTGGGAGAGAAATTGGTCAACTGCCGCTCGGCGCCCGTCTCCAAATCGATGAGCCAAAGGTTCTTGTGTTGAATATCTCCTCGTAGGAGAACGAGCGTCCTGCCGCCAGGGAGGAAGGCCACATGTCGAGCTCCCCCTGGCTAACGATTCCGATGGTTCAGGGCCGTGGCTGTACAGCGTTGATGTCGAGCGCCGAATAGCGCACAGGCTTCCCTCTGGTTCAGATCGATACACGTCTCTCGTAGCCAGCACCGACGGTCGCCGTCTCGTTGTCACGCACACAAGTCCAAAGACGACGCTTTGGCGAGTCGGGATTGGCGATTCTCCCAGAGACGTTTCGGCGGCTGATCCAATTTCGCTGACGACAAGCATCGGGTTCTCGCCACGACTCGGCCCCAACTATCTTCTTTATGTTTCTGCGACGGGCACGAGCGAGAGCATCTGGAAACTTGCGAATGGCACTTCAACAGAGTTGTGGAGGGGCGGTTGGGCGATAACGCTCAACGGGGGAAACTTTGATCCGAGCGCGAGGGGCGCACATACTCACCACGTTAATCTCGTGGACGCCGTCGTCGCGCCGATTACGAATGGATTCAAAGTAACCGGCACGGCTACGATTACGCTCAACGGAAGTCCGGCGCCGGTTTCACCAGCACCTTTAGAGATAGACATCACCGGTGGAACAACTTTGAAATATTCGAATATCACGTTGATTTTCGGAAATCCAGCCGCTGGCCATTTTGGAAGCGAGCCGCTTGCCGGCGTAGTTCGGAGCGTCAAGAAATAGGAGCGGAATCGTAAAGAGAATGCCTAGTGGTCCGAACCAACAAACTTGAGGACGGGTGCGAGCAGGGGCTGCAGAAGATCGCACCCGCCAGGTCCGGAAGAAGGCGAAATGGTGAATCAATGTCCGATAACAGGTATTATGTAAAGTCCAAGAGCTTTTGGAGAAGAGGGGCTGGCGGTGTGATGTTGCCAGGTAGCGCCGGCGTCCCGCCGGCTGTCGCGAGGGCGTCTCGCCCTCGGTCCCATGGACTGAGCGCCCTTTACATCTTGTACTTCCCCAGGTCTTCGTCGTTCAGACCCTCAAGCCACTTTCGCAATTCATCGCTAGTGACCCGGTCCGACATGTTGGCGGCCAGCTTGGATGTCTTCAACACGATTTCATCCACGAAGATCGGACAATCCACCCGCAACGCCAGTGCCAGCGCATCCGACGGACGCGAATCGACGCTGATGACTTCGCCGCCGCGTTCCAGCCAGATCACTGCGTAAAAGGTATCTTCCTTGAGTTCAGTCACCACGACCTTGTGAACCTGTGTCTCCAAACCCATCAGAACGTTCTTGATAAGGTCGTGGGTCATCGGACGCGGCGTTGAAACCTTTTCCATCTCCAACGCGATCGCATTTGCCTCGTATACGCCCACCCAGATCGGCAGAACCGTCTCTCCGCCTACATCCTTCAATATCACGATCGGCGTATTGCTCACCGGATCCATCATCAGTCCGCGGATTGTCATTTCTACTTCCATGGGGTCTCCGATTGACGCTTTTCAGCCTTCCTTATACCACCAATTCTCCGATCAGACTGTTGGGAAAGCTGCGTGTTACACGCACTTGGGCGTACTGTCCAACTTTGGGATTCACTGAGGCCGCAAAGTTCAAAGTCTTATTTTGCGAAGTGCGCCCGATCCACTGGGACCTGCCCTCGTTATAACCTTCAACCATTACTTCAAGTGTGCGACCGACGAATTTCTCATAATTCTTGATTTGGATCTCGCGCTGCTTTGCCATCAGGATTTCCAGCCGGCGCGACTTCTCTTCTTCTGGAATCGCGTCAACAAGACTCAGCGCAGGAGTGTTAGGCCTCGCGGAATACTTGAAGGTAAAAACACTGTCGTATTCGACCTCATCCAGCAAATCTAGCGTTTCCGAAAAGTCCGATTCCGTTTCTCCTGGGAATCCCACAATCACATCCGTTGTGATACTGAGTTGGCGCTTGGCGGACTTCATCCATAAAATTCGTTCCAGATATTGTTCGCGGTCATAGAGTCTCGACATCGCATCGAGGATGCGCGTCGATCCGCTCTGGACAGGCAAGTGCACGTGATCGCACAGCGTCGGTACAGCATCAATCGCTTCCACGATGTCCCGCCCGAAGTCTCTTGGATGAGATGTCGTGAAGCGCACCCGGCGAATTCCCTGGACTTCAGCCACTGCTGCCAGCAACTCGGCAAACGTCTTCTTTCTGGAAGGATCCACGTAGGAGTTCACGTTTTGCCCGAGCAGCTGAATCTCGGAATACCCCAGGTCCGCCATCTGCCGGGCTTCCTGCAGCACAGAATCCGATGTTCTACTGCGCTCCTTGCCGCGAGTGAACGGCACCACGCAATATGCGCAAAACTTGTCGCAGCCCTCAATAATCGTGATGTACCCGCGATGAGGATTTGTGCGTGCTGTGAATTCCGTCTCGAAGCATTCGTCGGTTTGCCGGTCATCGAGCCCCGTGATACGCACCAGGGAAGCTCCAAGCGAAGTTTTTGTTGGACGGCCGAGTCCAGCCACTGACGCCTCGCCGATGGACGCCAGTTCCCTGCTATGTACCGCCTCATGCTTGAGGCTCTCCAGTTTGACCAGCATCTCAGGCAGCTTTCGATACGATGCCGAGCCGCACACCAGTGAAACGTGTGGTGCGCGCTCAAAAATCTTTTCGCCTTCTTGTTGAGCCACGCAACCCAGAACTCCGAACTGTTTGCCTTGTGCCTGAAGTTTCTTGTAATCCGCGAGACGGTGAAACACTTTCTGTTCCGCCTTATCGCGAATCGAGCACGTGTTGTAAAGGATCAGATCCGCCTGTTCGACGGTTTCGACCTGCCGGTACCCTTCCTGGACGAGCGTTCCGACGACCTTCTCCGAGTCGTGGACGTTCATCTGGCAGCCGAACGTTTCAAGGTAAAAGGTCTTCTGCGGATCCCCAGACATATGGAAAGTATAACGCGGTGTGGCCCGGACACCTCATCCGGGTGTGGCCCCGGAACGTCTTCGTCCGGCAGATGCGGCCAAATGCGCGCGTTGCAAGGCGGCTCAAACAGGAGCGCCGGAGTTCCGCCGGCTGTCTCGGGGCCATCTTGGCCCCGAAGCTTCTCCCTCAAAATGCTACGATTTGCCAGTGCATGTAGACCTGTACCGTCGCGGCATTCAATTGTTCAACGAGCGCAATTTTTTCGACGCTCACGAAGCTTGGGAAGATGTGTGGCGGGAAACGAATGGCCGCGAAAAGAAGTTTCTCCAGGGTTTGATCCAGGTGGCCGTCGCGTTCCACCATCATTCCACGGGGAACGTAGTTGGAGCGTGCTCACTATTTGAGCGAGCCCGCAAGAATCTCATCGCGTATCCCGAAACGTTCCATGGAATCAGCATCACGACGTTGACCGAGTCCGTGGCAGCGTGGCGACATTCGCTGATAGCGGGCACTTCCCTGCCAGCCTTCCCGCACATTGATGAGGGCGAGTAGCTCCCAACTCAACCCGCCAGTTTCAACTCTCGAATTGCATCTCCGGCGCCACTCAAATCGGCAAGCCGCATCTCGGAATATTTGCGAGACAGGATCACTCCAGGCGCTCCTGCACGAAACGCCGCCAGAACCGCCTGCTTGACGCTATCGTGCGAACTCTTGCTGTGATTGGCTTCAGTCGGGATATCGATATCAATCCCTGGCCAGATCAAGGTCTTGGTGCCGACAACACCCTCCAGCGCGCGTTTCGTCTCGCGATACACGTAATCTGGCGAAAGTCCAGTGCGAGGAATCTGATCGTAGGAGCCCTCTTTCAATCCCATGACTGCGTAGTTGAAGTCGAGCAGGCTCTGTTTCGAGAGATCCGCATAGAGTGTCGTGCCGATGTTGTCGGCATAGAGCGCCATGCGCTCGCCGCCGCAGTTGTTGTACATCACGACCTTGATGAAATCGGAATAGTTCGAGAGTTCGTGCAGGTCCTGTTCGGCGCGGTAGATCGGATTGAACGAATTGTTGTGCCAGATGTGCCACCCCACGGGAACGGTTGGCTTGGCGACTTTCACCGTTTTGTAAATCGCGTCGTAGGTTTCACGCAGGCTGTCGGTCCAGAGCATCTCCCATGCGGCCAGTTCCGGATATCGCAGCAACAACCTCCAGAATTGAACGAAGTATCCATCGACCGGTCGTTTTCCGCTGCGCGACGAACGAACAAATTTCTCCAACTCCAGAAATCCTTGCCGGGCGCGATCCGGATTGATCCCCCGCTCCTTCGCCTTGCGCTGGCAGAACTCGCAGAAGCAAGTCACGTTACCCGGATCGACGGGCGGAATGTCGTGCGTGGCGCCCAGACTGTCGCATAGTGCGCCCTGTCGCTCGGATCCCCACATGATTCCGTCGATGTCATAGGAACGTGCATAGTCTTCGACGAGTCCGGTGAGAAAATTCCGGTAGTCCGGATTGTTGACGCACAACGTCTCGGCATTGCGGCCATGCAGATCGCGCTCTTGCACTTTTTCGATGTTCGGCAAATCGGTCCGAAAGACGTCCTCGAGCCAGCAGATGACTTTCATCCCGCGCTTTTTCGCAGCAGGAAGAACCTCGGCCAGAATGTCGAGGTTGCCATGATCCGGCGCACGCAGGTCCTTAAGCACCGTGTTTTTGTAAAACTGCGCATGCGGAGTGGCGAAATTTCCGCCGTGAAAATTGAGGTCGTATTCCTGCTTGCCGTGATCTGGCAGAGGCTGGCCGGGAATCTGTCTTCCGGCTATGCCGCGGCCGTAGGTGAATACCGCAAGAAATAAAGTATTCACGCCTCCACGTTCCTGCAGCACGTCGAGAACTTTCTCTGTGCCTTCATCTACGAACGACACGGCTCCCACCTGGATACCAATCATCTTTGATGTGGTGGGCGATGAAGCACCGGGGCCTGGCGTTGGCAGTGCCAGCGCGACACCCGCGCCAGCGGCAATCTCCATGAATTCGCGACGATTAACGTCCGATCTGAACATGAACGATCCCTCTTTCCAATTCATGACGGTCAACCCCTTCGCGCTCGAGTTTCTCGCGATGGATCGACGCCATTGTAATGGCTACATGTCTTCCCGCTCTCGTGGTAGAGAAAGTCCAATCTCTTTGCCCCAACACCAATTCCAGTTGCCTTTCCGGTCTTCAAGGGCTAAAGTGACGCGTCTCCCCTCTGGACGGAACGGGCCGTCCCTACACACGATTCGACAGTTTGTGAAAGGCGTTTATGCAGATACGAACCATCTTTCTGCTCGCTTTGCTCTCGTGCTCGTTTGCCCTCGCAGACGATGCCGAAAAGACCCAGAAGAAAGAAATGCAATCGCAGGCCAAGGCCTCGATCAAGGAAGCTGCGAGCCTGGAAAAGTCCGGCCACCTCGCCGAGGCGCGCGAGAAATACGCGGAGTCGCAGGCGCTGTACGAGACCGGCGAAGCTACAGACGCGATCAAACACCTGGACGAAGAAATCAAGAATCGGGTCAAGGACAGCCTGAGCAGTGCCCGCAAGCTTTACGAACAGAACAAGTTCAAAGAAGCGGCGAACGCGCTCGAAGAGACGATAAAGCTCGGCCCCGACCAGTCGGTGCTCGCCTATGACCTTGCGCTCTGTTACTACCAACTCGGAGACCGGGAGCAGGCTGCCGAATATCTTCGCAAGTCCAGAGCGGGCACTCGCGATCCGAAACAAAGACAGAGGCTCCTCTTGTTGTTGGCGTTCGTCACAACCGGCGAAAACGGATCGCCTGCCGGCGAAACTGATCGTGAGCGGATCAACCGCCTAAACCGCCTGGCAGAAAGCATCGGTCTGGAGGCATCGCTTCAGGATGACGTCCCAGAGGAAGAAGATTCGTCTGCTGATACCGACGACGCTGCTCCGAAGCCAACTCCGGTTGCGGAAACATCACTGAAACCAATTGCGCACGCCGGTGCAAACATTGAGACCAATAAGGGGCCAAGATCGAGTTTGTGCAATGCTCTCGGAGAATTTAAAAGCGCCTCGGCCAAGAGCCCCTCCATCGCATTTGATCTGGCCAATTGTGCCGAGACGAATGGCCGAACTGCCGAAGCAGCCCGGATGCTGGAAAAATATCTCGAAGTCTCGCCCACCGCACTCGATTCCGCAGAGGCGCGCGCCCGAATCGCCGACCTCCAGTCGCTTCTTGCGTTGCCCGGTTCCAGTGGCGCGGAAATTCGCCGTCTCTACGCCGCCGCATACGGCGACTTGGCGGAGCGTCAGTATGACCGTGCGCAGGAGGCCTTTCGCAAAGCAGGCGAACTGTCGCCTGAATTCGCGCTTACTCAATGGAACCTGGCCCTGCTCTATGAGGCCATGGGAGATGTGGACGCGTCCCGCAAGAAGTTCACTTTGTATCAGCAGTTGACCACCGATCAGGCAGCGAAGGACGAAGCTGCGCTCCACTTGAGCACGCTCGACGGCAAGCGTACCAAGTATGACGAGGAGATCGATGAGGCCGAGGACTTGCTCGCTGACCTGTTCAACCGGGGCATGAACCTGACCTTTAACGGTCCCGAGAACCGTCGATCTTTGCGAGCAAAACGAGCTCGCGTAAAGAAGAAGGAACAAAACAAATCCAGGAACCGCGTCGGAGGATTCGCCGTCCCCTACGCTTACGCGCAGCAACAGTTGAAGCGCGCGAGTGAACACCTTCAGGTCGCCCTCGCCCTCTTCCCTCTCGGCGCGGAGGCCAACGAAATGATGGGGCTCGTGTTCCTTCAGGCCAATGACGGACACGCCGCCATCAAAAGCTTCGACGCAGTTGCAAGCCAGGGATTGCCAGTCCTGTTTTTTGCCGAAATGCGCGGCCACAAGCTCGACCATGCGGTGAAGTGCGAATTGACGCGCGACCGCCTGCGGTTCATCTTTCTCTCTTCTTACGACAAAAAAGGCACTGTCTCTCCTCCTTCCAAACGCGCCGGCGAAGACGGCCTTGGGGATATGACGATCGCACCCGGCGACGAACGCCAGGCGTCGTTCGATGCTCTTGACCTCACTCCAGCGGAGATCAAGAAAGTTGAGACGAACAGCGGCATCCTCAAGCTGAAACTTGCGAAGGAAGAAATTTCTTTGGCGCCGATCTATCTCCCTGCCTTCACTCCGGTAGAAGGACCGCCCGCCCGCAGATTTGCCAACAACTACACGCGCCTCTTCGTGCGATACCCCGGAATGGAAGACTCGAAGCTAGGCAGTGAAGGTATGACCGGTGGCGAGAAATTCAAGATGGGATACAACATCGCCACCTCTGGTCTCGACGCTGCCGCGGGTGGCTTCACGCTCATTGGAGCGATCGCCAGTGTGCAGGACGCCATCTCAATCGCTCGCACGATTCACGCAGCGGTCTCGTCTCTGGGAGTGAGCTTCGCGTCCTGGGAAAAGAGCGTGGATGACCAGCAGCGATTGCTGGCGGGAAAGTCATTCAAACCAATCCCGGTGCAGCCAGTCAGCCTGGTATTCGTCCAAGAATTCAAGTAACGCCCCCCAAGGTTGTGTAGCCTCGGACGCATTCGTCCGAGGTGGCGCGCAAAGGCGCGCCATAAAAATGCCCGCACCAGCAGACTCGCGGTTAATGACCGAGATCGGCCTCGGTTCGTGTAGGGGCGGACGCATTCGTCCGCCCCGAGGAGCGCAGCGACGAGTTTCGAGGCGTAAATCTCTCCCGTACTACCAGCCCGTCTTTGCCCTACAGCGCGAAGGACCGAATCACTCTACGAATTCCCCCCGGAGGTTTCTCCCCGCTCCACATAAGTCTCCAGCCAGCCGAGAACGCGTTTCCACCCATCGCCGTGCGACTTGGCAAGCTCCAGGTTTCCGGCAAAGCCTTCCTGGCGAACGCGAACCAGAGTTCCCGTGCCCGATTTCTTCGGGCCGCTGGGATGGAGCGTGTTCACCGTTTGCGGCTCGAGTTCCCAGCGAACGATGGTTTTCGTCGGACCGGTGTAACTGCCGATCCACGTATGAACCAGCAATCTTGGAGGATCGACTTCGAGATATTCGCCTTCGACGTAGAAAGTCTGGCCGTCGGCGCCGACGCCATCACTGCGCCACTTTCCTCCCGGACGCACATCCATGAAAGACTTTGTCACGTGATACATCCCGCTCTGCCCCCACCATTTCGGCAGTTGGGTCGGGTCGCTGATAGCCTGAAAGACGCGGGCGGGCGGCGCTGCGATAAAGACTTCAGCGACAACGGCATTCTGATCGGGCGTGACTGTGGCGATCGCCATTTGCATTTCTCCTGTCGTTGATCGGACTGCAAGCTTCCATTTATTGTTCGACGTGCTTCTTTAACATCTCGACCACTTCCGGCCAGCCACCGCTGTAGTCTTTGCGGGCAACGGGAAGCGTGCTGAGACCGCTGTGAGTGACCTTCACACGAGTACCTCCGAGTTTGGGCGTGAGCTCCCAACGAACCAATGTGGATCGCGAAGGGTCGTCGTGCCAATTCGCGATCCAGGTATAGGCGAGAACGCGAGGCGGATCGTATTCGACGATCTCTCCGTGGCACAAAAAGTCATCCACGCCGTTTATCGCGATCTTTCCTTTTTCAGTCGCATAGCTGTAGCGGCCTCCAAGGCGGGCGTCCATGTTCCACGATTTCACCGGGCAGTCCGCACTGCCGAACCACACCTTCAATTGACCCGCGTCAGATAGTGCTCTGAACACGCGCTCCGGTGGCGCGGCGATCTGGATTTCGCTGACGATTGCGTCCTGATCATGTGTAACGGTCGTGGTAGCCATAAATCGTTCCTTATCGAGTGTCTCGCCGTAGCCCTTGAAATCGTTATAAGCGCCGGGGCGAGCGGACCGTGCCGCCCGCCCCACGTGTGTGCAGCTAGATCTTGCGGTGAAGATCGAAGAGGGCCTTGTGCTCTTTGCCGTGATCGACGAACGTCCACTCTTCTGTGTGGTGATTGTCGTCGAGAAGCGTGAGCACCATCTTCTGCATATGTCCAGCGTCAGGCGACGCGAGGTTGGTGGCATCGACATAGTTAAATGTCAGCGTCTTTCCGTCGGGAGAGACGGCAGCCTGCATGCGCGGCTGATTCCCGATGGCGCAGTAGTGCGTCATCAACAAACGTGCCGGCCCGTCCATGTGAAAGACCGAAATCATGTCCTCATGGCCCAGAATTTCGCTCAGGACGGTAGAGCCTCCCCCCGTGACTTTGAAGTCGACCCGGACCGGCATATTGTCGGCGCCTTCTGTGGTCTTCCCTTCCCATGTGCCCGGCATGACCTTGAGTGTATTGAACGCTTTCTGTGCGTCGGTTTGCGCGGTGGCGGCGATCGCCGACAACATGACAGCGAGTATCACGATAAGCGAGGTGCGGATGGATTTACGCATTGGCGTTTCCTTTCTTGGATTATTTGCGTTTTCGAGATGACTTCTTTTCTTCCTGTTGTTCTTTTTCGTACTCGGTTTCAACAAAAGCTTTAAGGCTGTTCAGGCTTGCGGTCCAGAAGACGCGGTAGTGCTCGATCCATGAGTCGACTGCGCGAAGCGGTTCTGGATTGAGCTGGTAGACACGATTCCGGCCTTCGCGATGCTCGCGGACAAGATGAGCACGGCGAAGCAGGCGTAGATGTTTCGAGATTGCCGGTCGCGAAACCGGAAAAGCGCTGGCAATCTGTCCCGCGGGCTGGCTTCCACGACGGAGAAGATCGAGCACGGCCCGCCGGGTGGGGTCGGCAAGAGCCTGAAAAGTAGCCTCGTTGGCTGCCGTCGAATATGTAACCGATCGGTCACGCATAATGCGTAACCATATCGTTACATAAATCCGCTGTCAAGCAGTTTTTTGGAAATACTTAGAATTTGGACTTGAATGCGCTTTCAGCGGTAGAGCCGGCGTTCCCGCCGGCTGTAGCGTGGGCGTCGCGCCCACGCACACCGGACTCGTCGAAACTTCGGCGACGTTCGATGTCGTTCTAGTTTTGCGGGCCTGATGCGCTTACTTTTGCGTCTCGGCGTTCTTGTCACTTATGAGTTGCAGGAAGGTCTGGTGGAGGCGGAGATCGTCGGAGAGCTCCGGGTGGAATGTCGCCGCCATCGCGCTTCCCTGCCGGACGGCTACCGGATCGGCGCCTTCGGTCGCGAGAACTTCAACGCCGCTGCCTACGTGTGAAATCTTGGGAGCCCGGATGAAGACCATTTCCAGCGGAGACTCTGCAGCCTTGCCTTCGAGATCGCGGAGGAATTTTCCTTCGCGGATTGAGCTGTCAATCTGGCGTCCGTAAGCATTGCGGCGAATGCGAATGTCGAGAGCGCCAAGTCCGGCCTGCGATGGATTCTCGACTTCCGTCGCCAGTAGGATCGCTCCCGCGCAAGTTCCGAAGGTTGGCTTGGCTCGAACGAATTGTCTCAGCTTCTCAAAACCGCTCTCACCCAGAAGCTTGAGGAATGTGCCGGACTCGCCTCCGGGAATGACAAGACCGTCGATGTCATCCAGTTGCTCAGGCTTGCGCACGAGCACGACCTCGGCACCAAGTTCTTCCAGGCGCCGTCGGTGGGCGTCAAAATCTCCTTGCAAGGCTAGAACGCCGATTTTCATGTCTGAGTTTCAGAGTTCAGAAACTCTTTTGATTTTAACGGATCGACGCGGACGGGGGTTCCGACTAGCTGGACGTGTCCGAGAGCACGGATGCTCTCGCCATAGCTGCCGGGGCAACGGCGCTACTTCGGACTGCCGGCTTTCAGGGGTGCTGTCGTTTGGTCGGGGCGTGTAGGTGTTGCGCTGCTTTACGGGGAGATTCCGGGTGCTTCTTTTCCCAAGCAGTCAATTGGCGGTCTCGCGTAGCGCGGAACTTTTTCTCGGCGGTTTTCAACTTCCTTTTGGACTTAGGACGGCAACTTCCCTGGCTGTGTTCCTTCTTTCCCGGCACAGGTTCGTATCCGGGCCAGCAACGATTGGCTTTTGATTTAGCAGGCATACTCATTGATCGCATGTGCGAGTTCAAGGGCGTATCCAGCGATCTGCGTATAAATGGAACGCGGTGGCGGTAATCCTCTTCTTATTCGGTTGCAGCACGGTACCGGTGCGCGCCGATTTTCGTCATCCTCAAAACTCGCGACGCGGAATTGAACGAAAAGAATAGCGACGCTTTTTGATCGTGACTACTTGGCCTTAAGAGTTTCTATGATGGCCCTGGCATCATCGATAGAGCCACGCTCATACGTGATCTCGGCGATGCAAACCTTCGCTCCGGCAGGGATCGCGCGATAGACGTTTGGCTTGTCGGCCGTATTCTTCCCTTCCATCTCAAATTCCGAACCGGACTTTTTCGTAACTTTGTCATCTGGATACAGGGTGGGAGCGAGTTGCTCAACCTCGGCGAGGCTGCTCAGGCCCTGGCTGGGCGAACTGACGACGACCGCGACTTTCTTGTCCGTGGACTGAGCGATGCCCACATTCTGCTGAATGATCCAGTTGGCGGGTACGGTGACAGTGCAGTTGCCGTCGCGGTTAGTAACCGACTTCGTTTCTGCTGCGGTTGCAAACAGGCTGGCATACAAGAGCATAGCGGCAATGGAAATGTATTTCATGGGTCCTCGCAGGCACGACATTTTGCGATAGGTTCCGTGAAACGTCAAGGCGGGAAACCTTACGGTACGCGGCACTTAGACAATATTTGCCACGCCTACAATATCCGTGTCCCTCATTCGTCTACACGATTGGATGAACGAAGCGGCAAGCCTGGAGCGGATGGCGTTCGAACAGGACCAGCGCATCTCGGAGGTCGTCAAGCGGGAGCAATCCCGGTTGCGCAACTTCATCCGGAGGCGGGTGCCCGATCCGCGTGACGCTGAGGACATTCTGCAGGACGTCTTCTACCGGTTAGTGGAAGCCAACCGCCTGCTCATGCCGATCGAGCACGTGACGGGATGGCTGTTCCGCGTCGCGCGAAACCGGATCACCGACCTCTTTCGCAAAAAGGAGCCCGAGAGCTTTAGCGAAGTGTCCGGCGCAAACGACGAAGGCGAGACTTTGTCCATCGATGACATGCTGCCTTCCCTCGATGCCGGACCAGAAGCTCGCTACCTGCGCGAGATGCTTTTGGACGATTTGGAATCGGCGCTCGACGAACTTCCCGCAGAACAGCGCGAGGTTTTCGTGGCGCATGAGCTCGAGGGACGCAGCTTCAAGGAACTGGCCGCCGAGACAGGCGTGGGCTGTGAACACACTGTTGTCACGGAAGCGCTATGCGGTTCTGCATCTACGCCAGCGGCTACGCCTGGTGTATGACGACTTTATGAAATGAGGAATCGAACATGAGACGAAAATGGTTTTGGATGGCTCCGTTAGGAATCGTCGCGATGGCATTGTTTGCCTTGGTGGGCGGCGAAGTCGTGATGCATCTGTGGAACTGGCTGCTGCCGCCGCTGTTCGGCTGGCGTGCGCTGACATTCTGGCAAGCGCTGGGATTGCTCGCGCTTTGCAGAATTCTGTTTGGAGGCTTGGGCGGACACGGACCACGTCAGCACCGCGGATGGAACTGGCGAGACCGCTGCCGCAAGATGTCGCCGGAGGAGCGGGAGAAATTCCGGCGAGCCATGGCCGAGGGTTACGGGATAGGCGGCGGAGAGAAAGCCACGACGTAAGTTTGATTTGTCGGGGACAGCCGGATTCGGCTGTCGCGTCTGTGGATGTTCCCGTCTACTGCATCTAGGCATCACGCCGACGTACGGTCCTTCGCTACCGCTCAGGATGACAATCTGATCAGCAGATTCTGGGCAACTGCTCTCCGCTGAGCATGTCGACGACGCGGCTTCCGCCGATGCGGCTTTGGAGCAGGACCATTCTTGCGGGCGCTTCCGCGACCGATCCCACCCGTACGGAAGCCTGAGATGCCGGAATTTTCTGCATTACTTCGAGCGCCGCATCTGCCTGTGCGGCTGGGACAAAAACCGCAAAACGTCCTTCATTCGCGACATACAGAGGATCGAGTCCGAGAATTTCGCAGGCGCTCTGCACCGTTTCATTAATGGGAATCAGCGCTTCTTCCAGTTTGACGCAGACGTTGCGATCTCCAGCGATTTCGTTCAGCGTGGTCGCCAGCCCTCCACGGGTGAGATCGCGCAGGCAGTGAATTTCGATGCCGGCATTGAGAAGACCCTCCACAGCGGGCCACACGCAATCCGTGTCGCTCAGAATGGGTGATTCGAACTCGAGGCCTTCACGCACCGACAATATTGCGATGCCGTGGCGGCCGAGGTCTCCGCTGACAATGACGGCATCGCCCGGCTGAACTGCAGCAGGGCTGATCGACGATTTTACGTTCGCTTCAATGATGCCGATGCCCGAGGTATTCACGAAAATGCCGTCGCCTTTGCCCTTGTCCACAACTTTCGTGTCGCCTGTGACCAGTTTAACTTTCGCTTTTGCAGCGGCAGCTTGCATCGAATTCACCACGGTGCGCAGCGTTTCCATCTCAAGTCCCTCTTCGAGGATGAATCCTGCGCTCAGGTAGAGTGGACGCGCGCCGCACATGGCGAGATCGTTTACCGTACCGTTCACCGCCAGATCGCCGATATCTCCGCCGGGAAAAATCAGAGGACGCACCACGAACGAATCGGTGGTGAAGGCCACGCGCGATCCATTGATGGGGAGTATTGCACCGTCGTGACGTTGCTCGAGCATGGCATTCGAGAACGCGGGCATGAAGATTGTTTCGATGAGTTGATGAGTCAGGCGTCCGCCTCCGCCGTGGGCGAGGACGATTCGATCGTCAGCGACTCGCGGGACCGGACAACTCAGGTTGAACGAGGTGATTTTGGCGTCTGCCATAGTGATAGTAGGCTGCGCACGCGCCTTCGGACGATACCATGGGGGCGCCCAGCGGATTTTCCGGTGTGCATTTCACAGCGAACGCTGGGCAGTCATGCGGCTTCTTGATACCCTGCAGTATCAGTCCAGAGATGCAATCGGGCGATTCGTGCGCAGGTACGCCGGCAAATGGAAAGCGCAAATTGGCGTCGTACTTCTGGAATCGCCCGCGAAGCTGAAATCCGCTGGCGGGAATTTCTCCCAGGCCGCGCCACTCGCGTGGCGTGATTTCGAAAACTTCGGCGATGGTCTTTTGCGCAGGACGATTCCCTTCCCGCTTTACAGCGCGCGCGTACTGATTCTCGACTTCGTGGCGGCCCTCCTCTAACTGGCTCACCGTCATGTAGATGCCCTCAAGAATATCGAGCGGCTCAAATCCAGTGACCACGATGGGAACTTCATGTTTTGCCGCGATGGGGAAGTATTCCTCGAATCCCATGATGGTGCAGACGTGTCCGGCGGCGAGAAACCCTTGCACGACGCAATTTGCGGAGGAGAGCAGAGCCTCCATTGCTGGAGGAACAAGGACATGCGACACCAGAAGAGAGAAATTCTCTACGCCATCATGATCGGCCTGCCATGCTGCCATCGCATTTGCGGGAGCCGTGGTCTCGAAACCGACAGCAAAGAAAACGACCTGCTTTTCAGGATTGGTTCGCGCCAGCTTCAGGGCGTCGAGGGGAGAATAGACGATGCGCACATCGGCGCCTTCTGCCTTCACATCGAACAGGCTCTTCGACGATCCGGGGACGCGCAGCATGTCGCCGAACGAACAGAAAATTACGTCGCCGCGTTTCGCGATCGCGACTGCCTTATCGATGAGGCCGATGGGAGTTACGCAGACGGGACATCCCGGGCCGTGGACCAAGCCGACTTCACGGGGAAGCAAGTCTTCGAGGCCGCTTTTTACAATCGTGTGAGTCTGCCCGCCGCAAACCTCCATGATCGTCCATGGCCGCGTGACTTTCTTTCGAATCGCAGCGGCGAGCTGCTCAGCGGCTTTCGGATCCCGATACTCACTGACGAACTTCACCGAGTTCCTCTTCCAATCCACCCATCTGTTTCAGGTATTCGAAAATGCGGTTCGCTTCGGCCTCATCGATCACACTGATGGCGAATCCCACGTGGACGAGGACATATTTACCCACTTCGGCCTCGGGAGTGTAGGCGAGGTTAATGTCTTTGCGAACGCCGCCGAAGTCGACCTTAGCCTGACGGAACGCGGCGTTGCCGGCATCGATGATTTCAACCACGCGGCCTGGCACTGCTAGACACATTCGAGACATCCTCCAAAAACCGGGCCCTTCGAACCCTGCGGTCCGCTCGCTTCTTACCTTCAAAGGATACGCCAGTTCTGTTATGACCAGGATGTTCCTCGTTTCCGGTTTGGCGTACTCTCCACCAATTCTGCAATACGGCTTACCAGCAGTGGAATTGCATCTCTAACCGCTGGGGACAGGGATTCACCATGCTCAAAATTGGCACCGACGATGGTCGCCGAAAAAGCTCTCGGCTTCGCGCCATAGAGGTGTATCCCTAAACGAAGAATCATTTCCGGTGAAACTGCATGGCCGAAACTTGAAAGCGGGATCGATCCGGCGGATACATCCGGGAGCTCAAGGAGCTGGATTTCGCCAGGTCGGCCGGGAGATGAGGCAGCATCGACAAATATCACGCATTCGAAACGGCTGATCGCATCTGCCAGTTCGGGCCCGAGTTGTTGCAGGCACAGAATCTCGACTTCTTCGTGAGGCAATCTTGCGCGCAGCGACTCGGCTGCAATCCAGGCGAGAGCGTCGTCGGAGCGCAAAGGATTCCCGTAGGCGACGATGAGGGCTCGGGGCAGTGTGCGGAGGCTATCGGGTGATTTCGTCGAGTAATTCACCGGAAGGCCCCATGAGCTGGATCTGGAGGTCCATTTGGCCGGAGGCGTGCGTCGAGCAACTCAGACATGGATCGTAACAGCGGATCACGGCCTCGACCCGGTTGAGCATTCCCCGGTTGAGGCGGTTGCCATGCACGAAGTGCTTGGCGACTTGAAGTACGCTGCGATTCATGGCGAGATTGTTCTGGCCGGTGGCGATGATGAGGTTGACCCAGCGGATCAGCCCCTGCTCGTCGATCTTGTAGTGGTGGAAGAGTGTGCCTCGCGGAGCTTCAGCGGCCCCTACGCCTTCGAGCGCATTCGGTCCGGCGACGGCGCGAACATGGCGGGAAAGTATCTCGGGATCATTCAGCAACTGTTCGAGCCGCTCAATGCAGTACAGGATCTCGATGAGTCGGGCGTGATGGTAGTGAAAGGAACTGAGGACGGCGGTGCGCTGAAGCTCGTGGAATTCCGCGAGCTCCTGGTCGGCGCGGGGCGTGCCGCAATGGTCGGCGACGTTGAGCCGAGCCAGAGGTCCGACGCGGTAGATGCCGTCGGGGAAGCCCTTGGGTTTGTAATACGAAGATTTGAGATAGCTCCATGGCTCAACTTTTTCGCCGATATAGTCGGAGTATTGCGTGGGATCAAGATCGTCGGCGACCACGTGTCCGGATGCGTCGACTATGCGAAGCTTTCCGTCATAGAAGGTAAGACCATTGTCCTTCTTGACGATACCCATGAAGAGCGTGGGGAAATTTCCGAACGTAGAGATCTCTTCGCGGAAGTTTTCCATCGTGCTCTTGAACCACTCGAGAGTGCGTTCTGCAATGGCGAGAGCATCGGGAATGGCCGCGAGGATGGCATCCCGATTGGCGTCGGTCAGAGGCTCACTGACGCCGCCGGGAACGATCCATGCAGGGTGGATGCGCTTGCCTCCGAGGCGCTCGATGATTTTTTGTCCAAACTGGCGCAGGCGGATGCCGTCGAGGGCGAGTTCCGGATTCTTTTCGGCAACGCCAAAGATGTTGCTGGTCGCAGGATCGGCGTCCATGCCGAGCAACAAGTCGGGCGACGACAGGTGAAACAGGCTGAGGGCATGGGACTGCGTGACCTGCGCCAGGCCGAAGATGCGGCGCAGCTTGTCCGCAGTGGGGGGAATCTTGACGGCGAGCAATGAGTCGCAAGCCTTGGCCGACGCGATGAGATGGCTTACGGGACAGATGCCGCAGATGCGGGCCATCAGCGACGGCATCTCGTAGAAGGGGCGCCCGTCGCATAATTTTTCGAAGCCGCGAAATTGTGTAACATGAAAACGTGCGTCCTCGACTCGACCATCCTCGTTGAGGTGAAGCGTGATTTTGGAATGGCCCTCTATGCGGGTGACCGGATCGATCACAATCGTATTGCCCTGCTTCACGACGTCTCCCTTTTTTCGGCTGTCGACGTTCAGCTGTCAACTTCTAACGTGGCTTTTAGCCCGCCACTTTTGGCTTTAGCTCTCGGCTTTGAACTTCTTTCGGCGATTGCGGTCTCTCCAGAAACCTCTTCGGATGACGCCGACCTCATGCTCCAAAGCGCGTCCTCAGGCTCACTTCCGGCTTACGGCCTTCGAGCAGTTCGCTCACCACGTAATAGATCGTGTCGGCCGACGGTGGGCAGCCCGGAACAAAGACATCCACAGTCACGAACTCATGGATGGGACGCGATGTTGGGAGCAATGCTGGGACCACCTGGTCGGGTATTCCAGGATCGAAGGTGACGTTCTCGCGGTAGGCGCGGTCATACACCGCTTTGGTGCCGAAAGGATTGCGCATCCCGGGCACATTGGCGGTAACTGCGCAGTCGCCCAGAGACACGAGAATCTTCGTGCGTTCGCGAACCAGCTTGATCTTGTGGAGATCGTCCTCACTGCTGACAGCACCCTCGACCAGGGCGACATCCACGCCCTCGGGAAATTCCTTCGCGTCGACCAAAGGACTGTAGACGAGGTCGGCAGCCCCAGCGATGGTCAGAAGCCGCTCATCCATGTCGAGAAAAGACATGTGGCAGCCGGAGCAGCCATCGAGCCAAACCGTGGCGATTTTCTTCTTAGGCATAAGTCCTATTCTCCACTCCCGGCTCTAGGCTCTCGGCTTCCGGGGCCTAAAGGGCGATTCTTGTCGTTATCCCGTCACGGTGCAGCGCCCCTCTCCCGGACGAATGCGTCCGGGGAATTAAACGAACTCATTCGTTCACGACGCAATCCTACGATCACAAATCATTCGTTCTCCTCGCGCATCATCGTGAGATACGGGAGGAATTGCCTTCGCTTCAGCATTTCGGCGACGGAGCGGCCTTTCTCGAACAGCGCTCCAGTCGGACACACATGCACGCATTTGCCGCAACTGGTGCAGGTGTCAGACGCGCCCCAAGGTTCGTTCAAGTCGGTGATTACCTTGGCATCGATGCCGCGGCCCATGATGTCCCAGGTATGAGCCCCCTCAATTTCATCGCATACACGGACACAGCGCGTACACAGGATGCACCGGTTGTGGTCGATGACGAAGCGGTCGTGGGAGGCGTCTACCTCCTCCTTGGGAAAGCGATACGGGAAATGAACGTGGTCAATACCGAGCCGCTGCCCGAGCATCTGCATTTCGCAATGCCCGTTCGAAACGCAGACCGAACACACATGATTGCGCTCGGTGAACAGCAACTCGAGAATCATCTTTCGGTATCCCTGTAAACGCGGAGAG
This sequence comes from uncultured Acidobacteriota bacterium, assembly GCA_963801895.1. Taxonomy (GTDB): domain Bacteria; phylum Acidobacteriota; class Terriglobia; order Terriglobales; family Acidobacteriaceae; genus Sulfotelmatobacter. Next base: position 273,083 of record CAWDGM010000008.1, on the reverse strand, counting down.
TCAGTGGTGACTTCCATTCCCTCTTCGATGGCGGTTACGCACGCGGGCAGCAGCTTGTTCTGGCCCTTGATCTCGACGAGGCACAGGCGGCAGGCGCCCACGTCAGACAGGCCGTCCATCTCGCAGAGGCGAGGAATGAAGATGTTATTTTGGCGGGCAACATCGAGGATGGTCTCTTCGTAGCGGCCGCTGAGGTCGCGGCCATCAATCTTCAACGTCTTGACCGGGTTGGGTGTTGGGCTCATGCGGTTTCTCCGACAAGTTGCTGGCCACAAACTCCGGCAGGACATTTGTGCTCTTCGATGTGCGCGCGGTACTCCTCGGCGAAGGAGCGCAGCGTACTGACGACCGGGTTGGGGGCGGACTGTCCCAGGCCGCAGAGGCTAGTGTGCTTCAACAGATCGCAAAGTTCTTCGAGCATTTTCAGATCCTGCGGAGTGGCGCTCATGTTGCCGATCGCGGTGAGGATGCGGTGCATCTGGTAAGTACCTACGCGGCACGGAATACACTTTCCACAGGACTCGGTCATGCAGAAGTCCATGAAATATTTGGCGACATCGACCATGCAGGAACTTTCGTCCATCACGATCATGCCGCCCGAACCCATGATCGAGCCTGCTTTGGCCAGGGATTCATAGTCCACTGGCATGTCGAGGCATTCGGAAGGCAGGCAGCCGCCGGAGGGACCTCCTGTCTGCACTGCCTTGAACTTTCGGCCTTCCGGAATTCCGCCGCCGATCTCGAACACCATTTCGCGGAGGGAGATGCCCATGGGGACCTCGACAAGTCCTGTGTTCTCAACTCGTCCAGCGAGCGCGAAGACCTTCGTGCCTTTACTCTTCTCCGTGCCGATCTGCGCGTACCATTCGCCGCCATTGCGGATAATGGGAGCGATGTTCGCGAAGGTTTCCACGTTGTTAATCAGAGTAGGCTGCCCGAACAGGCCTTCCATCGCCGGATAGGGAGGCCGCGGACGCGGCGTGCCGCGCTTCCCTTCCACCGAAGCAATAAGCGCTGTTTCCTCTCCGCAGACGAAAGCACCTGCGCCCAGACGCAAGTCAATACGGAAGCTGAAACGCGTACCACAAATATTGGACCCGAGTAAGCCGACGCGCTCGGCCTGTCGAATGGCGGTACGCAGCCGCTTGATCGCCAGGGGATATTCTGCGCGCACGTAGATATAGGCTTCGGTGGCGCCGACCGCGTAGCCCGCGATGAGCATGCCTTCGAGCACGCGATGCGGATCACTTTCGAGAACGCTGCGGTCCATAAACGCGCCGGGATCGCCTTCGTCCGCATTGCAGATCACATATTTTTGCGTGCCTACAGACTTCGATACGGTGCTCCACTTCAAGCCCGTGGGATAACCCGCACCGCCACGGCCGCGAAGTCCGCTCTTGGTAACCTCGTCGACGACTTCGCGCGGCGACATCTCGGTGAGGGCTTTCATCAGCGCGGTGTAGCCGTTCGCAGCGATGTAGTCCTCAATGCGGTCGGGATCGACGACGCCGGAATTCTCGAGGACAATCTTTTGCTGCCGCTGGAAGAACGGAACGTCCGTCGGGCAAACGAGCCGGGAGACGGGTTCCCCCCCAAGGCTGTCGAGGATGGCAGAGGAATCGCCCGCTTCCACCTTCTTGTATAAAACTCCGCCGCTGGTGGAGACTAGTGGACCTTCAGAGCAGAGCCCCATGCATCCGACGCCTTTGACCTGGCAATGGTCCTTGGTTCCGCGGCGAGAGACTTCCTTATCGAGCCCGTCTTTCACGGACTGGCTCTGGCAGGAAAGGCATCCCGCAGCCACGCAAACATTCACCGCTTGGGTGAACTGACTCTGCGCAGCACGTTCGGTTTCGGCAATCTGATCGAGTTCCTCAGGCGTCATGCGTGTGTCCATTTCTTCAGGTGTTCGCGGATCGCTGGAGTTCCCACCTTGCCGGCAACTTCCTGATCGTAGACCACCGCCGGAGCCAGGCCGCAGGATCCCAGGCAACGGGCGGTGAGCAGAGAGACCTTTTTGTCGCTTGTCGTCTCGCCTGGCTTGATGTTCAAGTCGCGTTGCACGGCATCGAGCAACTGCGGAGCGCCCTTTATATAGCAGGCGGTGCCCATGCAGATGACACAAGTGTGCTCGCCTGCCGGTTTGAGCGTGAAGAAATGGTAGAAGGTGGCGACGCCGTAGGCACGGCTCAGCGGAACGCGTAATGACATCGCAACATAGCGCAGCGCCTGCGTGTCCAGATAGCCGAATGCTTCCTGGACCGTGTGCAGGGTTTCAATCAGGCCCCGCGACTGCTGGCCTTGCCGGCGCATTGTCGCGTCGACCAACTTCCAACGCTTGTCTTGATTCGGAGGAGCAGGTTTCGCAACGTATGAGGCCATACTGTTCATACCCACGATCAAAAATCGATGCAGCCGGGTGAGTGGTGACTTCTGTGAGGAACGGTTGATTGTAGCCCTCGCCCAGAACTGTCACAACGATTTCGAATATTAATTTTGTAAGTGCGTTTCAATTCGGTTCACTTATTCACTTAGAAGTCAACGAATACATCTCACCTTCAACAATTTCGGACACGCTCGGCGACTCCTTGACTGAGATCACGATCAACGTAGCGTCGTCCTGTAGATGAAAGTCGCAAAACTGCTTCACATCAAAAATAACTCTGGACTTCACGGCATCGGTCGATTCTCCAGCACATCCCAGCGCACTGGCGATCAGGCGTTCGTCGCCGAATTCCTCGGTGGCTGAATTCTCGGCTTCTGTAATTCCATCTGTGTACAGAAAAAGCCGGTCGCCGGATTCCAGCCGCAAGCACGATGTCTCGTATCGCCATTCCGGAAACACCCCGAGAACCGCTCCTCCATTCTCGAGTCTCACTGCTTTCGTGCCGGCGCGAAGCAAGATGGGCACAGGGTGTCCCGCATTGCAGTAGCGGAAGGTTCTCTGCTCCGCATCGAGAACGCCGTACAAGAACGTCACGTACTTGCCCGCGGCAACGCTGGAGTAGAGAACGGAGTTCACGCGTGCACAGAGCTGAGAGGGAGTTATTGATTCGGCTGCGAAGGCCCGTACGCTGGCCTGAACATTGGCCATAAGCAACGCCGCCGACACTCCCTTCCCAACGACGTCGGCGATGCAGACGCCAAGCCTTGAATCACTCAGCCTGATTACGTCGAAGTAGTCGCCACCGACGATCCGGGCGGGCTCCCACGCACCTTCGATTTCGAATCCTGGGATGCGTGGAATTTCCTTGGGCAGTAGCGATTGCTGGATCTCGCGTGCCTGCTGGAGTTCCTGTCCGTGAATCTTGCGTTCCGCGGCCTCGATTTCGACGACGCGCTGCAATTCTCTGTTTCTGGATTCGAGACGCTCGCGCGTACGGCGATAAAGCTGCGTACTAATGCCGACGATCATTGTCGCCATGAAGGGGAGCTTCCATCCTGAGGCCAGAAATTGCCATAGCGACTGTTCCGGCAATCCGTGAATAGGAAACTGGATGACGTTGACCACCGCCACTCCGGCAATCGAAATCGCAAAGACTAGGGCGATATAGATCCACCAGGAATTTAAGGCGCGCTGCCTGCGGTAGATGAAGCCGAGGTGATCCTGCACCAGCGCGATCAGATTACACAATGGCAGTGTGTAGATCAGAGTAGCGCCAATCGGGACGGGCCGGTCCGCGGCCCACATGGCTGCGTAAATCGCAACTGCAATTGCAATGTAACTCTGCTGTCTCCGAATGAAGCGCTTCGGATGCAGCCATTCCATCAGCGAATTTAGGCCCAGACCCAATCCGTTTCCGTTTCTACTCTCGAATAGTGAGCACCGGGCAATGCGCGTGCGCGATCACATGGTGCGCGGAGGACCATGGAGAATGCGTGGTGCCTACGTCCAGCGACGAACGCGCACCGAGAATGATCATGTCGGCCTCGTGAGCGGACGCGACTTTCAAAATGCACTCGGCCGGGTCGCCATAGTCGAGCACGGTTTCGGGAGCATATTGCAGGGCCGCACTATCGGAAACGAGTTCCTTCAACCTGCGGGCTGCGTCGTCAATGGGGCCGGGTCGTTTCCGGAGACCTTCGTAGTCTTCGATGACATGCATCATGGAAAGCCGGGCGTTGAATTCTGCGGCGAGCGCCATGGCTTCCTGCGCGATACGATCGGCATTCGGCGCAAAGTTTGTGGCGCATACGATCTCACGCAGCTCCAGCTCGAGAGGCGCGAGATCGCGTTTGCCATCGGGAAATGCGGGCAGCTTTGCCCTTCCTGAAACCTTTGGCCCCACGGTCAATACCGGACACTTCGCATGGCGAAGAATGTCTTCCGCCACTGAGCCGAGCAATAATTTGCCCAGGCCGGTGCGGCCGTGCGTTCCGAGCACGATTAGATCGATGTCATTCTCTTCGACAATCGCCGAGAGACTCTTCCATACTCTTCCGTGGCGGACGTAGTTCCGGTGGGGAATACCTTCGAAACCTTCCGACAGCTGGTCCAACTTCTCCTTCACTTCGGTATGCGCGTCTTCGTAAATCGTGCCCATGCTGACGTAGTCAACGCCGCCATGCATCAGAAGAAGGCTGGCATCAGAAAGCACATGCACGATATGGAGCGAGCTTGAAAAATGGCGGCAGATGGCTGCCGCATAGGGAACAGCCGCCTCCGAGGTCGCGGAGAAATCTGTTGCAAATAAAACGTTTTTCACCGAAATCACAGACCTCTTCGGCAATGGCGCGCGATCGGGGATCGCGGATTCCGTTCTTTCGATTTTGGCTTGGACGAGTGCCATTGGCTTACCTCCTGCACTCCATCCTGAGGATCACACCAGGAGAATCTTCCTGATATGAATCATGTCACCGGTTCTTGTGATTCAAATCACAACGGGACACGATATGCCTCGTTCTCAGCAGGATAGAGGTGTTGGTAGCGCGTGGGTCTCACAGTGGGAGCCGACAAGATCAAGAATCATTGCGTCCGGTTCGTGTAGGGGCGGACGCATTCGTCCGCCCCCAGCGAAGCGAGTGCGTTAGCTGACCTCTTCTCTGACTATCAATTTGATCTACACCGTCCGATTGCGCTTCGCGCAACCCGGGACGAATGCGTCCGGGGCTACACAAGCGTTGCTTTGGGCACCAACACGACGTATTTATTGGGCGAAGCCGTCGGCTTGTGTGACGGCTCCAACCGCGACCGTGTGGTCGATATAGACTCGGCCAGCATCGATCGCCTTGCGATCCAGTTCGAGGAGTTCCAGGTTCTTGACCTTTTTCTCCAAGACCTTCATTGCGGTCGAGGAGGCGAGGCATTCCGTTTCGGCAAGAAGCGCACCGAGCATTACAACATTCGCGACTTTGGCCGAACCCAGCTTATCGGCGATCTCCGACGCCGGGATGCAGATTACCTGCGCTTGGGGAATGGAAATATCATCCGGCAGATGCTCGCGTCCGTAGATGATGGTGCCTCCGGAAGTGACCTGATCGGCAAACTTGCGCAGCGAGATCTCGTTCATCGCGACCAGAACGTCCGGATGTGAAAGCACCGGCGACCCAATGCGTTCATTGGAGAGGCAGATGTGGCAGTGAGCGCTGCCAGAGCGCATTTCCGGACCGTAGGAAGGGAGCCAGCTCACCTCTAGACCTTCTTGCATTCCCATCTCCGCGAGAAGTTGCCCGAGCAGGAGAACTCCCTGGCCTCCAAACCCGGCGATCTTTATACCCAGGTTCGCGAAGGGATGGTGACGGCCCGGGACAGCGGCTTCACGGGCGGCTTGACGCTCGCCCTCGACCACTTCGGCCACGGTCTTGTGAGGAGGTACGTTATTGTCTGGAATCTCCACTTTGCGATCGCGGAAAACCTCGAGCGGAAAACTGGGAATCATCTTTTCGGCAACCCACTTCCGCGCCTCGACCGGATTCTTCCCCCAGATGGTGGGGCAGGGAGAAAGGATTTCGACAAACGTGAACCCTGCACCGGCGCACTGCAGTTCGAGAGCCTTATGCACCGCCCGGCGCGCTTTCATGATGTTCTTGTTGTCTGACAGCGCGACCCGCTCGATGTAAACCGGAGCTTCGAGGGATGCCAGCATTTCAGCCATGTGGAGTGGGAAGCCCTCGTTGACGGGACGGCGTCCCCACGGAGACGTGGTGCTGCGCTGGCCGACCAGAGTTGTGGGAGCCATCTGCCCGCCGGTCATTCCGTAGATCGCATTGTTCACAAAGAAGACACTGATCTTTTCGCCGCGGTTGGCGGCGTGCACGATCTCTGCCGTGCCGATAGCCGCGAGATCCCCATCGCCTTGGTAGGCAATGACGATCTTGTCCGGACAGGCCCGCTTGAGGCCGGTAGCGGCGGCGGGCGCGCGTCCGTGAGCGACCTGGACGTTGCCAACATCAAAGTAGTAGTAGGCGAAGACGGAGCATCCCACTGGGCTGACGAGGATAGTTTGATCCTGCAGTTTCAGATCTTCGATGGCTTCCGCGATCAGCTTGTGGGCGATACCGTGGCCGCATCCGGGGCAATAGTGAGTCTGCTGTTTCAGGTCGGATTTTCGTTCGTACGTGGGATAGAAAAGGGACGATTTTTCGTGCACGACCTCGTAGGGCACGATCTCTGGTGCATCCGCGATTGTGTTTTGTTCTACCATGATGATCCCTCTCCCCCATCTTGTGCAGCGGCGGACGCCTCCGTCCGACTGAAAGGCTCCCCGGACGAATGCGTCCGGGGCTATGCGTTCACACAACCGCACCGACTTGCTCTTCGATTTTTGTCAGCAACTCTTCAACTCCCGGGACGTTGCCGCCTACACGGCCGTAGAATTCGACTGGACGTTTGCCTTCGAGCGCCAGGCGAACGTCTTCCACCATCTGCCCGTTACTCAGTTCGACTGTAAGAACTCTGCTTGAGCGCAGTGCCGTCGATGCCAGCTGTTCCGATGGAAAGGGCCACAGCGTAATCGGACGGAAGAGGCCGACCTTGATCCCGCGCCCGCGGGCTTCATCAACGGCGGAGCGCAGGATGCGCGACACGATTCCGTATCCCACGACGATGAGTTCGGCATCCTCGGTGTGATATTCTTCCCAGCGGATTTCGGTCTGCTGCGCGCGGATGTACTTCGCTTCCATGTGGCGCTGGTGCTCTTCCAGATCGTCCGACTCAAGGTAAATCGAGCTGACCATGTTCTTGCGCGTGCCGGCGGTTCCGCGCACCGCCCAGGGCTTAGGCGGCGGCACAATCTCGCGGTATTCGAGATCGAGTGGCTCCATCATCTGACCAACGAAGCCGTCGGTTAAAACCACTGCCGGATTGCGGTATTTGTCCGCGAGATCGAAGGCGAGGACAGTGAGATCGGCCATCTCTTGTACGGAGGCGGGAGCAACGACGAGATTGCGGTAGTTGCCGTGACCTCCGCCCTTGACGATGGCGAAGTAGTCGCTCTGTTCCGGGGCAATGTTGCCGAGGCCTGGTCCGGCGCGCATCACATCGACAATCACGCATGGAAGTTCGGCTCCGGCAAGATACGAGATGCCTTCCTGCATCAGGCTGACCCCGGGACCGGAAGAGGCGGTCATCACGCGCTCGCCAGCGGCAGCGGCGCCGTACACCATGTTGATGGATGCGGTCTCGCTTTCGGCTTGAATGAATGTTCCGCCGACTTCGGGAAGGTATAGCGCGGCCGCTTCGGCAACTTCGCTGGCAGGAGTGATGGGGTATCCGTAGTAGGCGCGGCATCCGGCCAGCACTGCGCCCTTGATGACTGCAACGTTTCCTTTACAGAGTTGCCGCATCTTCGCCTCCTCGGGCTGCCAGCGGAGCTGCTTTCGGTGGCGGCGCCAGGCGGTAGACGATGATGGCTCCCGGCTCTGGACAGCAATAGAAGCAGATGCCGCAACCAGTGCAAGCATGTCCGGTGTAGCGAGCGGGATGGACCCCGTAGTGGCTCAGTTCAGGAGCGAGTTCCAGGCATTTGGGCGGGCACGACTCAACGCACAACCCGCATCCTTTGCATTCCTCGATGTTGATGGCGATGTTGCCACGCGCTGCTCCGGACATTGCTTCACCTCAGTGCCTACTCCGTCATGGCGGCCGACGCCGTCTGCGGATGCTGCCACCATTTTGTCTTCTCGCAATATTCGTAAAGCTCCGCACGGAATTTCGGGTGCGCGATCTCGATCAACGACTTGGCGCGATCGCGAATCGTCTTACCGTGCAGATACGCGACTCCGTACTCGGTAACGACATAACGAACCAGACCACGTGAAGTAACGACTCCCGCCCCGGGAGCCAGCATGGGGACGATCCGCGAGATGGCCCCGTTTTTCGCAGTCGACGAAATTGCGATGATGGGCTTGCCGCCCTTCGATCGCGATGCTCCTCGCAGAAAATCAACCTGCCCGCCGATGCCGCTGTAGAACTGGTTCCCGATGGAGTCGGAACAGACCTGCCCGGTCAGATCCACCTGCAGCGCCGAATTGATCGCGACCATGTTGTCGTTGCGCGCGATCAAGCCGGGATCGTTCGAGTAGGCAGTGGGGTGAAATTCGAAGATCGGATTGTTGTCGACGAACTCGAAGAGGCGCTTCGAGCCCAGAGCGAAGCCGAGGATGATCTTGCGCGGCTTGAAATTCTTGCGCGCTCCGGTCAGCACTCCAGCTTCAATCAGAGGGATGACGCCATCCGAGACCATCTCGCTGTGAACGCCCAGGTCTTTGCGGTCCATCAGCATGGGCAGGATCGCATCGGGAATGCCGCCGATGCCGGTCTGCAAAACGGCTCCGTCTTCAATGAGTCCTGCCACATTGCGTGCGATCGCCACCTGAAGATCGCTCACTACCGGCCTCTTCAGGGCACACAGCGGCCGAGATGACTCGACGACGGAATGAATGTGGTTCACATGAATAAAGCTGTCGCCGTAGGTGCGCGGCATGTTGTCGTTGATCTGCGCAACAACGTGCTTAGCCACCTTGGCAGCCGTCAGTGTCGTGTCAACGCCAACGCCGAAGCTGCAGTACCCGTGGGAGTCGGGTGGAGAGACCTCGATGAGTGCCACATCGATCGGCATCTCTCCGCTTTCGAACAGGCCTTCAATTTCGCTGAGATAAATGGGCGTGTAATCGGCACGGCCGTCATTGATAGCCTGGCGGACGTTGGCACCGATGAACATCGCGTTGTGGCGGAAGTGCCCAGCCATTTCCGGCGCGACGTATGGCGCGCAGCCCATGGTCATCATGTGAACGATTTCTACATTGAAAAGATTGGGAGCGCGCCGCATCAGCGCTTCAACCAGAGTCTCAGGCTCGGCGCAGCCAGGCTGAATGTAGACGCGCATCCCGGACTTCACGCACCCCAGTGCTTCGTCCGCGGTCTTCAGCCGTTTTTTGTATTCCATTTCCCATGACATCGACATCCTTATTCCGCCCCCTAGCTGGCCCTCAACGTCCGGCTTCCGGATGACAGGGCCACTTCTTCTTCATACCCCACAGCGGCATAGTAAATCGCCCGATCAAAAAACATCTCGAGCATTTGCAGCAACTCCAATTCCCCCATGATTTCGATTGCACGGTCCATGAGCGCTTCGCTCTTCAGGAAGTCCCACAGGTTTTCTTTGGTCAGAACGATCGCCTGCACGACCTCGCTGAGCGGCACCCGCTGGCGCGCTCGGCGCGCCCCAATTTCTTTGTAGCGGTGCTCGATGTCGAGCTCATTTTTGCCGAGAAGCCATTCGCCGAGGTGGCGATAGATTTCGTAGACCCGCTCCCGGAGTTCATGTGCCGGGATCTGGCGAAAATGAGCGACTTGCATACTGGCCTCCGCTCGTTCCTCGAGTCCAGCTGCCAACGCATCGGCGTGCGCTTCGATCAAACGAACCAATCTGTACGAGAACATCATACGCACCCCCTGCCAGCCTGTTTTCGGCTCGCCTTCACACTCCGACTTTGACGGGCGCATCCTGATTGCTCCAGCCCTCCACCGGCATTCTGACGGCCTCAACGCTGGGCTCCAGCGTTTGCGGGACGGTGATGGCGCGTGAGATCAGGCACACGGATTTCGCCCGCCTCAGCAAACTGAGCCCAGTCTCGCGCTGGTCCTCTGAGCTGACGGTCAATCTGGGGCGAATCAGGATTTCGTTGAAGCTGGATCCTGATGTCCGGCTGCGCCGCACGCTGCCCTCGATTTCAACTTCCAGATCTGTGTACTCGAATTTCGAGGTACGGGCCACTTCATTGAAGGTAGTAGTGAAGCAGCCAGCAAGAGCGCATAGCAAAAGCTGCTCGGGAGACCAGCGACCTTCCAGTCCGCCTACTTCTGCGGCCTCGGAAAAATGGATGGTGTTCGGGGAGGACTCGCACTTGGCCAAGCCGGTGCGGCCCGACGTCCACCAGGCAGAAACACGATAGTTATATTCTGCAGCCATGTTTAGACTCCTGGCGCTCCCAGATGGCGCCCTCCCCCTCAAGACGACAGAGAGAAGATCACGGTGATGGTGGTCTCCACCTCTACCGGTTGCCCGTTTAGCAGATACGGTTTGTAACGCCACTGTTTGACCGCGTCGAGCGCCGCGGGAACCAGCATGGGATGTCCGCTGACCAGCGTAAGGTTTTGAATCTGGCCATTTGTGTCGATGACCGCGCTGAGCACCACATCGCCCTGTACACGGGCTGCACGGGCCAGCGTCGGATACGTCGGCTCCTGCTTGTGAATCAACAAGCCTTTGGTTACGCCCTGAGAAATACGCACCCGCTGCGGGGTGACGGGAACGAATTTTGGAATCGCCGACAGGTTAGACGTAGAGCTGACGATTCCTCCGATGACGCCACCAAGTTGCCCGCCCGGAATACCGCCGGGAACGCCACCGACAACGCCACCAGTTGCGGCCATCGGCGGGGGAGCTTCTTCCTCTTTAATCATCTCGATCTTTCTTGGGATCTTGGTCGGTGTACGCAGCTGGCCGGTGTTCAACATATCGGTCTGGATCTGCTTGACCACGCGCGTCACCTGGGCCGCTGCTGGTGGCGGGGGTGGTGGGGGTGGAGGCGGGGCCACAAGGAACGTGAGCAACTGAGCTTTGGGTAAATCCTCGGTAAACAACAGCGGCATAATGAGCATGACGCCTATGGCGAAGCAATTGAAAATGAAAGAGGTCGTGGTCGCGAATGCCTTGCGCTTCCGCGCCTGTCCGAAGTCCAGAAGACTGTCGGAGAACATGACTCTCGGCGCAAATCCAGCTGTGGCGAGTTCTGCCTGCGGTGCGGCGGCACCACCTGGACGGCCTGCCGGTTTGATTACTCTTACCTCTGGCTCATGGATCTCGGTTGTGCCCATCGGGAACCTCCCTGCCCTCACCCTTCAAAAGTCTGCGGAAACCAGAATGCGCTCGGCGGACGCATCTCCCGTTCTCCATCGACATCTTCGTCCAACGGCTAAGTCGATCAAATGGCGTTCGTCACGACGGTTTGTGATCGAAATCACCAATCGCTCGGATTTGGGCAATCTCTATCGGTCGAACAAGATAGACGTCGGAGGATTCGCTCTGGCGATCGTCGGGACGGCGGTTCCGCATGCGAAGAGGAAGCAATATTGGATTTTGAGCAGACGATCCGGCGGCTCGTTCGTCTAAGAAAACTACTGCTCCCCTAGTAATCAAAGGGGGAGACCATACGGTGGTCAGAAAGATCAAACGATGGGTCTGGGCAAAATGGATCGAGCGAAGTTGGAATTTTTTCGGGGTACGCTGGACGTGCTTATCCTGAAGGCACTTGTGTGGGGTCCGCTTCACGGCTATGCCATCACCACCCTCATCCGACGCCAGAGCGATGACGCGCTGCTGTTGGAGGAAGGCACCTTGTATCCAGCACTTTGGAGGCTGGAAAGTAAAGGTCTGCTGGAAGGCGAATGGGGCCTCTCGGAGAATAATCGGCGTGCGAAATTTTATAGCCTGACGACGGAAGGGCGGAGAGAGCTGCGAGAGGAAACTAAAACCTGGCAAGCCTACGCCGCAGCCGTCGCCAAAGTTTTGAGCGCAACCCAGCCTCCGCTTCCAGAGGACGCCGCGTGAGTACGCCTCCTTTCTGGAGACGCTATGCCCGCTTCTTCGGTCCCGACCCGGCTGCGGATGTAAAGGACGAATTGCGCTTTCATCTCGAAGCCAAGCGGGATGATCTGATGGCCCAGGGCTGGACTCCTGAGGCCGCCCAGAAGGAAGCCGAACGGCAGTTTGGGGACGTACACGCCGTGCAACATGTCGGTGAAAAACTCGGAGAAAAGATGGAACAGAGAAAGAGGACCCGCGAGTATTGGGCTGAATGCCGCTGGGACGGGCGCTATACCTTTCGCAAGCTTGCCCGGGATCCCGGCTTCGCCGCGATTTCCATTCTCATTCTGGGGCTCGCGATCGGAGCGAACGTCGCAGTGTTCAGCGTGGTGAACACGTTACTGCTGCGTCCTCTTCCCTTTCCCCAATCGCAGGAACTCGTATGGATTGCTCCGCCGCCAACCGGATGCGGGCTGTCTTGCGCCACGTATTCCGCGGATGCTTACGAAGAATTTCGGGCAATGAGCCGCGTGTATCAGGACGTATCGGGTTACGAGGCCTTCACAGGTGCCGACAACCTGCGGCTGACCGGACGCGGTGAGCCCGAACCAGCCACGAGTATTGAAGTCGTCGGCAATTTTTTCCAGGTCCTTGGAGTGCAACCCTCAATGGGACGATTGTTCACCGCGGAAGAAACGAGCCCAGGGGCGCATCCAGTGACGCTGTTGTCGAACGCGTATTGGCGGCGTCAGTTCAATTCCGATCCAAACATTGTCGGCCAGGCGATTGAAATGAATGGCACGCCACTCACCATCGTTGGCGTATTGCCTGAGAACTTCGACTTTGGAGCAGTGTTCTCTCCGGGCGCGAAAGTCGATCTGTTCACGCCACTGGACCTCAATCTCGAGCGTAACTGGGGCAACATCTTGACGTTGCTTGGCCGCCTCAAGCCAGGAGTGACGATTGCCCAAGCTCTTGACGACGCCAACCGGGTCACTCCCGACATGTATTTCAATACGAAATATCCCGAGACGAAGGGGCGCTACAAAGGCAACCTCATTCCCGGATCGCTGAAAGACTATGTAACCGGGAGACTCCGGCACTCACTGATTGCCTTGTGGTGTGCAGTCGGAGCAATTCTGCTCATCGCTGGCGTGAACCTTTCGAACCTCTTGCTGGCTCGCGCCGCCGCGCGTGCCAAGGAATTCGCGGTGCGTGGCGCGCTGGGCGCGAGCCGCGGCCGCATCGTGCGTCAACTCCTCATGGAGAGTCTTCTGTTGTCGGGAGCAGGCGCAGTGCTTGGGCTGGGATTAGCCCTTGCGCTGATCAGTTGGCTCGCGCACCAAGGCTCGGTGGCTTTGCCGCTTCTCGGTTCTTTGCACATCGACGGACAGGCTGTGGCATGGACCGTCTTGATCGCGATTCTGACGGCGATGCTTTTTGGTCTGCTGCCCGGTCTGAGAATGGCGAGCGGCAACCTGCAGGAGATTCTCAAGGATTCCGGGCAAGGCGCTGGTTTGGGACGCAAGCACGAGCGTGTCCGCGCCGGGTTGGTGATTTTAGAAGTGGCCTTGGCGTGTGTGCTACTGGTCAGTGCAGGATTGCTGCTGCGCAGCTTCATGAAGGTTCTGGATGTTGATCTCGGCTTCCAACCGGATCGCGCCGCCTCGATCAAGATCGACTACGACGATACCGCACCCACGAATGAAGTGGCCGCGACCAAGCGTGGCGTAATTTTCGAGCAAGTTATTTCGCGGGTGAGCGCATTGCCGGGGGTCGAGGCCGCAGGCATGTCTGATTACCTCCCGCTTGGTCCGAATCGCTCCTGGGACTCTCCCGAGCCTAAAGGAAAGACTTTCGCTCCGGGCGAGTTGCCGGAGCCTCTGGTGTACGTGATCACGCCGGGATTCATGCGGGCGATGGGAATCCGATTGCACGGACGAGACTTCACATGGTCGGACGGTCCGCACAGTGAGACGGTAGTCATGATCAATGCATCGGCCGCTCGTCTTTACTGGCCGGGGGAGGATCCTGTGAACAAGATCTTGATGCGCGGGAAGGAAGAAGATCGCGTGGTCGGAGTGGTCGACGACGTTCACGAGGAGACCGTCGAGGGAGGAACGGGCGCCCAGATTTATTACCCGGCCATGCAGCAAGGACCATCGGGCGCACAACTGGTCGTTCGTAGCCGGGTAGATCCGGCAGCGCTCGGGAAAATTGTCCTTCAGACTTTGCGTGATCTAAATCCCAAGCAGCCGGCTGCGGAGTTTCGGCCTATCCGAACAATCGTAGATCGAGCCAGCTCGCCACGCCGCTTCTTCATGCTATTGGTCGCAGCCTTTGCCGGGCTTGGGCTGTTACTGGCGGCACTCGGAATTTACGGCGTCATCTCCTATACGGTCACTCGGCAGAAGCAGGAGATCGGCGTTCGCATGGCGCTGGGCGCGAGCACGAGCCGCGTGCAACGTGGAGTTCTTTTCACGACGCTGCGTCTTGCCCTTTGGGGGATCGCCGTGGGCACCGTCGGGTCGCTCGTGTGCGCACGGCTCATTGCAGCGCTCCTGTTTAACACTTCTCCATGGGACGTTCTCACGTACACCGGGATGGTGGTTGCTCTCGTCGCCGTGGCTTTGCTGTCAGGTTATCTGCCGGCACGGAGAGCGTCGCAGATCAATCCGATGATCGCGCTCCGCAGCGACTAGACAAGATGCTCGGTCGTTCGCACTCGCGTTGATTTTGAAACTCAAGGCGCTCCGTCGCACGATGTTGCCGGCGACGGAGCGCTCTTCAGTTTTGGGGCGATTGGTGCTGCTCAGAATTCGAGCCTTTGATGTTGCCGTGAAGCTCGGGGTGCGGTTCGCTCTCGAGTTGGTCGAGCTCCTTCTTTTGATCGTCGTTCAGAACTTCGCGGATTTGCTTGTCGGCTTTCGCGCGCGCCGTCCTCACGGAGGCCTTTCGCTCTTCCTGGGAGAGGTTTCCCTTCTCCACGGATCGTTGAGTCGCGTCGTGCAACTCCTGCAAGATAGCCTTCACTTTCACTTGCTGCTCGCCGCTTAGGTCGAGCTTCTCGCTCAATACTTTCAAGTGCTGCCCGACCGTCGGAATGCCGCTGTGCCCGGAGTGCGCGTCTGAGTTACTCCCGGCACTGCCGGGGGCAGCCTGACGAGCGGACGCGGCCATTGAGAGGATCAGCAAGGTGCTGATCGCAAGTAGACGGAAATGATTCATGGTTGTTCTCCTTTGTGCTTCGACGCTGTTGCCTGTGAGTGACTCGACTTGACGCCCGGTGGTGGCTCAAGCGCGATCATTCGCTGCTGTGAGCGGCGGTTTGTCATATGATTCGCAATGTAGTGGTCCGGGGTCAGGGCGTCGAGAGAGAATCCGAGTTCTTGAACAAAGGCGCGGCTGATGTCCAGAAAACAACTGCTCGCGAACATGGTCAAACAGAAAAGCAAGCGCAAGCGGGATGAGCGCATCCGGCGGACGCACGAGCGGCTGGGCAGTGCGCTGGTGCAACTCATCCAGGAGAAGCCGATCGATGACGTGACGGTACAGGAAGTTCTAGATCGAGCTTCCGTTGGCCGATCTACCTTCTATCTTCATTTCCGCGACAAGAACGACCTGCTGCTTAGCCAGTTGGAGAAAGCATTGGAAATGATGAGTACCGAGCTCAGTGTTCGCAAAGATCCTTCAGATCGGGTTGTCGCAGTAGCGGAGATGTTTGCGCATATCGGCGGCCAGAAAAAGATCTACCGCGCGCTGGCCGATTCCGGGCGGCTCAATGACTTCTTCGATCTTGCACAAGGATATTTTGCTCGAGGGATTGAGCGACGGCTCAAGGAATCCCAGCGCCTTCCGCAAATTTCGCAACGGGAACTAACGGCTCGCTCAGTTGCATTGGCTGGCAGCCTGCTCTCACTGCTCCGGTGGTGGCTTGAACGCGGCGCCAAAGAATCGCCAACCGCATTGGACAAAATGTTCCACGCGATGGTGTGGAACGGACTGCGGTAGCAGCTGACATCCAATCGCAGATCTAGTGTGGCGTTGTCCAGCGACGAACGGACCCCCTGAAAAACAGGGGTGAGTGTCTCTCCGTATTTGATTTGGAGAATCTGGCAAGAACTTCAGTGGAATAGGCAAGTGTTCCAACAGGCGGATGGATAAGCTTATTAGGAAATCGGTCAGCCACGAAGGTCACGAAGGATCACGAAGCAATTCTATCTCGGGTTCTCCATGTCGTAGCCTGAGTGTTAGGTCGACTAAGGGAGGGCGATGAAGGCACTACTCTGTTGGACGTTTGTTGCCGTCGCGGCCGTTGGTGGGGTGTCGGTGGCGCTATCCGCACACTCGAAGAGTGACACTTCCGCGAAAGGGAGGCTCATCGGAGCATGGCACCTGGCAAGGATAGATGCACCGGTGCCCGATGGACGGTACACGTCTATGACTCAGCCGGAAGGCATGCTGATCTATACGCGGGATGGTCACATGTCGGTACAGCTGATGTACCCCAAGTCCGCGAAGATGCCGAACAATGAATACGTACAGGATGGCTACGAAGCTTCTTTCGGTAGTTACGACGTAGACGAAGCGAAACATGCAGTAACCCATCACGTGCGAGGTTCGAACACACGGGACTTGCTGGTCGGAAAGGACCTGCCAAGACTTTTCCAGATCACCGATGACGGGAAATTAATCATCAGATCGGCGCGGCCTGACGAACATTGGTCGGTTACGTGGGAGCGCTACTGAACCGTCGTTAAGATCGCAAACTTCATAAAGAAAATCTTCGAAGGAGTAACAAATGCAGAAACGCAAACTTGGAAAAAGTAATCTGGAAGTGTCCGCGTTAGGACTTGGGTGTATGGGGTTGAGTTTCGGCTATGGCCCCGCGGTCGATAAGCAGGAAGGGATCGCGTTAATTCGGGCGGCTGTAGAACGCGGCATCACATTCTTTGATACCGCAGAAGTGTACGGTGCCTTCACCAATGAGGAACTTCTCGGCGAAGCGCTTGCCCCATTCCGAGGAAAGGTTGCGATTGCCACCAAGTTCGGCTTCAAAATCGATCCGAACACGGGCAAACAGGCTGGGCTGGACAGCAGTCCGGAACACATCAAGGAAGTCGCCGAGGCTTCCCTGAAGCGCCTGAAGACCGACGTGATCGATCTCTTTTACCAGCACCGCGTCGATACGAATGTGCCGATTGAGGACACCGCCGGAGCCGTGAAAGACCTGATCCAGCAAGGTAAAGTGAAGCACTTCGGCCTTTCGGAAGCGGGAGTGAAGACGATCCGGCGCGCACATGCGGTCCAACTCGTTACTGCCTTGCAGAGTGAGTATTCGCTATGGTGGAGAGAGCCCGAAGCGGAGGTGATCCCGACGCTCGAGGAACTCGGGATCGGATTCGTTCCATTTAGTCCGCTTGGTAAAGGCTTCCTGACCGGCAAGATCAGTGAGGATACCAAGTTCGATAAAAGCGATTTTCGTAACATCGTTCCCCGTTTCTCACCGGAGAATCGAAAAAATAATCAGGCTGTCGTCGATCTCCTTGGCCGGATCGCGACCCAAAAGAAGGCGACCCCTGCGCAAATAGCACTGGCGTGGCTATTGGCACAGAAGCCCTGGATCGTTCCGATCCCCGGTACAACGAAACTGCATCGCCTGGAAGAAAACATTGGAGCCGCCGCCATCGAACTTACGCCGGACGATCTCCGTCAGATCGATAACGCTGCCGCGAAGATTACGGTCCAGGGTGCCCGCTATCCCGAAGAGCTGCAAAAACTGGTAGGCCGCTAAGGACCAAATTCGGGTACAAAGCTGAGCGAAGAACAATACATGCCGAGGGGCCGTCGCTCAGCCATTACGGTGGAAGGAGGCTGCATGCCAACACGGAACGATGCTTTGAGCAAGCAACTTTCAAAGTCTCAGGAAATTACCATTACCACGACCGGCAGAAAATCAGGGCGCGCTATTTCACTGCCGGTCTGGTTCGTTTTGGAAGACGAAAAGGTCTACCTGCTGCCCGTCAAGGGATCGGACACGCAATGGTACAAAAATGTGCTCGATAATCCTGCGATGGAGATCGAAGCCGGCGGCGCGAAGAGGCAATTCCATATCACGCCCCTGACGGCCAAGCCGGAGGTCTCATCTGTGGTCGAAAAATTCCGCGCCAAGTACGCCGGCGATGTGAAGAAGTATTATTCAAAGTTCGATGTCGCGGTTGTCGCGCAGTAAGATATCCAATGCAGGCCAAGCGAGCGCCGCTCAGGTGTAGTGCGCTAAATTTGGAGTTTCCCAACTTTCGTAGTCGCCAGAATTCAGAAGTTCCTGGAGGACGTTACCTATGGTCACGCTGAATGTGAATGGAGTGCGGCACGAGGTGAAAGCGCCCGACGAAACTCCGCTGCTTTATGTTTTGCGCAATGATCTTGAGCTCATCGGCCCGCAGTTTGGCTGCGGCCTGGCACAGTGCGGAGCCTGTTCCGTTCTGGTGGAAGGCAAGGAAACGCGGTCTTGCGTAACACCGGTGGCGAGCGTCGCGAACCAGGAAATCACCACGCTCGAGGGTCTGCCGGCGCGATGGGCCAAGCAAAAAGGGCTTTCGGCGGAGCAAGCGAAGGGTACGCTCCACCCGGTGCAGCAAGCCTGGATCGAAGAGCAGACGCCGCAATGCGGGTTTTGCCAGAACGGCATGATGATCAAAGCTACGGAACTTCTGGAAAGCAATCCGGCTCCGACTTTGACGCAAATCAAAACGGCCTTCACCACGTCTGGCGTGTCGCCGAATCTCTGCCGGTGCGGAACTTACGTCGCAATCATTGAGGCCGTACAACATGCCGCCAAGATCATGGCGAAGAGGAGCTAAGCGATGGCAACCACCAGTGAAAAGTCTGCCAACGTTCTGGGCCCAACGCTATCACGCCGTCACTTCATTAAAGCGGGCGGCATTTTGGCCGTAGGCTTCAGATTCGTCGGCCCCGCGCTTCTAAAAGCCGACGGAGCCAAGCCCTCAAATTTCAAGAATTCCCTCGATCCTACCCTGGCCAGCTCGTGGATCGAGATTCATCCGGACAACACAGTGCTGATTCGCACGGGTAAGAGCGACTTCGGTCAAGGCTCAACCTTCACGGCCTACCGTCAGATTGTGGCGGATGAGCTGGGCGTCCCCTTTGAAGCAATCACGACGGTGATAGCGGGGGACACGGATCGCACGCCCGACGGCAGCGGAGCTTTTGATTTTCTGGGCCGCGGAACACCGAATATCCGTAAGGCGGCTGCGTACACCTATCAAGCACTGCTCGATCTCGGGTCTGAACGGCTTGGTGTTCCGAAGGACAAGCTCTCGGTGAAGGACGGCGTTATCTCCGGAGGCGGCAAGAGCATCTCGTATGGAGATTTGATTAAGAACCAGCAATTGAAGCTCACGATTCCCGTGAAGGGAGACCTCACCAGCATCATGGGACTGACCATCGAAGGCGATCCACCGATGAAGCCGGTGAGTGAGTACACGGTCATCGGCAAGTCCTTCAAGAATTCCATCATCAGTTCCAAAGTGCAAGCCAAGGAAACCTGGGCGACCGATGTGCGCCTGCCAGGCATGTTGCACGCACGCGTCGTGCATCCGAAGACGCTCGGCTCTACCCTTGTCTCAGCCGGTCAACTCGATAAGACCAAGTTTCCGAATTCGCAAGTCATTGTGAAGGGCAACCTCGTTGGTGTGGTTGCGACGACAGAGTGGGAAGCGATTCAGGCCGCAGAGGATATAGCCGGGAGCACGAAGTGGTCCGACTGGAAGGGCCTGCCGGGTAACGCGAAACTCTATCAACATCTTCGGGAAGAGGCCGATTGGACTACCGCGCCGGTCGAGAAGAGCAAGGAGTCCAAAGGCGATGTCGCCTCCGCGATCTCTTCCGCCCACAAGAAACATTCCGCCACGTATCAACTGTCTTACATGAAGCACGCACCGATTGGCCCAACGATGGCCGTCGCCGACGTAAAAAATGACGGCACGGTGCACATCCATACGCATAACCAGAATCCGCAGGCGCTGCGGGGCGAGATTGCGATGATGCTCCGCACAACGCCCGATCATGTGATCGTGCATTCGTATCCCGGACCCGGCCATTACGGCAGGTCGAACGGTGGAAACTCAGGCGCAGAAGACGAGGCAGTGCTGTTGTCGCAAGCGGTCGGCAAACCTGTCCGCGTGCAGTGGACGCGAGCCGACGACATGCAGTGGTCCACACAAGCGGCAGCCGCATTCTCCGACGTTCAGGTTGCGCTCGACCAAAATGGAAAAATAGCGGCCTATCAGATCGACCACTACATGCCTGCTATGCAGGATGATCGGCCGATCGGTGCGGTTCTCGCGGGCTTGCCGACGATGCCGGCGCCGCAGGTTCATTCGGATGGCGTAACGTCCACCGTCAACGGCATTGAAGACCCGTGGATCTACGGTAAGGTTGCGAATCTTCAGGAGAACGGGCACGGAACGTTTCAGGTGGGAGAGAAAGCGTCGCCACTCGCGGTCGGTCTGCGCGACCACAGCATGCGCACGCCGGGGCAGTTTCAGCAGAATTATCCGCGTGAACTGGCAATCAACGAGGCGGCCGCACTCGCCGGCGCAGACCCGATCCAGTTCCGCATCGACCACGCGACCGAAGAGCGTGTCATCGGTGTGCTAAAAGCGGTTCGCGATGCCTCCGCCTGGGACACGCGCCCTTCCCCGCGTTCGGATGCTTCGCCCACTGGCTCAACACCGGTACGCGGCCGCGGAGTCTCGTTGATGTTGCGAAGCGGAACTTACTGGGCATGCGTTTGCCAGATCGCCGTTACTCCCAGTACGGGCGCAATCGTGGTGGAGAAGTACACGATCGCGGTCGATCCTGGTATCGTCGTGAACCCTGCGCAATTGAAACGGAATGTCGAAGGCGGAGCTGTCATGGGAATCAGTCATGCGCTCTTCGAAGAAGTCGCCTTTGATGAAAGCCGCATCACTACGGAGGACTGGACCAGCTATCCGATCCCCACTATGGCAGATATCCCCGAGATGAAAGTTGTACTGATCAACAATCCGAAAGTCGGAGCATATGGCGGGGGCTCTGAAGCTGCGAACGCGCTGGGCGCCCCGGCGATTGCGGCGGCGTTGCACGATGCCACTGGGAAGATTGTCCGGCGGCTTCCGCTGAAGCCCGCTTATGTGCAGGCGGCGTTGAAGACTTAGTGGATCGCGCGACAGCGACATGCCTACAGACCAAACGTTGCTTGATGCTGTGCTGGATTCGTGGGACCGGAACAGCACGATTCTGGTTAACCTGCTTCGCGCCTTACCTCAAGGGGGCTTGGACGCCCGTGTGATGGAGGGAGGCCCATCCGTCGCTCAGATGTTCACCCACATGCACTTTGTAAGGCTGGTGTTCGTCACCGAGGATGCTCCGGAATTTGCAACCACACTGCCGCCGGAAGAATGGGTGGTCGAACGCGATGCAGGCCGCATCGCGGAGATGTTGAATCAAAGCGCCAACGTGGTACGTAACGCGGTGAAAAGCCGGGTGGAAACAAACCAGGATATGAAGATCCATTACGATCATCCCATCCTGTTTCTACAACACATGATCTGGCACGAGGGATATCATCACGGCCAAATCAAGTTGGCTCTCAAGATGGCGAATCATCCACTGTCGGATGATAAAGCCGGGCCGATCACTTGGGATATCTGGATGCAGAAGAAATGAGGCGCTCGTCCTATTCAGAATGATGAAGCGAGAGGAGCAGCGCGTGGCGCAAATCGTCAATTCCTGGTGTGTCCTGGCCGTACGTGACTTGCGGGTTTCGACCAGCTACTACGTGGACATTTTGGGCTTCAAAAGGGATCCGATCGAAGCTGATGGATGGAGTTTCGTCACTCGTGACAAATTTAGGATTATGCTCGGCGAGTGCCAAGACGAGAAGCCGGCGAGCGAACTGGGAAACCATTCTTACTTCGCGTACTGGAATGTTGAAGGGATCGACGACTTCTATCGCGATATTGTCGCCAAGGGAGCCATGGTTACCTCCCATCCGTCGGACAAGCCCTGGGGATTGAGAGAGTTTACCCTGAGCACTCCGGATGGCCACCGCATCACGTGCGGCGAAACCATTGTGCGCCGTTGACTCGACCGGCATGTATCTTCTTAGCGAACGCTAACTGCGATCGAGGTATTCTCAGACCGTGAAAGCCAATGGCAAAGTGCTGACTCTGCCGCGCGCCGTCGAAGCACCCGCGGTCACCGATCCCGGCGTGGAAAGACTGGGGCGTTTGCTCGCTGCCTACGCTCCGCACGACGGCAGTTTCGAGCTGGGGATTCGCGGCCTGCACGCCAGCCGCATGTCGCGAGCAAATATGGAGTGTTTTCACACCCTTCGTTTGCCGTGTCTGTGCATCATCGCTCAGGGTGCGAAGACCGTCATCGTGGGACAAGACGTCTACGAATACGACGCCTCGCGCATGCTGGTATTCTCCGTTGCGCTCCCGATCGCTTCGCAGGTCACGCAAGCTAGCGCGTCTCAGCCTTATCTGGGGTTCAAGCTTGACCTGGACCCGCAGAAGATTGCCGAACTGGTTCTTAAGGTGTATCCGCATGGGCTGCCGCCGGCGCAGGAGAGGCGCGCTATTTACGTCAGCCCGCTCGACGGTGGCATCATCAACGCCACGATCCGATTGATCGAATGCCTTGGCCGGCCTCGAGACGCCGAACTGTTGGCTCCGCTCATCACGGAAGAGATTCTGATTCGCCTGCTCCGCAGCCCGATCGGGATTCGAGTGGCACAGATGGGATTTGCCGAGTCCAGCCTGCAACGGGTCGAGAAGGCGATTTCCTGGCTGCGCGCCAACTTCTCCCAACCGATGAAGGTGGAAGAACTGGCCGATCTCGTTCATATGAGTGTTTCGTCGTTCCATGAGCATTTCAAGTCCGTGACGTCGATGAGCCCGCTGCACTATCAAAAGGTGCTGAGATTGCAGGAAGCGCGGCGGTTGATGCTGTCGACGATGATGGACGCGGGCACCGCTAGTCAGCGTGTGGGATATCTGAGCGCTTCGCAGTTCAGCCGGGAGTACAGCCGTTTCTTCGGAAATGCGCCCACAAAGGATATGGCCAGATTGCGTCAGGAAAGCAGAGCCTGGGCCTGATGGGCGACCGAAGATGAAGATATGGGAGCGGGAGACCGGGATCGAAAGCAGGGCCGATTGTCTATATCGGCCCTGAGTTAAGCCTTGGCATTGACGCAGAACTCTTCGCCAGAGCGTAGATTGCTTATTTTTCCCGACCCACAATAGCCTGGCGGAGCTTGCGGTATTTGAAGACCACAAATTCTGCCAAGTCCATTATGGCAACGCCCGAGATGACGAGTAACGTGCACCAGCGCACAAGGTGTTCACAGAATGTGAACATGATTTTTTCCAAACAGATTCAGCGACTCTTTGGGAATCGCTGATTCGCGAAGTGAGTTGATTTCGGTCCCATAGGTCCGGGAGGGTTTTAAACATGGGTCCGTTTCACTCCGCTTAGCCCTCCGCGGTCATTATGCGACAAGGCAGTTGAGCACGCAAAACAATTGAGTAAGTTTCGCCACTTAGTAATGGCAAAGGCGTAGTCCGTCTGCGGCGTTCAAGCCAGAAATGACAGAAGATATGGAGCGGGAGACCGGGATCGAACCGGCGACATCCAGCTTGGGAAGCTGCATACTCCCGTTGGCAGCAGGTAGCAGGGTGTAGCTGAGGAAGCGACTAAAGCATTGCAGGCCTATACCCTACATGTTGGATGGCGGCGGCTGCAACATGCTGCTACTGGCCGCAACATAGCGATCTACGTCGCCGTCAGTGGGTAGATTTGTGGGGAAATTTGTGGGGAAATTCAAACCGCCTGCTGGCTAAAATCCGTCTACAGGCGCCTCCGGTGTCAAAACGTGTAATTGCCTGATAGCGGAAATCATCGTGGTAAGTCCCGTTCTTTCAGGGTAAAGTTCCGATGAAGATCCCGTTTAGCAAATGAACGCGAACTCAGAACAACTGAATCGCAAGAACGTGGCGACACAGCGATGGAGCGTAGTCCTGCTCACGGCCAATATAGTTGGCGCGGTGGTTTACGTGGTTGCGGCTTCGCACGGTTGGGTAATCCCACAAGAGCGGGCAGCGGGATTGCATTCTGTGACGGGAGAGCCATTCATTTGGGCGCTTTACATTCTCCCCATCTGTGTTGTGTTCTTTGTGTTGAATGTGACTTGGGGAGCTTTCATCCTTGCCCGAAAACAATGGCGAACTGGCGTCCTCTGGTTATCGACAATTCCGATTTGGCTTGTTGCTGTCGCAATTGATTTCGCACATCACTGACCATGATTGGCGAAAAATCCCCATTACACTCGTCATCGAACTTTGCAAAGCGGAAGGGACTAACGATATGGCAATCGATGGAAGCGCGGCCGTCCTAGCTTTGGGCGCAACGGGATGGAAATCAGTGGGGGGCCAATTGCTGGCCTCGGGGGTGCTCCTGCTGAGCGGTCATCAAGACATCGGATTACGTGCCCACATAGGTGCAGCCTTCGGGTTTTTTATGGCCATAGCCTTCGGCATCTCCGCTCTGGTTACCGCGATACGAGGGAACCTGCGATACGGTGTCGCAATATGCACTGTGGTTCTTTGCTCCGAAACTTTGTTGATGCTGCGTTGGTTGCTTCGGCGGAAGACTTCCGGTTAGCACCCTAAACTCGTCGTTGGTGCGACGGTTGGCGAAACATCTCCATAACGCTCATCATCCCTCCTCGCGGGCACCGGGCAACAGGAAAAGGCCCGCTGCACAATCACCGATAAGCCGTGTTTTCAACGGGTTGCACGTCACAAAGTAACATAAACTCTGAAAATTTCGGGCTGTCGGTGGTGAGACGACGCAGTGGCCATTACCTGCGTGGGTGGGTCCTTGGGGAAGAACCTACGGGGTGCTCTGCGGGAAGGCCATCCCCGGTCCCGGAAGTTGCATTGGCCCCGGTCGCAGCGGGTAGCGCGGTCTCTCATCAGGGCTTCTTGCCGACTCCGATGAGCACAGTTGTGGAGTCGCCTTTCTGCACCTCAACCGGCTTCTTGGTCGCGGTCTCCTGTGGGGGAAACACATTAGAAGAAAGAGCTAGATTAACTGCGTCGGCAGCGCGGATGTATGAGGGGAGTTCTTGTGAATTCTTTTTCTGTAACACTTCGAGCGATTCCTGTGATTGCACCGAGACGAGCAGCCCCGTCGCGATGCCGACTTTCACGGCAGTATCATTCTCGCCCGGGAATACGTTCAATGCTGGGAACCCATGCGGAGGTTTGAGACGTTTCCAACCAGCTTGGTGCAAGAGGTCATCAATCGCTCGGAGCAGTTTGATGGAATCCTCGTCTTGGAATACGAAGGAAAATGTGTACTCGGTACCTTCGAACTGCTTTAGGGACAGGACCATCTCGGGAACATGGGTTAGTGATCTAGGAGACTTAAGCCGGCCCAGTTCAAGCTGGGCCTCGGCCGCGTTTTTCTCAGCACTAGCTGCACGCTCATTCGCCTCTGCGATTCGTAACTGGAAGCCCTCGGCTTCCTTTCTAGCAGTCTCGGCCTCTGCAAGAGATTTCGCAGCAATAGCATTCTCAGCAGCAGCTTCTCGCTCAGTCTCCGCTGCTCGTTCATAGGCTGCGCTCGCCCGCTCGCTCGCAAATGCAGTCCGAGTCTGAGCTTCATGTAGCAATATTTCGTCAAACGTTTGCACGTACCCATCTGCCTTAGAAACAAAACTGTCCGCTATGAATTCGCCTCCTACTCCCAACACGATTAATATCCAACCGACAAAAGCTAACAGCTTCACCCAGTCCGGGGCGTGCTGCTCTGGCAGGGAAAAGTGGAATTTGCGGTTGAATCGCCAGTTGCGGATGATGGAGCTTATTTTCGTGCGACAATTCAGGGCCTTCAAGTACGAGTCCAATCACTACGAGAGCCGTCGCCACTAACAGCCAGTTGAAGCATGCTTCCCTGAACGCCTCGTGGGTTGCCCGTATTAGATCGTCAACTCCTTTGAGAGTGTCAGGTCTTAATATTGGCATCGGGAAGACATCATATAAGACTCCCGCTGATGTTATGCGGGCGAACTCAGATGGCACAATCGGATAAGTGTTGAGAGCAGGTCCGGGCTGTCACCTTGAGGTGTGCCCACTCCCTTGGCTGAGTCGCCGCGATTGCCCGAGGTTTGGTGCCGCTGTGGACGCAAACCTCGGGCAGATGCGGGCTGCTATCGTTACGTCGTCGCCGCCTTCCGCCTGAAGAGGCGCACGAAGTCTTGCGTCAATTCCTCGAGGTATTCCTTCGCGGACGGCTCATCGGCATATTCCTCCAATGGTCGAGAGGTGCCGCACCGACCCCGCATGGCGGCTTACTTCTTTTCGGGTCCGCCTTCGGGTTTGTCGTCCTCAATTTTATTGAGGTGCACGGCGTGGGCGCGTTCTGCTTCTTCATCTGAGACTGTTGTCGGTACCCAACCTGTAGGCGGTCTCGAGGGTTTGGCGATGGTTCCTCTCTGCGACAGGGGCACGCGACCGTAGACAGAATGTGGGGTCGCGGCGCTGGACCCGTCGTGAGCGCTCAACATTCCACTCGTCGCCGCATCTTGCCACGTTGGTGACAGCGAGGATGCTGGCGTGAGGATGTTGGTCAGGTAGTCGATCTGGGATTGGAAGACAGCGGCGTTCCTTTCAATGTATTCATCCATCCTGATGTTCGCCGCTTCGATCTCGGCGCTGTGACGGCGCGCAAGGTCAATCGATTCTCCGAGCATGTCTTGCGTGTGTCTCTCGGGCCGTTGCGTAGGTCCGTCGCTCGGGAGCTTCTCCAACTTTAGTTTCTCCTTGAGTTCTGGCCAGCAAAGCTTGAACGCTCTCTCGATCTCGCTGGCCGTCCTAGCGCTCGCTCCAGCGACATTGTTCAGATCTTGCACCATCTTCAGCATTTCTTTTTCGTCGAGCTTCGTGGTGTGCTGGAATTCGCTCAAGGGTCCGCCGCTCACGTCGCTCCACTCCAGTCCGATCAGCACCGTGCACACTAGAGTGTCGTCCATGGTCTTTGCGATGCCGCCCGCTTCGAAGAGTATCCAAGGTGCAGTGAGGTTGTTCGGTGTGAGGCAAATGATGCCAGCTTTGGCGGCGGCAAGCGCCTTAGCGATTTCGAGCTTTGAGCGAGACCCCTTCGAGATGTTCTCCGAGGAGAGCCACAGGTCGAAGGCGTTGTTGATCATCGGCAGATATTCCTTGAGAGCCTCAGCGACGGCGGCACTTCGCGGGCCGGACCAGCTGACGAAGATTTTCATTTTTTCCATGATCTTCAGAATTGTACCTTCTCCCAACCTTATCGCTCACCGTGCGCCGCCACCCGGAGGTATGCCCTCCCCTTCTCGCTGATCCTGAAAATCGGGACGGGCGAATTCATCCGCGTGAGGTAGCCCTTCGCGGCGAGCGCGTCCACCGTCCGCTCGGGTACGAGACGGTGGGCGAGGCCCTTCTGGAAATAAAAGCGCGGATCACCATCCTCGACCGTCGTTACGAAACAAATGAGTGCGTCCGGTTCGGCAAGCTGTGCGAGCAAGTAGTGAGTTGAAACGGCGAGCCGACCCTCGGTCAGTAGTCCCATTCCTACGCCCTTTCAATTAGCCAGCAGCACCGCCTGCGGAGGATACGGACGCAAGCGGTGCCCTTGGCCTCTCGGGACACAAGCGCCCACCTTGGAGGTTCCATCGCTTGGCGTTCGCGATCCGAACACTACTTGCTGCCGCAAACCTCTCAAGACACACAAAGACCACCGATCCGTTGAAAGGGAATTGCGGTTTCGACTTTACGCGCCATCAGGTGTCGTGGAACACAGCATGGAGAAGCCTCCGGAGGGCCGCTGCAAAGGCCATCGTGGATTCTGCCAAACACGAAAAACGGGACCTCGCTCAAGAGGAACTGGAATCAGTGAGGGCGTTCCAGCGGTTGAGATTTCACGATATGCGGCACACCTTTGTGACGCTCATGGCCGAGCGAAATGTGCCTCTGTCGGTCGTGCAGAGCATGGTCGGTCACATGTCGAAGGAAATGGTGAGGCATTACACCCACATCAGCAACAATTCAGCACGGAAAGCAGTCGAACTTCTCGACAAGCCCTCGGATGTGGGGAATTTTGTGGGGAGTGTAAAGCACCAAGAAAACCGCTGGCATTAAGTCATTGAAAAGATGGAGCGGGAGACCGGGATCGAACCGGCGACATCCAGCTTGGGAAGCTGGCGTTCTACCGCTGAACTACTCCCGCTCTTCAATAATTAAACTCATGGTAGCACAGCAGTTGCATGTGTAGGGGCGGACGCATACGTCCGTCCCGCGGAGCGTAGCGACGCGTGAATGCAACGGCGGCATCGCCTTCGGGGTTTCGATTGCGCGCTCTACGCGCAACGCCAGACGAATGCGTCCGAAGCTACACTTCGTGAAGGTGGTCGGTCATTCGTGGTTTAATGGTCGCCCGATTTCTTCGAACAACTTTCTATGCCACAAGACAAGCCTTCCTCGCGCCGTCGATTTTTCACTCAATCCCTCTCCGCGACTAGTGCTGCGCTCTTATACCCTGCGCTGGGCGGGGCCCGCGTAATCGCTCCTGCAAGCAGCAGTGCTCCCGACATCAAGCCCTTTGAGTTGGAAGAGATCACGATTTCCGAATTGCAGGATGGAATGAAGTCCGGCAAGTTCACCGCCAAGTCCCTGGTCGAGAAATACGGCGCGCGCATCGATGAGATCGACAAGACTGGCCCGGCCGTGAACGCGGTTATCGAAAAAAACCCGGACGCCATGGCAATCGCTGAGGACCTTGATCGCGAATTCAAAGCCAAAGGACCACGCAGTCGATTGCATGGAATTCCGATTCTTATCAAAGACAATATCGATACCGCTGATCGCATGATGACGACTGCCGGGTCGCTGGCCTTGGTGGGCTCGAAGCCACCCAAGGATTCGTTTGTCGCAATGAGATTGCGCGCCGCCGGCGCGGTAATTCTGGGAAAGACCAACCTGAGCGAGTGGGCCAACATTCGTTCCAGCCACTCGACCAGCGGATGGAGTGGACGCGGCGGTCTAACGAGGAATCCATATGCGCTCGACCGCAATCCGTGCGGATCGAGTTCCGGAACCGGGGCGGGCATCTCGGCCAACTTTGCAGCCGCAGGAATCGGTACAGAGACCGACGGGTCGATTGTTTGCCCGTCGTCGGCGAACGGACTGGCGGGCATCAAGCCAACCGTGGGCCTCGTCAGCCGTAGCGGAATTATCCCGATCTCGTCCAGCCAGGACACTGCAGGCCCAATGGGCCGCACGTTGCGCGATGCCGCCATTCTGCTCAGTGCTCTGACGGGGATCGATCCTGAAGATCAGGCGACAAGCGCGAGTGCGGGCAAGTCACAGGCTGACTATTCACAGTTCTGCGATCCCAACGGGCTGAAAGGCGCACGGATCGGCGTGGCTCGGAAGTTTTTTGGCTTCAACGATGCCGTCGATGCGCTGATGGAAGAATCCATCGATGTGATGAGGCGACAGGGTGCGATCATTGTCGATCCGGCTGATGTCGCGACACTGGGCAAATTTGACGAAAGTGAAGGCATCATCTTCTTGTACGAACTGAAATCCGGCCTGGCCTCATATTTCGCGCGTTTGGGAGCGAGTGCGCCGGTTCGCAGCCTCAAGGACGTCATCGATTTCAATGAGCGCAACCGGCAAAAGGAGATGCCCTACTTCGGCCAGGACATGTTTATCAAGTCGCAAGCGAAAGGCGGGCTTACCGAAAAAGAATATGTGGATGCTCTGACCCGCAATCACCAACTCGCACGGACGGAAGGTATCGATGCTGTCATGGATAAGAATCAACTGGACGCACTGATTGCGCCGACAGGAGGTCCGGCGTGGATCACGGATCTCGTCACTGGCGATCACTTTTCCGGCGGCAGTTCGAATGCGGCGGCCGTCGCGGGATATCCGAACATCAATGTGATCGCCGGGTCCGTGCTCGGCTTGCCTGTGGGAATCTCATTCTTTGGCCGCGCTTGGAGTGAACCAACGTTGATCAAGCTGGCCTACGGCTTCGAACAGGCAACCAAGGCTAGGAAGGCTCCGAGATTCCTTCAGAGCATCACACAGAGTTAGGGCGGGTTGGGCTGGAGATATAAGGGTGACCTATCGCACTAATTTCTCTGAGCCAAACTACCGACGAGCAGGAGTCACCAGTAATCGAAACGTCCTCGCTCTTAGAATGCGATAAGACACTACAGGATTTTGGATGCGATTTCACCGAATTCGCAGTAGTCGGACGGAGACGCGGTTCTCTACGAGAGATGCGATCGGTGAATTTTCTCTGGCGGCGCGAGTTGCATACTAAAAAATCGTGAGTATCAGAATTTCAACGTTCTAATTTTTACAAAACTTCCCTTCTCTCGTGCTAGCCTTGGACGCATGAGGGGGTACTAATGACAAACCTGAATAAGGTAGTCACTTCCCTACGGCAAGAGTACTCCCGTCTCGAAAATGAGATGGAACGTGTAGGGAAGGCGTTAACTGCACTCGGCAATAGCAGCGGGAATAAGCTCAAAAGGACGAAGCGAGTATTGAGCAAGGAAGCCCGCCAGCGAATCGCCGATGCGCAGAGACTACGCTGGGCAAAAGTGCGGAAGCAAGCTGCCAAGCTAGTCAAGTCGTAATAGTAGTTCCTTCTAAGACCGTACCGGGCCTCGTTCGTCACTTCCCCAACATCTAGCGGGCGGGGCCTAAGCGGAACCCCACGTTAGGTCCAACGAAACCACTTAAGGGCGAGTGCGAACGACACGCCACCCCAAACTACCATTACAAGTAATCGCGGCCACTGGTGAAGGAGCGGTGTGCCTTCAAGAATGCTGGCGCGAAGAGCGTCATTCAGCGCCGTGAGCGGCAGCGCTTTGATCAATGGGTGAATCACCTTCGGGAATCTCTCGTAGGAGAAAAAGACTCCGGAGAAGATCCACATCGGCATCATGACGAGGTTGATGAGGCCGCTGACACTTTCTATTTTCTGGGCTCGGCTGGCGGTAAGCAGTCCGACGCCACCGAAGGTCAGCGAACCGATGGCCGCAATCAACGAAATTGTGCCAACCGAACCTAGTACCCTCATGTGAAAGAAGAACACGCCGAAGACCAGTAGTAGCCCCACTTCGATGATCATCAGGATGAGCCGGCTGGACGCCAGAGCCATCAGGAAATCGCCGCGACGCATGGGCGTGCCAACGAAGCGCTTCAGGAGCTTCCGCTGACGCATGTCGACGAGCGCGAAGCCGATGCCCCACATCCCGGAATTCATCAGATTCATTCCCAGGAGTCCGGGGATGAGGAAGTCGATGTAGCGCGATCCCGGCTCTGACGTCGTAATTGTGGACGTGGCCAACGCGTCTCTTCGACCTGCGGCAGCTTGCAGCGCGGCGTCAGTCTCGGCCTTGGCCAGCACGCTCTCGGGGCGTGCCGGATCGTACCGGTAAGAGACGCCTCCCTTGCCGTCGGTTTCGATGACGAGGTCGAACTTGCCCAGGCGAAAACCTTTTCGCGCATCCTCAGAATCGAGAACCTGGACTTTGAACAAATCGTGATGCGGTGACTTTCCAAGCAAATCCTGTGCGCGCTGCGACTCTGCCCCGCTCACAATGGCGACCGAGACAGCATCGCCCGGTTTGTTGCGAAATGCGATTCCCAGCCCCAAAGCCAGCAACAACGGAAACACGAAAACCCAGAACACCACTTCCGGCTCGCGCTTCAGTTCGAGCATGCGCGCCATCAGCAGATGCCGATATCCCGCCCATCGTCCGTTGGGCGCAGGGGCCGCGGGTTTGGCGGGTGCAGCTTTAACTGGTGTTGCTTGTGCCACGCTCATAGGTGGATACCATCCGTCAGCGCGCCTGGGGCTTCCATTTGTTCAAAAACTCCGCCAAGGCATCTGGCGCAAGGCCACGCGCGTCCTCGAACTCGCCGTTTTTCTGGCTTACCAGCAGCGTGCCGTCGCTCTCGGCAACCGCCAGCGCGGGAATACCTTTGTCAAGTGGGATGTCATATTGCTTCACAAGATCGAGATTTTTCTTCTCGTCGGGCCCCAGATCGATATGCACGACCTCAAAGTTTCCGGTCACAATCGGGGCCAGCTCCGGGCCGTGAAATGCAAGGTCGAGGACGTGACAGTCGAAGCACCAATTGGCACCAAACACCAGCAGCAGACGCTTGTGCTCTTTGGCCGCTTTCTGTGATGCCTCTTTGATTTCCGCATGCGCGTTGGCGCTCGCCGGGTAAATATCCTTCTTCATGTCGGAGGGCTGTTTCAGTTGGGGATTGTCCGTGCGCTCGACACCGACGATCCGCCATTGATCGCCCTGCTTTTGCCAGCCCTGAGCGTCCGTCACGTTCAAGGTGCGGCCGTCGCCTGCAACAATCGCGGCGCGGAAGATAATGCTCGCCCGCTCCGGCCGGACGACCAGCCGGACGATTTCGGCCTTCATAGTGCGCACCTTCAGATCAAGCCAGAATGTGGTATCGGCATCCGCCGTATGATTCATAGTCTTGATGCTGATCTCTGCCGGCGGATCGTTGCTGTAGAGACCGGTAAGAGTCGAGGAGTTCCCGGTGAGGACCGCGCCCATCCACTGTTGAAACGGAGGAAAACTGCCAGCGTCAGTGGATGCGGGCGATGGAGCCTGCGTCCAGCCAGGAACTGCGAAGGTCAGAGCAATCGTCGCCAGAAAAGCAAACTTGTGTCTTCGGATCATCCTCACTCCTTCGGGTGATTTACTCTTCGCGCAAATGGCGTCCGGTGAGTCGCACGAATACGTCTTCCAGGCTGGCTTGTCGGGTCGTCAAATGTTGCAGGACACCGCCTTGCCGGTCGATCGAATCAAGCAGTGCCGGTATCGTCAAATGCGGCTGCTTGACGTTGAGTGAGACCAGACCGTCGTCTTCGCGCACGGATTCCACGCTCGGCAGGCCGCGCCACGCAGGTAGTGCCGCTCCATCGGAGCCGCTGACGGAAAATTCGACCACATGATTTCCGCCCAGACGATTGATCAGGTCAGACGGCGATCCTTCGGCGATGACCTGCCCGTGGTCCACGATGGCGAGGCGATCGCAGAGGCGTTCCGCCTCGTCCATGTAGTGAGTTGTGAGCAGCACTGTGCCGCCTTCACGTTGAAAGACGCGGATGATGTCCCAAAGCTGGCGACGACTCTGCGGATCAAGCCCCGTTGTCGGTTCATCCAGAAACAAAATTTTCGGATTGCAAACTAACGCTGTTGCGACCGCCAACCTCTGACGCTGTCCGCCTGAAAGCTTCCCTACCCAGGAGTCCGCCTTCTCTGTAAGCTGCAGCTGCTCGAGGACTTCGTCCGTCGATCGCGGTTGGCGATAAAAGCTCGCAAATAATTCGATGGTCTCGCGCACTGTCAGCTTCTCGGAGAGGCGCGTTTCCTGCAGCGAAATGCCCAGCCACTCACGCATCTCGCGCTCATTTTTCTTCCAGGAATGTCCCAAGATCGTGACTTCGCCCGAGGTTGGCGCGAGCAGACCTTCGAGAATCTCGATCGTGGTCGTCTTACCTGCGCCGTTCGGGCCGAGCAGCCCGAAGCATTCACCCGTCTGGATTTCAAGGTTCAGTCCGCGCACGGCTTCGAGTTTGCCGTCGTAGGTCTTGCGCAGATCGCGGCACTGAATGGCGGTCGGCATTGGGAGATTCTACAGAATGTGAGTTTCGGTTGTCGCTTTCGCACTGGATCTTTGCACCTGACTCACTCAGAATTCACAGGACAACACGAGTTGTCTGACTTCAGGGGGGCCCTCGTGCGACTCGCTACGCGATGAAGGTACACGGATTCGACGTTTCAACGACTGCTTATTTGATAGGGGTGGCAGAAGGAAGGAACAACGGGGGGTGGGCTGAACTCGGATGATTATGACGGTACGAATTGCACCTGTCAATGTGCAGTTTCTTGCGAGGGTCGCATGTTGACAGCCTTGGACTTGGCCACCTGAGCGGGGCTTGGGCTGAGCCTATCGACGGCCTGCGATGATCTCTCCCGGGCCAGGAGGTCCGGTCTGCGGGATATCCGGCGGCGCTGCCGGGGGCATCGGAGAGATCGAATCGGACGGCTTGGGCACGTCTTCTGTGTCTTCGCCGGGGCGGCGCAGACTCGGTGCATTCGCGGGACGGTCTTCCTGCTCGCGCTTGGCCTCTGTGTCTTTGTCCGGCTTCTCGATGATCACCTCTTTTTCGGCGCGCACAATTTTCTGGCCGCCGACTTTCATGGTTTCAACCCGCACCACTTCGTCGCCGATAATGCGCACGAAATCGACATCCTGCGGGGCTTGGCCGTAAATCCACTCCTCGTAGTCGGTCTCGCCGTCTCGTTCCCTCACCTTCTTCGGAGGCTTTCCCACCGCGTGAATCACCATCTCGGTATTCATGCCGACCAGCACGTGATGAGCCTGGATCGCCTCTTTGGCTTTTGGTGGGACGGTATCCAGATATGCTTCTTCTTTGCTCCTGGCCTTGAAGTCAAGCACAGGAAGTAGGAGGGCTCGCAACTGCGCGGCGCTCATCTCTGGGACGTATTTGTCGAAATAAACGTCGAGGTAGCTGCCGTGAGGATTGTCGGTGGATTGATCGTTCGAAAGCGGCACGGGAGTTCCATTCGCGCCCGCGACCTGAATGTGCTGATACCACTTCTTCCGGTGGACCGGGCCACCGTTAAGATCGAAATGAATGTGGTCGTCCTTGATCCGCACATAGGAAATGTGGGCCGGGTCCCCGGGCTTAATCGATGGTCCCCAGATAGTGAGAAGCTGTTGCAACTCCTGGCCCTGCGGCGAGACCACGCCGTTGCGCAGGTTCAATCCGCGCGCCCCCATCGGAAATGCCGTGCGTGAATAGACAATTTGTGTCTCGAAATCTTTGATGATCTCGTAGCGCGTCTGCTTGGTCATGCGCGGCGCGTCGGCCGCAACCGGTCCGGTTGGTTCGATTGCAGCCGGAGTTTGACCTGCGTCAGACTGCGCTGAAGCATTGCTTGGAACCGGGCTGGAAGGAGCATTCTGCGCGCACACGGGTGCCGCAATCAGAAGAGAGGACAAAACCAGGTAGGAGCCGACGGGAAACAGATCCATAAAACACCCCAGGTGGCAAACTGATTATAGCGCGGAGCCGTGCCCTATTTCGCTCCAAATGATCCCGCAGGGCGATGGTTTGGACTAAGACCGCCGCTAGAGCACATAGCTGGTACGGCATTACCACCACCGGGATTGACAGCACTGCCAATTTGCGACACACTTACAGCCATTCACGACATCGCCGCTTCGTTCTGGGCGCTTCGTTTCTGGTCACTCACTATTTTTGAGCTGTGCTGCCCATGGGAGACCCGCCGTTTCCTGTTTCCTCAATACCTGGAGTGGCTAGCCGGGAAAATTCAGCGCGCTCCAAAGAAGTTATGTCATCCATCGAAGTACAGGCACCGGATAGCATGGCCGTCATCGACGTCATCCGCCAGAGTGCGGAGGATGGGACGCGATCGACCGACTCCATTCTGGTCGCCATTGCGGATGCCGCACGGGCTCTCGGGAGTGCCGAAGGCACTGCCATTGCGCTCCGCACTAACGATCTCATCGTCTGCCGTGCGCGCAGTGGCGATATGGCGCCACCTCTCGGAGTGCCGCTCAATACGGATTCCGGGATCTCCGGGGAGTCCCTGCGTACGGCGTCCACTCTCGTCTGCGAGGACACAAGGACCGACGAGCGCGTAGATGCGGAGGCCTGCCGCAGCTTGGGAATTCGATCACTGGTGGTTGTTCCATTGCGAAGCCACATGGGAATGATCGGGATCCTCGAAGCTTTCTCGGCCCGCCCGCGAGCATTCCAGAAAGAACAAATCGATGCATTGCGCTCGCTGGCGGAGATTGCTGAGACTTCGTACGAACGCGAGCGTCAAGCGGCCGCCGTCGCGACGTCAACTTCCATCACCCGCCGTTCGGCACTATTCGCTCCAGCAGCCGCCGCCCTGCATCGCGATGGAAGCGACGCACAGTGGTACACGCCGTACCTCACAAAGCGCTACTTGGTCATCGGCGCGGCGGCGCTTGCCGTCCTTCTGATTGCGCTTGTGATTCGATTAAGCTGGCGTTCGAGCGGGACAAATGTGGCTGGCACGCAGCCGGCAGCACAGGTTCAAGGTTCGGCTCCCGCTGCCATTGCCAAACCTCCGGCGGACGTCACGCCCTCGAAGAATCAGCTCCCGAAAACAGTTCGTCCAACGGATCGCGGACAAACCAAGAATCCTTTACAGAATGCGGCGGAGATTCAGCCTGCGGAAAGATCGGCGAACTCGAGCTCTGCAGTTCCCTCCTCGCCAAAAACTACGGCGAAACCAGAATCGCCGGCTCCATCGACACCATCAACTGCCGATTCTTCTAACGATGCGCCGCCTTCCATTGAATTAGTTGATTCGGGCGCTCCGAACGATCTGGTCCGCATGGCGTCGGGATCAGCGACGGTACCGACTCTGGGAGCCCCCGTTTCACAGGGTGTTGTCCAGGCAACCTTGGTTCAAAAAGTAGATCCGATCTACCCGCAGCGAGCCCGCTCGGAAGGGGTCGCAGGCCCTGTGACGCTGGAGGCGACGGTCGCCGAAAATGGAACGGTGAAAGGAATTAAGTTTGTTAGCGGACCACAGGCCCTGGCAAGCGCCGCGATCGACGCGGTCCGGCAGTGGCGCTATAAGCCAGCCATGCTGAATGGCAAGCCGATCGAATCCCCAAAAAGAATCACTCTGGTTTTCCGGCTGCAGTAACGACCATCTCTAAGACAAGTTGAAAGCTTTGCGGATCGTTCCCCGCTCTTTCTGAATTTTGTCCTGCAGCAGCGTAATGGCATAGATGAGTTGCTCGGGGCGAGGCGGACATCCCGGCACATACACGTCAACCGGGATCACCTGGTTCACACTCTGAACCAGCGCGTAATTCTGAAATACGCCACCCGATGTTGCGCACGCGCCCATCGACATTACCCACTTCGGCTCAGGCATCTGCTCCCAGAGTTGGCGGATCACAGGCGCCATTTTGTTGGAAACGCGTCCGGCGATAATCATCAGGTCCGATTGGCGAGGTGATGGGCGAAATACTTCTGCCCCGAAGCGCGCGATATCGAAGCGGGACGCGCCCATCGACATCATTTCAATCGCGCAGCAGGCCAGTCCGAATGTCATGGGCCAGATCGAACTTTTCCGCATCCAGTTCACGGCGGAATCGAGCGTGGTGAGCACCACCCCTTCGGGCGTCGGATTCCCAAAGGTAAGATCCTTGACTACTTTCTTGCCGTTTTCGATATCAACGTATGGGCCAAAATTAAGTTCACGAGACATTGTGTTTCTATTCTAAACCAGACCGGCGCGCAGAACAGTTTGCCGTCCCAACTCTGGCGCGCTATCACTACGATTTTGCGCCGTCGGGAATCACCACAATCTTCCCGAACATTTGGCCATTCTCGAGATACTCGTGCGCGGAGCGTATGTCGCTCAGCGGGAACGTTCGGTCTACGACCGGTTTCAGGCGCCCTGCGAATACATGGCCCAACACCTCACGCAACTCGCCCATCGTCCCCATGTAGGAGCCGAGCAGGCGCAGTTGCCGGGCAAATAAGTGCCGCAGATCGATGGCGACATTTGGTCCGGTAGTGGCCCCGCACGTAACTAGAGTGCCCGCAGTTTTCAACGACCTCACACTCTCGTCCCAAGTCGCGAGTCCGACGTGTTCCACGACGATGTCGACGCCTTCCTTGTTCGTGATTTTTCTAACTTCGTCGGAAATCTCTTGCTTGTAATGGTCGATGCCGTGATCGGCTCCCAGAGCATGCGCTCTTTCAAGTTTTGCATTGTTGCCGGCGGTGGTGATGACCCGGCAGTGAAACATCTTTGCGATCTGAATTGCTGCGATCCCCACCCCCGAACCGCCGCCTAAGACCAGTACGGTTTGTCCCGGGCGAATGCCTGCCAGACCGACCAACATGTGCCATGCCGTGACGAACACCAGAGGCACGCTCGCCGCCTGGATGAAATCCATCGAGTCAGGAAAAGGGATCACGTTGGCCGGTGGAACCGCGATCAGTTCGCAGTTCCCTCCGTCCACGGCATTGCCCAACACGGTAAATTCGCGGCACTGATTCTGAATACCGGCAACGCACTTCACGCAACGCCCGCAGTAGTGCATGGGCGAGAGGAGCACACGCTGTCCAATGGTGAAGCCACTTACGTACTCGCCGACTTCGGCGACTTCTCCAGCGACGTCGCTGCCAAGGATGTGGGGCAGCTTCACGCCGGGCAGTCCTTTGCGAACCCACAGGTCGAGATGATTCAGTGCGCAGGCCCGAACGCGAACGAGAACTTGATCTTTACGCGGCTGCGCATCAGGTATGTCTTCATAGGTCAGGACTTCGGGACCGCCAAATTGATGAATGCGGACTGCTTTCATTGAGGTTCTCTCCGCCAGTAGCTCACATACTATAAGGCAGGGGAATGCTGCCCGACGTTTGACTGCGTCTGATAACCGATTGATAATCGTGGAATATTCTCTGATCCTCGATCCTTTGCCCCATGGACATTTACGAGCAAATCGTTGAGCTCCGGCGGCAAGGACGCCGGGGAGCCGTCGCTACCATCACCAACGTCAGCGGCTCCATTCCGTCCTTCAAAACTGCCAAGATGCTGGTGCGCGATGACGGGTCGATCGTGGGGACCATCGGCGGCGGGTGCGTCGAAGCCGACGTCTGGCAGGCGGCCCGCGAAGTTATGGAATCGGAGAGACCTCGAACCTTAAAGTTCGACTTGAACCAGGATCCAAAGTACGACACGGGATTGGTCTGCGGCGGTACGCTGGAGATTTTTATCGAGCCCGTGCTTCCTCCAGCGTTACTTTATATTTTCGGTGCAGGCCACGTGGCTTTCAACCTTTGCAAAACGGCAGCCTTGGCCGGATTTGATGTCATCGTGACGGATGATCGCTCTTCCTACGCCACGCAGGAAAGGTTTCCGGCGGCCCGCGAGGTGCGTGCCCTCGACTTCGATGATGCAACTCGAAACCTTGATCCCACTGAGTCCTCCTACATCGTCATCGTGACGCGCGGTCACCGCGACGACATGCGGCTGCTGCGCTGGGCCGTCCAGACCCGATCCCGTTATGTGGGAATGATCGGGTCAAAGCGGAAAGTGATCACAATTTCGAAGGCCCTGCAAGAAGAAGGCTTGGCTGCGCACCTTTTTGACCGCGTTCATGCTCCCGTTGGCATAGACATCGGTGCGGTTACTCCTGAGGAAATCGCAGTGGCGATCACTGCCGAACTGATTGCGGTCCGGCGACACGCGAGCGCCTCGCTTCCCTATTTGAGCTGGTTCAAAGGCGCGCGAGAGACAAGTTCTTCTGACTCAGCCGAAGAACTCGTCGATCAGGACGATCAGGCTCGCTAGCGTTGCGCACTGACTTTCCTCGGCCTTTCTGCTATCTTCCGCTCCATGCCACGAGTCGCAAGCTTCGCGGGTGTGATCCTTGCCGCCGGCGAATCCTCACGCATGGGCACGGAAAAGGCGCTTCTTCCCTGGCCACCGGGCAAGTCCTCGCTCCTTCAAGGAACGTTTCTCTCCGCCGCCATCGACACGCTGGGACGCTCGGCAGATTTTGTGGTGGTCGTGAGCGGACGAAATGAATCCACCCTCGCTCCAATTGTGTATGCAAGTGGTGCTTCCCTGGTAACGAACCCAGACCCCATTCGTGGTCAATTCAGTTCTTTGCAGGTAGGACTCCGCGAAGTCTTGAATCGTGGACGCGATGCTGCCATTATCACCTTGATCGATCGTCCACCGGTTGGGGCTACGACCCTACAGATTCTGCGCGACGCCTTTGAGAACGCTCCTTCCAAGATATGGGCCATCGTTCCCGAGTATGGGGGGAAACATGGGCACCCTTATCTTGTGGGCCGAGAAATGATCGAGGCCTTCCTGCAAGCCGACAGTGGAAGTAGCGCGCGCGATGTGGAGCATCGATCGATCGAGCATATTCAGTATGTTCCCGTGGACGATCCTTTCGTTTCGCTGAACATCAATACTCCCGAGGACTACGCAGCGGTCTCCGCGATGTCATCCTGACAGAGTGCGAGTCCGTTTCGAATCTGCGATAAGATTGCTCTTGGCCAAAATTCCTCCATCCACTACTGCAAATTCCTTTGTTGAGTCGGTCTTGCGGCTTGAGCCGCGCGTAACCGCTTTCGACTGTGACGGCACCCTTTGGTCCGGCGACGCCGGCGAACGCTTCTTCGACTGGGAGATGAAAGAGGGAGTCGTTAGCCCCGACGTGAGCGCGAAGATGCGCGCACGCTATGTCGAATACCAGGCCGGTAAGGTGAGCGAAGACGATATGTGCGGCCAGATGGTCATCATGCATCAAGGGCTTCCCGAAGCGACGGTGATGGAGGCTGCAACGGAATTCATGACCTCCGCCTTTCCCGGACACATATTCCCCGAGATGCAGCAACTGGTCCGGCAATTGCGGCGCAGAGGCTGTGATGTGTGGGCGGTTTCGTCATCGAACGAGTGGCTCATCCGCGCGGGGATGGTTCAATTCGATGTCCTCGAGGATCACGTTCTCGCCGCCAAAGCAGTAGTCTCGAATGGAATCGTCACCGATCAATTAGTGCGAGTGCCGTCCGGCCCTGGCAAGCCGAAAGCTTTGCGTGAGGTAGTTCAGAAGGATATCGACGCCGCTTTCGGAAACTCACGCTGGGATGTTGATATGCTGAAATTCGCCAGCAACGCCTTTGCGATCAATCCCAATCCAGATCTCGTCGTAGTTGCACGAGAACATGGCTGGGCGGTTTATTTTCCGGACGGAATCGCTGGGCACTGACGTAACGTCTAAGTTCCGTTTCGAATATGCCGACATACTCTCCGAAGTTGCTCGACCATTTTCAGAATCCGCGTAATGCGGGCGACATCGCCGGAGCTGACGCTGTCGCCGAAACGGAGAATCCGGTCTGCGGAGATGTCCTTCGGCTCAGCTTGCGAATCGAGGGCGGACAGATTGCCGAAGCCCGTTTCAAAGCCAGAGGGTGTGTTCCGTCCATTGCATGCGGCTCTGCGCTGACGGAGCTCCTACTCCGCAAGAGCGTTGTCGAGGCTCGCAAATTGACCCCTGAAGATGTGATCTCCTCCGTTGGAGGGCTGCCTCCAGCGTCAAATCATGCCGCCCAGCTCGCCTTGGACGTTCTCCGCGCCGCGCTGAATGCAGCGAATGTTTAAGATGTACAAATGACCGAGCATTCCGTCCGCCGGATCGCGTCGCTCCAGCCGAGTGTAACTGTGATCCTTGACGCCATCGGTGAACTAGGTCGCGTCGTAGCCTGCACAAAATACTGCGCCGATGTCGTCTCGGAGATTGCGCAGCGAGCTCCAACGATTCTCTCGGATTCGTGGACGGCCGACGCATCGCAGATTATCGCGACGAACCCCGATCTCGTGATCGCCGCAGTTCCCTATCAGGAAAAAGCAGTCGTGGAGATTCTGAAGGCGGGAGTGCGGTTTCTCGGCTTGGCTCCGAAGAGTCTGGCGGATATCTATGTCGATATTTCTGTGATCGGCGGCGTCGTGGGCGCCAATGAGCGTTCGGCCGAAGTAATTTCCGCTATGGAACAACGAATTGACGAAGTCCGCAAAAAGGCGAGCAAGTGCATGCGGCCGCGGGTCTTCTGTGAAGAATGGGGCAAGCCCATTATCGCCTCGCAGAAGTGGGTGTCAGAACTGGTCGAAGCCGCCGGAGGAACTTTCATCGGTGAACCGGGCCGAAAGCTATCGCCGGATGAACTCGCCACCTTCGACGCAGACATCGTCATCGCGGCCTGGTGCGGCGCGGGCGATCGAGTACCTCTGGAAAAAATCATTCGCGATCGAGGATGGAGTCGAACCTCCGCAGCCCAGGCGGGGCGCGTGTACTGCATCCCCGACGAATTTCTCAACACTCCCGCCCCAACCTTGATCCAGGGGCTCGACGCATTGGCGTTTGCGATTCATCCCGAATTGTTTCCTCGCACGAAAGGAATCCGTGAGATTACTGGTGTTTCGGCATCCCGCGTCGAGGATTACGCCCACTGAGTTAAGATTTCACCATGGCCGTCACTACCCGAATCGATGAAGTTCGAAACGAGATCAGCGACTTGGCTGCCGCATCGCGTTCAGCCCAGGATCTCATGCGAAACATGGCAAAGCTTCTGCACGATCGGATGCTGAAATACAACTGGGTTGGGTTCTACATGCTCGAGCCCGGAGCGCAGCCTCCGGTACTTGTTCTGGGAGCCTTCGAAGGTGCCATGACCCCACATACGCGCATCCCGCTGCACCAAGGTATTTGCGGCGCGGCCGCTTCCAGTGGGCAGACAGTGGTAGTAGACGATGTCAGTAAGGACCCGCGTTACCTCGCGTGTTCTCTCGAAACAAAGTCCGAAATCGTTGTGCCCATATTTGTGAATGGCAAAGTCGTCGGAGAGCTCGATATCGACAGCCATTTTCCCGCCGCGTTCACGTCTGAGCACCAGAACCTCGTCCAGCACTGCGCCGTCCTTGTCGGAAAGAGGTTGGAAGACTCCCCGGCATGAGGGTTGAGAAAGGCAAGGTCCGGGCTCCTGAGATCGGCCGAGTCTGGCTCAATTCCACTCCACTCAGTTTTCGCCAGCTACGCGGTCGCGTCGTCCTCGTCGATTTCTGGGACTACACCTGCGTCAACTGCATCCGCACTCTGCCTTACGTTCAGTCCTGGCACGAACGCTATCGCGATAACGGGCTAACTGTGATCGGTGTCCATACGCCCGAGTTCACATTTGCGCAGTATGAGTCGAATGTAGAACGCGGCATACGTGAGTTTGGACTGACCTATCCGATCGTGATCGATA
Organism: uncultured Acidobacteriota bacterium; assembly: GCA_963801895.1. Classification (GTDB taxonomy): domain Bacteria; phylum Acidobacteriota; class Terriglobia; order Terriglobales; family Acidobacteriaceae; genus Sulfotelmatobacter. The sequence goes on along the minus strand of CAWDGM010000008.1, from coordinate 230,022 downwards.
GCAATCGCGAGATCTGGAAGGCCTTTGCCAACCGCTATTGGCCCACGAAATACCTGCTCGACAAAGACGGATACCTGCGATGGGGACACTTCGGCGAGGGCGGATACGCTGAATGCGAGCAGGTAATTCAGGAGTTGCTGCATGAGGTAGATGCTTCCATCGAGCTTCCGGTCTTGATGGGTCCAGTCCGCGAAGAAGATGGCATGGGCGCCGTCTGCTACCGGCCAACGGGCGAATTGTATCTCGGAAATCGGCGCGGGCGGCTTGGCAACGAGGGTGGATTCAAAGAAGACCAGATCGCAGACTACGCCTATACCGGCAGACTCGAAGAGAATTTCGTCTACGCTGACGGCCGTTGGGCCTCAACCGCCGAGTACATGGAAGCGGTGGAAGGTGGTCCACACACTTTGCGGTTGAAATACGAGGCGGCCGCCGTAAACTTGGTCATGGCTTGCCCCCACATGCCCTCCGCTGAAGTGTTGATCTTGCAAGATGGAAAGCCGTTAACTCGTGCCCAGGCGACCAAGGACACGCGCCTTCGAACCAACCCGCAAGGTTCCGAAGAAAGTTACCTGGTTGTCGACTCGGCCCGAATGTATTTCCTCGTGGACAATCACGATTTTGGCACGCACGAACTTGAGCTCCGTTGTTCGACTGGCGTGGCCGCTTTTGCCTTCACATTCACCAGTTGTATCGATCCCGTGGCAAGCGCACTCCAGGCGAGTACAGCTTCCCAGTCATGAAGCGGGTCGTTGCGGGCCTCATCATTCAGGACGGAAAGCTATTAGTGTGCCAGCGTACAAGGCACCAAACCATGCCGTTGAAATGGGAGTTTCCCGGAGGAAAAATTGAAGACGGCGAACAACCTCGCGACGCCCTGCGCCGCGAACTGGAAGAAGAGTTGGGGATTGTGGCCATTGTCGGAAACGAAATCGCCAGGATTCAGCACGAGTATCCGAACGGCGGCATGGTAGAGCTGAGATTCTTCGAAGTCCGGCAATATCAGAAAGAAATCGAGAACCGGATATTCAAGGACATGCAATGGGCGCTTCCACGAGATCTTCCGAAGTTCGACTTCCTGGAAGCCGATCTCACCCTCGTAAACGATCTAGCTGCCGGAAAACTGATTTAAGAAAGTACCTCATCCGCCAGCCTTTCCAGTAAGCGAAGACACCATCAGGGCGACGGAAAGCACGATCACGATGATTGTGGTCGACCACGCCACCGCGTTGAACAGATGCGAGTTCGTGTACTCACCCATGAGTTCTTTCTTGTTGATCAGCAGCAACATGAAAACCAATACAAATGGCAGGACCACACCGTTGAGCACCTGCGACCACAAAACGATCTTCACCAGCTGTTCGGCTGGAATTACCAGGACCAGCGCTCCCCCCGCGATAATCAGCAGCGTATAGAGCCAGTAAAAGAATGGGGCCTCCCCGAATTTCAGATCGACTCCAGATTCAAATCCCAGCCCCTCGCAGACTGTATACGCGGTTGAAAGCGGCAGAATCGAAGCTGCAAACAGCGACGCGTTGAACAAACCCACTGCGAACAAGATGTAGGCATAGTCGCCTGCCAGCGGCTTCAGGGCTTGCGCGGCATCAGCCGCATACTTTATGTCGCGAAATCCATGGATGTAGAGCGTCGCCGCGCAGGCAACGATGATGAACCAGGCCACAATATCGGTAAAGACGCATCCTGTGATCACGTCGAGCCGCGACGCTCGGAATCCTCTCTTCGTGACTCCCTTTTCCACGATGGAAGCTTGAAGATAAAACTGCATCCATGGGGCGATGGTCGTCCCGACGACTCCGATGATCATGAAGAGGTAGGCGTTGTCGCGAAACGCCTGTATCCTGGGCGGTTTGAATGTGGCAATCGTTGCGTCCTTCCACAAGGGATGCGCCAGAATTCCGGCGAATAAATAGGTCACGTAGAAAAACGACGCAGCAAGGAAAACTTTCTCGACCGTCTTGTACTGGCCCTTCACCACGATGAACCAGACGATCACACCGCAGATCGGAACGGTAAAGATGCGCGAGAGGCCGAACAATTCCAGGCTCGTCGCGATTCCGATAAATTCAGTCACAACGTTGCCGAAGTTGACAACGAGAATTCCCAGCATCATCAGGAACGTGATGCGCAGGCCGAACTCCTCGCGGATCAGGTCGCTCAAGCCTTTGCCGGTCACGGCCCCCATCCGGGCGCACATCTCCTGCACCACGATGAGCGCGAGGGTCATCGGGAGCATGGTCCATAGCAGAGCATGTCCAAATTGGGCGCCGGCCTGCGAGTAAGTCAGGATGCCGCCGGCATCGTTATCAACGTTCGCGGTAATGAACCCCGGACCGACAACAGCGAGGAACAGCAAGATCCGGCTTTTGGAACGTTTGAGGAACTTCATGCGCAGATTTCTCAGACATAAAAATAAAGCTGTCTACTCGTGAACGACGCCACAGGATAAATGCATGTTGTGAATTCGGCCAAACGAAAAGTGCATAACGCAAAGATTCTCTATGTTGATGTTGGTGCTTGCGATCAATATTGGGGCGATTCGCGAAGAGCCTGCCAGATCGGGCTTTTCCAAGTATCGCAAGCGCATTTTCGCGAAAGCTAGAGCTTTGATCGCAGCATGCTGATGACGTTGTCTGACGTGATCACGCCGGTGAGCTTGTTATGTTCGTCGACCACTGGGAGCGTCTGCAGATTGTATTTATCGAATAACTCGGCGACTTCGTTCTCTTCTGCTCCCTCGTGAGCAAGGATCAAAGGCTCCTGATGCAGGGAGAGCATCGGGGCGGAAAGGGGGGCCAGCACCAACTTCGCGAGGGGAACGGCTCCTACCAGAGTTCCCTGGGAGTCGACCAGGTAGATGGTGCTGACAACCTCCACGCCTCCTTCAAACTCGCGCAACGTGTCGATTGCATTCTGCACCGTCGCATTGACCGGCAATGCGAGAAACTCGGTGGTCATGCGGCCGGCAGCAGTCTCTTCCTTGTGCTCGAGTAACTCGACCACTTCCTGCTGCGCGGCAGGCTCCATCTGCACCAGAATCTGCTCGGTGCGGTCTTCGGAAAGGTCACCGAGCAAGTCAGCAGCCGCGCCCGGATCCATCTCCTCAACGATGTCGGCAGCACGCCCTGAATCAAGCGACTCAACGATCGCTTTCTGCACTCGAGGCTCGACTTCTTCAAGAGCCTCGGCAGCCGTTTCCTCATCGAGTGTTTGGAATACGGCCTGCCTTTCGTCGGGCGCCAGATCTTCGACGATGTCGGCGATATCGGCGGGATGTAGTTTTGCAAGACCGTCATGCGAAATCTTGAGCTTCACCCGGCGCGCCGGGTCCGTCTCGATCAGATCGACAAACTTCCAGGGAATGCTGCGGGGAGGGATTTTTCCCAGCAAGGCCTGCAACGCTATTCGTGGCGCTACTCCGCGTAGCAACCGGCGCACTGCGCCCCGTGCTCCGACGTCCACCGAAAGAACTCGCATCACGAGATGCGCGGCGCCCACCGCCTTTTGCGCGTCGAACTCTATATCCACGTCGTTAACACGTACGACTTTGCGGCCGTTCACATCGATCACTTGCTGATCAAGCAGGTCACGCTCGAGCAAGAACAGGCCTTCCGTACCGCTAGCTGCCGGCCATTCCGTCGCTGAGGTTGACGTGCGAATGCCCCCATTGACTGCCGAGATGGCCGTAAATGGCAGCAGCCGGTTTCCGGTCTTGGTTTTCACAATGAGCGAGGCGATTCTCGAACGGTCTTCCTGCGGGGCCACCGTCGCTTCACGCACCCGTCCTGCCGCGCCGGACGGGTCATACACCGTGGCACCCAACAGTTCGGTCAGAGCGAGAGTCGACATTCCGGTTAGAGAATAGCGAACTCAGGCGCGATTCGGAATCGATTTCTGGGGAATTGCGAGGATTATTCTTGAAGTGCAGTTTCGCGTGCTCAACCTGCATGTCGCCGAACAATGGAGTCACTGTCCCGACCTACTTCACGGGCAAACTGTCGTGACTGGCGACACATCGCCATGTGCGTCCAAGGCGAATCCACGTATCAGTGAACCGGCCACGGCGGTCGAAGTGGCTTCCTTTCGTTGATCCCTTTTCGTGGTACGTGCCGGTTACAACGGCTACAGTCCCGTAAACCTTGATGCGAAAGTTTTCAGAGACCAGCAAGTCGTAGTGGTACGACGTGTCTTTCGTCGCGGCCATGTGTTCGCGCTTGTTCTGCATCGTGCCATCCGGCTCAGTGATCACGAAGTCGTCGGTCAAGATCAACTCCAGAGCAGCCGGGTCATGCTGGACTTCAGCCTGATTCCATGCGTTCTCCAGAGCCAGAATTTGCCCTTCCTCCGCTTGGTCAGGAGCCTGACCGAATGTTGGAGCACCACAAGCCAGCAACATCGCCAGGCAAGCGGCCGATGCTAGCCACAGTTGTTTTCTCATACTTCCTTTATTCCTCCTTACAGAACAGGAGCGACGGGCAGGTCCCAAGTTCGGATGATCGTGAATGTTATGTGCTGACGTTGATCCGCACAAGACGCATGCCGGATTCGCCTATGTTCACAACGACAGTTTCATAAGTCCTTTCTGGGAGCGATAGAGTTCCAAGATCGGCATCGGACGCAGATTTCAAAGCCTCGTGTGCCCGTATAATCGAAGAGTCTCGTGCGCCGCATATTCGATATCTTCGGACAGACTCTTAGAACCCTCTGGGCGCATAAATTGCGTTCATTTCTCACGATGTTCGGCATCGCCTGGGGCGTCGGCTCCCTTTTGCTGCTGGTCGGTCTTGGCGAAGGATTTCGGTCCGGCAACCGCCGTCAATTCGACTCCATCGGCGAAAACGTCATGTTCATCTGGTCGGGCCGCGCCCCCGCGATGCAAGGCAGTTTCACTGCCTTACGCCAGTATTACCTCACTTACGATGATTTTAAGGACATCCTCACCGACTGCCCCAGCGTCGCCGCAGCGGCGCCCGCGATCTCTCGCGGAGATATTCGCGCGGTCAGCGACTTCTACCAGGCCAGCGGACAGATCATGGGAGTTCCGGCGAACTTCAACCAGATTCGCAACTTGCCTATTAACGAAGGCCGCTGGATTAACGAACTTGACGACTCACAAAAGAGATCAGTAATCGTGATCGGCGATGAAGTCCGGCGCACCTTGTTCCCGGGTCGCCCTGCGGTCGGCGCCACGATCTTGCTCAACGGCGTGCGCTTCCTCGTCATCGGAACTTTGCAGAAGGTTGGGCACGGCGACAACATGAACCAGAACCTGCGAAGTTTCGTGCCATTTCACGCCATGCAGAATTACTTCCGGCCTCTCAACACCGGCATCGGCACGAACGTGATTTCGTTCATCAATTACCAGCCGCGTTCGCGGGCATTGCACGAGCAGGCGCGCCAGGAAGTCCACAAGATTATCTCCCGCAACCACGGCTTCAATCCCAGCGATCCGGATGCCTTTGATGAGTGGGATACCGTGAAGACGGCCGATCAGGTGGGTAAGATCTTCGATGCCATGAATGTGTTTCTGGGCAGCGTCGGATTGGTCACCCTCGCCTTGGGAGCTATCGGAATTATCAACATCATGCTGGTCGCAGTTGCCGACCGCACACGGGAGATCGGCCTTCGTAAAGCCATCGGCGCCACCCGGCGCAGCATCATGTTTCAGTTTTTTGTGGAGGGCGCCTTCCTCACTCTTCTGAGCGGGGCCATCGGGATCGGCGGCGCCGCCGGTCTCATGGCAATGATTTCCGGAGTAAACATGGGCCAAGGATTCGATCCGCCCAAGCTTGTCGCATCCACGGCATTGTTGGCGGTGTTGTCCCTGGCGGTGGCTGGGATTGCCGCTGGGCTCTATCCTGCCCGCCGCGCTGCCTTGCTCGAACCCGTGGAGGCCCTTCGTAAAGAGTAGCCATGCATAGTGATCTTCTGAAACAAGCTTATTCCGCGATGCGCCACGATTTACGCCGCACCCTGCTCACCATGGCAGGCATGGCCTGGGGTATCGCCACCGTGGTGCTTTTGCTCTCCTACGGCAACGGTTTCGGAAAGGCGATCGAGACGATCTTTCAGAGTTTCGGCGCAACCGCAGTTGGCATATTTCCCGGGCGCACTTCCCAACAGGCGGGAGGCAACAAGGCTGGAGTGCAGGTGCGCTTTACCAACGACGACATTGAATTGCTACGGAATAACCTGCCGCTGTGCAAACACGTCGTCCGCATGGCGCAGAAGGACTCGACCGTTCAGAACGACAACCGCTCGTTTACCTTCACCGTCATGGGATTGGACCCATCGATCCAGGCGATCTGGAACCTCGACATCGCGGAAGGCCGCTTCCTCAACGATGCCGACAACATGCAGCACGGCCTGTACGCAGTCGTGGCCTCGGAAGCACGCGACAAGCTCTTCTCCGGCATGCCTGCCTTGGGAGAAACCATCCGCATCAATGGTGTGTCGTTTGAGGTGATTGGCGTCGGCGCGCCCCGCATGCAGGAGGGCGACAACGACAACAATCGCGTGGTCTACATCCCCTTCAACTCGATGGATGTCCTGAAAGACAATCACTACCTCGACGGCATCTGGATGGACTCGTTGGGACTTGATCACGACAAGATGGACAAAGTGATACGTGACACGCTGTCCATGGCGCACGGCTTCAAGTCAGACGATCAACGCGCCGTCTTTGTATTCGACGCGCAGAAGCAGCTCTCGCAATTCGGCATCCTGATCGTCGCCTTAAAGGCCCTGCTCGCCTTCATTGGCACGGTGACGCTCGGCATCGGCGGCGTAGGGCTGATGAACATCATGCTGGTTTCCGTGACCCAGCGTACCCGCGAGATCGGTGTGGAGAAAGCATTAGGAGCGCGCCGGCACGACATCCTGTTTCAGTTCCTGGCCGAGGCCATGGTAATCACCGCTGCAGGCGGAATTCTCGGAATCATCCTGTCGTACGCTGTTTCGATCTTCGCTGGACGCATTACCTTCTACAGCGCTCTGGCGAAGCATGCCGAAGCCGCCGACATTCGACTGATCGTTTCGCCTATGACCCTCGTCGTCGCGACCTCGATTCTTGGTGTCGTGGGAATCGTGAGCGGCATGGTGCCGGCACTGCGTGCTGCGAATCTGGATCCCATCGAAGCTTTGCGCTACGAGTAACCGTGCCCTCACCGGGACGCGCAAGCCTCCGGCAACAAAAAGCCGGAGCACCAAGCTCCGGCTCAAAACGGCAAGAGAAATTCAGGCAGCCTGGGTTAGTGTCTCGATCAGGTGCTGGCAAATCGTCGCTTCTACTGCGAACGTCTTGACGGTAAGAGGCACCGCGAGGAACGGTCGTAGGATCTGCTCGACCTTCGGAAACGCCGACTCGACGTACCGCTCGGCATCGCGCTTCGCATTCCAAAGCGATACTACGACCATCGGGTCTTTCACCGCTTCGGGCAGAAGTGGCATTAGCTCGATGAACCCCGGCTCTTTTTTGAGAAGGGGCAAAACCTCAAGACGGATCGTCTTGATCATTTCCTCTTTCTTTTCGGCTTTTGGGATAACTTCGAGAACTCTGGCAAACATGGGAGGGTCTCCTTCCTTCAGGAAAGCGCCCGAACCACACGTTCGAGATTGCCCGTTCGGGCTCGATCCCGGATAAGAGTTGGGAGTTGAAGTTAGTGGAAAGCGGAAATCACCCTAAAACAACTCCTGAAGTCTTTGCAGTGACGTCAAGCATTGAACACCGTGACGGAGAACACCTGCCGAGCAGGTAAAATCTGGCTTGCATGTCTGAAGATATCCTCAGCCGGAGACCACCCCCTGCCGATCAGCGGCTGCTATATGGAACGGATACCAATCAATTCATGGACCTGCGGCTTCCTCGTGACGACAAGGCGAATAAAGAGCCAGTGCCCTTAATCCTCAATATCCACGGAGGATTTTGGCGTGCGAAATACGACCTGGAATACGGAGGGCACCTCTGCGCCGCCCTTTCCGATAGCGGGTTGGTCACCGCCAACCTCGAATACCGGCGCGTCGGGAATACCGGCGGAGCGTGGCCCGGCACGTTTGAAGACATTCGATCGGCGTTTCATTTTTTGACACAACGAGCTTCAAAGTACAACTTCAATCCCGCGAAGATCATTGCGATCGGACATTCCGCCGGCGCACAACTGGCCCTCTGCCTGGCAGCGCATGAACCCACCCTGGCCGGTGTCGTTTCCCTCGCGGGGGTCATCGACCTGCAAAAGGCCTACGACCTTCACTTGAGCAACGATGCCGTCGTCGAATTTCTTGGCGGAAAGCCCGCCGAGGTTCCGGATCACTACCGGGAAGCCGATCCCATGCAGCTTTCGATTTCCCGATCACGGCAGTTCTTGATTCATGGGCTCGAGGACGACATTGTTCCGCCAACCTTCAGCCATGAATATGTCGAGGCGAAGCGAAAGCGCCACGAGAACGAAAATTTGACTCTCCTTGAAATCGCTCACGCCGATCACTTTGCGTTGGTTGATCCGAACTCAGCTGCTTGGAAAGAGGTGCTGAAATCAGTGCTTCAAATTGCAACATGAGTACTAAAAAGTAACCTCCTTACTAGCGATAGTCGTTGTGGATTGAAACCTGGTTTCGTACAATCTCAATAACTTTGGGGGATTTTGCGACACTCGGGCGTCGCAAATCAGGGCCACTGACACCACGCATGTACGGAACCTCAACGCAGGAATCAGAGCGGCACGACGAAACTCTTTACGCCATGTTGTTCGAGCATAGCCTCGACGGCATTTTGCTCACTGCGCCCGATGGCAGAATTCTCGACGCGAATCCTTCCGCGTGCCGGATCTTGGGTCGTACCCGCGAGCAAATTCTTCGGGCAGGACGAGACGGACTTATGGATACGTCCGATGCGCGATTGGCGGCCTTGATCGAACAACGAAAAGCGACCGGCCGGGCTCATGGAGAACTCCTCGCCCGACGCACCGACGGCTCGCTGTTCCCAGTAGAAATCTCTTCGGTTGTTTTCAGAGATGCCGCGGGCGAAGCCCGCACCTGCATCATCATGCGCGATATCACTGAGCGCAAGGCGGCCGAAGCAGAACGCGACCGGCTGATCGCCGAAATGAAGCATGCTCTGGCAAGCGTAAAGTGCCTGAGCGGCCTGCTGCCGATCTGCGCTGCCTGCCGCAAGATTCGCGACAAGCAAGGCTTCTGGCATGATCTGGAGATCTACATCCGGCAACACAGCGAAGCGGACTTCACCCACGGGATTTGTCCCGACTGTCGACGCAGGCTGTACCCGGAAACACTCCCGCAATAGCTACCCTCGATTGACACTGCGTTTCTAGCCCCATACGATCGTTCTTCTTCGAGAAAATATTTTGATGCTCACGCTTCGCAGATTCCGACACCTGCCTTTCCTGCTGGCGACAGCCGCACTCTTCTCCGCTGCTGCGACATTACCGCAAGCCGATTCGAATCGATATTTGAACGACGTGAAAGCCCTGGCTTCTCCGAACATGGAAGGCCGGGGCGCAGGTACTAAGGGCCTGTCGCGTGCGGAGCACCTAATCGAAAAGCGATACAGAGACCTTCATCTCGATCCGGCCGGTGTGAACGGATATGCCCAGCCGTTCTCGGTCATCACTGGGGCCCGGCTAAAGTCTGACAACCGGTGCACCGTGCGCGCGGGAGAATCACGCACCGAACTAAAAATCGAGCAAGACTACGTCCCTTTCAGTTTCTCGTCGTCCGGCCAGGTAGAGGCCCCGCTGGTCTTTGCGGGTTACGGTGCAACAGCCGAAGAATTTCACTATGACGACTACGCCGGCATCGATGTGAGAGACAAGATCGTCGTTGTTTTGCGCTACGAGCCGTCGGGATTCGCTGACAAGAGCGGCAACCATGGCCTTACCCAGCATTCGCAGCTCGTCACCAAAGCAATCAACGCCCGCAATCATGGTGCAAAAGCGGTACTGATCCTCAATGGCAAGCTGGGCGACGGAGAGGAAGATTTACTGACACGCTTCGGCAGCGTGAGTGGCCCTGAAAATGTCGGGCTGGTAATGGTGCAGGTCAAGAACGCCTCCGCCGATTCCTGGTTTTGGTCCGCGGGAAAATCTTTGAAGGATATGCAGGCTCAAATCAATTCCAGCACCAAGCCAAACTCCTTCGCCTTTCCGGAAACTCTCCGCCTCGCTCTAAGCATCGATATCGAAACCACGCGCGCCACAGTGAACAATGTGCTTGCGTGGCTGCAGGGCCAGACTGATGAGTACGTGATCATAGGAGCTCACTATGACCATTTGGGGCACGGCAATTTCGACTCGCTAGCTCCATCGCAGATCGGACAGATTCATCCCGGCGCGGATGACAACGCCAGCGGAACCGCCGGAGTTCTCGAGCTTGCGCGACTCTTTGCATCGCAGCGGGGACAACTGAAACGAAGCATCCTGTTCATGGATTTTGCGGGAGAGGAACTTGGCTTGCTGGGCTCCGCCGCATGGGTCAAGGATCCGACAAAGCCCCTTTCCAAGGCTGTCGCCATGTTGAACATGGACATGATCGGTCGGATCAAGGACGACAAAGTTTACATTGGCGGCGTGGGCACCGGATCCAGCTTTAAGGCGTCACTAGAGCAGGCACAGAAAGATACTCCCTTCAAAATCGAATACTCCGCCGGTGGATACGCATCGAGCGACCACACGTCCTTCGTGGCGAAAAAAATTCCGGTCCTGTTCTTCTTTTCCGGACTTCACTCGGACTATCACAAACCTTCCGACACAGCCGACAAGATCAACGCGACGTCGGCCGCACGTTTGCTCGATCTAGTCGAAAACGTTACAGCGCAGTTGGCGAATGCTGCGGAGGCGCCCGCTTTCCAGGTCGTTGCCGAGGACAAACCGGCGGGTGGCGGGGGAGGTGGCGGCTACGGACCCTACTTCGGATCCATCCCCGATTTCGGGCAGACAGAAGATGGCGTCAAGTTCTCGGACGTAAAGCCGAACTCGCCCGCGGCGAAGGCTGGATTGAAGGCCGGTGATGTGTTGGTGCAGTTCGGTGACAAGCCCATCAAGAATCTCTATGACTTCACCGACGCTCTCCGCCGCAGCAAAGTCGGCGACGTAGTCGAGGTAAAGGCAATACGGGACGGACAGCCCGTGTCAGCCACCGTAAAACTCGAGCAGCGCAAATAGAGTTCGGCTCTGCTTAACTTTGTCATCCTGAGCGAAACGAGGGACCCAAGCAAATTCGCCCGGCAACGGAAGCACACGTGCGCCAGAGTTTCAGCTCGCTAATCCCTTATAATCGTCCCTCACAGAGAGGAATCCTTTGCCCTTCGACGATCTCCGTCAGTGGATCGCGGCTCTCGACCGCGCTGGCCAACTCAAACGTATAAAAACCGAAGCCGACCCGATTCTTGAAATCGCCGAAATTACCGACCGCGTATCCAAAAGCCGTGATTCCAACGGCGTTCCCGGAGGCCCTGCCCTACTCTTCCAGACCTTGAAGGGCCATTCCGGATCTCAGCTTCTGATCAACCAGTTCGGCTCCGATGCGCGGATGAAGCTGGCAATGGGAGTGAACTCCTATGACGAGATCGGCGCCCGCATCCGGATGTTCATGGATATCAAGTCCCCGCAGGGATTTCTCGACAAGCTCAAGATGCTGCCGCTCCTTACGGAGGCGGGAAAATTCTTCCCTCGCACCGTAACGACCGGCCCGTGCAAAGAGGTCATCAAGCGCGATAACTTTTCGCTGCTCGACTTCCCTGTCCTGCAATGCTGGCCCCGCGACGCCGGACGCTTTATCACGCTGCCTTGCGTCACCACGCGCGACCCGAAATCCGGCAAGCGCAATCTCGGAATGTACCGCATGCAGGTGTACGACGAACGATCGACCGGAATGCACTGGCAACGTCAAAAGGTTGCGGCGGAACATGCGCGGCAGCGGATGCGCGATGCGGTTGAAGGAAGGTCTGCCGCCGTCGACATTATGGCTCGGAGTTCTGGAGGGAGCGTCTTGGCGGAAGGCCGGCGTCCCTCAGGAAAAATGGAAGTCGCTGTGGCGATCGGGACAGATCCGGTCGTGACCTTCTGCTCGATTGTGCCGGCCCCGCCCGAAATTGAGGAGTACATGATCGCCGGATTTTTACGCGGAGCTCCGGTCGATCTGGTGAAATGCGAGACTGTGAACCTCGACGTCCCCGCCAACAGCGAAATTGTGCTCGAAGGCTACGTTAATCTAGATGAGCTTCGGACTGAAGGCCCCTTCGGTGACCACACCGGGTTCTACTCGCTCGAAGATCTGTATCCGGTCTTTCACGTCACTTGCGTGACGCATCGTAGAGATCCAATTTATGCCACCACGATTGTGGGCAACCCCCCGCAGGAAGATGCCTACATGGGCAAGGCGGTCGAACGCATCTTCTTCCCGCTGATGAAGCTCACAATCCCGGAGCTGGTGGACATCAACATGCCGGTCGAAGGTGTATTCCATAACTTGATGATCGTTTCCATCCGGAAGTCATACCCGGGACAGGCTCGCAAAGTCATGAACGCCATCTGGTCTCTCGGCCAGGCGATGTTCACCAAGTGCATCGTTGTTGTCGATGAAGATGTCGACGTTCAGGATCTCGCCGACGTGACGCTGAAGGTCTTGAACCACATTGATCCGGAGCGCGACATTCAGTTCATGCTGGGACCGGTGGATTCGCTCGACCACGCGAGCCGACTGCCGAACTTCGGATCAAAGATGGGGATCGATGCGACCAGGAAGTGGGCTTCAGAGGGCTTCAGCCGTCCCTGGCCCGACGAGATTACGATGGACGCGAAAACGAAAGCCCTGGTGGACGGAAAATGGAGCGCTTTGGCCAAGGAACTTGGACTGAAGTGACTCTCACTAGTTTTCGATCTTGATCTTCGCCAACTTCTTGACGACTACTAAATCGCCCGGCTTCGTGACTGGAATTCGGACCGCCGTACCTTCTACATAACGCGTCGCGTCTGCGATGATTTTTAGAACTTCGGCTGGAAGTTCACTGTTTTTCGCAGCAGCCACCGCCCGGTCACCCAAGGCGAAGTTTGCCTGGAAGAATCCTTCGCACGGTGCCAGGTAGACAATATTTCGTTTCTTGAGTTGTAGACGCAGGGACCATCCGTATTTCACGGACCCAGTGTGCCACTCAACCGCGTCGATCTTGAATTCCCTCTTCAACTCTGCAACAAGCTCCGTCCACAACGCGAGGGTTGGACCGAGGACCGATGCAACCGACCTCTCACTTGGTTTCTTCACTTGACCTGCGAACGCGTTCTTCGCGACCGCAGGCCTTGAATCGCCAACTTCTTTCACTCTAATCATCGGAATATTCCAAACACCGTTCTCACGCCCCAGGCTGCGCCTGCACCCAACAGCGCGATGAATGCCAGTCCGATCATGCGATCGGTCGCCGTGTTTTTGCTCCAGCCCTGGAGCACGGCAATGACTCAAACCACGAACAAGAAAATGGCAATCCCGCCAAGAAGTTTCAGCAGCATGATTCCCTCCGGCCATCATGGTGCTGACAAACTTTAGCGTGTGCAGTGATAGCGCTCACACGAGATTCCCGGCACACTGATTCGGCGCACCGGACTATTCCATGGTCTCTTCAGACCCGTTGTGCTTGAACCCCGGGCATCTCAGAACGGGTAGTCGAGGATATTTAGGAAAGGCAGGGTCGGTAGCCGACAGTTGACACTGGTAGAAAACCGATCCGCGGTCCGAACGGATTTCGCGCATGTGAATGCACTCCGCACATAACCCTATTGCCGAGTTTCGCTTTTCTCGCGCATCGCTCACGCTCACAGAATATCCCGGAGCGCGTAGAGCATGCAGTCAAGACTCCAAATGCAGCAGACAATTCGCTTTGTTCGAGTTATCTACTCATTGCCCCTCAAAGTCGCGCCCAGCGACGATTTCGCCCTTCTTTCGGTATACTGGATAGGCATGCCAGTACTGAAAAATATTGCCGCGATCGCCAAGGGTATGAGCATCACCTTTATGGAGATGTTTCAGCCGACCACCGTCGAGAACTATCCCGACGGCAAAGGTCCTTTGCGCGGCGCCCGTATCGAAGCCCGTTTCCGTGGCGCGCACGTGCTGCAGCGCGACGAGAGTGGCTTGGAAAAATGCGTGGCTTGCTTCCTCTGCGCGGCAGCCTGCCCCTCGAACTGCATTTATATCGAGGCTGCGGAAAATACCGCCGAGAACCGCGTCAGCGGCGCCGAACGCTACGCCAAGGTCTACAACATCGATTACAACCGCTGCATATTTTGCGGGTACTGCGTCGAGGCTTGCCCCACGGACGCCATCACGCACGGTCACGGCTTCGAGCTGGCAACGTTTAACGCTTCCAATCTTGTTTACCGCAAGGAGCAAATGCTGGCCCCCCGGCCAGCACATATGGGAGCCAACATCGTTTTCAATCAGGCCGACGTAAATGGTGGAGCGCCGGCAGAAATGGTGCCGGGAAGCTAAGCCTTCGAGAAGGTGTTGAGCTCGATCACGCCGGTCCATTCGAGACCGGCCTTTGTTTATACGCGTACTTACTTGGCCAGATTCACTCAGATCGATGACGATCTGTCTTTCAGTCGACTAGCTGTGAGCTAGCGGCTAGGAGCTAGAAGCGTAAATGGCAGATTTCTTACAAATCGTGAAAGACCGCGTCGTCGTCTACGACGGTGCGATGGGCACCAACATCCAGACGCGCAACCCCACTCTGGATGACTACTGGGGAAAAGAGAATTGCAGCGAAGTTCTGGTGCTGAGCCGCCCCGACATCATTCGTGACATCCACGCCGACTTCTTCCGCGTAGGCTGCGACATCGTCGAGACCGACACTTTCGGCGGATCTTCGATCGTTCTCGCGGAATTCGATCTGCGCGATCGCGTACGCGAAATCAATGTGAAAGCTGCGCAGCTCGCAAAGGAAGTCGCACAGCAATTCTCCACGAAAGACAAGCCTCGCTTCGTCGCCGGTTCGATGGGGCCCACCACAAAACTGCCGTCGCTAGCGCACATTGGCTTCGATGCGATGGTTGAAGCCTACGAGGAGCAGGCAGCCGCGCTGATCGAAGGTGGCGTTGATGTTCTCCTGATCGAAACCGCGCAGGATTTGCTGCAAGCCAAGATCGCCACCATCGGCGTCCTCGAGGCGATGCGTAAGGCCGGCAGGCGGCTCCCCGTACAAGTGCAGGTCACCCTGCAGGAATCGGGCGTGATGCTGCTCGGCACCGAAATCGGCGCTGCCCTGACGGCCCTCGAACCCTTCGAAGTCGATGCGATCGGCTTGAACTGCGCCACCGGACCTAAAGAAATGAACGATGCAGTCCGGTATCTCGCGATTAATTCGACCAAGGAGGTTTCCGTTCTGCCCAACGCGGGCCTGCCCCAGAACGTGGGAGGTCACGCGGTCTACAAGCTGGCTCCGCAGGAACTCGCCGACTATCACAAGCACTTCGTCCAGGATTACGGCGTTCGTATCGTCGGCGGATGCTGCGGAACCACGCCCGAGCACCTGAAGGCTGTCGTCGATGCGGTCTCCGGCGTCGAGCCCGCGAAGCGTGATGTGAAGCGGACCGCCTCCGCATCCAGCGCCTACACCACGGTTCCCCTCGATCTCGATCCCAAGCCCTTGGTCGTCGCCGAGGAGATGAACACGACCACGCGCGTCGAGCAGTTTCGCAAGCTGGTGCAAGGCAAGAAATACGACGACATCCTGGCCCTTGCGAAAAAACTCGTCAATGACGGATCGCACATGCTCGACCTGTGCTGCGCCATCGTGGGTGAAGACGAAAAGGGATACATCACTTCGATTCTTGAAAAGATTGCTACGCGTGTCCCGGCGCCGATTCTGGTCGACTCCACCGAGGCCGATGTTGTCGAAGAAGCCCTAAAGCGCATTCCCGGACGCGCCATCATCAACTCCATCAATCTGGAAGACGGCGAGAAGCGAACGTCTCTGGTCCTGCCAATGGCGAAGCGTTATGGCGCTGCCGTAATCGCGTTGACCATCGACGAAGATGGAATGGCTCTGACCGCTGACAAAAAAGTTGCGATCGCGCACCGTATCCACGACCTGGCGACAAAGAAATACGGTCTCGATTCGACCGACATTATTTTCGACGCGCTGACTCTCCCGATCTCCACCGGGCAAGAGGAATATCGGACTGCGGGAATCGAAACACTGAAGGCCGTCGAACGCATCAAGAAGGAGTTGCCTAACGTAAAAACGATTCTCGGTGTCAGCAACATCTCTTTCGGGCTCGATGCCTACCCGCGGCGCGTGCTGAACTCCGTCTTCATGCATGAAGCTGTCGATCATGGCCTCGACATGGCCATCGTCAACTACACCAAAATTTATCCGCTCTACAAGATTCCGCAGGAGGAGGTCGATCTCGCGCGCAAACTGATCTTCCGCGACGCATCGGCCGGAGACCCACTCCAGGTCTACATGGCGCACTTCACGGGACTGAAGGGCAAACCGGCAGCCTCCACCACAGCGCACGTAGACACGTTATCGGTCGAAGATAAATTAAAGTTTGCCATCATCAACGGCGAGAAATCCGTCGGCGAAGGAGCAAACAAAAAGCCACTGGAAGTACTACTCGAAGACGCCCTGGTCGACTACTCACCTCTGGAATTGATTAACACCGTCCT
The DNA here is from genome assembly GCA_963801895.1 of uncultured Acidobacteriota bacterium. Taxonomy (GTDB): domain Bacteria; phylum Acidobacteriota; class Terriglobia; order Terriglobales; family Acidobacteriaceae; genus Sulfotelmatobacter. The sequence goes on along the minus strand of CAWDGM010000008.1, from coordinate 213,330 downwards.
GCTCGACGGCATGAAGACTGTCGGCGACTTGTTCGGCGCGCGCAAGATGCAACTGCCGTCGGTGCTGGACTCGGCCGGTGTGATGAAGGCCGCGGTCGCTTATCTCGAACCGAAGATGGAGAAGAAGTCGGGCTCACAAAAAGGCACAATCGTCCTCGCGACGGTCAAAGGTGATGTCCACGACATCGGAAAAAACCTAGTCGACATTATCCTGTCGAACAACGGGTACAAGGTCGTCAATCTCGGTATCAAGCAGCCTGGGGACTCTATCATCCGGGCCGCCCAGGAACATTCTGCGAATGCGATCGGCCTCAGCGGCCTGCTCGTGAAGTCGACGCTCGAGATGAAGTATGTGATTCAGGATCTCGAACGTCAGAAGCTCGAATTCCCCGTCATCTGTGGCGGCGCCGCCCTCACCCGCAAATATGTCGAGGACGACTTGCGCCGCGAATACGGCAAGGGCGTCTTTTATGCCGACGATGCCTTCGCGGGATTGCACATCATGGAAGATCTCTCCACTGAGAACGGCGCTCGCGAGACCAGGTTGCAAGAAGGCCGTACGGTGAAAGAGTACTCAAAGGCTACTGCTGTTGACGAAGAGACGGGACCAGTTTTTGCCGAGCGCAGCGCCGTCGTTAGCGACGCTCCCAACCTCCCGCAACCGCCGTTCTGGGGCGTTCGCGTCCGCAAGGACTACGACCTTAGAGAGGTCTTCCGTTACATCAACGAAACCGCGCTGTTTAAGAATCAATGGCAATTGAAAACGGCTTCGCAATCTGACTATCTCCGTCTTGTCGACGAGAAGTTTCGCCCGATTCTGCGCAAACTCGAAGACGAAGTGGCAGCGTCCGGCCTCTTCGCCCCCGCGGTAGTCTACGCATACTATCCCGCCCAGAGCGACGGAAACGACGTAGTCGTCTACTCCCCCGAATTAGTGGCGCCGGCGTCCGGCCGACCGTCGAAGGAGAGCCCAACTCCTGCGTCGGAGTTGTTACGCTTCACGTTTCCACGCCAGCGCGAAGGACGCCGCCTCGCCGTCTCTGATTTCTTTGCTCCGAAATCGTCCGGCAAGCTCGATGTCATCGGACTCTCTCTCGTCACTATAGGACCGGAAGCCAGTGTCGAAACTCAGCGACTGTTCGAAGGCGGAGAGTATACGAAATATCTCTACCTGCACGGTCTGAGCGTCGAAACCGCGGAGGCGCTCGCCGAACTACACCATAAGAAAATGCGCGAAGAACTCGGCATCGCGAACCAAGACGCGCCGGAGATTCGCGATCTCTTCCACCAAAAGTACCGAGGATCGAGATACTCGTTCGGATATCCCGCGTGCCCGAATCTTGAGGATCAGACAAAGCTCTTCACTCTCCTCAAGCCCGAGGAGAACGTGGGCGTGCGGCTCACATCAGGATTCTTGCTGGAACCCGAGCAAAGCACTTCGGCGATCGTAGTTCATCACCCCGCCGCCAAGTATTTCGTGGTGTAGACACGCCGTGGAAGATCGCGCCTCAAGCCGCCGCGTCGCGCCTGTCCTGGAGCCACTGTGTTGATTTTTTATCGCGACCTCGGGCGTTGACGGCTTATTTCTCTATAGCATCGGTGTGAAAACGTTCGGTTCCGCTTAGCTGGACAATGACTGAAGATTCCTTCGTCGCTACGAAATGGGCCAGTCCCGCCGGAATTACCACAAAACTACCCGCCGGGTAGCCCTTTAGTCTTGCCGGATCGAACCTGTCGCCCACACCGACATACCAAGTACCGTCAATTACCGTAACTAGCTCGTCCTGCGGGTGGGTGTGGGCCGCGACATGCTGCCCAGCGGGTATTTTGACGCGATCGATCCACGGCCCGCCGTGGGTGGAATTACCATATAACTGCGCCCGCTGCCGGCCATCTGTGTAATAAGCAGGTGTGAACCACTGCACTTCCGCCGGCTCGACTGCGACAATTTCCTTTGTGTCCCTTTGAGTCCTACCTAGGGCGGACGTGATCACCACCAGAACGATAAGTGTCGCAGAAAGAAATGAATTCTTCATACGCTCTCCCATGATTAAAGGAATCATATTGCCATTGCTGGCCTTGACTGGAATATTGCGTCCAAGTTTAATTGTTCTCCGCTCTTCAAGAACCTGAGTGTAGCCATAATGTCGAGCAGGAGGACACAATGACAGCCCATTCCACGGCAGTTGCCCGTTCCGCGCTAATCCTGCTTCTCGTCGGATGTACGATATCAATCTCTATCGCTCCTAAGGCAAGTGCAGGTACCCCGAAACCTCAAATCACTATTCTTTACGATGCTTTCGGCAAAGACCCTGGAATGCAGAAGGACTGGGGTTACTCTGCGCTGGTGGAATACGGCGGGAAGCGAATCCTGTTCGACACCGGTAATAACCCGGACGTCCTTGCGCGGAACGCAAAGGCAAAAAACGTCGACCTGTCGAAGCTGGATTTCGTTGTCATGTCGCACCGCCACGGCGATCACATGGGAGGGTTGGCGCACGTTTTGAAAGTGAACCCTAAGGTAAAGATTTACGCGCCGAAGGAGGGATTTGGCGTCTATGGCGCCGACTTGCCGAGCAGCTTTTATCGCAAGGAACCTTCTCTGCCGTCGCAACAGCGCTATTACGGCGGTGAGCCCCCAGACGTCATGCGGTTTGGATCTGCCTGGCCCGAAGCAACTTTCCAACTCGTGGATAAAACGGCTGAGATCATTCCCGACATCTATCTGATTTCTTTGGTTTCCGAGAAACCGGGCACACTGGAATTACACGAGCTGTCGCTGGCGATCAAAGCGCCCGACGGTATGGTGCTGGTAGTTGGATGTTCCCATCCTGGCATCGACAAAATCGTCGAAGCCGCCAGCACGATCGACCCGCGCATCCACTTGATCGCGGGCGGATTCCACCTCGTAGCAGCGAACGATGCGGATATCCAGAAGATCGTCACGGCTCTGCACGATACTTTTCATGTGCAGTACATCGCACCAGGCCACTGCACCGGCGAGCCGGCTTTTGCGGCGTCGAAGAAGGCGTTTGGCGATCGTTATCTCTTCGCCGGGCTGGGTACAACGTTTGCGCTGGATATGTCTCCGAATTGATAGTTAATTCTGGCGGCAATAGGCTACGTAGCTAGAAACTGGTTTGAAGCCGCAACGCCCAGCTCCGCGGAGGAGCAATTGCGTTGCCCGAAAACAACCCGCCGAAATCAATCACATTCAGTCGATTGTTCAGATTCTCCACGTCCGCCTGCAGATGCGTGGAGAAATGTTCACTCTTATACACATCCGCTCCGACCGAAGCGCCGACCGCCAGCGAAGGACGAACGCGTCCGCGATCAAAATCGACGCGGCTGACAACGGCTGGGCCGTACTGCGCCAGTGCCAAGTCGCGATCACCCGTAAATTCGAAGGGCAGCCCACTTCCATATTCTGTCGAACCCGCAACCCACACTCGCGATAACAGCTGGTAACGAAAACGAACTCGGACCGTGTTTCGCTGGTCTTGGGAGACGGGAAAATGGCCTGTAATCTGCGTAAGTGTATCATCGGCGTCATCGCCGAGAAACAACCCGCCCGTCACTGGCAGCCATGAGTTGCTGACCATGTAGGAATAACTCGCGTAGCCGGACCAGCGTCCCCACTTCGGAATTTCAAGCTTGCCTTCTGCTCCGTAGATCACCGCTTTATCAAACGCAATGGGAAAGCTCACTGCCGTGCTGAGAATTTGGTCGTCATCAGCGAAGTTGTTCACGTAACGCCGGTAATAGCTGGCGTCGAAGCGGAGATGGTCGAACAACGCCTTTGTGCCACCGATCTCGAAGTAGTTTCCATGCGATGGCTCAACCGGCAAACGAAACACGCTGGGGTTGAGCGAAACCACCTGCGAGGAACTCGACAGGAGGATGTTGTCTGACGACGGAGTCTGGAAGATCCGGTCATACGAAGCGTGCAGGACCAGGCCAGCCGATGGAAAATATCGCGCCACCGACAGCCGGGGACTAACCGCGTTTTGATTGACCAGAAGCTGGTAGTGGTCCCAGCGCAGACCTGCGCTCACCGTCCAATTTCCCAGGCGAATCAGGTCTTGCACGTACGCGGATTGTTCCAGGTCTGGCCGACTCCCGCTGAAAGCGAACGTCAGAGGCGTGCCATCATCGAAGCGGCTTGGATCCGTGATGATGTCACTGAATTTTTCGTGCAGAAACATCGCATCCGACTCGATGCCTGCCTTGAATTCATGCCGTCCGTGATGCACTGCGATGGAGCCGCTGAAATACCCTTCCCTGAAGTTGTTATTCAGAAACGCGATCACCGGTGTCGACTCCGGATTCGAGGAAAGATTGCTCGAAGTGTCCCGCACCATACCGCGCAGCGCCCCCAGCACGTTCGAAGAAAACACATGCTGGTACGAGACAATTCCCATGGTCTCGCCGTTGTCCCCGTCCTCACGTTGTCCCGCGGCCTGTTGCAACTGCTCGTTTGGAATCTGAAAACGGGAGAAAGCATGTCTCACGATTACGCCCAGCCGGTCGTTCGCCGTCAGGTCCCGCTCGTAGTGTGCTGAGAAATCGCCAGTCGTGCCGTTGTTGGTGAAATTCTCGGGCACAACGGGATTCAGATAACGTCCCGTCATGCTGCCCGAAGCGCTCACACCGAGGGTGTTTCCCCTCCACACGTTCTGCACTTGCGCGAACGCCGTTCCGGTGTCGAAACTTCCTCCTGAAAGCGCGGCTTGACCGTGCAAGCCTTGCTTGGTGTCTTTGAGGGTATTGACCTCAATAACCCCGCCCATTTTGCGACCGAACTCAGCGGGAAATCCTGCGGTGTAGACGTTCATGGAATCGACGTCGTCGGCCTCAATCTCTGGACCGAAACTCGGCGACCGGTTGTCAGTCAAAGGAATGCCGTCGACGACAAATTGCGTCTGGTATTCGGAGCCCCGCGGATGCAGTACCGCGTTCCCTTCGTAGAGCCAACCCGGTTCGGCGTTGACGAGATCCTGTAGGGATCTTCCTGGCAATGATGTCGTCCGAGTGGAGATGGTGTCGCTGCCGATTTCGTTGGCGGAGTCGGCCCGGTGCGGATCGATCAAAGTATTCGAATTCTGAACATTGATAGAAGTAGTGACGGAAGCCAGCGTGAGTGTCACCGAATACTGCGTCGGGATCGCAGAGCGAATTTCGACCGGAGCCGAGACTTCTGCGAAGCCAGGTTGATCAATCTCCACCCGGTACAAGCCAAAGGGTAAACGCTTGGCAACCAGGTTTCCCGTGTCGTCGGTGCTTAGCGTGCTGTGATAGTCGTTGATCTCGCTGACTAGATCAACCGGTGCCTTCACGCCCAATCCTGTTGGATCGGTCACCTTCAGGCGCAGTTCTCCGGTGTTGCTCTGCGCCATCAGCGGAAGAGCAAATAGGAGGAACACGAAATAACGCAGTCTCAGCATGCGCCGTGGGGAAGTTTTATGCTAACAGCTTGGGGGGAGGAAAGACCCGGTTACGCGAGTTACTATGGGAGCCTGTCCACAAGGACAGAGGTGCACAATGCGATCCGATCGTCCCTTGTGGGACTGGTCCCCTCAGTGGTCAGTGCCGTTCTCAGGCACTAAATCTTCCACCGAGTCGACTTGCTCTGAAAATGCTTCTCCCACATCGCGAATACCACGAGTGGACGCACAGCAAATACCGGCTCTTTCATCGAAAGAATGTCCGCCTTCATACCGCCCATGTCGAACTTGTACTTCTTCTCGTACAGGGGCAGGAACTTCCGCCGAGCCGCAACGTCAGCAATTTCAGCCACGCCTTCGACGATGATGGCTTCGTGCGCCTGCTCGTTGGCCACGATACAGTGAGGGTTCTTGTTCAGATTTCTTGCCTTCCTTGACTTGCTGCCAGTGCTGAAAAGAAATCGACCGTCCTGCCACAATCCCCAGACCACCATCGTATGCGGAGATGAATCGGGCTTGACCGTTGTGATCCAGTAGTTATGCGACTTCTTCAGCCGCTGCTCGGCAAACGACCACGCCAGCAATCCCTTCGTGCCTTTAGGGAAACCATAGCCTGCAGCTTGCGGACGGCTGGGCTTTGGAGTAGATGCCGTTTGTTTCTTGGCCATAAGACCTCGAATATCTCAACACAGAGGTCACTGAATGACGCCGGCAACCAGATGAAGCTCTTTGTCCTCGGTGTTTAAATTTTTGGGAGCCGGTTCACAAATTCTTCTTGGTCCACTGATCGAGGCGATCCAATGCCTGCTGCAGATTTTCGAGAGAGTTTGCCACGCTGAATCGCAGGTATCCCTCACCGAATTCCCCGAAGGCCGTGCCGGAAAGTGCAGCGACCCCCGCTTGCTCTAGGATGGCGTCGGCCAGCGCCTTCGACTTCCATCCGGTCTGCTTGACGTTGGGAAATACGTAGAACGCACCCTTCGGCATACGGCAGGAAAAGCCCTTGATCTTGTTCAGGCCGGCAACGAACACGTCGCGCCGCCTCTGGAATTCGTCTCGCATATGATCGACTGAAGCCTGATCGCCGCGGATTGCCTCGATCCCGGCGACCTGCGTGAAGCTCGCCGTGCAGGAGTTCGAATTCGTCATCAGACGCGTCATGTGCGCGGCAAGGTCCGGACGCATCACGCCGTATCCCATGCGCCATCCAGTCATCGCGTAGGTCTTCGAAAAACCATCCAGCAGAATGGTGCGCTCCTGCATTCCAGGAACCGACATGATAGAAAAGTGTTGCCCGCCATCGAAGAGGAGGCGGCTGTAGATCTCGTCGGAGAGAACCATGATGTTGCGGTCGCCGATGGCTTCCGCGATCTGCTCGATGTCACGGCGCTCGAGAACTCCGCCCGTAGGATTCTGCGGCGAGTTCACGATGATCAATTTTGTACGGTCGTTGATGAGGGAAGCCAACTCGTTCACATCAAGGGAAAAGTCGCGATCTTCCCGCAAATGGATCGGCACAGCGCGTCCGCCGACGTAGTGGATCATCGACTCGTAAATCGGGAAGCCAGGGTTCGGATAGATGACCTCGTCGCCTTCGTCGATCAAGGCGAGGATGGTGAAGAAGATGATCGGCTTTCCACCCGGGACGACAACTACTTCGTCGCTGCTGACTTTCACGTTGCGCGTACGGCTTACGTATTCCGCGAGAGCTTGCCGCAGATCAGGCAATCCGGCAGAAGGTCCATAATGCGTCCAGCCTTTGCGAAGCGCATCCACGCCTGCATTGATCACGTTCGACGGCGTATCGAAGTCGGGCTCGCCGATCTCCAGATGAATGATGTTCTTGCCTTGACGCTCCAGCGCGCGCGCTTTGTTCAGTACCTCGAACGCGGTTTCGGTGCCCAGGCGCGACATGCGGCGGGCGAGCTGCAATTCGTATTGCGTGGCTCTCTCCATGGCAGACAAATTCTCCCGTAAGGCAAACGGCTCATTATACCTCTGCGGAATGAGGGAACCTTCCGTTAAACCTTATCGTCGACTCGAGTAGACTCGATTCAGTAAAGGAGGAATCCATTGAGTTCATACCTTCACGAATTGTTCGCACATCAGGAATGGGCCGATGCAGAACACTGGCGCGCGTTTGAGTCGCATCCTCCGGCGCTGGAAGACAAAGCAATTCGCGAACGGCTCTTTCACATCCACATGGTGCAGCACGCATTCCTCTACATGACCGGTCCACGTACCTCGCAATTCGCTCTCAACAAACCGGAAGACTTTGCCACTCCTGCAGATCTGAAAAGATATGGACAACAAGGTCTGGCCGATTTGAACTCTCTGCTAAAAGCAGCAAGTGCAGAGCGGCTCGAGGAGACGATTGAGATTCCATGGTTCAAGCCTCCAGCGACGATCAGCGTGCGGCAGGCGCTGACGCAGGCTGCGATGCACAGTCACTACCATCGCGGACAGAACGCCACGCGATTGCGGGAGTTGGGTGGAGTTCCCCCAATGACGGACTTCATCGCATGGCTGCACAAGGGAAAACCCGCGGCTCAGTGGGGATGAGTTAGGCCAGACTAGTTATTGATCAGAGACGCTGTGCTCTTCGCTTTGGGAGCGGAGTACGCGGTCAACTGAGTATGGTGCTCGGCGGCTGGGTTCGTGGTAGTGGCGAACTTGCATCTCGCCCAGCAGTCCGATGGCGAGAAGATTCAGTCCACCAAGAAGCAGTCCGAGGACAGCCATCATCAAGGGACCGTGGGTCGCCATGATGTGAACGTGGCGGAGGAACTTCTCGACGCCCAGCCACGCCACCAACGCGCTGCCGGCGAAGATGCTCATCATGCCGATGCTGCCAAAGAAGTGCAGCGGGCGTGACAGGTAGCGAAGCAGGAACCGAATCGTAAGCAGATCGAAGAATACGCGGAAGGTGCGCGTGATGCCGTAGTGCGAGACGCCGCGCTCGCGGTTCACATTGCGGATCGCCACTTCGCAAATGGTTGCGCCATGCCACGAGGCCAACGCGGGGATGAAGCGATGCAGTTCTCCGTACAGAGGAACCTGCTCCAGAATGTCGCGCCGATAAGCTTTGAATGTGGTTCCGAAGTCGTGGATATCGACGCCGCTGATCTTGGCCATCATCCAGTTGGCAATGCGCGAAGGAATGCGGCGCATCCAGAAATTGTCGACGCGGTTCTTGCGCCATCCGCTGACGATGTCGTAACCGGCGGCAATCTTTTCAAGGAAGATCGGGATGTCGTTCGGATCGTGCTGCAGATCGCCATCCATCGCGATGATGTATTCGCCGCGGGCGTGATCGAATCCCGCGGCAAGTCCGGCCGTCTGACCGAAGTTGCGTCGCAGCTTTACCACAGTCACACGGCTGTCGACTGCCGCGATCTCGCGCAGCATGGCAAAGGTGTGATCGTTCGATCCGTCGTCCACTAAAACGATTTCGAATGTCTCGCCGTGAGTTTCCATGACCGCCTTCAGACGGTCGTAAAGATCGGTAACATTCTCCTGCTCGTTATGTAGAGGTACGACGATGGAGTACTTTGGCACGATCTTTTGATTATAGCCCGAAAAACGGGTCGATTTGCGAGGCGTCCGTTGTCAATTGGGTTCGGACAGCGTCGGAGTCGACGATCAGGCATTGATCAGAGGTGGCGATTCAGGCGTCCCTACGGGACGCGGAGAAAATGCTCCGGACGTTCCCGGCGCTGGAAGCGCCGGGCTATTTTCCTACGTCCCTTCGGGACTTTCGCGTCGGCACAACATCCAGTCCTCTCGCCTCCGGCCTCTCGCGTTCGGACTCTCGCAATTGTGCTCGGTGGAAGGGTTATTTTCCGAGTGGGTTTTCTTGAAAATAATTCTCGACTCAATCCAAAAACGACGATTTTTTCAGCGTGCTAATTCGGGAAAATTGGGGAACGGCTGGGTATCCCCCCTCCCCTCCCCCTTTCTGAAAGCCTTGAGTGGCGCGGGTTTTGCAAAAAGGCTTTGCAAAATATTGAGCGCCTAGGAGTTAAGGGTCAAAATCTTGAAACGAAAAGAGTTATTCGCGTTCTTGGCGTCCTCACGTGCACTGCCTTCGCCTTGGCGATGATCGACTTTTTCAAATTTCGGGTCAAGGTCAGATGTCACAAGCTGCTGAGGAAAACTTGCCGCAGTTACATCAGCCTAGGTCGGGAAGAGCAGTGTTGAGTTGCATGAGGTCTTGCGCGATCTCCCTGAGATTGAATACTAGCGCCCAAAACGGCAACATTCGGTCCAGAGTAAACGGAGCGGTCGCTCGTTGAGCACGCAGCCTGGCAAGATCAGCGTCGAGGCCGTCGATGGCACCCATTAATGCGGTTGTGTCCACCGACTGCTTACTGCCTCGCACGGCCGCAGCCAGCGCGATGAAAGTGCGGGCAGTGGCTTCCGCCACAAGCGGCAGCGAGGGCATGAGGCCGGGCTCAACACGGGCGTGAACATAGAGGGACCGATCCTCAGCCATAGCGGTCAGGCGGCGGCGAAGCTGGTCGCCAAGGTCGACGACTTGGCGATACGCGCCCTGGTTGAAGCGGGAGAATGTGATTTCGCTGCGGGCCTCGTCCATCTGCTGGGTGATGCCGCGGCGGAGGTCATGGAGCTTGCGGTCGAGTTCCCGTACTTCGCGCTCGTTATCGATTCCTTCCAGCGCGGCCGCCGTCACCGCGCGGTAGAGCACGCCGGCTCCGTCGATGATGTTGGCAATCTTCTGGCGCAAGGCCACTCGGGCTCGCACTGGCCAGAGGAGAGCTCCTACAGCGAAGGCGACGAATGCGCCTTCAATCGTGTAGATCACGCGAAGCCACGCCATGTGCCAAGGTTCGCCCTGTCCTCCGAAGACCAGGATGAGCGCAGCGGTAAATCCTGCGGCTGTAAATGCGGGATGCAGAACGGTCAGGTAAGCAAAGAAACTTGCCAGGATAAATAGCACGATACCCGCGCCGACCGGCCCATCGCCGAGAATGGGGATCAACATCGCGGCCGCGATGGCCCCGCAGGTGGATCCGATGGTGCGGTAGAGTGCTGCTTTCCACGCCGCACCGAGATTCGCTTGCGTCACGACCAGCGCGGCGAAAACAGCCCAGTAACCCTGGTGCAAGTGAAATCCCGTGTAGACGGCGTAGGTGATGGTTCCGGCGAGTCCGGTCTTGATTCCCTGCTTGATGGCAGCGGATTCGCGGGACCAGAAGCCGGGAATGGGCGGTGGAGAGAACGGAGGATTTGCGGACGCCATGCGGGGATTATAGGCGGGCAGATTTGGGGGGCGTCTTTGCTGTTGCTTTCAGTTTCATGCCGAAAGACCTTTTCAGTGGAAGCCGGTTGCATGGGTCCTTCGCTTTCGCGAAGGATGACAGTACGCTTAATTCGACACGACGGAAATCAAAATCCCCACCCTGTCGCAAAATACGCGACAAGGATGGGGCAACATGCTCTGGATAGAAGAGGAATTTGCGGACGCCATGCGGGGAATATAGGCGGGCAGATTTGGGGGGCGTCTTTGCTGTTGCTTTCAGTTTCATGCCGAAAGACCTTTTCAGTGGAAGCCGCCTGCATGGGTCCTTCGCTTTCGCTCAGCATGACAGTCTTGGTTAGTTCGATCACAGGAAATCAAAAACCCCACCCTGTCGCAAAATCGCGACAAGGATGGGGCACCCTGCTCTGGATGTTCGGGAAACCGCTTACGTGATCCAGCCGCCGCCTACTACAATGTCACCGTCGTAGAAGACTGCCGCTTGGCCTGGTGTGACTGCCCGCTGGGGCTCGTCGAAGGTGACTAGTATTTCGCCGTTGTCGGCTGGCTCGATGGTGGCTGCCGCAGGCTCGTGGCGATGGCGAATCTTGACGACAACCCGCATGGGCTCGCGCAGATCATCGACCGAAATCAAGTTCACTCGGCGGGTGCGGAGGGTGCGCGTGTACAGATGCTCGTCGCTGCCGACGATGACCTGCTTGTTCGCGCCGCTGATCTGGATGACGTAGAGCGGCGATCCGGTAGCGACGCCGAGTCCCTTGCGCTGGCCCACCGTGAAGTTGTGAATGCCGGTGTGCTCGCCGACGACCTCTCCGTTTGTCGTCACTAGTTCGCCAGCCGTATCGGGCAGCGACTCGCCTTGTTCGGCGAGGTAGGCGTCGATGAAGCGCTTGTAGTCTCCACCCGGGACAAAGCAGATTTCCTGCGAGTCAGGCTTTTCGGCGAGCGCAAGACCCTGCTTGCGAGCGAGTTCGCGGACTTCGGGCTTGGTCATGTCGCCGAGCGGAAAAAGCGTGCGGCTCAGCTGATCCTGCGTCAGGCCAAAGAGAAAGTAGGTCTGATCTTTGCTACGATCAGCGGGACGACGGAGGAGCCAGCGCTGTCGCGAACCGTCGTAGGCCACTCTGCGCGTAGTGTCCAGTGGCGACGCGCTCGGCGCCAATCTGCTGAGCAACAATCAGAAGCTGGTCAAACTTCAAGTGATTATTGCAAAGGCTGCAAGGGATTGGAGTTCGTCCGGAAAGGTATTCCTCGACAAATGGACGAACCACGTCACGCTCGAAGCGATCCTCGTGATTGACGACGTAATAGGGGATGCCGATCTGCTGGGCGACGCGACGGGCGTCGTAGACGTCGTCGAGGGAGCAGCAGCGTCCGGTGACCTGCTCAGGCATGCCCTCGTGTCCGGCGAGGCGGCGCTGGTTCCAGAGCTGCATGGTGAGGCCGATGAGGTTATGGCCTTCGGCGCGCAGCATGGCCGCGACGGTGGATGAGTCCACACCGCCTGACATGGCGACCGCGATTGTATTGGAATTAGTCACGCTCTTTCTTTCGCCGCCTAGGGGCGGTGCAACATTTGCTGCCGTCGGTAGGCCCCTTCCCGCGAACCGCATGGTCAACTCGCACCCTTCGTTCCGCATGACTGCAGGTCGGCCATGAACAGAATAAGCTGCTTCGCTCGCCATTTCGTAGTCTGAAATCGCCCGCTGGCGAAATGACTCCAACCAAGTAGTGCCTACAGTAAGGGCAGCGCAGAAGAATCGGCCCACGCATGCGCGCCTTCCTCTGGATTTCCTCTATCCGATCGGGGGTTCGTTTGTCAGGCATGCACCTTCTTAAAAGTCGGAGATAACTCACGCAGGCGCCTTACTGTCTCGGACACCAGGGCTAAGGCTATGTCAATGTCTTCTACGGAGGTTTGCTTGCCGAGGCTGAAGCGGATGCTTGATCGCGCCTGATCGGGGCGAAGTCCCATTGCGATCAAGACATGCGACGGTTCGATCGCGCCAGACGAACAGGCTGCCCCCGTTGAGACGGCCAGCCCTTTGAGATCGAGGGCGATGACCAAGGATTCACCTTCTACGTGATCGAATCGAATGTTGGTGGTGTTGGGGACCCGGGCGGTTTCGTCTCCGTTTACTCGTGTCCCGTCGACCTGGGCGAGAATTCCCTGCTGCAGACGATCGCGCATAGCGCAAATCTTCGCATCGTCCCCGCGCTCTAGTCCTTGCTTTGCCATCGAAGCCGCCTTGCCGAGACCGACAATCCCCGGAACGTTTTCCGTTCCGGCACGACGCGAGCGCTCGTGACGACCTCCGTAGAAAAGTGGCCTGAGCTTGGTTCCCTTCCTTAGATAGAGAGCACCGACGCCTTGGGGGGCAGTGATTTTGTGACCGGAGATCGTGAGCGCCTGACAGCTGATTCGAGTGACGTCGATCTCAACCTTAGCTGCGGCCTGCACGGCGTCGGTATGAAAAGTGACTCCGGCTTGGGCGGCGATCTTCCCGATCTCTTCGAGTGGCTGCAAGGCTCCGGTTTCGTTATTCGCCATCATGATGGAGATGAGCTTTGTCTTTGGGCGCAGGGCGCGCTTTACATCGGCGGGATCGACCAGACCGCGGCCGTCGACGGGGACGACGGTTACCTCACATCCGAGATCTTCCAGGTGCCTGCAGGCGTGGAGAACCGCGTGATGCTCGATGCTGGAAGTGATCACATGATCGCCGGGCTCGACCAGTCCCGAGATCGCAAGATTGTCGCTCTCGGTTCCGCCGCTAGTGAAGATGATCTCCGATGCTTTGCAGCCGAGCAGTTGCGCCACAGATTCGCGTGCGTCCTCGACGGCGGCGCGTGTCTCCTGCCCGTGGCTGTGGATGGACGAGGCGTTGCCGAAGCGCTCCAAAAAGTATGGGCGCATCGCCTCGAAGACCTCAGGCAGTACGGGCGTGGTGGCGTTGTTGTCGAGGTAAATGCGGTGCATATAGAACCCGGTTCTATTCTACGCTGGGGCTTGGTTTGGTTCGGAGGCCTGCAGGATCGTTCCTACCGACCTCAGGAAGACTCGGCCGGGCTTTGCCCGGCTCGGCGGCCGAGGGCGGCCGCCCGACACCAGCATTAGCGCTGGTCGATTTGGACGTACGGATTTGGGTAGTCGGGGCCTAGGTATTCGGCGCGGGGACGGATCAGGCGGTTGTCGTCCAGTTGCTCGATGACATGGGCGGCCCACCCGCTGATGCGGGAAATCGCAAAGATCGGAGTGAAGAGATCGACGTCGATTCCCAGCGTGTGATAGGTGGAAGCGGAGTAGAAATCCACGTTGGCATTGAGCTTCTTGTCGGCCTTCACGAACTCTTCGATCTTGTGGGAGATGTCGAACCACTTGCCTTGTCCACTGGAGTTGCCGAGATCGCGGGACATGACACGCAGGTGGGTGGCGCGGGGATCTTCGGTGTGATAGACGCGGTGTCCGAAGCCAGGCACCTTTTTCTTCTGAGCCAGCATGCCTTTGACGTAGTCGATGGGATCTGCGCCGGATTCGTCGATTGCTTCAAGAATGTGGAAGACGGCCTCATTGGCACCGCCATGGAGTGGTCCCTTGAGCGCGCCGATGGCCGAGGTGATTGCAGAGTGCATGTCGGAGAGAGTGGCAGCCGTGACGCGAGCGGCGAATGTCGAGGCGTTGAGCTCATGATCCGCATGAAGGATGAGTGCGATGTCGAGAGCACGCTCCGCGGTCGGAGTTGGATGCTTTCCGTTCAGCATCAGGAGGAAGTTGGCGGCGTGGGAAAGAGAGTGATCGGGCTCTACGATCTGACGTCCCTTGCGAATACGGTCGTAGGCCGCGACGATCATGGCAATTTGCGACGTCAGGCGAATTGCCTTGTCCACATTGGCTTTGCGGTCGTTGCTCTTTTCTTCTGGATCGTAAAACGACAGCGCCGAAACTGCCGTGCGGAGGACGTCCATGGGAAGGGCATGGCGGGGCGCATTGCGCAGCAGGGTGATGATGGAGGCGTCGAGCTTGCGCTCCTCGGCCAGGCGGTCATGAAGTTCGCGAAGTTCGCGGCGCGAGGGGAGCTTGCCGAACCAGAGCAGGTAGCATGTTTCTTCGAAGTTGGAATGGTCGGCGAGTTCGTGGATGTCGATGCCGCGATACGCGAGAACGCCGCGTTCTCCGTCGATGTAGCAGATCTTGGAGTTGGCAGCAACAACTCCCTCGAGTCCCTTCGGGGGCTGAGTTGAGGACACGCTGGGCATTCGATTCTCGCTTCGGTTCAGGGATTTGCGTTGCGGACCGCGCGAGGAGTACGCGGGAGTGCAACCTTTTCTTATACCTGAAACGAATCGAAGTTTCCAACCTCGGGACCGGTCGCGCCTCCTACGAACAATGACCAAAACCATTCACCACTAAGGGCACTAAGTTTCACCAAGGAAAGCCTTCTTCTGCCGGCGATTTCGGGGATTCGCGTTTTGCCATCGCGGTTTTCGGGGGCGTATCATGAAGGGTTTGCTCAACGTCCCGTTGCATCGTTGCGAATGTCCGTCGTATTCCTCATGGAGGAACCACACCAATGAAGCGCCTCTTCTCGATTTTGCTGTCCGTCATTTTCATTTATTCTACTTTCTCATCCGCCGACGAAGGCATGTGGCTGTACAACGAAGCCCCGAAAGACAAGATCAAGGCTAAATATGGATTTGAGTTGACCCAGGAATGGCTCGACCACGTGCGGCTGTCGTCGGTGCGGTTCAACAATGGCGGGTCGGGATCGTTCGTTTCGGCGGATGGGCTGACCTTCACGAATCATCACGTGGGCGCGGCCTGCGTGCATCAGCTTTCAACCGAGGGGCACGACTACATCAAGACCGGCTTCTACGCCAAGACGCAGGCGGACGAGGCGAAGTGTCCGAACCTTGAACTGAACCAGCTGGTGGGGATTGAAGACGTTACGACCAAGGTGAATGCCGGAGTCAAGCCGGGAATGTCGGCGGCTGAGGCGGGACAGGCCCAGCGCAGCGCGATGTCGGACGTGGAGAAGACGTGTTCGACCTCGACCGGACTGCGCTGTGATGTGGTGACATTCTATGCAGGCCAGGTCTACCACCTTTACAAGTACAAGAAGTACACCGATGTGCGGTTGGTGTTCGCGCCGGAGTTTGATATCGCGTTCTTCGGCGGCGATCCGGACAACTTTACTTATCCGCGGTACGACCTCGACATAACGTTCTTCCGCGTTTATGAAAACGATAAGCCGGCGCATCTGGATCACTACTTGAAATGGTCGTCGACGGGCGTGAAAGATGGCGATTTGATTTTTGTGTCCGGACATCCGGGTAGTACAGGCCGGCTGCTCACGATGGCGCAGTTGGGGTTCATGCGGGATGTGCAATATCCGTCACTGCTGAAACTGTTCGCACGGCGCATTGCCTTGCTGCAGGAGTTCAGCAAGCAGTCGGAAGAAAATGCGCGCATCGCGAAGGAAGAGGTGTTCAGCCTGCAGAATTCGCAGAAAGCGATCACCGGGTACCAGTCGGGATTAATCGACAAAGCGATCATGGACAAGAAGGCGGCGGACGAAGCAGGACTGCGGGCGGCGTTCAAGGCCGACTCGAAGAACGCGGCAGCTGGCGATCCGTGGGAAGAAATAGCGCAGGCGATCAAGACACAACAGACGATCTATCCGAATCTTCTGTATCTCGAACGCATGCGGGGATTCGCGTCGCACGTTTCGCAGATTGCGAAGTTTCTTGTGCGGGCTGCGGACGAGAAACCGAAGCCGAATGGAGAGAGGATGCGGGAGTTCCGGGATTCTGGGTTGCCGTCTCTGGAACAGCAACTATTTTCGACTGAGCCGATCTACAAGTCGATGGAGACGGTTCTGCTGACCGACTCACTGAGCGAGATGCAGGACGCGCTGGGAAAGGACAATCCCGATGTGCAGAAGGTCCTGCAGGGAAAAACTCCGGCGGACGCGGCAAAAGAATTGCTTGCAAATACGAAACTGGAGGATGTAGCCGTGCGCAAGCAGCTTTACGAAGGTGGAAAGGCTGCCATCGATGCGAGCACGGATCCTCTGATTGTGGTGATGCGGGCGATCGATCCTTCGGCGCGGGCGGCGCGCAAGGAATTCGAGGACAAAGTCGACTCTGTGGTACGGCGAGATGGAACAACGATCGCCAAGGCTCGGTTTGCCCAGAGCGGTTTTTCGCAATCGCCTGACGCGACTTTTACCCTGCGGCTGAGCTATGGGGCGGTGAAAGGCTACCAGGAGAACGGGAAGACGATTCCGTTCGCAACGAACATCGGTGGCGCCTACCAGCACGCGGCCGAGCATGGAGACAAGGCTCCGTATCAACTGCCGGAGAGTTGGATGAAGGCAAAATCGAGCGTCGATCAGAAAACCCCGCTGAATTTTGTTTCTACGGCGGACATCATCGGAGGCAATTCCGGATCACCCACCGTCAACAAGAAGGGTGAGCTGGTGGGAATTATCTTCGATGGCAACATTGAGTCGCTGCCGTGGAACTTTGCATATAGCGATTCGCAGGGGCGGGCGGTGTCGGTGGACTCTCGCGGGATCCAGGAGTCTCTGCGCAAGATTTATTCAGCCGGGGCTCTGGCGGACGAGCTCACGGGAAAAACTGCTTCGGCTGCTGCTGGGAAATAGAGAGACTTCTAGGGCCAAAATCTTTAACCACTAAGGACACAAAGCTTCACTAAGGAAATCAAAAGCCTTTGTCCGCTTTCGCCTGTTTGCTCGAATACCTCACGCTGGCCACAACGTTAAGGCGGTCTTGCTGAGGATCTGCTGCTGGATGGATTCGGATAGCGGTAGCGAGCGGAAATCATCGAGATTTTTCTTGATATCCGGAACGCCTGGACCCGGCCAGTCTGTCCCGAAGAGAGTCTTGTGCGCGATCTCTTCGATGCGTGGAAAGTAGCTGAGCAGCGTCTTCGGCGGGATGCCGCTGATGTCGAGATAGACGTTGGGATGTCGGCGGACCAGGAAGAATGCGGTCTTCATCCAGAGCGGGCGGCCACCGTGCGCCAGAAGAATCTTTAGCTTCGGGAAATCGACCGCGACGTCGTCCACGTAGATCGGGTCTCCATATTTGTTGCGCGCACCCGGGAAGATTGACGTACCGGTGTGAAACATGACGGGAACGCCATTCGCCTCCGCAGCACGGTACACGATCTCAAGTTCCTTGGACCCCGTCAGGTAGTCGTTGGGGAACAGCAACTGATGCGGCGGGTGAATCTTGATCATCTGAATACCGAGGCGAAGGATCTGTTCGACGTCCGCCAGGACGTTGGTTGTGTGGCGCGGATGGAGACTGCCACACGATAGCAAACGCCTCGGATTCTGCTTCACATAGTCGGCCACGAACTGGTTTACGCCGGCGGTGAATCCGATGACCTCAGGAGCAACGTAGTTGATGAGCATCGCGCGGTCGAGACCGCTGGCATCCATGTAACTCAGGAACGCTTTGGGAGACTTGCAGTATTCGACGATCTGATCGAAGTTCGGACGCTTCTTCTTCATCAACTCCAGCGCGTGGGGCTTGAACATTTCCATGGGCTGGATGTGAATGTGGCAGTCAGTGATCATGTATCCGCTCGCCGAGGAGCAAGGATAGCAGAGGGAGGAACCATTCAGCCTTTAGCCTTCCGACTTCGGGCTTACGCTTTCCAGCTTTGAGGGGCGATGCGATTTGGACCTATGGGTCAATACCTCGGGACTTTCGGGTCTACCGTGGCCGACCAGGCGTCGATGCCTCCGCGCATGGACTGCACGTTTTCGAAACCTTGCTGCCGCAGCCAGACAGTTACATTCATAGAGCGGACGCCGTGATGGCACATGACGACGATGTGATTGTCAGGGTCGAGCTCCTGATGGGCGCGGGACGGAACGTCTCCCATGGAAATTAGCTTGGACCCTGCGATGCTCGCTGTATCGAACTCCCAGGGCTCACGGACGTCGAGCAAGGTGAATGGCTCGGCTGCGTCGAGCTTGGCTTTGACCTCTCCGGGAGTGATTTCGTAATCCATTGCGAGGCTAACGCCCTTTCCACTCTGGCTTTCGCTTTTCCATAAAGGCCCGTATGCCTTCGTTTGCGTCGTTTGTCTTCATTAATTCTTCGAGGTAGATTTTCTCGGCACGCGCGAGACCCTTGTCGAAGTGCATCGAGTCCCATGCATAGGATGCCTTCTTTGCGACGGCAAGAGATGCCGAGCTCAGCGACAGAAGCCGAGCGACCGACTCTTCGACGGCGTGAGTCAAACGATCCTCTGGAACGGCGCGAGTCGCCAGACCGATTTCTGCTGCTTCCGTGCCAGTGAGCGCACGGCCAGTCAGAATCAACTCGGCGGCACGTTTCTGTCCGACCAAGGCGGCCAAAGCAGCACATGCCACCGGCGGATAGCACCCCAGCTTGATCTCGGGAAATCCCCACTGTGCATCATCGGCTGTGAACGCCAGATCGCAGACCATAGCGAGTTCTGCGCCACCGCCCAGACAGTGTCCATGCACGGCGGCGATCGTCACTTTCTTCGAGGACACCATTGCCCGAATCCCCGAGTGGAACTTGGCGAGCATGTCGTGCACTTTTTCGGGCGAATGCGCGGCAACGTCGACGCCGGCAGAAAATGTCTTTTCCTCACCACGCATTAACAAGACGCTGATGTCTGGGCGCGCTTCGATTTCGGCGAACGCTTGTGACAGCTGCTCCATCATCGATATGTCGATAACGTTCAACGGGGGATTGCGCAAGGATATGTTGGCGACCGGAGGCGCGATATCAACCGAGATCCGGGCAGCAGTGAGGGTGGATGTCATTAACGGCTTCGAACCTTCAACCTCAGCGGCTAAAGCCGCAATTTAATTTGGACCATGACGGCGCGGCTTAAAGCCGCGCCCCTGCAAAACAATTAAATGCCCACTGACTTCCTAACGTCGGCGATCGTCGGCAACGGATCGCGGACACTGTCTTCTCGGGCCCAGACGGCGCGGGTTAGGCCGTGCGTTTCAAACGATCAAATATTGATCGCCGACTTTCTCACCTCGCCGATGGTCGACAAGGGATCACGGGCGCCCGTCTTCTCGGCGATCCACTTCTTTTCATTCTCGATGATTTCGAGCAGCAATTTCTTGTCGGCCGCTGTAGGCATGTAGTCCTTGAGATGCTCGTCGTAGGCACGATCGTCGAGAGGCTCGCCGGTCTGGGCGTGGAATTTCTGATTTGCCCAGCGCCCGATGAAACGGTTGAACTTAATGTCGGGTGCGTACAACTTCGGCTCACCCGGTTTCAAAACATGGTTGAAGCGCTCGATTAATCCGGCTACCTCGTCGCGATAAAGGGTCCGGTTGTAGTCATTTAGATCGTCGAGATCGACCGCCTTCTCGTTCTTCGGCTCGTCATACCGGCCCTTGATGCCCCAGACATACGCCCAGTGCGCCGACGAGGAATGGTCGGTGCCAAACAGATCGTAAGAACTCGAGAGCCATTTATTGAGATATTTCTGGATGAGCCATGCCGGAATCACTCCCGCTTCGACGATGCGGCGCAGGCCGTCGTTGCCCGTGCCCATGTGGAAGGCTTCTTCGCGAAGCATGTAGGACATCGAGCGCCCGAGAGGGGCGAAGGCTGAGTATTTGAGCATCTGGAGCTGGAATTTGCCGTCGCGGTCGACAAAGTCGGTGTAGGTGAAGAAGTCCATCCAGTTGTCGACGTCGACGTTAAAGGCTCCGAGCAGACGTTTGTTTTCGAAAGCGCGCCGTTCGAGCATCTTCTGTGCTTCGACCTTGCCGGAGTAGCCGAAGTGATCGACCAGCAGGGCGCACATCTGCCATCCGTGACGCATTTCTTCGATCATCACGCGAGTAATAGCACGGCGATCCCAATCGGTGGGCGCGTTATCGAGAAGATTGCGTTGCTGCTCGACGCTGGCGAATTCGGTATCGCCTTGGTAGACGATCATGTTCATGAGCGCATCGCGCATCTGCTGCGTGGGAATCTGGCGCAGGTTTTCCCACTTGCGACGACCTTTATAGTGGCCGAATTCGATATCTTCGGTATCGATCGCTCCGTAGAGCGTATCGAACTTGAAGGCCTCGATGTCGTCAGTATTGACGCCGATTTCCTTACGCCAGTCGTTGAACAGGCCAATCCAGTCGCTGAAAGTTCCGATTTTGGCAACTTTGCCGGGCATAAATCCACTCCTCAATAAGCACGCAGGGCTGAAGCCCCAATCTATTGGCGATCGCGTATGGCATGGCTAAAGCCGTGCCCTTCCCGAAAGTCGCCCTTCTAACTCATGTTTAGCCACACCGTTTTCAGCTCGGTGTAGTGTTCGATTGCGTGCGCGCCCAGTTCCCGGCCGAAGCCGGAACTCTTGTATCCGCCGAAGGGCAACGACGCGTCCATCAGGCCATAGGTGTTGATCCAGACCGTACCCGCTTTCAGGCGCCGGGAAACGGTGTGCGCTCTCTTCACATCGCGGGTCCAGACTGCGGCGGCGAGTCCGTAAGGATTGTTGTTTGCTTGCTCGATGACTTCGTCGATGTCATCGAAGGTCAGAACAGAGAGCACGGGGCCAAAGATTTCTTCGCGAGCAATCTTCATATCGTTCTTCACTTCGCCGAAGATTGTGGGCTCAATGAAGAATCCCTTGTCGCCATTGACCGAGACACGGTTCCCGCCTGCAACTAACTTTGCGCCGCCCTTCTTTCCCGCTTCGATGAAGTTAAGCACGGTTTGCATCTGCTCGTGGCTGACGATCGCGCCCAGGCGTGTTTTGGGATCGAGCGGATCCGCTGGGCGCATTTTTGAAGCACGCGCTGCCAACTTTTCGGTGAACTCATCCTTCAATTTGCTTTCCAAAAAGAGCCTTGAACCTGCGTTGCAGACTTCGCCCTTGCCGTAGAAGATGCCGTTGATCGCGCCTTTCACGGCGCTGTCGACGTCGGCGTCGGCGAAGACAATGTTCGGGGACTTGCCGCCCAGTTCGAGAGTCACACGTTTGAGGGTATCGGCTGCGCCTCGCATGATTTCTTTGCCAACAGCAGTCGAACCGGTGAAGGCGATCTTCTCGATACCGGGATGGGCGACGATGGCCTTGCCGGTCTCAGGACCTCCCGTCAGAATGTTGACGACTCCTGCAGGAAATCCGGCTTCGACGACAAGTTCTCCGAACTTGAGGGTAGTCAGCGGAGTCTGCTCGGCGGGCTTCAGCACCAGCGTGTTCCCGCACGCGAGTGCTGGACCCACTTTCCAGGAAGCCAACAGCAAGGGGAAATTCCAGGGAACGATCAGGCCGACGACGCCCACCGGCTCGCGAAGCGTGTAGGTGAAGGCGGTTTCAAACGTGTTGACGGTTTCGCCGTGGATCTTGGTTGCAAGACCGGCGAAGTAGCGCAGAACGTCGATCACCATCGGCATATCGACGTAGCGCGATTCGAAGATGGGCTTGCCGTTGTCGAGCGTTTCCAGCTCTGAAAGTTCGTCGATGTTCTTTTCGACCAGGTCGGCGAGCTTCCAGATAAGGCGCCCGCGCTCGCTGGCTGAGAGCTTTCGCCACGGGCCAGTGCGATCCTCGAAGGCGCGACGGGCGGCTGAGACGGCGGCGTCGACATTCGTGGCAGAGGCTTCGGCGATCTGGGTCAGGACTTCGCCTGTGGCGGGATTGATCGTGTCGAATTGCTTCGAACCCTCGACCCATTGGCCATCGATCAGAAGTTGGCCGGGTTTTAGATTTACCTTCGTTGCTACAAGCATTTCATATCTTCCAATCAGCAAAACTCTACCGCACTCTGCGCTCAACGGACTGACGGCCCCACTAGCGGCGACACTCGCTTCGCTCGGGGCGGACGAATGCGTCCGCCCCTACAGGAGCTACTTTGCTTTGAAAGTGGCTGGCCGCTTTTCGACATAGGCCGCCAGACCTTCTTTTGCGTCTTCGCTCTGGAACAGGATCTGCTGATTTTCGCGCTCGACTGCGAGAGCAGATTCCATTGGAATCTCCCATCCTGTCTGGACGGCTCGCTTGATGCGACCGACGGCCTTGGCTGCCTTGTTGGGCGGGCAGAACTGCTTGGCATATTCCATGATCGCTTCCATGAATCCGTCGCGTTCGAAGATATCGTTGATAATGCCGAACTCTTGGGCTTCTTCAAACGAAAACGTGTTGCCGGTGACCATCAACTCAATCGCTTTGCTCTTTCCCACCAAGCGCGAGAGGCGCTGGGTGCCGCCGGTACCCGGGAGTACGCCGAGGTTCACTTCGGGCAATCCGATTTTGCCAGCATCGCGACGAGCGATGCGGATGTCGGCCGCCATGGCGATCTCGAGTCCGCCGCCGACGCAGTGGCCGTTAATGGCCGCGATCACGAGCTTGGGTGTGTGTTCGAGGCGCAACAGCATTTCGTTGGCATGCAGGCAGAAGTAATACTTGAACGTTGGATCGACGCTCGACAGCATCTTGATGTTTGCGCCGGCGGAGAAAAACTTGTCGCCCGCGCCCGTCAAGAGGATGACATAAACGTCATTCTCCATGCGTGCGCGGAGGATGGCGGCATCGAGTTGCTGGTTCATTTCGTAGGTGTAGGTATTCGCGGGGGGATCACACATTTCGATGATCGCCACTCCGCCGTCGTTTCGGTAGTTAACCAACTGCTTTGCGCCTTCGCCAGTGGTCGGCTGCATTGTTGTCGCCATGCAATGACTCCTTGATTCGGAATATCGAAAATTGAAACAACTTTACTTTTGAGGTCTGCTTTATCGATCTTTGCGGCCCTTGCCGCCGGACATCACTCCGCGCAGGAAGATGTCTCCCATCTCTTGGGCGATGGACTTTGCGTCGGCATCCACGCGCGGATTGTGCCAGGTGTAAATCCAGTTCATCATTCCAAACAAGCTCAAGACGGCAATGCGCGTGGAGACTTGCAGGTTACGGTTACTCTTCAGGTCGTCGATGAGCCCGACGCAGATACGGTAGTACTCACGCTTGATGGCGGCAACTTCGGAGCCGAATCCGTTCTTGAGGGCCTCGGCTTCGTGAGACAGAACCTTCATGGCCGCCTGGTTTGCCAAGAAATATTCGAGGTGATTGAGGATGAAGATTCGAACGCGCTGTTCCGGATCGTCGACACGATCGAGACGGGACTTCAAGCGCTCGACGATCGTCGTGAACGTATGCTTCTGGATAAGGTAGAGAAGGCGCTCTTTCGACTTGAAGTAATAATAAAGCCCGGCGAGCGACATGCCGCTTTCGCGCGAGAGGTCACGCATGGAAGCTCCTTCGTACCCCTTCTTGCAGAAGACTTCGGCCGCATGCGATAGGATCTCGGCGAGACGGCGGTCGTAGCGGGTCTCAGGAGCGGGGACGCTGTCGCGGCGCTGGGAGCGTGACGTTACCCGCGTGGCTGTGGAAGGGGTTCCCATAATCCTTGCGCGTATAATTCGAACGTTCGTTCGAACGTAGTATACGCCCGTGTGATCCTGATCACAAGGGTCGGATGTTTACTTTTTCTTGCGTTTTACGGCCGCCCCATAGGACGTGGCAATCCAGTCGAGAGCATCGTGCAGGTCCGCGTTGCTGGAAAGCAGGAAGGTGAACCAGCGAGCCGGATTTCTCTTCTTGCTCACTGGAAACAGACTGATTCGCTCGTCGGTGGAAACCCGCTTCTGAACGACCGTTGATGGAGCATCGATCCTGAACGCGATCTTGTTCGTCCTATCGATATTGCGGCTGCGGGGAAGCATGGCAAATATCTGGTCACCGCGATAGAGCGCGGTGAATCCGAAAAATGAGCGCTGCGATATATTCGGCCAGTCGGCAGTCTCGGCTGCCAGAGCCGTGCTCCACGCTTTCATCGCTTCCGAGATGAGCGGTTGCTTTGCCGGCTTCGCAGATTTCATCGCGATTTCTTCAGTTCCTGACGTTCTCCATCAGGCGCTCTATCTCCGTTTTTTGAGTTCCCGTCAGCGGGAGGAAGGGCAGGCGCGAAGGTCCGCCGTAGTAGCCGTTCAGATCCATGGCGTATTTCAGTCCTGGGATGCCGAATTCTCCACCGACGCGCTGCGCGGCCTCGGAGATGCGCTGCTGCTTGAGGCTCGCCAGTTCGGCATCGCCCTCCTTCCACGCTGCGAAGATTTCATAGCAGGCGGTGGGGGCGGGGCACGCGAATGCCAGGATCGCTCCGGCGGCCCCCGCGTCTAGCGATGGCTGCAGCTTGTGGGCAGCCCCGACGAGGACCTGGAATCCAACTTCTTTCTGGCGCGTCTTCATCTTGCCGACAACGTTGACCGCCGAGGAGGAAGGCTTAATCTCGGTCGCTCCGGACAAGACTCCAACCGGGATCAGTTCCCCACCGTCGTTCGAGCTTCCGGCCGCGGCCGCGGCGAGCATGCGCGGAGTAACCGCGTCGAACGTTTCGGTCACTGTGGCGCTACGTTTGATGTGGCGGGTGGCGGCGACCATCTTGCGAACTTTCTCGACGTCTCCGCCGGATTCCTTTATGCCGATGAGGTTCGGATGTTCCGCGAGTTCAATGACGACTTCGGCTGGAATGTCGTATCCGGTGGCTTGAGGAAAGTTGTAAATGATTACAGGCAATGGCGAGTGGTCGGCAACGGAGCGGTAGAAGGCCAACAGATTGGCAGGCGCCATCTGCTTCTTGTAGTAGTGCGGCGTGCGGACCATGGCGACGTCATACCCGAGCTTCGCCGCATGCTCGGTGAGGTGCAGTGTCTCGATCGCCGACTCAACGCCAGTTCCCGCGACCAGAACCTTGCTCGGCGCAGTCGTCTCGCGCGCGACCTTCAGAACGTCGCGTCGCTCCTGATCGGAAAGCATGATCGCCTCTCCCGTAGAACCGAGGACAACGATGCCAGAGACAGGCGTCCGCGAGAAGCGCTCTACATTCGATTCGAGCTTTTTGAAATAGATACTGCCGTCCGCGTAAAACGGCGTGGTGATGGGAGGAAGGATTCCGCTCAGCAGCATGACAGATTAGTTTACTTCAACGCATGGCGTCATGAGGTTCGCCCTCTCCTCTTGTCCGCGCAAAGGCATAACCACAAAGGACACAAAGTTTCACGAAGGAACTCCATCACTTTGCCTGCGGCTTTGGCAGTTGGAGCTAGCGATTCACGGCCCGTTCCGCGTGCAGATGCTGCAGGGCGTGGACATTCACTTCTCCGCGCTGCAAGGCGGCGATGCCTTCGGCGGCGGCACGGGCCGCAGCCAGGGTCGTAATCGTCGGAATTCTTGCAGTTACGGCTGCGCGACGAATGGCTTTTTCGTCGAACCACGGCTCTTGTCCGGTAGGTGTGTTGACTACGAGCTGAATACGCTGTCCTTTAATGAAGTCGACGACGTTGGGACGCCCCTCTTTCACCTTGTAGACGCGCTCCACGTTCATGCCGGCGGCCTCGATGACGTCGGCTGTGCCGGCGGTCGCGACCAACTTGAAGCCCATGTCGACGAACTTGCGGGCTACAGATGCGACGTGGCGCTTGTCGTGGTCGGTTACGCTAATGAACACGGCCCCTTGCGTGGGTAGCTTCTGTCCGGCCGCCACCTGGGCTTTTGCGAAAGCTTCTCCGAAGTTGTCGGCGACACCCATGACTTCTCCGGTGGATTTCATCTCGGGGCCAAGGACGGTATCGACGCCAGGAAACTTGTTCCACGGGAACACCGGCGACTTCACGTAGTAGTAGCTGCCGGTGTCGAGGTCGGCGCGTCGTTCGATGAAGTCCGGCAGAAATTCGCGCAGCTTGCGCCCGGTCATGAGTCGTGCGGCAATCTTTGCCATGGGGACACCGGTCGCCTTCGAAACATAAGGGACGGTACGCGAGGCGCGTGGGTTCACTTCGAGAACGTAGACCTTGCCGCCCTCGGATCCGTTGCCGGTTCCACCATTTCGCCGTGGAATCGCGAACTGGATGTTCATCAGTCCGACGACCTTCAGAGCCTTCGCCAGCTTGAAGGTGTATTCGCGCATCCGCTCGAGCAAGTGTTGAGGAATATCGACTGCAGGCAGCACGCACGAAGAATCACCGGAGTGAATCCCGGCTTCCTCAATGTGCTGCATGATTCCGCCGATCACGACGTCATCTCCGTCTGAAAGAGCGTCGACGTCCACCTCGATCGCGTCTTCCAGGAAGTGATCGATCAACACGGGTCGATCGTGCGAATACTCGACCGCCTCCTGCATATAGCGGACGATGGATTGATCGTCGTAGGCGATGACCATGGCGCGCCCGCCAAGCACATAGGACGGGCGAACAAGCACGGGATAGCCGATGCGGCCTGCGCCTGCAACGGCTTCTTCGATCGATGTGGCCATCACTCCGGGCGCTTGCGGGATCTCCAGTTCCTCAAGCAGCTTGTTGAACTGCTTGCGGTCTTCCGCGAGATCGATCGACTCCGGCGATGTGCCAATGATTTTTACTCCCGCCTGTTTGAGAGGCAGAGCGAGGTTGAGCGGAGTCTGTCCACCGAACTGAACGATCACGCCGACATCTGCGCCTTTCGAAGTTTCATGCTGGTAGATAGCCCAGACATCTTCGAATGTGAGCGGCTCGAAGTAAAGACGGTCGCTGGTGTCGTAATCAGTGGAGACGGTTTCGGGATTGCAATTGATCATGATCGTCTCGTAACCGTCATCGCGCAGTGCGAATGAGGCGTGGCAGCAGCAATAATCGAATTCGATTCCCTGCCCTATGCGGTTGGGCCCGCTGCCGAGAATGATCACTTTCTTCTTGTCGGTGGGAGCCGCTTCATCCTCATCTTCATAGGTGGAATAGAGATAGGGCGTGAAGCTCTCGAACTCCGCCGCGCAGGTATCGACGCGCTTATAGACCGGCATGATGCCGTGCTTCTTGCGCAGGTGCCGAACTTTTTCCTGGCCATCGAGACGCCAGACTTGGGCGAGGCGTCCGTCAGAAAATCCCATACGCTTGGACTCGCGAAGCACGGCTGGTGGAATCGACTCCATCGGGTGCTTTTCGAGTTCGAGCTGCTGATCGTTGATTTCCTTCAGTTGGTATAGGAACCAGGGATCCATGGAGGTCATTTTTGCGATCTGTTTGACTGTGTGTCCCTGGCGCAGGGCGTAGCGAACGTACGCGAGGCGCTCGGGATGTGGCGTCACGAGCCGCTGCGTGAGAATCTTGGGCTCGATCTTGTCGGCTCCGACTTTCTTGCCGGTATCGAGAGACCGGATGCCTTTCATCAAGGCTTCTTTGAAGGTGCGGCCGATCGCCATAACTTCGCCGACCGATTTCATTTGCGGGCCAAGCGTGTCGTCGGCTCCGGGAAATTTCTCGAACTGCCACTTGGGAATCTTAACCACGACGTAATCGAGCGTCGGCTCAAAGCAGGCTGGCGTTTTGCGTGTGATGTCGTTGCGGATTTCGTCCAGCGTATATCCGACGGCTAGCTTCGCCGCGATTTTAGCGATGGGGAATCCTGTGGCCTTTGATGCCAAGGCTGAGGATCGAGACACGCGTGGATTCATCTCGATGACGACCATGCGCCCGGTCTCGGGATTGACGCCAAACTGGATGTTCGATCCGCCGGTATCGACGCCGATTTCGCGGATCACCGCGATCGATGCATCGCGCATGGCCTGATACTCGCGGTCGGTGAGCGTCTGCGCCGGGGCTACGGTAATCGAGTCACCGGTGTGCACGCCCATCGGATCGAAATTCTCGATCGAGCAAATGATGATGACGTTGTCCGCCGTATCACGCATCACCTCAAGCTCGAATTCCTTCCAGCCGAGGACAGACTCTTCGATGAGCGCTTCGTGTACAGGAGAAAAATCGAGGCCGCGCGCCAAGACCTCCTGCATCTCTTCCCGGTTGTATGCGATGCCGCCACCGGAACCGCCCAGGGTAAACGAGGGACGGATGATGACCGGGAATCCGATTTTGCCGGCAAACTCAAGCCCGTCTTTGGTGTTGTTGACCAGCGCCGACTTGGGAACGTCGAGGCCGATTTTCTGCATCGCGTCTTTGAAGAAGAGGCGGTCTTCAGCTTTCTTGATGGCGGCAACGTTGGCCCCAATGAGGGTCGCATTGTATTTTTCGAGAACGCCGCCGTCGGAGAGCTCGATCGCAAGGTTGAGAGCGGTCTGTCCGCCAACGGTGGGTAGCACGGCGAAGCCGGCGCCAGGAGACATTTCGCGCTCGATGCGGATGATCTCTTCGAGATATTCGATAGTAAGCGGCTCGATGTAGGTGCGGTCGGCAGACTCCGGGTCGGTCATGATGGTGGCCGGGTTCGAGTTCGCCAGCACGACTTCGTAGCCCTCAGACTTGAGCGCCTTGCAGGCCTGCGTGCCGGAGTAATCGAACTCCGCGGATTGACCAATGACGATGGGTCCGGAGCCGAGAACAAGAATTTTCGAGATGTCAGTGCGTTTGGGCATTTATGCAGTTTTGCTCTTTGCTTGTTGGGACAGCGTCTCGGCGGTGCCGCTTGGGGATATGCCTTGAAAGGGCGCGCCTTCAAGGCGCGCCGAATCGTTCCTCGCCTCGATGATGGGCTTTAGCCCCTGAGGCGCGGGGTCGAGTTCCGTACCGGCCGCCGCCGAGGAAAATGGATACCGTTCCACACTTTCGCACAAATTTTTCCGAACGGGATTTTGCCAGATGTAAATCTGATGCAGATGATAGTCACTCGCATCACGAATGCGATGATCCGAGAACCCCTTCTGCCACACTTCCAGGTTTGACTCGAGCTCCTTCTTTGCACGATAAGAGAATCCGCCCTTGATGAATTGAACGGCCTTCTCGAGACTTGTTGTCGGCGTTAGCAAGACGTGGATGTGATCGGGCATGACCACAAATTCGTGCAACAAATAACCTGATCCACGATAGTGGCACAGTGTATCGACCAGCAGTTTCGCCCAACGTTCTTTCTGGAAGAGCGCGCGACGACCCCATGTGGAGGAGGTGACCATATAGGTCTCGCCATTGTTCGTTGCGTGTTCTCGGGTTGGTCTCATCGCTCAACCTCAGCGGCTAAAGCCGCGAACCGTCTTGGCAACTCATGGCGCGCCTTGAAGGCGCGCCCTTTCAAAACCAAACTGCCCACCGCCAGACATCCTCGGCTGTACAGTGGGCGTCCCAGCCGCAATCGGGCCGCCGAGACGCTACCCCTTCCACTCCTCCATCATCTTCGTGAAGTCCTTGAACAGATAATGCGAGTCATGCGGGCCCGGCGCGGCTTCCGGGTGATACTGCACGCTGAACAGCGGCATGTTGCGGTGGCGCAAACCTTCGAGCGTGTCGTCGTTCAGGTTCATGTGCGTGAACTCGACTTCGCTCTGCGCCAGTGAATCGGGATCCACCGCGAAGTTGTGGTTGTGCGCCGTGATCTCGATCTTGCCGCTCTTCAACTGCTTCACCGGATGATTTCCGCCGTGGTGTCCGAATTTCAGCTTGTACGTTTTGCCGCCGAGTGCAATTCCGGTGAGCTGATGGCCGAGGCAAATTCCGAAGATGGGCTGGCGACCCATTAGCCTTCGAATCGAATCGACCGCGTACGTGCAGGGCTCAGGATCTCCAGGACCGTTCGAGAGGAACACTCCGTCTGGCTTCAGCGCGAGCACGTCTTCCGCTGGAGTCTGTGCGGGGACGACAGTAACTTTGCATCCCTCGCCGCGCAGCTTGCGCAGAATGTTCTGCTTGATGCCGAAGTCATACGCTACAACGTGAAACCGCGGCGGCTCGTCTTTCACCCCAACGACGGCCGTCGGTTCGTGCGAACGCTCGCCCACTTCCCAGACGTAAGGACGCTTGGTGCTGACTTCTTTGGCGAGGTCGGTTCCGTCCATCTTGGGGATGGATCGCGCCTTCGCCACCAGCTTGTCGCTATCACTCTCGATGGTCGAGACAACGCCGCGCATCACGCCATGGTCCCGCAGATGGCGCACCAGTGCCCGCGTATCGATGTCCGACAGAACCGGCACCTTGAACTGCTCCAGGTATTCTTCGGCCACTTGCTGCGAGCGCCAGTTCGAGCTCACGCGCGAGAACTCGCGCACGATCGAGGCCTTCGATCCACGGACGCGTGGCTTCGTTGTCTTCCTGGTTGGTGCCGTAATTTCCGATTTCTGGATTCGTCAGAACGACGATCTGTCCGGAGTAGGAAGGGTCGGTGAAAATTTCCTGGTATCCGGTGATGGAAGTATTAAAAACGACTTCGCCGTAGCATTCGCCTTTGGCGCCGTAGCCTTTGCCTCGGAAGACTCTGCCGTCTTCCAGCGCAAGGATAGCCTGCATTCTCGCTCCGAGGAGTGGATTTTATGAATATTAGCAGGGAAAGTGGCGTGGGCCAAGGGTAGAGCGGCGGTGGAAAACTATTTTTTCGCTGCGTGCGATTCGTCGCGAGCGTTGCCTCGCGTCTGAGCAATTAGATTTGGTAGTTCCCGGGCTTAGCGCACGCGCCCGAGTTTGTCCATGGGCCAATATCCGAAGACGGCCTTGCCATAGATAAAGCTCTGATTGACTGAGCCAAAATCGCGGCTGTCGTTCGACATCGAGCGATGATCGCCCGAGGACGAAGTAGCTGTGCTGGGGCACAACAAGTTCCGGGTAGGAGCGCGCGTCGGCATACTCGGCCGGCACGTAGGTTTCGTCGAGGGCGTCGTTGTTCACGTAGACCTGCCCGGCATCGATGCGAATCCTGTCGCCAGCCATCCCGATTACGCGTTTGATGTAGCTCTTCGAAGGATCGCGCGGATAGCGAAAGACCACAACGTCGCCGCGCTCAATCGGTTCCAGACGATAGACAAACTTGTTGACGAAGATGCGTTCCTGGTCTTCGAGCGACGGCATCATGCTGGTGCCTTCGACCTTCACCGGCTGGTAGAGGAAGATGATGATGAAGGCAGAGATCGCTACGCGAAATGATCAGATCGCGAAGCCACACACCGATGCCGCTTCGGATTGGCGCGGGCACGCCGGGCTGTACTGGCGGCCGCGACTGGCGTGGCAGTCGACCGCATTGGTCTGCGAGTTGGATCTGAAGATCGTACCCGGCATGCGCCTCCTATTGTATACAGAACCTCCGGACAGGGCACCGGGTTGTTTCGAAGGGTTCTTCCGTATGGGGCGAGAGCCTTTGGAGGACAACTGCGGGTTACAATAGATGGACTTGAGGACTTCTATGACACGCCGAGTATTTCAAGACAAGATTGTGCACCGCAGCCTGACGCTGGCGTTTCTTTTCGTCGTAACTCTCACGGTATCTGCCCAATGGGCGGCGCCACAGGGAGAGGGTGGCGTTCCGGCCTACAACGCGGCTCCGCCGGCCAAAGGCACGAAGCTGCCACCGATCCTCTCCAAGGCGGATCTGTGGGGACCGGACGCGCAGTATCCCTACCAAACGCACGCCTACGAACTCGCAGCGAAGATTCCAAACGTGATTCATCAGCAGCCCTGTTACTGCTATTGCGACCGGATGGGACACAACAGCCTTCACAGCTGCTTCGATACACTCACGGCGCCCAGTGCTCGACCTGCCTCAAGGAGCTTTACTACACCTACCAGCAAAACCAAAAAGGAAAGACGGCATCACAGATCCGCGCGGGAATCATCAAGGGCGAGTGGAAACAGATCGACCTGAATTCGGCAGCAACGATTAACTAAGCCGCGAATTTCGAGCGCCGGCGATTCGCACCGCGGCGATGAGCTGCCCGAAGTGGTGAGAAAACCGTAGACACTGGCTGGTCAACTAGACCTGCACCTATCCTTTGGGTAATACTTTACTGCTCAGGCAGGAACACAAACGCAAGGAGTTCCCCATTACGAAGAGCACAGGAAGAGTTTTACACATGGCTCAGAAACCTACCGCAAAAAAGACGGTAGCGGAAGATCCTCGCTATACCCAGGCCTTGCAGAGCTACGAAGCAGGCCTGCGCTCGATGCAGGAGCATAAATTCGACAAGGCGAAGCCGCACTTTCAAAAAGTGTTGACTGGACCGAGCAAAGAGCTGTCCGACCGGGCCACAGTTCACCTCAACATTTGCAATCAGCATCTGGAGCGCTCGACGGCCAATCAGTTCAAAACACCGGAAGAACACTTCGACTATGCAGTCTCTTTGATGAATGTGGGCGACTACGTGACGGCGCGCGAGCATCTGGACAAGCTGCAAAAGCAGAATGCAAAGGCCGACTACGTCGTGTATGGACTGGCTGCGCTCGATTGCCTGACCGGCCATGTAGAAGATTCGCTCAGGCGTCTGGACGAGGCGCTGAAACTGAATGCAGCACTGCGCTTTCAGGCACGAAACGATTCCGATTTCCAGAACCTGGCGGAAGACCCGCGTTTCACCGAGCTCCTCTACCCCGATCCGGGCGCCGATATGGACTCTGACGAAGATAATTTCGGCGGAGAAGAGTCGATCTAGGCAGCAAAACCCGCAATGGAAGTGAAAGCCGCCGAGCTCGCGAGGCCGCAGGAAACCGCTCAGGCGGGACGCATTCGCGTGGTCGCGATCGGCGGCGGTACCGGGCTTTCTACGCTACTCAAGGGCCTGAAGCGCTTTGTCATGACTTCGGGTGAAGCGATTTCTGCAGGAACCGAAGCCATCTCAATCCGCGATCTTTGCGCGGTAGTCACGGTCAGCGACGACGGCGGATCGAGCGGACGCCTGCGCAAAGAGTTCAACATGCTTCCGCCGGGCGATATTCGCAATTGCATCGTCGCCCTGAGCGAAGACGAGGCCCTGCTATCGAAGTTGTTTCGTCACCGCTTTGATAAGGGATCAGGCCTCGAAGGCCACAGCTTCGGCAATCTTTTTCTGGCAGCGCTCACTTCCCTGACGTCGGACTTCTCCGAGGCAGTGCGGCTTTCGTCCGAGATTCTGCTGACGCGGGGACATATCTATCCTGCAACGACCTCAAATATCGAACTGGAAGCGTTGATGGAAGATGGGACACGCGTGCGCGGGGAAACCAACATCACCGCCAGCAAAGGACGCATTCGCGAGCTATTTCTGGTCCCTCCGGATGTAGGTCCGATGCCCCAAACACTCGATGCCATTGCCAGCGCCGACCTCATCACCATAGGGCCGGGCTCGCTTTTTACGAGTCTCATTCCCAACCTACTAGTGCGCGGGATCGTCGACGCAATCGTGAGTTCGCCGGCGACGAAGGTGTACATCTGTAATCTGATGACGCAGGCGAATGAGAGCCTGGGCCTTACGGCGGCCGATCATATTCGCGCGCTCAATCGACATGCGCAGCAGCAGCTTTTTGACTACGCCCTGATTAACCGGACACCGGTCTCCGACGAGATGAAGGCAAAGTACGCACTCGAAGACGCTTGCCCGATCGTCAACGATCTTGATGCAGTCGAAGCGTTGGGCGTGGTTCCCGTGCTGGGGGACTATCTCGAGGACGCTGGAGTCGCACGGCATAACACTGCCCGAGTCGCTCGGGACCTGATGCAGCTCTGTTCGGAGCATCCACGGGAAGAACGCAGATAGCATGCGCGCGCTCAGGATCGTTGCCATCCTAGTGTTTGCACTGTTGGTCTCCTGCATCTGCGCCGCGCAGTCCGGGCCCGAGAGGGGCGGACGCGAGCTTGAGGTGTGGGCTGGCGGTGGACATTCCGTCCGCGGCGGGCGGGGCAATACGGGCGCATTCAATGCCGGCATCCGGTACGGATGGATTCTGACTCGAGCTCACCTTCCCGGTTTTCTTCGGGGACGCTTCGAATATGCAGTTGATGGCGTGCCGTTGTTTCTGGTGTTTCAACCCGCGAACACCGCTTACGGAGCCGGATTCGATCCTCTGGTATTAAAGTGGAACTTTGAACGGCACGGGCGACTTTCACCCTACCTGGAACTGACTGGCGGAACCCTTTTCACCAATCACGACGTGCCCACCGGCACCAACACCGTGAATTTCACGGATCAAGCGGCCTTGGGCGTTCACGTTCTGGGCGAACGGCACAATGTGAGTCTCGAACTGCGCTACATGCACATTTCGAACGCAGGGCTGGCCACTCCAAATCCAGGTGTGAATACGGTGCAAGTTCGGCTCGGCTTTGGAAAATTCTCCAGCAAGCATTGACGGCACGCCTCGCCGCGCACTGCGGGCGGACGAATGCGTCCGCCGCTACACGATCATGGAATAATGACGTGAGCCAACCTTGCATCCCTGCGGAATAGCCCTATATCCTCTTCCGTTATGTCTACGCTCGTCGAATGTGTTCCGAATTTCTCCGAAGGCCGCGACAAGTCCAAAGTTGACGCCATCGTCGAGGCGATGAAGATGCCCGGCGTTTACTTACTCGATCGTGAGATGGATTTCGATCACAACCGGTGCGTCATCACGCTGGTGGGAGAGTGTGATGCCATTCAGGAAGCGGCTATCCGCGGCGTTGGAAAGGCATCGGAGCTGATCGACCTCAATACGCACGAGGGCGCTCACCCGCGCATGGGCGCGGCGGACGTGGTTCCTTTCATACCGATCGAAGGCGTCACGATCGAAGACTGCGTCGCAATGGCCAATCACGTGGCGGAGCAAATCTGGACGCGCTTTCAAATTCCGGTATACCTCTACGAGTCGGCAGCTAGAACTCCCGAGAGGCAGGGATTGGAAAATATCCGCCGGGGACAGTTCGAAGGAATACGGGCCGAGATTGCGACCAGTCCTGCGCGGCGTCCGGATTTTGGCGAAGCCCGCGTCCACCCGACGGCGGGGGCGACCGTCGTTGGAGCGCGAAAGTTCTTGATCGCGTACAACGTATTCCTCAACACGACGAACGTAGACATCGCGAGGAAGATCGCGAAGGCAGTGCGCTTTTCGAACGGCGGAATGCGGTTTGTAAAGGGCGCGGGATTTTTAGTGCGAGGGCTGGCACAGGTGTCGATGAACCTCACCGATTTCGAGCAGACGCCGGTGCATCGCGTCTACGAACTCGTGAAGCGCGAGGCGGCACGGTACGGCGTGATGCCGCTCTCTAGTGAAATAGTTGGGCTGATCCCCAAGAAGGCTCTAGAGGAAGCGGCGGAATGGTTCCTGCAAGTCGAAAACTTTGACTCGTCGCTGATTCTGGAAAATCGGCTGACCGCGGTCATGGGCGGGAAGATGGCTGTGGGCGGGTTGCGGGCTGGGGTCGAGCCTTTTGTGGAGCAGTTAGCGGCTCCGACGGCGACGCCGGGAGGAGGCAGCGCGGCTGCGGCGGCGGGAGCCATGGCTGCTGGACTGGCGGGGATGGTGGCGTCTATGTCACGAGGAAAAAAAGCTTACTTGCAATTCGAGTCTCAGCTCAGCAATGCCATTGCGCGACTGACGACTCTTCGGGAAGAACTCAAGGCCGCTGTGGATGCCGACGCCGAATCCTACAATTGCGTAATGGCCGCCTACAAGGGAGCGCGATCGGCCTCAGACGAAAAATCTGCGGAAGCCTTGATCGACGCTGCGCTCAGAGAGGCGACTGCCGTACCACTCGGCGTGGCCGAGAAGGCATACGAGCTTCGGGGCATCGTTCGCTTGCTCGGCCCCATCACCAATCCGAACATGAAATCTGACCTCACCACTGCGGATGCCCTGGCGAAGGCCGCGTTGACCGGCGCACTTGCCAACGTAGACATCAACCTTACCTCCCTCAAAGATCCCGCCTTCGCGGAGCAAGTCCGAGGAAGAACGGCTGCGATTCATATGTAATTACGTGAGATCATCCCGCGAAGCTCCCTGCGAGTGGAAATTCATGTGCGCGGGTTCACTCTTAATAACAACCAATATCGTGCCGATCGGCGGGGATTCTTATTGCCATGTGAGCGCCCCCAAGGAGTCAACGGGGCTTGTACTTTTGGTTGCTAAATTGTGTGTGCAAGTGAAATAGAATAAAGCGATCCAATAACTACAGGGCTCGATTGCGCATCCAAGATAGAGTGTGCGTAGTTCTGGCTTTAGACTGACTTTCGAGGCTTTATGAAACTGTTGAAGATGTGCCTGGTTTCGATGCTGCTGGCGAGCATGGCCTATGCCATGCCACTGAATTCTTCCGCCCGTTCCGCCATACCCGCCGATTTGTTGCAGCTGATCTCGGTGGATTACCGCGCGCTGAAAGACTCGCCGACGGCGATGTCGCTGAAACAGCAACTGATGCCGGACAACATCAAGCAGTTCGAGGCTGCACTCAAGAGCATCGGGCTCGACCCTGAAAAGGACGTCGACACTCTCACGTTCGCGTCGTTCCGCTCCGGAAAACAGGGAGTCAAGACAGTCGGCGTCGCCAGTGGTCCATTCAACATGAAGTCGGTCCTCAGGAAGATGAAGCTTCAGAAATACGTACCGAAGAAATACAACAACTCAGACATCTATCCCATGGACGGCGGGTTCGTCATGAGCTTCCTCGACGACAGTTCCCTGCTGTTCGGCGACAACACTTCGATTCGCGTCGCCCTCGACACCAAAGATGGGCAAGGGATGGGTCTGGATACGAACGGAACCATGTCTGACATGATGACCGATGTCGACTCGGCCCCGGTCTGGAGCATTCTCGACCAGCAAGGGACGCAGAACCTGATGCGCTCGGCGATGGGCGATGCTGCGAAAGTCGCCGACTACGAAACCATGAAGAAGCGTCTGCTCGGATCGCGTTACACACTCAGCTTCAACAGCGGCGTGAACTTCGATATGACGGTTGTGACCTCTGATACCACGACGGCGGCGACTCTTTCATCGGCGCTGAAGGGCTACATGCTCTACAAAAAAGTCAGCGCCTCGCCAGCCGAGAAGGTCGCGGTGGAGAATACGGCTGTCGAGTCGGAAGGCTCGAATGTAAAGCTGAACTTTAAGGCAAATGACCAGCAATTCCAGTCACTGATGCACTCGGAATTATTTGCAGCCGTAACCCACTAACCCAGCTTAGAAACGGTTTATGGCGCGAAAGCCTAGCGAGGCTTTCGCGCTTTTCTGTGTCTTATCTGGTTCCTGTTTCCGGTGCGCAGGATCAGGTGCGCTTGGCGGAGGACCTTTTTTCGCGGACCCACCCATCCTTGATGGTTTGCCGCGCGCGGCCGATTGCCAGCGAATCGTCCGGGACATCGTCCGTGATGCAGGACGCCGCGCCGATGTAACTATTGTTTCCGACTTTCACCGGCGCAACGAGAGTGGCATCGCTGCCGATGAACGCTCCGTCGCCGATGATCGTCTTGTGTTTATGAACACCGTCGTAGTTGCAGGTAATCGTGCCGGCACCGATGTTCACTCCCGCCCCAATTTCAGCATCTCCCAGATAGGTGAGGTGATTCGCCTTCGAGCCCTTCCCCAGCTTGATCTTCTTCGTCTCGACGAAGTTTCCTACGTGGGCGTCTTCCCCGATGTCGCTTCCAGGGCGCAAATGGGAATAGGGACCGAGGATCGCGCCGTTGCTAACACGGGTCTGAGCCATGATGCAGCCAGGGCGGATGACGACTCCGTCTCCGATTTCGGTATCGCGGATAACGCAGTAGGACGACACGCGCGATGCGGTGCCGATCTTCGTCTTGCCAAGCAACTGGACGAAAGGCTCGATGATCGTGTCGGGGGCGATCTTGACATCGGCGTCAATCACGCAAGTCGCCGGATAGAAAATACTCACTCCGTCGGCCATCAGCTGACGGCATTTTGCCATCCGCATTTGCTGATCGATGTCGGAGAGTTCTGCGCGCGTGTTGCCGCCAACCACTTCGGCCGGATTCGCAGTCTTCCATACCATCACAGGTCGTCGCGCTTTCCGCAAAACTTCCGCCATATCCGTGAGGTAGTACTCCGAATGTGCGTTCTCGGTTGATAGCTTGTCGATATTGTCGTAAAGATCGCGCACCGCGAAAACGTAAAAGCCGGAATTGATTTCGCGTATCTTCTTCTGCGCCGCGTTCGCAGCCTTCTCCTCCACCACAAAGTTCACATCGGGCCGGCCGGTTCCTTTGCGCACGACGCGTCCGTATCCCGTGGGATTGTCGAGGTCCGCGCTCAACAGCGTCATTGCCGCCTGCGTTTCAAGATGGAAATTGCGCAGCCTGCCGATGGTTTCCGAGGTGATGAGGGGAGCATCTCCGGAGAGCACAATTACGTGGTCGTATCGGCTGAGTGCGTCGCGAGCGACCATCAGGGCGTGCCCAGTTCCGCGCTGCTCAGCTTGAAGGACGAAGTTGATTCCTGTGTGTTTCATCGACTCGCGAACGCGATCCGCCTCGTGGCCGATGATGGCGAAGACATCGCTGGCGGGAACAACGCGTACCGCAGCTCGAATCACGTGCTCCAGTAGCGGCTTTCCGCCGACTTCATGTAACACTTTAGGGTGCTGCGATTTCAGGCGGGTGCCCTTGCCCGCAGCCATGATGGCGACAGCAATCCTAACTTTTCCTTCGGTGCGGGACTTCGTGGCGCCCCCAGTTCGAGAGGAATTCTTGGGCGACGAGATGAGTCGAAGCGGCGTTTTGGCCCTCGATTTCTTCATTCGACCTCAATATACCGCGACCGGGTGAGCGATAGCTATTTTCTGCACGCTCGCCTACAATCTCGTCCGCCGCCCGGATTCAGCTTCAAATCCAGATCATGGGCGGGGAGGGATATGCCGAAATACGTGATTGAGCGCGACATTCCAAAGATAGGGAATGTAACCCCCGAAGAGGTGGTCGCTATCTCGCAAAAGTCATGCAGCGTGCTGAATACGCTGGGGCCGAAGATCCAATGGCTGCACAGCTACGTGACCCAGGACAGACTTTATTGCGTTTACATCGCTCCAAACGAGGAAATGGTTCGAGAACATGCCCGGCAAGGCGGCTTCCCTGCCAATCGTGTCTCTGAAGTGAAGCAGATGATCGATCCCACCAGCGCCGAAGGCTAACGGCCTACAGTCCGAGGCCACCATCTACAGCGAGAATCTGGCCGGTGATGAACTGAGGCGCGGTTGCGAAGAATAAGACCGCCGCGCCAATCTCGTCTCCGCGCCCATTTCGTAACATTGGCGTCTGTTTCGCCATTTTCCGCATGAAGCTGGCCGCGGCTTTTTCCCCCAAATCGATCATTCCCGGAGCTACCGCGTTCACGGCGATCTCAGGCGCGAGCGCCTTTGCCATCACCTTCGTCAACATGTGAACGGCTGCCTTCGAGGAACAGTAATGCGCATGCGTCGGCCAGGGTCGGAGGCCGCCAAGCGATCCCATGTTGATGATCTTTGCCTCGATCGGTCCGGCACCCTTCCCGCGCTTGCGGCGCATCCACTTCAGGGCTTCCCGCGCCACCAGGAACGGGCCACGGGCGTTAGAGGCGAAGATGGCGTCCCACTGGGCGACTGTCAGGTGTTCAAACTCCGCGGTTTCATAGTTCGCTGCGTTGTTGACCAGAATGTCGATGCGGCCCAGCTCCTGTCCGGCATCCTTCATCATTTCGCGGACGCTAGCCTCTTCTGTCACGTCACAGCGCAGGGCAAACGCCCGGACGCCGAAGCCCATGAGGTCGACGACGGTTTCACGGGCCTCCCGGGCGGAGGTCCGAAAGGTAATCGCCACGTCAGCGCCCGCTTCGGCCAAGGCCAACGCAGAGGCGCGACCGAGGCGCCGGGCTGCGCCGGTAACGAGCGCAGTCTTCCCTTTCAGTGGCTTTTGATGGAGATCTGGCATGGACTGCATTCTACCGTCCGGCGGCTGAACCGCCGTGGACAGCCGTGCGGCACTGGGATTTCGAGGTAGCGCGGTTACCCGGGATTGCACAATCTGGAGAGTATATCCGGCAGACGCGCCTTTTCCTGCGCTTTTGAAACTACAGCATCGGCTTGCTTTGTGGCGCCAGCCACGAGCAGTTTTGGATCGTTTACCACAATTACTACCGGAACCTCCGGCTTCATCTTCTTGATCTGACCTGTGATGAGAGCAGCCTCGGCACCATCGTCGTTAAGATCGATTACCACGGCGTCAAACGGTTCGCGATCAAGCTGTTTGATGCCTTCGTGCCCACTACCCGAGCTTGAAACGGTCCAGCCACATTGCTGGAGATGGGAGCATCGAAAATTCAAGGAAACTGGATCATTTCCAATACAGAGTACGGACGTACCGCTGCGCTTGGTCAGGATTCCCCTCCTCGTCGCCGGGTGGAACACGGCTACCCGAGCAGCGAACTTCCCTTATTGGAACTGGTGATATCAGAATGCCATTTTGTGCGCAGTGATCGCACGCACAGACAAAAAGTGCAATTTTGCTGCTGGAACGATGTCACGGCTCGCGGTAGAATCTCGGGCGCATGCCGGAGCCTCACGCTGTCGTGGTTTATTCCCGCAAGGGATGCCACCTTTGTGA
The DNA here is from genome assembly GCA_963801895.1 of uncultured Acidobacteriota bacterium. Lineage (GTDB taxonomy): Bacteria > Acidobacteriota > Terriglobia > Terriglobales > Acidobacteriaceae > Sulfotelmatobacter. The sequence continues at coordinate 172,297 of CAWDGM010000008.1, read as the reverse complement.
AGTCGTCAAAGAGAGCCTGACCAAACTCTCTCGCCGCGGCGGCTTCATTTGGCGGGAGATCGACGTCGACACCGATGCCGAACTTCGACGGCAGTTCAACGACGAAGTTCCAGTGGTTTTCATTAATGGTCGCAAGGCCTTCAAGTACCGCATGAACGAGCAAGAATTTCTGCGGAAGTTGGACAGCTGATGGAAGCCACAAAAGGCACGCTGCTTCCTTACACTGGCGGAGGGCTTCGGACCGAACTCTACGCGGATCCGCACAACCTCTTTCTTCACAATCTGGTTCTGGAAACCTGCCGTCGCCATCCAACCAAAACCGCGATTGTCGATACGAGCTGCGGGCGCCGGCTCAGCTACGCCGAATTGGGCGAGACCGTCGAAAGACTGGCGCGCGGCTTCGTGGCCGCCGGAGTTCAGCCCGGTGACGTGGTCGCCATCTTTCTCTGCAATTGCTGGGAGTTCTGCGCGGCCGTCCACGCCGTGACTCTGGCGGGCGGGATTCCAACTCTACTCAATCCCACCTATCGCGAGCGCGAGATACGCTACCAGCTCGAGAATTCGGGAGCCGTACTACTTATTACCGACGGTGGAAACATCGATGGCATGAACCTGAAAGGGTTGCCAAACCTGCGACGGGTGTACACGACGCGTCAAGTTGCAGCAGGGACGCAGAGTTTCTCAGAACTGATGACTGCAGGAACGCAGATCATTCCGCAACCGGTGGACTCCTCCGACCTCACGCTCGCGGCGCTTCCCTATTCCAGCGGGACAACGGGACTACCCAAGGGAGTGATGCTTTCGCATTCCAACCTTGTTTCCAACATTTTCCAGCTCCTTGGTCCGAATGGTACTGAGTTAAGTTCTGACGACCACATCCTGTGCTTCCTGCCTCTTTACCACATTTACGGACTGAACGTGATGTTGAATCCGTCACTGGTACTGGGCGCAACGCTCATTCTGGCGCCTAGATTCAGTGTTGAACACTGTACGCGTTTGATGGTCGAAGAACGCGCGACCATGCTGCCGCTTGTTCCCCCGGCGATCAACGCGCTTTGCCAAGCGGCGGAAGCGGGAGTATTTCCTGTCGAGCATCGAGTGCGCTGGGTGAAATCGGGCGCTGCCCCGCTTGCTCCGGAGCTTGCGCACCGCTTTACCGCGCTTACCGACATCCTTGTGTGTCAGGGATATGGCATGACCGAAGCGTCGCCAGTCACACATGTTGGATTTCTCGCTCCGAATCTCTACCGGCCTGATTCGATCGGACATCCGATGGCCCTTACAGATTGCCGCGTTTTGTCGCAGACGGATATCGATCCCGCGGACACCCCGGAAGATTTGACTGAAGCGCCCTCCGGCCATCCGGGAGAGCTCGTCATGCGTGGCCCCCAATTCATGACGGGATACTGGAAAGAACCGCAAGCTACGGCCGCAGTCTTACGGGATGGATGGTACTGGTCCGGCGACGTCGTCACTCGGGATCGCGAAGGCTTCTATCGCGTGGTGGATCGCCGAAAAGAAATGATCAAGTACAAGGGCTTCTCCGTAGCTCCAGCCGAAGTGGAAGCCGTTCTTCTCGAACATCCGGCCGTGAAGGAGTGCGGCGTTGTGGGACGAACCAAGACCGATGTGGGCGAAGTGCCTGTCGCGTTCATCGCCTTGCGCGATGGATACGTCGACAGCAGCAAACTCGGAGAAGAGCTGTGTTGTTTTGTTGCCGACCGCCTGACTCACTACAAACAGCCGCGTGAAGTCCATTTCATCGACGCGATTCCCAAGACGGCGTCGGGCAAAATTCTTCGCCGAGAGTTACGCAAATCTCTCAACTGACGAGTGGGTATTAAGACCCCTCGAATAACTGAAAGAGGTCGGGATGCACTTGTGTGTACTTGACCGCACACTCTTCTCAGAATAAATTCCTCCGCAACGTTGTACCGCTCTTTCCTCCTTCGAGGAGATGATCCCAGTGGGACTCCCATCACACCCATAGCGCTGTTCTGTTCGCGGTGGGGCACGAGACCAGTACCGTGCTGGCTCGCAGCATGAACTGAACAGCAGATCGACCCGCGCCGTCTTCGAAACCCAGTGGCACAAGCTGATGCCGTAGTGTGTCCACCCCTGCACGGAGGTGCAGCAATGCATTACCGTACCCTCTCCGCTTTTGCTGTGTGTCTTGCCACCGTTCTTTTCACAACCCTCCAAGTCAACGCACAGAACGATCCCGGTCCTCGCAGCGGTCCCGCGGGCGCAGGAGGCTTCTACTCCTCGCTCAACACAAATGAACAGAATCTTTTCAATCAGGCTTTGGACAAATTCAAAGAAGTCGATTCCGTCCTGGGAACTTTAACGGGCGAAGAAGGAAAAGGGCTTGGCCCCGGATTCAACGGGAACAGTTGCGCGCAGTGTCACGCGCAGCCTGCCGTTGGCGGCAGCAGTCCGGGATTGACGAGCCCGCAGATTCCCCTCGCGAACCCGCAGGTGGGACTTGCGAACCTGAATGGAGCCAGCAATACGCTACCGTCATTCATCACGTCGAGTGGTCCGGTGCGCGAGGCGCGTTTCATCACAAATCCCGATGGCTCTCGAGACGGCGGTGTGCACGATCTGTTTACCGTTACCGGGCGCTCCGACGCCAGCGGGTGCATATTGGCGCAGCCCGATTTCACCACTGCGGTGACCGACGGCAACGTCATCTTCCGCATACCAACACCGCTGTTCGGATTGGGGCTGGTGGAAGCAACTCCGGATGCGACACTGCAGGCCAATTTGACAGCAACCGCGGGTTCGAGAGCAGCGTTGAAAATCGGTGGGTTCTTCAACACCAATGGAAACGACGGCACGATCACGCGTTTCGGATGGAAAGCGCAGAACAAATCCCTCTTGCTTTTCGTGGGCGAGGCTTACAACGTGGAACAGGGCGTGACCAACGAGGTGTTCCCCAATGAACGGAATGTGTCTTCGGGCTGTGCGTTCAATAACTCTCCCGAGGATGTCACACCGCTGGTAAACGGAAACCCCAGCAGTCCCAACTTCAACACAACAGTTGGAACACCGTCCGAAATGGGTTCCGACCTGGTGAACTTCGCCTTCTTCAGCCGGCTGCTCGGGCCGCCAACTCCCGGCGCTTCGACCAGTTCAACGAAAAATGGCGCGAGCCTCTTCACTTCGATCGGATGCTCGCTCTGTCATACACCGACGCTCACCACTGGATCTTCGCAATTCACCGGAATGTCCAACGTGAGCTACAGCCCTTATTCAGATTTCGCGCTTCACAAGATGGGTAAGGGATTGTCCGACGGCGTTTTCCAGGGGGCGGCGGGACCCCAAGACTTCCGCACAGCGCCTCTCTGGGGCCTTGGGCAAAGACTGTTCTTCCTGCACGATGGGCGCACCAGCGATCTGATCCAGGCAATCCAGTCTCACCAGAGCACTGGATCAGAAGCAAATAGCGTGGTCAAAGCCTATAACGCGCTGACCTCGACACAGAAGCAGGATCTTCTGAACTTCCTGCGATCGCTCTGAAGGTTGAAGGTCATCGGAAGTGATCTAAACAACTGCGGAGGGTCGTGAGATCCTCCGCGGCTCTTCGCGATCGGAGAACTATCTGGTTCCGTTTCCTGCGGACACCACTCTTCCGTATTCGGTGGCGCGGCTCAGTCGATCGAACATCTGCCACGCGGCTAAGGACACTTTGCTGATTGCGTCCTCACCATCGCGTTCGTTGCGGAGAAACGACGTCATCACGCAGATGACATAGGGTCGTCCCTCGACGAACACGATTCCAGAATCGTTACGTACGGCTTCGAGTGATCCGGGCTTATTGGCGACTTTCAGGTCCGCGGGAAGATCTCGCGGAATCCAGGAGTCCTTGTTCGTGCCAAGCACCGTGAAGAAATCCGCAGTCGATTCCTTATTGAGCACCTTGCCGTGGTAAATGGCGTCGAGCAACCTCATCATCTCGTGCGGCGTCGAAATATTCTCCCGACCTTCTTTGGCGGCCTGCAAGTCCATCATCTTTCGCCGCAGGCGCGTGTGAGTGAGCCCCAGAGAGTCGAGCATTGCGTTGACGTTTTGCATGCCGACGCGCTCGATCAGCACGTTCGTCGCAGAATTGTCGCTGACGGCGACCATCATCGTAGCTAAATCTCGGAGGGTAACGCGGGTAATGCCAGGAGTAAGGCCGTTCATGATGTAGCTGTCCTGCACCAGATCCGAGGCCTGTACCGTGTAGAGATCAGTGAGCTTCAGTTTGCCTTGCTGAACCTGCAGATAGAGATTGGCAAGGACGGTGATCTTGATCGAGCTGGCCTGAGCAAAAACTTCGTCTTCATGCAAGAAATAGTGCTCACCGGTCGTTAGATCTTCAATCGCAACACCCATGACGCCGTCGAGATTCTGGTCAACGTGCTCGATGCTCGCCTGCAACTTCTGCCAAAGGACTTTCTGTTTATTTGACGATGGCGCCGGCGTTTGCGCCAAGCAGGCAGCGGACAGCAGGATACAGGCGAGCAAGCGTTTCACTGGATTCTCCTGAGCGCAGGATTGTAGCAGGCTGTTTTGTTTTACAAGACTGGAGTTGCTGAGCGGTCTAGTCGCGCTACGGCGACCACTATCCCGCTTGGCCGATGAAGACTTCGTATCGGTCAGGATCGGATGCGCACACTTCGCCTTTTGGCATGTAACTCGGATAGGTGACCTCCGAGACCTTCACGCCATTCGCCAAGAGATAATTTCGCAAGGAAAGCAGGTCCGCTGCATAAAAGTAAAACAAGACGTCACGCTGACCTGGTTCGCGCTCACCTGGAATGACCGGATCCGGCGAGCGGGAAAACATCAGTTCCGCCTGATCACAAAAGATATGAACCCACTGGAGTTCTCCAGACGGATTGCGCAGCAGACTACGCACTTCCATGCCAAACAACTTGTAGAAGTCGACGGTTCGCTGCACATCGGCGACGCGCGCGATCGGCACGACATTCCTGACAACCGGTTTCTTCATGACCTCAGCCATCGATTCTTGCATCCCGTAATTGCTTGACCGCTGTCTCGGAACTCACGGGCGAATAGTAGACCTCTTTGAAGGTATACGAGCGGGCCTTGGACCCGATGACCGGCAGAATCTCAATATGCCAGTGATAGTCGTCGTCAATGGTTTTCCAGTATCCAAGATTCTTTGATGGATGGATGCTGCTCGGCGAAGTGTGGAGAACGAGATGGAACTCCTCGGTCACGGTTCGAATTCGTTGCAGTGTCCGTCGCAGCAACGCGGCTAGATTAGTACGCAATCCCGGCCTGTTCAGTCCCGTCCGCTCGAATGAGGCTTCATGGTTTCTCGGCATGATCCAGGTTTCGTAGGGAACGCGCGGCGCGTAAGGACCGAGCGCGAGGTAGTCGCCACGAGCCTCGATCACACGTTGAGCCTGGCGCTCCTCCTGCTGAAGAATATCGCAGAAGACACAGCGCTCTTTGCCGACAAAATACTCCCTCCCCGCTCGAAGTTCGTACAGCACGCGGCGGGGAACGAACATAGTCGCGGTGATCTGTGAAGTTGGATGGCTGAATTCTTGGCCGGCATTCTTGCCGTAATCCTTGAACAGGCTCACGTACTTGATGCGCGGATCGCGCTTTAGATCGAGGATGCGTTCGGCAGCGAGGCGCAGGAAATGACCGATTTCTTCATCGCTCGCAGTCCAGAGGTGACGGTCATGATTGCGATTTTCGATGATGACCTCGTGCGCCCCGACTGAATACATACGATCGTAAAGACCGTCGCCGCGGCGTCCCGCTTCGCCTTCGATGTGGTAAAGCGGCCGGGGATGGACCACAGACCGTGCCGACCACTGCGTACCCGGCGCATCGGGCGATGCAGCGATCACCTGCTGTGGAGAAGAAGAATCAACGCATAACCGGCAAGGCTCCTCTAAGCGAGGAGTGGCGTCGCCCGGATCATCGCCCGTGATGACCCACGAGCGGGTAATGGGATCTTTCCGCAGTTCCATAGGATGAGAAAGGAGAACATCCGCCAGAGTTTGAGTCAACCCGGATTTCCACGTTTGTTTGCTGCTCAAGCATAGGAAATGACGCACAATGAGTGCAGGGCGCTTTGTTATAATCCGCCGAAGCCCGCATAGATGACCGAGCCGTCCACTCCGCTGATGCGGCAGTATGCTGCCGTCAAAAAAGACCACCCCACCGCGCTATTGTTCTTTCGACTGGGGGATTTCTACGAGCTTTTCTTTGACGATGCCGTGGTTGCATCAAAGGAATTGCAGATCACACTGACCTCCCGCAACAAGGAAAAAGGAATGGCGGTCCCCATGTGCGGCGTGCCTTATCACGCGGCCGAGGGATATATCGGAAAACTGATTCGCAAGGGATTCAAGGTCGCGATCTGCGAGCAGATGGAAGATCCGCGACTGGCGAAGAAGTTGGTGCGGCGGGAGGTGACGCGGGTGGTAACGCCCGGGACCGCCGCCGATTCGTCCCTGGGATCGGAAGAAAACAACTTCCTCGCGGCGTTGGCGCAGGTTGGAGACCGGGTGGGATTCGCCGCGCTGGATCTTTCGACGGGAGAGTTCCGCGCGACCGAGTTCTCCGGCGAGGGCGCGCTGCAGCGCGTACGAGAAGAATTGGAGCAGTTGCGGCCAAGAGAAATTCTCTACGGTTCGGCGGCGCCGCTTTTCGAGAGCCCGCAGAGTGGGAAATATGACCTGCCAACAATTGCACCGTCGGACAGCCGAGGGCCGAAGCCGACCGCGAGTGTAAGTCCGAGAGCGTCGGGTGGAGGGTGGACCGAGACGCCGCTCGACGACTGGATCTTCGCTCCCGACCACGCGCTCCCACTCCTGGAAAATCACTTCGGCGTTCTATCGCTCGAGGGATTCGGACTTGCAGGAAGGAACGCGGCAGCATCAGCTGCCGGTGCGATCTTGTACTACGTGCGTTCGACGCAGCGTGGATCGCTTGATCACGTCGATCGTATCGGATGGTATGAACGGCAGAATTGCCTGGTGCTCGATGCTGTTACCGTGCGAAACCTGGAACTCATCGAGCCGCTATTTGCCGGCACCGATCCCGGTGTGACACTTTTCCGCTCGATTGATTGCGCAATCACGCCGATGGGAAAGCGGCTCTTGCGGGCGTGGCTGCTGCGTCCGTCGTTAGATCTCGCCGAGATCAACGGTCGGCTCGATGCCGTCGAGGCAGGAGTGAAAGACATCGTGGCGCGGGAGGAGTTACGTAAGGCTCTCGATGGCGTGCTCGACCTGGAACGACTGCTCAGCCGGGTAACGCTAGAGACAGCGAATCCCCGCGACGTCTTAGCTCTAGCCGCTTCGCTTGCGAAGATTCCGGCCATCAAAGCTTCGGTGGCTCGGTTGGGCTCCCCGAGATTGCAGGCTCTGCACGGCCTGCTCGACGAATTGAATGATCTGCGCGGGCGCATCGACCAGACGATCGTGGCGGAGCCACCGCTGACTTTTTCCGACGGCGGAGTGATCGCTCCGGGCATCGATCGGGATTTGGATGAACTTCGCGAGCTCTCACGCAACAGCAAAGCAGTTCTCGCGCAGATTGAACAGAGGGAACGTACCCGGACCGGGATCACCTCGCTGAAAGTAAAGTTCAACTCGGTCTTCGGCTATTACATCGAGATATCGAAATCGAATCTGCATCTCGTTCCCCAGGATTACGACCGCAAACAGACACTGGTTGGAGCCGAGCGCTTCACAACTCCTGAATTGAAGGAATACGAGACCAAGATCCTGGATGCACAGGAAAAGATCGTCGACATCGAGCGCCGGATCTTCACCGAACTTCGGACAGCGATTGCGGCCGAGGCAAAACGTATCCGGCAAACCGCCCTGGCGTTGGCTGAAGTGGATGTCTTGGGATCGATGGCACACATTGCGGCGCTACGAAACTATTGCCGTCCCCGATTCGCGGAAGGAACGGGCGAACTCGAGATTATCGAAGGCCGGCATCCTGTGATTGAGCAGCAGGAGCTGGCCGGAGGCAGCGAGCGCTTCGTGCCCAACGATCTCTATCTCAACGAGAACACTCATACCATCCTTTTGCTGACCGGGCCAAACATGGGCGGAAAATCGACCTATTTGCGGCAGACTGCGCTGATCGTGATCATGGCGCAGATGGGGTCATTTGTTCCGGCGCGATCGGCAAGGTTGACCATCGTTGACCGCGTCTTTACGCGCATCGGCGCAAGCGACAACCTGGCGCGGGGGCGCTCGACTTTTATGGTCGAGATGACGGAGACCGCCGCGATTCTCCATACTGCGACAGCACGGTCACTGATCTTGCTGGACGAGGTTGGGCGCGGTACGTCGACCTATGACGGGCTGGCGATTGCATGGGCCGCGGTCGAATACTTGAACGCGAGAGTGCGCGCGAAGACGTTGTTCGCCACTCATTATTTCGAACTGACGGAACTGGCAGAACAACTTGCGGCAGTGAAGAACTTTCACGTCTCAGTTAAGGAAACTGGCGGGGGAATCGTCTTTCTCCGCAAAGTGGAACCAGGGGCAGCCGATCGCAGCTATGGAATCGAGGTCGCCAAGCTGGCCGGACTGCCGATCGAAGTCGTAGAGCGGGCGCGGGAAGTTCTAGCCGAGCATGAGTTCGCCGAGCAACAGGCGACGGCTAATCTCTCGCCCGGAGCTAATCCTCCCCCAACCCAGTTAACGATCTTTACTCCCCTCTCACAGCCGGTGCTCGACAAACTACGCGCCGTGGATTTGAATCGATTGACGCCGCTAGAAGCGCTCAACCTTCTCGCGGAGCTGAAAAAAGAAATCTGACTACAAATCATGAAGAAAAGTCTGGCGCAGGACTTAGGGCAACTGCTGATTGTCGGTTTTGAGGGAACGGAGATGAGTGCTCAGCTCGCTTCCCTGCTAAAACGATTGCAGCCCGCCGGCGTCATCCTGTTCGCACGGAACATCAAGAGTGCTGAGCAGACTTGGCGCCTTCTACGCGAGTGCCAGAAATGCGTTTCGATTCCTTTATTTACTTGCGTCGATCTCGAAGGTGGCAGCGTTGACCGGTTTCGCGATGCCATTGGACCGGCACCGTCTCCGGCTGACGCTTACGCTACCTGCAATCGGAAGTTGTTTCGCAAGCATGGGGAGATTATTGGGGAAAACTGCCGGGCGATGGGGTTTAACGTTGATTTCGCTCCGGCGCTTGACTTGGCTTTCGAAGCATCACGAAGCGTGATGGGCTCCCGCGCAGTTTCAGCAGATCCACGCGAAGTTTCTGCCTATGCCTGCGAGTTTTTAGCTGGGCTCGCCGCGGCGAAGGTGTTGGGATGCGGCAAACATTTCCCCGGACTGGGTGAGGGCAAACTAGACAGCCATCATGAACTCCCAGTGATCGACAAATCCATGAAGCGCCTCTGGGCCGAAGATCTCGGCCCTTACCGCACTCTGCGCCGGCAGCTCCCATTTGTGATGATTTCCCATGCGGCCTATCCGCAGGTCACGAAGGCGAATACGCCGGCGTCCCTTTCTAAAGCATGGATTACCGACGTTCTGCGCAAACGAATCGGATACAGGAATTTGATCGTGTCGGACGACCTCGAGATGGGTGGAGTGCTTTCTTCGGCTCCGGTGGGTGAAGCCGCGGCCGGGTTCGTGCGAGCCGGCGGCGACCTTTGCCTAGTATGCCATCGCGAAGCCTTCGTTACGCAGGCATACGAGGAACTAACCAAGAACGCGGAACGTGATAAGAAGTTCGCGAAGCGGGTGGCAGAGTCATCCAGACGCGTTCTTGCGTTTAAGAAGAAGTCCTCGACGATACTGAGAATTGCAAAAGCTCCAGAGGCGCGGAAAATCGAAAAGCTCACCCGGAAACTGTGGGAGTTCAGCGAGCAGGTCCGGCTTGAGACATTAAACCGCGTCGAGGATACCCGTCCGGCATGAGCGAGAGAGCCATCGTCGTGGCCGGCGTCATGAGTGGTACTTCTGCGGATGGGATTAACGTTGCCCTGGTCCGTATCGGCGGGGGTGCTCGTACGCGCGGCCCCGCGAGCGGTTCTATCAAGCTTCTTGGACACGCCGAGTATTCTTATCCATCGAAAGTTCGGGCAACTGTACTAGCAGCCATGAACGCCACCAATGCCAGCGTTGCGGACTTGTCGCGACTCAACTTTGTTCTCGGCGAACTCTACGCAGATGCTGTGATAGCCACGGAACGCCGGTTTCGGTTGAAGGCGGATTTAATCGGTTGTCACGGGCAAACTTTGTATCACCAGGGCGACGCGCGGCCGTTCCTGGGACGCAAGGTATTTGCGACATGGCAAACGGGCGAAGGGGCAATCATCGCTTCACGAGTGGGAGTGCCCGTCGTTTCGGACTTCCGTCCTGCCGACATGGCCGCCGGTGGCAAAGGAGCACCCCTGGTTCCCTACCTTGACTATCTATGGTTTCGCGATCCGAAGGTCGGACGCATCGTGCAGAATATTGGAGGGATTGCTAATCTCTGCGCGATCCCCGCAGGTGCAAAAGCAGCCGAAATATCCGCATTCGATACCGGACCTGGAAACATGGTGATGGATGCTGTCTCCGAACATCTGTTCGGCCGCGCATACGATCGCGGCGGGAAGATCGCGGCGTCGGGAACCGTGCTCGATGCCGTCGTTAGGAAAATTCTTGCGCGGCCATTCTTCAGAGCCAAGCCTCCGAAGACTGCAGGGCGCGAGGAATTCGGCCGGGAATTTGTGCGCGAGTTCTTGCGCTTGTGCGGGCACGCGCGTAAGCAAGACATCGTCGCCACTGCGACTGCTCTGACCGCGAGATCGATTGCGGACGCCGTCGAACGATTTGTGATTGCCGGAACCAAGAAGAAGTTCGCTGATCTGATTGTGTCGGGTGGCGGAGCCAAAAATCGCGCACTGATCGCGATGCTTTCGGAGGCCCTTGCTCCGCGTGGGATTCGCGTTCGATTCTCGGATGAATTCGAGCTGCCAGTCGAGGCAAAGGAGGCGACGGCTTTCGCTGTGATGGCTTACGAGACCTGGAATCGGCGAGCCTCAAATGTGCCGTCTGCGACTGGGGCCCGGAGAGCCGCGATTTTGGGGAAGGTCAGCTATGCCTGACCGACGGATACTTGGACTGACACTGGCTTCGAGGTGCACCGCATCGCGGGCGCAGGACGCCCTCGCGACACGCCGGCGGGACGCCCGCGCTACTCTGCACAATGCGATCCTTGCTCACCGCATTTTGCTTGTTGACTTTTTTCTGTCTCGTTTCTTGCTCTTCCAAACCGGATGCTGACACTTTGGTGATGCTGATTGAGTCGAGTCCGACGAACCTGGATCCCCGGATCGGTATCGACGCGCAGTCCGAGCGAATCGACAATTTGATTTTTGATGATCTCCTTGCGCGCGGAGATGACCTGAATATCGCGCCCGGGCTGGCAGAGCGTTGGGAAATTCCCGATTCACTCACCTACATCTTTCACCTTCATGCGGGGGCAAGGTTTCACGACGGGCGGTCATTGACAGCGCGGGATGTCAAATGGACCTTCGATTCTCTGCTGCAAGGAAAGATCCGCAGTACGAAGTCTGCAGTGTACAAATTCGTCGACCACATCGAGGCACCAGACGATGTGACCGTTATCTTCCACATGAAAGAGACGGACTCCACGTTGCTCTGGAACCTTTCTGACGGCGCCATCGGAATCGTGCCGTACGGCAGCGGAGAGGAGATGGCACAGCATCCCATTGGCTCGGGGCCCTTCAAGTTCGTAAGCGCCGAGACGGATCGCGAAGTCGTGCTGGAAGGAAATCCGGACTACTGGGGCGAGAAGGCGAAGCTCGCACGCGTACGGTTCGCGGTCGTTCCCGACGAGACGACTGAAGCACTCGAACTCCGCAAAGGCAGCGGCGACGTAGCCATCAATTCGCTGACGCCCGATACGGTCTACACGCTGTCACGTGAGCCGAACTTATCGATTGAAAAAGGCGCTGGGACCCGGCTGGCTTATCTCGGATTCAACTTGCGTGATCCGATTCTCAAAGACGCCCGGGTTCGACAGGCGATTGCCTATGCTCTCGACCGCCGCCCGATGATCGAATACCTATGGCGAGGTGAGGCCGAGCCGGCGCGGAGTATTCTGCCCACGCAAAGCTGGGCCTACAACGGATCAGTCCCCGCATACGACCACGATTCCGAGAAAGCGAAACAGCTCCTCGATGCGGCGGGGTTCCCGGCTGTGAACGGTGTGCGCTTCCATATCACGATGAAAACCTCCACCGACGCGAATACAAGGCTCATGGTGGCTGTCATGCAACAGCAATTGCGCGACGTCGGGATCGCGCTCGACATTCGCAGCTTCGAGTTCGCCACGTTTTTCTCGGACGTGCAGCACGGGGCTTTTCAGATGTATGGATTGCGCTGGATCGGTGGCAACGAAGATCCGGACATATTCGAGTACGCCTTCCACTCTTCGAAGTTTCCTCCGAATGGCGCCAACAGAGACTACTATTCGAATCCCAAAGTCGATGCCCTGATCGACAGGGCGCGGCGGGAGATTGATCTCAAGACACGCAAGCCACTCTATGCCGAGGTGCAGAAGCTGCTAGCCGACGATCTGCCTTACATCAATCTGTGGTATCTCGACAACGTTTTGGTGCGCACGAACCGCGTGAGAGGCATCAAGCTGAATCCCGCGGGAAACTTCGATTTTCTGCGAACTGCCGAGTTGGTTTCGTCCTCCAACTAGAAGGTCCCTCCGGCTTCTACGCTTCGTCTGCGCTAACGAACAGCGTGTTAACATCGACCTAATCTCTCATGCGCATTCTCTTTATCGGCGACATTTTTGGACGGCCGGGGCGGACCATCGTCAAAGACCGTCTGCCGGGACTAGTGCGCGACCGCAAAATCGATCTGATCATTGCCAACGGGGAAAATTCCGCAGCCGGATTCGGCATCACTCCAGCCCTCGCCGAAGAGCTGTTCGAGTTGAATATCGATGTCATCACGACCGGCAACCACGTTTGGGATAAACGCGAGATCGTCGATTATTTCGAGATGGTCGAGGGAAACGGTCATGGTCCCGCGCGGAGCGTGCTAAGACCGGCAAATTATCCTGCCGACATGCCTGGCTCAGGGCTGTACCAGGGATTCAAGGGGAAAGTCCCTTATGCCGTGATCAACCTTCAGGGACGCGTCTTCATGGCCTCGAATGACGATCCCTTTCGCGTTGCCGATCAACTCTTGAAGAAGGTCGAGGCGAAGGTCATCCTCGTGGACCTCCACGCCGAGGCAACGTCTGAAAAAGTTTCCATGGGCTGGTATCTGGATGGGCGCGTGACCGCCGTAGTCGGCACCCACACTCACATTCCAACCGCTGACGAACGAGTTCTACCCAATGGGACGGCTTATATCACCGACGTTGGCATGAGTGGTCCGTACGATGGCGTGATTGGGGTGAAGAAGGAACTGGTGGTCGGCAAGTTTCTGAACGGAATGCCGGTTCGGTTCGAGCCGGCAACGGGCGATGTCCGACTATGCGCCGTAGTGATCGATTGCGACGAACATACCGGGAAAGCCCAGAAGATCGAGCGCCTGATGCTCTCTTGAGCGCGTCGCGCGTGAACAAGAAGAGCGCGACCGCAAGATCCCGGCATCTTGTCGTTCTTTCCATGAAACCAGCCAGGTGACCGAAGGTACTATCGTGCTACTTGACTTGTTCCTGCAGGCATAAAGAGAACGTTAAAATCAAAAGGTGATGCGTCGGATTCCTCATATTTTCTGCGCCGCGATGCTGGCGATAGCTCTCGCCTCTGGAGTGTCGCGCGCAGCTGATAATCCGGCGGCACCTCCGATTTCGTGCGGCAACGGACTCGTCGGCGGCATTAACTGCATTCCGAGCAAGAAAGATCTGAAAGACGCAGAGGCGGCATTCAAGAGGGGCGTCAAGCTTCACGAACGGGAACGGTTCGAAGAAGCCTTTGAGCAATTCGACGACGCTGCCCGGCTGGCTCCCCAAAATTTTCAGTTTTTGACCGCCCGCGAGGCGGTAAAGGCAAAGCTGGTATTCGGCCACATCGAGCGTGGGAATTTGCTGATGTCGTCCGACGCGCGCCTTCGCGCCGCAGCGGAATTTCGCGCTGCGATGGACCTTGACCCCGACAACCAGTTCGCACGCGATCGCTTCGAGGAAGCCACGCGCAGTACAACGACGACCCCATGGATGAGTTCGCTGCCCGGCCGCTTCGCCGATTCAGTCGAAATTCATCTTGAACCCAACGAAAGCGAGGCGACGTTTCATTTCTCGGGCGACACGAAGACTCTCTTCAGCCAACTCGCCACCGCGTACGGGATGAAGGTGCAGTTTGATGAATCCGTGACTCAGCGCCAGGTCACGTTCAACGTCGACAAGGTGGATTTTGCCACGGCCTTGCGGTTGGCGAGCCAGGTCAGCAAGACGATGTGGGCCGCCTTGGACAGTCACCAGTTCCTGGTTGCCAACGACGACACCCAGAATCACAAGCAATACGATCGAATGTCGCTGCGCACCTTCCTGCTGCCACCGAAATCGACACCGCAGGAGACCACAGATTTGGTGCTGGCGATGCGGAACATGTTCGACCTGCGCTACATCAATTCAGGACAGACGGCGAACACCATCGAATTGCGCGGTCCGCGTCCGGCGCTGGATGCCTGCGCAAAACTATTGGATCAGCTTTCAACGTCACGTCCACAGGTGATGCTCGACATCCGCGTCTATCAAATCAACCACCAGTTGACCCGGAATATCGGCCTTCACATTCCCAATTCTTTCAACTTGTTTAACATCCCGGCCATTGCGCTGGCGGGACTTGGCGGACAAAATATCCAGGATTTGATCAACCAGCTCATTTCTTCCGGCGGGATCAACCAGGTCGGCAGCTCGGCGCTCTCCGGCTTGCTGGCGCAGCTGGGAGGCCAGCAGAATTCCATCTTCGCCAATCCGTTGGCCACGTTTGGTGGTGGCCTCACCTTCATGGGATTGAGCCTGGACAAGCTCTCCGCTTCGTTGTCGCTGAACGAATCGTGGGTACGGAGCCTGGAAAATCTCTCGATGCGCGCGGGCCAAGGAACTGACGCCACGTTTCACCTGGGTGAGCGCTTCCCTGTCCAGAACGCAAGCTACGCCCCGATTTTCAACTCCCCCCAGATTTCGCAGGTCCTTGGCAACCAGAGTTATATCCCGCCGTTCCCTTCGATCAACTACGAGGACTTGGGATTAAACGTGAAGACCAAACCGACTATCCACGGGGACGGGACGGTCACGTTGCAACTGGAACTGCAGGTGCGATCCCTGACTGGTCAAGCCGACAACGGCGTCCCAGTCATCTCGAATCGCGAGTACAAGGGCAGCATCCGCCTGAAAGATGGTGAGCCCGCCTTTGTGGCAGGAGAGATTTCGCACAACGATACGCTGTCGATGAGCGGAATCCCGGGACTCGGATTTATTCCCGGGCTGAATCAGGCGATGGTCAACAACTCAAAGCAGGAGAATGAAGACGAGTTGCTAATCGCCATCACACCGCATGTCCTGTCAAATTTCACCCGGTCGACTGCAGACATCTGGATCCCCGAAGGTCAATCCTCCCGCACGTCGAACTAGTTTTTCGTGGCAAAATCTACGAGGCTCTTGTAAACATCAAGCATCTTCGGATTTGGGTCGATACTTCCCACCCTCCGGCCATTGACGAACACCGTCGGGGTTCCGGTCACTTCCACCGATTTACCCATCGCGATGGAAGCGTCGACGCGAGCCTTGGTTTCCGGCTTGGCGGCGCAAGCGGCGATCTCCGATCCCTTCACGCCCGACTCATCCGCGATTGCGGTCAGCTTTTCGTCGGCGGTATCCGCAGTGATGTCCGCCTGCTTCTCATACGTTTTGGCGATGAACTTCCAGAACGCATCGTTGGAGGCGCGGCCCACACAGTCGGCGTAGTTTGCGCCCTTTGCCGCCCAGTTGTGCATTTCAAGAGGAAAATTCTGGAATACAAAGTGAGCCTTCGGTTCGGCGGCAAGCAGGGCTTCGATCTGAGGCTGGGCATTCTTGCAGACCGGGCATTGTAGGTCGCCAAACTCCACGATCAACACGTTCGAGTCTTTCGGACCACGCGAGGGTCCGGTGACGCTCTTCTCCAGTACCTTTTTGACGGGATCGAATGGTTTCGCGCCAAACGGCATAATGTCACCAACGAGGGCGTGCTTTCCATCTTTGGAAACGTAGAAACGCGTGAACTGCTGTCCCTGCTGACTGGCGAGAACGACGGAAACTTCAGCCAATCCGGGTATGGGCGACGGCTTGATGCTGGAGATCTTCCACGTCAAGTCAGGCTGATAACCAAACGTCTGATGGAGGAATGCGTCGACGGTCGCATCTGTAGGAAGCTCTTCTTCCGACGCTGTCGCTTTCGTGGCGGATGGAGTCTTCGGGGCCGCGTTTTGAGCGGTGGCAACCGTGAATGACAAAGATAGAACGCAAAGCAGATTGAAAATACTACGCATGGCTTCCTTTCAGACTGTTTGATGTACTGCGAAACGCGAGACGAGCACTTCAGGGTTTTCGTCTTCCTCTAGGATACGACACGAAACCCTTAGACCTCGGACTTGGCGGCAATCGGAAAACGGCGACCATATCCAAAAGCCTTTGGAGAAATCTTGAGCCCCGGCGCTGCCTGTTGGCGCTTGTATTCCACACGATCAACCATCCGCATCACGCGGCGGACAACCTCTATATCGAATCTATGGTCTGCCGCAATCTGCTCCGCTGAGTGCGAATCTTCGACATAATCTTCGAGGACCGCATCGAGAATCTCGTAAGGGGGTAGCGAGTCACTGTCTTTCTGGTTCGGCCGCAACTCCGCCGAGGGCGGCTTCTCGAGGGTGGCCTGGGGAATTACAGCATGACGAGAGTTCACGTATTCGCTCAAGCGGTACACCATCGTCTTTGGAACATCCGAGATAACAGCGAGACCGCCCGCCATATCCCCGTAGAGGGTACAGTAGCCCACCGCAAGTTCACTTTTGTTGCCGGTGGAAAGTACGATGGCGCCAAACTTGTTCGACAACGCCATCAGCAGCATGCCCCGAGCCCGGGACTGTAGGTTTTCCTCGGTCACGTCTTCCTTCTGGCCGGCAAAAACACCGCGCAGCATTTCCCGATAGGCTTCGTACGCTGGGTTGATGGAAATCAGTTCGAACCGGATGCCCAGATTCTTCGCCAAGTTTCGCGCGTCATCGATGGAACCCTGCGATGAATATGGCCCGGGCATGCCGACTCCGATCACGTTTTCGGCACCGATTGCATCGGTTGCGATGGCGGCAGTGAGAGCGGAGTCGATGCCGCCGCTCAAGCCAATGATTGCTCTTTGGAAGCCGCACTTGTGCATGTAGTCGCGCGTTCCGAGAACGAGCGCACTGTAGGCACTAGCTTCGTCTCCGGCAATTTGCTCGTGCATATCGCCGGTCAGCGATTGCGAGTCGAAGAAGATGAGGTCTTCCTCGAATGACTTGCCTTGCGCAATGATTTTCCCTTCGCGATTGAGAACGACGCTGGATCCATCGAAAACGAGGCTGTCATTTCCTCCGACCTGGTTGACCAGCGCCACTGGAACCTTGTTTTGGCGGGCAATGCTGGCTAACATATCGCGGCGGAACTCCCGCTTGCCGATCCAGAATGGGGAGGCGGATATATTGAGCACGAAGTTTCCACCCGCTTGAATTAGAGACGCGACCGGGTCAACCGTGTAGAGACGCTTTTTCCAGAACCGTTCGTCGTTCCAAGCGTCTTCGCAGATTGTCAGCGCCATGCGGTTTCCGCAGAAAGGAAACAAGCTCTGGCTCTTTGCGGGAGCGAAATTTCTCATCTCGTCGAAGACGTCGTAGGTGGGAAGAAGCATCTTCGACTGGACGAACGCAATCTTACCGTCCATTAGCAAAGCTGCCGAGTTCATTACCGTCTTGCCTGCGTCTGTTCCTGATGGAGTCACGACCCCACAAATGACGGCAATTCCTGAAGTTTCGACCGCGATACGCTCCGCAGTCTCCCGATTGCGAGCGACAAAGGCAGGGCGATCGACCAGATCGCGTGGCGGATAGCCGCATATCGCGAGCTCAGGAAAAAGAATCAAGCCGGCGCCTTCCGCCTTCGCGCGGTGGGCATATTCGGTGATTTTGGCGGCGTTGCCGGAGAAGTCCCCAACGGTCGTATTGATCTGTCCTAACGCAATCTTCACCCTTCAAGTGTAAAACCCGCTCGGAGTTCTTGCACAGTTCCGGAACGAAAACAGGCGAGAGTAGATGCTCTCACTATTAATGTCAATTTCGCGTCTACCTGCTAAAATATCGATTTTGTAGAACCTGGAGGCAGCAGAATGCGCCTACGTAGTCGTAGACTTGTCAGCCTTTCTTTCTTTTCGGTACTTTCATTCGCAATCTTCAACCTTCTTCTTACTGCTTCCTTCGCGCAATCCGGCGAAAAGCCCCATCCCTGGATGAATCCACAACTCTCGCCCGACGAGCGGGCGTCGATGGTCGTCAAAGAGATGACGCTCGACGAAAAGATCTCGATGCTGCACGGTACCGGCATGGAGGGGCTGAGTCCGATGAGTCCGTTGGCCGTTCATTCGAATGGCGGCGCGGGATACGTTCCCGCCATTCCGCGCCTTGGCATCCCGGCGATCCAGATGTCCGACGCCGCGTACGGCGTGCGCAACAGCGGCGAGAACGGCCGTTACTCGACCGCACTGCCGTCCGATATCGCCGGCGCCGCAACCTGGGACCTCGAAGGCGCGTACTCCTATGGAGCGCTCATCGGCCGCGAACTTCGCGCACAGGGCTTCAACATGTCTCTCGGTGGGGGGATGAATCTCACCCGCGAACCACGCAACGGACGGACGTTTGAATACATGGGCGAAGATCCCGTTCTAGCGGGCAAGATGGTTGGATCGGTCATGAGGGGCCTGCAGGCGCAGCATGTGCTGGGAGACATCAAGCACTATGCCTTGAACGATCAGGAGAGCGGACGAAACGCGGTCAACATCACAATCGATGAAAAGGCCGCACGGGAAAGTGACCTGCTTGCCTTCGAAATCGGAATCGAGGAGTCAGACGTCGCCGCCGTCATGTGCTCTTACAACCGGTTGCATGGCGACTACGCCTGCGAGAACAAAACGCTGCTCACTGACATTTTGAAAAAAGAGTGGAAGTTCAAGGGCTTCGTGATTTCGGACTGGCAAGCGACGCACAGCTCGGGCAAGTCATCGGCGGCCGGGCTTGACCATGAAGAACCGGGCTGGATTTTCTACAGCGACGACTTGAAGAAAGGAGTGGAGTCCGGAAATATCCCGAAGTCCGAACTCGACGATCACGTCCAGCGGATTTTGCGATCGATGTTTGCAACGGGAGTCATTGATGATCCGCCGCAGAAAAGTGTCGTCGATGCCATTGGGGGTGCGGAAATCGCACAAAAGATCGAAGAACAGGCCATCGTTCTGCTGAGAAATGAAGGATCGCAACTTCCACTCGATGCTTCCAACCTTCACACGATCGCGATTATCGGTCCGCATGCCGACGTAGGAATGATCTCAGGTGGAGGCTCGGCGCAGGTCGATCCTCCGGGAGGGAACGCCATCCTGCCTCCAGGCAAGGGCCAGACGCGTTGGCTGGAGCCAATGTGGTTCCCCACATCTCCGTTGAAATCGGTACGCGCCAAAGTGCCGGGCGCGAATGTTCAATTCAATTCTGGCGCGGATTCTGCGGCAGCCGCGGCCCTCGCCAAGAACGCGGACGTCGCCATTGTGTTCGCTTACCAATGGGAAAGTGAAGGCATGGACTTGGACAGCCTTTCCCTTCCCGAGCATCAGGACGAATTGATCTCTGCGGTTGCAGCGGCGAATCCACACACGATTGTCGTGCTGGAGACTGGTGGTCCCGTAACGATGCCGTGGGCCGGAAAAGTTAGTGCGATTCTGGAAGCTTGGTACGCAGGCAGCAAGGGATCCGACGCTGTTGCCAACATTCTGTTTGGCGAGGCCAACCCGAGCGCCAAGCTGCCGGTAACATTCCCACGCTCCGAGGCCGACCTGCCACATCCCACAATCGTGAAGCCGCCGCAAGCCACGATCGACGCCGACCGGGAGGGCTGGAAGCGAATCGCCGCCGGTTTGCCCGTATTTCAGGTGACGTACGATGAAGGAGTGAAGGTCGGTTACAAGTGGTATGACGCAGAGAAAAAACAGGCGCTCTTCCCCTTTGGATTTGGACTTTCCTACACGACGTACTCGTATTCGGATTTGAAGGTCACACCGGGCAAGAGTCCGCACGTTGCCTTTACTGTAACGAACACCGGGAAACGCGCCGGAGCCGAAGTGGCACAGGTCTACGTATCCCTGCCCGCATCAGTCTCAGAACCTCCCAAGCGCCTCGTCGGATGGAGCAGAGTGCAATTGAAGGCTGGCGAGAGTAAGGAAGTCGCATTAGACGTGAACCCGAAATATCTGTCGATCTTCGATACGCAGCAGCACGGCTGGAAACTGATTCCGGGGGAATACGGTTTCATGGTCGGCGGATCGTCGCAGAGCCTGCCGCTGAAACAGTCGGTTGGTCTGAACTAGCTGAAATGCGCGTGTGCCCGTGTCGCAAAAACTGTCGCACGGCTGGCAAAGAGCGAGGAGAGACCGTCGTAGCAGCGAATCTGCCCTTGGGCTATGAAGTTTTCGCTGCCGCGAGAACCTCTGGGACCACGCAATCCACGTCCGAATCTTTCGTGCGGTGATTCACGATGCAGGCTCTCAGGCAGAACTTGCCATGCAGCATCGCGTTGGACAGATAAACCTTGCCGCGCGCAGTCATTCGCTTGAGCAGCGCCGCATTGAAATCATTCAACTCCACTTCGGACATACCCGGAGTTCCGCGATGACGGAAGCAGACTGCGCTTAACTCCACCGGAGCAAGCACCTCGAGTTGCGGCTCGTTCCGTACCGAGTCGACGAGACGCCGGGCCTGCAGGAGATCATTCGCGATCGATTCGCGGAATGCTGCGAGCCCGTGATACCTGAGAGAGAGCCACAATTTCAGCGCACGGAATCTCCGCGAGAGTTCCAGGGATTCCTCAAAGAATGCGAATCCCTCGATCGGGTCAGCGCTCAGCGACCGTGCATATTCTCCACTGTGCGAAAACGCTTTCTGGGCGGCCTCGGTCGACCGATACAACAAGCAACCGCAATCTAGCGGTTGATAGAGCCACTTATGCGCGTCGAGAGAAATAGAATCTGCTTGATCGAGTCCGTCGAACTTTTCAGCCGCGGCGATCGCCGCCAATGCACCGTACGCTCCGTCAATGTGGAACCATGCTCCGTAACGCTCGGCAATTTCCGCGATCCGCACGAGAGGATCGATGGATCCCGTATTCACTGTGCCCGCGCAAGCCACGATCGCTACTGGGGTCCTCCCTGCCGCTCGATCTTGTGAAATTTGGCGCTCCAATTCCTCGGGAATCATGCGGAAGGAGGCGTCCACGGGGATCAGGCGCATATTGTCGCGCCCGATGCCCAGAAGAGCCACGCTCTTGGGAATCGACATGTGAACTTCGGTTGAGGCGTAGACGACTCCTCCCGAAGTGACACCTTTTTCATTACCGGGCATCTTCGCCTCTCGGGCCATTGCGAGGCCCATCAGGTTGGCGGACGATCCGCCGCCGGTGAGATAGCCACGAAAACCCGGACATCCGACCGCCTGCGAGAGCCACTCCACAACGGTCCGTTCGATCGTTACAGCTGCCGGGCCAGAACGCCACGCAGTCACATTCTGATTGATGACGCTTGCTAAAAGGTCGCCCACCGCCCCAACCGGTTCACCCGATCCCAGAACATAGCCAAAAAAGCGCGCGTTCTGCACGCGCGAGAGGCGCACGACCTCCGGCAGAATGTCGAGCGCAGCTTCTCCTAGACCCTGCTCGGGCAGCGGAGCGTGAAACAGCCGAAGCACCTCGTAACCGCTCGTATCGGGTGCGACCGGCAGGGAGTCGAGTTCATCGAGATAGCTTGCAGAAAGCGCGGTGACACGCTCAGCAAGCTTCCGAAACTGGTCTGACGAGATTTCCAGCCGATTCATACGGGGGTCAGTCCGCGCCGGCGGGAAACACGGTGTGACGCGGCGCTGGCATCGGCATTGAGCCCTTCTGATCGACCCAGAGCACGCGGTTGAGTTGGCCTGCTCCGGCCGCGTCTGGGCGCGAGAAGTTCATCTTCATCGATACCTTCGCCCCGGGCGCATCTTTCTTGTTCGTTTCGTAAATAAGCCCATTCTTGAGGTTGCGGTTGTCCACTTTGTAGGGCGGCTGGTCACCGGCTCCGGAGAACAAGCCACTCATAATGGGAGCGTACGCGTCGTTCTGGTTCATGGGTGGAAGCCCTAGCAGGGACTCCATGGTGTGAATGACGTTCACCGTGGTATAGAAGCGATGCTCGACGTACGGCTGTGCAACCGTTCCAGGTGAATATTTGCTGATCACAAACGCGATGGAGCGATGGGCATCAACGTGGTCCGCGCCATCCTGAGCGTCGTCTTCCAGCACGAAGATGGCTGTGTCATCCCAGTACGGACTGTGTGAAACGGCATCCACGACGCGACCAAGGGCAAGGTCGTTGTCAGCCACGGAAGCAGCTGGACGCGGAAAGTTCGGGCGCGTTCCTCCCGTGTGATCATCCGGAAGATAAAGCAAAATGAAATACGGCATCTCGAACTGCTCTCCCTCATGAGCGCCGCGTGCACGGACGTACGCACCAAACTCGTTCAGGAATTCATCCGCGCGAAGCTGGTCCGGATAGTCGGTATTGAAATCCGGAAAGAGAGGATCAAAGTGGTTTCGCAGAAGCGCCTTATTGGGCTTGACGCCGCTGAACAAAGGAACCTGCCATGGCCATGGGCTCATCGATCCGTGCGGATCGCCGACGTTCGGCGGCAGCGTGCCGCCTTGCCCGACCTCAGTACGCGGGCATTTCGATTCTTGCCCTGACGGCGTTCCCTGCTTGGGGCTGGCTGCATTGCGCTTTTCGTTGCACCATTCCGCGCTCACGAATTCACCGTATACGCGATAGCTGACCTTGTGACGAGCCAGGTTATCCCACAAGAAACCAGTCGAGGGATCATCGATGTCGGGCTGATTATGTTCCAGCGGATATTCGTCAGCATTCTGTCCCTGGAAGTCGTAAGTACGTTCCTTGCCTCTGTACGCGATCTGCCAAGTCTTCTCGTTGTAGTCCGAGGTGATCGCGGCTGTGGACCACAAGTGACCATCTCCCGATACTTCGCCGCTATCGTAAAAGTTGTCGAGCACACCGAATTGCAGCGCGAGCTTGTGTTCGTTCGGCGTGATGTCCTCGCCATACATGTTGAGAGAAGGGTCGCCATCTCCAACCTTAAGGTCGCCGAGGATCTGATCGTAGGTTCGATTTTCTTTCATCACGTAGATCACGTGCTTGATCGGATTCTGTCCGCCAGCGAAGGTGAACTTCCCGGGATCGGCGTGCAGCAGATTGTCCCGTTCGGCGATTTGTGTAAGCTGCGGAAGCTTCTCCACAGTCTGCGGAATGCTCAAGCGCGCGATCGATCCCTTTAACAGCGTCGGAATGTAAGGATGATCCTTGTGGCGGGTTTCATAGGAAGTCTTCCCCATGGACTTGTTCGGGCCTGTGCCCTGTCCTTTGGCGCTGCCGATGAAAAGGTCGTCACCATGCACGGCAAGCGAACTCGGATACCAATCGGTGGGGACAAATCCGAGCGCAGGTTGCGGCGTTGCATCGCTCGGTGCGCCTGCACGACTGAGATCGAAGACAGCCACGGCGTCGAGCGAAGAATCTGCGACGAACAAGTACTGACCGTCTTTCGATTGTGCAAGCGCCGTCGGATAGCTTCCGGCGTATTTTTGTGCAGGCATGCTGGTCGAGAAGTAGCGGGCGCTTCTCTCTTCGCTTGTCGAAATCGCGGCAACCTCATCAATGTTGGAGAGCGCGACGTAAAGCGTCTTTTCGTCCGGACTCAGCAGCATCGCAGTGGGATGCGACCCCGGAGCAATCGGATTTTCCGGTTGCTTCAGCTTGATCCTGCGAACTACCTTTCCGCTGGTGAGATCGAGTTCGACAACCTGCGAGGCATTCCACAAGCTGCACCATGCGCGGCGCCCGTCGCGGGTAGCAATCACGGTGTAGGGGAACTCGGAAGGAACCAGATTCCGGCTGCTGAGATCAAAAGTCTGTAGAACTTTCTTGGTTGCCGGGTCTAGAATGACGACGTTGTCGGACAGGTTGTTGGCGATGAGAAGCTTGTCATGCCCCTGATCGGAAATTACCGCCATCCCGGCGGGGTACGGAATCGCCATATGGGAAGGCGCTTTGAGGCCGACGGCGAGTTTCTTTCCAGTGGTTAAAGGCTGCAGAGGCACGGGAATCAGTCGCTCAGGCGCGACTTTGCCTCCGGCAAAGGTGTAGACCGCGATGGCATTTCCCGTGTTACCGGGTTTCGCGCCCGTTGGATCCGTTAACGATCCGACGGACGCGTAGAGATGTTTGCCGTTCGAGCTGAACGCCAGGCCGATGAAGTAGCTTTGGTGCGATTCGTCACTGAGGCGGGAATCGGGATATTCGACGATCTGGTTCGTTTGCAGGTCCAGAATCGAGATCGATTGATGAGCGAGATTCTCCTGCGTACCGTAGCCGTCGTTGAGAAGAGCGGCATAGCGCCCGTCGGGGCTGACGATCATTGTGGCCGGAAAGCTGTTCGTGCTGCCAATGCGGCCTGGAGAAGGGATGGTCAGCTGTTTGCTGGTGGAAAGGTTCACCGGCGATTGTTTGTCGGCTTCCTGAGGAAATGCAGTTGTCGAAAAAACCAGAATCAACGAGGCAAGCAGGCGACCGCAGGAAACAAGGCTCAAAGTACCCTCCGCAACAACGTTACTTTGCATTCGAAAGAGGAGATGAGCGTAATGCAACGCCCCGCGCACGGTCAAAGTGAGAGAGTAGCGCCCGCGGCTTAGTTAGATGGAAAACGGAATCGGTGACGAGCGCGGGCTAAATGCCCGAAGCTCTCGGAGTGGGAGTCGATCTCTCGGGAACCGCCGTAGGACCCTCTTCCTCCGGATGCACGTTGTGGCGCACGTCGGAGCCTTGCACCCAGAAAATTACGTCCTCGGCGATGTTGGTGGCGTGATCGGCGACGCGCTCGAGATTGCGCGCCACGAGCAGTGCGTCCAGGGCCTGTCGGACAACGTCGGGCCGCTCGTTCATCGCCTTGACCAGTTGAATGAAGGCATCGTCGCGCATGCGATCGATCACGTTGTCCATCTCAAGAACAGCCTGCGCTAGTTCAACCTTACCTTCGATAAATGATTCGAGGGCGCGACGCACCATGGCGCTGACGGCCGTTCCCATGCGTGCAATGTCCACGGGCAAGTCAGCGACGGGAAGTTCCACCATATCCATCACGCGCTCGGCGATGTTGACCGCCTGGTCGCCAACGCGTTCGAGATCCGAATTGATTTTGGTCACAGCAAGAATGAAGCGGAGATCCACTGCCATCGGCTGCTGCATGGCCAGCATGTCGAAGGCAGCCTCATCAATTTCGCGTTCAGCGGTGTTGATCAGGCTCTCGCCTTCCAGCACCATCTGGCACCGGGTCAAGTCGCGCTCCACGTAAGCCTGGCGAGCACGATCCACCGCCTGCTCCGCGAGTCCTCCCATGCGAAGCAACCGTTGCCTTAGATCGTCGAGCCCTTGTTGAAAACGGGTGCGCATTATTTCGAACCTTCCTTATCCGAATCTGCCGGTAATGTAATCTTCGGTTTTCTTGTCTGACGGCTTGGTAAAAATCTTTTCGGTCTTATCGAATTCGATCATCTTGCCCAGCAGGAAAAAACCGGT
This sequence comes from uncultured Acidobacteriota bacterium, assembly GCA_963801895.1. Taxonomy (GTDB): domain Bacteria; phylum Acidobacteriota; class Terriglobia; order Terriglobales; family Acidobacteriaceae; genus Sulfotelmatobacter. Next base: position 146,361 of record CAWDGM010000008.1, on the reverse strand, counting down.
AAATTCCGCTACTCGTGCCGCCTGCTGCATGTTGTGCGTCACGATCACGATGGTATACCGCTCCTTCAGCTGGAAGATCAACTCTTCGATTTTCCCCGTAGAAATCGGATCCAGGGCCGAGCAAGGCTCGTCCATCAACAGCACTTCGGGCTCGACCGCGAGCGCACGCGCAATGCACAGGCGCTGTTGCTGGCCGCCCGACAGGCTGGCGCCGGATTTCTTGTGCAGATGGTCTTTGGCCTCTTCCCATAGCGCCGACACTTCAAGCGACCGCTGCACGATCTCATCCAGCTTGCGGCGGTCGCGAAATCCGTTGAGCTTTAACCCCGACGCAACATTGTCATAGATCGACATCGTCGGAAACGGATTCGGCTTCTGAAACACCATGCCAACGCGCCGGCGCAACTGGGTGGGCGACGTCCCGTTGTACGCGTCGATTTCTCCGATGCGGATGCGGCCTTCTACGCGCGCTTCGGGAATCGTTTCGTGCATGCGATTGATGCAACGAATGAATGTCGACTTCCCGCACCCCGAGGGGCCAATCAGCGCGGTGGCGTGGTTCGCCGCCACCTTAAGATTGATGTTGTACAGCGCCTGGCCTTTGCCGTACCACGCATTCAGGTTTTCGACCTGGATTCCAACGCCCATAAGTTATGCCGTTCCGAACGATCCGCGCCGCACCACATAGCGTACAGCCGCAACCGCGCCCACGATCAGGACGATGAGCACCAGTGCCCCCGCCCATGCCTGCCGGTGCCATTCATCGTACGGAGAAATGGCATACACAAAAATCTGCAGCGGCAACGCGGCAGTGGGCTGGTCATAATGCAAATTCCAGAATTGATTGCCGAAGGCTGTGAACAGCAGCGGCGCCGTCTCACCCGCAACGCGCGCGAATGCCAGCATGATTCCAGTGATCACACCGGAGGTCGCCGTCCGTAAGGTAATCGATAACGTCGTCCGCCATCGCGGAACGCCAAGACCATACGCCGCTTCGCGCAGAGCCTGCGGCACCAGCAGGAGCATCTCCTCGGTGGTCCTGCAAATCGTCGGCACCATCATGATCGCCAGCGCAACCCCTCCGGCCAAGGCTGAGAAGTGCTTCTGGTAGAGCACGACAATCGAATAGCCGACGATTCCGATGACGATCGAGGGGACACCGTTCAGCACATCAGATGTGAAGCGAATGGCGGCGCCGAAACGATTGCGTCCGAACTCCGCAAGATATATGCCAGCGCCAACGCCGACAGGAACGCCGATGATGCTTGCGATCCCGAGGATGAATACCGATCCGATGATTGCGTTCGCCATGCCTCCGCCGGGTTCGCCGACAGGCTTTGGCGTCTGCGTCAGGAACGCCCAGTTGATGGAGCCCACTCCGCGATACACGAGGTAGCCGAAGATCGCAATGAGCGGCGCCAATACCAGCAACACCGTCAGGACGGCGACGCCGCTCATCGCATGATCGGTAACGCGCCGGCGCAAACTGATTGGCGGAACGCTTTGGGAGGAAACGGCGGCTACCGTTTCAGGCATTGCCCCTCGCAGGCTGGCCGCGGGTTACGGTCCACACCAGCAGTTGTGCCAATGCATTGACGATGATGGTCACGACGAACAGTGCCAGACCGATTTCAATCAGCGCCGACAGGTATGTATCGCCGGTGGCTTCGCTGAATTCATTGGCCAGCACGCTAGCCATCGTGTACCCGGGGGCGAAAAGAGATTTCGCGATCTCTGGGCGGTTTCCGATCACCATGGTGACCGCCATCGTTTCGCCTAAGGCACGCCCGAGACCGAGGATGATTCCGCCGACAATTCCGGCGCGCGCATTGCGCAGTACGCCGACCCGAATCATCTCCCAGCGTGTCGCCCCGAGAGCGAGAACGCCCTCGCGCTGGTGCTGCGGCACTACCATGAGCACCTCGCGCGTAATCGAGGAAATGATCGGGACGATCATGATCGCCAGAATGATTCCCGCGGCCAACATCCCAATCCCGTACGGCGGACCGGTAAACAGAGTCGTCCATCCTAGAGTCTTAGCCAGGAAGGGCTGAACGTAGGCACTCAGCAGCGGCACCAGAACGAAGATCGCCCACAGGCCATAAATAACGCTGGGAATCGCTGCCAGCAGTTCCACGAAGAACGACAGTGGTCCCCTCAGGGCCTTGGGGCACATCTCGGTGGTAAAAACCGCCACACCGATCGCCAACGGCACGGCAATGATCAATGCCACTAGAGACGAGACCAGTGTGCCGTAGATGAACGGCAAGGCTCCGAAAAGCTCATTTACAGGGTCCCAGTCGCTGGCTCCGAAAAATTTCAATCCAAAGGCGTGCCAGGAGAGGCTGGAGCGGGTGATCAGCTCGTAAACGATCAGGGCCAGAATCCCTAATACCGCCACGCCACACCCGGTCATTGCAAGTCTAAAAATACGATCGGGGAGTTCACCGCTCGACGCGCGAACCAGCGGCGACGTACGAGTCGCAGTCACGGCTGTAACTCTCGCTTCTTCAACGGGTTGCGGACCGTGCATATCAGGCCGGGGGAATGCGGCGTTGGCCATCCCCTCCAAGCTAACAAAGTGTTGTTACAAAGGTGTTAAAATGGGTCAGGTTTTTAGGCCGTCCTGGGTTCCCTCACCGCAGGTTTGGGTTCATTTCAGCCGAGCGCCCTTCGTGGGCCTCGGAAACAATAATTGCAGCAATATCTGTCCTTCCCTCAGAAATCTGAGATCTGTTCGTTATGGCCATTGCAATTGAACGCGGAAGTACAATCTTTCGAAAAACAGAGCGCGATCTCTCGCGGCTTTCCAAGGGATATCAACCCGAGGTCGTCCACAATTTTCGGACCACGACCCGGCGTCTGGAAGTTCTGTTGGAACAACTTGCTCCTGATTCTGGACGCAATGAAAAAAAGCTCCTGAAAGCGTTGGGTAAGATTCGCAAGCGCGCTGGGCGCGTCCGCGATCTCGATGTTCAACTCGCCGCACTTCGCAGCCTCAAAGTTCCGCTTGAGCCTCGGCGCAAGACTCAATTTACTCAGCGACTGCTGGAGCTTCGCGTGAAGCAAGAGAAGAAGCTCGGCAAGTTGCTGAAGAAGAAGGATCTACGCGAAATTCAGAAGCGGCTGCAGCGCGTGCCTCGGTCGGTCGACCTGAATTCCACGGCTGATCCCTCAGCGATTGCGAAAAAAATGATCGCGTCGGTGGATCGCCCCAAAGGGCGGGTCGACGAAGAAGTCCTTCACAGCTATCGGACCGTCGTGAAGCGCGCGCGCTATGCGGCGGAATTCGCTCCCAAATCTGAAGAAGCAACTCGGTTGGTCGCGCAACTCAAACGTCTGCAGGACGCCTTGGGAAATTGGCACGACTGGCTCATCTTGACTCAGACGGCGGAACAACATCTGGGCGGCATCAATCAATCGCCATTGGTCGCAGCCCTGCAGAACGTGATGCGGGGCAAGTTTCGGCACGCGGTCGCGGAACTCTCTGCCAACACGAGCACTGCAACTCAGACGACACTGACGATAACGCAGACACCGTACCAGCCTGCGGGCGAAAAGGAACGCACATCCAAGGCCGCCTTAAACGCGGCCTAGGGCCTTTCGTCAGCAACCTTCCGTTCAATCCTGGCCCATCTAAGCTACGGACGCATCTGCCTTTCCACATGTAAACTGTGAGCCTTCATGCCCACGTTCGCCGCAGTTGATATCGGCTCCAATTCCGTTCGCCTCAAGATCGCACGCCTCCAGGCAGGCCGCCTACGACCGCTTCACGAAGACCGGGAAGTCACGCGTCTCGGCCAAGGTGTGTTTGGATCGGGCTTCCTCACACCGGATTCGATCGCCGACACCGTCCGGGTTCTCCGTCGCTTTCACCGCGCCACGCAACAGATTGTGACGGACAACGTCCGGGTCGCTGCGACCAGCGCTCTCCGCGATGCCCGCAATTCGCAGGCATTTCTGGAGTGGATTCGCTCGGCGACCGGCTGGCGCGTAGAAATCATTTCCGGGGTTGAAGAAGCCCGGCTCATTCATCTCGGACTGATTTCAGGATCCCGCATCGACAGCGCCCCCACCCTGATGATGGACCTGGGAGGCGGAAGCTGTGAGTTGACCGTGTCCCAGGGCGGCCACATTCGCGACGCAGTCAGTCTTCCGCTTGGGGCGGTGCGCCTGACGAATGAGTTTCTGCGCCACGATCCGCCCCGCAAAGGCGAGTTGAAACGGCTCCGCGGGTTCGTTGCGCGTGAAGTCAACAGGGTCGTGGACCGTATCGCCTCTGCAAAACTGAAGAGCGTGATCGCTACCTCCGGCACTGCCGAGGCGCTGGCAGCGGTAGCCGGCCACATGCGGCATGGAGTCAGTCGTCAGCGCAACATGGTGTCGCGCGCCGAAATGAGTCGCATCGCCAAGCGCATTGCAAGGTTGCCGGTTGCCGAACGTCGCAAGGTGGAAGGCATTGGACCCAGACGCGCGGAGATCATCGTGGCCGGAGCAACCGTTTATCACGAGTTGTTGGAAAGACTCGATCTCAAGGGATTTCGTTACTCGCCACTAGGTCTGCGCGACGGAATTCTCGCGCAGATGGCCGCAGATTACGATCACAGCACGCGGTCGGGCAGGCAGATTGAATCGGAACGCTGGGAGTCGATCATGAATGCGGTCGCGCACTATCATGTCGACCGCAAACACGCACTGGACGTTCGCGACGCAGCGATCCAACTGTTTACCGAGCTTCGCTCCGTGCATCGCTTGCCGCCCGAGTATCGCGAATGGCTGACCGCCGCTGCGATGCTGTACGAAGTCGGCGACTACGTAAATCGCAACGGACGTCATCGCCATTCCAACTACATCATTTCGAACTCGGAAATTCTTGGTTACACACCTCAGCAGCGTCGTGTAATTGCTGCCATTGCTCGATATCTGGGGAAATCGAAACCCACTCCGGATGACGGCCCCATGAAAGTGATCGATACCGCGGTACACGCAGATGTCGAGAAGGCAATCGTGCTGCTCCGGCTTGCTCGGGCGCTGAATCTGGGACGCAGCCGCGCCGTAGAAAAGGTGCGCACTTCGGTGCGTTCCAACGGCGTGAAGCTGACGCTCGTTCCGCGTCGGCGGATGGGCGTGGATCTGGAATTGTGGGCGATTGAAAAGGAAACGGATTACTTTCGGGAAGTGTTCGGACGAGAACTCTCTACCGCGGTCTCGTAAAGCGTTCGCAGGACTTTCGGCGTCACACACCACTGCAAGGTTCCCGACGTGCGTCGCATCTCCACCTTCGCCACCCCGCCCTTTTTGAGTTCGATCGAGGCCTCGCATCCTGAGTCGCTTATGATCGCTCCCAGAAATTGACTGAGATTGGGATTGTGGCCGACGACCATGATCGCTTCCTGGCGCGAATATTTTTCTAATAGCTTGCGAAAGTCGGCCAAGGTTGCCTCGGGGCGCACCCCACTATCGATTTGCAGCTTTCCCTCGTAACCCAACTCGTTTCCCACCAGAGACGCAGTTTGCGTGGCACGCTTCAAGGGACTGGAGACGATCGTGTCTACCTGCACGTTCAGTGCAGTCAGCGCGCGGCCAACGTATCCGCACTGATCGATTCCCTCTTTGTCGAGGGCGCGCTTTTCGTCTTTTTTCGGACTGGCCATGTGCTCGCCAGCGCTCGCGTGGCGAAGAAAATATAAGATCATGTGGACTTACCGGTCCCTTCCCACAGTTACTTTACGCCTTTGCGGCGCAGGCGAGGCGGGCATGAGCGCGGGCGCCTTTCCTTCCGCTACGCACATCAGAAAATCCTGTGAGCTGAACGCGGCAGCTCCTACAGGCGGACGCCGATTGCGCTTGCCGTGGACCGGTTGCCACACCGGAATATAAGTGCCGTCGCTTAGTAGCACACGCGCTTTACGATTGTCGGCCAGATAGGCGTCTAGAATCTCGTGGCGCACGCGGCTGCGCAGCATCTCATCCTGCAAAGGCACGATCACTTCCACGCGCTCGTACAGGTTGCGCGGCATCCAGTCGGCACTGCCCATGTAGATTTCTGCGTCGCCGTTGTTTTCAAAATAATAAATTCGACTGTGTTCCAGAAAGCGCCCGACGATACTTCGCACGCGTATGTTGTGGCTTACGCCCCGCACCCCTGGGCGCAAAGCGCATATGCCGCGAATAATCAGATCGATCTGCACTCCAGCCTGAGAAGCGCGGTAAAGCGCTTGGATAATGTTCTTGTCGAGCAGCGCGTTCATCTTCGCGACAATACGCGCCGGTCGTCCCGCCCGTGCGTGATCAGCCTCCCGATCGATCAGGGCGACGCATTTCTCCGCCAAATCGAGGGGCGCAACCAAAAGAGGTTCGTAACTGGGATTCTCCGCGTAGGCGGTCAGAAAACTGAAGACGTCATGTACCGCACGCGTCACTGCGGGATTCGCAGTGAATAAGCTGAGGTCGGTGTAGATGCGGGCCGTGGTCGCGTTGTAATTGCCGGTGCCAATGTGGACATAGCTGCGCGTGACCCCATCCGGATCGCGGCGCACCAGCAGCGACAGCTTGCAGTGAGTTTTCAGTCCCACCAAGCCATGGAAAACCTGCACTCCCGCGTCCTCGAGGTCGCGGGCCCATCGGATATTGGACGCCTCGTCGAAACGCGCCTTTAGTTCCACTACAGCCGTGACTTCCTTACGAGATGCCGCATCCATCAGCGAGGGAACGATCAGCGAGTGTTCGCTGGTGCGGTAGAGCGTTTGTTTGATAGAAAGAACGTTTTCGTCCTTCGACGCCGACTCGATGAACGAAACCACAGCGTCGTAGGAATCGAACGGGTGATGCAGCAGGATGTCGTGCGACCGCAGTTCCTCAAACAGATCCTTCGCCTTGGAAGTAAGTCGCAGCTCGCGAGGCGAGAAAGACTTATATTTCAGTTCTGGCCGCTTCACCTGATCGTAAATCGCAAACAGCCTTAACAGGTTCACGGGACCATTCACCGGGAACACCTGCCACGGATCGAGTTCGAATACTGTGCGGAGGCGTTCGATGATTTCAGGGTCAGCGTCCGCCTCGATCTCCATGCGGACGGCATCTCCCTTGCGGCGGTTGTGGAGCTCGGCGCGTACGGACTCCAGCAGGCTCCGTGCTTCTTCCTCAGCTAGGTAGAGATTGCTATTGCGGGTGACCCGAAAAGGTGCGGACGAAACGATGTCATAGCCGTGATACATGCGGACCGCGTGATGCGCCACGAGATCCGCCAGGAAAATAAAGTCAGACGTTCCTTCCGACGGAAGCCGGACGAGGCGAGGCAGAACACGCGGAACCGAGACGACTCCGGTATAGGTCAGGGCAGATCGCCGGCGGCGGCGTAACAGAAATCCTACGCACAATGCTTTGTTGATCACACGTGGGAATGGATGCGCAGGATCAACCGTAACCGGCGTCAGGAGTGGATCGAGTTCCTTTTCGCAGTATTCCTCGATGAAACGTAGGCCCTTGGAGTCCAGCTCGTGCAGCCCGAGCACGCGGATTCCATTTTCCGACAGCGCAGGCCGCAGCCGCGCATTCCAGCAGTCGTACTGGTCGTCTACGAAATCGTGCGTCTCTTTGCTGAGTGCATCGCGCTTTTCCGTAAGGGTGATGCCATCAGGCCCGGCCTCGTTGTAGCCGTCCTCGATCTGCTGCATCATCGCCGCGATTCGCACTTCGAAAAATTCATCCAGATTGTTGGCAGAGATGGACAGGAATTTCAGGCGCTCGAGAAGAGGATTGCCTTCGTCCTCGGCCTCTTCGAGCACACGCCGGTTGAACGCGAGCCAGGAAGTGTCGCGGTTGAGATAGTACTGAGGGTTGTCCAGCGAGATACGGGCCATGGAAAGCGCTGACTGATTATATTTCCGGTGAAGTTGACTTGCCGACTCGAGGCTTTCGCCGCTCTGTCTATCCGAATGCGAACCGACAGTATAAAGCATCCGCTCGGCGAGTCGACGTGGACGACTCAAACACCTTACTGTCTGCTGAAAGAAAACCGGCACTGGGAACAGATTTCGTTGATCCCAATGCCGGCCAGGTCCTTCCGAAAATGTCGCTCTCGCGAACCTTACGGCAGGTAGTAACGGAACGAACTAAACACCATTGCGTCGAGCCCGTGCGGTTCGTTTGGCGATCCTGCGCCCGACCAGGTTTGGCGCGAGACGTACGAGAACTGCGGACCCCATTGGAATCGCCCTTTCTGTCCGTTGTAGAACTTGTACCAGAAACCTGCCGAGCCCTCGATCAGCACGCGGGTGTCAGCCGTGCAGCTCGAAAGTCCACCGGGCAGAAATCCGTTGGTGTTCTGCGGACCGGTTTCGGTGAAGCATCCCGTGTTGCTGAATTGCGGAGATCCATACCCCACGGCCTTCCCGGTGACCGGATCGAAGAAGGCGGTGCGGGCCGCGTACTCTGCACCGGCGTTCAAATAAACGTCCAACTTGGGTCCGTGATATTCGAGCGTACTGAGCCCTTGCAGGTTCTTGATCAAGCCGAGCGTTCCATCTGGCCGGATCGCTGCATCGGACAGACCGGCGCTGCCGTACCGTCCAATGCCGCTGCCGCCGAAGCCATGCAATCCGAAATCGATACGCTTGTTGGCAAACGACCAGCGCGCGTTCGCCCCGAATCCCCCGCCATTTTTCGAGCTGTTAAAAGCGCCTCGGGCGTTGGGGCCCGCAGTCGTGCTGAGGCACAAGGTGGTAGAAGCGACGTCTTCACAGGGGAACGCGCGATCGCGGAAGCGGGCGTAGACGCCAAATATTTCGTAGTGTCCAAAGCCCGGCTCGAAGACGATCTTGCCGACGATGTCAGGCGAGGGATTGAATGCGTATGTCGCGGCCGGTGTGCAGGTCGTCGACACACTCACGGCGCCACTGCTGGAGGTTGTAGTTGTGCTCGCGCAGGTCGTTATCCCGGAGTTGTAAAGTCCGCCACCGGCTCCCGCGGATCCCAACAGGAAGTTCGCGGCGTTGCCGTGTGTTGTCAGAGTGGCCTGTGGATTTTCCATCGAAACCGCGAGCCACACCTTGTTGTTGAAGTTTTTCGACACGCGCAGGCCGAACTGCCGGGCCCAGCTAAAACCGGCCGTGTACTGTGCGTCGATGACCATCGGCAACGCTTCACTGCGATTGTCGACGCCCTTCTTGGTTTCGGTGACCAGGCTCCACATCTGACCACCCGTGAAAGTCCAGCCATTATCAAAGGCAGCCTGGCCATAAGCCTGGCGCTGTCGCATGGTGTAGCTGTTGCTCTGGTTGTTGTTCGAGGTGATGCCGGCGGAAAGGAAATCGGCTTCGACGTAGCCTGACAGCTTGACGAAGTTGAGCTTCCCTTCGGCGAGCATCGAGACTCGCGACTGGCGGCCGGACCCAAAGAATTCTGACATCGAGCTTTGTGAGGCGCCGGGCATCGTCAGCGAATTCAGCGGAGTGTTGACGTCGGCTCCCAAGGCTCGCGAGCGGCGTACAAACTCTGCCGCCAAAAATCCGCCCGGAGTGATCGTGATTCCCTTGACATGAATCGCCGTCGGCGGCTCAGAGATCTTCTTCTGCGTATCCTGCACCGCGACCACGGTGTTTGCCATGTTGGTCTTTAGGTCGGTCACGTCAGTTTTCAGATCCGTCACCGTCTGCTGCTGCTGGGTAGCGGCCGTCTGGGCGGCCTCCGCCTTACCCGATGCGTCCGTGGCCGCACTCTCCGCCTGCTGTACCGCCTGATCCTTGGTGCGAAGCTGGTCTCTCAGCTCTTGAATCTGTTGCTGCTGCTGCGCCAACGCTGCCTGTTGCGAGGCGATTGCATCCTTCAGCGACTGTACGTCAGCCGCCGTGATTGTGGCCGACTTCTTTTTTGTCGTTTTAGGTGGCGTACCGGTTTGCGCAAACAGTCCAGTCGCCAGTAGCAGAACTAGACACACCTTCCCCTCTGACTTCATTCCACTCTCCTTTTTGCCGTGCTAAATGAAAATGCCCCGACGAAGCGGGGCTATCTGACCTGCTTGATTGCGTCCCTGACCTTCGCTACCACGTTGTCCGGAAGTGGTGCATAAGCCAGAGCATTCGTCATCTTCTGTCCGTCGGAGACCATCCAATTCAGGAAATCAGCCAGGATTTTGCCTTTTGATGAATCCTTGGACTGAGCCGGAATCAGCAGCCAGGTAAAACTTGAGATTGGGTATGCGTCCTTACCCGGAGCATTCGTGATCGATACGCGGAAATCTGCCGGCATCTTCGGAGCCGACGCCGCAGCCGCGGTGACGCTATCCAGCGACGCCTTCACGAAAGCGCCAGAGGAATTCTTTACGCTTCCGTACGGAATGTTGTTTTGCACAGCGTAGATCAACTCAACATACCCGATGGATCCAGACAGCTGCCGAATGAGGCCGGCAACGCCTTCATTACCTTTGCCGCCCATCCCGATTGGCCACTTCACCGAAGTGTCGCTGCCCACCTGGTTCTTCCAATCGGAGCTCACCTTGGAAAGATAGTCCGTCCAGATGAAACTGGTTCCGCTGCCGTCGGAGCGGTGTACGACAATAATTTCCTTGTCCGGAAAAGTTACCTCAGGATTTGCCGAGGTAATGGCTTTGTCATTCCACTTGGCAATCTTGCCGAGAAAAATCCCAGCGAGCATTTCGGACGTGAACTTCACTTCCCCGCTAACGCCGGGAATGTTGTACGCCGGAACCACCGCGCCAAGAACCGTGGGAATGTTCAGGATCTTGAACTTCGCATCCTGCAGTTGCTTGTCAGTCATGGGCATGTCGCTCGCCCCGAAATCGACCGTGCCCGCTGTAACCTGGCGAATCCCGCCTCCGCTTCCAATCGGTTGATAGTTAACTTGAACGTCAGAATGAACTTTGTGGTACTCGCTGAACCACTTCGAGTACATCGGGTTGGGAAAGGTGGCGCCTGCTCCGTTCAGCGTGGTCTGCCCGACGAGCGGCATGGCCCCAAGGACACACACTAACAGCAGCACAAGTTTGCGCATTGCGAGATCACTCCTCCTTAAATAGGTGTCCCCTTTTTATCGTTGGAGTGTTAAAAGACGGTTACAAACGGGTGAATTTCTGGTGAACGAACGGGAGGAAGTTGTTGATCGCGCAGGCGCTATGACTATTCCGATGCTTGCAGGCGAGCGATCTCGCGGGGAAAGAGCGTGTTTCCGGGAAATTCACTGCGCAGTCCAGCAAGCAACTGAAGCGCCGCAGATTTGTTTTTTTCTCGCACGTAAGCAATGGACAACAAAATTCTCGCAAAGGGCTTGAGGTAGTGCCCATGCTCGGCGGTCTTCTTCAGATCGGAAATGCCACCCTGTTTGTCCGCCGGCAAGCCGCCCATCTTCAAAATCCAACGCACTGGAGCCGCCATGCTTCCGATGATGTATTTGCTGAACCCAGTAGCAAGCAGGGCGTCGTAACAGTCGTTGCAGACGTTGAGCAACTCCTGAGCTGATGCGGAGGCCTCCTTCGTGTAGTGAAGAGACGCAAGGTTTCGCTTCTCGATCAGCGCTGCGTAGTCCGCCTGAAGCCCTGATGCAAGAGTCGACGCAAAGAGCGCATCCCGATCCTTGGAGTCCTTCGCCAGCCGAGCCTGCGCCAGATTTTCCGTGCGATTGAGCGCCGCCTCGAAACGCACCCTCAGTGCGGGGTCGGGTGCCAGCTTGGGTCGCTTGTCGAATGCCGAATCATTTTCGTAGAACTGAGACTCTAAGACTCCTAGCCGATTGAACTCCGAAAATAAGAATCCGGCAGCCTCGCTCACCGGTCCCATAGGATCGTCCGGATGCAAGGTCTGCCATGTGCTGAAGTCTTTCTGCGCGGCGTCAAAATCAAGGTTGTACAGGCCGGAAAATCCGCGATCGAGCGGAGATAACACCACGGGACGTGGATCATCCTCACTTCTTGCGGACGGATGCAAGACCAGGCACGCGCACAACAGCGCCAGCACGCTCCACGCCCGCGAATTCAGTTTCCTGTTCATGCTCAAGGTTCGACTATTATCGATGATTTGCAGCCGTTTGCAATCCAAACTCATGCTTCTCCAAGTTAGATGGCAGCTACCATGCAACAGGTAGTCGGCGATGTAAAACATTTGTCACTTCGCTGAATCCAGCGGTCAAGGATAGAACGTTCAATGACTGACTCCGCTCCCCGCTTCGCTCCCGGTTGGCCGGGCATCCCTCCACGTTGGACGTCGAGCGCCAAGACCGGCATCGGCACCGCCCTGAACCAGCACAGTAAAGTCTGGTTCACCCTCAGCCACGGCATCCTCAACGAAGTTTATTTCCCGCGAGTGGATCAGGCCTGCACGCGCGACATGGGATTCATCGTCACCAACGGCCGCGACTTTTTCTCCGAAGAGAAGCGCAACTGCACGTTCGAAATTCGCCCCGTGGAGTCCGGCATCCCAGCTTACGACCTGGTAAACACCTGCATGTCGGGACGTTACCGAATCAATAAGCAAATTTTCAGCGATCCTTACCGCAACGTCGTTCTGCAGAAGGTGCGGTTTGAAGCCCTGCAGGGCAAGCTCTCCGACTATCGCCTTTTCGCTCTCTTGTCTCCGCATCTGGCCAATTGTGGAAACGGCAACACCGGTTGGATCGGCGACTACAAAGGTTTCCCCATGTTCTTCGCTGAACACGGGGGCGCCACTCTCGCCTTCGCCTCAACGGCGCCATGGAAAAAGACGTCCGTAGGTTTTGTCGGGACGTCCGACGGCTGGCAGGATGTTTCCCAGCACTTCGAGATGCAGTCGGACTATACCCGAGCCGAGAATGGCAACATCGCTTTTACCGGACAGATTGATCTTGCGGCCTGCAACGGTGAATTCGTTCTCGCTCTCGGGTTCGGCGGTATCTGGACAGAAGCCGGCCAGCAAGCGCGATCCAGCCTGTTTGAAGATTTCTCCGAACTCCGCAGTCACTATGTCTCCCAGTGGAGCAAGTGGCAGACGAAACTGCTCAAGCTCGACGAACCGTTGCGACAGAACGATCTCTATCGCCCATCGACAGCCGTGTTGCGGACGCACGAATCGAAAGATTTTCTCGGCGGCATCATTGCCAGCCTTTCGATCCCTTGGGGCTTTAACAAAGGAGATGAAGACCTCGGCGGCTACCATCTCGTCTGGCCCCGGGATTTGGTTGAGACCGCCGGCGCAATGCTCGCTGCCGGGGCCGTTTCCGACGCCGTACGCGTGCTCCGCTATCTCGAAGCGACGCAGGAAGCGGACGGCAATTGGGCTCAAAATTTATGGCTCGACGGACGTCCTTACTGGAGCGGCATCCAGATGGACGAGACCGCCTTCCCCGTTTTGCTGATCGATCTTCTTCGGCGCGAAGCACCGCAAGCTTTGGGAAAGCTCGACCGCTGGTGGCCAATGGTAAAGAACGCCGTCACCTTTATTCTGCGCAACGGACCGGTCACCCAGCAGGATCGCTGGGAAGAGGATGCGGGATATTCTCCCTTCACTCTCGCTGCAGAAATCTCGGCCCTGCTGGCCGGCGCAGACATCGCCGAGCTCACCGGACACTCCGATGAAGCCCAAACCATGCGTGATGCGGCAGACGCATGGAACGACAACATCGAACGCTGGGTGTATGCGAGCGGAAGCGACTTGGCACAACAACTCGGAGTGGAAGGCTACTACGTTCGCATCGCACCTCCCGACACCGATGGAGCCGCTTCTCCGACGCAAGGATTCGTTCCTATCAAAAATCGTCCGCCCGGTCAGGACGGCGAACGTGCATATCACATCATCAGTCCAGACGCGCTCGCGCTGGTTCGCTTTGGCTTGCGATCGCCGGAAGATCCCCGGATCCTTAATACGCTGCGCGTAATCGATGCTTTGTTGGCGGTGGAAGTTCCCCAAGGACCTTGCTGGTACCGCTACAACGGCGACGGGTACGGCGAGCACAAAGATGGATCGCCGTTCGACGGAACCGGCATCGGCCGCCCTTGGCCGCTGCTGGCGGGAGAGCGCGCGCACTACGCTCTCGCTGCAGGACATCGCGACGAAGCTGAAGCACTGCTTACCGTGATGGAGAATTCCACCTCTGGACACGGCCGCTTACTACCGGAACAGATTTGGGATTCCGCTGACCTTCCCGCTCTCGAGCTCTTTCGCGGCAAGCCGACGGGTTCCGCGTGCCCGCTCGTATGGGCCCATTCGGAGTACATCAAGCTGCGACGTTCGATCCGCGAAGGCAGGGTTTTCGATCAACCGCCGCAGACTGTTAAGCGCTACCTTGTCGACAAGCACGTACGGCAGATTTTCGGATGGAGGTTCAACAACAAGACGCGTAGCATCCCGCGTAACAAAACGCTTCGTGTCGTGCTGCTCTCTCCCGGCCGGATTCACTGGAGCGTCGACGACTGGAAAACGTCGCATGACACCGATGCCCGCGACACGGGGCTAGGCATCTACATCCTGGATCTGCCCACAGCGTCTCTGCCCATAGGAGGCCAGGCGGTCTTCACATTTTTCTGGCCAGATCGAAACAAGTGGGAAGGCACCGACTATCGCGTAACGATAGAAAAGAGTTGACGATAGAGCAAGCTAGGAAACCTCAGTGAACCTTCGTGCCCTTAGTGGTTAAAGCTTTTCGCCGTCTGAAGGTTACTCCTCTGGACTGGAGTAGCAGAGTTCGACGACTGTGCAGTCGTCGCTGAGCGGATTTCCGGCGCAGAATTCAGTGACGGCTCCGAAGATTCCCTCGAGCGTCGGGGACTTGGCAGCGGCTTCTTCGAGCCGAAAATCCTCGAAGAAATCTCCCATCGCGTTTTCTGCTTCCGTAACACCGTCGGTGACGATAATGAACTTGTCTCCCGATTTCATCTGGCAGGTGGCACTCTCAAATGTGGCGTCGGGCAGCAACCCCACCGGGACGTTTCCATGCGGAGGCCGGATCACCTCGCCGGCACAGACCAGCAGCGGAGGCACATGTCCGCAGTTCACATACTCCAGCTCGCCGTCGCGGCGCAAGCGGGCCAGCAGAACGGTCGCATATTTCTCTCCCACCAACTTGTCGGTGAAGAAGCGGTTCACGGCCACGATGACATCGAGCAACGGCACACCCGACAGAAGATGTGAATAAATCATTCCCTGTAACGTCGATGCCAGGAGAGCGGCTGAGACGCCTTTCCCGCTCACATCCGCCAGCACCACCGCGAGGCCTTCCTTCGTATTCAGCGCATCGAAGAAGTCGCCTCCGATTTCTTTGCAAGGCAGATTCCTGCCGCGTAGGCGAGCAAAGGGCACTTCGGGAATTTTCACCTGCATCAACCGCTGCTGGATGCTGGCGGCGATGCTGAGCTCTTGCTGGTAACGCCGTGATTCTTCCTCGGCCTGAACCAGGCGTGCATTCTCGATCAGCGATGCGGCTTCTGTCGCGATCGCGTGCAGAATGTCCTGACTGACAGCGGTAATATCTCGCGAAGCAAATCTCGAATCGACGTAAAGGACTCCCAGCGCTTGCGGAGAAGCCCCGCCCGGTAAGGGTGTCTGCGCCTCTCGTGTCGCCTGCACCTGCATTTTTCGAAGAGGTATGCATACGACAGTTCGCAGATCGTACGCAACGATGCTCTGCCGACCCGCCATGTCGAGCGAGGTGCTCGTATCGGTCAACAGGAATTCAGAGTTCGAGCTCATCGACTCTTCGAGAATCGAATGCGAGATCGTCTTATCGTCGAGCAGCGGCTCTTTTTTCGCATTCCGCCCGGCAGCCAAACGCAGCTTTCCTTCTTCGTCCTTCAGAAAGACGTAGGCCCGCTCTGCGTGCGTCAATTGCAACGTCACGTCGAGCATGGTGATCAGAATTTCGTCGAGAACGCCCGAAGTATTCAGCTTGCGCGCCGCCTCGAGGAACAGCCGGAGGCTTCCCAGTTCGGTCGTCTCCGGCTTTACTCCGATGCTGGAGATCTGGCTCAAGAACTCGCGCGCCGTGTTCGAGGTGGCATGCGCCGGATTGAACAGGATGTACGCGGAATCCCGGGCGCCGAATTCGAGCCGGTCGCCGCGTTCCAGTTTTTGCCGCTGGACCCGTTCCCCGTTCACGAACGTTCCATGTTTACTGCCCAAATCTTCGAGGAAAAACTCCTGCCCCTCTTGCATGATCTGGGCGTGATCGCGGGAGACACGCGGATCTGCGATGACCAGGTCCTTGTCTACTTTGCGTCCCACCGTGAACGGCGTTCGATTCAGGACGATATTTTTCTGCTCACTCCCCTGCACGAACACGAGCGCCGGAAACACACCAGAGGTGGTGCCGTGGCTCGATTGACTGATGGTATTCAAGGCCATGGAGGGTAGAAAGGCGCGCGGATCGCTGCGTTTTAACTGCACGAAGCCGAATTCGTCGCATGAACAGACTACTCTGCCG
The DNA here is from genome assembly GCA_963801895.1 of uncultured Acidobacteriota bacterium. Classification (GTDB taxonomy): domain Bacteria; phylum Acidobacteriota; class Terriglobia; order Terriglobales; family Acidobacteriaceae; genus Sulfotelmatobacter. The sequence continues at coordinate 129,960 of CAWDGM010000008.1, read as the reverse complement.
CTGCGCTCCGCCGCAAGATGCGAGGCTTTGCAACTATGGTATCTCGGTCCGGTCGGCGATAAGGCGTGCGCTTCATCAAGATGCTCCGATCGCGCTTTGGCGGTTTGACTGCGGCTTAATCACTCCGCGTGTGACCAGCAGTAACGCCAGGATGGTGATCGGAATCGCAAAACTCGGATAGAACGGCAGCCCCCAGCCAACTTGCACACGGCTGCCCGGCAGGAACATCAGGGCCACGTCGAGTAACACCGCGCCGGCAAACGGAAAGAAGACTGCGATCGCGGTGATGACCACAAAGAATCGGGGCAAGGGCCCCTTCGCCCATAGATCATGAACCGAACGCCCAATGATCATGAGGCCGGGCACCAGGAGTAGCTGATTGTAAGGAGCGAACATCGGAATTACGGCCAGAGTGACGGCCAGCGCCAGAGTGAACGACCACTGAAATTGAATACTGTCTTCGCTGGAGCGGCGGACTTGCCAGGTGTAGATGGCGAGCAAGGCCACGAGGAGCCCCGATACGAGCCTTCCCCAGATTGGTGAAAGAACGACATCAAGAACAGATTTTCCACCGCCCGTGTACTGGTAATAGTTCGCCAGTGCGGCTCGAAATTCCTGGATCCAACCCGGAAGCAATACCTCCCCTGCGGCCACCAACACCACTGACGCGATGCCGAAACTCCAGAAAGCGCGTTGCCGGTCACGCCAGTTTCCCAACACCCATAGGCAGAGCCAGAGAATTGGCAATGCGACGAGCTGCGGTTTGATTGTTGCGACCGCTAGAAAGATCCCCGCCCACACGAAATATCTGCGAGACAAAGCGAGAAAGAACGCTGCAATGAATGCCGTGACCAACACCGACAGTTGCTGCAACTTGATGCCTTGAATGGCAGGAAAACAACTCAGCGTGAGCAGTATCCAAACTAGCTTCGCGCTCGCTGACAGGTGCCAGCGCAATGCTCGCAGCCACAGCAACACAGAAACTCCGGCCAGAAAAACGAATAACCAGAACAAGATTCTCTGCACCACCGGAAACGGCAGAGCAACAGTAGGGGCCAACAAGAATACAACATACAACGGATACGCGAACGCTTGTTGATCCTTGGGATCATTTGGGCGCGCGGGATCAAGAAGCCGGCCGTAGTAACCGATCTGTATTTCCCGCGTGATGTCGGCACCATAAGGATCGCGCCCATGCAGCAATAACTCGCGCGCTCCCAACCATCTTGGATATAAGTCCGAAAGATTTCCCCGAGGCGCATCGCGTGCAACCGATTCCGCCTGCTGGTGTGGAATCGCGATGCGCTGCACCCACAACCACATGGCGCATGCCAGCAAGCTTGCGATGACGACGAGGAAAACTTTTCTAAGCATGTTGAATCGGGATAGGCGGCTCGATGCCAAGGCTTGAGTCACGGCGCAGAATCTCGGCCCTGATCGCGAACAGCCACCAGATCAGAAAGACCGCAATGAGATTAATTCTCTGCCAGCCCATCCATAAAAAGAACCATAACGGACTGACGAGCAAAGGGACCGCCGGAAGAATGATGGCTGTCGCTCTTTTATTGCCACGAATCGCTCGAAAACAATCATCCGCGACCAGCGTAAGCGGCAGAATCAGCAGCGAAAGGTCATAGGTGTTCGTGTTGTACCCCACAAGTAAGGCCGTGACAACAGCACAGGTCAAGCAGAGGTTAAATAAGGACGTCTTCCTTGCCTGCGGTCGCAGGCGTCCGACCGCAATCAACAGGGCGATCATGCACGCGATAATAGCCGCTTGAACCGGCCACCCGGCGTCTTCCAGATGCGGCCATCCGGCAAGCAATCCTGCAATATTTGGCAATTGCCGGAACGGAATTGCACCAAACGCAGGCTCCGAAACGATGCGCAACGTGAACATGGGGTATAGCAGGGCCGCGTGCCAACCCACGAGGCCAAACGAAATGAACATCATCGAGGCGCCCGTCGCCACAAAACCATAGAGCAGCTTACGTCCCCTCCAAAAAAGCAGTATCAGGACAAGCGGTAGGATCAAGTGATACTTGAACACTCCAAATCCCAGCCAGCATCCTGCAACCAGATCGGCGTTCCGGTGAAGGGCGCGGAATGCAAGCGAAAGAAGCAGCAACAGCAGAATTGCATCCTGACCCTGGTGGAAGGTGGCAAAGATCGGGAAGAAAGCCAGTGACAGTAGCAGAAGCTCTCCCCACGAAATCCGCCGCAGAACCTCAACAGAACTGCGTAACAGGAGCCAGACTCCGGACAACATCCCTACATTGATCAAGTTCCACACAACAAATGCAGCGGTATACGGAAGAAAGGTAAGCGGTAGAAAAACCAACGCCTCGAACGGAGGATGGATATAAGGTAGGGGGCCACGGCGAATGTCAGAATTCGCCGTGAATTGTCTCTGCACTGCATCTTGGGTGGACGCGTTGTAAAGCTCGGCACCGCGTCCTTCGCGTAGGATATTCACGGCCGTATAGAAAACCGTGAAATCCGGGTCACCACGGGCGATCCGGTCGCGAACCGCCCACAGGAAGAAAACATGGGTCGCAAGGATCGCTAACACCACGACCCGGGCGAACATTTTGTAGGACCGTCCGGAAACGGCTGTCGCTTTGGAGTCTCTATCTTGCGGAATGGTCGGGATTGTACAAGCCCGTCAGCCTTATTTCTATGATCGAGGTGAGCCCTCGCCGGGAACCACCCGGAATCTTAGAATCGTGATGCCCAGCCGGCTCTCGAGTGGAAGGGGAATCTGCCTGATACAGTTACCGATGGGTATTCTGGTGATGCAAGAATTTGTCACTTTGCTCTAAGATGCAGGTATGATTACCGCAAGTTGAGTGGCGGCGAGCCTAAAAGTTGTTCCCAACGAGCCCGTCGTATCCATTCCAATCGATCGAACAAGGGCGGGCAGGAGAAAAACTAATGTTTATAGAGACCGCGCGTAGGTTGTGGTGCGAAGAACAGGGCCAGGATATCGCTGAATATGCCGTCATGCTGGCGGTGATTCTAGTGATTGTTGTCGGAACGATCCGCCTGATCGGATCCAACGCCAACAACGTGTTCTCCAACGTCGCCAGTTCCATTCAGTAGCGAAGCATGGGCTTCACGCTGTACTGACGTACGTTGAGGAAAACGCATGAATCGTTCACGATTGTTGCTGATCGGGGTCTTGGCGCTGGCCTTCGGCCTGCTGACAAGTGTCTATGTCTACAGGACTTTGCAGGCTCGAAGCGGCGCGAACAAAGATCCGGGCGTTGATGTCATGGTGGCCGCTAACGACCTGCAGGTCGGAGCGCGGGTGGAAGAGCGCGACATCAAGATCATCCGCATTCCTGGCGCGGATCTCCCGCCGGGAGCCCCAAGAAAGCGGTCCGACGTCATCGGCCACGGCGTCATTATCCCTATCTCGAAGGGTGAATTCATTCTTCCCAATCGGCTGGCCGCCGAGAATGCAGGCTCCGGACTTCCCTCGCTGATCCCCCCGGGGATGCGGGCCGTCTCGGTGCGGGTGAATGAAATTGTTTCGGTCGCGGGATTTGTGACACCGGGAACCCGCGTCGATGTCCTTCTCACCGGAACCCCGGGTGGCGCTGGCGAGCAGCAAACAACCACAGTTCTGCAGAATGTCGCCGTGCTTGCATCTGGCCACACCTTGGAGCGCACCTCAACCGGCGAAGCCCAAAACGCAGCCGTCATCACTCTGCTCGTTTCCCCCGACGACGCTCAGCGGCTGACCCTGGCCAGCTCTGAAGGCCACATCCAGCTCGCACTACGCAATCCACTCGATACCAAGCAGGATGATGTGCCGTCTTCGAACTCGAGGGGGCTGTACAAAGGCATGCCAGCTCCGCCCACGCCGGTGCATGCGCCGGTTCGCCACATTACGCCGGCAAAGTTAACGACGCCCGCTCCGGCGCCTACCGGTGTGAGTGTTGAGGTTTACCAAGGCGACAAGAAGCCGGACATTATTAAATGCTCAGACGAAGGTTGCGAAGGCAAGTGACGCGGAAGACTCCGATTCTTCAAATCACATCGTTGCAGGCCGACCAGTTTCCTCACAGGGAGACAGATCTCAAAATGAACGTGCGCAGGTTCTTCATCGCTGGTTTGCTGCTCGCCGCTGCATCGATTCCATATGCCTTCTCAGAAGTCATGCAACAGCAATCCAACCCCGCGAGCCAGGCTTCCACCCCCGCCCCGGTTCCAACTGGCACCCAGACGGCGACGCTTCCCGCACAGTCTCAGCAGACACAAGGTTCGGCTCCCCTGCGCGTGATGGTTGGCAAGTCGCTGCTCATCAACACCACCGAGCGCCTCAAGCGCATATCTCTCACCGATCCGGCGATCGCTTTCGCCCAGGTCGTTACCCCGACGCAGATTCTGGTCCATGGCAAAACTCCAGGAGAGATTTCGCTTCTCATTTGGGATGAACTGGAACGCTCGCGCAGCTTCGACCTTCGCGTGGACGTTGACGTGAGCGCCTGTGCCGACGAAGAACACCGCGTTTTCCCCGATGAGCAAATTACGGTCACGCCATCGCGCGCGGCTATCGTTCTCTCAGGACACGTCTCCACCGAGGATGTCGCCAAGCGTGCCGGAGAATTAGCTAGCGCCTATTCTCCAAAAGTCGTCAACGTGCTCACTTTCGGTCCGGTCGGCGCCCAGGAAATCCTGCTGCAGGTGAAATTTGCGGAAGTCGATCGCACGGCCCTTACACAACTCGGCGTGAACTTCGTCTCAAACGGTGCCTCGAATACGCTCGGTACCGTCACCACCGGACAGTTCGGCGGATTCGGCACGCAAAACATCAATTCAAACGGGACCAGCACCCAGACCATCAACAACGTCCTCAACCTGTTCGTGTTTCGTCCGGACATCAATTTCGGCGCCGTCATCGAGGCGCTTCAAACCAAGAACCTCCTGCAGATTCTTGCCGAGCCCAATCTGATCGCAGTAAACGGCAAGGAAGCGAGCTTCCTCGCCGGCGGCCAGTTCCCTTTTCCTATCGTGCAGCCAGGCGCCGGATTCACGGCCGTGACGATCTCCTTCAAGGAGTTTGGCGTTCGCTTGCAGTTCACTCCAGTCATCATGCCGAGCGGGCTGATCCATCTAAAGGTTGCGCCTGAAGTCAGCACGCTCGATTTCGCCAACGCGCTCACCATCTCGGGATTTACCGTTCCCGCCCTCAGCACGCGCAAGGCGGAGACGGAATTTGAACTACAGGACGGCCAGAGCTTTGTGGTTGCCGGACTCATGGACAACCGCGTGACCGACATCTACAACAAGATTCCCGGACTCGGTGACATCCCGATTTTAGGGAATTTTTTTCGTAGCAAGAGCTTACAGAAGAGTAACTCTGAACTGATGGTGCTTTGCACCGTGCACCGCGTTTCGCCGAACACTGAAGCGCCAGCACCACCCAAAGCTCCAAAGCCGTACTTGGAGCCGGGCAAGTTTGACAAGCACAACTAGGTACGTTCTGATCATGTAAGCGCTCCGCACGGGGGACCGGAAGCGTATCTCAGATCAACCCCCGCAGGTTGTTATGCCAGAGCTTTCAGTCGTTATCGTGGCCACCGACAATGAACAGCGGGCCCTCCTCCAGGTGCTTGTTGATAACACCAGTGTGGCCCGAACCGTTCACGCCTCGACGACTTTCCCGGTAGCGGCCTCGGATCCGGTTGCTCGCCGCGTCCGTGCGGCGAATCCTGATGTCACCATCGTCGACATCCCTTCGGACAATTCTCAGCTAGCACTGCGCGCCATCGAACTTCTACATCAGGAAATGCCAGACAACGCGATCTTCGCGATCGGAAACCTGAACCAGCCCCAGATGATCGTCAACGCGATGCGTGCCGGAGCGCGTGAATTCATCGAACGCCCCACCTCTACAACTGACCTGCTGGAAGCCTTCGTTCGCATCACCGCCGCTCAGCGGAGAGGCAAGCAGGAAGGGCTGCGCGGAAAAGTTTTCTCCGTTATCAATGCGAAGGGTGGAAACGGTGCAACAACCGTCGCTGTGAATCTCGCCCTCGCGCTGCAATCGGCATACGGACAGACAGCTCTTGTCGATCTTGCTCCGCTGGGCCACGCCGCGTTGCACATGAACCTGAAGCCGGTGTTCACCGTGGCCGATGCGACGCGCAACCTGCATCGCATGGACGCTTCCCTGCTGGAAAGTTTTATGACCCGGCACAACGGTGGATTGCAGTTGCTGGCGGGTACCAATGTCCCAGCGACGGTGGATCCCTCCACGGCGGAATTTGTACGACTGTTCGACATGCTAGTGACGCACTATCGTTATGTCGTGGTCGACGCCTCTTCCCGCTTCGACGCAGCCAGCCGCTTGATCGCCAGCCTCTCAGAGACTGTTTTGCTCGTGGCCTGCAGTGATGTCGCGTCCCTTTGGAGCGCGGCCCGCGTGCAGCAATATCTCGGCGAGACTGGCAGCCGGGAGCGCGTACGATTAGTGTTGAACCGTTACCGAAAAGTTTCCGGCTTCAGTGAAGCGGATGCCGAGGCCGCTGTTGGCGCAAAGCTGATCTGGCGCGTGCCCAATCAGTATTTCGCGATTTCCAGCGCCATCGACCGCGGGACGCCAGTGATGGATCAACGCACGTCCGAAATCGCACGCAGCTTCGCGGGATTGGCTCAGGAACTGACCCGCAACGACGTAGAGGTCAAACGCGCAGCCTGGTCCTTGTTCAAATCGGTTTAGAGAAATAGTCGTTTATGGCGAATCTTCAATCCTTCGAGCGCACGGATTACCAGCAGGTAAAAGCCGACCTGCATCGGAAAATCCTTGATCGCCTCGATCTGGAAAAGTTAGGCAAGACTTCCGGTGACTCAGCTCGCGACGAAGTGCTCGTTGTCATTCGCAGCGCCGTCAATGGTGAGGTTGTCCCTCTCAGTTTCGCGGAACGTGAGCGACTTTCGCGCGAGATTCTGGACGAGATTTTCGGGCTTGGGCCGCTCGAGCAACTTCTCAAGGATCCCAACATTTCCGACATCCTGGTCAATCGTTACGACCGGGTTTATATCGAAAAAGCCGGCAAGCTGGAACTGACGACACTGTCCTTCAAGGACAATATCCATCTGATGCAAATCATCGAGCGCATCGTCTCGCGGGTTGGCCGTCGCGTAGACGAATCTTCGCCGATGGTCGACGCCCGCCTCGCTGACGGGTCCCGTGTCAACGCCATTATTCCACCACTGGCTCTCGATGGTCCCTGTCTTTCCATCCGCCGTTTCGGGCGTGAGCCCGTTACTGCGCGCCAGATGATCGAGAATCAGACGCTCACCGAGTCGATGCTCGAATTGCTCTCGGCCATGGTGAAAGGGCGGCTCAACATCCTGGTATCGGGTGGAACCGGCGCGGGAAAAACGACTCTGCTGAACGTTCTGTCTGGATACATTCCAAACTCGGAGCGAATCGTCTCGATCGAGGACGCGGCCGAATTGCAGCTCAAGCAGGAAAACATCGTGCGGCTGGAAACGCGTCCGCCAAACATCGAAGGTAAAGGCGCGGTCCGCCAGCGGCAACTCGTCATCAACAGTCTACGTATGCGGCCCGACCGCATCGTGGTTGGCGAGGTGCGTGGCGAAGAAGCATTCGATATGTTGCAGGCCATGAACACGGGCCACGAGGGATCGCTGACCACGGTCCACGCCAATTCGCCGCGAGATGCGATAGCTCGTATCGAAAATATGGTGTCGATGGCGAACCTGAATCTCCCGGAACGCGCGGTCCGGCAACAGATTGCGTCCGCCGTTCACGCGGTAATTCAAATCGCCCGCCTGTCTGACGGCACTCGTAAGGTCATTACCATCTCTGAAGTCACCGGCATGGACGAAGGATTACTCGCGATGCAGGACATTTTCTCGTTCGATCGCACAGGGATCGACGAGAACGGGAAGGTGCGGGGCGCATTCCGCGCCACCGGTGTACGTCCGAAGTTCGCCGAACGGCTGGCGACTGCGGGTGCGCGCCTGAGACCCGCTCTATTCGAATCGAAGGCTGAGGTCTAGGAGTTTTATGCCAGCAGCCCTACTTGCGCTCGTTGTATTTGCGGTTGTCGCCATCCTGGCGTTCGCTGCGTTCTCCCTTTTCGATCAGCGCAACGCCCGCGCTCGTCTCATCAAAGAACGCCTGGCTAATGAGCGCAAGGCTCCTGAACTCGCTGCGGAAGAAGAACTGGCGTTGCTGCGCGATGAGCAGCTTAGCCGTATCCCCGCGCTCGATACCCTGCTCCGCCGTTCGGCTCGCGTTTCAGAATTGCAGAAGATGCTGGCGCAAGCCGGCAGCGATATGCGCGCCGGGAACTTTCTCGGTTTTTCTGCGCTCGCCGGGGTGGCCGCACTCGTTCTTTCTTATGCTTTCACCGGCAAAGCAGAAATCGCGTGGATCGCACTTCTGGTCGGATTCATACTTCCATATTCGTACTTTTCCATCCGGCGCAACAAGCGCTTCGAAAAGTTCGAAGAGCTTTTTCCCGAAGCCATCGACACGCTGGCCCGTGCCGTCCGCGCCGGCCATGCGTTCACCACTGCGCTTGAAATGATCACCAGCGAAATCGCCGAGCCCGTCTCCGGTGAATTCCGCCAGCTCTACGAAGAACAAAAGTTCGGCATGCCGGTGCGTGATGCATTGCTCAATCTGACCGAGCGCGTGCCTCTAGTGGACGTCAAATTTTTCGTGACCGCCGTGATGCTGCAACGCGAGACCGGAGGAAACCTCGCCGAAATTCTCGACAATCTTTCGTACGTGATTCGCGAGCGCTTCAAGATTCAGCGCCAGGTGCGCGTCTATACCGCGCAAGGACGTTTGACCATGGGCCTGCTGATGGGCATGCCTCCAATCATCGTCATGGCCATGCTGGCCCTCAACCGCAGCTTTATCGATCCTCTATTCAAGGATCCCATTGGACACACATTGCTGGTGGCGGGGATCACGCTGCAAACGATTGGGTATTTCGTAATTCGTAAGATTATCCGCATCCAGGTTTAGCGGATACTGGGAATCCGTTATGTCGCTGCTCTTGATCATCGTCGTGTTCGTCACCGTGGTGATGGCCGTGTTCGCTTTTGGCGCGGCCGCCGTCACACCAAGTTCCGTACTCGGCGCCCGGCTGCGTGCGCTAGGCGGGCAACAGTCCCAGGCCGCCGAGAACAAACCTGCGATCCGCGAACGCATTGAGCAGGCTCTCGATCCCATCAGTAAGGCGATCCCACTTTCGCCATCCGACGTATCCCGGACACGGCGGTGGCTTATTCAGGCCGGATTCCGCGACGCGATCGACGTCAATTATTACTTCGGCTCCCGCGTTCTGATGGCAGCAATTGGGTTCGTCGGGGTCATTCTCTTTTCGGGCTTTGACAATCCATTTCTGCTGGCTGGTATCCCGGGTCTGGGATTCTTTCTTCCGCGCTTCATCTTGAAGCGAATGATCCGGGACCGCCAGAACCGCATTCGCCTCGGATTGCCCGATGCGCTCGATCTCACTGTCATCTGCGTCGAGGCTGGCTTGGCCCTCGATCAAGCCCTCATGCGTGTCGGCCAGGATCTCCACCATGCTCACGAGGATCTTAGCGATGAGTTTCACCTTGTCAACCTGGAGATGCGTGCCGGCAAACCTCGCGCTGAAGCTCTCCGCAATCTGGTGGAACGCACCGGTGTTGACGACATCCGAGCCCTTGTTGGTACACTAATTCAGACCGATCGCTTCGGCACCAGCGTGGCCCAGGCTCTCCGCGTGCACTCTGACTCCCTCCGCACGGAACGCCGGCAACGCGCCGAAGAGCAAGCCGCAAAGACCACGATCAAGATGGTTCCCCCGCTTGTAATTTTTATTCTGCCGTCGATCATTTTTGTAACAATCGGTCCAGCCGTGATCAGCTTGATCCGGCAATTGGGACCGGTTTCGGGCGGCCGGTAGCCGGCACTGTATGTTCCGGCGTCACTACGAGATGGGGATTCATGGCAGCTCTTGCAATCGAAGGACAGGCTTTCAATCAAACGAGGCAGGCCTACCTCGCCACGTCCCTGGCAGTAGCCGATACGCATTGGACTCGCCTTCGTGGTTTGCTTGGCCTGACTCCCGATGACTTTCGTAATGGCTCGGGCCTCTGGATTGTTCCCTGCCACGGCGTTCATACTTTAGGAATGGGGTTTCCGATCGATGTGGTTTATCTCGATCGGGCGATGACCGTCATCCACGTTCAACCTGAGCTCCGGCCTTGGCGTTTTGCTCCCGTTCGTCACAACGCTGCCTCAGTCTTGGAACTACCGAGTCGGATTGCGGCCGAAACGAAGACTTCCGTGGGCGATAGAATTGAAATAACCCTCTCAAAGGATCACAGCCAGCCATCGGCATGAGCAGTATTCTCCAACTCGAAGAGCCGGTCAGAATTCGCGAGATTCGCGATGACGGCCCCAGGCTGCTCGTCGAATGGACCTCGCGTTGGCGCGAGTTTGGGACTTCGATCAAGCCCGCCCTCAAACGCTCGGAGTCGCGGTTGGCCGGCGAAGCGCCATTTGGATTGATTCCGTTTCGGGTGATGATTCCGTCGTACTTCCTCGAAGCTTTCTTGATCTTTGCCGCCATCTTTATAGACGTCAAAATTGCGGAGTTGCGCCCGTATGTCGCTCCAAGAATTTCGAGCCACGACGTCATCTATTACACAGGAGACGAACTGCCTCGAACGGAAGATCTGGGCGGGGCGGAAACTGGCAAATCCGGGCGTGCTGGCGGCGATGAATCGTATCATCGAACCCAGACCATCAAGATCGCTCGCGGAGGCTCGCTGACTCCGCGTATTGTGGACGCTCCGAATCTCAAGCTTCCCTCTTCCCGCGATGCCGTCGCCAACCTTCTCGCCGTGAAACCCGATCCCGGTCCACCTCCCGCTGAGGGATTGCGATCTTCGCGCAACACTCCAAATCTTGCGACAACAGTCCTTGCTCCTGCGCCAAATGTCATTCGCGACTACACGCGCAACGGCGTTCAGCTTGAGGCTGTAATCGCCCCCGCTCCGAACGTCACACGGGACCGCACGCTCACGGCTCCTTCATTCAACGCGACGATGATTCCTCCCGCGCCCAGCGTTACCGGCGAACACAAACTGGTCGCGCCTGCGCTGACACCCGCCATCGTTGCGCCCGCTCCGAATGTCTCTCGTGACCGCGGACGCAACACTCCGGCGCTGGCTTCGAACGTGATTCCACCAGCTCCGGGAGGAGTAACCCGCGAGATCACGACCGCGCCGGTGCAGATGATGCATGAGTCCGTCGTGCCGCCTCCTGTTTCGGCTCCCGAGAGAGCAACCTCACGTTCTGCCAAGTTGACATTGCCGTCGCCGTCGGTCGTCGCACCGCCTCCCTCTGCGGATATCTCTCCAGATATGCGACGTTTGGCCAGCGGCAGCGTTCCCGACCCGGGCCGAACGGTGGTTCCGCCGCCTCCTTCTCAGTCGGGTAGCGGGTCAGTCGTGAGCAGTCTGATCGGCAAGATTTTCGGCGCAAGCGAGGTTGTTCCCCCGCCTCCTTCTGTCGACACTTCGCGTTCAAACGGATCGGCAACGACTCTATCGAGCACCGTCGTGCCGCCTCCACCGTCAGTCGCCCAAAATTCGGCGGACAGTAATCCTCGTGGTACGCGTAACGGATCCGGAGCGACTCTAGGCTCCAACGTCGTCGCTCCGCCGCCGTCCGTTGGCATCAACGGCGGAGCAGGTGCGCGCGCGAACGCCGCCGCGCCTTACGCGGGCAATCCCGGCGTAACGCCTCCACCCCCATCCCTTTCAGGAGTCGGCGGAGGTAGCGGCAAGGCTGGAGGTGGCGCGGGCGCTCCCGGCGGCACTCTGCTCGCCAACAACATCGTGCCCCCGCCCCCTTCAGTTGGCGGAGGCACCAACCCCTCAGGCTCGGGAACCGGTCGCAGAGGGTTAGGCCTCGGAGCTCCCGTTGATCCCGGTTCAGGCCTCGCCGCTCCCACAAATGGCGGCAGTGGAACGAACGCGGGTGCGGTCATCTCAACCCAGCCCGGCTCAAAAGTTGGATTACCCCCAAGCGCAGGCACCGGATCGCTGGCGATGTCTCCGACGGGCGGGGATAAGCCTGGCATCGGCGGAGCCGGCGGTGGCACGGGAATTGGACACGGAGACGGATCTGGCAGCGCTATCAACGGCACGGGCCCTGGCGCGGCGAAAACCGGCACAGGACACGGCTCCGACCCCACAGCCGGCAGCGGGATCTCACCAACTCCGGGACCGGGTGGCGCCGGCACTCTTACGGCAGGCAATCCGCCAGTGCGCGGCGTTGAAATCAGTGGAGGCAGCAGCATCGTAACCTTGCCCGGCTTCGGCTCTGACGCTGCCGGCAATGACCCGAGCGTCCCCAACCGAACAGCGTCCTCTAAGCAGCGTCAGGCCCTCGGAGTAACCGTCGTTGCCACTGCAAGTTCCGGCGGAGCCTTCGAGCCTTACAGGAATGTTCTGCGGGGTGAGAAATATACGACTTATGTCGACACCACTCTAGGTACCGCGGTCATGGAATTTGCCGACGAGGCAACGGCCGGTCATCCATTTGGCGGTACGCTGACCGCTCCAAGTCCCATCCGTATCGACCTCGCCGAGGGCCTGCCGCGGGCCCGCATGGTCGTCACTTTCACTCTCGATACTGCCGGAAATCTGCGCAATATCCGCGTGCTCGATCCTGGCCCCGCCAACATGACGGCCAAAGTCGTCGCTGCCCTTCGCGGATGGAAATTCCAGCCCGCCATGCGCGGGAATCAACCCGTCGAAGTCACTGCAATCCTAGGTTTCGGAATCGACACCAACGACCGCTTCTAGCGATATCCACTCCGCACCTGAGCTACAGCCACTCCAAATCACTTCGCCCGTCGTTGCATGCGTCGCCGCAGTGGCGGCGGTTTCAAGCCCTTCTCCGGAACTTCTCTCTCGATCCTGTCTGACATCTTGTGCAATACGCGGTCCCGTGTGGACGACATCTGCCGTCCGGCGCTCGTAATCGTGAGTCCTTGCCCCGTATACATGGCTTCGTTAAAGTTTGAGCCCACATTCGCCTGTGCCACTGCAAACACTCCGTGCGGCACGCCGTTCGTGAACGCAGTGGCAATGTAGTCGCCGACCATCAATCCATTCTGCGAAGCAGGCAGCCAGCTCAGCATCATCGCGCCCGATAACGCCGACGGAGCGCTCCACGTAGCACCGCCGTTCGCAGACGACACATACCCGACAAACAGCTGACACGTCGAAACCGTACACGCGCTCTGCGGATAGTAGTAGTAATGCAGCCCGACATGCGCCGCGGCTCCGAACGTACCCGGATCGATCCCGATCCCGGGAATGAAATGATCGACCGTGCTTGTAACGTCGTCGATCGAAATTCGTGTCACTGCGCTCCAACTCACGCCATCTGCCGACGTGCTGTAAACCAGATCGTTTGTCGAGCACGTCGCCCGGAAACGGCAATCTTCCCATACGATCCACACGGCGCCGGCGCCGTCCACCGCGGCCGACGGCAGCGGACCGCTCCGAATCCCTCCCGCATCGGCATGAAACTGTATCGCCGCAACCGTCACTGGAGCGCTCCAGCTCACCCCGCCATCAGAGGACAGATAAGCTGCCATCGATGCCGCCTGACCATTGCCCGTTGTCTCTTCTATCGGGACGATCACGGTCCCATTCGGCTGTACCAGCGGCTGACCACCAATTCCGTCCGCTCCATTCGCCGTCGCCGTGGCAGGTCCCCAAGTCAGTCCCCCATCGCTCGACGTGCTCATGACAATCTGCTCCTGGTTCAGCGGATCGTCCCACTGCATATAGCAGTTCCCATAATGCGGACTTGCCGCCCAGCTATCACACACGACCCAGTTTTTATCCGAACTCGGCGCCGTCTCGTCGACGCTTACGGGATTCTGCCACGTGAACCCTCCGTCCGTGGACCGGCTTACGACAACAGCCGGGTGTGTGCAGTGTGCTGGAGAGCGGCAGCGATGCGATCATCCACACACCGTGCTTCGCGTCGTACGCCACAGCTGGATCGCTAGCCGCGTCGTACGGACCGCTTCCCTCACCTTTCGTCAGCCCTGGCAGAAATCCCCGGCTCCACGTCGTGCCGCCATCGGTCGACGTAGCCCACCCAATATCCGTGCTTCCGCCGGGAGCGATTCGTCCCGTCTGGAATGTCGCCACCAGGGTGGATCCATTCGCAATCATGTGTGGCTCAACCTGGGTGGCGTGCTGTCCCGGAGCAACCGCAAACGGATCCGAACTGATCTGCGTGAGATTCGCTCCCACTGGATTTCCCGGCGGAGGTGGTGAAGTAGTGAAACTAGAGGAAGGAGAAGAGGACCCCGAGCACCCAACCAGAGCGAGCACGAGGATCGATAGATAGCATGATGCCAGTAATCGACCCGAAGAAAGAAGTGAGAACATCATTCACCCCAAAAGCCGTAGCGCCGGCGTCCCGTCTGCAGCGAGGGCCTCTCGCCGTCGCACTGAAAAAAGCACTTCTCGCAGAAACGAAATTCACCCTACTGCAACGCAGCCCGCAAATTCTGCGGATCACCCGCGCGCCGCCCGAATGCAATCGACACTTCATCCGAATAAATCACCATCCAGTCCGGGGTCTTCGCCAGAATATTGGCCAGCGGCGAATCCCGCGGCAGCAGCACGCATCGCGGATGAGTATCATTCAGAAAATCTTCCCATCCTTTTTCGATATGCATCATGCGAAGGTACGACTGCAGAAAAGCAGCCCCGTACAAATCATGCCGATCATCGACCACAACCCGGACTCTCGGATAGAGCCGATAAATCAGATATCCACCCCAATAATCCGGACTGAGAATCGGACCCTGAACCTGGTGCTCGTCCAGATAATTGACCGCTTCCACCGGCATTCTCTTCGAGCCAAAATGCGCATCCATCAGCACACTCGAGCCCAGACGCCCTCCGTTTATCGCAATCACGAGTGTGACCACCGTCGCCGCGATAGGCCAGAAGTGGCTTCGCAACCTCAATTCCACCGCGCTCATCCGGAGCGCAAAGCTTTCCAAAACTTGCGGACTCGGCAACCACGGTCCCACGATCATCACCAGCAAGATCGAGGAGACTGGAATATTTCGCGAGGCATAGAGGCCCGAATAGGTGACAAACAGGACCAGCAATCCTTCGCTCGTCCGCAACTTGCGTCCTCGGGTCACCAGCACCGCCAGCGACATAACCAGCAGCAGGAGAAAAGATTTCTCGGCAACGCCGTGAAAATTCGGCGACTGGAATTCCTCGATGTGGTCCATCAAGAAGCGATTAGTCAGGTACGAATAAATGTGCGCGTGCAGCTTCCATCCATACGGATTGATCAGGCTCGCCAGCGCCGACGCCACACCTACCTTTGTTAGATCCCGCACTCGCTTCCCTGCCGCGATCTTGTGCAGCACGTCGTCAATGCGGTCTCCTTTCGTGCGGAACCATGTCCACAGCGATCCAAACCAGAAGACTGAGATCAGAACGAACCCGAGCAGAAATCCGCCGTGAACGTTCACCCAGATCAACATCAGCGCGGGCAAGGCCCAGAGCTTCCGGTGGCGGCCGATGCCTTTGAAATAATTTCGCTCGGTATTATCCAGAACCCAGAAGAAGCCAAGCGTGAATAGCCAGCTCACCACGTGAGGACGCGCGAGAAAATGGATGGTCGAAGCCGAAAGCGCGAGCATCACAAGGATCGTCGAGGAAAATGGATTCATTTCGCGACGAATCAGCAACCGGAACATCCAGCCAAAGACTCCAGCGATGACAACCGCCGTGAACCATGTCACCCCGTTCAGCCCCGCAACGCTCTCAAGCCAACCCACCAGTACGTCATATAGCCACTCCCAGGCGTACCAGGTCTTCCCGCCCATTGTGGACGAGAACGGATCGACTCGTGGAAAGGAGTGTGTCGAGAGAATCTGCTGCCCCGTTCGGATATGCCACCCGATTCCGGCATCTCCCAGAAGACGAACCACGAGCGGCGAGAACAACAGAACTGAAAGTACGGCGATGTAGACAAGGTCACCGGCGGATGGCAGGAACCAGTTTGTGGTGCGGGAAGTCGTTGTCGGGTCGGGAGTTTTAGGTGAAGAAGTAATGGAACCGTCGGGCATCCCGTTGAATCTTATAGAGTGGAGTGCACATCAGCAAGATGACGAACAAACTTCCCCCTAGAGTCGTTATCGTCGGCGCCGGTTTTGGTGGATTGAACGCTGCCCAGTCGCTCTCAAGAGCAGAGGTGCAGCTCACGGTCATTGACCGGGCCAATTTTCATACCTTTCAACCTCTGCTCTACCAGGTCGCCACCGCCGGTCTGTCTCCGGGGGAGATCGCAGCGCCGATTCGTTCGATTCTCGGGCCGCACAAGAACACTTCTGTGCTGATGTCCGAAGTGACCGGTTTCGACTTGACGCGCAAGGTCGTACAGACTCCCGATCGCGAATTCGACTATGACTACCTGATCGTCGCGGCAGGAGCGGGCCATTCGTACTTCGGACATGAAGATTGGGAGCCTTTCGCTCCCGGCCTCAAGACCATAGAAGACGCTCTTGAAATTCGCCGTCGCGTCCTGCTCGCCTTCGAATTGTCAGAGCGGCAAGCAGCAGAAGGCGAACCAGTTACCGATATCAACTTCGTTGTAGTTGGAGGCGGTCCCACTGGAGTTGAACTCGCAGGTACTCTGGCAGAGATCAGCCGCCACGCCCTGGCTCACGAGTTTCGCTCGATCGATCCAACTCGCACCCATATTCTGCTCGTGGAAGGCGGACCGCGCGTGCTGCCCGCTTATGCCGAGGATCTCTCGCGCAGCGCCGAGCAACAGCTCAAAGATCTCGGAGTGGAGGTGCGCACGTCCACGCTGGTCACGCAAGTGGAGGCTGGCGCGGTGTACGTCGGTGCGACTCGCTTCCCTGCAACGGTGATCCTGTGGGCGGCCGGCGTTGCCGCATCACCCTTAGGGAAAAAACTAGGTGTTCCAGTCGATCGCGCGGGTCGCGTCGAAGTACAGCCCGACCTCACTATTCCGGGTCATCCCGACGTGTTCGTGATCGGCGATCTTGCCGCAGCCAAAGACGAAGGCGGAAAGCTGCTTCCCGGGGTGGCTCCGGTGGCGATCCAGCAAGGGAAATATGTAGCAAAGGTTATTCGCAAAGAAATAGCAGCGGGAGGGCCACTCCCGTCCGCTGCTGCAGGAAGTGGGAACTCTGCTCGCGCTCGCTTTCACTACTGGGATAAAGGCAGCTTGGCTACGATCGGCCGTGCAGCGGGCATCGCGCAATTCGGTAAGATTCACATTTCCGGCTTCATTGCATGGCTGTCTTGGCTTTTCATCCACATCTTGTTCCTGATCGGGTTTCGCAATCGCCTCTTGGTCTTCATTCAGTGGGCGTGGTCCTATGTGACCTACGAGCGTGGCGCTCGATTGATCACCGGAAGCAAGTACCTTCCAGGTTGGAACTCGCAGACTGCGGGTACCGGTGCTCAGCTGGAATCCACGCCCCAAGAAAGTCATGCCACCAGTCAAAAATAGGTGGACAATAGTGTTGTAACGCCGCAGCCGGTGAGCACTTCACCGGCCGGAGGCATGCAATGGCTCTCACCTGCACCCACCTCTGTCATCCTGAGCAAAGCGAAGGACCTATGCAATCCCGCCCGCCACTCCGCCGTTTGATTCAACTGGCAATTGTCGTCATAGCGACAGTCTGCCTATCCGTTCCGGCAAGCGCCGAAATTCTAAAGGTCACGCTGAACGACACGATCCAGCCAATAAGTGAGGAGTACATTGCGCGTGCCATCGCCGAAGCTGGCCACAGAAACGACCAAGCCATCCTGATCGAAATCAACACCCCCGGCGGGCTTGTCGAGTCCACACGGCAAATCATCGAGCACATTACGGCCTCTGCGGTCCCAGTCATCATTTACGTTACGCCCAGTGGAAGCCGCGCTGCATCTGCGGGCTTTTTCATTCTTGAATCCGCCGACATCGCCGCTATGGCCCCGGGCACCAACACTGGCGCCGCTCATCCCGTCGTCCTCGGCGGGGGCAAGATGGATGACGTAATGAAAGAGAAGATGGAAAACGATGCCGCAGCTCTCATGCGCTCCGTGGCATCGAGGCGCGGTCGGAACGTGGAAGTCGCCGAGAGCACAGTTCGTCAGTCCAAGTCGTTTACCGATCAGGAAGCGCTATCGCAGCACCTGATCGATTACGTCGCATCGAGCGAAGATGATCTATTGAGACAACTGGACGGTAAGACCTTCAAGAGGTTCAACGGACAGACCGTAACTCTTCATCTCGCAGGGCAGGCCTTTTCAGTGTTCGGAATGACGCTGAAGGAAACGATCCTCGCCTATTTGATGGATCCGAATGTCTCCTTCCTCCTCCTCGCCATAGGCGCTCTCGCACTCTATATCGAATTCAATCATCCCGGAGCCGTGATCCCCGGCACCGTGGGAGTAGTCTTCATCCTCGTAGCAGCTTTCGCGCTGAATCTTTTGCCAACTCGATTCGCGGCATTCGTGCTGATCCTGGGAGCGTTCGCTCTCTTTGCGGCGGAAGCTAAATTCGTCAGTCACGGTGTCTTGACCATTGGCGGAATCGCCCTCCTCACTTTGGGCGGACTGCTCCTGGTCGATTCGCCGATTCCCGAAATGCGTGTCCATTTGACCACCGCGCTAGCCGTAAGCATTCCGCTGGGCGCAATCACTGCCTTCCTGATGACGATCGCGCTCAAGGCACGCCGCAACAAAATTGTCACTGGAGAGCAAGGCCTTGTCGGTGAAACCGGCGTCGCCCAGACCGCTCTCTCCCCCCAAGGCAAAGTCTTCGTGCATGGCGAACTGTGGGATGCGCTAGCCACTTCTCCGATGTCGGTGGGCCAACTGGTGGTCATTCGCAGCATCGATGGTCTAACGTTGCATGTGGACCCCTTGGGAGCGACCCTACCCACCGAAAATCAATCCCTGACAGCATCAATCTAAAAGTAAAGAAGAAAGATCAGGTTGCCCCACCCTCGTCGCGCACTATGCGACAGGGTGGGGATTTTGAAGTTAGGGATGTGAAAGTCGGGGAAGCTGAAAGTTGGGAATTTGAAGTGATTTCTAAAGAACGAAACAAGTAAACCGAGGTTGCCCCACCCTTGTCGCGAATTGTGCGACAGGGTGGGGATTTTGACTTGGGTGCGGAAAGTGGGACGGTGTTGCAGTCGTACTTTGAATCAGCGATCCCACCCTGCGGCATTGACACAAACTCCCCGCTCTCGTGCTAAGCTCCCCCTCGTACCTCGCGGGCCCCGCGCGTTCCCCTAGGAGCGCCAGCAAAAAATGAGGCGGCCCTACCTGCGTTTCACTCGCAAGAGACGCGGATGGAGGCGTTGCGAACACACAACCTTGGTGTGTCACGCCTCCGCTAGACGCAAAGTGCGTGCATACCTAGCCCGATTCTCAACTTTGACTTAGTAAAAGGAGACGCTATGAAGGTTCAGAAATTGACGCCCAATCTCGTCGTGCGCAATGTCGCAGCCAGCATGGAGTTCTACCGATCCGTTCTCGGTTTCCAGCCAGCCATCACGGTTCCCGAGCAGGCACCTTATGTTTTTGGCTCGGTTGTAAACGGCCCGGTAGAAATCTTCTTCAACGATCAGAAAACTGTCGCAGAGGATTATCCCGCCCTCGGCGCAAGGCCCATCGGCGGGAGTCTGACTCTGTTCATTGAGGTGGAAGGGATCGAGGAGTTGTTATCCGCTGTAAAGGCGAGCGGAGCCAAGATCACTATGCCACTGAAGGATCAGTTCTACGGCATGCGCGAATTCGCCTTCGAAGATCCGGAAGGTTGGATACTAACCCTGGCAGAAAAAATTGAACAATAAGTAGCGCGTACGCCTGCCCTGAGCGAAGCCGAAGGGCCTCGCCGGCTGTCGCGAGGGTCTCGGCCTCACCCGGTCAGCCGCAAAAACAACAAGCCGAGAACTGCACAGCCCAAAGGCTGAACAGTTCTCGGCGCTTTCGTTCGAGGAAGGTGAGCGACTTACTTCACCATGATCTTTTTGCCGGTCGGATCAAGCGTGCCCTGAACACGAACTCGCTTGCCGTCAAACTTCGCTACTTCGTTCTGATGGTCGATGTCGTAGGTCTGGCCGGTATCATCCTTCAGCACGTACTTGTCACCCTGCTTCGAAACTGTTCCTGAGAATGTCTGGCTATCAGTACCGGTTGCGGTCGCGCCTGGCGCGCCAGCCTGCGAATTCGGTTTGGCGGAATCGGGCGTCGTGGTGTCGGGAGCCTGTGATGCATCGGGCGCCTGCGAAGGAGCCTGCGTCGAAGGCGACTGCGTCGACGGGGGCGCTTGCGTATCCGGAGCCTGCGACGTCGGAGTTTGCTGCGACTGTGGCGGCATCTCTGGCGATGGTGCCGGCTGCGTTTGCGGCGTCTGCTGATCGGACGGCGTCGACGGTGCTGTTTGCGCGTGGAGCGTACCGCCCCAGGAGACCAGGCCCATGGCGATCGCCATGGTGGCGACAGACGAAAGCGATTTAATCTTGTTCACAAATCCTCCAGGAGCCAGTGCGGCTCTGCCAGGGTTACTGCAACCACTCTGCCAACGAAGTTGCCAAACCCTGTGGAGGAAATTGACGCCGATGAAATAACAGGACTTAAGGACACTTCTCAGAAACTGGATGGTTCATAGATAGGGCATGATTTCTAGGGGATTAGGTGGAAGGCTGTAGCGAGACGACAACCATATCCTTGGGCCATCGCAGTCAGATAGAGAAATAACTGCCAGTGCAGTGAAGAAATTATTCGCACGCAAATAAAAGCCGCGATCATGAATCGCGGCTCTCTCCATCAATCACTGTAGTTTTTAGTTTGGTGGAGAACTAGTGGCGGCCACCACCGCCTCCATGCCCACCATGTCCGCCGCCGTGTCGACCGCCCCCACCACTGCGACCTCCACGTCCGCGACGTCCCCCGCCACCACCACCACCGGGACGGCCACCGCGTCCACCACCACGATCACCACTGCGTGGTGGGCGATCTCCTCCTCCAGCTGGCGCTGAGCCTTCGCGATTGAAATTCGGCTCTTCCGGATCATCCGGAAAATCGCCGCCACCCTCAATGACCAGGCTGCCCGCCGGAACCGGTTGTTCGCTCTCTCCAACAGGCGACACTGGAGGAGCTCCGTCTCCGCCACCGGACGCAGCCATCTTCGCACGCTGCTCCTTCAAGATCGCCTTGCGCGATAGCCGGATTCGGTTGCCTTCGACCGCCAGCACCTTGACTAGCACCTGATCGCCTTCCTTCAGTTCATCGCGAACATCTGCAATGCGGTGCTCGGCAACTTCGCTGATGTGTAGAAGCCCCTCTGTGCCCGGAATGATTTCGACGAACGCGCCGAAATCCGCCAGTCGCGTGACTTTTCCCAGGTAGGTCTTCCCCACTTCGGCCGTCGCCGTGATGTCGCCGATAATCTGCAGCGCCTTCGCCGCCGAAGCCTGATCGCTCGACGCTACTTTGACCAAACCGGAATCTTCTACGTCGATCTTTACTCCGGTCTGTTCCACGATGCTGCGAATCATTTTTCCGCCGGGCCCGATCAGATCGCGGATCTTGTCCGTAGGAATCTGGACCGTATAGAAGCGCGGGGCGTAATCGGAAATTTTCTCGCGTCCCGAAGTGATCACTTCCTCCATCTTCCCGAGGATGTGCATGCGTCCACGCTGTGCCTGAGCCAGAGCTTCGCGCATGATCTGCGATGTAATTCCTGCCACCTTGATGTCCATCTGCAAGGCGGTAATTCCATCGCGAGTTCCAGCGACTTTGAAATCCATATCGCCGTAGTGATCTTCTGCGCCTGCGATGTCGGTCAGGATCGCGTAGTCATCGCCTTCCTTCACCAGTCCCATCGCGACTCCGGCCACCGGAGCCTTCAACGGAACGCCGGCATCCATCAGCGAGAGCGAAGCCCCGCAGACCGTCGCCATCGATGACGAACCGTTCGATTCCAAAATGTCCGACACCACGCGCATCGCGTAAGGCCACTTGTCTTCCGCAGGCAGCACGGAAGAAATCGCTCGCTCCGCCAGCGCTCCGTGCCCGATCTCGCGCCGCCCCGCTCCGCGCAAAAATGCAACTTCACCCACCGAAAACGGCGGAAAGTTATAGTGGAGCAAAAATCTTTTTTTGGCTTCGCCTTCGAATCCTTCGAGGCGCTGCATGTCGTCGCTGGTGCCGAGCGTCGTCGTCACTAATGCCTGGGTTTCGCCGCGGGTGAAGATTGCGCTGCCGTGGGTGCGGGGAAGAACTCCGGCTTCGATCCAGATCTCGCGGATCTCATCGAAGGCGCGGCTATCGGGACGCTTCTTTTGATTGATCACCTGCTCGCGGAAGATGCGCTCGCGCAACGCCTCGTAATAATGATCGAGCTTGTGCTTTGCCTCGTCATCGCCTTCGGGCAGAGCGGCTGCGAGTTTTTTCTTGATCTCTTTAACCAGCGTGTAGCTTTCCGCCTTGGGATGCTTCTTGGTGTCGAGGGCGTCGGTGAGTTGTTCGCCGATCTGTCCTCTCATCGCGTTGTAGTAGGCGTCGTCAAATTGCGGGGGCTCGACCTTGCGCTTCGGCTTTCCTGCCTTCTCGCGCAGGTCGTTGATGGCCGCGCAAATCTTCTTGATTTCGGTATGCCCGAATTCGATCGCGTCGACGACGGTTTCTTCTTTCACTTCTTTCGCGCCGGACTCGATCATCACGATGCCGTCAACCGTTCCCACGACCATGATGTTGAGGAGGCTCTCGCGCATCTCGCTGTACGTCGGATTAACGACGAACTGTCCATTGACTAGGCCGACGCGCACAGCGCCAATCGGACCAAGGAACGGAATGTCGGAAACATGCAGCGCTGCCGAAGCGGCGTTGATGCCCACAACGTCCGGATCATTTTCGCTGTCGGCTGAGAGCACGAACGCGATCACCTGCGTTTCGCACTTGAATCCCTCGGCAAACATCGGACGAATCGGCCGGTCGATCTGCCGGCTGGTGAGCACTTCGCGCTCGCTCATGCGGCCTTCGCGCTTGATGAAGCCTCCGGGAAAACGTCCGCCGGCGTAGGTGTATTCGCGGTAGTCCACGGTGAGCGGAAAGAAGTCGATGCCTTCGCGGGGATCAGCGTTTGAGGTGGCGGTAGCGAGAACAACGTTCTCGCCTAAACGGACGACGGCGGATCCGTGGGCCTGCTTGGCCAATTTTCCTGTTTCGAATGTGATGGTTTTGCCGCCGGTGAGACTGACTGTAACTGTCGTTGGATCTGGTTTCATTTAGATTTCCTTCGGAATGCGTTGAGCTGTGGGCCGTGAGAGATGAGCAGGCGGGTGCCCTGGACCCCGTCGCGATGTTGGCGAGAGGCCGGGGACGTCGTCTTGGATTGGTAGACAGACCTTCGCCGCAGTAACGCGGTTCGAAAGTTTGCCTGCGCTAGAAAAACGCACGTGTGGAGATTTCCTCGATGCAAGCCGTCTCACCAGAGACGGATTCTCAGAAATGGCGTAAAAGCAAGTTTCAAGGTTTCCAACGTTTCGAAGTTTTCAAGGTGGTTACGCTACGGCCTTGAAAGATTGAAACTCTGAAACCTGGAACCAGCTACTTGCGGATGCCGAGTTTGGTAATGACGGTCTTGTAGCGCTCGGTATCGTATTTCTTGAGGTAGTCGAGCAAGCTTCGGCGCTTGCTGACCAGCATGAGAAGTCCGCGGCGCGAGCCGTGGTCTTTCTGGTGCGTCTTGAAGTGCTCCGTCAGTTGGCCGATACGTTCGCTGAGCAGAGCGATCTGAACTTCCGGACTCCCGGTATCGCTCGGATGCGTCCCGTACTGGTCAATGAGGGTTTTCTTTTGCTCTCTGGCTAACACTAAACTGGTGCACTCCTGTTCTTATCGATTGTCTTTTGTGACGTTTAGAGAATATCACGGGGACTGACCGAGCGTAAACAATGGCGGGGTAGCCCCGCCCTTTTAGCGATCTTTGATTGGGCCCGGCCTCTCGCATGGAGTTCCCACTTCGGGGTTGCCCCACCCTTCCCGCGTTTTTTGCGGGAGGGTGGGCCACCGCGCCGACTACAATCTGCAATGAATGCACGTCAAACCAGTCCGCTATCAAAACCAGCGCTGCCTGCATTTCATCACGTTCAGTTGCTATCGCCGCATGCCGCTGCTCGAGAGTTTGGCGGCGAAAGACAGTTTCGAAGCAGAACTCGAGCGAGTCCGCACGTGGTACGGCTGCTACATCATGGGTTATGTCGTGATGCCGGAGCACGTGCACCTGCTTCTGAGCGAAACGGAACGCTCGAAGTTGTCCGTAGTAATGCAGATGCTTAAGCAGATCACATCAAAGAAGCTGCGCCCGAAACGTCTCCCGCACTTCTGGCAGGTCCGCTATTATGATTTCCCGTATGGACTGAAGCGAAACGCATCGAGAAGCTGCGCTACATCCATCGCAATCCGGTAAAGCGAGGACTGGTCGAGAAGCCAGAGGACTGGAAATGGAGTAGTTTTGTGCACTATGCGACGGGGACGGAAGGGATTGTCGAGATCGAATCGCAATGGACCGCGCGCAGGCGAGAACAGATGGGTGGTGTTGTACTCCTAGCCAGAGCCCACCCTCCCGCCAAGAACGCGGGAAGGGTGGGGCAACCTGCGATGAAATCATTGAAGCAGGGTGTGGCGCGCCGCCTTGCTCTGCGCGGGGAAGAACCGTTTTGGCAAGCACGGTATTACGATTTCAATGTGTGGAGCGAGCGCAAGTTCGTCGAAAAATTGCGTTATCTTCATCGCAACCCCGTGATCGCAACCCCGTGAAGCGCGGGTTGGTCGCGCTTCCGGAGGATTGGACTTGGAGCAGCTTTCGCCACTACGCCACCGGAGAGACTGGTGTTGTGGAGATCGAACCCCAATGGACAGCTCGAAAGCGCGAGCGTGCCGGAACTTTCTTGACGGTGAAGGTACGAGCAAGTCCCCGCTCAAGCAGAGCTTGAACGGGGCACCCCGGCCTAATACTTATTGACACATAATACGTGTCCACGTATACTGTGTGAGTGAACGTTACTCTCTCCATTGACGAGCAACTCGTAGCTCGCGCCCGCGCAAAAGCTGAGGCCCTGGGCAAGAGCCTCAACCAGTTGATCCGCGATTACCTGCAGACGGTCGCCGGCGGCGATGATCCCGAACGCAGCATCGAGGAATTCAAGCGCCTCTCCGGTCAGGGTAACTCCCGCGGATGGCGCTTCAACCGCGACGAGATTCACGAGCGAAAAGACAATGCCCGCTCGTAGCTTCTTCGACACCAACGTCCTTATCTACGCCGACGACAAGGCTGCCCTGGCCAAGCAGCGGAAAGCCCTCGATCTAATCGCTGAACACAGGCGAGCGCGCACTGGCGTTGTGTCGCTGCAGGTGCTTCAGGAATATTTCGTTACCGTGACAAAGAAATTGCGAGTCGACGCGTCCGTGGCTCGCCGCAAGGTTGAATTATTGAGCGAATTCGACGTTGCCGCTCCCGACGTTGTGGACATCCTGGCAGCGATCGACCTCCACCGCCTTCACGGGTTTTCCTTTTGGGATTCGCTGATCCTGCGCGCTGCCAAGCAAGCCGGATGTAGCGTGCTCTTCTCAGAGGATTTGCAGAACGCTCGCGAGATTGACGGCGTTCAAATCGTGAATCCGTTTCATTAACCCTTCCTGACAACAGTACTTCCTTCCCAGTCGCTTCATACAGGCTGTCGAGCCATGCCACTCGCGGTGCTCGCGGGAGCATGGTGATCGACCCGCTCGCTTCGCTGCGCGGGACGGACGAATGCGTCCGTCGCCACACAAGCAACGGCAACGACTCAATCTCATCAGCCGATCTCGATTCCGTCGGGCTCGCGGAGGAGGTGCCAGGCTTCGCGGTAGGCGTCGTACATTCCCGGTTTGCGGTCGCGTTTAGAGCGGAACAGGAGACTGCAAATGCCGACGATGTCGTGCAAAGGAAGAATGAACCAGGAATCTTCGGGAATGACATAAGCGGCGATGAAGTCGATCTCCGTGAGCTTGTAGGGGACGGCGCGTCCGTTGACCCGGCGGTGGGCGTTGACGTGGTATTGGCCGTCGAGAAGGACGGTGGAGCATTTCACCTGGACGCGGTAGAGCTTGGGCATGACGTCGGGCTCGTGCGAGTCGACGATGAAGTCGTAGCGCTCGCTATCTCCGTAGGGCTTGGAGACGGCGAAGCCGAGACCGGTAGCCTTGAAGGTGAAGGCGAGTTCGGCGAGCTCTCCGCGACGCTTGGTAGTGAGTTCTTTCTGATAGGCGGGGGAAACCGAGTCGACGGGGCGGTTGGATTTGTTGGATTTCGGCAGGGTGCGCTTTGTGGGGGCCGTTAGCTGCGCTTTTCGGAAGGAATGAATGTGTCCGTCATCACATTCTTCTGAGGAAGGCAGGCATTTCCTGCGAGGCGGTTTCGCATCGCCCGGAGAACCTGTTGCTTTCATTGTCCTGAAAAACCCAAAAAAGATGGCGCAAGCCGGAGCTTGCGCCAATTTCTACTCTATATATCCAGAATATCAAATTGACCTGGGTAAAGTGGACATTTCCCGAAATTTATTTCTGCCTATTTATCAATCAGATGGCTGAAAAAGATGGGTTTTGGGGGCTTGACAAGAAAATCGCAAAAATGCGGTTTCGGGGCTCGCTAGTGACTGAGAAGTGGCCGCGGTTCGCATCACTTCTCGGGGATTCGCAGGGCGCGATACTTGCGCAATAGTTCGTAGAGCACGATGCCGCCGGCGGTTGCGACATTCAGGGAATTCTTTTTGCCCATCATGGGAATGCGCACGTGGGTGCCAGCCATTTCCAGCAGTTCGGGACGCAGACCGTCGACCTCGTTTCCAAACGCTACGCAGACGGGGAATTTCGGTTGCCACTCGAACAGGTCTACCGATTGCGAGCTGGTTTCGATGGCAACGATCTCGAATCCATTGCTGCGCAGCTTCTGTGCGAGATTGACGGCGTCCCAGTCATGCTCCCAGACAACGGTTTCTTCGGCACCGAGGGCGGTCTTTGAAATTGCTTTCTTGGGCGGATGCGCGGTGATCCCGCACAGACATAGCTTCTGCAAACCGACGCCGTCGGCAGCGCGGAAGAATGCGCCCACGTTATACATGCTTCGCACGTTGTCGAGCAGGACGGCCGCAGGAAGACCGCGCTCGCAGTCTGCCGTCAGCGAAGCGATGGCCGGGGGGACGAGATTGTCAGAAGACGACGGTCGAACCACGCCGAGGGGAGAATTCTGATCGCTCATGCCAGTTGCGATAATAAGTCAAAATTTGGCGGTGTTCACGTTTGAGCGTGTATTCGCAGGTGAGTCGGGGAAACTTCCCGAGGGCTCGAGATACAACTATTACTCCGCTCGCTTCGCATCGCCGACGGACGAATGCGTCCGTCGCTACACGATCCTTTCGGCTTCAAACTCCCCTATCCGCTTCCCGAGGGGAGAATTCTGATCGCTCATGCCAGTTGCGATCATAAGTTGAAATTCGGCGGGTTCACGTTTGAGTATCTTCACAGCTGGTCAGCCAAAGGAAACTTACCGAGGGTCCAGATACAACAACTTTTACTCGCTCGCTTCGCATCGCCGACGGACGAATGCGTCCGTCGCTACACGATCTAGGCGGCTTCCAGTTCTGCTCTGTCCCACTTCCCTGTCGTAGCCCCGGCTTCGTAGGTGCTCTGCAGAAAATCCAGCAACGCGGTGCTGGGCGATTTCGCCTTTCTCACTTCGTCATACATCAGCACGTACTCGCCCAGGCCGGAGTGATAGAAGGCCTCCGCGGGACGAACCTTTTGTTCTCCGAAGCCGGAGGGAGTAGGTGCGGCGTAGCAATAGAAGGCGGCTTCGGTGATTTCGCCGCTGCCCGGCCACCATCCCGCGCTGATCACTTCATGCGAATACGCTTCCTGCATGATTTTGCGCAGGATGGGATCCGGATCGTTACGAGCCGGAGCGCGACGTCCTGAGAAACGCGTGATGGCCAAATCAAAACTGCCCCAGAAGAAATGCGATGGACTCGATTTCCCAACGAAGCCCGAACGAAAAGTCTTGAACACGCCGTCGACGGAAAGCAGAATTCGCCACAGGCGCCGGACAGATTCTCCATCGTAGGCAGCGTGGACGGTATCCTGATCGAAGGGGATGGGGTTGGCGATTTCGACGGGCATCTTCCAGATTTTTACGTCGATGTCCAGAGAACGCAGAGCAGCCATGACCTCGCGATAGAAATCCGCGACTGAACGTGGAGCCAGGTCAACCGAAGCGCTTTTTGCATCGGTGGTGCGGATGACGAGCTTGTTCTCGAAGAAGTCAAACTCGATTTCAAACTGGCGGGCGCCGTACGGCATGATCGAAGTTGTCAACCCGCGCGAACTGACGTAGAGCGGGACATTCCACCAGTGATTGACCAGAGGAGTGAGCTCAAGGCGGATCTTTCCTACGATTTGCGTCCACATGTGAAGCGTCGCATACGTGTCCTTCCAGTCGGCCAGCCGCAACGTGGGCCAGCATTCGGGCGCGTCCGAGTGCGTGAGGGATCGAAGCACAGTCATCGCGAGCTCCTGTCTATTTCGTGAGTTTCTCATGACTGGAGCTCGGGTGGATATCAGTGAATCTTTGGATGACGGGAAACGCGGCGCAGCGATCTCATCAAAGTAGGTGAGAATAGGCGACGCGAGAATTTATCCGAGCCTAGCGAAAGTTCTCAACGAGCATGGCTTGTCCTTGCTCGCGGCCCGGCTGATCGAAGGCGATGGTGCGTCCGTCGGTGGTGGCGCCAAGCCAGAACGGGATACGGTCAAGAACCGTGATGGATGTGGTGCGGTTCTTCGCCGAATCGAAGAAGCTGAGCACCGCCTGGTGCCCGAGCGACGGACCGACGAACAGGATGCCGCCCTCAACGACCTGCCAACTGGCCCACGTTCCCGGGCGCACGAGCGAGACCTGCACCTCTTCTCCGCCATTCACAGGAACACGCCATATCTCTGGCTCAGGGTTGGGATTCTTCGAATAGTAAACAAATTTGCCGTCCAGGGATTCCAGGGCCGCGTGTCCTCCGTGCTGAGTGACCTCCACGGCGGCTCCGCCTGTGGTCGGCATTTTCCACACTTGCCATCCATTGGTCCGTGGCGAGCCGAAGTAGATCCACTTGCCGTCGCGCGACCAGCTTGGGCAAACATTGTGGAAAGTGTCAGAGGTCAGAACCTGCGGCGTCCCGCCATGCACGTTCATGACGACGATCTTGCTTCCATTTTGCGTCATGGTGTCGAAGGCAACGGACTGGCTGTCGGGCGACCAGCGCGGCGTTCCGGCGCCACCACCAACGGCGCTCAACTGGAAGGCGTGGCTCCCGTCGCGGTCGCTCACCCAGATCTCCATGGTCCCGGTCCGATCGGACATATAAGCGAGCTTTGCGCCGTCCGGAGAGTATTGGGGTCCCGGCCCTTGATCGGTTTCACTGGTCGGTGAGACCAGCACGTACGGACGCTTCTCGCGAGACTCGGACAGATCCATCTCCCAGATGCTGAGACTTCGCATCAGGCGTTCGTAGGCAAGACGGTATCCGCGGCGCGAAACAGCGGGATCCCATGCCGGCGAACCAGCCTCGCTGATCTGCACCGCCGCGTCATGCGCATCAAGCGCGGCACGCCAGAGCGCAGGATGACCAGTGCGGTTGGAGGAAAAGATGATGGATCGTCCGTCGATCGACCACTGGGGAGGACTTGCAATTTTGCCGCGCTCAGAAAGAAGACGACGCGGCTCCGCACCATTGGAAGGAACGACCCATATCTGATCAGGTACGCCGATCTGGCTGCGGACGTACATCAGGCTATCTCCGTCGGGAGAAAACGCCGGTCCCCACTCTTCCGCTGAAGGCGGTGTCACAGTTATGCGTCGAGCGGCTGCGCTATCAATAGCAAGGAGGTAAAGCCCCGAGGGACCCGAGAATGCAATCGACTTGCCGTCAGGAGACCAGTCAATTTCACCGCGGCTCACGGCGACGCCGCCGGTATCGAGCTTGCGTTCAGTCGTGATCGAAGATGCTAGCCGGAAGGCTGCCGGAACGATGGGAAGCACCTTCTCGGCTTTGCGCTTTTCTTCCCGGCCACCGTCTGCGGGGACGATGAAGATGGAATGGTCCCGGTTGGCGGCGCGGGTAAACGCGATCCAGCGGCCGTCCGGCGACCAGACCGGGCAACAATCGTCTCCATTGCTCGTGAGTTGCAACAATTGATTGCTGCCCACTGATGTGACGTAAATGCCGGATTCGGCCTCGGCGGAGTGCTGGCGGAAGAAGGCGACCGAGTTTCCATCGGGCGAAAACGATGGCCCGGATGTGTCGGCGACTGGAATCAGAAGCCCGGTCCGCTCGATCGAGGTGTGGGACGTGCCCTTGCCGTCGCGCTGCAGGCTGTGAAAGAGGACAGCACCGACGATCAGCGTGGCGGCTAGCAGACTTCCGAAAATAATGTAGCGCGGCAAACTGGAAGGTCGTGCGGCCAAAGTGTCCGGCGCTATCACTTGCGATATTGCTGATGTGTTCGCGATTGACTCGATGGAAGCTGGAGAGGAAACAAGATGCTGCTGGCTTGGGAGTTCCGGGACGTGCGCCTTTGCGGATTGAACTGGCGCGGCACCCTCAACCCACTCCAGTTCAGCACGGAAGCGGTACCCACGGCGCGGCAGGGTCTCGATGTATCGGGGATCGTCGGCCGAGTCACTGAGAGTCTCTCTTAACTTGTTTACAGCCGCGTTAAGACCATGATTAAAGTCGACGAAGGTATCGGCGGGCCACAGGCGGTTGCGCAATTCGTCGCGTGTTACCAGCTTTCCCGGCCGACTTAGCAGCATCGCCAAGATCTCGAAGGGCTGCCCAACCAGCTTTAACCGCGTTCCAAACTTCCAAAGTTCACGAGTCTGCAGGTCGACTTCAAACGGACCGAAACGCGCCCGTTCGGGAGGGTGTTCGGATGAATCGTTAGTCATTTGAACCCCGACGATGTTTTAACCCAGTGCCTTGCGATCTTATACGGCAGACACGCTTGCCTTGTTCCCTTGGACGAGCCAGAAAGTCGTTTGTCATCAGAGCATTACTGGATGAGGTCCTGCTATTGCGCGAATGATCGCGGATGTATCGACGAATGATTGACATTGCATTGAGATAGACGCGGAGGCGCCGCAGTGTGGTCCCAGTTTCGGCCAGCGTAATTGCCGAAAACGGGAGGACACTCCGATGGTCAAACAACTGTTGGCTGCTCTACTTGGGAGCATCGCTGTATTAGGGATATCGGCCGCGGACACGTTAGCGCAGGGTGATGGCGAGCAGCAATGCAGCCTGGCCGTAGTGTCCGGAAAAATTGGAAACGGCACTCGCGTATGCGACAACAACCTCGTTCAGCAGATGGCGAAGCAGGGGCACGCTTTTGAAGAGAACCAGATGGGACTGGCATCGGTCCTGGCAATTGGGCCGGATTATAGCGAGAAGGAAGCTGTGAAGTGGTTCGAACGCGCGGCGCTGCGGGGCTACGCTCCTGCGCAGGTGAATCTGGCGGTGATGTACCTGAATGGGTGGGGAGTGCCAGTCAACTACGGGGCGGCGCAATATTGGTTACGTGCCGCGGCCGACCGGCATTTCGCACGCGCCTATTACAACCTTGGAATTCTCTATCTCGAGGGGAACGGAGTGAAGCGGGACAACGCGGAGGCATTTCGATGGTTCGAAAAGGGAGCCGAGGCTGGCGACAGCAGTGCGCAAAGCAATCTCGGCTACATGTACGATCAAGGCCTCGGCTGCGAGCGCAACCTGGCGAACGCTGCAACCTGGTATCGGAAGGCGGCAGAGTCCGGAAATGTGCTGGGAGAAAACAATCTCGCCGATTTGTATTTGCGCGGCGAGGGATTGCCGCAAGACGATCATGCGGCTTTCACGTGGTTCCAGAAAGCTGCCGCCCAGGGGCATACCGGTGCGCAGATCAAGTTGGGGTATATGTACGCGCAAGGCCGTAGCACCGCCAAGGATTTGTCGAGCGCTTATGCGTGGTTGTACGCCGCAACCGCGGCCGGGGACCCACGTGGAAAAGAATTGTTACATTCCGTCGAAAAGACTTTGAGTAAAGAACAAGCGGAAGCCGCGCTTCAACGGTCCCAGGCATTTCGTCATGGCGAGCAAAAGCTGGCCGCGAAGAGCTTTCTGCAGTAATGCTGTGAAAATTGTGGATGGCTGCGCGTTGCTAAATTTGGCTTTTTGAGGGAAAACCGCGAGGGCGAGGAGGCCCTCGCGACAGCCGGCGGGATCGCCGGCGCTACTCTTCAAGTTCCGGATACGACGGCTACCATCCTCTTCCCGTCGGATCGAACATCTCGGTGGGTAATTCGTATCCGGCTGCTTTGAGACGTTCGGCGAACTTGGGTCGGATGCCGGAGGCGACAAACGATCCGATGGTGTGGCCCTCGGGAGAAACTCCCTGGCGTTCGAACATAAAGAGATCCTGCAAGCTGACGACGTCGGACTCCATGCCGGTGAGTTCCGTGATGTGCGTAAGGCGTCGCGTTCCGTCGGTGAAACGCGCGATCTGAACGATCAAACTCACCGCGGAGGAAACCTGCTTGCGGATCGCTTTTTCGGGTAAGTTCAAGTTTGACATCATGGCCATGGTTTCCATGCGAGCCAGCGCATCGCGCGGGCTGTTGGCGTGGATCGTCGTCATGGAACCGTCGTGGCCGGTATTCATGGCCTGGAGCATGTCGAGCGCTTCTTCGCCGCGAACTTCGCCGACGATGATTCGGTTGGGCCGCATACGCAGGCTGTTGATGACCAGCTGACGGGCCTGAACCGCTCCTTTGCCGTCGGGATTCGGAGGGCGACACTCCAATCGGACTACGTGACGTTGCTTCAGTTGCAGCTCGGCTGAGTCTTCGATGGTGACGATGCGTTCCTTGGTGGAAATGTAGCCCGAGAGCACGTTCAGCAAAGTGGTCTTCCCTGCTCCTGTCCCGCCCGAGATGATGATGTTGAGGCGCGCTGCAACAGCAGCCTTCAATAATCCCAACATTGGGAGCGTCAACGTCTCATTGGCGAGCAGATCGGCCTCCGTCACCGGGATGTGCCCGAAGCGGCGAATCGACAGGTGCGGACCATCGATGGCGAGAGGCGGAACAATTACGTTCACGCGAGAGCCGTCTGCGAGACGGGCGTCGACCATCGGCGATGAGGCGTCGACGCGCCGTCCGATAGCGGAAACGATCTTGTTGATGACGCGCATGAGGTGAGCGTCATCCTTGAACATCACCTTGGTTTCTTCCAGCATGCCGCGGCGCTCGACGTAAACCTCCTTCGCGCCGTTCACCAGGATGTCACTGACGGTTGGATCCTGGAGCAGGGGCTCGAGCGGGCCGAAACCGTAGACTTCATCGAGAATCTCGCGAGCCACGGTTTCTCTCTCAGCGGCGGTAAGCGGCGTCTTGATCTGAGCGACGACGCCCTGGATGACAGCGAAAACCTGCGCCTGTGTTCTCTCGGGTGGAACGGACGCGATGGCTTCGAGATCGAGCTTGTTCAGAAGATAACGATGAATTCCGATTTTTACGTCTTCGTAGGCGCGATAGTCGAGACCTCCCGGCCGGCGCACGTCGGCGGGGCTTTTCGCGATCATCGACTGCGGAAGTTTGTCGGAAGTAGCCATCCTGATTGCGTAAGGCGAGATTGTAGGCCGAGACCGTCGCGGAAAACAATCGCGTCCGAGGTGCGCCGGGATTCTTGGTAGAGAAAACCCTTTTACCACAAAGGACACTAAGGTCCACGAAGAAACCCAAGCTGTGCTCAAAATTTCCTTAGTGAAACTTAGTGTCCTTCGTGGTCAAAGGTTTAGGCGTCCGCTTTTCAAATCCCGGACTGGGCATTTTTTCTTATCAGGCCCGACTCTCAGATCTGACTCAAGTGAGCGGGCCGCGTGTCGATAAGGGAGGCAGGAGAATTTTCATGCCTCGACGCGCCAGTGTCCTAGCGATGCTCTGCCTGACCACAGTCTCGGTGGCAGGGCAAGACCTGGAGAACCTGCAGATCCACGGATTTGCCACGCAAGGGCTGCTCTACAGCACGAACAACAATTACCTGACCATGAAGTCCAGCTCGGGCAGTTTGCAGTGGACGGAGGGAGCGGTCAGCTTCAGTGATGCCGTCACTGACAAGCTGCGAATCGGCGTGCAACTGCACATGTACCAGATGGGGGAATTCGGCGGGCCGAACATTGTGGTGGATTGGGCGTCGGGCGATTACAAGGTCAATGACTATCTGGGATTCCGGGTTGGAAAAATCAAGACTCCGCTGGGTCTCTATACGGACTCGCAGGATGTAGATGCATTGTTTCTGTGGATCATGTTGCCGCAGTCGATGTATCCGAATGACAACCGCGACTACGATCTTTCGGAACGAGGGGGTGAGGTATACGGAGGAGTTCGAGTCGGCAAACGGATCGGCACGATTCGATACCGGGGCCACGTGGGGTCGAGTGTTCTGGACGCGAACGGGGGATACGTGCAACAGCTCGCGCAAATTGGGCTGACGTTCCCTTCTCCGCCAAGCGGCAAGGTGTATGGCGGAGATGTCAACTGGGTTACACCATGGCGAGGCTTGACGGTCGGGACGAGCGTGCTGGCTGACACGTTGGAGGCGACCGGGCCGCAGGGAAGCATGCACATGCCCGCGTCGCTGACGTCGGCCTACTACACACAGTGGGATCTCGCGAAACTTCATTTGGCGGCGGAATACTGGAGAACGCCAATCCACCTGCAAGTCATGTTCGGACCACAGATTTTACCGATGCCGCTCGATCAACGTGCCTGGTATCCGATGGCCAGTTACGAACTTACAAAGCGACTACAGGTAGGCGGCTACTACAGCCACTACGTCGACAAGCACACTGACACATCTCAGTCTGCGAACCATTCGAAGGACTGGGTGATTTCCGGGCGGTACAACTTCAACTCGAACTTTTACGGGAAAGTGGAAGGGCACTTTCTTCGTGGCACGGCGCTGGGCTACTACGCGAGCGTCAATCCGGATGGGCTGAAACCGAACACCAACATGCTGGCCGCACGAATCGGATTCAGCTTCTAGGTGAGAACATGAAGATCATCCAAAGAAGATTCGTCTTTCTGGCAGGATTGATGCTGGCCTTCGCTTCCGCCGGTGGGGCATGGGCGCAAGATGTACTCATCGTAGCCAACAAGAATGTTCCCGTCTCGCAAATCACTCCCTCGCAACTACGCGAGTTGTTTAGCGGAGTGCGGTCGAGTTTCAAGGACGGAACGCGGGCGGTCCCGGTGGTATTAAAGGGCGGGCCTGTACACGAAGTATTTTTGCGCAAGCATGTCGGTGATACTCCGGAGGAGTTCCGGACACGCTGGCGAAAGGCAGTCTTCACCGGGCAAGGATCTATGCTGAAGGAGTGCAATTCAGAAGCGGCATTGCTCGAATACATCATCTCGACGCCCGGCGCCGTCGGCTATCTCAGCCGCGTTGCAGACGAGGGTTCGGTGAAAGTGCTGGCGGTCGCGCCTGAGAAGTAAGGATGGTGAGAGCGAATCACGGCAGCAACGTGAAAGCGACTTTATCAGGAGAAGTAGCGCTGCGAGACTGCGGACCATGTAAGCCTCCGTCGGATTTACGCTGCTTTTCGTTTGAATGTTGCTAGGGCCCCAACTTGAACCTACCAGACAAGTCAACTACCCCACCCTGTCGCACAAAACGCGACAAGAATGGGGCAACCACCAGTGACACGACACTTCAGCCGCTTGTTTGCTTCACGAACTTTACGATTGCGGCCAGTACCGCTTCGGGCTGATCGCGCTGCGGCGAGTGGCGGCAGTCGGGCAGAGTCAAAACTTCCACTGGCCCGCCGCTTTGTTTCACGATGGCATCGATCTGCGCCAGTGTTCCGTACTGATCGTCGAGGCCCTGAATTGCAAGAATCGGGCAAGAAATTCGGGGCAGGAATTCTTCGATATTCCAGCTGCGAAAATCTGGGTGCAGCCAGACATTGTTCCATCCCCAGAACGTGCGCGTGGCGTCTTTGTGATGACGCGCAAGTTTTTCGGACAGGTTGGTAGTTTCAAATTTCACCTTGGCTTCGGCGATGCTCGTGACGCTGAGATCTTCTACGAATACGTGCGGCGCCAGGAGCACAAGCCCGCGTAACCCGTCATGAGATCCAGCGTAGATGAGAGCGATTGAACCTCCATCGCTGTGGCCAACGAGGACGGGATTGACGATCTTGAGCTGAGCAATCAGGTCCGGGAGTATCGTGAGTGCTTCGTCATGCATGTAGCTCACGGCGCGGTCTTCGTCGAGCAAATCCGAGTTGCCGGAGCCGTAACGTGAATAAGCAGTCACAGGACATCCGGTAGCGTCGGCCACACGGGTGGGAAAGTCCTTCCAGTGAGAGACCGAGCCCAGTCCCTCATGCAGAAAAATCAATTCCGGTCCACTGCCGGAAATGCGGTGCACTTCAATGTTGCGGCCTTGCACCTTTATGTGGAAACTCTGGCTGGAGGTGGACTTGTTCATGTCAGATTCGACTGGCCGGGCGAAATGTGCTGCCCGGTAGTAGTGCCGGAATCCCGTCGCCGCCTTGGGGGTCGAGTTTTTCGTCGCAAGCTGTTGCTACTGCATCGAATGTCCAAGATATCGTAAGCTATATATACGGGTTGAGGAGGGGTATGCGCTGCATCCGGTGCGGCAACGATAATCCGGAGGATAACCGTTTCTGCGGGATGTGCGGAGCCACGCTACTGGCTCGGACGACTGCCGTCCCGGAAACCCAGACACAGCGCGCCGCAAGCGGGACAATTCCTTCGACCGCTCCTAGTTCTGCTGCTCCAACGACGGTTACGACTGCTCGTCCGGTCGAGACGCCTCGACCTCCTGCTCCAGCTCCCGCTCCTCCAGAAGTTCACCGCGAACCGTCGATCAGCGGCCCTTCGTTTCTCGGCTTGAATGACCCTCCCCGGAAGCGGGCGAGCCTGAGCATCGATCCGCACAGTTCGCACAGTTCCAGAGGTGTCGACTACCTGCTGGATGATGAAGAAGAGCCAAAGGGCGGAAGCGCGGGAAAAGTATTCTTGATTCTCTTGGCTCTGGTACTAGCTGCAGGGTTTGGATATTTGCGGTGGAAACACCAAGGACTGCCCTGGATCAATAACAACCCGAACAAACCTTCTCCGACAGCGGAGGCTCCTGCCGACGGCGATTCGGCGAGTCCAGCGCCTGCTGCGTCTGCGAAACCGAAGGATACGCAACCGACGACGCCGGTGCCGACTCAGCCTGCTGCAACACCTTCGCAGCCGCCGACCGATACGGCGAAGTCTGACACGCCGGCTACCACGCCTGAGTCCGACTCTGCGGCGACAAGTGCAGTTCCGCCGAAAGGCTCTCCTCCGACTGCTACGAAAAATGATCCTGCGGAGCCCGCGACCAAGATCGCCGGGACCAAGGCGAATACTCCTTCAGATGACAGCGACGACGATACCGCGGGTGACAGTGAGCCTGCGGCTTCAGCGCCGAAACCGGATGCAGCCAGACCGGCGAGAATCGAAAAGCCACCAGCGGGCCGAGATGTCTCGCCGAGGCCTCGAACACCGGTCGCGCCGGTTGCAACAGGGGACCCGGTAGGCGAGGCGCAAAAATATTTGTACGGTCGAGGGGCCGCGCAGGACTGTGATCATGGACTGCGGGTTCTGAAGCCGGCGGCGAACGCTGCGAACGCGAAGGCGATGATCCAGATGGGAGCGCTTTATTCAGCGGGTCTGTGCACGCCGCGGGACCTTCCGACGGCGTATCGCTGGTTCGCGCTGGCTTTGAGAAAAGATCCGGAGAACATCTCCGTGCAAAGGGATTTGCAAAAGCTGTGGGGCGAAATGACTCAACCCGAAAGACAGCTGGCAATTAAGCTTACCCAGTAGCGCGCGATCCTTAAGCTTGGGGCAAACAGGATGCGCGGAATACGTCTAAGAAATTGAATTACCATGCAGTTGCGCCCAATCCGGCGCGGGCTCGGGTACGTACTTCAGAGAGAGAGATTAGAGCGTTTGTCGAGTACTGACAGACAAGGTGTCTCGGCCGATCTGGCTACCGTGACGGCCATGAAGGCTGGAGATCAGAGCGCAATGGCGGAGCTGTATGACCGCTACTCCTCCATCGTGTATGCGGTGGCGTTGCGTGTATTGGGCGATACGGGCGCGGCGGAAGATATTTTGCAGGACGTGTTTCTGCAGCTATGGCGGAATCCTTCGGCGTTTGATTCCGCGCGAGGCAGCTTGGGGGCGTGGCTCGCCGTGATTACAAGAAATCGGGCAATTGATGCCTTACGGCGGCGACGTCCGGAGACTGACATAGAAGATGTCATCGTCTCGGTAGCTCCGGACTTGGCGGGCGAGGCGGATCGGTCACGAGCGGCGGAAAGAGTTCGCGGCGTGTTGGGTTCAATGTCAGGACCTCAGCGGGCAGCTTTGGAGATGGCGTATTTCGAGGGTCTGAGCCACTCGGAGATTGCGACGAAAACCGGTGAGCCTCTCGGTACGATCAAGACCAGGATTCGCGCAGGGCTGATAGCGCTGAGGAAGGCGTTTCAAACGTGAAGAAGTGACAGGTTAGTTTTGTGTTTCACGGTGCACCACGAGACGCGAGAAGTTTTTGATGAGCGGACACGAACAATTCGGCGAAGACCTCGCACTCCACGCGCTAAATGCGCTTGAAGGTGAGAACCGGGTTGCGCTGGAGAAGCACCTCGCGACCTGCGCAGACTGCCGCCTGGAGCTCGAGCAGTTGCGCGGTGACGGCGCGTTGCTGGCGTTGTCGACGATGGGACCGAAGCCACCGCGGCGTTCGCGCGAGCGATTGCTCGCTGCGGTCGCTACCGAAGCGGCGTCTGCAGTGGCGTCTGCAAGCTCACGATCAATTCCGGACAAGTTACGCACTCCGTGGTGGGGATGGCTGGGCTGGGCAGCGACCGCCGCAGCAGTGGTGTTCGCCGCTTCCCTCTGGAGAGAGAACTCTGCTTTGAAGCAGAGTGTTGCATCGTTGGGCTCTCAAACGGCCCAGACCACGCGCGAGTTGGAAGATCTGCGGCGTATCGTTGCTCCGATCATTTCTCCGGAAGCTCAGAGAGTGACGCTGGTGTCAGCCAAGACTCAGCCGCAGCCGCAGGGAAAGGCGTTCTATTTGCGGAACAGGAACTCCTTGCTGTTCGTTGCAAATAACATGCCCGTGCTTCCAGCGCAAAAGGCGTACGAGTTATGGCTCATCCCGACGCAGGGTGCACCTATTCCCGCAGGCGTGTTCAAACCGGACGCACATGGCAGCGCGACGGTCGTAAATCCGCCATTGCCTGCCGGAACCGAAGCGAAAGCCTTCGCCATCACGATCGAAAATGAAGCTGGTTCGTTGACGCCCACGATGCCTATCGTGATGATGGGTGCTGGCGAATGATTCCGTGCATTGCGTGCGTTGCTGACAGAGCATCCAATCCTTGGTGAGCGCAAGAAAATCAATCGCACGGGCCTTGGCAATCGCAATATGTGTCAGTTCCCTTCTGGTTGTTGCTGTTGACTCCCAATCGAATCAAGACAACTCCCTTCCCACGCAGAAATCCATGGGAAGCCGCAAGAGCTATGTCGGCCTGCCGAACTTTGCGGAAATTACACCGAATCTTTTCCGAGGCGGACAGCCGGGAGCAGACGGGCTGAAGGCGCTACGGCAGATGGGAGTCTCGATCGTCGTGGACATGCGCGGCAGTCGAAGCAAGCACGAGAAAGTCGCCGTCCGCGAAGCCGGCATGGAATACGTTTCTATTCCATGGCATTGCCCGTTTCCAAAGGACAAGACGTTCGCGCGATTCCTGCAGTTGATCCAGGAGAATCCAGGAAAGAAAGTGTTTGTACATTGCCGGCTAGGAGATGATCGAACAGGCCTGGCGGTGGCCACCTACCGGATGGCGATGCAGGGCTGGTCCGCAGACGAGGCGATGAAGGAGATGGAACTATTCGGATTCAGGGGAGTTCATCACATGATCTGCCCGGGATTGGCACGGTTCGAAAGGCACTTTCCCAAGAAGCTGAAGACTGAGCCTGTGTACCGTGGCCTGCATTTAGCGCCCGCGAAAAACTAGTCCCGCTGTTCGCGCGGGATCACGATTTCTTAGTGTCGCGAATCGCGGCGCGGAGCTCCGCGACGATTTCCTGCGACGCCTTGATCGCCTCGGCGTGCTGGTTCACGTTGAACGAAATAGCGCCGACGCGGGCATGCCCACCGCCGCCGTAGCGTTCGCAGATGCGCGCAAGGTTGACCTCAGGCTCCTGCGGAGCCCAGGGATTCGATCCGACGGATACTTTGACGCGGAAGCTGCTCTTGCTTAACCCCACGCTGTATACCGACTCGGGATGCAGGTAGTACGGAACGAACTTGTTGTAGCCCTCGAGTTCGTGATCGGTAACGTCAAAGAAGATAGTCCCATCCTTGCATTCCGAGCGCTCGCGCAGAATTCCGATGGACAGCTCATGTCGCTTGAGCAACGGCGGCAGCAAAGGCGCAACGAATGGCTCTTCAAGAATCTGAGCGAGCGATTTCGTCGCGAGCAGCGGGATCAGATTAGGGACAAATCCATGATCGGGCGCCGACTCGATGACCATGGTTAATTTCATCGCAGGCGCGTCCATTTCAACCGCAGTTTTCGCGTCGGGATACAAGGCGCCATCAATGATGTCGGTCCAGTGCACGAGATCGGCGACCGGCTTGGGATCGAAGCCGAAGCGCTGCTGCGCAATCATGGCGATGAAGCTGGTGCAGGATTTGAAATCCGGATCGTAAAACTTACGGTTGCTCTGGTCCTGCTCGAAGTGTTCGGCATCGGCGGGGGTCAGAAATGCACTCTCATGATGATCGAACCACCATGTGATGTTGGGGGAACTTGAGTACTTGAAATCAACGATCGCGTTCTCGTCGCCGTCGAACTGCTTCTCATCGAAAAGCGCGCCGGCGCGATGAACCAGTCCGGTAAATTCGAAATCCACATCGCCCTTGATGCGCTCGCGATAAAAGCGGGAGAACAGCGCGGCAGAGGAAGCGCCGTCGAAGCACTTGTCGTGATAGAAAACGCGAACTCGCAATCAATGCCCCATTCCGTTTAAAGAATTACCAGACGGCAACTCGGCAGAGCAGGATCACCGTCGGGTTAAAAGCTAATAGGATTGACAGCTTGATAGAAGAAAGTCAAGCGAACCCGAGGGAACGGGGAGTATCCGCATGTGTTCTGTATGAGATCAAGCGCAACGTCGCGAGCTCGAATACGTCTAACGAGCTCGCGACGTCTCAATGAGGAGAAGTTATCCCTG
Organism: uncultured Acidobacteriota bacterium; assembly: GCA_963801895.1. Lineage (GTDB taxonomy): Bacteria > Acidobacteriota > Terriglobia > Terriglobales > Acidobacteriaceae > Sulfotelmatobacter. Next base: position 88,445 of record CAWDGM010000008.1, on the reverse strand, counting down.
GCGCGCGACGCAATCTGGGACTAGATCGCATTAGCCTGTTTCTCGGCGATGTCGCCGATCATGGGAAGTTTGTACATCTGGCCCTGGTTCGCCTTCATCAGGAGAATAATCCAGAGGATCAACCCTCCCAGACTGATGAGCAGGTGAAGCGGGATGGTGATGATGGCCATGAAGGGCACGAAAGCCAAGACCGACAATCCGATGTGCAAAACGATCAGCGCTACAGCAAAGAAGAGGCACTGAAACGAGTGAAAGCGAACAAAGCGGTTCTTGTTGTACGGCTCCATCACCAGGAAGATGATCGCTGGGATGATGGTGACATACGCCAACATGCCGGCTACGTTATCGGTCAAGCCTCCAGCGCTGGCTGCCGCGGGAGCTGGGGCGCCTGCTGGAACGCGACCTGCGCATGCGACACACGTCGTGGTCCCGTCCGGAACCTGTGCCCCGCACATATTGCAAAAAGCCATAAGGGTCTCCTCCGCGCCGAATGTAACGAATGTGGGGGATTTGCTTCAAACGGCGTTCGCGGCAAGGTATCAAAAAGCCAAATTCAAAGCAATGGACAAATTTTTGCAATGTCACGAAATTGCGGCACCTGGCTGTGGCGGAATCAAGGTAGCGCATTGACGCGCCGCGAGTGCGAAGAGTATGTTTCGTGCGAATTATCGGCTCCGCAAGTCTGCCGGTTCGGGAGGGCCGCATGACCACATTTTGTGCAGCTTGCGGCAACGGCACGACCGCGGCAGATCAATTCTGCCGCGTATGTGGACACCAAAACTCCCCGCTGGCCGCATCTCCGGGCGTAACAGCTGCCCCCGTTGGCCCCTCCACGACGAGCACTAAGGCCATATTGAGCCTGATCAGCGGGCTGTTTATTTTTGCCTTTCCGTTTTCGATCGTCGCTATCGTTCTGGGGCATCTTTCTTTGTCAGAGATTCGCAAGAGCGCGGGCCGGGTGACCGGCCGAGGACTCGCCATCGCCGGGCTGGTTCTGGGGTACGCGGGGATCGTTTTCATTCCGATCATGCTTATTCTTGCGGCCATTGCGATTCCTAATCTCCTGCGGGCACGGATGGCGGCCAACGAAAGTTCTGCCGTCGGTTCGATTCGGGCTATCAATACAGCTCAGATCACTTATGCAGCGTCCCATCCAGACGCCGGCTTCACCTGTTCGCTGGCTGATCTCACAGCCCAGATCGATCAGCGCCTTGCAAGCGGGCAGAAGGATGGTTATGCCTTTCAACTCACTGGATGCAGCTCAGAGGGTGGGGGCGGTGGGAACTCCCGATATCACATTGTGGCGCGTCCGCTCAGTCCGAATCAGACTGGAGTTCGCACGTTCTGTTCCGACGAATCCGCCGTCGTCAAAACCGATCCTCGCGGATCGGGAGAGCGATGCCTGGAAGGCGGCCAACCGCTATAGTGGGAGGTCCCGAAACGGGCGAGGAGAAGAAAATGTTTTGTCCCCAGTGTGGAGCAACCAACGCCGACAATGCAGCGGTTTGCGTGCAGTGCGGTAGGAATCTTCAGCCCGCAATGACGCCGCCAGTTCAGGCTGCGCCCCTCCCAGTCACGGGCGTCGTAATCCCGCCGGGCGCAGCCGCACCGCCGAGTTATTTGGTCTTCGCGATCCTTGCGACAGTGTTGTGCTGCCTGCCGGCTGGTATTCCTGCCATCGTCTACGCAGCGCAAGTAAACAGCAAGCTGCAACTCGGCGATCTTGCTGGAGCTCAAGTGGCGTCAAATAATGCCAAGCTGTGGTGCTGGATCTCCTTCGGTCTGGGTCTGGCAACGGTCGGGGTATCGATGCTGATGTTCATGCTGGGAATCATCGGCAGCCTGCATCAGCACTAACTAATGACGCGAACACGTGAACATCTTCTTCTGGCTGCTGCCATTGTGGCAGGGATCGCCGGCCTTGCCTTTTTGCGATCCTTCGATCCCGCGACCTCAGGGATTTATCCGCCCTGCCCTGTTTACTATCTGACCGGATGGTACTGCCCGGGCTGTGGGTCTCTGCGCGCGATCCACCAGCTTCTTGAAGGAAATTTGCGGGGAGCATGGGCGATGAATCCTCTCACGGTGATGCTGCTGCCATTTCTCGCGTATGGAATAGCGTCGGAGACGTTCCGATTGTTGCGGGGCAAGGGTCTCCCGCAGATATTTATTCCAGGCGCGTGGATTCAAGTTTTGTGCGCCCTCATCATCGTGTTTGGAATCGTCAGAAACCTTTCCCTCTATCCATTTCATTTGCTGGCACCAGGCGCAACTCTGCCCCATTAAGGCGGCTGCGACCGGAGAGAGAAGGCATGAGTTCGTTCTGCATGGGCTGCGGTAACAGTTTGTCGAAAGACGAACGCTACTGCGGAATCTGCGGGCGCGATTCCCAGGCACAAGCTGCTCCCGTCGATCCCTCGGTAGCATTCGGACTGCCGCCTGAAACCAGCGGCAAAGCGATCTTCAGCTTGGTCACTGGCTTCCTGTTCTTTTTTCTGCCCTTTGCGATTGTTTCGCTCGTGTTCGGATATTTGTCGCTTTACGACATTCGAAAAAGCGCCGGACAGCTCACCGGCCGGGGCCTGGCAATTACGGGAATCGTGCTGGGATATCTCGGAGTTGTCGTAACCATCGGCGTGATCGCTTTGGGCATCTACAGCATGCGATCCGATAGGCGAGAGGCTATGAAGGCTACCGACGAGAGTTCGGTCGTTTCTTCTGTGCGTACGCTTAACGCGGCCGAGATTTCCTACGCCCGGGCTCATCCCCAGGAAGGATTCAGCTGCTCACTTTCGGATTTGTCCAAGTCCTGGGGGATCGATCCAGAGGTTGTACGCGGGAAGAAGAACGGATTCGTCTTCGAACTCGAGAGCTGCGAGCCTGCAAAGAAAGTGGGACCGATTGCGAAGTATCGCGTGGTCGCCTACATGCCCGTACGAAAGCCCGGCGTGCCAGCGTACTGCTCCGATGAGTCGGACGTCATTCGGGTGGCGCGCAATGGATCGATTATGGATTGCCTGAAGTCAGGCGTCGATCTTTCGCAAAACGAAGTCACACATCCGAAATCGTGGTGAACGAACTCACCGCGCGAAACCAACCCTCAGAGCGGACGAAAGGATTGATTCTTCTTGCGGCAATCTTCGCAGACACCGTAGATCTGGAAAGTGTGGCGAGTGGTGAGGTAGTGATACTTCTGGCCAATCTCCTGTTCTAGTTGACCGACCTGCTGCGAAAAAAATTCCACCGAACTGCCGCATTCCGTGCAAACCATGTGATGGTGGCTGCGCCGGTTGTACTGGTGTTCGTAGCGGGCGATGCCGTCATGGAAGGCCACTTCGCTGGCCAACCCGCACTCCGCTAGAAGTTTCAAGGTTCGATAAACGGTGGTGTATCCGATGCGTGCGTCTTTTTTCTGAACCAGGCGATGAAGTTCGTCGGTCGAGAGGTGATCGCGGGTCTCCAAAAAGGTGCGGAGAATGGTGTCGCGCTGGGCCGTCTGCTTGAGTCCCACCCCCTTCAGATGGCGGTGCAGGATATCCTGGGCCTCACGAACCATCTGCCGGGAAAGGTTGGGCTGATCGTCGATCCGCTTCTGCAGCATGGCGGGCATGGTAGCGAGCCAGAATACCACCGCATCATCTTGAAATTGAAATTCATTTTCAGAATCCTGCAGTCCGCGGTGGAATACAATCGGAAGTTCCCATGAGCACGATGGCAGAGGTCCGCGTACCCGCTTCGGGCAGGTCTCCTTTCCTGCGCTTTCTGCTGTGGTTTGCTTTTGCCATATTGCTGCTTGCTGCCATCACTATCGGGTGCGCGTACTATGTGACGCGTGCTGCCCTGCCCCAATTAGATGGACGCCTGAAGGTCGACGGCTTGTCTGCTGCCGTGACCGTGACGCGAGACAACCACGGTGTGCCAGTCATTGAGGCGGCGAATTTGAACGACTTGTTTTTCGCACAAGGATTTGTGACCGCGCAGGACAGGTTGTGGCAGATGGACGTGATGCGCCGCTTCGGTGGAGGAGAGCTTTCAGAAATTCTTGGGGATGAGACGGTCAAACTGGATCGCGAGCAAAAGGTTCTGGGCCTTCGCGCAGCGGCAAAGAAATCCCTGGAAATAGCGAGCTCGCGAGACCACAGTTTCATGGAAGCCTACGCCGCCGGAGTGAATGCTTTCATCGCCGAGCATGCCAGCACACTGCCAGTGGAATTTCGCATCCTGCGTTATACGCCGAAACCATGGACTGTGGAAGATTCCGTCGTCATCGCCAACCAGATGGTCAAGGATCTGAACTATCACTACTTTTACGATGCGCTGGCACGCGAGAAGATCCTGGCCAAGCTTGGTCCTGAACTCACGGCCGACCTGTACGTGAATAGCTCATGGCATGACCGCCCGCCGACCGTGATGCGAGAGGATCTCGGGCCAGCCGAAAGCAGCGCGAGCGACCCGGATGAAGATGACGACGAGGAGTCTCCGGACAACTCCGTGACGCAACGGCATGATCTCGCCAGCCCGATCGCGGCTTCGCCGGAAGGTCTGCCAGTAAACGGATCGAATGACTGGGTCATATCGGGAACGCATTCCGTCACTGGAAAGCCGCTCCTGTCGAACGACATGCATCTGGGCCATCAGATGCCGAACTTGTGGTACGAAGCACATCTCCATTGCGGAACATTCGATGTGGCCGGTGTGTCACTGCCCGGCATGCCGTACATCGTCGTCGGACACAACCAGCGCATCGCCTGGGGTTTCACCAACGTTGGTCCGTCAGTGACTGATGTCTTTGTCGAAAACTTCAATCCACAGGGCGCATACCAGACGCCGAGTGGATGGGTGCAGCCGGAGCATCGCATCGAGGTCATTCACGTCAGAGCCAAGCCCGACGTCAGCCTCGATGTGAAGATCACGCGTCATGGACCGATCATTACCGAGCTCGTTCCGGGAGAGACGCGTCCTGTTGCTCTGCATTGGACTCTTTACGACGGATTGCGTATTCCATTTTTCGACGTGAACACAGCGCAGAACTGGGAGGATTTCAAGAAGGCCTTTTCGCAGCTCGATGCTCCGGGGCAGAATGCGGTGTATGCCGATGTCGACGGAAACATCGGCTATCACACGACGGGGAAAGTGCCCATTCGCACATCCGGGGACGGGAGCTTGCCGGTGAGCGGTGCCGATAATGCGCACGAATGGGTTTCATACATTCCGTTCGACAAGCTGCCCAATGTCTACAACCCTCCATCCGGCATCATCGCAACGGCGAATGGAAGAATCACTCCGGACAACTACCCAAACCCCGTGAGTATGGAGTGGGAAGCGCCGTGGCGTACAGCGCGCATTTATCACGTGCTGGAATCGGGACGACAATTCTCTGCTGCGGACATGCTGGCGCTCCAAACCGACATTCATTCGGATGCCGATCAGTTCGCTGCAGAGCGCTTTGTCTATGCGATAGATCACGCGAGCAAGCCTTCTGTCCGCGCCAAGCAAGCAGCGGACTTGATGCGAAGCTGGGATGGACTGATGCAGGCATCTTCGGCCGCGCCTACGATTGCCGAGAATGCCATTCGAGAATTGCGACGCCTGATTCTCGAACCGAAACTGGGCAGCGTCGCTCCGAATGCGGATCCCGATGCCTCTTTGAACTGGCGAACCTACTCCTGGGGGATGCGCTCGGTGTGGTTGGAGAATATTCTGCTGCACCGTCCGAAGCGATGGCTTCCCGATAGCTATCCAAGCTATGACGAGTTGCTGACTGCGGCGGTCGAGGCAGCGGTGAACGATCCGCATGCCCCTAAAGATCTTGCCACCTGGCGATGGGGAGCCTACAACGCCGTGGAAATACAGCACCCGGTGCTGGGAAAGATTCCCGTCATCCGACGCTGGTCCGGACCCGGTGTGCAGGAGCAATCCGGCAGCGGATACACAGTAAAGGCCGTGTCCCGGCGGCACGGACCTTCGGAGCGGTTCACCGCCAATCTGGCGAATCTGGATGAATCCACTTTGAACGTCGTCACCGGGCAGGCTGGAAACTTCCTTAGCCCTTACTACATGGATCAGTGGAAGAACTGGTATGAAGGGACGACGTTACCCTTGCCATTCACGACCAAGGCAATCGAAAGCAGCAAAGCTCACCAGTTGGTGTTGGAACCTGCGAAACCCTGAAGATTAGTGCTAGAAGAAGTCGATTGCCTTAACGTCTCCGATGTACCCCGGGATGTTTATCGATCCTTCAGGTAGGAAGTTGTTGATCAGCAGGATGTCTTTGTTCGTGTCATAGACGCGCAAGGCACCGCCCTCCGCCACATATTCAACGTTACGGCTGATGAAGCCTTGCAGTCCGTCCACCGTTCCGTTGTCGGGCGGAATGATGACCGAACCGTCTGCGGTCTTGTAGATGGACAGGCACCCGCGCACTTCGCCGCTGGGGCTGTGGACATCGCCAATGCTCGTGCAGCCTTTCGAACCGATGAAGAGTTGACCGTTCGTGGTCATGTCCATGCGCTGATGGAATCCATCGGTGATGACCGCGCTACTCACGACAGTTTGCGAGCCGAGATCAACCAGGTCAAGACGGCCGCAAACCGTTGCTGCCGTCGTCTGACCGTCGCAAGCGTTATTGGTTGTCGGCGTTCCAGCCACGTAGAGCGTCGAGCCGCTGGCAAAACCGATGGTCGCGGCGTCGACGGGAATCGTGCTGGTGATGGTCTCGCTCGCGAGATCGAAGATTGAGACGCTAGCCTGAGTACCGCCACACTGCAAACCACAGTTCATGATGTAAGCGGTGCCGCCACTGATGACCGCGTAGACAGGCCGGTCGAAGCCGGGGACCACCGTGCAAACTGCGTTTGGCAAGCTGCTCTGGCAACTCGTATCGACTGGCGGAACAGCACTCTGAGGCGAAATGAGAGTGATGGAATCAGAATCGTTGCTGAGCACCAGCAGTTGCGTTCCGTTAGCGTTCGAGAAAACGCTCTGCGCATTGCTGACGGCGATCGTCGTCAGGCTGTTGCTAGAGAAGTTCATGACATCGATCGCACCGATGAAAGAGAACCCGGGAACAGTAGCGCTGGGCACCGCGGCATATCCGATCGGAATCGCATTGGGTATGACCATGCTGGAGGTCGGTCCGGAGAGTCTGACGCTGCCAATCGAGGTCTGTGCGACCGTGTTGATTCCAAAAACGGTGTTGCTGCTGGCATCAAAGGCGGCAGCGATGTTGCGGGTGGGAGATAAAGTCATCAACCCCGGGGCGCTTCCCGCACTCAGGGGAGTCAGACCAGGGATGGTGTCATTCTGACCGTTAACGATATAGACGGCGCCGAAGCTTGTGCCTGTAGTAACTCCTTGCGAAACCATGACGCGCTCGGTGACGTGGCTTGGCGTTCGATTCCGATTGTTGTTGTATCCGCCGCACGACGAGAGAATGAACACGGCACAGAATCCGACCACCAGGGCGAACGCGCTTTTCTTCAAACCAACGGCTCCTAACAACATGAAAAAGGAAGATTTAGTCGCGAAATCGAAGATTATAACAGACCGACGAGAGTCGATTGCGGCGATCGCGGGTGGCGGAAGCTGCTCCATCGCCCTATCGGCAGCTTTTTTCCAACATCCAGAGTGTTTCCGTGTTGTAAGTCGAGTGAAAATTTTCGGTTGTTCCTCGATGCAATTCGGTTTCAACGTCCAAGCCCCAGCAGTGAGATTTTCGCCGTCAGGATACGCTCTCCTGCTCAAGAAATCCGAAGCTCAAATTCGCCAACTTTCTTGCGATTGCATGGGTGCCCGTCGAGTGTTTCCTCTGCCCGTTCGCTGACGCCAAGATGCACAAAGCGCCGGTCATCCTGTATCCTCGCAATCATATGGCTGGCGATATTCTTTCGCGGATCAAGGAGTCCCCGGTGCTGTGCGATGGCGCCATGGGAACGCTGCTGTACGCGAAGGGCATTTTCATCAACCGATCGTACGACGAATTGAACGTTTCACAGCCGGACCTGATCCGTGGGATTCACCACGACTATCTCCAGGCCGGCGCCGAAATCATTGAAACCAATACTTTCGGAGCTAACTCTTTCCGCTTGGGCCGACACAGCTTAGCGGACAAAGTTCAAGAGATAAATCGGGTAGGCGTTCGACTGGCTCGTGAAGCCGCCAAAAGCTTCGATGTTTGGGTGGCAGGATCGGTTGGCCCGCTGGGCACCAGAATTGAACCTCTGGGCAAGACCTCGTTCGAGGAGGCGCGCGAAGCCTTCCGGGATCAGATCGCAACGCTGGTCGATTCCGGGGTGGATCTCCTGATACTCGAAACTTTCGGATATCTCGAAGAGATTCACCAGGCGATGCTTGCCGTTCGCGATGTGAGCGCAACCATTCCGATGGTCGCTCAGGTGACGATCGACGAGGATGGAAACTGTCTCGACGGTTCCAATCCACAGACATTCGTGGCCAAGTTGGAGGAGTGGGGCGCAGACGTGATCGGCTGTAACTGCAGCGTGGGCCCGGTTGCGATGCTGGACGCCATGGAACGTGTGCGCGCCGCCACCACCCTTCCGCTGGCTGCGCAGCCAAACGCAGGCATCCCGCGCTCGGTCGAAGGACGAAACATCTACCTGTGCTCGCCGGAATACATGGCGAGTTACGCGCGAAAATTTGTGGCAGCCGGCGTCCGGCTGGTCGGGGGATGTTGTGGAACCACTCCTGAGCACATTCGCGTGATGAAAGCCGCACTCCGGGTTGGCGAAGCACGAGGGAAGGCAGCCTCTGCGCATGTCACCAGCGGACAACCTCAGCCGCAGCTGACGCCGGTTACGCCCTTGGAGAACCGCTCGCCTGTGGGCGCCAAGTTGGCTCGCGGCGAATTCGTGACCATGGTGGAGATTGTTCCCCCGAAAGGAATCGACGCTCGCAAAGAGATTGAAGCGGCACGCTTCGTGAAGTCCGTGGGCGTCGACGCGGTCAATATCCCCGACAGCCCGCGCGCGTCGGCACGCATGAGTAACCAGGCGCTATCGATACTGATTCAACGCGAGGTCGGGATCGAATCGATCTTGCACTACACCTGCCGCGACCGCAATGTACTCGGTATTCAAAGCGATCTCCTCGGAGCCGCAGCAGTCGGTGTGAGAAATCTGCTCTGCATCACAGGCGATCCGCCCAAGATGGGCAACTATCCGGATGCGACCGCCGTCTTCGACGTCGACGCGATCGGCCTGGTAAACATCGTCCACAGCCTGAACCGAGGGATGGATCTGGGAGGCAATCCGATCGGCGCCGGTACGGGATTTGTGATTGGTGTAGGCGCGAATCCGGGGTTGACGGATTTAGATGAGGAGATCCGCAGATTTGAATTCAAGGTTGAGGCGGGAGCCGAGTATGTGGTGACGCAGCCCGTATTTGACTTGCGGCTTCTGGAAAACTTCCTGAGACGCATTGAGCATTGCAGAATCCCGGTCGTCGCCGGGATATGGCCGCTTACCAGCGTGCGCAACGCGGAGTTCATGAAGAACGAGCTGCGGGTTTCAGTACCAGACTCTATACTGGACCGTATGGCTCGAGCACAGACTCCCGACGCCGCCCGGTCGGAAGGCGTGGCAATTGCGAGAGAAATGTTGATTGCGGTGCGGCAGACCGTGCAGGGAGCCCAGATTAGCGCCCCACTGGGACGTTACGGTTCGGCCGCAGACGTGTTGGAAGCATTGGGTACCCAGTCCCCCGCCCAGGCATAGCCGTCCCGCAGTGGGACGGTTCCTGTCCTTCAATAATTATTCACCGAAAAATTACTGGACACCGTCAGGTGTCCCGTCAGTAGAATAGACAGTACGGAGCAAATTCTCGTTGGCCAAGTTTGAAGAGTGCCTCCAGCGTCTGGAGAAAATAGTTCAGGAACTGGAGAAGGGAGAGGTCCCGCTGGAAAAATCTCTCACACTCTTCGAAGAAGGCATGCAACTTTCGTCGGTTTGCCGCAAGGAACTCGAGCAGGCCGAAGGAAAAGTTGAAATTCTTCTGAAGAAAAACGGGAAGCTCCAAGCCGAACCGTTCGACCCGCTAGCGGAAAAGGCGCCTGTTCGCCGTTGAGTATTGCGTTCCGTTTGCGAATCGATTTTTTATTGCAGCTGTCTGTGGAGCTGAGGTTATTGCAGCCGGCCCCGCAGCCCTAGTCTAGCGTCGACGTCTTTTACGACGGTTGATGATGGGGGTTTTATGGCTCAGAGTGTTGTCGTTCTTGAGAACGACCCGCTAGTCGCGCGGTCCCTGGCCGGTGGACTGCGTTCTCACTTCTCAGTTCATGTGAGCCGTAACCGCGAAGAACTGCGGGACGACTTAGTGCGCAATCACCCGGAAGCGGTGATTCTTAACATTGAACTTTGGCGCCTGACCGACGTGGAGAGTCTGCACCGTGACTTTCCGGATTTGTCGATCGTGTGCACTCACCGCATTCCCGATGAGGAAATGTGGATGGCTGCGTTAGAAGCGGGCGCGAGCGATGTCTGTCCAGCGGACGACGTGGGAAATGTGCTCACATCCGTTCTGCGTAGTACAAGCGCATCGCGAGGAGCTGCAGCATAATCGGATCTTCATTTCCTTGGGACGCCTGACCGGGCGTCCTTTTCTCTTTTCGAACACGAAGAAGTTTCCATTCTGCGTGCTTGTTATACTGCCTCCGCATGGTCAAGGAAATTCTGGAACAGGGACAACGGCTCACGGATGCCGCGCTCGACCGCCTGATCCCGCTTGAAACCGAGAATCCTGCCTCGATTCACAAGGCAATGCGTCACAGCGTCTTTGCTGGAGGCAAGCGCCTGCGACCGGTGTTGTGTATGGAGGCTGGGCGAATGATCGACGGCTCGCTGCCGAAGGGTATCGAGGAACTGGGCGCCGCACTGGAGATGCTGCACACCTATTCGCTGATTCATGACGACCTCCCGGCCCTCGACAACGATGACCTTCGCAGGGGACGGCCCACGTGTCACAAAGTTTTTGGCGAAGCGATGGCAATCCTGGCGGGCGATGCGCTGCAGACTCAGGCCTATGAGGTCATGTCGCGGCTCGCGTGCCCGGCGGAGGCCAGAGTGCGGATTATCGAAGAGATTGCTCGCGGCACGGGGACCATCGACGGAATGATCGGCGGGCAGGTGGTCGACCTGGAAGCCGAGCACACTCATCCCACCTCGGAGATGGTCGAGTACATCCACCGATCGAAGACCGCCGCACTGATTACTGCCAGCCTTGTGAGTGGCGGATTGTACGCGGGCGCGAAAGATGTTGAAACCAAGAAGCTTCGCGCTTTTGGAATGGGCGTCGGCCTCGCCTTTCAGATCGTGGACGACGTACTCGACGTCACGCAGACCTCCGAGCAACTTGGGAAGACTGCGGGCAAGGACACTGCGTCGGAAAAGGCGACATATCCTTCGCTGTTCGGAATCGAAGATTCAGTCGCCAAAGCGGACGCGTTGGTGAAAGACGCCTTTCACGAACTGGAAAGTTTCGGGGATCGCGCTGAAACGCTGAAAGAACTTGCGCGCTTTCTGGTGGAAAGAAAGAATTGAGTTTTCCAGCCGGGGATTACTCGTTTCAGCGCAACTGAGGCCTCTTCGACGCGCGCTGTGGTAGAAATGGAGTGAAGGCGATGGAGTTCGCCATAACCGCCTGCTTTATCGGGCTGATAACTCCTACAGAATTGAACTTCTTTTGTAGGAGCGTCGCCAGTGAGAGACTTCCTCGCCATTTCCATCGCCGCCATCATCGGGGCTAATCTGCGCTATTTCCTCAGTCGTTTAGCTGCCCGGGAGTTCGGTCTGATGTTTCCTTACGGAACACTTATCATCAACATCCTGGGAAGCTTCATTGTTGGCTTCTTCGTGATCTGGACGTCGGAAAGAGTGCTCATTGATCCGCGCTGGCGATTGCTCGTGGTTGTGGGATTTTGCGGGTCCTTCACGACATTCTCCAGCTACGCCTTCGAGAGTATGGCGTATTTCGAGCAAGGACAGTGGGGACTGATGGCGGCTAACATTCTCGGCAACAACGTACTGTGTCTCGGCGGAGCGCTGGCCGGGATGGCTATGGCCAGGATTCTCTGATCGTGACCGCCAAACCGACATTGCAAACGGCCCGGCTCGTGTTGCGGCCCTACCGCGAAGCGGACATTCCCGAACTGCTTCCGCTGATTGGCACGAAAGAGGTGTCGGCAACGACCCTGCGGATTGCCCATCCTTATACCGAGCAGGACGCGCGAGAGTTCCTCGCGCTCACCAACGATCCCCAGAAGCTCTGGCTGGCGATTACGTTGCGCAGTGATGGGCGGCAGATAGGCGGCATCGGCCTGCGGATCGAAGCACAGTTCCAACACGCTGAAGTCGGATACTGGCTCGGTGTTCCCTACTGGGGACAGGGCTACGCAACAGAAGCAGCGCGAGAAATGATGCGATACGGATTCGAAGACCTGGGACTGCACCGCATCTTTGCTTCGCACTTTAAGCACAATCCTGCGTCTGGACGAATCCTGCAAAAACTGGGGATGCAGCACGAAGGATGTCAGCGAGAACATCTGCGCAAGTGGGATCAGTGGGTCGATTCCGAGTTGTACGGAATCCTGCGGCACGAGTGGCAGCCTTCTAACGAAGTTCGCGAGTAAAATGCCTAATGCGATGGCATCGCGAGTCACGATTTATTTGAGCGACACCGACCAGTGGCATCATCGGCCCTTGCACATGGAGATTCTTGCTTACCTGCGGAAAGAAAATGTGCAGGCCGCGACTGCCTCTCACTGTGTTGCGGGGTTTCTGGGACGGCAGAAGTTGGAGGCGGCACATCTTGTCGAGGCTGGCGGGAAGTTGCCGGTTGTCATCACCTTCATTGACACCGATGAGCGCGTGGATCGTGTGCTTCCGACTTTGAAGGAGATGGCTGCACACAAACTGATCGTGCGTGAAAACATAGTGCTTGAGCAAGACAATCTCGACTGACATGTCTTCCAATCCTTCGGTTGAATCACTTGACATCCTGGCGATCGCAGCGCATCGCGATGACGTTGAACAGACCTGCGGCGGCACGATTCTGAAGTCTTCGCAGCTTGGGCAGCGGACCGGAATTCTCGACTTGACTAAAGGAGAGATGGGAACGCGAGGCAGCGCGGCTGACCGCGAGAACGAAGCGAACGACGCGGCGAAGATCCTCGGAGTGGTCTGGCGTCAGGCTCTGGATATTCCGGATGGCCGAGTCGAAAACAAGTGGGAAAACCGGCTGAAGGTTGCCAGAGTGATTCGCGAAACGCGACCGCGGGTGGTCATCCTGCCCTATTGGAAGGGACGGCATCCGGATCACTATACGGCATCGATTCTGGGATACGAAGCCTGCTTTCTGGCGGGACTTTCGAAGCTGACTTTCGACGATTCATCGCGGGCGGGCCGCCCGGTCGACAGCCGGCAGGATGCCGGAGCTGCCCAACCTCATCGTCCGTTCAAAATTATTTACGCGACGCTGTACTACGACATTCGGCCAAGCTTCGTCGTGGATATCAGTGAGCAGTTCGAAGGTAAATTCGCGTCGATCATGGCCTACAAGACGCAGTTCAGTGATCAGGAAGCCGGCAAGGATCTGTTCCCTGCTCAAGCCGAAATTCGGGCGCGCGTAGACTCCATGGCTCGTTTCTATGGGGCGCTGGGCGGCGTCACACACGGCGAGCCCTTCCTGCAAAAGGAGGTTGGACTCGTGGACGACCTCTTGGCCATTCCCGTCAAATCCATTTAGCATGGCTGGGTCCGACTCTTTGCATCAGGAGAACCCGCATATATGTCTCGTTTTGTATGGGCACTGGTCGCCAGCCTGGCGATTGCCGCATCCGCCGCCGCTCAAGCCGGAACATGGCAGATCGATCCCAACCACTCATCCGCACAATTCGCAGTCAAGCACCTGGCGGTTTCTACCGTCCGAGGAGCATTCACGAAAGTGAGCGGCTCGGCGAAGTATGACCCCGCCGATCCGAGCAAGACTTCCCTGGAAGCTACGATTGACGCCAACTCGGTGGATACTCGCGTCGAGATGCGCGATAACGACTTGCGCAGTGCGCGCTTTTTTGATGTTCAGAAGTATCCGACGATCACCTTCCATTCCAAGCAAGTCCAGGTCGTGGGGAAAGGCAAACTGAAGATCGCCGGCGAACTGACGATTCATGGCGTGACCAAGGATGTCACTCTCGATGTTGATGGGCCTTCTGCGCCGATCAAAGATCCCATGGGCAAAGGGCAGCGCATTGGAGCGTCGGCAACGACCAAGGTCAACCGGCAGGATTTTGGCATTACTACGATGCCCGGAGGGATCGGAGACGAAATCACCATCACGATCGATACGGAACTGACACAAGATAAGTAGCCCTACCAAAAAACAGCGGGCCGCAACCATTGGTTGCGGCCCGTCCTCTTTTCAACCACCTTAGAAGATCTTCCGGAAGAGCCAGAACAAAGATCCCGATAGAAGCATGGCCACCGGGAGCGTAAGTATCCACGCGAGGGCCAAGTTTCTCACTGTGCTCAACTGAATGCCCGAACGATTCGCAGCCATGGTTCCGGCCACCCCCGAGGACAATACGTGAGTCGTACTCACGGGCAGGCCGAACCCGTCCGCCGCGCCAATCGTTGCCATTGCGGTAATTTCTGCAGCCGCACCCTGAGCGTAAGTGAGGTGTTCCTTTCCGATCTTCTCGCCAACCGTGACAACGATCCTTTTCCAGCCAACCATGGTTCCCAGACCTAAAGCCATCGCCACTGCAACTTTCACCCACGTGGGAATGAAGCGCGTCGAATGATCCACGTGCTTCTTGTAGTTAGCCAGAACCGCGGCGTCTGCGGCGGCAAACTTCGGCTGTCCACTCTTTGCGGTAATGCGCAAGCACTCGCTGAGCAGGTAGAGATCATTTCGAAAGTTGCGAACGCGATCGTTGGGAACGTTTTTCAGTTCCTTGTAGATGCTGGTTTCGGTGCCCACATCGTTAACCAGCGTGCGCATGGCAAGCATCGTGTTGGCGTTGAACTGCTTGCTGCGAATGAATTCCGTCAAGTCATCGCGGGCATCGCCGATAACCGCTCCTGGCGTTACATAGTGATTGAGAGCCTGGGCTGCTTGCTGGGAAACGGCGATGAAGTCTTGCGACTCCTTATAGGTCACGGCGTGATTGAGTGCGTAAGCGGTCGGAACCGTTCCGATCAAAATCAACATGATCAATCCCATACCTTTTTGACCGTCGTTAGAACCGTGAAAGAAGCTGACGCCGGTGCATGTCAGAACCAGCAGGCAGCGAATGTAAAACGGCGGAGGAGCATTTCCTTCCGGCGCCTTGTAAAGCTTCTCGTCGTGAATGAGGGCGCGAGCGGCTAGCAACAGCAAGGCTGCAACACCAAAGCCAACCAAAGGGGATAGCAGTAGCGATTTGCCAATGTTCAGCGCTTGTCCCCAATCGACGCCGGATGTTCCATTCCTTCCTGCCATCATCTGGTTGGCAATCCCCACTCCGATGACGGATCCGATGAGGGTATGAGAACTCGAGGCTGGAAGGCCGAAGTACCATGTGCCCAGATTCCAGAGGATCGCGGAAACAAGCAGCGCGAACACCATCGAGAAGCCAGCTTTGCTGCCCACCTGCAAGATGAGTTCGACGGGCAAAAGCGAGATTATGCTGAAGGCGACGAGTCCCGACGAGACCATCACTCCCAGAAAATTCCAGAACCCGGACCAAACCACCGCGACATGAGGTTCCAACGAGTGTGTGTAGATCACTGTGGCGACAGCGTTCGCAGTGTCGTGAAATCCGTTCACGAACTCGAATCCGAGAGCTACGAGCAATGCGATCCCAAGTAGTACGTAAGGGAGAATTGAATCGCTGTGCATCGCGGACAGGTCGCCGAGCAGGTGCGCGCCGGCGTAGGAGAACCCGATAATCAACACGATTCCGAAGACGATCATGCCAATCTTGCCGGGCGAACGAGACAGCTTGGCATCTAGGACAGTGGGACTGGCTGTAGCCATTGCAATCCTCGGTTGTTCCGAATTTTGATCCAAACGCGATCAATGAATTGCGGAACTATAGAGAATGAATGTTACGGACAAGTGAATGGCAGGTTACAAGATGACAACTTTTTGGAAGTGCGACGGATGAGGATCGTTATTTCTTCAGAGCCACGGCCAGTCCATCGCGAATCGGGAGAAGCGTGGTGTAGAACTCCTTCGCATCGTAAAGTTTGCGATTGAATTCGAGGATGGCCTTCGTGCTTGCATCCTTCGGATTTTTTTCGGCGACACGGCCGCTCCAAAGCACGTTGTCAGTGATGAACATTCCGCCTTTACGGAGCCTGGGAGCGACCAGCCGCAGCACGCGTGGATAGTCTTCCTTGTCGACATCGTTGAAGATGATGTCAAATTCTTCCTTCTGTTCAGAGAGATATTCCAGTGCGTCGCCGGTATGAAGTTTGATTCGGTCTGAAACCCCTGCGCGAGCAAAGTACGAGCGAGCACGTTCCGCGTTCTTCGAGTCGCCGTCTGTATAGATCACACTTCCCTTCTCGCCAACTGCCCGTGCCCACCAGATCGTGGAATAGCCGATGGCAGAGCCTAGTTCGAAGACTGTTTTTGCATTGATGGAAAGGGCCAGTTGCTCAAGAACACGCGCCACGGCCGGGCCAACGATGGGGATGTTGTGCTCGGACGCGTAGTCCTCCATTTCGGACAAGACTTCATCCCGCGGCGGCAACATGGAGTAGAGATAGTCATCTACCGGACCGGAAGTGGTGAAGTTGTAATGTCGCCAGCGAGCGCGATCGTCTGTCTTCTTTTGAGTCACTGACTTGCCTTTCGAAAAACTGATTCACCCGCCCATCGTTTGTCCCGGCTTCATTTCGAACACTTCCACCCAGGGAACTAACTTCTGCAAATCCCCCGGAAGTCCGGTTAAAACCGGGAACGTGCCGAAATGCATGGGGATCACGGTCTTGGGCTTGAGCAGATTGCAGGCGTACGCCGCTTCGCGTGGGCCCATCGTATAGTGATCGCCGATCGGAATCATGGCAATGTCGGGGGCATAAAGTTCGCGAATGATCGCCATATCTCCGAACACGTTCGTATCGCCGGCATGATAAATCTTCGCGCCGTTTGAGAACTCGATCACGTATCCGCAAGCTTCGCCGCCGTAGATCATCTGATCGCCGTCCTGAATGCCGCAGGAATGGTCAGCGTGCACCATGGTGATTTTTACGTCTCCGACCGTCTGCGTTCCACCCTTATTCATCTCCGCTGTTTGCTTGACACCTTTCTTCTTCAGCCAGCCCACGAGTTCAGGAATTCCAACAACGATCGGATCGTGTTGTTTGCAGATTTCAACCGCATCGCCGATGTGATCTCCGTGACCATGGGTGCACAAAACGATGTCGAGCTTCTTTATTTTCTTTTCGGAGTCCGGGCAGGCTGGATTGTTCATGACCCAAGGATCGACGATAACGGTTTTCCCGGCGGGTGTCTCGATGCGGAACGTTGCGTGGCCCAGCCAAGTCAGTTTAACGCCTTTCAAATTCATGATGCCTTTACTCCACATTTTGTTTTGGTTGGATTACTTTTTGGGAAGAGTTCTGGCAATAGCGTTACTGCCAACGCGTTTTCCAATATTTTGCCCACCTAGTTTAATATGAAACGCCATGCCAGAACTTAAGGTGCTGATTTCGCGGCAGGATGTTGCCAAGCGTGTGGCCGAACTCGGCGCGCAAATTACAAAAGATTTCGCGGGACAATCGGTGATTCTCGTCGGTGTGCTGAAGGGAGCTGCCATTTTTCTCTCGGACCTGGCGCGGAATATCAATCTGGACGCAACATTCGACTTTATCGGAGTCTCCAGTTACGGCAACCGTCCGACTCCGGTGCAGGAATTGCAGACCGGTTGGGATTCTACTGGCGAGGTGAAACTGACCAAGGATGTCGATCAGACATTGAAAGACAAGAACATCATTGTTGTGGAAGACATTCTCGATACGGGCTTAACCATGACCTACCTGAAGAAAATGCTGATGGCTCGCCAGCCACAATCTCTGAAGATCGCAGCATTGCTCGACAAACCCTCCAGACGCAAGCTACCGCTCGAAGGCGACTATGTAGGTTTCAAGATTCCGGACGAATTTGTCGTCGGATACGGGCTCGACTACGCAGAGAAGTATCGGAATCTTGCTGACATTTGTGTCGTGCCCAGAGAGTAGTCAGGCGAGTTTGTCGTCCAGCTTTTTCTTCAAGGCGCCGCCCTTCAAAGCAGCGATCCCAGAAGCATAACGGGGCCATGAAATGCGGCTGCTATCATACAAATGATGGGTTCTGTGACTTCCAAATCAGACCGCCTGCCGGTCGAAGAACTGCTGCTCGAAGTGGCGGACGTATTGGCCACTTCGCTCGACCTTGACACAACGCTTAGGCGCGTTTCGGAGGTCGTCCGCAAGGTCATCGATTACGAGATTTTCGCGATTTTGCTTTTGAATGAGAAGACGCAAGAACTGCGCTTCCGGTTTCAGGTTGGCTATCCTCCGGAGTTCGCCGATCGCCGGATCAAGGTCGGAGAGGGCGTCACCGGCCTGGCAGCCCAATCCCGGCAACCCGTCCTGATTAACGATGTCCGGGACGATTCCCGATATATCGAAGCCGTACCCAACGTGTGCTCGGAATTGGCAATCCCGCTGATTACCAAGAACCGTGTCATCGGCGTGATCGACCTCGAAGCGCGGGAACCCGGATACTTCACCGAGGAACACAACCGTGTCCTGACGCTGGTCGCCTCGCGGATGGCCGCCGGCATTGAAAACGCACAACTTTATACACGCACCACCAAGCAGGCGCGGATCCTTCTTCTGTTAAACGAGATCGCGCGGGAATTGACGTCGATTCTGAATCTCGACGAACTCCTGGGCCGGATCGCGGAGCTCGTGCGTCGTCTGATTGACTATCAAATGTTCAGCATTTTGCTCGTCGATTCGACAGGCGAGAAGCTTGAGCACCGGTTCTCACTTCGTTTCGATGAAAACATCCATTTGAAAAACGAAATTCCCCTTGGCAGGGGAATCGTCGGTGCCGCGGCGGAATCGAAACAGGCAGTTCTGGTTCCGGATGTAACGAAAGATCCAAGGTATGTGGAGGCCAATCCGGAGACCCGGTCCGAGATGGCCGTTCCCCTCATCTACAAGAGCAAAGTGGTTGGTGTTCTTGACCTGGAGCACACAAAGCGAGGATTCTTCACCGAAGAACACCAACGCACGATGACGACGTTGGCGGCACAGATCGCGATTGCCCTCGAGAATGCCCGACTGTATGAGGAGATCGAGCGCCAGGAACGGCGGCTGGAGCGCGATCTTTCGCTTGCCCGCGAACTGCAAGGGCGGCTCTTGCCGCAGACGAATCCGAAGCTGGCCCATCTTGATGTTGCGGCGAAATTCGTCCCGGCGCGGACCATTGGCGGCGATCTGTACGATTTCATCCCGTATTCGATGTCACGCCTTGGCCTGGTCATTGGCGATGTCAGCGGCAAGGGCGCACCGGCTGCGATCTACGCAGCGCTGGTGAGCGGAATTATTCGCTCGCATGCCCCCATCGAGCCCGCGCCCTCTGAAATGCTTTCGGCTGTCAACTTGTCGCTGGCGGAACGGCGGATCGAAGCGCAGTTTGTATCGATCATTTATGCAGTCTGGGATGATGAGCATCGCACCCTGACAGTTTCGAACTCGGGACTTCCCCGTCCGATCTACGTGCACGGCGGCAAGAACGAAGTGATCGAAGCAACGGGGTTGCCGCTTGGACTGTTTGACGAGGCGGAATACGACGAGTTCCAGTTTAAGATGAAGGCCGGAGACATGTTCGTCTTTTTCAGCGACGGGATCCTGGACGCGCGCAATCGCAAAGGCGACCTTTTCGGACGCGGTCGAGTGGAAAGAATTGTGTCGGAATGTACCGAAAAGTCCGCCCAATGCGTCGTCGATTCGTTGTTCAAGGCGGTTGCGGAATACTCCGCGGGAGTGGAGACCTTTGACGATCAGACGGTCGTCGCGATCCGGGTGCGCGGAACGCACGCAAAGAAGAAATGACGGTCCGTCGTTACAGCCCTGCAGAACGCCCTCCCGGATTTATTTTTCGCGACAGCAAGCGTCGTGAACGCGTCCTCCACTGCGAGGGTCTTCCGCTGACGAAGCTGGCCGACAAGCATGGAACGCCACTGTACGTGTACTCTTCCGCGACGATCCACGAGCGCTATGAAGCGTTCGACCAGGCGTTTCACGAAGTTCCGCACACGATCTGCTATTCCGTAAAGGCAAATTCAAATCTCAGCATTCTCAGAATGCTGGCTCAAAAGGGATGCGGCTTCGATGTAGTGTCAGGTGGCGAACTGTCGCGCGTCGTCAAAGCGGACCGCAAAGCCGTCAAGCGCGTCGTTTTTTCTGGAGTGGGCAAGACGCGCGAGGAACTCACGGCAGCAATCAAGGCCGGGATTTTGTTGTTCAATGTCGAGAGCGAATCGGAACTCGCGGCTCTGGGTGATTGTGCGCGGCGGTTGCGCAAGACGGCGCCGGTAGCATTGCGGGTGAATCCCGACGTAGCCGCCGAAACGCATCCGTATATTTCAACCGGCCTGCACAAACACAAATTTGGAGTACCGATCGGCAATGCGCGAACTCTTTATGCCAAGGCGGCGCGCGACAAGTATCTGGCTGTTCGTGGCGTCAGCGTTCATATCGGCTCGCAGATTACGGATCCAGCACCTTTTGCGGAAGCGATGGCTAGAGTCGCGGATCTCGTGCGCGAGCTCCGCTCGGATGGCCACGCCATTGAGTTCGTCGATGCCGGTGGGGGGTTGGGCATTTCCTATGACAAGCCCAACGCGGTGGATTTCGATGCGTACGTAAAGACCTACGCCCGCGAACTTGCATCCCCGCTCAAACATCTTGGGTTGCATCTGCTGCTTGAGCCCGGGCGCTCGATCATTGCTCCAGCAGGAATTTTGCTGACCCGGGTCGTGTACAAGAAAGCAAACGAGGGCAAGCGGTTCTATATCGTAGACGCGGCCATGAACGATCTGATTCGTCCAGCTCTCTATGGCGCCTATCACGAGATTGTCCCAGTCATCCAGCAGCCAGATGCTGATGTGACGAATGAGATTGCCGATATCGTGGGCCCTGTGTGCGAAACGGGTGATTTCTTTGCGCGGGATCGCGAGATGCCAAACGTTGCCGAGGGAGAGTTGCTGGCCATTCTCGACACCGGCGCTTACGGCATGGTGCTCACTTCGAACTACAACACGCGTCCACGGCCGGCAGAGGTGTTAGTTCATGGGAAGTCTGCGGATGTGATCCGGCGGCGTGAGACGCTATCGGATCTGCTGCGTGGAGAATTGTAGGTTTAACACCGCAGTGTCATCCCGACACGTCGCGGGCGTGGGTTTTAGCCAGGAAACTCCGAATTATTTGGAAGCTAACTTTTGGTAGATCGCATTCAAAAGAGTTGATTGGTTGTCATCCTGCGCGATGTCCCAAAACATCATTCCTCCAAGATCTTGCGTACGGGCGTAGTCCGCCTTATAAGCGATCGATTCGCCATCCTCGTAGCTGATCATCGTCTTTGTCTCTTTGCTGTAGAGCCACGGCACCTTTGCTTCGGGATCCCAATACCGGTGAAACCTGCCGAGATAGTTTTTTGCGATCTCACGGAAGCTGAGGACGCCGTCCTCTCCCGCTCGTCCGCCGAAACTTTGATGCAGTCCGTGATTCACGTCTCGCACACCGGTCCATATCTGGCCGTAGAAAGGAACTCCTAACACAATCTTCGCCCGCGGCACACCCTGTTCGGTGTACCAGCGCACCGCGGCGTCGCAACTCGCGTACTTGGCATTGATTTCGGTCGCCTTGGGCGCGATTGCGGGAGAAAAGAGACCGCTGTGGTGAAAGGTCACCGTAGGCTCCATTTCGTTCATGTCATAGCACATCAGATTAAACCAATCCAAAACGGCCGACAATTGCGGGGTCAGGAGGTCGCGGAAGTGACTTCGATAGCATGTCGATGCAATCGTGAGTAAAGGCCGACGGCCAGTTCCTGATGCGTCGAGGTCTCGACGCAACTGCTTCAGCAAAAGGACAAAATTATCCTTGTCACTTGGACGTTTGTGGTCGGTTGGTTTTCCTCCTGTGACCGGATATTCCCAATCGATGTCGAGGCCGTCGAAAGAATATTTCTTAAGAAGTTCCACGCAAGATGCGGAAAATTGTTTCCTCGCCCGGTCGGTCGCCGCGAGATCGGAAAAATACCTGGATCCGCTCCATCCACCTACAGATAGTAGGATCAACAGGTTTGGGTTGCGAGTTCGGAGCTTCGTCAGCAACGCAAGATTGGGAATGTCCACATCCCGATGGCCCAAGACGCAAACGCCTTGAGGATTCGGTTTCGCCTGCGAATAAATCAGGTGGCTCAACAACTCAACTGGGCTTTTATCGAACGCGTAACCAGTGGCGCTGCTCTTACCGTAGTAGTAACCAATGATTTTCCTGGTTCCCTGCTGCTGACAAGCCGCTGGCAAGGTAAGAATACCCAGAAGACAAACGGTGACGCGAAACGCTCCTGCACGCATCACTCCGATTTCCTCATCTTGATGAGGTTCAGGCAGGAATACAGGATGATGCGCACGAGCAGCAATCTAACGACTCCTATTCGAGTTGTCTCTCGCCCCACTTCAATTTCGAGCGAAGGACATTGAAATAATCGCCCCCCGTGCGAAATAACTCCACCTCATGCTCGGAACGGCGACAGCGCACGCGATCCCCACTACGAAGATCAAGTCCTGGCTGGCCATCGAGGCTTAGATAGGCCAGCTCATCTGCGGTGCGCAACACGATTTCGATCTCAACCGAATCAGGCACGACGAGCGGGCGGTGCGTTAGAGCGTGTGGCGCCACCGGCGTGATGACCAGGGCCTTCACAGTCGGCATAAGGACAGGACCACCGGCGGAGAGCGAATAGGCGGTCGATCCGGTAGGAGTTGCGACGATCATTCCATCTGCTCGGTAGCTGGAAACGAAAGTCTTATCGATGAAAAGGTCGTAGGTATTCAATCGCGCCAAGGCTGTCTTGTTAACCACGGCGTCGTTGAAGACGAGATAACTTCCGCGCACCGTTTCGCCCCGAAGCAATTCACACTCCATCAGCCCGCGGCGCTCGATGGCAGCGCGCCCTTGAGCGATGGCATCCAGCATCTGATAAAGAGAGTGCAGAGGGACTTCAGTCAGAAATCCGAGAGACCCGAGATTTACCCCGAGCAACGGAACGTCGATAGCGGCGGTAGCGCGGGCAGCCGACAGAAGCGTGCCATCCCCTCCAAGAACAACCACCAGATCCAGAGCCCTGGAACCCATCTGGGCCCGGGGCACCACTTCTCTGCCGGAGTTGTAGGTCGCGGTTTCCTGGTCAATCACGATCCGATAGCCGTGCTCATCAAGCCAGGCGAACAGATCGGGAAGAATATCGGCAACAGCGGCGCGTCCCGGACGCGAAATGATGGCAGCAATCTTCTTCGTATTCTGGGAAGTCGTCATCGCAATGAGAAACAGTGATTGTACAGAAAGTTACAGAAATGCCGCATGCGCAGCGAAGGCGCTGGATCAGAAAATGCCGTACAGCAGGAATTCACGATTCCCTTCCGCGCCCAGGATGGGAGAGTCGATGGCATCCGTCTCTCTCGGCTCGAAGGCCAGAAGCGCGTCCCTGACCTTCTGCAGTGAGGCTTGCTGAGCTTGCTCGTCTCGAACGATTCCGCCTTTACCCACGGATTCCCTGCCGGCTTCGAACTGTGGCTTCACCAGCACAACGATCTGGCGGTCCACGCGATCTCCTCGCGTGGCTGGAAACGCCGAGGCGATGACGGCAGGAATTACCAGCGTGGCAGAGATAAAAGAAACATCCATCGCGATGAAGTCGGCAGTCTCGCCCAGAACGTCTGGAGTCAGATAGCGAGCGTTCGTTTTCTCGAGCAGGTGCACGCGACTGTCCTGCCGTAGCTTGAAATCCATTTGCCCATAACCGGTGTCGACCGCAACTACCCGAGCGGCTCCATGCTGAAGCATGCAGTCGGTGAAACCTCCCGTTGATGCCCCGACGTCAAGACAGGTCCTGCCGCGAAGGTCGATGTTCCAGTACTGCAGAGCGCGTTCAAGTTTGAGCCCACCCCGGCTGACGAACTTCAAATCCTCCCCAAGAAGACGAATCGCGCTCTCTTCCTCGACCTGCGCTCCGGATTTGTCCATTTTCTGCTCGTTCACCAGAACTTTCCCGGCAAGGATCAGTGCCTGCGCACGTTCGCGAGATGCGACGAAGCCACGGTCCACCAGCAATTTGTCGAGGCGGGATTTCAGAAAATTTCTCAATTTACGAACTACAGTGCGCTCGCACAATGTGAGGCGATGGTCACTGGTTTCGCATTCTACGACGTGTGATGTCCCACGAAAGTGCCAGCCCTCGCTTCTGTGCAAACTGCTAAAACATCTTCCAGTGAATCACTTACGCCGACGCAACGGCGCTTTTCCACAGCGATTTCCACGAAGTTGTTGAAAACTTCTGCGGTAGTTCCCGGCTTAATAGAAAATGAAACGCCGCCTCGAGAAGGCGGCGTGAGTAGTCCGAGTGGCTCAGAAATTATCCAGCAACTTCTTCCAGTAGTTTCTGATCGATGTCGAAGTTGGCGTGCACGTTCTGCACGTCGTCATGCTCCTCAAGCGCCTCCATCAGACGGATCATGGTGTTGGCCGCCTGCCCTTCAAGCTTGATGTAATTCTGAGGAATGAAAGAAACGCTGGCAGCCGCTGGTGTGATGCCGGCCTTTTTCACGGCTTCAAGCACGCCTTCGTAGGCGGAAGGTTCAGTCGTAATTTCCCAGTTTTCGCCATCATCGTGCAAATCCTCACCGCCCGATTCGAGCACGATATTCATCAGGTCGTCCTCTTTTGCAGCTGCTTTGGTGATGATAATGTCGCCCTTCTTATGGAACATCCAGGAGACGGCACCCGCTTCAGCCATGTTGCCGCCGTTTTTTCCGAAGACGTGGCGGATTTCGCTGACGGTGCGGTTTCGGTTGTCGGTGTTGATGTCGAGAAGGACCGCGACGCCCCCTGGGCCGTAGCCCTCAAGGTTGAACTCTTCGTAGGTCGCTCCGGGCAGTTCGCCCGTGCCCCGCTGTATGGCCCGCTTGATGTTGTCGGCAGGCATGTTTTCAGCCTTGGCCGCGACAATAGCGGTTCGAAGGCGCGGGTTGGCATCGGGATCTCCGCCGCCGTTCTTGGCGGCGATGCTGATTTCCTTGATGAGACGGGTGAAAATCTTGCCGCGCTTGGCATCGAGCGCGCCCTTCTTGTGCTTGATTGTGGCCCATTTAGAATGGCCGGACATGGTTCGACCTCGTATTTAAAGATCTTGGATGGCGCAGGATTCGCCTTTAGAGGAGATCACAGGATTTGCCTCGATAACACTGCAGGCGAACACGAATTATAGCACCTAACTTTTGTATGGGCACACCGGATATTGCCATTCTGCGCAACCCGGCGAGATGACAACCGGAGTTCCGATACCTTGACTCTGTCAGTGGGCGCCACCTACCATGCCCATGGCAAGAGACATAGAGCTCTATGACAGGCCAGTTCTTTGGACACTACAGAATTATCGAGAAAATCGGCTCGGGCGCGATGGGAGATGTTTTCCGTGCGCGCGACGAAAGACTGGGCCGTGACGTAGCGCTGAAAGTCATCCGTCCATCGTCCAGCCAAAATCCGGATCATCTTAGACGCTTCGAACAGGAAGCCAGAGCTGCCGCCGCGCTCAATCACCCCAACATCTTGGCAATCTACGATGTGGGATTTGAGGGCAGCACTCCCTACATTGTTTCAGAGTTGCTGGAGGGCAAAACGCTTCGGATCCGGATCTCCGGCCTTCCGATACCGGTCCGCGACGCGACAAATTATGCCTTGCAAATCGCCTCCGGCCTCACCGCAGCGCATGAACGCCACATCATTCATCGAGATCTGAAGCCGGAGAATATTTTCCTCACCAACGACGAGCGGATCAAAATTCTCGACTTTGGCGTAGCCAAGCTTCAGGTAAAGCCGGCAGAAGACGTCTCTCCGGAAGATCTTCCTACTGTCACCAAGCATGGCACCGTGATTGGCACGGTCGCTTATATGTCTCCGGAGCAACTTCGCGCCAAGGAAGTGGACCACCGTAGCGACATCTTCAGCTTTGGCGCCATTCTCTACGAAATGCTTACGGGGAAGCGCGCGTTCCGGGGCGAGACGGAAGTAGACACGATGACGGCCGTACTTCTCGAAGAGCCCTCGACCGGAGACTTCGAGCAGGCGGCAATTCCGACAGCCTTTCAGGACATCGTTCGGCACTGCCTGGAAAAAGATCCAGAGAATCGATTTCAGACTACCAAGGATCTCGTTTTCTCCCTGCAAACGGTGAGCGGTGCGTCACCGGGCTCTCACCCTGTCGTTCCCAAGCCAAAGCCGAAACCCGCATCACGCCTTGCATGGGTCGCCGCAGCTTTAATGGCGCTGTTGTCCATCGCGCTGGCGGCGATCCTGATGTTTCGCCTTCCGGAGGGGCACCCGGCTTACAACCGGCTAACGTTCGATGCGGGCACCATCTATTCAGCACGCTTCGTGCCTAACGCAGAGTCCGTCATTTACAGCGCAGCCTGGGATGGCAAACCGACCCAACTGTTCTCGACGATTGGAAGTTCACGACAGTCGCAGCCGCTTCAGTTCCAAGATGCAAATCTGCTCGCGGTCTCCAAAGACGCGGAGCTGGCGCTCGCACTCGGAGGGACCCACTCGGGCCAATTGGAAACAATCAAAGGCATGCTGGCAGACGCGCCACTTGCCGGAGGATCCCCGCGCGAAGTTCTTTCCGACGTTCGGTGGGCCGACTGGGACAACAAGAGAGGACTGGCAGTGGCCCACAACGTCGATGGCCAAAGCCGACTTGAATATCCCATTGGCAAGACTCTTTATCAGAGCAGCGGGTGGATCAGCAATATTCGTTTCAGTCCGGATGGCAACGAGATCGCGTTCATGGATCATCCCGCGCCCTGGGACGATCGCGGGACCGTTTGTGTAGTCGACATGTCCGGTCAGGTCAAAGTTCTGACACACGAATGGGATTCCGAAAGCGGACTAGCATGGCGTCATGACGGAGGAGAAATCTGGTTCACTGCAATCGAAAAAGGCAGCAGTCTTGGCGTCTTCGCCGTGAACCGCTCTGGTAAGTTGCGGGGCTTGCTCGACCTTCCGATGGGCATCACGCTGCAGGATATCGCACGAGACGGTCGCCTCCTCGTAACCATGAATTCGAAACGACTGGCCATGGGTTATACAGCGGCTGGCAGCCGGGAGGATATCGAGCTCTCGTACCACGACTGGAACTCCGCGCGTGACATTTCTTCCGACGGTCAGTTCATTCTGTCTGAGGATTCCAGCGAAGCGGCGGGGCCCGGATATGCGGTCATCCTCCGTAAGATAGACGGAACCTTGCCCGTCCGCCTCGGTGAGGGAAGCGCTGGTGGCTTGTCGCCGGACGGCAAATGGGCAATTGCTGTTTCAACTAGCCATGTGCCTCAGATCACTCTTCTCCCTACTGGACCTGGGCAGCCGCGCGTCATCAACGTTACCGGATTGGACCACATCCACAATGGCTGGGCCCGTTTCCTGCCAAACGGCCAGCGCATCGCGCTCAATGGGGCTGAAGGTAGTCACGCCTCGCGATGCTTTGTCGTGGAAGTTGCGACCGGGATTGCGAAGACGGCAACTCCGGACGGAGTTGTCTGTGGGCCGATCTCACCGGACGGACACAGCATCGTGGGAATTCGACCCGACCGCTCCGTCGGGATCTATTCTCTCGACATTTCCCCTGACGGCGGAAGTCCTCGGGCTATACCGACGTCAAACAACAACTTTATTCCGGTGCAGTGGTCGAGCGATGGGTCGGCGCTGTACGTATACCATCCCGGTGAATTTCCCAGCATGGTTTTCAAAATGGAAATCGCATCCGGGAAAGAAACGCCGGTGAAGGAATTGAAGCCCTCAGCCCCTGCCGGCGTGGTGACGGTGGCTCCGGTTGTCGTGAGCCGCGACGGAAAATACTTCGCGTACGGCTACAATCAGACGATGTCGATCCTCTACATTATTTCCGGCCTGAAATAACCTTCAAGGTCACCCAAGCGGACCGTCGAAGTCAGATCCCACATAGTGAAAGAAGATTGATGTCGATGTCTGATTGTCGCCGAGTGGGCGACGATAGTGAGGCAGCGTCGTTCCTCGATAGACCAAGCCGTCGCCAAGCCCTTGATACACGGTGACGGTACCGCTAGGAGTCTCCAAATTAATCGGCCACGGAGTCGCCAAATCCGGTTCGGGAGAAAAGTCCAGACATAGCGTAACGCTGAATTCGCACTGCGGCCGGTCGACGTGCTTCTTGAGTTCCGCCCCGCTGAGGTACGAGGCGAGATACACATACGATGGCCTCAGCTTGTCTCCCGCAACTATGCTTAGTGTGGGAGCGAGTTGATGATGGAAGTAGCGCGCGACCGGTTCGTTGTACGCAACATAGCGGCGCTCACTCTGACGATCTCCGAGCTTGGCTACGCCTGTTCGAATCAGTTGACGATAGTAGCGGCGCAAGGTTGCGACGTGAAATGGATGAATCAACTCCGCCAGTGGCGCATATCCTGTGCGCTTGAACGTCGCGGCTGCGGATCTGAATTTCTCCTCGTGTGCATCCTGATGTCGAGCGACGTCTTCGGGAATGAGAATGCCCGCTGCACTCAATAAGGCTTTCGAATTCGCAGGAATTGATGCTGGAACAGGTCTCTTTCCATCCTGTAGTGATCGGACCAGGGCCTCGAGTTCGGGTCCCAACCAGAATGGCAGCAGACCCCCAGCGGCATGAGAGCGTACCCATGCAATCGTCCCCTGACGCGCGAATCCCGAAAGGCTTTCCTCGTTTCCTCGGAGTTCCTCTGGAAGGCTGCCCGCGTCCGAGACAAAGCAGTTGGAATTCAGGAATAGTGGCTGCTCACCGGCTTCCGTTCGCGAAAACGCGCTCGTGCGGTCTGCGGAACAAGATGCCAGGGCAATTCATCGAGCAGGCAATAGTAGCGATCGGCAGGAAACGTCGCGGCGAGCGTCTGCCGCGACGTTTCCCCCATAAGGCTTGCCATCCATTCAAGCCACGCCGGATTGTTTATCGACGTAGCCATCCGTTGAGAGTAAAGCGACTGTCGGCGAATTGCTGAGATTCACAAGTCACCGGAGTTATTTCATGCAGCAACTCGCACGGAAAGAAGACGATCTGGTTCTGCTGCGGAACGATGGTCTGGTACCTGCCTTCGCTCACGTAGCTTCCTTCTTCTAACCTTGCGTCATGAATTCGCAATTCCCCACCTCCGAACTGCTTCGGTTCGCGATGGAAGAAATACACGAACGTCAGGTGTCGGGACGCGACCGGATCGCTGCCGTTGTCGCAATGGAAATGGAAATAGTCTCCATCGTTGCTCGCCGTAATCTGAGCTTCCACACTGGCCACCTCAAACTCCGGCATATCGAGCTTTTGGAGAACTTGCGGCAGGACCGTCTTGATGCGCTCGAACATGACTTCTTCATGGCGCGGCAAGTCCGTCAGCACACGCGAACGGCGGTGTTCATAGTTGACCACTCCATTCTCGGAACTGGGGGAGACGACCTCACTGGCATGAAAATCAACTTCGTGCTCGATGGCAAATCGCGTTAGATCCGCCAACTCTTCTGGTGCAAGGAACTCATCCAGCACCACGCAGTTGGCAGGCAGGATCGCGGGTTTCTCAGCAACAGCCGTGGCAGACCTCGAAACAATCGTCCTCGTAGCCGCGTGGCCTGGATGCTGCGGATCGGGTGGAACCACCGGAACCGGAACTTTCGTTGGCGTGGACGTTCCGGGATGTTGCGGGTCCTTCGGCGTCAGAGGGGTTGGAACGCTACGCCCCGGATGCTGAGGGTCGGTGGCCATCGAGGACTTTTGCGTCCCCGCCAACGGCCTCGTCGAAAACAGATCGGTCCCAATGTCGCCAGAACGGATCGGAGTATCTGGAATCGACCCGGCCCCATCGAGAATCCGTTCGACGATGCTGGTGCCTAAGACTGCAAAAGCACGCTGTGCGACTGTCTCGCCTACGGCAGCGGAGATTACGGACCATACCGCCGCCTGTGTTTGCTGGTTTTCGTTGCTGGCTGATCTTGCGTGTTGAAGAAGGTTGGTTAGCAACGCCCGTTCTCGCGTGCTAAGTATTCGCTCGTCCCGCATCAGGGAATCTGAAAACGAATCGAGTATCTGCTTTGGTGTCATTAGAGACACGCCTCCCCGCGTGTGCCTACACAACTTTTTTAGTTGGGAAACTCAACTTACAGGGGAAGAAGGCAAGACGATACAACGAAACGCGGGTAACTACCAAGAAAAAATTGTCAAATCTGCGTGCAGGTAGTTAGCGGGAGACCAACGCGCCAACCATCGATTGGAATATCTTCATTCCATCGGTGCCACCAAGCTCGGGTTCGGCAGAACGCTCCGGGTGCGGCATCATGCCCACAACATTGCCCCCAGGGCTGCAAATACCAGCGATATTTTCGATCGAGCCGTTCGGGTTCGAAGAAGGATTAATTTCGCCGGATGGCGAAGAATAGCGAAACACGATGCGATTGTCTTTTTGTAGCTCGTCGAGCGTAGGAGCGTCGCAGAAATAATTACCTTCCATATGTCCGATAGGAATGGTCAGGACCTCTCCTCGCTCACATGCATTCGTAAACGGGGTCTCGACGTTCTCTACGCGAACTTGCACAGGCTTGCAGACGTATTTGAGCCCGACGTTGCGCAGCAGCGCACCCGGCAGCAGGCCCGACTCGCACAGGATCTGGAATCCATTGCAGATTCCGAGGACCATGCCGCCACCCGCGGCGAACGTCCTGACGGATTCCATCACGGGCGAAAACTTGGCGATGGCGCCCGTGCGCAGGTAATCGCCGAAGGCAAATCCTCCAGGAACGATGATCGCGTCGCAGTTCTCCAGATCGTGAGACTCATGCCAGAGGAACGTTACGGGCTGCTTCGCCACCTGCTGGATCGTCCAGAAAGCATCGTGATCGCAGTTTGAACCCGGGAAAATAATGACGCCGAATTTCATCGCAAGTTCCTCAATTGACTGGGGTCAACAACAGTCTAGCATGTGTCTTTGGAGAATCGTTTTTGGGGGTGTCCAAGATGCAAATGTTTGCCCATGGAGTAAGTCACGATCTCAGCGTATCTACACAAATACTTCGATTCATTGCGACTTACACGTCTTGAACCTTGGTATGTAGCGTGCGGATAGTTCAAGGGCTACTTCGTCTTTCTTTCCCAACGATGTGACCGGCATCACTGAAGCTGCGCTACTTCGGTGGTTCCATAACATGTCCGATTTTCTTGACACAAGAAGGCTGTGATTGTATTGTCCGACAGCATATAGGTAGCGTGCTCTACAAATCCGTGTAGCACGGAGCCGTGACAGCCTCTCTGGCCAAACCCTTCCTCCCTCAGGCTGGCGGTTACTTTGTTACTCAGGTCACATGCAGGTGATGGTGCGCCATGTCCAAGCGTCGTCTGGCTGTCCTCTCTCTTTGTGCGTCCCTAGCGGTCTTCTGCGTACCAGCCTGGTCTGTCAGCTACCAGCCCGTCTCTCCAGACGAGTTAAAGATGACAGGCGACCCGAAGGCCCCGGGCGCTCCCGCCATCATTCTCTTCCGCCAAGTTGACCGCGATGATCGCGGTCACACTGCGCACGAGGATGTGTACTTTCGCATAAAGATCCTCACGGAAGAAGGCCGTAAGTACGGTGACATCGAGATTCCCTTCTACAAGGAAATGGGCAGTGTCGTGAACATTCACGCCCGGACCATCGAGCCCGATGGGACGATCGTGGAATTCACCGGGAAGGCATTCGACAAGTCAATCGCGAAGGCTCGTGGTTTCAAATATCTCGCGAAGACCTTCACGTTGCCCGATGTTCGTGTGGGCTCGATTCTTGAGTATTACTACACCACAGATCTTTCCGAGCAGTTCTATTTCAATTCGCACTGGATCCTTAGCCACGAGTTGTATACCAGGAGCGCGAAGTTCTCACTCAGGCCCTATACCAGTAACTACGTACCCATCAACGTGCGCTGGACATGGAATAGGCTGCCCGCGGGAACAACTCCCCCGACCGAAAGTCCGAACCACATCATCTCCCTTGACGCAAAGGACATCCCGGCGTTTCAGACCGAAGACTACATGCCCCCCGCGAATGAGATGAAATCACGTGTGGATTTTGTCTACAGCGATGACTTTGTCGAGCACGACCCTGAAAAGTACTGGAGGAAACTGGGGAAGAAGCGGAACGATCAACTCGAGAGCTTTGTTGGGAAACACAAGGCGATGGAGGAAGCGGTTGCCAGTATTGTCTCTGCAAGTGACACGCCTCAAGTCAAGCTGCAGAAGATCTATGCCCGTGTTCAGCAAATTCGAAATACCTCATACGAAGCAGAAAAAACGGAGCAAGAACAGAAGCGCGAGAAGGAGAAGGTCGCAGAAAACGTCGAGGATATCTGGAAAAAGCAATACGGAAACGGCATGCAGCTAACGTGGCTTTTCCTGGCTCTCAGTCGCGCCGCCGGTTTCCAGGCTTCCGGGATGTGGGTCCCCGATCGCCAGAACTACTTTTTCTCTCCCGAAACTATGGACGGAAACCGCTTGGACGCGAACGTTGTCGTGGTGAAGTTGGACGGAAAGGACACGTTCTTTGATCCAGGCGCAGCTTTTGTACCGTATGGGATGCTCCCGTGGGTAGAGACCGGAGTGAAGGGCCTGAAACTCGACAAAGACGGCGGATCCTGGCTTGAGACTTCGCTTCCGGCGCCCAACGAATCGGTGATCCAACGCAAAGCGGAGCTGAAATTGACTGAAACGGGAGACCTGGAAGGGAAAGTAATCGTCACTTACACGGGCCTTGAATCGTCACAGCGCAGGATAGAAGAACGCTTTGCGGACGACACCGCCCGGAAAGTATTTCTGGAAAATGAAGTAAAAGAAGCCATTCCAGTCGCATGCGATGTCGAACTGACCAATCAGCCTGACTGGAAGAACTCTTCCACCTCATTGCTTGCGGAATTTACGGTGAAAATCGGCGGATGGGCGTCGGGTGCGGGACGCCGCGCGCTTCTGCCCGTTGGGCTATTCTCCGCCCAGGAAAAGCATTTGTTCGATCACGCCGATCGGGTACATCCCATCTACTTCGAGTACCCGTTCGAGCGATCCGACGATGTCTCCATCGATTTGCCGGTGGGATGGCAAATTTCCACTATTCCTCAACCGCAAAAACTGGATGCCAAGGCGATCGTCTACAGCCTTGAGACGAAGAATGACAAGGGAACACTTCGCCTCAGCCGCGAATTGGACGTGGATGTTCTGGTGTTACCACAGCAGAACTATGCAACCCTGCGCAAAGTCTTTCAAGTCGTGAGGACGGGAGATGAACAACAGGTCATTCTGCAACCTGGTGCAAGCACCGCCAGCAATTAGCATGCGATCTATCCGAGTTGCAACCTTCGCTATCGCTTGCCTCTTCGCCGCTGTGTGTCCCGCCTTCGCGGGTGATGCGCCTGCTTGGATGCATGCTGTCACTTCGGCCCCTCTGCCCGCTCACGACGAGAAAACCGACGCCGTGATGCTTTACGAGGAAGTTAACGTTAGCGTGGTTTCCGCGGACAAGATCAAAACCCAGGTTCGGAGAGCTTACAAAATCCTGCGGCCAAATGGGCGTGAGCACGGAACTGTCTTCGTTAACTTCGACATTCCCGCCCAAAGGGTCACTGCCTTGCATGGGTGGTGCATTCCTGCGCAAGGAAAAGACTACGAAGTGAAGGACAAGGACGCGGCTGAAATTTCGCCCCCCATGATCCAGGGAATCGAGCTGGTGAACGACGTGAAAGCGAAGGTCCTTCACATACCCGCTGCAGACCCAGGCAATGTGATCGGCTACGAATTTGAGGTCGAAGAACACCCCTTGGTACTCCAGGATACCTGGCACTTTCAACAGAGAGTTCCTGTTCGCGAATCCCATTACTCGTTGCAGCTTCCCACTGGGTGGGAATACAAAGCATCATTTCTCAATCATGGAGAGATAAAACCTACGCACGTGGGCAGTAATCAGTGGCAGTGGGTCGTCAACGACGTAGTGCCGATTCAGCCAGAGAAGGACATGCCGCCATTCCACGGTGTAGTAGGGGCAATGGTCGTCTCGTTCTTCTCCTCCGAAGGACCATCCGTACGCAATGGGTTCAGCAACTGGCGCGAAATGGGCGCATGGTACTGGAACTTGTTTCAAGGACGTTTGGATGCGTCCCCCGACATCAAGCAAAAAGTAGCTTCTCTCACGGTTTCAAGGTCTACAAAGCTGCAGAAGATGCAGACTCTCGCCGATTTTGTACAACATGACATTCGCTACGTGGCGATCGAGCTTGGCATCGGCGGCTGGCAACCTCACCCTGCGCCCGAGGTATTTGCTCATCACTACGGCGATTGCAAGGACAAAGCCACGCTGATGCGCTCGATGCTGCGCGAGATCGGAGTTGATTCCTATCAAGTTGCCATTAACCACGAGCGAGGCTCCATCACTCTCGAAACACCAGCTCATCAAGGATTCGACCATCAAATTACTGTGATTAAGCTTCCCGACGATGTAGAGG
Source organism: uncultured Acidobacteriota bacterium (assembly GCA_963801895.1). Lineage (GTDB taxonomy): Bacteria > Acidobacteriota > Terriglobia > Terriglobales > Acidobacteriaceae > Sulfotelmatobacter. Next base: position 53,613 of record CAWDGM010000008.1, on the reverse strand, counting down.
ATGCATCGTTGGTCGCGACCATACGTCACCCCAAGCTGGGCCGGCTGCTCTTCTTTGATCCGACGGACGACATGACTCCCTTCGGACAGATCTCGGGTTCACTGCAGGCAAACTACGGGTTAGTGGTAACGGAAAATGGCGGCGAACTGCTTGAACTCCCCAGGGAAGAGCCTGCAATGAACAGCATCGCGCGCTCCGGCAAGCTGACGCTAGATACGTCAGGCACTTTGAAGGGCGAAGTCGAGGAAAAACGGCTGGGAGATCGCGCCGCCAACGAACGTTACCGGCTGCGAAACATAAACAAGAGCGCCGACCAGATCAAGCCAATCGAAGATCTGCTCTCGGGCTCGTTGTCATTGTTTCGCATCACCAAGGCGACTCTCGTAAATCTCAATCAGACCGATCAGCCGTTTGGTTTCGAATATGCGTTCGAGGCACAGAACTATGCCAAGAACGCTGGCGGCCTTCTCCTAGTCCGCCCGCGAGTCCTCGGCGTGAAAACCAGTGGGATTCTCGAAACAAAGGAGCCCCGCAAGTTTGCCATCGAGTTTGAAGGTCCTTCGCACGATACCGACACCTTCGACATCACGATCCCGCCCGGCTACGTAGTGGACGACGTGCCGCCCGCGGTGGACATGGACTACGGCTTCGCCAGCTACCACTCGAAAACGGAAGTAAAGGGGAACTTGATTCACTACAGCCGTACCTTCGAAGTGAAGGAATTGAGCGTTCCCGTATCCCGAGCCGACGAACTCAAGAAGTTTTATCGAGCCATCGCAGGCGATGAACGGAACACAGTCGTTTTAAAGGCAGGCAATTAACTTCCGTACACTGGCTCAATACTTACCAGCTGCGACATGCCTTGTCGCTATTGCGGTTGTGAAGCGGGAGCAGCAGCATCGTCTTGCGGCCCTTGCGTCGACACCGCAGGCGTCACCGTCGGCCCAGTCGCGGGTGCCGTTGCCGCAGCGATCGCCGACCCCTGTGGCGGATATCCTTTTGCCTGAACGATGGCCCAATGCCACTCGTCCCCGGGAGCGATATCCAGATTTAGCGGCGCGCTGAAAACAACCCGTTCCCAAGGCGGGGCCGCGGCACGCATGCGGTAGATCACGGTTACGTCGGGCTTGCGCTCGGGCCGCACTTCCTGCATGGCGCTTGCGAGATCATCCTGCGGAGCATCCGCTTTCGCCTTCTTCACGACGGTGAAGGCCACAGCGATCTCACTTACGTGCCAGGTCGTGGCATTGAATGCGGTAATGGTTAGTGCATCGCCCTCGATCGCCGCCGGCCCTTCCAGCTTCGAGAGCTGGTCCGTGGGCAAATCCATTTGAGAATATTGGTTCGCCGATAGCAGCGACTTGACGTTCGCCGTAAAGGCCAGGCTACAGGTCACATCCGGCGCTGATACCTGGAAGCCCTTCGAGTCCCCTGCCATCAGGTATTTGAGCGAGGAGCCCAGGCTTTTGCGTTTTTCCGCATCTGCGAGCGCCTGGTCGATGTTGTCATCGTCAATTACCTGTTTTGCAGGCTTCGCTGCATTTTTTCTTAGGTTTCGGGCGACATCACCTAGTGGCGTTTCGTTGGGATCGTCCTGAGCGATTGTGCGCATTGGGGATAGCACGGCCATCAAAGCAGCCAACACGAGAAGCGGACGGATTCCCAGGAGACGAACCATACAGGCGGAGCACTCGCACCGGATGCCGAGGCATCCGAGGAGGTCTCTCGTTCAATTGTATGGAGAGAAGGCGCAAACGAGGCGGGTGGCGGCAAACGTTGGTAACGGTACTTAGGTCGAATGTTCGGCTCAGCAGGGGCTGCTTTTATGAGAACTCTACAGGCTGCGGAAGCCAGAGAAGTGAACGAGGGTAGAGAGTGTGGGCGCGCGTTAGACGAAATGGATGCGCAACGGGTGCGCGCGCCCAAGCTCGGGAAAAACTTTTACAGAAGGCCCTGTGATCGGAAGTGACTGACGGGATCCGTTACCGGCGTTGCCTGCCGCTTGAAAATCCAGCGTGCCACCGCAAAGCCAATCGCCGCGTAACACAAATGCATCATTCGCATAACACCCCCCGATCCGGTTAATTCCTTCACCTTCAGGGGAGGAACCACACAAGAACTATCGGCACAATATCAACCGGCTTGAATTCGAACAAGGCACATCAGTGCCATCGTCGTAGCACAGAAGTTATACCAGTAACCTCCGGGGTAAGCAGAGCCAAAGTCCTAATTCGACTCGGTCCTGCAATAACTCAAGGCTGAATGGCTATATTCCAGCACGCTCTAGTGAGCCGGCGCTGGCTCGTCGTCCACTGCCCGTCCGGCCGGAGGCACAACTACGGTCGACAGACTTCCTTCGGCCGTAAGCTTCTGAAAAGCGGCCAGATCCCGGCGTTGCAGGTCCTCCCACCTTGAGACCAGCTCCCCAGTTTGCCGCTTCAGCTTGTCAAACTGAAGGCTCTCCGCCTCGGTCGGGGCCGAATCTGCCGTTCCGACATCCATTGCCAGGTAAGCCAACTTCGCATCCAGTTGCGGCGGATAAGCGAGAGAATCCTCGTTGGCGGTGATTTCCAGGTTAATCAATCCCTCCCGCACCGCCACCAACTTCCTTTCAAGACCGTCAGCGGCGCTGATGATGTTCTTGGGCGCGTTTTCTGGCAATCTCCGCTTCAGCCCAGTCAGTTGCGTCCGGACATCTTGAATCTGATTCACCGTGTCGTACACGCGGCTTAGCTCGTCGCGCGTCTCGAGCAGCAGTTTGAATTGTTCCTCCAGGTCAGCCTGGCTGACCTTCACGCGCGGATCGAGTTTTAGATCAAATCCGGCCGTCTGCGTCTGCCCGGCAGTCGTGAGCCGAACCTGATAGTGTCCGGGCACAGCCACAGGGCCGCGGGCTCCTGCACCGTACTCGTACAGGTAATAGCCTGGAACGCGGCGGGCTTCGTCGTATCGCAAATCCCATACGAAACGGTTCAGCCCGGCCTCAGGCTTCAACTCCTTCTCCGGCTTCTTGTCATCCGGGTCGGGCGGCTCTTCCAGGGTGTTGAATTCCGTGCTCGAGTACTTCCGGATGACCTTGCCGGACGCGTCGAGTATTTCGATTTTCGTTTCCGAATCTTTCTTCGGCGCGCCTTTCAAAAAGTAGTAGATGACCGCTCCGACCGGAGGATTCTGCCCCGCACGCTTCGAGGCACGCCGCTCCCCGCTCGCCCCCGCCTGGATCCGATAAGCTGTCGCCGGTGTGTACAGGACGGCGTCCTTCTGCGCCGAGTCGTCGGTGTATTGCCGCAGCGGTGTAATGTCATCAAGGATCCAAAAAGCGCGGCCGTGCGTCGCCACCACCAGGTCGTTTTCCTTTATCGTGAGATCGTGCACTGGCGTTGTCGGCAGGTTCAGCTTCAAGGGACGCCAGTTCGCGCCGTCATTAAACGAAACAAACACTCCCGTCTCGGTCCCTACGTATAAAAGCCCACGCTTCTTGGGATCTTCGCGCACGACACGCACAAAGGCATTGTCGGGAATTCCCTGCCCCAGCTTCGTCCAAGTCTTACCGTAATCGCTGGTTTTATAGATATACGGATGCAGATCGTCAAACTGATGGCGGTCGACTGCGACGTACGCCGTTCCTGCATCGAAGGCTGACGGATCAATCTGGCTGATGCGGCTCCACTCCGGCATGTCTTTCGGAGTTACATTCGTCCACGTCTTGCCTTCATCTTTCGTGAGCTGAATCAACCCGTCGTCCGTTCCGGCCCACAGCAACCCTTTCGTGATCGGTGATTCCGCAAGCGCAAAAATTGTGTCGTAATACTCGGTACCGGAATCGTCCAGCGTGATATCGCCGCCGGAAACTTTTTGCTTGCTCTTGTCGTTGCGAGTGAGATCGGAACTGATCGGCTGCCAGTGCACGCCGCCATCGGTCGTTTTGAAGACAACCTCGCCGGCATGATAGAGCGTGTTGGGATCATGTGGAGAGATCATGACTGGCGCGGTCCACTGAAAGCGATGCTCCAGGTTCGCGGCCCCGTGCGCATCCGAAAGCTCCGGTTGCACGGTGATAGCCTTCACTTGGCCGGTGTGACGGTCGTAGCGAGTGATGTTTCCCTGATAGTCCGCCGCGTAAACGATATTCGGATCCGACGGGTATGGGGCGATATAACCTGCCTCGCCTCCGCCTACGTCGTACCAGTCGTTCTCGCTGATTGCACCGTCGTCGCTGCGGCTGGCAATTCCAACCGTTCCGCTATCCTGCTGCGGACCGTACACCCGGTATGGCGTCGCGCTGTCGGTGATTACGTGATAGAACTGCGCCGTCGGCTGATTATCTTGAGTAGTCCAGTTCTTGCCCCCATCCAGGGTCACCGTGACGCCGCCGTCATTGGAGGCAATCATTCGCCGGGTATTCTGCGGATCGATCCATAATCCGTGATTATCGCCGTGCGGAACCTTAACCTTGTTGAACAGATGGCCGCCATCGGTAGATTTGTAGGCGTCCACATCCATGATGTAGAGAACGTTCTCGTCTTGTGGGTCCGCGATCACATGCATGTAGTACCACGGCCGCTGCCATAGGCTGTGACTCGCATTCACCAGCTGCCACGATTCGCCCTGGTCATCCGAACGGTACAGTCCGCCGTCCGGATTGTGCGCTTCGATCAGCGCATAGACGCGATCTGAATTGGCGGCCACGGCAACACCGATCTTGCCGTAAGGCCCCTTGGGCAATCCGTGCTCCTCCAGTCGCTTCCAGGTCGATCCACCATCACTTGATCGATAAAGCCCGCTGCCCGGTCCACCACTCGTCATACTCCATGAGGTTCGCCGTGCCTGCCACAACGCGCCGAACAGAATATTGGGATTATCCGGATCGAATGCAACGTCGATCCCACCCGTGTTCTCATCTTTGTACAGAACTTTCTCCCAATTCTTACCGCCATCAATGGTCCGGAAAATTCCTCGCTCAGCGTTCGGCCCATATGGATGTCCGAGCGCAGCGACAAAAACAATGTCAGGATTGGTCGGATTGATAATGACCTTGCCGATAGCGCGCGAATCGCGTAGCCCAACATTCTTCCAGGTCTTGCCGCCATCCATGGACTTGTACACGCCATCGCCGTGCGAGATGTTGCCGCGTATGCAGGCCTCTCCTGTTCCGACGTAGAGCACATTGTGATTCGAGTTTGCTACCGCAAGGCTGCCGATCGCGGACGTTCCCTCCTTGTCGAAAACAGAGGACCAAGTCATCGCTCCATCGGTCGACTTCCACACTCCGCCACCCGTCGCACCGAAGTAGTAAGTCGTAGGATCTCCCGGAATCCCGGCAGCGGTGAGCGACCGACCGCCACGGAAAGGGCCGATTAGCCGGTACTTCAATCCCTTGAATGCCTTCTCCTCCGGCTTTTCGGATTCCTCGGAACCTTCTTCCTTGCCATCAGACGCGGTCGCAGCAGGCTGACTTGTTTGTGCAGGTTGAGAGGGTGTGACGGCTTTCGATTGCCGGCCCGGCTTGACCTGCGCGTGGCTGCCTCCAATCAGGAGGAAGAACGGCAAAACCATGAAGAGGACGGAGCGCGCAGCAAGTGACACACGCATACGAAGCCCTGGAAAACCCATGTTTGGACAATCTCCGGAAGGAAATAAACGATTGCCTATAGTAATCTCGGCGGCGTATGCATGGGAAGGCTTTTGGACGCCGCTATGTCCCGGAAAACGGCCGGGACATCCCTTCCGTGACGAGTTGTATTACTTCTCGGAGAGTAATAGCTTCTTCGCTTCTTCGAGCTCTTTCTTCTTCCCGGCGTTCACCTTGGGATATGCCAGGTCCAGCGACTCGAGCGTCTCGACGACCACCGTTGAAATCACCAGCCGGGTGAACCACTTGTTGTCGGCGGGTACGACATGCCAGGGAGCCTCCTTGGTCGCCGTGTTCCGGATCATGTCTTCGTAGGCATCCTGATAATCGTCCCAGCACTCGCGCTCCTTAACGTCACCAGCAGAAAATTTCCAGTTCTTCTTCGGCTCGTCCAGCCGCGCGAGGAAGCGCTTCTTCTGCTCCTTTTTCGACAAATGGAGGAAGAACTTGCGGATCACGGTCCCGCTCCGAGCCATGTGCCGCTCAAAGCCGCGGATGTCTTCAAAGCGTTCGTCCCAAATGTTCTTCCCCACCAGCGACGGCGGGGTTTTCTGACCCTTCAGGATCTCCGGGTGTACACGGACAACCAGCACTTCTTCGTAGTACGACCGATTAAAGATTCCGATGTGACCCCGCTCAGGCAAATTGCACGCGGTGCGCCACAGAAAATCGTGCTGCAGTTCCAGCTCCGACGGCACCTTGAACGAATACACCTGGCAGCCCTGCGGATTGACGCCTGACATTACGTGTTCGATCGCCCCATCTTTCCCGGCAGCATCCATCGCCTGGAAAATGAGAAGGAGCGCCCACTTGTCCTGCGCGTAAAGCCGATCCTGCATTTCCGCCGTTTTCGCAATTCCCTCTTGCAGCAATTTTTCGGCGTGCTTTTTTGAATGTAAATGTGCGGTATCCGCAGGGTCGCAATCTTTCAGACGGAAATCCTTGCCCGATTGCACGCAATACTTTTCTGCCAATTTGCCGAGTTTCATTCCGCCATCGCTCCATTCCTCAACCGACGCCTTCTATCCTCGTCCATGACGTATGATTGTCGCACGATAGCCCAGTGGAACCGCATCTTCGATGCTGGGCGAAAGGAATAGCAATGAAGGGTCTCCCTGTTATCGGCGTGATTTTGCTTATTCTTGGCGCATTGTCGTTTGTCGTTCCAGTTCCTCAAAGCGAGAAGCACGGTGTTGCTATCGGAGGAGCGAAACTCAGCGTCCAAACCGAAGACAGCAAGAAACTTCCGCCCGCGGTTGGAATCGTACTCATGGGCGGCGGTATCTTGTGCCTCGTCCTAGGCTTCAAAAAGTAAACAGCCCAATACGTTCATTGAGCCTCCCCCCCGAGGATTCACTTGTTCGAAACCGAATTCCTGACTTCCTCCGACCAAAGCAAGGACGCATATCGGCAGTGGATTTCACAGGCGATCGATGTGGTCTACGATTCGTTTCCTGCGGGGCCTTATGCAGGAAAGGATGCGACGGTACTTGCAAAACTGGCCCAGTTCAAGTTTCTGCCCGAAGGTCAAACAGCAAACGATCTGGGCCAGTTCCTGCACACGATCGTCGCGAATTCCATAGCCGTCAGCGATCCTGCGACGATTGCCCACTTGCACTGTCCTCCGCTCCTGCCGGCGCTGGCCGCCGAGGCCGTCATCAGCGCGCTCAATCAATCCATGGACTCGTTCGATCAGGCGCCCATCGCTACCGTGGTCGAACAAGAATTGATTCGCTGGCTCTGCGGCGAAGCCGGCTATCCCGCCGGCGCGGACGGAACTTTCACGACCGGCGGCTCGCTGTCAAACTACATGGGACTGCTCCTCGCGCGAGACGCATTTATTGAGCGCAAATGGAACTGGTCAGCACAGAAATCCGGCTTGCCTCCCGAAGCCTCCAAACTACGGATTCTGTGTTCCGAGGTATCGCACTTTACGGTGGAGAAATCTGCATCCCAACTCGGCCTTGGAACCGATTCCGTTGTGAGAGTTTCTGTGGATGAGCGCTTCCGCATGGACCCCGCTTCCTTGCGTAACGCATTGCGGCACATCCGCTCCTCTGGCTTGCTGCCGATGGCCATCGTGGGGACGGCCGGAACGACAGATTTCGGATCGATCGATCCAGTAACCGAGCTGGCAGCAATCGCAAAATCCGAACAGGTATGGCTTCATGTCGATGCCGCCTATGGCGGAGCTTTATTGTTTTCGACGAAGCACCACGACAAGCTTGCCGGCATCGGGGCTGCCGACTCGCTCTCCGTCGACTTCCATAAATTGTTCTGGCAGCCAATTCCATGCAGCGCTTTCCTTCTCAGGGATTCGGACAACTTCCGCTTCATCAGGATGCACGCCGACTATCTAAATCCCGAAACTCATGAGGAAGAGGGCGTTCCCAACCTCGTGACAAATTCCGTCCTCACCAGCCGCCGCTTCGATGCCTTGAAGTTGTGGATCTCGTTCCAGTCCCTCGGACGCAATAAGCTGGGCGCGATGATTGATCGCACCATTGCGCTGGCTTCCCACGCCGCTGAGGTCGTTCGCCGGATTCCGAATCTCGAGTTAGTGTCCGAGCCACAGCTTAGCACCGTGCTGTTCCGTTATGTGCCGAGCAGCGGCCAGGGCAACGCCGACTTGCTCAACGCAACGATCAGGAAGCAGCTATTTGACAGCGGAATGGCGGTACTGGGGCATACGCGGGTCAAGGGTGTTCAATGCCTGAAGTTTACGTGCATGAACCCGTCCGTTGAGGAGTCGCGGCTGGAAAGGTTACTTTTGGTGATTGCGAGAACAGGCCACCATCTGGAAAATGAGATCGTCGCTAAGAATTGATAGACTCAGCACTTAGCGGTTATTGTACGTACATAGATGTACGTAATATGTTCCCAAAGGAACACTTTATCCACAGGCCAAGGCTTCTAGACCTCTACCGATTTTGAAGGAATAACCGGCAAGTTGGCCTGCTGCCAGGCGTCAAACCCGCCCGCCAGATTGAACACATTCTTGAACCCCGCGCGCTGCAAGAGGCTGCTTGCGATCATGCTGCGGTAACCCCCCTTGCAATGCACGGCGACGATCGCATCGTGGTCGATTTCTGGCGGCGAAACCCTGAAGTTGTCCAGCGGCCACCAGTTGGCCTCTTCAATATGAGCAGCATTCCATTCCGGCTCGCGGCGCACATCGAGCACCTGTATCTTGCCCTGTTGCAGCCGCGCTTTAAGATCGTCCACCGTCATCTGCGGAGTCGTTTCAAGTGGCAACCCAGCTTGCTTCCAGGCGGCAATGCCGCCCGCCAGATATCCACTCAGCCCTTCCAGCCCAACGCGAGCGAGACGGACTCGCGCCTCTTCCAACTGAGAGTCTGTTTCGGCAATCAGCACTGGATGCGCGGCTACGCCCAAGACGATTCCGGCCCACGACGCAAACTGTCCTGACAGCGCGATATTCACGGAGCCAGGCACATGTCCCGCGGCAAAGTCGTCTCCGGTTCGCACATCGAGCGCCAGTTCTCCGTCTCTCAGCATCGCTTGCAACTCAGCGGGAGAGATTGCTCGCAGCGGGGCCATCTCCGAGAGAGCCGATGCGCCGGTGCGGTTGATCTCAGCGTCCTTGAGGAAGTACTCGGGGCGCGCGGGAAGATTGCTGGTCAACTGAGCAACGAACTCTTCCCTGCTCTTGATTTGCAGGGCGTAGTTCGTGAGGCGCTCGGTCCCGATTGTGGACGAGCGTTCCGCGCGCATGTTCTTTCCGCAGAGAGAGCCCGCTCCGTGCGCCGGATAAACCAGAACTTTGTCCGGTAGTGCCAGCAGCTTGTGGTGCAGGCTGTCGAAGAGCAACCCGGCAAGTTGCGCCGGCGTGTGCCGAGGAGATAGATCAGGGCGCCCCACGTCGCCGATGAAGAGCGTGTCACCCGTCAAGACAGCCCACGGCTCCGCCGACTTCTCATTGTCGGTCACCACGAGGCAGATGCTTTCCGCGGTATGGCCGGGGGTCTCCAGCACTCGAATCGAAGCGGTCCCAAATTTCAATTCAAAACCGTCACTCACAGCCACATGCGGGAATGTCGCTCCGGCCTGAGCTCCCATGTAGATCTTCGCGCCCGTGCGCGCCGCCAGTTCCTGATGGCCAGAAACAAAATCGGCATGCAGGTGTGTCTCAAAAATGTGCCGGATCGCTAGCCCATGTTGCTCCGCCGCCTTCACATAAAGATCGACGTCACGCTGGGGATCGACGACGACTGCCTCGCCCTCTGACGCCAGCATGTAGGACGCATGCGCAAGACATCCCAAATAGAACTGTTCGAAGTACATGAGCGGCTCCCTGGGCCGTTAGAGATGCTAGAACAATTTTGATTGCAAAGCTATGGGAAGGCTGGGGAGGGCGAGCAGCTACGCGGGTAGAGGCGTAATAAATTCGAGGCCGAAACAGAAGCCGTTACGAGATCGGACGATGGCAGGCAGCCGCGAAGGTGTTGGGGTATCGAACTCGACTTCGAGCAAGTCACCCGGGTTCAGCAGGATTCCGGCGTAGAGCACCATGCCGCCTTCACTCAGCTCGGTGCCGCGGCCTTCCACCACCGTGGTCGAAAACCCTTTGGAGGTAACGACGCGGACGGGCAGGTCTACGGGCAGGCGATCCCAACGGCGTGTGCTTCCAGAGGCGGACATCGCTATCCATCATCGTCCATTGCCGTTCGTGCAGCAAATTACCAAGGTGAATGTCTTTCCGATGCACCAGTACAGTGGCAGTCCGGGCCTGCCCAACGGCCAATGACAATGTCCTGTACAATTTTTGTGTGACCTGGCGCGTGAAAGTATGCTTGGCAGCCGCCCTGGTATGGCTGAGCATATCGACGAAGGCCGAATCTGTTTCGCAACTGCAACCAACCGGATACGTCAACGACTACGCACATGTCATCGAGGCCACTACCCTCTCACAGATGACGGAGCTGTGCCGTCAAGTTGACGAAAAGGCGCACGCCCAAATCGCTGTCGTAACCGTCAACTCGACCGATGGCGCTGATATCGACAGTTTCGCGGTCGACCTCTTCAAGAAATGGGGCATCGGCGCGAAATCTACAGACCATGGTGTGCTCATCCTGTATGCGATACAGGATCACCGCGCCCGCGTCGAGGTCGGTTATGGGCTGGAAGGGATTCTTCCGGACGGAAAAGTTGGAGGCTTTCAGCGCGAAGCGATCCCGCTCATGCGCAGCGGCGATTACAGCCAAGCATTGTTTCTGGTAACGAGCCGCGTGGCTGATGTCATCGCGGCTGATGCTGGTGTCCAACTGACGGCGTCGCGGCCGCGAGCCCCGGCGCGCACGCAGCCAGATGAAGGCCTGCACTTGTCGTTTGGCTCGATCGTCGTGCTCACCATCATCGGACTGATCGTTCTCTTTTCACCCCTGCGCAATATTCTGTTCTGGATCCTCTTCTCGCAAACCTTTGGTGGACGGCGCGGTGGCGGTTGGGGCGGAGGAGGATTTGGCGGTGGCAGCGGAGGCTTCGGTGGCGGCGGGGGCTTTGGCGGGTTTGGCGGAGGGAGTTCCGGTGGCGGTGGGGCGAGCAGCAGTTGGTAGGTAATGAGGACGCAATGATTCCCGAGAAATTGATTGACGACTTCGTGAACAAGATGCGGACCGCAGGCGGACCAAACGTCGAGAGCATTATCCTGTTCGGCTCAGCGGCGTCGGGAGAGTTCCACGAGGGTCTCTCGAACCTGAACATGTTTTGCGTTCTGCGAGACAGCTCCTTCAAGGCGCTGCAAGCGCTGACGCCGGCTGCCAAGTGGTGGGACGGCCATAAGCAGCCGCCGCCACTGTGCATGACGCGCCAGGAACTGGAACGCTCGCTCGACGTATTTGCCATTGAGTTGCTGGATATGCAGATGCATCATCGCTTACTCTTTGGACCAAATGTTCTGGAAGGATTGCAGATTCCGATGCATCTGCATCGCGTGCAAGTTGAGTACGAGCTTCGCGAGAAGCTGGTTCTGTTGCGCCAGCACGTGTTGGTGGCAGGGGGAGACAATGGCCGGCTATGGGAAATCCTGCAACGATCTGCGCCTTCACTGGGAACCTTATTTCGGCACGCGCTGATTGTTCTCGGGGAGAAGAACATCTCGGGCAGGCGCGAAGCAGTAACTGCCGTCGGGCAGCGCGTTGGGTTCGATTCTTCGGCGATGCTTCAGGTTCTGGATGCGCGCGGAGGCAAGGCGGAGGCAAAAAAGGGCGACGTTCACGACCTAGTGGACCGCTACGTAGCCGGACTTGAAAAAGTCATTTCCGCGGTAGATATGGCCTGAGTCGTGGCCAAGAGTAAGATTCAGTTTGCCTCAAGGAGGGCGTGATGGGTAAAGGTCTCATAGCTGTCATCGTTGTTGTCGTACTTCTGCTAGTCATAGGGCTGGTGTTCTTCGGACAATACGTCGGCGTTCGCAACACGTTGGTCACGAAGAATGAGAGCGTGAAGGCGGCCTGGTCGCAGGTCGACATTGTTCTGCAACGGCGAGCCGACCTGATCCCAAACCTGGTTGAGACGGTTAAAGGGTACGCACAGCAAGAGCAAACGGTATTTGGAGACATTGCGAAGGCGCGGTCTGCGTTGCTTTCGGCTGGCAGTCCTCAGGAAAAGATCGCTGCCAACGGACAACTAGACGGCGCACTGGGGCGACTCCTGTTGATCGTGGAGAACTATCCGCAACTGAAGTCGAACGAGAACTTCCTGCGTTTGCAGGATGAACTCGCAGGAACGGAAAACCGGATCGCGGTAGAACGCAAGCGATACAACGAGACGCTGCAGGACTACAACACCTACATCCAGCAATTTCCCCACAACATTTTTGCCGGATGGGCCGGTTTCAAGCCAAATGAGGCATATTTCCAAGCATCCGAGGGTTCACGCGAGGCACCGAAGGTAAATTTCAACGCACCGAAGACAACAGCACCGGCGACGACGCCGCAACCTGCGCCAGCGCGGTAGCAAGGCTTACAAGGGACCTCATCGTTTTAAGTAGTGGCGTGTTCGCGGTGGCGGTACCACTTGAAATAGATGAGGGCGGCGGCGCTCCCCAGGACCGCCGCCGCGATGAGCACATAGAGAAACGGTCTGTAGTAGTGGGACAACCAGCCCAGAATGGCTGTGCCATAGAGGCGTCCGAGGTAGGCGAGCGCGATGAATCGGATCGCGCGTCCGATCCCAAGGGCGGTGAGAAATTTCCTGTAGGGATACTGCAGAACGCCGGCGGCCATCAATACCGGCACCATGGGGAATGGGGGCGGCAGAATCGAGCCGACCAATACCGTAGAGAAGCCGCTTTTTTCAAAGCGCTTGTAGACCTTTTCTGAGCGCCGCTTGCTAACCTTTTTCTCAAAGCTTTCCTTGCCACCTTTGCGGGCGATGCGGTAGGTGAGGAAACCTCCAATCATGGCTCCGGCGACGGCCATCAGCGCGTAATAGAGCCACAATCCCCGATTGCGAGCGGTAAGCAGAATCACGAAAAGATCCATGCCGCCCGGAATCGGAACCACGGAGTTATCGACCAAGCCTATTACGATGAGGCCTACACCACCCAGGCGCAGCAGCCACTTCGACAGCTGGTTAGCAAGAACTACTACAGCGACGCTTTGCAAAGTGGCGCACTCCTCGGGAGCTTAGAGGCAATATGGCAACAATTCGATGCAGTAGAACTTGAATTCCGTCCTGACGGTTGTACTGTCAGGAACATCTTCGATCGGATTCGCACCGAAACCCGTCCAGGCGATTCGGCATGGTACAACACTGGCGCAGGAATCGAAGACGGACAGCGGACATTTGAGACTAAAATGCACGGATCGCGTTTTTTGATCGCATCAAAGTCTGGATGACATGTAAACCTTCACGGATTGCCTTTGGCCTCCTTTTACTAAGTATTGCGGCGGCGTTCGCACAGTCGCCACCCGGGAGCCCTTGCGCCAGCTGCCATCAGCAGGCCAAGAGCCAGGCCGCGACTCCCATGGCTCAAGCCATGGAGAGCGTCACCAAATGCGCGGTGTTAATTCGGAATCCGGTCCTCACATTCGTCGACGGTCCGTATTCGTTTCGCATCGAACGGCGCGGCGACGAATCTTCCTACACCGTCAGCAAGGGGAGTGAGACGCTCACGTTGCCGATTCGCTTTGCCGTCGGCTCCAGCGCGGCGATCGGACAGACCTACATCCTCGAAAATAAAGGCGAGTTCTATGAAAGCCGGGTCAGTTATTTCAGCGAGATTGGCGGACTGGCGATAACGATCGGGCATAGTAAGACGCCTCCACCAGATCTCGCGGAGGCTACCGGTCGACGGCTGGGAACGGAAGAGAAGCTGCGCTGTTTGGGTTGCCACTCTACGGGCGGAATAGAGAAACGCGAGTTGATCCTCGAAAAACTCACCCCGGGAGTGCAGTGCTCGCACTGTCACGAAAACTCCGAGACTCATCTGTACGGAGAAGTGAATGGAGAGACCGGGAGTGTCCGAATGAAGCATTTATCGTCGCTGAGCAGCGGCGAAATCTCGAGATTCTGCGGGCAGTGCCACCGCACGTGGGAGGAAATTGCGCAGACCGGCGTTCGCGACATCACCACTCTACGATTTCAGCCGTACCGGCTCGAAGGCAGCAAGTGCTTCGATGAAGACGATGCGCGTATCAGCTGCATCGCGTGTCATGATCCGCATCTTCCGCTGGAGACAGTGGCTGAGCATTACGACTCCAAGTGCCAGGCATGTCACACGAGTGCGAGGGCGAAGCCAGGGATGTGCAAGGTAGCCAAGTCCGGATGCACGAATTGCCACATGCCGAAGCTGGAATTGCCCGGCGGACATCATAAATTCGCGGATCACCGCATACGAATCGTGAAGAAGGGCGAGAAATTCCCTGGCTAGCGAATGCCGGCGCCTTCTACGATTGTGATGTAGCGGTCGATGGGGAGATCGCGGAAGGTTTCGAGTTTTCCGCTCGGCTGCGGCCACTGGATATCGAGCCGATCGATCTTTGATCGGGTTCCGATCCCCAGCACCTCTCTCGGATCATGCGATGAAAGATAGCTGCCTCCGCCGACTTTGAGACGGCTTCGCTTCAAATCGCCAGCTTGCCAAGTAATGCGTGCGCCGATGCCGTCTGGATTCGCCTTCTTTCCAACCAGTCCTATACCCAGCCAGTGATTGCCAGTCGCCGCCGAATTCTTCAGCAGTAGCGGAGTGGACCCGTTGGTTGATACCAAAACGTCCAGAGCCCCATCGTTGTTGAAGTCGCCGATCGCCAGACCACGCGCGGCAAACGTCTGCGCGAATGCAGGCCCGGCGATGTTACTGACATCTTCCAATCCGTGGCCATTATTTCGAAACAAAAGCAGCGGCTCGAGATATTTCACATGCGAGGCGTGGACTTCGATCTTGTCGTCCGGATGTCCGTTCGCAAGAAAAAGGTCGAGGTTGCCATCGTTGTCGAAGTCGAAGAATTTCACTCCCCATCCGCTCATGAGCCGAGTGGTACGGCCGATGCCCAAGGGCCCGGCCATGTCATCGAACGTGGAGTCATGATTGTTGTGGTAGACCGAATACATCTCCTGGTCGACGTTAGCGACGAAGAGATCCTGCCAGCCATCCTGATCATAGTCGGCGGAATCGACACCCATGCCGGAACGCGCGCGGCCATCCTGGCTGAACGCCACGCCCGCATCGAGACCTCCTTCTTCGAAGCGACCTTTGCGATTGAGGAACAGAAAATTTGGAACCGTGTCGTTGGCAACGAACAGGTCCATCCAGCCGTCGTTGTTGACGTCAGTAGCCACCACGCCCCAGGCCTTGCCGAGAGACTTCGCGATCCCACTTTCGTTCGAGACGTCGCGGAAGGTGCCGTCGCCATTGTTGTGAAATAGCCAGCTTGGGGCAGGCGGATACACACGAGGCACGCAATAGTAGCGCTCGCCGTTTTGCAGGTTTCCGCAAAATTTGTTGGCGGCCTTCTCGAAATCCACGAAGCGGCAGACAAAGAGATCGAGCCGACCGTCATTGTCGTAATCGAACCAGACGGCGCTCGACGCCCATCCGGGCGCTGATACGCCGGCTTTTTCGGTGACGTCGGTGAAGGTGCCGTCTCCATTGTTGTGATAGAGAATGCTGTGGCCATACTGCGTGACATAGAGATCGGGCAAACCGTCGCCGTTGTAGTCACCTACGGCAACCCCCATCCCATAACCTCCGCCAGCCACACCCGCTTTCTCGGTGACATCGGTGAAAGTGCCGTCGCGATTGTTGTGATAGAGCGCGTTGCGCAGCGGCGGCTTGGGATCGTAAAAATCGCACTTCCCGCTGTTCACCAGATAGATATCCATCCATCCGTCGTTGTCGTAGTCGACAAAGGCGCAGCCAGCGCCGGTGGTTTCGGGCAGATAGTATTCGGCCGAACGTCCGTTTGAATGACGGAAATCAATTCCGCTTGTAGATGGTGGAATGCTTTCGAAAAGACTTCGCTGGGGCGCGGACGCCTGCAACACTGCCGGCGCAACATCTCCGAAGCTGTTGCGAGCCAGAAGGGCGGGCAGCGACAATGCCATGCCGCGAAGGAAACCTCTTCGATCGAGGAATCGCATCAGGGCTGCTTCGCCTCGGAGTTGGAATGCGTGAACCCGGAAGCGGGATCGTGCGATAGCGGGCGATGTTCTCCGTAGATGTTCGGCTCATTTTTTCCTGAGGAAGCATTCAGACGGAGGAAAGCAGCCCGAGCCCGCGCCGCGTCGGCTTTGCGCCCGGATCGGGAATAGGCGCGTCCAAGTGCGTAGAAGAGATCCGCTTCGCGAATATTGTTCTTTTCCGCGAACTCCAACTCGGTGATCGCCTTCGGGTATTCGTTGATATCTGTGTAGAGAAGACCGAGCAGGTAGTGCGCAAAAGGAAGATTGGGATTCATCTTTACAGCTTGTTCCGCATACTTCACGCCGTCCGCTGAATCGACGTGGTATTGGACGGAAGCGATTTCGAGATAGGACTGAACCTGTTGCGGATTGTTCTTGATTTCGACCTGCAACTCTTTGATCGCTTCGTCGGTAAGATGTTCGAGCAGAAGAAAGCGCCCGTAGGCAAAGTGAATATTAGGAAACTCCGGCGCATCTGCGACTACTTGAGCGTAAATCTTCGCTCCTTCATCGAATTGTTTCTTGGCACCGAGCGCCTCTGCCCGGCCCACGCGAAGCACGATGCCATACTCGGGTGACTGTACGGCCGGCAGATTCTGCGGACGAATTCCCAGCGCAGCCATTCCAAGCGCCAAGGCGGCCTGATCTCCACTCTGGCCATAGCTGGCGAGGAGTGAGAACGTATCCTGCGCGCTGCCGAATTTGCCCTGGCGCAGCAGAAGGATCCCTTCGTGATAAAGAACGACGTCGCGCAGAGATTGATCCTTGATCAATCCAAAACTTAGGCCCGTTTGGATGCTCTTAAGGGATGCCGCGTCCTGCTTGAGCTCGAACTGGCAGAGGCCGAGCATGACGTAACCCGTGCCATTTTTGGGATCGGCCTTCAGCAATCCTTCGAAGGCCCGTGCGGCCTTCGCGTACGCGTCCTGATCGTAGTAGATGGTGCCAAGCGACCACCATCCATCCTTCCAGGTGGGGCGCAGCGCGAGTGCGCGCCGATAGAGTGCCGCAGCCTCGACGAGGTGTTCGGCGTCGCGCGCGGCGTCCGCTTTGGCAGCGAGCGTGGCGAATGTTTCCGCCGCGGCGAAGGAGTGTGGAGTGACAAATGATAGAAGCAGCAAGAGGAGGATGGCGCGGCATGCGAAGAGAGA
This sequence comes from uncultured Acidobacteriota bacterium, assembly GCA_963801895.1. Classification (GTDB taxonomy): domain Bacteria; phylum Acidobacteriota; class Terriglobia; order Terriglobales; family Acidobacteriaceae; genus Sulfotelmatobacter. The sequence continues at coordinate 36,183 of CAWDGM010000008.1, read as the reverse complement.
GAGACTTCGCGACTTACTCACGTCGGTCCTGATATTGCTGTGAGCCCGCACACTTCGAGTCTAATGCAATTGTCCGGAGGCGAAAATGAAAAGGGACGCGCCGTGAGACGCGTCCCGGTCGAAACGTTGCTAGAAGCTGAACCGGGCTTGCATTTCGATGGTTCGAGCTCCCAAGGCAGCTTGCGGCTGCCCGAAGTGGGTGTTGTTCAAATCTCCCTGGATATTGAAGAGATTCAGATTGTTGAACAGGTTGAAGAAGTTGGCGCGGAATTCGACTTTCGCGTTTTCTCCCAGCACCTTCATGTTCGGCAATCCAAACGCCTTGCTGATCGTCGCGTCGATGTCGAAGTAGTGCGGTCCGACAAACGCATTGCGGACGATTCCCGGAGGTCCGGGGATCGGTCCTGGAGTTGCGCCGGCAACCACGGCCGAAAAGTCCGGTCCCGCAGTGAAGGACGGCGGTGTGAAGTAAGCCGCCGCTCCGTTGGGGAAGTCGCCTCCCTGCCGAATGAAGGCATCGTTGCCGTGATCGCCTGAGGCGCCACCTAGATAAGCCGCCGGACGAAGAGAAGACGTTCCACCACCTCCGCAACTGCCTGCATATACCGCGTCGCAGAAGTTGTTGTAGATGGGGTTATATGGGAAGCCAGAGTGAGCGTTCAAGATTCCGCTGAGCGTCCAGTTGCCGGCGATCTTCTCGACCCATTTATGCGTTCCGTGGAATAGAGTCGGCTGCCACATCCCGAAGAATTTGAAGGCGTGGGCTGTGTCGTAATCCGACTTGCCGTAGTCCTTGTCCATCGTGAACTGGTAGTTGCCGTTCGCGTAGTTGTTGGACCCGGTGTCCATAGCACGGCTCCAGCGATACTGGCCGTTGAATTGGAACGAGTGTCCAAACTGGTGACGAACCTCGGCGAGTAATGCATTGAAGTTTGCGCGGCCGCCTTCGTCATACCAATCAACGTGAGGAACGATTGGATTGAACGGGACACCTTGCGTAGCGAACAGTAGAAGGTTCAAGTTGTACTGGCGGGTCAGGTCACGAGTGGCGGTTCCCTGATATCCGAGAGTTGCGACCCATTGACGGCCAAGGTCGTACTGACCCTCGACCGAGTACCGGTAGGTACGTGTGTCGTCCCAATGGGATGGAAATCCAGTCAGATCGATCGGCGAGAAGTTCGGTCCGGGAAGCGGCAGGTTCGTATTCGGATCGAAGGATGCGGTGCCGAACGGGTTCGGCCCGTACCCATAGAACGAATGCACATCAGCCGGGAAGGTACTGGGCCCGTACACGACCTGGTTTACGAGGGTCGTACACGCCGGTGGATCGCTGCAGAAACTGTCCGTCAGGTTGAAGGCAGGAGACAGGAATGGAGGATTGTTGCGGCCGTTCAGAGACGTCGCTTCTTCCTGGCCAGTAAATCCGATTCCGAATCCTCCGCGCAGAACCAGGCGGCTGTTGAAGCGGCCCGGGCTCCAGGCAAATCCGAGTTGAGGACCGAAATCATTCTTGCTCGGGCTGTAGAGGTTTCCGCCTTTGCGAACCCGCATTCCGGTGAGAGCGTTCTGACCGGTTCCCAGTTCGACGATACCAAGATTGTTGCGCTTGTCTGAGATCGGACCGTTGTACTCCCAGCGCAATCCCAAGTTCAGAGTCAGGTTGGAACGGACTTTGAAGTCGTCCTGAGCGAAGAAGCCGTACAGATTGGAGCGCGTATCTTTTCTGAAATCGGAAGGAACTCCGGTCAACGGATTGAAGGTGGCCTGCTCCTCCCGCGGAGCGTCGTTGATGAAGTCCCAGACGTTGTGGAAGAAGTACGTTGGACGCGCGTTCCAAGGCGCGAGGTCGACAAACTCCAGTCTCGTGATCTCGCCGCCTAGTTTGATGGTGTGGCTGCCATGAACCTTGGTGAGTACATCTTTTACGGCGTAGGTCCATTGGTCGAATGTTCCCGGAACACCTTCACCAAGTCCGCTGATACCCGCCGTGCCATAGCCCAGCATCACGCCGTTGTTGTCGGTCGGGGAGTTGACCTGCGCAAAATTAATTACAGGAAGTCCCCAGGCTCCGTTGGGATTGTTATTCAGATCCTGCCAACGCCAGCCCGCCGCGTTGATACGCGCCTCGTTCAGCAGGCTAGGTGAAAATGTGTGGTTCCAGAGCAGTGTTTCGGCTTCATTGACGACCTCGTGGTGAAAGAGGTTCATCGGGATTGGCGAGCCGTTGAACGAGTCATTGCTCGTGGGCACGTAGTACATGCTGAACGCGAGCAGGTCTTTGCTCGTCAGGTTGTAGTCGACGCGGAAGTTGTACTGTACGTTGACCGAGTTATCGAGAGTGTCAACGTTATAGAACGCGAAATCGGGAGTGGTTGGATCCAGGTTGGCCGCCGAACCCGTACCGTCGCCGCCGACGCCGGGATTGAATACGTCCGTCCACGAGGGATCCGTGGTGCCCAGCGGAGATGTCAATGGACGTCCAACGTTCAGACCTTGACCCGCAATAAAAGTGCAGTTTGTCCCTTCGACCAGTCCGATATCCGAGCAAGTGTGCCCGGAGCCTGCATCCTCCTCGAGCCTGCCGCCGGTAACTAAGACGCCGGGGTAATTTGCGTAGAGGGCTGCTGCGCTACCTGGCTGAGCAAGAGCAAGAAGCTGAGATGTTGGAAAGTAGTCCTGATAGTTGATTGTGCCGTGGTTGCGAACCGTCTCGTACGAGAAGAAACCAAAAAGCTTGTTGTGAATGATCGGACCGCCGACGGAACCGCCGAAGTCGTTGAACCTAGCATTGTTTCTCTTGGGATCAAAAACTCCGTTGATGCCGCGCCGTGTGTAAGCGTTGAGTCCCGGGCGGTCGGCCTTGAAGAACGCGCTGCCGTGGTAGGTGTTGGTACCGTTCTGCGAGATGACTTTGATCTGCGCGCCGGGATAGCGTCCATCTTCGGCGTCGTAGCTGTTGCTGACGACCTTCACTTCCTTGACGGAATCTTCGTTGGGGGTGATCACGGCAGTCCCGGCCCAAGACACGCTGGTGATGCCGACGCCATCGAGTTGAATGTTGTTAAGCTCTCTACGTCCGCCACCCGCGGAAACCTGAGGACCGTTCTCCGTCGCGAAAACTCCGGACGTGGCTCCTGAGCCGCCGGGTCCTGCGTTGCCGGGCAATCCGTTCGAATCGCCGCTATCCGTTCGTGCTCCGTCCCCAAAGATGCCCGGCGCCAACTGAGCCAACTGGAACACGTCGCGTCCGAAGGAGGGAAGCGCCTGAATTTGCTGCGCGGTGACCGTTCCGCTGACGGTAGCAGTCTCAGTGTCAATGGCGGGAACAGCGTCTCCGTTCACTTGAACCGTTTCGCCGGCCGTGCCCACCTCAAGGTGGACGTTGAAGGCATTCGACTGTTCGGAGATGATCTGAACGTCCGTCGCCGTGTACGTCTTGAAGCCGCCCATTTCGACGGTGAGGGTGTAACGACTCGGGCCAAGCTCGACAAAATTGTAGACGCCGTCAGTGTTCGTCTTGGCTTGCCACTGCCGGTTGGTTTCCTGGCTCTTGAGGGTCACAGTCGCGCCTGAAATTACGGCACCTTGCTGGTCAGTGACTACGCCCTGAATCGAAGCGCGATATTGAGCGTGCGTCAACGTTGCGGAGAATACCGTAAGAAGTACGAAAAGTGATACACGAAGCCCCGCACTGGATCGGCTCATTTCAATTTCTCCTTAGCTACGGGTCGTAAAGAAAGCCCCAAGTCTTGAATAGGCCCTGACCATAAAACCAGCGATAAAAACGGTTTAGTAGACTACGGGGCGTGTATAGCACAGCCGATTTTCGACAGTCAAGCGCATTTGCGGCAACCCAATGCGCGAGTCTGGATGAGACGATCAGCGAGGTCAGACGATGGGCACTGCAATAACGATTTGGGACTGGGATTCCCGCAAACTTCGTTCGCAGCGTTGAAAAATTCCATAACGAAACAGAAATATTTGTCGACGAGGTTCCATCTACACAGAAGACATTCTTATCTCGGCTGTCAAGCACGTTGGTGATGAGTCTTGCCCACGGATGAGATTGGGCTGTCAGCCGCTACTTAAGCGGAGCGGAGTTTGACGCTCGTTCTCTGAGCGTGATACTGATTTCGATATTCTCATCCGAACCCAATCATGACGAAAACGTTCAAGGTGTTGACGCTGTTGTTTGCCGCTTCCCTTCCGTGCTGCCTGCTGGCGCAGAGCGATACGGATTACTACCGCCACACCGTCTTCGATAACAGCCTGACTCCGAATAATTATTTCTACAGCGCCGCAATGGCAAATGGCGGAAGTTTTGTGGAGCAGATCGATTCACGCCTGCCGGTCGAAACGAAGACGTTCGTGACGCCTCCAAATGCTTTGCGTCTGGGGTGGCAATCGCAACCCGGGGGCGGCTGGGTCGCTGAAGTCCGCGTGATGAACTTTCGCAATCGCTTTCCTGAATTTGCCGGACACAACTTATATTTCTGGGTCTATGCACCGCAAGCCATTTCCGCCGCGGATTTGCCGTCGATCGTCCTCTCCACAGCGCGAGAAGGACTACAGGTCGCTGAGTTTCCTGCATCATTTACCGATCCGTTGCCGATAGGCAAATTTACCGGTGACTTGCCGGCAGGACGTTGGGTGCGTGTTCGCATTCCTTTCAGCGAATTCCATTCTGCCTCGATCTATGATTTCCGCCCTGAGCATTTGCAGAATGTCGTCTTCCATCAAGAACGCGCAGATGGCGTAAAGCACACGCTGCTTGTCGATGAATTTCGCGTCGATGACGATCAGCCAACAAGTGCGGACACAGGACTACAGGCTCCGGCCAATGTCCGGGCAAAAGGTTACGACCGGCACATAGAGATTCTTTGGGACCCCGTAAAAAGAGCTTCGCTCGCGAGATACATCATTTATCGCGCTACCGACGGAAAGAATTTCGAACCCGTCGGGATGCAGACACCGGGAATTAACGGTTACACGGATTTTCTCGGCAAGCCTGGGATTACGGCTGCATACAGAGTGGTGGCGTCGGACAGGGAGTATCACGATTCAAGTCCGTCCGCCGAAGTCAGCGCCTCAACCCGCGAATTGAACGACGACGAATTGCTCACGATGTTGCAGCAGGATTGCTTTCGGTACTACTGGGATGGGGCCGATCCGAACTCGGGGATGACGCGCGAAAACATTCCTGGGGACGATCGCATTGTTGCGACCGGAGCTAGCGGTTTCGGAATCATGGCGCTGGTTGTAGGTGTCAACCGGCACTTCATTACACGCGAACAGGGCGTAGAGCGGATGACCAGAATCGCTAATTTCCTAGAGCATGCGCAGCGCTATCACGGCGCCTGGTCGCATTTCATGGATGGGAGCACCGGCAAGTCTTTGCCTGTGTTCGGCATGTTCGACAACGGAGGCGACCTAGTCGAGACATCGTTTCTGGTGCAAGGACTCCTCGCAGCTCGACAGTATTTTCATGGCAAGACTGAAGCTGAACAAGCGCTTTACAAACGGATTACGCAACTCTGGGAAACAGTCGAGTGGGATTGGTACCGCGGCGATCCGAAAAGCAATTTCATTTATTGGCACTGGTCCGCCGAGTGGGCGCAGCAGATTCATCATCCTCTGATCGGCTTCAATGAGGTGATGATTACGTATCTGCTCGCGATGTCGTCTCCGACCCATGGAGTTCCGGTGGACATGTATTACTCCGGTTGGGCTGGGCAATCGGAACAGGCGCTTGGATATCGGCGAGGCTGGTCGGGCGCGGTGGATGGTGACCACTATGGAAACGGCCACACCTATTACGGGATCAAGCTGGATGTGGGAGTCGGAACCGGCGGTCCCCTTTTCTTCACTCATTATTCTTATGTGGGTTTCGATCCCGCGAAACTGCACGACCGTTTCACGTCGTCATACTTTGACAACAATCGCAAGATCGCGCTGATCAACCGGGCCTATTGCATCGCCAATCCGAAGCACTTCGATGGATATGGACCCGATGCATGGGGCTTGACGGCAAGCGATGGTCCCGAAGGCTACGTGCCGCATGCCCCTGATGACCAGAGCGACCGGGGCACGCTTACGCCGACCGGAGCGCTGGCATCGTTCCCTTACACGCCGGACGCGTCGATGGCTGCGCTGAAACATTATTATCGCGACCTCGGCGCCCAACTTTGGGGAATCTATGGACCACGCGATGCCTACGACGTTAAACACAACTGGATTTCGCCGATCTACATGGGACTGAACCAGGCTCCGATCACCGTCATGGTTGAAAATTACAGGAGCAAACTTGTCTGGAACAGCTTCATGGCGAATCCTGAAATTACGGACATGTTGCGTAAACTGGACGCGCTCACCAGCAAAGCGAACTGATACGCATGGAGATCCACGCTGGTGTAAGCGGAAGCTGCTCGGTTCCGTGAAACGCGCTCCGCCACGAGACAACTCAGCGTTTCAAATAATGCACCAGGTCCGCGAGGCCAACGCCGGTCGCATCTGGAGTCGCACCCAATTCTTCCGCTGGAGCATTGAGCCGGTTGACCCAGACAGTCGGATAGCCGAACAGCTTCGCTCCCGCAGCATCCCATCCCGCGAAGGCGGCGAAAAGAATTTCCTGCTTGCGCAGTTTCAGACTGTTGATTCCCAGCTGATATGCGCTCGGGGTTGGCTTGAATGTCTTCGCCTGATCGGTGCTCAACACCTGCTCAAACATACCTTGCAACTCGGCACTCCGGATGCACCAGTCGAGCATGCTGGGCGTGAAGTTCGAGAGCAATGCCAATCTGTATCCCGTTTTTCGCAATTCAGTCAGCGCAGGTACAACATCGGGCCACGCCTTCAGTTCCAGATAGGCGCGCATCAATGCATCCCGATTCCGCGGCGATAGTTCCAGTTTCACCTTCTTCGCCGCATACACGAGAGCGTCCTGCGTCACATGCCAGAAATCTGAATACCGCCCGGCGGCCACGCGCAACCATGTGTACTCGAACTGCCGTGTACGCCATTCGTTGCTGAGTTGTGAGCCCCGGCCAGGAAAGAGCTTGTCCACCAACGCAAAAACGGACCTCGGGTCGAAGATCACCAATGCGTCGAAGGCAATCGCCTTGATCGGAGCTGTTACCCTGGGGCGAGGGCGAGACGCCCTCGCGACAGCCGGCGGGACACCGGCGCTACCATGTTCGGGAAGTTGCGCCACGGCACTCGACACCAGGCTTGCCGCTGCAAGACTCACGAAATTTCTTCTACTGATTGGCATCTCTTCCCTGCGTCACATGGCTGAGCGCTTTTCTCCCTCTTGTTCGACGTGAGCTGGAGACGACTCGCGGGACGCACCACTCACGAATTCGCGTAATGCCTTTCGGGCCCGGGAGAGCCGCGACATTACGGTCCCGATGGGAATGGCCAGGATGTCCGCGATCTCCTGATAGGACATCTCCTCGACTTCACATAACAACAAGGCCTCCGAATAGTGGGCGGGCAGGCTCTCGATGGCACGCCGGAGCAGATGGGTATCGATATGCTTCATCAGGATCGAATCGGGGGTTTCGTACTCGACCGCAAGATCTACGCCTTCATCCTCGAAGTCGAAGGCAACAGTCATTCGATGTTCGAGTTTTGAGCGGGAACTCAAGAAAGTGTTTTTAAGGATTCGGAACATCCAGGCCCGGAAATTGGTACCGGGGCGGAAGGAACTGAATCCCCGCAATGCCTTCAAGTACGTTTCCTGTACGATGTCTTCGGCATCGTTCGCATCTCGAGCCATCCAGCGCGCAAAGTTGTACAGAGAATCGAATAGCGGCATCGCCAGTTCCTCGAATTCCGGTGGGGGATCGTTTCGAAAAGCCGCAGCTTCGACGTGGGACGTTCTCTGGGAGTCCAATCCAAACAGGTTCATTTCCCTCGGCTCGCAATCAGGTTTGAGTGTGCTGATGGCTCAATGTGTCGCGGGAAGGAGGGACCGTCAATTTACAGCGACTTTTTTCGCGATATTCTGAATGTGTTCCGACAAGTGCTTGATTGATGAGAAGTTAGCGGAGCATATATTCTGGAACGACTCTCTCTGCCGGGCGAGTTTTCGATCTTGTCTCACGCACCACTAGCGCATGGACCCACAGCCAAACCCGTCCGTCGTTCGATTTGGAACTTACGAAATTTCGTTCCAGTCGGGTGAAGTGCGCAAATCGGGCATGCGGATCAAGATCCAGCAACAGCCGTTGAGAGTGCTCGAGATCTTGTTAAAGCGCCCGGGAGAGGTCGTCACGCGGGAACAACTGCGCAGCCAGGTCTGGCCGGCGGAAAGTTTTGGCGATTTTGATCAGGCGGTCAACATCGCAATTGGAAAACTCCGCAGCGCTCTCGGAGACTCGGCCGAGAATCCGCAGTTCATCGAGACCATCCCGAAGCGCGGCTATAGGTTCATCGGAGAAGTAACGGTGCTGCATCCCGACGGCCGTGCTGCGAAGCCAGGGCAGCCCAGTGATCTTTCGCCATCGCAGCCGGACCAAACGGGCAGAGTCGATGGATTGACAATTCTCTCCTCTGCCACCGGCGGGCGACGTCGATGGGCGCGCTGGGTCGTCGTCGCCATCGCGGCAATCCTTGCTGTGGCCGCGGTTGAGGCTTGGCAATTTCGCTCCCGTAGCGCGGCTCCAGGCGGTATACGATCGCTCGCCGTACTTCCGCTAAACAATTTCTCTGGCGACCCAGCTCAGGACTACTTCGCCGACGGCATGACGGACCAACTCATAACGGATCTGGCGCAGATCAGCGCCTTGCGCGTGATCTCGCGGACTTCCGCGATGGTCTACAGAGGGTCGCGCAAACCACTTCCGGAAATTGCGCGAGAGCTGCACGTGGACGCCGTTGTCGAAGGCGCTGTGCAGCACTCCGGCGATCGTGTCCGCATCACGGCGCAGCTGATCGAGGCGTCCTCCGACAAGCATCTGTGGGCACAGACATACGAAGACAATCTGCGCGACACGTTGACGCTACAGAAAAGAGTCGCCAGCAATATTGCCGAACATATTCGGATCCAGTTGACACCTCAAGAGCAGGCATCATTGAAGAAAACCAGAGTGGTTGATCCGGAGGCGTATGAGTTCTATCTCAAGGGACGCTACTTCTGGAATAAACGAACCGCGGATGGTTTGAAGGCAGCGGTCGATCATTTCAACCAGGCACTCGAAAAGGATCCGAAATACGCGCAGGCCTATGCGGGATTGGCTGATTCTTATGCCCTGCTGGGAGACTGGGAGTACGGAGTTCTGTCGCCAAGCGAAGCGTACCCGAAAGCCAAAGCAGCAGCGATCAAGGCGCTAGATGCCGATGATACCCTCGGCGAAGCCCATACTTCGTTGGCATTTTCGCTCGACGCCTTTGACTGGGATTGGGAATCGGCAGAAACGGAATACAAGCGAGCGATTGAACTCAATCCCGGCTACGCCACCGCTCATCAGTGGTATTCCTGGCATCTGAGCGAGATGGGACGAAGCGACGAAGCGATCGCGGAAATGAGGAAAGCAGAAACGATGGATCCGCTTTCTCTCATCATCGGCGCTGAGATGGCAGAAATACTTTTGGTGGCACACCGAAATGACGAAGCCATCGAACAAAGCCGCAAGACCATCGCTATGGACGCTAACTTTCCGATCGCCCATCTCGAACTCGGTCTCGTGCTAATGCAGAAGCGGTCCTACCCCGAAGCCATTGAAGAACTTCAAAAGGCGATTACGCTGTCGGGAAGCAGCACAACTTGTACTTCAAATCTGGCGTATGCCTACGCTGTTTCCGGAAAGCGAAGCGAGTCATTGAGTCTCCTAAATACTCTCAAGAATCAATCCAGGCAGAATGCGCCGGCGATCGCGTTGGTCTATGTGGGTTTGGGCGACAAGGACCAGGCAATGACCTGGCTGGAAAAAGCCTACGCAGAGCACTTCAATCCGTCGATTCTGCTGAGACCGACATTCGATCCGTTGCGACCGGATGCACATTTCCAAAACCTGATGCAACGCATCGGCCTGCCCAGGTAAATTTTGATTTCGAACCTGCACAATCGAGCCCCATTGTGGCGCGGAGGGCACATCTTAAAATTCTCGTAGACACGTTCCTCCGGGTCCAAACGTCACTTCCTCCTGGGGTCGTACTCACCTGGCACGAAGCGGAATGTGATCGCCAGCCGATTCCATCCGTTGATGGTGATGATCGCCAGCGCCAGGTTTACCAACTCCTCGTCGGAAAAGCTCATCCTGGCCTTTTCATACACCGCATCGGGAACGCGGTCTTCCCTGACTAAAGTGAGTGCCTCTGTGAGTGCAAGCGCAGCGCGCTCGCGGTCGGTGAAGAACGGTGTCTCCTGCCACGCCGACAGTGCATAGAGCCGCTGCTCCGTCTCGCCTTCCGCACGCGCCTCCTTCGAGTGCATGTCGATGCAGTAGGCGCATCCGTTGATCTGTGATGCGCGCATCTTTACCAGTTGAACTAGAGCGGGTTCCAGCTTGGATTGTTTGCGAATAAAGTTCTCCAACCCCATCATCGCCTGATACCCCGCAGGCGATACCTTCTGTGCTTCCAGTCGTGCTTGCATTAGATTGATCTCCTGCAACCACGCTACGGCTACTGTGGAGTACACGACAGATCCATAATCGAAATCTTGATTGGTCCACTTCCCACAGCCAAGGTTAGGCACGTTATTCTGTTTTCATGGGTGAAGCGAAGGATGAGAGTCTGGCTTGCGAAGACGGATCGCTGTATTTTGCGGCTCGGGCGTCGGAACAAATCCGAAGTACCTTGCCGAAGCGAAGTCACTAGGGCAGCAGATGGCTGGCGGTGGCTGGGACCTGGTTTATGGGGGAACTTCCATTGGATTGATGGGCGCGACTGCGGACGCTGCCCTCGCCGGTGGCGCGAAGGTGATCGGGGTCCTTCCCCAGGCATTGCAGGACCGTGAGATTGCTCATCGAGGCCTGACGAAGCTACACCTTGTAGGAAGCATGCACGAACGCAAGGCGCACATGGCGTCTCTGTCTGATGCATTCATCGCGCTGCCGGGTGGCTACGGAACGCTTGACGAGTTCTTCGAGATCGTGACCTGGGCCCAACTAGGCATTCATTCCAAGCCCTGCGTCCTCATCAATACCGATGGCTACTATGATTTCCTGCTACGATTTCTGGACCACGCGGTAAGACAGGAATTCGTGAAGCCGGCCAACCTAGGGCTAGTGCACGTGGCAAAAAACCCCGCGGAAGCTTTGCAATGGATCGAACAGCAGCGAGAGAACGCTTCCCTCAATCAAGATGTCGGCGCACAAAACGCTGGCGGCCTGAATCCCTAGTCGTCATCGGAAGCTACATTGGGCCCCCTCTCCCAAGAAAATCGGCATACCCTTCCATCGATCGTCATACTTCGCGACTTAAGTACCCAGCCTAGCGTGAACGCAATGCAGTGGCGAGAACCGACACGCCGCGTCGCAGCTCAGCCGGATTGCAGCTCGCGAAGCCGAGCATAAGTGCCGGCGGCTGTTCGTATTTCATTGTGAACGTTGACAGCGGGATGACTTCGAGCCCGAGTTTCTGCGCCTGCAGCGTAGCGTCGCGATCGGACTTCCATGTTTTCAGCCACCCGAGAGTGCGGATGCCTGCACCCGCGTGAACGACGTCGAGCACTCCTCTGAGGTGCTTGTCTGCAGCAGTTTTGAGAACATCGATGCGCTCCGCATAGGTTTGGCGCATACGGCGAAGATGATGGCCGAAATGACCCTCGGTGATGAACTCCGCGAGGATGGCTTGGTCGAGCGTAGGCGGGTGACGGTCTACGAAGCTGCGGGCTGATACGAACGCTTCTACGAGGCGCTCGGGCAAGACCATGAAGCCGAGACGCAACGCGTTGAAGAGCATTTTCGTGAAAGTGCCGACGTAGATGACGCAACCGCAATTGTCGAGCGCCTGCAGAGCGGCCACGGGGTGACCCACGTAGCGGTATTCCGCGTCGTAATCGTCTTCGACGACCCATGCATTCGCGCTCGCGGCCCAATGAAGGAGTTCCAAACGGCGGTCCGCGGACATGGTGACGCCCATGGGAAATTGATTCGCCGGCGTGACGTAGGCGAGCTCTGCTTTGGGCGCAAGCTTGCGGCCTGTCTTCACGATGAGGCCGTCTCCGTCCACCGGTATTGGCACAATTCGAGCACCCGTAGCGCGCAGCGTTTGAAGAGCGCCAGAATAGCCAGGATCTTCCATCCAGACCTGATCACCAGTGGCGAGCAGGAAACGGCCGATGAGATCGACGGCCTGTTGCACGCCTAAGGTAACGATGATTTGTTCGGGAGAGCAGCGCACTCCGCGTGAGGCGCCAACATACTCCGCGATGGCGCGCCGAAGTGGTTGGTAGCCTGCAGCGTTGCCATGACCATAAAGCGAACGCGGAGCTCGGCGTAAGACGCGCGAAGCAACCCGGGCCCAAAGACCTGTGGGGAAGAGATCGATGGCCGGTTCGTAGGCGCGAAAGGCTTTGCCAATGGAGTGTGACGCAGGAAGCACTTCCACACCCTTAAGAAATTGTTGCGCCCGCTTGGATAGTGCTGCCTTCGACGTCGCAGGAGCGAGAGCCGCAGGCTTGAGCGATGCGGATAGGAATCCATCGGGGACGCCCGACGCTACATAGGTTCCTGCTCCAACTTCAGTGTTTGTGTATCCCTCGGCCTGTAGCTGCTCGAAGGCTGAGACGACGGTTCCGCGCGCGAGCGAGTACTGCTTCCCAAGGCTGCGTGTAGAGGGCATGCGGGCGCCCGGCTTCAATCTCCCCTCGAGGATGGCGCTGCGCAACTCTGTGTAGAGCCAGCGCCAGCGGTCCTGTTTGCCAGAAGGCGCATGGAGTGAGAGATCCTGAAAACTCTCTTGTTTAGGCATCCTTTGTTCCCGATCACCCTGAACAGTCTGCAGGAGTGGACCAGTCCATGTTTGCATTATGGACCTTTTCGCTAATCCACATAAGGCCTAATGTGGGTTTCAAGGAGATCAACCAATGCAAGCAAAACAGAAATCACCTATGACAATCTCAAGACCAATGTTGGCGCTGGCATTTCTAATAACCAGCACCCTGATCACAGCCGGGACCGTGATGGCGCAAAGAACTGTCACGCCGCCGATGGCGCACGAGACGATCACACCGCTCATAACGAAGGATCTGGCAGGATCTGCCGGCGAGCAGGTTCTTATGTACACCGTAGACTTTCCGCCAGGCTTCTCAAGCCCTATCCATCGCCACAATGCACAGGTATCCGTTTACGTGCTTGAAGGCTCCGTGAAGATGCAGGTGAGAGGGGGAGAAGAACTCACTCTGGGGCCAGGACAGACCTTTTACGAAGATCCCAGCGATATTCACGTTGTCAGCCGGAACGCTAGTAGTACAAAGTCAGCGAAATTCCTTGTATTCCTGATCAACAAGAAAGGTGCCTCCCTGGTGATACCAGCAAAGTAAACGAGCGATTGCCAGCGCTTCTGTTCGCAAACAATTCAATTCGGGAGGAAATATATGAACACGATTGAACTCAAGGATTCCAAACTCGCAAGCTACGCAAGCCTGTTGCTAAGGATTGGGCTCGGCGTTGGCTTCTTGTCAGCGGTAGCCGACCGACTCGGCCTTTGGGGAGCGTTTGGGCAACCGAATGTCGAGTGGGGGAATTTCTCACGGTTCCTGGAATACACCCGCACCCTCAACTGGTATTTGCCGGCTGCGATGATCCCCACGCTTGGGGTTATCGCGACTGGCGCTGAAACTCTCTTCGGTCTTCTTCTCCTAGTCGGGTGGCGCACACGCGTTGCCGCGCTGTTAAGTGGACTTCTTCTAACGACGTTCGCTGTGGCAATGACGATTGCACTAGGAATCAAGGCGCCCCTGAATTTTGCTGTGTTCACGGGGATCGGAGGGGCCTTGCTTCTTGCCAATTGCGAAAGCTTCCCATTCAGCGTGGATGACTTGCTGTCCCGCTGAATCATTTGCCCTGTTCAAGCACAACCCACCGTCGGGCAATTGCATGTCAGCGATTGCCCGAGGCGGGTCGAAATAATGGTTTGTGTGGAATTTTTGTGGGATACACAGAATGCCCCATCGGGGCATTTTGTAAACCACTGAGATTTATATGGCGGGGACGACGGGACTCGAACCCGCGGCCTCTGCCGTGACAGGGCAGCGTCCTGAAGAAACGATATTAGTAACCGAGCGGTGACTTGGCGTCTCTGCCGATGGAATTACGAAGAGCTGTCTGGGCGCACGCTTCTAATCCTCGACGCGCTAACACATCTCAGCTTTTGCAATTATCTCTTCCGCCTCCCTCACTCCAACGTTCCTGAGTCGCATTTCCGTGTGCTCGTCCATATCCACGCGATCGAGTATTCGAGTCACCCCCACGCTGGCGTTGTTTCGATGGTAGCCATGGCGCTCAATTTGCCGCTCCAGAGCATCCCGAGAAATCCTCTTCGGATACACGCCGTAGAGAATGAGCAAAGCCACCTCTCGGGCGCTGTTGCCTATGTCAACGTAGACGCGACCGTCGATTTCCTCCATAAATGGGAATTTACGCTTCATCAGCCCGTCCACAACGCGCCGCGCCTCATCCAAATTCAAACCCCTCTGCGAATAGCGGACCATCTCAGCTAGTATCCACGAGCAGAGCGCCAGTGCAGCTTCAGCATCCATTCCGTTCGCTTCAATTTCATCGGGATCGTGACGCGCTCCGCGATTGCTGGCAATTTCATACACAAATCGACAGGCGCGAGGAATTGTCAATCGAAGCGGGTCAGGGAGAGCGACCTTCTTGTCAATCGTATCTAGCACAGTTCCAGCTTTGAAAGCCCTGCCGAGGGCAGGTACTTCACCTGCTTCCACCACTAAGGCTTTCAGAACGGCTTCGACGAACTTGCCCGCTTTCACATTGGCGTCGTCCCACTTCCCTTGCTGGTAGTCCTGCAACATCCCGCGAAAGTGTTTAGTTACCGCATCTACGTGTCTCTTCCCCGTAAACTTATCCTTCAACATCTCGTCAACGGTTCGGTCCGGCATCCTTCACCTCTTCTTTGCGCGGCTGACCTGCGTATCATCAGCAACGAAAGGGAATTTCTGAATGTATTCGTAAGTCCCGCGCTTCCCGCGACGAGTTAAATGTTTGGCTCGCATTAAGGCCATCCCAAGTTCGGCGTCTGAGAAGTGGTTCCCCTTTTTCCCCAGATTTTCAACGACAGAAGGTTTTTTCTTCCATCCGCGAAAGAAGTTTTCCTCCCATAGGATTTTCAAAGCCTCAGTAGCGGTCTTCGCTACGCGCTCTTTTCTATTTGCCATACACCCATTTCCCTTCGTGTTTTTTTCGACGCAACTCTCTCTTCTTGACCAAGCCCAACACCACACCGGACAATGAGGTCACGGGATAGAGGTAGCCTTTCTCTTCAAGTGCGTGGGCAATCTCGCCCAACGCCTTCGGCTTTTCAAAAAAGCCACCCTCTCTTAGTTCCACGATCAAATCCGATGCTCCCTCGCGTTTCTTATCGCGGCCCTTTGCGGTCCGCGTTCGCGCAATCGCTTTCTTTGCTTGATCTACAACACTTGTGCGCTCGTATGTCGCGAGAATGTTGGACACTTCGCTCTCATCCCCTTCGACCGTAATGATTGCTCCACTCTTGGACTTAATCGTTGCTTTTGCCACGTTTCACCCTCCCGCACTTATCACAATACTATGCGCTATTATTATTTATTATCTCTGGTAATGTCCATTGGAAGTTTGATCTGCACCGTCTGGCGGCGGCGAGGTCTGAATCTGCAACCCTTTTGGGAATGGGCTGCAACGCGTTCGGGGCCCCCTGCGCCCGTCAGCGCGGCTCATGGGGCTTCGACACACGCAAACGTAGACACGGTTTGGTCCTCTGGCCTCACACGGCAGATTGAAGCCCTAGAGCGGCTTCCCGCGCCTTCCCTGCCGCCGTGACCTTCGTAACTACGCAGATGTAGACAATCAATCGAACTCGAACCAAGGAGCCTAGGATGGTACGCCGAAAATCCTTGGTTCAGACTGAACACTAATACCGGAGGTTTCGCATGAACTGGTTCAAACCTGATGTGAAGTACTTCGTGATGGGGCACGACGAGGTGATAACTGAAAGTGAGAGCAGCATTTCCGCCATCGCCGCACGCCCGAAGCAACCCAAGGACTACATCTTCGCTGTGCAAAACGGCAAGCGCCGACCGCTCACAGACGCCGAAACCCTACGACTGAACGCCGAGCTTGCCCGACTGCGGCAGTCACGATCCGACTGTCCGCATATCGTTGTAGATCACGTCGGACGCTGCGAATGGTGTTTTAAGGTGGTGGTTGTTCACCCAGTGCGCACTCCCCCCGAACTGCCGTCTATGACCCCAGAAGAAGTAGCCAGAGAGGACGCTAGGCCAAGTACATTTGTCGAAAAGACTGCGAAATACCTTGAGGACAGAGAGGCTAAAGCCAGCAACGATGACCGTCCGAAAATCTAGCCTCGAAGACTCAGTCGGACCGCCCATGAAGCTGACACAAAAGGGGATGCGGCAGGCGAACGCGCATTACGCTGGAACTTTATGCACAGAGCACCATGCCAGCGAAGCAACAGTTACAGGCAGAACTTGTATGGGAATGGACGCCAAATGAAGATGGCGGGGACGACGGGACTCGAACCCGCGGCCTCTGCCGTGACAGGGCAGCGTTCTAACCAACTGAACTACGTCCCCACTTGCCAAATCAACGAGATGCGCAATCAGAAGTGTTGATTGCACTTCTTACGTAAGATGCAGAGCCGATCGGGTCTGCTCATGCGATCCAGGTTGTCACCACCGTGGATCACAGCGCCAAAAATCTGGCGATCCGTTAGCACAGAAATATCCTAACAGCTTCTCGCGGGACGCGGAAGGGCGTGGGGCTTGCGATCTGTCTCGGGTCTCGAACAATCCGCATCGTTCAACTCTCTCTGAGCCATAATTTTTCAACAAGTCGAAATTGAATGCGCTTTCTCCCGCTCGGAGTCGCCCAGCCCTCACTCTGGATCAGGTGTTCACCATTTGACCATCCACCATCCGCCAGATGTTCAGTGGATTACTTTCCTTCAACTCTTCTGGCAGAGCCTCGTCGGGGAATCCCTGGTAGCAGACCAATCTGGCAAACCTCTGAATCGCTCGCGTGCCGACGGATGTAGATCTTCCATCAGATGTCGCTGGATATGGGCCTCCGTGAACCATTGCGGGCGAGACTTCCACTCCTGTTGGAAAGCCGTTGAAGACGAGGCGTCCCACCTTCGTCTCAAGAATTGCAATAAGGTCGGAGAAATCACGCAGATCCTGATCAGTCCCATGAATGGTTGCAGTCAGGTGCCCCTCCAGTGCGCGAGCGATCTGTAGAACTTGTTCGCGATTCGAATGACTAACCAAAAGCGTTGTGGGGCCGAAAATCTCTCCCGCGAGATCGGATCTTAGGAAAGTCTCCGCATTGGTTTCGAAGATTGTGGGATCCGCGCAGAAGCCAGTGCCGGCTTCTCGAGCCGGTGGCTCGGCAGTGAGGGTAACAGCATCATCGCGCTTGCGTTTCAACAAGGACGAACCGTACGCAGCATGTATTGACTTGGTCAGCAAGTGGAATTGCGGAGCGCCGGTGACTAGTCCCTTCAATTTTTCTTTGAAAGAATCTGCACCGTCACCTTGCGGGATCACGACCACTCCTGGCTTCGTGCAAAATTGACCTCCGCCCAAGGTGAAGGAAGCGTGTAACCCTGCGGCGATACTTTCTCCTCGCTCGCGAAGAGCACCCGGCAAGAGGAACATCGGATTCGTGCTACCCATCTCAGCGTAAAACGGAATCGGCTCGGGGCGTGAGGCTGCAAGATCCATCAAAGCCCTTCCGGCGGCGTGTGAACCGGTGAAACCTCCAGCCTTGATGGATGGGTGCTTCACAAGCACGGTTCCCACCTGGGTTCCTGCGTCAAAAAGAAGTGAGAACGTTCCCTCGGGGAGCCCGCACTCACGGACACTCTCTCGAATTGTCCTGCCAACCAGCTCGCTGGTTCCCGGATGCGCAGGATGTCCTTTCACAACGACAGGATTGCCCGAGGCAAGGGCCGACGCCGTATCTCCTCCGGCTACTGAGAACGCGAGCGGAAAATTGCTGGCTCCGAATACTACAACCGGTCCCAGCGGTCGGAGCATGGACCGAATGTCTGGGCGAGGAAGCGGCTTGCGGTCGGGATCGGCGCGATCAATGCGCGCGTCCACCCATGACCCTTCCTCCGCAACCTGCGCAAATAACCGTAGCTGACCACAAGTGCGAGCGATTTCTCCCTGTAAACGCGGTGCAGGAAGGGCCGTTTCCAGTCCAGCACGTTCGACGATGTCCGAAGCGATACTCTCAATCTTTTCCGCAATGTTTCGAAGGAACGCTCCGCGAACGCGCCCCGAGGTGAGGCGGTACACATCGGAAGCCTTCGCCGCCAACGCGGCAGTCTGCTCCACTTCCTCCGCTGTGGCCGAGACGAATGCAGGCTCGATCTGTTTGCCGGTGGCCGGATTGACCGCGTAGAAAGGATCCGCCGGACCCGCTCCGTCTCGGAAGCCGATCAACGATTTGCCGGACAACAAGCGGCTGATTGACGTGTCAGCTCTGTGCGTATCACTTTCTGTCTGAGAAGGCATAGTTTCCTACATTCTGTGGTCTTGCTCGAAGAGCATGGATGATGATCTGCTTGGCCTGCTCCAGATCGCTGTCAGCTAATTCGAGACGTGGAGGGCGAACGCGAGCGCTTCCCATCCCTACCTCTTGTTGAACCAGTTTAATGAGTTGCACAAAATTCGGCACGGTGTCCATGCGAAGTAGAGGCAAGAACCAGCGGTTGAGTTCAAAAGCTTTTTCATACTCTGCCGCAGTCGCAAGATCGAAAAGATTCACGGACTCACGCGGCAGCGCATTGGCTAAGCCGGCAATCCATCCGACGGCACCGACCGCCACTGCTTCTACCACCGCATCATCGACTCCAACCAGAATCTGCAGGCGGTTTTCCAGTAAAGCGCGAATAGCGGTCACGCGCCGAACGTCAGTACTGGATTCCTTCACCGCTTCGAGGTTCCTATGCTCGGCAGCAAGTTCGGCAATCTGTTCGGGAAGGAAATCCGTGCCGTACGCTACGGGATTGTTGTACAGCATGCAGGGTAACGCAGTCGCCTGAAAGACAGCCGCGACGTGAGCTTTCATCTCACGCCAGTTGCCTTGGTACACATACGGGGGCAGCACCATCAACCCGTCGCATCCCAGATCGCTTGCAGACTTCGCCAACGCGACCGCCTCCGCCGTGGACAAGGCTGAGATGGCCGCAACAACGGGACCTCGTGCCTGAGCGGCCGCGACGCTGTTACGCAGGATTTCCTTCTTCTCGTCGAACGAAAGAGTTGCCCCTTCTCCCAAAGAGCCAAGCGCAACGATTCCGGAGCATCCGGAGTCGAGAAGCCAGCGGATATGCCTCGTCATGAAACCGTGATCGACTTGCAGATCGTCGGTGAAGGCGGTTGTAAGTGCGGGGATCACGCCCTTCCATTTCATCCGTGCCCTCCTGTCAAAAAGCTGTACTTGGCTCGTGTTGATTCATCGAGCCCGTTAAGGTTTCAACTTTAGTGGGAAAAATTGGGGGACGCACGGAATCTGCGGTCCAGTTGAAAAGAAATTCAGTCGCCGGACCGCAGATTCTACCCTGACATGGTCCCATGCCGCATCGCGTCTGCAGCTTCGCGGACCGCCAGGAGTTGTGAGCGCGAAGCTGTGAATGCGTAACGTCCTCGCACCGACAGACAATTGTTTCCGGAAGTGGCAAGCTTCTCAACTCAGGACGCAACCCAAACGCACTCTCCAGGTACTTCGCGAATTTCCGAGCTTCTTCGCGCCGTCTCACAAGCGCCTTTGCCTCTACCGTACGTCCAGCGGCCGCGAGGCCCGCTATCTGTCCTTCAAGGAGAGCTAACTCCACACCGCCGATGCCCGTCGGTTCCCCTGCACAATAAATAGACTCGACACTTGTCTGCTGGAAATCATCAATGCGCACGAAGCCATTTGCCGTTGCGCAGCCGAGGAACAACGGTAATTCGATGTTGGGCACGAGATGAAAGCCGCAAGCCAGATAGTCGCAGGCAATCGTTTTAGCGCGTCCGGCATGTACGATCGTCACGGCTTCCAGGGTTTGATTTCCATGCGCCACTGCCGGCCAACTATTGCGCAGAATCTGGGTACCACCGAGGTCGAACATCAGTTCGATTCCCTGCAAAATCTTCGACGGCCATCGAAACAGGGAAAGACCAAACTTTGCAAGATCCGCCCAGTCCGCTTGCTCGCAGATGACCAGGATTTCAGCACCGTGCTTTCGAAGGTAGGAAGCAACCGCAAGCAGCAATGGTCCCGTTCCGGCTACCACCACTCGTTTATCTCGTATAGGCAGACCTGCTTTCACCATTGCTTGGAGCCCACCGGCACCCATGACATTGGGCAATGTCCATCCGGGAAAAGGCAGGAACCTTTCCCTGGCTCCGGTCGCGAGGACGAGTTTGTCGTATTCAAGTTCGGTGAATCCATTCGACGTTTCTGCTAGAAGACGGCCGACGCCGGGCTGGTGCACTACGCGCATGCCAGAAAGAGCTGTAACGCCGGAAGTCTGAATGCGGCGAAGCCAGCGTGCAGCATCTGCGTGACAATTTTCGTTAGCCAGAGTTCGCCAGATCTGTCCGCCGAGATTGAGATTGTCGTCGACAATGCCGGTGCGCAGTCCGCACTTCGATGCGGTGCTCGCCGCAGCGATGCCTGCTGGTCCACCGCCGACCACCAGCAGTTCGAAAGGAGTTGCTTTCTCCAAGCTCAATTCCCTGCTCTCTCCGGTCAACCTTGTGTCGTAACGGACATCCCTTCTTCACAAAACGTCTGGCAACTGCGGCAATGCTGATTCGCATTGATGACCGCTCTACACTCAAAGCAGATTCCCATCCCGCAGAGCGCTCCACGAGGCTCGCCGCTAATGGAAGTCCGGCACGGTTGGCCCACTAACATCATGGCAACAGCCACCGTTGTTCCAAAAGGAACGGTGATTTCAACTCCATTCACCGTCAGCCGGACATCGCTAGGCATGAACGTGTTCCTTTAGATTGCGTGAGGGCAAATAGGCTTCGCTCGCAATCTCTGGCGTTTTTCCTTCGACAAGGTCCGCCAAAATACGCGCGGTCCCCAAAGACGTGGTGATACCCAACCCCTCATGCCCGGTCGCGAGAAAGACGGATTTGTCCGTAACCGCCGGTCCGATGAATGGAAGTTTGTCATGCGTTGCTGGTCGAAATCCGGTCCATGTGCGGATCATTACTAACCGTCCCAATCCCGGCATGTATTTCTGCGCCCGTTGCAGCATCCTCACGAGGATCACGTTATCCACGTCCGTATTGTCCGAGCCATATTGGCGCGAGGAGCCGATCAATATTTGACCCGTGCGACGAGGCTGAATATTGAAAGCAACTGAGTCGGAACTCACAGAGTGAGCGCTCTTCAAGTATCCGAGCTCTACCAGTTGATGCCTTACAAATCCTGGATAGCGATCTGTAATGACCAGATGTCCCTTTCTCTTTTTGACTTCAACGCCCTCCGTGAGTTCGGGCGAAGATGCGCCGGCGGCGTTCACAATAAGAGATCCTGAAAACTCGGATCCGTCTTTCAGGCGCACCTGTTGGTGGGCGATTCGTTCAACTCCGACTCCGAGATGAACATCGGCGCCCTGTTCTCGCGCACGACGTACGAGGAAGGAGGCCGCGCACGGCGGATACAAGACGCAGTCTTCGGGTACCAGTAGTCCTCCGAGCATTCCCGGCGCCACATTCGATTCGAGTTCATAGAGCTCCGATGCGTCGAGCGCTTTCGCTGGAACGCCACGTTCGTTGTAGTAGTCGCGCTTACGTTCGACCTCGCGCATCTCTTCTTCGTCTGTGGCGATCCAAATCGTGCCACATTCGTCGTACTCAACGTCGACCGGCAACTCGGGTTTCAACTTTTTCCACAGTTGCTGGGAGTAGCGAGTCAGCGAAAACTGCGCGTCGGAATCGTCCATAACGACGATATGGCCCATGCCGGCCGCGGTTGCACCGCTTCCAATCATGTCCTGTCCGATGAGAAGAGTTCGCATCCCGCGTCGAGATAGTTCGGCGGCGCAGGCTGCTCCAACGATCCCGGTGCCGACAACGATAGCGTCGTACGCCGACTCACTCATGCGCGAATGCCCATGCACAGCGGATCCGCTGGATCGAGAAGCAGTTCCGCCTCGGCATTTACAAAGGCTGCACCCTTGATGCTCGGAAACACCTTGCCGTCGCGCACACTCACGCTGCCTTCGAAGACGCTTCCGACGATGCTCTCCTGTTTCCAGATCTGGCCTTCTTTGATCTTGCCGTCCGCATAAAGGCAAGCCAACTTGGCACTTGTACCGGTGCCACACGGAGAACGGTCATACGCTCTCCCGGGGCACAGAACGAAGTTTTTGCTATCGACTCCCGGAATTTGGGAGGGGCCGAAGAGTTCGATATGGTCAATTTCTTTTCCGTCAAGACCCGTGATACCGTTCTGGCGAAGTGCCTGACGTACCGCCCAGGTGAAATCTGTCAACCGATCTAGTTTGGCGAGAGTCAGATCGGACCGCTGATCGCGCACCAGAAAAAACCAGTTCCCTCCCCACGCAACATCCCCACGGACCGTGCCGTATTCAGCCACGATGACCTCAACATTGGCAGCACTCCGAAAACTCTCGATGTTATGCACCGTGACTTGCCGGTCGTCATGAAGGACAGCACTGACTGTTCCGACCGGCGTTTCAATCTTGTGTTCTCCCGGTCCAATGCGATTCAAGAATTGGAGCGTCGCAATCACACCGATCGTCCCATGGCCGCACATGCCCAGATAGCCGACGTTATTGAAGAAAATAACGGCGGCCGCGGACTTAACATCCAGAGGCTCGCAAAGTAATGCGCCGACGATGACATCCGAACCTCGTGGTTCATTCACGACAGCGGACCGGAAGTGGTCATATTGGTTCTTGAAAACTTTGAGACGGTCCGCGAGAGGGCCTGCTCCCAAATCCGGGCCGCCTGCGATAACAACCCGCGTCGGCTCTCCTCCGGTGTGGGAGTCGATGATCCGAATGCGCTGGATTCTGTCAGTCATGTTGGTGTCACTCAGATTTTATTACTGCCGAATCGCTTTTTATCGCTGGCGACAGTTTCTGATTTCCTATCTCGATTGATTTCGCACTCATCCTACGTCCATTGGCCTATCTTGACGAGAAGCGATGTGTGGATGATGATCTCGTTGCTTCGCATTTCCAGCAAAGGCGTTCAACATTCATGGCTCTCGGTGCACGTAGCAGTCGAATGAGAGTTGTAACAGCATTCCTGGCATCTCCCTTCTTCCTTTACTGCTCTGCTCCTCGCAGGCATCAAGCGAGACAAAGCACGGCGGCGAACTGCGCATATTCTTCGTTGACGTCGAGGGAGGGCAAGCAACCCTGTTTGTGACCCCGGCACAAGAGGCTTTACTGATCGATACCGGGTGGCCGGGCAACGAGGGTCGCGACGCCGATCGCATTGTTGCAGCCGCAAAATCAGCCGGATTAACCAAGATCGATTATGTCCTTATCACTCACTTCCACACAGATCACGTCGGCGGATTGCCTCAACTGGCCGAACGAATTCCTATCGATACGGTGATTGATCACGGTGACAATCGGGAGAGCACGGACGCTCCGACGGTCGAGGGTTGGCAAGCGTACAAGCGACTTCTGTCCGCACACAAGTTCAAGCGCCTGACCCTGAAACCGGGAGACAAGCTGCCGATTCGTGACCTGGAGGCGATGGTCATCAGCTCCGACGGAGCGGTGGTTGATCGGCCCCTTGTCGGAGCAGGTCAGGAAAATCGGAGTTGCAAAGACGCCGAGCATTATCCAGCCGATCAAACTGAGAATTTGCGCTCTCTGGGAACACTGATCACTTTCGGAAAGCTGAGAATCCTTGATCTCGGCGATCTGACTCGCGATAAAGAAATGGACCTCGTTTGTCCCACAAACAAAATTGGCGCCATCGACATATATGTGGTTTCGCATCACGGCTGGTACTTGAGCAACAGCGCCGCATTTTTGAATGGCATTTCTCCTCGCGTGGCAATCATGGACAACGGAGCTAAGAAAGGCGGAACTCCTTCTGCGTGGGACAATATTGAAAAATCGCCGCGGCTCGAAAATATGTGGCAGTTGCATTTTTCCGAACAAGGAGGCGCCACGCACAATGTCGCTCATGAGTACATCGCTAATCTTGAGGGCTCCGACGCCGGTCACTACCTCGAGTTGACGGCTTGGCGCGACGGCAGCTTTGATGTCATGAACTCTCGAACTAGTAAATCGAAGCATTACGCGCCGCACTAGATCGATTGACACAGTTTAGCAAACGCTTACTAGTTCGAAACGACATTCAAGCGACGACCTCCCGCTTTGAGCGCCTGTTGTAAACTCAACAGCCCGGTTCGCGCACGTGCCTAGGCAATCGCGAAGCAAACGATTACTCTAACAGTGCAGCTTCGGCGCTAGTACGCTGTTTAGTTGGACGGGCTGCAGGAAGTTGTTGACCACGGCTGTGCCAAGGAGCGTGAAATGGCCATAGTGGCTGGAGTTGATTTCGGAACTCTCAGTGTTCGAGTCTCGCTCGTTGATAGCGATCGCGGATTGCTCGATTCGGCAATCGCCGATTATCCGCTGCACAGAAAACGCGAGGATCCCGAATACGCCACCCAATCTCATGCCGACCACATGAAGGCCCTCGCCTCGGCCACTCGCGAGGTTCTCAGGAAGGCGAATGTCCGTGGGGACGAAGTGGAGGCGATTGCGCTCGATACGACAGGATCTTCCGTCATCCCCGTCGGCAACGATCTTAAACCGCTTGGCGAGTATTACCTCTGGTGCGATCACCGCGCGAAAGGCGAGGCCGCGGAGATCACCGAAGCGGCGCATCGCGAGGGACTGGAAGCGATTCAATGGTGCGGCGGCATTTACTCTTCCGAGTGGGGATTTTCGAAGCTGCTGCATTGGCTTCGTAACAATCCCGACAAACGATCTGAATTCGTTTCTGCGCTGGAGCATTGCGATATGGTGGCCGCGACCCTTTGCGGCATCACCGATGCCAGGCAGGTGAAGCGCAGCGTGTGCGCGATGGGACACAAATGGTTGTGGAACGCCCAACTCGGAGGACTGCCGCCTGAAGACTTCCTTATCAAGGTTGATCCTCTTCTAAAGGGCGTCCGAGCAAAACTGGACGGCGACTATGCCACCTCAGACAAGATCGCTGGGCATCTTTCCGCCTATTGGGCCGAACAACTGGGCCTCAAGGCCGGAATTCCCATACCGGTCGGCGCTTTCGATGCTCATTGGGACGCGATCGGCGCCGGATGCCGAACCGACGACATGGTCAACGTCATCGGAACGTCGACCTGCATCATCGGGATTACTCCATCCGTAAATCTGGTTCCGGGTGTTTGCGGCGTGGTTCAGGGCAGCGTGCATCCTCTGCGAACGGGAATCGAGGCAGGGCTCTCCGCTGTCGGTGACATTTTCAACGCGATTGCCACGCGAGCCGCGACCGATGTTAAGACATTGAGCGCGGGCCTTGAGAAATATCAGGCGGGACAGACCGGATTGTTACGCCTGACATGGGACAACGGCGATCGCACCGTGTTGGTCAATCCGAATCTGAGGGGCGTCACATTCGGTTGGAACCTGCAAAGCACAGCGCAGGATGAACTGTTCGCAGCGATCGAGGGCACAGCGTTTCACACTCGCGTGATTCTCGATCGCATGGCCGGCAACGGCGTTCACATTAAGCGTGTGATCAATGCCGGCGGTATCCCGCAGAAGAACGACGTACTCAATCAGGTCTACGCAAACGTCCTCGGAAGGCCGGTGTTGGTTCCCAGCAAGAGCGTAGTCAGCCTCGGGTCAGCAATCTTCGCATTCCTGGCGGCCGGGACCTTCAAGACGGTTGAGGAGGCGCAGGACAAGATCTGCCCCGACAATCGCGAGTTTTTGCCCAACGACGCAGCGCGCAGCACGTACGAGAAGATTTATCCCCTGTACAACAAGGCGTATTTTAGTTTGGGCCAGCCGAAGGGCGGAGACTTGGGCGACATTCTTCCGACATTGATCTCTGTAGCAGCAGCGGTCGCTTCGGTAGAGGGTCGGGACTTCGTCCGCAACGTCTAGCATCTGCCTATTGCGATCGGCCGGGATTGTGGAGTGGCCACATTGCGCCGAGGCAATGGCTTCCAAGGGCCGCGCGAGATTTTCCTTCTTTCCTCAAATTTACGTTTTTCCTTGCCTAAACGCGCTTTCGATCTCATCCTGTGCTGTTCCAGGGATTGTAGCCGGCTACTCTTTCAGGAGGCCGGGACGAACCAGCCCTTACAGATTCGCCACCATAAAGAGTTCATCGCGTTGAACCGCTCAGTGGGCGGACATGAAGGCGGAGAACTTCGATGCATCAAGACGTGACGTGCAAGCTTTGTGAAAAGGTCTTCCGTGTGGAAAGCCCTTCCGGCCCGGCTGTCGCGAAAAGTACGTATCCCGCGCAGTGCCCATACTGCGGCGCAGTGAACGCAGTGCGATGGCCAGCAACAGACCTGCCCCGACAGGAGGAGTGAGTAAGCAACGTGCGAATCATTCTTAGGGATTCTCAGCCTCGGGACGAATCATCAATCGGAATTTGCGCGACGACCCTGATGCCCGGCTCGGCCGACGAGATGTCGAAGGTCCCCTTAAGTTGCCGAACTCTCTCGTTCATCCCCCGCAATCCGACTCCTGCTTTGATGTGTCTCAAGGCGTCCGGCGCGGTACCGCTTCCGAAGTCACGCACTTCGAGTCTGATTTGTGCCTTCCCCAGAGTGACCATGACTGTGGCCGTTGCGCTCCCGGAATGCCGGTAGATATTCGTCAAGCATTCCTGAACTATGCGGAACAGTGTCGTCTCCACGTCCGAGTCAAATCTCGGTATGTTATGAGCGATTTCCAACGTGACATCAATTTTGCTGCGAATTGAAAATCCTTCGATGAACACTTGAAGGGCTGATCTCAGGCCAACTTCATCGAGCAACGGGGGATGAAGAAGATGGGAAATGGTGCGGATTTCAGCGGAGAGATGAGCAACGAACGTAGAGTTCTGCCTTATCAGCTGCTCAATTGCCGGTGTGATCTGGGGA
This sequence comes from uncultured Acidobacteriota bacterium, assembly GCA_963801895.1. GTDB lineage: Bacteria > Acidobacteriota > Terriglobia > Terriglobales > Acidobacteriaceae > Sulfotelmatobacter. The sequence goes on along the minus strand of CAWDGM010000008.1, from coordinate 8,869 downwards.
TCAGCCAATATCTGAGCCTGGTTCATATCCAATGCAACAAGAAGCTGGCCGACGCTGTCGTGCAACTCGCGTGCTAGTTTCCTCTGCTCCTCGTCCCGCATTCGCAATAATCGACCGTTGAGTTCCCGCAGATCATCCGCTATCCGCATTCTCTCTTGAACTTCCGCTTCAAGTTCTGCGGTCCGATGCAGCACATCTTGTTCAAGCTTTTGACGGGCTCTCAGGAGATCCTGTTCGTATTTTCTACGGTCGGTGGCATCGAAAAACGCGCTATGAATAAGCGCGGCGACACCTTCAGCCTCACTGTTTTGGACCGAATTGACCAACACGGGCAGTGGTTTTCTATCCTTGCAGAGCAGGTCAAACGCGACTGCCTTAACGATGCCTTGCAATTGGAGCAGCGGCGCGTAATGAGTTTCGTAGAAAATCTTTCCAGCGGCCGGCAGCAAATCCTGAAATCGTTTGGAAGAAAGAAGTTCCTCTTGGGAATACCCGGTCCAATCCAAGAAAGTCTTATTGACCTTTACGATCGTGCCATCGGCGAGCGTGCTTAGAAATCCGCAGGGAGCAATTTCGTAAAGATCCCGCACGATCTGGCGTGCAATTTGGGCGCTCAGGGCCATGTGGCTAGAGTGAATCCGACATTTCTTGTAAGCCGGCCATCATCGCTGCAATCGTTTCACGAGGGGCGCTGAGTTGTGGACAATGCCCAGTGGCATTCAGCATTCTCAAATAGCTTTTAGCCAGATTGCGATGCACGTAATCGCCGACTACCGTTGGAGCGATGGAGTCCTGCGAGCATTGCAGTATCAGGGAAGGAACAGTCAGGCGAGGCAAATCTGCACGATTGTCAGAGAGAAATGTCACCCTGGCAAAATGCTTAGCGATTTCAGGATCCGTCCGACAAAAGCTATTCTCCAGTTCCTCCGCCAGCTCCGGACGATCCGGATTCCCCATGATGACTGGGGCCATGGTGTGGGACCAGCCAAGGTGATTGCTATCCAGGAATTCCAGCAATCCGTCAATGTCAGCCCGGCTGAATCCGCCGATGTATTCGCCTTCGTTGATGTAACAAGGTGAGGGACCTATTAAAACGAGCCTGCTGAAGAGATCCGGCTCTTGCGTTGCGGCCAAGACGCCAATCATTGCACCTACCGAGTGGCCAACGAAAATCACATTTCGCAGAGCAAGCTCGTGGCAAATTTCGAGTATGTCTCTCGCGTAATCTTCCAATCGACCATACCTGCTGGCGTGGAAGGAGCTGAGATCAGATTTCCCAAACCCGACATGATCGAAGAGCACGATCTTGTACTGTTGCTCAAAAGCAGGGGTGACCATCCGCCACATATTTTGATCGCAGCCGTATCCGTGGGCGAAAACAATGGGAATTTTTCCTGACCCAAAGACTCTCACGTTGTTCCGGTGCAATACTGACATGCGGAACGCTCCCTGAAAGGCTGAATCCTACCATGGTCACGATCTGCAAGCGGGTAGAGTTCCGCGATCAGGCCGTGAAAACGCAGCTGACAAAGCAGCGATGTGAGATACAACCCAGTCTCGGAGCTTTCTATCTAGAAGGCGGACGGCTGCACAAACTTCGAAGGTGCTACGAGGTTTTCTTGCGTTTGCTGATCACTCAGCGTCGGCAGACGGAGCGGGTTGCTGTGGTCGGACCTGTTTCGCTTTTTTGCCAGGCTTCGGCGCTGGCCGGACTGCGAGTCCGACGGCGGCAGATGGCTTCGCCTCATGAGTGGAATGCACATCAGTACCAAGACTTGCGGGCCCAGTCGCGCCAGCTTTATTGTCCCCACGGGACATCGACAGCGCGGACGCAACGATAATGATTGCGAGAGCGAATCCACCCAACGCCAGTATCGCGGTTCTATACCAACCAGTCATTGTGTTCACCTCTTATAGTTGAAGGCAGGACAAGAGGTCTTCGATATAGGGTGGTCACGGTATTCCGGCCGCGGAATTCACACAGCAGGGAAAGACGTCGGAGGGACTCTCTCAGATTCGACTGGCGTGCTAAGAGCTGTGCCATCACGGGAGATGTGAAAAAATCAGTTTAGGGCAGCATATGAACTTCCGTGAACGCGGATAACCGTCGCTGTTTTCTATCTGCGTTCATCCGCGTTCGTTGGGGGCACCAACTGGATTCGCCCTGGAAGGGCTTCGAGATGCGAAAAGGGTTTACGAGAAAACCACAACCGGACGCGCCTGCGACGCAAACCAAGAACTACATCACGCGGAGCGGGCTGCAGCGCCTCAAAGATGAGCACCGCTTTCTGCTCACCAGGGAACGCCCGGCCGTGACAGAGGTGGTGGCGTGGGCTGCCAGCAATGGCGACCGCAGTGAAAACGCCGACTATCAGTACGGCAAGCGACGGCTGCGGCAGATCGATGGGCGGATTCGTTTTCTCACCAAGCGAATCGAGGCCGCAGAGGTGGTGGACCCGGAAGCCCCGAGATCGGGGCAGGCGGCGGCGAGGGCGTTTTTCGGAGCGACCGTACGCTACGCCAATGCCGCGGGAGCGGAGCGAGTGGTGAGCATTGTGGGCACCGACGAAATCGATCTCAACCGCAACCACATCAGTTGGGTGTCACCTCTGGGGCGCGCGTTGATGAAGTCGGCGGCGGGTGACAGCGTAGTCCTTCAACTGCCGGGCGGTACAGAATACCTGACCGTGCTGGAAGTGCGTTACGAGCGTATTGATGTGGAACCGTTCTGTGAACCAGCTGGATCCGAGGCTTCGGGAAAGGGACCTCGTCGACGCTAATCCACCTGACGGGCCTAGCAAGAACCAATCGTGAGCCGACGGTAGTGGCCCCCATATGCCAGCGACTCAGTCGGTATACATCAGAGTTATGAGCGAGGCCTGATGTGGAAAAGTCAATGAGTGAGCCGACGGTAGTGGCCCCCATATGCCAGCGACTCAGTCGGTATACATCAGAGTTATGAGCGAGGCCTGATGTGGAAAAGTCAATGAGTGTAATAGAGATATTTCGCCACTTGCGCGATTTATCGCCTTGGCCCTGCGAAACGAACGTAAGAATTCACGAGGGTGATAAAGATTGCGGCCGCAACGACCAGCCACCATTTCGAACCTCTAACGGCTGCTATCGTTGGCAATGCCGCAGCCGCTAAAAAGATGCCAAGTACGATGAACTTCCCGGTGTTTGACACCCCGAACAGATCATCCGCAGTTTGTAATGGCGATATTTCATCATTCATCAGTTCAACTTCCGGTCGCCATCTTCGTAGATGCTCTTGAGGTCTGGATGTGCGGTGCTCCGTTAAGGTCGTCGCGTCTTCGAGCGCCCGGCCAGTCGTTACTTCCGAGATGCCCGTTTCTGGATAGCTTCCGGTTGGCCGACGATTCAATAACTGGGCGCAAACTTCGCGCAGTTTGGGCTCCAATTTCGCTCAGGACTTCTGCAGACGAGCCACAATTTGGTTCAGAAAGGCCGAGCGAGCCAGAGGAGGATTTGCGAGTTGCAAACCAATGACGATCACCAGACCGCAGACCGTCGCTCGATGGATTGAGCGTCGGGTCCAAAGATCGTAGGCGACCAGCAGGGCGGGAAAGCAATACATGAAAACCCAGAACCGGGAAGGGGTCGTGATCGGCCATCGAGCGATCGCAGGGGCAATGATTAGAAATGTCGCGAACAGTATCAGACGTTTGTGCGTTGGTGAATCGCGGCGCGCAAGAAATGCCCACGAAACGAGCCCTGCGAAGCAGCATAAGATCAGGGTGTCTGTCGACGTAATTATTTGAAGGAGAGGCGGAGGAGCAAAACCTCTCTTTATTCCAGAAATCAGTGTAGCGAAGCCTGTAATTACCATGAGCGGTGCGAGAAACATCCCCAGAACGCCGAGCCGCATGTGCCATCGTGGACGGCGGCTTGCGATAAGCGCGACTTGCACCAGGAGCAATGCGATCCAAAGTGTGAATACCACGCCGTGGACATGAACGATCAAGCTGGGTAGTTTCGCCCGGAACATCCCTGCCAAGAAATACGTTCGTGCAAAGCCAGCAAACACCGCGGTCAGGACTAGGAACGCGAGTCCAAAGAAGAATGCGTGTTCACGTCCTCCTGCTCGCTTTGCACTTTTCACTGAATCTCGCTTGACAGTAGCTGTTGCCATGCGTGCTCCTTCTGCTGAAGAGTTTTGGAGAAGGCTGAAGACACGGTGGATACCGCACCCCCTTCGTGATGCAGTCTCTAGCCCTCTATTCTGATTAGCGAATACTCAGAGCTAAATGCGTCATGTCAGGAGAAGCTTTCTGCCGCGGCTAATCACTTCAATGGGGCTCTTTTAATAGAACCAACGAAGAAACTATTCTATTCCGAATCCGAAATTGAAACTTGAGAGTGTTGTAATCAGGCCTTAACACTTAAATTTCGAGTTCTTTCGATTCGGTTGGATTGATCCGTTCGGACCGTGAGTGTAATGCGATGTTTCGACAGTTATCAATTCAGCAACCGACGTAACCTTGGATTGGGCGTTTGCTAGCCGTACCATCCGATCATGGCTGGTTTCCGTTGGTTACCATTGCTACTCGTGGCACTCGGTACTGTGGCCGCACAGACAGGGGGCAAAGAGCCTGTTAGGGTTCCAGAACAGATAGCTACGCTGCTCAGGCCGAATCCTCGATTTGCGGCAGCAGTCGGTAACAGAATGCGGACGACCGGACAGCAAGGCGTGCGTCAGTGGGACCGAGTACGACGTGAGCAAGAACGATGGTGGGAGCTTGGAGAAGCCATTGCCCATCTTGCTTCTCAGAAAACAGCAGCCGCAGACGAAGCCCTCGTAGTGCTGATGTGCTACTAGCCGGCGAGTCCGGCGACAACGCAGACGCGGTCATAAATCGTGGTCGCCGGGAGCTTAGTTACCTGCTCAAATATCGGGAGAGCGATCCTGTAATCCCCGAAAGAGCGTATCCGACTTCAATGCGTCTGGCCCGCGATGTCAAGGACGAGACGTTCCAATCCGCCATCAACGCGATCAAGAACGGGGAAAAACGCGATTAGGAGTCCAGCAGAGTTTGTCATTTCATTCGAAAGCAGGCGTTTGCACTCAAATTTTGACTGCTTTCGATTCCGGGTATCCGAAGCTGACCGGAAGATGAGTGAAATTGATTCCATGACAATGTCGGCCGCTCCGCACCCGGGTTAGAGTTGGAGGTGGCAAAACCAACCAACCGGCTCGGGAGAAAGGAGCCGAACGATGATCATTATAGGAGTAGATTTCCATCCCGAGTTTCAACAAATCGCTTTGCTCAACACCACGACCGGAGAGGTCGAGGAGAAACGGCTCGCACATCCGGGCGAGGCGGAGAAGTTTTACCATGCTCTGCCGAGTGCGGGTGAGACGGTGCGCATCGGCATGGAAGCCAGCGGACACGCACGCTGGTTCGAGCGTCTCGTAGCCGAGTTGCAGTTTGATTTGTGGATCGGTGACGCGGCCGCGATTCGCGCGAAGCGGGTGCGCAAGCAGAAGACGGATGGCCAGGACGCGCAGCTGATCCTGAGCCTGCTGTTCGAGAATCGCTTTCCGAAGATCTGGGTGCCAAACTGGGAGAACCGCGATCTTCGGCAGTTGTTGTGGCATCGGCATCGCATGGTGCAGGCACGCACGCGTGTCATGAATCAACTGCAGGCGGTGGCGTTGAACGAAGGCCTGCATTGCAAGAAAAAGTTGTGGCGCGAACACGGACGGCAGCAATTGGAATGGTTCGCGCTGGCTCCGTGGCGAGCCGGTGGACCACGTGATCTGCGGAAATGGCTGGATTCATTGCAACCCGACCATTGCGGAATTGACCCAGGCGATTCGAGCGCGAAGTCGAAAACTGCCCTGCGGCGCAGCGACTGAGAACGCATCCCGGAGTCGGTGCTTTAACCGCGCTGGCGTTTGTACGTATCATCGGCCGGACCGGGCGCTTTCACTGCGGCAAGCAGGTGGCCAGCTATCTGGGCCTGGCGGTGCCGCTGGAAGACTCCAGCGGAAATCGCCGCGACTTGGGACATATCACCAAGCAAGGCAGTTCGATGCTCCGCGTTCTGCTGGTGGAAGCGGCGCAGGTGACGGTGCGCAGCGTGCCAGAGTGGCGCAGCAAGTATCTTCACCTGATGATGAGACGCGGGCGCAAACCGCAAAAGTCGCGATGGCCCGCAGATTAGCGGTGCGTTGTATTGGATGATGCGAAAGAGATGGGACTACGAGCAGCTGAAAAAGTTCGGTTCGCACGCGGGACAGCCCGGACATCGCGATGGTGTGCAGTCGAACACCGAGAAATTGATTGGGCGTCCCGCTCCTCTTCACGGAGGAGTTCGAAGTAGTAATCATGATCGCAGTGCGAGACCGAAGAGATGCATGGGTCGGACCGAAAGTTCTGAACCTGAAAAAAGATTACGAGCGACGCCGTAGAGTAAGTACGAGCCATTTCAACGAGAGCGAAATAGCGCTCTTCTACGAGTGCATGCGACAGGTCGCTCAAAAGTTGCTTGACACCGCCGACATTGTCAGAGAGGCGATATTGCGCCAATTCACCAGAATTGCAGGCTTCTTGAGCGCGGGTGTACTCGAACTTCATGGATCGTTACAATCGTTTGGCGAAAGCATTAAAAGGGGCTTCCAGTGAAACAAACGGCAAAGATTCTTGTGTTTGTTCTATGTTCTCTTGTGGGCTTCGCCCAAGACCGCCCTAAACCCGTTTTCATAAAAGCGACTGGGTGTCAGGACAAACTTTCCTCGGTTCTGTTTTCTTCCTTTAAGGACTCCATGCACGCGGGCATAGCGAGATACGAGATTATTCCTGATCTCAGTGACTACGGAAAGAACGATGTTGTTCTTGTCATACAAATGACCTGCGGAGAGCGCAACAATGCGGTGTCAGTTGCAAGTATTTATGGTCTGACCAAGTGCTTCGGCCCGAAGAACTGCCATCAGTCAATAAACGGCTCTACTCTGAATCTTCTGATGTGCGACCCAAATGGGGAAAAACAGTGCGGATTGGAACTTTCTCAAGGAACTTGATTACGTCCTGTCGAGAACAGACCCGAGGAGCATGCAACTGGAATGAAAGTGCGCGGAACTTCTTTCCCTTCGTGGGCTTCGGCTATCCGCATGGGGGTTGGATAGTAACGCTGTCAGCGTCCACTGTCGCTATCAGGCGATTACACGTTTCAACCCCCTAAGTCCTCCGGGAGTGCCTTCCCCCGAGCCCTTCGCGGGTCCTCCCGAGTACCCCCACCACCCGCAGGTAATGGCCACTGCGTCGTCTCACCACCGACAGCCCGAAATTTTCAGATGTGACTTTAGATTTGCCACATGTCGCTGCAAGGAAAAGGATAGCGCACGCCTCAAAGTAGAGTGGTCGCGGCGGGTTGCTGTATCCCGAGGCGATCGACAATCCGAAGCAAATGGCTGGCGAACACAATCACTTCGGCAGCGTCGATGGCATCGGTTGGCACATTCCTGTGGCTCTGAGGATTCTTATAAAGGGCAATCGCTCCCGCGAATAGTGCTGCCATCCCCTCTTGCTCCTCAATGGGCAGCGCGGTGTCGGTCAAAGGCCCGGGTGCAACGGAAGGGTTTGTTAGGGTTGGCGGGTCGGAAGGCCCCGCATCAATTCCTTCCCGACGAGTTCAGGCGGAAATTTTCCAGCAGTACGAACTGAAATCTCGACCTCCCGAAACGCCTGAAAAACCGCCGTGTCGTATTCTCCGCGAAGAAAGGCGGGGTAAACCTTTGCCGCTATCATTGGGTGAAGCTGCGCCTTCGGGAGAAGGCTCCCCTTGCGGTATGCGGCAAAGTCGTCTCGCGACTGCAATCGCTTCGCTCGTGTCGAAATCATGAACCAGTCGTGGTGCGGATGGCGCACGAGAAAGCCTTCGCCGTGGAGCCAACTCCATGCCTCGATCAGCAAGTTCTTCCACTTCGTCTTTGCGAAGCGGGTAATCAGGACTACGATCCCAGTTCTCCAAAGAATGTGTTCTGACTGATGCGTCCTGCTGAAATGAGCGCGCCTCCGCTGTCATCGACAAGGCTGTTCAGGATAACGAGCAGAACTCCTGCGACCTCCTCGACTTCAAGCGCGAGCAGGTCGTCAGCATGGGGGACGAGCGATGAGAGCGAGATACGCATCGAGATTGATTGTCCGGATACCTCGAAGTGTACCGCCCAATGCGACCACAGATGAACCTTATGGAGGGTGGATAAATTGCCCTACGAGAGAACCCTGGACTCAGGTAGCAAGCGGGTAGCAAGTGACTCGTCAAGATGAGTTATCCAAAATCGGGCCATCGCCAATTCCCGCATAAATACTGAGCGGAATTGGTGGGCAGTGCAGGGTTCGAACCTGCGACCTCCTGCTTGTAAGTCAGATTTTAATGTCGAATCAACGAGTTACACAAAGTGCTATGCTTTGCGATAATCTGCTGTAAATGCTTACGGTTACAGCGCATTCCGGCATTCGCGTCGTAATTCATCGCAAACCAATGTGGATGGGCAGTAGGTACAGCATTAGGTACAGCGCTATGGCGAACACAAGGCGAATGCGGTGGTGCCATAATCTCACCGACCATGGCTCGCCGTCCCGACCCTCGCGATGTTGAAATCCTAAGCAAGAAAGATCTCGACGAGATCCGATACAGCCTTGCGCATCTCAGTCTGCCAGCAGTGCGGCAGTACTACCAACGCGCTCACGAAGATTGCCGAATGATCTACGACCGTCTGCCGAGTCCGCGAAAGATGCAAACGCTGGTTCAGGTGTGGAAGCAATTGTGGAAGTGGCGGTGATGCAATGCGGAGATACAATGGCGCACGCACTAAGGAAGAAACGATCTGAGGCTTGGAAGC
>CAWDGM010000007.1:0-60640 GCA_963801895.1 uncultured Acidobacteriota bacterium | reverse complement strand
TGGGATGGGCCTTCGTCGACCGAATTCTTACGCACGGCAACGACATTTGCCTACTGTTGAATCCGAGCGTCAACGCCTATCGCCGCCTTGATCCCCACTTCGAGGCGCCCAATCAGATTAAAGCCTCCGCAGTCGACCGCGGTTCGATGATCCGCATTCCGATCGGCAACGAGAAGAGCATGCGCGTCGAAGTCCGCTCCGTCGCCCCAGACGCGAATCCGTACCTGGTCATGCTCGGCATCTTCAAGACCGGTCTGGATGGTGAAACTTCAAAGATCAAGAACCTTCGCCAGGCCGAACGTTATCTGCCCGACAACATCTACACCGCCCTTGATGACTTCAAAAAATCCGTGTGGACGACCAAGCTGCTGGGCGAAGATGTGAAGGGACGTTACGCCGACCTGAAGCAGGCCTCCGCCGACCGTTGCGCACGGGCCTTGGGAACTTTCGTCAAATCGCAGGAAGTGCAGTTCCATCACGAGGTATACAACCAGTTCCTGTGGAATCTGTTCTAGATGAGGATATTGTGACGTGACCGAAGACCTTTGTATCAGGTGGCGGAGCTCAACGAAACTTCAACTGCATATCCTCCAGTTTTTTCGGCTGAAGCCAAGAGATGTTCCAGCGTGACCGAGGCCAAGCCGCACCTTGAAGTCCGTTCTCACAGGCACATCGATTTTTATGAAATTTAACAATTCTCCGAAAGCACTCGCATCCATTGTTTCTGGGCCGACTGGGTTAGGAAACTACACATTTCTAACGCGGGAATTCGCAATGCAAAGAACCACTGTTTATGCGGGTGCGAAAGGACTGAGCTCGAAGAGGCTTTCTAACACGCTAAAAACAATCGAGTTCTGCCTCAGTGTCATTCACGGGTTTCTGTCCAACCGCTCTGTGCATACGCCATTGCAGCGGGCCACCAAAATCTGGATTATCAGCCCGCTCGCCCTATTCGAACGTGCTAAGTCTGGCATCAAACTGATTATTCATGCGATAGCACAGCCTTCGCACGGCTGAGCTGCTGGCGACCGGCAGACGACTGCGTCCATGGGGAATCAAACGATTTCGGAAAAGCGATGAAGAATTGGTTCGCGTCCTAGTCCGCGCAGAACCCGGCGAATTGAGCAGCATCTCTCGAAGGCACGTGGCTAAGTGGCTCCTCGCCTCGCACTACCGCATCAAGGATGGTGTCCATGCGCGCAACAAAGTGATGCCAGTCATAACGGAGCACAGACTCTCGAGCAGCGACTCCCATGCGCCGCACGAGTGCTACATCATCCGCCAGACGGGTCATGGCCTGCGCAAAGCTCTCGGGTTCGCCTGAAACAAGCAGCGCCGTTACGCCATTCTCCTGACTCTCCCTGGGCCCACCGCGATCACAGGCGATAACCGGCTTGCCCGACGCATTGGCTTCTAGAGGCACCTGCCCCAGTCCTGGTGGTTGGCGTAGTGGATGCCAAGAGAGGTGAAGCCCCCACTACGCCACCGAAGGAGACGAACAACTACAGGGTTGTGGAGTATGACCGCACAGGCCGCTTTCCCAGCACGGCTGTTCTGGTCACTGAATATCCAGGCACGTTATAACCGCGTCAGGTTCGTTGTCTGTGCAATTTTGACCAGGGGTTGAAATAAAGAATTGACCCCGGGTAATGGCCCGTTAGAGCCATTCCTGCGGTGAGGATCAGAGCCTACGGTGGTGGTGAGCAGCTTTCGGGGGAGGGCTGATCAAACGATGCGCCCCATGACTCAATGAGCCTGGGGCGCTTTCGTGTGTGTGAACACAATTTCATGTCGAAATAAATCTTCGTTGTAGTACGGCATTTGACTGCAGTAGCGCTTTCCGCGCTCACCCGCTCCGGTCAGAGCGAAGATGCGTCAGTGCGGAAGCGAGGAGCATTAGTGGAGTGTAAAGACGGCCCGAACGTTCCCCCGAACTAATTATTTGCTTCTTTTTCTGTCGAATTCCTTGGTGGGGGATTGGGCGTCTCCGATGGCGCAACGGTCTCGGCGCAGTCGCCCTTATCGTCATAATCGCAGAGGCGGCCGGGATGAGATTGCCTGCACTTCTGGCAAAGTTCAGTAGCCATTGTGTCCCTGCTGACGGCGGACATTGGAAGCGGAGAAGAGTGTGGATATTTCATCACCCATTCGCACTATCGGACTCTCGTTCAACATCTTCTCGGCGTTTGTGAACATCTCCAGCAACTTTGCGGCGTCAGGATCAGTCGCAGCGCGAGCCAGGAGCAGAGGGCTGATCTTCTCGAATATGGACATGTTGCTTCTCCTGCACCGAGTCTAGGAAACTGGTCGGAGGAGAACTGTCCTCTATTGCTCAAGAAACGCACTTAATTTGATGAGCCCCCGCGCGGCGAATCACGAACCCCTTCGCTGACCGCACGTAGGTCGAAAGCTGGCACGGTCTACCAGCCGCCCGCTAATATTTTTCGAGCGCCGGAGCCATTCCTCAATTCTTGAGAAGCTCACTACTACGTAGAACCAACTCACTTCTGACTAAAACTGCCTACTACACTGATTGTCACAAACGATTTGCTTCGGTCGATGATGCAATCAAACCCGTTGTCTGTTGCCGGTCAGGAACTAGATCACGAGCCGATTGTCGCTCACTGGAAAGACAATCAACTATTTTCGGGATGGTTCGGCGGATACCTTGGGGAGCTTCTTAACGATTTCCCTCAACGCACCCAGAAGGGGCTCTGCCCCTGACCCAAAGAGAGGTCAGCTTTTGCCAGAAAAGCGGAAGCTCCGTCGCTGAGCAATCGCCCGGCGTTTGCTTGGGAGAGTCCAGTCAACACCACGACCGGAATCGCTGCTGTTGCAGGGTTTTGTTTCAGTGTCTTCAAAACCTCCGGGCCGCTCATTTTTGGCAGCATCATGTCCAGCAGAATGAGGTCCGGCAGACTCTCGGCTGCCATGAGCAAAGCCTCGTCGCCATCGCCTGCGAAGCTCATCTCATACCCCGCATGGGTCAAAGCCCGTCCCGTTGCGAGCCGCAAGAACTTGCTATCTTCCACAAGCAGGACTTTCATTTTGTAAACCTTGGGGCTCGCCCGCCGCTAAATCGGTAAAAACCCTCACAGAAACTATCCCATTGGAGCGATTTTTTATGCCAGAGGAACGTGATGTTCGCCCGCACGATGATCCGCCGACCATGTCTACCAGCCTGTCGCGATGCAAGAACCGTTTAAGAAGGTATTGCAAGGTGCGAGACGCAATAGCGAAAAATGGCGATTCCGTTCGCGCGACTAGAGCAACCCGCCCGTCTGAATTGCAAGATCATTGAGTGCCATCTCAAGTTTCGTAATCGCCGCCCCGATTTCGGGATGCTCTCCGATCTTCTTTTGTAAGGCTTGTAAAATCTGGTGAGCACTTCTGATATGTGCTTCTGCATCGGCTGGCTTGGACTCGGAATTCGCTTTGTTCGGAGATTCCATGGGCCACTCGCTTCCTTACGTCGCTCGATTCTTTAGCGTGTGTTCTTCTTACCGTACCGAAATACCAATTCCAACAGTTCTTTCGCTCCCCGTTTGCCAATATAGACCTGGGCTCCGAGAAGTAAGGTGGCTTGCTCTGAATTTACTTTTGTTGAGTTGGTTGCCCGTAGGTGCAGTCGGCTATCAGGATTGAGTGACTTCATGACTAGCTTCTCCCGAAGCGGGCTACGCCGCCGCTTTCCGCATGGCGTTCATGTAGCTGTCGATCGTCTGAGTCAACTGCGCATCCACTTCATCGGCGATGGTCATGACATCAGGTAGCAGCAAGCTGAAATCCAGAAGGCCTAGATTGTTTTGCAACGTACCAAAAAGGGTAACTTGGAGAATCCGTGATTCGTGCACCAGCATGGCGGGAGTGTAGCCTTGCTGATATCGCAACTTGCCATGCGCGCTGGCCGCCTCGGAGAACGCAGCGTCGTTGTCCTTGGTGGTGGCACTCGTTTTGTTAAGGCGAAGGACCAAATCTTCAACCAGCTTTGGAAGATGCCCTGTCCGTTCGTCATCGCTGAGCGACAGGTGGTTGAGTTCGCTACTCGTTTTTGCTCGCACCAACCAGTCTGCGACAACACTGGCAATGCAGCGGTGCAGTATCTCTGCTACCCTCTGTTTCTCCGGCCGGGCAACAGGTTTGCGTGTGAGCATCTTCTCGTGGACGAGATCGGCAAGTTTCCCGACCTCAAACGGTTTCACGATGATTTCGTCTGCTTCCAGAAGGATAGCGGCCATGGCGCTCTGCACGTCGGGGTAACCACTGACCAGCAACGTAAGAGCATTTGGGTGGGAGTGGCGCATGGCGCTAACCACGGTAAAACCATCACCGGGATTCGGCATGTGCAAATCCGTGATGAGCACATCGAAGGTATCGATCGTGATTAGCTTCAGAGCTTCTGTGACGTTGGAAGCAGCGACCACATCAAATCCCCTGTGTCCGAGGGTTTCTGTCATCATGCCGCGAATCGCGTCGTCATCGTCCACGAGCAGGACTCTATGTCGGCCCGTTCTTTCGGCCGGAATCGAATTGGGGAACGTAACGATGGGCTCTTCGGTCGGAGTCACAGCGGCACTACCTCCATCATGAGGACTGACAGTGTGACTTAGCCGAGTCTTTGAGAATGTACAAAAGAGCACAGTCATTGACAGCGTCAATGTGTGCATTTAGTTCCGATCCGGAACGCGGTCATGGGTTAACGGACAAGTCGGACGTTCGACCCTCACGACCTTCACCGTTCTAGAGGAACGCTCGACTCAGGCCGGACCCCACGGTTCCGGCCTTTTTTCGGCCGTCAGGGACGCCCACCTTGGTACTGTTTCGAAAAGAATCCTCAAACAAGAAAGCCCCGCAGTTTTCCATTGGAAATGCTGTATGGTACGGTTGCGTAAATTGATGCTACCATCCTTCCTACCCTAGGCGACCTTGTTGCTCACAATAGAGCGGCGGCTACCTCTCGTGAAATGTTTCCCCTAGACATCAGGCGGCATAGCTACACAAAAATGCAGCAAACGCTCAAAACAGCGTGACATTGCGTGCGCGAAAATCCCCGCAGCGAAAACACCCGGCAGACTGGTTTCCAGTAGGTATGGCCGGCGACTGAGAGGCCATTGTGCCTTACGGCAGTATTTTTTGATTCTGCCGTATTCCTTGGATAGGAGCTCGTCTCCTGTGCCTGGCAATTCTGCTTCGTAATTGATTTCCGGCTCATAGAGTAAATCCGCCTGCTCAGTCGCGTGCTTTTGCAATGACGGCACCCTTTTGAAGGTGTCGTCGGCAACTCATCAACGCAACCTCCCCGCAGCCGGTCAGCTCCCCTCTTGAAACTGTTCCCGAATGACGAGGCAAATTCCCTTTCGGAGGCGCGCCTTGGCGAGCAGAGTGGAGCGGAACAGAAGAAGGGGCCGGCGTTCGAAAGAGCACTAGCGTGACTCAGAAAAACCGATGTGGAATTTTCCCGCGCTACTTGATCCTTGGAAGTGTTCAATATTGAGCAGCGGTGGTCTGATAAATCGCTGTACGTTACTGACTCTTCGAATTCAATGATCGCCGCGAATCATCCCGGTCCAAGCGAACCCGTGTGGCTCGTTGCCTTGCGCGCTCTTCAGTTGTTTTTCTTCCTTCTTCTCATCGTCGCGTTTGCTCACGGCCAGGCTAGTCCGCCGGCCGCAGGTAAGAGTGTTCAATCTGGCGCCGCGCCAGTGACCGGTACGGTTTCTCCCGAAGTATCCAAGTATGTGGGACCCGAGACCTGTAAGACTTGTCACGAGGAGATCTACAACGCATGGGAGAAAACGCCGCACTGGAAGACCACTCTGAACAAGAAGGGCGACCCTTCAAAGCAAGGTTGCGAAGGTTGTCACGGTCCCGGAGGCGATCACGTGGCCGGCGGCGGCGACAAAACCAAAATATTCGAATTCGAGGGAAAATCACGGCAGGAGACTAGCGCTCGCTGTCTGAGTTGCCATGGCGAAGCTCACGAACAATCGCATTTCACCCAATCCGCCCACGCCAGTAGCGATGTTGGATGTCTTGATTGCCACTCTCCCCACCACGCCAAGGAAAAAGAACACCTGCTAGTCCAGGGCGGACCGCAGTTGTGTTACGGATGTCACGTTTCCACCAAGGCGGATTTCGCAAAACCCTATCACCACCGTGTCAACGAGGGCTTAGTGCAATGCAACGACTGCCACAACCCACACGGAACGGGGACCGTGCGGCAGTTACGGAGTCTGCCGAGCGGCGACGCCATTTGCTACAAGTGCCATGTCGACAAGCAAGGCCCCTTTGTCTACGAACATGTGCCGGTGAAGACGGAGGGCTGCTCCAGTTGCCATTCGCCGCATGGTTCCACCAATCCCCGGCTGCTTAACGTAACGCCGGTGAACATGCTTTGTCTGCAGTGCCACACTTTCTCGACCCAGTTGACGGCGAGTGGGCCAAGTGGCCCCGCCCACAATCAGTCGGCGAAGTACCAGGCCTGCACCATGTGTCACACGCAGATTCATGGCTCCAACTTCAGCGAAGTATTTTTCAAGTAGGGAGCACCGATGGAGCCATTAACAAAACTCGCCCTCGGCATGCAATCGTCGCTAGCAGAGAGATGGTCGCGCCCGCAAGACTTCTCTGAAGGAAGCCGAAGGGCGCAAGCCGAGTGCAGTTCGGCAGTCTCCTGTTCCGATAATCGTCGAATGGCGACAGCTATAGCAGTTCTTTTGTGCGCGATGATCGCGTCATCACCGGAAGTACTCTTCGCCCAGACTTCCACCGCCACTCCCAGCCCCACCTCAGCCCAGCCCGCCGAGCCAGACGGCGTGACGGCCAGCGGGTATCAGATTCACTCTTCGATCGAGCTCGGCTACCGCTCCAACGATGTGACGGGCAGCGAAAATATGTACGACACCCTGGTGAATCTGCGGACCGGACCGCGAATACTAGACCAGACACTTACGATGCAATCCGTCGATCACCAGGGCCTGCTGTTCGATAATCTTTACCTCAACAGCGTGGGATGGGGAGGCGATCCCAACAACTACATGCGGCTTCGGGCAGACAAGCACAAGTGGTACAACCTGCAGGGTAGTTTCCGTCGCGATCAAAGCTTCTTTAACTACGACTTGCTGGCGAATCCGCTGAATCCCTCGACGTCTACTCCATCGATTCCGATACTGAGCTCGCCTCACCTGTTCGATACAACCCGGCGCATGACCGACGTCGATCTCACGCTGTTTCCGCAGTCCGTTGTCAGCTTCCGTTTGGGATATTCGCATAACAATATGACCGGGCCTTCGTACAGCAGCATTCACGAGGGGACGGATGCATCCCTGCTGCAGGCGTGGAACACGACCATGAACTCTTACCGGATGGGTGTGGACTTTAGAATTGCGCCCCGCACTGTCCTCAGCTACGACCAATTCCTCGATTACTACAAAGGAGACACGGACTACCAACTGAATCCAATCAATGAGGCGCTCTTGCCAGCGACGCCGACTAGTTCCGTTTCGTTGGGTTTGCCCATCGATACCGCGAACAGGGTACCCTGCGCCGTAGTGCCGCCTGCAACCAGTCTGATTGTGGGAGGGACGCTGACCAATGTTACGTGCAGCGCATACACCCAATACATACGGAATCAGCGGATTCGCACTTCCATACCCACGGAGCGGATCAGCCTGCGTAGCAACTACTTCAAGATGCTAGAAGTGCTCGGTTCCTTTTCCTATAGCTCTGCAACTTCCAGCACGCCGTTGGACGAGTCTTTCGGAGGGTTGATCACCCGCACCAACACGCTCGCCTTTACCGGGACTGGGGCGGCCGCTGCCAACCGCATTTCCGACGTGGTAGATCTCGAAGCGACGCTGCGCTTGACTCAGCATCTCCGCCTGATCGACAAATTCTATTTCTGGGCATACCGCATCCCGCAAAATGGCAATTTCAATGAGTTTGACTACAGTTGTGCAGCGCCACCGTGCACGCTGCTGAGTACGGCGCTCACCGCCTCAACACCTCCAGAAGGAACGCCTACTCTAACCCTGTCGTCGTTCAACCAGACCCGGACGAGAAATCAGGCCGAACTGGCCTGGGACTTTTCAAAGAAAGCGGGAGCAAGCATTGGCTACCGCTATGGCGATAGGGACTTCAACCACTTTATTGACCTTCTGACTGGAGATGTGGACCATTTCGTTGGTCTGGAACAAACAGCTCTGTTCGGAATCTGGGCACGGCCTATCCATGCGCTGAGACTGAATTTCGATTGGGAACACACGAACTTCAACGCGGTGTTCGTCCGCATGGCGCCGCGCAAGGAAGCGCGCTATCGGTTCCAGGCGAATTACAAACCGCGCTCGTGGGCGACCTTGGCCGGATCGATCAACATGCTGCAACTATCCAATGCCGACGCAGAGACCCAGTTTGTGGGCCACAACCAGAACTACGGCCTGACTGCATCACTGGCGCCGCGTGAACGTTTCGGGGTGGACCTGGCGTACAACTTCAACAGTGTGATCCAGAATGCCCTGATCTGCTTCAACGACACGCCGCCCGTCGGAGTGATCCTCCCCTTCGTAGTTAATGCCAATAACAACGATTGTGCAGGAAACGACCCGGACAATAGTTTGATGGCCAATTCGTACTACACCAACCACACGAATTTTGGCATGGCCACTGTCAGGTTCAAGGCGACGAAGCGAGTGATGGCCAACGTCGGCTACAGCATCACCAATGTCGACGGCATCGTGCCACAGTTCAATGTTCTGCAGCCGCTCGGCTCGTTGCAGTACAAGTACCAGCAGCCGGTGGCCAACCTCAGCGTGGATATTGGCCACAAGTGGGCCTTCAATATGGGCTGGAATTATTACCAGTACGCCGAAGGTTCGTTTGTTGGCCCGACAGCGCCACGCTATTTTCACGCCAACTCGCTAACCGAGTCCCTGCGTTACTCTTTCTGATGTCTTAGCTTTCATGAGGTGAACGGGCTGCGGCGACCAGCTGAATACGGTCAACAATCCGTAGCTATACACCGGTTCAGCAATCGTTGGCGCTACACGGTCCAAGGCCGCCTTTAGGCAGCGTTTGAAGTGATCGGCTCTTCCGCTCCAAGAGAAGTTTCTATCTCATCCTGCCGATGCCATGGGCATTCCTCATCCGAGCTTTCGCACATGGAGCATGAAACATCAAAACGCATCATCTGGAATTGCTCGCAGTGCTCTTGGTCCAAAATTTCAGCATAGCGGCCTTCCTCGGGGCGGAGGCCCAACTTAATTTTATTTTCGTCCCCGGGCCCTACACCGGCAATCCAATCATCGACCACGTCAGTTTTTCAGCATCTCGGGTTGGAGCATGGCTCTCGATCAATCCATGTCACCGCGCCGCGATAAAAGAGCTTAGAGCGCACAGGTAAACACGAGCCGCTCTAACTGCTCTGTTGTCCGCAGCCATACCATCAGAGTCCTTCTGAATCTTGGCAACCGCGTAGGCGATCCGTGGAAGTTCATCCTTCAGATCGTGGTTATCGGCAGCGTCGTGCCGCCAATCGTAGACCTCTTTCCATCTCACGACGGAAGCGGGCCAGGCGACAAACCACAAAACGAACTTGACTCCGACCGGCCTTCTCATGGAAGGCGATAGCACTCATCGATGCGACGATTTGAGAAATCGCGATTTCTCAACAGTTGCGTGCCCCGACCTCATATGTAGATTGGGAAGCAAAGAGAGGCACGCCGACGAGCGTGCCTCTCTTGTGGTGAATCCGACCCACCGGACTTTGCTGACCGTCTGCCAGCTTCCTACTTTGCCGGGAGGAAGTAGCTAAGCTCGGGTTCGTACTTCCACATGCTCCATTCCGTGCTCTCGATCAGCGGCGCCAGCTTGGCCTGAAACGCTTTAAATTCGGATGCACTCATACCCTTCTCCACCCCAATCGGTCCATCCAAGTCCCCCCAGCCGTTTAACCCTAAGTAGCTGTGGAGTTCATTCGAGGGTGTTCCGAAGCGGGCCACAGCCACTCCGTAATCGGTGGCACCGGACTTCTTCACGGCCGGTACGATCTGATCGCGGAAGAGGGCTTTGAGGTCATCCATCTTGCCGGAGACGACGCGCGTCCGGGCAACTCGTACATAAGGTGGAATCTCCTTCGAACGGATCATCATGTCGGGCTGCATTTCGTCGATCCAGGTTTCAAGACTGTCAGTCACCGTGTCCAAACGGGCAAACATCCTTGCCACGTCGGCTTCGACGGACTGCAGTTTCGGATCCTGCTCACCTAGTTGCTTCCACTTAGATGAATAATAGACAACCGCATGCTGTGTCGGTCCACTTTGCGATTCCCAGACAGTGAATCCCTGCTCGGACCCTGCTTTCTTCACCAACGCTGCATAGTCTTTGACGGCCGCCTTCCAGCTTTCCTCCTGACCCATTTTCACCTTTACAAATAGCACCGTGCGGATGTTGCCCTGTGCCCAAGACGCGGCGCAGAAAGTTGTCAATGCAAGCGCAGCCAGTAAACAGCCGCGCAAGGGAAAAGATTTTTTCATGGGGTAGTCTCCTTGGCCTCGCGAACGCGAATTGCACCCTTCGACCGCCGGAAACAGTGGATTGTGTTGGTGCTGAGGCGGCGCAAGTATACACGTTATCCCCCGATGACGGTTGAAATCGGTATGTTTGGATCAGAACGGACGCGCGGCTGGACAGCCATAAGAGAGCTGAATACACCCCGTTGACCCATGGCGACTAACCCTGCGGTGGCGGCCTTACGCCAATTCGTGCTATAGGCTGATCTCGCCGGCCGATGTCACCTTGTGCGGAGTTTGGATCCGGGGACTTTACTGTTCCACGAGCGATAGAGGTGATCTCCGAAATGCGGCGCATGCTGTTCCTATTGCTGATGCTTTTCATTTCATTCCGCCCCGCAGACGCAACACAACGTTGAACTCGCGGCTCAGGAAGAAGGGATGCCCACGTTCGCGGATACGTTCGAAAAAACCGGACTTACGTCCACGCACACGAAAGGGCTGCGCCGAGACTCAGAAATCACAACTCCTTTTCGCATTCGGGCGGCGCATCCAGTTCCTCACGCTCGGCGCTGCCTGGGCGCTATTCAGGCGCATCATCTTATCGGTATCGATCGGCCGGTGGCATGGCTCCTAGCAGTCGCGCAGGCTAGGTTGAAGGATAAGACCGAGAGGGCCGGGTGCAGACAGGACTTGACGAAGATTGAAGCCCAAACTGCTCTGGTCCTTTATTACGACGGCATGGAAGACCGCTTTTTCATTTTCACTTCTCAGGGTAATCCTGCACCCTCTTTGACCCATGGTGATGCCACCATCGTGGAATTTATTACCGGTGGTCGAGGCGTTAGGGTCGTTCCTGAGAAGTCGTTTTGAAAGTTTTGACGGCTCTTGAAGCTGGACCTCTTTTCTTGGGGGAAGAGGTCCAGTTTGAAAGTGTGACCTCAGCTTTTGAGGGGGAATCCGATTCCTTGCACGTACCGATATGCCCGTGACTTATTTTGGCGTTTCTGGCGCGGCAAGCCTGTCAACTCGCCGTTGTTGTCTCATCGGTTAGTCGCAAGATTTCCGCGACTAGAAGAGATAATTTCTTGGGGTCTTGCTCTTTGGAAGCCTGTTCACAGAGGGACATCCACTTCTCATGATTTTTCGTTGCATACCTAATTTAGGGAAGTACCCTCTTATTGTACGGCCCGATGGGGCAGCCAACTAATTCGGTAGGTTGTCACACTCGTTGTCTGCCTGGTGCGGCAAGATTCAAGACGATTGAGCAATACTCGACGATCAAAGCCAAGCTGGAACGAGCACGCGAGTTGCAGGCTGAGCTAGATGCGCTGTGAGCCGCAGCAACCTCCCCCAAGGGTCAAACGGCGTGCTCAAGGATTCCAAACTCCTTTTGCTTCTTCTTGAGTTCTGCGGCCATAGACCTTGCCGTGTCTTGAATGAATGTCAGGCGCTTGATGTGTTCAGAATCCCGAGGTAATTCCTCTTTGATGAGCGCACAGTTTCCAACAATGATTGATAGTTGGTTGATTAGTTTGTGAGCAAGATAGAAATCTGCTGGAAGACTCTCTAAGTTCTTTTTCTTCATTGAGACAACATTAACCTCGCATGTTAACTTTTAAACCCTGCGAGGAGCACAACAAGCCATTGTCTGTTCTGATTTACGAAACGCGAACAAACATCCCCTATCTATCTTTCGGTCGGATGATTGGCGCTTGGGCTGGAGTCTTAGCCACAGGCTTCTTTGGTGCATTCCACATGCGCTGGCAATCGGAATGGACGGGAACGCCGAATCGTCGATCCCAGCTTGATCAACCGCAACAGGCTTACGGCATATCCAGCAATTCAAGGACTTCGTGGAAGACACGGAACAACTGTGGGCGCCTGTGGAAGGTGTGTCCATACAGAGGAGTGGGTAATAGTCGGGGCGATGAAAACATTTTCGATAGTGTGCAATGGAGAACAGACCGTCAATGGTGCGTGTCGGTATTCTCCTTGTTAAGACTCATTCCACATGGCACGCATAGACGCTTACACATATGACGAGTTGGCGCTGGCAATGGCTCGCGTGCTCGCGCATGCAGGTGAAAAGCTTCTGAACGGTGATGAAGTGCAGAAATTTTGGGAAATTCACGATGAGATTCAGCGGCGTAGCGTCCCTTTAGAGCCCTACTTTTAGACGCTTCGCGAAAAACTGCCCGCTGGCCTTCCCCCGAAGTCCCAGCGGGCACTGTCCTTCAGCTTTCCGAATGACAACATTCACCCGGTTGCAACCGAATTAGATTATTCAAGCCGAGTCGAGCGGACTGTTCACTTTTATACAGGTGCCCGAGGTCGAATGTGCCAGACTGTTGTCCCTTGCCGAGGCCAACACGTTATCTCCGGTAGACAATCGCTCGGCGCAACTCCACCAGGACATTTGCTAGTCGGTAACAAAAAGTTGGAGGCGTTATGAAGATTCGCATTTCGCTATTTCTCCTGACCCTTGCTGTGGCTGCATCGTCAACCATCACTGCCCACGGCAAGGCTTGTAGCAATTCCACCATCCGAGGCACCTACGCCTTTACCCTTCTCGGAAGCGTATTCCCCGGAGACGGGTCTGCCCTGCCACTAGACGGCATCGTCAAGCAAACGTTTGACGGTAACGGAAATTTCAGGCAAGTAGACGTCGTTGCGGTTGGCGGCAACCTTACGCCGGGTTGGCGCCCTGGCTCGGGCACCTACTCCGTGAACCCAGACTGCACTGGAACCCAGACCATTGTGATTGCGGGCAACCCGGACGTGCACGTGCAGTTTATCATCGCCCAATCGGGGAACAAGATTCACCAAGTGGTGATCGACCCGGGGTTCGGGGTCACGGCGGAGGGAGAGCGCCTCCGTGCTCCAGAACACGAAGATGCGCATTAAGATTGGCAGCAGCGGCTCTAGAAGCCCGGTTCCTTTGAAACAAGGGATTGGGCTTTTGTTTCGACCCATCTCATCGCTCAACAGTCATGCATTGAATGGATTCGCAAATCTAGGCGTGGCCCTGTCCGGTACTGCTCCTTTGGAGAAGCCTCTTTCGCTCATTCTCGATCCAGCCCTGGATAACTTCTCGCATTCCCTCATGCTCACAGTTGTCGCGAGCGCTTTCCAGCCTCTCAATGCTGGCTTTGATTTCCGCAATTTTCTCCAGGGAAAGCATGCGAACACCTTCCCATCGACAAGAAAGATAATCAAAGGGCCTTCTACTTAGAATTGGAGAGTTTGTAAGGGGAACCCCTGACAAAAAGCTGAGCGGCAGAGCAGGACAGCGGCGAATTGGCGAAATGTTGTGTCGGTCGCGGGGGCCTGCCGACACCGACAGACATTCAACGGTTCCTAAGTGCGTGGAAAGTTCTTTGGCGATGGGAACAGAATGGGAAAAGGCGGTAGTTACACAAAAGGCTAGGTTAGTGTCCGGTTCATGGCTTCGAGTTCGCCCTGGTGCTCCCCTAGCTCTCTAGCCGCAGCGTGCGCGATTTCCCGGATCACCTGAACCCTCATAGAGAGGTCAGGTTGTTTTTCTTCGATCTGCTCCATTACGAGATCACAATTGCCAACAATTACGGACAATTTGTTGATGAGGTCGTGCGTCATTGGGCACAACGGTTTGTGTTTGTCGAGGTCAGAAACCATGCTTCCGCACCTTCCCCGGCGAATGCCTTGAGTTTAGCAACCGTCCACACACTGATTGTCCCGAGCACCAATCAACCCACATCCTTTACGCAGTGCAGCATCATGTTGATCTGCGCAAATTTGGACTGGGGTGTGGAGGAGTCGCCAATAGGCGAACTGCCAGCATATTTCGTTTGAAGACAGCGAAGACATCTACAGGATGGAGCGGATGCATCCAAGTTGAGCGTGTGACCGCAGTTTAGGCAGCTGTAACTTGACGCACCCGTTCTGGCCATCTTGCGGAATTGGAAACCTGCGGCGATGCAATACGGACAGCATATCTCTGGCAACATGACAACCCCTTATCATTTGCCCTCTCGGACGAAGACTGATATGAGACTTGCAATGTGTGATCCATATCACCCTTTGTATTTAAGCCACGTAGTATCAGTAAGATGGCCCTGTGCAAGGTTATACCTAGTGCGCGGAAAAACTCCGCAAATGGGGGATATCCCTCAGACAAAGCCGAAAACATTTCATCCATGGGTGAACAACTAGAACTCGAAGGGCTGCCCGCTCGCTTCAGGTGAGCACGTTCCGATGCGACCAGATACTTCGTGTTACGGAAGAACCCGAGTTTCAATCTCTATTCTCTGGAAGATGGTCCCAAACGCACAGTAACTGTTAAGGGCTGGGTCGGAATCAACGGCATAGACTTCGCTGCCGACAGTAAGAGCGTGTGGGTGGCGGCGCATACGAACACGGGAAAATGGGCTGTGCTAAACATCGGCCTTCAGGGTCAGACTCGGGTCATGCTTGAAGACACGGAACTGATCTGGTGGGTGGTAGCGGCGCCAGACGGCAAACATCTAGCTATACCGAAGAATCGCGAAGCATCCAACATCTGGATGGCTGAGCGCTTTTGATCTTGGGGAAGGTTTTTCTTTGCCCAGATGTGGACAGCGACAGCGAAGATCATGCATTGACCTTTGCCCTCTTGGCATGAACGGTTCGTGCTTCTCGTCGTGAGCCGGCCGGTTCTGTACATGCTAGCCATGCTCGGCGTGCAACACCGGGACGCCATCACTTTCGTGTCAGAACAAAGCGCGAACATTCTATGCCCGGCTCGATTGCGGACGAGGTGTTCGTAATTCGTAACAGAATTGTAGTGGTACACAGGATGTAGAGGCAGTTCTGGCAAGCTGCGCTGTTCAGATTTCCCCCGTCGTACTGAAAAAACCCCCGGCCCCGCACGCTGGGGGTTTGATTCTTTGTGGATGTCAGCAGTGAAATACCCTTACACGCATTTTTTCCAGAGGTCGCGGATCTGACGGTGATTGTCGTTCCCCTCAGGGTCCAACCGTTATCTGCCAGTAAAAACTGGTCACTGGTGCCACGTCATCCGAAGAACTATGATGCTCGGACAACGGGAGGCTTTTGTGCCCGAACCGCGTGTCGAATCCCGAAAAAGTACCCGTATTCCATTGAAGGTCGTGATCGCGACCAAGAGTCTGAGCGAATCTCTGACCTGCGACGGTGAGACAATTGTGGTCAATCGCCACGGCGCACTAATCTCGAGCACCCTCCCATTGCGGGTGGGAATGAAGATTGAGATTCACGTAATCATGACTGATAAACGCGCTCTAGGTGAGGTGGTCTACGTGGATCCTCAGCAGCCTCGGGTTTCCGGAATCGCCCTACAAAAACCCGATAACATCTGGGGGCTATCTTTTCCACCCGACGACTGGTACGAAGCCAACCAGGAATCGTGAGTTTCATCGGCCTAACGGTCGCCAATCATTCCGCAGAACTGGCATCCGACCCTGCGGTCCGCTTGTTCCAGAAACATTTTTTTTTGGAAAGTCTTCGTTGCTTCAAAACGAGCATTTGGTTCCAACAACCTACACGGCAGCAATAGCATGTGTTATTGGAACGCCTCCTCATCCACTTCCGGTCCGTCCCCGACGTCCGCCAAGGTCGACAAGAACCAATTCGACAAAGTCTCTCCGAGTCCCGGATCCCGGTGATCCTCAATGATTGCCAGTTTCCCTAACGAGCCTGAACCTTGCTCAAGTGTGATAGATACCTCGCCTTCTCGATTGAGAAGCGATTGGTCAAAGTTTTCAGGCACGATAGGAACTCTGCAGCCCTCTCCGTATGAGTCAAACAAGAACACACGTCCTCGGCGCCCAACTAGCCGCCCACGCAGGACAAAAGGAACCAACGGCGTTTCGATCGACAATATGAGCCGCGTTTTGAGCTTGTGCCAACACTCCATCTGTTCGACAACCTTGGTGAGCCTCTCTGCCTTAGCGGCAGATCTTGAAATTTGAGATTTTGCTTCATTTCAGGCCCCTTTTCTTCGTATTAGGAATTGACTCCTCCAGCAGCGCCACCGCTCTTGCCATACAGGCGAAAGCTATCTGTTCACTCTCCAGAGCCTTAGTGAACAGCCTTTCGTATGTACGCCTGTGCATTCCCTTCGTCTGGTTGTTTTCCGACAAAGAACGAAGCAGTACACGCTAGTGTCGCGACTAGTAGCGGCAGAAACCTCATTTGCAGGTACCTCGATTGATGACGCGGAGTATTTTACGAGATCACAAAATCGAGCGCGTAAGAATTTCGGACGGATTGTCGCTCTCCGGAAGTCGTATATGAAGAGCGACGATCATGAAAGGGAAGTCGCTATGGAGTTCGACGGCGACTACTCTGCTCGGTCGCGTTGTGCGCCGTGTTTAGACGATTGGATGCGCAAGCGGCCAAAAGCAGCCTGCGAAGAAATAGAATGCTGATACTTACTTGAACGTGCAATTTCCGAGCGAACACAGTGCTTGAGCTCGGTAATGATGCGGTGTTCAACTTCCGGATTGCCCCTCATTGGGGAACCGACTAAGATCGGCCATGTCCACAAACTGACACCGCGCTATCTGTAGCCGTCATAGTCGCGACCTCTCCACCCGCGATTAGTTGCCTCAAATCCTTTTCGGAAGCCGCGGCGGTACCCGTCTCGATAGCCGTCCCGATAAGATTCAATGGACCCCATCCATGACCGATAACCGTGGGTGGCTTGCTCCAAAGCTCTCACATCAATGTCCCCGGGGTCATTTTCGCGTCCTTCGTGCTGACCTTTACGGTATCCGTCGCTATAACCGTTCTGAATTCCATAGGCATGGGCCTGTCGCCCACTGCCACGATCGTAATACTCGCCGTGGTACTGAGACCGGTACCGGGAAGACGCACAACCAGTGAACGCCATGGCTGTGGCGAATAGAGCGATTACGAACCCTGTTCGTATGACGCGTTTTTTCATTTGTCCTCCGAGCACTTGATTCATGGGCGGCTACGAGTGAAAACCCATCTCGCAACTTTTTGTCTCGCCGGAAGACGCTGTATTTTGGGTTCGATTTGTTGGCCTATTGAGTTTGGCCTGCGCCGTCCTCTCATCGGTCGCTTCCCGATGGAAAATATGCAGCGTCCTCAGCTCTGCAGAGTGGGCTTAGTCGGCGGAGAGGCGCGGATGAGACGTGCCCGGAAAAGAACACTTCTCCGACCACTCGCGTCGCTCAGGGAAAGTCTGTTGCGAAGTCGACGAGCCACGTCGAAAAGAAATACGATCCGGAACAAGTTAGAGATCTAGCTCGCCGGGTTGCCGCGCGAGAGATGAATGCGCACGCCGCTGCAGAAAAACTCGGCGTGAGTATAGCGATGTGGTACTACCTGAAAAGTAAGTAGCCGAAAGACGTGCGGACAGAGATCCAAACCCCCCGCAGACGAAGATCATCATTCCGGACGAACTCCGCGAGCATGTGGCGGCGGTGCAGGCTGAAGGGCTTTCCTCGTTACAGATCGCCAGCGGGCTGAAGGTCTCACTTGTCACGGTAACCGGTACTGGCGCAGACGTTAACCAGCGGAATGACATCTGTTATCCAAAACGATCGCAGGTTGCGGATTGTGAAAGCACCGCAAGAATTGCACGCCTTTCATTTCCTCATGGCCGGGCATCCCAGACTGAACACCGATCCGCGTCATGTCTGGCTTCGCAAGGCTGTGCGATCAACAGCCGCGCCCAACGGGTAGCCCCGACACGTACACTGTCCACTCGATATTCTTCGTCCTTGTCGTCAGTTTAGGCGGCGGTCCAGCCGCCATCAATCAGAAGAGTATGACCCGTGATCAATGATGCGGCCGAGGAAGCAAGAAAGACGACGGCACCCGCGACGTCCATTGGCTCACCAACACGGTGTAGCGCCGCGATGCGCTCGATTACGTTGCTGCGGAAGGCCGGATCTGCCAGCGCCGATTCCGTACCTGGCGTGCGAATGAATGTGGGTGCAACGGCGTTGACCCTGATGTTGTGCTTGCCCCACTCCACGGCCAGACATTTGGTCAGGTGCGCGATAGCGGCCTTCGTCATGCAATAAACGGATTCCGTGGTAAGCGCTACAAAGCCTGCCTGTGAACTCATGTTTATGATGCATCCGCGCTTTTGGCGAATCATCACGTGTCCAGCCGCCTGACTCGCAAAGAATGTCCCTTTAAGATTCACGCTCAGAGTCAGGTCAAAATCTTCCTCACGCACATTTTCCGCAAGGTTCTCCGGAGAAAGCCCAGCGTTGTTTACCAGAATGTCGAGGCGGCCGAAATGCGCAGCCGCATCGTTAACGGCGCACGAGATTTGGTCGAGTCGTGTCATGTCCATCTGCAGCGGCAATACGCACCGGCCGATGCCCTCAATCTCCCTAGCCAGGTCACCTCCGGTTTTAACATCTCGCAGACCGATGGCCACATTAGCACCAGCATGAGCAAGAGCCAGAGAAATGGCGCGGCCCAGGCCGCGACCAGCGCCAGTCACTAACGCCACATCACCGGTCAGGTCAAAGCTAGGAAAGTCATTTGCCACTGTAGGCATCTCCGTCCGGCTGTGTTCAGCACTGGTGGGTTTTAATGTACACCAGTCTAGTTCGACAATGTCTCCGCTACTATCCGCAGCGCCCTATATCACGGTTTAGTTGACGGTACAGAGACCGAAGGAATCCGAACTTCAGAAATCAATCTTGCCGTACCTGATCTTAAAGCGGATTTTTCATTATCGGAACAACTCCGCAGCCTTCGTTAGCCAGTACAAGGGCGCAACTCGAATGTTCCGCTTCGGAGCTGCAGGTTCCCCGGAAATCGTGTTGCGCGTCACGGGGCAGAATGTAGGAATTGAGTGATAAAGGGACACGTAGCGGCCAGCGAGGATGGCACGTTTCTAACGTTGGAGCCCGTGACCGGTTCTTACACGGTCGCCAAGAACTGCAGAGGAAGGGCTATCATAACGCCGAAGGGACGGTCCGAAATGCATTTCAGCTTCGTGGTTGTGGATGGCGGGAACGAAATGCTCGCCGTTGAGACGGACACGGACACGGTTGTCAGTGGTACTCTGCAGCGTTAGTTTCCGATCCGATGGGGATTGGCGCGAATCGCAACCAAAAACATCGGTGGCGCCGCTGGTTCATGGCTCCGAAGAAGCAATCCGCTTTAGTGAGGGCAATCCGCAGCAGGTCAACACTGTCAGGCTTGGGAGGGGCTGGGTGCCGCCCTCACCTGCCTGCGATCGAATGGGCCGTGGCACTGAATTCGCGTAAATGCTTGAGCTTTCTCGCGCCCCGGAGTCGCTCATCGTCCTCTTTCAAAAGGCTCACGACTGCTAAGTGTGACACGCTCGGCATGACGATAAGATCATGAAATCCTGTGCAATTCGCATTGCACCGACATAGCAGTGTGATCAGCCCGGACTTTTGTGCTGCACGACTTTGAAATCTCCAACGTTTTTTTCCGCTTAGTGTCTTCTCCGCCAGGCAAATCGCCAGAGAGACTTCGAGACCGCTGCTAAAACGCAACCGTCTGGGCCGTGTAGTCATGCGTTCGCGCAAGGCAATAATGTCAGCTTTATAGAGCTTCTGCAGACGTCGGAATACCTCGAAATGAAGACGGCGCACTTTACGCCAGCTCTTGTACCGCAGTCGAAACGTATCCGTGCGTCGATATCCGAGCAATTTGTACAGCTTGGGCAAACTGCCGAACCTTGTCAAATAACAATTCGCCGACGGGATGTTTTGGCACTGATTGATAATTGTAGAATTTAACCGTCCGCGTGAGGCGAGAAGAGAGCGGAGCTTGTCGAGTAGGTCTTCGTCCGATGTATTTAGTACAAGTTCGGCTCGGATCTGTTGAGCTTTGTCGAAAGTCTTTCTGTTCAGTATCGGCTCAATCGCCCCACGCTGAATTATCCACTGATCGGACGGGACGCGTCTCCAGTGACCAGAGAGCCTTTGCGTCCATCTGTTCCACACCATCGAACCGGTGTATCTTTCATCGAAGAGGATCTTTGTGACAGCCCGATAGTTCCACGGAACTCCATCGCGGGGAATGCCCTTTTCATTTAGTTGCCGCGCGATGCAGGTTGTGCTCTTTCCTTCGACGGTGTACATACGAAAGATCCTTCGCACACATGCGATTTCGTCCGGAGGGCCGGGGACGATCACAACGTGGCCACTCCTTAGATCTTTGTGCTCACCCGTGTTCATAATGTGGTGATCTCCGTCTGCGGAAACCAACATACGCCGCAACCCGTATCCGGGGCGACCGCCTACCCAATATCCGCGGTTAACCATTCTCGTCATACTTTGAAACATTCTCTCGGACAATTCACGGCTGTACTCGGCTGCCATCACCCGCCTCAATGATTTCATTATGGCATTCGGCATCGTTGCATCATTGGAGAAGGCCTCCGCACAGTAATGCACAGGTATGCCCGCTTGCTTGCAAAGAAACTCGTAGTGTGCAGCCTCGTCTGTATCCTGAAATCGTCCCCATCGGCTGACATCGTAGACGAGGATAACCTGGTAGTCCTGGCCACTCGCCACCACGTCGCGCAGAAGTTGCGCTAGACCTTCCCGATGTTTGAGAACCAGCCCACTTTTGCCTGAATCGATATAGGTTCTCACGACACGAAACCCATTTCGCCTCGCGTAAGACTGGATTACCGCTCGTTGGTAGTCCAACGAGTATTGCTGATGCTCGGTTGACATCCTGAGATACTGAGCGGCCGGAATGAAGAGCGAATGTAACGAGATGTCGGTCGATTTCCCTGTCTCTTTATGGGTTGATTTCCGCATGACTACCTCTATACGGTTGATGCTTCATGGCCTCGAAGATACCACTCGCAAGGATTCGTGACTGAGTTCTTCCTGCTTCGATTCATGATCTCTTCACCAGACTCAGCGTACCCATTCACGAAGTCAATTCATTGTATGCTTCCGGTTCTTGAGTCCGATGATCAAGGACATTTTCTTTTTAGATAGGAGGGCGCTATGGCTGCTCAATTGATCGCCGCTGCTCAATACCTTCGCATGTCGAGCGAAATGCAGCAATATTCGCTGGAAAACCAAGCTGACGCGATTACCCAGTACGCGGCAACGAATGGTTTTCTGGTCACCAAGACTTTCTCCGACGTCGCAAAGAGCGGTGTCTCATGTAAACACCGAAGAGGACTGCAAGAGTTATTGCGAGAAACAATGAGCGGCGAGGCTGAGTTCCGCGCCATTCTTGTCTACGATGTCAGCCGCTGGGGCAGATTTCAAGACGTCGATGAGGCCGCTCACTACGAATACCTGTGTAGAGACGCCGGAGTTCCGGTCTATTACTGTGCCGAGCTGTTTCCAAGGGAGATGGGATTAGCTTCCTCTCTCTTGAAGGCCATGAAACGAAGTATGGCGGGAGAGTACAGTCGTGAGCTTTCAATCAAGATCCATGATGCAAAGATCCGGCTCGCCAGGATGGGCTACCAGCTCGGCAGCTATCCACCTTACGGGATGAGGAGACTGATGATCGGTCCGAATGGCAGCGCAAAGCAAATCCTGGAATACGGTGAGTGGAAGAGTCTCCAAACCGATCGCGTAGTTCTCGTGCCGGGGCCGCGTGATGAGATTAAAGTCGTGCAACGTATATTCAGGGAATTTACGAAAGAACACCGCAAACCGATTGAAATCGCCAGAAGACTGAATGCTGACGGGCTGAGAAACCTGCAGGGTTCGCCTTGGACCAACAGTTCGATCATTCGCACTCTTCGTCAGGCCAAGTACACAGGCACCCAGGTCTGGGGCAAGTCCCGGGTTTTCCTTCAGAGCAAGCGACGATCTCAAGCGCCAGAGGAATGGGTTGTATGTCCTAATGCGTTCCAGCCAGTCATTGGTAAAGCCACTTTCGATAGAGCGCAAGCTGAGTTTGCTAGTTTTACGAAGAACTTGTCCGACGATGCGCTAATCAAGAAGCTAGAGAAAATGATTCAGACAAAGGGCCGCATCGACAACCGTGTGATCCGAAGTTCTTGTCCATGCCATTGGGGAGTATATATGAGGAGATTCGGTTCATTGCTGGCTGTTTACGATCGGCTCTTTCAACTAGGCCACAAGGACTTCTTGGCCTACGGTCAGCGTGTCCTGATGATTAAACGAGACTTGGGCATGGAATTGACACGCAGGTTTCCGGAACAACTACGGGAAGCTCCCGCGCGAAGGTCTTTCGTGCGCCTGCAATTCGTCAGATCGCAAAGGGACATTGGGTTACATATCGCAAAGTGCATCGGGATCCATGGCGGCCAGATGCGCTGGATGGTCAATCTGGAATCGAACGACAGACGTCGTGTGACGGTGATCGCTCTCCTAGATGGTACGAACAACCACGTCAGAGAATTGGTGTTTTTCGCTAATCTAAGCCATCTCGATCGCGTCGGACCTTGCATTGACTTCACGCACCAGGTCGAGTGGATGAAAAAAGGCGTCGTGGTGGGGCGGAGATCTAACTTTCAAGGACTCCTGTTGCACTTGGAATCTGCCTCTACCGTTTAGATGTGCCCTAGTAGTTTTTCTCCATGGGGCTAGGCAGCAGAGTGGCGGTCGAGGACGACAATCTTCTTTAATAGCTGCCCGACTTCCGCGCGGCGCGAGCTTCGAAAACAAATGTTGCCAATAATCTAATGATTTTTCTCCAGATGCCGATGCGTTCTGGCGGGAGGCACTATGCCCCAGAATATCCCTGCCGCTCAATGCTGGCACTGATGCGCCTTTAGCTCCTTCACCATCCCGTGTGCAACTTCCCAAATTACTTCGAGCCGACGTTTACACTCCGGCGAATCCTGTTGGGCCTCCTTCAAAAGCTCACAGCTACCCAGGATCACCGTCAGATCATTCATGAACTTATGGGACATCATGCACCTGGGTTGGTGGTCGTCCCGAGATATTTTTGCTAGGTCCATGGAAAACCGCCTTTTTCTTCTGTCTTAAACTATGAAATATCCCAACTGCGACAACTTAATGTGATGGCAATCACGCAATGCTCATGCCTTCCACGCAACCGACGCCGCCGCAGCCTCGATCGTCACCAGTTCGGCAGTCTTCTTAGGCGAGTCTCAGTGGATTCAGCTGTTCTGGATGCATTTGTGGAGCCCCACCCTGAGTACCTCCAAGCGCTGTTGTCGGTTGAAATACTCGCGACGCGCCTCTGTCGGCGCATCTTTCGTCAAATAGTAAGCCCGATCTAAGCCCGCAATTTCTTCTAATTCATTGAGGTACCGATTCCAGATTTCTGCAGAGACACCCATGGTTCCTGGCTCCTAACGGTCTACAGCAAACCTGAAGCCACAATCGTCTTGCTCTAAGTCATTGAAAGCTTTGACGAGTGACGACCCAGAGTCGCGGGTACTACGCCCGAAGCTCGGCACAGATGCCGACATTCCGGCAGTCCGCCAAGGATTTAAAATTTCCACTAAAGTTTCTTCAACTCGTGCCGATGTCCCTCTCGGGAGGGCGCAATGACTGCCGATAAGATTCCTGCCGCTCAGTATCTCCGCATGTCCACCGACCACCAACAGTACTCTCTGGACAATCAGGCTGATGCCATCTTGCGGTATGCGGAAAGCCACGGCTTCACCGTGGTAAGAACATTCTCAGATGAGGCGAGGAGCGGCCTGTCGATCAAGCGGCGAAACGGGCTTAAGCAACTATTGAAGGAGACCGTGGAAGGGCACCGGGACTTCAAGGCGATATTAGTCTACGACGTGAGCCGATGGGGGCGATTCCAGGACGCCGATGAGGCGGCACACTACGAATTTATGTGCAGGTCGTCTGGTGCTCCAGTCCACTATTGCGCTGAAACGTTTGCAGATGTCAACGGCTTTCCCGCCGCGATTCTGAAAGCTCTGAAACGAACGATGGCTGCAGAATACAGCCGGGAGTTGTCAGTCAAGGTTAGAGTCGGGTTGTTTAGACTTGCCACTCTGGGCTACAAGCTCGGCGGGTCTGCTGTGTATGGTTTGAGACGGCAGCTCTTGGATGGTGAGAGAAAACCTAAGCAGCTCCTCGAGTACGGTCAACGCAAAAGCCTGGTTGAGGACCGCGTCATCCTCGTACCCGGCCCAGCCGAAGAAATCGCCGTTGTGCAACGAATATTCCGTTACTTCACCGATGAGCATCGCAGCCCGCGATGGATTGCGGCTCAGTTGAATAGTGATGGCGTTCCCTTCATACGCGGGGCGCAGTGGAAGGAAGGTACAGTCAGAAATCTCTTAAAGGATTCTCACTACGTGGGGCTTCAGGTTTGGGGAAGAACGAGTGCGTTTTTGGCAGGACCCGTAAAGCAACTCCCGGCAGAACAGTGGGCGGTCTGCCAAAGAGCGTTCATTCCAATAGTCCCAGAAGAGCTTTTCGTACGAACCCAACAGTTGTGTGCGAATTTAACAATTCGCCTTAGTAATGAGCAACTGCTTCAACGACTACGTCAATTGCTGAAAGCGAAAGGAAGGCTAAGCGGCAGGATCATTGACAAGTCTCGGCTCTGCCCCGGACTCAGTACCTATTACGCCCGCTTTGGTGGACTCACCAAGGTATACGCGCTGCTCGGATACGACCAACCCGAAACACGTTCTCGTGTCATGCTTCGGCAAAGAGTGTTTCTGCTGCGCAACGCGCTGATTAAGGAAATCCTCGACGCATTTCCGGGCAAGATTGTGGAAGTGCAAAGAAGCAAACGATTTCTACCACTGTTGCGCTATCGAAAGACAGGTCTGATTGTCTCGGTGTTACTGGCCAGGTGTTGCAGTTCCAAAGCCGGCCTTAGCTGGTTAATCGAATCTCCCCAGTCGCAACGGAAGCGCACTACTGTCATCGGCTTCCTGGATGCGACGAACACGTCAATCGAGTCTCTGACGGTCGTTTCGCGGGTGCCTTTGAAGTATCGTCATCTTCGGGTCAGGCGAGATGACAACTGGCGGGCAGAGGCAGAGCCACTGACGAGAATATCTGATCTCTCGACGGCCCTAGATCGGATCAGGCTTAGAGGTGTCTGATTCAAATACCTTAGCATTTACTTGCGGCGCGGCGCACAATTGATGAAATCAGTCGTTTAACCTTACAGTTAGCGCGTATTTGGGAGTGCCTTCGAGGCAAGGTTTTGGAAGGTTGCACCGCATGACATGAGTTGAAATTCTCGAAAACTAGGGTTCTTGCGGATATTGGCTAAGGGTTTTCTGATTGCTCCGGTCGGCCCACATTTTTTTGACCGTGGTGTAGAAGTCAGTCAGACAGCGCAATCGCTTAGCATCGCGGAGCCAAGACGCCTTCCTATACCTAAAAAGATCCGTTGGATCGGGCCGCGCCTGACTAGTGTTCTACGCTCTGCACATTCGCACTCGGATCTTCCCATCGTTTACGGCCCTCTGAGCAGCTCCGCGACAGACATCTGAAATCCTTGTTAGAAGGTCGAGTATGGGGAGGCAGACATTTTTCTTGCCGAGTGCAGCGGAATGGTCGTGCCGTTACTTCATCTCGTCTGCGTGAAGTGCTTCAAATCTGTTTTCCAAAGAATCGAGAGTTCTTCCTGGGGTCTGAGTCCCTGACTTTTCTCCGGGTCGACCATTCAATCCATCTTCAGACCAGCGCTCGCACGGTATTGTCCTTGACTGCCGGCGCAATACCGCAGCGCATTTAATAGCTTATCCACGATAGGAATATTCCAAATAAATGCGAGACACATCCGTGGCGTTTGGGTGTTGTTTTCGTGACCTGGCGACGTAAGAAGGTCTATAGGAGGATCAGAAAACCTGCAAGTCCGGAGCAAGCCCTCGAGGGACAGCGGGTACGGAATGCTGTCCTATCCGAAATCCGGAAAGGTCTTAAGAGAGTCTCAGCGCAAATCAGGACGCTTCAAAATCGCAGAAATCGTACAAAGAAGAGATCTTGGATCCTTAAGAGGGGTACGAACGAAACCAGAAGTCGAATTTCTTCAACACGTTTGGACGATGAAAGTTCCAACGGTAACGTTCGGAAGATTCGCGCCAAAGTTTTGAAGCTGAAATGTGAATAATCCGGTCTGTATGCTGTTCCTATACCGTGAAGTTAGGGCTGCGTTCCAGGCAATTCTCGAGTTGAAAGTGCGCTCACTTCTGAGCTTTCTCGATCAACTGTTGGCAGTTACTTGCAATGGTCAAAACCGCGTTGAAGTCAGATTCTTTGCGCAAGTTCTGCAGGAGTGGATCATTCAGCAGAGCAGAGTAAGCACAATAATTTTGTTGGACCGCGGCTTTTAATAGACGAAGTGCTGGTTGTTTCTGTCCACAATAAGCCATCAAAGCGCCCACGCGGTACCAGGCCTCCGGGTTCGGTTCTACCATGACCGAGGCTTCGGTGTCTTCAACGACCTTGAGGAAATCCGTTGGTCGCGGGTCGGCAATGCAAGCTTGAATGAGGTTGCGATGATAAGCGGGAGCATCCCCCAAGTTTTTCGCTACCGCTCGTGCTTCAAAAACGCTACCCGAGGCTATTTTCAGATAAGTGGTTAACCAAGCTACCCATTCCGTACCTGGATCGAGCTGAACGTAGTCCATTGCTTCATTGGTTTTTCCCATCTCCAAGAATGACCACGCGCACGTTCGAAAGGAAAAGTTGCCGGGATCAAGCTGACGAGCTAATTTGCACTCGTAAATAGATTGGGGGAGTATTCCTGCATAACGAAGTACATAGCTTAGGGCAAAGTGGGCGTCCGCACTTCTGGGACGCCGTTGCACCAGATCGTTGGCAGCAGCGTATGCGCGTCCCAAATCGCCTCGCTCCACGCGATTTGTTATGAGACTGCTGGCCGCCATAACACGATTGGGGTCGAGCGCTAGAGCACGCTCGTACGCACGATTCGATTTCTGAAAAGCCTCTTCACCCCCGCCACCGTAACCCGAGTCGATGTTATACCGCTGTCCCAGCGCTTCCCAAGCTGGGGTGTAGTCGCCATCGATGCCGACTGCCCACTCCAGAAGCTTGATTGCGTCTTTATTGGGCTTTTGGTCATGGGGCTGCGCGACGCTTCGCAAATAGAGATCATAAACTTCCTGGTTCTTTTGAGGGCGCACGGTTTCTAGGCCTCCGCCGTCCAATATCGGAAGAAGCCCCTGCTGGATCTGGGTTTTCAATTGATCTTGCAAGCCGAGTGAGTTATCAGTTTTTTCCGTGATTGTAGCTTCCCACAGCAGTCGATCACTGGATACGTCAATGGCTTCTAGAGTTACGGTGAGTCGATCTCCCTGCTTCATGAAATGCCCTTGCAGCAACAACCCAACTTGTAATTCACCACCAACTTTCTTGGGATCGAGGTCCGGCCCCACATATTTTCGGCTGTCCGAAGACGAGCGGACCTGAAGGGTTCGCGAGTACGCAAGAACGCTTGTCAACTCATCCGCTAACGCAAAGCGTAGGTAATCAACGGTGTTATCACCATTCAGATTCTGCAGAGGTAGGACGGCAATTTGACGTTGTTGCTGCAGCCTCGTTTGATTCGCCGGGGCGGACTGAGGCCCTCTCATCGTCCAGGCAAGCAACAAAACAGCGACAATCGCTATGGCGAAGATGGTGGCCCCAGCCCACCATCGCAACCGTTTTATTCTGTTAATCCTAACAACAGATACGTTCTCGGTAACAGTTGATGCCCTGTGAGCCTCTATATCGCGTTTCAGTCGCTGCAGGTCGGCTCGTATTTCAGATGCGTGCTGATAACGTAAATTGCGGTCCTTTTCCAAACACTTAAAAATAATGCGTTGCAATTCTGGTGGCAGACCGGGGCTTAACCTCAGCGCTGACTGCGGGGTACGTTCCAAAATCGAGCTGAAAACTACTGCCGCACTGTTCCCCGGAAACGCCATCTGCCCAGTAGCCATCTCGTACAGAACGGAGCCAAACGAGAACAGGTCTGTGCGAGAGTCCAATTCCTTCGCCCGGATTTGTTCCGGTGACATGTAGGCAATAGTCCCTGGAGTCGAGCCAGGAGTCGTCAGCTCTTCACTTGTAATGGACAGCGACTTCGTTGTCGCTTCCGCAGCTGCCTCCCCTGAGATCGGAGCACTGATTTTTGCTAATCCGAAATCCAGAATCTTTGCGTGCCCTCGTTTCGTAATGAAAATATTTGCTGGTTTGACGTCGCGATGGATGATTCTCGCTGAGTGCGCGGCATCAAGACCGTCGGCAACTTCGATGGCTAAGGGAAGAATGTCCTCGAGCTCCATTGGGCGGCCAGTGATCCTATGCTTCAATGTGACGCCATCTAGGAACTCCATTGCAATGAACGACTGGCCTCCAGTGTTGCCAATCTGGTAGATCGTGCAAATATTCGGATGATTCAAGGCAGAGGCAGCACGTGCTTCACGTCGAAAGCGCTCCAGCGCTTGGTGGTCTCTTGCGACACCCTCAGGAAGGAATTTGAGTGCCACGAAACGGCCTAGCTCTGTGTCCTCAGCCTTGTAGACGACACCCATCCCGCCGCCACCAAGCTTCTCGATAACGCGATAGTGCGAGATGGTCTGGCCTATCATTCGGCTGAAATGTTAGGTCGAGAGGTATAGCAAGTCAATGAAACCAGTCCTGTTCACGTTGCGAGTGGGCTGATGGCTTGTTGAACACCGCTGGTGCTGACCATGCTAACAAGAGGGAGGATTGGGACGAGCAACTGTACCGTCAGTTTTGCGATTCTACATCGACGATTTCGTCTGGGATGGCGCAATGCAGGGAAAACATGTGTGCCGGTATTCTGGAGCTCGTCTTATTGCCTTCACGATGGAGAGAACCTGACGATCGCCCGCAATTCGTTTGGGACAAATGTATGCGAGGTATGCCTTTCGACGCTGTTCGCCTGCTAGTGGAAAATGCCGGCAAGCTCGTGCTCGAAGACGCTTTCATGGAGCCTGTATGACCGGACTCCGTTGTCGAAGACAACAATCTGGACTACTGCATTTCGAGCTGCGGAAACTGCTCCATCCCGCGCAGTACATCGAAACCGTGCCCCGATACGGGTATCGATTCGTCGCGACCGTCAGAAACGTTTTTCATGCAGCCGCCTCACAAGCCGGGAAACAGTAGTTCAGTGCACCACTCCGCCGCCTCGCCAGGACATGGTGGCGAAGACATACTCGGATGGCGAAAATCGTTTGTCCATCAAGTGACGCAACGTTATTTTGAGTCTGCTTGCCTGTGAATTTCGTCCAGGCGCTTTTTCAGATAATCCTCATACTCCTGTTTTAACTTGGGATCCGTCGGGGAACCGTAGATCTCGCTCGACTTGTACTTCCCTTCATCAAACTTCTTCTTGGTCCATTCATCATGAACATGGATTTCGTCGGCGCGGTCGAGCACTTCTTTGACGAATTGCGGTGGAATGAAATAAACGCCTTCGCGGTCTCCGACGGCGAGGTCGCCCGGCATTACAGTCACGCCCCCGATTCGCACCGGAATGTTGATGCCGGTCAGCATGACGTTATCGATAGGAGTGGGGTCGACGGCGCGGAAGTAGGCGGGCATGTCGATTTCCGAAAGGCCGTTAAGGTCCCGAATGCTGCCGTCCACCACCAATCCGCCACTGTGCGTTGCCTTCATCACGTAATAGAAAAGATTGTCGCCGACAATCGTTCCGTTCACTTTCTTGCCGAAGAGATCCACGACGAGCACGTCACCAGGCTTCAGCATGTCGATCGCGGTCTGATTTGTCAGACTCTCGACACCGTGCTGCTTGGCTTTTGTCTTCGCCACGTCGTCAACGTCGCCGCGCAAGGGCATGAACTGCACGGTGAAAACTCGTCCCACCATGGTCTTGCCGGGATGAAGGACCACGAATCCGTCGGCATACTGGTTGTTAAATTCCTTTTGCTGCAGGACGGCCCACACCTCCTCTGACGACAGCCCACGCGCCCTCTCAATCAGGTTGTCGGGTACCTTGGGACGTCCATCGGGAAGGCGGTCGAATGGGTTGTGCGCCGTATAGTCGATAAGGTCCGACTTTGGAAATGTGAACAGCTGTGCGTGAACGCAATTCGGCAAGAGTAGAAGAAAATTACAAAACGCGAAAGATGTGATCCCTTTTCTCACACCGATCCCCACCATTCTGGACATAGGATTCTCCTCTAGAAGGTTCCGAAATTCTCAAATCAGCGGTGATTTGTCAAACTCGACCGGCGCAGCTTCGACTTCCGTAGACCGCGATTGACTCTTGGATCGAGAAAGTCTGTTCCAGTGATCGAACAATGGATTTCCATGACCAATCAATGTAGGCTTTCGTCGAGAAGTTGAGACGGGTGTGAATCCGCAGAAAAGCGTGGCACGAATCGATATCGAATTTGCGGACGGGAGGCAGCGCGCTACATTCATCATGCTTGCATTCATCACAAAGAGAAGTCGATATGAGTGAAAAACGTTCCGTGGAGTTCAGACGCCGTGATGTGCTGAAGACATCCGCGATGGCTTTGGGCGGTGCTTTGCTGGTGGGCGATTCGCGGGATGTATATCCAAAAGCAGTGAACACGAACTCCAGTCCTTCGACGCTAAAGATAACCGATCTGCGCGTCGCCACCGTGGTGAAACCGGGGCAAGTCCCTGTCCTATCATTCGGATCAATACCAATCAGCCTGTATATGGACTGGGAGAAGTGCGGGATGGTGCGAGCGCGACGTATGCCCTTTTCTTGAAGAGCCGGATTGTAGGCGACAACCCGCTGCAACTCGACAAGATTTTTCGCAAGATCAAGCAATTTGGCGGACACCCAGGCAAGGCGGCGGAGTCAGCGCCATCGAAATGACGCTGTGGGACATCGCGGGCAAGGTGTACAAAGATCCCGTGTACGCCATGGTCGGGGGTGGCAAATTCCGCGACGACATCCGCATCTATGCCGACAGCACCGAGTCGGACGATCCCAAGATTTATGCGCAACGAATGAAGGAGCGCAAGGAAGTCATGGGGCTAACGTGGCTGAAGATGGATCTTGGAGTGGAGATGGTGGCAAAGACCCCGGGCACCGTCACGAATGCTACCGACCTTGACCAATGGCAGACCAACCAATTGCCGCATCCATTATCGGGGATGGAGGTCACGGACAAGGGCATTGCCATGCTCGAGCAATATGTGGCTGCGGTTCGCGATGCTGTCGGGAGGGAGATCCCACTCTCAATGGACCATCTGGGACACCTCGGCGTGAAATCGATTTTCCGTTTGGGCAAAGCTTATGAGAAGTACAACCTCTCGTGGATGGAAGACTTGATTCGGTGGATGTATACCGACTTACTCAAGCAAATCTCTGAGAGCCCGACACCTCTGCTCACGGGCGAAGACATTTACCTCAAGGAGCCGTTCCAGGTTTTGTGCGAGAAACATGCGGTCGGCAAGATCCAGCTGGATCTCGCAACTTCGGGTGGCATTCTCGAAACCCACAAGATTGGCGATATGGCTGAAGAATATGGGGTGCCCATGGCCATGCACTTTGCCGGGACGCCCGCGTGCTGCATGGCCAATGTGCATTGCGCCGCGGCTACGTTAAATTTCCTGGCACTCGAGAACCATTCGCTCGACATCCCCTGGTGGTCATCGCTCGTGGAAGAGGGAGTAAAGACACCGATCGTCAATCACGGATGGATTGAAGTTCCCGACCGGCCTGGGCTCGGCGTAACGCTTAATGAGGACGTAGTTCGGCAGCACCTGGCGCCGGGCACGGGATATTTTGAGCCGACGCCGCAGTGGGACCAAGAGCGGTCGTGGGACCGTTTGTGGAGTTAGTGCTGGATTTCGAAGATGGGCGGAGACCGCATCGAATCGGCGACATCCAACCTGCGAACTTGGGAATATGAAGCCTGCCGGGGACGGCGTTCATTTGGCTTGAGAGCGCGCCTGTTGCACCATTTCTACCAAGACTTTCCGGGTCTCAATCGGATTGCTTACCTCTCTCAAGAAGGCGATGCGGGTGCCACGCATCCCATCAGGAGTTTTCAAGCGGACGTGAAAGCCGAGGCGATCGACTGCGGTCATCGTTGCTTCGGTTGAGTCAATTTGAGCATATGTCCGGGCAAGCATGACAAGAGGATCCTTATGGTCGGCGTTCATGTGCTGGATGATTTCGGCCATGGAATCCGCAAGAGGATCCGGTTGGCTGCGGTCATAATCGGATGCGGACAACCAGCCCATCACTCCGAAGCCTCCCACGTAATAAACATCAACAACGTCCATGCGGTAAAAAGAAAAGTCTTCAAAATCTACCCAATATTTGCTGTTGGCATGACGCTCGAGGTAGAGTTTGCGAGCCTCGGCCAACTCCGGCTTCGGCACTGGCAGAACATTCCCCAGCAGCGTTACCCTAGATGCTCCAAGTGGTTCGCCCTCGGTGTCCTGCTGCGTGACAAGCAGACTGGCATGGGAATCGGCCTGGAGATTCTGCGTGTGCATGGCCATGGTGCTGATCAGGAAGATGGGACGGCCGTGCTCGTCGAGCCCGTAGGGCATCACGGAACCGAAAGGAAATCCCGGCTGCTTTCGTGACAATGTGGAAAGGCTGCCCATGCAGCCTAAGTAACCCAGTGTCCGGGCACGCTCGGCGAACGTGGGTTCCGGCACTGGCGGCAGGTCAGTCGCTGGTCCCGGTCCCGCGTGTTTCCTGGCTGATGAGCTGGTCATTTGTTGTGTTCTCTCTCCTACGTTTCGTCGTCAGCGAACTAGCCGCGCGAGCGAGATCTTGAACCTAGACTCGTGACGCTGCAGCTTACAACCGCGGCTACAACTTCCAACCATTGGGAACAGCCCTGTCACTCCTGTCCAGAAGGTCGTTCCACACTGAATCGAGCACCCATCGCTGTCCCCCAGCAACGAGTTCGCCGATTCTGCCAAATTGCGTGCCAACGCCCCGAGTATCATCCTACCTAGTATTTTGCTAACAAGCGCGCAATTGCCGTCCTGCCACAGGACGGCTCCTGTCTGAGTGGACCATCCGAAGATCGAAAAACGGTCATCAATTTTATTGGCTGGAACACCAAAGGGGGTATGTTGGGTGGTCACACCTTTTTCTTCGGAGCGTATAGCACAATCAATCCCCCGGTGAGCGCCGTGACCATCAGAACGGTTAGCCCGGTCCCAAACGATCCTGATTTCGTGCTGAGGTAGCCGAACAGGTAGGGTCCTGCAAATCCGGAAATACTGCCAATAGCATTGATCATTCCAACGGCCGCAGCAGCCGCAGACTTGCTTAGATATTCGGTCGGCATCGCCCACAGCACTGGCAGATAAGAACTGCCAATCGTCGCGACCGTGAATAGCAGGATTAAAACAGAGGGGGAACCCGGCTGTATCACCAAGCCGAGAAAACCCGCAGCCGAAAGGAGAACCGGTACGGCTGTGTGCCAACGTCTTTCGAGCTGTCGGTCCGAATGCCAACCGTTGACTAGCATGCCGAAGAAGAGACCGACATAGGGCAGCGCGCCCAGAGCGCCGACGCGGACATCTGAAAATCCGGTCAGGTGTTTCATCATGGAAGGCAGCCAGAAAAGCAAACTGTAATACGTAAAGTTATTGAAAACGTAAGCGGCGGTCACCACCAGGACAGTGCGGGAGCTCAGTGCCTGCCGGATTGGCATCGCCTGCGTGCTGGTCTGGCGCTCTTCAGCCAGACTGGACTCCAGCCAGTCTCTTTGTTGCGCCGTGAGCCACTTCGCTTCTTTTGGCAAATCCGTCAGGTAGAAATACGCAATCGTGCCGAGTACGATAGCCGGAGCCCCTTCCAGAATGAAGAGCCATCGCCAGCCCGAGAGTGAAAACCAGCTTTGGCCGAGGATCAAACCGGCGAGCGGCGAGCCAATCACGAAAGAGAGCGGAATCGCGGACATGAAGTTACTTGTTGCCTTCGCACGGTCGGCCTGCATGAACCAGTGGCTGAGGTACACAATCACACCTGGGAAAAAGCCAGCCTCCGCCGCGCCCAATACCAGCCGGGCCGCATAAAGATGGGCCGGGGTGTGCACCAGAGCGGTGAGCGCGGTCATCGTGCCCCACGCGATCATGGTCGTGGAGATCATCCCACGCGCCCTCCAGCGTTCCACGAGAATCGCTCCGGGAATTTGCAGGGCCACGTAGCTGATGAAGAAAATACCGAGGCCGAGGCCAGTGACACTGTCACTGAACCCGAGGTCGCGCTTCATGCCGATCGCTGCATAAGCCAGGCTGGTGCGATCCAGATAATTTGTGGCGTAGAGAACAAATAAAAAAGGGAGAAGTCGAAGAGCCGTCTGCTTGCGAGTATGCTCCGCAAGCCGGATTGCTTCAGCAGCGATCGCACATGAAGTGATAGGCGCCACTCAAAACGCCCTGTTGGACCTCGTTTTGGTAAACGAAGTATACCCTGCGCCCTGCGCTTCGTCCGACCCAAGACTCTCTGGACTCGCATCGGCAACCTTGACGGGCGGTCGATGAACGCGGCCGTCTGAACATAATGAGATCCGAAAATGGGATCCGAATGCGCACTTGGCCTACCTGAGATAGCTTGTTCGTTCTGCGGTAAGTTGTTGGTCACAGTGTTCGGTGATCTCAGTCACCGCCCTTCGCTCGAAGTCAGGCGAGAATCCCATCAATTCAACTCAGCGGGCGTGCCTCATGTCGGACAACATCGAAAACTCCAACTCAGGACTTGAGAAACTAAGAGGCAGATCATGAAAGAAAAAGACCCGTTGAAATACGACGAACTCTGCTCGGAACTTCGGGAAGCTCTCAATGAACGGGAAGGTCTCAGAGGTGTAGAAAGCAGAGTGAGCGGAACAAGTAAGATGGCCGCGTAATTCCAACCAGGCCAGAAATGTTGAGATCGAGGTTTGTTATGACGCAAGAAGCAATGCATTCATATCGCGTGACCGCATGGTGGACGTCCGGCCGCACTGGACTCGCTAAATCGGAGACCGCGCCGAACGCCATTCACTTTACCGCCCCTGCTCAGTTTGGTGGTGTCGAAGGCCGCTGGACCCCCGAAGAATTACTGCTGGCGGCGGTCGCGGGCTGTTTCACCACCACTCTTCGAAACATCGCCAGCAGCAAAAACTTCGACTACGCCGACCTGGAAGTGGAAGCCTCCGCCACGCTGCGCAGGATGAACTCTGGCTATGATTTTTCCGAGATCGTGATTCGCCCGACGCTGAAGATTTCCGACGATGCGGAGAGAGGACTTGCTCTGGATCTTCTCAAGAAAGCACAGCGGCTGTGCCTCGTGTCTCGCGCTTTTGCAATTCCTATAAGGTTCGAGCCGCAGCTCGAAGCGGCTGCCGCTCTGGCCTCGGTGCAATAGAAAAGCAACCGTCCGCGCCCGTGCAGGAACTCGTCTGAAAGGCGAGAACATGCCATCCCGAAATATTGGTTGTGACTGCCTCAGTTGCCCGGTTCGAGGAGAACAGTCTTTCTGTGATCTGTCTCTCAGCGCCCTTGAGGAATTGAATAAGATCAAATCCCGAGCCAGCTATCCCAAGGGAGCCAAGCTGCTCTATGAGGGGCAAC
Source organism: uncultured Acidobacteriota bacterium (assembly GCA_963801895.1). Lineage (GTDB taxonomy): Bacteria > Acidobacteriota > Terriglobia > Terriglobales > Acidobacteriaceae > Sulfotelmatobacter. The sequence goes on along the minus strand of CAWDGM010000007.1, from coordinate 24,642 downwards.
CCCCATGGGGAGTTTTTGTGCTTTGCTCAGGGACAGTGAAGCTCTGGACTTCCTCCTCTAACGGCAAGACGATCATCACGCGGATTGCGCACTCCGGCGAAGTTCTGGGTCTGAATGCCACTATATCTGACCGCCCCTACGGCGTTTCGGCCGAAATGATGGAACCAGGGCAGGCTAGTTTCATCCCCCGCCCCTCGCTCCTGCAGTTGATGAGAGACCACAGTGAAGTAGCCGTTAGCGTCGGTGAACAACTGAGCGCGGTCTACTTCACTGCACACGATGAGGTCCGTACATTGGGCCTTACGACACATCCGGCAGAACGGCTTGCCAAGCTACTCTTGTCCTGGACGACCGACGCCCGGCAAAACGGCGGAGGCATGGATTCACCGCCTGTCAAACTGTCTCTGAACCACGAAGAGATCGGGCAGACCATCGGGGTCACTCGCCAAACGGTCACTCGTCTTCTTTCCGAGTTCAAGAGGCGGGAGATGTTGCAATTAAGAAAGTCGAATCTTTGCATCCAAGACCGCCCGGCTCTGGAAAATATTAGCGGTCTGACGTTCGAAGTTCTTCTCTGAGGTGTTCTCAATCGAACGAACTCGTCTACGACAGAGTAACGGATTGCAGAGTGTGCTCTATGAAGCATGAAGTGAAATCGGTGACACAACCACCGGGCTACAAACTGGGTGACGTCGGTGAATGGATGGCCTCTCTCGTTGTTTTGTTTTTTGCGATCGGGATGTGTCTTGCGATTGTGTGTGTCTTATTCAGTCCGGCCGAGTAGGTTCGCGGGTGGGGCGCGCGATCTTGGGTGCCCTATGCAAACATCTAGCGAGAGAGGCGCGGTTCTCACAGCGCGCTCACTGACAGGAGGTGCCATTGCGGGGGCGCACCTCTTATTGCACGCAAGAAGACCAGCCCGCTGCGCTCCAAAATACGTTTTTGTTCTCAAATCCCTTCCCTCCGTCTGTCCGGTTCCCACGACCTTCAGCGACTATGTTTCACGTGGATGGAATCAATCTGAGGCGTATTACTGCTCCACCCGAATTTCGGGCACATGATCCCTACCTAGCAAACCGCCCCGGTTTGAGTTTGCCAAATCATCCATGGCCGCCACCCTGCTCACCCATACTGGTCGGCATGCGACCTATCGGCTAGAGTGGAAGGAGCCTAGGCGAAGGTTTACAAAATCAAGGGTTAGTGCACTCCAGTTTCGTCATTGCGGTAAATGAGTGTAATGGGGATGTTACGCCAGCCGACAGATAGGAATAGCTGTACAGAAGAAAGCCTTAAATCCGTCGCTCTCTCAGCCGTTCGCTATCCTCGGTGTCAGTGACTCTCCCCCTGTGCTAACCGGCTAAAGATTCGTACTTGTGCATCGGTCGGTGACATCCGGCGCGAAGAATCAAACGGGAAGACTTTGCTTGCCGGCTGCTTGTCGGCCTGTACCGAGTCCACAGAAAACAATTGAAAGTCGCTGAAGGTGTGAATGCGCTCGTAGCGGCGCCCACGATAGGCAATGTAAAGGGAACTGCTCTCGGGCAGCCATAATTGGATTTGGATATGGTGGCTGGAGATCTCCACCGGAGCATACGTGATTAGCTGATGTTCCCGCTGCAGTTTGATTTCCGCCATCGGACTCACGAGATCGGTCTCAATCTGTAAGACGTTGTAATTATCCGTCGAGATCCATGCTCGCCCCTTGATTCGCACGAGCTGAACGGACCGGTTGATGTTTACTGCAGAAAAGGCTCTGGTTGGGTCGCTGCTCTCCACGAAGTGCATCTGCCAGGTAAGCTGTCCTCGCAGTTCGGTCAGCCCTTCGCAGTGGAATTCGAAGTTCCCGATATGGCTGGGATGAAAAACCAATGCGAACGCTGCCGTGCCGAAATCAGCGACCGAAGCACGCTGTGTGCCGCCCTCTCCTGCCCGATATTCCTGAATGCTCGGGTACCGGCCAGATCCTGTTTCGATCTCAACGACGTAATTGGCCATTTCTGTGTTGGAACGATGCTTCTTTCCATTCCGGGCGAAGTCAATGTGTTCGATGTGCTCACTCGCACTGAAACGGTTCATGTTGTCAGTGAGGTCGAGAGCGCGGTCGCTCGCTCCTTTCAGGACCTGCCCCAAAGGGCAGACCTTATCGCTCAGCACCTTTGGGACGTCAGCGTCAACGTCGGGCGGCCCGTCAGTCGATGTTGTTACGGAAGAATCCTGTCCCACGAGGCCCGCTGCAGAATTCGCCGTCATCACGGTGGCATTTCGCTCCAGACCTGCTAGATATTGCTCCACCATGGCGGCATCGCGTCCCTTGCCCGAGTACTTCAGATACTCTCGCAGCTGCAGCGCTTCATTTGTCGCGTCGCCCTTGGCCTCATACACCTGTGCGAGCACGAAGTGCGTGCGCGGTTCGTGATGGTCCAGGTCGGCGGCCACAGCACGGAGAGCGCTCTCTTCCGCTGCCACGAGATTGCGCAATCTTAGGTTCGCAGCCGCATGGTACTCGTATGCAACAGCATTACCGGACGGGTCGAGCTCGAGCGCACGCGTGCTCAACTTCAGAACTTCGTCCCAGGCGTTTCCACGCGCTGCTATTTCCGCTTGACAGAGGTAGGCCGGCACATAGCTCGGGTCGGCGACCGAAGCCTTGGAACAGGCGTCGCGGGCGATGTCCTGCGGATGATTCTGGCTAACGGCATCTCATTGGCCACAGCGGGCGTTCTGGTCGGGATCGTCGTAGCCCTGGCTGCTGCGCCTCTCCTGCGGAGCTTGCTACACGATATCAGCCCCCGCGATCCTCTTACCTTTGTGGTCATCGCTGTGCTTCTTCTGACCACCACGTCTATTGCCAGTTGGATTCCAGCGCATCGCGCTGCCCACGTTGATCCCAACGCGGCTCTGCGGTGCGAGTAGACCCGTAGGCCTCCCGAGGCGGTGCCCTGTCAGCCGTCTCCCTTCGGTTTATGCTCGTTATGTATTCGCCTGATCGAGCAATGAGAGTCGGACTGCTCAGAAGGCGTTCGGAGAAAAAACGGCCAAGACCAACGTAGGAAGATGCGGTAGTCCGTTCTCTCTGGTCCACCTTGGTTGCAAAACCACGCGAATACGGGCATATTTCGCGTATTCCGATGGACCGTCCCCAGAAATTCTCTGCAGTCCAGACTGTCTGGCGGAGAGGGGAGGATTCGAACCCTCGGTACAGCTCTTTGGGCTGCAAGTGGTTAACGTTTGCGTAGGTTACAGCAGCTGGTCCAGACAGAAAATTTTTCAGGACCGCCCCCCGGCGGGCAGTCCGAGCTAACCGGTGCGGTTTAACTCCGGCTCAAATGGCGAATCCTTGGCGATAATGCGGCTGAAATGGTCAGCTTTAAGCCCCTCACATTCTGATTAGCAAATTGTATGGCAGTGACTGTTCGCTAAGCGGGCAGTCACAGGACCAAACTTTCTCTGGAGGGGATCACGTGGGGCCGAGTTTGACAATCAGACTGGTGAAGGCATATATGTCACAAACATATATGTCATCATCAAATGCAAACTTCGACCGGGAATTGAAAAAAGGAAGTGCCGAACTGCTAATCCTCTCGTTACTGGAGAGCAGAGCGCGCCACGGTTACGAAATTAGCCAACTTATCGAGCAGCGTTCCGCCGGTACGCTCAAGTTCAATGTGGCCTCTCTTTATCCCCTGCTGTATCGACTGGAGAAGCGCGGGTGGATCCAAGGACAGTGGGTCGAGAAGCCTGGTCAGCGCCGGAGGCGTTATTACCGGCTAATCCCAGCCGGGAAGGCGATGCTGAAGCAACAGCGGCGGACTTGGGCAGAGTTCGTGGCCGCGATGCAGCGGATTACTGGAGTAAGCCATGCCTGATTTCAAGAAGATGGTGTGTGATCGGCTCCGCGACTGCGGACTTTCGCCGATGCGTGAGTGCGAGATCGTCGAGGAGATCTCGCAGCACCTACGCGACCGGTACGAAGCACAGCTGTTGAACGGCGTCAATGAAGACGCAGCAGAGCGTGAAATCATTGCAGAACTGGAGGGACGCGATCTAACGGGCGATCTGCGAAAGATCGAGAAGCGCTGGATAGACCCGGTAGAGCTGGGGGCGGGTGAGGGCAGCTATGTCTGGTCAGGGCTGTGGCAGGATCTGCGCTACGCCGCGCGCACATTGCGATTGAACCCCGGATTCACGACAGCATGCGTCCTTTCACTGGCGTTAGGCATCGGGGCAAATACGGCTATCTTCCAGCTCATTGACGCGGTGAGGATGAGGGTTCTTCCGGTGGCGCATCCGGAAGAATTAGCCGTGATCCGGCCGACAGATTTCCATGTTACAGGCCGGCACCACGGTCGCTACGGATACGTGACCAATCAGATGTGGGAGCAGATCCGTGCGCAGCAGCAAGGGTTCAGCGGCGTATTTGCATTCGGTAACGAGGATTTCAATCTGGCGACGCGCGGGCAAGTGCGCTACGCACAGGGCCTATGGGTCAGTGGTGAATTTTTCGATGTGCTCGGCATTCAGCCAATACTCGGGCAGGTATTTCACCGGCTGGATGATCGCGCGGGTTGTGGTACGCCCGGCACAGTAATTAGCTATGAGTTTTGGCAGAGCGAATTTGGCGGACAGGCCAGTGCGATCGGTCAGACACTCGAATTGGAAGGCCACCCGTTTGCGGTGCTCGGTGTAACCCCAGCGAACTTTCATGGGGTAGACGTCGGCCACCGTTTCGATGTTGCGGTGCTCATCTGCTCTGAACCAACGATCGCAAGTGAGAGCAGCCTTTACGTGTTGCCACACGGATGGTGGCTGGTGGCGATGGGGCGATTAAAGCCCGGATGGAGCCTAGACAAGGCATCGGCGCAACTCGAAGCAATTTCTCCCGGACTGATGCAGGAAACCCTGCCGCCCGTGTACCAGGCGGAAGCCCGAAAACACTACCTGCAGAAGAAACTGGCAGCGTATCAGGGAAGCACAGGGGTGTCTAATCTCCGGCAGCAGTATGAGTCGCCTCTGTGGCTGCTGCTGGCGATCACGGGCCTTGTATTGCTGATCGGGTGCGCAAACCTCACGAACCTATTGCTTGCTCGAGCCAGCGCGCGAGAAAAAGAAATTGCCGTACGCATCGCGCTCGGTGCGGCAAGAGGACGCATTGTCCGCCAGTTGTTCACCGAAAGCCTGCTTCTCGCGCTCCTCGGCGCTACATTTGGAATGGTATTAGCTCGGCTGCTGAGTTCCTTCCTCGTCCGGTATCTCAGTGGGGAAGGAGATGTACGCCACATCTTCGTCGGTCTCGCAACGGACTGGCGAGTACTTGGATTTACGGCGGGTCTCGCTGTGCTCACCTGTGTGCTGGTGGGCCTTGCTCCTGCGATCAAATCGACCAGGATGGCGCCTGCGCTGGTGATGAGCTTGGCTGGGCGCGCTTTGACCACAACCCGCGAGCGTTTCAGTCTCCGCCGGGCACTCGTCGTCGCGCAGGTCGCTCTTTCCCTCGTGCTCGTGGTGAGTGCGTTGTTGTTCGGCGAAAGCCTGCGGAAGATCTTGACCTTGGATGCCGGATTCCAACGCGATGGCGTACTGGTGATGGATATCGACTACACTCGCCTCAATCTCTCCTACGATCAGCGAGGTCCGTTCCGGGAGCGCATCGTCGAGCGCGTGCGCTCGCTGCCCGGAGTGCAATCGGCTGCGGAGACGAACGAGGTGCCTTTAGGAGGGAGTTACTGGAATGATGAAGTCGTGGTCAATGGCGAGGTGAGGAAGGGTTGGGTCGACATGGGCCAAATCACACCGGGGTACTTCCAGACGATCGGGACACCTTTGTTAGCCGGACGCAATTTCAATGAGCGCGATACCGCGAGTTCGCCGAAGGTGGCGATCGTCAATCAGGAGTTTGCCCAGAAGATCATGGGAACCGAAAATCCTATCGGCAGGACGTTCAAAATCAATGTGTATCGGGGACAGCCTCAGTACGAGTATGAGATCGTCGGGCTGATGGCAAATGCGAAATACGATGACTTGCGGAAAGAGTTCGATCCAATCGCATTTTATCCTCAGCTGCAGGATGACCGGCCCGACACCAACGGGGAAATTATCGTCCGCTCAAGCGGATTGTTCGAACCGATTGTGGGGGAGTTGCGGCAAGCTATGGCTGACGTGAATCCCGAGATCGCAATCGATTTTCATTCACTTGCCGCCCAAATCAACGACGGATTGCTGAAAGAGCGTCTCTTGGCAATTTTGAGCGGGTTCTTTGGCTTGCTGGCCGCAATTCTGGCAACCGTCGGACTCTATGGAGTGATGGCATACATGGTGGCAAAAAGGACAAACGAGATCGGGATCAGAATGGCATTGGGCGCAGCGCCGATACAAATGCTCGAACTGGTTCTGAGCGAGGCAGGAAAGCTGTGCGGAGTCGGAGTTGCAGTCGGGGTTGTAGTGACGCTGGTGGTCGGGAGGTGGGCGGCGTCTCTCTTATTTGGATTGAAGCCCTACAATCCCGCAGTACTGGCGACCGCGTGTCTGGGACTGGCTGTGGTAGCGGTGCTCGCCAGTATGGTCCCGGCGAGGCGGGCGGCGAAGCTGGAGCCGATGGTGGCGTTGAGAGAAGATTAGTCAGTTCTTAAGCAGTGAAGTCCCGATGCCACAAGTCGGGCACAATATCCGTCCCGCAGCAGAAGAACTCTACACCTGTCGAAAACAGATTTCACTCATTTAACGACCGCAATAGCAAATTTCCGGACAGGCGGATTCGCAAGGGGAAAAAGAAGAAATTTGTCCACGGATGAAAGTCAAGTCGAGCTTGGCCATGCATTCGGCTTGTGATCGCCAAATCTTCGCTTCAGGACCGGCTCCAAGTCGGACTGGTCAACGGCGCTTCAGAGAAAAGGCTGTGGTGAGGCGCCTCGGTGCCAGAAGAGTCCGTTCTATGCAGTGCGGCTTGTCGAGTGAGAATCACAGAAATCGGGCATAATTCGCGAATTTTCAGTGGCTCAAGGCAGGAATTCTCTGCAGTCCAGACTGTCTGGCGGAGCGGGGTGGATTCGAACCTTCGGTACAGGTTTTGAGCCTCCAAAGCCCGAGGTGTCGTAACTTGCAGATAAAAAAACTCCAGCAGAGAATTTTTTGTCTAAAATGCGCGCCTTGATTTCTTGATCAGTGCGGTTTCGTTATTCCATCTGTCCTAAACGGCGAATTCCCGGCGATAGTGTGGCTGAAAGTGGTCAGTTGTTGGAGCCCTTTCTTCATCGGCAAATCCCCACGCAGTGACTGAACGCTTAGCGAGCAGTCACTGGGAACTCTTCTCCGATTTGGCTGGATCAATGTAGGAGCGATTTCGTGCGTTTTGCACAGATGTTTGCTCATACCTCTTTGCCGGAAAACTCAGAGCCGATGAGCATTCAAATTTTCCGGGAGCCTGTTTATTGCCAACTTCTGGATTGCCTACAACACGTCCACCATGTATCCACAACGTCGTAGGCGCGAACACCATGTGGTACCCTCTAGCCGCATCTCCGGACTGCCAGGAGGTAGCTCCATGAACCGCGTGCTCGTCACAATTCTCTTCCTATTTCTCCCGGCCTTCTGCGTGGCAGACGACCTGTTCGACATCAAGCCCGTCGCAGACGGTGTCTACGCCGCCATTGCCAAGCCGGCCTACAAAGTCAATTGCAACGCCGCGATCATCCTGCTCGACGACGTCGTCCTCGTTGTCGACACCCATTCTAAGCCTTCCGCGGCCCGTGCCCTCATCGAGCAGATCAAGAAACTCACGCCCAAGCCTGTCAGGTTTGTTGTCAACACACACTTTCATTGGGACCACTACCAGGGCAATGAAGCGTATCCCAGCTCTTGGCCCGCTGGGGTTGAGATCATCTCTTCCGAGGCCACTCGTACAAGCATCGAACAGCGCGGCATTCCCAGGGTGAAGCACGAAATCGCGACCATGCCTGCCGCGATCGAACAGCTGAAAGCGGACCTGCAAAAAGCCTCCACTCTCGAACAGAGAGCTTCCACCCAGAAAGACATTTCCGAAGCTGAGGCCTATCTCGCCGAGCTCAAGAGTATGCAAATCACTCTGCCAACCATGACCTTCGACCGCAGTCTCATCCTTCACCGCAAATCCCGCACGGTTGAAATCCTCTGGCTCGGCCGTGCCCACACAGACGGCGACGTCTTCGTGTATCTCCCAAACGAAAAAGTCCTGGTCACCGGCGACGCGCTCCACGGTTGGACCCCTTACATGGGCGACAGCTATCCCTACGATTGGATCAAGACTCTGGATGTAGCGGAGAAGCTCGACTTCGACTACGCCCTTGGCGGTCACGGCGAGGTCATGCGGGGAAAACAGACGTTCGAACTGTGGAAGCAATACTTCAGCGATCTGCTCGACCAGACCGCCGCCGCTTACGCCGATGGTGCGACTCTGGACCAAGCCAAGACAGCGCGTGTCCGACTATCTAGTCTCAAAGTATGCCGCCAAGTTTGATCCGAAATTCCCGCAAAGTGTCGGTTCCAATGTAATCAAGGCCTACCAGGTCACCGCTCTCGCTCCCTGATGCGCGGTGCCATCCCACGCAAAGACAGAATCGCGACGATCAGGTGGGCTCTCGGGATTGTGCGTGGATCACGGGCAATCCGTCAGTTGGGACTCCTCGCTGGCGACGCTTAACTTCAGGGTTGCCAACTACCCACCCCGAATGCAAAGGTCATCCATTGATGGACAATAGGCCTGTCCATGAATTGATAGACTGTTCCCGTGACGCGCACGAAAGGTCTGCCCGGCGGCAGCTTCGAGCGGGCAGTCAGAAGAGAGGTCAACGAAAACTGCCTAGAAGTTTTCGGTCACGCGATTTTCGCGAAGAGCCACGCGCTTATCGCTTCTTGGCGGCGAGGATGAGGCGCAAGAGTTCGCCAAACTGCTCCAGGGTGACCTTTTTGGCGTCATCGTCGGTATTTACGCGGTGAACAACGACGAGATTCAGAGCGGGAATGACGGCAATAAAGTGGCCCCCCGGCACCCCAAGCCGAGAAACTCCCGTCCGGTAATTCGACTTCGGGATAGTGGTTACCATTCACTGCGACCCACCACAAGTATCCGTAGCCACTGTATCCGTCCCGTGCGTTGCCGTCGGCGACCGAGTAAGCGGTTGTGCTGTCTCGAACCCACTGCGCGGGAACAAGCTGCGCGTCGCGCCACCTGCCGCGCCTCAAATACAGCAGGCCAAATCGAGCCATATCGCGCGCCGTCATCCGAAATGGGTAGGCACGATGAATCGAATCGGGCCCCGTGACGTATTCCTGCTCCTTGGAATCATAGTCCTCCATGCCTATCCGTTGCGCGATCTGTGCGTCGAAGCGTGGTAGATCGAGTCGTGAGTCAACTTCTCGTAGATGGTCCCAAGCGCATTGAAGTCCCAATTGTTGTAAGACCAAAACGAACGAGGCGGATGCGAGCCGCGTGTGCGGTTTTTCCGCCTTCATTGCGGGTGTCTCATAAAGGGCGGCATGGTAGATGCCCGACCGCGCCTTGAGCAAGTCAATCACTCGCGCCTTCTTCTCTTCAGCAGTTAATCGACGGCTCGTTATCATCAATTCCCAGTTGCTCGAGCGTGGCGTTCAAGTCGATTTGGCCATTCGCCACAGCGATGCCGTACAGAGCGCTCAGAAAGCTCTTGCGAATGGAGTGCACGTTGAACTTGGTTGCCGTCGCGCCCCACTGAGAGACGATGATCCCGTCGTCAACGATGACGACTGCGGCGGTGTCGATGGAATCGGCGTAGGCTTTGGCGGCCGCCAACTTATCCGAGGACCAGCCGCGATCCTCAGGCTTGGCAGCCTGCGTCCAATGTTTTCCCGGATATTCGTTGTGTGCTGCGCCGCCGACCTTCCCCGCGGCTTGGGACGCTTGCAGGACGATGAGGGCGAGAAAAAAGAAGGATGCTGCATGAAGCCAACGTCGCATTGATGGCTTCGGGCCAGCCGCTACGGGAATCTGTCCATCGAGGAACACGGCAGGCTTTTCTAGTCTCATCGTCATCCTCACCCAGGATTGCGCAAGGAGCAGGTATCGTAAGTCCCCCATCATAGCTTGGATGGCTGGCGTGATGCACCGTCTGGGTCAGATGACGGGCAACCCGGACATAGGCACGGCATTGGAGATCCAGGGAAAGAAGTCAAGTTGGGTTCGTAAAAAATTCGATTTCCGATCGCCAAGTCTTCGCCGAACGAAATCGAAGAAGTCGGACTGCCTATCGCCGCTGCAGAGAAAAAGGTCGCACTAGTCCGCGCAACTGCTGCGGTAGTCCGTTCTCCGCAGTCCGGTTTGACGAGCAGAAATCGCGAGAAATGGGCGGAATTCGCGAGTTTAGCGGAAACTAAGACAGGATTTTCTCTGCAGTTCAGACTGCATGGCGGAGAGGGAGAGATTCTATTACCGCATTCTTGCTATCTGGCTGTGAAACCTACACTTCCGTGATAATACCCTCTGTATTAGCGGGTTACAAGCCGATTCGGATCTACCGCTACAGTTTCTATAGTTTCTCTTATTCGCTAGAATTCCGCGGAACAAGGTATCAGTGGTATCAGGTGAGAGCATGTCCCGCGGATCAGAAAGCTTGATCCTCTCCATTGGCTCAGCGTCGCCCTTATTGGTAGACCTCTCAGCAGCGAAAGGCGATCGGTGAGAGAAATTGATTCCATGACAATGTCGGCTCCCGCACCCGGGTTAGAGTTGGAGGTGGCAAAACCAACCAACCGGCTCGGGAGAAAGGAGCCGAACGATGATCATTATAGGAGTAGATTTCCATCCCGAGTTTCAACAAATCGCTTTGCTCAACACCACGACCGGAGAGGTCGAGGAGAAACGGCTCGCACATCCGGGCGAGGCGGAGAAGTTTTACCATGCTCTGCCGAGTGCGGGTGAGACGGTGCGCATCGGCATGGAAGCCAGCGGACACGCACGCTGGTTCGAGCGTCTCGTAGCCGAGTTGCAGTTTGATTTGTGGATCGGTGACGCGGCCGCGATTCGCGCGAAGCGGGTGCGCAAGCAGAAGACGGATCGCCAGGACGCGCAGCTGATCCTGAGCCTGCTGCTCGAGAATCGCTTTCCGAAGATCTGGGTGCCAAACTGGGAGAACCGCGATCTTCGGCAGTTGTTGTGGCATCGGCATCGCATGGTGCAGGCACGCACGCGTGTCATGAATCAACTGCAGGCGGTGGCGTTGAACGAAGGCCTGCATTGCAAGAAAAAGTTGTGGCGCGAGCGCGGACGGCAGCAGTTGGAATCGTTCGCACTGGCTCCGTGGGCGAGCCGGCGGCGGCGCGATCTGCTGGAGTTGCTGGATCGTTTCAACCCGGCGATTGCGGAGTTGACCCAGGCGATCGAACGCGAAGTCGAGAACTGTCCTGCGGCGCAGCGGCTGAGAACGCATCCGGGAGTGGGCGTGTTAACCGCGCTGGCGTTTGTGCTGATACTCGGCGACGCGGGACGCTTTCACTGCGGCAAGCAGGTGGCAAGCTATCTGGGCCTGGTGCCGCTGGAAGACTCCAGCGGAAATCGCCGGCGCTTGGGACATATCACCAAGCAAGGCAGTTCGATCTTGCGCTTTCTGCTGGTGGAAGCGGCGCAGGTGACGGTGCGCAGCCTGCCGGAGTGGCGCAGCAAATATTTTCATCTGGTGCTGCGTCGCGGACGCAAGATTGCGAAAGTCGCGATGGCCCGCCGGTTGGCCGTGCAGTTGTTCTGGATGATGCGCAAGCAATGGGATTACGAGCAGCTGAAAAAGTTCGGTTCGCACGCGGGACAGCCCGGACATCGCCATGGTGTGTAGTCGAACATCGAGAAATTGATTGGGCGTCCCGCTCCTCTTGATGAGAAGAGGAGTTCGAAGTAGTAATCATGATCGCAGTGCGTGACCGAAGAGATGCATGGGTCGGACCGAAAGTCTGAACCTGAAAAAAGATTATGAGCGAGCCTGTGGTTGGTACGGCCATTTCAACAAGAGCGAAATGGCGCTCTTCTCCGAGTGCATGGACAGGTACGCTCAAAAGTTGCTTGACACCGCCGGCATTGTCAGAGAGGCGATGTTACACACCTTTGTTCATGAATTGATTGGCATCTGGAGAGATTTTGGCTGATGTGACGCATAGAGGGCGTACGGCGCGAGCACAGCCGCAATTAGACTCTTACGATGCGCTAAGGAATCTGCAGGTCTAGTCGATAGACATCACTTACACTTTTGTCGCGTACGAGAAGAGGAGAATCATCGCGAGCGAGACCTATCCACCCTCGATTGCCTTGTTCGATCCCTTTGAGACTTGCGACCGTGACCAAATTCGCATGATCAAGGTCAAAGCGCATTATCTCGTCTCGGCTCACATCGACGAGATAAATGCTCTTTCCGTTGCGAGACCAGATATTGAACTGAAAGGTGCCATGGGCAGCATCACGCCATTGTCTAGTTCTGAAAATCGTAAAGCATAAGTTTGCTGCCTTGATCGAAAAAGGCGGCGATTTGTGTCCCATCGGGCGACAAACGGGGACTAAAGATCTTTTCTGAGCCTGGCACGGACGAGACTTGGTGCGTTGCGAGATCGACGCGCAGGATTTCTCCTTTGCCCGGATAAATAAGAACGCCCAAATACGATAGATTTTCCGTCAGGCCACCATGATGGATCAATTTCGGCTTTCGTATCTCCAGGGAATATTTCTTCAGGAATACCGCCCCCGACGGAGATGGTATAGACCTTCCAAACCCTTCCGGCTTGGAGGTCGGTGAACGCAATACGTGTGCCGTCAGGGGACCAGCGAGGACCAACCACCTCGATTGGCGGGGAGGTAAGCTGGACCTTCTCCGTGCCGTCGAGCCGGCTTCGCCAGAGCGTTAGATCGGGATACGAAACATAAGCAACCCAGTTGCCGTCGCGTGAAATCTCCGCCTCGGACGCGGAAATTCCCGCCAGGTATGGCAGGAATTGTTTCTCGCCTGAATCGTAACGTGCCAGCTCCGCCCGGCTCTGAGTTCCCAAGACAAACAATCTGTTGCCTTCGGGGCTGAGAAACGGATATCCAAAGGCAAGTGGGCCCTTGTGAGTTGCACTACCGCCGTATTTGCGCACTCCTGATTCCGGCAGCACCCAAACATCTTCATCGCGGTCTTTGACAGGATCGTGGGTGTTGAAGAAAAAGTATTTGCTGTCGGCGGTCCAGTTACCGCTATGCTGCGGAGCATTCCATTTGGGAAACAGCTGGGTAATTTGCTTCTCGCGCAAATCCATCTCCCAGACGGAGTCGACGTTGCGTGAGGAGTCGTAGCCATCGAATCGTAAGTGGGTGCCGTCAGGTGAGAATTGCAGCTTCCAGGGAACAACGGGGGTGTCGGCGAGCTTCCGAACGTCCGATCCATCCTTCTTTGCCAAGTAAATCGCATTCGTGGTCGCATACACGAGGTGCTCTCCGTCGGGTGCCCAAGATGCCGAACGACCCTTAATGGAACCGATACGACGAGGTGTTCCGCCTGGGGAGCGATACAATCCAGATGGGCCTCTCATCGGTTTCTGACGCCTGCACGCCACTGCCTACTAACAACTCAGAGCCTCCCCGGGAGATGTCGTAGAGGTCGACGTCGCTGAGTCCTGTTCGGAGTTCTGTGGTTTCTCCTCCTTCGACCGACGTCTGAAAAATCGGTCCCACGCTCGGAGAAGTACAATCGGACACCGTCCCCGAGCAGGCTGAATTTCCTCCACCCGTCGTTGGTAATTCGAACTGTACGTATGACTCGCGGTACCGGCAACGGGCGGCTCATCCAGCGTTGTACCGAGAACGCCAGCAGTGTCAGAACCAAACCGGAAAGAATCGATATCCTCATTCCCATTGATCTTCGTATATGCGACTGGGACAACAACGTTGGGTTTTGCTTGGGGAATTTGGACGTCGACTGTGAGGTCTTCTCTTTTCTCTTCTGGGAGGCCGTTGATGGCTTCAATCTTGCCGATGAATCTGTATCCCCTTTTGGGAAGGGTTTCGATAAAACGTGGATGGTCCGCCGTATCCGCTAACGCTTCACGCAACCGATTTATTGCCTTATTGAGGCTCTGGTCGAAATCGACGAATGTGTCAGTGGTCCACAATTGCTGCTTCAGTTCCTCGCGCGTAACGAGAGCACCAGGACGATGCAAAAGCGAGAGGAGAACTTGAAACGGTTGGGTGGGATGGTCGTCTTGCTGCCATTGTTACGCAGTTCTGCCGTATCAAGATTGAGCTCATAATCCCCCAACTTAACTTTGCGAGGAGATTGCAAAGGACTGGACATCACGGCTATCCCAAGCTGCGGTTGGAGCAGAGTCTATCACCGCCCGAAAGCACTTGGAAACAGGCAAGTTTCACGTCGGATAAAAAAGTCACATAAAGGTCAGCTTCTTTGCATTGCAGTAAGCCCGGCTGGGCTCACAGTGCCGTCTGCCAGAGGAGAAACGCGCATATACCTGGCGCCATATTTTGAGGTCAAAAGGAGATTACTGTCATGAAAACCCGGGTGCTCGCGCGCGTGAGCGCGATGGTTCTCATTGCCGCGGTTTGGACTCCCGGACGACTGGCCGCTCAATCCGAGCCAGCTGATCACACACGAAAAGATCACACGGTACGCTACAGGCTCATCGAATTAACGCTAGGCGGACCGATCAGTCATGGGCCAACGACTGCCGACGGGGGCCGGGCGTTGAACAACCCGGGGGTTGTCTCATCGTATGCAGACACCACGCTCCCTGACCCGTTTGCTCCCGATTTCTGCTTCGAGGAGGACTGTCTGCTCGCTCACACTTTCCGTTGGCGCAACGGTGTGATGACCGATCTGGGCAGTCTTGTCGATGGTGTCACCAGCTCTGCGGCTTCACTCAACGATCGCGGGTGGAGTATCGGTGCATCGCAAACTGGAATCATTGACCCCCTAATGGCTTTCCGCAATTTCACGCCACATTGTGGATAGGAAGGCGAATCATCGATCTCGGCGTAGTTCCCGGTGGCAGCGACAGTCTCGGCGTCTCCATCAATAATGCAGGGCAAGCCGTAGGAATCTCGGACAACGGCGTTGCCGATCCCTTTTCGCCCTTCGGTGTGCAATCAGGTGCGAACGTTTCTCTGGGAAGAGGGAGAGGCTTCGCGACATTGGTACTTTAGGCGGCCCCGACGCTGAACCCGGACCGGTTGCAACAATCAGCGACCTGGAGTCATCGTCGGAGCTTCCTACACGAGCTTTCATCGCCTAACCCGACGACTGGAATCCCCACGCAAGCTCCCATTTCTCTGGCACAACGGAAAGATGACGGACCTGGGCACATTAGGCGGAAGCGTGGGATTTGCCCAGTGCGCGAACAATCGATTGCAGGTTATTGGAACGTCCAGTTTGGCCACGCATCCGGCAGCGTGTTCGACTGGCGAAACCGGTTGCCACGCCTACCTCTGGCAACGTGGAACGATGAAGGATCTTGGCACGTTAGGTGGAGATAACAGCGAGGCGATTTGGATCAATGACGCGGGAGAGATCGCCGGGTCAGCCGATCTTTCGGGGAATGGTCTTCACCACGCAGTTCGGTGGAAAGACGGTCAGATTCTGGATCTTGGAACGCTTAGTGGCGATCCTTGCAGCCGTAGCAAAGCGATCAATGCAAAGGGCCAAATCGTTGGCGATTCTTCGGATTGCAGCAACCCTCCCCATGCCTTCCTGTGGGAAGAGGGCGGTCAGATGATCGACCTGAACAGTGTAATACCCCCGGGCTCCGGCCTGCAGCTTACATTTGCCTTCAACATTAATGACCGCGGAGAGATTCTGGCGAAGTCCGATCTGGTCACTCGTGCTGCTAGTTCCGTGCGGAGAAGATCGTGGGGATTGCGTCAACATTTTAGCGTCGGCTTCAGACATGGAGCCAGTTTCCGCGGCCGCTCGAACACACGTCCGCCAACCGCGAGCCATGCGGGATGCAGTGCGGACGTGGCGTGAGCGATTGAAGCCGCAAACAGAGTAGGATCCGCGCTATTTAAACCAAGGTGAAACTCGTGTTCCCGCAAAACCTCGCTGTTCGTCTTTACACGCGAATCCTTGCAATGCGGGGAAGTTAGGGAGGGAAGATGGCGTCCTCGCGTCTACTACAGGCCGAGTTGTCTCGCGCGCAATATGAGATGCGACCGATTCCGCCGTTTCCGATCTGTTCTTCTTCAACAACCGAGTGACTCTAGCTCGGACGTTGAACTCTCGATCGCGGACGAGCATGCGGCTTCAGCATCGAGCAGACGATCGAGCTGGTGAATGAGGGTCTCACGGTTGAGACCCTCATGACTTGATCTCGTCGCGCTTGCGGCAAGAACTTCGCGGATTCCAGGTGCAGAGGAAGTCCACGGCGGTCGACAAGTCCTCACTGGGAAATTGATTGTGGTTATCGCAGAGCTGAGTTGGCAGCACCCGATGAAGGCTCTTAATAAAACGTGGTATCCCAACGGTGGCAATGACTTGCCGAGCCGTAGCGTCGCGCGATTCGTGCGACAACCCTCCAGACAGATGCGCATGAGAGTACCGTGAGCGGTGTTGCGCGGAGGAAGATCGCGACGTTGCCGCAAAGGGATTCGACCTCCTACAATTGAACGTATGTTTTTTCAATGATGCTCCGCGGGGGTGAAAGCGTGGCTTCCATGGTAAAACACGCACTGGTAGGGACGGGTTTTGCCTTGCTGGTGAGTTTGCAGCTCATGTCATGCCGACACAATCCCTCCAACCGTTCATTGCCCGCAGTTTCGGCGGAAGGTTCACACCAACAAGAGGAGATGATCCCGGACCAGGTCAACACAGCAGGATGGGACAGAGGGTGGACGAATCTCATCAATGATGTCGAGCAAACCTTTGTGCCATCGCTTCACAAACTCACTGGTATCGAAGTGGAGTTGCTAGTAGGCAACGTTGGGAAGAAGCAAGAGGACCTGACACTAGTTGTCATGGACGCGGCAGGAAAAAGGCTGGTATCTGTGACGCAAAGCGTTTCGGCCGGGGACTGCGATCATTTGATGTTTGTGATGCCGGAGAGTGGGGTAGCTGTTACACCGGGACTTACATATCGGATGAGGCTAAGCGGCGATGCCACGTTTGGCTGGAAATATATCGCAGGTGGTTATGACAAAGGCGCCGCAACCTTTAACGGAAGGCCGCTGCTGTCCGACACACGGAGTACTTTCCTATTTCGAACATTTGGGGCCGATCAACGCAATTGACAGAGATTAAAGCGAATCACGAATCATTCACGATGTTGTGACCCTCGTGCTCCCCGAGCCCGCAAAGAAGCCAACCGACAGTTTAGTTTTTCGATCAAACCTTGGAAGGGAAAGCTCCCCGGACCAGCAAGAGTCGGCCCTTTTTGGGCGCGGGTACCGACGTTATAGGCTCGACGATCCCGGTTTTCATCCTCTAACCTACGGTCACATGATCGAGGAATACATTCGGCATCCCGAGACGAAGAGTCTGGGTCCCGATGGCAGGCCGTGCAAGGCAGAAACTCGCGGACTTCTCCAAAGAGCGCACATTACAGCCGGACGGATTCGCTATATCGACAAAGAAACATCATCTATGTGGGCGCAGAGCGATGATCTCAGTGTTGTTACCGATAACGATGAAGCTGGGTTTCGCGTAGTCGAGTACGGGAAGAGCCGGAGGGTCGTGCTTCCCGATTCGTTAAAGGGCGAAATCCAAGGGAGTAAACTTACAGCGCCAGTTGCGACGGCGAGGGATTGGACAGCACACCATTGAGAAGGCCTTGCATGCGCATGTGCGCGTAAATACCTACAGGAAAATTGTGGCAGCAATCGAAGAATGCAAGCGAGAGAAATCAAAATAGTGCACGACCCGGAAAGGAAGATTTAGACATTTATGCCTTACAAAGACCCAGAACGTAAATGCCATTGGGAACGAAAACATCGAGAAGAACGCAACGCGCGGAGAAGAGTGATCTGTGTCTAGGCACGCACCCGACCTTTCGGGAGTACATGTGCCGTTGCCCGACCCGAGCTCGGCTCAAGTAACTGCGACCAGTACGAATGTCGTCTTTGGCGGGATGATGGGACTAGCGTTCCTCTTGACCGTGCTTATCGTAATCTGGCGTTTTAGAAGCTCTGCCCACCCCGTCGCAACTACTTGACTCTGGGATTGCCGGGGTCTCGCTACGCGGATGAAGAGTGGAATTACGAATTGCGTCAATTACTCTACAAGTGATAAAACGCGCTACGGTTGTGAAAGAAAGTGAAGCACCAACTGTTATTCTTGGCTGAGAATGCCCAGAAAGTGTCTGTTCTGCCCAAATCCAGTTGATAGCGCGGAGCATCTTTGGTCGGACTGGATTCTAGAAGACCTTAAACCTGTCGAGCCCATACACATCAAGTTCGGAAAAACCTTTGCCAAATGGGTACAGGACCCTGAATTGCGAATCAAATGCGTGTGCCAAAAGTGCAATAACGGTTGGATGAGTGCCATTGAGAGTGAGAACAAGCCGCACATGCTTGCGATGATGAATGACAAGCCGACTCTCCTGCTGCCAACACAGCAAAAACTGCTAACGCGGTGGGCAATCCTGAAATCGATGATCCTTGATGGTTCGTCCCCCCAACGGCGCCCAATAGCGTTTTATACCGGGTGTGAAAGAACCGGAATGAAGCCATCGTCAAGGGCTCTTCCTCTCAACACCTTTACCTGGATCGGACGTCTTGAGGTTAAGGCATTTCATGCTGGATTGACGAACATCTTCGGGGGGATAAACGGCATCCCTAAAGCATTTCAAGGTTGCGTCGTAACAATCATCGTTGGACATCTCGTGATTCAAGTTCTCACCATGCACGTCCTTACGATGTTCGCCACCAATCGCTTTCGTCCCGTAGACAAGCCGGGGGCATGGGACGTAGATCTATTGGAAATCTGGCCTGTCCTTGGCGAGAAGTGTTGGCCTCCGAAAGTTTCGTTTGTGCTTAAGGGGACGACGCACCACCACATCGCCCACCTGATCAACAGGTGGAAGATTGGAGAAGACATTACCAAATGACACACTTGGGACAAGAAAGCAGACTGCCGAGGATTTTGAGTGTAATTGATTCCATGACAATGTCGGCTCCCGCACCCGGGTTAGAGTTGGAGGTGGCAAAACCAACCAACCGGCTCGGGAGAAAGGAGCCGAACGATGATCATTATAGGAGTAGATTTCCATCCCGAGTTTCAACAAATCGCTTTGCTCAACACCACGACCGGAGAGGTCGAGGAGAAACGGCTCGCACATCCGGGCGAGGCGGAGAAGTTTTACCATGCTCTGCCGAGTGCGGGTGAGACGGTGCGCATCGGCATGGAAGCCAGCGGACACGCACGCTGGTTCGAGCGTCTCGTAGCCGAGTTGCAGTTTGATTTGTGGATCGGTGACGCGGCCGCGATTCGGGCGAAGCGGGTGCGCAAGCAGAAGACGGATCGCCAGGACGCGCAGCTGATCCTGAGCCTGCTGCTCGAGAATCGCTTTCCGAAGATCTGGGTGCCAAACTGGGAGAACCGCGATCTTCGGCAGTTGTTGTGGCATCGGCATAGCATGGTGCAGGCACGCACGCGAGTCATGAATCAACTGCAGGCGGTGGCGTTGAACGAAGGCCTGCATTGCAAGAAAAAGTTGTGGCGCGAGCGCGGACGGCAGCAATTGGAATCGTTCGCACTGGCTCCGTGGGCGAGCCGGCGGCGGCGCGATCTGCTGGAGTTGCTGGATCGTTTCAACCCGGCGATTGCGGAGTTGACCCAGGCGATCGAACGCGAAGTCGAGAACTGTCCTGCGGCGCAGCGGCTGAGAACGCATCCGGGAGTGGGCGTGTTAACCGCGCTGGCGTTTGTGCTGATACTCGGCGACGCGGGACGCTTTCACTGCGGCAAGCAGGTGGCAAGCTATCTGGGCCTGGTGCCGCTGGAAGACTCCAGCGGAAATCGCCGGCGCTTGGGACATATCACCAAGCAAGGCAGTTCGATCTTGCGCTTTCTGCTGGTGGAAGCGGCGCAGGTGACGGTGCGCAGCCTGCCGGAGTGGCGCAGCAAATATTTTCATCTGGTGCTGCGTCGCGGACGCAAGATTGCGAAAGTCGCGATGGCCCGCCGGTTGGCCGTGCAGTTGTTCTGGATGATGCGCAAGCATTGGGATTACGAGCAGCTAAAAAAGTTCGGTTCGCACGCGGGACAGCCCGGACATCGCCATGGTGTGTAGTCGAACATCGAGAAATTGATTGGGCGTCCCGCTCCTCTTGATGAGAAGAGGAGTTCGAAGTAGTAATCATGATCGCAGTGCGTGACCGAAGAGATGCATGGGTCGGACCGAAAGTCTGAACCTGAAAAAAGATTACGAGCGAGCCTGTGGTTGGTACGGCCATTTCAACAAGAGCGAAATGGCGCTCTTCTCCGAGTGCATGGACAGGTACGCTCAAAAGTTGCTTGACACCGCCGGCATTGTCAGAGAGGCGATGTTTCACCAAAGACATCCTCGAAAATTCCGCTAAACGCCACTCCTCCATTGACTTGCACGTTCGCGAGACATAAGATTTCGCCCCAAACGGGCTAAGTTGATCTGCGCGAATGCGAAAGGAATGACTCCTATGCCTAAGGTCAAAGCCAACAACATCACGATTAATTATGACCAGCAAGGAACGGGCGAACCGCTCATTCTCATTCCTTATTTGGCTGCCGATCACGCTTGTTATGCTTTCCAGGTGGCAGAGTACGCCAAGCACTTTACCTGCATTACGCTCGACCTCCGAGGGACAGGTGAAACGGATAAACCAGAGGGAGTTTACTCCACCGAGTTTCTCGCAGACGATGTTGCCGCCTTCATGCAGGCTGCTGGGATCGCGAGGGCGCACATCTCCGGTCTATCGCTCGGTGCGGCAACAGGGATGTGGGTCGCAGCCAAGCATCCTGATAAGGTTCAGTCGCTTTCGCTGCACAGTGGTTGGCCAAAGACGGATCCCTTCGTAAAGACCGTTATCGAAGGATTTCAGGTAGTGGCCAAAGCGCTGGAGAGTGTTCCCCAAATGGTTATTCGCTCAATCTTCCCATGGTGCTTCACGCCTGAGCTGTACGCCGCCAAACCGGAGTACATCCAGTTACTGGCAGACTTTGTCATGAGCCGCCCAGCACAACCTCTTTCGGCTTTCATCCAGCAGTCGAACGCGGTGATAGCCCATGATGTCGAGGCTCACCTTAGCAGGATTTCCGCACCGACCCAGATAACATTCGGACGTTACGACTTGGTGACTTCTACTCGCTTTGCGGATCGGATGAACGCCGGTATTCGCGACTCTGAGCTGCTGATTTTTGAGGGGTGTGCGCACGCGCCAATTTACGAGAAGGTCGAGGAGTTCAATGAGAAGACTTTAAGGTTCTTGCAGAGCCACACTGCCGCACGCGCCGCGTAGAGAAGGACGCCAATCCACATTCATCAACTTGATTGTTGATTTTGGCGATTGCGCCAGTTGTCGGGGTCAATGAGTGCAATAGCGATATTTCATCAAACGGCGGTTGGCCGGTAAGACCGCCCTGGTCGATCTCCTTGTATCCACTTTCCTCGAAGCCGACCTTAATGGTATGCCGTCCCTTCACAATTGTGAAGTTATCAACCCAGTCCATGGTAGTTTGCCGTCCTTTGGCCAACCCCTGATCGTTCATGCCTCGGTAGCCGGATTGGTTGATGGTCGGCAATCCGCCATCCCGGCTCGCGGAGGCGGGCATCCCTGGAAAGATCGTCCAGGGTTGAAAGCCAATATTCTGCCCATCCTTATTTCTGTATGCAAACACCCACCCTGCGCGGAACTCGTTGATCATATGCGAGTTGAACGTGTGCATTTCCGTAGCGCTCGCATTGATCCAGTTGTAGCCATGATTGGTGAAGTTGCTGTAATTCGCCGGACCCTGTTCGCCATAGAACCATGGAAGGCCCCGCGACTGATCGTAAAAGACGGTGACCGAGTCCTGCGACCTCAACTGCCCATCGATTCGGGCTTGCCAGTTGTTCGTACCGTACCGGAGTGGAATTGTGCCGAACCAGTTTGGGGCCTCGTTTGGGAGCCCAGGTGAAGTGGGATCGGTCGGCGGGGGCATGAAGGCGTCCAAGATCTTTGCTTGAGAAGTAATCATTCCCTGCGGAATGATATTCCCGGTGAAGGGCTGACCCGTGAGGGGGTTATAGAGTTGAATCGGCAGCGCGGAAAAATCTCCGCTTCGCATCTTCATCGAAGGGAAATTGGCCGAAATGGGCTGGGGATGAATCTCGCGAAGCCCATCGTAATTCGCAAAAAAGAACAACTTATCACGAAGAATAGGTCCACCGATATTCACCCCGAACTGGTTGCGATTGAAGGGATTTTGTTCGATGTTGTGAGCCTTGAGATCGAAGTTGTCCGCCGCGGTGGCTTTGTTTTCGTTGTATTCGTAAGCAGTGCCATGAAAGTGATTTGTTCCCTGCTTGGTGACCACGCTGACGGTGACTTGCGAGCGCTGGTCGGCGCTTACCACCGAGCTATCAATCTTGAACTCCTGCATAGTACCGATCGAAGGCAGATTCGCCTGGGCGATCATTTCAGAGGAGCCGACATAGGTGACGTTGCCGCCTCCGCCTTGCCCAGGATTGCTGGTAGTGATTCCGTTCAGGGTGAAGTTGCTCGACCCGCCGTAAGGAGCACCTGCAATCGTCGGGTTGGCGTTGCCGTTGATCTCCCCCTGAGACATTCCCGGGGCCAAATTGAACAAACCGTCCATAGTCGTGGTCAGGAAGGGAAGATTGGTCAGTTCAAGCGTCTGAAGCGTGCCCCCAATTGTTGGAGAATCCGTCTGTACGAGCTGCGGCTGTGCGACGACGTTTACAGTCTGCTGAACTGGCCCGACCTGAAGCGCTACATCCTGCCGCGCGGTCTGGGCAGAGAGGAGGCGAACTCCTGTGGCCTGGAAGGTCTTAAACCCCTCCTTGGCCGCGACCACCGTGTAAACTCCCGCCAGCAGGTCAGGAACCGTGTAAGTTCCGAATGCGTCCGTCCTCGTCTTGAACTCAATCCCGGTCCCCTCATTCTTTACCGTAATTTGAGCCTCTGGAACGGCAGAGCCCGGGACGTCGGTGACATTTCCGACGATTGATCCCGCTGATTTGCTGGCCATAGAGAGCGACATTTGCTCCCAGCAACAGCATCGAAAGCCCGACAACACGCAAGCTTTCCATATTCTTGCCTCCTAGGTTAATGGAAAGGACTGAATTCCGCTTAGGGCGATCTCCTCCTCCGTGAGGCCACCGAAATAGCGCGACTCGACAACGTTGGCCTGGCCTTGAGTGGCGATGGCACGGCCGCCATTCATCACGCCGACAGAAAGGGAGACAAGTTGCATTAAATTACGTCCGTTAATCGGTAAGCCAAAGAGCCGCTTATCATCGATGACTTGAGACAAGCTCGCGTCTGAAGCCTCGAGCAAACCCGCGTCGGCTTGAACAACCTTTGATTCATTCACAGAGCCAGCCTGCAGTGTTACGAAGACACCGGCGTTCTTCTTTGTCTTGCACGAAAGAAATGATGAAGTCGCAGGGCAGACTGTTTTGCGTTGTCACCTGCTGGTTCGGTTCACGAAGCTGCGGAATCGATTATCTCTGAACAGATGTAGCCCGTCATCTAGTATGAAAAAAGTCTAACCCGCTCGTTCCGCGTATCTGCGGGCCCTTGTATTCGAATGCAAAGAATTCTCCAAGGCTTTCAGGGCATAGAGGGCATTCTCAATAGCCTCCGTTTCGCCGTCATAATCGGGAGAGGTTGCAAACAACTCTTGGGATCGAAGCACAAGTGCATTGCGAGCTTGTTCGATGCGCGATGCTAGCTTGCTCATGTCGGGCTCGAACAGCGCAGCTTTGTACAATCCGCGCCAACTTCGGGACATTTCGACACATTCGCCCATGACTCACCTCCCAAAGACGTTGCTAGCACAAGAACTCAACCGGCGTCAGTGACGGTAGTCACAGTTGGACTTTGCGCGAGCTGCTTAGTTACTTACTACGCGTCCATCCCACTATGGCCGCGTGACGAAGATCGGTAGGCCAAGGCTTGTGCTCTTGGTTCAGGCGGTAAACCCGGCATCGTATGACGATCCGATCTCCACCTCTGCGTGGCCCAAAGCTTCGGATCCGGAATCGGCGCCAACGGTGGCGTCAATCCGCTGTACCAAATCGGTGGTCCGCGCTCGATCCAACTGGCGCTCAAACTTCAGTTCTAAGTTGTAGCAACAAATTTCTCTAAGGAGCCGAATGATGGGCGTGAATCGGAGCAAGGACATCGATCAGACCCTAGCCGCAGCGAAGGAGCAGTTCGCCTCATTTTGCTGGACTTCAGCGCGGCTCCGGCCTGAGGAGCCTGTGCTCGGCTGGATGCCGAGTCGTATGAAGATCAGAAGACTGCCGAATTCATCCGCCAAAATTTCCTTCCGGTAAAAGCTCACATTAAGGAACATCCCGCATGGTTCCACCGCTTTGATGCGGTCTGGACACCAACTGTGCTCCTGCTCGAGAGCGACGGCCGGAAGCGTGTGCGGCTGGAAGGCTATCTACCCAATGGCCATTTCAACGCTCTTA
>CAWDGM010000006.1:0-8761 GCA_963801895.1 uncultured Acidobacteriota bacterium | reverse complement strand
TTTTTGGCCACCTCTGGTTGACCGTTCACAAGGCGTTTATTTTGTCTTCGAGACGTTATGACGGAAGACGTCATTCGTTGACTGGCAAAAGCCCCATCCGTAAGATGAGTCAACCTGAAGGTGTGAATCCCCTAGTGATCGGGAAGACCATCTCGCACTACCGCATCGTCGAGAAGTTGGGCGGCGGCGGGATGGGCGTCGTCTACAAAGCCGAGGACGTGAAACTCGACCGCTTCGTGGCTCTCAAATTCCTTCCTGATGAGGTTGCCAAAGACCTGCAAGCCCTTAGCCGCTTCGAGCGTGAGGCCAAGGCCGCCTCCGCGCTGAATCATCCCAACATTTGTACGATTTATGAAATCGACGACCAGCACAAACAAATGTTTATCGCGATGGAGTTTCTCGACGGCATCACGCTTAAGCACCGGATTGCGGGCCGTCCGATGGAGACGGAGCTGATTCTATCGCTGGCCATCGAGATTGCCGATGCGCTGGACGCGGCCCACGCCCAGGGCATAATCCACCGCGACATCAAACCCGCCAACATCTTCGTCACCAAGCGCGGACACGCCAAGATTCTGGACTTCGGTCTGGCCAAAGTAACGAGCCCGGCCAGTTCTTCCAGCCAGATTGCCGCGGCCAACACGCTGACCGGAACGCTGCAGGATTCGCATCTGACCAGTCCGGGCACCGCGGTGGGGACGGTCTCCTACATGTCGCCCGAGCAAGTCCGCGCCAAGGAGTTGGACGGACGCACGGATCTGTTCTCATTTGGCGCCGTACTCTATGAAATGGCGACCGGGGCGTTGCCTTTCCGTGGTGAAAGCACAGGCGTGATCTTCGATGGGATCCTGAACCGCGCTCCCTTGTCTCCCCTGCGACTGAACCCTGATCTTCCGCCCAAGCTGGAAGACATTGTCAACAAGGCTCTGGAGAAGGATCGTGACTTGCGCTATCAACACGCTTCGGAGATTCAGGCCGATCTGAAGCGGCTGAGGAGGGAGACGGAGTCGGGGAGGATCTCAGCCGAAACTTCACCTTCAACTTCCATGATGGCGGGGAACTCTGCATCTCAGGTTCACAAGATTGTATCTTCTTCAACGCCGTCATCATCGAGTGCTTTACTTATCGCTGAAGTCCGGCGTCACCGGGGCGCGTTGATCGGCTCTGCAGTTCTGGCGATGGCGCTGATAGCTGCCGCGGGTCTTGGTATTTACAAACTCGTACACCGCTCGGCACCGGCATTCGATGCACGCAATCTCGGCATTCGGCCACTTACCGACCATGGGGAAGTCACGAATTTCGCGGCTATCTCGCCGGATGGAAGGTTGGTGGCATACGGCCGGAGGGAGGGCGAACGGAGTCTGCGGGTGAAGCAGGTGGCTACCGGCAGTGAGGTGACAGTGGTACCGCCCCAAGCGGGTCTCTTCGGGTTGGGTGCGACGTTTACGCCCGACGGGAATTATCTGTACTACCCGCACGGCGATCCTGCCAACCCAAATAACATCAATCTTTATAGCGTGCCGTCTCTGGGCGGGACTTCTCGGCAAGTGGCGAATGATGTGGCCGGTGCGGCGGCATTTTCGCCGGATGGAAAGCAGATCGTGTACCGCCGCGCCCTTCAGCAGAGCGGCGAAGACCAGATTTTAATCGCGAATGCAGACGGAACCGATGAGCGAGTCATTGCTCAGGAATCTCGAGGCGAAGGAAGGGGGTTGTGCACAGATCCGTCATGGTCCAAGGGCGATCTTATCGCCGTGGGCGCTTTCGACGTGGCTAAAGGCCAGATCACATCGATTCTCGTGTACACGCCGCAGGGAAATTTGGTGAAGAAGTTCCCCCGATCCACGCTGATTACGTCGGTAGCGTGGCTGCCCGACGCGTCTGGCTTGCTGTTTGTGGGCGCCGAAAAAGGGTCGGGATTACGGAACCAGATCTGGTTTCAGCCCTATCCGACAGGCGACGCAATCCGGGTCACCCACGACCTGAGTAGCTATTCCTCGCTAAGCGTAACGGGAGACGGAGGGTCATTCATTACGACCGAACAGCGTCAGGCCGCGACTATTTATGTGGGAGCCTCGCCCACAGTGCTGAACGACAAGATCGATTGGAAACTCACGCCAATCTCGACCCAGCAAGCGACCGGATACGATTTGTCGTGGACCGCGACCGGCAAGCTTTTACAAAAAGATGTTAGCTGGCACATTGATGCGACCGATGCCGATGGGAGCAACCGGATTCGCTTGGTGGAGAACGACAGTCTGCTGTTCAGTGCCATGCCTTGCGGTACGGGAGACCGGGTCGTGGTGGGAAGAGTTCTTGAGGACAATAAACCAAATGTGTGGCTCCTGAATACAGTCAGCGGCGAGTTGAAGCAGTTGACCTTTGGAATTGATGTGGAGAAGGGTGACTGCACGCCTGACGGCAAATGGCTGCTGTACGCGGAAGGAGCAGCCAGTGATGGAATCGGGCGCATTTACAAGATACCAACCGCTGGGGGGATTCCCACCGAACTGGCGCGCGGAACCAGTTTTACGCCAGTGGTTTCTCCGGATGGCAAAAGGATCGCCTTCGGGAAAGCGGAAGGTCAGGGAGCCAGTACGAAATCGAAGATCATTGTGCAAAGACTGGAAGACGGCGCGATTGAGAACCAGATCGAAATGACCGCATCGTTTGACGACTGGCACGCTTTGGGCTGGACACCCGACAGCAAAGCTCTCAGCTTTGTACACAACACGACCGGTAGCACGCAGAATGTGTATATGGTGTCGTTGTCGGGCGGCGCTCCTATACGGTTGACTCACTTCGCCTCCGAACCCGTGTTTGTGCCTGCCTATGCCTGGTCCAAAGACGGCAAAAAGTTCGCGCTGACCCGCGCCCGCTACAATGATACGGATGTTGTCCTGTTCAGCGGATTCCGCTAGGCTCCAGAAGCGTTAAGCCGGACACAACATAGGTCAAAGACGTCTCCATCCCGCTTGCGGGGTGGATGACGGGCAACCCTGACATGATCCGGTAAGGAAGGGTTGCCGACTGTGCTAACGGACGTCATGTCCGAAAAAATCATGTCGACGTGCTGCGCATATTGCTGGGGTTGTCACCGCGGCCTCGGCTTAATTCTGAGTTCGCGACCTTCAAGGCCGAGCAGCACGAGGTGCCGGCTGGAAGGCGGGATCTCCAGACTGCCAGAGAATAAACGCGAAGATATCGGCTCGCAGTCGCTCGCGTTGCGGGCGGCTCGACCCCAGTCCGTGGCCTTCGTCGAAATCGACTCGCAAGAGCACGGGCCTTCCACTTGCCGTCGCCTTCTGCAGGCGGGCAATCATCTTGGCGACTATCCAGGAGGGAACTCGGGGATCGTTTGTCCCGGTAATCCCGAGGACTGCGGGATATTTCGTGCCATCTATCACGTGGTGATACGGGCTTACCGAGTATAAATACTTGAAGCCATCCGGCTCGGTGATATCGCCAAACTCCGGCACATTCGCGGCACCCCCTTGGGTCGTCTGGAATCGCAACAGATCGGTCATTCCGACGTTGTCGATGGCGGAGGCGAATAACTCGGGATGTTGCACAATGGCGCCGCCTACAGCAATTCCTCCGGCACTGGTTCCCATTACGGCGAGATGCTCGGGTGAGCTGTATCTCTGTTGGATCAGGTAGCGTGCGGCAGCAATCATGTCGTCAATCGTGTGCTGCTTGGTGGCTTTGCGTGCGGCATTGTGCCAGTCTTCACCAAACTCACCACCTCCGCGCACATGCGCTTCCGCGTACACGCCCCCTCGTTCGATCCAGGCTAGCGTGCGGGGGTCAAAGTAAGGATCGGTCGAGATACCGTAGGCTCCGTAACCTTCATACAACGTCGGGTGAGATCCATCGAGAACGATGCCCTTCTTGCAAAGGATGGAGAGCGGGACTTTTGTCCCATCAGCACTGGTGGCTTCAATCTCGCGCGCCTCGACACCCGAAAAATCTGCAGGATGCTTCTCGATCAGGCCAGTATTAGTGACTTGATTGGACGACGGATCGTAACGAAAAGCTTGGTCCGAGCGTGTCCACGATTCAAGTCGGAAGATCACGCCGGGAAGCGTAACGTTCGCGTCGATAGTGGAGATATTCCCCGCATATGGCAAGGTGATGTTCTGCCATGAAAGCCTAGGCAAGTAAGCCGCGCGTTCCAGCGTATAGCTGACCCCTTGCTTCGACGAAAGGTAGAGGCCATCTTGTGCGGCATAGATGCCTGTAAGAACCCGTTCTGTGGCGGGCACGATGACCGTCGCATGCGTCATGTCGGGATGATTGAGGTCGAGCGATACGAGTTTGCGGTTGGAAGCACCCTTATCCACCAGAAGGTAGAGCGTAGATCCGTGGATGGCAATAGAACTGTCCGCGCCCGGCGAGACAATATCCTCCGCCGAGACGATCTTCTGCCAGGGAGTGTTGGGATCGGCACCCTTGGCACTTGGCGCTGAGTAGAGAGTGACAGGGTCCGTTGTGCCGGCGGAGTAAAAGCCGACCAAGAAATCCGACCCCGGCGTCATGCCTACCCCTACGAAACCAGCTTTAGGAATGGCAACACTGGTCCCGACGCCGGGGCCGAACACAGTCGCGTCCTTCTCCGGATCGGTGCCAAGCACATGCAGATAAGTACGTTCATTTTCGTAGATTGCCGTAGGAGGTGCATTCGGCGGAAGTTCCTGAAGCCGCGCGTAGTAAAACGATTTCGAATCCATACGCCATGACGGGCCGGCATATTGGGCGCGCGTGATAGCGTCCGGAAGTACCTTGCCGGTGGCGGTTTCTATGACGCGAATTGTGCTGTTTTCCGACCCGCCGAGAGAAACCCCGGCGAGCACATAGCGCCCGTCCCAAGAAGGGGCCATATAGTCGACAGCGGCGTGCGAATCGCCCTTCTCAAGCGAGGTCGGATCAAGCAGTATGCGGGCTTTGCCATCTGCATCCCGCACGAGGAGCGAGGCCGTCTTTGCCCCAGGGGCAACCGCGAGATAGAAGAGACTGTTGCCTCCGCGCTGCCAGAAGCGGACTGTCGTTATCGCATTGTCCAGTTCCTGAATGCGGGCTAGCAGCAGGTCGCGTCCCTTAATGGCATCGAGGACGGGGCGCGTGTAGGTATTTTGTGCCTTCAGGAAATCAGTGAGCCGGGCATTTTCCGCGCCGCCTTCCATCCAGCGGTACGGATCAGCTACCTTCGTCCCGAAGTAATTGGTCGTCCCATCCTCGGCAGGCGCCGGAGAAGGTTTCAAGTTCGAATCAGACGTGGCTTGAAGGGCGAACAATATACCCGGCACGACCATTATGAGAATTATGAGAATGCTGATTGCACGGAAAGGTAGAGACATATGCCCCTCGCAGGTTGGACAAGGCTCAGTGTTCTGGAGCTAACTGGTGCGGGACATCATAGCGCATTTCATTGCAGGTTAGCTTTAGCGGAACTTCATTTGATGTGCGAACAGAGGGATGCCGGTGGTTTCGATACACTTGCCTGAACCGAAAACATCGGGTTAACGCGACACTGATTACAAGTCGGCAAAGACAGCCAATCCGCTGCAGCGCAATCCCCGCAGAAACCACAATACCTCCCGAACGACGCGCAAACCGGAAGTTGAGGGCCCCATCAGTCCTGATCACGTCCAGATATCAGTCTTAGCTCCTGCAATGTCATTTCGCTCGAAATAGCTTCGGAATGCCGTGTCATCCCGGGACTAATGCCTATTACTCGTCCAACATGTCGTGGATTGTTGAGTCATCAGGACCTCACATCCCTGGCGTTTCCCCATGCTTCTCAAAGCTAAGGCCGATGGTATCAGGAATTTATTCCGTTAACCGACCGGGATCGCTGTTTGGCCGCCGCGAGTCCCATCCTCTCCTGCAACCTCTTAAAACGAGGATTCGTGCGCAGAGGCTGGAACTGTGGGTCTATCATGACCCCGGAAAGAGCGGAGTCTCCTCGGTCGTACGCTTTCTCGAGCCATTCCAAGGCTGCTTCGTGATTCCCGAGCCCAGCACAAATCATGGCGAGATGCACCGGGGAAATGTATTGGGAGTGCGAAGCGCTCAATAACTCATCGAAGATTTGTTGCAGATTTCGAGCACTTTCAGAATGAGAAGCAAGGCTGCGCCGACAGTCGAAACCACTCCTCCGATGCGCCAAGCCGTAAGGTGCGACTTCGTTTAACACCCGCGTTCTCAATAGCATATAAGCCTTTATAGATCTTTTGCAAAACTCCTGTGAATTCTTAATAGCCTCTTTAGGACGCTGAGACGCGAGTCACGTAAGGTCGGCTTCAGTGTTGGCGTGGCGTCGCCGGGCGCAGCCAGTGGTCCTTGTCGGCGGCCGGTGATCCTCCGCACGATTAGGAAGTCGCGGATTTGAAATTTTCTTCGGATGCTCGTCGCTATCTCACGGCAGGTAGCGACGGGCCGGATGTCGGGTGCGTAGTAATGTATCGAGGCTTCCTCTACTATTCGATACTCGCCGACTGTCCATTTCGCCGAAGTTGAAATACGTCGGCGTGCGAAATTCATCCGGGCAAGCGCCGAAGTCGCAGCGATACAGAACAAATTGAAACGATGAATTGATCTAAGGAGAATGAGTTATGTGCGGTATTGTCGGATTCTTTTCGCGGCGAGCGCCCAACTCGGAAGCAGCCTTGCGCCGGGCCACCCTTGCCTTGAACCATCGAGGACCAGATGGTCAGCGCCAATGGATCTCGCAGGATGGCAAGGTCGGTCTCGGCCACGCGCGCCTCAGCATCATTGATCTCACAACGGGTGACCAACCAATTGCCAGTGAAGATGGCCAGACCCGAATTGTGGTCAATGGCGAGTTTTATGGGTATGAATCGATCCAGCGAGAACTCGAACGATCGGGACATCGCTTGCGCACACGATCCGACAGCGAAATCGCCCTTCATCTTTACGAGGATGTTGGAACTCAATGCCTCCACCGCCTGCGTGGCGAATTCGCATTTGTTCTTTGGGACGAGACCAATCGCACAATCTTCGCCGCTCGCGACCGCTTCGGCATCAAGCCGCTGTTCTATGCCGTTCACAACGAAACGCTCTACCTGGCCTCGGAAGCCAAGGCACTATTCGCCGCCGGCGTGCCTGCAAATTGGGACCCGGAGTCCGTTTATCACTGCGTGGAATACGGAGGGCATCCAACTCGTACGCTCTTCAATGGAGTTTTTCAAGTCCCGCCCGGACACTACATGATTGCGAGCGACAAGCACATCGAGTTGCATCAATATTGGGACTTCAATTATCCCGCAGCAGATCGCGCCGCAATAGTGCGGACTGACATTGAGTATGCTGCGGAGTTTCGCGATGCATTGGAAGAGGCGGTGCGGATTCGTTTGCGAGCAGACGTCCCGGTGGGTTGCTATCTCAGCGGCGGGCTGGACTCCTGCGCGGTGCTTGGATTGGCGGCAAGGCATCATCCAGGATCGATTCGCGCGTTCACTCTTACCTTCGATCGGGATGAATACGACGAGGGCGACATCGCCCGTGAGATGGCAGCGAGAGCCCACGCTGAGTTCTTCCCGATTCCAATTCGGCAGGATGATTTAGCAGATCATTTTGCCGACGCCATAGAATCTTCTGAAAGTCTTTGCTTCAATGCCCACGGCGTCGCGAAATACCTTCTGAGCCGTGCGGTCAGGAATGCGGGCTACAAAGTCGTTCTTACGGGAGAAGGTTCGGATGAGATCCTTGGCGGTTACCCGCATTTCCGCCGGGACGTACTTTTGCACAACAACCAAGGGCAAGATGAGAAGGTGGTCGCGGCTCTTCTCAAGCAGTTGAACGAAGGCAATCCGGTCTCCCGAGGATCGCTCTTGCCTGATGGCAATGCCGGACCGCTGACTCGAGTAAAAAACGTGCTCGGGTTTGTTCCTTCGTGGATGGAAGCCTTCTCGGCGCGTGCATGGAAGATGCGAGCCGTATTTTCCGAGAGCTTCCTGGCTGAATTTGGCGAACGCGAGGGCTTTCAACCGTTCCTCGACAGCATAAACGTTCGTAGCCAGCTGACTGGACGCGATCCGTTGCATCAATCGCTTTACATGTGGGCGAAAACAGCCTTACCTGGCTATATCTTGACGACGCTAGGCGACCGAATGGAGATGGCGCACTCAGTAGAGGGACGAGTGCCGTTCCTTGATCATCGTGTCGTCGAAGTTATTCGCTCTCAACCACCGAACCAAAAGGTGCGAGGCATGACGGAGAAATACGTTCTTAGGGAGGCGACACGGGATGTAATCACGGATACGGTATATCGGCGGCAGAAGCATCCGTTTCTGAGCCCGCCGGCAACTTTGAATCCGGAGCAGCGGCTCAATGCCTACGTTCAGGATACATTGCGCGGCGCGGTTTTTGCCTCCATTCCGTTTTTCGATCAAAGCAGAGTTGTGCGACTGCTCGATAGCCTGCACGACATGGATGACGGAGCCCGGGTTGCGAACGACCAAACCTTGATGACACTGGTGAGCATCTGTGTTCTTCAGGAGAGATTTCGACTTGGGGACGGTTCTGGCGTAGAGAAGTCGTTGGATGCTCTAGTTGGAGGACAAATGAATGCTCCCAAGTCGCCGTGTGTAACTGACTTTTCGAATTGAGAGGCCAACGAACGAATCGGAGAAAAAACTGTGCTAATTTGTGCTAGCGATCCTTTATTTGGCTAATTCTGTGAAATGTATGTGATTGAAAAGCCTGTAAGTTACAGATTCCAAAAAAGGGGGAGGAGTTC
>CAWDGM010000005.1:0-461120 GCA_963801895.1 uncultured Acidobacteriota bacterium | reverse complement strand
AAATTCCTCAACACGTTAGACAAGGCGAGTGCCCGTAGGCTGGGCAGTTGTGTCATGGTTTGTGTCATAACCTGCCGTTTTGGTGCTCGCAGCCAGGGCTTCTAGAGCTGTCCGCTTCGCTTCCATCCTGACGTGGCTGTAACGCTCCAACATTCGACGACTAACGTGCCCGGCAATCGCCATGATAGTTGAGTCGGACGCGCCGTTCTCGGCAAGCTGCGTGATAGCGCAATGCCTGAGGTCGTGGAACCGGAAGCCCGACAACCCCGCGTTTTTGGTCAACGTTCTCCATGCCGATCGCCAGCTACTCAGGTGCCGAGTCGGATCGAATCCTGTCACGTTGTAGTCAATCACCTTCTTTCCGCTGAACTTGAACTTGGGAACGAAGGCCGCAAAGACGTAGTGAGAAGGCTCGACCTTGCCAAATCCTTCCGCTCTCCGCCGAAGCCTACCGAGAGCGGACAGCGCAACGTCGGTCAGAGGCACAACCCGTTCACCAGCAGCGGTCTTCGACTTGCGGATCGTCAGTGACTTGGCGAACAGGTCTACATCAGACCACTGCAGTCCCTTCAACTCGCAGCCCCTTGCGGTTGTGTTCAAGCAAAGGATCGCGGCAAGGTAGGCCGTCTCCCATTCGGGTCGCGTCACAGCAGTCTTGAGCAGTTTTTTCTTTTCCTCCTCGGACAAAGCCTTCCCGATAGTCGAAGGCTCACGTAGGGGCGTATATCGTCAGCAACACGTGCCCACATGCGTGCTCGCTTCATAATACGGCGAAGAATGCCGAGCTCCGCGTTAAGAGTTGCCGGGCCGACCCCTTGCTCTGCCCGCCACGCCCGATACTCAATGATCCGCTTGGCCGTGATCGACTTCAAAGGCTCTTGCTTGAAGTACTCCCGCAGTTGTACGAGCAACTGCTTCTCTTTGGAGCGGCTTGCTGGAGCGAGCTCCAGTTTTCGAGCAGTCACGTAATCGTCCGCAGCAAGCCCGAACGGTTGCCGGGCTAGTGAAGCGGAGGTCTGCGTCAATTTGCCCTCCATTGCCTGGCCGATGAGTTCCTTCTGTTTTGCCTGCGCTTCGCGCCAATCCGTTGTGCCCAGGGATTGCCGAAAGCGCTGGCCATTGACGACAAAGTGACAATGCCATGTCTTACCGCGTTTTAGTAGCGCCATTACCTCTCCTTCTCCCGCTGTTGCGGGCAATCTGTAGTTTTCTCCCCTCCGCCTGAGCGCGGAATCTCCGCACATTTTCTCTGACGGCACACACGTGGGTGCAGTACTTCTGACCTTTGCGCTGTTCAATGAAGTAAGGGTGGCTCAATCGGGACTTTCACACACTTTGGCCTTCTCTTCAGCTAAATCCCGCAAAAGGAGAACGCAAATGAAACTCCAAAGGTTTTCAGAAATAAGTTCAAAGTTACCCGCATTGATGGAGGTGCGTGCATCTAGGGCATCTACCACTTGCGCATGGACATCCGACAATGCTTCGGCGTCCCGCCTCCACGCGCCACAGAGTATCTCCTGAAAACTGCCGAAGTCGATGCACGATTCTTCGAAACGTGATGACGACGAAGGAGCCCAAGAGTCTAGGCGCGCGTTAAGGGGCCCATATTTTCGAACAAAGGCCTCCACGGACGCCGGTTCCACGAATCCTTCTTGGCCTATAGGCAAGTTTGCAAGGTATTCGTGCGGCGGGTTTTTCCAGCGCCTTACATCCGCAACCTCTTGCCCGAACTCGCCCAACACGTGGGACGTCTCAATCCTGATGGATTTAGGAAGTCGCCCGTAATAGCGAAGTCGGCAGCTGATGTCGTAATAGCTATTCACATCTTGCATATTACACCAACACCACCTACATTTGAAATTGAAATCGATGAAAGGAGATCACCATGGAAGGGGAAAGCATTTCGGTACAAGAAGCCGCGAGAGGCTGGGATTCACTCTAAAGTATGTTTACGACCTGTTGTATTCGGGGAGGCTTAAGGCAAACAAGAACCAAGGGCGCTGGCGGATTCCCGTAGCAGAGGTTGACGCCCGCCGGAAAAATCGGGGTGACCGATGAGTGCCCCTCTACCTAGATTGCTGGCGTTGATCGAAGTTGCCGAAAGCTGCCGCGTTTCTCCTCATACAGTGCGGAAATGGGTACGCGAAGGAAAACTTCGTCCGGTTCGATTGTGTCGTCGCCTTCTGTTTCATCCGGATGAAGTTGCAAGGCTCATATCACCGGCGATCAAGCAAATTGCCATGACTGAGGTGCCAGCGCTAAGTTGGATTCAGAAGGCGTCCACCTTGGACCGCACCATCATCCGAGCCGTAGTTGAGTTGCGTAAACATCCCGCTTACGAGGAACTTAATCTCGCCGTCTCTCCGGAACAGCTCGCCGCGCTTAAACGTGCAGGAAAGCTCGCCTTGAAGGATCCGCTCCTAGTCACGCGAGAAGGAATAATCATCGATGGTTATGCTCGGAGAGAATATGCGGACAGGCTAGGTGTTCCAACCCTCCCTTGCGTGGAAATCATCGCCGACGAAGATGAAACGCTTTGCATGATACTGAACAAGCATCGGCGCTCTCCGGGCTGGAATGACTATAACCGAATTCGGATGGCCTCCCGATTGAAGGAT
Source organism: uncultured Acidobacteriota bacterium (assembly GCA_963801895.1). GTDB lineage: Bacteria > Acidobacteriota > Terriglobia > Terriglobales > Acidobacteriaceae > Sulfotelmatobacter. The sequence goes on along the minus strand of CAWDGM010000005.1, from coordinate 458,502 downwards.
TGCTACCGAAAAGACGCACGATCCAACCAGCAAACGGGTGGTCACGTCAAAGGTTTGTCAAAATTGACGGAAGCTAGCGTGAGAAAGAGGATTGCGGATGCCGCTGGCGTATCAGAAGGCAACGTCACGAAGGTCCATCAGCTCGTCAACTCGAACCCACGGGTCCTGGAAGCACTTGCGAGGGGAGAAATCCGAATTCATAGAGCCTGGCTTTGGCGACGACTAAGCGGACAGGAACAACTACAGGAACTTCGGCTCTACCGACTAAAGCGGAGTCTACAACAACCGTCCAAGATACGTGCTTTCAAACATCGAGCGAAAAGCGCGTTAATGGTGCGCCGAGCCTCGCTCAGTACAGCCAGTCTGGAACAGGCCTTGAACCAATTGATATCCATGCCCCCGTGTGACCGGGAATCATCGGATTCGGTAGCCATCGGATTGATCAAGTTCCCAGGTAAAGCTGCTCTTCTAACGACCGAGCTTTATGAGGACTTGTTGCACCGGAGAAATGCACATCAAAATGAAGCGCCCAACCCCTCTGAAACAGTTTCTTGAAGACACCATTCAAATCTGGAATCATGCTCAAACACCGGCGAATGTCATAGATAATTTTTTGAAAATCATAAACTGTGGCACCGCGGCATTGGGCGCTGAAGTCTTCGCATCATCGACCGAAGAAAAGATTGTTTATCACACCTGCAAATCGCGTTTTTGTCCCTCCTGCGGAGTACGAGCCTCAAACCTGTGGGCTGAGGCGTTAGGAGCCACCATTCCGCAGATTCCATATCGAGAAATCAATCTCACGATGCCACAAGTCTTTTGGCCCCTATTCCAGCAAAATCGACACCTCTTAAACGATTTGCCGGCAGTCGGAGCAAATGCAATCGAGTATTGGGCCAGAGCACGGTACGGTGTCGGGGTTATCCTCATGGTCGTTCCACAGACCTATGGAGGGTTCCTTAACTTCTATCCACACTTGCATACTTTGGTCTCAGCAGGTGGTTTAGAGGAATTCCGCGCTCGATGGGTTCGCGATCTGAAATTCGCAGAGAAGGAACACAAACACGAGTTGATGCTCGCTTGGCGTTTCGCTTTGCTTGCGTACCTCGACGCAGCCATCGAGGCCAATCTTCTAAACTCGGAACTGAGCGGGGCGGAATTGGCACTTGTTCTCGAGATAGAAGCCCAACGCAATTGGAATATCTTCGTGGGTCGTAAATTCTCCAAAGAGTCCTTGATAGCGCACATCGGTCGCTACATTCGAAAACCGCCAATTGCACAATACCGCCTCAGCCGACTTAGTGCTGAGGAAGTGCAATACGATGTGAAAGACACAAGAAACAAGTGTCTGAAGGAGGTCAAATACACGAATCGAGAATTCCTCGCACTCCTGCTGCCTCATGTTGCCGATCGTTACTGCAATTCCATGCACTATTTCGGGCTCCTTTCACCGCGGTCCAGAAGGCTGCTTCCAGTGGTTTTCGATCTCCTGCAACAACAAATGAACCCAAAGCCTGCTAGGTTAGGTTACGCATTGGACTTATATCGGACGTTCGGAACAAATCCTCTCATCGGGCGTGATGGCTCCTTGCTTGAGCGGATTGGTCGACTTGACCCAGTCCCAGTTATCTAGTCCGATGTGGATTCTGCGCACGAGGGGACGATCCGACGAAACCCAACCTTTGTGTCAGGGAAACTTTAGAGTTTTGACCGAAGTAACAAAACGGACTGTCAACCCTTGGCCGTTGAAGACGTTTTTTAAGTTTTGTTTTTCCTATACGTCAAGAGACGCGCCGTTCAGCCTCTTGCCGCGATCGCAGATCGTATGCGTTTCAGTTGGAAGATCATCTCGGTCACAGCTAGTGGCACAACCCAGCAGACCCATGAAATGATAATGCTGCGATCGTTTTCTGGTTGCAGGCGCGAAGTCGGACCGTAGTCGCTCAAGACACGAAAAAATACAAAAGCAAATGTGACCACGTAAGATCGGATCATCCATTCCTTGTGAAGCTGCACAAGGCCTTTGCGAATCGTGTAATAGGCCGTGGCGCTGGTGATCACCCATGCCGATGCGAGTCCCATCAGTCCGACTTCAAATCCCCAGCCGTAAGTCGTCGTGACCGCAAGGCCCACCGCCCCCACCAGTCCGATCACCACTCCGAGCAGATACAGTCGGCCCGTCCAGCGATGGACTTGTAGGTGTCGTTGCCGCAGACCCGTCCAGAATTGCCATGGACCAGCGAGGAGAGCAAGAGTCCCGCCATTGATGTGCAGGAACAGCAACAGTCGCCGGGTCCAGTAAACCTCGAACGAGGCTGCATCATAGTGACGGTAGTAAAAAACAACGTATTTGATGACAAAACTGATGGCAATGCTGACAATTCCCGTCCAGACCAGAATTGTTGCGGCACCTTTTGTTTTGCCATTCGGTCTGCGAACCCCCACAACCGATATAGTGCCATGGGACATGAGTCGCCTCCGCCAAACAAATCATCCGCAGAACATCGGTTTTTCGGGGCCAATGCTAGCATGGGCTACAGAAGGATGGAATCGGATTCCGTCAGTTCGAAGAGCCACCTTTTTAATCAGGCAATTTCAACGGCTTACGCCCGGTGCGGCACACCTCGTTCACATGGGCGGACACATTTTCATGAGTGTGGGTAATCTGGAAATGGCAGCGCGGGTCAACGAAGAAACCGCCGCAGCCGACCGCGAGCTTTTCAAGCGTACTCCCGGCCAGCGACGTCTACCGTTACGGCTATTACGGCCACAACCTACACTTCATCGTGCGTGCCAGACCGAACAAGGCCTCTATACGGATGCACGCCAAGCCATGGACTTGCTCACTACCCAAGCCGACGCTCTTGCTGCGTCCATGCCGGATATGTCCGACTATTACTTGCCGAATCGCCTTTTTCTGCTGCTCCGCTTCGCGCGCTGGGACGATGTTCTGGCCGAACCCGCGCCACACAGCAAAATGATGATGACGGCGGCCCTCCGTCACTACGCGCGATCGCTGGCGTACGCTGGGAAAGGTGATCGTGCCAAGTCCCTGGAAGAACAGCAGGCCTTTCCCGCATCGCGAGCTGCAATTCCCCAGCAAACAATGTTCGTGTTCAATCCCGCCGATAAAGTCATGAACGTCGCGGCACTTGTTTTGGAAGCGCGACTCGCGCGACCAATACCGACTCCGCAATCCCCATTTGGCGGCTTGCCGTGGAAGCAGAAGATGCCCTCCTTTATGACGACCCGCCACCTTGGTATTACTGGATCGGGGAGAGCCGGAAGAAAGACGATCGCATGGATGCCCGGACGCTGGCGCGGCTGGCACGGATCGATCCGCAGTTGCTGTGTCCGGTGAAACACCGCAGCGCGAAAGCGCAGGCGGACCTGACACTGATCCGGGCCCGAGCCGGCCTGGTGCGAGCCAGAACAGCACTGGTGAACACGGCCCGGAGACTGGCCAAAAGCTACGGCGAGCGGTTGCGCGGATGCAACGTGCGCAACCTGAATCCGGAAAAAGCCGAGGGGCTGAGTCCGGAACTGCAATCTGCACTCGAGCCATTGCTGGCGTGTATTGCAGCGGTCAGTGAGCAGATCCGCGAGTACAACCAGCGCATCGAAACTCTGGCCCAGCAGAGCTATCCACAGACAGCATTGCTGAAGCAGATTAAGGGTGTAGGCACACTGATCGCGCTGACCTTCATGCTCACGCTGGAAGATCCGCATCGCTTCCGCCAGAGCCGCGACGTGGGATGTTATCTGGGACTGCAGCCGGGAAGAAGAAACTCCGGACAGAGCGAGCCGCAGATGCACATCAGCAAGGAAGGCGACCCGTATCTGCGCACGCTGCTGGTGCAGGGAGCACAACACATTCTGGGACCGTTCGGTGTGGACTGTGATCTGCGGCGCTGGGGACTGAAGCTGGCCGAGCGGGGAGGAAAGAGCGGGAAGAAGCGAGCGATCGTCGCCACCGCAAGAAAGCTGGCGGTGCTGCTGCATCACCTGTGGGTGAGCGGAGAAGCGTACGCACCGTTGCACAACAACAATCGAATGCCGTTGCCGATGGCAGCTTGAAAAGATTCTGCGAAGAAGGAAAAGAGATGAAGCCCAAAGCCGAGTTCCGGTGACTGCGTTAATCGCCTGGCCCGCTTCCGTCGTGAGATGGAAAGAGGTCGATAATCAGATGGCAGCACCGGCTGCAACGAGAACGCCCAACTTGCACCGAGCGAAACACTCGCTCAATAAGAGTGCGGATGGAAGCATGGCGTCAGTGGCCACCCGGCTGGGGATAGAAGTGATGACTAACACAAACCACAAAACGAACTTGACTCCGACCGGCCTTCTCATGGAAGGCGATTTCACTCGTTGACGATTGACAGATTTGGGCTCAATGAGTGCTATTGATTCCATGACAATGTCGGCTCCCGCACCCGGGTTAGAGTTGGAGGTGGCAAAACCAACCAACCGGCTCGGGAGAAAGGAGCCGAACGATGATCATTATAGGAGTAGATTTCCATCCCCAGTTTCAACAAATCGCTTTGCTCAACACCACGACCGGAGAGGTCGAGGAGAAACGGCTCGCACATCCGGGCGAGGCGGAGAAGTTCTACCATGCTCTCGCGAGTGCGAATGAAACGGTGCGCATCGGCATGGAGGCCAGTGGGCACGCACGCTGGTTCGAACGACTCGTTGCTGAGTTACGGTTTGAGTTGTGGATCGGCGACGCGGCCGCAATTCGGACGCGGCGGGTACGCAAGCAGAAGACGGATCGCCAGGACGCGCAACTCATCCTGCGCTTGCTGCTCGAAGATCGGTTTCCGAAGATCTGGGTGCCCAGTTGGGAGAACCGCGATCTGCGGCAGTTGTTGTGGCATCGTCATCGCATGGTGCAGGCACGCACGCGTGTCATGAATCAACTGCAAGCGGTGGCGTTGAACGAAGGCCTGCGTTGCAAGAAAAAGTTGTGGCGCGAACGCGGACGGCAGCAATTGGAATCGTTCACGCTGGCTCCGTGGGCGAGCCGGCGACGCCGCGATTTGCTGGATTTGCTGGATCGTTTGAATCCGGCGATTGCGGAGCTGACGCAGGCGATCGAGCGCGAAGTCGAGAACTGTCCGGCGGCGCAGCGATTGCGAACGCACCCTGGAGTAGGCGTGTTAACGGCGCTGGCATTTGTGCTCATCCTCGGCGACGCGGAGCGCTTTCACTGCGGCAAGCAGGTGGCGAGTTATCTGGGCCTGGTGCCGCTGGAAGACTCCAGCGGAAATCGCCGGCGCTTGGGACATATCACCAAGCAAGGCAGTTCGATCTTGCGCTTCCTGCTGGTGGAAGCGGCACAAGTGACGGTGCGCAGCCTGCCGGAGTGGCGCAGCAAATATTTTCATCTGGTGCTGCGGCGCGGACGAAAGATTGCGAAAGTCGCCATGGCCCGTCGGCTGGCCGTGCAGTTGTTCTGGATGATGCGCAAGGAATGGGATTACGAGCAGTTGAACAAGTTCGGTTCGCACGCGGGACAGCCCGGACATCGCCATGGTGTGTAGTCGAACATCGAGCTATTGATTGAGCGTCCCGCTCCTCTTGAGAAGAAGAGGAGTTCGAAGTAGTAATCATGATCGCAGTGCGTGACCGAAGAGATGCATGGGTCGGACCGAAAGTCCGAACCTGAAAAACGATTACGAGCGAGCCTGTGGTTGGTAAGGCCATTTCAACAAGAGCGAAATGGCGCTCTTCTCCGAGTGCACGGATAGGTACGCTCGAAAGTTGCTTGACACCGCCGACATTGTCAGAGAGGCGATGTTTCACCAATTTCTTAAAAATGATTAGGCGTGTCCCCAGAATGTCTTCCCTTCGCTCAGGCTCAACGCTTCTGTTGCGTTGGGCCTTTTTTCATCGCGCAGGGGATCGTGACAGTTCAGAAGTGATTAGTGTACCTACTAATGTTTCACGGTATTCTGCCCACCGTTCTCTTTCTTGGGGAAAGGATCGCGGCGGGCATGCAATCACAGCCTCACCGGTTGGTACAGTGTTTTTCCGTGCGTCCGCGCCTGGTTTCCTCGCGAGGAATAACAGTTAGCTTGAAGGTCTCGGATCAGGTTGAAACCACCGAACTCCGCCGAAGGGGCTCCGACTTGCAAAGTCCGGAACGGGCTCTAGGAAGCCGCTTTGAGGATTCGGCTCTTTCGTCCATGGCTCATCATATCGCTCGCGGGTAACAAGTTCAGACCAGCAACACGTAAGACGTCCGGTTTCGTTCTCCCAAGATGTTCGCATTGCCCACCTCGTTTATGCCGATTTCAGTGCATGCAATCCATATGAAATTGGGGCTGGTCTAGCTGAAACGCGTTTCATGGTTACAAGTTTCACGAGCAGTCTTTCTACCTTTCGCTGTTCGTTGGGGCGAGGGCTGGGTTTGTTCATGACTCTATTGTCCCATTGGGCTGGTCGAATGGAAAGGGGGTCCTATACGTACGCAAGGGGCAGACAGCGGGTCTGTCCAGTCTGTACTGAGTGAGATGCCGATGTTACGCCAAGTGTCCAAACGTCATCCTTTGATTGGCGGCCGAGTCGGTGGAGTCGATGATGGGCTTCAGCTCCGGTGTGTAATGTTTTCAGGGAACGGCACGCAACGTTTTCGTTCGTGCTTGCCCAAAAGCAAGACGGCGGAACAATCCGCCGTCCGCATGTAAAGACATCCTTAAGGAGTCGCAGAGACTCTTTGGAAATGCCATGGCTTAATGTGGACAAAAGGATCGCTCGGAGCCCCAACGATGTTCCCGTCCGCGCTATTGTCCCCAGTCGGTGCAAGATCGAGCAGAATCGGATCTTTGTCATCGCCGATCTGCAGTTCGAGTTTCCCTCCTCGGATGCGGGCTTCCGTGATTGGCTCCTGGGTGGTCTCGTCGGCCGTCGGTATCAGTTCACCGCCCGTCTTCGTGCCCACCTTCGCCAACCGAGTCACGTGCAGGCAACTCCCACCCAGGGAACCGTTCTCTTCACTGATTCGCAACGTGAAGAATGCTCTTCCTTTGTACTGCGCTTCCCACGTACCAACAAACCGTTGTTGGGCCGCAGCTGCGTGGTCCGCGACTCGTACCGAGAATCCACAGATCGCCAGCGACATTGTGCCGATGATCCCCATCGTGAAAAGCGTCCGCGTACGGGCCCACTTTCCGCTTCTTTTTCCTGTGTCCAGAATATTCATAATGCGTTCCTCCAGAGCGCGAGTATCGAACAGCCCCATTGCGTAACTCGTCTTTGCCGATGGAGCCGCGGCAAACATCGTCTGTGCCAACCGAACCAGAGAGCGCGCATAATCCGTCACCGAGGGAAGCAGCGCGGCGGCCATTTCGTCGCACGCCAGCTCCCTCGTCTGCGCCAGCTTTGCTCTAATCAACAGGCTCAGAGGGTGAAAGCAAATCGGGAGAGATGCCGCTTCGTACAGGAGGTTCAGGCCGAAGTCTCGGCGCCGAATGTGCGCTAGTTCATGCCCCAGCGCAGCCATCACTTCCTGCTCGCCAAGCTCCGCTTCGAAGAAACGCTCAGGCAGAATGAGCACCGGCCTGATGTGTCCTAAAGTTGACGGACTCCCGATCTCAGGCGAACACAAGACTCGAATTGCCGGAAGTGAAAATTTGACCGAGCATTCTTCCAGGGGTTGTGAAAGTCTCGCCGGCATCCCGCATGCGAAGGCTGATTTACAAATGTGCAGAGTTCGTCGGAAGCTCCAGGCCAATCCGCTCAGCCGAAACATAACAAACGCGGCATAGCTCCATACCAGCGTGGAAATCAGATTGCTGGGAAACGAAATGGCATGGCTGCGGTTATGAAACCGAAAGGGCACGCCCGGCCCGCCTCCGGATAGCTCGCCGTTGCCCGAAGCCGCCGCAGTTGTCGCCGAGGCCATGGCCCCGCCTGCGTAAGACTGAAAAACGAGTGTCACCAGCGGAACCAATACGCATGCTCCCAGGCACGTCACCCACACAACATGTCTGTAGCGGAATGGCATCTTCCGCAGAAACACACTGAACGCGAGTCCGAGGCCTGCAATTACCGTGATCTGCCACGAAGCATTCAGCAGATACGTCACCACCGTCTGGTTAATCGCTTCCATGTTCGTCCTCCGCTTTCTCGTGCATCTCGATCAGCTTCTCCATCTTTGCCAGCGTGGCCTTATCCAATTGCCGGCTTTTCACCAAGCTCATGAGCAGCGCATCGACCGAACCACCAAATACGCGCTCGATCAGATCTCCTGCCGCCTCGCGCAGCGCGCGCTCACGGCTCAACACGGGGCGATACGCATACGCCTTTCCCGCCAGCTTCCGTTTCACTTTGCCCTTTTTCTGCAGGATGTTCAGCATCGTCTGTACGGTCGTATAGGCTAGCGGCTCGCCGGGCAATTTCTGCTGTACCGTTTGTACGGTGCTCGCACCACTCTCCCACAAAACCTGCATGATCTGCAGCTCCAGCCGCGTCAATTGCTGGGCTCTTTTTTGCTCTGGTGCCACTCGTCCTCCTAAGTTATTAGGACAATACCACCACCGGAGGGGCTTGTCAACTAAAAGTTTAGGACTTGATTTCGTGGAGAGTTAAGACCGCGGTCTAGCGTCGCATCGGAGTCGCGGACGTCGAATACGAAAGTGCGGCCACGTGGTGGACAAGGGGCAAGCCGGAAGTTTTGCCCGAGAAGGCACCCTTTGAAGAATATCTGCAGCCGGTAGTGGCCGGGTTTTTGTAGAACGATGTAGGTACTACAGGGTATTCAACGTGTGCAGTGAAAGAAATATTGTGACTGAGCACGTTTCACTGGGGGCAGTCAGCGGGCGCATGCAGACCAGCATGAAGCTCTCGACTGACCCCTTATCTTTCCAACATCCTTCACTCCACTTCCAATTCTGTTCATGGCGCGGATCGTTGTCGAAGATCCATTTAGCCATTGCTAAATTTCCTTCATAGGTAAAAAGATCGAAAGTCCTACGGTTCAAGTAGAGTCGTGAATCATGCGCTCGGGTGTGTTGGCGGAGGAACCAACGAAAAGAAATACTTTAGCGTTGCGCCCGTCGCAAATATGCTGTAAATTCGATCTCCCGCAATGTTGGCGAAAGCCTCGAAATCTTTCCTAGGTTCAGTTTCTTTTCCGGCTCTGATTTTATCCATGTAGTACTTATTCCAGTGCCACGCCGCAAAATCTGCAGCCTCAAGCCCTCTCACAGTGCCCTTGTCGGCAGATGTAAATGACTGGATACCGATTACGTTGGCCGTCTCATCCTCGACCCTCATTTGGGCTACTGTTTTAGCGATTTCCCCTTTGTCCGGGCCTCCGCTTTCAATGAAGTATGCGAACTTTTTGAGCTTATGTTTTTCATATCGCCACCATCCATTTGCGATCAGGCACAATTGCACCGCATGGGAATATACGCTATGCCCGAATTTTTCTATCCAATCCGGTGGCGCGATCTGAATGAATTCTTGGGGTTTGAATGCGACCAAACTAATGCGCTCCACGTGATTGGCGATCATTCCAGGTATGAGCTTAGAATACTCATCATGAAGCTGCTGTCGTGCATCTGTGTCGCGCTTGAACGCCTCAGAGCCGTTATAAAAATCTGTTGAATGGAAAAACGGAGCGTCCCACGCTTTGAGCATTCGATTCCACGGTCGGACGAATTGTTTATAGGCAGTAGGCTTGAATATCACGGAGCCGACACAGATGATCGCATCCGTTGAATCTTGTTTCTCGCCTAGATCTAGATAAGCTCTCAGCATTACTACCAATCCACCGCCAGCAGGTGTTGGTTCAAACAAAGGCGGAGGGCGGGTCAACCCCGGAGGTCACCTCGACCATGGCTGCTTTGCCAAGGTCTAGCCATTCGTCGTCGGGGTGCGAAACACCGTGCGGAATCGGACTGATCAAGCGTTTGCGCATGAGACGCTAGTTTACCTCTTGCCTTGATGCAGTGAGACATCCATTGGCCGGTCTCCGCCTGGGAGCTGGTTTCTCATTCAGGGTATATAATTGACTCGGCTAAGTCTGATTCACGCAGTTGAAATTCGGTACCGCCAACCAGCGTCACCCCTTCTCACCCGCAGCGATTCTTCTCAGCACAATCCAAGAAAAGGAAATAAGAAATCAAATGGCAGAACAAGGAACAGTGAAGTGGTTCAATGACGCCAAGGGCTATGGCTTTCTGAGCCGCGAGAATGGTGAAGATGTCTTTGTCCACTTCTCCGCGATACAGGCAAGCGGTTTCAGAAGCCTTCAAGAAGGCCAAAGGGTGCAGTTCGACGTGACCAAAGGCCCGAAGGGATGGCAAGCTGAGAACGTTCAGCCGGTCTAACGCAGTAGCCAAGAACGCCCGCTATCCGAAGGATTGCGGGCATTTCTTTTACTTTAGTATTCGGTGCCGCCAACTGCTGCGGCACTCACTGATGGGATTCGGAATTCTGGGTCACCGGGATAGACGGCAGCATTTCGTCGTGCCTTCGACTAGCAGCAGAGATGTCGCTCGGGCTCAGCGGTCTGGCGCTGGTAGCGCGAAGATGCGCTCCAGCCACTCGATTTCAGCAATGCTCTGTTCAGCGTCCATCTGTCTCCATCGTCCAGCACAAACCGGAACGGGTCAAACAAGATGCGATGCGTTATTCGGGAATCTTTGCCTCACTGCCCGACTACTCAGCAGATCGAACGATGCAAAGCCTCAACGCATGCTTCATACGGCGGCGGTCACCTTGATTTCGACCAGAATGCCGGGTCGCCACAGGGGAGCACCGACACAAGCGCGAGCAGGGGGATTCTGGCGATCAACCCAATCGTTCCAAACTGAATTATGATCATCGAAGTCCTGCATGTTTGCCAGCCATACTTGAGCAAACAGCAGTTTCGACTTGTCAGTGCCAGCCATTTGCAAGAGCTTGTCAATGCTTTCCAAGACCTTCTTGGTCTGCACCTTAACATCACCTTCTGGCTCGGCAGTGACGCCGCAAAGATCGAGCATACCGTTATGCACCACGGCGAAGCTGATTATCGGCATCACCTTGATGCCCGGAATTGCTTGCATACCTTCGGTTGTGCCGATGCGTTGAATGGTCATTGGGATTAGCCTCCACAATTTTGCATTCTTGAACAAAAACAATTCTAGCCAAGAATCGTTTAGTCGATAAGCTTCCGCGTCTACCCCGCGGAGTTGAGGTGGAACTGAGCTGAGCCGTGCCTCGAACCCAGGGCTGGGGGTGGGACACTTTTCCGCGCAAGTAGCTAACCCCGTCAAACGGCTAAAGGGGTGAGAACACAAAGGGAGGGAATATGCACCCCTCGTGAGCCGATCACAGCGGAAGTGGTGTGCATTTTGACTTGCCTAAGAACGCGCTCGATAGTTTCGAAACTTTGACTTTCACTCCCCACCGCCTTAGCATAGCGCCACCGTTCGGGGGGTGGCTCATTTGTGGTCGGCCAAACCATCTCTCACTATCGCATCGTTCAGAAGCTCGGTGGGGGCGGCATGGGTGTCGTCTACAAGGCTGAGGACATCCGTCTCCATCGCTTCGTTGCGCTGAAGTTCCTACCGGATGATGTGGCCGGTGATCCGCAGGCGCTGGCCCGCTTTCAACGTGAGGCCCAAGCCGCGTCGGCGTTGAATCATCCCAATATCTGCACGATCCACGATATTGACGAGCAGGACGGGCGCGCCTTCCTGACCATGGAGTTTCTGGAAGGCGTGACCCTGAAGCACCGCATCGCGGGACGGCCGATAGAGATCGAAACGATTCTCTCGCTGGCGATTGAGATTGCTGACGCTCTGGATGCGGCGCACGCCAAGGGAATTGTCCATCGCGATATCAAGCCAGCGAATATTTTTGTCACCGCACGTGGTCACGCGAAGATCCTGGATTTCGGTCTCGCGAAAGTTATGCCTTCCACAGGCTCAGCCAGCGATGTCGCAGCCGCGAACACGCAGACGCTTTCGGGCGAAGAGCCACATCTTACGAGTCCGGGTACCGCTGTAGGCACTGTTGCTTACATGTCGCCCGAGCAGGTCCGGGGCAAAGAGTTGGATGCGCGCACGGATCTGTTCTCGTTCGGAGTCGTGCTGTATGAGATGGCTACCGGGCAGCTGCCGTTCCGGGGCGATACTTCAGGATTGATTTTCAACGCGATCCTGGAGCGTGTTCCGGTGCCAGCGATTCGGCTTAATCCTGACTTGCCGGCAAAGTTGGACGATGTCGTCGGAAAGGCACTGGAGAAAGATCGAACCCTTCGTTATCAGCATGGTTCCGAGATGTGCGCTGATCTTCAGCGGCTGAAGCGCGACACAGAGAGTGGAAGAGTAGTCCTCGCCGAGGAGGGAAGTGAGCCTAGTTCAGGGGAAGCCGTTCGATCTACCTCCGGGCGGATCAGTGGGGCTGTTCCTCTGCGCTGGACCCTGCGCCGGAGGATGGTTGTTGCGGCAGCTTTTGTTGCGGCGGCGGTCATAGCCATCGGCGCCTACTATCGTTGGTATCGGACTGCGCCCTCGTCACCCATTTCTTCGACCCTGGAGATCCGGGCACTCACGGAAAGCGGAAAGGCCCGCAGGGCCGCTGCCAGCCTTGACGGGCGTTACGTCGCCTACGTGAGTCGAAGTGAAGGTAAAGATGAAATACGTCTGCTGCAGGTTGCAACTGAACGCGACGTCGCTGTGCTTCCTGGTTCAGTACAGCCCATCCGCAATTTGCACGTCTCTCCTGATGGTAACTTTATCTACTTCCTCCGCGATTCGGACCCGAAGGATGCGGATACCCGCCTTGTCTTTCGCGTTGCGAGCTTGGGTGGGCCGGCGACACCGTTGGCCACGGACGCAAGGATGTGGAGCATCACCGTTTCTCCCGATGGAAAACAAATCGCGTACATTGCGCAAACACAAACCGACTCCGAGATCGTTAGCGTCGATCTTGACGGAGGCAGCCGACAGGTTCTCGCGCATCGTCCACTCGCTCAGGGCTTCTGGTTTATCGAATGGTCTCCGCTTCCCAACACCCTGGCTGCCGTTGTGGGTACAAATGACGGCATGGGGTTAGTGACGGTTGAGCTGCCCACGGGGTCGGTTCGAGAACTGAGTATGAAGGGCTGGGGAGCGGTGGGTCAGCCCGCCTGGAGTCCCGACGGTGCCACCATCTATGCACCGGCGGTCCCCTCGCAACCGGGGTCGGTCTTCCAGATATGGGCATTCGACGCCCGATCAGGAGTTCATCGGCCGCTGACCTCAGGATCTACGCAATACGTCGAATGGAGCCTCTCCGCAACAGCCAGCGGCGATCTGGTTGCCACAATAGGAGCAGCATCCCTCACGCTTTGGGTTTCCGATCGTTCCGGAAAGCTGCATCAGATTCCCAGTCTCAGGGAGGAGGGATCCGATGACGTTGCCTGGATCGAAAACCGGATTGTGACCAGCAACATTGCCGAAATGATGGTGCATGATGCAGATGGCGGAACCTCAACCAAGCTCAGATCCTATTCGAGCATTTATCGGGAATTGGCTCCGTGCGGTCCCGCTGGTGTGGTCTATTGGGCTTCCGACCCCCGACACCAGTCTCACATTGCACGTACCGACATCAATACCGGATCCACCAGTGCACTCACGGATGGACCATTCGACGGTGAGCCCAGCTGCACTCCCGATGGCTCTACGCTGGTATTTACCAAATACGTAGACGGGGGTAACCACACGGTTCTGACCCGAAAATCACTCGATTCGAAGCAGTCGGTTGCTCTCTGCGATCTTGGTCTTGCTGCTAACGTGGGTCCGCATCCGGCGGTGTCGCCAGACGGAGGTAGCGTGTTTTTTATCAATCAAGCCCCTTCGAAAGATCCTTACGACTGGGCAAGGATTGTTCCGATTACTGGAGGCGAGCCAAAGAAACTGAAGATGTCTGTGACTGCCGGAGAGGTGAACCCGTATCAGGAATCCTATGGGTATGCTTGGGCACCGGATGGAAAGTCGATACTGTATTTGCACATGGAGAACGGTGTGGAAAATATTTGGTCCGCGCCGCTCGATGGTAAAGCACCGAAGAGGCTCACATCTTTTGATTCCCAGTCGATCTTTGCTTTCGGCGTATCGCGAGACAATCGGTTGGCCGTGTCGCGCGGCACTAGTGTCGTGGATGTGGTCCTCATCAAGAACGTGAGATGAGAAATCCAGACTTGAAGTCGCTATTCTTCGAATTCCCGGTCAATCGAGTCCTCGCGCAGTATCCGGTACCGTGTATTGCACAGAAAAGATGGGATGATGGCGACGCCAATCATCTAGATTTCTAGCCGATTGGGGAAGTTGTTTTGCGCAGTTTGCGCGGTCAATCGGGTTCTTAAACTTAGGAGACAAGCTGTGTTATAAAGTATCGCTTCATCGAATCGCGAGAGATGGTACTGCGCTTCGGCGTATTCGTGTACGGCGGTTCTTGATGAGACATGTTACGTAACTTCGTTGCGGAGAACTGTCCGAACATCTCCCACATGTCGTTCAGGTGCTCGATCTCTTCGGGCAGAAATTTTTCCGTATCGGCGCTTTGCAATGGGAGCGGCTCCGCTCCGTGTTGCCTGAACGAGTTGTACAGCCCTGGAATCACAGGCCCGTGTTCCCAAGCCTCAAACTCCTCGTGGATGAGTGGGCGATCCTTCAGCGCGAGGAAATATCCTTGCGCGTAGTACATGAGTTTTTGGAGCCTAAGGTTGGAGATTGAATCACCTTGATCTTCATCAACCAAGGAGAGGAAATAGTTGGCAACATCACGAGCAGTAATCATTGCGGCCTCCCCTGCAATGATTATAGGCTGCTATGGACTTGAGGGCTGGGCTCTTTCGCTACTCGCGTCGTAGTTCCCCTAGTCGCTGTAGAAGTTGGGACTCGAAGTTCTGCTCTGCTGATCGTGCTCCGCGCGAAGCTGCGCCAGTCGATATTCATAGGGCAAAACCTCAAGCGGAACCACCGTCGGTCTCGGTCGAGTCATCAATCCATAACGAGCGGAGTCGGGGGCGTGGTCTTCACTGTCGCTATTTACGTCTTCTGGGTCATGCTGGTCGTGGACTAACGCAGGTAAAGTTCGAATCAGGTTCGGACATCCGAGGCCTTTCGGGGCTACTTTGGCTTTTTCAGGCGTCTGCGCGCCGGTCGCTCGTCCGATGGCGTCAAGACGGTTCCTTTCCCCGATTGGGAATACGGTGCCTCAGTGCAGCTTGTGTGGTAGCAGGTACGTGAAGCCCACGAACACTTCCCATCGAGTTGATGTGTTCGTCAAACCACGGTTGAAGCCACCGTCAAATACAAGATTACGCCGTGCCGCGTAGCTCAAGGCCCATAGGTTTCCGACCGCGTTGTTTCGCAACCATGGCTGGGAGAAGTGCCAGATCTCGCCGGACAGGCCGAACTTCTTACAGAGCGCGTGTGCGATCGTAAGGCTCTGCCCAAACTGAGCGTGGTGGGTTGGCCCGTCGATGACCTCGTTGAGCATTACGTTCGCGTCATAGTGGAATCCCCTTACGTCTGCGCTTGCCAATAAAACCGCAGAGTTTCTCGGGCTTCCGAAGTCTAACTCCGGGGTCCCTCCGTCGTAGACTCGCCGAAAGTAGCTCATTGCAACGGTTGGGCGCGCGCCTTCGCCGTGGAGTGCGATTCCTTGGACCCCCAAGAAGAGTTCAGCGGTTCCGTTAGCGGTTTTCTGGCCAGCGTAGTGAACGAACGGCTCAGCGGCAGCCAGAAACTCAAACC
Organism: uncultured Acidobacteriota bacterium; assembly: GCA_963801895.1. Classification (GTDB taxonomy): domain Bacteria; phylum Acidobacteriota; class Terriglobia; order Terriglobales; family Acidobacteriaceae; genus Sulfotelmatobacter. Next base: position 442,762 of record CAWDGM010000005.1, on the reverse strand, counting down.
GCTCCGACACTGAAAACTTGAGAACTTCGGTGACGCTCTGCCGAGACGAAAACTCGGAGGAGTGTTTTGCGCCCAATCCCCCCGTTTCGAACTGCAAATACCCAACCGGGGTGATGGTCGCAGGAGTGGACACCGTCGGCCTACCCGGATTCGCCTCTGGTGGGTCTGCGTCTGCTTCTTGCCCTCTGGCGCACAGAACCCATGCAAGTGAACACAGTACTGTGAACGAAGCTGTGCGGAGGGACATGCAAGCTAATGTTCGCAGCTTCTCTGCCCGGGTGCAATCTCGCCCAGTTGGCTAGGCACTGCGTTTAGAGTGGGAACGCTATTCATCTGCGTTAGACCCGGTCCCCAGTCCAACTCGAAATAAAGACTGATGCCTAAATGGCCGCTAGGAGCGGCGCTCATTCCAAGGGCGTGGCGCGACATTCTCGTACTACTTTGAAGTCAATCCAAGAACCGCCGCGAAGTATTTATCCGTTGCCTTTTTTAGCTCAGTGGCAAGGCGAAGGTGCAAATTTGACGTCGCGGCCAGACAACTATTGAGGAAGTAAAAGCAGCCGAGAAAGAAATGAAGGAAGCTCAAGATGCTCTACGGAGAGGGACAACTTTAGATTTGCTTGGCGCCGTGCTGTCGTTCGTGCTCGTTTCTCTCGTCGTTACGCAATAGGGAATCAATTGCTCGATCCGAATTTCCAGACCCATGAGGGTCCGGAATCAACACGCGATAATCCGCTTGCAGCATTGGCTCGAAGAGCAAAAACGCTGAAGTATCGTAGGCGGCGAAAACGTAATCTTCGAAGGTCATGCTCTGGCAATCCAGAACAATTCCTGTTAACAACTTCTACTGTGACCCATTTTGGTCAAAACCATACCTCAAACGCGCCAATCTGTCGCAGTGGCCCCCGAACGCGGGACAGGTTGTCCCACCCATATTTGCCTCTCTTTCCTCAGGCATTTGTTTCCAATGGGTTATAGGCCGGCCTTTGGCCATCCTCCTGCAGCAGTCTATTTGTTCTGGGAGAAACGTTATGAAGCGTGCTGTACTGCTTTTGGCCTTGGCGTCCATGACGCCGTTCGCTTTCGCTGATAAGCACCCCAAGCTGGCGCCAGAGTTGAAAGACCATCAGAGCGGCACACTCGATGTAATCGTCCGCTTTCGGAATAGTACCCAGAACAGCGCCATGAAGACGAAGATTGTTGGGAAAGGCGGAAACGTCCAAGACGACCTCTCTCAAATTCACGCCTTGCACACCTCCTTCCCGGCATCCCGAATTGCCGACCTCGAAAATGATGCCGACGTGGAATATGTCTCGCCCAATCGACCTTTGCGAACACTCCTCAGCAATTCCGCCGGAGCGGTGAATGCGAACTACGCATGGAGTCTGGGACTTGACGGCACGGGCGTGGGCGTCGCTATCCTAGATAGCGGCATACATACGGCAAACGATTTGCAGGTCAATATCGCGAGCAAGGCCGTGAACCGAGTGGTCGGGAACTTCGATCTAATCGGTGGCGGATCAGACGACAAATTCGGACATGGCACGCACGTGGCCGGGATTCTTGCGGGCAATGGAGCCGGCTCCAGTTGCCCGAACTGTAACGTTCACTTCCGCGGAATGGCTTCGGGAGCTTACCTTATCAACTTCCGCGTGCTGGATCAGAATGGGCAAGGCACCGATGCATCGGTGATCAACGCGATCAATCAAGCCATTTCGTTAAAAACCAAGTACAACATCCGCGTTCTCAACCTGTCTTTGGGAAGGCCTGTATTTGAAAGTTACAAACAGGATCCGCTGTGCCAGGCCGTAGAGGCGGCGTGGAAGGCGGGCATCGTGGTTGTCGTGGCAGCAGGAAACGACGGTCGCGACAATTCGGCGGGCACGAATGGATATGGAACCATTACCGCGCCGGGAAATGACCCGTACGTGATCACCGTAGGCGCAATGAATGCCAAAGGCACTCCCGATCGGGCGGACGACACGATGACCTCGTACAGTTCCAAGGGTCCCACGGCCATCGACCATATCGCGAAACCCGACGTCGTCGCTCCGGGAAATGCCGTGGTCTCTTTGCAAGCTTCGGGGGCGACTCTGGTGAAGCAGAATCCCTCGAATCGCCCGGCTCTTTCAACGTATGAGACTGGCAAAGGAGACCTGAGTAAGCCTTCCGATGCCTATTTTGTACTCAGCGGAACAAGCATGGCGACACCGATGGTGAGCGCGGCAGCAGCTCTGCTGATTCAGCAGCATCCGAGTCTGACACCAGATCAGATCAAAGCACGCCTGATGAAAACTGCATACAAGAATCTGCCTCCCTCGATCACGATCGTGAGCGGTGGGCAGACGTTCGTCGAGCAAGCGGACGTTTTCACGGTGGGAGCCGGATATTTGGATCTTCAGACTGCACTCTCGGACTCTAGCGTTTCTACCCTTACTGCAAAATCTCCCACCGCTGTTTTCGATCAGCCTTCAGGTAATGCTTATCTGGCATTTGATCCATCTAGTGTGTGGGGAAGCAACGCGCTTTGGGGCAGCACAACGGTTTGGGGAGCGAATGCGTTCGTCGGAAGTCAGAATTTGTCTCCGGGTAGCGCGGTCCTGGCCGGTTCCAACGCGCTTTGGGGCAGTAATGCCCTGTGGGGTAGCAATGCCTTATGGGGCAGTTCGAATACGGCCGGGTTCAACGCTCTCTGGGGAAGCGGAGCGTTGGTGAGTGGGACGGTCTTAGCGGACGGCACTACCCAAACCAACGCCATGAGTGTTGTGGTAGGAGGCGACAACTAGGCTGTCCGTCCGAAGCGTTGGCGTGATGTCGTTTTAGACTTTAGGTTCGCTGTCCCGTGATTTGCGAACCTTGGGAGCTTCCGGATTCGCTGGTTTCAGCAGGTCATTTTGCGTTGTCCTAGTCTCCTCCGAGTGCTCTTCTTTCCAATCAGCCGGCGGTAAAGGCACACCCCAGATGTTACGTGGCTCCGCGAGTTCAATGCCGCAACGCAGCGGGTTTTCGGGATCGATAAAAACGACCCTTGCTGCGGCACGCTTATCCGTCACGTACACATGAATCGAGATTCGCATGCCCCGGCGCAATCCGACTGTGGTCGCCAACAACGCTCCATGTAGATTGATTACGATCGTCTCACCATCGCACGTCCGAATGCCAGCTTGCTCTTCTAGGGATATCGTCACTTTAAGCGGCACTCGAGTACTTCGGCGGCATTCATAAGCGTTGTTCGCCATAAATTAAAAGCGGACCAGCGTAAGTGCGGCCCTAGGCAGACTCCATCCCGTTATTCATGTATTAAGCTCGAAAACAATAAACCGCAATTCCACCGCTGTGGCGCTTAAGGCTCAAATCTTGCACCTTGGTCGGCAAACGAAGGGGGGAAATCACATCTACTCTTGAGCTGGTGGTCACTTCGGGAGGAACTTGTGCGTAAAATCGCAGTTGTTTTAGGCTCCATTATCCTGGTCATGGCGGCTGCAGGGGCAATCTTTGTAGCCACGTTCAACGTCAACAATTATCGCGGACAATTCAGTCACAGCTTCAGAAGCGAATCATGCGGCCAGTGGTGTTGGGCGCAATGCACTTGGGTCTCTTTCCACCGCGGTTTCGGGCGCAGAACATCGCGATTGCCGAGGAGCCTAATTTCAGTCCTGATGCGCCTTTCGTGAAACGCAGGAATTGGAAGTCTCGGTTCAGACTCTTCCTCTCATTCACAAGCAAATCGAGATCAATTCGATTAGCCTGCTAGGCCCGAGTGTGAACCTAATTAAGAACCAGGCTGGCGCCTGGAACTTTGCCTCGCTGGGCCACACCGACAAATCATCTAAAGAAAGACCGCTTTTGGTGGAACAGAACTCCATTCAGGATGCACAGATTTCTTTCTGGGATCAGGCGAAAAGTAAACGCCCGCGCTGTACGACCATATTGACGTAACCATACAAAACGTCGGACCGATCTCGCCGGGCGTGTCGCGCTTAAAGAGTCGCAACCAATCTCAGGACCAATGCCCCTGATGCCTAAAAGGGCGGGGCCGACCCAAAAACAATGGAGTTTATCGCGGGCCGAACGCCTGACAACAAGGTGGTCCAGGCCAGCATCTCACTTTCGCCTAAATCCTGTGGCTCGGTATTTAGGCGTGGAGGTCTCCCCTGAGGATCGCCCTTATTGCCGCACCGTTCATTGCAGTTCCACCCGCAGAGTATGGAGGAACAGAGCTATTCGTCGCTCAGCTCGCCGAGGGGCTTCGAAGATTCAACATAGATGTTGTGGTGTATACCAACGGCGAATCGACCGTACAAACAGAACGGTGTTGGATGTACGAGCACTCGCAGTGGCCAATCAAGAACCCTGGGCTTGCCTGGATTAAAGAGTTAGACCACACGGCGTGGGCGACCGCAGATGCAGTAGGGCATTGCGATCTTATTCATGTGCACTCCGCCCAAGCCCTGGCGCTTTCTCGTTTCGTCGAACTGCCGTTTGTGCTCACTCTTCACGGACCTCATGATTCGAACCTCAGCGAGTACTATTCCCACTATCCTGACGTTGCGTATGTAGCGATCAGCCATGATCAGGCTCATCAAGAATCACTGCCTAAGTTGCGCACCATCCATCACGGAATCGATCTAAACCTCTATCACTTGGTAGAAAAAAAGCAGCAATATCTCAGCTTCATCGGAAGGATCGCTCCAATCAAAGGGACACACATTGCGATCGATGTTGCGCACCGCACCGGAATACCATTGAAAATTGCGGGCGAGGTCCAACCGGCATTCCGGGAATACTTTGAGAAAAAGGTCCGGCCACACATCGACGGCCGTCTCGTGGAATACATTGGTCCGGCCGATCTTCAGGCCAAGAACGAACTCTTAGGAAACTCGATGGCCATGCTGTTCCCCATTCAGTGGCATGAGCCCTTTGGACTGGTGATGGTGGAGGCGATGGCTTGCGGCACTCCCGTACTGGCGTTGCGAGGGGGATCGGTTCCAGAAGTTGTATGCGAAGGCGTTTCGGGCCACATTTGTCGCTCGGTCCGCGAAATGGTCGGACGCCTTCGTACGTTGGATATCAAGCCAGCGACAGCACGCCGCCATGTAGAAGAAAACTTTTCCATCGATAAGATGGTGGCAAGCTATGTCACTCTCTACCAAGAGATTCTAGCGGGTAGGAACGTGCGGAGGGTTGCCTCATGAACCTTTGACAGTCTTTCGGCGATTCGTGCATACAGTGTTTCCTGCGGGGCTAAGATCCGGAACCTTTTCGCCGAGGGCAGTAGCCAGATCGATTTGATGGTCCTGCTCCTGCACGAGGATCTGTCGAATCTGCTCGGCCATCGCGAATTCTCCTAGAGTTTACATTGGCTGGTTTCAAATCGCGGTGAATGATTCCTCTTTCGTGCGCCGCTTCCAGTGCAGCTGCCACTTGGCCTGCATGGTCCAACGCCGTTTGAATGGGTAGCGGACCGCGCAGTATTTCTCCCTCGACGAGCTCCATGACCAGACAGTCCGCTTCTTCGAACTCTTCCAGGCCGTAGATCGCCGCGATGTTGGGGTGGTTGAGAGATGCCAGGGTGCGAGCTTCGCGACGCAGTCGTGAGAGCCGATCCGGATCTCGCGCGAACTCGGGGGGCAAGGTCTTGATAGCTACATCGCGGTCGAGCCTGCTATCGTGCGCCAGATATACCTCGCCCATCCCCCCGGCACCCAGCGGAGACACGACTCGATACGGCCCAAGCTGTCGGCCGAGCAGTGACGCCGGAGTCATCAGCCGCTCCGGCATGTTTGAAATTGTGGGGACTTGCAGAAAACTTCCGGCTTGTTCCTCGTTCGCCAGTAATACGTCGACCTTCCGACGCAAGTCGAGGTCTGCGCCGCAAGTCTCATCGAGAAATGCTTGTCGTGCTTCCGGCACACGTTCGAGCGCAGCGTGGAAGAGTTCCTCGATCTTGAGCCAGAGTTCCTGTTTCATGGGGCGAAACCTGTCGACTAGGACGCGACAAACTCAATTAGCGTTACCGCCTAGGTGCAGCAATGACGATTTGTTGCCGGTTCTATCCACACTCTCTGGAAAATAGGGTTCGACGCACCCCCCATTGGCAATCCCTCGCGGCTCGCGAACCGCGAAAGCCTCCACTTTGTGGAGTCGGCTATCTGCTCTAACGGGGGACGCCTTCTAATCATGGCCCAGTTGTTCTTTAGTTCGAGTAAGTCTGCAAGCGAAAACAGCACCCGGATCGGTCACCAGTCCATCGATGATGTCACCTCCTTGGGAAACAACAAATGTAATGTCAAGTGGAGGTCCCGGCTGTCCATTAATCGTCTGCTGATAGGTAATGGTTCCCGTGCAATCCGGATTTATTTGTTCCGTCCCTTTTACTGTCTGCTGAAGGATCGTTCCGCCGACGCTGACCGTTCCAACGCCGGTGAAAGTCCCGTTGTGGTCGGCGACGGTTACGGCCAGTTCTTTTGCAGGAACCAGTGGGGCATTGGGTGCCGGTGTTAGGAATCCATTGCAGACCACCACATATTTGCCGGCAGTTGTGCGTGTGGAACAGTTGTTTTGATCCTTTGCCTGGGCTGCGCTCAGCGCAACAAACAGGCAAGCGAGGGCGAGAGCCGCGATATGATTTTTCAAGTTTTTCCTCCATTGTCGTCAATGGTTGTTGGGGAGCGAAATCATCGAACGAATGGTGACCTCCAGGGAATACTCGCCCCACAAAATAAGGAGTACTCTCGTTCAAGAGTAGCCTTCTTGGCTTTGACGGTTGTGGATGATGTAACAATCCGCACCTTAAAGCTGGTCAATTTTGTACATGGGCTCGGGTTTTGGCGAAATCTCCTTTACAAATAGAGGCGCCGCAGCACATTCCACACTGCACTACGGCGTTCTCTTGCTGTTGAAGATCCGCCGGATTGGCAAACGGTCTGACAGGATTGAGAAAATCCGCTGGAGACGCTTACTAATTGACGGGTTGGTCGCGTTGCCTGGGAAGGCCTGCGAAGTGGTACGTCCCTCGCCAATCATAATTCACTAAGTCCGGAGTCGTGGGTTTCACATCAACACGCGCATGGAACCCCGCTAACTCCCCTATCCCGTCGGAGAACTGACATATTCCTACAGCGGTCGCCCCATCGAGTGTGCAACGGCCGACGGCCCTATTGCCGTTCCCCGCGTCGAGAACGACATCACTGTCGAACACGCCCGGCACGGTGTTACCCGACTGGTCATAAAAGATTTTCGACCCGACTGGTATCGCGGCGAGGTTCGAGAATGTGATCGTGCAAAATGCACCAGGAAGGCCAGTGCTCTCCGAACACTCCTTCATAATGTGGAGCCTTCCGCTTCGCTCGGACGACTCCGATGCCGAAGCTGATAGAACTGAGAGGGTTAGGGCAGTGAAACCCGCGATCGCGACTAACGATAAGAGTGACCGAGTACGAATTGTGTTCATGAGTCTCCTTGTTGAAAGTTGCGGCAGCCCGGAAGAATAGAACTGCCTGGTTCTAGATCAGACAACTACTGAGCGTTGAAGCAAGTTCGCGGGTCAGAAGTCGATTCGTGTTCGTCCTACCGTGTATTCCGTGAACGGTCGGGAAAAGGGGTCACCGAACCAAAGCTTTTTGTGGTAAGGTCGGCACCGCCATGAATATCCTGGGCTCACAGGACATAAGTGGGTTGATTGCCGCCTGGGGCGAGGGGGATGAACACGCGCTCGACCGCCTCATGCCGCTGGTTTACCCCGAGCTGCGTCAAATTGCGAGACGATACATGGCCCGCTGCCAGGCCGGCAACACTCTCGAGTCGGCCGCATTGGACAATGAGGCTTACCTTAAGTTGGTTCGAGCGGGAAATGTCCGATGCGAAAGTCGAGTGCATTTTCTTGCCCTCTGTGCGCAGGTGATCCGACGAATCCTCGTGGATCACGCGCGCAACCGCGGGTATGCGAAGCGAGGCGGAGGCGCGGTACAAGTACCCTTGGATGAGGAAATGGTTGCAGGCAACGCACGCCAGGTTGACGTACTGGCCCTGGATGAGGCGCTGGCTGCATTGTCTGAGTTCGATCCACGGAAGGGGCGAGTAGTGGAGTTGCGTTACTTCGCCGGACTGAGCGTCGAGGAAACGTCGGAGGCTCCTGGGGATCTCGCGGGAGACAGCCAAACGCGATTGGAAGATGGCCAAGGCTTGGTTGTTTGGCGAACTCACTGGAAAGAGAGCCTGATCCTTCCTGCAGTTCGCTTCTTAAAAGAACTGGCGAGACATCCATCGGCCGACCAGTGGCTTGCTCCTTGTTACGATTTTCCGGACAAATAAGACAAGAAGATCGGACCGGATGTTTTGAGCTTTGCAGGCTGATTCAGCGCGAAGCCGAGCCTGAGAAGCTCGCGCGGTCCCGGCTTACTGGGAACCGTTAGCCTGTGAGGGCTCCCCAACTCGCGGTAGCATTCCCCCTATCGATTGTTCCATTTACGTCCTCGAGCGACTGACATGTGCTGTCGGACACCTTCAGGAAAGTTTACTCAGTGTAGGTCGATTTGACGTTGCCGAAGAGGATCTGATCGTTGCCGAGGACTGAGCCTGAGATTGGCCCGCTTAGGCTGGAAGGACGCAGGTCAAACGAGTCTTTGACGATGAAATTGCCGGACGAAACGTTGGGAACGTTCGCACCGCGTACTCGTGGATCGTTGGAAAGAATAAGGCGCCTCGGAACAGTATCAACTCGCCTATGACCTGCGTCAGGATGTCACAGATCGCGAACAGCGTCGGATAGAAGCCGAGTATTACACCAACCAGGAAAGGTATGATCAAGCCGCCCAGTCCTTGAGTCTTCTTGTCAGTATTTATCCCGACGATATCGAGGCCCACGAAGATTTAGCCGCCGCTTATTTCAATATTGATCAACTTGCTAAAGCCATCGCTGAATTACGGCAAGTCCTGAGAAAACCCATTCTCCCCGACCGCGTACCGCAACTTGGTCTTGTATCTCGCGCGGAATGCTCCAGGGGATACGATGCCGGCGCATGTCGGAGTGCGACGCAGTCCTTCAGACAAGCTCGGTTCTCATAGTTGTGCATGCTGAAGAACTGGATTGCGTTGGGAATAGACGCGATCGCATCAGATGCACAGGAACGGCGCGTACGGTTTAGTCCGCCGCCAAGTCTGTCTTTAATTCGCAGGTTATGTGTCCATCAGTTCCCGGCATGTCGGCCTAGCTTTTAGACGTTAAAGTCATTCGGGATTCCTTCTTACCTTCCAGATACACTAAAGTGCGCTCCCCGGATTGCACGAATGGACATTAAGTTCGGCCTACCTTAGCGTCGTATCGAACTACGCGAAGTGTTCGTCGCTCGGACCAGCTCACAAGCAAAAACGTGGTGTTTTCAAACCCGGCTACTGATACGCGTCAAGAAGGCTCTCCGCGTCGGCCCTTGGTCGGTACGAGTTCTCTAGCACAGCTTCATCTGACTCGTCTCTGAGGGAGTACACCGCGAAGTTGAATCGTGGCACGGCGTTCAGTCTTCGAGCCGGCACGAAGTTGGTAAGTGGCTCAGTGCTGTTAGTCAAACACTGTCGCACGCGAAGGCAGAAGGACATTACCGCACGGACAAGAGTAGAAACAATCTCATGTCCCGGCAGATGCCTAGAAGGAGAAAGTGTCGTCGTGCTCATAGCGTTCTTCATTGCAAACTCCTTGCAGCGTGTACCGCTTCGGACGCGATAGTTCTTTAGATCGTGAGGCCGCTAAATTCCTTTCAGACAACAGGTTCTGATTTGAATAGTCTCCTCTTCGTCGACAACGGCTCCCACTGGCGATGAGCGTTGCAGTCCTTGTGCCAATCAGTTGGGTTGGGCGCGACGATGAACAAATCCATTGGATGTAACGAGTTAAAAATTCCCATGATTAGGATTGGCGCGTTTCTGCTCAAACAGCTCAGTAGGAGTATCCAATTGTTGGAGAGTAGGTAAGCGAATCTTAGAGGTGTCCGGGAGGACAATGCATCTATAGTTGACGAGATTCGCCAGCTGGCTTCATGCGGGCCGCATAGTTGCGCGGAATTCGGTATCTGTCCATTTTGTTTAGCAGGGTCTGCCTGCTTCTATAACCGAGGAGATGCGCCGATTTGGTGAGATTCCCCTTTGCCGCTTCCAGGACTTCCTTGATGTACTCTTTTTCAACTTCGTCCATTGTCTTCGGTGTATCGCTAGTCATTTCTCGCGGTTCATCGACCAGAATCGGATTGTAAAGACCACTGCGAGGTTTGGGACCGACAGGGTGAGTTGGAGTGCCGAAGTCCCAGGAGAACAAGACCTCCTGATCCCGTGCAACCGCCAGTTGGATTTGCTGCTCCAACTGCCTTACATTGCCCGGCCAATCTGTTTCAACGAGAAGTCGCAGCGCGCGATGCGAGATTGATCGGGTCCTAGATCCAAGCGCGCTGGCATACTTGTCGAGAAAATAGAAAGCCAGCAGAGGTATATCGTCTGTACGAGCACGCAGTGGAGGGACATGGATTGTCGCCCCAAAGCGATACAAGAAAGGTGCTCGAAGCCATCCCGATTTCAGGGCCTTTTCCGGATCTTCATCGGTTGCAGCCACCACCTTGACGCTAATGTGTACCGGAGATCTTGCTCCGATCCTCCACACTTCTTTCTCTTGCAAGACCCTAAGGAACTTGTCCTGCAGGGGAGGAGGCAGACTGTGTACCTCGTCAAGAAAGAGCGTTCCGCCATTGGCTTGTTCGAACCATCCGGCCGATCCCTTCGGGTTGGCTCCCGAGATCCCTGATTGCGGCCCGTAACCAAAGATCTCAGCTTCCGCCAGACTTTCAGTGATTTGACTGCAATTGCGTGCAACGAATGGCCCCCCCGAGTTGTGGGATCGTTGATGAAGCGCCTGCGCCACCAGCTCCTTTCCAGTGCCCGTCTCTCCAAAAACCATTACATTCAAGTCGCTGAGAGCGGCATTTTGGATGCTCCCCAGAAGCCCTGTTATCTCCTCGTTTTTCCCGACGATTCCTACGGGCCAGGGGTAAATCTCACTAGTGCGACGGCTCGATCTCGGTTGCGACGGCGCCTTAGACGGAGTGGAAGGCGCTAATCGCCCCAGCGCGAGGAGGAAAGCCATATCCTCTCGGCTAAAGGGGGCGCGGTTGCGCCCGGCTTTTATACAGAAGAAGCCCACCACTTCGCGGGGACGACCGATCGGAACCAAGAGTGCCGAGCCGTCTTGTATGACCTCACCCTTAGCTAGGTGATCCTCCAAGTCGGCTTCGGATACCTCGATGGTTTCCTCCTGCCTGAAGTTTACAACCCCGCACTCGGAATGCGTCTTCGACCCGTCTTCAGGAAACAGCCCGATAAATCCCTTTTCTGCGCGCACTACACGCAATACGGCTGGCACGATGTCACTGGCAAAATCCAAAAAAACCTCGCCCCCCGCGGCCCGCCGTTGCACCTCTTCCAGCAGCTCTTCCTTGGGAGGATCCAGAGGCAGCCCGTTAAGAGACCTTGCAGTCTTGAACGTTAGTTCGCCGCTCGTCCTGCGTCCGGAGACGCGCTTGGGAGGAACCAGACTCAAATGACGGAAGTTGGCCGTCATTCCAGATCGCGAGGAAAACACCAGTCTGTAACCGGCGATTTCAATGATGTCATCGTCCTTTAAAACCTTTTGATCTATGGACGCACCATTCACCCTAGTGCCGTACAAACTACCCAGATCACGGACGAAGAAGTCCGGAGACGGCTGTTGAAGGCGTATAAGTGCTGCATGACTTCGCGACACCCTGCGCTCGCGGTCTGACAAAACGACATCGCACGATGCGGCTCTGCCAAGCACAGCGAGTTCGCAGTTGGCGAGAACTCGCTGTCTCAGGAGTTTGCCGCTTCGATAGATGTCGAGCGTTGGCATGCATCAATCCTGTTGGAGTTTGTCACTTGAGCGCATGGCTCTTCGCATGTCCTGTAGCCAATCTCTTCTATTCTAGTTCTCTCTATCGAGTGTTTGGATTTTACAGCAGGCTGCTCGATGCGTTGAGTGATTTTTCGAGACGCAAATGTCTGACTCGTCGGTGAATCGTTAAGGTATCCATTTGCCGTTAGCCTCCTCGCACTTATGAGGTAACGTTTTCCGGCTCCTCCCGTTGTGGCGTTGCGTCCTTCAGCGATCCCTATCGATTTGTACACCGTTGACTTGCGGGCACACCGAGCCTAAGATGAGCGACCAACAGTGCCGGGGCGGGCACTTCGATGATCGGCAAGACCGTATCCCATTACCGCATACTAGAAAAGATTGGCGGCGGCGGAATGGGCGATGTCTATAGAGCGCAAGACATTAACCTGGATCGTTTTGTCGCTGTGAAGTTCCCGTCGGATGAAACATGCCTGAACCCTGCGGCTTTGGAGCGTTTCCGGAGAGAAGCGAAGGCTGCCTCCGGCCTCAGTCACCGCAACATTTGCACTATCTACGAATTTGATGACTCCGAGGACAGGCCGTTCCTGGTAATGGAACTTCTCGCGGGCCAGACGCTGCAGAAGCTGATTGGAGGTCAAAAACTCGACACAGAACGTGTGGTGGCGTTCGGAATCCAAATCGCCGAAGCCCTCGCCGCCGCACACAAGAAAGGCATCTTGCACCGTGACATCAAACCGGGCAACATCTTCGTCGTCGACGGTGATCTGGTCAAAATCCTGGACTTTGGACTCGCAAGACTCTCGCCGCTACCTTCCGTTGATACTGTTGCCGCCGCTGGTCTACGCACAGTCGACCCCGTAACCGAATCACGAACAATAATGGGGACTGCCAACTATATGTCTCCCGAGCAATGGGAAGGACAGACACTCGATGTCCGGACCGATCTTTTCTCCACCGGCGCAGTGCTATACGAGATGTGTACGGGGCACATTGCGTTTTCGGGAGCGAACATCCGCGATGCAATTCTCCACCTAGATCCGATCCCGCCACAACATTGGAACCTTAGTCTTCCGGTGAGGATTGTAGAAATCATCAATAAGGCGCTCGAAAAGGACCGAGAACTCCGTTACCAAAGCGCATTAGAAATCTCCACCGACCTAAAGCGGCTAGAGCGGGATTTGAAGCGAACCACTCCGGACCCTCTCATCAAGTCACGTTCGCGCGTGAGGGAGCCGGAGATTCTGCCTATCGCGGTACTCCCGCTGCGGAACGCCACCAACGACCCTGAGGCCGAATTCCTTGCTGACGGAATAAGCGAAAGTCTTATTTCGACCCTCTCCCAGTTGCCGAACCTGCGAGTGATCTGCCGAATGTCTTCGTTTCGCTACCGCGGCGATTCGGTAGATCCGATTACAGTAGGCCGCGAGCTAACCGTGAAGGCAATCATAGTCGGAAGGATTGTTACCAAAGGGGATTCTCTATCCGTCAACCTCGAGCTCATCGACACCCACCATTCAAGTTACATGTGGGGCAGAAGTTTTCTTCGAAAACGTGTGGACCTGGTAACTCTCCAGGAGGAGATCGCCGACAGCGTCGCTGAAGAACTCCAAGTAAAGCTGAAGAGCGGGGAAAAGAAGAGTCTGGCCAAGCGTTCGACTCGAAACTCTAAAGCACTGGAGCTATATCTCAAGGGACGTTACCACTGGAATAAGAGAACGACAGAATCGCTCAGGAAGGGACTGGACTGTTTCAAGCAGGCCATCGATATAGATCCCAGCTATGTCCAAGCCCACGCCGGCGTGGCCGACTCTTATGCAATGTTGGTATGGAACCTCGCGATTTCTTCCCACGACGGACTACCTAGGGCCAGGGCTTCTGCCCTAAAAGCCCTGGAGATCGACAACCGGTTGGCGGAGGGTCATGCTTCCCTGGCGTTCGTCAAACTGTTCTACGATTGGGACTGGAAAGGAGCGGACACAGAGTTCCAGCGCACATTCAAACTCGATGCGAGCTATGCCATGGCACGACAGTGGTATGCAATGGAACTAGCGGCCCTGGGACATTATGAGGAAGCAAAGCATAGCACGGACCATGCCTTGCAGCTTGATCCTCTCTCCAATTCCATTAACGCAACCTCGGGGTTAGTGTTCTACTTCTCACGCCAGTTTGAGCCATCCTTGGCGCAGTGCCGCAAGACCATTGAACTAGATCCTAACTTCTTCGCGTCCCATTTCGTCTGTGGACTCGCTCTCGAGCAGATCGGACAACACGACGAGGCGTTGGCGGAGTTTCAGGCGGCAGTAGACCTTTCTGGCCGTCTGCCGTTGTTTCTGGCGGCGTTGGGCCACGGGTATGCCGTGGCAGGAAGGAAGACGGAAACGCACAGAGTAATCGACGAAATACGGGATGCCTCAAAACACAAGTATCAGTCTTCTTACGCCGTGGCGGCAATCTACGCAGGGCTTGGACAAACAGATCAGGCCCTGGAGTGGCTCGAGAGGGCCTGTGACGAGCGCGCTACCTGGATGATTTTCCTGAAGGTTCATCCGTACTTCGACAATCTTCATACGGAGCCAAGATTCCAGGAACTGTTGAAGCGGTTCCAGTTCGTACCTTGAACCGAAAAACTGTTGCACACACCGGCATGCCAGCTACCATGCGACTGATGGAAAGGCTGCTCTTGGCGTCGGCCCGCTTCTCCCATTTCCATCTAAATGCCAGCCCCGCGTTCACTAACGTCCGCTACCCACGGAAACGCCTCAGCAATATGGGGTGAATCGGTAATGTCCGACTCGCTTCTTGGCCCAATTCCTCCACCTTCCAACACCCCATTGCGAACGATCACTCACCTCGCTCGGGGAAACTGATTTCTCCCGTAGGATCGGAAGCAACCCGCGAACCGTAGACATTCGAAACAGGGCGCGGCAGAAAGCCAATCACAACCCAAGTTCTTGCTCGGTCAGACGGCGGATAATTTGGAAACAGCCGTGAGAGCGCTGTCTGTCTGATCGGTGAGACGACGGGCCTTTCCAGAGCGACCCGGCTTGCAACATCGTAAAGGTTAGCCAGAGTTTCGTCTTTGGTGGTTCTTCGGATGGTTTTTGCGCGGGCGGCAAAACTGGCGGAAAGCTTGATCAACTCTCGTCGCGTGGGGTCGCGCATAGAAGCCCTCCGGGGAGCCGTATTGTAGCGCATGGAACTTGATCGGGCTAGGTCAAACCACACAGCGGCCGTCGGATTTCACCTAAGGGCAGACCCTGCTAAACAAAATGGACAGATACCGAATTCCGCGCAACTATGCAGCCCGCATGAAGCCAGCTGGCGAGTCTCGTCAACTCTAGATGCATTGTCCTCCCGGACACCTCTAAGATTCGCTTACCTACTCTCCAACAATTAGATACTCCTACTGAGCTGTTTGAGCAGATAGGCGGCGATCCTACTCATGGGAATTTTTAACTCGTTACATCCAATGGATTTGTTCATCGTCGCGCCCAAACCAACTGATTGGCACAAGGACTGCAACGCTCATCGCCAGTGGGAGCCATTTTGACGAAGAGAAGACTATTCAAATCAGAACCTTTTGTCTGAAAGGAATTTAGCGGGCCTCACCAACGGTTCCAAGAAGAATAACAACGGAGGGAATAAGGACAATTATGAAACACTCAATCAGCTCTGCGATGAAGTTAGTCGCTCTGGCGATCGCGGCCGTCGTGGCCGCCATCCCCAATGCTCAAGCGAAAGACAACAAGCCATGCTCAAATCTTACTTTGCGTGGTTCCTACGCGGCATTGATTACGGGAACGGCCAGCGGGCTTCCCTTTGCCGCGCTCGACTACGTAACCGCGGATGGAAACGGTACCCTTTCCGGTACCGGAACCGTTACTTACAACGGCGTCATCTCCCAGCGTGTGCCTCTCTCCGCGAGCTACACCATCAACTCCGATTGCTCCGGCTCGGTTAGTTTCAGCTCCGGAGCCACGCAGAACCTGGTAATTTCTCGCGACGGGGAACAGGTTCAGTTCATTCGAACCGACAACGTCAACGATCAGGTCACGGGCGATGCCAAGCGCATCGAAGACAACTTGTGTTCCAACCAATCCCTGAAGGGTGATTACGGTGCCACCCTCACCGGCACCGTCAGCGGATTGCCGTTTGTGGCAGTTGATTTGGTCTCCGCCAACGGCCATGGTAGGCTCTCGGGCAGCGGCACCATCAGCTACAACGGTGCCATCTCCGAGGTGACACTCATCGCCAAGTATTCGGTGCATTCTGATTGCTCCGGTTCGATCGCGTTCAGCACGGGGGCCACACAGAACCTGATCGTTGTTGACCACGGATCCGAAGTCCGGTTCATCCGGACCGACGATCCTAACGCCGTAGTCACCGGCATCGCCAAGAACCTGTCTGGCAACGACTAAATGGAGGTCAGGGTGACTGGCTAGCGCCGCCCGGGAAGCTGCACGCCCCTTACGCTCTCCCGGGCTTAGTTTTGTGGTGCGCCTTGTACTTCGCCAGCTCCGTGCGCACAGATTGCCGTCGGGACAAACTCCAAAAATTGAATGAATTGGCTGCGAGATGAACAAACCACCAGGAAAACAATAGCGCCGCAGTTCTTTGTGATTTTCTCGACAAGCACCGTCATCAATCTGGGTAACGGCGCTGACGTTTTCGAAGTCATCAAGCAGTGGAACAATGTCGGGCATAAAGCATGAGCGGTCACACCTATCAGGAATATCCGAAATGGAAATACCACCGGAAACTCGGAAGTAAGATCGTCCACAACGCCGAGGAGGAAAAAGCCCTTAGTGACACCTGGTACGACAATCCCAGCGAATCCGCTGATACTTCACAATTCAGCGCCTCACACTGGCCCGTAAGATGGCCAGTATCTACTCTTAGGAGCGAGAGCTTCCTGGCATTTCGGGGACAAATCCGCTTGAAAACCAGTAGACAGCTTCGCGAGGTGAAATCGATCCGGCTCCCGACGTGCAAACCTAATTTTGATGGACATTTGTACCGTAAAGCGCGACCATTTTCGGCAGTAACTGCGGCGAAATATGTCAACCATCGACGATGTACGCAGAGCCGAAGAGCGAGTGCAGAGGATCCTGGATGCGCTCAGAAAAACGACAGCACTCGATCCATCTCGCTTGAGCGATGAACTTAAGAAAGCGACTGATGACTACGCAAGAGCGGTTCGTGAATTGAAATCACCGTAGCCAGTAGCATTCGATGGTAGGACATTGGCGGCGACAGAACTTTGCGTCCTGCACTGGCATAACTTCGGGGCATTGTATGTACAAATCTAAAATGTCGCTCGACCTATTGCAGGGCGCGCTGATAGCCCTGCAACAGTTCGGCGGTTGATGCAACTGGGCATCGGAGAGCCAACACGTCACGGAGCTCTCAGCTATTCAGGCCTGTCGCGTTTCGCTTCCACCGGCGCCTTTCCAGAACAACAATTCTGTTGAAGGTGTCGGCGTGTCCGACTCTTTGACACAAAGGAATGAGATGGGCGGACAGATGCATACTGCTTCTGCTGCAGTACCCAATCAGAACATGCGCGCTTCTCTGCTAGCCGGGCTAGCGCTCCTTGTGGCGCTGTGCCCGCCCGTTTCTTTCGCCCAGGCGTCCCCATGTGCAGCGCCACCCCCCTATAAGTATCTTCGCTACGATGAGGACTACCGTTATCTGCGCGGCCCCGAATGCGGTACAGACCCTTTCGACAAAATCAAATTCATTCCCCTAAATAAAGGTGGTGATGTCTATCTCTCGTTTGGTGGGGAGATACGACACAACGTCGAGTATTTTCACAACGCACAATGGGGAAAAGGGTCTCAGGGGCCTGCCTATTCGCTGCAGCGGTACATGGGGCACCTAGATTTCCACTGGGGTGAGCGATTCCGACTATTTGGGCAAATGAAGAGCGGGCTCGAGTTCGGACGCGCGGGCGGACCCCGGGTATTCGACAAAGACGAACTGGCCTTGAACCAGGCGTTCGTGGATCTGGGAATCACTCATAACGAGAGGGCCTCGCTCGTCGTGCGTGTGGGCAGGCAGGAACTGGCTTACGGAACCACGCGCTGGGTTTCAGTACGCGAAGGGCCAACTGTTCACCAGAGCTTCGATGCCGCTCGGGCAATCTTTACCGTGGACGCGTGGCGGTTCGATGCCTTCCTCAGCAAGCCAGCTGAGACACATGTCGGAGTCTTCGATGACGGTACGGACCCGACTCGCACTTTCTGGGGAGTTTATGCGACCGGTCCTCTTCAAAAATCGAAGACGCACATCGATCTTTACTACTTCGGACTCCGCCATTCCAATGCAAAGTTTCAGCAAGGCACGGAGTTCGAGCGTCGACAGATTCTCGGATCACGGATTTGGGGCATCGGTGGCGCCTGGGACTTCGACGTCGAGCCAGTGGCGCAGTTCGGGAGCTTCGGCAGCGGTCATATTCGAGCTTGGGCGATCGAATCGGAGACGGGATACACGCTGAATCAACGGCGTTTCAGTCCCCGCGTCGCACTGGTCGCATCCGCCGACAGCGGAGGTCACGGCACGCAAGATCCCAATCTTCAGACTTTCAATCCTTTGTTCCCCCGGGGCCTGTACCACGAACTCGTGAACCTGACCGGGCACGCAAATATACTTGCGCTCAATCCAGTGGTGACAGTTCACTTCACCAAGGATCTTTCGGTGACGGAAAACTGGGATTTCATTTGGCGCCGAAGTCTCGGCGATGGTATTTACGGCGTTGGGGGGAACCTCGTTCGCGCTGGACAACCCGGCGACGGACGTTACGTCGGCAGCCAGCCGACAACAGTTTTGAATTGGGCAATACAGCGGCATTTAGGCATGATCTTCATCTACACGCACTTCTTTCCTGGCCCTTTCCTCGAAAACACTGGCCCCCACGGATCTGTAGACCAGATCTCGGCTTGGCTGGATTTCAAGTTCTAAACCTTGAGTCCTGCGACACCCGTTGCAGGCAAAGAAGATCAAGCACTTAGCTCGGCAGAATCCGGCAAGGTCCAGCAAAATCCGCAACCTCGAGCAACCAAAGCCGAGTCGTCCGGCGAAAGAACAATCACCCAAAGCACCGACGCCACGAACCGATGATTCTGGATCATCGAACAAGCTCGATTAACAGAGGAGAAGACATGGAACCCAATAGAATGCCCACAAATGCGTCATCCAGCCCCACACAGCGCATCATGACGCATAGATCGAACAACGAGTCCATTTGCCAACGCCATTTACATCTCGGTCACCCAGTTCGATTCCACTGAAGCACGCATCGTGCCGACAGTCTCCCATTCTAATGACGGAGGCGCGACGTGGACCACAAAGACGGTGGATGCGACGCAGCTATTCCCAAACGTGGACACCTTCACTGATTTGGCGATCGGAGCGGACGGCACGGTTTATGTGAGCTGGCTGCGCTGCACCGCGGGTGCGTCTAGCGGCGAATGCGCAAACACAACGGGAACGTTCTACTACGCCAAATCAACCGACGGCGGTAACACGTGGAGCGCTCCTGCCAAGATTGCTTCCGCCCGCCTCGCTCCAGACCCGGGCTTCTGCTGCTTCTACGGTGCGTTGCCCAATACAAACGAGCGCGTGAGTAATATCCCCGCCCTCAACGGTTTCAAGAAGACACATGCCTACGTCAACAACCGCTCGCAGGACACTTTCTACAACGCCGATAGAACGTTATTGGTCTCGATTACAGGCGAGCCCGGCAAGCCCGATGAGAACACCGATACGCACGGTTTGGTGTATGCGCGATTTCAACCTGCAATCTCGGAAAAGACGATTCTAGGTATGAATCAACAAAAAGTCGTCTGCCAATGAGTTTCGACCGAGAACCTCTCGCTTTCTCAGCGAGCAGTTGCCGCGAAACCCAGTTGGTAGACACGTGGAGAGCCTTGGCAATCGAACTCGCGAATCGAGCAAAGATTTACTCTGCGAACCAACGTTCGTGACGACGATGAGCCATAGATCAAACAGGTTTCCAGAACCGTTCTTATTTCGTTGCTGTCCCTGGCGCTCGGACACTACCTAAGTCCGTACCGATATCTCTTCAATGCTTTTGTCGGATTGAATCTGTTTCAGTCTGGATTCACCAACTGGTACCCGATGATGACATTCCTACGCAAAAATCGGACTTGGCACGTAGGAGAAAAAGACCATGCCCAATTGGGTTTGGGGAGTCGCGCTCCTTTATTGCCATGCCCTGACGCAATGGCTACCGCCAAGACTTGGCGTCCCCACCTGAAGAACGCAAGGTTGCGCCGAGTCTAGGCGCAAAACCGTTCCGAATGACACGCCTTCAAGAAAACCATGACGACGATAGTGCTTGTTGAGTTTCGCGAGAGTCTGTTGTCAGTCCGTGATGAGATCCTGTAATCACCTGGACATCCAGCAATCTCTGCTCTCGGTTCGCGCGCAGCGCGCAATCTCGATCTCTCGCATGAATCGGTAGGCCGGCTCGTTGACAGTTTATGCTGTCGGAGTTCTATACAGTGCGGTTTGGTATGCCACGCAAAATTTGAGGACCGCCAGTTGGGATGACTGGCATAGTCTAGGGGGGTCGGTACTGTCGAACTCGCGTGTTGGGATAAACGCCAATGGCACTCTGGAGATCTGCGCTGTCGGACAGGATCGTTCGGTGGCATAACAAGCAGGCTTCTACAAACAGGCCCTCTTGGAGCGATTGACAACGTGTCGGTGGCAGCGGCATTACCGAGGTCTTTTAGATGGCTGACAGTCGATCCTAGGGCCAGGATTATAGCTCCATGAATCTGAACTGCCGATGCCAGTCAGAACACGTTGAGAACGCGAATCTTGGGAAGTCTTTGAGGGATGCGTCAAAACGCAGCAACTTCTTGAGTTCTCAAAATCCGCCGGGCTTCGGCACTCAACGATAGTTCCCAGAAGTCGCTGGTGGGAAGTTCCCGCCATATCCCGCACCGGTCATGCAAACCATATCGGTCTCGAGAGACGTTTCTTGCTCCCTCGTAGGCAAACAATCGAACACATGATGGGTGGTGGGTGATCGCCGTGGGTGATTTCCTCTGAATCCTGTCGGTCACATTTCGCTAAGTTCCGTTGAATGAAGTTGATGAGGAGCCCGTTCAAAGTCGCAACATTAGGCTTTTCAGAACTCGGATTTCCAGTGTTTCCAATAACTTCAAGGGTTGCCGTGGGACTGCTAAACACTGGAAAATACGGGCAACGCGCATGAATCGTGGGTGATTGCCGTGGGTGATTTCAGCGGCGGCGCCGAGTCCTTCGGTTGACTACTCGCCCAGGCGTCGAGGAAAAAATAATTGCTTTCATTCCCAGAAGCCGACTTCACAGTAGCAATCCGCTTTGACGGCTGCTCGCCACACCTACGTACTCGGCGCATGCCCGCTTGCTCGACTCTCCATCTGTCTCATCAGCTTGTACTCTAATGCCTTCAAGAATGCGTTGCGCAAGTGTGGCTCCAAAGCGCGATTGAGCGCTGCCAATTCTGCACGAATGATCTGTTCATCGCTCTCATGGATCGCATCATGTATACACAGCCAAGCGCAGAGATGTGGAGTGTCTTGGATGGCATTCTCTATCAGGACGGTTCGTGCCAGCTTCTTTGCTTGGCCATCGTCGGACAAAAAGCTCTGCGCTGTTCTCTTCGCAAAGACGATCGATGAAAGTTCACCTTTGCTAATGGCTTTCCGTTCCTCCAATGCCGCGAGTTCTTGCAGATCCTCTGGGGTAGACAGCGCTATTCGGAAACAATCAGCCGGGAGCGGACGATCGTTGGATTCAACAAACTTCTTTTCTATTCTGAACCAAGAAACGGGGTTCTTGGGCAGGAGCAGAGTTTTGGGCAGAAGCAGTTTTTAGGCAAAGCCACTTAGGGGAGGAGATGCGTGAGGGGCAATCAGCCAGCTCGCGGCTCTATAGACAGCGCGTAACAAACTAGGCGCTGGATAACTCCGGCATAAAGTCTGCGACTACCCTACTCTGTGCTCTCCGCTTATCCGCGCTGACGGCTTGCGCGTACACATCCAGCGTAATTCGGCAGGAGGAATGACGAAGTAGCTCTTGCACCACTTTAATCGCTTCTCCATTTCGGTGTAACGAGCTAGCAAAGGTGTGACGCAACGTATGCCAGCCGACCTTCTTTTTTATGCCAACCCTACGCGCTATTGGTTGGATGTAGCATTGCATGATTTTTGCTAGCGAGACCGGCTGTTTGCCGCGTTTGTGGCCGGCACGATTTGAATTCGTCGCAAAAACATAATCTTGCGAGGCAACATATTTTGAAACCGAGCACCACTGATGAAGTAGCGTCGCGATTCGAGGGTCCATCGGAAGCGGTCTCTGTGAGGCCTCAGTTTTTGCGTGCCCGACAATCTGATCTACAACAGAACGTTGGACCGTGATGGTCAATTGCTCAAAATCGATGTCGTGCCAACGCAAGCCAGCCAATTCACCGCGTCGTAGGCCCAGCGACAGTGCCAGGCAGAGAAGAACGCGCTCACGCAGCCCGAGGGCGGCTTCTAATCTACGATATTCCTGGGCGGTCAGAACTTCAGGAATTCGTTCTCGCTTTTCGCTTTGCCGAACGCCGGAGCCACGCACTGGCCCCGAAATCGGATTTCGGGTCGTGAACTCCCAACGGATCGCGTGATTGAACAAGAGTCCCAGTGTTTTTCTAATCTTCGCTTTGGTTCCCCTTGCCAAGCACAGGCCCCGCAACCAGTTCTCTACGTCGATCGTACGAACCTCGCTTACCTTGGTAGACTGCCACCGAGGTAGCACCCACTTGTTGAGGACTGAGTTGCAACGGCTTCTGGTGGAATATGCTTTGCCTTCATCACCGAGATCAATCAATTCGTGTTCGCGAAAATGGGCCACCAGTTCTCCGATGAATACCGGCTTTTCTAGCCCTTGCTGATCCACAGAAGCTTGAATTCTCGCTCGCTCCGCAAGCCTCTCGTCAGCATCATCATTGAACCCTCTTATCTCATATTCCATCATTCCATCTCTCTCCATGAATTCGTTGCCCGTGAGAAGTGCGACCGGCAATCAGACTCAGCCAATTGTGTACAAGTCGGCATATTGGCAAAAGGATGTTTTAGGGCGCGAGTTCGCTCTGAGCCCGCGCAAAAGATTTCCACGATTGGCGGTTAAATGAAGGTCGTGTTCAGAACGAATGCCACGACCGCCGCCATGACGCCTAGGGAACTTATCGGGGTGCAGCTTTCGCACAAGAGCGTCGGGTAGTGGTGATGAAATCACTTTCTGTTGAATGTTCAAGCCTGGCTCCCTAGGACAGAGTTCAGGCATCAGGAAGGACCGAGAAAGGCCGAGAAAAGAAAAGCCGCCTGCGTCAGGCGGCGATATTCTCGCTGGAGACGTTGCGGGTCTTTCCCGCCACATCGAGCCTTTTAGGGCTCCAGGCACCTTGCGTCTCCTTACGCAGGTTGCCGGATCGGCCGAAGCCGATCGCTCCTGATGCTGTTGAAATTATAGCGGTTCGGGCACGACTACGCCAATAGCCCAAAAGGATCACAGGCTTTGCAAAGTAAAATTCCTGAAACGCTAGGTAAGCTCCTCCGGGAACACGAGATGCATCACCCGCCAACAGCGTCGCCGTAGTCAAGGCAGAGCTTTGAAGAGTCGCCGCGCATTCGGTTTTGACAGTGCTTCTTGATCCGGAGAAATCCTCGAATTCAAACGTTTCAAAAGTAGAAAAACGCGCCTAATCGTGGGCGGACGAATGGATGCAGCAGCTAGTCTGTTCAGACCCTTTCGCCGGCTCACTATGAGTTTGTACGCGAATTTCCCCTCTCCGCCCGTGAATCAAGTTAGTAATAGACCTAGAACTTTAGGTTTGCGCTCACGAGCTTTGGAGAGGATGTTAGAGGCAAATCGGTTTTCATGCTGCGGGATGCTCCATGTCAATCGTCATGGAGGATCCGTGTTCACGCCGCGAGCTTTCCCTCGATCTGAACCAACATCGATTCAGTCGCACCCATCTCACAATTCAAGCTGCGGCTCTAGTTCCAAATACAAACACCAGAGCGTCGACGCCAACAATGTTGTGGAAAGTCGAGGGTTTAGGCGCTCCCTTAGGAGGAGCATATGAAATCGAACACACGTCGCAATATTCGTGATCGTAGATCTGAGCATGAGAATTTCTGGAATTCGCCTCAAAAACGGCGAGCTATTGCCGATTGAGGTGATCACCTCGTTTTTAGCGAGCGCCACTGAATCAGTCGGGTCGGCCGTCTCTGCGGACCTTGAACGTCAGACCGATTTCAAGGTGTTGGGCGACGGCACACAAGTGGATCTCGTTCGCGACGCCTCCGGAGGTTTGACTTTTGTCCTGTTCCGGAATGACGGGTTTGCCTTCCAGCCTAGAGTGCGGGACGGTGGCCTGATTTTGCTTCCACCTCAAATTCACGGAAGTCTTAGCGAAGCGATCAGTTTCCCGATGACAATCGGGGAGAATCACTCAGCACGAGAATTGCTGGACCAAATCGACGATGTTTTGCGGAGCTACCTTGATTTCGAGTCCTCCGCCCGCAAGCTCCTTGCGTATTTCGTTTTGTACTCTTGGGTCAGCGACTTTTCAGCGATTGCTCCGTACCTGTGGGTGGTCGGACCTTACGCTTCAGGCAAAACGACAGTGCTTCGGCTCTTAAGTGCGATGTGCCGCCGGTCAGTTCTTGCTGGGGACGTCTCTGCGGCAGCTCTGTACACGTTAACCGACTCTGTGCACCCCACATTGCTCATTGACGAATTTGAGCTCGGCAATGATGCAAGAAGTCGGGATTTACAGCGCCTGTTGCGTAGCGGCAGTACGAGGGGCGAGAGAGTCGTGCGAGCCTCGAGGGTCTACGACGTGTTTGGTCCAAAGGTCATCGCGTCTCGACGGGGTCCAAGCGATCCCGCACTCGACAGCCGCGGGTTACGTGTCATTGCTCGCCCTGCTTCAAGAGCTGTTGAGAGCCTCACCCCTAACGCTCTATTGCAAATTGAACGACAGCTCCAGCCAAAGTTCCTAGCCTTCCGTCTAAACAACTACATGCGACTGTTGCAGGTAAATCCGGATCCCACAATGGGCTCATGCTTGACACCGAGAGTCAGAGATATCTTTCGTGCTCTAATTTTTCCAGTAGTCGGCGATATGGATCTGGAGCGGGAGCTTCTCGCGATTGTCGCGCCTCATGATAGTGAAGCGAGGATCCAGCGTTGTAGCGAGCCGGAATCGGCTGTAATGATCGCGTTGTTGCGTTGTACACATGTACGAGGTCCGGGCGCCCCAACTTCTGTTACGGCAAAACAACTCACTGAAAGCGTTAATTATGTGCTGAAGCAAGCTGGCGAATCACATCGCCTCACACCTCGTAAAGTCGGCGAGATCGTTCGTGCCTTGGGTTTTCGTACTAGGAAACTCGGATCGCTGGGGCGAGGCGTGGAATTCTCGAAGGAGTTCGTGAGCAGCGCACATAAGACCGCAAAGCGGTTCGGAATTTGTGCAGCGGATCTTCTACTGCCGGATGTAATAGTCGATGGCTTTGTCGGAACCTGTCTGGACTGTGAGCAAGAAGGTTTGATGACCGACAACGACGGTAAGAAGCTGCGATACGAACCGTTCAGCTTGGGGCCTGCCTTAGGTCCGGAGATTGACTAGCGTGAACGTTGTGGAAGTTGTGGACGTAGTGTACGCGGTGGAAGTTACTGAAAGTAAGTAACTTGTGAACGTCGTGAACGTTGTGAGATATGAACTGGATGATCGCAGATCCGTGTCAGTTGGAGGTTGGCGTCCCCGACGGGATTTGAACCCGTGTTACCGCCGTGAAAGGGCGATGTCCTAGGCCAGGCTAGACGACGGGGACTCTCTGAGGCAAGAAGTTCTGCGAATTCTTGATGTTAGCAGTCCGCTGGGGCAGTGTCAAAATCGCTTCACGGATCTCATCAGCGAGTTGCACACCGCTCGATCAACCCTTCATAAATTCGTTGTGGCCGTCTAAGAACGCGGTGTCGCCAAGATTCAATCGTCCTGAAAGTTGGCAATACACCTCGGTCAAGACCACGCATGTACGTCCCTCACATTCGCATGCCCGCCGCTGACGGGGTAGAATCTTCGAGAGCCAATCATCCCATGTCTGATCCCTCATCCGGTCCTCCTCCAACCTCCCCACCTGCAACGCCACCTCCTGTGCCGACGGGGCCAACAATTAACATCGGTGAAGAGTATGGAACAGCGAAGAAGAATCTCCCACCGGCGAAGATTGTTCTGATCGCGGTTGGCGCCGTCCTAGTCGTCGTTCTGATCGCCTCTTTCCTGAAACGCGCAAAGCCGCAGGCCGGCGGCTCTCTCGACAACGTGGTCGCTGTGGAGATACCAGGTCAAACCTCGACGATGGTGGCGCTCACCTTCACTGTGCGCAACACCAGCAGCAAGTCTTTCTATGTCCGCACGCTTGGAGGTTCTTTGAAGCCCGCCACCGGAGAAGACTTGAAAGTGGACGCGGTCTCTGCCGTCGATTTTGATCGCTATTTTTCAGCATTTCCGGTGCTGAAGAACGGCGTCCAACCTGCGCTTTTGCCTGAAGCAGAGATTCCGACCGGCGGTTCCGTCACCCGCAGCATCGTGGTCGCATTTCCGGTTTCGATGGATTCCTTCAACCAACGCAAATCTGTCAGCGTAGTCATCTGGCCATACAACGAGACAGTTCCAGTCGTCCTCACAAAATAAAGCTTGGCACTTGCGTGAATGAGCCCGGATGAGTTTCTATAGCGGGATGAAACTATCGCGTTATTCGCTCTGTTTTGCTCTCTTTTTGGTGCCAGTCCTTTTCCTCTCGCTCCTTCCCGCTCACGCAGCACCTGCAGCGAAGCAAGGAAAATATATTTTCTACGTCGGCACCTACACGGAAGAAGGCAGCAAGAGCAAGGGTATTTACGCGTACCGTTTCGACTCCGAGACGGGGGAAGCCACTCCGCTGGGGCTCGTTGCCGAAACGACAAATCCGTCTTTCGTTGCGTTGCATCCCGGCGGCCAGTACCTCTACGCCGTTAACGAGCTGCAAAACTATAAAGGGCCGAACAGCGGCGGGGTCAGCGCATTCTCGATCGATCACGCTACGGGCAAGCTGACATTTCTCAACGAGGTGGTCTCGCGAGGCGCCGATCCTTGCTACATCATCGTCGACAAAGCAGGGAAGTTCGTTCTCGTGGCGAACTACACCGGCGGCAGCATCGCGGTGTTTCCCATACTGGGAGACGGCAAGCTCGGAGACGCGTCAGAATTTGTGCAACACACGGGTCACGGGGCGAATGAAAAACGCCAGGAGAAAGCTCACGCCCATTCGATCGACTTGTCACCAGACAACCACATCGCGTTCGTAGACGACTTGGGACTCGATCAACTGCTTGTTTACAAATATGACGTGGCGAAGGGAACGCTGTCGCCAAACGATTCACCGTTTGTGAAGCTAGATCCGGGAGCCGGCCCTCGTCATTTCGTTCTGCACCCATCTGGAAAGTTCGCCTATGTCGTAGCTGAGATGCAATCCACGGTGACAGCTCTGTCCGTCGATCTCAAAAGCGGCACACTGCAGCGCATGCAGACGGTCTCGACGTTGCCAAAGTTCAAAAGAGTTTACTGGTGAGAACGATGATGCGGAGATTCAGATCCACCCCTCGGGCAAATTTCTTTATGCTTCGAATCGCGGACATGACAGCATTGCCGTATACACGATCGACCCACTAAAGGGAACTGTGACGCCTGTAGAGAATGTTTCGACGGGCGGGAAGACTCCACGCAGTTTTGAGATTGATCCCACCGGAAAATTCATTCTGGCTCAGAATCAAAAATCCGACAGCATCGTGATTTTCCGAATCGATCAGAAAACCGGAAGACTTTCGGCGACGGGACAAAAGCTCGATGTCCCTTCGCCGGTTTGTGTGAAGTTCCTAGAACAAAAGTAGGTCGGCGCAGCCTCGGCAATTCCCGGACTGACCGATTTCTCCGTCCTAGTTTGCTGTCACCGGCACGGGAGCGCTTTTCGGAGTGCTGAGATAACCTGTAGCTTTATTCTTGTCCACGTTCCACACTACTAGCTCGAACAGTAGATGGTCGCGCCCTGAATAAAACTGAATGGGCTCAGACACGTTGCGATCCTTCTTCTCGATCGTTTTATCATCCGAGGTGACATTCATCGTAAATTTGCCACGCTTCAGATCGGCTTTCTTCAATTGCAGGCTGACCGTAGATACGGGCTGGGGCTTGGCGCCCTTCAGAAGAGTGAACTCGTAATAATTCCGGTCGCCCTTGTGTTTGAGAACCTCGAGGTCCGAACGCGTGTTCGCGATTAGACCGCTCTGCATACCAAGGTCGCCGATCGTACTCTGAAGCTTCGCCTTGGTGGCTTCCAGATCCGCCTTGGCCGACGCGACATCGGTCTTTACCCCGCCGACATCGGTTTTCACCCCGGCGATGTCTCCGGAGACAGCGCTGATCTGTTCTTTCTGCTGTGCCGCAAGCCGGCTCTCCGCAGCCTTTTGCGCCGACTGCAACTCCGATGTCCTACGCGCCAGTTCTTTCTTCGTCATGCCAGCCTGCTGAGCCAGTGCTTCCGCCTGCGCCTCGGCGTTCTGCATCCGGGCCTGTAGCTCTTTGACTTGCGATTGGCTGGTGTTCAGATCGGTAGTCAGTTTTTCCACTGCAGAATGCGTTGCATAGTGTGCGTATCCGAACGCGCCAACTACCAGCACGGCTAGCACGGTGAGGATCCACTTACCGGCAGTCGACTGACTTTCCATATGCACTTGTCCGTCTTCATCGGCCATACACGCTTCCTCCTTGCGAAAGCAGAAAATTATGATGGATTTTTCGAGAAACTTAATTGTTCAGCAGGAACATCGTAGTGTCAATTAGCTCATGAGATGCTGAAGTGAGCCGGAAAGCTGTCTTCAGCGACGAAACACCAAGGCGTCGTGTAATGTGGGCTCCAGGTTTCGACGAATGTCAGCGGCCTCGGAGGCTCCCAGCCGAGCTTCGATTTGTTCGCGCGTTGATGAGGCTGAAGAGGGAAGAGTCGACTTTGGGAGGGAACTGGCAATCATTTCCGATTTCGAAATGCATGCATATGCCAGACGCGGAGAAAACCCGGATTCATCCAAAAATTGCCCATAGTTGAACCAGTCGAGCGCGCTCGCGGAATTGTCTTTGAGCGAGGTATCCAGTTCCAGCGCTCTTTGATAAAGGCGCAACGCATCATCCAACTTGCCTGCTTTTGCCTGTAACTGCGCTTCGTTTACATTGGCTACACTTTCTAGCTGTGCCTGCCCCGTTTGCGAAGCGAGCTTACCCGCCATCTGGTAGGACTTAACAGCCGACTCTGGTTGCCTCGCACGCGCCTGGCAATCGGCCATGCGCAAAGCGATACCGATCACCAATTCCGGGGAGGGCCGTTCTTGTCCTTTTTTGCGCGAGACGATTTTCAGGAAAGATTCGTAGTGAGACGCTGCCGCTTGCGCCTCTCCCTCGCGATCGAGTTCCTGCGCCAGGTATAAGTGAGGCAATGATTGCTGGGGATCGACGATCAACGCTTGCGCCCAGGTTGCGATGGCTTTGTCCGGGTGTCCACGACGAAGTTCCAGAATTCCCAGATCCACGAGCAGGTTTGCATCCTTCGGTGAATGTTTGAGAGCAGTCTGGGTTACAGTCAGAGCTTCATCGAAACGCTTCTGTTCGATGAGGAACTTCAATAGAGCTTGCTGCGGTGCCGGATCCGCCGGGTTCGCCTGCGTCGCACGTCTCAGCGCGTCTTCCGCCTGCTGCGGCTTGCCTTCGGCCAGCTCTTTGCGAGCCAGGCGCATCTGCACAGGGACGTCATAGGAATCGAGCTGCGCGGCCCGCTGCAAATCATGAAGGTTGTCGCTGTGCAGGGCCAGGTAGTAGCGCACCTGGTCCACCGTGCCCCAACCCAGCAACAACAGACAGGTGCCTACCCGAAGAACACGGGCGCCCACGCGTGGGCTCATTAACCATTGACAAGCGCTCGTCAGATGGCCACCCGCATGCGACGCAGTCTCGGAAAGTTGCTCCCGCGAATTGAGCAGCAGTGCTGCAATCTTTCCGTCTCGCAGCTTCCAGATGGCGCCATCCAGAATGAAGTGGTGAATATTCACGAGCGCCGTGAAGATCAGGAAACTCGCCGTGAAGTCGTGGTGAAAGGCGCGGCTTGCCAGCCACGGTCCTGGTACGAACAACGCGATACCGCCCACGATGAGCACTCCGAAATACGCCAGAGGGCGCCACTTTCGGGGCGTCGCCTCGCTTTTCGCTTCGCGGCGTGCGTAATAGCTAGTAATCCAGAGATACTGCGCCGAGTGCATGACAGCAAGCACGCCTGTGCTGTACCTGCTCTGGGGAATTTCCATTCCCTTGATGAGTGAGAACGCGGCGGGGACGAGGAACCACAGGAATTGCGACGAATACAACGTGAGTGATGGAATCAGCTTTTTCCACCCCGTCTCACGCGCCAGACGCGACAGGCCAAACATCGATAGAGCGACGAACGCGACACCAAGGACGATTTGTTCCCACCGGCTGACCGCTGCCGGAATCCCTAACGATAAGAACAGCGGATCGTTCGACGGCCCGGTATGAAACCCCAAAAAAAGTACGAGGTAAGAAACGACGAACGCCCCATACAGCGCACCTTGTGTTCGCTTGTCAGGAGTAGCGCCAGCGCGGCGAGCGAACAGCATGAACAGACCGTAATTCTGCCCGCTGTAGTGCCATGGACTCCAGGTCAAATAGATGGTGAAGATCCACGGAAGCAGATGCCACCAGAAATGAGACAGCAATAGAGTCAGCACCACCAGCGCGGTGATGTGTACCGTGAAGATCCGGTATCTGGTGAAGTCTTCCGCCCGATGATAGGCGCGATAGATCGTCGCCATGTAATGCGGATAGTTAAAGAAAAATGCCAGTCCGTAGAATGCAACCGACCAGATTCTCGTGGTGGAGGAGAGCGAGAAATAAGAAACCAATAGCAACGGAGCCGACCATGCTCCACAGCCGACAACCAGATCGAGCCACGGATTGTAGATCCACGGCGTGTTTGCCTTCGGAATCTGCTGGGACTTCGACATGAATACCTTCACTGCTTTCGACCAAGATAACCATAGCCAGGAACATCACAAGTTCATGCCGGGCGGCATTCGATCGTCGTCCACTTTCTCTGGCTGTTTCGCTTACTGAAATTATGGTTTGAGATCCCCGCCAGACCTACCCCTAACGGTTCCGGAGTGGTAACGGAAGTAACCGTTTGAAACAAGGTTCAATCGCAGGCTCGGCTTCACGAAGAGGCCGGACTCGCTCGTTCGAAGCGGGTAAGGGTGGGGAACTCCTGTATGGGCGTCGATTTCGGACGCGTGGTACCCTGCCATCGGACTGTCGCGACTTCATGCAGCAACTTGGGATAAAGCACGGTTCGAACCTTCGCCAGCGCCGTGTGCTACGGGCGGTCGCAGGATTCGAGCTCTTCAAAGGCATCTTCGTGCTCTTAATGGGGATTTGCGCCCTCGCGCTGGTGCACAAAGATGTGTGGCTCTACGCCGAGAGTCTCCTCGCGGTTTTCCACATCAACACGGACCGACATTCGGCGCAGCTATTCCTGACTTTTGCCGACAGCGTGACCGATGCGCGCCTATGGGCTGCCGCGCGCATTGCCTTCGCCTATGCAGTTCTGCGCTTTACGGAGGGATACGGACTGTGGCAGGGACGCACCTGGGCGGAGTGGGTGGCATTCGTCTCTGGCACTCTCCTGCTTCCATTGGAGGTGCGTGAGTTGTTTCGAGGCGTGACCGCGATTCGCTGCCTTCTTCTTGCGGGTAATGTGACGCTCGTGTTGTACATGCTGTATGTGATCATGAGCAATCGCAAACAACGGCAACAGGAAGTCGCGAAGGAGCCATCGCTCATCGAGATGCCTCGCCGCGATCGACTAAACCCAAGTAAGTCCGGCGCCACTCCCACACCCGTTTCAAAATCTGAGAAGCTGGACTCGTTATAGTGCTAGGTCCTTTCGACCTGAACCCACAAGCCATATCGGAGGCTCATGCAAGACGCGAACTCGCAACACCTTGACCTTCAGGCTGTCGCAAAAGATGTGATGATGAAGCGAGGTTTCGAGCCAGACTTTCCAGCCGAAGTCGCAGCCCAACTAACTCAATTGAGACAAGAGCCTCCAGAAATTTCTGCCGTTGACGGGATAAGAGATCTCCGCAGCCTCTTGTGGTCGTCGATTGACAATGACACGTCGCGGGATCTCGATCAGGTCGAGGTCGCGGAGCGCGGATCGAATGATGACGTAAAGGTGATGGTCGGGATCGCTGATGTGGATGTCTTCGTTCCGAAGTCTTCGCCGATTGATCAGCATGCGGCGCGTGAGACAACCACTGTTTACACAGGTATTCGCAACTTCCCAATGCTTCCGGAGGAGCTATCGACAGGCAGCAGTTCGCTTCTCGAAAATCAGGACCGCCTCGGCGTTGTGATCGAGTTTGTCGTCGATTCCGCAGGCAGCGTGAAGTCTTCTAACGTGTATCGCGCACTGGTACGCAATAAAGCACAACTGCAATACAACTCGGTGGGAGGTTGGCTGGACGGAACCTCTGCTCCCCCTCCAAAGGTTTCGGCGTCGCCCGAATTGCAGCAGCAACTGCGATTGCAGGATGAAGTTGCGCAGCGTCTCCAAAAACAACGGCAGCAAAACGGTGCGCTCAATTTGCAGACTGACGAAGTCCGGCCGCTGGTTTTGAACGACCAGGTCGTTGACGTCGTGAAGCAGCAGAAAAATCGAGCTACGGAACTAATTGAAGACTTCATGGTTGCTGCGAACGGTGTGGTAGCTCGCTTGCTCGAGAAAGTTTCATCTCTTCGACGGATTGTTCGCACACCGGAGCGGTGGGACCGTATCGTTCAGCTGGCCGCTTCGCAGGGGGAAAAACTCCCGGCGCAGCCAGATTCAAAGGCTCTCAACGATTTGTTGCAGCGCCGCAAGGCCGCCGATCCCGATCACTTCGCGGATTTGTCTCTAGCCGTGATCAAGCTGATTGGGCCGGGAGAATATGTTCTTGAACGTGCAGGCGAGACGGCTGCCGGTCATTTTGGCCTGGCAGTTCAAGATTACACCCACTCCACAGCACCCAATCGCAGATTTGCGGATATCGTGACGCAACGGCTGATCAAGACGATGCTCGCAGATAAGCCCAATCCTTATTCTGACGGCGAACTCGTCGAAATCGCTGCCAATTGCACACAGAAAGAGGATGCGGCGAGAAAAGTTGAACGGGAAATGTCAAAGCGGCTGTCGGCAGTTGCGATGCAGCGGAGAATCGGTGAAGTATTCGATGCGATCGTCACGGGTGTGACTGAACATGGAACTTTCGTGCGCGTTCTTCAACCTCATGTCGAAGGCCTTCTTGCGCAGGGCCAGCAAGGCCTCGATGTTGGAGATAGATTACGGGCCAAACTGATCCGGACTGATGTACAGAAAGGCTACATTGATTTCGCGCGAGCGTAGCTTGGAACTGAAAAGTCGGGCCAACCATTTGTACGATGGCACTACGAGCTACGATCCGACGTAGAGTTGGAACGGACCCCAGTAAAAAGGTTTGCGGAATGCGCTCTTTGAATGCAGAAGTGAGAGCTTAGCAGAGCGGAGGGCAACATCGGGCTCTTTTCCCGCACTTAGTTCCTCATAAAACTTATCCATCAGTTGGCTGGTGGATAGGTCACTAGCATCCCACAAGGCGGCTACAACGTTGTGTGCTCCCGCGCGCACAAACGCCCATGAGAGTCCTACTAACCCCTCGCCCGAATAGGCTCGAGTCCCCGCGCTGTAACAAGAAGATATTGTGACGAGGTTGGCACGTACAGGATGGTGGATGATGTCGCGAGCATAAAGCTTGAACGAATCGTTCTGATTGCTATTGCGGGACAAGATGATAGCCGAATCGAGCGGACTGGAACGGTTCGCCACCGCATGAGTGACGAAATGGATATATGCAAACTTCTCAGGGCTGCCGTCCAAATATGCCGTCGCCGTGGCTTGATCGCGAACGAGGATGCGCTGCTCATTCGTCTGAAAATGTTTCTCAACATTCTGAATTTCGACGGAAGCGTTTCTCAACTCTGGAAACTCGTTGCCCGGAGAGATAGCGCTACCAAGCAGAAGCAGATTTCTGACTGTCGGTTTTTCGCCACGATGAGGGACGGCAAGTAAGCGCAGAGAACTCGCATTTGCCAACCTCACGTCGTCAATCCAGAAGTGAACTTGCGGGCCGGGAACAACAAGCGTTTCAAAATTAAGATTATTCAGCTTGCCGTCGGGAACAATGATCACCTTGCCGCTCGCGGATAACATGTTGGCAGCAGGGGCGATGAGCATGCGATACAGAGCGAAGTCCCCGTCGCCCGCGGCGTCCAGCAAATCTTGCGGGCCGCTGAGCGACTGGTTGTGACGCTCAACCGCGTTTTCGATCTCCGCAGAGGCGGGAAGCGTGAATAACCTCGTCTGTCTCGCGGTAATTGCCCACAGGTATGAGGTTTGCTCGCCTAGCCAATAGAAGAGAATAGTCGCATTGGTGCGCTGCGCAATGTTTGCGGCATTCAGTTTTGCAGGATCACCCGGCTTGCCCTTGGGAAACAATCCCAATCCTTCCGCCAGCGCTCTCGCACGGCTGTGATCAGCCCAGCGGAGAGCTTCATCCGGTTTTCCATTCGTAATCAGGAAGTGAACGTAGTCGTCGTAGATCCGTGCGCCGTTGGTTAGGAACGAAAGTTGAAAGTCGGGATGCTGCACGCCGCTCCGTGTGGATTCCAAAGTTTCAAGTGCAGCCCGGTATTCCTTGTCAGCCGAGGGTACCGATCGCTTTTGTTCGTAAAGGCGCGCCAGCGAGTGCCGAGTTTCCCACTTCAGAAAGGCGGGAGTTACCGGATCTTGCTCAACCACGCGGAACTTCTGTTCCGCCTCAGCGACGTCGCCGCGCCGGGCGGCGATTTTCCCTTGAACCAAGATTGGGTAAAGCTCGTTGAGCGGCGCTTTGATCTTGCGCGCAATTTCGAGGGCTCGTTCCGCGGCTGCGCCAGCTCCATCCAGGTCATCGTTCTGGACCTTTAACAGGGCAAGCGCTCGCAGCGCGTTGTAGACGGGTTCTTCATGGCTATCGGGCGGTGCCAAGTCCAAGGCTCCGAGAAAGGAACTTTGTGCGGCGCCGAACCGATGTGAGTCCATCTGAATGTATCCAATATTTGTTAGCGCATTCTGTTGCCCATAGACGTCGCCAAGCTGCGACGCGCGTTGTTTTGCATTCAGCAGCAGATCGAGTGCTCTTTCAGAGTCGCCTAGCCGGTAAAAAGCCCAAGCGAGGTTCTGTTCGGCGGGCATCGCCAAATCCCAGGCTCGAAGGCTCTTCGCGTCTTCCCATGCTGCTTGAGCGGAGTCGATCGCCTCATCGAAACGTCCCTCCTTAAGTAACAGGGCACTCTTGTTGAGAAGAGCGCTCGCCTCAAGAAATCGATCGCCGCTCGCCTCGGCATAGCGGAGGGCTTCGTCGAAATCCTGCTGCGCCACAGAGAAAAGGTTCTGTTCGAGTGCGAAAACTCCCAGGCCTTGAAAGGCCTCGCTGCAACTGGCTGCGTGTGTTGCGGCACAAAGCTGCTTTGCTTGTTCAAGCTCATCTGCCGCTCCTTGAAGATCAAGCCCTCGTCCACGAGCGACGCCGCGAAGAGTCAGAACGGAAACCTTTGTTTCAACAGGCAATGAATTGAGGTTTGCAGGATCGAGTAATGTCAGAACTTCGGCGTAACGCGAGCGCCAGAGAAGCGCTCTCCCTTGCAGGACCTTGAACTTCCATCCCCAGGCAGGATCTATCGAGCCGAATCGGCGATAGCCTTCCTCGGCTTCGCTTTGGCTCTGGGCTAGATCACCTCGGATAAACGATTGCCGAGCGCGCTCGAAAACAAACTCAGGCCTCTCGGCTCTGTGACAGCCTGAAGAGAAACCACAAAGCGCCAAGAGGGCCGCCAAGCAATGAGTATGCCTACGCCGCACGCGCGATGAGCATTGCATATGTTGCAGACGGAAATTGGTCGGCAAGAAGGTGCCGACCAGTTTCTGTGTTCGACGAGTCTAGTCTCGCATTGCCGAAACATCGCGATGACGGTGTCTCAGCGTGACCGAAGTTATGGTCTTGTCATCCCGTTCGTCTTGGCGGTTCCGGCTTTTACGCTTCCCCCGCCGATGCAGCCAAGCTGCATGTTCAGCATATTCAGTGTGAAATAGTTGCTGTCAGCAGGTTGTTGCTCGAACTCAGGATGAGACGGTTCAATGCCCACTTCAACCTCAGCCAGCGAGACCGTTCCAAAATCCGGGATGAAAATAATGTTCCCGAACGTCTTCGCACCCGGAATCGGTATTGGCCCAATACTCTTCACCAGCGAGCAATGCAGGCTAGAGCAACCGTTACCCTTCTTCTTCGCCTTTCCGTTGGTGCGTTTTCTGAGATCGCCAATGTCAGTGATCTTGGATTTGTAGGATTTTTCGATTTCATCTGGAACGTCGCTGGACGAAAGAATGCCGTCATACTGCCGTCCGACTCGGTCCAGAAAACCCGTGTCCTCGAGGTAGGGGCGATCATTCTCCGGACGGCCTCCACAAATTGCCAAGTCAAACTCGAGCTCCACTGGATAGCCACCGATTCTCAGATTTTCGAATCTGGTTCCGAGAAATGTCACCTTGGGGACGTGACCGTCTTCATAAGGATGCTCGGTGGAGACCTGCGCCACCACGCGGTCCGCGGTAATCACTTCGAATACATTTAGTCCTTCGATCACCGACGTTGAGAGTGTTACATACCCGGAATGATCCCTGCCCCACAGATCCTTTTTCTGAATTTTGTTTCCCGATGCCCGGGTGTGGCCGCTCTTAAACGTGATCAATCCTTCGAGGCTCGTGCCATCCGTCACGCGTGTGATATGACCTTCGCGCCGAGTCTTCTCGATCACAACGTGGCCCTGTGGCTCAATCGGTTGCTTGATCGGATGCTTCAGGAAGCCGCTGATGACGTGAGCTTCCGCGTGGTACACGTGGTAGTGAGACGACGCGTCATCCATCGGTTCAAGCGTTGCTGGTGATTTCGGATTTGCGGCCATCTTGTTGTCTCCTCTGCGTGAGATCATTTTTCCAATTGGAGTTCGAACGGGGTACGGCTGACTTCCGTGTTTTGGCCCGTGTTCGTAATCCCGATAAGGACTAAAGAATAAGTGCCCGCTTCGCGATCGCGCGGCGGGACCTGCACAACATATCTATCCTGGCTCGAGTTAGTGCTGATTGGCAGCGACCAGTCCCTTGTCCCCGCCGGGTTGTAGACTTCGGCTCGATAGCTGGAAAAGCTTGGGTCGGGTGGAATATTGATGAATAAAACGAAGCCCCGGCCCGGTTGCGCTTCCACCTTGCTCTCGCTTGCACCACGGGTACGAGTGTTGACGGTCGTCCAAGGCAACAGTTGCGGATTGTTGATCGCCGCCTTCATCTCCGGCACGGTGATCGTGTTCTGATAGACGACCACCGCAAGTAGCAGGGCAAAGACCGGCACTGCGTACGCCGGTCGCAGCCACGCAAACCATTCAGACCGCACGGGTGTGCGTCTCGGAACCAAAGTTGGTGTGGTGGACGCAGGTTCGGCAAGTATCTCCCTGCTTTTCTCAATGAGCTGAGAACCTGCCCGCAGGTCGCTGGCGCACTCGGCGCACGCGAAGAAATGTTCTTCGAACTGGTCGCGCTCGTCCCCGGTCAGTTCGTTTAACAAGTATCGCTCCGTCGCTGTCAGGCGGATTGCTTCTTCGTGATCCATCAGTGTCCCTGTTCTCCCCAGACAGATAGTGTCGGCAGCAGGTGAAACGTTTCATATCACTCCAGCTAGATTGCAACCCGCCGGCGCTGCTTTTCGGTGTTGCTAACATATTGATCTTTAAACGCTTGCTTCGCGCGATGGAGCAGGACGCGCAAATAGTTCCGATCCACGCCAAAGTCTTTGCAGACGTCATCTTTATCGCGCTCCTCCAGGAACACCTCTTTAATGAGCCTGCGATCGCGTTCGCTGAGATCGTCGAGAATCGCGCGCACCATCTGGGTTGTCTGTCGCGTCATGACTTCGCCAAGGACATCGGATTTTTTATCCGGAATCTCGGCGTCGTCATCCTCTTCGTCCAAAGCAGTGGTGCGCGAAGATGAACGGTAGTGCTCCAGAAGTACGTTGTTGCAGACAGAATTCACAAATGGTCCGAGGCGATCTGCTTGACGGATGCCCTCGTCCGTTCGTAGAACCGTGAATACTCGCGCGAAGATCTCCTGGCGAACGTCTTCGATGGCCTCAGGCGAATTCAAGCGAGACCGCAGCTTCAACTGAATCAGTTGGCTAAAGTAGGACACGAAATGTTGCTCGGTCCGAAAATCACCCGCACGAAGGCGTGCGAGGTAATCACTATCGAATGCGAAGAATTGCACGGCCGGTGCCTCGGAAGCCAGCAGAGTGTGCGTATTTTACACCGCCGCGCCAAATTCAAAGAGTTTTTCGGCGAATTATTTCCCAGCTCCAAACTCGCGATCAAAAAAAACTTTCGTGACTATGAAATGAAATCCATGTCCTTTGCACTATGACAGTAACGTTGGTGGGTGGTTACTTTAACCACTATGGCCAATATGCCGCCTGTGTTTTCTAGCGGGCTTAGGGCGTGCGTACGAACCGTTGCCTCGGAGTGCGCACGCCCTTGAGAAAAGGTGTAAGGAGCGGGAGGTTGCTGCCCTTGGAAAGCACTGGGGGAAGGGCCTTCAGAGGGTGGTGCCGGTCCCGCTCCAAAGCCTTGACTCATAGCAAACCTGAAAGTGCTCCTCAGATAATCTTCAACCTTCCGTCGATTGTTACCCGCGGGCGAAGGACGAAGAGCAGGTGTACCTGTATGCCAAAACTTATTTCTCAGGTCGTTCGATTTATCGGCGAGAAAAATGAAGAGATGTCTTTGATGGGCGTACTCCTGTCATTGCGCGTAGCTGCCGTGTCCTTAGTGTTGGTGTCTATTCCGCTTCTTGCTTCCGTCGCGATCTTGGCGTGAGCCAACGCGATCCACTTCGCATTGAGATCGTCGTCGCGACGTTTCCAACCCAGGTAGTTCAGATGATCAGTAGGAAGGATTGGCAGCGCGTCTATTGCGAGCCGAGAGCGCTCGTGCTGCGATGAACCCGAATCCTTTGCCGCGCGCTGCTTTTTCAAGAACAGCCAGTTCAGTCTGAGCTTTGGCTGACTCCCCGGACTTTCTCTTCAGTTCCGCATCGGCCAATTGTCCTTCGAATTCGATTTCCACGAGATCGTAGGCGCGAGCCTTCTGAAGTACAGTCAGAAGTTCCCGGCGCGCTGGTTCGAGGCGTCCGGACGCGATTGCTACACGAGCAGACGCCAGATCGAATTGCAAGCGAAGTATCTCATTGACGCTGTTCGAGGCTAGGGACCTGCTGGCTTCCAGCTGTTTACTTGCATCGGAGCTTTTCGATTCTGCGAGCAGGGTCTCTGCGAGTGTTATATCGGCGTTCAGTTCATCATCGGCCTGATGATCTTCGTGAAATTGCTCTTGGCACTTCCGAATGACACCTTCAGCGTCCGGTGCCTTTCCCTCGTCGACTGAAAGCTTTGCCAATGCCAGTTCACTCTCCGCCGTCGTTTGCTTTCCGCCGGTCTGCTTCCGCAAGGCGAGCGCTTCTTCATAAGAGGTCCGCGCGGCAGGGAAGTCGCCTTCATTCGTGCGTGTATCGCCGATTCCGGTGAGGATGTATGCGACAGCCCGCTTATCATCGATTTCCTGCGCAATCTTCTTGGCGCCCTCATATATATGGATAGCCTCATCCAACTTTCCGCGTCGTCGTGCGACTTCGCCCAGATCGTTCATCACCAGGGCGGTGCCGTCTTTATCGTCCATTTCTTTGTAGCCCGGCACTGCTTCGGAAAGGTCTCGAGTCGCGTCGGCGAGTTTGCCTTTCGCCAACGAGATATCGCCCAGATTATTTAGCGTGGTTGAAATGCCCTCGATATCGCCGATCTCGCGGAACACTTTGAGTGCTCCTTGAAACATTCGTTCGGCCCGGCCGAGATCACCCTTCTGATATTGGAATGTGGCGAAATCGTTGATCGCTCGAGCTTCGTTGTCTCGGTCCCCGGCTGCGGCGTAACTCTGACGGGCATTCTCGCAATCTTGGCTGGTCTGCTCAGGGGACTCACTATCGGCATCGATTTCACATAGAACTCCGTACGCGCGAGCGACCAGCAATCGAGAGCCTTGTGCGACGCCTTTCTGGACCGCTTTCCTGGCCGCACCCTGAGCTCTTCCCACGTCCCTATTGACCAGAGCACGAGCTTCGAGGATGTCTATTCTCGCATCGTCACTCAAGGGCGCTGGTAGACGCTTCAAAGCTGCGAGGGTTGCCATCGCATCGTCGGGAGTTACCCATCGCTGATTGTCTGCGAGGCGAAGACCGTAGTCCAAATTGTCGGGAAATTGCGCGAAGAGATTTCTATAAGACTCGAGCGCTTTGTTTCTATCTTGCTGCGTGGTGTAATACGAACCTTCAATCAGGAGGCGCTCTTCAGAACCCAGGTGGCTCGAAAGGGAGTGCGCTCTCTCGGCTTCATCCCGAGCTTTCACGGCATACCCGAGATGATTCCATGCATCGGATAAAGCAGCATGGGCAAGCGGGAATTCTGGTTCGGTCGCCACCGCTTGAATCAAGAAGTTCCGGGCTGATACGAAATCGAAGGCCCACAGTGAATTCTGTCCTTCGGTATAGAGTTTGACCGCGAGAGGCTTTGAAGGGAGGGCAGCTCGGACCTGCGCAATGACTTCGTTCGATGCAGGAGAAGCACCCAACCTCTGCCGCATCGAGGCGCCTGCCTGGCTCACGAGTTCAAAAAGGTCGTTCTCCTTGCCTACGAAAGCTTCCTCAACCGTAGTTTCGCCCCCGGCGGTATCTTGCACGCGGACATCGAGGCGTATTCGTCTGTCTCCCTTCCCCGGCAACAACGTATAGGACCCCAGAACCACCACGTCCGCCCCTGAATCGGTCCGAAGCCGCTCCAGAGTGGGTTTGGCCAGACTATCCTCGTCGCTAAGCGGCAACTCTCGCTTGGCCCGGGCAACATCCTCGCCAGAGATCATTCGCATCGACCCGTCGGCGGCCAGCTCGGTGTTGAGCATCTCGGCGAATGCAGAGGATAGCCAGTTGTCCTCTGGATGGCCTGGCAAGTTTCGGAATCCGATGATTGCCACGGATTTTCGTATCTTCACCGCGGATGAAACGGGTTTGGACGCAACAGGTCCACTTCCGTGATGCCGGCCACGCAGCATGTACAAGGCGCTAGCGACTACAAGGACGACGAATATCACAGCGACGAAGTACGGAGTGTGCGACCGGGTAGGTCTCGTTCCAGCCTTCCCCGGTTCCGCCGATGGGACCGCTGCTTCGATCGACATCGACTGACTGGGATTGGAATCCCGGTCTCTGCCAATGACGGTCACGGGGGCCAGGAATCGATAACCCCTTCGAGGCAGGGTCTCTAAATATCTGGGAGCTTCCGCGTTGTCTCCGAGTGCGTCCCGAATCTTTCGGACCGCCACCCCGAGGCTGTTGTCGAACTCGACGAACGTGTTGTCCGGCCACAGACGCTGCCTTAGCGTTTCGCGGCTAACGATCTGGCCCGATTGCTCTACGAGCAGTACCAGTAGCCGATAGGGTAGATCCTGCAACTTAACGCGGCTTCCGTTCCGGACAAGCGTCCCCTCGGTTGTGTTGAGTTCGAATGGACCGAAGCGGTAGAGCGCGGACAAGTTTCCTCATTCTCGACGGCGCAAAATGTTAGCACACAGAATTAATCCGCATCGCCATTCGATTGAAATCAAACTGCTTGATTGTTAAGGATGATTTAAGAGGCAGTTTCATTGACGCGGCTCTGGGAATAGCCGACATTCACGTCCAACATCTATGGCGGAATCGCGCCGGTCAGAACGTTTGGAATAGGAGGCGTCGAATGGTACGTGACTCTCGTGCAAGGTTCTTACTCTTGGCATTGTCCGCGCTCTTCCTCTTTTCGCTTGGCGCCTGCGCTGCCGACTCCTGCCAGCCGGTCTTCGACGCCTTAACGAAGATCGTCACAACTCCCAGTCACAGCTTCACGACTCACACCGCCCCGTTCCTGAACGGAGGAAAGCCACGCACCAGTGAAACAATCTACGCGCAGGGGAAGATATACATTCGCGCCAACGGGCAGTGGATGCACAGTCGAGTGACACCGGCCGAGGTTCTCGAGCAGGAAAAGGAAAATCGGCAACATACCAAAGGAGTCTGCCAGTTTGTGCGCAACGAACTCGTGGAGACTGAGCCTGCAGAGGTCTACTCCATGCACAGCGAAAGCGAAGACGGTAAGCAAGACTCCCAAATGTGGATTTCAAAGAGGACAGGCCTGGCCTTGAGGAGCGAAGACGATGTCGATCTGGGAGGAACCGGCGGCAAGAATAATAAGGAACATCGCTCAGCCCGATTCGAGTATGGCAACATTCTACCGCCTATATAGATATAGATAACGAGCCGAGAGAGCAAGGAGCCCCTGAATATGGGTAAATTCTGTACGAAGTGCGGCGCGCCATTGACCGGACCGTTCTGCGTCAAATGTGGCGCAGATGCCCGGAACATAAATCCACCATTTCAATCGGCTCTGCCGCAGGCAACTCCACCGGTGGTTCAAGCGTCGCAGACGGCTCCGTCCGCTCCACCCGCCCCGGCGGTTGGCGCGCCGGCTGCCGCCAGGACCGGTATGAGTCCGCTTGCCAAGCTTGGCATCGCGGCTGTCGTGATCATTTTTGTAGGCGGTGCCGCTGGCGTGGTGGGAATGTACTACGTTGCACACCGCATCAGTCAAAAGGTCCACGAGGTCACGAATGAAGTCCTGAACTCGTCTTCCGATACCAGCAATCGTAACTCCGACTCAGGCAGTTCCCGTGCAGCCGCTTCCGGTTCGAAGTTTGGGAGCATGGGCGACGTGTGTCGGCTCCTGAGCAAAGAAGATGTCAGCCGCGCCATCGGAGTTGAGATCATCCGCGCCGATCGCAGTGAGGACGCCTGCTCCTACATCGCAAAGGGCACTCAAGCGGATATGACGGCGAAACACGTTACCGCCATGATGGCCGCACGCGGAGCCGACAAGAAGACCCAGGAGATGGTTCAGGCCTTCACTGGAGGGATGGGCAAGATGTTCGAAAGCGAGAAGCCGGCATCGGAACGGGATACATCCGGCGAAGTCCCCGTATTCAACTTTTCAGTTGATCTGAATGCGGCTGAGGCGCAGATGCAGCTCAATTCCAAGGGTCTGTCCGTTCTGGGAGATACACAAACTCTTTCTGGCATCGGGGATGAAGCGTTCGTTTCGGCGGACGGCATGATCATGTTTCGCAAAGGAAAGAAACTAGTCCGGATCATGTACATCAACTGCCCTTGCAATACGGAAGCGGTGAAGCCCCTGGCAAAAGAGATTGCAGAAGCGCTGTAAAGGCTGGAGACCGGCGTAAACAACAATCGAGGAAACTCTCATGACTAATGCACGACTCCAACTTTTCGTTGCGATAGCGATTGTTCTTTCGCTCGCAGGCA
Source organism: uncultured Acidobacteriota bacterium (assembly GCA_963801895.1). GTDB lineage: Bacteria > Acidobacteriota > Terriglobia > Terriglobales > Acidobacteriaceae > Sulfotelmatobacter. The sequence goes on along the minus strand of CAWDGM010000005.1, from coordinate 399,079 downwards.
CATTGGTCGCAGGGGCGAAACTGTTGACCACCGATCCATTGACGAACCTTCCGCTTTATCCTGCGACGGACTCCCGACTTCACCTCGGGAATGAGCCCACACAACTTCCCGCTTCTACGATCTGCAAGAGCAAGATGGAAGCCGACTTCTATTCGGTGTACGACTCCAAGGTCGACGCCACAATAGCGTGGTACACGGCTCATCTTGCTGGCTTCCAGAAAACTCACGCCTACGCGGCGAAACGATCACAGGATACTTTCTATAGGAGCGACGGAACGGTAATCGTGTCGATCACAGGAAGCGTTGGCAACGACGGGGAGAACACGGACACCTATTCGGTGCTGTACGCACACTTTCAGCCGCCGATCTCAGAGAAGACGATCCTTGGCATGAATCAACAGAAGATCGTCTGCCAGCAGTAACGCGGTGGTTCTGCGTCTATTGTTTTGAGAGTTCGATCAAGACGAGCCCATTGACCGGGATCTCCACCTTGATTTCGCCCTTCGACCGTTTCATATCATGAGGAGCGGTATCATCGACAATTCCATTCAGCTTGCGTACCTGCCGGAGCGTTGGATAGGCGGGGCTTCCCATGCCCCTGTAGGCGATTTGGCTATTCCGGTGCTCGGAATCCGCGCGGCTTATACGTACCGAGCTTTCTTCCAGGACACCGGCGAACTTAAACACAAATGACTTTGACGCCCCGGTCTTATCTGGATCCACCAGGTTCCAAGCGGCCACGACGACGGTGCCATCGTGACGTCGAGTGACCAGCACATTCGATGCCTGCTGCGGAATCCGCTCATTGCCCAATTGATGGAGCAGTGCAAATGCGGCGTAGCTCGGCTTCTTGATCCCGCCCATCGCAATCAGGCCAAAACCTCCATCAAAGGGTTCTCGCTTGGGGCCGCCCTCTTCGAAAACATCGCTGAATGTCCAAAACGACATCATGGTCACCAGCCCGTCGCATTGGCGAATATCATCGGCCAGCGCGGCGCCCACATAGGAAGTGTCCCGGGCTTGCAACGGCCCGAAGGACGGGACGTTCCATTCGGTCCACATCAGTGGCAATCCTTCCCGAAGCGAGCTGCCAATCTCATCGTGAACTTTTCTGATCGCACTGCAGACGCGGTCGTCCATGGGGATATCCTGTTTCGTTCCAAACAAGTCTTCGACCGTGTCGTCGGCATAGCCGTGACTCGAAATAAAGTCGACTGGAACGTTGTGCGAAGCGACGTGCTGAATGAACGAGGTCACCCAATGTGCTGAAGAAGTGGATGGACCACCCACCCGCAGGTGCGTATCGACCGATTTCAAGGCCTTTGCAGTGTGGTCATAGAGTTCGTAGTACGTCGATTCCTTCGGTTCACCGGTCCAAAAGTCGATGTTGGGCTCGTTCCAAACCTCGAAATACCACCGAGCAACTTCTTCGATGCCGTATCGATCGATCAGATGACGGGCAAACGCGCGAATCAGATCGTCCCACTTCCCGTAGCTTTTTGGCGGAGAGACGATCGGGTGGTACCAGAAGGGGTGGATGTCTTGACGCAGAGCGAGTTTCTTCGGCATGAAACTGATTTCAACAAAGGGCCGTACACCGTTCTCCAAAAGTCCGTCGTAAATCTGATCTACGTATGAAAAGTTGTATATAGGACGGCCCTGTTCGTCTTCGTCATATACTCCCACCTCGTCGTGCAAAATATTGTGGAAACGAACGTACTGGAGATCGGTGGCCTTCTTCACCTCGCGTAGATCGTTCCGATAGCTCTCGCGTAGCGTGAGAATCGCGCGGCCAGACCCAAACGTCTGTTCCCAAAAATGCGGAAAAGGGTGGCCTGGCGCGTGAGCATCAATTGAAACCGTCTCAGTAGAAGTTTGTGCCGACGCCGTGTTCGCCGCGAGAGCAAGGAAGAACATAACAGTCGTGATCACTATTCGTTTTGGCATTGGTCTTCAACCCACGCTGTCACAAATCTCACACAAAAAAGTTTAATTCATGCATCGCAGCAACCAAATTTAAGACCACGGCAACAAATTCCTTCGCGCAAACACTTCACACGGATCAGCCGATGAGTCCGCGCTTTTCTTCCGCCTACGCATGTAACTAACGCATTAGCCCTAACCGTACCTTGCTGGAGATTGTACTAAAACGCTTTTGTAAACCACCTGAGTAACCCAACGCTTTCGGTATCAGAAAGGCTGAAGGAGGCCTCATGAGTAGCCGTGCCTGTTCTGCCCTGCGCGTAATTTCGTCGGTCCTTTGCTTCGTTATCATGTCCGTAGCTGCACATGCGCAATTCCGCGCTTCACTTCGCGGAACCGTCACCGATTCCCAAGGTGCCGCCGTATCAGGCGCCACCGTTACTCTTATTAACACTGCTACTAACGAAAAAATGGTCTCGACTTCTGATGCAAGTGGCATTTACCAGTTCAATGCGCTTGGTCCGGCACCCTATCAAATCACCGCGGAACACGAAGGGTTCAAGAAAAAGCTACTCGACCGCGTTCAGATAATTCCCGAGCAATTGAATTCGCTCGATCTTCAGTTGGACCTCGGAGAAGTCCAGGAGACGGTCACAGTGTCTGGAACGACACAGACGCTAGACACGGAGACCGCCACGGTCAGCGGGACCATCAATACGAACCAAATCCAGCACATGCCATCCTTCAATCGGGATGTCTTCCAGTTGGCGCAACTGGCTCCTGGAGTCTTTGGCGACGCCTCGCAGCAGGCAGGAGGCGGTTCATTCACCACACCTGGAAATCAGGGTCCCGGTGGAACGCCATCCGGTTCAGGAGGAATTTTTGCGACTGAGAATGGACCACAGATTCAAAGTGCAGGTGGCCAGTACGAAACCAACTCAATCGCCATCGACGGAATCAGCACGGTCAGCGCGGTCTGGGGCGGCACTTCGATCATCACGCCCAGCGAAGATTCTGTGGAAGATATGAAGGTTGTCTCCAACAGCTATGATGCCGAGAACGGACGCTTCAGTGGCGCGCAGATTCAAGTCACAACCAAGAGCGGAACGAACCAATTCCATGGCAGCGCATTCTTCAAAGCTTCCCGACCGGGGTTGAACGCCTACCAGCGCTGGAACGGTGTCGGATCAAATAATCCTGGAACTCCTTCTCAGCGTGGATTGAATCGCGATGAGAGCCGGTTCAATCAATACGGCGGCAGTCTGGGCGGTCCCATCTGGAAAAACAAGATCTTCGCCTTCTTTAATTGGGAAACGAGCCCGTTAACCTCGGTCACCACCGCGCAAGGTTGGTATGAGACATCGCAATTTGACGCCGCAGCCGCGACGCCAGGCAGCATCGCAGCGCAATATCTCTCCTTTCCTGGAAATGCGGTTTCGACCAACGGAACTATCCCGCGTACATGCGCTTCGATCGGTTTGACAGAAGGAGTTTCCTGCAACACCACGAGCGGAGGTCTGGACATCGGCTCGCCGCTCACAACGGGAATAGGCACGCAGGACCTGACATACGGAGGTAATCCGAGCGCTCCTGGTGTCGGTGGCGGGCTGGACGGCGTTCCGGACCTCGCATTTTTCAACTCCCTCAACCCGACGAAAACTTCGCAAATGCAGTACAACGGACGTGTGGACGCGAACCTGAGCAGCAAAGACAGGCTAGCATTCACCATCTATTGGATTCCTGTATCCATCACGGATTTCAATGGACCGATTCGTCCGCAGAATCTTTGGCACCACGAGCAGACTAACAGCGCTTTCGCTCTGATCTGGAATCACACTTTCTCAGCGTCATTGCTGAATCAGGCACGCTTCAACGCAGCCGGCTGGCGGTGGAACGAAGTGACGAGCAATCCTCAAGAGCCGTTCGGATTGCCGCAGGATACGATCGACGCCATCGGCAATGCCGCGGGTTCCACTCCTGCTACTCCGCAGTATTTCGGCGCCCCGGGACCGAGCCACTTGAACCAGTGGACCTACACATTCAACGATGTTCTCACCAAGATCGCGGGACGCCACAGCATCAAGATGGGCGGAGAGTTCACGCGCCTCTTCTACCTGAATGATCCAGTCTACGCGGCCCGTCCCGGCTTCGGTTTCCACAATTTATGGGATTTCGCGAACGATGCGCCTTACGGAGAAGGTGGGAATTTTGGCGGTCAGTTTAACTCGTCCACTGGAATTCCATTTTCCAACCGGCAGGATGATCGTGAGAATCTCGGCGGAGTCTTCGTCCAGGACGATTTCAAGATTCGGCCTAACTTCACCGTCAACCTCGGTCTGCGCTGGTCTTACTTTGGTGCGCTTTACCCCAAGCAAGATAATCAGGACGTGATGCGGTTCGGCGCAGGACCGAATCCACTCGACGGCCTCAATGTCCGGGTCGGTGGAAGTCTATATACCCCGCAGAAAACTAATCTGAGTCCGATGGTCGGATTCGCGTGGTCTCCCGGCGCGTTGCAAAGCAAGGTCGTGATCCGTGGAGGCTTCGGAATCAACTACAACCAGAACGAAATCGCTGTAACGGCGAACGCCAGTGGTAACCCGCCCAACGCCGTAACCCCGTTTTTCCATTGCGATTTCCCGTACACAACCAATCCAGCCTGCGCAGGAACCGGCATTCTTTACGAGACTGCGACGAACATCAATTCTATTTTTGGATACGCACCAAATCCGGCAGCGATCACCACGTTCACAGCGCAGAATCTGCCGGTGAGTGGAAACGCCGTTCTTACCGGATTCCAGGGAGATCCGAAGACAATTGCGAACTATCACTACTCGTTTGACGTGCAAGATCAATTGCCATACGACATGATCTTCACTCTAGGCTACCAGGGCAACCAGACGAGGCATCTCCTCGTTCACAACAACTGGAACGCAGTTGGTGGCTCCTACGGATTCGCTTTGAACCCGCTTGTGAATACCATCAATTTCTGGGAGAACACGGGTAACGCGAACTACAACGCGATGATTGCCACTCTCTCGCACAATTTCTCACACACATTTCAGGCGTCTGCCCAGTACACCTGGGCTCGTGCGATGGACGAGCTTTCCGGTCCGTACTATGAGGATCCGTACCCGTTCGATCCGAGTCTGGCGTACGGTCGCGCGAACTACGATGTGCGCAATGCGTTCAAGCTGTTCGGTCTGTGGCAGCCGGTATTCTTCCACGGCAATCACAATTGGATCGAGAAGGTTGCCGGCGGTTGGTCGCTCAGCGGAATCTGGAACTTCCACACTGGCTTCCCGTGGGATCCGTTCTACAACGCAAGCACCAACCTCTATTACCAGAACAGCGGGTACGGTCAACTTCGTCCCTCTGCGGCAATCGTCGGTGCGGGCGACAGCACAGCGAACAGCGCGTTCATGCAAAGCACCAACCCCAACTACGGAGGCGACGGCACAAGATTCTTGTTGCCGCCATCTTTCGTTGCGGGCCCGTCTTTTCCGGCGACAGCTCCAGCTCCGGCCCCGGGAATTCATCGCAACAGCCTGAACGGTCCGAGCTACAACGACGTGGATCTTAGTTTGAGCAAGGCCTTCGGCATCCCGCGCAATCGCATCCTCGGGGAAAGCGCGAAATTCGAAATTCGGGCGGATGTCTATAATTTCTTTAACAAGGTCAACATCAACGTGGCTTCGATCGATGGAAACCTGGGATCTGTCAACCCAGACGGGTCGATTGCTAGTGTGAATCCTGACTTTGGAGTTGCGGGTAGCGCACTGGGTAGCAGAACAATTCAATTGCAGGCGCGATTCAGCTTTTAATTCGCGCTGCGATCGAGGGTCTCAAAAACGATACGGCTGTTCGGCATTCGCTGAAACCGCGATGCCGGACAGCCGTATCGGTGCTCAGGGGCTACTTTGGAGATTTCTCGGGACTTCGCGACATTGCCACGTTTTCGATGCTGGGTGGGTTGTGACTGGGTGCCGGTCCGCCATGCAGGCTCAGTTGGCCCAGCCGGCACAGGTTGATTGCATCGCCGAGTATCCGGGTTGCTTCCTGCGGAGCATGGAATCCCATCGAATTTTCCGACATCACGAAGTCGATCATAAACTGGCCCTTGCGTTGATACTCGCGTGCTTGAGCCAGTTGTGCGTCGGTCATTCCCTTCGCTTTCTCTGACTTTATGTCGTTGATCAGATCGACGAGAGCGTCGAGAGCTGTATTACGCAGATTGAAGAACGTGTCCTGAATATCTTCCACACGAGCTTTAAGTTCTTCCTCCGGAAAATGATGGCACGTCTGGCAGGACCGGTTGACCTTGAGCAGGGGACTGTTCACGTGATGGTCGCTGATTTTCAGCCCGCCTTGGCGCATGTAAGGCATATGACAATCCGCGCAGGCGACGCCCGAGCGCGCGTGCACGCCCTGGTTCCACATTTCAAACTCGGGGTGCCTCGCCTTGATCAGCCCGGCGCCGCTGTCCGGATGATCCCATTCCTTGATCTTCTGCTCATCCTCAAAGGCAATGATGTTTTCTACCTTTAGCCCTTTGGCCCATGGGAATGTAAGCCGCTTGTTTGGCGGTTGGAAGTAATAGGTGACGTGACATTGGCCGCACACAAAGCTGCGCATCTCCTGCCGAGTCGCCATCGTATTAACATCGTAGTGCTGCACGCCTTGGGAGGCTTTCAATGCGCGAATGCCCTGGATAAATGCCGGACGAGTGACGCGCAATTGCATCGTCTTCGGATCATGACAATCGATGCAGGCAACCGCGTGCTTCACTTGCTGCCGAATTTGCGAATAGGTCATGTGGGTGTCGCTGATGACGTCGAAACCCTTCATAATGTCGCCGTTCCCCAGCTTCAGGAACGTCGTGACCAAAGAGGCATGACAGTTGATGCACATCGCCGGAGGCGCGAATTTCTGCCGCTCGGTGAACGTTTGATCGTCAAGCATGTAGGCATGCCCTCGTCGCTCGCGATAGTCAGCCGAGAAGGAGTATCCGGCCCAAATCGTCTTGAGGCGTGGATCCTGTTCGAGTCTTGAGCGGGCGACGACTGATCTCGGATCGGCCTGCGTCGGCGAATGCGGCAGACCTTCGCTCCCGCCGTACTTGGTGCGCTCCATATCTACCGTGCGCTGGTACAGGTCATACTGCATCGGGAAGTTCTTTGCCCATATCGCAGGATCGTCAATCGTATCGTCCAGTTCGACAACACGGTAAAACGGGTTTCGTGCTTCCTGCTTCCGTTCAAATATGTTCACGAGCAACGCGGTTACGGCTAGCGTTGCGACGGCCGCGAGCACGATCACAGCCATGAGAAGCCGCCTGGGTTTTCCTGGCTCAGGTTCAGTCGCCGACGTGTTCATGAAAGCTCCGGGAAATGGGTGTGGTCAATCTTGCTGACGCCGATTCGGAGTGCCCAACCGAATTGTGGCAGCGGGTGCATTGCAGTCCTTGCGCTTTTCCGTGCACAACATTGCCGTCGATTGCCGAGGTGATGTCTTCGTGGCAGCGACGACATGCATTCTCCGCTATTTGATGATCAAACTTCGTGATCTCGATTGTGTCGGGGTATCTTCCGGACGTGAAGTAGAACGAGTGCCAGAATCCGTTGTTCGCCTTTACCGCATATTTCCCGATGATGTTGTGCGGGGTGTGACAGTCGTTGCACGTAGCGACCGAGTGATGGCTCGACTTCAACCATGCGTCATATTGAGCCCGCATCACGTGGCAATTCATGCATGCAGCGGGATCGTTCGTCAGATAAGAATATCCCTTGGCGTACACAAAGGTATACGCCCCCAGTCCGAGTGTCAGGCCTATGAGCACTCCCGTCACAACCAAGGTTGTCTGGCGTTGCATGAGACTTTCAGGGACAAGGAAGGATACTCTCAAACTTCTAGAGACAGACAAAGAAAAGTGATTGTCGAGCGTGGACACCCACTGACGCGAAAGCGAAGGCACGACCCAGCACGTTTCCTGTATCCTGAGCCACCTTTGCTGGTGAAAAAGAATAGGGCAGTCCACTCGAGTGGACTGCCCAAAATTTCTCCGTACAAGTTTTCAGGAGATGCTCTTACTGTTGCGGAGCAGCATCCGGAGCTGCCGGAGCTTGACCTTCATGCCGGTGCCCTTGCCACTGTTGACGCTTGCTCTGCATCTCATCCCACTTTTTCTGCTGGTTTGAGTCGAGCACACCGCGGATCTGATCGTCCGTGGCCTTATGCAGATCCATCATCTTCGATCTACGATCCTGCTGCGGCGTAGAAGTGTCAGAACGCAAGCTCTCCATCTGAGATTGTTGTGATTTCAGAATGTCGAGAACTTTAGCCTGCTGATCCGAATTCAGCTTCAGATGCTTAGTCAGCATTTCGGTGCGCTGCGCCGGATCAAAGCGCCCGCGTCCGTGATCGGGCGGTCCACCCGCCTGCATTGATGGTGGCTCGCTGCTTGGGCTATCTTGCGCCACCGATGGTGTAACAGAATAAACAACACCCGCCAGTGCGAGCGCGAGCATAAGGTGTTTCATCATAGGTCCTCCAGAACTTGTTTCGAACGTCTGCTGGTATGAACGGAATTATCGGCCTGAAGTTGTGAAACGTCCCCTTGTTTTACGAAGTTTTACGTGGCCTTAACAGAAAGAAGGCTGAGGACTTATGTGCGTTTTACGCGTTAATTCGCTGGTTTTGCCGAGAAGTCCGCGGTCCCCACCATGACGACAGTTCCTCGCGGCTGGGCCTTGCCGTCTTTGGGATCGTCCGAGCGGTCCTTTGATTCCGCGGCTAGAGGCTGCTCGGTCCACGCTCCGTAGACTCGACCTCCATACGCCGCAATGCCACTGTAGTCACCGAAGAAGAAGCCACCTGCTTCGAACGGTTCATCCGTCCATGCATAGTTGTTGAATTTCCGGCCGCCATCAGTAGAACGTGCCAACACTACGAACTGTTTGCGGTTCTGGGGATCCCGGCGCCGGTCATAGAAAATTACATTGACCGACCCGTCGACCGGATCGACAGCCATCCATTGAAAGAATTGTTCGGCGCCGTTGTGAACGGAATCATCATTCACCCTATCGGGGACGGTCCAATGCTTGCCGCGGTCATCGGAGCTGGCAACGAAGATATCCAGATCGCCGTTTCGGTAGTCGCTCCACGACACATAAAGACGTTTTCCCTTGGGATCGATGGCGATCTGCGGGAATCCATTCGCCCGATCGAGCGTATCAATCGCAAACATAATGGGTGCCGTACGAATGATGGCGCGCGCACGTGAGAAGGTCTTACCACCATCACGCGACAACGTCAGCATGATCTGGTTGTCCTGGCTCCAGATCGCGTACAGGGTTCCGTCAGGGGCCACAACGCCATTGAATCCTTCGGCCGCACCATTGTCGTCGCGTGGCAGACCAGGATGCGTATCGATTTCGATCGGTTCCGACCACGTTTTTCCATCGTCGGTCGAATGCGAAAGAACCATCTGCGAATCGGCGAGTCTCCAGCGAGTCCATCCAACGTACAGATGGCCCGCGAACTTGCTTTTCGTGTTGTCGGCAACGATGTATGGCTTGTCTTCGAACGGAATACCCGGAGTGCTGATTTGCTCCGAAACCGGGATATGGTTTTCTTCCCAGCTCTTGCCGCCATCCAGCGACCGGCGGATGAAAATTCCATTCCGCGTCGCATTGTGCGCCCAGTAGTTGAAACTTCCAAGTTTGTCGAATGCAATGTAGCAAACGAAAGCGTGATTTTGGTTGTCGAATGTGGTGGAGACATCACCCGAAACCCTGTAGTTCTTGGGATCGACTCCTTCCGCCAGCTGCCATGTCTTTCCCGCGTCCCCTGAAAACGCTGCGTGGACGTTGTCCTGGAAAACGGCGACAACCTGTTGAGGATTCTGCGGATTTACAGCTATCCCCGGCTCGGTAAAGTAGCCGGGGGCCGGAGTGAGCGAAAAGACATGAGATTGGGGAGCTTTGGGTAGATCCTGGCCAAACATCAAAGGATGGGCGATCAGTGCAACAGCAACGACGGCTAGCACGAGCAAGCGATCATGATGGTGGACCTGCATAGATGATCGTTCTTCTTCATCGACAAAAGTCATGAGAAATTGTCGGCGCACAGAGCCGCACCTCCGGCGATGCCGGCATCGGCACCGTAATGAGCCATGAGCAGCGGAATTTCCGAAGCCTTGGGGTTGACGCACCAAGAAGGAAGCCGAGTCCTGATCTGATCGAAGAACGGCGTCAGCATTGCGGCTACGCCACCGCCCATCACTACGACGTCGGGATCGAACAGATCCACGATGTTGCCCAACCACACAGTCAGGAGTTCCACCGTCTCTGAAAGAATCTCGCGCGCAAGCGGATCATCTTTGGCAAAGGCTTTGCCGACATGCTCACTCGAAACGGAAGACAGGTTGCCCTGAGCGAGATCCAGAATGACAGAATGCCGCGAGGGTTCGGCCGCCAGCTTCGCGCGCGCGCGCGCGCCAATCGCGGGTCCGGCTGCCAGCACCTCGATGCAGCCTTTCTTTCCGCAATTGCACAGAGGGCCACGATAATCGATGCTCACGTGCCCGCCTTCTCCTGCCGAGCCAGTCTTGCCGTGATAGATCGCGTTATCGAAGACGATGCCGCTTCCAATGCCAGTTCCGATCGTCGCGTAGAAGACGTAATGAAAGCCGCACGCAGCGCCCCAGCGGGTTTCCGCGAGGGCGGCTGCATTCGCGTCGTTGTCGACTCGCACCGGCACCTGATACTTTTCAGCAACCCGCTCAGCCAATGGGAAATTCCGCCAGCAGGGAAGGTTCGGAGGATTCAGAACGACACCGGCCTTTGGATCGAGCGGTCCCGGAGCGCAGATTCCGATGCTTTGAATTCCTCCGGGCACGGAGGCCGTCATCGAGTCAATCGCCTCGAAGACGGCTTGCAGTCCAGCCTCCGGAGTTCCATTGGCGATCATCGGCGTCCGGCTCTGTGCCAGAATTTTGCCGTCTCGATCCACCACTCCAGCGGCGATCTTCGTTCCTCCAATGTCAATTCCTAGATTCGGACCGTCCTGCGGCGCATTCACGGCTGCCCCGCAATTTCAGACTTCACAGGTTTTTCGAACTGTATCTTGATCGTCTTGATCTCGTAGGGCTTGGTCGGAACGGTGATGACGTTATTGCTTACCGACAATGGCCCGGCAGACCTTTCCATCAAGTTCGTTTCGGTGGCTGACTTGGCCCCGGGTGGAAGTTCCAACGCGGCATCTCCCTGCTTTCCTGCCCACTCGTAAAATCGCAGGATCAACTCGTCGTCATCCTCAGATTTCTTCAGTGCAGTCACAATAATGTTGTCCGGTTTTGCCTCAACGAAGGAATGTTCGCCGGGAAGTTTTCCGTCGTGTTTCTCGGTTGGAAGAGATAGGAGTTGGTAGTTCAGTTCGTATCCGCGGCGGATCGTCAGCGCGTCCTTCCACCCGCTTCCGTGGGGATAGAGCGAGTACGTGAACTCGTGATGACCCTCATCGGCATGGGGGTCAGGCCAATCAGGCGAACGCAGCAGCGACAACCGCAATACATTTCCCTTTGCGTCATACCCGTACTTCGAATCGTTCAGGAGGCTGAGTCCGTGTTTCGTGTCCGAAATATCTGCCCATCTCTGTGCGGGAACTTCAAACTGCGCCTGTTCCGCTGGCGTGTTGCGTGTGGTTGGGCGCGCCACGGAGCCGAAGGGAATTTCGTACGTCGCCTTCTCGCTGTGCACGCTGATGGGGAATGCCACTTTCAGGAGAATGTGTTTTTCATGCCACTCCGTCTGCATCTTGACGTCGACGCGGGGAACTCCTGCATACAACGTGATATCGCGAATGAATGTCGAATTCTGGAAATGATTTTTTACTCGAATTACTGCACGCAGCGGGCCGGATTCAACGAGCTTCACTTCGTCGGCCTTATCCAGATCCCAGTGCTGCTTTTCGAAATCAGCGTCGATGTTCCATGCATCCCACTGCTTCGGCTTATCCACAAACGTCTGCAGTAAGTTTCCACACGTGGAAGTTTTAGGTCCGCCGGTATCGGTTTCAGATGGAGCGAGAGATTCCGTTCCGCTCTTTTTGTCGTACAGGCTAGCAATGCATCCGGTATTCGAATCGATCTTGACCCGAATGAACTCGTTTTCAAGAGAATCGACGGAGGCTTTAAGGGCGGACTGAACCGGACTCTTGGCCTCTGCGGCTTGCACGAAATAGGTCTTGTATCCCAGCGAAGGTGTAGTCGATAGCAGAAGGAATCGTGCCCGGTGGGTGTCCCTATCGAGTGAAAGTAGTTGCGTCTCCGCCGTTTTACCATTCGAATCTGTTACTGCGATCCGTCGTGCACGTCCAGGCAGCTGCGCTTCAATCTCCGTGACATCGGTTCGCTGCCACGAGAGCGGATTGAACAAAATAACCGGCGTGCCGTCCTTCGAAGTATCGACGTGAGCCGCGATCTCCCGCAACGACCGCAGCGTCATCTCATTCGCGGCGCGATCGACATCTTCGAGATTGCGCTGAGCGTCCAGATAATTCACCGCAATACCTGAGCCCGGCATGATGTCGTGGAAATGATCGAAGAGCAGATTCTTCCACGTCAATTCCATTTCGTCGTGAGGGTAGGGAAGAGCGTAAAGCGTTGCCAGCGAGGCAAACTTTTCCGCGTTCAGAACTCTCTCTTCCGACCGGCGGATTCGACGCTTGGTCTCAGCCTGGGTGGTGAAAACTCCGCGATGGTATTGGAAATAAAGTTCCCCATCCCACGTGGGGACCTGCATTGATGGCAGCCTCTTGTCCAGGTCGCTGAAGAATTCGCTGGCAAAACTAAATTGCAGCTTCGGATAAATCGTGTCTGGTTTCCTGAGTTGGTCTGCATGATCGAGCATTACTCGTGTGGGTCCACCACCATGATCGCCAACTCCGTACAAATGCATCATTTCAGGCTTCTCCGGAATCTTCGGTCCATAAATCGAAGGCATCCAGACGGAGACGTCTTTCGCGAGAGGCTCCGCATCAATACCTCCTGCGTAATCGTGAGGGAAGTAAGTCAGCAGCTTGCTTCCATCCGGGGCTTGCCACCAAAACAGCTTGTAGGGAAACGTTGTGAACTCGTGCGCCCATAAGAGCTTCTGGGTCACGAAATAGTCCATGCCCGACTTCTTGTAGATTTGAGGAAGCTGGTAGTTGTATCCGAATGAGTCGGGATTCCATCCGATCTTCACGTCGACACCAAAGTTTTTCTGGAAATATCGCTTGCCAACGAGGATCTGCCGCACCAGCGACTCTCCGTCGGGCATATTAAGGTCGGGTTCCACCCACATACCGCCGATGATCTCCCAGCGCCCTTCCTTCACGCGTTGTTCAATTTGCGCGAAAAGGTCCGGATACTTCTCCTGCATCCATTCGTACGTACGCGCGGACGACATCGTGAACTTGAAGTCCGGATATTCACGCATGAGGTCTAGCACGCTCTGAAAGGTGTTGCGCACGACCTCGACGGTCTCCGTCCACGGCCACAGCCAGGCCATGTCAATGTGCGAATTACCTACGATGCGAATCCGGAACTGCTGCAGCCACGGCTTGAGCACTTCCAATTTGGCATGAGCAGCTTTGAGCGAAGCATCGAACGCTGCCTGATCTCCCTTTTCGAGGGGAGAGAAGTCGATTGCCTTTAGCGCTGCGTCCAACTGCTGCTCGCGTTCAACCTTTCCTGCTTCATAGGCCGAAATGATGGGACTTGCAGAAATTACCTCGAGTCGCAACAACGATGGATTCGGCCGAGACTGCGGTGGCTCGATGGTGAGCTCGCTATGAAAGAACTCGCACTCAACGTCATCCCCGGCGACAACGCGAGCAGCGATCAAGAACTTCTGACCCGGCTGAGCGGATTGCGTAAGAAGCACTGGAAGAATGTTATCGTCGTCGCCCCGGTAAAGAATTCCTCCATTCGAGAATACGGTAATCATTAACCCATGTGGACTGCCGAATCGCAGATCCAGCAGAACTCGCGATCCCTGCGTGGCATATCCATTTATCTTTTCCGGAACTTCCACCCAGCGGCGGAACACTCGCGTCCCCTTCCAATGCTCTTCATTCGAATTTTGGCCGCCGGGGCCGGAAACATTTTTCACTCTCCAGGTGCCCCAATCTGAATCGCTGACACCCGGATCCTCGGGGTGCGGGATATCGGCATGAAACCGCCACTCTGACTCGTTCTGGTGCGTCAAAGAGTCGAGGCGGTCGAGCGTGGCTTTGTGTGGATCAGGCGCGTTCTGGCCAAGGACCACGGATGCGCACAGCAGAACTGCAACAAAAGAAAGAGAAGGAAGAGTACGAACCATTTAAAGAAGCACCCTTTCGAAAAAGCCACATGACAATGTGCTGACGTAGAACTGCCGATCGTTCGAAACAATTTACCTAAAGGTTAAGTCGATGATTCTACAGCCTCAGGCGGAGGAATTCGATCTCATTGAAAAAAACTTGATTCCTTTTATCTGAAATATGAGTCCAAGTTGTTACCTAAGTAGGTTGACGGCCAACGGAAGCCCGCTTAGAATCGACCATCAAATGTCAGACGTCTCCAATCTTCGTGCCATGTGTTGTTGTACTTGTTGTTGTTGTGCATGCGTGTGCACTGGCGCGGGGAGGCTGCTGATCTAAGAACTCTTTCTTAATTCAAGCACTCATCAACCCACCGCCAGTAACCCTGGCAGTGGGTTTTTTATTTGCCGCGGAAATCACCAATGACAAGTTCAACCAATCCGACGAAAGAGACGAAAGCGCAAAAAGTCGAGCGCCTGAAGAAGGCGAAGAATCCCTGGGAAGGGTTGGAAGAGATTCGCCGCTTTGCTCGTGAAGGCTTCGACTCCATCCCCCCGGAATGGATCGGCACATATTTCCGCTGGTGGGGTGTCTACACCCAAGGCGATGGCGCCGGCGTGACGGGCGGCAAGAACGGCGAAGGGCGCGCTTTGCAACGTTTCATGGTGCGGATTCGCATCCCGAACGGAATCTTGAGCTCGCAACAACTGCGCGCCGTTGCCGACTTGACGCGGCTTCACGCTAATGGAATCGCTGACCTCACTGTCCGCCAAAACATTCAACTCCACTGGGTAACGATTGAATCGTTGCCGGAAGTTCTGGAAGGGCTTTCTCGTGTCGGCTTGAACACTATGGGAGCGTGCGGCGACGTTACTCGTAACGTGACCGGATGCCCGGTCGCTGGGGTGGATGCCTCGGAAGTAGTCGACGCCTCGCCGCTTGTGCTCGAAACGTCTCACCTGCTGGCAGGCAACGCCGATTTCTACAACCTCCCGCGAAAATTCAAGATTTCTATCGCAGGATGCCATTCGTGGTGCTCGTATCCAGAGATTAACGATGTCGGACTGACAGCGATCAGGCGCTACACAAACGGCCGGCCTGAAGTTGGATTCTCCTTGCGCGTCGCAGGCGGACTTTCCGCCGAGCCTTATCTCGGTGCGCGTCTCAATGCGTTTGTGCGTTGGGATCAAGTTTCACCGGTCGTCAAGGGGATTGCCGAACTGTTTCGCGACTCCGAAGTGCTCCGCGAGCATCGCGAGCGCGCTCGCCTGAAGTTCCTTTTTCTCAAACATGGATGGACCGCCGATCGTTTTCTCGACGAGTTGCAGCAACGCATCGGCTTCAAGCTCGATCCGGCAGCCGAAGAGAATGCGCCGGACGACGTCTATCGCGACCACGTCGGAATTCATGCACAAAAGCAGCCCGGCCTGTCTTACGTAGGCGCTGTCGTGCTCCGGGGACGCATCACTGCCGATCAGATGCAATCAGCTGCCGATATTGCCGAGCGTTACGCCGGTGGTGAGTTGCGCGCGACCAACATGCAGAACCTGCTCGTGGTGAATGTTCCCACGGTAAATGCCGACTCTCTAGCCAAAGAGCTCGACGCCGTTGGATTGCGAGTGGGTGGTTCCGCATTCGCGCGTGGGACTGTCGCCTGCAGTGGCACCGAGTTCTGCAAACTCGCCATAACGGAGACTAAGAACTTTTCTCGCTGGCTGGTGGACGAACTGGAAGAAAGGCTTCCCGGTTTCGACCAGCACGTGAAGCTGCATGTGACGGGCTGCCCGAACAGTTGCGGACAACATTGGATTGCGGACGTCGGCATCGAAGGCAAGAAGATCAAGGTGAATGATCGAATGGTCGATGCCTACTACTTCTGCGTCGGTGGGGCCCTCGGGCTCAATCAGGCTACGGCACGTCCCGTCGGCTATCGCTGCGCCGCCACCGACGTGCCTGATGCTCTTGAGCGGCTGCTGGGCCGCTACGCTGCGGATCGCGAGCCGGGTGAAAACTTACGGCGTTTCTTTGCGCGTCACAGCGACACACAGCTTCGCGAGTTCCTCGCTGGCGAAATGATTCCGGCTGTAGCTCGAGATCTTCCACAAAATTTGGTGCACGCGGCAGGGGGTAACGGTGACTAGCCTATTTCCGATGTTCCTGAAACTCGAAGGCAAGCAGTGCCTGGTTGTTGGAGCCGGAAACGTCGGCGAGCCCAAGATTGCTGGCCTGCTCGATACCGGCGCGCGGATCCGCGTCGTCGCTCTCGAGGCTCGCGCATCGGTTCGCGAATGGGCCCGCGACGGAAAGATTGAGCTTGAACTCCGGCACTTCAAAGCTGACGACCTCGATGGAGCATTTCTTGCTGTCATTGCTACCAGTTCAAGAACGCTCAACGAGCGCATCTATGACGAGGCCCAAAAACGACGCGTCCTATGCAATGTCGTTGATGTTCCCGACCTATGCGATTTTTTCTATCCATCGGTTGTGCGTCGTGGCGATCTGCAGATAGCGGTATCGACTGCTGGGAAAAGTCCGTCGCTCGCGCAAAAAATTCGCCAGCAGCTCGAGAAGCAATTTGGCCCCGCCTATGAGGAATGGGTGGCAGAGCTCGGTGCGACAAGACAGCTCATTCTGGCAAGCGATCTTGATAAACCGCGAAAACTTGATTTGCTGCATTCGCTGGCAAGCCGCGAAGCATTCGAAGCGGCGCTCGCCGATCTTCCGGAACTGGCCGCCAAAGGAGAAGGTGCATGAAGTGCAAAGTCTACTTGGTAGGCGCCGGTCCCGGCGATCCCGAGTTGCTTACTGTGAAGGCTCTCCGGCTCGTACAGAACGCCGAAGTCATTTTGTACGACGACTTGGTCTCTCCCGAAATTCTCGACCTCGCTCCTCGAACGGCGCAACTCCACGATGTAGGTAAGCGTTGCGGCTCCAAGAGAATTCAGCAGGAAGAAATCAATTTCCTGATGATCGCTCTAGCCGACTCTGGCCGCCAGGTGGTCCGCTTGAAGTCGGGCGATCCACTCATCTTCGGGCGTGCAGGCGAAGAAATCGCGGCGCTCCGCAAGGCCGGCATCGATTATGAGGTCGTACCCGGCGTGACCTCCGCGTTCGGCGCAGCGGCCGCAGCGGCAATTCCCTTAACCCATCGCCATGCATCATCCGCGCTGGTTTTTCTTACTGCCCACCAGGCTCAAGGAAGCGACGCAGCGAATTGGAGCAAGCTGGCAGGTAGCGGCTCGACACTCGTCATCTACATGCCAGGTCAAAACTACATTGAGATGTCCGCCAAGCTGAAAGGGGCTGGACTTTCCAGCGAGACCCCATGTGCCGTCATTTCTCGCGCGACGACCGTTCATCAGAAAACGCACCGAACCACGATCGCTGAATTGCAGAGCACTCCTAAGCTGGCGGCGCCAACTTTGTTAGTTGTGGGAGAGGTCGTTCGGCTTGGAGATGCGGCCCTGGATGACCTCAAAATGCAGTCACAGTTAACTCCCGCATTGCTTTCAGACGAGTCTTTCCGCTCATCCATTACCTCTGATCAGGAGCAAGCCAGGTGAAACTCGCAGTCCAGGATCAATCGCAAGTTTTCCTTCCCCGAGACATCGCCAGCATTCAGGCGGCTGCTGAAAGCTGGACTCCTCAGCAGGTTTTGAGCTGGGCCTTCCAAACCTTCGGTAACCGCGTGGCCATCTCCTCAGCCTTCGGCGTCGAGGGCATGGTCGTGATCGATATGGCATCGCGCATCAGCCGTGATTTTCGGTTGTTCACCATCGATACGGAGTTTCTGTTTCCTGAAACCTACGCGCTGATGGACAAAATCGAACAGAAATACGGCATCACGATCGAAAAAGTGTACTCGCTGCTTTCGCCTGAGGAACAGGAGCGAACGAAAGGCGCCGCGCTCTGGACCCGTGATCCCGATCAATGCTGCAATCTGCGCAAGGTTGAGCCGCTACGACGCAAACTCGGAGAGTTGAGCTCATGGATTACGAGTATTCGGCGCGATCAGACGTCCGTTCGTTCAAGCGCGCGACGTATCGAATGGGATGCCAAATTTGGCCTGATAAAAATAAATCCCATCGTTGACTGGAGCGCGAAACAGGTGTGGCGCTATATCCATGATCACGACGTTCCATACAACGAGCTTCACAACCAGGATTATCCCAGCATCGGCTGCACGCATTGCACGCGAGCCGTCCGACCGGGAGAAGATCCTCGTGCGGGCCGATGGTCCGGTTTCGCCAAGACGGAATGCGGACTGCACATGATTGAACCCGCACCCGACGCGTCTAAAGCGGCGAAGGTCGGCAGCTAAGCTGACGCTATCCGGCCTGGCAGTAAGCGGTCGAGATGCCTCCCCAATCCCTTCCGGGATCAACTTTGGGGAAGAAAACGGCGTGCAGCCTCTGCACGCATTCCTCGACCTTCGCTTCATCCACCAGAAACGAGATGGTGCGATCGGACGTGCCCTGACACAGAACACGCACATCCATATCTGCGACGGCAGCGAATACCTGACTTGCGATCTCCGGACGCCGGCGAATGTTCTCGCCAACCATGCAAACCAGTGCGCGGCCATCCTCCCATCGGACTCGCGCGACATTCCCGAGATCCTCCGCAATCTTCGCAAGCGGCGACGTTGCCCCCGCCAGCAAAGACATGCGGCCAGGTGATAGTGCCAGCACGTCCACCGTGCAGGCGTGGCGCTCAAACGCCGCGAAGACAGCGTCTAACACACCGTTGATTCCCACTGATGATTCTATTTCGACCGCGACCACGTCTCTCTTTGCGGTAATTGCACTGACAGAGTTCTTCGCTCGCGGTCGAGCCGCAATCTCAGTGCCGGCTCCCTCCGGCCGTCGCGAATTCAGCACATAAACAGGAATATCCTCCTTCATAGCGGGCGCCAATGTTGCTGGATGCAGCACTTTCGCCCCGAAGTTCGCCAATTCTGCGGCTTCATCGAAGCACATTTTTCGGATCACCCGAGCCTCTTCGCAAATCTTAGGGTCGGCCGTCATCACGCCATCAACATCCGTCCATATTTCCACCCGAGAAGCGCCCAGTGCAGCAGCGAGGATAGCGGCGCTGAAGTCGGAACCGCCGCGCCCCAGAGTCGTCGGAGCACCCTGACTCGTAGATCCGATAAACCCACCCAGCACAGGAATGCAGCCGGCCTCAAGTTGCGGCTGCAATGCGTCTGGCACGCGCTGATTCACTGCGTTCCAGAGAGGACTGGCCTGACCATGTCGGTCGTCGGTGACAATACAATTCCGCGCATCGACAAACACCGCATTCGTGCCCGCTTGGCAGAGAGCTTCCGTCACCAGTCGGCTGGAGAAATACTCGCCAAACCCGAGCAATCGATCCTGCGATTCCGGATTCAATTCGTGAGACGCTTCAAGATCGTGAAGCAACGCCTCCAGCGCCTGAAACTCACCTCGCAAGACGCGATCTAGCGCACCATTAGCGCTCCCCTCGACTAAAGAGTCAGCTAATTGCTCATGTCTGACGTAAATTGCTCGGACCATCGCTAGCGCCGATCCAAGACGGCCTGACGCGGCTGACCTGCCCGCATCAAGAAGTTGATCCGTTACCCCTGCCAGCGCGCTAACCACAATCACGCGCTGAAAGGCACTGCGGCTTCCGACAATGGCGATGAGCCGTCGAATCGCTGCCGCGTCTTCTACGGACGTGCCTCCGAACTTCATCACAACCACTTCGTCGCTCTGCTCGAATCTGCTTGGGCGCTGTAGTTCGCTCATATTGTCCTTCCCATTCTTAGGCGCAAAGAAAAACCCACCGCCAGATTCCTTCTGGCGGTGGGCTCGGTTGACTTGCTTAAGATTGCTTTACATCATCCGATCCCGTCCTCCAGAAGACACGTAGTAATTCGTGTCGACATGCCTGTGTCTGTCGATGTAATTCGCTTCGACTTCTGGATGGATCGGTTCATGAACTTAAGGTAACGCTGAGTAAAACAGCCACATCAGATTAGCCGCGGAGCAGGCTAGTGAGAAATTCAAAATTACGATGCCAGCAATCGATTTTTCGGGTAAAAGCGTTTAGGCTTCGCCTTTTTTCATGTGCGTTGCAAATTGGCGCAGCAAGGCCACAAAAGCCGTTGAAGCGACAGATAGCGTTCTATCGCGCCGATAGGCTAGTCCAAGCTCGCGATACAGTTCCGCATCCTCTAGGTCAATCAACTTGACCCGGCCAGCTTCCATTTCGTCCCGTGCGAAAGAAGCGCTAATCAGCGATACGCCCAAATCCGCTGCCACGAAGCTCTTGATCATGCCAATACTTGGCAGTTCCATGCGGACCTGCAATTCAGCACTATGCGGGCGAAATAACTTGTCCAGCAGCCTGCGCGTGTGCCCGGTTTTGGGGAACAACAGCGGCTGTTTGACGATCTCACTCACCGGAACCACTTTGTATTTCGCGAGCGGATTCTTGGGGCTCACCATCAGCATGAGCTTGTCGCGGAAGATGGGCTGGATCTTCAGACTAGGCGACTGTATTGGCAGGGTGAGAATGCCGACCTCGATCATTCCATTTTCAAGTTTCTCGACAATCTTGTAGCTGAAATTCCGGTAAATGCTGATTTGTACGGGCGGATATCTCCGGCAGTACTCACCAAACACTTCAGGTAACACATACAAGCAAGTAGCTTCGTTTGCGCCAACCCGCAGCGTTCCTCTGGGAGTGCCGCTATGGTCGGCAACCGCCATCAGCGATTCATCTCGCAGATTTTTCAAGCGCTCGGCGTACTCGTAAAACACCTGTCCCGCAGGTGTCAGTTTGACCGTTTTTCCAGACCTGTCCAGCAGGCGGTCGCCATACTCCTGCTCCAGCTGGCGAATCTGTGCACTCACGGCGGACTGTGAACGGAAAACCTTTTCCCCCGCACGGGAAAAGCTGCCTTGCCGCGCAACTTCAAGAAATGTGATGAGTTGATCGAAGTCCATTGTGGTTGTGCCGAATTATAGCGAACTCTACCTTTCGCGGAAGTTAATTACGCCGCCCTAAACCGTGCGTCTGCGCTACCTTGAATTTTGCATAGCTTGCATCGAAATTCTGCATTGTACTTTGCTCCTCTGGAGACGCTATTAAAGTAGAGCGTCAGTGTCTGGAAGATTGGTGCGCGTATCCGCCGCCTAGCAATGCACGCCCGCAAACAACTGCTTCGAAAGGAAATCTGTCTCTTAGACGAAGTCCATGACGACCCGTCTCAACTCGGCAAACGGCCTACCACCCGCTCAGGGCCTCTACCATCCGTCGCATGAGCATGACGCCTGCGGCATCGGGTTCGTCGCCAGCATTTCAGGTAAGAAAAGTCACGACATCATCGAAAAAGGTATTCAGGTCCTTTTGAACCTGGCCCATCGTGGTGCCTGCGGATGCGATCCAGAAACGGGCGACGGAGCGGGCGTCCTCATTCAGATTCCGCACAAATTCTTCGTTCGCGAATGTCAGAAGCTCGGCTTTTCCTTGCCCAAAGCAGGAGCCTACGGCGTAGGAATGATCTTTCTGCCAGTCGAGAAGCATCCACGACTGCAATGCGAAGGCATCCTGGAACGGATCGTTCGCGAAGAGGGATTGACGCTGTTAGGTTGGCGGGACACTCCGGTTTACGCTTCGGCCATCGGTCGGGTCGCCCGTGCTTCCCAGCCTTACATTCAACAAATCTTTGTCCGGTGCGCACCAGGAATGGACGAGGATGCGTTTGAACGCAAACTGTACGTAGTTCGCAAGCGCGCCGAAAATGAAATCCGCGAATCGGGCGTCGAAGACGCAGAGACTTTTTACATCCCGTCGTTGTCATGCCGGACGATTGTCTACAAAGGCCTTCTGCTTGCGCCACAGATAGAGAATTTCTATCGCGAGCTTTCAGACCCTGACGCTGTCAGCGCGCTCTGCCTTGTCCACCAGCGATTTTCGACGAATACATTTCCCAGTTGGCAACGGGCGCATCCTTATCGCTACATCGCGCACAATGGCGAGATCAACACGCTGCGCGGCAACGTCAACTGGATGCACGCCCGCCAGTCACTATTGAACTCTCCTCTGTTTGGCGACGATCTACGAAAACTTTTCCCAATCATCGCACCCGATGGAAGCGATTCGGCGAACTTCGACAACGCGGTAGAACTGCTTCTCCAATCCGGACGCAGCCTTCCGCATGTGATGGCGATGATGATTCCCGAAGCGTGGGCGGGTAATCCCTACATGAAGCCGGAGAAACGTGCATTTTACGAGTATCACGCGTGTTTGATGGAGCCTTGGGATGGTCCTGCCGCCATCGCCTTCACTGATGGTCGCGTCATCGGCGCCACTCTCGATCGCAACGGGCTGCGCCCAGGGCGCTACGTCGTCACGCATGACGATCTGGTCGTGATGGCCTCTGAGGCCGGGGTGCTTGATGTTCCCCCCGCGCAAGTAAAGAAGAAGGGCCGCCTGCAGCCGGGAAAGATGTTTCTTGTCGACACGGTGGAAGGTCGAATCATCTCGGATAAGGAAATCAAACAGAAGCTTGCTTCGCAGCGTCCGTATGCGCAGTGGGTCGCCGAAAACCAGATCACCATGGATCAGTTGCCGGAACCCTCGCGCATGCATTTTCCCGACGTGGAAACGCTGCTTCGTCGTCAGCGCGCTTTCGGCTATAGCGACGAAGATTTGCGGATGATTCTAGGTCCGATGTCGCTCAAGGGCGAAGAGCCCATCGGCTCGATGGGAACCGATACCCCACTAGCGTGTCTCTCGGATAGGCCACAATCCCTCTTCAACTATTTCAAGCAGCTTTTTGCGCAGGTGACGAATCCTCCGATCGATCCGATTCGCGAAGAGATGGTCATGTCGCTCATCAGCTACATCGGAAGCGAGAGGAACATCCTCGAGGAGGCGCCAGAAAATTGCCACATGCTGAAACTGGCGCATCCGCTGCTTACGAATCGAGACTTGGAAAAGTTACGCCGTGTTTCGAATCGCGATTTGCTGGCCACCACTCTCCCCGCACTCTTTCGCGTGAGGGATGGCGAAGACGGACTGCGCCGCGCTCTCGATGAACTATGCCGCAGGGCCTCTCAGGGGGTAAAAGCTGGGTACTCGCTTCTGATCCTTTCGGACCGCGGTGTCGACAAAGACTACGCTCCAATTCCTTGTCTCCTTGCGCTCGCCGCCGTTCACAACTTGCTGGTCCGCGAGGAAACTCGGACCCAGGTAGCCCTTATCACCGAATCAGGCGAGCCACGTGAAGTTATGCACTTCGCTCTGCTGAGCGGTTACGGCGCAAGCGCGATCAATCCTTATCTTGCTTTGGAAAGCGTGGAAGATCTTGCGTGGCGCGGAGAATTAGGCGATGGGATAACGCCAGAGATCGCCGTAAAGCATTTCTTGAAAGCCGTGAAGAAGGGATTACTCAAGACCTTCTCGAAGATGGGCATCTCGACCCTGCAGAGTTATCAGGGAGCGCAGGTCTTCGAAGCAATTGGGCTGAACAAAGACCTGGTCGACAGCTACTTCTCGGGCACGACCTCGCGCCTCGAGGGCATCGGGCTCGACGTTCTTGCGGCCGAAGCTCAGTTAAAGCATGACTATGCCTTCCGGCCATTGACTGATTTTGAAACCGAGTTGACCGTGGGTGGCAACTATCACCAACGAGTCGGCGGCGAATACCACTTGCTGAATCCGCTCACCATTAGCAAGCTGCAGCATGCAGTGCGGCAGGACAGCTATAAGACTTTTCAGGAGTACACCGATCTCATCGACAACCAGAGCGCAAATCTCTGCACGTTGCGCGGATTGATGAAGCTGAAGAAAGGCGATTCTCCTTTGCCGATCGATGAAGTCGAGCCCGCAAAGGAAATCGTGAAGCGCTTTACGACAGGTGCGATGTCGTTCGGGTCGATTAGCAAAGAAGCGCACGAAACCCTCGCGATCGCGATGAATCGAATTGGCGGCAAGTCGAACACCGGTGAGGGCGGGGAAGACGAAGAGCGGTTCAAGGCTGATCCGAACGGCGACCTTCGCCGCAGCGCAGTGAAGCAGGTAGCTTCAGCGAGATTCGGCGTCACGGCGAATTATCTGGTTAATGCCGACGAATTGCAGATCAAAATGGCGCAGGGCGCAAAGCCCGGTGAAGGCGGGCAACTCCCCGGACACAAAGTCGATGAAGTGATCGCTCGTCTTCGTCACTCCATCCCGGGGGTTGGCTTGATCTCGCCTCCTCCTCACCACGACATCTATTCGATCGAAGATCTGGCGCAACTGATTTATGACTTGAAGAATGTCAATCCGCGTGCCCGCATCGCGGTGAAACTGGTCGCTGAAGTCGGCGTCGGTACCGTCGCAGCCGGAGTTGCGAAAGCGCACGCCGACGTCGTTCTGATCAGTGGCGATTCGGGCGGTACCGGCGCATCGCCGCTAAGTTCCATCAAACATGCCGGCATTCCGTGGGAACTGGGACTCGCAGAAACACAGCAAGTCTTGTTGCTCAACGACCTTCGCAGCCGCATTCGCGTGCAAACCGACGGCAAACTGCAGACCGGTCGCGACGTCGTCATCGCCGCGCTCCTTGGAGCAGAAGAATTCGGATTCGCCACCACTCCGCTGATTGCGATGGGCTGCATCATGATGCGCAAGTGTCACCTGAATACGTGCTCCGTCGGCATCGCGACCCAGGATCCAGTTCTACGCAAGCATTTCTCGGGTCAACCCGAGCATGTCATCAATTTCTTCTTTTTCATCGCGGAGCAGGTGCGCGAGTACATGGCCGAACTGGGTTTCCGGACGGTCGACGAGATGGTCGGACGCGTGGATCTCCTCGACGCCAAAGAAGCGGTCGAGCACTGGAAGGCCCGCGGGCTCGATTTCTCCGCTATCTTCTACAATCCGCCAGTCCCCTCCAGGGTGTCGCGTCGCTGCGTGCACTCGCAAGATCACGGCCTCGAGCAGGCTCTCGACCACAAGATCCTCGGACAGGTGCACCACGCGCTCGAAACTCTTACATCCGTCGAAGTTCGATTCCCCGTGCGCAACGTTCACCGCTCCGTCGGAACTATGCTGAGCGGCGAGATCGCTCGCCGTCATGGTTCTTCAGGATTGCCGCAAGATACGATCAATCTCCACCTCAAAGGTTCTGCCGGACAGAGCCTCGGTGCATTCCTCGCAAAAGGCGTGACGCTCACCCTTGAAGGTGAAGCCAACGACTACGTCGGCAAGGGTCTGTCCGGTGGCCGGCTGATCGTATACGCGCCACGCGATTCGACTTTCGCTCCTGAGGAAAACATCATCATCGGCAACGTCGCGCTGTATGGGGCAACGAGTGGCGAAGCCTTTTTCAACGGCGTAGCAGGAGAACGTTTTGCAGTTCGCAATTCCGGATCGACCGCGGTGGTCGAGGGTGTCGGTGATCACGGATGCGAGTACATGACGAACGGATTGGTGCTAGTTCTCGGCTCATGCGGCCGCAACTTCGCCGCCGGCATGAGCGGCGGCGTCGCCTACGTCTTTGACGAGCGTGGAGACTTCACGGAAGAACGCTGCAATCTGGAATCGGTCGACCTTGAGCCGCTACTTGAAGCAAGCGATCTCCAGGTTGTAAAGGATCTTGTTACACGCCATCTCGATCTGACCGGGAGTCGGCGCGCCAAATGGATTCTCGACAACTGGTCGGATGCGGTCTCGCGATTTATCAAAGTATTCCCACACGAGTTCAAAAGAGTGCTTGGCGTTAGTCGTAACGAACAGGCTTACATTCCGTCGGAGCCCGTCGCTGTCTTGGCTGGGGCAGAGCAGGTGCACCATGGGTAAGACGACGGGCTTCATGGACTATTCACGCGAACTGGCTCCACGTCGGCCTGTACTCGAGCGCGTGAATGACTGGTTTGAAATCTATCAGGACTTTCCCGAGGACCAGCTCCGGAAGCAGGGTGCTCGCTGCATGGATTGCGGCGTTCCTTTCTGCCAGACAGGATGTCCCGTCAGCAACCTCATCCCGGACTGGAACGATCTCGTCTATCGCGGACGCTGGAAAGACGCAGTTCGGCAGTTGCATGCCACTAATAATTTTCCGGAATTTACAGGCCGCATTTGTCCGGCTCCTTGCGAAGCATCCTGTGTTCTGGGAATCAATCAGCCGCCGGTCGCGATCAAGCAGAACGAAAAAAATATAGTCGAGCGCGCGTTTTTGGAAGGCTGGATTCGTCCCGAACCGCCAAAGTATCGTTCTGGCAAAAAAATCGCTGTAGTGGGATCGGGTCCCGCTGGACTTGCCGCCGCCCAACAACTGTGCCGTGCCGGTCACACTGTCACGGTCTACGAGAAGGCCGATCGCGTCGGAGGACTTCTCCGTTATGGAATTCCCGAGTTCAAACTCGAGAAGCACATCATCGATCGCCGGCTCGACCAGATGTCGGCTGAAGGCGTGGAATTCATTACCAACGCGGAGGTGGGAAAGAACGTTGACGTGGAAGATCTGCGGCGCGACTTCGATGCGATTGTTTTGGCTGGCGGGTCCGAGCAGCCTCGCGATCTGAAAATTCCCGGGCGCGAGTTGAAGGGCATTCACTACGCGATGGAGTTCCTCCCGCAACAAAACAAGCGTTGCCAGGGCGATACTCTGGAATCCACATTCGACATTCTTGCCACCGGCAAGCGGGTTGTGATCATCGGCGGAGGTGACACCGGGGCCGACTGTCTTGGCACTTGCCACCGTCAGAAGCCACTCTCGGTCCATCAGTTCGAAATCATGCCCAAGCCTCCGGACGAACGTTCGCCCCAGACACCGTGGCCTTTGTGGCCGATGCAGCTTCGCACAGAAGCCGCACACGAGGAAGGTGGCATCCGCGATTGGAGCATCGCCACTACGAACTTTACGGGCGATGAGCACGGAAATGTGAAACATCTCCATGCCATACGGGTTGGTCCTCCGCCCAAGTTCGACCCGATCCCCGGTACCGAGTTCACGATGGACGCCGATCTAATCCTGATCGCCATGGGATTTCTCGGTCCGGTCCGCAACGGAATGATCGAGCAACTCGGCGTGCAACTCGATAATCGAGGGAACGTCGCTACCGATCAGAACTACATGTCTTCCATTCCCGGCGTGTTTGCGGCCGGGGATATGAGACGCGGACAGTCTCTCGTCGTCTGGGCGATCTCGGAAGGCCGCAAAGCGGCGGCATGCGTCGATTCCTACCTTCGCGCGTCTTCACATCGGCCTGTGTCTTCCGTGTCTACAGGACGACAGTTCGCCTCGTGAACCTCACCGTAGATACTCATCGCAAGCTAAGATGTACGACGAGTCCGAAAGGGGCTCTCGGAACATGATTCAACTTGCCGATATCCAGGCTGCACTGGGACGAATCCGTTCCGACATTCGCGTTTCACCGTGCACTCATTCGGAAACATTCTCCGGACTCACTGACAATTCCATCTTTCTCAAGCTCGACAACCAGCAACGCACCGGAGCGTTCAAAGAGCGCGGTGCGCTAAACAAATTGCTTACTCTTACCGACGAAGAGCGTTCTCACGGAGTGATCGCCGCATCTGCCGGAAACCATGCTCAGGGAGTCTCCTATCATGCTGGTCGCCAAGGCATTCATACTCGCATCGTGATGCCGCTGCCCACGCCGCTGACCAAAGTGTCCGCCACGCGTGCTTACGGAGCGGACGTCGTCTTGCACGGCGCAAACTACGACGAAGCCTTTGACAAAGCCCTTGAACAAAGCCGGCAAGACCACCTGACCCTAATTCATGCTTTCGACGACGACTGCGTCATTGCTGGGCAGGGAACTGTGGGCCTCGAAATCCTTCAGCAGCATTCCGACATTGAAGTCATCGTGTCGCCAATCGGCGGCGGCGGGTTGATCGGCGGCATCGCTTGCGCTGTCAAAGAAACCAATCCTCGGGTGAAGGTTTTTGGAGTTCAACCTTCACGCATCCCGTCGATGAAAGCAGCTGTTCTGGAGGGTAGGCCGGTTACGCTGAATTCCGCCAAGACTATCGCTGACGGAATCGCGGTTCGTCGCGCCGGGGAACGAACACTGCCGCTGGTACAGAAGTACGTCGACGACATCGTGACCGTCGAGGAAGAAGAGATAGCGAACGCCATTCTTCTTTTGCTCGAACGGGAAAAGACTCTGGCGGAGGGCGCGGGTGCAGCCGCCATTGCAGCGGTCCTGAATAAAAAATTGCCCTTGCAGGGAAAGCGAGTGGCGGTGCTAGTTTGCGGCGGCAACATCGATGTCACTCTCCTCGCCCGCATTATTGAACGAGGTTTAGTAAAAGACGGCCGCCTCGTCCGGCTGCGCGTTCATTTGCCGGATTATCCCGGGGCGCTGTATCGGCTCACTGGCATCCTCGCCGATCTCCGGGCCAACATCGTTGAGACTGCCTACGATCGTGCCTATCACGGCGTCAATTTAGGGGATACCGCAATCGACATTACGATGGAAACGCGAGGCCCCGATCACATCGCAGATCTTCTGACCGCGCTCGTGTCGGCCGGCTATACGCACGAACGAATTTTGTGAAGTTATTAAGGAGCTGAGGCGCTCAGCGGATTTTTTTCTGACCCTCCGCGGCCTCGGCACAGCAGGATGCAAAGAAGAGCGGCTCCGCCCGCTCCCGTTCCAATCTCAATCCATTTCGGATTCGCCAGGCCAGCGCTTGTCGGTCCCGCTATGGGGCCGCAAATCTCGGATTCATCGTAGTTGTGCTGCTCACCTTCATGCACCGAAGCTCGACCGGCCGTTTCGTCCGTCGTTTGCGACTTTGTCTTGCCGCGAGTGCCTTCGTGTTCGACATTTACATCATCTTTTCTCGCGCTCACCTGCAAGGTGCGATTAACGTCGGATACCTCATATTGTGTCCACTGATTACGAACCGGCACTACGCGAATACAATTCACCTTCACCCGGAAACCTTTCGAAGTTCCTACCGAAACGCTTCCGTGTGAGAGTTCCAGATAGTCGCCCTGAAATCGTGCGACCGACTCGGGCGCGAGCAAGACAGTCGACCCGTCGAGAACAAGATTGGCATTGAATCCCGCCTTAGTTTCAATCGTGTCTCCAGGGAAGACCGCAGTGGAATCTCGGGCCTCGTCATTATTGATCCACACACCGCCCTGCGTGTGCAGGATGGCGCCCGCAGGCTGCTCAGCGCTGATTTGGCCGAGCAACGAATGCGGGACAACCATCAGCAACGCCCAGCACAACAAATTACGTAGGATAAAGACACGCATCCGAGGGCCTTATTTCCACAACATCTCAGTCAAAATCGTAATTGGCGGTTCACTCGTCGTCTATTAGCACTTCAGGTGCTCATTTGTTCATCAGGATCGCGTGAACAGGCGTGTAAATTGTCGGCGCGTATTCCGTAAAACTTTGTAAACCATGAAGTTGCGCTGGGATTCGCGATGTAAAGTAGAGGTTCGGGCGTATGCATAGAACATCCAAATCGCAATTCTTCAACACTTCCGCACTCATTGTGGCCGCAATCCTTCTGCTGGCGCTTTTTGGCTCACTTCTTTCTTCTGCGAACGCCCAGGAAACTGGCCAGCCCGCAGTTGCCAGGAAGATCGGCGCCATCAAATCAGTGAACGGCAACGCTCTTGTCTTGACGCAGGACGCCGGCCCGGATGTTCCCGTAACGGTTCAGGCCAATGCGCGAATTCTGCGCATCGCACCGGGCGCAAAAGACCTCAAAGATGCGACGCCGATACAAATTCAAGACCTGCAAGTCGGAGACCGAGTGCGCGTGCGAGGGCAAGCATCCGCCGATGGTGCGATTGCCGCTCTGGAAGTGATCGTGATGGCGCACAGCGATGTAGAAGCCCATCACGCGCAAGAGCAGCAGGATTGGCAGAAGCGCGGCCTCGGAGGCCTTGTCGACAGCCTCGACGCGGCCGCCGGCACTGTCACCATTTCCGTAACTGGGTTTGGCGGGAAGAAAACTATCGCAGTGCACACTTCGAGCAAGACGATCATTCGTCGTTATGCGCCCGACTCGGTCAAGTTCGACGACGCGAAAACCAGCACGCTGCAGGAGATTCGGCCCGGCGATCAACTGCGAGCTCGTGGCGATCACAGTGCAGATGGATTGCAGCTGACTGCAGACGAGGTCGTAACCGGAAGCTTTCGAAATATTGCTGGAATAGTGAACTCTGTCGATACGGTGGCAGGCACTCTCACCGTTCAGGACCTTCTTAGCAAGAAGCCAATGGTCGTGAAAATCACCTCCGAATCGCAGCTCCACAAGATGCCCCCGGAGGTCGCACAGAGAATCGCGATGCGTCTTAAAGGCGCAGCCGGTCCGGCATCCTCGGGAACTCCCGGGGCGAATGGTGCGGCTGGTGCCCAAGCGGCAGCCCCGGCCGGCGTTCCTGCAGGCGCCGCCAATGGCGGGATGAGGCAAGGAGGAAGCGCACCTGATTTCCAGCAAATGCTCAGTCGTATGCCGACCGTTGGCGTCGCCGATTTGCATAAGGGCGATGCTGTTCTAGTCGTCGCCACAGAAGGGACCGCAGCTGGTGCCACTGCGATTACGCTCTTGAGCGGTGTGGAACCAATTCTTCAGGCTGCGCCCACCGGCAGCCAGGCCATGGTGCTTACGCCTTGGAGTCTGGGCGGCGCTCCTGGCGGGGAAGCGATGCAGTAGTCATCGAACGCGGCAATCATCGACATTTCCCTGTTGATCTCCGCAATGGAAGGAACAATGAAGCTTCGGAAATACCTATATCTTTTTCTTTCTCTCTTTCTACTGACATTTTCAGTTAGGTTGGTCAGCGCTCAAGATTCGGCCGGCGGAGCGCTCCGGGGCCAGGTCACGGATCCGTCTGGCGCGGCCATCTCTGGTGCCGACATCATCATGACTCCCGCTGCGGGCGCGCCCGTCGTGGTAAAGAGCAACCCTCAAGGCATGTTCGAATTTAAAACGCTACCCGCCGGCAAATACACGCTCACGGTGTCAGCCGCTGGATTCACGCTGTACGAAAACGACAATGTCGTGTTAGCCGATCAACCACTGCGTCTCAACATTGCGATGACGATTGCTGTTGAGGAGGAGAAGGTTCAAGTGTCGGATACTGCGCCGACGATCGACGTCAATCCCAGCAGCAACGCGGGCGCTATCGTAATCTCGGGCAAGGAACTTGAGGCGTTGCCCGACGATCCCGATGAATTGCAGTCAGATTTGCAGGCGCTCGCCGGACCGTCCGCAGGCCCTAGCGGTGGACAGATGTACATCGACGGATTCACTGGAGGCCAGCTTCCGCCAAAATCCTCAATTCGCGAGATTCGCGTTAACCAGAATCCGTTTTCGTCCGAATACGACAAGCTCGGCTATGGTCGTATCGAAGTCTTCACCAAGCCGGGAACCGACAAGCTCCACGGCCAATTCATGATTGATGGAAACGATTCGCCGTTCAACGCTCCCAATCCATTTGCCGGACCGGAACAGCCCTATTACTCTACACAGATCAATGGAAATATCGGCGGCCCGATCAGCAAGAGCGCGTCTTTCTTTTTCAACGTCGATCGGCGGGACGTAAATGAACTATCCGTTATCAACGCGACAGATCCCACGGGGGATGGAAATCTGAAGATCGCAGAGAACGTTCCGAACCCGCGGCAGCGCACTAATATCGGTCCCCGGTTCGACTGGGCAATCAATAAGAACAATACCTTGACGGCTCGCTACCAGTACTATCGCGACACTCAATCTGGCGAGATTTCGAATCAGTTTTTTCTGCCGACTCAGGCGTACTCTCCGAAAAGCACGGAACACACGGTTCAAGTCAGCGACACACAGATTATTGGTGCGCAAATCGTTAACGAAACTCGCTTTCAGTACAACCGCGATAACGAGATTCAGAATCCGCTGGACACGAATCCCGCGGTAAGTGTCCTCGGCAACTTCACCGGAGGAGGCAACAGCGAAGGTACCCTCAACAACGTGGAAAACAGTTACGAACTGCAGAACTACACGTCGTGGCTTCACGGTAACCACTCCATAAAGTTCGGTGGACGATTGCGCGTTACGCATGCCTCCGATTTTTCGACCTCTGGTTTCAACAGCAGTTTCACGTTCCCCACCTTTGCGGCCTTTCAGGCCGCGACGCCAACTCAACTCAACATCACCACTGGATCGCCCAACGCCGAGGTCACATATTTCGACGTCGAACCCTACGCCCAGGATGACTGGCGCATCCGGCCTAACATCACGCTGAGTCTTGGGCTTCGTTTCGAAACGCAGAATGCCATTCGCGATCACAACGACTGGGCGCCGCGACTCGGCTTTGCCTGGGGCGTGGGCGGGCGCAGTGGACCACCCAAAGTCGTAATCCGAGGTGGCTCCGGAATTTTTTACGACCGCTTTCAAATTACCCCGTTATTGCAGGCAGAGCATTTGAACGGCACATCACAAGAAGAATTCGTAATCACCAACCCGACATGCTTTCCGGGTCTTGATGTGCCACTGACGTCGTCGATATCAAGTTGTGGCACGCCGACGTCAATCTCGTCGACGATCTACCAGGTCGGATCTCGTTTGCACGCACCCTACACTATCCAAAGCGCAGTCAGCGTCGAGCGCCAGGTCACCAAGGCTGCTACGGTTTCGGTTACCTACCTCAACTCGCGTGGCTTCGATCAATTCGTCACCATCAATGCCAATGCGGTTTTTCCGGGAACACCGTGCTATCCAAATTGCTCCATCCCCGCGCAGAACGTTTACCGCTACGTCTCCGAGGGAAACTTCAAGCAGAATCAGTTCATCGCGAACAGCAATGTCCGCATCGGCTCCAAGGTTCAGATTTTCGGCTATTACACGCTCAACTATGCGAACAGCGACACGTCGGGCGTCTCTAGTTTTGCCACCAATTCTTACGACATCGGTCAAGACTACGGACGAGCTTCATTCGATATCCGGCATCGCCTTTTCCTCGGAGGCAGCGTGGCATTGCCATACCTGTTTCGGCTGAGCCCGTTCATGATGGTCAGCTCAGGATCTCCGTTCAACATCTCGTCACCCTTCGATCTCAATGGAGATTCCCTCTACAACAATCGGCCGGGACTGGTTTCAACGGCGACTTGTCCGGCGGTTGAGAACGCAACTGGATCTTCGATTTTCTGCACGCCCCTCGGAACGTTCGACGCCACTGCTGCGACCGGAACCCTACTTCCCGTCAACTACGCTACGGGCCCAGGCCATTTCGTGATGAACCTTCGTCTCACCAAGACCTTCGGTTTCGGTCGCAGCACAAAGCGATCGGGGTCCGGTGCGAACCAGGGAGGCCCTGGCGGACCGGGTGGCGGCGGTGGCGGTGGAGGCCGAGGGGGTGGCGGTCCACGTGGTCCATTGTTCGGTGGTGGCGGCGGTCCGCCGGCGATGTCATCGAACTCCGACCGACGTTACAACCTGACTCTCGGAGTCAGCCTGCGCAACGCGTTCAACAACGTCAACGTGGCAAATCCGAGCGGAGTTCTAGGCTCGAAATTCTTTGGTGTCTCCAACAACATTCAGGGATTCCCCTTCTCCCCGGGGACGACAGCGAATCGCCGCATCGACTTAATTGCGACGTTTAATTTCTGAGTGAAGGCATTCTTGTCGTCATATCGGGGCCTCACAGCGGCGGGGTATGCTGATGACGGGAGAGATCACATCGGATGCGTTTCAGAGTGTGATGCTCGAGACTGATTGGCACCTCTTCGTATCAGCCGACGAAATCTGATCCGGCTCGCAGCCAGCGCGGGAGTCGGTGCACTTGCCGCAGATGCTGTTCTCTTCGAGCCCAATCGGTTGCAGCTCGTGAAGCAGGAGATTCGCCTGCGGCGCTGGCCGTCTCGTCTCGATGGCTTCAGCATTGCGCTTCTGAGTGATTTTCACTACGACCCCTACTTCTCGATTCACCCGATTCGTGCCGCTATCAAGCTTGTCGCACAGATTCAACCGCAGCTGATCGTTCTTACGGGGGATTTCGTTTCGGTCCCGAACGTCGGAAATTCCAAGCGCGGAGCGGCTGCGGCCGAGCCTTGTGCTCAACTGCTGCGAAGAATGCAGGCTCCCTATGGGCTTTGGGCGGTGATGGGGAATCATGACTACTACACGGATCCCGATCACGTAACCAGTGTGTTGCGGGCGGAGGGAATAAACGTCCTCGCAAACCAGTCTTCGCCGATCGAGAGCAGCGGTGGTCGGTTCTGGCTAAGCGGTGTCGATGATGTCATCGGACGTACCGCTGATCTGGATGCAGCGCTGCACAATATCCCCTCAAATGAAGCCACCATCCTGCTCGCTCACGAACCGGACTACGCGGACCGCGTTGCACGACATCCGGTAGATCTTCAACTCTCCGGTCACTCTCACGGAGGGCAAGTCCGCTTGCCTTTCATCGGTCCTCTTTATCTTCCGGATCTGGCGCGCAAGTACATTCGGGGTCTCTATAAGATTGGCCAACTGACGCTGTACACCAATCCGGGCCTCGGCACAGTGGAGGTTCCCGTTCGCTTGAACTGTCCTCCGGAAGTCACGCTGCTGACCATCCGAAAAGAGTGATGTAAACGAGGAAACCTGCCGAATCGACCCGGCAATTGTGCAAACCCTTTCACATGGTCACCCGGGGCGTGAATTGGCGCCCCGCAAACCCTTGAAAAGGGGCAAGATGCGTACGGAGAGTGTGGTGCTTCATTTGCCAGTGCAAGGGAGTACGTCAATCGTTTTCAGTGGGGTACTAAAGTCATGAATCGTCGCAACTGGCCTGCGATCGCTTTGGTGATTCTGGTGTCTGTCGCCGCGTCTTCGACAAACACGACCGTCCGCTCGTCGAACGCAAACTCGAGTTTTGAACAGCGCGAGCTCGCATTCTCTGGTGCGCTTCATCGCGCGTCACAGTTCGCCGGAGTTGCGCACATCAGTTCGCGCCCGTCGTGCGGCGAGGTTCAACCCCCGGAAGAGATTGAGACGCCCAATCCACTCCTGACTTCCTCTGCGCGCGGACAAAAGGTGAAGGTCAGCTTCATCATCGGCACCGACGGCAAGGTCCACAGCCCGCTCATTCTCGAGAGTGCGGGAATGTCCGGCGATTCGCGCGTTCTCCAGACGGTGCGCACGTGGAGATACCGTCCCGCAACCTGCAATGGCGTTCCGACCGAGACTGAAGGCAAGATCGAGTTTTCGAGTCGGTAATCATTTACGCTAGAATTGCCTCAGTAGCGGGTGACCCGAGTCGTGGAAAAAGATAAAAAGCCTGGTGGACCTTTCGGCGCGCCAATGGACACTCCTGTCCGTAGCACCGACATGGACGAACTCTATCGCAGATTGCAGCCGGCATCGCGCCGTGGCAAAGCTCCAGTGGAACCTGTTGCAGCGGCGGTCGAGGCCGTGCAACACCTCTCTACCGAGATGGACGTGGAGGATGCGGTGAGCGACATGGCAAAGGATCAAAGCGCGGATTCAGCGACCGTCATCTGCAGTACTTGTAGCTATCGAAACCGAAAGGGCAATCGCTTCTGCGGCAAGTGCGGCAGCGCGCTGAGCGGAGTGAGCGGCGTGAGCGCGAGTTTGCCGGCAGAGATCGAAAGGCCGCAAGGGTTTGTCGCTCCACCTACTCCGCAACCTGGTGCGAACGAGAGTCATCACTACCATCATCACTATCACCATCACTATTTCAACGGCGCGACGGAGGGGGCTTATCCGCGAGGATCTGCCGATGCAGGGCGAGAGGACAAGATTCGGCCAACCGCAGCCTTGCGCGGCGACATGAGCCGCGCCGAAGCTGCGGTGCGGCGCATTACGCAGGAGTGGGTTCTGGCCTGTAACACTCGACACCTCGACGACCTGCTGGAACTTTATGTGTCAGATGCGCTGGTCATGCGCTCCAACCATCCACCGATTCGCGGAGCGGCCGCGGTGCGCGAGTTCTTCTTCGGAGCTTTGGGCGCGGGATTAGGGGAAGTCGAGGTCGAGCCAGTCCGAGTGGAAGTGGCGGGCGATCTCGCCTATGAAGCGGGCCGATGCAAAGCGCTGATCCCGAGTTCCAACGGCAAGCGGCGCGAGGAGCGCGGCAAGTATCTTTGGGTTCTAGCCAAGCAACCGAACAGTGAATGGAAGCTGGCCGCTGACTGCTGGTCGAGCGATCTTACGTTGACGACCCTGGAATCCGATATCCCGGCGAATGCCGCGGTGAAGACAGCTGTAGTTCGCAAAACTCCCTGATCTTCAGGCTACGGGGAAACTCCCAGCTTTTCCAACTCTGAGCGAAGTTGATCTGCGTTCTTCATCTCGATCGTGTGCATTCCCATCTTTGCGGCACTCTCCAGATTGAGTGCTCGATCGTCGATGAAACAGTACTGGTCCGCGGGCATTTGAGTCAGTTCGAGCGCTAAACG
Organism: uncultured Acidobacteriota bacterium; assembly: GCA_963801895.1. Taxonomy (GTDB): domain Bacteria; phylum Acidobacteriota; class Terriglobia; order Terriglobales; family Acidobacteriaceae; genus Sulfotelmatobacter. Next base: position 362,417 of record CAWDGM010000005.1, on the reverse strand, counting down.
ATAAATATCGCGCTCGGGCTTGCGCAATCCCACAAAGCACGAACTGACGAAGACGCGAAAGATACTCTTCAGCCCGAACTTCTCGATTCGATAATCATTTAGCTCGCGCGACTCGTTGTTGATCGTTCCCATGAAGTATTTGTTCGAGCTGCTCAACGCCTGGGCGAACTTCAACACGTCGGGAAACGGCTCCGAGAGCGTAAACATGTAGTCGCGGAATTCGGCAATAGCGAAAGAGCGCTCGCGGTAAAAGATGGTGCGTTCGAGATAGTCATCGAGAGTGATCTTTCCGCGCTCGAATGAAGACACGAGCATCTCGTGGCGGCTATGAAACTCGTCCGGATCGACGTGGAAATGCTCGAGAGCCTTTGCGCGTTCGGTTCGATCCCAAGCGTTCGTAAGCAGAACGCCTCCAACATCCCAAAACAGGGCGCGTAAAGTCTGAGGCAAGAATCTCTCCTGAAAGAGCTCAAAAAAGTGTAGACGAAGTCGGTCGAGAAGGGGGCTTTGCCAGTTTCATTTTGGGAATATGCCATCGAGAAGGGGTATCCCCTCCCCCCTAGCGGTCCAATGGAATGTTTGACTTAGCAGGAAATCTCGAAATAGACCTTTGCTGACAATCACTTACGGGCAAAATCTTGAAAACAAGAGGCTTGCAGTCAGCCCCGACCTGTAAGTTCTTTGCTTTCAGCAAGGCGCTTTAACAGTTGTGGGCAAAATATTGATTCCTCAGAAGTTAATCTACTTCGTTGCTGGCGTAGTCTTGGCCCAGACAAACAACCAGCTTCAATCTTTTTCACTTGATCGTCAAGACCACGAAAGTAGACAAATTCCCTTCCTCCCCACTTTGGGCTCTTGCCTTTCCAGCACTGTACATTTCTCATCGCGCTTTGCGCGACCAGCGGACGAATGCGTCCGCGGCTACATTTCTGCGATCTTCAGGGCTTGCTGACGTCTGCTGTCGACTTAAATTCGGAGTAGTAACCTTTTCGTGCGTTGACCTTGAGCTTGCGGCCGGATTTCTGGGCAACGATCGCTATGGATCGGTAGTGTCCGTCGGGGGTGAAGAGGGCGGGCCGATAGGAGATCAAGTACCGGCTACGGATCACTTGTTGCAACTCAGCGAGACTTTTGCTGAAGTGAGCGGCCGATCCAGGGAAAAACGAAACTCCGCCCGTAAGCTTCGCGAGCACTTTCATCGCGCGATTGCCGGTGGGATCGCTCATTTGGGGGCGACTGTCGGAATAACGGGTGCTCACGGTGTAGACGATTACCTCGTCTTTTTCGGCGTGTTCGATGGCCTGTTTTAAGGTTGTGCCGCTGGAGTTGTCGTCCCCGTCGCTGATGACCACGAGAATTTTGGCAACGTGGCGCTCTTCCGGCCTTTCGGCGAGTTTGTCGGCTGCGAATGAGACGGCATCCCAAATGGCCGTTCCGCCAACCGGCACGAGTTGGTTGATACCAGTCTCGAGTTGTTTCAAATCCGGCGTGAAGTCCCTGGCTATGACCACCGAGTTGGAAAATCCAGCCACGAATGCCAGATCATCCTTGCCGGTCAGAACCTGATTCATGAAATTGACCGCAGCATGCTGCTCGAATGTGAACCGCTCGGTAATGGAGCCGCTGGTATCGATGAGCAGTCCGAGCCTTAAAGGCAGATCGGACTCGCTGTGAAACGAGAGTACGGCAGCTGGGGGCTTGTGATCGTCCAGAATCTTGACGTCACTGCGAGCGAGGTCACTTACCGATTTTCCGTTGTCCGTCGCGGAAAAGAACATCGCGACCTCATTCACGCTACTGCGAAGTGACCAGACGTTGGATCGCGAATCACGCACGGGCGGAATCGGCGTCGCGTGCGCGATCTCCGGTTCGCTCGGACCTGCGTGATTCGACCCGTCGCACGAAGAACAAGTAGAACCCTCGGACTCCGCTTCCGCGATCTGTTGCTTCTGCCTGAACTCTTGCAAGACCTCCTGGCCGAGAGAGGAAGATCGCGCGCTCGAGGGGGCGAACGTCGGTGCGGCAGCTGCGACGGAGACCGCCGATGTTTGCTCGCGCAGTTTTATCTGCTCCACCGCGGTTCGCGCCACCCCGGCGAAAGCGGAGTTGGGATCTTCTTCCAGGAATGTCTGCAACTCGCCGCGCGCTTCCTGGAGATTGTTGAGCGACTGCCACGAAGCCGCCGCGTAGTAGTGAACGATGGCGGTGGCAGGATGTTTCTGATTATGCGCCCGATGAGCGGTGTCGATCGCATGCGCGTAGTCACGGTTCAGGAACTGCGTGTACGTCAAGGCAAGGAGCAAGTGTGCGTCGAGCGGCGCGATAGAAGATGCCTTCTCCATCGATTTCTGGGCCGCGGCGGTGTCTCCCAGAGCGACCTGGGTACGACCAAGATTCAGAAACGAACTGGACAAGTGATCGTCAAGTTGGACGGCCTGAGTGAATTCCTCGCGGGCAAGAGCAAACTCTTTCAATTGGAAATAGGCGGATCCAAGCGCGTTATGGGCGGCCACATAGTTTGGATATATCGAGATCGCTTTTTTCAGGCTCTCTACGCCTCGATTAAGGTCATTCTTCGCCAGAAAGCGCAGAGCCCTGGATGTACTCGTTACGTGCGCGTCCGGGAGCCTTGAGGTCGAATTTTGAAACAGTCGCTTCGGAGTTGGAAGCTACCTGATCCTGACTACGGTGATCGAGCTTGCCCAGGGTATACAGGTCCATTTTCTCGCCAGCGGCAAATAGAGAACTGAGGTTCCTTTCCGTGCGCTCGACCTGCACCGCCTGACCCTGACCCGCCGCATAACCTGCGAGCAGAATGATGGCGAAGGCTCCGCGTTGGATGAAACTGAGGGTCAAAGTTGTAATCCCGAAATGATCGTCAAGCGCTGCAGGGCGCAGACGCGTCCCCAAAAATGCGATTCTATTGTAGGCCGAAATCCGCATCCACGGGTGCTTATCACAGCCGGTTGGACATGCAACGCGACTGCAGGGATTATCCGCTGACGAGGCGGGATCACTTGAGAAGTTATCGGCGCTGGGCTCATGCCGATTTACGGTCGGACCAAATACTCTTGGCGATAAGGGCGTGGGGCATCCATGTAAAATTCGACGGCACCAAGAAGTGTGGCGCGCACGGAGGCTGCCGATGCCGGAATTGCGGCGAACCTTATTTATCTTGCTTCTACTCCTGCCTTACACATCCGCTCAAGAGGTGCACAGCCACCCAGTCCCTGAGCAACTGGGAAAAGTGTCATTCGCTATGCCCTGTACTCCGGATGTTCAGGAGCAGTTCAACCGGGGCGTGGCCCTGATTCACTCGTTCGCCTACAACGCCGCTAAAGTCGAATTCGAGAGTGTGGCCAAAAAGGATCCTCGTTGCGCGATGGCGCACTGGGGTATTGCGCTTTCGTATTTCCGCCAGCTCTGGGATCCACCGCTTGTGCCAGCAACTCTTCCGATGGGGCTGAAGGAGATTCAGTCGGCTCAACAGATGGGGGCAGGAACCGAGAGGGAACGCCAGTTCATCGAGGCGCTGGCCTTAATCTACAAGGATGCTGACACCGTTTCATATCGCGAGCGAGCCTCGAACTACGAGCGCGCTATGAGCAACATTGCCGCAAAGAACCGGCAAGATGTGGAAGCCCAGGTGTTCTATGCACTGGCACTTCTGGCGAATGCCTCTCCTGCGGATAAGACGCACGCCAAACAGAAACAGGCAGCTGACTTGCTTGAACCGTTGGATCGCTTGTACCCACAGCATCCGGGAATTCCCCATTACCTCATCCATGCGTACGACAACGCGGAGCTTGCCCAACGAGGCCTGCCGGCGGCAAGGGTTTATTCCCAGATCGCCCCTTCCGCGCCGCACGCCCTGCATATGCCGTCGCACATATTCACTCGGCTCGGTTTGTGGGATGACTCCATCAACGCGAACCTGGCAGCGCGAAAAGCCGCAAAACTCGAAGGCGATGTGGGTGAGGAACTGCATTCCATGGATTATCTGGTTTATGCCTACCTGCAGGCCGGGCGCGCCACAGAAGCCGCGCAGATCATTCAGCAAATGAAGAATATGCCGGTGCAGAATGGCGCTGACTTCAAGATCTACTACGCTTCGACAGCGATGCCGGTGCGATACGCGATAGAGCGGCGACAATGGACCGAGGCTGCCGCGATTGTGCCGCCGATAGGAGCTCCCCCGCACGTTACCGCAATCGCAGTGTGGGGGCGGGGAATGGGGCTCGCTCGCAGCGGACATCCTGAGGAAGCGCGGAAAGAACTTGCTCAATTGCAAAAGCTCGAGGAACAGCTTCGCGCGGCTGGCAGCGAATATTGGGCCGCTCAGACCCGCATTCTGGTGCGTGAGGTCGAGGCGTGGTCGAACGAGGCGGAGCACAAGTCCGAAGAGGCCGTAAGTATGATGTCGCAGGCGGCTGCCGACGAAGACTCGACCGAGAAACTTCCTGTCACGCCGGGACCGATTGTTCCGGCTCGCGAGCAACTCGGATATCTGCTACTGGAGCAGAATCGTCCGGAGCTGGCGCGGAAAGAGTTCGAAACAGCACTAGCAAACAGTCCGGGGCGGCGTGGCGCTCTTCAAGGCGAAGCACGGGCCGTCGAACTGACTAGGGCAAAATGATCGGAGCCACACCAGTGAACCATCCAGAGCCCGCCGACTCAGGCCGTTGGTTTTTCCAAGATTTTTTTCCCGCTTCGGCTAGGAGTTCTTCTTGCTGAGGGCAGATTCTGAAGACTCTTCAAAGCTAGTCCGTGAGCCACCGACGTGAACTCGTTACCGGCGCGAATCTTGTCCGCTCCGAAACGCGTTTCAAAAATGCGCCGGACTGCCGGAACGAAAGAGGATCCACCCGTCAGGAAGACGGCGTCGACGGCTTCGCAATGGATGCCAGAACGTGTGAGAAGGGAATCGACGCAGTTTTGAATTTGCTCGAGCTCTTCCGCGATCCAGTCTTCGAAGGAAGTGCGCTGCAACGTGGTCTCGATCTCAACTATGCCATCAGAGAATTTGAAGGTGGCCGCGGGCTCGTGCGACAGTTCGCATTTGACCGCTTGTACGGCGCGATGAAGGCGGAATCCAAGGTCCTCTTTGATCAGGTGAATCAGAGCTTTGATTTTTTCGGGCTCCAGAGCGTGGCCTTGGACTCCGCGCAGCATTTCCATCGTGTCTCTTGCTTTCAGGAACGAGAGATAGTGCCAGCGTTCGAGTTTTGTGTAAACCCACCCGGGAACCGTCAGAATCTTGTCGAGCGAGCGCATCTGCGATCCTGCGCCAAGGGCGGGAGCCACGAGATGGCGAACGATCTTGGCATCGAAGGCGTCTCCAGCGAGGCCGATGCCGGCGTTGCCCAAAAGGTCGGCAGCAGTTCTGCCTCTCTGCCGAATGGTCGGTCCGACGCGAAGCAGAGAAAAGTCACTGGTGCCGCCCCCGAAGTCGCCGATCAGGATGAGTTGGTCGCGGTCCAGCGTGGATTCGTAAAAGAGGGCGGCTGCTACGGGTTCGAGTTCGAACTGGACCGATTCGTAGCCGGCATTGCGAAGCGCTTCGGTGAGCCGCGTTTCGGCGTATTTGTTGTCATCCTCAGTTTCGGCTGATACGAACTGTACTGGCCGGCCCACTACGGCCGAATTGATCCTGATGCCGAATTGCTGTTCGGCGTTTTGACGGAGGTCTTGGAGGATGCGGGCTATGAGCGATATCAGCGAGTGACGCCGGCCGAAGACTTCCGTGGCCTGGAGGCTGCGGCTACTCAGGAAAGATTTCAACGACTGCATCAACCGGCCGTTACCCTCGGCCGAAAGATAGTGCTCGATTCCCTCCGGGCCGCTCCATGACTTGAGCTTGTTGATGCCGAGTTCTTTGGTTTGCTCCAGGTACAGGAGCGAGCGATAGGACTCCGTCGATGCTCCGAGCTCCGAAAAGTGCGCAAGTTCGATCTTGCCGGAGCTGTCCGCAAGGGCGATCGAGCTGTTGGTCGTGCCAAAGTCGATGCCGATGGTTGCAGTGCTCATCGTCTGAAATTCGTCTCTTCCGTAGATGTGTCAGGAATCGTTGTTTCTAGAATAACCTGTGGGCCGCGGCTAGCTGAGCACCACCTGACTTTACTGGATGTCGTTGCTGCTAGCGCGTTCTAGCGTTTGTAGATCGTCGTTTGCGGATGGTAGTTGCGCCAGTCGAACCAGTAGTCCTTGAGGGCGTTGATGCGATCGAGGCACTTGCCCTGGGCCGGTCCAGAGATTGCGCAGCCCTGAAAATTCCACTCGCTGGCTGTGATGTTGTCGATCAAGATCCAGGGTTTTGGAGGTTGGGATTTTGCGGAGGCGGGGTGTTCGTGGGTGGGGCTGGCAGCTCCAGCGACATCAGGCGGGACGCCGGCGCCACTGCTTGCGACGTTGCCCTTGGCCGCGGCGCTGCTGCTTGGCGAGGCGGTGCTACTTGATGTGTCCCTTGCTGCAGTGGTCGTAGGCGGAGTAGCGGCGGTGCCTTTCTCTTCGGACTTGGTGCCGCTGGATTGTGATGTTTCTGTTGCGCTTTTTGACGGCGCGGGATTCTTGTCCGGGGGATCGGTGGGGGACTGCTTCAGAAAGAATTCAGCGTCCTTGCCGTCGATGCGGCTGACGAACACGCGAAACGATTTCACATCCGGCCCAACGGCTATCAGTAATGGCATGCCCTGCACGTGATCCATTACCGGAGATTGTTTGACAAGCGTGTCCCAAGGATAGGCGCGGCCGGGGCCGTCGATCTGGAGACCGACTACGACATCGCGAGATTTGAGTTCGGTCCCCGGAAAACTGATGACGACCGGAAGCTTGGCGACCTCAGGTTCCCAGTTGCTGTCGTATTCTTTTATGTACTTCGGCACCTCGGCCAGAACCTTTCCGTTTGAAACCTCGGACTTCCATTGGCCGAAGCTGATCTCGTCGCTGGGAACGAGTTCAAGGGCTGCCCCTTTGAGCGGACCGTACAGAGCCTTGCCAGTGATTTGCTGCCACCAGGTGCCGGTTTCCTTGTCGCGCATCAGGAAGTTCTGATTGTTGATGCCGGCGAGGTAGAAATGCAAAGCTCTGCCGTTCACAGTTCGTGTCCACACCAGACCGGTGTGACATAGCGTTCAATAGGTGACGGCGACGGGCATTCCCTCGACGACATCGTTGAGGATGTGGTGGTAGGCCATTTCCTTGATTGGGTAGGCCCGGGCATCGGCGCCGAAACGAACCGCGAGGATCATCTCGCCCTTGTCGAGCTTGCTGTCGGATTCGTTTTCGAATTGTGCGCTCTCGACGGGATGGAACATCCATTCAAAATAATTTAGGCGCGACATGACTGCGGAAGCCGTGATTACGACCATCAGAGCGGCGAGGCCTGCTCTTGCAAAGATCGTGCTGCGGCGCCAGAGGATGATTACGAGGATCAGGCAGATAATGGCGCACACCGGAGAGACGATGGGTGCGCGATGGCGGATCGCCATTGCCCAGAAAAGACCGCGAGAAGTTTGGTGAGAGAAAGGACGAATGATGAACGCGGGGAAAAGGAAAGCCTGGACGCACACAAATGCGATGATGGCCAGGGCGATCCAGAGAAATCGCGAGCGAGTTGGCACAGAGGCTTGCATTAAGGAAGTTAAGGTCGAGTCCCCAGACTCGCGTGAATGCCGGAAATTTTAACGAAATCTATCGGGCGACGGGATAGTTGGAATGTATTAGTGGGACACGACCGCAAGAAATGCAAATGAGTTCGGTTCAGCGGATCAAAATTCCCGCGTTCTGAAGACCGCGTAGAGAAGGCCATCCGCAACCGCTACCTGCCGCTCGGCAAAAAAAATGCCCCGATCTCGGTTGCCGATCGGGGCACGGTTTTTCAGACTCCGCTGGCTATTGCGGAGTGAAGTTCTGGTGATAGCTGAGGCTGACTACGTCCTGGAACATGGGTGTGCCAGGAGGCAGGTTGGCCGGGTTCAGGAATTGCGTATCGAAGAAGTAGTTACGTTTCGGGGCGCCGTACACCGCAGTACAACACTTGAAGTTTCCGGTGTTGTATTGCGAGTAGTACATGCTGATCAGCGATCCCGAGTAGTTCACCGTCGCGCCGTTGGCTCCGCGGTTTTCGAGATAGCGCAGGAAGTTGTGCATGCCGCCGTCAGTACCGAAGTCCTGACCGCCCCAAGCAGGTTGCGGGAAGGGAATGCTCTTGCCCGCAGCGATTGCGACGCGGTAATAACTGGTATTTCCGGGCCGACTATTCATGTCAGCCGGGAAGCTGAGGCTCTCGAGGTCGGTCCATCCGGTATTGGCGGTAGGCACCGATGCGCCAGAAGGCGAGTTGGAGAGAAGGGTGACGGAGTCGGCAATGATGGCCGCCGCAGAGTGCGGCGTGGTGCCATTCGCTCCCTGCGTCGGAAAGAACGGATCAGCCGGTCCGCTGTTGTAGTTACCGTAGATGTAAACGGGTTCTTCGGAGGCGACAGTAAAGCCGTTGCCGGAGGTTGCCGGTGCAATAGGATGCGGCAGGAAGCTGGTGCCGCCTGCATCCATGCCACCGTCGACCAAGCGCAATGAGTGACGCGGTCCCGTGACCAAGTTCCATAACGCAGTTGTCGAGCAGGCAGCGATCCCGGCAGTTGTTCCCGGAATGTAGTAGGGCTGACCCATCGTTCCTGCACCGATGCCGAAGCCTGCTCCAAGATACTTCTGGCCCCAGGTATCTATCACGTTGTCAGCGTTCACGTCTTCCGGAGAATAGGTGTAGTAGACCTTAGGTTCCAAGGCGCCGTCGGGTACGCCAGCACTGGAGGCAGCGTTGACCATATCTTCCAGGCCGGACATACCGGTCACACGGTTGAAGAGTCCGTTGCCCGTCGGGTTCGGATCGGGTTGCATCCCTCTGCGGTCAGAGAAATACAGGATGTAGCCGTTGTCTTTTGTGGCATTGACGTTCTTTCCAGTTCCAGCGGCGTAAGGCGCTACGCCTTGCAGCCAGAGCCAGAGGTTGCCCGCGTCGAGTTCAACGCTGTTCATTACTCCGACCGGGCTACATGAGGCCGCAGTGCCACCCGTGCGGGTGTCGCGCGGTTCGCCTTCGCGAGCGTCATAGAAGTTGATCGGCAGCCAATTCTGCGCGGTTGCTGCCGCTCCGGTTGCGTTATTAGCTACTTTGCCAGCTTGCAGCTGCTGCAAGATAAGAATGGCGGGGCTGATGGGGTTGTAGCAAAGACCTGCGGGTGTTGCTCCGGGGGCGCAAGGCGTCATGCCGGCGTACTGGTAGGGAGCGGTAGGCGGCTGATTGTAGCCGCGACCGAAGCCGTAGCCGAGCCACTCTCGCGTGACACCAATCCACGCGCCGGCGTTGTTCAGGTACTCGACGCGGAGCCACGTACCGACGCACGGAGTTGCCTGCGTTACCTGTCCCAACAGAGGCCAGGTATTGTTTGCAGCACAGCCCGTGGGGGGCGCCGCAAGCCAACTGCCGGTCGCTTTCTGCGCCATGGCGTAGTACATGTTGGTGTTGCCGGTCTGGTAATTCGCGTTCATGGCGAAGGAGACGGCCGCGCCACCCTGAGCATTAGGGCCAATCTGAACGTCATTCGCATCGAGGGCACCAGCACCACGTTCGGGATGCAGGTCGGCGAGCGAGTCCGCGAGCAGGATGCGGATTTCGGCTTTGTTGTAAAGGCGCGAGTCGCTCAGTAGCGTTGTATCGCCTGCCTGAGGACGACGGATGATATCGATTGCACCGACGTTCGAGTTTTGGACGAAAGGTAATTGCAGCCGGGTTGCCCCGGTCGCCCCGTTCGTAATGAAGCCTGCGAAGTTGGACTTGGAGACGCCCGTCCATGGACCGGGATTGTAGTTCGCAGAACCGGCGACTTGAGGAAATCCGCCCGTCCAGCTTCCCATAGGAAGTTTGATGCAGTTCGCAGCCGGACCCGCGCCAGGAGCGCTTGGGCAGCCACCCGCAGCGTTCGGCACATAGACTGAACCGCCGTAGCCTGACGCCGTGGAGTGACCGTTTTCCAATTGGTCGAGCACGACTTCGCCCACGGCCGCGATCTTGTCAGTAAACGTGAGTGCTCCGCCTTCAGCGAGGAACAGGTTTCCGTTGGTGTGGACCCGTCCACCGAAGTTGAAATCTGGACCGGCGAAGTAGTCGCAATCGCCGTCGCAGAACACGCCGAATTCAAAAGCGGGAAGGAGCGCGACTTCGACCGTACGCGTCAGGTTGACCGCTGCGCCGCTGGCTGCCGCAGTCGAGTAGGTCGCGGTCTGTCCGGTGCTGGCCTGGCGGGTTGCAGTGACCTGAAGCGTGAACGGAATCAAGCTGGCGACCATGCCCTGGTCGGGTCCAGATCCGACGATGTCCCATGAGCCGCAGGGGTTCGGAGCGTTCGGGCAGGGTTGTCCGTTGGTCTGCGTCGTAGGCCACGTGATCGTCTCGACATAGTTCATGTTCGTGATGTTCGAGCCGGAAACGTAGGTCGGGAAGTTGGACGGGCTGGTCAAAGCATTGATGGAGGCAGCGTCGGGCGACTGCGAGCTCTGATACAGAGTCGAGAGCTGTGAAGTCAGGTTCTCAATCCCGGCTTCGGCGCCGTAGTAGGCAAGATTGCCCTCCAGATCGTTACCGCCCATGCGGGCTTCGTTGCTGACCATATACAGCAGCCCCACCGCCACTCCAGAAAGGAGAACGGTCATCAGCAAGGCTGCGATCAGCGTGAAACCGCGTGAATCTCGATGGCTCGTACCCATGAATTTCCCTCCAAACCCGTTCTTCGACATCACTGGCAAGCCGTAGTGGATGGGCTATAAGAGTTACAGAAGCTCATATCCCGCAGGCTTACAGAAGTTGCCAGGTACATACTTTGTGATCTCCTGCCGCCGTTCGTAAGACTTGCTCCCATGATCCAGATATTGACCTTTTGAATCAGGTTGGGAGACTGACCCGCCGCAATCGGATTCTGCTGGTTCGCAACCACAGTACCGGTGGTCGTATCGACGATGTCGTAAGTGAATTGCAGGTTGATGATGTTGTCCGCGACCGGGACCGCGTTGAGGCCATTCACCTGTCGCATGAGGCGGGGGGTCTGAATCGTGCCACCCGCGGCGGGAACTTGCAGGAAATAGCTCACCGCGTTGAGCCGGCAGGCTGTGGTCTGCGCGCCCGCGCCACCAGCCGCTGCGGCGACAGTTGCAATGTTGTTGGCCGTTCCACCGCCGACCTGGTTGAAATTCAGGGCATCGCCCCCCCCGAAAGTGATCGTGGTTGCGTTGGGAAGACCTGTGATCTCCGCAACGATTGCGGCGTTCTGCACCAGACTCGTACCAGTACTCGTTTTGCCGTTGCCCGGCGTCGATACGGTGAAAAGAATGAGGTCGCCGACATTCAAGCCGCCCGGCGCCAGAATGTTGTTGGGTTGAATGGCACCATTAACCACTGCTACGCCAGCCGAAGTAGTAGTCGGGAAGGTGAACTTAAAGTTATCCAAGCGGAAAGTTGTAGTCACAATAGATGCTGGTAACGCTGCTGTTGGTCAAAGCAGGAGCAGCTGCGATCACAGTGTTGTTCTGAACTCCGTTGCCAAAGTTAGGAAGCAGGCCATACATATAGTTGGGAGTGCCGGCCCCGCTGTTGGGATAGGTCCCGCCCGGTACGTAGCAGGTTCCCGTCTGATTGCAACCAAACAGCGAAGTGGTTCCGCCGGTTACGAGTTGCAGACCACCCGAGGGCAGTCCAGCGCCCGCCAGGCTGATGTCCTTCGTCATGAGCTCGATAGCGGCCCGGACGTTCTGCTGCGTTTCAGCGCGCTGAGTGACGGTGTACGTGGCATCCATGCCGACCTTGAAGAGGCTGGCCATCATGAGAAGCACGGTCAGGCCGATGCTTGAGGCCACCAGCAATTCCAGCAGTGTGAAACCGCGTTGCGATTTCGAGGTTCTCATAAGTAAAGTCCTCATCGGCACTCAGTGATAACTGGAGACCAAGCCGTTCGCCACAAATGAGCGGGCGGGCATGCCATCCTTCGTGTAGCTCACGGTAATGGTGATCGCCATCATGTTTCGGTTCTGACCACCCGTGGGGAGCAACACCTGGTTGATGGCGATGGTTCTTGTGAAATTGCCCAGGCTCATGACGGTATCGTCCGCGTTGCCGAGAACACCATCGGGACCGGGAAGCACCATACATTCGGCACCGCCGTTGGGACAGTTCGCGCCCGCTTGCGTGGTGCACACGACGTCATCGGCAGTTCCCACCAGTCCATCGGGACCGGCGCAGAGCAAGGGTTGCGGACCGCTCAGGAAAATCCCGCCGTTGACTATGTTGGCGACGGAAGTAAAGGGAATCTGCTGGCTGTTACGGGCCGTGTAGATGCTCTCCAGGGCCTCGAAGGCCTTGTGACGGGCGATGAGATCTTCCTGCGCTGATTTGGTTACGGATATGGCGGTCGCGAACGACGCGATCACCGCGAGAAGTCCAACCGACATCACAACTATGGCGATCATGACTTCGATCAGCGAGAATCCGCCTTCGCTTTTCCGTGTGTCCGAATTAACGATTTTGTTTTGCTTCATTGTTGTGTCCATGTAGGCACGCCAGCTTGCTGAATCAGCCGCCATCCTCGAATACGGCCAGTCGCTCCCCACACCGTGACTGCGCGCGACGCGTACATGGTGTCGGCGGGACGCGTGAGGTAGACGACGCCGCTGTTGTAGTTGCCCAAACTGTCTTTCGAAGAGCCGTCGGGATAGAAACAGACGTAGTTCAGACTGCCCGCTCCGAGTCCCTGTCCAAAGTCGATAGGCTTGATGCCCGTTCCGAAGCTGTCGGGAGCGCTGGCCGGGAAACCGGCGATGACTCCAAACACGATGTCGCTCGGCAGGCTGTAAGTATTGACCTGCTGCAGCGGCGGCAATGCTCCGCCGCCCACCGCCGGAGGTTGATAGGTCACCTGGATGGTTCCGGCAGGGAAACCAGCGGGATTAAAGTTAACGTAATACTGGTGGCTCTGCGTGATAGCGAGATGTCGAGTGTTTCGCAAAACCTCGAGCGTCGTGGAATAGCCAGAGTCGAGGTGCGACTTATTCATCATGGGCAGCATCGCGATGAAAGTGATGCCTGCCAGGGTGAATCCAATCGCCACCACCGCCAGCATTTCGAGTAGCGAAAACCCGCGCTGTTTCTTCAAGGTCATAAGCTCTTCCCGGGAACGAGGTGCCGAGTTGCCAAACTCCCTCTCCCGTCAGCCACGTCTACATTTGGGGGGTGAATCGCATTGTTCCGCATGCAACAGAGCGGACGCGCGATGCTTGTCGCGTCATAGCCATCGTAGGAAGGGGTGGGGACGGCGTCAAAGCACTACGGGTCAATAATCGCGCACTGGCCTTTTGTGATGCGCAATGGTTACTGAGGTCACTGATTGAGAACGCTCCAGTTAGCGTGGGAAAGGTACAAACGGGAAGGATTTGGTCGTGACTCAGGTAACTTGTTTGCGAAACCGCAGGAACCTACGATTGTCAACGAGTATGACTCTATCTGCCCTGCTAGTGTCCACAGACGAATCGTCGGCCGATGTGTTGCGCCGAGTGCTGGGAGAACTCAGCATTCAAGTCGAGTCTTGTCCCGACTTCGCGCGAGCCGCGATCCGACCAGCTCAACAACGATTCGATGTCGTGATCATCGATGGCGATTGCCAGGACGTAATCTCGCTGTTGCGCGAGACTCGCTTGTCTCGGCTGAACGATGCGACGCTTGCGGTGGCGGTGGTCCCCACGCAGGAAAGCATTCGCGAGCTGTTCTCGCTGGGCGTTAACTTTGTCCTTTATAAGCCGGTGGCGTACGACCGGGCACTGAGCAGTCTGCGCGCGGCGAGAGCAGTAATGCGGAAAGAGAAACGTAAGAACGCGAGGGCGGCCGTGCATGCCCATGCGACTGTCGACTATGCCAACGTTGAACGAGAGAAAGCTACGCTGATCGATTTGGCAGAAGACGGCATGGCTGTCTTGTTCGGAAAGAAGCTTCCTCCGACCAGCAAAGTATATTTCCAGTTTCAGCTTCCGGCGCAGAAATCGAGCATCCGGCTCTCGGGCCAGGTGATTTGGCAGGACTGGAATGGCCGAGCCGGCGTGCAGTTTGTCGATGTGCCGAAGGCATCGCGGCGCCTGCTGACGGAATACTTGAGCGCGCACCGCACCAGCGAAACGCAGCAGGAGTTGCCGGGTGTCACTGTGGAGATGGAAGAGCCGCTGCCGATCGTCGTGCCTGCATCCTTTGAGTCAAACGAAGCCGCTCAGCTAGAGAAGAGATCGGAAGCGGTGGCGGTGGCTTCACCAGCGCCGACCCCGACGATCGATCCCGTGAGCGCGGAGCCCGATCCCAACAATCGCCGGACGCAATCCCGTTACGCCTGCCGTTTGGGAGCGGAAGTTTACCGCACGGGAAAGCCCGTTCCCACACACTGCTGCTTGACGGATCTCAGTTCGGGGGGATGTTACCTCGAAGTGCCGCAGCCCTTTCCGAAGGGATCCGAAGTTGAAATCGTGGTCCGCACCTACGAACTGAAGTTGCAGTTACGGGGTACGGTGCAGGCTTCGCACCCTGGATACGGCATGGGAGTCTCATTCGAGCTCAAGACGAAAGACGAACAGGCGAACGTCAAGAAGTTGACCGACTTCGTCGCGGCAAGCCAGCAGACCAATAACTAAAGTCTCGTGACCGGCTCTTCTGATACTGCCTTTCGGAAGTAATCCAACGACAGCCGCAGACCCGTTTCAAGACTGATCTTCGGTTCCCATCCGAGCAATTGCTGCGCTTTGCTGATGTCAGGCCTTCGCTGTTTCGGGTCGTCCTGCGGAAGCGCCTCATAGCGTATCTTGCTTTTCGAATCCGACCACCTTCAAGACAAGCTGGGCACATTCGAGGATGGTGAATTCATTCGGATTGCCGATGTTCACGGGCAACGGCTCGTCCGATTTCGCTAGGCGCAGAAATCCGTCAATTTCATCACTGACATAGCAGAAGCTGCGAGTCTGGCTGCCGTTTCCAAAGACGGTGAGGTCTTCGCCCAGGATCGCCTGCTTCATGAAGTTGGGAACAACGCGACCGTCATTCAGTTGCATCCGTGGGCCATACGTATTGAAGATGCGAACGATGCGAGTGTCGACATTGTGATAGCGGCGATACGCCATCGTGACCGCCTCGGTGAAGCGTTTAGCCTCGTCATAAACCGAGCGCGGGCCGATGGGATTCACGTTGCCCCAATAGGTTTCTTTCTGGGGATGCTCGAGCGGATCGCCGTAGCACTCCGAAGTCGACGAGACAAAATATTTGGCGCCGTACTTGTGGGCCACGTCGAGCGCGTGAAAAGTGCCGAGCGAGCCGACCTTCAAAGTGGCGATGCCATGCGCGTGGTAGTCGACGGGACTGGCGGGACTTGCCAAGTGGAATACGTAGTCGACCTTCCCGACATCGAATGGGTCGCAAATATCCAGTTCAACAAATTCGAAGCGCGGATCAGAGCGCAGATGCTCGAGGTTTGCCCGCCGGCCAGTAAGAAGATTGTCGACGACGACGACGTTCCACCCTTCACCGAGAAGCGCATCGCATAGGTGGGATCCGAGGAAGCCGGCACCTCCCGTGACCAGGGCACGCCGACCGCTCATGCTCTCTTGCCATTCTTGAGGACGGCAGCTGGGATGCCATCAGGATGAGACGCGGGCCTGCCAACGCTGTAATACGTGAAGCCTTCGTTCGCCATGGTTTCAGGATCATACAAATTGCGGCCGTCGATGACGATTGGATACTTAAGCTCCTGCCGCATCCGGGGGAGATCGAGGTTGGCGAACTCTTCCCATTCCGTGAGAATCAATAGAGCATCGGCGCCGTGGGCAGCGTCGTACGCCGAGTTTGTGAAGGTGATCGAAGAGCCGAGAACTTCCCGAGCGCGATCCATGGCGGCGGGGTCGTAGGCGCGGATCTTGCTGCCCTCCTGGAGCAGCGCCTGGATCAGAAACATGGCTGGAGATTCGCGGATGTCGTCCGTGCCACCTTTGAAGGCGATGCCAAGAACAGCCAGGTTTTTGCCGCGAAGGGTCCAGAGGGCGCTGTGTACCTTCCGAAGGAAACGATGCCGCTGATCTTCGTTGATGCGCATCACTTCATCCAGCAATCGAAAATCGTAGCCGGATTCACGAGCCACGGAGCGGAATGCCATCACGTCCTTCGGAAAGCAGGAACCGCCGTAGCCGATTCCGGGATTTAGAAAGCGCGAGCCGATACGAGAATCGGTTCCGACACCATGAACGACCTGGCTGACGTCGGCGCCGACAGACTCACAAACTGAAGCCACCGCGTTGATAAATGAGATCTTCATCGCGAGGAAAGCATTGGAGGCATGCTTGATCAGCTCGGCACTTTTGGTGCTGGTGACGATGATTGGCGGAGCAAGCGAAGCCCGATCCGGACCTGGGATCGCGTCGGCGCGTTGGTAGTAACTCCCGTCTGTCAGCGGAGCATAGAGTTCCTTGAGAATTCCGGCCGAGCGGTCGCCGTCGCAACCGATGAGGATTCGATCGGGGAAGAGGAAGTCGGTGACAGCGGTTCCTTCACGAAGGAATTCGGGGTTCGAAGCGATGTCAAACAATTCGGGATCGACACCGCTGCGCAGGATGATCCTTCGTATCCATTCGCTCGTATAAACGGGAACGGTGCTCTTTTCGACGATTACTTTGTAGTCATCGATGCCGCCTGAGATTTCGCGAGCCACTGATTCCACATACGAGAGGTCGGCTTCGCCACTCTCAGTTGGCGGGGTTCCGACGGCGACGAAGATGACAGAGCTCAGCCGTGCCGCTTCCGTCAAATTGTCGGAGAACCGCAGACGGCTGCCGCGATGGCGTGCGAGGAGTTCCGGCAGGAACCTTTCGTGGATAGGGACTTCGCCGGCGTTCAGCGCAGCCAGTTTCTGCTGATCGTTGTCGACCAGGATGACGTCATGGCCCAGATCGGCGAAGCATGCGCCTGCGACCAACCCAACATACCCAGAACCTACAACGGCGATGCGCATCGAATTTATTCCTCAGGAGACTGAATCACTACGCGGCCCGCGGGAAGATGCTTCGAACTCAAGCCATCGTTTTCGATTCTACAAAATTCTATTGTGCTGACTGGCGTTGCGGCCCGAAAAATTTGATCTGGCGCATCTGATAGATCAAATCGGGAAACCCGGAACCCGAGCAATTACGGGGCTAGAACGGCCGCCAGAAGAGGGGCCGCGCACGAAGTGCCACGTCACATGTGCACATTCCGTTTTCATGTTGACATCGTCGCGGATTCGCGCAAAACTCCGCACAGCCCTTGCAAAATGAGCCGCATATTGACGTACTTGCAAGTCGAGTCTGTCTGACTACGGTATGAACCACGACCCTATGTTGCGGCCGGACTCTCTCAATAGAAAACCATCCTGGGGCGAAAAACAGTTACAGCAGAAGCCGGCCTTATTTCCCATTGAACGCCGCAACGAGCTGACAGACGTCGCCAAGACTCTTGCCGCGCACGGCGGAGGCGCCGTCGCTTTCGATCTGGCGCTTGACCTGGTATTGAATGAAGTGGTCGAGCGAGCTCGAGGGGCCACTCGCGCCGATGGCGCCGCCATCGCGTTGGCGCGAGATGGAGAGATGGAATGCCGCGCCACGACCGGGGACTCCGCGCCGGGGTTGGGAGTTCGCGTTGAAAGTACCTCCGGTTTGTCGGGTGCCTGCCTGCAAACCGGAGAAATTCAGCATTGCACCGACAGCGAGATTGACGAGCGGGTCGATGCCGAAGCTTGTCGGGAACTCGGGCTCAGGTCGATCCTCGTTCTGCCTCTGGATGACGGCGAAGGGCCGTTCGGGATCATCGAGGTTCTTTCTTCCCAACCGCATGCGTTCGGGGAACGCGATATCGAGGCGTTACGCAAGCTCTCGCTCAGAATCGTTGAGAGCAAGAGGGAAGCCGAGGCTGGAGCAAACGGCCGGCCCGAGCCCGTTGCGGAGCAATCAAATGCCGAGCTTGCGACACCGGTAGATGCGGCCGAACCGCCGATTGACCACGAAGAGGAGTCGCTTGATGGAATTCCTCCCACTGGAGGCACTGATATCTGGACGAACAGTCTGGTCGTCCTGGTGATTGTCGCCGCTGTCTCTTTGGGAGTATTGATAGGATGGCGCGGAGCGACCAAGAAGTTCACGACAGCACCTCAGCGCAGCGCCCTTCCTGCGACAAACTCCAGCGTGGCGAGCCAAAGTCCGCCACAGGTTCCGAAAGATGTTGGCAGCGCGACCAGCCCGGCGGCACCGCCCCCAACGCCATCTGCTTCGGCGCCGGCTGGCAAGAGTCCATCAATTCCTGCACACGTTCCTGCGGCGTCACCCAGCGGAGGATTGGTTGTAACCAAGGACGGAAAGGTGATCTATCGTCTTCAAAATCCGCCGAAGCCGCCCAGTTCTGGCGGCAATGGAGATGCGGATGACCCGTCAACGCGGCTGATCCGGCGCGTGAATCCTGAATACCCGAGCGAAGCTAGGGCTCGCAACATCCATGGGCTGGTGGTGCTCGACGCGCAGGTGCTGAATGACGGCTCGGTGGGAAACATCGCCGTCGTTAAAGGAGATCCACTGCTGACAGAAGCGGCCGTCCACGCAGTAAGGCAATGGAAGTACCAGCCTTACCTCGTGGACGGCCGCCCTGTTGAGAGCCAAACGCGAGTCACAATCAACTTCGCGCTGCCGCCTACTCGCTAGCTAACCCTTCATTCTCCCCAATCCTCAGGACGCAAACGCATCCCGCTCGACTGGAGCACCCAACTACAGAGAGCCGAGGAACGCCAACAGGTTCGCCGAATCGGTTGAGTTCAAGCCCTTGTAGTTCTGGACGACCGTGGCTGCTTCTCCGCCGTGCCGTTTGATTGCGGCATCGACGCTCTTGGAGCCATTGTCGTGCATGAAACCACCCGCCTTCGCGAGGATGTTGGAAAGTCCCCAGAGTGGCGACGTCCGCCACATGGTAAGGCTCGCTTGGCCGATACCGTGCGGCTGGAACGGAATGCCGCCGGAATCGCCCGTTCCCATATCGTGAAGCAGGAAGTCCGAGTACGGGCTGAATGTAACGTTGCTCAGAGCTGGGATCACGCCAGTCTTTCCACCATTCGTCGTGCGCAGAGTTACATTCTGCTGAGTGGTGAAGCTCTGAATGTGGCAAGCGCTGCAACCGATGTTCTTGAACACGGTGAATCCGGCAGTCGTTTGTGATGTCGGAGGTTGCGGAGGGATCGGAGCCAGCAGGGCCTCGAAGTGGGTCATCTTGATCATGTTGACCTGGTTCGGATCCTGAGGGGCAGCCTTGTCGGGCTGGCATGCGCTGGGGAAGTTCAATCCCTGCGGGTTGTGCTCGTTCGGATTGAACATGCTGGCGTCGCCAAAGAGGCTGTTGCTCGTGGTGATGCCCAATTCGTTGAATTCCGCGTCCGCGTTGAACTGGAACAGCGAAACTTCACTCAGCTT
This sequence comes from uncultured Acidobacteriota bacterium, assembly GCA_963801895.1. Taxonomy (GTDB): domain Bacteria; phylum Acidobacteriota; class Terriglobia; order Terriglobales; family Acidobacteriaceae; genus Sulfotelmatobacter. The sequence goes on along the minus strand of CAWDGM010000005.1, from coordinate 342,872 downwards.
CTGCCCGAACCTGGCGGGACGAATGACAGCGTTCTCGTCCGGAACCATGTTGGCGACGCCAGTGATACCGAATGGCTTGCTGATTCCGACGTTCGCGAGAATCGCCGAATCCGGAATATTGTCGATCAATCCGAAGCCGAACAGCTGCGGAGAACGAACCAGGTTTACGACGGTCGCATCCGCGGGGACGGTTTCGTGTGGCAGGTTTTGCGCGACACCGTTTCCGGAAGCAGCCAGTCCGGACGCCGTAGATGTGTAGGTAAACGTGGTTGGAGTCGGAGTCGCCAGAATTGTGAACGTTCCGTTATAACCGGCTACGGTAACGTTATTGATCTGCACGGCCTGCCCCGCTTTGAACTGGTGATTCAGGGTGGTCGTGATCGTCACCGTCGTTCCCGACTCGGTTGCGCCGGTCGAAGTGATCTTCATCTGGTTGCAACCCGGCAGGGTTTGGAATGTGGCATTCGAAAGCCCGTGAAGAACAGGTCCGCCTTCGTTCTCCGGGAACGTTCCACCACCATCGAGGTAGTTAAACGTATTATCCGAGTTCCACTTACCGAAGCGAGTACCGGTCACGATGCTCGTGTCGCCGGCGGTGCCGGTTAGAACATTGACTCCAGCACCATGGCAAGTGAAGCAACCGGTCTTGGTCGATACTGGACCCAGACCACGGATCGGATCCCATTTGATGACGAAGTTGCCGTAACCCCCGGCGAAGAGATTGGTGAGAGTAGTGTTAAGCCCTGGAAGCGGTCCCCCAAATTGCCCAACTGTAGGCGGCGGCGGTGGCGGCGGCGGACAGGTGGGGCAAACAGCCTGAGCCTTCTTTGCATAGCGCGACGGTATGGCGAGCATGCAAATTGCGGCCAGCAGGCAAAGTCCAGCTAGTGCGATACAACGTTTCATTCTTAAGCTCCTGAGAGAACCTGACATTCGGAAATTGTGTTTAGATAAATCCTCGCGAAAGGGGGGAGCGCGAAGAGTACCCGTGTGGCCCTAGATTCGGTGATTGTCGTCCCGAGCGTGACGCACTACTTCGTCCCGAACCATATCGCAGATTGTCCGGAAACCGCGAGATTGTCAAGATGAAAATTCGTGCGTCACTAATGAGAAGTCCCCCAACTCCCCCGTCCATGGGGCGATTCGCACAGGTTGCTCAACACGATAGGAAAGGAAGAGTTGCGGAAGAATTCGAAAAGACCCCTGATGGCTAGAGTCTTTGGACTCCATTCAAAAAGAGCCATTTAACCCTATTAAAGTCTTTGGTCACCAGCACTTTCTTCCCATTGCAAGAATTTGCAAGACTGGGTAGGCTAACCCTACTTGATTGATCATTTCGCCGTGTTCGTAGTCGGCGATTTCACTGGTAGTTCAGATCCCCCCTTAACCACCGCAAGCGAAGGGTTCTCGCTTGGTTCACCGATCGAAGTGAGTTCCATTTGTCGGCCTTTTTGTCGAAACCGCAAATGTGACTGAGAGGGCGGAGCTGTGAACGGGATAGCAGAATTGGGCTCAAGTAACCTACCAGTTGAGTGTCTTGGGGCAAGCAAAGACGCGCACTGGTACGCCGTTCGAACCCGTTCCCGCCATGAGAAACTGGTAGCGCGCCAGCTCGAGAAATTGGGCATCCAGGCATTCCTCCCCGTAGTGACCAAAATCAACCAGTGGAGCGACCGGCGTAAGCAGGTGGAGGAACCCCTGTTTTCCGGCTACGCGTTTGTAAGGTTGGACCACTCGTCAGTCGATCGGGTACGTGTTTTGCAAACGCAAGGGGTAGTCAACTTTGTGGGGGTGCAAGGCGCAGGTGTTCCGATCCCGGATCAAGAAATTGACAACATTTCAACTCTTCTAGCCAGCAAGGTTTCCTACCAGGAACGGCCCTACCTGCACGTCGGGCAGCGCGTGAAGGTGGTTGGCGGCGCGCTGGACGGGCTGGAAGGCATTTTGACAGCGGAGAACACGGACCGCAGCGTCGTAATCTCAATTGGATTAATCCAGAGATCACTGAGCGTGCGAGTCGCAGGATACAACGTGGAGCCGCTATAGAGTTTCTCTCCCTAATCTGACAAAAGGTGGAAGGCAATTGCGAGGTGCAATCTCATGAGCGAAATAGAGATCAAAGCGATCAAAAGTGACCCCCAGCTGAGCAAGGGCAAGACGTCTCGTCAGGAGGACGCAGCGACTGACAAGAGCCAGGGGAAGCCGCCTTCCCTTCGGAGCCTGCGGGTGGAGGCCGAGATTTATGCCATCAGCCGTACTCTTGAATACACGGGTTGGAACCGCCGAAGGGCAGCCCAATTGCTATCAATTAGCTATCGGGGAATTCTATACAAGATTCGACAACACAATCTCACCCCTCGCCCTAGGAATCAGGAAGAACCGGTGGGGGAGATTTTGAAGGCTGATTCCCAAAGCTAGAGTGTTTACAGCGGTTTAGCCGGGTTAGTCCAGACCGCAGAGCGAGAACTATCCCTGACGCCGGGGTTGATGAACAGGCTGGAGGTTTTCCGTGATGACGATAAAAAATTTCATATCGCCCCTTCGCATTCTGGTGGGGCTGCTGGCATGCTCCGCGGCCTGTTTGGCACAAGGGGACAAGGCTTTAACTCCATCGCCGAGCCCGGCAGACCCGGCCGCCAAGTCAACGGCGACGCCGGGATTCAACGATCGCACTCCGCGCTACCACCTGCAACCCGGCGACAGCTTCGATCTGAACTTCGACCTTAGCCCAGAATTCAACCAGACTGGAGTGTCCGTGCAGCCGGACGGATTCGTCACGCTGCGCAGCGTGGGCGATGTGAAGGTTTCGGGCGAGACGATCCCACAGCTCACGGAAACGATCAAGCAAGCGTACTCGAAGATTCTGAACAATCCTCCGATTTCGGTGAACTTGAAGGAATTCGAAAAGCCTTACTTTGTAGCCGACGGTCAGGTAGGCAAGCCCGGGAAGTATGAGTTGCATGGCAACACCACATTGACGCAGGCGGTTGCGATTGCCGGCGGCTTTCAATCGGCCGCCAAGCACTCACAAGTGTTGCTCTTCCACCGAATCGACGATCAGTGGACTGAAGCGAAGCTGATCAATGTGAAGAAGATGCAGAAGTCGCACAACCTCTCGGAAGATCCGGTACTCCATCCTGGGGACATGCTCGTGGTGCCGAAGAATACCTACTCCAAGATCGACCGGTTTATACCCAACCTCAGTATGGGTACGTATCTCCCCATTCAGGTCCCGTAGAAATTCGTGGAACACCTGAATTGACGCGCGACAATTACGAAGGAAATACGGAGATCATATGAATGAAGCATTGAGCAGCTACCAACACAAGTCTTATTCGTTTACCGCGAGAGACGTGGCTGCGATTGGATTTCGCCATCAAAAATTGCTGGTTCTTTGTTTCGTCGGAGTTGTGTTGGGCGTAGGCCTGTCTTCGATATTCCTGCCCGCGAAATACAAGTCCGAAACGAAATTGTTGGTGAAACGCGAACGCGTCGATCCCGTGATCTCGCCGCAACAGGACACGCCACTGACGTTCCACGACACGGTCGGCGAAGAAGAGATCAACTCGGAAGTGGAATTGATGACCAGTTCCGACGTTTTGCGGAAGGTGGTGACAACCTGCGGTCTCGACAAAAAGAAATTCATCTCCAGCATCATCCATCCGTGGCAGACGGCGGAAAACCGCATGGACAAGGCGGTTGTCGATCTCCGTTCCGACCTGCAGGTGGAAGTGATGAAGAAGACGAACGTGATCAGCGTTTCGTACGAATCGCACGATCCGAAGACGGCACAAAAAGTGCTGGCCACGCTGGACGAGGCGTATCTCCAGAAGCACCTGGATGTGCATCACCCGGCTGGTCAGTTCGAGTTCTTCGACCAGCAGGCTGAAAAATATAAGCAGGACATGCTCGCGGCAGAAGCCCAGTTGAAGCAGTTCGCCGGCTCGCAGAATGGCGTGGCTCCTTCCACCATGCGCGACATGACCCTTCAGAAACTCGCCGACTTCAGCAGTTCACTCGAAACGACGAAGGCGTCGATTTCTGAGACGGAGCGCCGAATCGCCGATCTCGAGAAGCAATCACACTCGACCCCGGCGCGTTTAACCACTCAAATGAAGAGAGGCGACAACGCCCAGGTTCTCGAGAACTTGAAGGCTACGCTCTTGACTCTCGAAATGAAGCGGACCGAACTGCTGACCAAGTACCAGCCGACCTATCCGCTGGTGTTGGAAGTGGACAAGCAGTTAGCGGATACGCGGGCGGCGCTGGCGAAGGAAGAGGGATCGCCGGTGAAGGAAGAAGTCACTGATCAGAATCCTACGTTCGCCTGGGTCAGCGGAGAGCTCGCCAAGGCGAAGGCGGACCTGAGCGGACTCCTGGCTCGTCAGCAAGCCCTGAACAGCATCATCAATACCTACAACGAGCAATCGCGCAAGCTGGAAGAGCAAGGAATTCTGCAGGGTGACCTGACGCGCCAGTCGAAGGCGGACGAAGCGAACTACCTGCTTTATACGAAGAAGAAAGAGGAAGCCCGCATAGAGGATGCTCTTGACAGGACGCGGCTGTTGAACGTTTCGGTGGTGCAGGTCCCGCAGCTGCCGAGCATTCCGACGCGGTCTCCGCTCATCTTCGCAGTGGTCGCGGTTCTTTTGGCCGCAGCCGTCAGTCTTGGCGTGGTCTTCGCGATCGACTATGCGGACCAGTCGTTCCGCACTCCGTCGGAAGTGCTGAGCGAACTCCGGATTCCGGTTCTGGCAGCAGTCCCGATGCACTACGACCGCATGAGTCTGCCGGAATACGATGAAAATGGAAATGGTAACGGAAGTGGCAACAGCGAAGGCGGCGGTATGAGGGATGATGTTCGTTACGGTGCAAGCACGACCGGTACGATCGTAGAGGAACGGGGATAAGAGCAATGTTCTTAGACTTTTTCGGCCTTCGAGAGCAGCCCTTCGGTGTGACGCCGGATCCGAGATATCTGTATCTTGGGCCCGGTCATCGCGAGGCCCTTGCGTCCCTGTACTACGGGATCGAGGCAAATCGCGGCTTCCTGTCGCTGATCGCAAGACCAGGGATGGGCAAGACCACCTTGCTGTTTCACTTGCTGGCAAAGTTCGACCGCACAGCTCGCACAGCATTCCTGTTCCAGACACAATGTAGTTCGCGGGAATTCATGCGATTCCTGTTGGCGGAAATCGGGATTGAAACCGAGTCCCAGGATTTCGTGCGCATGCACGAGCAGTTCAACCGCTGCCTGGTCCAGGAAGCACGTGCCGGCAAGAGGTTCATCGTGGTGATTGACGAAGCGCAGAACCTGGATCCAACGGTTCTGGAAACGGTGCGCCTGTTGTCGGATTTCGAGACACCGCAGGCGAAGCTTCTGCAAATTATTCTGGTGGGACAGCCTGGACTGGCCGACAAGCTCGCGAGTCCTTCCCTGATTCAGTTGAGGCAACGTATTACCTCGGTGAGTGGGCTGAGCCCGTTGAATCCGGAAGAAGTGGGGCGTTTCATCTCGCACCGCATGCAGGTTGCCGGGTACAAAGGAACGCCGCTGTTTACGCCCGAAGCGCTCGAAATGATCGCGCAGGTGAGCGAGGGCATTCCGCGTCAGATCAACAATTATTGCTTCCACGCTCTGTCGCTTGCGTGTGCTGTGAGGAAAAAAGCGATCGACGCCGGGATGGTGCGCGAGGTGATGCACGATCTCGATATCAATCGTTTCGTTTCTGAAGTTGGATCTCCCCGCCTGCACATGGGATTGAACAGCGGTAGCAGCGATCCCTTCCAACCCGTCGAAGAACTTGGCGGCAGCGCCCCGAGCTATGTCAATGCCGCGATTTCTCCGGAAGCTGCGGCAAAGGACCAGCTGAGTCCTGCTGAGGCGATCGAGCATATGCGCGATGTAGCGCGCCTGTTGCACAACTGGAAGGGTGGCAGTTCAGACCGGCAGTCAGCCTAGGCCTCTAACGGCCAGATCCGCAGCGAAGAGACACGAGCAGCGACGAGAATCTTATGAGCAGAAATTTCGAGTTGTTACAAAACCTGGGCAGGGAACGCGAGATGTTCGAAGCGCAGGTGGAATCCCAAACAACCCTGGAAGAGCCGGTGGTAGCGTCGCCGGTAGTTGCGCCGACCCCGGTTGAAATCCAACCGCTGCAGTTAAAGATGGAAGGTGGGCAGCGGGATGAGATGTTCAAGCTGGTACACCGCGTATTCCTTACTCAGGGATCGTCGCGCGGCCGCATGGTTGTGGTCTCGGCCATGGAGACGGGAAATGGCTGCAGCTGGATTTGCTCCCGTATGGCGGAGGTCCTGGCTTCGCAGGTTTCTGGATCGGTTTGCGTGGTGGATGCCAATCTGCGTTCGCCTGGTCTGCACCGGCAATTCGAGGTTCCGAACCACTACGGTTTGAGCGATGCACTGCAGGTGACCGAGCCGATCCGGCGATTCGTCACGTCGCTGTCGCGACCGAACCTGTGGTTGCTGAGCTGCGGCGCCGAAGTTGATGGCATGCAGGGCATGCTTACGTCCGATCGCATGAGGACGCTGCTCGCGGAACTCCAGAGAGAATTCGATTACGTTCTGATCGACGCACCGCCGATTGAGTCCGGGGATGACAGCGTCGTTCTGGGACGTAGTTCCGAGGGCATCGTTCTGGTTCTGAGAGCGAACTCTTCGCGGCGTGAGAGCGCACGCAAGGCGGTTCGAGATTTGGAACTCGCCAACGTTCGTGTGCTTGGCGCTGTCCTGAACCGGCGGACGTTCCCCGTTCCCGAAGCCATCTATCGGAAGCTGTAGGAGACAAATGTTCGAGAATCTCAAAGAGGACATTAGTAGGGCGATGTACCAGGCTAGGCCTGATGGCTGGCGGCCGACATGGAAGCATCGCATTGAAGTGTGCATGCGGCACTCGACGTGGCCGGTCGTTGCGTACCGCTACAGCCACTGGACTTTGGGCGTGCGAATTCCAGTGGTCGGGCAGTTACTTCGGCTATCTGCTCTCTTTCTGCGTAAATTCGCAGAGCTTCTGACCAGCGTGCACATCGATGTGCATGCCAAGATTGGTCCCGGATTCGTGATCCATTCTGTCTACGCGATCAATCTGGGAAAGACAAATATCGGCAGGAATTTCACCATCGCCACTGGATGTCTGATCTCGCACGCATGCCGCGGCATCGGAGACGATGTTTACTTCGGACCGGGCGCCAAGCTGGTAGGCGACGCGAAGATTGGCAGCAACGTCACCATCGCGGCCAACAGCCTGGTGCTGACGGATGTTCGCAGCAACATGATGGTGATGGGAGTTCCGGCGCGAATCAAGTTACCCGGTGGACGCCCTCAGCGCTTCCTGAAAAAGACCGACGCCGTAGCTGTGCCGGCAAAGACTGCGGCCGCTACCCCAGCGCCAACGCAGGCGGCAGCCACTGCAGCAAAATCAGAACAATCCCCCGCTTCCGTAACTGCATAAAGCTCAAGGTTACTTGGGCCAGATTGACACAGGAGAGAGAAGACCTTGGACTTTGCATGGAGTGAGGAGCAGGCGGCGTTTCGTAAGGAGGTTCTGAGATTTGCCAAGGAAGAGCTGAAAGATGACGTCATCACGCGCGATCACAACGAAGAATTCTCGAAAACGCTGTGGAAAAAGTGCGCGGACTTCGGCATTCAGGGATTACCGATTCCCACAGAATATGGCGGTGGTGGCGCGGATACGCTCACCACTGTATGTGCATTAGAGGCTCTGGGCTACGGGTGCGCTGACAACGGGTTGCTGTTCTCGATCAACGCTCATATGTGGAGCTCCGAGATTCCCATCTGGAATTTTGGAACCGAGGAGCAGAAGAAAAAATATCTTCCCGGACTGGTCAGCGGCGGACTTGGTTTGCATGCCATGACCGAGCCGGGGTCGGGCTCTGACGCTTACAGTCTGAAGACGCGCGCGGAACGCAAGGGCGACAAGTACATTCTTAACGGATCGAAGACTTTCAGCAGTAACGCTCCTAACGCTGACGTCACTATCGTGTTTGCCAACCTCGATCCGTCTCGCGGCCCGAACGGCGTGACGGCATTTCTCGTAGACAAGGGAACTCCGGGATTCACAGTCGGCAAGAAGTTGCACAAGATGGGCTTGAGAACTTCGCCGATGGCGGAATTGTCGCTGCAGGATTGTGAGATTCCGGTATCGAATTTGCTAGGTAAGGAATTCGGCGGGCAGGCGGTCTTCACCTCGTCGATGGAGTGGGAGCGGATTTGCATTCTGGCCAGCCATCTTGGAGCAATGCAGCGAATTATGGAGACCTGCATCAAGTACGCCAAGGAGCGCAAGCAGTTCGGAGAGCCGATTGGAAAGTTTCCCGCGATCAATAACAAGATTGCGGATATGGATGTACGGCTCGAGACCGGACGACTGGCGCTGTACAAAGCCGCGTGGATGAAGAGCCAGGGCCGGCACCCGATTCGGGAAGCCTCGATCGCGAAATTGTATGTCAGTGAGGCATGCATCAAGAGCTGCCTCGAGGCGATCCAGCTTCACGGCGGTTATGGCTATATGACTGAGTACGAACTGGAGAGGGAACTGAGAGACGCGATCGCTGGAACGATTTACTCGGGAACCTCGGAAGTCCACAGAGTCATCATTTCAAGTTATTACGGGTTGTAGTAGTTGTGAGCGTTGTCCCCCAAACTAAATCTAACTTGGGCTGGGTCCTGAAATCATGGCATACGTACTGCAGCAACTACTGAGCAAGAGCGCGAAGAACTATCCGGATAAGCCGGCGGTGTGGGCTCGCGGCAAAAGCATCACGTACCGCGAACTGGACGAGCGCTCGAACCAGGTGGCGCACCTGCTTCGCCAGCGGGGAATTCAAAAGGGCGATCGGGTTGGGTTGTTCTTTCCGAAGTGCGTGGAATCTATCGTTAGCATGCTGGGAGTGCTGAAGGCGGGCGGAGTCTACGTTCCGCTTGATCCCCAGGCCCCGGCTGACCGCGTGGGCTACATCATTGGCAACTGCGGTATTCGGATCCTGATTACGAAGAGCGATAAACGGGCCGAGCTGGCCCCTGAAGTCCTAGAGTTGCTCGAGGCTTGCGTGCTGGTTGAGGGGGAGGGTAACGGTTCAGACCTGATCGCATGGTCGGAATTGTCTGCGTTCCCGGCATCCCATGCGCCCCAAGTGGCACTTGTCGAGACGGATCTGGCCTATATCCTTTATACGTCGGGTTCGACTGGGCGTCCCAAGGGGGTCATGCTGACCCACCAGAACGCGCTGACCTTCGTGGAGTGGTGCGCGGAGGAATTTCAGGTTCGTAGCGAGGACCGACTTTCGAATCATGCTCCGCTGCATTTCGACCTATCGGTGTTTGATGTTTACAACACCCTCGAAGCCGGCGCGACGGTTTACCTGATCACCGAAGACCTGGCACTGTTTCCGACGAGCCTGGCGAACTTCATTGAGTCGCAAAAGCTCACGATCTGGTACTCGGTTCCGTCGGCCCTGATGTTGTTACTGCTCCACGGGCGAATGACCCCGGAAAAGCTGAGCAGCCTGCGTGTGATCCTGTTCGCGGGAGAGGTCTTCCCGATGAAGTATCTGCGGCAACTGGCACAGATTTCGCAGGCGAGCTCGCTTTACAACCTCTACGGTCCGACCGAGACCAATGTTTGTACTTACTACAAGGTCGAGCGGGAGCGGCTGGAGAGCATGGAGAAACTTCCCATCGGAATCGCCTGCGCGAATACCGAGTGTTTCTCGGTGACGCCAGAAGGCCGATTAGCGGGCAAGGGCGAGGCTGGGGAACTTTATGTACGCGGACCCGCAGTGACCTATGGTTACTGGGCTGACCCGGAGAAGACCCATAAGATGGTTGTGCCCAATCACTTTCAGGAAAACTTTGAAGAAAAGATGTACCGGACAGGCGACATTGTGACGGTTGGCGAGGACGGGAACTACTACTTCCAGGGCCGCCGCGACAGCATGATCAAGAGCCGCGGGTACCGGATTGAATTGGGAGAGATTGAAACCGCACTGCTCAGTCATCCTGGAGTTAGGGAAGCGGCTGTACTTGCGGTGCCGGACGAGATTATCGGAAACCGCATTCGAGCCGTTGTGGCGCCACATGTCGCTGGGTCTGTGGGAATCCTCGAGTTGCAACAGTTTTGTGCTTCTCGGGTTCCGAAATACATGATTCCGGAGCTTGTGGATCTGTACGACGAGTTACCGAAAACTTCTACAGGAAAGATCGACCGCGTGAAGCTGGCTTCCGAAAGGCCTGTTGGCGTGGGTAAGTCGTAGCAAGGCAAGAATTTTGATGTACAGCAGTCGCAAATTTACACCACACTGGGGAGAAGAAAATGATTGAGTCGGGACAGGTAAAAGATCAGATTCGCGAATACGTTTTGGAGGAGTTCGCGAAGACCAAGGGAATTGACCAGATCACTGATCAGGAGAACCTGACGAAGAACGGGATCATCGATTCCATGGGCATCTTCCGTCTGGTCGCGTTCCTCGAGGAAACGTTCAACGTCCGCGTGGGGGACGAGGAGATTACGCACGATAACCTTGAGAGTATCGATGCGATTGAACGGCTGGTCATGGCCAAGTCGAAAAAGTAGAAAACAACCGACCGAATACGGCGGGCATCTGGTAGGTGGCCCGCTTTCCGTGAACTAGCTGTCTCCCCTGTTCGACAAAACAAAGCTGTAGCCGTTTCATCAGGATTTCTTATGCGTATAGGCCGCAAAGTTTTCTCAAACGGTGTAAAGCTCCTTGATTTGTTGCTGATGATGGTGGCGTTTGCCGCCGCGACCCTGCCGCTCTATCACCGTGTAGGGCGGATCAGCCTGGCGGAATTCTTCGAGTTGCGGGTGAAGCTCGGGAACTTGATCCTGTTCGCAAGCTTCGCGTTGATCTGGCACATTCTGTTCAGCGTCGTGGGACTCTATGGATCGAAACGCCTTACAAGCCGGCTGGATGAGGCGGGGGACATTGCCCGGGCGACCACGCTCGGCACCGGTGTGATTGCTGCATTTGGTCTGGCCTTCCAGATCTGGGTGGTGAACCGAACCTTCCTGATCCTGTTCTGGGCTCTGTCGACCATCCTGGTCATCCTGAGCCGTAGCGTGATTCGCGGGGTTTTGGCGTACCTTCGGCGCCACGGCAAGAACATGCGGAACATGCTGGTCATCGGCACGAATCCGCGCGCTCTGGAACTGGTCGAGAGGATTCAACACAAGCCGGAGCTTGGATATCGGATTCTGGGATTCGCGGACGAGAACTGGAACGGAATGGAAGAGTTCATGAAGCAGGGCCTTCCGCTGGTTTCAGATCTCGATGCCCTACCTTCTTATGTGCGTCGGAACGTTGTAGATGAAGTTGTACTGGCGCTTCCGATTCGCTCGTTCCACACTTTCGCATCGCAGATCGCGGCGGCGTGCGAACAGCAGGGAATCATCGTTCGCTTCCTGCCCAACATCTTTGACCTGAAAGAAGCACGTCATCGATCGGACGAGTTTGATGGTGATCCGCTGATCAGCCACGACACAACGATCACGGATTTCTGGGGACTCACAATCAAACGGACCATCGACATTCTTGTTTCGCTGACAGCGATCATTCTTTTGTCGCCAGTGATGTTGCTGACCGCATTGCTCGTGCGGTTGACTTCGCCAGGCCCCATTTTCTTTGTCCAGAAGCGACTTGGTCTGAACAAGCGGATGTTCAACATCTATAAATTCCGCACGATGGTAGTAGATGCGGAAGCGCGCTTGAAGGACCTTGAGCACCTGAACGAGGCGAATGGCGCAGTCTTCAAAATCAAGAAAGATCCGCGCGTGACGTTGATTGGTGCCTTCCTGCGCAAGACGAGCATCGACGAGTTGCCACAGCTTTTCAACGTGTTGAAGGGCGAAATGAGCCTGGTTGGTCCGCGTCCCCTGCAAGTCCGCGACTACGAGTTGTTCGAAACGTTTTGCGGAGACTGGCAGCGGAAGCGGTTTAGCGTCCGCCCGGGAATCACCTGCTTGTGGCAGATCAAAGGTCGCAGCTCAACGACCTTCGAAAAGTGGATGGAGCTCGATCTGCAATACATCCGCACCTGGTCGTTGTGGCTTGACCTTGAGATTCTGGCCAAGACGGTGCCGGCGGTTCTGAGAGGTTCCGGCGCAGCCTAGACACTGGTTGTTAAATGTGCAAGCAGCGACATCGAACCCTCGTGATGAGGGTTCGTTTAGTCAGTAGGGTCAGCAAGCGTCAAGGGGACAAGCCAAGGGTGCAGTGATGGAGTTCAGGGACAAGGTGAGCAAGGGCACGGATAACATTTTGCAGGCGGCGAACGGTACGGCACTTGCGCCGACGCAAGTGCAATTGCCGACAGACCATCCCCGGCCTGCCGTGCAAACTTTCCGTGGAGCCGTGCACCAGTTCACTCTCTCCCAAGCCCTCTCGACCAGGTTGCGCCAGTTCGCGGAACGCGAACACTTCACGCTCTCGGATCTAACGCTGTCATTCTTCGCGGCACTCTTACAGCGGTACAGTTCGCAGGAAGACTTCGTGCTGGGACTTTCCGGCGAGCCACACGGCGTTTTCCACTGGCGAAATCTGGGGAGTGCGAGCCTCCGCGAGTTGCTTGCCTTCACTCGGACCTCACCAGGAGACGCACCGGCTGACGGAGCACACTTCAATGTTCTATTTTCCTTGGTGTCGGATGCGATCTCGGGTTGGAACCCGAGTCTGGATACGCCCAACACCAAGTGTGACGTTGCGCTTCAGTTGCGCGACGGAGCTGTCAGCGTCGAAGGCCGCATCGCATATGCCCTCGAGCTTTTCGAAGCAGCCACCATCGAGCGGATGGTCGGTCATTTCGAAACCATGATTGAGGCGGGCATTGCCGATCCCGACCAGAAGATTTCGACCTTGCCACTGCTGTCGGCGAACGAGACGCAGCAGCTTGCGGAATGGAACCGGACCGAGGTCGAATATCCTCGCGAACTTTGTGTGCACGAATTGGTGGAAGCGCAGGTTGCGCGAACTCCGAACGCCAGCGCCGTTGAGCATGGCGGCCAGCTGCTCACCTACAAAGAACTGAACGAACGCTCGAACCAGTTGGCTCGGTTTTTGCGTAAGCACGGTATCGGTCATGAGTCGCGAGTAGGTATCTGCCTCCGACGATCTCTGGAACTACCTGTTGCACTGCTCGCCGTGCTGAAGGCTGGCGCGGCATGCGTGCCGCTCGATCCGGCCTACCCGAAAGAGCGGCTGTCGTACATGCTGTCGGATTCGGAAACGCCTCTTGTGCTTTCCCAGCCCGGGTTGCTGTCGGAAGTCACAGATTTCGACGCGGAAGTTGTAAATCTGGAGCCGGACTGGAAGGCCTTTGCGGAAGAGAGCCGCGAGAATGTCCGCAGCAGCGTTGAGCCGGAAAATCTCGCTTACATCATCTATACCTCGGGATCGACGGGAAAACCGCGTGGCGTCCTGCTTCCACATCGCGGGCTGGTAAATCACAACGTTGCTGCCGCGGCGTTGTTCGGGATGACGACGACAGATCGCATGGCGCAATTTGCCTCGATCTCGTTCGACATCGCGATCGAAGAAATTTTCCCCACATGGATTTCTGGCGGATCTCTCATCGTCCGCGAAGAAGATGCTTCGCTCGCGGTGAGTGATTTCCTGCGATGGGTGGATGAGAACGGCGTCACGGCTCTCGATCTGCCGACAGCTTATTGGCATGAACTGGTCCGAGAGCTTGCAGAATCGACGGTCAAGCTGCCGAAGTGTCTGAGGCTTGTGATTGTCGGAGGCGAGAAAGCGCAGTCTGGCGCGCTAGCGACGTGGCGCAAGCTGGCTGGTTCGAAAGTGCGTTGGGTCAATACGTACGGGCCGACCGAGACCAGCGTCATTGTCACATCCTTCGAGCCAAAGGAATCGGAGGAAGTTCCGGCGGTCCTGCCTATCGGCCGCCCGATTGCCAATACCAAGATCTACATCCTGAATAAGAATCTACAGCCGCTGCCTGTGGGCGTTGCTGGTGACTTGTACGTTTCCGGTCCTGGGCTGGCCCGCGGATACCTGAACCGTCCCGAGATCACGGCTGAGAAGTTCGTTGCCGATCCTTTCAGCGCCGAACCGGGTGCGCGCATGTACAAGACCGGGGACTTGGCGCGCTATCTCCCGAATGGAGATATTGAATTTGCAGGGCGCAATGACGATCAGGTCAAGATTCGCGGCTACCGCGTCGAACTGGAAGAGATCGAGGCAGTTTTGGGAGCGCATCCCGGAGTACACGAAGTGGTTGTCACGGCCCACGAGAATTCGTCCGGCGAGAAGACTCTTGTGGGTTACCTCGTGCCTTCGCGGGAGCAGGTGCCGACCGCGAGCGAATTGAGATCCTACCTGAAGCAGAAGCTGCCCCATTACATGGTGCCGGCAGCGGTAGTTCTGCTGGAGGCGATGCCGAAGACCCCGAACGGCAAAGTGGACAAGCGCGCTCTGCCTGCTCCGAAAGCGGCAGACTTTGCAGCCACCCAGGAATATGTCGCGCCTGCGAGCGAACTGGAAACGAAGTTAGCAAAGATTTGGGAAACCGTTCTCGACAAGAAGCCAGTCGGGATCCGCGACAACTTTTTTGAACTCGGGGGACACTCCTTGTTAGCGGCGCGGCTCATGCATCGCATCGAGCAGCAACTCGGCGAGCGTCTGCCTCTGGCGACGCTGCTGCAAGCGCCAACGATCGAGCAACTGGCTGCCGTGATGCAGAAAGCAGAAGGGTCGAGTTCATGGTCGTCTCTGGTGGCGCTGCAGCCGCAAGGTTCGCATGCACCCTTCTTCTGCGTACACGGTGTTGGCGGCAACGTGGTTGGATTCCGCGATCTTGCCAAACATCTTGGACCGGAGCAGCCGTTCTATGCGCTGCAACCCCAGGGATTGGATGGAAAGCGCGAATGCCTGACCAGCATTCCGCAGATGGCCGAACGCTACTTCAGGAAATTCGCCGTGTACAGCCCGAAGGTCCATTACCGCATCGGTGGATATTCGTTCGGCGGCCTCGTTGCGTACGAGATGGCCCAGCAGTTGGAGGCTCAAGGCGAACATGTATCCGTGCTGGCGCTGTTCGATTCATACCCTGGAAAAATCGAAACGCGTGGCGATCAGATCAAGAGCATGATGGCGCTGCCGCTGAAAGAGCGCGTTGCCTTCATGTTGAAGAAAGGAAGCTTCGTGGTGATGACGCTGCGCAAGCGTCTGGAACTGCAGTTTCTGCCGCGCGCGCTGCGCAACGTACGGCAAGCCTGCTCGCGAGCGGCGGCTACCTACGAAGTGCAACCCTATCGCGGCCGCGTGACGCTGTTTCGTGTCCGCGAGAAATCAGCCGGGCAGCTTGCACGACCCTTACGCCATCTGGTGGAAGATGGCTGGTGAAGGCGTGGAACTGAGAGAGATCAGCGGCGATCACCTCAGCCTGCTCAAAGAGCCGCAGGTTCGATTTCTGGCTGAAGAGCTTTCGGATTGCCTGGCTCATTCGCTGAAGGAGGATTCACTCGCGGTCGCGGGTCGCTGATGGGCATATCGAACACAGAACAGGTGATGGACCCGGAATTTGTCGATAATGGGCAAAGCCCGACTCCTCCGAATGCCGGCGAGGAGATGGACTCCGGCGGCGTTTCACGGAAACTCGGTCGCTGGGTGACCAAGGGCGGGTTCGCGATCCTTGATCAAGGGCTGATCTCGGGGTCGAATTTTCTCATCAGCATTTTGCTGGCGAGATGGCTGGTTCCAGCGCAGTACGGCGCTTTTTCGACGGCGTTCTCGGTTTTTCTTTTTCTTTCGTACGTCTATCAGTCGCTGCTTTCGGAACCACAGGCTGTCTTCAGCGGTTCAGCGTATCGCCGATGCCTGCGTGGATACCTGAAAGCGCTGCTGAGCATTCAGGCTGTCGTCACCGTTTTTGGGCTTGTGTTGCTGGGCGGGTCCGCGGCAATCGCCTACGCGATGGGCAAAGCGGACGGTTTCCCAGGAGCGCTCGCTGGTGTGGCGATCGCTTCTCCGTGCATTCTGTTTTTCTGGCTGTTACGCCGCTCGTACTACATGAATCTCGCTCCCGCGCGCGCTGCCATGGGAGCTTTCCTTTACTTCGTCCTGACGACCGGCGGTTTGTTTGTCGCATATCGAAAGGCGTGGATTTCACCATTCTCTGCATATCTGCTGATGGCGATCGGCGCGCTTGGCACCGGACTCTTCCTCCTGTCGCAGATAAAAAAAGCACTGCCAGCCGACACGTGCGACGCTCCAACTGCGGCGCAGGCGTGGAAAAAACATTGGGAATACGGCCGGTGGGCTCTTGGCGTCTCTGTGGTGACATGGATTCCGTATTACATGTATTACCCCTTGGTCAGCATGTTTTCCGGAATGGCCCAGGCCGGACAACTGCGGGCGGTGATGAACTTGGCACTGCCGCTCGAGCAGAGCTACACCGCGCTCTCGATCTTGTTTTTGCCCTATGCGGCGCGAATCTGTCGAGAAAAAGGCATCTCAAGTTCCGGACCGCTCGTGCGGCGCATCACCATGTTGTTCGTCGCAGGTTCAGTGGTTTATTGGGCAATATTGATTCCGTTCAAAGGCGTTGCTTTCCATCTACTTTATGGCGGCAAATACATGGAATTGGCGCCGCTCATTCCTTATGTGGCATTGGGAACTACGTTGTGGAGTGCGGCTTTTGGACCGGCGATCTTGTTGCGGGCAATCGAGAGTCCAGACTCCATCTTTTACGCGCGCATTGTTGCCAGCGTGCTGTCGCTAGTGGTTGGCGTTCCGGCAACCAAGTATTTCGGCCTGTGGGGCGTAGTTTGGAGCGTGATCGTCGCCAATATCGCAGCCTTTTTGATTTCGATGTACATCCTCCAGCGCAAGTCGAGTTCCAGTGCACTACAGAATCCGATTCTCCAAGGGGAAAACTAGTTCATGAACACTCTGAAGACACTCCGTTTCAAGGCCTCCCGCACGAAGCTGCGCACTCCCAAGTCGTGGTGGGAGCATCGCGGCCTGAACGATAACGACGTGATGTTTGCGTCCTTCGAGCGGTCTGGAAATACGTGGTTGCGCTTCGTGCTGTTCGAGGTTTTGAGTAACGATACCGCCGGATTCCTCAATGTGAATCAGATGTTGCCGGAGCTGGGCACACATGAGAACGGGCAGCAGGTGCTCCCCAATGGGGGGCGCTTCATCAAGACCCATCATCAGTATCGACCTGCATACAAGCGGGCGATCTATCTCATGCGCGATCTGCGCGACGTCATGCTCTCGAATTGGGCCCGCGACAAGGAGATGGGCTTCTCGCAGTACTTCGATAACGGCAAAGGCATGGACGGGTACATCGAGTCTTTCCTGCAGGGCAAGGTCACGCGCTTCGGATCGTGGCAATCGCACGTAGATTCGTGGGTGAACTGTCCTCTGGCAAAGAACGGAAACCTGCTGGTTGTCCGTTACGAGGACCTGCGGAAGGACACCGAAAGCGGCCTGGCCGAGATGCTCAACTTCCTAGGTTTTGATAAGGACCGCGAGCAGATTCGCCGTGCCGTCGAAAACAATTCTTTGCGCGCGATGCGCGAGAAAGAAGAGAAAGCCAAAAAGTCCGGCGCCACGCTCGGGAAGGGAACGCTTCTGCGCAAGCACAATATCGATCGCGAAGACGCCCGTTTCGTGCGCAGCGGTTCCGTCGGCGGATGGCGCGAGAAACTGAGTCCAGCCCAGATCGATATGGTCACGATGTATGCAGGTGAGGCACTCGTCCGGGCAGGCTATCCGGCGAGTGCGAATGATGAGGTGCCTGCGGAACTGGCCACGGGAGTGCGGGTCTAGCTGGCCCGATGGTAACCATCCGAGTATGACCAGTGTAATGAAGAAAATCTGTGCACTTCCGGTGATGATACTGATGCTGGTCCCCCTGACGGTATCCCAGAAAAAAGATGCGGCGTCCGACGGCGGGACTTTGCGCCAGGCTGCCGACCCGCTGGGGTTCTGGGTGGGGACGACGATTCAGGGCCGGATGTGGAATCGCGATCCGCAATACAGGCCGGTGATGGCGAGGGAGTTCAACGCCGGCGTTTCGATCGTCTTTCCCAATCTGACGCAGCCGGAACGCGGTCATTTCGATTTCGAGGCAATGGACGAAGCCATGAGCTTCGCCAAGCAGCACAAGATGAAGCTCATGGGGCACTGCCTCGTGTACCGCAATATGCAGACTGGATCCTGGCTTAACTTCCGGAACCAGGAGTGCGGTGGCTGGTCTCCGAAGGAACTGGATGCGATTCTGAAGGAGCACATCCAGACGGTCGTTCGGCACGGAGGTGACACCTATTATTCGTGGGAGGTAGTCAACGAACCGACGAATCCTACGCATAACGGTTGCTGGTCACGGGTTTTAGGAGAAGACGACTACATCGTGAAGGCGTTCCAGTACGCGCACGAGGCAAATCCTAACGCGCTGCTCGTCCTGAACGATACTTTTGGACAGAGCGGGATCGACAAGGCGCGCGCCGATGAATTCTTCTCGCTGGTGGAGCGGGTGAAGAAGAAGGGCGGGCCGATCGACGTTGTAGGGACGGAGATGCATTGGGAACTGCCGGAACTACATCCCAATTACCTTGAGGAGTTCAAGGGCTTCCTGGAAAAGGCCCGCAAGCTGGGTGTGAAGGTTCATATTACAGAGATGGATGTGTACCAAGGGCCGGACGACGCGCCGGAATCTTTCGCGAAGCAGAGGGAAGTTTTCTACAATATTGTGCATGCCTGTCTGAAAGATTCGAACTGCATCGGGTTCATGACGTGGGGCATCGCGGACCGATATTCGTGGCTGAGAACTTCCGACTGGAAGAACTTTCCGAACGCAAAACCGGTGCTGTTTGACGACGATTACAAGAAGAAACCGGCCTACGAGGGCGTCCTGCAAGCATTGAAAGAGGGCAGATGAGTTCGGGAATGGTAGAGCGAGCGAGACAGAGCGGACTGGATGTTCGCAACAAGCGGTCGATGGGACTGCTGGTTGTGTTCGTGCTGATCGGCTTCGCAGTTTCCCTCGCGATCATGATTTTTGCAGGCTCATCCGACACGGCCGTTCTTACCGTCGCGGGTGTGATCCTGGTGGCGGTTCCGGTTATCGCTCTGATGGTGAAGGCGCTTCCTGAAGCCCTCGACAGCTTCAAGATTTTGAAAGCGAATTGGACGTGGTGGCATCCGCTCTGGTTCTGCATATATTTCAGTACGCTGGTTTTTCGTATTCGCGACGTCGGTGCGGCTTCCTCGAACCCACTCGACAGCTACGCGATGCTGCGCGTGATCCCGGAAGGCTTGGTAGCGTTGTCGCTGATTATCCGGTTGATCCTGAAGAAGCCGAACTGGTTGGGATCGTTGTTCCGTGGGATTCCGGGCCTGATGGCGATCTACTGCCTGGTCTGTCTGGCGACGACCGTTATATCGGTGAAGCCATCGTGGACGGCTTATAAATCTGCTGAGTTTCTGGCCGATGTTTCGCTGCTGGCCGCCGTGGTCGCGAGCGCAGAAGGATTCTTCACTTACGAAAATCTCGTCGACTGGACGCTGGCTTTCTACGGTCTATCCCTTGTGGGTGTATGGGCTGGTCTTCCGATCTGGCCGACCGACGCAATGGATGGCGGACGTCTAACGGGCGTAATTCCGGTTGAAGCATCGAACAGCGTCGGGACTTCGGGAGCCGTTTTATCGATTGTGGCGCTGTGCCGATTGCTGCCTGTTTTCGGGCGAGCCAAGAAACAAGCATGGTATTTGCTTCTCTTGATATTCGGCATTGCGTCGATGGTTTTGTCGAAGACGAGAAACGCCGAAGCCGCATTTCTGTTTTCAGTGATCGTTATCGTGGTTACCTCACCGCGTCTGCGAAAGCACGCAGTTTGGATAGCGATTGCCGCCGCACCGTTAGTGGCTGTCGCTATCTTCTTCAACGATCGCCTGCCTGGCTATGCCGGGGATTTTGTGATGGGCGTGGTGAACCGCGATCAATCGGAAGGCGCGTTCGGCACGTTGAGCGGCCGTACCGGTTGGTGGGCGTATGGGATGGAGCAGTTGTCGAAACATCCGCTGACGGGCTTGGGAGCGTATGCGGCAGGCCGGTTCGCGGTGCTCGGAAAATTGGGCGTGGGCGCGGCGGCCATGATGCACAGCGACTGGATCGAGGTCATCATTGGCACCAGTTTCTGGGGGCTGATTCCATTCGCGGGAGCTCTGCTGGCGGCGTGGTGGTATCTGATCCGCTGCATGCGTAGCGACATTTTTACGCCTGAGCAGAGGCAGCTGGCACTGGAGCTTTTCGCGCTGCTGGGAATGCTGACTCTGCACTCGTTCTTCAACGACGAACTGGCGTGGCATTGTCCGCTCTTGTATTTCGCAATTTTGGGATATGCCGAGTTTATCCGGACGTATCCGAAGATCGTGCTTCAGCCTGCGCAGGCGTTGCGCCGGCTCGACACGGAGCAGTTTTTTGTTACACGCAATACCGTTCCGAAACCTGTTCACTAACTGTTAACCGAAAAAAACAACACTGGGGGAGTAAATCGCAATGGCAAACAAGACTCGGATTCTCGTAACTGGCGCTGGCGGCTTCATCGGTCATCACCTCGTCAAGCGCTTGAAGAAAGATGGACACTGGGTACGCGGCGTGGATATCAAACGCCCTGAGTACGAAGCGTCCGCCGCGGACGACTTTCAGGTGCTCGATCTGCGCATCTGGGAGAACTGCCTTACAGCCACTCAAGGCATCGACCAGGTTTACAACCTGGCTGCCGACATGGGCGGCATCGGCTACATCACGTCGTTTTTGGCCGACATTTCCAAGAACAACATTCTGATCAACGCGCACATGCTCGAAGCCAGCAAGCAGAACGGCGTGCAGAAGTTCCTGTTCTCGTCTTCGGCTTGCGTGTACGCTCAGTACAAGCAGAAGACTCCGGACCTCGTTCCGCTGAAGGAAGAGGACGCGTATCCTGCCGATCCCGAGCCGGGCTATGGCTGGGAGAAGCTGTTTGCCGAGGAACTCTGCCGCTACTACTATCACGATTACAAGTTCGAAACGCGCATCGTGCGCTTCCACAACGTCTACGGCCCGTTGGGCACGTATGACGGAGGCAAGGAAAAGTCCCCGGCCGCGATTTCGCGTAAAGTCGCGCAGTCCCACGACGGCTCGATCGAGATCTGGGGCGACGGCGAACAGACCCGCTCGTACATGTATGTGGACGATTGCGTGGAAGGGTTGATCCGCCTGATGGCTTCGAACCACCGCGACCCTCTGAACCTTGGAACCGACGAGATGGTCAGCATCAATCACCTCGTCGACATGATCTGCGGCATCGCCGGCAAGAAGCTGACGAAGCGCCATGATCTGACCAAGCCACAAGGCGTGCGTGGACGGAACAGCGACAACACCTTGCTGCGCAAGGCGCTGGGCTGGGAGCCGAACACACCGCTGGAGAAGGGCCTCGCCATCACCTACAAGTGGATTGAAGGCGAACTCAAGAAGAAGGAAGCGGGCGAATTGGCCGAAGTGAACGGCGACTAATTCAACCATTCCAAAACCAATGGAAAATGCCATGTCGAACCCCTCGGCTGACAGTTGCGTGAAAATCCTGGGCGTCAAGGTCCATGCCACAAGCATGGACCGCGCCCTGGCGCGCCTGGAAACGGCGGTCACGCAAGGAGAAAAAGGGTACGTATGCGTCACCGGAGTTCAGGGCGTGATGGAAGCACAGATGGATCCGAACCTGAAGCGGATCATCAACCACGCGCTGCTGACGATTCCGGATGGGCGTCCTACGGTCTGGGTGGGATGGTTGCGCGGCTTGTTTCAGATGCGCCAGGTCACCGGTCCGACCATCATGTTGCGCATCTGCGCGATGTCGCCGGAGAAGGGCTACACGCATTTCTTTTACGGTGGGAACGACGGCGTTGCCGATCAATTGAAAGACGCGTTGACGCAACGTTTTCCAGGACTCAACGTTGTCGGGACGTACACTCCGCCCTTCCGTCCGCTCACCGCGGATGAGGAAGCGGATTTGGCTCGAAAAGTAGCAGAACTGAAGCCGGACTTCTTCTGGGTTGGATTGAGCACCCCGAAGCAGGAACGGTTCATGGATCAGTACATTTCAAAGCTCGACGCCAAGGTGATGCTGGGTGTCGGCGCCGCGTTCGATATCCACACGGGGCGCATCAAAGATGCTCCTTACTGGATGAAGGTGACGGGCGTGCAATGGATCCACCGTATTTATCAGGATCCGAAGCGGCTGTGGAAGCGGTACCTGGTCAACAATCCAAAATTTGTGTATCAGATTATGCTAGAGCTTCTTGGCATTCGGAAGCAGCAGGAAGTTTAGCGTTACGTTGCAAAATCCACTTCGTCTGATTGAGTATCTCCCCAATGAATGCCAAACATGAAGGTTCTTCTCGTACACGGCGCGTACCAGCAGTTCGGAGGCGAAGACTCTGTCGTTAAAGCAGAGACGGAACTGCTGCAAAGCCATGGCGATGAAGTTTGTCACTACGGCAGGCACAACGACGAGATCAAAAGCTTCAACCCCGTCCAGAAGGCACTCTTCTTTCCTCAGACCGTTTATTCCTGGAAGACCACAAGCGAAATTAGCGATGTAGTGCGCCGCTTCAAACCTGATGTGGCGTTCGTCCACAATATCTACCCCCTGATTTCCCCCTCCGCGTACTTCAAACTGCACGCCCTTGGCGTTCCCACCGTGCAGGTTCTCCATAATTTCCGTCCTTTTTGCATCAATGGTCTTTACTACACGCAGGATCGAGTGTGCGAAGCGTGTACCGGCGGGAACTACCTGAATGCGATCTCCAACTGCTGTTACAAGGGAAGCTATACCCTGAGCGCCCTGTACGCCCTGACAATGGCGACAAACCGGTTTGCGGGCGTGGTCGACAAGATCTCAGGTTTCATTTGCCTGACAGAATTTTTCAGGACCAAGATGCGCGAAGCGGGCGTCCCGGATTCGAAGCTGTTCGTCAGGCCGAACTTTGTCCGCGCTCCGGAATTGCCGGCGAATCGAAAGACAGGCAATTCATACGCGCTTTTCATGGGGCGACTCTCCCCGGAAAAAGGTTGCTGGACGCTGATTCACGCATTCGAAAAGTTGCCTCACATTTCGCTCAAGATTGTGGGTACAGGACCGATGGAACAGGAACTGCGGAACTACATTCGAGATAAAGGCATCAAGAACGTCGAGCTTTTGGGATTCAAGAGCGGAGATGAAAAGTGGGAAGTTCTCCGCAATGCTTTATGCCTTGTGCTTCCGTCGGAGTGGTACGAGAATTTCCCCGTGACCGCGCTCGAAGGATTTATGGCTTGCAAGCCGGTGGTTGCGTCCCGCATGGGAGGCTTACCCTATATCGTTGAGGAAGGGAAGTCCGGGCTCTTGTTTGAATCGGGGCAGGCAGCAGAGCTCGCACAGAAAGTTCAATATCTCGCCGATCACCCGGACCAGGCTTTAGAGATGGGTGAAGCAGGGCGTCGTATGACTGAAACCAAGTACGGTCCGGAACAGGGCTATAGCAATCTGATGAAGATCTTTTCGCAAGTACAGGCAGCCTGATTACGCGATATGGCAAATGAAGCGCAAAATTTGGGGATGAGTGACGGGCCGGTGTTCGTGGTCGGGATGTGGCGCTCGGGAACGTCGCTCTTGTACGCGCTGCTCAACCAGCATCCTCAGATCGGACTGATGTATGAGTCCGACATGCTGACCCTCTCTCCACTGTTTCTGATTCCCCGAAAGAGTTCGTGGTGGCTGAACAAAGTTGATTCCTGGAACGGAGCATTGAGCCGTCACAAAATCGATCCATCCGCAATTCCGGAAGACATCACCGACCTCCCCGGCGCGTTCCGCGCTGTCGCGCAACAGTACGCCTCCAAAAAGGGTGCGACGGTGTGGGGGTGTAAGTCTCCGACCTATTACGATTGCATGACGCAACTGGCAGACTGGTATCCGCAGGCGAAGTTCATTGTCATCTGGCGCGATCCGGCGGACGTCTGCCGGAGTATCGTTCGCGCGGCAGAGAAGTCCCCATGGTTCGCCCGCCCCGGAATGGACCTGCGAGCGATCCTCGGCTACCGAAGAATGAAGCGTGAGGCGGACGAACTCGACCGCCGTGGCGCGGCGATTTATCAAGTCCAGTACGACGACTTGGTGCGCGATCCGACAAACACGTTGAATTCGATTTGCGACTTCATCGGGATTACCTTCGATCCGAAGATGGCTACACTCGAGGGCGCCGATCGATCGGCTGTCTATAACGGAGAGCATCACTCCGGTGTGAAGAGCTCCACGATCGTCGCCAAACGTGAACGTCCCGAGGTCCTTTCACCGGAGTTGAAGAGCAAAGTGGAACGCTACGTCGTCTATTGGAGAAATCGGTCGGGAGGGAAGTGGCCGGTCAAGGCCGTAGTCGGCGAAGGCACCCAAGCGGCGTCCTTTTCCGAACGGACGATGGATTCTTTCCGACACAAGATCATGCGGATCGCCGATCTCGCCGTCCCGTATTTTTATGCTGGAATACCTGTTTCGCTGTGGCAGAAGTACCGCCAGATGAAATCCAAGTACCAAAGAGTTGCACATAAGCCAGGAGAGACCGAACCAGCATCATCCTAAGGTGCTAAATACAAGAATCTAAACGGGTAATAGGCCTGCCGTTCCGCTCGAAGGGCAGGATAAGTGCAACTTTTTAACTTTCCCCCGAAAACTGAATGGGAGCGTTCGTGTTGACTCTGCGTGCCAACTTCGCAATCTTCTGTGCTCTTTTGGTGATTTCACTCTCTGGTCATGGCTTTGGTCAATCCGGGAGCATGAGCGTGTTGCCTGGACTGAACACTGTCCAGAACAGGATCAATGCCAGCGCGGCGCCGGACGTAACGATCGCGGTGGGCTTGAACCAGTATTGTGAGCACGTCAACAGCGCCTATCAGTGCTGGTACAAGAGCGGGCCAAACGCAAACCAGCCGGTAAATTTTCTTGGCGGCACAACGCCGAAGTCGGATTCAGGCCCCTGGAGCCAGAACAGCAACAACGGTGGAAACACTTCCCACTGCCCGACTGCATTCACTCCCAATTCCCAGATCATCCACGACAACGTCTACAACCTATGGATTCTGGAGAAGCGAATCACGGCAGCGGGCGGCGGCCACAACTACATGTGCGTCGCGATCAGCAATGTCGAGGACGTTTCAAATCCGTCGTTCAGCTGGTTCGCATTCGAGTTCGATTTGGACACCGTCATTCCGACGAATTCGCAGGGAAACTTCTACTATCCCGATTATCCGCAAGTCGGGCTTTGGCAGACATCGACCACCTCGACGGCTCCGTACGCGCCAGCGAGCGACCAGGCGATGTGGATCTCGTACGATCTCGAGGATGTAAATAGCGCCTCCAACATCAACGGCGTCTTGATTTGCGCGGTCGATCTTGCAGGACTGAGAGCGAGCACAACATCTCCTTGGGTGAACAATTCGAAGACGCCGGCCTGCACCGTCGCCCATACGCTTGTCGCTTTCAACCAGCGCCGCAGCTGGGTCCCGGCCAACAATTCCGACACAGTTCCGCCAGTTGCCGCCGACGGTGAAATGTTTACTTACATGATTCAGCCGGCAAAAAACGGCAAAGCTTATTTGACTGACCCGAATCACACGCAGGGCGTTGAGCAATGGACGATCAACTGGAGTTCGGCAACTCCGAAGCCCACGCTCGTCAACAGCTGGGATCTTCCTTCCACGCAAGCGGGCGGCGATCAGCTTGGATGCTTCCTGCCGAACGCTTACTACAACACTATTTGCACGCCTCAGCCTTCAACGTCGGCGACTGGCATTCACATCGACTCGCTCGGTGATCGCATGCAGGGGTTCTTTCACTACACGTCGAACGGCGGGCAGGGAAGCATCTGGACCTCGGCTCACCAGATTCAGATCGTTCCTAACGCAACCGCACACAACCAGATTGAAGCAGACGTCCGCGTCTTGCAGCGAAATACGACCGCGCCGAATGCCATGTTCCTGGCGGGCGACTATCCGATGCTTGATCCCAGCGACTCCAGCATGTGGGTCATTCTTCCCAGCGTGGCGCGCGACAGAGCCGGTAACCTGCAGGGAGTTTTCGGAATTTCGGGAGCTGGCGTTAACCAGCACCCCGGACTCGACAGTGTGTTGTTTAATCCAGGCACGCATGCATCGTCGACGTACGGATATATCGCTAGTCCCATCACCAGCGGCGATGCGCAGGACACGGACAACCTGAACTATCGCTGGGGAGATTGGAATAGCGCCGTAGTCGATCCGACAGATGGCTGCACGATCTGGGTGGCAGGAGAATATCTCGCCGCGACTCGCACTACCGAGCCTTACTGGTATACGCAGATGGCATCGCTTCCTGCGGCCAGCACGTGCTCGAGCGGGCCAGTATTGCTCTCCAGCGTGAGCCTTAACTTCGGAAGCCGCCAGGTCGGTGCCCAGAGTACGCCCTTGGTCGAGACGATCAAAAACAACCAAAGCGTGCCATTGAATATCAATGTCATTTCGACTGGCAGCAACGACTTCACTCAAACCAACACCTGCCTGCAACAAGCAATAGCGCCTCAGGGATCGTGCTCGATCAGTGTCACCTTTACACCGTCAGTCTCCGGAGCTCGCATCGGAACTCTGACGATCACCGACGATGCCAGCAACAGCCCGCAGACGATCGCACTCGCCGGCAGTGGAAGCGCAGCGACGCTGTCTTTGTCGGCAACAACGCTGGCTTTTGGCAACGAGCCACTCAATATCCCAAGCGTCAGCCAGACTGTGACCGTCACGAACAACAGCCTTTCGAGCATCACGATCAGTTCGGTATCGGCAAGCGGAGGCTACACGCAAACGGGCAATTGCGGCGGAGCGATTCTGGCACCCGGGCAAAGTTGTACGATCACGGTGACGTTCAGTCCGACAATCGTTGGATCCGTGGCCGGAACGATCACGATCAACGACAATGCGACCGGAGCGCCACATATCGTCACGCTCACCGGAACCGGTCAGGTAGCGCTTTCCTTCGCCGGAAGCCTCACGTTTCCTGCGACCAACGTCGGAACGTCCAGCGCACCTCTAACGGCGACGATCACCAACAACACGAACCAGACGCTTACACTGACGGCAACCACCAGTTCGAACTACTCCGCGGTCGGCAATGGAACGTCTCCATGCGGCAGTACTTTGGTGGCGAAGGCGAAGTGCACCTACGGAGTGACATTCACCCCCACTTCAAACGGATTGGCCAAAGGTGTTCTCGTCGTCTCCTATAACGCGGCGGGTAGCCCGGCGGTGGGAAATCTGCAGGGGACCGGCCAGAATGGCGGCGCCGCACCGTTTACTTTTACGCCGGTCAATCTCTCGTTCGGCAACGTAGCGTTGAATACTGCCAGTTCAAAAGTGGTGACGGTGAAGAATGTGAGTGCGGCTGCCGTGACGATCAGCAGCCTGACTGGCAGCGGATACTACACCGTCGCGGCCAGTGGGACGACACCCTGCACCGGGTCGGTGGCTGCGGGCAAGACCTGCACAATGACAGTCACATTCACCCCTCTTGCGACCGGCACAAGCGTCGGTGGCATTGCGGTAGTGGATAACGCGGCCGTGAACACGCAGATCTTCGGCGCAACCGGCAACGGCGTCTTGCCCATCACGATGTCGCCTACAAGCGTTTCTTTTGGAGCAACCGCGGTCGGCAGCAGCAGCGCCGTCCAGGTTGTGACCGTGACCAACACTCAGACGACGGCAGTGACCATCAATAGCGTAGTCGCGAGCGGAGATTTCCTGTATACATCGGGCGGTGCGACTCCATGCGGTACAAGCGTGCCTGCTAGCGGAAGCTGCACGCTCGGAGTGAAGTTCAGTCCAACGGTAACGGGTGCGATCAGCGGGAATCTGACCTTTAGCTACGGAGCGGGATCGTCGCCGCAGTCAGTAAGTTTATCCGGCACCGGGCAATAGCTCGGCGGTTTAGTTTTTACACTTCCGTTTTTATACTGCAGGTTAAGCGTCGCCCGATCCCGTATCGGGCGACATTTTTTTGGCTTCTTCCAGCGCTGGACGCTGGCTTTTCAGAATCTGTTTCTCGATCTCGGGGATCGTCATCCAGTGAAGCGTTCCCTCCCAGGAAGTTTGCAGATCGCCGGTGGCCTCGACTTCGAACACAGAAATGAGACACGGAAGATCGGCCGTGCTTCGGTAGCGCATTCGAAAGTTGACGTTGACGGCCGTCATGCCCGTTTCTTCAAGGACTTCTCGTCGCACGGCAGACTCTTCGTTCTCTCGCCACCCCGCAATGCCTCCCGGAAAGCAAACTCCACGCCCGTCATTTCTCAGCATAACGAGAAATTGATCTCCCCTACGGATGATGGCCAGCGACGACCGGAGCGCTCCAAATACAGGGAAGGTCCGATAGAGCACGAGGCAGGTGTTGTAGATTAGCCAGAATGAACGGCGTTTAAGCTTCTCGAGGAGGGTACCCAAGACGGAAGTCTAGCACGCTGCGGAGCGACCATTTGGCGCTGTGCGTGCAACATTGGGAGGAAAAGAAAAAGCCCGCATCTCGCGATGCGGGCTTTAGGTTTTCCTGAGTAGTTATTTTTCGAGCATGATCGGCTTGTATCCGATGTGAACGGTGCCACCGCTGAGCGCGGTGCGGTTGCCATCCAGATCGTGATACCAGACGTAATTGCTGGGGTACGTGTAGGTCGAGGACGTGCATGCGCTGTTGCTGCACGTTTGCTTGGTATCCCACACGATCAGCCCGTTGTCGAGAGCGCAGGTATAGACGGTTCCGCTGACTGTGCATGCGCTGATCGTGTGCCCGATGAGCCATGTGGCCACTTGATTCCACGCTGTACCGGAAGCGGTTCCTTGTAGTCCATATGGAGCATGGCTGTCCCAAGTGTAAACGTACTGACGCTGGATACCCACGCTTGCCCGCAGAGTCGCTTCGCGCGCAACGTAGCCGGCGAGCAAGTCCGGATCGGTGACGCCCTGACCGGACAGAATTCCATGCTCGTCATCCCACAGCGGAAGTGACGTGAGGTTGCGTTTCTGCGTTTCGGCGATGACCTGGCTGTAGATGTCGAGGAAGGACTCGGGTGTGCCGTTCGATCCATTCTGTCCACGCATGTGAACGTTGACGATGTCGAAGTTCGGTGCACCACCGGCCGCGACGTATCCATCGAACCACGTCGACATGGTCGGACCATGAGCTGACGGGCTCAGGATCTTCGCGTTCGGATCCAGAGAGCGGATGATGGCAGCAGCGTCCTTGCCCATGCGAACCAGCTGGGCAGTGGTGCCGCTCCAGAATCCCTTGTAGTCGGGTTCATTCCAGAGTTCGTAGTAGGAGATGCGCCCCGCGGCATGCGTCACCAGAGCGGTGACGAAAGCCTGGAACATTGCGTCGGTTCCGGTTCCGTCCGAGTTAACGTCGGTCGGAGCTCCGCAGCTAAATTCCCCAGGCATCGAGCATCCGCCCGGAGCCTTGCCCACGGCGAACTGAGGTGTATCGCCGAAGGTGTAGAGGACATCCATATGAGCTGAATCGGCACGATCCAGCCACTTGTCGAGTCCGCTCCAGTTGTAGACACCGTTGGCGGTGTTCAACTGGCCCCACTTGATACCGTCGTCCCACAGGCGAACGCCGTTCAGCGTCGCGCCCTGGTTCTGTCCATCCGTCGGAGGCCAAACTTTGCTTCCGTTGAATCCGGCATTGAAGAAGGACTGCTGAATGCCCTTTCCGTTTCCGGTTTGGCCGGTGACGGTCAGGCTTAGAGCTTGTTTCGCGGTCTGTGCCGGCGACGAAGAATCGGTCGCCTGCACCGTGAAGTCGAATTGTCCGAGTTGCGTCGTGGTTCCGGCCAGAGAACCAGAGCTGCTGAGGCTTATGCCAGACGGCAGGGAGCCGGAGGCCAGAGTCCAGCTGTATGGAGTCGATCCACCAGATGCTTTCAGGTTGGCGGAGTACGTGATCCCGGACGTAGCTCCAGTCAAGCCTGTGGTCGTGATGGTCAGCGGCGATTGCGCATCGGGCGTAATGGTTACCGAGGCAGTGCCAGCGTCGGAAGAGTCGGCATTGCTGATCGCCTTTACGGTGGCGGTCGTGTTGCTCTTCACGGCGGGAGCCTGGTACAGGCCATCGTTGTTGATCGTTCCGACGGAGGCCGTCCAAGTTACTGCGGTATTAGAAGTATTGCGGACCGTAGCGGTGAACTGTAAGCTCGCTGCCGATGGCAAGGTCGCCGTATTCGGGCTCAGCGTGATCGTCACCGGGTTCGAACTCGAAACCGCAATCTTCAACGGTTCGGCTCCGCCGCGGTTCGATTTCTTGTCGACAACGTGAACACCAAACTCGAACGTCCCCTTTTTCGAGGGCGTACCAGAGATTACCCCGGTATTTCCGTTGAGCGACAGACCGGCAGGCAGCGAACCCCAGGACAGGCTGAAATCGTAGTTGCCATCCTTGCCAAACACGTTGATGCTCGCGTTGTAGGGCTTGCCCAGTTCGGCGGCCGGTAAGTCACCGGACAACTTCAAATTCTTGGCTGGGGCGCGATCGGAAGGCGTGGGCGGCTGACCGGTTGCAGCTTTCTGCGGCGTTACAGCAGAATTGGCGGCAGTGCAGGCGGTGAACCATGGCAAAGTGAGCGAGAGAGCTAGGAGACCAATAAACGCAACCGCTCTTGCATTGGCAGGTTTTTGGCAGTTCCGAGCCGGAGGAAGTGCGTCGGACCTCATCTGGTTTTACCTCACAAATAGGGGGATCAAGAGGACAATCGCGTTCAAGAATGTCCCTGAGGCAACACTAGACAGAGAAGGGAAACGAGCACAGATAACGTCCGGTCAATGGCCCAAAGGTGGTCCGACTGGACATGACTAAGATGGCGTTCTAAGAGGGTCGGCTAGATGAGGAGAATTGCGATTTCAGCCGCGAATTACGCGCACGGAAGGCTCCGGACGCGCAGTGCCGTTTGAGGTGGAGGCTTCTTTCTGCGGAGACTGCGATGCTGCCGGTTTCGCTGCTTGATTCTGACTGCCCAATGCGTACAAGACAACTTCTACACGGCTGGACACGCCGAGTTTGTCGAAAATGCGGAAAAGGTAGTTCTTCACCGTGTGTTCGCGCAGCGTCAGTCGTTGCGCAATCTCGCGATTGCTGAGCCCTTCCGCAACGCATCGGACAACATCAAGCTCGCGCGTTGAAAGCAGGGCGTCGCCGTTGGCGCTGACGAACGACATTGGCACCGGTTCGGCGACCGCTTCGAGCAGAAACTGAAGTTCGCTACTGCTGGCCCAAATCTGGCCTTCATGAACGCATCGAATCGACTTCGCCAAAAGTTTCAGCGGTTCGGTTCGGCAGAAAACTCCGCGTGCCCCGCAACGAAAAGCTTCGATTATTGGTGTTCGCTCGGATGCGTCGAGCAACATGATCACTCGCGTGGTGGGTACGGAAGAGCGAACCTCGCGCGTCAGGCGAAAGCCGGCGCGCCCGTCGGATCCCTGGCGTGCGCTGATCAAGGCAATATGAGGCCGGTCGCGCTTGATTGCCGCCAGGATCTCTGTGCCCGATCCCACCGGAGTTGCCATGGTGAATTGACCATCCCGGCCCAGTGTTTCAACCAGCAGTTGGGTGTTCATGGAGGTGCTATCCGCGGCGAAAACACGGATGCGATCATGTAGAGGGAAGCTGGTCAATTGAGCCATGATAGAGGCACCGACACCAAAATTGGAGTCCTTCGTCTCCCTGAAGCTCGGCTGAAGACAATCACTCGATCAGTGTAGAGAGGGATGCGCAAACCTGGCTAGGTTTGAAGGTCGATGTTCCCCCGCTGCCACCCCATTCCCGGGCAAAACCTTGTCCCTCAAGGTATTCGGAGGATCATGACCGGTAAATAGCACTTTAGGGCCATTATCAACATAGTTACCTAAGTTTTTGATGATTACTATATCGATAAAGGACTGTGGCACTTGAGCGCCCCTATGCAACATTCTGCATGGAGAGGTTTCTCTCATTGACGCCCGAATTCTGCACATGTTCTCCTCTAGCAGCACAAATTTCCCCCCGTCGTGCCTCAAGGACAATCATTTTCAATGCTGCACGGACCCGGTGATTCTTCTTCGGTGCAAGTCTCCCAGTGCATTGTTCCAAAGCCACAGTTGAGGCAAATTTTTCAATGCTATCGATGCCGGCGCCGTTGATTTTGAAGTCCGCGGGAGTGTTCACTTTTTGGTCCCTATTCAGACGTGCTGATCACTCATTCAAAGGAGTCCTCGTGACACGAGTTTCACGCCTTCTCATTCGTTTTGCTTTCATAGCGAGCTTGACATTCGGCTCGGTAGCCTTCGCGCAAAACTTTGTCAATTGCGACACTCCAGTGGTCTGCGTTCTTCCAGCGTTGACATTCACGCAAACGGTGGGAACCACCAGTCCTGCCCAAAACGTCACCGCTTACAACGGCACTGCCAGCAATGTCACGATCAATTCGGTGACTTCGAATCTGTCGCAGTTCAAGGTGGTGAGCGGCGCGACTCCGACGACCCTTGCTCCAGGACAATTCGAAACTTTCACAGTTCAGTTCACGCCCGACTCCGCGAAATCGTTTGCCGGCAAATTGACCTTCACAATGACAGGAGTAGCGAATCAACTCGTCAACGTGACTGGAGTCGGCCTGAACGCGAGTGTGAATCCCACTCTGAGTGTAAGCTCCCTGAATTTTGGAAATCAGGCGCTCGGCACGAGTGGTCCAACGCAAAATCTGGTCATCACAAACACGGGCACAGCGGCCGTGAGGCTCACCGGTGTCACGGTGACGAGTCCATTTAGCCAGACGGGCTGGACTGCAACGACTACGATTGGCGCGGGCAAGTCTTTGACCTTGAAGGTGAGTTATACGCCGCGAAATCTTGGAGAATCGACGGGAACGATTTACCTCACGTATGACACTGCTCCCAGCAGCGGGATCGCACTTTGGGGAACCGGAGTAGCAGCTACTGCGCTCGGTATCAACACATTTCGAGCGCTGCCAACTGCAACGCAAAGCGCCGCATACCAAGCGAACCTAACCGCAGCCGGTGGGACCGGACCTTACACGTGGGCGCTGGCCTCGGGATCGACGCTGCCGAGTGGCCTAACACTTTCCAGCGCCGGTGTAATCAGCGGCACTTTGGCATCCACGGTCGGAGTTCAACAATTCTCTTTTAGCGCGACCGTCACAGACGCGGCGAGTGCCACGTCCACGGCGGCCTTCACGCTCGCCGTAGCGAAGGCAACGGGCGGGAACTGCGCGAACATCACGTTCAAGGCTTCGAACGGAACTCCACTCGTGCCGCTTACAGATCTCGGCACGAACCTTTACAACAACGCGGAATCCGGTGGACTGTATGCAAACGGGAGCAATACGGACGATTTTGCGCACGATTCGTTTGGTCAAAACCTGGCTGCTGGCATCCAGCCTCTCGATAGTGCGGGAAATCCGAGCTCAACCGGAAAGTACGTTCTTCTGGGAATCGGGCTCTCGATTACACAGCAATCGCTACTGCAGTTTGTATCGATGGCGAATGCGGATCCCTCCAAGAACCCCGACCTCGTTGTCGTGAATGGAGCGACAGGAGGGGCAACGGCACGGGATCTGTCCAATGTCACCAATAACGCTTTCTGGGAGGTCGTCACGAACAATTACCTTCCAAACGCAGGCGTCACCGCCAACCAGGTTGTGGCCGTGTTCTTCATGGATCTCGACGGCGGGCCCAACGGTACGTTCCCTAAAGACATGAATTTGCTCCAATCCCAGTACGAATCGATCATGCGCAACCTGGTCACGTTATTCCCCAACGTGAAGATCACCTATCTCTCCAGCGTTTACTACATGGGCTATTCCAACGGGCTGAGTCAGCGATTGGATCCGGAGCCGTGGGCCTATGAGGCCGGGTTCGCGGTGAAGAATGCAATTCAGGATCAGATCAACGGCGTTGGCAATCTGAATTTCGATCCGGCAGCGGGAACTGTTGTCGCGCCATGGATGGCATGGGGGCCATATCTTTGGTCAAACGGAATGAATCAGCGCAGCGACGGATTGTCCTGGACCTGCCAGGACGTGCAGGCTGATGGCACTCATCCGTCCAATCCAACGGGTAGGATTAAAGTTTCAACCCAGCTCCTGAATTTCCTGAAGACCGACGACACCGCGGCGCCATGGTTTTTGGCTCCAGGCGCCGAGCCGGCCGAGGAGTAGAAGGGCAAGCGCGGAGCTCTTCTGTGTTTCTGAGGCTCAACTCCACTATGGTCAAGGAGAGTTATAAGTTGTAGGCGGTTATTACGTCTGGAGTTTCCAAAAGCCGGAATTGAGCGGATTTGCACAGTTATATCCGCTCAATTCCGGTTAACTCTTTGTATCGCAGCTCTCAACCTTGTGCACCGAAAGTGCAACTAATATTTCGTTCTCCGAAAGTGCTTGTTTGAAGAGAGTGGCATGCGAGCCAGGGAGGATTCATGTTGGCAAAAAGGTTGCGTCTCACACTTCTGTCGTCCACCATTTTGTTGTTGGCCTCTTCGCAAGCCTTCAGCGCAGAGAAAATAATTCGTAATTTCAGCGGTCGCGATGGCATCAACCCGTCTGGAGGTCTTCTAATCGACGGCGCGGGCGCTTTTTATGGTTCTGCGCTTGACGGAACGGTCTTTAAGTTCAGTCCGGATGGAGCTGGTGGTTGGGCCTACACCGTGCTTTGCCATTGCCAGACTACTTACGCATACGGCTCGTTGGTGATGGACAAATCTGGAAATCTCTACGGTTCCACATTCTGGGGAGAAATTTACCAGTATTCTCCAGGCGCTCCTGGCTCATGGAGCGCGAAGCGAATTTATTTGTTCGACGGAGAGAGCGGGAACGGACCGAGCCCGTTGGTCATTGATGCCGAAGGCAATCTTTTCGGCAGCTACGCTTCGGGCGGAACGCACGGAATGGGCTACGTCTTTCAACTGACGCGGGGCGCCGGCGGGGCATGGTCCATGACGCACGTCCACGATTTTGCCGGAACTGATGGTCAAGTGACAGCAGAGAACAACGCATACACTCTTGTCGGCGGACTTGTCATCGATTCCGCAGGCAACCTCTACGGCACCGCCGGACAAGGCGGGTCGAGTCAGAAGTGTAGCGGAGGCTGCGGCGTGGTTTTTGAGCTGACTAAGAGCTCCGGGAACTGGGTGGAGAAAATACTCCATAGTTTCAACGGAACCGATGGCATAAATCCGGATGCCACATTGCTGATCGACGATGCTGGAAATCTCTACGGCACGACGACCGACGGCGGCGCGCACGGCTTCGGAGCGGTATTCAAACTGACGGCAGGCACTTGGCAAGCGAAGAATCTCTACAGCTTTAAGGGCGTGAGCGGCGACGGAGCGTATCCGAACAGTCCATTGGTGATGGACGCCGGTGGCAACATCTTTGGCACCACGGAATCCGGCGGTGGCAGCATCCACTGCGACGTTGTGAACGATGTGGGTTGCGGTACAGTCTTCGAACTTAAGAACAATGGTGGCACGTACACCGAGTCCGTCTTGGCCAAGTTTTCCGGCCAGGGTAATGGCGGTTTCCCCGGGGGAGTCATCTTCGGAGCCGACGGAAATCTGTACGGAATCGCGGAAGTGGGCGGCGCCAACAACAAGGGCCTCTTCTTCCAGATCCCGCAATAATGCTGGAAAAATATTTCGGCCCCCGGAGCGTCCCGACATCTTAATCGAGGCGCATGGGGGCCGATCTCTTTGCGAACCGTGTCTGTTAATTCACGGTAAGTTGCGTGGTGACGGTGCGTGTCATGTTACCGCTGTTTGCGATCACCGTGATTGAGTAGGTGCCTTTCGGTGTGGTGCTTCCAGCAGTGACGGTGAGGGCCGATGTTCCCGACGTCTTGATGGAAGCGGTGCTGAACGATGACGTCAGGCCTTTGACTCCAGAGATCCCTGACACCGTCAGCGTCGCCGTCCCGCTGAAGTTCAGCGGTGTCACGGCCAGGTTGTAAGTAGCCTTCCCACCGGCTTTCACAGTCAACGCTGCGTTGTCGATGGTGAGCCAGTAGTCAGCCTTGGCAGGGGTGATGTTACACGCGGCTCCGGTGCCGCTCGGCGGCGCCTTGAAACTGGAATTCGAATCCTGTCCCGTTGTGCTCTTCCACCCCGAGAAACTCTCTTGCGTCCCAGCCTTTGGACTTGCCACGACAAACTCCGTGGTCGAATTCGACGCGTTCCACCACGTGTTGTTCGAAGAACTGAGTGTGTTCTCGAAGCTGTTCCAATCTGAGCCAGTCAAATAACTGTCTTTGAAAAGTACCTGCCCACTATTGTTCCCCTGAATTGTGTTCGAGGTATTAGTAAAGTTCTGCGTGATGAGATTCTTCGACACGCCGGTTTCCCAATTTTTGACGCTGATGCCGCCTTGCTGCCCGATAACGATGATCTGACTGGGGGCATTGTTCATCAGGACGCTGTTGGTGACTGAGACGTCTTCCGAGTTGCGCAGAACCAGGCCGCCGACATTTTGCGCCGAAGTGTGATTACAGATGTAGCCATTCGAGAACGTGAACGGTCCTTCATCTTTCTCGAGGAAAATGGCACTCAGGAAGTTATTCGACGCGTTGACGCCGCTGGTGCTGATGTTCTGATTGTCGGTGTCCCAATGAACCCCATAGGTCTGATTGAATGCAACGGTGAATCCGTCGAGCGTGTCGTCGTGGACGCCCCAGGCATGCAGTCCTGACGTATTGCAGGCGTAATAGCCTGCCTGCGCACCGCGCCAGTTGTTGTAAGAGGTGGTCACGTTTTGCCACAGGCCATTCTTGGTTTGCGCCTGCTGAATTCCGCTGTCGCCGTTGTGCTGCGAAACGCTGTTCTCAACCGTGAATTTTGTCACAGGGTTTGAAATGCTGAAGCCTTGGCCGTTGTTCCATTGAAATGTGTCGCTGTCGAACAGAATGTTGCTCGATGTTCCCATCACTTCGACGGCCGCATTCCACCGGCAGGCATTCGAGTATTGGAATGTAATTCCGCGAACGACGATGTTGTTCTTATTTTGGATTAGGAACAATCTGTCGTTCGACGCTACGTCAACGGTGGCCGTTCCCATGTTCGTTCCCGAAGGAGGCCACACATAGATCTGGGCGCCCTTTTCGTCGACGTAGAAGGTTCCCGGAAAAGTCATCTGCCCGAGGGACAACACTTGCGTGAGAGCAGTTCCGTTGACGGCGACCATCTCTCTCCGCATCATGATTTCCTGCTGGAAGGGGCACGTACTCAGCTGGGGACACTTACCCCAGTCGTTGAGCCAACCGTTGGTGTAGATGTTGCCGTTGCCCTGATACGTCGCCCAGCCGGTGTACAACTTTCCGCCGCTGATCGTGACGGTCCCGTTGGTTGCCGCTTGAAACGTCATCGGAAGGGAAGTGTCCTTGTTGTTGTGCTTGAGCGAAATGCTCTCGCGATAGGTTCCGGGGTTGATGATCACGCGGCTTCCGATGCCTGCCTGATTGTTGGACTGCGCCATTGACGCAGCGGCGCCAATAGTCTTCAGCGGTTTGGATTGCGTGCCGGAATTCGAATCCGATCCCACGGCTCCATCCACATAGATAAATGCGGTCTCAAGATTTTCGTTTACGCTGGCCTGCCCGAATGCCAGGTGAGACAGAGATAGAAGAGCGCAAATGAAAAGCGCAGTAATGCATCGTTGCATTGAGAGGCCTCCAGCAAGAATCAAATGATTGAAATCGACAAATGGCCAGATGGAAAGAGAGCCGGCGGTCCGCACAACATCTGCCTTCTTTACAGCAGATTCAGGACGTGCAAACTGGACGAGCCTCGATCGACGACGTGGTTCCGGAAGAATAACGGAATGGCGCGCAGATTGGGAAGAGTGAAGGCGTACGGGACTACTCAGAAGGTCATGGACCTGCGGCGATAATTCCGGCGATGGGAAAAAGTTTTGCACCGGACACTCGCGAGATCAATATCTCCGAGTGCCCGGCACAAGTTTTGCATTGCTATTGCAATTTGTTGCTACTGCACTTTGCAGAAAGTCTGAATATCGGTGGCTATGGCTAGTGCAGCATCCGCCGCCGATGGCATCGGGTGCGGCGCATCACTGATGCAGGCCTGCGTCTTGATGGGAGCGGAGATGGTGTTCTCCCACAGCAGGCCCTGCTCCACGGCTGAAGTGGAATCTTGTCCTCCCACCAAAACGTTCACCCGCGTTTTCGAAAAGGTTCGGGGCGGCCCACCGAGGATGCTGTCAGAGAGGAAGAACCCGTCGGGAGGCGCGATGCCATCGATGGCGTTCTTGCATAGCGGTTGAGGATACGCCGCATCGACGATGCCGGCTTCATCTACGGAATAGCACGTTGAGAGCCCCTGCTGTGGGTCGCCCGCGTTGCAGGTAAAAGGCTGTTGCGTGCAAACGGCGGTCGTAGGCGGTACGCAGGCTTGGTCAAGCCGGGTCATCGGAGGCCCGCTCGTCTCTTCTACCATCGAGAAAATGGAATCCAGCCCGTAATCGCTCAAAGCATACGCGATCGCACCAGATCCTCCGCTGTTCCCGGTCGCGCACAGGGGAGCGCTCGCGTTCGAATTGTGGATGTTTTGGTAGACCCACTGGGCCACTGTGGCGTAGCGACACGCGGCGCGCCGAACGCCTCCTGGCCCTGTCAGCCAGCCATTTGGCGTCTGATCGCTGAATGGCGGGCCGAAGCTAACCTGAACCGTAGTGAAGCCGCCATTCAAGATGTTTTGGACGACGGCCAGACCGCCATTCGTCGTTCCATTGAAGAAGTCAGGCGCATCGTTGTCGTAGAGCGCAGTGCCGCCCGTTCCCGTTCCGAAGATTACCGTGCCCAACGCAGCCCCGGCGGGCTGATTCACTT
Organism: uncultured Acidobacteriota bacterium; assembly: GCA_963801895.1. Lineage (GTDB taxonomy): Bacteria > Acidobacteriota > Terriglobia > Terriglobales > Acidobacteriaceae > Sulfotelmatobacter. Next base: position 303,884 of record CAWDGM010000005.1, on the reverse strand, counting down.
TCAGGTAGGCATTCATATCGGCGAGCCCCTCGCACGAGGTCTTAACCTGATAACAGGTGGAAGTGGAGGCCGGGAGCCCGTCGGAGAACTCAGGACATGCGATTGTCGTTCCAGTGGCCGTTCCCAGAGGATCGGTCTGAGTGATCGTTATGTCGGCCGTGGCGGAAAGGGTGGAATCACTCTGAGAAGCTACTGTGACCGTGACAGGCATCGGAAAAGTGCCCGTCGTCGGCGCGATATAAAGTCCGGTGGAATCGATTGTTCCTCCGCCAGAAGTACTCACCGCCCAGGTCACGCCTTGACCCGCCGATCCGCCGACCACATTCGCGGAAAACTGCCAGTTCGCGCCTGCTCCGATCTGAGCAGGGAAAGCTGCCATGGAAACGCTGGGGGTTCCACCACCACCGCCCCCCGAGTTCGAAGAACCGCCTCCACAACCCACCAAACCTAGAACACCAGCGATCACTACACACAAGACCACATACCCGTTGGAAGCTCGCACTTGCACCTCTCCAGCGTAGGGAAATTAGATTCTTTGAGATCAAGCGGAAACGTCACAAAACAGTTCGTTTCACGCACTTCACGGCAGCCCGATGTCGGATATTCAGATGCATTTTCGGCCGTCGCCAAATGTCAAATTGTTGCCGGTTAAGGCAGTTTTCACGATTGTGCAATGACTCCGAGGTGGTTTGATGCAGAGTTAAGCAATATTGGATTATTCCTTTAAAGGCAATACTTTAGCCATCAAGAAAGTGTTACCCTTTACTTGTTACCTATGGTTCATATGCAAGAAATTTCAGCTTGGCTTACGTGGTGAAATCTGATCTACTGATGAAACACAGCTCGGCTGGAAATGTAGCGTTCCCCCTCTGATATTTGATTGATTTTCTTGTGTCCCCCGCGTTCTCAGTGGTGGTTTTGTTCCTTTAGAAGTCGATGGCGACGGTGTCTTTTGTAGAACGAACCAGGGGAACAAAACATTCCAACAGCAATGAAAACTTCTGACTAAACATCCTTGGGAGAAAACAGCAGCTATGAATGCGTCCGTGCCCGATTTTGAAGTAGGAATTATTGGAGGCGGCCCAGCTGGATCCAGCATGGCCGCCTATTTGGCGAAAGCCGGTGTGAACTGCGTTGTGTTCGAGAAGGAACTCATGCCCCGTGAGCACGTGGGCGAGTCACTGGTTCCATCCTCAACTCGCGTCTTCAAGGACCTTAATTTCCTGCCGAAGATGGAAGAAGCGAAGTTCCCACACAAGCTGGGTGCGGCCTGGACCGCTGCTTCCGACGCCAAAGTTTACAACATGGATTTCGGCGGAGTCTCTGCGGATTGCCATGTGGACATCCGCTTCGCCGAGCGCGAACAGGGCGTGGGTCAGAACTACACATACCACGTGGATCGCGGCAAATTCGACCTGATGCTGCTTCAGCATGCCAACGAATTCGGCGCTAAGGTTTACGAAGGAATCGGCGTGACCGGCGTGGATTTCAGCAATCCGAACCATGCCAGTGTGAAGTACACGATGGGCAAGAAGGAAATGGAAACCACCTGCCGCATCGTGGTGGACGCCTCTGGCCGCAAGACCATAGTGGGCAACCAGATGAAGTGGCGCATTCAGGATAAGGTTTTCAACCAGTACGCCATTCATACCTGGTTCGATGGATACGATCGCCGCTGCATGGCTTCCAACAAGCAGACGCAGGGCGATTTCATCTTCATTCACTTCCTGCCGATTACCAACACCTGGGTGTGGCAGATTCCCATCACTGAAACGATCACTTCGATCGGCGTCGTCACCCAGAAACAGAACTTCGCCAGGTCGAAGGAAGATCGCGAGAAGTTCTTCTGGGAGTGCATCAAGAGCCGTCCGGAACTCTACGAAGGCCTGAAGGCACAGGGTTCGGTGCAGTGTAAGCCGTTCAAGGAAGAGGGCGACTACAGCTACGCGATGAAACAGATTGTGGGCGACCGCACCCTGCTGATCGGCGACGCAGCCCGCTTCGTGGATCCGATCTTCTCGACAGGAGTCAGCATCGCTCTGAGCTGCTCGCGCTTCGCTCATAAGGACATTCTGAAGTCGCTAGAAACCGGCAACTTCAGCCGCGAGGCGTTTTCGGAATATGAGCAGACTCTACGCCGTGGCACGAAGAACTGGTACGACTTCATCACCGTCTACTATCGGCTGAACGTGCTGTTCACTGCGTTTGTGGCTGATCCGCGCTACCGTCTAGACGTCCTGAAGTTGCTGCAAGGCGACGTTTACGATGATGCCCAGCCGGAAGTGCTGAAACGCATGCAGAACATCGTCAAGCAGGTCGAAGCGAATCCGAATCATGCGCTTCATGCCTTCCTGGGCGATCTGACCGCCGATGCGTTCGTCGAAGCGGCTACGGTCTAAACCAACCAATCCATGACATTCTGGGCCGCCTCTCTGAGGCGGCCTAGATAACAGGTTATCGGGAGAAATTAAGGGATATGAATCATTCAGTGCCGGATTTTGATGTAGCGATCATCGGCGGCGGGCCCGCCGGATCGAGCATGGCATGCTACCTGGCGAAAGCTGGTGTGAAGTGCGTGGTGTTCGAGCGCGAGCTCTTTCCTCGGCCTCATGTGGGAGAGTCCTTGGTACCATCGTCCACCCGCGTCTTCAAGGATTTGAATTTCCTTCCTCAGATGGAAGAGGCGAAGTTTCCGCACAAGTTCGGTGCGGTCTGGACCACCAACGATCAGAATCCGGGATATGTCCACGATCTCGAAGGCTTAGCTCCGGATTACAACGTCGATATCCGCTTCGAAGAGCGCAAGCAGGAAGGCATGGAGGATCGCAACTACACTTACCATGTGGATCGCGGCAAGTTCGATCTGATGCTCTTGAAGCATGCGCAGACCCTTGGCGCCACCGTGTACGACGGCGTGAAAGTTGCGCGGGTTGACTTCGGCCCCCAATATCCTGATGTCTTCTTTTCGATCGGATCGAAGGAAATGAGCGTGAACTGCAAGATGGTTGTCGATTGCAGCGGCCGCCAGACCTTCCTCGGAAACCAACTCAAGCTGAAAGTAAAAGACACGGTATTCGATCAGTACGCCATTCACTCCTGGTTTGACGGCTACGATCGCAAGGTTTTCGCCAAGCGCGACACGAACCTGGATTACATCTACATTCACTTCCTGCCGATCTCGAACACCTGGATCTGGCAAATTCCGATTACCGATACCGTCACCAGTCTCGGCGTAGTCACACAAAAGAAGAACTTCGCAAAGTCAAAGGAAGACCGCGAGAAGTTTTTCTGGGAGACCGTTGCCAGCCGTCCGCTGATCGAGGAGACGCTTCGCAAGTCGGACCGCATTCGTCCTTTCAAGGAAGAAGGCGACTACAGCTACGCCATGAAGCAACTGGCCGGCGACCGGTTCATGCTGGTCGGCGATGCCGGACGCTTCGTGGACCCCATCTTCTCAACCGGCGTCAGTATCGCGCTCAATAGCTCGCGCTTCGCGCACAAGGACATTCTCACCGCTCTTGAGAAGAATGATTTCTCGCGGCAGGCGTTCACCGATTACGAGACCAAGTTGCGACGCGGCACGAAGAACTGGTATGAATTCATCTCGGTTTACTACCGGCTCAACGTCCTGTTCACCTACTTCATCAGCGACAAAAACTACCGGCTCGACGTCCTCAAACTCCTGCAAGGCGATGTGTACGACGAGGACGCGCCAGAAGTGCTCACCAAGATGAAGGAGATGGTGGCAAAAGTCGAGCAGAATGAGAAACATCCATGGCATAAGTTGCTGGGCGACTTGACTTCGGATGCTTTCCGTCCTCAGGTGTAATTGCCCGACTGTGCTATTGGCAAATTAGGCAAATTACGAGAAGATATGAGGAAGCCGCAAACCATCGGGCTTCCTCAAGTTTTTTGACTCCCTCGCTAAGTCAACCCAAGGGACCATGCCTCACACGAGCCGTAATTTCGTTGTCGCGTACATCCTGCTCGTAGGCCTCCCTTTGCTCGGACTGGCCGGTGTGCTACGAACGGGCCGGAGTCTGGTTGCACCGATTTCAATAGATGGAAACTGGAAGATTCAGGGCGATGCGAGTCGCGTCACCGGTCAATCCTGCTCAAAGACTTTGACCTCACTGCTCAATAGTTCTCTTGTCATCTCACAATCGGGCAGGAGCCTGGCTCTTACTTTCAATACTCCTTCGAAGATTCCCGCATCCGGGTCGCTTGATGGAACCAGCCTCAAGGTCTTGATCGCCCCACCGCGGGATTCCGCTGCTGAAGCCGGTTGCGGCGGCGACTTGCTCCCCACCATTACGGCCTCCGTTGATCCTAAGAGTGAGCCTCGCACGTTGTCGGGGATACTAACAGTCAGCGGTTGTGCGTCATGTGCGCCAGTGGAGTTTCGCGCCGTGCGCCAGCCCAAAGCCCCCACCGGGGGGGCACACTGATGCTGAACCTGTTCACGCTAGTCTTACAGCTTGCTGTGGTTCTTGCCGTGTGCCGCCTGGTTGGCGAAATCTTCCTGAAAATCCATCAGCCACGCGTCGTGGGTGAGATGTTTGCGGGCATCATGCTGGGGCCGTCTTTGCTGGGCTGGCTTGCTCCCAACGTTTCTGCCTATCTGTTTCCCGTTACCAGCTTGGGCTTCCTGAACGCTTTGGCTCAGGTCGGCGTTGTCATCTTCATGTTCCTGGTGGGCCTGGGCATCAATCCACGGGAATTGAAAAAGCAGGGCCATGCCGCCGTCCTGACAAGTCATGTCAGCATTACCGCTCCGTTCGTTTTGGCGGCGTTTCTCGCACTCTACCTCTATCCACGCCTGTCGGATGACAGCGTTGCCTTCACCAGCTTCGCACTGTTCATGGGATCCGCCATGAGCATCACCGCCTTTCCCGTTTTAGCCCGCATTCTGTCGGAAAGGAACATGTTGGGAAGCCGGCTGGGCACTGTGGCAATTGCGTGTGCCGCGGTCGATGACGTGACCGGCTGGTGCATCCTCGCCTACATCGTCGTGCTGATCCGTTCGGCACACTCCAGCACTTCGATTTGGATGACTCTCGCGGGTCTCGCTGTCTTCGGCCTCGTCATGATCTATGGCGTCAGGCGGCTGCTGCGCGGGTATGAGCGCGTTTATAAGGCGAAGGGTGAGATCAGCGAGAACCTGATGGCGCTGATGTTGCTGCTCGTCCTGATCTCGGCTCTGTGCAGCGAGTACCTGGGAATCCACCTGTTGTTCGGTGCGTTCCTGATGGGCGCCATCATGCCGAAGCAGCGGCATTTTGTACGCTATGTTCTCGACCGGTTCGAGACCATCACCGTGACGCTTTTGCTGCCTCTGTTCTTTGCGTTCACAGGCTTACGTACGAACATTGGACTCGTCAAGGGTCCGCAAATGTGGATGTACTGTGGCTTGATCATCCTCGTGGCCACAACAGGAAAGCTTGGGGGTTCCACACTTGCCTCGTGCCTCACAGGCATTCCCTTCCGGGAAGCAGTTGGCCTCGGGACCCTGATGAATACGCGCGGCCTGATGGAGTTGGTCATCCTCAACATCGGGTTGGACATTGGCGTGATTTCGCCAGCGCTATTTTCGATGATGGTCATCATGGCGCTGGTCACGACCTTCATGACGACACCGCTGTTGCGTCTGATCTGTTACAAGGAACTCGAGGCAAGCGCAGAGCCCGTGCCACAGCCTGCATCCACCAAGTCGCTTGTTTCTACGACGGCAGGAGCCTCGTAGGCTTCAGCACTTCTTCCCGACAGAAATCTTCTTCCAGTAAAGATGGGTTGTTTCTCGCTTCGGGAAGCGAGGGCGCGACGTCGCCACAGCGTCGGGACGCGTGTGCGGCATCTTGACGAGAGCGATGCCTCTTCGGCTGACCGGATGTCTTTGCGTGCTAGACTCAACGCAACGACGACGAATGTCCTCTCAAATGTGATGGCATTCAGAATTTTGTCTTCGAGGATTTATGAAACCAGCCATCGAGACGCCGGGCGGCGTCTACAGTGATCCACAGAGTAAAACTGTTTGCTGCTTGCGCTGCGAGCAGCAGCTCCAGCGTTATCGCTTGATGCGAGTCACGCTCGCCCCGGGCATCTCCGGCCACGCGATGCTTTCATGCCCGCGTTGCGGACACGTGGAATTCGTCTCCGATTCCAGCCCGCTGCTGCAGAATCTTGAGTTGGTCTCCGCCGACACAGGGGACGGGGATTAAACTGTCCGTTTTGGTTCCGCGCGCCGAAGCTAGAAAGGAATATCCTCGTCCGTAATCGGACCAGCGCCGGCTGGCTCGGGTTCTGGAGTGCGCTGATCGAAGTTGTTTCCGCCCGATGCTCCGCGTGAGCTTCCTGCAAAATCTCCACCGCCTCCACCTTCTCCGCGGCCACCCAGCAGAATCAGGTCGCTGGCCACAACCTCGGTCATGTACTTCTTCTGGCCAGTTTGTTTGTCATCCCATGAGCGGGTCTGCAGACGGCCCTCGACATACACCTTGCCGCCCTTCTTCAGATACTCGCCGGCAATTTCCGCCAAGCGCTGCCACAGCACGACGTTGTGCCACTCCGTACGGTCCTGCCACTCACCAGCTTTGTCTTTGAAGCGCTCGTTGGTGGCGATCGTGAGCTTAGCCACGGGGGTTCCCTGGGGTGTGTACTTGATTTCGGGATCTTTTCCCAGATTGCCGATCAATTGAACCCGGTTCAGACTTTTTCCAGCCATGGCGTTGCTCCTTTGCAGGGCCACTATAGCAGAAAGCCCCCGGTGGATAGCCTGTGAACCCAGTGGAAGGGACCAATCCGGTGCCATTTTGGAGGGGCTTCTCCGCCGGAACCATTTGCGATGGCTAGGGAAGTTAGCCAACACAGTCAAGGAGCGAAGCCCGAAGGCCGCAGTCCGACGCCGTTTTTGGGATATAATCTCACGCATGCCCGTTGCACCCGGAGCGACCAGAGCCGTCGGAATGGTTCCTGACGAGCAGAAGTTTGAACCGAAGTCCAAAGGCCTTGCCACCCCGCGCAAGAAAAAACCCAAAGAGCTCGCAGTCATCACCGAATGTTGCACGGGATGCGCCGGCTCGCCGGCCTGCGTCGAATATTGCCCGGTGGAAGACTGCATGTTCTGGGTACCCGATGAAGATAATCCGCCATTCGGCCGCATCGCGGTGGACCCGATCCTGTGCATCGGCTGCAAGAAATGCCTGAGCAAGGGCCCCGATGGCTGTTTCCTCGACGGATGCCCTTGGGATGCGATTGTCATGGTCGACATCGCGGAAGTAGAAAAAGAAGTCGGTCCGATGGCGATCTAGAAGCGGCATCCGGCTATCAGCGCTGGGCTGGCACCCTAAAGTAGGTCCGCGACAGCCAGTCTTATTCCACTTTAAAAAGACTTGTCATCCTGAGCGCAGTTGCGGAATGAACGAGTGAATTCCGCAACGGAGTCGAAGGATCCCTCTCATCGGCTGAGCACACCGGCGCGGCGGGGTATTCTTAACGAGACTTCGCATCCTGCAACTGCAGCAAATCCCACTTGTTCCCATAAAGATCCTCGAACACCGCGACAGTGCCATAAGGCTCGGTGCGCGGCTCTTCGCAGAACTTCACCCCACGCGCCGTCATGGCACGGTAATCACGCCAGAAATCGTCGGTATGCAGGAACAAGAACACTCGGCCTCCCGTCTGATTCCCGATCCGCGCTGCCTCTTCGAGGTTGGAGGCCTTGGCAAGAAGAATCTTGGTGCCGCGAGAATTAGGTGGCGCAACGAGCACCCACCGCTTGTCCCCGCCGGCACGATCCTTCGACGGAGAATCCTCGATCAGATCGAAGCCCAGCAACTCTGTGAAGAAAGTGATTGCCTCGTCATACTCCCGAACGACAAGCGAAATGTATCCTAGGTCCTGCGTCATAGATTTTTCGTTGGATGCCTTGCGGGAACTCCGCGGCTACTTGCTGTCTGCCCTTGCACGGATGGCTTGCTCTGTCTCCATCGCCTGCTTGCGCACATCGTTGGAGACATCGGGCACATCGCGCTCGTAAGGACGAATCGCGGGCAGATCATCTACCTGGCCGACGAGGTACAAGGCACGCAGTGACTCCCAGACTTGTTCCGTCGAAGGATCAACGATGGCAATCTCCGCGCCAGCCGCCACATTGGCGCCGGTTTGAGAAACAGAGCGAATGCGTCCTGGAATTGGCGAACGAACTTCCACGGCCTGCGAAGAACCATCGGCTGCGAGCTTGGCAATCAGTCCGCCTTGATGAATCGAAGTGCCTGGACGATCGCTGTCGACAATGTGTCCCGCAGACGGCGCTGTAATCTGTGCCGGCACGAGCAGCGCAGCGATCTGCGGACGCCCGCTTGAATCTCCAAATCGCACCAGCGAGAGCGCCGCATTTCCCCGCACCATCGGCGAAGAATCCTTCAACATTTTCAAGAGTGTCTCACGAAAGTTCGCTCCTGCAGTGTCCTGCCCCATCACCCAAGCGTCGGTGTTGCGGACCTCGTCGACAGGATGGAAGGCAAGCCGCACAAGGTCTGGATACCACTGCCTGGCTGCGGGGTCCGCATGCGACATACGATCCCCGAGCTGTACCAAAGCATGCTGGATATGCCGAGGCTTCTTCTCATCGTGCAGGTACTCGGTCATCTGTTGATCCGAGAGGTGCCGTCCGAACCACGTATTCCACCAGAAGAGAAACGGCATGAGTACGATCAGCCATCCGGTCGCAAAGAAAAGAATTTTCTGCGTGCGCGACATACTGCGCTTGGGTTCTTGGAGTTTGCTCTCGGCGTGTACGTCTTCTCGCGCGATCATTGAATATGCGTCCCCTGGCGGGGCGAGCTCATCACGTAGAGTGCCTTACCCACGACTGAGCTGCTGTCCACCAATCCAAAGTCGGCCGAACGGCTATCAAGGCTGAGGTCACGATTGTCTCCCATCACGAAGTATTTTCCGTAGGGGATTCTCACCGCCTCAAAATTGTCCATCCAAGGCGTTGATTCGGGACGCCGGTGTGTAACGTAGTCCTCCTCGAGCCTACGATTATTGACGAAGATTTCTTGCTCTCTACCTTCGATTGTCTCGCCTCCGACCCCAATCACGCGTTTCACGAAGAAAATGCCCTTGCTATTGAAAATGACTACGTCTGGTCGGCTTGGCGGTCGGGAACGGTAAGACCAGGAATCGACAACAATATAGTCAGCTTGCTCAATGGCAGGCTCCATCGATGTGGACGGGACGCTGAAGCTTCGAAATCCGGCGATGCGTGTTATTCCCCTGCCGAGTAAGCTGATAGTCACAAACGCGAACGATACCGTAGCCAAGAGCCACCACTTCGAAGGACGTCGAGACGACGACGAGGAGGGCGCTAACTGTGCGCTGCAGGCGGCGTAGAGGTAAACGGCAATCCATCCAGAATAGACAGCGCATAGTCCAGCATAGAATCGCAGAAGGCGGAGTGGCCAGAACCCAATGACCACCACAGCGAAGATCAGAATCAGGATCGCTGCTTTGCGGCGCTGTCCCAGAAGCCATTGCCCTGAGCCAGGGATACACGCCGAAAACAGCGCTGCAAAGATGTGGTGCCTCGAGCTGTTGGACTGCGGTGTCGGTTCCGTATTCTCTATGATGGATCCTATGTGCTTGCGATCATTCGGACACAAGTTGAGCAATATAGCAGAAAACGGAGTCTAACCGCCGGGAAGACTATTCTACGTCTGCGTCCAAGACCCGCTCCTGCTCCAAATAATGCGACATCGCGTACTGCGCTAAAAGTGGCGTCTGGAGCCGAATTTCAGCGCCAATCCATTCACCCTTAGCATGAGTAGCGTCCGCGGGATGATTGCAGCGTCCGCCGCTCCCGAACTGTGGGCCGAAGTCTGCGCTCTGGATCTGATCAAAGTGCTGGATCTCGCGCCATGCTGCGTCGCCTACCGTTCCGGATACGTCAATCTTCAGTTTGAGAACATTCATATCAGCCAAACCCATCAACCATTAAGGTCACGAAGATACACGGAGGACACTATCGCAATATCAGCTGTGCGGAAACCATCGGTACAGCATGAAGTAAACGAGCACGCCTGTGACGGAGACATACATCCATAACGGCCATGTCCATCGCGCAATCGCTCGGTGCCGATCGTAGCGTCCACGCAATCCGCGAACCAGCGTAATCAGAACCATCGGAACGATCACCATCGCGAGGATCACGTGCGGGATCAGCACGATCAAATAGATAATGTGCCAAAAGGGATCGCCCAGAAAACGAATGTCCCCTACATGAGCGTGAAAATAGACGTAGCAGGCCAGGAACAAAGTGGATGAAGCGACGGCAGCGATCATGCATGCGCGATGGGCCGCAAGTTTGCCGCGCATAATCAAGCTGCGGCCAATCAGCAATAGAACCGCGCTCGTCCCGTTCAAACTCGCAATCAGAGCAGGGAAGTGGGCGTATTGCTCAGGAATCAAGCGGCAGGCCTCGTCGTGCGCCGGTTCGCCACCAGCAAAGCCAATCCAAACATCACGAGAGAAAAAAGCAACAAGGTGGCCATCGCCGACGACAACGGGAAACTGGTCTCCGCTCCGGGATACAAAAGGCTGCGCAATGCCTCCACTCCATAGGTGAGAGGATTCAGGCGCATGATGACCTTGATCCAACCGGAAGCGCCATTCAGAGGAAATAACGCTCCCGAAACGAGCCACAACGGAATAAGAAACAAATTGACGATCGCGTGAAAAGCCTGCGACGAATCCATAGGCCACGCAATGGCAAATCCCAGCGCCGTCAACGAAAACGACACGAGGAACACAACGACCGCTACCAGCAGTATCTGCACTGGGTCCAGATGAACGCCAGCGAAGGGCGCGAACACGAGAAAGACAAGTCCCTGAACGGCGGCTAGCGTCGTGCCGCCAAGCACTTTGCCCAGCACAATTGCCGTCCGTGGTACGGGTGCGACAAGCACTGACAATAGGAATCCCTCTTTGCGATCTTCGATCACCGACATCATCGTGAATATCGAAGTAAAGAGCACAATCAGGATCAAGATGCCCGGGTAGGAATAGTCGAGGTAGTGCTGCTGCCCGGGACCGCCACCGGAGCGGAACGAAGTCCCAAAGCCTGAGCCCAGTACTGCCCAAAAAACTAACGGCGACGCGATTACGCCAACAACACGTCCTTTTTGCCTGTAAAAGCGCACGATCTCGCGCCACCAGAGCGTGAATGCAGGCAACATCACGCCCGCCGATGCAGGTGTTCCGGGACGCGCTAAAGTTGCCGTTTGCGTTGCCATCAACTCGCCTTTGCGGGAGGAGCTTTAGCCGCCACCGGAGGCGCCTTCTTTCCGATTAACCCCTTGTCGCGCATCTCCCAAAAGGCGTTCAGCAGGAAACACGCGGAAAGAGTCAGCAGAATCAAAGTCATGAAAAGGCCATCCATTGAAACGACGAAGGGGGAAAGTGTGATCATCCCGCTTAAGAAAATCCAAGCCACCCCAAAAAGTGGCACGATGCCCAGAACCAGAGAAAGCACAAGAATCATCGGACGCAAGTTACCTCCTCTTCTTTTTTGCTTTTTTGTTTACGGAATCAGATTCCGCTTCACTACTCTCGCTCCAAAACTTATGTCCCGTTCGATGGATGAAAACATCTTCCAGAGCCGGCTTGCTCACTGAGATCGCCTGGATCTCGCCAGGAAAAGCTTCAACCACGTCAGGTACAAATCGATGGCCGCTCTCCTGTTCGATTCGCACTTGATTTCCCAATACCGTAGTCGCCACGTGAAATCGGGCACGAATGTGCTCAGCCAGAATTCCCGCATCTTGCGCAGCGTCCAGCAAAATTACGTCTCCGCCAATTTCGCTCTTCAGTTCCGCTGGAGTGCCAAGCGCAACCAGATTCCCTTCGTTCATGATCGCTAAGCGGTCACAACGCTCGGCCTCTTCCATCAAATGCGTAGTGACGAGTACGGATACTCGCTCTTCATCACGCAGAATTTGCAGGTATTGCCAAAGATCGCGCCGGGCGCCGGGATCCAGTCCTGTCGTAGGTTCGTCGAGCAACAGCACTCCGGGATGATGCAACAGTCCCTTCGCCAACTCGATGCGACGCTGCATCCCTCCAGAAAACGTTCCTACCTGTTCCTTTGCGCGATCGGCGAGCCCCACTCGCGACAGGATCTCCTCGATCCGCCTCCTCAGTGCGCTGCCCCGCAGTCCGTACAGGTGCCCTTGATGCCAGAGATTTTCGTACGCTGTCAGCTTCAGGTCAACGCTCTGAGCCTGAAATACAACCCCGATCTGTCGCCTCAAACTCGCCGGATCCTGCGCCGCATCGAATCCCACCACGACCGCGTGGCCGGCCGTCGGAATCATCAAGGTCGAAAGTATTCGGAAGAGAGTCGTTTTCCCGCTTCCATTTGGCCCGAGGAGACCAAACAGTTCGGCCGGGAGGACGTCGAATGACACTCCGTTGAGAGCTGTACGATCCTGATACCGGTGAACGAGATTTTGTACAGAAATGACAGGCGCTGCGGAGTGTTCAGACTCCTGCATGGCATCAGCAAGCGCGGCGACTTTTGAAACCAAAATGTAATCCCCGGGACTACTACCAGTTTACGATACTTCGCCGAAAACTATCGGTGATCGCAATTCTTTGAACCCGGTGAAAATAACCGAGTTGCTGCCATTTGCTAGGCCATCGAAGCGTCCCGCTGCGTTTGAGGTAAGCGTTCCTCAAACGCGACAGGAGCATGTTGCCAAACCTGAATCGCAAGGACAACGGCAGTCGCCAGCAAGAGAGCTCCAACCGCAACGTGGGTGACCGTGGAAATCACCATCGGAAGCTCGGGTTGCACCGCGTCGTGGCCCCACGACACTCTGGTCAGGAACGCTGTGAATCCGAGGCACAGCTGCGCGATCACAAGCGAGAGCAGGACGATGGCAGGACGCCGAACCGCATCTACGTCGCTATAGACCGTGAGCGCGCGAATAGCAGTCCACGCCAGAACGAATGAAACGACCACGGCGTGCGCGACATGAGGCCACCAGCTCAACCCGTGGTGGCGGAACATCGCGCCAAGTATCAACTGGACGTAAAGCACGAAGATCGACAACAAAGTCAGCGTGAACAAACTTGGCCGGCGATGGTCGAATTCGACTCGCGGGATTTCCTCGACCCACCTTTGAGCGGTAAACATTGCGACCGCCACCGCAATGCAGAAGTAAGTCTGCGCCAGCGCAGCGTGCGCCGATGAGACCGCTGGAGGCAGATAATACAGAACCGTGATTCCCCCAAGAACGCCTTGGGCGATGACAGTTCCCACCGAGGCGTAGCTGAGAACCCTCAACCAGCGCCTCTTCTCCGCACGCCACATCCAGACGGCAAGGATAATGGTGAGCAAGCCTGCACCTTGCGCAATCATGCGATGTGTATGCTCGAACTTTACGCCGCCGACCAGCTTCGGAATCTTGTAGAGGGATCCGAACGAAGTCGGCCAGTCAGGAACCGACAGCCCAGCGTCGTTGCTGGTGACAAGTGCGCCGGCAACGATGAGAAGAAATATCCAGCAGGCAAGTACGACAGAGAATCTGTGCAGCCCGCGATTGTACGGTGTGGCGACGGCTTTCAGAACGATGCCTCTTCGGTGAGGGAGATCTGCAGAGGCTCTAGTTACTCTGCTTCGGAGCAGAGCAGGCTACTGAGCCTGCTCTGTCCAAAGCCGTATTCTATCAAAGCAAAAACCTACTCGCCCGCCGCCTTGAAGGACTGGTCGACCGTCTTGGAATCCTTGGGAGCGACAGTAACCTTCTGGTCCTGCTCTCCAAGTTTTTCGTGAACGAACGCGATGGTGTAGTCGCCCGGAGGAAGGCCCTTGATCTCGTATTTGCCACTCTTGTCGGTGACCGCGAAGAAGGGACTCTTTACGACGTTCACGTACATCTTCATCCACGGATGCTGGTTACACTTCACGGGAAGCATGATTTCTTCGCGCGCGAAGGTCTTCTCGATCGCCGGAGCCGATGGTGGCTGCGACTCGTTCCACTCCCGGTTGTCCTTCGGCGTGGGGTGAATGTTGTGCGTCGTGGGATCGCCGTTCTTGATCTGCACGGTCTGGCCGGCCATGACGCCCAGGACGTGCGGATGATACTTGCATCCCTGCTGCTCGAGAACGATCGGCTCCTTGGGAGTGTCAAACGTACGGCTTCCCAGCCCGTCCTTCACATAGACGAACACATTCGCGAGGTCTCCACCGCTGACGACGACGTTCTCGGCTTCGTTGGTGCCCTTGCAGCCTGGGTCCTGGCTCATATCGATCTTCGCTGCCTTCGGCGCCGTGCCGTCGAACTTCACCGTGCCGCTGACCGTGGCAACAGTTGCCGGGTCGATCGGAGTCGCCGGTTGCGCTGGAGCTGCCGACTCTGTCGCAGAATTGCTTGACTGCTCGGTATTTTCTTTCTTGCTACAGGCTGCCAGCGTCATCAGAGCCACTAGCGCCACAATCGCAATTGTTGCCCATCTGGTCTTCTTATTCATGATGTCTTCTCTCTCCTGAAGTTGAAACGTAGCGCCGGCGTTTGACCCGGCTGTTGCGAGGGCTGCAGGCTCCCGCATTGACCACTACCAACAGTGCTGAATCTTGAAACCCGCCATTCTACCGCGAACCACCGCTCGCCGTATGATGCGATTCCACGGCAGCCTGTTTGCGATCAGTTACGGGCTGCACGGCAGCCTTGGCTCGCGGCATCGATGAAGCGACCCGGCGCTGTTCGTCGGCCGTAAGCTGGAAAATGTAGTCGGTCAGAAGTTTACGGTGATCTCCCTCATACCCGTTGAACGTGGGTGGCGTCGGCCCCGAGAATACCCACTGACTGTTCTGCTGCTTGAAAAGACCAGAGGGCATCGAGGTTCCAGGACTTACTGCCTGCGGATCGGTGATCCAACGTTCCACCCAATCCGGTTTTAAACGCTCTTTCGCCAACAGGAAGTTCGGCGCAGTTGCGATCTTGTCGTGCGCGGGATCCCCCGTTGCGTGACATTTCAAGCAGGGAGCCGCCGTGCTCGAGAACAAACTGCGTGCCATGTCGCTCTCTTTCGCAGTCAGCGTGGGCATCGTCTCCGGAATATACGGCAATGGCTGTTGCGAGAGCGCCTCGAAGAAGCGCACCAGCTTCCGCAGTTCGTTGTCGGAGAATGAGAACGTAGGCATGCGGACTTTCAGATAGGGGCGCACGCCGTTCCGGTTCGTGTCGCTCGTGCTGAGGGCCGGATTCGACAGGAATTTCCGTAGCCATTCCGGATCGACGCGAGCCCCTTCGGTCAGCAGTTTCGGCGGCAGTTGTTCTTGCGCGTCCTGATACTGTCTGAGCCCCATGAGGATGGTCGTCTGCCCCGGAATGAATTGATGGCATCCCATGCAGTTATATTTCTTGACTACCCACCAGCCTTCTTGAATGTCATGGCGCGCATCGCCCGGCTTGTATTGATAGCTGGCGGGCAGGGAAGTCTCTTGGCTGCCCATCAGGAACGTAGTCAGATCGAGCACCTGATCTTTTGTGAGGTGCAGGTTGGGCATGCGCAGGGCTTCGGTTTCGCCCTTCACCTTGCCTTGGTCGTAAATGTTAGGCTCTGCCAGCTTGTGCTCGAAAAATCCCTTGTGGTCGTACCACGGTTCTTTTGCAGGTCCATCGGGCAGCCGCGCCAGATCTTCTTTGTCTTTGATCGGTTCTGCGTCTTTGCCGCCGCGCTGCGATATTTCGGTGAAGAGCGCAAAATCCAGACGCTCGATCGGTTTGCTGCCTTCGTAGGTGAGTTCGGTGCCAATGCGTCCTTCATCTTCGAAGCCCGCAATCTCGTGACATCCGGAGCAGCCATAGTGACGCACCCACTTCTTTCCTTCTTCTCTTAAAGATGCGTCATCCATGAACGCCGCATCCGCGTACGACGAGGGCTCCTGCTTCTTCTGCGTCATCAGGTAGGTCGCGATGTCCTCAGCGTCTTCTGGGGCAAGACGCAGGCTGGGCATCACGGTCATGTTCTGGACCTGAAGTTCGTGTCCGTCATTCGGGCACTTGCTGTGCTCGAGATCGAATTGGTAGGGAAGATTTTTCTTTGCGTAGTCCTCAGGACCGATGTCTTTCTTCTCGTAGGGGCAATAGGGCCGCGTACGTTCTCGCGCGTTGTGAATCCAGCGGACGAGATAGTCGTAGTTCGCCTTTTCTCCCACGCGCGTAAGATTCGCTGCGAACGTGCCACCCATCAACTGGTCTCCTTCGCCGATGGAGTGGCACGCAAGGCAGCCGCGCGATTCGAACAGTTCCTTCCCATGTGCCGCGTTGCCCGGCTTGTGCTGCGGAACCTTGTCGGTAAAACTCGACTGCCAGATGTATGCGGAGATCGCCTGGATCTGGTGGTCGGTGAGCCGGAAGTTCGGCATCTTGGTCGTCGGACGGAAGTCCGACGGCTTCTTCAACCAGACAGGGATCCAGTTCTTGTTGAGCTTGAGCCGAATGTCTTTCAGATTCGGCCCTACCTTCTTCATGTCCTGCATCAGGCTGTGCGACTGAAAATCAAGCTGCTGCAGCCTCGCATCGAAGCGGCTGTTTGCGACTCGAAGGTCGACCGCCTGCGTATTAAGCTTGTTGGCCTCGTCGTTCGATTCGGCTGAGTCGGCCTGCTTCATCAGGTAGGCAGATTGCTTGACGTTATCTTTCTTCTGCGTCTCGATCTGCTTTATTTGCTGACCGACCGAATTCAGATCCTCAGGTTCCTTGTCATAACCCTCGTAGCGGTGGCATCCCATACAGCCTCGCTGCCGAAATAAATCCTTGCCGGCGTTGATTGTCTGAAACTGGGTATCGTTGCTGACGAGCACCATGTCTGCGGCATGGCATGTCTGGCAACCCGCTTCGGAATTTTCCTTGGGGAACAGTGGCCAAAGCCAGTGCTCATAATTGCCGTGAGCCTTCTCTACGCTCGTAGTGGCGCGCCCGTTGCCCTGATGGCAAGGCGAGCATCCGAACTTGTCAGGATCGTGAATCTGCAACAACTCGGGAGAGCTATGACTGGCGAACGCCTGCGCGTACTCGTCGGGCTTCTTGTCGCCTTTGGATGTCATCGCGGCCGGAGTGATCTTGAAAGGCTCACGAGCGCCCAGATGGCAGGATTCGCAGCGGTCCACGATGTTCGCGTCCGCGACGTTAACCTGCACGATCTTCGGGTCCCAATCCGAGGTCTTCTTCTTCAGACCATCAATCTGCGCCGGTGTGAGGTCGACCATGTGGTCGGTGACGTACTCGTCCATCTTGGCGCGAGCATCAGTCACAGGCTTCAAGACGTCCCCGAGCACCAGGCTCAGTTTCGTGCGTTCGTCGCGGATGTCGTTATAGGTCTTCTCCAGTTCCTCGAAGTTGTAGGACTCCTTCTTGCCATCGGGGAACTCGACCGTCGCCTTCTCTTTCTTGTAATCGTCAATATCCTTCTTCTTACTGGCCTTGGCCGAATCGCTGCTTGCCGTTTCGTATTCGTAGGTCAGCGCATTGACGTACGCTCGTCGGTCGGTGAATACGCTTTGCACCGCCAGCAGGCGGGCGCTTGCGTCATCTAGTTTCTTGCGAGCTTCTTCGGATTGTGCTTTGGAACTGTCGTAGGCTTTCTGATAATCCTGTTTCAATTTCGCATAATCCGGATCCTGCTCGACATCTTTCTGCGAGGTCGCAGACTTCGAGCGCGAAGTATTCAGAAGCGCGCTGTAACGCGTCTTGAATTGTTCCTGGAATGCTTTCCATGGCCGCTGCCCCCAGGCCTCATCCCACAGTGCCCAGAACAAGGTGACAATCAGAATGATCGTCGCGATCAGGTAATGCGCGGCATAGGACTTGCTTGTAATCGGATCTTGATCGGGGATGGGTTTATCAGGCACCAGTTCCTCCGCCTAAATTGTTCCAAAACTCTAAACTCACTGTCCTTCCGAGCCTAGCGAGGAATCCCTATCGGCTGCACTCTTCTGCGCTATAGGGATGCTTCGACTTCGCTCAACACGACAGTTTGTGCCTCTTGCTTCAAATGTTGAACCAGGGCGTAATCCACACGTACTTGATGTGCCACAAAAGTCGCAGAGCCATTTTAAGCGGCAACGCGACCATGCTGAGCAACAGGAAATTCATCAGCGAAAACTGGAGAAGACTCATGCGCTGAAAGTCTTTTCCCATGCGCCGGCGAAACATCGAATAGACCAGGCCGCCGCCTACCAGATAGAAGCCGCCGACGATAATTGCTCCGAAGATGCCTTTACCTAAATTCGAGGTGATCCCGAAAAGGTCCGGCAAGTCACGGTTCACCTCATAGATCAGCCGGTTGTGATCCCAAGTTTGTCCCGGCCAGAACCACTGCCAACCTGGCCCGCGGATAAATGTCCCGATGATGATCATCGCGACCCACAGGATGATGAAGCCGAACAAGAATGTCCCAATCGAAAACTTGCGTTGCTTCCACGTGTAATAACCGCTGCCCAACGGATTCGTATCGATGTACGGAATCACCATCAGGCCGATGATGATCATCGTCGGCATCACGACGCCCGCGATCCATGGATCGAAATAAACCAGCATTTCCTGCAGTCCAAGGAAGTACCACGGGGCCTTGGCAGGGTTCATGGTGAGGTTCGGGTTCGCCGGTTCTTCCAGCGGAGCGTTCAACGTGATCGACCAGACCATCAAAATAATGGTGACGATGATGGCCGCAAGGAACTCAATGCGGAGAAGGAATGGCCAGACGTGGACTTCCTTGGCCCATCCCGGCTTGAAAGGCCAGGTCTTGCGATGATGCGTCTTCGCCAGCGCCGGATCGGCCTCGAGTTCGGCGATGAGGACATCGTTGGCATGCGCCTGCTTCCACGCCAGGTAGATGTAAAAGCCAAGTAGCGGAATCAAGCCTACGATCGGCACGTTGTCCGGCGCCGAACAAATTTCCCACAATTGTCGCCAGTCCATAGTCTCTCCACGAACCATGTGGGGACGGCCGCCTTCGGCCGTCCGGTCGAGCGAAGCTCGACACCTTCTAAGCCATCAGCAAAAACCTGTCGAGCTGCGCTCGACGGACAGCCGAGGGCGGCTGTCCCCACATAAAGTTTCTTTTTCCCACATAAAAACGGAGACCATTTACTCTCCCGCCGCCTTCGGGCCCCTGCGCGGCTTGTCCGCTTCAGCTTCGAGCATTACCGGAGCCGGACCTGAAATCCCGCCGTCTTTTCGGACGCGCCAGAAGTGCACGATCATCAGCACCGACGCCACAATTGGAATTCCGATGCAGTGCCAGATGTAGGACCGCAACAACGCATTGGCGTCCACAATCGATCCACCAAGCAATCCAAACCGCACGTCGTTGTACGGAGTCATGCCTAACATCGATCCGAATGGACCTTCATGCCCCAACAGCGGTGTGGCACGCGCCATATTCGTTCCCACGGTGACGGCCCAAAATCCGAGTTGATCATCGGGTAGCAGGTATCCGGTGAACGACAGCAGCAGCGTGAAGACGAGCAGCAGTACGCCGATGTTCCAATTGAACTCGCGCGGTTTCTTGTACGATCCCGTCAGAAATACGCGAAACATGTGTAGCCAGACGCCGATCACCATCAGGTGAGCGGCCCAGCGATGCATGTTTCTCAGAATCTTTCCGAATGGCACATCGTGCTCGAGATAGAGCACGTCACGGAACGCCTGCACCTTGCTCGGGTGGTAATAAAACATCAGCAACACACCGGTGTAGGTCAGGATGATGAACAGATAAAACGTAATCCCGCCCATTCCCCAAGTGTAGCTGTAGCGCACGGCGTCGCGGTTGATCTTCGCCGGATGTAGATGGAGGAAGACGTTGGACAGCACGCCCAGCGCCCGGTTTCGAGGCGTGTCATCGTGCTTGTGCCGGAAAATCGACGTATAGACCTGTGTCTTCGTCGGATCTTTCAGCCCCTCGATCTGTTCCTTCGCCTTGGCAGGGATCTCTGTCTTGAGGGCCTGTATGTCTTCCTTGACCTTGTCGATCAGCCCGACCTTGCCGTTGCCGCCGTTCGGTTTGTTTTCGTCAGCCATAGTGAGTCCTGAACTGTAGCGCCGGCATCCGGCCGGCTGTTGCGAAGGCGCCTCGCCTTCGCGATTGAAATCTAAACTCCTGTCAAAAATGCTCCCGGATCATTGAATTTGCTCGGTTGTCCTTTAGGCCACGAGTACAACTTCGATGTATCCACCAGGATCTGCCCGTCAGGAGCAAGTTCGAGGTGGGCGCGATCCATCGGACGCGGCGCTGGTCCCTCAAAGTTGATTCCTTCGCTGTCGTAGCCGCTGCCGTGACACGGACACTTGAATTTGTTTTCGCTGGGCTTCCAGTCGGGCGTGCAGCCGAGATGCGTGCACCGTGCATAAATCACAAACAGACGGTCAGGCGTACGGTCCACCCAGATTCGATATTTCTGCTGGAATTTGGTGTCGACTCCGAGAGCGAACTCGGACGGGTAGCCGATCTTGAAAAGAGAGTTGGGTTCGAAGAGTGTGCGGGGAAGAAAGAATCGAAAAAACGCCAGAAACCACGCTGTCAGAAAGCCGGTGACCATCGTCCAAACAAAACGCCGGCGATGGCGGTCGATCTCCGTGGAGGGAGCGGTTCCTGCCACTCCGGCCGAAGCGGCTGCTTTCGACGTACCGACAGCCGGCGTGCCCACATACTTCGTGGCATCTGCCGCGGGACTGGCCGGCTTCTTGACCGGTTCCGGATTCGGATTGACCTTGCCGGTCTCCAACTCCGCCATGAATCTCCTCCTCTTTCTCTGCCTACAGAAGTGGGGCCCTAATCTCCAGCGGCCGTCACGTAACTCGGCGCCGCTAACTCCCTCCCAAGACTGTGAATCGGAATAGACGATTGGACCTCTTGCTTCAAGCTTTCAAGAACGAGTTCCGTGAGCGCGCGGATGAATTTGGGCGAATCGTTCAGCCCGCCACTCATTTCAAATTGTGTGATGCCCAACTCGTGTGCTTCGTGGCGCGCCTCGTGATCAATTTCTCCCAGCGTCTCGACATGATCGGAGACAAAGGCAACCGGCACCACGCACACCTCGCGAACCCTCTCTGACGAAAGTTGACGAAGCGTCTGGTGCAGCGACGGCTGCAACCATCGACTGGCGCCCACTTTACTTTGGTAGCACAGCCGATGCGGATTTCTCCATCTGCCGCGTTGCATCAACAACTGAACAGTCTCCTGGATGTGCCTCTGATATGGATCGCCCTTTTCAATCACCGACAACGGAACGCTGTGTGCGCTGAAAACGATCTCGGGCCGGTCGGCGAGTGGGAACCGCGAAAGCGCTTCATTCACTCTCTCTACAACCGAGTCCAGGTATGCCTCGTTCTTGTAGAAGGTTTCGATGCTGTGAACGGGGGTGTCATCGTGAAACAGGCGTTTCCATTCGTTCAGACTTGAACCCGTAGTAGTAGAAGAATATTGAGGATAGAGCGGCAGAAGCACAATTTCGTCACAACGCGCGGCTCGCAGTTGTTCGACTGCCTCACTTGTGAAGGGATGCCAGTATCGCATGGCGACGAAACATCGGGCATCCATCCCTTGTCCTCGAAGTGCCTCTTCGAGCGCCCGTGCCTGACGCTCCGTGTTCGGACCGATTGGTGATCTTCCGCCGATGCTCGCATAGTGGTGTTGCACCTTGCGGGCGCGCGTAGTCGAAATTAACTTGGCCAGAGGTTTGCGGCCGATTCGAGCGAAAGGGAAGTCAATGATATCGGGATCGCAGAAGAGGTTATAAAGGAATGGTTCGATCGCTTCCAGCTTGTCAGGTCCACCAAGCTGAAATAGAACTATCCCTACACGCCGTGTTGTGCGCGTCATTCCCCAGAAACCCCAGAACGGATGGCACTCTACTCCCTCGGCGGCGCGAGAGTCAATGGCCGAGTTGCAAAACTTTGACGAAGTCACGATCTGCGTTCGCCAGATTGCAAAAACTATAGGTCACGAGGCAAGCTGTTATGTATGCCGGAGTTGCCTGACATCACGGCGTACATCAGCGCCCTCGAAGCACGCATCTTGCACCAGACCCTGCAACATGTCCGCTTGGGCAGTCCCTTTCTTTTGCGAACAGTCCAGCCGCCGATCGGCAGCGCTGAGGGGCGGACGGTAGTTCAGCTGAAACGGATTGGCAAACGCATCGCGATAGGACTGGAGGGGGATCTCTGGATCGTTCTCCACCTGATGATTGCTGGACGTTTGCACTGGAAAAATGCTCCGGCGAAACTCGGTGGCCGCCAAAATCTGGCAGCATTCGATTTTCCGAACGGAACCTTGCTTTTGACAGAAGCGGGCAGCAAGAGACGGGCTTCGTTACACCTGATTGCGGGAGAATCGAATCTAGCTTCGCTCGATGCAGGCGGCATTGACGTCTTTTCTTCCGATCTCGAAACTTTCCGTTCCGTGCTCACCGCAGAAAATCACACGCTGAAACGAGCGCTGACGGACCCTCGCCTGCTGAGCGGTATTGGCAACGCATATTCGGACGAGATTTTGCATGCAGCGCAACTCTCTCCCATCACGATGACCAAGAAGCTGACAGATGAAGAGTGGCAGCGGCTTTATGACGCGACCCGTCAAACGCTGAAGCTGTGGATCTCCAAGCTGGGCGCAGATGCAGAGCGAGGCTTCCCGGAGAAAGTCACAGCATTCCGTAAGGACATGGCGACTCACGGACGCTACGGCCAGCCCTGTCCCCGGTGCGGCGAAAAAATACTGCGCATCCGATATGCCGACAAAGAGACGAACTACTGCGCCCGCTGCCAGACGGGAGGCAAAGTTCTCGCCGACCGGAGCCTTTCACGTCTGCTCGGCTCAGACTGGCCGCGCACCTTGGACGAACTGGAAGCCCTGAAACGGCGTTAATCGAGATTTTCGCGTTCGGAATACCCACTCTGCCAGTCGCGAACCGGGATTTTCCCTACAGCCACCAGCGTCCTTTTCGCGTACCCTGAAGGCTCCTCTAAACCCTTACAGAGATGAATTCCGTCGCACAAATTTCCTTGGCGTCCAGGGACCTCTTGAGGTTCGAGTTCGGGTCTCCGCGCGAACGCGCTACCTGGGTCTATGGACTGCTGCGCGAGATTCTCGACGTTCCCATCACCCTGCGCACAGACGTGCTGGCGAAACTCACCGCCAATATCGAAGGCCATCCGCACCGCGACGAGATCATCGCGGGATTTCGCGATTTCTGGTCGCACCACTCTTACGTTCGAGTTATTTCCGAGGCGGGACTGCCGGACGAAATTTTTCTAATCCGAGAGTTATTCGTTCGTGCCGCTAAGCGGTTGCTACCGGAAGACGAGGTCCGAGGCGATCTATATGTTCTTCTCGACTCCTTGGATCTGAAGGAGAGCGACGCCCGCTGGATAAATTCTCTTCCCGATGAGCTTGTAACGTGGTGGTCCAATATCTTCAGCCTTTCCACCTCTTCGATGCTTGCGTCGTGCAAAGTGCTGGCACTGCGCGCGGCTAATGTGGCTCTTTCGCGGGACATGCTCTTGCTGAGTAGCGATGACGACATCACCAAGTCCGCCTTTTTTCATCTTCCTGCGTTGGTGGAATCGGTTGTCTTGAATCCCGCGGAACTGCCCCAATGGGAAAAGCAGCGCGACGAATGTGTAGCCCAATTGCGCGAGATCAACGAGCGTCTGGAGAAAGAGGGAACTTCCGCCGGATTGATCTTCCGCCTGCGGTTGCTTCGATCTTTTCTGTGGCGAATCGACCAGGTCCTTGGTTTGCGGAAACCGGGAGCGGATGCGCGCAAATTTGCAGTCGCCTTGATCCTTGGCTTCGCCAACCAGAGGCGGATTATGCGAGTGGTCAGCACTACTTTCCGTCGTATGGCTCGCAGCGTGGTCGAGAAAACAGGACGCGTCGGCGTTCACTACATTGCCAAGAATGCCAGCCACTGGCGACTCATGGGGGCGGGAGCGATCATGGCAGGCGTCATTACCTGCTTCACGGCGCTCATCAAGTATGGCATCTCCACCAGGATTCAGGCCCCTTTTCTGGTAGCCCTCGGCCATTCACTGAACTACGCCATCAGTTTTCTGATGATGCAGGCTGGCGGATTCTTGCTCGCATCAAAAATGCCGGCTGCGACGGCGGCTACGCTGGTCGACGCGATGGAAGATCCCGCGAAGGATCACATGGCCAGCCTGCGGGCGATATCCCAGACTCAGACCATCGTTACCATTTCCAACCTGCTAGGCGCGATTCCGGTCTCAATGGCGATCGACCGGCTGTGGAATCTTGCTTTTCACCACCCATTCCTGACGCAGGCGGAGGCGGACCATGGAGTACACATGCTATTTCCGCACCAGTCGGGGACCATCGCTTTCGCCATCGTGACCGGTGTCCTGCTGTGGCTTTCGTCCCTGGCCACTGGCTGGACGGCCAACTACATCGCCACCAGCAAGATGGAATCCGCGATTTCGAACAGCCTGCGAGTTCGTCACCGATTAGGAATGAAGAAAGCCGCTCGACTTGCGGAATGGATCAACCATCAAGCCCCCGGCGCCATCGGCTACATCACCCTGGGTTGCCTGCTGGGGACGGTTCCGATTCTAGTTTCACTCTTTGGCATTCCGCTTGAGGTGCGGCACGTCACGCTATCCGCGGCAAGTCTTGGTTACGCAATCGACGGAATGTGGATATATGGCGGGCTCAACCGCCATGAGGTGATCATTTCGTTGTTGGGAGTCTTGGTCGTCGGCGTTCTGAACATCGCTACTTCGTTTGTGCTGAGCTTCCTGCTCGCCGTCCGCGCAAGGGACGTCGGCGACCAGAAGGCACGACTGTTCCTGAGAGAAGTAGGCCGCGAACTCGTGTCGAACCCGAGCGGGTTCGTGGTCCCCACGAGAAGACATTCCGAATCCTAAGCCGCACTACTGGGCCTGGGCAGCACCCGCTGTTTTGGCCTTTTCCATTTCTTCGATGACGGCGTCGGCGAATTCTGAGGTGCCGGCCTTGCCGCCGATATCACGGGTGAGCTTCTCGCGGTTCCGGTAGACGCGTTCAAGGGCATTGCGAATTTGCGTGGACGCCTCGTGTTCGCCAAGGTGCCGAACCATCAGCAGGGCAGAGCGCAGCAGCGCCGTGGGATTCGCCAGATTCTTTCCAGCGATATCCGGCGCCGAGCCATGAACAGCCTCGAATACTGCGCAGTTATCGCCCAGGTTTGCGCTGGGCACGAACCCTAGCCCTCCTACGAAGGCGGCGCACAAATCCGAGAGGATGTCCCCGTACAGGTTCTCCATCACCAACATGTCGTACTGGTACGGATTCATCACCAGCTGCATGCATGTGTTGTCGACAATGTGCTCGCCGTAGGTAATTTCCGGATAGTCCTTCGCGACATTGCGTGCACAACGGAGGAAGAGACCGTCCGACAGCTTCATGATGTTCGCTTTGTGAATGGCGTGGATCTTCTTGCGCCCGTTCTTCCGCGCGTAGTCAAAGGCGAACTTTGATATCCGGGTGCAGGCCTTTTCCGTCATGATTTTTAGACTTTCCACTACTCCAGGCACGACTTCGTGTTCGAGTCCGGAGTAAAGGCCCTCGGTATTTTCGCGCACGATGATCAGATCGACATCCGGGTATCGCGTCGGGATGTGGGGCAAATTGCGAATCGGGCGAAAGTTCGCGTAAAGCTCGAACTTCTTCCTCAACGCAACGTTAATGCTGGGAAATCCTTCGCCCACTGGAGTGGTGACCGGCCCCTTCAACCCAACGTGTGTACGTTCCAGCGATTCGGTCAACTCCTTCGGAATGTACTGACCAGACTTCTCATAGGCTTCCGCGCCAACCGCGAATGTTTCCCATTCAAATTTGACTCCGGTCGCTTCCAGAATCCGCACCGTTGCCTTGGTAACTTCGGGTCCGATTCCATCGCCGGGAATCAGCGTTACTTTATGAGCCATAAAACCTTTGTCCTCTTGGGGAATCCGCTGGATGTATCAACAGTGGTGAGTGTGAAGGCGCTTGCGCCTCAGCCTTGTGCGCCTTTCACTTTCACCAGATCCTTCAACTCATTCATGAACTCTTTTACATCTTTGAAATCGAGATACACCGAGGCGAATCGAACGTATGCCACTTTGTCATAACGACGCAGGCGATTCATGATCAGTTCGCCGAGTTCGCTCGTCTTGCGCTCGCGCTCGGCGGAGTCGATGACAAACGACTCTGCCTCATTCACGATCTGTTCCAGTTTACTGATCGGAACCGGCCGCTTCTCACAGGCTCGGAGCAGTCCATTCAACACTTTTTGGCGGTCGAATTTCTCGCGCCGGCCGTCTTTCTTGACGACCATATATGGAATCTCGTCGATTCGTTCGTAGGTCGTGAAGCGCTTCCCGCACTTCAGACACTCGCGCCGGCGCCGAATAGATTCGGCTTCCTTGCTCTCGCGAGAGTCCACTACCTTGTCATTTGCAAATCCGCAAAAAGGGCATTTCATGGCGCTTTTTTATAAGGGGATCAGCCACGCATCTTTCGTTCTTGTCATTCCGACGCGCGACAATAGCCGAAGCGAAGGCCGAGCAAGGGGAAATCTGCTGAACTGATCGATAGGAAATTGTAACAGGCTAACCGCAATGCCTTGTGTGTTAGGGGAGTACCACCTACAAGATCTCAGGCAACTCGCGGATTTGTCGAAGATCAGCAGACTGGAAAAAAGTGCTGGTCATGCCCCGCGAAAAATCATTCCACAACCACCGCCTTCACGAGGTTTCTTGGATGATCTACGTCAACACCCTTGTTGACCGCGATATGGTAGGCGAACAGTTGTAACGGGATGACTTCCAGGATCGGCAGTAGCAACTCGGGAAACGCGGGCACATAAAAGACGTGATCGGTAAATTCCTCAACTTCTTTGTCGCCCTCTGTCGCAACCGTGATCAAAGGCCCTTTCCTTGATCGGACCTCTTTCATGACTTCCAGTGTCCGGCGGTAGCGCAGAACCGAATCCGGATCCTGATGGTCGCAAGTCGCCAATACAACGACCGGAAGCTTCTCATCCACCAGCGCGTTCGGCCCGTGCTTCAATTCCCCGGCGGGATACCCTTCTGCATGGGCGTAGGAGATCTCCTTGAGTTTCAATGCGCCTTCGCGTGCAATCGCATAGTGGACGCCGCGGCCAAGGTAGAGAAATTTCTCGGCCTTGAAGTGCACCGAACCGTATTCTTCCGCCAGGCGATCCCACACAGGCAGGTTATTTTCGATGGCTTCGGGTAGACGCATGAGCCGCTGCAAATAGGTGCGAGTGACCTCGGATGTCATGCGTCCCCGCTTGCGTGCCAGGAACAACGCCATCAAGTAGAGAATCGTAACCTGCGTCGTAAAACTCTTCGTCGCCGGAACCGAAACCTCTGGCCCCGCTCCAGTGATCAGCGCCGCTCTTGCTTCGCGCACGATCGTCGTGTCGGGCATGTTCGAGATAGCGATCGTCTTTACGCCGCGCGTGAGTGCTTCACGCTGAGCGGCAAGGGTATCGGCGGTCTCGCCCGATTGCGTGATGACCATGACGATGGGCTCGACAGCCGCATGAGTCGAACGGTAGCAGTATTCGCTGGCATACTCGACATCAACGGCCACGCCCGAAAGATCTTCAATCATGATCTCCCCGGCGAGACCCGCGTGCCGGCTCGATCCGCTGGCTGCAATGATCAGCTTTTCGAAAGTCAGCAGCGCTCCTTCGATCGGATCGAGTTCGCCCGGAAAAATGATGTCGTCCTTGAGATGCTTCTGGACGGTCTTTGCAATCGCCGTGGGTTGCTCGTAGATCTCCCGCCGCATCGCGTGCGAGAAGTCGTTCTTTGTAGTTCCTTGTTGTTTATTCGAATTCATATTCTGTCGTAGCGCCGGCGTCCCGCCGGCTGTCAAGCGGGCGTCACGCCCGCGATTTGCGCCTGTCTACGCTGCCGAGCCTTCGAAGTGAGCCTCAATCTCTTCCAGAGTTTTGCCCTTGGTCTCCGGCAGGAACCACGTCGCCGTCACAAAGTAAACCACCGTGCACGCCGCAAATCCGAAGAACATCGTCGAGTACCCATACTTGCCGACGGTCGGTAGAAAGATCGCGGCAATCGTAGTGGAGACGGCTTGGTTCAAAACCAGCGCGATGCTCATCCCATTCGAACGAATGCGGGTCGGCATCAATTCCGAAAGCGCCAGCCATACGCAGACGCCCGGGCCCACGGCGAAGAATGCCATAAATACGAAAAGCGCGATGGCAACGGTCCAGCCGTTTCCGGCTGACGGTATAGGAGTAATCAACGCATTTTCGATCTGAACCGGAGCTTCTCGGGCGGCATCCAGGTTGCCAAAAGGATTTGAGAAAAACGCCACAATTTTGTTAGCTGGGACGCAATTTTCCCGCCTGATATCGACGGCCTTGGCAACTGGATCATCAGACCTCACAGCCTGACTGGCGGTCCGATAGTCGCCGTACGAGTAAATGACCACCAGCGAGGTCGGAACATTTTCACTTATCGAACTGCTTCCTGTGGCCTTCAGGAGTTTCTTCGAGAGTTCCTGGTTATAAACGAGGCTGGCGGTCTGGTCTGCACTGACCATTTGCTGGACAGCCGCTTTGGAGTCTATCCCCAACTTTTCAGTACGCCTAAAGAGCGCGCCAGTGAACACCATCGACAAAATGATCCCGGCGGTACCGATCCCCAGCAGAAATTTCCGCCCTTTGCGATCCACTAAAGCGACACCCACGAGAGTTACAAAGAAATTCACAAAGGTGAAAATGACGTATCCACTGTGCGCGGCAAGGTCCGAAAGTCCGCTCTGGAGCAGAATGTTGGTGTTGTACGCAATAATCGAATTAATGCCCGTCGTCTGATTGCACGCCAAAATGACGCAGGCGAGTAGAAACGGAATCACGTACTTTCGCCGAAATAGGGAGTCTCTAACTTTGACTCCGGAGGTATCGGTGGAATTATCGGACATCGCGGCGTCCTGCATCTCGCCAAATTCGAGATCTGCCTGTTCCTTCGTGCGCGAACGCAGTAACGCTGCATATGCGGCTTTTTCTTGGCCGCGCTTCAGCAGCCAGCGGGGGGATTCCGACAACATGAGACTTCCGATCACGAATAAGATCCCGGGAGGGAGAGATACCCAAAAAATGCCGCGCCATGCAGAATTCTTGAAAGCGAAGATTGCGCTCGCATCGGCTAACTTTGAGATGGAATCTAGACGGAAGCTGAATAGCAAACCGATCAGCGCCGCCATAGCGATCCCGGCGGTGAGCAACCACTGGAAGATTCCAGTTCCCTTGCCGCGGTTCGCTGCAGTCAGGCATTCGGCAAGATACAGTGGGACCACCACTCCGATCAGACCGGCGCTCGTTCCCTGTAAGAGGCGCCCTAAAACCAGCGGGGAATAGCCGTGAGATAAGGCAATCATCGGAATGCTAATGACGAACATCACGCCGCTAATCGCCATCAGCGCTTTTCGCCCCATCCAATCGGCGAGAAGCCCGGCAAACAAAGTCGAAAACACGCTGCCCAGTAACACCGCAGCCACTACGATGGAGAGTTCGCCCCGAGTAAGACCCGAGGTCGCCTCAAGATAAGGCAGCGCTCCCGCAATGATCCCGACATCCACCCCGTATAGCAGCCCGCCGAGTCCTGCCACGATCAACAGAAAGCGGTTGTAAAAGGCCTTTTTGTCGTCGGAAGGTGACGCGTTGCGGATTCTGGTTTCAGTAGCCATAGGTTGGTTCAGACGGAGCGAGGATCGTCGCTCGGCACACGTTCACTCGATCGACGTTGGAAACGCAACCTGAATTGTAGCTTAGCTCTGAGCGCAACTCGTCCAAAGTGCTATACATGCCGTGCAAAAAAAATCGGTGCACTGCTCAATCAAGTAACTCCCCTGAAAACTCTGGTCGGCTACAATATTCAAGCTGCCCCGCAGTTCAGTGGTAACTTGGGCTCACGCCTTCCGCATGCGCTACGGATTCATCATCGACAACCGAAAGTGCATCGGATGCCACGCCTGCACCGTTGCCTGTAAGACCGAAAATCATGTTCCGCTGACTGTAAACCGCACTTGGGTGAAGTATGTCGAGAAGGGGGCCTATCCCAACACCCGCCGCGTTTTTCAGGTCACGCGCTGCAATCATTGCGAAAACCCACCTTGCGTCACGATCTGCCCCGTGACCGCGATGTACCAGCGCAAAGACGGAATTGTCGACTTCAGCGCCGAGCGCTGTATTGGCTGCAAAGCGTGTATGCAGGCCTGCCCTTACGACTCCATCTACATCGATCCTGATGACGGTACCGCGGCGAAATGCCATTACTGCGCGCACCGCACGGAAGTCGGCCTGGAGCCTGCGTGCGTCGTTGTTTGTCCCGAGCATGCCATCATCGCCGGCGATCTCGACGCGTGCGACGGCGAAATCGGGCAGCTTCTTGCCCGTGAACCCGTCCGTGTGCGCAAACCGGAGCAGGGAACCCGACCCAAGCTCTACTACATCGATGGCGACGAAAGCGCCATTGTCCCAACGGCAGCGCGTCACGAACCGACGTACATGTCGTCGCAGCGCAATGAGCATATTCACGGCGGGGGAGCACTCTATCCACCGGATAGCCCGCTTCTTCAGAAAAATGCGCTGGCCGCTTACGATGTTTCGCACGCCCGTCCCTGGGGTTGGCAGGTTCCGGCATATTGCTGGACGAAGGCCATCGGCTCGGGTGCACTCGCTATCCCTGCGTTCGCGATGCTGTTTGGTGTCATGAGCGGCGATCGTCTACGTGACTTCCTGCTCTCAACCATCGCGCTGCTCTTCACCGCCATCACCACCGTGCTTTTGGTTTGGGATCTCGAACACAAGGGACGTTTCTTGCGCGTGGTGTTTACTCCGCAGAGCAAATCCTGGCTCGCTCGCGGAGCTTTCATTCTCATTGCCTACAGCGGACTCGCTGGACTTTTCTGGCTGGGGGCCGTTGCCAGTATCCCAATGCTCACCAGGATTTTGCTGTGGCCCACGGTTCTCGTCGGTTTCATGGCGGCGGTCTACACCGCATTTCTCTTTGGCCAATGTGAAGGGCGCGACTTGTGGCAGACCCCGCTTCTTCCCGTTCACTTGATCGTGCAAACTGTCATGTGCGGAGCTGCGGTTCTTTCCTTGCTCCCTGTTTCCATTGATTCCGCTGCCGCGATGCCTATTTCCAGAATCACCTTGCTAGGTACGGTAGCGCTGCACCTGCTCATCGTCGCGGCCGAATTCATGATGCCGCACTCCACCGACAATTCTGCCTACGCCGCGCGCCTCATCACGCACGGCCCGTTCAAGTCGTGGTTCTGGATTGGAGCGGTGGCAGTGGGCGGACTCTTGCCGCTCCTCATGCTGGCCATTTCGCCGGCAGATCTCATAACCCGCGCTGCGGCGGTCCTATCAGTTACCGGACTTCTGGTCTTTGAATGGTGCTTCGTCATGGCAGGACAAAGCGTGCCCAACAGTTGAGTAGCGCCGGCGTCCGGCCGGCTGTCTCGAGCGCATCTTGCGCTCGACACCTCGAAGGAGAGTTTCGATGACCGATTTCAAACGCGACGGCAGCCACTTGGCATACTGTCCTCCCGTCGAAAAATGGGATGACTGGGTCGAACTTGATCCCGACGAGTGGCCGCGTCGCGTCGAAAAACACTACCAACTGGTTCCGACCGTCTGCTTCAACTGCGAATCCGCCTGCGGTCTGTTGGCCTACATCGACAAAGAAACTGGCAAGGTTGCAAAGTTCGAAGGCAATCCGATGCACCCCTCCAGCCGAGGTCGGCTTTGCGCAAAGGGTCCGGCCACGATCAACCAGATTCACGATCCCGATCGAGTCTTATATCCGATGAAACGCAGCGGACCGCGCGGTTCAGGAAAGTGGGCGCGCACGTCCTGGGATGAAGTCCTAGAAACGTTTGGCACACGCATTCGCAGAGCGATTCAGGAAGGCCGCGGCGAGGAAGTCATGTATCACGTTGGCCGGCCGGGTGCCGACTTCTATATGGAGCGAACACTGCAGGCGTGGGGTATCGACGGGCACAATTCACACACCAATGTCTGCTCTTCATCCGCGCGCCTCGGTTACCTGCTATGGCATCACGCCGATCGGCCATCGCCCGATCATGCGAACGCACGATTCATTCTGCTGATGTCTGCTCACCTCGAGTCGGGACACTACTTCAATCCTCACGCGCAGCGCATCATCGAAGGCAAAATGTCCGGGGCAAAACTGGCCGTTATGGATCCCCGGCTCTCAAACACCGCCAGCATGGCCGACTACTGGATGCCCACGTATCCCGGCACCGAAGCGGCGGTGCTACTCGCAATGGCCAAGGTGATCCTTGAGGAGAAGCGCTTCGATGCCGCGTTCATGAAGACGTGGACGAACTGGGAAGAGCTCGAAGTGGACGGCTTCACGGCGCGCGGGCAGACTTTCGATGCCACGATCGAAGCTCTAAAGAAACACTACGCGCAGTTCACACCTGAGTTCGCTGCGAAAGAAAGCGGAGTAAAGGCTGAGGTCATCGTCAAGATCGCGCGCGAGATTGCCACGGCAGGCAGCCGCTTTGCCTCGCATCTGTGGCGAGGCAGCGCGTCCGGAAATCTGGGCGGATGGCAGCCTGCGCGTGCGCTCATGCTCCTGCATGTGCTGACAGGTTCGGTGGGTACCGAAGGCGGACACAACCTGAATGCGTGGAACAAATTTGTTGCCAAGCCCTACAAATCTCCGCCACCGCAGAAGCGCTGGAACGAGTTGCTATATCCGAGAGAATGGCCGCTGTGTACCCACGAGATGTCATTCCTGCTTCCTCACTTTTTAAAGGAAGGTCGCGGCCGGATCGAAGCCTACTTCACGCGTGTGTTCAATCCTGTGTGGACCTATCCTGACGGCTTCTCGTGGATTGAGATGTTGCGCGACGAAGAGAAACTCGGCCTGCATGCCGCGCTTACGCCCACTTGGAGTGAGACCGCGTGGTTTGCCGACTATGTTCTGCCCATGGGATACAGTTCCGAGCGCCACGACCTGATGAGCCAGGAATCTTATGCAGGTCGATGGATTGGCTTCCGCCAGCCCGTCAATCGCGTCGTTCGCGAACGGGCCGGAGAGAAGTTTGAGTACACTTATCAGTCCAACCCCGGCGAAGTCTGGGAGGAGGATGAATTCTGGCTCAACCTCTCTTGGGCGATCGATCCCGATGGATCCATGGGAATTCGCCAATACTTCGAATCCCCATATCAGCCCGGCAAAAAACTTACTCTCGACGAGTATTACGGCTGGATGTTCGACAATTCCGTCCCAGGCCTGCCTGAAAAGGCAAAAAGCGAAGGACTCACTCCACTGCAGTACATGCGTAAGTTCGGCGCATATGAAGTCACGCGCGATGTGTACAAGCAGAATGAGAAGCCGCTCTCCGCTGCCGATCTAGCGGGGACAAAAGTCGAGACCAACAATGTGGTCACTAAAGATGGCAAGCCAATCGGGGTGATGGTCGGCGACAAGGCAGTGGCCGGCTACAACACCCCCTCGCGTAAGCTCGAACTTTTCTCGAAGACGATGGCTGATTGGAATTGGCCCGAGTTCACGCTGCCCGAATACTATCGCAGCCACATTCATAACTCCGCACAAGCGGCATCGCTCGGACAGCCATCTCTAGAGTTCGATCCGAAATATGCGCCGGTTGTGGAATGGCCGAAAGACGCGCACGGCGATGTCTATACGTTGCTCCCAATCTTCCGTCTTCCGAATCTGATCCACTCGCGTTCGGGCAATGCGAAATATCTTTACGAGATTTCGCACAAAAATCCGCTGTGGTTGAACCCGGTCGATGCAAAACGGCTAGCCGCCCGTACTGGCGACCTGATCAAGGTCCACACCGAGATCGGCTATTTCGTTCTTCACGCCTGGGTCACAGAGGGTCTCACTCCGGGAGTCGTTGCCTGCTCGCATCACCTTGGCCGCTGGCGCGTAAACAAAGAAGAACAAATCGAACGCATGTCGAGCGCGTGGGTCGACCTGAAAGAAATTGGCAAAGGCCAGTGGAAGATGCGCCAGATCGAAAGCGTGTCGCCGTACGACAGCCCTGATCCGGACACGAATCGCGTGTGGTGGAGCGATTCCGGTGTACATCAGGACATCACGTTCCCGGTCCATCCCGACCCCGTCAGCGGAATGCATTGCTGGCATCAGATGGTGCGCGTCGAAAAGGCTGGACCAGACGACCGCTACGGCGACATCTTCGTCGACACCAATCTCTCATTCGCGGTGTATCAAAGGTGGAAAGCGCTCACGCGTCCTGCTCCCGGACCCGGAGGCCTGCGCCGTCCGCTGTGGATTCCAAGGGTAGTTCGCCCAGCCGAATCCGCGTATTACATAACCGAGCCTGAAGGGGTATCTAAGTAGCGCTGGCATCCCGCCGGCTGTCAGGAGCGCGTCTCGCGCTCCTACATCGAAGCATCACGAATGCGTCTGCCTATTCAACGGCAGAGAAAACGAAAATACAGACCCGCTTCCCAACTGGCTCACCACGCCAATCGATCCCCCATGCGCCTCCACGATCACCTTGGCGATCGAAAGCCCCATGCCCGTTCCCGGTGCCGAGTATCGCTGGTTTTGTCCACGATAGAATTTGTCGAAAATCAGCGGCTGTTCGAAAGAATCAATTCCCGGTCCACGATCGGCAATACTCGTTACGAGTTCGTTCCCCTGCACTTCGACCGTCACCTTCACCGGGGCTCCCAGCGGGCGAATACTTTCCCGCGTTCTCCAGCAGGTGCATGAGCACTTCGCGAATCCTGTTCACGTCCATCCGAACGTACGGCAACGCAGGCGGAACATGCATCTCGACTGGATGTTTCGCCAGTGACGACTCAGCATCTTTCAACGCAGGCAGCAGCGCATCCTCAATCGAATGAGACTCCAGATCGAGCTTGAACATTCCGGAATCAAGTTGCGCCATCTCTGCCGCTTCGCCGACCAGTCGATTGAGCCGGTCCGTCTCTTCATCGATCACGTTTAGCAAGTCGCGCTTTCCTTGCTCGTCGAGCGTCACGTTTGAAGTCAACGTTGTCACGCTGGCCTTGATCGAGGTAAGCGGTGTACGAAACTCATGGGTAACGGAATCCAGCAGCGCTGTCCTCAATTTCTCGTGTTCCTGCTCGGCACGATTCTTGCTAAGCGCCTCGAGCGCACGCACCCGTTCCACAGCCAGCCCGGCCAGGCTTCCAAGGGCGTCGAGGGTCTCGCGAGAAAGCTCACCTCCGCTAATCCCAAGCGCTCCGACGGTTCGCATTCCAAGTCGCAGGGGCACATAAGAAACGCTGTTTTGGGTAATCGGTTCTCCCCGCAACAGGGTCGAGCGCAGCACGCTCTCCTCAAACCTAGCGTCGAGTGAAGATCGATAAACGGTTGGATGATCTGCGGCCATGGCCACCGCGCTGCTCACGGCGAATATTTCCTGCAAATATTTAGGCAGTGCGTTCAGCAGTTCCAGCACATTCTCCGATGCCAGCAGCCGCTGGCTCAACGCGTATAGACGCTCGACCTCTCCACGTCGCTGCTTGGCGCCTTCTGCCTCGCGGCGCGCGCGCTCAGAGAGATTGCTGGCGACGAGCGCGGTGATAAGGAATGCGAACAACGCGACCCAGTTCTGCGGATCAGTGATGGTGAAAGTTCGAACGGGAGGTAAGAAGAAATAGTTGAAGGCAGCCGTTGCCCCAATCGCGACCACCACGGCGTAACGCAATCCCCAATATGCCGAAGTGAGCAGAACCGTCACCAGGAACATCAGTGCGACTGTCGTGTGATTCACGCGCAGCCGGAAGTCGAGCGCGGTGATCAATGCGATTGAAAATATGACAATCGCGTACCGGATCGCTTGCGTTCGTGCCGCCGTTTTCACAGACGCATTGTACGATGGGGATGACAAGCTCCACGACCGAGGACGAAAATGCCTGCGATGCCCAAGACGCCGGAAGATTGGCTCAGCGAAGTATCCGCCGACAAGGCTCGCGGTATTTTCAAGCTGTTTCTCGGCTATGCACCCGGTGTGGGAAAGACCTACAGCATGCTGAGCGAAGCCATTCGTCGCGCCAGTCGCGGAGAAGATGTCCTCGTTGGAGTCGTCGAAAGTCATGGGCGCAAGGCAACTTCAGAACTAGCCGGCAAGCTCGACCCCATCCCTCCGCGCAAGCTGGAGTACAAAGGCACCGTTTTCGATGAGATGGACGTGGACGCAATCCTCGCGCGCAAACCCTCGGTCGTTGTTGTCGACGAACTCGCGCACACCAATATCGAAGGCAGCAAACACGCCAAACGCTACGAGGATGTCATCGAGCTTCTGGATGCGAAGATCGACGTTCTATCCACGATGAATGTGCAGCACGTGGAAAGCATCGGCCCCACGGTGCAGCAGATCACTGGCGTCCAGGTTCGCGAGACGGTCCCTGACTGGGTGATGCAGCGCGTCGACGAAATTGTTCTGGCTGACTTGACGCCGCAGGCTCTGCAGAAACGCATGGAGCGCGGCGATATTTATCCTGTCGACCGTGCTCAGCGTGCACTCTCGCACTTTTTCCGTCCGGGAAATCTCATTGCATTGCGCGAATTGGCTCTCCGGCAAGTGACGGGCGTGGTCGATCGGAGTTTAGATGCATTTCTGGAAAAGGATGGCACTCAGCCGGCTCACACTGTGCGCGAGCGCATCGCGGTGTGTGTGAGCTCGAATCCGGCAGCCCAATATCTGATCGCCCGGGGATCTCGCATGGCGCAGGCCATCGGCGGTGATCTGTTTGTTTTTTATATCGATGTCGGCCGCGATACCAGGCCGGAAGATCAGAAGACTCTGAACGAGAACATCCGTTTTGCCGAGAATCTTGGCGCGCGTGTCATCCGCTCCTCCGGAGGCCGGATCGCCGACGCTCTCGCCCAGCTGGTTCGCGAGAATCACATCACGCAAGTCATCTTCGGCCGTTCCGCGCGCACCGGCTGGCAACGCTATCTCTATCTCTCCGCAATCCAACGCTTCTTGCGCGACTCTCCTTCCGTGGACGTTCACATCGTCACGCAGGAGGCCCGCTGATGGCGGATCCGGCGCACATTCTGGTTGTCGACGACGAGTCGCAGATCACGCGCGTCTTGCGCACCAGCCTCTCGGCGCAAGGCTACGACATTCGAATTGCCAACAGCGGCGAGATGGCTCTCGAGATCATGAAGGACTGGCAGCCCAACCTCATCATCACCGATCTATCCATGCCATCGGTTGATGGAATCGAACTTTGCCGTCGCGTGCGGGCCAGCTCGCAGGTTCCCATCATTGTCCTTTCGGTTCGCGACAAGGAGCAGCAGAAAGTTGAGGCCCTAGATGCAGGTGCTGACGACTACGTGACCAAGCCCTTCGGTATGAGTGAGCTTCTGGCAAGGGTTCGTGCCAACCTGCGCCGAGTGTCACCTGAGGATGAAGCCAGCACGCTGATCGAAGTCGGTGACTTTAGCATCGATACAGCAGCGCGCAAGGTTACACTTCGGCGCAACGAGATACGGCTCACTCCAAAAGAGTTTGATTTGCTCGTCTACATGGCGCGTCGGCCGGGCAAAGTCATTCACCATCGCACTTTGCTTGCCGCAATCTGGGGTGGCCAAAGCACGGAACAAGTCGAATACCTGCGCGTCTTCGTCGGTCAGTTGCGGAAAAAGCTTGAGCCCGACCTCTCCTCCCCTCGCTACATCGTGACTGAACCCTGGGTCGGATACCGCTTCGAGCCCGGCGAATAACCCTCCCTTTCAATTGGCATCTCCCCTAGGCACCCCTCAGCTTTTACGAACAATCTACGAACCCTTTATTCAATCCTTATGCATGCGAACCTCTAATGCTGTTGGAGGCAAGAGACGGCATCAGACGCCGTGGCCTCTAGGAGATCACCGATGTCTACGATTCTGGGTGTTTCAGCAGAGGAACTGGCTAGAGTCTTCCACCGTTACCACGAAGCTCTAGCGCATGATTCTGAATCAGCGTCAAGCGAAACCACTTCTTGGCAAAAAGCTCCGCACAAAGAGCGAACGCTCATGGTGGCAGCAGCCCGCCTTACATTGCAGGAACTTAGCGCGACGCCAGAACCGTCGAAACCAGGGCGCAAATATTACGCGACTCCTGGAGAGGCGGAATGGGGCTCCTGAAGAGATTCTGCGGCACCAAATCGATTCAGCCGACTTGGAATCATCCTTACGAATTCTTTATGAACTCTTGTCGTCACCCTTATGCTCGGCGCGATCAAATGTTATTAACGCGGCGGAATCGTTGAGTGTGCTGGAGAAACGATGAAGCTCGGTCTAGTGATTCTTTGCATTGGAGCTGTGGTTGTTCTGTTGCGAATTTTGATGGGTCTTATTGGCGAATTACGAATGTCTCGATTTCAAGTTGTGCCGAAAGGCGAAGCAGGAATTGATTCGGAATACAAGGGAACAAAGGCCATTTTCATGAGTCGTGGAAATCGAACACGTCAGATTTTGTTTCGGAATCATGATCGTATTGCGATGTTGACACTGGTATGCGTGACTCTTGCGCTTCCACTTCACAGCCAGGAGCCGTCGGCCTCTCAAGCGCCAGCGGCCACGAATTCTGGAGGCGAGGCAGCACCAGGGCTTCTAAAAGAGTTGGATGCCATGAGACTCCGCATCGAAAAACTCGAGGCGCAACTCAAGCAACGCGATGCCGCAGAGCAACCGGCCGAGGTCAATCATATCGACCCACAACCGGCTGTTCCGTCTCTGAACATGTCGATGACGGCAAATAACGCCGGGGCTGAGACGTCAACCGAATCTGCTCCTCCTCCGTCCGCGTCTTCCTCCGAGCCATTCGCATTCGCCGACTGGTCGTGGCTGAATGGCAATCCGAGGACGAAGGAAGCAGCGTTCGATTCCAAATTCTTTACCCCGGAAATTCGCGCCGATGTCGACTACACCTACGACTTTAACCATCCCAAGGACGACACAATCAGCGGTTCGAGCGAGATTTTTCGCTCCAATGAAATAGGTCTGACGCAACTAGGTGTCGGTGGAGACTTTCACTACGATCATGTCCGCGCGCGCTTCATGACTCAGTTCGGCACATATTCGGAGGGCACTCCGCGTAACGATGCGAGTTATTCCCGGGGTCAGTGGAACCTGGCGGATGCATATCGCTACCTCTCCGAGGCCTATGGGGGATATCACTTCGATGCGCTGCACGGTATCAACGTCGATGCCGGTATTTTCATGTCGTATGTCGGATTGTTCAGCTACTACAACTTTGACAACTGGGCCTATCAACCGTCCTACGTATCTTCGAATACCCCCTGGTTCTTCACCGGGATGCGCATTCAAGTATTTCCCACCAACAAGCTGAAGATCGAGCCTTGGATCATTAACGGCTGGCAATCCTATGCGCGATCCAACGGCAGGATCGGTCTCGGCGGACAAATCCTCTACCGTCCGACAAGTTGGCTCTCGATTATCTCGAACAACTATGGCGTCGGTGCCGACGCATTCGGCATTCCCAATCGCACCCGTATGCATACCGACGACAGCGTAGAGGTCAAGTATTACGACCACCCCGAACGCTTCCTCGACAAGATGGCCTTCACGTTAACCGGCGATCTTGGTTGCGAGACCGGTGGCGGCGTGAATTGCACCACCAATCAGAAAAATTCCTCAGGCCAGGTCGTCTCCTTCAAGCAGGCTTTCCTGGGATTCATGCTCTATAACCGCTGGTGGTTTCATAAAGACCGGTATGCGTTCACCCTCGGGGGCGGAAAAATTAATAACCCAGGACGCTACCTTGTCCTGATTCCGCCGATCGATGGCGCAACCGCGACCACGGGCACCCCGTATTTCACTGAGAACCCTGGCGACCCGTTCAAAGCCTGGGACATTTCCGGGACGTATGACTACATGCCCAGCCAGTACATCACTTTCCGCTGGGAGTTCAATCATCGTCACGCGAACGTACCGTACTGGAGCGGCCCGGGCGGGGTCACGCCTCCGGGAGGAAACAATGGAACTCCCGGCGCGATGGTTGCGGGATGGCAACCGGATCTTCGTAACACGGAAGATCGCGCGACGATGGCGATTCTCGTGAAGTTCTAGCGTGGCTTGTCAGACAACCTGGAGGGTGAACATGCAAGACGTTCTTTGGATCGGAGTAACGGTCGCCTTTTTCGCCGTCTCAATCGCTTATGTCTACGCCTGCGAACGCCTGAAGTAAATGTTTATGGATATCCAGACACTCGTCATTCTCGTCATCAGCGCCATTACGGCCATTTATCTCTTTTACGCACTTCTGCGGCCGGAGAAATTCTGAAATGACTCTCAATGGCTGGCTTCAAATCACTTTCTTTCTAGGATTGATCTTCGCCGTCACGAAGCCCCTCGGAATCTTCATGACGAAGGTCTTCGCGGGGGAACGCACATTCCTTGACCCTCTG
This sequence comes from uncultured Acidobacteriota bacterium, assembly GCA_963801895.1. Classification (GTDB taxonomy): domain Bacteria; phylum Acidobacteriota; class Terriglobia; order Terriglobales; family Acidobacteriaceae; genus Sulfotelmatobacter. The sequence continues at coordinate 263,359 of CAWDGM010000005.1, read as the reverse complement.
CTTCGTCCCGTCGAACGCCTCTTCTACCGCGTAACGGGCGTCGATGAGCGGCACGAAATGCGTTGGACAGAATATGCCACGTCCATGCTTCTGTTCAGCGCAGCTTCGATGCTCGTGCTCTATATCATTCAGAGAGTGCAGGGAATGTTGCCCTTTAACCCGCAACATTTAGGGAGCGTAGCGCCTCAACATCTTGCCTTCAACACCGCCGCGTCGTTTACGACGAACACCAACTGGCAAGCCTACTCAGGCGAGACAACCATGAGCTACTTCACGCAGATGGCGGGATTGGCTCTTCACAATTTCACATCAGCTGCCACCGGCATTGTGTTGGCGATTGCGTTTATTCGCGGCATCGCGCGTCGCCAGATGCAGACGCTCGGGAACTTCTGGGTCGACTTCGTGCGTTGCTGTCTCTGGGTGCTGCTGCCCTTCTGCATCGTCGGTGCGCTATTCCTCGTCTCACAAGGTGTCGTGCAGAACCTGAAGCCTTACGACACCGTCAAACTGGTGGAACCGCAGCAGATCCAGCACACGGGCACGGACGGTAAGCCCGCGGTCGACGGCGACGGCAGTCCTGTGATGGACACAGTGACCACGCAGACGATCGCCCAAGGCCCGGTAGCGTCTCAGGAAATCATTAAGGAGTGGGGAACGAACGGCGGCGGATTCTTCAACGCGAACAGTGCGCATCCGTTCGAGAACCCCACGCCGCTCACCAATCTGTTCGAGATGTTTTGTATCTTTGCGATCGGCTCCGGACTTACCTACACACTGGGCCGGATGACTGGATCGCAGGCCCACGGATGGGCAGTCTGGTCCGCGATGGCGATCCTGTTTCTAGCCGGGGTCACAGTTGCCTACTGGGCCGAGGCGCGCGGCAATCCCCTGACCCCTTCCACAGTTTCCCAACAGGTCACGGCGGAGCAACCCGGCGGCAACATGGAAGGAAAGGAGACCCGCTTCGGAATCGCGAACTCAGCCCTGTTCGCGACCGTCACCACCGACGCCAGTTGCGGCGCCATCAACGGTTGGCACGATTCATTTACCCCGCTCGGAGGATTGGTCCCGCTCGTCAACATCATGCTCAGCGAAGTGATCTTCGGTGGCGTCGGCTCGGGCATGTACGGAATTCTCATCTACATCGTCCTGGCTGTTTTCATCGCGGGACTGATGGTAGGTCGTACCCCTGAATATCTCGGCAAGAAGATCGAAGCCTACGACGTGAAGATGGCGATGCTGGTCTCTCTAGTCTTCCCCCTGATCATCCTCACGCTCGCTGCGATTTCCATGGTAAAAGGTTTCGGCACCGCGAGCATCAGCAATCCCGGCCCGCATGGTCTTAGCCAGATTCTGTATGCATTCGTCTCCTCGGCGGGAAACAACGGCTCTGCATTCGGTGGTCTCACCGTCAGTACGCTCTGGTACGACGCCGCAACGGGGATTACCACATTGGTCGGCCGCTTCTTCATGATCATCCCCATGCTGGCGATCGCCGGCAATCTCGCGCAGAAGAGGTACGTGCCGCCATCATTGGGCACGTTCCCCGTCACAACGCCGCTGTTCACGTTCTTGTTGATTAGCGTCATTCTGATTCTCGGTGCGCTGACCTTCTTCCCGGCCGTGAGTCTCGGTCCAATTCTCGAACACTTGCTGATGAACGCAGGAAAGACCTTTTAAGGAATATGGCCAGCCATCACAAATCGATTTGGGATCTCAAACTCGTCCGCAACGCTGTGTTGAGTTCACTGCAAAAACTCAACCCGCGCAACATGATGGGCAATCCCGTGATGTTCGTCGTGGAAATCGGCAGCGTCATCACGACGATCCTTCTGATTCTCCACCCCCGCGAGGCATTCCGCTTTAACCTGCAGATCACGCTGTGGCTCTGGTTCACCGTTCTGTTTGCCAACTTCGCCGAAGCCATGGCTGAGGGACGCGGCAAGGCCCAGGCAGAAACGCTCCGCCGTGCTCGATCGGAGACAGTGGCGAAGCGCTACACATCGAACGGCAGAATCGAGGAGATTCCCAGCGCAAAGCTGCGCGTCAACGACCTGGTCTCTGTTTCTGCTGGCGAACTCATTCCCGGCGACGGAGAGATCGTCGAAGGCGTGGCGTCCGTCGACGAATCCGCTATCACAGGAGAATCCGCGCCTGTGATTCGCGAAGCCGGTGGCGATCGTTCCGCGGTCACCGGAGGCACCCGAGTTCTAAGCGATCACATCAAGGTCAAAATCACATCCAATCCCGGTGAAACATTCCTCGATCGAATGATCGCCCTGGTTGAAGGTGCCTCGCGTCAAAAAACTCCCAACGAAATTGCTCTGAACATTCTGCTGGCGGGATTGACGATCATCTTCCTTCTGGCCGTTGTCACCCTCCAGCCTTTCGCGATCTATTCAGGATCGCCGCAGACAGTCTTCGTGCTGGTCTCGCTGCTCGTCTGCCTGATCCCCACAACCATCGGCGGATTGCTCTCCGCTATCGGCATCGCCGGAATGGATCGTCTGGTTCAGCACAACGTCCTTGCCATGTCCGGACGCGCCGTCGAAGCCGCTGGCGACGTCAACACGCTTTTGCTCGACAAGACCGGCACCATCACCTTTGGTAATCGGCAGGCCACGGAATTCCTGCCCGCTCCGGGCGTCACTGAAGCGCAGATGGCAGACGCAGCCCAACTCTCTTCGCTGGCCGATGAAACTCCCGAAGGTCGCTCAATCGTTGTGCTCGCAAAGGAGAAATACAGTCTCCGTGGACGCGAATTTGCTACCCACGAGGCGGAATTCATTCCGTTCACAGCCCAGACCCGCATGTCCGGCGTCAACCTCGATGGCCGCGAAATACGCAAGGGTGCCGCCGACGCAATTGCCCGCTTCATTGAAACCAACAACAACGGCGCGATGCCTCCGCAGGTCCGTGAAGTTGTCGAACGAATTGCAAACTCGGGCGGTACGCCACTCGTAGTAACGGAAAATCGCCACGCGATGGGGGTCATCCATTTGAAGGATGTTGTTAAGGGCGGAATGCGGGATCGCTTCGCCCAACTTCGCTCTATGGGAATCCGCACGGTAATGATTACCGGAGACAATCCGCTCACTGCCGCGGCCATTGCGCGCGAAGCGGGTGTCGATGACTTTCTCGCGCAAGCCACACCGGAAGACAAGTTGAAACTGATCCGTACGGAGCAGGCTGGGGGAAAACTCGTCGCCATGACGGGAGACGGCACCAACGATGCTCCTGCGCTCGCTCAGGCCGATGTCGGCGTCGCAATGAATACAGGCACTCAGGCCGCGAAAGAAGCAGGGAACATGGTCGACCTCGATTCCAATCCCACCAAGCTCATCGAGGTCGTCGAAATCGGCAAGCAGTTGCTGATGACGCGAGGTGCCCTGACCACCTTCTCCATCGCCAACGATGTCGCCAAATATTTTGCGATTATTCCAGCCATGTTTGCCGCTACTTTTCCAGTCTTGAATGCACTGAACATCATGCGCCTGAAGACGCCTGAGTCCGCGGTGCTCTCAGCGGTTATTTTCAATGCGCTGATCATCATCGCCCTGATTCCGCTGGCTCTTCGTGGAGTGAAGTACCGCGCCATGAGTGCGGAGGCCCTACTACGCCGGAATCTACTGATCTACGGCCTAGGCGGGCTCGTCGCCCCGTTTGTGGGCATCAAGATCATCGACGTGCTCATCACTGCCGTCGGTCTCGCGTGAGGATCTTATGAAGAAGAACCTGATCACCGCTTTTCTAATGACGTTGACCATGACGTTGCTGTTAGGGATCGCGTACCCGCTGGCCGTCACAGCGCTCTCTCAGTTGCTATTCAAGGACAAAGCGAACGGCCAGATTGTTTACCGCGACGGAGAAGCGATTGGCTCCCGTCTGATCGCTCAACCGTTCACCTCCCCTAAATATTTCCATCCGCGTCCATCCGCAGCCGGCATCGGCTACGACGCCGCTAATTCCGGAGGCACCAACCTCGGGCCTACGAATCGCAAGCTGATCGAGCGCATCCAGACAGACGCTGCCGCACTGCACAATGAGAATCCGTCGCAACCTGTCCCGATCGATCTGGTCACCACCTCTGCGTCCGGACTCGATCCGGAGATTTCTCCGGCGGCTGCTGATTTCCAGATCCCGCGCATCGCACGCGAGCGTGGCATTCCCGAAGCGCAACTTCACTCACTTGTCCAAAGGCACACCCGCCAGCGCGACGTCGGCCTCTTCGGCGAGCCGCGGGTGAATGTGCTCGAACTGAATCTCGATCTGGATAGCGCGACCCACCCTCATATTCAGTCGCAGCTTGCTAAGTCACGATGAAGAGTAGCTGATCTACGCAAGCAGCCCGTAGATGTCAACTCCGAGCCTGTGGGAACCGACACTCCTCCGTTAGGAATTTGGGAGGTTACAATCGTGCCGTGCAACGAAAGATGTTTTGGATCATCTTTGTGCTTCTAGGCCTGGTGGCGGATTTCTTGCTGCCGTTCTGGTGGGCCTGTGTGGCTACCGTGCCCATTCTCTTTCTCTCCTGGTGGATCGCCTACCGCAGCGATTGGTTTTAGGAACTCTCCTGCTCGTGCCGCAGGTGAAAATCGTCGCTGTTCGCGTATCATCGGAAGCAAATTCCCGCTTTACAAATTTCATAGAGAAAGGTTTACCGCAATGCCAAGTTCGGAAGACTTTACGACAAACATGCTCCGGATGATCTGTGCGAGCGTTTATTCCTCGGCGTGCATGCAGACCGCGCGCGAGATGTTTGGCAAAAGCTACTTTGCGTTGGGAGTAGCAGAGAAAGTGACGGTTGATCAGACGACGTTGATGATGATTGCCTCCAACTATCAAAACGTCACGCCCGAAGTGCTGGCGAGTCAGGTAGCCCCAAAACCGACCGGCTTCCGCATCCCAGACCCGGAGCCGGGAAAAACATCGTAGGCCTTATAATTTTGTTAGAACTCTGATTCGTCGGCGAAAGCGACATTGCAGCAATGCCCTGGCCTTAAGGTTAGCCGACGATCTCTGTCGGACGAACTCTCTGAATCCGGCGCAAGGCCCCGTAGCTCAGTTGGATAGAGCAGCGGTTTCCTAAACCGTTGGTCGGCGGTTCGACTCCGCCCGGGGCCTCCACAACTCCGCCCTTTCCTTCAAGTTTCTGGGCGGCTTCCATCCCTCACTCCACTGGACCGCTACAAATTCATCGTGATCTTCCTTCGGTTGTCCGCCTGATGGCCCTCCGATATGTGTGCGATTAGAGACATACAAGCGCTTTAATTCAGCGTAGCTTGGTATTAGTCTCTTCCAGCATCGTTCCGCCACGCACGGCATGGCGACGGTTCCTTGCGAAATCAGATTGCATAAATCGCAGCGCGCGAAGGAGCCGATGTGTCTAAAGATTCTGCAGTTCGCATTCTCAGTTCGCCTCGATCGTCCCCGATGGATGGGGACGGAAAAGAAATAGGTAATGTCATCCTACGAAGTCTCCGCCGGCAAGAGTGTGTCCAGATCCTGCCTTTTCTGGAATTTGTGCGGCTAAAGCTTCACCAGGTGCTGCACGAAACTGGCGAGACCATCAAGTCCGTATTTTTCTTGAATGAGGGGGTGGGTTCCGTGCTGACCACTCAGCCGGACGGCAAGACGGTCGAGGTTGGATTGATCGGAAGGGAAGGCTTTGTCGGCTCACCCATCCTCTTCGGATTCAAGAGCAGCGGACTGAGAGTGATCGCGCAATCAGACGGAACAGCCTATCGGTTGGACGCAAAAAACCTCCTGAGCATCCTTCCCGAGTGCCCGGACCTCAAAGCTCAGCTGCTTCGGTTCTCCATGATCCTATCGATGCAATCCACTCAGCTTGCCGCGTGCAACCGGCTGCACAATGTGGTCGAGCGGCTGGCTCGATGGCTACTCATGAGCCACGACCGGCTCGGCGGCGAAACGCTTCCCTTGACCCAGGAGTTTCTGGGGCACATGCTTGGAAGCCGCCGTGCGAGCGTCACCGTCGCCGCGGGCATTCTGCAAAAAGCAGGAATGATCGAATACTCGCGAGGAAGTGTGACCATCCTCAGTCGCCCAAAGCTCCTCGAAGCTTCATGTAATTGCTATTCGGTGATTGAACAACGAAAAGAAGTGTGGTTGCAGGAAGCGCAATAACTTCGATCGTGGCCAAGGTTACGTTTTGTTTCTACCCAAGGTAGCGATGATTTCTTTGATCCGCAGGCTTCGTTCCTCGAAGGCTTGGGCCTGTTCCCCTGTCATTCCCAGATAGGTCGCATCGCGGATTGCGGCTACCTGCATGCTTCGAAGATGAGAGAGTTCACGTTCCGGGCGAGCGGTCTCGGGGCAAGATGGTGTTGCAGCGGACGGGGGGAAAAGATGCTGCTCGGTGGGATCCGAATCGCTGGACACGGGGCACCTTTCCGTTTAGTGCGCAAAGGGCCGTTATCGAGTCAGCGGAGGTCTGCGTCTAAAGCAAAGCCAGTGTACGCTCCCGTACTTATAAAAGCTAGATAATTGCGGGTTCTTTTGCTGTCGAAAACGTGTTCGTATCCGAGAATCACAGCCACTGGGGTATTTCGATGTCTCTCTCATCCGTACCGACGGGAGCTTCGCTATTCAAGACCAGTTCGTCACTTTTGATGGCTTTCAACCGACAATTTCCTGAGCGACAGTCGCTCGCGATGCGCCAGCAGTAATCCCGACGGAACGACCGCCGCAAATGTTACAAGCCAGAGCAGAATGCCACAGCTTGCCGCGAGCTCCGGGGGGACGTCGAACACACTCGACAAGGTCGCGATCGTCGCCATCTGAGAACCGCCGCCGACAGCAGGAAGTTGCAGCATCGATCCCAGCATGCTCGAAAACATCAGGATCAATAACTGTGAAACAGGAATCGCGAGTGCATCGACTCCGTAGGAGTGTGTGACTTCCTGGTAGGCCAGCGCGATCACGTACCACATACCCACCGAAACCATGGTCAGCCACAGCAACGACAGGGGACCGTCGATCGTATTCAGCCCCATGCCAAATTCGCGCACCTTCTGCGCCAGTCGATGACCGAGATTCGACGACAAGTGCGCGAATCGAGTCTCCACCCATGCCGCAACTTTCTCTCCGTTTCGTCGAATGACTACGGCCGCGAGCGCCGTCCCCGCCACAAGCGCAGTCAGGAAGAATCCCAATTCACGAAATCGCTGGTAATACTCCGGGTGAGGAATCGAAGGCAGGGCGCTCGGAAGGAAAATCGCCAGCAACATAAGCACGGTGAACGCACCGATATCAAAAATGCGCTCCACCCCCCACACCGCAATTTGCGACGACACTGGCAAGTCAGTGCGTCGCGCAATCAGATACGGCCGGATGAACTCTCCCGCGCGGCCCAGCAACGCCAGGCCGGTGAATCCAACCAAGGTCGGCGACACCATATCAATCGTCCGCGTCTTCGGGCGCACCGGGTTGAGGAAGATTTTCCAGCGCAGGGCCCTCATCAAATAGCCGAGGTATATCAGCGCAATCCCATGTAAAACATGGAGCTTATTGATTCGGTTGGTCTGGCTCCAGAAGGTACCCCAATCAAACGTTCGCCAGTGCCTGTACTGCAGGTAAACCAGAATGGCGAGAACGAGGAACACAACAATGCTGGCCAGGATGCGCTTCTTATCCATGAGGGAGAAACTTCGCACCGCGGCCCAGCCACGCGAAAAGGGAAACGGTACCCCCAAAGGTAAATGACTCAGCCGCAAGGGTCAAACATGTGTGGAGCGGACGCCTCGTCCGCTGCTTTTGAAGTTGACTTGGTCTTTGAAGTTGATCTTGATCTTAGTTTCCAGAAGGAGGGGCTACAGTTGCTACATTGGACGATCGCGGGTGTTACTGACCCCCGCCAGGCGAACTCTTAGCCTGCACAGCACCCTTGGCGGGACCCTGCTTCGCAGCCGGAGCATGCGCCCGCACTCCCTTAGCGGGAGCGGCACTTTTCTTGGCAGCGGCTGCAGCAGCCTTCTGCTGCGCCAGCTTCTTCTTGTTGAAGTCCTTCACGATGCGTGCCACGTAAGCGCGAGTCTCGTAATACGGCGGCACTCCGCCAAATCGTTCCACTCGCTGCGGACCGGCGTTATATGCGGCCAGAGCTTTTACGATGTCGAAGTTGTAGCGTTCCAGCAGTTCGCGCAGATACTTTGTTCCGCCGTCAACGTTCGCCTCCGGATCGTACGCGTTTGGAACACCCAGCTGTGTTGCCGTTCCCGGCATCAGTTGCATCAGGCCCTGCGCACCCTTGGGCGATCGCGCCCGCACGTTAAATCCGCTTTCTGCCTTGATGACGCTGTCCACAAGATCCGGATCAAGCTGATATCGTCCGCTTGCATCTTTCACGACCTCGGTGATGTTCACGCGAGGCGCAGCGCGTGTGGGCACAGGCGCTGACGGATGCGCCCCGCCCGCAATCCTTCCCAAAGGCGAGGCACCGGACCCCGTCCTCGGAAGGCTCGTCGACGTAGCCTGAACGCCAGATCCGCCGACAGGAGTTTTCGCAGCGGACGCTGGTAGCTCGGGAGCGGCTTCAATGTGATCCAGTTGGGCAGTAGGAATATCTACAAAACTGGAACCATCAGCATTCACGAAGAGGCGAGTGACATCGCCCATCGTCTCGCGCCGCTCGTGCCGGATTGCGAAGCCGTTCTTCAACACCGCAACTTCTGTAGCCAGGCAGGGAAGGGCCGCCACCGCGATCACTGCGATGATTCCAAGTCTCGAAACTGAACGAATCCGCTTCATCCCCATTCGTCCAACCTCTGCCGGACGACTAGACCCCACTGACCAGTGGCGCATCTGCCAGCGCCCATTCGACCACGGCCGCGACCCCACAGTCGTCATTGCCGCGGGTCACCCGCCAGCCGCGCGTGCGAAGCTCTTCGCACGCATTCCCCATGATAACTGGATGGCCGGCGAACTCAAGCATTTCCACGTCGTTATGGTTGTCACCGACGGCCATGACCTGATCGCGCTCAAACCCGCGATGCTTTGCCCACCGCTCCAGTGCATGGCCCTTCGAACACCCCGCATTCAGCACATCAATCATGGAAAGATCGCGTGCCGGATATTCCGTTCGAAGGATCGTTACGAGGCCGTCCATGCCAGCGCTTTCAAGCGCTGCCAGCGCCTCACTCATCCTCGCCATCGTTCCGCAGAACATCGCCTGCACGGGATCTTTTGATAGCGCTTTCTCGATCGGGACCACGAACTCGATGTACTCCATGTTTTTCTCGAGCCATCGCCGAATGCTGGCTCCCAGTTCGTCCAGGCGCTCCAGCACGATGGCGCCCTTGGTCTCCTGGTCGAAAGTCAAAACCGTATTGCCGCGAAACTCTTTCATGGCTTGGCAAAGTTGTCGGCACGTCGCGGCCGGCATCATGTCTCGATGGAATGTCTCTCCGCCGAGCGACCTCGTAACCGCGCCGTTGGAGCTAATCAACCACAAATCAAATCCGAGCTGCTTGGCGATGGGCAACGCAAAGGCATGCCTCCGACCCGTTACCAGGACGATCTCCATGCCCGCGGCATGGGCCCTGCGTAGGGCCATCAAGTCGCCCTCTGAAATCTGGAATTGTGGATTGAGCAGCGTGCCGTCGATGTCAGTCGCCAGCAGCCGTATAGAGGGCTTGGAAAGCATCACCATCAGCAATGCTAACATCCGCCGATAACATCGGTTCATGCGTTGAAAGCGATGTCATCCTGAGGAGGGCGTCGAGCCCTTCGAAGGATCCGTACGACGCCCTGGGCCACCGATGCAGTCGAAAAGATCGCCACACTATCGAAACTCGAGAAGAAGTCTGTAGCTGTTCCTGCCGCAGCTGCCGTCAGTCCCGTAAGGACCTTCGAAAATAGCCCGGCGTTTCAACGCCGGGTAACGCGCGAAATGTGAAACCGCGTCCTGAAGGGACGCCTGAACACCGTGCACCAAGTCACCCCGGCAACCGGCCTAACAAGCGTTCGCGCTTCCGGAACCACGGTCGCTCTCGCCGTTTCAAGTATCCCGGCATCGTCGCCTTCTTGTCCAAAATCTTCTTAGCCCACTCCTTTGCTTCGGTATTCCGGCCCTGGGATTCGAGATAAAGCGCGTAATGGTAATACGTCTCCGATATCGTGGAAATCCGCACCGCCTCGCGAAACATCGCGTCCGCTTTTTCATTTTGGCCGGTCTGCGCGTACGCCCAGGCCAGCAATCCCTTGCCGCGATGAAAATCGTAATCTGGATCTGCCGACACCGCGCGTTCCAGATCCGGCACGGCCGCCGCGAAATCCCCCAACTCCACTTCGGTGATCCCGCGTCGATAAAACGGATCCACCGAATCAGCCCGCGACGAAATGGACTTGTCGTAGCACCCCCGCGCGCGTTCGTAGTTCTCGTCATCCAGATAAAGCAGCCCTAGTTCCTCGTAGTTGCCTGCAGACGGATTGTCCAGCACGATACGTTCCAGCTCATGAATCCTGCGCCGTCGCGGAAATACTTGAAACGAACTCCGCAGCAACCCGGCATCCGGAATCACTTCGACGAAGATGTACACAAGAGCCCCAACCCAATGAAACAGGATGACCCAAAGCCAAAAGAAGTCCGGGCGGCGGCGGATGAAGTGCACGAGCGCCACAATGCGCAGCGCAATCGACCACCACGAAAATGCAAAAAAGAGAAATGAGCCCATCGCAGAAACGCACTATAGCATGCGCTATCGGCCGACAAAGGATGGCCAGAGTGAACAAAACAAAACCCGCGGTGCCGTCCGCGGGTGGCAATCTGCAAAATAGCGAAGTCCTATTTCGGAGTCGGTGTCGTCGCTGGCATGGTTGGAACTGCCATGGGCGCAGGAGTCGCGGGCGTCGATGAAACCAAAATATCTTTTGCGGCCTGCGGCAGCTTGTCGGCATTCGCCAGCAGCAGACTCACTTGCCACATCTGCGTGCTCGAGAGCGAGCTCACGAAGCCCGGCATCCCGCTCATCCGAATTCCGCCGGAGACCTTCCAGTACGTTTCGCCCGGCGTGTCATCTGTCACGCCCTTACCCTCCATCAACTTCGGCGCCTCCGGAAACAGCCCCTTTGAAATCGCAGTCTGCGGAGTTAGCGGTAGTCCGTGGCACACGGCGCAATGCTCTTTGTAGGTTTGGGCGCCGGCCACGAATGCGGCTTCATCTGCCGCAATCGGCGGTGTCTGTGAAGCCGCCTTGCCCATCCCGGCGTGCAGCGCCATGCGCGCGAACATTCGTTCAAAGGGCATCGGAGATGCGTTTGTCGCTACCGGCGCCATTCCAGTCGAGAAGTACAAGTAAATTATTAACGGTACCAGGATGATGCCGATAATCAAGCCAGTCAGAAACTTGCTCATGTGCCAACTCTCCTTGATGAATCGGATATTGATACTACCTCAAAGGCCGCAGCCTGCCGCTCAGGGATTTCGTTGATAACGGAACAATATTGATCTCAGACGGTTGTCACCAAAAACACGAAAGCCGCCCGCCGCAATCTCATGCGGCGAACGGCTGTTCGATGAACAATAGCTGATTACTGTTGAGCCGTCGTTCCCGTCTTCAATGCATAAATGTAGACGACGTTTCCCCCGACTCCATCCAACAACGGGGAACTGACCACCAACGTAGTGGCGTTCGCTGCCAGCGACCATCCGTCTGCCCCATTCTGATTGCTGGTAGGAGGTTTCAATCGGTATGTTGGTCTCATGTTCGTCCAACCGGAGGCGGGTTTCACGTAAAGATCCGCAAACGGCGCATTTTCCAAAGGCGAGCCTACGGCTACAAACGTCGGAGTAATTACGACCGAATTAAGTCCCAGTGTGACGTACGAAGTACTCGCCAGTTCGGCATTCTGCGTGGCGTTTTTCCATCCCGACGCAGGCTTCGTAAAGATGTACGCCTTGTCGAACGCTGCCGCGGCGATGGTGTTTCCATTCATAGCGAGGCCCAGTCCAAGAACGGTGATACTGTGCGCATCCGATGCCGTCAGTTTCGCGGTTTCCGTTCCACTGACCCACTGCGTCCCGCTTTTCTGGAAGACATAAATGGACCCGGCAAGATTGGCTGAGTTCACCACGGTATCCGGAGCCGCCACCGCGATCGTGTCACTCTGCATCGCGAGGCTGAAGCCAAAGTCGTCTCCCCTTACGCCGTCCGACGCTGTCAGCTTCGCCGTCTCCGTCATGTTCTTCCAGCCGCTCGCGGGCTTTGAGAACACGTAGACCGCTCCCGTTCCGTTCGGTTGCTCGCCAGCTATGATGCCCACGGAATTATTCTCGAGTGCGCCTACGGCAATCGTGTTGCCGGAAATCGCTACCGAAATTCCGACAAAGTCTCCGGCCATGGCGTCCGATGCCGTCAACTTCGCGGTTTGAGTCATATTCTTCCAGCCGCCCGTTGGCTGCACGAACACATAAACCGCTCCAGTTCCACCAACCTGCGTGGATCCGGCCACAATCGTAGTGCCGCTGATCGCTACCGAAGTCAGGGCGCCGCCGTCCGTCGTAGTCAATCTTGCGGCGGGAATCGACAGGCTGCTCCATCCCGTTGAAGGGCGAACATAGACATCGATCGATGTATTGGCGGTGGCAACAATCAGGTTCCCGCTGATTCCGACCGCGTAACCGAAATCCGGCGGGTGGTCCGATGCCGACAGCGTTGCCTGCAACGTCCAGGGATTCGCCGTCTGAGCGCTCGCCTGTTGTCCCGGACTGCTCGCAGCCGCTCCCCCGCTCATTACAAGCGCGCAGAGACATGCCATAAACATACGGGTACGGTTACTTTTCACTGAGTTTCTCCTTTTCGACTTGTTGCTCTCGGGACTCAAGGTCCTTAACGATTTGGCGGGATACTACTGTCCGTAAATGATGCCACACCCGGCTCTCTTTTCCAATCGGTGAGTTTTCGATCCCAGCCAGTGGGCTGCAAACCCAGCCTGCCGCGCGATGTTAAACTCGCAATTCGACATGATCACCCACCTCGAATGTACGCGTTGCGGCGAGCATTATCCGGCGGATCGCCCACAATCCGTATGCCCCAAGGATGCCGGCGTGCTCTATGCACGATACGATCTGGCGACCATCAAGAGAACGTTTTCTTCCGCCCGACTGGCCGCTCGTCGGCCGACTATGTGGCGGTACGACGCCGTCCTGCCGCCCGCCAACCCAGTCTCCCTGGGAGAAGGCTTCACGCCCCTCATTCCAAGCCGTGAGTATTCGAATGTCTATATCAAGGATGAGGGCTTAAACCCCACCGGATCGTTCAAAGCCCGAGGTCTTTCCGCCGCTGTCACCATGGCGCGGCACTTTGGACTGAAGAAACTAGCGATTCCATCGGCCGGAAACGCCGCCGGAGCCCTTGCCGCCTATGCGGCTGCCGCAGGCCTCGAAGCCCACATCTTCATGCCGAAAGATGTGCCTATCGCCAACCGCGTCGAATGTGACTACTACGGCGCGCACGTCAATCTGGTCGACGGCCTCATCAGCGATTGTGCCCGTAAAGTGGCCGAGATGAAGGATTCCGATTCGTGGACCCGGGACGGCTGGTTCGACGTCTCCACCACAAAAGAACCGTATCGCGTCGAAGGCAAGAAGACCATGGGATACGAGGTCGCCGAGCAACTCGGCTGGCAAATGCCGCACGGCATCATCTATCCCACTGGCGGCGGCGTCGGCCTGCTCGGCATGTGGAAAGCGTTCGACGAAATGGAAGCCTTGGGCTGGATTGGTCGTGAAAGGCCGAAAATGATTGCCGTGCAGTCTGCAGGCTGCGCGCCAATTGTGAAAGCCTGGGATGAAGGGAAGACCTCCGCAGAAATGTGGCCCAATGCCTCGACGCTAGCCTCAGGACTGCGCGTTCCCAAACCCTATGGCGACTATCTGATTCTCGACATATTAAAGAAGAGCAAAGGCACCGCCGTCAGCGCAACGGACGATGAACTCCTCGAAGCCACTCGCCACTGGGCGAAGCTCGAAGGCATTTTCGCCGCGCCAGAAGGTGCGGCCTGTCTAGTCGCGTATCGCAAATTGCTAGCCAACGGATTCTTCCAGCCGCAGGATACGGTCGTCCTCTTCAACACCGGCACGGGCCTGAAATACCTTGATGTATTGGATTCAAGTGTGGCGCGCTCGCCCTCGCGCGCGAAGGCTGTGAAGCCCGCCACCCGCCAAATCGCCGGAATCATAGGTCCGTACTAAACCGAAAATTTCAAAGGCATGTCATCCTGAGCGCAGGCGAAGCCGACGTGAAGGACCGTACGAGGTTGGACAGCGCCACAACAGTAGAGAGGGACGTGCCCTGTGCAGAAGGTGAATCCGTAACTCCCACAGATCGAACGACTGTCAACCGACGAAAATATTGGTAAGGCATGTCATCGTGAGTGCAGGCGAAGCCGGCGTGAAGGACCGTACGACACTAGGCAGTTCCGCAGCAGTAAAGAGGAACATCCCAGATGCTGATCCCATCCGATTAGGAATCTCTGCAATTCATCAATGCTCCAACTGTCCGCTCTGTCGAAGCTCAGAACGTGCGGGTTAAAATAAGTCCAAGTGACAGACCGCCTCTACTATCGCGACTCTTTCCTCTACGACTTCGACGCCGAAGTCCGCGAACTCACCGACTCCCCGCGCCCCGGAGTTGTCTTGGATCGGACTGCCTTCTATCCCACGAGCGGCGGTCAGATCTTCGACACAGGATTAATCTCCACGGACCCGACCCAGCAAACGCGGGTCACCGAAGTTGCCGACACCGAAGATGGCCGCATCGTCCACTATCTCGAGGCGCCGCTCAAAGACGTAAAACCTGGCACACGCGTTCGCGGACAAATCGATCCCACACGCCGCCGCGACCACATGCAGCAGCACTCCGGACAGCATGTTCTCTCGGCTGCATTCGTCAACCTCTTCGACCTCCACACCGTGTCGTTCCATATGGCGGACGACTACTGCTCGATCGACCTCGATACGCCCACGCTGACGAAGGAGCAAATCGAATCCGCCGAACGACTCGCCAATGAAATCATCCTGGAAAATCGTCCCGTCGACGTCCGCTTCGTCACGCGAGAGGAAGCAGGGAACCTAGGCCTGCGCAAAATTCCTCCGGCCGAACGGGATTCGCTCCGCATTGTCGATATCAAGGAGTTTGACCTCAGCGCCTGTGGAGGTACGCACGTCAACCAGACCGGACAAATCGGTTGCATTCTCCTGCGTAAAGCCGAGAAAGTTCGCCAGGGATGGCGCATCGAGTTCGTCGCCGGGCAGCGCGCCGTTGCCACCGCTCGCCGCGACTACACCGCGCTGACCGAGACCGCCGGACTATTCTCCTCGCACATCTACGATGTGCCGCAACAGGCTCGCAAGTCGCTCGATGAAATACGCACCCTCCGCAAGCAAAATGAACAATCTCAGGAAGAGTTAGCCGAAGCGCAAGCGGCGACTCTCCTCGCGCAAATCCCCGACGAAAATGGACGTCGCATCCTCACGCGGAGTTACTCCGATCGCGACATGAATACTCTGAAGCTTCTCGCCCAGAAGTTGACGCGAATGTCCCCAGCGGTCGTCGCATTGCTCGGCACCACCTCGCCTCAGCCCTCGGTCGTCTTCGCGCAGTCTTCGGGCCAACCTTTCGACATGGGATCGCTCATGAAGCAAACGCTGAGCAAGTTCGGCGGCCGCGGCGGTGGAAGTAAAGACTTGGCGCAAGGCGGTCTTCCCGACCCTGCGACCATCGACGCCGCGCTACAGGCTGCAACCTCCGTACTTAAAGCCTGAACCCAAGGCCAAACAGCCCAATGTGATTTCAATCACATCGTTCATTTACACCCCATACCTACAATCGTCTGTAAGCGACTCCGCAATCGGAGGAGGTTTCCATGACGCGTCTTGTTCTGCTCCTTCCCACACTCCTTCTGTTCAGCGTGCCGTCATTTTCTCAACAACAGGCACCCAGTTCCGCCCCGTCCAAGCCTTCGGACTACGCTGCCATACCCGTAGAGGCTGCCAGACAGTCGAATCCGGTGAAGTCCACTCCTGAGTCCATGGCACGCGCCAAGAAATGGTGGGTCATGGATTGTGAGATGTGTCACGGAAAAAACGGCAACGGCAAGGGCGATACCGCAAAGGAAATGAAGCTGGCGGTCAAAGACTTTACGGACGCCTCAACACTCAAAGACCGCACTGACGGAGAGCTCTTTTACATAATAAAGAATGGACACAACGACATGCCGGCGGAGGGCCCGCGCGTCAAAACCGACGAAGCCTGGGATCTTGTGAACTACGTTCGCAGTTTTACCAAGAAGCCGGACGCGGAAGCCAAACCATAGTCAGAGATAATTGGAAGGATATCGACTGCGAAGAGTGCCAGTTTTTCAGTAGGGTGCCCCATTCTAACGTCGCGCAGTTTGCGACGTTAGAGTGGGGATTTTGACGAGATGGAAAATTCAATTGGGGATTTCAATCCGCTGGCGATACTCACACCGCCCGCCGGAATCGCGAAGACGACTCCTCGTCTTTCCCCGAAGCCAGCAATCCAACCACACCGCGCAAACTTTCCCAGGCCGCATCATTGAGCGAAGGCTCGGCGCTTACCAGATCTCGGATCATCTCCCATGCCGCCATATTGAGTGCTCCCTCAGGCGGCAATCCCATGGCGAGCGACACGGCGCACTGCGGACAAAAGCTGATTCGATTCGCCGACGACTTCTGTCGCGGCCTGACGCCCACCGTCTGCGCAAACATGTAAACCGCAACCGACTTGTCCCCAGCGTCGATCTCCCGCCGGCACCGCAAACATGTGATGGCTTGCATCGTCCCCCTTGGACTGCTGTCTGAATCTGTACTCTCAGCGATCCATCGAGTCACCGACAAGTAAGAAGAGAGATTCCGCCACCTTCGTGGTGTGATTTTCATACCGGGTGAGCCCAGCAAACTTGTCGTGTGGCCTTGTCATGTCGTCATGTCTTTGCTTTGTCATCCTGAGCGAAGCGAAGGACCTATGCAATCCCACACTCGAAGATGAGAGGCAAGCGGGCAGCCGAGAACTTACTGAACTGATAAGGCTTGGAAAGGAAGATCGATCGCGCCGGAAGGCGCATGTGACGCAGCACGCTGAATGCCCCGGAGGGGCACCAGAAAATAGCCCGGCGCTTCAGCGCCCGCAACAGACCGCGTGCCGTAGGCACGCCTGAACCAACCGAACGTTACCTCTGCGACACAACCAACCCCGACGCGTAATTCACCCTCCGCATCTCCCGAATCTGGCCGCGTTCAACCGCCCCTTCGACCATCTCGTATCCCAACAACGCGATGATTCTCCCGCGTACGAACAACGGCTGTGAATTGCCGTACCAATCCACGCACGACGCCCGGCATCCGTCGTCCTTCGCATTCTCCGGCTGTGCTCCCAACTGTCCCAGCTCGCGGAATTGCAATCCATCGTTCTTCAAAAACACGATCGCCGCCGACGTCTCGAAAAGGTGACGGTAACCGGGACGCACTGGAACGCTGACCGGCAATCCCAGCATCCCCGAATCTTCCGCCTCGGCTTTGTAGAAAAATCCGTGGCTGCGAAGTTCTCCTTGCGACGCACCCTTCTCCACATAGTCATCGGCGGGCTGCGGCACATCCCCCAGACTCACCGACGTGAAGTGCAGATCTTTGCCGTCGCTGCCGATCACCACTGCATCGGAGCCCATCGCTTCGATCCGGTCCGTGCCATGATCCATCGCTATCTCGTGTACGTCTCCTCTCGCCCAGCGCACTACGTAGAGTGACGACCGCTCGGACTTTTGAGCTGCCCACCAGCCCTCGCCAGTTCCGTAAAGCAGATAATCGCCGACGAATCGATTCTGAAACGTGTACCCCTTCGGCCTCGGTAGCCTGCGATAGCCGGAAGCAGGCACCTCAGCGCTGCCATCCGAGAAGCTGTCAATGGTCATGCGCATCAGCGCAACGCTTCCCGCGGCATTTTCGGCGTGCCACATCCCGTCTCCCGTACCCTCGGACCGCACCACCACGTTCAGATAGCCGTCTTCACTTTCGAGGAACGAGAACTGATCAACGGGACTTCCCGATACCTTCAGCGCGCTGGGGGCGGAGCCATCGAGCGGCATTCGATATAGCATCGATCGCGTTCGCGGTTTTGACTCGTACGCCCACCTCGTAACCCAGATGTAGACCGCTTTGGGTGACACGTAGAACACCCGACCCGCCGGGCCGATCACGGAGGTCGCTTTGCAATCGAACTCGCCGCCGGCCAGATCGCAGGTTGTCACCGTGTGCAGAGTCGGGTCGTCGTCCGCGCCGATTGGAAACGCCGGCTTGTATACCTGCGTTGCTGCCACGATCCGCCGGAACTCGCCGGGTGTGGCGCCCTTATGCCACTTGCGCACGGCAGGGAACCCCTGAAACGGATACTGGACACTGAGATTCATATATAGCGGAGAGTAGAAGATCAGCTTGTTCCCGATCAGCCGGCTCGCATAATTTCGCGACGAGTAGTAGTCATTCGAGCGAAGTTGGTAGGTCGATCGGTAAGTCAGCGTTCCATCCTCGCCGATATGAAACAAGCCAGCCTCTGTGCCGCCGCGTTCGTAGCTGTACCCGATCACCACGATGGTGTCTTTCGAGATCAACATCTCGTCGTACCACGTCGATCGCGGATCGATCTCTGGCCCGAACGCGTCGCAACTCGAAATCGGCTTCAGGTCATGGTCAGCAATCGATACCGTGAACAGGCGTCCACGACGCAGCACCACGAGGTAATTGCCATGTGCCTTCACAATGCCGCCCTCATCCACGCCCGCATGCTGCACGTTGGTGATGGACTCTTCCTGAGCATCCGCGGTGAGCGAAAGGGCCTCGGACTTCGCTGGCATCGGAGCATTGCTGGGGGGCAGAAAGGCTCCCATCACTCTCTGCTGTTTCTGCGCTAGCTCGCGCAGGTATGCCGCAAGCTCATTCTCCGAGTGAAAAGCCCGCATCGTTTTCGGCGGGGCGGAGGGGGAGGAAGGTCCGGAAGCCAAGACCTTCACTTCACCGTCGCTCGCGCAACCGGACAACCCAAAGACCAGCAACATCGCACTGATGGCGGACACCAGAACTCGTCGCATCGTTCACCTCGTCAATACAGCAATGTAAGAACGGGCGCAGGACGTGTCCTTGCATTTGTCGGAAGCCCAGTAGCCTGGTCGTCCTTCGCGAAGCGAAGGATCTATGCACTCTGACGCCCGCAGGCAGAAGAAATTTCGCTTGCCCTGATCGGAATGCCAGCTCCTTGACAACACCCCAGTCATCTCTGCTACAATTAGCACTCGATAGGCGCAACTGCTAACAGCAGCGCTTACCCCATCCAAATCATAGGTTTACACAGATTAACTAGAAGTCGACCTCTCTAATTCTGAAAGGAGAATCACACCAATGGCGAAATTCGCACCGCTACATGACCGTATCCTGGTCCGTCGCGTCGAAGAAGCTGCCACCACTCGCGGCGGCATAATTATCCCCGACTCGGCCAAGGACAAGCCCCAGGAGGGCGAAGTCATTTCCACCGGCAAAGGCCGCACCAACGATGAAGGCAAGACCTTCCCTCTGGCTGTAAAGGAAGGCGACCGCGTCCTGTTCGGCAAGTATTCCGGCACCGAGATCAAGATCGACGGCGAAGACTTCATCATCATGAAGGAAGAAGAAGTCCTCGGCATCCTCACCGGCGCCGCAGCCCCGGCCAAGAAAGAACTGTCGGGCTCCAAGCGGTAAGGGCGTCCACCACGATTGAGGCCCGGAAACGGCATGGCCTCTCTCGCGGATCGTAAGGTCCTTCGCATCGCGCCTTGCGCAATGCTCGGGATGACAGAGATTCAGTCAGGAGCTAGCGGCTGGAAGCGAATTACTCTCAGCTTGCAGCTCAAGAACTTCATAAGGAGATTTGAAACATGGCAAAGCACATTGTTCACGGAGAAGAGTCGCGACAGGCGATCCTCCGCGGCGTCAACCTTCTGGCCGACGCCGTGAAGGTCACACTCGGGCCCAAGGGCCGCAACGTCGTTATTGAAAAGAAATTCGGTTCGCCGACCATTACCAAGGACGGCGTCACCGTCGCAAAAGAAATTGAATTGAAAGACGGCCTCGAGAACATGGGCGCCCAGATGGTCCGCGAAGTTGCTTCGAAGACTTCTGACGTCGCTGGCGACGGCACCACCACCGCCACCGTTCTCGCCCAGGCTATCTTCCGCGAAGGCGTAAAGACCGTCGCTGCCGGTGCCAATCCGATGGCCCTGAAGCGCGGCATCGAGAAGGCCGTCACCGTCATCGCCGGCAAGCTCGACAAAGAAGGCAACCGCATCAACGGCGAACTCGACAAGCTGTCGAAGCCCGTCTCCGGCGAAATGATCGCGCAAGTTGGCACCATTTCGGCCAACAATGACGAGACCATCGGCAAGATCATTGCGGAAGCGATGAAGAAGGTCGGCAAAGACGGCGTAATCACCGTCGAAGAGTCGAAGACGCTTGAGACCCAGCTGGAAGTGGTCGAAGGAATGCAGTTCGACCGCGGCTATCTCTCGCCCTACTTCGTCACCGATCCCGAGCGCATGGAAGCTGCCCTCGAGAACGCCTACATCCTGATTCACGAGAAGAAGATCTCGTCGATGAAGGACCTGCTACCGCTGCTCGAGCAGATCGCCAAAGGCGGCAAGCCGCTGCTGATCATTGCAGAAGACGTTGAGGGCGAAGCGCTCGCGACTCTCGTCGTCAACAAGCTGCGTGGCACGCTGCAAGTCGCGGCCGTGAAGGCTCCTGGCTTCGGCGACCGCCGCAAGGCAATGCTGCAGGACATCGCAATCCTGACGGGCGGCAAGGCGATCACGGAAGATCTCGGCATTAAGCTCGAGAACGTTCAGATCGGCGACCTCGGCCAGGCCAAGAAGATCACCATTGACAAGGACAACACCACGGTGGTCGAAGGCAAGGGCAAGCACTCCGAGATCGAAGGCCGCGTGAAGGAAATTCGTGGTCAGATCGACAAGACCACCAGCGACTACGACCGCGAGAAACTGCAGGAGCGGTTGGCAAAGCTGGTCGGTGGCGTAGCCGTCATCAAAGTCGGCGCCGCAACCGAAACCGAAATGAAGGAAAAGAAAGCCCGCGTGGAAGACGCGATGCATGCGACGCGCGCAGCCGTGGAAGAGGGAATTGTCCCCGGCGGCGGAGTTGCTCTGGCCCGTTGCGCCGCAGCGCTCGATAAGGTGAAGGCTGATGGCGATGAGCAGATCGGTATCAACATCGTCAAGCGCGCCATCACCGAGCCCCTGCGCATGATCGCCGAGAACGCCGGCGAAGAAGGCGCAGTAATCCTCGGCAAGGTGCTCGATTCGAAGGAGACCAACTACGGCTTCAACGCCTTCTCCAACGAGTACGAGGATCTGGTCAAGGCTGGCGTGCTCGATCCGACCAAGGTCGTGCGCACCGCCCTGCAGAATGCCGGCTCCATCGCCAGCTTGATGCTCACCACCGAAGCCCTGATCGCTGAGATTCCTGAAAAGAAGGAAGCTCCGGCGCCGGGCGGACACGGTGGCGGCGGCATGGGCGACATGTACTAAGAACTCCGGCGTCGGCCTTCCGGCGTCAGGCTTCAGCAAAGCAAAAGCCTCGCTCACAAGAGCGGGGCTTTTTCTTTTTGAAAAAGGCTTGCCAAGGAAACAGCTGGCAAAGGTCGAATGCTTTAGTCTTTGTGGATGAACAAATCTCGATGCTTGGGATTGATCGGCGGACTTGGTGTCGGGGCCACCATCTACTACTACGAGAACCTCTCACGGGGATGCGAGAGGCTCGGCTTCGCCCTCGACATTGTGATCATTCACGCCCAGACACCGCGTGTGTTTGAGTATGTCGAGGCCAAGAACCGGGTCGGTCTGGCCGAGTATTTGAACGGCTACATCCGGCGTATGAAGGCTGCCGGCGCCGAGATGGCAGCGATCCCGGCGATCACTCCTCTCTTCTGTTCGAAGGAACTCGCCGCGACTTCTGCCTTGCCGATCGTGTCGCTTATCGATCCGCTGATCCGGGAACTGCAGGCGCGTAAAGCGCGAAGGGTGGCCATCTTTGGCACGCGATTCGTGATCGAGTCCGATTTATTTGAGGCCTTGAGCGGAGTGGAAGTGGTGCGACCTGGAGCGGGCGAAGTGGATACGATTCACAAGACGTACGTCGACCTCGCGTCGACAGGTGACGCGTCGGCAGAGAAGCATGAGAAGCTCACGGCGCTTGCGTATCATCTGGTGAGCCGCCACGCGGTCGATACCATCCTACTGGCTGGAACGGACCTGACGCTGCTATTCAATGAAAGCAACACAGATTTTCCTCACGTAGATTGCGCGGCTCTGCATGTTCGCGAGATTCTGAGGGTGATAACGGGCTAGGTAGAGCGGGGCACTGCTGCTGACTGCCTGAAATCAAAATCTCCTGGTGTACAAGTGCCCGGGGCAACCAATGGTGATGAGCTCAAGGGTATAAGTCAAAGCGGGCAGGCGCTGGTTTCTCTTCGATAGATGGAAGTCGAAATCCCCACCCTCTTTCGCAAAAGGCGCGAAAGGAGGATGGGGCACCCGATGTGGGGAACACCCAGGTATAAAGTCAAAAATGGCCTAGTTCTCCGACTTCTCCGACTTAGCGCACGACGTGGGTTAGTAGGAGAACGACGCCGACCAGGCATCCTGCGGTTACCACCGATAATGCGATAACGACGCGCTGGAGTACGACGATTTTTCTTTCCTGCTGGGCGCGCCTATTTTCGAGTGCAACAATTTCTTCTTTCAGACTGCCGACGCGTTTCTCCAGGGATTCGAATTCTTTCTGAAATTCTCCAAAGATTCCCTCGAACTTTGCTTTGAAGTTGTCGAGGGCCTTGTCGAACTCAGCCTTTGCGGCTTTGTCGTTCTTGTCCCTGCCGAGGACATTGCCGAGCGCGTCGAGCGCGTGCGGCAGGAGCTTGAGACCAGTGGTGATCGCGACAAGGTATGGAGATGCCATGCAGAAGTTCCTCTTGGCGAATTATAGGGAAGGGACGTGATGGCGGGGGGCCCATTCAACCCTCGTCTTGTCCAAAGTGGACAGCTTCGAGCGCCACTTCCAATTCCATTCTGAAACGGGTGGCCCATTCAAGGCTTCTTTTGCCTTGAGTGGGGAAGTCCGAGGCCTTACGCTCGGCTCATGCCTTGGGGTCTCACGCGTTATCACCACACCGGGCAAAGCCATTTCGTAACCTTCTGTTGTTATCACCGCCGTTCCCTCTTTACGTCCGACGCCAGCCGACGAGTCTTTGAGAGCGCGCTCGAGCGCCGCAGCTTTGCGCTCCGCGTTTATGGATATGTGGTGATGCCGGAGCACATCCACCTTCTCGTCAGCGAGCCGGAGCGAACTGCCCCACTCAATCCAAAACCGGGCTTGAATGAGCCACTGGTTTACCCACTCAAGCCAAAGTCAGGCTTGAATGGGCCACCCCGGCGACAAAATTCCGGCTACAACACCTGAATTCGAAAGACGCAGCGCGTGCTGCCGCGGAGGATCGATTCTTCTAACTCCGCCTCTACCGGTTTGCCCAGGATGGCCGAGTAGGTCTGTTTCTGCCATCCTAAGGTGCATTCGCACTGGTCGGACGGCGTGAGCCCCTTCTCGACCAAAGGACACGTACAGCTCTTCGATCGGTCGAAGATGCGGATCGTACCTGTCTTCTCGTTGTATTCCGCTTTCTCCACCCATCCACTGGGGGCCTGGATCGCGGCCAGAAAGCCGTGAATGTCATTCTTGTATTTGTCGTAGGTGACGGCGCGGAACTGATCGGCGCAGGCTCGTCCTAGACGTTCGAAGATACGTTTTCTGGTGGCGGTATCGACTTCTTCGTCCAGTATGCCGAGCAACTTCGCGTAACGAATTCGGATTGCCTCGCGCTGCGCCTTCAATGCGTCCATCTCAGAATCGCCGGGTTGCGCCACCGCTGTCCCGGTTCCCGATAGTGCAACCAAGGAGCACGAGCACGCGCCTACGGCACAGCCCTTCAAGAATTCACCTCGTGTGATCTCAGCCATGAATTGCCCTCAAACCTGCAAGATCAGGATTGCCGAACTGCCTTTGACACTTCCTTTGAGTTAGCACAGTCCGGAGGGAAAAGATGTGATCTCAACAGGTACTTAAGGGGGAGACCTGAGGTTTCTTGCGATGACTGAGTCCGCATTGCGCTGACGTTGCTGCGGTACGCCTCGCCTTGCTCGGCGGGACGGACGAATGCGTCCGTCCCTACACAAGCAATCGCTGGTTTTGGAATAGCGCGCGCACGGCCATTGATTCGGCCAACCCTGTTACTTCGCGGGGATGACGTCGAACTTTCCTGAGCCTTCCTCGTAGAAGACTGCGCCTTCGGTCTTGTCGCCGCCGCTCCAGTGCTTGTGGCCGCCTGGCACTCGGAGGTAGTCTCCCGGGCCTACGCGCTTCTCGCCCGCGTCATCCTTGTACAGGTATGCGCCCTTGATCACCACGATCGAGATATCGGCGGTGTGACTGTGCATGCCGGCGTCGTATCCTGGATCGAATTTTGTGAAGGTTGCGTGAGGTCCCTTCTCCATATCACCCCAAATAACGGCCTCGTAGACTCCCTTCGACGGAGATGGTTTGAACTCCGCGCTACTCGCCGCCGCGAACGTAATGTTTTTCATGCTGGGCTTCTGGGCCTGCACAACGCCCACCGCCACAGCAACGATCAAGGCCCCCACAGACAACACGATCAATTTTTTCTTCATTTCGTGTTTCCTCCGTAGATTTAGCCGGGAATTCACTTTGCTTTGCCGGCGGGACTTCTTATACACCACAGTCTCGGAATGTGAGAGGAAATTCGAGTTTGTGCGCAGTCAGAGTGAGCAATGCCTCGCTTGCGCTCAGCGGACGGACGAATGCGTCCGCCCCTACACTTACCCAAGAGAAAAGCGCGTGGCGCGAAGCTCGTCGCGCACGGGACGACCATCAGTTCCCTTTGCCGCCGATCCCTGTCGACCACAGGGGACGTCCATCCAACTGGAGGTTGTGTAGGGACGGACGCATTCGTCCGTCCCGCCGAGCGCAAGCGAGGCGTCTCACGGCTGAAAGCCGGCGAGTGAGGTGGCGTTACCACAAACGATCACGTGGTTGTGTGAACGAAGAGTCGCTTACTTATGTCCGTCTGCGGGAGGTAAGGCGGAAGATTCTTTGGATTCTCGCAGTTCGAGCGCTGCTTGGCGCTGATGCGTGGCCTCCGCAGGATCGGTGCCTGCTGCCATCTCCGTCTTCTCGATAAAGTACCGCCAGCCGGCGTGATGGTCGGAGGAGCTTTGCGCATCCTCGAACTCTTTCAGAATCGTTTCAGTTTTTCTCTTGCCCCGAACGACCGCGATGACTCCAGCCGACCGGTAAGTTCGGACATTGTGGAGGATAATCGCGTAAGAATGATTGGTTTCGTCGAGAGTCAGAAAGTATCCAAAGGCAACCGGGTAAAAAGCAGATCGCTCATCTCAAGAATACTCGATTTTCACATTTTTTGTCGGCGAATCAATAGGTCGGCGGTGTGGAATTTGATTCGCGGGAGAGGGTATTGCTACGTAACGCTCTGTCGCAAAAAGGTCATTGCAAAAAATAAAGAGGCGATCTGTGCAGATCGCCTCTTCGATGACTCGTCGCCTTAGACAGCCTGAACGTTCGCCGCTTGCAAGCCCTTGGGACCCTTGGTGACGTCAAACTGAACCGTCTGGCCCTCTTGCAGGCTCTTGAAACCGCCCGCTTGAATCGCTGAGAAATGCACGAAAACGTCTTCGCCACTCTGGCGGCTAATAAAGCCGTAACCCTTGGCGTCGTTGAACCACTTTACTGTTCCTTGTTCCATGTGTTTTGTACTCTTGTTTCCTTCTGTGATTAGTTACGCTGGAGGGACTCGGGAAAAAACTTGCGCAGATGACTTGCTGTTAAGGCGAGGGCTGCTCAAACCGATTCGGTCTAACGCACAAGTGCATGCTACGCGGAATGTCCGTACATGGCAATCGAATTCGGTGCGACGGTTGCGTCCCCGTACGTACGATGTCTCAGTGCAGTCCACTCGTTGCTACTCATAGCGTATTTTGCGAGAGCTGGGCGTGTCTCGATCAAACAGGATATACTTAGGATACTTAACCTCGAAGACACGCTCATACCGATTTGCGCCTTCGCGATTGAGAGACCGAGAGGCGCGTCGTCAACGCTGAAATTTTAACGGTTTTCCGCAAGCGCGATGTGGCGCCCCGCCTGCTACAGTTGCGTATCACTTTACTTACTAACCTCAATCCCGGAGAGGTTCGGCGCATCCGGATGCTGCTAAGACAAAAATCTGCCGCAGGAGGCCCTGATGTCCGGACTGAATGGTGACAAATCCAGATTTCACCGCGAACGCAAACATAAGATCGCGAAACGAAAACGCAACCGGGAACTGTTTAAGGCGGCAGCAGGCTCCGCCAAGCCGAGCGCGCCCCCAGTTCGCTCGAAACCGGAATGAGTGTGGCAGGCAGTCTTGCGGCCTGACGGAACCATCGCAACTCAGACAACTTTGAACGGCTTGTTTAGAGAGGAATTGCAATGAAAAATCTGTACGTTGGCAACTTGCCGCACAGCACGACCGAAGCCGAACTCCGCAACGTGTTCGAACCGCATGGCGCGGTGGAGAAGGTCACACTGGTCACCGACCGTGAGACCGGGCGCTCGCGCGGCTTCGGATTCGTCGAAATGACGAATGCCACTGAGGCTACGAATGCCATTGCCGCATTGAACGGGACCGACCTCGGTGGCCGGCCCTTGACTATCAATGAGGCCAAACCAAAAACCGATCGCCCGAAAAGCGGCGGCCAGCGTTTTGGCGGAGGAGGCGGTGGTGGACGCGGTGGTGGCGGTCGCGGTCGCGACGACTACCAAGGTCATGCACGCCAGCCGCGCGAACCGCGCTGGTAGACAGGTGAGCTCGTAATGCGAGATTGTCCGTACTGAGTCGAGATCTATGTTAAGGGGGAAGGTATGCCGAGAGGCCGATCCACATTTACGAAACGTCAGAAAGAGCAAACCCGGCAGCAGAAGCAGCGCGATAAGGCCGAACGCCGGAGCCAGCGCAAACAAGACAAGCCGGAGGCTGGCAGCCAGCACGAAATCGACGAGCTGCGCGCCGCCGCTGAAGCTCAAGCTGCGATGTTCCACCTGGGCCATGATGAGCCCACGGCCGGCGACTCTACCGACGAGTCTGCCGAGTAGAAAAGGCCTTCACCTCGGTTTCGGGGTGAAGATATCTGCCCAGCACGTGATGAAACTGTTGTGTCAAGAAAACTGCTGGTGTTTAGGCGGTGCACGCGCCGCTTCGCTTTGCGGGGCGGACGCATGCGTCCGCCCTACACCGGCCCGTATGAAGACGCCGGAACCCCTCGTCGTTGGCTGAGACGCTAAGCGACCTCTTCCACGGCTGGCATTCTCACCAACCCCAACTGATGCATCATGCCGTGGGTGTCCCAGTTTCCCCAGCTCTCAACGAACTTTCCGTTCACGATCCGGTTGAAGTTCATGCCGGTGATGGAAACTTTTCTGCCGGTCGCTGCGTGTCCCGCGAGGTCGCCCTTGTGGGTGGCGGTCGCGTGCCATCGGCACGCGACGATGTCTCCGTCGGCGATGGCGTCATCGACAGTCAGGCGCAGATCGGGAAACGCCTTCAGATTGGACAGCACGAATTGCCGGTAAGCCTCAACTCCGCTCGCGCCCGGAGGAGCCATCGGATCGTTAAAAACAAAGTCGTTCGCGACGAGTTCGTCGATCACAGCCAAGTTTCGCTTGTTCCACACTTCGTCGAGAACGCGCCGGGTAAGTTCGATATTTGTGGAAGCCATCAGGTTCTCCTCATCGATGATTCAGAATTCAGATTCGTGCGTGGCCGAATACCAGGGATCCAACGGGGAAAGTGCCCCATGATAGCCCGTACCGAAGGGATGTCAAGCATGTCGGCGCATCGGTTCATGTAGGGGCGGACGCATTCGTCCGCCCCTCGGAGCAAAGCGACGAGTGCCGAACGCCACCAGCCATCCGCGCCTTGCAGCTAATTAAAAACGTGATTTGCATCTGACAGTCTGAAAACAGCGAGAGTTTCAAATGCGAGGTGCGCCCGTCCTGACGGCAAGGAACGCCGCCGGTTCCACGGGGAACTCCGAATATTGCGTTTCGCTTCAATGCCGGTAGGTCCGAAAAAATTGGAATCGCGTCCCGCAGGAACGCTTGAAACGCACGAAAGTGATGGTCACCCGGAATAATCCGAACGCTTCTTCAAATACAGAGTATGATCAGAGAGATGCCTTATATCTCGGAACATCTCACCAGCCTCCGCCAGGAAATTGCCGATCTGCGCAACCTCAACGCTCGCACCATGGGCAAAGCAGGCCATACCGAGTTGGACCAGACCGTTCTCGAACTCCGCAGCAACCGTCTGCGAGAGATCAAGAAGGAATTGGCCAAGATGCTCGACCGTCCAGACGATCCCAAAGTTTGGTGGGAACGTTCGCGCCGACACCTGGTCGCTTAGCTCGGCATCCGGTTTTTAGAGGCTTCGGAACCAAGATTTCACGGTCCTGCTCACTTTTTCGTTGAGCAGGCTTTTTATTTGCCCCTTCGTGCACCACACTCCTTTGTTGAACCACTGAGCCGGTTGTTGATGGAACCTCGCCGTCGAACTCTCCGTACTCCTTTCAGTACCCACACCCGTTTTGGAAAGAGAGTCCCATGTCATTTCGTTCCACGCTCCCGCTCGTCGCGTTTGTTTTGAGCCTTGCTGTCGAATTCACTTCCTTCTCAGTCGCGCAAACGGCTCCTCCCCTCGACAAGATCCAAAATCAGGAAGAACTCGACCGTGCGGGCGCGGCCCTCGATGGCGCCCTGTTCGACGCTTACAACAAGTGCGAGCTGGACAAGTTCGCCGCGCTGATCGATGAAAACGTAGAGTTCTTTCACGATCAGGGAGGAGTCACGCTCGGCCGCACGGCCCTGACCGACAGCGTCAAGAACAACATCTGCGGAAAAGTCACGCGCGAACTCGTGCCGGGCACGCTGAAGATCTACCACATGAAGGGATACGGCATGCTCGAGCTTGGCGTGCACCGATTTCACCATCCGGGGCACGAGGATACTGAGGGCGTAGGCGAGGGCCAGTTCGTTCACCTCTGGCAGTTCAAAGATGGAGCATGGAAGGTCACGCGCGTCATGAGTTACGACCACCATTCCGCGAAGAAGTAGTTGGGAATCCATTCAGGGAGCTACTTTTTCGCGTCCTCGAATCATGGGTTGCAAAGGCAGTGCACAGTCCGTTTACACTAGCGACGTTCGCCATCCTAACCCGCAGTCGAGGTCATGATGAATACTGGTGTCAATGTGGCCGTCGCAGCCGTTCCTCAGCCCCCAGATGCTCCCTCCGATCCCAACAGTCCAGCGGCGATAAAGCTAGGCGAGCAGTTGGACGCCGTGGAGCGCACCATCAGGGACTTGTCCGGCGCTCATGGCTGTTACTCCGATATCGAGGCGCAGATTGCTGCTGCGCGCACGCAGATTGCAACCGGAAAACTCGCAGAGGCGCAGTCGAGCTACGAGAAAGCATCGGTAGCGGCCTGGCGCGCCAAATCCAGCGCCGACGCTGAACCGGTCGCATGGCAACTACTCGCTGTGCAGGTTGGTTGCCTGATCCTTATTCTCGGACTCGGGTATCTGGTCAAACGCTATCCCAGTTACGGGCTCTGGGCCGATCTGGTTGGCAACAGCTCGAAGGCCGCGTGGTTTGGATCGCTTGGCGGCGTCACCATCGGAATTTACGGTCTCTACACCCACATTTCGACGAAGGATTTTGATCGTAGCTTCCGTCTCTGGTATTTGTGTAAACCGGTGATGGGCGCGATCTTTGGATGGTTCGTGTACCTCGTCTATTATGTCGGCGTCATCTCGGCGCAGGCCACTTCAGGCACGGAGATCAAGAACCCTGAGCTTGCCTTCCTGATCGCATTTTTGGCAGGTTTCAGCGAACGCTTCACCATCAAAACAATCGATCGCTTCATGACCGTGTTGACTGTGGGCGAAGATCCAAAGAAGACCGCAGCGGCGAACAAGGCAAAACAGGACTCGCTCGTTCCGGAGTAATCGCTGCGTCCGGTCCTGCAGTGAAGCACACCTAAAAGAAGCGGGAAACGAATATGCATCCACCCTTACGATTGCGCGCAATCTTATTGACTCTTTCGGTTTGTCTCGCTGTTTCCACTGCTCTGACGCAGACCGTGAACATTTGGCCGGGCGTTGCACCCGGCTCTGAGCATTGGACGCAGCAGGAAAAGACGATTGAGAACACTCCGCTCGGCACCATAATCTTCAACGTCGTAACCCCCACCCTCACAGCGTTCCTTCCGGACAATGCGAACGCCACCGGAACTGCCGTTATCATCGCTCCCGGCGGATCATGCGTCGCACTCGCAGTCGATCTCGAGGGCAAGGAACTGTCGCGATGGCTTCAGCAAAAAGGCATCGCGGCTTTCATCTTGAAATACCGCATTGTGGAGAAGAAGGGAGACGGAATTCCTGCCGACATGAATTTCGATGAGGCCTGCAAGTACGGCATTGCCGACGGGATTCAAGCCATTAAAGTCGTCCGGCAACATGCAGCCGAATGGAACATCGATCCCGCACGCGTAGGCTTTCTCGGATTTTCGGCCGGAGCCATGGTCGCGAGCGGAACCCTTCTGCAGTCGGAGGCCTCAGCCCGTCCCAACTTCGCCGCTCCCATCTATGGCGCTCCGTTTGGCGTGATGCCCGCGATTCCGTCGAAGCTTCCCCCGGTCTTCATGGCGTGGGCGCAGGATGACGACCAAGCCGGCGAGTTCGCCGCAAAGTTCTATGACGCGCTGAAGGCCGCGGGCAACAAGCCGGAAGCCCACATCTACAGCGCTGGCGGACACGGCTTCGGCACGAAGAAGCAAAATACGACCAGCGATCACTGGATCGAAGAGTTCTACTTTTGGTTGGAAGCGCAAGGATTCACGAAGCCGGCGACCAAGTAGCCCGTCATTCCGTCGCTCTCGCCTCGCGTATGATGTTTTCCGAATCGCGCCGCGAACGCTAACTCAAGTTGCGCGTCAGAATTCGACGAAAGTTTACCCGAAACTTATGAATAACAAATTCCGTGTGTTTGCTACCTGCGATATCGGAGACTCAATCAATCTGCTCCGCCAGCGTGGATATGAAGTCGAAGTTCACCCCGACCCCAAGGCTCCGCCAAAAAGTCTGATTATCGAAAAGGTCAAGTCGGGCATCGATGGCCTGATCACCACGCTGCGCGATCCGATCGACGCTGAAGTTTTCGAAGCAGGGAAGGCAAATCTAAAGGTGATCGCGCAGATTGCCGTTGGGTTCGACAACATTAACCGCTCTGATGCGAATAAGTACAAGGTGCCATTCACGCATACCGCCGACGTTCTTACCGAAGCGACGGCCGAGTTCGCGTTCTTCATGATGGGAACTCTCGCGCGGCGAATGTGGACTGCCGAACATCTCACTCGCGATCAGCAGTGGGGATACTGGCATCCATACCTTCCATTCCTCGGCGATGAAGTTACCGGCAAAACCGTCGCCGTGATCGGCACCGGGCGCATCGGGCTTGCCTTTATCAAGAAATGTATCGGCTTCGACATGAACGTGCTCTGTTACGACCCAGCTTACGAGAATCACGCGTTCGTCAAATCAATCCAGGAGATCAACGATCTGCGCCACGCCCGTGGATTGACCAAAGAGAAGTCCTGGATCAAGTACGTTCCCTTCGAAGAGGCTCTACGAGAGGCGGACTTTGTCAGCGTCCACGTCCCGCTGCTTCGAGCAGGCGAAAGCGCGACGCCGACATTCCATCTCTTCAATGAAAAGACGCTGCGCACAATGAAGCCGACTGCGTTCCTCGTCAACACTTCTCGCGGGCCGGTCGTTGAAGAGGCCGCGCTCGCTCGTGCGCTGCGGGAAAACTGGATCGCCGGCGCCGCCCTCGATGTTTACGAGAAAGAGCCTCTGCCGAGTGACTCTCCGTTGCGCGATCCCGCCATCGCCGACCGTTGTCGTCTGATGCCGCATTTTGCCAGTGCTGCACG
Organism: uncultured Acidobacteriota bacterium; assembly: GCA_963801895.1. Classification (GTDB taxonomy): domain Bacteria; phylum Acidobacteriota; class Terriglobia; order Terriglobales; family Acidobacteriaceae; genus Sulfotelmatobacter. The sequence goes on along the minus strand of CAWDGM010000005.1, from coordinate 231,172 downwards.
CATCACTAGGCTTTCCTCGGACCCGGAAAAGGGCATGGCCGGACGATGCGTCCAGGGTCTGATTGACGTGCTCGAGGCGAACTACGGCGGGGACGTAACAAAAATGCCATATGTTGTTAATAAGGAAGGCTTTGCAAGTTGATAGCAAAATCGAAAAAAGACCGAGGAATCAGGAGCGGTAACGGGTTTATTAGAAGGAGAAGGGCAGGTTTGTCGCAACGCCCTTTGCGCGAGCGGGTACAATAGAGCCTGACTTTGGTTCTGGGGTCCTGATGAATAAGCGGCTTTTAGGGACGATTGGTAGTGTTCTGGTGGGTGCCTCGGCGCTCGTGGCGATGGATTCGTCCGCGCGTCCGATTAAGATTGAGCCCGCGCCGAAAGAAGTTCAGCTTCGCGACGGTGGCTTTGCAGTCGGTCCTCACACCAAAATTTTTGTGCAGCTCGGGCACCAGTCGGAAGATCGCATTGCCGCCGAGACTCTCGCGGAAGAAGTGGAAGATCAGTCTGGACTCAGGCTCGATATCCTCGGCATGAAGGCGGCCGGCAAAGCGGAAGGCGGAGCGATTGTGCTGGCCCGTTTGCAGGACGACCGGGTTCGTGACTTCCTCGCGCGCAATGGTTTGAAGGCCGACCAGGCCGTGGGCGAGCAGGGATATCTGCTGTTCTCCGATAAATCTCACCTCATCGTCGCCGCCAACTCCGGCGAGGGATTGTTCTACGGCGTCCAGACTCTGCGCCAGCTTTTGCGACCGGAAGGGAAAGGGTTGCTCTGTCCCGCGGTCGGCATCCGTGATTGGCCCAGCCTGCAGCGTGTAGTCATTCCCGACGTAAGCCAGGATACGAAACACGAACTGGCGAACCGGACAGTGCCACCCGGCCTTTAAAGCGCGCAGGATTCGTGGAAGAGCGGCGCTTCAGTGCCGCGTCAAAGCGCAAAAATGATGGGCTTCAGCCCCCGCGCATCGAGCCCACTTCAAATAAAATCCATGCATGTTTTCTGAACGCACGAACTGGAGACTTGCGCAGAACCGCTTTACGCAAGAGGTGGAAAAGTCTCGCGCTGCCGGAGCCAATCTTCTGGATCTCAGCGCCTCCAATCCAACGCGAATCGGATTAACCTACGACACCTCCGCCATCCTGTCCTCGCTGCAATCTCCACGTGCGCTTGATTACGATCCGCAATCGAAGGGAATTCTCGACGCGCGCCAGGCTGTCGCAAATTATTACCGCGATGCCCATGCAATCCACGGTCTCGACCCAGAGCAAATTATCCTTACCACGAGTACCAGCGAGGGATATTCATTCGTCTTCCGCCTGCTCTGCAACGCGGGCGATGAAATTCTGGTGCCCAAGCCAAGCTATCCGCTGTTTGAATTCCTGGCCGATTTGCAGGATGTAAGGCTCGTTCCTTATCCGCTGCTCTACGATCATGGTTGGCAGATGGATTTTCCTTCGATGGAGAAGGCCGTCACGCAGCGGACGCGCGCCGTGGTGGTCGTGCATCCGAACAATCCGACAGGATCGTATGTTCACCCCGAAGAGATGGAACTCCTGAATTCGTTTTGCCGGTCGCACGGCCTCACTTTGATCGTCGATGAAGTGTTCCTCGACTACCGGATCGACGACCATCCGAGGACAAGTTTCGCGGGCAACGACGACGTTCTCACTTTTACGCTGAGTGGTCTCTCAAAGATTTCCGCGCTCCCTCAGATGAAAGTCGCATGGGTCGCGACGAGCGGACCAGGCGAACAACGCGAGGCCGCGATGGGACGCCTGGATGTCATCGCCGACACATACTTGTCGATGAATGCTCCCATCCAGTGGGCGATCCCGGTTTTGTTGGATCAACGCTATGACATACAGAAGCAATTGATGGAACGGGTACAAGCCAATCTGAAGGAACTCGATCGACAGCTGTCCGCTCAAGTGACTTGCCAGCGGCTCTGCGTGGAAGGCGGATGGTACGCAATCCTGCGGGTACCCGTGACCCGGACCGACGAAGAGTTGGCGATCGAATTGGTGCGGGACCGCTCCGTCCTGGTGCATCCCGGACACTTCTACGATTTTCCAACCGACGGATATCTGATCATCAGCCTGATTTCAAAAGAAGACGACTTTCGCGAGGGAATCAGCCGAGTCCTCCATCATCTGGAAAGAAGGATAGTATTCGCCACATGATCAGCCCCGGCGGCGAAAAGCCAAGAGCCGAAAGCCAAGAGCCCAGAGCCGGATTCCCTAGCGTTTAACTAAATACGGATTGCTTTGGCGCTCCTCGCCAATCGTGGTGAGATCTCCGTGTCCTGGGACCACCACGGTATCGTCCGGCAACTCCAGCACCGTTCCGTGGAGTGAGTTCAGAATCTTTCGCATCGATCCGCCCGGCAGGTCTGTGCGTCCAATCGATCCTGCAAACAAGGTATCGCCGGCGATGAGCTTTTTCTCGGCCGCGAAGTACAGGCATATGCTGCCTTCGGTGTGCCCCGGCGTGTGAAGGACCTGTGCGGCGTGAGATCCGGCACTCACTGTTTCTCCGGTAGAAACACTGCGATCGATCTCCACCTTTTCCGGAGTCTGCACGCCGATCCATGTGGCTTGCACATCCAATATTTTCAGCAGTTCGTAGTCGTTCTGATTCAGCAGGATGGGTGCTCCCGTCGACGCACGCAGCTTCATCGCTCCGCCCACATGATCGATATGCGCATGCGTGATGACAATCTGCTTCACCTGCAAATTGTTTTTGCGGACGATCTCGACAATCTTGCTGATGTCGTCGCCCGGATCGATCACCATCGCCTCGTGCGTCGTTTCATCGCCGATGATCGAGCAGTTGCACTGCAAAATGCCGACAGGCAAGATCTCATGAATCATGGAATGATTGTAGCGTCCTTGGCGCGGACTGGACGCGGGAACCAGGCTCGGCGCGACACATTCAAACCAGCACTTGCTCCCTCGAGGTTGCCGGGAGGAGAATACGGGCGGGCTTGGGGAGGCTTCTGTGGCGAAATACCGTCAACATGGATATCAGGATCGCGATCGCGATAACGAGAGGAAAGGGTCTGGCGAAAGGTCCGGCGCCGGCGCCTCACCTCCGAAAAGGGACAACACATTTGGACCACGCCCCGTCAACATGCCGGGAACGCGTGCCGTCTCGCGTTGCGCGCAATGCGGTACGGTACTGCAGGGAAGTTCGGGAGAAGGGAAGTGCCCGAAGTGCGCCTTCGAACTGCACTCGTGCCGGCAGTGCACGTACTTCGATCCTGGCAGCCGATTCGAATGTATGCAGCCGATCCCGGTGCGCATTCCGAAGAAAGATGAACGGAACGGATGCACTTTTTACGAGATGCGCGTGACGCGAGAGAAAGAGACTTCGACTCCCGTAACCGCGCGTCCGAACGACGCGCGCGCAGCCTTCGAGAATCTTTTCAAGAAATAAACCACGTGTAGGGGCGGACGCATTCGTCCGCCCCGAGGAGCGAAGCGACGAGTGCCTCTGATCACGAAGGCACTACGTTTCCTGAAGGAAAGTCATATTGCCACAGATTTCCTTCGTGGAACTTCGTGTCCTTAGTGGTAAAGAGTTTTCCGGGCCAGTCGATCTTCCGTGACGCGAACACATCACGGTTTCTGCGTCGGCCTCAGCAAAACTTCACTCATAAACGATTGCGGTGCTTGCGTGGCCAGCATCGCAACCGCATGCGCCACATCCTCCGACTGCAGCATCTTCTTCGGATCCTTCCCGGCATGGGGACTCAGTTCTGTGTCCACCGATCCCGGACAAATGACTGACACGCGTATATTGTGCGGGCGAAGCTCTTCCGCTACGGAGTACGTCAGCCCGTTCAATCCCCACTTCGATGCGGAATACGCCGCTCCGTTCGGCAGAGCATTCTTTCCGGCGAGCGACGAGATGTTGATGATGTGTCCTGTGTAAGCGCGAATCATCAGGGGAGCGAAGACGCGAATGGCGTAATAAACGCCGCGCAGGTTGGTATTGAGAATCCGATCCCAGTCTTCCGGAGGAAGATTGTGCAGCGCGTCGCTGAAGCCTCCGATGCCGGCGTTATTGACCAGGATGTCGAGCCGGCCGAACGTGCCCTCCACCCGCGCCGACGCATACTCCAGTTGATGAAGAACGGTCACATCACACGGAATCACTTCCGTCTTGCCACCGGCTTCGACGATGGTGCGGGCAGTTTCCTCGAGTGTGGATTGGGTTCTGCCGCAAAGAATGGCGGTGGCGCCGAGTCCAGCCAGTTTGCGGGCGATAGCGGCCCCAATGCCGCGTCCGGCCCCGGTTACAACGGCCACTTGCCCGGCGAGAGGGTGTGCGGTGTCCATATAAGAGGTGTCTCCTCAACGGGTCGCGGACGAAACATCCGCCATCTCCGTTAACTGCATCTTAGCAATATAGGGGAGGGAGATTGCGAATCGCTTGCCTTCGGATGAAGAGGTACTTATAATCCGGCCAGCCGGGATGAAGGGGCAGCGGCCACACGTTCCAACCGATTTACCCTACGCTTCCCGGGGCGCCCTGCCAGGAAGTCCGGCATTCCAAAGCAGGATCCGAACGCATTGCGGTCCAGACGGAATGCTGTTGCTGCGTGAGCTGTGAAGAAAACGATTCCCTAGAAAAATTTCCCGAGGTTCAAGGAGCCATACTGATGAAAACGATTCTGCTTACGGTTGCGCTTGGGGTAGCGATGGTCTCGGTTGCCCAGAACACAGCGCAGCCGGCCCAGCAACAACCGGCGGCCCCGGCGGCCCAAGGACAAGCGGCCCCGGCCGCACAGGGGCAAGCGCCTGCTGGGCAGGCTGCCGCACCGGTGATCAAGGATCCCGCCGAATATAACGCGTATGTCGCGGCCATCCAGCAGAAGGATGCCAACGCCAAGATCAGCGGCCTGGAAGCATTTCTTACGCAATATCCTAATAGCGTCATGAAGAATCAGGGTCTCGAAATCCTGATGCAGACCTACCAGCAGTCTGGCAACGTCAAAAAAGCCATGGAAACCGCCACCAAGCTCGTGGCCGTGGATCCTTGCCAGGTTCCAGCCCTGACGTTGTTGACTTATGTCGACCGTGCCAGCTCCCAGGGCGGAGACGCGAACGGCAAGCAGGAAGCCACCGACGCCGGGAAATACGGCCAGCAGGGACTGGATTGCCTGCCCAAATTCAACAAGCCGGAAGGGACGAGCGACGCCGACTTCACCAAGATGAAGGCGCAGATGACCGGAAACTTCGAGTCGGGCATCGGCTGGGGCGCTCTCCAGGACAAAGACAATGCCAAGGCCGCCACTCACCTCAAGGCCGCCGTCGACGCGAATCCTCCGGACTCGCAAAAAGATCTCAGCCTGCTCTATCCTTTGGCGCTCGCCTATCTCGGCCAGACTCCGCCGGATTACCAGAACGGAATCTGGTACGCCGCGCGTGCAGCCGCTGTCGCACCTGCGCCGAGTCAACCCGGCATCGAAAAGTATGCGCGCTCACAGTACGTGAAGTTCCACGGTAGCGACGAAGGATGGCCCGACGTTCTGAATGCGGCGAAGGCTGGCGGGGCTCAGGTTGCGATCGCACCCGCTCCTTCTCCGGCTGACCAGGCGCACGAGATGGTCACCAAGACGCCTCCGGACAAGATGGACTTCGCCACTTGGGAGTTTGTGCTCGCCAATGGCAGCCAGACAGACCAGGACACCGTATGGAATGCCATCAAGGGCAAGGCTGTGCAGATGAACGGCACGGTCATGAGCACGACACCGACGGAGTTCCAGATCGCCGGCAGCTCGGATGACATCGACGCCAAGAAAGCGGATATCACCCTGAAGTTCGAAGACAAGGTTCCGGTCCGCCTGGTTCCGAAAGATGGCGCCAGCCTTGACTTCCAGGGCGAGCCTGCTTCCTACACGCCGAATCCGTTCATGATGGTGATGGAGAAGGGCCAGCTGCTGAGAGCGAAAGCGACAGCGCCTGCCACCAAGAAGCCGGCAACAGCTCCGGCTCGCAAAAAGCCTGCTGCGCAGTAAGTAACGCTTTAGCCAAATCAAAAAGGCAGCCTCCGGGCTGCCTTTTTTGTTTAGAGCCTCACTGACAGGCCCCATGAGTCGCGAATGCGGAGAGCGCAGAGCTGAAAGCCAATAGCTAAAAGCCTGCTAGATCTTACGAACGAGCAATACTCACCGGACGATCTTCTTTTCGAAGGCTGATACCGCGCGAGTGCTTCGTGGCGGACGTTTGACACCATCGCGCAGCTGGCGGACGTCAATCTTCAATTCAGTAATGGTGCGGCTGAGCGTATTGCGGTGCATCCCCAATTCGCGGGCAGCGCGGCACTGGTTGCCCTTGTTTTCCTGCAGCACCGTGAGGATGAAGCGCTTCTTGAATTCGCGGACGCCTTCCGAGTAGAGGATGTTGCTGCGATACATTTGCAGGACGAGTGCTTCCAATTGATCTTTCACAGTGCGTCTCTTTTCAGCTGAATTTGTTCAGTGCGCCGTTGTCGGTTTCGGCGGAGAAGCAGGTTGGCCGCCAAATTTCTGAGGCGCCTGATGAATGAGGTCCAGACCTTGATAGAAGCGGACGCGTAACTCCGAAGGAGCCAGCCAAATGGCAGCCCGTCCCACTACCAGGAAGTAGGGCGCCAGTTGTGAATCCTGCAACAGCTTCGAAGTGGGAGCGAATGCCGCCATTCCCATCAAGATCACCGCCACCATCAGTCCGCCCTTGGCCAGCCCCAAAACTGCGCCGAGGAAACGGTCGAAACTGCTGAGTCCGGCTTCTTTCATAACCCATCGAGCCACCCTGGCGGCTAGGCCGAACAGAAGTGCGACGAAGAAGAAGATTATGAGAAAGCCAAGAATCTCAGCCAACCACGGGTTCTTCAAAAACGTTTGAAACCACTCTGCCAGGCTGCGATACTTCCATGCCGCTACGATGTATCCAACCACGAGGCCGGCCATGGTGAGGGCTTCGGAAAAGAAGCCCTGCATGGCGGCCCCGATCACATTTATCAACAACACTGCCAGGATGAGCCAGTCCGCGATCGTCATACGTTGAGCGAGCGGGCGATCATGCCTCGTACCGAATCAGACATCCAGCTTGTGCCCGGTAAGCTGGGAATACGCCTCGAGATACTTTTCGCTGGTGCGGCGCGCCACCTCCGGCGGTAGAGCCGGTGCCGGCGGCTGCTTGTTCCATTGAATTTGTTCGAGGTAATCGCGAACGTACTGCTTGTCGTACGAATCCTGCGCCCGTCCCGGAGCATATTTGTCGGCGGGCCAGAAGCGGGAAGAATCAGGAGTCAGGACTTCATCCGCAAGCGTAATGCCTTGCGCCGTTTGTCCAAACTCGAATTTGGTGTCGGCGATGATGATCCCGCGTTGGCGGGCATGCGCCGCGGCATGCTTGTATACGCGTAGCGACAGATCGCGCAGATGGCTGGCGTTCTCCACGCCGATCACCTGACACATCTGATCGAACGAAATGTTTTCGTCGTGCCCGGTCGTAGCTTTGGTTGACGGTGTAAAAATGGGCTCTGGGAATGCGTCGGATTCCTTCAACCCTGCAGGCAGCGGAATACCCGAGACTTTGCCGGTCGACTTATATTCCTTCCACGCTGATCCGGAAATGTACCCGCGGACAATGCATTCCACAGGAAAAATTTCCGCGCGCCGCACCAGCATCGAGCGTCCGCGAAGCTGGTCGGCATACTTGCGGGCCGCTGGCGGATAGTCGTCGACGTTGGCGGTGATCAGGTGATTCGGAACGATGTCGGCCAGGTAGTCGAACCAGAACAGCGAAATCTGATTCAAAACGCGGCCCTTGTTCGGAATGCCGGTCGCCAGCACATAGTCGAACGCTGAAATGCGGTCGCTGGCTACGAACAGCAGCCGGTCGGCATCGATGTCATACACATCGCGAACCTTACCGCTGGCTCGAAGATTGAGTTCCGGGAAGTGGGTCTTTAAGAGGACGGAGTCGAGAAGGTCAGTGCTCATGATGAAATTTTACAGGTAAGAGGCGACGGGTATTCTAGCTGGTCAGAAAAAAATGTCAACGACCATCCTCACGCTTCCGCAGAGGGGCGGCAGCGTTTTCCGGAGAGAAAAATCTTGACAGGAAGGCACGTCGCTGGAGAGCAAGATAAGTCCTTCCGTTTGCTCCCATTCTTTGTGGAAAAGCTGAGGAATGAAGGTGGATAACATGGAACTTACCGGTCGCAAGGCCGGTTCCGCCCGCACGCGAGTTTCGCGCTCTACTGTGCCCCGAACCGTACAGATACGAGTTTCGACACGCCGGGCTCCTGCATGGTGACGCCGTACAACACCGGAGCGATGCTCATCGTCTTCTTGCTGTGCGTGATGAGCACGAACTGCGTTTGCACGCTCATCTCTTTCACCAGTTCGGTGAAACGTCCCACGTTCGCTTCGTCGAGCGGAGCGTCGACTTCGTCCAGGATGCAAAAGGGGCTCGGCGCATATTGGAAAATTCCTACCAGCAGTGCTAGCGCCGTCAGAGCCTTCTCGCCGCCTGATAGCAGCAGCACGCTCTGCAGCCGCTTGCCCGGAGGTGACGCGATGACGTCGATGCCGCTCTCCGCGCTGTTTTCCTCGTCGGTCAGCTTCATGTAGGCGTGGCCGCCTCCGAAAAGCTTTTTGAATGTCACCTGGAAGTTTTCGTTGATCTTGCCAAACGCCTCTTCGAACTTCTGCCGCGAAATCTGGTCGATCTCCTTGATCGTCGCGATCGTATTCTCGATCGATGAGATCAAATCCTTGCGCTGCGTTTCAAGGAAGGAGTGTCGCTCCGCCGTCTCCTTGTATTCCTCGAGCGCCATCATGTTCACCGGACCCATGGCGTCAAGCTTCGATCGCATTTCACGGTACATCTGATCTTCCGTCGCAAGCTGTTCGCCCGTGACCGCAACCAGAGACGCATCCGCCATCAGAGCCTCGCGTTCCAACCCGAGCTCGTTCAGGCAGGTCTCCGACATGTACTGCGCGTCCGATTGCAGCTTCGCCGCCGCCGCCGAGAGTTCACCGCGGCGATCGCGTGCTTGGTCGAGCAGGATACGGCCCGTGCGCAGCAGTTCGTCGATCTCGCTCAAGCGGGCCCGCAACTGCTCTGTCTCCGATTGCAGCAAGCCTTCGCGGGTCTGGGCGGCATTGCGCTCGGCCTCAAGATCGGCGGCGCTCAGCGCGAGTTGCTCGTTCTCGGTTTCCCGTTGCAACTTCTCGGCCGCTGACCCTTCGATTTGTGATGCCAGCGCGTGAACCCGCTCGCCCATTTCCGAGAAGATCGATTCAATCCGCTGCAGCACATCTGCCGCGGATCGATGGCGCTCTGCCAACGTCGCTACGCGTGCAGCATGCTGCGAAGTCGTCTGCGCCGATTCTTCGCGCCGGCGACGCAGCATATTCAGCGATTCCTGCCCTGCGGCAATCTGCTGCTCGAGTTGGGCCCGCTGCAGGTCGAGTGTTTCGATCTCGGACTGCCGCGCGCACAAGATTCCTTCCTGCTCGTTGCGATCGGCTGCAAGCCGTTTCAATTCCATCTGCGCCACGCTGAGCCGTTCGCTCACCCGGCCCATCTCGGAATCGAGTTGCTGCAGCATGTGGCTCGACGTCATCACTTCGAGTTCCGCTTCGCGCTTCTCCCCTTCGAGGCGCTCCAGCAGGGTAGAGAAGTCTCGGATCTCGTGTCCGAGGGTCAGCACCCGCGTCTCTTCCTCACGCAGCGCGCGCTCCAACTCTTCCAGTTGCCGCATCACTTCGCGCAACTCGCGCTTCATCGAGAGGGGACCCTCGCTGCGTTGCTTGCCTCCGGTGACGGTTACGTTGTGAAAGCATTCACCCGCCTGTGACAGGAAAAACGCGTCTGGATTCTCCAGCGCCAACCCGCGCGCGACATTCGACTCGGGCACGATGTAGCCATCGCGCAGCTTCGGCAGAATCACTTCCAGCGACTTCCCGAAACCATCCAAGACTCGGATCGTATTTTTCAATGGGACGATCTGCACTGCTGGCGGGGCGGAGTGCGCGGCCTCGTCGAGCACGAATGAGAATTTTGCCTGCGAATCCTCTGGATGAACCAGGAACGTCGCGCGTCCATCAACGTCGGAACGCAGCAGTCGCAGCCCTTCATCGGCCGCATCCCACGATTTCACGACGATGTAGTTCAACTCGTCGCGCAGGAAATCTTCCACCACACGCTCGTACCGCGGCTCGACTTCCAGGAAGTCCGCCAATACTCCCACGGGAGCAAGTCCGCTCTGCATGACGCCGGATTGAAACAGCCGCCGCACAGATTCGGTCGAATACCCGTGCTCCGCAATCACAGCCTCGAGCGATCCTCGCTTGCCGAGTGCCGTGGCGTATTCCGCGCGCAGGGTATCGAGGGTCGCTTTCCCGCGGGCCTCTTCCTGCTTCTTCGTTTCGATGACCATCCGCAGTTGGGAAATCTCTTCCGCAAACCCGCTGACGCGCTGTGTCACGCTCTCGAACTCGAGCGCGAGCTGTCCGCGCTGTCCCCCGAACGCCTCCACCTGCACGTTCGCATTCTCGATTTCGGCCTCAAGCCGGCGCGCTTCGCGGTCCACTCCCGCCAGCCGCTCTTCCGCCTGTGCCAGTTGATTTCGCAACCTTGACGCCGCTGAAACTGTGTCAAAGATCGAGACCCGCGAAGCCTCTTGCTGTCGTTCGATCTCGGCCAGGCTTGCGGTCGCAGCGGCTGCGTCCTGCTGGCAAAGAGCAAGATCACTTTGCGCCGCAGCCACATCCGCCGCAGCCGACTCGAGAATCTGCCGGTTCGACTCCCGCTCCGCCTCGAGAGCGGTCAAGCGATGTTGTGCCTGTGCCAATTCCGCTTCGGCAGACGCGGAACGTACCAGCAGTTCCGCGCAACGCTCTTCGTTATGTCGGCGTCGCGCATGCGCGCGATCGATTTCCATCGCGATCTGGCTGATGCGGTCGCGGTTCTCCCGCAACTCGGCATCAATGGAATACCCGCGCTGCGTGCGATCGGCGTGCTCCGCCTCGAGCTGATGGACTTCCTCGCCGCGCTGCTGCATTTCGTGAGCCAGTTCATTCAGTTGCGCTTCCAGCTGGACGCTCTCTTGCTCGATCGCCGCGAACTTGCTTGCGAGTACGATCCGCAGTTTTGCGCGCATCTCGTCCCGCAGCTTCGCGTAGCGTTCCGCCTTCGACGCCTGCCGCTTCAGCGAATTCATCTGCCGCGTGACTTCTTCGAAAATGTCATTCACGCGGTTGAGGTTCAGCTTGGCATCTTCCAGGCGCGCTTCCGCCAGCCGCTTCTTGGTCTTAAACTTCGTGATCCCGGCTGCTTCTTCGAGAATGGCGCGGCGGTCGGTCGGACGGCTGCTCAGAATCTGTCCGATTCGCCCCTGTTCAATCAGCGCATAGGACTCCGGCCCTAGTCCCGTCCCCATGAACAGCTCTTGAATGTCGCGCAGGCGGCACAGCTTTCCGTTGAGCAGATATTCGCTGTCGCCGGAGCGGAAAAGGCGGCGCGTCACCACGATCTCGCCCGCGTGAAATTGCTGCTGGTTAAATTTGCGCCGACGAATCTTCAGGACCACGTGCGGTGCCGCGGTTCCAACCGAAGCTCCGGTTACAGGAGGAACGACGTTATGCGCGGGGAGCGCAAAGATCGGTTCGTCGTCAGGAAACGCTACCGCAATCGTATTGATCTTCGAGCGTGGAACCTCAACCTCTTCGGTTTTTCCCGGCTGCGCGTCTTCCACGGCGCGATCAGTGTCAGAGGCAGCCCGTGCCCGGATCGAAGCTTCATCCCAATCTTCGGTGACGTTCGCTTCGGCTCCTTGGGGCATGTCATCTTGTATGTCGATCTCGATCGGGGCCGCAGCGTCGGCACCTCCGCACAGTTCGGGATCGATCAGTGTCAGAGAGACTTCCGCCATGCCCGTCGGCTTCCGGTCGCGAGTGCCGGCAAAGATCACGTCTTCCATGCGCGCCCCGCGCAGCGTCTTGGCCGACTGTTCGCCCAGCACCCACGAGATGGCGTCGGAGATGTTCGACTTGCCACAGCCGTTCGGGCCAATGATGGCTGCCACGCCGTCGCCATGGAACTTGAGTTCCGTGCGGTCGCAGAACGACTTGAACCCGAGAATCTGAAGTCTCTTCAGTTTGAGCAACGTAAACTCCTTAAAACCAGCCGCAAGGGTTAGACCCCGAGAGTGCCCCATTTCTCGCGCTTTCTCAGCGCCAGATATGAGGATTTCTCCCTGTTAACTACAAAGATTCCACTCCCCGTTTCGATGCGAGCCGCAGCGTTTTGCGACCAAAACCATCCGGCACGTACACCCCTGGCTGGATAGGGCAGGCACAAATTTAAGCTACTGTAACGGCGAAATTCAGGCGGCGTCAAGCAATATAACACTATATGTAGTGTGGGGTTGCCGTCGACCGCGCTGTATTGCACAGACATTGCACCAATAGGGCGAGAATTATTTGGAGAGTGAAAAGAGGTGGGAAAAGCGCGAGAGCAAGATAAGGCTAACGCAAGCAGGCGTGGACTGCAATGAAGATTAGGAGAAGGGCCTCTTTGGAGGCCTCGCCGGCCGGAGTTCCCCCCTTTGCGGGAGAAAACCCCGACTGGCTTTATTGGACGACGAGGCGCTCCGAAAATCACCGCTGGATGCCGAATGATCGATTCGCCGTCGTTTGTCCCGACGGTCCAATTCCTTTTGAAGGTCGAAGTTCCTGGTAGCCCGTAACTTCACTTTTCCGCAGCTTCTGCAGGGAGGCGAGGTGCAGCAGAATCGACAGCGGAACCGCGAAGACCGGAATCAGTGCAAGTGGGAACATGGCGATAAGCCCGCTTGGACGATCAAAGGAAGCGAGCTGAAACGGCGACGGCGAAGTGATAAAGCCCATCGTCAAAGCTATGGCAAGGTCGGCGAGCCCGAGAACGTTCCACCATCGGACGAGACCTGCTGATTTTTCGGGTGAACGTGCAAATCTCGCTGCGACAAAGGGGGCGAGAATTCCGACCAGCACATCGCCCGCTCCCGCCGGCAAGGCAAACGGCCCCGGGAGATGTCCGCCAGCGTACAGCACGAGAAAGATCACTCCCAATGCGCGATAGAGCTGCACTCCAACCAGCCAACTATTTGGAAGGATTCCGACGGTGCGTCGAAATAACGGCCAACTCCGAAACAGCAGTACGCCAACCGCGATAGGAATCAGAAGACCGTACTGAATCGTTGGGGCTTTGCCGTACGGAGGTCGATAGAATCCGGCGATTGACGTTACCACGGCTAGCACAAACCATCCCGCAAGAAGCGATGACACGGTCCAAAGCGCCTTCGCTCGGTCTGCCTTCGGCCAGGATGTACCACGCAGCGCGCGACGCAGCCCGCTCAGTAAGCCTGTGATGACAATGATCATGCCGCTCAGAATGAACGGCGGGAGATACGACGGAACGGGGTATTCCATAATGTTTTTCTCCAATCTCGTTGATAGAGTTGCCACGATCTCCGATCAGCGTATGCAGTAGGATTACAGTCATAATCCCATGGATTCAAAAAATCAAAATGTCGAGAGTAGGTGATTCCGGACCAATCCCAGCAATTTCTCCCTTTCGTCCCTGTCTGACATGGTGCGGGCAATCGCCAGCGCGCCGACCATCGACGAAAAAATAAGAGCAAAATTCTTTTGCTTTTCTCCCGAGCTGTCCCCGGGCATGAATTCCACAAGCTGTTTCTTGTATGCGTCGATACTGTCTCGGATCTTCCTTCTGGTTGTCGCGCGTGTACGTGCAATGTCCGGAGCAAGCGCAGCGACTGGACAACCCATTCCGGGATCCTCGCAATGTTCGATGGAGAGATACCTTCTGACGATTTCTTTCCAAAACTCACCCGGGGGAGCCTGCCTTTCCCAACCGGTAAGCTTCGCTCCGACCTCGCGAACGCTCTCGTCAATCGCTTCCGCGAACAGATCGTCTTTGCTTGCGAAGTGCTTATAAAACCCGCCGTGTGTCAGCCCTGAGGCTTTCATGAGCTTTGCCACCCCGGGTCCGTTTATTCCTTCTCTTCGAAATTGACGCGAGGCGCTCTTCACAATTCGCCGATGGGTCCGCTCTTTGTGATCTGGTTCGTAACGCATGGCTGATCAGATTGCGATTATAATCCAATCGATTCAAATCAGTCGAACATCAATTCGATTGCGGATCCAATGTGACCGGGTCCGAAAACGACTTGCCCCTGAGGTGATTCACCGATTGCACCTCATTCCTGCGGGAATAGAAAATCGCGGCTGGAGGAACTCATGGTACATACAACGATGGATGGAACGTATCGTCTGACGAACTTGACTAATGAGTCGCCGGAATATCTCGCCAAGCGCGAACAACTCCGACTTGCTGAAATTGATCTCATGCGTCAGCGCGAACACGTCGCTGAATTGCGCCGCAATCTTCCAGAAGGCGCTCCGCTCCAGGACTATCAGTTCGAAGAGGGTCCCAGTGACCTCAACGCAGGCGATGCCCCGCGCAACGTCCATCTGAGTGAGCTTTTCACCAAGCCGAATCGCTCCGTCGTCATTTATCACTTCATGTTTGGGAAAAAGCAGGCCAAGGCGTGCCCCATGTGCACCGCCTGGCTCGACAGCGCGAATGGGGTGGCGCATCATCTGGCGCAGAATCTCGACTTTGCTGTGGTCGCTGCCGCAGACCTCTCGACTCTGCGCGCCTTTGGCCGCGAGCGCGGATGGGATAGGCTACGCCTCCTTAGCGCCAGCAAAAGCACTTTCAAGTTCGACTTGGGTAGTGAAGACGAAGAAGGCGGGCAAGACTCGACCATTTCTGTCTTCACACGCGATGCCAAAGGTACTGTGCATCACGCGTACTCGGTGCATCCCCGGACGGGTCCGGATATCCAGGAACGTGGCATCGATCTGTACACGCCCATCTGGCACTATCTGGATCTCACTCCGCAGGGTCGGGGCACTTGGTCTGCCAGCCTATCCTATGGAACCAAAGTTCGCGCCGCTTGAACGCGGCCGAACTCGTTCCAGGATTAAAACAGCGCACAGGGGCGATCACGCAGATCGCGGCGTCATTTCCGCGAGTCTGGAGGGACCAGATTGTTGGCGCGATAGTAGACCACAAGCTGGCCATAGTGTTCGCCGCTGTGCTCGATCGTGAAGGTCCAGATGGACGAGTTGTGCATCATCCGGTTGCCGAAGAATTTGGTCGTGTTGTCCAGACCTGCGTCGCCCTGCCGCTGAATCACTAAGTTATGATCGGCAAACAGCTTGGAATCGGCTGCCCCTCATCGGCCGCCCCTCAAGTGTCCCGAATTCGTCATCGGACGGTGATGGCTTGAAAAGCGCCGGAGGCGCTATTAACAATAGCCCGCAACGCCGGGGTGAGGCCCAACCCACGAACGCGTCCCGTAGGGACGTCTGAACGCATGACACCGGCCCAAGCCGCGAAGCGGCGAAAGAACGCAGCCCACGGCGCAAGCCGTGGGGTGAAGCCAAGAACGATCCAGCCCCGACAGGGGCGAAAGAAAAATCGCGATCGCCGCTTCTCATACATTCAACTGATCCGCCGCCACATCCTGACCCCATCGCGAACACCCCGTTTTCCACATCACAATGTGACGTCTGACCTTGTCATCCACAGTCCCAAAACGCGATCATTGCCGAGGCCGAGACGGTTCTCAATCGAATTTGTCCCGATTTGGAACCGTGCTCTTTGAAAACTCCCTTCTAAATCCTTCGGGCTCAAGATTTTGCCCGCAAGTGATTGTGCGCCATAGATTTTTTAGCGATTTTCCTCCAACTCTATGATTCTAGAGAATCGAGGGGGAGGGGGGTACCCCTTCCAACTTCCCCAGTCCCATTTCGGGAATCGCCGTCAGGGGCAAAATCGGGGGAAAATTTCTTCGGTCTAGCACAGATTCCCCGCGTAACACCGACCCGCCTTTCTGCCGATAGCTCTTCTCAGGAGTGCTTTCGATGCCCGCATGGATTTGGATTTTCCTGGGAACGCTGGTGATCGCGTTGGCCTGCGAAGAACTACGGATCTTCCGGATCCGCCGCGAAGGCCGCAAGAATGAAGAGATCTTCCGCATCGTCACCGAGAACGCCGCCGACATGATCGCGCTCGTCGACGTCAAAGGCCGCCGTTTATATAACAGTCCTTCCTACAAACGCATTCTTGGATACTCTCCGGCTGAACTCGGCGAAACTTCGTCGTTCGAGCAGATCCATCCCGAAGATCGCATGCGGGTTCTCGAGGCAGCGCGCGAGGCGCGCGAGACCGGAATCGGCAAGCGCCTCGACTACCGCATCAAACACAAGGACGGAAGCTGGCGCGTTCTCGAATCGGTCGCGAGCACCATTCGCGACCAGAATGGACAGGTCGCAAAGCTGGTCATCGTCAACCGCGACATCACCGAACGCCGCCGCGCCGAACAGCAGCTCGAACATCACCTCTTTCACGATCCACTTACCGGACTTCTGAATCGACGCTCGTGCCTCGACCGCCTGCAGAACGCATTTGTGCGCTCACGCCACGAGTCTGGACGTGCCCATGCTCTTCTGCTCGCCAACATCGATCACTTCAAGGTTTTCAACGACACCATGGCTGCTTCTGCGGGCGACCAAATTCTGTCCGAGATCGCGCGCCGCCTCACCGGTTCCCTTCGACAGGACGACGTTTCCGCGCGCCACGATCGCATTGGTCCGTCGCTCGAAGCCGCACTGTTCCGGTTGGGAGGAGATGAGTTCACCGTTCTGATCGAAGGCATGAGCGATCCCAGCGACGCCATGCGCATCGCCCGTCAGTTGCAGGTTGCGGTCGCTCAGCCCTTCTCGGTCGACGCACGCGAAATTCGCGCCTCCGTGAGTGTGGGAATCGCCGTGAGCACACCGGAACACAGCCGTCCGGAAGATGTCCTGAGGGATGCGGATGTCGCCATGCGCCGCGCCAAGGCCCTTGGAGGATCGCGCTGCGAAGTCTTCGACGAAGGCATGCACACGCGCGCGGTCGGTCGCTTACGCCTCGAATCTGATCTGCACGCCGCGTTGGCCGAGCGTCAATTTCGCGTCCACTACCATCCCATAATTCAGCTCGACTCGCGCCGCATTGTCAGCTTCGAGGCGCTTCTTCGCTGGGACCATCCGACGCAGGGATTGATCTCTCCCTACAACTTCATCGACGCCGCAGAGGACGCAGGACTGCTGGTCTCTGTCGGACGATGGCTCATCGCCGAAGCATGCCGCCAGATGCGCGAGTGGCAGTTCGACGCCGCCTCGCAGCCGCGCATGAACGTCACCGTGAACGTCTC
Source organism: uncultured Acidobacteriota bacterium (assembly GCA_963801895.1). Lineage (GTDB taxonomy): Bacteria > Acidobacteriota > Terriglobia > Terriglobales > Acidobacteriaceae > Sulfotelmatobacter. The sequence continues at coordinate 213,843 of CAWDGM010000005.1, read as the reverse complement.
GGCGCGGCAGTTCGCCGATGCGCGCCTGGTGAACGATCTCCAGGATGCGCTGCAGGAAACAGGTATCGATCCTTCACGCCTGCAGTTAGAGATCACAGAGTCGATCGCCGCTGCCGACCCGAAGCTCACTGTGACCGTGCTGTCTCACCTGAAGCACTTGGGAATTGGCGTGATCCTGGATGATTTTGGCACCGGCTCAACGTCGCTTCGAGGACTGCGGCAGTTTCCCATCGATGCCCTGAAGATCGACCGGTCCCTGATTCGCGAGATGCAGAGCGACAACGCCACCTCCGACATCGTCGAACTTACGATCACTCTGGCCCACAAGATGAACCTCACGGCCATCGCGGAGGGTATTGAGACCGCAAAGCAGATGGACCGTCTGCGCGAACTGGGTTGCGAGTACGGACAAGGCTACTATTTCTCCCAGGTCCTCGATCCCAAAGCCGCACAACAGTTCATGCGCCAGCAAGTCGCCGCGTCCCGCGCCAGCGCAGCAGCCATGAAGTAATCAGGCATCGTTACCCGGGTTTTCCCAATTCGCTCCAGCGAAGCTTCTTCCTGTACGAATTGTCAGGAACTTTTCCGAACTACGCTCCGTACCTCTAATCAGCAAGCGAAGCAGGCAGGCGCGATCAGCGCAAAACGAAGGAGAACTACCATGGATGGACTCACCGGTCTCGCAGCGGTCATCATGTTGTTTAGTACGCCTATAGCAATCCTGGGAATGTACACCTATTATCGCGTTCGCAAGTTGCGGACCGAGGAGCGATTGGCCGCGATTCAGCGGGGCGTAAATGTCCCCATGGAAGCCGATCTTACACAAGCCGCGAGTTCACGGCGCGCAGGTATCCTGCTGATCGCCGGAGCGGTTGGATACATGTTGGCGTTCAGTATCGTGGCTCGCATTGAACCGGACGCGCAGATTGCGGCGGCGTTTGGTGCCATCCCGTTCATGCTGGGTTTGGGGTTCTTTACGGACGCAGCACTGATTCGGAGAGACGCGAAGGTTTCGTAGTAGTCGACCTCCTGCAGCGCGAGTAGCGGTGACGGTAGGAAAGTCGAATCCCCGCTTGGACTCCAATCGTGGAGAGCCACGCGGGGATTCTGACGTCCGAGAGCTGAAATCTACTTCTCGCCGGTCAGGAACTTGAACTGCGATTCATTCAACGGCACGACGCTTAAGCGTCCCTGGCGCGCAAGCGGAGAGTCCGCGAATAACGGGCTTGATTTGGCTTCGGCCAGTGTTACTGGCTTTGCGATCGCCTTGCCGACCTTGATCTTCACCTGCGGGTTGCGGGCGTCTGATGCATCTACCGAAACGACCGTTGCCGTTCCCACCGCACTCTTCTCGTCGCCGGTGTGATAGATGACGAGTCGCTCCCCGGCTTTCATGCCGCGCATGTTTTTCAATGCCACAGGATTCGATACGCCATCCCAAATGGTTGACTTTTCCTTTTGCAGGTCCGCGAAGGAATAGGTCGAAGGTTCTGTCTTAAGTAAATAGTCCATGGCTCACCATCGGGTCAGTTTGGTTTCTTGGCGTCTTCGGCTGGTGTGTCTGGCTTGGGACTTGGATCTTTCGCATGATCGTCGTAAACCGAGAACTGTCCTTGCGGGCGCTTCAGCTTGATGGTGATTTCGGTCTTGGCCTGACTGACGTCGAAATCATCTCCCCATGTCTGATATCCGTGGGCAAGAACCTGTACGCGAAGCTTGCCGTAGGGAATGCCTTCCAAGTCGGCTTTGCCTTCGGGATTCGTCTTCAGTTCCAGGCCACCGCGGCCCTGTTTGCCGTTGTCGCCGACCGGATGCAACACCACGGCGGCGTTTCTCACCGGTTTGCCGCTATCGTCTTTGACGACGGAGAAGTAGATCCACGAGGTTGGCTCATTGTCTTTGTCCTTCTGCCCCCACGCGATACTGGGTGCGGCGAACATCAGCAGCGCAATCCCGGCAATGATGAACTTGTTCATGGGAGCCATTTTATGCAGGCAGACGCCCGCTGTCATCTCTTGGCCACTGCTATTGCAGGCCTCTGTCTGCCCCCAAACGCGAATCTCCCGGAACTCTTCTAGAATGCTCATGTGAAGAACTGGGATGTAATCGTCGTGGGCGGCGGAATTATCGGGCTTTCGATCTCCATCGCGCTGCGCAAAAAAGGCGCTGCTGTTCTGCTGGTCGAGCGCGGCGAACTCGGCCGTGAAGCGTCGTACGCTGCAGGCGGCATGCTGGTGGACTATCCCCCGGAAACTCCGAAAGCCCTGCAGCGACTCGCATCTGCGAGTGCGGCGATGTACCCGGAGTTCGCGCACGAGCTTGAAATCGAATCAGGAATGAAGGTAGACCTGCGCGAGCAGGGAACGATCCTGATTCCTTCCGCGGATCACGCCGCCCCAGAGCGAACTCTTTCCCAGTCTCAACTCGCGGAACTCGAACCCGCGCTGGCAGCGAACGGAATTTGTGGCGCTATTTTTCTGAAGGAGCGTAGCGTCGATCCTCGAGCACTTACCAGGGCTGCGATCCAGACGGCGAAGAACCGAGGCGTGCATTTTTCCTCGGGCGATCCGGTCACCGAAGTGAATATGAGTGACGGCGAGATTTCCGGAGTGACGACAACGAAGACATCTTTCCTTGCACCGAAGGTGGTCAACTGCGCGGGAGCGTGGTCGGGATCGATTGGTCCCCAACATCTTCCGACTCGTCCGGTGAAGGGACAGATGCTGTGCCTCGTGATGCCCGCGCGAACCACGTTGCAGCATGTAATTCGTTCTCCGCAGGGGTATCTGATTCCGCGGAGTGACGGGCGCCTGCTAGTGGGAGCAACCGTCGAGGAAGCTGGATTCGACAAGCGAACCGTTCTGTCGACGATCCAGCGTCTTCATCAAGCTGCGCTTGAGCTGGTTCCTGCTCTTCGCGATGCGAAGATTCTGGAGGATTGGGCTGGCCTGCGTCCCGGTTCGCCGGACGCACTACCCATCCTCGATGCCACGAGTACGCCCGGTTACTACGTGGCAACGGGGCACTTTCGCGATGGCATCCTCCTTGCGCCGATCACAGGGCAAGTAATGGCCGATGTGATCAGCGGTACGAAGCCGGCGCACGATCTGTCAGCGTTTTCTTTAGACCGGTTCGCCGCATCGAGAATTGCGTCATAGACGTTTTCGGACGATCGACCAGCGCATTTCGCAGACAGTATCCGTCGCCAACACAGCAAGCAAGGTCGGTCCGGAGCTATACTGATTCGTTTCCACGGAGCACCGATCCGCGCTTCTTCGCTCCCGTCCGGATTGTTGGATCAAAGAAAGGATTCATCCTCATGGCCTCTCCCGCAGTCGATTTTGCCCGGAGCAATCAGCAACGATTTCTAAACGAACTCAAAGATCTTCTTCGTATACCCAGCGTCAGCACTCTGGAAGAGCACAAGCCTGACATCAAAAAGGCAGCCGACTATGTTGCCAGCGAACTGAAGCGCATTGGTCTAGAAAATGTCGAGATTATCGCGACCAACGGACATCCTCTGATTTACGCCGACTGGTTGCACGCGTCGGGAAAGCCCACGGTGCTTTGCTACGCCCACTACGATGTTCAGCCGGCAGAACCGCTCGACGAATGGCACAGCCCGCCGTTCGAGCCCACCGAGCGCAACAACAATCTGTATGCGCGTGGCGCTGTGGACGACAAGGGTCAACTCTGGATGGAAGTGAAGGCGCTCGAAGCGTTGATGCAAACCGGTGGCGGCAAACTGCCTATCAACGTAAAGGTGCTCTTCGAAGGTGAAGAGGAGGTCGGTGGCGAATCGATCGCCGAGTACATCCGAAAGCAGAAAACTAAACTCAAGGCTGATTTCGCGCTGGTTTGCGATACGGAGCTTTTTGCTCCGGACCTGCCGACACTGTGCGTAGGGCTGCGAGGTCTGGTGTATACCGAGATCGAAGCGTATGGAGCGAAGACCGATTTGCACTCCGGCATGTACGGCGGCGCAGCACCGAACCCGTTCTTCGCGCTGATCGAAATGATCAGCAAGATGAAGGATGCGAAGGGTAAGGTGCTGATTCCCGGATTTTACAAAGGCGTGAAGGCGCCGACCTCAGCGGAACTCAAGGCTTGGAAACGCCTGCCTTTCAAGGAAGAACATTATCGAAAGACAGAGGTTGGTTCGAAAGTGCTCACAGGTGAGCCGGGCTATTCGGTGCTTTACCGCACGTGGGCGCGTCCGACGCTTGAGGTTCACGGGATGCCTGGAGGTTTTGTCGCCGATGGCGCGAAGACTGTCATCCCGGCGAAGGCAAAGGCCAAGGTCTCGATGCGCCTCGTACCCAATCAGGATCCTGACGACATCCTGAAAAAGTATCTGGCGTTCGTGAAGAAGGTCACTCCGAGGGGGATCGATACAAAAGTAAAAGTTTGGAGCAAGGGACCGGCGTGCGTGGTCAGCACCGACAACGAGTACATTGAAGCGGCCACCGAGGCGTTACACGATACTTTCAAGAAAGACACGGTGTTCATTCGTTCGGGAGGATCGATTCCGATCGTCACCGATTTTCAGGATGTGCTGAAGATTCCGAGTGTCATGATGGGATTCGGATTGCCGGACGATAACCTGCACGCGCCGAACGAGAAGTTTCATATACCGAATTTTTATCGGGGGATTGAGACGATCTGCAGGTTTTTCGAGAAGCTTGGTGGGTAGTATCCCGCGAATGGCTTTGGGCGGTCTGGGGGACGTCCCGGCCTAAAGGCGTCAGTGATTTTTGACCAATTGCGGCATCGCTGAAGCGATGCCCTGATACGAAATTAAACTTTGCCTATCGTTTGGACGGCCTTTCGGCCGTCCTTTTTGTTCCCTGTAAATCATTTCATTGTGCTTGCGAGGGCGAGACGCCCTCGCTACAACCAGCGGGATGCCGGCACCACGGTTCGTGGTTACGATTCCAACTTCATTGTGTCGGGATTCCACTTCACCACTGCGCCGCGATCCATGCTCAGGTTGCTTAGCAGGGCTGCTCCAGCCGCGCGATAGCCGAAGACAGCGTCTTCCACGACTGGCTTGCGCGATCGGATGGCCGCGAAGAAGTTCTGGAAGTGGTCGTAACTGTCGCGGTAGCCCTCGGGTGCTACAAATTTCTCATACAAGGCTGTTGTCGGTCCCGATGGGTGCGAGGGCGGATACTTCTGGTGATAGCTGGCGAGAGTCTGTTTCTGCATTGCTTCACTGAAACTCCCGATCATGTATCCCGGTTCTTTTTCGCGAGGAGTACGGCTAATGATGACGGACTCTCCGGCAATCTCCATCGTACCTTCGGAGCCGGTGAAGATCAGGCCCTCGCTCTCTTCGCCACCGTCGACAAAATTCACTCGCAGGCTGAGGTTGAAGCCTTCCCGATAGTCGAAGAGCCCGAGCAGAACGTCGGCGGCATCGCGTCCGTCTTTCCAGAAGCGAAGTCCGCCGGTCGCCATGGCGCGCATCGGGCCATTTGATCCAGTGATGAAGTGCGTGCCGCTGAAAAGGTGAACGAAGAGGTCACCGGCAACTCCGGTGCCGTAGGCTTTCCACTTTCGCCATTGAAAGAAGTGTTCGGCATTGAAGGGAATCTTCGGAGCGGTGCCGAGGAAGCGCGGCCAGTCGCAGGTTTCAGGCGATGCGTCGAGTGGAACGGTGTAATTCCAAGCGCCCATCGAGGAGTTTCGATCCCAGCGCGCAGTGACCATGTTGAGTTGGCCGATCGCACCCGATGCCAGCAGTTCTTTCGCCTTGGAGTAAACGATCGAGCTGACGCGCTGGCTTCCGATCTGGAGAATACGGTTGGTGGAGCGGGCCGCTTCGATCATCTCCGGGCCGTCGGAGTAGACGTGGATCATGGGCTTCTCGCAGTAAACGTCCTTGCCAGCTTTCATCGCGTCGACGGCGACCTGCTTGTGCCAGTGGTCGGGAGTGCCGATGATGACGGCATCAATGTCTTTGCGCGCGAGCACTTCTTTGTAATCGCGGCTGGTGAAGATATCGTTGCCCCATAGTTCCTTGCAGTGCTCCATGCGGCCGTCATAACAGTCGGAGGCGGCGACGACCTTCACGCCGGGGACCTGAGCAGCGACTCGCGTATCGTATTGGCCTTGCCCTCCGGCCCCGATGAGTGCGATTTGAATATGATCGTTGGCTGCTACGGGAGTGGCGGCAGCGTTCTGTGGGGCGGTGAGAGCGTGAACTTTGACTCCGAGAGCGGTCGCTGCGGTGGCACCGCCGGCGGCCTTAAGGAACATTCTGCGATTGAGCATGGATTGTGGTCTCCGACTTCGAAATGAGTGCCGCCTGCCACCATAAACTTTCTCAGGGCGTTTTGTCTCTGGGGGAATGCGGGAAGTTTCAGGTCCCCCTGTCGCACAGGCCGACGAGGGTGGGGCAGTCTTGTCCAATCCGATAGTGAACGCGTTGGACGACAAACTTGCGGGATCGCTTCATAATGTCGGGATGACGGTTCGGCGGCTGAAAACCTATACGGGCGAACAGGGATTTGTGTATCAGTACTATTTCGTCGGCAAGCGAGCGGCTCTCGCGGACGACACCGAGAGTCCGGCAACGGAATTCGTTTTTGATGTGACGTCGGATCGCAAGATCACGTTCGCCGTCAGTGTGTTTTTACCGCAGGGAGCGTTGGCGGAGTGGAACGCGGCGCACGGGCGGCCGTTGAACGATGCTGAACAGTATGCGGCGGCAAAGATGCGTTTGTTCCGGGCGTTCGACGAATTGGAAGACGTGAAGGGTCACGGGCGGCGGTTGAGTATCGATGGCGCATTGTTGGAAGGGGCGTTGGGTAGTTTAGGGGTGGAGTGACTTCGTTTTACCGCCGAGATCGCGGAGTGCGCCGAGTTTATGACTTTTCGTTCCGGGTATAGCGGAGGGGGTGAGTGTCGTTTCGTGGTTCAAGCGTCCCTACGGGACGTGTCGACGTGGTCGGTCTTACCCGGCGTTGGAAACGCCGGGCTATTTTCGACCGCGCCTCCGGCGCTTTTCGAGAAAGCGTCACCGTTCCATGAACCATCATCATCGTCAACATTCAATCCCCAGCATTTCGTAGAAGTCGCGCCACAAGGGTCAACCATTTCTGATTTGCAGCCAAATGCAAACAATCTGTGGCCCTCCTGTTGATCGATGCCAGCGGGGAGCCTATAAATCCAAGCGGAGCGCTATTTTGAAAACGATGCGATGTGGATTCGGTGCGATGTTGTGCATTCTCTTCACTTCCTTGTGTGTTGGCTCGCAATCGCAAACGGCCCGGTGGTCCGAGCAGAAAGCCAACGACTGGTACGCAAAGCAGCCATGGCTGGTTGGAAGCAACTACGTTCCAAAGGACGCGATTAACGAGTTGGAGATGTGGCAGGACGCCACGTTCGATCCCGCTCAGATCGACAAGGAACTGGGCTGGGCCGAAGGCATGGGTATGAATACCATGCGGGTGTTCCTGCACGACCTGTTGTGGCAGCAGGATTCGGCCGGGTTTCAGAAGCGCATCGATCAGTTTCTGACGATTGCATCGAAGCATCACATCCGACCCTTGCTGGTGCTGTTCGACTCCTGCTGGGATCCATTGCCGCAACTAGGCCCGCAGCATCCGCCGATTCCGGGAGTGCACAACTCCGGATGGGTGCAGAGCCCTGGGGCGAAGGCGCTAGGAGATCCATCGCAGGTTCCGCGACTAAAGGACTACGTGCAGGGAGTGGTGGGAGCGTTTGCAAAGGACGACCGCATTCTCGGGTGGGATGTCTGGAACGAGCCTGGGTCAGACACGACCGGAAGCTATCCAAAGACCGAGATGAAGATGTCGGAGAAATTGTCGCGGGTCGCCACTCTGCTCCCTCAGGCGTTTGCGTGGGCTCGCGAGGTGAATCCGACGCAGCCGCTGACCAGCGGCGTGTGGGATATCGATATCACGAAGGACGAGAACGCGCCGGACGAGATCCAGCGAATTCAATTGCGAGAGTCGGATGTTATTTCGTTTCATAACTACAGTTGGCCCGAGTCCTTTAAGGCAGAGGTCGCGTGGTTGAGGAGATTTCACCGTCCAGTGATCTGTACGGAGTACATGGCACGTCCGGCGGGCAGTACGTTCGATGCGATCCTGCCGATTGCGAAGCAGGAGCATGTGGCGGCGATCAATTGGGGCTTCGTAGCTGGTAAAACGCAGACTTACTATCCGTGGGAGTCATGGCAACATCCTTACATCCTGCAAGATCCGCCCGTATGGTTCCACGAAGTGCTGCGGGCAGATGGCACTCCATATCGGCAGGCCGAGGTAGAACTTATTCGAGAACTGACAAATAAGAAGTAGGTTCGGAAGGCACACGATTGGATTTACAATCACGTGCCATGAAGAAATTCTCCCCTCTGTTGTCCATCGTCATTTTGTTGCTTATTGGGTGCAACAAAGTCGGCGATGCCAGTCCTGCCGCGAGCGCCGTCCCAGTAAATCCAAAATCGAATGATGCCTTGTCGCAAAAGCTACGCGAATTCGCCGGGGGCTCCGCAACAGATTGCGGGAGACTCGGCTTAGGTACGGCCGCCGACCGATCTAAGACGGTCAGCGATTGCGCGATGCAGGCCAACCATAACAAGCAGCCATTCTATGTTGCCTACGACATGCCCGGTTTGAGCGTAGGAATTGCCGGCAACGCCGAGGGCAAGAACCTTTCCGTGCAGTCCCATGGCGAAGGCGCGTCAGCGACGCTGAGCAGCGAAGGTTGTCCGGCAGACCTCAGGATTGCGGGAAGCGGACGCGTAACCTGTTTCGCCCCCGGAGATATGGGATCGCTGGGGGACGGCCATACGGCGATTCCGGAAGGGATGCCGAATCCGCACGCGTTTCCGAAGGAGAAAAAGTAGTGGCGGCTGGGTTGTGAGTTTGGGTGAAGTCGGCAAAGTCACTCGACTTAGTCCGGCTGAACGCAGTCTGTGATTGAAATCACATCCTTAAGTGACCCGCTTTGTTTGTTTTAGAACCAACACCCGGGACAATAAGATCGTTACACTAGTGGTGTGGGCGTCCGGTTGGGGAGTTGGGGTAAACTTCAAGGATTCCGGGCGTGATTCGGCCTATGTCTTTGCTTTGGCTGCGGTTTGCACTCGCGTGTTACTTCATCGGGTTGGTTTACGCGTTCGTCGCGCTGACCCGAACCAGCGACCTATTCAGCCGCGTCGCCCTGCACGCTGCCACGTTGGGTATGGTGTTTCACTTCGTCTCTCTGACGGAGTTATTTCTCTCAGGGCAAGTCGTGTGGGCGTCGGTTCATAACGGGGAGTCCCTGCTGGCGTTTTTCTCGATGGTCTTCTTTATGGTCATCTACACGATCTATAAGACGACCTCACCAGGAGTTGTGGTCTTTCCAGTCGTCTTCTTTCTGACATTCGTTGCTGCGGTTGACGAGCAGCCGGTGCTGCTGACTACGTACGTGTCCCATAAAGGATGGCTGGTCGCTCACATCATTCTTATATTCACGGGATATGCGGCGCTCGTCTTAAGCTTTCGGCGCAAGCCTGCTGTACCTGCTGCAAGAGCGGAGGCTCAAGTCAAAGAAGGCGACGAGCCTGATTTCGTTCCTGCCGGCGCTTGAGGTGATCGATCAGATCGGATATCGCTCACTGCTGCTCGGGTTCCCGTTCATGACGTTGGGTTTGTTGACCGGCTCGGTGGTGGCGTTGACGACTTACGGCCGCGTGGACTTCCTGGATCCGAAGATTTTGCTGTCGGTGCTGATGTGGGCCGTCTACATGCTGATGGTATTTACCCGCTGGAATTCGGGTTGGCGCGGACGGCGTGCGGCGGTCCTGGCCACCTTCGCCTTTGTAGCCGCTCTGGCGGCGTGGGCGGCAAACTACTTCTCGACGATGCACAGGTTCGGGGCCTCATGAGATTCCAGCTTATCGGCGTGAATCACAAGAGCGCTCCGCTGGACGTGCGCGAGAGGCTGGCGATCCCCGAGTCTCGCCTGCCGGACACTTGCCGGGAACTGACCGCATACCCCGGTATCGAAGAGGGGATGGTGATTTCGACGTGCAATCGCGTTGAACTGGTCACGCACACGACGAACGGGCATGCGGATCTGCGGGGCTTTCTGCACGATCATTTTCACCTGGCGTCGGCGGAACTCGATCCACATCTCTATGAATTTCGTGAGAAGGATGCAGTGCGGCACCTGTTCCGCGTGGCATCGAGCCTCGACTCGATGGTGGTGGGCGAGGCGCAAATTCTAGGACAGGTAAAGGAAGCCTATGCGACGGCCCGAGCGGTGGGCGCGGTACGCGGCCAATTGGACCAGCTCTTCAGCCGAGCCTTCGCGGTGGCGAAACGGGTACGCAGCGAGACCGCGGTTGGTTCGTCGTCAGTGTCGATCGCCTCGGTCGCGGTAGAGCTGGCGAAGAAGATCTTCGGAACCTTGCAGGGCAAGAATGTCTTCATCGTGGGCGCCGGTAAGATGAGCGAGCTGGCAGCGCGGCACCTGATGGCCCACGGATGCGCGTCGATCTTCGTGGCGAACCGGACGTATGAACGGGCGATCGGGCTGGCGCAGAAGTTTGGCGGGCAGGCCATCAAGTTTGACGACCTGTATGCGACCTGCGACCGGGCGGACATTGTGATTACTTCCACCGGGTCGCCAATTGCGATTTTTAAGCGCGAGCACGGCGAGCAATTTCTGTCGCGGCGCAAGAACCGCCCGATGTTCTTCATAGACATTGCCGTCCCTCGGGATGTCTCGCCGGAAATGGCGAAGCTGGATGGCATCTTTGCTTACGACATTGACGACCTGCAGCAGGCGGTAACGAGCCACGTCGCCGACCGCCACAAGGAAGCAGAACTGGCCGAGGCGATTATCGCCAGCGAGGTGGAACGCTTCGAGGCTCGTCTGCAGACGCTGGACGTAGTGCCAACGATTGTCAGCCTGCAGGACCATCTCGAGACTATCCGGCAGGCGGAGATCGATCGTGTGCGAGGGCGGCTGGGACAGTTGAGTCCGGAGCAGGAGATCGCAGTCGAGGCGCTGACGCGCGGGATCATCAACAAAGTGATGCACACGCCAATCACCACCCTAAAATCGGCGGCAAAGGAGTCGGAAGCCACGACTATCGTCGATGTGGTGAGAAGGCTGTTCAATCTGCAGACGAAGGGCAAAGACGCCAGGTCGGGGATTACAGGGAACAAGGATGAAGTGGGGACGCGGCACTGATGGCAAAACTTCGCATCGGTTCCCGGGGCTCACAGCTCGCACTTTGGCAAGCCAATCACATTTCAGCGCTTCTGCGCGAGCGCGGGCACGAAGTTGAAATCGAAATCATCCACACCACCGGCGACAAAATCACCGATGTCGCGCTCGCCAAGGTCGGTACCAAAGGAATGTTCACCAAGGAGATTGAAGAGGCGCTCGCCGCGGGGCGTGTCGATCTTGCCGTGCATTCGCTGAAAGATCTGCCGACGGAACTTCCTGCCGGTTTCGAAATCGCCGCCATCACCGAACGGCAAGATCCGAGAGATGCGTTCTGCTCGCGGAACTACGGCAGCTTCCAGGAGTTGCCACAAGCAGCTCGCGTCGGAACGTCGAGCCTGCGGCGGCAAGCCCAGTTGAAAGCCGTCAGGCCCGATCTCGATATTCATCCGTTGCGCGGGAATGTGGATACACGACTGCGAAAGCTGGAGCAGGGCGAATACGACGCGATCATCCTGGCATCTGCAGGACTGAAGCGGCTCGGCAAGACTGAACTGGTGAAGCAGATCATTCCCGCTGAAATCATGTGTCCTGCGGCAGGGCAGGGAGCGCTGGGAATTGAGATTCGTGAAGGAGACGCAGCGACGCGCGAACTACTCGTATTCCTGAACGATGCAAACGCTCGCGCGGCAACCTCATGCGAGCGAGCGCTTCTCAACAGTCTTGGCGGAGGATGCCAGGTTCCGATCGGAGCATTTGCCGAGGTGAGGAATGGAACCCTTCACTTGGAGTCGATTGTCGCTGATCCGGATGGATCGAAACTGCTGCGGGATTCGCGCGATGGAGACGATCCCACAAAACTCGGGAACGATGCTGGGGCTGCGCTTTTAAGTCGCGGTGGCGATAGGATTCTCGAGGCTGTATACGGGCGTGGGCTGGCTGTGCTTCCGCAGCCTTGAGTCGGCGTAACTTCAAAAGCTCCAACCACACGGACACTAAGTTTAACGAAGGTTGTTTCTTCAGCTGACCGGTATGCCTTCGCAGGTTCTTTCGTTTTCGTCATACAATCTGATTTTCACCGATGCATGACTCCTAACGTTCTCCTGAAGCTGCTGGGCGGTTCCGACAAAGAGAAAGCGCTTCGGCGCAGCATAAATTTCTGGCCACCCTTTCTCGGAGCCGGGATCCGAGTTAAAAATATCGCGGCCGATATGATGTCTATCGACGTCGAGATGAAGCTGCGCTGGTGGAACGCCAACTACGTGGGTACGCATTTCGGCGGGTCGTTGTTTGCCATGACCGATGCCTTCTATATGCTGATGGTGATGGCGAAGCTGGGGAGCGGTTACATCGTCTGGGACAAGGCTGCTTCCATCCGGTACAGAAAGCCGGGAAAGGGCACAGTGCGAGCAGAGTTTCGCCTTGCCGATGCCCAACTGGATGAAATTCGTCAGAAGCTGGAGACACTGCCAAAGTATGAGCCTACCTTCAAAGTCGATGTGAAAGACGAAGAAGGAAACGTGGTTGCGGAAGTGGAGAAGCTGCTCTGGATTCGCAAGCGTGACTGGAAGTCTCCCGAAGTGAAGTCTTGAGAAGCGCACCAGGACCGCTTCGAGAGGCCTAGGAACGAGAAAAACTGACAGATGTACATTCCTGAACATTTTCGAGTGCGTCACCATGAAGAGGCGATTGCCTTCATGCGAGCAAATCCTTTTGCGATATTGATCTCGACCACGAGTGAAGGGCCGTTTGGGACCCACGTTCCCGTCGTGATTCGCGAAGACGGCGAGAAGATGCTTATTCGTGGCCACGTCGCTAAGGCGAATCCACATTGGCGTTATCTCGAAGAGCAAGCAGATTGCCTCATGATTTTTCATGGTCCTCATGCGTACGTGTCCGCTTCGAATTACGCCACCCGAGAGAATGTTCCGACCTGGAATTACGGGGCGGTGCATGCCTACGGCCGTGCCAGAACGTTTCACGAGCCTGACCGTTTGCTGGGCGTCTTGCATGAACTCATCCCGACATTCGAAGCAGCATACGCGGAACAGTGGAACGGGCTCGATGAAGCGTACCATTCGCGAATGCTCACGCACATCGTGGGATTTGAGATCGAAGTGGCGAAGCTCGAGGCCAAGTTCAAACTGAGCCAGAACCGCACGAGAGACGAGCAACAGCGAGTCATCGACTCACTCGGCAAGGCTAAGGACACAACGGTTGTTGGGACCGCGGAACTGATGTGTACCCAGGGACTGGGAACCGGAAAAGAGACGAAGAAAGAGTGAGCAGGTCACACCATCCAGCTGCGAGTCTTCCGCTAACAGGGGTTCGTGTCCTGGTAGGCCGGGCACGGCATCAAGCGGGGGCGCTGTCCGCTGCGTTGCGCAAGTCGGGGGCGGAGATTCTCGAGATTCCGTTTATCCAGATCAATCCGCCGCGATCGTACAAGCAGCTCGACTCAGCCCTGAATCGTTTGCAGACATACGATTGGCTCATCCTGACGAGCGTGAACGGGGTGGAGGCATTGTGGGAACGGATCCGCAAATCCGGTCGGTCTGATGTAGGACGACTGCTGAAAGACAAAGAAAAACTTCGCATTGCAGCGATCGGTCCTGCTACTGAGAAGGCTATCGAAAAGCACGGCGTTACAGTGGACGTGGTGCCAAAGGAATACGTCGCCGAATCGGTGGTACGAAGCCTGAAGTCCAGAGTAAATGCGAAGCGGGTGCTGTTGGTCCGGGCGAAGGTGGCACGCGACGTCATCCCCAAGGAGTTGCGCAAAGCGGGAGCTCGAGTCGATGTGGTGGAGGCCTACGAGACCGTCGTGCCACGAGCGTCCCGAAACAAACTTCGCGCCGCGCTCAAGAGCAAAGATCGGCGGCCCGACGTAGTTACATTTACAAGTTCATCGACGGTAAAGAATTTCGTCCAGTTATTGGAAATGAAGGCTGGGACTGCGCCGGCGACGATGAGGGGGATCCTTATGTCCTCGATCGGTCCGGTTACGTCGGCTACCTTGCGTGAGCAAGGCCTCCCAGTGGATATCAGGGCAAAAGAATATACGATTCCCGGGCTGGTACAGGCCATCGAGAAAGTCTTCTCAAAACGATACCGCACAAACTTCTTGACGTAATCCATCCAAGCCACGTCTTTCCTGCATCTTTCACTTTTCTTCCGCACTGCAGGTGTAAAAAGTTCATCCAACTACTCCTATGCCGTCGTCTGTTCGGATTGGAACTTCGGGCTGGCACTATAAGCATTGGAAGGGAAATTTCTATCCTTCGAAGATCGCCGATCGCGAGATGCTCTCTTCCTATCTCCAGCACTTCGATACGGTCGAGATTAACAATTCGTTTTACCGTCTTCCGACGACCGAGGCGGTGAAGGCGTGGGTGAAACAGACACCGTCGGACTTTTTGTTTTCCGTGAAGGCCAGCCGATACATCACGCACAATCGAAAATTGCGGGAGCCGGAGGATTCCCTCGTTCGGTTTATGGATATGGTCAAAGGGTTTGGCAAAAAGCTCGGACCTATTCTTTTCCAGTTTCCTCCGTCGTGGGGACTCAACGCCGACCGACTTGAGGAATTTCTGGCTGCTTTGCCCAGTAGACGGCGATACGCGTTCGAGTTTCGGAATGCCAGCTGGCTGACTCCTCAGGTGTATGAGTTGTTACGCAGTCGCAAATGCGCATTCTGCATTTACGAGATTGGCGGATTCCGTTCGCCGATCGAGGTCACCGCGGATTTTGTCTACGTGCGCCTGCATGGGCCCGGCGCGAAATACCAGGGGCGGTATTCTGCAAGCGAGCTGGCGATGTGGGCTCTGAAGATGGAGAAATGGACGGCGCTGAATCTCGACGTATTTTTTTATTTTGATAACGATCAGGCGGGGTTTGCCGCGCAGAATGCGATGGAATTGTCCCGTATGCTTTTCGGATCGGTGTCTAGGGGCGAGCTGATCCATCCGCTCGCCATCTAGACAATTTGGTTGTTTTCCTGTGCAGCCTGTTGGGTTAGCGTGGTGATCCATGATCGAGACGTTTTCGACGAGCTCTGTTTTCCGGTGCGCGCCTCTTGTCCGATTCCGCCGGGCGCGGGCAACAGGCGGTTCACCAAACCTAAAAAGTCGATCGTAGTGTCAGGGAAAAGAGCGTGAGCGATAGTCGCAAGTCTGGCAGGCACCGAAAGAATAACTTCTGCATCGCCCTTGCCGCACGCATCGATGATCCGGCGAGCCGCACGGTTGGCGCTCATCGAGATCAGCGGAAGGGAATCGCTAATAGTGAACCAGGTGTATTCGGCTTCGTTGTTGCCTTTAAAAAGCGCGTTGCGCGGGCTTCCCGTGCGCATCAGGCCCGGGCACACGGTCGTTACATAAACTTTGTCCTTCAACAATTCAGCACGCAGTCCTTCCGAGAAGCCGGTCAGTGCGAACTTGCCCACGCCGTAGGGAAGTAAGTGTGGAATGCTGATCTTTCCTCCGATGGAGGAGATGTTGACGATCCGGCCGGCGCGTCGTTTCTGCATTGACGGCAAAACGGCCATAGTGGCGAAGTACGGTCCCCAGAAATGCGTGTTGATCGATGTTCGGTAATCATCGATGGTCATGGACTCCGAGGGGCCGACGCTGATCGCGCCGGCATTATTGACGAGAATGTCGAGCGCGCCGAAATGATCCATAACGTTCTGAACGGCAGACTCGGCCTCTTCGCGCATCGTCATATCCGCTTCGAGGGTCAGCACCTCGCGCCCTGGTGATTCGAGCTGCGTTTTGGCGCGAGCCAATTCCTCTGGATCGCGGGCTGAAATCGCGACATTGGCGCCGCGGTTCAGCAGTTCCCGGGCGAGCAGCAGCCCCAGACCGCGAGATCCTCCAGTGACCAGCGCAGACTGTCCGCGGAATGGCATGTGGGAGCGGCGGGCTGACAACATCGATGCCGCAATGCCGGTTGCGACTCCAGCACCAAAGATCAAATTTCTTATCATTGTCATTTTCCGGATCGGCTGCCACGGTGTCGCGACAGCCGATTGAAATTGAACGGATCCGAACCCAAGCCTACTTCGTCGGGCTGGCTTCGGCCTTCTGCGTGGGTGCGATTCTCTGAGCTTCCTTCAGGTGATCCTGGAGAGTCGGAAGGGTTTGCGACGCCCAATCTTTTATCTGCGGATCGCTCGCCGACTTGCTTGCTTTTTGGAATTCAGCCACATCCTGCTTGTGATCCTTCACCATGTCTTCCATGTAGGCTCGATCGAATTGGTCGCCGGATAGAGCTTCGAGTTTTGCCTTCGTAGCCTTATCCTTGGCGCTTATGCTCGTTGGAAGTGTGACGTGCTTCTCGGCTGCTACCTGCTTAAGTTGATCATTGGCCTTGCTGTGGTCATCGACCATTCTCTGGCCGAACTGTTTTACGTCGGGATTCGAGGCTTTTTCGGTCGCCAAACGTCCGAGTTCAACTTCGGCCATCCCGCCACCAGCAGCCTTCTTGATGAAGGTCGCGTCAGCCTTCGACACACCTGCGGCCGAAGCCTTTGAGGAATCGGTGGACGGTTTCGGTTCAGTCGGAGCACCTGTCTGCGCCAATGCCGAGGAAAGAGCGACGGCTAAGCCGAGAGGAAGCGATCATCAGGGATTTCGAAAAACTGTTCACGGGAAACTCCAGGTCTATTTTGTGAATTCTAGATTTTCTATATTCGAGACTATGGACGCTGTCGGATGGTCGCCATCGGGATTTCACTGGACGTTATGCACGGCAGCGCTGTATCAAATAATTTGGGATAAGAGGTGCCGCACGAGATGTTGTCGCTCGAGTTGGTTACAGCAGTTTCGAATCAGAGGGACCTAAACCCGGTGGTGAAAAACCGACCTCCGACTGGACGTTGCCTTCTTCCAAAAACCATTTGCATAAAGTAATGCTTTAAGGGTATGCTTCGCTCCGAAGCAGTAAAAGGATGAGTATAAGAAAGCTTAGTCCGGATCGTTTCCGGAAGCTTGTGCAGAAACTCCGCAGTCCCAGCATTAAATCTGGCCGAAGTACCAAGAGTTGTAGAACCATCGAGTCAGGATATCGCGGATAAGCAGTAGTAGTATCCGTGACGTAGTGCTAGTCCCGGTGTACGGCCACTCGTCTCCCGTCTATTTAAACAAAACTTAAGGAGTTACGATGAGAGCGAAGAAGAACTCCCTCGCGCCCTGCCACGTTCTTGTTGGCATTTTCGTCTTGCTGTGTGCGGTCTCGATGGTCGCGCAGTCCGATGATACTGAAACTGAAAACGTAGGTTCAATCGATCCAGCCTCAGTTACGACCACCACAATTCCTGCCACTCTCTTCGGAATGTCCGCTCACGACGGGGTTTTGCATGCAACTCCCTGGCCAACTATGCCGATCACTGGGATGCGCTTGTGGGATTCTCACGTTGGATGGGGTCAGCTCAACACGGCGAAGGGCGTCTATAACTGGTCCGACCTGGACAGTTGGATCAGCAAGGCAGCCAGCCACAACAACACTCTGGTCTACACCGTAGGCTGGACGCCCAAGTGGGCAACCTCGAAATCGAACGACGCCAGCTGCGATATGGAGAATGGAGCCTGCGATCCTCCGAACGATCTGAACTCGGACGGCACGGGCACCGATCAGCACTTCATTGATTTCGTCACCGCGATTGCGAAGCATGCGCCCAGCATTACCTACTGGGAAGGTTGGAACACTCCGCACGACATCAAGCAATGGACCGGGACGTACGCACAGCTAGTGCGCATGACCGAAGACCTGAATAAGACCGTGAAGAAATATATTCCCAGCGCGAAGATCATCTCTCCCGCGAACGGCCAGCTTAGCTATACCTATCCCAACGCAAATTGCACCATGGCTGACCGGCTGGGATCATTCCTGGCGGCGGGCGGCACCAAGTGGATCGACATTGTTGGATTGCACACGTACTACGACACCGTTCCGGAGCATATTGTCGGGGTCGTGCAGTGCTACCAGAGCACGATGGCCACCTACAAGATCAGCGGGTTGCCGATATGGTCGACCGAAGGCGCATGGGGGCTGAACACGAAACTCCCGGGCAAAACCGATCAGGCTGGGTTTCTGGCACGGTTATACATGCTTCTGTGGTCAAACGGCGTCGTGCGTCACTACTGGTACGACTGGAACGATGAACGTACCGGTACGCTGTCGGCAAATGGCAAGCCAAATACTGCTGGTAACGCGTACACCCAGGTAGAGAGCTGGATGAAGGGCCGCACGATGAACACGCTGTGCTCATCAAGTTCTTCGACTGGTATCTGGACTTGCGGCTTCACGGGATCGAATGGCTACGTGGCCCAAGCTGTGTGGCATCCGGGAAGCAGCAAGAGCTATACGGCCGCGACCAAGTACATCAACTACCTGGATCTGGCGGGCGTGAAGCATACCATTGCGAAAGGTGCGACGGTGACTGTCGGCGTGGAACCGATCCTGCTGCAGAACCAGTAACCGAAAGCGCGTCGACGAAGGTTGCGACGCTGAAACAAAAATGAGGCGGGCCGTGTCTCTGACACGGCCCGCTTCTTTTGCGAATAGATTTCAGATTCTGAGCGCTTCTGGCGGACGGAAATGTTTCGCAAAATATTTCCGGACACACGCGCATTTGCGGTGTCAGGAAGCTTTCTTCTGCTCTCGCGTTGAGTGCGGCTCTCCAACGCCTTGCTCGGCCATTGCGCGATTCAGTTCTTCTACCAGTTGCGCGAGCTTCGCGGAGTTTTGTTCTTTCGAAACTTCTTCAGCAATCTCGCGCCAGGGACGGGCGGATGGTACTGGAGTGGTCATTGTTGGCCTCCTCCTTGGGACTTTCAGATAGCCTAGCAGAACAATCGACAACGTGATTTAAAGAGATGTGAAATTTTGAAAGGGCCCTGTCCGTTGGTTGAGAAACGTGTCCGCCCGGCAGTTCGAGCAAGCATTACTTTGAACAGCAGCCTTCAAAATTCAGCAGGGAATTCCGCTCGGTACCGAAGTCGGGGACCAGGGTCGTGGGGCAAAAGCAGCACTTTGATCCCGTGATAACAAAGCAGTCTCGCCAGCCATCACGACCAACAGAGTTCGGGCTTCCGTGTCCGCCAGCAACGGATTTAAATCGTCTGCGCGCGGTCATTTTGGGTGCGCAGGAACCATCCTCTCGAGCACGGTGTCCAACTCACATACAGACGTGGGGCTGACCCGATAGAGATCTCGTCTCTCGAGAGAGGAGGACGCTCGCTTGACTGCCTTTGATCTCGAAGGAGCTTCGGGGGCGAAGCCGTCTACACCATGGCTGCCACCACTCGGTGGTGTTGCGATTGCGGCGGTCGTTGCTGCGATCGTGTGCCCGTTGCCGCACGTTTACACGCTCTCCTTAAGCGAGATTGCCTACGCGTCTCTCAAAAGTGTCGCTGTTGTGTCTTTTGCGAACGCGGTGAGTGTATGGATCCTTGGCGCCTATCGATCTGGAGTGAGTCGACGATTTCTTCGACGCCTCGTTCTGAGAACTTCGATCGATGCGGTATGGCTTGCTCCTCTTGTGCTTCTCGTGCAAGAGAATTCCGCCTGGTCATTGGCAATTGCCGCCGTGCTCGTCGGCGGGAGCGTGAGATCTCTCAACTTTCTTCAACCAAGAGATGAGAGTGGCGCCGCCAATGAATGGTCCGCCGGACCCGTTAACTCTGGCGAATTCGGCCTGAACGAATCACCGATGTGGTTCAGGCGACAACTTTGTTCGGCCGGTGCGGCCTTGAGCGCCCAAACGGGCGTACTGCTCGGACTAGGCGGGTACGCATTCGCCGGCGTGCTGCTAGTGGGCTTGAGTTCCGCGGTGTGGACTTGGTCGTACATGAGGGAAAGTTCGGCGATCGTCCCACGATTGTCCATCCCGGCTCGATCTTCATCCCAGATCACAGTCGCTGTGACGCTCGCACTTCTTTTCACAGCGGGCGGCTTGATGCGGTACCTGGCACACCCATATAGCCCCGGTGGAATCGGTCTGGCGTCACGATTTCGCTGGACTCATCAGGTGGCGAGTGCAGATAGGCGGGAAGCGCAAATCGTCAAAAAGGCCAAGAACGGGGATCACGACGAGTCACCGGCCGAAGAAAAAACTTCTGAATTCGTAGCGCGACACGCGGCGACAAATTTTGACGACGTGCCTGAGGGGTCGGTTCTAGCGTCCAAGAATGAAGATTCCGGCATCATTCTGTTACCTAAGAAACAGGCATACACAAAGCTGGTCGCACCGACAGCCGCATCGGGAAACGGCTTGCTGAAGAATGGCCGTCGTGCGAATCCGCTTCTCATACCATTCAACGGTGTGTACTGGTTTTTCAAGGCACCCGATTTGCGTCCGCCCGGGACGTCGCGAGAAGTGCGTGGAAGTCCTGAACTTCTAGATATTCACTCCACAGACAGGCGGCCCTTATCGATGGAGGCGCATGAGCATCTGGGCAGCCTGTTGAGTCTGGATTGCTGCAGCAGAATTCAGATCGAGATTCGAAACACAGATGTCTACCAGGAGACGGTCTCGCTGGAACTCATCCTCATTGACTCCAGCGCGGCCGGACATCCGTCGCAATCTCTTGGGACGATGGTGGTCAGATCCAAGCGCGCATGGAAACCGTATGAAAAGCCATCGCCGGTGAACGAGACGTTAAACTTCCCAATACCGGTGAAGCCATCGATTCATCGCTTCGACACAGTGAAGATCGTTTTTCGACTGGATGCCTTCCGGGCGGACGATGGGGCAAAGGTAGCCATCGATCACTTTGTGCTGGTTCCCAGAGGGTTGTGATGGCACGGAGCGCGCTTCGACCTAGTGAGCGCCCTCCTCAATCACTGCGACACCCCACGCGGGCAAGGTGACGCTGCTGTTTTGCCCGACGACGGTCCCACCAAGCAAATCTTTCCCCGTTGCGAACGTGTAGGTGACCTGAATCGGGGCGGCCGAATAGTTCATTATGTAGTGAACGGTATGACCATCGGCGAGCACGCCGCTTCGCATGATGGTGGGGAAGTGAAGCTCCTGTTGCGGACCCCAAAGGCCGGCGCGTTTGACGCTGTCTTCCATGATCTTCTCCGTGAGCGCATCACTCGGCATGAAGCCGACATACGTGACTTCTCCCTTACCGTACGTATTCCTTGTGACGGCGGCGTAGTTGCCCCAAACCGGATGCTGATAATGCGCCACCGCAGTGGCGGTGGTCGGCGTGAGCAGTTCCATCCACCAGCGCGCGGTGTTGCCAGCTGTGCCGACGTGATAAGGATCGCCGTCCAGAGAAACACCTTCGGGAATCGTGAACTGGTTGTAGCGAACTCCTGCGGCTTCCGCGATCATACCGGGCTGCGTCACCGAGCGGACCTTCACATTTTCGTCGGAGAATCCACTCTTGAAGGTATAGAGCAGATGACCCCCACTTTTAGCGAAAGCGTTTAGCCGTTCAATCTCCGCATCGGATGCGGCGTACAGAGCCGGCACGATGATCAGCTTGTAGTTGGAAAGGTTCGTGGTTGAAGGGTCGATGAAATCCACTTCGGCGTTCATACGGTAGAGTGCGTCATAGAAGGGGCGCATCACGTCGTTGTACGTGGCGGTCGAGGTCCATCCGAACTTGAATGCGTTGAAGGCGGTGAGCGCACGATTGCTTACGTAGATGGCAATGCGATTGTGTTTGCGCAGGTTCGCGAGCTGAGGACCCAGCCGTACAAAATCTCGCCCGATCGTTCCTGCTTCGTCGTAGGTGGGATTGGGCTTGAAGTCCTGACTCAGCAGACCACGCCAGTACGTTTCGATTGCATTCGCGGTGGTTCCCCAATGCCAGTACTCGACCATGTTGGCCCCGGATGCGAGGTGACTGAAAGCCTGGAGGCGGAGCTGTCCGGGATACGGTGTCCACTCAGGAAAGCCTTGTGCCTCGGTTTCGATGACCAGATAGTTCTGACCTCCTCGCAGCGACCGTGCCAGATCGCCGCCCATGGCAATCTCGACGCCAGTGAGGTGACTTTCGGTGGGATGGTAGATGTCAATGCCGGCCACATCGAGGGCTCGAGCCGCCTCGAAGTGGTTGACCTCAGACTGTATTCCGTAAGAGTATCCGCGCCAATCGAGATCGAAATTTTGTGTCACGAACTGACCGTGCCGAGCATGAGAACGGACGACGCCAGCTTGCCATGCCAGATAGTCGGTGACCAGCCCACGCTGGAACTCGGCAAATGCGGACGACAGGCTGGCATTGATCGATCCATTGACGGAAGGGAAGTCGGCCCAGTCGTTGATCCGGTTACTCCAGTAGTCGAGGCCAAACTCTTTGTTCATAGCAGCGAGATCGGGGTAACGCTGGCGCAT
This sequence comes from uncultured Acidobacteriota bacterium, assembly GCA_963801895.1. Lineage (GTDB taxonomy): Bacteria > Acidobacteriota > Terriglobia > Terriglobales > Acidobacteriaceae > Sulfotelmatobacter. The sequence continues at coordinate 191,297 of CAWDGM010000005.1, read as the reverse complement.
CCACTGCACAAAGGCAGCCTGCACATTGGGGCCGCTCGTTTCGTAGGATTTCGTCTCGTTATCGAGCTGGTATCCGATCACGGAAGAATGATCTTTGACATGCTCGATGAGCGCAACGATGACCCGCTCGGCGGCTTTGCGGAACTCCGGATTGGTGATGTCCATGTTCTGGCGCCGGCCATATTCGGCGCGACCCTTGGGCGTAACGACAAGAACATCGGGATGCTCACGCGCCAGCCAGGTCGGAATGGCGTATGTAGGTGTTCCCACGATGACCTTGATTCCAGCTTTGTCCATCGCGGCGAGGACACGGTCGACGTGGCTGAAATCGAAGACACCTGGTTTGGACTCAAGCGTTCCCCAGGTCGACTCCGCGATGCGAACGACCGTGATGCCCGTGGCTTTCATCATCTTCACGTCTTCATCCAGACGGTCGTATGGTGCGTATTCCTCGTAGTAGGCGGCGCCGAAAAGGATCGTGTGCTGCGGCAACTGGGCGATCGCCGGGGAAGTCATCGCGATGGAAAATGCGGCCAGCGCCGCGACCAACAGTGCTCGTGTTGCAGTCATGGTGACCCCGTTATTCCTGTTAGGAGCGATGACATCATACTCGCGGAACTACGCGAGCGGCGCGGCGACATGCCGAAATAGATCACTTCCAGTGAAGGTCGTTGCGGGCTCTGGACGGGAGTGAACCCCTTAGATCAAAAAATGCTGTTATCTTTTGGGGCGAACGGTAACTCACATGAGCCATGTGCGGCCACAAGTGCGCGGAATCGAAGTTGATGGTCAAACGCGATGCGCACACTATCACAGCCCTGTCGATATCATCGCTATCAAAATGAAATGCTGCGGTGATTATTACGCATGCAAGGATTGTCATCTTGCTCTGGCAGATCACAAGATCGTAGTTTGGCCGCGAAATGAGTGGAAAGAGAAGGCGATCCTATGCGGATCGTGTGGCGCCGAACTGACGATCAGCGACTATTTGGACAGCGGATATCATTGTCCTTTTTGCAATGCCGAGTTTAATCCTGCATGCCGGCGACACTACCGCTTCTATTTCGAAGAAGTCTGAAGCGGCGGATCACAGACTGGTCTCAGTCACTCTTCTTGAGATGATCGTTCAAAATCTGAAAGCCCGTGTTAGCCGCGGGGACACCCGCGTACACGGTGGTTTGCAGAAGGACCTCTTTTAAATCGCACAGCTCCAGTTCATTCGCCAGTCCCGCCCGCACATGGAGAGCGAATTCCTCCCACCTTCCTAACGATGCTGTGATGGCGAGTACCAGAAGTCGGCGCGTCCGCTGGTCAAGTTCAGGCCTCGACCAGATTGTGCCCCAAGCATATCGCGTGATCAAATCCTGAAAATCTCGCGTGAGCTCGGTAGTCGAGGCGATAGCTTTGTCGACGTGAGCATCGCCCAGAACCTGCCGTCGCCGTTCCATTCCTGTTTCGAATGAATCTCCGCTGCTTGGACTTCGCGGAAGCAGGAAGTCAAACAAGGCAGCGGTAAAGGTTCGCGGCTGCTCGAGATTGGACAGGTGTGCCGCCACCAGATGAAGTGCCTTGGCTCCAGTAATGTCGTGTGCCAATTTTTCACCGTGCCCGGTCCAAGGAGTCGAGACGTCGCGGTCGCCGACAATCACTAATGTTGGAGCCTTTATCTTCTGGAGGAGTTGGGTGTGGTCCATGTCGCGAAGGGCTGCGCAACATCCAAGGTAGCCGGCGGGATCTGTTCCCAGCAGAACGGAGCGAATTGAGGCGACATGAGGGCTGCCTTTTGCCAAGGTCTCCTGGGAAAAGAATCGTTGCATAACGACCTCAACGATTGCCTGCATTCCACCCTCTCGCACGGCTGCGATTCGCAACTCCCAGTTGGTGCGCGGAACAAATTGAGGCGAAGTATTTGCGAGTACGAGATGAGTGAGCCGCGCCGGGGCGTTCGCCGCGACCCATTGCCCGATGGCCCCGCCCATAGACAATCCGCAGAAAGCGAACTGCGAAATTCCTAGGGCATCTGCGAGGGCGACAACATCTTTGCCTAACATCTCGACGGAGTATTCTCCCGCAGGGGAATCGGACGCACCGTGGCCCCGTGTGTCATAGCGCAATACCTGAAAGTGGGGAAGCAGGTCGTTTACCTGGGCATCCCACAGCGAGTGATCGGTCCCGATGGAGTGCGACAGAACCAAAACAGGGCGTCCGGCGGTGCCCTGCAATCGGTAGAACATCCGCGCCTTGTCGATTGTTAGGAAGGGCAACTCATCGCTCCTTGGTGTCGTCGTTCGCCGAGTCGGCTGCAAGCGCTTTACGGAAGGTTTCGGCGGACCCCAGATATTGCTGTGGCACTTCTAGTTGCTTGAGTTCGGCCGGTTTTAAGTGCTTCGTTACTTCAGGGGTGTCGGCGAGCACCGCGGCTAGATTTCGGCCGTCGGCCAAACTCCTCTTTGTTGCAGCTTCGAGGATCTTGTGTGCAGTGTCGCGTCCAATCTTCGATCCCAACAACATCATGGCGCGTTCGGCAAAGATCAGCCCATTCGTCGCTGCAATGTTGGATCGCATCTTTTTCGTATCGACGGAGAGGCCTTCTGCCATTTCTGACATCGACGAGGCGGCGACGCCTGTTGACTGGATCACATCTGCCACTATCGGCCATTCAGCCTGCCAACCGCCCACCGCTCGTTCGTGTTCCTGAACCATAGCCGAGAGGAACGATGAGACGAGGCCGGGAACTCGATGCGCCGCCGCCAAAGTTAACGCGCAGGCAATTGGATTGCGTTTGTTCGGCATCGTCGACGATCCGCCACGCCCGTCGCCTTCCGGCTCGTTAGCTTCCGCGACTTCGTTTTGCATCAGCAGCGAGATATCGCGCGCCATCTTTCCAAGAGATCCGTTGAGTACTCCGCACGCGCAGATAAGGCTCGCCAACTGATCGCGCTGGGTGTGCCATGGAGCCGGCGGCGTTTTCAACCCAAGTTCTTTACTGAGAACTTTGACTACAGCCGTTCCACGATCGCCAAGCGATGCCAACGTCCCGCTAGCGCCCCCAAACTGCAAAACCACGGCAGCTTGGAAAGCGTTAGTTAATTTGCGTTTTCCGCGACGGACTGATGCCAGCCATCCTGCGGCTTTCAGTCCAAACGTCACAGGTGGCGCAGGCTGCAGCAGCGTTCGCCCGAGCATCACACTGTCTTTGTGTGTTCTCGTGAGCTTGGTGAGGGCTTTTTCTAGCCTGGTCAAGTCGGCGCTCAGAATTGGCTCTGCACGCTTGAGCAAAAGAGACATCGCGCTATCCGCCACATCCTGGCTGGTGGCTCCCCAATGAACAAAGCGTGAAGCGCCAGGATCTGTCTTGCGCACCTGCTCGGTGAGCGCCTTGACCAAAGGAATCGCCGGAGTGCCCGCTTTAAACGAGGCATCCGCTAGTGCGGTGAGGTCAATTGTGGCTGAGGCCGCACACTTGGTGATCGCTTTCGCCGCATCTTTCGGAATGATTCCGACACTGGCCTCCGCTCTGGCCAGCGCCGCCTCGAATTCCAACATGGCCCGCATGACGGACTCGTCGGAAAACACTTCGGCCAATGCAGGCGTCGTTGCGAGGCTGCTGATGAGCCGCGCGCTCATGATCGGCTCCGGCTCTTCATGGTCGAGTGACTACACATCAAAGAAAACCGTCTCACCTTCTCCACGCAGGCGAATCTCGAAAATCCATCTTCCGATGTGTACAGGATCTGGACGTGCGAATAATGTCGAACGTCGGGTCTCGGGCACCAATGCGAGTATCGGGTCTTCGCTATTGGCTGGGTAGTTTGCGAAATATATGCGCGTGGCTAGCCTGTTCTGAAGTCCGCGGCCAAAGAGCGACACACTGATGTGCGGCGCTTGTCGTTTGCCGGCAGGCCCGGGAACACGGCCGGGTTTGATGGTTTCAAACGTACAGGATCCGTCTTCGTTCGTCGCCATCCGCCCAAAGCCGGCAAAAGATTGCGGCGTCGAACTTTTCTGGTTCGCGTAGTTACCGGACGGGTCAGCCTGCCACAGTTCGACCATTGCGTCTGAAACAGGTGCGACGTTGCCATCGAGCACACGCACTGTGAGCTGTATGCGCTCGCCTTCAACACCTTGACCAGGCACCTGCGAAACGCTGCAGTGATCGGTGAGCCCCAAGTGCAGGAACGGCCCGGCTGTCTGCGAAGGAGTTGGAGTGAAGGGCATCGCTATTCCTCAAACGGCGTCGATTCGCGGCCGCGCAACACGATGTCAAAACGGTAGCCGAGCGCCCACTCGGGCTTGGTGGTTTCCAGATCAAACTTCGATACCAAACGCTGTCGTGCTTTTTCATCCGGAATCGATTGCAGGATGGGATCGTGGGCGAGGAGAGGGTCTCCCGGAAAATACATCTGTGTGATCAGCCGAGTAGCGAATGCTGGACCGAACACCGAGAAATGTATGTGGGCGGGGCGCCATGCGTTGTCGTGATTGCGCCACGGATAAGCCCCCGGTTTTATGGTTATGAACGTGTAACGACCGTCCTGGTCTGTTAGGGTTCTTCCTGTTCCGCTGAAGTTGGGATCGAGTGGAGCCGGGTGATCATCATTTTTGTGTGCGTATCGCCCGGCGGCATTCGCTTGCCACACTTCAATCAAGCTGTTTGAAATCGGGCGCCCATCCCCGTCGATAACACGTCCCTGCACGATGATGCGTTCCCCGAGCGGCTCAGCTCCATGGTGTGCAGTCAGGTTGAAATCGTTCGGCCCAACCTCGGAGTCGCCGAAGACCGGTCCGGTCACCTCGGACAATGTGTGCGGCAAAAAAATCAGCGGATGGGAAGGTGCGCGCAGAATCGTCGAGACATAGCCCGGATAGTAGGAATCTGGCTGGGTGCCCGGATCATGCCGGCGGAAGCCAGCGATCCGCGTGGTGGAATCGTTCACTTCTTCGGGCTGGGTGATGTTTTTTGCCATCAACATGTTCAGAATATCCCGTTGAATTCTACAGCCATTCCTCGATTCAGCTCATTGGAAGACCGACGTAATTTTCCGCGAATGTTTGCGCGGCCGCGCGCGAGCTGGTGACGTAGTCGAGATCAGCCAACTGGCGGTGCGCTTCGAATTGATCGCTGTCCGGAAACTTGTGGAGCATCCCGGTCATCCACAATGAAAAACGCTGGACCAGCCAAACTCGTCGCACGCATTTGGCAGAGTATCCGTCGAGAAGTTCTGTCGATCCCGAGCGGTAGAATTCGGCAAGCGCATGGGAGAGAACGCGAACATCCGCGACGGCGAGGTTGAGGCCTTTGGCGCCGGTCGGAGGCACAATGTGCGCCGCGTCTCCAGCAAGAAAGAGCCGTCCGTGCTGCATTGGCTCGACGACAAAACCTCGCATGCCTGTAATCCCCTTTTGCAGAATTTTGCCCTCATTCAATTTTGCGCCATCGTGTGTAGAAAGCCGTATTTGCAGCTCTTCCCATATTTTCTCGTCTGGCCAGCGTGCCAGATCCTCGTCTGGGGCGCACTGAAAATATAAACGAGTGATTTCCGGCGTGCGCATACTGTGAAGAGCAAAACCGCGCTCATGGTAACAGTAGATCAACTCTTCCGATGAAGGACGTGTCGCAGCCAGGATGCCGAGCCATGCGAAAGGGAAGACCCGATCGTAAACGGTTAGAGCGTTCGCGATCGACGGGCGGCAGACACCGTGAAATCCATCGCAACCGCCGATGAAATCACAGGCTATCTCCGAAGGTTCACCATGATCGCGAAATCGGATCTTCGGAGCTGCGGAATCGAAGTCATGGACGCTGACATCCTCAACTTCGAAGAGAATTCTCCCTGCGGATTCAAGTCGTGAAGCAATCAGATCCTTCACAACCTCCTGTTGGGCGTAGATGGTGATGGCGCGTCCGGTCAATTCCTTGAAATCAATGCGGTGACCGCGCCCGTTGAATCGAAGTTCAACGCCATTGTGAACCAATCCCTCGCGCATCATTCGATCGCCGAGTTTCATCTCGTTCAGCAGATCGACCGTGCCTTGTTCCAGGACACCCGCTCGCACGCGCTGTTCGCAGTACTCGCGGCTTCGAGCTTCGATAATTACAGATTCGATGCCTTGCAGATGGAGCAAGTGTGAGAGTACGAGCCCCGCAGGTCCGGCCCCCACAATCCCAACCTGTGTCCGCAGTTTCATCTTTTTTTTCGGGGAGATGTCCTACGGTTCGGAGCAGCGTGGGTGCCGGAAAATCTGGCAATCACTTCTTGCGGCACTGGGCGGCTCTCAATCTTTTCTTCATCGTTTGCGGACTGAGCAGCCCACACGCGGATCTCGGAGCATTCGACCGCCATGAGTCTTTTGTTAAACAGCCTGTGCCGGACGCAGAAACTGCTGCGTCGCCACTCGGTGATTTCAGATTCAACCACGACTGTGTCGCCGAAACGCGACGGAGCCGTGAACGATGCGCGCACATCGACCATCGGGATCCCGACGATCCCGTAAGTTTTCAGCATTTGAGGTTTGGATATTCCGGCCTTCCTGAACAAGGCGGTCGTGCAGGCGTCAAAAAAGGCAAAGTATCTGGGAAAATAGACAATCCGAGCGGGATCGCAATCACCCCACTCAATCTCGATTGTCTTGCGGCTGATAATTTTCTTTGACTTACCCACCCACGTCCCCGGTCCAGACCTCAGGTGATATCGGCGGGAGAGCGATTGAGATTCGCCATCGGCCGGGTATCGCCGTTCCCGCTGATTCTCTCTGTTCCGCGGCAATCATGCAACTTTGATCCCCCAGGAAGGGGTTTCGCCCACGACGGGAGCGCTCCTGACAACTTAGTTGGCCTTGCAGTTGCTGGCATTGCGCACTTCTTCGATGCGTTTCATAAACGCATTCGTCCACTCGTCCAGCACGGCCTCGTCGATGTTCTTCGAGCCTGCTGCTCGCAGTCTTTGCACCTGCTTCTGGTCCATCATATTGAAGCGCGCGACTCGGAAGATGGACCTCACGGTTTCACGATCCAAGCGTGCCAGTCTTTGGATCATCAGGTCCTGCGCCTCTTTCAGCACTTGCTTGTCTCCCAACAGCGTTGCGCGCAATTCGCAATTCGCCGGATTCAGGAACACCGTCTGCGGTTCATAGGCTGCGAAAATACCTCGGGGATTGGTTCCGAACAGATCAAAAGCACTGCGCTTCTTGCCAAAGGTGGAGCCGAGATCATGTACATAGATCAGAGGCTTCTTACAAATCTTGGTTTGTCCCTCAGCGGTCGAATCCCACTCAGCGCAAACCAGACGGTTCTGCTGTGGGAGTGCGTTGTAATAGTGGATCAGTCCCAAAGCAAGCCGGTACGCATCAAACTCAACTTTCTGCTGGTGTGTCCATTCGCCATCGGAATAAAACCTAGCGGCATCGGTCCACGACCAGGTCTCGTCGTTGTCAGGGTCTATCTGATCTAGCGGAAGGTCCCGCTCTGCATTCACGATTTTAAAAGTGGATGGCGCATCTTTGACGGATGCGGTGTTGTCAGCCAGCTTCTTTCCGAATGGATCGTCGGTGCAGCCAATGCAGCTGGCGGCTCCGGCCGGGTACACATGATCAGCTGGAAAACCCAGTATCCACATAATCCGCGTGGTGGCCACCGCAGTAAAAACCTCGTTGAAACGTGGGTTATGGTCCGGATACGGCGGTTTAAGGTATTTGATCTTGAAGTGGTCGGCTTTAATTTCGTGCTCGTTCTTGTCGTCATTCCGCGGATAGAGTTCCGCGGATTTTTCGCCACTCTTGTCCTTTTTGATAACGACTTTCGCGTCTTCGACACCAATCGGTTCACCCTTGCGGCTAAAGAAACCGTGGTCCGGGGTCATGTGCCAGCACTGAAACTTCATGCTGTCACCGGGCACTTTAGAGAACGCGTAGTGCGGGCGAAAATAGCAGGAAATCGTATCGTCCGCCGTAAAGTAGGCAAAGCGGCTCTTTTCTGGATTGGCGGGATCGAAGTCCGGCCCGTTGGCCATCTGAGCCGGAGTTAGCACTGGCTGATCAATCAGCATGCTGGCGGCCCGGACGCATGGCAGCTTTTGCTCCTTCGTCATTCCATGGGGAACCTCGCAGGGTTGGGTTTGGGCTGCTCCACTCACTACGCCCGACAACAAAATCGATAGCGCATACACAGCAGATCTTCGCAACATTGGTAATCCTTCACTTTCTACAGAAATATTTCGCCAATACCTTCGTCAGAAGGGCTTCGCCGAACAAAAGTTGGGAACCGTGGCGAGGCCGGCAGGACTGTCGATCGCAGCGAGGTCGGCTGGCTTTTCCTTCCATTCACAGCGGGCTTGAGCGAGTTCCTCACGCTTTTTCTTGAACGCTTCTACCCATTGCCGGATGACCGACGCTTCGTCTACGCCGGTTTTGAAACTTCCGTCGCTGTTGTGATATTGAGGCATTTGACCGACTCGAGAAGCCTTGAAGAGTTCTTCGATTTGACGGTCGGATAGTTGGCACATCAGGCCGGCGTCGAAGCGCCGTCCCTCCTCGCTAATCAGCGGATCACTCAAGCCATCGTGTGCGGTCAGACTCTTTCGGAGTACAGCCTGACATTGGCGAGGTGCGCTTTCGGAACCAGCCTTGTTCCAAAGTTTCTTGCCCGACCAGACTTGGAGATTCATTTTGGCGGATCCATTCGTGGTGAACCAGCCTCCGCCCCCGAACGTGGCGCCCACGTCCTGGACCAGCATCACCGGTTTATCGCAAGTAGTGTTGAAGGGCTGCGTCTTCTCGTCGACGTGGACCTTGTCACATGCCAGGCGCTGCTGCGGCGGCTTGTTGTCGCTGTGCTGGAGGAACGCGCCCACGAGCTTCAGGCCGTCTCTTTCATAACTTGGGCGGCCATTGGCGCTGTCCAGCTCTTTCCAACTCCAGCCCTGTTCTTCTTTACCGTTTTCATACATCTTGTGGCCGGGATACTTCCGCACGATGGTCGCGGGATCAAACGTTCGCGTTCCCGCTTGTCCGGAACCTGAGATCGGGTTCTCAGGGCAGTTGTGACATTCGACGCGAACCGAAAACCACGAGTCGGCGTAATATCCCATCGCCCACATCAGCCGAGTGGCAACCACCTCGGCGTAGACTTCATTGTCATCAGCACCGAATTTGACCTTGACTGGCTCCTCGTCCATTTCGGGAGTTAGCGTCTGAACCGTGCCGTCGATGCTTTCGACGCGCGTGATCTTGCAGGAGAACTTGGGAGTTTTCCCGCCCATTTGCGATCCTGGCGCGGCAAAATCGCAAATCACTTTGTCGTTAGTGTGAAGTTGAAATTCCTTCTTGCTTTGCGCTGGACCTTCCAGAATGTTGGCGTCTGCTACCGGTTTTGCCGTGAATAACGAGGCCGCATGCATAGCCTCCAACCGGTCCTTGGGCGAATAAAACACCTTCTTCACTTTTTGCTCGGCTTGCGCGTTATCCGACGTCTGCGCCGGGCTCAGTCGGCAGAGAATCAAAATCTGCAAAAGCGCCAAGATAAGTACCAATGGACGGAGTTGCTGAAACGAAACGGTTTGCGGAATACTTGTCGAAGCGATGACGCGGGTCACAGGGGCTCCTCCCTTACGTGGGGCTTGCGGGTTCTCTACCGGTAGTTTGCGGACAACATACCGACAGCTAAGGACTACCAGAGGGAACTCGGATTGCCTTCAATTATGTTTCACTAGGGCAACAATCCGAGGCTTTTCTTGAGGGCGTCCTCGATGAATGGTGATTGGGATAGATGAAACGTTGCACGGTCTCCGGCCACTATTGCGATGTGAGCCTTAATGCTTCCAGCCCATCGTTGTGAGTGTGGAGGCAACTCGATTTGCGATCACTAGGGGAGAGATCACTATGCTGTTCGTTACTCTCCATGGCGGCAAGCCTGAGAGAAACCCCCATAAAAACAACGTTCATGCCTACGACAAGGAAGGCAAACGGATTACTTCGTGCGTGTTAGCCGACAGCGAGGGAGTCATTCTTAATGAACTGAGAGGTATCTACCTGATCGGAAAGTACTTGTACGTTGCCAACGCGAACAAAACCCAGAACAGCTTGCTCTGCTACGAAGGGTCAGGAACCGAATATCGATTTGTGAGCCGGTTCGCCTCGAATCAAAGCTGCAACGCGATCCTGCATCCTTTTGATTTCGCCTTCGATGGCATGGGCCATTGCTTTTTGTCGAGCCAGGATACAAACGTGGTCACGCGCTTGATTGTCTCTGACGACGGCAAGCTCGGACGACCGGCGCCGGTTGCAGCCGCGCTTCCTGCTTCGGGGAAATTTCTCGCCGGAACTTTCGTAGCATCCAGCAATGGCAACCTGGCTAATACGGCCACAACGCCTGTCACGACTCCCGCTGGCCTTGCGTATTCGGATGTGGAAGCCAAGAAACATTCGGTTCGGGGCGTGGCATGGGCGAACGGCAGGTTATATGTCGCGGACCAGCCTGCCTGCACCCTCAAGATGTACGACATCACCGGCAAATACCTGGGCGAGAGTAATACGCTGGAGGCGGGATGTCCCGTTCATGTAGTCATCCGCAATGGGTGGCTCTATGTCAGTGGTGGAGACCATGTTTTTGCCGGCATGCTGCCAAGCTCTCCGGGCAATTTCGTACTCAAAGCCATTGGGAGCGTGAAAGTAAAAAACTCGGGTGGAATGGCGTTTGGAAATGCCGGAAATTTTTATGTAGCCAGCCGCACCGAGAAGACCATCCAGAAATTCGATTCTGACTTCAAGCCCGTGAAGTTTGAGTGCGAGCTTCCGGACGATCCGGAATTCCTGCTGCACGTTTAGAAGGCGGATCTGCGAGACGCCCTCTCTACACGACCGGGCGGGTCCAGACCATCCGGCCGGGATTCAGTGATGGTTCGGTGCTGTTCCAGATTTCCAAACGGCAAACGACATTCCCTCTGGGTCGAGCAGAATTGCCATTTCATCGCCCTCCGGCAACATCGTCGGAGGAACGATCACTTTTCCACCCAGTTCCTCGGCCTTCCTGGTTGCGCTGCTCACATCGGCGACAGTCATGAATAGCTGAACAAAGTTTGAAGCCTCCAGCGGCGCGGGCCAGATTGCTCCTTGAATCCCTTCGACCGATCCGGTTCTGATCTGTCGACAGCCCAAGGGATTGTCGGCGATCACAACCCATCCGAAAAGGTTGGTGTAAAACTCGGCTGTCTTGTCGGGATTTCTGGACAGGATCTGGAATTGAGTCACGGGATTTGCCATTTCTAGGATTTCCTTTTCCGAACTTCGAATGGATCAGCCCTTCTTTGCTTTAGCTCTAGCCTCTAGGATTTGCGGCATCAGTACGTCGCGGACGTAGTGCCAGTAGGGAACTAACCTGAGGGCTGAAGCAGCGTATTGCTCCGCCGCGTCAAGGTCGGGCGTGGTTCGGTTGAGATTGGACCACGCCAGGTTCATCAACAGCTCCGGCTCTCCCCAAGATGGCTGCAAAGGATCGCTGGCCGTGGGTCTGTGGTGACTGATCTCGTCCAGGCCCTTCTGATACATCTCGAAAGCTTTGTCTTGGCCGCCGCCACGGTCGACCGGAATACTCCAATACATTGGTCCCAGCACCCAGTCGAGTCTCGGGTTGTTGGCGGCCGAAGCCTTCAGCTCTTGCAGAAGGGGCGAAATTCGAGCGACGTACGCTTGGACCTGCGACGGATCTTTCCGATGCAGGTAGAGAATGTTTCCGAGGCAAGATGCCATGCCGATCTTCGCGTCGGCAAAGTAGGGATCTAGAGCGGTGGCTTTCTCGAACTCGGCGATAGCATCCTGCAGGTCCGCCTCGATATCGGTGGGAGTTGGCGTTTCGTTGAACCCGTTGACGGCCCTGCGCCATCGCGCAAAACCTCGCCAGTATCGCACCTGGACCGCGAGTTCCTTCTCCCCGACAAATGGCAGCAGCTTGAGTGGCAGAATGCGCAGAGCGGTGCGGTCTCCTTCATAGTCAGCACGCTGGATCTGGGCGACGATCCCGGCTGCTTGTTCGTGCAGGGGATCGACAGCGGAGGCGCTCGCCGCGATTGCCACCGAGGTCAACAGGAGAGCGAGGCTTCTTGTCAGGTTTCCGGAACCGCGCCTTTCGGGGATCGAATTCGGTGTCGGGTTCTCCCCCGTCAAGATCAGTCCGATTGATATACCGTTCCCAGGCATTTCTTTGTCCTCTAGTTCGAGCTCCAACTTACGGTGCAGAATGCATACCTGCCAGAGCTCTTCGGTAAACCCGCTCTCCGGCTCGGTGAATGGCATTTGAAACTAGGCGCGAGCTGAGATAATTCGAGGCCAAATGATGAGCAAGGCTATCCGGCGCTATGCGATTGCGTTTGTGGCGTGGCTGCCGTTTTTCGCCCTGTGGGCACTGTTTGCGATGATCTACGCCCACTTTCGGTTCTCGGCGGCCCTCGCAGTAAGCATGATCTCGATGGGAAGCGCGGGCTTGCTTGGAATCGTAGTGTGGCATGTCTGCCAACGTTGGCCCTGGCCGCTTCGACTCAGTCTGAAGTTTTATTTGCTGCACATTTTGCTGGCGGCGCTGTACTCGATCGTCTGGGTTCTTTCCGCCGATATACTTGATTCGATACGCCGTGGAAGCTTCCTGCTTCGGGACGTTTGGCGCTCGCCAGTTCTCGGATGGCAGCTCCTGATGGGACTTTGGCTATATGGGCTGTTCGCCGGCGTATCTTACGCGGTACAAACGCGAAATCGGCTGCACGAAAAAGAGACCCTCGCGGTGCGAGCGGAGGCACTGGCCGCGGCCGCGCGTCTGGATGCAGTCCGCGCGCGTTTGAATCCTCATTTTCTGTTTAACGCTCTGCACACGCTGTCTGCTCTTGTGAAGTTTCGCCCGGCAATGGCCGAGGGCGCGATCGAGCGCCTCGGGGACATGCTGCGCTACACGCTGAAGGAAGATGGAAGGGAACTGGTGGAGTTTTCTGAGGAATGCGACTTCACGCGCCAGTACATTGCGTTCGAACAACTTCGCTATGAAGACCGGCTGAAAGTAGAGTTGCAGATCGACCCCGAGTCCCTCCACTTCGACATTCCACCGTTTTCCATGCAGACCTTGGCGGAAAATGCAGTGCGCCACGCCATCGCGATACGGCCCCAAGGCGGCTCGATCTGGATATCTTCTTTATGCCGAGATGGCGCCCTTATCATTACCGTTCGCGATGATGGCCCGGGAGAAGGCGTTGATGCAGGAGAGTCGCATCAATTCGGCTTACGTTCGTTGCGGGATCGCCTGCGAGCAGCGTACGGACCTTCCGGTGATCTTCATATCGAAAACGGGCCGGCCGGATTTACGGCAACTTTCGTGGTTCCGTTTTCTTCAGAGCCGTCGGAAGTCGAGCCCCAAATAGGTAACAAGCCGTGAACGAATCCGTTCTCATCGCTGACGATGAGCCATTGGCTCGACGGACGCTGCGGGAACACTTGCTCAGTTTAGGTTGGTCGGGGCCCATTCATGAGGCTCATGACGGAATCACTGCCATACGCATTGCGAACCAGCAGAGGCCCGACCTGGTGTTTCTCGATATCGTGATGCCCGGGGTGACCGGTTTGAAGGTGCTCGAGCGGCTTGACTATGAACCGAAGGTGATTTTCACCACAGCTCATGATCAGTACGCCGTCATCGCGTTTGAACTTGGCGCACTCGACTATCTTCTTAAACCGTTCGGACGCGACCGACTGGAGCGTGTCATTCGTAGGGCGCAGGCGGAATTAAACGGAGCGGGTGGGTCGCTGTTGTCGCGAGCAAAGGAATCGCTGGAACGGACGAGCTCGTTGTCGAAAATCTTCGTGCGCGACGGAAATCGCATCGTTCCCATCCCACTGGCCAGTCTGGAACGGGTACAAGGAACCGACGACTACGTAACCATCTGCACAGCAGGAAAGAACTATCTAGTGAGCCTCCGGTTGTCAGACCTAGAGAGCCGCCTCGAAGCGGCAAATTTCCTACGGATCCATCGATCACACCTCATCAACCTTGAATACGTGACATCCATTGAGCCTTACGATTCCGCACGAGTCCAGGTCGTTTTGAGAAGCGGAGCCCGCATCGTCGCCAGCCGAACAGGTTCGAAGAGATTACGTGACCTCGCTCTCTGATCCGGAAATCGGACGAAAACTTTGCGAGTCATTCATCGAGCGAGGTTACTGGCACTCCCATTCGTCTAGACCTGAAGAATCGTCGTTTGCGTCAACGAAAAGGGAAGGGCGGACAGGAAAAACGGTTTCGCTCACACAGGTTGCGAGCGCGCCATGCATCCTGCTTCTTCCTCTCTTTTGTTACCATGTACTGCCAGCGAAACGGTGGCTCTCGGAAATGGACATTCCTGTGCGGCGGATTTCATCGGTGGTGGGTATACCTGAACGCGGTCTTAAAAGAGGATTGCTGACTTTTACGCTGCTGCTGGCAGTTTTTTGTACGGCGTCAGCACAGTCAACCAAACCAACATCTCAGCCGACGCCCGCGGCGCGGGGCAAACTGCTCTTTGTTCGCAATTGCGCCTTCTGCCACGGGCGCGATGCCGCTGGCGGCGAATCCGGTCCGGACCTGACAAGTTCGCGACTGGTCACGCGCGACGTGCGGGGAGACAAAATTAGAGCCGTGGTGCACGATGGGCGTGTCGAGAGAGGTATGCCGCCATTCCCAGGACTTTCCATCCCTCAAGTCAACGATATGATTGCTTTCATTCGCGACCAAACCAGGCAATTGAACTCCAAGCCAGGGGGGCGCCGCGGCGTCGAAGTTGCCGACTTGCAAACTGGCAACGTTGAGCGGGGTAAAGCGTATTTCAATGGCCCCGGGAGATGCTCGTCTTGTCACTCGCCAACCGGTGACCTGGCAGGGATTGCCACGCGTCGCGAGGGCCTGGAACTCGAAATGCAAATGCTCTATCCGCAGAACGCGAAGGCAAAGGTTACAGTCACTAACAAGACCGGCGAAACCTTCACAGGGACGCTCACTTATAAAGATGAATTCCACATTGCGATGACTGATTCCGAAGGCTGGTCGAGGTCGTGGCCGATCCGCGCAGTCGATTACAAAATCGACTCACCCTCCGACGCTCACATCGAGCAATTCGAAAAATACACCGACGACGATATTCATAACCTGATGGCCTACCTGCAAACATTGCGATAGGGACTATGACATCTCTTTCAACGAAAAAAATATTGTGTGCCGCCGCCCTTCTGCTCTTCTTTCCAAGCCGGCTTCGGTCACAGGGGCTCGATCCTGCCTTAATTGCAAATCCGCCGGTCGATTCCTGGCCGAGCTACCACGGGGACTATTCTGGCCGACGACACAGTTCGCTGACCCAGATCACTCCGCAGAACGTTTCATCGCTTGCGCTTGCGTGGGCGTTTCAGACCAACCAGGACGCGCTCATCAAGTCTTCTCCATTGCTGGTTGACGGTGTGCTGTATTTCACGGTGCCGGACAACGTATGGGCTGTCGATGCTCGTA
Organism: uncultured Acidobacteriota bacterium; assembly: GCA_963801895.1. Taxonomy (GTDB): domain Bacteria; phylum Acidobacteriota; class Terriglobia; order Terriglobales; family Acidobacteriaceae; genus Sulfotelmatobacter. The sequence goes on along the minus strand of CAWDGM010000005.1, from coordinate 175,792 downwards.
CAGGGCGCCAAATCTGGCGCTACACATATAAGCCGAACGAGGGAATGCACCTTGGGCATCGTGGGGTCGCGATGTACAAACAGTGGCTCTACTTCTCCACTCCCGATGCACACCTGATTTCTTTAGAAGCAAAGAACGGCAAAGTTCGTTGGGATGTAGTCGTCGGGGACATCAAAAAAGGATACTGGACAACCATGGCTCCGCTGGTGGTGCGCGATCACGTGATCCTCGGCGTGGGCGGCGACTTGGACAACATCGGCGCATACATGCGTTCGTATGATCCGGACAATGGGAAGGTCCAATGGCAGTGGGACACCACGCCTCCAGCCGGCACTCCGAATGCGACCACGGGTGGCACCATCTGGCTGACTGGAACGTATGATCCCGATCTTAATCTGCTCTACACCGGCACCGGCAACCCGACGCCCGTGTTGAACGGCAAGGTTCGTCCCGGCGACAACCTATATACGTGCACCATCGCGGCCCTGAACCCGGACACCGGAAAACTTGTGTGGGCATTCCAGCCTTCTCCGCATGACACCCACGATTGGGACGCCATCGAAGTTCCGGTGATGGTTGACGCCGATTTTCACGGAGAGCCGCGCAAGTTGTTGATGCAGGCCTCCCGCAACGGCTACTTCTTCGTGCTTGATCGCACCAACGGCAAAAGCCTTCTGACGGTTCCGTTTGGCCCGGTGAATTGGACACTGGGAGTTGATAAAGAGGGCCGTCCCATTCCGAATCCGGAGAAAGAGCCGGCGCCTGACGGACGGCTGATCGCACCCGATGAAGGTGGCATGACCAACTTCCGTTCTCCAAGTTTCGATCCCCAGAATGGACTGTTTATCGTTTCGGCGCGCGATAGTTACTCTCTCTATTTCGCCAAGCCAGCAGACGGCGCCTACGGCTGGGCTGGCGCGGACTATGGGCTCTGGGGCAAAGGCATCATCAAAGCTATCGACTATCAGACTGGGAAAATTCGCTGGAGTCACGACATTGGTCATGACGCATCCGCGGGCGTGTTGAGTACGGATTCAGGTGTCACATTCACTGGCGATTCCAGCGGCAATGCTCTCGCCCTCGACACCAGCGATGGCAAAACTCTCTGGCACGCCGGCACCGGCGGCCAGATCGCGAGTTCCCCGATCACCTATGAACTGGATCACAGGCAATTCGTGCTGACCAGCAGCGGCGGAGTGTTGTTCGCTTGGAGTTTGCCCGAGACGAACTAAGAACGATCCCCTACCGAGTATCACTCCGGGGTATAAGATCCAAGTCCACTACCGCCGGTCCGCGTTCTGTCGCCATCAGATCGAAAGATGTGCGTCGCGAAGAACTATGGTTCCGTGTTGGATTGACGGCTAGGCCTCAAAAGAAGTCAAATAAGTCCACCGAACCGGGGAGCGTCTTACGGGGAGCTTCTAACTTAGGAGCACAGCCGGAGTGATCGTCTATCGAATAAGTGACGAGTTACCGCTCCGAAGGATCCATTCGCGGACTCATGTCTGTGCTGCTGTTCAGCGCAGTGCGCTTCTACTAGTTATATTCATTGTCGCTGCTGGGACGATTGTTTTGGGACAGGTGTCCGAGCAGAATCCGCAATCCAACGAACAGCAACGCCGAGTTCGCGGAACCGTAGTCAATTCAGTGACGCACGCTCCAGTCGGTCGCGCTCTCGTATCCACTTCTGATAGTCGCCTCGCTACTCTGACCGATAGCGAAGGCCATTTCGAGTTCGTTTTGCCCACCCCTTCTGCCGAGTCGACCACTTTTTTTATGCAGGGCCAACAGACCCTTCCGTCGTCATACGCATTTGAGTTTTCTGGGCTGTCGGCTCGCAAGCCGGGATTCCTGAAAGATCCGAACGACTCTCCCCGGGTTGGGGAATTCCCCGTCGGAGACATGACCATCACACTCATGCCTGAGGCATTGATAAAGGGTCGCGTTGCTCTTTCAGAAGCCGACGCAGCTGTTGGCATTGATGTCCAGGTTTTCATGATGCAAGTGCAGGAGGGCCTGCCGCGATGGATGCCGGGCGCTTCGGTAAGAACGAACTCGGCAGGCGAGTTCCGCTTTGCCGAACTGGCGCCTGGAGCCTATCGGTTAGTGACACATGAGTTGATGGATAACGATCCCGTTGCGGTGGTCCCGGGCGGTCAACTCTATGGATACGCCCCTGTCTACTATCCAGGCGTGAGCGATTTTGCTTCCGCAGCTACGATTCAACTCACGGCTGGACAGATATTTCAGGCAGATCTCTCAGTCACCCGTCAGCCTTACTACTCAGTAAAGATGGCGGTCGCGAGTGGCGAGGCGATCAACGGAATGAATATCAACGTATCGGTGCAAGGGCGGCGAGGGCCAGGATATTCGCTGGGATACAACAACGAAACGAAACAAATTGAAGGCATGTTACCGAATGGCAATTATCTCGTGGAAGCCGCTACCGATGGTCCTACTTTGGCGAGAGGAGCGGCGGGACTCGCTGTGAGTGGGGCTCCGTCCGAAGGTTCTTCTTTGACGTTGCATCGGAGCGGTTCAATTCCTTTGGACGTCAAGGAAGAATTCAGTAACGACGCAGCCAGGAACGATCGTATCTCTTATAGCGACGGGCACCGCACATTCAATGTGCATGGGCCGCAACAGTATTTACAGGCAAGAGTAGAGGCCGCGGACGACTTTGAGCAACAAGTAAATGGTCAAATCCGCCCTCCCACTGGCCCGAACGATGATTCCATGATCCTCGAAAATCTGCCGCCAGGCCGCTATTGGCTCCGACTAAATTCGTCGCGGGGCTACGTGGCGTCGGCGACATTAGGGGGAGTCGATCTGCTGCATGAACCGCTGGTCGTCGGGGCGGGATCGGGCTTACCGATCGAAGTCAAGTTACGAGATGACTTTGCCGAAATGGAAGGTTCTGTAGCCGAAATGAGTACAGGCTCAACGACAAACGGAACAGTTGCCTCGAGACCTTATTCATCCGGGGTCTGGGTCTATTGTTTTCCACTGCCTGACAGCGGAGGGCAATTTCAACAACTGGAAGTTTCCACTGACGGGAAGTTCAGTCTGAAAATGGTGCCGGGCAGCTACCGTATCCTGGCCTTCAACGCTCGGCAGCTGAACCTTCCGTACCGCGATGCCACGGCTATGCGGCCTTACGAGACAAAAGGTGAAGTAGTTCATTTGATTGCTGGCCAAAAGGCAACTCTCCAGGTACATCTCACTTCCAGCAGCGAGTGATAGCAGAGGTCAACTATGGTCTCTAATGCATCTTCGAAGTGCTTGCTGCTTTTGATGGCTTTGTGCCTGTTCGGAGCACCAACAGGAGCGATGATACAGACTGCGAATGTTCCTCAAGCAGGAATTTCTAGTCCCGGTGCTGGCTATAGGATCGCCGGAACCATCGTGAGCAAAGCAGACGGGCATCCTCTTGCACGGGCGAGAGTCACGATAAGTGACGTGACGAATCGAAAGCGCGTTGAGTCACTGATTACCGCAGAAGACGGCAAGTTTGAGTTTCGCGCGTTGCCGACCGGGAAGTATTCCTTGGATGGGGCGAAACGTGGATTTATTTCTGCTGCCTACGATCAGCATGAGCAATTTTCAACCGCAATTGTGACGGACGCGGGATTAGACACTGGAAGCCTTGTACTGAAACTGGCCCCCACCGCACTGATCGGCGGCAAGATACTGGACGAATTCGGAGAGCCGGTTCGCCGATGTAGGGTGACTTTGTATTACGACGATCATCAGGGGGGCATCGATCAGATTCACACGTTTCGCCTGGCTCAGACAGATGACTTAGGCTCTTATGAATTCCCAACGCTGATGCCCGGCACATATTTTTTGTCCGCGAGCGCGACACCGTGGTATGCCGTCCATTCTCATTCCGAACCAGTTAATTCCGGGCAGGGGCGTCAAGTCGCGCCCGCTGCTACGGTCGATCGATCTCTCGATGTAACCTATCCGCTCACTTATTATCCTGATGTAACGGAAACGGACAGTGCAGCCCCGATTCCACTTCGAGGTGGTGAGCGAATTCAAATCGATATCCACTTGAATCCTGTTCCCGCTCTTCGTCTGACCTTTCATGTTCCAGTTGACCGCAACACGGGCTTCGCATTTCCTCGGCTGGAGCAGTCCACCTTTGACGGTTCTACCGCTGTTCAGACCAGAGACGTGCGCATGATTGCACCAGGTGTCCTCGAAATTGCCGGAATTCCGTCAGGTCGGTACAACATCCGCACGTCGGGCGCTGGGCAGGAATTGCAGATGAACGATGTTGAGCTTAGTGAGGATGGCGAGGAAATTGAAATGTCCCGCGCCGAAGTCCTGAGCACCGTCAAAGTGTCCGTGCGCGTACTTGGGGATACTGCGCTTCCCGCGCCATTCGCAGTTGGGCTGGTTTCCGGACCTAGAAAGCGCGGTGCTTGGCAAAGGGTGGATTCAAAGGGAGAGGCTGAGCTCCAACGTATCGCGCCCGACCTATACGAAGTCATGATCGCGGGATTCGGCAAACGTTACGTGATCGACCACGTTTCGGCGGAGGAGGCCACGGTTTCTGGTCACACGGTTAAGATCGCGGCGGGCTCTTCTATTTCCATCTCGCTTACCGTGTCGCTCGGCGCCGCCGAGATACAAGGAACGGCCAAGCGTGCGGGGAAGGGCTTTGCTGGTGCAATGATTGTTCTGGTCCCCAAGAATCCGGAGATGAATCAGGATCTTTTCCGCCGGGATCAAAGCGATCTCGACGGGACTTTTGTCTTCCACGGCGTAGTCCCGGGCTCCTATACCATCCTCGCGATCGAAAATGGTTGGGATCTGGATTGGTCACAGGCCGGAGTGATTGCCGCTTACGGTAAGAAGGGGCAAAAGATCGAAGTCGGAAGTCACGTCGGCCAGCCTTTAAGTCTGGCAGAGCCGATTGAAGTTCAGTCCAAATAAATTGGGACTGAGCTGAAAGTCACTTTTTCCGATCATCCGCTGCGACAAAACGGGGCCCACTTTAAAAAGCTCTGAGCGCGGAAGGTGTCGCCAGAAGCCTCCGTCTGGATATCCACACTCGACATCCGAACAATGCGGATGTCGAGCGCGAGATTATTGTTCTGAGCGTTATTCAGCGGTGAGGAAGATCGGTTTGTAGCCGATTCTCACTGTACTGTCTGTGAGCGACGTCTTTGTGCCTGTCAGATCCGTCTGCGTGTTGTAGCCCGCAGGATAGGTGTAGTTTGAAGTGGAGCAGGAGCCGCGGTTGCAGGACTGAGCCGTGTCCCAAACGATCTGACCATTGTCGACGGCGCATGTGTATACCGTTCCGCTCGCGACGCAGGGACTGATGCTGTGGCCGATGAGCCATCCGGCAACAACATCCCAGGCTGTACCGGAATCGTTGCCCTGCATCCCGTAAGGCGGATTGCTGTCCCAACTATAAACGTATTGCCGTTGCACTCCGACACCGGCGCGCAAAATGAGCGAACGCGCCGTGTATCCGGTGAGCATGTCGGGATCGGTGAGTTCGCCCTTCCTGATTCCGTGCTCGTCATCCCATACCGGCAGATTGGACAGGCCACGCTTCGCGGTTTCCGTAGTGACGTCGTCCCACATCGTGAGGAACGCCTCGGGGGAGGAGTTGGACGGATTCTTTGACCCGCGCAGGTGCGCGTTGACGATGTCGAAGTTGGCAGCGCCGCCAGCTGCGACATAGCCGTCGAACCACGTTTTCATCGTTGGACCGTGAGCGGAAGGGCTGATAATCTTGGCGGCAGGATCGATCGAGCGGATGATGGAGGCGGCATCCTTGCCCATCCTTACGATCTGAGCTGTTGTTCCGGCAAAGTAGCAAGTGCAGTCTGCCTCGTTCCAGAGTTCGTAGAAGGCAATCTGTCCTTTGTAACGGGTGACCAGGGCGGTGATAAATGCGGAGAACTTCGCGTCGCTGCCGGTACCGTCGGAGTTGACATCTGTCGGAGCGGAGCAACTGTATGGGCCGCTTGAACCACAGGGACGCTTGGCGGGAATTTTGCCAGCCCACTGCGGAGTGTCACCGATGGTGTACAAAACGTCCATGTGCTGAGCTTGCGCCTTGCTGATCCAGTTATCGAGCTTGGACCAGTTGTACACACCGTTTGAGGTTTCGATGTGAGCCCATTTCACGCCGTCGTCCCAAAGCCGGATGCTACCCAGGGAGGCCATTTGACCCTGTCCGTCTGTAGGGGGCCACGCGCCGCCGTTGAAGTCGGAGCCGAAGAATGACAGTTGGACCACGTTTCCATCGTCCGGTTGTACTTTGGCGGCTTTCAGGGGTTGTGGGGGCTTGATTGTCAAAAAGGCGGTTGCGGACTTGGAGTGATCGGCCACGCTCGTCGCGGTGATTCGGACGACGGTCTCATTGTCGACTTTGGGGGCCCGGTAAACACCGCCATGGGAGATGGTGCCCTGGGACGCAGACCAAGTCACAGCCACTTGGGAGGTGTTGTTAACCAGAGCAGTGAATTGCACTGCCTCCGAAGACGCGGCTGAAGAGGTATCGGGGATGACGTGGACGACGACGGACTTTGCGGCCGAGGCATCAACGTCCTGTGCGCGCGAAATGCCCGGGCCGAATGCGAGTGGGAGTGCGACGAATGCGCACACGATGGGGGAGAATCGTCTCATGACTGCAAACCCTCCAAAAAAGTTTTAAGAATTCCGCGAGGAACTGGGCCAGAGGCAACCCCAACCGGTTAATGAGGATGAGGTAGGTAAACCTGCTGCGCGAAAAAGATCGGTGAACTCTTTTAAAACAAACCAGATAACTCCGCAATTGGGCGAATGCCCTAACACAGAAGTACACGCGGACTGCGCCCACGGGGTCAAGATCGGCAAACGCATCCACATCCCTTTGAGGGTGTGGACATTCGCCACGAGCAGAAAATGCGAAGCGTCAGAGGATGGAAATCAACATTGAATTTAAGCGAATCGCTTGGTGCGCGATCGCACTCCTCCATCTGCTGGCATGCCAAGGCGAGCCGGAGCACCCATCCCCAGCTTTTTTCTAGAAAGGATAAACGGGGACAAGAGACGGACGCTCCTTCGACAATGACGAAGGATGTGGGAACAATCATTTCTTGACTTGGAATAAGAGAAGGTATAGAAGCACGCGGGTAGTCGATCGGACCTATGGAGGTAATTCAAATGAGGCGGACAATGGCAGTAGGTCTGCTAGTGGGCTCCCTCCTGATCTTGCAACGAGACAAGGCGGCAATGGCTCAAGACTCCGGTTCGCAGCAGGGCACGCCGCCTGCAGCGTCCCCGAAGTGGGAAACGTACAAGGGGATAGCAAGCGATATAAAGGTCCTGAGGGTTTGGCAAGTTGGAACTCCAGTCAAAGATCACGAAATCGCTCTCGTGATGGTGTCTGACACGGATTTACAAACGTTCGTACAAGATCCAACTAAGTTGGTTACGGTCTTGAATACAAACAAGGTGTTTCCAGGCGATGGCGTACGCGAAGTAGCCCACTGGGTATCTCTGTTATCGCCAACCTATGCTGGAGATCCAGATTTGTGGCTGCTCACCATTATTCACGCCAGACCATGCAGGGTGTCTGTCACTTCGCAGCCAGCAGCTCAATGAACTTGGGGACGTGGAGTTGTGCGGGGAAGTGGATCAGCTCAATGCCGCCAGTGAACGGGCGATCTTTATGGTTCTTTACTAAGACGTTTTTCGAGGAGGGCCGGAGAGAGACCGATATCATGAAGGATTTTTTCGAAGCGGGGATCTGACCGCAAAGGATCCACTGTATCATCCACTCTCAGCTGGGTCAGATAGAAATCGCGCTCACGGTATGCCCTTTCGAGCCAGGAAATGGCTTGCTTTTTCTCACCCAATGAGGCGTGAATCTGGACGAAGAAATATGGCGGGACATAGTGGGCCTTCGCGATTGTCCGTAGCTTTGTCAGAACTTTATTTGCCTCCACCTTCCTCTCGTCCAAGGCGTAAGCTCGCGCGAGTCCAACTAGGCGTACTGGATCGTCTCCGGACCCGGCAACGGCCAACCGACACTCTGCAATAGCCTTTTGGTAGTCGCGCTTGGCCATGTAAGCACTGCCTAGGCAGTCGTGGGCTGCATGCAAGGTAGGATCCACTTCCAACGACTTGCCACACTGTTCAATGGCACGGTCGTATTGACGAGCAAAGTAAAATATTGAGCCGGTCGTCACTATCGGTGTCGGGTCCAGAGGATTCAGTATTTGCGCCGTCTGGATCTCGGAAAGGGCCTCATCGGCACGCCCCATTGCCGACAGGAATACGGCATACATCTGGTGAGCGTCCGCATCGCTTGGGTTCAATTCCACGGCGCGTTTGAACTCTTCCTCTGCACCCGCCCAGTTGTAGTGAGCGAAAAACTGAATGGCACCCAGCGTGGTATGCGTGCCGGCCAACTTCTCGTCAAGCACTAGAGCCTTCCGGGCATAACCAGTGGCCTTTGGCGCAGCCACTCGTGGGGGCAACTCGTCAGTGGCCCAATAGTAGTCCGCTAGCCCTGCGAATGCCGCAGCATACGTCGGATCTATTTCGGCTGCCTGTTCGAAGTACCTCTTTGCCTCCCGGTATTCTTTCTCGGTTCCTTTATTCCAGTGATATCGTCCTCTCAGGTAAGCATCGTGGGCCTCCGATTTAACAGATCGGGGGCTCGCCAGGCGGTCTTGTTCCTGGGGTGTGAGTTGAACTCGAATGCGCAGAGCGATATTGCGGGCTACGTCGTCCTGCAAGGCAAAAACATCCGACAGGTCGCGCTCGTACGATTGGGACCACAAGTTTCGATCCGTGGCTGCGTCGACTAGTTGCGCGGTGATTCGAACTCGCTTGGAATCGGCGAAATAGGAAACGGAACCTGTCACGATTGCGTCCACGCGTAGTTCGCGCGCGATCTGAGGGAGCGGTTTGTGGACGTTCTTGTACTGCATAACCGAGGTACGGGAGACAACCCGGAGCTCTGCAATCATTGCCAGAGCACCGATAAGCTCCTCGGTCATACCATCGGTAAAGTATTCCTGCGTTGGGTCGGCCGAAAGGTTGTCCAGCGGCAGTACCGCCAGCGAGCTGATGTGAGTGCCGGCGTGGACAGGCACAGTTGTTGCACCTCCACGGGATGCGCGCCATGTGCCAACCGCGAACGCCGTCACCAATGCCAAAATCAAGGCAACTGAGATCCCGAAAATGGGAAGGGCTCGTCGTCCAGCTGCCGGCAGAGCTTTCACAACAGGAGCACCAAATTCCTCTGCTGCTATGCGGCGCAAATCCACCAGGAGCTCTTTAGCTGATTGATATCGGTTTTCCGGATCTTTTTCCAGGCATTTGAGAATGATATTTGCCAGCCCGGGCGAAATTCTGGAGTTAATAGTTTGCGGCAACAATGCCGGCTTGTTCAGGATATCGGCGATCATTCTCGTCGAGAGCGTGGCCTCGAATGGCCGATGACCGGTTGTCATCTCATACATGATCACGCCGGCGGCGTAAATGTCGCAGCGACCGTCGAGGTCCTCACCGCGTAGCTGCTCCGGGGCCATGTAGGGAAGGGTCCCGACCGCATTCGGGACGAGGCTGATGGTTTCGCTAAGAGCGGTCTCGCTTGCTGGTTTGAGCAGGAGCGAAAGACCGAAATCCAACAACTTCACTTCACCAGTTGGAGTGATCATGACATTGCCCGGCTTGAGGTCGCGGTGGACGACGCCGAACTGATGTGCACGGTCGAGGGCGTTTGCGATTTGCTGGGCGATGGCAAGGATTTCTTTGTCAGGCAAGATGCTTGAGCCTAGCTTGCTGGCCAGCGTGATGCCGACGACGTATTCCATAACCAGGAAGTCGATCCCGTCCTGCGTGTCGAAGTCGTGAATGGTCGCGATACCGGGATGGTTCAGTTTGGCGAGTGCGAGCGCTTCTCGTCGAAACTGCTTGCGTGAACCCTGGTCGGCAAGCACGCCGGGAAGCAGAACCTTCAAAGCAACAACGCGTTCGAGCCGTTCATCCCGCGCCCGGAACACAACACCCATGCCACCAGCGCCAACTTGGTCGAGAATGCGGTAATGACCAAGCACCTGACCGCAGGTGGGATAAGGGGCGCTCACTGACGCGTATGTTAGGCCGCAATTAAGGGCAGGTCAACGAAGGGGAGTCCATGGAATTTGGGAGATGTTGCGCGCCCAGGCCACGCTCAAGGCGTCGCAAGTCGACTAGAATGGCGCTCGAATGCTTCGCACTGAGTGTGCACCGCCGCTCCACGGCCAGAGACTAGGCCACTCAACCAATTCGCCTGTGAAGTGGCGGATGCTGATCACAGAAACTGAGGGCGCAAATCCTTAGACCCTACTGTGCTGCGTTCAATTTCTCGTAGAACCACATCGCTGCTAGCAGCATTAGAAACACTCCTGATCCGATGCCGAACACGCGCGTCGGGATCGTGAGCCGGTTGACCTTGGCCAGCAGGTCCGTCTGTTCCGTGTGCATGTGGGAACTCGCGTCATCCAAAAACAACTGGTCATCCCTCTGCATCGTGAGAGTGCTTTTGTAAATCAGAAGGATGATCAGCCCAGCAGCAAAAATTCCGAAAATCACCGCCACGACAGTCAATGCCATACTTTACCTCCTGCAGATTCAACCAGATGCTCCCACATACCATCACAAAAAACTGGTCATTATTGGTCATAGCGGGAGCGGCAACTTGGTGCCCATTTTGTGAGCCTCTGAATCGCTCAACAAGTAAACTGTCGCGAGCAGGGCGAAAGATGCTAAGCTTTGAGAGTCCCATTACACATCCCTCCGCGATGCCCTAGTTTTGGCTTCGGTCTCTTGTGCAATCTGATGACTCGCATTGGAGGCCACATTATGCTGCTCAACAGCATGCAGGTTATCCCTAAATCGCAGCCGAATGAAGGCGCTTCAATGTTGCGACGCAAGATCGAGGAACTGAACAGGAATACGGTCCTGCTAATTGCCGAGGTTGGTAAGTTGATCCAAGGATCGGAGCAGTTATCAGATCGCCTCAAGTCTTTCGAGGACCTCAGTGCGAAGCGGACATCGAGCTCTGTTAACCCATCACACGGATCGTCGATCAAAAAGCTTTGAGTTGGGCTGCACAACTGCACAAGCACTGCTTATGAAATCGGTACCGACACCAATTCGGGGATGCGCAGCGATGTTCGGATTGATTCGATAACGTCTTCGGCAGTGAATCTCCCCATTTGCAATGCCAGTTTAGGGTTGGTTGTCATGTGAACGGTCGGATTCACCTGCTGGACATATTCGGTAGCCCGGCTTCCGCGATTTACCTTCACCACAAATTTAATGAATTTCATTTTCTGTTGTCCTCTTTGACACAATTCATTGTTTTGAAATCGTATACGTCAGCGCCATAAAGGGCTTGCCACATTCCACACAACATGTCTTCGAGTTGGAAGTGATCAATCCGCAGGATGGACACATCCTCTGCGCTTGAATCGCGGTGATCAGCGGCCTCGGTTTGCGTAACCTCCGGAGCACAAGGATCAAGATCATCAGGATAATCAGACCTAGGAAAATGCTAGTTACATTCATAAAGCCGACCTCATTGATGAGTTCCGGTATTCGCGCTGCCCGCGCTGCCCAGTAGTGTGCCGTATGGCGAGCGCTTTCCGCCGACGTCGCGACAGATCGCTGCAAACTGCTCAGCTGCTGAAAGCCTAAGGTTGGAAACTTCAGATGGACTGGCTTAGGTCAGAGGACCTGAAAGGGGAGAAGGAAGAAATCGCCCCTAATCATCATTGTAGCAGTTCGTTGCATTTTAGAGATGGCAGAAACTTGGGAGGGCGTAACATTAGGAAATGCGGCAAATGAATCTGGAGTGTTTTGAGCCTGGCCTTTTCCGTCAGTCCGTAAACGCCAACGTTTTCCTTCGAGAAGAGCCGGAAGAAGAGGAAGACGAGGAAGACGAGGAATCCGATGACGATGAGGGCGAGGACGATGGGGATGCCGGCTACTCGGAGTGAGTACCAACAAGTTTGCACGGATTTAACGCCAAGACTGGCCACAAAATAGCCCGCGATGGTCATGCAAGGGGACTGCAGCAAAAGTAGAGCGCCCTTGCCCACTTTGCCGTCGCAGAAACCAAGAACCCTCTACAGGGAAACTATGCGTTGTATACACCCTGTTGTCGATATTACTTGCCGGGCCTCTGCACTACTCTTGAATACGGACCTCCTTATCATTCCTGCTTAGGAGCGGGAATCGACACTGACGTCGGTTGGCGATCTGCAACTCCCCAATCAAAGAAAAGTGACTTGGGCACGTGTGCGTAGCCCAATAGTGACTTCAGAATCGCGCGCATTCGCGCAGAAGGACGTATTTTATGAGATTCACAGTGGGAATATTAGCGGTAATGACGGCGAGCATTTTCGCAAGCACGATGGCGATCGCGGCGGAAGAACCTTCGGAGCAAGTTAAAAGAATGGATGCCGCTGCATCAGTCTTAGATGAAATCATGGGAACTCCGGACAAGGGGATTCCGGAAGAGTTGCTTGATTCCGCAAAGTGCGTGGCAGTCATACCCTCGATGATCAAGATCGGATTTGTCTTTGGGGGACGGCATGGGAGAGGTATCGCAACTTGCCGCACCACATCCGGATGGAGCGCTCCAGCACCTTTTTCGGTGACCGGCGGTAGCTGGGGATTGCAAATCGGCGGAGAAGCAATCGACGTGGTCATGCTGGTTATGAACGACAACGGCATGGAAAAGATGCTCTCCAGCAAGTTTAAGATCGGGGCCGACGCATCTGCCGCCGCAGGTCCTGTGGGACGGCATGTGCAAGGTGAAACCGATTGGAAGATGCGCGCTGAAGTCCTAACGTACTCTCGTGCTCGTGGTGCTTTTGCCGGCGTTACTGTAAATGGCGCTTCCATCACGCAAGACAAAGACGGGACTCGTATTCTCTATGGGCGGATGATTCCTTCAGCCCAAATCCTGAAGGGGCAAGTGAAAGCTCCCCAAGGCTCGCATCAGTTCATGGCGGCAGTGAAAAAATACGGAACTGCGGCGAACACGGCGGAGGCAGCAACTCGCCGAGCCCCCGCATCGAAGACTGACACCAATAGCCAGGGCTTAAGTTCCATCCAGGCCAAGGGCGCGATCGAAGAAAAGCTTCAGGCCGAGCCAGGCCTGGAGAGCAAAGACATCCAAGTCACTTTGACGACCGACGTAGTGAAATTGTCCGGATCTGTGGTCAGCACGGACGATCGTGACAAGGCAGTCCGGATCGCCAAGGTCTACGCCGGTGATCGTGAAGTCCAAGATCACTTGACCATTCAGACTCCCTAACAACTGAAAACAATCCGAAGCGTTCGAGGCCGCTGGTCGGCACTCGAACGCGACGGATCTCTCGGTATCTCTATTTGAGGAGGAATGACTATGAAAGTTGATTACAGAAACATCGTTCGAAGTCTCTTGTGCACCGGTTTGCTACTCGGTACAGGAGTGATCGCATACGCGCAAGAACCAGCCAACCCACCGGCATCGACGGCGCCGGACAATACGAAGGTTAACGAGCGCGACCAAAACAAGAGTGAGCCGACTGCGGATCAGCAGAAGGATAACCGATCTGACCGCGACATCACCCAGCAGATTCGACAGGCCGTCGTGAAAGACAAATCGCTTTCCACATATGCGCACAACGTCAAGATCGTTACACAGCAGGGTCAGGTAACGCTCAAAGGGCCTGTGCGATCAGAAGAGGAAAAGCGAACGATCGAAGCCAAGGCTGCCGAAGTCGTCGGCGAGACCAAGGTCACCAGCGAGATCAACATTAAACCGCAGGAATAACGTTCGAAAATAAAAGGAGACACAAACATGGCAGGCAAAAATACAGCGGTATTTGGCATTTATTCGAATCGCACAAGCGTGGACAGCGCGGTCGACGCCCTCAAGGCCGCGGACTTTCGGAATTCGGATATTTCCGTCCTATTTCCCGAGACAACAGGCACGAAGGATTTTGCACACGAAAAGGACACTAAGGCACCAGAGGGCGCCACAACGGGTGCTGGAACGGGCGCGCTACTGGGTGGCGGACTCGGATGGCTGGTTGGTATTGGTGCACTAGCGATTCCCGGCCTCGGGCCGTTCATTGCTGCAGGTCCGATCATGGCGGCTCTCGCAGGAGCAGGTGTGGGCGGAGCGGTCGGTGGGCTGACGGGCGCGCTCATCGGCATGGGCATCCCGGAGTACGTAGCTAAACGCTACGAAGGCCGTGTTAAAGACGGCGGCATTCTTCTGTCCGTTCATTCCGATGATTCCGTCTGGACCAAAAAAGCGAAGGAAATTCTGGAGCGTACTGGAGCCCAGGATGTTTCCTCCACCGGCGAAGCCACAGCCGATAAGGACAATAAAGCTCGCGTTCGCGAAGTAGCCTAATACACGGTACAGCGACCGAAATCTTGCGATAAGCGAGATCCTGGTCGCTGTACGTATTTCTGAGCAAACGCCGGGCCGGCGCCGATGACATCCGCTCACTGAAAACGCAATTATTCCCAGGAGGAAACATGCCAATCCAGAGCTTGAACAAACTATATGTGGACGAATTGAAAGACTTGTACAGTGCGGAGAATCAGTTACTCAAGGCGCTGCCAAAAATGGCCAAAGCTGCGTCTTCAGACGAACTACGCACTGGCTTCGAAAAGCATTTGGAACAAACCAAGGGCCACGTTGAACGTCTTGAGCAGATTTTCGAATCGCTGGACGAAAGCCCCAAAGGGAAGAAGTGTGCCGGTATGGAAGGCCTGGTCAAAGAGGGGTCCGAGGTGATGGAAGAGGATTTTGAGGATGCCGTGTTGGATTCGGCCTTGATTGGCGCGGCCCGGCGCGTGGAGCACTATGAGATGGCAGCGTACAGCACCGCCTGCGAAATCGCCAAGGTATTGGGACAGCCAAAGCACGCGACGCTGCTCGAAAAGACTCTGGCAGAAGAAAAGCAAACTGACGAAAAACTGGCCAACGTCGCGAGAGAGATTAACATCCAAGCCAGCCAAGAAAGTTCGGAAGAATCGCGGGACATGCCCAAGCCGGGTCGGAAAACGTCTACCCGCGCTGCCTAGCCAACGTCGCTACAGCGATCCATCCCCGAAAGATAAAAACGAGTTAGTGAGGAGAATAAACGTATGTACCACCACATAAAGAAACTAATGTATACGGTGAATGTCGGAAGTCCCGATCCCCGCTTCGGCAACATGTTGCTGGAGCAATTCGGCGGCGCAAACGGCGAGCTTGCAGCTGCGATGCAGTACTCCATTCAAGGTCTAAATTGCGATGATCCGGATCGAAAAGACATGCTTATGGACATTGGAACTGAAGAACTAAGCCATTTAGAAATAGTCGGCACCTTGGCCCGAATGCACCTTAAGCCCATGAAGAAAAGTCAGGACGCCGCGGAGGCTGATCCCCTCATCGCGATCGCTGGTGGAGGCGGAGTCAGCTTGTTCAACTCCATGGGTGACGCTTGGACGGCGGACTATTTGAAGATTACCGGGGAACTCGATGTTGATTTGCGCAGCAATATAGCCGCGGAAGCGCGGGCAAAAATTGTCTACGAGCGCCTGATCAATTTCTGTGACGATCCCGGAACGAAGGACGCTCTCCAATTCCTGATGACTCGTGAGATCACTCACATGATGGCATTCACCGCTGCGCTCGAGAGCTTGGGGAAAGATCGGTTTTCGATCGGTAACATTCCCCCAACTCCAGGCTTGGTAGATGAATACTTTAACGATTCCACTGGTGTGGGCGACGAAGGCGAAACCGATGCTCGCGGTCCGTGGAACGAGGGCGGCAAATGGAAAATCGTCGAGGCTCCAGAACTGGAACAGGGAGTTGAAGCACGGATAGGAAAGGCAAGTGGCAAAAACCTCAAGTCTGTGGGCGAAGAGGGTGGAAAGACCAGAGTAAAGAAGTCGGCCTAAGACTCAATACCGGAAAGGGAAAAATCCGCTTAGAGCAATTGCGGCATCCCTACCACTGGACAAGTTCGACTCGTCGATTCTTCGCCCGTCCGTTTTCGGCTTCATTGGACGCGATCGGAGAATAAAGACCGCAGCCGAACGCGTCCAGGCGGTCAGGGCCAATGCCGTACTTCCTGGTGAGTTCCTCCACTACGCTGGTTGCGCGGCGAAAGCTCAAATCGAGATTATAGGCTGCTTTCCCCTGATTGTCGGTGTGCCCAACAACATGCAGGCGAAGAGAAGGCTCGCTCTTCAGAACCTTTGCGATTTCAGACAGAGCCGGTTGTGATCCGGACATAATCGAGTCCTTATCCGAATCAAAATAAAGACCGTAGACTGCTACCTCCCCTGATTCACGAATTGTCCGTCTCATGTCGTCGGCGTTCAGGAATGCCATTTTCTTTTCCAGGACATCGGGCGAGACGACTACAAGTTGCGCGAGGGAACGTCCTCGGGACACTCTTCCCTGAAGGCGCTCCGGAATGACGCCATCGTTGTATGCGGTCACAAAGACAAGGTAGAACGTGGGATGAGCATCTCGGCTCTGCCCCACCATCAGACGCTCTTCGGCACCGTCATAGCTAAGGATTTGACCCAGATCACAATCGCTGTTGATTTTGTCAAAGGTACTGCCAAAATCGCCCGGTTGCCCAGCGCCCTTCTCATACTGAACTTGCACGCCAAGTCGCTCAAACTCCTGCTTGTAGTTGCGATATAGTTCGGCCGGGGATCGCCCAGCCGGACCGAGGTAGGTGTAGTAGCTCACCTGGCCCTCCGTCGATTTGCTTTTTTCATACGCTGGAGGAGAGAAGTTGGAAGGTGGGCCAAGCGGCAAAAGGTATTCATCAAACCTGGGAGCACGATAGCCAATCAACTCACTTCCTTCGTAGCGCTTCATCTGAGGCGGGTCTTTGGAATTGGGCACATCCTGACCAGCACTAGTCAGAATCGCTCCTGAAATAAAAAAGCAAAGGGCAGTGATAACCTTGAGCGTTTTGTTCAATTCTTGTCCTGATTTCGTGTTCCAAACGAGATTGTGTGGTGACATTAACCTGTGAGATCCAAACGCCATACTGCATGATCGGGGAGCCTGCCGCAGGAGACCAAGTGGAGAATTCCGGTTTATGCACAAACAGTGATGTGACTAGGCATTCGCTCTTAGCGTAAGTGAATGGTACTCTGCGGTCTGATCATAATTGCTCACAGCCCGCCAATATTTGTGCGCTGGACCGGAACGGCCAACTGCGGGACCACGACCTCCTCGAGTATCGCCACTGGCGTGCAATGGAGATGCCGCTTGAATGCTGCCGCGAATGTCGAATGGAGCAATATCGAAAACTGAGATAGTCCGCCGCGATCCGAGCTCATATTCCACAAACCGTAGTTCGGGATCGATGAGAGGCTTTTCGCTCTTTTTTCTCATGTCTCGAGCTCAACCATGTCGCGCAAGCTACGTCGCTAATCCGCGCGCCTCAATTTGTTTAGCAACCGCTCGGAAGTTAACACCAATCTTCTTGAGAAAGTCGTATGGAGGCGTTCCTCCCGCAAACACCCAAACGAAATCGTTGGGAAGGACTTGCAACGCTCCCCCGGTTTTCAGGATAACGCTCTCTTTGGTAAATTCCATCGGCATCGAGTTGAAAATGACGTTGATCGTTCCGGCGCGCATGCATTCCTGAATACGCTTCGAGTTGCGTTCTTTGATACGAGTGAATTCGTTTCTTCGATATGAGATAGTGACTCGGTTGCCGGTTTGTTGCGCAAGGGCCATCGCCGCCTCGACAGCGCTGTCGCCGCCGCCCACAACCAGGATTTGTTTGTCACGATAGTGATCGGCTTCGATCAGACGATACATAACCTTTGGTAGGTGCTCGCCATCGACCGTGAGCTTGTTAGGATTGCCGGCCCGGCCGATTGCCAGGACAACGGTGCGTGCGCGGTATCGTTGAGTCGCGGTCGTGACGGCAAGGATTCGATCTGCCTGTTTCTCGATGTCAGTAACCATCGAGTCGGCACACACATTGAACTCGACTCGATTCAGGACCATGTCCCAAAATGCCAAGAGATGTTCTTTGGACAGTTCGGTCTTATTGAGCTTTCCATAAGTAGGAAATTCCAATGGAGTTGTGGTCACGACTTTCTGGCGTGGGAATTTCGCGACCGTTCCTCCGACTTCATCCCGCTCGATCGTGATGTAGTTGAGTTTGTTCTCGATCGCGCGCAGCGAAGCACTAATCCCGGCGGGACCGGCTCCCACAATCACAACGTCGTAAATGTCCGGTGAGGATTGCGACGTCGGCGACCCGTGGATCCTTTTCGTGATCACGTCGATGCAGGTACGTCCCTCATTCACCGCATTCTTGATCAAAGCTAACCCGCCAAGTTCCCCGATGATAAATAGATTCTCGATATTGGTTTCATACTCAGGAGTGAGTTCGGGCATATCGGCGCCTACGCTCGGAGGAGCCATCACCATGGTGATCGCACCGACAGGACACGCGTCTGCACAACGCTCGTGCCCAATGCATTTATGTCCATTGGCAATGAATGCCTTGCCGCCGAGCATCGCGAGGACGTCACCTTCGGGGCAGACTGTTGTGCAAGTCGCACAGCCAAGGCATACGGCACCATCAATTTGAGGATGCAGTCCCTTCGGAACATCGGAAGTTAGCCGTGACTTTTCAACAAGGCGGCGCGCCCGCTCCTCATCCTTACGCAGATTCTTCAGATAACGGCGCACGAAGAATATTGCAATCGAAACGGCAATAAATACGGTGACAATAAAATTCATAGCAATTCACTCGGTCACAGAAATCCCAGCAACATCGCTACCACTATGTGGGCGGCGGCTAGAACAGCGAAGGCGTAGCTGAAGGGCTTGTGCACAACGTGCCACAGTCTGAACACTTGCTGGGCATGGGAAAGAAACAAGATGCGCCGGGAGAGCACAGCCTGTCTCCGGGCCAGTTGTATCACTTCTTCAAACAAGAAGTTTCTGGGCGAGAGCACGCCAATCATCGACTTGAGCCCGCGCCTCATTCCCATCACTTGCAGGCGAATGTATGCGATGCGAAATGGCCACGCCACGTCGGAAGCGACTATGTAGGTCAGAGCTCTGAAAGCCGACCACTGCGTCACACTGTTTGGCGTAGGTAAGCGAAATAACAATCGTCGGAGATCTGCTTGGGGGATGGTCTTTTGACACTGCAACTCTTCCTGAAACATGCGCAGCGATGATTCTGCCGCTGCGATCTGACGAGGAATCTGAGCGTAGAGATAGCGTCCGATTAGACCACTTAGAGAGACGGCCACCATTACCCAAAACGCAATGCCGGCCAGTCCCCGGAATTTGAACGAGGCATGAAATGCGATACAGACCGGGGCGGCCACGCCCAAGACGACATGATGGTCGAGCCAGTGTTTCGAACTGCCCTGTTTTTGGAGCCAACCCCATCGTTTTCGAAGGGGATACAAAAAGATGGCGCAGAGGATCAACACGCCCGCCAACCCCAAATGGACACCCAATGTTCCGCTAGGCTTCAGGAGGTGGTGTTTTGGAGAAAATGGCCGGTCGGCTTGGCCGAGTCGATAGTAGTCCTGGCCGTAAATTCCCAGTGACACAATCGCAGTAGTCGCAATGAGCAATATCGTCAACAATAGGCGCCGATGGCCCATATCCTTGTTGCCGACCAATTCGGGCGTGGGAGCGAAGGTTGAGTGTGCGGTCATTTCGTCCTTCCTTTCGTGTCGACGCGATATCCCAAGCTGAGGCGCCACTGCGTGTAATTCAGCTGGGAGCCGTGTTCGATGGTGTAGCCACTTTGCAGAAACGTGTGGCTTCCGAAATTGGTATCAAACGAAGAATCGAGGAAAAGGGAATGCTGGTTGATGGTGAGAGCCGAATTCAAATTCTGGCTTCCTATCTGAGCGTCCCAGACTGTGCGGTTGCCCAGGTGGCGCGAAAACGAGAGAACACGATATTCGCCGCGCGCGAATGAACTATCGAATTTCGAATAGTGGATGTCGGCACGGATGCCGGTTCGCCAGATCTCATTCCACGTGACGCCATACATCTGATTCAGGCTTCGACTCACATCGCCGGTCTTATCGCTGCGTCCGAAGCTGGTGTAGACCGCGAGCTTCCGCACAGGTTCAATGCGAACGCCCGCGTTCACGCCTTGATAGAGAAGTTTGTCAACGAGCCCAGTGCCGATGAGCGCGGTAGCAGCGGTAGGCGTATCCCGAAAATAGTTGTGAGACAGGTCGAAGGAAATCCATCGTTCGGGCTTCACGCGCACACTCAGATAGCTTCGTCCAATTCCCGTGCCCGGTTTGATGCCTTCGGTGCTGACGCCTTGGGGCGAATCAATGATGAGGGAGTGGTAGACAGACAAGTTTTGCGAGTAAGACAGCCCGTTTTCCAGAAAGAGGTAAGGGCGATCCAGTTGCCACTTCAACATGTCTGCAGCAACCCCGGCAGTGCTCGTGTAGTGAAATTCGTCGTAATTGCCGCCCTCGAAATTCACGAAAGAGCCAGCGATCTGCTGGTTCGGGCGGTAGTGCCACGATGAAGGATCTGGAGTCGAGCCTAGAAACACGCCGGCGGTCACACCGCTAGCGACCTTCCGCCCCATGTAGCCGCCGTCGATTGTGTCGAGGCTGACTGCCCACGGTAGATAAAGACGCCCAAATCCAGCGACCCAATTCGAGTTCGGATTGTCGTAGAAGAGCTGGATCGTGTAGGTGCGGTCAAGATAGTCTTGCAGAGTTTGCTCGTCCGGCTGGCGATTCGAGGTCAGCCGACCTCGCCAGTTGCCTTGAAGATTCCATGAGGAACCGGCAATCCGCGTGACATCGGCGCTGAAGGACATTCCCCTGGAACTGCTGCGTCCTGGTGTCGAGCCGCTACTGCTAATTCCGCTGTAGTCGAGTGCCAATTCGCGCACGGATCCGGCTCTCTTGTGGAGAGGTCGCGTCAATGTTTTCCGGCTTCAGGGTTTCTACCGGTGTGGACGGCGGATTGCCTACCGCCGTGCTCGTTGCTGGTTGCTCTCCGAGCTTTCGATAGTCCGCCTGCGAAAGTTCGGCCCAATCTCCGGGCGCGACGTCTCGTTGGGGATTGTGAATTTCCGTGGCTGCGGATGCACCAGCGACTGAAATGACCTGAAGTTCAGCTACTATTGGGCCTTGCAGCCTCGAAGAATCTGCCGACGGTCCGCCGTCGCGCACGACTAGCTTCATGCCCCTGGTTAATCCGGAATTCCTTCCGCCAGTCAGGTAGGCGACTCCCTCTGCAACGTACTTCACTTTGAAAAGGACGTGAAGGTTCGCGTCCGATCGTTGCTCTGTTCCGACCGAGGTCGATACCTTCGTCGCGGATGTCGATGTTTCCCCTCGCGGAATGTGCGGCCGAACCCGCAGCTTTCCCAACAGTGAATCGCTTGCCGCAGGCATTGGAGGCTGCCGAGGTTGGCCGGGCACGGAACGATCGATTGGGTTTAATACGGTAAGCACAACTGTGTTGCCTACCGTCGCGAGTTCATATGGGCGGGGCGTGTCGAGATCTATAACAGCGCGCGTAACCAACGGATCGCCACTGTTGAGACCAACGCGGACCTGTTTCACGCCATTCCGGTTGACTGCAATACGCCGCTGTCGCGCACTGGCCTTGGTACGAAATAGGTCGAGGACTAGACGGTCCGGTTCGGTCGCGACCGTGAGCTTGGGATCCACGCGCCTGGTTAGCACGAACTCCAGCCTTGTTTTGTCAACGGTTCGAGTGATCCGTACTTTTCGGATTTCTGCGACACCCGCAGTCGCGCCTTGTGCGACACACACGGACGCTAATAATAATAAGAGGCAAAACTCTACGATCACCCTCACCTGCTGTCACTCCTTTGATTTACGGCTGCGGCGCTCTTGGTCTACAT
Source organism: uncultured Acidobacteriota bacterium (assembly GCA_963801895.1). GTDB lineage: Bacteria > Acidobacteriota > Terriglobia > Terriglobales > Acidobacteriaceae > Sulfotelmatobacter. The sequence goes on along the minus strand of CAWDGM010000005.1, from coordinate 153,863 downwards.
TGGTTTCGTCCTTAATGTGTTACGTCGCGTCTTTACCTTCTCGTCCTCGAGCGAGACTTGGCAGCGGTCATCCAGCTGTCCATACTCATGTGGCATTGGAGGCAATTCGTGGAATATCCCAACGCCTGATGATTCGGCGCCTTGGCTTTTTGAAAGGCCTTCATGTGACAGCTCACGCACTCGGTTGAAAGTCCTTGCCGGTTAAATTGGCCCACCGCGCCAGCCTTGTGACATGAGTAGCAATCTGCTACGGCATGCGCGCCGATGAGTGGGAAACGATCCTGGTGCGCGTTGATGGATTGGAGCGAAATTTGCCATCCACTTACGCGGTGGCAGATATCGCATTGAGCTCCGTTTTTTCTGCGATGGAGATCGGCGTGACAATCCTGGCAATTGCGGCCTACGTCAGAGAAGACCGGATTGAGGTGACACTCCTCGCAAGCAACCGTTGCGTGCAAACCTCGCAATGGATATGCAGTTTTGTTGTGATCAAACTCAGGCTTGCTGCGGATCGGCTTCCAGGCAGAGGACGTATGACACTTTTCACACGCAACCTGCATCGGCCCATGTGGACCGGCGTCCGGCGTACTTGACGCCGGCTGCTTACCCACCGGAGCGCCGGAGGCCATCTGGAAAAACAGCAATGCGGGGATCAATATGTTGCCGATCAATGCCTCTCTCCTCTACGTTTCCACTTCGATCCGCACTTTCTTGGTTGATCAAAAATCAGTTCACCGCATGGCTACGTTTCAGTTCTTCACTCGCATGGCACGCAACACACTGCCTCGGCGTGGGCTTGTAAAACAGTACGGATTTTCCCGCTACCGTCCGATTGGATTTGTGACAACTTTCGCAACGCACGTTGCGATGTGCTCCTTGCAGTGCAAACGACGTCTGCTTGTCATGGTCGAACACAGACGGTTTCCATCTCGTGCTGTCATGACAATTTGCGCATTGCGTGACGCCCACCCTCGCAAACTGCGACGCATGAGGATCTGCGTGGCAAGCCTCGCATCGTGGAGACCTTGCTTTGAAATCCGTGACGCTGAGGCCCGCTCTTGGGTTTACCGGTTTGTGGCACCTGGCGCACTCCGTTTTGTGGGCGCCGAGCAAAGGGAATGCAGTCTTCGAATGGTCAAAGCGTGAAAGATCTTTCCAAGTCTCGGCGGAATGGCATCCCTCACACCCCAGTGGCCTTCGATTCGGTCCTGTCGCCCGCAGGAGCGCGCTGAATCGCCCTTGATGCGGGTCCGCGTGACAAATCGTGCAAGTGATTCCTGACCAGTGATACTGCGCCGTCGGTTTCGGTTTGAAATTCACCGACGTCTTGTGGCAGTCGCTGCAGGGCACCGCCAGATGGCTTCCACTTAAACCGAAGGAGGAGTCGTTGTGCCTGGACAGACCGAATGTCGATGGCCGAAACCTTTGGAGGCTATGGCAATCTTCGCAGCGGTTTAGATGGGGCGCTTTGGAAAACTGTCCCGCATGTTCATCGATGTGGCAGTCCGTGCAAAATTGAAACCTGATCTTGTAGACCGTGAGGCTTCCCGTCGAAACGTGACATTGCGTGCAAGGCACCGTTGCATGTTTGCCTTGGAGTGGATAGCGGGTCATCGCATGCTCTTTCAATCCGAACTTGGACGGTTTGAACCCCTGCACGGAATGGCATGCAGAGCATTCGGCTCCGCCGGCTCGATTGATGAACTGGCCTCCGTGGGGATCTGGCCGATGACAGTCGGAGCATTTCTTGAATGTCACCCGTTTTGTAAAGTCTCCTCCAGCGTGACACCTCACACAGCCGACCTCAGCATGCTTGCCAAGCAAAGCAAAGTTAGTTTTGGAATGGTCAAATGCGCGATTCAATCCGGACGTCAAAATCTTGTCCCATCCCGCTGTGGCGTGGCAGGACTGGCACGTCTGCGGAAATTCGCCGCGGTGGGGATCAGCATGGCAATCACTACAGCTGCGAAATGCGATTCCAGTGAAGCGCGGCTGTTTGTCATGCCCGGGCGTGTGGCACTGCTGGCAGGGAACTTTGGTATGCAAACCAGTGAGGGGGTAGCGTGTCACCGAATGATCGAATCTAGCGATGTTGATTGATTTCCACTGGAGATAGTTGTGACATTGCGTGCAGTCGGAGCCCAAGCGCCCCTCATGTTGATCTCGATGGCAGTTGGTACATCCCGGAGAAACTCCCAAAAATGTTTTGCTAAGGTCCTTGATCTTTATCGTTGCCAGTTCACTTTCAGAAATATGGTCCGTGGCGTGGCAACGATTGCAACTCGCGCCTAAGTGGGCACCCTCGAGTCTGTACCCAGTCTTGCCGTGATCGAAGGTTTTGAGGTCCCACTTCGTCAGCATGAAATCCTCGCCGTTGTGTTCCGAATGGCAGTTCACGCACTCCAGACTCGAACCCGGTTTGATGTCGTAGGTGGCGTGCAATCCTTTTCGCGCGACGATGCGCGAAGCAATTTCGTTGTGACAGCCCAGGCACTTGAATATGGGTTTGCCGGCCGAGACCTCGTGGCACGCAACACAGTCGGTCACGCCATTGATCGACTGGTGTGCGCGGGAGAGCGGGCCTGGAGAGATCTGTGCTATTGCCGGGTTTGAGGTCGACAGGAAACTCAACACGATACACCCCAGAATGAGTGACTTCGAGAGACTGCAAAGGGCTTTAACGATGCAAGTGATCGCAACCGTTGTTGGCGGTTCGACACGACCACTCACAGCGGACACTCTCCACCTCTCGAACAGTTGATTGAGGAACTTTGGATTACAGGCTCAGGGAGACTTTCCTGCTCTCCCTGAGCCATGCGGATCGCTGGTTTGAGCCCGACAGAACTAGTTCGGACCCTCGGTTTCGTCAGCGTCGTCGGATGCGTTGTCCTGGGCCTCGTAAGGCGCTAGCTTGTGACGACACTTCTCATACTGTTTGGAGTTAACAGTGGCGCTGATCGCAACACCATTCGCGTCGAGCGTGAAAGACACGGGGTCAGGAATGTTGGTCAGCTTGGCGCAACCCAGGATGTCGTAACTGGCCACAAAGCGTTGCGCCAGGAAGGTAAACATGGAATTTGCGTCGTCGGCGACTGGAGACGGACTGGAAATAAGTCGATCTTGATCCAGCAACAGCCGTGCAGGCGCGATCCTCAGCATGTGCCGGCAGTAGCGCGCGGTATCAGCTTGCCAACGGTGTTGTACTTCCCCTTGGTCTACGCCTCGGCGGTAGGCATTTAGTTTGGCGAGGTCAATGGACCCGTCGGCATCCACGACCATGGGATCTCCCGCGGGAATGCGTGCGACAGGAAATCTTTGATGTGCCCGCGCCTGCAATTCGTTCAATGCCAGACCGGGAACCTGCTGGCCTGGGTCAGCCAGGTCCGCTACCTTCCACGGTACGCACCCTAGATCAGGATCTAGGAACCTATCGACTAAGCCGTTATCACTGGGATTTCCCAGTGTGGTTGCTCCGGGCAAAGCCTGCCGATTTGCCGCTGTATTCTGAGCAAGAAATCCATCTCCGCTGATCAAATATGTGACCGGTAAATTGTCGCTTTGATCCTGGTCGACCACGAAGAAGTCGCGGACGGACGGACAACGGCGACCGTCGTTGGCACCACCCAAACGTGGAACATAGAGTTGACCCCTGCGGATCGCTTTGTGAGCAGCTCTGAAAAAGGCCGGCGCGTTACAGTAAGAAAATTGTCCGAAGACATTGTTGGGCAGGCCATTCACACAGCTGCTGGACTCCAAAACACCCGCAGATGCGCCCTGTTGCACCAGGTTGTCGCCGTTAAATCCGAACCACAGCGCAACCACCGCGTTGTCTGGAAGAGAGGGTGGGATCGGTGCGGCACCGGGCGCCGGCGCAGAGCCCTTGTCAACCACCAACGGGTTATAAATCGAAATCTGACCGGTGGCGGGATCGAGAATCGCAGCCTGAACAAAAGCCGATGACGCAGTATTTGTTTCATGACACTCGCCTTCGGCGAGCGTAGTTGCAGTCAGTTGGTAAGGCGTCGCAAGTCCGACGGCCGTTAGGGGAGCAGTGGGGACGATGATTGTACAGTTAGGATTTTGGGCAAAGATCACGCCAGACGCGACCAAGAGAAAGCTGATAAACAGCGCTTGCAGCAGAGTACGGGACTTCATGACACACTCCTCCTCACAAATTTGGACATACTTTTTGCGTAGAGGCGGATTCGCCTTAAAGGGAGGGTCGGCCCAATATTCGAGTCAGCCTGAGCTTTGGCTGTTCCAAAGTGGCGAGAAGGAAACAACCTGGTGGCGCAACGAGGACCTGGGGTCCTACTGACTTATTGACCAAGAATCTAGGAGGTGAATTCAAGATAGTATTGCCACAATTTACGGACAAGATGTCGGAAAGACATCCCGGAAAGTACAGGATGAAAAATGGAAAACGATCAGGGTGCTGTGAGAATTAGGACATCGCAAGACGTCGAATAGAACGATTACCGTCCTGTCACAACTCCGCGCGATATAGCAAACAACGCCCGCATCGGACGGCAGCGCGCGATCGCCACGCAGCAATTCACAGCACAAGTATCAAGACGAAGAAAATTAGCTGGAGGACTGCGGAGGAATCTGATCTGCAGCCGTTTCGTTATCAATCCGCTCTATCACTGACGACGCAGCGCGGTGATTGGACTTACGCGTGTAGCATATCGGGCCGGTACGTAGCTGGCGAAGAATGCGACGGCCAACAAAGTGAAGACCACGGTGGCAAACGTCGCAGGGTCGGTCGCGCCTACTCCGTACAGAAGACTTGACATCAGCCGAGTGAGTGCCAGCGCCGATGCTACTCCAAGACTCACTCCCGCAATTATCAGACGTGCTCCCTGTCTTAGAACCAGATTTAGCACATTCCCGCGCTGCGCGCCAAGAGCCATACGAATGCCAATTTCGTGCGTGCGCTGAGCTACGCTATAAGAAATTACTCCATAAATTCCGACAGCGGTGAGCGCCAGTGCGACGGCTGCGAAGATTCCGAGCAGCCACATCGTGAATCGCGCGCGCGCCAGCGAATCGCCGAGCAACTGTTCCATCGTCGCGACTGATGCCATCGGCAGCTCTGGATCGATCTCCCGCAACTCGCGGCCAATGGCCGGAACGAGCGCCGCTGGATCGTTCGCGGTTCTCACCAGAAGGGTCATGCGCGAATAAATCAGCTCGGGCATCGGCCAATAAACGGTCGGTTTGGCTTCGCTGTCAAGTCCCGACTGGTGAATGGCGCCGCAAACCCCGATGATCTCCGACGGGTGATCGTCGTCGAATTTATCGTCGTGCATGTAAATCGAGATCTTCTTTCCGATCGGGTTTTCGCCGCGCAGATACTTGTCGATAAAAGCCTGGTTCGCTACGACGACGTGTGATGCTTCGGTTGACTCGCGTTCATCGAACGAGCGGCCGGCCTGCAAGGGAATTCCCATCGTCCGGAAATAATCTGGACCAACGACGCGGACTCCCGAGACGGGTAGATCCGCTTTGCCAAGTGTAGGCTGTCCGATAATGTGGACGCCCGTGGCGCTTCCCATGCCGGTAAGCGGAGGAAAATTCTCCATGCTAACCGACAGCACTCCGGGAAGTCTGCTTACGCGCATCAGCAAATCTCGAAAAAATACGATCTGCGCCTCATCCTTGGGATACTTTGTGTGAGGCAATCCCACCTGAAATGTCAGCAGGTTGCGCGGATCGAATCCCGGATCGACGCCCACAAGTCGGACGAAGCTGCGAATCAACAATCCAGACCCGACTAGCAAAACCAAGGCGAGACTCATTTGCGCTACGACCAGCAGGCTGCGCATTAGCGTGCTTCGTCCGGTCGCGGTACTTCGAGCCTCGTCTTTCAATGACTCCGCGAGTTGCGGGCGCGCGGAAACAAACGACGGGAGAAATCCGAAGACGATGCTCGAAGCCATAGTTACCGCAGCCGTGAATGCGAGAAGACGGAAATTCAATGTGACATATTGCAAATCCAGGAGGTCTTTCGGGCCCGATGCGAGCAGGGCTCGCGTTCCACAGAAAGCCAGAAGCAGCCCCATGGCCCCGCCGATACCCGCCAACAATACGCTTTCGGTAAGTAGCTGGCGGGCGATGCGCCAGCGGCTGCCGCCGATGGCCGCGCGAATCGCGATCTCCTTCTCACGTTTAGCCGCGCGCGCCAGCAGCAAGCTCGAAACATTTGCGCATGCGATCAGCAGCACAAAGACGACGGCGCAAAATAGAGTCAGCAGCGCAGGCCGAAGATCGCCTGCGAGCTGTTCGCGAATTGGAACCACCGTGGCTCCCCAATGGGAATTCGTCAGGGGATATTCCTGCTGCAGCCGCGTAGCAATCGTGCTCATCTGCTCCTGGGCTTGCGCTACAGTCGCGCCGGGTTTCATTCTCGCCAGTACGGTGAGGTATCGTCCTACGCCTTGCTTGCGATCTCCCCAATCCTTCGGCACCACCCAAGGTGACCACATTTGCGGACTGGAACCGGTGAGACTTCCGTCTTTGATGAAGAGCGTGAAATCTTTCGGGGCTACGCCTACGACAACCACCGGCTTACCATTGAGTTCGATGGCCTTTCCCACAATGCCGGGATCGCCGCCAAGCCGTTCCTTCCAGAAGCCGTAATTCAGCATCACGACGTCGTCTTTGCCTTCCGTCCAGTTGTCCGGGCTGAAACCGCTGCCCAGGATGGGATTTACACCTGCGACTTTCAGAAAGCCGGCTGTTACGTTTTCTACTACGATTTGTTGAGGATCGCCTGAACCGGTCAGATTGGCATTGGTGTCGGCCATAGCCGCCATGCCTTCAAAAACGGTGTTCTGGCTTTCCCAGTCCATGAAGTTGGCGGGAGCGGCAACGTTATGGGGGTGATTGAGGGTAAAGAAGTTTTCCCAAACTACTACGAGCCGTGAAGGATCACGAAAAGGAAGCGGGTGCAATAGCACCGCGTCTACCACGGAAAAGATTGCTGTCGTAGCGCCCATTCCTAACGCCAGGGTGAGCACCGCAACCAGCGTGAAGCTTGGATCCTTAAAAAGCACCCGCAAGCCATAGTGGAGATCCTGCAATAGCATTTCCACATTTCCTACGCCTCGTGCCTCACGGCATTCTTCGCGAATCTGCTCTTCACCCCCGAAGTTGAAACGTGCTTGCCGAATGGCTTCGCCCTTGGACATTCCAGATCGCATGAGCTTGTCGATCTGCTGCTCGAAGTGGAAGCGCAACTCGTCGTTCATTTCTTCTTCTACTGTGTTGTGGCGGAAGAGTGAGCGGAGACGAAAAAAGAGATCGGAAAACACGGAAGCACTCCTATGTGGTTTCAAGAATCTGCGCAATGGCTGTGGTGAGCTTGAGCCAGGAATCTTTTTCGGTGTCGAGCTGTTTCCGTCCAGCGCGAGTGAGTTCGTAATACTTGGCGCGACGATTATTCTCCGACGTCCCCCAGCGCGCCTTGATCCACCCTCGCCGCTCCAGTCGATGCAACGCTGGGTACAGCGATCCCTGTTGCACTTGCAAAACCTCATTCGATATCTGCTGAATCCGCTCCGATATCGCCCAGCCGTGAAGCGGACACAACGCGACCGTCTTGAGAATAAGTAGATCGAGAGTTCCCTGAGGAAGATCGATGCGATTCAATGTCGCCCCCTATTCCTTCTACAGGAGCATACAGACTCTCATGTAGAAGCGCAAGGGAAGGGGAGGGAAGGGCAGACAATCTCGTCGGCATTCACCTCAGCCGAAGGGCAGGATGACACCGGGACTGATAGGCGTTCAACTCGCGAATCGCCCAGCATCCACTCACTGACTGTGACCACCCCAATCTACGTTTCTTGAAGCGGCCTTCCGCGAGTTGATGGACCAAAGCAGAGAACCACAATTGCGGCAACGATGAGAATCGGGTCGATGACGAGAAACAATAATGATTTGCCCAGGATGGAAAAGAAATGTCCGAAAACCAACAGCATGGTCACGGCGCCCACTCGTCCCCAGGCAGACGCGATCCCCATCGCGGTTGCGCGAATCTCAGTAGGATAGAGTTCGGGAGTGTAAGTGTATATTGCTGTAGATCCAACGGAGAGAAAGAAGACTGTTGATCCAGCGAAGGTCATTATCTGGGCGGGTGATTGTGAGTGTCCAAACAGTGTTCCGAACGCAGCGATCGAAGCAAATGACAGCAAGATCGTGTATTTGCGATCGAGCCATTCCACAACATACCCGCCCAGTACATAACCAGGAATTACCGCGGAATAGATAACCACCGAGTATCGGAAAGAGTTCACGATGGAATGCCCTTCCGCAGACAGTATGGTTGGGAGAAAAATCTGATATGTGTAGAGTACCCCGTATTCCGCGAACCAGGCGGCCCAGAGCATGAGTGTGAGACTTCGGTAGGCTGCGCCAAGCAGTTCCCTTGGGTCCGCGGTCTTGGGGACACTCTTGCAGTCCGCTTTGGCCGGGAATGACTGGTGGTAAGGCTTGACCTCTCGACTTCGAGACCTCACCCTCAATTCGCAACAGGACGGCTTCCGCATCGGACGGACGACCGGCTCGAATTAACCACCTGGGCGATTCGGGCAGCACCCATCGCATGATGCCTCCGATAAGCGCGAACGGTGCGGTCAGGAACAACGCCCAGCGCCAGCCCAGGGTCGGAATGATCAGCAGAGCCCAGACTGAAGAGAGCGCAATACCGGCTCCGAAGAAAGCCATCATCCAGCCAACTAATTTTCCTCGTGTTCGTGAGGGCCACAACTCCGCCAGGTATGGCGGGACGGTCGAACTCTCAGCACCGACGAAGAACCATGTAAAAAAATTCAAGAAGGCAAATAAGCCGACCGTGTTAGACAGCCCTCGGCATGCAGAAAAGATAGAGTACAAAATCAGCGTGAATAGAATTGTCTTCTTTCGGCCGAGATGATCCGCGACAAAGCCACAAATGAAGGAACCCACCAGATAACCGGACAGCCCGATGGCCGAGACAATACCAATCGTCTTCGCATCGAAATGCCAGATGGTACGAAGTGACGCGAGAACAAAACCAGTCACAGCCGTATCCAATGTGTCGAACAGCAGTGACAGGGCAGCAACGATAAGAATCTTCGCGTGGAACCGTGACGCAGGAAGACGATCGAGGCGATCAGAAGCTTCTCCAAACGTTAATTGTTGCTGTCTGTGCCTGCATGCCTTAAGGCTGTTTTCAGCTCGATTGCGATGCGAGAACTGTGTAGTAAGTGCGAGAAGAGAAATAGTGCCCCCGACGTGCACGTTCCTTAAGGTCGGCTGAGGAACGCATCCGCTTCCGCTTCAGAGAATGCTCCTATTGCCTTGAAGTGCCTAAGTGACGGTTCCACAAACCATGTATAAAACGCATCAAGATCCTGCGCGACCTCAACTTCGGGAACGATGAGAATGTGATTGAATCCAAGCTCGCGAAGTTGGCCTGGAAGCTCTCGTATGATCAGCCCATTTCGCAGTTCCCTGCAGGCGAGGTCGCTGAATCGGCGGCCTAGTTCGTTGTCCGACGATTGCACGACCAGCGTTCCCCAGTCGATCTCTGCGATCGAAATTACCCCTGAAGGAGCGAGAACTCGTTTTATCTCCGCCAAGGCTTTCACAGGATCGGGAACATGCAGCAGTAACTGCGTTGCAAGGACACGATCAAAGCTCGCAGCCTGGAACGGAAGTTCCAGGACGCTCCCCACCCGGAACGAGAGGTTGTCGACTTTCTCAGCAGAACGTTGGCGTGCCTCGGCAATCATGGTCTCACTGAGATCCACACCAACGGCTGTCCCCGGAGAAACCATCGGAGCCAGCAGACGAAGAAAGTCCCCCGTACCACAGCCCACGTCAAGTACATTGAGTCCGGGACGGAGAGCGAGCGGAGCAAAAAACTCACTGGGCGACGTGCGAGCGCGTTCAAGAAGGCGAGCGCGGGTAGCATCCAGAAGGTTTACAAAGAAGCGCGGATTTTCGGTTTGATCGACCTGAATCCATGCATCTGCGAACGCAGTCGAGGGCACGAGAGCGTTGTGCCAAAGCATCCTCCCTAGTGCGAGATAGGTAGGCGATTATCCGGCAACACGGCTAGTCAAGGCAAACGATTCGTTTTAGCACCGACGCGCAGCGCGAATGCTCGGCAACAACACGCAGCAAGTCCGGCGAACCTCGTAGTCGTACACATCCAAATCCGTATCCCATCCAGGATTACACTAACGTCGAACGAGCGGGTATGCAGATCCACAAGGAAATTGGCGTTCCACCGCAGAAATGCTTCGCCCTACCGGCATCACGATCTAAGGTCCAGTAGCGCTGGTACGCTCGGACTTCCTCTGGGTAGCATCGTCTCACCTGCGAAATGATCCTGTTCAGTAATAGGGCGAGATAAACGAGAACGACTCACTTGCCGTTGACGGCTGGGAGGAGAAGGCCGTCAGGACGCGGTGCGGTGTATGCTCCCAAGCTATCGACGTGTCGAAGCACAGATAGAAGGGAACCATCGATGAAACGCTAGCACGCAGTGGAGAAGAGATCGGGCTTCTAGTTATCGAGTCGCCGACGTAGCGGAGATCCGAGCCAGCGCGTGTGCCGAAAATTGCTTGGCACAGGCGTCATGCCTTTTGGGGTCTGGACCACTTGGTGGGGTTTACTTCGTGGGACTGGATGTTGGCCACAGGCGACACCTCCGATTCAAAGTGGAATCAGCGTAGGTATCACCAGCTTGCAAGTGCCGGATAGTCAAAGTTCTGGCGGAGAGGGAGGGATTCGAACCCCCGATACCCGTTAAGGTATGTCCGCTTTCGAGGCGGATCGTTTCAACCACTCACGCACCTCTCCGCGTCTGACAAATCAGAAGTCGCCGGCCATGAAACGGACTCGCATGCTTGCTGGTAGCAACCGCGACTAGCGACGTTTTTGAAAGAACGATTGCAGTACTTCGGCGCTTCGTCCGGCCAGTACTCCGCTGCGCACGTCGATCTTGTGGTTCAGTTGCGGGTTGTTGAGCACCTGCAACGCGGAGTGGACGGCCCCAGCTTTCGGATCGTCCGAGCCATAAATCAAGCGTTTGATACGTGCATGAATCATGGCTCCGGCGCACATGGCGCAGGGTTCAATTGTAGCAAACAGTTCACAGTCTCCCAGTCGATGGTTACCAACGGTTGTACCTGCCTCGCGCAGGGCAACGACTTCGGCATGAGCGGTGGGATCGCTGGTTGTGATGTTCCGATTGCAGCCCCGCCCGACGATCGTGCCTTGAAGAACGACGACCGCTCCAACGGGCACTTCACCGTATTCGAGCGCACGTTGCGCTTCGCGTAGAGCTTCTACCATCCAAAGCTCATCGGTCTCGTGAGAGTCCATGTACGCCACATTTTATCCTGACACTGGTATGGCCTACATTGACACCCATCGATTTCCACGTTAATTGTATTCAGCATGACCTTCCGACGAACTGCTGGACCGTGCGCTCCACGCCATTGCCGATCCCACCCGGCGCCGGATTCTCAAAGCGCTAAAGGATAACGCGTCAAATGTGAAGGCATCTGCATCGAAAGGCGCTTCCAGCCCCTGCCTTTGTGGCGGAGAGATTGAAGAGCGGATCCACCTTTCGCAACCGACGATCTCGCATCACATGGCGATCCTGACCAAGGCGGGATTGGTTGAAGCCAGCAAAGCGGGACAATGGCGATGGTACCGGCGAAACGAAAAGGCGATCCGCCAAGTCGTCAAAACGCTGCGAGGAAAGCTGTAGGTGTACTTAGCGCGAGCCTAGCGCCCACTTTTCCAGATCCCCACTCGATCGTAATAGCCCCAGCTGCGCTCTTCGCAGCTCGAACGTCACATCCTGCAGCGTAATGAAACGTTCGCTGACCTGCGAGCGCGCATCGTCGAGATCATGCAGATTCGCGGTGCCCGCGTCCATTCGAGTTTGCACCGCCGCGACCCCTTTTTCGGCGATCTCGTATTCCAATTCCGCCACATCGTGGGCAGCCTGCATTTGCGCGACCGAGCGTTGCAAGCGAAGCGCTTCTTCCGATACCTGGTTCTTCGCGACTTCCGCTTGCTTGGTGGATTTCAAAGCCTCGGCATCGGCAGCCTGGGCCCGAGCCCGCTGAGAAGCGTTGAAAATTGGAAAGCGAATGCTGACTCCGACGGTGGCGTTGTTTTGCTGAAAGCTGTTCGTCACGCACAGGAATTCACCCAGCGGTGTGACGCAAGGTTTCGAGGGAATGTAATAGTTTTGAAAGTTGTTGAACTTCGAGAGCAGCGCATACTGTGCTGCGAAATCTACAGTCGGCCAAAGTGCGCGATGTTCACCTTGAGCGCGCAAATACTGAGCCCGGGCATGTTCGACCGCGGCTGCGACGGAGGGGGGCGAGGTGCCGAGATCCTTTGTCCCGGTATCCGCAGGTGGGGCTGGAGGCGTTGGAATCGAGTCCGGGTCTGTCTGAATGCCCGCCGCCGGAAGCCCGGTCAATTTCGACAAGTGTTCACGTGCAACATCGGCAGCGCCCTGGGCCTCGGCGATACGCAACCGGACACGCGCTGCAGAAAGACGCGCCTTGGTGCCGTCCAGTTCGGTGTCCACTCCTTCTTTCACACGCTCGGCAACTGCAGACTGAAATTTTTCTGCGTCTGCTTCCGTTTCCTGCAAATTCAACAAGCGTTGTTCCCATTTTGCAAGTTCCGCGTAGCTTTGGGCTGCATCCTGAATGATCTTGTTGCGCTCATCCTTGCTGTTGAGTGCGGCGACCGCCGCATCCAGTTTCATAGCCTTCATGGAAGAATGTAGCGAAGAATTCAAAAGCGCAGACTGTGCCGTGATGTTGAACAACGCAGGAGCCGAGCCTTCCAGTGATAGCGGAAATCCGTAGGAGAAGCCCAAGCCAGCCCCGGTTGTAAGCTGCGGAATATAGTTGTCGCGCAGTTCACGGTAATTCGCAGAGGCCCGCTGTTCATCGGCGGCAGCAATGGCCGCGCCCGTGGCATGCGATAAGGCAAGCTCGACGACACGCTTCAACGGAACTGGCTCACCGTGCATCGTGGCGGAGAAATGAGCCAAAATCCAGACCAGGGCTAATGCACTGCGGCACGAAGTCTTCATTGCGTCCCTTTCAGATTGAGTGCGTAATGACTATTGAAGAAAGTGGTGCAAGCAAAATTCTAAATGTCGGAAGTATGGAAACTGGCCGAATTTTTGCGGTGCATCAGGTGGATCCGCAACCACTGGAAGACGGGAAAGTGATCAGAAGGGCGGCCACCGCCCCCGCCGCCATCAGTGCTCGAGCCGCTTTAAGCCGTCCTGCGCTCTGGTGAAGTGTTGCGATAAAGAGATTGCCGCTCGATATTCCGCGGCGGCTGCCTTCCGGTCACCCTGCCGTTCGAGTAACTGTCCCAGTTGATCATGCGCTTTGAAAGCGGGACCTTCCTCAACGGGAGCGGCGAGATAACGTCGCAATAGCCGGACCGCCATCTGCGGATCGCGGTTTGCGCGAAGCAAGACTCCAGCAGCGTGCATTAACGATTCGGGGTGATCGACGGGACTGGACTCTAAAGTGTGGATTGCTTGTTCCATCTCGTCGAGACGATGTGCGTAAAAGAAGAAATTGGCAAGGTCGAACCAGCTGCGCGCGGATGAGTTGCTGGCAGCGATGGCAGCTCGGTATTCGCGCTCGGCCAGGGTCGTGTCTTTGTTCTTTTCGGCAATGCGCGCCAGCAGCCAATGCCCGCGCGAAGCATCGATCTGCATGAGAGCGTCGGCCTGCATGTGTGCTTTATCTTTACCGCCACCGACAATCCCTGGTGCTTCGGTGTAGAACTCTCCAAGGTCAGTACGTGCAGCGACATTTTTCGGATCTAATTCGACCGCTTTCTCGAAAGACGAACGGACTTTCTTCGCCATTCCAGCGGCTGAGAGGAAACTCACCCGACTTGCCTTTTCTCCGTAGGCTCGTCCTAGCCACAATCGGTAGATGCTTTTCTGCGGGTCGATTTCAGCAGCGCGTTCGCAATTGGTGATCGCGCGATCCCAGTCCTCCGTCATGAAATACGCGCGACAGATCAGGTTGTAAGACTCAGCATCATTCGAGGAGCGTTGGATCTCTTCTTCAAGGGATCGTATGGCTTCATCAGCATGGCCAGCCGCCAGAAGCTGCTTAGCGGGAAGAGCGGCCGATGCAAGCTGCGAGAGAGCGATGAGCGCTGCACACGATCGCAACACGAGCGTTCTGGAAGCGCGCAGGATCATATTTATATGATGCAGTGGAGCAAAGTTGCGCTACTGCTCTAACCAGCCAGCGAGATGTTGCCCATCCCCTAAGCTGGGGAGGCTCAGCCTTACGGCACAATCCTGATCAATGCGCCCTCGGCTAATGGCTTGGCCTCCTCGGCCGGCAGAGCAACTGTATCTCCCTCAGACAACCCCGAAGTGATTTCCACGCGCGTCAAGTTTTGCAGGGAGAACTGAATGTCCTGGCGTTTGAGACGGTTGTCGATGATCCGGAAGACGTAGGGCTTGCTGTCGTCCATTCGCAAGGCATCGCGCTGAAGAGTGAGAACGTTGTTGTGTTCGGCAACGACGATGGTTACGCCCACATTGATGTTAGGAAGTAAACGCAGATCCTTGTTGTCGATCAGGCAAGTCGTCTCGCCCACGTTTCGGTTGCCGCGTAGCTTCACAGTCGACGGAACGGTTTCAACCGCCCCATTCCAAAGACGTCCTTGGACTGCATCCCATGTTACTTCGACTGTCTGTCCCACCTGAAGTCGGCCCACATCAGGCTCGTCCACGAAGGCACGGACCAGCACCCGGGAAAGATCCGCTTCTTGCAGTAGCAAATCACCGGCCTGGACGAACGTGCCCTGCTTCACGGGAAGGGAATAGACGATGCCCTCGAATGCCGCGCGGATGCTCGATTTGCGGAGTGCATCCTCGGCGCTGACCAAGGCGGCCTGTGCCTCGCCGGCTTCCGCATCGATGCGGGCAAATTCAGGAGCGGAGTAGCGTTGTTTCTGCTTCTGTTCGAAAAAACTCACGTCAGCTTGAGCGCGCTGGAGAGTGTCTTCCGCTTGCCGTACTTCACCGGCAGAAGCTGCTCCTTGCTGCTGAAGGCGGTGCAAGGAATCGAGGCTTCTCTGGGCCGCATCACGGGCATTGCGCGCCTTCGATAGTTGAGAATTCAATGCAAGGACTTCTTCCTGCGTTCCGCCGGTCTTGAGGGCAGACTGATTGGCTTGCGAGGTCTTTATTTGGGCCTGCGCCTTGGCGGCCTGAGTCCGAATATCGGCATCATCCAACTCCAGTAACAATTGGCCCTTGTGTACACGATCCCCCTCTTTCACGAGGAGCCGTTTTACGGTGGTCGCGATCGGCGAGTGTGCCTCGAAATTTTCGATCGGCTCAACTTTCCCATTGGTTGAAACTAAGCTGCGGATAGGTCCGCGCTGCGCCCTGGTGGCACGCACCTTGAGCGGCGTCTGATGCATGTACGAATACAGAATGATGAGGAGTACAACGAGTGCAAACGCAGCCCAGATCCACCGGCCACGCGACGGCGCCGTCGAATTGTTCGTTAACGCCAACTAGTTTGTCTTCCAGGGTGCGAGAGGAATAAGTGCAAGCAGTAATTTATCATTCCGAGCGACGGCAAGACGCTGGAACGCTCCGCCATGCACCGTACCTCATTGGATGCCGCCCGGCGACATCAGGGTGCATTGCCGCACGATGACTGCCCGTTAATGCTCCACCGGTTCAATTCTGGATCGTTGTGCCGATACAATATTCAAATGCCCAAAGCACCTCGCTACACACCTCAACACGCCGAAGCGGGTCTCGATACCGAATTTCCAGAAATTGAGACATGGCCAAACCAGTTCCCGGGATACGAAATCATCGTCGACGATCCAGAGTTCACCTCCGTGTGTCCCAAGACCGGGCTGCCTGACTTCGGAGTCCTGAATATCCGCTACATGCCCGATAAGGACTGCCTTGAACTGAAATCATTGAAAGAGTACCTACAGTGCTACCGCAACCTGGGCATCTTTCAGGAAAACGTGGTCAATCAGGTGTTGGAAGATGTCGTGAAGTGGGCGAAACCGGTATGGGCCGAAGTGAAGGGCGAATTCCGGCCACGCGGTGGAATCTCCACCACGATCGTCGCCAGATGGCCCCGGCCGAAAGGGCAGTGATCATGGGGAGGAAAAGAAAGCTAAACGAAGGAATATTTCGTTTTGACTTCTGATCCTTCGTGCCCTTTGTGGTTCAACAGATAGCGGAACATCTTCCCACATTTTTCTCGTGCTATATTCGCTCGATCTGTGTCCCAGAAAGAACTTCAGCCGCGCACCGCGCTTATCCTTCTGACTGCGCTGAATCTGCTGAACTATGCGGACCGCAATGTCCTGTTCGCGGTTCAGCCCCTCGTGCAGGATGAGTTTCACATCTCTAACGCGCAAGTTGGCTACCTGACAAGCGCATTTCTGGGTTTTTACATGATTGCGGCTCCGTTCGTGGGGCCGCTAGCCGATCGCTATTCGCGAAAGCTCATCATCGTCCTGGGCGCATTGTTCTGGAGCGGCCTCACGCTGCTCACAGCCGTGACGCACAACTATACGGAGTTGCTGATCCGGCACACTTTAGTGGGTATCGGAGAGGCGACATTCGTTACGATTGCGCCGACCTTCGTCGCCGATCTTTTTTCCGAGCAGAAACGCGGAAGAATTCTGGGCGTATTTTATCTGGCGATCCCTGTGGGCTCAGCCGCCGGATATTTGCTGGGTGGAAACCTCGCTCCGCACCATGGATGGCGATTCCCATTTTATATTGCTGCGATTCCGGGATTTGTGCTGGCTTTAGCTGTCCTGTTCTTAAAAGAGCCGGAACGCGGCCAGTTTGATTCGTTGAAGGAAACTCCGGAACGCGGAACGATCCTTGGCCTTGCGCGAAATCCCGCGTTCCTGACTGCAACCTTGGGAATGGCCGCGATGACTTTCTCGCTCGGCGGCATACAGGTCTGGATGCCCAAGTTCCTCTACAGCGAGCGGCACTACACGCTCGAGGCGGCAAATTTCGCTTTTGGCATCATCATTGTTATCGATGGCATCGTCGCCGCCCTGGCTGGAGGCTGGCTCGGAGACTACCTGCTCAAGAGGATGAAAAGCTCCTATTACCTTGTATCCGCCGCCAGCATGTTGCTGGGCATCCCATTCATGATTGTCGCTCTGTTCGTGCAGGGTCCTCTGATGATTCCGGCGATCGCGATAGCCGCGTTTTTCCTCCTGCTGAACACAGCACCTCTGAATGCCGCGGTCATTAACTCAGTCGGCGCGCATATCCGCGCAACAGCAATCGCCGTCAACATTTTCATCATCCACATCCTTGGAGATGTTCCTTCCCCGACCATGATGGGATGGGTCGCGGATAAACGTTCGCTTCAGTCTGCATTTATTCTGCCGGTGATCGCCATGGGAGTTTCTTCTGCCATACTGTTCTTTGGCATGAAGTTCGCGCCTGCTGTACGAGTGAACGGCGCGACAGTATCGGCCCAAGAAAACACAAAGTAGTACCAATCCTTCGATGGCTTATTTCCACTGGATCGCAGGAACCATCCTCGCACTGGCTTGGTTCTCCCGGATCGTCGACGCCGCGCTCGGCATGCCGAGCGTCGCGGACGTGTCCCGTCCTGAGTGGGATCGAAATCCTGTTCTCGAATCCGGCAATCCGAGCGTCTCCATCATTGTGCCCGCGCGCAATGAAGAAGACGCAATCGAGCAAGCTCTGCAGACGCTGCTCGCGCTCGATTACGACCGCTATGAGGTGATCGCGGTCAATGATCGGTCGACGGATCGGACTGGCGAACTGATGGAATCTGTCAGCCGGAACTCCAGCGCATCTCCGAACACAGGAATGACGCACCCGCTCCGCGTTATACATCACGACGAATTGCCTCCGGGATGGCTGGGGAAAACTCATGCTATGTGGACGGCGGCAAATCAGGCATCTGGGGATTGGTTGTTATTCACCGATGCTGATGTTCTGTTCAAGCCAGATTCGCTGCGTCGTGCATTGGCCTATGCGGAGGCGGAGCGCGCCGATCATGTAGTTCTCTTTCCGCGCATGATCATGAAGCGTCCGGGCGAGTACATGATGATCGCTTTCTTCCAAACCATGTTCATGTTCGGCCATCGGCCCTGGAAGGTTGCGGATCCGAGCACTGATGATCACATGGGAGTGGGAGCTTTCAATCTCGTGAGGCGGCGGGTATATGAAGCAGTCGGTACCTATCAGGCGCTTCGGATGGAAGTGCTCGACGACATGAAATTGGGGAAGGTCGTAAAGCGGGCTGGCTACGCGCAGAGAAATGTCTTTGGTGGCGACCTGATCTCGATTCGCTGGGCGCACGGCGCCATGGGCGTCGTCAACAATTTGACGAAGAACTTTTTTGCCGTGCTTTCGTTCCAATCCTGGAGGGCCTTGCTGTCGGTCTTCGCGCTAGGCTTTCTGAACCTCGGCCCGTTTCTCGGGATCTGGTTCGCGCACGGCTGGGCCCGGATTCCATACGCCGTGGCCCTGCTTTCCATGTTCGCGATCTACATCGGAATGTCGCTGCGATCCTCGGTACCTCCTTACTATTTTTTCCTTCATCCAATCAGCACGGCGCTTTTCATTTACACGCTGCTCCGATCGACGTTTCTTACTCTTTGGAACAACGGGATCACGTGGAGAGGAACGAAGTATCCACTGGAAGAGCTGCGCAAAGGAATGGTCTAGCGAGGCGTGCGCCGCAGCGCCGCTACGTATGCGAAGGCTTTGTTAAACCGAACCGCCTACCTGACGGCGTTCGCCACCTGCAGCTTGACAGTGGGAGCGATCGCAGCCATCACCGTCTCCGTCACATTCTTCTGGCTGATCTTGGCTCCTTTGGATTCAACGAGAGCGACATGTGAGATTGCCGAGTACGGCTCTCCTGCTGCGATCATTGCCGCTAGGGCTGTCTGCAGCGGCGAGAGGCTTGGATTAAACGCGACGTTCTCGATGTACGAGCCTTTGTAGATGCGGCCCTTTGCAGAGCGAATCGCGAGGCCTGACGGAGACTTGCTGTATGGCGCGTACGACCTCTGCGCTGCATCCAGGGCAGCCAGCACCAACGGATTGGCGCCGCCGGCATCGCTTAAGGAGAGTGCGGTGTGCGGAACGGGGAGAGCTCCCTTTTTCATGCCGAGTGCCGCAGGACCGAATGCTGCCGGTAAAATATCGTTCAACTTCGCTGGAGGTTTCTCCGGAATCAGAATCACAATCTCTCCATCCAGAGACATCTCATTGATGAACTGACGGCAATGTCCGCACGGCGCCCCTCCGACCGCCAGAGCGTCGACGGACTGTTCGGCATGCATGTAGGCGTTGGACAAAGCCGACTGTTCTGCGTGTACGGCGAAACCCAGGCATTGTCCTGGAATTTCTATATTTGCTCCCGTGTAAAGGCTGCCACTGGCTCCACGTACGAGAACCCCCACATGGAAATTTGAGATCGGGGCCTGGGAATAGCCCTGGGCGAGCGGAATTAGACTCAACATCAGCTTTTCTGTGTTGATGTTCTCATTCTTGGCGAGCGTGGAAACGTCGGCCGCCTGTATCTGTCCGCTATAGTTAGCATCACTCAGCAGTCTCTGCAGTAGAGCGCGTGAGTTTTCTGAAAAATTTGGTAACAGCTTGTTCAGGTTGTCGGCCATAGAATCGCTCGCGAATAGAGGAAGGCCGCTGGCTGCCCAACACCCCGCCGAGGTCAGAACCGCAAGAGCGCTCCGCCGTGTAATGTCGCCGTTCGATCTCAGGCTCATGCCGTCTCCGCCAGAGTGGCAGTATACCTACTCCGTGGATGAGAGGATTTGTCGTCGAGGGTGAGAATTAGTCAGACGTGGCTGAATTTTCCACGTCGCCGTAGATGATGGTTTTGTCGGGATTGCGTTTGCTCTTCGAACGGCTCGTCTTGCGGGAATAGGCCCTCCCCGCGCTGAAGTGCCCGCGGGTTTCGACATCGTAGGTCTTGGGGAGTGGCGGGATCATGGCCGCGCCTCCGGTGATCTGGCTGATGCGGCTCAGAATAATTTCTGGCCGGCCATCGTAGGCCTTGACGGCTCCGAGAATCTCAATCGTGCGGCCTTCGAGTTGCCGGACATCCCCAACATCCTTAAGGTCGCTGGAGAAGACGACGACGGTGAAGGGGCAAGCCAGCTGATCTTCGCAGAAGTCCAGAAAGTGCACACCCTTCATGCCAACTTTCACGCGCACGACTTTGCCAGTAACACATTTGGTCTCGCCGATATGCTGTGCAGCTTCGCCGACCTGGATGCAATCCGAAGCAGAGAGTCGAACTGGCGTCACGAAAATGACTAAGAGAACGCCGAAAGCGGTGGCGATGCGTGGTCGAAGCACGCTGGAATTCTAGGACGAGTCATCGATGAAATCTGTGATTTGAGAAGGACTTGGAAGGGAAGGTCCAAAATGGAATCAGGCGAGTTCCCACTTCCCGCCATGAGTGCGAGAAGTGGGTTCCTCAGGAGTTGAAGCTCTACTTGAACGATTTGACGGCTGCAGCCTCGTCGTCCTTCACATCGAAAACGGTATATAGCTTAGTGATTTGGAGCAGATCGTTGACCTTTTTGGTGAGATTCAGGAGTTTGAGCTCGCCGCCCTGATTCTTGGTGGTCGTGAATGCGCTGACCAGTTCACCGATGCCTGAGCTATCGATGTAGTTAACATCCGCCAGATTGAGCACAATCTTTTTGTTGCCCTTGCTTAGCAGATCGCGCACTGTATCGCGAAGTATGACGCTGCCTTCGCCTAACGTGATGCGACCGCTGCAGTCCACGATTGTGACTCCATCCACCTGCCGATTGCCGACCTTCATGGTCACTGGGAAGCCTCCTTGCCGTCCGCGGTTGCTCCGTGGACGCGCTTAATTAATTTAAGTTCGGTGCCCGCCGAGGACGGGCGTATTTCCACCACATCCATAAACGAGCGCATAAGAAAAATTCCTCGTCCTGAGGTCTTGAGCAGATTCTCGGGCGCCAACGGGTTGGGAATCTTGCTCAGATCCATTCCCGCGCCCTGATCCCGGATGGTGATCACCAACTCCTCACCCGTACGTTCAAAGGCCAGCGTGACTTTTTTGTCCGGAGAATAAGCGTTGCCGTGCAAGACCGCATTGACCATACCTTCGCGTACAGCCATGGAGATCTGCATGATCTCGTCGTCGCCAAACTTTAATTCATTAGCAATGCGGGTGGCTTTTTCCTCGGCGCTATCGATCGTCTCCAGCGAGGAGTCCAGCGTGTAAGAGACGCGTTGCTCGGTCATGGCCATGGACGAAGCGAAGAATGAGTATACGGCTTGGAAGGGCCTTAATGCCGGAACCCGTCCTCAGACGCTCGCCAGATGCGATTCCCGGCGAATGCGGTAGTTTGCCTGTCAGATGGGGGAGTTGTCAACGAGCATCCGACGCGCCTTTCGGACTTATAATCTGGACCTCGTGACACCCAACCCACTCCCGACGCTCAGGGAACGTCTCCGTCGGATTTTTCTTACCACCCTGCTCATCGTCATTGGAACCGCACTGCTGGTCTTCGGCGCGGACTTCGCAATATTCAAAATCCGAGTTGCCACCGACCGCAATGCCTACGGCTCCATAGTGGTCAATCATTACTACGCGGTTGCCCAGAAAAACGGTAAAACGCAATTAATTTTCGACCCGCCGATCCCGGAAAGCTGTGTGAACGCGCTCTTTCCGCACTCGGGCGCATTGCCATGCTGGTACTTGCGCCGCCATCCAGATCAGCGAACGAACATTTAGAGAGCGAACATACGCTAGAATGTTGCGAGTTTTTCGGCAGGACGGAGCGAATATGAACACCGGCAAGGCAATTCGAGCAGTTCTTGTGGTCGGACTGGTTTTGGCTTCAACTTGCTTTGTCTCTGCCGCGAATCCAAACTCATCGGATCCCCGCATAGAAAAGGCCTACCGCTTTGAACAGGGCGGGTGGATCTACGTTCACCTCGAAGGCTCTCCTGCGAACGTGGGTTTCCAGCATGGCTACCTGTTGTCGGCCGAGATCAAGGACGCTTTCGAGGCCATCAAGCTCTTTGACACTCATCAGAGCCAGCGTGACTGGGAGTTCTACCGCACGACGGCGAAGCAGATGCTTTGGCCGCACATTGACGCGGAGTATCGGCAGGAGTTGCAGGGCATTGCCGACGGCGTCAAAGCTAAAGGCGTCGATCTCGATGTCTACGACATCGTCGCGCTTAATGCCTTTGAAGAAGTGCCCGACTACTACGTACCTTGGCTGAACAAACAAACTAAAGCTGCCCGCAATCCAAAGTTGGCGGCTCCCGGGAACTGCAGCGCCTTCATCGCCACCGGCGCGATGACCAAAGACCACCAGATCGTGATCGCCCACAATAACTGGACGAGTTACCTGGCGGGCGAGAGATGGGTGATCGTGTTCGACATCCAGCCGCAGCGTGGCAACCGCATTCTCATGGATGGCTTTCCGGGCTTGATCACGAGCGATGACGACTTCGGAATCAATTCCGCGGGAATGATGATCACCGAAACGACGATGACGCAGTTTGAAGGATGGGACCCCAAAGGCAAGCCGGAATTCATGCGCTCCAGAAAGGCTCTGCAATACGCCAACAGCATCGACGACTATGTGCGCATCATTAAAGAGGGTAATAACGGCGGATATGCCAACGACTGGTTGATCGGAGATCGCAAAACGGGCGAAGTAGCGTATCTGGAACTAGGCCTGAAGAACACACCTCTCTGGCGTACCAAGGACGGCTATTTCGTCAGCTCGAATTTTGCCCGTGATCCCAAGGTCATTAAAGAAGAAACCACGTTCGATCCGAATGATACGTCGTCTTCTCCCAATGCGCGCCACGCTCGCTGGGAAGAGATCATGCAGCAAGCGAAGGGCAAGATCGATGTGACCATGGCGCAATCGTTCTTGTCAGATCACGTAGACAGCTTTGAGAAAAAAGAACAGGCAAACGAACGCGCGCTCTGCGGACATGTTGATGTCTCCGCCCGGGGAATTAAGGAATGGGGATGGGACGCCTACAATCCCGGCGGTGCAGTGCAGGGAAAAGCGTCAGACAGCGCAATGGCCGCCAAGATGAGCTTCGTCGCCCGTGCAGGGCATCCCTGTGGAGCCGATTTCACCGCCGCTGATTTCCTGGAGCGACATCCTGAATTTGCATGGCAGAAGCCCCTGTTGCGCGACATGAAGGCCGGCCCCTGGACGGTGTTCAGTTCAGGCCAGAAACCTTAGCCCTTGGAATCGGGGCAGAGCGCAGGGGCGCAAAGGTGGTAGGAAACGGATCATTTTGCAGCACATACCGTCCTAACCCGACCGTGCACTACTCGTTTAACGAGCAACTGCAGTCGGCTGGTACCACGTGGGCCAGCAGGAAGTCTGCGACGCGCTTGTACGCGTCGATTTGATTCTCGACGCGCGCAAAGCCGTGCCCCTCGTTCTCGTAGACTTTCCAGTCGACGGTTCCGCCGCGTTTCTTGATCGCCTCAACGACCTGCTGTGTTTCTGACTTGGGACAGCGTGGATCATGACCTCCTGCCAATAGCAGGAGAGGCGCTTTGATCTGGTCGACAAAGTTGATCGGAGAGCGATCGTCGAGTAGAGTCTTGTTCTTCACTGGATCGCCCATCGTTGCGAGATCGCTTTGTCGTAGCTCAGCATCTTCATTTTCGATTTCCGTTGCCCAATTCACGAAAGGGACGATCGGAACTCCCGCGGCCCACACCTCCGGCGCTTTGGTGACGGCCATCATGCTCAAATAGCCGCCGTAGCTTGCACCCATGACTGCAATCTTCTTCGGGTCGATGTGCCCCGTCTGCTTGATCCAGTCGACGCCGGCGAGCACATCCTGTAGATCCCCGCCGCCCATGTCGAACAAGTTGGCCTGCTGAAATTCCTTGCCGTAGCCGGAGGATCCGCGATAGTTCGGAGCCAGCACCATGTATCCCTGGTTCACCGCGTACTGCACGAAGCGGTTGAAAGAATTCGTCGTCTGCGAAGTCGGACCTCCGTGGATATAGACGATCGCAGCGTTCTGCCCATTCCGAGCCATGTTGAAAGGCACATAAAGGAACGCTGAGATCGTCCACTTCCCATCCTTGCTTGGATAGTGAACGAGAAACGGCTCAACCAAGTCTTCGGTGCGAATGCTTGCGAGCAGAGAATGCGTAAGCTGAAGTGATTTTCCTGTGGACACCTGGTAGGTCCAGAGATCGCCGGGAGCGGTCGGCCCGTTGTGAACGTAAAGCATGCGCGATCCATCCAAGTTGAATGCAGTGCGGCTTCCGGTAGGCTGATTGACTCCTTTGGGCGCGGGCAACGCGGTGGATATCCCGGTAACAAGATCGTGAATGAAGATATCTTCGTTTCCATCGACGTTTGCGCGGAACACGAGACGCTTGCCGTCAGGAGAAAATTCCTGGCCTCGCATCTGCCACTTGTCGTTTGTTATCCATGAGATTTTTCTTGTGGCGATGTCGAGCAATCCAATGTTCTGGTACCCGTTGGCCGCGTTTGAAGTCACCAGGACGCGTTTGCGATCCGGCGAGAGATCATTCGCCGAAAAGCGCGCTTCTCCTTCGTGCGGCGTGAGCAGCGTGCTCTGCGACGTCGCGACGTCGGCGATGAATATATTGGAGTCGGTGCCTTTCGCCTGATCCTGGGTATAGACGATGGACTTCCCGTCCCTCGACCAGATGGGAGAGTAATTTCCCCGGTCTTGCGGCGTTCCCGAGGTGATGTGCTTCACCTCGCGCAGTACCATGTCGTAAACGTCGATTTCGTAAGCGGCGGAGTTTTTCGCTTTCACTTCGTAGGCCAGATACCGGCCATCATGGGACCACGTCGGAGTGAGTTCCGCGATCTCGCTCGTCTGCGTTAGATTGACGATCTTCCCGTTCTTCGGAGATACGAGAAAGATGTCCCACATCTCGTCGCCGTTGTAGTCGGATTGGTAAGCGATCCACTTGCCGTCCGGCGACCACGCCGGAGCGGACTGCCGTTGGTCACTCACCGTTAACTGGACCGGAAATCCGCCATCTGCGGCAACCAGCCAGAGATTGTTGCGGCCGCTCATGTTCGAAATGAATGCCACGTTCTTGCCGTCTGGGGACCACGAGGCGTCCCCGATCTGGCGCGTCATATAGAGCTTCTCAATCGTCAGGCTTCGCGGCTCAATCTGGGCATTTGGCTTCGACGAAATCTTCTGCGGATCCGTCACGGCTAGCGGGACTGGCAATGTCTGGGCGGTGGAGTTCGTGACAATCGTGCACAAGGCCGCAATCGGGGCGAGTAGAAGGGAAGCGCGCATGGACGCTACAAACCTCGGGAAATTGGGAAATTAAAGTTTAGCAGAGCCAACCGCCGCCTTTGTCAGCGTCAGCGTGCCTTCTGCCGTGACATCCTGTGAATCCATAGAGTGATTCCCGCGTCTCATAAAAAAGGAATGGAGAGCAAATGGAATTCAACCTGGAAGATACGATCGTCCTACTCGCTCACACGCCTGCCTCTCTGAATGCTCTGTTGCGGGAGCTCCCGGAGATCTGGACACAGACGAACGAGGGCGGTACGAGTTGGAGTGCGTTTGATATTGTCGGCCACTTGATTCACGGTGAACTCACCGACTGGATGCCGCGCGCGAGGATGATTCTCGACCACGGCGACAGCAGACCTTTTGAGAAGTTCGACCGTTTGGCGCAAGAGCGCGCCAGTCAAGGCAAGTCGCTCCCTGAGTTGCTGGATGAGTTTGCCCAGCTACGTGCCAGAAACTTGACCGAACTGCGTCGCTGGAATTTGCGGGACGAGGACCTCAAGCGTCACGGACTTCATCCCGAATTAGGGGCGGTCAACTTGGCGCAGTTACTCTCCACCTGGGCCGTCCACGACCTCACGCACATCCACCAGATTTCGCGAGTCATGGCGTATCAGTATCGGAAAACGGTCGGGCCTTGGAGCGCCTATCTCGGAGTGCTGCACTGCGAAGGGCATAGCGCGTGAAGTTTGCTTAAGCCACCGCGTTCTTATGTATCTCGACCTTGCTCCAGGTCTTGTCGCCGGCGTGACAAATATTTTCCAACGCACACTCGGCACATTTCGGTTTGCGTGCGATACACAACTTGCGGCCATGCCAGATGATCTGGTGTGAGAAGAGGATCCAGCGCTCGCGAGGAAGAATCTTCATCAGATCCTGTTCGATCTTTTGCGGATCGTTCTGAGTCGTCAATTCAAGCCGGCGCGATATGCGATGGACGTGTGTATCCACCACGACGCCCTCAGCTTTCTTGAACCAACTCCCGAGAACGACGTTTGCTGTCTTCCGTGCAACGCCGGGTAGTGTCAACAACTTTTCGATGTCGTCAGGAACCTCTCCGCCAAACTCGTCGACCAATTTCTTGGCGGCTCCGACCACAGATTTCGATTTGTTTCTAAAAAACCCGGTAGACCGCACATCGGGCTCGAGTTCCTCGGGTTTGAGGGCGGCGAACGCCTGCACCGTTGGATATTTCCGAAAGAGCTCCGGCGTCACGCGGTTCACGTTCACATCGGTCGATTGCGCCGAGAGAATCGTGGCCACTAGCAATTCCCAGGCGCTGGCATGTGTCAGTGCGCACTCCACGTCCGGATAGAGCTGGTTCAGCCGCTTCAAAATCTCCTCCACACGCTCGGGCGCTGTTGGGTTATAGCCCTTTACCTTCTTGGATTTTCCGCTGTCAGGCTTGCTGGGCTTGCCTGCGGATCCCGCACTCTTAGCTGAATTCTTCGACTTGATTCCTTGATTTTTTGGGCTGAGCTTCGCAGCCTGCCTCATGATCCCAGTTCGGGCGGCCTGAACCTTATCGTGGCGACCGCTTCGTGCCGGCTGACGGGGAGTTACACCACGCGCCATAAAATTCCTTTCGTGCAGCTAGTCCGCTCATCATAGCAACCTGCACTCGCCGACTTCCAATTCATCGTCCTAGGTCGAAATCGATCACTCTCGCCGGATGTCCCTCGGTAACCTTGCTGGTGATTGACGCCTCATTTTTCGCCCGGTAGTCTAAGGTCATCGCAAAAGGGCGGGGAATTTTATGGCGGTAAATTCCATCCAACTCGGGCAAGTTTGGCGCAGCGAAGCTGACGGCCAGGATTACCTCGTCACTAAGGTCTACAACGAAGTGTTCACCCAGTATGCGATGTTGCGCCCCGCCGGTATCAGCGCTCCCGAAGCGCCGACCACTCGCATTAAAGTCTCTAAAGGCCCCGATGGCGCCACTCTGCCGGGCTATGCCTTCACGCAGGAAGGGTCCTTCTAGACCCGATTGCAGCCATCGGTCTCAGTAGCCATTCTGCTGCCCGGGATTGCCTCAATCGATCCAACAGCAGTTTCCGTTACACTGAATGAATCTCGGGTTCGCTTGCCGGTGACGGACTTTCAGCCCCTCAAGGTGCGCGAGTAGCGCTTTTACCGTTTCTATGACAGAACGCATCCTCGGAGTTCTCTTCGTTTTCATAAGCAAAATTATTGCGACAACCGGATATGCCGGCATCGCGATCCTCATGGCCATTGAATCGGCCTGTATACCACTGCCGTCGGAACTGATCATGCCCTTTGCCGGATATCTGGTTCACCAGGGCACATTCAAACTCATATGGGCGGCGACGGCGGGCGCAATCGGTTGCAACTTGGGATCGCTCGTTGCCTATGAGATTGGTTGTTACGGTGGACGCCCCTTGGTGGAACGCTATGGCCGCTGGATTCTCATGGGACGCCGTGAACTCGACTGGGCCGACCGCTTCTTCGCACGCTGGGGATATTTGGCGGTTTTCATTGGACGTCTATTGCCAGTCATACGCACCTTCATTGCTCTGCCCGCCGGGATCGCGCGCATGCCTCGGGGCCGATTTCACATCTACACTTTCCTCGGATCATGGCCCTGGTGCTTAGCTCTTGCGTGGTTTGGCATGAAACTCGGCGAGAACTGGCGCGAACTTGGAAAATACTTTCACAAGTTCGATGTTGTCATCGGCATTGGAGTCTTCGTCGCCGTTGCCTGGTTTGTCTGGAGTCACTGGCAGCATCGCATGCGCACGGCAGAGTAGTTTCCCGAAACTGTGATCATCTCGATGAACGCGGATCTCCGGGTCGCCGCTTGCTGCTAATCGCCGCTTGGTGTAAAAGCAGAAGCTCACATCAAGGAGACATTCCTGTGCTCAATCTGCGCCGCATTATCGTTGCCTTCACATTTATTGCGTTCCTGATGCCGTTCACGTTGTTCGCTCAGTCGACGTCCGACAAGCCGTTCGTGGTTGAGTACTACTACAAGACCAAGTGGGGACACGCCGACGAGTTTCTAAAGCTGTTCAAGAAAAACCACTACCCGCTGCTCAAGAAAGAAACGGAAATGGGTCGAATGCTGAAGGTCTGGATGGATCAGCCGCGCTACCATACGACCGAAGATGGTCGTTGGGACTACCGCGTCACGATCGTATTCAAGAATGCAGCGATCGCTAATGAAGCCTTCGACGAGGATCCCCTGAAGAAACAGCTATGGCCGGATCAGGACACTTACAATCGCGAAGAGCAACGGCGCTTCGAGATCCTGGATTCTCACTGGGACCTGCCCATCAAAACTGTTGATCTCGAATCCAAGCCGTAGGCAGTCGGTGCGGTCTTGGTGTTGTCTGTGTTAGCTGGTAGGCCGATCTGCTCACCTATCAAAGACAGGGATGTTGCTCTCTACGTCTGTCGCTATTGCCACGCGATGCAACAAAGATGAAAAAGATGTTAAACGTCAGTAACACTCGCAACGGAATTCCTTTATCGTCTCCATCAAAATTTGCAATTAGACATAATCTCTACAAGATCGATAATGTATCACATGGAAACCCTTATATCTGTCGAGGACTCACATGTAGATGTGCTCCATGAAATCACGGTTCGCCTGAATGCGGCGGACGGATTTCACGAGGTCCTGAATCGTGTCGTCGATTTTGCTACTGCGTTGGTACGGTGCGACTCCTGCCTGATCTATGTTCTGGAGGGTGATGAACTCGTTCTTCGGGCCTCCAAAAACCCACATGCCGATGTGGTAAACCGCCTCAAGCTTCGTGTCGGGCAGGGAATTACCGGCTGGGTGGCGGAACATCTCGAACCCGTCGCCATCCCGGAAGATGCGTCGAAAGATCCACGCTTCCAGTTCTTTCACGAGCTTCCAGAAGACAGTTACGAAGCGTTCTTGTCGGTGCCGCTTATGTGCCGGGGACGCATGGTCGGCGTGATCAACCTGCAGCACCGCCAGCATCATGCCTATCGTCGCCGTGAAATACGGATGATCTCCACCGTGGGATTTCTCGTGGGAGCCGAAATTGAAATGGCCCGCCTCGAAGAAGCCAACTCCACCCTCGCCGAGCAACTGCAGACGCGAAAAATCGTGGAGCGTGCCAAGGGCATCCTGCAGCGCGACCTCGGCCTCAACGAAGAGCAGGCGTATCTTGCCCTTCAGCGCCAGAGCCGCCAGAAGCGGCGTCCCATGAAAGAAATCGCGGAAGCCATCGTTCTGAGCGACGATGTTCGCGGTAATTCGCAGCTTCCCACGCCATAAGCAAAAGTTCTCGTCTGCGTGCTCGAATTGAAAACGGAGCCCCCACTCCGGGTTCGTCAGCCATCTAGAATCTCATCGTCCCGCCTTTGCACGTCCAGCCAAAGAACAAGAAACAGGGGCGGATACCTATTTGGATATCCGCCCCTGTTCACGGCTGGTTGGTCTGGGCTACTGACCTGAAGTCGAAGCTGTGGTTGCAGCTTTGGCCATCTGTTTCTCCGGAGCGTGAGTTGGTGCGTTGAAGTGAAGCGTCATGCCGAATTCCGGCAACTGCATCGCGCTTACGTAGCTGCCCTCGCTGGACGGCTCGAGCAGGAGCCGGCTCACTGCCACCGACATGACTGTTCTCTCCGACGACGGGATCAGCAGCATGTATCCCGCGTGGTCTCCACTGATCTTGCTCAACCGCAGCACTGGCGAAATTCCCGCGGTGTCGTAAGAGAATTCATAGTCGCCCGCCGGAACCTTAGCGTTGGCCCAACGGACGTCATGGGTAAGCGTGAACCGCCCGTGAGCAGGTTCTTGGGCAGAGGCTGAACTCGGTGAAAGGCTAAGAGCGGCAACCGCTAAGACAGCGGCATAGGCGAACTTGCGAATCGAAGTCACTTAGATCTCCATTTCTGCCCGCACGGATGCGGGCAAGTCTGATGAGCACGCTGTCCGCGACAGCGGATCGCATGGGCTCAGGCTT
Organism: uncultured Acidobacteriota bacterium; assembly: GCA_963801895.1. Lineage (GTDB taxonomy): Bacteria > Acidobacteriota > Terriglobia > Terriglobales > Acidobacteriaceae > Sulfotelmatobacter. The sequence goes on along the minus strand of CAWDGM010000005.1, from coordinate 123,482 downwards.
TGGTGGAGAACGACAAGGTCAGGAGATTGTCGATGCCGCTAACACGGCTGGCACGCAATCAGCGACTTCGCTGGGACCGGCAGCTTTGCTGGCTGCGAAGTAATTCCACTATGCAACAAGATTGGTGCACAGTCCAATTCAAAGAATTTATCGTGAGGATCGAGAACGGCCTGTCACCATCGTAACTTTGGGAGTAGCGCGCACTATGCGGGAACAAATTTGTAGCCGAGCCCAAGGACCGTAACGAACAATGCTGGTTTTTTCGGATCACTTTCCAGCTTCTGTCGAATGCTCGCCACATGCACATCCACCGTACGTGTGAACGCCTCCGAATTGTAGCCCCACACTTCCTTCAGTAGCACCTCACGGGACAACGTCGTGCCCGGATGTTGGATGAAGTATCTGAGAAGCTGAAACTCCCGTGCCGAGAGCGGCACAACCTTGTCATTCTTCGTGACCGACGTACCTGGCAGATCTACGCGTACGCCGCCGAACTCCACGATCTGCTCATTTGCAGGCGACGGGGGAGCGGTGGGCCGCCGGAGTTGAGCCTCGATGCGAGCCAACAGCTCGACCATTTCGAATGGTTTCGTGACGTAGTCGTCCGCTCCGATCTTCAGGCCCAGCACTTTGTCGATCGTTTCGGCGCGAGCCGTGAGCATGATGATCGGCACAACCAGTCCTGCCTGCCGCAGATCGCGACACACATCCAGTCCTCTCTTTCGCGGCAGCATGACGTCCAGAAGGATGAGATCGAACTTTTCCCGCAAAGCCGTTTGATAGCCAGTCTCGCCATCGGCAGCGTACTCAACTTCGTAGTGCTCCAGCATAAGGCGGTCCGAGAGTGCAATGCGCAACGCTTCTTCGTCTTCAACGATGAGAATTTTGGGTTTCATGCTTTCTCAATCACGCGAGGCTCAACATCCTTTAGAGGCTCGCCGGCCGCCTTGAGCCCGATGGTGAACGTGCTTCCCGCATTCGGCTTGCTGGTCACGCGGATCTCGCCTCCCATTGATTCGACGTATCCCTTGGTCACAGACAATCCAAGGCCGGTGCCATGAATCGCAGATTCCATAACCTCGGGGCTGCGATAGAACGGCTCAAAAATACGTGGTAGATCTTCCGGGCCGATTCCAATGCCCTGGTCCGAGACAGCAATTTCCACCTTGCGAGACGAGCCACCGTTCTGAATAGAGCGCACATCGATGCCGATCCGTTTTCCATTTCCTCCATACTTGATTGCATTTGTAATCAGATTCTGGAGGCACTGTGAAAGCCGTACCTGATCCCCGTACGCCGGAGGCGTATTCGGCTCAATGTTGCAGCGAACGTCCACGGATGCATCCGCAATTAGCGGTGCCGTGCTCTCCAAAGCCTGATCGATCGCGTCCGACACGGATACCGTGCGAGTCGTCGATTCGTTCCGCTTGGTCGCGGCTGAGAAGTTGAGAACCTGCTCGACCAGTTGATTCAGCTGCCGCGCCTGTTTGCGAATCAGTTCGCCATATTGAGTGATCTTGCCCTTGTCGCTGATCGCCCCGCTGGCAATATTGTCTGAGATCGACAGGATGGCTGCGACAGGAGTTCGCAACTCGTGCGAGACGCCAGCGACGAAATCCATTTGAAGACGGGCAAGCTGCCGCGCCCGGTAGCTGTTGTAAACAATCAGGCCCATCGAGCCAGCCATGATGAGCAAAACGAAAAAACTCACCGCGAGGTTGCGCCGTCGAAGTGCCGCAACCGCCACAGCCACCGATCCGCTGCGGTGTTTGACTGCCACCCTCCAGTTCGGATCGCTTTCACCATGTCGGATCGATTCGAACCGCACGGGCACGGGTAGGCCAATGCGAAACGTACTGAAGGTGGCAGTGGATTGTGGTCCAGACATGGGTTCCGGATGGAACATCCCTAGAGGCAGCGGAGGAAGCGACCCAGCTCTTATCGGCGGGCCGAACAAATTCACAGTTGCATCTGCGGACCTTTCAAAATCAGACCCCGATACCGTTTCGGACGAGTAGATCGTCTGAGTCTGCCCATCGGTGTTGCGCAGAATCGCAACCGTAAAGTCGGAAGTGGAGGGGTTTCCAAAATATCGAGTCGCAAGCTGCGGAAACAAACCATGGTCGAGAACGTCTTGATTCAGTTCCAGCAGCAGCCATGATTCACGGGAGTTCGGCGCCGCCGGGAAAATGACTGCCGGAACAGGTTCGTCGATGGCTCCCATCTGCGGCCGGTCATGGGGCGCTCCGGGATGACCTTCCCGAGGATGAGGATGATGTCCATCATGCGGATGATCCGGACCCGGCATTGCAGGCGCGTGCGAAATCCATTCACCAAACTCTTGCAGAACTGGCGGCCAATTTGTTTCCTCGAATCGAGCATCTGCGGTAACGAGGTGTGAGATTCGCGGTCCTTGGTTCGCACCCGCAACATAGATGTCCGCCACCAGGTCTGGAAACGAACTCGTGCGTTTCCAGTGCTCCAACCGCTTTGCCAGCCTTGGGGCGTCTACCGTTTCTTCGCCGCCTTCACTCTGCAACTCCAGACAAAGGGTTCCCAATTGACCGGAGAGTTCCTGCCGAAAGCCGATCGTGGAGCTTTCAAGGCTCGATTGCATGCGCGTAGTGGCGGCCGCGCTGACCTCGGAACTCCACCGGTACTGCAAATACGCGAGCAACGCCACGGTGGTCACGAAACATATCGTCAGCACCGTGGTCAGCAGTCGCTCATTGGCGCGGAATGGCATAGAGTGCGAAGGGCCGGACAGATTTTTCCGCTTCAGCCCTCGCGATTATAGTTGCTCCAGTCATAGTGGGCGGGGGAGGGCTTCCGGCAAGCACCCACTATGCGCAGGCCTCTGCTGAATGGGCTTCGCTCTCTCAAGCTTCTCCGTGCAGCCCACCTCGATAGGACGCGGAGGTCAAACTGGGGACATCGTGTCTATGGCTACTACGACGCTTTGCAAACATCTCGCCCTGAGCCAGTCGATATCTTTCCGAAAACGACGGCCGATCCATTCCTTCGCTCCAGCGGCCAACGCGGCCAACAGGGATTGTGCTGCTGTCACTCCTTTCAGCCGCCACTTTCCCGCCAGATTTGCCATCCTGGAGCGGTGTGGCATTAGCCTCGACAACTCCGCCATTCGATTCGCGTACCCGGATTCCCAGAATTCCTGCCGCAGCCACTACCGCCAACACCAAAGCTTTTGTCTTCATTTCGAATGCTTCCTTCTTTAGGGATGCGTGCTTAGCTCATTAGAACCGGAGATGCGTCGAGCGCGCGTAAAAACGCTGTAAGGTGGCTGTAAATCATCGATCAGCGATGATGGCGACAATTCCGCTGAGAGCCCACGTGTGGACTGAGCAGGGAAGAGCGAGCATTTGAGAATCTCCTGAAGGTTTCAAAATGACCTTTCAGGTGTTTTTTCCTGCGTTTCCGCCTGCCAGGCTTTGCAGCACCTTCCCCGATGTGAGATTATGAAATTCGTGCTGGTGACGGTGGCTGGTCACCGCCACCAAGAAAGGGTGCAATGTACCAAAAGAAACCGGGTGTTTTCATGGCGGACTGGTGGGACGCGGACGGACGGCGTCACCGTAAGCAATTTGCTACTTCTTCGGCTGCGCGCGAGCACGAACATCGGGAGACCGCACTTGCTCATGCCGAGCGGGCGTCTCGTGAAATGAAACTGGCAGCCCGAACCGGTCCATCCAAGCGATCCACTCCGAAGACGGAAACTGGCACCATTGAACCAGCCAAAGGGAAGCTCGGCATCATGATTCCGGGCATGGGAGCCGTCGCCACGACATTCGTGGCCGGCGTAGAAGCCATTCGCAAAGGCCTCGCGAAGCCGATTGGCTCGCTGACCCAGATGGGCACCATCCGGCTTGGCAAGCGCACCGATGGCCGTTCTCCCAAGGTGAAAGAGTTCGTCCCACTTGCCGGGCTCGATGACCTGGTTTTCACCGGGTGGGACATTTTTGAAGACAATATGTACGAAGCCGCTTCGAACGCGGGAGTCCTCGACTACCGGCTTCTAGAACAACTAAAGCCGTTTCTCTCGTCGATCAAGCCGCGCTCGGCCGTTTTCGATCACAACTACGTGAAGAAGATCGACGGGCCGAACGTAAAGAAGGGCAAGAACAAGATGGACCTCGCGCAGCAATTGCGCGACGACATCCGCGAATTCAAGAAGACCAGCGGAGCCACGCGTCTTGTCACGATGTGGTGCGGATCCACCGAATCGTTCATCGAGCCCACCGAAGCGCACCAATCCGTGAAGGCATTTGAGAAGGCGTTGAAAGATAACGATGAGATGATCGCGCCCTCGATGATCTATGCCTATGCCTCGCTGATGGAAGGCGTACCGTTCGCCAATGGAGCGCCGAACCTTACTGTCGATCTTCCGGTCATGCTCGAGCTTTCACGAAAAAACGAAGCTCCCATCTGCGGCAAAGACTTCAAAACTGGCCAGACACTGATGAAGACAGTGTTGGCTCCGGCATTCAAGGCACGACTGCTCGGGCTCAGTGGGTGGTATTCGACCAATATTCTAGGAAACCGCGACGGCGAAGTGCTCGACGATCCCGGTTCCTTCAAGACCAAGGAAGAGTCGAAGCTTGGTGTTTTGGAGCACATTCTCCAGCCCAGCCTCTACCCCGAACTTTACGGGAATATGTATCACAAAGTGCGCATCAACTATTACCCGCCGCGCGGTGATAACAAAGAGGGATGGGATAACATCGACATCTTCGGGTGGCTGGGCTATCCGATGCAAATCAAGGTCGATTTCCTGTGCCGCGACTCGATTCTGGCGGCTCCAATTGTTCTCGACCTGGTTTTACTGATGGACCTTGCTCAGCGCTCTTCTGAGTTAAAGGGACTCGGAATTCAAGAATGGCTGAGCTTCTTCTTCAAGTCGCCGATGACGGTTCCGGGCTTGTATCCCGAACATGACCTCTTCATCCAGTCGATGAAACTAAAAAATACGCTGCGTCACCTTAAGGGCGAGGTGTTAATTACGCATCTTGGACTGGAGTACTACGACTGAGAATGTGGCGCGGGCCGCACGCCCGCGCTACTCCTTCGGTGGCTGAGAAATGTGCGGCTGATAAAGTGGAACCTGGCCGCCTGTCTGATTCCAAGAGGGGCGCCACATTCCTCAGGAAAGCTTCTTCTCCCTCTTATACTCGTCGAACTTCTCCAAGAACCGGTCCAGGTCTTTCTTCTGCAGGTAATACGGTGTCGACAGCCGCAGCTTGTTCGGATCTCCTCCCCGAATCCGGATCTTGTGCGTCTTCCATAGCCAGTTCTCAAGATCAGCCCGCTGTACTGGCGGAACGTTCACGCTGATGATTCCGCATCGCAGCGCGGGATCAGGCGAGGTCCATGATTCAGCACCGCGTTTCTTCATCTCGTTCAGCAGGTAGTCGGCCTGGTGGCGATGACGTCGTTCCAGACGATCCACTCCGATGTCGTTCGCTAGCTTGATCGACGCGCGCAAGTCCCCAGAATGCGGGCACATTCGAACTGCCAATTCGCTGAAAACTCTCGGCGCGGATTTTGGTATCGTCCCAGCCCTCCGTCGCAATCGTGTTCCACAACCGGTCGATCACTTCATCGCGCACATACAGGAAGCCCGATCCCTTCGTGGCCATCAGCCACTTGTGAGGACTCGACGAATACATATCGCAGCCGAGCTCGTGGACGTTCAGCCGCATCATCCCCGGAACGTGAGCGCCATCCACCGCGGAGAGAATGCCCTTCGTCCGTGCAAGCGCAGCCAGTTCCTTCGCCGGCAGCACAACTCCCGAGAACGTCGTGATGTGGCTGAAAAATAGCACACGCGTGCGAGGCGTGATCGCGTCGTTGAATAGATTCAGGACTTGTGCCGCGTCTTTCACCGGTCGGGGCAGCGTGATCTTCTTCACGGCGATCCCGTACCGTTTCGCCTTCAGGTCCCAGGGATGTTCCCCTCCGGGATGCTCCTGATCGGTCATCAGGACTTCATCGCCGGCTTTCATGTCCAGGCCGTTCGCGATGTAGCTGTTCGCCTCGGTTGCATTTCGCAGAAGAGCAATCTCGTCCCGTTTGCATCCGACGAAATCGGCGAGAGGATCTCGGAATTCGTTCCAGGCTGCATATCCCCAGATCGGATAGTCCTCGGGATCGTGCTGGTCGAGTTTTTCCGTCGTATTGTAACCGTCGAAGATTGCCCGCAGCACAGGCGCTGGGCTCGATCCTACGGTTCCATTGTTGAGGTAGACCTCGTCCTCCGGGATGAGGAACTGCTTCCGCAGTTCCGCCCAATAGGCGTCCTCATTTTTATCAAGCAAGGAGCGGTCTGGTAGCGCAGGGGCTTTCTCTAGCTGCGCAAAGAGGTTACTGCCCAGGGTCAACGAAGAAGCAAAGCCAGCGGCAGCGCCAGTCCCAGCCACGGATAGAAAACGACGTCGATCGAGCATTCGGCCTCCTGCCGTACCAATCCTGCGAGCGAATCGAAAGAAGGCGCAATGGTACGACGTCACCAGTCCAGCGGCAAGAAGCCCGAGTGCACTGCCTTAACTGATAAAAGGATTCGTCGAGACTTTCCTGGGACCGGCGGGTTCGAGAGCCAAGGATCCCAATCCCTGGTTGCAGTCGGATGACGAAAAGGCTCTCCGCGCTTTTCTGCAGGGTCAGGTAACCTGGGACCTCCTGGCTGCGTCTAATAGATACAACCAAGATCAGGGCCCTTGGTGTCCTTCCGACCGGGCGTATAATCAGGCTCAAGGAGTACCTATGAAACTCAGACGGCTGGCAATCGCGCTAGGATTGGCGGCGTTCAGTGTGGTTCCTTGGACGTTTGCCCAGACCCCGGGCCAGAACGCTCCGCAAACACAAAATCCGGCTCCAGACCCCGACCAGGGTCAGCCCAAGGCGGGCGACGTTCAAAATGCTCCCAAACAGGCTCCCGCTGCGCTGCCTAGCCAGAGCGACGCTGATATCAAGCACAATGGCGGTAAGACCGACGTCGACGCGGTAGGCAACCGCAACGTGGGATGCGGACGCGGCGTAGGCAATTGGTACTCGGTGGAAGGCCAAGTAGCCCGCGGCCGGCAGTACGCGCAGCAGATCGAATCACAGATCAAGCTGATTAACGATCCCGTTATTACTGAGTATGTAAACCGCGTCGGCCAAAATCTGGTCCGCAACTCTGACGCGCAGGTGCCTTTCACCATCAAAGTCATCGACTCTGACGTTGTGAACGCTATGGCCCTGCCAGGTGGATTTTTCTACGTCAACTCCGGCCTGATTCTCGCTGCCGACGAAGAAGCCGAAATGGCTGGGGTTATGGCTCATGAAATCGCTCACGTGGCTGCCTGCCACTACGGACGCGAAGCGACCCGCATGAACCTGCTGCAACTGGCGTCGCTCCCAGCAATCTTCATGGGCGGCGCGTTAGGATACGGAATTTACGAAGGCATGGGACTTGGCATTCCGCTAACCTTCCTGCACTTCTCCCGCGGATTCGAAGCTGAAGCCGACTACCTTGGAATCGAATACATGTATCGGTCGGGATATGACCCGTCTGCATTTGTCTCCTTCTTCGAAAAGATCCAGGCGATGGAGAAGAAGAAGCCCGGAACGCTGTCAAAGGCTTTCGACACGCATCCCCAGACCCCAGACCGAATCGAAAAGTCGCAGGACGAAATTCGCAAGATCCTGCCCGCCAAGCAGCAGTATGTCGTGACCACGTCCGAGTTCGACGAAGTTAAGGCACGGCTTGCTTCGATCGAGAATAAGCACAAACTGCTGGATGAAAAGGACGCCAACAAGCCCAGCTTGCGGCGGACTTCCAACACCACCGACAAATCCGACGACACCAAGAAGGACGACGACCGTCCAACTTTGAAACGTCGCGACGATTCCAACTAGGCGTTCTCTCGGGCGCCAACCGGCGGCTTCGGCCGCCGGTTTTGCTTTTTGTAAGGACAAGCAAATCGCAAGTTCGTGAGGTCCTTGTACCGTGGTGATTCGATGCGCGGCCAGCGGGGGAGCTACCATTCTCCTGCGACCGGCATCTAGCATAACGTCACCGGTTCCGGTGATTTGGATCACAGATTCGATTTGGGGAACCGACATAGGCTCGGCTATGCTGGATACGCGCACAAAGGCGGACTTCGATGCCCGATAACACACTGACTGTCACCGACAATCGCACAGGCAAGACATACACCGTTCCGGTAGAGAACGGCACGATCCGAGCCATGGACCTGCGGCAGATCAAGACCGGAGGTGACGATTTCGGCCTGATGACCTACGACCCGGCGTACATGAACACCGCATCGTGCAAGAGTGCGATCACCTATATCGACGGCGACAAAGGCATTTTGCGCTATCGGGGATACCCTATCGAAGTTCTGGCCGAGCGTTGCACCTTTCTTGAAGTTGCGTACCTCCTGATGTTCGGCGAGCTCCCGACCGAAAAAGAATTGAAGAAGTGGGTATATGACATCACGCACCACACGATGCTTCACGAGACCACCAAGAAATTCATGGAGGGTTTCCGCTATTCGGCGCATCCGATGTCGATGTTCGTGAGCACAATCGCGGCGTTATCGAGCGTCTACCCGGACGCTAAGAAAGTGCATGACCCGGCCAATCGCATGCACCAGATCATCCGCCTGATCGGCAAGGTGCCTTCGATTGCGGCGATGTCCTACCGCCACAATGTCGGCTTTCCTTACGTCTATCCAGACAACGATCTCAGCTACACCGAAAATTTCATGAACATGCTGTGGAAGATGGTCGAGCCGAAGTATGTAGCCCATCCCGCGATCGCGCGAGCTCTCGACATCCTCTTCATCCTGCATGCCGATCACGAGCAGAACTGCAGCACCAGCGCAGTTCGATCTGTAGGCAGTTCAGAAACCGACCCCTATCTCGCTGTGGCGTCTGGAGCTTCTGCTCTCGCTGGTCCCCTTCATGGAGGCGCCAACGAAGAAGTTTTGAAGATGCTGGATGAGATCGGCAGTAAGGATCACGTTCCGGCGTACATCAAGCGCGTCAAAGAAGGCGAGATAAAGCTGATGGGATTTGGCCATCGCATCTACAAGAACTATGATCCTCGCGCGAAAATCATTCGCTGGAGCGCGGAGCAGGTGTTCGAAGTTACCGGACGCAGTCCGAAGCTCGACATCGCTTTGGAACTGGAACGCATTGCGCTTGAGGACGATTATTTCGTGAAGCGCAAACTGTATCCGAACGTGGACTTTTATTCGGGGATTATGTATCAGGCGATGGGCTTCCGGCCTGAAATGTTTACGGTCTTATTTGCCATCCCCCGAACCGCAGGATGGCTGGCACAGTGGCAGGAATTAATGAACGACGACGAGCAAAAGATTGCTCGTCCGCGCCAGGTCTATACCGGACCCGCAGAGAGGGAATTCGTTCCCGTGGACAAGCGCGTTGCCGTGCCGATTCCAGCCGAGTATCCCACGCGATAGCTTTCCAACCAAAAACGAATGCCCCGCTCCGCGGGGCATTTTATTTTGAGAAACTGAAACTCCGGGCACGGTCCCTATTCAACGTGGAAGGCGTTGTCGCTCCATTCTTCGGGGGCGACATCCTTGATAGTTTCTGTGAAGTCCCAGCGGTGGCCGTAAAAGTCCTGAACGTTATATTGGCACTCGCCGTAGGGATGCTCTGTGGGCTCTGTCAGGATCACGGCGCCATTCTGACGCGCGCGCTCGCAATGACCTTTTGCATCTTCGATGCGGACCTGAACGCTCTGCGAATGGTTGGGGACCACATTGCCTTCGGCGATGGTGAAGCAGCCGTCCCCGGCCTTCATCTGGATGCGGTGATTGGCGATGCGTAAGCGGACGGAGAAGCCGAATGCTTTGGACAACCATTCGGCTGCTACGTTAGGGTCGGGGTAAATCAACACGGGTATGACCGGGCAGGGAGGCACGGATCGGTTGACTCGCATGGGATCACTCTACCACTGCGATCTTCCAGAAGGTTGCTGCTTGATCCTATGCAGCGTGCTTCGCGAGATCCGCGAGATACTCCTGCCGCTCCTCGGCTGAACTGATGACCTTCATGTCCTGCCAGTCGTATGCAAATTCTTTTCCGCAATCAAGGCACACGACGTACGTTCCGGTAAGAGCTGCAGCCTTGGGTCGGCGTGCGGCACCTCGGATCGTTACCGGGAAGCTGTAGCGAGCGTGTGTGCATCCGAAAATAGCATCAACCAATTTCCGAATCATGACCCACCTTCCACACCTGAGCGTGTGAACGAACCTCAAACTTTGGGAGAGTTCGCGCCCCCTCGCAGGAAAATCCGCAGGTAAACGCTCAAATACTTAGATTCATTTATTGCCAAAAGAGTTTCGGATTTGACGCTAGAGCGCTGGAGTGCGGAACCTGCTGGTTTCAAAGCAGTTGCATCGGTCCCGCCGGACGCGTTAGCGGCGCTGTCCGGCGAGCTGCCTGTGATTTTTAGGTAGTTTGCAGTGTTTACCGCTGGAGGCTATCTAGACGCTTTGTGGTCCGCGCTTCTTATGCTGCTGGCATTTCGTCATGATCGCTGAACGAAGCCGGGTGCGGAGGTCGTCGGGCAATTCATACAGTTGCGAGTCGCGATAAATCTCGATGGTCTTCTTGGTTGTGTCGCAGACGACATAGCAGTTGTGGCACCAGGAAAGGTGATTTTCTAACTCGACTTTTGTCTTCTCGTCGAGAACGCCGTCCAGATAACCGGTCAGCTCGTGAAGGAATTCAGAGCATTTCACTGTTTTCCATCTCCATTTGCGACATCTGCTGCAACATCTTCATTCTCACCTTTCGCACCACCATTTTTACCGCTCTCGCCGTCGCGCCGTTGAAAGTATCGTCCGAGACGCTCGCGGAGTTGCAGCCGAGCCCGCAACAGCCGGGATTTTACCGCAGGTACGCTCAATTCGAGCGCTGCGGCCGTCTCTTCCGTGGACAAACCTTCCACGTCCCTCAGTACAAACACTGTTCGAAATCCCGGCGGCAAGCCTTGAATCGTCTTGCTCAAGATCTCGCGCAATTCCGCTTGCGTGTACTGCTGCTCGGGATTCGGACTCCAATCCGCGATTTCTCGCGGCAGGGAATCGTCCTCTGTCTTGATGTCCTCGTCTAGCGAAACGGTGCGCTCTGGCTTTCGCCGGCGCAACTTCATCAGCGCTTCGTTGACCGCGATCCGAACCAGCCAGGTATAGAACTTCGATTGCTCCTGGAACTTGGTCAGGTTCCCGTACGCCTTCAGGAATGCTTCCTGCACCACATCTTCCGCATCCTCGCGGTTCTGCGTGATGTGCTGCGCAATCCGAAAGACGTTGCGGTCGTAACGGCGAACCAACTCTTCAAAAGCAGAGTCATCGCCGTTCTTGGCCGCTCGTACGAGCGCTAGCTCTTCGCTAAGAGGCCCTTCTAGTTTGTTTTGGATGGCTCCCATTGTCCCAACGATGCAGTATTTTCAGGTTCCGTAGACTGAGGAACCAAACGAAAGTAATAGTTATTCTACTTGTTGCAAGCGAATTTGCCCAATGACGTTGTCAGATTCCGCTCCGTGCTTCCCCCGTACTGTCATCCCGAGGAGGGCGCAAGCCATCCGAAGGACCCTACGACAGTCCGGACGACAGTCCGGTACCCGTGAGGTAGTCGAAGAGATCACAACACTGCATGCGCAAAAGACATTCCTGTCCACGCCACCAAAGCCAGACACCAAACGTAAGGTCCCTCACGCCGGCTACGCCCCCGTTCAGGATGACACCTCTGTGGCAAACCGCAGCAGCCGTTGAATTCCCCATATTCGATCTACCTTAAGCGCCAACGCTCGGCTGCTATAAAATCTGGAGAATTACCTGCGCGGATGAACAGGTACCGAAGTACCCAAGATTCTGTCCGGACAAGTTCCGTATAATCAGCAGTTAAGGTAGTGTCTTTACTATAGGCAGTCAGATCGGAAACGGCTTTCAGCATGTCGGATAGCAAGCAGATGCAACAGATCGTCGAACGAGCAGTGGCGCAAGTATTCGAGCGCCAGCTTCCGAAGTTGCAGTCCGAGTTGGTCGAGCGCGTATTGGCGGAACTGCCCGCCCAAACGGCGGTCGGCACAGCACCCTCTGGGGGTCAACCCCATTTATCGCTGGTGCCCTCGGTGGCCAGCATCCACGCAGGAACTACGCAGAAGGAAATCCTTCGAGCGTTGCTCGACGCCGGCAGTTCCTATGCTTCGCGCGTCGCCCTGTTCGTAGTGAAGGGCGGTTCCGCTAGCGGGTGGCAGAGCAGGGGGCTGGGCGGCGATGATGCCATAAAGGAATTTAGTCTCGATATGCAGGCCGGGCCAGTAGCGCATGCCTATCAGAACCGCGTGGCAGCACCAGCCAATATCGCGGAAATGGATGCGCGGTTCGTGCAGCAGTTTGGCGGCCCCGAGAACGAACAGATTCTAGTGCTGCCTCTGGTGTTGAAGGAAAAAGTGGCCGCATTGCTATATGCCGATGGCGGCGAACAGGGCGTGCTCGATGCCCCCTCACTCGAAGTGCTGGTTATGGCCACGAGCGCGTGGCTCGAAGTATCTTCCCTGAGAAAACAAGTTCAACAGAGAGACACCCTGGAGCCCGCTCCCCAGGTGGATCGGCCTCCCGTGGCGCCCCCACCCCCGGTTGCCCCCTCTTTCTCCGATCCATTTGCATCGCACGCTCCGAAGCATGTAGCACCGCAAGCGGCGCCTGAGCCGGAGCCCGCTGAGGTTGTCGAAGTCGCGCATGCCGCTTCGGCGAGTGCGGCCGCATCGGCCCCTGCGGCGGCGGCGGATCCTTTCGCCGGGCTGTCAGCCGAAGACGCTGATACTCACCGGAAGGCGCAGCGTTTCGCACGCCTGCTGGTGGATGAGATCAAGCTCTACAATCAAGCTAAGGTCGCCGAGGGACGTCGCAACAAGGATCTCTACGATCGGCTCAAGGAAGATATTGATAAGAGTCGTACGACGTTCCACAAAAGATACGGCTCCACGATCGCCGCCAGCGGCGACTATTTCCAGAAAGAAGTGGTTCGCAGCTTGGCCGAAGACGATCTTTCAGTCATGGGAGCGAACTTCCGAAAGTAGAACTTGTGGTGAGAGAAGCTCGCAAGATATTCGCGCGTCGAACGTCCCGGCTCTAAAATAAAATTGAGTGTTGTATCCGGATACTGCTGTCCCGCATTAGCGGGACAAGGCGTACCGGAAAACGTCATTCAGGTTCGGAAAATCGCGCCTTCACGCGAAAAATACAAACGGTGTATCGATTCGGTCTCAAGTACTTCGGGATGCTGGCTCTGGCCGGCGTAGTCGGGTTTCCAAACCCGTTGCCTGTCGTGGCGTCTTCGTATCAGGACGCGTCCGCGCCAACCTCAACCCAGAGTGCTGAGAAACCCGCCGCGCCAAAGCCGCCCGCGAAATCCAAATCAACCACACCTGCCGCGAAGAAATCCGGCACAGCCAAGACGAAATCCGTTAAGCGCCGCAGACGTGCGATGTCACCACGCGTGCGCCGTATTCGCCAGGCATTCGTTGCATCGACGACTTTACGGACGATGGCGCAACAACTGATTCAGGACCGCACACCCGCCGCCTATACCGGGGTTGAATCCTACGCACGCGCTCACTCGAAAGAGGACGCTGGCGCATTGGCCTGGTTGGTGGTCGGCTATGCGCACGTCATCGATCGCGATTTCGCGAAAGCCATCGAGCCGTTGAATCGCGCTAAACCGCTAGCGGGTGATCTCGGGGACTACGTCGCCTACTATCTCGGCACCTCGTACCTCCAGACAGGGCGCCGGGCCGAAGGTCTGGCGGCGCTCGCCAATTTCTCTGCTACGTATCCGGACTCGCTTTTGATTCGAGACGTGCATCTCAGCTACGCGAATGCGCTTCTCGATGAAGGCCGCGCATCGGAGGTCACCGAACTTCTGGAGAAGGACCGGTTGCCGGCGCGATCCGACATTGAACTTGCGCTGGGTAAGGCTTACGCCAACCTCAAGCAATACCCGAAGGCCTCTGAGGCCTTCTCCAATATCTATTTCAATATGCCGCTGTCGGCGGAAGCGGACCCTGCCAACGAGGAACTGAAAAAACTTCCGATTGCTTCACAGTCTACGCCGGCACAGCGAAAAACGCGTGCCGAATTGCTGATGAAAGGCAAGCGATACGCAGACGCAATCGACGAGTATCGCGATATCGCCAGTCACGCCACCCCCGACTCGCGTATTTCGGCGGAGCTCGCTTTTGCAGAGGCCCTCCATCGTGGCGGCCGCAATCGCGACGCAAAGTCGGAGGTCACGAATCTGTCCGGAGGAACTCCAGAACAGAGTGCCCAGCGCCTTTACATTCTGGCGGAAGTTGCCTGGTCCTCGAGCGAGAACGACACTTTCTATCGCACGGTAGACGAGATGCGTCAGACGGCGCCTACCAGTCCTTGGCTTGAGCAGGCCCTCCTATTGGTCGCGAATCTTCACCTCGTGCACCATGAGCCCGATCCGGCATTGGACGCTTTCCGCGAACTACAGCAGCGTTTCCCGAACGGAACACGCGCCTCGTACGCGCACTGGAAGGCTGCTTGGCTCACATTCCGGCTCAAGCGCACGGAAGAGGCGAAGAAAGAATTCGAAGAACAGATTGCCCTCTATCCCAACGGAAACGAAACATCGAATGCTCTCTATTGGAGGGCGCGCGTCGCCGAGGAAGAAAATGATACCGCGATGGCGCGAGCCTTCTACCAGAAGCTTTCTGATCGCTACCGTAATTACTATTACGCGGCTCTCGGTCGAGAACGACTGAAAAGGCTTCCTGAAGCTGACATTCAGCCCGGACAATTTCCACTCCTCGATCGTGTTCCGCCGCTCGATCGCGCTGAGAAAGTAACTCTCGAAGAGCCCCCGGCAGAAGATCTACATCTGCAGAAGGCAAAGCTGTTGGGCAATGGCGGGCTCGTCGACTTTGCCGTTCGCGAACTGCAAGCCGCATCGAACGACGACAAGGGAAATTGGGAACTCGCCGAGACCGCTCAGATTTACACCGACACCGGTCACTACGATCGCGCCATCGAGGTCATGAAGCGGTCCGTGCCGAGCTACTTCGCGGTCGACATCCCGATGCTGCCGCGAGAGTACTGGGAGGCACTCTTTCCCCGTCCCTACTGGCCGGACTTGAAGAAATTCTCGACCGCAAACGGTCTCGATCCCTACCTGGTCGCATCGTTGATCCGGCAGGAGTCGGAATTCAATCCGCTCGCGGTGTCACGCGCGAACGCGGTCGGCCTGATGCAGTTGCTGCCCAAGACCGGCAAACTCGTCGCCCACCAGGAATCCCTCCGACGTTACAACTCCAGCCAGCTCTTCACGCCGGCTGTAAATCTGCAGCTGGGCACCCGTTACTTCAAAGGCATGGTGGACCAGTTCGGCGGATCCTTCGAACATGCTTTAGCCGCATACAACGCAGGTTCAGATCGGGTTGAAGAATGGATGGGGCAAGGGCCATATCGCGACACCTTTGAGTTCGTCGAATCCATCCCCTTCACTGAAACCCGCGAGTACGTTCAGGCCATCATGCGCAATGCCAGCGTCTACCGGCAGCTCTACGGAACACCCTAGGCCCCCCAAAAAACTCCTAAAGAATTCCTGGAACTTCGCGTTTCTCCCTTCCGTACTCCTCAGAAGCTGGCGGAGGTGCGTCTATGCGACTCGGACTGTTCCTTGCAATCGTGTTCGTCTCCACTCTGTTAATTATCCCACTTGCAAACGCTCAGGTCGACGATGTCGAAGGCGTGGGCAAAACACCCATTGAAGCCAAATTCATGGAAAACGGGCAGATTCGCCTCGCGGTTTGTCCCAGCGGCGTTCGCCTGGTTGGCACCAATGACGACCTGATTCGCGTGTCCTATCACTCTCGGGATGGAAACGTCGCCGATGTGAAGGTCCGGATCAAGGTCGAAGGTGATCATGCTGGCATAAAAGTTACCGGCTGCCCGCACAATAACTTCGAGTTGAACATTGAAGTGCCCAAGTCCTCAGACCTGTACGCACGCATGTTTGCCGGCCAGCTTGATGTCAACAACATCAGCGGAAACAAAGATGTGGAACTGCATTTCGGCCAACTCACCATGGAACTGGGAAGGGCAGAGGACTACCGCCATGTCGACGCGTCGGTGATGAGTGGCGACCTCGAAGCGTCAGCCTTCAACATCTCTAAGGGAGGATTGTTTCGATCGTTTGATCAGGATGGCCCTGGAAAATATCGGGTGCACGCCCACGTTGGTGCAGGGCAAATCGATCTTCGGTAGAGATTTCTGCTAAGACGCCTGGACGGAACTGGTTGGGCGGCTGAAAAGAATTTCGATCACCAGTAGCGACGCTCCAACCACGATTGCGCTATCCGCGAGATTGAAGACGGGCCACTGATACTGCTTGATGTAGAGCAAGAGAAAATCCACCACGCGCCCTCGCGCAACGCGGTCCCACAGATTTCCGAACGCCCCGCCCAAAATCAGCGACAACGCAATTCCAGTCAGGCTGAGAGCCTGTCGCTGTTTCCAGAGTAGCGTAATCACAACCAGCATTGCGACGACAGAGAAGCCGATCAACAGGGCTATTCTCCAATGCGACGGCGAATCCGCAAACAGGCTGAACGCAGCGCCAGTATTCTCCGTGTGGGTGAGCCGGAAGAAGCCAGGGATGATCTGGATGTGGGTGTAAAGCGGAATGCGGACCGATACCAGATTCTTCGTCCAGCGGTCGAGGAGCACAATCAGCACTGCCAGAAGCAGATGGATTCCACGGGCCGAGTTCGTGTTCATTGCCCCTGTGCTTCCAGTTCTTTTAGGACTGCGCTGCAGCGTTCGCAGACTGTGGGATAGACCGGATCTTCGCCGACGTGGGTCGAGTAATTCCAACAGCGGTCACACTTCGTTCCATCAGCCTTCTTGACTTCGATGTGAAGTCCGCCCGTACCGTTTCCTGAACCCTGCACGAGGGTTACCGCAGAAACGATGAAAAGATATCGAAGCTGAGCGGAATATCGCTGCAGCAGCGAATAAGCCGGGTCTGACGCGGTGATCACGACCTGCGCTTCGAGCCCTGTGCCGATCAATTTCGTATTTCGCGCCGCCTCAAGCGCCTTCAAGACTTCGTCGCGCACGGCGCGGAGGCTCTTCCAGTCTTCATCCGACTTCGGGTCTGAAGTCGTGACCGTCGCGCTGCCCAGTATTTCTGCTGTCGTCGGGAACTGCGCCACATGTACGCTCTCAAGCTGAGTCGCTGTCTTTGGCAAATACTGCCAGATCTCTTCACAGGTGAATGTCATGATCGGCGCCAGCAATCGCGTCAGGGCTTCACCGATCCTCCAGATTGCCGTCTGAGCACTGCGCCTTGCCTGCGACTTCGGAGCAAAGATGTACAGACGATCCTTTAGCACGTCGAAGTAGAACGCGCTCAAGTCGACGATAGAGAAGTGGTTGAGCCGGTGATAGATCTTATGAAATGCAAACTCGTCGTACGAGCGCCGCACATCCTCCGCAAAAGCGCAGGTTTGGCGCAGCATGTACTGGTCGAGCGCTTCCATCTGATCGAACGGTACCGCATCCCTTTCCGGATCAAACGACTCCAGATTTCCCAGGATGTAGCGGAATGTATTTCGGATCTTCTTGTAATTTTCTCCGACACGCTGCATCAGCGCTTCGGACCCAACCACATCTTCGCGGAAGTCAACTGACGCGACCCACAGACGCACGACTTCTCCGCCCAGCCGGCTTGAAATATCGACAGGATCGACGTCATTGCCCCGCGACTTCGACATTGCCTGGCCCTTTTCATCAAGAGTCCAGCCGGGTGTGACCACGCCTTTGTACGGCGGCGTGGCGTGCGTGCCCATGGCACAGAGCAGGGAAGACTGGAACCATCCGCGATATTGATCTCCACCCTCGAGGTACAGATCGGAAGGCCACGGATAATCCGGTTCATCGTCGACCAGGGCTAGATAACTTGCCCCGGACTCCAGCCAGACGTCGAAAATGTCAGTTTCCTTTTCGAACTTTGTGCTGGCGCAGTGCGGACACTTCGTTCCCGCGGGCAGAATGTTGTCCGACTCCGGAGTGAACCACGCATCCGCTCCAGACTTCGCAAAAAGCTCAACCACCTTGCGATTCACCGCAGGCTCATTCAGTGGTTTGCCGCATCCATCGCACAGGAAGACGGCGATAGGCACGCCCCACACACGCTGTCGCGAGATACACCAGTCAGGCCGGGTCTCGATCATGTTCGACAATCGCTCTTCGCCCCACGACGGATCCCATTTCACCTTCTTAATCTCCGCCAAGGTTCGCGTTCGCAGCGTATCGTCCTTTCCGATGCCTCCCGGCATCGGAGTTTCCATCGAGATGAACCACTGCTCGGTGGCGCGAAAAATTACCGGGTTGTGGCACCGCCAGCAGTGCGGATACGAGTGCTCGGTCTTTTCCGTGTGCAGCAATGCGCCGCGCGACTTCACCAGATCAATGATCGGCTGGTTCGCGTCCCACACCCGCTTGCCCGTGTATTCCGGAAGTCCGTTGCGCAGAATGCCTTTTTCGTCGACGTTGCTGGTCGCATCGAGTCCGTACTTCATCCCTGTGACGAAATCCTCAGCGCCGTGGGACGGTGCGGTATGCACAACGCCCGTGCCGGTATCCATGGTGACGTAATCGGCAAGAACTCCGAGAATTTTCCGATCAAGGAACGGATGTTGGAAGCTCAATCGCTCCAGCTTGCGTCCCGGAAAATGTGCGAGAGGCTTCGTGTCAGCGAGATTGCACTTGGAGGCCACCTCTTGCGCCAGCTTCGACGCAACGATGTAGACTTCGCCGCCAGACTCGAGCGCTACGTATTCTTCATCCGGATGAAACGCCACCGCCATCGAGGCAGGTAGCGTCCACGGCGTCGTCGTCCAGATGATCGTCGAAACAGCCTTCCCGGCCAATGCCGGGTCGATCGCACCCGGATCATCCAGCAACCGGTATTTCACCCAGACGGTGCTGCTGGTGTGGTTCTCGTACTCAACCTCCGCCTCGGCCAGTGCAGTTTCGTCGTGCATGCACCAATACACCGCGCGTAGCCCCTTGTAGACGAAACCGTTTTCGTAGAACGAGAAGAACGTGGAAAGAACCACCGACTCGTACTGCGGTGTCATTGTCGCGTACGGACGGTCGAACCTCCCGAAAACTCCAATGCGCTTAAACTGTGTGCGCTGCAGGTCGAGGTATTTCTGGGCATACTTCCGGCAGGCTGCCCGCACCGCGGTAGGCGCCATCTGCAACTTTTTGCCACCCAGTTCCTTGTCGACCTTGATCTCAATGGGGAGGCCGTGGCAGTCCCATCCGGGAACATAAGGGGCGTCAAACCCCGCCATGGTTTTGGATTTGACGATGAAGTCCTTGAGGCACTTATTGAGCGCTGTGCCCATGTGGATCGGGCCACTCGTATAGGGCGGGCCGTCATGCAGGATGTACCGGGGCGCCCCCTTGCGGGCCTCGCGGATGCGTTCGTAAATGCCCGATTTCTCCCAGCGCTCAAGCATTTTCGGCTCGTTCTGGGGCAGGTTCGCCTTCATGGGGAAGGCTGTTTGGGGTAGGTTGATCGTTTTCTTGAGTTCGAACGGCACCGAGTGGCGTCTCCAAATGGTTGAATCTTTTCATTATAGGGAGCCATGCCGGGTATCGTCTATTCGAGGGTAACGCGAAGGACATGTCTGTCCGGAAGTTACTGATTCGCGCGAATTGCTCTGTTGAAATAACCTGAGTGGAGTTACAATTTTGACAGCCAGGGAGTGATCTGGATGCTGAGCCATGGGGTGGCTCGGTAATAGTTCTGACACAGAACTGCAATCCGAGCAACTTGGGAACGGCGTCGCTCATCTGTGTAAAGGACAGGCTTTAAGTCATTTAGGTATCCTCGTGCAGCAACAAACCATCCCGACGGAAACTATGGCCTCCGAGTCGATCAATCCGAATGTTCCGGCGCAAGAACCAGAACTGAACCTGCTCATCGCGGACAAACAGTTTGAAGAGCCGTTGTACAAGTCTCTGTTCCGCGAGTTGGACGAGTTCTTTTTTCCAAAGAAACTGCCGCCTCTAAAGCTGGAATCGAAGCCCGAACCTGTCAAGGACATCTGGGGTTTTTATTCGTACTGGAAAGTCGGGGCTATTGGCGTCGCTGGATACTACGGTTTGCTCGTCATCGCCATCGCGCTTACCGTCTACCTCGGGCGCAGGATTGTAGCCGCGGCCGCACCCGCCCAAAAAGTGACGGTGACGCTGGTCGATCCTAGCGACCTTCCTCCCCTTAAGCCTTCAAAGACTCAAGTGGGCGGAGGTGGTGGCGGTGGGGACCGCGACGTACTGCAAGCCAGCAAAGGCAAGCTGCCCAAGCTGTCAATGGAGCAAATCACTCCGCCCGTAGTAGTCGTGCGCAATGAGCATCCCAAGCTCGCGGTTGAGCCGACGATAGTCGTGCCCCCGCAGGTTCAGCTCGCGTCCAACAACATGCCTAACTTCGGTGATCCCATGGCGCACGCAGTCCTGCCTTCGAACGGCACAGGTGCTGGGGGCGGTATCGGATCTGGTAGCGGTGGCGGCGTCGGATCAGGTAAGGGCCCTGGCTTTGGTCCCGGTGAAGGCGGCGGCACAGGCGGCGGAATTTTCCACGTAGGCGGCGGTGTTTCTCCGCCACGTCAGATTTACGCGCCAGAGCCTGAGTTCTCAGAAGAAGCGCGTAAGGCAAAATATCAGGGAGTGTGTACGCTCGGTTTGATAGTTGGCACCGACGGGCGCCCAAGCAATATCCGAGTCCTGAACAGTCTTGGAATGGGACTCGATGAAAAGGCCATCGAAGCGGTAAAGAGCTGGAAGTTCGAGCCCGCAATGAAAGACGGGCATCCCGTTCGCGTCGAGATTGCGGTGGAAGTCGATTTCCATCTTTACTGAAATCTTAACTTTTCCTCTCTGACTTTTCGGCGCAACACCGCAAAGTGGCCCTTGTGTCTCGTCTTGAATCCCAGCCTTTCGTAGAGCGCAATTGCCCTCGTGTTGTCTTCCCGCACATGAAGGAATGGCGTCTCGCCTCGATCGCGGACGCCGCGCATCACCTCTGACATCAAGAACCCGGCGAATCCCTTCCCAAGAAAATCAGGGTGAGTACACACGGCGCTGATCTCAGTGAAGCCCGGAACCTTGAGTCGTTCGCCCGCCATCGCAGCCAGCCTCGCACCGTCGCGTATTCCGATGTAAGTCCCAAGCTCGTGAGTTCGCGGACCGAAGGGGCCCGGCTTGGTCAACGTCGTCAGTTCAATCATCTCCGGTGACTCGTGCAATCCGAGTGGCACGATTTTCACCGTGGAATTCGCCCCGGGCCTGAAGCCATTCTGCTCTTGGCAGACCATCTGCACCAACGGCGCTCCTGTGACCCACTCCCAACCGTCGCGCGCTTCGTACGGATAGTCAAGGAACACCGCGATCGTTCCACCTTCACCCGCCACTTCCGCAAGATCGTCAAACCCGCCATCGTCGGCATGTTCGAATCCGCTGAGTAGCGTAACTTCACGAACAAAACGCCGTGCCGATCCGGAGCCCTCTGCAAAGACAGCTTGCCGAGTAGTCAACGCCTGCCAAATGACATTGTCCAGAGGATGCATAGTGTTTTTGGACTCAAAAGATTTGGATGGTCGCAATGCTCGAAAGACCCACTATTTCTCAAAAACAGGTAAGCGATCTATCCGATTCTTGCGTAAGCACTGAGAAGTTGAAGAAGTGAATTGAAGAGAGTTAATCCAAAAACACAGCAAGGATGGAAGTAAGAAAGTAGTGTAGGAAACTGTAGCGCCGGCGTCCCGCCGGCTGTCGCGAGCGCGCCTCGCCCTTGCTCACTCCTTCAAGTCAACATGCAACACGTTCTCTATCGGAATCCCCAGAAACCTCTGCCCAAGCCGCTGGAACTTCTCTGTCGAGTCGGTTGCGAAAAACTTTAGCCGCGGTAATCCACGGCGCTCCTCCTCGCCCGACGCCCTCAGCTCCTTCTCTCGCAAACGCCCGGCCACGTCCCGCGCGGTCGACTCCGCCGAGTCCACGATACTCACGTGCTCTGGCGTCACCCGCTGCAACAGCGGTTTCAGCAAAGGATAGTGGGTGCACCCCAGCACCAGCGTATCTCCGTCACGGAACCCGTCAGCGAACGCTTCGTTCAAATAGATCCGAGCCACCTGCTCGGTGACGGCATGATCCACCCATCCTTCTTCCACCAGTGGAACCAGCAACGGACACGACTTTTCACGAGCGTTCAGCCCTCGTGCCTCCAAGGCTTTCCTGTAAGCATGGCTAGTGACAGTAGCTTCAGTACCGATGACGACGATCTTCCGGTTTTTCGTAGCCGCCGCCGCAGCCTCTGCCCCTGGCTCGACGACTCCAACGACAGGAACGTGAGCGGCTGCGGCAATCCGGTCAAGCGCTAAGGCCGTCGCTGTGTTGCACGCGATGACGAGCATCTGCGCGCCCTGGGATTCCAGATATTGCGTCGCCTCAACCGCATAGCGCGCGACAGTTTCGACTGACTTCGACCCGTAGGGAAGGCGGGCGGTATCGCCGAAGTAGGCGTATTCGGCTGCGGGAATGAGTTCAAGTAAAGCTTTAAGAACGGTGAGGCCACCGAACCCTGAGTCGAAGACGCCAATCGTAGGTCGCCGCATGCCGGGTCTGATCATAAATGTTTCGGAGGTCGCGCTGCTTCAGTGAGGAGGTGTTACTTCGTGTACCTTGGTGTCCTTCGTGGTTGGAATTTCTGTTGCAGTCGCCAGGGGCTCAAGCAGACAAATAGAAAAAGTTACTTCGTCCGAATCACTTCTCGCGTCCCGCTAGAGACGGATGTGCTGGCGTTTGTGCAGCACGGTCCCGGCGGAATCGCAGCCCCGTGCGGACACGTCCGCGGATGTCCCAGAAACGTGCAAATCTTGTCGGTCGCCTCGGGTGAAAGAATGTGCTCGAACTTGCAAGCCTGCTGCTCAATCTCGGTTTCACTGTCCATTGCCAGACTGTCGGTGAAAAGCCGCTCAGCGAGTCGGTGGCGCCTGATAATGCTACCCGCCCGTTCGCGTCCTCGCGGCGTGAGTTCGACAATCGCTGTGCCATCTCCCATTGAGGCGGACACCGGCTTCAACGCATCGTGGCATGGATTCACAAATGGCCTGTGATCATGGGCCTGCGGCGGGTGCGGAGCTGATACCACCAGCCCCAGCTGGATCATCTTTTCGATAGCGATACTTACCGGTAGTGCTCCGTGAACTTCCATCCGTTCGACTTCGGCGATCTCGCCATGCTCATCCAAAACCCATAGCTCTTCGAGCACCTCGTCGAGCTGCTCTTCATCCGCCATGGCGAAAACTTCCTGCGATGCGATCTTGCCATGATGAAATTCAATGCGCCGGTCAGCAAGCCGCGCCACCACCGGATCGTGCGTGACCATAACGATCGTTCGTCCTTGCTGGTGAAACTCTCGCAGAAGCCGCAACACGATTTCTTCGTTTTGTGCGTCGAGATTCCCCGTAGGCTCATCTGCCAGAATGATTTTTGGGTCGTTGATCAGTGCTCTCGCAATGCAGACTCGTTGCTGCTCTCCGCCTGAGAGCTGCGAAGGCAGGTGATGTGCGCGATCGCCCAATCCCACGCGAGTCAGCGCATCCACGGCTTCTTGCTCGTCCGTCATGCTGTGAAAGTACTGCGCCAGCATGACGTTCTCCACGGCCGTCAGGAATGGAATCAGATGGAATTGCTGGAAGACGAAGCCGATTTTTTCCGCGCGTACGCGGTTCAGGTCGGCGGACGAAATTCCTGCGACATTCTGTCCATCAAGCCAGATCTCGCCTGACGATGGACGGTCCAGGCATCCGATCAGATTCACGAGCGTCGATTTTCCCGAGCCCGAAGGGCCCATGATCGACAGCCATTCTCCGGGTGCCACATGCAAGGAAATATGGTCGAGGGCATGAATCGATCCCCCGCCATTGTCCTTGCCGGACCCGTTGGCAGACTCTTTTGCCGGGTAGAGCTTGGTGACGTCTTTGATCTGGATCATTTCACTCGCCCCTCAGGATCACGGCGGGCTGCACTTTTCGCAGCAGCGAAATCGGGAGGATCGCCGACACAAGTGTCACCACCATGCTACCAGCCAGCACAATGGGTAGAACACTGAAACGTGGCATAACGGCGGCATGAAAGTTAGCTCGGCCAATCCACGCCGCAATCCCGATCCCCGCCAAAAATCCCAAGATCGCGCCCGTCGCTCCGAGCGCGGCAGCCTCCGCTGCAAAGAATCCATTCAGCAACCGTCCCGAAGCGCCTAACGCTTTCATGATGGCGAAATCACGTCGCCGATCGAATACCCACCCCATCAAAGTGGAAAGCACACAGAGAGCAGCGGTCAGAATGATCAGTGCCGCTGCTGCCAGCAGCGTGGCTCGGGTCTTTCCGAGCACCCGCGCTTCGCCCTCGACGATTTGCCGCACCGGACGCACCTCAGCGGACGGGAGCGCTTGCGAAAGTCGATTCAAGATGCCGGTCACCTCTTCGGCGGACCCATTCGCGGCCACTTCAATGGTCGATGGATGGATGCCCGTCCATGATTCGAAGTCGGCCAGTGACACGTAAATGCGGCTATCTTCCGCCGCTCCCGTTTGCACCGTGCCCGCCGGGGATAGGTGCAGCACCTTGCCTTGAAAACTTAGATCGAATGGTTGGCTTTTCGGTGCGACCACCGGTAAGGCACGAATGCCAACCAAAGCCTGTTGCGCAACGGTCGGCCATGCGCTGACCGACCAGAATCGATCCAGCTTCTGCACGCGATTGAAATCTGTACCGGCCACCACAACCGGTTGACCGTCCGCGGTTCGGGCGACAACTAAGGCGAACGGTGCGGCTGTAGCTCGCTCGCCCAGCAGCGAGTCGACCTGGGTAAGGGCATCCGCGGGAAGGGAAGCGGAGTCTTTTCCCACGATGATGATGTTTGCACCGTAATTGCGAAATTCGCTGCGCAGCTTTGCCTGCACATCTACGTAGAGGTTGAGCATGGCAGTCGCTACGGCCGCAGCCACAATCATGGCAAAGAGTGCGGAAGCTGCGCGTCCACGGCGCAGCACGGCGGCACGCACCAACATCCGCAGAAACATCGAGGTGTGCGGCGCTCGGGTGCGCCTTGCGGCTATAGCTTCTGCTTGAGGGGACATGGGAGCCCTCACAACTCACCCCTCAACGCGAACACGGGATCGAGACTTACAGCACGACGGATAGCGGCCGCGCTTCCCGCAAACGTCACGACGATCGCAATGGCAAGAATGACCGGCAGCAGAACCGGGGAAATCGAGATGTCCGAACTGAAAATTGACCTGCCGATTTGATGAGCCAGCACCGAGCCCATTCCAAAGCCGAGTGCTCCGCCAATCAGCGCCAGCAGCGCCGCTTCGGCAAAGAAAATCGATGCGACAGCGATTTTTCCCGCACCCAGCGCTTTCATTAATCCGACCTCGGCTCTACGTTCGAAAATCGCCGTGGCCATTGCCGCCGATACCGCTAGCGCCGACGCGAACAGTGCAGCCAGCGTTATCAAAAAGATCAAGCCCTCGATCCGCGTGAGCACCGCGCCTTCATTCTGCGCCACTTGCCGGATTTGCTCCGCATGCGAATGCGGGATCACTTCGGTCAACTGCAGGGCGATCGCCTGCGGATACGGCGTGCAATACCATCGGTCGTAGACGGCTCCCGACATGCTTTTCGGATCCCGGCGTCCGAACGCATCTTCCGGCTTGGTAAGCGCGCTGACATAGACGCGCCTCACCGCGCCCGGTCTGCCGAGCACCTCTTGTGCCACGGACAGAGGCGCAACGATCTGGTCATCCTCGACCCCGCCCGTGGAAAGCACGCCACTCACATGCAGTGAGCGCCCACCGATAGTCAATGACTGTCCGCCTTCTTCATTCAACCGCGCGGCCAATCGTTCGCCTACCAGCACATCGTGCGAATTATCCGCCGGCCACGCACCCTCAACCTTCCACCAGGGATGTGTGCTGCGCACACCAGTCGTAATCGTCTCTTTCCCATAAGAAAGCTGCTTTGCGAAGTAGGTGCCGAGCAGCGTGACATCTTCCTTTTTGCCGTCGTTCACGGCCGAAACCGTGACCGGCAGCATGGGAGCGAAGCCAGTGATGTTGTTGTGCCAGAAAATCCCCTTGATCTTTGGCAGTTCGGCTTCGCTGAGGAATGCCCCGTCGGTCGGAGGCTTGAGATTGACACCGGCAATTTCCAGATCGAGGGAATCTTCCTGTGGGGTAACGACGAGATTGGCGCCGATGGTTCTTAGTTCGCGATTGATCTTGTCGCCGATATCGGTTGCGACGGCGATCATCGCCGTGGCTACAGTCACCCCGAGCGTGATCGCGGCTCCCGCGAGCAGCTTCCGGCGTTTCTGCCGCCGGAACGATTCGTAGACCAGGCGAACGAACATGTCCCTACTGTCCGAACATCCGGCTGCCGCCGGCGATGTCGGTCTCCTCGATCACAATCGAATCCGCCGTTTGCGAAGCTTTTAGCGGCACTGGATTGCATCCTCCGGCAGTTCCCACCGATTGCGGATTGATGGGGGCTGCACAATTCTTGCAGACCACACCGTTGCCGCTCTTGTAGAACCCAACGGCGCCGCAAATTTCGCAAGCGTCAAATACCGTGGCGATCTTTCCGTCCGGCTTTTGGTACAGCCAAAACCTCACCGAAGTGCCATTCTCTTTTGCCTGGAACCGGTGCAGGTCACCGTCCGAAACCTGCGAGAGCGGGATCGTCACTTTTCCATTCGTGAAGGTTACCTCGGTTGCAGGAGACAGCCCGCTCACGCTTTTGGCGTATACGAACTCCGCCGTGACCATCGCGATGAAGATGAAAGAGAACGTATAGACGGAGCCCATCCATAAGCGTTCACGCCGGGCAGTCCACGCCGCCTTTCGCCTCTCGGCAGGAGATGCCCCCTCCGGAACCACAACAACGCGACGCCGCGCATCAAAAAGCACCATCAGTGCCGCTAGCGCAAAAATGGTCACAAAGAAAAACCAATCATTGCTGACGATCGGGCCGATGATAGCCATCTCCCGCTTCGATGAGGCAATGACCCCGCTTTCAGACAGCTCATGCAGCCCGGAGATCAGAAGCTGCGCCGCCACCAGGAAAAGGATCGCCGTCGTCACTTTAAAGAACTTCTGCAGGTTGATGCGAACGCTTCCTTTCACGAACATCACGCCAAACGCAATCGCGGCCAAGACGCCCAACAGTGTTCCTAGGAAACTCATCAGCTCCGTGGAATTTAGAGAAACCGCGGAGAGAATCAGAACGGTTTCCGCACCTTCTCGCAGCACCATGAGGAAGATGAAAGCGAACAGCCCAAACCAAGCATCCTTACCAGCAAGAAGCCCGACCTTTCCTTCGATCTCGCCCTTCAGTTTCCGTCCTGTCCTCATCATGAAAATCACCATGGTGATGACGAAGAATGAGGCTACCAGCATGACCCAGCCTTCAAAGACGTCTTCATTCAGGTGAGTACGGGAGATGAGGATAGCCACGCCGATACTCCCCACGAAGGCCGCTCCCAGTGCTGCGTAGACCGTTTTCCGCAGTTCGTTCCGTCCAATTTTGTTGAGATACGCCAGGGTGATGCCCACAATCAGGGCAGCTTCCACCCCTTCGCGTAACGTGATGATGAATGCCTCGAGCATCGAATCGGCCTCTTAAACGGTAATCATCTGGATGAATTTGATTTTGAAAATGAATTTCAATTTCAACTTCTAAGGATAGTCTTCCCCCGTTCGGGCCGTCAATCCGCCACCTCACAACCACCTGTGATTTCAATCACACGGCGAAAATCGGCCCTCGAATGGTTTCGGCTGGCAGGGAATTATTTCTTCAGTTTGTAACGGCTTTGTCTACCAGATTCGCACCCGGTCGGCCGGAGCCAAATAAAGAGTCTCCCCCGGTTGTACGTGGAAGGCGCCATACCAGGCATCGATATTGCGAACCTCGGCGGCACGGTACTCGCCCGGAGAATGCGGATCCGTCAGAACCTGCCGGCGAAGGGCGGCCTCCCGCGTCTTGTTTCCCCAGTTTTGAGCGAATGCGATGAAGAATTGCTGATCCCCCGAGTAGCCGTCCTGTTCGGGAGCTTCCTTCCCGGCGAGCGACGCTCGATAGCCGTCATAGGCTGCCGAGATACCGGCAACGTCTGCAATATTCTCCGCCAGCGTCTGTTTTCCATTCAGTGACAAATCGGGGAATGGCTTATAGGTGTCGTACTGCGCTGCGAGCTGGCCGGTTGATCCCTCAAAGTGTTTTAGATCTTCCGGAGTCCACCAGTTCCTCAACCGTCCCTTCGAGTCGAACGTGCTGCCTTGAGTGTCGAAAGTGTGGCTCACCTCGTGTCCAATCACCGACCCGATCGCACCGTAGTTCATCGCTGCAGGCGCCTTGGGATCGTAAAACGGCGGTTGCAGGATCGCGGCAGGGAAGTTCAGCGCATTCTGCAAAGGCAGGTTTACGGCATTCACGGTCTGCGGCGTCATCGACCATTCTTTCTTGTCTACTGGTTTGCCCAGTCGCGCGATCTGGCGCTCATAGTCCGAGAGATTGCCCCGCCAAATATTGCCGAAAATGTCATCCGGTTTTACCTCGAAACTCGAGTAGTCATGCCACGTTTCCGGATACCCGATCCCCACATAGAGCGTAGACAGTTTTGCCTCGGCTTCCGCCTTGGTCGCAGGATTCATCCACGTAAGCGCTTCGATCCTCTTGTGGAAGGCAGCGATCAGGTTCGCGACCATCTCTTGCGCCTGCGCTTTCGCCTCGGGAGGGAAGTAGCGTTCCGCATAAATCTTTCCCACGACATCGCCGAGTTGTCCGTCCACCAGGTACACGCCTCGTTGCCATCGCGGCCGTTGTTGCTGCGCGCCCGAGAGCGTCTTTCCGAAGAAGGCGAATCGCTCTTCTGCGAGCGCTTTGGGCAAAACGCCGGCATATGTCTCAATCACGTGAAACAAAAGCCAGTCTTTCCACGACTCCAGCGGGGTCGAAGCCACCAGCGCCGACTCTCCAGTGAACGCCTCCGGTTGCCAGACGATGAAACTCTCGGAGCGGCCTAGTCCGGCGGCGCGGAAATATTCATTCCAGTCGAGTCCCGGAGCCTTCGTCGCGAAATCCTTTGACTTCCAGGTATTGTTCGCCTTATGGATGTCCTCGTTCTCAGCCAGGGTGCGATGTGTCTCCGCGATGGCGTGCTCGAGGTTGACAACCCGGCCTGCCCGCGCATCAGCGTCGGAGAGTCCTGCCAGCTTGAACATCGCCGCAACGTGGGCTTGGTACTGCGTGCGAACTTCGCGCATGTGGGCGCTGTCGCTGAGGTAATACTCGCGATCCGGCAACTGCAAGCCGCCTTGCATCAGATATCCCGTGTAGTGGTCGGAATCGCTGAAGCCGGGAGCCACCCAGACTCCGAAAAGGTTGGGCGTGTGATAGTTCGTGTTGTTGAGTGCGTCGACATCCGCCCGCAGAGTTTCCCCCAAGGCTTTGGCCAAGTCCCGCTTATCGCGAATGGCGTTGATGGCGTCCAGTCGGGCGCGAATTGGCGCCAGGCCTTTCGCCTCGATCGCCGCCTCATCCATATAGGAGTTGTACAAATCGGCAACCTTGCGCTCAGCCGATCCCGCAGGCGGATTCGACTTCGCGATCTCCGCAATTAGATTGGCGGTGCGCTTGTTACTCAGGTCTTCCAGCTTTGAGAAGACGTCAATTTCACCACGATCAGCGGGGATTTCGCTTCGCTTGATCCAGTCGCCGTTTGCGAAGTGGTAAAAGTCATCTCCCGGCTTTACCGTCCGGTCAAGATTGGCGACCGAGATTCCATGTGTTTCGGTTCCGGATGTAGTTTGGGAATATGCAGCGCCGGTGCGCAGCGCGCACACAACTGCGAAGGTAATAATTCGAAGGAAGGATTTCATCTGGGCTCCGAGGACGGCCTGGTCAGCCTGTTATCGCATCAGGCTCACTTACAAGTGTACTCATTTTCTGGACGGCGGATTGGCATAAACGTCACCCTCACCGGGTCTCCGCCCTCACAAACGCTTCATGAATTCGTTTGCTTCCGCCAATCTCGGAAACAGCTTCTCGTCCGCCTGAAACTCGCTCGAATGGACGCAACGTCGGCTTCCGCGCAACTTCACGGGATGTTTCAGGTGCAGCATCTCGTGGTACACGATGTATTCCAGGACGAACTCCGGTACGCCCGGATGGTCGAAAATCCGGCTGATCACGATTGCGTTGTGCGCGGGATCGTAGTGCCCCAAAATCCTGCGGGTCTTGCTCTGACTCCAACTCATACGCGGCCGTGCCATCAGCCCATGAAAGAAGCGGGTGTTCAGTCGCTCGAATACTGCGTCCAGATCGTAAAAGTGTCCCCGTGCCGGGCGCAGCAACTTGCGGCCCCGCATCTGTCGAACGAGATGCGCCTTGCGCACGATGTCCTGGCTGGCAACATACTTCCGGTAACGCGCGGCATACGCGCGATCGATAGGACGCCGGTACATCTTGGCCAGGAGAATATGGGCGATCGCGCGCAAAACCGCATCCGGTGCGCCTTCCAGCAGATCGGACAATCGCACCAATAGCTTGCCCTTCCGCAAACGGATCGTATTGTTGATGTTGGCGAACGCGAAGAATTCGATCTTCAACTCTGGCGGCATTGCCCCGGGACGCAGCTCGCCAAATACTTCCTGAAAGATTTCAAGCAGACCGTCGCGCACGCAGAACCAAGGTTAGCACGCCAAAGAAATTAGTAGCGCCGGCATCCGCCCAGGCCGTAGAGAGTCCAGTAGCGCCGGCGTCCCGCAATCACAACGAATGTTGCGAGCCCAACGCAGTTCAAAGCGGTAGTCACTCCGGACTCACTCCGGACTCACTCCCGTCCCCTTGGACGGATCTTTATTCAGCTTCTTGTGTTTTGCAGCCTCTTCCTGGTCCGCCAGCAATTTGCGATGATCCTCAGCCGAG
Source organism: uncultured Acidobacteriota bacterium (assembly GCA_963801895.1). GTDB lineage: Bacteria > Acidobacteriota > Terriglobia > Terriglobales > Acidobacteriaceae > Sulfotelmatobacter. The sequence goes on along the minus strand of CAWDGM010000005.1, from coordinate 92,349 downwards.
CTGTCCAGCGTTTCAATGGCATTCGTCAGGACGAACTCATACTGCTGTGCCTCTTGCCGGGGAACGTCGGCGGCATCCTTTAGCGCGCGCAACTTGGCCTGAAACTCGATGTCCGCATCGATCACGATCTTCAATGGCTTGCGGATATCGTCCCGACGCTCGACATAGGTATCGATGTTGTCGTTGAGTTCGTCGTAGAGCAACTCAAAATCGTCGAGCATGTCGTGAGTCTGTCTCGCCCGATCCTTGCTCTTCGGATCGATTCTTGCTTCTTCCAGCTTGACCAATCGTGCTCGAGCAAACTGTACGTAAAGCGGAAGTCTCAACTTGGGTTCCCAACTTGTATCCCGAACTTGCGCGATCTCTTCCTGTGTAAGCGGATCGCGTCTGTGCTGGGCCCATCCCAGGCAAGTAAGAATGAATAAAAGCATGATGCCCCAAAGGTAACGAAGGCGATGATCGGTCATTTCGCACCCCTCTTGAACATGGACGCGAGTAAGTCGTCGCTGACGCGTTCCAGACGCTTTACCGCATCCCGCACGGCTCCCTGATCGTCGTGGCCAAGCGTGTGTAGCAGGTTCGTCAATTTGCGCGTCATCTCCCGGACGGCAATCTCCGACTGCTTCTGATATTTGTGCGATTGGATGGCATAGTCGCGAGCCAGCTCCGTGTAAGCCACAACGTCTGTCAGTGCTGCTTGCGCCTTCTCCACCTCAGCGCCGGCGTAGGCTTTGTTCGCCTCGTCGAGCTGCTTTTGTGCGATTTGTACGCACAAATGCGGACGCTCGCCTACCGTGCTGGTCGAAACCCGCGCCTTCAAATCCTCGACGGAGAGATCTCCTCGCGAGGATCCATCCGCCTTCACTGGGGCGGCGAAAATGAGCAGGCAAGCCACGACAGCGAAACTCGGCCCGCCACCGCCTCGAAAGCGCATCGCCAGTTTTGAAAGATTACTGGACACGCTAACCGTTGCGCCGGCGATGGGGACGACCTTGTCTCGACTCACGCTTCCCAAGTTACGACTCCGCTTTAGATTCTCTCGACGACGATCTTACTTTTTCGGTTCCAACGCAATTAGCCGATGTTTCGCTTGCCACTCCTGATCAGGATACTTCCCGTCGGCCGTCTTCAGAAACAGGCGATAGTTTGCTGTCGCCTGCTTGATGTCTCGCAAATGATCGTAAGCCGACGCGCGCAAGAAATATGTGACCGGAATCTCCGGTGTGAGCTTTGCCCTGCCATCGAGTGCCTTGATCGTGAGCGGATAATTCTTGTTCTCATTCGCCGCAAATGCCAAGTCCCCGTAAGCCGGCGCCAGGTCCGGCTTTAGCTTGATTGCGGCGAGAAACTCTTGTTCTGCATCCGCAAACTTTTTTGCCCGGAGCAGGCTCTTTCCCAAGCCATGGTGCAGCTCGGCCTCATTCGGATGTTGCACCAGCAGCGCCCGGTATGCTGCTTCTGCCTTGTCGCTCTTGCCGGCGGTCTCGTACAGATCGGCAAGATCGCGCTGCACCGAAATATCGTTTGGAGCCAGCTTAGCTCCGGCCTCCAGCTCTGCGAGAGCGTCGTCGTTCTTACTTTGGGCCGCCAGCACGCGTCCCAGCTGAACGTGAGCCGCCGCCAGTTCTGGATGGGCCGCAGCTATCTTCCGAAGCTCGACCTCCGCCTCGGAAAAACGGCGGCCGCGCATGTAGATGTTGGCCAGCCCGGTGATGGCATCCGATGCCGAGGGATCTGCTTCGAGCGCCAGCTTGTACTCGTGCTCCGCATCGGCAAACTTGTTCGACGTTTCCAGAATCAATCCGGCAGCAAGATGGGGCTCCGGGTCTTTCGGCTGCAGCGCAGCGGCTTTTTGATACGCCGCCAGTGCTTCCTCAGGCTTTGTCTTCTCAAGAATATGTCCTAAAGAAAGCCATGCCCGCTCCTGGCCTTCGGCAGCATGACTCGTGGGCTTGAGCTGGGTGGCGGCGCGCAAAAACTGTTCTCCGTCGGGCTGTCCAGCCTTTGCAAGCTGCAAACCCAAATTCAGGTTCGACTCGAAGACGTCCGGCTTGGCAGAAACTGATTTTCTGTAGGATGCGATCGAATCCTTATTTTTGCCCAACGCGTTCTGCACGAAACCAAGGTCGAACCATGCGACATAGTTCGCCGGATCGCTCTCGACTACTTTTTGTAGCAAGGGCTCCGCATCTGCGAAGTTCTTCTTCTGGATGAGTTCTTCCGCCCGTTTCAGCTCTGGCGGAGGTCCTTCTTCTTCGGCGACCCGGCTGTGGTGGGTGATTGATCTTTTCTGGCTGCTCGATTGACTCTGCGACTGGGGCGATGCCTGAAAGACAGGGAACTCATCCGAGAGAACCACCGCGGGCAGGGCACTCCCCGCGCTCGTGCCAATCAGCAGGCTCACAGCGAGAGCGATCGCTGCCCCGACAACTCGTTTACGGTCGTCCATTGGAACGCGAAGCTCCGTTGCCGTTCAGGACACGCGCCAGGTATGTTCCGGTATAGGAATTTGGCAGCTTTGCGATTGCTTCCGGAGGTCCGACTCCCACAATCTTCCCGCCGCGGGTCCCGCCCTCCGGGCCCAGGTCGATGACCCAATCCGCTGTCTTGATTACTTCCAAATTGTGCTCGATGACGACGATGGAGCCCCCTGCATCAATGAGACGGCGAAAGGCCGCCAGGAGTTTGCTGACGTCATCAAAATGTAGCCCGGTCGTGGGTTCATCGAAGATATACAGCAACCGTCGCTTGAGCTTCTCACCTGACCGAGCGGATTCTCGGGTTGTCGGCTGCAGGTGTGCGGCCAGCTTCATGCGCTGCGCTTCGCCACCGGATAGCGTGGTCGCTGACTGCCCTAGTCGCAGGTAACCCAGTCCGACTTCTTCCAGCGTTCTCAACTTGTCTGTAACCTTCGGCGCCTCGGCAAAGAACTTCAGCGCTTCTTTTACGGTGAGGTTGAGCACCTCGTGAATATTCTTCCCCCGATACCGGACCTCCAGCACTTGCGGCTTGTACCGCGTCCCTTTGCACTCTTCGCAGATGAGTTCTACATCCGCCAAGAACTGCATTTCTACGGTAACCGTACCATCGCCCTGACAGACTTCACACCGTCCACCGGGAATGTTGAACGAAAAGTGCCCCGCGCCAAACCCACGCTTTTTCGCCTCGGGAAGGGAAGAAAACAGATCCCGAATGGAGTCGAATGCCTTGATGTACGTCACCGGATTCGATCTCGGCGTCCTGCCAATCGGCGATTGATCCACCAGAACCGCTTCCTCGATGAACTGATCACCGTCCAGACTCTCCCAGGTCGCGGAAGTCGTCGCTGCCGTACCGCTGTTACCGGCCTGCTGCTTGGCCTCTGCTAGTGCGCGATATAACACTTGATGCAGTAGCGTGGATTTGCCTGAGCCTGATACGCCCGTGATCGCCACCAGCATTCCGAGAGGAATGTTGATGTTCACGTTCTTCAGATTGTTGGCCCGGATGCCGACCATCTTGAGCTGCTGCACGCCGGGCTTACGTCGGGTCGCGGGTGCCTGAATTCGCAGATCGGACGACAGGTATCGCCCTGTCAACGAAGCAGGATTATGCAGGATTTCATCGAAGGTCCCCTCAGCAATGAGCTTTCCCCCATTTTCGCCAGCACCCGGGCCCAGATCCAGAATGCGATCCGCTGCGCGCATGATGTCGGGATCATGCTCCACCACCAGAATCGTATTCCCGAGGTTCCGCAAATCCTGCAGGATCTTGACCAGGCGATGAGTGTCCCGCGGGTGCAGTCCAATGGAGGGCTCGTCTAACACATACAGCGTGCCTACCAAGCGCGATCCCAGAGAAGTGGCCAGCTGAATCCTCTGCGCCTCCCCGCCGGAAAGTGTCGAAGACAGCCGGTCCAGCGTCAGGTATTCCAACCCGACCTCGTTCAGAAATCGCAGCCTCTCGCGAATTTCCTGCAGGAGTTTTTCGGCAATCTCGGCTTCCTGCGGGCTGAACTCGATTTGCTCGAAAAACTTGAGCGCGTCTTCTACTGTCAACGAGCAAATCTCGCACAGATTCTTGTTCCGTATTTTTACCTGCCGCGCTTCCAGCCGCAGCCGCGATCCGTTGCAGTCCGGACAGAGCGAATATCCGCGGTATCGGCTCAGAAACACCCGCACGTGCAGCTTGTACTTCTTGCGCTCCAGGTGCGCAAAGAATCCGCGCACTCCCAAAAATTTACCCTCGCCATTGAGCACCAGATTTCTGTGCTCCTCGGCGAGGTCGATCCATGCCATGTCCAGCGGGATCCCGGCTGCCTTTGCATATCGTTTCAGATCAGTGAACAGCGGCCGGTATTTCGGCTTCGTCCAAGGCTCAATCGCGCCTTCGGCCAGCGTCTTCAGCTTGTCGGGGATCACCAGGTCGAGATCGAAGTCGATCGTGTTCCCGAAGCCCTGGCATTTCGGGCAGGCGCCGTATGGATTGTTGAAGGAGAAAAGACGTGGCTCCGGTTCCTCGTATCGGACATTGCAATTCTTGCACTCAAACCGCTGCGAGAATCGAAGTCTTCGCGGACCCTTTCCTTCCAAATTCTCGGCGCCCGCAAACTCGAAGATGACCTCGCCCGCCTCGCGGTAGGCAGTCTCCACCGCGTCGACGATTCGCGCCCGTCCTTCCGCGGCAACCACGAGTCGGTCAACGAGCATGAAGACAGGCGATCCGAAGTCGACATCAAGCAAAGATTCCGGAGTCGAAAATTCGTAAATTTCGCCGTGTTGATAAAGCCGGTTGAACCCGGACTTCCGCAGATCAAATAGCCGAGTCTTCAAAGCATCGCTGAGCTTGTCCGCAGAGCCCTTCTTTTTCTTGGGTACCGCCGGCGACCCGCCGGCTGTAGCTTGGGCGTCCCGTCCACGCGCACGGCTAGTCTTTCCGGTCGCGTCTGGTGTTCCCACCTCGGCGCGCTGCAAGGGAAACAACACCTGCAACCGAGTCTCTGGCGGCAAAGCAAGAATCGCGTCCGCAACCTCGTCAACAGTGTCCTTCTTGACTTCACTCCCGCAGTTCGCGCAATAAGTCCGTCCCACCCGCGCAAAGAGCAGCCGCAGGTAGTCGTAGATTTCCGTTGCCGTCGCTACTGTCGACCGCGGATTTCTCGTCGTGTTCTTCTGCTTTATCGCGACCGCAGGAGCGATTCCGTCAATCAACTCCACATCCGGCTTCTCGATTCGCTCCAGAAACTGCCGCGCATACGCCGACAGCGACTCGACATAGCGCCGCTGCCCCTCGGCGTAGATGGTGTCAAAGGCAAGGGAAGACTTGCCCGATCCGGATACTCCCGTGACCACCGTCAAAGCGTTGTGGGGAACCTCAAAATCGATGTTTTTGAGGTTGTGAACTCGCGCGCCGCGAACGACTATGCTTTCCGTCTGGGTAATAGTAGAGGACATCGAAATTAGGGCCGAAGCCTCCAGCCAGCCCGAGCGCACCCGCACGGAGCCGTCCAAATGGCTTACAGAATCTTTCTATTATAAGGGAAATGCAAAACGCCTGGAGGAACCAGCCTGTGTAGAGACGGACGCATTCGTCCGTCAAGCTTTTGATTTTGAACGCCAAAAAGAAAACCACAAAACCATCGCCGGGCAGCGGCAGCCTACTCTTCCTCGTCCTTCTCGCGATCTCTACGCCGCACGTAACGTACGATAAATCCGGTCCCGAAAGTTATCATCCCGATCGGCGGCACCAGCATGACCAGGATCGCTCCGTTGATCGCCCGCTGTCCTTCTTTCGGCGTCGCTTTCGCATTCGCCCGGCACATCGCACAGCCCTGTGCCAGGGCAGGCGCGCTCCAGAGCGCCATGACTAGGAAGAGCATCGCGATACCGGATTTGCGCACCATTGTCACCGCCTAGTGAACGCCCAACGTGTTGATCCGGCCAGCGTCCGGGAAGAAAAAGAAGTACATGATGATGAAGCAAGCGACCACTGAGATCGTGATCATCCATCGCATCATCGCAGTCTCAAACTTAAGGTGCATAAAATACCCGATGATCAGGGCAGACTTGATCACCGACAGTATCAGCAGAATCTCAAGCATGCGCACAGCTTCAAAGACCTGCTTGTATGCCAACACGACTTCGATGGCGGTGAGAACCAGCAGAGCTCCCCACACCCAGAAATACTGCGCCTTGTTGTCATCGTGCTTCGCGACGTCGTGCATCCTGTTCTCCTAAGTAACCGCCGGGTGCCCCATTTCTGGCCGGTGTCGCCAGAAGTGGGGTTGCTCGCGTTGCCCTACGTGATCTTGGTCGACATCAAATAAACCAGGGGGAAGATGAACATCCACACCAGATCGACAAAGTGCCAGTACAACCCGGAAACTTCCACGTCGTGCGCGTCGTAAACCTTGGGCTTCAAAAACAGAATGATCGCTGCCACAATCAACCCCACCAGCAACGCATGGATGCCGTAGTGAAAGACATTGTCCGAAGGGATGAGCAGCCATCCTGCCAGCCAGAGCGCGCCCAGAATCGGAAGGAACAGCTTTCGCAGTGCCACTACGCCCAGGTAAATCACCCCGATGGTCACGTGCAGCATATGCATCGCGGTCAATCCGAAGAAAGTGGCGGCAAATTGCGGCACGGCCTTCGATACATCCGCCAGTTCGCCGGCCGCTGAGCCTGCAGGCTTGGGAAAGCCGGGCAGCGTCAATCCTTCGCTGATCAACTTTGTCCATTCCATCCCGTGCAGGACGATGAACGCGGTGCCGAATACCATGGTCGCCAGAAGCCAGTTCCGCATCCACGCGTGATCTCCACGCTGCGCCGCGAATACTCCCAGAACCATGGTGAGTGAACTCGACAGCAGGCACGCGGTCATGATCGTCGCATTTGTGATGCTCGCCACGTGAAACGGCGTCGGCCATGGCACCGTATAAATCCGGTTGTAGCTGAATGCAAATAGCAAGGCGCCGAACGTCAACGAGTCCGAGGCGAGGAAGAGCCACATCCCCACCTTCTTCGAATACGCCCCAAATAAAGGCGTCTCGTACTCACCCGGCAAACCATGTCCCACAGCACCATGCTGCAGTGTGGCGTCAGCCATTCCTGGAGTTCCCCTTTCCCGTAGAACAAGTCATCCCAAGCGAACCGTCGCGATCCTAAATCGCGCTGAACCATTCCTTCGTGAACCTTCGGGTACTTAGTGGTTCAAGGTTTTGTCTCTTAATCCCTGAACTAGCGCGCAAGCGCCAGCAGTCCAAAAACATAAACCCACAGCACCGCCATGAAGTGCCAGTACCACGCGGTGATGTCGACTGCGATGCGACGCGACTCCAGGGGCTTTTGCAAAAGCGATGCGCTAGCCGCAAAAATCAGCGCGATCATTCCGCCCGTGAGGTGAACCGCGTGCACAATAGTCAACAAAAATGCAAACGAGCTGCTCGGATTCGTGCTCACGTAGAATCCGCGATTGTTCAACTCGCCCCAGGCCAGCCACTGACCCACTAGAAAACAGAACCCCAGCAGTACTGTCAGTCCCAGCCACGGAAAATCCTTCCCTTCGTTGAGCGAAATTCCCGGAATGGACTTCACCGGAGCCAGCGCCGCCATCCTCGCCGCATGACGCCGTGCAAACTCCATGGTGATGCCACTCGCCACGAGGATTACCGTGTTCACTATCAGCAACGTCCAGGGCAGGTCCACACTGCCCCAATCCCGCACCCAACCATTCGATGTCCCGTCGAAAGAGGGAAGTCCACGGCGGAAAATGTATGCGCTGGTCAGCGAGATGAAGACCATGCACACAGTGACGATCCCGAACGCTAAACCAAGTCTCGCCCGCCGCAGCCGCGCCCCATAATCAGGGACCTCGCCGCCGCGTCCATCTCCTCCTCCACCGTGAGCCGGAGGCTCCGGCGGTTTGTGGCCTATGTCGTCAATCCGGGTGCTGGGTGTATACGTCGCCATAACTACTTAGTTCATCGCCACGTCGAACAGGTTGCTGTGTAGACGGACACTCCTGTCCGTCGCATTCTTAGTGCGAAGCCACCGTTGCCGGATCCGTCTGCATCACGTAATCCTTCGGCGCTCCCGGAACCCCGTACTCGTACGGGCCGTGGTGCACCACGGGTGTTACGCCGCCGAAGTTGTCATGCGGCGGCGGTGTCGCCGTGATCCATTCCAACGTGGTCGCTTCCCACGGATTGTCACTGGCCTTCGGTCCTTTGAACATGCTCCAGAACAGGTTGATCACGAAGATGAATTGTGCGGCCACGGTGATGAAGGCTGCATACGTGATGAACGTGTTCAGGGGAATCAGCTTTTGCAGGTAAGCGACTTCTGTGAACTGCGAATAGCGGCGCGTCTGTCCAGCCATGCCTGCGTAATGCATGGGCATGAAGATCGCATAGGTGCCCGCCAACGTCAGGAAGAAATGCACCTTGCCCAGCGATTCGTTCATCATGCGGCCGAACATCTTCGGGAACCAGTAGTACGTCGCTGCGAAGATGCCGAAGATCGCCGCCACTCCCATGATTAAGTGGAAGTGGGCGGGCACGAAGGCTGTGTCGTGCAACTGGATATCAAGCACCGGTTGCGCGAGAAACGGCCCGCTCAAGCCGCCGGAGACGAATAGCGACACGAAGCCAATCGCAAAAAGCATTGGGCTATGGAACCGAATTCGGCCCTTCCACATCGTACCCAGCCAGTTGAAGGTTTTAATTGCCGAAGGCACTCCGATGCACATTGTCAGAATCGAAAACGCGAACGCCGAGTAGGGGCTCATGCCGCTCATGAACATGTGGTGGCCCCAAACCATGAATCCGAAAAACCCGATCGACAGCATCGCGTAAACCATCGCGCGGTATCCGAAGATCGGCTTGCGCGAGAACGTCGACAATACCTGCGACGCCACGCCCATTCCCGGCAGGATCGCGATGTAAACCTCGGGATGGCCGAAAAACCAGAACAGATGCTGCCATAAGAGTGGCGATCCGCCTTTGTGAGCCATGATCTGGCCGTTTACGACGACCAGCGGAACATAAAAGCTTGTCCCGAGATTTCGGTCCATCAGTAACAGAATTCCGGCGGAGAGCAATACGCCGAATGCCAGCAGTCCCAGGATGGCCGTGATGAACCAGGACCATACCGTCAACGGCATCCGCATCATCGTCATACCCTTGGCCCGAAGGTCGAGCGTCGTCGTGATGAAGTTAAGGGCTCCCATCAGTGACGCCAGGCAGAAGATGGCGATACTCGTGATCCACAAATCGGCTCCGAGTTGTTCACCCGGTCCGGCTGAAGGGAGTGCGCTCAGCGGCGGGTAGCCGGTCCACCCATGCAGGGGTGCGCCGCCCGTCACGAAGAAGGCCGCGAGGATCACGACGAAGCCGACAAAGGTCGTCCAGAACGACAGCATGTTCAGGACAGGGAATGCCATGTCCGGCGCGCCGATCTGAATGGGCAGGAAATAGTTGCCAAAACCGCCCTGCGGCGCCGTGGTCAGCACGAAAAACACCATGATCGTGCCGTGCATCGTCATCAGAGCCAGATAAGTCTCGGGCTTAATCTCGCCGAACAGTGGGAAGTTTGCAGTCGGCCAGATCATGTGGAAGCGCATCATCACCGATAGGATCATTCCGACCCATACCGCGGTGAGCGCAAGAAAGAAATACTGGATGCCGATAACTTTGTGATCGAGACTGAAGATGTATTTCCGAATGAAACCCTGAGGAGCGTGCGAATGAATCGTAGCCGCGGTCGACATGTTATTGTTTCTCCGCCTCCCGAGCTGCCAGCCACTTGTCGAATTCTTCCTGGCTGACGACGTGTACCATGCCATGCATCTTGTAGTGTCCAAGCCCGCAAAGTTCCGCGCAGGCAATCTCGTATTCCCCAACTGCGGTCGGCTTGAAATGCATGTGGATGTTCAAGCCCGGTACCGCATCCTGCTTGAATCGGAGGTTTGGAATAAAGAAGCTATGGATGACGTCGACCGATCGCAGGCTGATGTCGACCTCGCGATCAACCGGTAGATACATCGTTCCGGTCACTACGTCATCTTTCGCCAGAGCATCCGAGGTGTTCAAACCGACGGCGGCCTCTCCGCCCGAAGAAGGATCCATTAGCTTCGGACTCGTCGCCCCGTACTTCCCATCGGGCCCGGGATAGCGGAAGTACCAGGCAAACTGCATCCCGGTGACCTCGACCTGCACCGCTCCGGCCTCCGGCGGATCAAAACGCTGGCTTGCCCATACTCTACTACCCATGAGGTTCAGCCCGATAAATAGGATCGCCGTGAGCACCGTCCAGGTGATCTCCAGGGTCGTGTTGCCGTGGGAGTAGGAAACTGGCGGGGAGTTCGGCGTCTGTCTGTACCTCCACACGATGTAACCCAATCCGAGCTGCGCCACGAGGAACACAATCCCCATCAGGACAAACGTCACCGCGAATTGATGGTCGATGAACTCCGTGGCGGCGGAAGCGCCGACCGGAAGCCACCATGTTTTGGCGACAAAAAAGTACGTGCTGATCAGGGTGATCAGCCAGATCAAAGCCATTAAAGCGAGGCCCATTCCTCAGTTACCCCCGATTCTGAAGGCCGACAAGAAGGATTTGCCCACGGCGATTGCCGCACCACAATGCGAGCAACAGTCGGCGGCGAGTGTAACACAGCCTCAGAACGATTTTGCAAGGCTGTTCACCGGGGAACCTTTTCGTCACGGGCTCGTCGGTATTTTCTCGTTCGCTGCATTCCTTCGCGCCGTGAAAGACGGTGGTATTAGAACCGACTATCGTTATCCGCCATTCACGTATACTGCGACGGGCCAGAGAAACGAAACGCCCGCGGAGACCAAATGGCATCGGTACTGATTACCGGAACGAGCAAGGGGATTGGTTTGGAAGCGGCATTGGCCTTCGGTCGTGCAGGCCACAAGGTCCACGCCACCATGCGCAACCCATCGCAATCTCCATCGCTTGCAGAGATGGCGGCGCGGGAAAAACTACCGATTACCGTCTCGATCATGGATGTGGATTCTGACGAGTCGGTGAATCGCGCGATTGAGGCGCTACTTCGAGATCATGGTCCGATCGACATCCTAGTCAACAACGCAGGGGTCGAGCGCGCTGGTTCGGTGGAAGAACTTCCGCTGGCCGCATTCCGGGATGTCATGGAAACCAATTATTTCGGAGCCATCCGTTGCATACAAGCACTTGTGCCTCAAATGAGGAAGGCTAGGAATGGATGCATCATCAATGTGACATCGGTCGCCGGGCGCATTACCAGTTCGCCGTTATCCCCGTACACTGCTTCCAAGTGGGCGTTGGAAGCTCTCAGCGAAGCGCTGGCTGGGGAGATGAAAACGTTCAATGTCCGCGTCGCCATCGTCGAACCAGGCATTATTGACACCGCCATGGCTCGACGCATCGGAGATGCTCCATCCGATTCACCCTACAAACAGCCCGCTCGCTTTGCCTCGCTGTTCGCCGCTTCTCTGAAGAATCCTGTGTCGCCTTCCGTGGTCGCGCAGAAAATCCTCGAAATCGCCGACAGCGGGACGTGGCAACTCCGCCATCCGGTAGGTCCCGATGCAGAGCCCTTTCTCCAATGGCGCAAGCAAATGACGGATGAGGAATGGGTAAACCTGAACGCCAGCGACGACGAAACATGGTACCGCCGGGTGGAATCCGACTTCAGCCTGAATACGCGGCCCAAAAACTAACAGAGTCAAAGGTCTTGAAGGGTACCTTGGTGGACCTTAGTGGACCTTCGTGTCCTTTGTGGCTGAAGATCTTCAGCCGTAGCAAACCCGTCACTTCTCGGACCATTCCGGCACGCGTCCCGCTGTCCACGGCGCACCGGCGGCCTCCATATCTTTCTCCAGTTGGGTGAGGTCCACTTCAACCAGAATATGAAGTCTCGCCAATTGTTCCGAGAACTCCGCAGCAGCAACGTTGTAGGAGTCCGCATGGGACTGCGTAGGTTTCGCTAACGAGAAGCGCTCGCCTTCCATGATGGAATTGACCCGATCGCTGATGGAAGTCGGCACCGCCTCGCTTCGCTTTGCAATCTCCACGTCGCCACGCAATGCCCGCAAGATCTCCCGATTGCGCGATTCCAGGGAGTCGGCTACGGTAACCAGCTTCTGCTCAGCGATTGGCGTTTCGCGCAACGCCTCGCGAATGGATTTCACTCGCTTCTCCACATCTTCCGCAGTATGCAGTGCGCCGGACACCGCGCGATACAGCCTCGTAACCTTCCGCAGAAATTCCTGCTGTGCCGTTCGGTCCGCCATGTTCATCGATGCGGAGCCTTCGGTTACCACCTTGAATGAGACCGGACCGGCCACTTGCGTGACTGTGCCACCAACCTTCTCAAACATCCGCACCGAATAATTTCCAGTTAACACCAGTGGACCTTGGTCCGCGGCGTCCGGAAAGAACTCTTCCTCTTCTCGCGACTTCTTGGGAATCTGTCCCGCCGGATACCGCAAGTCCCATGCCGCCCGTTGGAATCCTGCGTCCGTACTTCCGTCGACTCTTCGGATCGGCGCGCCGCTGTCGTCGTACACCATGAAATAAGTCTCCGGCTTCGCCTCCTCGGCCTCAGCCCTCAGTTCGTCGTGCGACGGATAGGGGAGTGTTTGACTCTTTTTCGCCGCGTCTTTCTCGGCTTCCTGTCGTTTCTCCTTTTTCGTCTTAATCTTGTCCTTTGTATATGCCGTGAAGACTGCTCCAAACGGAGGATTTTCCGCGGCATAGAACGCGTCTCCCTGGAATCCTTTTCTCGGCCCACCCAGCGGATGCCGCTCCACATACAGCAGCGCTTCCTTCACCGGATAGATCGCGGCAGGCTGCTCGGTCGATTCTGCCTTCATTTGTCGCAGCGGAGTGATGTCGTCCAGCACGTAGAATCCCCGCCCGAACGTTGCAATTGCCAGGTCGCCTTCGCGCGCTTGAATCACCATGTCGCGCACGGCGATGGTCGGGAGTCCACCTTTGAACTTGATCCAGTGTTTCCCGCCGTCGATGGTGAAGAAAGCCCCGAACTCGGTTCCCGCAAACAGGAGATTAGGATTCACCGTGTCTTCCACAAATGCCAGGACCGGCCCGTTCTCCGGCAAATCGCCTGCGATCGAAGTCCAGGTTTTTCCTGCGTCGCTCGACTTGAGCAGGTAGGGCTTGAAGTCTTCATTCTTGTGGTTTTCAAACGCCGCATACACGGTGTTCGCATCGTGCACCGAGGCGGCCAGCCGGCTGACGTAGGTTTTTTCCGGAACACCTGCGAAGGTCTCGTACTTCGTCCAACTCCCTCCGGCGTCGCCAGTCACCTGGATCAATCCATCATCGGTTCCGACATAGATGAGCCCTTCTCTTTTGGGAGATTCTGCCAGCGAGACGATGTTGCCGTAGAACGACGTCGACTGATTCTTCGCCACCGCATCGGGCCCCCAGATCTTGCCCATCACCGGCAGTTTGTTGCGATCGATCTGCCTTGTCAGGTCGCCGGAGATGGCCTTCCAGGTATCGCCGCGATCATCACTGCGGAACAATTTATTCGCTGCGAAATACAGTCGTGTATGTGAGTGCGGGCTGATGATCACCGGCGAATCCCAATTCCACCGCAGCGGCGCCTCTCCCTTTCCTTCCAACGGCTGCAGCACCAACTCCTGGCCGGTGGGTCTGTCATACCGCACCAGCACTCCATATTGCGATTCCGAATAAACGGTATTCGGATCGATCGGATCTACCTGTGACCGGAAACCATCTCCGCCTGTTGTGACGTACCAGTCGGAATTCACAATGCCGTTCAGATTGCGCGTGCGAGATGGACCACACCATGAAAAGTTATCTTGCGTTCCGCCGCAAACGTTGTAGAAGGGAAGCGCGTTGTCGACCGCGACATCGTAGAACTGCACCGTCGGCAGATTCGCCTTGAACTGCCACGACTTCGCATCGTCCCACGTCTCGTACATCCCACCGTCCGAGCCCATCAGCCAGTGCTTGGTATCGTCCGGATCGATCCAGATCGCATGATTGTCCCCGTGATGATTCGCCTCGCTGACTTTATGAAGAGTTTTTCCTCCGTCCAGCGATTCGCGCAGCTCGACGTTCATCACAAAGATGCGATCCACATTCTTGGGATCGGGCACCACACGGGCGTAGTACATCGCGCCTGCATCGAACTCATTGCGCCGTTCCCAGGTCGCGCCCTTATCGCTCGACCGGAAGATTCCACCCTTTCCATCGGCAGCTTCGACGGTGGCGTACACCACATTCGGATCAGCCGGAGAAACCGCCAACCCGATCCTCCCCATATCCACCGAGGGCAGTCCCGACGTCACCTTGTTCCATGTTGCCCCGGCGTCCGTGGACTTGTAGATCGCACTCTCCGGACCGCCATCAATCAAAGTGAATACGTGTCGACGTCTCTGGTACGCCGCAGCATACAAAACGTCAGGATTCGACGGATCGATCTGCACATCCACCACACCGGTGTTCTCGCTAATGGTCAACACGGCTTTCCAGTTCTTGCCGCCGTCCGTCGTCTTGTAGAGTCCGCGATCACCTCCCGGCCCCCACAACGGGCCCTCCGCCGCGACGTAAACCACTCTCGAATCCCTCGGATCGATAACAACTCTCCCGATATGCTCTGACTTCTTAAGCCCCAGATTGTTCCAACTCTTGCCGCCATCCACCGACCGGTAAATCCCATCCCCGTAAGCCACGCTGCGTTGCGAGTTGCTCTCTCCCGACCCCACCCAAGCGACCGACGAATCATTCGGGTCAAGCGTGACCCATCCGATTGAGTACGATCCCTCGCCGTCAAAGACTGGAGTCCATGTCGTTCCATCATTCACCGTCTTCCAGACACCGCCCGACGCCACGCCGACGTAGTACTCAAACTTGTTCTTCGGATTCACCGCAATCGATATCACCCGCCCCGACGCTACTGCTGGACCAATCAGCCGGAACTTCAGGCCGGCGAAGGTGTCGGCCGTCATGCCGCCCTTCTTTTCTTCCTTCGAAGCCTCGGGCTTCTCGTCCTTGGTGCCCTGCTTCTGATCCTTCTTGCTGGGCGCAGCCGAACTCACGGCTTGTTTCTTATCCGCGTCTTTATCCGGCGTCTTGGCGCCCTGGGCGCTCTGAGCTAGGGCAGCAAGCGGAAATAAAGTCACCATGAGAAGGAAGACAAGAACTGATTTCATGAGCACTCCACCAAAGAAGCTAAGGACGAAGTCCTGATTTGATCTATGCAACGTGAGCAGCACCCTCGCCGTGACCGGCGAAGCAAGAAACTCAAAACCTCGATATGTATACAAGATGTCAGTCGAACTAATAAAGAAATCCCATCGCCGCTCGGTATTCCCCTGTGTCCTCTGTGTTGAAATTGCTTCACCGCGGTAGAATCCCCCATGCCCCGCAAGGTTCATGGCCACGAAACCGCCTACCTCAAGCTGCAGAAAAACTACTGCTTCGCGTGCGGACAAAACAATCCTGACGGTATGCGCCTGAAATTCACGCTCGACGAAAAGCGCCAGACCTTCGTATGCCGCTTTCGTCTCAGCAAGCGTTATACCGGACCTCCCGGCCATTGCCACGGCGGGATCATCGCTACCATCCTTGACGACGCCATGGGCAAGGTAAACAAGCTGCGCCACGTGATCGCGCTGACTAAAGAGATGACGGTCGAATACCTCAAGCCCGTCCCGCTTCATAAGCCACTAACAGTGGAAGGCAGGGAAGTCGCCGTTCACGGCCGCCAGCACATCAACATGGCAGAAATCATGAACGAGAAGGGCGAGATACTGGCACGCAGCAAAGGTACATTTATCGCTATCGATCCCGAAAAGATGTTTGGGAAATTTGTAGAGCGCTAGCCGCCACGAGCTAGTCTCAACCGACTAGTGCACTTCGCTGAGTCGCTTGTTCACGAACTCTCGATAGAAGTCGCATTGCTCGCGTCGTAGCCCGCCAGTCTTCACGACTGCTTTTCCATCCTGAGTGAATTGGAGATACGGCTGCGTCTCGTCAAACGCGGGCCACTTGGTCAAGCCCGCCCCGTTCGGATCTCCCGCCTTTGCGAAATTGGTGAAGTAGGTTTCGATCAGATCCGCCAATTTGAAGTCGATCTCCGTAAACTTCCCAGCGATGTTTCCGGCCTTCGGATAAAACCCGAACACGTATGGCAAATCGGAAGAATGCACCGCGCCGTGCGCCTCTTGCCCCGGAATCGCGTGATTGAATTCATATTGATAGACCGCGTGATGTGCAGCGCTGTGCCACTGCGCTTCGGTGCTGATCGGACAGCGGAACGCCAAATCTCCGAACCACTGATCTCCAGCCGGTCCATACACCGGGTCCACACTTCCCGAAGCTCCCTTCGACAAGCCATAGAGTTCCATCGCTTTGTCGGCCAACGTTCCCGTAATGTTCTGGATCATCTTCCTGACATCATCCGCGGACCCCTGCATTCCGAACTCCCGCGTCGTCGTTCCGATCAGGACGGGCACAGGCGCCTCTTGGCCCTTCGCAAAAATCTCCGCCGGCGAAGTCGGAATCACCCATCCGTCGATGATCGGTCCGACGATCGGCAGCCCAGCCGGATCCTGGTTCGCTACAGTCTTCAGCAGTTGCTCAGCCGTCTGCTCCCGCACATATCGGATCGCGGCATAACCTTTGACTCCCGGTGGTATCCCCACCAGTTTCCGGCCTGTCTCCTCCGCCTGCGTGAGTGTCCGCAACGGGGGACTCAGCGGAGATCCGCTCTCCTGTATCACTCGCTGAAACAATCCTCGCGCCACAGGCGATGCCATCAGCAAACTCGCATCTTGCGCTCCCGCAGATTGCCCGAACAAAGTCACATTCTCGGGATTGCCGCCGAACTTCGCAATATTGTCCTGCACCCACCGCAGGGCAAGGATCTGATCGAGCAGTCCGTAATTCCCGGACACATGATGCAGAGACTCATGACTTAGCCCCCGCTGCGCGAAAAATCCGAAGATGTTCAGCCGGTAATTCACCGTTACGAGAATGATTCCGTGCTGCACCAGAGTTCCGTCTTTATAGAGAGCGCTGGACGCCGAACCCCCCGCGTTCGAGCCGCCATGCAGCCACACCATGACGGGAAGCTTGCCCTTTGCCGGCCATTGCGGAGTCAACACGTTCAGGAAGAGGCAGTCCTCTTTTCCGGCCTCAGCATCCCGCCGATTCCAATCACCGAGGACAGGTTGAGCACAAGGCGCGCCGAATGCAGTCGCGTTGCGGACCCCAATCCATGCCTGCGGCGGCACCGGTTCCTTCCATCGCATTTCACCAACCGGCGGCTGGGCATAGGGAATACCCAGAAACTCCGCTCCCCCGGAAGCCCGCGCCATTCCTCGAATTGCCCCCGAATTGGTCGTGACCGTGAAATCCTCACCCCCTGCCGACACGCCGGTCGAGTACGTGAGAACAATTCCGGCCAGCAAAACAAGAGCGTTCCGGGGTGACAGACCTTGGTAGAGCGAAACGAAGCGCAAAACGCCTCCGCGAAAGCTGCGACAAGAACATTTTATCGTCAGGTCGCAGCGAAGACGCAGTTGCGAACGACGAATAGAGTAAAGACAAGAAGAGTTCCTTAGTGAAACTTAGTGTCCTTGGTGGTGAAAGCCTTTGAGGTAGCTAGCAGGGACCGAAGGTTCCGCAAAAGCCCGCAATGGCGTTAAAATGACTAAGGCGGCAACCCACCAGCACCAGCGGTTCATTCTTGACGATTCCGAAAAGAGAACACTTTATGTCGCAGAACAACGGCAGCTCCACCAACACCAGCCTCCGTCTCAAGACCGGCCTTGCCGAGATGCTCAAGGGCGGCGTGATCATGGACGTGACCGATGCCAAGCAGGCCGAGATCGCCGAAAGGGCCGGTGCTGTTTCCGTCATGGCTTTGGAGCGTGTTCCCGCGCAGATCCGCGCCGAGGGCGGCGTTGCTCGCATGGCCTCGCCCAAAAAGATCCGCGAGATCATGGCCGCGGTTTCGATTCCCGTCATGGCCAAGTGCCGCATCGGCCACTTCGCCGAGGCCCAGATTTTGCAGGAGCTTGGAGTGGACTACATCGATGAGTCCGAGGTTCTGACTCCCGCCGACGAGGCCCACCACGTCGACAAACACGCCTTTAAGACGCCCTTCGTCTGCGGAGCCCGTAATCTAGGTGAAGCCCTCCGCCGTATTGCCGAAGGAGCCGCCATGATCCGCACCAAGGGCGAAGCTGGCACCGGCGACGTCGTCCATGCCGTGAAACACATTCGCCAAATCGTTCAAGAGATGCGGATTCTTACTGTCCTGGGCGAAGAGGAACTCTACGCCAAGGCCAAGGAGCATCAGGCTCCCTATGAGTTGATCAAGATGGTTGCCAAGGCGGGCAAGCTTCCCGTTCCGAATTTTTCGGCTGGAGGCATCGCCACACCCGCCGACGCCAGCCTAGTTATGCAGCTCGGCGCCGAGGCCGTCTTCGTAGGCAGCGGAATCTTCATGAAAGACTCGACCACATTCGCCGAGCCCGCGGAAGCAGAGAAGCGCGCGAAAGCAATTGTCCAAGCTGCGACGCACTATCAGGATCCTAAAGTATTACTTGAGGTCAGCGAAGACCTTCAGGGCGCAATGAAAGGCTTGGCAGTAAGCTCCCTAGATGAAGCCCACATGCTCCAAACCAGAGGCTGGTAGAGGAGTGACCTGCGTGGCGACGGACGCATTCGTCCGTCGCTTTTGACTGTGTAGTGACGGACGCCTTCGTCCGTCAGCTTTTGAATTGCCTGATTGCTAGAAGAAAGGCGCGGTACTGCAGTACCCAGCGGCCCCTAGTCCTCCCGCCGCCCTTCCAACTTCAGTTCTCCGAGGTCCAGCTCCCGCTCCAGTTGTCGCAACAGCTCATCCCCGATCTGGCCCCGGTTTCTCAGATCGACCGCAGTCCTCCGCTCAATTCCTAAAAGCCGTAGTGAGAGCGCCGCGAACTTCTCATAAAAGTCCTGATCTTCTCCGCCTGCCGGATGTTCCGTCGCTCGATCCAGCGCCGCCAGCCGGCCCCGATAGTGATGGACCAGGTCAAGGTGCACCTCGTCCTCACCGGCGCTTTCACCACTTCGAGGTTTTTCAAGATCCGCCAATGCTGCCTCGATCATCAGACGCCTGGCGTCATACTCCTCTTGGTTGTGCCGCGAAGCTCCTGCCAGCCCGAGTCCTCGGATTACATATGGCAACGTTAGGCCCTGCAAAACGAGCGTCACCAGAATGACGGCGAACGTCAGAAAGACAATGACGCTTCTCTGCGTAAAAGGTTCGCCATTGCTGAGGACTTGTGGCAACGCGATCGCCGCCGCAAGCGAGATCACCCCCCGCATTCCCGTCCATCCCAAAACGAAGATGTGCCTGGGTCTGGGCGAAGTCTCCTGTTGGTGCAGAAAGTGCCGGCGGATGTAATACGCAAGGTACGTTCCGGGAAAAACCCAAATGAGCCGCAACACAATCAGGAACGCACAGAACAGGGCAGCATAGAGCGTGAGCGTACGCAAGCTGGTACCGCTGATGGTCTGCAGAACGAACGGAAACTGGAGCCCGATCATTACGAACACCAGTCCATTCAGCACATACGTCATCGAATCCCACACTGCTATGGCTTGCACCCGTACTCCGGGAGAGAAAAAATGCGAGCTTCTCCGCGTGAGATACAGTCCGCAAATCACCACTGCCAGCACGCCCGATGCGTCGATAGACTCTGCGGTCAGATAGGCCACGTAGGGCGTCAGAACGCTAAGAGCGATCTCAATCGG
Source organism: uncultured Acidobacteriota bacterium (assembly GCA_963801895.1). Classification (GTDB taxonomy): domain Bacteria; phylum Acidobacteriota; class Terriglobia; order Terriglobales; family Acidobacteriaceae; genus Sulfotelmatobacter. The sequence goes on along the minus strand of CAWDGM010000005.1, from coordinate 72,562 downwards.
ACCGTCATCAATGCGGTGCTCAATCTGATGTACTAACTCACCCAGGATGAGTCCGGTCAGAACACCTGCCAGAATCAAATAGGCCAACCGCAAGAAGCCGAGCACAAATGTGGGCCGCGGCCCTTCCACCAGCAGGCCGATTCCGAATTCCAGAGCAAGCAATGCCGTGGCGTCGTTCAGCAGGCTCTCGCCTTCAAGAACATCGACAATCCTCTTAGGCAAGCCGATGCGCGATGCGATGGAGGTCGCGGCGATTGCGTCCGTCGGTGCAACGATCGCGCCCAGCACCAGCCCCATGCGCCAATCCAGCCCGGGCAGAAAGAAATGAACTGCGGAACTTACAGCCAGAACGGTGAACGTGACCAATCCGAAGGCCAGCAACAGAATGCTGACCAGGTTGTACGAGAATTCGCGCCACGAGGTCATCCACGCGGCGTTGTAAAGGAGAGGAGGCAAGACTACGAGAAAAACGAGATCAGGATTCAATGTGATCTTCGGAATTCCCGGGACAAAGCTGAGCAAAAGTCCACCGATCACAAGAACGATCGGATACGGCGTCTTCAGCTTTCGCGCCAGGGCGCCAAAAGCGACGACGAAGAACAACAATAGGAGGAACACTATCTCGATTGTGTGGATATCGCCCGTCACGAAAAACTCCGTCCTTCACAGTAAAGGAATATGTTCTGCTCAACAAAATCTCGCGTATCGACCGCTCGGGTCGTCAAGTCCGTTGCGATGCCCTCAGGCGATGCATCCACATTTTTCCACACCACGACTGTGACATCTGACGTTGCGCTCACATTGTCATTCGCGCGATCATCGTCGAGGCCGTGACAGCCAAGTGACCGGAATTCGGTTCCGATTCGGGAAAATGATCGCGAACACAGGCTTCTAAGTTCTTCGACATCAAGATTTTGCCTGCATGTGATTGAGCCCCATAGATTACTTGCATAATTCCCGCTAACTCTCTGATTCTGAGAAACCGAGGGGGAGGGGGGATACCTCTGGTGGTCCGACTCTTCCCATTTCAGGAATTTAGTCGACAAGATCTTTTTCTCGAAATAATCACAGTCTTCTCGGCAGGTCGCCATCGCGCTCTGTAACGTCCGCGATATTGCTCGCACTATTGCGCAGGAGGAACATTCATGAACAAACAGGAATTCGCTACCTTCGGCGTTCTGGTCGACAACGGCATCTTCGAAATTTATCGCGGTTCGGACGGCAAACTTCATATCCGCTGGATTCTGCCTGATCCGCCTCCGGATCTTCGCGCCGAACTGCGCGCCGTTTCCGCTGTTCTCAATGAAGCATCGCAAATGCAGAATCGCGCTGCCGCCGAGAAGCTTCAGCAGTTCGCCGAGCATGTTTTGAATTCGAGCGCCAAGGAATTGAACGCTCTCGTGGCCCGCAGCGAAGAGCGAGCGCTCGCTTCCTAGCGGCCGAAAATTCCCGTCCATGCTTTGCGTGGACGGGATCTTTATTCAGTTTTGCTTTCACCAGAACTTCGGCTTTCTACATCTCCTCATCCTGAGCGGTTCTTTCGTCAAAAACTGTAAACCCGAACAAACTACATACACACCCGCGCAATTTGCCCTGCCAACTATTTCCAGTGGACGTGCCATCAACTAGATAGCGATCTGGCACGCGCCATGCTCAGGAATTGTTACAAGAGAGAGAAAGGATGCCACTATGCAGACACAGCGCCGCATTACGTCATCATGGTTCTGGATGATCCTTGTCATTGCTGCTTTGCTCACGCCCGCAGCAATGTACGCAGGAAATGAAGTGATGGGTGAAATTCAATTTGAGGGAAAAACCAAGATTGAAAAGACTTCCGGAGTCTGGGTCGACGGACAATATGTCGGTTACCTGAAAGAGCTGAAAGGAGCTAAGAAAGTGCTGCTCCTGCCGGGAGAACACACGATTTCTGTCCGGCAAAACGGATACCAGGATTTCACGCAGAAGGTTTCTCTGCAGCCCGGTGAGAAACGAATCGTACAAGTAGCCATGCAGAAGGCTGCAGCTGGAGCAATGCCTGCAGTCTGGTCCATCGTCAAGATCTCCGTGAATCCCTCGAGAGCCGCAGTATTCCTCGACGGACGGTTCGTCGGACACGTCGGAGAATTCGATGGTCCCGGTCAATCGCTGCAAATCGCTCCTGGACGACATCAAATTAAGATTGCATTGCCCGGATACAAGACCTTCGAATCCGACATCAATCCATCAGCGAATCAGAAAGTGGAAGTGAAGACCGATCTCTTGAAGGATAGTGTGCCCATCGACGATCCCGCGCTGAAGTCCAACACAGGATCGGGAACCGAAACTGCTCCTCCGCCTCCGCCTTCCAGTGCACCGCAGAGATAGAACAGCAATTTGGGAGTAGAGCGGTCCTGACCTCGCTCACCAGCGATGTCGGGACCGATTGCTGATGGCTCACAACCAGCGAAGGGAAACCGTCATCTTATTCGCACCGTACGATGCGAAAACTCACCCTGCTTCTCTTTGTCCCGCTGGTGCTATCCGTCTTTTCCTTTGGTCAACAGCGGGTTGAGGTCGGCGTTTTTCTGGACTACCTCAGCATCTCGCAGACAGGCTCAAATGACTTCGGCCTAGGAGCGCGCTTCGGATATCGTGTCCACCACAATGTGATGCTCGAAGGCGAACTCGCCTATGACTACGGAGTGAACTTCAAGGAAGTGTATCGAGACGTCAGCAACGGAAACATCGCCGCCATTGAACACACATCGATCGGTGTAACCCAAGGATTGATTGGCCCCAAGCTTCAGCCTTCGGGAGGCGGATTTCGTCCCTTCGTCACGTTGAAAGGTGGCTTTCTCGAGTCGCGCCTGAGTCCCAGTCTGATTCCACAAAGCACCATCGTAAGCAGCGTTTTCGGACTGCGCACGTCCGGTTGGAACGCAGCCATCTATCCTGCGGCAGGAGTCGAGGCGGCAATCGGGCCTCTAGGGTTGCGCCTCGAAGCCGGAGACGAAGTCTATTTCAACAATGGCGCGCATAACAATCTCCGGATCACGTTCGGCCCTATTCTGCGGTTCTAGAAGAGTATCCCCTCATTCCACTCTGCCCGACTCTGTAGAACAATAGCGGTGCCAGCGGGATCGAGTCCTGGGCATCAGTCAAATTCAATCTCCAAAAAGACGTCCGCGCGGGACCAAGGCGACGTAAGTTTCGCCAGCCAGTATTTCTGATTAATTGGCTGCCGCGCTCTTAGATGATCTTCCGGAGGAAGAATGCGCGCAGTCGCGGTGAATTCCGGCCCAGTGATCTTTCCACGAATGGTGCATGGCGCAACCGTTACACGAGAATTGTTGCGAACCCGCTTACTCTTGCCCATGTCGCTGCGCGTCATCACGTAAAGTTTGCCGTCTTGTTCTCCGAACCAGACCGGAGTGGCAACGCCGACGCCGGTTTTGCGGAACGTAGTGAGCGATACGTATTTCTTACCTTGAATTTGCGTGGGAATCTGACTCGGCATAGTTGGTTCTCGCGGCGTTCAAGATTCGCAGATGAGCCGTTCGCTGTCATCGGTGGTTCGCTCAGAGCTCCGCCGATTGCTCCCGTCCTGTCATCTGTGTTACAAGCCTGAACATGCGTAAATGGATGCGCGACCGCTTGCAGCGGCGCAAAAAGAAAACTCCGGAGCAGGGAACTGCTGCAGCCCCACCTCCGTTACAGCCGGCATATTTCGAGGAAGGCGCGGAGTCCGGCGCAAGCGCCTCGGAAGCCGCCGAAGCGATAGAAAGCAAAGCAGACGCCCAGCCAGCGGAGGAACCGGCGGCTGAAGCGCTACAGGGATCTCAGGCTGCATCGGCTCCCGCAGACGCCAAGCGCGGCCGCAGCCGTCGTCGCCGAGGCGGACGAGGACGAGGCGGACGAGGACGCGAACAGGCAGTTGCGCAGGCATTCGCCCCAGCCGGGACAGTTGTAACTCCAGAAGAGCCGGCGGAAGGCACGGCGGACGCCGGATTGGAGGAAACAGGCGCTGGCGCTGAGGCAACGGCCGCGTTGCAACCGCAAGCTCCGGTTGCGCCGGTAGCAACTCCGGCAAAGGCTGCGCGTGCTCCGAAGGGTATCGTCGTGCTGGCGATCGGATTGCCTGGTTCGGGAAAGAGCACCTGGTTCAAGCGCCACAACGTGGTTCCGCTGTCGAGCGACATGGTGAGGTCTCTGCTGTTCGATGATGTCCGGGAGCAGCGCTACCAAGATCTCGTCTTTTCAAATTTGCGTTCCATGTTGAAAGCGCGCCTGATTGCGAAGCGTCCCATGAATTACGTGGACGCAACCAACCTGACTCCGAAGGAACGAGAGCACTGGGTCAAGCTTGCCAAGGATTACAACTACGAAGTCCAAGCGGTATTTTTCGATGTTCCCCTCGAAACCTGCATCGAGCGCCACCAGCGACGCGACCGTGTTGTGCCGGAGGACGTGATGAGGCGGATGGCGGCCAAGTTGAAGGCACCTTCATTCGACGAAGGATTCGCCAAGATCACCGTGGTCCGAGTGAAGAAAAAAGAATGACAGACCGCGAGCAGCCTTGATCAGTCCTTCTTTGTCGGTTCCTCGGTCTCTTCTTTCGAGATGACGTGGACGATTTTCTGCTGGTTAGCACTGTGGAGCAGTTCTTCAATTTCCTCAGGTCGCATCGGCATTCCTGCGAAAGCTCCTAAAAGCAACGGCAGACACAGCATCAGAGTGCGCAAACGATGCTTGATTGACATCGCGTTCCCCTGCAGCTTTCTTTCGAAGGCGAGGTTTTCGAATCAGCCGATGCGTCAAAGACTTAGCGATCGGCTACGGTCGATCTTTTTCGTGTGTTTGGAATGCAGACTTACAGGCTCGCGGGAGGTGCGCGCAGGGCAACGACAGCTAGGTAAATCGAGGGAGGAGCCTCAAATGTTTCGGACTGACTGCTGGCAAAAGCTAGACTGAGGATAGCAACGCAGAGGAGCAGCGGGACAAGGATTGCCGGAAGGATGCCAAACGCAGCTGGAGACAGCGCGGCTGACAGCAGGCCCAGAAGGCAAATGAACGCCAATAGTTTGCGCAAGGACATTAAAGGCTATCCAGTGTCATGGTACACGCGGGCAATCGTAAAACGCTATCCTTTCAGATGTGGCAGTAACCCTTTGAAGGCAGCCGACGATGAAGACTGCATGAGTTCGTAGATCATCATTTCAGTTGAAGAGATCACGGCGCCCGCGGCGCGCATGCGATCCAAGCCAATCTTCCAATTCCACTCCGTGCGCGAACTGACGGCATCAGAAGCAACGTGGACGAGATATCCGTCGCGCAGGGCACTGAGGGCGGTTTGCGTGACGCAGATGTGGCTCTCCATGCCGCATAGAAGCAGAGTGGTGCGTTGGCCAGGCAGCCGCTTGAGCAGGGAGCAGAAAACATCGCTGCCGAAGCAGGAGAACAGTGTCTTGTCGACAGGTTCTGCCTCGGGCAACAAGGAAGCCACTTCAGGCACGGTAGCCCCTAATCCCTTGCTGTATTGCGTGCTGACGAGCGCAGGGATCTTCAAAATTCCAGCGGCGCGAATCAAAAGCTGGGAATTCCTGACCAGTTGATCTTTTTGAAAGATCGGCGGCAGCAGCTTTTCCTGGATGTCGATGACGACGAGGGCACATTGGTCCGCGATGAGCGGGCGGCGAGCCATCTCCTCGTAGTCCGAAGCGGTGGCAGGAGATTCGAAAATTTGAGCCATAAGGGTTCCTCTCGAGGAGAAGGAAAGCTTCTGAATGATTCTAGCGCTGTTGACGATTCATTGGTTTCAACCGCAAATTGTTGACCACACTTCGGGTTGGACCATAAAATCAATCAGGGCCTATAGGGCGAGGCTCTCGAATCGAATTGCCCCCTCGTTCAACGGCTAGGACACCTGCCTCTGGAGCAGGTTATCGGGGTTCGAATCCCTGGGGGGCAGCCAAACCTCTTCCGCAGCTGAGCGCCGCTCAGACCTACCACGTCCTTCGAAAGACTTGAGTTTTTACCATCGATTTGCTGATGGGAAACTCAACGAAATGGGCTCGTGGCCTTTGGACTAGCGCGGCAACGCAAGAGTATCTCGCGAGGGTCGTTTCAGGGATTGCCGGTCGCGACTCCTCGCAGCGTAAAAATCGTAATTCGCGTCCCGGAACAGTTGCGCGATTGCCTCGTGATGGTCGTTCACTTCGCAAAAAACAACTGGACGAGCCTGTAAAACTTTTCGCGCACCAGCCAAGACGGCGTATTCCATTCCCTCCACGTCTATTTTAAGAACTTGAGGAGTGCTGAAATGATCGAGCAGCGAGTCAAGCGTAACCGCAATCACCGGCTGGGCCGGACCCATGCCGCGTAGCGAATTTGAGGACTTGCCCTCCTCGGAAAGATGCAATTGAGAAATCCCCGGACGATCTGATACTGCGGCAGGAAGAACGTCACTGGCAAGTTGTTCATCAGAACCGAGCGATGGATTAGGTTTGCCAACCAGGTATCGGCCTCGCAGGCCAACACTGTTGCTCCGAGGGAAGCTGCGGCGAATGAAAACAGCCCGACGTTGGTTCCTATATCCCATACAGTCATTTTCGGCTTAACTAGCTCACTAACCATCGAAAGCAGAAATGGATCGACCTTGCCGATGTCTAGCCGCCAATACCCCAATGCTGAGTTTGGCGAGACGTACATCGGGGTACCGCCAAATTCTCGAGGAAGACGCCGCTTTAGGACAATTCTCGCACTTAGCCTTTTTAATACACTTCGGAACACCACGACGGCAGGATACAACACCGTGCAAAGGCCAGTAAGCAATTCGCACTAGGGAGTGAGGGCGGGGACCTTCTGTTTGGTCACGAAACTGAAAAGCTCAGGGTTTCCAAGCTTTTGCTCTTCGCTCCAGTTCTGTCAGGATGGCAAAAGGCTTCGCACCTTGGGCCCTGCCGCTAAGAGTCGACATCAGTTCGGAGGCAAGATCGACGTTGTCCATCACGAAGTCGGAAAACAGGATTGCTACCATATGCGCGAACGATTCTTTGTTGACCTGTTCAGAAGGTCCAAGGCTGTGATACTTGCTCCAAACATCCCACAGCACGTCTCGCGTAAACCGCTTCGCTTGGCCCGGGTCTCGATGCATTGGGGAGCCCGGGGAACTTTGACCCCTGTAAGTCACCGTCAAGAAAGTGAAACTGTAACGGCCCTCTGCGACTCTGGTCGAAACTGGCTCCCACGCATGCGATATCTCAGTTTCGTCGATGAGCCGTTGCACAAACGCATTGGGGTCGAACCCGAAAATCTCATCGCCCGCAATCTTGTATACCCTTTGATGAAGCTCCCGCATTGGAAATGTCGCCGCGACTCGGAACACGGCATCGTCCAATTTGTCACCGTGTCGCCACGGAGCCACCAGTTGGCCGTGGTTCAGTGCGAGCAACATTCTGACCATTCGATCACGATGGAAGATAGCTGGGAAATCTACTTCGTGGATCCTCGCGTCTTGCATAGCTTCCGAGGACCAAGGTTCCTTCATACTCCACCTGCGCCTGAGGGCCTCAGGATCGACAGGAGGAATTGCCTTACCGTCGTTGGGAACCACGCTATGCATGGCCGAAGATTAGACCTCCGAGCGTCGTAATTAGCGACTCTACCAGCGGCCAGACGAAAACTGCTGTGACTTCCGGTTGTAACCACTCGAAGACACTAGGGCTCGCACGGAGTACGCGGTTCAGCGCTTCTGGTAGGGATGGAAGATGTAGTCCTTTGCCTTCACGACCGTGTGGCAGGCTTGTCCGCAGTCTGAAAGGCTTTTGGGATCGGCCGTGAACTTGTCCGATGCGGCTTCATAGTTGAATACTGCGTATCCCCAGCCTCCGCTTTTCGGAAATCTCTTGCTGTCCCTTTCCATGACGAAAGCCTGGGAAAAGACGTCTGGGACATCCACGACGAACTGCGCCTCCGTGCTTTTCTTCGGCTTCCACTGGAGCTTCACGATCATAGAGCCATCCGGGAACGGCTGGCCGTTGGCGGGAACGCCTGCCTTGTAAGCCTTGATCATCGTCGGATTGGCGACGATCACCTTGAGCACTTCGTCGGTCCGGGCGGAAGAGACCACGGCCCAGTCTTCGTATCCTTTGAAATCGGCGAACGCGATTCCGCTCGGCGATTTCAGCGAGTACTTATCCTGCGCGTAAAGGACCGTGGCGACGAGGACGACGACTGCCATCGCAACGATCGCAATCGTGAGCTTGATCGTATGCTTCATGGCTGATGCTCTCTTACCGAATTTCTACTTTGGTTTTTGAATCGGGCACAGAGAATATCACACCCTTCTTGATTGTCCGCAGGTCAGGCTAGCCTTCGTGAGCCTTCGTTTGCGAACAGGCCGGCAAGCCTCACCGTTGGGATTCTGAACAGGCTGAAACCAGTTCGTGTGCTCCTGGAAAATCAGCGCCCTGGTACTGGATCGATATCAATTCATACTGATCGCTGCCCATGCGCAGAGTTCTGATGTACTCGAGCGCAGTCCGTCACGCGAAGGTTCGGAGCCTGATTGTCCGGCTGAGGTCAGAATTGATCTGAGGAGGCGAAGAGGCGGGTTCCTCGGACTTTTATTTCAACATCCACCAGATAGCGGCGGGCGGCTGCGGTATCGATCGTGATGCCGAGGCCTGGGGCGTCGGGAGCGTGGACGTAGCCTTGACCGTCGCGTTCGAGGTGATTCACCGTCAATTCGCGCGCGAGAGGTTTCGGCGAGAAAGGGTATTCGCAGATGTGGTCGTTGCGAATCCCGGCGTAGGGTTGAAGCGACGCGCTTAACGCCAAGTGCGACGTAAAAGTGTGATTGACGAAGGTAACTGCTTTGCTCGTCGCGTAGTCGGCGACTTTCTTCGCGGGACCAATGCCTCCGATGCGACCCGTATCGACCTGAATGAATCCGACGCGGCCATAGTCGATGAGGTGTTTCGCCATGTGGAAGCTGTGAGCGCCTTCTCCGCCGGCGAGTTTGACCTTGCTGCGAGTAGAGAGTGAGCCGTAGGCGTCGAGAGCGGCAGTATGAAAAGGTTCCTCGAGCCAAGCGGCGCCCAGTTGTTCGAGCACGGACAGGCGTGCGGCTGCAGCGTCAACATCGCTGCCGAAAATCTGGCCGACGTCGATCATTAGCAGAACATCTTTACCTACACCTTCACGAGCAGCGGAGAACTGCTCCTGGTCGGACTTCAGGTCTGACCTGCCGATTGGACCCCAGCCAAATTTGACGGCGCGAAAGTTCTGTTGACGGGCATTGGTTGCGAGTTCGAACGTCTCAGCGGCTGTGTCCCCGAAAAGCTGCGAGGCGTACGGCAATTTGCCGAAGGACTGGCGATATCCGAGCATCCTCCACACGGGCTCTTCGCGGACCTTTCCAAGAAGATCCCATAAGGCTATCTCGACGCCGGACCAAGTGTGCGGAGCCTGCAGCAGGTCCATACTGTCGAGTTCAATCTGCGCAGCGATGCGATCGATGTCTTCGGGAGTTTCGAGGCGCTGGCCCAGGACGGATGCTCCAACGGGACGACACGCCCCGTGCGACATGGGACACACGAATGCCGCGATGGAGACGAGGGGAGAAGCCTCGCACTCGCCCCAACCTACGTGATCCCCGGCTGAGACTCGCACCAGCAGCGCATCCTGGCTGCCGTCGCCCTCTGTCGTCACCTCAGGCATCGACAGGTAGAAAAAATCTACAGCTTCAATCTTTCCCAAGTGCAGCTCCGGATCCGCCGGAATTTTAACGGAACTGCCAAGATCTACACGAATCTTGCTTCAGTCATCTACGTGGAACAAGGTTTAAAAGATCAGTAAACCGATGTTTGCCAGAAAAAACATTGTCTTATACTCTGCGAGCTATGCGAGCGTTGGTCTATACAGGACCCGGAAAAGTGGAGATGGAAGAGAGGCCCCGTCCGGCCGCGGGAACGGGCGAAGAGGAAATTTTGATTGAGGTGGCGGGAGTCTGCGGATCTGATATTTCGGGATTTCTTGGGCACAGCGCTTTGCGTCGTCCAGGGCTAGTTCTCGGGCACGAACTAGTTGGGCGGCGCAAAGATGGTTCGCGAGTGATCGCCAATCCGTTAATCAGTTGTGGACACTGCGAAGCCTGCATTTCGGGAACTCAAAATCTGTGTGAGTCATGGAAGTTGCTCGGTCTGGGTACGACGCCTGGCACGTTTGCGGAGTCTGTGGCTTTGCCCTCGGGGCAGGTGTACGAGATTCCCAATTCGCTTACGTCCGAGAAGGCGATCCTGACGGAGCCGCTTGCCAATATTGTTCACATGTTTCGGCTGGTGTCGCCACGGCCGTTCTTTCGCCTGGCGATTGTGGGGGCCGGAACAATGGGGGCCCTTGCGCTCTCTGCCGCGTTGCGCATAGGAGCGCGCGACGTGCTGACGGTGGATGTTAACGACCTGCGCCTGGAGATCATGCGAAAGCTTGGTGCGATTGCCGCCGTCAATACCGCAACGCCTGAAGGAGTCGTCGAGTCTCAGCGTGTGGCTGGGCGAGGATTCGACGTGGTGATTGATGCGAGTGGCAGCGCTGCGGCACGGCAAATGGCATTCGACCTGTGCCGTCCCGGAGGACAAGTTGTCTTGCTCGGGATGGGGACACAACGCAGCGAGATTAATTTTGTGCCTAGCATCCGCAAGGAGCATCGGGTGATGATGTCCTTCGCATACACGCCGGTGGATTTCCGCAGGGCACTCGATTTGCTCATTGCCGGAGAGATTGACCTTACGCCGTGGACGGTGCGCATGCCCCTCGAGCGGGGTCAGGAAGCAATGGAGCGCATGAGCGGCGACCCCGGAGGCGCATTGAAGATGATGCTGGAAGTTGCGGCCGTGTCATAACGCTCAAGCTCGTTCCTTAATTGTTTTCTACCGAAATGACAGAAGCTGTGACAACTTCGCGCGCCGCTATGCCTCGTATCCTGGGGATGCCTCGATGGCTGGCGTTTTCGCTGTTAACAATTCTGGTGTGGGGAGCGTGGGGTGCGGTTTCGAAGGTCGCGTCCGACGGTGTGGATGCCAACACAAACCAAATCTTTTTTACCTTCGGATTGCTGCCGCTGATTCTGATTGTCTGGCGTTCTTCTCGAAAAGGTGGCGAGGGCAAGGGAAGGCGGATTGGAATCGGGTGGGCCTTTCTCACAGGCGTTCTAGGTGGAACCGGAAATATCGCGTTCTTTCGCGCGCTATCGATGGGAGGAAAGGCGTCCATTGTGTCACCCGTGACAGCGTTGTTCCCGCTAGTGACGGTCGTGCTTGCCGTGACTTTTCTCCATGAACGGATTGGAACAACGCAGAAGATCGGCCTCGTCGTGGCGCTGGGCGCCATCTATTTGCTGAGCATGTAGTTCGGAAAACGCGTATGTCACTTTTGCCGGGATGGATGTGGTTCGCGGGAATCGCGCTGGTCTTTTGGGGCATCACGGGCGTCACCCAAAAACTAGCGACCAACCGGATTTCCAGCGAGTTGTCGTTCATCTGGTTTGCATACGCGATGATCGCGATTTCTGCCGTGCTGGCGGCCTTCGTTCCCCTGCACTGGCATGTGCGGCCTGGCATCTTCTGGGCCGCGGTTGTCGGTGGGACGCTGAACGGACTAGGCGCGCTGACCAGTTTTACCGCGTTGGAATCGGGAGGAAAGGCCGCGGTTGTGATTTCCCTCATCTCCCTTTATCCGCTGGTCACTGTGGCCCTGGCGGTGACAGTTTTACATGAGCATGTGACCGTTGCCCAAGGAGCGGGAGTTGGATTGGCGATCGTTGCGGCGATTTTACTTTCGCTTGAGCCAGCGGCGCCGAACAAGGACAGGTAGCGTCGAGGATTTCGGTCCTCGCCACTACTCGCTCATGACGCCAGATTCATCGATCGCTGCCACTGACCGAAGGCCTTCCTGCACGAGAAACTGAACATCGGTCTCCAGCGTCTCGCCAGGAGCAAGAGTGCGAGTGCGTCCAGCCGCATGCATGGCTTCGAAATTGAGCGGGTAACCGGTGCAAGGTTCGAGGACGGCTACGTTGTAGTTCCGCCACCCTCCGTAGGTTGCGAAGAGCCAGCAACAGGGAAAGACTTTCGAATCAAATTGCAGTCCGCACGAGAGTTGCGTTTCAGTAGTTGGTGAGAGCGCACCAGTTCCCCTTCATCTCAGTTCCATAGAAGAAGTAAAGCTGCTTTTCTTGTTCACAAGGAATGCGCCTCAGGTCAACTTTTCCTGACTGCGTTTGAATGAGAGGCCACTCGGCTGCTGCTGTGGCTCCGGCCAGCGTTCCCGGAAATGCGGGCTCGATCATGACCTGCATCGGTGGGAAATCGATTCGATGCTTCGGTGAAATCGCCATCGCTGGATGTAGCTTCCAGAGGAAGGGGAAAGGAAATCTGCCACGGTTGGTAAAGCGATGATGGAAGTCGATGCGCGACTGGTCTTGCTGAATCCGGATTGTCTTTTCCACCAGGATCGAACTGATCGGAGTTTCATAGGTGAGATAAACCCCCGCCACGCCGGCCTCGGTGAATGACTCCGCCTTCCATCGTCCAGTCCACAGCTCGCCGTGATCCGGATAGGTCTCGCCCTCGATCACGGCGACCTCGTCGTTGGGGAACAATTCGTCCCACCCTCCGCTCCAGACGTCGTCATAGCGTGCGCTCAGTGGGAGCCGGGACGGTGGAATCCGAGGGTTGTTCCAGAGCAGGTCCGTGTCGAGAGGCTTGTAGGTTATCTGCCAGAGTTTTCCTCCGGATTCGGGAAGAATCACGACGCGAAGTGCGCGGTTCTCAAGCACCACGGCGGGAAGCCCGTGATATGACCAATCATTGCTGACACGAAGCTGCATGATTTACGGTCCCTTTCGCAGGTCTTCGACGGGAAGTGGTGGATCCGCGTTCACAGTCGCACTGGCCGATCGTCGAACATAACTTGGGGATGTTACTGAGTTGCGAATGGAGACGCTAGAGTTCTCGTCGGCAACGATGCCACAATCGAATTTCACTTGATCGAAGTTCGCCTGGCTATGGCCGGATAAACGGATCTGACTGGTCGCCAGATCCGGACGCTGAGATGCCAGTCGTTGGGCGCCGATCGTGGAATGATCGACTCTAAGTTGCGATTCTCCGGTGAGAGATAGCCAATCCGCATAGACATCGGAATCACGAACTGCGATGTGAGCCTTTCCCGAGGCCGTCAGTTCGTCGATGACGCTGTTGCTGAAGATCAGATCGGCTCCATCTCGAGCGTAAACGTCCCAGGTATCTGCATTGACCTCAGCGAGACGGAGATGGAACGGGCAATCGGTCGCATTGGCTGCCGGTACAACGATGGGCGCCGCAGACGAGCCGACCTTGCCGTGGGGCAGAGTGAGAGATCCATGGCAGGACGGCGCGAGGGCTAACTGCGCCCGCCCGATACGGCTGAGGCTGACATCGCTGGCTCCGTGGAGATACAGAAGGAAAAATTGAGCGGTTACGTTGGACAAGTCGGCCTCGGCTGAAGACCCCATGCGCAGCTTCTTCGAAAAGGGGTGATCGGCGGGGATATCCGTAAACTCAAGGCGTTCATGGTCACCGGTATGTGTCGAGAGGAAAACTAGCTGAAGATCTCGTCCGACGACGTGACTCTCGTGGGAAATCTCAAGCTCGAAGATTTTGAAATTCTTGAAGTCGGCGTAGACATGATCGAGATGGAATTCGGAGTTCTTTGTCTCAAATCCATCGACCGTCACCTCACCTTGCAGCCACCAGATCGGATGCGCGCTGCCTTCTACTGTCATCGTCGATTGATGAATTCTGATCGTTGCCGGTCCTTCGCAGCGCAGGCTACTCGCTCCATTTGCCGCGCCGGGAGGATCCGAAACGTGGAGCGCAACATGATCCAGTTCGAGATCGGCACCTCTGGAAACGAGAACCGGGCCGCGAAGATCCAGAGAGATGTCCTTTAACTTGACGTGCCCTGATATGCGAAGGGGGCCATTCTGCTGGTAGCGTTGTCCCCCGCTGACGACCGCGCCATCGTGGAGGTCAGGCAAGTTCTGCTGGCCCACGGCTGGTAGCGCGAGCGGAAACAGCAAAAATAGGCAGGCGTATTTCATCGCGTACGGGGAAATCGGTCACTGATGTCTGGGGAAGGGTATCTGATTCCGTCTGGCCGGACCGAACGTTTTTGCGACATTCCTTGCCAGATTCGGCCGCCTTGCCATTTTAATCTGGTGGAACGGGTATCCTGAACACATCATATGAGTGCGGATCGGACTCAGGTGAAAGCGGTCGTCCGGACGGGGCGATGGGCCCTCGTTTTATCACTCACGGCGATTCTTGGCACGCATCTATTTGCTTCGGACGAAGACCAACTGAAAACGCTGGTCCAGAATGCGTTTGATCTCCATCAAAAGGGAAAGTTCGTGGAGGCCCTGCCTTTGCTGAAGCGGGCGTACGCGATCCGGCCGGACGAGTACATTGTTTGCCTTTTGCTGGGAATAGACTCCCTTCGCACGGGTCAAGTCCAGTCTTCCATTCTCTATCTGAAGAAGGCGTCGCGGATCCGGCCTCAAGAAGAGTATCCGCTCGCTTACCTCGGCGAGGCGTATGCGCGGCAGGGCTCTTATGCGGAGGCGAGCGAAGCCTATATCCTGGCGGCCCGTGTCGATCCGAGCTCAGCTGAAGCGGCCGTGGCGTTTGTGGATTTTTCACTCTCGCGGTTTGCAGACATCTCCGCTTTCCTGCGCGGATCAAAGAAAGGATTAGCCGCGGAGTACCGGCTGCGAGCAATGGCGCTTGACGAGAAGGAACCAGAGCGAGTGGCCCTTTTACAACGTTCGGCCGATCTCGATCCAGATAGCCCGGGAATCTGGTCCGAGCTGTCGAAAGCTGCAATGGTGGCAGGAGATCTGAACGCTGCACGCGACAATTTGGGTAGGGCATTGCAAGCTGATCCTTACGATCTGAGAGCCTGGCTCGTCGACGCAAGGCTTGACGCCGAGGCTGGAGAATGGAAGAAAGCGACAGAGCGCTTGAATGCTGTGGCACGGCATTCCCCCGGTACGCTGATGCGCGCCAGTGACCGATGGCCGGAACAACTGCAGCCGACTGAGAACGTTCTTGGAGCAGCCGCGAAATTTTTCGCGTGTGCGCGAGAAAACGCGACTGTCTGCGAACTCCCTCCGCCTTCGAAGGCTGCGTCGATGCCAGCGCAACGGCTTTTCCGAGAACACAAATGGGAGCAACTCACCAAAATGCCAGCCCCGTCATTGAGCAACAGGGAAGCATGGCGGCAACGTGGCATTGGGTTTGCCACTCTCTACGATTGTCCACAGGCAATTCCGGCGCTTGAGCGCGCAAGGACGAAGTCCGCGGAGGACGTCTACGGTCTAATGCTGCTGTCGTGGTGTTACTCTCGCGAGGCGGGACGCGTGGCGGATGAAGTAAAGCAATCGAGCAATGATGACGTTCCTGTGCTGATCATGCGTGGAGACATCCTGCTGCGGCTGCAGGCAAAGGCCGACTTAGCAGTGGGCGTCTACGAGCAGGCGCTGGCGCGGGCGCCGCAAGATCCGTCGGTGCTCGAGCGTCTGGCGGAGGCATGTTTTGGGGCCGGCCAGATGGAGGCGGCAAAGAAGAATGCAGACTCGGCTTTGAAGATTGATCCGCAACGAGTCGGGGCGAAGCGCACGCTGGCGAAGATTGCGCTGCAAGAGCGTGAGTATGCCACTGCCTTGCCATACCTTCGAGAGCTTGCCGCACACAATCCTGAAGACATCGCCGGCCAAGTGGAGTTGGGTAGGGCATGCGCTCAAACAGGTGAGCTCGAGGAAGCACAGCGCAATCTGGAGCCAGCGCTCAAACATGGCTATCCGGACGAGAAGGGAAGCCTTCACTACCTTCTAGGAACGGTCCTGAAAAAACTGGGGCACACTACCGAGGCCGATCGGGCGTTCGTGACAGCCACGCAACTGTCCGAAGCCTTTCAACATAAGTCCTATCGCGATCAGGACACAGATGACAAGCCATAGCCAGCATTGGACGCGCCGCGAATTTGCCCGGCTGCTCTGCGGCGCGGGTGCGGCGTTGACAGTTCCACGAATGTTCGGCACTGCGAATAAGGGCGGACCGATCGTGTTCGAAAATGCGGCTCCGACGTGCGGGATCGATTTTGTTCTGCGCAATGATGCGAAGGGCCGGAAGTATCAGGTGGAAACCGTTCTGGGGGGCCTGGGTGTGATTGACTTTGATCAGGACGGCTGGCCCGATTTGTATTGCGTAAACGGGGCGGCGTTACCTTCACTGGAAAAATCCGACCCACATTTCTTCAATCGGCTGTATCGCAACAACCGGGATGGGACCTTCACCGATGTCACGCAAAAGGCAGGCGTGCAGGGGCGTGGCTACGAAATGGGAGTGGCCGTTGGTGACTACAACAACGATGGCCTCGAGGATCTTTACATCGTCGGCGTACACGGGAATACGCTGTATCGCAATAACGGCAGATGGCACGTTTACCGACGTCACCCAGACGGCAGGCGTAAGTGGGGTGGATGCCACAAACCGAAAGCTGTGGTCGGTCGCGGCGGCTTGGGTTGACTACGACAACGACGGGAATCTGGACCTGATCGTATCGAACTACTGCGACTGGACGCCCGGGGATGATCCGATTTGCGGAGGTCTCAAAAACACAGATCGCACGTACTGCCATCCTGACATGTATCGCGCCGAACCGATATTGGTTTATCACAATAACGGTAACGGCACCTTTACCGAAGTTTCCGGGAAGGCTGGCCTTGGCAAGGTTCTAGGAAAAGGCATGGGCATCGCTGTTGCGGACTACGACGGCGATGGTTTGCAAGATGTTTTCATCGCAAACGACAACGATCGGAATCTTCTGCTTCACAACCTGGGTAGCGGAAAGTTCAAGGAAGCGGGTATGGAGGCGGGTATTGCGTACAACGGAGATGGCCGTCAAATTTCGGGCATGGGGGCCGACTTCCGCGATTTCGACGGCGATGGCGAGCCGGACATCCTGATGACAGGGTTACGCGGCGAGACCTTCGAGCTGTTTCGCAACACAGGGAAGGGATCGTTCGAGGATGCTAGCGCGAAAAGTGGAGTGCTGGGATTGAGCCGTCCCTGGAGCGGTTGGAGTTGTGGTTTGGTGGACTTCGACAATGATGGCTGGCTGGATATGTTTGTCGCTTGCGGCGGTCTTGATGCGAACGAGCCTCAGCGCAACCGCGTTCTCCGTAACTCAGGGGCTGGACGCTTTTCGGACGTCTCAGCTGATGCAGGAGCCGACTTTGCGGTGCCGCGTGTACATCGTGGCGTTGCTTTTGCTGATTTCGATAACGATGGCCGCATGGACGCCGCGGTGACGAGTCTTAATGGTCCAGTGGAGATGTGGATGAACCGCAGCCCCCAACAGCACTGGCTGCAGCTAAAGCTAAAGGGCACGCGGAGCAACCGTTCGGCGCTGGGCGCGAAGGTGATCTGTCACAGCGGACCGCGCTCACAGACATTATTTGTTGCGAACAGCGTTGGATACGGATCAACCAGTGACTTGCGCCTACACTTTGGATTGGGGTCTGAACGCAAGGGTACAGTTGAGATTCACTGGCCCTCCGGCACGGTGCAGCAACTGAAAGAAGTTACGTGCGACCAATGTTTGTCCGTTGAAGAGTCTTCGCCGAAATCGTGAACGTTTCCAAACTTCCGCCTGCTGGTTAAACGACAGAAAAAACAATCTTCAGCATAGCCGTAATCCAAAGGCGCGTTGAAACTTGGTGCGCTCGTGGAAGTGTGCGAAATCCATGTCGCACTGGCATGGAAGAGTGGGATGAGGTTGGGGAGGATCAGATCCATGTATCGAGTGAATAACGACGAACGTACCTCCACGTCGAGAGTACTGCTGTGTGTCGTGGCTCTCGCAGGATTTCTGGCCGCAGGTCAATCCGTACTGGCGCAATCATCGAACGGACAGGTTACCGGCTTGGCCACCGACACAAGCGGCGCGGCAGTGGAAGGTGCGAACGTGACTGCCACGAACACCGCGACCGGCGTCGCTTATACGAGCACGACGAACGGATCCGGAGTTTACGTTCTTCCGCAACTGGTTCCGGGGCCGTACAAGATTTCGATGAGCCGGGATGGTTTCGCAACGGTTGAGCATCCGGAAGTGACGGTGCGAACCGGGGATCGCCTCTCGCTGGACTTCAGTTTGAGGCCCGCGGCGACTAAGGAAGTCGTGACGGTGACGGAATCGGCTCCATTGCTGCAGTCGGATCAGTCGAGTTCGTCAACAGTTCTCGATAACAAGATGATCACGGAATTGCCGCAATTGAATCGCAATTCGCTCGATCTGACGCAGGTCATCCCGCAGGTTCAAGGAAAGGGACCGCTCAGCGACCAGATTTCGACACTGGGAAACGCAACTTACCTGATTGCGAACAACGGAAACTCATATGCGGTGGCGGGAGGGCAGGTAAACGGCACAAGCATTTCGGTCGATGGAAACCAACTGCAGGATTCGGAGTTTAATGCGGTGAATCGTGCCATTCCGACTCCCGACAGTATTGGCGAATTTCGGGTGGAAAGCGGCGTCCTAACGGCCGACCACGGTCGCTATTCCGGTGGCATTATCACGATGAACACCAAGAGCGGCACGAACCAATTCCACGGCCGTGCCTTTGAATATTTTCGCAATCAGATACTCAACAGTAACGGGTGGGTCAACAACGACGTGGGTGCGGAGCGACAGGCATTCCATCAGAACAACTACGGATTCTCGGTGGGCGGGCCGATCTCGATTCCGCACGTTTATAGTGGATCGAATCGCACTTTCTTCTTCTTTGCATGGGAAGGAGAACGCTACAACATAGGCCAAGTCGTCGCCACGACAGTTCCAACGCTCCTACAGCGCGATGGGGATTTCTCGCAAACAATCATCGGGTTCCCCAACGGCCCGTCTGGGACACCGCTCTACGCGGCCATTTTTGATCCTTTTCACATTTCGGGCGGAGTGCGTCCACAGTATGCTGGGGTCCCCGGTGCGCCTGTCGGAGCCAACGGGTTAGTGGGAGGAAAGATTTGCTCGCAGGCCGACATTTCTGGCGGAACTTGTCCGGCAGGAAACGAGAATCTGTCCCTACAGAGCGCGTTGTTCGCGAATTACATGTCACTGTGGCCGCTACCGAACCACACGCCGGGTGCGGATGGATATAGCAATAATCGCCTGGATCCGATTTCCGTCACACGCCCGACCGATCGATTTTTCCTGCGTGTGGATCACAACGTGACCAGCAATCAGCGGCTCAACCTAAGCATCAGCCGTACTCACCTGACCAACAACATTCCGGCGCCATGGCTGCACGGAGCGCTGTCGAATACCTACGACCACGATGTCACCGGAAGCTTGCAATACAACTGGGTTTTGTCACCGACGTCCATTCTGGATTTTCACGTTGGGTTCGGAACCGCAAAGCTCTACAGCAATGGCGTCTCAGGTGATGGCTCGGCGCCGGATCCGAATATCGATACGACTCAGTGGGGCTTCGACCCGCTGGTCCTGAGCAATCCGTCCCGCACCACCAGCCAGATTGCGCCAGTCTTAAACATTGGAAGCGTGCCCGGTTCGCAGGCTTTCTCAAACGTCGGGGGATCGCAGTTCGATACGTTCATCAATCAAACGGAGAACGCGACGGTTGCTTATACCAAGGTGCTGGGACGGCACACCATCAAGGTTGGCTATGAGCAGTATTACGTCCGGTTCAATGAAAATGGCGGCGATCACACAGGTGTGGCGTGGATCAACAATGGCGGTGGCTCCATGCAGGACTATTTGAATCCGGGGGACACCACCACCGGCTTTCCGTTAGCCGAGTTGATGATGGGATCCTCCCATGTGTTTCAGTGGGGGAACTGGAACATCTCGCCGTATGGGTTCAACCAGGCGGCCTATGCAATGGATGATTGGAAGGTGAACCAGAAGCTGACGGTGCAGATTGGTCTGCGGTGGGACCACGACGGAGCCCGCTCGCCGAAGAGCTTCGCTCCGGGACAGAGCGCACCGCTCATGTATGACATCAATGCGAAGAACGTGTTGACCCCGAACTCCACTTGGGATTACAGCCAGGTGACCAGCGCCATCCCGGGACTTTCGGCATATCCTCAGCCGGCGTGGTTGAGCCAGGGAGCAACGGGACGCGACGTTCTGCTCAACAGTCCCGAATACCCCCAGAAAAATCTCTACACCACCGAATGGAAGAATCTCCAACCCCGCTTGGGAATCGCGTACGCCATCAACGATAAGACCGTTGTGCACGCGAGTGCGGGCATCATCGATCAGGGTCTGAACGGATTGTCCACAGACTGGTTCAGCTTTTACTACAACTCAATCACGATGAATCAGATCGCGAGTCTCGATGGCCAGAACTGGATCAGCGAGATCGGGAATGATCATGGACTGGGAACATTCCCGTCACAGACCTCGGGCGCAAATCTCGGTTACTATCCGGCAATCAAGACCAACGCGGAATATGGCTTCCAGACGTTCGGCCAGTCGGCGAATCCCAATCAGGGCGGCGCCTCCACCATCAGTCACTTCCAGACACCGGAGGATTACACGTGGGACGTGAGCGTCCAGCGGCAACTTGGCCGCAGTTGGGTGGCGTCGGCGGACTACACCGGCATCCGTGGGATCCACTTACTCATGCCGGTATGGTCGTGGAGCCTCAACAACGTTCCGGTCGAAGACTATTCGCTCGGGCAAAGCCTCTACTCGCAGGTGCCCAACCCGTTCTTTGGGCAGTCGCAGACATTTGCTAGCGAGCCAACCGTTCAGCTGTCGCAACTCCTCGGCCTCTCGCCGCAATACTCGACCGTAACGCCGGGGCAGGCGACGTGGGGGCGCTCGTTCGCCAATTTCTTGAACCTGCAAATTCAGAGCCGCGGCTATCACGGCCTGACTCTGTTGGCGTCGTACAGCATTCGAAAGACGCTGACCAACACATGGGGAAAGGACATTCAGCACACGGGCCCGTTCTTCGGGGGAGTGCTGCAGAATCCGCACAACTTGATGGAAGCTTACGGTGTAGCCGGTTACGAGATGCCGCAAACGGTGTTGCTGAACTATTCTTACGAACTGCCATTTGGTAAGGGCCGTCAATTCATGAACCGCAACGACAGTATTGGCTACAAATTGCTGAATGGTGTCGTCGGCGGCTGGAACCTGGCGGGTGTTACCACATGGAACCCCAAAGGAACTCCGCTGCAGGTGCCCAATGTACCAGGAGGGCAGACCGCGCCGGGTGCAGCTCTACGCGAGTCACTAGCCGCCGGTGTGAGCGTGGTTAAGTCCAAAGATTATTCCGCCGCTCTGGTCGATCCGAATGCGGGAGATTTCTTTCACAATCCTTCAAGCCCGACCACGGTGCTGAATCGGGATGCATTTATTGCCACTCCGGACTTCGGATTCAGCAGTGCGCCGCTCATCTTCCCCAACGTTCGCAATCCGGGAAGCTTCTTTACCGATGCCACACTCCTGAAGAAATTCCCTTTCTCGTCAGAGGGCTCACGATACTTCGAGATCCGGCTCGAGGCGCAGAACATATTCAATCACCCCAACTTTAATAACATCGACAACAACTTGAACAATGCGACCTTCGGCGGTGTGCTGGGCAAGACGGGTCAGCGCATTATGCAGGTTGGTGCACGCATATTCTTCTGAGACACATGTTCTGAGATCCTTGCCAGAGCCGCTTCGCGAGAGGCGGCTCGGATTCTCCCAGGAGCACGTCCTGATGTCCCATGCGTTTCGTATCGGAGCTGTTAGTCTGCTCTGCGTCTCTGTCAGCTTGATTGCAACAGGGCAGCAGAGTGCCCGCTTGCGCACATCCGATACAGAACTTGTTCTCGAAGCCGGCCCGACGGCACCGCAAGTCAAGACCTTTTCCTATCCAGGAAACCCCGCGTGGGAGAATCGCGAGTCCGAAGCTCTCATTGACTTCGTGCAGATATCGGAAAAGCAAATTCCCGTGCGATGGGCCTTTAATCGCGATGCGAGTCACGTCAACGCCCAGCAGGTGGCATTCGTTTACGATTCTGCATCGCCGCATCTGCGTGTGACGTGGGAGTGGCGTATACGCCAGGACTATGGCCCGATCGAACATCAGATACGAATTGAGAATCTGGAAAACCAGGAAATCTGGATTCCAATGCAGGATAGTGTCGCGTTTAACTGGAAGGTGGATCCGGGTGCAAAGCTTCAGCACTTGTTCATCGAAAAGGGGGCGAACACCCCTTCTGCCGTAGGTACTCATGAGGTCCCGCTGGGAGACGGCTATAAGTGGACTGGAACGTCGAGCACGTACGGAGACCTGAGTGACGATCAGCCGCGGGAAATTATTCCGTGGTCGCTCGTGCAGGGATCCCCAGAATCAGGCAAGGGCTCAACCGACAGCGGATGGTATGTTGGCATCGAGTTCAGCGGCCGCACCCGCATTACGATTTCGCGGGAAAAGGAAAGATTGAAAGCGGTGCTTGGATTGAATCCGGACCCAGGTCCATTTAAAACGCGTCTCGGGGCGAGCGAGAGTTTCGAATCGCCTGTCGTCTTTTTCGGGGGTTTTCGTGATGGGGCCGATGGCGCAGGAAATGTCTTGCGCCGGTGGGTTCGTTCCACGCTGGGAAATCCACT
Organism: uncultured Acidobacteriota bacterium; assembly: GCA_963801895.1. Classification (GTDB taxonomy): domain Bacteria; phylum Acidobacteriota; class Terriglobia; order Terriglobales; family Acidobacteriaceae; genus Sulfotelmatobacter. The sequence continues at coordinate 49,858 of CAWDGM010000005.1, read as the reverse complement.
GACCTGGAAGGATCCCAATTATCCGCTGGTGGTGAATAACAGTTGGGGCGGAGGCATGGCCGTCAACGAAGAAGTTGCTCTGCGAATGATTCGAGATTCTGCCGAGCTTGGCGTCGACATGTTTCACATCGATGCCGGATGGTTTCGTGGTGTCGGTGATTGGTATCCGGATCCGCAGAAGTTTCCGCATGGCTTGGCTTCCATCGCAGAAGATGCTCACAAGCACGGGCTGCGCTTTGGCCTTTGGATCGATTGGACGCAGGCCGGACTCTCGACTGAGAACGGCTCACTGAACGCGCGAGATCAGAAGGTTCGAAACTGGATGGTGACGGATATTCCGGCAGACTGGAAGCCCGAACCCTTCAAGGGCCAAACGATCGATCTGGGAGTGCCAGAAGCGAAACAGTGGGCACAGCACGAGGTGGAACGAGTCGTCACTGACTATCACCTCGACATGCTGGAGCACGACGGCTATCTCGTCGCCCACGGTTGCGACCGCAACGATCATCCGCATGCGGCTCCGGACCCTCTGAACAAATGCATCTACAAATCCTGGGGCGCGTACTGGGTCGACAGTTCGAACTCGACCGACGTGAGTTATCACGCTGTGCGGGCCTATTACGACATTTATGCCGGGCTTCGAAAAAACCATCCTGGCCTTCTGTTCGAGATTTGCAATGATGGCGGGCGAATGGTGGACTTCGGGAGCGCGTCACATGGGGACTATTTCTCAATTACCGATACGTACGATCCAGTCTCAAATCGGCGTGCATTCTACGACACCGTCTACGTTCTTCCCGCGGCGATGATGGAAAGCTATGTCGAGAAATGGCCCGTGCCGCACATTGAAAATTTTCGCTACATGTTGCGTAGCGGAATGATGGGCTGGTTCACGATCATGCTCGATACCAATGCGTGGTCTCCTGAACAACACACAGCCGCCAAGCAAGAAATCGATCTGTACAAGAAAGAACTTCGGCCACTGATCCGCGATGCGAGCCTGTATCATGTCTCCCCACGACCTGATGGGGTTCATTGGGACGGAATCGAATACTGGGACGCGTCGCGCGGACGCGGCGTGGTCTTTGCTTTCCGGGGAACGATTGAGAATGAAGACAATCATTCGTTCGTACTGAAGGGCCTGGATCCGTCCAAGCGATATCGGCTTCACTTTAACGATCGGACCTCCGCTGACCGGGTTGCGACCGGAGCCGATTTGCTGAAACGCGGACTGAAAGTAGATCTCGCGACGGTAAATAGTTCTGAACTGGTTCTTATCGAGAAGGAGCGCTGAGGGGACGGATTCCACTTTGCGCACGCATCTATGAACGAAAACGGATGTACAGGCAAGCTCCATGGACGCGTGGCGTTGGTGACCGGCGGAGCTCAGGGTATTGGGCGCGAGATTGCCTCGGTATTTCAGCGGGAAGGGGCACGCGTGCTCATCCTCGACAATGATTCCGAGCAAGGGAAGAAGACTGCGACTGAGTTGACCGCAAAAAACTCCGGACTACCGGTGAAGTACATTCAGGCAAATCTAGGCGAGCCGCCCGACATCGATAAGGCTGTCGATGTCATAGGAAGAGTTCACGGGCGGCTGGACGTTCTCGTTAACAATGCAGGAATAGAACTGGACAAACCAATCGAGAAGATCAGGCCGGAAGATTGGGACCTGATTCTGAATGTCAATCTTCGAGGTCCATTTCTTCTGGCTCGAGCTGCCGTCCCCCTGTTCCCCCGGACGGGAGGGACCATCGTGAACATCAGCTCCATCCACGCTTCCCACGCCTTTCCGAATTCCATTCCGTACGCCTGTTCCAAGGCAGGGATGGTCGCTCTAACCCGAAATCTGGCACTTGATCTTGCACCGCGTCACATTCGTGTGAACTGCATTTGTCCGGGCTACATCGACACCCGGCTGTGGGAACACTATCTGAGCACAGCGCCAGACCCGGCTGCTGTGGCTTCGCAAACGGCGGCCTTGCACCCGGTTGGCCGCCGCGGGCTTCCTCGTGATGTGGGCGAAGCAGCTTTGTTTTTCGCCTCTGATGCCTCAGGCTTCATTACCGGAACGGACCTGGTGGTGGATGGCGGACTGACAGTGCGAGCGCATCCCTGAGCCGATTATCCGTTGCAAGCGTTGGATAACCGACATTTCTCAATCGTTTTAGTGATGTGGCCGACGACCGTCTGTAATAAGATTCTGTTCCTGTTCGGGAGACGGGACTTGAAAAAACATCGCAATCTGCTCAGTGGTGCCTTGAAGCGGGAATTCCAAAAGGATCTTGAGCTGTTTAAGCATTTTCTTCTTTTCCTCAATAACAGCAGTCCCATTCGCAACGTCGAACTCATGTGGCATGAGGAAGACGAGGAATTGGATCCCCTCAAAGCGAAGTTCAAGAGTCGTGTCGGCACTGGGGACGCGCTCGTGCAACTGCAACTCTCGACGGTGGGAGAAGGCAAGCGAAACTCACCCAGCACGTTATTCTGCGATTTGGTCCACGGATTCGGAGCGCACGAAGAGGAAACCTGCGCCAAGTCCGACATCCCGGCGAAGCGACGCTGCCGTGCCACAGGGTGCACGCAAGTCTACGGGTGCCACGTAGGGCTCACCGATATCGCGGTGCCGGTGGTCTGCGACAACCAGTACCTCGGGACGCTTTTCTCGGGACAAGTGCTGACGTCGCCTCCCACTGCGGATGGTTTCCGGTTGGTGCGTGAAACCCTGGCTGGACAACGCCATATTAACTTTGCCAGCCTTGAAGCGGCTTATTACCAAGTCCCGGTCGTGAATCAGATGCAGGTTGCCGAGATGGTGCGCATCCTCGAACTTTTCGCGCGCTACATTTCAAACTCCTGGAAAAGGCTACAGCTCATCAGCGAGATCCAACGAAAGCATGACCGCGATCTGTTCCTCGATCGCAAAGAACTGGCGGCGATCCTGCTGTCCGGAGAGTTAGGGGATTTACAGGACCTAAAAAGTTTGGCGAACCGCGCCGGCTTGCAACGATTGCCTGAGCATGTTCTGGTTCTGCAGATCGAGCCCCTGAGGCCAGATTCAGGACCGGTGAGCTTTGCACCATCGCCTACACTAAATCGCCTCTCGCACATGGTGGAGGACTTTTGCCAGAGTTTGCCCAACTCTCTGGCGACAGTGGTACGTCCGGGCGAAATATGTATCTTCACCAGCCAGGAAACGCGAAACCGCAGCCACCATCGTCTCTCGCTCGAGGAGATGGCGGCGAGCATTCTGTTGAAAGTTCGATCGCAGGCCAATGCTACGGCGCGCATAGGCATCAGCGAAGAACATCGACAACCCGCGGAACTGCTGAAGGCCTATCAAGAAGCGTGTACAGCCCTCGATTCTGGCAGTGATAGCGTGTCGTTCTTCAATGACCCGAACCCGCGCAAGGCGCAGCCGTCTGAAGTGATGGAGCGCTTGGTGAAAGCATTGCGTCAGGGCGGAATGGTCTCGGCAGTGATGCGCGAATTCTTATCGCTCGCGATGCCTGCGGATCATTCTCCGGTCGAGATCCAGCAATCCCGCGCCTTGCTGACGTGGGGTATCGAGCACCTTGCCCTGGAGACCATCAGCAACGGAGTCAGCCCGCAGCAAATCAAGGTAGCCAAAGATCGTGCAATCACCAGTGTGCTGCACTCTCCAAGTCCATTCGGAGCGTGCGAAGCATTCCGCGGATTCGCCGACATGGTCTCTCATCAAATGGCTTCAACATTCAGCCAGCGAGAGCAGAAAATTGTTTTGGCAGTAAGCCGTGTGGTGGAAGAGCGCGGCGCTGCCCACATCACAATTCAGGAACTCGCCGAGACCGTGCATCTTTCCGCGGGACATCTGAGCCGGGTATTTCGTCGCACCACAGGAATGACGCTGGAACAATTCCTCATAAGGCAGCGGGTCGAATTGGCCAAGAAAGCGTTGCTGGATCCGCGACTCAACGTCGCGGAAGTGGCTGACCGATGCGGCTTCTGCAATCCTGCCTACTTCGCCTCAGTGTTCAAGAGGTACGTGAAGTGCACGCCGCGCGAATTTGCAAGTCAACCACACCGCTGGGAGCCGCTATCGGAGTCTCCGCTGATGTCGCAGGGGAGCGATGGGGTGTCCTGAAAAGTCGGATGGGATGAAATTCTCAGGCAACAACATTCTTCAAGACCCCTAGTCCTTCGATGTCCACTTCCATTACGTCACCTGACTTCAGGAACACGGGAGGCTTGCGGAACACTCCCACGCCGTCGGGTGTGCCTGTTGCGATGATGTCTCCAGGCTCGAGCGTAATAGCCGCTGATATGAATGCAACCAGCGTTGGGATTCGAAAGATCAGATTTGAAGTGTTGGAATTCTGCATGACGGTACCGTTTATGCGCATGAGAATGGCAAGCGTGTGGGGATCAGGAACCGCGTCACGCGTGGTGAGCCATGGCCCGGTTGGACAGAAGGTGTCCGGAGACTTTCCGCGCACCCACTGCTTATCCGCGAACTGCCATCGTCTCGCGGAGATGTCGTTCAACGGCAAGTATCCAGCAACATACTTCATAGCGTCGGCCTCGGAAACTCCCTTGGCGGCCCGGCCAATCACGACGCCCAACTCGGCCTCGTAGTCGGCCTGCGGATCGTCTTTGGGCAATACCACCGGGGCATCAGGCCCAGTGATGCTCGAAGGAAACTTCGCGAAAATGATTGGCGTCTGCGGAATTTCTAGCTTGGTTTCAATCGCATGATCGCGGTAGTTAAGTCCCACCGCAATGATCTTGCTCGGTCTCGGAACGGGCGCAAGCAGCGTTACGTCGGCGAGTCGATAGGTGCCTGAAGCTTTCTCCTTGCCGTATTCAATGCTGTTGGCCTGGTCTAGAGCGGACGCGCCCGCCGCCAGGAATACGTTCATGTCGGGAAACGAATCGCGATCGAGTGCGAATACCTGCTCACCGACGAGGATTCCCACCAGGGCCTTTTCTTTACCGGTCTGAAATGTGACAAGTCTCATATAAAACGTCTCATAGGAATTCAGCTCATTTGCAAACAGACGAGATTCTATAACTCAAAGATCGTCGGCCCCATCGGATTACCGACGAAAAAATGGATTTCGTGCACCAGCGCATTCAGTGGTCGGCGGTGACACCCGGCCAGTCATCGGTACGGAACGGCGAGGCGGGGAGGCCTTCTTTGTTGAAGAGATTGGCAGGCGGACTGTCGCCCCATCCATAACGAACGGCAACGGGATTGGGAACATCGGAGCTTTTGACCAGAATGTTGTCATTGTCAACGCTGGCCTCGGCCCAATGAAATTTGTGATCCGCTCCGGCGACAGCAAAGCCCTGCAGCTGCGGACTGCCTAGCGCCCGCATTCCGGACGCATGGCTGAAGTGAAGGCGAACCTCGGCCCCTTGAATTTTCATTGATTGATACTGCGGGCCAGAGTACTCGATCTGCTGTTTGTACGTCGTTCCAAGCGCCCAGAGCGCGAGTCGTTCGCCGACTTCTTTCTTGCGATGCGGATGAAGGTCCTTTGGATCGCCTACATCGATCGTCACCGCCATTCCCGTGTGGGGAGTGTTTTTCGATGTCATGAGTTGCGCCTCGCGCAATTCGGCCCACGCGGAATCCCCGGGCTGGTCAGGGACCGCGCCGTGATTGGGAAGTTGCACGATCAGGAATTCGAGATCGCTGTGGTGAGAGGCCTCGCGCCAGTTTCGGATCATCGCCGGGAGTAGTTTGCGATAGCGCTGCGCCTGCAACGCATTGCCCTCGCCCTGATACCAGAGTGCACCCTGTACGGGATAAGAGAGGATCGGCGTGATCATTCCTTCATAGAGGCTTGAGACAGGCATGGGCGCGTACTCCAGCGATGTTAGGCACTCAATCGAAAAGCCGGAGAGAGCTTGCGCGGTAAAGTCGTTGACGACACCCCAACCATCCTGTCGAAGGTCACGAAACCAGACTGTGATGGGCCGCCAGTCGGCCGTCGCTTTAGTCACAGGCGTAGCGTAATCATCATAGTCGGTGATAGTTGGCTGCTTGGAGCGGAAACGGAACGATCCATTGCCACGCACCCAGAAACGGATACCTGCGTAGGCAGATAAATCTAGAGCCGATCCGTCTTCCGCGTAGCTTGCGCTCAGAACGGAGTCTGTTGTTCCGTCGGCTACGCCTGAAACTCGGGCTGCAAAGCCACCATTGCCACGCCCAGGGGACGTTAAAGCGAAGGTTGTGTTTGGAGATTCCGCCCAGGAATATTGAAAAGAGCCGCCATTCGTTGTTCGTGATGTGCCTGCATTGAAGTCAGCCACACTCTTGGCGCGGTTCTCGGGCGGGGAGGGAAGCAGTTCGAAATCGTCGAACTCCAAGTCAAAGGAGCTTCCACCGTCCGCGAATGCCTTCTGTGCCGCTGTGGCGTGATCCCATTCTTCAACGTCAGATCTAAAGAGGGGGTCGGCGCGCAGCACCTCCGGAGCGATCCATTGCTGAATGGGTGTTCCCGGCCAAGCGCTTTCGATTATGCCTACCGGGACGTTGAGCTTGCGGTGGATTTCGCGGGCAAAAAAGTAGCCAACCGCGGAAAAGCCTTTCGCCGTATCGGGTGTGCAGATCTCCCAATGAGCGGGAAGTGTGTTCTCTTGCGGTGCCACGGCGATCCTTTTTGGAACCGTAAAGAGTCGTATCTGTGGATAATTGGCGGACGGGACGTCAGCCGCGCCATTCTCGGTTCCGGAAAGGGAGAACGTCATATTTGATTGTCCCGAGGCGATCCAAACCTCGCCCACCATCACATCTCTGACAATAATTTCCTTCCTCCCCTTCACGCTCAAGAGGAATGGGCCGCCCGCCGCCAAGGCCCGCAGGTGGACGCTCCAATGTCCGTTGGTGTCGGCTACTGCCTCCGACCTGTGATCGGCAAGGCTGACTGACACCTTTTCCCCGGGATCAGCTTTGCCCCAGACGTGAATTTCATGGTCTCGTTGCAAGACCATGTGGTCAGTAAAGAACGTTGGCAAGATCGGATCGGCCCAAGCTTTTGAGCACATCATTGCGACGGCGACCAGATATGCCAGCCTCGCGATCAACTGCAGTTTGGATGTAGGTTGCATGCGGTGTTGATAATGCCACAGAAGCTATGCGAGCAAGGAATAGTGTCGGACCGGCTCAAGAGCAAATTCTTTAAAGTTCCTGCGCCTAGCGCCTTCGGAATTAGAACAGGCTGAAACTATGCGCTATCACGCCGTTGACGCCGCTCGCGAGGTGGTGCTATCGTCCGGACCATTGGCTGTTCTTCTTTAGTTCACTGGCAGGTACATAGGCCTCTGTCCACTCATTCTCCGAGCCTCACGTTGGAATTGTTTAAAGCAAGGACCATCTTCGGCCTGTGCAACGACAGGCGGCAGCGCCGTGCCTGGAAATCCATTTTTGTTGGCGCGAGGTCCTAACGAGATGACGTTGACAATGGGAAAGCCTTCCGCTCACAGAACTTTCTTTCGATGTGGCGTCTTGATTCTTTTGTGCGCGACATTCGCCTTAGGAAAGACGAACACCCAGGTAGTCGTCGTGCCGGTTGCCAACATGTACTCCGGGCCTGGCGAGAAGAACGATGTGGTCTCCCAAGCGATTTACGGGAGCAATGTGCAACTCGTCGTCGCGCGTGGTGAGTGGTCGCGCATTGAAACCGCCGATCACTACAAGGGATGGGTGCCCAGCCGACATATCAGGACCATCTTGACAGGCAACGGATATGCGACCTCCGGGCCAGTCGTTCAGGTGCAGGCTTTGTTCGCAAACATCTACAGCGAGCCGAATGTCACGCGTCACAAGCCTGTCATCACCGTTCCATACGAGGCTCGCCTCGAGCTGGTATCCACGGATGGCGATTCTGCTGAAAAGCTGGCGACGGCAGCCGGCAAGAAGGTGGAAGGTTGGCTTCAGGTCCGATTGGCTGGAAAGACAACCGCATGGATACAATCGAGCGATGTTTCGACTCATGCGAAGTTGCTGTCGATTCCGGAATCGATCGAATTGGCGAAACGCTTTTTAGGGATTCCTTATCTCTGGGGAGGAACGTCCAGCTTTGGTTTTGACTGTTCGGGCTTCACGCAGATGATCATGCGCTCTCGCGGCGTCAATATGCCTCGCGATGCCGATCAGCAAGCAGCATGGCCGGGAGTGGCTGCAGTCGAGCGCAAGGATCTGCACGCTGGAGATCTTCTCTTCTTTGGATCCTCCCCCAAGGACATTACTCACACAGGAATGTACATTGGGGAGGGTCAATTTATTCACGACACTACCCACGAACACGCGATAGTGCAGATCAGCCGCATCGACGACGATCCGTGGACGCGGCTTCTGGTGGCATGCCGCCGGGCCAAGTAGATACCTTTACGGTTCGTCAGTTGAGACCCAATCAGTTTCCTTTGTCCAAGGTTCCAGTTCGCGGCGAGGAGGAGGTCACTGAACCTGCTGCCGATGCAGTGGCCGCGGATGCGGAAGGCTTACGGCACAGATCGATGACGTCGGAAATGCGCTGGCCTTCATGTTGCATCGCCATCTTCCAGTTGCGGAGTATCTCTTTCTGCCGCTCGACTTGATCGCGATTCCGTTGCACTCGTTCCGCGTAGTGCACTTTAAGGCGCTCCAGTTCCGCCTCAATCTGTGAATTCTCCTGTGCTTTTCTGGCCTCGAGTTCTTCGAGTTGCCGGCGCTGTCCCGCTTCGTACGCATCGAGCGCTTGCTGGCGTCGAGTCGCATCTTGAAGGACATCGTCCGCAGATGCTCCCGCGGCGTCCAGCGCCATGAGTACGGACACCCGCTTGATGTCGTTGGATAAATCTCGGATCCTGTCGCTGTTCAGCATATCGACGACCTTCTGGATTCCATAGCCAGACGGTGGATCGAGAATTCCACCAGCATGGTAGATGTCCTCGTAGGACAAGAGGGGGTGGCCTGCGTCGCTGGTTTCGGGCGCTTGCGTGGTTATTTTGTTCACGGGAATCTCCTTCGAAGTACTTTGCTCAGGCACCTTTTCGCCTACGATTCGGTGCCAGAAGTTTGAATATGCGTGTGGAGGTTGCATGTTGTTCCTTTTCTGCGAGGGCAACACGATCCGTTCCTCCGACGGGCGGTCCTGGATCTTCTCGCGGGAAATGCGAATCAGCGGCTGAGACGTTGCGGACCGTTTGGAAAAAGTTGGAGAAGTTTCCGAATCCTTCCCTTGTGATTTCGGAGCTGGAAGCGAACGCGAGCGAACCGCGACGGTTGTTTGCGTTCTAGATCCGGTGCGCGCCGGCAGGTATTTCAGCGACGCAAGCGTCAGCGACGGCACACTATCGCTTTGCGCCTTCAAATTGATGCATTCGGGATGCTCCGGCTCTTTATTGATTTCCGACGAGTTCTCCCCAGTCTTCGCAGTAGTACTCAACCGGGTGACGGTATTCGGATCTCGCCGCACGCCAAGGAGAAACTGCGGGCCGTCAGGGCGACAATTCTTAGCAATTGCTGAGAATTGTTCGCGGTGCCATTTGACGGTGAGCCGGGATCCGATTCGGACGGGCGAGTGTAGACGAAGGCAGGCTCCCGAACGCGAAGTGTCTTCGATTGTGGCGGTAGCCCGACAGGGCTGCCCGGCTGTGTCGTCCCAAGAGACTTCAGCGCGGGCCCACATCGCATGCCTGGGTTCGATATCTTGCCCGTTCATGCCTTAGGTATCGGCGCAATCGAAGGAGGGTTTAATTACTTGGAGACGTATCGTGCGGAGGATCAGGAGAATAGACGCATCAGGCCGGTGGGCGGGAGATCGGGCTCGATAAAACCGAGGCCGCCCGCACCCTCGGCCTTCAACAGGGCCTCTGCAGCCAGATAGCCGCTGCGGACTGCACCCTCCATGGTGGCGGGCCATCCAGTAGCAGTCCAATCGCCTGCTAAGAACACGCGAGGCCATGCAGTCTCTGGAGTGGGACGATGAAGATCGATTCCAGGTCCGGGAGAGTACGTAGCATTTACTTCTTTTATTACAGCTGACTTAATCAGATTCGCCTGGCTTGCAGCAGGGAAGAACTCGCGGACCTCGTTGATTGCGAGTTCAACAATTTCGGCCTTTGATTTGCCGATCAGAGTCTTCGAGGAGCTGACCACCAGCTCAATGTAACTGCCCTCGGTGCTGCGTGACGGTTGCAGCCTCGACTTGTGAAACATCCACTGGATCGTGCGGTCGAGCAATACCGCATGGTCCAGGTCCGAAATCTGACGATCGAACCAGAGGTGGATTCCAGTGATAGGAGAATTCTCGAAATGGGAGATCTTTTCCCGCAGGGAATTACTCTCTGGAGTTTGAGGTAGGACGCGTCCGAGCACGTCGAACGGAAGCGCAATGATGGCATAGTCGAAACTCAATTCAACAGATGCCGCATCGGCGCCTGCTGCGCGCACCTGGATGCGTACGCCAGCGCCATCGGTCGCAAATGATTCGACGGTGCTGCGGAAATGCAACGCGCCACCGCGCTCTCGAATGTAGTTTCCGGCGGCGTTATAGAGATCGGTGAGAGGGATCATGGGAACCCCCATCTGCCGTGCTCCCGGAGACTTCATCGATTCACGAATGACCTGGGCAGCTGCCGGAACGGATATGCGGGAGAGTTCCTCACTCAAGGCGCTGATCAGAATTGGATGCCAAAAGCGTGCCACGGCTGTCGGGCTTTGGCCATGACGGTCGAGCCATTGCTGGAAGCTTTCCCCTGTGTCTCGTTGCGTGGAAAGCGTGAGAGGCATCAAGGCTCGTGAGATCGAGAGCTTATCACTTGTGTTCAAAAACGAAAATCGCCAGAATGACGGGGCCGTATGCAAAGGAGCAGGAAGAATGGAAGACTTCATCACCGAAAGCCTTCCGCCCGGCTCGATGAAGTTCATTTGGTCGAACCATCGAATTTGATCTGCTACTCGGATGCGCTCGTAAAAATCAATTAAGTTTGTGCACAGTCGAAAGAGGACGTGCTGACAATTGTCGACAACTTCTCCTGTGGCGGGATGCTCATACGACGAAGCTCGACCCCCCAGAAACGGCCGCTTCTCAAATAAGGTGACCTGGTATCCGAGATCAGCGAGAACACAGGAGGCGGCAAGTCCAGCCAGACCTCCGCCGACGATAGCCACTTTGATTTGGGATGGTGTCGGATGCATCCGAGATTAGCGATCTGGTATTGCGCGAAGCTTGGGCGATACTGCGGGTTTGCTCACGTAAGACGCCGTAGAAATCCCTTTCCCAGGATCCGAAGTTTCTCCGACGTACTCAGCGAGACTTTAGCCGTGAACACATCGTACTGTTTGACGGCAATCTTTTCGAGCAGGCTGCGGTAGATGTTCACCAGAACCCACAAGGCGGGCTGACTATCTTCCGAGATGTAGGAGATCAGCTGGTCACCGCTGGCGTAATACTCCCGCGCACGGTCAGCTTCAAAAGCAAGCAGAGATCGAAAACGAGATGGGTCTTGAGCCTGCAAGAATTCGTGTGCTGTGAGACCGAACTGGGCGAGGTCTTCCTCGGGGAAATAAACCCTGCCCATTGAAGCGTCTTCTTTCAAATCCCGGACGATATTGGTCAGTTGGAATGCGAGCCCGCAGCGCTCGGCGAGACCCTCCGCGACTGGATCGCGATATCCAAAAATGTGAATACAAACCAGCCCCACAACCGATGCCACACGATAGCAATACAGTCTGAGGTCTTCGAAGGTCTGGTAACGCACCGTCAGGCCATTTACCGAAGCGTCGCCGGTTGACGCTTGACCTTCCTCGACATCGATATCCATTGCTGTGCCGTGAGCCAGTTCATCCAGCAGCCCGGCGGGAATTGAGTAATGCCGCTGCGAATCCGTTAGTGCCAGAAGGATCGCGTCATCGGTCGGCTGCCCTTGCTGGGCGGCGTGCAGAGCATCAAGCCAGTTGTCGAGTTTCTGACGACGTTCGGCAAAGCTTAGTGTTGTGTCATCCGTGATGTCATCGCAACGCCGCATGAAAGCGTAAACCGCGCACAATGCTTCGCGCTTGCGGCGCGGGAGAACGAGAAAGGCGTAGTAAAAATTTTTCGCGGCCGCCCGCGTAATCCCCTTACAGACCGAATAGGCCATCACAAGCTGCGGTGCAGCTGGTGTCCAGGGAATGGGAACTTGATGGGTGCCGGCGCTCACCGGGTTCTCCCAGTCATCTTGCCGAGCGCAGCGCGAGCGACGAGAGCCAGCTTACGCGGCTTCGAGATCGAAGGCCTGTTGCCCAGGACGGCATAATCCTGCTTCGCAATTGCACGCAGGATTTCCTGTCCTCCACGGCTGAAAAGGTCAAGATCGATGGCGAGTTCGCTGTCGACCTTTCCAATCAGCGGAAGTCCCTGCCGGAACCAGTCATGCGCCCGCTCAACTTCGAACTTCATCATCTGGCGGAATGGGGGAGTGTTGCGATTGCCACCGAGGTCGTCTTCAGTGACCGCAAAGCGCCGAAGGTCTTCTAGAGGTAGATAGATTCGTCCTTTTGAGTAATCGACAGATACATCTTGCCAAAAATTTGCCAGCTGCAATGCGGTACAGGTGTAATCGGAAAGCTGCTGGCGTTCAGCATCGCGGTATCCGCACAAGTAGAGAACCAGGTGGCCAACAGGATTCGCGGAGTAGTGACAATAACCGAGAACATCGTTGAAAGTCTCAAATCTTGTGACGGTTTGATCCTGGCGGAACGCGATCAGCAGATCCGAAAATTCCTGTTTGGGAATTTTGAACTTGCGCACAGTCTCGGCAAGAGCCACAAAGACAGGATGTCTCGGGCTTCCGTCATAGCACTCGTCCAGTTCGTGTTGCCACTGATCGAGCAATTCCAGGGAAGCAGCCTTGTCGCCGACCTCGTCGCCAAGATCGTCGGATATGCGGCAATACGAATAGACATTGAAAAAATGCTGTCGCAGTCGGCGCGGAAGGAACCACGAGGCGACTGAGAAATTTTCGTAATGCGATCGTGCCAGGCCGGCGCAATATTCACGCGCGTCCTCGATGCTGGGGGCGCGATCAGGAATCGCGTAGTTGACCGGAAGGCGGCTCCAGCCAAGAACTGAGGCCGATGGCGAATGGTTGGCGAGTTGAGCCACGGTTGTCGACTACTGCGTTCCTGAAAAGCAGGATCCTTTTGCTAGATTTCGAACCGGACGTTTGCCGACTCCTCACGTTGCACTTGCCGCTAAAAGTTGAGGGGCGATCAATGGCCGGGAATAATTGCAGTTTTGATGTCACCGCCGCGGTTCAACATGTGTCGCAGAACCTGTTGCAGGCGGGATAGAGGCGCCTCACCGGTAATGTAGTCCGTCGGCCGAATCTTTTTGGCTGCAATCAGACCAAAGGCGCGACGCACCGTTTCGGGCGTGTGATGGAAAGTGGCCTTCAATGTGATCTCGGAGTAGTGCAGGCGATTAGTTTCGAGTTGCACCTTGGTTCCGCTCGCACAGCCGCCAAAGAAGTTCACCGTTCCACCCTTCCGCACCATATCGACGGCCCATTCCCATGCTTCCGGCTTGCCAACAGCCTCGATTACGACATCGCACCCGCGCTTCTGCGGAGAGAGCGCCCGGACAGCCTCCACTACATTCGCGGACTTCGTGGTTTGAATGATTTCGTGTGCACCCATCTGTCTTGCGGCTTCGACTTGCCCGTCTCGTTTGACAACCGAGATCACGTTGCAGCCAATCGCCCGGGCAACTTGGACAAACATCAATCCGATGGGCCCACCACCAAGGATCGCGACCGTATCGCCGATCTCAACTCCAGTTTCGTGTAAGCCTCTCAGCACGCAGGCCAGTGGTTCGGTCATCGCTGCGTCTTCAAAGCTCACATTCGGCGGGATAACCAGCATGTTGGCGTCAACAATCCGGCGTGGAACCCGGATGTACTCTGCGTACGCCCCGTTGTTGAAGAGGAGGTCTTCGCACAAATTCTCCTGATGTTTGGAGCAATAGAAACACATCTGGCAGGGAGCAGAATTCAAAGCGACGACGCGCATCCCCCGCTTGAACCCGTGAACTCCGCCACCGACTTCCTCGACAACCCCAGCCAGTTCGTGGCCAAACAGCGCTGGCGGAACGATCATGCGGGCGTGATAGCCGCGCTGGTACACCTTCAAATCCGTGCCGCAGGTTAATGCGACCTGAACTTTAACAAGGACTTCACCATCTCCAACGCGGGGAATGGGGACTTTTTCGATCTTCAGGTCTTCTTTGCCGTACAGGACGGCGGCCGTCATTTTTCCATTCACTGCGGATTTCCTTCCCAACCACTGCCGGGCTGAATCACGATCTTCATCGACGATGGCTGCGGATGCGCAGCTAGTCCCAGCGCCTCAGCAGATCTTGACAGCGGGAACCGATGACTGATCAGCCGGTCCAGGTCCATCTCGCGATTCATTACGAAATTGACCGATTCTCCCTGCAAATCTACTGATGCACTGTAAGACCCCACCAAGGTTTTCTCGTCGACACAAATCGCCGCGGGGTCAACCGCGGCCTCCCCGTGTTGAGTTTGCGCAAACAGCAAGACGCGTCCCCCGGGACGGGCAGCGTCCATAGCAGTGCGGATCAACGAGTTGCCGCCGACAGCTAGAATCACAGCGTCGGCTCCACGTCCCTCGCTTAATTCGCGAACGCGCTGGACTACGTCTGATTGAGAAGCGTCTATCGTTAGGTTTAACCCGAAACTTGTTCCTATTTTAAGCCTCTCCGCATACAAATCGGAAGTAATTAAGGTGGCCCCAGCCCGGCGGGCAAGTACGCTTAGTATGATGCCGATTGGACCCTGGCCGATAGTAAGCACCGTCTCTCCGGGCTGCAACCGAAGGGCGTTGATTCCTTTCATGCAGGTATTGACCGGCTCCACGAAACAGGCCTGTTCGAACGGCACGTCGTTTGGGATACGAACGGTACCATCTCTGACGATCCAATCCATCACCCGCACATATTCGGCGAACCCTCCGCCCGCCGGCTCGAATCCAGCTGTGCACCCGACTTTCTTGTAGGTTAAACACTGAGCGAAGGTCTTATTCCTACAGTAGAAACACGCGCCGCACGGGATGTGATGGAAAACCATCACGCGGTCGCCAATGCGATAGGCGGTAACGCCTTTCCCGAGGGCCGCAACGACGCCAGAGGTCTCGTGTCCGAAAATGCGCGGCGCGGAGTGGGAGCCAGTCGAAATCTTCTTTAAATCAGTGCCACAGACGCCACAGGAGTGGACTCGAAGCAGCAGCTCGCCGGGACCCAATCTGGGAACTGGCACCGTCTCGAGCCGAACATCGTTGACGCCTCGGTAGACGGCCGCCAACATGGTGGTTGGAATGGAAAGCGGCCCGTCTTCAACCACAGGTTGTCCAGCAATCGCCATAAACCGATTTTAGATGATTCCAGGACAACGATAGGTTCAAAACTCGGATACCCGTCACCTTACCCGGATCGCTCCGTTGGAGGTACGGAACATGACACTGGCTCCAAGCTCTTTGAACACAGGATAACCAGTTTTTTCGTGCTATGCTGCGCAAAACTTCAGCTTTGCAGGGTGGCCCGTGCTAACTGAGCTCCGCCTCGAGAACTACGCGGTTATCGACAACCTGGTCGTTGAATTCTCCCACGGCCTCAATTTGCTCACGGGTGAAACCGGCGCAGGAAAATCGATTTTAATTGATGCCCTGGCCCTTCTTCTTGGCGAGAAAGCGTCGGCGGATGTAATCCGAGGAGGCGCGGCGCGCGCGGTTGTCTCAGCCGTTTTCGAGCTTGGGGAGGAGGCCGAGAAACGAGTTGGCCAGATACTGGAGGCCAATGGCCTCGATGAATCTGACGACGGATCGCTGATCCTGCGACGTGAGATCGCCTCGGGCGGAAAGGGACGGGTCTTCGTCAACAATCAGCCGGCGACAGTTGCCGTTCTCCGGTCGCTGGCTCCGGATTTGGCAATTATTCACGCACAAAAGGAGTCGATGCTTTCCTTCGACGGGACTGCCAGACTTGAACTGCTGGATAATTTTGCCGGGAGTTCGCTGGACGGCGTCTCCGCAGCTTTCGATGCCTGGAATCGATGCAGGATGCGCATCGAGGAACTGGAACACGGCGAGCAGGATCGTCTGCGTTTGATGGATCTTTGGATTTTTCAAAAGCGCGAGATCGAAGATGCGCGTGTTCAACCGGGCGAAGACGAACAGCTCGAAGGCCAGAAGAAGATTCTGGCAAACGCGGAAAAGATCTATAACGCGGCCATGAACGCGTTCGATCTTTTGTATGACGGGACCGGTTCAACGGCTTCGACATTGCGGGCAGCGCAAAAGCAGGTTGAAGAACTCGCAAAATACGAGCCGAAATTCCACGAAGCGCTGACAGCGCTCCAGAGTGCACGAATAAGCGTGGAAGACGTGGGGGCGACCGTGCGCGACTACGCTGGAGGCATCCAGGCGTCGCCGGAACATTTGGCACAAGTTGAGGATCGTCTCGCCGCCCTGGATCGACTCAAGCGTAAGTATGGTCCGACCTTGGATGCCGTGATGCAGTTTGGTGCAGAGGTTTCGCGCAAGCTATCGGAGATGGAGAACAAAGACGACATCCTGAAAGCCTTGCGAAAGGAGACAGCGGTGGCTGCGGCAGAATATTTGGCTGCCGCAAAAGCTTTATCGAAACGACGTGGTGATGCTGCAAAAAGGCTCGAGAAAGTGGTTGAAGCGGAGATCAACGATCTGGCAATGAGGTCATCGTTCCGAATTGACATGACCCATAGCACAGACGAGAAATCCTGGAGAGCCTCTGGCATCGACGAAGTGCTTTATATGATCTCCACGAATCCGGGTGAACCGATGCGTCAGCTGGAACACATCGCATCGGGCGGTGAGCTCTCACGGGTGATGCTGGCATTGAAGTCCAGCATCGAGGCGGGAAGCGTCCCCGCTGAGCGCCATCCTCCCTCCCGCAAGGCAAAGCATCGTTCGGCACAGAAGACTTTAGTGTTTGATGAAGTCGATACCGGGATCGGCGGAAGGGCCGCTGAAGCGGTGGGCAAGAAATTGAAATCTCTTGCGCGATCGAATCAGGTCTTGTGCGTGACGCACCTGCCCCAGATTGCGACCTTCGGAGATCATCATTACGTGATCGAGAAGAAAGAAACTGGCGGCCGAACTCGTACTAACATCCGCGTGGTTACGGGAGAAGAGCGCACAGACGAAGTTGCTCGGATGCTAAGCGGGTCCAAGCTGACGGAGACGTCCAGGAAACATGCGGAGCAGATGATTCGGACTAACGGGTGATGGTCAGAACGTCCGACGCGCGACTCTCAGCGATTGTGGTGCTGGCTGAGTTGTCGGCGACTTTGATCGAGAAATTTACGGTAATGCGTGCCTTGGTTTCGACGGCCTGACCGTTTTGGACGACCGGCTTGAAGCGCCATTCACGAACTGCCTGCTGAGCGGCGGTAGCTAGGATAGCTGGTCCACTCAGTACCCGGAGTTCCTCGACAATACCCGTTGTGCTGATGATCGCCTGCAGCACAACCGATCCCTGCACATTCATGTGCTGGGCCAGTAGTGGATACGAAGCGTTCACCTGGGGTTGCGCAGTCGTGGCCGCCAGTTGCTCGCGCTCGGCGGCATTCGTTGGCGACTCGAATGTATCGTTCGAATTTGCAGAGTTCGGAATCTCTACACCTTCCGAATTCATTCCCGAATGCAGCTTGTGCTGGCGATCGCCCGCGATTACTTCCACATCCATCGGAGGAAGCGCCGTGCGGGTTGTCGCTACGATTGGCGAATTGATAGCCGCGCCCTCGGCGGACACTTTCGAAACGGTCGCTTTCTTTGCAGTCTGAATTCGCTGGGCGCTGCGAACCGGCGTACGTCCAGTTGTTTCGGACGTCACGGTCGCCTCAGGCATATCGGACTCGATATTGGCCTGGTCGGCGCCGAACCAGAACTGCCGGTCTTTCACCAGGAGAGCGATCAAAGCTACCAGCAGAATCGCCAGCGCCATGAGTAGTCTCCTCGGCTGCTGACTCGGTCTGCCGGTCCGCATCCGCGAAGCGCTCATCATCGTCCTGTGATTTGCTTCTTGCATTGGAAGTCTCTTGATGACGCCCCTACTTTGCCCGGTTACCGAAGTAATGACAATGGCACAGGGTGGGGAGAGGGGGGCACGACCGGGCCATTGGGGGTATCTAGACGGGAAACTCTTCTCCCGCCAGCCTTTCCAGCCACGAGAAGATGTGATCAGTATCACGGCGGGGATCGCATTGCATGCGTAGATTTTGTGCATGGCGCTTTCTAAGGATGAAACACGCAGTATGTGGCTGCAAGGACCCTCTTTTCCGTGCCGGGTCATGTGCGAGGCAAGCCAGCCATGGCGACTGGTCCTACTGGGGGCTCCAGGCGTAGGTAAGGGTACTCAGGCAGATTTACTCAACCGGAGGCTGCACGCCTGCCACTTGTCCACAGGAGATGTATTTCGGTCGGCAGGGCAGCAACCAGAGCCCAGCCAAGCGATGAAGGACGCACTCGCCTGCATGCGGCGCGGCGAACTTGTGCCGGATGCGGTGGTTTGGGAGATCGTCTCGGAGCGAGCTCAGTGCCTGAAATGCGCCGGCGGCTTCATTCTTGACGGCTTTCCTCGAACGCTCGGTCAAGCCATTGCGCTCCATAGCCTTACCCAGGACCAAGGCCTTCCACTTCACGCGGTGTTGAACTATAAACTATCCGAAGACGTTATCGTGGCCAGACTCTCGGGCCGGCGAACGTGCGAGAGCTGTAAAGCCGTCTACAACTTAACTGATCAGCAACCAAGGGCAGCTGGACGCTGCGATCGATGCCGCGGGAACCTGTTTCAAAGGGAAGATGATCGACCGGAGTCAATCCAGGTTCGGCTAGAGGCGTACCGCCGAAGCACCGCGCCTCTCATCGACTACTACGACAAGCTCAAATTGCTCGTTCAGGTCGATGCGAGTGGGTCGCCCGAGGACATTTTCGCAAGAACCGTTCTCAGCCTCGGTTCGATCCGTCAGGCTGAACTTTCCCGCGCCATCTGGGTACTCGGACAGGAGTGAATCCGTTCGCTGTCCAGATCAGGCCCTTCACTGCTAATCCCCGCCATTTCTGCGGCTTACATTGACCATCCCGGCACATTTTCGATAGTTTACTAGTATCGCCCGTTGATCTTCGTGTACCCTAAAAGCAAGAATTAACGGGCTTTTTGCATCGAAATTCAAGCGAGAAGCGTCACTCTCATGTACCTGCGTGGCTCAGATGAGAGTGCTGGGGAACAGGAATTTATTGTGACAGCAATTCTGACGAAACCAGACGAGAAGACTTTGCTCTTGCTCAAACCGCGTGGATTCTGCGCCGGCGTGGTCCGCGCCATTGACGTGGTTCGTATTGCCCTCGAGGCCTTCGGGCCGCCGATTTACGTCCGCAAGGAAATCGTCCACAACAGCTTTGTGGTCGAGGAACTGCGCGGCAAGGGAGCCATTTTCGTCGACAGCGAGGACGAAGTTCCAAACGGGGAGCGGATCATCTACAGCGCGCACGGAGTCTCACCGGAAGTTCGGGAACACAGCGAGCGCCGTGGTCTCCGCGTTATTGACGCGACCTGCCCGCTGGTGACCAAGGTTCACGTTGAGGCGGTCAAATTCGCGAAGGAAGGCTTTTCACTCATCCTGATTGGTCATAAGGACCACGATGAAGTAATCGGAACTTTGGGTGAGGCCCCTCTGGTGACGCAGGTGGTTGGATCGCCCGAGCAGGTGGCATCGCTAGACGTGCCTGATCCGAATCGCGTGGCATACCTGACACAAACCACGCTCAGCCTCGACGAGACGAAAGACATTATTGCCGCACTCAAACAGAAGTTCCCGAACATTAAGGGACCGGCGGCCCAGGACATTTGCTACGCGACGGAGAATCGGCAGGTTGCAGTGAAACAAGTGGCTTCGGATTCGGATTTGTTGCTGGTTGTGGGATCCGAGAACAGCTCAAACTCCAACCGTCTGGTCGAAGTCGCGCGGAACCTGGGCACGAATGCACACCTGATTGACAGCTGCAATGACATCGAGCCGGAATGGCTGAAGGGTGTGACGACGATTGCGCTGACTGCGGGCGCGTCGGCTCCGGAACATCTGGTTGAGGAGACGGTGGCGTTTCTTCGCGGTAAAGGCTACCAGAATGTACAGGAACTCGAGGTTATGCCGGAAAACGTGCGATTCGGACTTCCTCCAGAGATCGTGGAAGCCATCGCGGCGGCCCCGGCCAGCGCGACATAGGATTGGCCCGGAGCCTGGATCGAAGTAGGCGTGACGGGCGTCCGGAAATAGATTTGGAGTACCGAATTAATGGAACACAACTCCCTCGATTCTCATTTTGCGGCCGCCACGACCGGCGCTGATCCACAGTTTCGTTTCGGCAAAATTGAGGGACTTGGCAGCCGCGTCAGCGCGGCGATCGCCGCTGCGCGAGACTACCTCTTCTCGGAGCAGCACGACGATGGCTACTGGTGTGGCGAGCTGGAAGCCGACACCACTCTTGAGTCCGACTACATTCTTCTGCACACCCTTCTTGGGACCGGAAATCAGGAACGTTTTCAGAAAGCAGCTAACTGGATTCTCAAACATCAGAATGAGGACGGCGGGTGGGGTATCTATGCGGCTGGTCCCTCAAACATCAGTGCTTCCGTCAAAGCCTACTTCGGACTGAAACTCGCTGGGTACTCAGCCGATCACCCGGCATTGGCGCGCGCCCGGAAAAAGATTCTCGAGATGGGCGGCGTTACCGAGGTAAATACATTTACCAAGATTTACCTCTGCTTCTTCGGGCAATACGACTACGACGCTGTTCCAGCGATTCCGCCCGAGATTGTGCTGTTTCCGAAGTGGTTCTGGTTCAACATCTACGAAATTTCCTCTTGGTCGCGCGCCATTCTGGTGCCGCTTTCGATCTGCTACGCGAAAAAGCCCTTCAAGAAGATTCCTCGCGAGATGGGTGTAGAAGAGCTTTTTGTAGGCGGGATGCAGAAATCCCGAATGCACCTACATTGGGCGAAAAAGCTCGTCTCGTGGCGCAATTTCTTTTTGGTGCTGGATCGGATGACGCATTGGCTGGAGCGCGTGCACGTACGGCCGCTGAGATCAATCGCTCTCAAGCAGGCTGAGAAGTGGATGCTGGAACGCTTCGAGATGAGCGACGGCCTGGGAGCGATCTATCCGTCGATGATGAATGCCATCATCGCCCTTCGCTGCCTGGGATATTCGCTGGACGACCCCCAGGTGATCCGAGCGATGGATGAGTTCGAAAAGCTGGGCATCGAGGAGGAAGATACCTTTCGCATGCAGCCTTGCATGTCCCCGGTTTGGGACACGGCGTATGCCTTGTTTGCCTTGGGCGAAGCGGGAGTGCCGGCAGACGACCCGCGCATGGTGAAGTGTGCCGATTGGATCCTGCAGAAGCAGGTGCGGACCGTGGGCGACTGGAAGGTCAAGAATAAGAAAGGGCAGCCCGGCGGCTGGTACTTCGAGTTCAACAACGAGTTTTACCCCGATGTCGATGACAGCGCAATGGTTTGTCTGGGGTTAAGTCGCGTCGAGCATCCGAATGGCCGGTACCAGCGGGAATCAGTGCAACGGGCAATCGATTGGATCTTTTCCATGCAATGCAAAAACGGCGGCTGGGCCTCGTTCGACAAAGACAACGACAAGATGGTCTTCGAACATATTCCGTTCGCCGATCACAATGCCATGCTGGACCCGGCAACCGTCGACATCACTGGACGCATTCTGGAGATGCTTGCCACCTACGGTTACGACAAGGAACATCCTGCCGTAAAGCGCGCGGTCCAATTCATTCGCGACGAACAGGAGCCGGACGGAAGCTGGTTTGGACGTTGGGGCGTGAACTATATCTATGGCACCGCCTTGGTATTAAGAGGTCTGGATTCGATTGGAATGGACCTGCATGAGCCTTGCGTACAGCAAGGCGCAGAGTGGCTGCGCATGATGCAGAATGCGGATGGAGGCTGGGGCGAGACGGTTGGATCTTATGACGATCCGAGTCTTCGGGGGCAAGGAGAAAGTACACCGTCGCAGACAGCGTGGGCGATTCTGGGAATTCTCGCCGCTGGCGACACGCGCAGCGACTCCGTGGCTCGCGGAATTGCATACCTGATGAAGACACAGAATAAAAACGGATCGTGGGATGAGACGCTATACACCGGGACGGGATTTCCCCGCGTGTTCTACCTCATGTATCACTTGTATCGGCAGTATTTTCCGTTGCTCGCTCTTACCACGTACGCGAAGGTGATGGAAAAGGCGGAGAACTGATTCTCCATTCAGGCCTCATTATCGGAATGAAAATCTGGCCACCGCCGTACACTATTTCTGCTCCGTAAATTCACACCGACGGACTAATCGGAAACACTTTGAAAGCTTTTGTTACAGGCGCTACCGGATTTCTAGGCTCCCACGTTGCTCGAATTCTTGCCGATCAAGGAGCAGGGCTCCGACTGTTAGTCCGTCCCACAAGCAATCTGAAGAACATCGAAGGCCTACCCGCTGAAACCGCAGAGGGTGATTTGCGCGATGCCCGATCCCTGGAATCAGCGATGTCGGGATGCGACACCGTATTTCACGTGGCGGCGGACTATCGCCTTTGGGTGCAGGATCCCAACGAAATGTATCGGTCCAACGTGGAGGGCACGCAGGCTATTTTGGACGCAGCTCGCAAGAATGCCGTGCGCAGCGTGGTGTACACGTCGAGCGTGGCGACCATGGGCTTCAGCAAGAACGGAAGTCCGGCGGATGAAGACTCTCCAGTTTCGCTGGGCGACATGATCGGGCACTACAAGCGATCAAAGTTTATGGCCGAGCAGGTCGCGATGGAGGCCGGCCGCAAGGGCCAACACGTAGTGACGGTGAATCCCACAACTCCGATTGGCCCACAGGATGTGAAGCCAACTCCAACGGGAAGGATTGTCGTTGATTTCTTGAAGAAAAAGTTTCCCGCGTATGTAGAGACTGGCCTCAACCTGGTGGATGTCAGAGAATGCGCGCGCGGACACCTCGCGGCCCTGAAAAGAGGAACGTCAGGCGAGCGCTACATTCTTGGCGGTGAAAATTTGACGCTGAAGCAGATACTCGACAAGTTGGCCAAGATCACTGGCTTGCCATCGCCCAAAGTGAAGTTGCCTTACATTTTCGCCTTCGCAACCGGACTGGTCGACGAAACCATCACTGGACGGCTCTTGCGGCGGGAGCCTCGCGCGACGATTGATACCGTGCGGATGGGAAAGAAAAAAATGTTTGCCAGCTCCGCGAAGGCCGAACGAGAACTCGAATGGAAGGTCGCTCCCGTGGACAACGCATTGCGGCAGGCAGTCGAGTGGTTTCTGGCAAACGGATATGCCTAAGATCGCCATCGTTGCCGCACTTGAGCGAGAAGTGCATCCGTTGGTCAAGGAATGGCGCTCTACACAAAGACAGCACGATGGGCGTCAATTTCGGTTTTTTGAGAATGACCGTTCCGTGTTAATTTGCGGCGGCATCGGCGCAGGCGCCGCGCGCCGCGCCTCCGAAGCTATCCTCACTCTTTTCGAGCCGTCCGTTATCTACTCTGTCGGTTTTGCCGGAGGACTCGATCCGTCCTTGAAAGTCGGCGACATTGTGCGCCCCGCACGTATCGTCGACGCCGCCGATGGGAGCAGCGCAATGTTGAGCAATGGCGACGGCGTGCTCGTGAGTTTCCAATCGGTTGCAAGCCCGACCCAAAAATCGAAGCTTCGAGAATCATTCGGCGCTCTGGCAGTCGACATGGAGGCCGCTACAGTCGCGCGAACCGCCGAACAGCGAGGAATCAGATTCGAGGTTCTAAAAATAATTTCCGACGAAAGTCATTTTGAGCTGCCACCCCTTGATCGTTTCGTGAATTCAGAAGGAATGTTTTCGCAAGGCCGGTTTGTTTTATTCGCAGCCACTCGTCCGTGGATGTGGCCGCACGTGTTCAAGCTGGCGCGCAACAGCGGCAAGGCTTCTCGAGTGCTTTGCTCCGCGTTGCGCGATGTGACGGGGTAGTTGCGAGCAGTGCCGCAATGCGAACGCGACACCGAGAGATTGGTTCTTCCGATTGCAAATTTTCATTGGCACATCGGGTACATATCGGAAATTGCGCAGCCTGATTCATCTATAATTCAAGCAGGCGTTCTCCAAAAACCTGATGCAATTTTCTTTCTTGCTGGCAGTGTTCGTTGGCGGTGAAATCGCCGACATGATCTCCAACACTGGCGCGGTGGCCAAGCTGGTTTTGCTTGTGCTGCTGGTGTTCAGTCTCATCTCCTGGGCCATTATCCTGACCAAATGGAGTTTGCTTCGGCGTGCCCGAGCACAGAGCGGCCGTTTTATTCGTGCCTTCCGCAAGGCCCAGCGTCTGCAGGATATCGCCGCAGTCGCGGATCAATTCAAGCCCAGCCCGCTAGTAGGCGTCTTTGAGGGCGGTTACGAAGAGTACAGGAGACAGGCGTCGACCTCCGGCACGCTGAGAAACCTGGTATCGATCCAGCGAGGCATGCAAATCGGAGCGTCCGAAGAGATCACGCGGCTTGAGCGAAATGTACCATGGCTGGCCATCACGGCCGCGGTCACGCCTTTCGTAGGTCTGTTCGGCACGGTGTGGGGCATTATCGACGCATTTCACGGCTTGGGCACCGCTGGCGCGGCAACTCTTCGCGCAGTTGCTCCCGGTATCTCGGAAGCTCTGATTACCACCGCCGCTGGCCTGGCGGCCGCGATTCCCGCAGTCATTGCATACAATCTCATCGGTGCCTCGATCCGCGAGTTCGCGTCGCGTTGCGATGATTTTGCTCTCGAAATCCTGAATGCGGTTGAACACAGCCAGACGCAGGCTCCCGCCCAAATTCCGGTCGACGCGAGGCGCTGATGGCATTTACAACTTCTGGCGGCCGAACGCAGACAGCCCTTGCCGATATCAACATTACACCGTTGGTAGACGTGGTTCTTGTTCTCCTCATCATTTTCATGGTGACGGCTCCCGTTTTGCAGTCGGGCATTGATGTGAGCGTGCCCAAGACTCGTACCGTGAAGCAAATCACTGAGGAGCGCTTGGTGATCACGATCAACAAGGATCAGCGCGTCTTTCTCGGGAACGACGCGATCAACATCAATGAGATCGGCAGCAAGCTAAAACAAAAGATTCGCGATCCGCGAAGCCAGTTCATCTTTGTACGGGCTGATGAAAACGTTCCCTTCGGAGCCTTTGCGACGGTGATGGACTCCGTGAAACAAGCGGGATTTACAAACGTCAGTATCGTGACGCAGCCGCTCGAGCAAAATGGCAGCAAACGCTGAAATCTATTTCGAACACGACCGCTGGGGACGCGCACTGACGTGGTCGGTGGTCCTGCACGTGGGAATTACTGCGTCACTGATCGGCTACGCTGCAGTATTTGGGCATCCGACGGGAGACGCGTGGGGGACGGGCGGGGGCGGTGAGGCGATCGGCGCAACACTTGTCAGCACAGTGCCGCTGCCAGCGAACCCGACTCAGACGCAAAACGTTCTGGCGAACGAATCCAAGGGGGTTACTCAGTCCCAGCCAAAGATCGAAGAAAAAGAGCCCGATGCCATTGAAATCCAGGGCAAGAACACCAAGATAAAACCTAAGCCGAAACAAGAAACGATCACGAAAGAGAAATCCCAGCCCGCACCAGAACCTGAGACCAATCAAGTTGCGTTTGGCGAAGGCGGGCCGGTCAGTGGCCCTTACGGCAGTTTCAGTGCTGCCGGAGCGAAGGGCGGATTTGGAATTACGGGAGGCGGCGGTGACTTCGGAACGAAATACGCCTATTACGTCCATTTAATCCAGCAAAAGGTAACGGAGAATTGGCTCAAGTACGAAGTTGATCCGAGGATTACGAGCGCGCAACGCGTTTACGTCACGTTCGATGTAGCTAAAGACGGCCATCCTGCGAATGTTCGGGTAGAACAGTCCAGCGGAGTGCCTTCACTTGACGTATCTGCAGTGCGCGCCCTGCAGCGAATCGAGACTTTCGGGCCGCTGCCGGCGGAGTATTCGGGAAACAAGATTTCTGTTGAGTTTTGGTTTGACTACAAGCGGTGAGTGGCGATGTACTTCCAGCGCGTTATCAACTGGGTACACGAGTAATGTAAGGATTGAAAGAAGTGCAAAATGGAACTTCAATCAAATAAATAATGCTTGGAGTGGCGATAAAACCTTGTTGAGACATTCCTATCGGAATACGATGTTCGTGAACCCCGAAATTCATGCTGTCAATACGATGGATGAGCCTGCCAGATTAGCTTTTCGAAGAAAACCGCTTACGGTCCCCGTTACATCCCGGCTGCTGGCTCTTCTCGTCTGCTTTTACTTGCTGTCCTCGATTGCGGTTGCCCAAGACTGGGTAAAGACCGGAACAAGCTTGGGAGTCGAAAAGGTTCGCCTTGCTGTTCCCGATTTCAAGGAATCGAGTACCGATCCCCAGAACGCCGCCCTTCTCAAGACTTTCAATAACACGCTCTGGAATGATCTCGATGTCTCCGGAGTCGTGGAACTGGTTTCAAAAAGTTTTTATCCATTGCAAGTTCCGGGGCAGCCGCCGGAGATCAACTACCTGGCGTGGAACTCGCCGCCTCCCAATGCGGCGATGATCGCCTTTGGCAATCTTGGCGTGGCGAGCGGGCGTTTGACCGTGCAAGGTTGGCTGTATGACGTTAAGAATACGCAGTCGGCCCAAATTCTTGGAAAGCAATACTCCGACAATGCGACTGACATAGCAGCTCGGGTCATGGCGCACAAGTTCGCTGACGAGATCATCACGCGGTTGGGAGGGGGAGTCCAGGGAATCTCGCAGACTCAGATCTACTTTGTCAGTGACCGCACCGGTCACAAAGAAATCTGGGCCATGGATTATGACGGTTCGAACCAGCATCAACTCACGCATCTCGGTTCGATTGCGTTATCGCCTCGAATTTCTCCCGACGGAACGCGCCTTGCGTTCAGCGCTCTCACCAAGAGTGGCTGGGAGATCATGATGTACTCGGTCGAACTCAGCCGACCGTTGAATTTTCCGCATTTTGGAGGAACGAATCTGTCTCCCGCATGGTCGGGTGACGGATCGAAGCTGGCATTTTCGTCTTCGCGCAGTGGGCCACCCGAGATCTTTGTGTCCGACGCCGCGGGAGCAAGTCCTCAGAGAATGACGACGAGCAAAGGACCTGATGTGTCTCCTGTCTGGAATCGCAAAACGAATGCGCAGATTGCATTTGTCAGCGGGCGCACAGGTCTGCCCCAGATCTACACCATGGAAGCGGATGGGACCAACCAGCAGCGTATGACCGACCAAGGGTATGCGGTTTCGCCAAACTGGGCGCCCAATGGTCAGTTCCTGTCGTTCGCATGGGTCCGGAAATACGGACCGGGAGAACCGGGGTCCTCCGACATTTATTTGATGGATATTGCTAGCAAGCAGTGGGTTCAGCTAACTCACGACGGCGGACGCAACGACTTTCCATCATGGTCTCCGGATAATCGCCACATCGTGTTTCAGTCAAACCGGTCGGGAAGCTTGCAGATCTGGACCATGCTGGCCGACGGCACGAAAGTTCAGCAATTAACTTTTACTGGTCGTAATTCGCAACCGAATTGGAGTTGGAAATAGTAAATACACTTCGTTGGGCCCTGGGGCGAGCCTTGGGGTCGTAGGGAGGAATAAAAGTGAAGCAACTCAATACAAGATGGTTCTTTTTGATCCTCGCTCTCGGCGCTTTGATCACGCTTGGTGCGTGCGGCAAGAAGGCAACGCCGCCGCCACCTCCGCCTCCACCGCCTGCACCTGCACCGACGGCATCGATGGGCGTGAATCCTAATACGATTCAGGCTGGCCAGTCGGCGTCATTGACATGGCAGACCACGAATGCCACAGATGTATCTATCGATGGTATTGGTGCGGTTCAGCCAAGTGGGTCACAAAGTGTTTCGCCGACCGATTCGATGACGTATCACCTGGTCGCGAAAGGCGCAGGTGGCACACAGGAAGCGACGGCCAGACTTACAGTAACGCCGGCTCCTCCTCCACCTCAGCCCACCGCCAATGTCACGGATGAGGATCTGTTCAGCCAGAATGTGAAGGATGTCTACTTCGACTACGATAAGGCCGATATTCGTGGTGACCAGCAGGCGTCCATCCAAGCAGATGCTCAGTTCTTCAGCCAGCACCAGAACATGAGTTTCACGGTTGAAGGACATTGCGACGAGCGCGGATCCACTGAGTACAACCTGGCGCTCGGCGACCAGCGCGCAAGCGCAGTCAAAAGTGCGCTGACCGCTGCTGGAGTGAGTGCCAGCCGGATCAAGACCATCAGCTATGGCAAGGAAAAGCCCTTCTGCACAGAGAGCAACGAAGCTTGCTGGCAGCAGAATCGCCGTGGTCATCTCATTTATCAAAAGTAACTCGCCGGGGGACGCTCCTGCAGTGTCCCCCGCTTTATTCATCCTTCGCGCGAGCATAAGCCTGCGGCCGCCGAACTGGGCTCTATCCTCCGTTGAATCTTACGGTTCCCACCCGTCCCTTTGTGTTCGCAATGTTCACGGCGTATGGGAGAATCAAAGCATCTAATTTCACAAGTTCAGGAATTCTCTATGAAACCAACCCGTGTTTTCGTTTCCGTCGTAGTGGCCGCAATTCTGTGGCTGGGAGTTTTCCCATTATCCGGCGCCAACAAGGAAATGGTGCAGTTGCAGACGCAGGTCCAGCAACTCCAGGAGCAGATGACCAGCATGCAGCGCAGTTTCGACGAGCGCATGGGTGTCATGAAAAATCTGGTTGAGCAGGACACCGATGCGGTCAACAAAGTCGCCAATGCGCTTAATTCTTTGCAATCGACTCTGCAAAGACAGCAAGCGGAGGGTGGGTCGAAAGGCGAACAGCTTTCCGGACAGATCCAGGCGTTGAACGACACCATGGATGAGATCAAGGTGCGTCTGTCGAAGGTGACGAAGCAGTTGGAAGATATGCAAGCGGCGCAGCAGAGCTTGGCGGCTCAGCAAGCAACAGACAAAGCCGCGCAGCAGGCCCAGGCCCAGGCTCCTCCGCCCGACGTCCTCTACAACAACGCTTTGCGCGATTACAACGGCGGAAAAAATGATCTGGCCGTCCAGGAATTTTCGGATTACGTGAAGTTTTACCCGAACACGGACCTCGCAGGAAACTCTTACTACTACCTTGGCGAGATCCAGTTCCGGCAGGGGAACTACCAGCAGGCGGCACAAAGCTACGACCAGGTGATGCAGAATTTTCCGAGCGGAAATAAGGCAGCCTCAGCTCAGCTGAAGAAGGGAATTTCCCTCATCGAACTCGGCAAGCAGGATGATGGGGCAAATGAGTTGAAGCACTTGATCCAGCGCTATCCGCACTCGCCGGAAGCGATCCAGGCCCGGGACCGCCTGCGAAAACTGGGAGTGACGAGCAGTACTAGATAGGCCGGACGCAGGTTCTGCTAGATCGAACGATGGTGTCTCTTCGGGACGTGATGTCTGCCCGCCCGATGCGCCCGATGACGGCGTACTTGATGATGATGAGAGGCGACGGGCGTCACGACCGGGTTGGAGGCACCAGCGAAAACGAAGACGCTCAAAAGCAAACTCGCTACAACTGCGTAAACAATCCGACGCATATACTCCTCTTTCCGGGCAGTTCTGCAGGGAAAACCTATTCTACCGCTGATCGGCCCAGCATAGACTTGCTCGGGTAGAAACGTCTACCATCAGTAACCGCACGGATTCCAACTTCATCTTCGAGGTACAGCAATGCAACCGAAACCTGATCAAGACGCAGGCAAGGGCGCCACAGAGACCGACGATCATAGGAGTTCAGGCAATGTTGGCCTGCAACAGCAGCAGGGCCATCGTGACCAGGATCCCCTCTTGAAGGATTCAGATTCCGATTTCCCGGAGCCGGGTCAAAGTCCCGAGCACACTGGCGAACCAACCCGAAAGTCCGCTTAAATACCTATCCACAAGAAGGGGCCTCTTGCGAGGCCCTTTTCTATCTCAACGCTCAGTTTTTCCTCGTCAGCGCAACTCTTCCATCACCGCGTCCAAAACATCTTTGCCCGGCCGTGTGACTGAATCAGGCAGCGTGGCGAGCGGTTCATCTACCACGTTAAGCATTTCAATAAAGTTCGGCGCCGTTGGGTTGACGTAGAAGACGCCGGTCAGCACCTCTCCCTTGGCATGTGCCTCGCCCAGCCGCGTGATCGCGGCGATCTTGTCGGTCGGATTGTAATCCTCCTCGAGTTTTCGCAGATGCAGACGGGAACCGTCGTGCATCGTGACCGCCACGGTGGTCCCGGGATCGTATTCCACATTGATGTCTTCAAAGTGCGGAACGAAGCTAACGTCCTGGAGAGTCTCTTCGTGCTCCTTGACATATTTGTAGGACTTCGTGGAACCCTCGTGATCGTTGAAGGTTACGCATGGAGAAACGACATCGAGCATCACCGTGCCCTTGTGCGCGATCGCAGCCTTCAGCATGGCGCTGAGTTGCCGCTTGTCGCCCGAGAATGAACGGCCGACCAGCGTGGCACCGAGCTGGATCGCGAGCGCACAAGTATCGATCGGTGGAAGGTCATTGAGTACACCGCTCTTCAGTTTAGATCCGAGATCAGCGGTCGCAGAAAACTGTCCTTTGGTGAGGCCGTAAACGCCGTTGTCCTCGATGATGTAAATGATGGGCAGATTACGGCGCATCAAATGGACGAATTGTCCGACGCCGATGGAGGCCGTATCTCCGTCGCCGCTCACGCCAATGCAAACCAGCTTGCGATTCGCAAGCAGGGCACCGGTGGCCACAGACGGCATGCGTCCATGTACCGCGTTAAAGCTATGCGAGCGGCTCAGGAAATATGCCGGGGTCTTGGAAGAGCACCCGATGCCGCTGGGTTTGATGACGAACTCGGGCTCAACGCCCATTTCATACATCGCCTCGATGATGCGCTCTGAAATGGCATTGTGGCCGCATCCGGCGCAGAGCGTAGTCTTACCGCCCTTGTACTCGATTACGGTGAGTCCAATCCGATTTGTTTTCGGCCCCGCTGCTCCGGGTTCTACCGTGGTCGACGACATCTATTTGCCCTCCATGCTCGTCAGTTCATCGGTGATGGACCGCGCGTCCAGCGGCAGTCCGGTAATGTGAGCGATGCTTCGCAAGTGTCCGATCAATTCAGGTTTGAGGTCGAGCTTCAGGAGGCTGAGCATCTGGGCGTCGCGATTCTGCTCCACTACGTAGATATGTTCGTGCTGCTCGATGAACTCGTGTACCTCGCGAGTGAATGGGTATGCCCTCAACCGCAAGTAGTCGGTCTCGAGCCCATATTCCTCTCGCATTTGATCGCGGCTCTCGGTAATGCCCCAGTGCGACGTGCCGTAGCCGATAATTCCGATTTTGGCGTTGTTGCCCTTCGTGATTTCCGGTCGCGGGACGAATGATCGCGCAGTTTCAAATTTTCGATTCAGTCGTTCCATATTGTTCTCGAAGTCATCCGCGCGTTCGCTGTACTGCGCCTTTTCATTGTGGCCGCTGCCTCGAGCGAAATATGCGGCTGCGGGATGCGACGTGCCAGGGAGTGTGCGATAGCCGATGCCATCGCCGTCGACGTCTTTGTAGCGGGCGAATCCGCCAAGCCTGTCCAGATCTTCTTTGTCGAGAACCTTGCCGCGCTTGATCGGCGCCGTCGGGTACGGAAACGGATCCGACATCCAGTTGTTCATGCCCAAATCAAGATCTGACATTACAAACACCAGCGTCTGAAACTGCTCTGCCAGATTGAAAGCATCCGTTGCCATTGTGAAGCATTCCTCGACGGAGCAGGGAATCAGCATCATGTGCTTGGTGTCGCCATGTGATAGTACGGCCGTGGAAAGAATGTCGCCTTGCGAAGTACGGGTGGGCAATCCAGTGGAAGGGCCCACACGCTGAATGTCCCAGATAACTCCGGGAACCTCGACGTAATAGGCCAAGCCGGCAAACTCCGCCATTAGCGAAATACCAGGGCCGGCGGTTGCTGTCATGCTCCGCGCTCCAGCCCACCCGGCCCCAATCACCATTCCCACAGCTGCCAGTTCGTCTTCTGCCTGAACAATGGCAAACGTGGCCTTGCCGTCGGGACCGATGCGATATTCCTTCATGTACTCGATCATCGTCTCGACCAGCGACGAAGAAGGGGTAATCGGGTACCAAGTCACGACCGTACAGCCAGCGAACATGCAGCCAAGAGCAGCCGCGGAGTTTCCATCGACGATAATCTTGCCGGCGGTCTTGTCCATACGCTCGATGTAGAACGCTCCGCGCTTTTGCAGATTGGCCTTCGCGTAATCGAAACCGGCTTGGGCTGCTGACAGGTTCAGATTCGCGGCTTTGGCCTTCTTTGCGAACTGCTTTCGAATCGCCTTCTCCACCTCGCCCATGTCGATGGTCAAAAGGCACGCGACGACGCCCACATAGACCATATTTTTTACCAGCTTGCGGAGCTTGGCTTCCGGGCACACTTGAGCCACGATCTTGTCATAGGGAACCGAATAGAAAATCAGGTCATCTCGCAGCTTGTGAAGTGCGAGAGGCTCGTCGTACAAGACAGAGGCGCCTGGCGCGAGCGACATGGTGTCTTCCTGGGCCGTCTCCGGGTTCATTGCAACCAGGAAATCAATTTCTTTTTTACGTCCGATGTATCCATTCTTGTTGGCGCGGATCGTGTACCAGGTCGGAAGACCGGCAATGTTCGACGGGAACATATTCTTGCCCGAGACCGGAACGCCCATCTGAAAAATACTTCTCAGCAGGACCGTATTAGAACTTTGTGAGCCGGAGCCATTCACAGTCGCAACCTGAATGCTCATGTCATTGACTACGCGCTCTTTGCCAATGCCGCCAGCGTCTTCGCGGGGCACGACATCCGTTGTGGCCATCCCAACACCTTCCTTCGATGAGCGAGCGGAACCTGCCTGCTCGCTTTGGTTGTCATTCTAGGGAAAACATTTCATTATACGGCGACTTTTCACATCGAGTCGCGGCGAATCGCCCGTCAGTTGCCGGAAGGAACCTGCTTAAGAAACGAGGGGAAGCAAAAGTTCAAACTTCTGTTTTGTAAAACTGAGCGATAGTACGAAACTTCTGGTAGCGCTCCGAGACCAAGTCAGAGGGGGACTTTTGTCTCAATTCAGTGTAATGCTTTTGCAGCGTGGCATCCAGAAGATTGGCCGCCGCCTCGTGATCGCGATGTGCTCCTCCCTCGGGTTCCGGGACGATGTCGTCGATGCAACCAAGTTCGTTTAGATCGGCGGCAGTGATGCGCATGGCTTCCGCGGCAAGCTCTTTCTTCGACGCATCGCGCCACATGATAGCGGCGCAGCCCTCGGGCGAGATGACCGAGTAGATCGAGTTCTCCATCATGAGAACGCGATCTGCAACGGCAATTGCCAATGCACCCCCGCTACCACCTACGCCAATGACAGTGGCAATGATGGGAACTTCTAATCGCGCCATCTCCCGCAGGTTGTAGGCGATTGCTTCCGCCTGGCCACGTTCTTCCGCGTGTATGCCGGGATAGGCCCCGTCGGTATCGACCAGCGTAAAAATGGGCCGTCTGAATTTCTCGGCAATTTGCATGACGCGAATCGCCTTGCGATAGCCCTCAGGATGCGGCGTACCGAAATTCCGGAACACTCGCTGCTTCATGTCACGACCCTTCTGGGTCGCAATGATCATGACCTGGTCGCCGTGAAAGCGGGCCATGCCGGCGACTATTGCGGCATCATCTCCAAAACCCCGGTCTCCGTGAATCTCACTGAAGTCGGTGAAAACGCGCTCGATATAATCCAGCGATTGAGGCCGCTGAGGGTGCCGCGCCAACTCAGTCTTTTGCCATGCTGTAGGAGGCGCATTCATCTCTTGACGCAAAGTCTCAATGCGTTCCTGCAGCACCGCAATCTGACGACGCATCGCGTCATCGGGGCCGGCAGATTCCAACTCTGCGACCTGACGCTCGACTTGTTCAAGCTCTTGTTGAACTTTTTCGGTGGCTGCCATGCTCTCGATCAGCTGATGATGCGAACGCTGCCGCGCCCGCACAGTTGCTCGACGCGCGCGATGAAGTTTCGGTCTGGAAGCACATTATAACCTTCTGCTTCCATTACCACCATGAAATCGCCCTGGCGTTCCACATCAAACAAAACACGAGCCTCTCCCTTGCGCTCCACGAAAAGGTTATGGAGATCGTCGATCGTCCCTGCGGCGGACGATTCCAGCGGAATGCGGACGCGAATGGCCCGCGGCAAGGGCACTTTCGCATCTTCGAGCGGAAAAATTTCGGCTGCGGTGATCTTCGGATTGGCACCCTCTTCGATGCGAACGCCTGCCTTCACCAGAACCGGAACCTCAAGCTTGACCTTCTCTGCGAGACGTTTGTAAGCCTCAGGGAAGACGATCATATCGATCGAACCCGACATATCTTCAAGAGTCGTCTGTGCGTAAAAGTCGCCGCGTTTTGACTTCAGCACGCGTACATTGCAGATAATGCCGGCCGTAACGATGGTCTCGTCTTTTCCGGTCGACTTCGTCATCGCGGAGATCTCTTCAATCCTGAATGCTTGCAGGTCCTGCAATTTGTCCTTGTACTTCTCAAGGGGATGACCAGTAATGAAAAATCCAACAATTTCTTTTTCTGCCGCCAGGCGAACGTGTTCGTCCCAATCAGGGATGTTCGGCAGTTTGTCGTTGTGAGCTTCCTCCTCGTCTTGCTGAAAGACGCCGAACAGTCCGTGCTGTCCAGACTCGACGTCACGCTGAGCCTTGGCGGCCTGCTCCATGGCTTTATCGAGCACTGCCATCAGCTGAGCGCGCCGTCCCATGGAGTCCATTGCGCCGCTCTTGATGAGGGACTCCACAACGCGCTTGTTGAGTAGCCGCAAGTCGACGTTCTCGCAGAACTCAAAAATCGATTTGAATCGTCCAAGTTTCTTGCGAGCAGTGGCGACAGATTCGATCGCATTCCCGCCAACATTCTTAACGGCGGCAAGGCCGAAACGGATTGACTCTCCCTGCGGCGTGAAGTTTGCGTCGGAGATATTGATGTCTGGGGCCTGCACCGAAATGCCCATCTCGCGGCACTCGTTGATGTACTTAACCACGTCGTCGGTGGAGCCGGTGACCGAAGTCAGCAGCGCGGCCATGAACTCTACTGGATAGTGAGTCTTCAGGTAAGCCGTGTGGTAGGCGAGCAGGGCATATGCAGCGGAGTGCGATTTATTGAAGCCGTATCCGGCGAATTGCGCCATGAGATCGAAAATCTTCTCGATCTTCTTTGGAGGAAACTTGCGCTTGGCGGCGCCATCTACAAAACGCTCGCGTTGTTGCGCCATCTCTTCCGCCTTCTTTTTTCCCATGGCGCGGCGGAGCAGGTCGGCTTCACCAAGGGAATATCCTGCCAGGCGGTTCGCGATCTGCATCACTTGTTCCTGATACACGATCACGCCCAATGTTTCTTCCAGAATCTCCTTTAACTCAGGTAGCTCGTATTCAACCTTCTTTCGTCCGTGCTTACGGTCGACGAAGTCGTCGATCATGCCACCTTGAATCGGCCCTGGCCTGTAAAGCGCGTTGAGAGCGGTGAGGTCCTCGATGGAATTGGGCTGATATTTCCGCAGGACGTCGCGCATGCCGTGCGATTCAAACTGGAATACCCCGGAGGTCAAGCCCTTGTGAAAGACTTCTCGATAGGTTTCTTCATCCTGGAGAGGGATCTCCTCGAGCGTCAGGGGAGTGCCTCGCTTTTCCTCAATCAGCTTGAGTGCGTCAGTAAGGATGGTCAGGGTAGTCAGCCCTAAAAAGTCCATCTTCAGCAGGCCCATCTTTTCGATGGCGACCATGTCAAACGCGGTGACAATTTCCTCGTTCTTCGTCCGGTGTAAGGGGACGAGGTCGGTGAGCGGGCGCGGAGAAATCACCACGCCGGCGGCGTGAACGCCCGAGTTCCTTACGAGACCTTCCAGCTTTAGCGCAGTGTTGAGGAGTTCACGAATCTGCGCGTCTTTTTCATACGCCTCGTGTAACTGTGGAGAGTCCGCGATCGCCTGGTCCAGTGTGATGTTGAGCTGGGTAGGGACCATCTTGGCGATGCGATCGACATCGGCGTACGGAATATCCATCGCGCGCCCAACGTCTTTGATCGCGGCTTTGGCGGCCATGGTGCCGAAGGTGATGATCTGGGCGACGTTGTCTCGGCCGTACTTCTGCGTGACATAGTCGATGACCTCGCCACGCCGATTCATGCAGAAATCGATATCGATATCAGGCATCGACACGCGCTCCGGATTCAAGAAGCGCTCGAAGAGAAGCTCGTGCTGCAACGGATCGATATCCGTGATTCCCAATGCATAGGAGACGAGGGATCCCGCGGCCGAACCTCGCCCCGGGCCCACGGGTATTCCATGCTCCTTTGCGTATCGAATAAAGTCCCAGACAATAAGAAAATAACCGGGAAACTTCATCTGCTGGATGATGCCAAGCTCCCGTTCCAGACGCTGCTCATAATCCGTAAGCGAGTGCTTCAGCCGTCCTTGTTCCTGCATGGGGCGGAGGGTCTCGAGACGCCGCGCGAATCCCTCGCGGGATACATGGACGAAGTAGCTATCAATCGTATATCCCGCAGGGACGACGAACTCGGGGAAAGGGTTGGCGACCTTCTCCAAGCGGACACTACACCGTTCGGCAATATCCAGGGTTCGAGTCAGAACCTCGGGTGAGTCCTTGAACACCCGGTACATCTCGTCGTGATTCTTGACGAAAAATTGGGTTCCCTCGAACTTCATGCGCGCCGTATCGCGAATCGACTTGCCGGTCTGGATGCAGACCATGACGTCTTGCGCGTGGGCGTCATCCTCGCATAGGTAGTGGCTGTCGTTGGTGGCGACGAGCTGCAGTCCTAAATCTTTTTCAAGCTTGAACAGCCCAGGGTGAATACGGTGCTCCATCTCCAGGCCCTGATCCTGTATTTCAAGGAAGAAATTTCCCTTGCCAAAAATATCGGTAAAGGTCCCAGCCGCGGTTCGCGCCGCGTCGTAGTTGTTCTCCATCAGGCGTTCGGCAACCTCACCCTTAAGGCACCCGGAGAGACCGATCAGACCACGGGAATGCTCCGCCAGGAACTTCTTGCTCACGCGTGGCTTGTAGTAAAAGCCGTGGAGCGAGGCCTCCGAAGTGATCTTTACCAGATTCCGATATCCCTCTTCGTTTTCGGCTAGAACCAGCAGGTGGTTATAAGTATCGCCTTCCGGCGCAGCACGATGATCGTCTTTTTTGCAGACGTAAAGTTCGCAGCCGACAATCGGCTTAACCCCATGTTTATGGGCCGCATTGACAAAGTGCACCGCACCAAAAATATTGCCGTGATCGGTCATCGCGACGGCGGGCATGCCGAGCTCTTGCACGTGCTGGCAGAGTTTTTCGACGTCACAGGCGCCGTCCAGCAGGGAATAGTCGGTGTGCAGATGCAGGTGGACGAATTGGGACATGAGTCGCTACTAGTTTATCGCACGGGAAACGGAGGAAAGGTGTGGAGGGCTGTGCGTTTCGAGGTCGGATTAGTGAAAAAAACGAGCTCAGTCGGTGCCGGCTCCCGCTGCCTGAGCTTTTTGCAGAAGCTTGCGTGCCTGGGATATCAGTTCGGCGACTTCAAAAGGCTTTACCAGGTAGGGAATGTTCTGTTCCTGCAGATAGGCTCGTCCATCGGCGGGATCCATTCCGTTGGAGAAGG
Organism: uncultured Acidobacteriota bacterium; assembly: GCA_963801895.1. Classification (GTDB taxonomy): domain Bacteria; phylum Acidobacteriota; class Terriglobia; order Terriglobales; family Acidobacteriaceae; genus Sulfotelmatobacter. The sequence continues at coordinate 12,001 of CAWDGM010000005.1, read as the reverse complement.
TGTAAAGAATATGGCTTTCCATGCCGGAGCAGTTTTCCTTCAGCCATGGATAAGACTCTTTGGCGCTCCATTGGCCCGGCATTTTGCCGTTCATGATCACGGCATCGAAAGCCTCGGAGAGTAGGCGCGTCTTTACATCCTGGCTGTTTCTGGCGGTGACTACCGTGGCGCCTGCGCCGATCAGCACATCGCGTTCGAATTCAAGGACAGCTTCTTCCTCTTCGACCAGCAGAACGCGTCCGTGCACCGCACCTTCATGCTGGCGGGAGACCGGCTTGGCTGCTTCCGCTTCCACTCTTGCGGTGACAACCGCGGGCAGCTTTACCTCGATCATCGCTCCGCCATCCGGGGCGTTGTTCGCGGTAATGTCACCGCCATGTTCCTTGACAATGCCGTAGCAGATGCTAAGTCCGAGTCCGGTGCCCTTGCCCACGCTCTTGGTGGTATAGAACGGATCGAAAATGCGCTTGGGATCCTTGATGCCGGCGCCATCATCGGTGAATTGCGTCAGGATATTACCGTTCTGGGACGCGATCCGAATCCTCAACCTTCCATTGCCGCCCTTTTCAAGAATCGCATCCACCGCATTGTTGATGATGTTGAGAAATACTTGCTCGATCTGGTGAGGGTCAGCGATGACTATCGCTGGATCGGCCGGCAGGTCGCGTTCCACCTTGATGTTGTTTATCTTCAAGTCGTAATCGCGCAGGGAAAGGGTCTCTTCGAGGACCTTGCGAATATCGACTTCGTCTCGCTGCGGCTGACGCTGGCGCGCAAAGGACAACAAATTCTGGACGACCCGATGGGTTCGCTGCGCCTGTTTAAAGAGCTTGCCCACGAAGTCCTGGGCCCTTGAATTCAATCCTTCGCTTTCGAGAAGCTGCGCATAGCCGAGGATTGCCGTCAGGGGATTGTTGAGTTCGTGCGCGACCCCGGCAATCAATTGGCCGACCGCAGACATTTTTTCGCTTTGCAGCAGCTGTTCCTGCGTCTTGCGGAGATCCTCGTACGCCCGGCACGTCTCTTCGTAAAGCCGAACCTTTTCGATGGTGGTCGCCAACTGGCGGCTGATCGCCACCAGCAGGTTCTCGTCGTTGCTAGAATATTCATATCCCAGGTGATTGCACAATCCCATGATTCCGACGGGATTGTCTTTCCCCCAGAACAGCACCCAAATCCATGAGCGGTCGGAATCAGACCGCAAGAACTCTGCGATTGTCCCCGGCAGGTGGGGCATGTAATCGGCCGTCAGAACCTCTGCGCGTGATCGCACCACCAGATCGCCGAAGCCTTCGGCGAAGGATACTTCTGCCGGACGCATCTTGTCGCGACTGCGGGGTCCCCACGCGGCGCGGCGGCGATAGGTCGGTGTGTCGGTGTCAGAGAGGTACATGGTGCCGCTCTCGACTCCAAACAACGTCACGACCTGACGAAGGGTGAGGTTGAGAATTTCATCGAGATCGAATGATTGGGCCGCGACGACGGCCATGGCGTTCAAGGCATTCAACTCGCGGTTCCGGCGCCGCATTTCGTCTTCGGCCCTGCGTTTTTCGGTCGTGTCGAGTACGAATCCCTGATACCGCTGGATATGTCCGCTCGCATCCCGGGTGGCGAAGCTGCTCTCGACCGCAAGCAGTAAGGTGCCGTCTTTTCGGCGCAACGTGACTTCGAAATTGCGGACGTAGTTGTGAGCTTCGATCTCGCGGCGAAACGCGTCCCGTTGCTTGGGATCGACGCAGATTTCGGAATCAAGGTTCAGAACCAGCAGTTCTTCCCGGTTGCCATAGCCGAGCATGTGCACAAAGGCATCGTTGCAGTCGATCAGTTTGCCCGAGGGATCCGATACGTAGACGCCCTCTTGCACCTGCTCGAACAGCAATCGGTATTTCTCTTCGGCGGACCGCCGGTCCGTGATGTCGCGAACGACGTGAATGGTCCCTTTTTGCGGGCTGCCTTGCTCGGTGTAAGAAGACGTGGAAACGACGGAGTAACCGCCAAAGCAAGGATCTGCCCCCTCGGTAAACTCTTCGTCGCCCCCCATTGCGCAGTAGGGGCAGCCTTTCCACTCTCCAAACTTTCTCGGAAGAGCCGATTCGCACGTGCTGCCGATCACGTCGGCGGCTGCTTTGCCGAGTTGCTCGAGCAAAACCTGGTTCGCTTTGATCACCCGGTAGTCGGCGTCATGGGCAAGGATGATGTCATGAACCGAATCAAACGTATTGACCCACTGCCGCTGCGAGCGTAACACCTGCTCCAGCAGACGGAAGTTCTCGATAGCGATGGCGAGTTGCTTCGCGCAAGCCTCGAAGAAGGCCAGTTCTTCCGAAGTCCATCGGCGAGTACCCGATGTCCCGAGCATCAGCAATCCGACAGGGGCTTTGTTCCCAAGGACGGGTACGGTGACCAGGTGGCGGATTTTCTCGCCAGCAAGGCATTCCTGCGACTCAATAGGCGATTTGTCACGTTTGCTGATAAGGGCTGAGGGCTGCTCCAACAGCCTGGCGGTGTCCTCGCTGGCAGGTGCGAATCCAGCATCGCGCAGAAAATCCGAAGAGAGTCCGCAGGCGTGGGTTGCCACCAATCCGCCGCCCTCAAACAGGCGGAACCATACGCCGCGAACTCCCGTTAGGGCCTTTAATTCCTCCAAGGCGCATTGCACGACGTTTCCGTACTGCTGCGCTTTGGAAACGCTCTCGGTAATGCGCTGCATCACGCCCAGTCGATGGGCCTTCGTGCGCGCGTCGTCGAAAACAATCAGGAGGATGCAGATGCCCAGAGCAATCTCGGCGGCAAGATACGCGCCAACTGGGACGCGATCGGAAAATGACGGCCAGGAAAGATGCAGGCACGGCAGGCACACGGCCACCAGCCAAGCGGATAAATGCCAGCGTCCGCGACGCGCCCGCAGGAGTGCGACAGAGGCGGTCAGCAGGACCATACGGTAACCCACCTCCAGCGCCATTCGCAGGGGCAGGGAATCCGGCCACAGCAGTACTCTGGCGCCTGCAAAGCCAACCAGTACGGGCGTGATTACCATTACTGGCAGAAGCAGGTCGCGCTCCCGGATGTAGAGCAAGGCGCCCCCGGCGAGTAGCCCGGCGGCTACGACAAATGTCGCGTGAACAACAACCAGATCAAATGGTGCTGCAATCCGGCCAGGGAGAAAGTGTTCGGCCAGTCTCGAAGCGCTAAGGCTCAGCCAGGCGACCACCCAGATTTTGAGATAGTTTTCCCGAAAAGTGCGTAATGCGAGCAGGAGAGCGCCCAGCAGAATGAGTAAAGAGATTTCTGCCGCCGTCGGCGCGGGAAGGCCAAGCCTTGCTGCCGAGTTCCACATCGACCAAAGGTCTGCTGTCATTGCATGCGGACGTACGTCTTCCTCGCTTCTGAATATCACGCTTCACTGAGTTTTCGATGGAGTTTCAGGACCTGCATGATTACTTTCGGAATCTCGTGGAAGGATTACAATCGCCGATAGACTTTCGTGTGTCCCCATGCCTGATCGCATCCTGGTAGTTGACGACGAAGAGCCGATTCGCGAAATTGTCGCGTCGATGCTTGGTACCGCTGGATATAGCTGCAAACAAGCGGGTTCCGGCATGGAGGCGCTTGCCATCCTTACTTCCGGAGATGAATTTGAACTAATGCTTTCCGACTTAATGATGGCCGACCTCGACGGTATTGGTTTGCTCGAACGAACCAAAGAGAAATATCCCGATATGCCGGTGGTCATGGTCACCGCGGTTCACGATATTTCAGTAGCGTTGGCCGCCATTCGAAACGGCGCCTATGACTACCTGCTGAAGCCCTTTGAGCGGGAGCAATTGCTGAACACTGTCAGCCGCGCTTTGGAAAATCGCAGGTTGAAGGTAGAGAACCGTACTTACCAAACCAACTTGGAATCATTGGTCAAAGCGCGAACAGATCAGTTGCAGGCAACTGTCCGGGAACTCGAGCGGTCCTACGACATCACTTTGGAAGTCTTGGGAGAAGCGCTCGACTACAAGGACCGGGAGACGGAAGGCCATTCGAGACGTGTCACGGCGTTTACGATCGCGATTGCCAAGAATATGGGAATCCCTCGCGAGCAGATCGAGACCATCGCCCGGGGAGCATTCCTTCACGACATCGGAAAAATGGCAATACCCGACAGCATTCTGAACAAGCCGGGCAAGCTCAATCCCGATGAAGTCACCACGATGCGAGAACATTGCTACCTCGGCTACAAACTGGTGCAGAGAATCCCTGTTTTGAAAGAAGCGGCCGCCATTGTGTATTCGCACCAGGAGAAATTCGACGGGACCGGCTATCCCCGTGGCTTGCGGGCCGATGAAATTCCGTTGGGGGCCCGGATCTTCTCCGTTGCGGATACCCTGGACGCCATCACGTCGGACCGGCCTTACCGTCCAAAGCAAACAATGTCGGCGGCTCGGGCGGAGATCCAGCGATGTTGCGGGAGTCAGTTTGACCCTGAGGTCGTAGCGGCCTTCCAGCAGATGCCAGATGACGTATTTGAGGAACTCCGCAGAGCCATCGCAGCCCAGACCGATCCCTTAGCATATTCGGCGGGCGCCAAAGACTAGTTTCGCGGTATTAATTTCTTGATTTCGGCCCATAGAAGCATTTTCTGGGGTTATTGAGGCCAACATCCTAAGCACCCTTAACTATTCAAGGCTGATGGGATCAGCCGCTGTCTTGCTGACTGCGGTTCTGACGGTGTCCTGTTTGCTTTTGCCGCAGGGAATGGCCCTGACGGCCATTAGCGATATCATCAGCGCGTTGTTGATGCTATGCGCCCTGTGCGCCTTTGCGCGCAACGGGTCATCGAGCACTGGCCGCTTGCGATGGTTCTGGATGCTGCAAGCTGCGGGATGGGCGCTGTGGTTCAGCGATCAGGTGTCCTGGATCGTCTTTGAGCTGATTCTCAAGAAAAAAGTTCCGACGATGTATCCCGCAGACGCCCTTTTATTCTTAGCGGGTGCTCCTATGATTGCGGGCTTGCTGTTGAGGCCGCACAGGCAGGCGTCGGACCGGGCGGCCCGGCTTGGTTTGCTGGATTTTTTGCTGCTGCTTCTGTGGTGGCTCTACGTCTACGTATCGTTCGTCGTATGCTGGCAATATGTTTCGCCCAGCGAAGATGCATACAACCGGAATTTCGACGTGCTCTCGGCAATTGCAACCGTCTTGTTCGCCGGGATACTGATGCTTTTCTGGCACGAAACGTCTGGGGCTTGGAAGAAGTTCTACGGCTATTTCTGCGCGGCGGTCGTGTTCAACGGCATCGCCTTTTACCTATTAAACCGCGCTCTGGAGAACAACACTTACTTTACGGGAAGCTGGTACGACATTCCGTACTGTGCGTCGTTCGCTGCGTTTAGTTTGGTAGCGCTGTTGGGGCCTCCGCTTTTCCCGAGTTCGCCACAGTCGGGCGACGAAACCTACAACTCGGTAATGGCAAATCTGGCGATGCTCGCCGTGCTCTCATTGCCCATTATCGCAATCTTCGCAATGATTGATAAACGATTGCCCGGCGAGGCTTCCGATTTTCGAGTACTGGTCACGCTGGGAACGATGTTCCTCATGGCTTTTTTGCTATTTATCCAGCACCGCCGGCTGAACCAGGAACTCTTGTCCACGAACGAAGTCTTGCAAGAGGCGTCCCTGACTGACCCTCTGACGGGATTGCGCAACCGGCGTTATTTTTCCGCGACGATCGAAGGTGACGTAGGACAGGCTCTGCGATCGCACGAGGATGCACACGACCTCCACACTCGCGATCTCGTCTTCTATCTCATTGATGCCGACAATTTCAAAGAAGTGAATGACCAGTACGGTCACGATACCGGCGACAAGGTTCTGGTCGAGATGGCGCGAAGGCTCAGTTCTTCGATCCGACATTCGGATGTGCTGGTGCGCTGGGGCGGCGAAGAGTTTCTGATCGTCTCACGCTACACCGATCGAGGCGAGGCGGAACTCTTGGCACAACGCGTCCTGTCAGCGATCGCGGATACTCCATTTTTCATCGGTTCCTCTGGCGAGTCGATTCCGCGTACGTGTTCGCTGGGATGGGCAGCCTTTCCCTGGTTTCAGGATCGGCCTCGAGCTGTTACGTATGATGAGGTGCTTACGCTTGCGGACCGCGCATTGCACCATGCAAAGCATTCTGGGAAGAACAGGGCAGTCGGGATGCTCCCTGCCACAGGGAAGGCGCTTCCGATGACCGTAGCAGGATTGCATTCCAGCAATCTCGAAGTGGACGTCCTCGCAATTTCAGGACCCGCCACTTCGTAGTTTCTCTCTTGCTTCTGTTCAACCGAACATCTGGGCGGCGTCCGCGTGGGATAATTCCCTCGGAGGCTGCTCATGAAAGTGCTCGCCCTGTCCTTGTTTCTCCTGGTGCTCTCAGCGTCGGCAGCGTTTGGCCAAGAACACCCTGCTGTCAACGCGCAGGCGAATTCCGTATTCGTGGGCGCCGATGGCAAATTCGAATCTGCACCCGATACAGCCCAACTTCAATTTTCGGTTTCCGTGCAAGATCAAACATCCCAGGTGGCGTATGAGAAGACTTCGAAGAATGTGGATCAGGTTCGACAGGTGCTTCGATCGAACGGAATTGATCCGAAACAGGCCACAGTCGGATTTTTCTCCGTGCAGCCAGTGTATGACTGGAAGCCGAAACAGCACCTCGTTGGCTATCGGGTGACGACGGACATCACATTGAAGCTCAAAGATTTTTCGAAAATAGGAGCGCTAACCCAGCAACTCGCAGAGGCCAACGTCAGCGAAACTCAGAACCTCACTTATGTGCTTGAGAATATCGACGAGGCGAAAAATCGTGCTGTCGAAGACGCCTATCGCCGAGCACGAAATTCCGCCGAAACCATTGCACATGCGAGTGGGAGAAGCTTGGGAGACCTTTCGTATGCATCGGTGGACACGTTCGAGAACGTGCGACCGGTGATGCCACGGATGGCGCACGCGATGGCGGCCGTAGCGAATGCGGCGCCTGCGCCAACGGAAGAGTTTACTCCGCAGAACGTTACTGTCACCGCTCACGTCAATGCCTTGTTCAATTTGAAATGAAGGCGATCTCGACGAGCATGAGCAACTCTGCGGAGACATGGATCAAGCGGCTCAAACTCGAGCCGCATCCGGAAGGCGGCTACTTTCGACAGACGTACCGTTCGGAGATCACGTTGGGCCGTGAATGTCTTCCAGCGGGTTTTCGGGGGCCTCGTGTGGCCTCGACTGCGATCTACTTCCTACTGCACGGGCAGGAGTTTTCCGCGTTCCATCGGCTGAAGTCCGACGAAGTTTGGCATTTTTATACCGGAAGCTCCGTTTCGGTGCACGTGATTAACGCCGGTGGTACGTACTCAGAACTGCGCCTGGGAATAGACATGGATGCGGGAGAGGCTCCTCAACACGTCGTTCCGGCCGGTTGCTGGTTCGCATCGCATGTGACCGACTGGAAGTCGATGGCGCTCGTGGGCTGCACTGTGGCTCCAGGCTTCGACTTCGACGATTTTGAAATGGGAAAACGAGCGGAGTTGATCACTAATTACTCGCAACACCGGAACTTGATCGAGCTGCTGACGAGAGGGTAAGCCTGATGGTGGCCACTCTTTCGCACAAGCGTTACACCGATGCGGCCCTTATTTAACCGCCGCCGCCTTCTTGGGAAACATCTCGCCGATCCGTCGAACCTGCGCCCCAACACCTTTCAGTTTTTCCTCGATATGTTCGTATCCTCGGTCGATATGGTAGACGCGGTCGATGATGGTCTCGCCGTCGGCGACGAGCGCGGCAAGAACAAGAGACGCTGAAGCTCGAAGGTCGCTGGCGAGAACGGCCGCTGCACTAAGGGGAGTTTTTCCTCGTACGACTGCGCGTCGACCTTCGATCTTGATATTCGCTCCCATGCGTACCAGTTCCTGAGCGTGCATAAAACGATTTTCGAAGATATTTTCCGTGATGACCGACGTGCCTTCCGCCTGCGTTGTAAGTGCCATGAACTGCGCCTGGCAATCGGTGGGAAAGCCCGGATGTTCTTCGGTGGACATATCTGCTGCCTTCAGCGGGTTGTCCCCCATGACTCGAATGCAGTCTTCGGTCACCTTGGTCTTCACTCCGGCCTCTTGGAGTTTCTTGAGCAAAGCATCCAGATGCGCTGGCTCACACCCGGCGATGTTCAGATCTCCTCCTGTCATGGCGCCTGCGATGATGAAGGTGCCTGCCTCAATGCGATCTGGAATGATGCGGTGCTTGGCGCCTATCAGCTTGCTGACTCCTTGCACACGTATTTTCGAGGTTCCGGCACCTTCAATTCGCGCGCCCATTTTGTTGAGAAGGTCGGCAAGATCCTCGACTTCAGGCTCGCGCGCGCAATTCAATAGAATCGTTTCGCCTTCCGCCAAGGTCGAGGCCATCAGCAGATCTTCCGTGCCCGTAACCGTGATTTTGTCGAAGACAATCTCGGCTCCTTTGAGGCGACTGGCGCGAGCTTCTACGTATCCGTGTTCCTGAACGATGGTTGCGCCTAACTGCTCCAAACCCTTGATGTGAAGATCAATAGGACGTTGCCCGATGGCACAGCCGCCGGGAAGCGATACACGCGCTCGGCCGCAACGGGCTACGAGTGGTCCCAGAACGAGCGTCGATGCGCGCATAGTCTTTACCAGTTCGTAGGACGCCTCGGGCGACGCGAGATTCTCGCAGTGAATCGTGGTGCGATGTTGAGCACGGCCGTAGCCGAGTTCGACCTCAGCACCCATCGCGGCAAGCAAATTCCGGGTCGTCTGAATATCGCGAACCTGCGGAATGTTTTCGAGCACCACGGGTTCATCTGTGAGCAGAGCGGCCGCCATACAGGGTAGAGCGGCGTTTTTGGCGCCACTGACGCGTACTGTCCCAAGCAAAGGTTCGCCGCCGCGAATGACAAATTTGTCCATGAATTAGTCCTTATAATTTTTGATTGTAAACGCCTAAGCAGTCCAGACTCACCCGCTCAGGCGAAACGAGAGGACAGTGTCCCGGTAACGCCGAAATAGATCACAAGAGAATTCGCCAAAGGTCCGCGACCGTCCGCTATCTTTTCGCCAAATCGATAGCGCGACGGACGTGCCCCTTCGACTTCTTTAGAGCTCCAAGGGCGACTGATCTGGTGACGCCCGCGGCAAGCATGACGACCGCTACCGGAGTGCGATTGCCGCTAAGGTGCAGCGCATGTGCGGCCGCGTCGTGATCTGCGCTCGTCGCCTTTTCGATGATCCGCACTGCTCTCTGCACAAGCTTTTCGTTCTTGGTCCAGACGTTGACCATCAGGTTGCCATAAACGTAACCCAGCCGGGCCATGGCACCGGTCGAAATCATGTTGAGAACCATCTTGTGTGCGGTGCCGGCCTTCATCCGAGACGATCCTGCGAGCACCTCCGGGCCGACCTCAGTGACGATCGCAAAGTCTGCGACCCGTTCGAGCGGGGAATTTCGATTGCAGGTAAGCGCAATCGTTTTGGAGCCGTGGCAGCGGGCGTATTCGATGGCGGCTATGGTAAATGGAGTGCGGCCACTGGTGGCAATGCCGAGCACTACGTCGTATTTGGCTGGCTTGCGTTTCTTGATCTCGGCTAGAGCTAGCTTGGTGTCATCTTCGCTTGCCTCGGTAGAAGCGCCCAGAGCCTTTGGTCCTCCGGCCATGATGAACTGCACAGTCCGAGGATCGGTGTTGAATGTTGGAGGGATTTCTGAAGCGTCGAGCGCTCCCAATCGACCGCTGGTGCCCGCGCCCACGTAGATGAGCCGTCCACCTTCGCGCAAGCCTGCGGCCACGGTGTCAATGGCCCGCGCGATTTGAGGTAGAGCGCGGCGAACGGCGTTCGCGACGGTGGCATCTTCGTCGTTCATCGTACGCGCAAACTCGAGCGACGACATGCGGTCGAGATCGGATGCGGAAGGGAGGATTTGTTCGGTGGTCAACTGGCGAAGGTCGGCCTTCGCGGTGCGGGTCGGAGTCAAGTCTCGCGCCTCTCGAATGCAGTGTGAGCTGCCAAGTTAAATGATGGGACAGCTCAATTCTAAATCGTTAAGCGGGAAGCGAAGCAGATGGATCAGAGAAGGGCCTCTAGAATGGCATCATGCACTTTAGGGCGGATTTTCTTGATCTCCTGATTACGACAGTCTGGCCAGGTCCGATTAGTGAGCAAGGTCACGGTAAGATTTTTATCAGGGTCAATCCACAACGACGTTCCTGTGTAGCCTAGATGTCCGTATGCCGACGGGCCAAAGTATCGTCCGGACTGGGAAGGTTTCGAAGGAGTGTCCCAGCCCATCGTTCTCGTGGTTCCGATCGGGGATACTTCGCGCCGCGTAAAAAGAGCTACCGTTTCGCGCCGAAGAATTGGGGCACCGCCACGAAGCATGACGAACCCGAAGCGGGCAACGTCCTCAGCCGAAGCGAACATGCCGGCATGTCCAGCAACTCCACCGAGAACATATGCGTTTTCGTCCTGCACTTCTCCCTGAATCACTCGATTTCTGAAAATGCTTCTCGGCTTGTCGTGAGTAGATGAGGCCAAGCCGGTAGTATCGATGGGTTGCTCCGGGATTGCTATCCGCTCGTCGGCCGTGGGAGGAATTTCATACCGCTTATCTTTGGCGGGGTTGAAGGTCGCAGTCTGCAATTCTAGGGGCGAGAAAATCTCGCTCTGACAGAAAGCGTCGAGCGACTGCCGTGCAAGTTGTTCAAGCGCAACGCCGAGAATGATAAATCCCATGTCGCTGTATTCCGCGCGCGATCCCGGTTCCGCGGTCAAAGGCGTCGCGATCGCCGCCTGCAAGAGTTCATCTCTGGTTTTCTCTTTCAGAAAAAGCTTCTCGTACGCGGGCAACCCGGAGGAGTGCGCCAGGAGCATTCGAATTGTCACCGCGGTGCGCCTTTCATCGCTGCTACCTGTCGAGTCCTTCGCGAAGTCTGGGACCACTTTCACGACAGGACTGTCGAGATCCAGCAGTCCACGTTCGTGCAGAATCATTGCCATCGTAGTCGTGGCAATCGGTTTCGTAAGAGAAGCGAGATCGAACGGAGTCGAGGTCTCGGTCACCCGGTCACGAAACTCTGCTTCGTCCGGGAGCCCTCCGGGCGCTTTCCCGTAGGTGAAACGGCCAAATGACTTCAGCACAACGAGACGATTCTGGAAGGTCACAGCCAGAGAAGAGGCAGGAAAGGCGTGTTCCGCGATGGCTTCCTGCAACACCTGGAATGCCACCCGAAAGCGGTTGTCCTGATCGTCAAACGCTGGGATAGGGATCAAAATTGAGCTCGGATCGGAACTCTCGGTGAAAATTTCTCGTCTCAGCGGGGTTATAGCAGAGTCGGCAACGACCGTAAAGGTTACCCACACTGGCCGTTGACGCGCCGAACACCTCTTACTACCGTGTCTTGAGTTGTGACGTCAGCTTTGTGTAGAGTCGATTCATTCCATTTATAAGTACAAACTCGCGCGCCAAACGGGCGATCAGAATGCTGCTAACGAGGCAGTGGATCGGTGCTCTCGTCGTTTTTGCCTTCGTTCTCCTGGCATGTCCGACGGGAAACTCCACGAACGCACAGACTGAATCGGTTCGGATGGTGGGTGTCGATTCCATCATTCAGCAAGCGATCAGTGATAACAACATTCCGGGAGCCGTGCTCGTTGTAGGGCATAACGGAAGCGTCGTCTATCGCAAGGCTTACGGAAGCCGCGCTCTTGAACCCCGGCGCGAGGTCATGTCTGCCGAGACGATTTTCGATCTTGCCTCTCTGACCAAGGTTATTGCGACCACGACTGCGGTCATGCAATTGATGGAGCATGGCAAGATTCGCATGAACGATCCGGTGGCGAAATATTTGCCGGAGTTTGCGCAAAACGGCAAGGATGACATCACGGTTCGCCAGCTGATGACTCATTATTCTGGACTGGCGCCGGATCTCGATCTCTCCACTCCGTGGGACGGCAAGGAGACA
>CAWDGM010000004.1:0-610400 GCA_963801895.1 uncultured Acidobacteriota bacterium | reverse complement strand
AGGATGACGGAACAATCGAGGACCGTTTACTGCTCCAGTCCGGTTTCATTGGCTAGGATTGTGCCGGGCGGAGTCGAGACACACTGCTTCCGCAGGCAGCGGAAGCTGCCAGCGCGTGAGGTATGCCTCTATATAAAGACAGCGGCTGGCGCGAAATGATGTCACGATTCCGCGTAGGTAAAAGAGGCAGAAGAGTTTACGCGTTCTGAGAGAACAGGCACGGAAGTGGCAACGTAATCCTTTGGTTTAAGTCCGCATAACGGACAAGACTCCGCTTCCCGGAGCACTTCTTCCAATCGTCGCGCGACTGTGCTCGCGCTGATCCCTAGTGCTCGCGCTATCTCTGGCCGACTCTTGCCTTCCTCGGCTAAGTTGACGATGTCAACTAGGTCACGGCGGCGAGTGCTATGCGGCGTCGTTTCGAGGATCGCAATCAGTCCTCTATCGATTTTTTCGATTTCGCAGCTCTCGACGTGTTAGCGGCATACTCCGAGCCTGTGCAAGCGCTCGCTTCGTCTCTGGAGTTCGCAGGCTACAGCCTGTCGGCTTGGTCGTTCCGAGTGTCGCCTCTGGCATTGATACGGCACACTTCGGGTATCGTTCCGGCATCTTCCGCTTTCGTACTCTCAACTTGCGCGGCATGAAGACCGCACTGACATGGATCGCATCGTTGCGCCGCTTTTCAATCGCACGCTCCAGGCGTGCCAGGAATACGTCGCGGCTAAAACACGGCATTGCCACTTCCAGCATCAATAGCCACTGCTCCACAGCATCAAGATGCCTCCGGATGTCAGCGACATTGAACGTCTTCGCGGCTTCCCCGAGCGGCATGCCATTGCGCACGGCGAAGTATGGCTCGACGTATTCATCCGCCGTGGCCATGAACCGATCTTCCGATCGTTCGCGCCGTGGCTTATGCCGAGATGCAATCGCTGCCGCCTCGATCCGAGACAAGACCTCCCGCATCTCTTGGGAACCAAGCAGAGTTTCGGGTGCGGCCTCGGCTAACGCTTCGTAGTCTTCCTCCGAAAGCGTAAGGTGTAGCCCTTCATCTTCATCGCGCGAAAGATTCGGCCTGCGTCCCTCGGATATCCGTCGTAGCTCACGCGCAATTTGCTTCTCCAACGCATCGGGAAACACACGTTCGCCGTTCTCGGCCTTTGGTAATTCCGCTTCATGCCTTGAGAGGAATGCGGCAGCTTCCCTCAGCTCCTGATCAGAGAAGTGGCGAGCTACTGCTCGTTGGAGGATGCGGTGAGCTGATGTCACGATTCCGCCAGGACAAGAGGGTTGGAGGACGGGGATGGTTGAGGGCGAACCTGGACGGCCGTATTCGTCCGGACGGAACTCTGCGCAATGGCGATGCAGTACTCGTGGGCTCTGCCGCCAGCTCCGAAGTCCACCACAACCGCTGATCCTGGCCGGGCGATCTCGCCGCACACCTTGCAGGCTGACTGACCTACAGGATTGCTCATGCCGCCTCCGGCTCCGCCGTCATTTTCACGCGCTTCGGCTTCGGCGTCGGCGTTGGTGTCAGATCGGCGATGCTCGACTTCCAATACTGTGGGGCCAGCTTGCGGACGGCAAGGATCTCGCCACGCCGAAATGGACGTGGTCAGCGAAGATTGGCTGCGGTTTGGGCTTGCGCATCATTCCTTCTCCTTTGCCGGTACGACGCTGTTCTTAATCAATGAATCGAGATCGCAGCGCCGCAGGAATACTTTCCCGCCCACCTTCATGTAGGTGATTTTTTTCTTCCAGATCCACGCGCGAATGGTGGATTGTTTGTAGCGGAGGTACGAAGCGCTCTCCGCTGCCGTCAGCAAGTCCGATGAATCCATGTCCGCTTCCCCTTGTAAATCGGTAACGTTTTCGATTACGTATTTACTATCGCTTTTCACGCGTGGTACTGTAAAGCGATAATGTATGGCGAGCCGTAATTACTTTTATGATCCACAAAAAAACGGTTACCGATTTACAAAAAGACAACACTTCATCGTGCAACGAAAAGCGAAACCGGCCTGCCTGGGAAGCGCTGGTGAAATACGCGAACACGGCCAATCCACCGGCACTGGCTGACGCATCAACCATTCACATGCAGGATTCCCGGTGGGCTACATACTGCGGTTGGGAGATGTAGAGGAACTTCGGGAAATCGGAAAGACTTTGACGGAGGACGTTGAATTGAACGACTCCGAGAGAGCCCTGATCGCCGTCGTCGCTTTAGCTCCCAGGTATCACACAGACTTACGGCGCGTACTGACCTGGCTCAGCGCGCCAGAGAAAAATTCTGACCTGGCCAGCAGCTCGGGCAAGTTCCTATGGGACTTCGGTGCTGAACTGAAGTGGAACCTGCGCGACTCTAATCATGAATTCGATCAGACCGGGGAAAGCGGATATCCGATCTTCCTGTGGCCAAACGTAGAACGTTGCAGATCGATCTTGAGCCCGATCTGCCAATTCATCCTCGATCGCATCTGGGAATTCCAGGAGGGTGACACCGAGTTAAGGGACGCAATTCCGATTCAGATTTGCGAGCGCGAGCAATGCGGCAATTTCACCATGCCAAAAAGACAAGGTCGGAAGCGCTTTTGCTCCGATCAATGCCGCGCGTTGGCGTTCCAAGGTTCCAGAACCGACTGGAACGATTACATGCGGAAATACCGTAAGGTGAGAGCCCAGAAAGCGAAGGCGAAAGGGAGGACCAATTGATCTTCAAGCGTGGCGACGGCAATCACTACTGGTACAAATTTATGTACAACGGCGTCCTCTACTGCGCTAGCACGCGGCAGTCGAATGCGAAGGCGGCAAAAGAGATCGAATCGGCCAGACGCACTGCCCTCGCGAAATCCGAGATGGGGATCTACGAGCAAACGCCCGCACCGACGCTTCGCGACTTCTGCACCAAGGTGTTCGAGCCCAGGATCAAAGCCACGGTAGGCGGCAGTATTGCCGCGAAGACAGTGGGATGACTTTTATCTGGTTGGGATCAAGGCTCTTAAAAACTATGAGCCGCTCGCATCATGTCCCCTGGATGAAATCGACGAAGAGATGATCGGACGCTTCAAGGTGTTTCGCTCTTCGGGTGAAGGAAAGACCAAAGCAGTGAGCACGGTCAACGCCTCGATCCGTGTTCTGCGGCGGATTCTCAATAAGGCGGTCGAATGGCACCAGCCGAAGAAAGCCATTTTTTTTCTCGACAAGGTTCCGCAGTTCGAGATGATGAAGGGCGAGAATAAACGAGACCACGTTGTGACGTTCTCGGAAGAGACAATCTATCTTAAACACGCGCGTAACCTGAGTTCGTTATTGTCTGATGTCGTCACTGTTCTGCTTGACACGGCGATGCGTCCCGAGGAATGCCATCGACTGCAATGGGAACACGTTGATTGGGATGCAGGTCTGCATGGCGTGTTGAAGGTTATGGCGCAGACAAAGTTCCGAACGCTCAACGCGAATTGCCGATGAGCGGCAGGGTCCGGCGAATCATTGAACAGCGCTGGCTCGCTGCGGGCAAGCCAATGACGGGATGGGTCTTCGGCAATGCGGAAACAAAGTCCGAACACATCGAGCCGTCAACGCTAAAAAAATTACACGTCAACGCGCTCCAGAATTCGAAGGTCGGGCGATTCGTGATGTATGACTTGCGGCATACTTCCTTGACGCGCCTCGCCTGCGAATGTCACGACCCATGGACAGTTGCGAGGATCGCCGGGCATGGGGGGATCAAGATCGGCTTGCAATACGTTCACTCCCACAAGATGGAACAATCTCGTTGGTGGAGGGAATGGTGGGCTTACGTGTCGGCGGGACAGAAGATTCGGAAGCCTGCTTCCAGGAAGCGCTCAGCACTAGGTACAAAATTAGGTACAGGGAAAAAGCTCAAATTACGGACTGCAGTTTGATGATTGTAAATCTTTCTTTTTGTGTTAGAGGCGTTAGCACTCATTGACCCCGCGCAGTAAGACCCGCCGCAGGTGACCCGTCAGACTCCACGCGCTCATCCGGTGCGCGTCCGGGACTATGTAATGGTCAGGTCGTTGCTGTCTGTACGAGGACGCAAGCGCCGTCGGCTACGTCGCGGTAGCCCCGCAGGCCTTAACGGAGACGGCAACTTTCGGCATGACCGATGGACCCGCCTTAAACGCTGAGTGAAATGGTGGGCAGTGCAGGACTCGAACCTGCGACCTCCTGCTTGTAAGGCAGGCGCTCTAACCAGCTGAGCTAACCGCCCCTCAGGCTTTGGCGACGAATGTCGCTGACAGAATCGAGCGAGGAGCACGCGTAAGGCACGCTCGAACGAGTATACGCGAAAATAGAAATACCCTGCATCGCCTGACCTTGCGGGCGTTCTTCTGCGAACATTCGTGATCCTCCCGCAGATCTCATCGTTTCTGCCTGCTGCTAGACTGGCTGCGTGCGGCGGCTGATCATCAATGCAGACGATTTTGGATTCACCTCGGGTGTGAACAAGGCCATCGCGGAAGCACACCTGCATGGAGTCGTGACGTCTACGACTCTCATGGCGAATGGAAAATCATTTGCTGGAGCCGTCGACCTGGCGCAGAGTATGCCAAACCTCAGTGTCGGCTGCCATGTTGTACTGATCGACGGAGAGCCGGTGGTCGAAGCGAGCGGTCTTCCCTCTTTGGCCTCCTCTAACACATTCAGAGACGGTTTGAAGTCATTCGCAGCGCGAGCTGTCGCAGGCCGCATTAACTCCCAGGAAATTACCGCCGAGGCCACTGCACAGATCAGAAAGACACAAGCTTCGGGCATCCAAGTCTCACATTTTGATACTCACAAACACACTCACGTTTTCCCGCAAGTCCTGCGGCCTCTGCTTCGGGCAGCCGCCGACTGTGGCGTTGGCGCGCTGCGAAACCCGTTCGGTCCGCGGATGCCGTTGCGCTCCAGTGAACTCCTGGCCCGGCCCAAGCTGTGGACTCGATACGCTGAAGTCCAGGTGCTGCGCCGATTCGCGGGCAAATTCCATAACGCCGTGAAGCGTGAGGGGTTTGCCACTCCTGACGGCACGCTCGGTATCGAGGTGACCGGCACACTCGACGAAAAACTGTTTCATGCTATCGCCAGCAGTATTCCAGACGGAACATGGGAGTTCGTCTGCCATCCCGGCTACAACGATGCCGATTTGCGCGACGCCAATACCCGACTGCGGGAGTCGCGTGAAACCGAGCTTCGCGTACTGACGTTGCCCAATGCTCGCGAGCTCTTGGCGAAAGAGGGTGTTGAACTGATCTCCTACCGCGATCTCTTGAGTGAATCCTGAGGGAATGAAACAGAGGGTTTAGCAGTTAATGTTGAGTACTGTCGTAACCTATTCATTTCACTGACCGTAGTATCATGGTTTTAACTACCGTTTCTTACAGTGTTTTGGAGGACAATCGCTCATGTCGGCCCAAGGGTCAGCGCCGCGTGCGACTCTGGAGTTAAAAGTACGCGTGTGGGGCATGGGTGCGAACAACCAGCCCTTCTTCCAGAACGCGATCGCGCAAAATGTCAGCTCGACCGGGGCCTGCATCTACGGCATTGAGCCGGAACTCAAAGTCGGCGACGTGATCGGCGTCCAGTATGAAGGCAGGAAAGCGCGCTGCAAGGTCATCTGGGTCGTCGATGCCGGCGCACTAAAGAAAACGCAAGTAGGAGTTCAACTGGTTGCCGACCAGGACTGCCCCTGGACATCTGCTCTTCCCGCAGAAATGTTGGAGGAGGAGCGAACGCAGCAGCGCCACGACAATCGGCGCAAATTTTTCCGCCATAGGATTTCGTTTCCTCTCGAGCTTCGCGACGAACGCGTGAATACACCGCTGCGCGTTAACGCCACGGACATCAGCGGTAACGGGTGTTATGTTGAGACCGTAATGCCTCTCCCCGTGGGGACGGCTTTGCGCGTCGATCTCTGGATCGGTGAAGAACGCCTATCGCCAAGCGCAGTAGTTCGTACTCGGGATCCCGGCGTTGGCATGGGCATTGAATTCACGGGCCTGCCCGAAGAATCTAAGAAACGCTTCCAGGCGCACCTGGACAAACTGGACAACAGCAGCTCGCTGGGACCGAAAAACGGCCAGTAGCAAGGTTTCTCGCCTCCGGTTGTTCTCCCACTCGTGTAAAATCTGCAACCACCGCCGCTGTTGAACATCGAATGACAGCAGCGCGAGCAGTCGAACTTCGCCCATGAAAATCGGGATCACGTGTTATCCAACCTATGGTGGAAGCGGAGTGGTCGCGACTGAATTGGGCATGGAACTTGCCCAACGCGGACACGAGATCCATTTCATTTCGTATGCGCAGCCGATTCGCCTGCGCGGCGCCGACGCGAATATCCACTATCATGAGGTAGAAGTCTCCCGTTATCCCCTGTTCGAGTACCCGCCGTATGACCTGGCGCTGGCTACGCGCATGGCTGAGGTCGCCCAACTCTACGACCTCGATCTGCTCCACGTGCACTATGCGATACCGCACTCGGTGAGTGCACTGCTCGCTCGCCAGATGCTGGCCGCAGGACCTCGCGGTCAACGATTGCCATTCGTAACGACTCTTCACGGGACGGACATCACCCTGGTCGGGCTGGATCGCTCGTATCTGCCGATCACGCGCTACTCGATCGAGCAAAGCGACGGTGTGACTGCAATCTCCAATTACCTGAAAGACCGGACGCAGCGCATTTTCGATGTAAAAAACAAAATCGAGGTGATCTACAACTCGGTCAATTGCGATATATACCTTCGCGACACCAAGATTGCTGAAGAGATGCGCCGGGAGTACGCGCCCGACGGGCAACGCGTGCTGGTGCACCTGTCGAACTTCCGCCCGGTGAAGCGGCTCAACGACGTTATTGAGATCTTTGATCGCGTTCACAAGCAGATCCCATCCCGGCTGCTGTTGATTGGAGATGGTCCTGATCGTTCAGTGGCCGAATGGCTCGCGGTGCAAAAGGGCATTCACGACGACGTACTGTTCCTTGGCAAGCAGGACCAGATTTACGAGAAGCTGTCGATCGCCGACATCATGCTGCTGCCCAGCGAATTGGAATCTTTCGGACTTGCTGCTCTGGAGGCAATGGCATGCGAGGTGGTGCCTATCTCCACCCGGGCGGGTGGGATTCCCGAAGTCATCGACCATGGCAACACCGGGTATCTGGCCGACGTTGGGGACGTGGACACAATGGCGCGTTACGCCATCGACCTCCTGACCAACGACCAGCTATTGCGGGATATGGGAAAACGGGCGCGAGCTGTCGCGATGGATCGCTTTTGTTCCACAAAAATTGTGAAGCAGTACGAAGACTTTTATCTTCGCGTGCTGGAGCGCTCGGCGTAGAAGCCTTCAGGAACGGAGCTGGTTGCCTCCACTAGCGGCAAGCGAATGCGGATGATCGTTCCCTTCCCTTCATGACTATCGATTGTCATCCGTGCTGTATCCCCGTAAAGAACCTGTAACCGCTCTGCAATATTGGCCATTCCGATCCCCATACCCGGCCAGGTACTGCTCTTCTCGAGTTGAGCTCCACCCATCCCGACGCCGTCGTCTTCGACTTCGATAATCAAGCGTGAATCCGTCAGGCGACTGCGAAGGTAGATACTGCCGCCTTCCACTTTCGGCGCTAGTCCGTGCTTGATCGAATTCTCGATCAACGGCTGCAGCAGCATGCTCGGAACAACGACATCGAGCGAGGCTGGGTCGAGTTCTTTCACAACGCGAAGCTTGTCGCGGCCAAAACGAACTACTTCGATATCAAGGTAGTTGTCGACAAATTCGAACTCTTCCCGAAGAGGCAAGAAAGCCTCGGTCGCGTTGAGCAGTCGCCGTAAAATTGTGGCCAGTTTGAAGATGACCTCTCGCGCCATGTCGGGATCAAATCGCACCAGGGACGAGATCGAATTGAGCGTGTTGAACAGGAAGTGCGGATTAATCTGGTTCTGCAACGCTTCCATGCGAGCGTGCAGAAGAAGCCGTTCCTGCTCTTCCAGCTTGATCTGGATTCGTACGCTGTTGAAGATCTTTAGCTCGATTCCAATGGCGATGATCGACGTTGCGTAAATCGCAACCTCGACCCAGATGTTGTCTGGGCTCTCGAGCGAGAAGATCGAACGCGGAAAATAACGAAACAACTCCGTCTGGACAAAACGCAGAGCTACGATCGTCGCAAAGAACATGATCTGCCAGTCGAACAATCGCGGACGTGGCAGGTTGCGACGAATCAAGCGATAGATGCTGAGATCGATGAATGGAGAGAAGAACCAGATGTCATCCTTGTCGATCGCCATGGTGCGCAACTGGCCTGCTATGAACCCGCACAGCGCGCAAAACGGTACCGTGATCCATTCTCCGTAGAACAGAGCTGGAAATGCGACCAGAGCACCTCCCACGGACCCCGTCCAGCGTCCGCCGATCACGCCCAGCAGGAGCGCAGTTTCGAAGCTCAAGTCTCCTGACAGAAAACTCTTCACCGAAAGACGGATCCACACCCCGAGCGTGATGGGGAGTGCGATCCAAAGGATGAGATAGGCCTTCTGCCGCGGAGTTCGCTCCTCGCGAAACAGAAGGGCTTTGAACTCCTTGGAACGCACCATCGGACTGGACACGGCGGTGGCTACGCCCAGCTTAAGCAACAGGTGGATCAGGATTAGGCGCGGTTCCATGAACTCAGTCTAGATCTCAACAGAAGTGGACTTGATTGGTACTCGGAAAATCGTAGCACGATAACGAAGCGCAGACAGTTCTCGCATGAATGCCGCGCTAGGCGGACATCCTTCGACAATCGCTGGGAACACTTGAAGACCGCGTGGAGTCTGAAAGAACTGCGGACGAAAACATTGATCCACCGCCGCGGGGTGATGTTGATGCGATACCCATGTGTGCCGACACTCTTAGTTTGCAGTTTTGCGATGTCTATATCAATGCGAGCCCAATCGATACCTCCCCAGACCGCCCGCCAAGCCTTGATCGAACTGCTCTTTGGAGGCGGAGGCGAAGCATTTTCGCGTCATTTGCCTGAACTCGCGCGGACAGCATTGCAAAATACTGATGGAATCTACTCTGAGATCGTTCGGATGTCTGGTACGTCGCGTCCGATTCTTGGACTCGATGGAAATTTCGAGATATCCGACAGCGGGCCGGTAATCGCGGCAAGGACTTTTGAATCGGGCTACAGAATTGAAATTGACCTCGAGCGTGACGTCACAAATGGAGAGACTGATGAGATCGAGCTTTCCTCGCATGTTTACAGCAATAACGAGGAACTGAACCAACTGAGCATGCCTCGACTCACATTTTCGTTAAAAGAAGAAAACAAGAAATGGACCTTGATTCAGGTCACTGCCGTGTCGCGCCTTCCCCTGGACGACGAAGATTATCTCGGCGGGCGGCTAAAGCAGCAGCAAGAAGGAAACGAACAGGGGGCTCAATATCGTATGAGCACCATCGTGGCGGCCGAGGCCGCCTATGCCATGAGATATCAGCATTACGCTTGTACGCTTCAAGATCTCTTTGCTGTCGATCCACCAGACGATTCCGCGGATTCGGCTTCGGATGAGATACAGGGCTATTTCGATCCCGGTCAAGGAGCTTCAGACCTGTATGGCTATCACTTCGAACTGTCCTGCACTGAGGCAGGCGCTGAAAGATATCACCTGTCTGCAGTGCCCGTTGAGAAGTACTCGGGGACAAAAACTTATTGTGCTGACGAATCAGGTGACCTGCGGGTGGATCCAGGGACAAGCGCCTCGTCCTGCTTCCAACGAGGCGAAATGCTCGGGTCTCAGGACGTCAGGATCGATTGATCTGGCGGAGTTCTACCCGTACGCCAGTTCTTTCGCGCGCTGCGCGGCCTTCACCACGGCTTTGATCAGGGTCACGCGCAGCTTGCCTTCTTCGAGCTCCATGATGGCATCGATGGTGCATCCCGCTGGCGTAGTCACCGCATCTTTGAGCAATGCAGGATGATCTCCGGTTTCGAGCACAACCTTCGCCGCCCCGAGTGTGGTTTGCGCGGCGAGCAAAGTAGCAATATCGCGCGGCAGTCCCACTTTCACGCCGGCTTCGGCCAACGACTCAAGAATGATGTAAATGTATGCTGGGCCGCTCGCAGAGAGCGCAGTCACCGCATCCATGTGTTTCTCGTCGACCACGACGGTTCTCCCCACCACGTTGAACATGCGGGTAGTCAGAGCGACGTCGTCGACGCTCGCGTGCTTTCCCTTGCAAATTGCCGTCATGCCTTCACCCATGATGCATGGCGTGTTGGGCATCGCACGAATCACCGGAACATTCGGCGGCAAATTTTTCTCGATCATCGAAGTTGGCACAGACGCCGCTACCGACACGATGAGCTGTTTTGTGGTGAGTTCTCCGCTGATTTCGCGAATTACATCCTCAACCACCTGAGGCTTAACGCCAATCACGATGACATCGGCTCCCTTGGCCGCTTCGACATTATTGGTGCCGACCTTTATTTTCAGCTTTTCGGCTAGCGCCTTGGCACGCTCTTCGTGTGCGACTGTGGCGCACGTCGACGAGGTCGACAACAAACCATTCTTCAGCAGCGCTTGCAAAATAATGCCGCCCATCTTCCCGGCACCTAGAAACGCTACTTTTTTCCCTGCCAAATCGTTTCCCATGAATTTCCCCAGATCGAGAGATATTATCCAAGCATAGAGAGCAGACGCGATCTGCCCGTGATCCTTATTCGATGAATAGACGCCTACTAGTTGTTACCGAACCATCGCTGCGCGTGACCGCTCCATCCAGTTCCAGGCCGTGGTAACGATATTGTCCAAGCCACGCTCGGCCTTCCATCGCAGTACTTTTTGCGCCTTCGCAGGATCGGCCACCAAAGCGGGAGGATCCCCCGGCCGCCGCGGTACGATTTTCCTTGGGACTGGATTGCCGGTTACTTTCTCAACTTCAGAGATCACTTCCTGGACAGAAGCGCCGGTTCCGGTGCCGAGATTGACCGCGACACTCTCGTTCCCTGCAGCCAGATATTCCAGAGCCTTTACATGCGCACTCGCCAGATCGTTGACGTGGATGTAGTCACGAATACAGGTTCCGTCGGGCGTCGGATAGTCCGAACCGAACACACTCAACTCAGGGCCCAAGCCCGCAGCCGAGCGGAGAGCCAGAGGAATGAGATGAGTTTCGGGATCGTGCAACTCCCCGATCTCACCGCTGTCATCTGCACCGGCTGCATTGAAGTATCGTAGGCTGGCAAAGCGAATGCCGTAAGCGCGGTCATAGGCCTCGAGTGCCTGCTCGAAAAATAGCTTCGACACGCCGTAAGGATTCACCGGTTCGCGCGGAATGTTTTCTGCGATCGGAACCTTCGTCACCTCACCGTAAACAGCGCAGGTGGAGGAAAAGATGATCTTCTTCACGCCGACATCCGCTGCGGCGTTGAGTAGCGAGAGTCCGCCTTCGACGTTGTTCCTGAAATATTTGCGAGGATTGGTGACTGACTCTCCAACGTAGGCATGCGCCGCGAAATGCATGATCGCATCGGCGCGGGACAGGGCTTTCTGAAGAGCGCCGGCATCGAGCATGTCACCTTTCACCAGCTCAAATCCTTGCGCCAGAGATCTATAACCTGTGCTTAGATTGTCGAAGATTACAACTTCGTGTCCGGCCTTCTTCAGCGCCCGGGCAGCATGGCTGCCGATGTATCCGGCGCCGCCGATAACTAGAACTCTCACTTTCAATTCCTTTCCGATGTCGCGGATATCAGGCAAATCCCGCCCGGAGGGGAGTATCACATTGTACACAGGTCGCGATGCGGAAAGGTCGCGCGCGTATTTGTGCGCGTCAGCGTTCACGATTGAAAATTATTGAGCAGAGAGCGCGGCGCGGGTCGAACAAAACGGTGTACGATCGTCAATCATGACCGAGCAACTTGCTGACAGGAATTGCGTTCCCTGCCGTGGTAGAATCCCCGCCCTCAAGGGAACCGATCTTCGGAAATTACATGATAGCGTTTCCGACTGGGTCGTCGTTAACGAGCATCATCTCAATCGCCAGTTCACTTTCCCGGATTTCAAACAGGCGTTGGACTTTGTGAATCGGGTTGGAGCCGTTGCCGAGGAAGAAGGCCATCACCCCGATATTCTCCTGGCGTGGGGCAAAGCAGAGATCACATTGTGGACTCACAAAATTGACGGTCTGACCGAAAGCGACTTCATCATGGCAGCGAAGATTGATCGTCTGAGTAGAGCCTGAGCTTTGATTGCGTGCCATCAGGTTCCTAGATTCGTCGCCTGCCCGGCTCCCTTCCCTTCTTTCTTGACCTCGGCTTCGCATTCCCTCCGCAGTTCCTCAAAGAATCCTTTGGTAGCCTTCGCGATTACCGGTTCGATCGCAAAACCAAGCGAGCGTGAAACAGTCCCCACCAGGTGCATGCCGACGTGTATCGCGGTCTGAGTGCTGGAGATGCGTTGAAACGTCACGCGCGTTTCTGCGGTTATGCCAAGAACATGGCTGATGTAGCTGACGCTTTCCAGCGGCGAGAAGTGTTGAACCACTTGGTCGATCGTGGTGCGTAGCGGGACTCTGGTCTCAATCCGCAGGCGGCTTCCCTCTTCCCACGGATTGCCTTGGACCCACTGAATGTCTCCGAACACGTTGCGATTTCTCCAGCGTCCGATATCCGTGTAAACCGCAAACGCCGCTTCGAGGGGACATTCGAGGACGATTTGAAACTGAAAAGCCTGCATGACGCTCCGTCTTGCCCACACAGTCCGGAGTTAACGGGTAATCTTGCGACGAAGTGTATGAGAATCTTGCCGGCGGCGCAAATCAAGTAACAACCTGTGATTTCGAACGAAGCGCCATCGCTAATATTGCCGCAGGAACGAGCATGAAGATTCCGGTTGTTGTGGCGACGGTTCGTGCAGAGTATCCGGCATCGAGGAAACGACCGGCGAGATAAGCGGTCGCGGCAAAGGTGAAGCTCCCCAATCCCAAGTCGGCGGCGAAGACCCGGCCGCGAAATCTATCTTCTGCGTTGAGTTGAAGTAGCGTGGTAGAGAAGACCCAGACAGTCGACCCACCTGCGTGCGCCACCATCGCGCATGCAGCTGCCATCCACACGTTCCTGGCAAGCCCGAGAGAAGCGTAGCCGACTGCGATCGTCAGATATCCGAAAAGAATTCCAAGCCGCAATCTTCGATCATTTTGACCTGCCCAGCGAGCTGAAACGAGCGGACCCACCAGGGCGCCGATCCCACGCCCGCCGAGAAGAATGCTCATTCCGAGCATGGCTGCGCCAGCGGCATCCATATTGCGGCGGTGCATGGCGAACTCTCGCGCGCCCATCACCGTGAAAATGACCCAACTCGGCCCAATCATCAATTCCCCGGCTTTGGCGAATACGGCGGGCAGAAGTTTGGGATGGCTTCTGATATAAGCAATGCCCTCGGCGATCGGGGAAAAGTCGACCAGATCGCGCGGACGCAGTGGCCTATCGGCATCGACGTGCGGTTCGGCAAATCGCATTCCACCGATCAGGAAGGCGGACAGAAGAAACGACAGCGCATTGAGTATGAATGCAGCATCCCGGCCAAAGAATGCGGCGACGACTCCTCCCGCGGCGGCTCCGATCATAAGATTCACGGACCAAGTCGCCGAAGACAGCGTGTTCGCCACCAACACCTCATCGCTTTCGGCAATGTTGGGTATGACAGCGCTCCGTGCCGGTTCAAAAAATGCCGCCATCGTCGTCTCGGCCAGTAGCAGCGGATATACCAGCCACACCATCGAGCGAGATCGCACAAATAACATAGCCAGCACGACGACAAAGCGAATCAAGTCAGCGGCGATCATTACGTGCTTACGCTTAAGACGATCATTGACGACACCTGCCGTAGGTCCAGCAAATGTTTGCGGAAGCACCTGAAGGACCAGCGCCAGCGCAACCGACCCGGCGTGCCCGGTCAATTGAAGCAGCAACGTGTAAATTGAAAGCGTGTAGAACCAATCGCCGATCTCGCTCACGATCTGCGCGAGCCAGAGCCGTCGAAAGTTACGATTCCCTCCGATCAGTCGAGCGTAAGATCCGAGCGAAATCGACGCGGCTGGCTGTTCAGGTTGCAGTTCCATGGAGTCGCTAGGTTAATTGGGAAGCCTGCGAACGGCAAAGGTCGATTGCATTGACTCAGCTTTGATCGGTGTCCTACCATGCAGCCTCCGATGTCGCAGATCGCTAACGGAAGCTCCGTTCCGCCGTCCGACCAAGCCAGGGAGGAATTCATGAAGCGCCTTTATTCGGCAATCTCAATTCTCATTCTGTCCTTTTCAGTCTTTGCGCAAACCGGGGAGATCACTCCGAACGAGAATCTGGTGGCCGAGGGAATTCCGAAGATACCCGCTTCCCTGGCAGAATCTGTGGCTCGCTACAGCGAGTTTCGCTCCGCGGGATTCGCCAGTTGGAACCCCATGAAGCGCGAGATGCTGATCATTACCAGATTTGCAGACACAGCCCAGGTCCACCAGGTGAAGTTCCCAGGCGGAGATCGCTCGCAGCTCACTTTCTTCCCCGATCGAGTCTCAGGAGCCGCATACGAACCTACGAAAGGCGAGACATTCTTGTTCGTGAAGGATGTCGGCGGAGGTGAGTTCTTCCAGATCTATCTCTACGACGTAAACACCGGCGACATTAAGCTCCTGACCGACGGAAAGTCCCGTAATACAAGTCCCCGTTGGTCTTACCAAGGCGACCGCATCGCATATGGCTCCACGAAGCGCACCGGATCTGACGTGGATATATGGACTGTCAGCGCCAACGACCCGGCAAGTGCTCGCATGGTGGGACAGATGGAAGGCGGAGGTTGGGAGGTCGGCGACTGGTCCCCTGACGGAAAACAGCTTCTTCTATTGAACGGCGTCTCGGCTGCCGAAAGTTATGTCTGGCTGCTCGACATCGCATCAGGTCACAACGAACTTCTCACGCCGAAAGGCTCTGATACGGTGGCCTACGGCAACGCCCGTTTTTCGAAAGACGGGAAGGGCGTTTACATGACCAGTGATGCGGACTCGGAGTTTCAACGACTCATCTATCTCGACCTTGCCAGCCACAAGACGAATGTTCTAACGCCATCACTGCAATGGGACGTGGGCGAATTTGACTTATCCAAAGATGGCCGATGGATCGCCTTCGAGGCCAACGAGGACGGTATCAGCAAGCTTCACATTCTCGATACGAAGAGTACGAAGGAAGTACCTGCTCCAAAGATTCCAGTCGGAGTCATAGGAGGGATCGAGTGGCGAGATCATAGTCGGGAACTCGCATTCAGCCTCAGCATGGCGAGCCAGCCTTTCGACGCCTACTCGGCAGACACCGCGTCCGGGAAGGTCGAGCGCTGGACGTTCAGCGAAACGGGCGGTCTCAACACTTCTAAGTTCTCTGAGCCACAGTTGATCCACTGGAAATCTTTCGACGACCACTCCATCTCGGCATTCATGTACAAACCACCGGCGAAGTTTTCGGGCAAACACCCGGTCATCATCGACATTCACGGAGGCCCTGAGGGACAGGTTCGCCCCGACTTCCTCGGACATGACAACTACTACATCAATGAACTTGGAATCGCGATGATTTACCCCAACGTCCGAGGGTCGACGGGCTACGGAAAGTCATTCCAGAAGCTCGATAATGGATTTCTTCGAGAGGGCTCGTACAAAGACATCAACGCGCTGATCGACTGGATTCAAACACAATCGGACCTTGATGCCGGCAAGATCATGATTACTGGAGGGAGCTACGGAGGATTCATGACTCTGGCCGTGGCGACAAACTACAACGACAGGATCTGCTGCTCAGTCGACGTTGTCGGTCCGTCGAACCTGGTGACGTTTCTGGAACATACCTCGGGGTACCGCAAAGACTTGCGTCGTGTGGAATACGGGGACGAGCGCGATCCGAAGATGCATGATTTTCTGGAGCAGATCGCGCCCGCCAACAAAGCGAAAAACATCACCAAGCCGCTGTTCGTGATCGCCGGACAGAATGATCCGCGCGTTCCCGCGAGTGAATCCGCACAGATGGTGGAAGTCGTGCGAAAGAATGGCACTCCCGTGTGGTGGCTGCTCGGCAAAGATGAGGGCCACGGCTTCGCCAAGAAGAAGAATCGCGACTTCCAGTTCTACTCGACAGTGGTGTTTGTGAAAGAATTTCTGTTGAAGTAGCGCCACCGTCGCAATGCCTGTCGTCAGGGTGGGAGAGGCCCGGCTGGAACCAGCTAGGGCCTCAACTTAAGTCTCAAATCGGCAGCGATCTGCTTTCCGTGAAAGCGACCGTTCTCGATAAAAATTTCGTTTGTCCGCGATCCTGCGACGATCACACCGGCAACGTACACTCCTCGGACGTTGCTTTCGAGTGACACCGGATCGCACACTGGCCGGCACTGTTCCTCTGAAAGCTCAATTCCCATGCTGCGTAGAAAATCGTAATCGGGATGGTAGCCAATCAGTGCCAGCACGAAATCATTTTTCAATCGAATCGGTCCGTGAGGCGTAACCACTACTACGTGATCAATTCCGATTTCCTGCACGGTGCTGTTGAAGTGAGCCTCAATCTCCCCTGCTTTAATGCGGTTCTCGAGATCGGGCTTGATCCAGTACTTCACATGATGGTGTAAATGCGATCCACGGTAGACAATAGTCACCCTTGCGCCATGTCGCCACAGATCCAGTGATGCGATGGCGGCGGAATTCTTCCCGCCAATCACTAGAACATCGGTATCGAAATAGGGATGCGGTTCACCGTAGTAATGTGAGACTTTCGGAAGGTCCTCGCCGGGAATTCCAAGCTGGTTTGCCAGATCGTAATATCCAGTCGAGACGATGACTTTCTTCGTAAGGTAATCGTGAGGGCGTCCGGCGCGGTCCGTCGCTGTAATGCTGAACTTGCCGTCTTCACCCATAACCGTTTTCACCCACTCATATTGCCGGATGTCGACGCGGTAATGCTCGGCGACCTTGCGGTAATACTCCAGGGCCTCTTCTCTCGTCGGCTTCTGCAGCGCGGTGGTAAATGGAATGTCGCCAATTTCGAGCAGCTCCGGCGTCGTGAAGAACGTCATGTTCGCTGGATAGTGGAACAAGGAATTGACCAGACATCCCTTGTCGACCACGATGACCTTCAGCCCGACCTTCTGCGCTTCGATTGCGCATGCCAGCCCCGTCGGACCGGCTCCGATGACCAGAACATCAGTCTGCATCTCAGGATGAGGCTTCGCCTTCACTTTCGGCATCGTCTCGATATCTGCGGCGGCAAGAAATTCAGGCATGAATTGCGCGAGGAGTAACCCGAGGCAACGAGGGCCGAGCACACCCGGAAACCGATGATTCTAGCACGCGAGAAGAACTGATCTGCACATTGGTAATCCTCGAATTAGGTTGGGATGCCGCCCCACGCTGTTCAAAAAGGTCCAGAACGGTTGCGCGCTATAATTTCCGGTTGCCTTCATCATTCCTATCCAGCCCAGGAGCCTTCATGTCCCCGGTTAGTGACGCCATGACCAAGACCCGCACCGAATCCGACAGCATGGGCAAAATCGAAGTTCCGGCGACCGTCTACTGGGGAGCCCAGACCCAGCGCTCGCTCTTGCACTTCGACATCGGACGCGACACCATGCCGCCGGAGCTAATCCGTGCGTTCGGCACGCTGAAAAAGGCTTGTGCGCTCGTGAATCTGGACCTGGGAAAGCTTCCAGCCGACAAAGCGAAATTGATCGTCCAGGCCGCCGACGAGGTAATTGCCGGCAAACTGAACGATCAGTTTCCGCTTCGCATCTGGCAAACGGGCAGCGGAACCCAGACCAACATGAACGTGAATGAGGTCATCTCGAACCGCGCGATCGAAATTTCCGGGGGCGAGATGGGATCGAAGAAACCCATCCATCCCAACGATCACGTGAACATGTCGCAATCCTCAAACGATACTTTCCCTGCGGCTATGCACATCGCGGCCGCCGATCGAGTGAAAAACTCCCTAATTCCAGCAGTGAAAACTGTGCGCGATGCCATAGCGGCCAAAGCGAAGGAATTTGAACACGTCGTCAAGATCGGCCGCACACACCTGCAGGACGCTGTGCCTCTCACCTTCGGTCAGGAATTTGGGGGTTGGGCCAGTTTGCTGGAGAGAGACATAAGGCGTCTGGAACAGATCCTTGAAGGCCTCTACGACCTGGCAATCGGGGGAACCGCGGTAGGAACGGGCCTGAATGCGCATCCGGAATTCGCAGAACGCGCTGCCAATAAGATCGCCGAATTAACCGGCCTTCCCTTCCGTTCGCATGGTAACAAGTTCGCCGCTCTGTCCGCGCATGATGAAATTGTTTTCGCGCAAGGCGCCATGGAAACACTTGCCGCTTCATTCATGAAAATTTCCAACGATATCCGCTGGCTCGCCTCGGGTCCTCGATGCGGTTTAGGCGAACTGACCATACCTGAAAACGAACCCGGCTCATCCATCATGCCGGGCAAGGTGAATCCCACACAGTGCGAGGCGATGACCATGGTCTGCGCACAGGTACACGGAGCGACAGCCGCCGTCGGATTCGCCGGATCTCAGGGAAACTTTGAATTGAACGTATTCAAGCCCGTGATCATTTATAACTTTCTGCACTCGGTCACGCTCATTACAGACGCCTGCCACGGCTACGTCGAATACATGATCAAGGGCATCGAAGTCGATCGCGCTAAGGTCGACTGGTACGTGAAAAATTCGCTGATGTTAGTGACGGCGCTTGCGCCCAAGGTCGGATACGACAAAGCGGCGCAGATCGCGCACATCGCACACGTCGAACATTCCAGCCTGCGCGAGGCGGCATTGAAATTGGGATATCTGACCGGCGAAGAGTTCGATCAATTGGTTAAGCCAGAGAGGATGACGCGCCCATAAAGCACGCCTTTGGCGCCATCATGGCCGAACGGCATCGGTGCTCAAACGGCTACCTTCGAATTGGCTTCCGCAGTCAAAGACACCGGATCTTCTTTCACTTTTGGCGTCGTCGTAATGACCACAACGCTTACCAGCACCAGTAGCGTTCCGGCGACGGTGCGGGCTCCGAGAGGTTCTCCACCGAGGAAATATCCCACCAACACCGCGACCACCGGATTCACATACGCATACGTCCCAACCTTCGTCGGCGACTCGTGATGGATCAACCAAACATATGCGGTGAATCCCATGATTGAACCGGCGACAATCAAATAAAGCAGCGCGAACCACGCCTTGCCCGACACAGCCTCGAACCGGAATCCGCGGAACTCTCCGAGCAGCGCGGCGGTGAGGATGAGCAAAATCCCTCCCGAAAACATCTGCGCACCTGAACTCATGCCCTTATCGGAGGGTAACGGCAACATGCGCGTCACGGACGAGGCGATTGACCAACTGATGGCACACACGACCAAGGCGCACGCTCCGAGTGTGTCGATGGGAGCATCGCCGAATCCCACCGAGTGACTTACCAGCACCCCCACGCCCGCGAGTCCGATCAGCAAAGCAATCGCGAGCCGAGCGGTGAGCTTCTGCGTTTTCAGGATCACGATCTCAAAGATCGCCATGAACACGGGAATCGTTGCCATCATGACCGCAGCAATGCCTGACGGCACGCGGCGCTCTGCCCAGAAGAGCAACCCGTAGTCGCAGACAAAAATCAACACCGCCAGCAGAGTGGCTGCAGTCCACTGCCGGGCACTCGGCGACGATGTGCCTTTCGCGCGTCTCCACGCGTACAGAACGGCCCCGGCCACAAAAAAGCGCATCCCCGCGAGTAGGAATGGAGGGACCTCGTGCACGCCGACGCGTATCGCCAGAAAAGTCGATCCCCAGACGAAGTAAATGATGGCGAATGCCAGCCAAACCTTCCAAGTACGAGGATGGGAGACGCCTTCCATGTTCATCAGTGCGGGTCGGCAAACATCGAGCCCGAGTCTGATTAGATCGCCGCAAATCAATTGAGGCTCACCCTGGAGGCATAAAAAGAATTTATGAGGCTATAACCGGAATGTCAGGAGAGCGAGCGGCCTTTTCAAGGCCGGGTAGTTCTCCTCTGATGAGGGGCTTTATCAACTGGAAGGGCTGACAACAAACGGAGCGACGGCTTACTTCTTGAGAAGGCTGGTGTGACTCGCGACGCACTGCCACTTCCCGAGATCCAGAACCCACGTATCGGTGAAACGTCCGACGTGATCGTACGGCTTCCCTTGGTAGGTGCCCTGCGTGTGATAAATCCCGGTGATGACAGCGGTATCACCGAAAAAATTCATCTTTACATCTTGAATATTTGCCAATTTTGGCTTGAAGTGAGGATCTTTGATATCAGCCAGAAAGCGCTGCTTGTCGCTGACCTCGCCATCGTACTCGGTGTTTACAAAGCGGCTGGAGACCAGAGCGTCAAGGGCAGGAGCGTCCCGGTTGACCTGGGCCTCGTTCCATAACCGTTCGAGCACGAGCAGCTTTCCTTCGCGCGAATCGGCCTGCTGCGCGAACGAAACCGAGGCCAGAACCAGCAGTAGAGAGAGACCGAAGCTGCGAATCATGTGCTTGCAAGTCCGCCGACGTTCCTGCGTAGGGCGAATCTGCCTTCATGATAGCGACCGCCTCCGCGCAGCCTCTATCGAAATGAAGCGGCAAGAGTTACCAACGTCACGATGTTCGACGCTCTTCCAGCCGATCGGATTTCCCCATTTTGATAGCATCTCGGACACATGCCCATCTTGCGCGACCTCGATGTGGGAACACCAATCCTTGACTCTGGTGTATTGCCCCGGAAAAAAGACAAGAGCATTGTCGCCGCCCTGTTCGGCCTTCTCGTCGGTGCTTCGCTTGTATTGGTGTTAGTCTCCGAAGCCAACTCGGCAGCCCAACGCAATAATCCCACGCCGGGATTCGTCTTCGCTGGCTATGTATTTGCTATTTTTGCGTCCTTAATCGTTCACGAATTTGGACACTTATTAGCAGGCTGGATCGTCGGATTCCGATTCAGTTCGATCGCCATCGGTCCGTTAGCGCTCTTTCTGCAATATGGCAGGCTAAGATTGCAGATTCGCAAAAACCTGCCCGCCGGTGGTCATGCCGGGATGCATATCGATCGCATACGGCGGTTACGCAGGCGCCTGGCCTTCTTCGTCGTAGCCGGACCCGCGGCCAATCTCGCATCGTACTCTCTTACGGCGATTTCAATCGCGTACTTCCATCCGAGTGGTGAGTGGTCGACCTTCCTTCGCTTGTTCGGGATGATCGGGTTAGTTTTCGGAGGCGGGAATCTCATACCGTTTCGCATAGGGGCGATGTTTCCCGACGGTGCTCGGCTTTGGATGTTAGTTTCATCCCAGACAAAGACCAGGCGATGGTTATGCCTGAACGCAATTAACGCCCAAAGCCACGGCGGTGCGCGCCCTAGCGTCTATCGCCGCACATGGTTGAACGCTGCTGCCGGGATCGCGGATCAATCGGTGGACGATTTCGCTGGCAACTGGGCGGCCTACATCGCCGCGAACGACCGCAAAGATTCTCGGACCGCGTCCGTTCATATCGAAAGGTGCCTTGCACTGGCGAAGATGCTCGGACCATCCTTGCAGGATTTCATAGCGGTAGAAGCAGCGGTCTTTACAGCGTGGTTCGGCGAGAATGCGGGCCTCTCCGAGAAGTGGTTTACGCAAGTGAAGAAATTCAAAGCCCTTTCACCGTTGACGCAGATTCGAGCTGAAACGGCCCTGCTTTGTGCCCGAAGGGAATTCAATTCTGCGCTCGCTCACCTACAAGATGCGTTTGCGTTCGTGGAAAAACTCCCGCCAACCGCGATAAAGACAATGCTCGCTCAGGGACTTACGGAATGGCGGGAGGAAATCTGCGAGCGTCGACACTTGTTGGACTTAATGACGGAGAATGTCTCGTCTATCCCCGTCAGCCAAGTTTAGAGTGGAGTGGCATTGTCAAAAGGCCCACCGCAATAGAGTCGCTCCGATCGTAAATCCTGCGCCCACTGAGGCCATCAGAACGAGGCTTCCTTTCTTCAGCTTGCCCTCTTCGATGGCGGTGTTCATCGCGAGCGGAATTGTACCCGCAGTCGTATTCCCGTAGCGATCGATGTTGATGATCACACTCTCGGATCGCAATCCCAGTCGCTCCGCGGTCGCGTTGATGATACGCAGATTCGCCTGGTGCGGGACGAAGACGTCAATATCCGAACCTTTCAGCCCGTTTCGCTCCAGCAGTTTCAAGCACAACTCAGTCTGCTTGCGCACGGCGAACTTGAAGACCTGCTGGCCGTCCTGGTGTACGAAGTGCATCTTCTTCTCGATTGTGTCTTTGCTGGTCGGATGCAAGCTGCCGCCGCCGGGCATATAGAGGAACTGACCGCCTGAACCGTCCACCTCGTGAATGAAGTCGATCAGCCCAACGGAATCATCCTCAGCCGGCTCCAGAATTGCCGCTCCGGCGCCATCGCCGAAAATGACGCAAGTCGCGCGGTCGGTGTAGTCGATAATTGACGACATCACGTCGGAACCGATCGCCAGAACTCGTTGATGGGTTCCGCTAGCGATAAATTGAGCACCTACCTGCACCGAATACAGGAAAGCTGAGCATGCCGCCGACAGATCGAAGCCCCATGCCCCCTTCGCCCCCAATTTGTTCTGCACGATACAAGCGGTAGAAGGAAACAACATGTCGGGCGTGACCGTCCCGACAATGATGGCCTGGATGTCGGTCGGTTGAAGTCCGCGCTGAGCCAGCGCTTTCCGTGAAGCTTCAACGGCGAGATCGCTCGTTGGAGTGCCCTTCTCGACGATGTGGCGCTCGCGTATTCCGACGCGACTCATGATCCATTCGTTGTTGGTGTCGACCATCTGCTCAAGGTCGGCGTTGGTTAGAAGTCGAGGCGGCACATACGTGCCCAAGGCGCTGATTTTTGCGCGGATCGGTTTGCTCAATTAGAACCCCTGAAAATTGTTCGAAGCATTGTGAAGGATTGCAGAAAGAAAGTCTAACAGCGGGCTTCGGGCTTCAGGCGTTGGCTCTCCGGCAAACATGCCACACTCGTGGCTTGCGTCCGGCGCAATATCTAAAATGCCCATCGCAGAAGTGTAGCCCCGGAGGTGAATCCCGCTCCTACCGAGGCCAGCAACAGCAGGTCCCCTTTTTTCAACTTGCCTTCTTCCACAGCAGTTTTCATGGCGATTGGAATCGTTCCAGCTGTGGTGTTGCCGTACCTATCGATGTTGATGACCACTTTCTCTGCCGCCATGCCCAACCTGTCTGCGGTAGCTGTGATGATCCTGCGATTGGCCTGGTGCGCGATGAAACAATCCACATCCTGTCCGGTAAGGTGGTTCTTCTCCAGAATGCGTTCGGTCATCTCGGCCATTTTTCTTACGGCATACTTGAAAACATTCTTGCCGTCCTGATGGATGTAGTGCATTTTTTGATCTACGGTCGCGTGCGTTGCAGGATTCAGGCTGCCACCGCCGGGCATGTAAAGATACTGGCCTCCGACGCCTTCTATTTGAGCGACATGATCCAGAACCCCTTCGCCATCCTCTGCCGGTTCCAGCAGCACGGCGCCGGCGCCGTCGCCGAAAATGATGCAGACTGCACGGTCTGTGTAGTCCGTCATGGAGGAATTGACGTCAGAACCGATCACCAACACTTTCTTGTACTGGCCGGATTCAACGAACTTGACGCCCGCGTTCAGGGCGTACAGAAATCCCGAACATCCCGCAGAGACGTCAAATCCCCAGGTATTTTGAATTCCGAGCTTGTGTTGGACCAGGCACGCCGTAGACGGATACATCATGTCAGGCGTTACGGTTCCCACAACGATCAGGTCGACTTCCTGCAAATCGAATGGGTGGGATTCGAGCAGGTTCCTGACCGCGGCGACGGCTAAATCGCTGGCGCCGACCCCCTTATCCGCAAGGTGCCGCTCTCGAATGCCGACCCTTTCCATGATCCATTCGTCGGTTGTGTCGACCATTCTTTCCAGATCGGCGTTGGTGAGAACGCGCGGCGGCAGATAAGCGCCCAGCGCGCTGATTTTGGCGCGAAGACAAGTAGTCAAAAGGGCTCCTGAAGAGGAAACCCTCTATTCTCAGCGATAAAGAGAAGAATGTCTAACTAAAGAGCGCTTTGGGCAGATTCGATCTCCGATTAGGCTGCGGCGCTTCCTCTCTCGCGATCCATCCACTCGCGCACAAACGCCGGACACGAGATCACTCCAAACCTTCGGTTCTCACCGTCGACCAGGTAAGTGATCGCGGTGTGGTCCAATTCTTCCAACTGCGACAGGCTGAGCAGGGGCCACAGCCGGCACTCCGCCGCCGACTGAATTAACTGCTCGAGGTAGTCGAGGTGCCCTCCAAACAGCTTTCCTGACACTCTGATAGTGACGTTCGGCGCAACGGGGGGAATTTGATTCCTCTTCTTCATATCTCTCCTTCGGACCCTTACTCTGTTCAAGCCCTACTACTTCTTGATGCTCGAATTCGCAACTCTTGCGAAAAGAGTCGTAAAAGGTATGTAAATCTCGGTAATGAGAGGGCCAGCAACTATGGGAAGGATTTAGAGGAAAATCTGGGTGGATTGCTTTAGTCAGGCACCGGGAACTCACTGCACACGCAAGAGCCCGTTACCGTTGCTTCCTTCCGGACCTGGCGGGGTTGGCGAGAGTACGTCGCGTGAGACCGATGCCTGACCGAACATTCTAGCATTGCAAAGCTCGAACCAAGTTGTCTTGAGTTTCAATGTCGCGGGGTCTTAGAAGAATTCACGGAGCATCGCGACCACAGTCCGAATGCAGTATGGCGCACGGAAACTGGCTAAACAACGGTGCATGGCGCGCCCAAAAGTTCAGGTGACTTTCGGTGCAAGATTCCGGGGTTAGCCCCTTCCCATATCGCCCGGGATATCGAACAATGAAATGATCCCGATCCAGCAAAGTCAATGGCCTCTCGACCGTCAAAAATCGTGGTCACACCGCTTACAAAAGCCATCGACCACTACTTCGAGCTTGCTCTATATCTGCTTGTTTTAACTGGATTTGGAACGTTGGCCGCCACTGGAGGATTGGATCTCCCGTCAACAGTCTTGGCAGGCTCGGCGCTAGCCTTCCGCGGATTCCTTATCGCGAAGCGGCGGAAGGTCTTCATTTCCGAACGCTGGACCACTCCCCTCTCTCTTGCATACTTCCTGTTTTTTGCACTCGACTATCTCGTGTTCTCGCGCGCCTTCCTGCCCGCGACGATACACCTGGCGCTTTTCGGCGTGGTTATCCGCATGTTTTCGCTTCGCAAGGAACGTGACTACGTCACGCTCGCCGTGCTTGCGTTCCTCATGGTGCTGTCCTCAGCGGTATTAACGGTCGATAGCGCATTTCTCTTCTCCTTTGCTGCCTTCATGCTGATGGCAGTTGCGACATTTGTTCTCATGGAAATGCGCCGCTCCGGGCAGGCAGCAAATATTCAGGCGCGCCACTCGAGCGATCCCGCCGAGCATCGACATCTAGCGTTCGCGTTGGCCAGGTTTGCGCCTCTGATCATGTTGCTCATCCTGATCGGGGGTGCCGCGCTGTTCTTCATCATGCCGCGCATGTCCGCCGGCTACCTCGGTGAATATTCTTTCGGCAGTGATGTATCAACCGGGTTC
The DNA here is from genome assembly GCA_963801895.1 of uncultured Acidobacteriota bacterium. GTDB lineage: Bacteria > Acidobacteriota > Terriglobia > Terriglobales > Acidobacteriaceae > Sulfotelmatobacter. The sequence continues at coordinate 584,740 of CAWDGM010000004.1, read as the reverse complement.
AGCGATCGTGTGCAATTGGGACAAATCGGACAAATTCAACAGTCCAACTCCGTTGTCATGCACGTGCAGATCGACGACGATACGATTGGACGGTATTCCCTGCACTGGCGCGGAGTCGCGCTTTCCGAATTCGATGGACGCACCTGGTCCAACCCTCACTACCAGGGCAGTTTCCGACCGGATGACGACAAGACCTTTGTCATTCCCCGCAGAAATTTTGGGTCCACATCGAACATGTCAACCGGGGCAGTTCGAGAAAATCTGATTCACTACCGTGTCTTGATGGAGCCCATCGGCAGCAACGTCTTCTTTCTGGCGCCTTGGGGCCGTGCCGTCAAAGGCGACTACCAACTGTATTCGGTCGATAGCGGCGGCGCCGTTTATGACTCGGATTCGCTCCACCCCATCACCAACTACGAAGCCTCTTCGGATATTGCGACCCCGGCGCCGGCCGACTTACGCACAGCTGAACGCAACATCCCTACTCGCTATGCCGACATCTACCTCCGGTTTCCTCCGCAACTTGACCCTCGCGTCCAAGCCCTCGCTCAGCAGATCACAGCGTCTGCGAACAACGATTACGACCGGGCCAGCGCAATCGAAAACTACCTTCGCAGCCGCTACGGCTATACGCTGCAATTGCCAAGCAGCACGGTAAAAGATCCCATTGCGAATTTTCTGTTCGAACGCAAACAGGGACATTGCGAATATTTCGCGTCATCGATGGCAGTCATGTTACGGACGCTGGGCATTCCCGCCCGGGTCGTCAACGGCTTCCGCAGCGACGAATTTAACGATCTGACCGGCTACTACATTGTTCGCGCTAAAGACGCGCATTCGTGGGTCGAGGTTTATTTCGCCGGATATGGATGGCAGATGTTTGACCCCACTCCGGCCGCCAGCGGAGGTGTGCCGCAAGGTTGGGGACGGATCGCTCTCTATCTGGATGCGATGGCATCCTTCTGGCGCGACTGGATCGTCAGTTACGACACCAACCATCAGTACGTCTTAAGCCAGGTTGCGGTAAATGGAACGCGCAATCTCTGGGAAAACGCGCGCACTTGGGCACGAGACAAATATGCGGCTATGCTCGAGTGGGCGAGCCGCAGTCAGGACCGCGTCGAACATTCACCCACTCGGTGGGCCATCACGGGTGGAATTGTTGCGCTCATGCTTCTGCTGCTCGGAAATATTGTCCGTATCGTTCGTTGGCTTCAGGAACGATGGGTGCGAGCACATCCCGAAAGCTCGCCCGAGCACGCGGCAGTCTTGTGGTACGAACGAATGGCACGGGTTGTGGCCAAGCGTGGGACGCGCAAGTCGGCGGCACAGACGCCGCAGGAATTCGTCCAGCAGATTCAAGATACGCGCCTGCGCGAGCCAGTTTCCAGGTTCACAGACGTTTACGAATCAGCTCGCTTCGGAAACTCTGTGGATGACGCGCACCGCCTTCCCGAACTGTACGAAGAAGTGGAATCAGCCGCGAAAACGCGCTGATTGAAGAATTTCTACTCCCACTCGATCGTTCCCGGAGGTTTCGAGGTGATGTCGTACACCACGCGGTTCACACCCTTCACCTCGTTCACGATGCGCGTGGAAACAATCTTCAACACATCATGGGGCAGCGGGACCCAGTCCGCCGTCATTCCGTCCTCGGAACTGACAGCCCGTATCGCACAGGTATACGCGTAGGTACGCATATCCCCCATTACTCCGACGGACATTACGGGCAGCAGCACGGCAAATGCCTGCCAAACCTTTGTATAGAGGCCAGCCTGTTTGATTTCGCTCACTACGATGTCGTCGCACTCACGAAGGACGGCTAACCGTTCCGGCGTCACTTCGCCGAGTACCCGCACCGCAAGCCCAGGACCGGGGAAGGGTTGCCTCTTCAGAATTTCATCGGGCATCCCAAGATCGCGACCGATATTGCGGACTTCGTCTTTGAACAGGTCTTTCAGCGGCTCGATCAACTTGAGTTTCATCTTCTCAGGCAGTCCGCCCACGTTGTGATGCGACTTGATGATCTGTGACGGTCCGCGCACCGATCTCGACTCAATCACGTCAGGGTAGAGAGTTCCCTGTACCAGCCACTTCACTTTGCCTTCCGTCTTTTCAATCCGCCGCGCTTCCTTTTCAAACACTCTGATGAACTCGTTGCCGATAATCTTCCGTTTTTTCTCAGGATCGGTTACACCGGCCAGCTTGCCCAGAAACCGAGCCGTCGCATCGACAGCATCGAGATTCAGTCCGAGTTTTTCGCGTAATGTCTTCTGCACTTTCTCAAATTCGTTCTTGCGCAGCACTCCGTTGTTCACAAAAATACAAGTTAAGCGAGACTTTCCCTTCGCGTCGCGAAGTGCCCGGTCAACCAGTACGGCCGCTACCGACGAGTCGACTCCTCCTGATAGCGCGCAAATGGCCCGCCCGGTTCCCACCTGTTTCTTGATTTGCTCAATGGTTGATTCGATGAAATGCTGCGCGGTCCAGGTGGGCTTCGCGCCGCAGATTTGGAAAATGAAATTCTTGAGAATCTGAGTGCCCTGCGGCGTGTGATGCACCTCGGGATGAAACTGCACCGCATACCACTTCTTTTCGGTGTTTTGAATCCCTGCGACTGCATGATGTGTCTTGGCCATCAATTCGAAGCCCGGAGGAAGTTCCAATGCCTCGTCTCCGTGCGACATCCAGACCGCCAGTTTTCTCGCCATTCCCTGAAACAAAACTGATGCGGATATGACATCGACTTCGGCGTGACCGTACTCGCGTTTCTCCGCCGGCCGAACCTTGCCGCCCAGCGTGTGCACCATGAACTGCAATCCATAACAGATGCCCAGTACAGGCACGCCGAGTTCGAACACGCCGACATCGGCCGGAGGCGCGTCTTTGTCATATACAGACCACGGAGCTCCGGACAACACGATGCCGGCCGGATTGTAGGCCTTTATCTCGCTGAGCTTCGCCGTGCACGGCAACACAACGGAAAACACATTTTGTTCGCGAATGCGGCGCGCGATGAGCTGCGTGTATTGCGCGCCAAAGTCAAGAATGACGACGGACTGGTCGAGCGAAGTTGAAATGAGCGGGGATTTGGTTTCCACGAATGAGTCTCTCAAATTCCTGGAGCGAGTGTAAAGCGACGATTTGTCTCAGGAGCGGTGTTTTCGAATTTGATCGCAAGAAGCGGATAGCTCACACCCAGCAGTGTCGGCAAACATGTTCCCATGCATCGAACCATTGAACCCACAATCCTCTACTTCGGCACGCCGGTTGCCCTCATTTCCACCATGAACGAAGACGGAAGGCCCAACATCGCTCCTATGTCGTCCGCGTGGTGGCTCGGATGGAGTTGCATGTTAGGACTGGGATCCATGGGTAAGACGTCCGATAACCTGATTCGAACCGGACAATGCGTAATCAATCTGCCTTCCGACCGACAGGTCGCTCATGTGGACAGGCTGGCGCTCACCACGGGCAAGAATCCGGTGCCAGAGAAAAAGCAAAGCTGGGGATACCGCTACGAGCCAGAGAAGTTCCGGCTGGGAGATTTAACCCCTGTTCCATCTCTTGACGTAGCACCGCCGAGAATACTGGAGTGCCCAGTGCAGATGGAGGGAACCGTACGCGGGTGGCGGCCTTTCGGAAAGAATGTCTCGGCAAATGCGTTCGAAATTACCATCGTGAGACTGCATGTTGACGAATCTCTGCTTACCGGAGACCCAGCGCGCCCACACATCGACCCAGAAAAGTGGCGGCCTCTCATGATGAGCTTCTGCCGTTTTTTCGGAATTGGCGATGAGGTCCATCCGTCACGTCTGGCATCCTCAAATTTCATAAAGATGGTGGCCAAATAAAATTCGTGGGCTCAGCCCACGGGGAAAGGGTTGGGAACATCGCTGAGAATCAACTCGTCCCGATCGACGGTCGTCGCTACAAGCATTGCGGAGAGCGCAGAGGGCGGTATCGCAGCAATTTGCGCAGAAAGCAATTCCGGCATCTCCGCAATAAAGAGGTAACCTGCAAGCCGGGCCATGTAAAGCCAATCCGCGACCGCGAAATACAGCAGGGTGACAGCTATCACGGCCAACACAACCAACCGCCAAGGCAGCAGACCAGAAACCCCTAGCAACGTCGAAGCCACCGTGCTCGCAATTACGAAGACGACGATGTGTGCGAGCCCGGTCCACGTGCTCACCGCTAGAACCGCACCCAACCGCTCACGACAGAACGTAGCAGCGGCCGAGATTGCGCCGATCGCATCTTCCCCGTCTCGTACAGCGAATATCCCGGCCAGCGAAAGAAACCAATTCAACAGCCAACAGAAAAAACAGCTGGCCGCAGCAAACGGTAAAAAGACCAAAAATGCGAGCGCCGGCTGAGGATTCTTGTCTGGAGAAACGAGGCTGGCCAGAATGGCTGAGCCCAGAAATCCGACCCCAGCGGCCACCAGGGTCGCGATTCTCAGGAAGTTGAGCCTGGCAAGAGAGCGAAAAGGGCTGCTGTTCCTGTCGCCGGCCACCCGGCGTCGAAAATATTCGATCATCGCCGGAACGGTCACTGCTCTGCCGATGGAGGCAGCGATGATCCAAAAGGACGCCATCATCATCGCAGCCAGAATCGCGGGTAGTACGGAGCGATCAAGACTTCCTCGCAGGATGTGCAAAATCGCCTGCCATACCAGGATCGGTTGCCGCGTGCGCATGAAAAGCAGTTCGCCGTTTGTGACGGGCACGGTGCTTAGAAACTCGAAAAGTCCGAAAAAGAAGAGCAGAACCGCAGTGGCACCCACCGCCCAACGCCAGGTAATCTCCGCCAACGTAAAGGAAGGACGACGGAAGGCCGCTCGAAAGCCTTCAAGTGTAGGGGAGGCAGACACGCGCACAGGATAAATCAGACGCGCCATGTGCGCACATCACCCGACTGGCATTGTCATCCAGAGTAGCCGCAGTGTCTACACATCGTGGGGCGTAACCACCAAAGCTCAAGCCAGATAAGACCTACTTCACGACAAGATTCACCATCTTGCCGGGAACATAGATCTTCTTGACTATCTGCTTCCCGCCACAAGCGGCCTTCACCTTGTCATCCGCCAACGCCCGCTCCAGCACGAACGATTCGTCCGCATCAGCGGGCACGGTTACGCGGCTGCGCAGTTTTCCGTTGATCTGCACCGGAATTTCGATTTCTTCTTCCTTGGCCAGCGCCGCGTCGTACTTAGGCCATGCCGCCTTGAGCAAGCTCCCGGTCTCGCCGGTCATTTCCCAAAGTTCATGTGCCAGGTACGGAGCGAAAGGAGCCATGAGAAGCACCAGACTCCGTTGCACGTCCGCGAGAAATGCTGCTGGCACTGCGCCCTTCGCGATCGCTTCCTCCGAGCCATATAGCACGTTCACCAACTCCATGACCGCCGATATGCACGTGTTGAAGTGCCAGCGTCCTTGAAAATCATCGCTGACGCGTTTGATCGTCTGATGAAGTTTTCGCTGAATCGCTCTCGCCTCTGGCGTCAAGTCGCCAGAAGGTAATTGCCGAGTTGGATCTTGGCCCCCTCGCGGGTTGCGGACGAAAAATCGGTACACGCGTCCAAGGAATCGGTGAATGCCTTCAATGCCGGTGTCCTGCCAATCGAGATCCCGGTCCGGCGGCGCTGCGAATAAGCTGTAGAGCCTCGCCGCATCAGCGCCGTAACGTCCGACCATCTCGTCCGGTGAAACGACATTGCCCAGACTCTTCGACATCTTGGCGCCGTCTTTTATCACCATCCCTTGGGTGAACAAACGCTCGACTGGTTCATCGTTCGAGATCATGCCCATGTCGCGCATGAACTTCGTCCAAAAGCGCGAGTAGATCAGATGCAAGATGGCGTGCTCGACGCCGCCGATGTATTGGTCGATCGGAAACCAGTAGCCGACGATTTTCCCATCAAACGGCGCCCGATCATTGTGCGCGTCTGTGTAGCGATAGAAATACCAGGACGAGTCGACGAACGTGTCCATCGTGTCGGTTTCGCGCCGCGCCGGCCCGCCACACTTGGGACAAGTGGCGTTTACAAATTCCGGCACCCGTCCCAACGGCGAACCGCCCGTTAACGTGATGTCGACATTCTCCGGCAAGATCACGGGCAGGTCTTTTTCGGGAACTGGGACGATTCCGTCCTTCTCGCAATAAAGCATCGGGATCGGTGTTCCCCAGTAACGTTGCCGCGAGATACCCCAATCTTTCAGCCGGTAGGTAACGGCGGCTTTGCCGAAGCCTTTCTCTTCCCCGTGCGCAGCCATTTTCTTGATCGCGTCCGCGCAACTCATACCGCTGTACGGCCCCGAGTTGATTACCATTCCATCGTGCGCAGTGAACGGCATTTGCGGCTCGGTCATTGTCTCTTCCGGATCGTTCGATACGGGAAGGATCACGAGGCGCATTTCGATTTTGTATTTCTTGGCGAATTCGTAGTCGCGATCGTCGTGCGCGGGAACACTCATAATCGCGCCAGTGCCATAGTCCATCAGGATGTAATTCGCAATCCAGATCGGCACCTTCTCCCCACTGAACGGGTTGATCGCGTAGCGATGGGTGTTCACACCGTGCTTCTCAATCGCACCGATATCGCCCGCCTCTTTGGCCTTCCGCTGCTCGGCGATCAACTGCTGCACCGATTCGCCTAAGGGTTGGTTAAAGCGGACGAAATCGGCCACCATCGGGTGCTCGGGCGCAAGCTGCACCGAGGTTGCCCCGAAAATCGTGTCGACGCGGGTCGTGAATACGCTGATCGTTGATCCTGCCGGGCCGGCGTTGCCGTCCAGTTTGAAATCAACCAAGGTACCTTCACTTCGGCCAATCCAATTGCGCTGCATGACCCGCACTTTGTCGGGCCAGCCCTCCAACTTGTCCAGATCCCGCAATAACTCTTCGGCGTACTTGGTGGTGCGGACGAACCACTGTTCCAATTCGCGCTGCTCCACCAACGTGTCTTCGTGGCGCCAGCAGGTGCCGTCGCTCAACACCTGTTCGTTTGCCAATACCGTTGCGCATTTCGGGCACCAGTTCACCTTGCTCTTCTTGCGGTACACCAAATCGCGCTCGAAAAGCTTCAAGAAGAACCACTGGTTCCACTTGTAGTATTCCGGAAAGCACGTCGTAACCTCGCGGGACCAGTCGTACGCGAACCCGAGCCGCTTCATCTGCGACTTCATGTTCGCGATATTTCGCAAGGTCCACTCGCGCGGAGGCGTGTTGTTAGAAATCGCCGCGTTCTCCGCCGGCAGGCCGAACGAGTCCCATCCCATCGGGTGAAGTACGTTGTAGCCGTTCATCCACATGTAACGAGCTAGCGCATCACCAATTGAATAGTTGCGCACGTGACCCATGTGCAGCGCGCCCGAGGGATATGGCAGCATTTCAAGGACGTAAAACTTCTTTTTGCTCGAGTCCGGCTCGGCGGCATAAAGAGCTGCGTCCTGCTGCCAGCGCGTCGCCCATTTCATCTCGACGCGCTGGGGGTCGTACCGCTCATCATTGAGACGATCGGCTTGCGTCGTAACTTCTGTTTTTTCCTCTTGTGGCATATAAGATCCGGCGGGAAAGCTGAAACTTAAATTCTACAACGACGACTGGACTAAGCGGTCTTGGATGCTGCGTTGGCAGCCGGCGCTGGATCTAGGCGTCCTTTACCAGGCTTTTTAGCGCATCGACATTCCGGCGGTCGTCTCCCGGGCTGTCAATCGGGGTTTCAGCGATGAATGCCGCATGTGCTAACCGGAGATCGTTCAGTAGTATTCGGAACGGCTCCTTCCCGATCGTTCCCTTCCCGATGTGCTGGTGGCGGTCTAACTTCGATCCGCGCGCCGCCTTCGCATCGTTGCAGTGCCAAACCTTGACGCGGTTCAACCCGATGGTGGCTTCAAGGCGCAGCAAAGTCTCGTAAATCCCGTCCTTGCTGACTATGTCGTATCCGGCAACGTGCGTATGACATGTATCGATGCAAGCGCCCACCGGAACGATTCCGTCCAGCTTCTCTAATACCTCTGCCACCTGCTCGAAGCTACCGCCGAGCGAGAATTCGGCTCCGGCCGTGTTCTCGATCAGGATTGTCAGTCCCCCTTTGACCAGGTCAAGCCCTTGGGTCGAGGCTGCAATCGCGGCCGCGGTGCGCAGCAGGCCGTGCTCGCGATCTGCCCCGCGAAACGATCCAGGATGGAGCACTAGATAATCCGCGCCCAGCGCTAGAGCACGTTCCACCTCTCCACGAAAAGCCTCCATTGACTTATGCAGAAACAAATCGTTGGAGCTGGCCATGTTGACTAAATAGTTGGTGTGAATGACGAGAGGCCTGAGATCGTATCGCGCGCGCAGGCGGTTCATCTCGGCGCACTGAGGCTCTGCCAAGTCGTACGGAGCCCACTGCCGAGGGCTCGACGAGAACATCTGAAACGCGTTGCAACCCAGCCTGTAAGCGCGCTCAGCGGCATTCTGCACACCTCCCGCAGATGAGGTGTGGATCCCGACTCGCCGCGAGGTCAGGCGCGGCGGCCTTTTCGGCGCCGGCCCCTTCAGAATGTCTCGTTCACCCGCCATGAAACGAGTATCAGTCGGTTTCGACATCGCCTGCAACTGCTCTATTTGCGGTGCAAGAGGGACGAACGATAGACTTAGATAGCAGTCCCAGACGTTCTGCTCGCAGGTGAATCTATGTTAGTTGTCATGAAGGCGCAGGCCAGTGAAGAACAGGTGCGCGCCGTTTGCGAAAAAATTGAACAGCTCGGTTATCGCGCTCACTCGATGCCCGGAGCGACCCGTACCGCTATCGGAATTACCGGAAACAAGGGCGAGGTTGAACAGGGCACCCTCGAAGAGATGCCGGGCGTACAGGAAGTCATCAAAGTCTCAAAGCCCTACAAATTAGTTAGCCGTGACGTAAAGGAAGAAAACACCGTCATACGCTTTCCCGGCAGCACGGCCACAATCGGCGGGCCCGGCCTGGCGATCGTCGCGGGCCCTTGCGCCATCGAGAGCCGTGAGCAAGCATTCACTGTTGCCGAACGCCTTCATCGCGCCGGAGCGCAATTTTTTCGCGGCGGGGCCTATAAGCCCCGCACCTCGCCTTATTCGTTTCAGGGGCTTGGGGAAGAGGGTCTCCGCATAATGGCGGAGATTCGCCAGCAGTTCGGCATGCGCATCATCACCGAGGCCATCGACCATGAGTCCCTCGATTTGGTGGATGAATACGCTGACGTGATCCAGATTGGCGCTCGAAACATGCAGAATTTCTCTCTGCTCAAGCGTGCCGGACGCGCCCGCAAACCGGTCCTGCTTAAGCGCGGCATGTCCGCCACTCTCGAAGAACTCCTCATGGCCGCCGAGTACATCCTCAGCGAGGGCAACTACAACGTCGCCCTCTGTGAGCGCGGTGTACGTACCTTCGCGGACCACACCCGGAATACTCTTGATCTGAGCATCGTGCCGGCGGTCCAGCGTCTCAGCCATCTCCCGATTCTCGTCGACCCTAGCCACGGCACAGGAAAACGCAACAAAGTTACGCCGCTCTCGCGAGCTGCAGTAGCGGTCGGTGCCGACGGGCTGATGGTCGAGGTGCATCCGCAACCCGATCAGGCATTGTCGGACGGCCCCCAGTCATTGTTCCCCGATCAGTTCGACGAACTGATGACTCAGGTACGCCAGATCGCAGCCGTGCTTGGACGTACGGTTCCAGCGATTGAAGTGAGCGAAGCGGTTGCCGTTACCAAATAATTTTTTTCACATCGACCGAAAGCACCTACGGATCGCATGAATTCTGCGCATAACAATCTATCGCGCTTCTTATTCCTGTGTAGTCTATTGATCCTGGGTAGCAGACTCCCGGCCCAGGTCGCCGCAGCTAATGCAGCCGTTAAAGCTGCAGCCAACGATGTGCCTACCCTCACGGTGATGGTAGATGGAGTTGCTGAACCCGTTTATCATCGAGGCAGAGGAATCACATTCCCAGAACTGATCTACACCCCGGAACCTGATTTCAGCGATGAAGCCAGAAAGCGACACATAGAGGGTATGGTAGTTCTCTCAGCGATCGTAACGTCAAAAGGCGAGACGACGGACGTTCGAGTGTTGAACGGTCAAGGGCACGGCCTCGATGAGAAAGCCGTCGAGGCCGTACGTCGCTGGAAGTTTCATCCCGGATCCAAGGATGGAAAACCCGTATCTGTCGAACTGAAAGTCGAAGTCTCATTCCGCCTCTACCATCATCCGTGACACCAAACCTCTGTTAATCTTGCTTTTTCACGGATAGCCTTGCGCAAGCTCCTCTTCATCGCTGTGCTGCTTCCCATCCTCGGCGGGCTGGGCTGGTGGTATTTCCGCGAACAGCAAATGCCCGACTACGGGCCCGCATTCCGCGAATACGCCTACGTTTCCAACGGCAAGAGCAATACCGTCAGTGTGATCGACCTGCGGACCTTTGCCCTGGCTAAGACTTTGCACGTCGGCAGCGAACCCACAGGCATCGCGGCCAACAGCAAGAAAAATGAAATTTATGTAGTGAACGCCGGATCGAATAGCATCACCGTCATCGACGCCGAGACCAACACAGTCGCTGCGACCATTGGCGTCCACGCCCGCCCGTACTTCATTGATGTTTCCGAAGACGGCAAGCGTGCCTACGTGGCGAACTCTGCATCTTCGAACGTAAGCGTGATCGATCTTGAAAAGCGTCTTCTGCTCGGCAACATCCGCGTCGGAACCTCACCAGGACTGGCTCGCGTTTCGCCAGACGGCTCAACCGTCGTCGTATCAAATCGTGGGGACAATACCGTCTCTCTGATCGACGTGAAGATGTTGCACGTGCGAACTACATTGCCTGTTTGTCAGCAGCCGGAAGATATTGCAATCCTGCCCGACTCAAGTAAGGCGTTCGTCTCCTGCTCCGGATCATCTCAAGTGGCGTCAGTTCAACTGAAGAAGGACGCGAAAGAAGATCGTGTGCTCGCCCTCATCGATGTCGGCCACACTCCGGTCAGCTTGACCATGAAGCCCGACGGCGGAGAGTTGATCGTCTGTAACTTCGACGCGAACAGCATCTCGATTGTTGAAACTGGAAACGACGAAGTTGGCAGCAGCCAGGAAGTCGGACAGCATCCCTCAAAGGGCGTGGTTACGCTCGACAACTCTCGGCTTTATGTATCGAACTTCGGCTCGAATAGCGTGGCGGTGTATGACATCGACATGGGCCGTCGCATCTGGACGATCGCCGTGGGTAGTCGTCCCGACAGCCTGGCCCTGACGCCCGATCAGAATTACTTACTTGTAGCGGATACGGAATCCGGAGACGTCACGGTTATCCAGAAGCGAAAGCCCCGGCGCACTTTGGAGACGTCGGAATACTCACTGATGACCCTGATCCCCGTGGGCATGCAGCCGAATGCAATTGTAATAAAGGCATTTCTCGCAACTACACCCGCGAAGAAGTAAGCCCTGCGGGGTAACCGCAGGGCTTAACCATTGCGCAGCCTCTGAGCCTATACCGTAGCCCTGGCGCAAAATCGATCAAACGCGGCTTTCAAATCCGCTGCGATGGCAGGCGCTTCGCGCGATTCAATGTCGCGCCTCTGCATCATGTAGACGAGTTCACCATCCCGCAGTATCCCGATCGATGGCGAGGACGGTGGATATCCAGTGAAATAACTGCGGGCGCGATCGGTAGCGTCCTTCTCCTGCCCTGCGAATACGGAGAACGACTTCTCCGGCTTGACTGAATTTTGCAGGGCCATGCGCACAGCAGGCCTCATCCGTCCGGCGGCACATCCGCAGATTGAATTCACAACCACCATCGCAGTGCCCGGACGATTCTTCAACGCCTGATCAACTTCGTCTACTGTGTGTAGTTCATCGATACCCAGCCGCGTCAACTCCTCGCGCATGGGCACAACCATAACTTCGGGGTACATCGGCATACTCAAATTTCCTCCAGTGGATCTCTCACTCTATTCTATCGCGAGCCGGCCCATCTCAGAACACAATGAAGCGCCCTGTGACAGGCTGCCAAGTACGTCCGCAACAAACCGGTGTGTATATTGAATTCGTTGCATGCTCCTGCTTGAGAACATTCCGCTTGCACCGCTTACCACCTTTGGCGTGGGCGGTGCTGCCCGGTTTTTCGTCGAAGCGAAATCTCGAGCCGACGTTCAGGAAGCTCTTGCCTTCGCCCGGTCGCGAGACATCCCCATGTTCGTCCTCGGAGGCGGGAGCAATTTAGTCGTCTCCGACTCCGGATGGCCGGGCCTGGTGCTCAAAATCGGAATCGGCGGAATCGAGCGCATCCCAGGAGCGCAGGACGGAAAAGTTTTGTTCACGGGGGGTGCGGGCGAGCCCTGGGACAATCTGGTCGCGGCCGCCGTTCAAGCCGACTGCGCCGGTATCGAATGCCTGAGCGGAATCCCCGGCAGCGTCGGCGGAACTCCAGTGCAAAACGTCGGTGCGTACGGGCAAGAGGTCTCCGAAACGATCGAGTCAGTCGAGGTCTTCGACCTCAAAGACAATCAAGTTCGTGAACTTTGTCAGGAGGCCTGCGGCTTCCACTACCGCTCCAGCATTTTCAACACGACGGAACGCGGACGGTTCATCATTCTGAAGGTCACCTATGCCCTCACTCCCGCGGGCCAACCACACCTCGATTATGCAGATCTGAAACGGCACTTCGAAGGACGGGAGACCTCACCGAGCCTCAGGGAACTTCGCGAGGCCGTCCGTGATATTCGCACTCGCAAGGGGATGCTGATAGTCGATGGCGATCCAGACAGCCGCAGCGCTGGATCATTCTTCAAGAATCCGGTCGTATCTGAGGACCAGCATCGCGACCTGGAACGGCGAGCCACCGCTCAGGGCTTAACGTTGCCGAGTTATCCAGCACTAGAAAGCAGAAAGAAAATCTCGGCCGCGTGGCTGGTCGAACACTCCGGATTTCATCGCGGGTTCATCCTGGGCCGCGTGGGAATCTCCAGTAAGCACACACTTGCCATGGTCAATCTTGGCGGAGCTACCGCCGTAGAAATCCTCGCCCTGAAAAACCTGATTCAGCAGCGCGTCGACCAAACCTGGGGTACAAAGCTTGAACCTGAACCCGTAATGGTTGGATTTTAGTTTCTGTACGCACACGTTGTGCCCAAGGTCTTCCTTTCCGAATTTCACGATGAACTTCTTTTCCTTGCCTGCAAGCCACAGAATTTAGTTTTCCAAAGACGTCCCTTCACGACCACGATCCAGCCAGCTCTGCAAGACCCGTGTATGAAGTCGTTCTCCCTCTAGAAATTCCTGAACATATCGACCTTCCAGGCGGTCTTCATGATTGAGGGCGGACAAGTGGTGGCGGGAGAGGCGATCCTGAGCGGAGCAACGACGACCGAGCACGATCAGGACGAATTGCTCGAGGTTCTGGTCCAGCAACACGCGCGCCTCGTCTACCGCATAGCCTTCGCCGTGTTGCGGCGCCATCACGATGCCGAGGACGCTACGCAGGAGACATTCATGCGCGTGCTGCGCTACAAATCGAAGCTCGCGACAGTCGAGGATCCGAAGGCGTGGCTGGTGCGGATCGCCTGGCGCGTCGCTGTCGATCGCACCAGCCTTCGCGGTCGAACTCGCGAGATTCCATTGGACGATCCCGAAAGGCCAATCGAGGAACCGGCCTCTCCGGATGCGCTAGCCGACGCCACTGTACATGGCACTCAACTCGGTGCGGCACTGGAGAAAATGATTGCGATATTGCCCGCCAAGCTGCGCGAACCGCTTGTCTTGTCGACGGTCGAAGATATGTCTCCGGCGGAGGTTGCGGCAATTTTGGGAATCAAGGAATCAGCCGTTCGCTCGCGCGTGTTCCGCGCTCGACAGATCTTGAAGGAAAAGTTGCAACCAGCGATCCGAAAGTTACGATAACGAATATGCCAGATCAAAGATACGAGCGATCAAAGACGGACGAGGGTCCACAGGATGAACTCGACCGCCTTCTTGACAGCGCCCTGGCGAAATACTCAACAGTGGAGCCGAGGTCGGGGCTGGAAGAACGAGTTTTGGCGAACCTTCAAGCCGAACGGAAGAAGGCTCCCTCGCGCGTGTGGTGGCACTGGGGTCTGTCAGCGGTAGTAGCAGCCGTAGTTATTGCCGCCCTTTCGTTTTCGTGGAGATTCGAGACGACGAAAGATCCGTCGGTCGCGGGCCACCCAGCGGTACGGGATTCAAGTTCGCGGATACCGGAACGAGAAATGGCGCGACACGACGTGAATTCCGTAACTCCACGAAGATTTGAACCAGGCCACCGAAGAACCCCTCATCCGCAGATCGCGCCCAATCCGGCGGCGGGCCCCAAGCTCGACCAGTTCCCTTCTCCTCAGCCGTTGAGCGAGCAGGAGCTGGCCCTGGCAAAGTATGCGAGCACATTTCCTGAAGAGGCCGTCTTAATTGCGACAGCGCAGGAAGAATTTGAAAACGAAACACAGCGAAGAGCAAAACGATCGCGGTCCGAAGTCGATCTTCACGGCGGTAATCAAGAAAGGTAGACGAATATCCATGCGAAAAATAATCGTGGTACTGATCTTAGTTCTTGCAGCAGGAATCCGGATTTCGACGGAACTTGTGCAGGCGCAGGAGGCAGCAAAAGACACCAGTTCTTCCCCCGAAAAAAACAAGCCGGCTCAATCCTACCGCCTCGATTTTTCCTTCAATGAAATTGCGGACGGGAAGAGCGTAAACACTCGTCACTACTCGATGAATCTCATCGCCGGTACTCCCAATGAGATCAAGATCGGCACGCGTGTCCCAGTCTCCAGTGGTTCAACCTCCAATATGAGCCCGTCGGTTCAGTATCAATATCTGGATGTTGGTACGAGTCTCTGGTCTCAACTTCGAGAGCATGCTGACGAACTGACTTTGGCCGTCAGGGCGGAAGTCAGCAATCTCGACGTGGCCACGGGTGACCACGGCGGGGCAATGTTGCCACCCGTAGTTCGACAGATCAAAATCGATGGCGAGACACTTCTTATCGTCGGCAAACCAATCGTGATAGGCGTTGTGGACGACCCTAACTCCAAGCGCCAGTTTCAACTCGAAGTCATAGTGACCAAAGCCAGATAGCACTCGTGGGGCGGACATTTCCCGCCCGTCCCACATTCAAGCTCCTGCCCATTTCCTCGCTTGCTGGAAGATTCTGACAAACATCTCCCGCGTCAGCTTCCCTGTCTGGGTGTTCTGATTCGACGGATGGTACGAAGCGAGCAGTACCTTGCCGTCCGGCATGTCATAGCTCGCTCCATGTTTGAAGACATATTCTTTCTTGCCGGCAAGCAGCCCACGACGCTTCATGTAATTGAGGTAAGCATCAAACCCGATCTTGCCAAGTGCCACTACCACCTTCACCTTGTCCAATCCCGCCAATTCGCGATCCAGGAATGCTGAACAAGCCACGAGTTCAGTCGGCAGCGGTTTGTTGTCCGGAGGAGCACATCGCACGGCAGCAGTGATGTACAGATTCTTGAGCTTAAGACCATCATTGCGGTTGGTCGCCGTCGGTTGATTGGCAAACCCGGTCTCGTGCAGCACCGGATACATAAAATTTCCCGATGCATCGCCCGTAAACGGCCGTCCGGTGCGATTCGATCCATGGGCTCCAGGCGCCAGCCCCATCACTAGAACCTGAGCTTGCGGATCGCCAAAACCCGGCACCGGTTTGCCCCAATAATTCCAATCGAGGTACGCGCGCCGTTTCACACGCGCAACTTCCTCGCGATACTTCACCAGCCGCGGACAGCGAGTGCAGGTGATGACGTCGTGGTTGAGAACGGTGAGCCAGTCGCGAGGCATGTTCTTGATGAAGTCCTGATCGATCGCTCTAACGTCGTCGGGGGCGGCAGAGTATACCTTAGATGCTCGTTCGAGAGGCGGCTGCCCGGTCGTCCAAGGTGTCGGTTCTAGGTTTCCGATTCCCTTTCCGAAATTGGGCCTTAAGTCCCAAGGCCCATTGATTTGCCTCAGGCGTTTGACGCTGCTCTCTGTCTGTCTTTACACTCACATTAACGGTGCGTGAATGCGTTTGTCCGCGCCGCTATTAGTAAGGTGAAAGGCAATCGTGAGTCCGTCACAAACAATAGACACAAAGAACAAGGACGGGGTGAAGCGCGAGATCTCGGTCGAAATCCCCGCGGACGAAGTGGCCCGCGAGACCGAGGCTCTTGTCCAGAAATACCAAAAGGTAGCTCGGCTGCCAGGCTTCCGCACCGGCCATGTACCCCCCTCGATCATCCGCCAGCGCTTTAAAGAAGATCTCAAGAGCGATGTCGTCGAAGCACTCGTCCCTCGATACTTCCGCAAGGAAGCTGAAAAGCTCGGGATGATTCCTGTCTCGCAGCCACGCGTCACCGACTTGCACATCCATGACGGCGAACCTCTGAAGTTCAAGGCCAGCTTCGAGATCATGCCCGAGATTATTGTCCAGGGCTACAAAGAACTTCGCACCGACCATCCGGAAATCATCGTGAAGGACGACGAAGTTGAAGAAGCTCTGAACAGCGTCCGCGAACAGCACGCGACGTACACTTCCATTGAGGGCCGCCCTCTCGCCGACGGCGACTTCGCACAGGCGGCGATGGACGGCCGCCCCAAAGATACCGACGACAAGACTCAGCCCGTCCACATGGACGAAGTCCTGATCGAGATCGGCGGCAAAAACACGGTCCCTGAGTTCACCGAGAATCTCCGTGGCGCGAATGCGGGAGAGGATCGCTCTTTCGAAGTGAGCTATCCCGAAGATTCGAACGACAAGCGGCTTGCCGGAAAGACTTTCATCTATTCCGTGAAGATTCAGGCGATCAAACAAAAGAGTCTGCCCGAACTAAACGACGATTTCGCCAGGGAACTCGGCGAGTTCACCAGCGTCGATCAGGTGCGCAAGCAGATCCGCGACAACATGGAGCACGAGCGGAAGCACACCGCCGAGCGCGAAGCCAAAGACAAACTTGTGGCGGAACTCGTAAAGCGTAATGATTTCGAAGTGCCCGAATCGCTGGTCGATCGCCAGATCGATCTTCGCCTCGAGCGCGGTCTTCGTGCACTGGCTTCGCAGGGTATGAAGATGGAGGACATGAAGAAAATGGACCTGCCGCGACTTCGGGCGGGCCAAAGGGACCAGGCTGTGCAAGATGTAAAGTCGTCGCTGTTACTGGATCGCATTGCGGAACTGGAAAAAATTGATGCCGGCGAAGACGAGGTCAATCACGAACTCGAATCGCTCGCCCAACAGACAAAACAGACTCCGGAAGCGGTTCGCGCTCGTTTGACACAAGATGGGGGCCTCGATAGAATCCGGAGCAGAATCCGCAGCGAAAAGACCCTCGATTTTCTGTATCACCAGTCCGCGTAACACAGGCGGACCATTCGAATCCTCTCCATGCAAGTAAAGCGTTGCGTCGGGGCGGAGTGTGGCAGGTGAACGTGAAGCCGAACGATTGGCAAAAAAATGACCCGCAGATGATGCTGGTCCCGATGGTCATCGAGCAGACTGGGCGGGGCGAACGCGCCTACGATATCTATTCCCGTCTGCTTCGCGACAACATCATCTTCATTGGCACCCCGATTGACGATAACATCGCCAATCTGGTCATCGCCCAGATGTTGTTTCTGGCTCAGGAAGATCCGGAGAAAGACATCCAGCTTTACATCAACTCTCCGGGCGGATCGATCACGGCTGGCATGGCCATTTACGACACCATGCAATACGTGAAAAACGATGTGATGACACTGTGCGTTGGCCAAGCGGCATCAATGGCTGCGTTACTTTTGGCATCAGGTGAGCCTAAAAAGAGATTGGCTCTGCCGAATTCGCGGATTCTAATACATCAACCGTCTATGGGCGGGTTATCCGGGCAAGCTACTGACATTGATATCCACGCAAGAGAAATCCTTCGCATGAGGGAGATCACGAATCAGTTACTTTCGAAACACAGCGGACAGAAACTGGACAAGGTGGAGAAAGATGTCGAGCGCGACTTCATCATGAACGCGCAGCAGGCTAAGGAATACGGAATCATAGACGATATCATTTATAAGACGGCAAAAGCGGTATGATCGCCCTTCGCGCCTGAAGTCAGCACCTCATCGGCATGAAGGTCCGTTCAAAGAAATCGAGACCGGGGTCATCGCCGTGGAACCGCTGAAGGAGTAGAGCCGAGTGAAAAACAAGTCGGGAACCGACGAGATTCTACGCTGTTCGTTCTGCCACAAATCGCAGGACGCTGTAGCCAAACTGATCTCGTCGCCCAGCGATTACCCCCGCGCCTATATTTGCGATGAGTGCGTAGCGGTTTGCAATTCCATCCTCGAAGATGACCGCACTGCAACTCCTCAGGCGACCACGCCCAATCAACTGCCTAAGCCCCAGGAAGTGAAAGCATTCCTCGACGAATACGTCATCGGGCAAGAGCAGACCAAAAAGAAACTGGCTGTCGCGGTTTACAACCACTACAAGCGCATCTTCATGAATCGCCAGAAGACCGGCGACGGGATCGAGCTCTCGAAGTCGAACATCATGCTGATCGGCCCCACCGGGACCGGTAAGACGCTGCTGGCACAAACTTTGGCCCGTATGCTGGATGTTCCCTTTGCCATCGTCGATGCCACGACGCTGACGGAGGCGGGCTATGTCGGCGAGGATGTGGAGAACATCATCCTGAAACTCTTGCAGGCTGCCGATGGAGACGTAAATCGCACTCAGACCGGCATCATTTATATCGATGAAGTCGACAAGATCGGCCGCAAAGACGAGAATCCCTCGATCACACGTGACGTTTCGGGCGAAGGCGTGCAGCAAGCCCTTCTCAAGATCCTCGAAGGCACCATCGCCAACGTCCCCCCTCAAGGTGGACGTAAGCATCCGCACCAGGAATTCACGCCGGTCGACACCACGAACATTCTCTTCATTTGCGGCGGCGCTTTCGTCGGTCTCGACAAAATTATCACTCGCAGGATGGGCAAGAAGTCGCTCGGCTTCCGCAGCGGTGAGGATGCAGAGAAAGAAGAAGCCATCACCTCCAAGAAGCGTAGCCAGGAACTTCTGCAAGAGGTGCAACCCGAGGACCTGATCAAATTCGGGCTAATCCCTGAGTTTGTCGGCCGTCTTCCTGTCGTGGGAATGCTCGAAGACCTTGACGAATTTGCCCTCATCGAGATTCTGACCCGGCCCAAAAACGCGATTATCAAGCAATATCAACGCCTCTTTGAGTTCGAGAACGTCCGCCTCAAGTTCAATGACGAGGCCCTCCGCGCCATAGCGCGCCAGGCCATGGCACGCAAAGTCGGGGCGCGCGGACTGCGCATGATCCTTGAGGAACTGATGCTCGACTTGATGTTTAACCTCCCAAGTCAAAAGAAGTTAAAAGAATTTGAAGTGACGCGGGAGATGGTGGAAAAGCGGAGCGCCTCGTTTGCCACCGTCATGGAAAAGGCTGGATAAACACCGTCTCAACCCGACACATTTACTTTCCGGCAGAGATGGCAATCGCTCATCTCTGCCGGAACCGTCAGCGACCCTGTTGCAAGGCGAAACACGACAGTTTGCAATTTGCTTCACATGAGTCCTCCGAGACAACGCCTTACAACTTAAATGCCATTTCGCCGCAGCCTCCACTCAGGTAAAATCCTAATAGGTCGTCGTCAGTCCGTACTTCCCAGGGAGATTCAGTGACTACATCCAAGGAAAAATACGAATCCCGAAAATTACCCATGATGCCCATCCGGGACGTGGTCATCTTTCCATTCATGATGACTCCGTTTGTTGTGGGTCGGGAGTCCAGCGTGCGTGCCCTGGAAGAAGCGTTAGCGGCCGACAAGAAGATCTTTCTGGCAACTCAGCACGACGCCTCGATCGACGAACCGAAAGCCAACGAGATTTACCAGGTTGGAACAATCGTCAACATTGTTCAGAGTCTCAAGCTCCCTGACGGCAACATCAAAGTCTTGGTTGAGGGAATCGAGCGCGGCAAGATCCTGCAGGTCGCTGACACCGACGGGTACATGCAGGCCACGGTCCGAGTCGCCCGCTTCACCACCGAGACCAACCAGGCCCTTGAAGCCAGCATGCAACGCGTCACTTCCCTGTTCGAGCAGTACGTAAAGCTCTGTCAGGCGTTGAACTACGAGACCATGATTTCGGCAGTGCGGATGGAAGACCCCGCCAAACTGACCGACGTGATCTCCGCCAACCTGCAGCTCTCGATCGAAGAGAAGCAGGAACTGCTTGCGATCTTCGATCCAGCGGAGCGCCTCACCCGCATCGCCGACGTTCTGGATATCGAAATCGAGAAGTTAAATGTCGACCGCACCATACAGTCGCGTGTGAAGCGCCAGATGGAAAAGGCGCAGAAAGAGTATTACCTCAACGAAAAGATCAAGGCGATCCAGAAAGAACTGGGGCGCGGCGAGAAGAGCGAGTTCGATGAACTGAAGAAGAAAATCGAGTCTGCCGGCATGCCGAAGGAAGTCAAGGACAAGGCTATGCAGGAGTTGAAGAAACTCGAAGCCATGCCGCCCATGTCGGCCGAGTCGACAGTTTCCCGCAACTATCTGGACTGGCTCCTGGCTGTGCCGTGGAAGAAGCGCTCGAAGGAAATCCGCAATATCTCGCGCGCGGAAAAGGTTCTGAACGAAGATCACTATGGACTGGAAAAGATCAAGGAGCGCATCCTCGAATTTCTTGCCGTCCGCCAGTTGGTTAAGAATCCCAAAGGATCAATACTGTGCTTCGTCGGACCTCCAGGCGTTGGCAAAACATCGCTGGGTATGTCGATTGCCAAGGCAACCGGCCGCAAGTTTGTCCGTATGTCGCTTGGCGGTGTGCGCGATGAAGCCGAAATCCGCGGTCACCGGCGCACCTATATCGGCGCTTTGCCCGGCCAGATCATCCAGATGATGAAGAAGGCCGGCACAAAGAACCCGGTCTTCATGTTGGACGAAGTCGACAAGATGTCGATGGACTTCCGCGGTGATCCGTCTGCTGCGCTGCTCGAAGTGCTCGACCCCGAACAGAATTTCATGTTCGTCGATCACTACCTCGACGTTGAATACGACCTTTCACAAGTCTTCTTCGTTGCGACCGCGAACGTAATGCACACCATCCCTGCCGCGCTTCAGGACCGCATGGAAGTGCTTCGACTTCACGGCTACACCGAGCAGGAGAAGGTCGAAATCGCCAAGCAATTTTTGGTCAAGAAGCAAATGCTGGCGGCGGGCTTGTCGGAGAAAAACATCAAGTTTACCGACGAAGCCATCACCTCCCTCATTCGCTCCTATACGCGAGAAGCCGGTGTACGCAACCTGGAACGTGAGATTGGAAATGTCTGCCGTAAGGTCGCGCGCAAGGTGGTAAAGGAAGGCGAAAACTACTCCATTACCATCACCGGCGAGAATGTAAATGACTTCCTCGGAGTCGTGAAGTTCCGCGATACTCTTGCCCACGAAAAGAGCGAAGTGGGCTTGGTCACTGGTCTTGCCTGGACCGAGGTTGGCGGATCGATTCTGAGCACCGAAGCCAGTGTCGTAGACGGCAAGGGCAAGCTGACTCTAACCGGCAAGTTGGGCGACGTCATGCAGGAGTCGGCGCAGGCAGCCATGTCTTATGTACGTTCACGCGCGCATCGTCTGGGACTGAATCGCGACTTCTACCGTAATCTCGACTTGCACGTTCACGTCCCCGAGGGCGCCATCCCGAAAGATGGTCCGTCCGCGGGCATTACGATCGCAACCGCCATCTCGAGCGCTCTGAGCAAGATCCCTGTGCGTCGCGACTTGGCAATGACTGGGGAAATCACGCTGCGCGGCAAAGTTCTTCCCATCGGAGGCCTGAAAGAGAAACTGCTGGCCGCTCATCGAGCCGGGTTGTTCGAGGTCATCCTGCCGAAGGACAACGAGAAAGATCTAGCCGAGGTGCCTGAGAACCTTCGTTCTGCCATGAAGATGCATTTCGTGGATACGATGGATCAGGTGCTCCAGATCGCGCTTGAGTCGCCTCTTCCGGCTCTCGGTGAAGAAGCAACGCAACCGATCGCCCCTCTAACCACCGGCACGCCCGACGCCCCTACAGCCCATCAGTAGGTCGTTGAAAGAAGGCCTCAATAGAGACGTTAATCTTAATGATGAGTAGATAAAAGCTCGCGCAAGCGGGCTTTGCTTTGGTACCGGTGCCGTCCCAGCAGCTGTTGTCCGGGCGGGACGCCCACACACTCTCCGCGGAACAGTCCTAAGCGCAAACCACCCGTATCCGCTCGCACAAGTCTGCCAGCGACCGCTCCACGCACGCGGTGAGCCACTGCTCGAGCGACTGCCGTTGATTGTCCGGCACATAGTTGAACCGGACGCCGCAAGTATCGGCCGTCCCCCAGACGACTCTCCCCGACACGTCCATGATTTCTCCGGTGCGCGGCAGCGCAAACCTCAGTTCCAAGTCCTCGCCTACCTTTGGGCATCGGCCAGGTTCTCCACCATCCATCTTCAGGCCCACGCCTCCGTCACCAAGGTTTATGATCAGCGCCTCAGTCAACGGCTGGTTGCGCGTACTGACGGATGCAACAATGCTCACCGGTTCGCGGTGATGTCGCCGCCGTTGCGCAATGCGCGCGCTGTAGGCCGCCCGCAGACACCGTTCAATCTGGACTGCCGACGCCGGCTTGTGAATCAGCAACTGAACTCCAGCGGCGAATGCCTGCTTCAGGTCGAGCAAGTCCCGCACAATCGCTACCAGGACGGCGTGCCGGTTCAACTCCGAACGGCGTACGACGCACAAAAAGTCTGCCAGATTATCGATCTCGCGCCAGTCCACGATGATCGCATCGAACTCGTGGGTCTTGACCATGGCCAGAGCCGCAACCGCTCCTCCAACAATTCTCGGAGCCGCATGCAGTTCGTTCAGCACAGTCCGCGTAATCCCCCGAAATTGGATGTCATTGCATAACAGCAGAGTGTGCATCTCGAGCTTTGGTTTTTCCTGCGCGTTCATCGCTATCTCCCGCAATGCTTACTACAATGTCAATCGGCCCCGCTGGCGCGAAGTTGAACCCGAATTCGGCACGCGAGAGGATGCGTCTGTTACCTCCGTGTTGCGCATGAAGTAAAGTTCGCGCTGATATTCGTGTTGACACTCCGCCGCCCGGGATGCGAGTCTCCCGATGATTGCTACGGCCATTGCGCGGCAGTCATCTGGGAGACCCAATGAATAAGGCGATCTTTGTGCTACTGGCGAGCGTTCTACTCGTACACGCCGCTATGAGGGCCGCAACAGGCGACGTGACCGTACCCATCCGCCAGTTCATCGACGGTTTCAATACCGGAGACGTGAAGTCCGCTTACGCTGCGTACGCGAAAGGTGACATTCTTATCGTGGATGAGTTCGCGCCTCATCGATGGTTCGGTCCTCACGCCGCTCAGGACTGGGCTGCTGATTACGACAAACATGCCAAGGCCACCGGCGTTTCAGAAGGCAGCGTGAAATATGGAGCGCCAACACGTACTGAAATTGAACGGGACGAGGCCTACGTCATCATTCCCACGGTCTACAACTACAAGCAGAGTGGCAAGCCCACCACCGAAGAGGGGCAGATGACATTCGTTCTGCAAGCGGAAGCGGGCGGATGGAAGATCAGCAGTTGGACGTGGTCCGGAGTCAAACCGCACGCCACCCAATAACCCCTTCTTAGGAGGATTTTTCCCTCCTCCGCGCGCCTTTGGCGGAGGTAATGGCGAGTTTGACTCTCATGTTGGCACGCGCCGTCCCTTGCCAATCGCACTCTAGGTATAGGAAACTGGGACATGAGGGTCCTATCCCGTTTTCTCGCGGCGGCGACCGACGCTTCCCACTTTCCCGCCCCCACAATCCCTGAGGTCGCATTCCTCGGCCGCTCCAATGTAGGAAAGTCCAGCGTCATCAACTCGCTCGTCGGCACGAAATTGGCACGGACAAGCTCCACCCCCGGACGTACCCGCAGCATCAACTTCTTCGAGATCCGCTGGCCGGGAAAACCGCGTCCGGAAGTCATCTTTGCTGATCTTCCCGGCTATGGATATGCCAAGCTCTCGCGCGAGATTTCCCAGGAGTGGCCCAAGTTTATTGAGCCGTATCTCAACGACCGTCCCACTCTGGCGCTCTGTGTCGCTCTTATCGATGTGAACGTTCCCGCCCAGCAGAGTGACCGGCAGTTGCTCGACTTCCTAAGCGCCTCCGGACGCGACGTTCTCGTCGTAGCCACCAAGAGCGACCGCCTTTCAAACAATCAACTGACGAACGTTCTAAGGACACTGCGCCAGGAATACCCCGCGGCCAGCCTCCTCCCTTACTCTTCGAAGACTGGTGTCGGGCGTGAAGAATTGTGGAAGCAGATTCGCCGTGTTGCGCAGCAATCGTCCCTCGAGAGCGCACCTCACTCGCAGCACGCTTAGAGATTCCCAATCCTCCTTGTAGCCTCTGCTAACGTCACTGCTATTTCTGCCGATAGCACAGGAAGAGTTGTGGAAATGGCACAAGAAATCAACGATGGTGTCGCTTACCTCGCTGCCTTAAAGAAAAGCGTGACAGCGACAGCGGCTGCCCCAGCAAAGGCCCTCTCCGAGCCGACAGCCGAGCCCCCGCTCCTCACTTCAACCGCTGGAGACGAGTTCAAAGGAGTCGAGAAGCGCCGCAGTATTCGCTACAAGTGCGAAGGCAGCGCACAGATTCGCGATGAAGGCTGCGAGGTCTCCACCTGGGCTACATTCACCGACATCAGCCTTCATGGGTGTTATGTGGAAGCGCAAGCCACATACCCAGCGGGCACGATTCTACGGATGAAGCTGGAAGCCAATGGCATCCGCATCGAGACCAAAGGCAATGTGCGCGTCAGCTATCCCTATCTTGGGATGGGCATCGCATTCGTTGACATGTCCGAGGAGAACCTAGCTCAGTTGAAGCGGCTCCTGGCCACCATCTCCCATCCTTGCTTGATCATGGGACCCGGGATCGCCTCTTCTATCCCTGCAGTTGACCCATTGTCGGACTTGCCCGCGGTAGGCGATCCTGGCGCAGCGCTCCGCGCTCTTACGGAATTCTTCGAGAACCGCCAAATGCTGATGCGCGATGATTTCCTGCGAATCGTCCGTAAGAGCCAAGTCTCCGAACCCAAACGCTGACTCATGGTCGTTCTGTTCTTCTCCTCCCTGCTGACCAACTTCTGCCGCCCGTTTGCCGGGTGATTGGTTATCATGTGGGAGCGATGTCTCTCTATCTGATCACCGGCATAGGCGGTTTCATCGGCTCTTCGCTTGCGCGCGAATTGCTCGCTCGCGGCGAGCACGTTCGCGGCGTCGATAACTTCGCGACTGGCAGGCGCGAGAACCTGGCGGAAATTCGGGATCGCATTGAGTTCCGTGAAACTGACATCCTTGATCTCGATGCCATGCACAAGGCCTGCGCGGGAGTCGACTTCGTTCTTCATCAAGCAGCGATTCCTTCCGTACCGAAATCCGTTCTCGATCCTCTCGGCAGCAATCGCGCCAATGTCGACGGCACCGTAAACGTCCTCGTGGCCGCACGCGATGCCAAGGTGAAACGAGTCGTTTATGCCGCCTCTTCCTCCGCTTACGGGGACACTCCGACGCTCCCGAAGCATGAAGGGATGAAGCCCGATCCGATCTCCCCATATGCCGTTGCCAAGCTGGCCAGCGAGCAATACATGATCTCCTTCTACCGCTGCTATGGCCTCGAAACCGTGTGCCTGCGTTACTTCAACATCTTCGGGCCTCGCCAGGATCCTTCCTCGCCATACTCGGGCGTGTTAGCCAAATTCGTCACGCAGATGTTGCGTGGCGAGCATCCTACGATTCACGGGGATGGGGAGCAAAGCCGGGACTTTACCTACATTGACAACGCTGTCGAAGCAAACTTGCTGGCATGCAAGGCTCCCGCGGATAAGGCAGCCGGGCAGATGTTCAACGTGGCTACCGGACGCCGGGTTACGTTGAATGAGACCTTTCATCTGCTCCAACCATTAACCTCGTACAAGGGCGAAGTAAAGCACGGGCCCGACCGCGGCGGCGACATCAAGCACTCTCTTGCAGATATCTCCAAAGCCGAAGCGGGGCTGGGATACAAACCGTTAGTCGATTTCGAAGAGGGACTGCGGCGTACGGTCGAGTGGTACCGGAAGGCTGTGGTTTCGCCAGAGACTGCAGCGATCGGGAGTTAGAAACCGATCGTTCGGAATTTCATCCAATAGAGCAAGGACCGATCCCTAGTGAGTCACATCTGCATCACCTGCGGAACGCAATTCCCCACCTCAAACGCTGCACCAGCAAATTGTCCGATCTGCCAGGACGAGCGGCAGTATGTGCGACCGCAAGGACAAGGCTGGACTACGCTCGCCGAACTGCAGAAAGCCCATCACAACGACTTTTATGAAGAGGGTGAAAACCTCTGGGGCATTCACACCCAGCCACAATTCGCCATCGGACAGCGCGCACTGTTCGTGCAGAACGACACTGGCAACGTTCTTTGGGATTGCGTCAGCCTGATCGACGAACAGACCATCGAGAACGTGCAACGCCGGGGTGGGCTATCCGCAATTGCGATCTCTCATCCCCACTACTACACCAGCATGGTGGAATGGAGCCGCGCCTTCGGCGGAGTTCCAGTCTATCTGCACGAGGACGACCGGGAATGGGTGCAGTTCAAAGATCCCGCAATCAATTTCTGGAGTGGCGAAACCAAGGTCATCGGATCGGGACTCACGCTGATTCGCTTGGGGGCGCACTTCAAGGGATTCCAGGTGCTCCATCGAGCTTCCAATGGAGGCGATCTCATGACAGGAGATATGCCGCAGGTCTGCCCTGACCGTCGTTACGTCAGCTTCATGTATAGCTACCCCAATTACATTCCCGTCGATGCTCCGACCGTACGTTCGATCCTCCGCAAGCTCGCGCCTTACGCCTTCTCCAAACTTCACGGGGCGTGGCCGCGCTTCGATGTTTTAGGAGATCCAAAGTTGGCGCTCCAACGCTCAGCCGAGCGCTACCTTCGAGCCATTGGAGATCACGATCCGCTGTAGACTCGCACCGCGCCATCGCCGCAAGCAAGTCATCTCGTTACGTTAGTGATCTACGCCGCGATTACCAACACCTTTAAAGTGTCGGCATGACACTTTCCTCGATTGTTCTTTCTCGTGACTGGCAAGAAGTCAGCGTTCTCGAATGCATCCTCGGCGGTCTTCAAATTGACGTTGCCATTGAGAAAGAACCACAGAAAGCCCTCGAACGGCTGGGAAAGTCCAAGGTTGACGCATTGATCGTCGACTGCGATTTGAATGGCAGTTCGCAGTTCCTGCGCGAGCTGCAAAACTCCGACAAGCATCAAAGCCCGGTTCCTCTCGTCATCATGGGTGGACAGCGCCGCACACCGAGCCTCGACGCCACCGGCGCACTCTTCGCCTTTGAGAAGCCCATCTCCGTGGAACAGGCAGTTCGCACATTCACCGCGGCGCGCAGCATGATTCTTGACGGACGCCTTCGCTATCACCGCGCCGGCCTCGACCTGCCCGTTTTTGTGAAGTCCAAAGGACGCAAGGTAACTAAGGCCGACCTCGTAAACATTAGTCAAGGCGGCATGTTGATTCATACGGAAAACCCGGTCGACACCTCTAACTCCCTCCAAATCTCGTTCGCGCTTCCGGGATCTAAGACTGAAGTGAAAGCGCAAGCGAAAGTGGCATGGCACGACGCCAGCGGAAATTTCGGGATTCGCTTCGTGAAGGTCGCCGCTAAGCAGGAAAGAAGTCTGGAACTCTGGCTGGCACAGCAGTTCTTGGCGAACTGAACTCAGATCATCGAAACCGCAGATCTTCTTCCGGATCCTCATCGTCCTCCGGAAATCCGGCTGAGCGAGCCAGCCGCGAACCCAGGCTGTCTCCTCCGAGAATCTGGAAAAAGCCCCAATATAGAGCTGCCACCACCAGCGCGGCCCCAACTGCCATCGACAGCGGCCATTCCGGAGCTTCCTGGGTAATCGCCAGGAACACCAGCCCGAACAGCAATACTCCTGCGATGACCACCATCGTATGGATCGTCCATTCCAGTCCGCGGCTCGACAATGGCTGCGAAAGCCAATCCAACTGAGAGCTCACCGCCTGAGAGAGTCGTGGAAAACGCTCTGCAACCGTTTCAACACTGCTCATCTCCATCCGAGGCGGCAGCTCAATCACTTTGACTGGAGCTGGCGACACCAGCAGCCCGTCGTCAACTGTTGCAACGTTCGTCGCGTGACCGTTTGCTGGCGATGAGCGCGGCAATTTCGCCGTCTCGAAGGCCGGAATGGAGAATATGGAGTCACACGGATCGAGGCGCAGGGACACTTCTTCCAGCAAATCCCCGAAAATCCATGTATTCAGCTGCCGCGTGATTTCTGGAGGCAAATCCAGGAAGCGAAGCCCGCACTGCCCCGAAAAGGTGGCCCATACCACCTCAGCTCGAGCCTCAACCCGCAATCGGGGATAGCGCAGCTCGAAGCGCACGCGTAGCTGCTGGCGTGGACGAACCGCAGTTACCACCTGCGCTCCGATTCCTCCATAGGTGACGTTACGGATAACCCCGCCGTTTGCATCGTCCAGCGTGAGATACGTCAACGTCCGCAGTTCATACCGGTGCTGGGCGCGGGCATGCCGCGCGGGAGATAATCCTGCATCCATAGGCGTCGCCGGAAGGTGCTGCTGTGGCCAGACCCCCGTTGTACAAATCTTATCCTTCGAGCTATTAAGGTTTTAGTAACTGGACTGGTTCAGACCTTCAGGCAGGCCTGGCAGAGGCTATTGCCACGGACTGCTCTACTGCAATGGTCTCCCGAGGAAAATCTCCTTCGCTGGCCGCTCCGATGCCTGCCAGATTTTCACCGCCTCAAACAGGATGACCGTCCCGTAACTGACGGCAAGCCATACGATTATCGCCTCGATGGGCAGCCCGGACCACGCTCCAATGAATATCCCCGTCATGGTCTCTCGCTGATAATTCCACCAGCCGTACGGCAAAGCCAGAGTCGCTTCCCAAAGCATGCTAACCAGCATCATGAAGAACATGGTCAGGCTCAGCGCGCGCCAGTTGATAAAACGCCGAGCCGTCGGATAGAAGCTCATCGACGGAATCAGCCCGCCTACCACAAGGATGATGAAATACCCTGGCCATCCTGCGGGGACAGGTGACAGCCATTTCTTGTAGACGGTGGCAACGGCAATGAGAACTAATCCGATGACTGCCGAGGTCGGATGGAATCGCAGCAACCGCCGCAGCGCCCGGGCCTCCCCTCGGTAATCATCGATCGTGTAAGCAGCCAGCCAGTATTGGCTTAGCCAGATATACAGAAGAAGAATCGTAATGAACCCGGTGAGATAAAAAACGTATTCTTCGACCGGTACCCAATGTCCAAGCGCTGGTGCCAGAACTCCCAATGTGGCGCTGGGATTGGGAAAGATGAAAAACCACTGCGCGAAGACGAAATCCAAAAGACAACCAATCGGGACCAAAATGCCAATGGTCCTCCAGAAAGCCTTGTGTGGAACTTCCAGCCCTTCGCTTGGCAGGAACCATCCCGCGATTCCAACTATCGGCACGACAAACAGCAGCAGACTCCAAGTGTACCCATGAGGGGAGGCGTTGGGATCAACCTCGAGCCTTGCTGGCACGCGGACCGAGCGCAGGGCTAGGGTCGCCGGAAGGACCATCATCGCGAGCATGCCGATGACGATCCCGGCTGAGACTCTGGAACTTATGGCACTTCGGTTACGCGGTTGGACCATTCGGTCTCCTGGCAACGCGTGAACTGGGGTTAAGATTGGGGTGCCGGTTTCGTGTCAGTTTATGCTCTTGGACTTGGATTTAAGTGCGTACATTTCATCGCCGTTTCGCAGCCCCTCTGTACAGAATTCGATTTTTCGAGCAAACTCTCTGCGGCGCCTGAGTTCTAAGGTTCGCAGATTCTACTCCTCCCCCGGAATCGCAACGCAGCGTTCCCCGTTCAATGGATGAAAACAAGCCGGGTATTCCCAAACTAAAGTGCATGCCTGAACGGGCATGTTCGTGTAATTGCAAGTGGGCCAAAAGACCGATAACTTACTCATGAGCTATCTCTAGATGGCGACTCCGACAACCAAGCCGGACGTAGAGTCGAGCAATCCAAGCTCAGGCATAGGTGTGCCTGCCTGGCCTACTTCGGACTCGGGCTTTGAAACCGTCGACACTTCGCGAGAGGATCTTCTTCAGCCCTCTTCCTCGCAGGACGCGCTGCAGGCTTTGCTGGGCTTCTCGTCACTGCACGATCAGGTGCGCCGCAGGCGGGCGCTGGCGGCAGCTCATACGGTTTTCGACGCCAAGAGCCCCGCTACTGAGTTTGAGCCCACCGAGCAGTTCATCCTCGATGAAGTCCTGAAGTTGGTTGCGGAGAGAGCCGTTGCCATCACCGGAGCGGACGGCTTGGCCATCGCGCTAGCTGAAAATGACGAGATCGTGCTACGGGCCGCTGCTGGCATTGTCCGGCCCGACGTTGGAGCCCGTATCGATCGAGACTCCGCGTTCTCGGGAGCCTGCTTTCGCACAGCGCAGGTGGTCAACTGCGACGATACCGAAACCGATCCACGAGTGAACCTGCAGGCTTGCCGGAAGCTCGGCGCCCGCTCCATGGTCGCCGTGCCCCTCTGCGGTCGCAGGCGGGTAATTGGCGTTTTGGAAGCGTTCTCGTCCTGGCCCTTTGGATTTAACGAGACCGATGTCAGCAATCTGACCTTGCTCGCGGAACTTGTTCTCTCCGCGCTCAAGCCTGAGGACGAAGACCGATTCGCCCAATCCGCGCAAGCCGCGGCCGCAAAGCTCGATTCGACCAAACCACCAGATGCTTCGGCCTCAGCACCCATCACTCAGCCACGGCCGCTGCTTGATCTTCTCAATATCTCGGAACCGGCTCCATCGCCTGAGATACCGGCAGCTGTAGCGGAGCCGTCGCAAGTTCCAGCAAAGGCTGCAGAGATACCCGCAGCGGAAGTAGTCGCGACGCCCGCTTCGCCTGAGTCGGCCGAAGAAGCTCCCACGCAGCCGCAGCTCAGCCTTGGTCAGTTTGAAACTGAGTCCAAGCCTCGCCGTTTCGGAATTCCAGCCTTACTGATCGGTATTGTCGTGCTGGTTGCCTTCGTCGCCGGCGTTCTTTGGAAGCTGAAGACCGCGCAACTGAATAGCGCAATCGTTCACAACGAGCCTGCTATCGAGGAAAAAAGGCCTACTGGATCGACGGGTGGGTCGCCGACAGCATCCCCGACAAATGCAGGGCTGGCAACGACAGCGAGCAATACCGACGTCACGTCGGAACCGAATTCCGCTGGCACGGCTCCAGCCTCGTCCGAAGAGTCTTCGAAGTTTCCGCACGTGACCGCAGTGCGTCATTGGTCCTCGCCGGATTCGAGCACCGTGGTCCTCGATCTGGAAGACCAAGTCCAGTATGAAGCACACCGCCTGACCGGACCCGATCGCATTTACTTCGATCTGCACGACACACAGCTTTCATCTGAGCTGAGCGGCAAAGCGATCGAAATCGGGGACACGCTGATCAGCCGTGTTCGGCTCGCGCAGCCCGTTGCCGGGATGACTCGCATCGTTCTCGAGACTAAGGCAAACACCAATTTCTCCGTCAGCCTGGAATCAAATCCCTACCGTCTGATCGTGGAAGTGCGCAAGGTTGGATCGGCGCCGAAGGGCGCCGTGAATCTGTTTCCGAACGCTCCAACGACGGGCGCCACCAAACTTGCGATCGTGATTCCGCCTCCGACAAAAGAGGATTTGCAATTGCGCGCTCGCGTCCCGAAGATGCGCATCGTGGTTGACGCCGGCCACGGAGGCTGGGATCTCGGCACGGTCGGCCGTCGAGGACTGCTTGAAAAGGATGTTGTCCTCGAGATCTCCCAGCGTCTTGGCAAACTCCTGCAGAGCCGCCTCGGCAGCGACGTGATCTACACGCGCCAGGACGACAATTACATCCCGCTCGACGAGCGCGCCGAAGTGGCCAACCAGTCCCAAGCCGATCTGTTCGTATCGGTACACGCCAACTACAGCGATCTGCCTTCAGCCCGCGGAGTGGAAACTTACTACACCAGCACCTTCTCGGCTCCCGGATCGAAAGATGCTGGCACCAAAGATGCCGATGCCCACTCCGTTGCCGGGACGCTGAAGAATGCCTTGACGCCTTCGCTTTCGCCCGCCGACCTGCACGATCGTATCGAGCAGTCGCGCAGGCTTGCGCTCAGCGTGCAGCGGTCATTGTATGGGACATTGTCAGTTCAGAATCCCGGGCTGCGGGATCGTGGCATCAAGGAAGCTGGCTTCGTTGTTCTCACGGAAAGCTCGATGCCCGGCATTCTCGCCGAGGTATCGTTCGTCAGCAGTCCGACCGACGAACAGAAGCTTCGCAGCGACGTTTACCGCGAACAGATTGCCGAAGCCTTATACAAGGGAATCGCGCGCTACGCCGCTAGCTCGCGCGGTCTGAAGCTGGCTAGCGCCGCAGCTTCGAAGTAAATCTCGACCTCTCCAAACAAACCTGGTTCAACTCAGTCCTACTTCTGCGCTCCGGCCGCGTTGTCTTTCACATACCCCGCGCTCAAGGTTCCCTTGTTCTTCGCAATGGGCAGCAGCGTTGGATAGAACTGGACGAAAGTCGTGTCTACCGCCGCGTGCTCGGCGTGGCACTTGTAGCACTCCGCAGTCGTCGGAACCATCTTCGCGGTCTTGCCCTCTCCGAAGCCGAAGAATGCCCACTTTCCTTGGAAACGCGCCTCGTCTTTTACATGGACTTCAACTCCCATCAACTCAGTCCCCTGATAATTTCCTCGCTGGTTGATCGAGCCTTTTCCTTCTGCTTTGCGGACTTCGAGCACCAGCATCGTCTTGTCCGGCCATGTTCCGGTTTCCTCGAACGCCTTGTAGGCCTCTGGATTCACGAACACGCTGTCGAACATATGGTGATCCATCTGCATCGCGTCCGGACTGTAGCTCATATCGAAACCGGTCGAAAGGTAGACCCACTGGCGATAGTTGTCAGGGAACTTGAGTTGGGCGTCGCTTGTATATTCCGGACCTGAGACTGGAACGGGCGCTGACTTCAACAAAATCGCCGACGACAGCAGTACGGCCACAACGAACAAAAGAATTATTGGTTTCGTCATCATGCGTGGCAGTATCTCGCGTCATGTCGCTGAAAGCCATACCATCCGCTGCAAGAATCCGGCGGTTGGCTGCAAAATTCGCATTTCCGCCCGTTTCTGGCATACGATTCTGCGTATGGACACAAAGCGTACTCGAACAGAAATGCCGCAGTGGTTCTGGATCGCAGCCATCTTTGCGGGCGCAGGTCTGTTCGACGCGACGCAGAATGTCTTTGTTATGCGCGCCGAGGGTATGCATCACTACTGGACGCGCCTATTCGCAACGCTCTTCTTTTCGTGGTTGCCGTGGATGTTGGCAACTCCGCTGGTTCTCAGTCTCAGTCGCCGTTTTCCGCCGTCGCAATGGAAGAAGGCTTCGACGTGGCTCGCACATCTCACGCTTGTGCGGGCATCGGTCTTACTCTACGCGATGTGGATTGCCGCATGGGAAGAGGTCCTCAACCCTTGGGCATTTGCGTCGGGACCTGGTCCGTTTTCGCAACTATGGGTGCATAAGTTTTACGGCGGATTGCTTTCGTACCTCGTGCTGTACGGGATGATTCTGCTCGTTGGCCACATCCTGCGGACGCGGGAAGAGTTCGCCTTGCAGCAGACCGAGACCGCTCGCCTCAATGAGCAGCTTTCGAAGGCACAGCTCAACGCTTTGCGCCGTCAGATCGAACCGCATTTCCTGTTCAACACCTTGAACGCCATTGCAGGCCTGGTGCGCGAGAACCGTAACGATGCGGCTGTGAGCATGATCGCCGAACTGAGCGACTTCCTGCGCCGCGTGGTCAAAGACTCAGACCGGCAGCAGGTTCCCCTCGCGGAAGAATTGGAATTCGCGCGAAAGTATCTCGACATTCAGAAGGCACGCTTTGCCGAGCGTCTTCAGTTCACGGTGGACGTTCCCACTGAGCTTTTGCCCGCGCAGGTTCCTAGCCTGATTCTTCAACCTATGGTCGAGAACGCGGTGAAACATGGCATTGCCAAGCGGGTGCAGGGTGGAGCGATTCGCATCGCGGCCTCACGCTCGAATGACACGTTGACGCTGCGTGTCTACAACGACGGACCGAGCTTGCCTCCCGATTGGGAAAAGAGCCAGTCGGGAATTGGGATGGCCAATGTGCAGACTCGCCTCCAAGGCCTGTATGGCAAGGCCTTTCAGCTATCTATGTGCAATCGCGCACCGGGAGGCGTCGAGACTTCGATCTCCGTTCCGTTCGTTTCCGCCGAATCGATCGATCCCCGCGAATCTGCGACTGACCATGTCAGCTCATCTGAGTTGGTGAACGCGGAACACATCTCGTCGTGAGCAAAGGCAATGAAGATGGGTCGCTGGATTGTCAGCTACAGCTGAAGCGAGAAAGTCGAGAACGGAACTGGTGCGCTCCGACGATTCTCTTCCAAAAATCCGTACGCTGATCGTGGACGATGAGCCGCTTGCGCGCAGCAATCTCTCTGTGCTGTTGCGGCGCGATCCACAAATTGATCTGGTGGGCGAATGCGGCTCAGGAACGGAAGCGATCGGAGAGATTCGCATCGCGCATCCGGA
Organism: uncultured Acidobacteriota bacterium; assembly: GCA_963801895.1. Lineage (GTDB taxonomy): Bacteria > Acidobacteriota > Terriglobia > Terriglobales > Acidobacteriaceae > Sulfotelmatobacter. The sequence continues at coordinate 549,973 of CAWDGM010000004.1, read as the reverse complement.
CTTGCTATTCCTCGACGTGCAAATGCCCGAGTGCGATGGATTCGACGTGATCGAGATACTAGGAACCGATCTGCCTCCCGCGATTGTCTTCGTTACTGCTTATGACCAGTACGCGCTGCGGGCCTTCGAAGCCGGAGCGCTCGATTACCTGTTAAAGCCCTTCGACAACGCGCGCTTCGAAATGGCGCTCAATCGCGCCAAGCAACGGATTCGCGGAGCAAGTCGAGGCGAGCCGCGTCCGCGCAAGCTCGAACGGGTAGTGGTGAAGAGCGCGGGCGAAGTCTGCTTTGTGAAGATTGCCGACATCGACTGGATCGAAGCAGCGGATTATTATGCGTGTCTGCACGTGGGTACCAAGAGCCATCTGCTGCGGCGCAGCTTGTCGGATCTGGAAGAGGATCTCGATCCGAGTGTCTTCTGTCGAGTGCATCGATCGAGCATCGTAAAACTGGATCGCGTCCGCAGCCTGAAACTCCGCGAAGACGGCGAATACGAACTCGTTCTCGATAATGGCGCAACAGTGCGGCTCAGCCGGCGATACCGCAAGCAATTGGAGGAAAGAATGGGCGTGGGACTGGACGTGCGCTCGGAAAGTTGAACCATCGGGAAGTTTCTATTCCGAGGGTGTGTCTTGGCGATTTCTCTCGGCGACTTTGGCGGCGTAACAATTCTCGTGAACGGCAGCGCCGTTGCTGTCGGTATTGCTGGTTTCAAGCTCCACGGGCTTTCCACAAATGGGGCAAATCGGAGCGGGATTTTGCAGTATGACCACGTACTCTCCAATCAGGATTGGGACGACAACTGTCCTGCCAAAAGCCAGTCGTGATCGATCATCTTGCTTTTGTCTGTTAAACGGCCAGCCGCTTTCCGCAAGCGATCGTTGTTCTTGTGGTTCGTGCGACGCTTGGCGCGGGCGCCCTTGAAGTCTGCCATGAGTTTAACAAACTTACGATGCGCAGTAGTAGCTTATGGTTCAAGTGGGACGTGCTGGTCGATGGAGAATTTCGCACGCATTTTGCTCTTCCCGAATTGAAACTGCGGGCGGGTGGCGAGGGGTACCCCCTCCCCCTGTGGTCTATTGGAATCATCAAGTTGGCGGGGTATCAATATACTTGACAAATCAATATTGACGATCTACGATTACACATTATGCAAGAGCCGAAGACATTGCAAGAAGCGATTTTGTTCTTCTCAGATCGCAATCGCTGCATTGATTACCTTGCCTTGCGTCGCTGGCCAGATGGCAAACCTATTTGCCCTGTCTGTCAGCGCGATGATGCCAAGTTCCTAGAGAAGCAATGCAAATGGCAGTGCAAGGCTGTCCATCATCATCGCCAATTCTCCGTTAAGGTTGGCACCGTAATGGAAGACTCAGCTATCCCGCTAGAGAAGTGGCTACCTGCGATCTGGGCCATTGTGAATGACAAGAACGGCATCTCTAGCTGGGAACTGCATCGTGCTCTTGGCGTAACTCAGAAAAGCGCATGGTTCATGCTTCATCGCATTCGACTTGGAATGTCCTTACAGCACAAGAAATTCGGCACTCGCAAGAAGATGGGCGGAACTGAGGGCGGCCCTGTCGAAGTCGATGAGACATTCATCGGCGGCAATTTGAAGTTCATGCACAAGGAACAGCGCAAGCGCTACAACATTAAGGGCGGATCGCATGGCAAGACAATCGTCATGGGCCTATTGGATCGCAATATGCGCCAAGTACTGGCTAAGGTCGTGCCGAACGTACAGCGCGAGACGTTGCAAGCTGAAATCCTGAAGAACGTGAAGCATGGCTCTACCGTCTACACCGATGAATGGGTTGGCTATGACAAGGTGAGCTACAACTTCATTCATGACGTTGTGAATCACTCGCAAACCTACGTCAAAGGGCAGGTTCACACTCAAGGAATTGAGAACTTTTGGAGCTTGCTCAAGCGGACATTGCGCGGTACATACGTAGCCGTAGAGCCGTTCCATTTGGATCGCTATTTGGATGAACAGATATTCCGCTACAACAATCGAAACACAGAAGAAAAGCCGATGAACGATGCGGACCGATTCAGTTTGGCTTTAACACAGATCGCGCACAAGCGTCTCACATATAAAGAACTGACGGGGAAGGAGGATGAAAGAACCCCGTTCTAGTCTTTATCGCCGGAAACGTGGTCCGAAGCGGGCGGATTCTTAGCCCGCTTTTTCTCTGTCTTCTCGCGCTTTTCTCTGTCCAGTTCCGCTTTAATCGCAGAATGAGGGAACGCGCATTAGGCCATCCATTGCCCTAGTGAAGTTTTCAAATGGCGATAGCGTTTGATTCGTCTTGGAATTAGACTTCATGCGCTCATCATAGCGCAGAGGATTAGCACGCGGGAAACATTACCAGTAAACTTCCCTATTCTGGCACCATACATACGTCGTCATCGATGCTTAGAAAAAAGAGGTCAGGAGAAAAGCAATAATGTCTCTTTACGCGGCCTCCGGGCTTTTTGCTTATATCAATCCTTTATCCTTCAAGAAATCATTCAAACAACGTTTACCGCAAACTCGAACGATTGCCATAATGTGTCCCTTTTCGAGCACCCGCATTTCATAGGGCCGCGATGGTCGCGGTTTAGCAGATTGCCCAAAGCGTATGCTTCCTAACAATTGATGCGACTAAATCTGCAACCTGGACAGGAACAAACGCACGATCATCGAAGGGCGCGATGGTGGTCATGTTGCGCGCTATTGAAGTCTGATTCTTTTTGAATTGCTTGTACACGTCCCGAAGATGCTCGCCATATTCTTGATGATCGTCATAGCCAAACGCCAAGGCGCATTCTGGCATATGTTTCTTTAGAACGTTCGCGCACTGCTCCATCATCAGAAAATAGCAGTGGTAGTAGGGTGTACTTCCGAATGCATCCAGTTTTTCTGGAGTGCTGGCCACTGCCCGAAAATCGTCCATATCTATTGCCATCCCGAGGCCGACCATTCTGCTTTCAACAATTGCCTCTAGCAAGGAATGGCGTATCGTTTCGCCTATACGTCGTTCGGCGCGAGTGACTCTGTGCTTGTTCTTTCGGAATTTAAGGAATTGCCCAGTCATTGCGGCGCAATCGTTGGCGCGAAAATATTTGATGCGATGGGGTTTCAGTATCGAGTTCCATTTCTCCTCTAGTAGCTTCCATTGCGTTTCGTGCCCGATCATCGCCCCTACTGCAAACACTTTCTTATGACCCTTGTCCGCGCTTTCGTCCATGCGGCAATCAAGAACTAGCAAAACCCTCTCCTTGGTCCCATAGCCGAATAAGAATCCAGCAATGAGGCGTAGCGGAATAGTGACGTCCAAATTCAAGACGCACCCCCGCTACCGTAAGAGCATCCTGCCGAATCGGGTTTTTGATTCGTCAAGTATATTCTTGCCGTTGGCGGGAAATAGCCAAGAAATACTTGGGGCGTAATCACTTGCGGACAAAATCTTGATTTCAAATAACTTACGGGCTGGGAAACTGGGTCTCAATCCCATTTCGGGACGCGACCGCCTATTCTGCCCCCGCCGTCACGGCCTCGACGATCATCGCTCAACGGGAATGGTGCAGGCAAGGTTGGATGTCACACAAAAGGTGTGGAAAAGGCATTCTCCCGAGCTCGAGTGTCATATCTAGCCTTCTGCCCTTGCACTCGTCGCTTTGCTCCTCGAGGCGGACGAATGCGTCCGCCCCTACATTTAATTTCTTGAGGGGACGCCGCCGTATTTTTCCAGCCACTTTAGTTCTTCGCGGACTTTGACTTTTCCGTGCCACGGGTTTTTGCCTAGTCCATGGCCTTCTCCGGGAAAAACCAGGAGCTTGTTTGGAATGCCTAGGGAATAGAGCGCGTGCTCGAGCAGATAGTCTTCGAGCACGGCGACACGAATGTCTTCGGCCCCGGCCACCATGTGGGTGGGCGTTTTGACTTTGTCCATTTGGAAGATGGCGGCTTCGTCGTGATAGCGCTGTTGCGCCTCCCAGGGACGTCCGCCGAGGAAATAGGCATCGTCGAATGTGGTGTCGTCGTTGCCCCAATTGCCGACGTGTTCGACCGCGCCCGCGCCTGTGACAGCGGCTTTGAACCGTGTGGTCTGGGTGATGAGCCAATTGGTCATGTATCCGCCATAGCTGTAGCCGCCGATGGTGAGATGATCGGCATCGGCGATACCGTCTTTCACTAGCGCGTCGACGCCCTCAAGAATATCCTTGCCCGGTCGCGAAACCAGGACTGGAACGATCTGCGCCAGGAACTTGTCTCCGTATCCGGTGGAACCGCGATAGTTGGGACGAAAAACAAGCCACCCGTTGGTCGCCGCTAGCCCGGCCCAGTTGTACCAATCGGCGCTGAAGTTGTTGCCGTCGGCGTCCGCGGGACCTCCGTGGATGAGGGTCAACATAGGCAGATGCTTCGCCTCGAACTTGCCGGGAGGATAAATCAGCATCCCTTCCACCGTTGTGCCATCGTCCGCCTTCCACTGGTAGGGCTTGCCTTGCGGAAGATCGCGTTCAGTAAACAGCTTGTTGAACGAGGTGATGGCTCGAGCCTGATCGAGTTTGTCAGAGGAATCGGCGAGATAAACTTCTTCGGGCTTGCCGAGAGACGAGTAAATGAATGCGACCTTGGGCGAGTGCTCGGCAACAGAGATTGTCGAGTACGTACCTTTCCACTGACCGACGCGGTGCAACGATTCGGTCGGTTTCGCAATTGAATACATCTGGACTTCGGTTCCAAGACGCGCAGTGGTTAGCAGCTTGTCTCCGGCCACGGCATAGCGCTCAACGGGACCGACGAAGGCCTTATCCCATTGCTCGATCGAACCGGATTCGGTGTCCACCCAATAAAGATGAGGCTGCAGGTCGCGGTAAGGTCCGGCAACATCTCCGACTTCGACTTCGAAAAAGATATGGCGATTGTCGTTGGCCCAGCGAGGGTGGACCTCAACGGCTTCGTTCTTCGTAACTCGTCGTGGAACGACCGGATTCGTCGCGCCTCCCGCAGGTGAGGGCGCCGCGCCGAGATCGATCAAATAGAGTTCCACGTCTTCGTATTTTTCCTCGCGTTGATTGATGGCGTTGGAAAGGAACGCGAGCCTGTGTCCGTCGGGAGAAATAACTAAATGGTCGACGCGGAAAGGACTGGTTGCAAGGACTCGGGTGCCGGGAGTGAGATCTGGTTGAGGCTCGGGTTCTCCTTCCTTCTTATCGACGGTCTGGGGGTCAGAAGCGTGACGAGCCAGCGCTGTCTCCAAGTCGAGGGCAAATACCGTGTCACCGCGTTCGCCAGTGCGATATTGCACGACATCTTTCCAGTCCCTCTTGTAGTCGTCCTTTTGCGACTTGCTCCAAGGCTGGCGCGTTGAGAAATAAATTGCCCGCGAATCTGTAGACCATGCGAATGCGTGAACCTCCTCTTCCCCTTGTGTCACGGGAAACGCTTCACCGCCGTGAGGCGAGATCAGATAGATCTGGCTCGTAGACTCGTCCTTCGAATCGGAGTCGGATTCATCGGACTTCCCTGCTCCGATTTTGCGATCCGAAAGAAAGGCGATCCATTTCCCATCGGGCGACCATTTCGGATCGGAATCGTGGCCTGACTGCGTCAGTGGAATTGGCGAGCCGGGCTTACCATCGTCCCGGTAGAGCCAGAGGTCGCTGCGGAAAATCTGCTGGTCCCAATCGGCGCGCTCGGTGGTGATGACGACGGAATTGCCGTCTGGCGAGATCTCGACGCTCGAAAAGCCGACGGAGTTGAAGAATTCGTCCAGCGTGAGTTTGGGCTTGGTTTGAGCGGCCAGAGCAAGAACACAAATCAGCATGAGCGCGACAGCCAAGACGGATCTTTTTATTGGCATAGGGTTCCCGGTGGGAAGAAGGTTTATACATCGCGGGATTCGCTGGAGGCAAGTCGAGGGGACGGAGAGATCGGTGCTATGCAGATACCGATGTGAATGCGGCGATAGCATCGCCGTCTTCCGCGCGCGAACGCCACAGAATCCACAGCAAAGCAATGAACGCGATGACTGAGAACTGGATGTGTGTCCAACGCGCAAGCGGGCCGAATAGCGGGAGAAAGACGGCCAAATATGCCAAGACGCGGAGATATGGCGAGATTGGCGCTTGCTCGTGGGATAGTGCGTAGTCCGCGACCAAGAGGATCACGGGAGCGAGGACGAGAAGATCGTAGACGAATAGGTGCGGGTTCGTCAGGATCGCGGCGAGCGTGAGCGCGGAGAAGCGGAGTGAGAGTGAGAGGTGCGATCTCCAAAGGGATGCCGCGAATCCGATCGCGACGACCGAAGTCAGCACGTATAGCGGCAAAGCGATCGCGGGCACCGGAATCAGAAGCGACCAGAACGAGCGCAGCGAGTGCATCTGGATAGGAGCTAGGGGCAACTCGGCGGCGGCGATCCAACGCGCGGGATGAAGAAGCATGTCGAAATACCCGTGCATCAGGGCCGGGCCGAAGCAGATACGAGCAATACCTAGTTGTGCCGCAGCGGAAAGAAGGAGGCCGCCGAGCGCGGTCCAGGAGCGCGCAAGGAGAAACACGAGCGGAATCGCAACCAGGAATTGCGGCTTGAAGGCTAGAAATCCCAGCGCAACGCCTGCCAGAAGCGGTTTCCTTGAACGAAAAGCTAGCCATGTTGCCGTAAAACAGGCGAGTGACAGAACGGAAAGCTGAGCGCGCACGAAGAAATGAAAGAGCGGCGGAAATGCGATAGCGGAGAGCCATACCAGCCCGGCGTGGGCCGCAAGAGTTGGACACCGCTTCCAAAGAACGTAGACACACAGAAAATAAAAGGCGAGGCTCACAGCCGCCCAAACTGACGCCGCCGCAAGAAATGAAAGCATCGCAATAGGAACGAACAGCAAACCGACTTGCGGTCCATAGAAATACGGGACACGCACCGGCGTGCTGTGTCCGACGATCTGCTCGACTTCGTATTGCTGGAGCGACTGATCATAGAGTTTGCTCGAACGGTGCTGTGCGATCAGACGTGCGGAAATGTAGACAGGCAAGAAATCCTGAAACTTGATGTTGCCGGCACGATCGAAGAGCCCGGGCGTGGCGAAATCCACGAGGCAAACTCCCCACAGACAAACCGCAACAACGATGGCTTGTGCGCCCAGACGGCGCGGATTCAGCCATCTCATAAAACCCGACAACCTTGATGGAGCGGACTCGGCGGGTGGTGTCACGAGACGGGCTCGGCGTTTTTCAAAGCGTCGTCCATCGTCTGGCGGGTGTGGGCGGTGGTGGGTTCCAGGCGCCATCCGTCGTCATACTGGCGAAATCCGACGATGGATTTGTAGCGAAGATCGCCCGAAAAGAGTGCGTCGCCGACCTCGTTCATGGGAATCCACTTCCAGGTGAACTCTACATCGGCGATATTTCCCTGCTTGCTCACGCCGGTTACGCCGATGAGTTCGCGCTTTGCCACCGGAATCGTAATCAAAGGCTTGCGAGCCTCTTCATCGGCGACGAGTGTGCGAATGGTCTCGACACCGGAAGGAGTGAGAAGAACGTTCCAACACGGTGGGGGCACGAGGCCTGGCGTGCACGCCGAAGATGTCACGGAGATCCAGCCATGGCGCTGGACAACTAGATATTCGGGAGAGAGATACTCCTTGTTCGATAGAACGCCGATGTGTAAGACGTACTGTTGCGGCGCCTTGAACGTATCGGAGCTGGCGATCAGCGCAGTCGCGAGACGGCGAGTGAGGAAATCTCGCGGAGAACAGCTGGTGAGCAGCAACATACTCGTCAGTACTGTGGCCAGTTTCTTGCGCATGGTTTCGTGAGATTTACGAAATCCCCACTTCCGGCAAATTCAGCCGGAAATGGGGCATTCGCCTCAGATATCAACTACTTTCTGACTTCGATCAACGACCTGTGATTGTAAATAAACGGGAGCGCTTATGCGGCAGGAAAGGGCGGGAGGTAATCTGTCCGTCAAATTCCGGGGCCCAGCGACCGGGGATCTGACAGGAGCAATGCGGACAACGACCATCAGGAGTAAGTCTGTAGTCTTCGATCAGGTATCCGTACCGGCGGATCACGACCTCGCTGCATTGCGGACATCGTGTGTCTTCCAGGCCGCCAACGTTGCCAGGAATATTTCCGGCGTAGATGTAGCGCAGACCGGCGCCGCGTCCGATCTCGGCAGCGCGCAACAGGTCTTCGGGCGTAGTGTTGCGCTGGCCCTCGCCTTGCATTCTGTAGTCAGTGTGAAAGGCAGTCACGTGCCAGGGTATGTCGGGTGAAACGCCGGCGACGAACTCGGTAAGTTTGCGAATTTCATCGTCCGAGTCGTTGAAGCCCGGAATCAGGAGCGTGACGATCTCGAGCCACAGTCCCATGCTGTAAATGCGGCGAATGCTGTCGAGGATGGGACCGATCCTTCCACCGAGTTCGTGGTAATGGCGATCGTCAAAACTTTTCAGGTCGACTTTGTACAAATCAAGCCAGGGTCGGAGATAGTCGAGGACCTGCGGAGTACCATTGCCGTTGGAAACGAACCCAGTGACAAGTCCGGCGGCTTTGGCTTCCTTGAATATTGCGACGGCCCATTCACTTGTGATCAGCGGTTCGTTGTAGGTGCTGACCAAAACTTTCGCGCCTTGAGCAAGGGCATCACGGACGAGCGCCGCAGGAGTGGCCGGCAATGGCGGAGATACCGCATTGGGATCGCGCAGCGCCTGGGACGTCACCCAATTCTGGCAATAACCGCAGTGCAGATCGCATCCGAGCATGCCGAAGCTGTAAGCAAGGGCGCCGGGATAAGCGTGGAAGAATGGCTTCTTCTCAATGGGATCGCACTGCATGCCGGCGGTGTATCCCCAGGGAACATACAGCGTACCTCCGCGATTGAAGCGAACCTTACAGACTCCCGCTTGTCCTTCGGGAATAGGGCAGCAGTGGCCACAGGAGAAGCAACGGAGGCGATTGGTTTCCTGTTTCTCGTAAAGTGAGTGATCGGCTTCGCGGACTTTCTGGTCAAGGATGTCGCGCAGAGTGGGCACTGAGATCTCTTGTGATTATTGTAGACCCGCTAAGCGTCGAGTGTTCGACTTACGCACCCGCGGAAATGAACACCATTTGTATGGGTCCCTCGCTTCGTTCAGGATGATTGTTGGAAGGAGAAAGAGATCAATTGCGCGCTTTTAGTTGGCCGGCAGCCGGCTTTTCGTAGGGGTGATGTTGTTGCATCCATCGCTCTGCATCGAGTTCGATGGCGGTGACCTGGGCTCGAGTGAGGCGAGCTCGGACAAACGGCGAAAGCGTCTTGCTGGCGTCGTCGCCACTGGATCGGGCTACGACCATCCAGAAGTAAGCGCGGTTGGCGTCCTGCGCAACGCCACGGCCGCTGAAATAAATCGACCCCAGCTTAGATTGAGCGGACACATTGCCCTGTTCGGCCGCCTTGGTGAACCACCGAACAGCCTCGCTCTCGTTCAGTTTGACACCTTCCCCAGTCGCGTATCGGAGACCGAGCGTGTTTTCCGCAGCCGGATCGCCCTTTTCAGCAATTTGCTTGAGTTGGTCGAAGGAAGCAGTTTCAACCGCCGAGCTCGGGATGTTCGGTGAAAAATCCGATTTCGGGGCCTGCGTCGACGCGAGCACGGTGGGCAGTTGAGAACTGGTGCGGCCGTGAAATTTTTGCTGGACCCAGGGAATGACATCGCTCTGAAGCACCGGGGCCGCGTAGTAACCAAGTAACAACGCAATTGTAGCGGCGGCACAGACTAGAATGATCAATTGCGAACTCGGTAAATTGATGCCGGGGTCGGCATTTTCGTCTGAATCAGATTTCGTGTCGACCGCAGCCAGTTTCTCTTCGCTAACTTTGTCCTTCGCTTTTTGAGCATCCGCTGCCGCGAAGAGGACGCTTCCCGGCGGCGGAGCAAAGGTCTCTGTTTCCTCAGCGGCGCGGGACGGCAAATCCTGCGGTTGGGCAGCCCGATGCATTGCGCCAAGAACTACTTCGCTGAACCGCTGGAGGATCCGGCCGTCGATTTCAGAAAAGGCATTCGGATTGCCAGAGAATACTTCGATCAGGCCAACGGATTTCTGATCCACGCGAACGGGAACGGCAACGATCGATCGCACGCCGAGCGCGCGGCAGCTCTCCTGATCGACGCGGACATCCACTTCGGCGTCATCGCAGCGTAGTACCTTCCCGGACTTCACGCACTCACCGGAGAAGCCCGATCCCACCTGCAAACGGGCTCCTACGGGCGGAGCCTCAGCACCGGCGCTGGCCCGGCAAACCATAAACTCCGGGTCCTTTTCTGCCAAAGCGATCGCAGCCCCGGAGGCACGAACCAAAGTCAGGGCGCGCTCAGCGATCAACTGCAGAGCGCCGGACAGGTTCGGACCGAGAGCCTCTACCTGTCGTTGCACGGCGGTAACGGTCGCCAATGCATCGGTGTAGCTGGGGCGAGGAGCGCTGGCTTCCCGGGAGATGGTAGTGGAAATATCCGCTTCACTGTTGGCGACCCCGGCCATGACATTTACAAAGAGCCATTCGCGAAGGCGGGAGAGGGAGTCGGACGGAAGGTCGGCGAAACGAAGTCCTGCGCGGCCCGATTCGTCAGACCAGATCACATGGCCCGTCGTGTAGATATGTTCCGGGCAGTCCGCCAAATCGAGACATAAATTCAGGCGGGTCTCAATTTCGAGAGGTGTGTGGCACTGGATGGCAATGCCTTCTTCGCTAATGTCAACAATCTCGTGAAGGTCGAGCATGGCGCCCTTGGGATCCGCCGCAAAGCTTGCGTACGCAGGCGTTTGGATCTTGTGTCGCACCCGCCGACGGCGGTTGGGTATGGAAGGAGCCAACGTCGAAGTTATGGAAGACATGGGGAGCCCAAAATCTTGTACCACCATATTAGCGCGGAATGCGGAAAAGTCAGCAAGGAATGAAATCATTAGGGCCTTTAATGATCTCTTTCGGAACCCGCTCTAACAGCGATTACAGGAGCTCAGCCGGCTTGCCTCATAACCTGCTCCCGATGCAGGCTGGAGATGCGGGAAATGGCCGCCACCATCATGCCGGACAGCAGTTGCATGGTCGCGACATCGCGTTCGTCGAATGCGCCTGGGGAGGACGACAGAACTTCGAAGACGCCCAAGGTCCGCCGGTAATGGCGCAACGGAGAAACCAGGATCGAACGAACACCGAGTCGACGGCAGCTGGCCAAATCTACGCGGGGATTTCGTTCGGCGTCATGACATAACATGATCTCGCCAGAACGAACTGCTTCGGCTGAAATCCCAGCATCAGTTTGCAGACGAACTCCGAGGTCAGGAGCAGTGCGACCGGCACGGGCGCGACAGACTATTTCGTCGCCGGCGCGAAGCGCAATAGCGGCTCCAGTAGCGCGGGTCAGGTGCTGAGCACGCTCGGTAATGGCACTGATGGCCGGCTCCAAGTCCAGTTCAGCAGGATGGATTTCGACTTCGTCGTTGACGGAGACGGCACGAAATCCAGAGGCGGGATGGCCGGCGTTAGCGAGCCGCAGCTGGCTGCGCTGCGCGAGCGATGGCATGCGCGAATGATCCGCCGTGTTCAGCGCTTGAGGATCCGGTACGGTGCGCAGCAAGTCGCGCACCAGGCTGTCCAGCTCAACGTCGGTGATGAGATGAGCCGTCTGCTGGTTGCGCAGGGATCCGCCGAGTACACGTGAAAGGCCGACCAGAGCCTGACTTCCGCAAGCCAGGCAGTAGGGCTTGTTGCTGGTACTGATCAGCTCACACTGGACACAAAAAGTGGCGGACTGCAAAGGGACAAAATTAACGTCCTTGAAGGTCGTGCCATAGACAGTCTTGCCAAACATTAGAAGTGCGTCCTCGCTTCCCGTCAGTGCAGTTGAAGGTAAATAGGGAAAAGACTGCAAGAAAGTAACGGCACTGGTTCCTTGTGTGGAAAAAGGGCTTGAAACTCAGATACTTGCACAGACAGTGTGCAGAATCTTGCACGCTTCGCTGCCGCGATGCAGGAAGTGTTTGGCGGCTTTTATTTCCCAAGAACGATTGCGTGAGCGGTAGGGTTCGGCTATTCTGAGCTAGATATTTCACGGTCCAACTGGACCGCTGGGGGATTTCATGGAATGGACAGCACCTGCTTTTGAAGAAGTTTGCCTCAACTGCGAAATCAACTCTTACGCCAGCGCGCAACTGTAGCCAGTAACCTTCCCCTGCAATTATGAACCGGCGGGCCATCGCACAATGATCTGTGCGATGCGCTCGGCTGCGTGTCCATCCCACAAAGGAATGCTGCGCGGGACGACGTGTGTTCGCGCTCCTCGTACCGCCACAATTTTGTCTGCTGCCGTCTTGAGCCTCGTTAGATCCCGTCCAACAAGCTGATTGGTTCCCTGCTGAATGGTGATCGGCCGTTCCGTATTCTCGCGAACTGTGAGACAAGGAACGCCGAGAAACGTCGACTCTTCCTGAATCCCTCCCGAGTCGGTAATCACGAGCGAGGCCTGTTGTTGCAGGGCAAGAAATTCCAAGTAGGGCAAGGGTTCCAGCAAACGTAGCCGGGCAGTGTCGGCGAACGCAGTTGGAAGAGAGTGGAGTCGAAGACGTGTGCGCGGATGAACCGGAAAAATCACGTTGAGCTTCTGGCTCAACTCCATCAGCGTTGCCACCAGTGCCTGAAGCCATGGAAGGTCATCTACATTCGACGGCCGATGCAGTGTGACGAGCGCGTACGGTGAGGACACATCGACGGAAGCATGCTCTTGAACTTTCGGAAGTAGCCGCACCAGAGAGTCGATCATGACATTGCCGACCAGATGAATCTTTCCCGAGGGAATTCCTTCGCGGAGCAAATTAGCATCGCCATCGGCCGAAGGCGTGAAGAGAAATCTAGAGAGTTGGTCGGTGAGAATGCGATTGATCTCTTCAGGCATGTTGCGATCACCCGAGCGCAGTCCTGCCTCTATGTGAGCGACGGGAACTCCGAGTTTGGAGCATACGAGCGCGGCGGCCACGGTGGAATTCACGTCACCGTAGACGAGGACAAGATCGGGTTTGCGTTCGAGCAGGACCGGTTCGAACGACATCATGATGCGCGCGGTTTGTTGGGCGTGTGTCGCCGAGCCGATTTCCAGATTGCAGTCGGGACGAGGCATCTCAAGCTGATCGAAAAATACGGCCGACATCGCGGTGTCATAGTGCTGACCGGTATGAATTAATGTCTGTCGTATGTCCGAGTGCGAGGAAAGCGCCCGCAAAACTGGCGCCGCCTTCATGAAGTTGGGACGTGCGCCGACGACGTGCAGGATATGCATTAGTAAATTGGTCTTGGAAACACAGAGATTGTATCTGTTTCGTACGCGAGATCTGGCGGGCTATCCGGCCTGGGCGGTGATCAGCGAAGGCTGCTGTTGCATTGCAAGGACGGCGGAATGCGAGAGCGTCCGGTCGAGTGCATCGGCGAGAGCAGTCGGAAAGGCTCCCGTGAGGAGGTTCACGTCCAGTTGAAGATTACGGCGTGAGTACAGCCGGTAGACGACGAGCGACCCGCAATGGCGATTGCCGGAGCTCACGAGATCAAGGGAAATGGTCCAGGCGCAGCCGTCGAGATTTTTCGGAACGCCAGGCTTGCTCCAGCGAAATGAGTTTATTGTGTGGCCCGGAGAAGGAGATGCGAGCCGATCGAAGGCAACGAGTTCCCCGGGCAGCATGTCGAGGCGCAACTCGAACGAATCGAAGTCATTGGTGCCGAAGGCGGCCAGCAGGATGCGGCGTAGCTGTTCGTAGTCGTGGGCGACCTTAAGCTCTTCGGTGGCACGGCGGATTGCCAGATTGTTCACAAAGATTTGCGGTTGGTCGAGCGTCCGGTGGGCGACCCGGGCAAGTTCTCCGAACTCGAGGTAACCGAGATGCTGAACACCGATCCAGATACCGATGCCAAGGACGGAGAGCACTAATCCTAAGGAACTCCCCGTGGGCCAGAGCAGGAACAGGCTCAGCATCGCAAAGATGGCAGAAACGCCGTAGAGCAGGATTACGACCTGTCGGTGCGTCATTCCATGCTGCAGGAGCTTGTGATGAATGTGCTCAGCATCTGCGGTGAAAACGGGACGACCGCTGATCAGGCGGCGGATCACGGACAGAACTGTCTCGAGGATGGGCAGTCCGAAAGAAACGATCGGGATCGCCACCGCGACGATTGTCGGAGCTTTCTGTGCGCCGTACAGGGAAAGCGCGCTCAGCAGGAAACCGATAAATAAACTGCCGGAGTCTCCGAGAAAGATCGTCGCCGGATTGAAATTGAAGCGGAGAAATCCGAGGATGGCGCCAGCCAGAACAATAGCCATCAACTCGACGAGATTCGGACCGTGCAGCAGCGCAACAACGAATACCACCATGGTCGAGAACAGAGCTGATCCGGCTGCAAGGCCATCGAGACCGTCGATCAAGTTGAAGGCATTCGTGATTGCCAGAACCCATCCGACAGTGAACAACAGTTCGACGAACCAAGGGAGAGGGCGGTCGCCGAAAATTACGGGAATATTGATGACCCGCAGGCCGCCGGCATAAAGCATTGTGGCAGCAATACCCTGCACCGTGAACTTGACGTAAGGACCGACTCCGCGAAGATCGTCATAGACGCCGAGAAGAAAAACCAGGGCCGCCGGGACAAGGATTGTGACAAGGGTCCTGAGGAAATGGGGGGTGTGCAGGGTTGGATGGAGCTGGACCCAAATCGCCCCTAAACCCATGCAGATCGAGAAACTGATGAAGATGGCAACCCCGCCCAGTCTCGGCAGAGGGCTGGAGTGAAGGTGCCGTTCCTGAGAAGGAACCGCGACCCATCCGCGAGAAGTGGCCGTATCGCGAACGTATCGCGTGAGTATGAACGCGAGCAGGAGGGCCGAAAAAAACAATCCCAGGTAAATGACGGTCAACTACGCCACCTTGACGAACATGACGGAGAGATCTGCAATCTAACGTAAACTTTCAAATGCGAGTATCGCAGCGACGTTCTGCGGTTAGTAGTGAGTGAATAGATTCCTGTTAGCTTTCAGTGTGCAACGAATCTAGCAGGGGGGCGCCCCTGGTTCAATCTGCGGACCTCAAAAAAGCTGTGGAAATCTAATGCGAGGGACCACATTCACTGGGCGGTAACCTCAGCCCCATGTGCTAAACTTCAGTTCAGATTTCACGTACAAGATCAGGGGTCTTTTGATGAAGTCGGGCACCTCGGTTTGCACCTTCCGTGGCGGCTTTTCTCTGTTCGTCCTCGCGTTAATCCTGAACATTTCAAGCGCGGTTGTGGGACAGCAGTCTGTGCCAACGGCTCCGGGTGGATTGCAGAACAGTAAACCTTCGGACCTGCCCGCGGCGCAGCCGATACCGGATGCAGCGGTGAGCGCCTCGGGTGTACAGGCGGCGAAGGGTGACGATGCCAAGTCCGGGCCGGACACGTCCGGGATGGTGAAACTGGGGCCTGGAGACTTGATCGAGGTAAGCGTGTACAACGTGCCGGAGCTGGCCAGCAAGGTTCGTGTCAGCAATACCGGAGACATCTATTTGCCGTTGATCGATTACGTGCATGTGGACGGGCTCACGCAGGAAGAAGCCCAAAGCCTGATTCAAAAGCGGCTTGAGGATGGCGGCTTCGTGCGCAATCCGCACGTGACAATCTTCGTGGACGACGCCGCTTCACAGGGCGTGACCCTCCTCGGCGAAGTGTCCAAGCCAGGAATCTATCCGAATACTTCATCGCACAAATTGTACGAAGTCGTATCGCAGGCGGGCGGCTTTACCTCGTCGGCGTCACGCAAGATCGCAATTTTGCGGCGCAACCAGCCGGATCCCATTCATGTTGACCTTCCTCGAAATCTTGCGGATGACACCAGCAAGAACGTCGACGTGATGCCGGGCGATACGATTACTGTGCCGCGCGCTCCGATTATTTACGTCGTTGGGGATGTGGGGCGGCCTAGCGGTCTACTGGTGGACAATGGCCAGCTTACGGTGCTGCAGGCGCTTGCACTGGCAGGCGGAACGAACAAAACAGCCAAGCTCGGAGCAGCTCGCATCATTCACAAAACTCCCAGCGGGATGACCGAGTCGAAGCTGGAAATCAAGAAAATGCTCGAAGCGAAAGTTCCCGACGTTACCCTGCAAGGGGACGACATTCTTTTTGTCCCGGTCAGCGGTGGCAAGATCCTGGCGAACCGGACGTTCGAGGCCGCGATCAATGCTGCCACAGCGGTAACGATTTACAGCGTACATCCCTGATCGAATCTCGAGAGTTTGTCAGCTGGCCTGTCTTTCAATGGATCAGTGTGGATCGATCAGGGCGGAAAGCACCTCGATGTATCGCTCTGCCGTACTCGAGCGCGAAAATTTCTCCACAATGTAGACTCTTCCCTTCTGTCCGAGAGTCTTTCGCAACTCCGGATTCGACGACAATTGCATGATCGCCTGCGCCAACGATCCGGCATTCTCGGGTTCGATGGCGAGGCCTGCGCCGGCTTCTTCTACGATCTGCCTGGCTTGGCCTTCTACAGCCAGGATCACCGGCCGTTCGCAGGACATGAACTCAAGCATCTTTGTCGGAATAACAGTCTTGAAAACGTCCGTCTTCTTCAGGAGAACCAGGCATGCGTCCGATGCCAAGATCAGAGCGGGAATTTTCTCTCGTGGCTGCTGATCGAGAAACTTTACGTTAGTAAGACCGCGGGATTCGGCGAGAGCCTTAATCCTCTGTTTCTCAGCCCCCTCACCGACGAGAAGAAAGAGTACGTCGGGTTCCTGTCGTCGCAGAATGGCGGCTGCATCGAGGATGGTTTCGAGACCATGCGCCATCCCCATGGTTCCGACATAGCAGACAAGAAACTTCGATTCGACCCCGAGATCGCGGCGTAACGCATCCGTCGCTGTTGACGGCAATGGCTTGAATAGTTCGGTCTCTACACCGTTTTCAATCACCGCGATCTTCTGCGCGGGTACACGCCATCGGCGGATCAGGTGCTCTTTGAACGCCGAAGTCACTACAACGATCAACGCGGAGCGTTCGTATAAGAACCTGGCGATCTTGGACAACGCGGTATATAGCAGAGAATTTTCGCGGCCGGCACCGACCGCTACCAGAGATTCGGGCCAGAGATCGCGAACCTCGAAGACCAGCGGCACCTGCCGGGTGAAAGAAATCCACCAGCCGGAAAGTCCCACGAGCAACTGAGGCGACGACGCGATGACGACATCAGGACGAGGAAGTGTGAGGCCGCGGAGGGCGGCCGAAATACAGAACGACGCGTAGTTGCGCATGCGTTCATGCGCCTTACGATTGGGTAGTGGCCAGAGCCAGGTGCGATAGACGGTGACGCCGTCCACTTGTTCGCGATACACGAGACGCCGAAGGCGCGGGCGCCACTGGTCGGGTACTACACCGGTGGGATGATTCGGAAATCCGGTGAGAACGGAAACATCGTGCCCTGCCACCGACCAGTGGTGTGCCAGCTCGGACGCACGAGCGGCGGGCGCACCCATCTCCGGTGGGTAGTATTGCGACAGGTAAAGAATCTTCACGCGGTCTAGTAGTAACAGAGTTTGAAAACGCTTTTATAACAGAGGGCGCGAGCGCGATTTGCCCGGCTGCGCGCGTAATTCTCCCAGCGATCTGCAACGCGTGCAAAGAAGTCTTCACTCGTCAGGTGATGCATCACGCGGAGCTGCACAATGTGCAAGCTGTGATAGAAGCGGCTCGCGACCATCGGAAGGCGGGTTCCGGACTGCTCGTAGAGTGACCAGAATCCGAGGTCATAGGAATCCAGATTGTGCTGCAGGGTCCGTACTCCGCGAGCGTAGAGGTCGTGCGCAACATCGTCCTGAGTTGCAAGAAAATAGTCGTAGACTCCCCATAGCGCCCAGATGAAACCGTTCAAGATGTGGGTAGGGGGCGACACTATGTACTCTTCGAACCACAGATCCCCCGCGTCATCCGTGAAAGCCACTCCTCCGTGTTCGGTCGAACGCTGAAAGCTGGCTAAGGCACGCTTCGCCGCTTCGAGATAACTGGCATCGCCTGACTCTTTGCCGGCGCGAACCAACAGTGAGATTCCCTGCCCCTGCGCGAGTGCCGAAAACCACGGAGCTCTCAGCGTGTCGCGATACTCCCAGTGGAAGTGGTGCTGCCATACGAAAAGTCCACCAGAGTTCTGTTGGAGATGCGAACAAAGCCAATCCGCGATACGAAAAAACTTCTCACGCCGGTGTGGGTCGTTGTTTTGTTTCCACAAGTTGTAATTACCGAGACCGTATTGGGCAATCGCGATGGGGTTGTGTTGCAGGCCAATGCGTCCGTGATAATCGAGTTGGGGAATACCGTCGCCATCGAAAGGGCCGGCGTAGTCCGCTTTTTCTGCGAACTGCATGTAGTATTCGCCGAGTTCGTGGATGCAAGCTCGCGGATTTGCCGTCGGGGTCTCATGCCAGAATGTGAGGTGGCTCGTCCCACCGACAAGATAGGCGCTGAAGATGCGGCGGTAGTAGCTAAGACGAGGCAAGGATGGCCTAATACTAGTCGCAGCGACGTAGTGTTTTACAGACTTCGAAGCGGAGATCGGCCGCTTTATCGATTCGTTGTCGCTGCTCTTAACGATTCATATTACGGTATGCGAACCCCTTCAGGATCCCACCTGGTAGAGCGACGTCACCATGTCGTCCGACTGCACCGCGATGGTGGTCACAGCGAGACACGAGGTACTGTTGTTCCCATCGGGAAATATCGCGTTGCCGTATTGAAAGAGACGTAGGGGCCAGCGATCCTTGACCCATGACAACTGGGATTGCCACTCATCCTGAGAATTCACCACACCGCTGTAGACACGCACTACGCGATCGCGATTGACCTCGCTTGGCTCCACCATGGTTGAGAAGAACAGATGTTCGCCAACGCGGCACCCGTAGATCGATGAACTGTTTATCCCTTTCAGCTTCGACAGGTTTCCATTTAGATCAAGCCGGTAAATGAAATTTGATTCCAGCGGCGTGTCCGACGAGAAATAAAGTCCACTCTCGGTCGGAACCGCTGCGACGGATCGTGCCTGCTGGTTGCCTTTAAGAACTACTTCAACCTGCGAGAAATCACAGGAAGCGCGCAGGATGCGGCACTCGTCACCATAGTCGCCCGTCAGCACCCAGAGACAGTCTTGCCACGGATCGTGAACGATGTTGTGGACGTGACGGATGGTTCCCCTGTGGAACGTGTGCACTACGTTCCACGTGGCTCCTCCGTCGAAGGAACCGTAGATGTGAACTTCGTTGCGCGAAGCATTGTCGAAATACTCTCCCCAAAATACCGAACCAGTAGGGGTGGCAGTCACATGCAGAGGGCGAGTTCCGCGCACGATCTTGTGGGTAATGCGAAATTCGCGCCGATCCGAGTTCAGCGTGATGATTGCACCGGGCACAGCGCCGACGAAAGCATTCGGCAGAACCGCCAAAGAATGAAAGCCGTCGCGCAAGAGTCTTGCGCTCAGTCTGTTTGAAGCCGACAGACTTCTTTTCCATCCAGGATGAAACTCGCCCAGCGGTTCCCAGGTTAGCTGTGACGCGGGATTCTGAACGGAGGCCCGAAGCAGGCTGTACTTGCGAGACGCGTAGAGCACGTTTCCGGACCAGGCGAGCGCGCGCATACCGGGCAATCTGGCAATTGGAGTGAGTTGATGCTCGATGTGTCTGACCGACGCGGCTGGGTGCAGAAGACTCAATTCAAAGTCCTACCTCGGCAACGAGACCGAAGTTCGCTGAAGTTTTCATTTCGAAATGATCCAGAAAGTCTACGGCAGGAAGGCCTTCATGCAGAAACAACTTCCGCCCGCCTTTTCGAACTCTGAAGTGTCGACGATGGTCGGTATCAATCCTTCTTTCTTCAGTATTTCTTCCAGTTGAGGGGTTATGTGTGGAGTAATGTAGCGGCCGTTCAGGACGATTCCGTTTCCCATGAAGCGATGGGCCTCCTCGGCGTCGAGCAGGTGGACGCGTTTCCAGTGATTGTGCACGGCAGCAAGGGCATCGGCAGAAAACGCTCCAGCAAAGATCAGCGCAGCGTCATTATTCAGAGGGCACAGGCATGTGTCGAGGTGATAGCAGTATCGGTCGATCAGCTCGAGAGGGACGACAGGAATGCTCATCTCGGCCATCGCGGCCGCGAATTTGTCGATGCCTCCCCGTGTGCTCCTGAAGCCGTAACCAGCGTAGATGCGCGAGCCATCGGGATGCCAGAGCAAGTCGCCGTGTCCCTCCAGATAGTCTTGTCCGAAGTCCAATTCGATCAAACGGTAGTCGTGGCGACGGAACCAGTCTGAGTAGAACGGAACCTCGCGATGTCTGGAGTCGAACACCATCCGACTGGGCACCGCGAATTTTCCATAGCCGTCTTTGTGACCAACAAAGGCCTGATTTGCGGCGAATACCATGTCTTCGAGTCCTTCGACGGGATCGATGGTCTCGATTTCGCATCCGTTCTGCCGCAACTCATTGCTGAGACCTTCCCACTGCGAGCGCGCTTTCACCCGGTCCACAACGCTATCTTTCGACATATATGGATTTTTCTGATCTATCACATCAAAAAATGTCGGTGGGCAAAGCAGCACCTTGGGCATATGAGTTCATGGTAGCTGGGGGAGGAGGTGCAAACAAGATCGACGCGACTGTCTATCGGCAGCGATTGCCGAATTGTCGGCAGAGCTTGATCTCGAAACTCCGGCACTGAAAGAGAATCAATTGGCTTATCCCCCTGAAACACCTTGGCTCTCAAAGTGCTAAACACCAGGAATCCTCGACTGCCTCGAGATTCTTCCGAAAAGGGTGGATTATGCTGAGCCGATGCGCTAACTCAGAGTGTTGCAAGCCGTTCCTTCGACTCAGAGAAGGAAAACTGTTTCTGGTGGAAACGGAGAGGGTGCGGAAAACCGGCGAATCGGCCTCCCCTCCGTTCGTTCGCGCCCGAAGACAGAAGAGGCTGGTGGAACATTATTGGCTGTGTGACGCCTGCGCCACGCGGTGGACACTCGTCTATGACCGAAATTGTGGAATCGCGCTGGCGCCACTGCCAGCCACGGTCCGCTCAGCCGATATCAGTGTGTCTCCCGGAAGTAGAGGCGCAGCTTGAAGTTTTGAACGTCTTATTGGACTCGCGCTTTCCTCCAGGCCTTCCAGTCCTCGCGCACCGATTGCAACATTTCTAGAGTAGCTTCGTGGAGCCACTCGGGCGTTTGCTTCTTTAGATGGGAGAGGATTTTTGAGCGGGAATTCTCCGCTCCAAGGTGGATGTTGGCAATCTCCCATCCCATCGCATGTAAAAGCTGCAGTTCCTCGCCATAGGTTTTCAAGGTCGCGAGCTCAAGGCGACAACAGTGAGGACTGAGTCGGCGAACTATCCACCGGCCGCGCAGTTGTACAAAGGGATCGGGACAGCGGACCGCACGGCTCACGATCGTCTGGTAGTGGATTGCGGACGATGCTTCTCGCGCCTTGGCCCACTGACATGCGGATGCGACCAGCGCTTTCGCTTCCCGAGCGATCCTGCCTCCGTTCCAGTCGGCGATCGCTACATAGCGGAGATGCCCCAGGCTGCCCAACCCAGCGACGCGGCGGGCCAGTCGATATTTCATTCTGCGAGCGGGAAGCATGTGTTCGATTGCATCGATGGCACTCGCGTCAACCGGTTCCTTGACTGTGGGCAGCCCATCGATTTTGGCCCAGAAATGAATGGGGTCACGCAGCTTGCTCTCTGCAATTCGACGCAGCCATTCGTGCTTTTCTCCGAGTACAAATGGCAGGCCGCGAGACTCTAAACCTTCTCTGTATCCTTCGAGGATGGCGTCACAAATGTCTTTGCGCTTTAACGGCAAGTGGCCTGCCGCCACAGCGAGGTGAGCGCTGACGGCCAGTCGCACGAGATCGTTGGCGTAAGACAGCGGGTAGGCTTCATCGAAGTCATTCACACCCCAGATCAGGCGCCCCTCGGAATCCCGCCATGTTCCGAAGTTCTCGACGTGCAGGTCTCCCACTGCCAATACCTGGGGACCTTTTGCCAACTCGGGACAAACTAGCGGCCACATTTGCGCCCAGCGGTAGTACGTTGCCCGCAGGAAGGGGAAGGCCGCAGCAAGCATGCTCGAGTGTTTGAGTAGAATGTCTTTCTCGATGAGGTCGGTACGGCGGCCGAGCCAGGACTCGAACTGGCGGGTGGCTTTGACGATGTTCATCGCGTCCGCAAAGATAGCGAGGCACGGAGCCCGCGTCAACGCGGGATGCCGAGCCGACGGATCTGCGAGGATCGTGAATTGTGGTAACTCTGGCTCCGCTCGGCGATACGCTGAAAACTGACCGTTCAATCAGTGCTGGTAGAAGGCGGCGTTCTTTTCCACGAAATCCTTTTTCTCTTCGGGCACGTCTTCCAGCGCATGGATCGCGTCCGACGTGCACGCGGGGACGCAAGCCCCGCAATCGATACAACCTTCCGGATCGACGTACATCTGGGTCGAATTCTCAAAGGCGGGCTCGTCTGTCTTTGGGTGGATGCAGTCAGTGGGACAAACTTCGACACAGAGAGAGTCTTTGATACAGGCATCGGTAATGACGTAGGCCATGATGAATCGATCTCCACAAATGGAATGAGTGCTTTCGCCCTCATTGGGAGTCTATGAAACCAAGGCTCAAAACCTCGGTGACGACAATCACCAATTGATGTGCGCCAGCAGGAACGAACAATTGAGAATTCAGTCGGGGATCGAAACCAAGCATTGCAGATGACTTCGATCACGCGGAATTGTGCGTCGCGTCACAGAAATGCAAGGTGGATAGAGCTTAAATAGTCACAATTGAACTAGGCCTTCTAGTCATAGGATCGCCCGGCCGCACCCACAGAACCCCACAAGCCGTTACCCCAGACGGCAGCGGCCGGGCGCTTGAAGGCTCTTCCCGAACCTTCCTCTAAAACTGCCTCCGTCCGTGATTCATCCTTCCTCGCCTTTGTGTCTCGGGCGACACAGCAGTCGAAAGTCAGCCACACCTGGGCGACCCCATTGCCTGATTAACCTTCCCGTAATCAATAACATAGGTTCTGGCTTCTCTACTGCTCTTCCAACGGCGTGTGATGTTGAGAGGAGAGCAAGAAATGATCGATTTAGCCGTAGTCGCGAGGATCCATCAACAGAAGTTGCGAGTTGCTGCAACGCTGCTGGTTCTGGCGGTATCCGCGAACGGGCATGCCCCTGATACACAAACCACGAAGACCGTTTCGCAGCACGTGCTCGTGAGTCTCCCCGATCGCAAGCTGGCAGTGCTGGATGGCGAAACCATCGTGGCCACGTTTCCAGTAGCGGTGGGGGCCGCCGAGAGCCCCAGTCCCAAGGGCGAATTCCGAATCGTGACTCGCGTTTCGAACCCCACTTACTACCACCCCGGGTCGGTGATCCCTGGCGGCAAAAACAATCCCGTTGGGACGCGGTGGCTGGGTCTCAACCTCAAAGGCTATGGGATCCACGGAACGAACGCGCCGGCATCGGTGGGGAGGGCGGCGTCGCACGGCTGCATCCGGCTGCGAAACCGCGATGTTGAGCAGCTCTTCAGCATGCTCCACGTGGGTGACACCGTCGAGATCCGGGACGTGCGAGACGAACAGACGGCACGCGTGTTCGGCAACAACGGCGGCGAAACGCTCGTTGCGCAGTCGCAAGCTTCAGCTGCATTGATGGGGCAGTAACGAATTCACAGATCAAAAGTTGAATTTCACTTTCGAACCTTACGAGGACATTATGCAAATATTGATGACATTGATGGCAGTGGTGGCAGGGATGATCTTCTCGTTGTCAATCGCCTTGCTGGCGGAAGAGCTGATCTTCGGTCAGGTATTCCGCTTATTTTTCTCGCAGCAGGCGGCTGTGAAGGCGCAGACAAAGCGTTAGGTGATCGCCCCAACTTGGCTTTGGAGGGTGTCCAAACAGTACAGAGCAGAAGCCCGGGCCCACGCATCAGGCGGATATAATTTGCCTATCCCAAACGCCATTCTGAATTCAATGAGCCGCACTCCACGATTCGCGCATGGCCGTCGTGTCGCCTTGGGGATAGTTTTGCTGATTCCGCTGATGTCGACGGGCGCGGCTACGATTGATTGGAGCGTCCCTGAACAGCAGCTTGCCCATAAGATCACTGCCGCGATCGGACATGGGCCCGCCTCCCTGTCGGTAGAGAATCGATCGACGCTCGGGCGCCGTGACGCGGACATCATTCAGAACGGAATACGCAGTGTGCTGGAGGGCATGGGTGTTCATTTCGGGCCAGCGGATAAATCGCCGTTCGCCGTCACAATTTCGCTCTCGGAAAATTCCACGTTGTACGTATGGGTGGCTGAGATTCGGCATGGGAGCGATACGCCCATCGTTGCGATCGTCTCCACCGTTCGCCCCGGCAGCATCAACGTAGCCCATGATTCCGTGCCTTTGAGCTTGAGGATGGTGCCCCTCAGGAGCCAGAGCACTCCGATTCTGGACGTCGCCGTGTTGGAAGACGGAGTAAGCCCAACGCGCATTGCCGTGCTCGACGCCGAGAAAGTCGCGCTGTACAGAATGCAGGACGGCAAGAGCGTGCTTGAGCAGAGTCTCAACATACAGCACGACAGACCCTGGCCGCGAGATCTGCGCGGCCGATTGTTGCAAGGCGCAGACCGCACTCTCGATGTGTACCTGCCCTCAGTCGTCTGCCATGGTGCATCGAATACGCCGGCCTCGTTGAGTTGCCGTGATAGCGATGATCCGTGGCCGATAGTCGACGGCAGCGTGGCATCCAAGCCTTTCCCTCTGAGCGCTTTTTTTTCTCCCACAAGAAATTTCTTTACCGGCGCACTAAGTGCTTCGGGCGGAAAGCTCCATGCGGTTGCTCCCTTCTACTCGGCCGCGTCACTTCCGCGAGGCAATTCGGTGGATTGGCTATTTGCTGGGTTGGACGGTCAGTTCCGCGTCGTTAGCGAGACGGCGGAACGAGTAGTGCGCCTGAGATGGGGAACCGACGTCGCCAGCATCAGGACGGCCTGCGGATCAGGTTGGCAAGTTTTGGCGTCAAGTTCGGATGAAGGAACTTCGGATACGGTTCGAGCATATGAATTTCCTGATCGTGATCCTGTGCCGGTGAGCGCGGCTGTCGAATTTCCGGGGCCCGTCTCGGCTCTATGGACCGAGGCGAAGGCCGACACTGCCGTGGCGGTGTCGAAGAATGAAGAAACAGGAAACTATGAAGCTTTTCGTCTGGCCGTGGCTTGTAGCCACTAGTCTGCTGGTGGGATCAGCGCCAGCCCACGCGGAGACGCGGCCGCAATACGGTGGGACTCTGCGCATCATGATGCGGGCGGCCCCTACATCGCTGGATCCGGCCAACCGCACGCAATCCGAATCCGTCGGTCGACGCAATGTTTCGGGACTGATTTTCGACACGCTGATAACTACGGACGAAAGCGGCCGCGTCAAACCGGCTCTGGCCGAGTCATGGCAAACATCGGGAAATCGTCGCGGACAATTTCGCATTCGCCGCAACGTGACGTTTCACGACGGCACTTCGCTTACGGCCGAGGTGGCGGCCTCGTCTTTGCGTTTTGCCAATCCTTCTTGGAAAGTGTCTGTGGATGGCGAAACGGTGATCGTGGAACGCAACGAAAGTTCCCCTGACCTGCTGGCGGAAGTCGCACTGTCGAGGAATGCCATTGCTAGGCGAGATCCCGATGGGAAACTGAAGGGGACGGGATCATTCGCCATCGGAGATTGGGAAACCGGGAAAAGGTTGACTTTGATCGCTGCGGACAATTGCTGGCGAGGACGTCCGTTCATCGACAGTATCGAGATAGAGATGGGAAAGAGCTTTCGCGACCAGATGTCTGCGCTGCAACTGGGCCGTGCTGAGCTGGTGGAAGTCGCGCCAGAACAGACGCACCGTATCGCACAGGAAGGGCGCGTCCTGCAGAGTTCTTCGCCCATCGAATTGCTGACGCTCATCTTTTCGCGCGACGCGTCCTCGAATGACGAGAAGATTCTTCGCGAGGCGCTGGGGTGGAGTGTAGAGCGTAACTCGATTCGCGATGTGCTGTTGCAAGGTACCGGTCAACCCACGGGCGGTATTTTACCGACGTGGATGAGCGGCTACGGGTTCGTGTTCCCTTGGGCCGCGGACCTCGCGAAGGCTCGGCAGCTACGCGGCCAAGTTCGCACTGCCGCAGTGTGGAGACTGAGCTACGACAGCGCGGAACCGATGGACCGCTTGCTGGCAGAACGCATTGCACTGAATGCGAAGGACGCAGGACTGACTCTACAGCTCACAAACTCGAGTGCTGCCGACGTTCGATTGGCGAGAATCTCGCTTGCTAGCGCTGAGCCTTGGATCGCACTCAGAGAACTCGCCACACAAGTGGGACTGCCCGCCGGGCCGGCGAAGGCGGATACGATTGAAGATTTATTTCTCACCGAACAGGCGCTGCTGGCTACGAAAAGATTGATCCCGTTGATTCAGTTGCCCGTCTCCTACGTTTCTGGATCAAATCTCAGGAGTTGGAAGATACAGGCCGATGGAACGCTGGACCTCAATTTCGCGTGGATGGAGAGCGCTAGGCCGTGACATTCCGCCGCAAAATTCTCGCCGTCTTCTCGCTGACAGTTTTCCTGTCTGTAGCGGGAGTGGCATGGATCGTACTCATCGTCACGCGCACAGCATTCGAGAAGTCGGAAGACGAACGCAGTTCGGCGCTGGTTGCGCAATTCCAGGGTGAATTTGACCGTCGCGGCGAGGAAGTCACGCGGCGAGTAGAAAGCATCGCTTCTACTGAACCGGTGACCCGGATCGGAGCTTTGACCGAAGGCGCGAGCGTGGTTTCGGCTGAGTATCTTGAATTGGCGCGCTCTTTGGCAGATAGCCGGCAACTTGATTTTTTGGAATTGCTCGACGAAAAAGGGATGATCATTTCGTCGTCCCAATCGCCGGCTAAGTTTGGATATCCCGACAATGCCTTTGACGCGCTGGCTGGACTAAATCAGCAGAATGCATTTCTCAAGCTCGAGGAACTACCAGACTCCACGGCGCTCGGCCTTTTTGCCGTGCGGGCAACCCGAGCGGGCGACCATCCCGTGTATGTGGTGGGAGGACGCCGTGTCGACAAGAACTTTCTCGCGGCGCTTACTCTATCGCCCGATATGAGAGTCCTGCTGTACCAAAACGAAGGCGATCACTTTGCTTCGGACCTGATGCTTGACCCGTCGCTAAACCAAAAGGATTCGAACGTTCCGCGTCCTCCTGAGAAGTTTCGAGAGCTGATCGATGCGGTGAAGGAGAACGGCGGCGAGATGCGCGGCATCGTTTCATGGTCGGGCGATCAGGCGGACGAAGAGATATTCCACGCGATCCCACTGCGTGGAGTTGCCAAGGACCGGCCGCTTCTGGCGATCCTGCTCGTAGGCAATTCACGGAGATCTTACGTGGTCCTGAAGCGCCATATTCGAGATTCGGCGTTTCTCGTCGGCGCCGCCGGCATCGTTCTGGCAATTCTGCTCAGTAGCTGGCTGGCAGCGCGTGTTACGCGGCCCGTCGAGCAACTGGCCCAGATGGCGCAAGAGGTCGCCGCCGGCAACTGGAATTCAAGCGTGCAAATAGAAGGGCGTGACGAAGTCGCTCAACTCGCTCAGTCGTTCAATCATATGACAGAGGAACTGCTCGCTCAGAAGGAGCGTCTGGTGCAAACCGAGCGGGTAGCCGCATGGCGGGAACTGGCGCGACGCTTGGCGCACGAATTGAAGAACCCCTTGTTCCCGCTGCAGCTCACCGTGGAGAACTTGATCCGCGCTCGCACACAGACTCCGGAGCAGTTCGAAGAAGTGTTCCAGGAGAGTTCGCAAACGCTGCTGGCGGAGATTTCTAATTTAAAGAAAATCATTGGGCGCTTCAGCGAGTTCTCAAAAATGCCTCAGCCGCAATTGCAGGCGGTCCAGATCAACGAGATCGTCAGCGCAGTCGCACAACTGTTCCAGGCACAGTTTCAAACGCCCGGACGCAACGCCATCATCTGCGACATTCAACTGGACGAACAGCTTGAGCCGATTGCCGCCGACCCCGACCTGCTCCATCGAGCGCTTTCCAATTTGGTTCTGAACGCTATGGATGCGATGCCCGATGGAGGCAAGTTGACGATGCGCACACAGGCCGAAGCTTCCGGTGCGATCATCGAAGTGGCGGACACTGGCTCTGGCCTGACCCAAGAGGAGTGCGAGCGCATCTTTACTCCGTACTACACCAGCAAGCAGCATGGGACAGGCCTGGGCCTTGCGATTGTACAGTCGGTGGTCAGCGATCACGGAGGCAGGATCAGCGTCCACAGTCAACCGGGCCGAGGAACGACATTCCGGATCGAACTGCCAAAGAATCGAATCACACCTGTCGGTCAGCAAAATGCCGAAGTGGGTGCGGAAGAGCTTGCCGAATCGAGGAGGAACGTTGCCGCCCAAAGCGCATCTCTTGATCGTCGATGATGAAGCCAACACACTGGCTTCTCTATCCCGCGCGTTTCGCCTCGCAGGACATGAGGCGACGGTGTGTGACAACGCGGCACGAGGTTTGGAACTCGCTAAGGCACAGACATTCGATCTGATCCTTTCGGATGTAGTGATGCCCGGAAAAGATGGGCTCGCATTTCTCGAAGAAATGAGGCAGCAAGGTGTGACGACGCCAGTTGTCATGATGTCCGGACAGGCTCACATCGAGATGGCAGTGCGCGCCACACGGCTGGGCGCTCTCGATTTCCTGGAGAAACCGGTTTCCACCGACAAGCTGTTGCTGACTGTCGATAACGTACTGAGGCTCCAGAGGCTGGAAACTGAGAACAAACAACTACGGCAGCGCTTGGAAAAGCACGAGATCGTATGGAAGGGCGACGCGATGCGGCGCCTGATGGCGCAATTGGAAAGAGTGGCCGCGAGCGAATCGCGTGTGTGCATTCTCGGCGAAACGGGAACCGGGAAAGAACTGGTGGCTCGCACGATTCATGACCGCAGCGGGCGATCCGCGGGCCCGTTCGTGACTTTGAATTGCGCTGCCGTCCCTGCAGAATTGATTGAGTCGGAACTCTTCGGGCACGAAAAGGGATCCTTCACCGGGGCATCGGGCCGACATATCGGAAAGTTCGAGCAGGCCGATCAAGGAACGATTTTTCTCGACGAGATCGGCGACATGCCTCTACAGATGCAGGCCAAGCTGCTACGCGTCCTCGAGGAAGGCGAAGTAGAAAGGATTGGTGGAGACAAACCGATCTCGGTGAATGTGCGGGTGGTGGTTGCGACCCATCGCGACCTTGAGGGACGAGTGCGTGAAGAAAAGTTTCGGCAGGATCTATTCCATCGCATCTATGTCTTTCCCTTGCAATTACCACCGTTGCGCGAACGGCGCGAAGACATCCCGTCATTGGTCGAGCACTTTGCCCAACAGGTGTGTGCGCAGAACGGTTGGAAACCGGTTCCCTTCTCCGGCGACGCGATGGAGGCACTCCAGTCTTATTCTTGGCCGGGCAATGTCCGCGAACTTCGAAACATGGTTGAGCGACTCATGCTGCTCGCGATCGATGGTCAGGTTGACCTCGCGACCGTACACTCAGCGCTGCCAAGGTCGCCCTCCACTCAACTCACCGGGCAGATAGCGGCGAATTCAGGACCACTCTCCGATCGGGTGCAATCGTTCGAAAGAGACGTAATTCTTTCTGAACTGAAGCGCACACATCACAACATGAGTGCCGCGGCGAAAGCTCTTGGCCTGGAGCGCAGTCACCTGTATAAGAAGGCGGAGCAACTCGGGATTGATCTGCGAGCCTTACGCCATGAGCAAGGCACGGCAGACTGACTCCGAGTTACCGCCAACTTCGGAGGCTGCTTTGGCGCGATCGTGTTTCGTCATCTGCCTTGTCTCGTTCTTCTGTTGCTGCGCATTTTGCTCTGAGCCTCCCTCACCCCCGATCTATGGGGTACGCATGGAAAAGGCCTGGATTCCGATGCCAGACGGAGTTCGTCTCGCTGCCACCTTATACATGCCGGATGGCGCGAAGACCGGCGAAAAGTTCCCCGCCCTGTTGGAATATCTTCCTTATCGCAAAGACGATGGAACCGCAGCAGGAGATTATCCAAAACACATGTATTTTGCGCGGCGTGGCTACGTCAGCGTGCGCGTCGACATTCGCGGATTCGGAGCAAGCGAGGGAGTTCCTCCTGAGCGTGAGTATTCGGAGCAGGAACAACAGGACGGAGAGCAAGTCATCGCATGGCTTGCGCATCAGGCGTGGTCGAATGGCAACGTCGGCATGTTCGGCATTTCTTGGGGGGGATTCAGCGCGTTGCAGATGGCGATGCGCCATGCAGCGGGGCTGAAAGCGATCATCGCCCTTCACGCAACAGCTGAGTTGTTTCACGATGATGTCCACTATGTGGACGGGATGGCACATGTCGACGAGTTCGAGCTGAATATGGACATGGCCCAGGGCTGGGCCGGAGCTCCAGATTACTCGGTCGACGAGAAGACACTCGGACCTCGCTTCGACTCACCGCCGTGGTCACTCCTTTATCTCAAGCATCAGCATGATGGTCCTTTCTGGCGAGATCGCGTTCGTTCTCTAAGCGAAATCACAATCCCCACATTTCTGATCGGCGGCCTACAGGATGGGTACCGCGACAACGTGACCGACATGCTGATGAAATCGAAGGCTCCGATCAAGACGATTGTCGGACCGTGGAATCACTCGTATCCCAATGATGCGGACTTCGGACCGCGCGTGGAATGGCGCGATCAGGCGGTCCGTTGGTTTGATCACTGGCTGAAGGGCCGAGACACCGGCGTCGAACAAGATCCGAGGCTTGTGGTCTACATGCAGCATTGGCATCCCCCGGATCCAAACCTGCAGACTGTGCCGGGAGAGTGGCGGAGGGAAGATGTATGGCCGCCTGCAAATGCGCAGAATATGTCACTTTTCCTAACATCGGATCATTCTCTCTTGGGATCGCCGACAGTCCGCGACACTCATCACCTCAAGTATGTGCCTACGATCGGAGTGGAAGCCGGATTCTGGTGGGGAGAATTATTGAGCGATCCGCGTCCTGTTGACGCATTCAGCCTTGTCTACGATTCGGCACCGCTGGAGCATGAGGTCGCAATTCTCGGACGACCTCATGCACTGCTGCAGGCATCGGCGAGCGCAAAGCAGGCAAACTGGTTTGCGCGATTGTGCGACGTCGCGCCCGATGGCACGGTTACGCAAATCACTGGCGCGGGAATCAACGGAGCGCAGCGGGATTCTATGACGGAGCCGCGTGATCTCGAGCCTGGCAAAGTCTACTCACTCGATATCGAGCTCCACCTAACGTCATGGGTCTTTCCGAAAGGCCACCGCATTCGAGTGGCGGTTTCAAACGCGCTGTGGCCGATGATGTTACCCACGCCATATTCAATGACTACATCTCTGGCACTTGGTGGGCCGCAGGGATCGCGGCTCCTGCTCCCCGTTGTTCCCGCGATCGGGGCGGAGGCGCCGCAGTTTTCCGCGCCGGAACCCGCGGAGGAACGCTCCGACATCAAGAGTGAAGGGTTCCCTTGGCCTGGCGAATGGACTGTCGAACGTGATGAGGCCCGGCAGAAAACTACCGTTCACTGGAAAGGCAAAGACGGATACGAGTACCCGTGGGGCAAGCAAGATGATTTCGAGAATCTCACCTACCAAGGCGATGACGCGCATCCGGAAACGAGCTCGGTGTGGGGAGAGGCAGAAAGCGTCTTCACCCTGAAGGGGCGCACACTCACCTGGCGCGGCCACCTGTCGGTGACGACGGATCAAAACAACTTCTACTACAAATACACTCGGGAGTTAGTGAAAGACGGACAGCTTTTGAAAACGAAGACCTGGCAGGAAACGATTCCCCGAGATCATCAGTGAGCGGAATTGCCCTCAGGATGTGCGTCCGGCGCCTCCACAGTTCCAGATGACTCTAGGTTTCAACGAGCGCAGGCACCGTGGCTTTCAGGTCCGCTGCCAGCAGTCGGTGAAACAGTTGCTCCCCGGCTTCACGTCGTACTGAGAGGCGTCCCGCGCCGTACGCGCGAGATTTCAGACCACGCTGCACATCTTCGCAAATGCCCAGATCCTCATCCTGCACGCGGTTGCCGACGTTGACTGACTCGCTGTTGTAGGCGCGTCTCGCGTCACTCACATCGCTGAAATAAAAATCGAAGACTACGGTGCAGTGATCCTGGTCGATGGGGATGACGTAGTTCGTATCCATGTATCCCTCGTAGCAGTTGATCATGAGGTTGGGATATTGCCAGAAGTACCGGGCGCGGTCTCCTTTGCGGGTTGCGCCGGTGGCGGCATCCTCGTCGGAAGCGACCATGGGGCTCGACTGCAGACAGTACCGATCCTCGTTCTCGATGGTGTATTGCTTGTAGTCGAGCACTGAACTGAGGCCCTTGTGCAGGTGAGGGACGTGGTATCCGCCGTCGAGATAATTGTCGACGTACACCTTCCAGTTGCAACGGATGTCGTAGGTTCTGCGATCAAAGTAGTGAAGAGTTGTGATGCCCAAAGGGGCAACGCGCCGCACCAGCCCGCCCAGAAATTCGTTCAGGGAAATTGCGTCGGGATCGAGGTTCACGAAAACGAAACATTCCCAGGTTTCAACGCGAATGGGCACGAGGCCGTTCTCAGCGCGATCGAAGTTTTCTACGCCATCGAATTCAGGCATACCCTTGAGCGATCCATCGAGCCCGTACTTCCACCCGTGGTAGGGGCACTGCAGGATTGATGCCTGTCCGCAGGGCTGAGTGACCACCGCCGCTGCATGATGGCGGCAGACGTTGAAAAATCCGCGGAGGATCTCGTCAGCACCGCGCACGACGACGATGGGCTCGCCGGCTATTCGAGTCGAGACATAGTCGCCTGCACTTTGCAGTTGACTTGTACGGGCGACAAGCTGCCAGGTCTTGCTAAATACATTAAGACGCTCAAGCTCAGCAATGCGTGGATCGACGTACCACGGTGCCGGAATGGTGGACGCTTCCGACAAAGGAGCCTGATCGTTGTAGCTGGAAAGAATTTGGTCGATTGATTCCTGCATGTGTGCTCTCGGTTGACTTCAAGAATGAACTGAGAATATCAGAGGCTAGCGACGCTGGTTTGCGCGCGCCTTCGGCCGCGACTCCAGTACAGCGGTCGGTGCAACGCCGATTGCCCTCTGTAATACGTCGAGAAATTGCTGGATTCGGGCCTCTTTCCTTTCCGCCAGTTCGCCTTGCCGACGAAACAATCCCGGATCAAGTTCCGCGGTCAACAGCGCGTCCTGAAAGCGTTCGACCATCCAATCGATGATCGACACCATCAGCTCGACATCGAGATCGTCGCGAAGTTCGTGGCGCTCGATTCCGAATCGGATGAAGGCAACGGTTCCGTATGGATCTTCGCTGATGAGGAAACGGTTGATCTCGCGCTTGAGGACCAGGTCGGTCCCGTAATTTCCGAGAAGGGAGATTCGATACGGAATCCAGTCTTCATGTACCAAGTGCTCGGTGCATGCGAGCCAGTAGCGAAGTATCTCGAAGAATCCCGCTCCCTTCACTTCTGGTGGGACTTCCAGATATTTGGCGAAGGAGCGGACAGCACGTTTGTAGACTTCGAAGAACAGTCCGTCCTTACTTCCGAAGTGTTGGAAGATTGAACCCTTCGCGATACCTAGGGTAGTGGCAATGTCTCCCACACGGGCTGAGTGATATCCGTGTTCCGCAAAATGCAGGGTCGCGGCTTCGATGATGCGGCCGCGCTTGACCTCAGATCGTGGACGCACCTTGGGCTGCCGTTGATACAGAGGGGGCGAGACTCGACTGCTAGCGATACCTGGCATAAGTGACTTAAAGTCACGACAGCATAGCTTGACCGTCTTTAGGTTTCAACTTCATTTTTATTGGCCGCTAAGGTAAGGTTAGTCGATTCCGGATATTGATCGTGACTTTCAGTCAGCGTCGCTCCCCGTCAACCTTTATTTATGACGCCATCGTCGTGGGTGCAGGCCACAACGGCCTGACCGCGGCAGCCTACCTTGCCCGCGCAGGATTGTCGACGCTAGTTCTCGAACGTAGGGAAATCGTTGGGGGATGCTGCGTCACGGAAGAGATCGCTCCCGGTTGCCGCGTGTCCACGACATCCTATATCGCGAGCATGCTGCGGCCCGAGGTGATTTCAGAGCTGAAGCTGGCGGACCACGGACTGCGGATGATTCCGTGCGATCCGGCGATTCAAGTGCCTTTCCCCGATGGACACGTCGTCCCC
Source organism: uncultured Acidobacteriota bacterium (assembly GCA_963801895.1). Lineage (GTDB taxonomy): Bacteria > Acidobacteriota > Terriglobia > Terriglobales > Acidobacteriaceae > Sulfotelmatobacter. The sequence goes on along the minus strand of CAWDGM010000004.1, from coordinate 515,616 downwards.
TGGTGGGCGGATCGCGAACGAGCGCACCAGGAATTTTCTAAGATTTCCACCAAAGATGCCGCGAGGTTTGTGCAAGTCGATGATCAGCTCAAGAAGCTGGCACGTTACTTGCAGCCGTTCTTTCTAGAACCCCCTCCGGAAATTGATACATCTAGCGTGAAGGGATGGAGCGATCTGTTTCGCACCGGAAAACGATTTCGAAGCATTTCCAGCGCAGAAGTCTCTCAACTCGTTGCTTTTCTTACCGGCAGTCTCGGAGAATTCCTCGATCAAAATTATGAATCCGAGAAGATGAAAACCATGTTTCTGGCTAACAATGTTTATGGCAAGCATGGTGGGCCTTATCAACCTGGCACGGCGATCGGTCTGCTCTTTCATCTTCTGAGCGGCGGAGAGCACGAGTTACAAGGCTTCTACGGTCACGTGATGGGCGGAATGGGTTCGATCACTCAGGCCCTGGCTGCTTCGGGGCAGAAGTTGGGCGTGGAAATTCGAACGGATTCTCCAGTTGCGCTTATCGACGTTCGCAACGGCAGAGCGCGCAGCGTCGTCCTCGAGGACGGAACCGAATACCGGGCACGCATAGTTCTATCCAATGCCGATCCCAAGCGAACGTTTTTGAAACTTGTCGATGCCAAGGATCTCCCGGACGAGTTCCTGTTCTCGGTGCGCGGAATCAAGATGCAGGGCCCGTGCGCCAAGGTCAATATGGTTTTGTCAGAGGAACCTCGCTTTACGGGTACTTCGTCACAAGCCACATCCCTTGAGCGAACTTTTTATACGCTTGTCCCGTCGCTTGAATTCGCAGAGCGTTGCTACGACATTGCAAAATTTGGAGAGATCCCGGAAGAGCTATGGGTCGATTGCGTGATTTCGTCAAATGCTGACAACTCGCTGGCCCCTGCAGGAAAACACATCCTCACATGCTTCGTGCAGTATGTCCCTTTTCATCTTCGAGAGGGCAATTGGGATGACAAGCGGGATCTGCTCGGCGACCGGGTGGTAAAGAAGATCGCGGAATATGCGCCGAACGTTCCATCTTCTATTATCGCCCGACAGGTTTTGACGCCCCTTGATCTGGAGCGAACCTATGGCCTCACCGAGGGCAATATTTTTCATGGAGATTTGCGGTTGGAGCAACTCTTCTTTATGCGTCCTGTGCCGGGATGGTCGCAGTATCGAACGCCAGTCGATGGATTGTACTTGTGCGGCGCCGGTGCGCATCCAGGAGGAGGCGTAACCGGGGCTCCAGGCCGCAATGCGGCTTTTCAGGCTTTGCGCGACTGGAAAAAAGGACGATTCCGGGAGGCAGCGGCGTGAATTCTGTCTCTTGTGAGAACCGTGGACATATCCTTGTCGGTGCGCATGACGCTTACATCGGTCTCGTTCAGGAATACGGAAACATGGCGACTGAAACCATTTGAGGAGCGACATGAAGAAAAAAGGGATACTCGAACGATTAAAGGAAGGTCCGGTACTGGGTGACGGCGGATACCTTCTTGAACTGGAGAAACGCGGTTGGGTCCGCGCGGGACCGTTCACTCCAGAAGTTGCGCTGACTTATCCCAACGCACTACGTGAACTGCATGTTGAATTCCGAGAAGCGGGTGCCGAGGTTCTGCAAGCACTCACGTTTTACGCCAGCCGCGACAAGCTCGCCACCGTCGGCCTGGAAGACAGGTTGGAAGAACTCAATCGCTCTGCGGTCCGTGTGGCCCGCGAAGTTGCAGCAGATCAGTGTCTGGTTGCGGGCAACCTCAGCCTGACATGGATGTATGAGCCCGATAGTCCTTCCGCCGCCGATCGCGTGCGCAAAACGTTCGACGAGCAACTCGCGCTGCAGGTGGATGAAGGTGTGGATTTCATCATCGGTGAAACTTTCTCTTGGCTTGGTGAAGCACTGATCGCCGTGGAGCGCGCCAAGAAAACCGGCCTCCCGGCGATGGTCACCATCTGTTTTGAGAACAAGGATGAAACTGCCGAAGGCACGAGCGCTGGCGACGCGGCCAAGACTCTTTTCGATGCGGGTGCAGACATAGTAGGAATGAATTGCTTGCGCCCGCCCGAGCACATCCTCGGACCGATGGAACAGATGCGCAAGGCCGTCTCGGGATATCTCGCATGCCAACCCGTCGCGTATCGTACTCCGAAAGGCAAGCCTGATTTCACAAGCCTGCCTGAGTTCCCTTACGCGCTCGATCCATTACAACTGACGCGCAAGGAAATGGCCGATTACGCAATTCAGGCACGCGATCTCGGAATTAACTTCATCGGCGCCTGTTGCGGAACGGTGGCCATGCACATCAGAGAAATGGCTCGAGTGCTGAACAAGTTGCCCGCGGATTCTCGCATTTGGAAAAAGAGCGGCGAAAAACCGATGTCCGCCTATGAATACTACGACCACGACAAGCAGAAGGCTGAGAGTGCGAAATAGAATTTCGGGCGAGAGAAAGCGGGCCCGCCATGGGGCCCGCTCCGTCATTTCCTCGCGCTAGTCTAACTCGCTTTTCGCGCGCCCGGATCTTCCGCGTGCACCAGCGGCATGTCTACTAGGTGCTCGCTCAAAAACCAGGACTGCAACTCGTTCGCACGCAGCACATCGCTGATTGCCATGTCGTTCGTTCCATCATCACCAAGTTCGTCCGCGCGTTTTGCTAGCTCGCGGCACTCTCCAATGATGATCTGGTGGGCGTCGAGAAGACGTGAAATCTGAACTGGGACCTCTTCCCTGCCGCGTGGCGGACGCTCAATGCGAGTCGTCTCTGCAACATCAGCAGCCATGGCGATAGAAATTCCGCCCAACAACTGGATCCGCTCGGCGATGGTGTCGACTATCTCTACCTGCTCGCTGAAATGCTTGTCGAATAGAAGATGGAGCTGGTAAAACGTTGGACCGGCAACCTGCCAGTGCGACTTCTTGTAGAGATCGCGGAGCGTTATCGAATCAGCGAGAAGTTGATTCAACTGCTCGGTCATTTCAAGTCGTACAGGCTCTTCAAGGTCGAGTGGCAAGGCATGTGAAACTGTTCCGTAGCGCTGAATTTCGGCGGCGCGCTGATGAATTCGGGGCTGCGCATTGATGGAATTTCGACTATTCGAAGCTTCTTTCTTCGGCATGAAAGCCTCCTTCTTTTCTTCTCTCTGTGAACGGCGATTGGTTGGAGCGAACTCGGGTATGCGGCTAACCCAGGCAATACGCTTGGATGCTGCATTATCGTATAGGATGCCGGCCTTTTCGAGAGGAGCAGAGGCCAAAGATGGCGGTATGGGCCAGCAGACTGGTTGAACGTCCACCACAATGCAGCGAAATGATCGAAGTTAAATCTGCGCTGATGACCTCGCTGGTTTGACGCGACTATCAACGGTTGTTATCATCAACCTGCGGGGTGGAGCAGTCTGGTAGCTCGTTGGGCTCATAACCCAAAGGTCGGTGGTTCAAATCCACCCCCCGCAACCAATTCTAAGACCTTCAAGCTACGCAGTTTACGTGGTTTTTTATTGCGCCACGCATTCCCCGATTTTGGGTCCATTCGGTCCAACAACGAAATTGAATCCAACTTTGCTAGCAGCCAGACGGCGATATTCAAGCTCTTGGTGAGTATGTGAATACCTGTCCGTTGTTCGCAAAGAGGAATGCCCAATCTACTGCTTCTGCAAATCCTCTGGCGTGCCGTTCTTCCGCAGCATCGTGACGCGAGAATGCCGAAATGCATGGAGTCCCGCCTTCAGAATTCCGAGACGCTTTAGCAACGGATGCAGCACCCGCTTGAGCATGTTCTGACCTGAGATTGGAGAGCCGTTTCGCGCCTTGAATACGCGCTAGCGCTCACCATCAGGTTATGGGTTACGTCGGTATCCGAAACCGCCCCGCTCCGCGGCTAGGTTGAAGGGGTCCTGCGGCTGATTGTTGCGATTCAGATTGTGACCCTTTTCCTCAACTCCGCTTATCGAAAAAGGCGATCACGGACCACCTTGCGCTACAACCGTTGAGCGTGGCAATCATTACCTTGTCCGACTGATTCGAGACCTGCTCGAAGCGAGGCACATTTACTCGACTGACTGTCCGGACACGAAGAAAGTCGTTCTCTTGGCACCTTACAGGCTCTCGCCTAGCACTCGTCGGCGTCATCAACTTCGTGGTCCGGTTGCTCTAACTCGCCTGACTATATTCGGGGACATGGTTGGACGCTGGCACTTCAGATTGCGATAAGAGATGTACGCCGGAAGCAAAGAAATACTTCCGTCACTCCTGGGGTTTCGAGTGTAAACGCCTGTGGGTGTTGAAAAAGTCCCTGAGCGGAACGTCTTTCATGTGCGAACCATGCCTGGCCGGTTTGTTTTCTCTACTTTCGGTTAAATAAGGTGGAAAACATCCCCTGGTGGCTAAGGGTTCAGTTTATGATCCTCGCGGCGACCAGCGATGGCGTTCCCGGAACGGCGTTCTCGACTGTGGTGCTGAGCAGCAACTGAAAATACGTTGGCACTGTCTTGTGATCCGCCGACAGTTTCAGCAGCACCTTCCGAAGTTCTGTCATGCGCTCGGGATTGGTCAGGTACTCGATTGCGGCCTGCGATCCCTGTGTGTAGATGCCATAGATCAGCAGAACGCGCCGGTCTCGGGTTTCATTGGGAAGCATCAAGACGAGCGCATAGTCCCGCGTCAACTGGTTCGTCACCGAATCGAACTCGGGCTTGTATTCTGCTTTCTCGCCCGCTTGCGGATTGCGGTTGAGAATGACTCCGCTTTGAAATTGAAATCCTTCGACGTTGAGGAATACCCTTCCACTCCACGCCTGATTGCCGCCCAGCAGGATCGCATTCTCGGCCTTTATCTCGTCGAGATTCACCAGGCGCGATTGCTGTACGCGACACTTCTGACCCGCGGAGGCAAACATCTCACATAGCGAAACCATTCCCAGCGTTTCACCTACGGAAGTGAAGTCGGTCAGGCTCGGTACGAAGACAAAGCGTTTCAATTCGTGAAAATGGATCGTATCGCGAAACTCAGGCAAACTCGATTTCGCGATCTCGTGTCCGGAGGCCAAAGTTTGGGCGCTGTCGCCGTCATGAGCCGCACGAAGCAGTGGATGATTCGGAATCGTAATCAATGGGGGGTCAAACAAGAACGGATTCCAAAACCATCCCAAACTTTCAGGAAGAGCTTGCGATTGCGTGGAAGCGCGGGAGCCGCGATGATTCGTGAAGTTCAGTGCAAGCAGGGCTGCGAGCACCAAACAAAGGATCCCAAACAGCGCGGCGAGCGCCCATGGCAGTCGGGCGACTCCGGCCTTTTCACGAACGGGCGGCAACGCTGCCGGATTTTCCGATGCAACCTCTTCTGACAAACGCGAGAAAACAGGAACGTAGTGACCCGAGGGCAGGTCCATCCGGATCGCACTTCCCTTGCCTTCTTCCTCATAATACTTTTTCAAGAGCCGCCGGATCTCATGCGCCTGCACGCGGACGATGGGATCCTTTTGCGGATTGAAATCGACACCGCGCTCGTAGACTTCCAGGCCAATCAGGTACTCGTTCAGCTTGTCGCCGTTTCCCTGGAATGCCTGCTCGCAAACGAAGTCGAGAAAACGAGTCTTCTTTGGGGAGTTTGAGAAATATCGGCTGTCGAGTATTCGCCGAAGCTCCTCCCTTTTCTCGAAGATAGCAATGTGGAGAGCCGAGGAAGTTTGTACAGATACCAACTTGCCTGCCCGTGTGGATGAACTTTAGTGTGTCAGACCAACGGTCGGACAATAGCACCGCCTCACAATCGTCGTCAAACGCTGGAACAGACGCAACAAATTGGGCACTTAACCGTTATTTTGAGGGTTAATTACGGTTATCGAGAGTTCCAGCGCCATTGATCCTCCGGCTGGAACTGACACCTCCGACATGGTTGGACTATCTTGAGAGAAAAAGATAAATCGGCAATTGACCTCAGCCGCTTCCCGTCGTTTGTGAGGGGCGGACGCATTCGTCCGTCCCGAGGAGCGAAAGCGACGAAGTGGAGTCGTAGCCGCGTAAACCAAGCGCACACGAGTCACGCGCACGCCCCAAAAATCGCCCGCCAGTCCACTTGGCGCCGCCTCCAGCCCACATCACTCAAAAAACAAATGTCAGATGCCACTTAACGTCCTCTTAACCGCGATTACCTTGAGGAATTCTCGTCCGAGGCCTAACTATCGTGAGGGAGTTGTGCGGCTAGCAAGGACCCATTCCGATTGTCTAAACGGCATAGCGTTCTGACGCATTTGATTCTTGCGACGGTGGCGGCTCTGTCCTCTGCTGGACAAGAACTCCACGCCACTAAGCGGTGGGAACGTCCTGTCCTCACCATCAATTCCAAGGGAGCCGAGGGAAATAAATACGGCTTTGAAGGCGGCAGGGTTCTGAAGGTAAAGGGCACTTACCATCTGTTCACCTCAGAAATGGTAGCGGATCCACACTGGGTGAAGATGCGCCTGGGCCATTGGATCAGCAGCGACCGAATCAACTGGGAGCGCGTAGCGACCATCATGGAGTCGAGTGGTGACTTCACCGGCAAGGATCAACGGGCAGCGCTCTGGTCGCCTCTACCGGTATTCGATCCGCAAGAGAACCGGTGGAATCTCTTCTACGTTGCGTACCAGGCCGCTCCCGATACTTCGAAGCAATGGATGACCAACCACGAAGGCCGCATTTGGAGGGCTGTATCCGAAACTGTCGGAGAAGACGGAGTCGGCGGCCCTTACCGGGACGTTGGCGTGATCCTTCAACGGGGGAAAAATTCTGACGCATGGGAAGGCTTGCAGGGTACCGATTCATTCTTCCCGTACCGCGTTGGAGATCGTTGGTACTCCTTTTACGGCAGTGCGCACACTGAGAAGTTGCCTCTATCGCTTTGGCAGATCGGACTCGCCACCGCTCCCAGTCTGGCGGGGCCGTGGACGCGGTGCACAGCTGAGAATCCCCTGAAAATCGAAGCCAGGTTTATCGAAAATCCAATCGCTACAAGACTGGATGACGGAAGTTACGTCGCGGTTTACGACACAGATGCGCCCGACGCGATTGGCTATACCTTCTCGCGTGATGGAGTGCACTGGAGTGCTGGTCAACATCTTGTGGTGCAACAAGGCACCGGAGTGTGGTCGACCGAAATACGAACGCCGCTGGGTTTGATTCCGGAAACAGGCGGGTCCTTCACATTGTTCTATACGGCAAACGAGAAAGCATCTGGAACTGGTCCCGATGCCTATGGGATCAATACTACAGCTGGCTCGGTCGGACTCGTGGAAGTCCGTTTGAACCGATCCGGCAGCAATTAGAGCAACTGAAAGTGTCACGAGAGATTTGGGGAGGAATTATGAAGACGTCCAGATTGTTCGCGATCGGCTTGTACGCGGTCCTTGGAGTGGCTTTCACAGCGGCGCCCCGGAGCAGTATGGCCCAGGCAAATCGGTCTACGATCACTGGCACTGTCACCGATGCCTCCGGTGCGGTTGTGCCCAACGTCGAGTTGACCGCCACCAACAACGAGACCAAGGTGTCCTCGAGCACGGTGGCCAACGATCAAGGCATCTATTCCGTGCTGAACTTGCCTCCTGGGACATATACGCTCAGCGCCAAGCGGGAAGGGTTCAAGACCGTCGACTACACCAATGTCACGTTGGTGGTCGACCAGGTTGTACAGCTCAACGTAGCACTGAACGTCGGTGCGACTGCGGAGCAAGTGACCGTAACCACGGATGCCCCGACCCTCGACCGCGAAACATCGACCATCGGAACCAACATGGTGGGTGACGTCGTGACCGATCTCCCGCTGAATGTCTACGGTGGGCGGCAAGCCGAGAATTTCGCTGTGGCTCTTACACCTGGATATTCGCCTCTCAGCAATCCCTATACGGCTGTCATTAACGGCACTCAAACATTCACCAAGGAATTTACCGTTGACGGCACCTCCGGTACGGCAAACCTGCAAGGAGACTCCTTCGAGTCATCTCCTAGCATGGAAGCCATCGAGGAAGTTCAAGCCGAGACTAGCGGCCTCAGCGCCAGGAACGCCAGCACGAATGGTGGCGTGATGATGTACAACCTGAAATCCGGCACCAACCAGTTTCACGGCAGCGCTTTTGGATACGGGCATAACGAACTCCTGGATGCCAACACCTTCGACAACAATCATCTGAAGAGCCTCTGCCTAACCGGCGATCCCGATGCCGCACCTCCTTGTGGCCGTTATAACAAGGGAGAAGCGCGCTTCTGGGATTGGGGCTTCAGCTTTGGCGGTCCGATTATCAAGAACAAGACTTTCTTCTTCGCCACTTTTGAGCGTTTCCAGCAAAACGATTTCACGCCGGGCCCATTCGGATCAGCAGCGACCGTTCCTACGCCTGACTTTCTTTCCGGAAATTTCAGTGCCCTTCTCGACACATCGGTGCAACTCGACACTGATATACACGGCAATCCTGTCTATCAAGGAGCCATCTTCAATCCAGCCGATCCAGGTGCTGTCTTCGTCGGAAACATCATCCCCTCATCGATGATTAGTTCAACATCTCAGTCGGTGGTTGCTCTCTATCAGAAGTTCTATGCGCCAGAGGCACCGGGACTGTTGCTGAACGATCGCCTTCCCGCCAGCGGGTCCCCCGGACAATCCTTCAACCAAGTCGTTATCAAAGTGGACCACAACATCACGCCGAAGGATCGGCTGAGCGGCTCATGGGTCTACGATCATCAATCGCGCACTCTCGTGGATTCAGGCGGTGTTTGGGCGCCCGGCAGCACCGATGGCGGTCCGATGGCCAATGCTCGACACCAGATCGTGCCCTCTTACCAGTACCGCATCAGCGAAGCTCACACATTTTCTCCGAGCCTGTTGAACGTCGTCAACGCTACCTACAATCAATACTGGAATGGCTCTGCTCCCTTGAGCGGCACGAATTGGCCGTCGCAACTGGGCTTCGGCAGTACGGGCGCTCCGAATTTTCCGCAAATCAATTTCGGATCATCCGTGAACGGCTTCTCCGAAACTGCAATCGGAAACGGCTGGCAAGGAAACTGGATTGCCGGGAACTACGTCTACGGAGACGATGTGACCTGGACCAAGGGCCGCCACACCATCAGCTTCGGCGGCAACTTTCGCGCCATGCAAATCAATAGTCACGGCGGCTCCGGTGCTTTGAATATCGCGTTCAGCCCATCCACTACTGGCGCTCCCAGCGCCAACTATGCCGGGCAAGTCGGTTTTGGATTCGCAAGTTTCCTGTTGGGAGATGCGCAATCCGGTTCAGAGACAACCGCCTTCAATCTCTACGGACGCCGTAAGGCCATTTCGCTCTACGCGCAAGACGATTTCAAGGTGACACGAAAACTTACGGTGAACCTGGGTCTGCGATGGGACGCGGCTTTCCGTCTTCACGAGAAGTACGGCAACTGGGCGAACTTCGATCTGAATGCGATCGATCCGAATCTCGGAATACCCGGAGCCATCCAGTACGCGGGAAATGGCAGCGGCAGTTTTGAAAAGCGCCAGGACTGGAAGAACTTCGGTCCGATGATCGGCTTCGCGTACAACCCATGGGAAAAGGTCGTAGTGCGGGGAGCCTTTGGCATCACGTATGTTCCGATCGGAATGCAGTATTACCAGGGCACGCCATACGGATACGATCCCGCGTTGCGAGGTTCGAATTCCGCTTCGTCTTTTCAATGGGACAGCGGATATCCAGGCGTCTTTGTTCCGGGAACGAAGACCACCACACCTGACATCGCTCAGTTCCCCGTCGTGAGCGTCGATCCACGCGCCTTGTGGGCCGGGTATACCGACAACATCAACATTGGCGTTCAGTATCAACTCACCAGAACCAGTAGGATTGAAGCCAGCTATATCGGCAATCGCGGACACAGACTGCAAGACTCGGCACTGGGCTACAACGTGCCCAGCGCGTCGACCTTCTTTGGCCTGTTTAACTCCGACCCGTTCCAATCGAACTTCTACAGCTATGTGTGCAGCCAGGCGGATGCAACCGCGGTTTCTCAAGCGTCAGGCGTAAACGTGCCTTTCCCCTTTGCGGGATTCTGCGGGCCGGCATATGCGGCGATAGCGCCGTTTCCGCAAGTCGCTCTCGGACTGGACACATATCTGTTCTATCCAAACCTGTATTTCGTGGGACTGCCGGTCGGACAGTCCTATTACGACTCGATGGTGTTGCATTACGTGAAGCGGGCCGGGAACGGACTCTTCCTGGATGCCAGCTACACTCTCTCCAAACAGCAAGGCAACACATTTACCAACATCGGGGACAGCTACGACATCGGGCTAAACTCAATTCAGAATTATCAGAATCTCGCTGAGTCTGCGCATACCCTTTCACCCTACGATCAAACTCATGTGATCAAAGCTGGACTTTCCTATGAATTGCCTCTTGGCCGGGGCCACCAACTACTCGGCAATTCCAATCGCTTCGTGAACGCCATCGTGAGTGGATGGAAGATAAGTCCGCTGCTGTTGTACACGTCCGGGAAGCCGCTTTCGTTTTACTCGACTGATATTTATTCACTCGGATACCCTGCGTGGCCTGCCATCTACGACAACTACAACTTGAACGGATATTCCGGCCGTCAGTTCGATCCCGGAAACTATGTCTTCCCCACCTCCGCGAATCCGACGCCCACGCAGAATCGCTATTTACCCGCAACCATCGCGTCTGATCCAGTTGTAGGACAACTCGGCACCGGCCCTTCGCGCATCAGCCAACTGCGAGGCTTCGGAACCGACAACGAGAATTTGTCGCTTCACAAGTATTTCAAGATGGGTCATGACGGACAGTTCAGTCTTGACTGTGCCGTCGAGTTCTACAATATCTTCAACCGGCACGCATTCGCTGACCCCGACACCGGATCGCCGACCAGCCCCAACTTCGGTCTTGTGCTGGGCGACATCGGTGCGCCGCGCACGGGACAGTTCGAAGCACGCTTCAGATTCTGAAGCACGATAAACTGCGCGAAGTAGCAATGGACGGAGGGACAGAAGCCGGCAAATACTGTTCGAGTCCGCCGACTAGCCGCGAGGTAGCGCCGTCTCGCCGGCTGTCGCGAGCGCATCTTGCGCTCGCCGTCGGGAAACTGAAAAGCTAAGAATAATGAAGATCACACAACGAACGGTCCGAGGAGCACTGCTGGCAAGCGTCGCGCTGATCGCGAGCGTCGGACCTGCTTCGTCAGCTGAGATTCCCCCGAAGAAGGGAGTAACCTACTACGTCGACGCAACGTCCGGCAATGACTCGAACTCCGGAATCAATTCCCGCAGCGCATGGCGGTCGCTATCGAAGGTAAACGGTACAACCTTCCAACCGGGCGACCGTATTCTGTTGAAATCGGGCTGCGTGTGGACCGGCCAACTCTGGCCTAAAGGCTCCGGTACGGCCCAGCAACCGATCGTCCTCAGCAAATATGGGGGAGATGTCATGCCCGGCATCCATGCAGCTGGCCTTGCAGAAGATGCCGTCTTGCTCAAGAACCAGCAATACTGGGAAATTCGCAGTCTCGACATCACCAACACAGGCTCCGATACTGCCGTCCGCCGAGGTGTTCACATAATCGCCGAGAACGTCGGCGACTTGCATCACATATATGTTCGAGATCTCAGTATTCACGATGTCAACGGTAGCCTCAAAGACAAGGTCAACGGCGGCATTCACTACAGCGCGATCGGCGACGCGAAGCCGAGCCGCTTTGTCGATCTCCGTATTGAAGGCAACCGAATCTGGAACGTTGACCGCAGCGGAATCTTTGGTTGGTCTACCCACTGGATTCGATCGCAGTGGTATCCCAGCCTCGGAGTGTTGATTCGCAACAACACTCTCGATGACATTGGCGGCGACGGAATCGTCAACGTCGCGACAGATGGCGCAGTTGTCGAATACAACGTGGTCTCACGCGCGAGCCAGCGCTCGCAGGACTACAACGTCGGAATCTGGCCGTGGAGTTCCGACAACACAATCGTGCAATACAACGAAGTCTACGGAATGCGCGGCCAGCATGACGCCGAAGGGTTCGATTCGGATTGGAACAGCCGCAACACAATCATTCAGTACAACTACAGCCATGACAACGAAGGCGGATTTCTCCTCATCTGCGATGACGGTTCTCAGACTCCAGGCAACAGCGCCGGCAACCTCGGTACGATCGTGCGCTACAACATCAGCCAGAACGATCACCATAGGGCTATCAAACTCTCTGGCCCAGTCAAGAACACGCGGATCTACAACAACACGATTTACGTCGGCAAAAACGAGAACGTCGACTTGATCCTCCACACCGACTGGAGTGGATGGGCGGCTGATACCTACATTTTCAACAACGTCTTTTACGTAGAAGGCACAGCGCGATTCGGATACGGGGTTTCCGGCAACGACGATGGGTCTTACGTGAGTGAGCCTGGGCCGGGCAAGAGTGTGAACAACATCTACGACTACAACGCGTACTTCGGAGTTCCAAAGGCCGATGATCCGCACGCGCTTACGGTCGATCCCCTCCTTGAAAGCCCCGGAAAGGCTGGCATAGGGCGCTCGTCCGCCTTCGCATATACGTTGCGTAAAGACTCACCGGATATCGACAACGGCAAAGCCATCGAGAACAACGGTGGCAGAGACTTTGCGGGCAGCGCCGTTCCTCGAGGGCGCGGTACCGATCGCGGAGCCTTCGAATCGACGTGGCCAATCAACTAAAGTGACCTTCTGCGCAAAATTTGTCACCTCGCAAGACCGGATCCGAATGGCATGCTCGCAGATGAAAAACAGTTCTGTTGAGGGACTTTTTCAATACCCACGCATGATTTCGTTAACCATGACAGTTGACTTGAGGCTGGCGGGCACGGAAGCTGTCGGCGGTAGGAGAGATTCTAAGTTGTAATTTCTAGAACGTGACCCTAAGTGCAAACTGCAGCACCCGCGGCATGTGAGCCCCTGTCGAGAACAGAAAATTCGTGGTACTCACGTACGGATTCACGCCAGTCCATTGCGTGTGGTTGAACACGTTGAAGGCTTCAGCGCGGAACTGCACTGCAAGGTTCTCCCGCAGCTTGAATATTTTGTACAACGACGTGTCCACATTGATGCGTCCAGGATTGTTGAGGCTGTTTCGTCCAGAGTTGCCGAACGTCAATCCTTGCGTCTGGGCGAAGGCAGCACAGTTGAACAGTGGCACACCTTTCGTATCCTGCGCCAGGGCTGGGCAGTTCGGGCTGGTCTTCGGATCGCCGATGATATCCGCGTACGAACCGATTCCTGTCGTCCCATCCGCAACGCCGGCGCTGTCTCCATAGACACCGTTCACGACAGAGAACGGGGTGCCTGTCGCCGCGGTGACGATGCCAGCGTATTGCCATCCTTCCAAAACAATGCGCGAAAGGCCTCTGCCTTGGAAAGGCACGTCATAGGTCCATGCGACCGTAAATATGTGACGTTGGTCGTAGTTTGAGCTGGCATAGTTCTGGTGAAGGTTCACAGAATTCACAAAGTTGCTGTCGGTCGCATCGGAGGAGTTATCGAGCGAATGGCTATAGGTATAGGCAACGTCCAGAGTGAGGGCACCACTGGTCTTGCGCAAGGCGAATTGCAGTGCGTTGTAATTGGAATTCGCATCCGCTTCGACGCGCTGAATCGAGCCCAGCCCCGGATAGTTGGTTCGGAAGAAATCAGGATTATTCCCACACGCAACGAACAGACTCACCGCTGGGCCGGATGGCAAACCTCCCGGTGCCGACGGGTGGATGTACGGAACGTGCGCGCCAAATGACGTTCTGGCGTTCCTTGGCACTCCATACCTATCCACAACGACGTTGGGCTGATCAGTATCGGGTCCCCAGTTGCAGTCGAAGTCCTGAATGGACTGCCCCGGTTGATATGGATTTTGCGAACCAGAATCCAACGGCAATTGGTTCAGTTCGTGCTGCAGAGTGAGGTGAGTTCCCTTGGCCCCGACATAGGCCAAAGTAGCGACCATGTTGCGCATCAGATCTCGCTGGATGTCGAGATGCCACTGTTGCACATAAGGCCATATGGCATGATCGGGAATTGAAGTAGTCGACATTGGGAACAGCAATCCCTGTCCGCCTAAGTTTGCGTAACCGGCGATGTTGTACTGGGTGGGAGTCTCCACAATCGGAGGCGTGCCCTCCAGGTCTTCGGCGTTTGCTTCCAGGCCGTTCGTGTGCTCGAAGAAGATTCCGTAGCCGCCCCGAATCGCCATCTTGCCATCCCCTTTCGGATCCCAAGAGAATCCGAAACGTGGTGCGGGGTTGAACAGGTGCCCTTTCAGACAGCCGCGCGGAATGCCTTTAACGCCGCACTGCACCATGCCGTCGAAAACATCGCCCGTTCCCGGGATCAGAGCACCTTGTTGGCCAGTGACACTGCCATCGATGTCGAGCTGCGGGGCCGCCGCCGGGTCATAAGCCGAAGGCGTCCAATTGGAAATCAGGTGATTTCTTTCCCAGAACGTGCCGTAGAAACTGATCCGGACGCCAAGGTTGAGCGTGAGGTTCTTGGACACGTGATAATCATCCTGAAAGTACGGCTCGAAGATCTTGTAGTTGATGTGATATTTCGGCTGAGCATTGGCCTGCGAATAGCTGGCGATGTTTCCCATCAGCAAATCCGCGAAAGCATTTCCCGTCGTTACCGGAGACGTGCTGTCGAAGTACAAGTCCCCGCTGAGATTCGTATAGGCCATTTCATTCTTTTGGGCGTTCATGAAATAGCCACCGTATACAAGCTTGTGCTTTCCCAAACTCTGAGTGATGTTGTCTCGATAGGTAAACGTGGGATTTGAGTTTTGCCACGGGAAGGCCGTGGGACCCTCACAGAACCCGCCGCCGTACGCTCCCGACGTGCTTAAACAGAAATCAGGCAGCTTGTCCCCGAAGTTGGGAAACAAGCCGGGCATGGTGAACGCAGAAGGCAGTGTCCAAACTGCGGAATTCGTGTTGTTCTGCTTGATATGATCGGTCGTGTAGCTCGCTATGAACTCATTCAGTATGGTTGGAGACAGGGTTGATGTCAGCTTGGCGACCATCGCCACGCCCGGGCCGACGAAATGCGTGCCGATGGTGGGAAAGCTCTCATCACCCCAGGTGACTGTGGCTTTGGTTGTGTCCCACGAATCGTGAATCACCCGGAAGGTGAACCGCTCCTTGACGTTGAAGTCATGGTCGAGACGAATCAGGTCTTCGCGCCATCGCGTCGGTTCGCCAACGGCGGCAGCAAAGATGGAATTCGCGCCGGAGCCAAGGTTTGGCGCTGGAATCATGTTCAGCAGGAACTGTGCATTTGGATCGATCGACGGCAATTGGTTGTTCAGAAACGGATTGCCGGTATTGGGATCGACGGGACAGTCGGTCTGGTCCGGGACGTTGCAGATATCGTCGAAATCGCCCTTGCGATTGTCGGCTGACGGGACGAAATTGAAGAAATTGACGGGAACGTTCTCCCGCCGCCAGTTCTGCAGCCAGAAAACAAATGTGTGATTCTTCCAGATCGGGCCGCCAACGCTGTATCCGAAATCGTGCTTCTTGTATCCCGCTTTCGGAGTTCCCGCGACATCAAAATAGTTGTGAGCGTTGAAAGCCTCGTTACGGGCAAATTCCCACACCGACCCGTGGAACTGGTTCGTGCCCGACTTGGTTTCTACTTCAACCGTGCCCGATCCGTTTTTGCCGTACTGCGCCCCATAGTTCGAGGTCAGAACCTGCACTTCTTGGATGGCCTCAACACTGGGATAGACATTTAGCGAGAAATTGCTGCCATTATCCATCATATCGCCACCATCAACCTCCCAGTTGTTGTACTCGGTGCGGCCTCCGTTGACGCTGTAGCTAATGCTGCCTTCCACCCCGACGCGGCCTTCGTCCTGCCCTGTCTGATTGCTCACGCCGGGAACCAGTGTGATTAACTGTGTGAAGTTGCGCCCGTTGAGTTGGAGTTGCGTCAGTTCTTTGCTCGTAATCGTCCCGCCCAACTCGGAGGACTGCGTATTGACCTGAGCCAGGCCTTCGCCGTGAACGGTCACTTCTTCGTGCAGACTTCCAACCTCGAGCGCTATGTCGATGCGAGCGTTTTGTGCCACGCGCAGGGTCACTCCCTGCGCTTGATAAGTACGGAATCCGGTGACGCTGACTCTCAGGTCATACGCTCCGGGTTGCAGTGCAGCGCCGACGAACTCACCGGAGGAGTTCGTTCTCAGCTCACGAACTAAACCAGTGGCTATATTTTTCATGGAGACAACAGCTTCGGGGATTACAGCGCCGGTGTTATCTCGGATTGTGCCGGTCAGCGTGGCTGTATCTTGCGAGAAGGCCAGGAATGAGACCGACATCAAGAATCCAAACACCAAGAAGCGGAAACGCATAGTAGTCCGCATGTGTCCTCACTTTGGAACCCCGACGCTTTCTCTTGCAGAGTCAATGGCTTTCGCTTCCTCCAGCGGGAAGTTGTCCTTGTTACGGCACGGGCTGTGTGCACGATGAGGGCAAACGATTGGGGTTAATGCGTGAAATCGCCTGCCTACAAAAGCCGTCAGGGCGGTATCATGTTAACCCGTTGAGCCTTGCAGATGGAGAAAACTCGCAAAATAAAACTCACTGATCACTTTCAACGGGTACACCGCACCTGGAGAAAAATGTGATAGCGAGTTGGTAAGGCCCGTTCCCAGCTATCTTGCCCTTGATCGCCCGATCGATCATGTAGATAAATCCGGCGTTTCAATACAATCCGCTTATGCGACGCCGAACTGATTGAGGCTGACGCATCGCACGAATCTGAAGAAAAATTAACTATCCGTTCACGCGGTCGTAACGCAGGGTCGATATAACCAGTGCCCATCGAGACTTTCCCTGCCCAGGAGGCGCGTATGCGGACGCTTTTCCAGTTCGTGATTGTTTTCTTATTTGTGATCAGTGCTCTGTGCGCCATAAACGTCTATGCGCAGGATCGCCACGTCACAATCACGGGTCGCGTACTGGACGCGAGTGAAGGTGTCTTGCCGGGCGCGCGAATTGAAGTGGCGCCGGGTGGGATTGCCGCGGTTTCAGATGGTCACGGCGATTTCGCATTGACGAATCTCACGCCAGGAAAATACACAGTCACGGTTACGTACGTTGGTTTTGAGAAGTTCTCAACTGAGGTAAATGCCACAAGCGAAGGCGTACTTCACGTTGAGGCGCGGCTGCAGATCGGAGCCCACAACGAAATGGTAACCGTGCGAGGCGAGCGCGAACGTGGCGAGGTCGAGGCTATCAACATCGAGCGGACGGCCGATACCATCATTCAAGTGCTACCCAATGAAGTCATCACCAGCCTGCCGAATACCAATATCGCCGACGCGGTGGGCCGATTGCCAAGCGTCTCACTCGAGCGGGATGAGGGAGAGGGCAAATACATCCAGATCCGTGGAACGGAACCACGACTCAGCAACGTGACTATCAATGGTATCCATGTTCCATCCCCAGAGAACGTGCGGAATGTGAAACTCGACGTCATCCCCGCCGACCTTGTGGACATGGTTGAGATAAGCAAGACGCTTGCGGCTAACCAGGATGCCGATGCCATCGGTGGTTCCGTAAACCTGGTTACCAAAAGCCCTAGCGACCTTCCTTACGTGACGATCCTGGGCATGGGCGGCTACACACCCATTAGTGGAGGTCGCAAGCAATATCAGTTCGATGCCACTGCTGGACAGCGTTTCGGGCACAACAAGAAGTTCGGCGTGCTCTTCGGCGGGAGCTATGACTACAACGCTCGCGGCATCGATGATCTGGAGCCCGCGCCCGGAATATTCGCGCTGCCTGATGGAAATGCGTTCGTGGGGCCAAATACTGCGGATCTGCGCAATTATCACTACGATCGAACACGCTACGGTTTCGATGGCGAACTGGACTATAAGCTCGGCGACATGTCCTCTGTCTATCTGCGGGGGTTGTTTTCAAAATTCAAGGATTTCGGAGAAGACTGGATCTACTCTCCCGGAATTAACAACTTCATTTCCGATCCCGCAGATCCCAACAACACTTGTGGAATCTCGACGGTCGGAGGTGTTCAGGGTTGCGGCGGCGTGGGTTTTACCGATGTTTTCCGCACGCCCGGACAACAGATATTCAGCGTTCAATCGGGCGCTCGTCATTCCGTCAGAAGCTGGTTGCTCTCTTACGAAATAGCCTTGTCACAGGCCAATTACACTGGTGGATTTCCTCGTGCCAGTTTCGATGGTCCTGGCGCAAGTGACAATTCAGTCGCTTTCGGAGTTGATATCAAGGATCCTTTCGTTCCGAAATTCCCGGTTCTGAACGGCGCAAATATTTACGATCCAGCACAATACACCATGAGCAGCGCCAACACCGAACAGGACAATATCTTCGAGCGCGATGCCGTCGGAGATATTTCCTTGGTGAAATCGTATTCGGTCGGCTCTCACTTCAGCACATTTGAGGTCGGCTTCAAGGGATGGGACGCGCGCAAGACCGGACTCTTTGATCGCGAGAATTTTGACGGTGCCGGCGGTCAGTCCATGACGCAATTTCTCGGCAGTTTTCAAGATAACAACTACTATTTTGGCGAATACAAGTTCGGCCCGACTATCCAATTCAGTAAGGTTCTGGCGGCTCTTCAGCCTGGCGGGACGAGCGCGAACATCGTCTACAACCTGCAAAACGATTTTGACATCAGCGAGCGGATCTGGGCTGGGTATCTAATGAACACGATCAGCTTAGGACCACTGCGGGTCCAAGCAGGTATTCGCTTCGAATCTACGGCAGACAACCTGCGCGCGAATGACATCAATTTGGATGGCAACGGCGATTTCCAGTCTGTCTCCCCGCTCATCAAGAACAACAGCTACGTAGACGCATTCCCCAGTGTTCAAGCCCAATATCGGATAGGATCCGACACGGTGGTCCGCGCGGCATACGGAATGGGAATTGCTCGACCCAACTTTGGCGATATTGCGCCTTTTTTCATCGACGATCCCACCAGCAATCCCGAATTTTCTCAAGGTAATCCCAACCTGAAGCCGACGCATTCACAAAACTTCGACCTCTTGGCCGAGCACTACTTCAAGCCTGTCGGTCTGCTACAGGGCGGGTTCTTTTACAAAGCGCTCAGCAATCCCATCTACATAGTCAATCTGCCTTACAGCGCTGGGCCAGCGGGGAGCCTAATTTCGACGCTGATCAATGGCCCGAGCGCTCACATCGCCGGTTTCGAAGCTGCTTGGCAACAGCGTCTTTCATTTCTTCCGGGAGCGCTGAACGGAATGGGTGTCCGGGCCAACTATAGCTATACTTCATCACAAGCCTCGTTTCCCATAGCGACCGGCCGGACAGACCATCCCACCCTTCTTCGCACAGCACCGAACAACTGGAATTTTGACTTAACCTACGACAAGAAGGGTTTCTCCGCTCGCATGGGTCTAACTCACAATGACGGTTACATCTGGGCGTACGGCGGGGACAACGCAAAAGATCCGAGCGGCGACACATATCTATATCCCCACACCCAAGTGGACGCGCAAGTGAGCTACTGGATCCCGCGTGCACGCGGCCTGCAAGCAATGGTCTCCATGCTCAATCTGAACAACGAGGTATTCGGTTTCTATCTGGGAAGTGAAAGATACCCAATTCAGAGGGAATATTACAGCCGCACAATCTCGGTCGGCCTGCGATGGACACCGTTCACAAAGGAAATTCAGTAGCGGTACCACGGTTGCGCTTCTTCGGAATTCCGGAACGAGTCACTAGAAAAGGTGATACAGAGCTATCACACTTGCCTGATAAATTCAGCTTGTATCGAGTTCGCTTTCGGTGGAAGCATCCGAACATTCAGCACTTACTTAGGCACTGTGAAAGCAATCAAACTTTCGATATGAAAATTGAAGTTTCAGTCATCATCCTGCTTTGTTTGGCGACGGCAAATGCTCAGACACACCCTTCCATTTCGAGCGGCTCGAAGGCGGAAGACCCGGTTCTTGTAGGTGCGGGTGACATCGCGAGCTGCGACGACCTCGCAGGCGCGTATGCCACTGCCAAACTCATTGACAAAATATCGGGAACAGTCTTCGCTGCTGGCGATTTGGCGTATCCCAACGGATCGGATGAAGACTTTGCAAAGTGCTACGGTCCTACATGGGGGCGCTTCAAAGACCGAACCCGCCCGTCGCCAGGAAATCATGAATACCGTAGCGACGCTGCTTCCGGGTATGCGCACTATTTCGGTTCGCAAGCTGGCGATCCGACGAAGGGTTATTACAGCTACGATCTCGGTGCGTGGCACATCGTGTCACTGAACAGCGAATGTGAGCAAGTCGGCGGCTGTGGAGCGTCATCTCCCCAGGGAAGATGGCTGACCGAAGATTTGGCACAACATCCTGCGGGGTGCACTTTGGCATATTTTCACAAGCCGTTGTTCAGTTCCGGCGGCGCCCACGGCAACGACCCGACAATGAAGGTCCTATGGGACATTCTCTACCATGGTGGAGCGGACATCATCGTAAATGGCCACGATCACGACTATGAGCGGTTTGCGCCTCAGGATCCCCAAGGAACATTAGACCAAGCCCACGGGATTCGCGAGTTCGTTGCTGGAAGCGGCGGAAAGAACTCCCACCGAGCGATGGGTGCCGCCAAACCAAACAGCGAAGCGAGAAACGACGATACATTTGGAGTGTTAAAGTTTACGTTGCATGCGAGCAGCTACGACTGGGAGTTTCTGCCAGAGGAAGGTAAGACGTTCAAGGACTCCGGGAGCGGATCTTGCCATTGAAAAACTAGGCTGATCCGTAGCTCGCAAGCGTCGCTTCGAGAAGCGTCGTCAATCTGAAGGCCCATCGCTCCACAATTAACCTGCCTGCTCATTCTTTTCCAGACAGACAATTTAACGCTTACAGAATTCAACGATCTTCTGCGATTCACGCCCTTCAGGTTGTTTTCATGTTCAGGCCTTAACGTAGTTAAGCCTCGTGGACCGATCAGTCCGCTGAGCATCGATAGCAAGCAGAGGTAGGGCCAGACTTTGTAAGACGTACTACAGTCGACCAAGCTCCCTGAATGTCACGTTTCGAAGTCTCTGCGGAGAATCGTGCGCTGATAATGCCAGCGGATGTCCAAGATCTGTCGAAAACTATCACTTTTAGGTTTGTTCGCAATGGCGTTGCTCGCGCGTTCAATGTCACCGATTTCCTCTCCAGCTTTTCCACCGATACGAATGTGTTTTCCATATGAACCGACGGCCCGAGCCACACCTCAGATTGAGGGTGAATCATGAGGATGCGCGATCCCGCATTGCTGTGCTGCCTGTTATTGTCGGTGGCGCCTCCATGCTCGTGGACAGACCATTTTGTTCCGTCATCATTCCGTCTGCTGAACAATCACACCGTGGACATTCAGCCCGCCCTTGGACCGCAGCCCCCTTGCGAGAAAGATCCAATCCCGCCATTTCCGCGCCTTGGTGACGCGGCAACTGTAAAAGCGTGGAGCAAGTCGGACATGGGTCGCGATTGGAATCCGCCCACTTGCCTGGCCTGGAGCGAATCAGGCTTCTCGACCCTCGTCACAATATCTGCACGATTTGCAAACCCTGCGGGAGTTGACGGCTTCCTTCGCCACGTTGGCGCAATATCGGAGTTAGCTGGTATGCGTTATTGGTCAACGACGCATCAGCAATGGAGAACACTAATTGAGAGCGCCTACGCCCTATCCGGACCCGAGTCTGCCCTTCGTCGCGCAGACTTCACTCCCAATGAAATGACGGAAGGCAAGGTTGTTCACTTCCTGCAAACAGACAACCTGGCGGGAAAAGTCATATATCGAATGAACATTGTTGAAGCCTCGGAAAGTCGACTGGTTTTCGGTGTCGAGAACATCAGCACCGTTCGTTACTCATTCATTCCTGTGCTTCACCCAAGTGAGCTGCAGTCATTGTATTTTATAGACCGTGACTCGGATGGCGTTTGGCGATACTACAGCATCATGCGGACAGGGAAAAAGGCGAACGGCCTTATCGGCGGCAACGAATCTTCTGCCATCAATCGGGCTGTCGCCTTCTACCGCTATTTTGTCGGAATGTCGTTGACGCAGGAGCCCCCCGCGGCACGCTAAGGTAAAAACTGACCACAAATTGCGAAATGGAAAGCGCGAGAATGGTCTTATCCCAAGAGAAGGTTTTGGCGCAAAGCCTGAAGTCCTCGACTAAGGTCGACCCCATCGACACAAACAATGAAGATGTTGCGAATTTCTGATCACGAACAAAACAGCATTTGCAAACTGTTCGGGATCTCCGAACTGTGGACTTGTTGGATTTGAGAATCTTCTCCATCTTGATCGCTTTTCTCAGCCTGGCGGGTTCACAACAAGGCTACGCCCAAGCATCTGCTCCTGCGAACCCAGAGAGTGGTGCGGGCACTTATGCCATCACTGGGACTGTGCTCGATCCTTCAGAAGCAGCAATCGTCAACGCGCGTGTCACTCTGCTGGTAAACGGCGAAACCGTCATCGCTGAGTCCACCACGGATCGATCAGGAACCTTCCGTCTCGACCACGTTGTTCCGGGCACGTACACGGTGGATTTTCATGCGGAAGGCTTTGGGAACATTCGGATGGCAGCCGTCGTGACTGCGAAACGATTCGGCCCCATGCGTGTCGTTTTGCCCATCCTGGTACAGGCGGAGAACGTAACTGTCGCGACCGGTGACAGCATTCCGACAATCAGCACCGAGGCCTCGGCGAATCAGAACATGAACCAGGTGACTCGCGACGCCCTCGACCGCTTGCCGGTCTTCGATCAGGACTACATCACGACGATGTCCCGATTTCTGGACGACAATGCCATTGGGACCAACGGAGTTACCCTGGTTGTCAATGGAATTGAAGCCAACGGTCCCGGGGTTACGCCCTCGGCTGTGCAAGAAGTCAGAATCAACAATAATCCCTACTCGGCTCGGTTCTCACGGCCCGGGCGGGCACGTCTCGAGATCATCACGAAAAGCGGATCGCAAGCCTATCACGGGACAGCGAACTTCATGTTTCGCGATTCCTTTTTTGACGCCAGCAATCGTTTTGCCACCACTAAGCCTCCCGAGCGTCATCAGTACTACGAGGGTTCAGTCTCCGGACCGATCAGGCACGGTAAGCGGACTTCGTTTTTGCTGTCGTTGGACGAAGATTTGCTGGATCAGCAAGGGATCATCGATAGCGAGGCCGTCACTGCAGCAGAAGCCCTCGGCCTTGGACCCATTCCGCAAGCGATTCCGAACCCGACGCATCATTTCTTTGGCTCAGGACGCATATTCCACGATCAATCTAACGGAGATCAATTCTGGATCGGTTACTCGTATGAGCATCGCTCAACGAAAAATCAGAATGTTGGAGGCACCACCCTTCCGAGCGCCGGTACTGACGCGCGATTTCTTGAACATGAAATCAACGTCAGCTATCTTCACCAATTTTCTTCCCACTGGCTAAACCAGTTGCGCTTCCTCGTGGGCCATTTCGACTCGTCGGTTGCGAGCACCGATCCATCACCGCAACTTGCGGTTTCCGGACTGTTCACAGCAGGCGGAGCGCAAGCCGACTCGAGAAGGACCGAGTACCATTTCGACGGCACTGATTTCGTAACGTACGCCAACGGAAGACATCAACTCAGCTTCGGAATCGACATTCCCGACATCAGTCGGCGCGGTCTCGATGACTTCACGAATCGCGCCGGCACCTATGCATTCGCCAGCGCCGCAAACTACTCGGCACAACTTCCAACGAACTACGTACAACAAACTGGACTAGGGCGCGTAGTGTTTCTCGAAAAAACTCTCTCCGGCTTCTTCGAAGACAACATTCGGCTGAGATCTAATTTCTCGCTTTACCTGGGAGTACGTTATTACTGGCAAAACTATTTCCACGATGATCCCAATAATTTCGCACCACGTGTAAGCTTCGCTTACGCACCCAGTCCGAAGAGCAAGACCGTCATCCGCGGAGGAGCCGGTATGTTTTACGATCGCACGGGTCCATCCCCGATCGGCGACTTGCTTCATTTCAATGGCGTAAACCTTCTACGCTTCATCGCCACGCCTCCTCTGGCCACCTATCCCATCGATCCCACCCTTTTGTCTCAGATCCCCACGAGTGTGGTAACGCTCGGGGCTCGTACGCGCATCCCATACAACTTCCAATACAGCGTGGGAATCGAACGGCAGATTACCTCGAAGAGCACTTTGAGCGCCGTTTACACGGGATCGCGGGGCATAGACCTGTTCCGCTCCATCGACACTAACGCGCCTATCCTCTTAGGAGGCAATGAGGTGATTCCAGACCCCTCTCTGGGTCAGGTCCGGCAACTTCAGTCCGACGGTTATTTGAAGGGCAATACGCTTGAACTCACCTTTCGCGGCAAGCCCAGCAAATATTTTTCGGGGCAGGTCCAATACACTCTGAGCCGAGTACGCAACAATACCAGCGGCATCACCTTTTTTCCCGCCAACAGCTATGACCCGATTGCCGATTGGGGTCGCGCGGATAACGACCGTCTCCACAAGTTCGATCTACTGGGCTCAATGCAGCCGACTAGATTTTTTTCCCTCGGCGCAGCGCTCTCGCTATATTCCGGTAAACCCGTTAACGTCACCACCGGCGGGGACGACAACCACGACGGAATCCTTAACGATAGGGCATCTGGTATCTCTCGAAATTCCATGGCTGGCCCCGGACTCATCGATCTTGATCTAAATCTTTCGCACGATTTCCCGCTCAGCAAAGCAAAGAAAGAGCAGAAGGTAGTTGCGATCTCTCTGAACGCCTTCAACGTCCTCAATCACCCGAACTATGTGACTTACATCGGCACGCAGTCTTCGCCATTATTCGGAAAGCCAGTTGCTGCCCAACCTCCACGCCGTATGCAGTTGGACCTGCAATACAAGTTCTGATGTTGATCGATCGGAAGGCCAGTAAGAAAACACTCAAGCGAGAAGAGACGAGATGCCCGATAGGGTCTCCTTGGTCGTTTATCTAAAAAGGTCTCAAAACGTGCGGTTTACTGTCCTGAGAAACAAGTGCCGCTGCAGGATAAAGCTTGCCTTGCTACATCAGGTCAATCCGAATTTTTCTCTCGCGGAATGGAAAAGCAAAACGGAGAACCCAACGTCGACAGGACGAGCATGCTGGATCGCAGCCTCACCCCAATTACCGGTCTAGATCATCGATTAAGAACACGTCTCTGGTTGTCTGACCGCGAGTGAGAAGTAGGCGCTTTCGGTCGCGCGACCAACTGAAGTCGTAGATTTGTCCTGCTTTAAACGACGTCAACTGCTGCGCACTGCCACCCTTGAGTGGTTGCTCCCATAGATTTGTAGCGCCGCCCAGAGCAAGAAGGTATTGCAGAGCACTGCCATCTGGTGACCAGCGGAGTCGCCCCAAGGTACCTGGAACCTTGAATGTTTTGATTGGGTCCCCGCCAGACGCCGGGATCACGGCCACCGCGACAAAGGGAGGCGAGTATTGTTGGTAGGGATATGCCAGAAGCTTGCCATCCGGGGAGATAGTGAGCGCCCCACGTAAAGTATTGCCGAGAATGTCCGCGATCGCAGATGGCGGCGCTCGATCGATCGGCTTCCGCCAAATTTTCTCAGGATGATGAAAATTCATGTAGTAAACGAATTTCCCGTCCGGGGAACAGGCAGGGAATAGCACGTCTCCACTGGCTAATGCAGCAGCGTCCGACCCATCCAGTCCGAAGCGCGTTAGATTAGTAGTTCCATTCTTATTTTCGGCGATGACAACGGAACGTCCACAGGGCTCGATCCAGTGCGCGTCTTGTACCTGGGCAAATGGCAAACGGTGGCTGGCATCTTCATTCATCGTCCACACGCCATCGCCGAGAGCCAAAAGCCGGCCATCGGAAAGCTCACGAATCTGAAAGAGTGAGGGCTCGCCTGAAGTTGCCTGCAGCGGATGCAACAGGTCACCGGCTTGGGCGATCCACAAGTTCGACACTGTACTGGTGACCATCGTGGCCAGTGTTTTTTCGTCTCTCGTCAAGTCAATGGAGGAGCTGTAATCACTGAGATCATTGGTGACGCGGCTGGCCTTGCCATCAGGATAAGAGATCGTCCAGAGCTGTCCGCGGCCGGAACTAGTGTCTTCCAGGGTTACCAACAGCTCCTTACCCGACCGTATCCACAGAGGACGCCCAATCGCACCCGGCGATGAGTAGAGGACCTTCGCACGGCCATCCCCCAAAGTAACAACATAAAGGAGAAAGTGCGACTGCTCGCCGATCACGTGCTGCGGAACCGCGACGACGTCATTGTTTGGGGACCAGGTTGCGCCCCCTTCAAAGACTTCGTGACTCGCCATCGAAAGGAGCAAGCGATCGTTCGTGCCGTCCGCATTGGCGATGCGCAGCTCAGTTGTGTTGGGATAACCACGGGTGAATATGAAACGCTTACTGTCCGGCGAGAAACTCACGGGAGGATCTACGTCACGTATCAACTGCTCAACAGGACCACCACTCGCGCGCATCCTGTACAGGTAACTAAAATCGGGGTTGGTCTTCTCAGAACGGACGAAATAGACAAAAGCACCATCCGGTGAAAATTCCATGCCAGGGAAGTTGACCGTATCGGGAGCGATAAGCTCTACATCCGTATTGCTTCCGACTTCTCGTATCCGAAGACTCTGCCCCAGCCCGTCTCGTAGGGCATATGCCAAGTACCGGCCGTCAGGTGAAATTGCCATCTGGCGAACATTCCCGTTGTGCGTCAGCCTGGTGACCCGGGTGTTCCGCACCTCAAGGCTTAGGCGTTGGGATTTCCCCCAGCGCATTCCCAAAGTCCCAGCGGCGATTACAGCGACCAGTAGCAGAAGGGTTCCCCAGAGAATGCCTCCGGACGTCGCCCAAGTTCTGGAAACTGCGACCGCGGAAGGACGGGCTGCGTGTGGTTCCGGGACAACAATCTCGAACTCCGCGCGAGATTGATGGTTGTCAGGCTGTGAAACTGAGGAGCCCGCACTGGCGGTTCCCGCTCCGTTCACGCTAATTGGAGCAATGAAGCGGTAGCCGCGCCGGGGCAAAGTTTCAATAAAGGTTGGGGTTTCTGCAGAATCTCCCAAGGCTTCTCGCAGTTTCTTAACTGCGGTATTCAGATTCTGATCAAAGTCCACAAATGTGCCGTCGGGCCAAAGGCGTTTGTGGAGTTCTTCCCTTGGGATAATTTCGCCGGGATTCTCGAGCAAAAGAGCAAGAATCTGAAAAGGCTTTTCCTGCAGCCGGACTGGCGCGCCACGCTTGTACAGTTCCCTCGACGCCAAATCGACTTCGAATGTGCTGAAGCGAACGATGGCATGTCCGTTGCAATGAGTTGACATACCTTACTGCCCCCCAAGCGCACCGGGAAGTTTAGCACGCTTGTTGAGCCCTGCTTGATGGTTCAGCGATCGTCGTAAGTCCAGGATTCTATGGTCAAAGACTGGTTCACGAAGAATTCATTGAAAGTTTTTTTGACCAGGCGATTCAATCCCTTCATGATCGCGGCCGAGCGGCGCTATTCATTGGGCCCTTGGCTCTCAGTTCTACGCACTGGAGGCGATATGAAATCCAGAAAGATGACATTGCTCACTATAGCCACCTTGTTTGCTATTTTGAACTTTCCACTTCGGCTTGCCGGGCAGGACATACAAGCCCCCGAGGACAACCATCACAAGCACCGCTACTACAAACTCGTCGACTTAGGCACGTTGGGGGGTGCTCAGAGCACAGTGGCTGGAGCTGGAGGGCCAGCTCTCAATAACCAGGGAACTCTCGTGGGTTGCGCAGACACATCTGCCGCCGATCCCGACTATCCAAACTTCAACCCATTTCTCTCACCCTTCGGCGCAGATCCCTTTATCGTTCACACGTTTAAGTTTAAGAACGGCAAGGTAACTGATATGGGGGCCCTTCCGGGCGCCAATAGTAGCTGCGAAGATTTCGTGACGGACGGAGGATTGATTGTCGGAGGGTCAGAAAATGGACTCATCGATCCGCTCACAGGATTGCCCGCGATGGAAGCTGTCGCCTGGCATCACGGGCAAGTCACTAATCTTGGAACGTTCGGAGGGAACGGAAGTTTTGCTATCGGGGCGAACGATCGCGGCCAAGTGGTAGGCGCAGCCGCGAACACGGTCCCCGATCCGTTCTCAATCTTCTTCGGTTGGGCTACCCAAACCCGAGCGTTCCTCTGGATGCAATCGCAGGGCTTGCAGGACCTCGGTACTCTAGGTGGACCGGATGCTTTTGCGGCCAATATCAACGACCGTGGTCAGATTTTTGGCGCCTCCTACACCAGCGATGTTCCCAATCCGCTCACTGGTATTCCGCCTATCGATGCGTTTCTCTATGAGAAAGGCAAGATGACGGACATCCCCAATGGGTTCGGAGGAACTATAGTCAACCCTCTTGGGGCGAACAATCGCGGTGAGCTTATCGGCAATGCCAGCTTTGCCGACGAAGTAACCTCTCATCCTTTTCTTTGGAGGCAAGGAAAGTTTATCGACTTGGGAACATTCGGGGGCACGTTTGGAGATGCAAACTCGATCAATGATGGGGGTACGGTTACGGGTCACGCGGCCAATCCAGACAACTCAGTACACGGGTTCCTCTGGAAAAAAGGTGTGCTGACTGATATCGGCACCGTAGACGGCGACGACTGCAGTGTCGGTTTCAGTATCAACTCGGCGAACCAGATTGTTGGCCAATCCTTCGCGTGTAACGGTTCGATCTCGCATGCGTTTCTCTGGGAGAATGGCAAGATCGTCGATCTGAACCGTCTCATCTCTCACAGATCCCACATGAAGCTGCAAGTGGCGAGCAACATCAACAACAGGGGAGAAATCGCAGGTTTCGGGGTACTGCCCAATGGCGACCAGCATGCCTTCCTGCTGGTTCCGTGTAACGGCGAGCATCCCGGCATCGAAGACTGCGACTACAGCATGATGGAGGCGAGCGCCACCGCTGCTGTCGAGCCGACAACATACGCAACACCCGGGACATCCGGGCGTAGGCCGCCGATCGCGCTATGGCAGCGTGGCAACCGTTTTCACTTCCCACGGCATGTTTCTGGTCAAATGAACTAAGCACTTGAACGGCGACCGCGACGGCAGGATTACTGCGCCATATCCCAAATTCAATCTCGCTTGATCGTCGTGCGAATTTTTATTCCCTTGCTGCGGCAGCCGCTTCGGTCATCGTCTTGGCCTTAGCACAACCCGCTAATGCGAAGTCGTCATCACAAATACGAATATTGCAATCTCGGGAATAAGAGAGGAATGCTCCGCGGGATTAGTCGGCTAATAAGTGGGGGCCGCGACGCGGACAAATTCACTCCAGACTGGATTGTTGCCGGTTGTAGCGGTGGCGGCAACCCTGGACGAGCACATCAGAGCACAATTGAGCGAATTGGGACATTCCGGTTGGGCTGTGAGGTTCCACCTTGTAGCCGTGAGAATCTACTTTGTGCTACCCGCGACTGAGGAACACAGAATACGATTAGTGGAACGCACGAGGAGTTTTTTGAATACGGAGTGGGCAAGGAAAGAACATTGTCGTTTCGCAAAAACGTTGAGTTGAAAGGTGCCCAATAGCGGAGGGTACTGACTCTTTCCCGAAGCAGGTGCTAGGCAATCCATGAGCACGACACTAGCTCTTTCATCACGCAGACTTCTTCGTTGGTAGACGAAACTCAATCACCCTTCCCCTTACCTGCGGAGGAAGCCACTTCACGCGCTTCGAAAACTTGGTCGGGATGTAAAACTCAATTACATTTTTCACGAGTGTCTCCTACAAACGTCTGCTCTCTTGCCAACGGACGACCATGCCAATCAATTTCAGTGTCCCTGCCACTCCCACCCGCATTGACAGCGAACAGAATCGGTCGGCCTGAGTTTTTTCAAAAGTGCCTTACATACCGCGCATGATCTCATCCACATGTGTTGCTCCAAACTTGCTTGTTCAAATTGGACTCGCTGATTGTGATTTTGGATGCAGGAGGGTTGTCATCAGATTGTCAAACGAATGTGTGAGTTCTTCATCATCCACGGCGAGAGGAAGGCCGTTTCATTGCAGTTGGAGCACTAGTGTCCGACCCGCCGAAGAACTATGTTCCTCGCAGCACAGGGGGGCCATGTCCGACACTCGCGTTGGTATTGAATCGCGACGAAGTGCCCGTGTCCCGCTCAAAGTCGTGATCTTAGCTCAGGGTCTCACTGAACCAATCACCTGCGAAGGCGAGATAATCGTTGTCAATCGCCATGGAGCACTGATTTCGACGAGCGTCTCATTTGCGCGTCGGAATGAAGATCGAGATTCATGTCATTCTGACGAGAAACGTGCTCCCGCTTCGGCTGTTTATGTCGATCTTGATCGGCCTCGGGTGGGCGGAATCGGGCTTGTGAAACCGGAGAATATTTGGAGACCGGCCTTGCCTTCCAATCACTTAACAAGATCAACCTCAACAAACGAAGTCCAATTGGGTCCAAAATTCAGGCACTCAACTACTGCCCGACGTACGCCGCTATTGCAGGGTCACAATCGCAGGATGAAGCTCCCACAAGGTCGCTACCGCGCCCCGATCGTGCTCAAAATCCTCGAACGCCATCCCCACTATGTCCACAGACAAAGCTTGGGGAAGTTCCCCTCCGTGCTGCGAGTCAAGTTGAAATCCATGCTGCTTTAGTTGCGCTTGCAAGTTTTGACGAGCACTGCAGTATTCGTTATCCACCGGCGTTTCCACGATCATTCGTGGCGAATTCTTGTCCGCCGTCTGCGAAACCTCCATGGAAACATCACAATCTACCGCGTTAACACTCGCGTTCTGCAAGAATGCATTGGCAATATGAAAAACCTCAAGTTCGCGACCACTTCGCGGCGCATCGGGAGGGATGATCGGATCCTGAGGCCAGACCAGAATGTCGTCGACCGAAACGTCTTGGGCAACAATGTTAGAAATTGGCACATGTTTGGCCGCATGCCGATAATCTGCGATGTCCGGCTCAAGAGGCAGACACTTACAGAGGTCTTCGGGCGTTGGCTGCAAGAATCCGAAATCCTGTCCGTTACAGCTCATGAGAGCGAGAGGCAGGAGAATCGCTACCCAGGTTAAACACATCTCTACGCGCTTCTTGAGTCTGTCGCCCAACGTCACTGTTGGATGCTTTTTTTTGGCCGCGAGCCTTCAATATCTCAGATCCTACTGAGTGGATCTGAATTGCTCGGCCGCAGGAATGACGTCAAGTCTAAGTAAAGGTTGAGTTTAGGATACGAGAGTTCTCAATTGAGCTCTTCGCGCTGATTCATTGCGCAAGATCTGCATAGAGCAAACTCATCGCCCAGAGCATTTCGGGCCTGCTAGCTCGTGTTTGCCAACCGGGAAGGTCCTACCGATTTCTCAGATTCATTGTAAGCAAGGTCTATTTGCCGGTATTGTTTCTGAATAGGCCGTCCCGCTCCGACCTCCGATTCTCTTCCTGGGAGTCGTTATGCATATCTCACCAAAGCAGGTTCCGTCCTCTATCTTTGTGGCGTTGTCGCTGGCTTTGAGTGCAGCGGCGCAAAGCCCACCCGCTATTCCCACTCCGGCCCACATGGTGGTCGTAGTCGAGGAGAACCACGGGTATTCTCAGATTATCGGTTCGTCGCAGGCCCCTTACATCAACACCCTGGCCTCGGAGGGCGCACTGTTCACAAACTCGTCTGCGCTTGCGCATCCAAGCCAGCCGAACTACCTTGACCTTTTCGCGGGATCGAACCAGGGCGTGATCGATGATTCCTGCCCGCATACGTTCTCCGGGGCATCGCTTGAGAGCGAATTGAATGGGTCGGGTAAAACCTTCAAGGGCTATTCCGAGGGACTTCCGGCGGTTGGTTCAACAGTCTGCACTTCTGGACTCTATGCCCGGAAGCATGTTCCATGGACAGACTTCTCGAAAGATCGGACAGCGGACAACCAGGTGTTCACTAGCTTTCCCACCGACTATTCGAAATTGCCGACCGTGTCCTTCGTGATCCCGAACTTGAACGACGACATGCATAACGGGACGATCCAGCAGGGAGATAGCTGGTTGCAGACTCATCTGCTGAACTATGTGAATTGGGCCATGAGCAACAACAGCCTTCTGATTGTGACGTTCGATGAAGATCAAGGAACTTCCTCAAATCACATCGCAACGATTTTCGTAGGACCGATGGTCAAACCAGGGAAATACGCGGAGAAGATCACCCACTACAATGTGCTGCGAACGATTGAGGATATGTATGGCCTGGGCCATCTGGGCAGCAGCAAGAGCGCAACACCGATTACAGATGCGTGGAAGTAATAACGGCTAGACAGGGTATTCGCCGCCCCAGCCTACACACTCAACCTGATACAAAAGCTTCCCGGTTCAGGTTGATATGGATATACGCCTATTTGTGGCGGGTCCCTCCAGAATTGAAAGGAAACATGATCAAACTGAATCGCAACTTCGCCATTTATGCGGGTGTAGGCGTCCTCATACTGAGTTGCCTCGCAGCAGCGTCGGACGTCAAGCTGACGGCTGATCCCAGCGTGCCCGCAGCAGGCGGCAAAGCGCACCTGAGCAAAGACAAGAATGGCAATTTAAAGCTCAAGATTGAGGTGTACCACCTTGCCAAACCAGGCGCGCTCACCCCCGCGAAACAGAATTACGTGGTGTGGACTCAGGGGCGTGGAAAAGATCCGCAGAATCAGGGCGTGCTGAAGGTGAACGACAGCCTGGAAGGCAAGTTCGAGAACACTATTACCAACGAAGATTTCGATGTTTTTGTCACCGCCGAAGACAATCCCACCATTGACACGCCTTCGGAACCGAAACTGCTGAAGGGGACGATTCAGCCCTGACTGGCACGTGCCCGCACTCACGGCTCAAGGTTCCACTGTCGTGAAATTCTTGTTTTCGAAGCTTGGATATTGCTGATCTTCGACGACCATTGAATACGCAAAAGCCGAACTGACCCGAGCTGGGCTTTTGCTTTAGCGCAGTTCTTCTCCAAACCGGCGCTTTGGTTGCTTTGTCGTGCACGGGATCGCGCCGACTGCGGCCCGACTCTCCAGACCAGCACTTAACCACCTCCTGGCGAGGAGTGCAGGGCTCATGAAACAACGCGCCTATTTCGCACTCGTCCCGGCGAAGGCACACAACAACCGCTGCAACCGCAATCGGACGCTCTACATCCAAAGCGCGCGCATTTCTAAAGTTCAGAGGGATCTCCGACAATGAAATCGAAAACAGTCGTCTTTCTTGCTGCTACCACAGCCTGCCTGCTTCTTGCGGTTGCTGCTTTCCGTCTCCGCCGCCGCCCACGCCGACTCAAAATCACCACCAACGATCTCGGGTATCAAGATCACTCGCCTGAGGAACTCACTTCTGAGCACCTTGTGGACTTGAATACCGCAAGTCTCGATGACCTCTTAACGATTGGGCTTGACCGACAAGAATGCGATCAGATTGTGGAGAATCGTCCGTATCGGAACAAACTGGATTTGTTATCCCGGATGGTGATACCGGAGCAGGTGTACAACGCGATCAAGCACCATGTCGGAATTGCCCGAGCAACTGAACCTGTCAAAATCACCGGTTGACGATGGACTTCGACCCTACTTCAACTTGCTTTGGCTCTCATCAATGCAATTTCCAGCGCGACAGCTTTTGGATCGTCTCGGCTCGAAAGCACAATATCGGCTTCCGGCCGGATGTCATCCCCGTTTTCCATCCGGAAGATCACTAGGCCACTGGGGCAACTACTCCTGAAAAGACCGATCAAATCACGGCAGATGACGATTGACATCACGTAACTGGCCAGGAAGATTCCGCATGTACCCATCTCGATCTCGAAGCGCGCCTGTATGGGGGTCGAAACGGATAGGACTTTAAACCCGACCTCACGGAGCGCCGCCTCTAAACTGAGAAGCGTCTTGGTATCTGGGTTCAGCGACACAACGGTATTTGCATGCAACATGTCACGGCTTTGATGTGTAGGCTGGACCAACGGTTGTGATAGCAGCTTTTTCAAAACCGCGAGACGCCCTGTTCGATATGGCAGCCGTAGACGGCGTTCCTAACCCTGTGCATTTGACCCTCTCTCATCACGCTAAAATGTGGATCGATGTTTAACGTCGCTAGCTGGAATTTGAACTCTGTTCGATCTCGGCTGACCCATGTCACCACATGGCTGAAAGCTCGCGAACCTGATGTCTTGTTGCTACAAGAATTGAAGGGGACGGAGTTTCCGTCCGAAGCCTTCAGGTCGCTCGGCTATGAGAGCGTCGCAGTGACGCAAAAGGCTTACAACGGAGTGGCCACTCTGTCGCGGCATCCGATGAAGACGATTGCCAAGGCGCTTGTTGGAGACGATTCCGATTCCCATGCTCGGTTCTTGGAGGTCATCGTCAAGAACATCCGCATCGTCAATATTTACCTACCCAATGGCAATCCGGTGGGGAGCGACAAGTTTGCGTACAAGTTAGCTTGGATGGATCGGCTGACTCAGCAAATGATCAGGTGGAAACAGGACGATATACCGACGCTAATCGGTGGCGACTTCAACGTGATTCCAGAAGACATCGATTGTCATAAGCCCTCATCGTGGGAGCGCGATGCTCTGTTTCAGCCGGAACCGCGAGCCCGCTATCGTGCCATGTTGGCTCTGGGCTATACGGATGCGTTCCGGTCGCTGCATATGGACGAAATGGGGCACTTCACTTTTTGGGATTACTTTCGGCGGGCGTTCGAAAATAATCGAGGCATTCGAATCGATCACTTTCTGTTATCCCCGACGCTGGCGAGCAGACTCGAAGGTTGTGAGATAGATAGAGGACCGCGATCCCAGGAAAAACCGTCTGACCACACCCCGATAATCGTGGCACTATCCGATCGACCATAGTCTGTGCTGCTGATGGCACGATTCCGGAATTCTTCCTTCGTCATGTTCACACCACGACGAGCACTTTAATTTCCCCAAAAAAGCGACCCGATGATTCTAGGTCATCGGGTCCAGGCTTACCTGGGAGAGTGAGTGGGAAGGGAGAAGGTGTCGACCATACCGGCGCCGCTCAGAGCTTTGATGCTCAATATTGCACACGTTTGAGCGAAACAGACAAACCTTGGTATCCAATTCTTCGCCGAGCGGATAGTTTCTTTTACTTTCCTCTTGCCTCGCTTTCCTGCGACTTGGTCCGCACAAGTCGCCTTTTGTTTTGTTTATCTTTCTAATTAGCTTTCGCTTTCTTTCCAATATGTGGTTTAATGCGTCAATTCCACTTTCACTGCTTGGGGGTTTGGGATGCGAAAGACTTGGGTGGTCGCTCTTTTCTGCTTTTCGCTGTCTGCGGTAGGTATCGCGCAGGTCGACACCGGCGTCATTGCGGGCAGCGTTCGCGATAGCCAAGGTGCAGGCGTTGCATCTGCTTCCATCACATTTGCCGAGATCGATACGAACTCGACGACGAAGACTCAATCCGACGAGACCGGAGACTACGCCTCTCCGCCGCTGCGTCCGGGCAACTATAAGGTGGTCGCGGTCGCCCCCGGCTTCAAAACACAGACACGTACCACGATCACTGTCAAAGTACAGGACCGCCTACGAATGGATTTCGACATGATCGTAGGCGCAGTAACCGAAACTACGGAGGTCACGGCCGAAACGCCGTCCATTCAGACTGACACCTCCTCGTTGGGACAAGTCGTGATGGGGACGCAGATCACAGAATTGCCGCTGAATGGGCGCGACTACATCCAGCTTGCGACATTGAGCACTGGCGTCGTCCGCACCAGCTCAGGAACCAACGGCAATTCGGGCGGCAGCAGCACGGGCGGGCAGAACAGCTTCGTCGCGAATGGCACGCGAGGAACATTGAACAACTTTCTTCTCGATGGAATCGACAACAATTCCAACGACAACGGTGGTGTCGTGCTGCGCACGAACGTCGACGCGATTCAGGAATTCAAACTTCAGACCAACAGCTATTCGGCAGAATTTGGGCGAAGCGGCGGAGCGGTGGTCAACGCGATCATCAAGTCGGGATCGAATTCTTATCACGGGACCGTTTTCGAGTTCTTCAGAAATTCCGCACTCGATGCGCGCGACTACTTCGAACTTCCTACCGAGAAGAAGGCGTCGTTCAAGCAAAATCAATTCGGCGGAACGCTGGGCGGAGCAATCATCAAAGACAAGCTCTTCTGGTTCGGGGACTATCAGGGAACTCGCATTCGGAATCCACTGAATTGGACTTCTGTGGTTCCAACGGCAGATGAACGGGCTGGTAATTTTTCGGCGGACGATCCCATCGTAGACCCCGCAACAGGCCTTCCCTTTCCTGGAAATGTTATTCCGCAGGGCAGCATTGATCCGATCAGTCAGGCTTACATGAATCTGTATCCCGATGCCAACGACGACAACACCTACGTCATTTTTCCTATTGAGAAGGACCGCATTGATCAGGGCGACGGACGCGTGGACTACAGCCCCTCGCAGCGTGACCAATTTTTCTTACGCTATTCGATGAGCAGAAGAACGGATATCCGGCCTGCACCACTACCTGGGCTGGCGAACGGTGGGAACTCGAGCACCGGAATCGGTCACGAAGATACCTACGGTACCTCGTTCGGGTACACGCGTACGTTCACGCCGACGACGGTCAATGAACTCCGCCTGGGATTCAATCATGTACATATAAGGCGCGGAGTGCCCGTCGACGGCACACAGCTTCCTCCAGATAATCTGCGTGTTCCAGGGGTGCCCGACGATCCTCGCGTTAACGGTTTGACCTTGTTCGCTCCCAGTCGTTTTGCCAGGGTCGGCGATCCTCGCTTTGCTCCAACGATTCTGACCAGCCAAGAAAGGCAAATTACAGACTCGCTCACGCTGGTGCGACACGCGCACACGATCAAAATCGGAGGTGAACTGCGATGGAGCCAGTTCAATATCTCGCAGGAAGCGGCACCTCGCGGTCAGTTCACGTTCAACGGCCAATACAGCGGCAATTCCTTGGCTGATATGCTGCTGGGAATGCCGAGCAGGGCGAACATCTCGACCATCATTGGCCTCTACAATCGGCAACACGTGCCAGCTCTATTTGTGCAAGATGATTGGAAGGTAACGCACAACCTGACGCTGAACCTGGGCGTTCGCTATGACTACTTCTCCCCGACTGTTGAAGCCCACAACCGGCAAAGCAACTTCGACTATGCGACGGGAACACTAGTCACGGCGGGAACAAACGGCGCTTCGGACGGCCTGGTAACCGTCGACAAAGCAAACTTCGCGCCAAGACTAGGCTTTGCGTGGTCGCCCACAGCCAACGCCAACACGGTGGTTCGCGGGGCCTACGGCATATTCTTCAGCGGACAGGAGATTCGGACTGCCGCCCCCTTGCAACTGGCATACAACCTGCCGTTTTTCTATGAACCTCTCTTTATTAACGGGACGACGCCGGCATTCACTGTGTCGCAGGGATTTCCCACGCTCGATCCCAGCCAGGCAGTCGATCCGGGCGTAACGAGCGTCGACTCGCGATTACGCACTCCGTACTACCAGAGCTGGAATTTCGCTGTACAACACGGTTTGCCGGGATCCATCAGCCTCGAAGTCGCTTACGCTGGCTCCAAGGGTACGCACCTACAGGGCGTCAGGGATCCAAATCAGGTTCAGGTGCCGGGGCCCGGCGATGTGCAGCCGCGCCGACCTCTCCCGCAGTTCGGCGGATTCACCGCCATCACGAACATCGCCAACTCGACCTACAATTCTTTGCAGGTGAAGGCTGAGAAACGTGCGAGCCACGGACTCTACTTTCTGAGTTCGTTCACTTACAGCAAAGCCATCAACGATCTGCCAGAAATTTGTTGTGCCGCGCCTTTCGCGGAGAATAACTACAACCTCGCGGCCGAGCGAGGCCGCGCGGACTTCGATCAAACGCTGCGATGGGTGCTCAGCTTCGACTATGAAATTCCATTCGGAGGCAGCCATTCTCACGTCGACAATCGTGCGTTGGACTTAGTGCTAGGGGGATGGCATGTTGGAGGCATCTACACTCTGGCGACCGGATTCCCGTTCTCCGCCTATCAAAATGACGATCCATCCAACACCGGGACGCAAGGCATACCGCGTCCTGACCAACTGCATGACGGCAATCTGCCGCGGGACCAGCGCACTCCCGCTCGCTGGTTCGACGTCGGCGCATTTTCTGTGCTGCCGGATGATGCCTTCGCCTTCGGCAACGCAGGACGAAACACACTCGTGGGCCCGGGTCAAAATGTCATCGATTGGTCGCTGCGCAAGGAGTTTGCTGTAACGGAAACGCAGCGCCTCGAATTCCGCGCGGAACTCTTCAATGCGTTGAATCACCCTAATTTTTCTCAGCCCGATAATTTCATCGACGATGAAACTGCCGGCGTGATTCAGTCGATCGCGATACCGATGCGTCAGATTCAGTTTGGATTGAAGTATCGGTTCTAAGGAATTCTTCGGCGGCGAAACGAGAGGCCTGGGCACGCTTGGGCGTTTTGATCGACTGGTGAATGGACCAAACTTTACGGGGATGGAAAATTGCGAAAACTTTCCTTCTTACTTTTTTTCTGTTTGTTCTGCCTACTGCGTACCAGCGCGCAGACGACTGTGGTACGCCCTAAGGAAATCGACGATCTACTGATCAATCCGGGGATGGGGGTTGAGACCTTCAATCGATTTTCCGGACAGGCGTTGAATGAAGGCGTCACATGGTCCGAGGTCGGGCCGGAGGGCGCAGTCCCCGATGCGCCTGAGGGTACGGTCGATTTCCCTCGGTCGAGCGTCGCTTACTTGCGCTGGTTCTGGTCGCAGCTGGAACCGGAACCAGGACATTATCGTTGGGAAATCATTGACTCAGCTCTGGCGGAAGCACGGCGTCATGGGCAGGCGCTCGGCATTCGTCTCATGCCGTACGACAATCACCATCCACTGCCGGAATGGTATCGAAAATCCGGCGCACGACGAGCAAACAAGCCAGAGGATAAGGATGGGGACATCTGGTCTCCCGATTCGGCTGACCCGATTTATGTGAGGACATGGAGCGCGATCATTTCCGAGTTCGGTAAGCGATACGACGAACATCCGGATCTGAACCATGTGGATATTTCGACGGTCGGATACTGGGGTGAAGGTTGGGGGCCTTACTTGCCGGACTGGGCCGTGCAGCAGCAGTTCATCGATCTCTACGTTCATGCGTTCCGGCGCACGCCGTTGCTGATGAACTTTGACGAGTTGCCCGCTCTGGTCTATGGCACGAAACAGGGCGCAGGCTGGCGGCTTGACTGCTGGGGCGACATGGGGCGCCCCGGAAAGAATTTCGCCCACATGCTCGATTTATATCCGCAACAGATCGCGCGTGGAAAGCTCCAGGACGTCTGGCGAACTGCTCCGGTCGCGCTTGAAACCTGCGGCGTGCCCGAATCGTGGAAGCGCTGGAACTTTTCTCTGAAGCCGATTCTCGACCAGGCGCTGCGATGGCATGCTTCGACGATCAACGTGAAGTCCAGCCATATTCCTCCGGAGTGGAAGGTTGCCTTCGAAGAGTTTCAGAAACAGATCGGGTACCGGTTTGTGCTGAAGAAATTGGACTATCCCTCAAAGGTGAACCATGGCGCCATGATTCCGGTGAATATGTGGTGGTTCAATGCAGGCGTCGCGCCGGTGTATCGCGACTACGTCCTCGCGCTCGAAATCGGCGACGCAGTTGTGCCGCTTGAAGCCGACGTCCGGCAATGGCTGCCGGGAGATTCGGTCTATGAGAACACCGTGCCAGTCCCTCACGATCTCAAACCGGGGAAACATCACTTGCGAGTGGCGATGCTTGACCCGCGCACGAGGAAACCAGCGATTCGCTTGGCAATTGCCGGGCGGCAAGAGGATGGATGGTACGACTTGGGCGAAATCACTGTTGAGTAGGCGATCGCGGTTCACAGCGACGAGAAATCTGAAACAGCACACTGGCTGCGTGCGGGCTTAAGAACGGGAATCTCCTCAACTATTGGTTTCGGTTGCACGATTTATCGTCACTGTTCGTCTAGATATTCATCCGGCACATCGTCTTCGGGCACCTGACGGGTGCGAACTTCCTTGCCCTCGCGCTCTTGCGAGTCTTCGACGCCCGAGATAACGCCTGCCTCGAATGAGTTCCCTTCCTCTAGCAATTCGTCAACGCTTTCCGAGTCGACACTCTCGACATTCGATAGACCCTGCAGATCTCCTGACTGCAGTCGCGAGGACGCTCGTGCAGGTGCCGATGATCTCCGTTCTTGACTTTCGCTGCGAGACTTTTTCCCAATTGACTTCACTTTCCTTGTTCGGGCCATGGTCGACTTCCGGTCTGCGACCTTGCTCGAAACGGTTTTCTTCTTCGCCACCGTCTTTTGTGCTGGCTTCTTCGAGGACGCCTTCCTGGTTACGCTTTTCTTCGATCGCGTTGACTTCTTCTTGGTTTTCTTTTTCGTGGCCATTCGCGCAGTCTAGCACTGCCGCTTGCGCGCAGCAAAAGGAACACTCTCGTGGCTCCGAGAAACTCACGATAGATCCGCCAATTCGAATCATTGATCCGAGGTGCCTTTCGAGCTAGCGGACGCCACCGTCCCAGATCTCTTCGCGTGGAAGAGGTCAGCAGTACCTTATAGAATTCCCGACACTGGGATAATGCTCGGTCCAAGCGGCTTGTACCGGGCGTCAAAAGTGTTTGCAATGTAAGGTTTTCGATTGCACAGGGAGGAACACTTGTATCGAATTCTGCGAATCGCGCTGGCTTCACTCTTGTTTTGCTGCGGGACGGCGACGCTGTCTCAATCAGTGCCGAGTCACAACACAGAGAACGTGATCTTCGTCATGACCGATGGTCTCAGGTGGCAGGAGGTTTTTCGCGGCGCCGACATTCAAATGATGGACAAGAAGCACGGCAAGGTCGCGGACGTCGAGGCTTTGAAGAAGACCTATTGGAGAAGCACTCGTGAAGAACGCCGAACGGTGCTGATGCCGTTCTTATGGACAATCATCTCCCGCCAGGGCCAGATCTTCGGCAACCGCGATGAAGGCGCAATTGCTGAGGTCACGAACCATCTGAATTTTTCTTACCCTGGCTATAGCGAGACTCTATGTGGGTTTGCTGATCCGCGGGTCCGCAGCAACGAGAAGATACCGAATCCCAACAGCACGGTTCTAGAGTGGCTCCAGAAACAAAATGGATTTCAAGGCCGTGTCGCTGCGTTTGGAGCCTGGGACGTCTTTCCCTCCATTTTCAACGCTGACCGGGCGGGCTTTCCCGTAAATGCCGGGTACACTCCGTTTACTTTGATTCCAGGGAATCCACAACTCGATTTTCTGAATATCGCAAAGCGGGATGCACCTGAGGTTTGGGACGAAGAGCCTTTCGACTGGATTCCGTTTCACACAGCATTGGAATATCTAAAGGAGCGCAAGCCTCGCGTCCTCTTCATATCGCTGGGAGAAACCGATGATTGGGCGCATGATGGCCGTTACGCCGAATATCTTGACGCAGCTCACCGCGTTGATGACTTTCTGAGAATCCTGTGGGAAACGACGCAATCGATGCCGGAATACCGCGACCGTACAACACTGATATTTTCACCCGACCATGGACGCGGTAGTGACAGAAAGAGCTGGAAGGATCACGGAGAAACAATTCCAGAGTCGAAATTTATCTGGATGGCTTTTCTCGGTCCCGATACGGCCGCTTTAGGGCAACGCAATAATGTATCTGCCGTAAAGCAAAACCAAATTGCTGCAACCCTAGCCGCCCTACTCGGCGAAGACTATCACGCCGCGGTTCCTCAGTCTGGTGAGCCGATTGCGGATGTGCTTCGCTCAGCGACTCAGTAACATCCGCAATGCTTCCGCGGAACACGCACTTGGCGCTTAGTGAATTCGAGCGCACCAGAGTTCCGACCATTGTGATTGCGGTTTTAGGAACAGCTATTCAATCGCAGCTTGTTGAGGCGGATGAGTCCGTAATTTTTCAAAAACGCATGCTGCAGCACCGATCACACCAGCATCGTTACGGAGAGCAGCTGGGGCGATCGGCAAGTTTCGCGAGACGTCCGACCAGATATGTGCACGGGTAGACCTAACGAAACAGTCCCAATACATGCCACCAGAGAGTCCTAGCCCTCCGCCAACAATGACCGCTTCAGGATCTAAAACATTTACCAGAAAGCCGACACTGTTTCCCAACGAACGCCCCGCCGATCTCACAATTTTCTGAGCCAGGGAATTTCCGACGGCGGCCGCGTCGGTGACGTCCTGCCCACGTGTGACCGCAGTTTTCGCTTCAAGATTGTATCGGGCGACCAGCGACGGTCCGGCAGCAAACTCTTCAAGCACCTGATCCTGCAAGGAGCCACACTTGGAACATTCCGAAGTGAGCGGACCGCTGCCAACAATAATGGCGTGACCATGCGCACCGTGATATGGGCGGCCGTCAAGGACAAGGCAGTAGCTGATTCCGGTGCCCACGCTCACATAAACAAAGTTTTTGTAGGCCTTGCCGGCGCCGAATCGCGCCTCTGCTAGAGCCGGGGCCCGCGCATCGGACTCAAAGCATGCCGGGGCGATCTCGGAGATAGTTTCCAGCGCCGGCAGATCGCGCCACTTGATGATGTAGTCGCTTGTGATCTGGCCGTCCAGGCTCACAAGTTCCGCGATGCCGATTCCAATCCCAACCACCGCTTTGCCCATGCCTTCAGCGTGGTGGCTCATCCGGCGCGCGAGATCAACGGTGTCGGACAGAACCGCATCACCACCACGTGCGGGCAGCGTCGGAATCGTTTCCTTCGCGCGAATCTCTCCCGAGGGAAAGGCAACAAGAGCGGCCGCAATCTTCGTTCCGCCTAAGTCGATCCCGATGGCAAGCGTTTCGTTCCGGTGAGGAGTTTCGTTGGGCGCAATCATGTGGAACGCTACTCTCGTCTGCGATCATGGACCCGGTGTGCGGCTTCCGCTTCCCCATGCTTGTTCGTCGGAGCTTCGAGGGAAAAGGAACTATGGATGGCTTGAGCGCGCCCAGTGCGGGCTGAAAGCTGCGCCGCGAGCATGATTTCCAGCACATGATACGCATGCTGTGGTGTAACCGAGGGCTGTTCTCTCTTCTGAATACATTCGATCAAATGCGGCAAGCCCGCTGTCCATTGCCAGTGAGGATCGGTTTCGTAAAACGTCTGCCAAGCTCCGGCCTTGTTTTGCCACAGTTCATATCCTTCCGGTGCCCAGTCATCCCCCAACAACTGGATCGTTCCTTCTGTCCCGTATAACTCCAAGGCGGGCGAGCGATATTTCTGCATTGTGAACCCGGATGTCACCACGGCCAACACAGAGTCGCCGAAATCGATAAGGACTTGAGCGCTGTCCTCCACCTCAACATTGATGAGCCGACCATTCACTGACCGAGAAGGCTGTGCTGTACCGGTCATCGCTGTAACCCGAATCGCGGGACCCAGGATGCCGGTCAAAGTTGTGATGCTATAAACCGCAAGATCGAAGATCGGGCCGCCGCCAGCGCGATAAAACCAGTCAGACCAATCGGGACCGGACCAACCATACCGCGCGCGCGCCAGACAAACCTTACCGACATCTCCAGCGCGTACGCGATCACGAATGATTTGGAATGTTGGACTGAGAGTAACGAAAGGAGCCGCAACCAAATAACGCGCAGACTTCTGGGCTAGCGTAACAAGCTCCCCGGCTTCATCTAATGACGTCGCCAGCGGCTTTTCCACCAGGACGTGCTTTTCTGCAAGCAGAGATTTGCGGACAATCTCGCTGTGCGGATTCATGGAGGTCAGCACGACGACGAGATCCACTTCCGAAGAACTGCAAAGATCCTGGTAACTATTGAAATACTTTGGAATCGACCATCTGTCGAGAATTTGCTGGCATCGCTCGCGGCTAGTGTGAGACGCGCCCACGACACGCACGGCCCCTTTTTGCTGAAGACGTTCAAGAACGGGCATGTACGCACCGTCCATGACGTTTCCGCAGCCCACGATTCCCACGCGAACCGGTTCGGGCTTCCTGGAACTCTCGATTTGTGGCATTCGCGAACCGACCTTGGGAGCGAGTCTTGCCGATTTCGATTTCGATTTTGATTCCATCTTCAAGATTGCCTTTTTCACTTTGCCAGCAGAAAGATCGCTCCCATGCCGCACGCAATTCCAACTGTTTGCATCATCG
This sequence comes from uncultured Acidobacteriota bacterium, assembly GCA_963801895.1. GTDB lineage: Bacteria > Acidobacteriota > Terriglobia > Terriglobales > Acidobacteriaceae > Sulfotelmatobacter. The sequence continues at coordinate 471,352 of CAWDGM010000004.1, read as the reverse complement.
TAATATGCTCGTGCAGAAGAAAAGGAGCGACGACGCAGACTACCATCGGATAAACCGCAGTGAATGGAACCACTATTGACGCCTTTCCCCCGCTTTTCATCGCCGCGAGTATCGCCCAGCTGCCCAACGCATTCAGCAATCCCCCCAAGAATACGTACGCTATGCTGCGGGGGGAATAAGTAAAGAGGGATTGTCCGGGATAGAGGAAGGGCTGCAGGATAAGAAATCCTACAATGAGCCAAACCAGCGCCGATTCAGCCGAAATGAGATCCGTGGAAAGCTTTTGGAGAAGTCCTACCACACCAAAACAAGTAAGCGCGAGTATCGTGAAAAGCAGCCACGGCGCAAAGTGCATAAATCGAACTTTCCTTAGAGGGAAAACAGGATGATGGCAATCGTTGCCAGAATCAGTCCAAACATCTGCGATCGGGACAGTTTCTCCCTCAGCACTAACGCTGCCAAGGCGAACGTCACCAACGGATAGAGGGACGCCGTTACCGATACGACCGATGTGTTGCCTCCACTTCGGTAGGCCGCGAGCAGGCACAAGATGCCAATCCCCGTTATCGCACCGTTCAGCAATGAATAGGTCACGCCCTTTTTATTCCGGGAGTCACCGGTGGACCCGGCGAGCACAAGCACAATGGCCAACGGCACCATGCCAAATGTCTGGAGGAATAGAGATGGTTTGCTTGGGATTTCGACCGATCCAACTTTTAGAAGAATCGCCCACCCAGCCCATCCGATAATGGTGAGAATTGAGTACCAGAACCAGCGCTGCGTAAAAGCACTTGGAGTTGAGGCCACCTCAGCACTCTTCTCAAGCACTCTTGTGGTCTCCCTTGCGAAACTTCTCCAGCATGTGATCGCAGGTTCGCATGGTAAAGGCGATGATCGGCATCGTCGTGGTCTTGTCGGTAGGGTTGGGGAAAATGCTGGCGTCACAGATATACAAGTTGGGCACGTCGTGAGTTTGCGCCCACTTGTTCGTTACCGACTTTTTCGGATCATTGCCGAAGCGGCATACGCCTGTCTCATGCAGGCTCGTTCCTGGACGGTTCGGCACAGAATCCGCGCCCCAAAGCTCTCCGCCAGCAGCTTTGAAGAGGTCGATCATGACTTGTTTTGAGTGTTCCCACATCAGGAGTTCGTTCTCGCCCCACTCGAAGTGGAAACGAAGCTGAGGTATTCCGAAGACATCCTTCTTTTCAGGATCGATATCCACGTAGTTGGTTTCACTCGGCAGAGACGGCGCCTGAATGAGTCCGCCCACAGTAGCCGGGTAATACCGCTTGATGTCTTTTTTGAAAGAAGCACCGAATCCTTCAAGGTGTCGGTAATGTCCAGGGAATTCTCCGCAGCCTCCACCCATGTAGACGGAATATCCCCGAATAAACTTCTCCTCGTGCGGGCTCTTGAGATTTTGCCAGCGCGGCATCCAGGAAACAGTGGAGTCAGCAATGTTGTCTGGTGTCGAAGACTGGCCAATGAGTTGCGGCAGGCACCCGTATCCAGGTGTCCCATAAAGGTGGTCGCACAGGTTTCGGCCAAGCTGTCCGCTAGAATTCGCGATGCCTGTTGGCCAATGCCGTGATGTTGAATTGAGCATGATGTGTGCGGTCTCCACACATGATGCAGCCAGCACTACCACCTTGGCGTAGACTTCGACATCGCGTTTCGTCTTACGGTCCACGTACGCCACGCCTTTTGCCATTCCGTTTTCATCCACCAGCACGGATCGAACCAGCGCATTCGTGATGAGAGTCAGGCGTTTGGTATCTTCGGCCTCCGGAATAGTGAACCAGGTCGGCGAGAAGAAAGAGCCCACGTCACATCCGCGCGAACAGTTCCCGCAATAGTGACAGGCCGGATGCTGGTTATGATCGACCGTCAATTGCGCGCATCGATCCGGCAGGTATGGAACGCCGATCTTATCCGCACCTTTTTGCAAGATGTAGTCAAGACAGCGGAATGGCATGGGAGGTAGGTACTCGCCGTCAGGATTGCTGGCACGGTGCTGCACCGTGCTGGCGACACCCATGTAACGCTCGGCCTTTGAGAACCACGGAGATATCTCCGCGTAATCCACGGGCCAATTCTCACCAAAACCGTCGAGATCAGCTGCCTTGAAATCGATGTCGCCAAACCTGGCGGAAGAGCGTCCCCAAAAATTGGCCTTTCCTCCGGTGGCCTTGCAACGCTTCCAGTACCAGTCAGTTCCCGGACTGTTGGAATACTCGACGTCGTGCTCGAACAGATCATTCCCTGCGCTGTATTCAGACTCTTCGACCGAGTAGTGCTCCTGGTGCGGTTTGCCCGCGAGCTCGAGAGGATCACCATACCCACGGTATTTCAGATCGTAGACTTGGCGGTGTCCGCGATAGTCGTCTTCCGGATTCATCCGCGGGCCTGAGTTGAGCGCACAGACGTCAAGTCCAGCTTCGCAGAGGAGTTTCATCGCGGTACTCCCCCCCGCCCCAGTGCCAACGACAATCGCATCGAAAATCGGGGTTGCCAACGAATCGCTCCTGTCTACAGCGCACCCTTGTGAGAAGGCGCGGCTTCCTGCTTCTTCAGGTGCAGATGTTCGGGATCGCTCACGTGTGTGCAGCCGGGCATTTTCGGCCAGACGGTTCGCAAGCCGGGATAGTCAAGGCTCTCGAGCCCGATTTTGCTCGTGTAATAACCGACTACGGTGTAATCGCGGAGAAATTGAAAGAACTCTCGACCGCCTTCCGTGGTGGGCTTGAACTTCGCTTTGTACGCGAGTTCCTCGAGCAAACCGGTCTGTCGCTCGGGCTTGCAGTCCATGAACTCCGCTCCAAACTCAGATTTGCAACGCGCATTGATCCAGTCGAGACCCGCGACAAATTGCACCTGGGCGTCATCTCCTTGCCGGATAGCGTCTTGAGTGCTGCGAATCTCGCTTCGGGCACTTACCACCACGCGGTTCGCCACCATGAAGTCGATGAATTCAGCGACACCAGCCTCTGTTGCGCCTGGAGTATTGTCGGCAGGAATGATCATTTCCGCCAAGTGCTCAACCAAGAGATATTGCTGAGGATTGAAAAACAGCGGCGTGTACGTTGCAACGGCATTCGACGGAACAGTCTTTAAATGCTCGTGAGAGCAAGCAAAGGCCCATTGCTTGAATCCTGGAAAGGTTGCGGCGACGGACGCGATACCGATGTAACGCAGAATCTCGCGACGTTCGACTCCCTGTCCACCCATGCCGAGAACACCTCTATGAAATCGATCTTATGGGAGCGGTTTCATTGCCGGAAATTCTAGGGTCGCCAAGAATAAGTGTCAAGCTGGAAACTGACTCTGAATAACGCACGCCTCTTCCATTGACCCTTTCGGCAGCGCGTGATAACTATTCTGAAGTTGCTCACTCACTGCGCCTTTCGGTTCAATTGAAATTCATCATGAAATCCCACTGCAAGATTTATATCCGAACGATTTCGCCAATTGTATTCCTGCTGCTCCTTAGCCTCAGCCTCTGTGATGTTGTCTCCGCTCAGAGTGCTGCAAAACCTCTGTTTAATGGGCGCGATCTGGATGGCTGGGAACACGTGGGTCCAGGCTCTTTCACCGTGAAGGATGGGCTCCTGACAACCGAAGGCGGAATGGGATTGCTGTGGTATACGCGAGAGAGAATTCAGAAGTCAGTCCTTCACGTTGTATTCAAGCTAAACACCAACAGTTCTGATTCAGGAGTGTTTATTCGCATTCCGGAAAGGCCCACGGAACCATGGATGCCGGTGAACCGCGGATATGAAGTGGAGATTGGCGACTGGCCCGACGATTACTCGTGCACTGGAGTACTTTATTCCTTCACCAAAGCGCTGGCTCGGCCTATCAAGCCGATGGGTCAGTGGAACACGCTGGAAATTACTGTGGATGGTCCACACACGGTGGTCTACCTGAACGAAGTGAAGGTGACCGATTTTCGTGAGGGGGATTCGATCCCTGCCAGAAAAGAGTCCTACGATCCCGAACGTGGACCGCGTCAGGACTCGGGCTACATTGGGTTGCAAAACGAGCCGGGATCTGAAGTCTACTTCAAGGAGATTTCCGTCAGGCTCCTGCACTAGGCGGGCTTAGCCTCACTCGAGGGGCTCGAAGCCGCAAGCCCGCGCGCGGTAGCGCGAATATAGGCAGACGTGCATCCGCAGCATCCACCGACAAACTGAATACCTTCCGCGCGGGCCTGTGCTCCGAACTTCTCAAAGGCGCTGCGCGGCAACTGAATCTGCTCCATGCCGTCCGGAAATTCTGGCAAACGCGTGAAGCAGGGCATCGCATCGGTCGTGCGAAAAGCAGCCGGTTGCGCTGCAAGGGGTACTTCCACCACTGTGCGCATTTCGCGGAGTATTTTCAGCATGCGTTCCGGTTCCTGCTCGCAGTTCGCACCTACCGCATCAGCACCGGCTCCGACCATCGCTTTGGCGCATTCCGCAGGTGAGTGACCGTCGGAGCATTCCGTCAGCGTCGGACGAAAGGTCATGCAGGCGATGACCGGAAGGCCTGCGTCCTGCGCACATTCGAGGGCAATCAACATCTCCTCAAGATGAAAAAATGTCTCCATAATGAGGAAATCGACCTTCGCTTGCGCGAGTAGCGCGATCTGCTCCTTCAGGAGGTCGCGGACATGTCCGGCAGCCGAACGGCCTTCCCTCTCAAACAGCTGTGTGCGAGAGACGGATCCAGCGACGTAAGCTTGTGTTCCGGCGACCTCCCGTGCAATGCGGACTGCCGCGGCATTGATGGCCTCGGTCTGCTGGCCGTACCCTGCCCTGCTCAACTTCTCTCGCGTGCCGAAAAACGTCAGCGCTTGCAGGACTTCGGACCCGGCATTGAGAAACTCGCGATGCAGTTCGCGAAGCGCATCGGGATGTTCGATGGCGACTTCCGGCGTGAATTGGCCGCTGCCTTTACCCGTACCGACCTTCTCGCGGCCGGACCCACTGTCCACCCAGCCGCGGCGTTCAAGTTCCAGCAGATAGCCACCGTCGCACAGGACGGGACGTTGTTGCTTCAATCGCTCGAGAATGCTTTCAGCCGTTCTTGGGACCAACACGACCTCCGTTCAATTTGAGTGGGTGATTTTTGCCGAGCAGGCCATGTTCGTTTTCGACGATGTAGGAACAGACGCGAAATGAATCGCAATCAACCCCACGCCGACCAGCCAGTGCCTCGGCGGCTAACTGCATCGGAATAACATCCACCAGAAACTGCCAGTCGGCTGGAACAGGCGGGATCTGGAAGACGAGGTCTCCAGCGTCTATGGGCAGGTCTTGTCCAATCAGCGCCACATTCGCCCCCAGGGTCCTGAGATCTTCCGCGACGGCAAGATCTTCCGCACGCATTGTCAACGGATCGATCCACAGGCAAAATCGCATCCCCGGAATAACCGTCTCCTGCGGACCGTGACGGAATCCACTGCTGGTCATCGCCGTTGCTGGAGATTTGGCTCCTTCTTCCCAAAGCAATCGCGCTTCGTGACAACTCGCGACGCTAGACCCACGCGCGAGGAAGTAATAATTCCGCCCGGGATCCAGCCATGCCGAGTTCGAAATCGTTTCATCCCAAACAACCATGCTATTTTCCAGAGCGGGTAGGGCTTCCAGAAAAGCGACGCAAGTCTGATCAAACGTCGGCATATCAAAACTCGCTAAGGCCGCTGCAGCTGTCAGTAGAGTGGAGTATGTGTTAACCGAAATGGCATAGTCGAGTTGAATCGGGACCACGATCGGGATCGACGATTCTGTTGCGAGCGGACTCCCGGGCGAATTTGTAATTCCGATCAACTTGGCGCCTGCCTGCTGCGCCTTTGCACACAACTGCACGATTTCAGCACTGCGGCCGCTACGAGAAATCGCGATCACAACCGAATCGGGAGGGATCGTAGTGCCATAAAGAAGTTCCGCGGCTTCGACTGTATAGACAGGGGCCCCCCTTTGCCCGAACAGCGTCGCTGCTCCCTTTGCCGCACTCCAACTGGCGCCAATTCCGGTCAGGAAGACGTGGCGCGAGGTACGTACCAGTTCCGCAGCCTGTACCAGAGTAGGCCGGCCTGGGCCCGAAAGAAGCTGCAATGTCGTCCTGAGTTCCGAACTCTGCCGGAGGATGTCGCGCTTGAAGTGGGTGGGGGAAGTCATCAAAACGGGAAGCCCGACATATTTTCGTCCGGCGCAAGCTGAGACGTTTTTTCTGGAAGCGGTTTCACCCCGCGGCGTTTTGATTTTCTTTCAAGACGCGATTCAAGGCGACCGACGGTGCGAATATACCCGGAAGGATTCGATTCGGCAAGCTGGAACGGAATTTTATGGGAGCGGTCCCATAAAAACGGGATCGTGGGTTGGAAAAGCTTGACACCGAAATTATTGGGTCAGTAACATCAAACGGGCCCGATCAGAACCTTGCGAACCAGTTGTCCTGGCACGGCGTCATACCTGGCGAGGCATCTTATCTCGAGGCATTACGAGACTGGCATCCGTCTCATGGTCAAGAGAAACCATCTCGTATTCTCGATCCTCAAGGTAACAACCTGGGCAACTATCGCCGCCGCGGTGACGTTAGGAGTTAGTTGCTCCCGCTTCGGCTCCTTAGCCTGGTTTTCCGGTAAGCCTGTCGATTTCAGTCGAGACATCCGGCCGATCCTGAATCAGAACTGCACCTCGTGTCATGGCGGCGTTCGCCAGAAGAGCGGGGTTTCTTTCATGTTCAGGGAAGAGGCGTTGGCGACCGGTAAGTCCGGACGCCCCACAGTCGTACCGGGCGACCCAGACCATTCCGAGTTGATGGCCCGTCTCACCTCAAAAGACCCTGAGGCGCGCATGCCATATCACGCGCAGCCGCTTCCGGCGAATCAGATCGCGTTAATACGGCGTTGGATCAAAGAGGGAGCCACTTGGTCCGACTACTGGGCTTTCGTTCCGCCGAAACCTCAAGTGCTCCCTGAGGTGAAGCATCGCCAATGGGTGCGCGAACCTCTGGATCGTTTCATTTTGGCCCGACTCGAAAAGGAGTCTCTAACACCTTCGCCTGAGGCGGACAGAGCGGCACTACTTCGACGCGTATCGCTAGACCTCACGGGCCTGCCGCCAACGGCCGATGAACAATCTGCATTCCTCAGCGACCATTCACCTGATGCATATGAGAAGCAAGTCGACCGACTGCTGGCCTCTCCTGCTTATGGTGAGCGCTGGGCATCCATGTGGCTTGATCTCGCGCGCTACGCCGATTCGTATGGTTACGAAGCGGATAACTTGCGTCTGGGCGTTTGGGCCTATCGTGATTGGGTTGTCGACGCGTTCAACCGCAATCTTCCCTACGACCAGTTCGTGACCAAGCAAGTTGCGGGCGACTTGCTTCCCAACGCCACATTTGAAGACCGGATCGCAACGTCTTTCCACCGACAAACTCCCAACAACCTAGAAGGAGGCACCGACGACGAGGAGTTTCGCCTGGTCGCGGTGATGGATCGTGTAGCAACAACATGGTCCGTGCTGAACGGACTGACCATGAATTGTGTGCAGTGCCACTCGCATCCTTATGATCCGATTCGCCACTCGGAATATTACAAATCACTGGCATTTTTCAACACTTCGAATGACGCCGATCGCGACGACGACTTCCCGAACTTGCGCTTCCCCAAAAGCAACTCCGGGTACGCTGAAGCTTCGTCGATCCAGCAGGAGACAGCAGGACTGCTACGAACTGTCGTGAATTCTGACCGGGCAGTAGTGGAACAGTCTGTGTGGAAAGCCTCGCCAATTCAGGCCGCCGGCGCAGACGAGGTCCCCGCGCTCGAAGATATTCTGCCGCCCGCTGAAAAATACTTGGACGAATTGCGCAAGGACAAAGATCCTCCGTCCGTCAAGAAAGAGGATATTAACAATCAACTCGAAACCGTCCGGGTTTTGAAGACCAGGCTGGCTGCCGCGAAAGCCCGTGGAGGCCCGGCAAGAACTTTTCGCATCGTGAATGGGGAGGCTCTGGCCAATCCGGATACGCCGCCGAAGTCTGTCTACGAAATTGATGTGACCAGCGATATTCCCGTCATCACGGCGGTTCGAGTTGAAGTCTCCCCTGTTAATGAGGACAAAGCACGGCACACTCCAGAAGACGGCTTTGTTGTGGATCGCGTCCGAGCGTTCTTGCTTCGCCCTGATGGACGCAAAGAACAACTGACTTTCCGTTGTTTCTTGCACGACTCCAAGGAAGATCTGGAAGCTTCGGTTTCCCCGGAATCTGGTGACGACAAGAGGCCTGCTCAGAAGGCAGCAGAAGACGGTTTTTCCTCCAACCCGAAGCTTTTCAGGACGCGATGGATTGTCGGAATTCTTGCCGAACCCCTTCGAATCCAACCGAGTGCTCGCATCGAGGTAGCACTAAAACAAACTCGAGAGATTGACTACAAGCCGGTGCAGATCAAGCGAATCCGGTTGGCATTGAGCGGATCCCCTGAGTTGACCGAGCGCAGCATTGCCACTGAGCGGATGGATGCGATCAGTCATTTGCGAGACCTTGAGCAGAGGCTCGCCAAGATACCGGCAGTCAACCTGCCCGTCATGTCCGAGGAGGAGTCCTACGAAAAGCGCGTCACGCTAGAGTTCGAGCGCGGCAATTTCTTGAACAAGATCGGGCCTCAACTACAACCGGATGTGCCAGGGATTTTCCCTAAGCTTCCCGAGGGAATGCCACGTGATCGCCTGACGCTTGCGAAATGGTTCTTCTCTCCGGGCCAGCCGCTGACAGCGCGAGTTGCGGTGAACCGGTATTGGGAAGAACTGTTTGGAATCGGCATCATCGAGACGCTCGAAAATTTCGGGAGCGTCGGGGAGACTCCGAGCCATCCGGAGCTACTCGACTGGCTCGCATTGCATTTTCAGAATGACCTGCACTGGGATATGAAAGCCTTGCTGCGCGAACTGGTCACGAGCGCGACTTACCGGCAACAGTCGGCAGTGACTCCGGAGTTGTTGGAGAAGGATCCTCGGAATCGACTCCTTGCTCGGGGGCCTCAGCAAAGACTGACGGCAGAGATGGTTCGCGACCAAACCCTACTCGCCGCTGGACTGTTGAACCGAACCATGGGCGGACCTCCCGTGATGCCTCCGCAGCCCCCGGGAGTCTGGAATTCGGTCTATAACCGAGACAAGTGGATCGACGCAACGGGGGCGAATCGCTACCGCCGGGCAATTTACACCTTTGTAAAGCGCACGAGCGGATATCCCAGCTTCTTAATTTTTGACGGGTCCGACCGCGCCACAAGCCTCGCACGACGAATTCCCACCAACACTCCCCTGCAAGCGCTGGTCACGCTGAACGACCCAGTCTACGATGAGGCAGCGCAAGCCTTGGCCATGAGAGTTACAAGAGACGTCGGCAGCAAAGTCTCAGACGTACGCAGCGCGCTTGATCTCAAGTTGGCCTACGAAGCGCGGCTCGTATTGTCCCGCGATGTAACTAACCAAGAGTTGTCCGTGCTGCGCGGATTGTATGAGAAAACCATGACTACCGCGCCCGGGCCGGTCCTGACGCGAGCCAGCATGAAATCGCCAGGCAATTTGTTCAACGGTTCTACTTCCGGAGACCTTAAAGCACTGAAGGCAGTGGCCAGCGTCCTCTTGAACATGGACGCTGCCTTGACCAGGTGATGGTATGAGCGATTTCGATTTGTCGAACGATCTACATCCGGAACGAAGATTCGCCGCCCTGCAGGCTCAGACCCGTCGCCACTTTTTGCAGTCCGTCACCGGCGGCATCGGTTCCCTTTTCTTCGGTACGCTGGCGACGTCTCATCCCTTAATTGTGGGTGCAACTGAAATTCCCAAATCGTCGAGCGAACGTATTGATGTAACGCGGGACGCAAAAAATCCACTGTCGGCATTACCCCCTCAGTTTGCGGCCCGGGCAAAACGCGTGATTTACCTGCACATGGCGGGTGCTCCGAGTCAACTTGAACTCTTCGAATACAAGCCCGACTTAGTGCGGTTGGACGGTCAAGATTGTCCCTCATCATTATTGGCGGGAAAGCGCTTCGCGTTCATTACGGGTGTCCCAAAACTGATGGGACCGCAATATCCGTTTCACCAGACAGGCCAAAGCGGACAGTGGATCTCCGATCGCCTGCCTCACTTGGAAAAGCACTTGGACGAACTCTGCTTCATCAAGTCCATGAAAACGGACCAGTTCAATCACGCCCCGGCACAGTTACTCGTCCAGACCGGAAATCCGCGCCTCGGTTACCCATCGCTCGGATCGTGGGTAGTTTATGGATTGGGCACGGAGAATCAAAATCTACCGGGTTTCATTGTCTTGATCTCGGGCGGAAATATGCCCGATGGTGGAAAGCAACTCTGGGGTTCGGGATTTTTGCCCAGTGTTTACCAAGGGGTTCAGTGTCGGTCGCACGGCGAACCGGTGCTCTATTTGAACAGCCCTCGCGACGTGAGCGTGCAGCAACGACGCAACGTGCTGGATGCGATCGACGAATTAAATCAGCAGAACTATGCGACCTTCGGCAATCCAGAAACGGTGACGCGCGTGGCCCAGTATGAAATGTCGTTCCGCATGCAGATGGATGCGACCGATGCGATGGACATTCACAACGAGACCGAGGTGGTCCGCGCCAAGTACGGGGCCAAGGTTGGGGAAGCGAGTTTCGCCAACAACTGCCTGGTCGCGCGCAGGCTCGCGGAGCGCGGCGTGCGTTTTATTCAGCTCTACCACTGGGGATGGGATAGCCACGGTTCAAACGCGGCAGATTCGTTGAATGTCGGCTTCGTAAAGCGTTGCCTGGAGGTCGACCAGCCAATCGCGGCACTACTGTCCGAATTGAAGGAAAGAGGAATGCTCGAGGACACGCTTATCGTGTGGGGTGGTGAATTCGGTCGCACTTCGATGCGGGAAAACCGCAGCGGACAAGTCACTCAGTTCACAGGCCGCGATCACAATCCTGGCGCTTTCACCGTTTGGATGGCAGGTGCAGGTGTCCAGCCGGGCATCACCCACGGACAGACGGACGAACTTGGATACGAGGTCGTTCAGAATCCAGTCGAGGTTCGCGATTTGCACGCAACGATTCTTTACCTGCTCGGATTCGATCACCACAAACTGAACTATCCGTTTCAAGGCCTCGATCAGAAGTTGACGAGCGTGAAGCCGTCGCGAGTTGTGGCTGAAATCCTGGCATGAACCGCGAAACTCGGGACGCCATCACACTGAGATATCCCAAGCTAAGACTTCTGCGACCACGGCTGACCAACTGAACCTGCGCATGGCTTATCGAATTCATGATGTAGCCGAAAAGGCTGGCGTATCCAAATCGACTGTATCGCGTGTGCTCAACCGTTCCAGTCTGGTCGACCCCGAGACGCGTAAACGGGTCCTGGAGACCGCAGGAAAACTGGGCTATTACCGCAGCGCAAGTGCTCATCAGTTGGCGCGCGGTGGCCGCAGCGATTTCTTTGGCCTCCTCATTTCCGACATCGAAAATCCCGTCTTCCCCGAGACAATCAAAGGATTTGAGACTGCCGCGGCCGCCAAGGACTACGACCTCCTGCTGTGCACAACGGATTACCACGTCGAGCGAGCAGAGGCTGCGGTTCGCAAGATGATCGAAAATGGGGTACGCGGCGTCGCGATTATGACTTCGTCGCTTTCGGACGATGTCGCCCTACCTCTGACATCCCGGCATATTCCCGTGGTGATCGTTGACCTAGAATCGCCCCGCCGCTTCCTGAGCAGCATTTCGATTGACTACTCGGCGGGAGTTTCAGAAGCACTTGAACATCTTGCGCAACTCGGCCACAAAGAAGTTGCCTTCATCGCAGGGCCTGACGAACGACGGTCCGCAAGGCGTTATCGCGAGGCCGTGGTCAAAGCGATTCACAAGCAGAAACTGCGTCTGCAGCACATACTCGAATGCAGTCAGACCTTGGAGGGCGGACGCGCAGCAGTATGGGAGCTTTCCACAAGAACGCGTTTGCCAACTGCCCTTATCTGTGTGAACGATCTGACGGCCATCGGAGCGATGTCCGCCTTAAGGGAGTTGGGGCTCAGCGTTCCCGGAGAAGTTTCAGTCTTGGGATGCGAGGATATCTATATGGCGCGGTTCGTAAACCCGCCTCTGACTACCATTCGTTTTGACCGCAAATCCCTTGGCAGTATGGCCTTCGATCAACTGGAGCGGATGTCACGAGCGAAGCATCCACGAGGAGCAAGAGGCCAACTTCAAACTCGCCTTATCGTTCGCAGTTCCACCGCCGCCAGGACTCGAACCCCAGCCAACTGGAAATCGCGATAACTTTGGTTCGCAGTCAGCGCTGAGCCAAACAGTTGCGAGTGGTGATTGTTCTGGCCGCCGGGAGGTTGCGGTCACAGCCAAACTATCCATTGACATTGCTGGTTATCAGCCAATACATTGTTCGGGCTAACGTTTGCCGCAAACGTTTGTATCGGCGTTAGTTTCACAGTCGAAAGCTGCGAAAAAGAGACTTGCTAGAGACGAGAGTTGAAGCATGCATGGTCAAGGGGGAGCAATGCGTATCCGAGACTGGGGGAACCGTGAAATACGTTTGGTGATGTGGCTTTTGTCGGTAGCTGTTCTTTTACTACTCTACGCAAACCCTATTGCCGCACAATCCACAGGCAGCCTGAGCGGCATTGTCCGGGACCCTAGTGGCGCAGTGCTATCGGGCGCGACATTAACGCTGAACAGCATCGCGACCGGCTCCAACCGCACTGCCAAGTCCGAATCGTCTGGCGAGTATTCCTTCCCCCAAGTTCTACCTGGGACGTACCAGCTGAGCGTGACCGCTCAAGGGTTCAAGAGCGCTTTGGTTCGAAATCTCGATCTGCAGGTCAATCTTCAGTCAGTCGTTAACATCAATCTTCAAGTGGCTTCCGTTGGAGAAACGGTGGATGTCCTTGATGAGGCGCCTGTCATCAACACCTCCGATGCTTCCACCGGAAATCCGTTTGGCACCAAGCAGGTGCTCGAACTTCCGCTCGAAGGCCGTAGTGTTACTGGCTTGCTCTCGCTGCAGACCGGAGTCACTTTTCTCGGCAGCACAGACGTGCAGGACGCGCGCAATGGCAGCGTCAACGGCGGACGCAGCGATCAAGGGAATATCACTCTCGACGGTGTCGACGTCAATGACCAGGATACCCGACCAGCGTTCGCCAGCGCGCTTCGGATGCCGCTTGATTCACTCGAGGAATTCCGTGTCACCACGGTCGGCGCCAATGCCGATCAAGGCCGGACTTCCGGCGCGCAGGTTAGCCTTATTACAAAACGCGGGTCTAACTCTTTTCACGGCTCGCTTTACGAGTTCAACCGGAACACCGCTTTCACAGCCAATTCCTTCTTCAACAATGAGGCTGGCGTTCCCAGACCGCAACTCGTCCGAAACGTCTTTGGCGCGTCCGTGGGCGGACCTATGCTGAAGAATCGCCTGTTTTTCTTTTTCAACTACGAAGGGCGCCGCGATGCAAGTTCGCAAGACGTAGTTCGGACCGTCCCAACGCAAGACCTGCGAAATGGCTTGCTCGATTATGTGAATAACACTGGCGGCGTTTCACAGATCGGTCCAGACGAAGTCAAGGCGCTTGATCCACTTGGTATTGGAGAGAGCGCTGCCGTACTTGATCTTTTCAATCAATATCCCTCCCCCAACGACTCGACCGTTGGCGACGGACTCGCCGCTACCGGCTATCGCTTCCTAGCAAAGGCTCCTCTCTCGTGGAACACCTATGTAACGCGGTTGGACTGGCACGTGGATCGCGCCGGAAGCCATACAGTTTTTGTTCGCGGGAATTTACAGAATGATAAGCAGACTGGTACACCGCAGTTCCCCGGCGGCATACCAAACAACTCCATTCTCGCTAACGCCAAAGGAATCGCAGTCGGGTACACGCATGTACTGAATCCGTTCCTGGTTGGCACTTTCCACTACGGACTCACGCGGCTCTCGACGGCGACGTCGGGCTCGGCGCGTACTCCCGTGGTCAACCCGTTCGATTATTTCCTCTCGAGTTTTGCCGGGAATACGACCGGTGTCTCGACTATTACTCCAGTGCACACCATCAGCGAGGATGTTAACTGGACGCGCGGAAGTCATTCATTCCAGTTTGGTGGAGTAGCGCGTATCATTCGCCGCCGGATCTCGTCCGACCAGCCGTTTCCCTACGGCGGTGGGCAGGCTTATCAACTGGAGAACGGACAGTTAGCGTTTACGCCTGCAGACGCTCCGGTTGGCGCTGCCAGTCCACCGAATGGAGTTATGGCGCTCTTGGGAATTCTTGCAGCCGGGTCCGCAACCTACAACTACAACGTCTCGGGAGACTTGATCCCGCAAGACAAACCTAAATTCCGAGATTTCGGAAGCAGCGAGTACGAGATCTACGCGCAGGATAGCTGGCACATCAGACCGAATTTGACACTGATCGCAGGACTTCGCTGGTCGCTGATGCCCCCTCCTTCGGAGCTGAATGGCCAGCAAACCGCTAACGTGCCTTCGTACGGAACCTTGTTTGCCAGGAGACTGGCGGACGCGGAACAGGGCATATCCGACGCGAACGAGTTGATGACGTTCGTAGCGCGCAATAGTCCCGAAGGGAGGCCCCTGTATCCGACCTTCAAGAAGAATTTCGCACCACGTATCTCATTGGCATATTCGCCCGATAAGTCGGACGGATGGTTGGCTCGTCTGACGGGAGGTCCCGGCAAGACCAGCATTCGTCTCGGCGCAGGAATGTTTTACGATCTGTTCGGCAGCGGTCTTATTGACCAGCTCGATGCTGATTCCTTTGGTCTGACGACTACACAAATCACTCCGCTTGGTACTTTCAGTGGAAGTACCGCGCCTCGATTCACCTCGGTGACCGATGTTCCGGCTAACCTGGTCCCGCCGTCACCGGGCGGCGGACCTGGCACTCCGCCAATCGGACTGGTGACCGGTACTACCGTCATCGACTATGGCTTGAAGCCGCCGTATGTCTACAACTTCAACTTCACAGTTTCACGGCAGGTCAGCAAAGACTTCGGGCTCGACGTTGGATACGTCGGCCGGCTCAGCCGGCGCCAGCTCATCTTGAGTCAAGGAGATTCCCAACCGCTGAACTTTAAGGATCAGCAGTCTGGCATGCGACTTTACGATGCGATGGATATGCTCGATAGCGCAGCGCGAGCACAACTGCCAGTGGCAAGTATGCAGCCGATTCCCTTTTGGGAGAACCTATTTTCCAACGCCGCAACCCCCGGCATGACTGCGACTCAGTTGATATACAGCCAGTTCGCACAAACTCCCACCGATCCCGTTACCTCCCTGGCTCAGGTGGATTCAGCCTGCAATCCAGCATGCAGCAACCTCGGTCCATTTACATTTATGCAGCCTCAATTCTGGGGACTTCTCGGACTGCAAAGTATCGGCACCGCCAGCTACAACAGTTTGCAAGTCACACTCCGCAAGCATCTGAGCAGTGGCTACCAATTCGATGTGAACTACACGTACTCGAAATCGATGGACCTGTATTCGCAGAATGAAAGCCGCCTTGGGTATGGATTCCCGAACTCAGTCCTCAACGCGCTCGACCCGAAGGCTCAGCGCGCGGTTTCGGACTTCGACATGACGCACCAGGTCAACGCCAACTGGGTCGCGGAGCTTCCCCTCGGCAAGGGCAAGAAGTTTATGGATAGAGGCGGCGTCGCGGATGCCTTCCTGGGTGGCTGGCAACTGACTGGCCTCTTCCGCATGACATCGGGATTACCGTTCAGCGCCATGAATGGATATCACTATCCGACGAACTGGTGCTGCGAAGTAGCAGCCACGCAGATCGCCCCTGTTCAGGTGCAAAACGTAAAGCACGCCAGCACCACGGGTGGCCCAAATATGTTTGCTGATCCTGCGGCGGCCACTCAAGCATTCGATTTCACGAGGACGGGACAGGTCGGCTCCAGAAATACTCTGCGCGGCGAGGGCATCTTCTCCATCGACTTGGGCCTTGGTAAGCGCTTCGCTTTGCCATTCGAACATCAAAGCCTGCAATTCCGTGCTGAGGCGTTCAATGTGACCAACACGGCACGGTTCACGATCAATACGGAGCAGAATATGTTCATCGACAATCCGACCCAGTTTGGTACTTACGATACCCTTTTAGGAGCGCCACGAGTGCTGCAAGTCGGCTTGCGATATGAGTTCTAGGCACTTTCTGACCGAGGACCTCGTCGAGTTCGGCGTGAAAACACCGCGAGACGGAGGACGTTATCCGATCGTCACTGGATTTGCCGGATGCCTGTTGCGGAGAAAATCGAACTTAGGTGCGTGAGGGCGCACTTTGAGCAGGAGCAGAAGACCCCCGGACTATAAGATGGGTCTCAACGACATATTCAGTGCCGAGCCGCCGCTTGCTTCGCATCAGACGATTCAGTGCCTCAAAGGCGAGTTTCCCGAGCTGGTCTCGAGGAACGCGAACAGTGGTCAGTGAAGGATTCGCGTAACGAGCATAAGAGATATCATCCGCTCCGATGATCGACATCTGCCGAGGTACGTGAATCTCCGCTTCGGAAAGAGCATGTGCTGCTCCCAGCGCGGTGAGATCGTTGCCGCAAATGACCGCTGTTGGCAGAGGATCCTGTTTCAATATCTCGAGCATTGCCACTCTGCCGCCTTCAATCGTGTGGTCACCTTCAGTGCAATGTGCGGGAGGCATGCCGTCTTCATGTAGCGCCGTAATGAAAGCTTGTTTGTAGGTCCTGGCAGACAGTCGATTCTGTGGGCCCGTGATGAATGCAATTCGCTGGTGTCCCAGTTGCTTAAGGTATAAGACTGCTTCTTTTGCGCCAGCGGAGTAGTCCACACGAATGTTGCTCCGTGCTTTTGATGCTTTGACTCCGTCCAACGTCACGACAGGGATATCGTTTCTCAACAATTGATCCACTAGGGATGATTCCAGTTGCGAGGTCATCACCGCCACTCCCTGGACTTTGTTTTCAATCATCCGCCGAACCGCGTTGCTGGCATGCACAGGATCGTAGTTCGTAGGTGCAAGCAACGTGTCAAACCCGATTTCCACCACAGCTCGTTCGAAGTTATTGATCACTTCGGGAAAAAATGGATTCTCGACGTCAGAGATGATGAGCCCAAAAGCGTCACTCCGGCCTCTTGCCAGCCTGCGGCCGCCTGCGTTTTTGTAGTAGTTGAGTTGACGCATGATCTGCAGAATGCGAGCGCGCGTCATCTCTGCTACCGGTCTTGTGTTGTTGAGCACGTGTGACACTGTACTGATGGATACGCCCGCCCGTTCCGCCACGTCCTTCATCTGGACGGAACTGGTCCGGCGGGGCCGACGTGGTGCAATCGTCGAATTGTTTGGCTTGGGACGCAAACGTTTGCCGCATTGTAAACGGTTCCCGCTGAAGGTGAACAGCTGTTAATTGACTCCGTCCCCTTCTCATACGGTCTCTGGAGTGATCATTGACATGTCAGCCGATCGACGTATAATTTACGCAATCGTTTTCCGCAAACGTTTGCTACAACCGGCCATTAAATGCTTTCGGAACTACTCCAACGCCGACGCACTGGCTTTAGCCTTGAGCCAGCCTTCTACAACTCGGGAGAGATCTTCCGCGAGGATGTGCATCAGGTTTTCTTTGCCAATTGGCTATTCGCGGGTCACGCCAACGCCATTCCCAAGCCGGCGACTATTTCCTTTTCGAATTAGCTGATGAGTCCTTCATCGTAATTCGCGACGAGCGAATGCATATCCACGCGCTTGCAAATGTTTGCCGTCACCGTGGGTCTCGAATCTGCATGGAAGGCCAAGGCAATGCACGAAGCCTGGTGTGCCCATATCATCAGTGGGTTTATCGGCCAGATGGATCTTTGGTCAAGGCAAGACTGATGCCACCAGACTTCGAACTCGCCAAGCAAGGACTCTGGCAGGCTCGCATAGAAATCCTGGAAGATCTCATTTTTATTTGCCCTTCCGAGAATCCCCCTGATTTCGCGACATTCCGAACCTGCATGGAACCCAGACTGCGCGCGCATGACTTACGTCATGCCAAGATTGCTTGCAAGAAGGAATATGAGATCGCTGCGAATTGGAAACTGGTCGTGGAAAACTCCCGTGAATGCTACCACTGCGGGGTGGCACACCCTCAATATTGCAAAGCCGTTGAATTTGCGGCCGCGATAGGATCGGAAAGCGCTCAAGGGGACGCTTCTCAAGAGGCAGCGGCCCGGCAACATGTAGAGAGCCTCGGACTTCTCACCGAAGAGGTTCCTTTTCTACCGGACAGTTGGTATCACTACCGGAGATTCTTGTTACGTCCGGGGCACGTCACCGAAAGCATGGACGGCAGCCCGGTCGCACCTATCATGGGCACACTGCCAGCCCGAAACACTGGCGTTTTTGCCATCGTGACTCTCCCGAATCTATTACTGGAAGCGAACAGCGACTATGTAATGACACTGCGCCTCACGCCGCGAGGGCCTCAACGGACCCACGCGGAAATCTGCTGGTTAGTGCGTTCGGATGCCAGAGCGGATTTCGATTACGATGTCGAGCGTCTTACAGAATTTTGGCGGCTCACTTCTGAACAAGACTGGACACTCTGTGAAGATAACCAGCGGGGTGTGAACTCGTCGAAGTATGTTCCAGGCGCGTACGCTCCAAGCGAAGCTGGTGTCGAACACTTCGTTCAGTGGTACGTGAAGCAGTTGCAGTCAAGATGACATCCACGTTTGCCTAAGTCGAGAAACTTTCGTTCAATTCAGGCTCCCACCGTTTTGTCGCTTCACGGCTCTTCCAGATCCATCCTTCTGCCCGTTTTCAGTTGTCGGCAGATCTAACAATTCCTTCTACTTCAGCGCACGCACGATCGAAATCAGGGGCGACTCCCCAACCCACGATTCCGGCTGGTTTACGGCGCTGAGCAACGTAGTAAAAGTTGGGTGCAACGGACAGCTTGTCAGCCACGACGTCGTGCCAGAAGTTTCCATTTCGAATGGAAATGCACGAATAATTGGGGCTGGATGAGAGTGAATCTGTGACACAAAGACCATGCTTCGCCACGACGGAGTCGAGCATCCGGGGAGCGAAGGCGTTCGTGTCGTACTGACATAGGCCGACGACGGGTCTACCGGGATAATATGCGTTGACCAGTCCCTCATAGTCGAGCAACTGAGCGCACTCATTACGCCCTTCAATCGCCCAGGAGAGATCTCCTGCGGTCCGGAAGCCCGGGAATCCTTGTTGAAGAGCGCCGTTTAATGAACGCATGAGCATATCCAACATGGCACGCGGCTGAAATTTACCTCCGGTAAGGTAGGCTTTTTCGTCGCTATGGATTTCCAGCGCACCACTCCGTTGGACTTCGTCGGTATTAAAAGACAGAAATCGGAGTTCCGACAAAGAGGCGTCTTGCAATATGAGGTTTCTGGACACAGAAGCAACGCTCTCCCCGACGAAGCCCTTCAGCGACGTGAGGAGTCAGGACGTCCAGGAGCGAATCTTCGGAGGGATAGAACACAAGCGTGATCGCCGGGCTTGATGTGAAACAGAGGAGAATGCCGAAGCATATAGACTCCTTAATAGGAGCGGGATAAACGCCAGATAGCTTGCGTTTCCCGCATACCCGCCCAGTGCAAAAAGTCTAACAGAACAGAAGCATGCAAGCAGTGCTGCAATTCGACTAGTTTAGGCCCACGATGCTCACACTATTTGATATCGCCCCAAAAGAATCTGTCCGTGGCCTTTGCGGAGCTCCTTTTGCAGTCGATATCAGGAATGAATCGACTCGCTTGGCCGGCGGTAGCCCCGTCTTTTCGCTTGAATTGTACCGCGCCAGTTGCATGCGGGTTGCTAACTCGTGAAGCTGCTAACCTTTTCTTCGAGTTCAGCCCAGCGTTCGTAAAGCGCGTCCAGATTTTTTTGCGCCGATTCCATTTCAGCGTGCGCGGCGATGAGCTTGGGTCCATCGCTGGCAATTGCGGGGTTTTCCATTTCAGCTTGTTTGCTGCGCAGCACATGTTCTGCCTCGGCAACGCGTTGCTCAATGCCGGCGTATTCCCGTGCTTCCATGTATGACAGTTTTTTCGGCATTTGCGAGCGCGGCTTGGAAGATATCGGTGCTGAGGAGGGCGAACTAGCGGTTTCTTTTGCGGACCGCATGCGCTCAGCCTGCCAGGACTCCCACTGCGCGTAGTCTGCAAAACTCTCCACCTCACCTTGGCCATCCAGACCCAAGAGAACTGTGGAGACACGATCCAGCAGGTATCTGTCGTGCGTGACCAGCACGAGGGAGCCACGAAATTCCAGCAGACTCTCTTCGAGAATTTCCAGCGTTGGAATGTCAAGATCATTCGTAGGCTCATCCAACAGAAGAATGTCGGCGGGTTGCAGCATGAGTTGAGCAATCAACACGCGGGCGCGCTCCCCTCCGGAAAGCTTTTCGACGGGTTGACCGAGTTGTTCGCCGGTGAACAGAAATTTCGAGGCCCACGAAGCCACATGAATAACGCGGTCTTGAAAGATCACCGAGTCCCCTTCCGGAGCGAGCGCGCGGCGCAGAGACATGTTCACATCCAACGGCCGGTTCTGATCGAAATAGACAATTCGCAAGTGATCAGCACGACGGATTTCGCCGTGAGTGGGAGTGACATCCCCTCGGAGCATGCGCAGCAGGGTTGTTTTACCGCTGCCGTTCGGCCCTACCAATCCGACCCTCATTCCGGCAGCTATGACGAAGTTCAACCGCTCGAACAACGTACGATCCCCAATCTTGCTGTTGACATCCTGGAGCTCGATCAGGCGCTTGGTTTTTCGATCCGTTGCTGAGAAATCAATTTGTGCGGTGGCGGTCCGCGTTCTGGCATTCAATCCGGCAAGTTCGCCGATCAGTTCACCAGCCTTGTCGATGCGTGCCTTGGACTTTCGAGTTCGTGCCTTTGCTCCCCGGCGGAGCCACTCGATCTCCGAGTGCACCAGGTTTTCCAGCGCCTCCTGCCGCTTCGATTGAGCATGGAGGAATTCTTCTTTCTTTTCCAGGAACGTGCTGTAGTTCCCGTGCACGCGCAACATCCCGTCGGGAAACACACGATTCAGTTCCGCCATTTCGGTAGCCACATTCTCGAGGAAGTAGCGGTCATGACTTACCACCACACAAGCGAATTTCGCCTGCTCAATTAGATCTTCAAGCCATTCGATCCCTACTAGATCCAGATGATTCGTAGGCTCATCGAGCAGCAAGACGTCTGGTTGCTGAACGAGCGCTTCCACGACGGCCAACCGTTTCTGCCAGCCACCGGACAACGAACGCGCATCCACTTCGAGGTCTTCGAATCCCGCCCGGCCTAATATCTCGGCGAAATGGACTCTCGGGTCCACCTCACCAGCTGACAAATGTTCCGATGCCTTCTCGACAACAGACCGGACGCTCGCGCCTGCGACGAACCTCGAGTCCTGTTCCACGTAACTGAACCGCAGTCGCTTGCGCACGGCGACACTGCCGCTGTCTGGCACTTCTGTCCCGGCTAGTATCCGCAAAAGTGTCGATTTTCCCGAACCGTTCGGCCCGATTACCCCGATGCGGTCACCCTCCGAAACACTGAACGAAACATCCTCGAACAGCGGTTTCGCTCCAAACGCTTTCGAGATTTTTCGTGCGTCTATGATCGGCGTCAACAGGACAAGGGCTCCCAGAATGTTCGAGACGATTGTGAAATACCGGCTCTCTGCTTCACGGACCGTCCTTCGTAGTCGAATCGGCCCGGCGAGCCAGATGGTGAGTATAGCGGGCAACGGCAGCAAAATCGGGTCGGCTACCTAGTTTGCGCTCCAGTTCCAAGACCCGGTTGTACTCGGCATCGAGCGAAATCCGCGGGGACAAGTAATCCGACATAACACGCACGCCGCGTTCCGCAATTGTCGCGAGCAACGCCTCTTTCAGCAGCGCTTGTGTTCTCTCTGGAGTAAATAGCCGTACTCGGCCCCCATACAAAGCCTCATTACCCCACTGAGAGTCGAGGTTGTTTTCGGCCGTAGCCAAGTCGCCAGCCAATATCGCTGCTTTGAAAACCTCACCGGCCCGGTTGCGCACAAGAATTGACAGTATCGCCGATGAATCTCGCAACGCACGGGCAGCACCCTCCAACACCATGCCTGGATCGTCGACAAACTCCAGCACGTTGTGGCAAAGAATTACATGGAACGTTCCTGGAGGAAACAAGTTAGCCAATTGGTCGGCGTCGCCGTGTTTGAGTTCGATTTTTTCAATAATCCCGGCCTCCTCGGCGGCGAGTTTCGCGATTTCCAGCATCGCCGCCGAGGAATCCAGCAGCGTGACCTGAAAGCCCAGTCGCGCAAGCCGCAAGCCGTTTGCTCCTGTGCCGCATCCGAGATCCAGCGCGCGTTGGGACGCTTTGGCCGCTGGCAAGAATTCCTGCAGGTTGGCAAAGGGCAAGTCGAGACGCAATCGACCCTCGGCGGTTTTAAGGTAGGCAGCGTACTTCTCTGCCTCGTTGCGGAACGGCCGTGCCATCGACATTGGTGATCATTTTCTTCATGCGACATCGACGCGAATCAGCTCACGATCCTGTCGCAGATGATTCCCCGAGCGTATCCCGAAAGGATTGGGGACGACAAGTCGGCGCCCCTGGCCGATCGAAAACGACCGCATGGGAACATCCGGAAGGAGAGGACGACAAAAGAAGTGAATACGAAGTGATGTAACCGATCCTGTTCGGTTACCGATATCGGGATTGCAATTCTCTCCTGGCTTGTGGCGTGGGATTGGGATGGCCGTCCAGCCGCGGCGCAATCGCCGCGTAACGGTGGAGAGGTGAGAACTGCAAACCTCAGGATTTACAAATCCCTGACGGCAAAGCCATGCAAATATTCCGTGACCGGCCGGTTTCGACGGACTGCGGTTGCCTGGCGAGCCGCGTCCGACCTGATGGAAGCCATGCGATTGGCCTGACAGTCTGTGTGAACCGTCAAGCCCTGTTCATCTATTTTCGAATCGTGCAATTGACACATTCTGCCGCATATTCGACAGAAGCGCACCGAAGAAGCAGGTAGGACCAACATAAAGCGACCTCCACCAAAACACGTCGTGGGGCTTGGTAAGGTTTTGGGTGTTTGAATTGAAAATACAGTTTCGATGCCCTATTGTCTGTCCGGAACCGTACTCATGAAAATGACGAAGGTTCAATCACGGTTCAGGATTTTGGCCGCCCCGCAAACACGCCTCCAATACAAGCATAGGGAACAACTACGGATGCTACCGACCGACCCTTCGCGCAATGAATATGGATTTCGCTTCCGCAAAATTGTACCTCTCCACCGGGTCCGGACAGTTTCCGCAGACAATATCTGGAACTCGTAGGGATGCCGCCTCCCATTGATAGCGATCGATCTCGCGAAGATACACTGGCCAATGCACGAAATCGACGGAATGACGAAGCACAACAAAATCTGGTGGACGCTTCGCATCATCTTCAACCCTGAACGCTGAGATTCCACCTCGGATCGGATTCGGCAGGTAGAACATCAGTGGGATGTCTTCGTAATTGATCAAGATTTGGTCGTCCGGTTTTGTGTTCTGTGCTAGCCATTCAATCACTGGCTTGTTTGGATCGGATGGATGGCCGAACAGACTTTTTGACAGAAGACGTAATTCGGGACGCAGAACCGTGGCATGACGCAGAGTGGCCGGACGCAACACATGCAGAGGCAGGCTCAGCCAGGGAGTAAAAATGAGTAAGGCAGCTCCAATCCACGTGAAGGGACGCATGTGGGCTCCGCCTCGCACGAGTAACCAGGCGACCAGTAAGCAACTCATGGGTGACACGACGATCACGTACCGCAAGAAGGGCGCAACCGTCACTGACTGGACCCAGAACAAGAGCATCACGATCGCAGCGTACGCAACAATAATGATCCGCCGTTCTGCAGAACCCCACTTTCTCCAGCCATAAATCAAAAGAAGACCTACTCCCCCGAGCACGACGAAGGGCACGACGAATTCGTTGATATTGAATACATTGCGTACAAAGCGTTCTTTCCATGTACCTGTAGGCACCGACAGCCTGCCCCACATCTGGTAATAGAAAATAAACGGGACAATCAGGGCGGATAGCACCAAACCCACAAGTACCGGCCTCCACCATTTGTCGCGTTGCGCGATGATTGCATCTACAAAAAGAACGCCCAGTATCGGCCACACTGTTCCATAGTCCACCTGAAACCAGCACCAGGCGGCAGCGATGAAGGCAACCGCCCCCCAGCGCTTTTGAAACTGCCAATGCGCATATCCGGCGAGTGTGAGCATCAGGAACAAACTGGAGAGTGCGTAATACCGGCACTGGCGACCATGGAGAATCCAGTAGGCATTGGTCACCAGCAAAATAGCAGCGAGCAGCGCCATTTGCGGGCTCTCGAAATACGCCAATGTAAACCAGTACAAAATGAGGACGGTCGCTATGCTGGCCAGTGCAAAGGGGAGTCGCGCAGCAAATGTTGTGGGGCCGAGAATCTTGAAACCGAGCGCAGCCGCTACGAACTGGCCCCAGGGCTGCCATTGCCAGGTCGTGTCCGGCTTGAAATCGCCTCGGCGAGCGTAGAAACGAATGGATGATTGAGGATCGGTTGTGCGTTGATCGATCGTCGTCGCGTCTTCAGCAGCGAAGTGATCTCCGGTGATCAGATTCAGGCCGTCGTACGCTAAAGGACGTCCGAACTTCAGCATCCTCTGAGCCAACACGGCAGTGGCAGCTTCGTCCTGCCAGAGACACGGATTACCGAGGCGCCAGAGGAACATCACGGCCGCAACGCAGGCGACAATCATCAGTCCGGAGATTGCGATCGATCTGTGAATTCTGTGGTCGCGCATTTCAATTAATTGTCACGAGTATATTAGTGGTAGCTCAGAACCGAGTCGTGCAAACACAGAAACCACCCGTCAGCAAACTTACTTGATCACTCTGTAAAGATTGGGGACACGACCGATCTCCCAATGAAGTCGTGAGCAGCAAACCACTCCAGGCGCACGACGCTCCAGAGGAATTGGGGAGCGGAAGATCCGTCCGCTAAGACTTGTTCAGAGTGCAATCGCGACGTGATTTTGAGATGTGATTGAAATCACACCGCATTGTGAGGTGTCTGATATTCCGTATTGCACCTCTTGTTACAAGATATCCTCGCCCTCCGAATGGAAGCAGACTTCGTCTCCTCCACTTGGAAGAACCTACTTTCGACAGCAATCCTCGTAACTAAAGACTGTTGGCACGGCTGCATTTTCCACTGAAAGGAACCATGCAAACACGAAGTCTTCGGGCGCTGATCACTGGATGCGCTGGATGGGTTGGCTTTAACCTATGTAGGCTCTGGTTGACCAAAAATGGTCCTCAGAGTGTGACTGCGCTAACTGGTCCGATCCAACATGAAACCGAACGCCTCAGGCTCGACGAACTTATGAATTGGCCTGTCCAACAAGTCCCACTGGAACTAAGAGATCGTCCCGCTATAGGCGGCGACATCGGGGATTTCGATGTGCTCTTCCACCTAGCAGCATACGTACGGACAGAGGATGATTCTCCCGAGGTTCGCATTAATGATGATGGAACCCAACGGCTTCTGGATGAACTGGGAGTTCGCCTCCGAGACAAGCACGTAGTCTTCACCAGTTCAGTTTCAGCCGTCGACACGACTCGCACACGCGGCGGCTGGATGGAACCCGCAACCGTCTGTTGGCCGCGAACCGAATACGGACGCAGCAAGCTGAGGGGCGAGGAAATTATTCAGGAAGAGTCCGTCCGCCTCGGGTTCACGTACTCCATCTTGCGGCTGCCGCTTGTCTATGGCGCAGGCTACAGGCCAAGTGGAATGTTCGGCTTCTTCCACGATCAGTTGCCTCGAAAAACGCTGGGCAGCCGACTTCCGTGGCCCGGCCGAATATCTGTCGTGGAGGTTTCAGACCTGGCACATATCCTCGCGGAGGCGGGAGTTCGAGACGAGATGCGCGGAAAGACATTTTTTGTGTCCAGCTCAGAAGATCCCAGCATGGCAGAGCTGGCCGAAGAGGCTGCGAATTGTCTCGGGGTGAGCTACAAACCCTTGCCGATCGGAAAGCCTTTGTTCCGCTTGGCGAGCGGACTGGGCAAATTGCTTTCCGCGGCAAGCTTCTTGCCCCATGCTGTGAGGATCTTAGGTTGGCGCGTTTCTCTGGTCGTCGACGGCTTTTGCTGCGATGGATCGGAACTGACGCAACTGCTTCGGATGGAGTATTCGCCTTGGAAGCAATCCATGCGTCACATGTATGACTTCCCCGACCTTGATGTCGGGTTTTCCGTCGAACCATTGGTGAAAGACGAGGTAGCGTCGTAAACTTCGTCCTTACGATCAGCGAAGAATTGTGTCCCGCAGACAGCGCCATTTCGACGCTGTCTTTTTTCGCTCGCCAGTTTTCTTCCATAGGACTTTACGATTTCTGTTCCGCGATGCTGCGCTGCATGTCTAAGAAGATGAATCAGACTTCCTAAAAGGAGGAAGACATGAAGCAATTGAGTGTTCGGCTTGCAGCGATAGCGGCGTTGGCCCTGCTGGGGGTTGGATCGATGAGTCAAGCCTGGGCGCAGGATGCGAAAGGTATCAGGCTGACCGCCCGGAAGAATGTAGCGATCAACGGATTCGAAGCGCAATTGCGCGGCGACTATCGTGAGTCGGGTACTCCGACTCGGCTGAATGCCGAGTTAGAGCACATCAACATTCCAACTGGAACAAAAGTAGCCTTCTGCACCGTGAGGAATGGCGTGAGCACGCTCGTCGGCGTCGGAAGCGTAAGGACAATCGGTGGTGTATTGACCGCCTCAGTCGAACTTAACGTAAACGATGGCGAGGTGGTTCCGAATATCGATGCAGGCAACCTGCTTCAGGCCCGGCAACGAACCGCGGCTCCCTTTATCAAGAGCCCGACCTGCGGATCTCAGTTGATGATTTCTGCACCATTCCAACAATAAATCCGGCAACAGCAAGGCGGATGTTTCTTGAACCCGTCCTTTGTCGCCTTCCATGCGAGAGGACGGGATTTTCCCTTAGTCACCACGACCGACTCGACAAACAGTCAGAATTGGCTTGCCTGCCGACGCAAATCTCTCGACCTTCGCTACCAGCCGATAAGCCGCGGACATCGTTCACTGTTCCTGCGCTACAATCACTGGATTGAACTGCGCTGATCGCTTCCAATCCCTCCCGGGAGTGCGCGGCAAGCGCGGCCGTCAATCAATCCTGAACTCGTAGACTCTCTGCGACGTCGATTGAGCATTGCACAGTGAATAGTGATCAGGAATTCGTGAAACAAGATCGCGGCGTAGGCTTTCGGATCTTGTTGGCGGCTTCAGTTGTGCTTCTGATAGTTACGTCAGCCTGGCTGATTTGGCGCGCGGCAACCGCAAGCAGTTCCACACGGTTATCGTTCAACGAAACAGTCCAGCCCATTCTTTCGGAGAACTGTTACGCCTGCCACGGCCCAGACCCGGGCGCGCGAAAGGCTGGATTACGCCTGGACCGTGCCGAGTTTGCCTTTGTCGCGCATGAAAAATTCGGCCCTGCAATCGTTAGGGGTAATCCAGATAAAAGTCCGCTGGTGCGGAGAATTGAGTCCGATGATCCGAAGGAGCGGATGCCTCCTCCAGAGGGACACCGAACTCTGAAACCGGAGCAGGTCGCGCTCCTGCGTCAATGGGTAAAGGAAGGCGCAAACTATGAAGAACACTGGTCGTTCATTCCACCGAAACGCCCCACCGTGCCCGCCACGAACGATCGCCAGTGGATTCGAACGCCAATTGATGGATTCATTCTCAGCCGATTGGAAAAGGAAGGGTTGAAACCCTCGGAAGAAGCTGATCGGCCAACGCTCATCCGACGCGTCACCTACGATCTTACGGGTTTGCCGCCCACGCCCGAAGAAGTGCAGACATTTGTGACAGACCAGTCCACGAAGGCGTACGAAAAGGTCGTTGATCGGCTATTGGCAAGCCCCCGTTATGGTGAGCATCGCGCACACTACTGGTTGGATGTTGCCCGCTACGGCGATACCCACGGTCTGCACCTCGACAACTTTCGCAGCATCTGGCCCTATCGCGACTACGTGATCAAGTCGTACAACCAGGACAAGCGGTTTAACGATTTTGTGAAAGAACAGATTGCCGGAGACATGCTGCCATCTAAAACCCTGGACTCGGTCGTTGCGTCCGCGTTCCTGAGAGCAGGAATCAGTTCGGGTGAAGGCGGGACCCTCATCGAGGAACTGCGGGTGAACAACAAGCGCGAGCGTGCCGAGGCGTTCGGGGCGGCGTTTCTAGGTCTTACGACAGGATGCGCAGTTTGCCACGATCACAAGTTTGATCCCATCACCCGCAACGACTTTTACCGCCTCACGGCATTTTTCAACAATTTGACCGAGAACCCCTCGAATGATGATCGGGAAGACTGGCCGCCATTCATTCGGGTGCCGAAAGATAACAATCGCGCGGCTTACGAACAAGTCCTGGCAAAACGATCCGCGATCGAGAACCAGATTAACCAGCGGCGCGCGCAAGGTCGCGAATTGGTCGCCGCATGGCTCAAAGATTCCAAATCAAAGGCCCAGCCTGTCAGCACGACAGGATTACAAGTACGACTTCGCTTCGACGAACAAAATGGGGTGAACTTCGCGAACTCGGCGCCGGAAGCAAAGTTTCGGACGGTCGCGGCGACAGAAAATCCGGTGATCTGGGGCGAGGGAATCTTACTTTGGCCTTACATGCGAATGGATACGACCACCCGCCTTGATCTGCCCGGCGCGGGTGACGTGGAAACACAGCAGCCATTCACAATTGCTTTCTGGGTGCGCCCCGACTTGCGGCCGCTTGAATCCAAGGATCCCAAGCAGCCAAGCGGCGTCATTTTGGCTCGCGCAGATGGGAAGCAAGGCTCCCGCGGATGGCAACTGCGCATCAACCAACGCAAGTTGGTCTTCACTCTCGCGCATGACGCGTCGCACAGCGCCGCATCGGTCGAGACAAAAGATGTAACGCTTATCGAGGGTCGCTGGAAGCATATCGTTGCGAGCTACTCTGGCTCCGGAAAGGCTGCCGGGATGACGCTTTATATCGACGGCCACCCGCAAGACGTGAAAGTAGTCAAAGACACACTCGGCGGCACGATTCGCTCCTCAGCGCCAATGACTTTTGGCCGGATATCTCCCGATGTCGATCCGCTTCGGCAGTCCGCGTTTCAGGACTTCCGCTTTTATGGTCGCGAACTCGCGCCCGACGAGGCGTCTCGAGTTCCTTTCGAAGACTACGCCTCGGAAATCGTCCAGAAGCCTATTTCCGCATGGTCGGACGATGAATTCAAAGTCGTTAGCGACTTCTACTTCGCTCAGCGCGATGAGACCACGCGGTCACTGGCAGAACAACTTCCCGCGCTCAACAAAGAACTAGACGCGCTCTCCAAAGATGGCGACATTTCCATCGTCAGCGAGGAAAGCTCGGGAATCGCCTATGCCGATATGCTGACACGCGGAGTCTACAACGCGAGGACGGAACGTGTGCGGCCGGGCGTACCACATTTCCTGCCGCCACTTCCCGCTGGCGCGCCCTCTGATCGACTAGGCCTCGCTGAATGGACGGTAAGTCCGGATAATCCTCTGACGGCACGCGTCACCGTCAATCGGATGTGGCAGGAAATATTCGGAACGGGCATCGTCGAAACCACCGAGGATTTCGGCGTAATGGGAGCACGCCCGAGTCATCCGGAACTGCTGGATTGGCTCGCGGTTGATTTTCGCGATAGTGGTTGGGATGTGAAACGCTTCTACAAACAACTGGTGCTATCTGCGACATATCGCCAGTCGTCCCGCGTCACTCCACAGCTTGCGGAGAAGGACCCTAAGAACCGTCTACTTGCTCGGGGACCCCGGTTCCGCATGGATAGCGAGATGTTGCGGGATACGGCGCTGGCCGCGAGCGGACTCCTAGTCGAGAAAATAGGCGGCCCGAGTGTGAAGCCATACCAGCCACCCGGCATTTGGGACGGAAGTCATGACGCGAGTAACACCAGGAAGTATGTCCAGGACCACGGTGACGCACTCTACCGCAGAAGCCTTTATACCTTCTGGAAGCGCATGGCAACGATGCCCGACATGGACACGTTCGACTCTCCAGTGCGCGACTCGGCTTGTACTCGCAGGCAGCGTACCGACACCCCACTCCAAGCTCTTGTAGCGATGAATGAACCGTTGCGGCTGGAAGCCTCGCGCAAACTGGCAGAGCGCGTAATTCGCGAATCCTCGAACCCGGAGGCGCGCTTGAACTTTCTCAGCCGAGTACTGCTTTCGCGAGACTGGAGTCCGCGTGAAAAAGACATTCTCGAGGGCGCCCTGGCACAGTTCCGAGCGACGTACTCCAAAGATCCGGTGGCCGCGACCCAGCTGCTGAACCTTGGGGAGAGTAAAGTTGATAAATCGATCCCCGCTCCAGAGCTGGCTTCATGGATGCTTGTTTCAAGTGCCGCGCTGAATCTGGACGCAGTGGTGAACAAATGAGCCGACGAAAAACTGCGACAGCCGGTTGCGACCATCTCTGCTGCGATAGCCATGGAACCGGCCCATCCGTTTACGATCTTCCCGTTCCCAAATCTCTGCGGGACGAATGGCTGCGACTCGAAAGCCGCCGCCACTTTCTGGGTCGTATGGGAAAAGCTTTAGGCTGGGCTGGCCTGTCTGTTCTGATGGGCGACAAACTCACGAATGGTGTGGCGCACGCGGCGCAACCTTCCCTTCCCGGTCCTGAATCACTGCACTTGCCGAACTTCCCGCCTGCTGCGAAGCGTTCAATCTACCTCTTTATGTCCGGCGCCCCGCCACAAATGGACATGTGGGATTACAAACCCGGGCTGGCGTCGCTTTACGACAAGGATCTTCCTGACTCCATTCGCGGCAACCAGCCGTTGACCGGCATGACAGCGGGCCAGGCACGATTTCCAGTCGCTCCGTCGCATTGGAAGTTTACTCAGCAAGGAAAGTCGGGACGCTGGGTCGGCGACCTGCTTCCCTACACTGGCAGGATGGTCGATGACCTCACACTCGTTTATTCACTGCACACCGACGCCATCAATCACGAACCGGCAATCCTGCTGATGAACACCGGCAACATGATTCCAGGGAAACCGTCCATGGGTGCTTGGTTGTCGTATGGTCTGGGCAGCATGAATGAGAATCTTCCGACCTTCGTGGTTCTCAATTCCACCCTGATTCCCCATTCCAATCAACAACCTATTTCGCCAAAGTTATGGAGCAGCGGATTCTTGTCCAACGAATACTCCGGGGTCGCGTTTCGCTCAGAAGGCTCGCCGGTTTTGTATCTCGGAAATCCGCAAGGCATGAGCAGCGCCACTCGCCGCACGCTCGTGGACAGCGTGAATGCGATCAACGAGCTCACCTACGACGACATGGGCGATCCCGAAACGCATGCCCGGATTCAGGAATACGAGATGGCATTTCGCATGCAGACCTCTGTTCCGGAACTGACCGACATGCACGACGAACCCGCGAGCACTTGGACGCTCTACGGTGAGGACGCGAAGAAACCGGGTACATTTGCCTATAACTGCCTTCTCGCTCGTCGTATGGCGGAGCGCGGAGTGCGCTTCACGCAGATCTATCAGCGCGGATGGGATGTCCACGGCGATTGCGTCGGCATGCTGCCGAAGCTTTGCCTGGCCACCGATCGTGCCTGCTACGCGTTGGTCACGGATTTGAAGCGCCGGGGGATGCTCGACGACACACTCGTCATCTGGGGCGGAGAGTTTGGCCGCACGGTTTACAGTCAGGGTGGCCTTTCCAAGGACAACTACGGACGGGATCATCATCCGCGATGCTTCACTGTCTGGCTGGCGGGAGGCGGAGCTAAACCCGGACTTGCCTATGGTGAAACCGACGAATACAGCTACAACACGGTGCGCGATCCTGTGCACGTTCGCGATTTCAACGCTACACTCCTTCACTTGCTGGGCATCGACCACGAAAAACTTACGTTCAAGTTTCAGGGACTGGACCAGAAATTCACCGGCGTTATCCCCGCAAAAGTTGTGAACGATCTTTTGAGTTAAATCGAGGTCCGCGATGAAGCAAACAACTCGGCGATCGTTTCTAGCCGCCTGTTCAGCGACTGGCCTAGTCATGGCCATCCCTCCTTTCTACGTTCACGCTTCCGACAAGTCCGGCACTCGCCTGCCAGTGCTTGGCTCCGGCGCGCACACGTACGAGTGCGTCCACGACTGGCTGGTGCCGCCAGAGGGCTTGGTGTGGGGAGATACGCACGGACTTTGTCAGGATGAGCAGGGACACATTTATGTCGGACACACCGTCCATAAATCAAGCATGCGCGGAGAGGCAGTCGTCGTTTTCGATGAGAAGGGCCATTTCGTTCGTGCTTTCGGCGAAGGCTTTCGCGGAGGCGCGCACGGATTGAAATTGCGCCGCGAGGGAAAGGAGGAGTTCCTCTATCACTGCGACATCAACCGCTGCAGGGTCGTGAAGACCACACTCACTGGTTCCGAAATTTGGGTACACGGCTACCCGAAGGAAGACTCGAACTATGCAGAACGTCCCATCGATTTCGTGCCCACGAATGTTGCGTTCGCTCCGAATGGTGACTTTTACGTCGGTGACGGATACGGCTCCAATCACATGTTGCGGTATTCGATGGACGGAAAGTTCCTAGGTGAGATCGCCAAGCCGGGACACAACGACGGCGAGTTAGACAATCCACATGGGCAATGGGTGGATCCAAGAAGCGAGAAACCCGTACTGGTCATCGCGGACCGAGGGAACCGCCGCATTCAAACCTTCACGCTCGACGGTGTCCATCTGAAAACGATCAAAGACGAAGCCCACATGAGAATGCCCTGCAATTTTCATACGCAGGGCGAGTGGATGGTCTGCCCCGATCTGGACAGCCAGGTCTGCATTCTTGATCGGGAATACAACGTCGTAGCTCAACTGGGAGATGGGAAATCAGAAAACGGAGAAGTTGGCTCGCGCCGCACGCAGGCTCGTTCTGAATTCACTCCCGGAAAATTCATAACGCCGCATGATGCCATCTTTCTGCACAACGGGGACATTCTGGTAGCCGAGTGGTTGCCCATCGGGCGGATTACACTCTTGCGCAGGACGTAACGGAATCCGCATGCCACTTCGAGTCCGCGCGTGGATCCTGGGCATCGGCATCGTCGCGATTCTACCACTTCTCTTCCTGTTGATCTTCGCCCCTCCTGACGGCCTTCAACGGGCCGAGTTCGCTCAGTTCCTCGGTCGATTCCATCCGCTCGCCGTGCATCTTCCCGTGGCTCTTCTGCTGCTTGTGCCTCTTCTCGAGTTTGCCGCACTTTTTCGCGAGCGTGTGCATCTGCGGAAAGCGGCGGGATTCGTGTTGGGATTAGGCGCTACCGCCGCCATCGCATCCGCCTGGCTCGGATGGCTGCTCGCCTGGAGCGGCGGTTATGAAGGCTCGCTCGTCATTCGACACATGTGGGGTGGGGTCTCACTTGCGATCGCCAGTCTCACTTGCTGGCTGCTGTACGAAAAACGAACCGGGTATCTCTTGGTTCTACTCGCGACTGTTGGCTTACTGACCTGGACGAGTGATCAGGGAGGGAAATTGACGCACGGCGATACCTTCTTGACTGAACATTCGCCGGAACCGCTGCGTCGGTGGATGGGTGGACAGAAAAAGACGCAGGTCGCTCCAAACAGTTTTTACGCGATGCGCGTGCAAAGAATATTCGACAACAAGTGCCTAAGTTGTCACAACGCAGGAAAATTCAAAGGCAAGCTGCGTCTGGATGGATACGACTACGCAATGCGCGGCGGCAAAGATGGCCCGGTCATTCATCCGGGAGACACAACCAAGAGCGAGCTCTTTCGACGGGTGACGCTTCCGGCCGATAACAAAGACGTCATGCCTGCGGCTGGAAAGCCTGCGTTGACTGCGGACGAGATCAAAATTATTCAAGCTTGGATTTCCGCCGGCGCAACGGTGGAGATTGCGGATGCGACAACAGCATCTCTGCCGGCGCCCGCCGGAGAGAAATCCCCATCGCCTCCGCTGACCGCTGACTATCGTCCACAATTGAAAGTGATTACAGAGTTGGAAAGTTCGCTGGGGATACATCTTGTACCGCGATCGCAAAATCCGACCGACGGGCTGATCCTTCGGACGCTCAGTGCTCCTAGCAAGTGCACCGACGACACTCTTGTCCGCCTTGCCCCAGTAGCCAGCCTGATTGTGGATGCAGAACTTGCCCGCACCAAGGTGACGGACAAAGGAATGCAGGTACTTGCGGCCTTTCCTAACCTCAGATTCCTCGATCTCTCTAACACCGACGTGACTTCTTCGGGAGCAAAAGAACTCCTGAAACTCGACAAACTGGAGTCACTCAATCTGACCGAAACAAAAGTCAACCGCAGCGGGATTGAGCCGCTGCAAAGCAAACCAGGTTTGAAGCGAATCTATTCCTTTGAGACTCCCGAAGTTAGGTGAGTGCCACCGGCATTGCTTCGCACTCGGTTTTACTTCAGAGACACGCGATACACGTTTACCGAATACGGACCGAGTTCGGTCGAGATCATTCCTGATCTCACTTCGGCCGTCGCCGGTTGAGGCGATACAGCTTTGGGATGGTCGAACGTATTTTCCGCATTTAAATCTGTGCTTTGTAGCACGGTCACTTGTGCCGAACCAGCATAGCGCGTGGCTCCCAGGCGGATCTCGCTTTGTCGCACGGACGCGGTATTGTTGATCACCTTTACGATCAATTCGTGCTCGCGCTCATCGACGGACGCGCTCGTGTAAAGTCCCGCCTCTGCCTGTGGCGTCACGGGAACCACACGCGTACCAACGTTGTTGGCGAAGAGCTTCTGCACGTAATAGTTCGGGGTTCCGTACGAGTGGAGATTGTCGAACCAGATCGCATCGGGGGTCCACTGCCACGCCTCCGAGTGCGCCATCAGCGGCGCGTACGACGCCATCTGCACCACGTCGCCGTTACGCTCCAGCCCAGTCATGAACGCCGCCTCGGAGATGGCCGCTGCCCAATTGTTTTTGTTATCAGGCTTGGCCACACCCGAAGTCTGCGCAGCAAACTCACCTGCGAACACCTTGGGACCCGACCGGTCATAGTGATCGTAGCGACTAGTATTCGAAAGAAACCACTCGGGGGCCATGTAGTAGTGTTCATCAACGATATCGGCCTTGAGTTGCCGCCAGTTCGTCCACATGCTTTCGAAAGGCTCGCCGGCGGGTCCGGGGCCTGCGGCAACCACCAGCTTGATCTCAGGATGCTTCGCCTTCAACGCGGCGGCGAACACCTTGTAACGCTCGACATAGCGCGGTCCCCATTGCTCGTTCCCGACGCCAAGCATTTCGAGATGAAACGGCGCGGGATGTCCCAATTGTGCACGAAGCTTTCCCCACGGCGCCGTTACCGGACCGTTCGCAAAATCAATAAGGTCCAGCGCGTCTTGAACGTATTCATCGAGTTCTTCCAGTTTCGCCGTCTCGTCGGTGTTGAACTGGCACGCCATCCCACAATTCAGGATCGGTAGCGGCCTCGCTCCGATGTCCTCCGCTAATTGAAAATATTCGTAAAAGCCCAGACCGAACGACTGGAAGTAGTCGGGTGCTGGTCGATGATCGAACTCATCATTCCAGCGGTTGATGATGGTCTTGCGTTGTGCGACATCTCCGATCGTCGTTTTCCAGCGATACCGATTCACCAATTGACGGCCCTCGACGATACAGCCGCCGGGGAAACGAATAAATCCGGGATGAAGATCCTTGAGCAGTTCTCCCAGATCCTTGCGCAATCCGTTAGGTCGATGATTGAAAGTGTCGACCGGGAAAAGTGAAACCATGTCGAGATCGACGTAACCCTGCCCATCGACGAAGAGATTCAACTGCGCTTTTTGCACCGTTCCATTTGCGCGAATGACGGTTTCGTAGCGCTGCCATTTGCCGTCGAAGCCTTGCAGTTGGCCACTTGCGATTTCGTGGCCGGTTGGGTCGGTAAGCGTCGCGCGGATAGCCTTCGCTCCGCCGCTTCGAACATAAGCAGAGAAGCGATATTCCGATCCGCTTTCGAGCCCGATACCCCGGAAGCCGGAGTTCCAAAATCCATAACCGCTTTCATACACTCGAGCTCTCAAGTAGTGAGGATTGGTTGGGTTTAGAGGATCGTCAGTGCGGATGCTGAGTTCCCCCTTGGAGGTGTCGATTCCCTTCGAACTGATGCCCATGATCTCGTGCCATCCCGTCAGCGGCTTGTCGAACTCAAAGGAGCGATCCTTTACGAGTTCCGGATACAGGCCACCGTCCGCCGCAAAATTTATGTCCTCGAAAAATATTCCGAACATCTGCGATGAGATCGAGGCTCCGGGATGAGCAACATCGACTTTGATCACGGCAGGGCCTTGCGGTGCGTCGGTGAGCGGTGAAAGCAGAAGAGCGAGGAGGGCAACCCAGATTTTTGAGGTCATAAAGGCGGCCCTATTATAGAACCGTTCCTGAACGGACTCGCGGTCTGCGTCCACGCGTTAGCACTTTGGACGTCCGCCGAGACGAAGTTGACGATTCTTGGGATAACTCCGGAGTTTGCCTTGCCCGATGTTTCTAATCGCTTTGTATGCATAGCTTAAAAACCTAGATTTCCAATTGTAGGACCGCCACCAGTGAATAATGTAGGCTTTTCTAGCGAGGTTTTCAGGTCATGTGCCGTTCCTAGGTCTCTTTCGCTCAAACCAGTGTTGACAAAGGACTGATGGTACATTTATATAAACGCTTAGATACCGCGTCGGCGCGCGCCACTTGATATCCTCAAAGAGCGAATTGGATGCCTGCTATACACCATCCGCTCCTACCTGGGAAAGAAGAGGCACAATGAAAGTTCTGAATGATCGATTCCTGTTTGCCTCGGCGCCGGACAGCTGGGGTGTTTTGGACTATCCGGGCCCTTCCTGGGAGCAATCCTACGAGAAAATGCTCGACGAAATGGTCGCAGGCGGCTATTCGGGAACGGAACTCGGACCCTATGGCTTCTTCCCTACCGACCCGGAAGTCCTGCAGCCACAGCTAGAGAAGCGAAAGTTGCACCTTCTGGGGTCGTTTGTTCCCGTGAAGATGGGCGACCCGTCCGCCAGTGCCGAAGTGATCGCTCGTATCCGCAAAGTGGGCAAGCTGTTGGCGACATTGAAGGCGCCTTTTCTCGTGATGGCGGACGATCAATCGAATGAGCGTAACGCTTTTTCCGGGCGGGCGCATGATCACGGATGCCCTGCCTTTAATGCCGATCAGTGGCGGCACGTCGGAAGAATTGTTTCCGATGCCGAACGGGTCGCAAACGAGTTCGGGCTTGACCTGGTATTTCATCCTCACGTTGCGACATACGTCGAGGCTCCCGAGGAGGTCGAAAAGTTCTTTGACGCCACGTCGCACACCAATATCGGTCTCTGCCTCGATACTGGGCACTGTGTCTACGGCCTGGGAGATTCTGTAAAAGAAGCGGAGAAGTATAAGGACAAATTGCGCTTTGTCCACATCAAGGATTGCAATGCCAAGGTGCTGGCAGAGGCTCGTCGCAATAAGTGGACCTTCGAAGAGGCTATCGAACACAAAGTCTTCACCGTGATCGGGCAGGGGGATATAGACTTCGCCGCTCTCTTCCGCACACTGGTGAAGAACGGATACTCGGGCTGGTCAGTCGTGGAGCAAGACGTCAAATTCGGCGATACCAGTATCCGGCCCGCAGAGAGCGTCGCCGCGAGCTTGAAGTTCTTGCGAGGTATTGTCGCTGACCTCGACGTCGTGGGTGCTTCCTCCAGATCCTGATACAGATCAGCGCTAGTTCTGAAAGGCCGAGATGCGAAAACTGGGTGTCGGTGTTCTGGGAGTTGGAGAGATGGGACGGCGCCATGCCGAGAATCTTCGGAGCATGGTACCAGGCGCCCGCCTCATTGCAGTCGCCGATGTCTCTGCCGAGCGAGCGCAACAGACCGCCACGGAATTGGAGATCGACAAATCCTTCAGCAGCCTGGAAGCTATGCTGGAATGCAAGGACGTCGACGCCATCGTCATCGCCACCCCAGACAAATTTCACGCGGCGGGGATCAAACTGGCAGCCGCCGCAGGCAAAGACATTCTCTGCGAAAAACCTCTGGCCCTCAATCTTGCAGACGCGCACGACCTTCTTGCCGTTGTAGCGAGAAGTGGTGTCCGTCTCCAGGTTGGATTCATGCGTCATTACGATCCTGCTTACGCCGCCGCGATGAAGCGCATCGAGGCGGGCGAAATCGGAACTCCGGTGGTCTTC
Organism: uncultured Acidobacteriota bacterium; assembly: GCA_963801895.1. Lineage (GTDB taxonomy): Bacteria > Acidobacteriota > Terriglobia > Terriglobales > Acidobacteriaceae > Sulfotelmatobacter. Next base: position 432,931 of record CAWDGM010000004.1, on the reverse strand, counting down.
AAATCTGTAGGCCGCGACAAGGATGGCCCGCCGATCTCCGCGTATCACTCGAACCTCAATGGAATGCTCTTTTACGGAAACACGATTCATGATTTCGATCTGGCCCGCTGGCTCATGCAGGATGAAGTTTCAGAAGTTCACGCATACACGACCGTTGCCATCCGTCCGGAGGTTGCCAAGTTCGGAGATGTTGTCGCTAGTGTGGTGAATTTAAAATTTGCCCAAGGTGCCATTGGCAATATCGAGTCGCACGCGCAGGCCGCTTACGGATACGACGTACGCACTGAAATCGTAGGTTCCAAGGGATCGATCATGGTCGGCAACTTGAATCGCATACCGGCCACGTTTCTCACCGCCAATGGCGGCATGCAGATGCTCGCCGATCATTTTCTCAGCAGCTTTGCCGACGCCTATGTTGCAGAAATGCGGGACTTCGTGGACAGCATGTTGCACGATCGTCCGCCCCGGATCAATGGCGAGGACGGACTCAAGGCTTTGGCAATTGCCGCTGCCGCCGAGAACTCTCACTTGTGTGGACAAGCAGTGAAGGTCTCTCTCGGCGCGCCTGTAGCCCTGTCATAGGGTCGGGCCAAATACTATTCGGATTTCTTTAACGATCTCGCGATTCGTTCGGGTGTTCGACGGAGGATCAAGTGAATCAGGCAACGGCTTCATCCTACAAAAGTCCTCTGCATGAAATGACACAATCCACGCCAACCTGCCTTTGGAATGATTCGGCGTCGGTCAAGGAACTCTCCTATTCAATCGAGCACGGAGCCGTTGGAGCTACCTGCAATCCCGTTATTGTCCTCGGCGTATTGAAGAACGAAATTAATGCCTGGAAGGGACGTATTCAGTTGCTACTCAAAGAACGCCCGACTGCCACCGAAGACGAGATCGCGTGGCAGTTGGTGCGAGATATTTCCGTAGACGCCGCTGCCCTGTTGAAGCCCATCTTCGACAGGCAACGAGGTAAGAATGGCCGCCTTTCCATCCAAACCGATCCGAGGCTATTTCGGGATAGCGAAGCGATTCTGAAGCAGGCCATCGAGTTCAATCGGCTAGCGCCGAACATGATCGTGAAAATCCCGGTCACGCGAGCGGGAATTTCCGCGATTGAGGAAGCGACGTATCAAGGCATCAGCATCAATGCCACCGTCTGTTTCACGCTTCCGCAGTGCGTTGCCGTTGCGGAGGCGGTCGAACGAGGCCTCGACCGACGGGTGCGCGAAGGCAAGGAAATCGCCACGATGGGGCCTGTCTGCACCATCATGGTCGGCAGGCTCGACGATTGGCTGAAAGTTCTTGCAGAGAAAAACAACATAGCGATTGATCCGGGATATCTCGAATGGGCTGGCGTCGCAGTCTTCAAACGGACGTATCAGCTGTTTCGGAAAAAAGGTTATCGTCTCCGGCTTCTATCGGCGGCGTTTCGCAACCACATGCACTGGAGTGAGCTGATCGGCGGCGACGTGGTAATCTCGCCGCCTTATTCCTGGCAGCTCCGCTTCAATGCCAGTGACATCGAGGTACGTCCGCGTATCAATGAGGCGGTTGCAACCGCAATTGTCGAGACTCTTTCCAGAAAATTCCCCGACTTCTGCCGAGCTTACAACGAAGGCGGCCTCGCAATCGCCGATTTCGATTCGTTTGGACCCACGATACGAACCCTGCGGCAGTTTATTTCGGCCTGCCATGACCTCGATGGCGTCGTCCGCGACTTTCTGCTCCCCAATCCTGATATAGCGTAGATTCCAGTGAATAACCGTTTTGAATACAGTGAAAGACCCTGATATTGTTGCGTCTGTAACTATGGCAGCCTCCAGAAAACCCAGAGCCACCAAGCCAGGGAAAGCAGCTAGCATCTCCGATGTCGCCCGCGAGTCCGGCGTCTCCATTTTCACCGTCTCGGCAGTCATCAACAATAAGGCGCATGTCGGCAAGACTTTGCGCGAGCGGGTAGAGAACGCAATTCGCAAGCTCAACTACCGTCCCAACCTGATTGCCCGTAGCTTGAGCAAACAGAAGACGCAGACGATCGGGATGATCGTACCCGACATCGCGAATCCCTTCTTCCCGATGGTAGTTCGCGGCGCTGAGGATGCGGCGCTGAAACAGGGCTATAACCTTCTGCTTTGCAACAGTGACGACACTTTGCAGAAGGAAGAGAGTGCCATTGAACTGTTGCTGTCAAAGCGGGTCGATGGGATCCTTCTTACCAAGGCTGCCGGCGATTTCTCGCCGTCACTTCGTCAGATGATCAAAGAAGTTAGCGTTCCCTTTGTCCTAGTCATGCGCACCTATCCGCAACTGACCAAGGACGCCGTGATCAGCGACGACTACCAGGGCGCTTATGAAGCGGTATGCCACCTGGCTCGCTCTGGACGCCGCAGGATCGGCCTGATTTCCGGACCGTTAAAGATCAGCAACGCCAAGGAACGATGGCGCGGTTTCCGCGACGCCCTAGAAGAAACCAAGTTGCCCTATGAACCCGAACTCGTAGTCGAGGGCGACTACCGGATCGAATCCGGATTTCGCGCAGGACACGCTCTGCTTTCACATCGTCCGGACGGCATATACGTCGCCAATCATTTGATGACGATTGGATTGTTGAAGGCTGTAGAGGAGATGGGATTGAGTTGCCCGGAAGATTTCGGCCTGGTCAGTTTTGACGACTACCCATGGCTCGGAGTCTTTCGCCCCAGGCTCACGACGGTTGAGTTGCCGAAGCATCAGTTGGGAAGCGAAGCTGCCGACCTGCTCATCCAACGCATTGCCGGAACGCAAGGCAAGTCCGTTCTGAAAAAGTTACAACCCGAACTGCGCATACGAGAGTCTTGCGGGTTTGCGAAGTTCGTTTCAAGCGGACAGCGCCAATCAAACACGCCCGAAGTAGAGACGGTCGTGTCTGGCACCAAATAAAATCAATTCATATTCTACGTTTCGCTGAAATCGAACAAAGTCGGACGCAGCGTGAACATCCGCGTTCGATATCCCGCATAGATGAGTCCCACTGCCAGCCAGACCAATCCTGCGTACTTGGTCCAAGGCTGCAGGCCGATAAGGAGGACGAAGCAAAACACGCCGCCGAAAGCCGGAACGAACGCATCCACAAAAAAGTTGCGACGGCCAGCCGATTGTGGCGCAAACCAGAAATGCAGGAGCGCAACCAGATTGACAGCAGTGAATGCGAGCAGGGCACCGAACGTTACGATCTCCGCAGCACGCTCCCAGGGAATTGTAAGCACGGCAACGTACGCGAGAATCCCAACAATCCACTCGTTGTAGACCGGATTGCCTCGCTTTGGGCTTAGATGCCCGAATATCTTCTTCGGAATTACGTCGTCGCGCCCCATGCTGTACAGCAATCGTGCCGCTCCGACATGCCCCGCAAGTCCACACGCCATGCTTGAAACGAGCAGCACGATTCCATAGGCCGTGAAGAGAAGAGGTCCACCCGCAATTCTCGCGACGTCCATGAATGCCGTTTCCTGATTTTGCAGTGTGGTGTGGTCTGGCCAGACCAGTTGCGCGAGGTAAACCTGCAGTCCGCTGAAAAGTCCGGTGAACAGGCAGACGAGCACCGCAGCTAATAAAACATTCCTCTTCGGATTCTTCACTTCTTCCGCCAGGATCGACACGCCATCAAAGCCGATAAACACGAGGGCAGCGAAAGAAGTGCCCGCTCCCAATGCCCGAAGATTGAAAGTCTCAGGATTGTAGATCGGCTTGAGTGAAAATAAACCCGCTATCGTCTGATGCAGCACGATGAATCGGAATGCCTGAACCAGAAACACAGCCGTCACGACCAGCATCAGTCCCAACAGCACTTCATTGGTGCGTGCGGTGAACTTGATTCCCTGCACCGTCATCAGCGTGATAAATCCCACAGTGATCGCGGCCAGCAACGCAAACGGGACCTGCGGCACCATCCGGTGAATTGCTAGCACGGCATAGAGCGAGTTCTGAATCGGCTGGAATAGGTACTCGAGAAACATCGCCCAGCCGAGAATGAAGCCCACGTGCGGATTCAGCGCCTTGCTGATGTAGGAATACACGGATCCCGACGACGGATACACGTTGGCCATTCGTCCGAAACTTACCGCCGTTACTGACATCGCCACCATCCCAAGCAGCAAGGTCGTGGCGGCGTGTCCGCGAGAGAGAACTTGGGCTTCCCCGAAGAGGGGAACCGCGGCGATGGGCGACGTCAGGATGATTCCGTAATAGACAAGATCCCAGAGGCTGAGAACGCGCTTCAGATGAGGCCGGCCAGCTTCTTGCTTCGTCTCTCCAGTGGTGGGCACGCTTGGGTGTTTTCTTTCCTAAAAGAAGTAACGTTCCTTCTTGCGTTCTTCCTCGTACTTCAGGCGCGCAGCTTTGACCGGCTCCTGCTCGGAAACTTCTGCGATCGGGACGTCCCACCATGACTCGTAGCCCGGAACCCTCTGGTCATACGACGCTTCGATTACCACCACAGAGGTGCGTGCCTCTTTGCGACTCGCAACCAAAGCGGCCTGCAGTTCTTTTCCGGTCTTAATTCGTGCCGTCCAGGCACCAAGACTCGCGGCATTAGCTTCAAAATCCACTGGAACGAGATCGCCTTCGTACTTCCCTTCCCGGCGATAGCGGTATTCCGTTCCCATGCCTTGGTTGCCGCAGCTGCGGCTGAGCCCGCCGATGCTGGAGAATCCGTGATTGTCAACCACTACGATGTTGAGTTTGTAATGTTCCTGCAGGGCTGTGACGATTTCCTGCGCCATCATCAGGTACGAACCGTCGCCCACCAGCACATACACCTCGCGGTTGGGATTTGCCATTTTGACGCCCAATCCGCCGGCAATTTCATAGCCCATGCAGGAGTAGCCATACTCCATGTGGTACCCACCGGGTTGACGCGTGCGCCAGAGTTTGTGCAAGTCGCCGGGCATGCTCCCCGCCGCGCAGACCATGATGTCTGACGCTTCCATGAAATCGTTGACGATGCCGATTACTTCCCCTTGGGTGATAGGCGGATCCTTCCGGACGCTGTAGATGCGATCCGTTTCCTTCTCCCAATCCGCGCGGAAGGAGCCGACTCTGGTTTCATAGTTTTGATCAACGCGGTGGCCACTGATCTCACGCTGCAACTCTTCGATCGTGATACGCGCATCCCCCGTAAGCGCAACTGCCGAGTGTTTATTGGAATCGAACTCGCAGACGTTGATGTTAACGAAGCGCACTCCAGGATTTTGAAACGCAGTTTTCGATGCAGTGGTGAAATCCGTATAACGCGTTCCAATACCAATGACCAGGTCAGCCTCGCGCGCAAGGATATTTGCCCCGGGTGTTCCGGTCACTCCAACGGCGCCGACATTCTGCGTGTGGTCAAAGGGCAGCGAGCCTTTACCAGCGTTGGTCTCGCACACCGGAATTCCCGTGGCTTGCGCGAACTTAGCGAGTGCTTCCGAGGCCCCGGAGTAAAGGACGCCGCCTCCGGCAACGATCAGCGGGCTTTTTGCGGCGCGAATCCATTCTGCAGCACGCTTCATTAGGCTCGGGTCGCAACGGTTTCGAGCGATCGACCACACTCGCTTCCGAAGAAACTCCTCTGGACAATCGAACCCCTCCGCCTGCACATCCTGTGGCAGGCACAGCGTGACAGCCCCGGTTTCCACCGGAGAGGTCAGCACTCGCATCGCCTCGGGAAGAGCGGTGAGCACTTGCTCCGGCCGCTGAATTCGGTCCCAATATCTTGATACCGGCTTGAAGCAATCGTTAACAGAGATGTCTTGCGAAGAAGGAGACTCCAACTGCTGCAGGACCGGCGCCACGTTGCGCCTGGCAAACAGATCGCCCGGTAGTAAAAGCACCGGGAGACGATTGATGGTCGCGAGGGCCGCCCCGGTCAACATATTCGTCGCACCCGGACCGATGGAACTGGTGCATACCATCGTCCTCAGGCGAAAGCTGGATTTGGCAAACGCCGCCGCCGCATGCACCATCGCCTGCTCATTGCGAAACAGAAAATACGGCAGGCCCAGGTCCTGCTCCAGAGCTTGTCCCATTCCCGCGACATTGCCGTGTCCGAAAATCCCGAAGCAGCCCTCGAAAAAGCGATGCTGCTCGCCGTCTCTCTCGACAAACTGGTTTTTCAGGAAGCATACGATGGCTTGCGCGACTGTCAGGCGTCTTGTCATTGGCTTGGCCCTAGTCAGGATACCGCCTGCCTCCTCGTTTCAAACCTTGCCATCTAGCGATCGGAAACAATCGGACGATCGTCCTATTCGCGCACCAAAGGCAGGCGCGGATCCGTCGACTTCCACGTGGAACGAATCCAGGCACGTTGCGCATCTTCCGTGACGGACAAGGCCCGGGACGAGCCGGCCAGAAAATTCAGGTAATAAACATCGTATCCCGGGCCCGCCACCACGGCATGATAGCCGTTGCGCACCAGCACAGCATCTCCATCCCGCACCTTGACGATGGCCTCGGATTCCTCTCCGCCGTAGAGATGCTGCAGAGCGAAGCCTTCATTCTGAATCCGGTAATAGTAGATTTCATCGAGGTCGACTTCAGCCGGCGGATTGTGTTTGTCGTGTTTGTGCGGCGGGTAGCTCGACCAGTTTCCGCCAGGTGTATAGACCTCGATGACCATGAGCTTGTCAGCCGGGAATGCCGGTGAAATCACGTCTACGATCTGACGAGAAGCATTTTCGCCGCCGCGCAGTCCACTCGACACTTCCGCTGGAGTAATAAGCCTGGGTTCGAGGCTTGCCTTCGAGGGCACCCGGCACTCCGCAATTTCGCACACGCTCTGCGCGCTGAACGAAGCTTGCCGTTGCGCCGGGATATACAGCGTGTAAGGAAGCCCATCGAAAACATTCTTTCGTTTTCCCACTGATACGAGCCCTTGACCCCAGTCGGCGATAGCAGTCCCCCCCAGAATCACGAAGGCCGCTTCCTCATCTTGTGTACTCGTTTTAAGCACATCGCCGGGCTGCAGGCGGTGAACGAAGAAGCTCATCCACTCCCAGTTCGCCTGCCCCCGGGGCAGACTGAAAAGCTTGCCTGCCTGCTGCGGATGAAGGGTCGCCGAGTGCACCAGCCTGGTCTTTTCGTTCAAGTCGTTGATCACCTGAATGACGATCTTATCTAAACGTTTTGCAACTATGGCAAGAGGCCCACCATTTTGTCAATGGCGAATTCGCGTTTTGCCTCACAGCGTCGCTACACCTGCGGTTTTTTACCCTGTCCATGCGGCTGTAATATTTCGTTGTTATGAAGAAAGGTTAGTCTGTGAATAATATTTGTCTCCATTGACGAAATTAGTTGACCTTCGTGCCCGATCATTGATATAAGCGCTGCGTATAAACGTTTTGACGATCGCCAAAAGTCCAAGAAGGCCCGGAGACGGCGGGCGGCAAGCTTCGGAGGAACTATGAAATCGAATCGGCGCGGTTTTACCGCAATCGGTATGGTCGTGGACGTCGGCAAAAGCGTAGTCCCACACTTCTGCCTGTTCTTCTTCGTGTTGGTAACGATCTGCATCTTCGCCGCACGATCTCACGCAAAGGTCGGGGCTGGCATCTCGGGAATCGTCACAGACGCGAGCGGCGCCATCGTTCCGGGCGCAACCATCCAGGTGACGGCGACCGATACCGGCATTGTCGCGACCAGGCAATCCAACTCCGAAGGTTTCTATGCATTCGTCGACCTGCAGCCCGGCCACTACGACATTCAGGTGACGCAGGCGGGATTCAACACCTTTCGTCAGACCGGAATTCTGCTCGACGTCGATTCCGCAAAGGTCGTCAACATCAAGCTGAGCGTCGGCCAGGTCAGCGAGAAGGTTGAGATTTCTGCCGACGCAGTACAACTGGACACTGCCAGCACCCAGTTGGGAGAAGTTATCAGCAGCAACACCATGACTTCCGTGCCTTTGGTGACGCGCAGCTACACCGATCTGCTGGCGTTGCAGCCCGGCGTCTCGCCCACGTCCTCCGGACTTGCCGGCGGGCAAGGTGGTCAGTTCAGCGCCACCGGCTTCACCTTCACCAACATCTCAGGCGACCTGAATGCCGGAAACCTTTCCGTAAACGGCCAGCGGGAGTCGTCCAACGGTTTCCTGCTCAACGGAACCACGGTGCAGGAATTTGCCTTCTCCGGTGCGGGGATCATCCCGAACCTTGATTCCATCGCTGAGTTCCGCATCGTGACCAACAACTTCGACGCGGAGTACGGCAATTACGCGGGAGGCCAGATCAACGTCATCACTAAGTCGGGCACGAACAAGTTTCACGGAAGCGCATTCGAATTTTTGCGAAATCGCTCATTCGATGCCACCAATTACTTCTCCAAAGTCAAGGATGATCACAAGCAGAACGAGTTCGGCGGGACTATAGGCGGTCCCATCGTGAAAGATAAGCTGTTCTTTTTTGCGGACTATCAGGGAAATCGCGTCATCCTGGGACAGAGTGGCGACACTGGTCAGATTCCGGTTCCTACGACGGCGGAACGTAACGGAGACTTTTCTGCGCTGGCCGGCTCTTTCTCCACCAGCGTCGACATAAACAATAACCCGATCGCGGCAATTGTTCAGGGCAGCAATTGGGCTAGCGAACTTGGCACTCGCTTGGGCTACAGTGTGAATGCAGGTGAGCCTTACTATTTCACTGCTGCCACTATCAATCCAGCTACCGGAACAGCCTTCGGTAGCGATTGCACAAGCAACAATGCCACAACCGGGTGCGTCTTTCCGGGTGCACAAATTCCGGCGACAGCGTTCACCGTGCCTTCGCAGAACTTGCTGCAGTTCGTTCCACCCGGCAACGCGGGAGACGGAATATTTTCGAACCAGGCGGCACCGAGTCGCCTTGGCGATAACAAAACAAGCGGCCGCGTCGACTACAACTCGCACTTGGGCCTCCTGAGCGGGTATTACTTCTTCGACCAATATCGCCAGAGCATTCCGAACATCTTCCTTCCTGGCTTTGGCAGCGACTTTACAGGCCGTTCTCAAGTTGCAGACATTGGCGACACGAAGACGATCAGCGTTACGTCTGTGAACGAACTGCGCGTCGGCCTGACTCGGCTACGATTCCTCATTCACAAACCTACTGGCGGAGACAATGTCACTCCCAAATCGCTGGGATTCGAAGAAGGTCCCGACACTCTGGGTATATCGCCGTCTCTTCCGCAATACGCGCACGTTCCCAATATCCATCTCAACAACTTTTCATTTGGGGCATCGGGTGGACCGCTTGGTGTGACTGAAACGACAGCCCAGGTCATGGACAACTTCACGCGCATTATCCACACCCATACACTGACCTTTGGCGGTCAGTTCCGCTACAACCAGCTGACCGAATATAACGGTGGATCGAATGGCGACTTCACCTTCAATGGCGCTGAGACGGGCGTCGACTTCGCCGACTTTCTGATCGGAGCGCCAACCAACTACTCGCAAGGACAGGGATATCCCTCGTACGGCCGTTCCCGATACATCGGACTGTTCGCCCAGGACAGCTGGCGCGTCAAGTCGAACCTGACCCTGAATTATGGCCTGCGGTGGGACGTCAGCCGGCCATGGTCCGAGAAGAACGGGCAGCTCGAGACGCTTGTACCCGGGCTTCAGTCCACCCGATTTCCCGGCTCGCCAACAGGATGGGTATTTCCTGGCGATCCCGGCATCCCAAGCACGCTGGCTCCCACGCGCTATAACAACTTCGCGCCTCGCATCGGGCTCGCATATTCGCCCTCTTCCGACAGCGGGCTCATCAAGACTTTGACGGGTGGGCCTGGCAAGACCAGTATCCGCGCCGGTTGGGGCAAGTTCTACAGCACTTTTGAAGGAGCCACGAACTTCAACGAAATTGGAGATGCTCCATTCGGGGCCTTCTATGGCAGTCCCGTACCGCCAGAATTTGTGACGCCCTTCGTTGATCGTGGAACCGGCAACATCGAAGGACAGCGTTTTCCTGTTCCACTGCCGACAACATCCACAGTGATCAACTGGGCCAACTTCCTTCCCATTGGCACTTCACCCGCTTTCTACTATAAGAACGTTCTGCCCTACACAGAGGAGTATCAACTGTCGATTGCGCGACAGGTCGGTCCCGCAACATTGTTGACTGCGAGCTATGTCGGAACGCAGGGCCATCATCTGATGTCTTCGCTAGAAGCCAATCCCGGCAATCCTGCTTTATGTCTTAGCGTAAGCCAACCTAACCAAACGGTGGACGGCGTACCCTGCGGTCCCAATAAGGAAAATGGCGTTTATCTTCCGATCACCGGAGGCGTGATCAACAGTACGCGCGGACCGTTCGGTGCCAACTTCTCCAGTGACGGCTATTTCATCACCAGCGGCAAGTCAAGCTTCAACTCACTTCAACTGAGCGTTCGGCAGCGGGTGAAAGGGCTGGAATTTCTCGCCGGATATACCTATTCGAAATCTCTCGACAACGGCTCGGGATACGGCGAACAGATCAATCTGCTGAACCAGAATGAAAGATCGCTGTCGGCCTTCGATGTTCGCCACAACTTTGTGGTGAGCTACGACTACCATCTCCCCTTTGATCGTCTTGGCGGCCCGAGCAGGGTGGTGAAAGGTTGGAGGCTCAGTGGTATCACGCGCTTCTCCACCGGCCTTCCGGTCACGCTGATCGAGACCGACGACAATTCGTTGCTGGGTACAAGCAGCGCCGGTGCAATATCACTCCCCATCGACAGGCCCAACGTTATTCCTGGATCGTTGAAGATCACCGATCCGCGCACCGGCCTACCGTACTTCAACACGTCACTGTTTACTCCGGAAACGATCGGAACCTTGGGCAATGCTCGCCGCCGCTTCTTCGCCGGCCCAGGATTGAACAACTGGGATGTGGCTCTATTGAAAGACACACTCATCAAGGAAAGCTTGAACCTGGAGTTCCGTGCCGAACTGTTCAACGCCTTCAATCATGCACAGTTCGGGCAGCCGGATGGGAACGTCGACGACCTGGGATCGTTCGGCGTTGTTCACACCGCAAATCCGGCGCGCATCATGCAGCTCTCGCTCAAACTACTCTTCTAAGCGAGCGGAGTTGTACCTGAGGCGAACTCAGATGGTCCGCTGCCAAGTGGACCATCTGAGAATAAAACCTGATTCCGCCTTCCATGAGAGTGGCTGCCTCCGTTAACCTCGCTGTTGAAAAATCGGGGCAGTGAAATGACGGGACAACGGGATATTTCATGAAACCTATGATGGGTCTAAGTTCTCGCCGGGCCTTCCTCAAATCATCAGCGTTGAGTTTGGGAGCCTTGGGCACCACCGCTTCCGGAATTTCATCCGCGACGGCACGCGCCTCGGCTTCCCCAACGGCCGCGGCAGACACAAAGGCTCCGGCATCGGATATCTCGGTGTGGCTCACGAACGCGAAACAACGTTTCGCGGCGGGAAAGCCAATCGCATGGCAGCCGGCGCCGCCAACTCCCGCGCCCGACGCGATTCAGCTCGTCGCGACCAACAAGTTCCAGGATATTCTCGGATTCGGCGGTTGCTTCTCCGATGCCGCCTGCTACGTCATCAGCCAGCTTCACGAGCCCGCACGCGAGAAGCTACTTCACGAAATGTTCCACCCTTCCGAGATGGGATTGAGTGTGAACCGCACATGCATTGGTGCCGCCGACTCGGCGGCCACGCTCTACAGCTACGACGATGGTGACGCCGATCCCGAGCTGAGACGATTCTCCATCGACCATGATCGCGAATACATTCTCCCTATCCTGCGCCGCGTGCACTCGATCAATCCAGACGTTTTCTACTTCTCGTCCCCATGGAGTCCGCCAGGCTGGATGAAGTGGAACAAGTCGATGCTAGGCGGTTCAATGAGCCGGCAGTATCTCGCTTCCTATGCACAATATTTCCTGAAGTTCATTCAGGCCTACGGCGCGGAAGGCGTCCCGATCCGCGCCATCACCACCCAGAACGAGATCGATACCGACCAGCACGGCCAGATGCCGGCCTGTACATGGTCGCAAGAGTGCGAAACAGAGTTCATCACCGATCACCTCGGACCGCTGTTCGAGAAGAACAACTACCCCGCGAAGATTTGGATCCTCGACCACAACTTCGTTTACTGGGGACGCGTGATCTCCGAACTCGACAATCCTGATTTTCGAAGGTATGTAAATTCCGTTGCCTGGCACCCGTACACTGGTGATCCCAGCATGATGAGCAAGGTGCACGCCGCGCATCCCGAAGTCGAAATGTATTTCACGGAAGGCAGCACCGATTACAACGATCCGCACTATCAGGATGACTGGACCAAGTGGAGCAAGACATACACTGACGTCCTGACGAACTGGTGCCGTGCGGCTGTCGCCTGGAACATGGCTACTGACGAGCGCGGCAAACCCAACATCGGCCCTTATCCATGCGGAGGGATCCTGATCATCAATCCGCATACGCAGGAAATCGTACGCAGTGGCCAGTACTGGGCTCTGGCACACTTCTCACGAACGATTCGACGCGGCGCTCGTCGCTTTGAGTCTCAAAGCCAGGCGGCCAATCTCGGTCACGTCGCAGTCGAGAACCCCGACGGCCAGAACGTCCTCGTACTCACCAACCTCGGCGCGGCGCGTACCGTTGAGCTCAATCACGGCCTCAGTTCAGCCAACATCCCTATGGAGGAAAATTCGCTCGCCACACTGGTGTGGAAGTAATCTTGAGTGAGTGCCAGGGCAAGAAAGGCTTGAATCATGCGGCGTCGTGAGTTCATAAAATCCGCGTTGGGCGGCGCATTGTTGTTGAAAGCGTCCGGACTTGTCGCGCAGCAGGCCACTCCTCCTACTCCAACTCCCGATCCCAAGGTGAAGCGCGTCCTGGTAATGTTCAAGTGCCATTTCGACGCTGGATTTATCGATACTCAAACCGCAGTCGTTCACCGCTACTTCACGGAATTTTTCCCGAAGGCAATCGATCTCGCCTCGCAGCTGCGAGAATCTGGCAACACGCGCTACGTATGGACCACTGGATCATGGCTGCTCTACGAATACCTCGAGCAGGCTTCCGCCGCCGAAAGCGCGCGAATGGAAAAAGCCATCTCTCAAGGGGACATCGCATGGCACGCTCTCCCTTTCACCTGGCAAACAGAGATGATGGATGAGTCGATGATTGCGGGTGCCATCGGCTTATCACAAACGCTGGACCGGCGTTTCGGGCGGACAACCACTGGCGCTAAGATGACCGACGTCCCCGGACATACCCGAGGGCTCATCGCCCCGCTCGCCGCACATGGCGTGAAGTTCCTGGACATCGGAGTAAACGACGCCAGCACGCCCGCTGAACTTCCTACCTTATTTCTTTGGAAAGGTTCAAACGGATCGTCGCTCGCCGTGATGTACCACCACGGCTACGGGGGTATTGTGACGATCCCTGATTCCGATGTCGCTATAGCAGTGGTCGTTCGCGACGATAACGAAGGACCTCACACTGCGGAAGAAATTCGCCAGACCTACACGACCCTGACGGCCCGTTTCCCCAACGCGCAAGTTACGCCGACGAGCCTTACCGAAATTGCCAATGCGGTCGACGTTCATCGTGGCTCTCTGCCCGTGTTTAGTGGCGAGATCGGGGACACATGGATTCACGGCGTGGCCAGCGACCCTCTGAAGGTCGCCCGATATCGCGAAGTCGCCAGATTGCGGCAGACCTGGATCGCTCAAGGAAAGTTCGCTATTGGCGATGCAACCGACCTTGCCCTCCTGCGTCATCTGCTGCTCGAAGTCGAGCACACGTGGGGCACCGACACGAAGACCTGGCTGGATTTCGACCACTACACTCCAGCCGATTTGTCCCTGATGCTCGAAACGAAGAATTACAAAGTGGTTCAGTTCAGCTGGCAGGAGAAGCGGCAGGATCTGTTCGCAGGAATCGGTACCCTTCCCTCGCCGCTAAAGGACCAGGCGCAAGCCTCCATAGAAAAACTTACGGTCAATGCTTTTCTACTGTCGCATCCAGGATCGCGGTCTGCCAGCGGTGATATAGAAACCCAACATTTTGTACTGGCGCTCGATCACAAAAACGGTGCCATCCGTCGCTTGCGCAACAAGCAGTCAGGACGCGAATGGGCATCGAGCGGGCATCCCTTGGCCCTCTTCTCTTATCAGACGTTGTCGCAGGAGGATTATTCCCGCTTTTTCGACGCTTACGTGGTAAGCGAAGAAGACTGGGCCAAAAAAGATTTCGGCAAGCCCAACATTGAACGCTTCGGAGCAACGAGCCAGGAGTGGCTTCCCTCCGTCTCTGACCTTCAAGTGGAGGAAGGCGAGCAAGGCCACCGACTGCTCGCGCATCTCGAGATCTACGATGCCGAGGCGCTGCGCAGCGGACGAGCCGCATTTCCTCAACGGATGTATCTGGAAATGTTTCTGCCTAAAGCGGAACCGGTGATTGAACTGAACTTTTTCTGGTTTCAGAAGCCTGCCACCCGTCTCCCGGAGGCCCTCTGGCTGACCTTTAACCCAGTTGCTACCGATCCGAAAGGATGGAGTCTCGAAAAATCTGGTGGCTCCGTCTCGCCCTTGGACGTTGTCCGCTCAGGCAACCGGCACATGCATGCACTCTCAAAGGGATTCGGGTACAAAGATGACCACGGATCTTTTTTCGTAGAAACGCTGGACGCTCCCGTCGTTACCTTAGGCGTCAAGTCTCCCTTGAGTTTCTCAAATGTTCAGCCTGATCTTTCCGGCGGCGTCCACAGTAATCTGTTCAACAACGCGTGGGGGACCAACTACATCATGTGGTTCGGTGAGGACATGCGTTTCCGTTACATCCTGCGCGCCTGAGTTCCTTTTTCGTGAATTGCTCTAAACAGTCGTCACCAATAAACTCCGAGGAACAATCTTGAATAAGAAATCGCGACTGATGCGTTCGCTATGGGTGGCGGCGTTGATCGCCTGCAACTGTCCGTTGGCATTGGCAGTGCCCCCTCAGCACGATCGGATGGTCATCGTCATCAGTCTCGACGGCTTTCCCGCCTACGCGCTGGACGATCCGCGCTTGCCTATTCCCACTCTCCGCAAACTCGCGCGGGAAGGGGCCGTGGCCTCTTCCATGCGTCCCGTAAATCCGACGGTCACTTGGCCAAACCACACGGCAATCGTCACTGGCGTCGACGCCAGTCAACACGGTGTCCTATACAACGGGATACTCACGTTCCCGCCCGATGGCGGAGCACCGAAGATCGAACCGTGGCGTGACAAAGAAATAATGGTCCACGCGCCCACGGTTTACGACGTCGCGCACGAAGCTGGCCTCACAACTGCGCAGGTCGACTGGGTGGCGATCTATCGAGCGAAGACCATCACGTGGCAATTTCCCGAACTTCCCAATCCAGACGGAGAAATCGAACGCGATCTCATCTCTGCCGGGGCGGTGACGCCCGAACAGTTACGAACCTTTGAAGACAGCTCACAGGCTTGGCAGGATCAGATCTGGACCGCCGCCGCAGAAGACATTCTCGAAAAACACAAACCGAATCTTCTCCTCTTTCACTTGCTTACCGGTGATGATACCAACCATGAATACGGACCGATGAGCCACGCGAGCCTCACCGCTTTCGCCTTTCTGGACAACCAGGTAAAACAGATTGTCGACCTCCTCGAGCGCACAGGACTTTCACGCAACGCTACACTCTTGATCGTTTCCGATCACGGCTTCCGAACGTTCAAGCGGAAGATTCATCCAAACGTGCTGCTGCGAAAGGAAGGGCTACTAAACGGCAGCCCTGACCATCCGAAGGGCGACGTCTGGGTAGTTCCGGAGGGAGGCACCGCGGCCGTCTACGTGACAAAGGCTGATCGTCGGGCAGAGCTAGTTCCGAAACTCCATCGCTTATTGGCTGGCGCCGAAGGTATCGAACACATTTACGGTGAGCGAGACTTCGCAGCCCTGGGCTTGCCGTCGCGATCGACGAGCGACCAGGCTCCCGACCTGGTCCTCGCGGCGCGTCCCGATTACGCTTTCGGTGGAGAAGCCGATGGAAGCTACCTCACTCAAGGAAATGAGGCTGGAACCCATGGTTACGTCAACAGCGATCCCAAGATGCAAGCGATCTTCCTCGCGTGGGGCGTCGGCATACCGAAACGGGTTCAGTTAGGAAACATTACGAATCTCGACGTGGCTCCCACCATCGCTGCGATCTTAGGGCTCGAGATGAAGCACGTGGAGGGTCACGTCATCCAGCAACTGGTGCAAGGCACCGCCGGTCACTAGCACACCCCACTACAGGTTCGGGAAGGCGTTCGTCCGGTTGAGCCAACCCTGCAGAAACTGCGGAAATCTCTGCGCCAGGCTTTTGTAATAATCAACTCTTCCCTGCTTGTAGAGCCGGTACACCGCAACCTCATCCACATTTCCCAGAGCCTGAATGCACGCCGGCCCAATAAAGCCATCCTCAACAAGGTGTGCTCCCAATCCATTCAGCACGCGTTGAAATAGTACGCTGGCGTGCGTTCCAGCATTTACGTAGAAATCGCAGACGATGTTGGCCAAATCCTGTAACTCAAAATCGTCACCGCCAATTTTGTCCCAGTAGAGCTCGCGATAGATGATTCCGGCCTGCGCGTCGGTAAGCGACCGCAGATTTTGAGACGTCGGCTCGATACCCAGCAAGTCGTGGGAGCAATGCCGAAATGTAGCCATCGTCACTCCCTTGTTGGTCTCGCCACCCGGATCGGTGGGATCATCTACATAACCACCTTCGAAGCGCAGCAAAATCGGCAGGAACAAATCGAAGCTCGCCACGGTACCTCCTCAACGGATAATCCTTTTGCTGTTTACTGCTTGGCCGTTAACATTGCTAATAATTTCTCGCCGCATCGGGCATCATCAGTGGGTGAGCGCCTTCTTCAACTCCGCCGTCCTCGCGTTCGTCATCTCGGTCAAACTGGCAACCTTGATCAGGGGTGCCAGCGTGCCACCTTCCACGAGACCCGCCTGGAATGCCGCATTCGTATCGCGAAAGCGCAGCCACGCACGTTGTGACTGGCGCAGCTTGAGTCTCTGCGCGTCATCAAGTTGGTGCAAAAGACTTTGGTAAGCGGAGTTCAGCTCCCGCTGCGCGACTTCGAAGCGCGCATTCTCGCAGGCTCGCATCGAACTCTGTGCAGTCGCCTGCTGGCAATCCTGCTCCGTCGGGTTCGCCGGCATCGCGTCTTGTGCAAAGACGCCGGGATCGAGGCCTATGGCTAAACAAACCGCCGCAATTCGTAGTAATGAGGAGACCCTAATTAGCCGGTTTATCGTCATGTCAGCTGGTGGAAACAAGTGAGCCCTCAATTTTAGCTGGCGCTTTTTGGCTGCTGTTGCTGCACAGAAGCCCATTTCGCGTGCTCCTGAGAAACCAGTGACTCAATTCTTTCAGCCAATAGCGCATGGGCGTCGGCGCTACCCGCATAAGGCGCCGCTTTTCCGAGATAGACATACTTTTCGTGTTTCAGCGACTCACACGTCGAACGGTAGCCGATCCAGTTCTGTTCGTACTGGTTCAGGTGCAACATCCCTTCCAAAATGGTGATCAGAACACCAAGTCCGCCGGTCACCCACGTCATTCGCGGCAGGTTTATCGCCGATAGCAGCGGGATCAGCGCAGCCGCCGCAATCTCGATCATCTTGATTCGTTTGTAGTAGCTCTGATAGATAGAGCTCTTTCGATCGTACCAACTGATCTGATCTTCCAGCCGTTCCATGATCGGATCATTTGCCGATGCGTTCGACGCTTGAGTGTTCATGGCTGCCGATTTTATCCCTTCTCGCACTTCGCACGACAACTATCTGTCGAGAATCTCAGATTCTTAACTCCCCACAAACGATATCGCAGTCGATCAAGTTCTGGGACTACACTTACCTAACCAACTCCACAAATCTGCTCTCAGAAATGCGACGGTTTCAGCCCGCCGAAAGGTCTCATGAAACTTCTGGCGAAATTTAATCTCATCCTGCTGCTTATTTTCGGTGCCGCCGGTTTGGCAATTTCTCAGCTCGCCTATGGCTTTCTGATCAACAATGCGCGACGCGAGGTCACACAGGAGGCAGAGTTGATGATGGCCAGCGTCAAGTCGGTGCGGGACTATACAGCGGAAGACTTGCGTCCGTTACTTGAGCGCACTCCCGAGCACAAGACCAAATTTCTACCCGAAACGGTCCCGGCATTCTCGGCGGTTAATACCTTCAATCGCCTCAGAAAGAAATACCCTGACTACAGTTACCGCGAAGTTTCGTTGAATCCGACCAATCCAGAAGATCGAGCCACGGACTGGGAGGCCGACGTCATCACATTTTTTCGAGATCATTCAGACCTGAGAGATCTCAAAGGCGATCGGGAGACGCCAACCGGACCAGCTCTCTATCTTGCGTCTCCGATTCGTGCCGATGAGACCTGCATGGAGTGCCACAGTCGTCCGGCCGCTGCCCCGCCGGCAATGATCGCTTCGTACGGCTCCGATCACGGTTTCGGTTGGAAGCCCGGATCGTTGGTTGCCGCTCAAATCCTCTCCGTACCCATGTCTGTGCCGGTAGGCATTGCCAAGAAGGCGCTTCATCTCCTGCTTGTATACCTTGTTATTGCATTGGTTGCGACTATCGTTGCGCTCGATGTCGGAGTCTACTTCATTGTGATTCGCCCGCTCAGGCTCATCTCCGACGCCGCCGATCGGGCAAGCAAGGGCGAAACGAATTCGGCTCCGCTGACTGTGAAAGGCAACGACGAGATCGCCACGATGACTGCATCGTTCAACCGCATGCAGGTGAGCCTGACGAAAGCGTTGAAACTTCTGGAGTGAAACTGCGTCGCGTTTGGAATTAGCGACTAACCACTAGACAGATTGAAGCTGACTGTAACCTGTGTCTGCACGGGGACTGGCGACCCGTTGAGAAGATAGGGCTTGTAGCGCCACTGTTTAACTGCGTCGATGGCGGCTGGAATCAGCATCGGATGTCCGCTCACCGTTCTTAGGCTCTCAATCGCTCCTTCCTTCGAGATCTCCACATCGAGAACAACCATCCCCTGCACATGCGCTTGGCGTGCCAGGTTGGGATAAGTAGGCATGACCTTATTAGTGAGCAGGTCTTGGGCAACCTCGGGCGACACGCTCACCCGTTTCAGCGTGGTCGACTCCATCCCGCTTGCTGAATTCGCCGCTGCCCCCTCCAGAACTTGCGCGGGCTGCATATCAACCGGGTGCGCCTGCTCTGCCGAGGGCTTCACTTCCTGCGTTGCTTGCCGAGAATCAGGCGTCGTAGCCGGCGAACCGTACCTTTCGGTTCCGAGGATACGTCGGACCAACACAACGCCTGCCACGAGAAGAATCGCCGCGACCAGGATGAGAACCCACGAGGAGGATTTTGCCCTGGTTATTTGCGTTGCCATCGCTGGCGCGGAGAGTTCTGGATTGAGTTCTACCTTTGGCGCGGATGGGATTCGAGCCGCCTGTGGCATCTCCACGGCAACGGCCCTAACCGGACCTGACACGGTTGAAGCGCTTACTCTTCTCAGAAACTTTTCACGTTGTTCCGGGGATTCGATTTCCTCTGCAACCTTGTGGCACAGATCCAAAGTCGAACTGCGCCCAGACACCGCCCTCTTCACAACGACATCCGCAATCGGCCCAATATCGATGGCCAGTTCCCTGCTGATTCGTTGCAGCGTAGCCGGATCGAACCGGAATGCCGTCGCATCCGGATTCGTTCGAATTGTCGCTGGAGCTGCCGCTCTCGGGCCGCTGCTCACTATCGCCGGCTTTGCCTCTCCGGAACTCCCAAGCAGGCGTCGCAATGGCTCGACCAGCAACTGGACATCGGACTTCCAGCGGGCATGGGTCAACTCCACACAGTTTCGATAGGCTAACTCTTTCAGGCAGTCCGGCAGTTGTTCCGCGCGGGGCATCTGGGCGGCACGCACCAGAACCGGAATCACCGGAATATCTCGCCGCAATGCGGCAGCAACTTCCACACGCACAAAATCAGCGGGATCCTCCAGGCGTCGAGTCCCAGCTTCATCCTTCGCGGTGACCCAGCTGGGTCCGATCAGGACCAGGAGCACACCACAATTTGCGACGCTTTCCTCGATCGCTTTTCGAAAGTCTCGTCCCGCCTCGATTCCGGCTACATCCATGAAAACTTTCTGCTCACCAAAATTGGTGACCAGATCATCGAACAAACGGCCCGCTTCTCCCTGGGTGTCGCTGCGCCGGTAACTTACGAAGATCGCGCGCAATTATCCACTCCACAAAGCTGGTTACTGCTTTCGGTCCTCGCTCAAATTCAACCGAATGTCCAGCAATGAAAACCAGTGTACTCTCGACGGTCAACCGGTTCTCAAACACTTACCCAAACTTGCACCAGAGTTGCTATCAAAGTCCGAATTGCAGCATCTCTCCCGGTTGGAACTCCACGCCGAAACCGTATAAATTGACCGGATGCGCAATGTACGTAATTGGTCGGTCCTCATCGTTTTTCTAATTGCTCTCATAGCTAGCGTGAAACTTCTCACCGCGGGCGCGCCTGATACTGCTTCTGTTTCTTCGCAGGAGTGGCCGGTCTATGGCGGTTCGCCCGAAAACCGCCACTACTCACCCCTGGCTGAGATCAATCGAGCAAACGTCAAGAGTCTCGAACTCGCGTGGACTTACGATACCGGCGAAAAGGGTGGCGTTCAGACCAGCCCACTTGTGGTTGGCGGTGTGCTTTACGGCATTAGCCCCACGCAAAAGATATTCGCCGTCGATGCCGCCACTGGCAAGTTGCTTTGGAACTTCGATTCCGGCATCAAGGGATTGCAGCCGGACCGCGGACTCGCCTACTGGTCTGACGGTACCGACAAAAGAATTCTCGTCGGCGTCATGAACTTCCTTTACGCGCTGGACGCCGCCACCGGCAAACCCGTTCCTACTTTCGGAACCGATGGTCGCGTCGATTTGCAGGAGAACCTCGGACGGGAGGCACGCTGGCAATCCATCTCGCTCACCAGTCCCGGCGTGATCTACAAAGACCTGATCATAGTGGGCGGTCGCAATCCCGAAACGCTTCCAGCCCCTCCCGGAGATGTCCGCGCTTACGAGGTACGCACAGGAAAGCTGCGATGGTCATTCCACACAATTCCGCATCCCGGAGAATTTGGATACGAAACGTGGCCAAAAGATGCATGGAAGACCAGCGGCGCCGCCAACAACTGGGCCGGGATGACGCTCGATCCACAGCGCGGAATCGTCTACGTTCCTACAGGCTCGGCGGCGTTCGATTTTTATGGAGCCGACCGCATCGGCGACGATCTGTTTGCCAATTGCCTGATCGCGCTAAAAGCCGAAACAGGAGAGCGTATCTGGCACTTCCAAAGCGTGAAACACGATCTCTGGGATCGCGATTTCCCTTCCGCTCCAGTGCTCGTCACCGTTCGCCGAGATGGCAAGCCCGTTGATGCGGTCGTTCAAACCAGCAAACAGGGCTTCCTGTATCTATTCGATCGGACTACCGGCAAGCCACTTGCTCCAATTGAATATCGCAAATACCCGGCGAGCACACTCCCGGGAGAAGTAGCTGCCCCAGAGCAAGGCCTACCAACTTGGCCGGCCCCCTACGCGCGCCAGTTGGTCACCGAAGACATGCTGACCACGCGAACTCCCGAAGCCCATCAGTGGGCGCTCGATCACTTCCGTCCGTCACTGCATGACGGACAATTCATCCCTTTCCGTGTGGGCACTGAAACCATCGTCTTCCCTGGCTTTGATGGAGGAGCCGAATGGGGTGGACCTGCGGTCGATCCCGATACCAGCATCATTTATGTGAATTCGAACGAAATGGCCTGGACCGCGGCCCTGTTTGAGGACAAAGGTGAGCGTGGCGCGAGAGCTCTCTACCTCAGCCAGTGCGCCGTCTGTCACGGACAGGATATGAAGGGTTCGCCTCCTGCCATTCCCGCCCTCTCCGGGATCGGCGATCGGCGAAGTCCCGCCGACATTACCACCACCATCCATGGCGGCAAAGGACGCATGCCTGGCTTCCCCAATCTTTACGAAGATCAGCTCAACGCATTGGTGAGCTTTCTTCTCACCGGAGAAAACAAAGAACTCTCCAACTCTGAACCTCCGCTGCCTGGAATGAGATATCGCCTGACAGGCTATCGCCGCTTCCTCGATCCTGATGGCTACCCGGCGATTACTCCACCCTGGGGCACGCTGAATGCGATCGATCTCAACAGCGGCGAGTACAAATGGAAGATCAACCTCGGAGAATATCCGGAACTCGCAGCCAACGGTCTGAAGAATACTGGCTCGGAAAATTACGGGGGGCCCATCGTCACCGCCGGCGGCCTCGTCTTCATCGGAGCGACGAACTACGACAAGAAATTGCGCGCGTTCGACAAGTCCACCGGCGAGCTTCTTTGGGAGACGATGTTACCATTTGCGGGAAACGCTACGCCTGTAACGTATACCGTCAACGGTCGACAGTACGTCGCCATCGCTGCTGCAGGCGGCAAGGATCCCAAATCAGGCTCGGGCGGGGTTTATGTCGCGTTTGCTTTACCCGACAAAAGCAGCGAGCACAAATAAAGATCTTCGATCAGATTTTTGGATGATGACGTTGCGCGCCACACGTAGTCCGCGCACGCACCAATGTATATCCGACAGGATCATAGAAATTCAGCGGATCAATAATTTACTCTTGACCTCCGCCGTAACAAGACGCAACACTCTCTCTCACATCTTCCAAAGCCACAGCCAATCTCGTCGGTTTTAGGGCTCGGCCTATCTGCGGGGGTTCAAATGAATCGATTCACTAGAGCATTTTTCCAGTTGGCGTCTCTGTTTATCCTGTTATCCGCCGTCTCCTTGGGACAGGCAGTCTATGGAAATATCATCGGCACAGTTACCGATCCCACCGGGGCTTCCGTTGCGAACGCCCCGATCACAGTGAAAGATCTCGATCGCGGTACGGTCTATCAAACAACCACCAACGCGAGCGGAAACTACGAACAGACACACCTCCTCGCGGGACGCTACAGCGTTACTGTAAACGCGCCGGGATTCAGCGCCTTCGAAGCCACTGCCGACGTTCAGATTGACGCTTCCACCCGCGTCGATGCCGCACTCGGCGTCAAAGGAGAAGCCACAAAGGTCGAAGTCACCGAAGAGACCCCTCTCCTCAAAGTCGATCGCGCTGACGTCAGCACCACTCTCAGCACGCAGGAGCTCGGCAGCCTTCCCATCATCAATCGCAATCTGACGTTCACCATGCTAGTCACGCCCGGAACGCAGATCAATGACTGGCAACACGCGTCCTCAGAAAATCCCCAGTCCGGCTATCAGATCGACGCGAACGGCCAGCAATTCACTGCGAACGGATTTCTCCTCGATGGCACTGAGAACAATAGCTCGATCCTCGGAATTGCTGTCATCAATCCGAACATCGACTCGCTGCAGGAATTTAAGATCACCACCAGCGACTACGATGCGCAGTTTGGCTCCGTCGCCGGCGCGCTCATGCAGGCCACTACAAAATCCGGAACCAATACGCTGCACGGGTCTGCTTTCGAATATCTGCGCAACGATTTCTTCAACGCCAAAGATTGGACGTCCCAATCCTTGCTGCCCCTCCGCTGGAATCAGTTCGGCGCGTCGGTGGGCGGCCCCGTCGTCAAGAACAAGGTGTTCTTCTTCGCCGACTACCAAGGCACGCGGCGGCGCAGATCCGCCTCGATCACTTCCACCGTTCCCACTTCTGCCGAAAGATCGGGCGATCTCACGGCCTTGCTGGGCGACTACATCTGCGCCGACAAAAGCAGTTCCTCCACGCCGTGCACGACTCCGTTCAATGTCACCACCACTGAAGGCGACGTAGTTCCGGCGCGCACTGGAATGGTCTTCGATCCATCCACCGACGACGGCAGCGGAAATCGCCTGGCCATCTCGTCCAACCATCAGGTAAACGTTCTTCCATCTGTCCCGGCGCCCATTCAAAACCTTATGGGCTTCCTTCCCCTGCCCCAGGATGAAACGTCTATTTCAAATAACTACGTCGCGACTGGAAGTGAGCGCTTCAACAGTGACCAGTTCGATGGACGAGTCGACTACACCTTCTCTGACCGCCTCCATTTCTTCGGCCGATACACTCTCGCTGACTTCGATCATTTCGCCCCTGGCGCCTACGGGGCGGAAGCTGGCGGACCCTCCCTCAACGGCATCAACTTCGCAGGTACCGCACCGGCTCGCAATCAAAGCTTCGCTCTGGGCGCAACCCTCACTCTGAGTTCCACGCTCGTCACCGATTTCCGATTCGGGTTCTATCGCTATCGAATTCGGGTGAATCCCAATGGAGTTGGTACAACACCCGCCACAGACGCCGGACTTCCCGGCTTGAACCTCGGCACCACCGACACCAGCGGCATGCCAGCCTTCTACATCAACGGAAATGGCGGATTTAATTTCGGATACTCTCTCGGCGTCAATCAGTGCAACTGTCCGCTGAAGGAGACAGAAAATCATTTCCAGTGGGTGAACAACTGGACCAAGACTCACGGCAATCACACCTTCGGATGGGGTATCGATATCCGCCGCGCCCAACAACAGCGCATTCCCAGCGACGCACACCGTTCCGGCGAACTCAGCTTCGGCGAGAGCATCACAGGAAGCCCAGCCGTCGACGCGCAGGATCCAGTCTCAGGAAATATTCCGGACGGTCCTACCGGAGGAGGCATCGCATCCTTCCTGCTCGGATTGCCCGGCAATTTCTCCCGCTACTTCACCGGCGCCGGCTATCAGCCCGGCCTGCGTCAGACGCGTCTCTTTTTCTACGGGCAAGACTCCTGGCGTGTCACTCGCAAGCTCACCTTGAACATAGGCTTGCGCTATGAAAACTATCTCCCGCAGACCGCGGCGCATCCTGGCGGGGCCGGAAGTTTCGATCCCAATACCGGCGAGGTTCTGGTCGCCGGGGTCGGCTCGGTTCCCTCGAACATGGGCGTGCAAGCCTACAACGTAGGATTCGCTCCGCGCCTCGGATTCGCATACTCGATCTCGCAACACACCGTGGTCCGCGCAGGATACGGCCGCAGTTTCACCCCCGCAGGCCTCGGCGCGGTGTTCGGTCAGGCCCCGGACTACGATCCGCCGGTCACGATTCCCCAGCAGATCAATCAGGACAATTCCTATAGTCCTGTCTTCGATCTGTTGGCCGGACCGCCTCTTCCGTCTAGTCCCGTCGTCGGATCGAACGGCCGCTTCCCTCTGCCTGGAGATCTCAACGTCTTCTACTTCTTTAATCCGCCAAGCTCCTTCCGCGTTCCTCTGGCGGATTCGTGGAACCTGACGGTACAACACGAAATCACACCCACCTTGACGGCGGAAATCGGATACGTTGGAAACGTAGGACGCCATCTCTTCGTCAATCCCAACGTGAATCAGGCTGCTCCGCCTAGTCCGAATTGCGACCCCGACCCCAGCGTTGCTGGCGGCTGCAACGACTTCGATTCGCGGCGGCTATTCTTCCAGAGGTTCGGTCTGTCGCAGGGCATCTACGAAACCTGCAACTGCGACAACTCCAGCTATCACGCTCTGCAAGTAAAGATTCAGAAGCGGACTACCAAAGGTCTGGATTTCCTGGTCAGCTACACCTACGGAAAAGCCATGGCGAACAGCGAGACCGGAGGAGCATACGCCAACAACTTAAATTGGTGGGAGGACCACAGCCCCGCAAACTACGACCGTACACACACGCTCACGGTCTCGCATGTCTGGCAACTGCCTTTCGGACGCGGCCGCCATTGGGGAACAGGCACTAGTAGAGCGATGGATCTCGTTCTCGGCGGATGGGATCTGAGCGGCATCAGCCGCTTTGAAACCGGTCTGCCTTTCACTCCTACAGCCAACGGGAATCAGCTATACGCCGACTACAACCAGGTGCGTCCCGACCAGGTCGGTGATCCCAATGTTTCTAATCCCAGTGCCGCTCTCTGGTTCAATCCTGCAGCCTATGTCGATCCGCAAGGCGTCGGTCGCCAGGGGTTCGTCCATCACAACTCTCTGCGTGGTCCCGGCTTCTACGAAGTCGATCTTTCGCTGGGAAAGGTCTTTCGCATCACGGAATCGAAGAGTCTCGAATTCAAGTGGGAAACCTACAACACGACGAACCACGTGAACCTCGTGAATCCTGACAGTTACATCTTCGATCAGGACGCCGGAAAAATCTTCGGCGCCGCCGATATGCGCCAAATGCAATTCGGATTGCACTTCCGCTTCTGACGCAAAGGGCCAGCCGTTGACTCCAGACGGCTGACCTGTTTTCATGTTCTCGTCTTCAGTGTGAAATCGCGACACTGTCTCGCACCTGCTGTCGTTGAAGTCCATTTTTCAAACTTGATAAGGATCGAAGAATGAAAATTGCTCGCTTGCATTGGTTCGGCCTCCTCCTTCTCGGTATTGGACTTCAGTTCTCGACAGCTCAGCAGGCCGAACCAAATCCGGCCTCCGATGCCCGCTACAAAGTCGACATCTTGATTGTCGTAGGCCATCCCGATGACGACATTGAAGTGGCCGCATACGTCGCGAAGCTGATTGAGGAGCAGCACAAAACTGTGGCCGTCGTTTACGGAACGCGCGGAAACTCAGGCGGCAACGCGGCCGGCCCCGAACAGGCGAATGCGCTCGCAGACATTCGCGAGATGGAAGCCCGCAAGTCGCTTGCGTCCTACGGCATCACAAACGCCTGGTTCATGCACGGGTCGGATAGCCCGGGCGGCGACGTGCTGCGTTCTCTCGAAATCTGGGGACACGGGCAGTCCCTCGAAGAGGTGGTCCGCCTCGTGCGCATCACTCGTCCCGAAGTGATCCTCACCTGGCTGCCGAATTATGTCGTCGGGGAGAATCACGAAGACCACCAGGCTGCTGGAGTTCTGGCTACAGAAGCCTTCGATCTGTCCGCGAACCCACTTGCCTTTCCTGAGCAAGTGGAAGCGGCACGCAACCGGATGAGCATCGGCAACTATGGCGAAGGTCTCCGTACTTGGCAGCCGAAAAAAATCTACTATTTCTCCGACTCAACACATTTCGATTTCCTTAAGGGCAACGGACCTGAGTATCAGACCAGCGATGTTTCTCCCTCGCGCAAAATTCCATATTCTCGCATCGCCGCCGAAGCGTGGGCGCAATATAAAACTCAAAATGATTTCACCGACGCTCAGCTTAAAGAATTCACCGAGACGCCGGTGCGCCTGATCTTCGGAAAGTCTTTGGTCGGTGGATCCAAAACGGGCGATGTCTTCGAGGGCATCACCGGAAGTCCTATCGCCTACGTACGAGCGCGTGGTTACGAATATTCGCCATCCGGTCTGACCGTAGAACTTGGAGGCCCGTGGTCGTTCTACCGCACATTCTGGCGCGCTCACAACATTGAGCATATTGCGAGCCTCTACGCGCCCGAAGCGCAGGTTGCCCCAGGTGAAAAGCTCTGGGTTCCCCTGTTGCTGCGTAATGACACTGACAGTCCGAAGCAAGTGGAACTGAAAGCGACCCTGCCGCAAGGATGGAATGCACAGCCTGCTGTAACGACCTTCAATGTAGCCGCGCATGATGCTTACGCGATTCAATTCACGATCTCGTCCACCGCGGCGCAAAAGGACTCGTGGCAGACGCTGAAATGGGACGCTGAGAGCGACGGCAAGAAAATCGGCTCCGTCACCTTACGAGTCCAGATAGCATCGAACGGCCTTCCGCAGTGATAGCGCCGGGGCGATCAAACCGGCTGTAAATCAGTATCCGGAGCGGATAGCCTAGGATACGCAGCATGGCCACAATCTGACCCTTGTGGTGAAACGCGTGCGTAATGACGTGGAGCAGGATGAAAGCAGGACTTCGTAGTTCTCCGCCCCAATCCTGCGGAGGAGTCGCCAGCGTTGTATTGAGTTGCGCTTCGCTGAGACTCTCGAGATACGCGCGGGTGGCATCGTAAATTCGGCTCTTGGACGCAGTAAGAGTAGCCATAGTCGGGACATCTTCTTCTCGCCAACCGTCAAACGGTTTGTATTGCAAATCGTGTACCCAGCCCTCTTCACAACTGAGAATGTGTACGAGTTGCTTCCAGACAGTGGGATGGCCGAATCCAGAGATCGGCTCGCGCCATAAATGATCCGGAACTGTCGACACGTGTCGCAGCAACAGGTCCACCCTCTCGTGCATGAGAGCGTGCAATTCCCTGATTCCGTCTTTAGAAAACATGGCTTCGATCCTTATAGGTCGTGTGATTCAGGTGGAGCAAGCCTGATCTTCCAAGCCCTGTCATCCTGAGCGGCTTTACCGCGAAGGATCCATAACCTTTGTGAGCTGAACTTGTCGTCGAAGGCGAAGCGATCGGTTCGATCCGAGTGGTCGCGAATCCGACTTGCCGAGCGCAGCCGCGTTGGCTCCAAAGGCTGGATGTTTTCCACACAAGACTGTGACATCCAACCTTGCGCCGGATCCGACATCTGCGTAATCATCACGGAGGCCGAAACGGTAGGACAGACATGGTCGTCCCGATTCGGAACTGGATTCCAAGTAGCGAGGCGCTAAGTCCTTTGAGCACAAGATTTTGCCCGTAAGTGATTGAGCCTCATAGATTACTTTGCAATTTTCCCCTAAATTGCTGATTCCATTAGACCGGAGGGGGGAGGGGTATACCCCCAATTTCTATCGGCGAATCAGTTTCGCGACTTGCTGCTGTATCACTCAGGAGCTCACGAGGTGAAATCATTCGGCCAAATATCCTATGTTTTAAGGGTTCGCTCCAGCGTCTTGCACGACCGGTACTTTCTCCATCATTCCACTCTGCCCGATCAGCAGCCACGCACAGGTGCAGGCCAGCGCCACAGCCGCGCCTGAGGCCAGTGCGGGCAACCAGCCAAAGTGCTTCACGATGATTGGCACCAGGGACGTCGAGGCGATTCCGCCCAGAATTCCGGCCGTGTTCATGATGCCGGAAGACGCTCCCGCATCTTCCTCCGCGATGTGGAGCGCGGTCGCCCAGAATGCTGGTTCTGCGAAATACAGAAATCCAACGCTCAAGCAAAGTGCAGCCACCGCGGCAATCCGATTCTCAAATTTGGCCGCCGCAAATAGCAATACACCGGACATTCCATAGCCCAGCATGATCACTGCCCTCGCGCCGGCAACGCGGCCTCGAGTCGTCGTGATGCGGTCGCAGAAATGCCCTCCCAGCGGAGTCAAGGCGAAGGCCGTCAGCCAAGGCAACGACGCGACTAGTCCGCCGTTCAGCATAGTGAATCCGCGTACCTCAACCAGATAGAGGTAAAGCCAGAACACAAAGATAAAGAGAACGTATCCCTCACAGACATAGCTGAGCGAAAGCAGCAGGACGTTGCGATTCGCGAGCAACTGGCGAAGCGATTTCCGCGGTCTTAGCTCTCGCGCGTGTTCGAACGTGCGATCGCCCGTGATGAGTTTCAGCTCGAAGGCGCTAATGCGAGCGTGATCTCGCGGATGATCGGTGACGGTAAGTCTCCACACGAGAGCGAGCACAAGCGCCGCAACCGATGTTATGTAGAACGATGCCCGCCATCCAACCCGAACCATCAACCATGACACCAACGGAGAAGTGACAGCAGCCGCGATCGACGCGCCCGCGATCATGATCGAGTTTCCCAGGCCTCGCTCCGACAGCGGCGTCCAGTTGCGGATCGCCCGCGCGCCTACGGGAAATGTTGCGGCTTCACCAGCGCCCAGCAGAAAGCGCAACACGAATAGTGAGCTCAAGACTGCAAGGCTTCCAGAGAGAATCCGTCCCGGAAGCAACCCTGTCAGAGCTGAGGTCACGCACCATAAAAGCGCAGCGACGGTAAGAGTCAACCTCGGTCCGACGACATCTCCGATGCGGCCAGCCGGAATCTGAAAGATCGCGTATCCCCACAAGAAGCTGCTGAAGATCTGCCCCATTTCCGTCTTGCTCAGGGAAAGGTCGGGCATCATCATCGCTGCAGCCACCGAAATGTTCATTCTTTCGACGTAGCTGACGAAGGCGAATCCTCCCACCATCGCGGCCACAAACCAGCGTACTGAACTGCTCCCCGGTCTCATTAAGTGTTCGTCCCTGTTCCAGTTTCGTGCGGAGATGGAGTAAGTGCATCTGACGGACTCCATGCGAACGCGGCCGATGTGCCCCTGACCAACCACCTCCAGAGACAAATGGCCAGAGAGAAGTGTACTAGGCCAGTTCAACATTCAGATGTAGAGAGGTCAATCTTGGGCGAGTGTCATTGCGGCGGATTCCGGGCCGAGAAAATGTCAACACACCGTAAGAAACGACGCCTGACATACATTTGACAATCCCCTGCAACCTCACTCGACATCCTAAGGGCTCGTCATGTGCCAGTAATTCTGAAGCGCGCCCGCGTTGTTCTGCCGAGGAACAGCCGGCACTGACAGACAACCTCGTCCGACCAAAGAAAAAGGAGTGGAAACATGCCTGACTCCCAATCAAAACCAGCCAAATCCGCCGATCGTCGTAATTTCCTCAAACAAGGGCTCGCCACCGGAGTCGCCGGCGCAGGCGCTGCCGTTCTCGCCAACACCAACCTGTTCTCGCAATCAACTGGCAGTCTTAGCAGAGGAGATGCTGCGTTGCTGCGATTTGCGGCTGCAGCGGAAATCCTTGAAGCCGATTTCTGGATTCAGTACAACGAACTTGGAGGTATTCAGGACGACGAGGTTCCGGGAGGCAGCGGGAACCCCGTTTACACAGAGAAGCTAGAAGCACTGGATGACGACTTCCCCGACTACATTCACGACAACACCGACGACGAGATTTCGCACTTCACGTTTCTCAACGCGTACCTGGAATCCAAGGGCGAGGCCCCCGCAAATCTGGATCAGTTCCGCACCTTGACGGGCAGCACCGCAACGGGATCAAGCGGTAAGCCTCGTCTCACCAACCTGACGCAGCTTACGCTCGATACAAGCTGGTACACCCGTTACCGCGACGACTCGCACAATCCTGATCTCGATCCGAACCATGTATTTCCGCAGGCGGTGAAAGATCTACACCAAGGGCAATTCACGGCCATACCACGGACCGATGATGATCTCACTCCCGACGCGCACATCCAGGCGATCGCCAATACCGCTGCTTTCCACATGCCGACCATCGAACAAGGCGGCAACAGCCTCTATCCGGCGATGGCACAGAGAGCACGGAGCGTTGAGGTCCTTCGCATCTTAATCAGCATTGGGCCTACGGAGACAATGCACTTCCAAACCTGGTCTGATAAAGCAGGCGCTGCGGTCAGCGATCCGCTTGCCCCTCTGACAGATCCCACGAACGGTCTCTTTTTCCCTAACCTCAACAATCCGCCCTTCGGCGGAGACCTGTACGAGACGAGCCTCATCATGCCTGAGCCCTGCCCATTCCTGAGCCGGAAACTACCGCGATGTTCGGTGATTAGACCGACGAATACGGAAGGAATTGCCAGGGGAACAGTGAAGTTCCTAACCGACATGGGGCTCTTCATTGGGCAATCGCCTGAGTTCTTCCAGACGATGCACAAGCTGGCTGCCGCAGCGGATGCGGCGAGACGGGAATAGCCGAACTCAGGAAACCGTCACGCAGTGAAAAGCGATTCAAGGAATGGTCCCGGCCATTCCTTGAATCGCTGTCTCAGCCCGCTAAGGGATAAACTCGCCCCTATCCAATCATCCCCAACGTGGCTGCTCGTCCAGACCGATTCCCAGTGCAGTCTTGGCGATTACCTCATGTGCCAGGAAAGAGTTCGCGGGGTGGATGCGGCCGAGCCGCGCATCTCGAACCAGCCGCTCATATCCTGCGGAACGAAAGATGCCGGAGCCGCCGCTCAAATCCAACCCGAGATCTACGACGCGCCACGCACCTTCCACGGCACGATATTTGGCCGAGAAGATCTTCGCCGGCCATTCCGCGCCGTGATTCACTCCGCTGGACCAATCCTCGGCGATTCTGTCCAGGTGAGGTCCGATCGACTCAAGTTCAATCACCATCTCCGCAATGGCGTGCTGCGCCTCGGGGTGATAGGCCATGGAACGCGTAAGCCCCAGCGATTTCTTACCTTTTAGCGTACTGATACTTTGGTCCAGCGCGCGCTTTGCCAGCCCGTAATAGATATTTCCGAATCCCATCAGAGCCCAGGCAAATACCGAAAGAATGAACGCATCGACGCCCGCCCCACCAGCCGGAACGATCCGGGCGATATCACGGTCTGGAATGAACACGTTCTCCAGAATGGTGTCGTCGCTCCGAGTCGCACGCATGCCCATAACGTCCCACGTCTCTTTGACCGTGTAACCCGGAGTGTCACGCCGCATGAACGCGTGAATGATTTTCGGCTGGCTGGGATTGCTGACATCCATGCCGTGAATTCCAAAGCGAGTCCACACTGGACTCAGGCTGCCGAAGTGTTTCCGGCCAGTGAAGCGGTAGCCTCCTTCAACGCGTTCGGCCTTGGTGGTTGAGAGCAGAACGGGAATGTCGTTTCCGCCCTCAGCGTGGCCGGCGGCAAAGATCTCGCCGGCCATCGCCTCGCGAAGCATCCACTCGAGCGACGCATCTCCGGCGCGCCACAGGTCCGCGGCAACGCCAAGCCAGTATAGATGCATGTTCACCGCCAGAGCGGTTGCGGGCGCGTAGTACGCCAGGCGACGCTGCTCGCGGCAGACATCGGCCAGGCGCATCCCTATGCCACCAAGTTCTGTGGGCACAGGCGAAAGCAGGTACTTCGACGCACGAAGTTCTTCGAAGTCTTCGGTGAAGAAACGGTTCTCCTTGTCATAGATGGGCGCGCGTGATTCGAAACGCGCCAGCATCTCTTCGGTAAGCGCGCTCCGAGGTTGCAGAGCGAGTTTTTCGGAGGCTCCGACGCCGTTGTCATTGCTGCGATCACTCGAAACGGATGGGTTTAGAACAGTAGCCATATGATTTTCCTCTCGTCCCGGCGACTAACGACCCGGGTATTCTATAGTGGGAATCGGTTCGGGGGACTGAAGGGCTGAAGCACGAGGTCCCAGACCTGACTGCCGCTCAATGAGCACGATCGGTACCGTCGGAATCCCCTCCAGGTATCGGCGATATGTTTCCCGATAGAATTGCGGGAGATCCCGCTCCTTCGATCGGATCGCCATCAGGATGTAGGCCATCGTTACTGCTGCGAAGAACAAGTGGGCCGCAGTGAACCCCGTGGTCGCCCACAGGATGGCAACTCCGAATACCAGCATCGTGACTCGCCCCACCATGTGAAGCCTCCCCATGCCGCCGGGGACTGGCCTATAATCGGCTGGATTTGCCAGCCCCCATGCGATGTTTGCACTCTAGCGGCGAATCAGATGGTCTGTAACGAAAGAAAGCCAAAGAAATCCCAAAGAACAGAGCCCTGGCGCCTCAATGTGAACCCTAAGGCGCAGAGCTGCAATCATATGGAGGCCAGTCAAAGGCAAGCCATGGCGGAGATACCCCTAGAATGTCGAATGCGGATACCGGAAAGGCCCAACTGAGGTACCAATTCGCTGAGTTCACGATCGATCTGGAACGCGCCTCCCTAGCTAGAGACGGTCGAGAGGTAAAGCTACGCCCCAGAGTCTACGACGCTCTACGTTTTCTGGTAGAGAATCGCGGACGTCTTGTCAGGAAAGAGGAACTGATCCGGACTCTATGGCCGGACGCATTCGTGACCGACGATTCGCTGGTTCAATGCATGGTGGAGCTGCGTCGCGCATTGGGAGACCGAGCCCAGCAAATCCTGAAGACCGTTCCCCGCCGAGGGTATGTCTTCGAGGCTTCCGTAAGTTCTGTTGCCGAAGGTGCGGAAGGGGTTACCAACGCTCAGAGCCCTACCCAGACGGCCGGGCCAACCTCTCGCCTGCCGATGCCGCGAACGCCTTTGATAGGGCGCGAACGCGAATTGGAATCGATTCAAAAGCTGTTGCTGGACCCCGACGCACGGCTCGTGACCTTAACCGGATCAGGGGGGTCGGGCAAAACACGGCTGGCGATCCAGGTGGCCGACGATCTATCGAGCGCTTTCCAGGGTCATGTCTATTTCGTCGGCCTGGCTTCTGTCAGCGATGCCGCTTTGGTACCGGACGCAATTGCTGATTCGCTGGGCATCCGGGAAACCCCCGGCAGGCATTTCCTTGATCTCTTGAAGGAATACCTGCAGTCGCGTGGTTCTTCACCCATCCTGCTTTTGCTCGACAATCTGGAACATATTCTGCCCGCCGCGGACACGGTCGCGGAGCTAATCCAAACCTGCAGAACTCTGAAGGTACTGGCAACCAGCCGTGCACCTCTTCGAGTCTACGGCGAACATGAATACCCCGTGTCCCCTTTGGAACTACCGACCGACGCCCAAATGCAATCGTTCGAGGCGTTGATTACGAACCCATCGGTCTTACTGTTTGCGCAGCGCGTTGCGGCTGTGAAACCGGCCTTCCGGCTGACCGACGATAACGTCCGCATTGTGGCTGAGATCTGCTCCAGAGTGGACGGTCTCCCACTGGCAATCGAGCTTGCAGCGGCGCGCGCCAAGATGCTTCCACCAGCCCAGATACTTGCTCGTTTGGAGAGCCGGCTGCAATTGCTGACCACCGGAGCGCGCGACCTTCCTGAACGGCAGCAAACGTTGCGCAACGCCATAGATTGGAGCTACGGCCTGCTGAGCGATCCAGAACAGAAGCTGCTTCGCAGACTCGGTGTCTTCTGGGGCGGCTGCACCCTTGAGGCTGCCGAGGCGGTATGTGACACAAGGGGCGATCTGGGTTCCGATCTTCTTGAATTGATGTCGTCGCTCGTCGACAAGAGTTTGATACAACAACGCGAAGATAGCACCGGAGAAGCGCGGTTCCGCCTGCTGGAGACGATTCGCGAATACTCCCTTGAGCGTCTTCAGAAGAGCGGCGAGGACGAGGATGCGAAACGAGCGCATGCCGCATACTGCCTCGTGGTGGCCGAGGAGGGTAATCCTAATTTGAATGAGGAGGAGCGAGCCGAATGGCTTGCTCGTTGCGATACAGAGCACGATGACTTTCGCGCTGCGCTTGACTGGCTATTTCAAACAAGAGACCTTGCATGGGGATTTCGGCTTTGTCTTGCCCTGTTTCGTTACTGGGAAATGCGCGAACAGTTCACCGAAGCACGAATGCGGATGGAGGCCATTCTACTTCTTGCCGGAACCACTCACTCGAGAGAACGAGCGAAGGTCTGCAACTTTCTGGGCGCACTTACGACCGCGCAGGGAGACTTCGTTGCTTCGACGCGCTTCCTGGAACGCGGGTTATCGATCTCTCAGGCGCTGAATGACGATTGGGGAATCGCGACTGCGCTGAACGCCTTGGCGGTATCCGATCGCGATCGCGGCGACTACGTTGCCGCACAGGACAACTTCGAAGCAAGCCTTTCATGCTGGCGCAAAGTGGGCGACAAGATCGCTGCGGCGAGGTGCCTTCACAATCTCGCCAATGTTGCCAAAAGTCGCCAGGACTACCCACGCGCCCAACTCGCCCTGATGGAGGCTATCCAGATTTTCACCGAACTCGGCGATCGCAGCGGCGCAGCATGGTCACTGAACCAGCAAGGCGATCTGACTCACGAACAGGGTGATAACCGCGGAGCCTATGCCGTCTACGAGAAAGCGCTGGCCGTCTTTCGCGACATTGGAGAAACCTGGGGAATTGCACGATCGCTTTGCGACATGGGTTCGATCGATTGCGAGGAAGGTCATTATTCGACCGCGCAGGTCTCGTATCGCGAGAGCCTGGAAATCTTCGTGAGCCTCGAACACCGCCGTGGAGTGGCGCGCGTTCTCGACGGACTGGCATGTCTCGCCTTGGCCAAGGGAGACGCTCGCCGCGCGCTGACAGTCGCCTCTGCAGGAGCGCATTTACGCGAGAGTATCGGCGCTTCGCCGCCTCTCGCGGAACAAAAGAGGATGGACCAGAAACTTCTCGGCGCGTGGGAATCGCTAAGCGAGGAAGACGGGAAATCCGCATGGGCGGAAGGGAAAGAGATGGCACTCGAAGATGCGATCAAGCTTGCCTTGACGGATGAGCCGGCTACACAATTTTCGCCGGGTCGATGAGGCGCCGCACGGCAGCCACGCGGCTGGCAGGAATATTGGCTTTGCGTGCATGCTCCAGGATCGTGTCTTCATCCGGAGCCAGATAAACGCAGTAGACCTTATCTTCGGTGACGTAGCTGTGCAGCCACTGAATCTTCGGTCCCATCTCTTTGAGGGCCGCGAGGGAACGGATCGACACCTCACGAATTTGGGCCTCCGACAGCGAGCCCGCCCCAGGAATCTCGCGTTCGATGACGAACTGTGGCATTAGGTAAAAATTCTACATGAATTCAGCAGGAATTTGGTCAAGGGCTTGTCAACTCGTAGAGAAATTCGCGAAGCACTATGCCGGGCGATAATCCGCGCTGGAAGTCGATGTTTCAGCCTCCAAGGCCCCAACTGACGCTCGATTATAATTGCCAGAATCCTTTCTGTTATGCGAATCGGCATCGCTTCATGTGTTGCCCTCGGGTTAGCGATGATCGTTCTCGCGCAGGGCGCCCGTTCGCCTGACTTTTCTCAATCTCCCGTTCCCCAGTTCGAAGATGTTGCCCAGAAATCCGGCCTCGCGATCTCGCACATTTCTTCAGCTGACAAGAAATACATTGTTGAATCGATGAGCGGTGGGGTGGCCTTTATCGATTGCGATAACGATGGACGACTCGACATCATTACGGCAAATGGGTCTACGGTCGAGCGCTATCGCAAGGGCGGCGATTTGATGATCACGCTCTACCGGCAAATCACCGATCCAAAGGATGGGTCTTTGAAGTTCACCGACATTACCCAAGACGCCGGTTTGACGCGCAAGGGCTGGGGAATGGGAGTGGCCGTCGCCGACTTCGACAATGATGGCCACGAGGACATTTATGTCACCGGATTCAACGGCAATGCACTCTACCGAAATCTCGGGAACTGCAAATTTGAAGATGTGACCGACAAGGCAGGAGTTGCCGGCGGTGGCTTTAGCACGGGCGCGGCATGGGGAGACTACGACCGCGACGGCCATGTCGATCTGTTCGTCTCACGTTACGTGCATATCGACATCGAACATCTTCCAGAGTTCGGGAACGATCCACACTTTTGCCGGTTCAAGACGATTCTCGTGCAATGTGGTCCGTGGGGCATGCAGGGAGAATCCGACCTTCTGTTCCATAACAAGGGCGATGGCACCTTCGAGGAAGTTTCGAAGAAAGCTGGGGTCGATGATCCTCATCACTATTACGGCCTAGGCGCGACCTGGGGTGACTACGACAACGATGGCTGGCCGGATCTTTACGTGGCCAACGATGCTGGTCCGAATTATCTATATCGCAACAAGCACAACGGTACATTCGAAGACGTAGCGCTACTTGCCGGCGTGGCTCTGAGTGGCGACGGAATGCAACAGGGATCGATGGGTGTCGCATGGGGCGACTACCTGCATGAAGGACGACTCTCGCTTCTCGCGACGAACTTTATCGAGCAGGGATCGGTCCTGTATCACAATCTCGGTAACGACAGCTTTGCAGATGTGAGCCAGCGCGCGAGAATCGTGAAGCCGACGTATCCGCTGGTGAGTTGGGGAACATCATTTTTCGATATGGACAACGATGGCTGGCTCGACTTGCTGATCGCCAGCGGGCACGTTTACCCGCAGGTCGATAGCATTCCCGGGGGCACGCCGTATCGTGAGCCGCTCGTCTTATTGCGCAATCACCGCGATGGCTCATTCGAAGACGTTTCATCGACACTGGCGAAGTTGCCGTCTCACTCCAGCCGCGGCGTCGCATTCGGCGATGTGGACAACGACGGCCGCGTCGATGTACTGATCCTGAATGTCGGTGAGCCGCCTTCCCTGCTGTTGAACCGGAGCGACGATCATAATCATCGGGTGTTGTTTAAATTGGTCGGAACGAAAGGCAACAAGGCAGCGATTGGCGCACGGATTACCGTCAAGACAGGGGCTCAAGCCCAGATCGACGAGGTTCGAGGGGGCTCAAGCTACATCTCGCAGAATGATCTGCGCTTGCACTTTGGCCTCGGGTCAAACGAAAAGATGAATGAGGTTGTTATCCACTGGCCGAATGGCGCGACCGAGGTGCTGAAGGACGTGGCCGCCGATTTTATCTATACCGTGGACGAGGGCGAAGGCATCAAGCAGAAGCTTCCACTTCCCCCGTTGCCGTAGCAAAGGCTATTCCGATAATCAGACGATCAATCCAACGCCGGACGAGCGGATCCGCCAAGAAGCGAAGAATTCATGTTGAAGATGTTGTGGTGTCCTTCCCCTCCGCCCCACGCGAACATCATGTTGATCATCGGGAAGCCACCTGCTCGCAGCGTCAGGCCTGCCGCGAAGCTGTGCTTCAAGTGACTAAAACCAAGATCGCCCCTGTCCAACGCGACTCTTCCCTGGTCCGCCATAAACTTCACACCGAACGGACCCCAGATGGAGTGTTCGAAATTCTCCTGCAGCAACAGAAGATTTGGGGCGCGAAAGCGGTAATCCTGATAACTGCCAAGCGAAAGGGAGCTGTTGATGTCTTGTCCGCCCAGGCTTTGCTGGAAATAAAAAGGAACAGCGCTTGTCGTGGATGTAACCGACTCCGACAGCAGCAACCGAACTCCCAAAGATCCATTGAGATTCCGGGACGTCGCTACCCGAGGACACGTCTGTGACGGCGCAGCACAGCGATCAGGACCATTGGCGTCGGTGCTTTTCGCCGCCGTCTCGGTGTAGCCGTACAGATAAAAGGTGTGATTGAGATCGACTGTCCAGCGTAGGAAAGAGTTATCCGAGTTTGATGGCGCGAAGAATTGCTGGAATCTTCCGGCATAATTTAGCTCGAATCGATCGCCGAACACTGGCTTGATACGCACGCCCTCGCCGAGTTGTACAAATCCCGGCTGATTGCTCAAGCCCGGCGCCGTCGCATTCGTGTACAGGGTTTCAATCGAAGGCACAGACTGGCCGGTCGCGGAACGGACATTCACAAACCGACCATTCACTTCGCCGAACAACGAGAGATTCAGCGCGCTGATGGCGGGAAGCTCGTAGACGGGCTTGATCGCGCTGGCGCCGATAATGGTCTCGCGCATTCCAAACACCGACGCTCCCGCAAGCGTGCTGTCGTTGCCCAATCCGAAATAGTTCAACTTGTTTAGCGAAATAGTCTGCGCATAAAGATTGAAGACCGTATAAGGATGAACTCTGACCGCGGGCTTTTTAGCTGTTCCGGACGATGTATCCGATCCTGCGGGGCTGGGAACAACGACGCGAATGGTTTGCATCGGCGTGTGGATCAACTTCATGTAACCGCCTGCTCGCCACGATCCATTGGTGGATCCGACAGCATCGACGTCCCAAGTCATGCGCCAGGTTTGGGTGTTCTTGTCGGCCACGAAAGCCATCCCCAGGCCAAAGCCGTTCTGCGGAGGTAAACTGCCGGCGGCGATATGAAGGGGATGATCCGTAAACAGTTCAATCGCGCATCCGGGTACTGCCTTGAAGGTGAAGCTGGCACATGCATCCGCCACGCGATCGCGTTCGCGGCGGAAATCCGCCTGCAACCTGTTTTCCTGAGCAAGGGCGCAGGTAGACACAAACCATAAAATCGCAATTACTCTCCACCGCATCGCGCCTCCGGCAACCATGAGACTACCTCTTCTTCGCTTTCTTCCTGGGCTTCGATTTCTTCGGACTGCTCTTTTTTGCTTTACGCTTCGGCCTGCCCTCAGCTACAGCAGCAATTTCGATCACCTTCTTGCGCTTCTGCGGACGACGCCCGCGATCGGCGTCAACGTGCGCATCATGGATCGCCTGCGTCACCTCGCGGATATATTTTGCCGCCTCGCCTTCCGTTTTGATCGCGTTAACGTAGGTGTCGCTTCGATACCGAAGCGGTAGTCTCCTCGCCGCGTGATGCAATTGCTCGACTTGCATCTTCAGCAGTGAGGAAACCGGGCGATCCGGATTCCATGCGCTCTTGGGAGGCCTGGGAACGTGAATGAGTGCCATATGGAAGCCCTCGGGCGGCTAATTACGCCGCATCGTTAAACATCGAAATCAGGACAGTCGGTTCGCATTGTATCCAGAGAAAGAAGGTTTCGCGTGGGATCAACCTTCGCTCGGTTCGGCTCGATGAATACGTCAGCATCCGTCTCTCGCGACGAGCGAGGAGCATAGTCGCCGAGGAAGAAGCTTGTTACGGTCGCAGGGATCGATGCGTGATCGAAGACGCGGTCTACCACCGTTCCCTTGGGAATCCACGGAGACACCAGGATGGCAGGAACGCGTACACCCAGCCTGTCAAAAGCGAACGGCATTCCCGTGCCAGTATCGTTCGCGGAAGCCGTGAACTGATCCGGCTTGCACGCTGGAGGAGGCACATGGTCGAAAATTCCGCCGTGCTCGTCGTACACGATCAGAAGCGCCGTACTTTTCCACAAATCCGGATTCTGCTTGATCGCGTTGTAGACGGAGGCAATGTAGAGCTCTCCGGACTGCACATTGTGGTCTGGGTGCTGATCGTTCGCGACCTCTTCCCCGCTATCGGAGTCGTGATCGCTGTAGTTTGGCTCGACGAACGAGTAATCGGGCAGAGTTCCCTTCTTGCAGTCGTTCAGGAACTGCGAGTATGTGCCGAACAACTCCGGCTCGTTCTGAAGGAGATTTATGATCTCCATCGTCGAACTGGTCGTGTCGTAGTAGTAAAGCTTTGAGGTTTGCTTCGGGTTGGCGTTGATCAAACGGCTGTAAATGCTCTTGAACGGCTCGTTCACGTAGAGCAGATTCATATCCACCCGCCCAAACGAAGTGCCGTAGTGCGCGAAGGCGCGATTGCATATCGTGGGACCGGGGATCGATGCGAACCAGCGATTGAACACCGCGAACTCTAGCGCCAGCGTCGTCAAAACAGGCAACTGCTTCTGCGTGAAGTAGTACATAATTTTGTGGGAATGATTCACGTCACGTCGCTGGTTGAAGTAACTCTTCACGAAGCCCTGCATGTTGGCGGTACGATTTGGATCTTTACTTCCGCCGAAAATCTGCAAATCCACTGCCGGAAAGTGATGATCGGGATCAGGATCAAGCTGGCTCTGAAATTGCGCCAGTGGCTGCGGCTTGACCGTAGTTCCCTTCGAATCAGGATTGTTAAAGGGGTCCTGATCCGATATTCCGTCAATCCGGCCATCTACTGCCTTCAGTGAACCCAGCATATGATCGAAGGAACGATTTTCCATCATGAGCACAACGATATGTTTCAGATTGTCTAGTCCCACGGCCATAGCTGTATTCCTCGGTCCGTTTAATTTCTTAGAAGTGAACCAGAAAGACAAGTGCTCAACAAGACTCGGTAGAACATCCGCGCAACGATGCTAAACGCTCTCTCAGATTGAGATTCAACCCGGCTTACTCGTGCTGAGGGACTCGTTGCGGACGTTGGCACAAGGAATGGTGAAAGCAAGAGAGGATCTGTTACAAGATGCTGCACACCGCCGGATGCAGCTGCCCCTGCCTTAGGTGGGAATCTGATCACTGCTGGCTGGAATGGGAAAGCTTCAAGTGCTCGTCGAATTGAGACTGCAGGGATTGTTGAAATTCTTCGCGGTTCGGCCGATGCCCTTTTCCCTGTGCCTTGAACGACACATTCGGGCAGAACGTGCAGTGCGCTTCAACCGGGATGTCGCCTAGCCACTTGGTGACACGAAGCGTGGGCTTTTTCATCGACGCTTTCGTTTCTCCGGCTTCTCGACCTGTGGGACTGCTTCTGACTTTTTCTCGTGCTGTACAAAGGATAGCCCGCGCTTAAGTTCGGCCGTGAGATCGCTGTTCTCAGTGGCTACATGAATAGGCTTGCCAGACTCCGATCCGAGCCAGGTGTTCAACTCCTGCGGTGTGGTCGTAACGAACCGGCCCTCACGGCGGACTGGCATCCCCTCTGATGCCCATCTTTGAACCACAGAAGTCGGTTCTCCCAGGAAGGCAGCAATCTGCTGCCAGCCATTCAAAGCTTGCGACTCTTCGCCGGACGGGATGGCCTTTTTCGGTTTCTTTGGCATGGGTGTTACGAAAACAAGTTGCCCTGGACTGAAGGGTCCAATTTTACAGGCTCCGAACATTGCACGTCATCGTTTAGAACCTGATTCACACGCTCACTTACTGGGTAGTGGCGTATAGGCCCGGCGTAAGGGGCGAGCAAATTCAAGACGCTCCGGGCTTCTGCAGGAGGCGTTGTAAGCCAGCGCTCGTATTCCTCAGGCGCCAGAATGACCGGCATCCGGTCATGAACATGAGAGATGTTGGGGTTCGCAGATGTTGTCAGGATCGTACAGGTTTCGACGACTTTGCCGCTGACATCGGACCAACGATCCCAAAGGCCGGCAAACGCGAACAGCGCTCCGTTCTCCACCTCGAAGCAGTATGGCTGTTTGGGTTTGGTGCTGCGCTTCCACTCGTAGAAACCATCAGCAGGAATCAAACAACGTTGTGCCCTTAGTGGATCTCGAAACGAAGCAGTGGTCGTGACCGTCTCAGACCTGGCATTGATGGATTTGAAGCCTACGTTGGGATCAGTTGCCCACGATGGAATAAGTCCCCAGCGAAGCAGCGACAGCGAACGCGTCTTCTGCTTTGGATCCTGCCGGACCACCGGGACTGGTTGCGAGGGAGCAATGTTGTACCGCGGCTCCCACTCGTCATTATCATCCGGCAGAGCGTCAAAATACTCCGCAACAATTTGTTTTCGCCGAGAGAGGCGGTAGCGCCCGCACATGCGCCAATTATTGCAGATCACACATGGTGGCGGCGTTATCGAGATCCGGGACTTACATCCGACGTTGCTGTTCTGGCATCCGAGGCTGTTGTTCTAGTGTCGGCCGAAAACCGCGATGGCTGCGGACGATAACCGTTCCGCGTTCGCACCTTATATTTCTTAAGGTGTTCTCCAACCAGTTTCACGGTGATGGCGCGCCATCCGGTATTCGGATTGGCCTTCGGATAGTAGCTGAGTGAGTACAGGTGAGCCAGATCGTCGCGAATCGAGCCGAAGGCGCGAGTCTCATCTCTCCAGTTCTTTGCAAAGTAGGCCTTGCCACCGGTCGCAGCGGTCATCCGATCAAATACCGCGGTTGATACGGGCTCGAGCCTGGCCTCGCGCGTGCTGATCATGTAGATGGACACACCGGCCGATTG
Organism: uncultured Acidobacteriota bacterium; assembly: GCA_963801895.1. Taxonomy (GTDB): domain Bacteria; phylum Acidobacteriota; class Terriglobia; order Terriglobales; family Acidobacteriaceae; genus Sulfotelmatobacter. The sequence goes on along the minus strand of CAWDGM010000004.1, from coordinate 389,674 downwards.
CGCAAACTCGGCCACGTCTTCCGGCGGCACCACGCTGGAATTGTCAGGCCCGTTCGAAAAAACCACTACGACTTTCCGACCGGTGTTATGCGCGGCGTCTTTGAGCGTCAGCAGAAGGGCGTTGTACAGGGCAGCCTGATCGCCCGCCACGGTGGAACGAACGGCGCGCAACAGTTGCGTTCTGTCGGATGTGAGCGAGCTGACCCGCGAAAGATCGCGGCTGTAGGAGTAGAAGGCGATCTTATCTGCCGTTTCGAGCGAGCGAATGAAGTCGGAGATCGCATCCTGCGCAAAAACGAATCCGCGGTACATGTAATCGCTCGTATCGAACAGAACAAATACGTTCGCGCCGTTCACGAGCTCGGCAAGGGTCTCGGGCGAGCCATCCGCAGCATGATTTTCGGCTCCTTCCAGTGCCGGACCGGGCATGTCCTGTCCGAGTTCATTGAGACGGCGAGCCGGTCCATTGCCTTCGGCAAATGTAGCAGTCTTTTCCACGATGCCATCCTCAACGATGGCAAAATCGCTGGGTTTAAGGCCGGTAATGTAATTACCGTTCTTATCCGTCACTGCGACGTTCAGCTGAACCATGTTCACTACGACATGGATATTCGGGCTCTCCTGGGCTTTCCCGGTTCCGTCTCCTAGAACTAAAAAAGCGAGCGCGATCAGCAGAAAACATTTCCTAACCATGGTCTGACATTCCTCCGTGCAACCCCGAGTCTTGGGATCACTTCTCTGTGACGTTGCAATCGAGCGGAAACATCACGGTCGAGCGGAACTGATTGTTGTGGGTGAAGCGAACTTGCCTTCACGAAAATCCGCGCCCGCCTCGTGCATTGCGCGAAGCAGTGCCGGCCAGTCTTCAAAGTCGGTAGCGAAGATCCTCTCCACCATGCGCCTCGTGAGCTCGGGAACGATGTGGTTGAGCATCACGGGCTTGTACCCAGCCTCGTCTGCTAAACGCGCCCAGTATAGGTTGGGCGAGTCCCACGACTCCGCAAGAAATCTGCTTGAATACCCGGAGAATGGCGGCATGGGCGCGAGGTTCAGCAATTCAAGCCCGTAGTTCTGCGCCATGCTGGGATGCGGCGTGCCGAAATTGTGCGATAAACGCTCCCAGTTGATTTGCTCCGGATGCTGCCGGGAAAGATCCTGCAGCTCTTGCGTCGCGGTTCCATACGAAACGGACTGGTCGGGATACTTGCGTTGAAATTCTGCCGCCAGGTAGAACGTATCCGCCGGCATCATTTCGGCGAGTAACTCGGCGTCGCGGCCGGCAGTCAGAGCTTCTTCAATCTGCCTCGACCGTTGTGAGAGCACTCGGTCAGACAGGATGGCCAGCACCTTGCTTCGTAACTGTTCATCCTTCGCAGACGCTGTGAGCAATTCCTCGCCGGATCTCTGATACAAGGCGATTGCGTGGAGCTCGGTAGGAGTTACGTCCCACCAGCGGGGCAGAATCGCACTGGTGAACAGCTCAGGTGTCATCTCTTTCCAGATCAGTGCCTGCACGCTATCAGGTGCTATGAAGTCCTGCTCAAGTTCCGCCAAGGCATACGGAAGATCGGCAAGTGAACCGACGAAGTGCGCTCCTCCGCCGGCGGGTGAGCCTTGGCCTAGAAGCTCCGGGGCTTGCCAGAGTGTCTTGATGCCGCCAACGGTTTCCCCAGCAAAGTCGTGCGAGCGAACGAACAAGGGATTGTTGTGCAGCGCCTGGGCTCCCGGCGGTTCATAGTACGCGTAGTTCAAGCCAACCAGAGTATCGCGCTGAAACGACGCGAGCTGACCTTTCGCTTCCTCAACCTGCGAGTGAGACGCGGTCGGAGATTTGAGAAGCTTCGGCAAGTCAGTGTGCATCTCCGTATCGGTATGGTGATTGTTGTAGATGCCGGCCGCCCACTGAGTCCGCTCGCCGTTGGTGAAGATAGGTCGCGGCATTTCGAATTCCCGCGTTTGCGCCGCGAGCAGCACCACGTATTCCTCGGGATGCTTTCCTCGTTCTTTTGCAGCAAGACCATCCCCAACGGTGTTGATGGTGTCGAGCGAAACCAGCCGCTGATCGTCGAGCACCGAGCGGAGCCGATTGGCAACTTCCCGATGCATTTGCTTACCCTCGGGCGTTGTCTGCGTGGGCCCCGCCAGCAAATCGATGATCTCGTCCTGCGAACCATGAGGCTTACCGGTGGAGAACCGGAAGATCTCTCCCATCGAGTTTCGACCTGCGTCGTACAGGTGCGCGCCCGAACGAATTCCTGCGAAAGGCTTGATGACTCGCTGCCACGAATCGTCCAGGTGAGCATTCGAGATCTGTCCCTGCCTCGCCAGAATCTGCCAAATCCCGACACTCGCTTGAAAAGTACCGAAGGCGTTGCCGCGAATCGCCATCGGCACGTTGTTCAGCGTCTGTGCCACTTCAACAAAAGTGGTGATCGACGCGTCACTGAGAGCTGGGAACTCCGAAAAAATTCGATACTGATCGCTGAACTCTTCGAATTTGCGTGCCAGCAGGCCGACTGTCGCTGGCGAGAGGCGATGATCGAGGGGTCGCCGGCTATCCAGCTCGCTGATCGCCATATAAATCTGCAGCGGTCCCGACTCAGTCGGAGCACGGGACAGTCCAAACATTGCCTGGATCAGTTCATCCGGACGGTTCAGCGCATTCGTCTGTTTGGCCCACTTACGAACCAAGCCAGAATTGTGACCCTTTAACAGGATTTCTTTCCATTGTTCGAGACCACCGGGAACGAGCGGCTGGCCCGCGCTGTCAAGTTGTAGGCGTGTAGTAAGAAGGAGCATCGCGGGAGCCGGACGGAAGGCTCCGCGCGTCGCGCTCGCCGATGGATCTGGAGCATGAAGTCCGTTGTAGAAATATCGCAGGCGATGCGAGTCCGTGAAATACGATTGTTGCTTCGCTCCCGCGCGCGAAAGCACATCAAAGTAGGCCGCCAGCCATCCTTTATCTTTGGCCAACAATTTCTGCACGAATGCTGCCGGGGAAGATGGGCTCGCTCCCACCAGATCTTTCCACGAAGATTCCGCAATCGTTCCGCCGGGGACGTTTATCTTGCCGCCCGTAATGCATAACTCTCTGCCGTAAAAATCAAGCACAGCACCATAAGGAGCGAGCTTTGCGATGCCGATCGACTCGTGTAAGTAACTCCGCGTCTCGGGATCGAGCCTGGAGAGCGCCCAATAGAGTCGCGCAACGCCGGGATCGTTCAGCATCGTGTCGAGCATATCGCGGCTGTTCTCGACGTAGTTCTTTTTGCTCGCGTTGGTCCAGTCGCTTTCGGTGAAAAGTACCGGCACGTGCGTGGAGCTGTACTCATATTCGAAAACCTTGCCACCTTGCAGCGCGGCTTCCAGCTCAGGAAGCGGGAATCCAGAGTCGATTGCCAAAAAAGCGCGTTCCGGATCTTCGGTCTGCAATGCCGTGTCTGGCTGTCCGCAATTCGCGCGCGCGCGGTAACCCAGTATGCGCAGGACGACTTTTGCGTCATCACAGTTCGTGACGCGAAGGACCATGCCATTGGCCGAGGCTAAGGCCGACAACTCCCTGGCCTGAACCACATAACGCCGTAACAGGATAAGGAACTCCGTTGGACGATTGCCGCCTTCATAGCCTTGTGTGAACACATTTCTGCTCAGCAGGGGCAGCACTTCTTCCGTCCGAACCTTTTGGCTGATACCCGCCATGCGCAGGAAGGATCGCAGTGGGCCGGGGATCACGAACTCCGACGCGACATGGTGCGGCTCTTTTTCCGGAGGCACCGACGCGGAAATGCCGTCGCTGACAAGAGGGCTGGGCGGGGGTTGTTCCCCATTGCGCGCAAACAAAGGACTGGCGAGAAGAGACAACAACAGGACAGGCAGGCAAACAGGACATTTCACGGCTGGACCCCTCGGAGCCAACCAAGTTCCACGTCGCCCGTTAGATCGATCTCGGAAAGCAGGGTGTTTTCAATTACGAGACCGAAATTTCCCCAGATCTAGGCTTGGTGAACCTGAGCCACAGCTCCCGATTTTGATGCGGAAAACATACTCCAATTCGTTGAAGGTATCCAAGTGTTTTTTGACATGGAAGTGACATATCGCTCGCGGGACAGACTTTTGATCGAAGTGAAACGTCTCCGCCTTGATCGGCCGTCGAGCGAACTAGACAGGAACCGCGAGCCGCGTGGTTTGCTTCTGCAGAAGGGATCGCACCATTTTCAATGCATCCGTGAGTTCGCTCGCGGTCGACGCGTACGCAGTGTAACCGTCGGGCCGCACTAGAGTTAACCCCGGATGCCGTGACAATCGCAACTCCGCAACATCGGAGAATTCTTCGATCAACTGACGTGCAGATTCCTGCACACGTTCGCCGGTTTCGCTACTCAAAAAGAGCAGAAAACGGCTGCCGATGCCTTCCCCGCCGCGAATGGAGTCGTCGAAAAATCTTTTTCCGGGTCCTTCAACGATTGGACTCCCTTTGTAGGCAATTCCTAGTTCTGACAGCCGTTGTACAAAGGCATGCTGGAACGGAGCTAGGCGCGAAACCATTGGGATTACGGTATCGCGGATCGCCTGGGCGAACCGATTCGGCGTGCCCATGGCCTTGGTCAGAAGATGAGTTGTCTCAATGACATCTCTAATGACCGGGAGGCGCTCTGAGCCGTAGCTATCAAGCAACTGCTCTTTCGCATGACCTCGGACGGCAAGGTCGAGCTTCCAGATGAGATTCCATACATCGTGCAACCCGGTATTCATGCCTTGACCGCCGAAAGGGCTATGAATATGGGCAGCATCTCCGGCGATGAACATGCGGCCTTCGCGCAACTGACCGACATGGCGATGGTGGATGCGGAAGTAACTGCTCCAACGCATGCTTCGAGCCTCAAAGGCGACGGGGGCGCGTTGCACAAGAATTCTCCGCACCAATTCGAGAGACGGAGCATCGCCTTCTGGCTTGTCGATAGTAGCCACAATTCTTCGCCGAGTAGCACTCATCGGAAAAATAGCAAGGGGACCAGACTCGCTGGGGCACAGTTGCAATTCATTCGCCGGCAACGCCTCATTCGACTCGACGTCAGCCAGCAAAAAGGAATCGTCATACGATGCTCCTTCAAACGAGAGATTGAGCGCGTGCCGCACAGCGCTATGCGCACCGTCGCATCCCACCACAAACCGAGCTGTCACGACAATCTTCTCTCCATCGCGCTCGAGCGTCACGTTGACGAGATCTTCCTGCTGATCCGCCTCTATAAATGTCGTTAAATACTCGACGTCGCCCCCTTTGCGTCGCAGTTCTTCGAGCAACAACTTCTCGGTCACATCCTGCGGGACCATCGCAATGAAGGGATAAGCGCTCTCCTGCGGCGCGAACTGCATGTGGGCGAGTCGTCTTTCATGAGTGGAAATCGAGACCGACGTCACCCGATTCGCTTTTTCCAGGAAGGGCGTGACCACACCGGCCATGTCGAAGATCTCCATGGTCCGGGGAAAGATGGCAAGCGCTTTGGAATATTCCGACTGCGAGGAGTGCATCTCTACTAATCGCCAACGGAGCCCGCGGCGAGCACATTCATTTGCCAGAAATAATCCGACAGGACCCGCACCGATTATCAGGACATCTGTATCAACGCCGTTCGCCATGAAATCATTCCTCTTTAAATCGCAATTTACTAGCTCGCCTTTGAAACAGAAGAAGCAACTGGGTCCAACGAAATTTGAATGGCACGTCCCCGCTCCGGCCATCGAAGGCGCGGTTCAAGTCCAGCCCGCGAGAACGCTTCGTTCACGACCTCCCGGCCCTCAGAGAAATGCGCCCAGTCTTCATAGTGAATGGGCACAATCGTGGCGTCAGAAAAATGACGTGCAACCTCCACTCCCTCCGAGGCTGTCATGGTCAAGTGATAAGATCCGACCTCGGGGACGCGTGCGGCTCCAAGATGGAGCAAGACCACCCGTATCGGAAATTTCTGCGCGACTTCAACCACGCCGGGATACCATACGGTATCGCCTGAAATGTAAACCGCAGCCTCAGGCACCCGGCTTGAGGACAATACGAATCCCGCAACTGCTCCACGGCTGAGTCCCTCGGGTCCGTGACGAGCAGGCGTTGCGGTAACCCGCACAACATTTCCGTCTCCGGCGCTAAACTCAACACTCTCCCACTCTTTCAAACCCAGGCTGTTGTTACCCAAGCGTTGCGATCCTTCCGGCGTCGTGAGCACGTTCTTTGCTTTTGTGAGAATGTCGCGCCCGGCGTGATCCAGATTGTCAGAGTGGTGATCATGGCTGAGGAGCACATAATCAAAGGCTCCCAACCTCTCGGGAGTCACAGCAGGGGAGTGGAGTTTTCTAAGCGTTACAGGACCCGACTCATACTCAGTGCCGCCTGGATCGAACGTGGGATCAGTGAGCCAACGCAGTCCGCCAAACTCCAGCAATGCAGTTGCCCCACCAACGTAGGTGACGCTCAGCCTGTTTTTCATATTCGCTTCTAATTTTGATCGATCTCCCAAAATCCGGGATTCATTTCCTCGCAACTTTTTTTAAGCTGAGGTTGTTTTGTTCTGCGGAATAACTCCCCGGATTTTTCTATCAGGTAATCGCTGTATCCCCGAGACCGCAGACTTGTGGAACTCTCAATGGAGGCATCCGCATCTCATTAGCCAGGGCTGGGATCGGTAGGAGCGGAATAAAAACTTAAACCTTTGGTTGCAACGTTCGACGGTTCACTTCAATGCGTTCTTGCGGATTTCAAAACTCTGTGTGATGCGCCGTGAACCTACGCGTCACCATTATGACGACGGGTGACTAACCAAAATTGGGGCGAAACTGATCGAAGGAGAAGAATTGCGATGAAAGTTTTTCTGGCAGGTGCAACTGGAGCGATCGGCAAGCGCCTGCTTCCCCAGTTGGTTGCAGCAGGTCATATTGTAACGGGCACGACTCGCTTACCGGGCAAGGCGGATGCAATTCGGCGGCTCGGGGCGAGGGCCGAAATCATCGACGCGTTGGATGAAAAGGAAGTTATCGATGCGGTCCGCCGTTCGCAGCCCGAAGTGATCATCCATGAGTTAACGGACATTCCGGATCGCTTCGACATACGCCGTTTCGATGAGGCGTTCGCGTTGACGAATCGACTGCGTACGAAAGCAACCGATTACCTCATCGACGCCGCTCAGAGAGTTGGGTGCCGGCGATTTGTTGCTCAGAGTTACACCGGCTGGCCCTACGCTCGAACGGGATCGTGGATAAAGAATGAGGACGACCTGTTGCTTTCCACTCCCGATCCAGAAAATCGTGAGACCTTTCAAGCAATCCTTCATTTGGAGTCTGAAGTCTTGTTTTCACCCGGGATTGAAGGCTTCGTGCTGCGTTACGGATCCTTCTACGGCCCCGGAACATCTCTGGGCCGCGGCGGGTCGATGCTTGACGAAATACGTAAACGACACATTCCGGTCATTGGCAAAGGAAGCGGTCACTGGTCGTTCGTCCACATAGAAGACGCAGCGACTGCCACGCTGGCCGCCGTAGATGCGCTGACACCCGGCGTTTACAACATCTGCGATGACGAGCCTGCGCCGGTGGCAGAATGGCTTCCGTACCTTGCCAAAACTATCGGAGCAAAGAAGCCGCGGTACCTGCCGAAGTGGATTGGCCGTATCGTAGCTGGAAAACATGGCGCCGCCATGATGACCGAGATTCGAGGCGCCTCGAACCAGAAGGCCAAGTCGTTGCTTCCCTGGACCCTCCGGTGGCCGAGCTGGCGGAAGGGGTTTCGCGACGGCCTCGGGGAGCCTATCCGTGAAATCAACAAGGCGCGGAGGCTCTCCAAAGCCGGATAGCTGACTGACATCGTCGACCAGATGACTCCGTTGGGGCGGCGCGCCATTATTCTTTGCGCGAAGCTCGTTTCCAACCAAAAATTCAATTACCCTCTTCAGAGAAGAAATGGCTCGGGAGGAGGCTTTTGCCAGAAAGACACGACCCGGTTTGGTACAAAAATGCAGTCATCTATCAGGTACACGTCCGCACGTTTTATGACAGCAACGGAGACGGCGTCGGCGACTTCGAAGGGTTGGCGCAGAAGCTCGATTACCTGCGCGATCTGGGCGTCAATGCCATCTGGCTGATGCCGTTCTTCCCCTCGCCTCTTCGAGACGATGGCTACGATATTGCAGACTATACGTCGGTTCACCCGCTGTACGGAAGCCTGGAGGACTTTAAGAAATTCCTCAACGCCGCCCATGAGCGGAAACTTCGAGTATTGGTTGAACTCGTCCTCAATCACACTTCCGATCAACACAGTTGGTTTCAGGAATCGCGAAGCTCGCGGGACAATCCTCGCCGCGACTGGTACGTCTGGAGCGAAACCGATACACGGTATCGAACCACCCGAATCATCTTCATCGACACGGAGATGTCGAACTGGGCGTGGGATCCTGTTTCCAAATCCTATTACTGGCATCGATTCTTCAGTCACCAGCCTGACCTCAATTACGACAACCCTGTAGTCCGGCAACAGATGTGGGAGGTGATGAAGTTTTGGCTGGACATTGGAGTCGACGGCTTCCGTCTGGACGCAGTTCCTTACCTGATCGAGCGCGAGGGAACGTCTTGCGAGAATCTCCCTGAAACCCACCTCATCATCAAAGAATTGCGCGCCCGCATGGATCGTGAGTATCCGGGCCGAATGTTGTTAGCAGAGGCAAACCAGTGGCCGGCGGATCTGCGTCCCTACTTCGGCGACGGAGACGAGTTTCACATGGCCTTCCACTTTCCGCTTATGCCTCGCATGTTCATGGGGCTGAAACTGGAAGATCGCAAACCGATCACCGAGATTCTGCAACAGACTCCGGAAATACCGCCCTCGTGCCAGTGGGGATTGTTTCTGCGTAACCATGACGAACTCACGCTGGAAATGGTGACCGACATGGAGCGCGATTACATGTATGACTCCTATGCGCGCGACAAAGTGATGCGGCTGAACCTGGGAATCCGGCGTCGCTTAGCACCACTACTTGAGCACGACCGCCGCCGTATCGAATTGATGAATGGCATGCTGATGTCTCTTCCAGGAACCCCGATCATCTATTACGGCGATGAAATCGGCATGGGAGATAACGTCAAGCTTGGTGATCGCAACGGTGTGCGCACCCCGATGCAGTGGAATGCCGGCTGGAACGGCGGATTCTCGGCGGGCGATCCAGAGAGTCTTTACTCTCCACTCCTTCAGAATCCCGTGTATGGATATCAGGCAATCAACGTTCAATCACAGGAACGAAGTCAGCATTCGCTTCTGTCGTGGATGCAGCATCTGATCCGGGTGCGAAACTCGACACCACTCTTCGGTTCCGGCTCGATTGAATTTTTATATCCCGCGAACCATCGTGTGCTTGCCTACGTGCGGCAGCTGGGCGATCAGGCAATTCTGGTGGTGAATAATCTCTCCAGTGCGGCGCAGGCCGTGGAACTGGATTTGCGCCGGTACAAGGGAAAAGTCTTGATCGAAATGTTCGGCGGAAATCTTTTCCCGCGGATTGGCGATTCGCCCTACATGCTGACGATGGGGCCATATCAGTTTTACTGGTTCCGATTCCGGCGAATTTAGTTCCAATCAAGCTTGGTTGTAACCGCGGCGGAGGCCGATGGCAGACGAGAACATACTCACGGACGATTTCATTCGCCAGTTGATCAATGTGGGCGAAGTAGACATCCTTGTCGGCGTTCCTACCCACAACGATGCCAAGACCGTGCAGTCCGCCATCCAGGCCATTCAGGCCGGCATCCTTCGATCTTTTCCCCGTGAACGCGCGGTCATCATTAATGCCGACGCCGGGTCTACCGATGGAACTCCCGAGCTCGTGGTGGGAGCTTCCATCAGCGACGTCCGGCGCGGATTCAACGGCTACACGCTGCGAACGCTCCACTCCATCAGTACCCAATACGCGAAGAGTCCATCATCGGAGACTGCGCTGCGCACCATCCTCGCCGCGGCCGAAGTTCTTAGGGCTAAGGCCTGCACCGTGATTTCACCCGAGTCGACCACCATCGAAGCGCAATGGATCGACAATTTGATTCGCCCGGTCTATCGCGAGAGCTTCGACTTCGTCGCACCCATCTATCGCAGGCACAAATTCGAGGGCGTCCTGGTGAGTAACCTCGTCTACCCGATGACGCGCGCTCTTTATGGTCAACGGCTGCGCGAACCCTTCGCCTCTGATTTCGGATTCTCCAGCCGTCTCGGCAGCCAATTTCTTACGCAACACAGTTGGAGCCGCGAGTCCGAACGGGATGATCCGCGGATGGATTTCACGATCAGCGCCTTGACCGATGGCTTCAAGGTTCAGCAGACATACCTCGGCGCAAGACAGCAACTCAAAGCACAATCGCGCGATCTGGTCCACGCCATGCGCCAGACGATGGGAAGCCTCTTCGCCTCACTCGAACCGAACTTTCCCATCTGGAGCGCCAAGAACGGCTCTGAGCCAGTGCCGACCAAGGGGCCGGAGTTCGATGTCACCGTGGAGCCGTTCCGCGTCAATCGCAAGCAACTCAAACAAATGTTCTCGGAAGGCGTGGCAGAGTTGGGCTCGGTTCTTCAGTCCATTCTTACGGAAGACACTTTAGGGAAGCTGCAGCAGATCGCAACTCTCGACGAAAGCATATTTTACTTCGCTCCGGAACTTTGGGTCAGGACGGTTTATGAGTTTGCCGTGTCTTATTACAAAGCTGTCATCAACCGCGATCACATCTTGCAGGCCCTGGTGCCGATTTATCGCGGCCGCATGTTTACCTTCCTGTCCGAAAATCGCAATGCCTCGTCGGCAGACGTGGGCAACAACATCGAAAACCTATGCCTTGAGTTCGAGCGATTGAAGCCCTATCTGCTTGAACTATGGAACAGGGGAAAGTGAGAAACCGATGCGAGACATTATCGTAGGAGAACTGACGCAGGCGGCGCAGCAGATATTCAGAGGCTTTGCCCATCTGTTACCGCGCCTGATCGTGATGCTCATCCTTATCTTTGTCGGATGGCTCATCGCGTACATTTTGAAGTCGATTCTTCGAAGCATTCTCCGGTTCGCGAAATTCGACAAGCTATTCGAGAAAACCGGGGCCTCGCAGCTTCTCAATCAAGCGGCTTTGCCTTCTCCGACCGAACTCATCAGCCGCTTCTTTTTCTGGGTGGCGTGGCTGGGATTCGTAATGCTCGGCATCAGCGTCCTCGGTATCGGCGGACTGCAGGAGCATGTCGACCGGTTTTTCATATTCCTGCCCAGGCTGGTCGTGGCGTTGCTCATCATGTTCTTCGGCTTGCTCGTCGCCAGCTTCTTTTCGCGCGCCGCCCTGTTGGCAGCAGTAAATGCGAATCTTCCATCTCCGCGCTTTCTGAGTGCTTCTGTCCGGGGTCTCATCATCGTCTTCGTAATGTCGATGATGTTCGAAGAACTTGGGCTGGCAGACGAGACGATGCTCCTGGCATTTGGGATTGTCTTTGGCGCAATCATGCTGGGTCTAGCGATTGCCTTCGGACTTGGGGGAAAAGATATGGCACACGAATTCTTGGAGAACCGGTTCGTGCGGGGCAGGAAGATGGACAAGGAAGACGAGCCCTCTCCTCTCTGAGACCATATAAAATCGCGATTCTCTTACGATTTAGTCGTACACCTCGATCGCACCACCATGGAATGAGTTAATCGATGCGATTTCCTCGGTCTAGCGGTATTCTCCTTCATCCGACGTGCCTCCCCGGACCCTATGGCATCGGGGAATTCGGCTCGGAAGCGTTCGCGTTCGTCGATTTCTTGAAAGAGGCCGGACACAAGTTGTGGCAAGTCCTCCCGCTGAACCCGACAGGCTACGGCGATTCTCCCTTTCAATGCTTCTCGGCGCGCGCAGGAAATCATCTCCTGATTAGCCTTGAGAAACTGAAGGACCAATCCATTCTCGAAGCCAAGGATTTCAATGATCAGCCGAGCTTCCCTGAGGAGACGGTCGATTTCGGCCGGGTCATCCAGTGGAAGACTTCCCTGCTCAAGCGAGCCGCCGAACGATTTCTCCAAAGCCACACTGGGGCGACTCGAAACGCTTTCGACGATTTCTGTACTCAGAACCAATCATGGCTGCCTGATTTCGCGCTGTTCATGGCTTGCAAGGAGGAACGGGGCGGCGTTGCCTGGAATGCCTGGCCAGCCGAGATTGCGCGCCGCGAACCGGATGCGGTTGAAGGCGCCAAGCTGCGTCTGAAAGATTCCATCCTCGCGGTGCAATACTGGCAGTTCGAGTTTTTTCGCCAATGGCAGGAGTTGCGCTCCTATGCCACGCGCGCTGGCATTCGGATCGTCGGGGACATTCCGATCTACGTCGCGCTCGACAGCGCCGATGTTTGGACGAATCGCGAATACTTCTATCTCTCTGAAGACTTACACCCTCAGAAGATCGCCGGGGTTCCACCCGACTATTTCAGCGCCACCGGACAATGTTGGGGCAATCCCATCTACCGATGGGACCGCTTGAAGGAGACCGGATACCGTTGGTGGATTGAACGCTTCCGTGGTGCACTGACTCTCTATGACGCGGTGCGTATCGATCATTTCCGCGGCTTCGAGGCTTACTGGGAAATTCCGGGCAGCGAGACGACCGCTCTCAATGGCCGCTGGGTCAAAGGACCCGGCATGGAGCTGTTCGCGGTGCTCGCGCAGGAGTTTGGAAACTTGCCGATTATCGCGGAGAATCTCGGCGTCATCACTCCCGAGGTCGAAGCTATCCGCGAGAGATTCGGATTTCCGGGCATGGCGCTGCTGCAATTCGCTTTCGGCAACGATCCCCAAGGCCCATCGTTCCGTCCTCACAACTACTCCCGGGAACTTGCGGCCTACACCGGCACCCACGACAACGACACCACGGTCGGATGGTGGAACAGTTCCGGAGCCAAAGACAGCATTCGAACACTCGAGGACGTCGCCAAAGAGCACGCCTTCGCACGCGCCTATCTGAATTTCAACACCGAACCTGTGAATTGGGTGTTGATCCGCGGAATTCTTGCCTCCGTCGCCGACCTCGCGATCATTCCTCTGCAAGACGTCCTTGGTCTCGGCAGCGAAGCCCGCATGAACCTTCCCGGCACTTCGAGTGGAAACTGGCGCTGGAGGTTTTGCAAAGGCGCCCTCACTCCGGAACTCGCCAACCGGCTTCGCGAAATGGTTCTGATGTACGATCGCTAGCGCGGCGATCCCCGATTCGCCGCCACACTATTTCCCTGGAGATCGCTTGCTCAAGCCTGCGCTGTTGAGCGTTCTGCTGCTCCTGATCCCGTTGCAGCGTTCCTCCCTGGCTCAATCTGAGTTGACCGCTGAGCAAGCGAGAGGATCTTTTGCGCATCCGCCGGACGACTCCAGGTTGATGATGCGATGGTGGTGGTTCGGTCCCGCCGTAACCAAACCCGAGATCAGTAAAGAACTGCAAGAGATGAAAGCCGCAGGCATCGGAGGCGTCGAGATCGCCACGCTCTATCCTTTGGCGCTCGATGACTCTCAGACTGGGATGCGCAACCTGACTTTTCTCTCCGACGAGCACATCGAAGCTTTACGCTTCGCAACGCAGGAAGCCCGAAGGCTTGCTATGCGCGTCGACATCACGCTGGCCAGCGGCTGGCCATTTGGCGGCCCGTACGTTTCCGTCAACCACGCCGCCGGAAAACTTCGCGTTGAAACCATCCCGATCCCGCCTGGCTCAGATTCGATCGCGACTCCAGCGCTTTCGACAGGAGAACGCCTGATCGCGATCTTTGAAGTTTCCGGCCCGCCAGGTCGATTGAATTACATGCAGACAAACACGATTTCGTTGTCCGCCATCGAGAATGGCCGTTTACGCCTCAAGGCACCGATCACATCTGACTCCAGCGCCGTCTTCTTTTTTTCCAGCCGGACCGGAATGACGGTAAAACGTGCCGCAGTCGGGGCAGAGGGCTTCGTACTCGACCACTACGATCCCGACGCAATCGGCGCTCACCTACACAAGGTCGGAGATCGCATGATGCAGGCCTTTGGCGACAAACCTCCATACGCAGTCTTCAGCGACAGTCTCGAAGTAGAGGATTCTGACTGGACGGAGAATCTGCCGGAAGAATTTCAAAAGCGCCGTGGCTACGACCTGATGCCACATCTACTTGCTCTGACCGGCGATATCGGGCCGCAGACAGCTGCGGTACGCCACGACTGGGGGCGGACTCTCACCGAACTGGCGGATGAGCACTATCTCAAGCCGCTGCACGATTGGGCGCACAAACATCACACGCTTTTCCGGTCTCAAACTTACGGAACTCCTCCTGCCACACTCGCCAGCAACCGATTCGCCGATTTGCCCGAAGGAGAAGGCAAAGCAACGACACAAATGTGGCGCCAGTTTTCCGATTTGCGATGGGCAGCCTCTGCAGGACATCTATTTGATAAGCCGGTCATCTCTTCGGAAGTCTGGACCTGGCTCCACTCTCCCGCATTCCGTGCAACGCCGCTGGACATGAAAGCCGAAGCAGACCTGCATTTTCTGCAAGGCATCAACCAACTTGTCGGACACGGCTGGCCTTACTCGCCGGCCGAAGAGGGCGAACCGGGATGGCGCATGTATGCGGCGGGTGCCTTCAATGCTCACAATCCCTGGTGGTTTGCGATGCCGGACCTGTCAGACTATGTACAGCGAGTCAGCTTCGCGCTTCGATTGGGTAAGCCCGCGAATGACGTCGCCCTTCTTCTACCAGACGACGACGCATGGGCGCACTTCAAGTCGGGCAATCCTGCGTCATCTTCACCCGGCGCCAGTATCGACGACTCAATGCAAGAACTGCTAGGCAAAGAAGTCATTCCTCAGGTACTCGATGCCGGATTCAATCTCGATTTCATCGACGCAGATGTAATTGACTGCGTCGGCATCCCGTACCGCGTTCTCATTCTGCCAGGTGTTGAGCGGCTTCCACTGCAAACATACAGAAGGATCGAGCAGTTCGCAGCGCAGGGCGGCCTAGTCATCGCGACCCGCAGGCTCCCCGCACTAGGTCCCGGCTTGACAAAGGATGAAAGCGAAACTTCGGAGATCGAGCAGCTTTCTCAAAACCTGTTCCGGGACCAGGGCGCGAAAGGTCTTTTTGTTGAGGAAGACGCTCAACTCGGACGCATACTGGGCAGCCATCAGAAGCGTGATGTCACATTCACACCGGTCACGCCGCAAATCGGCTTTATTCATCGTCACCTGAGCGAGGGCGATCTCTATTTTGTGGCTAACACCAGCAATATGCCGCAAGCAGTTCGAGCCAATTTCCGATCGACCGCAAAGTCCGGTGAGTGGTGGGACCCATTCACAGGCACCATTTCGCGCCTCGACGATCCATCCCATGTCGATCTGTCGCTCCAGCCTTACGAGTCACGACTCATCTTCTTCTCGAACTCGCAATCGCGCGCACCGCGATCGATCTCGCAAGCGTTGACCGCAGCAAAGAGCATCGATCTATCCTCAGACTGGAAACTTGCATTCATCGGACTCAACCAAAGCTCCCACATGTCAAAGCTCCATTCGTGGAGCGACGAAGAATCGTTTACTTATTACTCCGGCCAAGTCGCCTACCAGAAGACGATCGATCTCTCTGCTGATTCGATCGCAGCAGGCCCTATCATCCTGGACTTCGGTGCGGGCACTCCCCTGCCAATTCCCGATCCTCTGCCGGAATTCAATATGCAAGCGTACATCGATAGCCCAGTAAGAGAAGCTGCTGAAGTATTCGTGAACGGGCAGCGCGCGGGTGTGGTCTGGCATCCCCCGTACGCGATCGACGTGACTTCGTTGCTAAAAGAGGGAAAGAACGATCTGCGAATCGTGGTTGGAAATACGGCAATCAATTCCCTCGCGGGACGAGCTCTACCCGACTATCGCATCCTCAACGATCGCTACGGGGAGCGCTTCACTCCGCAAGGGATGAGCAATCTCCTGCCTCTTCCGTCCGGCATTCTCTCCGGAGTCTGGCTGAGAGTTGGCGCGCATTGATCAAAAAAGAGACCAGATTAATGCGTCCCCGCGACATAGTTTCCATAGCCCACGACGATGGTCGACGCAACCAGCACTATCAGGCTGCACAGCACAAGTAGTTTTGTTCGCGTGCCGGTTCCCTTCCACTCCTTCAAAGCGATCCCCCACAGCGTGCTGAAGATGATGATGCTGGCCATATGCAGCGTCCAACTCGAAAACTTGAAGCGTCCCATCTGTGTTTCGCCCATCGTGTAGAAGAAGAACTGCATATACCACGTGGTCCCTGCCAACGCGGAGAACAAATAGTTCGCGAGCATCGGGGCTTTCACTGCCGTGGTCTGAGCGATCGCGGCGCCGGCCGCCATTTCTTCTCCGGGAGCGTCGGTCACGGCTTCGAGGATGTATTCCTCGTTTCGTGTGGGGACTGCGCCCCACACTTCCGAGCTGAAATACTGATGACCCGTCTTGTTGCGGACGTTCAGAATGACACACCAGATGAAATTCGTCGTGAAGCCGCCTGCCAGCAACACTACGAGGACGGGCAAGCCCTGCCACAAGTCGGGCGTGCCGTGTTGAATGGTCAGCGCTTTGATGGGATCGCCGGCAGCGAGTCCATAAGCGAAGCATGCGCTCATGATTCCCGAGAACGTCGCAACGACCAGCCCTTTCTTCAGATTGAATTCCTTGATCGAGGCGCGCTTCTGCTCTTCTGACATTTCCCGTTCTTTGGAAATGCCGGCGCCTCCCGCGAAAGCAATGCCCACCATGCAGATCGCAACGCCGCTGAGAATGATGAGCCCCGACCGGCTACCCAACACTTGCGTGGCAAACTCGCCGCGGAAGATCGGCGGCATCAGTGTGCCGAACGCGGCGGTATAGCCGAGCGCGACCGCCATGCCCAGAGACATGCCTAGGTAACGCATCGTTAGCCCGAACGTCAGTCCCCCCAATCCCCAAAACACTCCGAAAGCATAAGTCCACAAAATGCTGCTGCCAGGAGCTTCGTGGAGCACAAAAGTGAGATCCCGCGTCATGGCAAATGCCAAAATCCACGGGGCGATGATCCAGCTGAAGAATCCGCCTACCAGCCAATAGGTTTCCCAAGCCCAGTTCTTTACGCCGCGATACGGAACATAAAAGCTGCCGGATGCAAGTCCTCCCAACCAGTGAAAGAACACTCCTAGCATGGGATTTGGGTTCATTGAATCCTCATAAGAAGAATTTGCAGACTCGATTTAGCAAGGATCAATCTAACGCAGGAATGCTTCTGCCAGACCGCCATCTACGGGAATGACGTGCCCCGTAGTTTTTCCACTCTGCTCACCGGCGAGCCACACGATCGCGTTAGCGCAGTCTTGCGGCAGGATGGGACGCTTAGTAAGAGTACGCTGCGCATAATAATCGGCGAGTTTGGAACGCAAGTCGTCTGTCGTCTCGGATTCCGAGAATTCGATCTTGTATTTCTGCAACGACTGGATCACTCGATCACGCGGAAACATGGTCGATCCGGCAACCACTGTAGCCGGGGCGATTCCATTCACCCTCACGAGTGGACTCAGCTTGATAGCCAGTTCACGGATCAGATGATGGAGCGCCGCCTTGCTGGTATCGTAGGCCTCGCTGCCTTTCTTCGGCACAACCGCATTTGCTGAGCTCGTTAATACCATAGCCGCGGGCAGCTTTTGATCTTTCAGAACCCAGTCCGCGTGCTGGGCGACCAGGTAGTTGCCGGTTACGTTGACGTGCAGTGTCTTGGCCCATTGCTCAAGTTTGAGTTCCCCATCGGGATCCGGGACAGGATAAATCGCTGCGGTGTTGATGATGACGTCGATCCCGCCAAATTTGGCAACCACAAATTTAATGCCGGCGACCAACGAGTCCGCAGATCCGAGATCGATTTGCGTATGTGCGACGAATTCACTATCCGAGATTTTGCCGATCTCCGCCGCCACGCCTTCCGCCCCCGCTTCATCAAAGTCTGCAACCACAACATGGGCGCCCTTTTTTGCCAGCAACAAAGCAACTTCGCGTCCGATTCCGCTGGCGCCGCCGACCACGAGCGCAATCTTGCGGCTGAATTCTGCCTCCGCGGGCATACGCTGAAGCTTAGCCTCTTCCAGGGCCCAGTACTCTATGCGAAATGCCTCTGATCTTGGCAGGGCCACGTAGTTTTGAAATTGCGTAAATTGCTGCGAGTCTTGTTCTCGGCGGGACTGGGGCAGGGGGTGCGAAACTTTACCGTCCTCCAACGCGTTGGCTCCATCCATCACGTGAACCGCATTAATAAAGAACTCAGTCGTGATCCGCGCTTCCTTCTTATTCTTGCCGAAGCCAAATAGCCCTAATCCCGGTATCACCACGACCGACGGATTCGAATCCCGCAGTTTAGGAGAATCCGAAGTTGCCCAGTCATCGTAGTAGCTCT
Source organism: uncultured Acidobacteriota bacterium (assembly GCA_963801895.1). GTDB lineage: Bacteria > Acidobacteriota > Terriglobia > Terriglobales > Acidobacteriaceae > Sulfotelmatobacter. The sequence goes on along the minus strand of CAWDGM010000004.1, from coordinate 371,238 downwards.
TGTAATCCTTGCGGTAGGTCGCGACCTGTTCCTGAATGCGTTTCTTTAGAACATTCGCGTCTTCCTTGGCCGCGTCCCACGACACAAACATCGGGCAGACGCGCGTTCGCAGGAAGTGATCTGGACAGCTGGTGCCGAGGGAACTCAACTCTTTCGCCCACTCGGAGCCGGCGAATGCCAGTGCATCTTCGTCATCTGAATAGTGTGCGACGACGCGCCGGTTGGACGAGAGTGCCCCACGCAGCGCAGGCAGAATCTCGATCGCAACCCTCTTTCGATCGGCGGCCGGATCATGCACCAGCCCGCCGAACAGCGGTGATTTCTTTTCGCGATGCAGAGTGATGAATTCACCCATTTGGTCGATAGTCTGAATACTGTTCAAGTAACATCCGCGTTGAGATGTTCCCCAAGTGAACAGTCCATGTCCGCCGAGGATCAGGCCCTCGGCTGCGGGATTATCGTGTATGGCTCGTTCGATCAACATAGCAAGCTCGAATCCCGGCCGTTGCCAAGGCAGCCAAACAATCTTGCGATCGAATTCCTTGTTGAACTCTGCCAACTTTTGCTTGCCATTTGCGCTGGCAGCCAATGCAATCGCCCAGTCCGGATGAAGATGATCCACGTGCGCAAAGGGTAGAAATGCGTGAAGCGGTGTATCGATCGACGCTGCAACCCGGTTCTCACCAAAAGCCGACAGCGGATAGTAACGGACCATCTCATCTTCAAACTGCTCGCCGCGATACAGAGTTTTCAGCTGTTCCAGGCGGTCGAGATATAGAAGAGCGAAGCCGGACTCCTTGATAGAACCCAAATCCCCGCCGCTTCCCTTCACCGCCAGCACGCGAACCGGCCTGCCCGTAAACGGATCCGCAAGTTCAAACTTCGAGCTCGTATTTCCGCCACCGAAGTTTGTGATTCGCAAATCGGCGCCCAGCAGGTTTGAGCGGTAACGCAGCAGTGCGAGCTGGTCGTTTTCAAGTGACCGGGCTTTGTTCTCGTCCCACAGATCTTTCAAATATGTAGTCGTCTTCGTTTCAGGCATAGATACTCTCGCAATATTGTGAAAATCGTTCGTCGTGGCGATCCCATTCATCGCTGTCCAACGGTTCAAAAACCGCGGTCGCAAAGGAGCGATCGATGATGGAACGCACTTCCTCGAGAGACGATGCGGCTCCCGTTGCCAGGATTTGCATTCCCAGGTTTCCCAGCGCAGTTGCCTCCGCCGGCCCGGCCATCACCCGTCGTCCCGTGGCATTTGCGGTTAGCTGATTTAGAAGTTGGTTCTTTGATCCGCCGCCAATGACACGTATTTGTTCAATCCGCCGGCCAGTGACTTGCTCGAGACTTTCTAAAACAAGTCGATACTTGAAAGCGAGGCTCTCAAGGACGGATCGCACAAATGCGGCAGGAGTGTGTGGAACCGGCTGGCCAGTGCGGCGACAAAACGCTCCAATCGCACTCGGCATATCAGACGGCCGAAGGAACGAATCATGATCCGGATCCACCAGATGTTGGAACCCAGCCTCCTGCGCCGCCAGATTCATAAGCTCCCGATATTCGTATGCATGACCTTGCGACGTCCACGATTGCCTGCATCCTTGCAGCATCCAGAGGCCCATCACATTTTTTAGGAATCGCGTGGTTCCACTCACGCCGCCTTCATTTGTGAAGTTCAACCGCAATGATTCAGCCGTGATGACCGGAGCATCCAACTCCGTTCCCACCAACGACCAGGTTCCCGAACTAATAAACGCGGTGCCGTTCCGCGCGGAAATCGCCGCTACCGCTGAGCCCGTATCGTGACACGCAGGCGCAATCACGTTGATGGAGGTCAAAGATGGAGAAACGTGCGGCAAAAGCGAACCGATGACTGATCCAGGTTCCACGATGCGTGCCGGCAGATTTACCGGGAGGTCGAGGTGCTCCAGCAAGTCGACAGCCCACGTCCGCCTGATTGGATCGACCATTTGAGTCGTAGTGGCGTTCGTGAATTCGCAAACGATATTCCCGCTGAGCCAATAATTCAAAAGGTCGGGGATGGTAACGAAATACTTGGTGGCAGCGACGATCGCAGGATTGTCGCGACATTCCGCATATAGCTGATAGAGCGTATTGATCGGCATGAACTGGATGCCAGTCGCCCGATAGATTTCCTCGCGCGAAATCCGGCGGCAGACTTCCTCCATCACGCCTTCGGTCCTGCGATCCCGGTAGTGATAGGGATTTTGCAGAAGGTCACCGTGGGCGCCTAGCAGCGCATAGTCCACGCCCCACGTGTCCACGCCAACACTTGTGAGGTCGGCTGTCTTCAACTGGGCGAAGGCTTCGCGCATCTCAGACCACAGTTTCTTGACGTCCCAGCGGAGTGATTCGCCTTCACGGATCGGCTGATTCGGAAATCGATGCACCTCTTCTGCAGTGAGAATTCCCGATTGCAGCCGCGCCAGCACGGCGCGCCCACTCTCGGCGCCAAGGTCGAAAGCCAGGTATGAGTTCCCCTGAGGAGAGCTAGGCATAGGAGGACACGGTATTCGAATTCTTCTCCGCTCTCTCTTTCAGTATCCGTTCCAGATAGCCGCTCTGGCGGAATGCGTCCAAGGGATCCTCAGGCAATCCCTTTGATTTTCGCCATTCCTTGAGTGCCGGACGTACATCGTTCGCAAAAGCATCCTGTAGGAGACCCTCGGCGCGAACCAGATCGCTGACTTTCTGCGCGCTGGCAAGCTCGCGGTGATCGACCAACGCCGCCTTGGCAAAAAGCTGTTGGGCCATGTTCACAGTCTGAATCATCGCCTCAAGCTTACCTTTCAGATTGTGACTTTGATCCACCATGTACGCGACGTCGGCCTTCTTGCGGGTCTCGAATTCGAAGTACCCGATCTCGTGGAAAATCCTGAAAACCTGGTAAGGATCGATCGACCCCAACGTCAAATCATCATCCGCATAGCGGCGGTCGTTGAAATGGAATCCACCCAGCATGTCCTCCGACAGAAGCCACGCGACGATCTGCTCGATATTTTGTGCCGCATAGTGATGGCCGGTATCCACCAGCACCTTCGCTTGCGGTCCAGCCTGGCGCGACAATAGAAGCGCCATACCCCAGTCCGCAACATCGGTGTGATAAAACGCAGGCTCGAACGGCTTGTACTCCACCAGCAGACGTTGGGAAGGAGCAAGTCCGCGGTGTGCTTCCTTCAATCCCTCTTCAAACCATCGCTTGTGCTGCCGGATGTTGGCTGTGCCGGGATAGTTCGATCCGTCCGCAAACCACATCGAAATATCGCGGCTGTTCAGGCGCTGAGCGATTTCAATGCTGTCTTTCGTATGCTGCAGAGCTCGTCGACGAATTTCGGGATCGGGATTCCCGAACGATCCGTATTTGTATTCCTGATTCTGAAATAAGTTGGGATTGATCGATCCCGGCAAGACTCCATATTGTCCCGCGAATCCCTTGAGCTCGTTCACGCTGTTGATGCCGTCGCGGAAATCCCAGAGCACGTGCAAGGCAACCGTAGGGCATACACCGGTGAGCAGGTGCACCTGTCCCGCATCGCTGAACTTTTCCTCGGTAGTTGTGGCCGCAGCCGGCTGGATAAACTTCCCGAAGCGCGTGCCCGTGTTCGCGAAACCCCAAGAGGGTAGCTCAATCCGAAAAGTTTCGAGCGCCGAAAATATCTTGTCACCCGCCCGTATGTCCATGCCCACATCTCCTTGACTCCGGGATTCTGTAAAGGACCCCGAAGCCGGCGAATCCGCCTCAGATCCTACGGTAACGATACCTGATCTCGCTGATAGAAAGCGATGGCAGAACCCGCCGTCAACGCAAAGCAAGCCTCCACCTAACAGGACATTGCTCGGTTTCTCGGAGAGGCAAATCGGGCAGCAAAAAAGGGAGGGCGACTAGCCCTCCCATGAATTCGCGAAGCAGACGATCGAATCAGGCGGCGGTTCCTACGGGCTCCCCGACACGAATGTCTTCTTCTTCCTCGCTCTTGATCGCAACGTGAGTCTTCGCAACCAGCATGTAGATCGACGGCACAACAAACAGCGTGAACACCGTGCCAATGATCATTCCGCTGACCAGCATGATGCCGATGCTGTTTCGTGCTCCAGCACCCGGACCCTTCGCCAGAACGAGCGGGAAGTGCCCGAAGACCGTCGCCGCGGTGGTCATCAGAATTGGCCGCAATCGAGTATTCGCAGCCCCAATAATCGCCTGCAGCTTGCTCGACCCTTGTCTCCTGCAAGTGATTGGCGAACTCCACGATCAGAATGCCGTTCTTCGCAATCAGGCCGACCAGCGTGATCAGACCTACCTGACTGTAGATATTTAGAGTCGTGAAACCCAGGAACGAGAATGCCAACGCACCTGAAATCGCCAGCGGCACGGATCCTGCCAGAATGATGAATGGATCGCGGAAGCTCTCAAACTGCGCCGCAAGCACCAGGTAGATCAGCACCGCGGAGAGCAGGAAAGTTCCGAGGAACTTGCTGCCCTCAACTCGCAACTGTCGCGATTCACCCGCGTAGTCGACCGTGAATCCTTGAGGCAGCGTCTTCTTCGCCTCGTTCTCCAGGAACGTCAACGCCTGGTCGAGGGGTACCGGAGGTGGAATGACGCCCTGAATTCGGACGGCATTCAACTGCTGGAATTTATTCAATGTTCTTGGTTCAGTCGTCGTCCGCAAAGTTGCGAACGTAGACAGCGGCACCAGCTTGTCCGCGGAACCCTTCACGTAAATCTGTGAGAGCTGATCCGGAGTCAAACGCTCCACACGTTTCACCTGCGGAATCACCTTGTAACTGCGTCCCTGGATGCTGAAACGATTGACGTAGTTTCCGCCTAGCATGGTCGACAAGTCCTGTCCCGCCTGGCTCAGATCGACGCCCTGCGAGCGCAGTTTGTCGCGGTCGAAGACCACTTCTGTTTGTGGCTGATCGAATTTCACATCTGTATCAGCAAAGATGAAGATGCCGCTGGCCATTGCCTTCTGTACCAACTGCTCGGCGATCTGGCTAACCTGCTGCGGCTCCGCAGACGACGCGATCACGAAATCTACCGGGAAATTTCCTCCACCCGGTAGAGGCGGCGGCGTGAGTGGAATGACCCTGATTCCCGCAATCTTCGAAAGCGATCCCGCAGATTCGACGAGCAACTGCTGAGTCGTCTTCTTCCGCTGACTCCACGGCTTGGTCACCATGCCACCGAAACCACCGCTGGGATTCGTGATCTGGAAAACACTTTCGTTCTCAGGGAATGACTTGTAAACGTTGTAAACCTGCTCAGTGAAAAGGTTCGTTTGATCGAGGGTTGAGTTCGCCGACGATTGAATGACGCCGAACACCACTCCCTGATCCTCCGCCGGCGCCAGTTCGCGCTGCGAGAACATGTAGAACGGAATCATCAAAACCGCGACGATCGCCCACAGGGTGAGAACGACGGGCCTGTATTGCAATGTGCCGCCGAGCAATCGCGTGTACAGGCTCCGCACTCTCTCGAATTGCCGGTTCACGATGCCGGCGAATCCTTTGTCGGCATCTCCCTCACGCAGCAGCTTGGAGCCCATCATTGGTGAGAGGGTCAGGGCCACGATGCCCGACACGACAACGGCGCCTGCCAGAGTGAATGCAAACTCACGGAACAACGCGCCCGTCAGTCCGCCCTGAATTCCGATCGGCGCGTACACCGCGGCCAGCGTGATCGTCATGGCGATGATTGGCCCAACGAGTTCGCGGGCTGCCTCTTTCGCGGCCTGGAACGCCGACTTACCCATCTGCAAGTGGCGCTCGACGTTCTCCACCATGACGATGGCGTCATCGACCACCAGTCCGACCGAAAGCACAATTGCCAGCAGGGTCAGAAGGTTGATGGTGAATCCGGCGATCAGCATCAAGAAAACCGCGCCGATCAGCGAAATCGGAATCGCAACAATAGGGATGAGCACCGACCGGAATGACCCGAGGAACAGGAAGATGACAACGACAACGATCAACAGAGTCTCGCCCAGGGTGTGCAGCACCTCGTTGATCGCGTCTTGAATATAGGCAGTTGAGTCGTACGGGATTCCCAACTTCATTCCCGTCGGCAACTGCTCCTGAATCGCGGGCAGAGCGGCGCGAACATTTTTAATTACCTCCAACGAGTTGGCCGTGGGAAGGACCCAGATTCCCATGAACGTTGCCGTCTCACCGTTGAAACGGACGTCCTGGTCATAGTTCTCCGCACCGAGAGAGACATCGGCAATCTCGCCAAGGCGGACAACTACACCCTTGTCCTCTTTGACGACCATCTGCTTGAACTCGTCGGGCGTGCGCAGGTCCGTGTTGGCGACAAGGTTCACCGACACCATCGAACCCTTTGTGCTGCCCAGCGCAGACAGATAGTTGTTCTTCGCTAGGGCATCGTGCACATCAGACGGAGATACGCCTCTGGCGGCCATCTGTTCCGGCCTCAGCCAGAGCCGCATCGCAAAGGTGCGGTTGCCGAGAATATCGGCACGCTGCACACCGCTCACGGCGCTCAACTTTGGCTGAACCACGCGGGTCAGGTAGTCGGTGATCTGGTTCATGTCCAGATCTTTCGCCGAGAATCCGATATACATGGCGGCAAACTGCGTGTCGGCAGTTTGCAGGTCGATCACTGGCGCTTGCGACTCGGGAGGCAGGTCGTTTCGTACCTGCGCTACCTTCGCCTGAATCTGCGTGAGAGCCGCGTTCGTGTCGTAGTTAAGCTTCAGGTGAACCGTGATCGTGCTGAGTCCCTGCGCGCTGGCCGACTCCATGTAATCAATACCGTCCGCGCTCGCAATCACGCGCTCCAACGGAGTCGTGATGAAACCGCGTACGAGATCGGCGTTAGCGCCGACGTAAACGGTCGTGACTTGCACCACGGAGATATCGCTCCGGGGGTATTGCCGTACACTCAACGAACGGATGGCCTGCAAACCGGCGATCAAAATCACCAGGTTTACGACAATCGCCAGCACCGGACGCTTGACGAACAGATCTGTGAACTTCATGCTCGCTCCTATTCGAGACCCGTGTTCTAGCCGTCTGGTTTAGCTCTCTTCGGGCTTGGGGGTGGGGCTGTTTCCAGGCTTCACCGTGTTGTTTACCTGGACGGCTGCGCCATTGCGCAGGCGGAATACCCCGGAGCTCACAATCTCGTCCCCAGGATTCAAGCCGGAGGTCACCGCGACTTGGTCGCCGCGCGAACCTTCCAGTTTCACCACCTGTTGCCGAACCCCACGATACGTATTCCCTTTCGGATCTTTCATCTCGGTCACGACGTAAACTGAGTCTCCGTAGGGCGCATAGTTGATCGCGGAAGCTGGAACGGGCACAACCTCGCGAGGTTGTCCCAAAGGCAGTTCCACTTGAACGTACATTCCGGGACGAAGCTTGTTGTCCTTATTGGTGACAATCGACTGAACCTGGATATTCCGGGTCTGCTCACTGATGACAGAGTCCAGAGCGGTGATGCGGCCCGTAAACGCCATACCGGGTAGATCGCTATTCGTGATCCGGAGGACGTGTCCAGGAACCACCTTCGGTGTCTCCTGCTGAGGAACTCCGAAATTCACATAGATCGGACTCAATGACTGCAGCGAAACGATCGCCTGTCCCGCGCCAAGGTATTGCCCAAGGCTGACTTGGCGAATCCCAAGAACCCCGGAGAATGGAGCATGAATCGTCTTACGCGCGATCGCAGCGCGGACATCTCCAACCTGGGCTTCGGTCGCCTTCTGCTGAGCAGTGGCGGTGTCGTAGTCCGAACGCGAGATCACGCCCGCACCCACGAGCTGGTTCGCCCGATCATAGTTGGTCTTTGCCAAATCTCGCTGCGCCTCAAGACTGGCCAATTGGGCGCGCTCCTGACGGGTATCCAGTTCGACAAGAACATCCCCTTCGTGAACCCACTGACCGGACTCGAAGTGAATCTTGTCGATCGTCCCCGGCAAATCGGCGCTTACCGTCACTCCCTGAATGGCCGCCGCCGTGCCGATCACTGTCAGAGTCGAAGGCCACGTCTGTTTTTGCGCAACGACTGTCGTAACTGCCGTCGGCGGCGGCTGATAGGCCTTTCCCTGCGCGATCGCAGCTTCAACCTGCTTGAACTTCGCAAAGCCAAGGCCGCCCACCAGGGCTAGCATCACCACCAACATTAAAACCATCCGTTTCGCCATACGTACGCTCCAAGCTGTAACAAGAACAAATAGTAGTTGTTTGGGTCGAACAATCGAAAAGCTGTTGTATCGAATAGATTTCGGCAACCCGAAAAAGGATTCAGAGTTGTTCCCGACCCCGAGAAATTTTGAAGCGCAAAAATTTGCATTCGAGAGATCAATTCGGTGTCTTTACAGCCTCACACCGGCCTGTTTTCCGTGACGTTGTCTCCCGTTCTTCATAAATTAAGGCCTTGAAAGTCCCGGGATTCATAGGAATAAGGGAGCGCGCCTCCCTTCCACAATCGTCGACGTCGCCGAAACCTTGCGTCTGGTAGTTCCTGACTGACTACTCGTCCCTCCGCTGGATGCATTCGCGGGAACACTACTTCATGGGACGGCCACTTGCCTCGCACTCCTTCGAACACTGATCAATGACTGGTCAGAAACGATTGGAGGCTTGCCGATGAAGGTGCGCGATGGTTGTACTCGGTTGCAATATCGAAGATTGTTGAACTGCTTGATTACGATCGGGCTGTTGCTGGTTGCGTTTTCAACAATTCAGGCACAGACAACAGTTGGCACGGGTAGTGTTACCGGCACTGTGAATGATCCGACGGGCGCTGTTGTAGGCGGTGCTGTCGTAACGGTTACGAACACCGCAACGAATGCGGTGATAAAGTTGACCTCCAACTCGTCTGGCGCCTACACATCCGGCGCGCTTACTCCCGGGCAATATAAGGTCCAAGTTTCGGCCAAAGGCTTCAGTAGTGTCAGCCAAGTTCTCAACGTTATGGTCGGCAACACCGCAACCTTCAACGCCACTTTGCAGGTCGGTCAGGAAAGCCAAGTCATCGAGGTTCAGGCAGGCGGAGTGGAAGTCAACACCGAACAAGCCACGGTGCAGGGAGTTCTCACAAAGGCACAAATCGAAAATCTTCCGGTGAACGGAAGAAACTTCCTCGATCTCGCACAGCTCGAACCCGGCGTCCAAATACAGGACGGCACAAATTTTGATCCCACCAAAGTTGGATACTCCTCAATCTCATTCGGCGGGCGATTCGGCCGCAGCGCTCGTATTCAAGTCGACGGCGTCGATGTCAGCGACGAAACCGTAGGCACCACCACACAGGACATTCCGGCGAGCGCCATCGCCGAGTTTCAGATCAGCCAGTCGAAGCTCGACCTTTCGAATGATCTGACCTCTTCGGGCGCAGTGAACGTTACCACTCAGTCGGGGACGAACGCATATCATGGTCAGGCATTCGGATATTTCCGCGACCATAACGCTGCCTCCGCCCACCTCCCGACTCCGCAAGGATTGGAAAATCCTGCTTTTCAACGCAGCCAGTACGGGGCAGCGCTGGGAGGAAAATTCATAAAAGACAAGCTGTTCTTCTTCGCAGACGGTGAGCGCACCCTCAACAATCTGCAGTCTCCGGTCGCACTCCCTGCTCCCTTCACCGCAGACTCAGGCTTTTTCAACGCTCCCTTCCGCGAGACTGAGCTCCTTGGAAAACTCGATTACCAAATCACGAACAACGCGAAGATGTTCTACCGTTTCGGATACTTCGCCAACCTCGCCAACGCAACCTATTTCGCCTCCAGTTTCCAGGTCTACAGCAACAAAGATAATTCCCGGTCGCACGTTCTCGGGCTCGACTTCAATACGGGCACGTTCACACATAGCGTTCGATTCGAGTATTTGAAGTTCCAAAATCAGATTCAGGACGGTGATGCAGGGCAGCCATTCTCCAGCTCGGGACTCACCTTGTTTAATGGTCCGTTCGCGGCCGGTCCAAACTTTCTGGCGCCACAATCCACTCCTCAGAGTGATCACGAGTTGAAGTATGACGGCAGCAAAGCAGTCCGGAACCACCTGCTCCGATTCGGCGCCACCTACAACCATATTCAAGGCGGCGGATTTGCGGCGTTCTTTAGCCTCGCGCCGGTGGTCTTCTCGGCTCCAAACTTGCTCGACGCCGGCTGCGCCGCGGTCAGCGCAGCTTGCCCAGCGGGCCCCGACGGAACTACGGCGTCCAATCCCCTGAACTACGACGTGGCCGCTATTACCCTCGGCAACGGAATCGGTTTCGCCACGGCGCAAAAAGCCTTCGGATTTCCTGCCGGCGGCCTCGGACCTGACAATCGCATCGCTCTTTATGTGGGCGACAGCTGGAAGATCAGGCCAAACCTCAACCTCGAAGTCGGACTGCGTTATGTCCGCGACACGGGTCGCAACGACTCCGATCTTCCGGGTATTCCAGCCCTCAACAATGTCGTCTCCAGCTACCCGAATCTTGGGGCTCCCATCCGGCAGCCAAATCGAAACTTCGCTCCTCAGATCGGCCTCGCCTGGGATCCAACTCGTAGCGGAAAGACTGTAATCCGCGCAGGGGCTGGTCTCTATTACGAGAACACGATCTGGAACAACGTTCTCTTCGATCGTCCCACTCGCGAAGCGACCGGTGCTTTCCTGCAGGTCGGCGCGGGCTGCAACGGGCCAGGTGCTCCCGCCGCTCCGATCGCCGTTCCCGGTGGATCGATTCCAATTCCGGATGGAGTTTGCGGCAACGGCAGCACTCCGATCACGATCGGTGCCGCAGCTGCGAACATCATCAATCTGTTACACACCTACCAATCTTCCTACCCCTTTACTCCTGACCTACAGAACGGCGGCTACATCGGCAACCTGCTGGATTCGGGGCTAGGCCTCGGCACCAACACCGCCCCCGCCACTTTCGCTCCAAACTTCCAGACTCCGCGTTCCTTCCAGATGAACTTTGGAATTCAGCGGCAGGTCTATAAAGGAACTGTGTTGAGCGTTGACTTCGTTCGCAACGTGGAAACACGCTCGCTCTTGGGTATCGACCTGAACCACTCGGGTGACACCCGATACTTCAACCTGGCCGGAGCGCAAGCCGCAATAGCCAACACCATTGCGGCTTGCGGTGCGTCATCCCTGGCTGGCGCTCTTGCCGCGGGTGGATGCTTACCGCTTGAACCAGCAAACCTCGGCGCACAGATGTCAGACTTCGCTACGCAAGGTCTGACCGCTTCGTACGAGCTTGGCATCGGCGGCACTACCGTCACCGGTCTCCCTGGCGCCGGTGGCTGCCCTGCCGTTGGTTGCGCATTTTCCGGCCTCAATGCGGGAGCCGCCAACATGAACTTCCTGCTTCCAATCGGTCGTTCGGTTTACAACGCACTCGATTTCAAGCTGGTCCAGAATGTGGCGAATCCGCTTAAAGGCATCAAGAATGCAAACCTCCAGATTGCCTACAGCCTCTCGAAGTTTGTGAATCCCGGAGGCGCCAATCCGAACCCTCAACCTGCGAACTACCAACAGTACTCCGATCAGGACTTCGTGATCGGTGCGGTGGATAACGCCAACCCGATGCGCTTCATGGGTCCGTCAACGCTTGATCGACGGCACCAGCTTTCCTTTGGCGGCAGTTTCGACCTTCCATGGGGATTCCAGACGGGCATCATCGGTCACTTCTACAGCCCGCTGGCAACTCCACTGGTTGTGCCGAACTCCGGCCTGGGAAATGGTGAAATTTTCCGAACAGATTTCACCGGCGACGGAACGGTGCAGGATTATGTTCCCGGAACGAAGAATGGCTCGTTCATGAGAGGCATCAGTGCAAGCGGCCTCACATCGGTCATCAGCAACTACAACCAGACTGTGGCAGGACAAGCTACCCCTGCCGGCCAGGTTCTGATCGCTAACGGCCTGTTCACTCTCTCTCAACTTCAGGGAATGGGCGGCGTTGCTCCTACTCTTCCGGCACCCATCGCAGATTCCGTTGGTCTTGCATGGCTGAAGGACATCGACATGTCTCTGCGATGGAAGTACAGAATCAAAGAGACGGTCACCATCGAACCCGGGATTGGCTTCTTCAACGTTTTCAACTTCGCCAATTTCGATCTGCCTCCGAACGTCCTGAGCCCCTATCTGACGGGAGCTCCAGGCAACATCGGCGCCACCAACTATCTCGGAACCCAAAACGTCCGAGTGGGGGCTGGCACCGGAGTCTACGGGCTCGGAGCGCCGCGAACGGCGGAATTTAGCCTCAAGCTGACCTTCTAGTTGAGCTCGGGCAGCTCAGCAGGCCGCCAACTTCGGTTGGCGGCCCTTTTTTGTTTGTGTGGAATAACAGATACGGCGGCTTGGAAGCACAAATCTAAGACAATAATTCTGTCATGCTGAGCGCAGCAGTGAGGAGAACGCAGCGATCCTCACTGCGCAGTCGAAGCATCCCTACCCGGCACATGTCATCCACATGCTTCCGGACAGGCGCTCAATGGAAAAGGCTTAGTTACTCCATCCGAGGATCTGGTGCTCGAAGTCGAAGCTGAGACGCTTCGGTCGCAGCATCGTCAACCCGATCAGCCCGTCGTACTCTGCCCCGCCGTTCTCTTGGCTGGCGACCACGGAAGCGCGCGCCGGACCTACCTCGTCATTACCGAACCGTGCCTGCGGCAGCACGATATTGCCATACGATATCGTCCCGGAGATGTTTTGTCCGCTTCCGGTCACTACGGACGGGTCATAGTCGAGATTTGTGAGCGCACTTTTGAAAAGGACCAGGTGTGGCGTGCCCGTATCCAACAGCAGGCGAAGCTGCCTTCCGCCCGTTTTTAAATCGACTGTGATGAATCTCGGCCCGGGTGTGAAAGGTGCGGAGTGTCGCTCTTGCGTAGAGCGGAAGTAGATTTTGTGTTTCTGATAGTCGATCGTGAAACTAGTTGCACCCATGACATCGAGGCCGATCACAGCATCTACACGCGTTCCAACGCTAGCCGAAATTTTCGAAAAGTCCGTCACCATCACTTGCAGACTGCGCCGTTGCAGTGGCCCCACTTCAAGCTGAGGCAGAATCACGCGCTCGCCCGAGACGCTCTTGTTAAACAGCGCGATCCCGCTGGTAGCACCCTGCAATCCAAGCTTCGCTGAAACCGCCCTGTCGATCATGCTGGGGCTGGTCCCGGTATCGAACAATAGATTCTGGTGATCGAGATTCCCAATCCGTCCTTCCACCACGATCAGATATCCCCCGTACAGCGTGAACGGGATCTCTGTAATTCGTTCTTTCGGCGGCGGACTCCCCGACGTCAAATCTCCGCCGAGCGCAAGCGCGCTTAGCAGGAAGGGCAGAAAAGCAGCGAGTATCCAGTGTGGGCTTCTGAAGAAGGGCGAGGTACCGAAGCCCTTCGTTGACTGTTGAGAATGTTTTGTAGACAGGCTTTCATGACGTCCGCTGCTCGTTCCGCCGATGCTGCCTGTGCGCGCCATGCACACAAGACGGAATCCAGCGGGCAGCGATTGCAATCGCTGGGATGATTGAACAGCGTACGGGGACGAAAAACGTGGAAGGCTTTCGCTCGCTTGAAATTCAGCTTTGCAGTTGTTTTGTCAGGATCAATCGCGCAGAAAGCGCCTCAGGAATTTTGTTCGATCACTTGTTGTAGTTGTGCGCGATAGCCGCGGCTACAAGACAGTTCCTTACCGTTTTTTAGGACAACAACATACTCGCCGCTGTTCACTGGGATAAGTTCCTTGATCTTCCTCACATTCACAATTGTGGAGCGATGAATGCGGATGAATTCGTTCGGATTCAGACGCTCAGATGTGCGCGAAATGGTTTCGCGCAGCAAATAGGATTCTTTCCCCACGTTCAGCCGCACGTAATTCGCGGCTGCTTCGACCCAATCGATTTCGTTCAGGTCCAGGAATATGACTCTGCCCTTCGCCTTGATCACCAGGCGATCTTGTGGCTCGCCGGGTTGGCTCGGCGTTCCAGCCTTCAAGCGAGCCAGCAGTTCCATCAGTCGATTTGTGAACTCGCGGTTCCCCGACTTCAACAGATCCATTCGCGCGCGTTCAATCGCCTGATGCAGCCGTTCCTGATCGAAAGGTTTAAGCAGATAGTCGAGTGCGTGCGCTTCGAACGCGCGGATGGCGTACTGGTCGTACGCTGAAGTGAAGATGACGAGTGGCATCTCTTCGGGCGGAATCTCGTTCAGTACCTGGAACCCATCCAGGTCCGGCATTTGAATATCGAGAAGCAGCAAGTCCGGCCGAAAGCAATTGATCGCTGACACCGTTTGCCTGCCATCCTGGCATTCCGCAACCACGGCTATGCTGGGTTCCGCCTCGAGCAAGATGCGCATCTTCTGTCGCGCGAGTCGTTCATCGTCCGCAATCACGACGCGGACCAGAGATTTACCTGCCATTTCCCGTGAAGGCAATGCAGCAGAATCTGGATGCATGAGCACGCACCACAGGGAAGAAGTTCCCTTGGTATTCCAATAGACGTAGGTGCTGCAAAATCGTTTCATTTTGTGGAGACGAAATCATTTCTGATCCTCATGCACTTATCCCGTCGCCTCATGCTTCCGTCCCGCACCTCTGGAATGCAGCTCCAATCTTGCGCATAATCGCATTGTCGTTATGGCCTCCGGCAACTACTCTCAACCCGCCACTCAAGCCTCGGCTTCTGAGGTTCTCAAGGTCGTTGTCCTTGAACTTCATGAACTTCAAACTCAATACAAGGAAGTGACTAGCCGTATTCGGAACCTCCGAATCGCGGTCGATGCTCTGCGTGAACTGGGTGACAAAACACTTCCCGAGCCGCTCGAGAAAGCGGAAGGATCCACTCATCGTGCCCGAAAGACGTCAGCAGAATCCGTTGGCGAGAACCTGATCCGGACGAGATCCCGGTCAGGCATTTTGCGTGGCAATCCGAACCCAGACCTCCAACGGGCCTGTCGCATAGCCCTGATGGAAACCACAAATGCCGTCACGGTCGACGAAATTTACGCCCGCATTCGTCGCCGCAAGTCTTTCTCATTCCTTGATCGTGAATCCGCTATTCACGCCATTTCGGAAGAACTCCACACTATGCTCCACCAGGGAGAGCTGCGACGAATCGACGATTCTCGCAATACCACTTGGGTGCGCGTAGAACCCCACAGAACTTCCTAATTCCAGACGCAGATAGCGTTTGCTTTCGGTCGAAAGAAGTGCAAATTTCTTTCCTCACCTATGGGACGAGTGCCCGTCTAATAGGGATGGATTTCAGTCCACCCCTTTGCGGGCGTGATTGAATAAAGGATCAACATCTCTCTCGCTTGACGAGGCTCTCCGCGAAAATGAAAACAACCTGCGAGGCATGTGGAGCAGCTCTCTCGCCCGAAGCTGATGCGTATGTGTGCGCTTCCGACTGCACCTTCTGCGCAGCCTGCCATCTCAAGCAAAAGGCGTGTCCACGGTGCGGTGGAGAGCTTGTCCGACGTCCCAAGCGGATGTCGGGACAGCAAGATCAGAAACCTCGACCCACTCGAACCCTGCGTCCGTTCTCCGCGCTAGTCTGGGGAGTCAGCTTTGCCGTTTGGGCCTTCATTTGTGTCGCCGCGACGTTTACGTTTTGGGAACTGTACCGATCAACCGAAATGCCCATGCCGTTTGTGCACACGCTTGGGCTGGAGTTGAGCCAGGTTCTGACTTATTTTCCGCTCACTCCATTCGTTTTCGCGTTTGCCATCAAGTATCCGGTCCGCCGCGATAACTGGAAGCGCCGTTCCTTGCAATATCTCGCAGCAGGTGCGCTATTCAGCCTCGTGCATATCCTGTTGCGGGGCGTCACCCCGTTTGCAATTTACGACTCCAAGGTTCGCGACTGGACTTCTGCGTTCTGGAGTTCAAAGACGCACTCATTTTCGATCCAGCTGTTAGGTCTCAAGCGGCTGTACTTCAATAATCTCATCGACGACATCACCGGCGTCTTCGTCCCGATCGTTCTGGTCGCCCACGCCATCTCGTACTACTTCAAGTTTCAGGACCGCGAATTGCGTGCGTCCCAACTGGAAGCCCAACTCGCAAAATCTCACTTGCAGTCCCTGAAAAGCCAGCTTCAACCGCATTTCCTGTTCAACACCATGCATTCGATCTCAGCCCTCATGCTGACCGACGTAAGGGCCGCCGATCGCATGATTACCCGCTTGGCCGATTTGCTGCGCATGAATCTGGAATCGGCAGGAACTCAGATCACGACTTTGAACCGCGAACTGGAATTTGTGAATTGCTATCTCGAAATCGAGCAGGTGCGCTTCGAAGAGCGGCTGACTTTGAATTTCGATATCGCCCCGGAAACGCTGGACGCCCACGTCCCGCTCCTGCTACTGCAGCCTCTCGTAGACAACGCCGTCAAACACGGCATCTCGCGGATGACGTCGGGCGGCAGCGTTCGAATCTCATCCCGGATCGACGGCGAAGATCTGAAACTCGAAGTCAAAGACAACGGTCCCGGCTTCGGGAATCAGGCCAGCGATCGCGGCTGTGGCCTCGGGTTGCGCGTGACGCGCGAACGGCTCGAGACACTTTACGGCGAGAATCAGAGCATGGAGTTGATTTCCCCACCGGAGGGTGGCGTCGCCGTTCTCGTGACCATCCCCTTCGAAGTCTCTCCGGAGAAAACTGCGATCACGTCCTCGCCGGATGCCAGCGGCGAGGCCATGCAACTCCAGGAATCCGCCTGACACTTCCGCGTCAACGTACGAAGGACCTGCGATCATCAAGGCCATCAGGATTTCGTGGGCCAGCGTCCGTGAGTCTCAAGCACACTCATTGTTGAGTGAAATGCCATTCCTTCCCGCACTTCTGTGAACCTTAATATTTTCTCGACCTCGAATTACAACTTCTTGTAGAAACCAGTACCTTTGGCTCTTTCGAACACTTCTTCCACGTACGCAATCCATGTCGTCCTGAAGCATTTCGAAGACCGCTGGTCACGCTTCCCACAACTCCTGTCCCACCTTCGCCACCAATTGCACTCCTTGGACACTGACATGCAGAACCAAGCCGTTGCAACAGCCCGCGAAGACGGGTGACTTCTGATCACGATGGGGCAAAACGCGATCGGATGATTCGGAATATCCCTGGCGAATGTTTTCTCGGCACAGCAGGACAACGACAGCTCCCGCATTCGCTCACTTGCGTCAGACAAAATGTTATCCCCACGAAGGAGACACTGCATGGAATACAGTTTTCGCAGCTCTGCCACTCGCACCTTGTTGGTGTACCTCTCTCTTCTATTGTTCGGTTTGTGCTCCTTTGTGAATGCACAGGATGTCGCTTCTCTGACCGGCGTCGTTACGGACGCGAGCGGCGCAGTTGTGACGGACGTAACAGTCAAACTCACCGATACCAAAACGAATGAAGTCTACGAAACGAAAACAAACTCGGTCGGCGCGTACACCTTTCCGAAAGTATTGCCCGGCACGGGATACCGGCTGACTGTCAGCAAGGAAGGCTTCGCGCAGCAGTTTATCGACAACATCTATCTCGGAGCCAACACGACCCATACGCAAAACGCGCAGCTGAAGGTTGGCCAGACGACGGAAGCCGTCGAGGTGAATGGCAGCGGATCTCAGGTGTCCCTCAACACCACGGACACAACCGTCTCTGCCGCCCTCGACATGCTAATGGTCCACGAAGCCCCCATCTCGCTTCGCGACACGCCCCTGGGGCTTCTGAACTATTCGCCCGGATACACCTACGCCACCGGCGGAAGCGACAATACCCTGGGGAGCCGCGACGGTTCCGTAACCGGGGCGCGAGGCGATCAGAGCAACTACACATTGGACGGGCTCGATACCAACGACTTCGGCACCGGTCAGGCGGGCGCCATGACCGCTAACGCGCCAGTCGATTCGATCCAGGAGATGCGCATCGAAACCGCGAATCCTCTATCAGCCGAAGGCCGCGGAAGCGGCGCCATGGTGCAACTGACCACCAAGAGCGGCACAAACAAGTTTCACGGATCCGCCGCCGAATACAATCGCACCGCCGCCACCGAAGCCAACGACTTCTTCAACAACCGACAGAATCCAATCATCCCGAAACCACCCCTAACCCGGAACCAGTTCGGGGCCAGCATCGGCGGTCCGATCTTAAAAGACAAGCTGTTCTTCTTCTTCAATTACCAGGGTAGACGCGATGCGGTCTCCGACGGCGTCAATGCCATCGTTCCTCTCGATTCTTTCCGCGCCGGCAATGTCAGCTACATTAACAACAATGCAGGATGCACCAGCACCAGCAGGATCAATACACAGCCAGATTGCATCAGTGCATTTCCTGTTTCCGACACGAGCCTTGATCCCGCGGGAATCGGTCCCGACCAGGCTCTTTTGAGTTTCATCAACTCCCGTTATCCGCGCGCCAATGACCTTACCAGCGGCGATGGCATCAACACCGGAGGCTTCCGCTGGAATGCTCCCGCGCATTACACCTCGAACGATTACGTGACCCGCATCGACTACAACCTGAACAGCAAGATGAAGCTGTTCGGGCGTTTCAGCATCGTTCGCAGAACTCAAGGAGACGATGCCAACTATGCTTCCGCCGAATTATTTCCTGGCGATCCTGTAACGCACCAAATCATCGATCACAGTTATGCCTACGTCATCGGCCATACCTGGACGATCAGCAACACGAAAGTCAACCAATTCAACTACGGCGAGACGCGCGGCGTCTTTGGCTTCCCGAACCTGTTCAATCCTCCCGGCATTACGCAATACGCTTCATTCATGCCTACTCCATCGGGCATATCCCAACTGGGAGTTCCCTTCTACGGCGCCAGCAGCCAGCATCGCTCTGTACCCATTCCCGTCTTTCGCGACGACTTCAACTATGTCCGCGGAAAGCACAACATTCAAATCGGTGGCACCTTCAAGCCGATCAAAGACAGCAGCACGCTGGTCGGAGACTTCAATCTGGTAACGATTGGCCTGGGAAGTCCGGTCAACAGTCTCACTGGCCCTGCGCAGATGCTCGACGATCC
This sequence comes from uncultured Acidobacteriota bacterium, assembly GCA_963801895.1. GTDB lineage: Bacteria > Acidobacteriota > Terriglobia > Terriglobales > Acidobacteriaceae > Sulfotelmatobacter. The sequence continues at coordinate 352,226 of CAWDGM010000004.1, read as the reverse complement.
CGTAGCCAGCGCCGATTGGAGTTATGCGTACGCTTTCGCGTTAGGCCGCGTCTCCAACATCGCGAGCAACTACGAGAACGATCACAACTTGCAGCCGCTGCCGCAGGGCACCGGCCACAGCAGGAATTATCGCTACTACGAGACCGAGGCCTATCTTCAGGACACTTGGCGGATGCGCAGTGATCTGACCATGACCTATGGCCTGCGCTGGCAGTACTACTCTGTGCCCTATGAACTGAATGGCTTCCAGACCATTCCCAACATTGACTTCGCCTCTATGTACAATGCGCGCGCCGCTGCCGGGCAAGCCGGCATCAGCGGCGATGCCGCCGCACCGACCGTCATGTACAACTTCGGTGGTAAGGCAAATCACGCTCCGGGCTACTACCATCCCGATTGGCACGATTTCGCTCCACGCTTGAGCTTCGCTTACAACCCTTCGGCAACGAGCGGTTTTCTAGGGCATGTGCTCGGGGACCGCAAGACCGTCATTCGCGCGGGCGCCGGCATCGTCTTTGATCACACCATCATGTCCGCCATCAACTTCTTCAACGACCAGTCCTCCTTTGTTTTCGGACAAAGCGTTGGCACCACGTATCAGAATGGTCTAGCCACCGATCCGCGCTTCACCTCGCTGGGAGCGATACCTCCAGTCATCCCACCGGCGCCCGCATCAGTGCCAGTAACGCCGTACCTCAACCCACCCGGCTCCCCGTTTCTCTATAACGGCCTGGTCGGAAATGAAAATGAATTGGCGGTCGATCCCAACTACAGGACGCCTTACTCCGAAACTTTCACTTTGGGCGTTCAGCGCGAATTGCCGGGCAACTTCCTGTTCGAAACGACGTACTTCCTGCGCATGGGTCACCGCCTTCTCTCGCGGTCCGATGCAGGCCAGGTCGTCGACTTCAAAGATCCGGCTTCCGGACAATCGCTCGTACCGCAATTCACCAATATGTCTCTGCAAGCGAGAAGCGGTCAGCCCATTTCGGATTCCGCATTCTTCGACAACATGATGACGCCCACCATCCAGGCGAACTATTTCGGCTTGGATTGTCCCGGGCTTGGCGCAGCCATCGGCCTCACAGTCTCACACTGCGCCGACCTCACAAATCAGCTCTTTGGCCCCCTACCCGCAATCGGCGATATGGCCGACACTGTCCAGGCACTTTACGCGGGTATTGGACTCGGACCGATGATCCCCTCGAACGTGGGCCTTGATCCCCAGTTCAGCAGCCAGCTTTATTTCGGTAACAAGAGCTACTCGAACTACAACGGCCTGCTGACCAGCCTGCACAAACGCATGTCACACGGCTTGCAGTTTGACGTCAACTACACCTACTCACACTCAATCGACAACAGTTCCACCGTGGCTAATATCGCCGAGGGCACAGCCGCTACCGGTGGATACGGCGGCTTCCTTTGCGACGCCATTCAGCTTCGCTCCTGCCGCGCAAATTCTGATTTCGATGTCACCCATCTGATCAGTGCAGACGGCCTCTACGATCTTCCGTTCGGTAGGGGACGTTGGATCGGACACGGCGCATCCGGCTGGATGAATCAGCTCATCGGGGGATGGCAAGTCGCGTTCCTGAACACTTGGCACTCCGGCTTCGCCTTTACAACAGTGTCGGAAGCATTTCCCGTAAGCTTCAATGCGAATAGTCCGGCGCTCTTCATCGGGAACCGCTCCGATATCAAGACCAGCGTTCACAACGATCCAACCACCGGACAGATTCAGTTGTTCGCCAATCCCACGGCTGCTCTGGCCGCGTTCACCGGACCAATCGGCCTGCAAGGTCCTACGCGCAACAACCTGAGAGGTCCTCGGTTCTCGAATACCGACATCTCGCTCAACAAACACTTCATCATCAAGGAAAACTACGGCCTGGAATTCCGTGCCGAGGCCTACAACGTATTCAACCAGGTCAACTTCGCACTGCCGACTGGCAGCGTTGCAGACACCAACGCTCCCAACTTCGGCGTCATAACCAGCGACGTCGGTCCGAGAGTCATGCAGTTCTCGTTGCGATTCGACTTCTAGAGTTCCATCGAATCGTTCGTCTAAACAGAAAGCCGCACATCAATCCGGATGTGCGGCTTTCCACTTTTGTCGTCAGGACCGCGGTCTATCGACCCGTTCTCGTCTCGGCCTGCGCTGCATTTGCTGCCAGTATGAACGAGCTGACAGCATCGACGACGTATTCATTTTCGTACCAAAGGAAAGGCCATCCCTCTTTTAGTTCCGGATAGTCGGGCTGGATAATGGTCACGCCTGGGATCATTCCCCCCGGTATGAAAGTGTAGTCGGCACGATTGTTTCCATACGCGATCAGTTTCGACTGGGTTCCAACGGCAGATACATAAGACACGTTCGAGGCTGGATGCCTGCCCAATATGTAGTCGAGCGCGTGCAGGGTGTATTCCGGCCCGATCGTCTCCGGAAATGCCCGGTGGAGAAAGTACAGCCCGGTGCCAAATCGCGTAACGGTGCCGGACCCTCCCCATGTTCCCGTAGAAATCGGCACTCCATACGGATTTTGCGACTCCATCGCCTGCAGCTTCGGCTTGTACGCAGCCAGCGCCTCTTCCACACCGTGTTTGAATTCTTCGTCCATCAGCGGAATCGCGCGCGCCGCAGTGCCTCCCAGGAAAGCGAATTGATCTCGAATCACCGGGAGCAGCCTCTTCAGAGCTTGCCGATAAGGTTCGCCGCCTTTGGTTGCGATCAGCAATTCCACCGCAGCCTCAACCTCGGCATGCTGCAGATCGCTTCCCGTCGTATTGAAGTATTGAAAAGTTGCGGGTGGTTGCGTGTGCTCTTCGTCCCAGACCTTGATCGCGGTCCGCAAGCACTCGTCTGCCGTCTTGTCATCAAACCCGCGCAATACGCGGCTCGCCGCAGCGAGTCCCCCAACCGCGTCGTAGCTGAGCGCGGTCGTATGCGTGGTGAATGCCCAACGATCATCGGCCAATCCTGAATGCAGGCCGTCGCTTTCAAGCGCTCCCATGCGCTCCACATAGATTTGACCATCAGTTTTCGAAGCAGCATCACCCAGGTAGGTGTATTCGTCCAAAGTCGGTTCGATGATGCCCGGAATCGCGTGGCCGATCTTGTGATACTCGGCCAGCAATAGCAGCACTCCATGTTGGACTTGCTGCACGATATCCGGCACCCCATCCGGCTTCCGCATCTGCACCAGCCGTGCTGCTTCGTCCACCGACGTGTCGTCCGAACTTATGCCGAAATCCTCCTTGGCGATGGCAAGATCCATGATCACTCGGGTCTGGGTCTGCGTACGCAGATCAAAGTCGCCCGCGTCATACCATCCGCCAACATTCAGTCCGGGAATGCGCTCTCCCGGTGCAAATGGCGAATCGGTCGTCGGACCCTGCTTATAGCCATCGAAATGTGTGTAGTTCACCGGCGCCTGCCGTGCATCATCGAGATGCGATGCCCCGTGCCATGTGCGGTAGCCTTCGCGCACTCGCACGTGGTCCATCTGTTCGGGCAGATAGGTGTTCAGTGAGAGTTGCCAGATTCCCTCGTAGACATTCGGTGCGATGCGGAACGGCGCAGTCTTCTCGCCCGCGTATTCGATCGTGTAAATCCCCGGTTCGCGCACTCCGGAAAAATCAAACTCGGCGTACTGATAGCGCAGCCATTTGCCCCAGCCCTTGATTTCGCCCTTAAACGCCTCCTCAGATTCGCCGCCCGACCCGATTCTCAACAGCCGCGCTGTCTTTGGCGCAGCGAAATTCGGATCGAGTTCGATCACTGCAATCTTCTCTCGCTCCGGTGTGTAACCAACCTGGTTGTGACCGATCACTGGACGCCGGCTCCATCCGCTGATTACGTTCGGACGCACGTGCCACACAACCACATCGCCAGTTTTGCCGGCTGGAATCGTCGTCCTCAGCACGAACCATCCGTTTTGCGCCTGGTTGCGGCCGTCAAATAACTGAACTGGACCAGAATCCGACTCGATCGAAATCCTGGTCAACGGATCTTCTGGAGACAGCACAACGTTTTGTCCCGACGCCAAGGGCATTGGTTCGACGCTTTTCGTCTCTCTCGTCATCGGACCATCTGCATGCCGGGGAAAAATTCCAGTGCTGGCACCGATCACATATGACTTGCCAAAATACAGTGACGGCAGGAATTCCAGATTGAATCCTGCCTTTCCCGCCAGAGCGTCTGGCACAGGGCGATCCAGCTGCACAGCGACGCGGATGCCCGCCTCTTCAGGCCTGACATCGATGCGGTATTTCAATCCATGATCTGGGTAACTGCAAAAGGCTGTGATTTCGTCCGCGGCCGAGCCACGCTTGCGCGATTCGAAGTCTGGAATCGGATCCCACTGCGCTGGCGTCGCCGACAGCCGCACATCTCCGTTTGTGGCGATCCGCTCCCCGTGCAGGATCATCTCCATCCCACTCATCTTCTGATCGCCGAAGACCTTGTGATACGAATTGTGAAACAGCAGCACGCTCAGCCCCTGGGTCTCGAGAACTTCCTTATCTGTTAAGTGAAGGTCGCTGTTCGCCCACAGTGGAACTACGACTCCCAATGCGAGCGTGACCACCAGAACCTGTCGATTCGGAAGACGTTTTCTAGACATGCGGCTCCCACCCAGGCTGATACTCGCGCTTCCACATCCTCATGGCCTCCGCATCGTCCACGATCCGCCCATCCTTCGGGTCCAGATGCAATTCGCGGTTCACTTCCCATGCGATGTTCGAAATCTGCAGCATCGTGACTGAAACGTTGCCGACGTTGATCGGGGCGTTGAGCTTCTCGCCTTTGCGGATCGCAGCAATGAAGTTTGCGAAGTGTGCATCCGTCATCGAATCGCGGCCCAGCAGGTCGGACGAAGATGTTTCCTTGCCCGTCTTGACTTCGCTGGTCTTTTTTCCATTCAGGTCATAGATCTCGTAGCCATCGCGATCCAATAGGACGGAACCGTTTGTACCCATGATCGTCGCTCCGCGATCACGCCCGTAGTACTTCATTCCCTGGCAACTCTTCCCTTCCCAGGTGATCGTCTGGTCGTCGTACTCGAAGCTGGTGACCAGCGTGTCGTAAAACTGCCAGTCGTCGTGAAATTGGTACCGGCCTCCGGATGCGGTCACCCGTTTCGGATATTCAACGCCCAGCGCCCAACGGCAGACGTCCACCTCGTGCGTTCCGTTGTTGAGCGTCTCGCCCGTGCCGTAAATCTTGAACCAATGCCAGTTGTAGGGATGGACATTATCCCGGTACGCGCGGCGCGGTACAGGCCCCTGCCACAGATCCCAATCAAGTTGCGGCGGGACCGGAACTTCTTTCCCCATTCCGATCGATTTCCTCGTGTTGCTATACCATGCTTTGCCGAAATATGGTGTCCCGATCGCTCCATCGCGGATCTTCTGCACAATCTCGATGGAATGCGGCGAAGAACGCTGTTGCGTCCCCATCTGCACCTGCTTGCCGTACTTTTGCTGCGCTTTGACTAACAACTCTCCCTCAGCTGGATTGTGGCTGCAGGGCTTCTCGACGTAGACATGCTTGCCTGCCTGCAAACCAGCGATCGCCATTGGAGCGTGCCAGTGATCTGGAGTTGCTATCGTGATGGCATCGACTTTTTTCTGATCAAGAATCTTTCGGAAATCCTGCTCTGCGATAGCAGCTTCACCCATCTCCTGCCGGGTCGTGTCAGCAAATTTCTGGAGAATTGTCTTGTCGACATCGCACACGTGCGTAATGCGCGCCGCACTCTTGTTCGCCTTGAGGGAGGATAGGTGCGCGTAGCCACGCCCGTTCAGACCGATCACTGCAAAATTCAGGCGATCGTTAGAGCCCATGATCTCCGCATAGCTCTTCGCAGTGGACCCTATCGCCATCCCCGCCGCGCCAACGGCAAGAGCATCGATAAATTCACGTCGTGTAACCATTCCATCCTCCATCGCTCCCCGCGCATCAGAAACCTTTTTGATATCCGACTAGTGTCCTACGAAAAATTAGCTTCACAACGTCAATGACGGGGGAAGTGCATCCTCTCCCGCGCCGAACTGCTGGCTTGGTTTCGGCCCCATGGAAAACACAATGGTCGCGCCATTCGTAATGTCCGCATGGTGGAACCACAGCTTTGTATGCGGTTTGCCGTTGAAACTGATCGACTGGATGTACTGGTCTCCCGGCGAGGTTCGCTTCGCCTCGACAACCAGCTTCTTACCCTGTCCCAACTCAACTTCGGCGCGATCAAACAGCGGCGTCCCGAAAACATAGTTGCCGCTCACCGGATCCACCGCATAAAACCCCAGCGAACTGATCACGTACCACGCGGACATCTGTCCGCAGTCTTCGTTCCCTGCCAGCCCATCGGGCTGGTCATCGTATTCCATCTCGAGCAGCCGGCGCACGCGATCCTGCGTCTTGTGTGCTGCTCCAGCATATGTATAAAGGTAGGCCATGTGATGGCACGGTTCGTTGCCGTGCGCATACTGCCCCACCATCCCGGCGATGTCTGGGGGAGCATCCGCCGGAAGCTGCGAGCTCGTGCTGAATAACGTGTCGAGCTTCTCCACAAACTTTTCTGGACCACCACATAACTTGATTAAACCCGCAGGATCATGCTGGACGGTGAACGTCGTCTCCCACGGATCGGATTCCGTGTAGTCCCGCCACTGTTTGGAATAGCCCATTTCGGTCGAAGTGAACGGCTCCGACCATTGGCCGCTCTCGAGTTTTGGCCGGATGAATCCCGTGCCCGGATCGAACAGGTGCTGGTAGTTCCTTGACCTCTCAACCAGCAGCTTGGCTTCGTCGTCCTTCCCCGCCGCCTTCGCGATATGAGCTACCGCCCAGTCGTCGTAGGAATACTCCATCGTCTTGCTCGCCGACTCCTCTTCCTTGTCGCACGGGATGTAGCCCAACTTGCGGTAGAAGCCGAGCCCGCGATAGTCATCGCTCATGGCTCGCTTTTTAAGTAGTTCGTAGATTTTGGCAAAGTCGATGCCCTTAAAGTCTTTTGCCTGGGCTTCCGCAAACACCGAACTCGCATGGTATCCGGTCATGCAAAACGTTTCTCGGCCCTGCAATGGCCAGATGGGAACTCCGGCAGGGCTCTCTTCCGTCATGCGAGCCAGGCAATTCACGAAATCAGGCACGCGCTCACTTTGGACCAGCGTATACATTGGGTGCGCGGCACGATACGTATCCCACAGCGAAAACGTGCTGTAGTTGTGCAGCCCGTTCGGCACCTGATGAACCTTGCCGTCCATGCCGCGGTAGCTGCCGTCGACGTCATCGAACAAAGTCGGCGCCACCATCAAGTGATACATCGCTGTGTAGAAAATCCGCTTTTGCCGCGCATTGCTCGTCGTGATTTTTATTCGCGAGAGATTCTTACTCCAGGCCGCGCGGGCATTGCGCCGTACTTTGTCGAAGTCCCAATCCGGAATCTCCCCATCCAGATTATTCCGCGCACCTTCGGCGCTCACGCCCGAAATGCCCGTCTTGACCAGAATGAGTTCGTCCTTCGTGGTCTCAAAATTCAGGAGGCATTTGAGCGAGGTGCCTTTTGCCTCCTTTTGCTCCTTACCCAGATATTTGTCTTCTGACACGATCTGCGAAGAGCGGAAGGGCTTCGAGAATTTCATCGCAAAGTAAATTTCCCGCCCCGGAGCCCATCCCTTCACGCTGCGCCCGCCCACAACCGTGTCGTCGCCCAAAATCTTCAGATCAGCCCAAAGTATCGGCGCACTCCCGTATCCGTGAAACAGGTCAAGGATGAAGTGACTGCTGTCGCCCTGTGGAAACGTATATCGATGGATGCCAGCACGCTCGGTCGCGCTCAGTTCCACCCGGATGTCGTAGTCCCTCAAAATCACCGAGTAATATCCCGGCTCGGCAATTTCTTCCTCATGACTGAATCGCGATCGATAGCCTTCACCCGGGTTCTGCCGCGATCCCGGAAATATCTTGCTGGGGCCGGTCCCGGGCATAAGCAGGAAATCCAGCATGTCAGAAGCACCCGTTCCGCTCAGGTGCGTATGGCTGAATCCCATGATCGAACTGTCCGAGTAGTGATAGCCCGAGCACCAGTCCCAGCCATCATTAAAGGTGTCAGGACTCAACTGGACCATTCCGAACGGAACCGTGGCGCCCGGGTACGTATGCCCGTGGCCGCCGGTCCCGATCGCGATCTTCACAAACTTGGTTAGGTCTTCGTCACTGGCCGAAGCCCTGGGCTCGGCGCTCGAAAGAAATGGAAGTTTCTCGAAAATCCCCCTACCCGCCATGCCGGAAAGGGGAAAAGCGGAAAGCGCTGATAAGAATTTACGGCGCGATAACATTCGGACCCTGCCTCTTGAATTTCAGTAAGAATGAAGACGACAATGCGCGCCGTGATCAACCTCACCACAGTCGCAACCCAGAAGATTACCCCAAATCAAGCGAACTGTATCGCTGCTACGCCGACTCCATCATCTCTATGTCCTGATTCTGCACGACTTGGCGCCATCTGCTTGGCTTTGGCGCCCAGCCCGAACTACTACCAAGAAAATTCGTATATCCACCTGTAAGAATCCTGAGCCTTCACCGTCATTAGTTATGAGAAACAACAGCAGGAGGCGTAATCTGCAAGTCGCACTCAGAGAAAAGCCAGCCATCGCACTTCCGCTTGAACTCGAACGCAGTTTTCGAGCACATCACGGATTGGTCTTTCGCACGGCGTACCGAATTACCGGCAACGCAGCCGATGCCGAGGATGTGCTGCAGGTCGTGTTTCTGCGCCTGCTGCGCCGCCGTCCGGACGCCGACACTCTCGAAAACGAAGAGAGCTATCTACGCCGGGCCGCCATCAACGCAGCGCTCGACGTCATTCGCTCGCGTCAGTCCGACCGCACCGTGGAGCTGGATATGGACCTGCCCCACTCGGAAACGCCGGAACTGCGCCGAGCCCTCGCTCGAGCGATGGCTCAACTCAAGCCGCGGCCCGCTGAAATCTTCACCCTGCGTTTTCTCGAAGGCTTCACCAACGGGCAGATCGCCAAAATGCTGGGCATTTCACAAGTGCTGGTGGCTGTCATCGTCCATCGCACACGGCAACAGCTTCGCAAGGAGCTCGCAAGTTATCTAGGAGACAGGCCATGAAGAACGACAAATTTGATCGGCTGCTGTCAACAATTCGAAACGAGAAGGTGGGTGACAAAGTCGTCACCCAAGCGAGCGACCGTGTCTGGTCCGTCCTTACCGGCGACTCTCCGGCCTCATCCCTTGATGCGCGATCTCTGCGCACCTGCGACGATTTCCAGTCCCTGATTGCAGCGTACCTCGACAGAACGCTTGCCTCTGCTCGCCTGATGCTGTTCGAAGATCACGTGCATGCCTGCGTCAAGTGCCGGCACGCTCTCGAGACCGCTCGCGAAGGCGAGAAGCAGGTCGCATGGCGCTTCGAGCCGAAATCCCGTTCGCCCCGAGTCTGGCGGTGGGCACTGGCAACGGCCGCCATCGCCGCCATGGCCCTGGTCGCAATCGGATTCAACAACGAACTCCTTCCCGGCCAGAATCCCCTTCACGGAGCGGTTCAGTCTGTAAATGGATCGCTCTACGCCATCTCAGGCGACGACGTCCGCATGGTTCAAGCCGGATATCTGATCGGCAACGCCGCCACCGTTCGAACTGCCAAGGGATCGACCGCCGTGCTCAAGCTTCAGGATGGCTCTTTGATTGAAATGAGTGAGCGTGCCGGAGTCTCTGTTTCTCGCGCGTGGAAAGGCACCACGATTCACCTCGATGACGGCCAGGTCATCGTGCAGGCGGCCAAGCAACACTCTGGACGCCATCTTTACGTCGCCACCGATGATGCCCTCGTCTCCGTCAAAGGCACCATCTTCTCCGTCAACCACGGACTCAAGGGATCTCGTGTCGCCGTCATCGAAGGCGTTGTGCGCGTCGATTCTGGTGACACTTCCACCGAACTGCATCCCGGCGATCAGACGACTTCCAGTCCCAACGTCTCGAAGGTTCCGATCAAGAATGAAATCGCGTGGAGCCGCGATTCTGCCAAGTATCTTGCCCTGCTGGGAGACTTCGCCATCCTCCAGAAACAGTTCAGCGCGATTCCCAGCCCCGGTTTGCGCTATCAATCGGACCTCCTGCCGTACGTTCCGGATCACACGGTGGTCTATGCCGCGATCCCTAACTTGTCCAACACCCTGTCCGAAGCCGGACGCCTGTTTCATGACCGGCTCCAGCAGAGTCCTGCGCTTCGCGAATGGTGGAAGCAGCAACAGAAGAATCACGGGCCGAAGCTGGACGATCTGTTCACCCATGTGCAGAAGTTCAGCAGTTATCTCGGCGATGAAGTTGTTTTCGCTGCGGGCAAGAGCAACGGCGCCTATAGCGCTCCTGTAATTTTGGCGAGGGTACGCCAGCCCGGTCTCGAAGGTTTCCTTCTGAAGGAGAGTGCGGCTCTTAAGTCCGATCGCTCGCAGGAAGCCTTGCAGATTATTCACGACCCTGCGGCAATTCGACCCTCGAAAGATCAGCCGCTACTCGTCTATCTTGATAACGACCTGATGATCGCCAGTCCCTCGGCCATCGACCTGCAGCAGGCGGTGATGCGCGTAAAACAAGGAGGCAACGGCGCCTTCGCTTCAACCCCCTTCCATGAGCACATCGCTCAGGCTTACCAGCAGGGAGCGGAATGGCTTTTCTGCGCCGACATGGAACAAATTATCGTGCAGAACGTACATGACAGTGGCGGCAAGAACCCTCTGCCTCCAGGACTCTCCGACGTGCGCTATCTGACCATGGAGCATCGCGAAGTTGGCGGCAAGACGGACAATCAAGCCGCTTTGACCTTCGCTTCTGATCGGCAAGGTGTAGCCTCCTGGCTGGCCGCGCCCGCTTCCATGGGATCGCTCGAGTTCGTTTCGCCCGAAGCCAGCATGGTCACCTCCGCAGTCATCAAGAATCCGCGAAGCATCCTCGAAGAACTCTTCCAGGCGATTGGCGCTGGCGACCAGGACTTCTCGCAGCACATGGCCGAGTTCGAATCGAAGAGCGGAGTCCGCGTCCTTGACGACATCGCAGCTCCCTTGGGCGGCGAAGTCACGCTGGCCTTTGACGGGCCCCTCCTTCCAACCCCGCGCTGGAAATTGATCTTCGAGGTTTACGACACGGCCACCCTCCAGTCGACGATCGAAAAGCTGGTCGACGCCTACAATCGCGAGAACCCGGAGCATTACGTCATGCGACTCACCAAGAAGCAAGTGGGTTCGCAGAGCTACTATGCAATTCGCAACTCGTCGAAGACATCCACCGAGATCGACTACACTTTCGTTGACAACTACCTGGTGGCCGCGCCCGACACCGCGACAATCTCCCGTGCGATCCAGATTCGGCAGGCAGGATTTTCTCTCACCCATTCCTCCACGTTCCAGGCATTGCTGCCGAACGATGGATACACAAATTTCTCCGGGATCTTCTACCACAACATCGGTCCCGTAGTTGGACCGATCGCGGAGCAACTGAAGTCCAGCGGCGCTCTGACACCCCAGCAGCGTCAATCCATCGATGCCCTCACAGCGAATTCCGCGCCCGGCTTGATCTACGCCTACGGCGAGCGCGACCGGATCCTCGTTTCGAGCAACAACGGGTTCATGGGATTCGATCTAGGCACACTGTTAACAATGGGCCATAATGGGCCCTTCCTCCCGCAAATGATGCTGGGGCGGGCCGTGGGAGCGGTGCCTTCAACGGAGTGAGTACAACGGCACAACGCGGAGCAGCAGAGGTCGTTGCCCAGCGGCAGCCTCCGTCTGCTCCGCTCGCGCCGTTGGTTGAACTCCAGAATCTGTCGGTCCGCTTCGGTAGTCGCGACATCTTGAGTGGGCTAACCGCTTCCCTTCGCGGACGCGCCATCGGCCTGCTCGGTCCAAACGGCGCGGGCAAATCCACACTCATTAATACTCTTCTCGGCTTCTATCGCCCCAGCGCGGGTTCTGCACGCGTTTTCGGGCACGATATTCGCACCGACAGCAAGAAGATCAAGACCCTGATCGGATACATGCCCGAGAACGATGCTTTCATCTCGAAGATGACGGCCGTCTCGCTGGTCCAGATGATGGCGGAACTCTCCGGCCTTCCTGCCGGTATGGCGCTGGAGCGTGCGCACGAGGCCCTTTTCTACGTCGGGCTTGCCGAAGCGCGATACCGCCAGGTCGGCACCTACTCCCTCGGCATGAAACAGCTTGCGAAGCTGGCACAGGCAATTGTTCACGGGCCGAAGTTGCTAATCCTCGACGAACCGACCAATGGCCTCGACCCCTCGGCGCGCCAACGCATGATTCGCATGATCCGCGACATGCGCGACAGCGGCGAAGTCCGCATCGTGCTGTGCTCGCACTTGCTGCGCGACGTCGAAGATACCTGCGACGAGGTTCTGATCCTCAAGCAAGGACGAATCGCGCACTACTCTGATCTGAACGAAGAGCGCCGCGCCAATCAGCGATTCATCGAGATGGAGTTCTACGGCGCGAACGGAGACTTCACGGAAGCCATCGAGAAACTCGGCTGCGAGTGCGCGATCCGGGCCAACCGCATGAAGATCATCCTGCCCGATGGAATCGAATCTCGTGACATCTTCCGTCTCGCCGCGGAACGCGATGTCCGCATACGCAAGCTGAACTTCCGGCGAGATACGCTCGAAGACATCTTCCTGAAAGCTATGGAAAGCTGACGCCTTACATGAGCCGCCCGACACCACGACTCCGGAGCAACGATGGCCGTCTATAGACGCACTTACTCCTCTTACTCCGGACACGTGACGCCAGCCTGGTCGCGCTTTCTCGTCCTGTTCCGTTACGCCAAGCGCAACCTTTTCCGCTCGAAATTCCAGACCGCACTCTTCGTCGCCTGCTTCTTCTATCCGGTTGCATGCCTGATCCTGATTTATGTCTCGAACAATCTGGCTTTCCTGCAGCAGATCGGCGCGCCCAGTAACGTTCTCACCATCGATAACAAATTCTTCTTCTACTTTATGAATGCGCAGGGAACGTTGGCGTTCATCTTGACGGCCTTCGTCGGTCCTGGGCTAATTTCCTCGGATCTCTCGAACGGCGCGCTCCCGCTTTACTTTTGTCGTCCTCTCTCGCGCGCAGAATATGTTCTCGGAAAAGCCTCCGTACTTGGAATTCTACTGTCGCAAATCACGTGGGTCCCCGGCCTGGTCCTCTTCGTCGTTCAATCGACTCTCGCGGGACCTGCGTGGATGTGGGATCACCTCTGGATCGCCGGCAGCCTCATCGTCTCTTCCCTGATCTGGATTTCTGTCCTCTCACTTCTCGCCATGGCGCTCTCCGCCTGGGTGAAGTGGAGAATCGTTGCCGGCGCGCTTCTGCTGGCCTTGTTGTTCTTCGGGGCCGGTTTCGCTCAGGCCGTGAACGCCGTGATGCGCACGAGCTCTGGCTACTTCTTCAACCTCGCGTACCTGATGGCGACTATTTGGAATTCGCTCTTCAACACCGACGTCACGCGAGCCATTCCGGTGGTTGAAGCGTGGACCGCGATCGTCATCTATTGCGTGATCTGCCTGGGCTTGCTGCTGCGCAAGGTTCGCGCCTACGAGGTGATCCGATGAAAGATCGCATCGTTCTCGAAGATGTCTCGAAGTTTTACGGCGAGATTCTTGGTGTTAACCGCGTGAACCTGTCCATTCCTCCCGGGATCACCAGCCTCGTCGGACCCAACGGCTCCGGCAAAACGACGCTGATGAATCTGATGACGGGACTGATTCGCCCCACCCAAGGCCGCATCGAGATTCTTGGCTACAAGACGACGGACCCGGAGAAGCTGTTCAAGGTTGTAGGCTACAGCACGCAATTTGATGCGCTGCCCAAAGGTCTCACGGGACTTCAGTTCGTTCGTTCTTACCTTCTCTTGACTGGAATGGACACCGGCAACGCCGAACGCCTCGCCAGGCAAGCCATCGAGCGGGTCGGGCTCACGGAAGCATCCGACCGCAACATTGCGGGATACAGCAAAGGCATGCGCCAGAGGATCCGCCTGGGCCAGGCGCTGGCACACGATCCAAAGGTTTTGATCCTGGACGAGCCGCTGAACGGCCTCGATCCCCTCGCCCGTTCTGAAATGATCGCCATGTTTCGCTGGGCTGCCTCGCAAGGCTCCTACGTGATCATTTCTAGTCACATCCTGCACGAGGTCGACGTCATCTCTGACCAGGTCGTGTTGATGAGCAACGGATACGTCGTCGCAGAGGGCCCAATTCAGGACGTTCGCAGCGAGATCAGCGAGCACCCCACTCAGATTCTCATTCGGTGTAACCGCCCCCGCGAATTGGCTGCCAAGGTCATGGCCTCCACCGACACCATGGAGGTTACCGTTCACAAGGACGAACGTGGCATCTTGCTGAAAACCAAAAATGCCGACGAGTTCTACCTGTCTCTGAACAAGATTGCCCTTAATGGAATCGAGATTGAATCCGTTGCTCCGGCGGACGACGATGTGCTCTCCGTCTACGAGTATCTGATCGGAAGTGATGAGGTCGTGCGATGAAGACCATCTGGTGGGCGCAGATCAAATCCGTCATCCGTCTCGAGCTTCGCAAGACATTCTTCGCGCGCCGCGGGTTGTGGATCTATTTTCTCGCTTTCCTTCCCGTTCTCCTGTTCGTCGGATTCTCCATCGTCAACTCACACCAGATCAGGCAGAGTTCCCGCGTCGCAAGAAACGGCCAGAAGCACCTTAGCTTTCAGGATTTGATGGCCATCAAGTCAGGAATGACCAAGGAGGAAGTCATCGGTCACCTTGGCCAGCCGCCAGTCAACCTTCATTGGAAGGAGTCACGAAATCAGGGAACTGCCGACGAATCGACGGTCGCGCACGAGGAGTACCGCTATTCCGATGGACTCAATGACCTCTACGTCACCTTGGCGGACGGCAAGGTCGACTCCACGCACATTGAGGAGGGATACAACCTGGGCCGCGATTCCATCAAGTTCGCTGGCGTGTTTCAATTTTTCTTTTTACGCTTGGTGGTGTTCTTCGGCTGCCTGGGAATCTTCATGAATCTATTCCGTGGGGAGATCCTCGATCGCAGCCTTCATTTCTACTTCCTCGCGCCCATGCGCCGCGAAGTTCTGATGGTCGGTAAGTTTCTGGCCGGCCTGCTCGCCACATGTGTCATCTTCATTACGAGCGAATTACTTCAAAACGTGGCCTTTCTGTGGAACCTGTCTCCGGGCCAGCTGAATCTTTACCTCTTCAATAACCACGGTCTGCAACAGATCGCCGCCTACCTTGGTGTGACCGTGCTCGCCTGTGTCGGTTACGGCTCGTTCTTTCTCGTAGCCGGAATGTTGTTCCGCAATCCGATCCTGCCGACTGCAATTATTCTGATCTGGGAAGCAATCAACCCCTTCTTGCCTGCGCTGCTCAAGCAATTCAGCGTGATCTATTACCTCAAGGCATTGTGCCCCGTCACCATTCCCGCTCCACCCGACATGCCGCCTCTGCTCGCCTTGCTCATCTCGACTCCCGACCCTATCTCGCCTCCAATTGCAGTCATCGGACTTCTCAGCGTCGCTGCGCTCGCCCTCTACGGCTCAAGTATGCAAGTCCGCCGGCTGGAAATTAACTACACCACCGAATAGGAATGCGAGAAGGCGTGTAGGTTTACAGGGACTTTTTGTCCGGAACGCGTGACTCCAGAACCACTCGCCGAACGACAAGGTCGTCGATGAACGCGTCGTCCAGCGCAAAAGATTGTTTGAGCACTTCCCGCGTGTGCTGTCCCAATAGTGGTGCCGGAGACGTTGGCGCTCCCGGCGTGTCCGACATTTTAATGGGCGTGCCAGTCACCTGATGCCGCCCCGCCGTCGGATGCTCCATGAATGGAAACATCCGCCGCACTGCGCTCTGCGGATGCTTCGCCACCTCCGCGAAGTTCTTCACCACTGAACAAGGAATTCCCGCCGCATGCAGTCGGCTGACCCATTCACTCGCCGCACGCTGCCGAAACACTCCGTCCAACAAGGGTTCTAGGACGGCTCGATTCTCTATCCGCAGAGCGTTGCTTGCATAGTCAGGATGCTTTTCCAGATCCGGACGCTCGATCGTCTTACAAAACGTCGACCACAGTTTCTCGCTGCCCACCGCAATCGCCAATTCGCGGTCGCTCGCATGAAACGTCCGGTACGGCACCACCGTCGGAAAAGAAGTCCCCATCGGCACCGGAATCAGATTCGATCCCAGAAAGCTCATGTAATTCGAACTCATGGTGGATATCATGCTGTCGAGCATCGAAACGTCAACGAACTGCCCCACGCCGGTCTTCTCCCGGGAGCGCAGCGCCAGCAAAATTCCGATCACGGCAAACAATCCTGCCGTCACGTCGGTCACGCCATAACCGCAGCGAACCGAATCACCTTCTTCAGTACCGGTAATACTCAGCAATCCGCTCGACGCCTGCACCACCAGGTCCATCGCCGCCTCATCTCGAGAAGGCCCCTGCTGCCCGTATCCCGAGATCGAGCAGTACACCAGCCGCGGATTCCTCTCATGCACGGCCTTGTAACCCAGCCCCAGTTTGTCCATCGATCCCGGACGAAAATTCTCCACCAGCACGTCCGTCGTATCAATCAGTCGACGGCACAGGTCGAGTCCTTCCGGCTGTTTCAGATCAATCGAGATCCCCTGCTTCCCGCGGTTCAGTCCCAGAAAAAAGCTGGCGATACCTCCCGCAAACGGAGGCCCCCACCCACGTCCCATATCTCCGGAACTCGCTTCGAGCTTGTAAACGGTGGCCCCGTAGTCCGACAGCAGCAGCGTGCAGTAAGGGCCGGCGAGTGCATGCGAGAAATCCAGCACGCGAATTCCGCCGAGCACAGATTCAGGTCGCGCAACCGGTGAGGAACTAGAGTTTGCGGGCATTCGGGATCAGAAAGATGAAAGGCGATTGTACAGAGGGTTCAATCCGAGCGAACAGGGCCTTGTTAGGAATTGGTTCTGACAGTATTCACCAGCGTGCCAATTCCGTCGATCGCAATGCGAACTTCGTCCCCAACCTGCAGCGTAAATGAATCCGGTGGGACGATCCCCGTTCCCGTGAAGAGAAAGCTCCCATTCGGAAAAATATTGTCACGATAAAGAAATTCCACCAGGCTGGTAAGTTCCCTCTTGATAGCGCTCAGCGCCACCGATCCCGAGAAAATATTGGCGCGTTGGCGCAAGATATCCAGCCGAATCTCGGTAGTGCGCGGCAAATGTTCCGCAGCAATGAGGATGCAGGGTCCCAATGCACAACTCCGGTGATAAACCTTCGCCTGCGGCAAATACAACGGGTTCTCGCCTTCGATATCGCGCGAGCTCATGTCATTGCCGATGGTGTACCCCAGAATTTTCCCAGCAGGGCTCGCCAACAGTACCAGCTCCGGCTCGGGCACTGACCATTTCGCGTCCTTACGGATCGCAACCTCGCCGCGATGGCCAACCACGCGGCTCGCGGTCGCTTTGAAGAAGAGCTCGGGCCTCTCGGCGCTATACACACGATCGTAAAAGTCTCCGCCGCCTGCGGATTTTGATTCCTCCATCCGGGCGTCGCGGCTTCTGAAATACGTCACGCCCGCCGCCCACACCTCTTGCGAGCCGATCGGAGCCAAAATTTCGGAGTCATCAAGGTGAGTGCGGCTACTCTTCCGCGGCAAGTCCCTCAGATACTCAACCAGGTCCTCACGCGCAATTAACTCATCCCACGGCTCAGCGCCATCATAAAAGCGCCCATCCACCTCTAACGCGTACCCTCTCTTGGTGCGGTACAGCTTGATCGGCTTTCCTGAAGTCAGCGCAGACTCTCCTATTTTTCGAGCTTGAATACTCTCTCCGTCAAGGTCCACTTCTCACCTGGCTTGGCCTGAGGCAAAGCGACCTGGTACTTCCACATTAAGTTTTCCCACTCCTGAACCTTGGGATTGTTCCGATCCGCCTCACCCTTCGCCTCAACTGTAAAACGATCGTTGGTTTCCATGATCAAAAACAAGCGAGTCCCCACGAGATAAATCTCCATGTCCTCGATGCCGGAATCCTTGAGGCTCTGCGTAATCTCCGGCCAGATCTTCTCGTGATACCGCTTGTACTCTGCAATCAAGTTCGGATCGTCCTTCAGATCAAGCGCGAGACAGTATCGCTTCATGGCGTCACCCCCTCGGCTAAACCGACCGGCGCGGATACTTTCTCCGAAGGTCGATAGCCGCTGATCGCAAAATAAAGTATGAAGGCGTGGCAGATCAGCGGCACCACGAAAGCATGCTGGATATCCCACGCATCAGAAATTCTTCCCATGATCACTGGACACACCGCGCCGCCAATAATCGCCATCACCAAAAGTGACGACCCGAGCTTCGTATATGGCCCGAGATTCTTGATGCTCAATGCAAAAATCGTTGGGAACATGATTGAGTGGAAGAAGCCTATGAGCACGATCGCCCACACCGTCGGCCGGCCCGTCCCAAAGAGCACGACCAGCAAGGACAGCAGTGAGCCCCCCGCAAACAATCCCAGCAATCGAGGCGGAGCGATTTTCTGCATAATCGCGGATCCGGCGAAGCGTCCGATCATGAATCCCGCAAGGTGCGCTTGCAAATATTGAGCGGCCACCTTTTCCCGGGTTCCAGGCACAGTAAATTCACTGAACCGGATGATGAAACTTCCCACGCCCACCTGGGCACCGACGTACAAAAACTGCGCAATCACTCCCAGCAGCAGGTGGCGATGCGCCAGCGTCCCGCTCAGGTTGACCTTCGCGGAACTCACATCCTCGGTCGTCTCCTCCCGGATTTCCGGAAGCTTTGTGAAGTAGATCAGCGCCGCGACAAAAAGAAAGATCCCCGTGATCACCAGATACGGAGCTTTCACCATGTTGGCTTCGGAAACGCGATAGCCGAGCAAGTCTGCCGAAGACATGGCTGACAGCTCCGCCGGGGTGTGCTCGATTCCCGACAGGATGAATTTCGATCCCAGCAGCGCCACCAGCACCGCGCCCATCGCATTGAACGACTGCGCAAGATTTAATCGCCGTTCCGAGCTCTCTGCGGGACCGAGCGTCGTCACATACGGATTCGCCGCTACTTCCAGAAAAGACTGACCGCATGCCATCACGAACAGCGCAAAAAGAAAAAATCCGTAGACGCGTATCGTTGCGGCCGGAATGAACAGAATCGTCCCCGTCGCGCAAACCAGCAGTCCGATCAGGATGCCACGCTTGTACCCCACGCGCTGCATGATCCATCCGGCGGGAAAGGCAGCCAGAAAATATCCGCCAAAGAATGCCATCTGAATCAGCGACGACTGCAGGTCCGTCAGCCCGAAGGCCTTCTTCAAGTGCTGAATGAGAACGTCATTGATGTTGACCCCGATGGCCCAGATAAAAAACAAACTGGTCACCAGTACCAGCGGTACGAGGTAGCGGCGTTCGGTAATTGGAGCAGATTTCGTCATGCGTTCTTCGGCCTTAGGTCAATGCACGATCGAGATGAACATAACCACCGTCCACAAAAAGATGCTGCCCCGTGGTATGACTCGATCTCCCCGACAGCAGGAAGACCACCATTGCCGCGATTTCGTCCACGGTGGTCATGCGTTTCTCCAGAGGAATCTTCGACAGAATCAGACCAAGTTTCTCGTCTGGTTTCTCGAACGTGTCGAGCCAACTCCGGTACAGCGGCGTCATCACTTCGGCGGGCAGCACGGTATTGACGCGGATGCCGTAAGGCAGCAACTCCGCCGCCCACTCCCGCGTGAGCGCCATGACAGCGCCCTTCGACGACGCATAACCCGATGTACTGCCCTGCCCCGTCACTGCGGTCTTCGACCCAATATTCACAATCGCACCGCGCGATGCCTTCAAATGAGAAAGAGCGTAGTGCGCCATGCAGTAGTAGTGCACAAGATTTCGCTTCAGCGATGCAACATACTCGGTCGGATTTCCCTGCTCCAGTCCCACCTTGTCATTCCGCCCGGCGTTGTTTACCAGTGCATCGATCCTTCCGAAATCTCTGACTGTTTGCACCACAGCCTGCTCGCAGCTCTTCGGATCTTCAAGCTCCACAGAAATAAATCCGCACTTGGCGCCTGCCTTCTTCAACTCCGCTTGCAGCACCGAGCAGGCTTTCGCATTGCGATCGATCGTCACTGGTACGGCACCTTCCGTCACCAAATTGTGCACGATCGCCGCGCCAATACCACTGGCTCCTCCTGTGACGATCACCACCTTGTCTTTGAGTTGAAGATCCAAGCGTTACCCTCGCAGATTAAAAAACCCGCCATCGAGCGGATAATCCTGCCCCGTAATAAAAGATGCTTCGTCCGAACACAAAAATAGCGCCAGCGATGCGACTTCGTCGGCCTCCGCCATTCGGCCGACCGGCTGTGACTTCGCCAGCTTCTCAAACATTTCCTTCTCGCGTCCCGGATACGTTTTCTTCAGATAGTCATCCACAAACGGCGTATGCACTCTCGCCGGCGAAATGCAATTGCAACGGATGTTGTGAGCCAGGTAGTCGCGCGCCACCGAATACGTCATCGCGATCACGGCGCCCTTGGTCATGGAGTACGCAAACCGGTCCGTTAGCCCGGTCGAACCCGCGATCGACGCCATATTAAGGATGACGCCCCCGCCCTGCTCCCGCATATGCCAGACAACAGCCTGCATGCAGTTGTAAAAGCCCTTCACATTCACGCGGATCAGTCGGTCAAAGTCCGCTTCACTCGTGCTCTCGACCGTTCCAATGTGCGAAACGCCGGCGTTATTCACCAGAATGTCGATGCGCTCGCGCGCGAAGAACTCAGCGAACGTGGACTTCACCTGTCCCTGATCGGTGACATCACAAGCGTGTGCCGACGCGCCGCTTCCGATCTGCTGACACGTCGAGGCCGCAGATTTTTCATTCAAGTCCAGAATGCGAATCGCAGCGCCCTGTGCCGCGAATCGCAAAGCGATCGCCTGCCCAATCCCGCTTCCCCCGCCGGTGATGACCGCGGTCTTTCCATCGAGCCGAAAAGTTCGCTCGGACTTTTTCTCGCCGCTCAGAGCGAAACCCCTCGCTTCCACGGTATGAAATCTTCCTGCGCCTTTTTCTCCGCCTTCACCTGCGCCTCTCCACTCGCAACCTGAACCACGTAGTCCAGAATGTGTTCGCCCATCTGCTGGAGGCTCGTTCCGCCGTCGATAATGGATCCGGTGTCGACGTCGATGATGTCATCCATTCGCTTTGCCAGCGACGAGTTGGTAGAAAGCTTCACCACGGGAGTAATCGGATTCCCGGTCGGCGTCCCCAGCCCAGTCGTAAAGAGCACTACACTCGCGCCAGCCCCCACTTGCGCTGTTACGCACTCGACATCGTTGCCCGGCGTGCATTGCAGATTCAATCCCGGCTCCGATGAATACTCCGGATAGTCCAGCACAGCCGTCACTGGCGACGTTCCGCCCTTCTTCGCCGCGCCCGCGGACTTCATGGCATCCGTCAACAATCCATCGCGCATGTTGCCCGGTGAAGGGTTCATCTCAAACGTGGCTCGGACCGCCGCGGCCCGCGCCGCGTAATCGCGCATGAGTTGAATGAACCGGTCTCCTACTTCCTTGCTCTTGCCGCGATCGATGAGACCCTGCTCGACGCCGCACAACTCGGGAAATTCCGAAAGGATAGTGCGTGCTCCCAGAGCGGCCAGCAGATCGGAGGTGTGACCGATCGCCGGGTTCGCTGAGATCCCCGAAAATCCGTCGGAACCTCCGCACTTCAACCCCACGCACAATTTCGACAGCGGCGCAGCACTCCGCGCCGCCTTGTTCGCCTCTACCAGGCCCTGAAACGTCTGCCCGATCGCATCCCGCATCATCGCCGCTTCCGAGCCGCTCTTCTGCTGCTCAAGAATAAACAGCGGCTTGGTAAAATTCGGATCCCGCTTCCTTATCTCGTCCCGAAGAATCTCGATCTGCGCATGCTGGCACCCAAGGCTCAGCACCGTCGCTCCCGCCACATTCGGGTGGTGAATGTATCCGGCAATCAGCCCGCAAAGATTCTGGGAGTCTTCCCGCGTGCCGCCACATCCACCTTCGTGTAGGAGAAAACGGACGCCATTCACATTTTCAAAAAGCCGCTTACGCGCCGGAGCGGTTTCCGCACCCTTCTCTTCGGTACTCACAGCGTTGCCAATCTTCCCTTCGCGATACAGCTGCGCCAGTTCGGCTACCTGCTGCCGGTAAACCTGCGGAGCCGCAAATCCCAGCTCCTCCTCAAACGCCTGCTTCAGAACTTGAATGTTCTTGTTCTCACAAAACACCAGCGGCACCACGATCCAGTAGTTCCGCGTGCCGACTTGGCCATCCGATCTCGCGTATCCCTGAAATGTTCGCTGCGCCCATCGCGAAACGTCCGGCGGCGCCCACTGATAGGCTTGCGACTTCTCGTGAAACGGCGAGGCCTCGTGGCGGATGTTCGTGACGGTGACCACTTCTCCCGCCGCAATCGGCTTGACGGCCTTTCCGACTAGTCCCCCATACATGACAACGCGGTCGCCAATCGCAAGGTCGACGGTCGCGAACTTGTGTTTTGCTGGGACGTCGGTTTGCAGTTGATGCGAACGCCCGCCAAATTGAATGGCGTCGCCCTTTTTTAGATTCGATAGGGCTACGAGAACGTTATCGCGGGAATCGAGCTGAAGGACCAGTGAACTCATGGGGAAATGGTATTCAAGAAGGGCGATCCACGGCAGTGTAAACGTTCCCAACCCCACTCGCAACGAGGCAGACGCGCTCACTCTCAGTATTCGAAAGTAAAAGAAAGTATGACTGCCGAAACCCTAGTGAACCCTAGTTTCCTTTGGTGGTTAAAGATTTTGGATTTTTCTTCTCGCTTCGTCCTGCCGTGGGTGAATAGCGGTCGAGCCGTTCTGATTAGCTCTTGTCATCCTGAGCGCAGCATTCGCCCGAGCGAGGACGAATGCGAAGTCGAAGGATCCCTTGCAGCTAGATGTCACGAAACGACCAAGAAAGGAATTCCCAGGATGCAGCGGGAAGTCGGTGTCATCCAAAGCCCCAGCGCGGAAGCCACTGGCCGCAAGGGGACACCAGAAAATAGCCCGCCACTTCAGTGGCGGGAGACCTGCGATAAACGATACCCTGTGCCGTAGGCACAACTGACAAAGCATGATCACGCTAGCCGACATCCAAGCCGCCCAATCCCGCCTCTACGGGGTCACAACCCGCACGCGCCTCATCGAATTTCCCGAGAACGTGTGGGGACAGCCGCCCTCGGCTGTCCGCCGGGCGCAGCCCGGCACCCGCCTCCTCCTCAAGCCTGAAAACCAGCAACCCATCGGCGCGTTCAAACTCCGCGGAGCCTACAACAAAATCGCCGCACTCTCCGAGGAAGAGCGCAGTCGAGGAGTCATCTCCTATTCGAGTGGCAACCACGCGCAGGGAGTCGCCTACGCGGCCCGCGCGCTAAAAGTAAAATCGGTCATCGTCATGCCGAATAACGCGCCCGCGATCAAGCGTGAAGCCACCACAGAGCTGGGAGCCGAGATCGTCCTCGTAGGTCCCGGCAGCGACGAACGCAAGATCAAAGCCGAAGAACTCGCCTCTGAGTATGGATACGTCATCGTCCCTCCGTACAACGACGAAAAAATCATCGCTGGACAAGGAACCATCGGCCTGGAAATCCTCGCCGACCTCCCGGACGTCGAAGCAGTTTTTGCTCCAGTCGGTGGCGGAGGGCTCATCAGCGGCGTCGCCGCAGCCATCAAGCTGACAAATCCGAAAATAAGGGTCATCGGCGTGGAGCCGGAGCTCGCCGCCGACGCGCAAGCGAGTCTGCGTGCCGGAAAGATCGTGCAATTCCCCGCCGAAGAAGTCTCACGCACCATCGCAGACGGTCTCCGCACCCAAAGCATCGGCGACCTGAACTTCGAACATATCCGTTCTTACGTCGATGACATCATCACGGTCACCGAGGACGAAATCCTGCATGCCATGCATCTACTGAGCAAGAATCCCGAGACTGTCGCGGAACCCAGCGGCGCAGTCTCAACCGCCGGCTTCCTCTTTCACGCCGACCAACTACCCGCAACCAAATTGAACGTAGCAATCATCAGCGGCGGCAACATCGAACCCGAAATGTTAGCCACTCTCCGCAGGTAGTCCGGGGGAATGTAGCGCCGGCCTCCTGCCGGCTGTAGCGGCGGCCCTCCGCCGCAGCCGACGTCGTTCATCAAGCCTTACGTTTCCGCGACACGTTTTCCACCGCCCCACAATGTTCAATTGACCTTGACTTAAAACCAACGAATGATGATCCTGATAACAGTTCCAGAAAATCATGATCAACGCGCCTGATAGCGGCCGTAACTCCTTTGTCTTTAAGATTTTGCCCGCAACTCACTGTAGCCCTAGGATTTTTTCGCAATTTTCCCCTAACTTGATGATTCCACTAGACCAGGGGGGAGGGGGGATACCTGGTCCAGCCAAGAAATTCCCGTTTCGGGAATTCATGATTCTTGCTGTTTTTGCGTTGGTGCTGGCCCTTTCAACCCAACCAGCTTTGGGCCAGGCTCAGCGCGGAACGTTGGTTCATGAAGCAACGATTCGAGTCGCTCCCAGTTCTGACGCCGCGAAACTCGGTCAGGCCGCTCGAGGACACGAACTCATCATCATCGACGCCAGCCGCGACTGGACCCACGTGCAAGCCATCATCCGCGAACCCCGCAAAGACTCAGACGAGGACGACCCCGATTCGGAAGGCAAGACCATCACTGGATGGGTTCTCAGCAAGGCTCTGGTCGGAATGAACACGCCCAACGGCGACAAGATCATTTTTGGTGAAGCATCAAACTCTGAAGACGAGGCGAGCCGACGGCGCGGCCGTCGCGACGCGGCCCAGGATGCGATGCGCTTGTACTACCGTGTTTACGATCTCTTTCCGACGTCACCGCTCGCGGCGGAAGGCCTCTACCGCGCTGCCGACATTCGCTGGCAGGTCGAACGCTCCGACGTATTGACTCGTCCCTCGGCTCGCGAGCGCGAAGCCTACATGCGTGGACAAATTGATGAAGAGTGGATGAAGCTCGTCATCAAGAAATTCCCTGGTACAAAATGGGCTGACCTCGCCGCCTTCCATCTGATCGAAAACAAGCTTTGCGGCGATTGGCAAGGCGCTTCGAAGTGCCCAGAAAAAGAGTCCGAGCTCTACGAGAAATATGCGAAGGAGCACGAACAATCTCCGTCCGCTCCAGAAGCTCTCTACGACGCCGCATGGCGTCAATCGGCATTGATCGAAATCTATAAGGCCGAAGCCAACCTAAAAAAGTCGGAGGACGCCAAGAATCGCTCGCTCGCGCTCGCACAAAAGATCGTCGGCCAATACGGACAGAGCGACTGGTCGAATCGCGCCCTGACCCTGATCTTCTCCGTTCAGCAAGGTGTTCCAACCTGGGGAAACGCCAGCGACTAGGGCTGTCATTCTGAGCGGAGTAACTGCTTCGCGGAAACGCGGAGCAGTTACGGAGTCGAAGAATCCCTACAGCAACCCTGACACTCGAAGTGAACTCCCTAATGCCAGCCACCTGCGATATTGTTTTCTAACTTCGTTGGAGGATGATTGAACGACTATCTGCTCTCATTGATCCTTGGAATTGTTGAAGGCCTCACGGAATTTCTGCCCGTTAGTTCAACCGCGCACCTGCGGCTTTCCGAAGCCTTGCTGCACATCAGCCTGTCCGACGGATACTGGAAGATGTATTCCATCGTGATCCAACTCGGCGCGATTCTCTGTCTGCCCGTTTATTTCTGGAGCCGCATCACGAAGTTTCTCTCTACATTTCCCGCGGGCGAGAACGGAGATCGTACTCTTCTAAATCATCCGCTTAGCCTGACTGTTATCGCGTTTCTCGTCACGGCAATTCCCTCTTTCCTGCTCACCAAGATCATCGGCAAACACCTGGAAGACATCACCATAATCGGATGGTCTCTGCTGGTCGGAGGAATCGTGATGTGGGTCGTGGATGCCACTCACGCGAAGGCAGAAGCTGCTGGCCCAGGCGCAGCCAGCAAGATTCGCACATGGAAGATGGAGGCGATGAGCCTCGGGCAAGCGATCTGGATCGGATTCTGCCAGATCTTCTCGGCCGTATTCCCAGGAACCTCGCGCTCGATGGCCACGATCGCCGGAGGACAGCTAGCAGGAATGTCGCGAGCGGCTGCGCTCGAGTTCTCGTTTTTCGTGTCGATTCCTACGATGGCCGCAGCGACGCTCTACACACTCTACAAATCGCTTCGGGGAAAAGGCGAGAATCCGATCGGAGTCGCTCAGATCGACAGCCACGGATGGATCGTGCTTGCTATCGGCTTCATCGTCTCGTTCATCGTCGCCTATGCCTCGGTTGCCTGGTTCATGGGATACGTTCGCAAACGTGGATTCACTCCCTTCGCAATCTACCGAATCATTGTTGGCATCCTCGTACTCGTATTTGCGGCGCGACTCACTTGAAAATTGCAAGCCACAAGCACTAGTGGCTCAAAACAAATCGATGCTAGATTTGCTCCGATAACCAGCTGAACACCGCCTCACGATTCGGTCATTGTCGGAAGTACTCCTTCTTGGCATAATGTACTGGCTCTGGCCGATTTGCGTCGCCAAACTTTGTGTTTGGCGGTAACATCCGGCCTTCATGGATTACTTGGAAACGATATTTGTTCCCACCGGGAACCGCCGGCTCAATGAGCTCGTCGGATTCCTGATGTGCGTCTCCGCGCTCCTCCTTTTTCTCGCTCTCATTTCCTATTCCCCGCTTGATCCCTCGTGGGACAGTGCTTCGGTGCTGACGGGCTCCCACGCCGCCCGCAACTGGATCGGCGTGGTTGGCGCTTATGCTTCCGACGCTGTCTTGCAGTTCTTTGGCGTTGGAGCATTTCTGCTGGTGATCTTTCCAGTGATGCTCGGCGCTCGCTGGTTCCGGTCTATGAAAGTGCAGTCTCCGTTGGCAAAGAGCCTCGGCGGAATCTGGCTTCTCATGTTCATTCCGGCGATGCTGGCGCTGCTCCCCGGACACCTGCGCTGGATGCACGTCATCCCAATCGAAGGATTGATGGGACGCGTGGTCGGCGACTTCCTGATTCACTACCTGAATCTGGTTGGCGCGTATATCGTCTGCGCGACGATTCTTGCGGTCGCGCTTTATCTAACCACCGCGTTCTCCTTCTCGGCGATCCAACTGTGGGCTCCGACACGTTTTGCCTTCGTCACAGCCCTGTGGAATCGCTATGAGGATGGGAGACGCGAACGACTCAAGAAACGGCAACAGAAAGAACTTGAGCAACGGCGAATCTCGAAACCGATCGTCAAAACGCAGCTGATTCCTTCGCGTCCAGCTCCGCCGGTACAGTCTGCAGAGCCTCGCCGCACTGGTATTGAGAAGATGTTGGAGGAAGAAGCATCTCCGGTCGCGAAGTCAGCTTCCGCTACAGGAGGAATTCTTCCCGAGCCGATCCCCGCTATTACTTCGATCGAACCAGCCGTCGACCCGGAAGTGACCGAGCGCGCAGACAGCAGCCGGAAGGCGAAGACGACGATGCCGCGCATCGCCGGCGGATACAAGCTGCCATCGAGCAGTCTGCTGCAGCGTCCTGACGAACAGCAGGCGGTGGACGCGGATGAGCTCAAGCTCCTGGCACAAGTTCTCACCGAGAAATACGCCGAATTCGAAGTCCACGGACAGATCACGCAGATCAATCCAGGTCCTGTAGTCACGACCTTCGAATTCAAGCCGGAAGCGGGTATCAAGTACAGCCGCGTAACCAATCTTTCCGATGATCTCTGCCTGGCCCTTAAGGCCGAGAGCATCCTGATCGAGCGCATGGCTGGAAAGAGCACGGTTGGAATTCAGGTACCGAACCGGCAGCGCGAGATCATCTGGCTTCGCGAGAATATCGAGTCGCAGGAGTTCATGGGATCGAAGTCAAAGATGACGATCGCCATGGGCAAGGACATCAACGGCCGCATCGTCACCGCCGATCTCGCCGGAATGCCGCACCTGCTGATCGCGGGATCGACTGGCGCAGGAAAGAGCGTTGCGATCAACGCCATGATCATGTCGATCCTGTACAAGGCGACGCCCGATCAGGTGCGACTGATCCTGGTGGATCCGAAGCGGCTGGAACTCGGCAACTACGAGGGGGTTCCGCACCTTTACACGCCGATCATCACGGAACCAAAGCTTGCGGCGAACGCGCTGCGCAACGCGGTGCGCGAAATGGAACGGCGGCTGAAGCTGCTCGCCGCCAAGGGCGTTCGCAACATCGACCAGTACAACAAGCTGTTCGACCAGAATACGCCGAGCCTGTTTGAGGAGGGATCGGACGAGAAACCGATTCCCTATATCGTCATCATCATCGACGAGCTGGCTGATCTGATGATGCTCGACTCCAGCAATGTGGAGGAATCGATCACCCGCCTCGCGCAGATGGCTCGAGCCGTAGGAATTCACCTGGTGCTGGCAACGCAACGTCCTTCAGTGGACGTAATCACTGGGCTGATCAAGGCAAACTTCCCGGCACGGGTTTCCTTCCGGGTCGCAACCAAGGTCGACTCACGCACCATTCTCGACTCCAACGGCGCTGAGGCCCTGCTGGGCAAAGGCGACATGCTGTATCTGCCCTCAGGTTCGGCGCGCGTGCATCGCTTGCACGCTCCCTTTGTTACG
This sequence comes from uncultured Acidobacteriota bacterium, assembly GCA_963801895.1. Taxonomy (GTDB): domain Bacteria; phylum Acidobacteriota; class Terriglobia; order Terriglobales; family Acidobacteriaceae; genus Sulfotelmatobacter. The sequence continues at coordinate 323,473 of CAWDGM010000004.1, read as the reverse complement.
GAGAAAGAGATTGCCGCGGTGGTTGAGTTCTGGAAGTCGCAAGGGATGGCCGAGTACCAGCAACAGTTCCTGGAAGCGCCGAAGGACGAGCGTGAGCCTGGAAGCGGCGGAAGTAGTGGCGATTCGGGCGAAGCAGGTGAGGCCGAGGATGATCCGATGTACGGCGATGCCGTCAAACTAGTTATCGAGTTCGGTAAGGCTTCCACTTCCCTGCTGCAACGGAGACTGCGCATTGGCTATGGACGCGCCGCGCATCTCATCGACCTGATGGAGCAAGACGGAATCGTCGGCGCAGCGGACGGTCCGAAACCGCGGGAAGTGCTGAAACGGCCGGATTGGATTTCGGAGATTGAGGAAACGATGCGCTAGTGGTGATCGATTTTTTAGAAATAGTAAAGGGCGGCCTGAGGCCGCCCTTCAGTTTTAGCGTTGAAGCTTAGTAGCGGAACACGATGCCGGTCACGAGGCGGAGGTTCTTGCCGCTGGTGCTGTTGTTGGCATGCGTCATGAGCCAGTCAGCCTGCGCCGCACGGAAGGAGAAGTTGCGGTTGAGGTTGAAATCAACTCCACCGCCAGCCATCAATGCGAAGCCGTTGCCGGTCACGCTGACATTGCCCAACGAAGCAGAGGCGTGATCGCCACCGATCAGGGCGTGTACAAAAGGCGTGTAAGCCTTGTGCGCGCGCAGCGAGAGCACTGGTCCGAACGTGTAGGTGTAGTTCTTCAGGCTCACTCCACCCTCCGAAGCGTACGAAGCGCCAAGGTCGGCGGTGATGCCGAAGTAGTTGTTGAAGTTGCCGTTGAAGGCGAAATCGAAGCCGTTGCCGTTCACGCCGCCTTCAAGATGGGAGTACTGATAACCACCGAAAACCTCCGTCTTCGGATAGTTGTCGGTCTCGCCTGCCATAGCAGACGCTGCGACCAGTCCAAGAAAGCAAGCTACGACGATAAGTTTACGCACTGTTAACTCCTCCAGGGATTGATAGAAATTTGTTGGGCTCTTGAACTTCGGTCTTGCTCTGCCCATACTTCCGCACAAGTTCGACCCGATCGAACCGGGATGAGCCCATTGAAATTCATGAACGAGGGAGCGACAAGTAACGAACAGACTTGTCCCTAGTAACCGCTAATGGTTAACCCATATAGATTCAGGTAGATACAAAGGACAACTAAAACAACGCCTTAGTCGCGCTAGATGCCCCGGAGCGCGTCAGGAAGCCAGCTCTTGTATCGCAGGTATGCGGTTGCGTTGATGGTTCGCGACGACGGCTCACGTCGATTGCTGAAGACCAGATAGAACAGGCCGGGACCGTCGGGAAGTTTTTGTTGCATCGTGCCCTTCGCGCCGTGGGCGATTTCGTGAGTCGGGTTGGAAGCGATTTCCTTCTGCCAGTTCGCAAAATCCTGCTCGCTCAAAAGGTAGACTTCGACACCATTGTCCGGTTCTGACGCTTGTTGCTGGCCTGTCGGACGGTCAGCGTCCGTGCTTTTGCCAATTGCGGTGTCGAATGCGCCAACGATCGAAACATCCTTCGAATCTTTCGGCAGAGTGAAGGTGTAATAGCGAAACGCGCGCGGCGGTAATGAGAAGGATTTGTTGAGCACGAGTTGATCGGGCTTCGAGCCGAGCGCCTCGCGAACTCCCTGAGCGAAAGGATCTCGGCTGCCAAAAGTCCAGGCGACCGCCAGGACGAGTAATACAAGAAACGTCCAGAGGATGAATCGTCTCTTTTTGTGCTTTGGCGACGGCTGGAGGGTCACTGCGTCTTTTCCTTCCGCAAGCCGCGGACTGCGAGCAGGAGCAGTCCGACGACTGTAAGAAGCATCGCTGTCCAAAGAATGGCTGGATGGCGTTCGGACCACGGCCGGGAATCAGGACGATGAGAATATTGCGGATTGTGTGCACCTGGCAACAACTGCGCCTGTGCCGGCGTTGATTCAACGTGAAAGAACCGCGCGTAATCGTAGATGGGCGCGGGCAGACTCTCGTCGCCGTAATAGAGCTGCAGCGTCGACTTTTCCTGAGGATCGAAATAAATGCGCCGCTCCATCGCCAGAGGTTCGACGGACGTAATGGAAAGCGGAGGATTATCTCCATTGTCGATGACCAGCGTAAACCTCTTCAAATCGCCAGAGACAGCGATCCCGAGTTCCTCGTTGGTCACAAGCGTCCCGCCCCGATTGAACCGGATGCGGCTGATCTCGCGCCGAACGAATTGAACACCATCAGCATCCTTGACACCGACCGAGCGATGGAAATTCGGCTGAACGGGCGCTACATGCAGCAACACTCTGCGGACAGGCACTCTTTCGGGAACGTTGCAAACGATCTCCGTGTTTCGCTGCTTCTGCTCCGGAGTCGCGCAGGATCCAAATGTCATCCAGATAGCGTCCCGCGCCTGGACGTTAGAGATTGTGGCGCCTTTCACCTGTTTGGGCGCTATCCCGGTAGAGAGCTTGAAGTGAAGGTAGCGAAAGTTTGACGCCGGCAACTTGACCTGGGAATTGGATCCTAACTGCTCTTTCGAAAAATCGTAAAGGGTTGAGGAAGCAAGTTTGACTTCAGTGGCCTTTCCGCCTTCGTTGCCTCCCGAGACAGAGGCGGTTGTCACGAAATCGTGGGCATCGATTCTGAGGCGAACCCGGTCGTATTCCCGCAGCGATGTGGCATCGATGTCGAATTCCGTATGTCCCGAAACGGTTCCGAGGTTAAGGATATCGGCTTCAACCTCTTCCGAAGAAACTCCCGCGTCCTGCTCGGAGATTGCATACGGAACCGGTGTGTCGCCGGCATAGAGCCGCAAATCTCCGAGATCGGCCCGCGAATGCGCCCAAATCTCTTCGTCGACGACGAAGTAGTTTTGACGATCCGACTGGGATACCTGAACGCCACGGACATTCGTGAAGTACGGGATTGCGGCCTCCGGTCGGTCTGCCGCGTAGGCAAAAACGAATATCAACAGAAATGCGCCCATCCATCTCAGACTCATGGCGTGGACGCGCCTCCACTCGGTTTGGATTTGCCAGATAGCTTCAGCCAATCGCGCTGGTACACGAACGAAATGGCGAGTAGAAGAATCCCGAGCACAATAAAGCTGAGGATGCGGTATGCGCGATCGAGTTGTGAAACGTCGTAGACAAAAACCTTTCCGATCGTGAGAGCGATCAGGATGAGCGCCTGCCAGCGAACAAAAGCGCTCCGCCGGAAAAATCCGATGACCATGAGGAATGCGCCGTAGGCCATCCACAGAGCAGAGTAAGTGAAGTCGCGTTCGATGTCGTTGCGGTGCAGATCGACGGTCTGATATCTCCCCGGGTTCTGGAACGGCGGCGTGACCGTTGCAATCTCACGCGAGTAGTAGTCCGCGACTTCGCGGCTGAGCGCAATCAGCGCCAGGATATTCAAAGCCACGACCGCGACCGCTGCCACCGTGCTGGCAGGCTCATCGGAGCGCTGTGCCGCGTACCATGCGACCGTCCCAAGGACCGCCACGGCAACGGCGTACGTGGCCATCCGCATGTTGAAGATGAGTTGAGTCGTGTGGAAATTGTCGACCAGCAACAGTCGCGCGACGCCAAGCATCAGAGCGATCAGAGCCAGAACATTCAGGAAATCCGACTTCGTGCGATTTCCAACCCAAAGCAGCACACCCGCTTCGACAAACCAGCCAATCGTGATCCAGTGGGCGTCGAGACGGATGGGGATGGCGATCGTGATGAACCCAATCGCCAAGGCGAGGTGAAGAAAGTAAAGAAGCTGCGTGGATTGGGGATCAAGATGCCTGCCGTGCACCTGGCGGCTGAGAACGATGTAGATCGCGGCCAGCGCGAGAGCGAACCATGCCATGTAGGTCTTGTCGACTGCCTCGATCATGCCGTACGCCTGGAGGAAATAAACAACCGCATTCACGAACGCGAGGAAGGCTGGAATCGCGGCAAGGAGGACGTTTTCCCCCTTCGGGTGCAACGTGAGCAGCGGAGCGACGGCGAAGATCGCGAAGAAGAGAGTGGCAAAGGCGATAGTGGGCGTTAGTTGATTGCGCGTGTAGAACTGCGCATACCAGCCGAAATAAAGCAGAAGGGTGCCAGCGTAGCTCATCACGAGCAAGCGGCGCCACGGCTTGATTGTCACCAGTACGAGCGTTGCGATATCGAGGACAGCCACGTACGAAAAGAGAGCCAATTCTCGGTTATGTCCGGTAGACAGGAGAAGGGGCGTCGTAAAACCACCTGCAAGCGCAAAGGCGGCAAGGATCTGAGCATCCTGGGTGAGCGCCATGGCCGCAGTTGCGCCCGTGACCGCCAGCATCATGGCGAACGCGACCCCGCTCGGGATCAAGTTGTAGACCTGAAAGGCAGCCCATAGCGAGAGGTAGAGGGTGCCGATTCCCACGGCTTTCAGCGAGTAAGAAAACGCGGCGTATCCCTTGGCACGAAAACGCTCACTCCATACGACAACGCCGATGCCCGCGAGCAGGCCGATGGCGACACGTCCGGCGGGGCCGATCCAATTGTTGTCGAAGGCAAACTTTAGAAAGTACGAGACCCCGACTCAGAAGTGCAGTGATTCCTATGCGGTTCAGCCAGTGCGAGCCGATACGGGATTCAAGATCGGTTTCCGATTTGATGGCGGCGGGTGATACCGCCGGCAAAGGCGGAACAACGATCGGCATTGTCGTCACCGCTGGAATTGGAGGCGCGGGCGTCGTGGCTGGAGCAGGCTGAACCGGGGTTGGAACGGGGACGGAACGGGGATCCAGCTGCAAATGCCGCTCAATGCGGTATACCCGAGCAGTGAGCTCGGCGAGGCTTCGCCGAATCGCTTCCAGGTCGCTCTGCAAATTGTCCATAGAAGGACAGGAAATTATCGGCGAAACGAATCAGGCTTGCACGCTATTTTTATCCGTTGGAGTGGCGGCCGCGCTTCCATCCAGGCCAAGGTCCTTCGCGATCGGCTTGAGCGCTTCGATACAGAATCCGATGTGCTCATCCAGTTCGACTCCCAGGTCGGCGGCGCCGTTGACGATGTCATCGCGGTTGACCTTGCGGGCGAATGCTTTGTCCTTCATTCGTTTTCGGACTGACTTCACGTCAACCTCGGCAAGGGACTTCCCGGGCTTGATCAGGGCAACAGCGGTGATGAATCCCGCAAGTTCGTCGCAGGCGAAGAGAGATTTTTCCATCGGCGTATCGCGGGAGACGCCCGAATACTCCGCGTGCGACATGATGGCGCGGCGGATTTCGTCGGAGTAGCCGCGCTCCTTGAGGATTTCGTTGCCTTTGTAGGGATGTTCCTCGGGCGTAGGCCAGCGTTCGTAATCGAAATCGTGAATCAATCCGACTATTCCCCAAAGAGTTTCGGCTTCCGGAGAGCCGTCGCCGAACTTGCGGGAACACGCACTCATGCATGCCTCGACGGCAAGCGCGTGCTTGCGCAAACTTTCCGATTGAGTGAACTCAGTTAGTAAACAGTACGCTGCCTCGCGATTTATCATCGGTTCCCCTGTTTTTTCGGACGTCACACTTTGATTCGAGAAATGCTAAAGCAGGTGCTGCGTTTTTTGTGCATTTTATTCTTGACTTCCACAAGGCGTATGCCGCAGATTGTCCCTGCAGTTGACCTCTCCCCCACAAGAGTTCCTGCTTTGTGAGCTGTAAGGAGGGCCCGCTCTGGCACTCCCACAACCCGATGGCTACGACCCTAGCCCCTGTAGATTCAAGGGAAGTCGTTCGTTGCGATCACTGCCTGTTAGTTCAGTTCCGCACAACCAATAACAATTGCCGACGCTGCCATGCGTCTCTGGACGAGGAACCGGAGCCTGAGCCCATGGTGGTGGCACAACCGGTAATGATGCCGATCCCGGGGACCGGACGCGGACATCTGAATCTTGCGACCTCCATCCGCTCACTGCGACTGCGCAGCGGGCTCAGCCAGCGGCAACTAGCCGGAAGAATGGCCGTGCCGCGCACTTATGTATCCAAGATAGAAAACGAGAAGGCCACGCCCACGCTGTCGTCCCTGGAACGGCTGGCGCGCGCACTGGAGGTCACTGTGCCCGAACTGCTCAGCGGCGGAGAACGCAGCCGCCAGGAAGAGATCAACGAATTGATGAAGGATCAATTCATCGCCGAACTGCTGCCGTTCGTTACGCAATTGAATGGAATGCAGATGTCGAGCATCCTCACGCAGGTGAGGGATTTGACGATTCGACCTCGGCGCAGCGCGTAGCAGAGTCCACGTTTCACAACCGAGTTTTATCCGGGCAACCAGCCAACTCTGTGCCGGGACCATCCTCTGGTCCCGGCTTTTTTTGGGTTCCGGCACTCGCTTTTCGGCTCCAGTCTTTTCAGGCTCCGCTCTGGCTTTCGGCTCTCAGCTCGCCACCTCGGGTTGCTACTTGTCCGATTAGCGTTTGAATCCCCAATAGATTGATCGTCATCTATCCAGCATGGAATTGGGACAGAATCAGAACATTTTTGTTGGAGTGAACGAGCCGGCACATTCGGAGCATCTAGCCGAAAAGGAACAGCTCAGGGAATTTTCGAGTGCGCTTGGCGGCCAGCTTGCGGCGGACACTTCCCTGCTGGATGCTTATTCCGGTGCCGTGACCGGAGCGGTGGAGCAGGTCAGTCCGTCAGTCGTGCACATTGAAGTGCATCAGGCGCCGGTGCGAACGCGATCAGGCGAACCGCGCGAACGACAGGGCGGGGGCTCTGGATTTGTCTTCACGCCCGACGGACTCATCCTGACGAACAGTCATGTCGTGCACGAGGCAGTGCGGATTGCGGTGACGTTGCCGGATGGGAGGCGCATGCCGGCTACGTTGATTGGGGAAGATCCGGCGAGCGATCTTGCTGTGATTCGCCTGGAACGGCCGCAATTCGACGACCAAGGATTAACGGTTGCGACGCTGGGAGATTCGCAGAAGCTGCGCGTGGGACAGATTGCGATCGCGATCGGAGCGCCGTATGGATTCCAATCGACGGTCACGGCCGGGGTCGTTAGTGCCCTCGGGCGTTCGCTGCGATCGTATTCCGGGCGACTGATTGACGATGTAGTCCAGACGGACGCGGCGCTCAATCCGGGGAACTCAGGTGGTCCGCTGGTTGATTCCGCCGGACGAGTAATCGGAGTTAACACCGCAACCATCTTGCCGGCGCAGGGGATTTGTTTTGCCATAGGAATCAATACCGCGAAGTTTGTGACCAGCCGGCTGCTTCGAGATGGGAGGATTCGCCGCAGCTACATCGGGCTTTCGGGGCAGACGGTGCCGGTGCACCGCAGAGTCGTCCGGTTTTATGACCTACCGAAAGAGACCGGAGCGATGGTGCTGTCGGTGGAAGATGGAAGTCCAGCAAAGCGCGCCGGATTGCGTGATGGCGACATCATCGTGGCTTTGGAAGGACAACCCGTCGCCGGTGTCGATGATCTGCACCGTCTGCTGACCGAAGTCCGCGTGGGCGTCAGCTGCCGACTGACCGTGTTGCGCTGGACGGAAAAACTTGAGCTTAACGTTCTTCCAGAGGAAGCCCGGTAACTGCTTCAGCTGTAGCCGGTTAGCGGAGACAGATCGAGATCCTCCGAGATACACTTCGGCGTCCGCATGGATGCTTTGTGTCATTGCCAGCCTGTTCTCCTCTGTGTTAGCCTCTGTTTGGAGAGGTCACTTTGCACCACAAAGTACCCGAGGGGCTCGATCGCAAGGAAACCGAAGTTTACCGGCGGCTGGATCCGGCAAGGCTCCCCAGACACATCGCAATCATTATGGACGGCAATGGGCGCTGGGCAAAACGGCGCCACATGCCGCGCGTGGCGGGACACCGCGCCGGCGTTACATCGGTGCGCTCGACGGTTGAGACGGCTGCGCGGATCAAGATCCCCGCACTAACGCTCTACGCTTTCTCCGAAGAAAACTGGAAGAAGCGCCCTGCAAGCGAAGTCGGTTTCTTGATGGGATTGCTTAGCCGCTACCTGAAAGCCGAGGTTCCTACCCTCAACAAGAACAACATCCGACTGGAATACATCGGACGGCAGCACGAGTTGCCGGCCGACGTGCAGGAGCGCATGGAATGGGCACGCGGGGCGACTTCACGAAATACTGGCATGGTACTGACGCTCGCGTTGAATTACAGCTCGCGAAGCGAACTGGTAGACGCATTCCGTTCGATGCTGCATGCCGCTGCACAAAATGGTGGTGTCGATCACCTGCACATTGATGAGGACCTGGTATCGCAGCATCTCTACACACGGCATCTTCCGGATCCCGATCTGGTTGTCCGGACCTCGGGCGAGATGCGGCTCAGCAACTTCCTGCTTTGGCAGCTGGCCTATGCAGAGATATACGTCACTCCGACATTGTGGCCTGACTTCCGCGGAGTTCATTTGCTGGAGGGCATTGCGGAGTATCAGAAGCGCGAACGGCGTTACGGTGGGCTTAACCATAGTGACGCTCACGCTGATGTCGAAATCGTAAAAGCCTGAACCACTAAGGTCACGAAGGTCCACTAAGGAAAAACACTTTCCCTGGCAGCGCTCGTTATAATTGCCCCGCCATCTTTCAGGCCGAACATTTTCTTGATTAAACGTATCGCTACCGCAGTCGTGCTGATTCCGATTGTGCTGGTGCTTATCCTACGGGCACCGGTCTCGGTGTTGGCAGTGGTTGCAGGCATTGTTGCGCTGCTGACGATCCGTGAGTTTCTAAAGCTAACGGAATCGTACGGCGTGAAGCCCTTACGATTGCTGACGTACGTTTTCTGCGCCATTTTCTTTTTGCTGCTGGCTTTCGATCTTGGGAATGGCAGGCCGTTGCTCTCGACTGCTGTTTTCGTGTATTGCCTCGGATTTGCCGGGGCGATTGCGCCTTTTATTTTTCTTACGCGCGCGATGCGAAGCGGGGATCTCAGCATGGGGTATCCCGCAGCGGCAGCTTCAGTTTTTGCATTTACCTACATCGCGCTACCGATGGGCATGCTGGTGCAGCTTCGGCAGCAGTGGGCGGGCGCGTTTTATCTTCTATATCTTTTACTGGTCGTCTGGGCAGGAGACATTTTCGCTTATTTCGTCGGGAAGTCGATGGGGCGTCATCTGATGGCTCCTCGCATCAGTCCGAAGAAGACCTGGGAAGGTGCTGCGGCTTCTGTTCTGGCGAGCGTGGGCGTGGGATGGCTGCTGTTTCACTATGCTCTACCGTTGAGTTCGGCTCTGTTGCGGGCAGGCCTGATTCAGCAACGGGATGGCATGTTCGGACTCGAACAGCCCGCGATGGGACCGATCATTCTCTTAACAGTCGTTCTGAATGTAGCCGCGCAACTTGGAGACTTGGTCGAATCGCTGATCAAGCGCGGCGCTGGAGTGAAAGATTCGGGAGCTCTTCTGCCGGGCCACGGCGGGATGCTGGACCGCATCGATGCCCTGCTCTTTGCCGCGCCGTTGCTGTGGTACTATGCGGCTTGGCGCGTGATGCAGTAGCCCTCCCCGGGTGCAATCTCCTGATCCGACCCAGAAACGCGTAAAATAAAAGTTCTGTCCTCATGAAACGTATCGCCATTCTGGGATCGACCGGTTCGATCGGACGCAGCACTTTGAGCGTGGCCGAGTCCTATCCTGACCGGTTTCAAATTGTTGCCCTTGCCGCCGGCGGCAACCTCGAATCTGCATTTGCGCAGGTGAAAACGTGGCGTCCACGAGTGATCTCGCTCGCTGCGGAAGCGGATGCTGATGCACTGCGTCTGCGGCTTAAGAACGAGGGGCTTTCCGAGATTGAAGTGGTTTACGGGGCAGCTGGTACCGTGCGGGTGGCGACCCATCCGGACGTCGATTTCGTCGTGAGTGCGATCGTGGGAGTGGCCGGACTCGAAGCGACATTTGAAGCCGTCCGTGCGGGCAAGGAAATTGGGCTCGCGAACAAGGAGTGCCTGGTTGCTGCTGGTGACCTAATCACCGCGGAGGCACGCAAGCAAAACGTTCCGCTGTTGCCGATCGACAGCGAACACAATGCCGTACACCAGTGCATGCGCGGCGGGCGGATGGAAGAAGTCGAACGCGTCTGGCTTACCGCTTCCGGCGGTCCTTTCAGGAGCACTCCACAGTCTGAGTTTGCATCGATAACCGTTGAGCAGGCACTGAATCATCCCACATGGAAGATGGGCAAACGGATTACGATCGACTCTGCGACGCTGATGAACAAAGGCTTTGAGGTGATCGAGGCATGTCGGCTATTTGACCTTCCGGCATCGCAGGTGGAGGTCATCGTCCATCCGCAGTCAACGATTCACTCGATGGTTGAATTTATCGACGGCAGCATTCTGGCTCAGTTTTCGGTGACGGACATGCGGCTGCCGATACTTTATGCCTTAACATATCCAGAGCGGATTCAATCGGACATGCGCTTCGCGGTCAGTGACTTGCGTCATCTGGACTTCAGCCCGCCCGACCTGAAAAAATTTCCCTGCCTGCGCCTTGCGTATGAAGCGGTGGAAGCGGGGGGCGCAAAGACAGTGGCGCTCAATGCTGCGGACGAAGTCGCGGTGGCGGCATTTCTTGAAGGCAAGATCCGGTTTGATCAGATCCCGAGAGTGATCGAAGACGTTCTGGGCGGAACTAGCAGCACGCCACCGGGTTCTATTCAGAAGGTGCTCGAAGCAGATGTTGAAGCGCGGCGAGAAGCCAGCGATCGAATAACACGGATCGCGGACCGCCCCCGCGCAACATCTTTCGCGTAGTTTTGGAATCTAATAGAGGGGAGTGCACGTACCTCAAATATGTCCGATTTTCTGACCTCTCTTGTCGCCGTCGTTGCCGTTCTTGGTTTCATGATCCTGATCCACGAGTTTGGCCACTACGCCGTGGCGAAATGGCTGGGCGTACGCGTGGAGCAGTTTGCCATCGGCTTCGGCAAGCGCCTGATCGGCTTCCGCAGAGGCGAAACGGACTACCGGATCAACGCGATTCCTCTTGGCGGCTACGTCAAGATGAGCGGCGAAAACCCGATGGATCAGCGTACCGACGATCCAAGGGAATTCCTGAATCATTCACGCTGGCATCGATTCCTCATCGCGATTGCCGGACCTGCGATGAACATCCTGCTGGCGATAGTCCTGCTTACTACTGTGTACATGGTGCACTACGAATATCCAGCCGTTGACGACCAAGTTCCGGTGATTGGATGGGTGTTGAAGGATACGGCTGCGGCAAAAGCAGGATTTGAAGTTGGCGACCGCATCACGAAGGTAGCCGGGATCGAGAATCCGACATGGGAACAGGTGGGACTCAGGGAGATGCTGAGTCCGGGCCAACCTCTCGATGTCCAGGTCGAACGCGGCGGAAAGTTGCTGGACAAGACGGTCGTTCCCGAACCGAGCGGTGTCGATCAGATCGGATTTGCAGGCTGGGCTCCGAAAGAACAGACGGTCACGATCACTGACCTCGTCGAGGGCATGCCGGCCGACAAAGCTGGATTGAAAGAAGGCGACAAGATCCTAACGATGGACGGAAGGCCGATGCCGGCATTAGCCGCCATGATCGAGACCCTGAAGATTACCAAGGACAAGCCGATCACCTTGACGGTGATGCGCGACGGCCAAGAGAAGTCATTCACCGTTCAGCCGGTGCTCTACGACAAGACATATCGCATCGGTATCGGCAGTTTGCAGATGAAGGTGAAGACTCTTCCATTCGCCGAGGCGTTAAACCTTTCCCTTCGCGAGAACAAGCAGAATGCGCTGCTAATTCTGGAGCTAGTCAAGAAAATGGCGCAGCGCAAGATCTCGATGAAGTCGATCGAGGGACCGATCCGTATCGGACAAGCTGCGGGCGAAGCGGCGCGGCGTAAGGGCTGGACTCCGCTGATGAGTTTGACGGCCGCAATCAGCCTGAATCTCGGCATCTTCAATTTGCTGCCGATTCCTATTCTCGACGGTGGCGTGATCCTGTTCTTGCTGATTGAAGGCCTGATGCGGCGTGACATCAGCATGAACATCAAGGAGCGCGTCTACCAAGCTGCGTTCGTCTTCCTGGTGCTGTTCGCTGTAATGGTCATCTACAATGATTTGATGAAGACCATCCCTGGGTTAGCAGACCGCCTCCCGTAGAATCAGTTGCACGATGAGCCGTTCCGCCACAGTGAAAAAGCCTGCGCTTCGCGCGCAGGCGCTGGACCGTGGAAGAGAGTTCTTGCGCAAGCAGGGATGGGCTGAAGCTGTAGTTCATCTCACGGCTGCGGATGCGGAAGGTCCCCTCGACCCCTTCGACCTCGTTGAACTGGCAAAGGCCAGCCTCCTGATTGGCAAAGACCGCGAAGGCGGGGAACTTCTGGCTCGCGCCCATCAGGCTTTCTTGAGCACCGGAGAGACGCAACTCGCGGCTCGATGCGCATTTTGGTTGGGCTTCAATTCCCTGCTCAATGGCAATCTGGCTGTGGCCAGCGGCTGGCTTTCTCGGGCAGAGCGATTGCTGGATGAGCATCCCGACTGCGTGGAGCGAGGTTATCTCTTTCTTCCTGTGGGCTATCGACTGGCTCATTCCGGCGAAGGCGCCAAGGCGTACGCAGCATTTCTTGAGGCAGCGACAATCGGCGAGCGCTTTGGAGATGCCGATCTGACTGCCCTCGCTCGACAGGGTCAAGGACGGGCGCTGATCCGCCAGGGAGAAATCAGCCGCGGCGTTGCATTGCTGGACGAGGCCATGATTTCGGTTACCGCAGGCGAAGTTTCTCCACTAACAGCGGGCGGCGTGTATTGCAGCGTCCTCGATGCGTGTGGGGAGATCTTCGATCTTCGCCGGGCACAGGAATGGACATCGGCTCTGGAAAGGTGGTGCGCGGCACAACCCGACATGGTTCCCTACCGCGGACATTGCAGAATCCGACGTGCAGAGATTTTGCAGCTTCATGGCGCGTGGCAGGCGGCATTCGACGAAGCACAACAAGCGTGTCAAAAGTTGAGTGAACGGACGCCGCGGCCGGAAACGGGAGCAGCATTCTACCGACTGGGGGAACTATATCGCCTGCGGGGAGAGTTTGAATCTGCTGAGGAAGCATACCGGGAAGCCAGCGCTTGGCAGAGGACGGGGCAACCGGGCCTCGCGCTGTTACGGCTCGCGCAGGGCCACGCGGACGCCGCCAGCGCCGTCATACGTCGGATCATGGACGAGGTCCACGAGTACGGAAGCCGCGCGCGAGTGCTGGATGCCTTCGTAGAGATCATGGTGGCGGTAAACGATGTCGTAGCCGCGCGGTCTGGGGCGGATGAATTGAGCGTGATCTCGCAACGCTACGATGCACCCCTGCTGCATTCGATGTCATCCCGCGCAAATGGAGTGGTCCTGCTTGCCGAGGGAGAAGCAAGACGGGCTATGTCCGATTTGCGGCGTTCCTGGGAGATCTGGTGCGAACTGGATGCACCCTATGAAGCGGCGCGCACTCAAGTCTTCATGGCCCAGGCTTGCGCCAGGATGGATGATTGCGACGCCGCCAGATTGGAGTTGGAACTGGCCTGTGGAGTGTTTCAGAAGCTTGGAGCGGCCCATGATTTTTCACGGACGAGGGCCATTTCTGCCCGAACAATCGCGAAGGGGGAAAGCCCGCTTACGGCCCGCGAGGTCGAAGTGCTCAAGCTCATCGCATCGGGTAAGACCAACCGGGGGATAGCAACTGCGCTAAATATCAGCGAAAAGACTGTGGCTCGCCATGTCAGCAACATCTTCAACAAGCTCGATCTTTCCTCTCGCGCTGCCGCTACGGCCTTCGCTTACGAGAACCAGCTCGTGTAGGCTTCTGCATAGAATTACCCACAAGAAAATTTCATCCCGGTGGGTACTTCATTCGATGCGTTGAATCCAGGATCACTCTACCCTCATCTGTGGAGGTGACTATGAAGACCCAATTTCGAACAGAGCGTGTTCATACCATTGTGATCGGTGGCGGTCAGGCAGGACTCGCCGTTGGCTACCATCTGGCGAAACGCGGACAATCGTTCCTGATTCTCGATGCCAATCAGCGCGTGGGCGACGCGTGGCGGAACCGGTGGGATTCGCTTCGACTGTTCAGTCCTGCGCGATATGTCCAAATGCCCGGCTTTGCGTATCCCGGGCCAGGAGACGCATTTCCGACCAAAGATCAGATAGCGGATCATTTGGAAGCCTATGCGAAACATTTCCGGCTTCCAGTGCTCAGCGGCATGAAGGTGGATCGTCTATCCAAAGAGGACGGCCGGTTCTTAATTGAGGCCAGCGGACAAATCTTCGAGGCCGACAACGTAGTCGTAGCCATGGCGAACTATCAGGTTCCGAAGTTTCCGTTGTTCGCCCCGGCTTTGAGTCCGAATATCCTGCAGATTCATTCTCATGGGTACAAAAATTCATCGCAGCTCCGTGAGGGAGAAGTTTTAGTTGTAGGGGTTGGAAACTCCGGAGCGGACATCGCGATCGACGTAGCGAAAAGTCATCCAACATTGATTGCCGGGAAGGAAGCAGGACACCTTCCGTGGCGGATCGAGACCTTCGTGGCGCGCCACTTTCTGATCCGCTTGCTCCGCTTTTTGGGACACCACGTGCTGACGACTAGTACTCCCATGGGACGGAAGGCGCGACCGAAGATGCTCAAGCAGGCTAGCCCGCTCGTCAGGGTCAAGCCGCAGGATCTCATTGACGCGGGGATCAAGCGCGTGGGCAAGGTCGTTGGAGTTCGAGATGGGCGCCCGTTGCTGGCAGACGGTGGGACGCTCGACGTCCAAAACGTGATCTGGTGTACCGGATATCAACCAGGGTTCTCGTGGATCAATCTACCTGTTTTCGGTGAGGATGGGCGACCGGCACACGAGCGCGGAGTTGTGGCGAAGGTGCCGGGATTGTATTTCGTAGGACTTCACTTCCTGTACGCAATGACGTCGGCCACGGTGACGGGGGTCGGCAGGGACGCGGAACATGTTGTGGAGGCCATCTATTCCCGGCAAGCTCAGGGCGTGAGCCGCAACTGGACTCTGCGTCCGGCGGAAGCCGCTTAGTTCGGCGGGACTTAACCGGGGGTGGACAACGTTTGTCGGGGGCTCAAAGGTGGCGCCCGCGCTGAAAACGGGCCCTTTCCCCGTGATAAACTAGTAATTCCCGATGGCTATTATTCAACGCAGAAAGACCGTTACGGCTGTGGTAGGTGGTGTGCGCGTGGGTTCGGATGCACCGGTCGTGGTGCAATCGATGACTAACACCGACACGGCAGATATCCCCTCCACTGTGCAGCAAGTCGCAGCACTGGCTCGAGCTGGGTCTGAGCTGGTTCGTATCACTGTTAACAACGAAGAAGCGGCGGCGGCCGTGCCCCACATCGTCGAACAACTCGACAAGCAGGGACTGCGCGTTCCAATCATTGGGGACTTCCATTACAACGGCCACGTGTTGCTGACGAAATATCCGGAGTGCGCGCGCGATCTGGCGAAGTACCGGATTAATCCCGGAAATGCGAGCATCGGACGCGCTGGCGATTCGAACTTTCGCACGATGATTGAAGTGGCGGTGAAGTATCAGAAACCGGTGCGGATCGGCGTGAATTGGGGATCGCTGGACCAGACTTTGCTGACTCGCATGATGGACGAGAACTCGCGGCTGGCCGAGCCGAAAGACGCGCGGGAAGTAACCATGGAGGCCATGGTGGTCAGCGCCCTGCATTCGGCGGATCTGGCACAGAAATTCGGCCTGCGCGCCGACCAGATCATTCTCAGCGCAAAAGTCAGCGGAGTGCAGGATTTGATCGATGTGTACCGCGCGCTGGCCGCACGGTGTGAGTATCCGCTGCACCTCGGTTTGACCGAGGCTGGGATGGGTGCGAAGGGCGTTGTGGCGTCAAGTGCTGCGATGGGCGTTGTTCTGCAGGAAGGCATTGGCGACACGATTCGTGTGTCGTTGACGCCGGCCCCAGGCGGCGATCGTAGTGAGGAAGTTCGGGTCGCGCAACAAATTCTGCAATCGATGGGCATCCGCAGTTTCACGCCTCAAGTGACGGCATGTCCGGGATGCGGCCGAACGACCAGCACATTTTTCCAGGAGATGGCCGAGCAGATTCAGAATTACCTGCGCGCGCAAATGCCGTCCTGGAAGGGACGTTACGTCGGCGTCGAGGAAATGAAACTGGCTGTGATGGGGTGCGTGGTGAACGGTCCCGGAGAGTCCAAGCACGCCAATATCGGCATTTCCCTCCCCGGCACTTTCGAGGAGCCCAAGGCCCCTGTCTATGTAGATGGACGACTCTTCACGACGCTGAAAGGTGACCGCATTGTCGCCGAGTTCATCGACATTCTCGATGACTACGTGGGCTCACACTACGCGGCTCGTGAGAGTGTAAAAGAAGAAGTTCCCGCCAAAGTCTAGGTTATCCCGAAGGGACAATTCAGGAGTGCAGGGGTGCTAAAGAAGCACTCTCGCATTCGTACGTCTACTGCCCTGGAAGCAGGAAGATGGGGGCCTGGGCAGGCGACAGAGGCACTGCGTTACCTGCGTCGGCGGTAGATCCGGTATCAGGGACTGAGACCACGGCTTCGAACTGAGTTGGTGAGAGCCCAGTGGCGACCACGGTCAACGTAAGGCCGTTGAATTGAGTTCCGGCCGAACTGGTCAGGCCTGTGATCGCGACCCTGACGCCCGGGGTGAAATTGTTGCTTGCCTGAAAGGTCGCCAAGCCAGACGCAACCGAGAATGAAGTGATCACCGCCGGCGAACTGCAGCCGGTGCCTGCGCAGCTGCCGAATGGAGCAGTGATATCCGTGATCAAGATATCCGGAGTGTTATTTCCGCCGCTGGAGATAGTGCTCGTGGTGGCCTTGATATCGGCGATGGTGCCTGCGTCACAAATGCTCACGTAAACGTGGCTGCTATCGGAAGCCGCAGCGGCGAACATGCGGAAGCGCGTGGTTCCCGGCGCATAGGTCGCCGCTGGAGCACAGGACGCGACGGGAGGAACCGCATACTGCGTGACCGCGAACTGGGGTGGGCCTAGTAACGATAGCGATGAAGATGAGGGCAGCAGGGTCGCGGTCGGCTGCTTCGGCGTCATGCTCAGCGCGTCGAACACGGTCAGCGTCGGAACGATACAGGGCGCCGAACTCCCAACATTCGGGTCTGAACAGGCAGTTTGCGAGGCGTAGCTGGCAACGTAAAAGCGGGATCCGTCTGGCAAGGCGGCGATGGAAACTGGCGAGCAGGCGGTTGAGCAAGGCGGATTCGATCCCGACGTCATCGAAATTGTGGAAAGCAGCAACGGTGTGTCATTGGGAGTGCCGCTGAGATCTGTCCCACCGGTCGCAGAGAAGACAGAAACCGTTCCGGCCACCGGATTGGTGACATAAAGGCGATTCAGGTGAGGATCGTAGAGTAGGAAATTTGCTCCAGCTCCAACCGAGAGATTCGTCAGACTCGGCAGGACGGTCTCGGATGCTGTGTCGATTGGAACCAGCGTTCCGGCTCCCTGCGTCAGCACGTATACGCGCTGATTGTCCGGACGAGCGACCGCCCATACGGGCATCGCACCGACCGAGATGGTCGCGAGCGTGGACAGGTCCGTGGGCGAGAGGTCAACCACGGTGTCGTTGCCCTGATTCACAACGTAGAGGTGTTGTGCGTTCGCAGTCTCGGCAAGGGCAACCGGATGAGCACCCGCGGGGAGATAAGTGATGTTGCCGATCGAGCTTGATGCGAGGTTCAATGCCGCGACCGAATCAGTACTTGCGAGATTGGAGAGGCATGCAGGGTCGTTCTCTACCCCGTAGTTTGCGACGTATACCGTGGTGATCTGAGTCGTGGTCACGAAATCGGGCAGGTAGGAACAGATCCACTGCGGCGTGCCGGTGGACGGATTAATCGGTCCAAAGTTGGGGAATGTGAAGGTAGTTGGCGTGCCTAAGCCGCTAGCGACCGAGCCTGCTCCTGCAGGCGTGAAGGCCGTAACCACGTCTGAATTCCCGGCGAACAGACTGCCTGCACTGGCTACAAAGATGCGTGAGTTGTTCGGAATGGCAACGGCGTGCGTAGGATTCACGCCCATGTCGGCAACACCGATATTCGTGTCGCCTGCGACATCGATCTGCAGGGCGGTCCCGGGATTGAATGAGGCGTTGCTGTTGATACCGAATACGGCGTGAAAGGCTGAAGGACTAGGCGGCGTCGGATTGATTGGAATGACTACCGGACGGTAGACCTCGCCGCAAGAGATGGTAATCATCGTCGCCAGCGCAAGCGCGGCCAGCCCACCCACACGTCTAACAATCATCGGCACCCCGAAGCAATCTCCCTACTCAAATGACAGAATTGAATATTGTAATCGTTGACTTGCGTATGCGCCAAGGAAGGAGACTGCTCTCGGCTTCAAACGGCATCCTAGCAAAGGATGCGCCCGCTCAGGTGAGGGATGCCCGGCGCGCGCAGGCGAAGGGCTCGGGGCAACTATTCCCCACGAAGTGCAGAGATTTCGAATCGCTGGTGAATTCGCGATCAACGACCGCGGCGTGATTTTGCTGCGGCAGCAGGACGTTCGCCTCCAGCGGTGGCTGCTGGCTTCTTCTTGCCCTCCATCTGAGCAAGACTCTGCTTCAGGGCTGCCATCAGATCCACGACAGGCGCGAGTTTCTTTGGCTTTTCCACAGCGGCGATCTCGCCGCCTTCGAGTTTCGCTTCAATAAGCTTCTTAAGGTTTTCCTGGAAGCTGTCCTTGTATTTTTCCGGGTCCCACTCATCGGCGAGCGCTTCTATCAGTTGATGCGCGACTTTAACTTCGGCGTCTTTAAGCTCGACGTCGGGGGCGCCGAACCCTTCGACCTTGCGCACCTCTTCGGCGTAATACATGGTGTGGAGCATCATGCCGCCCTCGTGAGGACGGAGGAACACGGTGTACTCACGATTGTGCATGGTGATCTTGGCGATGGCAACGTACTCGCTTTCCTCGAGGGCTTTCGTCAGCAGTGCGTAGGGACGGCGGCCCGCCTCCTCCGGCATCATGTAATAGGAAGATTCGAAGTAGACAGGATCGACGTCGCTGGTTTTTACAAACTCGAGGATCTCCATCGTCTTGGCGGTCTGCGGCTCGATCTTCTTAATTTCGTCGGGCTCGATAACGATGTATTCGTCTTTGCGAAATTCGTATCCCTTCACCATTTCGCTTCGATCCACAACGACATTCTCCGCCTGGCAGACGTACTGCTGCTTCAGGCGTGATTTGTCGGTACGGTGAAGCATGTTGAAGGAGATGCCAGAGCTGCGAGCGCCAGAGAAAAGACGCACAGGCATCGAAATGAGTCCGAAAGTTAAGTGACCAGACCAGACCGACGACGGCATAGTTCCCTCGCAGGTGTTCTCGGCGATTTCTAACGGCTATTCGCCCAAGTTTATGGCTAAACCCAACAAGCAGAGAGAGTTTAGCGTACAAAGAACATTTGATGCATCAAATGCGGGGCATGGGGAATCGAAATTCGTAGCCGAAGGAGTGGTGGTTTCGGCGTCCCGGGCACCAGCAGTTGTGTTAACCCCTTAGATTCCAACATCCCAAAGGAGACGTGATGGACGATCTGCGCTTCCCTGTTGGCAAATTTCGATATGACGGCCCTTTCACCGAGCAAGATAAAACGTCTTTGCTCAAACAAATCTCGGATGCACCGGCTCAGCTACGCGCAGCGGTGCAAGGATTGAGTGAATCGCAACTCGACACTCGATATCGGCCTGACGGATGGACGGTCCGGCAAGTGGTTCACCACGTACCCGACAGTCATTTGAACTCGTATGTGCGGTTCAAGTTGGCTCTCACCGAGGATGAGCCAACGATAAAGCCCTACGCCGAAGACCGGTGGGCAAACCTGGCCGACACAAAAACAACTCCCACCGAGATTTCACTGACGTTGCTTGACGCGCTGCACGACCGCTGGGTTCGACTGCTGCGTTCTCTGACCGCGGAGGACTGGAAGCGCAAACTCCGGCACCCTGAACGGGGAACGATGACGCTGGAAGAAAACTTGGCCTTATACGCATGGCATGGCAGGCATCACGTTGCTCACATCACCGAACTTCGCAAGCGGATGTCCTGGTAGCTTCGCGCGTTGGTGGCGTAGAAAGGAAACGATGATCGCGAGAGTGTGGCACGGTTACACAAAACCTGAGCACGCGGACTCCTACGAAGCTATGTTGAAGCCGGAACTTCTGCCGGGAATCAGCAAGGCGAAAGGATACCGAGGAAGCTATTTGCTGAGAAGAAACGCCGGGTCGGAGGTTGAATTCATCACGATCCTGCTATGGAAATCGATTGACGATATTCGAGCGGTGGCGGGAGCCGACTACGAAACGTCGATTATTCCCGAAGATCGCTTGAAGTTCCTCTCAAGGCATGACGCCAAAGCGTCCCACTATGAGGTCGCCGCCACGAACGGATTAACCAGCATTTTGTGATCGAAGTCACAACCTAGGCATCGGCTATCCTGTTTTTGAAACGATTACCCTGCGTTGGATCATAAAAACTTTGGTGATCTTCCGCACCCGCGCAGCGGCCTCTTAGCATTGAAACCGATGTATAGCATTGGTCATTTTCGTTTTCCGGCCCGGGGGATCCTGCTGGCGGTTCTGGCTCTTGGCTTTCTTGGTCTACCTATAGCCTCATCGCAAACCGCGGTGAGGGATTCGCAAGCATCATCCACGTCGGTCGCCGCGCCGTCCGACAACTCGATTGCAGCGGCTGCCCGAGAGGCGAAAGCACAGAAGGCTGCGCACGCTAAAAAGGTCTTTACCGATGAGGACATGGAGGCAGCGGCGGGTCCGCTCCCGAAGTTGCGGATGGAGGGCGCGGAGAATGGCGACGAGGTGGTCGCTGCTATTGCCAAATACAAACTGAGCCATACGCCCGAGCAAACCGAACAAGCGGTCCGCATCTGGTACGACCGCTATGACGAGATGTTGGCGGGAGCAATCCAGGAGAATCTCGACATAAAAGCTTTACGCGAGGCAAACCAGAGCAACGGGTACGAACTTTGCCAGCAGAGTCAGGATTATCAAAAATGTCAAAGCCGGCAGATGGCTGAGATGAGGGGCGCACGAAGCGACCAGCTACAAGCCACAAAGAACGGGCAGCTTGAGGTTCGCATCCAGCATGTTTTCGGAAAAGTACGCGCCGGACTGATGCAGAACAACCTTCGATACGACTGGTTCAAAATTCGAACGACGAATGGCATCGACGTCTTCTGAGTTGTGCCGCTTCCGGCAGCAAACCTAACGGATCCCCACGTTCCACAACAGGTAGCTAGTGGCTTCGCGCAACGCGGAGATTCCCCGCTGAAAAATATTGTGCGGACGGGAGTCGGGGCGAGGAGCGACATATACCGGACCGATCCCCTCATGCTCGAGCAGCTTCCTGATGCGGAAAACATGATAGGCATCACTCACGGCGACACAACTGCGTAGCCCGTTAGCGCGCATAATGACGGCAACGCGAGCAGCGGATTCTGAAGTATCGTTGCCCTGCGTCTCGGCAATCAGGCTGCGCTCCGGAACGCCGTGATGCATCAGGTAGTCCCGACCCACGCCGCCTTCGCTGAAAGTAGGATCGAGCGCCGCCCCTCCGGTGGTTATGACTACTGGCGCAAATCCGCGATGAAAGAGATCGAGGGCGTGGTCAAGCCTGGCGCGGAGAACTGGGGAGGGACGGCCCGAGTATTCCGCCGCGCCAAACACAATGATGGCATCGGCGGGGTGCAGATCGACAATCGAAGCTGTGTGAGTCACACGAAACGCTGTGACTGTAAGAAGCGCAAGAAATGTAAGGACGACAACAATCAGCAGACGAGCCCACCAGCTAGAAAATCGACGCTGGTTGGATCGGTCGTCGTTCATCCCTGTGCGAAGAAGTTCGAGATCTCGTCGCCCGGAATTGCGCCTTCTCTGATCACACGCCAGCGAACCGTCTCATCACTGAGGTCGATGATGGTCGAGGCGACATCCCGCGGAGAATTGCCGCCATCCACGATGATGCTGATCCGTCCCTGCAACTGATCACGAACTTGTTCAGCGCTGGTGCATTCCGAAGCGCCGCTCAGGTTCGCCGAAGTCGCAGTAATCGGGATTGCCGCAGCCGTAACCACCGCAAGTGGAATGGCGGCATTGGGCACGCGCAGCGCGACGTTGCCGGTGTTGGCTGTAACTTTCAGAGGAAGACGGGATCCGGCCTTCACGATGATCGTCAGCGGGCCCGGCCAGAATTTGCGCGCCAGCGCGTAGAACTCCTCGGGCAGCGGCTTGGCGAGTTCCTCAGCGTGGTCCACGCTCTCGATCAGAAGAGAGAGGGGTTTGTGGCGAGAACGTGTTTTGATGTCATAGACCTTATCCACCGCCCGCAAGTTAAAAGGGTCGGCGGCCAGTCCGTAAAATGTATCGGTCGGCATGCCTAGAACTTCACCGGAACGGATCTGATCGGCGGCGTACTTCACCAGGGATGACTCAGGGTTGAGGGAATTGATTTTTACGATCTCGGCGCGCACAGCGCTCCCTTCTTATAAGTGCTACTGCGTCAGATAAGTTTGGACGGCGAAAGCTATCATAATACTGCGCTAGGCCACAACGCGAGGCAGCGTATGATTTAGCCGGATCGAAGCAATCCACGAGACACATGAACCGCACCCCAGAAAGCGGACCGGCACGAAGCCGTCTGCGCCATATTGAAGGCCGCCATAACAGTCTGGCGAAGGAACTCCGGCAAGCCTTCGCGCACGCTGAACGCACCAGCGATGGCTATTGCGCTATCGATGGCTTGAAGATTGTGGAAGAGGCGATTCGAAGCGGACTGCGCTTTCGGGCAATTTTCTTCCGGCAATCGGCGGAGAATCTGGCCGACCGCTTTCTGCCGCAGATCGGCGCAAATGTTGAGACCGTGGTACTGGGCGATCAACTCTTCGATTCGACGGTCCCCAGCGAGTCTCCACAAGGAGTGGCCGCTCTCGTCCGAATCAAGGAGTTTTCACTCGACGACGTGCTGGAACGCCTGCAAGTGGGGCCCTTGATCGTCGTGTTTGGCTTGCAGGATCCTGGGAACCTGGGAACAATTTTGCGTTCGGCGGAGGCATTCGGGAGTGCCGGAATCGTCCTGGGGGAAGGGACTGTAAGCGCCATCAATGCGAAGGTGATTCGGGCTTCGGCGGGATCCATCTTTCGGTTGCCGATTGTTGCTGCGAAATCCAGCGACGCAACCCAAAAGCTGTTCAGCAGATTGCGGGAGTCTGGTGTACGGTTGGTGGCAACTTCGTCTCACAAAGGCGCTGCGCTGCATGATGCGAAGCTGACGGACTCGTTCGCCGTGTTTATCGGGAACGAGGGGTCGGGATTGCCGCGGTCCGTGCTAAGCCAGGTGGATGAGCTGGTTACGATCCCACATGCTTCGAGCGTGGAGTCCTTGAACGCCGGCGTTGCCGGGAGCCTTATTTTGTACGAAGCGGCACGGCAGAGGCGACAAGGCTAGATTATTCCGTCCGCACTACTAACGGCATTGCTTTCTGTCGATTGGCCTTTCCCGCTTCCGCTCGTGGAAGAAGATTACTTCTTTTCGCCTCTTGGGTTCCTAACGTAACCAGCCAAATAATCCGCGCAATATCCTAGTCTCAAAACATTCTCTCTCTGATAGCTGAACTGCCGCACACCTAGTCGAATCGGCGCCGCAGTTCAAGTGAGGGTTGAACATGAGATTGCCACTCTCGGCCGGCGATGCACGATTCCCGCAATGCGTCCTTCGTATGCTTATCTTGCCGCTTATTCTCACTTCCCTGCTCGGTCCAGGCAGGGTTCTCGCGCAAGAAAAAACCTCTGACTCCACTCACGGCGCTGGATGGGTCGTCATCCCGATCGGTGAGTACAAAGTGCTGCGCGCCAAGGCGTATCCCGTCGAGCACGATCCGGAGCCACCACCGTTAGACGCCACGCTCACCCGTGTCGATTACAACTTGACCGTCACCGGGGATCTGGCGGAGGGACACGCCGAGCTGACCGTCGATGTGTTGAAAGACGGCTGGGCTCGAGTGCCTGTGCCCGCAGGGTTGTTAGTCCGCGAGGCGCGCACCGATGGAAAACTGGTGTCGCTCGTTCAAGCACAAGAGCGAGGACCTGGACATCTGTCGGCGCTCTTGTCGCATTCCGGCCGGTGGGTGCTGGAGCTGGTAGTGGAAGTTCCGGTGACTGCGTCTGCCGGCGATGAAAGCTTCTCCCTTCCGTCCACTGACTCCGGTGTCACGCGCGCCTCGGTTCGACTGCCGCGAGGAAAGATCGATCTGAAAATTGGCGGCGGGCTGATCTCCGAGAGAGAGGAAAGTGCGAGCGAGACGAAGTGGACAGCCTACGCGCGGGGCAACGAACCCCTGACGTTTACGTGGAGAAAGAAGACTGAGGATCACCACGCTGAGTTGCCGTTACGGATGCGTGGATCACTGACGCAATTGACCAGCCTGGCGGAAGACTCGTCTTCCATCTACGCAGAAGCAAGTCTCGAGATTGTGCAGGGTGCGGCGCGCAATGTGCATCTGCAGCTTCCTCAGGCACTCACGATCAATCAGGTCTCGGGGGCACTTGTGGCGGACTGGGAGATGCGGAACGGAGAGCTCGTCGTCACCTTTCTCGAAGCTGTCGAACACCGCGCTCAGTTTGTGATCAACGGCGAAGCCCGGCTTCCGCGAGACGGAATCGTCGACATTCCGTTGATGCGTCTTCTAAACATTGAAAAAGATACGGGAGGCGTGGCAGTCGAGATTCTTGGTGCGGGCGAGATCAAAGATCAAAAAGCTCAAGGATTGGAGGAGGCAGACGCTACCGATCTCGGAGAAATGGTAACGAGCAGACAGTCCCCGGCGCTGATTGCGTTTCGTGCTCGATCAGGTGAGTCGGGCGCAACGCGCTCGCTCAAGGTGAATGTAGCGCGCTACGACCAGCAGGCGGTCCTGATGGCGAATATTGAAGAGGCTCGTTACCAAATCCTGATGAGTGCCGACGGCAAGGAACTGGTGCAAGCGCGCTACGCGGTGCGAAACAACCAGCGCAATTTCGTCAAAATCAGTCTGCCAACGGGAGCGACCGTGTGGAGCGCTTCGTTGGCAGGTAGACCGATCCGTCCCGGCCAGTCGCCCGACGGCAACCTGCTCTTACCGCTTGAAAAGTCGAAAGGTGGAGATGAACCTCCGGCATTTGAGGTCGAGATTCTTTATCTCACGAAAGCCACGGCATGGTCGGACAAAGGGCGGCAGGAGATCATGCTGCCCGCGCTGGACCTTCCGATCTCACGAACGGGGTTGCTGCTTTATTACCCGCCAATGTTCCGTGTCACTCCGGAGCAGGGCGCGTTCCGGGCACAACAGTACCAATCTCCCATCTCATCTGCGTTTGCGGCGAACGAGCGCGTGGACCGGCCCCCCTTGGCTGCGGCGCCACCAGTGAGTTCACCACAATCAGAAGTCGATAAGGAACGGCATCAGGACCAAAAGAAAGATGTGATGCAAGCTCTGCTCGATACCTTCAAGGCAAAATCGGTCGGCGGAAGAGTCAGCGGCATCGTCCCCATGAATGTAAGTTTTCCGGCATTTGGGCCCTCGATATTCCTGGTTTCTGAACTCACGAGCGAAAACCAATTTCCAGCGGCACAACTCGATTTCCAGCGTGACAAAAAGGCAGGTTCGCGATGAAACGGATATCTCTTCTTCTGTCGGTCGTCTGTGCGTGTGTGGGGATCACTTGTCAGGCGCAAGAGAACGGGAAGCTCCCCTTACCCGATCCCGGGAATGTTACCCTCACGCTCGACGAATACAACAGACTGGTAGAGCTTGCGGCCAAGAAGCCGAAGATTGAACTGACTCCTCTTCCCTTTGTGATCAAGCGGGCAGATGTGACACTTCACGTCCAAAGTGATTCCGTCCGGGGAGTCATGAATTTGCAGGGAGAAGTTTTTCGCAAGGGGATCAGCAAGGTCTCTCTGGCTAGCGGAATGACCGTTCTCGACGTGCGCCAAAGCGGCAAGGCTCTTCCTTTGACCCGCGAAAACGGCGCACATCTTGCGTTGCTCTCGGGGCCGGCGGAATTCTCACTCGCAGTCGATACCGGTCTGCCATTGAAAATTGAAGCGGGCCGCGCCTCGTTCACTTTTCCGACGCCATCGGCTGGCAGCGTTCAGGTATCGCTGGTGCTTCCCGGCGACCATACGGTCGCCAGCGTGAATGCTGGACTCATCACGAACAGGAAATCGGAAAATGGGCATACGACTGTGGAAGCAACGCTAGTCCCGGGGCAGCCAGCGACCTTCTGGTGGGCGACCCAGGAAGTCGTCGTTCCCGTGGTGCCGCGGGAGGTTCGTTTCCTGTCAGAAACGAAGACGCTGGTGACGGTTAACGAGTCCGAGATGAGAATCGCAGTGCTCGCTGACATCTCGGTCATCCAAGGTGAACCAACGCAATTTCAGTTCGAGGTACCAGCTGGTTACGAAATCTCAGGTGTGACCGGTGCAACCCTGGATTCCACGGAGATTCAATTAGGGACGATGACGTTGAAAGTGAATTCCCCCAGTCAGCGGACTCACGAATTTCTGATCGCAATGGAACGATCCATGAACGACGACCATGCCGACATGCCGTTCCTGAGTTTCAAGGGCGCACAGCGCGAGACCGGAGAGGTGCTGGTCGAAGGCGCGGGCACAACCGAAATTTCAAGCAAGGAAGGGGGCGGATTGAAACGAATGGATGTCAAAGAGACGAATGCGTATCTGAGATCGCTGGCACACTTTCCGCCGCAAGCAGCATTCCGTTACCATCGCCAGCCCGATTCGACTCCGAGCCTGTCGCTGAGTTGGGTGCGGTTTCCCGATGGCAGCGTGCTAGCGGCAGTCGCCGAGAGCGCGGTGGTAACGACCATGGTTACGTCGGAGGGTAAATCCCTTACCGAAGTGAGATTGAATATCAGGAATCAAGCGCAGCCGTTCCTGAAGGTCTCACTGCCGCAGGACGTCAACATCCTGTCGGCCGAAGTCGCTGGCGAACGCGTTAAACCCGTTCAGGCACCCGACGGCAGCCGTGTGCCGTTGCTGCGGCCTGGTTTCCATCCCACAGATGTGTACTCCGTCTCCTTTGTATTCATGCACGCGGGAACTCCGTTTTCAAAAAAAGGCGGCTCCGACCTTACGCTGCCAACCATGGACATCCCCATCAGCGTTCTTCATTGGGAGGTGTTCTTGCCCGAGCAATACAAAGTAAAAGATTTCGGGGGAAATGTGCTGGCGGCGGATCTCGTACCGCCCGCGTTTCGGCCTGATGTGCTGGCACTCTCTAATGACGGAGGTCTTATCTCGGCCGATGAGGTGAGCGTCGGATATCTGATAGCCGGACAAATAGGTGGGATCTTGTCGGACCAGTCCGGCGCTGTTCTGCCGAATGCACGAGTCACGGTTAGCTCGCCATCTACCAACTTCTCCGTTACCACTCTTACCGATCAGGAGGGCCGCTGGACTGCATCAAACGTCCCAAGTGGGCCGATCCAGATCAGAACGGAGGCTCCCGGATTTCAGACCGTTGTGCGCAATGCAGCTTACGATGCGAACCGGCCCGCCTCCTTCAATCTTGGACTTGGCGTGGGCACGATGGCCGAGACAGTGGAGGTGACGGCTGGCGCGGTTGGCGGCCTGTTGCGCACTCCCATTGAGCGTCAAGAAACGAGAAAAAACCTGCCGCAACCAGCACCCGCCAATGTCGTAAACCTGCAAAAGCGTGTAGCGGGAGTATTACCCGTGCCGGTGGAAGTGCCCCGAGCGGGTACATCGTTCAGCTTTGTGCGGCCGTTAGTGCTCAACGAGGAGACGACGGTGAGCTTCAGCTACAAGAGCCGATAACTCATTCTGAAATAATTTCGCCCGGCGAACTTCACAATGTGCCGTAGTCCGTTGGAATGGCATAGAATGTTGGTTCGCCGGAGCGTGGATGAGCAAAGTTGAAGCATGGAAAACCTGGGAGGGCCGCGCCGTAGAGGGGAAATATTCTCTCCGTCAGTGGCTTGGTGGGTCCGACCACAGTGCGGTTTTCCTGACTGACCGACCAGGCAAGCCCTCGGAAAAAGCCGCTATCAAGTTGACCGAATTCGATGGGGAAGAGGCAGACCGTGAGGTCGAGCGTCTGCGTGCTGCAGCGAAGCTTTCCCATCCGCATCTGATTTCCATCTACGACGCAGGGCGTACCCGGATCGGTTCGACTCCGCTGGTGTATGCAGTGATGGAGTATGCGGAAGAGGACCTGTCACAGATCCTCCCACAGAGGCCGCTGACACCAGCTGAAGTGTCGGAGATGTTGTCTCCCCTATTGGATGGGCTCTCGGATCTTCACAGTATGGGCCTTGTACACGGGCGATTGAAACCATCGAACGTGCTGGCAGTAAGCGACCAACTGAAGTTGTCAACCGACCAGGTGACATCAGCCGGCGAACCGGCAATTAGCCGCCGGCAGGTCGGCGTCTACGATGCTCCAGAGAGTGCGTCGGGAACGGTATCGCCGCCCGCCGATGTGTGGTCTCTTGGGGTAACGATCGTAGCGGCGCTGACGCAGAAGGCAACACCCACAGCGCAGGTCGCAGAAAGTGATCCGGCAATCCCCGGTAATTTACCAGAGCCATTTCGGGGAATCGCACGTGACTGCCTGCATTTGGATCCAAGCAAACGATGTACTATCGCGGAGATCAGAACACGCCTGCAGCCGATGCGACGTCCAGCGCCGGTTGAGCCTGAACGGAAGCGAATAGAACCACCGCCAGTGAGAAAACCGGACGCGAGGCCGGTTGAATATCCACTAGAGAAAAAGGCTGATGCCAGCCGCTTGCCGGTGTTCGCGATTCCTCTCGTCATCATTGTGGTGGCGCTCGCAGCGTGGGGACTTTTCCATAACAGGGAGAAGGACTCCTCTGCACAGGTTGCGGACGCTAGCCAACCAACGACGACACGCGCCGACGCTCCTCCAGCGAAAGTGACTCCGCAGCCGAACACTTCAGACCCCGGGAAAAAACAAGCGCCGGGCGGAGGTGTCGTGCTTCATCAGGTAATGCCTGATATTCCGCAGAGTGCCAAGAACACGATCTCGGGCACGATCAAGATCACGGCGCGGGTTGAAGTGGACGCTTCAGGAAAAGTGACTTCTGCCAAACTCAAATCGGCAGGGCCTAGCAAATATTTCGCGGGAAAAGTCTTGAAGGCATCCGAAGACTGGCAGTTTGCTCCTCCGCAATCGGGAGGACAGCCAACGGCTAGTGCATGGCTGCTCCACTACCAGCTGAAGCGGTCAGGAATTCAAGCGTCTTCAGAACGCGTGACGCGCTGAATCTTTTCTGCCTCGCGAAGTTTCCAGACAATCTGACGGACCATCCCCAGTAGCAACTTTGCGTCATAAGCTTCCAGTTTCATTCGCAGAATAAGTTGGCGGGCCTTTCGCTCGAACATCTTGTCAGTGCCGGGTTTCACGTATCCGCTAAGGCGGAGGGATTCGAAAAGGCATTCGACGACCTGTTCCGTCTTTTCGATCGTGGCCGGTTCGGATTTCTCCTCCACGGTCAGAGCCTTGGCACTGCGCGACAATTCGTAAAGGCAGACTGCTACCGATTGTCCCAGGTTCATCGAGATGTTGGCGCGATGCGTGGGAATCGTCATGAGCCAATGACAGTGGCTGAAGTCCTCGTTAGTGAGGCCGATCTTTTCCGACCCGAACAGCAAGGCTACAGTGGCTGTTGCCAGCGCCGTTCGAATAAGCTCGCCGGAATTGTCGTCCAGGCTCTTCGGAGGCTGCGCAAGACTTCGATCGCGAACCGCTGTTGTTCCTACTACCAAAGCGCAGTCGCCGACCGCTTCCGCAATGCTCTGGAACTCCTCGGCATCTTTGAGAACATTGGCTGCGTTGACAGCGGAGCGGGCTTCCCGGAAGGCGAGGCGGTAAGGGTTAACGACCCGCAAGCGATGCGAGCCGAAGTTAGTCATGGCGCGAGCAGCAGCGCCGATATTTAAAGGGTTGCGAGGGCGCACCAGGACTACGACGAGATTTTCCAGATCGAAAAGAGGCAAGCGCACAATTCTAGCGAAGTCGTGCCTGAATTGTTCGCTGGGAGGCAAAGCAACGTCTGAGATTGCTTTTTTCTGAAATCAGGGTTTTGAGGGGGAGGCATGACTTTGCACGCCTTCTTCCGGAGACCGCTTTGACAGGGGCTTATCTTTGTAAAAAGAATGTCAAAAAGGCCGTTTTATGCGGATAATTGCACTATCGGCGTTGTAAGCTTCAGAAGTCGAGCCGCTTCCGACTGGGGCCCTGTTTAACCGGAAGCTCTCTCCTCTGAACAATCGAGAGATAATTATGGGGAACTTTGCAACGCCATTCATCGCCGGCAGAACTATGAATCCGGTACCGTCTGTTAAGCCTACAGGTCGTATTCTGGTGGTTGAAGACGACCCCGCCGTACAGAAAGCTCTGAGACGGCTTTTTGAGACCGAGGGGTATGCGGTCGAAACGCAGTCGGACGGCAAGGCTGCTCTGGATAGTTTCCAGGCGTGCGCGCCTGCTGCTGTCGTTCTTGACCTGCGACTGCCCAAGGTTTCCGGACGCGACGTCTGTAAAGAGATCAAATCGATCGCTCCCGCGCTGCCGATCGTAGTGCTGAGTGCGGCTTGCGACGTTTCCGACAAAGTCCTGCTGCTCGAACTGGGAGCCGATGACTACGTCACCAAGCCGTTCAGCCCGCGCGAGCTTTTGGCCCGTGTCCGGGCGGCGCTGCGCCACACTGCGAGAACTCCTGACGTACAGATTGTCAGCTTCGACAACATCACGGCAGACTTCAAGAAGATGGAAGTGAAGCGGGACGGCACCCCTGTTGTGCTCACGGCGCAGGAGTTCAAAACTTTTCAATTCCTCGTTCAGAATGCCGATCGGGTCATCAGCCGGGATGAACTGCTGAACGAAGTTTGGGGATATCAAAACTATCCCTCCACCCGCACGGTAGATAATCACATCCTGAAACTCCGCCAGAAACTGGAGAAAGACCCATCAAGCCCGGTACACTTTCGAACGGTACACGGCATGGGTTATAAATTTGTACGCTGAATCATCTCGTGAAGCCGTCTCCCGAGCCCGTACATAGCCTGCAGACCGAGTCCGGGAATCTCCTACCGCGCTTACGTCTCCGGACTCGTTTCCTGTTGTCCATGCTCCTGATCACAGCAGGACTTACGACTACCAGTCTCCTGCTCGTTCGTCGCAGCGTACAGACCAATGTCAGACAAAGCATCGCTGTAAATCTGCGCGATTCTGTAGCTGCCTTCCAGGATTTCCGTCACGAGCGCGAAACGATGCTGACCAGCGACGTGGCGCTGCTCGCGGACCTTCCCATCACTCGGGCAATCATGACCAGCCCCGATCCGGTCACAATCCAGGATGCGTCACGCGACGTCTCGGAAATTGCGAACAGCGATCTCTTCGTTCTGGTCGACCGAATGGGCAAGGTCGTTGCTTTGCATACCAAGACCCCTGGCTTCACGGAAGCTGCTGCGGCGAAATACTTTCACCAATCAATTGAGGAAGACCGGGCTGAAACAAGCCATTGGTGGCTGGGTGGACACCACCTTTACCAGACTTTCATCGAACCTGTATATCGCGGCTCGCGAACGGATGGAACTCTGCTCGGGTTTCTGGTTATCGGTTACGAAATCAATACCAGGCTGGCGAGTCAGGTAAGCAAAGTTTCGGGTAGCGCGGTCGCATTCTCGTCTGGAGACGAGGTCGTGGCAACGACGATTCCGCCAGAACAACTGCAAGGCCAGAGCCTGAAGAAGTTGACCTCTGGCTCGGTTCAGGAAGAACCGCACGAGATTGAAATCGGCAAGGAGCGATTTCTTGCTACGTCTCTCGAGTTGTCCGGCTCGCAGACCACGCCCGTTCGCCTGAGTGTGCTGGGCTCGTATGACCAGGCGACGCGCTTCGTTGACCGGCTAAACCGCTACCTGCTCCTGCTAGGGCTGGCCGCGATCCTGGTCGGCAGCGGACTGGTTTTCTTCGTTTCGCATACGTTCACTCGACCGCTGGGGAACTTAGTTGCCGGCGTCAGAGCTCTTGAAGGCGGAGACTTTCACCATCCGCTGGATTCACGCGGGGGCGACGAAGTTGCCGAACTGACCAGCGCCTTCGATCGCATGCGAGCCAGTTTGCTCAAGACCCAACGGGATCTTCTGGAATCGGAGCAACTGGCAACCATCGGCCGCATGGCGAGTTCAATCTCGCACGATTTGCGTCACTCTCTCGCGGCGATTGTGGCCAACTCTGAGTTCCTGTGCGACAGCCATTTGACTCCTGCACAGCGCGAAGAGCTTTACCAGGAAGTCCGTACGGGAGTGAATCTGATGACGGATCTCATCGATTCCTTGCTCGAGTTCGCCCGTACCCGCGAATCGCTCAACGCGACATTCGGGAACGTATCTGAGACGATTGTCAGATCGGCGCAGGCCGTTCGCCTGCATCCGCGGCACCATTCGCGGTCGATCGATATATTGTGCAGTCCTCAGGTCTCGGGATGGTTCGATCAGCGCAAATTGGAGCGCGCTCTATATAATCTTTTGCTGAACGCCTGCGAAGCTGCCCCGGCCATCGATGGACAGGTGGAAGTGGCAGCCGGAGAGGTCGCGGGTGCGATTACGATATCAGTGGCAGACAACGGTCCGGGGATCGCTGATTCAATCCGCGACCGGCTGTTTCATCCTTTCGTCAGCTACGGTAAAGAAAACGGAACCGGGTTGGGATTGGCTGTAGTACAAAAAATCGTGCAAGATCATGGCGGTGAAATTTTGGTCGAACGCACGATTCAAGGCAAAACCGTATTCCGAATTGTGCTGCCTGGCCGTGGGAAAGACAGTTCCCGAGAGAGCCAGGAAAATGCCGTAGAGATGTCTTCTCTTGTGCCCGCACAGGGCGGCCTTACCAGGCATAATTCTATTTTTCGTCCGGATCCATAGGCACACCGCTCGTCTTCCCAATGCCTAAACCACCCGGATGGTGTAGGAGGACGTGTGAAGAGTCATTGCATTCCAGTGATTCGCGGCCTTGCATTCACAGCCGCTTTTATCCTGCTCAGCATCTACGGCGTGGGACAGGCTGCTCCCGCGACAGTTCCCTCTCCGGCCAACGACACGGCGGTGGCAGTCCGCGACCTGCAGGACCAAGTCCGTGAACTTCGCATCATTGTGGAAGCGATGCGCAGCGAGAACGCGCAGTCGGCAGCGGAGGTTCACCAACTACGTCAAGACTTGCAGGCGACCCGTGCACTGTTGGCTCCGCCGGCTGCGAATGACACGGTGGCGACGGTGGCGACCGCGGGCACGACTCCAACGACCGAGTCGGCTAGTTCAACCGCAGATTTATCGAAGACGAGCTCCATCAATGAGCGAGTACAAAAGCTGGAAGATTCGACGTCATTGCTGGGATCGAAAATCGACGAACAGTACCAGACCAAGGTTGAAACCGCTTCAAAATACCGCGCCCGGCTGCATGGAATTGTTTTGATGAATGCTTTTCGCAACGTGGGAAGCTCGGACAACTTTGATTTTCCAAGTTACTCTGAACCAGTTCGCTTTGGGAGCCCGACAGCCACTATCGGGGCGACGCTGCGTCAATCGGAGATAGGCTTGGAGATCTTCGGCCCTGATGTTGCGGGGGCGAAAACATCGGCTGACCTTCAGTTCGACTTTTCCGGTGGCCTACCCGCCACGGGAAATGGCGTGGACTTCGGCGTGGTTCGAATGCAGACCGCCAGTGTTCGATTCGACTGGCAACACAGTTCTGTAGTCGCGGGGCAAGATTCACTGTTCATCTCGCCACTGTCGCCGACTTCTTTTGCGTCGCTTGCGACGCCAGCGTTCGCTTTTGCCGGCAATCTGTGGGCATGGACTCCGCAGATTCGCGTCGAGCACCGATTCTTACTGTCCGACCGCCAGACCATCAGTCTACAGGCGGGGCTCCTCGACAACCTGGATTGGGAGCCTCCATACAATTCGTTTTACCGGACGCCGCAGGCTGGAGAGCTTTCCGGACAACCCGCATATGCTTTCCGCACTGGATGGTCACGTTCCGTGAAAGATCGCGCTCTCAGCTTTGGAGTAGCTGGTTATTATGGGAGGCAAAATTGGCGCTGGGATCGCAAGAACGATGCTTGGGCAGGCATGGCCGACTGGAAGATTCCAATTTTTTCGCGACTCGAACTGACTGGTGAGTTTTATCGAGGCCGGGCCATCGGGGGTCTCGGCGGTGCTGTAGGCACGTCTATCGTCTATGGCGGCGACCCAACAGTGGTCACAAGTCCCATTCGCGGTCTCGACACAGCCGGCGGCTGGGCTCAGCTGAAATTTCAATTGACGCCCAAGGTTGAACTGAATGGTGTTGTTTCTGCCGATGATGCCTTCACGGCCAACATAAGAGGGTTCGCGACGGATCAAAACAATTTCGGACCAATTTTGGGAAGGAATCAGGGGGCGCTCGGTAATATTGTTTTCCGTCCCCGTTCCGACTTGGTGATGTCGGCGGAGCTTCGGAGATTCCACACATTTCGCGTCTTCAGCAACGACAGCAGCACGAATCAGGTAAATCTCTCGGTGGGGATCTTGTTTTGACGACCGGTTCAATCGCCCGCAGCTTGACTATGTTCTTGACGTTTTCGGTAGTCGGCTGCGTTCATGCACAGACGCTGAAGGCGCATGTCGATATCACGCGGAATGGTCATCGCTTGAAGGACGCATCGGAGGCTGTAGTTTGGCTGAGTCCGTTGGGAGGGATGACGGAAACTCCCCATCAATCGCAGATTCCACAACTTGTCCAAAAGGATAAGAGCTTTCATCCTTCTCTCGTCGTAATCCCTGTCGGCGGAAGAGTGGAATTTCCCAATCGCGATCCGTTCTTCCACAATGTGTTTTCGCTCTTCGAGGGAAAGCGATTCGACCTGGGCTTGTATGAAAGCGGCAGCTCGCGCATTGTGCAGTTCGACAAGCCCGGCATTTCGTTTATCTTTTGCAACATTCATGCGCAGATGAGTGCGGTGGTAATCGCATTGTCGACGCCGTATTACGCGATCTCTGACGTGCGAGGCGAAATCGCGATCCGCAACCCTCCTCCGGGGCGATACGAGTTGCAGGTTTTCCACACAGCAGTTGCGCCGGATACACTGCGTGAGCTGACGCGGGAGGTAACGATCTCTTCAGGGGAGACAACCTTGGGAAGCTTTACGCTCGCCGAATCTGACGTGACGATGTCGCACAAGAACAAATACGGACGCGACTATGACCGTCCGGAGCCCGATAGTCCAGCCTACGCCCGACCGTAATCCGCAGAGCAAAGAGAAGAGGCGTGCCGTTTAGCACGCCCCTCTCGCCTCTGACGTTTTTCACTTTGGTCGTTTACAGCACCTTGCCAGTGTTACAAGTCTGCCCACTGAAGGCGTGGGTCTAACGACGTCCCCCATTTGAGTGGCCGCTACCACCAGGGCTGGAATGACTCCCGCCACCGCCACCTCCGCTAGGATGGCCGCCTCCGCCACTTGGGGCACGACCACCACCGCCTCCGCCGTAGCTTGGCGCACTATGCGACCCTCCACCGTAGCTAGGAGCGCTGGAACGCGGCGCGCTGTAACTGGGAGCGCCTCGTGAGCCACCGTAACTTGGAGGAGCTGAAGAATAACCTCCGCGGGAATTCCCTCCATACGACGGGCCACGAACGATTGGCTGCCTCATATCGAGCTGCGGCCGGGAGGCTCCGCCGCCGTAGCCGTTCGGGCTCGAGCCATAGTTGCGGGGACTCGCGGGACTTGGCGCGGTACGGTTCCAGTAGTTTGTGTTTCCGCCGCGAGAGTAATTTCCGCTCGACGGGCCACGAGAAACTCCGCTGTTCGATGGCGGCGTGAATGGACGGAAGCCACCACGGTTTTCTGAGGCCGAATTCTGAACAACGCCGCGTTGCGGCTCCGGACGATTCGAACCCGCATTTCCGAACTCCGAGGACCTGGTGTTGTTCGTCTGCGGCGGAGTGAACGGGCGGAAGCCGCCGCGATTCTCAGCCGGAGACTGATTGGAGCGCGCCGGACTTCCGTTGTTCATCTCGTTCGGCCGAGTGTTGTTGGTCGGAGGATTGAACTGCCGAAAACCACCGGGTTGATTCGCAGTGCCTCGCGGACTTTGCGTACCTGGTGTTCCCGCGTTCCGGTTGTTCGCAGGCGGGTTGAACTGCCGGAAGCCGTCACGGCTTCCATTTTGTCCCGACGGACTCTGCGCCGCATTATTTCGCGCACCGGAATTACTCATCCCGCGATTAGGCTGAATTCCGGCGCTTGGACGCTGCATCGAGTTTCCAGCACGCGAGAACTCCGCGCTGTCTCTGCCGCCGGCCGGAACTGCTCCCACTCGGCTCTGCTGCATCGACTGCCGCAAACTTGCCGTCTGTTGCTGGAACGATACTGGCCTCGCCGTGTTGTTGCGAGTTCCGAAGAAACGCTGCGAGCCGCCATTGCGAATTGTCGATGGCGCTGCCGCGCGTCCACTTGCAGACAAACTTGCCCTCGACGGAACGACAGGAAGGTTCCCTGCCATCATTCGCGCACCGCTCAATTGCTGGCGCGTGGCTGCAATGGCTCGTACCCTGCCTGCGCCAAAGCGATTGGCATTTACTGTCGACATCGCGCGTAACACGTGATCGTTGTGAATATTGTTGATGTTCGAGTATCGGTTGCCGCGATGCAGCGGACCTATGCCGCCGTAGCGGTTGATGTTCGTGATGTGGATATTGGTGATGTTGACGACACCAAAGCGTCCACGGTATCCGCCCCACCAGGGATGGAAGAAATCGCACGGGCCGATCGGGAGCCAGCCGAAACCGCCCCAACCGCCGAATCCAAAACCAAAGCCGAACCCACCGCCCCAGCCCCAGAACGAAACGTACGCGGGAGACCAGAACGGGTTATATCCGGCATATATGGGACCCGGCCACCACGCCCACGAGTTGCCATACGGAAACCAACGGCCGTAGTGATACGGAGCCCAACCCCATGGCTCATATCCAACCCAAGTCCAGCCGTAGTAGGGCTCGTAGGTCCAGTTGCCGTCGCGATACGGAACCCAGCCATCTGGTTCGTTCGGAACCCAAACATCGCCGTAGTCCTGCACGTTCTGCCAGCGCCCGTAGGCGTCGAGGTCGTGAGTGCCTGTATATCGACGGTTGGTGTGACGCCAAGAGTTCGCATCACGAATCAAGTGATCGCGATCAGCATTCCAGCGGTCCCATTCGTCGCGATCGGGAGCAGATGAAATCTTGTACTGGGCAGAATTGCTATCGCCACGCACAGTAGCCATATCCCCAGCGCGCACTTCTGTGCTGCCCTGAGGTGTAGCGATCTGTGCTTCGCCCTGGCGCACGATAACGACTGTGTCACCGTCGGGCCGTACTTCAACTCTGAAAATTCCGTCGTGGTGAGATGGATGAACGGAGACATTGGGAGTATCGATCTCGGGCTCGGATTCGCTATCTTTGGAAACAACGTAGGTGACGATGCCTTCGCCGAGCTGAACCTGGATATTTTTGTGCGTGAGGTTCGCAACCGTGGCTTTCGAATTCGGCCCGACGCGAAGCGTATTCGCGAAGTCGAGCTGAAGTTCCGACCGGGCGTCGTTCCCCGTGGAGATTTTGTCTCCGGTCATCACTGGCTGGTTGAGGGTCACCGCTGCCCAATCGCCAGAGTCGCCGCGCTGCGTCGACACATCTCCGTGAATCAGGCTGACACGTGCCACACCTTGATCCGTGGTTGCCGGCGCCTCGCCCGACGGGCCGCCCGGTTGCGCCTCTGTCGGCTGAGCGTTAGACGCTTCAATATCGGCAGAATTATTGTCGTCAACTGGCGAGGAATCAGGCTGCGCTTGTCCCACTTCCATGGGCGCGCTCGGCTGCTCCGATGGGCCAGCACCGTCTTCGGTGGTCTGCGCAAACATGCTCAGCGATAACGCGGAAAACAAAGTCAGACTTAGAATTCCAAATCGATGGATCAGATTGTTTGTCATACTACCTCTCTGGACCTTGCTTCCTAACACTTCACTCGTTCAGAACTCAGCAAAATAGAAAGGCAACTGGCGTGCCAAACACGGCCTGACGACGTTACTGTAACCCCAATGTTTTCAGAGGGAATTTGAGTGCGAATACGGGTGAGATGGTGAGCGGCAGTTGGATGCGGCCACCCTCAGCCAACACTGGTGGTTTTCGGCCACAATGGCGGTGCCGCGATACCTAGAAATGGGCCATATATCGCGCGTACATCTGGTGAAAGGCGTGGACGCCCTTCTCCTGTGTCACGCTGTACCTTCCGCGGTTGTAGCTCTTCGAACGAAGATTCTTCTGGACAGCCTCGCAGATGGCGACATCTTCGATTTGGATCTGGTCGCTGAATTCCACCGATGCCTTGGCTGCAGGCGCTGCGTGATCGCGCTCCGGCAAGTACCACTCAAAAATCGCCAGTGAACGCTCAGGCTCGACCGGTAGGACGATATTCAACGAGACGTTGTCCGGATAGCAGTTGAGCATCCAGTTGGGAAAAATCCAAAAATAGTCAGTGGTTAAGTCTTCGCGCGAATGCTGGTAGCGCCGAGGCATCGTGTCGCCGGGCTGCGCGCCGCGAATCGGACTGAACTGCCTCACATGACTCGGATACGGCTCAACAACGTAAGCATTGAAATCAAGTTCGCGATTTAATCCCGGATGCACGGTCGGCAGGTGGTAGCCCTCGAGATAATTGTCGACATACGTTTTCCAATTGCACTTCATGTTGTACGTCCGTCGCTCAAACAGCTTCATGCCGGCGAAGGGAAATTTCGCCGCTTGATTGAGCAACGCGCCAAGAGCACTCGTAAGCGGCTCAGCCTGAGGATCCAGATTCACAAATACCAGATTGAACCATTCTTCGACTCTGAATGGAGCGAGTGAAAATTCTTGGGGACGAAATCCGTCGACGCCTTCGAATTCAGTCGCGCTGATTAACGAGCCATCCAAAGCATAGGTCCACCCGTGATATCCACAACGGAAAAGCTTGCGCGAGCCACAACCTTCGGCGACTGGTCCCGCGCGATGGCGGCAGACGTTGAAAAAGCCACGCAGCATGCCATCGGTGCCTCGCGCCAGTAGAAGGGGCTCTCCAATGAGTTCGGTTGTGACGAAATCGCCCGAATTTGCCAGTTGGCTGGAGTGAGCCACAACCTGCCATGTGCGCGAGAAGATCTTTTCTTGTTCGAAAGCGAAGATGGCCGGATCCGTGTAGAGGCGCGAAGGCAAGGTCCAAGCCTTTGCGATGTCCGGCTCGATGTGGAATTGCTCTATATCCTTCTCCATAGAAGACGCGGCAGGCGGCACCATTCTACGGCACGTCTAGGCTCCAACTTGGCATGGTGGAGTGACTTCGGAAAAACAGACAGGAGATCAGGGCAGCGAGGAACCTTCCTCCTTTCTATGGCACTAGAAGTATTTGCCCCGTGCATCTGGCGATACCACGACCAGGAACACTGCCGGTTGAACCGTAGGCGGATGGCAAGCGGCTACGACGTGGCTAGGCGCTGGCCTTCTGGTTTTCCACAAAGGAGCGAAATGCAACACAATATAAAGAGGCGTGCTGCAAGACCCGAAATCGGCTTCGTTCCATCCATGACAGAAAGTGGCGCGAGTCAGCGACAGAAATTGGCAATTTTGCACAAATTGTGAGGTTACGAAGAAGTCGGAGGTGCAAGTGAGCGATGAAAACAAACGTCTTGCTCAACTCGCTTGCGGAACTTTGGTAATTACCGAGTTTGGCCCGGCAAGTGCCAATATCAGAATCGACTGCGTCATTCGTGACCAGACTGAAACGAAAGTTAAAACGAGGGAAAAATCGAGATGCGTAAACAGAAGGGTTTCTCGCTGATTGAGCTGCTGATCGTGGTGGCCATCATCCTGATCATTGCAGCGATTGCTATTCCTAACTTGATGCGTGCGCGTATGTCCGCCAACGAGTCATCTGCCGTGGGCTCCGTTCGCAGCATCAACACAGCCGAAATTTCGTACAACGCGGCGTATTCGAACCTGGGCTTCGCAACCACCTTGTCATTCTTGGGTGGCCCTGCGGGCGCGGCTTGCATTCCGTCGACCAGCAGCGGTTGCTTCATCGATAGCGTTCTGTCACAGGGAACGAAGAGCGGATACAGCTTCGCGCTCGCGGTTGGTGCTAGCCCGGCAGTTGGCGGCGTAGTGCCTTCTTACAGCGTGATCGCTTCGCCGGTCACGCCGAACCAGACTGGTGTTCGCTACTTCTGCTCGTTCGAAGACGCAGTTGTCCGTTCTTCGACCGGTGCGATCACCGCTCCGTGCCCGGCTACTGTCCTGGCGCTTCAGTAATTAATGTAGTTTGGCGAAGTACTCGGGGGAGGGTACAAGCCTGGAGCAGCGAACGAAAGTTCGCTGCTCTTTTACTTTTGGGCATCATTTGTCCGCGAACACCGTAGTGCTTGTGTTGAGTGCCATTCTTTGGAGCTTTTCAATAACAAATTTTGTCATCGGATGTGCTATTGCCACTAGTAAACAGCCACTCTCGGATTATGAAATGAATTGTTTCTATGCATTAGCAGGCCTTCACCGCCCGAGGAAATAAAATACAGTTCGGCATGCAAACTGCGTACAGAAGAGTGTTCTAACGAAAGTCAATTATCCCCGGCCCCCGGGCGGGAACTCGACAAACGAGAGGATTTCACGATAATGCGGAAACAACGAGGTTTCTCACTCATCGAACTGCTGATCGTAGTCGCCATCATCCTGATCATTGCAGCGATCGCCATTCCGAACTTGATGCGTGCACGCATGTCAGCCAACGAAGCTTCAGCTGTAGGCTCTGTCCGTAGCATCAACACTGCTGAAATTTCTTATAACGCCGCCTATTCAAACCTGGGCT
Source organism: uncultured Acidobacteriota bacterium (assembly GCA_963801895.1). Lineage (GTDB taxonomy): Bacteria > Acidobacteriota > Terriglobia > Terriglobales > Acidobacteriaceae > Sulfotelmatobacter. Next base: position 282,498 of record CAWDGM010000004.1, on the reverse strand, counting down.
TCGCGACGACTTTATCCTTTTTGGGTGGCCCCGCCGGCGCGGCCTGCATTCCGTCGACCAGCAGCGGTTGCTTCATCGATAGCGTCCTGTCAGGGGGAACGAAGAGCGGCTACAGGTTTGCCCTCCAGGTCGGCGCAAGCCCCGCCGTCGGCGGCGTCGTGCCTTCGTACAGCATTCTCGCTACGCCTGTGACCGCCAACCAGACTGGTGTTCGCTACTTCTGCTCATTCGAGGATGCAGTCGTCCGTTCTTCAACTGCGTGCGATCGCGCCTCCGTGCCCGGCGACTGTCATGGCCCTTCAGTAACTCAGTTTGGCGAAGTACCTGGGGGAGGGTACAAGCCGGAGCAGCGAACGAAAGTTCGCTGCTCTTTGTATTTTTAGGCGGTCCAAGTAAAAAATTGTCGATACGGATCTTGCATTAACCGCCTGTGCCCGAGCACCTTACGTCCAGCGCGTCATCCAGAGCGGCGCCCCGCCATAGCAATCTCGCCAGATTTGGCTCATTATAGGGAGTCGCAATCGTCTGCTTCTGGCTTCAGACGCGGGTTTTCGCAAGGTGCGTCGCCAAGATGACAGCGAGGAGGGCGAATGTCGAGACAACGGGGTTTCTCCCTAATTGAGCTGCTGATCGTAGTGGCGATTATTTTGATCATTGCCGCGATCGCAATCCCAAATCTGATGCGTGCGCGCATGTCGGCCAATGAGGCGTCGGCTGTGGGCTCCGTGCGTAGCATCAACACAGCTGAGATTTCCTATAACGCCACTTACTCCAACCTGGGCTTCGCGACGACTCTATCCTTTTTGGGTGGCCCCGCCGGCGCCGCCTGCGTTCCGTCGACCAGCAGCGGCTGCTTCATCGATAGCGTTCTGTCCCAAGGAACCAAGAGCGGGTATACATTTTCTCTGCAGGCCGGCGCCAGTCCGGCGGTAGGAGGAATGATGCCGTCGTACAGCATCATCGCCTCACCGATCACTCCCAACCAGACAGGAGTTCGCTACTTCTGTTCCTTTGAGGATGCGGTCGTGCGCTCGGCAACAGGGGCCATCACTGCTCCCTGTCCAGCCACTACAGCCGCGATGCAGTAGGCGCAAAGAACATAGCTCGTCGGAAGCTTCAGAGCGACGATTGCGTCGCTCTTTTTTCATATTTTTACCGTCCCGCCATGCCACTCTGTGCGCGCGAATGACAAAAAATGTCATCGCAAGCCGCCGATTTATTGGAGAGCGCACCGGATGATGTTCCGGTCTCTCCAAATCATTGAAAAGATTGGGAAGAAACCAGCGTGCTGGAAAGGCATTTGTGGCCACGTAGATGCAAACATATCAGTGGAAAATGGGGGATGTTGAAAACGCACAATTTCTCTGATCGAAATTGAATCGACGGCAAAGGATAGATCCTATGAAAAAACAGGCGGGATTCTCACTGATTGAGCTGCTGATCGTGGTTGGCATCATTCTGATCATTGCAGCGATTGCCGTCCCCGCGCTTACCCGCGCTCGCGTCTCTGCAAACGAGTCTTCTGCTGTGGGTTCCGTTCGATCTATCAACACGGCTGAAATTTCTTATGCCGCTGCATATCCGAACTTGGGATTCGCAACTACTTTGTCGTTTCTGGGTGGAGCGGTTGGAGCGGCGTGCGTTCCTTCTACAAGCAGTGGATGCTTCATCGATAGCAGCCTTTCCAGCGGTAGCAAGAGTGGCTACGCATTCACGCTGCAGATCGGCGGGAGCCCGGCCGTTGGAGGCGTCACACCCTCTTACACAGTGATCGCGGCCCCGCAGAACATCAACTTCAGCGGAGCGCGCTACTTCTGCTCTTTCGAGGATGCTGTTGTACGTTCTTCGACCGCGGCCATCACACCGCCGTGCACTGCAACGCTCGCGCCGCTTCAATAATTGATCGGCTAACATCTACGAGCTTTGGACTCATCAACGTTTTATCTTCATACCAAGACTTGAAATCGGCGCCCCAGGGCGCCGATTTCGGTTACGAACGTACCTAACACTCGCCGCCGGACTCACGCCTGAGCTAGTACCCCTCGTATAATTTTCCTTTATGACGACAGCGATTGAAGAGGTCGAGGCCGGCCCGTCCGAGCCGATATCGAACTCGAGGACCGCGATCGATGAATTGCTGGCTTCGCCGAAGAAGCGCAGCCTGGTCCTATGCCTTCTGCTGGTTCTCGCTACAATCGCTGTCTATAACCCCGTCATCCGCAACTCGTTCATCAACATCGATGACAACGGCTACCTGACGGAGAACACCCACGTCCACCAAGGTTTGACGCTTTCGACTTTAAAGTGGGCGTTCACAACCTACGACTGCGAAAACTGGCATCCTCTGACCTGGGTTTCTCACGCGCTGGATTGGCAATTGTTCGGCAAGAACCCCGTGGGACATCACTACATGAGTGTCTTGCTGCAGGCAGTGAACGCGTTGCTGCTGTTCCTTCTTTTGCAGCGAGCCACGGGATTTACATGGAGAAGCTTTGTCGTAGCAGCCCTCTTCGCGGTTCACCCCGTAAATGTTGAGTCTGTGGCCTGGGCGGCGGAACGGAAGAATGTGTTGAGCATGACGTTCTTCCTGCTCGCACTCATGGCATACGTGTGGTACTCAGAGCGGCCATCGATTCGGCGTTATGGCGCGGTGGCGGCGCTGTTCGCGTTTGCGCTTCTTGCCAAGCCTCAGGTGATCACCTTCCCATTCGTCCTTCTGCTTTGGGACTTTTGGCCATTGCGGAGAATTGGATCGTCCGGCGACGGCGAGACTGCAAAATCCTTTACGCCAGGCTCAATCCACTGGTTGATCCTTGAAAAACTGCCGTTGCTTATGATATCGGCCGCAGATGCTCTGATTACCATGCGAGCGCAGCGTACGGCCGTGCATAACGCTGACTATCCGCTCGTGGTGCGTTTTGAAAATGCTGTGGTGGCCTACGCTCGCTATGTCGGCCACGCTATCTGGCCTGTTCACTTGTCGCCCGCCTATCCGCATCCCGGAAACAGCATCCCTGTATGGCAATGGATTGCAGCGTCCGCATTTCTGGCGTTTATGACCATCATCGTCTTCACCTCGGGGAAGCGCTATCTGCAAATCGGCTGGCTGTGGTTCCTTGGTACGCTTGTCCCGATGATCGGAGCCGTGCAGGTCGGCGATCAGGCGATGGCTGATCGCTATGCCTACATCCCGTTCATTGGCCTCTTCTGGATGATTACGTGGGCCATCGCGGATGCAGCGAAACAGTGGAGGATTTCTTCTCGATGGCTCGCCGTGCCGGCCTGCGTCGCAATTGCGGGCGCTGCCCTAATCACTCCGCGACAAGTCAGCTATTGGCACGATAGCGAGACTCTGTGGAAGTACGCGATCCGGGTGACCGATCGCAATTTCATGGCACACTCCTACCTGGCGGCATTTCTTTCGAAACAGGAACGTCATGATGAGGCCATGGTGGAGTACAAGGTAGCTGAGAAAATTCACGCCTATCCACTTACGCAAGTTGTTTACTTCGCCGACTACGAGTTGCGCCACTCTCACGTTGAAGGCGCCATCGAAGATGCACAGCACGTGATCGATGGGACCAACGATCCCACGGCTCGCGAATTGGCTTTTCGAGATCTGGGAATCGCAAATACCCAGCTGCGCCGCCCCGTGGAAGCGAAACAGAACTATGAGAGTGCTCTGAAGCTCGATCCCCGAGATCCATATGCGCTGATGGGATTAGGATTGCTGGCGTATCGGGAGGGTGACTTCAAGACTTCCGCTGAATTCTTCTCCCGGACGGTAGCCGTTGACCCCAGCGATTTTGACTATTTGTTGCTGGCGTCAGCGTTGAAGCAAGCTGGGCGCCAAGCCGAAGCTAAGACCGCCTATGAGCAGGCGCAACGAGTTTCGGCGGACTGGACCCAGGCTCAGGGTAAAGCGCACTGGTTCTTGGAAGATTGACCCTGCGCCTTCTTGCATGGTGACCGCCGTAACCGTGCGAGCCGTCTTAAAGCCGTAGAGTTTACTTATAATATTTGGGTAAACATCCACTTGAATTTGCTGTTTTAGGCGCTCCTGTGTCCACGTCTGCGATCGAAATTCTTGGCCTCGAAAAGACCTATATGGTCGGGTTTTGGCGCAAGCAACCGAAGCTCGCGCTGAGGCCGCTGCATTTGAACGTCGAGGAAGGCGAGATTTTCGGATTTCTAGGCCCCAATGGGGCGGGAAAGACTACAACCCTCAAAATGCTGATGGGATTGGTATTCCCCACAGGGGGCTCGGCTCGCATCCTTGGGCACGACTGGAGGGATCCCGAGGTTAAAGCGCAGATCGGATTTCTTCCAGAGCAGCCCTACTTCTACGACTATCTCACAGCCCACGAACTCCTCGAATACTATGGACAACTTTCGGGAGTTGTGGCGAAGGGGCGAAGACAAAAAATCGAAAACGTGCTGCAGCGAGTTGGGCTCACCGACGTGAAGGGTGTGCAACTGCGCAAATTCTCGAAGGGGATGTTGCAGCGTGTCGGCATTGCGCAAGCTATTCTGCATGATCCCAAACTGGTGTTTTTCGATGAGCCCATGTCGGGCCTCGATCCCATTGGTCGAAGAGATGTACGTGACCTGATGGGACAATTGAAGGACGAAGGTAAGACCGTCTTCTTTTCGACACATATTCTGTCGGACGCGGAAGCTCTCTGCGATCGTGTTGCCATCGTTAACAAGGGCGAGTTACGAGGTGTGGGAGCGGTAGATGAGTTAACCTCCACAGTCCAGGGAAAGATTGAGGTGGTCTGGCAAGGAAAACAGGTCCCTGCTTCGATCAAAGCGCTGGGAGCTGAGTGCTTTGTATCCGGTGACCGTGTGCGGGCCGTGCTGCCAGAGCCGAAGCAAGATGCAGCCATTGATGCGCTGCGCCGTGAACATATTCGCCTCATCGCGGTCACACCTCTGCGGACGTCGCTCGAGGCTTACTTCGTCGAGAAGCTGCAACACTCTCAGACTACAGCGGGGACTCTGGCATGAACTCGCGCATCTTCTCGATCGCCTCGAACACGTATCGTGAAGCAGTCCGGGATCGTGTCCTCTATAACCTGATTGCGTTCGCCTTGTTGCTGTCGGGCGCAGCGATCTTTGTGGGACAGATATCGATCGGGATCGAGCGTCTGGTTGTGGTAAATCTCGGACTCACTGCCGTCACACTTTTTGGAATCGTCATCGCCATCTTCATTGGCATCGGGCTCGTATCAAAAGAAATTGAAAAGCGGACACTTTACACGGTGCTATCCCGTCCGGTCAGGCGCTGGGAGTTTGTGGTTGGAAAATTCCTGGGACTTGCCGGCACTCTCGTCGTCAACACATTCTTCATGGCAATCGGAGTATTCGGCGCGCTGCTTTACGTTGTGCACAAGTTTTCTGCCGCAGATTCATCCATCCTGGTCGCTCTCTACTTTATCGTTCTCGAATTTCTGATCATCTGCTCCCTGGCGCTTTTGTTCTCGTCATTTTCTACGCCGCTGCTATCGGCGGTCTTCGCATTTTCGCTGTTCATCATTGGAAGCTTCGCAGATGACTTGCGTGGTTTTGCGGGGCTAACTCACGGTGTTGCCGGATGGTTCGCAACTGCCGCCGCCTACCTGGTGCCGAACTTTTCCGCGCTCAATGTGATCAACGCGGTTGCACACCAAAATCCAATCGGATCGCAACTTGTTCTTCAGAACACGCTGTATGCCCTCTTCTATACGGCGATGGCTCTCAGCGCCGCAGTGCTGATATTCGAGCGCAGGAACCTGAAGTGAAGGGCAGCCGAGTTACGAGTTGTGCCACCATTTGCCTGCTCCTGTCGATGTGCGCCTGCGTACTGCTGGTACGCCATATCGACAAGACTCGGCCTCAACAGCAGAACGAGGATGCGTTGTATATCAACTCTCCGAATCTAGTGAGGCGAGCCAGCCTTGGTTTTAATGGCTTGATGGCTTGTATTTATTGGACACGAGTCGTGCAATATTTCGGGCATCGTCATTACGAGCACGCCTCCACGTTCAACGAACTCGCTCCGCTGCTCGAAATCACCACCACGTTGGATCCGCAACTGCTTCCGCCCTATCAGTTCGGTGCTAGTTTTCTCGCGCCAAATCCCCCCAACGGTGCCGGTCAGCCGGATCGCGCCATCCAGTTGATGGAATACGGGATTCAACACAATCCGGACAATTGGCGCCTTTATTACAATCTCGGATTCGTTTACTACACCGAATTCAAGGATTACAAAAAAGCCAGCGAAGTATTCCTGCGCGGGTCAAGGGTTGCTAACGCGCATCCGGTCTTAAAGGTACTGGCGGCGTTGATGAACGAGCATGCCGGAGATTTCGCGACCGCCCGAATGTTGTGGACGGCTACGTATGAATCAAGCGGCGAAAGCAATATTCGAGCGAATGCCGCACAGCACCTCCGCAGTATCAAAGTCGATGAAGATGTGACCAATCTTCAGGCTGCCGTTTCGCAGTTCGGTCAACGCACAGGGCGCCTACCGACAAGCCTTGCAGAGTTGTCCAGCGCCATGCACTTTTCAGGAATTCCAACGGATCCGGATGGCAATCCTTACAAGTTGAGTGCCGACGGACGCGTGCTGGTTCAGAAGCCGGAAGACTTCCCATTCATCACGAAAGGCCTGCCTCCCGACTACAAACCGCCGGTGGTTGCCAAACCGCTGGGCAGTTCGTAGGCCTCTTCCCCCGAGTTTCTTCCGCATCTCGGCCATTCACAATTATCTGCCTGGCCTGTTGCTAGGATGGAAGAGCATGCGGCGGACTACGGCTCCAGACGCGACGATTCTTCATTCCGTACGCCAATACTGGGACGCCTTTCGTTCTCATCGAGGCTTCTTCGGCGCAGCTCAAAGCCTGTTGGCTTTGCTTTGGGAGTTCGCGATTGAGAGCCTGCCGTCTCGAAAGCGGCTACGATTCGGCGACGCGGACTACGATTGGGAATATCGGGTCAATACCACCAGCGGAGCCGTGCAGTGGAGGGAGCGTCTGCTCGGGAAGTTTCACTCGGAATACCAGCCGACCGAGCCGTTTGTCTTCCACGAAATGATGGCGTTGCTGCGCGAACAGGGCAACTTCGACTTTGCCGACTACACCTTCGTCGATCTCGGTTCGGGAAAAGGACGAACGCTCCTAATGGCGTCCGATTATCCCTTCAGAAAGATCATTGGAGTAGAGCTTCTTTCCGCGCTGAATCAGATCGCAGAGGAGAACATCGGCAAGTACAGATCGGATTCACAGCAGTGTTTCGACCTTGCAACGGTCTGCGCCGATGCCGGCGAATTTGACTTAGCCACAGAACCTTATGTGCTATTCCTCTTCAATCCGTTTCCCGAGTCGGTCCTTTTTCGAGTTTGCGAAAGGATTGAGGCCTCCCTGGCGGTAGTTCCGAAATCGATTTATATCCTTTACCACAATCCGTTGCTTGAGCATGTGTTTCTGAACTCTTCCCAACTGGAGAAGATCACGGGCGAAGACCAATACTCGTTGTTCAAATCGAAGCGATGATTCGCCGGAAACGCGGTTCTAAAAGGCAAAACCGACGCCGCCAGAGATCAGGTTGCTTCGCCAGTTGTAAAGATTATTGGGATTATTTGGATTCTGCTCGAATTTGAAGTAGCGAGTCTCGTAGGTCGCCTTCGCATACCACTTGCCGAAAACGTAGCCGGCGCTCGCCCGAACAAAGTAACCATGGTCGAAATTCGGGTGGGGCAGCTGCAATAGAGATCCGGCCGAGCGGAAACGTGGAGAAAATTCCGGTGCTCCCTGTGCCTGAATAAAAGCTCTCTTGGACGATCCAAATGTGTATTTGACCACCAGAGGAATTTCGAGGAGCTCCATCTTGTCTCGAATGAACACTTGGTTGTTGACGTTGGCAGGCGGAAGGATAATTTTGCGAACCTGGGCGTCAGCGCCAATCGTCAAGTTATGAACCTGAAAGGCGAGCCCGCCATATAACGCGTATTCCTTCGCATGGTTCGAGGTGTCCGTAGGCAGGCGGATCTCGCCTCCGGCCACGATGCTGGGTCCTCCCTTTTTGGGGTTGCTCTGGATAATGGTCAGTTGGCCGTCAATTCCGGCTTCCAGTCCCGACTTTGACGGCAAGGAGCCGAACTTGTCGGCGGTCTGGCCAACATCAATGCCGAATGTGCCTCGCTGCGAATATGCGGGAACTGCCAGCGTTAACAGTAAACACACTCGTACCAAATGCGTCGTGCAGCGCTTCATCCCTGGTCTTTTCCTCCCTTGAAGGGAAACGTCCACACTACCGCACGAGGGCCAAGAAAAAAGTGAGCAGTTGTGGTTCTTAGGATTCTAATTCTTTTCGTGTGATGCGGAAGGCGGCGGAATCGTTTTATGCATCCGCTGCTTAGGGAGTGAAAAGGGCGGGACGCACCGAGGCCGATTAGCGATGATGGAAGCCGGATCGCGCTTCAGGTCGCGCAATCCGGTCAAACCGAGAATTATGAGCCTTGTTTCTCGAGTGTAACTTCAGCTTTTCTAACTGCCTGTTTCTCTTTGCGGAAAGCACGCGCGACGTCACCGAGAGGCACTGGTTCGGACAAGGGACCAAGTTGCCACAAGGGGATTTCCCCTTGTGCGTAACTGTAAACGTCCGCTGCACCACCGGCGATTGGATTCTCCGCCGCCATTGCATGCGGCTCGGCATGCTCCGGATGATCTGAGAAGTGAGTCACCGAGATCTGGTTAGACAGCACGGGAGCGGACTGTTGACCAAAAGCTGTGGCTGCGAGTAAAACGAACAGCACGACCAGAGTAGTTTTCATAGCGTTTTGTCCAATTACGCTACGATAAAATGCACGAGGCTACCCAAACACAACACCTTATTTTTCTTAATGTTACAGACTTACCTTCAGACAACGCGCAATGGTTTGCACAATAGTGGAAGGCCGTTCATTCTCAAACGTGACCATTTAGATCTCCGCGTCCTACCGTGACACTTTTGTGCCTGCCGCTAGCGAGTTGTATGGTTCCGCTGATTTCGGAGTTAGAATTCCGCCCGTGAGTCTCGAAAAGCTTTGCTCGACCACATTGCTGTCAGTCGCCTCACGTTTCGCCCTCGCAGCCCTGTGCTGCGCCGTTGCCATTCCAGCGATATCCCAGACCGATTGCGCCGACGGCAATGCCCCACTGGATATGGCCCCGCCAAAAGGACTGTCTCCAGAGGAACTGGTCCGAAAGCTTAGCGAGCAGGAGAACAAGGCACGCGAGGCCCGGGAGCACTACACGTTCACCCAGGACGTTCTGGTTCAAACGTTGGACGGGACAGCCGCCGACGGACAATTTCACGAAATCACGCAAGTTTCCTTTGGGGAGAAAGGCAAGCGCGTCGAAAGCGTTAAATTCGCCGAGCAATCGACCCTTCGGGGAGTTCAACTGACCGCAGAAGACGCCGACGATGTCCGGTTTTTCATGCCCTGGATGCTGACGACCGACGAAGTTTCCCAGTACAAACTGACATACGCCGGACAGCAACACGTCGACGACCTGGACACCTACGTGATCCACGTCGAGCCCAAAACTGAGGAAAAGAACAAAAGGTATTTCCAGGGGCGAATATGGGTCGACAACCGCGACTTCCAGATCGTAAAGCTGTGTGGCAAGAGTGTGCCCGATGTTCTGAAAGTGAAAAAGAAACAGCCCATGGATATCCGACCGATGTTTGTGGGGTATCGTCAATACGTCGACGGGAACTGGTTTCCTGCCTACGCCAAGGTTGACGACACGCTGCATTTCAATGCCGAATCGGTTCACATCCGGCAGGTCGTGAAGTTTACCGGGTACAAACGGGCCGGCGCCGGCGAAGCTGCTTCGAAGCATTGAAGGCAAGTGGTTAGCGAGGAAATCGCATCGTTACTTGAACCACAATCTGAGGTATGCTGTACTCACTTTTATGGCCGACGAAAAGGAAAAAAATCGTAGCAAAGACATCGTCCTGTGGATCATCACGGTCGCGCTGGTGGCACTGGCAATCTTCTGGTACAAAAAGTAGTTTTCGTCCGCCTTCATCCGCGCAAATCAATGCGCTGACCCGCGCCGCTTCTTGATCCTTTCGAATCGTGTCGACCTGAATCGCCCTGAGGCAGGTCTCGATACTTTTCTGCTCGCCGTGCTTTGTATTTCCTTTGTGACTCTTCCGCCGGTCCTACTTCCGCAGCACTGTTCTTACTCAAAACAGAATGTTGCAAAAACATTCACGGTTGACAGTCTTTGTCTAGCTAAGCAGAATCGTGCCCACCTCTGTTCTCTGCAAAGTTAGAGGCTTTTGAACTTAATGGATTGTCTGACAACCAAACGAAGGCCTCTGCTCAGTTTCCTGACAATTGATTTTCATTGACCCTAAGGAGAAGCTCATCAATATGAAACGAAGATTCAGTGTGCTCAGCCATCTGGCTGCGCTCGCATCGATTGCCTGCCTCGCAACCGCGGCATTTGCCCAAGAAGCCGCAACAACTCAGGCCCGCCCAATGTTCGAACGGCTAAGGCCAGTTCTGCATAGTGAAGCTGTAACACCCGCCACGCCTCTGACCACATGGAACGGATCCTTCGTTTTCCAGGGCGTGACCTACAATTACAACATGGTGGGAGCGGCACCCTCGACGGGAAAATCGACCACCATCCCCGTGTTCATCATCCCCGTGGTTCTGAACTTCAAGACGTCGCACGGGACCACGACGTTCAGCCCGTTATCGAAGCTATCAAACGGACAGACGGCCGTAAGCAACACCACCGGATCGCCGATCTTCAACAACCTGGATTTCAAGTCTGCTGGCGTCGATATGGGAACAACGCAATATGAAGACGCTTACCAGCGCGGGAACTTCTGGAGCACGGTATCCAAGCACAAGACCTATCACGTTCTTCTGGGAAAACCGACCACACTCCCAACTCTCACGTTGACCGTGCCGGCCGCCGACGGAAAGGTCACCACCGATTTCGGGATCACGGTTGGAAATGCCGACATCTTCTGGTTTGACACCCAACTGCAGAGCTACATTTCCAAGCACACGCAGATCGTGCCGAATTCGCTGCCCATTTTCATCACCTACAACTCGTACCTGACGGAATTCGGCGGCTGCTGCATCGGCGGCTATCACAGCGCCTTCGGCAGCACCGCGGCACCGCAAGCCTACGCACACTTCACCTACATCAGCACGCCCGGAATCTTCGCCCAGGACGTTTCCGCCCTGTCGCACGAAGCCGGCGAATGGCTTGATGATCCGCTCGTCGTCAACACGAACGGAAACACCGTCCAGTGCGGAATTTTGGAAAATGGAGATCCCGAGGAGACTTTCGCAAACTTCGGAGCATTTCCCTACACGTTCAACGGCTTCACCTACAACTTGCAGGACTTGGTCTACCTCCCGTATTTCGGAGCGCCAAAGACCACATCTGTGGGAAGCAAGTTATCGTTCCAGAGCAATCCATTCAACCTCACGGTCTGTTCGAACGGGGGCTAAGCTTCAACGATTCGGAAAACAAGAACCCGCCCGGCAGGGCGGGTTTTTTGTGGTCTCTTCGATGGATGCTTCTACCTTCTAAATCACGCTGCCTACTTCGTCCGCTTTAGAGTTTGCCTCTGCATCGGGTAAGATACTTCGGCTGCGGCGAGGGCCTTTCGAAGCCATCTCCACTCCAAATCTTTCTCTCACGATGAATCGCGAATACCACAAGGGCTACAGCCAGGAACTTCACCGGGAAATGGAAACGCTGGTATTCGGGCACGCAGGAATGCCCCTGCTGGTGTTTCCCACTTCTATGGGCAAGTTCTTCGAATACGAAGATCGTGGGATGGTTGGCGCGCTGTCCCACAGGCTTGATCGCGGCGAACTGCAAATCTTCTGTCCCGACGCCATCGACACCGAGAGCTGGTACAACAAAGGCGTCCACCCACGCGTGCGTGTGATGCGTCACCTCCAGTACGAGAGATATCTTCTACATGAATTTCTTCCCTTCGTCCGCTGGAAGAATCAGTCATCCCAATTGGCGGTCACAGGTTGCAGCTTCGGGGGATATCACGCCGTCAATTTTGCTTTGAAACATCCTGACGTGGTGACGCACTGCGTCAGCATGAGCGGCGCGTTCGATATTCATCAGTTTCTAGACGGTTACTATGACAACGATTGTTATTTCAATAACCCTCCAGACTTCATCCCCGGTTTAAGCGACGACTGGTTCCTGAGCCGCTACCGGCAGATGAAAATCGTTCTTGGCTCCGCGAACTGGGACATCTGTCTGGATCAGAACATAAAGTTTTCGAACATCTTGAACGGCAAGGCGATTCCCCACTGGCTGGATGTGTGGAACGACAATTCGATGCACGATTGGCCGCTCTGGATACGGATGGCGGTCAAATACTTTTAGCGGCGACGCGAACGATTTGAGTGCCGTAGTTCAGACAAGGATATTTTAGGGAGTAACCCATGAAGAAGATTGGAATCGTGTTTGGGATGGAAAATACATTTCCTCCTGCTCTGGTAGAGAAGATCAATTCGATGAAGGTGGATGGGGTTGAGGCCGAGTTTCTAAAGATCGGCGGCATCCGCATGGACGAGCCTAAGAAGTACGACGTGATCATCGATCGAATTTCGCAGGACATCCAGTTCTATCGCGCGTACCTGAAGAATGCAGCGCTGCATGGCACGATCGTTGTGAACAACCCGTTCTGGTGGACCGCTGACGACAAGTTCTTCAACTACGCGCTGGCGCACAAGATGGGTGTGGCGATACCCCCGACCGTAATCCTGCCTCACAATAAGCATCCCGAAGGTACAACGGACCGGTCGATGAGGAACCTGATCTTTCCTCTGAATTGGCAGGAGTTGTTTGACTACGTCCGCTTCCCTGCTTTTCTAAAGCCATATTCCGGCGGAGGATGGAAGCATGTTTACAAGGTCCATTCGCCTGAGGAGTTCTTTCACCACTACAACCAGACAGGCGATCTGTGCATGACACTGCAGCGTGGCGTGGAATTCGATGAATATTTCCGCTGCTACGTCGTCGGGCAGGAGAAAGTGCACATCATGAAGTACGATCCGAAAGCGCCGCATCACGAGCGTTATGTGAAGGGCAATCCACCGCCCTCGACGCCCGCCCTTCGCGAGCGCATTGAGAAGGATTCACTCGCGCTCTGCAGGGCTCTTGGTTATGACCTCAACACGGTTGAGTTTGCCGTTGAGAAGGGCATCCCGTACGCCATCGACTTCTTGAATCCGGCGCCCGACGCCGAGATCACTTCCGTAGGCCAGGAGAACTTTGACTGGATCGTGAATGCGGTGGCAGACATGGCGCTCAAAATGGCTTTGACCGGCGCGAATCCCACCGCGGACTTCCGATGGTCGGAGTTTCTGGCGGGAGCGCCAGCGCCGAAGAGCGCGCCCAAAGGCGAACCGGCATGGGTGGCCGAGCGGAAGCGCGGAAAGGCGTCAAAGTAGGCGCCTATGAAACTCCTATTCATCGCTAGTCTGCTTGTACTGGCAGCGCCATTCCTTTTGGCGCAAACTTCCCCTCCGCCGGATCTCTCCGCCTTCACCAAAAGCCCGAACGAACATACGATTCAACAGATCGAGGATCCATTCCGTGTCCGGACGATTGCGGGAACTATCAGTACCGCAACGGGCGAAGGGGGACGTGCCGACGTTCTGATCGAGATTCAGGGTCCAGGAGACGAGCGTACAATCCGACACGCGCTGACCGACAAGCACGGGCACTTCAAGATCTCCAAGATGCCCGAGGGAAACTACAGGTTCAAAGCGACTTTTTTTGGATTTCAGTCGGTGACCGGGACAATCATCGTCTCGAAACATGCGCCTCAAACGTCCGAAATCAAGATTGAAATGCAATTGGGAACCTGAGTGGATCCCAGCAACATTCGCTGACAGCAGACCTGTTTCCCAACACCAATCGGAACGACTAGCTCTCTTCAGACCCGATACGATGAAAAGCAAAGTTGCTGCCAAAACCGTCGACGAATATCTGTCCGGGCTGTCTGAACCTGCCCGTAGCTCCCTGATGCACGTCCGCGACGTGATTCGATCTGTCGTGCCCAATGAAACCACCGAGGTCATCAGCTACCGGATCCCGATGTTCATGTACAACGGCATGCTGGTCGGATATGCTGCGTTTGCGAAGCATTGCAGCCTGTTTCCGACAGGCTCCGGAGTGATCGAGCGGTTTCAAAAAGAACTGAAGGGTTATCGCACCTCCAAAGGAACCATCCAATTCCCGTCGGACAAACCTTTACCTGACGCTCTGCTGAAGAAAATCGTCAAAGCTAGGGTGGCGGAAAACAAGGAGTGGGATTAGCCGACATCTCCGGAACACTTTGCTGGATTGTTATACTATTCAGACTCTCTCTGCCGGATGGGATAGCAGTACGAGCGGATAACAGCAGAGCCCCTTCACTTTGGGGTTGGAACAAGAGTGTCTATGCAGCCGACCTTCACTATCGGGATTGAAGAGGAGTACCAGACAGTCGATCCTGTGACCCGAGATCTCCGGTCACACATTCATGCCGAAATTCTGGAGAAGGGGAAAATGATTCTCCAGGAGCGCGTGAAGGCGGAGATGCACCAGTCTGTAGTTGAAGTCGGCACGCGAGTCTGCAAAACAATCAAAGACGCAAAGGCCGAGGTCAAAACTTTGCGGCGCGATATGGTGCGACTGGCCAAGGAAAACGGCCTTCGCTTGGCCTCTGGTGCAACCCACCCATTTGGCGACTGGCGCTCGCAGGAAATTCATCCAGACGAACGTTACAAGAACATCGTCGAAGACATGCAGCTCGTGGCCCGCGCGAACCTGATTTTTGGCCTGCATGTACACATCGGCATCGAGGATCGCGAGACAGCGATCCATATGATGAATCACGCGCGCTATTTCCTGCCGCATATTCTCGCGCTGTCGACAAACTCGCCGTTCTGGCTGGGGATGAACACTGGGCTGAAATCCTATCGCTGCAAGGTGTTCGACAAATTTCCACGAACAAATATCCCTGACTATTTTCCGAGTTGGGGCGAATACGAGAACTTCATCAAGCTTCTGATTAAAACGAACTGCATCGATAACGCGAAAAAAATCTGGTGGGACATCCGCCCGCATCCATTCTTCAACACCATTGAGTTCCGCGTCTGCGATATTCCGATGCGGGCGGACGAGACGATTGCGCTCGCTGCTCTGATCCAGGCTACCGTTGCGAAGCTTTACAAGCTTTATACAGCGAACCAGGGATTTCGCCTGTACCGCCGCGCGCTGATCATGGAAAACAAGTGGCGCGCTGCCCGCTACGGGCTGGACGGCAAGCTGATCGACTTCGGGAAGCAAAAAGAAGTTCCCGCGCGCGATCTAGTTCACGAATATTTGGAGTTCATCGACGATGTTGTCGACGAACTCGATTCACGCGAGGAACTGAACTACCTCCACGAGATCCTCGAGCACGGCAGCGGAGCTGACCGGCAACTGCGGGTGTTCCAGGAGACCGGGGATTTGAAGAAAGTAGTGGATTACATCATCGAGGAGACGGAAGCAGGCCTTGCGGAAGATGAAGAACCGGCGACCGTCAGAAGAATAGGTTAATGACGATTTCTGTCCGGCCCAACCGCATTCAACTGAATCACACTCCTTTTGACCCCGAATTCACCCCTGGGGCGCACAATGCGGTCAACGTCTGCTTGCGTGTGCAGCCCGACGAGCGGGTCTGCGTGATCACAGATGAAGCAACTCTGGAGATCGCTGCGGCGATCGTGGCCGAAATTGAGAAGATCGGCGTTCCCTACCAAGCTTGGATTCTGGAAGAACTGGCAGAGCGTCCACTCAAAGATCTTCCACGGGAAATTCTGAATGATCTTGAGATCAGTCAGGTTTCCATCTTTGCCGTCAACGTTCAGACGAATGAGTTGCGGTCGCGCATTCAGATGACCGACGTGGTCAATCGCCGGAAAATCCGCCACGCGCATATGGTGAATATCAACCGCCAGATCATGCTGGAAGGCATGCGAGCCGATTTTCAGCGGGTGGATCGCTTGAGCCAAAAAGTTGTGGAGATGGTGCGCAAAGCCACGAAGATTCGAGCAACCACCGCGGCCGGAACAAATCTAGTTGCCGAACTCAATCCGAACTACAAGTGGCTCAAAACGAGCGGAATCATTTCTCCGGAAAAATGGGGTAACCTCCCGGGTGGAGAGATTTTTACGACTCCGGGTGAAGTCAACGGGACGTTCGTCATCGACGGAGTCGTAGGCGACTATCTCTGTGCGAAGTTTGGCAGTCTGAAAGAGACGCCTCTCACCATCCAGATCAAGAAGAACCGACTGACCGAGGCACACTCCGAAAATCGGGAACTCGAAAACGACTTCTGGAAGTACACTCACACGGACGAAAATAGCGACCGCGTGGGTGAATTTGCCATCGGCACGAACATCGACCTCAAAGATGTCATCGGCGAGATTCTGCAGGACGAGAAATATCCAGGTGTCCATATCGCATTCGGGAACCCCTACGGCGCACACACCGGCGCCCAATGGGACTCGACTACCCATATCGACATAGTCGGCCGGAAGTTCAACATTTGGGTGGACGAAACTCAGATCATGCAAGACGGCAAGTTCTTGATCGAGGCGTAACCTATAAAACGCGATGGCCGCGATAGCTGAAAAGACGCTTACGGAATTGTTGAAGAGAACGTACGATGCGTTCAATCGCCGCGACATCGATGAAGCCCTGTCCGCAATGACTCCCGACGTGGAGTGGCCCAACGGGATGGAGGGCGGAACCGTCCACGGTTATGACGGGATCCGTGCCTACTGGACCCGACAATGGGGAATGATTGACCCCCATGTAGATCCAGTAAAGTTTACGCCTGAACCCTCTGGCACCATCGCAGTCGAGGTTCATCAGCTGGTACGCGACCTTTCCGGCAAGGTTCTCCTCGACCGGATGGTCGACCATGTCTATTTCTTCAATGAATCCCTGATTAGCAGAATGGAAATTCGTGAGTAGCGTGCCCAAATCGCCCGACTATGATCCCCTCCCTGCGCAGGCAGTTCAATGAAAGCTTTACTCCTGACAAATATCAGGAGTTCTTGCGTCGGGTCGATGAGGCGTGCGGGACGCACGTTCAATTCCGTCTTTCAGAGACGCCATGCTTCTTCCCGAAGCCGCTGCTTGACCGTCTCGCGACCGATGGACAAGAACTAATTCGCCAGCTTGTAGACAATCCTGCATATCGTGCGAAGTCCGATGAAGCGGTGCCTTCTGAGTTCAAAGTGCCGAACGAGGCCGCACACCCGATGTTTGTGCAGGTCGACTTCGGTCTAGTTCGCGGCGAGAGCGGAGACTTGCAGCCGAAGCTGGTTGAGTTGCAGGCCTTCCCTTCCCTCTACGCCTATCAAGAGCCACTGGCGCAAGCGTACATAGAGGCATACGGACTGAGGGCCTTCGCAGCTGCGGTGAATCCTTCGGCACGATTGAAGTATTTACTCAGCGGGCTCGAATCCGACTCCTATCGTCAGCTGCTCCATCGGGCAATCGTCGGCGAGAATGATCCGGAAAACGTGGTCCTGATGGAGATTCATCCGGAACAGCAGAAAACACTCCCTGACTTTCTACACACGGAAAAACTTCTTGGCGTGCGCACCGTCGACATCGTCGACATAAAAAAAGATGGGTCGCAGTTGTTCTATGAGCACGAGGGAAAGCGCGTCCCAATCCGGCGCATTTACAACCGTGCCATCGTTGACGAGCTAGAACGGAAGAAGGTGGAGTTGAACTTCGACTGGCGAGACGACCTCGACGTCGAGTGGGCGGGACATCCGAACTGGTACTTCCGAATCAGCAAGTTTTCGATTCCCTATCTACGCCACCCTTCCGTGCCGAAGACATGGTTCCTGGATCAACTCGAGGCAGTGCCTGCCGATCTGGAGAACTACGCGCTGAAGCCGCTTTATTCCTTCGCCGGGCTTGGAGTTGTGATTGCTCCGACAAAGGAAGACATTACAAGCATTCCTGCTGGCAAGCGTCCCTACTACATCCTGCAAGAGCGTTTGAACTTCGAACCGGTGATCGAAACGCCGTTCGGAGAAACGAAGGCCGAGATCCGCGTTATGTACATCTGGCTTGAGGAATTGACTCCGGTCCTGACCATCATTCGCATGGGCCGCGGACTGATGATGGGCGTGGATCACAATAGGAACATGGAATGGGTTGGGGCTTCTGCGGGCTTTTACCTGGAATAGAACACGGTGACCATTCGCTCAGCCGACCTTCTTGACTACCCGAGTGGCGAGCTCCTTGCCGTTCGGTCGCCGGACAAACATCCTGTCGCCCTCAAATCGGACGGATACCGCTCCACCGGCTTTGAATTCCCCGGGAACATACCCACCAGAACGTTCCTTGTCGAATTCACCGACGAATTCCACGCCGTCCACCTTGACAACCACTGCATTTTTTCCGGGAGCGATGAAACTCGCTCCCTCGGTACGGACTTCCCTCTCGGCTTGAGCCCAATTTTCGTAGTCTCGGCCCGGAACGCGACCGCTCTCAATGTAGATTTGTTCGGCCCGCCAACGGATCGCTTCGCGCAGATCTTCAGCACCAACCACTGATTTGACGGAATGAAATGCAGATTTCTCGATCAAGACTTCACCTACTGCGGGCACAATGCGTAATAACCCTATGTTAGCTGATCCAAACCTCAACCTACCGAGGCGGCATCATACGAAGGGACGTAGCGATTCGATTGTGGGAAGGAGAGGAACAATTCCCGAAACCATCGTCCCCTTGCCCTGAGCTCTGGTTCTTGGCAAGCACGACAAAGGCAGTTGACCGGATCGGATGAGGGGCCTAACATTACCGCCGAACCGTCCCGCGCTCTCATGATCGGACAGCAAGTATCGCATTATCGCATCCTTGGGAAGCTTGGGGGCGGGGGTATGGGTGTGGTGTATGAGGCGGAAGACCTCAAACTCGGACGCCACGTAGCCCTGAAATTCATTCCGGAGAACCTGGCCGGCGACCCCAAATCGCTGGAACGATTCACTCGCGAGGCCCGCGCTGCTTCCCTTCTGAATCACCCCAACATTTGCACCATCCACGGGATTGAGGACAACAACGGCCATCCCTTCATCGTAATGGAGCACCTGCTGGGGGAGAGCCTGAAACAACACATCGCCGGACATGCGATGCCGGTGGACGAGGTGCTGGATGTAGGCGTGCAAGTGGCGGACGCGCTGGTCGCCTCACACGCCAAGAACATAGTTCACCGTGACATCAAGCCGGCCAACATCTTCCTGACGCCCACAGGGCAGGTCAAGGTCCTCGATTTTGGCCTGGCGAAGCTGGTGCACAATCTGGGTACCGAGGATGACGCCGGTTCTGACAACTCCCTGACAGCAGTCGGCGTGATACCGGGGACGGCGGTGTACATGTCGCCCGAGCAGGCGCGCAGCGAAACCGTTGACGGGCGCAGCGATCTGTTTTCATTCGGCGTCGTGCTTTATGAAATGTCGACCGGTAAGAAACCGTTCACGGGCGCGAATTCTCTCGTGACTTTGGACGCCGTTCTCCATTCGAAGCCGACCCCGCCGCGGGACCTGAATCCGAAGATTCCCGTTGAGTTGGAGGGGATCATCGGCAAGGCGATGGAGAAGGATCGTAACCGTCGCTACCAAAGCGCTGCCGAAATAAGATCTGACCTGGCACTGCTGAAACGCGAGGCGGAATCGGGCAGCATCAAGACGCCAAGCGCCACGGCGAAGCTGAGAGTGGCAACCCGAACCTTCGGAAGAAATTCGAACTGGCAGACTTATTTACTTCTCGGCACGGCGGCTTTGTTGCTCACGGTTTTGGCCGCGCTAGGAGCGTGGTGGTATAAGCATCGCGAAGCCAGCAGCGAGCAGCGGAAGAATACCATCGCCGTTCTCCCCCTTCAGAACATCAACGGTGATGCCAGCGTTGAATACCTCAGCTACGCCCTTGCGGACGAATTGACCAGCGTTCTCACCTACTCGCGAACCTTGGATGTGCGTCCCTCATCCCTGACCCGTAAGTATGTCGCACGCGATCTGGACCCGAAGAAGGTGGGCCAGGAACTCCGCGTAGGACGGCTGCTGCAAGGGCATTTCATGAAGCAGGGAGAGATGCTCACGGTCACGCTTGAAGCTACCGATGTAGCGACTGACAGGCTACTGTGGGAAAACACGGTCACGCAAAAGGCCGACAATCTGATTGGACTCCAGGATCAGCTCAAGACTCAGATCCAGCGCGGCCTTTTACAGGTTCTGGGAGGCGGAGGCGGCGCCATCGAGAATGCGTCGGCCCCCAAGAATCAGGAAGCTTACGACCTGTATCTGCGAAGCGTCGCACAGGCACATGATCCGAAACCAAACAAGGAAGCCATCAAGACCCTCGAGTGGGCTGTAGCAATCGATCCAACATACTCTCCGGCGTGGGAAGCTCTCGGTCAGAGGTACAGCGTCGATTCCACCTATGGTGGGGGTGGAGAGGATATCTTCCAGAAGTCCAATCACGCGTTCGAGAAGGCTGTGTCGCTTGATCCCAACCGGGTCATGGCGGCCAGCAGCCTCATCACGAATCGAGTTGAGCGGGGCGATCTAGGCCGAGCGTTTGATGCGGCTAGGGACTTGGTTCGTCGACGACCGCAGAGCGCGGATGCGCATTTCGCCCTGAGCTATGTTTATCGCTACGCCGGCATGCTCCCGGAATCAATCCAGGAGTGCAATGCGGCACGGCAAGGTGATCCGGGAAACTTCGCGTTCCGCTCCTGCGCATGGTCATTTGTGGAGGCAGGCAAGACCGATCGAGCACTGGACTTCATTCAGCTTGACCCTGGATCGGAATGGGCAGCGTGGGTGACACCCTATGCGAAGCTGGCGGCGGGAAATGTGACAGAAGCGCGCGCCGACGCGAAAAACATGGCGAAGGCTCCGTACTACCATCGCGACCTGATGGAGGCTTGTACGGCGCCGCAACGTCCTTCTGACCTGTCCAGAATCGTACGTGAGGCTGAGTCGTCCGTTATGATCGAACCGGACGCGGAGGCTTGGTACCACGTAGGAGCGCTGATGGCCTACTGCGGGCAGAGTGAACCGGCTCTGCGGTTGCTGAAAGCCGCCGTCCAGCAAAACTATTGCGCGTATTCTGCTCTGTTAGATGATCCGCTGCTGAAAAATCTTCGGAAAGAGACCGCCTTCAACGAAGTACTTACGGCGGCGAGCAATTGCCAGACGCTCTTGAAACAAGGGCGGCAGTAAAATCCATTTTGAACTGAACCTTTCCCATGTCCAATTTCACACGCCGCGACCTCTTACGTTCATCCGCAGCCGTCCTTGCCGCCGCGAACCTTGCTCCTTTGGCAGCAGGCGATACTTCGGGAGCCACCAGCCGGAAAGGACGCATCCATCAATCTGTCAGCCGGTGGTGCTACTCCCATTCCTCGATCGATGAGCTCGCGGAATACGGGGCCAAGATCGGACTTCGCGGCGTCGACCTGCTAAAACCTGAGGAATACGAGATCCCTCGCCGACACGGTTTGATCTGCACGATGGGCTACGGCGGCGGCGGAGATATACCGAATGCTCTCAACCGCGTCGAAAATCATGCGGCGATCGAACAGGCCTTCCGTACCAACATTCCCTTGGCGGCGAAGGCGAGCGTCCCAAACGTGATCACGTTCTCCGGCAACCGGGCAGGTATGTCGGATGAGGAAGGTGCGAAAAATACAGTCCTGGGACTGAACCGCGTGAAGAAGATCGGCGAGGATCATGGCGTGACCATCTGCCTCGAACTTCTTAACAGCAAACGCGATCATCACGACTACATGTGCGATCACACCGATTGGGGTGTACGGGTGGTTCAAGAAGTGAACTCACCGAATGTGAAGTTGCTATATGACATCTACCACATGCAGATCATGGAAGGAGATCTCATCGCGACCATTCGCAAGAATATTCAATGGCTCGCCCATTTCCACACTGGCGGAGTGCCAGGGCGTCACGAACTTGATGGCACGCAAGAGGTTCAGTGGGCAACTGTGATGAGCGCAATTGCTGACGCAGGCTTCAAGGGATACGTCGCACACGAGTTTGTGCCGACGGGAGACCCTTTGGAATCTTTGCGGAAAGCCGTAGATCTGTGTGACGTTTAGAGGAAGAAAAGGCCCGGAGTGCGTCAATCGCAGAACTCCGGGCCTTTGAACTACTTGCTGCCGCCACTCGCTACCGACATCTCCATCGTAAGAGGACGGTTCAACTCCAAGGTCAGCTGGGTTCCTGAAGGAAGCGTTGCCGAGCGATGCTTGGACAACCAGTGTCCAGTCGTGGCTCCGGCCCCGATCGCTCCTCCGACAAGCACGCCGACTGGCCCCCCGGCCAATCCGCCAATCAACATCCCGCCTGCCGTACCGCCGCCTTGTTCGATCGTATCTTTCCGGTCGTGGGTCGATCCCTTGAACTGCCCTTCGGAGTTTACATCGGACCCACGGATGCTGGTGTCGGTGAGTGTGGCATCGAGATAGTAGCGCTCGCCGGTGGGCAAAATCACTGCTTCGGGCAGGATGCCGATCGTGGGGCGGCCTGATATGCGGCGAGACTCGCTCACCTTCGTGACGCGACCCTCAATGGTGGATCCCACTGGAATCACTGTTTGGCCATTGATGACAACTGGTTGTGTGATGCTGCCGCGGAACTGATCGCCAGCCTTGTTACTGAAGGTGGCAAGGGTCGTGTCGAGCCGCACCATCAGTGCTGTTCCAGCAGGAACCGGCGAACTGCTCTGGGCAGCGAGCATTGACGTCAACAAAGCAAAGGGCAATAACGTCCACTTCTTCATGCAAACCTCCTGGCTTTCTGGGGCTTGCTTCGAATTTAGTTTATGCGGCACACAGCGGCAAGGAGCAGTCGATCATTGGAACCACCGGAGATAAGAGGAACAGTGTTTTGTGGAGTTCAAAGCCGGAAATTGCGGTGGAAAACTGTTGTCCCAGACCTTTGAGTCGAACCGCATCCGATATAATCGTGAGTTTCGCAATACTCATGGGCAAGATCTATCGGGGCACTGGCTACCTGACGGGACGGCGTCTGACGTTCGATTCGGATGCACCAACCGCACGGCTAGGGTCGACGACGATTCGCATACTTCATATCCATCCAAGAAGAAAGGTAAGCACGGCATGTCAAATATTGCAGCCATTCATGCACGAGAAGTTCTGGATTCGCGTGGCAATCCTACGGTAGAAGCGGAAGTTTTTCTGGCCGACGGTTCGATGGGTCGAGCCATTGTCCCCAGCGGGGCTTCCACTGGTGAGCACGAAGCAGTCGAACTGCGGGATAACGACAATAGCCGCTTTGTGGGCAAGGGCGTACAGAAGGCCGTGGAAAACGTAAACGGCGAGATTGCCGAGGCCCTCGCGAACTGGGACGGATTTGACCAGCGATCGCTTGACGCAAGAGATGATCGAACTCGACGGCACGGAGAACAAAGGACGCTTGGGAGCAAACGCGATCCTGGCGGTTTCCATGGCTGCGGCTCGCGCTTCGGCGCAGAGCCTCGATATTCCCCTCTACCGCTACCTGGGTGGCGCTGGCGCGAACACGCTGCCGACGCCGATGATGAACATCCTGAATGGCGGCGCGCATGCCGATAATAACGTGGACTTCCAGGAATTCATGGTCATGCCAGTCGGGGCGCCATCGTTTTCCGAAGCCTTTCGATGGGGCGTCGAAGTCTTCCATACGTTGAAGGGCGTTCTCAAGAAGCGCGGATACAACACCGCGGTGGGCGACGAGGGTGGTTTTGCGCCGTCGGTTAAATCAAACGTGGAGGCGATCGAGGTTGTTCTGGAAGCCATCACAAAAGCCGGCTACAAGCCCGGGGAAGATATTGCCATCGCACTCGATCCGGCAGCTAGCGAGTTCTATCAGGATGGAAAGTATATCTTCAAGAAATCCGACAAGTCCTCAAAGACTTCGGATGAAATGGTAAAGCACTGGGCGAAGTGGGCGAACGACTATCCCATCGTATCCCTGGAAGACGGACTGGCAGAAAACGACTGGGAGGGATGGGCCAATCTGACCAAGGAGATCGGCGGCAAGATCCAGTTGGTAGGCGACGATCTGTTCGTAACGAATGTCCATTTCCTTCAGGAAGGGATCGATAAGGGAGTCGCAAACTCGATCCTGATCAAGGTCAACCAGATCGGCACTGTGAGCGAGACTCTGGATGCGATCGATTTGGCCAGGCGTAACGGATACACGTCCATCATTTCGCATCGCTCGGGCGAGACGGAGGACACGTTCATTGCAGATCTGGCGGTAGCCACCGGCGCAGGGCAGATCAAGACGGGCTCGGCGTCGCGAACGGATCGGATCGCGAAGTACAACCAGTTACTGCGCATTGAAGAAGAACTCGGGGCGACTGCCAGGTTTCTGGGCTTGAAGGCGCTGAACTACAAGGGCTAACGCAACACATTCAATTGAGGAGTTCATTTGTCCCGTCCTAAACCACTGGTTCTTATCATTCTCGACGGCTGGGGATACCGTGCCGAAACGAAGGCGAACGCGATTGCCCTGGCTCGCAAGCCGACGTACGACCGTCTGCTGCGGGATTATCCCAACACCTTGATTCACACGAGTGGGCCATTTGTGGGTTTGCCGGAAGGCCAAATGGGCAACAGCGAAGTTGGCCATCTCAACATTGGCGCCGGCCGGATCGTTCACATGGATATTACTCGTATCGACTTGATGATCCAGAATGGCGAATTCTTCTCGCATCCCGTGCTGCTGGAGGCCATGAAGCATGCTCGGATTGGAGATCGCCGGCTGCATCTTTTCGGTCTCCTTTCGGACGGAGGAGTTCATTCCCAACAGGCTCATCTGTACGCCCTGTTAAAGATGGCCAAGCAGAATGGGCTGGAACGAGTGTTTGTGCACGCGTTCATGGACGGCCGCGATACGCTGCCGACAAATGGAGCGGGCTATCTCGAACAACTGCAGCAAAAGATGCGTGAGTATGGCTGCGGCAAGATCGCATCGGTTAATGGGCGCTACTACGCCATGGACCGCGACCGCCGTTGGGAACGCATCGCCAAGGCTTACAACGCAATGGTTTTCGGGGATGGTGAGGGCGGCAAGTATTCCGACCCGCTGCAAGGGATGAAAGATTCATACAATAGGGACGTCACCGACGAATTTGTTGTGCCATTCGTTTGCACGGACAGCCAGGGGAAGGCGCTCACGACGATTCGCGACGAAGACTCATGTATCTGCTTCAACTTCCGCGCTGATCGGGTAAGGCAGATTACACGCGCGCTCACCCGCAAGAGCGGATTGAATACGCAGGGAGGAAGCGACCTTCCCGGCGCGAGCGATCTCGAAACGACGATTCCAAGCGATCGGGGGCCTAAGAATCTTCACTACGTGTGCATGACGCAATATGACAAGAACTTTTCGTTGCCGGTGGTGATACCGCCAGAATCAATGGGAAACATTCTGGCGAACGTCATGGGCGAGCTGAACATGCGCAACCTGCGCGTTGCCGAGACCGAGAAATACGCGCACGTAACGTATTTTTTCAATGGAGGAGTGGAAAAACCATTCCCGGGAGAAGATCGCGCAATGGTTCAGTCACCAAAAGTCGCGACTTACGATTTGAAGCCGGAGATGAGCGCCGCGGGCATTGCAGATACCGTCGTCAAGGCGACACAGGACGGAACCTTCGATGTCGTTATCGTAAACTTTGCTAACGCGGATATGGTCGGCCACTCAGGCAAAATCGAGCCCACGATCAAGGCGGTTGAGACTGTCGATTCATGTCTGGCGGTCATCGAAAGCGCCGTCCGCGCCAAAGGCGGAGCGATGCTGATCACGGCCGATCACGGAAATGCGGAGATGATGATCGATCCGAAAACCGGGGGGCCGCACACTGCGCATACCACCAATCCCGTTCCGTTCATTGTAGTGTCCGAAAATGCCAAGCAGTTTACGCTGAGACCAAACGGATCACTTCGGGACATTTCTCCCACGGTGCTGGGCATGCTCGGAATTGACGAGCCGAAAGAGATGACGGGATCTGACCTGCGAGCTTTTTTGAAAAACGCCACGTAGAAAGTCATCAACCACACGATAGTATGTGCGCTTCGTTGAAGGGTGAGCGACAGTCTTTTCGTGTGGTCGATTTGTAGAGCGAGTTCTAGTTCACCAGCAGTGCTGGCGCAGTGGCTAGCAACCCCGCCGCTAATTCCAGATCGTGGAGATCTTCGCGGCTAAAATCCTGTGCAAATCGCGGATCGAGTCCTTTTCGCGAAATCTGAATGACTCCAACTACAGCGGAGTCGCGATCCATGATCGGGACAGACATCAACTTCTGAATGGGCGCAGGAGCGGCCATCTCATCTGATCCGTTGGCCTCAGGCTTGATCGTCTCAAAGATGCTGGCATGCTTCACGCGCGCAAAATTGTTGAATATCTCCGCCTTCTTGCTCAGAGCGGTATGGGCCGCAACTGCTTTACTGGACAATGGGATGGCACCCGTGGTGCGCAAGTGGTCGGGAAACACGAATCTTAAAAGGCCACCTTCCAGACGGAGTAAGGCGACCTCGGTGTATTGCACCCGAAAAACCTTCGCGAGGACCATACATAGATCCAGCGCAGACACTCCCTGGCCCAGTACCGTTCCCAGAGGAAGTAGATGTTCTGGAAGAGCGACCTCTTCCATCATCGTTTGATCGTTATCTTGGGTCATAGGTAGCTCGCACTTCTTCACAGAGAAACACCAACTCTATCGCACTTTGAACGCCACAAGGTACTTCCTAAAGTAACGGCCGATTGCAGAATAATCCCTTTATTTTCAGTATTAAAGGACACGAAAGGCCTATCCGGAACCTGTACCCGGCACTTTTGGGTCAGACGTAAACCAACACTACATTGACAGTTTTTGTCAGAATGAGAAGACTCAAAAGTCCGCGCGGCAAACTGTCATTTATCAGCTCGGCTCGGTTACACTTTGGCCTTATGACTAATCCGCCACAGCCAAACGTAAAGTTGACCAACGATTCCAATTATCGCGAGAACTACGCAAACAGCGTGCAAATGCGGGTCAACATATGGGACTTTTTCCTGGTTTTCGGGACATTGCAACAACAGACGGAGACACAAGTCGAAATCCGCAATTTTCAGGGCATTTATCTCAGTCCACAACAAGCAAAAGCACTGTTGGGTCTGCTTCAACAAAATATTGCCGGCTACGAATCCGCCTTCGGCGAGATCAAGCTCGATCCCCGCATGGCCCCGCAAGGACCAGTGCATTGAGTTCTGTTGGGTTGAATCCGTTGAGAACGTGCTCGAAACCTTCGAGTCAAAACTGAGGCCATCGGGCCGAAGTACTCCCCTGCGGATACAATGACTCCTTTCATGCGATCAACTCTGCATCCGGCATGGGTCTTTGTTGCCATTTTTGCGCTGACATTCTTGCTACATGCACCGCTTTTGCAGTTGCCCTATTTTTGGGATGAGGCCGGATACTATGTGCCGGCCGCGCGCGACCTTCTGTTGACGGGCTCCCTGATCCCGCATACAACGGTCTCGAATGCGCATCCTCCACTGGTTCTAGCATGGATCGCGTTGTGGTGGAAGTGTGCCGGATTTGCGCCCCTGGTGGCTCGATCCGCGATGATCTTCTTGGCTGCCTTTTCACTCTTTGGACTGTTTCGATTGGCTGAGAGCGTCAGCAACCGTGAAGTCGCGGTTGCGTCAACGATTTGCACCGCTTTGTATCCTGTGTTTTTTGCTCAGAGTTCACTGGCTCAAGTCGATCTTGCAGCGGCTGGACTGACTTTCTGGGCGTTGCGCTCTTATCTGGAACGGCGTTCGATGGCAGCGACCATCTGGTTCACCCTCGCAGCCCTGGCCAAAGAGACGGCCATTCTTGTTCCCATCGTTTTGGCCGGATGGGAACTTATTGGATGGATCGCGGGAAAACAGTCTTCCTTGCGAAAGTTTCGGGAATTCGCGTTTGGGGCTCAAGGTCACGGGACTGTGCCCATTCTTTTACTGCCCGTTCTGCCGCTCATCGGCTGGTATGTCTATCACTACTCTCGAACCGGGTACGTCTTCGGTAATCCGGAATACTTTCGCTACAACGTCGCCTCCACTTTAAACCCGTTACGTTTTCTGTTGGCTCTCGTGTCACGAATTTGGCAAGTGTTCGGCTACATGCATTTGTGGGTATTGACCTCCGCAATGCTGCTGGCAATGTTGCTTCCGGCGAGGCAGGAAAGCGGGGTCGCGCGGCGCCGCATCGCGATTCCGGTGCAAGCAGTCTTCTTCGTCGTCATTTTTGCGTATGTCACGTCAATGGCGTTGATTGGAGGAGCGGTGTTGGCTCGTTACATGTTGACTGCAGTGCCTCTAGTCATCGTTTTGGCAGTCGCAACTCTGCGCCGGCGTCTTCCCTACTGGACGACAGCAACTGCTCTCGTCGGAGGAATATTCGTGCTGGCCTGGATCTGGAATCCGCCCTACGGATTCTCTCCGGAAGACAATCTGGCGTATCGCGATTACATCGTCTTGCATCAGCGGGGCGAAAAGTTCGTCGAGGCGCGCTATCCGATGGCTAGTGTTCTGACAGCCTGGCCGGCCTCGGATGAATTGTCGAGGCCGTGGCTGGGGTACACGACGCGCCCGGTGAAGGTAGTCCGAGTAGAGGATTTTTCGCTCGACGAGATGATCTCAGCGGCTGACTTCCGTTCTAACTTTGACGTGGCGCTAGTGTTCTCTACAAAATACGATCCGCCACACCCGATGCTCGACCGTTGGAGGGAGTGGACAGATGTGAAGCGCCGGTATTTCGGATTTCACCGCGATCTGCCGCCTGCGGCCGCGGCGCAGATATTGGGCGGACACATCGTCTTTTCAGAGACCAAGAATAATCAATGGATCGCTGTGATTGAAATTGACCGCGGCCAGGTCATCGATGCTCGTTTGCGATAGAGACCTTCGCTAACTTCTTTTACTTTTCAGGTTTTATCGCTGCATTAAATGGCACGAGTGGGTTTTGATCACCAGCCACACTTCTTGTCCGGGTTCGAGCTGCAAAGAGTCGCGCGCAGCCATCGTAAGATGAGTTTCCATCTCGACTCTTCCCTTCACTTTCGCCGAGACAATCACGTCATGCTGTTCCAGAGACTTGATAAATCCTGGAATAATGTTTCGGGCGCTCAGGCCAACAGGCGCGGAGGTCGCCAGCAAGATATCTCCGGCGCGAATGCCGACTCGAAGCGTGGCACCTACGCCTCCGCGGACTAAGGGAGTTTCCAACAGTAGCGGTCCACCCTCGCCCGCAATGCGGCAGGTCATCGTTCCCCTCTCTGGCCGTACGGCTTCGACCACGGCGTCAAAGACATTTTCGAATCCCGCAAGTTGCGCAACGGTTTCGAGGAAGGGCGCAGTCATCACTTCGTGCGGAGTTCCATGCGCGACAATCTTCCCGTCTTGGAGGATCATCACTCGTTCCCCTAGAGCGAAAACTTCCTCCCTGCTGTGAGTGACGTAGAGAATCGGAATCTGATGTTTCTGATTCCACTTCCGCAGATCGTTGATGATCTCCGACTTGGTGGGAGCATCCAAGGCAGCCAGCGGTTCGTCCAGAAGGAGGACGGATGGATCAGTGACCAGCGTGCGCGCCAGTGCGGTTCGCTGCGCCTCTCCTCCGGAGAGTTCGCGAGCGCTTCGTCTTTGCAGATGAGCGATGCGAAAAGCGTCCAGTATCTGCGAAACACACTTCATCCGCTCATTTTGAGCGAGATGTGTCAGTCCGTAAGAGACATTCTCCTCAACAGACATGTGCGGGAAAAGGGCAAGATTCTGAAACACGTAGCCCACCCGCCTCTTGGACACGACTACGTCAATACCTTTTTCAGAATCAAACAACACACGATTGCCGAGTGAAATTTCTCCGGCGCTGGTCCTGGCAAGACCTGCGACGCAATCCAGCAATGTCGTTTTCCCCGCGCCTGAGGGTCCGAACAGGATGGTGAAGCCCGGCGGCGATTCAAAGTCAACATCTAGAACAAATTCTTGAGTCGTCCTTCCCCGTTCTGCCCGGAACTTCGCCTTCAGGGATTCGAGGTTTAGAGATGAACGAGCGGGTGAGACCACTTCTGGTGCAGGATGGGTGTACCCGTCGCTCATCGCGCCTATTTTACGGGATTGATGACCCAGGCTTTGCGGTTCATACCATAAACGACTGCCAAGAGCCCAAAACTGAGGACAAGGAGAATGAGCGCAGTATCGTTCGCGCCGCTATAGTCAGCCGACTGGACGCGATCATAGATATCGATGGAAATCGTCCGTGTGACCCCCTGGATATTTCCGCCAACCATCAGCACCACGCCGAATTCGCCCATCGTATGGGCAAAGCTCAGAGTAGCGCCCGTTACGATGCCGGGAATCGACATGGGTAGAATCACACGGAAGAAAGTGCGGATGCGGGATGCACCTAGAATCGACGACGCCGCGAGCAATTTCCGATCCACAGCGGCGAACGACGACGCAAACGGTTGCACGGCAAAGGGCAGGCTGTACAGGATCGATCCGATTACCAACCCGGTGAATGTAAACGCTAGGGAATGTCCAGTCATCGATACCCACCATCGTCCCAGAGGACTCCGAGGGCCAAGCGCGACCAGAACGTAGAATCCAAGCACAGTTGGCGGGAGCACAATGGGCAAACCGACCGCGGCTTCCACCAGAAATTTCCATCGCCAGTTTGAAAAAGCGATCCAGTGCGCGACGGGAAGTCCCACGACTAGCAGTATCAATGACACGGTGACTGCCAACTCAATGGTCAGCCAGAATGTCTGCCAGTCGATTGTCATATTGTGATCGCACAGACTTGGGAAGATGGTTACAGACCCTTGTGGCGAGACCCGTACTCAACGACTGGCAGGCGGAACAATCCCATTCATACGCAGGTAAACCACCATCTGCCCGTAGTGGTCGAACCCGTGTGAAGTCACTGACATCACCAGACCAATGCGAGAGACCGATCCTTCGCCGAAAGGGCTTCTCACCGTGCCGTTCAAGTTGCTTTCGTTCACAGTCGCAATAGCGGTATGAACATACTCAAAAGAGTCATTCAGGTATTTGAGAATGTCCGCCTTCGTCAAAACCGAGGCTGGGCCGGATTCGTCGCCAATGTCGACTGGCGGCTTTTGTTCCATTAGCGCTGCGGCGAGTTCGTAGTTGACGGCCGCCACGTGTTTGATTTGCTGACCAAAGTTGCGCACGCCTTTGAATTCGCCGTTCGAAGGAGCAAAAGTAAACTTGTCCTCAGGCATGGCCTCACAGGCGGGAATAAACTCGTGCTCAAAGTTGCTGACGTTTCGATCGAGCAACTGCGTAACCGTGCGACGTTCTTGTTTCGACTTGCTTGTCTGCGCCGACACTGAGACGGTCAGCGCCAAGAACGCGCAAAAGATGTATCCAATTAGTTTCATCATACGGGCCCCGTCATCAATCCCGCACAACGGCGGGAGTCATACTCAGTTCTGCGCCGGTCAAGCGATGCCGGCGGATGGTCGTCAACCCGACTACCATCGCGACAGCGGACCATGCCAAAGCGACTGGAACTCCTTGTCTGGTGGCCAACTCACCCCAGATCGCGCTGCCTACGGCCATTCCGCCCTGCAATACCAGCAGGTACATTGACAGCGCGCGGGCACGCATCCACGAAGGGCACATTGTCTGTGCAACGACATTAAAGCAAGCCAGAATCCCGATCCAGGCGGCACCCGCGGTAAACAATACCAGACAGAGCCATTCAAAGATATGCACCTGACCGGCGGCGAAGGTCATAGCTGCAAACACAACGGTGGCGCCGGCGACGAGACCATCCACCGAATAAATTACCCGCAATCTGGGTAGCACGGCGGCCCCCGCTAAAGCGCCCAGTCCAAAACATGTGAGTAAGAAGCCGTAGCCTTGCGCTCCATGCGGCTGACAAACCACCGGAAGAAGAGCCAGGAGCGAGGTAGCGCCAACGCTGAATGCACCGGTCCGGATCAAAACAGATCTCACCTTTGGAGCGCCGCGTACGTAGCGCAGGCCCTCCATAATCGCCTCCCCTACTCCGTTGGTGGCCAGCGGCTTTTGCGGAGCACATTTCCATGTGTACAGAAAAATAATGACTCCGAAAAAAGACGCGGCATTCAACAGGAACGACCATCCAGAACCGACGGATGCCACAACCACTCCGCCCAGCGCCGGACCTACGGCCCTTGCCACATTAAAGCCCGCGGAATTCAAGGCCACCGCCGAGGCGTGCCGTGCAGGCGAAACTACCTCGGGAGTGATCGCTTGCCAAGCCGGATCGTTCATCACCGCGCCCAGTCCCATGACAAAGGTGAAGACCAAAAGCATCCAGGGACTCACCGCGTTGAACAGAGTAAGGATTCCGAGAGCCACGGCCGCCACGATCATCCAGCTCTGTGTAAACAACAGGAGGCGACGCCGGTCCACCATATCGGCAAGGGCTCCGGCGGGCAGCACGACCAGGAAAACGGGAATCGCGGCCGCCGCCTGCACCAGGCTCACCATCAGCGGAGAGCTGGATAGCTGGGTCATCAGCCAGCCTGCGCCGACGTTCTGCATCCACGTGCCCGTGTAGGAAACGACAGCGGCAATCCACAGAGAACGAAATAGCGGCTCACCCAAAGGCGCCCAGGCAGGGTCGGTACGCCGAAAGCGCCCTCCATCAACCGCCGGGACTGAAATCTGGTCGGCCATCTCTAATTCACATTTCGGAAAATCACTGAGTCTTTGCAACTGGCACAAACGGCCATTGAGAGTCTTTCCACGCGCGCACCAAATAAATGACCACGCCGGTCAGCAGAATGACGGCAGCGTATCTCATCTCTTTCTGCCAATTCTCCCGATTGAACAATATGAAGAGGAAGCCTGTGCACGCCAGTAACGCTGGTAATGGATAAAGCCACATGCGGAAAGGACGCGGCATTTCAGGCCGTCGAATTCTGAGCACGATCAGTCCAACGGCCTGTACCAGGAACTGCAAAATAAGGCGTATGACGACCAAGGCAGCGATTGCATCCCTCAGCCGCAAGAAACAGAACGCCGCTGCCACAACTCCCAGAGCCAGCAACGATACGTGGGGAAACCGGTACACTGGGTGCACTTTTGCAAATGCGCTGAAGTAATTGCCGTCCTTCGCCGCCGCATATGGCACGCGCGAGTATCCCAGCATGAGAGAGAAAACGGAGGCAAATGCCGTAGCGATGACGAGTCCTGTCACGAGTCTTGCTGCCCAAGCGCCGTAAACTCGTTGCATGAACAGTGACACAACATACAAACCGCTGTTGTTTTGTCCAGCCTTCAGCATCTCCCGCCAAGGCACAACAGCCAAAATGCACACATTCATCACTAGATATAGACACGCGACCAGCAGAATGGAAAGCAGCAAGGCCCGAGGAATATTCCTTTCCGGGTCTTTGATTTCGTCGCCCAGGAAACAAACGTTGTAGTACCCCCAATAATCGTAGGTCGCCACCAACATGGCCCCGCCAAGGCCGACCCAGAACTGATGATTGAGCGTGAATGCCCCCGGAGGAAAGTCGAACGCCATGCCAGCATTGAAATGAGTCAAACCGGCGTAGATGATCCAGCCGATCGTGCCCATTACTCCGAACCAAAGTACTTTAGAGAGTCGGCCAATCGCCGTGATGCGGCGGTAGAGAAGCAGCACCGTGAAAAAACAAATCAGCACTGCTACGGCAGTCCCGGGTGTGACAACCCATCCCACCTGCAAGGTGCCTGCCCAGGGAATATGAAGCGCAGCATCGTGGTGCGCATATACGGTCTCGAGTTCTGGCCAGTAATATGCGGCGTATCCCGCTAGTCCGATGCAGCCAGTGGCGATAGACAGCGGCGCTGAAAATGAAACCTGCCAGATAAACAGAAATGAAATCAGGCGTCCCCACTTCTCTGGACCGTAGATTTCGCGCAGGTATCGATAGGACCCACCTGACGCCGGGAGCGCTGCGCCTAACTCCGCCGACACGAGGCCGTCGCATACCGCAAGCAACGCGCCAGCAATCCATCCCAGCAACGCCTGGGGACCGCCCATCGCACTCAACACCAGCGGCATGGTAATGAATGGTCCGACACCGATCATGTCGATCATGTTGAGGGCAGTCGCACTTCCCAGGCCCATTCCTCGAATGAGAACTGGAGAACCGGCTTCCGATTTTGGTGGAAAATCCATCGGCTGTTTGAAGGAGACGCTTGGAGCTCAAACCACATCTGCCGCAATTACGAACAGAGCTGCCTAATGCTTCTCGTGGCCCGCGCTCAACAAATTCACAAACAACCGTACTGCTCCCGGCACTCCTGCAGGCAACTGGCGAAAGAACGCATAACCCGCGTAAATATACGTTCCCTTTCCATATTGCGCCCGTACAAGGCCGCCCTTCTGATCGTCTTCTCCCGGGTCGTGACAGGACAACAGTGGTTGGAAGTGATCGTCCCATTTATCCATGAAGTACAACCCGCGTTCTTGGACCCAACCATCGAAATCGCGGTCGCTGATCGTGTTGGGAAATTGAAAGATCGAATCGTCGGGCGCAAGTATCTTGACCGGAACGTCTTCGACAGAGACCCGCGCCCGGCTTAGGTCCGCTGGATATGGCGTGAACTTTCCGCTATTGAAGTCTCCGACGCTGGCGTTGTACTGCACGATCAAGGTTCCGCCAGCGGACACGTAGTCAAGCAGCCTCTTATTGTTCGCGGCGATGGCCTTCTGCGTGTCATAGGCGCGAATTCCCAGCACAACGGTGCCGTACTGAGTTAGATCCTGGCTCCCCAGACCATCCGCATCAATCACCGTGACGTTCATGCCGAGCTGCTTCAAAATCGTTGGGATCTCGTCGCCAGCGCCCATGATGTAACCAACCCTCAGCTCATGCGGGACGTTCACATCGATCATGCTGACCCGTTGACGCGCTGGCTGGTAATAATAAAAGCTGCCCAGATCCTCCCTTGTCACCAACGTGTAACCTTCGCTGAACGACTGGCCTTCAGAAGTCAACACGGCATGTATCGTCGCGCGCCCCTGCTGCAATCCTTCGGGAAAAATCTTGAAGTTCAGCTCTTGTCTTTCTCCACGGTGTTTTGCAGAGAATGAAACCTGGGCGGGATCCGAACGCCAACCTTTGGGCAACTCCAAGCGTAATTCCCCCTGAACGGTGCGTTGCAGATTGCTTGTCACACCAACGGTCACCGTCGACGCTGATCCATTGTGGGTCGAGATCACTTGCGTTCCGGGCTCTAGCATTACAGAGAACGCGGGTACCACTGCTAGATTGCGCGAGCGTTGCTTGCCTGCCTTATCAATGAACGGAGCGACTACAGCAGCAGAAACGCCGTTTCGAGCATGGCCATCGTTTGGCTGAGCCACCGAATACTCGACGCGAGCTCGAAGTGCCGGAGGTGGAAACGGAAGCGATGCATACTTCTCATTGTCGATGTGGTTGATGCTTTCTGTGTCCGGATCATCGCGATGCCAGTATGGTCGTGTGAACGGAGTGTCTTTCGGCACACGGAGGCGAAAGTTGACGTGAAGATCATCGCCGGGCTTGACGGTCTCCGGCTTTGACTTGCTATTGATCGTATTCCATCCCGCCGGAACCTCGAGAGCAACGTGATCGATCACGAGCGGCAGCTTCGAGCCATTGTGAAAGAGAACTGCAATTACAAATTCTTCTCCAGGAGAGACGGTGGTCAGGGCTTCCGATTCCTTCGGTATAGTTTTCGTTCGTCCGTCGTCGGATGACACGTTTGCCGTAAGCTGAACTCCGAGCGCGAGATTGAGCGCTGTTTCGGCTTGCTGCTCCTTGTCTGCGATTCTGGTCAGCAAGTCGACCTTTGCAGGTCCAGACAAAGGCGTACGATCGATTTCGTCTTCGACCTTGTGTAATGCCGAAACGATTCGCATCAGGATGGGCGCGACAGCCGAGACGTCACCGGCCTTCGCTTTCTCCGTCGCTTCAGAAACCCATCTTGCGATTTCGGTGAGTTGCTGCCTCAAGCCCGGGACGGCATTCCGCGCCGACTGCGCATATGCCTCCAATCCCGGCAAACTGGTATCGATTCCGTCGAAGAAATCCTTCTCATGAATTTCCTTCTTCGAAGCGGCGTCCGCTGACTCAACCAGCTTGTAAAACGTGAACCGATCTCCCGGTTCGACTGTCCAGTTCGCTGCGCCTTGCGACAATTGATGTCGCAATCCGGTCAGCGCGAACTGAATGTAAGACATCCCCAGGGAGTCATCGCGCTGCCCGGTGTTGAGTTTCACCGTCCAGTCGGAATCAGGGCATGACGTGGCCCCGAACCCGCAAACATTGCCGATATACAGCTTCTTCGGTTGCCAAGGAGAGAGGCCAGCGGCAATCTGTTCGGGAAACCTCTTCGGGTCCGCCGCTGCCCGGAAAGCCTCTCGCGTCAGAATGCTCGACGCTTGATGGTTTCCATGTCCATCGCGATCTGTCCCTGAGAAACGCGCGACGAGAACATCCGGACGAAATGTGCGGATCACGCGGACCATGTCGGAAAGCGCGGGATCATGACCGCCCCACTTGTCGAACGTCTCGTCCGCGCTCTTCGAAAATCCGAAATCAGCTACTCGCGAAAATCGGTCTTGCACTCCGTAGAATTGATCGGACGCCAGCAACTCTTCCGCTCGCAATACTCCCAATACATCTGACAAATTACTACCAATCTTGTTTTGTCCGCCCTCTCCGCGATTGAGCGTCATCAACAACGTGTTGACGCCGTGCCCCCTCGCCTCCAGGGTCAACATTCCGCCATCTTCGTCGTCTGGATGGGCTACAACCTGCATCAAGCGCCCCGTCGTGGCCATACGCCGAAGCTGCAGCCGCAATCCGGCGGCGCCATCGTCTTGCGGAATAGAAGCGGGAATCCCCTGATAAAGAAGGCCGGGAGGATCTGCCAGATTGCGGGCTGCTACAGCGGCGGACTGAGCCGCTTGAGCGGAAGTCCCACCTTTGCTGGGAACACTGGTCTGCGATGGCAAAACCAGCGTGCACAAAAGCAGGAACGAAATAATCTTCGGTGAAAAAAAAGGAATTTTAGAAATTTGCCGAGGCCCGCGGCACCAAAGCCGCGCCAGAGTGGAGGGTTCGGAATGTCTCACGCTACAAGGATGGGGCCTGCACCCAGTTTGACGCAAATTCTTTCGCCTGAACGCGTTGAGTCGGCGCTTAGAGCCTCCAGGTGCCAAACAGAAGCTCTCCCTCACTCACGATTTGCAGCTCGACCCATCCTTCCAGAGGCAAAGAGTCGACAGGCAAGCGGTTCTGCCAGAGGCTGAGTCGCAATTTTATTCTGTTCGTTGTCGGCGAAGCAGATGCCCCAGGTTTCCTCTCTGCCGATTGTTCGGGAGTCGCGTTCGTCGGCGTAGCCAACAGCCAAGAGAGTGGCAATCCAAATTCGAAATTTCTGACGAGCGCGATCTTTACGCGGTCATCCGGGCTTGCAGAGGACGTCAGCACCTTCTCCGCAGACCCATCCTCAATCTTCCACTCCGCAAGCTTTCGCCCTCGTACTGACACATCGGCCCTCAGGACTCGTCGCGGCCGGGGTTCGCCTGATGCCCAAGATTCCACGTTCACGACAACTTCGAAATCTTCTTCCGGAATTTTGCCCGCGAAATCCAGTCGCCCGTAAAGGTATGTTGCATCGATGCCTGTATACACCGAGTCCAAAAGAAACTGTTTGCCGTGCATCGCTCCCGCGCGATGATCGGCGGTATAGACTGCCGCGCCCATCCATTCAAAGTAGCTCACCTTGTCACCGGCGATTCGCGGATGAATGTATGCAGTCTGCGGCGTGAACGCAGGGCGGACTTCCGCTCCTGTGATGGGCTGCGCCAAGTAGTCCGGAGGCGCCGCGCCCAGCGCTTGATAGACGTTGGACAGATGCTTTCGGTAGAGTTCGTCGAAGTCGCGGTCATTTGCTGAATGGTGTTCGGGGCCATACCACCAATTCCAGTCGCTTCCTTCAGCAATCAAAATCTCATCGAACGCCAGCTTCCGCTGCTCTTCCGTAGCGTGTCCGGCATTCTGCGCATAGAACTCCCGTGCATGATGGAGGTAGTCCCATGCGCGATTGTCCTCGGGTGCGCCGATCCATACATTGAAATTTGCGTTGATCCACGATCCCGGAACAAGAGAAGACATCCGGTTGAAATCTTTGTGACGGGCTATCGCCTCCGAGATCGTCACAGCCTCCAGGCCCGGTTCATGTTGCAGAGCGTCATAAAAGCGCCGCAGAAATTCGCGCCCGGACTTTGGATAATATTCCCATGCATTCTCACCATCCAGGATGATCGAAACGACGGCATCTCTTCCCTTCGCCAGCACGGGCCGCGCTGCTTCTTTGATGTTCCCAAGCAGATGCCTGGCGGCGTCTGCCGGAGGCATGCCCGAGTACACAAACCCGATCAGGTCGGAAATCGTATGGTCGCGGAACACCATGTGCATCGCGGTGGACCCGCTCTCATAGCGATGGATGTTGTACAGGTTTTCAGCGAGATGGCCCGGGAGCCTGCCGTTGTTATCACGCGCGAAGAACGTTCCCGTGGTACGTCCGAGGACGCCTTCGTCAGTCGCCATCCACTGCACTCCGACGCTATACGCAATGGCCAGGGCTTCCTCCGAAACACTCCCTTCAGATGGCCAGATACCTTTGGGCCGCACTCCAAACACCTTTTCGTGCAGATCGAGACCACGCACCAATTGCTCGCGAGCGTCCTCAGGATGGCGAAATCGATTTTGCGGCAACGGAAGTCCCGGTGATGATATGGCTCCGGCGTTGGTATCGCAGACCAGGGGCAGAATCGGGTGATAGAACGGCGTCGCGGAGATCTCGATCGATCCCTTCTTGGCAGCTTCGGCGTGCGCCGGTAAGACCCGCCCAAGAAGTTCGCGTTCCAGTGAAATTACGAGCTTCTGGTCGTCCAGCGAGAAATGCCGCCCCTTCTCTACGAGCGAGGCCACCTCCTTCTCGTCCAGGAAGAATTCGTCGAACCACGCAATTTGCGACAGGACCTGCAGGTCGGTAAAGTCGCTGGCTTGAAAATAGCGCTCTGCTCGCTCGGGATTGTGCTCATGCTCGCGGTACCGCTCCCATAATTCGCGGTAACGCGGATACCGGCCAATCACATTTTGCGGATTTGCCTGAAACAAATATTGCAAAGCAAAACGGCGCTCGTTCTGCGTCAGGTCTTTCGCCGGCTTAGCGGCCACGGTCAAGAATGGATCTTGCGCCGTTCCGGCAACGTAATCCTGGATTTGCACCATCAGCGACGGCACAAGATTGAAGTTTTGGTGAACGTTGGGAAATTCGTCCAGCAATTTCACCATGCCGTAGTAATCCTTGAGAGCGTGCAAACGCACCCAAGGCAAACGGTATTCACCCGTAACCAGATCCTTATAGAACGGCTGGTGCTGATGCCAGAGGAGGATGACACGCAGAGACGGCATAGCGAGGAAATCAGTCTAGCATGCGATATTTGCAACATTGCATTGCCCGCAGCGTTCGAGTGATCCACTTGACTCGAAGTTATTCTCCGGGTCCTATAATTGCGTCATGGAACAGTTGTTCCGCGATATTCGATATGCAGTGCGAATGCTCGGCAAGAATCCTGGATTCACAACTGCCGCGATTCTCACGCTCGCACTCGGAATCGGGGCTAACACCGCCATCTTCACGGTAACTAACGCCCTGTTGCTTCGACCTTTTCCCTATAACGAACCGGAGCAACTAGTGAGCGTCCGGGTTACGGATAACGATAGAGAAAGTTCCACCACCCTGCTGCGATATGAATTGCTTCATGATTCCAGCAAATCGTTCCAGACAGTGGCGGTCTGGGCGAATGACAATCTCAATCTAACGGGCTCCGGTCAACCGGTGCAGGTTCCCGTCACACGCGTCTCTCCCGGTTTTTTTTCGATGCTGGGCGTGAAACCAGTGCTCGGTCGAGTGTTCAGTGAAGAAGAAGGTCGTCCGGAAGCTAAGCCCGCAATCATCGTTAGCAATAAGCTCTGGCACACCCGATTTCAGGGCGACCCCAACATCATTGGACATTCGGTCAATCTCGATGCAACTCCGAGCACGATCGTCGGAGTTCTTCCGGAGGTGCAGTTTCCCTTCGTCGGCGCGGCCCCTGATATCTGGTCGCCTAGATATTTCGAATTCTCTCTGATTCCGGCAGGGCGCTTGCGGATGGGTGTCGGGTACCTCGACGTCATCGCAAGGCTGCGGCCCGAAATTTCCAGAGGCAGTGCGGATGCAGAACTGGCCGTAATCAATCAACGTTACCGTGAGCAAAATCCGACTGCTCCTGATGCCAATCCGACGCAGGGGATGATGACTGTATCCCTGCGCGATCTGGTCGTGGGCAATGTTCGCAGCAAAGTGTTGGTTCTATCTTTCGCGGTAGGGGTCGTGCTCCTGATCGCCTGTGCCAACGTCGCCAGCCTTCTGCTTTCACGAGCGCTCGCGCGCCGCAGAGAGATCGCTGTTCGCGCCGCCATGGGAGCAAGTCGCAGCGCCCTGATTTCGCAGCTTCTGACCGAGAGTACTCTTCTGGCGCTCGTTTCCGGAATCGTCGGTGTTGGCTTGAGTTGGATCGCCACTCGATCTTTAGTCTTCTGGGGAGCCAGTCTTCTGCCCCTAGGGATGCAGATCGGGATCGATCTACGTGTTCTCAGTTACACGCTTGTGACTTCGCTTGTCGCAGGGATCGCATTCGGAACAATTCCCGCGCTCCAACTCGCTCGCGCCGACCCGAACGCGGCATTGCGCGATGAGGGCCGAGGCGTATCAGCCGGACGCAACCGTACACATTTGAAAAACCTGCTTGTCGTTACACAGGTCGCGCTTTCCCTTGTTCTGCTGATTGGAGCAGGGCTGTTACTGCGGAGCTTTATGCGCTTGCTTGATGTCAATCCGGGCTTCGACGCGAGTCACATCTTGACGATGGATGTCTCGCTTCCCACCGTGAAGTATGCGAAGCCCGAGCAGCAAATCGCATTCTTCGACGAAGTGCTGCGTCGAGTCGCGGTACTTCCCGGCGTTCGCAGCGCAGGCATGTCAGCGGCACTCCCTCTCAGCTCGATACGCGCAACGCCGGTTCTGCCCGAGGGGCAACTGGAGGTGCCGCTGGCACAGCGTCCGTTCATGGATATTGAAGCAATAAGTGCTAAATGGTTCGAAACCATGAAAGTGGCTTTTCGCAGCGGACGCACCTTTACCGACGCCGACGGCGCGCAAGCACCGAAAGTTGTCATCGTAAATGAAACCTTCGCCCGTCAGTTCTGGCCGAACGAAAACGCCGTGGGCAAACACGTGATCGTGGGCCGATGGCCGGCTCCGGCGGAAGTGATCGGCGTGGCGTCCGATGTGAAGAACAAAGGCCTCGAGCAGGCTACGCAACCGCAGCTTTATCTTTCGTTCCCGCAACTGCCATGGGGCAACATGAATCTATTGATTCGCACCTCCGTTGCACCCGAAACCTTAATCAGCACTGTGCGATCGCAGATCGCTTCTATCGATCCGGATCAGCCAGTCACCAATATCCAGACCGTCGATGAACTGGTGAACAACTCGCGCTCTCAGCCGCGCTTCATGATGATGTTACTTGCCGCGTTCTCCGCATCTGCGCTCGGCCTTACCGTAGTTGGAATTTATGGAGTGCTCGCATATTCGGTCTCGCAACGACTACAGGAATTCGGAATCCGGCTCGCTCTGGGCGCCGCTCGCGGTGACATACAGACCATGGTTCTGAAGCAGGGGCTTTTATTAGGTGGGGTCGGTATCGGAATCGGACTTGCGGCGGCTTTTGCCCTGACTCGGCTCATGGCGACTATGCTGTTCGGTATCAGCACGCGTGATTTCGAAACGTTCGCCATCGCGTCCCTAATATTTCTAGTGGTTGCCCTCTTCGCCTCTTATTTGCCGGCGCGGCGAGCGATGAAGGTTAACCTATTGGAGGCCTTGCGCTGACCCGCGTACAACGCACAACTCACGATCTTGTGCCGTCATCCAGGGAAATCGCGGGATGTACATCGAACGGATAATCGTGTACATAGAAAACGTACCTGTATTCATAGAGGTGGGTGCTGACTACCTTGCGTCGAGCTGTTTGGGAGTGATGAAAATCTCATCTTTGTGAAGATCCGGCTAAGACTATGAGCCCCGAATCCGCAATTGCCAGCCCGCAGCTTCTCACGGAAAACGACCTGTATCTTTTCAACGAGGGCAGCCACTACCGCATGTACGACAAGATGGGTGCTCATCTCTCCTCACACAATGGAGAGGCGGGAGCCATCTTCAGCGTGTGGGCGCCAAATGCGCGGTCAGTGTCTGTGGTCGGCAGTTTCAACGGTTGGGATCCGAAGACTCATCGACTGAACGCGCGCGGATCTTCGGGAATCTGGGAAGGATTCGTTCCTGGTGCCGACCATGGCGCTCTCTACAAGTTTCACATCGAATCCCAGCGGCATGGCTTCCGTGTCGACAAAGCAGATCCGATGGGAATGATGCATGAGAAGCCTCCGCGCACGGCTTCGGTGATTTGGGACCTTGGATACGAATGGAACGATCAGGAGTGGATGCAAAAGCGAGGCGAGCGCAATTCTCTGCGCGCGCCGCACGCGGTTTATGAGGTCCACCTTGGCTCCTGGATGCGCGTTCCGGAAGAACACAACCGCCCACTCACCTACCGCGAAACTGCACCTCGTTTAGCACAGTACGTTGGCCAGCTCGGCTTTACACACGTCGAATTTCTTCCAGTGATGGAACATCCGTTTTACGGCTCCTGGGGATATCAGACTACGGGATATTTCGCGCCGACGTCTCGATACGGGACGCCACAAGATTTTATGTATCTGGTCGACTACCTGCACCAGCATGGTATCGGCGTGATACTGGACTGGGTGCCATCGCACTTTCCTTCCGACAGTCATGGCCTGGCTTATTTCGATGGCACACATCTGTACGAACACGCGGATTCACGGCAAGGATTTCATCCCGATTGGAAGACTCACATCTTCAACTACGGCCGCGCCGAAGTGCGCAGCTTTCTGATGTCGAGCGCGATGTTTTGGTTGGACAAATACCACATCGACGGACTGCGGGTGGACGCCGTCGCCTCCATGCTCTACCTGGACTATTCGCGTAAACAAGGCGAATGGATTCCAAACAAATTTGGGGGACGAGAAAATCTTGAAGCCATTGATTTTCTCCGTCGCTTCAATCAGGAAGTTTATAAGGAACATCCAGACGTTCAGACTACCGCTGAAGAATCCACTTCATGGCCCATGGTTTCGAAACCGATCTATGTGGGTGGACTTGGTTTCGGAATGAAGTGGGACATGGGATGGATGCACGATACGCTGCGATATTTCCAGAACGATCCGATCCATCGCAAGTATCACCAAAACGATCTCACGTTCCGTATGCTGTATTCATTTCTCGAAAACTTCGTATTGCCGCTTTCTCATGACGAGGTCGTTCACGGGAAAGGCTCTCTGATCGGCAAGATGCCGGGCGACGAATGGCAGAAGTTCGCGAATTTGCGTCTGCTTTTCGCTTATATGTACGCGCAACCGGGAAAGAAATTACTGTTCATGGGCTGTGAATTCGGGCAAGTCCGCGAATGGGCTCACGACACCAGTCTTGAATGGCATGTTTTGCAATACCAGGTGCATCGCGGCATTCAGAGCTGGATGGAACAATTGAATCGCTTTTATCGCAGCGAACCGGCCATGCACGTTTTGGACAACAGTGCCAACGGGTTCGAATGGATCGA
Organism: uncultured Acidobacteriota bacterium; assembly: GCA_963801895.1. Taxonomy (GTDB): domain Bacteria; phylum Acidobacteriota; class Terriglobia; order Terriglobales; family Acidobacteriaceae; genus Sulfotelmatobacter. The sequence continues at coordinate 238,540 of CAWDGM010000004.1, read as the reverse complement.
CTGCACGGACAACATGACAAGCACGGTCTCCCTGCTGAGGAAGAGCGAGAATCCGCAAGATTCTATTCTGGTCTCATGCAATTTCACACCTGTTCCACGCCTTGGATACCGCGTCGGGGTCCCGCATGGTGGATATTGGCGCGAGATGTTGAACAGCGATGCTCGCGAGTACGCTGGTAGCGGGATGGGCAATCTTGGCGGCGTTCAGGCGGAAGAGATTCCGATGCACGGACGTCCATTTTCCCTCAGGCTGACTTTGCCACCGTTATCCGCGCTATTTCTGAAGGCAGGATAGTCGTTAGCCGCTCCAGGGGATAGGTCTGCGCCGTGCTATCCTCGCATCAGCGCTCGTCCCATGCGGATTCTTACCCGCTACATCTTGCGCGAAGTGGCGGCTCACGCCCTTATCGGCGCGGGGATCTTCACGTTCGTTCTATTTACCCGCGATCTCGGACGTATCCTTGAACTTGTAGTCCGTGCCAGTGCCCCGCTCCCAAGTGTTGCTGAAATTTTCTCGTTTACCATTCCTCTCGCGCTGACCTATACGCTCCCGATGAGCGTGCTGGTTGGAATCTTGATCGGCCTCAGCCGACTTGCCGCGGACAGCGAGATCACCGCTATGCGCGCCAGCGGCATGGGTGTATGGACGTTTTTGAGAGTGTTGTCGATTTTCGTCCTCACCGCGTGGATGATCGCGCTCTTCAACGGACTTTACATCGCTCCCCGCTCACAAGCAGCGCTCGGCCGGTTGGAAGACCGATTGAAAGGTTCCCAGGTTTCATTCGAGATTCAACCTCGCGTCTTCTACGAGGGATTCCCCAAGTATGTCCTCTACGTGCAGGATGTTAAGAGCGCACAAGGGGCAGCGGTGTGGAAGGGTGTGTTCATGGCGGACGTGTCAGATGCCGCCAACCCGAAGATTACCTTGGCCCGAGAGGGGGTTGTGGTCAGCGAGGGTCCTGAGCGTTTGCATCTCCATCTGATCGATGGTTCGGAGCATGAAACCGATCCCAAAGACTCGGACCGCTACCTGATCTCGACGTTCGATGAAACTGACATCCCGATCGAGATGCCCTCGACGGAGAATAAGAGCGACGAATCTTTGCCTGCAGGTGTGATGGCAACGGGCAGCCTTCTGACGAAAGCTCAGCGTTCCGATCCGGTCGCAGCGCGTTGGTATCTGATTGAATTTCACCGCCGCTTCGCCTTGCCTACCGCCTGCCTCGTGCTCGCACTTGTCGGAATTCCGCTGGGCCTTTCGTCCAAGAAGAGCGGCAAATCTGGAGGATTTGTACTCACCATCCTGCTCGTGTTTGCCTACTACGTGGTTTCACTGGTCGGCGTATCGCTGGCGCGACAGGGCAAAGTGGCGCCATGGTTTGGCGCGTGGCTCGCAGACATCGTTTTCTTTTCATTGGGACTGTTTCTGTTGATGCGCGCCGAAAAACGCCCGATAGAGTTTGCATCGTTTCGAAAATTCGGCAAGGGTCACCAAACTCTGCTCCAGGCGAGCTTGGGACGGGATCGCCGGGAAAATGCTTTTGAACGTGCTTCGACCCGACGCCGCGTCTTCAGCGCCAGCTTTCCTACGCTTCTTGACGATTACATCCTGCGCGACTTCTTTATCTATCTGGGGATGATCCTGTCGACATTCCTGGTTTTGGTTTTGGTGTTCACGCTCTTCGAATTGCTCGGCGACATCTTGCGCAACAAAGTGCCTGCAACGGTGGTTGCCGAGTACCTGCTGAATGTCACGCCGTACCTGCTTTACAACGTTGCGCCTCTCGTAACACTGCTGGCCGTCCTCGTCACGTTCGGCCTCATGCAGCGGTCGAACGAAATCACCGCCATCAAGGCCACCGGCACCAGCATTTACCGTATCGTGACGCCGGTGATCGTTGCGGCGGCGATTTTCGCCGGAGCGCTGTTTTTGGCCGACCAGTTTTATCTGCCTCACACCAATAAGCGCCAAGAAGCCTTGCACAACGAGATCAAAGGCAAACCCGCCCAGACGTACCTGCGTCCCGATCGCAAATGGATCTTCGGCAAGAACCAGGACATTTACTACTATCAATTCTTCGATCCCGATCGAGACCAGTTTGGCAACATTTCTGTCTTCCAGCTCGACAAGGCAACGTTCAGCGTCACTCGTCGAATTCATGCCGATCGCGCGCGTTGGGCGGAAAACTTGAACCGATGGGAGTACGAGCGAGGCTGGGAACGTGTTCTCAACGTCTCCGCCATCTCAAACTACCGATCATTCGAAGTGGCGACTTTTCCAGAATTGCCGGAAACTCCCTCCTACTTCAAGAAGGAAGTGAAGCAATACAGCGAGATGAACTACGAGGAACTCCGGCGCTACATTCGTGATCTGCAACAGAGTGGGTTCGACGTGGTACGCCTGAGGGTGGAACTTCACAAAAAGCTGTCGTATCCGCTTATTACTTTGATTATGGCCGTGCTGGCGATTCCGTTTTCGATCTCGACGGGAAAGCGGGGAGCGGTGACTGGTGTTGCCGTTGCCTTGGGAATTGCTGTGTTTTACACGGTTGCGTCCCGCCTATTCGAGGCCATGGGAAATCTTAGCTTTTTGCCCCCGGCGGTCGCCGCATGGTCCCCGGACCTGATTTTCATCTTGGTTGGCGGGTACTTAATCTTGAAAGTACCCACCTAAGGAATTCTCAAAGCGCAACCTAAGCGCGTCTCGCTGCGCAAACCAGTCTTCGACCGGCTCACTTCACTGCGATTCCAGATGGATTGTTGTCCGTTGCGATTGGGGCTTCGGCATTTAGCGCCCCGGTAGCGGGTGTGACCGAATACTGCGAAACCGTGGCTACATCGAAGTTCGACACAAACATCCAGTTGTCATCGCCACGAATCGCAATCGATGTTGGGCGCTGCCCAGTTGCCACCGTCGGCGGATTGAGAGCAGTCAGGCCCCCGGTTGTGGGACTGATTTTGAATCCAGAAACGGTGTTCGAAGAGATTCCGACCACGTACACGTTGTTCCCAAAGGGATCAACCACCAGTGGCCCGGGGGCGTTTGCGTTTCCGGAAAGCGAGAATGGCGAACCGCTCACCGCTACCAGACTGCCGTCGGCGTTCGGACAGGGACCGGGAGAGACGATATCCACACAGATTTGGTAGGCGCTGATCTTGTTAGTCGGCGGACCATTGGAAACGTACGCGAATCTGTCGCATGGATCGATGGCGACACCAGCAGGTACGGCTGCCGTTGGAACGGATCCGGCGGCGCTCATCCCAGGAGGATTTCCCAGTGCGCCAGTCGACGTATCCACCGAGAATTCCCAGACCAAGTTGTTGACCCCATCGACGGCGTAGACAAATTCTGACGTCGGCGGACTGTTACCCGGCGTGGAGCAAACAGCGTTTTGCACCCCATTGATTCCGATTCCGGGGAAAACAGTTGGAGTAGCCGCCACAGCTACGAAATCGGGGGCTAAAAGAGTGGTTGGGAGGGTGAAGTTTCCCGGCACTCCGGTTAGCGCGCCACCGCCGGCAATCGCGTACACACAGATACCGTACTGTGCAGTGGTACCCGGACACGGCGCTGCATTTGGAGCGGTCGAAAGTGAGTTTGTCCCCTCCGCCACAAAGAGAAATTTTCCTGCCGCGTCCATCGACAGTGCAATGGGATTTGGGTCCGAGATTAGACTCCCCGCCGCGGTTATTGTTCCGTTGGAATTTATTTTGAAAGCCTGTATCCCTGTCGCGCTCCCGCTGCACGTCGTGCTCTCGTTGAGCGCCACATACGCAAACGCGCCAGCCGGATCGATCACCATCGAAGCCGGAAGCCCGTTCAAAATGCAAGCCTGCCCCGAGGTGGACGATGGAGAGTTGGCAATGGCCGAAACGTGACCATTATTCAGGCTGAAACTGAACGTCTCGATCACCGCTGACCCACGACTTCCCACTAGTAGAAGGCCATTTGATGATGCGTTGTACTTGCTTCCACATGCCAACAGTAGTGCAACCAAAATCAACGATCCCACCCCGAGCAGCCATGATCGTTTCGACATTCTTCGGATTATCTCCATACTTTGTGTGAGAATTGCGCGAGTACGCCCCGAAACCCGCAGGCCGGGTTCCTCATCCTCTGAAAATTGCGGGAAATCTCAACCCATTTGTGTATCAGGAAAGCGCGGGAAGAGCAATCTCGCATCAAGACTGTTGGAACGCTGGAAGCTCTCAGGAGTTGCCCGTAACGCCACAGGACAGTATACGAGAAGTTTCCTTGGCCGTCAGACGGCGGAGACGCATCACGAAGAAAATGGACTCACTTTGAGTGAAAAAAAGAACGCCACATAGGCGGTGCTACACTTTCAGTTCTGCCGAAATCGGTTCGTCTGCTTTTTGCGGGCGTTGTCCACTGAGGATCAACGGGAGTCGGATCTCGACCAACAAACCTTTTCCGTCCCGATTGAATGCCGCCACTCTGCCACCGTGAAAGCGCACAGCTCTCTCCGTAATTGCCAGGCCGAGCCCGACGCCGCCCGTGAGTCTTCCGCGAGCATCATCCAGTCTGTAGAACGGCTCAAAGAGCTTTCCCAGAGCGTCCGCTGGAACACCTGGGCCCGAGTCACTGACTCGAAGGACCGCTTCGCAAACACCGGCCCGGTCTTCGCTCTTGAGTTCTATCTCGACCGAGGTTCCCTCTTGCGTGTAACGGATCGCGTTGCGCACGACGTTTTCGACGGCGCTATGCAACAGCGAGGCATTGCCCCGAACTTGCCAGTCCCCGTCGGGGATGACGGTGCGTACGTGGCATCGCCGAGCTTGCGCCTCGAACTCGGCGTCCTCGGTCACATTCGCGACGAGTTCATCCAGAGGGACGGGCGTCTGAGGCACCAGCTGTTCGCCGTCTTCGAGCCGAGCCAACGTCAGGATGCGCCCAATCAATTCGTTCAGGCGGCTCGCTTCCAGCTCGATTCGGTCGAGCATGTCCACGCTTTGCGAATCAGCGCGCTGGCGAGCCAGCCCAAGGGCCACATTCAGGCGCGCGAGCGGAGACCGCAATTCGTGGGAGATGTCGTTCAACAATCGGGATTGCGCCTTCAGCAAAGTCTCGATCCGCTCCGCCATCGCATCGAAATCCCGCATGAGGCCGGCAACCTCATCACGCCGCGTGCTCGACGGTGCTCCCGTGCGAGCCGTGAGATCTCCAGCCGCCAGTTGACGCGCGGCCGTTCGCAATCGAACAATCGGCTTAGTGAGATACCAGGAGAGCAAATAACAGACTAGGCCAGATGTAATTACGCCGATGATCAAACCAGTAAATGGAACTCCACGAGGACCAATGAAGACTCTCGGGCCAGGGGGCAATCCCAGCACGACCGTAAACCGGTGCTTTCCGTCTGACGATGCGCGGGAGTCGCGCACGACGGGCGGGGCTGGGAACAGGAATCCATTCTGAGGAAGTCGTGGTCCACCGGCCGCAACGCGCATCGCCCAATCCGGTGCACCGCGTTGTGAGACCTCGATGCCGTGCTCGTCGAATAAATACGCACGAACATGCTGCGTAGCGTCGACGGTGTCGAGATACTCCCGCAGCTTTGCGTCGCCGCCTTCTTCGTAGGCGTTTACCGCGTCGTTGAGGATCGTCGTGCGCAGAGCTTCCCAGGTCGAGCTTCGAGGACGGAATGCGATCGTAACCAAAATCGCCAGCACCACAAACAGTGCCTGCGCGATCCAGAACGACAGGAAGATTCGGACAAAGAGACTCTTCATGGATGGTTAACCCACTCGTGCGCGATCCGCGTCAGGCCTTCACTTTTTCTCGGGGCCGCGCAAAGATGTAGCCTACGCCTCGGACGGTCTTGATGTGCTCATCATTTTCGGTGTCGCCCAGTTTTTTCCGTACCTTGCTCACGTGCATGTCGATGCTGCGGTCGAAGGGTGAAAACTTGCGGCTCAGGACGGCGTTAACCAACCTCTCGCGCGGAACCACGCGGCCGGCCTCACGCAACAGGACCTCCAGCAGATTGAACTCAACTGAAGTAAGGTCAACGGGCTTCCCTTCCAACCGAACGGTTCGGGTTGCGGGATCAAGTTCGACGTCGCCGACACTCACAAGGTCCGGTGCCGCAGAGCCGCCTTCGCCGCGAGTCCTGCGCAATACTGCTCGTATGCGCGCCACCAGTTCCCGTGGATTAAAAGGCTTTGGCAGATAGTCATCCGCCCCAATTTCCAGTCCCACAATTCGATCAACGTCCTCGCCTCTTGCCGTGAGCAACAAGACGGGAAGACGGGAAGTCGCGCGAATTCTGCGCAGCACTTCGAAGCCGTTGATGCCCGGCAGCATTACATCAAGAACGGCGAGCATGTATTCTTCAGCGCCAGCCTTCTTGAGGCCGCTTTCGCCATCATGTACGCACTCGGTCGTAAAACCTTCCGCGCGCAAGTACTCCCCGACGAGATGGCAAAGCTCGACGTCATCATCGATAACCAGTATGCGTTCCATTGGCTCTCATCATTCTGCAACAATCCAAGAACTACCCGTAGTAAAGAATTGTCAACCCGGCATTTCGTCAAGCCGCTGCAGGTTGGTTAAGAGCAAAAGCTCGACGTCCCTCGCGCACGCGCAAAACCTTTGTTGTTACAAAACTTTACGCTGGTTTACCCACTTTTTACCCCTACCCTTTCCTCGGCGTGTTTCTATCAGGGAGTACGAAGTCTACACGTTTGGACAGAATGAGGAGCTCACCATGAAATCAATTCGAAATCGCCTGCTGGTTGCCATCATCGCCGTCCTGTTCGGCGCGACGATCGCCAAGTCCCAGACCGCAGACGCTCCACCTCCACCCCACATGCACGGACATGAATTCGGCATGGGCGGCGGCCCGATGATGGGATTCTTCGCAAAGCAACTGAATCTCACCGAAGATCAGAAGGCACAGATGAAATCGGTGATGGAGAAAGAGCATCCCACCATGAAGCCGCTGATGGAGCAGCAGCGGCAGATTGATCGCCAGTTGAGGCAGTACGTCGAAGGCCTTTTCGATCCGGCTAAGGTGCAGGCATTGGCCACGCAGAAAGCTCAGGTTCAGGCGCAGATCACCGTTCAGGAGACACGCATTCACAACGAGATGTATCAGTTGCTTACCCCGGATCAGCAGACGCAGTTAAAGCAACTCGAGGCGCAGCACGAAGCGCGCATGCAACAGCACATGAATCAGGCGCTGCCTCCGGCTCAAGATTAAGCTGTTAGCCGCAACCTTCCACCTGGGAGTTAACGATGCCGACGCCAGAGTTTCTTGTAGCTGCTCTGGCGCCGGCGAGAGTGGTACATATGTCAAGTGACGCATTCCTTTCCGACGCTGCATCGTGTTTCTTCATCGCGTGGATGGTGATTGTTGTTGCAGTCGGCATCATCGCGTTTGGCCGCGATCTTCTTCGGCGGCGACCTTTTTCCGATTAGAAGGTCTGTGAACTCGGTAACAAAGCTGCGTTTGTCAATCCATTTCTTCCTGCATTCTAAGTCCCGTATTCAGAGAGTCCTGTGTGCATCTTTCTGCATTCTTGACAGTTGTTTTGTGACAGATATACTTGCGGAAAATCCGGGAACGCCTATCCCGGTCCGTGTCTCATCTGGCCTTGGCTTGATTTTTCTTTCAGGATGAAAGCTGCTCCGTTGAAGTGTCGATTATTCATTTCAGCTTCACGTAAGGATTTGCGCTTTTGGCATCGGTACACCAACAAGGCGGTTGCCCCCGCGGGTCCGAGCAGCACTGAGTCAAACCCGAAATCGTAGTCCGAACCTCCCCCATATGACAGCAGACGACTCTTTAGCCCGTTCTATCCAAATAGCAACCCACCAACCACCACGACCAGGACGACAACAAGCTCTAACTTCCTCCCAACAGAGTCTTGCCGTTTCTCTTTTGGGCGAAAAATCCTCACCTAATCAGAAGATTGCACCGGGAGGCTCCCCCATGAAATCTCCAAAGTTCCGAGCGCTAGGCTCGGCCGCGGCATGCGTTCTACTCACCCTCATCGTCACCGCTCCACTGTCCGCTCAAGACATTTCCTCTTCACCAAGTTCTGCCAAGTTCGGAAACACATACATTGGCAAGGCCTCTGGCGGCAAGGTCCTTACCATCAACAAGATCACCAGCAAGAAAGTGACGATCAATAGTGTCAGCTTTGACTGCGATGGATTCGGTTTGTCCTCTGGAATCGCGCCTTTCACTCTTGGTCCGAGCCAGACGCTGACTCACTATTCAGTTTTTTTTCAGCCCACTACCGCGAAGTCGTACAGCTGCAACTTTATTCTCAGCCTCAACGACGGAACATCTCTGAAGGTTCCACTCACCGGAACCGGGTTGAAGAGTTCGGCGGCGTCGTCTGTGACTCCCTCGTCGCTAACGTTCTCGAATCAAGGTTTGGGACACAAAAGCGCTGCGCAGACCGTGACGGTCACAAACACGGGCAGTCAGAGTATGAAGCTGACTGCCATTACTCCATCGTCACCGAGTTTCACTACGAGCGGAGTCACGTTGCCCGCCACCATCGCAGCTGGCGGAAACGTGAAGTTGTCAGTTTTCTACAATCCGAGTCAGATCGGTTCGGAGTCGGGGGCCCTCGATCTCACCTTTGACGCGGTGCCCGATGACGGGACCAGTCTTACTGGCACCGGAGTCGCCTCGAGTTCCCTTTCTATATCGACTCCGCCTACGCTGCCGCAAGCAACCAAGAGCGCTGCATACCAGGCCAACCTGTCCACCAGTGGAGGGAATGGGCCCTTCACCTGGAAAGTCTCGTCGGGTTCTCTGCCCAGCGGCCTGAGCCTGTCCTCGGCTGGCGTAATAACCGGAACGCTGAGTTCTTCGGTCGGGACGGGAAACTATACTTTCACCATTCAAGCTACCGACTCGAGCAACGCAACTGCCTCAACAGCCTTCACGCTCGGGGTCTTTTCGAATCTTGGAGATAATTGCAACGACATTTCGTTCGATATCCCCAAGACATCCACGCCGATCACAGCTTTGACCGATCTTGGCACCGGCAGCTATCAGGGATCTCAGGGAGGCCTTTATCCGAGCGGAAGCAATGTGCGTCCTTCGAGCCATACCTCCGATGGAATCGGCATTGCCCAGGGCATTCAAGCTCTCGACTCCAACGGAAACCCGAGTTCGAGCGGAAAGTATGTCCTGATGGCGATCGGCGAATCGACCGCGCAGCAGGAGTTCAGTCGCTTTTTGCCCATCGCGAATGCCGATCCAGACAAGAATTCGTCGTTGGTGATCGTCAATGGAGCACAGGGCGGTGCGACTCCAAACAACTTCACCAGTTCGAGTTCTGCCTACTGGTCGACCGTGCTGAACGATTACCTGCCGCAGAATAACGTGACGGCGAAACAGGTCGTCGCAATCTGGGTGGAGGACACCGATGGAATCGCCAGCGGAACCTTCCCCAGCGACATGACGAACATGCAGTCCGAATACGAGACCATGATGCAGACCATGCTTAATCTGTTTCCGAATTTGAAGCTGGTCTACTTCTCGTCGCGAGTTTACGGCGGTTATTCAAACGGGGTAGGAAAACCAAGCAATCCCGAGCCGTACGCATTTGAAGCCGGCTTTGCCGTGAAGTGGGCAATTCAGGATCAGATCAATGGCAAATCCAACCTGAACTATGACAAGAACAAAGGCGCTGTGGTCGCTCCGTGGATGTCATGGGGCCCGTACTACTGGGCGAACGGAATGCTCGGACGGGATGATGGTCTGGAGTGGGGTTGCCAAGACTTCTCGCCCGACGGCACGCATCCTTCGTCTGCGTACGGTCAGATGAAAGTTTCAAACCAGTTGTTAGATTTCCTAAAGACAGATGCGACGACCACTCCGTGGTACCTCGCAAAATGAGCCAATCGCTCCCCGCGTCCACTCAGACTCGGGGAGCACTTTTATTAATCTTCTGCCGTCTTTTGCCCCTCGCCATTCGCTCTTAATTCTGTCCGAGAACGATCCATGCGCGACCAGAAGGCCTTTGCGGAGCAAGAATTAACTTTGTCGACGTTGTCCTAACCCATAAAGGCATATAGCTTTACTCGATTTGCCGTCGCTGCCGGATGACGGCTCGAATTACAAGAATCGATACATCGGCTGTGCGAATCTATACTTTCGATGCGCCAACGTCGGTTATTCGGATTCATTGCGGCTGTTCAGGTCATCCTGCTCTTCGCCCACTATTTCCTCTATAAAACTTGGGCTTTCGACTCCCCAAGTCCTTCGGCCTTCGATAACCGGTGGCTGCCCGTCATTCTTGCGTTTCTGTCGATAAGCTTTGTAGTTGCGTCGTTGCTGGCTTTCTCTCAGACGAATGCTCCTGTACGAACTCTCTACCGGGGCGCAGCGGTATGGATGGGTTTTCTTAGTTTTCTCTTCCCGGCTGCGATTCTGTCGTGGATCATCTTCGCGGTAGCGGCAGTGTCGGGCGCAAGATTGAACTTCCACCTGCTGGTTGAGATTCTCTTCGCGACCGCCTTTGTCCTAGGATCGTACGGACTCTTCAACGCAAGCTGGACGCGCATCACCCGGATTCGAGTTCGCCTCGAAAATCTCCCGAACGCATGGAGAGGCCGCAAAGCAGCCCTGCTCAGCGATGTTCACCTTGGCCATGTTCGCAATGGCAATTTCCTCCGCCGTCTGATCGCCAAGATTTTGAATGAAGAGCCTGATTTGATATTTATCACCGGCGATCTGTTTGATGGCACCGCCATTGATGCGCCTCGGGCGGCCGCTCCCCTCAGCGAGCTTACGGCTCCGCATGGCGTCTATTTCGTCGCCGGAAATCATGAGCAGTTTGGGGACGATACTAAGTACTTAAACGCAATCAAGGCAGCAGGCGTCAGAGTTCTTCACAACGAACGGGTGGAGGCCGATGGCCTGCAGGTTGTGGGCGTCCCATATCGCAGTGCAACCTCCAACCAAGACCTCGCCTCAGCCCTGCGCGCCGTTCCTTTGGACCGTGAGCGCGCGAGCATTCTGCTCACTCACGCCCCAGATCACCCTGAGGTAGCCGAAGCCGCGGGCTTCTCGCTCCAACTCTCCGGGCACACACATCTTGGCCAATTTATTCCCTGGAGTTGGATGGCCCGCCGGATGTACCGCCAGTTTGTCTACGGATTGAGCCGCATCGGCGGGATGCAGGTCTTCACCTCTAGCGGTGCCGGGACTTGGGGCCCCCCGCTAAGGCTAGGATCCAATTCAGAGATCGTCGTGCTGGAGTTTGACTAAAACAGCATCTGGAGTTTGAACAGCGTCCAGCTCCCCGAAAACAAAGCTTATGCTTGCAAGGTGGGACCGATTACGCGGGCATCGGTGCGAATGCACCTGAACCGTCCCTGAAAGCCCGTTACTAAAACCTCTCCGCGTCGTCCAAGACACCAGCCTATTACCTGGAGGATGGAATGAATAGAACTCTTGTGGCGGTTCTAGCGACACTGATGTGCGTGGGTCGCATGTCGATCGGTGTCCGGGCACAAACCGCTGATTCGTCCGATCACACCGCCCCTAGCTACGACATGAAGGCGCAGGCTCTGCTGGATCTGGGAGGAGTCCAGAAGAAATTCGTGGACCTCGCGAACGCTCTCCCTGCAGACAAGCTGACCTGGCGTCCTTCACCCGACTCACGTTCTTTCGCGGAAGTCTTCTTGCACGCTGCTGGCGAGCGCTACGGCATTCTCGCGTTGATGGGAGCGACGCCGCCTGCAGGTTTTGACGGAAAGACGTTTGAAAAATCCACGACCGATCGGGCCCGGATAGTTGACGAACTCAACAAATCTTGGGACTTTGCTCAGAAGAATATTCAAGAAATGACGAACGCTGACTTCGCCAAGCTGCTACCGAAGCTAGGACCTCAAGCAAACGCAGGTGACGTCATTTACATTCTTGTTGCTGACGCGCATGAGCATCTCGGCCAGTCAGTAGCCTATGCGAGAGTAAATGGCATCGCTCCACCGTGGACGGTTGAAGCGCAGAAGAAGGCCGCTGAAAAAAAGGCGCAGCAAAAGTAAGCCGACCAACGCCGATACTAAAAGAATCCGCTTAGGGCTTCGCCTGAGGTGGATTTTTTGCCTGTTCGTCCAATCGTTTCAAGTGCGGGTAGAAGGGGCTTACCTCAAAGGGCCTCTTCTCGGCCGCCGAAAGTGGTCTCGCAGCTTGGCCTCGCAGCAACTCGATGCGATTAGACCAGGGATCAAGGGATATTCTCGACCCCAGCGGCAGCGCGGCCATCTGCTCGACGTTTTCCATCTCCAGGTGCTTGCCTGGGTCCGTCATCGCCTTCATTCCAACCAGATGGCTACTGCCGAAATCATTGCTCAGGCGACCGTGCAGGAGATTGGGCAGTTGCGGCGAGCGAGCTTCCATCGCCTCCAAGAACAGTCCCGCAGCCGCGATCTTGTCTTTGTAAGGAGACTTCGAGAACAGCTCCAAGCCCTTCTTGTCGGCCTCTGTTTCCTGCGCGGCATCAAAGTGAAAATTCAAGTGCGCGAAGACTTCAAGATCCGTAAACGGCAAAGTCAGACCCGACATGAATTTTTCGCCAGTCGAATGCTGCAGGACGATATGCGCCAACTCATGCGATAAGACGGCCGCAAGGGTCGCTTCATCCGGCAGGACATCCACCAAGCCCCGGCTCATCACGATCGTGCGGCCCATGACGAACGACTCCAAAGGAGTCGTTAAGAGAATCCGGCAGCGAATTGCCGGAATATCTAAATCATTCGTGACCAGGATGTTGTTGACGACCGTTTGCAGGATGCGGTTCACCTCGCCGTCCGGCGCCATCAATCCGGCCACCTGCAGGCGTTCCACAACTTTGTCGTCTGCCGTATACGTTGTCTTGCCGACGGTGTAATCGGGATTCAGGTCCTGAGAAGTTTCGTGCCTGTTGGGATCGACGAAAGTAGGGGTGTCCGTCAACTTTTTTGCGAATTCGCGGTGATCCCCTGCATTTGCCAAATCGTATCCCCAGATCCTGGTCTGCGCCTTGAACCAGACTCCATGGCGCGAAGGATCATGCGGATCCGACTCCTCGGTGTAAACGTAGGCTGGCATCCACACGATGCTGATCATGTTGAGCCGCCAGCTGTCGAAGTGAAATGATCGTTTCGCGTAAGCCTTTGACCGGTAGGTACCCGTGAAGCGAACGATGTTGAAGTTCTGATCTTCTACCCAAATTCGGCCCAGAAAGCCGCGGCTTTCCGAGTCATGCTTGGGAGCAACATTCAGAACAGCACAGTGCACGTCTCCGAGATCCTCGAACCGAACGAATTCGAAATCGTAATTTTGCTTGTCGAAGTGACCGTAGTCGGGGAACAACGTTTGCGCGAAGCCGCCGGCTGCAAAGACATCGGCGTCTCTCAGCAACTTCTTAACCCCACCAGCTTTCTCATGCTCATCGCCGGTGAATGACAGAGTTTGCGCTCCCTTGCCTGCCAGATCGAGGCGGCTGAGAAAATAGTCGTCGTCTTTGGGAGAAGTTCCGAGCGCCTGATCGGGCTGCTCTTCTTGAACATAGGTTTCGACGATTGGGCGGAAATTGCGAAGGAGGTCATTCATTCGCCGCTCCTGCCGAGTCGCTCCCTCAACAACTTCGCCCAGTGTGAACTGACTATGCGGGCGCGCTACGGGCGTCGCCTGCTCCGGCGCAGGAGTCTGCGGCGCCTGGGCATCCTGAAGTCCTAGGAGCGCGGGCACGCACAGCAGAAGCGCCCCGCCGCATACCAACGAAAGTGCCTTGTTTACGGACATAGCCGGTTTTCCAGTTTAACCCCTTGTCGAGATCAAAATCGCGGGAAAGATAACACGGAACCGAACCCACAATTCAGGATCATATCGCCCCGGAGGCGATTCCCTCTGGTACACTTCGCGCATGAAACCGACTACACGAAGAGATTTCGTCGTTCAATGCGCAGGCGGAATCGCAGGAGCATGCGCACTATCTCATGTCGCCCTCGCCTCGAGTTCAGGTCCGTCGTTCAAATTCCCTTCGGTGCCGCGCGACCGTGTGGCAGTGGCGGCGTATCCGTTCCGCGAATTCATCGTCGGTTGGAAGGGATGGGATGGCAAGACTCCGAGCACAGTGCCGGTGTCCCAGCAGATGGAACTAAAGGACTTCGCTGCGCATGTGGCCGAAAAGTTCAACGTTCACAAGATTGAGCCCTGGAGTCCCATCTTCCCCTCCACCGATCCCAAATATCTCGAACAGTTCCGTGCTGCGGTGGATAAGGCCAAATCCGCAGTCGTCGATATTGCCGTCGATGGCGGCCATAGCCAATATTCCCCAGATCGCTCGGAACGCGAGAAAGCCGTAACCGCCAGCAATCAGTGGATCGACGTTGGCGTGGCGGTCGGTTCTCCCAGCATTCGCACTCACATCGACGGGGCTAAAGATGCCAAACCCGATGTGGGACTTGCAGCCGAGACTCTGGCTCGGATAGCCGAATACGGGGCAAAGAAAAATGTCGTAGTCCACCTTGAAAACGACAATCCGGTAAGCGAAGACCCATTCTTCATTGTTCAGGTGATTGAGAAAGTCAACAGTCCGTGGTTGCGAGCTCTCCCGGATTTCGGAAACTCGCTGGCCGCGCATGACGAAGAATTTCAAGATCGGGCCATGGAGGCGATGTTCTCGCACGCCTATGGGATTTGCCATGTGAAGGATGGTGAGGTCGACGATCAGGGTAAGGCCTCTCACGTGGATATGGCGAAGGCATTCGCCACGCTCAAGAAGCACGGATACAAAGGCTATTGCTCGATCGAATACGACGCTCCCGGCGATCCTTACAAGCCGACAGCTACCATGGTGGAGCAGACGGTAAAGTTTTTGTCGAGCTAAAAGAATAGCGGCTCGCATGCGATTCGGTCAGCGCCGCAGGTTCACGAACCCTCGATTGCCGCTAGCGCCACTGCGTCGACGATGTTACTCTGCCAATCCGAAACCGAACTCAACCGAGGAGAACCATGAAATCAAGGATTGTTGCCGTACTCGTTCTGACCCTCTGCGTCATGGCGAACGCCGCCGATCGCAAATACATCGTGAAACCGCGCCCTGCGGATCAGAAAGCGCTGCCGTTCAGTGATGCCGTTCTAGCCGGTAACAGTCTCTACGTTGCCGGGCAACTAGGAACGGATCCAAAAACCGGCCAGGCTCCCGATGACGCGGAACAGGAAGCAAAACTGGTCATGGAAAACGTTAAACAAGCGGTAGAGTTAGCAGGATTCACCATGGACGACGTCGTTTCCGTTCAGGTCTTCTGCACGGACCTCAAGTTCTATGAAACCTTCAACGGAGTTTATAAAACGTATTTCCACGGCGATTTCCCTGCGCGTGCTTTCATCGGCGTTGCGAAGCTCCTTCGAAATGCGAAGTTCGAGGTAATGGTGACCGCCATCAAGAAGTAGCTCCAGACGCGGAACCTTTCTCACGATTCGCGTTTTGTTCGCCGTAGCTTAGTGCTTTGTGGTAAATCTATTGGCATGCGGAGAGCGCTCAATCATCTCAGGAAATGTGATCCCGTATTGAGCGCAATCATCGAGAAGGTCGGGCCTTTTCGCATGCAATACGGTTTGCCGGAGTTCGCGAGCGTGGCCGAGGCGATCGTGTATCAGCAGTTGCACGGCAAAGCGGCCGAAACGATCTTCCGACGCTTCGTCGCCCTCGCGGGCGATCCGTTAACTCCGGCTGGTATTTTGAAGCTTAGCGACAACCAACTTCGCAGCGCAGGCCTGTCCAAACAGAAATCATCTTATCTAAGAGATCTGGCTTCTAAGACTTCCTCCGGCCTCCTCAACTTTTCCGAGCTCGACAAGCTGTCGGACGAAGACGTCATCAAGCATCTGACTCAAGTCAAAGGGATCGGTGTCTGGACAGCTCACATGTTTCTGATCTTTTCCCTTCGCCGCCTCAACGTGCTACCGACCGGCGATTACGGCGTGCAGATGGCGCTCAAGAGGCACTACAAGAAGCGGAAGCTCCCGAAGCCGAAGGACATGGAAAAGATTGCACGCGCCTGGGAACCGTATCGCAGCGTAGCGTGCTGGTACATGTGGCGAAGCCTCGATATCAAGACGCTGTAGACGACTGAGTTCCCTCTCCCTGCGCCCTCTGCCTCTCCTGTGATTAAATGATTGTGCATGTCTGAAATGAAAATCCGGGTTCTGGTCGCAAAGCCGGGACTGGATGGCCATGATCGCGGCGCCAAGGTAATAGCTCGAGCCCTCCGCGATGCTGGAATGGAAGTGATCTACACCGGTCTGCGCCAAACTCCTGAGATGATCGTTACCGCCGCTTTGCAAGAAGACGTGCAGGTAATTGGCCTCTCCATCCTGTCGGGCGCGCACAATGCGATCGTGCCGCGCGTCATGGATCTCCTGAAGCAGAACAAGATGGATGACGTCATTGTCCTCGTTGGCGGAATCATTCCGGATCAGGATATCGATGACCTCAAAAAAGCCGGTGTCGCTGCAATCTTCCAGCCTGGAACCGCGATGGATGAGATCGTCCAATTCATTCGAGCCCATGTAAAGGAACCCGGCGTGCCGGCCGGCGGGAATGCCTGAGATCGACCCGGCTCGCGCTCAAAAACTTTTCTCCGCGGCTATCGGGCCGGCTCCGTGGTATTGGGAAACATTTCCTAAATTCCGTTCTCGCTCTGGTCAGGAGTTTATCTGGACTCATCATGGAACGGAGGGTCCGCTGGCTCATTTGGTCACACTGGGTCTTGCGCAAGAATCCGAAAAGATCAGGCTCGCGCTAAATACCTACTGTCGCCCTTTTCTTGTACCTCCCGACTTACTCGGAATTTGGTGCCCTGAAGGCCGTAATCTTCGTTTCGCGTGCTTCGATCCTGATCAGCTCAAAGAGTTCGACTTGGCAGAAATTGCCGGATGGTTCAAGCAATCCTCGGACCGTATTTACGCCGCCACTCCTCCGGTAGCTGATTTCGAAATTCCTGTAGCTCTGGCCACCGGCACGCATAACATCGCAAATCCCGCCGAACTTTCGACCGTCGATGAACTGATTGTTCCTACCAGCTATAAGGCAATGTCCGACGATGATCCTGCCTTCGCTCTGTTCGTTTTCTACTTTCAAGCTGGCTTACTGGAGGTGCTCCCCCAGAAATGGTTCACGGCAGCCCAGTACCGCGTAGGCCAGCAATGGATCACCCGCGCGGTCCGAGATCCGGAGACGCAGCGAATCCTCGGCGAATGCTTTGGGGTGGGGACCTTCTTGTTGGAAGAAGATAGCTGCCGGTTGGCTGAGTGGATTTCGCGTCGCTAGTTATGCTCGTCAGCTATTTTCACCCTTTATTTCATGATGCTGGTCAATGGAACCTTCCGCCTTTCAACTCGAGAGTCATTCCGGCCTGAACATCATTCGTTTGACATCTCTGGATGGAACGAACCGTCTCACGGCTGACCTTGTCCGCTCTCTAACTGCCAGGATCTCCGATCTGGCGAAGTTCCCGACGCCCCTCCTTATCACCGGAAACGATCGTTTCTTTTCGGCCGGCGCGGATCTCACTGAAATCGCCGCGCTCAGCGGACCAGTCGCGTATGAATTTGCAAAGATGGGGCAGGCTCTCATGGCAGAGATTGCGGACTTCCCCGCTCCCGTCTACGCTGCAATTTCCGGATACTGCATGGGAGGTGGCCTGGATCTGGCGCTTGCCTGTCACCATCGCATCGCCTCCCCTGACTCAATCTTTGGACATCGTGGCGCCGCCCTGGGGCTGATTACAGGATGGGGAGGGACCCAGCGCCTGCCACGCCTGATCGGGAGAGGGCGCGCCCTTCAGATGTTCGTCGCTGCGGAGAAATTGAATGCCAACGACGCGATGGGACTTGGGTTGGTGGATGCGATCCACGAAAACCCAGTAGTGGCTGCCATCGCTGTCATGAGCAGAATTCGACGGCCGAATCGGACTGAGTAAAGCTCTCAGGGCAACGTAGCGGGATCGACGCGCCTCGTCCGCACCTCATTGCGCGCCTCGACCCCGCTGGTATACCGTAATCAGTCCGCCTCTTGGATTCATGGCTAACCGCAACGAACCTCCCGCAGCGAATTCGCCGTCTGGCACGGTGCTGACGACGAAAGTGGACCCCACTTCGCCAAAGTTCGAGGCGAATATGCGCTTTTTGGCCGACCTGATGTCGCAAGTCCGCAACGAAGGCGAAAAGATCTGCGAGGGCGGAGGCTCCAAGGCCATCGACAGCCAGCATGCCAAGGGTCGCCTGACGGCACGTGAACGAATCGGGCTGCTATCAGACCCCGATTCCTTTTTCGAACTAGGGCTTTATACCGCTCACGGGATGTACGAAGAGTGGGGCGGCGCTCCGTCGGCTGGTGTTATCACTGGGCTTGCGCGCGTTCAAACGCGAATGGTGATGATCATCGCAAACGACGCTACCGTGAAGGCAGGCGCGTTTTTCCCGATGACGTCGAAAAAAGTGATTCGCGCCCAGAATATCGCCATCGAGAACCGCATACCGACAATCTATCTTGTGGATTCCGCTGGCGTCTTCCTGCCTCTCCAGGAGGATGTGTTTCCTGACACCGACGACTTTGGACGAGTGTTCCGGAACAATGCTGTGATGTCGGCGATGGGTATCCCGCAAATCGCCGCCATTATGGGAATGTGCGTGGCCGGCGGAGGATACCTACCGGTCATGTGCGATCACGTCCTGATGACTGACGGCAGCGGTCTCTTTCTTGCAGGCCCGGCACTTGTTCAGGCTGCCATCGGTCAGAAAGTTTCTGCGGAAGATCTTGGCGGAGCCGCCATGCATTCGGCCATCAGCGGCACCGTTGACTTCCGGGAACCCAACGACGAAGCCTGTGTCAGCCGTATTCGTTCGATCGTTGAAAAGTGGGGATACCGACGCCTTTCACCTTGGGATCGTAAGAAGCCGGTCGAACCCGAACTGGCTGCAGAAGAAATTTATGGCATCTATGATCCTTCCCCTTCGCGTCCTTACGACATGAAAGAAATTCTTGCCCGCGTGCTGGACGGAAGCCGATTCGATGAATACAAGCCCGAGTACGGCAAGACACTTATCTGCGGATATGGCCGGATCGGAGGTTTTGCCGTTGGAATTGTCGCCAATCAAAAATTGCACGCGCAGCAAACCGATCATGAGGGCCACAAGCGCGTTGAGTTCGGCGGCGTCATCTACACGGAATCTGCGGAAAAAGCCTCCCGCTTTATCATGGATTGTAACCAGAACCTGATCCCCTTGGTCTTTTTCCATGATGTCAATGGATTCATGGTCGGACGCGACGCAGAGTGGAGCGGGATCATAAAGGCTGGCGCGAAGATGGTGAATGCCGTTTCGAACTCTGTCGTGCCGAAGATTACCGTGATTGTCGGCGGTTCTTTCGGCGCGGGGCACTATGCGATGTGCGGCAAGGCCTACGATCCGAGATTCGTGTTCGCGTGGCCTACAGCCCGCTACGCAGTCATGAGTGGGGACTCCGCCGCCGGAACTCTGGTCGAAATCAAGGTGAAGCAACTCGAGCGCACAGGAAAGAAGTTAAGCGAGGAAGAAAAGAAGGAACTGTACGAGTCGGTAAAGCGCACGTACGACGAGCAAACTGATCCCCGCTACGGAGCTGCGCGCTTGTGGATCGACAAGATCATCGACCCACTCGAAACACGGGAAGCGATCACGCAAGCCCTCGAAGCTGCCGCGCTCAATCCAGATGTCGCTGAATTCAAGGTAGGAGTTCTGCAAACCTAGCTCTTATTTCTCGTTCTGATAGCAAAAATGACCAACGCCGTAAAACTGATCGAATGTCCCCGCGATGCGTGGCAAGGTCTTAAAGGAATTCTTCCTGCTGACCTGAAGTCCGATTATCTGAAGGCTCTGATCAGTACCGGGTTCAAGAACATCGATGCAGTCTCTTTCGTTTCGCCAAAAGCAGTTCCGCAGATGGCGGACTCTGAAGACGTTTTGAAGGAACTCGATCCTCCGGATGATGTGGAAATTATCGGTATCGTCGTGAACGAAAAGGGCGCGGAACGCGCGATCCAAACAAAAACCGTTTCAACACTCGGATTTCCTTACTCAATTTCCGAGACATTCCTGCGCAAGAATCAGAATCAGTCCCCTGAGGAGGCGCTCGAAGAGTTGGAAAAGATTCAGAAGAAAGCCGATGACGCAGGGCTGGACGTC
Source organism: uncultured Acidobacteriota bacterium (assembly GCA_963801895.1). Lineage (GTDB taxonomy): Bacteria > Acidobacteriota > Terriglobia > Terriglobales > Acidobacteriaceae > Sulfotelmatobacter. The sequence goes on along the minus strand of CAWDGM010000004.1, from coordinate 218,339 downwards.
GTCGTTTATGTGTCGATGGCCTTCGGTAATCCGTACGGCGATCAGTGGAGCGTAAACGAAGTCGTCGATGCAATTGAGCTGCTCGAGGCGGAGAGCTTCCACATAATTTCGTTGGCAGACACGGTCGGAATTGCGACCGAGCAACAGATCTCCGAAGTTCTGCGTGGAGTGCTCGACCGATATGACTACCTCGAGATTGGAGTTCACCTGCATAGCCGGCCGGAGTTAGCTGCCGGCAAAGTCGTCGCAGCATACGACGCAGGCTGCCGCCGGTTCGATTCGGCTCTGGGAGGCATGGGCGGATGTCCCTTCGCCCAGGACTCACTCGTAGGCAACATTCCGACTGAAATAGTGGTCGATGCTCTTCGCAAACGGGGAGCGGAGTTGCCAACCCTGAAACCACTCGATAATCTCTTGAAGGCAGCCGTAGGCATCGCATCCAAATACTCGGAGTCGCACGCCGCCGATTAGGAATCGAAAACGAAGTTGGATTTCCTTCACACAGCATTCATGGCAAGTCTTTCCGCTTGCTTGGTAATCCGTATTCGGATTTATTCATGAGCTACAGCACAATCGAACTGACACATGACGGCGACGTCGCCACGATTACCCTGAATCGCCCCGACAAGCGCAACGCCATTAGTTTCGAATTGATCGACGATCTCGTCCGCGCTCTCGACGAAGTTGCAAAGTCCGCAGCGATCGTTCTCATTCTCACCGGTTCCGGCAAGGCATTTTGCTCCGGGATGGATCTAGATAACCTGAAATCCCTGCTGGGCCGCACTCCGGAACAGAACATCGACGACTCCCGAACCATGGTGAAGCTGTTTCGGTCGCTATATGAATTTCCGAAGGTCACGATCGCCGCAGTCAACGGGCCCGCGATCGCCGGAGGAACAGGACTCGCATTCCTTTGCGACTTTACCCTGGCGGTTCCCGAAGCAAAATTTGGATACACGGAAGTCCGCATTGGCTTTGTGCCCGCGATCGTCTCGACTTTTCTGCTGCGGCAAATTGGCGAAAAGCAAGCGCGGGACCTCCTCTTGACTGGACGGATCTTCAGCGTCGAAGAAGCCTCTCGTTTGGGTTTGATCACCGAAATCGTGGCGCCAGAGCAACTGTTGACTCGCGCCCGGGAGTTGACCTCGGTGCTAACCGCGAACAGTTCCGCATCCCTTCGTGCCACAAAACAATTGCTCACCGATCACGCGCGCGCAGAGCTGGATGCCCAGATTGAAGCCGCGATCCACGAAAATGCTGCCATCCGCAGCACCGCGGATTTCCGTGAAGGGATCTCGTCTTTTCTGGAAAAGCGCAAACCCGTGTGGACAGGCAAATGACGTCGAACCATAATCATGCTCTGAATGAGACGAAGCTGCGTGTTCGTTATGCCGAGACCGATCAGATGGGAGTGGTATATCACTCGAACCATCTCATATGGTTTGAAGTGGGGCGAGTAGAGTTCATGCGACAGATGGGATTTTCGTACCGCGATATGGAACGCGAAGATGGCAGGTTCATAGCCGTCGCCGAAGCGAGGTGCCGTTACCGGGCACCGATTCACTATGACGAAGAAGTGATTGTGCGAACGTGGCTCAAAGGCGTGAGGAAATCCGTAATCAGTTTCGCCTATGAACTTACAAGAGCCGAGAACGGAACGCTATTGGCCGAAGGCGAAACCACGCACGTCGTTACCGACTCGAACATGAAAGCCGCGCCGCTTCCCGACAAGTATTTGGATGTGTTTCGGGCAGCAGTTGCCAGTAAGAATCGAGCGACCCCTTGAACGCTCTCCACATCAACGGAAACGACTTAACGCTCGAAGCGGTCCGCGAAGTTGCCGTCGACCGCCGCGCCGTCCTGCTCCTGCCTGAAGCACGAGAAGCAGTAGATCGGGCGCGGTCTGTGGTCGACGAAATTGTTGCAAGCAACAAACTCGCGTATGCCATAACCACCGGTGTCGGGAAATTGAGCGATGTGCGCATTGCAGGCGATCAGATTCGCGAACTGCAGGTCAATCTGGTCCGTTCTCATGCGGTCGGAGTCGGCCCGCCGCTCGCCGCCGGCGAAACTCGCGCCATGATGTTACTTCGCGCAAATTCTCTGGCGAAAGGACATTCTGGAGTTCGCGCTCTCGTTATAGATACGCTCTGCGCGATGCTAAACAGGTCAGTCACTCCCTTCGTGCCCTCGCAAGGCAGCGTGGGCGCCAGCGGAGATCTCGCCCCGCTCGCACATCTTGCCCTCGCCCTCATTGGCGAAGGAGAGTGTTTCGACGAAAAGGGAAATCGGATTTCAAGCGCCGAGGCACTGAAGCGCGCTCAAATCAAGCCGCTCAACCTCGAAGCGAAGGAGTCGATTTCGCTAATCAATGGCACCCAGGCCATGCTCGCGGTCGGAACTCTCTCGGTACTCGCAGCGGAAACGCTGGTGGATTCGGCCGACGTTCTTGGTGGACTCTCTTGCGACGCACTCAAGGGCACTGACACTGCGTTCGATGAACGTATTCACAAAGCGCGCCCTCATAGTGGTCAGATGAGAACGGCGGCCAACCTGCGTCGCATGTTGGACGGCAGCCAGATACGGGAATCGCATCGTGATTGTGGACGCGTACAAGACGCATATTCGCTTCGTTGCATTCCCCAGGTACACGGAGCGGTCCGCGATACACTCGCGCATTGCCGTTCAACTTTCGAGATCGAGGCCAACTCGGCCGTCGACAATCCACTGGTGTTTCTCACCGATCCCAGGAACTCGGAAGGCGACGTCATCTCCGGTGGAAATTTCCACGGCGAACCACTGGCTTTCGCGTTGGACTTCATTGCCATTGCACTGAGCGCTCTGGCAGGAATCAGTGAGCGCCGTATCGAGCGCCTGGTAAATCCCGCCCTAAGTGAAGGCTTGCCGCCATTTCTCGCTCCAGGAGCCGGGCTCAATTCAGGCTTCATGATGCCGCAAGTCACCGCAGCCGCCCTGGTCAGCGAGAATAAAGTGCTGGCGCACCCGGCATCAGTGGATTCGATCACAACTTCGGGCAACAAAGAAGATTACGTATCCATGGGCATGACCGCAGCCCTAAAGCTGAAGCGAATCATCGACAACACTCGTAATGTTCTGGCCATTGAAGCGATGGCCGTGGCACAGGCACTCGATTTTCTCGCGCCTCTCAAGTCCTCGAAGCTGGGCCAGCGTGCCCACGCGGCAATCCGTTCAGTCTGCCCGACTATGGAAAAAGATCGGGTGATGTACAACGACTTGTCACGGATCGCCGACTTGATTGCCGGTGGCAAGATAGCCGACGCATTGCGTTAACTTCCTCGCAGGGACCCTGACATGAAAACTCTCACGGAATACCTCAAGTTTCACACCAAGACGCACCGGGCCTATGTCCACATCACACCGCAAGTAGAGGAGATTGTTCGCAAGAGCGGTGTGCGCGAAGGGATGGTGCTGGTTTCGGCCATGCATATCACCGCGGGAATCTACGTCAACGACAACGAGAGTGGCTTGATCGAAGATATCGATCAGTGGCTTGAACATCTCGCTCCCTTCCGCCAGAATTATAAACATCACGAAACAGGGGAAGACAACGGAGACTCGCATCTCAAGGCATTGCTGATCCACCATGAAGTGATCGTGCCGATCACGGCAGGCAAACTTGATTTCGGCACGTGGCAAAGAATTTTCTACGCCGAGTTCGATGGCCAGCGGGACAAACGCGTCATCGTGAAGGTTATGGGAGAGTAGGCAATGTCCGAAGAATTGAATGAGCTAAGAGAGCACGCAGAGCATGCGAAGCACGACCCCACTGTGGCGCCCATCTCAGTGACCATGGCCATTCTGGCCGTCCTGGTCGCGGTCGTCTCGCTGCTCGGCCATCGAGCCCATACGGAAGAGGTTGTTCTTCAATCCAAGGCCGCCGATCAGTGGGCGCTTTATCAGGCAAAAAACGTTCGCCGGCACATGGACGAACTTTTTACTGACTTGACGTCGGTTCAGGCAACGACGGATTCGGCGGCCCTGTCGAAGTTGCGCGAAAAATACTCTGAGGAAGCCATACGCTACAAAGAAGATCAGAAAGAACTCGAACCTGAAGCCCGCAAACTGGAAGCCGAAGTCGCCGTGGAAGAAAGGCGCGCGGACCGTTACGATCTGGCCGAAGTCTTTCTTGAGATTGGGCTCGTAATCACTTCGATCACCCTACTATCCGGCCGGCGCGTGTTTTGGTGGCTTGGCATTGCGTTCGGGATCATCGGCATAGGCGTGTCGCTCACGGGATTCATGGTTCATTAAAACGTTCACGGACCTTGCTCTCCTTTGCGTGCAGCTGTCGTTTCCGTGTGTTCGCGGGCGTTCCCGCTTTGGTGACAATGAAGGAGCCGATTGCCAGCACATCCATGCGAGTACGCTTGTAGCAGTCGATGGCCTCTTCCGGCGTGCATACAATGGGTTCATTCTCATTGAAGCTGGTATTGAGAATGACTGGAATTCCCGTCCTGCGGTGGAACGCTGAAATCAGGTCGTAGTACATCGGATTTTCGTCTCGACTCACAGTTTGCAACCGGCCCGTATCGTCCACATGATTTACCGCGCACAGCTCTTTCCGCTTTTCCGGCCGAATCCTGTACACATGCAGCATGAAAGGTGACGGGTGATCGTGTTCAAAATATTCGTGCTGATATTCTGCCAGGATCGAGGGCGCAAATGGACGGAACCATTCCCGGTGTTTGATGCGCGCGTTGAGCACGTCCTTCATATCTGGCAAACCCGGATGCGCGACGATCGATCGATTGCCGAGTGCGCGAGGACCCCACTCCATACGGCCCTGAAACCATCCCACAACTTTGCCCGAAGCGATGTGCTCCGCCGTTTCGTTTAGCAGCGCTGAGCGCTCCATCTTGCGGAATTCCAGCCCAGCCTCACGGAGCGCAGCTTGAATACGAGAATCTGAAAACTCTGGCCCCAGATAGGACCGTTTCAATTCACGTCGTCGAGTCTGCTTCAGCGCCGAATGATAGGTGTGGAGTGCCGCTCCGATGGCCAATCCTTCATCTCCCGCTGCCGGCTGAATATAGGTGCGACTGAACGGAGTCCGATCAAATATCTTTCCGTTGCCGACGCTGTTTAGCGCACAGCCACCCGCCATTGCCAGTACATCGGCCAGTACCCGCCGATGCAGGTCGTTCAATAGATGGAAGAAGATTTCCTCGAATCGGTTTTGCATCGCGAACGAAAGATCCATGTCTCGCTGCGTAATCTCCGAATTTAGTTCCCGCGGCTTGCCAAACGTTTTCTCCATGAGTTCGGAGAAGTGCCGAGCCAGCCGCACCGTTCCGTCGGGCAAGACTTGCATCCCCTGGTTACTGCCCAGAGGTTTGAAGTAACGCAGGTCGAGTTGAAAGCTTCCATTGGCCGTGTTGACGATCTTCTCTACCGCTTTGCAATAGCGATCTTTTCCGTACGGCGCCAAGCCCATGACCTTGCCTTCATCTCCGTACTTGCTGTAGCCGATGAACTCGCAAATCATGGTGTAGAAACTGCCGAGTGAATGCGGGAGGTATACGCGATCCAGCACTTCAATCTCGTTACCCTCGCACCTGGCCGTCATCGTCGAAACGAAATCACCCGACCCGTCGTAGCTGAATCCAGCAGCCTTCTCCCAGGCCGAACAGTAATAAGCACTAGCTATGTGCGCAATGTGGTGCTCGAGGTGATGCTCCTGAAACTTGAGAGTCGCCGTGTCTACGTCGAGTGCGTTGGCAATAAGCGAGCGTACGTCGCGCATCGCCTCTTTTCGTTGGCGTAGTCGAACAAGATTAAGAAGCTTTGCGGGATTGCGGAGCGCATACCGGATCTTCTTGTCCAGATTGGCACTGCTGTCTTGACCGACAGCAACATGCTCCACATCTGAAATGTTCGCTCCTACAAAATCCAGACACGCTTTGATCGCGAGTGCAGGAAAGCCGCCAAAATGCTTGTGCCGGTTGAGACGTTCTTCGGCAATAGCAAATTTCACTTCTCCATCAACGACAATAGCCGCAGATGCATCCGCGTGGAACATGTTGAGGCCCAGAATGACCATCGGTAGGAATTTATCTCCTGTGGGTTTGTGGCTTCGATTGGATCATTCGCCGAGGTTAGGCCTGAACTTCGATTTCTGAAGTATTTCGTCCAGGAAGGAGTGGGTGTCGACGTCAATTCGCATTCCGGTTGCGACAGACTTTTCAATGCACAAGGTCGCCAGCGTGGTGCAGACAATATCCTCAAAGCTGATTGCACGTGGTGCGCCCAGGTCGACAATCGATTTTGCGAATGTCTGCCACTCAGCGCGATGCCCTTTATCTTGCCGCAATCGTGAATGAGTTTTCTGCTTTCGTCCGCCGCGGACCATTTCCAACCTTCGGAAATCATCCAGCACTGCGGCGCTACCTCCGCCGAAAACCTCAATGCGTTCTTTCGAATACGAGCGGTCGCCGTTCGCCACATAAGTGATCGAACCGACCGAAGCATTTGCAAAACGCATGGACACCAGCACGTTGTCTCCGCTGTATCGCGGTGAGCCTCCGATAGCCCGACCCTCGACTTCGACAATTGGTGAGCCCGCTAGAAACATCAGCAGATCGACGAAGTGGCAGACTTCACCAAGAATTCGCCCGCCGCCCTGCTCGCGATCGTTCATCCAATGATTCTTTGGAAGATGCCCTGCATTCACTCGACAGTGCAACGCCAAAGGCTCCGAGACTGACGAAAGGAAGGACTTCATCCGCACACTCATCGGAGCAAAGCGGCGATTGAAGCCAACCATGAAGGCCGGACGGTGGCCCTCCTCAATTTGAAAGTAAGCACGTCCGATTGAGTCCAGTTCTTCCTCAGATAAGCAAAGCGGCTTTTCGCAAAACACGTTCTTTCCTGCCGAGAGCGCCGCTATTACCTGCGCAGCATGCAGGTGATGTCGGGTCGCGACGACAACCGTGTTAATCTTCGGGTTCTCGAGAACTTCATTCTGATTCGTCGTACAGTTTTGAAACCCGAATTTGCTCGCAGCGTGCTGCGCATGAGACCCGGTCGCTGCGCATACCGTGACCAAAGAGGTATTTTCCGACGCCTTCATCGCAGGAATTAGGGTCGATGAAGCAAAACCACCTGCGCCCAGAATTCCGACTGCCAGTTCTTTGATTTGAAAGTTAGTCTTCACCCCTGCGTTGGGCTGCTCCTGCACGAGAGCCAGAGTCGCTGAGTCGTTCACGTCCTCCGAATACTGAATCACAACACCCAGGTATCGCTCGCGCGCTCTGCCGGCAATGAGTTCGTACGCACGTGCAGCCTCATCAACTGGAAAGCGGTGCGTGACCAAAGATCCCATGTCGATCTTCCGCTCTGCGAGCAATTGCAGGAACGCTTCCATGTTCCTGTTCTCGGTCCATCGCACATACCCGATGGGATAGTCGCGCCCTTTCTGCTCGTAAACCGAGTCGTAGCGCCCCGGCCCATACGACCTGGAGATGCGAAAATCGAGTTCTTTCTCGTAATATGCCTTGCGTTCAATCTCCATCCCGACTGTGCCGACAGCGACAATAATCGCGCGATCGCGCGCCACCTCTCCCGCCAGATTGACCGGCTCGCTGCTCGATGTCTCCGCCGTGATGATCACCGAATCAACGCCGACACCGCGGGAAATCTCCGAGCAGAACTCTCGGAAAGTTGGCGCCGAGCTCGCGACGAACTCGGCTCCTAGATCACGGGCGGTGGTGGTTCGGGAGTCGTCGATATCCATTCCGACGACACGGCAGCCAGCCGCTTTCAGCAATTGCACTGTGATTTGCCCCATCAGGCCCAGGCCGATCACAGCGACGATATTCCCAATCTCCGCCTGCGATGTACGAACCCCATGGAGCGCAACCGCCCCCAGCGTGGCGAATGCAGCCTCGTCAAAAGAAACGTGCCCGCCAGAGGCAGACTCTGGAATCCGAGCTACCAGCAATCGGGGAACGCAGGCGATTTCGGCGTGCACAGCGAACCCCGCTCCAGCGCAAGCCACTCGATCTCCTGTCTGAAGATCGCTCACCCCTTCGCCCACGGCGACCACCGTTCCCGCACTGCTGTATCCCGGAGGCTGCGGCTGGTCAAGGCGACTGCGCACCGCATGGATCGCCGATAAAATTCCTTCACGTTGAGCTTTGCTGATTACGTCTCGAACCAGGTCCGGCCGCGACGTGGCCTTCTGCAACAAAGTTTTCTTCGCAAATTCCGACGAGGCGCGTTCTGTGCCTGCTGATACCACCGAAGCGGCAATGCGTACTAGCAAGCAACCTGGCAGCAACTGCGGAGCCGGAACTTCCTCCACCGTTACCTCTCCAGTTCTGGCATCTTGTAAAAGTTGTTTCATGCCGTCGTTACTTGCCTCGCAACCGATAGCTCTGATTCAAATCTTCGCGCTCCCCCATCCAGGAAGGTCTGCATCCACACCTCGAGCGTCAGGAATTGCCAAATCTGCATGGACCAGTCGTGTCGACCGTTACGATGCTCATCGACGAAACGCTGAATCGCACCGGGACGAAATATGCCGCGCTTATTCACCTGCGAGGTTGATAAAAGATCGTCGACCATCCCCCTGAGGTCATGCGCCAGCCAATAGTCTACTGGAGCGCCGAATCCCGCTTTCGGTTGCTGCAAGACTTCTTCGGGAAGAATGCCACGCATGGCTTGCCGCAATATGTATTTCGTTGTGGGACGGAATCGTCCCTTCAACTTGAGCGACGGAGGCACATTCCACGCCACAAATTCCGCCAATTCCCGATCGAGAAATGGCACGCGCACCTCAACCGACGACGCCATACTCATCTTGTCGTTGTAGGTGAGGTTGAGGCTAGTCATGAAGATCTTGCTGTCGAGATAGAGCATCTGGTGCAGGAAGTCTGCATCCCTGATGCAATCGAAGGCTTGCCTGTGATTCGTGGCCGGATCAGCTGTGGATGCCGCAAAATCTTCAGCGTAAAGTTCCGACTTCTGTTCCCCATTCAGATAGGTACAGTTCGCAATGAAACGTTCGATGGGATTGAGAGAAGCGCTGCGCGCCATTTTTCTTGCCAGGCGCAAACTGCCTTTCATCCTGCTTCCCCGCATCCCCGGCGATGCCGAAAGTCCAGCTTCAACCAAACGCCGCGCGCTGCCGGGCAGGCGAGTGTAGGCCTGCGCCCAATAATGCGCGACGTGCTTTCGATATCCCGCGAACAGTTCATCTCCTCCGACGCCCGAAAGCAGGACGGTAGAGTCCTTGCGGGCTTCTCGGCAGACTAGATAGGCGGTAATGATGGCTGGATCCGCAGTCGGTTCATCCATGTGCCAGACGAGCTTGGGCAGCAGATCGGTGACATCTGGATCTACTACGATCTTCTGATTTTCGCAGCCCAATGCCTGTGCGCAGCGAGAGGCTACTTCCGGGTCGTCCAGCGTAGTCTCGCCGACGAGATATCTTTTAGGAAACGTGATCGTGTATGTTCTCACTGGCTGGTTTGTCGCCTTGCGCATCATTGCCACGATCGACGAAGAATCCAGCCCCGCGCTGAGGAACGCTCCTACCGGAACATCGCTGACCATCTGTCTGGCAACCGCAGACTGGAAACGCTCGCGAACTTCGGCTATCAAATCGGATTCGGAACGCGAATAATTCTGGGTCGCAGAAGGAAACGTCAAATCCCAGTATTGAGAGATCCTAAGTTCACCTTTGCGCAGGACGGCGTAGTGGCCCGCTGGTAACTTCAAAACGCCTTGAAACATCGTCTTGGGGTCGGGTACCCACAGAAACGTCAGATATTGATGGAGCGCCTCTGGGTCGAGTTCCGCCTCGATCCCCGGCACTTGCAGCAAAGCTTTGATTTCCGATGCGAAGGCGAACGATTTGCCTTTCTGAAAATAGTAAAGGGGCTTCACGCCAAAATGATCACGTGCGACTAGGACCGTGGGAGTGTCGGAGCGTGTGTCACAGATGGCAAACGCGAAGATCCCGTTCAAGCGCTTAACGCAATCCGGACCTTCCTCCTCGTACAGATGTAAGACCACTTCCGTATCGGTCTTTGAGGAAAAGACGTGGCCTTTGCTCTGGAGCTCTTGACGAAGCTCACCGAAGTTGTAGATCTCCCCGTTATAGGTAATCCACACCGAGCGATCTTCATTGCACATCGGCATGTGACCATCAGCTGAAAGGTCAAGAATCGCGAGGCGGCGGCTACCCAATCCGATATACGACCCGTCAGGAAATCTGCCCTCCCAAAGCCCAGAATCGTCCGGCCCGCGGTGCGTTTGGACGTGCGTCATCCGCGCCAGCGTCTCCCGATCCCCGCAATTGACGATCCCACTGATGCCGCACATGTGGTTATTTGAGACCTTGTTCTCGCCTGGCGTTCGCCTTCAACTCGTAAATCTTGGCTTTGATATGAAAAAACTGAACTCCCTGTAGTCCGCAATAGATCAGTCCCGGAATGCCGTCGAGAAATCCAGCGCAAAAGAAATATTTATAGACGAAGTACAGAAATGGCGAACCTGGAACCATGAACAGCTTCTTCCGCAGCCAGCGGCGACGCTGCGCCTGAGATCCAAAAAGAGTAGGAGGTAAATCTAGGGAGTTCTTCTCGCCCTCGAGCCACACCCGCGCATCCCAATTCGAGTATTCATCGTGCTTCTGAATGTAGTGCGAAAGTGACTCCACGTTGTGATGAAGCAGGACGTTCCTCAACCGCTTCGTCTTGCCGGGAGACCCGTCTCCCGCCTGTACGACGACATGTTCATGAACTTCGATGTCTGCCATGGACTGATCCTGCTCTTTGAGCCTGCACTCGAACTGTCCTTGGCCTCGACGGAAAAGAGACAGCTTGTAAAATTTCGCTCCGCTATAACGCAGCTCTCTTCCCAGAAAGAACATTCGCAGTCCGATGTGGTACCCATCGTATGTTGGATTTTGTATCGCCCTACGAATCTCATCGGCAAGCTCCGGAGTCAAAGCCTCGTCTGCGTCGACAATAAATATCCAATCGTAGGCAAACGGCAATGAATTCATTGCCCACTGTCGCTTCTTGGGCCAGCCACCCTGATAATGAAATTGAACTGCGTGAGCACCGTACTCTTCCGCAACCTCGATCGTGCGGTCGGTACTTTGCGAGTCAATGACGTAAATTTCCCCTACATCGCGGAGCGAGTCTAGGCAGCGTGGCAGATTACGAGCCTCATTGCGCGCAGCAACAATTACCGACACGGGCAGAATGGAAGCTGTCGACACTTCGCCCGATTGCTTAATCTCTTCCAGCTTTGGCATGACCTGAACAGTAAGCATTTTACTCTGGTGACCTTTCAGAGTGTGGCGGGGATCGCGCGTCTATACTGGATTCGACCCATGGACTCTTTTGCAGACCAAAAAACAGCGGTGCGCGATTTTTGGAACGCCGAACCGTGCGGTTCCCGATACGTCGACGGACAAGACAGTTTCGCCGTTCATACACATGCACGTTACTCTCTTGAACCTTACATCCGGAATTTCGCCGGATTCGGCCAGGCGAAGGGTTTGAAGGTCCTGGAAGTCGGCGTAGGAATGGGCGCCGATTATCTGGAATGGCTAAAAGCTGGGGCTGACGCGACAGGTATCGATCTCTCTGAAACGTCACTGCAGAACGCTCGAAAACGTTGCGTCGCGTCGGGATACAGCCCGAATCTGCGAGTCGGGGATGCCGAATCTCTTCCTTTCCCGGATCGTACTTTTGACGTTGTCTATTCGTACGGAGTAATGCATCACAGCCCGAATACTGCCCAATGTGTGCGCGAAGCGTACCGCGTTTTGAAACCTTCGGGACGGGCAAGAATTATGATCTATCGTCATCCGTCTGTGACTGGCGTCCTTTTGTGGTTTCGACACGGATGGTTTCGAGGCCAATCCCTTCGCGAGACTGTCGCCTGTCATCTTGAGAGTCCTGGAACGAAGACATATACACAGAACGAAGCGCAAGAGCTATTTGCGGACTTCACAGACGTTAAGGTTGAGACCGTATTCAGCCCAGGGGATCTGTTGCTACATCAGCCATCATCCCGATATCAATCTCGATTTTATCGTTTGGTGTGGATGCTATTTCCTCGCTGGCTCGTACGAAGATTCTGCAAGAATTGGGGGCTTTTTCTGCTGATCTCGGCGACCAAACCAGCCGTGACTCGTTCTAGTAGCTGCTGACAACCGAATGCAGCTCGCACCATTTCTGCAGTACGTATAGCGACCATGGACGCGACCAAGATATTGATCGATCCAAGAAGCTTCTCCAGACCTTCTCGACCTCCACTCCGTTCAGCAGGCCGCCTAGCGGGCCCTCATTGACTCGTTGCGCGGTTAAGACTTGCTGGATCTCCGGTTGAAGCTCCTGCCGCATCCAGTGTTCGAACGGCAGCGTAAAACCGCGTTTCTTTCTATGGACGATCCCGTCAGGCAGCGATCCATCGAGCATTCCGATTAGCAGCTTTTTCGGTGTTCCATTCACCTTCCACTTTCCCGGAAGAGCTAACACCGATTTAGCCAACCGATGATCGATCAGCGGCACCCGAACCTCGAGTCCGTGAGCCATACTCATGACGTCGGCATCGCGCAACAGAGTGTTGAGCATGTAGCAGCGCGACTCCAGATACGAGACTCGATTCACGCTATCCAGACCGGAAGCCCGTTCCAGCCACACCCTTTGTGATGCAACAGCAACGTCTTGGCTAGCATCATCCACCTCACGCAGAAGCGAATCCCTCTGCGCGGGCGTGAATAACATCCGGCTCAAAAAATAGGGATGCAGCACTCGCCTGTTATCGCGTGCCAAAGATGTGAGCTTACGGGTCTGATCGCTGTCAGGAGCGACTGCACCGAACGCCGACGCCAACGGAGAGCCCAGCATCCGAGGCACGAGGCTCCATGTGTTCGCAAATCGTTCCATTCGCGGCACAGTTCGAAAGGTTGAATACCCCGCGAACACTTCGTCTCCGCCTAGCCCGGACAAGGCGACCTTCACCCCAGCGTTTCGCGTCTCTCGGGACACAAAATACGTGTTCACACCATCCATCGTTGGTAGATCCATCGCACCGATCGCATCCGGAATCGCAGCCAGGGCGTCTTGTTGCGAGACGTTGATCTCGTGATGGTCCGTGCGGAACTTCCTCGCAATTTCGCGGGAGTACTGGGCCTCCGAAAAATCAGTCTCACGAAACACAATCGAAAATGTGCTAGGAGTTATGCCGCTGCGACTCAGGATGCTGACCAGAGCACTCGAATCGATTCCGCCGGAAAGAAACACTCCGACGGGGACATCGCTCACCATCTGCATCCGTACCACTTCTTCCAGTGCCGGCTGCAATTGCCTCGCAGCGAGTTTCTCGTCGCCCGAGACGGGTCGCTTCCCCCCTACCCCTGCCGCTCTATCAATCAAATCCCAGTACGGTGTCTCGCGAATCTCGGCGCCCTTCCACGACAAGTTGGTCCCCGCTGGCAGTGCTCGTATGCCATCAACCACAGTCAACGGATCGTAGGCCGATCCGAAAGTGAGGTAATTGGTAATCCCTGCGGGGTCGAGGCGAAATGGAATTAGCCCAGTACCAAGCAGGGTGCGAATCTCCGAGGCAAAAACAAAGTAGGAACCGCTTTGAGCGTAGTACAGCGGCTTGATGCCCATGGGATCGCGGGCTATGAAAAGGCGATGTTCCCTTGCACTCCAGATAGCGAATGCAAACATTCCACGCAATTTGTCGAGGCACTGTTCACCCCACCGCCCGAACGCTTTCAACACTACTTCGGTATCGGAATGGCTGGTGAAGATGGTTCCAAGTTCTTCCAGTTCATTCCGAACGTCGCGAAAGTTGTAAACCTCTCCGTTGTAGACGATCCAGTTGCCATTCTCGGGGTCACGCATTGGCTGGTGCGCCAAAGGGGAGAGATCAACAATCGCCAGCCGCCGGCTACCCAATCCGATTTCGATGTCACCGCGGGAGGAGTCGCGTAGAACGATAGTGCCGGAATCATCCGGCCCTCGATGCGCCAGCGACGAAGTGGCTCGTTCGAGCACTCCATCGGGAATTTTTCTATTTTTGGCAACGATACCGAAGATTCCGCACATTTATGAAAGTGTTTTGACTGACTCCCATACTAACGCGTGGGAACCAAAGGAAGCGTAGAGCCGTCATTTCCAAATGATGACACCCATCCGAAACAAGAGATGTCTCGAAATCTCAATCTCGTTCGACGGTAGTGCGTTCGACAGAATTTCTCGGATCTCGGCGGGAACATACGCCCTTCGCACTGAGGCGACGCCATCCACCCGCGACACATAGCTTCGCATTAAAAGAAACCCAGCATAGACGAGGAGCAAATGCAAAGGATGCCGGACCAAGTCATTGATGAGAACGGCACATCGGCTTACTCGCAAAGCTTCGGCAGCGAACTTCGTCAGTTCCTCCGGTTTGAGATGGTGAGCAAACAAACTGCAGCTCACCACGTCGAAAGCACCCTCCTGGAACGGAAGAGCCAGCGCATCGCCTACTAGTGCTCGGTGGTCGCGCTGCAAATGGGTCGGTACGCGATCCAGATCGGTAATGTCGAGTTCGATGCCTTCGTTCGCAACTTGCCTCGCTGCCGCTCTCGGAACGTCACCAAGGCCAGCCGCAACTTCCAGCACCGAAAAGCGCCTTTGCCCCGTTTTCTCCGCAACACGTTCGACCAGCTTCCGGGTGGTGGAAACCCCGCCAAACCAATGATTGATCCGGCTCAAGTCACGAAGAGATTTCCCAACCTCAGCGGGAGGGCATTCGTTTGTGTCTAGAATTTCCAGTGAATCGACACGCTGCATGAGATTTGGAGAACGCCAACAGGTCCAATTTAAGCGGGCTCAAGGCCAAAGTTATCTACTTCAAGCGAATTGCTCGGGAATCATATTGGAACACACCGGAGCTTGGATGCGAAATCTCCACGATTCGCGCAGATAATGTGTTGTTAGTGGTCGCACAGAGCTGACAGTCGACAGCAGTCGACCGATTGATACACTACCTTGAATGGCAAGACTTCGCGGACACTGTCTCCCAAAAATGTTCGTCTGGCTCTTGCCTCTCTCATTTTTCCTGCAAATCGCCGCCATCGGAGTCCTTCACCAGTACCGCACCCGGCCTGGCAATGACAACTTCGAATTCGGTTGGGAGATGGGTCGGGTCGCGCGCTCCATCGCGCTAGGCCACGGCTTCAGCAGCCCCTACGAGGGCGATACCGGGCCGACCGCGTGGGAGCCGCCTCTTTATCCGTACCTGATGGGCGGAGTCTTCAAGCTCTCGGGCATCTACAGTCATGCTTCGGCGTGGATTCTGCTCAGCATAAACAGCCTTTTCGCGACCCTCACCACCATCCCGATTTTTCTTCTTGGCCAAAAGACCTTTAGCGAGCGCGTCGCCACGTGGTCTGCGTATGGGTGGGCGCTCAATCCATATGTTTGGTACTGGTCCATCCACTGGATCTGGGACACGACATTCACGCCGCTCGTTCTTGCCTGCATATTCCTGATTGCACTTGAATTGCAAATTGCGCCCGGCAAGGGTGGTTGGATTTTGTTTGGCGGGCTCTACGGCGTCGGAGCTCTCGCCAATCCCACGATGCTCGCATTCCTTCCCTTCTGTGGGCTTTGGATCTGGCGCCAGCGATATCGCCGCGGACTTCCTTCTCTGGGCGGTGTCGTGCTTTCATCCATCGTCTTCTTTGCCATCCTGTCGCCTTGGGTCGTGCGCAATTACCAAGTATTTGGCCGCTTCGTCTTCCTGCGCGACGACTTCGGATTGCAAGTGCGGCTCGGCAATGGACCCTCCGCAGACGGAATGCTCATGGCGTATCTGCAGCCCAATCTCAACAAACTGGAGCTGCAACAATTCCAGACCATGGGCGAATTGGCCTACGCTGAAGCATGCAAACAACAAGCTTTTGACTGGATTCTTCAGCATCCGGGTCGCTTTACCGTCATCAGCATGAAACGACTCTTCTACTACTGGAACGGCGTTCCGAGGCCGAGTGGCAGCACATCCCCGGTGGATTTCCGCTCGTCCGCATTTCTCGCAACTTCGGTCTTGGCATTGTGGGGGCTCGGGCGAGCCTTGCGTCAGAAACGAACGGCAGCCTGGCTTTACGCTGGACTTGTACTGACTTATCCGACGGTTTATTACTTCGTTTTTCCCCACGCAAGATACCGGCATCCGATCGAACCGGTTCTTGTGATCTTGATCGTTTTCTTGTTATTGGAAGTCCGGCAGCCTGTGTTCGCATCTAAGCGCGGGAACCTAGCGCCGCGCGTTAACGACAACCCCGAGGGGCTCAGCCCCAGCGGCCTGTGAGACAATCTCGGGTTCGCGGTAGCTCTTGAGCCCATGCAACTCTCGGTCGTCATCATTACCTTCAACGAAGAAACTAACATCGGGCGCACGCTGGCGAGCGTGCAGCCACTCGTCGCAGACGGTAAAGGGGAGATCATCGTGGTCGATTCCGGCTCGACCGACCGCACGGTGGAGATAGCAAATTCGTTTGGAGCGCACGTCTTCGTCGAAGAATGGAAAGGCTACGCCGCACAAAAAAATTCGGCGATTGATAAAGCGACCGGGGAATGGATTTTGAGTCTGGATGCGGACGAAGAAATTAGCGACGAATTGGCATCGGGCCTGACCGATGCTGTCGCACTCGCTGATTCGGGACTCAGTCCAAAACCCGTACCACAAGATTTGAATGGGTTTCGTTTCCGACGGCGCAACTACTTTCTCGGGCGATGGGTGAAGCGGGGAGGATTTTGGCCAGACCCAAAACTCCGCTTGTTCCGGCGAGGAAAGGGGAGTTTCGAGCTGCGTTCGGTACACGAAGATCTACGAGTCCGTGGAAAGACGTGGATGCTGAACGTCGACCTGATTCATCATTCCTATCCCTCGCTCTCCGACTATATCGAACACATGAACCGATACTCATCCCTCGGCGCCCAGATGGTCGTTGCCAAGGGAAAAGTCCAGTTTAGCTTCGTCAATATCGCTCTTCGCCCGGTGTTTACTTTCGCCTATAACTACTTCTTTCGTCTCGGATTTCTCGACGGACACGAGGGACTTCTCCTGCACATCTATCACGCCATCTATGTATCTTGGAAATATGCGAAGGCGTGGGAGCTCTCCCGAAACCAAAGCAACATGTCATCCTGAGCGGCGGCGAAGCCGGCGCGAGGGACCTTACGGCGGCGGAAACAATCGTTGCAGTCAACGGGGACGCCACGATAGTCGCACGCGGCGTCCCAGACCCTTTTAGCTGTATCGGGATCCCGAATGTTCTTAACGTCTCGTGAGGGGCTATCTCCTTTCATACTGACATCGACAAACAGATGCCATCTTAATTGAGCTAACCGACCGGTCGTTCCGGACTCCGTTCACAGCTTGCCGCAACGTCTGTGCTTCCCTATCATCACAACAGAGCACTGGGGTTCGCATGCCAAAGAAGCCGTCCAAGCCACAAGTCGCCGAGAGTCCCGTCGCCGATGTTTTCGAGAACCGCCATCCCTCCCAGGCGGAAAAAAGTTGGGCTGAGAAAACTCTAACGCCCACGATCGAGAAATCCCCAGAGCGCCCAATCGGCTCGTCCACCGGCGTCAATCTTGACGAGCATGGTAATGCGCGCTTCACCACGATTTCAGGGCTTCCCATTCGCAGGCTCTACACCCAAGCCGACCTGCCTGTCGACTGGAGCGACAGACCAGTATCTCGGGTTTCCCGGCGAAGCGCCTTTCACGCGCGGCATTCACGCCACCGGATACCGCGGCAAGATGTACACGATGCGGCAATTCTCCGGGTTCGCCTCGCCGGAAGAAACCAATCGCCGCTACAAGTATCTTCTCGAGCACGGAGGCAGCGGCCTGTCGGTCGCTTTCGACCTCCCCACTTTGATGGGTTACGATTCCGACCACCCCGCGAGCGAAGGCGAGGTTGGCAAGTGTGGCGTCGCGATTGATTCGCTGGAAGACATGGAAATTCTCTTCCACGGCATCAATCTCGAAAAGACCACGGTCTCGATGACAATTAATTCCCCGGCTTCAGTCCTGTGGGCGATGTATCTCGTCGTGGCCGAAAAGCAAGGGGCCAACTGGAAGAAGATCTCCGGAACCATTCAGAACGACATCCTCAAGGAATACATCGCGCAGAAGGAATATATCTATCCGCCCGCACCATCGATGCGCCTGGTCATCGACACCTTCGAATTCGGATCGAAATTCACTCCCCGATTCAATACGATTTCGATCAGTGGGTACCACATCCGAGAGGCCGGCTCAACCTCACTTCAGGAATTGGCTTTCACGCTTTACGACGGTGTGGAATATGTGGAATGGGCGAGGCGGCGCGGTCTCGATGTGGACGAGTTCGGTCCGCGCCTGAGCTTCTTCTTCAACGCGCACAACGATTTCTTCGAAGAAATCGCGAAATACCGTGCTGCTCGCAAGATCTGGTACCGCGTAATGAACGATCGCTTTGGCGCGAAGAATCAGCGCACTTGGCTGATGCGATTCCACACGCAAACCGCCGGGGTTTCGTTGCAAGCCCAGCAACCACTGAACAACATCGCGCGTGTCGCTATCCAGGCTCTGGCGGCCGTGCTCGGTGGGACGCAGTCGTTGCACACAGATTCTTACGATGAGGCTTTCGCGCTCCCGACCGAGGAGGCAGCGCGCATCGCCCTCCGGACGCAGCAAATCGTCGCGTACGAGTCCGGCGTTACTCAAACGGTCGATCCCCTTGGGGGATCTTATTTCCTCGAAAATCTGACGCTGCAAATGGAAAATGGTACCTTCGACTATTTCGGCAAATTGGACGCCATGGGCGGAATGGTGAAGGCAATCGAGCGCGGCTATCCGCAAAAGGAAATCGCGGAGTCAGCGTACCAATATCAGCGGGCGGTCGAGGCTAAGGAAAAAATAATCGTTGGTGTAAACGAATTCGCGATCGAAGAGGAGCCTCCGCACACTCTCTATATTGGCGAGAACGTGGCCCATCAGCAATCTGCCAAGTTGAAGGCACTTCGCTCACGGCGCTCGAATGACGATGTTCAACGTGCACTCGATGCACTGAAGACGGCGGCGGCCCAGGAGCCGAAGGCCGCGTCCAACGGCCATCCGTCATCGGCCAATACCATGCCTCTAATTATCGACGCGGTTCGCGCTTACGCAACTGTCGGCGAGATATGCGAGGCTCTGCGGCAAGTCTACGGAACGTACACAGAAGTCAGTATCACCTAATAATTCCATTCGATTCAGCGAAAAAAGACTCACTCGCTGCGGAGAATTCCCCGCGGCAGCGGGGGAGGTTTCTTTCCGCCTTCTCTCGATCTTCCTAAGTAATTGGAAACACAAATCGAAGAAACCGCGCGGGATGGTACCTGGATTGCCAGATGATTTCTGGGATGACTGCGCCGCTGCAGGACCAACCAATGCCTAACGGACCTAGCACTGAAACAAAATCAGGCTGGAAGACTGCCCAGGTGTATGCGATGGCGAGCATCTGCTTGCTGGTGGGTGTTGCCTTGGGGTTCCTCTATCGAGGATCGGCCTCTCGCACGGCGCCAGTCGACCACACAGCGAGCACGACCACTTCGGGGAGCCCGCATTCGCAGATGCCGAATCTCGACGCCATGAAGCGGATGGCCGAGAAGAAGGCCGAACCTCTCCTTGCGAAGCTGAAGGACGACCCCAACAACTCGGATCTGCTCAATCAAGTCGGAGCGATCTACAAGGCGACTCACCAGTTCGACGAAGCGGCGGGATACTTCGAAAAAGCCGTTGCGGCGAGTCCGACAAATGTCGCGGCCCGTACCGATCTCGCTTCCTGCCTCTATTACAAGGGCGATGTAGCCGGCGCCATCGCACAGCTACAACAGGCTTTGAACTATGATCCGAACGATGCGAACTCACTCTTCAATCTGGGCATGATCCGTCTGCAGGCCAAGGACGACAGAAGCGGCGCGGTCGCTGAGTGGCGAAAACTGCTGAAGTCCAATCCGAAGCTACCTGATCAAAAGAAGCGAGCCGTTGAAAAACTGATCGCCGAGGCGCAGAAACCAAAGCCAGCAGAATAATCCTACTTCCCTTCCGCTCTCGCGATCGTCACATCATCCTTCGATCCTTTGAGCGACTGCTGCTCGCACTGTTAAGAATCTCTATAGCAACCCCTCTAAGTGCCGAAAACACTTTTGCCCCACGGCAACAGGCAACTATCGCTCCACATCGAAGGCAGCGGTGATTTGGCGAATGACGAACGTCATGAGGGCTGCCCTAAAGTTTGCTGTGAAGGGCCGATGAAACGGGTATGGCCATACTTCTATCTTGGTGGCGCCGGGCGTGCCCGTTGCTGCTCACTCTGTTGAGCTGCGTGTCGAATTCCGCCGGAGTTCCCGGCGACCGACCAGAACTCACATACCACAGCAGCACTTCTGAAGTACGGCTGGTCTTCTCCGCCGTCGACCAAAACGATCGCAGCGTACCAACCCTGCAAGCTGCGGATTTTGCGGTCGTCGACAATGGATTCATCGTCCGCAATTTTCAAAGCTTTACGCGCTCCGACTGGACTCGGCTCAGAATCGCGGTTGTCGTCGACGCGAGTGAGTCGCTCAATTCGCAGTTTCAGCAGGAAATTTCTAAGGTCTCTGAACTGGTTTCGCGAATCTCCGGATCTACCGATCAGGGCCAGACGATCGTCTCCTTCCGCGGAGCCGAGCCCGCATTGCTGTGTAGTGCAGACTGCCGACCTGATCGGGTTGTCGAACAACTGAAACTTTTGCGTTCTCAGCATCTGACACCCTTGTTCGACTCTATTGTTTTCGCATCGAAAGCCTTGTCCAAGGACAGCGTTCCCGACGAACAAAAAGTTCTAATCGTATTTTCTGATGGCCTCGACACCATCAGCCGTGCCCCCATGCGGGAAGCGATTAACGTCGCTCTGCTGCACGACATCCAGATTTATTGTATTCACCTCGCTCGAGGAACGGACTCCTCAGGATCAGGCATCTTACGCAACATTGCGGACTCGACGGGCGGGGGCTATTTTCCAGCCAAGATGGGGGTTTCCCGGGCGATGGATTTCATTCTCGACGCCTTCCACACGAGCTATGTCGTCAGTTACCAACTGCCAAGTCGCACTCCGGGGTTCCACCCTGTTCAGATTCTTCCGACTCACAAGACCAACCTGCAATTCCGCAGCCGAAGCGGATACTACTTTCCAGATAATGTTCGCTGATTGAGGGCCTATGAGACGCATTGCCGTTCTGATTCTGACGTTGATCGTTCCGGTCTGCTTAAGCGCACAGAACAACCATCGACAGCAAGGCACCATCATCCGGATGCGGATGACGGATTGTCTTGGCGCTCAGCATGGATTCATGGCTGCGATGTCTGGCGCCGGAAAGGCTGACGCAACAGGAGCCGTTTGCCCCGAGTATGTCCTGGTGGCCGACAGAGTTGTGTATGTCATTAGTGGCAAAAGTTCGGATCAATTGATTCCCCTCGCCGAAACAACGCGATTCCGCCTGGTAAAGAGTGAAATGCTGATCCGCGTGGATGATGCTCCAAAGGAAGTGCGTTTTCACATCAAGTCAATGCTGCTGAGGCCGGAATGGGACCGGAATCAGATGCTGGAGGAGGCCGAGGCAAGCGCCATGATCACCCGGCATTTAGACACGGCCAACGCTCGAGAGCAATGAGCGCGCTCGGAAGACGCATTATTCACTTTCGTGGCTTCCCTACTCGTTGCGCGGTCGCAAACATCTTAGCGACCGTATCCAAATCCTTGGGCTGGACTTTGCCGGCGGGAATTCGCAGCCGAGTAATATCTTCCAGTTTCAGGAGGAGGTCGACGAGCGCCATCGAGTCAATCAACCCGGAAGAAACAAGGGGAGTATTTTCTTCAATTATGATGCCGGGTTTTCGGATCAGCGCGGCGATGTGCTCAACCATCTGCTGGGCTTCAGCGGTCATTCGAGGGCTCCAGGGATAGCGCATTGAACTCGGGATGCTCCAACATCAACTTTGCACGCGTGGCGGAACGCGCCGGTTTTCCAGCCGTACTCTTGACGATCCACTTCGCCGGCTTCAGGAAGATAGTTTTCACTGCCACCCCCATCGCTCCCACCACGTTGTTGCGGATTTCCTGTTCAATCTCTGTAGCTCGATCTTTGGGTTCGCCTTCCGTTGTCTCCGCGACCACCACGATCTCCTCAGTTCCGAGATCGGGATTGTAAAGACCCAATGCAATCGCGCGGCCATCGTGCACTGCCGGATGGGTAGCAACCACCTCCTCGATATCCTGCGGATAAATATTTTCGCCGCCGATGATCAGCAGATCTTTCTTTCTGCCCACCACGTAGAGCTCCTCTTGGTGAAAGAATCCGAGATCGCCCGTGTGATACCAGCCGTCTCTGAGGACTTGAGCCGTCAGGTCATCCCGGTTGTAGTAGCCCGTAAAGAGGCAGTCACTCTTGATCAATATTTCGCCGACCGCACCTTCGCCTATGCCCTTCTCTGAGTCGGAAGCGATACGGAGTGCGTGACCCGGCAGCAGACTTCCAGAAGATACAAACTCCACAGCATCGCTCTCACCTTCCGGACATGAAATGATTCGATGTTCGGCGCGAAAAAGCTTGCCGTCAGCCCAGATCCGCGATGGTTGAGAACTCCGCACGCCCGATTGGGTCACGGCAAACACATTCTCAGCCATGGCGTAACTAGATTGAAGGGCCTTGCGGCTAAGACCATAAGGTCGAAATACGTCTCCGAACTCCTGCATGCTGGTTGCCCTGACGGGCTCGGAGCAGTTGATCAGCGCACGCAAAGGACTCAGATCGTAGTTCTTTCGTCGGCCTTCCGGCGTTCGCCGGGGAATGAACTGAAAGGCAAAATTCGGCATCCACGCCAGGGTGCATCTATGTTCCGTGATGATCTCAAGCATGCTTTCAGGATGCATGACCCAATCGACAGGCGATTGCATAACAACCGGCAGGTGACAGACCATCGGCAACATGAAGCAAGCGATCAGGCCCATGTCGTGATAGAGCGGCAGCCAGCTGTAGATCCGGTCACTAGTTGGATCGACTTTCAACGCTTCCCCAAGATATTCGAGCTGTCGCAACACGGCTGAATGCGTGAGGGCTACTCCTTTTTGAAGGCCGGTCGTGCCGGCGGAGTGCTGAATGAACGCAAGCGAGTCCGCATCAACCGAAGGCAGCTCGAAATTCGCAATTGCGGGGCGGGCGCCGTCGTCGCGTGCTCGCACTAACTTTGTTCCTTTATCGAGGCTGATATTGCCCAACATTTCGTCCGGGAAATCTTCGTCAATGACGATCGCTTTCGCTTTCAGGTTTGCGGTAACGCAGGCAAGGCCCGAGCGGTATTTGCCAGCCTCCACTTTGAAGTTCGGATAAGCGAGAAACGCTGGAACCGCCCCGATCATCATTGCTCCGACAAATGACGTCATCGCCGGGATGCCTTGAGGCATGATGATGACAACCCGATTTCCGACCGAAACGCCACTGCGAACGAGGGCTTCGGCTTGACCTCTGGCTTGCTGCCGGAACTCGCCAAAAGTGACCATCGTCTGTTCGTCTTCGCTGATCCATGACGTGACGAACTTGCGCTCTGAAGGCGCCGCCTCCACAGCATCGATCAATGTTCGAAATTTCATTGAGCCATCATCCCATGCATGGACTGCTGCTAGAGTCCACGACCTTGTAAGCGGGCCGGGCGATCAATATGCTTGTTCGTTGCCTCGGTGAAAGTAGCATCCGCAAGCGGGCAACCGGCCGCACGTCGCAGCATGCGTCTCGTGTGATTGCTTTCGTGACCTTTTTTCGGGAGGAACGTGTACCAGGGCATCGCGTACCTCATAGTTTTTTTTCTGTGTGTCTTCGTATGTCGCAAGGTGCAGGCCACGTATGCTCGCCAGTCGATGCTCCTGATCGCCAGCTATGCCCTGTACCTGACATGGAGCTATTGGTTCATCGCCGTTCTCCTCGCATCAACAGTGACAAATTTCGCGATGGGAAAGTGGCTGCGGAAAACGTCGTCGCCCGGAGTCCTCACCTTCGGAGTCTGCCTGAATCTGGCATTACTCGGCGTCTTCAAATATTTACCTGAGGTATCGGTACAGCTGCCCTTCTCGTCGCTGCAAATGCTTTCGCATCTCGCGCTCCCAATCGGAGTCTCGTTCTGGACCTTCCAGGCCATGAGCTACTTGTTCGATCTCTACCGTGAAGAGGACATGGATCCGACTTTCCTCGAATTCGCCTTGTATATGGCCTTGTTCCCGGTAACGATTTCTGGCCCGATTTGTCGTCTGCCCGACATGCTGCCGCAGTTCCGCTCGACACGGTCGACGCCGTGGAGCGTCATCACCGATGGCTTTCGCAGGATCGGTATCGGTGTTTTTATGATGTTGCTCGCACGATTGCTGGGACAAGGAATTCTGAGCGGAGAAGGCATAGATTCTGGCTTCGATCGCACTGTACAGTGGAGCGGACCCGACGTCTGGTGTCTTGCTCTCGGATTCGGGTTGCAGCTGTTCCTCGATTTCGCGGGCTATTCGCATATTGCAATTGGTGCGGCAAGAGCACTTGGAATCACTGTGCCTGAAAACTTCAACCGTCCCTTTGCCAGTGCCAACCCTTCGATCTTCTGGACCCGCTGGCACATGTCACTCTCGTTCTGGATTCGCGACTACGTCTTCATTCCTCTGGCCACGATGCGCCGAGAATCATGGTGGAGGAGTTTCGTTCTAGTCCTCTCCATGGTTCTTTTCGGAGTCTGGCATCGGGCAAGCCTGCCTTTTCTTCTTTGGGGCACATATCACGGCTTGCTTCTGGTACTGCATCGCCAGGCACAGCAACTGCAACGCAAACTTAGCTGGGAACCTGAGAACTGGGTTTGGCGAACTGCTTCCTGGTTCATCTCCATATCTCTGGTCAGTCTCGGCTGGATCCTTTTTCGCAGCAGTTCCGTTGCCCAAGCCCGTCAGATGCTTTCTGCGGCGCTTTCACCAAAAAGCTTTACCGTGAACTTTCTCAGTCCAACTTTGTACGCGCTCGTCGCCGCGATCGCCACCGGCTATGCGATTACCCTTCTCATAGTCGATGTGCTCAATCGACATTCGGATCAAATCGATTCCAGCCCACAACGCGGATCTTTCGCCGCGCTTCTGGCCCGCTGGCGATGGTACTGGCTCCCGCCCCTTTACGTTCTTGCAGTCATTTTTCTGCTGATTGCCACGTTTACTCGCGGCCCGAGCACCGCGCAATTCATGTACAACAAGTTTTGACTCGATTTTCGCATTCGGCCCTAGTCAACACTGGTGCCATCCGGTGCAAAAACTGGAAACCCGTCCCAAGGACGGGATAACTGGAGTTGGCTTATCGCCGCCTTCCGATTGTGCGGAAAAAGAAACAGTCCGTAGTTGTACCGGAGAACTCGGTCATCCGGCTTTTGCCGAATCGCCCACTCGTACTGCGATACAGTCTGATCGGGGCTCTCCGGCGGCTCCTCTGTCTTGAACATCAAGCGCAGAACCTGGTCCGAGTGATTCAACTGGTTGGTGAATGGGGGTTTTTGCAACCGCTGCGCCATCTCAGTCGCGATGCGCAAACGATCGTATCCAGTCAACGCCAGCAGCTGCTCGCATTCTTCTTCCGAAGGAATTTCCGAACCGTTCGCCGTCTCCGCCGCTTTCGACGGCAACTTGCTGGCGATCTGCGTGAACATTGCGCTCGCCAGCAAGTAGTTTGCCGCCGGAGTCATATGCACGTGCTCATAGACCAGGTCAGACCCAATGACGCCGTTTGCACTTCGTTCGGATAGAATTTCGTCCGCATCGACCGACTCGGCTCCGTTATGAGAGGACACCGCAGACCGATTTATCTCGTTAATCCTGATGTCGGCGCGGAAACGCAATGTATCCAGATCGCGCGCTCGATAGAAATGCTGCTTCGCCGCGCGGTAGTCTCCAAGATTCCACCATACCCGGGCGATACGAAATTCCAGTTCCGCGTGCTGGTCGTCGATTTTCTCTGCTGCCTGGTACACCTTGAGAGCGTCAGCGAAGTTTCGCGAGCTCTCGAAATCCGACCCCTGCCGCACGAATTCAGTCCACGAGTGGAGGTCGCTTTCGGACAAATCGGAGCGATGACTCGAAGCGAACGGTGCGCAGTCCTTTACGTTCGTTGCGACCGTGCTGACGATCACTCGTGCTCCTGATTCCCGTGCGACATCGATTGTGTCTCGAAGGTTCTTTTCGAAATTTTCGTAGACACTCTTCATCAGCGGAGAACTCGCAGGTACCTGTTTGTCGAGAAACATTTCCATGCCGCCCCACTCCCGCTTTTGAGTTCCCACTCGAGTTAGCATCTGCCCTATGCGAGTGGAGCGGATCCAGATATTTCCTCGAATTACCGCCAGATTCATCCCCGAACTGGTCAGAGCCGTCCCCGGCCCATACGGCCCGACTACTTCGTTGTTACCCGAATAAATGATGAATAAGTCCGGACGTTCCCGTGCGAGCCCTCTTGCGATGGGCAAGAGCACGTGCGAGTTAATGGCGACGCTGCCTGTATTGACCACCTCAAACTTCATGCTCGGATAGCGAACCCGCAGCATCACCTCCAAATAACGGCTGAAGGCATACGCAGGATCGGGATCTCCCATCGCCGCCGATTCGCCGAGAATGAAGATACGGTAGGTTCCCTGGGCCTTTTCTGCTGGAATCGCATATGCCTGTGGAGTCTTGATCATTCCGGGAGGAAAAAAGGGCGCGGGGAAAAACAGGTTGTAGCACGACGCTGCCTGTCCGTGGACGGTACAAGGCACGGTCAGCGCCGTGGGATAGCCCACATTGAATGCCCTAAGTCCTACTTCCAATAACCCCAGCAAAACTATGGGCATGAGGACAGCCGTGGCAATTTGTAGCAGCCACGTGCGCTTCTTCGGGCCCTGAGTTAACGAGTCGACAGATTCGGTTTGAATTGGTCCAGCCATGTCAACATTTCACCCCGCTGTGGGCTCGCACTCGATACAGGGCTGGACCAGGTCCCTCTCCGTGGGCCTAACCACGGTATCGGACCTGTGATCATCCAGCCCTGTCGGTTCCCGTGTACACCGTCCCCCGCTCGAACATCGGGGACGGCATGGTACGGAAAAACGAAGTATCGGCGCAAATAATCCGTGCGAGTGCCGGACCAGCAGTTCCCCAGAGCATTTTCGACGCGTGCCGATCGCGTAGCATCATCTGGTTCTCGGTGCCTTGCGGCTACCGGTCGCGATCGAGGTCACGGTTCCGTCGGCGTTGTGCGCGGTGGAGTGGCACGTCAACGTGCACGTATTAGTGCCGCGGTTGTAGGAGATTGGCGCAGCCCCGTTCTGTGCCACAACGTTGGCATCAAAGTTCACCAGCCGCTCTCCGGTCACCAACGGTGAAGAGGCACTCATCCCATGAGCCGTGTGGCATACCGAGCAACTAAATCCCTGCTGATAAGAATGCATGTTGTGCTGCGTGAAACTTGTATTGGCGAATATTTGCGTGAGGTCGTGGCACTTCGCGCACATCGCGAATGGGCCAGCAACGCTGGTATCCGGATTAGGAAACAAATTAGTGACGATTCCCCCCGGCACTACCGCCTGCGCGAACTGGTAGTTGCGCTCGAGAATGTGCGAATTGATCGAACCATGCGGACCGTTGGGTCCGGTGCCGCCAAACTCGCGATTGTCATCGCTATTGTGGCAGTCCGTGCACAACAGCTGTGTTCCTACGGTTCGTGCCGATGCAAGACCTTTTTCATCGAGCATGTTTATTAACAGGCTTGGTTGCGGAAGAGGACTCGATCGAGCGTGAGTTACTGGATGGCTCGAAGTCGCTGAAGAAGCGAACTGGGAAATGAGATTCAGGGGATCGGTTGCACTGACCACGCGTGCTGGTGCGTATCCGTAGATGACCAATTGCTGTTTTCCGATGCTCGTTCCGTGGCAGCGTAGGCACGTTTCGTATTGATTTACCGCTGGGGTGATCGTAGTCATCCCGTCAACCGCGCTGATGCCTGTCGTTCCCGCCTGGGAAGGACGAATCCCGGGAGCTGCCGAAAACTGGAGCGTCTGATTCGACGCGTGGGCGCTGTGACAGTCCACGCACGCCGCATGGCGATTGTTGTTCAGCACCGCAGCTTCCGCCGCATCGTGGTAATTGTTGCCCGACGGTATGGGATGGCTCACCTTCGCCACCTCGGCCATGATGTTTGGCAGCGCCGGCGACAAATAGGTGCCGCCTCCGTGGCAGGTCATGCAGCTTTGCGTTACCGAATCATATGAAGGCGATGCCGGCGTCGCCGGACGCAGCAGCCTGGCAGGCGCCAGCGAATCATGCGTCATGTGGCACGAAGCGCACGCATTGACTCCTACAGTTGGATACGGGCCCGCGTGCGCATCGGATGAAATCTGGTTCGTAGCAGTTTGGTGAATGCTATTCGTAAAGCCACCGAGTGGATTAACCTGCCCTTGCACCACGCGTTTCGGATCGTGACACGCGAGGCACAGCTGTGCGCTGGAACTATCCCTTACCAGAAAATCCTGGGCGATCTTATCGATGTTTTGCACATGGGGATCGTGGCAGCTCGTGCATTCGATGTTTCCATTGATCAACTTCACCGCTCCTGTAGGATCAGCGGTGGTGCCCGCTGTTGCCAAAGATGCGGCCAGGCTGGGAGCATCTTTCAATGGTGTGACCAAACTGAAAGGATGGGAGCCAGTAAGCGTCGTACCAAAGGAATCGGCGCTGTTCATCGAGCCCACGGTTGGCAGTGGCCCGTAGGCCGCTGTTTGCCCCACGCCGACCGTACCATCGTGACAACTCAAACAAAGGCTGCTGGTGACGCCAAGAGTTGGCTGCGTGTTCCCCTGGTTGATATCTGTAGTGCTTGTGTACGGAACGTACGATCTTTGGGACAGCTTCTGATTCCACAGCGGGGTATTCCCGCCCAACCCGCTGTGTGGAGCATGGCAAAATGTGCAGGCCAGACTTCCTTGCGAATAAATCGACGCGCCACTGCCGCGGCTGAGGTTGTGCACGCCCAATACGTCCGCAGTAGGTTGCACTTGCGCGAAGCAGTAACCAATCAACAACAGGCAACTCAGAGGGAGGAATCTGTTCACGGCTGTTTCCCTCCTTCGCTGCCTGCACCGTAATACTGAAAGATCTGCACGCGCCGGTTGAACGAGTCCACAACGTAGATGCGGTCTTTCTTATCGATCTGCAGACCCGTAGGCAGTTGAAACTGTTCAGCACCAGTTCCCTTCCCACCAAAGTAGTAGAGCAACTGCCCCTTCTCATCGAATACCTGGACAACTCCCCACGCGCCATCCACAACGTAAAGATGCGACTCCGAGTCGAAGCCGATTCCCTTGGGCCGAAACATCCAACCGGCACCATCGCCGGGCTTCCCGATGGAATAGCGGAAGGTTCCGTCTAGATCGAAGACTTGCACGCGGAAATTCATGGCATCAACCACCGCCAGGTCGTGCCCGTTCAGCTTTAGCTCCGTTGGGAAGTTGAATTCCCCGTCCTCGATCCCGGGCTTGCCGATCGTCTGCAGCACGGTACCCTGCATGTCCATGACAAAGATTCTGTTTCGCAGAGTGTCGGTCACATAGACTCGCTGTGCCGCTGAATCGATCGCGATGCCAGTGGGCCGCTTGAAGAATCCTTCGCCTCCCTTAAGGCTGCCAATCGCGCGCCGGAATTTCCCGTTCGCCTCGAAGACGAAAACCTTGCCGGATTGCGAATCGGTGACGTAGATGTTGTCTTGGCTATCGACTGCAACGCACTGCGGGCTAAGCATCGGATCTTTTCCGGCATCACGTCGCGAGACAAATTTGTACTTCTCCTGTCCGAAATCAAAGATGTGGATGCCTGCAGCGGCCACATCGGTCACAATGATCCGGCCCCGAGAATCCGTCACAACGCTGTACGGACTCACCATGTAGTGAAAGTCAGGCTGTCCTGCAACGGCGTCAACTACTTTTGTCCAGAAGCTGCGCTTCGGCTTAACCTCGCGTTCCAGGCTGAATGCTCGCTCAAAGGAAAGCTTGCGCCCGCCGTCCATCAGCAAGTCAGGAGCCGAAAGCGGACGCATCGTTTCCTTCGGGCGCTTGGCCGCCATCGCAACGCTTGCGAACGAAAGCACAAGCGTGCATAGGACCAGCAGCTCCGAAATCACGATCCGTTTGCGTTCAGTTAGAAGAAGTCGAACCATCTGGTTATTCCGGCGAAATATGCAGTGTTGCTGGCAGGAGCGCCGACCGCGCTGATGCCCTGGTCAAAACGCGTATAGCCCGCCTGCAGCCCGATCCGTCGGAGGTGGTATTGCAGTTGGGCGTTGTAGATGGCGGTGTTATTGTGCGAGAAGGTCTCGCCGATCGTATTGCTGATCGCGCGATTGTAGCTTCCCGAAACCACCAGGCGGCGCATCGGTGTAACTGAAAATCCTCCGCCGTAGCTCGTGCCGCCAAAAGTGATGAAGTCGCTAACGCCGGGCGTTCCTGAAACCGGTACGAGCCCGCCAGCGCCGAGCAGTGAGATGCCAGTCGACGACGTGTAATCCCCGGTGAGTGAAAATTTCCGAGAGCCGATTGAGGTCGAATATCCTTCGCTGTGACTGCTGGTACCTTGGAAGTTTGTGAGCCCGCTATGCGTCCCATTAAATGCTGCCGTCCATTGCAGCCCCATCCATGGGAGCCTGCGATGCACGTTGCCGCTGTAGCTGTAGTAAGAGGTCGTGTACGTGACCAAAATCGATTGCACGTTCTGCGCATAGCTGAACAAGCCGGTCACGCGCCACCCCTGGAATTTGTGAAAGAAATTTACGTTACCGACAAACCCTAGCGCATTGTTCCCCTGACCGTTGTTGCTGTCAATCACCGAACCGGAAAAACTCAACATGTCCCAGAGACGCTTGCCATAGTTCACGGTTCCGCTGATGTATTCACCCGTATAGTTATGGCCGAAATAGTATTGGTTGTAGTAGGTTGCCTGCCCACTGGCTGATAAATAATTTGTGAACTGATAAGTCGCTCCTCCACCAAATGTCGAAGAGTGAGACCCGGTGCCCAAGTTCACGCCTACGACTGGAGCTCCGCTCCCGCCAAGACTCTGCGCCAGATAGCCATTCAGATTGCTGGTGTAATTCTGTGCAAGGTTTAAAGACAGTTTTTGTGTCGGGTGGAAACTCGCTCCCGAACTGATGATGTCGTCGGTGTAGCTCGAAACATTGGAAGTCTGTGCTTCGGGCGAAAAGTAGCGTGTATCCGCCGAGGACCGAGTGAAATTTGTGAAGAACTGGCCATTGAGCGGCAGCCGGTGCTGCGCGCCAACGCCCACATCGTGCCCGGTTGAATCTTGCACTGAAGCCTGCGCTCCAGACAGAAATTGCGGAAACTCCGAGTTCAACTGATTACGGTCATAAAAAGCGTTGAGATCGAACCCCGCGATTGAGTAATTCGAATGAACGTTCAGGATTTTGTTATTCGAGCTCGTTTTCTCGTCGGTACCGAAGATGGTTCCACTTCCATCGCCTTGCGAATATCCGACGCTCAACGTCGGCAATCCAGGGATCAGGGCAGCCCAGCTCACGCCGAACCCTTGGTTCCTGCCGATCGTCGTGAAGTTGGGTTCAGCAGTCAGTCCGAAACTTCCGCTGGTGTTGCGGTCGAAGTGATAGTTGACCGATCCCGGGAAGTGGCTGCCGGAAAATAAATTTACCGTCGAAGTGACACCTGTAGCTCCGGTCAAGGACTGAAAACTTGAGTTCAGCCGCGACTGGTTGTAGTACGGCGTCACATTAAACGAGAGGAAATTGGGATTGTAGTAGTAGCCGTTAATGTCTCCGTCAAATCCCCAGGTCAATCCGTGATCCGACTGAGTGAAGTCTCCGTAATGGCCGCTGTATCCGGCGCTGAACAGTCCGCCCGCGGAAAGTCGGGTATTGTCCCCGATGGCGACCTGCGGATTCTGCGATCGAGGAGGCGCTTGGGAATAAAGGAGTGGCGCCAACGCGAAAACTACGATCCCGAGTGTGCAAGTCGGAATTTTCGTCGCCCAACGCATATGCCCCGCCTTTTCCGCCTACCTTCTCGAAGGCACAATCGTTGCCAAACGCAGATGCGTACGCAGGACTCCAAGTGCTTAGAGACGTTGTACTTATCAGCTCAAAATTGGCGGAGGGCAGGAAATCGTCAGCTTGGTGGGGAATATCACCCGTCGTTGCGAGTCGAAACCCACAACGGGAAGACTTTCTTGGCAAGATTAGAAAAGCCCGCCAGAATGGCGGGCTCGAATCAAACTGAGTTGTCTAGACGACCTCGACCTTCGCCTTCGCGCGCAGCTGCTTTGCCAAGCTGGAACGCAATTTCTCATATTTGCTTTTCTGCAACTCCGTCTTGAGCTCCCCCTTGACCTCGGCGAGCGGCTTCTTGCGAGCCGGAGTATGGCTGTTCAGACGGACGATGGTATAAGCGCTCTCGATCTGGATAAGCCCACTCACTTGACCGGCGGTCGCATACTGTAGAGCTTTGATCACTTGCGGCGGCAACTTGTCGGCACTGACCGCCCTGTGGTCTCCCAGGTTCACCCGGAAGTCGTCGTCAGAAATCTTCTCTGCTAGTAGACCGAATTCCTGGTAGCTCTTCGTAGCTTTCGCCTGTCGCAGCGCTTCGTCAGCCTTTTTCCTGGCTTCCTTGGCCTGCTCCAGAGTAGGTTTCAATGGCGGTACCACAGAAATACTTTGGAAGGAAAATGTTTCGCCTTGTTCGAATTTCATGGAATTTTTCGCGTAGTACGCTTGGACCTCGGCGGGCGAGACGACCGCCTTGCTCTCCACATCCGACTTGAGAACCTGTTCGATCAGCAAGGAGCGTCGCATTTGCTGGCGTAGCTGCTGCTCGGAGCCATGCATTTCAATCTGCATGTATTGCTTGTACTGATCGGGACTATTGAATTGCTTTCGAAACTCGGCCTCGGCGCGATTCAATCTTTCTGCTGGGACCAGCAGCTTCCGGCGCTGCGCTTCCTGAAATACCAACTCCTCAAAAATGATCATCTCCAGCGCGCCCTGCCGGATTGCGGCCTCCTGCCCTTTCGGGAATCCATTGTGCTGTTGCGCGTACGGAAAGATGGTGTACATCTCGCGCAGCAGGTCTCGATCCGTCAGCACCGCGCCATTCACCCTTGCGACCGGCTTGTCGCTGATTTGCATCACCGACGTCTGGGCTGAGGACGCAGCCGCCGCCGTTGGCGTATGTGACGCAACCTGCGCGGATGCCATCGAAAGACCGGCTAGAAGCACTGCACAGATGGAGAGTTGGTTTTTCATATTTCCTCGCTCACCTTCAAGAAAAAAGGGGAGAGTTGAAGATCTCTCCCCTGTGTCATTCCACCAAGGTCTACTGGAAGACGGTCTTGATGTTGTTGGTGTTGTTCGCTTCGTTCGCCTCGCCGAAGTGGCACTGGCGGCAGAACTGAGCCGTCGAGGGCGCGTTCGCATTAGCTACGTTGTTGATGTTCGGATTGTAGGGGCCGTTGATGAAGAAGTAGGTGGCATAGAACTTGCCGCCGCCGTCTCCAGCGATCGGGCTCGCCGTGCTCGACGCATAAACTGTCATCACGTGCTGGTTGTGGCAGGTCGTGCAGACGACATACGGCTTGCCAGAGCCATTCACACCAAATGGTTGTGACCATTTTCCAGGCGCGAGCGCTGGATACCCGTAGTTGGCGACGAACTGAGCATAGGGGCTGCCGGGTGTTGGTGCGTTGTATTTCGTACCGTTAAACGTCAGGCCATAGGTAGCAAGGCTGCTGCTGATCATGGCGTTGACACCCACCGGGTGATCGTTGGTGTAGTTTCCTGCTCCGGCGCCGTCGCTTCCGAGCAATGTCGGAATTGGCTGGCTGCCATAGGCAGTGTTGGTCAACAAGCCGATTCTTTGTTCATAGGACTGATTCGCCATCATGTTCTTCGCGGTCAAGTTGCCGTCATGGCAGCTCAAGCACAGAAGAATCCCGCCGACTTCCTCGCTTCCGGTTGAAATCGTGGATGGAAGCACTTCGACGATCGCGCCACCGTCACCAAACGCGAGCGACTTGCCGTAAAGAGGGCTCGCATCTTGGCCCCACAGTGCATAGCTGCCGGCATCAGCAGCGCCCTTTTGGCCAGAGCCAAATGAGCCGCTGTGCGGTTGGTGGCAGCCCGCGCATCCACGGCCGCCGTTGTTGTGTGCGCCCAGGACGTCGACCGGGGATGTCCAGGTCTGCGCCATCCCGAGTCCAGCGACCGCCAGAACGAACATCGCTACTACAATCGCTTTCTTCATAATTTCACGACCTCCATAAAGTTCTTCAGCTTGTTACTAAACTCCCAGAGGCTTAGGCCGTGGGCTGCATCGTGCGCTGGGCGCCGGTTGCAACCGCCCCTCGTCCTTTACTATGCAACTCACCGCCCGAACTGGTTACAGGCCCAATTTGGAACCATCCACAGGCCAGGCAACTGAAAAGAAGAGACTTGTCGCTCGCGTGTCATGGAATCCCGGGTCCCCAGTTCCAATCCCAGTGGGGGAAAACCACCACTGATTCAGAGCCGTAGGTCAAATTCCGCAGTGAGAGGGATGTTGCGAAACGCAACAGGGTGGGGTAGTTGCGTCGCGCCGGCCCGACATGCTGCCGACGCTTTGCTAGTTGCTTTCCGGAGTTTTCGGTTCGCCGACAGGAAGGGGTGTAGGAGTCGCTTCCTTGGTCGCACCGCCCGCCTTCTTAGTTCGTTGTTCTTCGCGTTCTTTGCGCTGCTGTTCAGCTTCTGCGTCGGTAACGTAGCGAAACTGCTGAACCCGCCCAGGAAACATCTCCGAAGTGAAAATTCGGTTGTTCTTGTCCGCGACGATGCCTGCCAGGCCTTGGAACTGCCCGGGCATCAGACCATGTCCGCCGATGCGGATCAGCAACTGGTGATCCTGGTTGAAAACCTGGACTCTATCCTGTTGTCCATCCGCAACCCAAATGTGTTGATCGGAATCGATCGCGATCCCTTTTGGCCGCGCGAAATACCCAGGTCCGTCGCCCGCTTTGCCGAAGGTGCCGATGAACTTACCATCTGCATCAAAGATCTGAATGCGATTGTTCAGGGTGTCGCAAACGTATAGATTTCCCTCGGCATCCACCGCAACGGCGGTCGGCTTCGCAAAGTCTCCGGGCGTCGTGAGTTCATGCTTGCGTCCGGTTGTGCCGATCTTCCGCAACAACTTGAAACTGTCGGCGTCATATACCAGCACCTGATCCAGTTCCACATCCGCTACATAAAGCAGCCGGTTCTCCCGGTCGATAGCAAGTCCTCCGGGACCCACCATGCCATCGCTGATTACGTCTTCCGCCTTGTGACTCGCGTCAAACACCATAACGTGCCGCAGGCCCGGATCAGAAACAAACAGACGATCCTTGTCATCCATCGCCAGCCCGATGATGCGGTCGAAATGGCCATGAACGTTATTCTTAATGAGCTCAACTTCGCGCGTTTCCGTGTTGAAGATGAAGATCGCTCCCACCTTCTGATCGGCTACATACAAGTTATTTTTCGAGTCGACTGCCATGCCGTAGGGCTCGGCCAACTGGAACAGGACCTTTGTGTTTTCGCTTGCCGGCTGTGTGCCCGCCAGCCGGTCCATCCATTTCGATTTTTTCGTCGGTGCCGTTTCAACTTGCGATAGCTTCTGCGCAGCGAAGAAAGCTTGATACCGGATTCGTGCGATGGCGGGAGGATTCGGCCACACGATACCTGAGTAGTCGATCACAGGCGCCGCCTTAGGCGCCTCGTTCTTCTTTTTCTTTCCCGCGAACGCATCCCCTGGCATGAGCAGGATCAAGCTTGCGAGAGCGACCAGCAGGACTTGCGTTCTGCTCAAACAGATCGATGAGGCTTTCGATATCTTGGTCATCTTTCGGTCCCTGGTCTGCATGGCATTACCTCTTGGTCAGATCTTTGTGACAGCTGGCGCAGAATGCCGCGTTGTTTGCCTGATCCTTTACTAAAAGATCCGGCTGCGCGGACGAGTGCGGCTGGTGGCAAGACACGCAGTTGATCTTTGCAACGAGTTTTGTGACGTCTGATGGATCGAGCACATCGGAAACTGGGTGGCCATCGGTCGGGTGCCCACGCCCGAATTTGATTGGCAACACAACCACTTTGTTCTTCTTGAAGTAATCATCCGGTAGCCTTACGTGCCCGTCGAAGATCGTGAATAGATTCTCTGCTTCCAGCTTCTTCGGCTGAGAATCCGGCCCATGACACTCGAGGCAGACCGCATCCGTTGTCTTGGCACGGAGTAGATGGTCATTCTCTCCACCGTGTGGCTCGTGACATGTCGCGCACGCTTGCTTGAAAGCCGGCTGATGCAGGTAGTGCTTCTTTCCCTGGTCGGCCTGCTCGGAATGACATCCGAGGCAAGTCGCCACGCCGTTGGTCTTCGGCAGCCCTGGCTGCCGGCTGGCGTGCGGATTGTGGCAGTCGGTGCAATCTCCGGCGGCACCCGGATGCTGCACCTTCGCCTTGGCAATCTTCTCGGCCTGCTCGCTGTGGCAGGTGACGCACAGCGATTTCACATCCGTCTGCGTTAGAACCACCTTGCCGTCTTTAGGCGCAGCGTGACAGAGATCGCACGACTTGTCGGCAAAAGGAGGATGCAGGAACTTTCGCATCAGCTTAGGAGCTGCCGATTGATGCGGATCATGACAAGTGGTGCAGTCGGCGGCAGCAAGAGGCTGATCGTGATGCGCCTTCTGCAGCGATGCATCTTTAACATCGTGACAATCGATGCACAGCGCCGGGGAGCTCTTGGTTAGGTGGAAGTCGAACTCCGCCTTTCCTGCTTCTCCTGTTTTGTGCGTCGTGTGGCAAGTGTCGCAGCCCATGTCGAGCGCGGCGTGCCGGCTACCCTTCTCCGGAACATTCAAGCCCTGCTGGTGGCAGGTAAGGCAAAGATTCGTCCCCTTGTCGCCGGAGATCGGCTTCAGCAACTGGTTCTTGTTGTCACTACTATGCGGATCGTGACACTTGATGCAGTCGCGTACGGCTGGAGGATGAACCGTTCCCTTGATGCTGGCCGCGTCTTTTTCAGAGTGGCAACTCAGGCACAGCGATTGCGGAGTAGATGTGATCAGCTTGACCCGCGTGATGTCTTTGTTCACGCGGACTTCGTGACAGCTCAAACATCCAGTGGCAATCGCGGAGTGCACTGCCTTGCCCTTGCTCTTTTCAGAGTGGCATTCAAGACACTTTGCTGAATCCACATTCTTATCGAGAGGTACCGGATGCTCTTTCGCTAGAGCTGACGTAAGGCAGACCGCAAGAAATAACACTGCGCGGGGGAGGGCCCGTCCAAAATCGATCATGAGCGCACGCTTTGGGGATGCTGGGAGCATTGCCAACTCTCGCATATGCACGCTCCTCGCCTTCTAAATGGGGAAGAAATCGCAGCGGCCTACTTAGGCTGTAAATTATTGCAACAAATAATTCTTGGGACGACTTAGGGTTCCGCCGGATTCTAAACCCATTTCCTCATCCCGCAACAGGAATGAGGGTTCTAACACACCGGTTCGGTGAAATTACGCATAACCGCCGTGACTCGCCCGACTGATTCGCACCCTGATCCGCTGCGGTATTTGTGATTGAAATCACATGCTTGGATGTTGTGAGTCGAATCCCAGTAACTCATTGTTCTGATGACACTTATAGCAGAAAGCAAAATCGCGACACCTGGGGTTGCGACATCGTTGATTTTGTCGATCTGAGGCCGCCTGTTGAGAGTGCTCCAGCCTTGGCGCGGAACGTGCATTTCAGCCATATGGGAAGAGGAAACATATGGCCCTGTCACTTCGCACTGCGTCGCGCAAAATTTGGCAGATGCTCAGCTCCATCAAGACCGGCGTCATCCTGATCATCCTTGTCGTTATCTTTTCGGCCGCCGGTACCATCATCCTGCAGCGCCCCATTACCGACTCCGATGACATGGAGCGTGCCTACTCCCCTGCGATGTTGCGCTTCCTCGATGCGACTGGCCTGACCGATGTGTTCCACACCCGCTGGTTTGTCGCTCTGATGATTCTAGTAAGCCTGACCATCATTGCCGCATCCATTGAGCGCTTTCCAAATGCATGGCGATATTTCGCTCGCCCCTATAAAAGCCCTGACGACGGATTTCGACGCGCTCTACCCACCCAGGCTCAGATCCGAATCGCGGATGACGAGCAGGGCCTGAGTGCCGCCGAGCGCGCATTCCGCAGCATGGGATTCAAGTCCGAACGAATCGTGCGGACCGACACCTTCTCGCTTTTCTCCGAGCGAAACCGAATCTCTGAGATGGCGGTCTACATCGTCCACGCCAGCCTGCTGTTGATCTTCCTCGGCGGCATTATCGACGCCCTCTATGGTTGGCGAGGATTTGTAACTCTCAATCCCGGAACATCCAGCAATCAGATCGACCTGAGAAGCGGCGGATCGAAAACCCTGCCTTTCTCGATCCGTTGCGACGGCACCGGAGAAGAAACCTACAAAGACGGAACGCCGAAGCGCTGGTGGTCAAAACTTGCGATTGTCGATGCCGGTCGAGAAGCCTTGCAGAAGGAAATCGTCGTCAACGACCCGCTGGTCTATCAGGGCGTTCGCTTCTATCAGGCAAGCTACGGACGCACTGGCAAACTCGATCAACTCATTCTGACCGCGAAGCCAGCCAACGGATCTGACCCGTCCCAAGAAATATCGCTGGCCATGAATCAGACCGTCGCTCTGGCCCCTGACACGACGGTTCAACTCGTACAGTTCATCCCGGACTACGTGGTCGAAGATGGGCACGTTTACACGCGGAGTAACGAAGTTTCGAATCCTGCGGTGCACATGGTTGTAACTTCCCGCAAGAACAACACCAGCGTCAACTTCTGGCTTCCTGCGATACCGGGTGTCGCCGAGAACGCGTCTTCCCCATACAACTTTGAACCCAAGGATCTCAAGACGGGACTGTTCACCGGACTGCAGGTCTCTCACGAGCCGGGACAGTGGGCGGTTTGGACCGGCGTCGTATTGATGGCGATCGGATTGACCTTTGTCTTCTACGTCATCCACATGCGCTTCTGGGTCGTGTCGGTTCAAAACACCGAGGGAGAGTTGTTGCTCTGGGTTGGTGGCGCGGCGAACCGCAACCGCGACGCCTTCGAACACACATTCAAGAAGCTTGTTGAAGAAATCAACAAAGAGCTGGGCACGGGAATCGTGGAACCGTCGGAGCAAGCCACGACGATCCCAGGGACAACTATCGCCGGAAGATGATTCCGTAAACGGAGGAAGCGCGTATGGCACGAGCAAAAGTTGAACAGCATCCCACGACTGGAACAACCATGGTTGTTCTCGTGGGACTTAGCATTGCATTCCTGCTGTTCATCGCTTTTCTCAATGTGGTGAAGAGCGGAAACATTCTGAGTGAATCCAATTTGCTCTACGCAGCGCTGGTCTTTTATGCGGGCGCCGGTGCGTTATATCTAGGCTTCGGAATCACAGGCACAGATTCTTACGTCAAGTTCGCATCATTCGCCACATGGGCGGGCCTGATCGCCAATACCGGGGCGGTCGCGCACCGCTGGTACGAAGCTGGTCATCCACCCTTTGCCAGTATTTATGAGATGTTGCTGAGCTTTGTGTGGACGCTCGCTGCACTCACCCTCATTGCGGAGAAGCGTTACGGCGTTAAGGTAATCGGCACGGTCACGATGCCGGTCGCGATCGTCGGCGTCGTCCTGATGGAGCTCTTGCCCAGCGAAGTGAGGCCTCTTGTACCCGCGCTGCAATCTACGTGGTTGCACGTGCACGTCACTCTGGCCATGCTGGCCTACGCTGCCTGCGCACTCAGTTTTGCGCTGGCGATGATGTTCCTGATCCAGGACAAGGTAAAAACCGAACAATTTCTGGCAGCCACCAGCATCTTCACCGTCGGAATCTACGCTGCGATTCTTACCCGTTTCGAAAAATGGGGCGGCCTGAATGTCGTTGCCTGGGACGCCGAGAACAAAAGCGAGGTTTTCGTTTCCCGCGGTGTTCGTTTGTTCGTCACCATCCCCGATCTCGGCTGGCTCATGCTGCTGGTCCTGGTAGCGGTTGCGGTTCCTCTGGCACTCTACGTCATCGGTCGAATCAACAAGAATGACGCCTTCCTGGCGACTGCAAACCGCGCGGTGTTCGTGAGCATCCTCCTGCAAGCCCTCAGCCTCGTCTTCTTTTTGCTTCGCGCACGCGATGGGCGCTATCCCTCGCTTGACGCTGAGGGCCTGTATGCAACCACGCTGGCCGCTAGTCCGTTCATCCTCTCGGCGTTGGTGGGTGGAATCTTTGCAAACTTGCTCTACCTGCTGCTTTTGTGGCGTCGCGAAGATCTTGAACGTCTCCTGCCCGACGCCGATGCGCTCGACCGCATCACCTACAAGACCATCTGTATAGCTTTTCCGCTGCTCACCCTGATGATCGCCGCCGGCGCCTATTGGGCAAACCGGGCTTGGGGCTCGTATTGGAACTGGGATCCCAAAGAGACGTGGGCGGCGATTACATGGCTGGTATATGCGGGATACCTTCACATGCGCATCACCCGTGGATGGCGCGGACGTCGCGCAGCCTACTTCGCGATCCTCGGATTCGCTGTCGTCATGTTTACTTTCTTCGGGGTGACTTACCTGTTGCCCGGATTGCATGCATATGCCTGAGGCCACTTACCACATGACAAATCCGGCGTTGCCACCACCGCCTCGCGACCACGCCAACTCACTCTCTCCCAAACGATCGTTCAGTGTTGGCTCTGACGCGCCTGCTGCGGCCGCACCTTCGCCAGACGGCATTGCCGCACAAATGCAAAACACCGACCTGCCATGGTTTCGCATCAATTGGGAGATCAAGGCGTTGCTCCCGATCGCGTGTGTTCTGCTGGGTGGGATGCTCCTGTTCCTGCTGGCGACCTTGTCATGGCGTGATCCGGAACGCCACACGATCCTGCTCGTCGCAGGTGTCGGCGCCATCGCGATATGCGGAGCTTTACTGGTCGTGCTCACCTACACGGTGCAACGACCGATGGTCGAACTTCAACAGAAGATCGCGCAAGTCGGGAGCGGCGATCTCGGCGTCTCGGTAAGTTTCTCTCACCGTAATGACGAAATCGGCGACCTGGGCCGAAACTTCAACCAGATGGTTCAGCAACTTCAAGAGAATCGCCGCGAAATCGAACGCCTCCATCGCACTCAAATGTCTCGGGCCGAACATCTCGCGACCCTGGGTGAATTGGCAACCGGGCTGGCTCACGAGATTCGAAATCCGCTCGCAGGAATTGCCGGTGTCATCGAAATTATCGGCCGCGACCTGCCTTCGACCAGTCCAGCACGCGCCGTCGTCAAAGATGTTCGGCTGGAGATCGCCCGCATCAATCACATTGTCACCGACCTATTGCAAACGGCGCGGCCTCATCCACCCAACGTTAGAAAGAGCGACCTGAACACAACCGTAGAACATGCCGTGATGCTCGGCCGTCAGCAAGCTTTATCCAAAAAAATTGAGATCAAGCTCCACAAGGATCCCACGCTGCCCGAAGTTGAACACGACAGCGACCAGATCCATCAGGTGATGCTCAACCTGCTGCTCAACGCCATGCAGGCGATCGAAGACAAGGGAACAGTTGAAGTGACGCTGGAGAAGACGCCGACCACAGCCGTCATCACGGTGGCAGACAACGGCAGAGGCATTTCAGCCGAGCATCTTTCAAATATCTTCCGACCGTTCTTCACCACCAAAGGCGACGGCACGGGCTTGGGCCTTTCGCTGGCGAGACGCGTCGTAGAAGACCATCACGGCCGCATCAATGTAACCAGCGCGGTCGGCCTGGGCACAACGTTCGCCGTGATCCTGCCGCTTCAGAGGACAGCGGCAAATACTGCGTGCTGAACCTACACCCGCTACTCTCAACCTGACACGGGTCCTCAAATACTAAGGACACGAAGTTCCGTAAAGTAGAACCTGAGGAACCATGACTTCGTGGTCCTTCGTGGCCTTTGTGGTTCAGGCTTTGATCAACCCAACGCTGCCTCTCCAAGCCCCCGTATCCCCTACCCTGTCTGCCCTTTCCGCACCTTCCGTAGTAAGCTATGCCCTGATGCCAGCAGATAAGATCCTGATCGTCGATGACGAACGCCTTGTGCGTTGGTCTCTCCGACAGAAGTGTGAAGAGTGGGGATACCAGGTAGTCGAAGCTCCGGCAGGTGATCCCGGTCTGCGTCTCTCCCAGAGCGAATCCCCGGACCTCGTCCTGCTCGATGTCCGCATGCCCGATATGAATGGCATTCAAGTGCTGGAGCAAATCAAGAAGGCCCATGACGCTCCTCCCGTCATCATGATTACGGCCGACCCTCAAATCGACGACGTCAAGAACGCACTTAAACTTGGGGCTTATGATTTCGTCGGCAAGCCGCTGGATTTCGAGGAGTTACGAGTTACTATTCAAAATGCGCTGGAGGCCACCCGGCTGCGCACCGAAGTCCAGTCCCTTCGTGGCGAAGTTCGCCGGAACACGGGCTATCACGAGGTGGTTGCCGTATCCCCGAAGAGCATTGAACTGATGAACTTCGTTCAGAAAGTGGCAGCCAGCGAAGCCACTACGATCCTCATCCAAGGCGAGAGCGGAACCGGCAAAGACCTGGTCGCCAAAACCATCCACTACGAGAGCTCCCGCCAGAATGGTCCCTTCGTCGCCATCAATTGTTCAGCGATCCCCGAAACGTTGATGGAGGCCGAATTGTTCGGGCACGAAAAAGGTGCATTCACAGACGCCAAGCAGATGAAAAAGGGGCTCTTCGAGACAGCCAATAGCGGGACGTTGTTCCTCGATGAGATTGGCGAGCTTTCCCCTCTGCTGCAGGCCAAGCTGCTGCGCGTTCTCGAAGACCAGGTTATTCGGCGGGTCGGCGGCGTCCGCGATATGCAGGTGGATGTCCGGGTCATCGCCGCGTCGAATCGTGATCTTGAAAAGGCTGTCCGCGAAGGTCACTTCCGCCAGGATCTTTACTACCGGCTGGCGATCATCGCGATCTTCATTCCGCCGCTTCGCGAACGCTCAGAGGACATCCTTCCCCTGGTTGATTTTTTCATCGGTTGGTACAACAAGAAGTTCAAAAAATCCATTCGTGGTATCAGTCCGGAGACCCGCCGTTTACTGGTCGCCCATAACTGGCCCGGAAACGTGCGAGAACTCAAGAACTCGATCGAGCGGGCGATGATTCTGGAGGATGAATCGATTCTCCGCCCGGTATACATGCCCTTCGCCGTCGGCCAGGCCGCCCGCAGCGGCTTGACGGCATTCGAGCACAGTAGCGCAACCGGCGACAGCGGAGGCCGGCAACTCGCCAATGGACGAGTCGTCCCGCGTCTCTACATTCCCGAAGAAGGAACTTCGCTCGAAGAAGTCGAGCGCGCGATGGTAGAACTTGCGATGCGCCAGGCGAACGGCAATCAGACCCACGCCGCCCGCCTGCTCGATATCAGCCGCGATGCTCTACGATACAAACTGAAGAAGTTCGAGCTGGTATCTGCTGGCGACGAGGAAGCGGTCGACTCGGTCCCTTCCGAAAACTCTTCTGCTTAGCACTTCAAAAAATAGAGGACACAACCGGGTCCCCGTGGCGCACTAGTGATTTGCGTACAAATTGCGCCGTAAGCTCTCTCGTTTAGTTGATATACCTAACCTCTGGACGCGTGCTCCTTCGCTTTCGCGATGTACTGCTCCACCTGCTGCTTCTGCGGGTAGTCCGGATTGGCTTTCAGCAATTGCTGCCAAGCCTCGATTGCCCCCTTCGGATCACCCTTGCCCTGCCACCGAACCCAACCAAGGTTGAACAGCGTCTGCGGATGCCCTGGCTGATACTTCAAAGAAGCTTCCATCGTTTCCAGCGCTTTAGTCGCGTCTCCGGCGTACCAATATGCGGTGCCCATGTCCGTACGAACGTC
This sequence comes from uncultured Acidobacteriota bacterium, assembly GCA_963801895.1. Taxonomy (GTDB): domain Bacteria; phylum Acidobacteriota; class Terriglobia; order Terriglobales; family Acidobacteriaceae; genus Sulfotelmatobacter. Next base: position 174,208 of record CAWDGM010000004.1, on the reverse strand, counting down.
GGAGTTCTCGGGATGAATCTTCAGCGCCCGGTCGTAGTAACCGATGGCCGTCTGGTATTGCTGCCCGTCGTAATAGACGTTCCCTAGTTTCACCAATGAGTCGTAGTCGTTCGGATCTTTCTCGATCGCCAGCTGTAGGGGAGCTGCGTTCTGCGTCACTGCGGCTTGTGCCTCGGCATCGTTGCCCTTGGACGATGTACCTTGCTGTTGACTGGTTCCAGCGGCGACAGCTGTCGTGGTCGGGGAAGCCGATCCCCGAAATAAATATCCCAGCGCAACCCCGAGCAACAGACAGAATGCGGCCAGCAGGTAGGCTTGCGCGGATGTCCAACCGCTCACCCCATTCGTAATCGGGCGAGGGGATTGCGATTTAATGGATTGCGGCTGCTCTTTCTTGAGTTCGCTCATTTTTTTCTCTCTCCGAACTGGTGCCGGCAAGCGCCCTTTTTGGCGGTTCAAGGTGGAACAATCGCGTGACCGCTGTGGTCATCCGCTCTTGTTCGTCCCTTTCTGGAACCTCCTTGAGTTCGCGGACAAGGGAGCTGGCAATCTTCTGTATGACTTGAGCTGTGATTGCATGAAGCGTTTGATCCTGCTCCCGCGTGAACGGCCCGCGCTCCTGAATGAAGGACTCCAGGTCTTGCCGGCAAATCTCTTCTAGCCGCAGGCGTAGGGCCACGATAGTAGGCACCAGAGTCTCGCACTGCAGCTTTGAACGAAAGGCTCGAACTTCGTCGCTCAACATTTTCTCGATCTCAGCCATTCTGGGCTGGACAACTGGCATTTTTTCTTTCGCCATCCGCTCCAGGCCTTCGAGGTCGTATAGAAGAATGCCGTCGACTCGGCGCACTTCCGGGTCGACGTCGCGTGGCACTCCAAGATCAACGATCACCAGTGCCACCCGGTTTCGCTCTGCCGCTATGCGCTCGGCTTCCTCACGGGTCATGACAACATGCGGACATCCCGTCGCAGTGATCACAATGTCTGCCCGCAGCATGCTCTTCCAGCGATCCGCCAGTGTCGCCGCTGTTCCACCCAGCCTCTCGGCGACTGAACGCGCCTTGGAGAGCGATTGGTCAATCACCAGCAGTGATCCCGCCCGGCCTGAGGTGATGATTCTTGCCGCGAGTTCGCTAACATCCGATGCCCCAAGTAGCACGATACGGCGGCCATCAACGTCCCCGAAGACTTTACGCGCCAATTCGGACACGGCCTGTGGAATGGCCTGAGCGCAATTGTCGACAACCATCTCCTTCTCGAGCCTCAGCCCTACCCCCGTCCCCGCGGTCACGGCAAAATTGAGAAACGGTCCCACGGCTCCAACCGAGCGCGCGGCTTCGCAGGCAGAGTTGACTTGCGAGACGATGTCGGATTCGCCGCACGGCAGCGCGTCGAGTCCGGAAATTACGCGAAAGACATGACTCAAAGCTGCGTCGTCGATCAGCCGATAAAAGTGTTGCCATTCGCTAAGCCTGAGGCCGTAGGCTGAAGTAAGGAATTGCGTCACCGAATTGGCTGCCAGCGTAGGCTCGCTGGCCCACATCCAGAATTCCGTCCGCCGCCAGGTGGATAGCACAACGACTTCTTCGATGCCCTCCGCGCACTTCAGTTGACGAAGCACATCGTAGCGGCGATTCTCCCCGATCCAGAACCGTTCTCTCATGGCCAGCGGAGCTGTTCGGTGGTTCAGTCCGATTACCATGAGCATCGGTTCCAAGACGAAGACCTCAAGCGCAAGTCGCACTCATGAAAGCGCAAGCCCGATGCCAAATTGGATGATCCGCACCCTCCAGTGCACATCATGTTTTCAACAACTTGCATCGGCAACACCAGCATGTTGCACTGTTCAAATTTGCAGCAGTGTGGCATATCACTCGCTGCGCGAGGATTTTCACGCCAATCGACTTCACGGGATGGCTGCGCGCTTCTTCCCAATCACTCTCGGAGGTGACCGCAATCACTGACCGGATCGCCCGGATCCAGAGAAACTTCAAACGGTTAGTAAGTTCTTATTCGAGTCTCGAAGCTGGCTTGCGGAGCCGATGTGAGGTGCCGCCGAGCGGGTGGAAAGACGAAGACGCCCGAAAGGAAACTGCACTCATGAAGATTACGAAACTAGTAGTTCTGATCGTGATGATCGCCTTGGCATTGTTCCTGATTCTCCCGAACCTGTCTTGGGCTGCGGATGACGGTGCGACGGTCTACAAGGCCAAATGCGCAGCATGCCATGGCGCGGATCTCGCCGGAAAGCCAGCTGCGAAAGCACCCAGCCTGATTTCGGACGAGGCAAAGAAATCGTCAGATGCCGACCTTACCGAGATGATCGCCAACGGCGGCAAGGAAAAGAAAGCGATGCACGCATTCGGGAACAAGGGCGTCACTCCAGAACAAGTGAAGCTACTGGTCTCGTACATCCGCGAAGCACAGAAAAAGTAGCAGGGCTTGCGGAGATCGCTGTCCGAGTGCGAACCCCAGCCCCCGCCAAACCAGGCGGGGGCGACCCATACGAGGGTGAGTCATCCGCTCGCCGGTAGGTTCTGGCGGCAAGTCGGACGGGCCGGATATCCCCTCCCCGTTCGCCACACCTCGGAACAGCCAGCCCGGGCCTAGGTGCTCACCCCCAGGCCCGGGCTATTTTGTAAGCAAGAGAAGCGCATTCACTACTGCAACCGTAGCGCCGGCGTCTCGCCGGCTGTTGCGAGGCCGTCCCGGCCTCGCACCGTCGATCGGAGCGACGTCCAAGCCTGTTGCCGCAGTCTTAAAATCGTGAGTTTTTGAGAAATCCATCACCTCCCCCTGTGATCGAAATCACAGCCTTTTCCCCGGTCGGAACGTACTCTGACCTTGCTTGTGGGAGTTCTTTTAGCCGGAAGGGGACATCATGGTGGTTGCTGGGACTACTCCAAACATGGGTCATATGGCCCACGATTTCTCCACAAATCCAATGCTCGTCTACTGGGAGATGACTCAGGCTTGTGGATTGGCCTGCAAACACTGCCGGGCGGAGGCGATGCCGAGCGCGAATCCGCTAGAACTGAACACCGATCAGAGCAAGCGGTTCTTGCGCCAGTTGGTCGATTTCGGGAACCCTCTGCCCCATCTGATCTTGACCGGAGGCGATCCGCTCAGCCGCAAAGACATCTTCGAATTGATTGACTATGCCAACGGGCTCGGCCTTGAAGTTTCGATCACTCCCAGCGCGACCCCGGAACTGACCAATGATGCGATTACTAAGCTGAAGACGCACGGCATTCAAAGCCTCGGTCTCAGCCTCGACGGCTCCTGCGCTGCCAAGCACGACGCGATTCGCGCCGTGCCCGGAACGTTTGATCGCACCATCGAAGCGGCCCGACATTGCGGGCGGCTCGGACTGCCGATCCAGGTCAACACGCTGGTCGCGGAAGAAACCGCCGACGACCTTCCGGCCATCTACGAATTGCTGCGCACGAGTTTTCCCGTCATGCGCTGGAGTCTGTTCTTTCTCATTTCTGTTGGGCGCGGCAAAGCTCTCAACGAGGTCTCCCCGGAAGAAGGCGAATGCATCATGCGCTGGGTGTTCGATCTTTCCCAGCATTCTCCATTTGCTGTGAAAACAACCGAGGCCCCTTCCTACCGCCGTATCGCGATCGAACGCATGCGCATTTCCGGCATGGCGAAGCCAGAGATGAAGGAGACTTCGGTCTACAAGGGATTTCAGATTCGCGACGGCCACGGCATCGTCTTTGTTTCGAATCTCGGAGAAATCTATCCTTCCGGATTTCTACCGCTGCATTGCGGCAATGTACGAAGTGGCTCGCTGGTAGATGTATACAGAAATTCCGACGTATTCCGCGCACTTCATTCGCCCGACCAGTTCCACGGGAAGTGCGGCGCCTGTGAATATAGTCACATCTGCGGCGGTTCCCGCGCTCGCGCATTCGCACACACCGGCGATGTGCTCGAGAGCGATCCCTTTTGCCCGTACGAACCGACTGCATTGCATTCGCAGCCATCCAGGAACGCAGTTCCCTAATGTCGGCTCAGCCTCAAATCGACGCAGCATATACCCGCGGCGATGACGCGAATGGTGATTCCAATATCCGACTTGTGAACCTGCGAAAGAAGTTGATTCGCCGTGCCCTGCCGGACCATTCACAGGTCTTCCGCCGAAGTTTTCAGGCGGCCTTCCTCTTACTGAACGTCTGGCTCGGTGGAGCGTTTTACTTTTGGGTAAGGGCTCTTGAAGACGGAATGGGCAGCCCGGTATCGCGTCCGGCTGGAATCGAAGGCTGGCTCCCGATCGCCGGACTCATGAACCTCAAATACTGGTTGGCCACCGGCCACGTGCCAGCGACTCATCCGGCAGCGCTTTTCATGCTCGTGATTTTTCTCGCGATCGCGTTTTTGTTCCGCAAAGCGTTTTGCAGTTGGCTTTGCCCCATTGGAACCCTCTCTGAATATCTGTGGCGCGTCGGGCAGAAATGTCTTGGCCAAACGTTCCGGATCACGCGCTACGTGGATGTGCCATTACGTGCTCTCAAATATCTCCTCCTTGGCTTCTTCGTCTGGGCCGTAGCGAACATGTCCGCCGAAGCCGTCGAGGATTTTATGCGAAGTCCCTATGGCGCCGTTGCCGACGTCCGCATGCTGAATTTTTTCCGCAACATGGGACAGACAGCGGCGGTCATCTTGGGCCTGCTTCTGATCGCCTCGTTACTGGTACAGAATTTCTGGTGCCGATATCTGTGCCCCTACGGCGCATTACTCGGAATTACTGCCCTTTTCAGCCCCGTCCGCATCCGTCGTTCCCAAAGCGCGTGCATCGATTGCGCGAAGTGTGCGAAGGCCTGCCCTTCCGCCCTGCCCGTGGACAAACTGATCACGATTAAGTCGGCGGAATGCACCGGATGCATGGAGTGCGTGGCGGTATGTCCTTCAGAGGGAGCATTGAGCATGGCTCTGCCGCCGTGGACGCGCGCTCCACGTGACGGCAAGCTCTCGCCTTGGGCTATCGCAGCTGGGATGGCAATTTTATTTTTCGGAATTGTCGGATACGCGAAGGCATCCGGATATTGGGATGGAGATGTTCCGGACCATGTCTACCGTCAACTGGTCCCGGCCGCTCAAAGTCTGGACCATCCCTCGAGCTGACCCCCGAAGATCAAACTTATGAATACAACTGGATCGGCTGGACGACCCGCGTAATGGTGCCGCTAGGGCTCGGCTGATCTGGCTTCAATCCGCTCTGCATCGATGCAAACAAACCGAGTAACTGTCCGAGAATCACATCCAGCACCGCACGGTGTTGGTCATCGAAGTGGGGTCCAAGTCCTAACCGCAAATACCGGTCCGCCAGATTCGCCGCGTCGTCGTTGTCGGTTGCGGTAACAACCAGGCGGATCTTGCCCAGCCGCTTTCGATCGATCTCACGCAACAGATCGAGTTCGTATCCGCGTCGCCGAGTCTCGGTTGATAGGAATGCGGTGAACACGCTCTGATCATCGACACTGGACATGGGCCCGTGACGCAATCCCAGCGGAGTCTCCGCGAGCGTCGTGACCTTGCCGCCGCTCAGTTCTACCACTTTCAAAGCGCTTTCGTCCGCCACTGCCCGCAATGCGCCTGAGCCGACGAAACAAGCGCGCGTGCATCCCAGACTCGTAGCTTCCGCGGCCGCTTCAGCGGCAGCGGGAAGAAATGCCCTTCCCGCCTCGGACATTTGTGATACGACCTCGCCGAACTGTCCTATGTCTTCCAAATGGGCCACACATTGCGCGGCCAGCACCATATTGCTGAAGGAACTGGTCATGGCCAGGCCGCGATCATTGACGGAGTCATCCAGAATAAGTGCGAACGCCCGATCCCGGTGACGTTCGCAGGACTGCGCCATGGGAGCCGTTGCATTACATGTGATTACTAGGTGGCGAATCTGGGAATTGCGGTTGAGGGCGCGATCGAGCAGTGCAACACCTTCCGGACTTTCACCCGATCGGGAAAACGAGATCCATAGATACTCCCTTCCCGCGCGGTGATATTCGTCGAAGTCCGTCAACAGGCTCGTGCTCGGCAGAGCCCAGACGTCGCAACCCCAGCGGCGGCGCAGCAATGGCGCTAGTGCTCGGCCGCTGTAATCCGAAGTGCCTGCTCCCACAAGATACACAGTTGGAGACGAGGTGCTTCCGCGGCCAATCCCAGCTTGACGCAAGGCATGGGTCAAATCCGATTGTCTGTCTTTGCAAAGCTTGTAGGTGGTGTGCCAGGTGTCAGGTTGCTGGAAGATTTCCCGCGGAGTGTGCACCAGACCGCGCTCCACTTTTTCCTGATCCGGCAGGTTAAGCAGCGTGCGCAACGGATTTTCCAACGCGAAAACCTCCCGCAAAGACACAGTAGTCTATTACAAACCTTCCCCGTTGAAAAGCTTTCGAAAGGAAAGGAAATACCCTTCGCAAGGAAACGTTAGTCGGGAAACAGACTTGGATGCAGCCTCCTAACCAGAGTTTTTTCGCCGAAAAAATTCTTTCGTTCGTTGCTTTGTAAAGATTTGTTGGGCTTCTCTGACGGCACACTCTACGATTCGCTTCAAACCACATGCGCCCGTGAAGCAACTAATGGTCTGCAAACGTGTTCCTTTTGCTAAGGAGATAAACATGAGTCGTTCGCATCCCCTGAGTTCGCTGTTGCTGGCTGCCACACTGGCTTCCTCGTTCGCAGGTTTGGCCTGCGGAGACCACCACCACTACTATCGGGCTTACGATCCGTATTACACGGACTATCACGTGTGGAACAGCAATGAAGTCGTTTACTACAACCAGTGGACGACTGAAACCCATCGTGACCCTCATCGCCAGTTCAAGAAACTGCCGCCCAACGAACAGAAGGATTACTGGACGTGGCGTCACAATCACGATCGCGACCATGATCGTGATCACGACCACGATCATCGCTAGAAATTAAGACAGGCTCTCAGTGGCCGAGCGCCCTGAGAGCCTGATCTGTTGTCGTAAGTCTGGCTCCCAATCGTTCAAACTCGGCAATCGTCTTCTCGCCGTCTTCCTTCTTGAGAGTCTCAATCGCATCCTGCACGACCGCAACCTTTCGCCCGCGTTCGATCAGGCCTTTCGCCGCATAGCCAACGCAATACTCCGTAACCACGCCGAAGACTACGAACTCTGCGTTTTTTTCCAACCGCTTCACCAGTTCGTCGGCATGCCGGCTCTCGAAAATGTTGAGGGTCTGCTTCTCCAGCAGAATCTGCTGGTACTGCGATAAGTCTTCGGGAATCTTTGCTGACTCGTCATTGGTGACGCGCGCAACCTTGTCGGTCAGCGCCTCCGGCACAAGCTCCGATCCCGATGTTCCCTTCACACAATGGGGCGGAAAAATCTTGAACTCCGGATCATTCGGCGTATGAAAGCACCCGTGCGAAACCAGAAATACGCGGTCCTGACGAGCCGCGTCGGTCAGCCGCCGGATGTTAGGCAGCAATTTTTCAGCCCCTGGAACATAGAGATGTCCACCAGGCAACATGAAGTCGCGCTGCACATCGACCTCCCAGAATATGAAATCCTTAGAAACCATGGCTCTCCTTCCCGCGAAAGGCCGAGCGTACCATCATCATTTGGCGGCTGACAAACGTAGGGGGCCAGCATACAGAAATTATCGCAGGGTTCATTCGTGAACCTTAGCTTCCTTCGTGGTTAAATGCCTTGAGTTTGTCCCCGAGACTGAACTAATGAGCCAAGACACTTCCGCTAAACCTGCCCCGACCAAACTGGTAATCCGCAACATCGGACTTCTTCTCAGCGGAGACCTCGATCGCCCGATCCTCGATGCTGACACGGTCGTCGCCGTCGACGGTGTCATTCACGCTGTCGGCAGAGAAAAAGACCTCGACACCTCAAATGCGACCACCACCGTCGACGCCAAGGGCACGGCTCTGGCCCCGGGACTGATTGACAGCCACGTGCATCCTGTCTGCGGTGACTGGACGCCGCGCCAAAACCAACTGGGATGGATCGACAGCTGTCTGCATGGCGGCGTGACCACTATGGTCTCCGCAGGCGAAGTCCACACGCCCGGCCGCCCCAAAGACATTGTTGGACTAAAAGCGATGGCGATATTTGCCCAGCGCGCCTTCGAGGCATTCCGGCCCGGCGGAGTCAAGGTTTATGCGGGCGCCCCGGTGCTCGAACAAGGAATGGTTGAGGAAGACTTCAAAGAACTCGCCGCTGCCGGAGTGAAATTTCTCGGTGAGGTCGGTCTCGGCAGCGTTAAGGACGGCACTACCGGACAACGCATGGTCGCATGGGCCCGCAAATATGGCATTCAGAGCACCATTCACACCGGCGGTCCCTCGATTCCAGGATCAAGTCTTATTGACAAAGACATGGTGCTCGAAACGGATGCCGACGTGATCGGCCACGTTAACGGCGGCCACACCGCATTGCCCGACGATCAGATCGTTGAATTGTGTGAGCGCTCGCGACGCGCGCTGGAAGTTGTCCACAACGGGAACGAACGCGCAGGCCTGCTGGCACTGCGATCCGCCAAGGAGTTGAAACAATTGCATCGTGTGATTCTTGGCACCGACTCGCCAGCGGGATCCGGTGTGCAACCGCTCGGCATTCTTCGCATGATCTCCATGTTGTCGTCGCTTGGAGAAATTCCAGCTGAGCAGGCAATCTGCTTCGCAACCGGCAACACCGCGAAGATGCGCAGCCTGAATTGCGGATTGATTGCTTCCGGCCGCGAAGCAAGCTTCGTTTTTCTCGACACTGCTCAACAGTCTGCGGGAAAGAATCTCCTCGACAGCATTCAGAAGGCCGACCTGCCCGGCGTCGGCATGGTCGTCACCGATGGCGCCGTCAGCATTCAGCGCAGCCGCAACACTCCGCCAGCCGCGCGAGTACCCGAAATCGTGAAGCCATGACAACACATGTAGGGACGGCCGCCATCGGCCGTCCAGCGAAGCGCAGCGAGTCGAGGCAAAAGAAGGATTCTCGACAGAGTAGACAATATTTCTTTTCTGATGGGTGCACCGCCAGCGCAGCTAGTGCATGTAGCGCCGGCATCCTGCCGGCTGTCGCGGCGGGCGTCCTCGCCCGCCCCACTCTCAGCGGCAAGTCGGGTTAGCGCAGCCCGTCTTCACCCTTGATCTGTTCCTTTGTCAGTCCACCAACTCGCGCCAGCGGACGCCCGCTGTCAGTCACCGCCACTGCGACCATGATTTCGTTAGCTCGCGGCGCATCATTGATACGCACTTCCATCCCATCGAAATGGCTGCGAACGAATGCCGCGTCCTTGTGCCCGAGCGGGATGTCGAGGACCACCCCTAGCCCCCCGCGCTTCTTCGACGACGGGATGAGCGCAGCCCCCTTGCCCAGGACGCGCCGCACCGGCGTTCCCAACTTCGGATGCAGAATTGCCGCGGCGTGCTCCAGTTCGCCGTTCTCACCAACCGCCGCCGCCTTGCCATAACTTTCCGCCGATGGCCCGGGGATTCCGAGCGCCGCTACCGCGCGCGATGTCAGCAATTCGCCCAGCTCTTCTCCAATCGCCATCAGCTCTGAAAGATCTTCAACATACTTTCCGGCGTACGGATTCTCGATCACCGCCACAGCTGCGGCCTTTCGCACAGCCGGAGAGACTTCCCGGTCCATCTCGCGCTGCGTCTCTTCGACAAAGGTTGCGATCTTGCGAATCTTTGCTTTCATCTTTTCTTTTCTTTCTATCTAAGCCCGTCTTCGCCCTTGATCTCCGAAGCCTTCAGGCCACCGACGCGAGCGTGAACCCGTGCTCCCGTTGTCATCACCAGGGCCAGCAAAATTTCATCGGCGCGCGGAGCATCATTGATTCCAACCTCCATCGCATCGAAATGACTGCGTACGTACGACGCATTGATATGCGTGATGGGAACGTCGAGCCGCGTTCCCGGACCACCAACTTTCTTCGTCGAAGCGACAATCGCCTTCGCTCCTCCGAGAACCTCGCGCATCGCGTATCCGCCGGGCACATGCCACAGAGCGCCGTGCTCAAGTTCGCCTCCCGATCCGACAATCGCACCCTTGCCGTAGCCCTCCACGACTTTCGTATCCCCACTCAGGGCCGCGATCAGCCTCCGTGCCATCTCAAGGCCAAGAGGCTTCAAATCATCCATGAAATTCTCAATGGCGGCCACATACGATCCGGCAAACGGGTTTCTGATCACCGTCAATGCCGCTGCCCTCCGCAGAGGAACCGTAGCGACCGGGCCTCCTTCATGAAACACTTCCTCCACGTAGGTGACTTTTTTTCTAACGACCACGTCAGGCATTCACGAGCATCCTTTCCTGTGGGGAGGATGAACCAAGCTTAGACTCTGCCAGCTTTCCAACCACCCGCGTTTCACCTTGGAGATGAAGCGCCGCGCTCCGAATCAATCCGATTCTCAAGAGCCTTTCAGCAGTAAGGGCGCCTGAGGTAAGGGCGTCATCAATTTCGTTGGGCGATAGCTCCCCAACATCCTGTGTCACCAACCGGTTCTCAAGATCGCTGTCAGGCGCAAGGTCGCATGCAGGAATGCGGACAATGGCCTGGTGTCCCGGAAGGTCGACAGCATTGGCGATGATCGTAGCCGCCGCATCAGCTGCGGCCGCGCCATCCGCGAGAACCGTCACCGCATCCGCGATTCCCATGGAAAAACTTCGGCCGCGCCATCCGCTGGTCGCAATTCCACGCACAGGATCTGCCGAAGTCAGGACCGAAGTCCCGAAAAGCGATGGACGATCCGGACGCTCCACCATCCCGACGACAAACTTTTCGTATTCGCCCAAAAACAGCGCGATGTCTCCACCATTATTCACGTAAGCGCGCGAGAGGTTCGCCGACTGCAGCATCACAGCCAGAATTTCTTCAGCAACCGCTCCAGCAACTGCAGCCATGGGGGTAATGAAATATTCGCTGGCATATGGCATTACCACTGCCATCATGCGTCGAGCGACACTGCCACAAGGCCACTCCGACTCTGGGCAGCAGGCCTTCCGTAGAAAAGCTAGTTCACTGCACAACTCGTCGAGGATCGAAGCAAACCTTCGACACGCTGCTTCGTACGAGCGCCTGATCTCTCCCGACGCACCAAACGCCTCCACAATCAGATCGATAGGACCGTCGCTAAGATGAAGCCTCCGTCCATCCAGCAGAAGCCGGGTTTGTGGGCGTTTGTTCATTGATTTCTCGCCTTCGGCGCCGACTCAAGCGGCCACGGATTATCCGTGTGCGAAACAACTCTACGCCGGCCCTCAGGCTCCGACTCGATGGAACTCAAGGGACGAACGCTCTCCATGTGCCCACCAAGTTCGGCGTATCCGGAAAGCGTCAAGGTAAATTCGATCGGAGCAACCAGGGCTGGAGTCGGCACATAACCGAATGCATTCAGCGGCATCCGTGACACGTCAACCATAAAGGTTATGCCGCCGCCCGGCCACACATACACTGGCGCGCCTCCGCAGGTCACTCGGGTCAACGCATCGCGAACTGAATGTGTCAGCTTCACCGGATTTTCCGTCACGCCCGCGCGCAAGGACCCGCCCGCTCCGCCCATGAACAACACGGTACACAGGGCCGGTTCGCAATTTTCTTTGATGCGCGCAACCGAAGCACGCAAATCCTCCGGCAACTCCTTCTCGATCGGCTTCAGGTCTTCTCCCAACTCGTAATAGGCATGATGCTCTCCAGTCGTGCTCACCATCAGCAGGCGCATTCCGGCCCACGCCTTCTTGGGACTAAATTTCCCCAGGATCGACAACGGATCGGCGATATTCGTTCCGCCCCACGAAGTTCCCGGCTCCGCCACTTGAAAGTACCGGCCTGGAGTGGAGCGTCGTCCCTTCAATTTGATTCCAGTCTCGGGGACACCCAGCAACTTACCTGCCTGATGCTCCGACAACACCCCGGTGATGTGATCGTCGACAACCACCACATCGTCGACTTTGTCGAACCATTGCCTGGCAAACATTCCGATCGTTGCAGAGCCGCAACCTACTCGCATGCGCTCTTCCTGAATGCCATCCACGACGGGAGCCTTTCCTGCCTGAACGGTAACCTTGGCCCCGTCATCTATCGTCAGATCAACCGCATTTCCATTGCACAAGTGCAGCAGCGCATCGCAGGTAACAGTCCCCTCCTGACGACTTCCTCCGGTGAGGTGCCGAACTCCGCCAAGAGAGAGCATCTGCGAACCATATTCGCTGGTCGTTACATGCCCGATTGCCTCGCCTTCCGCCCGCACCGTGCTGCACTCCGCTCCCAGATGCCGGTCGGTGTCGATCTTCACCTTGACACCGCAGTAGCTGAAAATTCCTTCGGTCACGACGGTGACCATGTCCACGTCTTCCACCTGGGACGAGATGATGAAGGGCGCCGGCTTGTAATCGGGATAAGTAGTGCCCGCACCGATGGCTGTCACGAATGTCTCGCCATGACTGACCAGCGATCCGTCCCAGTCGCGGCTGCGCTCGAGAAACGGCACCACGGATTCGCCGCGTCCAACTGCACGATCAAGCACGACATGAGGATCGAGCCGAACCAGCTTTCCATCGTGATTGCCGTAACGGTCGCACGAACCCGTACGCCCCGGCTTTATGTAACACAGCACCGGGCACGCATCGCAACGGATCGCGTCGTCAGCCACGCGCTCCTCCGCTTGCCTTCGCAAGAATCGCTGCTCTCACGCGGTCAGGGGTCGCCGGCACCTTGTAAATGCGTACGCCGATCGCATCATGAATGGCATTGAGAATCGCGGGCGCAGTCGGAATGACCGCCTGTTCTCCGATGCCCTTTGCGCCAAATGGTCCGATCGGGGACGGATCCTCGATGAGTATTGATTCGATAGGTGGCACATCTCCGGCTGAAGGAATGAGATAGTCGTGCAGGTTCTCGCCCTTCCCCGGGAAAAATTCCTCCATCAGCGCCATGCCCAGACCTTGCGCGACGCCCCCTTCGATCTGACCTTCGATCAGCGTGGGATTGATCGCGCGGCCCACATCATGGGCTGCGGTCACCTTCTGCACGCGCACCGTGCCAAGTTCGATATCGACTTCAATTTCCGCCATGTGTGCGCCGAATCCGTAAACCGCGTAGGGAGTTCCCTGCCCGTTTTCGTCGAGCTTCGTGATTGGCGGATCGAAGGTCGCTTCGCACGTGACTATATATCCATGTTCGTCAAGTGGCAGGTCTTTCAGGTCAACGATCTTTCTGTGGCCGTTTTCGGCAACGCTGATTCCTGTTGGATCGAAATCAATCGAGCCGCACTTGCACGCGCCGGCAAGCTTCAGTATCTCGTCGCGTAATTTTGTTCCGGCCATGTGCGCGGCTTTCCCGGTTACGAATGTTTGCCGCGACGCTGATGTCTTGCCACAATCAGGAGTGATTGACGTGTCCCCGGAAACCAAATCAAATTGGGAGATCGGCGCACCCACTGCGTCGGCACATATTTGGGTGACGACGGTATTCGATCCCTGCCCTATGTCTACGGCTCCCTGGTGCAGCGCGATTCGTCCGTCCCGCTTCAACCCGATGCGCACCGTTGATGGATTTGGCAGCGAAGTATTCCCGCAGCCATACCACATGCCCGCCACACCCACGCCTCGGCGTAAGAACCCAATCGCCTGCGAATTGAATTCTGTCGAACTCTTCCTTGCGCTTCTCCACTTCGGACGAAGCGCCTCGAAGCAGGCGCGGATGCCAACGCCCTCGTTGAGCACTTGGCCGGTCACGGTCGGAGTGTCGTTGCCGAGGGCATTAAGAATGCGGAACTCCAGCCGGTCCATTCCAACTTTGTCAGCAAGATCGTCGTAGAGCTGTTCTTGCGCGATCGCTGCTTGAGGAACACCAAATCCGCGAAACGCCCCAGCCGGAACGATGTTGGTATGTACGGCGCGAGTCAACGCGCGATAGTGTGGAATGAAATAGGGTCCCGACGCATGTACAGGGACGCGTCCTGCCACAGTCGGCCCCCACGAAGAGTACGCGCCAGTATTGAAGTCAGCGGCGAAGTCGAGCGCGACGAGCTTGCCATCGCGATTTGCAGCGGCGCGCAGTCTCATCTGGGCTGGATGCCGCTTCGTCGTCGACACAATCGATTCTGTGCGCGAATACACCATTCGCACGGTCCGATTCAATTTCCAGGCCGCCAGCGCCAGAAACGTTTGCACCGAAAGATCGAGCTTCGATCCGAATCCGCCGCCAACAGCAGTCGGAATAACGCGAACTTTTTCGGGTGCGATGCCCAGGATCTTTGCGATGTCATTGCGATCCATGTATGGCGATTGCGTGCACGCCTGGATTTCCAGGGAGTCGCCGACCCGCCGGGCGAATCCCGCCTCCGGTTCGATGTAGGCGTGCTCAACGAATCCAGTCTCGTACTCGCACAATACGACAAAATCGGCATCGGCCAACGCCTGCTCCACATCACCGCGAACAACGCGTCCACGGACCAACACGTTGTCCGGCCGGTTTTCGTGAATTTTCGATGCGTTCGCAGTCACGGCTTCCTCGATCGTTCTTAGGGGAGGCAATGTCTCCCACCGTACGGGGAATTCTGAAAGATCGAGCGCCTCGATTGCCTCCGGTTCACCCACGATCGCAGCCACGGCCTCACCACGAAAACGCGCTTCGTTCTGAGCGAATACGGGTTGATCCGCAAATCTCGGAATCACCCCGTAGCAATCTGTTCCCGGCACATCCTTCGCCGTAAGCACACGCTCAATTCCCGGATGTTCGGAAACAAACCGCTCAAGGTCGCCGAAATGGAATCTTGCGCGATGGTGGGGACATCGAACTGCCCGAACCAAGAGCACATCCACAGGGACTTCATCGGCGCCGAAGATTTCCGTGCCATCAATTTTTCGTTGACCATCGAGCCGCACCAGTCTCTCGCCCACCGCCGCACCCGCACGCGGCGACGGCTGATCGTCGATACACTGCGTAGCTTCCACTATTGCGTGCACGATTTTGCGGTATCCAGTGCATCGACACAACACGCCTCCGATCGCATCCAGCACTTCACTTTCGCAAGGCGATGAGTTTTTCTCCAGCAACGCCGTTGCCGCGACCAGCATTCCCGGAGTGCATGCGCCACACTGTGCCGCTCCGTGAGATAGAAAGGACTTTTGAAGCCGGTCGCGAAAAGGACTTCGTATCGCAAGTCCTTCCACAGTCGTGACGTCGCATCCGGCAATTTGTCCCGCAGGAACCAGACACGCGCAGACCGGCTCGCCATCCAATAGAACGGTGCATGCACCGCAATCGCCCGCATCACATCCCGCCTTGGTTCCAGTAAGCCCTAGATCCTCACGCAACACACGCGAAAGGCGCCGGCCGCCACAGGCCATCACCTCCGCATTCTTGCCATTCACTCGGAACGAAACCAGATTCTCATCCGTGTGCCCAGGTAGTTTCTGCGTGGTAGCCATCTACGCTTTCTCCGCGCAAGCTTCGAGCGCTCGACGCACCAGAGTGAGCGAAGCGTCGCGCCGGTAGGTCGCCGTTGCCCGCACGTCGTCGATCGGCGATAGCGAGACCAGATGTTCCGCTTGGGCAATGCTTGCAATCCCAGTGAGCGCTCGGCCCTTAAGATCCGCCTCCAGTTTTTTCAACCTCTGCGCAATTGCCGAGCAAGATCCCACTGCAATGCGTGCTTCGGCAACATGTCCACTTCCATCGGATTGCAGCATCGCCGCAACCATCGAAATGGAAATCACCAAATATCGTCGGGCCCCGAGTTTTAGGAACACCGACGTCGCATCCTCGATTTTTCGGGGAATCCAGACCGCCGCCAGGATCTCGTCCGCCCTTCGCAGAGTTTTCCGATTTCCAACGAGGAACTGGGCGAGTGGAATCCGGCGCGAATCCGTGCTCGATACCAATTCGATCTCGGCATCGAGAGCCAGGAGCGGCGGCACTCCGTCCGCGGCCGGCGAGGCATTGCACAAGTTGCCGGCGACCGTCCCGCGATTCTGAATCTGCACTGAACCAACCTCGCGCGCCGCCGACTTCAGTGCGTCAAAGCACCGGGGCAGCGGACTACGAATAACCTCACTCCAGGTTGTCAGCCCTCCAATTCGAATCCAATCCGCCTCGATGGAGATTCCCCGAATCTCCCCAATCCCGGAAATGTCCACTATGTCGGCCGGCGGCAGGCGTTCCCCTAGCGCCGGATAGAGATCGGTCCCTCCAGCCAGAATCTGTCCGCCGGAAGACGCCAGCACGGAAACCGCTTCATGCAAATTTCTAGGCTTGAGGTACAAGGACCCGACTCCCCCAAAAACCTTACAGGTCAACGCTTTCAGAGTTTGTATACGATGCACAGGACTTTGTACAGCAATCTTCAGGATGGAAAGAGCCGGCTCATTTTCTCGGCCCGGAAGTCGAAGATCTGCTCCACGTCTCGCTTCACCACCGCCTTGTAGGCCACCCAACCAATCCATCCAAACGGCAGAGCATAGGTAACGAAATCTCGCATGATGGTGCCGCCCGCGTGCGTTTCGAATCGGTGCTCATGATTCCATAGCGCGTAAGGTCCTGAAACTTCACGATCTACAAACCCGTGAGGATCATGCCACTCGGAAATCTCGGTCGTCCACCGGATCGGCATCCAATGCCAGCGCAATCGGTAACGAATCCGGGATCCAACCTCCAGGTGGTCAGGTGTATCGACCATCTGGAAATCAAGCCAGGGAGGAGTAATCACCTGCAAGTTCTCGGGCCGGGAGAAAAACTGAAATATCTCGCTAATCGGACGAGGTAGCCATTGCTCACGTTCTAGAACGTAAATATGCATTTTCTTGCATTGCCGAGTGACTTAAGGTTGCACAATTTGCATCTCAAATAAAGTCTGGCGTTATCGTTTTCAGTTCAGTGAAGCCAAAGCGAAAAATCTCCGCAAAGGGGGATTGACACTGGTTCTCCCCTCTGGCACAAAGGATAGATATGTTCGCGCAGTGGAACATCAAGCCGTGGGCGGTCATGATTCTCGGATGCATGGTTTTCCTCATGCTTCTGATCGTGATATTGCCTGACGTCGATCTTCCGGATGCCGCCTTTCACCGCGGTACGGGGCCCACTGCCATTCACGCCCAGGCGAACGCCGCTCCGCCCTTGCTCATCGTCGCTGCCGTCCACCTTATTGTGCCCACCCTGCAAGTTTATCCGCCTTTCTACCAGCCCGGAGCACTCATAAAAATTCCGGATCCTGGCTCGCTTCCCATCCTCCTACAGACATTCCGCTGCTAACCATGTCGTTCCTGCTTGCTTCGCAGTTGGAGCAGGCAAGAGTCACCTCCGTCGGCCTGGCGGTCGATTCAAATACTTTCATTGCCCGCCCTGCTGAAACTGCATTCGCTAAACGCAAAATTGAAATGAGGAGCGACATGATGAATTTTGAATTCGACTACATCCCGCAACACAACCTGGCAAATCTGATCCAGCAGGCATCAGCCAGGACGGGATTTAGCCCAACCGACATCGCCGCGTTGGTCAACTCTGACCTTGAGATTGATCATCTCCTCGATTACATCACTGCCGTGATGTCCGATCGCATGAACTGACCGCCAGCCCTCCCCCCGCTGCGCGCGGCTGGTCACGCCATCGGACTCGCGCGGTTGATTTCTGCCCCTCGGAGAATTTCAGGTTCTGTGTTCTAATTCCCCGTCATTTCCTTCGTAAACCTCGGGAGAGCACATGCGCCTTTCTCATATACACCGGATATCTGTCGCCATCACCGTTTCCGTCCTGGCGGGCACCATCTGGGCTCAGTCCGCCACTCCGGCCTTGCCTGCCGATCTCGATGCCTGGGTCGCATCGTCGATGAAAACCTTCGATGTGCCAGGCATGGGGATCGCCATCGTCAAGGACGGCAAAATTCTTCTCGCCAAGGGGTACGGCGTACGCAAGCTCGGGGATCCTACTGCCGCCGACGAGTTCACTATGTTTGGCATCGGATCCAACACCAAGGCCTTCACCACCGCCGCGCTCGCTACTCTGATCGATGAACGGAGACTCTCCTGGGACGATCCTGTCTACCAGCGCCTACCCGGATTCGTCATGTACGACCCCTACGTCTCGCACGAGATGACGATTCGCGATCTGCTCACGCATCGCAGCGGCATGGGACTCGGCGAAGGCGATCTTTTGTTCTGGCCACACTCGACTTATACGCGTGAAGAAGTCATCCACAAACTGCGTTTCATGAGGCCCGCCTCCAGTTTCCGCAGCCACTACGCCTACGACAATCTTCTTTACATGACTGCCGGCCAGATCATTCCGGCCGTCACCGGCACCTCTTGGGACGACTACGTGCAGCGGCACATCTTCGCCCCCCTCGGTATGAGTCATTCCAATGTCAGTAACTCGGCTTTCAAGGCAGGTGATGACTATGCCTCGCCGCACTCGCGAGTCGATGGCAAGCTGCAGGTCATTCCCTTCGGCACCCTCGACAACGCCGGACCAGCAGGCTCGATCAACTCCTGTGCCGCTGACATGGCGAAATGGGTACAACTGCAACTAAATCGCGGAAAGTTTGTGGATCGCGAAGGGCGTTTATTTGCAGAACAACGTTCCAAGGAAATGTGGTCGCCGCAGACCATTCTGCCCATAGGGGATCCCCCGCCTCCTCTCGCCGCCCTGAAGCCTAACTTCGCCGACTATGCCCTCGGATGGGGCTTGCGCGACTATCACGGACGCAAGATGGCCGGTCACACGGGTGGGGTCGCCGGCTTCGTTTCACGCGTCATGCTCGTGCCTGAGGAAAATCTTGGTGTTGTCATCCTCACCAATGCGGAAGAAGGCGGAGCGTTCGACTCGATTCTGTATCACGTTCTCGATCATTTCTTCCATCTGCCCCCGACCGACTGGATTGCCGCTTACAAGGCCGTGAAAGACAAGGAGGAGAAGGACGCTGCGGAAACCATGAAGAAGGCCGAGGGTGCGCGAGAGGCCAACTCGAAACCCTCTCTTCCTCTCGAAAAGTATGCTGGTGTTTACAACGACGCCTGGTACGGACCGATCACCATTCGCACGGAAAACGCTGGCCTCATCATCTCCTTCGACCACACGCCAACCATGATTGGCGATCTCCAGCACTGGCAACACGACACGTTCAAAGCACACTGGCGCACGCGCACCATCGAAGACGCCTTCATCAGCTTCTCGCTCAATCCCGACGGCTCTATCGACAGCGCGCGCATGGCCGCAGTATCGCCGCTGGCCGATTTCAGCTTCGACTATCAGGACTTGTTGCTGAAACCTGCAGAGAAGAAATGACGTAAAACTGCGGTTGCCCACCCTTATTCGCTACGACTGGGCGCAAAGGGGGGCCTTCACCTCGTATCGAAGCCACATTGGCGACCACCAACATCCCGCCTTCGCAGCAAAGTCAGGCCGACGTCCGATCGCACAGCAGCGTCCTCCGTAAGGAACTCGGCCTCTTCGACCTCGTTCTGGCACAGCTGCTCATCATCATCGTCGCCGACTACATGGGCACGGCCGTGAAAGCCGGTTCCTCACACGTAATTTTCTGGCTCCTCGCCATCGTAACGTTCTTCGTTCCCCAAGCTCTCGTTGTCATCCACACCAGTCGCTTGCTTCCAGTTGAAGGAGGCCTCTACGAATGGGCCCGGATCGCCTTTAACGACCAGATCGGATTTCTTGTCGCATGGAACCTCTGGTTGTACGTCATTCTCTATGTCGGCCTTGGCGGACTCGTCACCGTCTCTTTCGCTTCTTACGTAATCCCTGGAGCCGCGTGGATCGCTTCTAGCAAGCTACTTATCGTTGGGGCATCGTTCATCGTCATTGCCCTGACGATGAGCATCGCTGCCCTCGGGCTCGGCATCGGCAAATGGATCAACAATGTCGGTGCCATAGTTTTTTTGTTGACGCTTGCCCTCCTGATCGCAATTCCGTTCGTCAATCGCTGGCATGGTTCGCTCAAGCAGTACCACCCTTTCAGTTTGGTAGCGCCCCCACTCACCCTCTTCAGTCTGAGCGTCTTTAGCAAGATGACCTTCGGTGCTCTCACGGGCTTTGAATATGTCGCGGTCTTCGCAGGGGAGTGCCGCAATCCGGAGCGTCACTTGCCACGATCCGTCTGGCTCACAGCACCGATTATCGCCCTGTTGTACATCCTGGCCACGAGCGCCATTCTCGTCTTCGTTTCACCTTCGGCCGAAGACGTAGTCGCTCCCATTGCGCAGGCATTGAGCAGCGGAATTCATGCCGTCGGACTGAGCAACTTCTTCATCCCGATCGCGGTCCTGTTTCTCTTCGTCTATTACCTCGCTACGTTTTGTGCGTTCTTCGCCGTCAGCACCCGCCTCCCCATGGTCGCCGGGTGGGACCACCTTCTGCCGCAGTGGTTTTCCCGCTTGCATCCGCGTCACAAGACTCCGGTGAACTCTGTTCTTTTCCTCGGCGTTGCGACACTGGTTGTCGCGCTCGCCGCCTTGATCGGTGTCGGCCACGAAGAGTCGTACGAACTCCTGCTTACCTGGAGCTTCACCTTCTACGGCATCGCCTATCTCGCGCTGTTCGCTATCCCGATTTTCTCGTGCAAGGATCGCGGGCTGCGCCCGTCACGCTGGATCCAATGCGCCGCGCTCTCCGGCTTGTTCGTAACTCTACTGTTCGTCGTTCTGTCGATCTTCCCCATCATCGACGTGGGCAGTTCCGCTCGTTATTCCGTCAAGATCGCCGGAGTCGTAATCGGAGCCAACGTTCTCGGTTGGATCGTCTACCGCGCCGGCCAGAGGGAGAGGTAACGCGTGCTGTTTCGTGTCTACGAACGGGACGCGCGTCCACAAAACTGACACTCGGATTGGAAGTCGCAAATCACTGACAGGCACTGCCGGCAATCTGATCATTCTGGAGGGGTTAACTGACCCTTCAATCGAACTCCCAGCCTCGCAACGGCTTCCCAAATGCTAGATAGCTTGTCGGTATCCCTCCCTCAAACCTAATTCCAGAAATACTGATTCGCCGTCAGTTTCATACGATTCTGAAAGGACCACTCGTGGAGACCGCAGTTCAGAAAGCCCCGATTCCTGTCGCCGCCGCAACAAAATCCATCCCTACCCCAGCCCTGCTACTTGCCATGCTCGGCGTTTCCGACAAGGTCAGCGATCTCATCTTGTCGCCGGGCAGTTTCCCCATGGTCGAGCTTTCCGGCAAATTGTCTCCGGTAAAAATCTCTGGGATGGGGCCGCTCACCCCGGAAGATACTCGCCGCATTGCGAATGAATTGATTGCCGGAAGCAAACAGGCCACGGAGTCCTTGCAGAGTTCGGGATCGTGCGATATTTCCTACCGCGTCCCCGGACACTGCCGTTTTCGCGTGAACATCTTTCAGCAGCGGTCCAGCCACGCCATCGTCATGCGCGTCATACCGCAGACCATCCCAACTCTTGCCGGTCTGAACCTGCCGCCGCAACTTGCAGAAATTGCCGATCTCAAGAACGGAATTGTGCTCGTGACCGGTCCAACTGGATCGGGAAAATCCTCGACGCTCGCAGCCGTGCTCGATCGAATCAATGAGACGCACTCGTACCACATCCTTACCATCGAAGACCCGATTGAGTTCATGCACCGCCACAAGCGCTCGATTATCCACCAGCGAGAACTGCACAGCGATACGCCGAGCTTTGCGCTGGCGCTTCGCGCCGCCTTGCGTCAGGCACCAAAAGTGATTCTTGTAGGCGAGATGCGCGACAAGGAAACTATAGAAATCGCGCTCGAGGCTTCCGAAACCGGACACCTCGTCCTCTCGACACTTCACACGATTGATGCGTCAAAGACGGTCGAACGCATCATCGGCGCTTTCCCCATGTCGGAACAACACATCATCCGCAACCGCCTCGCGAAGAGCTTTCGCGCCATCGTCTCCCAGCGTCTCATTCCCCGGCGGGACGGAAACGGACGCGTAGCCATCGTCGAAATCCTCAAGTCCACGTTGCGGACTCGCGAATACATCGAGAAGGGCGAACAGGATGGTAAGACACTTCTGGAAGCGATGGCCGACGGCGACACCGACGGCATGCAGTACTTCGATGGCGAAATCGAAAAACTTATCCGCGCCGGACTCGTCGAGATGAGCACTGGACTCGCCTACGCGACCAATCCTGGAAACCTGGCACTTCAACTGGCCGACTTGCCTGCAGCGGCCGACCAATAGCGGATTCCTCGGACGCAATCAGCGTAGAAATACGTGCCCGGCATCTTCCACGCGCACGCGCGACCTTCGCCGCGCACCGGTAGCCACGTTATAAGCGACAAGCGTGTGGCCTTCGACAATCAGCAACTCTTTTTCGCTGATCCATCCGATCAGTGACGCGTGCGGAACCGTCGCAATTTGCTTCGGCGGATCTTCCATATTCTTCACTGCTACCACCGGCAGGTCTGCCAGCGCTTTGCGAATGCGCGCGGACTCCTCCGGGCTGGCCTGTCCCTGCTGAGAAAGCTGAATCGGCTTGTTGGCCTGTGCTGTCGCGACAACGGTCATCG
Source organism: uncultured Acidobacteriota bacterium (assembly GCA_963801895.1). GTDB lineage: Bacteria > Acidobacteriota > Terriglobia > Terriglobales > Acidobacteriaceae > Sulfotelmatobacter. Next base: position 151,699 of record CAWDGM010000004.1, on the reverse strand, counting down.
CCACTGATTTCAACTCCGGCGATACCTGGGCACTAGGAGTGTAGAAACTCACGTCGTAGTCGACATTCTTATACGAAGCTTGCTCGTCGAAAAACGGACGCGCCTTTCCTCCGGCGATCACCAGCGTCTGGTCGTTACTTTGATTGGACCATCCGCAACAACCGGTATCCGGGATCGCTTCCACAATCATGCTGCCGTCCGAAGTCGCGTCAAGCACCCGCTGCATAGGTTCCGCCAGGGGTGTGGCAGTCCACTTTCCGCTCTGCTCCTGGTATAGCGAACTGTTCTTGTAAATCGGAGCGGTCTGGCCGGCGACGTACTGCGTCATGAGAAACGCTCCCTCGACGCCCGTATCGGGCACCCAGACCGCGCCGACTGGACAGCTCTCTTCGCAGCTTCCGGTCTTGCAGCGGCAATCGGGCAGCTTGGTGGAAACCAATTCTTCGCGTCCTGCAGCCGACAGATCGGTCTGCCATGCCTCCCATGTGATAGTGGTCGAAAGGTCCACTTCCTCACGTTGCAGACGCCGGGCTTGGTTGGCAAACCACACAAGATGTTTTCCGTCCGCGGACAGATACACCGTGGGCGCCAGTTCCACCACCGCCTGATTCGATCCCGTCTCCTCGACTTTGCGATCCACACCCAAGTCAATGGTCGCCGATGCACTGCCGTTCCATATCCAGACCTTCTGAGGTGCAGCTTCTTCTTCAGACAGCGGCAACGACACTGGTGTGAAGAACAGGACTTGGCCAACACGATTCACCGAAAGATTTGCTGGTGACTTCACAGCCTCGGCGGGAACTTTGATCGTCTTTTTGACGGCGAACGTCAACGGATCGTATTCCACCATTTCACCGGGCGCTCGCAGCAGCCACAAACGCTTGCCCTGCGCTAAGAGCGGAGACGTTCCGAGAATCGCTACAACCACTATCCACGCAACTCTTCTCATGAGAAATGGAACTACATCTCGACTCACAAAGCAAGCGGGCGAGCGCTTTCCTTCGTGTACCCTCGTGTCCCTAGTGGTAAGCGCTTTATGAAGGCCGTCAACCACGAAGAAAGTGAAGGGAAAAAACGAAGCTCGATCCAACGCCGCACAGGCTGTTTGCGGGTTCACTTCATCTCAACAATCGGCAACTCCACGAAGCTCGCCTGGCTGGTTGAGTGATAGATGTGCTGGACAGCCTTCTTGTAATCTCCGGGTTTGGCCCAGAAGATATTGGGCACAAATGTTTGCGGATTCCGGTCGTACAGCGGAAACCAGCTCGACTGCACCTGCACCATGATCCGGTGTCCCGGCAGGAATACATGGTTTGCCGTTGGCAACGTGAAGTGATACAGCAGTGGCTTGTCCGATGCAATCGCCTTCGGCGTCTCGAGGCTTTCTCGATACCGTCCGCGGAAAATATCTGCGGAAACCATCAGTTGATATCCACCCATCTTGGGTTCCGCCGCCACCTCATCCGGATAAACATCGATAACCTTTACCACCCAGTCCGAATCCGTTCCGCTCGTCGATGCGATAAGATTTGCCACTGGCTGGCCGCTGATCTTCACCGGCTCCTTCAGTACATCAGTCGAAAAGACCGCGACATCAGGACGTCCCGACGCCTCGCGTTGATCATCCACTAGCCACTGCGCCCACGTGAAGTCGCCCCCGTATCCCACCGGCTGAATAGGACGCGAACGGAAAGGAACTGGCCTTGCGGGATCGGAAATGTACTCATCAAACTCGGCAGAGCCGGCCTTCGGCGCCTCGAAGCTCAACTTCGATTCCGCTTGCAGATAAATCGGCTTGGCATGCACTGCGCAACCTGCCTCGCATCCTGATGGCCACGATTGCAGGCGGCGCCACTTGTTTGAACCCGTTTCAAACGCCGTGACTGGGGCCACGTCACCTTTCGGCGCCCCGTCCCTCAGATACCGATCCAGGAACGGCCGAAGAATGTTCTCTCGAAAGTACAATCCGGTGTCGCTGCGAAAGTTTAGTGCGCCAAGTTTGCTCGCGTCGCCAATCTCCTGCCCGTGATGCCACGGCCCCAACACAAGAAACACTTTGTCGTTTCCAGTATCCTTCGGCTTGATCGCCTTGTATACCGCAGGTGCACCGTAAATATCCTCTTGATCCCACAGGCTATCAACAAGCATCACGGGGACCTTCAGCGGCTGAGCCGCAAGAATCTTGTCCATCGCCTGCTGCTGCCACCAGGAATCGTAACTCGGATGCTCCAACAGTTTTTTCCAGAATCCCATCTGCTCCAGGCCATGCTGGCGGCCTAGCTCGCCGGCAGATCCGGCCGACATGTAAACGTCGTAGTCGTCGAAGTGATCCGTCCACCATTGAGCGCTGTTATCGCGGGTTCCTTCCTGCTCGTAGATATACGGGAGATTTTGCTGGCGGAATGCACCGTTGTGAAACCAGTCATCGCCCATCCAACCATCGACCATCGGGTTCATCGGTACCGCCGCCTTCAACGCCGGATGCGGATTTATCAACGCCATCAGCGGCAGAAATCCGTCGTAAGAGATCCCAAGGATCCCGACCTTCCCGTTGCTCTCCGGAATGTTCTTCACCAGCCAGTCGATCGTGTCGTAGGTATCGGTGGAATGATCGACACCCGTCGGATTCAACGGTCCGCGCAGCGGCCGCGTCATCACATAGTCGCCCTCCGACCCGTACTTGCCTCGCACATCCTGCACAACCCTGATGTACCCTCCGTCGACGATCACCTCGGTTGCGTTGTCATAGCCATATAGGACCGATGCAAGATGCGAACTCGCTGCGTGACCGAGTTGCGCGTTAGCGCTATACGGAGTTCGGGTCAACAGGATCGGCGCATTCTTCGCGCCGTTCGGAACTGCGATGACGGTGTGCAACTTCACCCCGTCTCTCATCGGGATCATCACATCCCGTCTCACGAAATCGAAACTGTCGGTGACCGGCTGGATTTTTTCCGGCGACTCACTGGGAAGATAGCCACCAGCATTTTGCGCAGATAAATTTTCCGAACACATCAGGACTGCGCAGAAAAGCACAACCAGACCCGCCCACCGGCCACGGCCAGACATTGTCATGAAGGATCCTCAGAAAATCGACGAATGTTACATCGTTGCGGAGAACCTTGCCAAATCTGGTGGACCGCGCGTGAAATCGCCGCTGCCTTTGCAGCTTTTTCCTTTTCCGAACAGATTAAAACTTTGCGTTCATATCCTTCCGGGAAATGGTAGGCTATCGGAACTCAACCCAGGGTCAATCAGAACTCTCAAGATGCAGATTCGAAAAAGTTAAGCACTTTCGGTGCCCCGCATTGAGAGCAAGAGCTTGGAATAATGTGTTTTGAGGAACAACTGAAGAAGTCGGGATCGACAGAAAACATTCCCTTGCAGAGCCCTCGGAGTCTCCGCCGGGGCAGCGGGTTTTATCGTCTTTCTCCTTCCCTTATAATGACCGGGACCTGTTCTCCACGTTGCCCTGTTTCGTCGATCTTTCGCTCGCGCTCTCCAAAATATGCCGGTTGAAAGTAAAACGCCCAAGCCTGGAATCGAAGCGGCAAGCCTGACCGACGTTGGTCTCCTCCGCGCGAACAATGAGGACTCGTATCTTTATTGGGAGCCCGATTCCGACGCCGATTTCCGGCGCAAAGGTCGTTTAGCCGTCGTCGCCGACGGCATGGGAGGATACGAGGGCGGCCAGGAGGCCAGCCGTCTCGCCGTCGAAACCGTCCGGCACGTTTACGATCGCGATTTTACGGGAGACGCCTGCCAGACCTTGGCTTCTGCTTTCCAATCCGCTCACGACAACATTCAGCGCTACGCCGTCGAACATCCTCAGTTTCAGGGTATGGGCACCACCTGCACCGCGCTCTCCATCATCGAACGCCAGCTCTGCTTCGCCCACGTCGGAGACAGCCGTCTCTACCTTGTGCGTGATGGCAATCTCACTCGCCTGACTCGCGATCATTCCTACGTCGGCCGCCTCGTCGAGAACGGCATTGTTCGCTCTGAGGATGCGGAATCCCATCCTCAACGCCACATCCTCACTGCCGCCCTCGGATCCGGGCGTGATGTGACTCCACACGTTTCGGAGCAGCCCGTTTCCCTCGAAGAGTCCGACATGCTGATCCTGTGCACCGACGGACTCTGGAGCCTGGTTGGCGAGAACGATCTTGCCAAAGTTGCGAGCAGCAACTCTCCCGCGGAAGCCTGCTCGAAACTCGTTCAGATCGCCCTCGAACGTGGCGGACCCGACAACATCACCGTCCTGATACTTCGCGTCTCCGCGACATAATCCCCGGCCGCCGCCCGCGCAGTGTGCAAAAACCTGCAAGTGTACCGCGTCTATTCGGAATAGTTCGTTGGACTAGAACTGCAATCTTGTGCACATCACTATGTTTTGTTTTCCAGGTCTCGCTCCAAGTTTTTGAATTTATTAGGGCAAAACTCCACGCGCAGTTGCTCGAATTGGAACTAGGGTTGCTATGTCCCTTATGATAATAAAGTCTATTATTTCAATGGAGTTTATGGAATAATTCCGAAACGTTATGAAAATCTCCCAAAAAGGTCTCTACGCTCTGCAAGCCATGATGATGCTGGCGCGGCATCACCATCAGGGCGCCATCAAGATTCGTGACATCGCGTACCAGGAAGGACTTCCTGAAAAGTTCCTGGAGTTGATTCTCCTCGAACTCAAAAACGCCCGCATGGTCGACAGTACCCGCGGCGCCAAGGGCGGATATATGCTCCGCCGCGAACCTTCCGACATCTGTCTCAGCGAAATCATTCGTCTGATTGACGGCCCCCTCGCACCTTTCGGCGATGCCGAACATCTTCGCGAGTTGATCGACCGCGATCTGGCACATCGCGCGCTCTACCAGGTTTTTCTCGATGTTCGCGATGCGGCTGCGAGCATTCTCGAAAACACTACACTTGCCGATCTCATTTCCGGCGACATGCCTGCCGGCAAAGGCCGCAAGAAACTAAAAAATTCTAAAAAAGAACCCGCCAGCATCCTCCCCATGGTGGTCGGAGGGCATAAGGGTGAGTAAACAATCGATTCTCGGGATCCTGCTTTTCTCCATCTCCTTTACCGCGGCTTGGGCGCAGGGCGACGCCAACACCATTCGCGTCGGAGCCTTCCCCAATATCACGCATGCGCAGGCGATGGTGGGAAAAGCGAATGGCTTCTTCGATAAAGCCATGGGGCCGCAAGTCAAGGTTCAGTGGACCAGCTTCAACGCCGGTCCAGCAGCCATCGAAGCGCTCTTCGCGGGCGCGATAGACATGACGTATGTCGGGCCGAACCCCGCGATCAACGGATATGTCCGCTCCAATGGCGAGGCGCTTCGAGTGGTTGCCGGCGCAGCCAGCGGAGGCGCTTCACTCATCGTTCGCAACGATGCTGGCATCAACAAGGCCGAGGACTTCCACGGCAAACGCGTCGCTTCCCCACAATTCGGGAACACTCAGGACGTCGCGCTCCGCAATTGGCTCAAGAAAAATGGGTTGGCCACCAATGACAAAGGTGGCGACGTTCGGATCGTCCCCATGGCCAATCCCGACCAGCTCACGCTGTTCCTCAAAAAAGATCTCGACGCCGCATGGGCGCCGGAGCCCTGGGCGACACGCCTCATTCATGAGGGCAATGGACGCCTTTTCGTCGATGAGCGGACCCTGTGGCCGAACGGGCAATTCGTTATCGGACTGCTCGTCGTGAACACCAAGTTCCTCAACGCCCATCCCGATCTGGTCAAGAAATGGATCACGGCGAACGTAGATCTCACCGACTGGATTGGCGCCCATCCATCCGACGCCAAGAAGCTTTTGAACGAACAAATTCAGCGCGAAACCAGCAAGCCTCTCGCTCCCGAAATTCTTGATGAAGCTTTCTCGCGCATGCAGGTGACCTACGACCCGCTGCACACCGCCCTCACCGCGGCTGCGCAGCAGGCCTTCGAAGACGGCTTCCTGGGCCGCCAGATGCCCGATCTTTCACGTCTCTACGATCTGACCATTCTCAATCAGGTGCTCGCAGAGAAGAAGCGGAAGGCAATCCAATGAGCGCCAGCACTCAGAACGTCCCAGCACCGTTTCCGATTCAGGTCGATCCTCTTATCCCGGCGAACCGCAGTAGCCGTGGAGGTAACGTCGTAACTCTGGATCGCCCGGTACGCTCCGGCAACCCCGGAGTTGCCAAGGTCGGTTTGCACGATATCTCTCTGAGCTATCGCACCCAGAGCGGTGAACGCCTGCTCGCGCTCGACAACATCAACCTTCAGGTTGCGCCCGGAGAGTTCCTCTGCATCGTCGGACCCTCTGGCTGCGGCAAATCCACCCTTTTGCATCTCGTAGCGGGCCTGCACGCCCAGACGTCGGGACAGATTCTGGTGGACGGCACACCTGTCCAGGGCCCTGGCACCGATCGGATTCTCATCTTCCAGGAGCACGGCCTGTTCCCTTGGCTCACTGTCGGACAGAACGTTGAATTCGGCATGAAGATGAAGGGCGCCTCCAAGGCGGAACGAAGGGAAAAGACCGAGTACTACCTGCGTCTAGTTCATCTCGGCAAGTTCAAGGACAGCTACATTCATCAACTGTCCGGCGGCATGCGGCAGCGCGTCGCCATCGCACGCGCGCTGGCCACCGAGCCCGATGTTCTCCTGATGGACGAGCCTTTCGCCGCGCTTGATGCCCAGACTCGCGACCTTTTGCACGACGAGTTGGAGCGTATCTGGAGCGAGACCGGACGCACCATCATTTTCGTCACTCACAACGTCCGCGAAGCCATTCGGCTCGGCGATCGCGTTGTTCTTCTGACCTTCCGCCCCGGACGCGTGAAGAGTGAGTTCCCTATCGACCTGCCGCGGCCCCGTCATCTTGAAGATCCGGAAGTCGCCCGCACTGCCCGTGCAGTTCTCGACGAACTGCGCGACGAAATTAACCGCTCCCTCGAAGATGAATACAAAATCGGCGTGAAGCCGCACATCGAACCGGGAGCCTAACCATGAAACGCGCTTTGCGTTATGTCATTTTCTACTCTGCTCTGCTGGGTCTGTGGACGCTTCTCGCCGAGCTGAAGATTTGGCCGCCTTATCTTTTCCCCACTCCCTGGGGCGTGGCGGAGGCGCTGTATGCGGGATTCGCCGATCATAGCTATTGGATCGCCATCCGCGTCAGCATGCAGCGGGTGTTGATCGGATACGCGATCTCCGTCGTGCTTGGCATGGTCCTCGGCCTGGGCGTAGCCAGTAATAAGTTCCTGGAAGAGACCATGGGCGGGCTGCTCGTCAGCCTTCAAAGCCTTCCCAGCATTTGCTGGTGGCCGCTGGCTTTGCTTTGGTTCGGACTCAATCAGAACGCCATACTTTTCGTCGTCATCATGGGATCCCTGCTTTCGGTCACGCTCGCCATGGAAGATGGCCGCAAACAGATGCCGAAAATCTTTGGCCAGGCCGGACGTAATCTCGGCGCCAAGGGATTCAAGCTCTTCTGGTACGTGATGCTTCCCGCGAGTCTACCCTTCATCGTTTCCGGACTGAAGCAAGGCTGGGCGTTCGCCTGGCGCTCGCTGATCACCGCTGAGATGCTCTACCTCAGCCTTGGGCTCGGCCAGGTTCTCATGATGGGCCGCGACCTCAATGATATGAGCGCCGTCATCGCCGTCATGTTCCTGATCATCGCCCTTGGTTACATCGTCGATGGCGTCGTCTTCAAAGGGATGGAACGCCACCTGCAAAATAAGTGGGGGCTGACACCAGCTTAAGAGAAGCGCCCTAGTAATCCTTCAAATCATATAAATTCATCGTTTTTTAACGAAATAAACGTGTTATTCATGTATTATTTATGTCTTGAATGTCTACTAAGTTTATCGTGTTAATGGTGAGATTAGGCTAGCGCATTCCCAGCGTTCAAGCAGCTAGCCAATGAAAAAAGGAGAGTTGGTGCAACCCAAGTTGCATCCGCGCTCTTGTTGTGTCCCCCGCAGATTGCAGCCGTACAAACTCAAAAGGAGAGAACTGTACTTCCATGAAAGCTACGAAGAAGTTGTTTCTTGCCAGTCTTGCCCTCGCCGCCGTCGGCGGATGGGCTCAAACCAGCACGGCACCGAAGCCGGCCACGAAGAAGAAGCATGTGACAGCTCCCGCACAACCCGCCGTGACCGCCGCCGATGTTCAGTCGCTGAAAGACGCCATCGCGGCTCAGCAACAGCAGATCCAGCAACTCACCCAACAACTGCAGCAGAACCAGCAAGCCTGGCAGCAGGCTCAGCAGGGGTTGCAGCAGGCGCAAACCACCGCCACAGATGCTCAGCAGAAGGCCACTTCCATCCAGGCAACTACCGAGCAGGAACAGTCCACCGTCACTAAGCTGTCGAGCGACGTGGCCGACGTCAAGACCGCCGTCAACAGCAGCGTGGTGGCTGGACAGGATCAGCAAAAGAAGGTTTCAGCGCTTGAGTCGGCCTTCGGCCGGTTCCGCTTCGCCGGCGACGTTCGCGTCCGCGGCGAGAACTTTCTTCAGCAAGGGGTAGCCGATCGCAATCGTGCCCGCGTTCGCGCCCGCCTTGGTATCGACGGACAGCTTAACGAAGACTTCCTCGGCGGAATCTACATCGCCACCGGAACTCTCGGCGATCCTACGACAACCAACGAAACGCTAACCGGCTTCTTCGACCGCAAAACCATCGCGCTCGATCGTGGATACATCACCTACAATCCGGTCGCCCACAAGTGGCTGTCCCTCACGGGCGGTAAATTCGCCACGCCGTGGACCCGCACTTCGCTGACCTTCGATCAGGACATCAACCCCGAAGGCTTCGATGCAAAAGTTTCCTTCGACACGCACCATGGTCCGCTGCGCAACTTCACCGCGCAGGGCATGTTACTGCCGCTGAACGAAGTCACCAAAGGACCGGATTCTTTCGCTGTCGGCGGTTCGGTCAACGGAGTGCTTGAGTTCGGCCGATGGACGCTTCGTCCGTCCTACACTCTGTTGAACTGGCATCTCGCTGATGCTTTGCTCTCGGCGTCGGCTTTCAACACCGGCGCTACGACGACAGGCGTCGGCGGCTCCACTCCCGCCGGCCCGTATCCCATCAATGGTGAAGGTCCCGGTTGCGCTACTGTTTGGAACGGCACCAAGTATTCCGCCGGCTTTGCTCCTTGCGCATTCGCAGCCAACGGCATGACCAACGCCACATTCTTCGATTCGAAGGGTGTGGATCACTTCCTGTCGAAGTTCCTCTATTCCGACATCGTCCTCAACAACCAGATCAAGACCGGCGTCGCTCGCCTTCCGTTCAATCTGATGGCGGAGTTTGAACAAAACCTCAACGCCCACGCGAATCCGTTCGACGCAGCGGGCAATGTCACCAACCTGGGCAAGCAAGACAAAGCGTACGGCTTCGACGCCAGCTTCGGACAAGCACTGAAGAAGGGCGACTTCCAGTTCGGCTATTCGTGGTGGCGCATTGAGCAGGACGCGATCATCGCTTCATTTGGCGAGAGCGACCAGCGCGCTCCCAGCAACATCCTGCAGAACCGAATCTACGGTGTTTGGAAGCCGCAGAAGAATACCGTAGCCCAGTACACGATGTGGTTTGGACGCACGCTGAATTCGGGCCTGGAAAATAACCCAGCCTTAGTCAGCGGATCGATCAAGACCGCCGGCACCCAGGAGCCGACGCTCAAGCGTCAGCAGTTCGACCTCATCTACACCTTCTGAGGGGCGCCTTCCCTTCAGAATCGCTGCCGGCCCGGTTTTGGCCACTCTCCTTTTCCGGGTCGGCGGTGTTTTATGTCTGTCATTCAGTTTCTACGGAAACGAACCGCATTTGCAGGAGGCTCTATATGTCTTCACAGAAATCGCCGGACAAGAGCACGACTTTTACTTTCTCCCTCGACTCATGGGCCGTGCTGGTCGCTCTCGTTCTCGCTTTAGCCGTTCGATTCGATCTGTTGAAGAAGATTCCCTGGTAACTGGTGGTTGAAGCTTGCTGTCCTCCCGGAGGTAGGTTATGGCAACAACCGTTGAAGTTCCGCGTTCCCAATCGGAGCGTGCCCCGCTGAATATCTTGGGGCTGATCCCCGGAATTTTGCTGCTGGTCGCCGTCGGCTACGCGGGAAAATTCCTGGAGAAATTTCTGAACACGTATGCAAAGGCGCATCACTGGACATTCCCTAACATCGAGTACGTCCTCTGGGCGATCATCATTGGGCTCGTGATTTCGAATCTGCTCAGCGTTCCGAAAATCTTTCAAGCCGGCATCGCCACGTACGAATTCTGGCTCAAGGTCGGAATCGTTCTGCTGGGCTCGCGCTTCATTCTCGCCGACATCCTGAAACTGGGCGGAATCAGTCTGGCGCTGGTCGTGATCGAGATTTCGTTGTCCTTATTGCTGATGCACTTCCTCGGACGCGCCTTCAACCTCACGCCGAAGCTGACCAGCCTGCTCGCTGTGGGATCTTCGATCTGCGGAGTATCCGCCATCATCGCGGCTAAGGGTGCCATCGATGCCGACGACGAAGACTCCACCTTCGCAATCGCCGCGATCCTCGCGCTTGGCGCCCTCGCTCTCTTCACGTTCCCATTGATCGGCCACTCCTTGCACCTGAGCGATACCGCCTTCGGACTGTGGTCTGGTCTCGGTGTCGATAACACCGCAGAGGCTACCGCCACCGGAGCGCTTTACTCTGACGCTGCCGGAAAAGTCGCAGTCCTCGCCAAGACGGCTCGCAATGCCATGATCGGATTCGTTGTGCTCGCATACGCGATCTATTGGGCGAAGCGCGGCCAGGCCTCCAACGTGGGCAACAAGGCTGCCTTCCTCTGGAACAAGTTTCCTAAATTTGTTCTGGGATTTCTGGCCATCTCGCTGCTCGTGAGCTTCCACACTTTCAGCAAGGATCAAGTGGCTTCGCTCGGCAATCTCTCGCGCTGGGCATTCCTTTTGACCTTTGCCGGAGTCGGTTTGCGGACCAACTTCCGCCAAATGTCCAAACAAGGGCTGCGCCCATTCATCGTCGGAGCACTCGGTGAAATCATCATCGCGGCACTGACCTTTGGTCTTGTCATTGGCGCGAACCGCATCTGGGGTCTGGGTTAGAGGCGGAATTCAAAAACGGCTGCGACAACTTGCATCGCAGCCTTCGCGATTGCCTGACGTTTCGACTATCCGTTTGTCGGGCAGCTTTGTTCTTTCACTCGTTTGTGCGAGACGATTCCCATCTTCACGACGTTGTCTCCGTCCGGCAGGCTGACATACATAATGTGCTTCTGCAGGCGCACGTCGACTTCATGGTTCGGAGCGAATACTGACGGCAAGTAATCCGTGGCGGATTCGTAACGTCCCACATAGACGTTGCAGTTCAGTCGGATTCCCACGTTGTACGCGTAATCCTGCGACTGCAATGGGGCATCGGTCGGCGTTCCTCCGGCATCGTTCGACGGGACCTCGTACTTGTCGACGCTCACCACGGTCGCGGTTTCATATCCTTGTTGAGTGTTGGTCTTGGCATCGGCCTGCATGTACACCAGTAACAAAGGCAGCGCGACGAGAGAAATGGAAAGAACACGATTCATAATCTCCTCCAGAGATCGCTCGGGCGAGCGGTGGCTCAACCTCGAGATCTAGTGGGACCACGTCGAATCGGAATTGCACGATCGATCTCAGCCGAACGCGATCCGGTGACGCCTTGGTCTTGTCTGATTTATTTGCGAGAAAAAAGCGAGAGACTTAACTCGCGGATGGAGGAGGTCGATTGTAGAGAGGATCGTCGAGAACGATGCCCGGTAAAGGTGGTCCCGCCGGAGCAACCCGCGGGTAAAAAGTCGGGGCCTTGAGATCAATCGAAACCTGTACCGGAGGTGTCCAACGCACTGCGTCACGGTCAAGGTGCTGGCGCATGCCCTGCGACGTCGCATCGTGTGCGGTCAGACCGTTCGAGGCGCTGAGTCGGAATGTCCGCGTCGCAAGACTGCAGGAGATCCCAACGATTGCCAATAGAATCACCAGCCGACGCCAGCACTTGCCGGGCATTGTCAGCTTTCCGTGACGCCGTGTAGGGACCATCGAAAAAATCGGTGACCTCATTCTACTTACTTTGATGATCCTTGAAACAAGTCTGGTGCAAGAATCTGATCCCAGGTTACTACCGGTAGTTCGCTAGCCGACCGCTTCGACCTATACTGAAGAAAGAGGCGTCATGTATTCCAGAATCCTGTCTTTAGCCCTGCTCTTGCTGATTGTGGCCGCTCCTGCCGGTTGGGCCGTCGAGCATCAATACGCTACCGCCAAAATCGTCGATGTTCAGCGCAAGACGCGCACGCGGGTCGATATGTACCTGGTCAACACGCCGGTTGGAACAGAGATCCCGTACTTCGTCATGACCGTGCAGCTTAATCAGACGCAATACATCGCCGAGTTCACTCCCCGGCACGACGATGAGGAACTCCCTGCCGACTGGATTGCTGGAGCCGACGTCTCCGTCCGTCTGGAGAAGCATGCCATGTTTCTCAAGCAACGCGACGGTTCGGAATCCCGCTGGATCGTCACAAAGAAACACCAACTGAAAGAGAAAGACAAAGAGAAGCTGGACTGATCGCCAATCGCCCAGAGACTGCTGATGGGCGGCGTCCAGTTTTGCCCGCTAAACGCTTTACGGACAGAAGTCTCCCTTTCGCACTACTTCCCTTCCGCAGTCTCTTCTTCCTCCGCGGTCGATTTCTTTTCCGGGCGCAGCAGTGGAAACAGGATGACGTCTCGAATCGTGTGTGAGTCTGTCAGCAACATGCAGAGGCGGTCCATGCCAATGCCTACGCCGCCCGCCGGCGGCATGCCATATGACAGGGCGCGGATGTAGTCCTCGTCCATTTGATGAGCTTCGTCATCGCCACGCTCGCGCTCTTTCAATTGCGCTTCAAAACGCTGGCGCTGATCTTCAGGATCGTTGAGCTCGCTGAAGCCGTTGGAAATTTCCATTTGACCTGCATAAATCTCGAAACGTTCGGTCCAGTCGGGCTCATCGGGCTTCTGTTTTGACAGCGGCGAGACGGCCGTCGGAAATTCATAGATGACCGTCGGCTGAGTGAGATGTTCTTCCGCCGCGGCTTCAAACAGCGCAGCGATATTCTTTCCGGTCGGCGCGTTCGCATCGTAGGCCATGTGCGAATGCGCGGAGTTGAATCGCTCGACGAGTTTCTTCACCCCCTCACCGCTCGTGAAGTCGCCCATCTCCGGCTTTGCGCCGGCTTTTTCGGGCCAGAACTTGATGGTGGCCTCACGCATGGTCATGCGCTGCCAGTTCGACCAGTCGAGTTCCTCGATCACTTCTTTTCCGTCGACCATTCGCGTCCACTTCGACTTCGGGCTGCCATTCACGGCTCTGGCCGCTTCAGTAATGGACTCCTGCGTAAGATCCATGATGCCCTGGTAATCGGTGTATGCCTGGTATGCCTCGAGCATGGTGAACTCAGGATTCCAGCGCCATCCCAAGCCTTCGTTGCGGAAGTTGCGATTGATCTCGTAAACGCGATCGAGGCCACCGACGACTAGCCGCTTCAGATAAAGTTCGGGCGCGATCCGCAGGAACAGATCCATATCGAGCGTGTTGTGATGCGTGACAAACGGACGCGCCACCGCGCCGCCGGCAATGGGCTGCATCATCGGCGTCTCGACTTCGATGAAATCGTGCGAGTCGAAGGTGCGGCGCATCGACTGCATCATCTTCGTGCGCTTCAGGAAAACGTCGCGCACCTCGGGATTCATGAACAGGTCGACGTAGCGCTGGCGGTAACGCAGCTCGACGTCGGTAAGCCCGTGCCATTTCTCGGGCAGAGGCAGCAGGTCTTTGCTGAGGAACGTGAGCTCCTCGACATGGACGGTCAGCTCGCCCGTGCGCGTGCGGAACAGATATCCGCTGGCCCCGACGTGATCGCCGAGGTCGAGCAATTTGTACAGGTCGAAACCCTTGTCGCCGACAGCGTCCTTCTTGACGTAGATCTGGAGTTTCTTGCCGCCCTGCTGAAGGTGCGCGAACCCGGCCTTGCCCATGAGGCGGATGGCCATGATGCGTCCGGCGACGCGGACGTTCACGCGCGTCTGCTCGAGTTCCTCGGCGGTCTTTGAGGTGTACTCCGCCAGGATCTGCTCCGCCGTATGCGTGAACTCGTACTTGCTGCGATAGGTCGGCTGCCCGAGAGCCTCAATCTGTTTCAGCTTCTCGCGCCGCAGTTCGTAGATGTTGTCGTCAAGTCCCAAGTAATTGCCTTTTTCCTTGCGAGGAACGGTGATTATAGCAACCGTAGTTTAGGTGCACCGTGAGAGGCCCAGCATGTCGATCCGGGTTTGCAGGCGTTTTTCGTTTTTTGTATCAAGCTACGCAAAATATTCATTTCGTGGGACTTAGGCAGGGACGACCCACTCGACGGCTCGCAAAATCTTATATCTAAAGCAGTTGGAGGTAAAATCTTCATAAACAAGGGTTTAGCACGCTCGTAGGTCGTAGCTCGTAGCGGCTTTGCACAATAATCCCGTCTTGCACAGAAACCCACTAGTTCATCCCTTTCTTGACAAACTATCTTTGGTAGTAAAGAGTGCTTTCAAGCACGAGGGGGGTCCAAACAACCCTCCCCCATCGGGAGGCCCCGAATCTCTAGAGAAGAATTGGGGCCTTTTGCTTACCCGCCTAAAGCGTAATGCTTGGCCACCGCTTTCCCCGGTTGATCGCGTCCCGAATCCCATCACGCCCCGCCCTTGTCATTTCTAGTTCCGCGTAAGGGTTTGCAGCATTACCGTAAGCGCTCTAACGTTGAATCAGACTTTTCTATGATGAAGAGAAAATTCGGAGACAATTTGCGTTACTGAGATTTGAGGGATTTTGTGCCAAGCCGCCCTCCGCCCTCCACGCTCGGCTTCGTTCGCTCTACAACCGCAATCCAGCAGCATTCGCGGCGACTGGATTTCGCCCGGACTCGCTTACTTGCACCCTTCCATTGAAGAACTTTTCAGCCCTTCGAGTAAAGGTTGTTCGTCACACGTTTGGGAATTTTTGCTGTGGAAATCGTATGACTGGACTCCGCAAAAGTCGCGAATCGTCGCTGGGTGGTGAAAAGCGTCGAACTTTATTACAGTAAGGCTGCATTTTGGGGGAGAGAAAAAGATGATCCGCATGAAGCTGCTGATGTGCGCGCTTTGCCTGGGACTGGTTCTGCCGGCGACGGCTCTCGATGATGACATGGGGCATCACCATCACGACGCCAACGAGAAGCTGGGAAAGGTGTCGTTTCCGGTTTCCTGCTCCCCTGCCTCACAGAAGGAGTTTGAGCGCGGAGTGGCGCTGATGCACTCGTTCGAATACGAGGAGGCCGAAGCGCAATTCACCGAGATCACAAAGACCGATGCGAGTTGCGCGATGGCGCATTGGGGAATTGCCATCAGCCTGTTCCACCAGATATGGGAGCGGCCGGAGCCTGCGACGCTTAAGCGGGGTCACGACGAAATGGAGCAAGCGCAAAAGATCGGCGCCAAGACCGAACGCGAGCGTGGATACATCGCGGCGCTGGGCACTTTCTATGGCGACCCATCAAAAGATCATTATCTGAAGCAGGCAGCCGCGTATTCGGACGCGATGGGAAAGCTTTACCAAAAGTTTCCGGCAGATCTTGAAGCGGGGGCATTCTACGCACTGTCGTTACTGGCTTCGGCAAAGCCGGAAGACACTTCGCATGCTGCGAACAAGAAGGCCGTCGAGGTGCTTACACCCTTGTTCCAGAAAGAGCCGGATCACCCCGGGCTGGCACATTACATCATTCATGCGTGCGACTCCCCCGATATGGCGCAGACGGGATTGGATGCAGCACGCCGCTATGCAGCAATTGCGCCATCGTCGGCGCATGCGGTGCACATGCCATCGCACATATTCGCCCGGCTGGGACTGTGGCAGGAAGACATCGAGGCAAACCTGAAATCGGTGAACCTCACCGGGAAATCCGGGGAAACCTACATGCGCGGGCACGAATTGCACGCCATGCACTTCCTTCTCTACGCGTATCTGCAGACCGGACAGGATGACGCCGCCAAACAGATCGTCGACAAATCGAAAGAGATCGTGGCGGGCGCACAGACAATGGACCACACTGGAATGCTCGAATACATGGGCTACGCAGCAGCGCACTTTCCCGCGCTGTACGACCTGGAGATGCATCACTGGTCCGAGGCGGCGGCGCTCGAACCGGATCCGCATGCGGAAGCGCATTTGCAGTGCATCACGTATTGGGCACGCGCCATCGGGTCGGCGCACATGAACGACGTGGAAGCAACTCGGCGCAATGTGAAGCTGTTCGACGATGCGGAAGAAGCGGTGCGCCATTCGAAATATGCGTACACACTGGAAGGACGCCGATCGTCCTCGTTGCATGATGAAGCACACGCGTGGCTCGCTCTCGTTGAGCACAAGAATGACGAGGCGTTGCAGTTGATGCGAGAAGTCGCCGATCACCAGGACCAGGCAGGAAAAGCGGAGGTCGACATTCCCGCGCGCGAGATGCTGGCGGACATGCTGCTGCAAATGAAGCAGCCCGAGAAGGCGCTGGCGGAATACGAGAAGTCGATGAAGATCGATCCGAACCGTTTTAATGGACTGGCCGGAGCCGCGCAATCCGCGGAGGTCGCGCATCAGACGGCGAAAGCGACTACGTATTACAGCCAGTTGCTGAAGAACTGCGATGGCGGGAAGCATTCTGAGCGTCCTGAGCTGCGCAGCGCGAAAACGGAAGTGGCCAAGAATTAAGCATCGAATGCTGATCCGACAGACGAACAATTCTCGTGTTATGCAATGCGTGCAACGGCTGGCGCGCGTCTCGTTCCTGCTAGGTATTTTGGCTGCACCGAACTTTGCCCTGGCGCAGGCAGCCGCCGCCGCAAGCCAGGCGGAACGACCGACGCCACCGGCCCGCGATCCCCACAGTGCCGGATATGTCAGCGCGAAGGAGTTGTCCGACGGCACGATTCCACCTGCGGATGCGGACGGAAATTTCATCATCGGCCCCACGCACAATCCGGCGGAGGAATTGTCCGTTGCGGACCGACCTCTGAAGGGGAAGATTGTGGAGTTCACGATGAACTCCGCCGACAGCAAGTTTTTTCCCGGCATTGCGCGAGACGCCGGAACGTTTGGAACTCCGGACCATAAAGATCCTGCGAAGCTGATCGTGACGACGAGCCACCCTGCGCCGTACACGCGCAAGGTGGCGGTGTATGTTCCCAGTGGATACGTGGCGGGGACCATCGCGCCATTCATCGTCGGGGCCGATGGCCCGGACACGATGCTGTTTTCGGCTCTGGACGCGCTGATCGCTGAGCACAAGCTTCCTGCGATGATCGCCATCTCAATCGCGAACGGCACGGGCGACGCGCAAGGCAGCGAGCGCGGCCTTGAGTACGACACTATGTCGGGAAAGTACGCAGAGTTCGTCGAGAACGAAGTGTTGCCGCTGGTCGAAGCGAAAGCTCAGGTCAAGCTAACAAAGGATCCAGAGGGCCGGGCCACGATGGGCTACAGTTCAGGTGGCGCTTGCGCGTTAATAATGGGGTGGTACCATCCCGAGCTCTACCATCGCGTGCTGGCCTATTCCGGCACATTCATCAACCAGCAATGGCCGCCGAATCCGCAGACGCCGCACGGCGCCTGGGAATTTCATGAACACATCCTCCCGGGTGCTCCGGTGAAGCCGATCCGAATCTGGATGGAAGTCGGCGACAAAGATCTGCTCAATCCCAATGTTATGCGGGACGACATGCACGACTGGGTACTCGCCAACGAGCGCATGGCGAAGGTACTTGCCGACAACGGCTATCACTACCAGTTCGTATTCGCACGCAACGCCGTGCATGTGGACCGCGCCGTCCGGCAACAAACTCTTCCCGAAGCTCTGCAATATCTTTGGCAGGGATATCCCGTCGCCGCCGGCGCGAAGTAACACGGCGCCCTTCTCGCAGATTCGCAAGCCCGGACGAATGCGTCCGGGCCTACACATGCCAGGGGAAGTGCCAAAAAAAACCAAAAAAGACTTGCATGTTATCTAGTGTTGTAGTTAACTATAACAGTAGATTTGCTGCTGGCAGATTCGTTCGCACCCAGGCCCGGGGGATTCTGCAGTAAGGCAAACACCTTTGAAGATTTGAGGAGAATGCATATGAAGTCCCTACGAATGATGTTGGCTGTAGTTCTGGTCTCGCTCGCGACTGTGGCTGTGGCACAGTCGGACGCACCGCCGTCGGACGCCGAGAAGTCGTTCGACAAAATGAAAACGCTCGCTGGTACTTGGGAAGGCAAAGTCACGGTCGATCCCCCGATGAAAGACATGGCGGGGAATCCGCTCATGAGGATCACTCTGCGTGAAACGTCGCGAGGAAACGCGCTCGTCCATGAGATGAAAGGTGCGGGCGATCCGGACGATCCCAAGCGCTTCGACCATCCGGTCACCATGGTGTACGTAGATGGCGACAAGTTGACCCTCACCCACTACTGCGACGCCGGCAACCGGCCGCGCATGGTGGCCAAACCATCCTCCGAAGCAAAGGCGGTGGAGTTCGGTTTGGTGGACGTCTCAGGCAGCACCGCGCGTGGGCACATGGATCACGCCGTGTTTACGGTGGTCGACCCCGACCATCACATCGAGGATTGGACTTACATGATGCCGGGGGACAAGCCTATCCACGCGCACATGGACCTGCAACGTGTAAAGTGACGCTAACTTCACAAAGGACGAATTGGAAACCAGGATGGACCGTGAGTGGAACGACAGTCAGCCGATTTACCGCCAGCTTCGCGATCGCGTGGTCGCGATGATTCTCGACGGCCTGCTCAAGGAGGGCGATCCGCTGCCCTCCGTGCGCAACGTCGCGGCGGAATACCGGGTCAATCCGCTTACGGTCCTCAAGGGCTATCAACAGCTCGTGGATGAAGGGCTGGTAGAGACCCGGCGAGGACGCGGCATGTTCATCAATGCAGGGGCACGCAGCCTGTTGCTGAAGGGCGAGCGACAAAAGTTTCTGACCGAGGAATGGCCCAGAATCAAGGCGACGATTGAACGGCTCGGTCTGACGGAGGAGGAGCTTTTGAATGGCAATGCAAAACGCCACACGCCAAAGCCCTCCAAAGAGGAGCGCTGAAACATGGCTTGCATAGAAGCGCGCGGCCTTCGCAAGAATTTTGGAACTACGGCCGCGGTGAATGGAATTGATCTTCACGTCGAAGCGGGACGCATTCTCGGACTCATCGGCCCGAATGGCGCAGGTAAGACAACGGCGTTGAACGCGATTCTCGGCCTCACTCCGTATGAAGGAGAGCTGAGCGTGATGGGGCGCGATCCGTGGAAGGAGCGCGACCTCCTCATGCGCGATGTTTCATTCATCGCCGACGTGGCGGTACTTCCCCGCTGGATGCGGGTTTCCCAGGCGCTTGAATATGTCGGCGGCGTGCATCCGCGATTCGACCGGGCAAAGGCCGAAGCGTTTCTGGCAAAAACCACGATCCAGCGCAACAGCAAGATCCGAGAACTGTCGAAGGGGATGGTCACCCAACTTCACCTGGCGCTGGTGATGGCCATCGATGCAAAGCTGCTTGTGCTTGACGAGCCGACGCTGGGTCTCGACATTCTTTTCCGCAAGCAATTTTACGATTCCCTGTTGAATGACTACTACGATCGCAGCCGCACCATCGTTGTGACCACGCACCAGGTGGACGAAATTCAGGATGTGCTCACCGACCTGATGTTCATCAATCGCGGGCGCATCGTATTTTCCTGCAGCATGGAAGAGTTTGAATCGCGCTACGTGGAAGTGATGGTGAACCCGGAACGCGTGGAAGCGGCGCGGGCGCTGAAGCCAATGCATGAACGCGGGGCGCTAGGCCGCAGCGTCCTCTTGTTCGATCATGCCGACCGGCAGCAACTCGCAGCGTTGGGAGAGGTCCGCACGCCAAGCATTGCGGATTTATTTGTTGCGGTCATGGGCATGAACACGGATGTTGCCAAAGGAGTTGCACAATGAACACGACCTCGAATGCGATCCCGGAATCTGTGGTCGGCGCACATGCCGAAGCAACCGCTTTATCTCCAACGCATCCGTTTTACTGGTGCGTGCGGCGCGAATTCTGGGAGAACCGGTCGATCTACCTGGTGCCACTGACCCTGGCCGGGCTCTTTCTTTTCGGCTTCATGATCAGCCTGGCGCGCCTGCCGCGACAGATGCGTGATTTACCGTCATACGATCCGGTCCACCAGCGCAGCATCCTGGCGATGCCCTACGAATTTTCGAGCGGGTTGATGATGCTCGCGGTCATTCTAGTCAGCGCGTTTTATTGCGTGGACGCGCTGCAGAGTGAACGCCGAGATCGCAGCATACTTTTCTGGAAGTCGCTGCCGGTATCGGATTTCACCACCGTAATGTCGAAGGCGCTGATCCCGATCGTGGTTGTGCCGTTGTTCGCGTTCGCCGTTGCGGTCGCATTGCAATGGATCATGCTGCTGTTGAGCAGCGCGGTTTTGCTAGTTAGCGGACAGAGCGTCGTGACGTTGTGGTCGAAGCTCTCGTTCTTTCACATGTCGCTGTTGCTGCTCTATCACCTGATAACCGCGCATGCGCTGTGGCCCGCTCCCGTATACGGATGGCTCCTGTTCGTGTCCGGATGGGCGCGTCGCGCGGCCCTACTGTGGGCGGTCGTACCGCTCGTAGCTATAGGCGCGATCGAATGGATTATTTTTCACACATCGTATTTCGCCAACCTGGTCGCATCTCGGTTCATTGGCGGTAGCGAGGCCGGCTACAACTCGCCTGATATGTTCCCCACCAATCCCATGACGCATCTCCACCTCGGAAACTTTTGGCTGAGTCCGGGACTGTGGATCGGGCTGCTCGTGACTGCGGGCTTTTTGGCGGCAGCAGTGAAGCTACGCCGCCATCACGGCCCAGTCTGAGCAATAGCTCGGTCATGCTGTGCGTTCGCTTCCGATCCTGCCGTATTTCTGCGTGGCGTAACCGACGATCAATCCGACCATGCCTCCCGGCAGCATGATCTCGAAATAGTAGCCGTGCTGCAGGCGCGCGATGATGAAAGCTAACGCGAGGCCCACGGCAAGCCCGAAAACAATGCCCAGCGCCAACGAATGAACTTTACGGGCGAACACGCCGATGAGAACACCGGCGATGAGGCCCTTGATGGTGGAACCGATCACGATGCCCACGATCTGAGATCGGACTGCCGGTGTGAACCATGCGGTCAAGCCGTCGAATACACCAAGAATCGTGCCCAGCAACAAGCCAAGAATGATTTTGTTCATACACCCTCCTGTGTTTTGGACCTCTATTGCTCTATTACCCGTTTTCCGGATTTCCTTTAACGGCGCGACAAGAGAATGAGAAGCAGCCGCATGAGCATGTACGCGGCGACCAGAATGACGGCTGTGCTGTGACGGGAGTAGATCCTCTGGGCGCGCTCGAGAATTCCCTCGGAATATGCGGTGACGGACGATCCGCTTAGGTAACGGCCGACGTCTTCGCTCAGTTCTGCCGCGGATTGATAGCGATCGGTGGGAGCGGGCGACATTGCCTTTCTGCAAACCGCGTGCAGAGGGCGAAGAGCTCGTGCGGAGATTTGGGCTTGGTCCGCCGGATTAGGCGCATCCAGCAAAAACAAGAGAACGGCTCCGAGAGAAAAGATATCGGTGCGCTGGTCGATTTCGCGGTCGCCGCGCAACTGCTCCGGCGACATGTAACCTTGCGTGCCGAGCACGCCGCCGGCTCCGGTTGCTTTGGCGGGAAGCGCGTTGGTAGGAATTTTCGCGGGATCCCGCATCGATACCGCATCACTTGCAACCTTCGCAAGGCCCCAATCCATGACGAGCACTTCGCCGAAGGATCCGATCATGATGTTCTCCGGCTTAAGGTCGCGATGGATCACGCCCCGGGAGTGTGCGAAGCCGACGGGCTCGGCGATGCGTTGCAGCAGGCGAAGCCTATCGGGCAAGCTAAGCGCGGAGACGTGCTGAGCAAGGGTCTGTCCCTCGACATATTTCATGCAGTAGAAAACGCGTCCGTCGGGAAGAGTGCCGGCATCATGAACGGGGACAATGCCAGGGTGCTCCAGGCGTGCCAAGATTCGAGCCTCCTGCAGAAGGCGGGCGGCGAGGTCATCCGAGGCAGATGCAAGATCGAGAACTTTCAGGGCAACTCGACGGTCCAGCACAGAGTCGTCGACCAACCAGACACTGCCCATTCCGCCGCGGGCCAGGAAATTCGGATTGCTGTAGCGCGTGCCGGTGAGATCGGGCGACTGCATCTCGCTGTGGAGCCGCGCCACTACCTTGTCGGAGAGCTGCGTCATTTGATCTCCAGGCCGAGCAGTGACTGCGCTTCGCGGCGAAACTCGTCGTCGCTCGCAGTCATCTCGCGAAGCTGGTCGAGGACGCATCGTCGGAATTCGCGGCGCGCCAGCGCAAGATAGTTGGTGACGTCGGTCGAGGTCAATCCGAATTCAGTTGCGAGTTGCGCGTACGACGTCTTGTCATCGTCGTCGTTGAGGTCATACCGCGCGAAGAGACGAAAGTGGAGAGACTTCCCTTCACTGTCGAGATGATCGCGGAGGCGTTGCACTCCTAACGAGAAGAGACTGCGTGCCCATTCGCGATCGAAAGTGTCCTCGGGAGATGGATGGGTGCCGGCGATGCTCAACTCGTACTCCGCCTCTTCGAATTCGAGGGCGATGTGCGGGCTCCCGGCTCCTCGTTTGAGCCGAGCAGAATCTCGGATCTGCTTCAGGAACAGGCGGTCGGCGCATGTGCGCAGGAAAGTGCGCAGGCGTCCTTTGGAGCTTTCGTAGGAGTCGAGGAGCTCTTTTTCCAACAGGCGGGTGAAGAACTCTTGCGTGAAGTCTGCCGCGTCCTCGCTGGAGAGATTCCACTTAAGACGCGCGTACTTGTAGATCGGCTTCCAGTAGACGGCGGTGATGGCATCAATCGCACGCGAGCGAGCGATGGCGTCATCCCCTTGCGCAGCGAGGATCAGGGAGTGGCGAGTCAGCGGAAAGCCGCCTTGTGAATTCGTCTCCACGAGAGCGCGATTGCTTCGCTGGAGAGTGTAGTGGGGGGCGGAGGCGGGCGACAAGCGGAAGGATCGCTCGTAGGCCGAGGAAAGACGGCAGCAAAAGCACCGGTTTCAAGGTCGCGTATTCGATGAGCTGACGCTACGGATGTTGTTGATTCGGCACGGTCACGCCGCCCTCAATCCTTGGAATTCCAAAGTGCCCTCCCAGATGGGTGAGGTCGAGGGGGCTGATTGAGCCGGAGACTTCGATGAAGGTCACTTCGTTGGCTCGGGCAAACAGGATCGCGATATTACTCACCGCATTGTTTTGAAATCGAATCCAGAGGTCGGTCGCACCGGGGCCTCCATCCTTCGGATGATTGTTCATGAGCTGCTTCCAGCCGGCAGCGTGATACTCGTTCTTGACCTTGGTAACGGCTTGAGGGTCGTACATCCAGGACTGTGGAAAACGGTAGCGATGGACGGAAACGCCGCTAACACCGGCGATGACGCGGCGGAGGTCCTCGTCGTTGGAGTCAAGCTTGGAAGCGAGGATCAGCATGGAATGGTCCAGCGTGAACTCGGTCTTCGACGAGGCGATCTGGCGAAGGGCTTCGATGCCTTGCGGAATGCTGTCGTAGGACTGCTGGGCGTATGACCAAGTAGATGCGGCGATCATCGCCAGACTCAAAGTGAACAAACGGAACTGCCTCATGACGCTCCTTCGGGCTGCCTACGGGAATCTGTAGTAGCCAACTTGTAGTGCGGAGCGCCCACCGTTGCAATGCAGGGCAGGTAAATCGCATCTCATTCGCTAACTGCTTGATTTCAGTAAACGTAGCAAAGGCGAATCATCGAGGATTCTTGTGCAATCAGGCAGTCAACGCAGCTTTTTAGTTAGCCCGACTACTTATGTCTGCGGTTTCGTCTGGGTTGGACGCCCGGTAAACGCCTCGGGCGAGCTCCGCCGAGAACGAGGGCGCAGATTCGGTCGGTAAACTCCGGGGTCAAGCGGGCGTGCTGTATGAGGAACCGCATGTAGATCGGACCATAGAGCGAGTCCAGAAGCAGATCGAGGTCGATGTCTTTGCGCAACTCGCCGCGCAGAATCCCCCGTCGCAGGGTCGCGTAGGCTTCCCGGCGGCGAGGCATTAGGAAGCGCTCGCGGAAGGCGGCTATCAGTTCCCCGTCGGTCTGCCCAGCGGCGAGGATGGCGGACACGATGCGTCCGCGTGGGCTGGTAAAAATCTTGACCAACTGGTGCATCTGACGGCTTATGTCTTTGGCGAGCGAACCTGTGTCGGGAAAGTGAAGATTTCGTTTTGTGCTGCTGGCAAATGCGTCGGCGATGAGTGCCCCTTTGTTGGGCCACCAGCGGTAGACCGTGGCCTTCCCGACGGCGGCGCGATCTGCCACTTCTTCGATTGTGAACTCAGAAAAACCGCTTTCACCAAGGATCTTCAGCGTACTCCGCAGGATCGCCTGACGCGCCTCTTCGCTGCGCGGACGGCCCGGAGGCCGTTTTCCGTTCGGGGTTTTGCTGTAGGTCGTATCGGCGGGGCTTTGCCGCATGGCTCTACCGTACCATATAATGACGAACAAGAATTAGAATCCGATACGATCAGTATCGAATCTACAATAGAACTCGCAGGAGCGGCTTGGGGCCGGTCGATCGCACTATGTTGTCGAGTTTTTGGGGAGTATTCATAGCCAATGTGGATTGTTGCATTAGCCCTAAGACGTCCTTATACATTCATCGTAATGGCGCTCGTCATTATCATCCTGACGCCGCTCACAATCCTGCGCACTCCTACCGACATCTTTCCTGACATTGATATTCCAGTCGTTTCTGTCGTGTGGTTCTACACGGGAATGGCGCCGCAGGATATGGCAGATCGAATCGTGGCCAACTCCGAGCGCGGCATCACCACTACGGTGAATGACATTGAGCATATGGAATCTCAGTCGGTGTACGGGCTGGGAGTGATCAAAGTCTTTTTCCGGCCCGGGACGAATGTACAGGGTGCCATTGCGCAGATCACGGCGATCTCGCAGACGTCGGTGCGCCAACTGCCACCGGGCACCACGCCCCCGCTGATCATTTCCTACAGTGCTTCGACCACGCCGATTATTCAGCTCGGGCTCAGCAGCAAGACGCTGCCTGAGCAAGACCTCTTCGATCTTGGCCAGAACTTCCTGCGAAACTTCCTGGCGACTGTTCCGGGAGCCGCGACCCCTTATCCCTATGGCGGCAAGTTGCGGCAAATTCAGGTGGACCTCGATGTGGCGAAGCTCCAGTCGTACGGTCTCGCGCCGAACGATATTGTGAATGCGGTAAATGCCCAGAACATTATTCTTCCGTCCGGGACAATGAAACTTGGTCCGCTGGAATACGACGTGGAGATGAATGGCACGCCGCAAACCATCGCGGAGTTGAACGAACTGCCGGTGAAGACGGTGAACGGCGCAACGCTCTACATGCGCGATGTTGCACACATCCGGGACGGGTTTGCCCCGCAGACCAACATCGTGCGCCAGGACGGCAATCGCGGCGCCTTGATGTCGATTTACAAGAACGGCAAGGCGTCGACTTTGCAGATCGTGAAGGGCATCCACGGTATCGTGGACCAGGCTTCGCAGGCGCTGCCCCCGGAACTGAAGATCACTTCCCTGTTTGACCAGTCGCTGTTTGTTCGCGCTTCCATCTACGGCGTCTTGCGCGAAGGTTTGATCGCAGCGGCGCTGACCGCCGCGATGATCCTGCTCTTCCTCGGCGATTGGCGCCCGACGATCGTCATTTCGATTTCGATCCCGCTGTCGATTTTCGTTTCCATCATTCTGCTGGGAGCGATCGGGCAGACGATTAACATCATGACGCTCGGAGGTCTGGCGCTCGCCGTCGGCATCTTGGTGGACGACGCTACGGTCGAAATCGAAAATATCGAACGAAACCTCGCGATGGGCAAGGAAATGCGTCAAGCCATTCTCGATGGCGCGCAGCAGATCGCCGTGCCCGCCCTGGTCTCGACGTTGAGCATCTGCATCGTGTTTGTGCCGATGTACTTCTTAAGCGGCGTAGCAAAATTCCTGTTCGTACCTCTGGCCGAAGCGGTGAGTTTCGCCATGCTCGCCAGTTACTTGCTCTCGCGGACGCTGATTCCAACTCTCGTGATGTACATCATGCGAGGCCATGAACATCGCGCGGAAGCCCCCAGTTCCTTCCTCGGACGTTTCCAGCGAGGCTTCGAGCGCAAGTTTGAGAACTTCCGCCGAGGTTACGAAGCGCTACTGGAAACAACCCTCGAGTATCGCGGTGTGTTTGTCGTGTGCTTCCTGGCATTCTGCGTGCTATCGCTAGGATTATTTTCCTTTCTCGGGCAGGATTTCTTCCCGCAGGTTGACGCCGGACTGCTGCGGCTTCACGTTCGCGCAAGAGCTGGATTGCGGGTAGAGGAAACTGCGCGGCTCTGCGACGAGATTGAGGGATTTCTGCGTGGCCAGATTCCGCAGGGACAGCTACAGACCATCCTCGACAATATCGGGCTGCCGAATTCAGGAATCAACCAGTCTTACAGCTCAAGCGGAACTATTGGCACCAGCGATGCGGAAATTCTGATCGCGCTTGATCCGGAACACCATCCGCCGACGGCTGAACTTATGCGGCAGCTTCGGCAGTCGCTTCCCCGGCAATTTCCGGGAGTAGAGTTTTTCTTTCAGCCGGCGGACATCGTCACGCAGATCCTTAACTTCGGATTGCCAGCGCCGATCGACGTGCAGATCGTTGGAACTGACATGCAGGGGAGCTACTCACTGGCTCAGCAGATCGCAAACCGGATGCGGCATATCCCGGGTGCCGCCGACGTCCACGTGCAACAGATGTTCTCGCTGCCGACGCTGCAAATGGACATTCAGCGCACGAGGGTGACGCAGGTCGGTTTAACCGCACGTGACGTCGCGCAAAGCGCTCTGGTTTCGCTTAGCGGGAGTTTTCAGACGTCCCCGAATTTCTGGCTTAACCCCAAGAACAAGGTCACTTATCAGATTGCCGTGCAATCGCCGCAATACCGGATGACCGATCTCGACGATCTGATGAACGTTCCCGTGATCTCGCAAAGGGGCTCACAGTTGATGGGAAACCTCGTGCAGATCGCTCCCGCTGTGCGGCCTGCGACGGTGAGCCACTGGAATGTGCAGCCAACGATCGACGTCTATGCGAACACGCAGGATCGTGACCTGGGTGCCGTGGCCGCAGACACTGACAAAATCCTGAAGAGCTTCGAAAAGAACCTGCCTCGCGGCACGCACATCGTGGTTCGCGGGCAGGTGGCTACGATGCGGTCGTCATTCTTCGGATTGGGCGTTGGACTGGCTGGCGCCATTCTGCTGGTCTACCTGCTCATCGTCATTAACTTTCAATCGTGGCTCGATCCCTTCATCATCATCACGGCCTTGCCGGGAGCGCTGGCGGGAATTTGCTGGTTCCTCCTGCTGACGCGCACGACGTTGAACGTGCCATCCCTTACAGGTGCGGTTATGTGTATGGGAGTAGCTACCGCGAACTCGATTTTGATGGTGAGTTTCGCGCGCGAGCAGATGGACGAAGGCATACCCGCCGTGAAGGCCGCGGTTTCAGCGGGATACACTCGCGTTCGCCCAGTGCTGATGACGGCTTTGGCTATGATCATCGGTATGGTGCCGATGGCATTGGGCTTCGGTGAAGGCGGCGAACAGAACGCGCCTCTGGGACGCGCTGTGATCGGCGGACTGTTGTTCGCAACCGTCGCTACGCTGTTTTTTGTTCCCAGCGTATTCGCAATTTTTCATAGCCGTCGCGAGTCAAAACGCGACCGGGCGCAACAAGCATAGTGGTAGTGGCAACTTATTGAAGATTGAACGGGACAGGCGGAGCCAAGAATGAGCGCAGACTACACGACGAAATCAACCCCGGTGGGAGAGGACAAAAAGCCCCGGGGCAACTCGGAGCAGCAGCCAGGGGACGAGAATCATCCGCACGGCGTGCAGGCGCAGCGCGATAAAGAGATCTCGCAGATGCAGCAACGTTCGCGCCATCAACAGGCGAGCATTGCGCCCGCGCCCGACATGCCCCCTGCCCCTCCGCGTACGGCGCTGATGATCGTCGGCGTTGTTCTACTCATTCTCATCGTCGCCGGCGTACTTACGCTGATCAGTCACGTTACTCATGAAAGAGCTCTCGCCAAGGAAACTGAGCGCGACGTGATTCCGACCGTTGCGATCGTTCATCCCACAGCGGAGAAACCGAACGAGGAGCTTGTTCTGCCCGGAACTTTGCAGGCCTTCGAGGAATCGCCGATCTACGCGCGGACCAGCGGATATCTGGTGCGCTGGTACAAAGACATCGGCAGCCACGTGAATGAAGGTGAACTGCTAGCAACGATCGACACTCCGGAAGTTGATCAGGAGCTGAACCAGACGCGTGCCGCGCGGCAGCAGATCGTCGCTCAATTGGAACTAGCCAAGATCAGCGCCGACCGCTGGGAGAATCTGCGCAAGAGCGACTCGGTTTCCGCGCAGGAAGCCGACCAGCAGACCAGCGGATACAAGCAGGCGCAGGCCAACCTGGCGTCGGCTGACGCAAACGTCCGGCGGCTCGAACAATTAGAGGGATTCAAGAAGGTTTATGCGCCGTTCTCTGGCGTTCTGACCAAGCGCAATGTCGATCCTGGCGCTCTGATCAACGCCGGCGCAGGGGCGGCTGGACGCGAACTATTTGACATTGCGCGGGTCGATCCATTGCGCGTCTATATCAGCGTCCCTCAAGCGTATTCGGCCTACATCAAAGTCGGATCGACGACGACGGTGACATTGCAGGAGTTTTCGGGACAGAAGTTCTCGGGAAAGATCGCGCGCACCGCGCAGTCGATCGATCCGAGCACTCGCACTTTGCTTACCGAGGTGGATGTCCCGAATAAGGATGGACGGCTTTTGCCCGGTTCGTTCGGGGAAGTGCACTTCGCCATCGGATCGAATGTGGACAAGGTCACGATCCCGGTGAACGCGATGCTGTTCCGCGCTGAAGGGCCGCGGCTAGCGGTCGTGGGAGACGACAAGAAGATTCAGTTGCGCCCGATCAGTATCGGCCGTGACTATGGCGCGTCGCTGGAAATTCTTGGAGGCATTGCGCCCGGCGACCAGGTCGTGATCAATCCCCCTGATTCGCTGGAAGAAGGCCAGGAGGTCAACATCGCTTCGGCTGCGAAAGGGCCTTCGCAGAATGAGGAATCGCCGCAGCAGCAACAACAGCAACCCAAGAGTCCGCAGGAACAGGAAAATGCTCCGCTGCAAAAGCAGGAACAGCCGGGCGGTCAGAAAGGAAGCGGGCGTTGAGGCGGTTATTGATTCCCATCCTTTTCGCAACCATGATGTTTGCGACGGCATGCACGGTCGGACCTCGGTACAGCCGCGCGCAGGCGCCAGCTCCGGCACCCGATACGTGGAAGACAACGCCGCCCTGGCAGGAAGCCGCGCCGAAAGACGCGATCCCGAAGGGCACGTGGTGGGGCGTGTTTCACGACTCCACGCTTGACGGCTACGAGCAGCAACTGCTGCAAGCGAATCAGTCTTTGGTAGCGGCGCGCGATCGCTTGAACCAAGCACGATCGCTGGCGCGTGTGGCAACTGCAAACTTTTTCCCGCAGGTTGCGACGGATCCAAATCTGGTTCGCGAGCGCGGATCGGGGAATCGTCCGCTGAACGGAGTCTCCGCTTCCGTCATCGGAGCGCGTCCTTACACGCAGAGTGTCTATTCCATTCCCTTCTCAGTGAACTACGAGGCAGACCTGTTTGGTCGGGTCCGCAAGAATCTGGAAGCAGCCAATGCGACCTTGCAGTCAAGCGCTGCTGATCTGGCGAACGTTCAGCTTATCCTCACGGCAGAACTCGCGGCCGACTACTTTACGTTGCGAGAGCTGGATGCCGAGTACAAGGTGGTTCAGGAATCGGTCGACTCCGAGCAGAAAGCCTTGGATTTAATAAAGCGCCGCCATGATGGCGGGGTTGCCAGCGGGTTAGAAGTTGCGCAGCAGGCGACAGTGCTCGACTCGACGATCTCGCAGGCAGCTCTCGTTCAACAGTCGCGCGCACAGTTTGAACACGCGATCGCTGTCCTCGTTGGCCAGCCCGCTTCAGCATTCAACGTTCCCGTTGCTCCGCTGAATGCCACTCCGCCGCCAGTACCGTTGGGCGTGCCTTCGGATGTATTGGAGCGGCGTCCTGACATCGCGACGGAAGAGCGTCAGATGGCGTACCAGAACGCGCAGGTTGGTATTGCACGCACCGCTTTCTATCCGCACATCACTCTGAGCGGCTCGGGGGGCTGGCAGAGCACCGATATCTCTTCCCTGCTGAGTGCGCCGAGCCTGTTCTGGTCGCTGGGAGCTGATGCGCTTGAGCCGCTTTTACAGGGCGGACGCAACCGAGCGAATCTTGCCGCAGCCCGCGCGGCTTACGACGAATCTGTGGCGAACTACCGCCAGTCGGTGCTGACCGCGTTCCAGCAGGTGGAAGACGGCATTAGCAATCTTTCCACGTTGTCGCAAGCGCTCTCCACGCAAGGGGCTGCAGTCGAAGATGCGCGACGCGCTTTGGAGATTGCCAATAATCGCTACGTCGGCGGAGTCACAAATTATCTCGACGTGATCACTGCACAGACGACATTGCTTTCAAGCCAAAGGCTTGAGACGCAGCTCCGCGGCCAGCAGATGGTGAGCTCCGTCTATCTCGTGAAAGCGCTTGGCGGAGGATGGGAAGCGAGCGAGATTAGAGACGAACAGGTTCATCCGCACCCGGGACAGATCTTGCAGCAATAGATAGACGCTGCTGCGGTACACTAGCGGCGATCTCATGAAGCGACAATCTTTCTTCCTAACAACACTGGCATTGTCAGCGGCGCTGACCGCTGCCGCTCAATCTCCAAATACAGCCGACATGGCGACCCCGCAGGAAAAGCACTTGCGGAACGTGCGTCAATTGACGTTCGGCGGACAGAACGCCGAGGCGTACTTCTCCGCCGACGGCAAGCAAGCTCATCTACCAGTCCTCGCACGGCGACGTGAAGTGCGACCAGATCTTCACGATGAACATCGACGGCAGCGACCAGCACATGGTCTCGACCGGCAAGGGCCGCACCACCTGCAGCTTCTTTTATCCGGACGGCAAGAAGATCCTGTACGCATCGACGCACCTGGCGAATGCGGAGTGCCCGCCGCGTCCTGATTTTTCGAAGGGCTATGTGTGGGCTGTGTATGCGGGATACGACATCTTCACCGCGAAACCGGATGGCTCGGAACTGAAGCAGCTTACTACTACGCAGGGCTACGATGCCGAAGCGACGATTTCGCTCGACGGGAAGAAGATTACGTTCACATCGATGCGCAATGGCGATCTCGATATTTATACGATGGATGCCGATGGCAAGAACGTGAAACAGCTGACCCACGAACTCGGCTACGACGGTGGTCCGACGTTTTCTCCGGACGGCAAGTGGATCGTCTATCGCGCGTACCATCCGCAAAGCGAAAAAGATATTGCAGACTACAAGGAATTGCTTGGGCAGAATCTGATTCGGCCCACATCTCTTGAAATCTGGATCATGAAGGCCGATGGCAGCGGCAAGAAACAGATCACCAATCTGGGCGCGGCCAGCTTTGGCCCTGCATTCACGGCCGACGGCAAGCGGATCATCTTCGCATCCAACTACGACCCGGAAACTCACGTCACCGGCGGCATGGGAAATTTCGAGCTATGGCTGCTCAATCCGGATGGCAGCGGGCTGGAGCGCGTGACGCACGCCGACGGCTTCGATGGCTTCCCCATGTTCTCGCCTGACGGGAAGAAACTGGTGTGGGCTTCGAACCGCAATGCCAAGGCCCCGCACGAGACCAATGTGTTCATCGGAGACTGGGTACCGTAGAGCCGGCTAGGCGTGCCGCTTGTTCTGCCTTCGCTTTCTTCACCGCCAGAGTTCTATCAACCCATTTGTCAGCGGTTGCTAGATCTTGTCTACGGGCGGCCTCGTCTTCGCAATTCAAATCGGCTCGGTTGCGATACATCAAATTCATATAAGCCATCGCGTCGTCATAGTCGGGACGCAATTCGACGGCATGGCCCAGACTGGCAATTCCTTCCTCGATGATCGGCGAGTACTGCGCTCGCAAGTCGTCACAGGCCTGCTTTTGTTTTGGATCTTTCGGATCAAGTTGCTGTTCCGGACGAACATTCAGGCGAGTACGTGCCTCCATTCGTGGCGAATAGCTCTGAGTCCAACTGATCACCCCGACCGCATAGTAGGGCTCGGGATCTTTTGGATCCAGGTCAGAAGTCCGCGAATAGTAGGTCTTGGCCTCCTCGAACCTTTTCATATTGAGGTATAGCGAGGCGATTCCCTTCGCAGCGTTCGCTTGTGGCGCGGCGCCGGCGCTCATGTCGAGAACGTGTTGATATTGCTCAATGGCTTGGTCCGCATTGAGAATATTTTCTTGCGATTCAACACCGGGAATGTACATTTCGACATAGGCAGCTGCCAGGTACATATGAGCCTGAACTTGGCCAGGATCAATTTCCGTCGCCCGCCGGAAATGCTGGATGGCGTCGTCCACATGAGATGCTTTACGGGCGCGCAAACCCTGACTGAGTTCGTCATCATACGATTGGGCACGAAGAGCTGGAACGCAGCACACTAGAAGGATCGAGAGAGCGATAAGTCGGAGTTTCAGGAACATAGGCCTCCGTCGAACGCGATAGATCTTACGCCTTCGCTGAACTGATTGGACACCACAACTCAGATTTGGGCTCTTGAATTCGCGCGGAGAACAGACTCCCGTATCCGGCTTCCCAACCATGCCACCGTGGATAACATCCCGGTCCAGCCTAACCCGCGAACGACCATCGCGATTTTGGTATCCATACCAAGTACGCCCAGGCTGGAGAATATTGCGTAGAAATCGTGCTCCACGAAATCCGGATCGCCGGTCGTGACCAGTGGTAGGACTTGGGCCCGGGCATCGGCCATGTAGGTCGCGGTGTAAAGCCAGTTCTCAAAGAAGAAGAACAGACAGAAGACAAAGCCAGCGGGTTGGCGTTGCGAGAAGAAATATGCGGCCAGCAGGAGGGGAACCAGCCACTGCAACAGTGTCCCTCCCCATAGTCCGAGGGTGGGACCAAACCATCCGAACAGGTTATGCCCGCCCTCGTGAAGGACCAGATTGGCGTTATCGATAAAAAGAAACTCGCCATGCGCCGAATATACGTAGCCAAGAAAACACACATAGAAGACCAGCCACGCCGCCAAGGCCAGCCGCGACATGGGCTTCCACGGTGCATCCACGACGGATTGCAGGTATTCCAACATGTGCCTTTTGACATCGTAGAGACCAGCCTTTCGCCGTAACAGGTTACGAATGTGCTGACAGTTTGCGGCAAATCGTGTGGCGAACCAGACGTCCAACTACCGTCGCGGTGAGATGCCGTTTCTTGTTAAAGTGGTCACACACTTCTTCCAACGCTTCATGAGAGACGAGGAGTCGCGAACAGGGTCTAATTTCGCGACCGGGATTTGTCTATGAAACTACGTCAATGGATCATCGGAATCGTGTTGCTTCTGCTGATGGCGGCGGCTGTCGGCGGCATCCTCTGGACGCGTGAGATTCCTGAACAGGCGGATGACGCAACTGCCGTTCAGACGAAGAAGCCCTCAGGTCGCAAATCGGGCGTGCCGGAACATCCGCTGGTCGACCAGCGCCCGCTGTTGACCGCGCAGCGCATGGGGACGATGGCGTCCACGCCCGAAGAGCAGGCACTGGCGCACGAGGCGGCGAAAGTCGGAGACCACGAGGTTGATCTCGCATTCTTTGACGCCCTGCGGACTGCACAACAGAATCCGCCGCCGCTGTCGCCCGAGGCTGTCAAGATCGCTGCGCGGCGTGACAAGGACGAGCAGGCCGTTAGAGAAGATCAGGACAATGTGGCGCAACTCACCAAGAAGTTGGCCACAGCTCCAGAATCTCAGAAAGAGAATCTGCAGGATCAGATCGATGTTGCCAAGGCTCAAGCAGATTTGGATCAGGACGAACTCGACGATGCAAGCGAAGATCTCGAACAAGCCGGGGGAGATCCCCAGTCGAAGCTGAAACGGTTGCAGACAGAGCATGAGGAAGGCGAGCACAACCCGCGAGCGATTGTCGGATCCGCGGTCAATCCCCGGGAGCAGGACTTTGAGGCACGCACCTTATTAAGCGTATTCCGCGCATGGCAAGCCCTCCGCGAGAAAAAGGCTCTGCTCAACCAGGCGCTCCAAGAAACGGCACAGAAGCAGACCTCCCTGATCAAGAGACGCGCTCAGCTGGCGGCCCAGGTCGAGAAAGACAAGCAAAGTCGCGACGCAGTGAAGCAACAAGCGAAGGGATTTTCAAACAGCACAAATACAACCAGCAGAGATGACTCCAAGGCGGCCGCAAAATCGGCGATGGACTCGCTGAAACAGTACACGCTCGATCAAAAGAACCTCGCCGACCGTGGACGCCGAATCCAGGACGAGCAGGACTTGAATGACATTTACGTCCGTTGGATCGGATTGGTTGAGGCAAGAGAGCGATCGGCCCTCCACCACATGATTCTGGCGGTGTTCTGGATACTTGTCGTCCTGTTCATTGTGTATCTCTTGAGCCGTCTTGTGGACCGCATCTTTACCGGTATGTCGACCGAAAACAAGCGGATGGACACAATGCGCACCGTCGTCAAATTCGCCTTGCAGGCGGTAGGCGCGCTCGTTGCCCTGTTCATCGTGATCGGTATGCCGACGCAGACGACGACGGTGCTGGGCCTCGCTGGCGCAGGCCTTACCGTGGCGATGAAGGATTTCATCGTCGCCTTTTTCGGTTGGTTCATCCTGATGGGCCGCAACGGCATCCGCGTAGGCGATTGGGTCGAAATCAACGGTGTCGGCGGCGAAGTCGTCGAAATCGGATTGCTCAAAACCGTGCTGCTTGAGACCGGCAACTGGACCGACTCCAGCCACCCGACGGGCCGTCGCGTCTCATTCGTCAACAGCTTCGCGATCGAAGGCCACTTCTTCAACTTCACGAGTTCCGGTCAATGGATGTGGGACGAACTCGACATCCTGGTGCCGTCAACCCAGGATCCTTACGCCGTGATCGACAGCATTCAGAAACTGGTGGAGAAGGATACGCAAGAGAACGCAGGAAAAGCCGAAGCCGAATGGGCACAGACCACGAATCATTACCGCGCCAAGACGCTGAAGGCGACGCCCGGAGTCAACGTGGTTCCGACAGGGGCTGGCGTCGAAGTGCACGTTCGCTACATCACGCGCGCCTATCAGCGTCATGAGACAAGGCGCCGGCTCTATGATTCTGTGGTGCAGATCTTGCACGGAAAACGCGAAGCCGTGAGGGCATAAGCCGCATCTCTTCTTTGCACGATTATTCCAGATTCATAATAGTGGAGGCCTTCATGCGCGTTTGCTGCGGACAAGCTGTCAGCCTTTTCCTGTGCGCCTTTCTGGCGACAGCAGTATCGGCACAGGAGAGAAAGAACACAACCACTGAACCGACCGCGAAAGCTCAATCTCATTCGAGCTACAAGCTATTCAATCCGGAGACGATTGCGAAGCCCACCGGCTACTCTCACGTGGCAGAAATCAACGGTGGCAAAATCGTTTATATCGCGGGACAAGTGGCGCTCGATCGCTCTGGAATCTTGGTGGGCAAGGATGATTTCCGTGCGCAGGTGCAGCAGGTTTTCGAGAATCTGAAATCGGCCGTGGAGGCCGCACAGGGAAATTTCGGCAACGTGATCAAGCTGAACTACTACTGCGCTGAAGCCGTCGATACCTCGCAATTACCCGCACTTCGGGAGATTCGTGACAAGTATGTCAACACGACAGAACCTCCGACCAGCACGCTGGTCTTTGTGAAACGGCTTGTCCGGCCTGAGTACCTGCTTGAGGTCGACGCGGTGGCTGTAATCGACAAGTAGCGCGGAATCAAATTTGTAGCTTTCACTTTTATCTTCATCCGGAGGAATGTCTGAGCGATACGGGCGCAGCACTCGGTCAGGGAACTCTTATCGTCACTGGCGCAAGTCGCGGGATCGGCGCGTCGATAGCGAGATTGGCAGCACAGCGTGGCTACGCGGTGGCAGTCAACTTCTGCAGTGGCGAATCGGAGGCCACCCAGATCGCGGACGAGATCAAAGCGACAGGCGGCCAGGCTCTGCCGATTCACGGCGATGTCTCTAAAGAGAAAGACATCCTGCAATTGTTTGAGACGGCAGAGCGTGAACTCGGTCCAATCAAAGGACTCGTGAACAATGCCGGTGTTACCGGCGGCTTCGCGCGCGTCGAAGAGGTCACGCTCGATGCGATCGAAACCGTCTTTGCGGTTAATGTGACGGGTTCAATCCTGTGCGCGCGTGAGGCAGTACGGCGGATGTCAACACGGCGTGGCGGTACGGGGGGCGCGATCGTAAATATTTCCTCGCGCGCCGTGCATACGGGAGCGCCGGGCGAGTGGGTGCATTACGCCGCTTCGAAGGGCGCGATCGACAGCTTTACGATCGGTCTGGCGCGCGAAGTGGCCACCGAGGGAATTCGTGTTAACGCCGTCGCGCCGGGACTCACCGAAACGGATCTCCACGCGGCAAACGGCGAACCCGGCCGGCTTCAGCGGTTGATGGGAACGATCCCGATGCTTAGAGCTGGACTTCCGGACGAAATTGCGGAGGGCGTTCTGTGGCTGTTGTCTCCTGAAGCTTCGTACACCACGGGTGCGATTCTCGCCATCGGCGGCGGTCGCTAGTGTGTAGGGGCGGACGCATTCGTCCGCCCCGAGGAGCAAAGCGACGAGTGCCTGCGTCCGCAGTCTCACCTCCCGTTGGTTTTTATTGCCGTCAACCGTCTCCCATTGCGCGCTAAGCGCGCAACCCCGGACGAATGCGTCCGGGACTACACAACACGGCCTGCAATTCTCGGTCACCTACTCTCATCATCGTGTCGGGGCCGCCGCAATCCGGCCCGGAGGTAGCGCTTGATCGAGTCAGGCAGATGCGACGCGTGCAGAATATCCCGCAACCTTTTCGGAGGTACGCGGCTCGCGAACTCAATCGCTCGGGCTAGCGGCGTATGTGCATTCCGGAGCAACGCGGTCGAAACTTCCGGCCGAACACACCACTTTGGATGCTGGCTCACGGTGCCGACGAACCCAACGGATGCAGATGATTTCTGCAGCGCCTTGACCACAGCGCGCTCCGTCATACGCGGATTTTCGAGGGCGACGCTCCACACCCGCTTTTCCTTGTCTAGCAGCAGCGCGCCCGCAACCATCTCTGATGATCGGCGGGCGAGGGAGATCTTCTCGCCTAAACTGATCGTCGCGAGCCGGCCTACAAGCAACTCATCCGCAATTCGCCTCAAGTCTGCGGCCGGACCGATTGCCAGCGCGAACCGCATAAGTTCCAGCGTATAGAGTTCGCGGATAATGCGCAGCGCAAGTCGACGCGGCGTTTGCGGATGCCCGGCTAGCACAAGCCGTACCTTGCGAGCCTTCATCAAGTCCGCGTCTTGCACGATCTGCTGAATCTGGTCGGGGCCCAGATCGCGCCGCTTCAGCTGTGAGAGCGCCAGGTCTTCGGTCAGAGGCACATCGGCGACGTCTGGCGAAACAGTCTCGCCCGCAGGAGAAAGCTCGTCACCGGGTTGCGGTTCTTCCTGCACTCTCTTTTTCATTCAGCACTGCTCTTCGGGCCATACGAAGGGCGCCTTCCACAGGCTCAACAACCTTGGACTCAATTTCCGCCCGCACATCGAGATGGTGCAATTCATTGTAGAAAACCTGCCGGACGAGTTCGGCATGACGAAAGACGCTTCCGATCATCGCGACCGGAACAATATTGGAATCACCCTTTGGAAAAAGGCGGCCCATAATCACTAAAGCTACGCCGGCGAGTTCCCTTCCCGCAGAGGTCAGAACTTGCGACGCAAGATCATCTTTGCTGGCGACGACGGCTGGGAAAAGCGCAGAGAAGTCGGGTGGCGGAATCGAATTGCCGGCGCGCGCCAGATCAGCAAGAGAGCGCACGCCCCATGCCTTGAAAAGGCCCATTGCCAACGGGGAGCCAGCCACTTCATCGCTCGCGTCACTCGCCCGCAGCAGCGCTTTGACAGCAGCGCGCCCGATCCAGTGAGCCGAGCCCTCGTCGCCAATCGCGAATCCCCATCCACCGGCGCGCGCGGTTTTTCCCTGCCGGTCGCGGCCGAAGGCAAAGGATCCCGTGCCGGCGTTCACCACGACACCGGGGCCTGAATCGAACACAGCCTCCAGCGCGATATGCATGTCGCCAACAACATCCACCGGGGTCGAGATGAGCTCAGTCACGCAGCGGCGCACGATGTCCGCCACCTCTGGGCGCGC
This sequence comes from uncultured Acidobacteriota bacterium, assembly GCA_963801895.1. Lineage (GTDB taxonomy): Bacteria > Acidobacteriota > Terriglobia > Terriglobales > Acidobacteriaceae > Sulfotelmatobacter. The sequence goes on along the minus strand of CAWDGM010000004.1, from coordinate 113,161 downwards.
CGCGCCCGCGGCTCCGACGCACGTGCGAGAAATTTGTGCCGGCGCAACACTCGCTGCAGCGCAAGCCTGACGGATTGCCTGCTGCAACGACTCTCGCGCCATCGCCTCTCCGACGCGAACAATGTTGCTTGGGCCCGCCGTGGCGGTGGCGAGAGTCTGCGATTCGTCGCCGATCGCGCACGTCGTCTTGGTCCCTCCGCCATCAATGCCGAGATAGTAGGACACGGGTCAGTTTTAACACAGCGCCCTGCCCGCGTACGTGCTGAGGTCTAAGAAGACTCACTCCCGTAAACCGGCTGTACCCGGGATAATGGGAGCGGACCCGAGAATCTTGAAACACCAAGGGCGCGAGGTTTCACGAAGGTTTCGAGCGACTTCGTGTCCTTGTTACATTTACATCTTCTCTATGACAGCGAAAATTCAAATCTCTGAACTGCCGAACGGCGGTGACATGCGCGGATTCAGCTTTACAGCTCCATCCAATGCACTGGCCTTTGTGGGTAGGATGTCGGACGTGCACCTCGCGTCGACGAAGCCCGGCTCCATACGCGGAAATCATTATCATTTGCGGCGCCGAGAAGCGATCGTGATCTTGCCGGGATCAAGATGGTCCTTCCATTGGGACGAGGGCGACGGCGCGTCCGCCCAGCATCGCGAGTTCGATGGCACCCTGGCGGTATTGGTGTTGGTCTCGCCCGGAGCGTCGCACGCGGTGCGAAACGACGGCGATCGGGATCTTTGGCTCGCGGCCATTTCGTCGGAGACGTACGATCCGGCAGAAAGCGTCTCCCGCAAAGTGGTGTAGCAATGAATTCAATATGGGCCTGAACACTACCGACTTCGCCATCATCGGCCTGTATCTCGCGGGCATTACCCTGTTCGGGCTGCGTTTTCGCAAGAAGCAGCGCACGCTGCGCGATTACTTTCTCGCCGGACGCGAGATCCCCTGGTGGGCAATCTCGTTGTCGATCGTCGCTGCGGAAACCAGCACGCTCACCATCATCAGCATCCCCGGCCTCGCGTACGACACCAACCTGACGTTTCTTCAGGTTGTCATGGGATACGTTGTCGGACGCATCGTCATCAGCTTCGTGCTGCTGCCGCAATACTTTCGTGGCGATCTGTACACCGCTTACGAGCTGATCGAGCGTCGCTTCGGACCGGGACTTCGCTCGCTCACCGCCGGACTATTTCTTCTGACTCGTGCAGCGGCCGAGGGAGTTCGCGTCTACGCGGTGTCGATCGTGGTCTCGATCGCGTTGGGGACCGGAGAGGTCGCATCGATCGCGATCATCACCGCATTGACACTGATCTATACATTCGAGGGCGGCCTGGCGGCGGTGATCTGGACCGACGTGGTGCAGACCGTAATCTATGTCGGAGGAACACTGGTCGGGCTGGCCACGATTCTCCACCTCACTCCCGGCGGATGGAATGCGATTCATGCAGCAGCCACAGAGGCGGGAAAGTTCCAGGTCTTCAACTTCAGCACCAGTTTTTGGACTCCTTATACATTCTGGGCTGGGCTAATCGGCGGTACGTTTCTCACCACGGCCAGCCATGGCACCGATCAACTCATCGTGCAACGCCTGCTCGCTGCGCGGGGACAAAGGCAATCCGTTACGGCGCTGCTCTCCAGCGGCGTTGCGATTCTGTTTCAGTTCGCATTGTTCCTGGTCGTCGGCGTTCTGCTGTGGGGCTACTACCATGTGCCCTCGTCAGTCTTCGGCCGGCCGGACCGGATCTATCCCACATTCATCGTGACGCGGATGCCGCACGGCATCTCGGGACTGTTGATCGCTGCGATTTTGGCGGCCGCGATGTCGAATCTGAGCGCGGCGCTTAATTCACTATCCTCGAGCGCCATCATGGATTTTTATGCTCGTTTCCGCCCGCAGTCGGATGAGAAGACGAAGATGCGCCTTTCTCGATGGGCGACATTGTTGTGGGCGCTGGTGTTGTTTGGCCTCGCCATCATCGCGCTGCACAAAGTGGGCCGCGTTGTCGAAGTGGGACTACAGATCGCATCGATCGCCTACGGCGCGCTGCTCGGCGCATTTCTGCTGGGCACGCTGACGCGGCGCGCCAATCAACTCGGAGCGATGATCGGCATGGCTTGCGGCTTCAGCATTGAGCTGTACCTATGGCTGGGAACGCGCGTGCCCTGGACGTGGTGGGTCACAATCGGAACCTGCACAACGTTCGCCGTCGGATGGCTAGCCAGTATCGTCATGCCGAATGGCCCAAGAGCGACGTCCGCAACTGCCGCTGAGTAGCCCAGAGGGGTGTGTAGCCCCGGACGCATTCGTCCGGGGTTGCGCGGAACGCGCAATGAAACGGCGGTCCGCAAATAAAGCCCAAATAATGGAGCGAGGCTCTACGGTTTTGTGATCACACCGCAGGCTATGCGGTCGCCCGCGTTTCCAGCAGGATCGGTTTTCATGTCGTCGGCCTTGGCATGGATCACCAGCGCCGTACCACCATTGCTGAAGATGGAGTGGCTGTCGCTTCCCCAATTCACATCTTTGTTGATGACCTGTGTCTTCGCCTTGCCCTTGGCGTCCACTGTGAAGTTCTGCATGTCGCCGGCATGATGGCCTTCAGCATTTTCAAGTCCGTGCTTTTTGCTATCGGGATTGAAGTGAGGTCCGGCTGACTTGAAATCTGGTCCCTCGCACTTCGCGTTCTGATGGATGTGGATGGCATGCTCTCCCGGAGGCAAATCGTGCAAGTTGACTTGGATCACCATGCCCTCATGCTCGTTCAGAATCGCCGTGCCCACGCTCTTGCCTTGGGCATCTTTGAGTTCAACTTTGACTTTGGCTTGGCCGGCCAGCGACAGGGCGAACAGGGTCAGAGATAACGCGCTGAGAAACGATAGGGGAGTTTTCATGAGCATCATTATAGTGCGCGGACCCTCGGCACGCGTCGCTGCGCTCCGCGGAGCGGACCAATGCGGCCGACCCTCGACGGCCGTAAGGTAATTCGATGGCCGTTCCTGGTCGTGTAGCCCCGGACGCATTCGTCCGGAGTTGCGCCAAAGGCGCAATCAGATAGCTGTCAGTAAGGAAACAGACGGTGTGGCTTTATACCTTCGACACGCGTCGCTGCGCTCCGGGGGCGGACGAATGCGTCCGCCCCTACACCACCATAAGTGATTCGATGCCTTTACCTGGTTGTGTAGCCCCGGACGCATTCGTCCGGGGTTGCGCCCAAAGGGCGCAATCAGATAGCTGGCGATAAGGAAAGAGATGGTGTGGTTTTATCGCTTCGGTGCGCGTCGGTGCGCTCCGCGGGACGGACGAATGCGTCCGCCCCTACACGACCATACGTGATTCGATGGCCTTTCCTGGTTGTGTAGCCCCGGACGCATTCGTCCGGGGTTGCGCCCAAAGGGCGCAATCAGATAGCCGGCGGCACAGAAAGAAATGGTCTGGCTTTATACCTTCGATGTGCGTCGGTGCGCTCCGCGGGGCGGACCTTCGACTTCACTCAGCGCAAGCTGCGTCCGCCCTACACACGAGCGACTTAGTTATCGGCCTGCGCCACAAACCTGCGGAGCGGGATCTCTGTTAAACAACCGGCTTGACTAGCTTCACTTCGGTTTGTCTTCGTGAGATTCACATGGAATGTTTTTCACCGGCGGCTCCGATGTGCGTTCTCGACGATCAACCATCAACGACACTTCAACTAGCGCCTCAGGACAGTTGAATACTTGTCGCGCATCTCCCGCAGTGAATCCCTCGGGCAGTAGGCTGCGATTCTCTTCAATGAATGCCGTTATGTATGTCGCGTCGTAAGGCGTCCCTTCAGCCAGCTTCCACTCTGCACGGAGTCTTGCCGCCGCGTTTTTCTCAGCCGCAATTTCAAGCTTTCCCATGTGATATTGTGGGCCCTCGACTACCTCAACTTTGAGGCTCATCGTCCCATTCGAAGAAGGCTCCGTGTCGGGGGTAAGGACAAAGTCCAGGAAACCACTCGAACCATAAAGCTTACGCAGGCTTTCGATCCCGCTAACAATCTTGCTTCGTTCGAAGACATCTCCTGTCTTCAATGAAAAGGCACCGCGCAGTTTCTCCGATCGGAACGCATGATTTCCCGAGAACGTGATCTCGGCAACCGTAAATCTTGCGCCCTCCTCCACCTCAGCTTCTACAGCCACAGGTTTCGGAATTTTTAACGGATCGCCCGGCTTGACGCTCATGCTCTTTACTTCAACGGCGAAATATCCGCGCTCCTGAAACCCGGCACGAAGTCGCGCCTGCATTTCATCTGTGTCGTCGTCATAGCAGGAACCAACGAAGTCGCCGGCAAAGTGCAATAGTTCGGATGAGCTTAGTGTGGTGGTACCCACAATAGTAAAGTCGGTGACCTCAAGGCCTCCTTGTTTGTCAGAGCGATAATCCTTTCCGCACTGGGCGAATGCAACGACTGTATAGCAGCTTATGGCAAGAAGAGACTGTGCCAGGTGCTTTCGCATTTGCGCCATCCTTCCTTCTCAACCGGATTTCTGGAGGCCCACCATCCCAGATTCAAGTACTCCTGTCGAGGTTGCCCGGGTTCGAAAGGGTAGCGAGGTAGCGGCGACACCGTCCGCCGTGGCTAGCTTGGATGACGGGCGCTTTATGCACCCGACTATTCAATTGCTTTTCCCTCGCTCCGGGCCTAAGATTCGCCGGATGGAGGGTCCACGATGATCCCTTCTGTCCCAGTTCAGAAGTGCCTTTTGTTATTCGCCACAATTGCCTTGGTTACAGCGTCTGCGTTTTCCCAGGCGCCACCTAAGTATGACGCCGCCAGCGAAACCACGATTAAGGGTACCGTTGGAGAGTTGAGGCTCGTTCCGCCCACGGGCGGCAAACCTATCGCTTACCTAGTTACAAAAACGGGACCCGACAAAGACAAAGATACGATTCAGATCTTTCTTTGTCCCAAGAGCTTTCTCGAACAAATGGGGATCGCTTTTAAGGCTGATGAAGCCATTGAGATCAAGGGATCCAAGGTACAACAAAACGGAGAGGCACTGATCCTGGCTCGCGAGATGCTCAAGGGAGGAGAGACCGTAACCTTCCGTTTTCCAGACGGCAAGCCCGCGTGGTAGCGACTGCCGCGTCGAACGCTACGTAGCGCCGGAGTGCGCCGAACAAGAACTTCTTCCACACAACATACCGCTGATTCGCGGCGCCGTACGTCAGAGTCAAGGGGCTTGAAGCCGAAAGCCCTGTTGACGGAATTTAATGACGAGGCCACACTTAGTCGCCATCTATTCTGCCGAGGAGCTTCATGCGCCAATCTCTGCGTTTACTGGCCCCTTGGGTCTTCGTAGTTCTAAGTTTGCCCCTTGCACAGTTACAAGCACAAACTTCTGACACTGGAAGTGTGTCTGCTGCACAGGCTGCGGATTCTCAACCAGGCCATGCGCAGTCCGCGCTGACGCAACCAACGATCACTCACTACACACTTCCTCCCGATCGTTATAAAAAGGCGCACGATCTCGGCCGCATTCACTTTCGCTTCAACATCATCAGCTTCATCTACGGACTCGTAGTGCTGTGGCTCATCCTCCGCCTGAAACTCGCTCCGAAGTATCGCGAGTGGGTGGAAAAGATTTCATCCCGCCGCTTCGTCCAGGCCCTCGTCTACGCGCCACTCTTCCTCGCTACCGTCGCGCTTCTCGGTCTTCCTGCCGATGTTTATCAGGAATGGGTGGAGCGCGTTTACGGTCTCTCCGTACAAAGCTGGAGCTCCTGGGCATGGGATTGGACCAAGGGTCAACTCATCTCCTACGTCGTTGGAATCGTCTTGATCTGGCTGCTGTACGTAGTGATCCGCCGCAGCGCGCGCCGGTGGTGGTTTTATTTCTGGCTCGTCTCGCTTCCGATCGGGCTCTTCATTGTTTTCGTGACACCGCTGGTTATCGATCCGCTCTTCCACAAATTCGAACCGCTCCAGCAAAAAGACCCCGCTCTGACTGCGAGCCTCGAGCAGATGGTGCAGCGCGCCGGCCAGAACATTCCGCCGGAACGCATGTTCTGGATGGGCGCAGGCGAGAAAACCACCGGGCTGAACGCCTACGTAACCGGATTCGGCGCCTCCAAACGCATCGTCGTGTGGGACACGACCATCGCGAAGATGAATTCGCCACAGATCGTTTTCGTCGCGGGTCATGAAATGGGCCACTACGTTCTGCAGCATCTGCCGAAGGGACTGGGCTTCGCGGCCGTGCTCCTGTTCGTCCTTTTTTATCTGGGCTACCGAAGCGTCGGATGGGTGTTGCAGCGATGGGGCGCGCAATGGCGCATTCGTGGGCTCGAGGATTGGGCCTCCCTGCCAGTCCTGTTGTTGCTGCTCTCGATCTTTTCTTTTATCGCCAATCCGCTGGGCAGCGCCATAAGCCGCTACCTGGAACATCAGGCCGACCAGTACGGTCTGGAGGTGACGCATGGCCTGACTCCGAACTCGCAGCAGGTTGCAGCGCAGGCGTTCCAGATCCTGGGCGATGTCGACCTATCGGATCCTGCACCCAATCCGGTTGGCGTGTTTCTTTTTTATTCGCACCCGACGATTCCAGATCGAATCTTGTTTTGCTTAACCTACGATCCATGGGCGCAGGGACGGCAAGGCGAGTTCGTGAAATGAGTCCAGTGTAGGGGCGGACGCATTCGTCCGCCCCGAGGAGCAAAGCGACGAGTGTCAGGATATTGGTCTGGCTCTTTTGATAGGTTTGAAACCGAACCGAAGCTCTGACCCAAAAACCATTCGGGAAGGCTGTGATCGAGCCCCGCTCAACATTTGAGAAAAGCCGCATCGGACAAAGTGAACTTGCTGTCTCTCCGAGGTTTTAGAAAGGCTTCATGATTCCAGAAGAGAAGAGCGCGAGCGTAGCTCGCGCCTTGCGAGAAGCGTTTGGTGTATCAGAGTTCGAAGAGATTCGCAGGATAACCAAAGGTCTCAGTTCGGACCTTGTGTTCCGCATCGTCGTGCACGGAGCTCCATTTCTATTGCGGGTTGCAACGCGCATCGATGAGAGAAACGACCCGAAGCGCCAATTCGCGTGTATGAAGACAGCGGCAGAAGCGGGTATTGCGCCGCGTGTCCTGTATGTAAACGCGGAAGATGGGATCTCGATCACCGACTTCGTCCAAGAAATTCCTTTTCCCGTAGCGCGGGCCCTGGTGGAACTTCCCGGCATGCTGCGAAGGCTCCACGCACTACCGCCTTTTCCAAAGGCGTTCAACTACGTCACGGCGCACAACGGTTTTCACTGGAGATTCCGTAAGGCAAACCTCCTTCCGAAGGAAGAAATCGAAGAAGCCTTCACTCGCTACGAACAAGTCTGCGCCGCTTACCCGTGTCTTGATTCGGATATCGTGTCGTCCCACATGGACCTGAAGCCGGAAAACATTCTGTTCGACGGCCAACGCATCTGGCTCGTCGATTGGCAAGCTGCTTTCGTGAACGACCGGTATTTCGACTTAGCCGTCGCCGCGAACTTCCTGGTTACGAATGACGCGGACGAACTCACCTATCTCAAAGGATATTTTGCGGGCCAGCATCCAGACGAATACCAGCGGGCAAGGTTTTTCCTGATGCGTCAGGTGTTGCACATGTTCTACGCTTCAGTTTTCCTGATGCTAGCTTCAGCGGGCAAGCCTCTAAATCTGAGCGAGCCGCTTCCCTCATTCACAGACTTCCATCGGTGCCTCTGGGCAGGCGAGGTTAGCATGGCGGATAAGGAGAAGTGGGTTGTCTACGGCATGGTTCATTGGAGACAACTGCTACACAATATGCGGCAACCACAATTTGAGGAAGCACTAAGAATTGTTTCAGAGCGGAATAGCCTCTCCGGAGATTTGCCCCGGCTCTTGCCACTCGCCCAATGCGAAGCGTCATCGCTAAACGTAATCTAGCGCCCGGCACTCGCGGGGCAGCGAATTATGCTGGCGCAGTTGCAATAACGCTTCGTGAGCACTCCTTCAGCTTAGGTCGTGGAAGAAAGCGGTCAAGTCCTGTGCGAGCGCTGCTGGTTGCTCCGCTGGGGCAAAGTGTCCGCCACGCGGAAAAACTGTCCAGCGCCGAATGTTGTACACGCGCTCCAGATACGAGCGTGGCGGCTCCCCCTCGGAAACGGTCTGGTGCGCGAAGACCCCGAATGCGGTCGGGGTGCTGACATAGGTGGGCTTGACCGGATGCCAGCGGTTGTCCCAATAATCGCGCATCGACGAAGTTATGGTCTGCGTGACCCAATACAGAGTGAGAGTGGCACAAAGGAAGTCGTTGGACGGAGTAACATCACTCCACGAGCGCCACTTCTCGCCCAGATACGCGGCGAGCCCCACCGGAGAGTCGTTAAGACCATAGCCAATCGTCTGTGGCTTGGTAGATTGAATCGCGCTGTAGCCGCGTTCCGTCTCATCCCAGCTGCGCGTTACCGCTAAGTACGACCGCTCGAGATCGGAAAGCAGCGCGTCGTCCACTGTTGGGGTGAGGTCCGACTCCAGTGTGGTGAGATGTATTCCGATTACTGACTCGGGATGATCGAAGGCAAGAAATGTTGTCACCCCGGCCCCAAAGTCATAGCCGCTTGCACCATAGCGCGAATATCCCAGCTCGGACATCAGTCCGTGCCAGCGCTCCGCGACATACCTATAATTGATGCCGACGTTAGGTGGACGCTGCGAGAATCCATACCCGGGCAGCGAGGGTACGACGACATCGAAGTCTGTGAGCATCGGCAACATGTCGACGTAGTCGAGGAAACTGCTGGGCCAGCCATGCGTGAGGATGAGTGGCATGCCACTGCCGGATGCCGACCGCTGGCGCACGAAGTGGATTCCGTCCCAAGTGAAGTGGTCGAGCGCGTTAAGTCGGCGCTCCCATGCACGCCAGTCGAACTCGTCGACCCAGTACGAGACGAGGCGCTTTAGCCATTCCAACTCGGTGCCCTGTTTCCACTCTATGCCGGGTATCTGGTCCGGCCATCTCACCTGGCGCAACCGTAGCCGCAGATCGTTGAGCACTTCATCTGTGACATGAATTTGAAACGGTTCCACCACAACAACCCCCTCTTGATTTTTCGTACAGGCCACAGAATGTTGAATTGAGTAACCGCAGCAATTCCGTTGCATGCTAAATACTCGGTTGCAAAAAGGCAAAAGTGAGGAACTCAAGCCCGTACGGAAGCATCCTGAGTGAAATGGGTTTTTCGCCAAACCGGGAATGATGGCAAAATGGTGCCGACACTCGGGCTATGAATTATCAATTAATCTTGCAGTTTGCGGCCACTTCAATGGTGGACTTTGATAGGCTCGTCTCCCTCGAAACGACACTTATGGAGCGATTGGGAGAGTTTGTGTCCGTTGACGGACACGATTTCGGCCTTGGCAAGTTCAACATTTTTATTTTCACCGATGAGCCGACGACTACATTCACGCACGCCCATCAGGTCATTCTCGAGATTGGTATCCCTAACGAGCTGCAATCCGCCTACCGGGAGGCGATGGGTGAGGACTACATCATTCTCTGGCCTTCAACGCTTACTGAATTCGACATTCTGTAGACACAAAGAAAGAGACGTTTCGCCCATCTCCCTAATAGCCATCCACATGGCCCTCTGGATACGACCGGGCGACAAATCAGGAAGGTTGAACATGAAGACGGCGGTTGTACTGTTGTTGATAGCCAGCACCAGTGTTGGACAGACTGGTTCTGCGCGTAATTCCCGTTCGACAGGATTAGTGGTAGAGCTTCGCACAAGTTCCGGCCATGTACAGATCAGTGACGATCTCGTCCTAACCGTGATTTTTCGGAGTGTCGATAAAGACACCACCATTTGGAATGCACTCGGATGGGGTGTCTCCGGCGGCCTATATCTTCAGATCCGGGATTCTTCCGGGCGGGAAGTTGAGAATGGCTTCGCCCCTTCTTTCATCCTCTACCTCCGGACCTCACTGGAAAGGGAGCGCTAATTACGATAGGGGGAAACGTCTTCGCTGGCTTCGAATCTCGTATTCAGGCCAAGGCATTATTTCCGAAACCGGGGAGATACCGACTGTATTGCGACTACATGCCACCTCTCTCGCGTCACTATTTTCAGGATCAAACTATCTGGGGCAAAGAGGACGGTACAGTTGGATCTGCTCCTGTCGCGATTTTGGTTGACTAGGCGATTCTCCCAAACTGACAGAACCGGTGGCGCGTCGTCTAAGCGATGCTCTTTTCCGTTTCGATATTGTGGATACCCCGTTCTTGCATCGATCCAAGGGCGGTACGATGCTCCGGTAGCACCGAGCATCCTTGCGGTTAAGCCTTTTCGGAACAGATGTGACGCATATCACCGACAAACAATCACCGCCCGGCGCAACCTTACTATATGCGCCGATTTGTCGATAGCTTTCGACAGGTCTTGAGCGCCATCTGGGCGCACAAGCTTCGCAGCTTCCTCACTATGTTCGGCATAGCGTGGGGAACCGGATCACTGTTGCTCCTGATTGGATTGGGAGAGGGCTTCCGCGCGGGAACCGAGAAGAGCCTGGCCAGTTTCGGTGAAGATCTGATGCAGATCTACAACGGCCGCGTGCCGGCGCTGGGCGGCAGCCAGCTTTCCTCTCGCCAGTATTACCTGAACTTTCAGGACTATCTCGACATTCGCAACTCGCCCTATGTTCGCAGTGCCGCGCCCATCATCTACCGCGGTGACCTCCGTCTGGTCAGCGAGTATGGCAGCAGCAACGGATACGTGGATGGCTCTGAGCCGCAGTTCTACGACATCCGCTACCAGCCGGTGGACCAGGGACGGTGGCTGAACTGGAGCGATGAAAGCCAGCGCAACAACGTCTGCGTCATCGGAAACGAATTCGTGCGCATCCTTTTTCCTGGCCGGCCGGTGGTCGGCAGCAGGCTGCTAATCAATAGCGTGCCTTTCCAGGTCATCGGCACCATCAAGCGTATCGGCCACGGCAACAATGCCGACTTAAACTTACGGTTGGTCATGCCCTACTCCACGATGGCGACCTATTTTCCTATGAAGGGAGAAGGCAACGCGAAAGCCATCAAATACGTTGTTTACCAGCCCACTACGCGAGAGCAACACGATCAGGCCAGGAAATCAGTGCGCGCCATCATTGCAAGGAATCATAACTTCGACCCCAATACACCTGACGCCTTCGACGACTGGGACTCCATCGAGAACGCAGAAATGATTGGCAAAATCTCTGACGCCATGGATGCGTTCCTGGGAGCCGTCGGCCTGGTTACGCTCGCCCTTGGCGCCATGGGAGTTGTAAATATCATGCTGGTGTCGGTAACCGAGCGCACGCGCGAGATCGGTCTCCGCAAGGCTCTGGGCGCGACGCGACGGAACATCTTGTTTCAGTTCTTCCTGGAAGGGCTGTTGCTTACCACGATCAGCGGCGTGGCTGGAGTCGGTGCCGCCTACGGGGTCACTCGCCTCTTCGGGCTCGCTCCGCCGATCGATGGTTTCGAGCTGCCTCATATTTACCCCGCGTCTGCCGTGCTGGCTATCGGAAGCCTCGCCGTTGCGGGAATCGTCGCTGGCCTCTATCCCGCAGGGAGAGCAGCCTTACTCACACCGGTGGAAGCCCTTCGTCAGGAGTGACCATGGTTCGAGGGAAAGATGTGCTCTCGCAAGCGTATGCGGCTCTCCGTCAGAACCGCAGGCGAAGCGCTCTCACCATGCTGGGCATGGCCTGGGGGATCGCTACCGTGGTCCTGTTGCTGGCCTATGGCACAGGCTTTTCCACCGCCATCGTTAACATATTCAAGGCGTTCGCCAGCATGCAGGCTATCGGCATAGCCGGCGGGCGCACGTCGATGCAGGCAGGAGGAAATAAAGCAGGAGTCAACGTTCGTTTAACCAACGATGACATTGACCGTGTCATGACCAACGTGCCGCAAGTAATCCGGATCACCCCGGAGTCCTATTACGAAGCTCCCGTCAGCTACGAAGGCCGCTCTTACACATGGCGGGTGAGTGGCGGCAACTCCGCGCTTCAGGAAATTCAGAACCTGCAGATGGATCTCGGGCATTTCTACACTGCCGAAGACACGCAACTGCGCGCGCGTGTCTGCGTGCTGGGCTCGGAATCCAAGGAAAAACTGTTCTCTGGCCGCTTCGCTCTCGGCGAAAGGGTCCGCATCAATGGCATTCCTTACGAGGTCGTTGGTGTACTGAAGCCAAGGCCGCAACCAGGAAACGAGAACAGCATCAACCGCGTCGTCTACATCCCATTCTCAACTCTGAGCGACTTTCGCGATACGCACTATATCGACATGATCTGGCTCGACTTTCTCGGGTACGACTACGGAGAGGTCGAGAGATCGATTCGCAAAACGCTGGCGACACAACACAATTTTCGTCCCGATGATGAGCGCGCCGTATTGGTATTCAGCTTGATGGAGCAACTCTCGCAATTCCGCGTGATCACGATGGCGCTGCAGGTGCTCCTCGCTTTCATCGGCGCGCTGACTTTGGGTATCGGAGGCGTCGGGCTCATGAACATCATGCTGGTCAGCGTGGCTCAGCGCACGCGCGAGATTGGAGTAGAGAAGGCGATGGGGGCCCGCCGCTTTGACATCCTTCTCCAGTTCCTGACCGAAGCCCTGGCGATTACCTTCTTGGGCGGCTTGTTGGGCATTGTGCTGGCCTACCTCGTTTCCCTCTCTGTAGGAAACCTTACCTTCTACAGCGCCCTGGCCAAGCACGGAGAAATGGGCGACATTCGACTCATCATTTCACCAGGCACGGTCCTGGTTTCTACGGCAATTCTGGCGCTCGTAGGTCTGGTCAGCGGCATGATCCCGGCCATCCGTGCATCGCGTCTCAATCCGATTGAGGCATTGCGCTACGAATAGGCCTTGAAAGTTAGGCAAGACAGACATGATCACTCATCGGCTGCTAGCTTCGCCGACCTGAGAATAGAAACACCGCCACCATGAAAACCAAAGTCACGACTTCGATCATCAGTGCATAGAAAGTCAGACGTTTTGCCCGGTCAAACCGTGCCAGCAACCGGCTGAACCCTAATCCTACGATCACGAAGGGAGAGCTAACCAGCCGGGCCATTAACATCTCACCCAAAACTAACGTGCTTTGGCCGACTGCGGGGATGCTGAGAACGCCGAAGCAAATCGGTGAAGTGAGGCTCACGCCCAACAGGATCTTGGAATATTTGGTGTAGAGGTTCTCGGATTTGCGAATCACCAGCGCCAGCAGAAAAGTGGGGACAAGTAACATGCAGGCGATGAAGATCTCCAGAAACATGTCGCCAGCGGCATACATTCCGCCCGCCGCCGCGGCGTCTTGCGGGTGCTCCACGTACTGCAGGTAACGTACAGCGATGAGCACCGCCGCGATGGCCAGCACCGCGGCGTAAGCGGCAGCAACCAGAATCAGTTGTACTCGCAGAGAGAGCGCTTTCATTCCGGCATTCTACCTCCGGTTCGGCAGATTTCCGGCAAAGTCCTCCTAGTTGCCGTACCCCTCGGCGTCATGAACTCGCACTTCGTTGTTGACGAAAAACAGACCGTGCCTTCAGGCTACGGTGGGCGGAGGGGCACATCGCTTGGTCCGTTGTGGCACTCACCGACTGAAAGAACAGATGAGGAGAAAGTGGCGATCATGGTAACGTACGCCATCCCTACTTATGCTCAAGGGCCATGGCATCCGGCGCGTCACGTTACCCGACAGGCAGGTAATCCTGAGTGTCTCGGTCGTCATCCTAATCTTTTTTTGGCCATTGCGGGCATTTGTCCCAATAGCCCTCGCGATCGGCCTTTCCATCGTGATCAAAATAACGACATTCTTAGGAATGGACTGGCTCACACAATGGACCGCCGAGGGCTTGCGTCAAACGTGCGGCTCAGATTGAACCGTCTGCCGGTTGCGACGATGACCACCGCTTGCCACCTGCAAATAGCAACTCCGCATTGTTGCACGGTGACCAGGCACCAGAAATAATTGGTGTTGACGTTAACAACTTCACCTGCACTCAAGAGCACGGTCATTGAGCGCAGTGTCAGTGTCAGCGAGGACTCGCTGACTGCTGATTCAAACTATGCTGATCGTCTTCGAATCAAATGATAGATCCCAAGCAGCAACACCGCGCCGACCAGCGACATGATAAAGCCCGCCGACTGCCCTTCTTGATACCATCCGATCGCCCGGCCGAGCCAGGTTGCAACGATTGAACCTGCGATGCCAATAAGTATCGTTACTATGAAACCGCCGGGATCTTTTCCGGGCGTGATCAGCTTGGCCAATGCTCCTACCACAAGCCCAATCAAGATCACCCAAAGCCAGTGCATAAAGTTCCTCCCGTCGTGAGATGTATGTTTACGATCGGCGCCAGTATATACCTCGGCTCCAACCCACTCAGGAACTATTGCAAATGAGCCGACCACACTCATCGACGGGAAGATGAACACTGCGCCGATATTGCATCATCCACCCGGCATTCAGTTCCCTCTGAGAGCCAATGATCTCGTTCCTCCTGCGTGACTCGACACGAAGTTTCTCACGTAGAATTTCGTCATTCCGGAGGATCGTGCAACATGAAGCAAAACCGTCGCAGTTTTTTGGGGACTGTCGCTACCACAGGGATCGCGGCTGCCTTTGCGCGCGCCACCGGTGCCCCGGTGGCTCCTCCCGAGCGCACCCGCCATTTTCCATACATTCAGATTGACGTCTTCACTTCTCGGCGTCTGGAAGGCAACCCGTTAACGGTCTTTACCGATGCACGCGGCTTGAGCGATGCAGAAATGCAAGCCTTGGCGCGAGAGACAAATTTGAGCGAGACGACTTTTGTATTTCCTCGAGATCAGGCAACGGAGCGGGAACGTGGAGTGCAAGTACGAATCTTTACGACTCAAGAGGAGGTGCCTTTCGCTGGTCATCCAACGCTGGGTACCGCGATGGTGCTTCGCAAACTTCGGCTGACACACGCCGGCCAAACAAATGTCGGACAGACACTTTCAGAGATTGCACTTGACCTGAAGGTGGGCAAGATAACCGTGGATTTCCGGAAGCCGGATCCCTCGGGGGAGGTGTTCGCAGAAATGCATCAGGTCGCTCCGACGTTCGGCCCCATGCATGATCGCGAAATGGTCGCGAAGTTACTGGGTTTGAATGCAAGCGATCTGGTGGCCGACTGGCCCATCCAGACCGTCTCGACGGGCCTCCCATTCGCCATCGTTCCCATCCGGAAGCTGAGCACATTGCAGTCTTTGCGGTTCGACGTCAGCAGAGTTTATGAGTATCTCGACCGCCAGCAACCGAAGTGCGAGTTTTATTATGTAACCCGCGATACATCTGATCCGGACATTGGACTTCGGAGCAGATTAATCTTTCCCGGAGGCGAGGACGCAGCCACGGGTTCCGCAGCAGGATGCACGGTGGCCTGGATGGTGCGCTATGGAATCGCGCAGCCCGAGCAGACCGTGCACATCAAACAAGGCGTGGAGATGAAACGCCCAAGTCAAATTTTCGTTCGCGCCTCCAAAGATGGAGACAAGATCGCGAACGTCCGCGTCGGAGGCTACGCCGTCCAAATCATGGAAGGCATCGCAACCCTCGCATAAGTAAGCCGAAGTCGAAGTCAAACGATCGTGCTGCAAAGCCGTGAGACTCTGAATAGAACGTGCAATGCTTTCCATGAAATTTCCAGCACCAAATTAAACCTGACAGTGAATTCAGGCAAGAAGCCGCTCCCGCCGATTTAGCAAGCCTGTGTAGGGGCGGACGCATTCGTCCGCCCCGAGGAGCAAAGCGACGAGTGGGTTTCGCTTGTATCTGCCTATACTTTTTTTAGCTACAACAGATTTCATCGCGCACTCTGCGCGCCCCCCGGACGAATGCGTCCGGGGCTACACAAACCTTAACCCTCCCGGTTTCACACGACACGTCCGCGTTTCTTCCCTGTTTTGCCTGGACTCTTCGGCAGATCCTCGAAAACCCTTGCCCAGCGCCCGTTTTGGGCTGCGATTTCAAATCGGAACGACCTGAAGTTACCTAAGGTCAAGAGCCGTGGACACGTTTACCCCCTGTCCTAACTCCCGTATTTTTAAAGCTCCAAAGTCCTGGCTCTCTCCCCAGCCGGGTTCCAATGGAGCGAAAATTTAATGGCTACACCTTACGGCGGATTTCAACTCGGACTATTGCCCGAACGCAAAGTCAACAAGCGGGCAATGGCGATCGCTTATGGCATCGTCTTATTGTTACTGGTCATCGTCATTAACCTCGGGCTGCTTCTGCCGGAAAAGCTGCAGCTCTCGCAGTATCACGTCACCGAATTGATTCCTCGTCCGTCACTGCGTCCGGAACCTGTGCCGATCAAGCCCCGGCCCCAGATCAAAGCCAAGCTGATTCCGGCCGTGAAAGTTCCGGTCTTCGAACAGCCGAAGCTGGTGATGCCGAAGGAAGTTCGTCGCGAAGTTCTGAAGCCGGTCGAGCCTCCGAAGGTAATCGTCGACCAGTTCAATGCTCCGCAGATCAAGATGGCGGTGAGCACACCGAAACTGGTCCACATGGGCGATTTCGGAAGCTCCCAGCCTGCAACCGTGAATGCTCCGATAGAGAAAGTTCAGACCGGAGGCTTCGGCGATCCCAACGGATTGCCCGGCACCGGCAAGCAAGGCGCAAAACTCTATTCCGCTTCGCTGGGCTCATTTGATATGCCCACCGGCCCGGGACAAGGAAATGGCACGGGCGGCGCCAAAGGAATCAAGGGAACGGTCGCAAGCGCCGATTTCGGTAACGGCGTCGCAACCAGTAAGGGCAGCCCGCACGGCAACGGCCAGGTCTCCACTGGGGGCTTTGGCTCCGAACAGGTGGTTCGTCAAGGACCGAAGATCGCTCAGGCTGAGGTTGGACCGGCAACCACTCCTGTCGAAATCACTTTCAAGCCGAATCCCGTTTACACGGATGAGGCCCGCAGCCTGAAGCTGGAAGGCGAAGTTCTTCTGGAAGTCAGCTTCTCATCCACTGGCAGCCTGCACGTGAACCGCGTTGTCCGGGGCCTGGGACATGGACTCGACGAGGCGGCGATCGCTGCTGCCAACAAGATCCGCTTCAAGCCGGCACTGCGCATGGGACAGCCGGTGGATTCAACCGCAGTAGTGCACGTGCTGTTCCAGTTAGCGTACTAAAAAGTTTGGGCGAAGTAGTTCGAGTGCAGTTCAGTAAAACGAAATCGGTTTTCGAACCTGGAGAAAAGAGTCATGCGTACAACGAATTGGATTCTGACCGCGGCGTTGCTCACTGGTTTGAGCGCAGCCGCACAGCAGGCGCCCGCTTCACAGCCGGCAGCGCCTGATGCCACGCCGGCACAATCTGACGCGCAGTCAGCGGCCATTCCGCAACCCGCCGCTGTTGCCGCGCCGAGCACCATGGATCAGGTCGTGAGCCTCGTGATCGAGCGTGAACACGGGCTGATCAAGGTGCTTTCGAACCGCACGCCGGTCGTCGAAACCTATTTGCAGAATCTCACTGCCGATCCGCAGCTCGGCCCTATCCCCAGCGAGGACCATTACTTCCTCGGCCGCATGGACATGGGCGAGACCGTTGATCGCAAGGATTATCTGAAAGAGGAAGAAAAGGGCATGCAGACCCGCCTGATGGGCGGAGTTCACAAGCTCTTCAAGGTGCAGTATCAACCCTTGGGATTCTCGTGGATGGTCTACGCTGACCGCACCGATTTCGATCGTGATCACTACGACTTCCGTTATGCCCGCCGCGAATTCCTGGGCGATGTCCGCTGCCTGGTATTCGACGTCACCCCGAAGAAGGGCTCAGGCAAAGGACGCTTCCTCGGCCGCATCTGGGTGGAAGATCAGGGCTACAACATCGTCCGTTTGAACGGCACGTATGCTCCGGCTCCGCGAAACTCTTACTTCTTCCACATGGACAGCTGGCGCCTGAACCTCATTCCCGGATACTGGGTCCCCTCCTTCATCTACAGCGAAGAAGGCGACTTCAGCGCGGGCGTGAAGAACAAGCTGGCCTTCAAGGCACAGACCCGCATCTGGGGTTATGACCTGAAGAAAGGTGGCAAGGACGACGAGCTGACCCAGATCAAAGTGGACAGCGTCACCGACGAAAGCGCGGCCGCGCAAGACGCTTCTCCTCTGCAGGCTGAGCGCGTATGGCAGCAGCAGGCGGAAGACAACGTTGTTGAGCGCCTGACCAATGCGGGCTTGCTCGCTCCTGAGGGCGACGTCGACCGCATTCTTCAGACAGTCGTCAACAACCTCCAGGTTACCAACAACATCGATCTGCCGCGCCCGGTTCGCACGCGCGTGCTCCTCACTTCCCCACTGGAAACTTTCAGCGTGGGCAACACCATCGTGATTAGCCGTGGATTGGTTGACGTGCTACCGGACGAGGCCAGCCTGGCGGCCGTGCTTTCACACGAGCTCGCGCACATCGTGCTCGGACACAATCTGGGATCGAAGTATGCGTTCAACGATCGCATGCTCTTCTCCGACGAAGGCACTTATCAGAACCTCGGCTTCAAACATATTCCTGAGGAAGAAGCTTCAGCCGACAAAAAGGCTGTCGATCTTCTCAAGAACTCGCCCTACGCACAGAAGCTCGATAACGTGGGCCTGTTCCTGAAGGCACTGCAGCAGAAGACTCCGCAACTGCAAGCGCTGCTCACCACGCACCTCGGCAACCCACTGGCGGAAGCGGGAACAGTCAATCGCCTGACCGCCCTGGCTACGCTGGGCCCGGCGCTCGACAATGGAAAGCTCGATCAGATCGCTGCTCTGCCCTTGGGCGGACGCGTGAAGATCAATCCCTGGGACGACAAGGCGGAAATGGTGAAGACGGCTCCGGTCGCTATCACCTCGGCGCGTGACAAGATGCCGTTCGAAGTCACGCCCTTCTTCCCGCGTCTGGCCCGCATCGGTGCAACCGCGACGCCTCCGGCGACGCCAACCACCGCCGCAAACGCCAACCCAGGCAACTAACACAGCCTGACCTGTAACCTCGTGGAAGAGCGGCCCCTCAAGGGCCGCCTCCACGGCATAAATGGGATAGGACTTCAGCCCCTTGAGCTGTCGTCGCGCAAGCACTCTCAAGATCAACACCAAGGTGAAGTAAGGCGAGGCCGGGATCCGGAATCTCTTCCGGGATACCCGGCCATCGTCATTTTGCCAGATCACTTCTTTCCCTTCTCCTGCTCCTTCATTCGCTGGTCGATCCTCTTCACTTGTTGCTCGAAGTGTGTCAGGTTGGAATCTTGCCACTGGCGGGCCAGTTCCACGCTGCGCTCTGAGGCGCGCTTGGCAGCCGCGAATTGCCCGTCTTTCAGCAGGCCGTCAGCCAGGCCGTCGTAGGCATTGGGCGAGTTTGGATTGGCGTCGACATTGTCTTGGAATAACACAATCGCTTCTTTCACCTTGCCTTGCTCGAGAGCCGTATAGGCGAGGTCATTGACGGCGCTCTCCGGCACCGCAACCGTCGTGCCAAGCATCTTCGATATATTTTGATAGTGCTCCTGGACGGCAGGTAAGCCCTTGTCGAGCGTTTCTTCCGGCAGCCGCCATCCCGAATACAGACAGCGCAATGCGTCGATCTGGCTAAGCAACGGCAGAGTCGTGTGAGTCTCTTCAGGAAACGACTGAATTTTCGAGCGCACTCCCTGCGGAGCCTTGCCGAGGATATCGACGAGTCTGTTGAAGTCAGCCAGAACTCTTCCTCCCTGATAATCATCCCCGCGGCTGACGTAAACGAACGATGGCACGACCCGAGTCGAACTGAAGTACGATTCGAGCGACCTTAACGGCAGCTCGTCGTCCCAATCCAAACTCGGACTCATGACGAAATATGCCTGGAAGAGTGTGGGTTCCGATGTCAGGCAATAAAGAGCGAACTGTCCGCCAGCAGAATGGCCGGAGAGCACACGAAACTTTTGGGTGCGGTATGTTTTGTCGATCTCGGGAACCAGTTCCTTCGACAGAAATGCTCGAAATTTGTCGGCACCTCCGCCGCCAACCCAATGGCTCGACCAGTCTGTCTGCGTGAAGTCGCGCACCCTCACCGTGCTGGCGATCGCTACAACGATCAAGTCAGGTATCTCACCCTGCGTGCTCAGAAAGCCGACTGACGCAGCCGTGTGGACGAAATGAGTTTCGCCGTCGAGAACATAGAGAACGGGATAGCGCTTATCTTGCGCCCGTTTGTAGCTGTCGGGCAGATAGACCTTATATTGGCGATCCTCGTTGAGTTGGCCGGAATGGATGTGGTGAGATTCGCCAAGGGAGACCTCTTCCCCTGCACAAATATTCGCAAAGGCGAAGCAAAGTGAAAAGAACAACATCAGCATCTTGCCGATCATCCAATTCCACCTGTCTTTCTTAACGAGCGGAATTATAGGCCAGATTCCGATTCGAGCCTGCGCATGTCCCCAGCGAACAACCAAGCCTTGACCGACGCTCTGCCGAAATGAGACGGCCGGATTACTAGTGCGTCCCCTGACTGCTCGTGATTGCTGATGCGTACGAGCCATCTCCCGTTGCGCCTTGCTGTCCTGGCTGCCCGACAGCCTGAAAGAATGGATACTGATCTTGCACGGGCAGATTCGTCGGCGGTTGATCAGTCGGCGTTATCGAAACACTTCCCGCCGCGCAAACGCCGCTGTCAGGCACGGTGAGCACACAATAATTTGAATCGAAAGCCAGCAACGCATCCAGCGCGTAGATTTCAATAACGGTGGCGTGTCGCTCGACCGCAAACGGAAGTAAGGGACGTAGATCTCCCGTCAGGCTGGCGGTTAGGCCGATGGGATCCGACAGATCACGCTGCTGTAGTTCGAGAAAGGATTCGCTCTGATAGTAGGTGTCAAACGTTCCGCACCAGTCGGACGCGCAAAACGCCGGCGGATTCTTCCCGAAATTCGTGATGTCGTTCTGACGAAGTCCCTGGCTGCCAAATCCATTCACAATGCCAAGAGCGTTGTGGTGAAGAACTGCGGTGTCCGCTTCAGCTGTGCCGTAAGTAGGATCAGGCGGCGTCCCCGCCTCATTGAGCGGATCCATCACCAACATCTTCGGATTCTGCGACTCAATGAAGTCGCCGATCTCACCGTAGTAATCGAGCCACAACGACTTGCTATATGTGTTCGGCGAAGGTAACAATTCAAGATTGTCGGTGCAGTAAGGATAGGCTTCCCCTCCCACCGAGCGACCGATGCGCATGTAAGAAATCTGTGACAGATTCGGAGATCCATTGAAGTGCGCAATCGCGGCCGCGATGAAAGCTTCCCACGCCGTCTTGTACGGGACTTCATAAGGAACGACCCAGGATTGTTGCGTGCTGACGACGACACCTGGGACGGTTGCCACATCCGCGGTGTGAATTCCCGACTGGTACTGAAAAGTATCAACGGTCGCATTCTGAACCAGAACGCCTTGCGGGCTTGCCGTGCCACCTGTTTCCGCTGTCGGCCCGTAATTCGCATGCGAAAAACTGGCACTGAATTGCGTTGCGGTAGATGACGTGATTGTGACCGTCTTTCCGTTAAGAAATGTCGCCTTGCGTAGCCCATGGAACGTAACTACCGTCCCTACCGGCAAGGTGTTCGTGGCCGTGATCGTCAGAATCGAGCCAGTCACTTTGACACTGGTAATTTTTTCCTGCGCGATGTTGTAGTTCGCCGGAGTGCTGCGGCCCACCCAGATGACGTCACCACTCTGATATCCGTGAGCCGTTTCCGTGACAGTTACTAGCCCGTTCTGGTCGCGGATCATCGAAGCCGTAGCTGCGCCAGCATACCCGCCGCAGGCATCTTTGTTGGTATTCAGTACATCCGGAATGTTTGCGGCCGTATGTGCAGCCCAGCCGGACGTGGTGACGTAGTACGGAGTATCGCGGTTGAAGCAACTATTCGACATTGAGCAGACGCTTGAAGCGCCAGTCATGCCGAAGAGGATTATGTTCACCTTCTTCGTTCCGAACTGCGCCGTGAACCACTGCGAATCGATCGCATCCGCAGCAGTCCAATCATAGGTATGTGTCCAACCAAACGCGTCTTGTTGGCAGCTATCTGTACCCACAGGACTGCAAGTGCCCGCTCCGGGCGGGCTGGTTTCGATTGTCGCCCATTGCACAGGAACCGCAACCCCCTCGATGGCGCTTTGGCTCAATACCGCGTCCATGAAGTGTGCATTGTTGATTCCGGCCGGCGGAGGAAAGGCAACGTAGACGTGCGTGAACTGGCTGATTGTCAGGCTCGTCGAGCCGTTAATCGCACCAACAGCGGCCGCAATCGTCGCCTGCCCGGAGGCAACGGTACTTGCGAGCCCGGTCGTGCTTACGCTTGCAATACTCGGAGCAGACGAACTCCACGCCGCTGTCTGGGTGAGATCCTGAGTGCTGCCATCGCTATATTTCCCGGTCGCCGTGAATTGTTCTTGTGTACCGATTGCAATCGAGGGTGCAGTCGGCGACACCGTGATGGAAACCAGCGTCGGCCCCACCGCGGTGACCGTCAAAATGGTAGTCGCTTTGATCGTTCCATGAACTGCCTTGATGGTGGTCGTACCGGCCGTGACCGCCGTCGCAAGTCCGCGCACACTTCCGATACTGCCGATTGTTGCAACCGCGGTCTTGCTCGATGTCCAGGTCACGGAAGCGGTCACATCGCGTGTAGTCCCGCCTGAAAACGTACCGGTAGCTTTGAATTGCTGCGTCATCCCCGCTGATACAGAAGGATTCGCCGGAGTTATCGAGATCGAAGTCAGGACGCTGACCGCCGGAGTTTGGCTACCAGCAGCTGCCGGATAAGAAAATGCACACAGCAACAGGAATGCCGTTATCAAAACTGTGGCCCAACTTCGGTTTCGCTGGCTAGTTGAGTTGAGAATGAATCTTGAGGGTAGACCGGTGCGAGCAGGAGAAATCATGACATCCTCCCAGACAAAACAAAGCTCGGGAGCCGCCGATTCCGTTGCTAAAGGCCCGCTTGCGGAGCTGCGCCGGCGCCTTCCCGCGGAAGCGGAATGATCTTTTTGTCCAAGGGGAGTGTACGCAAAGGGGGGACGTTCCAGTAGTGATTGTACTCACTCTACGGCGTGAGTCCAGAGTTATTGCGGTTGTGTGGTATCGAAAATGGCGTCCAGTTATCTTACGCGGTTGAGTACGGACTATGTGATTTCGAAATACGCACCGCCTGACGTTCTGTGAGTCGATGTTCCCAGCTTGCAACTCTGATGTTGCATGCGTTTGCAACAAGTGTGAAACGCCGCGTCTCTCACGAAAATGTAAGAAATATTTTCCAAATTCCTTACATTTCTCGTTCGAACGTCGTGTACTATTCCTGCCGTCCCATTGTCCCAGGGCTCCCCCTTAGGCCCAGTCGTTTAGTCAAAACTAAAACTTTTTCGGAGTTCCCCATGACAGCGAAGAACTGTCTATGCCGGAGTGTCCGGCTTATTGCCCTGCTCGGGCTCATGACGGTAACTTTCACCGTTGCGCAAACAGACGAGCATCAACTAACCCACGCTCCGGTCGCCGCGACATCGGTCACGACGACGCCCATTCCGTCGACGCTATTCAACATGACCACGCACAGCGATGTGCTGTTCGGGACTCCGTGGCCAACTCCGCCGATTTTCGGATTGCGCCTGTGGGACACCGGCACCGGCTGGGGACAGATCAATAACGCGAAGGGTATCTACGACTGGACTACCCTCGACAATTGGATTGCCGCCGCCGGCACGCACAACGACCAGTTGATTTATGTATTCGGCATGACGCCGACGTGGGCCAGTTCGAGACCGACGGACGCCAGCTGCGACTACGGCCCAGGCTTCTGCGATCCACCGGCCGATCTCAAGACTGACGGAACAGGAACCGATCAACACTTCATCGACTTTGTTACGGCGATCGCCAAACACGCTCCCAACATCACCTACTGGGAGCTGTGGAACACACCTCATGACATTCTTCAGTGGAGCGGCACCAACGCTCAACTGGTACGCATGGCAAAGGACGCGAATACTTACATCAAGAAATACATTCCCGCCGCAAAGATCATCTCGCCAGCGAACGGGCAGCTTAACTATCCTTATCCCTCTTCGAACTGCACCATGCCTGACAAGATGGCTGGATATCTCTCGGCCGGCCTCGGCAAGTACATCGACATCATGGGGATTCACACTTACTACACCGTTGTGCCGGAAAACATTGTTCCCGTGATCCAGTGCTACCAGACCACAATGGCGAGTCACAACGTCAGTTCCCTTCCCATCTGGTCGACGGAGGGCGCGTGGGGGGCCAACATCAATCTTCCCAATCAGACAGATCAAGCTGCCTTCGTCGCAAGGCTTTACCTGTTGCTATGGTCGAACGGCGTCGTGCGGCACTACTGGTACGCGTGGGACGATGACAATACCGGAACGCTCTCCGACAACGGCGTGATCAATTCTGTCGGCACTGCCTATCAGCAAGTCGAAGGCTGGATGGTCGGCCGAACCATGAGTACGTTATGCTCGCAAAATACGACCGGCATTTGGACCTGCGGACTCACTGGCGCCAACGGATATGCCGCGC
Organism: uncultured Acidobacteriota bacterium; assembly: GCA_963801895.1. GTDB lineage: Bacteria > Acidobacteriota > Terriglobia > Terriglobales > Acidobacteriaceae > Sulfotelmatobacter. The sequence goes on along the minus strand of CAWDGM010000004.1, from coordinate 88,590 downwards.
AAGCCGTTTGGAATCCCGGTGGCAACACCACCTATGCCGCCCCGAGCCAGTACATTAACTATCTCGATCTTGTCGGCGCGCTGCACGAAATTTCGAGCGGAGCGACGGTTACGGTCGGCGCCGAACCCATCCTGCTCCAGAACCAGGACGTAAAGACACAAAATCCAAACTTCTTATTCAGTGAGGCCACCCCGTTCCCCGAAGTTACGGTGGGGACGACCGGTACTACGGGCCCGATTACGATCGCCTCTCAGGACGGCTTCACGGGTACAGTCACGCTCAACTGTCCGACCACGTTCGGAAGCGGGAGTTGCAGCTTCACTCCAACGACGGTAAACACATTCCCGGCAACCGCGAATCTCGTGATCAACGGATCGAGTTTCACTCCGGGCGCTTATCAACTCGTCGTGCAAGGAACATCGGGCGCGATCACGAACTCGTTCACCGTGCCCTTCAACGTCGGCGATTTCTCGATCACTGGCCCCGCCACCCTCTCCTCGTCACCGGGCCAAGCGATCGCTAATCTTTCTCTTAGCTCTCTGTTCGCCTACAGTGGACAAGTCAACGCTACCTGCGACGCGTCCGCGCTGTCGGGCGCAACCTGCAGCTTAAGTCCGTCGGGCACCCTGTCAATTGCGAGCGGTGCGACCGTACCCGTGGCCGCGACCATCACGATTCCTGCAACCGCCGCAGCCGGCAGTTACAACGTCACCATCAGCGCGCAGGACGCTTCCGGCGGACTCAGCCACTCGTTCACCATTCCACTCACCGTTGGCACCGGTCCGCAGGATTTCAGCTTCGGTGCATTTACGCCATCGACGCAGACGATCAACTCCGGACAATCCGCCAGTTACAACTTCACGTTATTGCCCGTCAACGGATCGTTTCCAAACGCGGTGAGTCTCTCCTGTGCCGGAGGTCCCGCAATTTCACAGTGCAGCTTCACTCCGGATCCCGCCACTCCCGGGGGTAGCTCCGCATCGGTCGTAATGACCGTGACCACGACGTCCGCCTCCGCGCGGCACCATCAGGGCACCATGGCTGTGTTCTACGTCCCTTGGCTGGTGTTGCCTGCAGTCATCCTGATCGCATCAGGACGCCGAAGGACAAAGACTGGCAAACATCTGCTGCTCTCGGTCGCATCTTTGTTTCTGTTGGCAGTTCTACTGACATCGTGCGGCGGTACCGGAATGAGCGTCAGCAACAGCCAGAGCCAGCCACCGCAACAGCAAGGCACTCCGGCCGGCACCTACAACATCACCGTGACAGGAACCTCTGGCTCACTAACGCACCAAGCGACAGCAGTGACACTGGTGGTGAACTAAGCCGAAGAGACTCATTGATCCTGGCGGCACCCCTGGCCGGACATGGGTGCCGCCGCCCAATCAATGAGAATTGACCGCACTCAGTGCCGGACGCACTGGGCTTCCATTTCCGCCTCGATTCCCTTCTGGCCCTTCACGCCTTCGAGTGTTGTGCCGTTCTGAACATCCTCACTGCCCCGGCAATTGCTGACTGCTGTAAACCTGTGGCCGGCGGTGATGCCGAGGTTGTCCTTGAGGTACTCCGCCTGGGCTGATGAGTTGTTGATGAGTCCGGACGAGAGGTTGCAGGTCCACTGCCCGACGAAAGTGTGCGGCCACGAAAGGTTCGCGCCCGCCTGCACGATGTTCTGGCTGCTGAGAGCGAGATTCTGAACCGAACCAGGACAAGGCTGACCTGTGAAGTGCGAGATTGATGTCGCAAACTGATCGACGTACTGCGGATTGTTATCGTACTGCAGCCCGTCGCTAGGGTTGACCAGAACCGTTGGACTTCCGGTGTTGCAACCGAAGTCAACCTTGGACATCACAGGACCAGGAATGAACTCGACCGCATCCGGTGGAGTTACCCCATATTCAGCGATGGCGAAGGCGATTGCCGAACTGCCAGCGCTCGACCCCTGCGCACAGAATGGGGCAGAAGGAAACTGCTTCTCGAGATAGTTGAGCAGCGTCGCCGGACGGCAGGCTCCGGTCAAGAGGTTGGCGGGTTCGTTCGAATTGATGCCCGTATCTTCCCATCCGCTGGCGGGTTTCGCATCCCAGGCGACATCGACAACGCGGTAGCCGAACTTGAAGTAGTCAGTGGCAAAGGCCCCGCCGGTAGGGCGCGTGCCGGTGGATCCCGTAAACAGCACGATGGTGCTTTTAGGCACGGCCGGCGAGATCATGCCAATTGTCACGCCGAGGTCGATGGCCCTGACGCATCCGTGGATGATCAGGTGCTGGCACGAGGATCCGGCGAGAAATCCTACCGGGCAGCTTACGTTGGTGATGGTCGCAACGGTGCCTAAAGGAAGAGGAAGCGATTGGGCTTCACTGCTCGGCGCCGCGAATATACAGGCGATGAACGCAAGAAATGCAAGCGATAAGACAGAACGTGGGGAAGGGGAACGTCGCATGAGAAATGTGTTGCCGACCCGCAGGATCGGCCCTCCTGAAATAGAGGCTAAGGAAGCGACGCTTTAACGTTGTTAAAGAAGAGTCAAGAATTTGTACCAATTTGCCCGTCCAACAAGGCTTTCGGCGCTGTTATGTTGCGCCTGTTGAGCACTGTGCGATTAGAAGCACCAAGGCTGAGACTGCCGACTGATCATCAACGCGAACGTGGGTGTGAGATTCTGCACACTGGTTCGAACCGCAACATTCAAACATTTTTGTCACACGGGATGGCAGCGAACTCTAAAGGTCCATGAGTGTAACGGGATTTATCGCCAACCTTGACAGCCGTTCTCTTCTGCGAGAAAATTCGTGCCCTGTTCTGTCGATGAACACGATTGTCTCCTCTCCCTTTCGACTGAACGCTTCGCGGGCCTTCCCATCCCCAGTTCCGAAAGCAGGTAACTTATGCGAGATCGAATCCTCCTGATCAGCCAGTGCTTTATGCTGGCGATCGCTACACTTGCCGTTCCCTCGGCCACCCAGGCCCAGACTTACACCTTCAGCACTCTTTACACTTTTAAGGACAACGGCACGGATCCACAAAATTCGACATCGCCAGTGATTGTGGACGCCTCAGGTAATGTCTACGGTACAGGTCTCGGTGGTCGCTTTGGTTTCGGCGTCGTATTTAAGGTCACGCCAGCCGGGAAGTTGACAGTCCTACACAGCTTCAAAGGAGGGACCAGTGACGGAGACACTCCCTTCACGGGTCTGGCTCGGGACGCCAAGGGAAACCTTTACGGCACCACGAGCGCCGGAGGCAGACATAGTCTCGGAACTGTGTTTAAGATCGCGCCTTCGGGTCGGGCGACGATTCTCCACAGCTTCGACGGCACGGATGGAGACGGTCCTAACGGAGTAACCCTGGATTCAGAAGGCAATATTTATGGCACGACTCCTTTTGGAGGCGGTAACAATGAAGGAGTGGCTTTCGAGATCGACACTGGCGGCCGCTTCAGCATCTTGCATACCTTCTGCTCCCTCTCTGAGTGCGCGGATGGGGACGAGCCCATTGGAAATCTAACTCTCGACGCTGCCGGCAATATCTATGGCACAACCGGGAACATTATTGGCAACGGTACAGTTTTCAAGCTCACGACCACGGGCGTCGAGACCGTGTTGCACACTTTTGACGGGACTGATGGCAACGATCCGGACTCTCTAACGCTCGACTCCACGGGCAATCTGTATGGGACGACCCTTGCCGGTGGCACTCACCAGTTCGAAGGAACCTTGTTCAAGCTGCCCAAGAACGGTGGCGCCCTGACCACCTTGTACAATTTCTGCGCCGTATCCCAATGCAAAGACGGCAGAACGATCCTAGGTCCCATAGCTATGGACAATTCAGGCAACGTCTACGGCGTCGCAATGGAGAGCGCCGGCAACACCGGACCCGTCGTGTGGGAATTCAGCGCCGCTGGAAAGGAATCACATTTGTACACTTTTCCCCGGAACGTAATATCCATGGCGGGCCTGGTCATCGACTCTGCCGGTAACCTCTACGGCACTACATATAGCGGCGGCGAAAATGTCAGGGGGTCAGTATTCAAGCTCACCCTTTTGAAGTAATAGGGCTTTCAGTCGTGGTTCGCCAAAGCGTAGGAATCTGCCCGAGGCTCGGATTGTGAAAGTGATCTGGCGTAGCGCATGATGATGATTGCGATCGTGATTTGCCCCGTCTCCGTCCTAGCCTCCGCCTGAGTGACGAAGGAGGCACGATTCCCTGAGCCGCCACGGCAACTGCGCGATGGGAGAGATTTAGTTTCCCACCATTCCCGCGTCATCCGAAAGCATGATTTCCGCTCCATTCCCGCAAAATCATCCGAAAGAATGACGACATTCGACCCGTTATTCCGTAAAGTGACTCCATTCTTACTCGCACCAGGAGCTTCGCAATGAAAAAAACTGTCCTCACCTTCGGTCTTATCGCTGGCGTCATTATCTCCGTGCTCATGGGAGGCTCGCTTCTCCTCGCCGACAAGATCGGCTCCGGCCACAGTATGGCTCTCGGCTACACCATCATGGTGGCGTCGTTCATGCTGATCTATTTCGGCATCCGCAGCTACCGCGACAACACCCTCGGTGGTCAAATCTCCTTCGGCCGCGCCTTCGCCTGCGGCATCCTGATCACCCTGGTCACCAGCGTCTGCTACGTCGCCATGTGGGAGATCCTCTACTTCAACTTCATGCCCCACTTCATGGAGGGCTACTTCGCCGCGCAGATACACAAGGTCCAGTCCTCCGGACTCGACCCCGCCACCATCGCCGCGCAGGTTGCGGCCATACAGCACTCTCAGCAGCTCTACCAGAACCCGTTCGTCAACATGGCCTACACCATCATGGAACCCCTGCCTGTCGGCCTTATCATCACTCTTATCTCCGCTGCCGTCCTCCGACGCAAAGCCCCTGTCGAACCCACCGCGGCTTCCGCAGTGATGACCACATAAATCTACAGGGGCGTACTCCCCGACCTTCCGTCTTCAGAACGGTCAGCTCACGTCCATGCTCCGGAGCCTGCGGCGTCCACCGGTCAGCACTCATCGAAAATACGCGGCCCGCACGCCGGTCTTGCCACAAAGACTAAACTCATAACCCGAGTTTTTGAGGATCCAAACCGCTCCACGTTGTCCGCTTTTGAACAGCGAACCTCGTGAACGCACACCACACCTCCACGGCCACCACGTAACTCGCTGATCCCTCAAGCCGATCTTCGCCTTTACAATGGTCGCCCATTTGCTCCTTAATCTCGATTCGAATAGCAAGACACTCTTCACGCGAGGGCCTGATGACCACCCTGACCCAGGACATTCGCTATGCGTTGCGTCAACTCCGAAAGACTCCCGGCTTCACCATCACCGCCCTGTTGACGCTCGCCGTCGGCATCGGCGCCAATGCCGCCATTTTCACGCTGGTGAATGCACTGTTGCTGAGAAGTCTCCCGGTGGCTGACCCAAGAACACTCGTCCGTCTCGGTGACACCAACGATTGCTGCGTTAGTGGAGGGATCCAGGACACCGGCAATTACTCGATGTTCTCCACCGACATGTACGAGCAGCTTAGAAAGAATTCTCCGGAGTTCGAGGAACTGGCCGCGATGCAAGCCGGCTACGGCTACCGTCCGGTCATCGCCCGCCGTGACGGTACCGAAGCGGTCGCGCGTTCCGTGATCGCCGAATTCGTGTCGGGAAATTACTTTCGCACCTTTGGACTGCAGCCCCGCTCGGGCCGCCTGCTCTCCGATGCCGACGATACGCAAGGCGCTGCTACCGCCGGCGTGATGAGCTTCGAAACCTGGCAGCACGACTATGCTGGCGACACTTCCATCATCGGCAGCACATTCTGGGTCAACACCAAACCCGTCACCGTAGTGGGCATCGCCCCGCAGGGTTTCTTTGGCGATCGCATTTCCACGGCACCTCCAAACTTCTATCTGCCCCTGCAATCGATGGCGGAGATCGCCAAGACTGCATACGTGCATGATCCCGATACGCGCTGGCTTTACATCATGGGGCGGGTCAAGCCCGGCGTAACCATGCCCGTGTTGCAGGAAAAAATGAATGTCCGCATGCGACAGGCATTCGGAAACAGCAATACCTACTCCGGAGAGCGTGGCGAAACGGAGCTTGCCAAAGCGCACGTCGTGCTCACCGCGGGTGGCTCCGGCATCCAGGCTGTGCAGGAACAATACGGAAAGAATCTGCATTTGCTCATGTGGATTGCTGGCCTGGTACTTCTGATCGCGTGCGCGAATATCGCAAACCTGCTGCTAGTCCGGGGCATAGGACGACGGACCGAGATGTCGGTGCGTACCGCTCTGGGAGCCATGCGCCGGAGAATTATCCGCCAGCTCCTGACGGAGTGTGTGGTGCTGGCGGTCCTGGGCGGTATGGTTGGCCTCTTCGTGTTGTATGTGGGAACAAAAGTATTGCTCTTGGTGATCTTCCCCGGTGTAGAACACGTTCCCGTCGACCCCACTCCATCGCTGCCGGTGATCGCTTTTGCCTGCGGGCTCTCGTTGATTACCGGCGTCCTATTCGGTGTGGCGCCTGCGTTCATCGCCGCACAGGCGGAGCCAGCCGATGCCCTGCGTGGCGGAAACTGGGCGACTCCATCGGGTCTCGCTCTGCTGCAGCGTCCGCTCGTAGTGTTACAGGCCGCCTTGTCGCTGGTGCTGCTAGTGGGCGCAGGACTGTTTTCACAAAGTCTGAGCAAGCTGCAGAACACCGATCTAAAACTGGATGCCACGAATCGCTACATCCTGCACATCAATCCTCAGGCTGCGGGCTATGTGCAAACTCAGCTCGAGCCGCTGTACCAGACCATCGAGCAGAGATTTCATTCGCTTCCAGGAATCGTAAAAGTCGGCATCAGCACGTACACGCCGATGGAGGACAATAACTGGAGCGAGGGCGTTCAGGTCCAGGGCCGCCCGTTCGAAGACAAGGGAGCTTCGTGGGTCAAGGGGAATGCAGAATACTTCGATTCGGTCGGAACCCGTGTCGTCATGGGACGGGGAATTCGCCCGCAAGATCCTTCCAGGAATTCAGGCGTCGCCGTGGTGAATCAGTCGTTCGTGAAAGAGTTTTTCAAGGATGTGACGAATCCCATCGGGCAACACTTCGGTGGGCCCGGTCCGCAGTCGTCCGGAGACTTCGAAGTCGTGGGCGTGGTCGAGGACACGGCTTACACGACCGTCCGCTGGAAAGATCACAGCATGTACTTTGTGCCAATCATGCAGCGGCCAGCCTCTGCCAAAAGTCCGCTCTTGAACGATCTCTCCCTATATGCCGGTACGATTGTGATCGAAACCGAGCGTCCCATGGACAACATCGAAGCTCTCGCAAGCGCCACTCTTGCCGAGATCAATCCGAATCTCACCATCATGAAGTTTCAAACCTTCAGTCAACAGATCGCCGATCGCTTCAATGACGATCGGATGATCGCGCGGCTCACCATGTTGTTCGGAGTCCTGGCGCTCTTGCTGGCAACCATCGGACTTTACGGCGTGACGGCCTTCACTGTAGAACGCCGCACCGCGGAAATTGGCATTCGCATGGCCCTCGGCGCAGAGCGCAGCAGCGTCATCGGCATGATAATGAGGGGCGCTGTCATTCAGACTGTCGTCGGACTGGCAATTGGAATTCCAGTGGCTGTGGTTTGCGTGCGTTTTGTGAAAGCGCAACTCTACGAAATCACCGGGGCCAACCCGATCATCATCGCAGCAGCCATCGGGACCTTAGCAACCGCGGCGGCAATCGCTGCGTTGATTCCCGCCCAGCGTGCGGCAACGATCAATCCCGTGCAGGCGTTAAGGTCGGAATAGACGCACCTTGGTAAACAGATGGGCCTTTAGCCGGAAGCGTCTATCAGAACCACCGCTTCCTTTTGAAATACCAAAGCACGCCCGCCATTGAGACGAGCATCATCCCGCTTGCATACCACACACCGTTCGGATTGTTGTTCCATGGCAGATGCAGATTCATCCCGAAAAAACCTGTGATGACCACCAGCGGAATCGCCAGGGTGCCGTAGATCGTCAAGACCTTCATTACCTCGTTGGTGCGATTCGCCACCGCGGACAGATAGATATCGAGCGACCCCGTGAGCAGATCGCGCTGGGATTCCACCAGGTCCACCGCGCGCACCAGGTGGTCGTACACATCGCGAAAATAGGGATCGAGATCGTCCCCTGTGAGACCTCCCTCGCGGCGAATGATGGCATTCATCGCGTCGCGCATGCCTGAAGCATTGCGTCGAAAATCGATCAGGCGGCGCTTGAGCTGAAAAATTTCGCGTAGCACCGCTGGCTCGGGCTTTTCGAGCACAAGCGACTCCACTTTCGAAATGTTCTCCGACGAATCATCCAGGAAGGCCAGATACTCGTCCACGATCAGATCCGTGACTTGATAAAGGATGCGGTCCAGCCGCGTGACGTGATTCTCCTGAACCCACCGGCAGAGTTTGTCCAGAAATGTGCAATCGCCCTCATGAACCGTGATGAGAAAGTCCGGACCGAGAAAGACGTCAAAATCGTCAAACTCCGGCTCTTGATCTTTGGGAATCAAGTGTTTCAGAACTGCGAACATGTAATTCCCGTACTCGTCCGCCTTCGCCCTCTGCGGTCGATGGCGGCAATCCTCGATCTGCAGCTCGTGGAGGTGAAAGCGTTGCGCGAGTTCATCCAGGTCAGGGGAATTAGGATCTCGCACGTCGTACCAGTTCAGCTCGGGCAATAATTTCTGGGCTGTAGTCATGAGTGCCGCGCAACCTGCTGTGTGATGTTATCTGATGCCGATGAGCTGGCGTGACGTCGGTTTCAAAACGAGGTTCGAGTTGTCCGAATCGCCCCAGTGACGACTAAATCGGGCTTAACGAAGGATGAAGCATTGTTGCGCCACATCCAATATCCACAGACGTCTGTGACATCTGACCTTGTCATCCACAGCCCCGAAGTCCGAAGATGGCTCCGCCGCGCGGTCTGAAACCGTGAGCGGTAGAAACTGCAAGTCCTTGGGGCTCAAGATTTTGCCCGTAACCCGTTGAGCCTCATAGATTACTTTGCAATTTTCCGCTAAGTGACTGATTCCAGAGATCCGGAGGGGGGAGGGGTGGGGAGTACTAAAAGGTAAACTCCAGCCCCAAAACGGGAATATCAGGAGATCTCGAGAATCACTGAAAATAAATCTGCCTACGGTTGGCGAGCCCAGGCGAGCCCATCTGCTCCAGCTCCCGCATCGATCAACCTCGCCACGCTCCAGTCAGAGGCGCGAATCTCCGCAACTTTGTGACTCGCGTCGCATGACACATAAGCCACCGCTCCATCAGGACGGACCAGCGCTTCCTGCGGCGCTGCCGGAACATCGATGGTATGTTCCAGCTTCATCGTCTTCAGATTCAGGACGCCGACTTTGTTCACGGTTGGCATTGCGATCACCAGCCATTTCCCGTCAGGCGTAGGAGCTGTTCCGTATCCAGTTCCAGGAAGCGGAACCCAGGTTTTGATTTTTCGCGTTGCCGTGTCGATGACCGCAAGTTGCGGCTTCGCCTGATCCGAAGTAAATACCAGGCGATCATCGACAGAGAGCGCGATGCGCTGCACCGTCGAAGAAACTTGAATCACGTCGAGCGTCTTGCGCGCTTCGAGATCGAGTACGGAAACTGTTCCCGATCCAACGTTGGTTGCGTATGCATAGTGCCCGTCGTGCGTGATCGCGAACATGTGCGACTCGGGCTTTCCGGTCGGAACCGATCCGACGATCTTCAGTGTGTGCGGATCGATTGCGGTAACGGAGTTCTCGAGTTCCGTGCTGACATAAAGAAGGCCATCCTTTGGACCGAACATCGGACAATGCGGACGCACGCCTTTGCCGAAATCAACATTGCCCACAACTTTGCGCGATGCGATGTCGATGACGACGAGGTTGCTTCCGTCGCTTCCCGGTTTTCCGACGCCGGAGTCTCCGTAGATGGGAACGTACGCAAGTTTCCCATCGGGCGAAGCAATCACCTCATGTCCGGTGATTCCACCTTCGGGCACCGTCGCGACTTGCTTCCCTGAATCAGGATCGATGATGCCGAGCGTGTGCTCGCCTTTGTTGGCGACGAGAAGCGTGCCTCGCGAAGCGGAAGGAGCGCGCATGCCCGATACTACAACGGCTCCGATAATCAGCGATAGCATCAGCATAATGAAACGCGGCATGTTCGATATCCTTCCTTCACTCGAGATTCTGGCAAACGATCGATCTGCGCCTTGACTTTACTTAGCGCCCAAATCATCGTGCTCATGATAGTTCGGATAAGGCGGTCTTTTGATCTCAGGCAGCGGATGTTCCTTCAACTGCTGCATCACCACCTCGATCGCTTTCTCCAGTTGTGCGTCGCGGCCCGCGCGCCATACAGATGGTTCGAGATCAACTTCCACATCGGGTGAGATTCCGTGATTCTCTACTTCCCACTCGCCGTTGAGTCCATAGATCGCGGCGCGAGGCGCGGTCACATTTCCTCCGTCGATCAATTGCGGATATCCGCCAATGCCGACTAGTCCGCCCCACGTCTTCTTTCCGACCAGCGGGCCGATTTGCGCCTTGCGGAAGTACCACGGCAAAGCGTCCCCACCTGAGCCGGACATCTCGTTGATGAGCATCACCTTCGGACCAAAGATCGCCTCGGATGGACTCGACCAGTCATGGCCTTCCCGAGTCACGACTTTGCTCATTAACGGCCTGCGCAGATATTCGACGATGTAATCCGCAAGTTGCCCGCCTTCGTTGAAGCGCTCGTCAATGATCGCCGCTTCTTTTCCAACCTGCGCAAAGTAGTAGCGGTTGAAGCTCGTGTAACCCGCTCCTGCAGTGTTCGGAATGTGCACGTAAGCTACGCGGCCGCCTGTCGCTTCGTCAACGCGACGGCGATTGCTTTCGAGCCATGCCAGATGCCGGACGTTCTCCTCGCTGTCGACTGGAACGACGGTGACTTCGCGGGAGTCCTTTCCGTCAGGATTCGAGCCGACCTTGATGACGACTTGCTTGCCCGCGGTCTGCTGAAAGAAGCTGTAGATGTTGTCGCTGGCGTGCAAATCCCGGCCGTTCACCGCAAGAATATAATCGCCCGCTTTAACGTTCACTCCTGGTTGCGTCAACGGCGCTTCACTTCCGGGATTCCAGTTCTCGCCGCTGTAGACTTTCGCCACGCGGTAGCGTCCGTTCTCGAGGTTGTAATCCGCGCCTAGAAGACCCGCCTTTACTGGCTTGACCTCGGGCTTCTCGCCGCCGCCAACGAACATGTGTCCGACGGTTAACTCGCCAAGACATTCCTGAAAGAGGTAGTTGAGTTCGTCGCGCGAGGCGATGCCATCGACGTATGGCGCGTACTTCTTCTTGGCCTTCTCGATATCGAGCCCGTGATAGTGCGGATCGTAGAAGAAGTCACGCTCGATGCGCCACGTCTCGTTGTAGATCTGCTTCCAGATTGCGCGCGGCTCAACGTAGACTTCCCATCCATCAAGTTTGAGAGGACCGAATCCCGGCTTCGGCGGACCTCCACCTCCAGGAGCATCGTCGACCGATGCCGTCGTCCACGACTCACCCTTGCGATAGAGGATCTTCTCGCCGTTGAAAGACACGGCGAAGTCATTCACATCCTCGAGGACCTTATCGACTTTGCGCTTGCTGAGATCGAACTTCTGGATGGTCTGGCCGACGTTGGGCTGGTCGTCTTCGGTGACCATCAGAGGTCCCTCAGAAAGAAAAAGTATTCCGGATTTTCCCGGAAGCATGTTCAGGTAATTCTTGGCAGGAATCGGAAGTGACAAAATACGCTGCCCGATTCCATCGATATCGATCTTGACGACAACGGGTTCGTCCTTTTTGTCCCCGCCGTCTTTGTCCTTGTCTTTATCTTTCTCCTTATCCTTGTCGGCTGATTCTGCTGCCTTGGACTTGTCTTTTCCCTTGCTCTTGTCCTTTTCGCTCGCGTGATCCGCAGGCTTGTTCTTATCAGCGTCTGCCTTCGCTTCGTCCTTTGCCTTCTCCTCATCGCTTTCAGGGGCAAGCGGTGATTTCTCGTCCTTGCTCAGAACCGTGACGTACACGTTTCGCGTGATGCGATGTTCGTCACTGGTCATGTCGAGGCCAGCGCCGGAAAGGGCCAAGTTGGTTGAAGCTGCGAAGTACAGATACTTGCCGTTCTTATCGAACGAAGGATTCACCGCATCGCTCATGCCATCGGTGACCTGGAAGGTTTTGCCTTGTTCGAGCGAGTAGACAAAGACAGCGTGTTGACCGTTGGCGAGAAGCCTCGAGTACGTGATCCATTTGCTGTCTGGAGACCAGGTTTGTCCCAATGAAGTTGGCCCGAATCCACCGAAGTAGTCCATGTCGATCTTCTTCGGTGAAGGATTATCGAGCTCGAGATACCACAACTGGAGACGCTTGTCGGTATAGGCAATCTTCTTGCTGTCGGGCGACCACGTCGGCGTGTAGAAGAATGACGGGGGATTTCCGAGATTGATGTGACGAACCGTGCCTAACCCGTTCTGGTCGCGTATGGCGAGCTCATACTCGCCCGATTCGTCGGTAAAGTAGGCGATGGATTTTCCGTCCGGCGACCAGCTTGGATCTCGCTCAGCAGTCGCAGGACTGTGAGTCAGATTGCGGATGTCGCCCTTATCTGTCGGAACCGAGAAAATCTCTCCCCACGCTTCGAAGATCGCGCGCGCGCCGGTCGGTGAAATACCGAAGCCTTGAATTCGCTTGGGCTCGACCTTCGCGAAGTGCGGACGAACGGCTTCGAGATCGCCCTCCACTCGAATGGAGATGTTCTTAGCCTGGCGAGTTTGGAGATCGTACAACTTGATGGCGCCGAACTGTTCGATAACGATCGCGTCCGGTCCAGCCGAAGCAGTCTTGAAGTCGAGTCCGTCGCTGTGCAGCGCCTCGGAAACTTGCTGCGTCCTCGTGTCATAGGCGAACAGGCTGACCGGACCGTTCCGATCAGACAGGAAGTAGATCGTGTCACCTATCCACATCGGATGGTGGTCGTTAGAGTTCTCGCGCGGCACTCGGACGATACTGGAGTCTTTGAGATCCGCAATCCAGATGGGAGTGGTTTGTCCGCCGTGGTAGCGCTTCCAGGCTTGTTGCCATTTGGGGTGTGGGACGTAAGCAATGTGCGCCGCGTCGGGTGAGAACGAAGCATCTTCCGCGATCGGTAGCGGAATCGGCGTCGGCAAACCGCCTTCGACCGGTACGGTGTAAAGCTGATCTTCGAAGTGCATGAAACTGTTCGCCCACGAGTTGAACAGAATCTTCTTGCCATCGGGAGACCAGCCCGCGACGTATTCTTCCGCAGGATGGTACGTCAAACGCTTCGGCACTCCTCCAGTTGCGGCGACGACATAGACATCGAGATTGCCTTCATATTCACCGGTGAAGGCGATCATCGAACCGTCGGGGGAGAAATAAGGAAGCGCTTCTGTGCCCATCCCCGACGTGAGGTGACGAGCCTCGCCACCGTCGCGGCTTACCACCCAGAGATCGCCTGCGTAGTTGAAAGCAATTTGAGTTTTGCTGACAGTGGGAAAGCGGAGCAGTAGAGGAGAATCAGCAGCGGAAAGAAGCGTCGATAAAGCGCACACAAGTAGGGCCAGAAAAGAAAATCTACGCATGTTCAGGGCTCCGCAAGGAAGTAGCAAAAGGCGAAGGGGAATCTTAGTGTGGAGTGGCTAGCAGGTCAAGGCTGCGCACTTTAACCCCTTTCACCACAAAGGACACTAAGGACCACGAAGTAAAACCTTGCAGATCCCACAGCCCATCTGCCGGATTACGTTTCTTTCCTCTTGCTTTTGCCAGGAAGACTGGCGGGATTTTCGTGGGCGCGCTCGCGGAAGGTGCCGCGCATGCCTGCGGCCAGGCCAACGGTCTTTTCTCCAAATTTGTCACGGAGCTTGTCGGCGGCGGCCAGAGCGTCTTTCCAACGCCGCTGACGATTGCCATCCAGTAAATCGATCTGTGCTTCCGCTTGCGTTGTGAAAGACGAGGCTTGCACTCCGAGAAGACGCACGGGAATTCCCTTCTTCCAATTCTTGCGAAAGAGAGTACGGATCTGATCAAAGATCTCAGTATCGAGCTGCGTAGGCGAAGCGAGCGTATGAGCACGCGTGATCGTGGTGAAATCCTTATAGCGCAGCTTGAGTTGGAGGGTGCGCGCATAGAAACTAGCTTCGCGCAGACGTCGGCCAACCATCTCTGAGAGCCGCATTAACGTTGGCTCAAGTTGAGCGAGGTCGGCCGTGTCCTCGTTGTAGGTGTGTTCGTGGCTGATCGACTTTGCGTCAAGGTCGGCACCCACTTCGCTATCGAACCAACCTCCGGCATCTTGCCCCTTGGACTTACCTGCGAGGGCGAGCCCCCATTTGCCGAAGCGATCTTCCAGTTCGCCGTCTTCCAGCATGGCGAGATCGCCGACCTTCTTGATGCCGAGCGCGTGCAGGTGCGTTTCCATGACCTTGCCGACACCGGGAATCTCGCGCACATCGAGAGGCGCCAGGAACTTTGCCTCCTCCCCAGGAACGATCCACAACACGCCATTCGGTTTCGCTTGACCGGAGGAGACCTTCGCTATGAGGCGCGACGATCCGATACCAACGGAGCAATTGAGTCCGGTCTCAGCCTTCATGCGCTGGTGAAGATTGTGCGCGGCTTTAAGAGGAGGCCCGTGAAGACGTTCTGTGCCGGTCATATCGAGATATGCTTCATCGATCGACGCCATCTCGACCTGTGGGGTGAATGTACCGAGGACTTTGAAGACTTTTTGAGAGCACTCACTGTAGCGGTCTGCGTGTCCGTCGACGAAGATGGCGTGCGGACATTGTTTGGCGGCGGTGCGCAACGGCATCGCGGAATGGACTCCGAACTTGCGCGCTTCGTAGGATGCTGCCGCGACTACTCCGCGCTCGTGCCGCTGTCCTCCGACAACAACCGCTTTGCCTTTCAGGGACGGATCGTAGAGCTCTTCCACTGAGACGAAGAAGGCGTCCATGTCGACGTGGAAGATGATCCGGGGGAATGCGGGCTGGTGTTGCGCGGCCATCGATTGCCTTTGCGAATTGTAGCAGCGGGTCGAGGTTGGACGCCCGACGTCCGTAGTCCGAACGCCCTCACACGTTTCCGATTGCTTTTGCTGATATGGGATCCTTCGCTTCGCTCAGGATGACAGGATGCTTTGCGTGGCGCACACCGCACAGATTTCAGTCTGGGTCTAGAAGTCTGGGGCCTGGGCCTTGCTTCGCGAGGATGTCCCAGGGATTTCGGAGGGGGCACGCGTCGATCGACAGGCAACCGCAGCCGATGCAACCGTCGAGTTGATCGCGAAGACGGGTGAGACGCTCGATCCGGTCGGTAAGGTCGGCGCGCCATCGTTTCGATAACTTCCTCCAGTCTTCGGTGGAGGGGGCATGTCCGCGTGGCAAGGACGATAGAGCCTGCTTGATGGACTCCAAGGACAGGCCTGTCCTTTGGGCCACGCGGATAACGGCGATGCGGCGCAAGACTTCGCGATTGTAACGGCGCTGATTTCCAGAGTTGCGCCAGCTCTCGATCAAACCCTTGGATTCGTAGAAATGGAGGGTGGCAACAGACACTCCGGCACGCTGAGCAACCTGTCCAACGGTGAGTGCTTTGGCGATTTGTGGAGAAACCGAGGCTTTCACAAAGACTCCTTGACCTCAAGTTAACATGAGGTTGTACCTTTTTTCTACCTCTTGATGAAAGGAAGTATCGATGGAAGAAGTCATCAAAATCGCTCTTATTTATGGAAGCACGCGCAAGGGGCGCTTTTGCGACACGGTAGCCAGTTGGGCGGCCTCGCAAATCACCCAGGACAAAAGATTCGAGCTGAAGATCGTGGACCCAGCAGCGTCCTCAAACGAGACAGGTACATTGCCGGGCGAAGAGGCTGCTTCCGCGCAATCGGTGATCGAATGGGCGGACGCTGTTGTGGTGGTGACACCGGAATACAACCACGGCTACCCAGCGCCACTGAAGGAGTTGATCGACTCGATCGGGGCGCAATGGCATGCAAAGCCCGTCGCCTTCGTATCATATGGCGGCGTTTCAGGAGGACTGCGTGCCGTCGAGCAGTTGCGGCAAGTCTTTGCAGAACTGCATGCGGTCACGGTTCGGGACGTCGTAAGTTTTGCCGGAGCGTGGGAGCAGTTTGATGCAGGTGGGACACCGCTTTCGCCTGAGCGGCGGCAGAAATCGATGAGAAACATGATGGGATATCTGCACTGGTGGGCTGTGGCGTTGCGGAGTGCGCGAGCTTCGCAGCCTTACTTAACTGCCGTGTCGGCGTGATTCTTCCTGGCCCGTAGCGAGACGCGCTCGCGACAGCCGGCGGACGCCGGCGCTACAGTTTGTCGGCTCACTTGGGCTCCGGGCGCTATACGACCACGACCTTTTCTGGGACCGCGGCCGCGGTGCGCATCTGCTTCACGCGCTCGTAGATTTTGCCGTACTCGCGGGCGGATGCATTCCAGGAGAAGTCCTTGTTCATGCCGTTTCGCATGAGAGCTTGCCAGGAGGTTTGATCGCGATAGGCCTGCAATGCCGCTTTGATGGTGAGGAGCAGCGATTCGCCGTTGTACTCGGTGAACTTGAACCCAGTTCCCTTCCCGGTGCGAGCGTCCCACGGTTCGATAGTGTCGTCGAGACCTCCGGTAGCGCGAACGATGGGGACGGTGCCGTACTTCAGGCTGTAGATCTGGTTCAGGCCGCAAGGTTCGTAGCGCGACGGCATGAGGAACATGTCAGATCCGGCCTCGATCTTGTGAGCGATCGCATTGTCGTACGCAACTTTGATCGCAATCTTATTGGGAAATTGCTTGTTGAGGCGCTGGAACATCTCTTCGTAGGCTTTATCGCCTGAGCCGAGGGCGACGATGATCATCTCTTCGCGCGCGAGACGGTCGGCGATCTGGGAGATGAGGTCAAAACCTTTCTGGGCGGCGAACCGGGAGACGATACCGATGACCGGGAGTTTCGGATCGGCGTTCTTGACTCCGAAGGCCGCAAGCAGGTCCGCTTTGTCTTTCGCCTTTCCCGAGAGATCCTGCGGAGAAAACTTGGCAACTGCAAACTTGTCGGTCTGCGGACTCCACTCGTCGTAGTCGACGCCGTTGAGAATCCCAGTGACGGTAGCAGCGCGATCGCGCAGAACGCCTTCGAGACCGAATCCGTATTCCGCGGTCTGGATTTCCTGGCTGTATTTCCTGCTGACGGTGGTGATGTAGTCCGAATAGGTGAGGGCGCCTTTGAGGAAATTTACTTGGCCAAAGAACTCCATCTTGGAAATCGTGAATAAATCCCAAGGGAGCATCAGCAGAGGCAGGGTCTCAGGAGGAAACAATCCCTGGTACCCCATGTTGTGAATGGTAAAAACCGTGCCGACATCGCGGAAAGCGGGGTCTTCCGCATATATGGTGCGCAGCAGGATTGGAACCAGCGCCGCTTGCCAATCGTGGCAGTGAAAAATGTGGGGAACTCCTACGATTTTGGAAGCTTCGAGAACGGCGCGGGAAAAGAGTGCAAAGCGTTCGGCGTTGTCGGGATAATCTCCAGCGGGAGTTCCGTAGAGCGCGTCGCGATCGAAGTATGGAGGATATTCGACGAAGTAAAACTTGATGTTTCCCTGGGTGCCACCGGAGACGACCGATGCAAAGCGATATTCGTCGTCGAAGGGAACGGTGACGCTGCGCAGCACGGTCGTCGGATCGGAGAGCTTGGTCTGGCGATAGCGTGGCAAGTAGACGCTGATCTGGTGACCGAGTGCGGCGAGCGCACGAGGCAGGGCTCCGACGACGTCGGCCAGTCCACCGGTTTTTGAGAATGGAACGCCTTCGGAAGCAACGAACGAGATATTCATGAGAGCTGGAACCTCCCGTGCGCGATTTATTGCGCGCACGTTATGATGAGTGCTGCCGGGAAACAAGGTCCGACCGCTTAAGATGCGGAGACCGACTTGAAAGTCTACTTCCGGGTAGGGTGAGGGTCAACGTGCCAAAGGTCGTTTCCGCGCGCCGTCCGCGAACCAAGCCTAAATTGGGACAACATTTCCTCAATAGCGAGGAGTTCGCTGCGCGTGTCGTCGATGCGCTCGGCGACATTTCACAGAGTACGGTGCTCGAAATCGGGCCGGGGCGCGGCATTCTGACGTCGGCTCTGGCGAAGCGCGCACGGCGGCTTATCGCGGTAGAACTGGACCGAGTACTGGCAGCACAACTTCGTCTGAAGTTCGGGATGTTCCGGAATGTTGAGATCATCGAAGCCGACGTGTTGTCCATCGACTTCGACTCGTTGTTCGGACCGAAGCCGGGACTGGGACGGCCGGGAATCGAATTTACGCCCGAACCAGTGAAGGTGGTGGGAAATCTACCTTATTACATAACGTCCGAGATCCTGCTGCGACTGTTTGAGTTTTCCAAATATTTCGACACCATCGTAATCATGGTGCAGAAGGAAGTAGCAGAGAGGATCGCAGCTGAGCCGGGAGGAAGCGAGTACGGAGTGCTGTCCGCAACCGCGCAGCTCTATGCGCGCGTCGAAAATCTGTTCACTCTGCCGCCGGGAGCGTTCGCGCCTCCGCCGAAAGTGCATTCGGCGGTTTTGCGGTTAACGATTGATCCCCAGCAGGAGAAGCTTGGGGTAGCGGGAGATGGGTTTGTTGATTTCCTGCGACTGTCCTTCGGACAGAAGCGAAAGACTCTTTGGAATAATCTCAAGGGAAATTACGAAGAGGCTGGACTGAAGCGCGCGCTTGCAGTGGCGAAGGTGAAGCCCACTGCACGAGCCGAAACATTGAGTCTGAAAGAGAATGCGGCGATCTACCGATCTTTGCGCTCAGCTGAAGATGAATCGTAATTCTTAACCCCGGGATGTTGGTCCCGCATCCCCGGAGGGAACCATGGAGCATGAAGTTCTGCGCCGTCCTGCCGTCGCTGGACGCTTTTATCCGGGGGACCCGGTTACGCTGCGCGAGCAGGCTCAGGCGTATCTGTCGCAATCTAACTCGCAAACTCAGGGTGTCGTAAAAGCGGTGGGCTGCATCGCGCCGCATGCGGGCTACATGTACTCCGGACACGTGGCGGGAGCAGTCTTTGCCCGAATCGAGATTCCGGAACGATGTGTGGTGCTATGCCCGAACCATACCGGGATGGGTCGCGCGCTGGCTATCATGAGCGAAGGCGTGTGGGAGACTCCGTTTGGACAGATTCCGGTTGATACAGAATTCGCGGACGCATTAAAGCGCCAGTTCCCTGCACTTCAGGAAGATTCGGCCGCGCATCGCGCCGAGCATGCGATTGAGGTCGAACTTCCATTCATGCAGCTCCGGCAGCCGTCGCTGAAGATTGTTCCGATAGCGCTTGGGACAGGACAGTTTGAAGCTCTGGAGCAACTTGGTAAGGCGCTGGGGGAAGTCATCGCGAAGGCAACGACGCCTATGCTCATCGTCGCATCGAGCGACATGAATCACTACGAGTCGGACGTGGTGACCCGCGCGAAAGATCACAAGGCGATCGAGCGTATCCTTACACTCGATCCGCGAGGACTGCACGATGTGGTTACCCATGAGAACATCAGCATGTGCGGATATGGTCCGGCGGTGGCCATGCTCACTGCGGCGCGGCAGCTGGGCGCGAAATCGGCAGAACTGGTGAAATATGCGACCTCGGGAGACGTGTCGGGTGATCGGCAAATGGTGGTGGGATATGCGGGGGTGATTGTTCGTCCGGGAGAACCCTAAACACCGAGGAGAATCTTTAACACCTTCACATCAGAGACACTTACAAAACTTTCGGACAAGCTTTAACCACTAAGGACATGAAGTTTCACGAAGGACGGCAAGAATTAAGGGCGGCCTGATGGCCGCCCTCGTTTGTCTGTATTAATTGCCGATCAGCGATGCGGTGTTGATCCTCCGGAGGTTCGTCCGGGTGAGGAGCCGCGACTGCTGGCTGGTGCGCTACTCGCTGGAGAACTGGCGCGTCCCATCGAAGGGCTTGCCGTGTTGGTGCGCTGAGACCCTCCGAAGCCGCCCCGGTTCGGGGAGGTAGCGGAGAATTGCGGAGCGGACTGTATTTGTGCGGATCCAGATCTCGCGACGTCACGATTCAGGTGACCGAGATTCTGAACCGATCCGCGCGGGATGCCCATTCCAGCCGATCCGGAGTTGACAACCAGTCGCGGAGACGATCCGGTAGCGACCGCGCCGGCGCGACCCACCGCAACCGTTCTCGTCGTCCCAGCTGCAGGAGCGACAAGCTGTGTGACGTGGACACCTGACACCGCCGTGTATCGCGGTACACTCAGGACGGAGTTCCACCCACCGGGCTGCCACATCCACCCGTAGTTTGGAATGAAGGACCAGTTGCCGTAGCGGTAAGGCAGCCATCCCCAAGGATAGGCGGAGGCGAACATGTAACCGTAGCCGGGATAGAAACCCCATGCGCCGTCCATGAAAGGATCCCAGCCGACCCCCGTGAAGTAAGGCTGCCACATCATTCCGTAGCCCGGAATGTTGCTGTAGGAGCCGTAGTAGTTGAGATCGCTGACGCCGTAACCATACGGAGAATTGTTGTTCTTCGCATATTGGTCGTGATACGACGAAGCCTCTTTGTCCCAGGAATCGAGGGCTGCATCAGGGATATTGTTGGCCAGCGTGTACTTGTCGTCCTGCGACGCGTCGAAGGTGGCTGTCTTCTTCTTCTGAACGGCAACCTTGCCGGCAGGGCCGTCGACGCTCACATCTCCCTTGAAAACCGCGACGTTGGCAACCGTGGGCGATGCGTCGACACGGAAGTGAGCGGCACGATCGAGGGAAACGGTCTCGTGTGAGAAATTGAGATTGAAGCGGTCGCCGT
This sequence comes from uncultured Acidobacteriota bacterium, assembly GCA_963801895.1. Classification (GTDB taxonomy): domain Bacteria; phylum Acidobacteriota; class Terriglobia; order Terriglobales; family Acidobacteriaceae; genus Sulfotelmatobacter. The sequence goes on along the minus strand of CAWDGM010000004.1, from coordinate 67,692 downwards.
TTTTGCCCAGCCAGTTCACATAGGCCATGCCGCCGGACAGCTTCACTTCATTGAGGCGATTTCCCGCGTCGTTAAGAGCGAGGGTAGCAAACTCGATCGAGGAGTTCGGAGCGAGGCGCAGCGAGCTGCCATCTTCGAATTCGATCTCAGCGCGACCGCGATCCCCGGTGCGAATTTGGGTTCCCTGCGTGATGGGAAGGTTGACGAAGGCATTTTCGAAGCCTATGCCGGTGTTCTTATCAATCTGAACAGTTCCCTGAACGTCGCTCAGTCGAACGATTCGAGCCTGAGAAGAAGCCATCGCAGGCAACGCCAAAAGCGCGCAAACGGCGGCAGCAAGAACAACCAAAGTGATTCTGGAAGGAGACGGGTGGGACATGGCAACCCCCTGATATCTGCATTTAATTAGAACACGGTTTTCGTCAAGGAGTTGTAAAAGTTAGCTCTCAAAGGCAGTTTCGCGGACACGGAACCTAAGAACCCGCGACGCAGGTCACTTCCCGGCGACGGGGAGAGGCTCCATTTCAATCATGCGCAGAGCCCGGGCGCGGACGATCTTGATGACGGAATTGTCGTCGTAAATGCTCTGCAATACGGGCTTTATGGCCTGCAGTTCCATGATTTCGCCGCGTCGGGCCTGATCTTCCGCGCGTTTCAGTTCATCGTCAAGGGCCAATTTTTGATAGCGGTGAAAGTAAGTCAGTCTCCGCCCGTATTCCAACGTCCCGGCGACGCTTTGGAAAAGCGACGTGAGTTGCTGCACCGGAACCACTGGAGAGTAGTTGTACTCGGCAGTCGCCGTCCGCTTCGCGTCTTTGTAGCTTAGCTTCTTGGCGCCAGTGAAGGCGATCTTCTTATTTCCGGAATCAATTTTCCCCGAGAAGTAGCGGGCCTGGGCGGCTAATTCGAAGATCCTGGCGCGAGTGGCGTCCGCGAACGTGAAATCGGATTCGTAGGTGTCGCGCTCGTCGGAATCAGAGGTGATTTTGCCTGTCGATTCGTAGTGCGCGCGCCCGTCCGCCTGTACAGAGATCGTGTAGCGCTCGGGGGCAGAGTTGGGAAAGTCGAGCGAGAAATCGATGGTAGCGGGATCTTCAGCCCTAGCCGCTGTCGGACCGATGGCAAAGCAAAGGAGTATCAGAAACGCGGCGCAAATAATGCTCGACCGGCTTACGACCCGGAATGTCCTTCTCGTGACAGCAACGCCGGGTTGCGAATTCTTTTGCGTGGTCGCCTCACGTAAAAACTGCGATATGGAGAATTATGCCAAAGAAGCGCTGCTTGCAGTTAGCGCGCCACAGCACGTTGCCGGTTCAGTGTGCCAACCGTGTGGACGTGACAAATCGCGATGGCAAGAGCGTCGGAAGCGTCGAAAGACTCCGGCGGCGCCGACAAATTAAGGAGGCGCGTGACCATGTGCTGGACCTGCTGTTTTTCTGCGCGTCCGTATCCCACGACCGAGGACTTGATGGTTAAAGGAGAGTACTCGGCGACCTCGAGCCCTGCCACGGCCGCAGCCAACATCGCCACACCACGAACCTGGCCGAGTTTCAGCGCAGACTTCACATTGAGGGCATAGAAAACATCTTCAATCGCCACTTCGTCAGGCTGATGCTCGCTGATAATCGCTCCCAGATGCATGTAGATGCGGGAGAGGCGGAGCGGGAGCGGCTCTCGGGTGGAAAGTTTGATCGCACCGCAGGTCATGCAGTCCAGCTTGCCGGAAGACTGAAGCTCGACAACACCGTAACCAGTGAACTCCCCCCCGCAATCGATTCCCAGAACGCGCATATGAGAAAGTGTAACGCGGAATGGCCCCCCGGACGGTAGTGGAATCGTCTCCACGGGACATCTAGCAAACTATAGAAGTCGGAAAGCCTTGTTGCCCCCGGGGTTGAGGATTTCAAAGAACGCTTTCGACCTGCTGGCTAGCGCAGTTTAGGCGAGAAGTCCGTGTAGGCCATGAAGGTGGAGTCCACCTTATCCACCAATTTGCCATTCGCCTCGGACTTGTCGTGGACACTCTTCCATTCCGGGTCGTCCTGGAAAGACTTCCAGTTCTCGGCTGCGGCTTCGCGGCTGGGATGCTGGAGAATATAGATAAGAATATTGCTTTTGTCGGGCTCATCCAGAGGGGTCCAGTAGGCAACGTTCTTCATCCCGTGTCGTTCAAAAAGTTTCATAGTGTGTTCGCGGAAGCGGGTATGCAGCTCAGCCAACTTTCCCGGCGCCGCGTGGTAGACGCGGAGTTCAAAGACGCCCTTCGTGCCCTGAGGAGAATTGGAGTCTTGCTGGGAGGCGGCCCACAACGATGCGGGAAGCAGCGCTGCCGCAGGAAGCGTCTGGAGCAATGTTCGTCGATTCACGGCAGAGATTGTAGCAGCACCGCAGCCAACGGACGAACGAGCAAAGGCAGAATTATTTTTTCGGCGGATGGAACTACAACTCGAACGAAAACGATCGATCAGCAACAGCGGGAACGACGCGCGAAGCGGGCTTCGCGTTCACGCCAAAAAGCAGCGTAAGCAGCCGGTGAAGACGGAATATGGCTGCTTTGGAGAAAACGCTTGTAAGCGGACTCATCAAAGACTTCTCGCAGAATCGCGAGAAACGTCCGGAACAATCGAGCAACCGAGTTCATGGCCTCTCCCCCGCGAGGCGCGTCATTACGAACGGTGTTTCTTTCACCTGTGCCTCGTAGCGGCCATTCAGGATTCCCAGCCAATGTCGTGCGGATTCGATCAGAACCAAGGCGACCATCACAACGAGAGCGCCCGTGACTGCCGCATCCAGACGGTTATTGAAAATAAAGCGAGTGCTCGACTTGGTCAAGGGACTTGCCGCCAGCAATCTTACTTGCGCCAGGAAGCCGACGCGCGGATCGGCGTCGAATATCTTGTGCCACGAAGCAGTGAACGTGACGGCTACGAGCCAAATCAGCGGAACCAGCGTGACTGCCGCGTAACGCGCGCGATGCATCTTGATAATGATTGTGGTGGCAACGCAGAGAGCTACGGTCGCCAATAGTTGATTCGCAATGCCGAACAAGGGCCACAACGAATTGATGCCACCGAGCGGATCTTTCACTCCTTGCCACAGAAAAAGTCCCCATCCGGCAACGACGAGAGCGCTGGTCGCAAGAATCGACGGATACCAACTTGTCCGGCCGAGCGGCTTATAGATGTGACCTAAAGCATCTTGGATCATGAACCGCGCGACGCGCGTTCCAGCATCAAGAATGGTGAGAATGAAAAGCGCCTCGAACATGACGGCGAAGTGATACCACATGGCCATGACGGTCGATCCACCCAGGCTTTGCGAAAAAATGTGCGCCATGCCGAGGGCGAAAGCCGGAGCGCCGCCCGTGCGATTGAATAGAGTCTGTTCGCCAACCTGATGGGCAAGAGCCTGCATGTCGGCCGCGGTGACGAAGAAACCCCACTTCGAGATTGTCGCGGTGGCAGCCTCGGCAGTTTGGCCCACAATCCCAGCAGGACTGTTCACTGCGAAATAAACGCCCGGCTGAAGGACACAGGCAGCGATCACCGCCATGACGGCCACAGCGGCTTCGGCCATCATGGCGCCGTAGCCGACCATGGGAATTTCGGTTTCGCGAGCGATGAGCTTTGGCGTGGTGCCGCTCGAGATGAGCGAATGGAAGCCACTGATCGCTCCGCACGCGATCGTGATGAATGCGAATGGAAATATCTTGCCTGCGAAAACCGGTCCGGTGCCATCGATGAAGCGGGTAAGCGCGGGCATGTGTAACGTGGGGTGCATCACGAGAATGCCGATGGCAAGCAGAGCGATCGTTCCGAGTTTGACGAACGTGCTCAGGTAATCGCGGGGCGCCAAGAGGAGCCAGACTGGAAGCGCCGAAGCGGCGAAAGCGTAAATAAGGATCAGCACCGCCAAGGTTGGGGCAGTGAGAGTGAAGGCGTGAGCGACCGAAGGATTCTGTGACGCCCACTGGCCTCCCCAGATTGCGAGCATGACGAGGATGAATCCCAGGAGAGATGCTTCAAGAACTTTGCCGGGGCGAATCTGTCGCAGGTAAACGCCCATCAGCAGCGCGATGGGAATGGTCATGGCAATCGTGAACGTGCCCCACGGGCTGTCCTTGAGCGCATTGACGACAACCAGAGCCACGACAGCGAGCAGAATAATGAGGATCGCGATCACGGCGGCGTAAGCGACGAATCCGCCGAGAGCTCCGGTTTCCTCTTTTGCCATTTCGGTGAGCGACTTTCCGTCGCGGCGCACGGAAAAAAGAAGAATCACGAAATCCTGCACGCAACCGGCAAACACCGCGCCCACGAGGATCCATAGAGTACCGGGGAGATACCCGAACTGGGCAGCGAGCACGGGGCCCACCAGAGGGCCGGGACCGGCGATCGCGGCGAAGTGATGTCCGAACACTACCCACTTGTTAGTTACGAGAAAGTCGCGTCCATTCTCGAGGCGCTCGGCGGGCGTCGCGCGGCGCGCATCGATGGCAAGGACCTTGGCGGCGATGAAGGAACTATAGAAGCGATATCCGAGGGCGAAGCAACAGGTCGCAGCGGCAACGAGCCAGAGAGCGTTGATGGGCTCTCCGCGACGAATGGCGATCACTCCGACCGAGAGGACGCCAATCAGAACAACAATGGTCCATAAAAAAAGTGACAGGGCCCTGTTCATTCAGTCGAGCATTGTGTCTGAACTACCAGTCGAAGTCCAATCCAAAATTTGAAGAATAGAGCGCGCGTAAACGTTTTTCTTTCGGCCAATCTTCGTTTTCTGGGCCATTCGTTTAGTGTTACTCTGTATGTTCCGAACGATTGTCACCCCAGTGTTTTCGGGCCTTTTCGTCACTTCCCAACAGCTGGGGTGCATTCCGAGGGCTCATCCTGACTCATAACTTGGAAGAGGCACACACGATGAAAATTGGCATATTAACGGGCGGGGGCGATTGTCCCGGATTGAATGCGGTGATTCGCGCTGTGGTTCGCAAGGGAATTTTTCACTACCACGACGAGTTCGTCGGATTCCTGGAGGGCTGGCGCGGATTGATCGAGAACCAGAGCATGCCGCTGGATCTTGATGCCGTAAGCGGGATCCTGCCACGTGGTGGAACCATTCTGCGGACGTCGCGAACGAATCCTTCCAAGCGTCCGGACGGATTTGATCGTTGCATCAGCACCATCCAAGCTCACAAGATCGATGCTTTGGTCGCCATTGGAGGCGATGACACGCTGTCGGTCGCCCAGAAACTGCATGAAAAGGGTGTGAACGTAGTTGGCGTTCCGAAAACGATCGACAATGACCTGGGGGGCACCGACTACACGTTCGGATTCGATACGGCTTGCAACATTGTGTGCGAAGCGATTGACCGCGTGCATACTACGGCCGAGGCGCACAACCGCGTCATGGTCGTCGAGGTCATGGGGCGGGATGCAGGCTGGATCGCGCTGTACAGCGGAATCGCAGGCGGTGCCGATGCGATTCTCATTCCGGAGCGGCCGTTCGATGTCGACAAGGTAGCGAAATCGATTCGCCAGCGACACGAGCGTGGACGATACTTCTCGATCGTGGTCGTGGCGGAGGGCGCGAAGTTTGCGACCGGCGCCGGCGCTCCCGTCGTGCAGGACATGGGCAAGGACGAGTTCGGTCACGCCAAACTGGGCGGCATCGCCAACATACTGGCGCGCGAGATTGAGCAGCGCACCGGATTCGAAACACGCGCTGTGGTGCTCGGGCATATTCAGCGCGGCGGATCTCCGACGGCATTCGACCGAGTGCTGGCTACGCGATATGGACTGGGCGCGATCGACATGGTGCACCGCGGCGAGTTTGGCTGCATGGCGGCGCTCCGCTCGAACAAAGTCGTATCCATCACACTGAAAGAAGCTATTTCCAAGAACCGCGTGGTCGACGACGAGATGATTCAGATCGCTGGCGGACTGTTCGAAGAGATCGGCGTCAAGGAAGCCGCGGTTAAGTAAGCATTAAGACCGGCTTCCCTTCTCTGTCGAAAGGATGGAAGCCGAATGTTCGATACTGGCGGGCCAACTCGCGACGCTCTTCTAATGAGCATGCAGACCCTTTACGCCCGTCTCGCACCCTCTCTGCTATTAATCGTTGAATTGATTCTGACGTTCGGTGGCATCTTGCTGGTTCTACGCTCTCGGAGGCGCGGGCAAAGCCTTCCCTCTTCGCTGGCGCGATGGTTTTCCGGAAGATTCGGACGCCTAGCTCGCCGACGTGGCCTCGCCGTGTTCTGCGTTGGAGCCGGAGTGCTCATCGTTCGAGTTGTGCTGATTCCAGTTTTGGGCGTTCCGCAGCCTCGTTGGAACGACGAGTTCAGCTACCTACTGGCAGCAGACACGTTCGCTCACGGAAGGCTCACCAATCCAACGCATCCGATGTGGATCCATTTCGAAAGCTTCCACATCATCGAGCGTCCCACATACATGTCGATGTATCCCCCGGCGGAAGGACTGGTGCTAGCGGCGGGACAGGTGCTGGGACATCCGTGGATCGGACAACTTCTTATCATGGCCGCAATGTGCTCAGCCCTCTGCTGGATGTTGCAGGGCTGGCTGCCGCCACAGTGGTCGCTCTTCGGGGCAGTTTTAGCGGCCCTGAGGCTGGGAATTCTCAGTTACTGGATGAACACTTACTGGTGCGCCTCGGTGGCGGCGTTAGGCGGAGCGCTGGTGATCGGTGCATGGCCGCGGCTGCGGCGAAAACTCGCTCCGGGAGATGCCGTACTAATGGCCCTCGGCATCGCAATTCTGGCGAACAGCCGTCCATATGAGGGGTTTTTGCTGGCAATTCCGGTTGGCATTGCGATGCTCTTGCGGTTCGCAGGATCGAATCGGCCGGAATTTCGATTGAGCATTCCGCGTGTGGTGACGCCGATGCTGGCGGTTCTTCTGATCGCCGGGACGGCGACCGGCTTCTACTATTATCGGGTCACGGGAAGCCCCTTTCGGATGACCTATCAGGTGAATCGCGAGACCTATGCAATGGCTCCGTATTTCTTGTGGCAAACACCTCGGAGCGAGCCTCTTTATCATCACGAAGTTTTTCGTTCCTTTTATCGATGGGAGCTCGGACGATTTGAAGACAGCCTGACGCTGACCGGATTTCTAAAGAGTACTTACACGAAAATTGAGCAATGGTGGGAGTTCTACCTGGGGCCAGCTTTGACGATTCCCCTGCTGGCTTTGCCTTGGGTAATTCGTGACCGGAAGTTGCGCTTTCCGTTGCTAGTCCTCGCATGTCTGGCGTTGGGGCTGGTATTTCAGACATGGACCCTTCCGCACTATTTCGCACCCGCGACTGCAGTGTTGTATCTGATCGTCGTGCAAAGCTTGAGACACTTGCGCCTTTGGCGATGGCGCTCGGGGAAGCTGGGAGACACGCTGGTCATTTTAGTTCCGGCCGTCGGTATTGCGTTGATCGTAGTGCGCGTGGCGGCGGTCCTAGGCCACGCTGCCATCGAGCCACCGTGGCCGCGAGGGAATTTGCAGCGGCCTGGAATTATTCATCAGCTTCAGCAAATGCCGGGAGACCAGCTTGTAGTCGTCAACTACGGCCCTCAGCACAACGTCGACTGGGAGTGGGTCTGGAATGCCGCTGACATCGATCATGCGAAGATCGTATGGGCTCGCGATATGGGCAAGCAGGCGGATCAGGAGTTGCTGGACTATTTCAAAGGACGCCGGGTGTGGCGACTGAACGGGGACGATCCGAACCCGGTGCTCACACCTTATTGAGCGCGAGCGGCACGTTGATCCGGCCTTGATACACTTCTGACGTCGTCTTCGACTCCATTGAAATCTTCGAGACACAACATCCTTTGGTTGCTGCTCAGCCTTTGCGTCTGCGCGACCACTTGGCTGTATGTGCATCACATCTCGGGACCATGGGCTGACGCGAAGGACCTGCAAAAGGGCGGGCTCAAGGCACAGATGGGCGACCTGTATCCGCGCTGGGTGGGCGCCCGAGAACTTCTCGTGCACGGACGAAATCCCTACAGCACGGAAGTCAGCCAGGAAATTCAGATGGCTTACTACGGACACATTGTCACGCCGGAAGAAGCTCGTCAGCATGTCGTCGATGAGCAACGATTCGCGTATCCGATTTACGTGATTCTGTTGATGGCTCCGACTATCAATACGGAGTTTGCGAAAGTGCATTATTGGGCGCCGTTTGTACTGGCCGCGTTTGCTGCCGCAAGTGTCATCTTCTGTGTGAGGATTCTTAACTGGAATCTTTCGTGGACCACCGCCGCTGCTCTCGTTCTTTTCACCGTCAGCAGCCCGCAAATTGTGCAGGGAATGCGCCATCAGCAACTGGCTTTGGTCGTCGGGTGCCTTCTCGTAGCAGCGGCATGGTGCGTGTACGAGGGCTTTCTCGGAACTGCGGGCGTCCTACTCGCGTTCTCGACGATCAAACCACAAATGGCGGCGTTGCCTCTGATTTGGTTTTTTATTTGGGCGGCGGGAGAGTGGCGACAGCGGGCCCGACTGCTTATTAGTTTTGGAGTGACGCTTATTGTTTTGTTCGGAGCCGGAGAAATCTTTGTTCCGACCTGGCCGATCGATTTTCTGAGGGGAATGATCGCTTACAGAAAGTACTTTCCGACCACATCGGTCCTCCGCCTGCTTTTGGGGGATGGGCTCGGTATCGCAGTGTCGTTGGCCATTGTTGGCTGGACGCTGACTTTTGGGTGGCGGCACCGGAAAGCCAACGGCAACTCGCAGGATTTCTCCTGGACGCTCGCGGCTTTTCTGATCGTGACCGTGATTACCTTTCCCCTGTTCACTCCGTTCAACCAAGCGTTGTTGATTCTTCCTGCGATGCTGGTCGTGCGCGAGTGGGAGCAGTTTCCGCGGTTGTCGCAAGTCGCCTTCGCAGCTGTTGTGGCGTGGCCGTGGATCACGTCGGCCATTTTATTGGTTGCGAAGATATCTCCGAATCCGCAGAACTGGTTTCCTTTAATTCCGGCGTTCGCAGCGTCCGCGTTGCCCCTGTTGCTGGCTGTAATCTTCTCCACAACAAAAAAAACCTCCGAATCTCCGTTGCCGGTCAAGTATTCATCCTGAGAGGCATGCCGAATCTCGGTCAAAACGATTGGGGATCACGGATGTCGGGGGCTTGGCTCACGTCCAGGCGACTGCGCACTCATGGAGTGATTCTGTGCCTGGCGTTGTGGTCGCTCTACATCTGGACTTTGTGGACTCCCGGGCTGCGCGATCGCAACGGAAATTTTAAGGGGACCGATTTCCTGCACTTCTACACTTTGGGGTTGGTCGCTAACACTCATCGTGGCGATCTCCTGTACGACATGGACGCGCAAGCGAGCCTCTCCGTTACGCATGTGGAAGACGCTGTGGGCATTCGATATTTGCCGCTGTATCCCCCGCAGGTATCGCTGCTTTTCAGGTCGTTCGCGGTTTTGCCCTATGGTTGGGCGTTAGCCTGCTGGTGGGTCTGTTGCGCAATTCTCTACGGAGCCTGTTGTTACCTGATCTGGCGGACATGCCCGAACTTGCGAGAGTTTGGCTCGATCATTTTCATCTTAGCGGCGGCGTTTCCCGGATTTTTCAATCTGATCGCCTGGGGTCAGACCTCTGCGATCGCGCTAGCTTGCTTCACGGCGATGTTTCTTGCGTTGAGAGCGAGTCAGACTTTTTGGGCGGGAGTCGCACTGGGATGCCTGATCTTCAAGCCACAATTAGGAGTGGCCGCAGCGATCCTATTTCTCGGTATCGGTGCGTGGAGAGTCGTTGCCGGCGCCCTGCTCTCTTCAGCGTTGCAAATGCTGGTCGGAGTTCTCTATTACGGCTGGGCTCCTGCGCGCCAGTGGTTCATCACGCTCGGAAATGTGCTCTCGACTCCGTTGTTGCTTGAGCCCCGACCTTATCAGACACATTCGCTGCGAACGTTCTGGTCGATGCTAGTTCCGTCGACGAGTTTTGCTTCTCTGTTGTACGTGGCCAGCGCGATCGTGGTACTCGGGTGGACGATCTTGTTGTGGCGGAGGTCCGCATCGCTTGCTCTACGGTTTTCCGCATTGCTGCTGGCAACAGTCCTCGTCGCGCCGCACTTGACCGTCTACGACCTGGTGATCCTGGCTCCGATGTTTTTGCTGGTTGCCGACTGGCTGATCGCGCAATCGAATGCGGCGGCGATCCGATGGGTTGGACCGCTTTTGTACCTGATCTATGCTCTTCCGCTTTTTGGACCGTTGGCACGATGGACACACGTTCAGCTTTCAGTGATTGCGATGGCGGCGTTGGTGTTGGTGATTTTTCGCATTCCACGTAAGGCTGGCGCCTGATTCGACGACGGGCGTCATGCCACTCGAACCAGTATTCTTGCCGTCACAGCTACTCAACTTGATCCAAGGACAAGGGTTTATTTTCTGTTTGCAGTCTCACAGCGGCTTTGCCGCTGGGGCGGACGAATGCGTCCGCCCCTACACCAGACTCGTTATCCTTGATTGCCAAAGAGAAACTGAAGAGCATCTGGGAAGCGACGGGCCCAGTGGGACTCGTGATGGTTCGCGCCTTCGTCGATGACGAGTTTGAAGTGATTGTCGTCCAGACCGCCGCGACGAAAGATTGCTGCCAACTCGCGGACATCGTCGACCATACTTCGATCGCGATCGGGCCTCCCTGCTTCCGCCGTACCCGTCCCTAGAAAGACTCGATCAGGCCAGCTGCGAACGCTGCGACTCTGGCGAATCATCTGGCGATTCGATGCCCACAGCGATGGACTCTCGATGAGCAGACGGCCAATCAATCCCGGTTTCACGGCTGCAGTGTAGAGGGAAATCAGACCGCCTAAAGAAGATCCACCCAAGCCGGTATTTTCAGGGCCTGTCGCGACGCGATAGCGGCGCGCCACGAACGGCATCACATCTTGCGTCAGAAAATCCGGATAGCGCGTGCCGGACACGCGCACAATCATCGGCTGCAAAGAGCGATGGGGCATGTATTCGCGGATACGATCTTTGCCGGCATTATCCAAACCGACGATGATCATCGGAGGGACTGCGCCTTCACGAATCAAACGATCGGCCGACTCATCAACTTGCCACTCGACACCGTTGAAGGACGTCGTCGGCTCGAACAAATTTTGTCCATCATTGAGATAAAGGACCGGGTAGCGCCGACCTTCATTCCCCGGATCGTCGTAGCCGGGCGGCAACCACAAGCGGAGAAAGCGCGTATTCCGAAAAATGCGGCTACGGAATTCGTGCAACCGTAGGTCGCCAGTGGCCGCTTCGACACGGATCACTCCCTGATCCATTTGCGGCGTTTGCATTCCAGTTTGCTGGGTCTCGGGCATCCGGCTGAGTGCACTGTCAGAATACAATGGCGCACGTTTTTACGCTCTAGGGGTTTTTACCCGAACAACGATCGAAATCGAGCAGATGATGCCGATCAGAATGAGTGAAGTCAGGCACAATATGCACCATGTAGTAAGGACGTAGGCTTCGATGTAGGTCAGGTACAGGGCGAATGCGAGTCCTGCGAGCGAAGCAGCGAGCAGCCAATTCGGCGTATCAGGGCGCGATCTGCGGAAGGTCGACAACACAAAGAGGACGATGTAGCCGGCTACGCCGATCCCGGCGACCGGAAGACCCGCGACTATGGAATATTCGCTGCGATTCACAATGTCGCAATTAAATTTTTCATTGAAATCACAGTAGGTCGTCGCGGACTTCGCATAGTGGCGCTCGAGGGATACTCCGGAGACGATCATTCCCGCCAACGATAGAACCGCGATGATGCTGAATAGGAATCGGGGCGCCTGAGCAGTACCTGTCACGGCAGCTTGCATCCGGTCTTCTGGCTAAGTTCATCGAGCGACAGGACGCCTTCTTTCGGAGCTTCCGATCCAAATTGCCAACTGGGAAACAGTTTCACCCCTGCTGCCTTACATTCAGGTGCGAGTTCGTGTGAACCTCGAATCGCGCATTCGATATACGGAATGTTCTGGAACGACTCTCCGAACATCCGCTTCTGATCCGCACAGTGCGGACACCAATAGAGTCCGTACATTTTCGCCTGTTTGCCAGCGAGGCACTTCGCAAAAGAATCGTACTTGTGACCTCGGTAGTAGCGTCCTGCTAGATACGCTCCGGCGAGCAAGATTAGGATGATGCCATAAGTGAGAAAGGTGTTCTTGCGATTCTTACTCGGTGTGCTTTGATTCTGAGGCTTTCGCCGATCGCCCGCCATGACCATGTTTTATATCACGCGATTCAGGCAACCACGTTCAACGCTGAGGGAAGAACGCTGATTTCCTCGCAGTGCAAGGTCAGGACCTCTCCGTCCACCATGACATCGACCGGTTGATCCAAATCGAATTCGATATGAGAAATAGATTTTCGCTCCGCCAAAGGATGGTTGACGTGGGTGCCGTCGTAAAGGGTGGGCAGGTTGCGGATCAATCCCAGTCTGCCGATCGGTCCCCAACGAACATACTCCACCAGCCCATCGTTAATTTCGGCCTGAGGCGCGATCATCATCGTGCCGCCGGTGAACTTGCTGTTGTTGAATGTCACAAAGAGGCAGGTGCGGTCATCAAATGAAGAGTTTGTCTCGACGCGCGTCGGGAAGGGCCGGCGGTTGAAGCGCGCGAGCGTCAGGAAAATGGATGTGAGGTATCCCAGTTCTCCCCATGAACTGAAGCGACGAGTGCGCAGCGTGGCGACATCGGCTGAGAAGCCCATGCTGAGCAGATTGATGTAGTAGATAACTCCGTCGCGATGTTGGAGTCGCATAACATCACAGGGCCGGCGACGGTTTGCGAGAAGAGACTCGATAGCATATTCGAGTCCCTTGTCGCTGAATTCCCGGAGGAACGAATTTCCGGTTCCGACGGGAAGAAATCCGAGCGTGGGTGGCGGGCCGTCGAGAGCCTGGGGAAAAAGGCCGTTCACAATTTCATAGGAGGTGCCGTCTCCACCAACTGCGATGAAGTTCCGAACGCCTTTTTCGTAGGCTTGGCGAGCGATCTCTGTGGCTTGTTGCGGTGCGATGGTAGGAGCGACTTCGATCTCGAGGCCCCCAGCGCGTAGGCGGTCGAGTGCGGGGTTCAGCAGCGCGCCACGCCGGCCACCGCCGGCAGCGGGATTCACAATCGCAAGATAAGTTTGCCCCAAGTGTTCGATCCTACGAAACAACGGTTGTCACTGACTTCGGATGCGTGGGCGAGTAACCCGAACTGCGGCCGGCTGGTTGCCGGCGATACTTCAGAGCGAGACCACCGCTGAACGCTCCAATTTCTTTCCAATCTCTTCCGCCAGTACTTGGCGTTTGATCTTCATCGATGCGGTGCGTGGAAAATCTTTGTCCCAGACAACGTATCCACCCACGCGCTTAAAGTCAGGCAGGCGTCGGTTACGGGTCGAGATATCGTTGATGAGCGGGCTATCAAGCGTCTGATTCTGTTCGAGGCGAAGGATGAGTATCAGGCTATCGCGGCCTAGTTCTTTTTTCGGCCAAATATAGTTCGATGCAAACACTGCATATTCCTTCACCGGAAGCCCGTCGAAGATGGTTTCGATGTCCTCGGGATATATATTTTTTCCGCCCTCGGTGACGATCATGTTCTTCTTGCGCCCGAACAACTGCAAATGACCGTGGCGCTCGAATCGTCCTAGGTCACCTGTCAGCAGCCACCCGTCGACGATCGTTTCAAGCGTCAGTTCAGGATCATCGAGGTAGTGGGACATCACAGTTTTGGAGCGAACGGCAACTTCACCGATACCTTCTTCATCCGGACTGAGAATGCGCAACTCGACTCCGGGAAGCGGCTTGCCTACCGAATCGGCGCGAAATGGCTTCAGATCGTTCAGCGTCAGAGCCGTTCCAGCCTCCGTAAGGCCATATCCGTTGACCACTGGAATGCCGAGGTCATAGAAGAACTGCATGGTGGAAGGTTCCATGAAAGCACCGCCGGTGATGAGAGCCAGCAGTTCGCCGCCAAGTCCGCGATGGATATTGGGAAGCAACATGCGGCTGAGCTTCACATTGGGACGCCGCCGTGTCAGCAAACGATTGATCGCAATCGTGGAATTCAGCAACGCTCTTTTCCATGATGGAAGCTCGTCGAACTTCGCACGCAATCCGCGTTCGAGGTTCTTCACGATCATTGGGACCAGAGCGACGTAGGTGATGCGGTAGCGAACGAAGGCGTCGCGAACGAATTCCGGGCGCAGCGTGCGCAGGTGGACGACGCAGGCTCCGCACACGAAGGGTCCGATAAATCCAACCATAAAGTCGATCGCGTGATTGGTCGGCAGGATGCTCAGATAACGCACACCCGGCCAGAACGGATACCAAGCAGTCAGGGCCCGGCACTGCTCGAGATAGTTTTCATGCGTGAGAACGCAACCCTTCGGGCGGCCGCCGGTTCCAGAGGAATAGACGATGCAAGCCACATCGTCTTTCTGGCGCATGATGAAGTCCGCTGAGCCTTTGCGCTTGAAATCCTCCCATCGAAAAGCGCCAGCCAGATCTGCACCCAGAGGGGCCTCGGTGACGAGGACGATCTTGGTGCCGATTTGATGAAACGCGCTTGCTTGCATGATCGCGCGCCAGAGATGGTACTCGATGATCAGCACTTTGGCTTTGGAGTGAGCGAGAAGTTGCAGGTGCTCCTCAGCGCTCAACTTGTAGTCGAGGGGAACAAGTACGCCTCCGCAGTACAAGATCGCGTAAGCTGAAATCAGCCACTTCGACTGATTCGTCATGATGATGGCGGCACGATCGTTGGGATCGAAATCAGCGTCTTCGAGCGCCCGTGCCAGCGGCAGCGCGATTTCTTTGAAATCGGAATAAGTCAGGCGGACTTTTTCACGGTCGCGTTCAGCCTCGATGAGGCAGATCTCCGTAGAAAAACGGTCGAGCGCGTCGCGCAGAGCAGCGCCCAGACACGTGTATTGGCTGAGGTCGAGCATCAACGGTTTATTTCACCACAGAGGCACGGAGACTCGGAGGCGGACTTAGTTATCAATTCACCACCTGCCATAAGTCGATTCGCATCGAGATTTCGAGAACGGAAGGTACAAGATGGCTGAGCTGCAAGCGTTTCTACAACCGTGCCTGGATCTTCGATGCCAGGGTCCGAAAATCACTCACGCCCTGCAACTCGTAATCCGGCAATTCGACGTGAAAATGATTTTCCAGCTTGGTCAACAGATCCAGCGTCTGCAGACTGTCAATTCCGAGCGCCTTGAAAAAGTCATCGTCCGGAGAAAGCTTTTCGCGTGGCACCTTAAAGTGCGCGGCGGCGAGGTTCATGATCTCGTCGAGGGTTTTTTCGGCTGTTTCCATAGGAAGGTATTTTAATTCAGTTTCGATCAGGGCAAATAAGGTTGCGCGTCGACGCTCTCCACGAACTTTTTGAGGCCGGCCTGCACAGCGGGCCGCTGAAACAACTCGCAGAAGATATCGATCTCCTTCCGCAGTTCGTCGTGGGGAATGGACTTGATGAATTGTTTGGCTACGATGGCTGTCTGACGATCGAACTTGCCCAATTGCGCTGCCGTAGAGCGAGCCGCTCGCAAGGCTTCGCCTTCGGCCACAACCTGACTGACCAATCCGATCTGCTGTGCTTTTGTGGCGTTGAAGCTTCGCCCAGTTAAAAGCAGATCGCGGACGACGGCGTTTCCAAGATCGCGCTTCAGGCGCGGGATGCCACCAAAGCCGGGAATCAACCCGAGGCGAAGTTCTGGAAAGCAGAAACGAGCCAGCTTATCGGCAAAAATTAAGTCGCAGACCAGCGCGAGTTCGAATCCCCCACCAAAGGTCACGCCGTGCACCGCGGCAATGGTTGTCAATGGGGAACCGTCGATACGATTCAAGACGCGATGGATTCGTTCCAGAAAATCCCGAACACCTGCAAGCGCCTGCGATGTTTCCATGGAACTGGAGCGCTGGTAAAGCTCGCGCAGGTCGGCCCCGGCAGAGAAGCCACACTTCAATTCACTGTAGATGATAAGAGCGTGAGCATCTTTCTCGAGGTCGTCGAGCGCTTCGCAAAACTCTTCCAGTTCGGCAAGAGACACAGAGCCCAGCTCGTTGCAGGGGGTGCGGTGAAGCGACAGTTCAACGACTCCGTTGTCCTCCACCCACGACAACGCCTGCCCTTCATGTTTCGTGACTGCCAAGCCGTCCCTTTCAAAGCCGGCGCTATCCGGCTTGTTTCACCTGGTAGATGCCGTCAATCTCGTTTTTCAAGCGAGCTGAAATCAAGTCGCGCTTTAGCTTGCCATTCGCCGTCAGCATTCCGTTCTCGATAGAGAACGGCTCCGGCCGCAGGTGGAATGCGCGCACCTGCTTATAGTGCGGGAACACAGAATTCGCGGCATCGAGCGCAGCCTGCGCATGCTCTTGACTCACAGCGCCGGTAACGATGGCCGAAAGATATCCACGGCCATTGCCCACAATCACGACTTGTGCACCCGGCAAATAGCGCGAGATTTCGTCCTCGATCGTCTCCGGCGCGATCTTATGTCCAGAGCCAAGAACAATCAGATTCTTGAGTCTGCCAACAATGCGCCAGGTACCAGTCTCGTCCAGTTCGCCCTGATCTCCAGTGTGAAACCAACCATTCCGCAAAACCTCCGCAGTCTGCTGAGGGCGGTTCCAGTATCCGGGAAAAACATTGGGTCCGCGAACTATGATTTCCTCATTTTCGGCGAGCCGCATCTCGATACCGCTAATCGAGGGTCCGACGCGGCCGGGAACGGGTTTGTGCGGATCGTCCATCGTGAGAATGCCGGTAGTCTCAGTCAACCCGTAAACCTGCAAAACAGGGATTCCGAGCATTTTGAAATAGTCCTGGGTTTCAGGCGGAAGGGGCGCCGATCCGCAGATAAGGGCCCTTAAATTCTCGCCGACCATCTTCTTTCGGATGGTGGGGAACACGATGGAGTTCGCAAGGCGAAGCCAGAAGCTGTCAGCTGCGGAGGGCTTTCCTTCTCTTCTGGACCATGCGGCCTTCGCGCGGGAATAAATCAGCTGCCCTACGCCACCCTTCTTTGCGACTTGCTCATCCACGGCTCGCCGCATGCGTTCCAGCAACTGCGGCACGTTCAGGAAATAGTGGGGGGCCACGGCCGGCATATCATTGGGAATCTTCGTGAGGTCCGTGTTAAGGGTAACCAGACTTCCCCGCAGCATAAACGTCAGCACTGCGATCCACGAGGCGCAGAAACTGAAAGGCAGATAGTGAAAGATACGGTCCTGCCCGGTGCGCCCGCCCATCAGCGAGTCCAGCCTGCCGGACGTGCACCCGAGCATGAAGCCAACGTTGGCTGCTGTCAGCACAACGCCTTTAGCTTCGCCCGACGTGCCTGAGGTGTAGATGATGGTCACGGGATCTTCATCGCGAACCTGCGGGCGATCCAGGGTAACGCCCTCAACACTGGCAAAAATCTCGTCGAACAAATAGTGCGGAGGCGCATCTGCCCATGCCTGCTGGATTCCCGCGCGCAGGGTCGCATCGCCGCAGCAAATCAGCGCGGGGGTACTGTCCTTGATCATCGCGACCAATTCCGCAGGCGCCTGCCTAAAGTAGAGCGGAACGACGATGAGCCCTTCCGCCATGGCCGCCAGATCCATCGCGATCCAGCGAACGCTGTTGGCTGCGAGCAGCCCGATCCGGTCACCCTTGTTGAGTTTTTTCGAGACGAGAAAAGTTCGCGCCTTTTGAACCAGCGCAAGGAATTCGACGCCACTCACACTCGTCGTTTGACCATCGCGAATCTCCTGCAGGACTGCGCTGTTCTGGGCAGTTTTGAGTTGCGCGAAGGTTTCTCCTACGAAGGGCATCGAGTGATTGTCCGGTCTGGTCGACTAACTATAGGCAGCTGCTAATTCGCGCAACGATGGATTCATCGGCGGCAAGTAATCCTCCCAACTCCATTCGCCGGTCCGTGTCGGGAAGTCGGGATAGCGCCGTTGTACTTCTTCCTCGAAGAAAACGCCCATCCGCGCCATGACCTTGAGATTCTTCACTACCGTTCGTGCGATGCCATCAGATATGCGTTCGCCCTGGGTCGCCAATATCTCGAGGGCGGCCAGGAGCTTCGGCTCGAGGTCGGGATCGTCGACCGTCATCAACAGTTCTTGATGGCCCCGTTCGCGCATCAGATTACGAATTCGTTCGTCCATCGTAATCCCGGCAGAAGGAACTAGTCCGGGCATGGACGTCACGATGCCGTGATAGCGAGATGACGCCATCATGTGGCAGGAACGCAGAATGCTGACCAGTTCGTACATATTGTACTGATCGGAGGTCAGAACGGGCACGCCGCCGAGCCTTTCGGCAATGCGGTTCGCTGGACGCGCATCGAGGCGCTCCGTCGCAACCAGAATGACAAACACGCTGCGCTGCTTTCGGAACGCATCCACTGCGTTTGCGATTGAGGTCAGATAGTGCTGGTAGGCACGATCGGCTGCCGGACCGGAGTTGTGAAAGTACACGGTACGGTAGTGGCTATCCTTAAAGGCGCCGGTCATTGTACGCAACGCGTATTTCGCAACCGACGCCTTCACAGGCCATTCGAAAGGATTGATCGGACAAACCACCAGCACCGGGGTTTTGCCATCCCAGCCGACTTGTCTCAGAATGCTTTGCCCGTACTCGGGCGGCTTAGGTTCGAAGGTCCAGGCAGTATCAGTGCCCAGCTCGGTAGTTACGCCAAGTTCTCGAAGAACAGTGCGAGACTCCTCATTACGCGTGATAACCAGTGAATTTTTGCAATAGCGGCCGCACATCTTCGCAACCAGCGGATCCATGTGGCCGGCTTCTGCTCCATACCCGACTGAAAGCTTGTTCTCGACCGCCGCGATGCCCAACGAGCCGATCATCATGGTCGTCAAGGCATTCGCGAATTTGCTCTTGAACATTGAGCCTTCGCAGGCAACGACCCCGTGATGCCTCGGTACTTCATTGAAAAGAAACGGCGGAAAAATATCGGGAAGGTGAACCTGAGTCGTGCCGTCGAAATATCCCTTGGAGAATTCGAAGTTCTGGCTCATCACGCTAAAATCGACGCGGTCCGCTCCCAGGATGTGACGGAGTTGGCGCAGCATCTCTTCGACACGGACGTCGGACCCCATGTTCCGAGTGCCGTTGTATCCGGCGAACAACAGTTTCAATTTCTCGCCCGCCTGCCAGCGCTTGTTGCCACCGAGCATCCAGCGAGCCTTGGCACGCTCGATGTTGCCGCTGACCCAAGCCTCGAGAATGAAGTCCATCATGCGGCTGTTCCTCCGCGAGCCGCGGGCCACGGCTGATAGTGGTATTGGAAGTTATTTTCGCGGCTGAACTTTAGCAACGGGAAGCTGTATTGCGAAAACGGAACCGGCTTGCGTCCAAGTTCCGAGGTGACGCGAGTGTTGTCGAAGACTGTGTTCCAAACCAGATACGGCATAAATACTTTGAGAAGCGAGGCGCCGTATCCGAGATCTCCCTTGCGGTTGGAGAGGAAATTCACGGAGCCTGCGAAGGGCTTCTCCGTAAAAGGAATGAACACGGGCTTGCGTTTCTGTTGGGCGGACGCCAGTGCCGTGGTCAATTCGCGAAAAGTCTGAGAAGAGGTACCAGACGACAGGTGGTAAGTATCGTACTGCGGCGCGTCTTTCGAATGAAGTGTGGCAATTGCGTCAGCGACGAAATCCACATTGACGATGTCGATCTTGTCATTGGGCCGAAACGGCAGCGCAGGCAGGCCGGCAAGGAACACGAATGCTTTGACCATTTCGAACTGAGTCGTTTCGGGCCGGCGGCTGTCGCCCAGCACGATGCTTGGACGGAAGATCGTCTTGGGGGTATCCGGCAGCAGCACGCGCGCCATATGCTCGCAGAATTTCTTGGTTCGCGCATACGGATCGTAGTCGGAGCGATCCCACTCGATGGAGTGGTCTTCCGTGACGACTTCGTTGCTTCGCTTCCCTGCCACGGCAACCGTACTGACTTCGCTGAATCGACGCAGACCGTGGTAATGCTCCGCGTGCCGAGCGAGCGTTAGAACTTCCAGCGTCCCACGGAGATTGACATTGAGGCAGGTCTTTTCCGATTTACGGTTGAGCGATGCCGCACAATGAATCACGGAATCGGTGGTGTGGACCAAGCGGTCATATTCGTCGCGGCCAAGGCCGAATCCGGATTCCGTCAGATCGCCCACGAAGATCCTGATCTTTGTCTGGAGAAATTCAAAGAAGCGTGGGAATTCGAGGTGAAGCTGGAGGGAACGCCAGAGGCGCAGTTGCGCATCCTGCGTATCGCGTGCGCGAACCAGCAGGTTCAAAGACGCTCCATGGTCCGCAAGAAGATTGGCCGCAACATGCGAGCCGATGTATCCGGTTGATCCGGTCAGGAATATCGCCACGTTGCTCCGTTGGTCCCGGTCCTTACGGTATCGCCGTTAGCGGGCGCTAGCTGAAATGTACGCGGAGGCCGCGCTTCCAAAGGTCGTCCTTCAATCAGCGGATACGTCCAACGTCGCAACGCAGGAATGTGGATGTTGATCCAGTACTCCCACCAGTCGAGCGAACGAGTGTGGTATCCGAATTGTTCACGCTCTTCCGGCATGAGCGCGTAGGAGAGCTTCTCTATGTTCTCAGCGGTGAAATCATGCTCGTTCAATAAAATGAAAGGCTCGAACAGTTCAATCAGCTTCTCGAGCCGCTCCAAATTCCTCTCGGTTTTGACCAGTGGCGCTTTCTTCAGCGGTAAGGGCGCCATGATCCGCTGGATGGATTTTACGATCGCTTTTTGGGCTGGAGCCGACATCCGGTTGTAACGCGTCTTGGAGACCGGAATTGCGTCAAAGCGCAACCGCAACCAAGATTCCAGACCTTCCTGCGCCCGATAATGTTTACGGTGCGCCAGGGACGTCAGTTCAATCGAACGTCCCATATCGCACGGATTGGTCACCGAGGTGGCAAGCTGGTACATCGGGTCGTGCCGGCGTTCCATGATGGCCGCGCCGATAAGCGTCATGCCGTTGCATACCGCGTCGACCGGAATGATGTCGAGACGCTTCTTCTCGTTCGACGGCAGTTGCCGGAAATAGGTCCCTAACAAATAGGAGAGTGAGGCCGACGTGTTAATGCCTTCATTCCACCCAAGAAATGGCTTGGCCACCGAGGTTTCGACGATCGCCGGACGCACGATCGCAACCGGCAGCCCGACGCCATATTTTGCGATCAGTGATTCGGCAAGGCTCTTGGTGAGAGTGTAGGTGTTGGGCCAGCCCAGTTCCTTGGCACGCTGCGTTCCCGCTTCAGTGAGATATGTCTTCAACCAACGGACGCGGTTCTTGCGAATCTGATTATCCAGCGCTGCGCCCTGCAGGTTCTTAGCCGCGTGCTCTTTTGCCTGCGCCTGCGCCCTCAGGGTCGACGTAACCTCTTCGCTCTCGGACCGTGCCTCGCCTTGTTTCACCAGTTCCTGCAACGATCGCCATTCCTGCTCGGCATCGTAGGTGGCAAGGCCGCGCGGGGAGTAGTTCGGGACAAGCTTTTCACCTACCCGGCCATCCTGCTCCCCGGCAACGTAGCAAGTGGAAAGATGGAGAAGCCCAGCGTGATCGGAGCTTCGCACGAATTCAAGGATGTTGAGAGCAGCATCGGTGTTTGTGGCCAGCGCGTCCCGCAGATCGGGGTTGAAGTCGGTCAGGCCGGAACTGTTCACGATGAGGTCGAGGTTCCTCTGGAGGTAGCGAGCGGTTTCGTCGCTCAAGCCAAGGCCGGGCTGTGTGACGTCGCCCTCCACGACCTCGATCTTCTCCCGCAGAAAATCTCCAAGATGGTCACCGTATTTTTCAAATAGCGGATCGAATACGGGCGAATCTTCGACCATCTTTTCGAAGCGTCGCTCAGCCGGATTCGACTTTTGGCGCCGAATTAACAGGCAGATTCGTTTGACTTCGGGAAGATCAAGCAGCGTGTTCGCGAGCCAGACCTTGCCAATGAATCCGGTCACACCAATGAGCATGACCTGTTTTCCTGCGAAGGCCTGTCGGACCGAAAATCCTTGTGGCTGCCGGCTTCCTTCGAAGTGAACGATGGGTTGCCCCGGGGCGATTGTTTCGCGCGCCGCTGGACTGATGGCGCCGCGTAGCTCCTCAAACGAAATGTCCAGATGACGCGCGAGGGTTTTAGGAGCGCGACGGCCATCGGGCATGTTCTCGCGAAACCGGGCGAACGCGCCCCGCGGACGAATCACCGGATCAAGCAGCCGACCGGTCGCCACGCCGTCGCGGAACTCCAAACGATTGGCGACGATGTGCTTCACCCCGAGATGCTGCGCCAGCGGCCGCATCATGTGGTCCAGGGCCTGGCTTACCAAGACGACATCCGCGCCCGACTGCACGAGCTCTTGAACCTGTTGCACGCCGCGCTCTTTCAGGCGAGGCCTCAATTTGTACTGGAAGTATTCTTCGCCTAGCAAATCAAGCCGATCCCGAGTCACGCCGCGCAGCACGGTGTGCACCATGCGGGTCGCGAATTTGCGATTGGTGGAATACAAGAATGGCCGCAAGACAGCCATGAGGAAGATCAGCCCTCTCCGGCGAAATCGTTCGGAAAATGTTTGCGCATTCCAGGTGAAGAATGCGACCGGACGGACCACGGTCAAGTCGAGGAGACTGCCCTCGACCCGCCAGTAGACGGTAGGGGCCGCAGCGGAATTATGATTCGTCTGATCCAAGCTGGTGCTAGTACGTTGCTAAGACTCCATTGGTTAAGAACGAAGCGTCTATTGTAAACAATAGATCGCGGAGAGCGAAGTGAAGCTGCCTCTTTTCAATCCTTTCCACGAGTGGGGCTGGGATTGGGAGGCATTTCGACAGCGCTTTCCTTGCCTCTCCTGCCGACAATCAGCGTTGCTGTTCCGCTGATGGCTACGGTAGCTCCGATCGCCAGTAGTCCACCGCGGAACCCGCCGTTTGACGTACGGAACCATCCGATGATGTCCGGGCCGAAATATCCTCCAAGGTTCGCCAGAGAGTTGATGATAGCGATCCCGGCGGCAGCTGAGAGGCCGGTCATGCGCGATGTCGCCATCGCCCAGAATGGCCCCACCATCGCCTCAGCCCCCGCCATGCCAAGCGCGAGGCCGCTGACCACGACAAAGGTCGAATTTCCATATCCCGCCGTAATCAGCCCGACGGCCGCCGCGAAGGCCGGGACCGCTGTATGCCAGCGCCGCTCGTTCTTTCGGTCGGAATGCACTCCTACCAGGACCATCGCGACGGTGGCTAGCAGGAATGGAAGGACCGCGACAATTCCGGTGCCGAAATAGCTGAATCCCGAAAATGCGCGGATGACACTCGGCAGCCACAGAGTCACGCCGTACATGGTGGTGGAAACACCAAAATAGACAAGTGAGAGCATCCAGATTCTTCCGCTGAAAAGCACAGACCATATGCCTCGGAAGGGGACGCCTGCCTCGGACTTTTGTTCTTTCTCCAAGCTTTCCACGAGCCATCGTCGCTCTTCATCTCTCAACCACTTTGCATCTTTTGGAGTGTCCGCCAGGGTCCAGAACACGACTGCGCCGAGAAGCACGGCGGGGAGACCTTCGATCAGAAACATCCATTGCCAGCCGGAAAGGCCTCCGCCGCGAATACCGAGCAGAGCCCCCGAGATCGGGCTTCCAATAATTCCGGCGAGCGGATTTGCGGTCATGAACCATGCGACCGCGCGTGCTCTTGCACTGGCTGGGAACCAGCGCTTCATATAAAGGATGATGCCGGGAAAAAATCCGGCCTCGGCCGCGCCAAGCAGAAAGCGCATGGTGTAAAAGCTGATCGGCCCGCGAATAAAAATCATCAGGCACGAGATGATGCCCCAGGCAATCATCAGAGCGGCAATCCAGCGACGAACGCCCATCTTCTCCAGGATGAGGTTGCTTGGAAGCTGGAATAGGAAATAGCCGATGAAAAACATGCCGCCGCGCGACCGATGGCTCGCTCGGAAAGATCGAGCTGGCTCCGCATTTGCAGCACGCCGAAGCTCACGTTGATGCGGTCAAGGTAGGCGACGATATAAAGAAGAAAGAGAAAGGGCATCAACCGCCACATCAGCCGGGAGACTACTGCGGATTCGAGCCGGTCAGGGGCAGTGTCCAAGAGAGAAATCCGGTGGCGCGTCGAAGATCAATGTGCGGCGTGAGGATTCTATCCCAAGCCGAGTTCCTTTCGAATCTCGGCGACGATTTTCTCAGGCGGTGCAGCGATCGAAACCGTTACGGCATTTTCTGGCTCTTCCAAGTCGGCCAACTGGCTGGCCAGAATTGCCTCACCTGCAAAATGACCATGCCGTGAACGAAGGCGGTCGCCAATCAGATCGGCATCACCTCGGAGGTAGACGAACCGCACTCCTGGTGCGGTGAGCCTGTCACGATAACCTCGTTTCAGTGCCGAGCACGCGAGTACCGCGCTTTTGCCCTCCGAAGTCCATTTCACGATCGCCAGGTGGAGACTTTCGAGCCATGGCTCGCGATCCTGATCATTCAATGGAATGCCATTGCGAATTTTTTCCACGTTCGATGAGGAATGAAAGTCGTCGGCATCCGCGAACTCCCAGTGCATCTGGGCCGCCAGGAGTTTTCCAACGGTTGTCTTACCCGCGCCAACGACTCCCATCACGATGACGATCATCCCTAGATTTTAGTTCGCTCACTTTTTTGCATAGTTTTTTTCGGCGCCAGTTCTCTGGTTGGTTAGTGTGAACGACCCGTCATTTAGGACCGTAACTTTGATGTACTTCCCCTCGCAATTTTCCTTCACGTTGGCGGTACGGTCCGCGTCAACGTTGTGGTCCTTGTCCAACTCGGCAGCGTAATGAAGTTGCCACATCTCTTCGAGCCCCGGTGAATCGTGAAGGATCTGCCATGCAGCTGCGCTGCTTCCTTTGCGGGCTCCATTGGCGATGACTCCGACGCGCGGATGAAGCGCCCAAACCAGCGCCTTGGGATTGGAGGAATCCATTCCGTGGTGGGTCGAGAGAAATAAATCGACCGTACCGATCATGTTGTTCGGACACGCCAGCTCCAACTCTTTTTTCTTAGTCAGATCTCCGAGGTCGAGAAAGCGGAAGCGGCCGTAAGTGACAAGGACTCCCAGCGAACGAGAGTTCTCGGATTTGTCGTCAGGCGGTGCGGGCTCAGATGCGCAATACGAATTCGCCTGACCTGCAGACGGCAGAGGACTCGCGATGTGCGCTCCGGCAGAAGTAAGAACGCGAACCTCCACCTCCTTCATCGGAACACCCCATCCTGGCTTAACGACAACGTGGCCATGGCCGGCGCGCGCTTTCTCATAGGCAGCGTAGTCGGCCCGCGATGCTTCTGAGTCCTCCTCGTTTGGGCCGTGATCTAGAAAAGTACCGACCTTGATGCCGTCCACAAGTTGAGGGACACCGCCAACGTGGTCGCGGTGATAGTGGGTAATCATCACATAGTCGAGCTGCTTAATTCCCGCCTGGTGCGCTGCGGCAATGATTCGGTCGGCGTCGCGACCTTCGTATCCGGGCCAGCCCGCATCAATGAGAAGAGATTGTCCAGAGGGGGTGACGATCAGCGTCGCCGCTGCCCCTTCGACATCAATGAAGTAGATTTGCAGAGCTTTCGCGTTGCTAGCGGCCTTACAACGAGGAGCGAACGCGAACAAAGAGAGACCGAGGATTGCAATCAGAGATCGACGCATGGGCAGGGCACCTAGTCGAGGATTGCGGACGATTATGCCACGCGCCGAGCGGAAGTGATCAAAGATGTCGGTAAGCAGGGGAAATCCAGAAGGGCTAAAATCGCCGCAATCATCGTTCGGGCACCGGGATTGCCGTTTTTTCGTGATCCGTTTTTCAGCCTCCTTTTTGCCTTGGAGGTTTACGGTGCGCTATCAAAAACGTGACATTTTTGTGAAGATTTTCACATTTGTTTTACAAGATAAAGGCAATCGCGAATAGGTTGTCATGGAGAATCTATTAAGGAAGGTGAACACCGTTGCGATGGCCTGGAAAAATAACCGGACGTGTCTCGCACTGTTGGGTCTTGTCCTACCCTCCTAGCTCGATTTGGCTACTGCTGCTGGCCGGGATCCTGCTCGTCTTGTTTGGGCAACCGACTTGGGCCGCCAAAGAGAAAGACAAGGACGCCGCAGAGTACGGTGCTGGTCTGATCATCAATGTTCCCTTCCCGCAAGACCAGGTCCTGCAGATTGTTCAGGAAGTTGCTCAGAACGGCATTATTCGAGGCACCAAGGAGTACAACAAAGACGAGTATGTCAGCGGCGCGGGTGAAGTCCCTTCTACGAAAGTCTTCTCGGAATGGACCGAGGGCGGGAAAGTTTTTTACAAGGTCAGGCTCAAGGCACTCAATCCCCAAAACTTCAAAGATACGAATGACGTCGGTACGCTCGCTGTGCGCTACATCGTGCAGGGTCAGGACGACAGCCACACGGTGCTGCGGATCGATGCCCGGTTTGTGGAGAACTACCGCCGCATCTCTCACCCGTCCAACGGTTCCGTAGAGGGTGCCGAGTACAAAACCATTCACGACCGGCTCGAGGGCATGGAGACCATCAAGGCCCAGACGGCGCAATCCGAACAGGAAAAGCAGGAGTATCTCGCGAAAAAGCAGGCGACGAGTTTGAAGGACGAATCCGCCGGATCCGACACCAGCGCTATCCAGCCTGGACCAACAAAGGCGGATACGAGCACTCCGCCGACAGCCGCAACACCGACTACTACAACTTCGCCCCAAACTCTTGAGGAACGGGTGAAAAATCTCAGACGTCAAGTACAGCGGCTGGTAAAGGCTCCGGGCGCACCTTTAAAAGCTGCGCCCTTTCACACTGCGAGCACTCTGCAATCACTACCCGAAGGAACCGAAGTTCTAGTCGAGATCACGACGCCTTACTGGCTGGGAGTCGAGACCCACGCCGGCCAGCACGGCTGGATGATGCGCGACGAACTGGAGGTGCTTCCGTGAAGACCAGATTGCGCGCCTCATCTCGAATTGTGTCGACGATGATGGCAGTTTTCGTGTTCGCAGCGCTCGCGCAGAAAGTGGAATCACAGTCCGGCGCCGACCAACGTATATTCGCGCAATCGAAGCCTGCAATTGAGAAGACTCTAAAACTGATTCAACAGTCTCTGTCGGGTAGGCTGCCCACGCTGGAAGGTTTCGCCAAACCCGGCGAACATTCCCTCAGCCGATATCAGCGCGGCTACTATCAGGCCTCGGTGGAAGTCTCGTCCACCGCCTCGGGCAAAAGCACGGTACAGGTGCGCATGAAGCTGACAGCGTGGTATGCGGATCCGAAGGGTGTCGGTTCCGGTTATCAGGCACTGACCTCCAACGGCCGAATCGAATCCGATATTCTCGATCAATTGGCCGAGAAACTGGGCAGCAGTTCGGCCGGGAAAGAGACCGTGGCAGCTGGCACGACGTCGGCAGGCTCCGCTCTCCCTTCCGACACCGCACCCTCCGCCCCAACCCTGTCTTCGAAATTTCCACGAGCCGGAACTACGTTTTCCTCTTCGCTAAGTCACGAATCCGCCCCACATCCGGAGGCGGGATCGGTCGCGTCCAAGCCAAACGCTGCCGGCAAGGGCGCAAATCCATTGAAGGCCGAAGCGGACAGCCTCGAAGAAATTCTCAAAAACACCGCTCATCCCAATAATCTGGTTGCGATAAAAAAATCAGGAACGCCGGTGGTGGCAACGCCCAGCCTGAATGCAAAAGCGCAATTTCTTGCCAGTTTGCACGACGAGTTCGAATTGCTCGATTTCGACGCCAACTGGGTCCACGTGCGTATTTCCGGTTTGTCCCGCGGATGGATCTGGCGCAATAACGTCGAGATGCCGGAGGGCATTGGTGATACGGATACCGCAAGCGCGAAGCCACCCACCGCGGATCTGTATCGGGTTGTTCACGAGGAAGCAGCACAATTCCCAGGCGACTGGGAACCGCTTCGCAACAAAAAAGTTCGGATCCTGTCTGTGCAAAAAGAGGGCGAAGCAAAGGTCGTGAGCCCCAGTGATCGTCTTGAATTTGCGAAGTTTTTGCTGGCGAAAAGCTATAAGGAAATGGCTCAGAAGCCGCAAGATTTGTCGGGCGTTGTGGTCATTTTCGATTCAGCCGACGGAGGCATGATCGCCGCTACCACTACCTCCCTCCAGCAGTGGGTCACTGGCAAGTTGTCCGATGCCGCCATGTGGCATCAATGCTTCTTCGATCCGCCTGAGATCGTTGACTCCGCGGGAGCATCCGGAAACAAGTAAGCAGAGACGGCACACATTCGAAAATCAATGTGTTAGCCTTGGGGAAGGCGCTGGTCTTTCGGTTTTCGCTTGACTTTGGAAATCGATCAGAGTACCTATGCATTCTTTGAGCACGTGTCCACTTGGGGTTCGCACGTGCCCGTGGGTAGCAAGCTAATACCGTCTTTTCGAACGAGTGACACGGCCTAATTCATGAGTGCGACAACATTGCCTCTCTCGGGGTTCCGCAGTCGGGCAACTTCCTTTTTTCGTGATTACGCTGAACTGACAAAGTTGCGAGTCACCACCCTCATCGTGATGACGGCGTGGTGCGGCTACTTCTTTGGCGCTCACAAATCAGGACAGCCTTGGCTTACTCTCGGACTGTTGCATGCTCTAATCGGGATTGGACTGGTCTCGTCGGGCACAGCCGCGTTGAACGAAGTGATGGAACACGACGTCGATGCCCACATGCGGCGCACGGCACTCCGTCCGATCCCCGCCGGCCGCATGAGTCTTCTTCATGCGACACTCGTGGGATTGATCGCTTCTGTGGGCGGCTCGATTTATCTGGCGGTCTTTACCAATCCGCTGACGGGTCTCCTGACGCTGCTCACGTCGGTGGTCTATCTGGTCGCCTATACGCCTCTGAAGCGAGTCTCACCGATTTGCACTTTCGTCGGCGCGTTCCCCGGCGCCATGCCCGGCGTGCTGGGTTGGACCGCTGCGCGCGGGCAATTGGAATGGGGCACACTTGTGCTCTTCGGAATTCTTTTTATCTGGCAGTTCCCTCACTTCTTTTCGATTGCGTGGCTATACCGCGAGGATTACGCGAAGGGTGGGATCAAGATGTTGCCTGTGGTAGAGGACGATGGCCGATCGACGGCCTGGCGCATCATTGCGTATTCGGTGATTTTGATCCCGCTTAGCGTTCTTCCGACCTTCATGGGAATGGCTGGAAAGATTTATCTGGTGGGAGCCGTTGTGTTGGGGTTCGCGCTCCTCTACTTCGGAATGCGCCTGTCTTTCCTGAAGCTGCCTCTAGTGAGTCCACAATCAAAGATGCGTGCTCGTCATCTCCTGCAGGCGACAGTCATCTACCTGCCTCTGCTCTTCGCCCTGATGATGGGGAATTCCATTACGCCGTAGCTACTGCTGACCGGAAACGGCGAGATTCCGCGTCCGGTGATTTCCCAGGTCATCGTGTGCCGCTACTCCCCTTGAACTGCGACATTTTGCGGAGCCGGGCGGCTCATCGCATCCACAGGCCGGTACAACGCCGCAAATACGATCAATAATACGAAGAACGCGGAAAAAATGATCAGTCGGGTTCTTTGCGACGATCCCATAGGACTCCTCCAGGATCCGCATTGATCTTATTTTTTACGCGTCCACGAGAAATGTGCGCAGAATCACTGAGTCGAGTGCGTATGGAGATTGGCGACCCATTCGGACTCAGTAATGCCAGAGGGAAGGCCGAACCTTAGGCTTTTCTGTTCCATCTTATTTCACGTTTTTTGCAAGCATTCCTTTGTGTGCCTTCGTGCCCTTTGTGGCAGCAGCCTTCAATTCTGGCACCGGCTAAGCTACTTCCCTGTTCAAAGACATTCACCACGACGGCCACAAAGTTTCACGAAGGCGGAAAGCCGTAGCGATCATGATCCGTCGTAAAATGCTGCGAGGCCGAAATTGAAATTCGCTGAAGATCCTCACCGCAGACGAAATGCGCTGACGAACGAATGGGTGCTGGTCTCGCCGCATCGAACCACTCGACCATGGCAGGGCGAAGTTGCGAAAGTCCAGACAAATCCTGAACCTGCTTACGATCCCACTTGCTATCTATGCCCAGGGAATGTGCGCGCTGGCGGTATTCACAACCCCGCGTACACCTCGACTTTTGTATTCGACAATGACTACGCGGCCCTGAAGCCGAAGACCAGCAAGGAACGCCTTGACGTCGACGATCTCGGGTTGCTGGTCGCCGAGGGGGAACCTGGGATTTGTCGTGTAATCTGCTTTTCGCCGCGGCATGACCTCACCCTCGCGACCATGTCTTCGCAGGAAATTGAACCCGTAGTCGACGTATGGATCGAGCAATTTCGCGAACTGAGCGCGCTCGAACAAATCAATCACGTACAAATCTTTGAGAATCGCGGCGCGATGATGGGTGCAAGCAATCCTCATCCGCATTGCCAGATCTGGGCGACGGCTTCGGTCCCCGAAGCTCCGGCAAAAGAACTCATAACACAGCGTGAATACCTCGCTTCCCACAAGCAATGCCTTCTGTGCGACTACGTCTCGCTCGAACGCCGCGAAGCTACGAGAATTGTTTGGGAGAATGACGGGTTTGTCGCGCTGGTTCCGTTCTGGGCGGTATGGCCGTTCGAGATCCTGTTGTGTAGCCGAAGGCATTTAGGCAGCATGGCGGAGTTCAGCACTGAAGATGCGCACTTGTTGAGCGAGATCCTTCACCACGTCACCGCCACCTACGACAAGGTGTTCGGCGTGCCCTTTCCGTATTCGATGGGCTTCCATCAATCGCCGACGGATAGAAACTCTCACCCGGAGTGGCACTTTCACGCTCACTTCTATCCACCGTTGTTGCGGTCCGCGACGGTTCGGAAGTTTATGGTCGGATTCGAAATGCTGGGCACGCCGCAGCGCGACATCACTCCGGAGATTGCCGCTGCGCGCCTGCGCGAGTTGGCGGGGTGAGCGCCGACGCAGATGAGGTATCAACTGCGCGAAGTGAACTGAGGGAACGTGAGGCCTATTATGAGAATTGCTTCTATTAAATATTGCGCAAGCGTTCTGCTGATTGCGACCGCGATGGTTCTGAAATCATCGGGTCAAGCTGATTCGATACCGGCCACGCGCCAGATGGCGCCGCAAGAATTGGTGAAGCTCCTCGCAGTCTCAAGCAAGCAGAAGCCGGTAGTCTTCCAGGTAGGCTCCCACATGATGTACGTGCAGGCGCATGTGCCTGGCAGTGAGTATATGGGTCTCGGTGTAACCGAAGCGGGACTGCAAAAGTTGAAGCACCGCGTCGAGCCCTTGCCGCGGTCGACCTTCATCGTTATCTACTGCGGATGCTGCCCCTGGAGTCATTGCCCCAACATCAAGCCCGCCGATGATGCCTTGCGAGCCATGGGATTCACCAACGTGAAAGTGGTTCACATCGCGGACAATTTCGGGACGGACTGGAAGGATAAGGGCTATCCAACGGCCAAGGGAGAGTGAGTTCTTCTGCTGTGGGCAAACGAATCCTCCTTACAACAGTTACCGTGATCGTGCTCTTGGCAGCAAGCGCATATGTGTTTCATCAGCGCCGGTCGTCCCGCCACGACGTCGCTGCGAGTCAGCGTTCCTTAGCCCCTGATTTCGTGCTTCGCCAACTTGATGGCAAAGAACTGAAACTCTCTTCCTATCGT
The DNA here is from genome assembly GCA_963801895.1 of uncultured Acidobacteriota bacterium. Lineage (GTDB taxonomy): Bacteria > Acidobacteriota > Terriglobia > Terriglobales > Acidobacteriaceae > Sulfotelmatobacter. The sequence goes on along the minus strand of CAWDGM010000004.1, from coordinate 35,969 downwards.
GGCAAGGTCGTGCTCCTCGACTTCTGGACGACATGGTGCTGCCGCGATGAGGTTCCCCCGTTGATGTCTTTGCAAAAGAAGTTCGGCGAACGCGGTCTGCAGGTGATCGGGATATCGATGGACGATTCTTCGGATCCCGTGCGGGAGTTCTATCAGCAACTTCACGTGAACTACCCTATCGTGATGGGAAATGCCGAGGTTGGGGAGTCGTACGGAGGGATACTGGGACTTCCGATTGCCTTCTTAATCGACCGCGACGGCCACATTACCGCCAGACATCTTGGGACCATGAAACCCGAAGCATTGCAGAAGGAAATCGAAGCTCGACTTGAGAATGAGTAGGACTGAGGAATGCTAACTTCGAAACGTACGCTAGACGGAAAATTCCCAACCTTCTTCCTTCATCTTGCGGTTGCTCCAATGCTGTAATTCTTCGAAGATTGCCGGTTCAATGACTGCGAATCGGATGCCGACACGCCCCTCGTCTCCGACCCACATCAAGCGGGCCTTAGCCTCGAAACGAATACTGCTCTCCGGCAGGTCGAAACTCACATCCAGCAGGCCGGCGAAGCGTAGGGGATCTTTCAGACCGTCAAGACCCATGCCGCCGGTGCTCAGATTGACGCCGCGAACTGCGAATTCTTCCCCTTGCGCGTTCTTGATTTTTACATCGATCTCGACCCGGGCCCGGAAGAACTTCTGCTGTTCATTGCTGATGAAACCGAGGGAAGCTGGCGTCTCGCCGGGAGCGAACGAGATGTTGTATTCCTTCAGTTTCCGGCTGAGTGTGCGTCTTGAAATACCGAGCTGTTCCGCGGCCAGCGTGCGTTGTCCTCCGGTGCGCTCAAGAGCCTTGATGATCATCTGCTCTTCCATGCTCTCAAGATTGCTCACAGGCATGGAGGCAGTCTGCCGCATCGCGGACGGTCCACCGGCGAGTTCGGGTGAAAGTCGCTGGAAATCAATTTCGCTGCCCTGAAATTCCATCGCGAGTCTCGCCACCAGGTTGCGCAATTCGCGAATGTTGCCCGGCCACGAATGAGACAGTAGTGCCGAGATGGCATGTTCCGAAAAGTTCTTGCTCGGCGCCTTCAGGCTCAGAAAATATTCGGCTAACGCGACGATATCCTCGGGACGCTCGCGCAACGGCGGAACCCGAAGCTGAAATTGTCCAAGCCGATGGAAGAGATCCTGGCGGAAACGGCCCTCTTTCACAGCCAATTCGAGATCCTGATTGGTCGCGGCAACAATGCGGACATCCACGCGAATCTTGCGATGTCCTCCAAGCCTGTAGAAAGGCTGACCATCCAGCACACGAAGCAGCTTGACCTGTGTCTGCAGCTGTAATTCGCCGATTTCGTCCAGGAACAGAGTCCCTTTATCGGACAGTTCAAACAATCCCGGCTTCGACGCGTCGGCGCCGCTGAACGCTCCCTTCTCGTAGCCGAAGAGTTCGCTCTCGACCAAATTCTCTGGAAGCGCCGCACAATTGATGTCGACCCAAGGCCGGCTCTTGCGATGCGACGATTCATGAATAGTCCGGGCGATCAACTCCTTGCCGGTGCCGGTCTCGCCCGTGACCAGGACGGTTTCAGTATGGCTTGCAACGCGATCCACAAGCCCCATGAATTTGTGCATCGTCGGGCTGGCGAGAATGAACAGCGTGTCGTCAATCTTGCGCGAAACGACACCGCGAGGAACGGGTGCCTCTGGCGTAGATACGGGACGGGGCAGAGAGTTTGGAACCGGAACGACCACTCCCAGGAAAGCCATAGGAGTCGCCGAGGAGTCGCGCAGTATGGTGGAGGAAAACTCAACCGCAAAGCTGCCGCCCGTCTTCGGCTGAGCCGTTAGTTTGGACTTATAGTGACCCTGCTCGGTCGTCGCATCCAGAATGCGATTTCTTAGCTGATCGCCGCAAGTCCCGTTGGTTTCATCCTTGAACAGGGCCCCGAACTCCCGTCCGATCAGGTCCTGTGACGTGTAGGAGAAAAGGCGCGTGAACTCCGCGTTGCAGGCTCCAAATTCTCCTTGCAGATCTGCGTAGAAAACGGCCATCTGCGGCGACCCGATCGGCTCTTGACCAGCTACATCGGCCTCAGAGATCGTACGAGCTCCTTTTGCTACCGAGTTAGGTCGCCGAGTGGACATGTTGGACGTTTGGGACGATGGTGACACAGCCCAACGAACCGTACCGAAATTCGTCTGCTGAATGGCATGACGAAGGTAACGTTTGGGTGTATCAAGGCTGAAATCAAGTCAGCCTTTCATGCGTGAGCGGCCTCGCCAAGTCTTATGTGACTTTCTCGGATTACCACGGTAAGTTTCTGACCCTCCAGAGGTTGCAATACGATTCGTAGGAGCCCTCGAGAGGGTTCTTTCCCACGAGTGTGCGTCATTTTGGAGCCACACGCGGGAGGATTGTTGTGTCTTGACACGGGCTTGCAACAGGAAAGGCCGCGGTACAACGCGTAGATGAAGCAAGAAACCGACGGACTATCAATGCAGGCGAAAGCCTTTGTTGGCATTACTGTGTCCCTTGGAATCGTTGTACTGGGATACTCCTTGTGGCATTGGCAGTCCCAGGATCTGATGCGGTTCGCTTGCTACGCCGCCGTAGCAATTCTCGCCTCGGGCTTGAAGGTGCAACTGCCCGGCATTGACGGCACAATGTCGGTGAATTTCCTCTTCATCCTGCTTGGCGTCCTGGAGTTGAGCCTTCCGGAAACTTTGCTGATTGGCTGCACCGCAACGTTGGTGCAAAGTGTGTGGCAGGCACGCAAGCGCCTCGATCCCATCAAGGTTCTGTTCAACGTGGCCGGCATGATGGCCAACGCCAGTTGCCTGACGTATCTGTCGTATCACTGGCTCGCTGGAAGGCTTGGCGCGAACAAGCCCATTCTGTTGATGCTGGCGGCGCTGGTTTTCTTCTTCGCGAACACTTTGCCGATCTCGATCGTCATTGCGATGACCGAAGGAAAGGCCAGCCGCAAGGTTTGGTCCGAATGCTATTTCTGGTCATTCCCCTACTACCTTGTGGGCGCTGCCGCTGTCGGCCTCGTCGGCATTGTCAATCGTTCCGCCGGATGGCAGACATCGCTGCTGGTTTTACCGCTGATTTATTGGGTCTATCGCTCCTATCGCATGTATTTGGGCCGCCTCGAAGCGGAAAAGGAAAGAGTCGAAGTCGAGAAGCGGCATGTCGAGCAGATTGCCTCGCTGAACATGCGCACCATCGAAGCGCTGGCGCTGGCTATTGAAGCCAAAGACCACACGACTCATACGCATTTGCAACGCGTACGAACCTACGCCGTCGAAATTGCCAAGGAACTTGAGCTGGATGTCGAGCAAATCGAGGCCCTGCGTGCGGCCGCGTTGTTGCACGATATCGGCAAGCTGGCTGTACCGGAACAAATTATCAACAAGCCCGGAAAGTTGACACCCGAAGAATTCGAAAAGATGAAAGTGCATCCCATTGTTGGGTCGGAAATTCTGGAGCGCGTAGCGTTTCCATATCCTGTGGCCCCGATCGTGCGCTCACACCATGAACGCTGGGATGGATCCGGCTATCCCGAGGGATTGGCCGGAGACAACATTCCCATCGGAGCCCGCATTCTGGCCGCGGTCGATTGCCTCGACGCCCTCGCCTCTCACCGCCAATACCGGCCTGCTCTGCCCCTCGCCGAGGCGATGGATAAGGTAAGAGAGAAATCGGGAACGTGGTTCGATCCCACGATCGTGGAAATACTCTCCGGCCGTTATGTCGACCTGGAGCGTTTGGCTCAGATGACGGAAGAAGCCATCGGAACTCTGGGACTCTCGAAGTCTGTACGGGTGGAGCGCGGCCAGGCCCCAGCCGCGGGATTCGAGCGTACGGAGCCGACTCACGGCCCGTCCGAGAATGCGGACTTTCTGACTTCCATCGCATCCGCCCGGCAAGAGGCTCAGACCATGTTTGAGCTCAGCCAGGATCTGGGAATTTCACTGAGCCTGAGCGAGACCTTATCGGTCCTGTCCATGCGTTTGCGGCGGCTGATCCCTTACGACTCCATCGCCGTGTTCGTCAATCGCAATGGCTGGCTGCTGCCGGAACTGGTAAGCGGTGAAAATTTCCGCGCGTTGTCGTCATTGAAAATTCGGATGGGCGAAGGACTATGCGGCTGGGTCGCAGAGAATTGCAAGCCGATCGTGAACGGCAATCCGCAGGTCGAACCGGGCTTCGGCGACGCTGGGAAAAACGCGCTCCTTCAATCGGCGCTGGTGGTGCCGCTTGAAGGGCTGAATGGTGTGGTCGGTGTGCTCGCTATGTATCAGTCGAATCGCGACGCGTTCACTCCCGATCATTTGAGAATCCTTCTGGCAGTGGCTTCGAAAGTCGCGCTCTCGGTGGAAAACGCCCTGAAATATCAACAAGCAGAGAGTTCCGCCACCACCGACTATCTGACCGGCCTGCCGAATGCGCGCTCGTTGTTTGTCCATCTCGCGCAGGAAGTGGCGCGTTGCCGGCGCATGAAAACCTCGCTCGCCGTGCTCGTGTGCGATATCGACGGCTTCAAGCAGATCAATGACTCCTTTGGACACCTCGAAGGCGACAAGCTGCTGCGCGAGTTTACAACCCGCTTAAGGGATGTTTGCCGCGGTTACGACTATGTGGCACGCATGGGCGGAGACGAGTTCGTCATCACTGCTCCTGGACTAACTGCCGAGGCGGCAAATGAAAAAGCGGAGCGGCTGAATCAAGCCGCAATCGAGTCAGGGCGCCACGTAACCGGCCGCGATCTGATCACGCTGAGCGTTGGCATGGCCTTCTGTCCCGACGACGGCACCGACGTGGAACGCTTGCTGGCAGAGGCCGATCGCCGCATGTACTCGATGAAACAAATCCATCACGGGGAAGCCGCGTCGCGCGAGCAGGATAAACAAACCCTGGGCGCGTCGGCGAAATAGGAGATATGAACCATGCTGAGGCGAAGAATTGCGCGGCATGGGATCACTATCATCGCTACGGTTCTGATTGGCGGATTTCTGTCCGCAACCCTGGTTCGTTTCGCTCCGGGCTTCGACACCGATGAAGCTCAACTGGACCCCCACCTGAACTCTGCCAGCATCGAGGCGTTACGGCAGGTTCGCGCCGAGCAGCACAACATCTTCCGTTTCTATCTGCGGTCGCTCAAGCGCGCGGTACATGGCGATCTCGGCAACTCGATATCGTTGGGACAACCTGTTCTCAAGCTATTGCAGGAGCGGACCTGGTTGACAGTCCGGCTCGTTGGAATCGGCTTGCTATTGAGTTGGACCGCAGTTCTGGCGCTGGCACTCAGCGCCGCGAGGCTGCGCACCCTGAGTTTCGATACCTTCGCTACCATTCTCAGCGGGACGCTGCTTTGTCTTCCCGCCGCGGTGCTCGCGCTCCTGTCGATACTGTGGAGAGTGCCGGGAGCGATCGCGATCGCCCTGATCGTCGCACCCCGAGACTACCGGTTCACCCGAAACCTGCTCGCAGGCGCTTACTTACGTCCGCATATTGTTACGGCCCGGGCCAAAGGCCTGAGCGAACTGCGAATTCTCTTCTGGCATGTAATTCCCGTCGCCGCTCCGCAGTTGCTGGCAGTCGCTGGGGTTTCGGTGGCAATGGCCGTTGGGGCCACGGTCCCGGTTGAGGCGCTCTGCGGATTCGCGGGAATCGGGCAGCTGGCATGGCAGGCAGCTCTCGCTCGCGATCTGCCGCTTCTCACCAACATCACGATCTTGGTGACACTGGTAACCTTGCTCGCAAACTCCGGTGCCGATGTAATCGGATATCTGCTTCGAGGCCAGGAAGCATGACCGTCTGGCGGAGAGTTGCGATTGCAGTTCTGCTGACCGTCGTCGGGGTTTCGCTGGCGGCCAACTGGCTAGCGCCTGCGGGATACGCGAAACAATACCGCGAAGCGGCTGATGCAGCGCCTTCACGCGCTCACTGGCTTGGCACGGATGAAATTGGCCGTGACCGGTTTGCCCGCGTGTTGTACGGAACGCGAATTTCACTATTGCTGGCGCCAGCGGCTGCTCTGCTGTCCACCCTAATGGCAGCTCTAGTGGGCGGGCTCGCCGGATACGTGGGAGGTGGATGGTCGCGCTCGGCCATGGCAGTCACGGATCTATTTCTCTCGTTGCCGTGGCTGTTCCTGCTGATCACCGTGCGGGCTCTCTTGCCGCTGAACGTGCCGCCACTGATTTCTGTTCTCGTGACGTTTCTGATGTTGGGATTACTGGGATGGGCAAGCGCGGCGCGAGTCTTGTGCGCGGCCGCAAGTTCTCTGAAAACTTCGGATTTTGTACGTCAGGCGAGAGCCTCAGGAATTCGTGGAGCGCGTCTGTTCTGGATTCACGTGCTGCCCAATTTGAAACCAGCCCTGTACGCACAATTCTGGATTTCGATTCCGGCGTTCATTTTGAGTGAAGCAAACTTAGGAATTTTAGGTCTGGGCGTCGCAGAACCACTGCCATCATGGGGCAGCTTGTTGAAAGAGTTGGAGGGCTTAGTCTCAGTCGGTGAAGAGCCCTGGAAGTTTGTGCCGCTCGTGATGCTGATTGTTGTGGTTACTTCATTTCAGTTGGTGCTTTCAAAACAAGAGGAGGCAGCAAGCTAAGCGCTGCTCCAGAAAAGATTCCCGGTGAAGTCGTTCAGCTACAAACGATCTGCTTTCTTACTTGCTTGGTCCGTAGCTCTTTTTGCTAACTACGCGTTGGCCCAAGGCGAGCTGCGTTTTTGCTTGCGCTCCGAGCCGAAGACCTTCGATCCACTCAAAGTGGAGGATGATGCTTCGGTCGCGGTCCGTTATCTGACGGGCGGGGTGCTGGTGCGAATGAACCGGCAGACACAAGCGCTGGAACCTGAACTGGCACAGTCCTGGAAGGTCTCGAAAGACGGCAAGCAGATCACTTTCAAGCTTCGCAGTGCAGTCCAGTTTTCGGATGGGACGCCGTTTTCCGCTGAGGACGTCGCCTTCACCGTGCAGCAATTGATGGATCCGGCTTTGCACTCTCCAACGGGAGACGCATTCCGTTCAGGTCCCGGAAAAGTCGACACCAAAATCCTCTCGCCTACCCAGATCGCGATTACATTCCCGGCCCCGGTCGCAGGACTGGACCGGCAATTCGATCAAGTCGCCATCCTCTCGGCACATTCGGCAAAGAAGGAAATGGCCGTGCTTGGCCCGTTCATGGTCGCGGACTACAAAGCTGGATCCACGTTGTTGCTGAAGAAAAATCCGAACTATTGGAAGAGCGACGCGCAAGGACGAAAGCTTCCTTATCTCGACTCGATCCGGCTCGATATTCAACCGAACCGCGACGTCGAGATGCTGCGCTTCAAGCGCAACGAGATCGACCTTATCAATTCGCTCGACAGTGAATACTTCGACAAGCTTGCGACCACATCGCCCCAGGTTGTACACGACGCCGGACCGTCTCTCGATAGCGAACAGATGTGGTTCAACGAAGTCGCAAAAGCTCCATTGCCGCCGTACAAGAAGAACTGGTTTCGGTCAGCAGCATTCCGGCGAGCCATCTCCCAAACGATCAATCGCGATGATCTTGCCCGAGTCGTGTTCCGCGGACACGCGCAGCCCGCCGTCGGTCCAGTCTCCACGGCGAATAAATTCTGGTTCAACGCCCGGCTGAAACCCCAGGCTTACTCATCCGATGCCGCGCTCAAATCGCTGCAAGCCGAGGGCTTTCGACTGGAGAATGGCGCGTTGAAAGACAAAGAAGGAAATGCAGTCGTTTTCTCGATCATCACGAACTCCGGAAACAAAGCCCGCGAGCGTATGGCAACCCTGATTCAGGAAGACCTGCAGAAGGTCGGTATTCACGTGAACGTCGTGACCCTGGACTTCCCTTCCTTGATCGAGCGCATGACGCAGTCGTTCGACTATGAAGCCATTTTGCTAGGGCTCACCAACGTCGGACTCGACCCCAACGAACAGATGAACGTTTGGCTGAGTTCGTCGGAAAATCACCAGTGGAATCCACAGGAGAAAACTCCGGAAACCGCGTGGGAAGCGGAAATCGATCGCCTCATGCGAGCCCAAGCATCCTCCGCGGACCCGAAGAAGCGTAAGGAAGCATTCGATCGCGTACAGGAAATCGCAGTTGAGCAGGCCCCGTTCATTTTCCTGGTGAATCGCAACGCACTGTCGGCGGTTTCGCCCAAAGTGCAGGATGCCAGCCCGGTCATTCTGGTGCCGCAAACGTACTGGAACGTCGAGCGTCTCTCATTGAAATAGGCAGCCGATATCTTGACGCAGCAACTTCAACCCGAACACCTTCTTCACGCGCGCCTCACCGTGCAATATGGAGATAAGGCGCCTGTTTTGCAGGATGCCGGGATCGAAATTCGCCGCGGCGAGGTTCTCGGACTGATTGGCCAGAGCGGCTCAGGAAAGAGCACTCTGGCGATGGCGATTCTAGGACTGCTCGATCGCAAGCGCATTCAGATCCAGGGAGCGATCGAATTCGAAGGGCGTGACCTTCTGCTCTGCCGTGAACGTGAGTTGCGCGGCTTGCGAGGCCGCAAGATCGCGCTGGTATTGCAAAGTCCTCAATCGTCGTTGAATCCGGCGCTCAAGATCCGAAAGCAGCTGAAAGAAACGTGGAATGCCCATGCATCCGGATCCGCTTCTGCCTGCGACGATGCCGTCCGCTCTGCGCTGGAAAGCGTGAGTCTGCCTTCGTCGGAAGACTTCTTGCTAAAATATCCTTCGCAGATGAGCGTGGGACAGGCACAACGCGTTTTGATCGCGATGGCAGTCATTCATCGTCCGGCGCTGCTAATTGCGGATGAAGCCACCAGCGCACTCGACGTGATCACGCAATCAGAAATCCTTCAACTTTTCCGTACCCTGAACCGCAACTTCGGAATGTCCCTTCTTTACATTTCGCACGATCTTGCATCCGTAGCCGGCATTTGCGATCGAGTTTCGATCTTGCACGAAGGCCGGGTGGTAGAGACCGGTCTCACCGAACAGGTTTTGGTCGAACCTCGCCACGGATACACGCAGCGCCTCATCGCAGCCATGCCGAAGATGCCGCAGCGAATGGCGGTCGCTAAGTCCGCTGGCCTTTAGTTTCGGTTCGTCAATCCTCCCTGCCTGCCTCCGAACCGCTCCGAGAGTAACCATCCTCCGTCTATCGGAAGTCACCTCGCTAGAGCAACCCGAACAGGACAGACTGTCCCGCGCCCGCAGTGTAGGGACAGGATGGCCCAAAACCGCCAAGTGAGATCCCTTATATATCTATCCATTTCAATCACTTACAGGCTCGGGATTGGCGTTCCCCGTGCAACAAGGCTCATGGGTACAAAGCTGGATCTTTCCCCCGCAATGAAGAAAGGGTGACGAGATTTATGGTGCGTACACAAAAGCCACGAAAGCCGGGCCGCAACGAACGGCACAGTGCAGCATGGGGCAAACGCCTGGCTATGGCGCTAGTGCTAACAACCGGAATGGCATTCGCCCAGCGCTGGAACGAACCAGTCGCCAATGAAACGGGCAGGTTTTCGCGTCTGGCTCCGGAGCTCCGTGGATTCCTCGCCAACGCGAAGCAAGGCGCCGGGCGCGGACAGACGGTGAAGGTCATTGTCCAATATCGCCAAGTCCCGACTGCGGGACACTACTCCACGATGAACGGACGTGGAGCGCGTCTTCAGAGCAAGCTTCACATGATCAAGGGCGCGTCCTTCACGGTTCCAGTCAGCGCACTGCCGGCGTTGGAAGCCGATCCTGACATCGCTTCCGTTACCATCGACCATCCGTTAAACAGCATGGACGACGTCACGAATGGAGCAACCGGAGTAAATGCAGCCTGGAATTCTGGATTCGACGGTACGGGCGTTGGCGTAGCGGTAATTGATAGCGGCATCAATGACAATCATCCTGATCTGAGAAACGCCAACGGAACCTCTCGCGTCGTCTATCACCAGGACTTCACTGGAACCCCGACCTCGAATTCGTGGGGTGGAAAATGGGACCTTTACGGTCATGGTACGCACGTAGCGGGAATCATCGGCGGTAACGGTACTCTCTCGGGCGGTCAGTATACGGGCGTCGCGCCAAGCGTGACGCTGATCGACCTTCGTGCTCTCGATGCGAACGGAGCTGGCTCCGACAGCACCGTGATCGCGGCGATTCAGCAGGCGATTGCTCTCAAGAACACTTACAACATTCGCGTCATCAACCTCTCTCTTGGTCGAGGCATTCCGGTTAGCTATACACAGGATCCTCTCTGCCAGGCAGTTGAAGCGGCATGGAAAAGTGGGATCGTAGTGGTAGTGGCAGCCGGCAATTATGGCCGCTTGAGCGTGTATGGCAGCAATGGTTTCGGAACGGTTACCGCTCCGGGCAACGATCCATACGTTCTCACCGTCGGAGCGAGCAAGAGCGGTGGGTCGTCCTTTGCTTCGGCCGAAAGGGCAGCCAGCTATAGTTCCAAGGGGCCCACAACTTACGACCACGTTGTGAAGCCAGACATCATGGCTCCGGGCAACGGCATCGTCTCGCTCGCCGCACAGGGAGCAACGTTAGAAGGCAGCTATGCAGGAGACGTTGTTCCTGGAAACGATGGCAAGAAAGACTACTTCACGTTGAGCGGTACCAGCATGGCAACTCCGGTTGTAGCGGGAGCCGTAGCCCTGCTGTTGGACGAACATGGTTCTCTTACTCCCGACCAGGTGAAGGCGCGTCTAATGAAGACGGCGTACAAGATGAACCTGTTCTCAACCTCGGCGTACGTGCCGCACTTATTCCAATCGTTCACACAGTCTTACGATCTGTTCTCGGTCGGATCTGGGCTCCTGAACGTTCAGGCAGCCATCGCCAATAACGACCTCGCGCCTGCCACTGTCGGCTCGGCGCTTTCTCCGACGGCGGTTTATAACGCACAGAACGGAGTCATCTCGCTCGTTTACGGAAACTCGAGCGTCGCCAGCAACTCAGTGGTTTGGGGAACCTCTGTGGTGTGGGGAACCTCGGTTGTCTGGGGTTCATCGCTGGTGAACGGGACGTCGGTCGTCTGGGGTAGCTCGTTGCCATGGAATAACAACGCGCTTAATGCGTTCAGTGTAGTTTGGGGCTCGAGCACAGGTTCAAGTGCATCCGCGTCGAGCGTGGTTTGGGGATCGTCTGTTTCCACTGCAAACAGCGCCTTCTCCGATGCCGGAGATGATGAGCAATAGTTAGCCGCGTGAGAAAGACGAAAGGAGACGATCTCATGAACGACACACGGCGAACTGCAGCCTTCATCGATGCGATGATGCTGGCCGCCCTGGCAACGGCTGGATACGCAGCAAGTATCAGCCACAAGCCCAACGCGTATCTTGCCTTGGCGGTGCTCGGGTTGGCAGCAGTCACCTCGAAGATGAAAGTTAAGCTCCCGGGCATCAACGGCAACATGTCGATGAACCTGCCGTTCCTGCTCACGGCAGTAGTGAATTTGAGTGCTGCCGAAGCGGTGCTGATCGCCTGCGTTTCGACGGCCGTGCAATGCTGGCCGCGTAAGAACACAAAACTCAACCTTCAGCAGATGGCCTTCAACCTCAGCATGATGACGTTCGCTGTGGCCCTAGCCTCTGTGATATTCCACATCGACTGGCTGCAGTCGTCTCACAGCGCAACCGTTCTCGGACTGGTGCTGGCAACAGCCACACTCTTCCTCGGACAGACTGCGCCGGTAGCTTGCATCGTAGCGATCAGCGAGAGAAAGCCAGCAACAAACCTGTGGCTGGAATTGGCTCAGCTCTCGTTCCCGTATTACGTAGTGAGCGCTGGCGTCACATCGATGCTTCAGGCGATGAGTTCTCACCTCGGCTGGGGATTGGTGTTAGCGGCGTTCCCGGTCATGTATGGGATCCACCGCTCGTATCGCATTTACTTCGGACGGCTGGCAGAGACCCTGCATCCGCCCGCACCTTTAGTCAGAGCGGCCGGGGCGGGAGCATAGAGTTCCGGCTTTGAGGTGGCATGCCGCCCTGGTGCATGCCACCGTTTTTCCTAAAATCCCGCAGACCATACCCCGTTACGGCTGTTTTCGTTTCTCGCGCCCACCGACATTCTCAAGTTCTCCTTGTCCGCTGCCGATGACCTCACAGTCGGGCGATAAACCGGCTTGCAGTATGAGCCGGCGACGTTCTCCGCTCGCCACGAGCCTGCCTCTATGGACGATATTGTTAAAGACTTTCTCATCGAAAGCCGCGAGAATCTTGACCGCCTCGATCAAGAGCTAGTAAGTCTTGAGTCCGATCCCAACTCCAAGGACCTGCTGGCCAGCATCTTCCGCACGATCCACACCATTAAAGGAAGTTGCGGTTTTCTCGGCTTCGCACGGCTGGAGAAGGTCGCCCATACAGGCGAGAGCCTGCTTTCAAAATTGCGTGACGGCACTCTGTCCCTCACCGCAGAAATTACCAGCGGTCTGCTGGCCATGATCGATGCAGTTCGGCGGATGCTCAACGAGATCCAGTCCACCGAAAGCGACGGACAGAACGACTACTTAGAGTTGCAACAGCGACTGCGCAATTTGCAGGCAGCCAAGGTAGATTCGGGAGTTGCAACCACCCAAAAGCCGCCTGAGCCCGATTTACTGACTTCATCGCGTACATCTTCCACTGGTCCTCGGATTCTCGAAGTAGAAGTTGCTGCACGCGATTCATCCTCCACTCCCGCCACGTCTGCGGAGCAGGACTGTTCAAACGAACCTTCGCAGGCTGGTATCCCAACAACACAATTTCTTCCGTCTGCCGGCAAGATTGGCGGATTGCTGGTGAATCGCGGTTGTATCGGCGCAGAAGGCTTGGCGCTTGCTCTGCAGGAGCAGGAGCGCGGTGATCAACGGCGACTCGGCGAGATATTGGTCTCCCTGGGCCTGTGCCGGCAGGAAGACGTGAATGCCGCACAGCAGATTCTAGAAACACGGGGGCGCAACGCAGGCGTAGAGACGGTCCGCGTAGGCGTGGACTTGCTGGACACATTGATGAACCTCGTCGGCGAGCTCGTGCTCGCGCGTAACCAGCTCTTGCAGGTCTCCAATACTGCCCAGGACGCTTCCGTGCAGTTCGTCTCACAACGCATGAACCTGATCGTGACCGAGGTGCAAGAGCAGGTCATGAAGACCCGCATGCAGCCGATTGGCATCGTCTGGAACAAGTTCCCCCGCACCGTTCGCGATCTCGCTCTCAACTGCGGCAAAGAAGTGCATCTCGAAATGGAAGGACAGGAGACCGAGCTCGACCGCACCATCATCGAGGCCATCAAGGATCCACTGACCCACCTCATCCGCAACTCCATCGATCACGGAATCGAAATGCCGGAGGTTCGACGGAAATCTGGGAAGGATCCCGTCGGCCGCGTCCGATTGCGAGCCTTTCAGGAAGGGGGCAAAGTTAACATTGAGATCACCGACGATGGCGCGGGCCTGAACATCGACCGCATCCGCAACAAAGCGGTCGAGCGCGGCATGATGACGCCGCAACAGGCGAAGCAACTGACCGAGCGCGAGACTTTTAACCTTATTTTCCTCGCTGGATTTTCCACCGCGGAAAAAGTCACCAATGTATCCGGCCGCGGGGTCGGCATGGATGTTGTGCGGACCAACATCGAAAAGATCAGCGGGACCATCGACCTCGAGTCTTCGCCCGGAAAAGGCACAACCGTCCGCGTGCGGATCCCGCTTACGCTCGCAATCGTTCCTGCACTGCTTGTGCGTTGCGGCGGGGAACGTTTCGCCATTCCGCAAGTCAGCGTGCTTGAACTGGTGGGACTCGACGATGGCGAACCCCAGCAGGTTGAACTGATCCGCGGAATTCCGGTTTATCGTCTGCGCGGCAACCTGCTTCCCCTGGTGTATCTGGATCGTGAACTGAAATTGAATGCTGCGGATCGCACGAAGCAACAAGCCGGCAACAGCATCGTCGTGCTGCAGGCCGACAGCCGGCAATTTGGGCTCGTCGTCGACGACGTTGCCGACACCGAGGAGATCGTGGTCAAACCGCTCTGCGAGCAACTCAAAGGGATCACTGCGTATTCCGGCGCGACCATCATGGGAGACGGCCAGGTCGCATTGATTCTTGACGTCCTCGGTTTCGCACACCACGCTGGCGTCGCTTCCGAAGCGCGCGAATCGGCTCAAACGTCAGGCCAGGCCGAGGTGCGTGCCAAGGGCGAGGCACACCAATCCCTGCTCATCGCCAAGAACGGCTCCGATGGGCAGGTCGCCATTCCCCTATCGGTCGTTGCGCGGCTCGAAGGATTCGCGGCTGCTCTCGTCAAACACGTTGGCAACCGCGAAGTCATGGATTATCGCGGCCAGATCATCCCCTTGGTGCGCCTGTCCGCTGTTCTTCCCGCCGGCAATGTCGTGACCGGGCAATCCGTCGATGCAAGTTCCATCGAGGTCGTCATCTACTCGGAACGTGGACATACTGCCGGACTCATCGTTGACTGCATTGTGGACATCGTCGACGAGCAATCCAAAATCGATTCGCTCGCCACTCGTCCGGGCGTCCTGGGGTCGTTTGCCAGCCAGAACTCCATCACCGAACTACTGGATTTGCCGTCTGTAATCCGGCACGCGGTTTCTGGCTTCGGCGAGCGGTCCGAAGCAGCCGCTGCGGGAGATTGAACCTTTCATCAGTTCGCCCCGCCTGGGATTTCCGCCGCGTTGCTGACCCACCTCGATCTTCTTTAGCATTCACTTATTACCGAAGAGCGAACTGTAATAGCTCGTTTGATATCCGCCCAAAGTTCAAGTCGCTGATCTTCCGGCCGATGCTTATGGAGAGATCAACTCTACGTCTCGATCAGTGGGAGGCGTTCTCTTGCGTTACGGTAACTGTCGCATCGCCGCTCTGGTCGCCGTGCTTCCCCTAGTCTTTTCTTATCCAGCCCGCAGCCAGACTGTTGCCTCCACTGGCAATGATGTCGCCAGGCTGGCGATGTCCGGAAAGAAGCTTTTAGGCGATATAGATCGTCACGGAATCTCCTTTCGCGGCACTATGATCTTTGATTGGTCCAAATCGATTGACGCCGAAGATCCTTCCTTCGGCTTTGGACGCCACTCGTTCGACGTCAGCGCTGCGATCGATGGAAAAAAACTGTGGCGCTTGGGCGGGAGCGCCGCCTTGCTGCGCCTGAGAAATCACCTCAACAGTTTCGGCGAAGATCGCGTCGGCGCTGCTCAACTCTATTCCAACATCGACGCCGGCGAGCGCACTGCGCTTTATGAAGCGTGGATCGAGCAACGGCTTTTCTCCGACAAACTTCGTCTCAAGGGCGGGAAGATCGATGCCAATACGGAGTTCGACGCGGTCCAGACTGCGGGCGATTTTCTCAATGCCTCCATGGGCTACAGCCCGACCATTGTCGCATTCCCCAGCTATCCTGAGCCGAAGTTGGCTTTCACCGCGTTTCTTCAGCCAACCGTACACAACGGTCTCGCCACCGGGATCTTTGAGACTGCTTCGTCTGGCACACTATCGATTCTCGAACCTAGCCGGACTTGGACCGTAGGCCATACTGAGAATCAAGGCAGGGTCAGCGTCGGCTACTGGCACCTGTCAGGGGACGTCGACCGGTTCGATGGCGGAAAGGCCCACGGCACACAGGGCTTTTATTCCGTGGCCGAGCAGACTCTTTGGCGCACATCGCAGTCCGATCGGACGGAACACACAGTTTCGGCATACTTTCAAATCGGATCCGCAAACGGCAAATTGAGTCCATTTGAACGGCATATGGGCGGGGGCGCTGTTCTGCAAGGAACTTGGGGCAAGCGGCCGCAGGACTCCATCGGCATCGCCGCCACCGACGTGCGGTTGTCATCGCAACCCGCGGCCGGCTTCGAAACAGGAAGCGAACTAGTCCTCGAAAGCTACTACAAGGCATTTCTTACCAGGCACTTCTCCCTGGTACCGGATTTTCAATTCGTCCATCATCCCGGCGGATCGCTCGCCCATGCAGACTGCCCGATCTTTACCTCGAGATTCGTGGCCTCATTCTGACGTGCGCAAACTCTCGTCCGTACCTAAAGACTTCGAGCTCAGCGCCGATGAGCCTAAGGTGCGGTGCTGTTCCGGGCACGCGATACGTGTTTTGTTGTTGAACAAGAGAAAGATGGTTTGCTGCGAAGAGATTGAGGAGGCTGATCGTGAATAAGTTGAGCTTACAGGTAAAGCTGGCTGGAGGATTCGCCGCGTTGCTTCTCGTGTTGATTGTGACTGCTCTTTTTGCATATCACTCCATCAACAATCTGACAGCGTTCAGCGAAGAGGTCCAGAGACAGATGGGCAAGACGGAGCTCGCGTATGCTGCCGACGATGGTTACGAGATGCAAACCAACGGCATGCGGGCGTTCCTGATTACCGGCGATGAAGACGCACTCAAGCACCGGCAAGGGGGGATTGATCAGGCAAAAGAGAGCATGAGCAAGCTCGGGCCCATGCTGCAGACTCCCCGAGGAAAGGAAATCTACAGCCGACTGATTCTAGATGCAGAAGACTTGGCCAAGGCGCAGGAACAAGCCATAAGTTTGCGGCATGCTGGGCAGACCAAGGCGGCAGTGGATTTGATTTTTGGAGCTCACGATCGCGAGGTCCGGGCAGAAATGGACCGTCTCATTGAAGAGTTGGAAACCATTACAAGCAAGCTCGGAACGGATGCTCAGGTAGCCCATGACAACTCCATCAGCCGCGTCCAAACGTCACTACTCTTGTTCAGCGTGGTTGGGTTATTTGTGGGCATCACCGTCGCAGTCATGGTCGTTCGCTCTATCCGCAAAAGCGTCTTCATGATGCTGAGCGTGATCGAAGAGATCGCCAACAAAAACCTGGCGATCGCCGACATGCCGGTAGCAAACGAGGATGAACTCGGGAAGGCCGCGCTCGCGCTCAACCGGATGAAGAACGGCCTTCATAACATGATCCAGTCGATCACCGACACTGCGCATCACGTAGCCGCCGCGAGCGAAGAACTTTCTTCCACCAGCCAGCAGATCAGCGCTAACTCGGAAGAGACTTCGGCTCAGGCCAACACCGTTTCCGACGCCACAAAAAAAGTCAGTCACAACCTGCAGAGCGTTTCAACTGGTGCCGAAGAGATGACGACCACCATCCAGTCGATCGCCTCCAACGCTCATGAAGCCGCCACCATCGCCAGCCGTGCCGTGCAAACTGCACAAGCCGCAAATGGCACCGTCACGAAGCTGGGCGAGTCGAGCGCCGAGATCGGCGAGGTCATCAAGGTCATCACCTCGATCGCACAGCAGACCAAGCTTCTGGCCTTGAATGCCACCATCGAAGCGGCTCGCGCGGGAGAAGCCGGAAAAGGCTTTGCCGTGGTCGCGAACGAAGTCAAGGAACTCGCTCGCCAGACGGCGAAGGCGACCGAAGACATCAGCCACAAGATCAATGCCATCCAGACGGATACCAACGGCGCCGTCGAAGCCATCGGCAACATCAGCGCCGTCATCACCCAGGTGAATGACATCTCCGGCACCATCGCCACCGCAGTCGAACAGCAGAGCGCGACCACCAACGAGATGACTCGCAACGTGGCCGACGCAGCCAAGGGATCCACCGAGATCACCGAAAACATTGCCGGGGTTGCGCAGGCAGCGCAAGGCACTTCGACCAGCGCGCAGGAATCGCAAAAGGCAGCAAATGAGTTAGCGGACCTGGCGGCACAACTCCGTTCGCTCGTCGAACAGTTCACGATTCACCAACGCGATAACAACGAACTCCTGCAGACTTCACGTCGAGAGTTAACAAGAGCGATGTCTGCCGCCGCTGGGCGCTAGCATGAATCCGCTCATATTCCGGAGGATCGAACGTGTTTAAGAATCTCAAGCTGTCCGCCAAGATTCTCGGTGCCATCATTCTGGTTCTTTCGATCACCTCCGGCATCAGTCTCTGGATCAGTCACAGCCGTATCAACGCCCAAGCCGAAGAAGGCTTTCGCGACAAGCTGCGGCAGATTACCGGGATGGCTTCCGCCACACGCAGCTGGTTCTCGAGCAATATTGACATCATGGTGCCGAATCACGACTTCAAGCATCTTGAGCAGGTGCCCGTAGTCGTCGCAATGCGCACAGCCGAACAGTTCGCCAGCAAGGAAGGCATGATTTTCAGAACCCCGTCCTTGCACCCGCGCAATCCCAGCAATCAGGCAAACGAGTTTGAGCGCCGTGCTCTCGAAGCCTTCGAGAAAGATTCTTCGTTGGCCGAATTTTCCGAGCGCGTACTGCTGGAGGGCCGCGACGTCATGCGCTACGCCCAGCCCGTCCGCGTCGCGCAGGACTGCCTGCAATGCCACGGAGATCCTGCGGGATCGAAAGATCCTTTTGGCTATGCCAAGGAAGGCATGAAAACCGGAGAACTGCGAGCTGCGTTTGTCCTTGAAGCTCCCACCGCCACACTCGTTCAGAACTCAAAGGCGAACATGTTGGCCACATTCCTAACCAGCTTTCTGACCGTAATCGCCGCTATCGTCGTTGTCTACTTCGTCACACGACGCATCGCCATCCGGCCGATTCGTGCCTGTGCCGACTTCGCCGCCAGGATTGCCGATAGGGATCTCCGTGTGGACGACATGCCTGTGCAGTCAGCGGATGAGGTTGGCAGCGTTGCCACAGCACTGAACAGCATGAAGAACAGCCTGCACGACGTGGTTCAGAAAATTTCTTCGACCGCTCAGCACGTGGCCAGCGCCAGCCAGCAGCTCTCCGCAACCAGTCAGCAGATCTCGGCAAACTCAGAGGAAACCTCCGTCCAGGCGAATGTGGTATCGGAATCGACGCAGCACGTGAGTCAGAACCTGCAGAGTGTCTCCACTGGAGCCGAAGAGATGACTTCGACCATCCAATCGATTGCTTCGAGCGCCCACGAAGCTGCGACCATCGCAAGCCGCGCCGTGGAAACTGCGCAAGCTGCCAATACCACCGTCAGCAAGCTTGGGGCGTCCAGCGCAGAAATCGGTGAAGTCATCAAAGTCATCACCTCAATCGCACAACAGACAAAGCTGCTGGCCTTGAATGCCACCATCGAAGCGGCACGCGCCGGAGAAGCCGGCAAAGGGTTCGCCGTGGTCGCCAACGAAGTTAAGGAACTCGCCCGCCAGACGGCGAAGGCGACCGAAGACATCAGCCACAAGATCACCGCCATTCAAACCGATACTCATGGAGCGGTCGACGCCATCGCCACCATTACTGCCGTGATCCATCAGGTCAACGATATTTCGTCCACCATCGCCACTGCCGTCGAAGAGCAGAGCGCCACAACCAACGAAATGACACGCAACGTAGCGGATGCGGCAGAGGGGTCCAGCGAAATCACTCACAACATTGCCGGAGTCGCAGAAGCTGCGCAGGGTACTTCGACGAGTGCGCAGGAATCACAAAAGGCCGCCAATGAGCTAGCTGATGTGGCGGCGCAGCTCCGCGTTCTGGTCGACCAATTCAAAATCGCCGATCACGACTCAGACGCTTCTAACCAGAGCCGACCCTCGCGCTCGAGATCAAAGGCCGCCCACGCCTAGACGATTTCGCAGGAAAGCCACTGCTCGTCATGTTTGTCATGCTGAGCCCAGCAGCGAGGAGCCCAGTACCCTCACTTGAAGCACTCAGAGGTTCTTCCAATCGCTAACTCTCATAAGAGCATTCGCAAAAACGCGCAGCGCCGCTAGTCTGGAGCACTGACTTCTTCGCTCGGTAAGGTTGTCGCCGGTAAATCGAATTCAATGCTGGGTGAGGCTTAGCGATCTGCAGAAGGAGCCGACGAAGCCATTTGGTTTGCCCAATCCATGGCATCGGTGAATGCGCGGTTGACGAACGAAAGTGCCAGCTTGAGTTTGTTGGCCTGCGCTGTGACCTGTTCCCAGTCCCCGGCTTCCCGTGCCACCATCAGGCGGTAGATGGGCGTAAGCCGTGTCTCGCTTCCCATCTTCGCGCCCAGCAGCTCCTTTTTTGTCTCGGGATCGAAAGCCAGGCCTTCGACCACCACTCCCATGGGGGCATCCAAAATAGCGTCCATCAGAGAAAACAGACCCATGAGGAAAAGATCGGACTGTCCGTGATCGACCTTGGGCGCAATCAGTTCTCCAAAGCGCGCTCGCACCAGCGAAGACAAAATCAGGTCCGAGCACTTACCCTGCGAAATCATCAGCGTAGTCGCCATGCGGATCCATCGAATCAGCTCCTGCTCACCAAGTAGATTCATCGCATGTCGCACCGACTGGACCGGGCACGCAATGCCCAGCAGCGGCGAATTCAGATAGCGCAGGAGTCGATAGCACAGGGATGCGTCATGCTTGATGAGGTCCTCGATCAGCGACAGGTCCACAGCTGCGGCTGAGATCGCCTTCAGCAATCGGAGATGTCCTGGTTGGTTTCCGGCAATGTGCCTGGCCCGCATCCGTTCTGGATGGCGAAAAAAATATCCCTGGAACAGCGTGAAGCCATCCTTGGCAGCCGTGATGAATTGCAGCCGCGTCTCCACCTTCTGCGCCAACATCTGGAGGTGTTTGTTGCCGTGGCTGGCCATAATCCTGACGCTTTGCTCCGAGGTGACACGCCGAATGTCCACTTTGAGGAAGTCGGCGAGCGGTACCAGCGTTTCTCGAGGATCGTCTACAGCAAAATTGTCCAGCGCGATGCGGTAGCCTTTCTGCCTGAGCCGCTGGCAAGCGCCGACCACGCTATCATCGGCCGGCACATCCTCCTGCAGCTCGACAACGACGCGATCCGGCGGCAACAACAGGAAGAATTCCTTCAGCAGCATTTGCCGCGTGCAGTTGATGAAGCCCAGGCGGCCATCGCATACCACATCCAGCCCCATCACATTGACCGTGTCGATCGTGCTGCAGGTTGCGTTTTCACAATCCGATGCAAAGTGTGTATCTTCGTGGTTCTCGCGAAACAACAGTTCGTAGCCCAGAACTTTCTCGTCCTTGTCCAGGATGGGCTGTCTGGCCAGACACGGACTCGAGCGAGCGGAGGATGCTTTCGGTGTGCTGCTCATGGTTCCTTTTGGTGTTATCGGCAACCCTCGCCAAAGCTTGAGTTGGACGCGACGTTCCATAGAGCGATGTCTCTTTCAAGCCTTCGTGCGCAACGGAAACTTTCTATTAATGGTGCATTTCATTTCCAACCTTTCGCAAAAATATGCACTCCAATTGGTTCGTTGGGGCCTGCTCGCGAAATAAATTTTCTTGGTGACCAGACCGGTCGTCGGTAGCAAATGAACAGGAGGTTCACAGGGGTCCGGGTGTTGCAAATATCGAAGTTACAGTCCGGTTTTTATTTCCACTTCGTGACGGAAAGGTTCGCAAGAGCAGTTCTGTTTTACGTGAAGTAGAAGTGACGGTCTTACGGCCTGTTTTGCTCCGCGTGTTACATCACCCTCTTTGGTTTTTTCAACGCATCTCTCTCAAACGTACTTCCACTACTTCAACTTTATCGATGACGCTGGCGCGCATTCTTCTTCTGCCAGCTTCGGGAACAGGGTGCTTTCGATGATGTCAAGAAAAGTCGTCTCTTCGTTATGTGGAATGGTATTGGCGTCAGGCATTTTCACGTCATTCGCAGTCTCTCAGCAAGTTGTTTCCGCTCAAGTCGAACAGCAAGGAGATCGAGCCGGTGACAATGCCACCGAGGGCGTGGCCGTGTCCTCGAGCCGCAATACCCTGGTCGTTCGAACCGATGACAATCAGTACAAGCTGTTCGTCTACAGTGACGGCGCTACCAGACCAAAGGTGGTCGCCAGCGGTTCCCGCGTCCGTGTCGAATCGATCGCGGGCGATCAACCCGGAGTTCGAATCGCTACCGTCGTTACAGTTACACAAGCCGCAAGCGGACAAACTGCGGGCCCGACATCGCCCTCGGCTCCAGTTCCCGAGCCCGTTCAAAATCTCGAGACCGAAATCCAGCGGGCGGCAAAGCGGTGGAGAGTGGGAGTTCGCGCTGGCGCGGCTCTTGATCCAGAACTTTTTCTGTTCGGCGTGCACTCGCAGATCGGACCGATATTCCGGCGTGACATCGCATTCCGTCCGAATGCCGAGTTCGCTTTCGGCGAACTCACCGATATGATCTCGATCAACCTGGAAGCCACCTACCGCTTGCCATTCACACCGCGCAACGGCCGCTGGTACCCCTACATCGGCGCCGGTCCCGCGTTGAACTTTATCCATCAGGGTTTGAGCGCTTCTGGTGGACGCGACATCAGCTTCGGGAACTTCGACTACGAAACCGGATTCAACATCCTGACCGGACTCCAATTCCGTAAAGGCACGTTCTTCGAAATGAAGACCAGCCTCTGGTCAAAGCCCGCTCCAGTTCTGCGCCTCATCGTCGGCTACAACTTCTAGCCCATCGACACCGTCGGCTGATCAATGCCGCCTGATACTTCGGATCAGGCGACGGATCAGCCGATTGTCGCTATTGCGCAAAGTCCACTTCCCTCCCGCATACGGCATCGAGTTGCCACTGATCCCCACATCCCCGTCAACCCTCCCGCATTCTCTTAGCAAGCAAAGCGGCCGCATTTTTCACGCGATTTTCATGTCCACTATCTCCATCGACTATGTTATATATCGAAGGTAGAAAGTTGGACTTGACTTGGAGGTGTGGCATGGTTCCCTTCCTCGAGAACACGTGGCTGTTGTGGTGGCTCATAGCGATCGTCGTCATCATTCGCTGGTTTCACTTGTCGGTGCAGGTCTCGGAAGAGTCCGATGAGTCCGTTGTGGCACCAGACGCGCGGCCGACGCTCAGCCCCGTTCCGCGAAGAGGCTCTGGACAATTTTTTTAAGAAGAAGTCAGGGTTGAGCGTTCGCAGAATAGTTGAAGAACAAGAATCACCAAATCGATTTTTCATTCTCCTTTCGGGGCGATTGCATCGCACCTGTCTGACGGAAGGTAAAATTGATGTCCTTCTGGATTCTCCCGGCGCTTGTGCATTCTCCTGGGAGCTCTTATCGTTAATGCATCTATCAATATGTCTCCTCTGAACAAGATCTTTCGCCATCCGAAAGCCGGGGACGTGCTCTGTTTTATCTGCAAGGAACCCGTGAGCCTCGAGACCAGCAAAACGGACGAATATGGACACGCGGCCCACGAAGACTGCTACATCCACACCATTTGCACGCCCACTCCTGACAGGCCGAAGAAGGCCGCCTAGCTCAAATTTCGCAGCGTTCCCTCTGTCATTTTGAAATAAGGCGAATCGCGTGTTACTTCATCCGCGGCATCCTTGAACGCCTCGACCGCTTACATTTGACGCGCTATTCCGTCTACTAGAGAATGGCGGGCGACGTGGGACGACGTTTGCGCACCAGGCACAACGAGAACTTGCATGTATGGCGTTCGCCTGCTCTGGAGGGAATTGTCTTCTCTCGCGGAACCCAACTCAGCCACACTTATCCTCGTCACTGGCACGAGGAGCTTCACCTATGCGCCTATACCTCCGGGCGCGGTTATCTCGGATATCGCGGAAACTCCTTCCGAGTCACCGACCGCGATTTCGTGCTTACGCCGCCGGGCGAAGTTCATGAGAATTGGGTCGACTCCGAATCCAGCATCAGCTTTTGCGGAATGTATGTGGAAATGCACGCCTTCCATAAGGGCTCGCAGAGTGTGGCAGGTCGTGCGCTTTCCATTCCCAGCATTCGCGATCTGCTGATGCGTGACCCACGCATACGGCAGCGCTTCCTGGCAATGTATTCGGCGATCGAGCGGCGTGGCTCGCAACTGGAGCAGGAGGAAGAATGGCTCGAGTTCCTCCACCTTTTCCTGTCAAATTGCTGCCCTGAGACCCTGGATGATGCTTCCACCGAACCGTCGGCGATCAGGCGGGCGCGTGAATATATCGACGAACATTTTGCCGACTCCATCTCGCTCGCCTACCTCGGCCAGTTGGCGAATTTAAGTCCCTTCCATTTTCATCGCATGTTTCGCCAAACGGTGGGTATGCCACCGCACGCGTACCAGACTCAGGTTCGCATCAATCGCGCCAAGCAACTTCTCCGTCAGCGTCATCCTCTTTCTTCGGTGGCTTTCAACACGGGCTTCGCGGATCAAAGCCATCTCACCCGCCATTTCCATCGCCTGGTCGGAGTAACGCCTGGGCGATTTCTACCCTGACAGCAAGAACGTTCAAGACTCACGTGGCCCGTCTTCGAGATCATTGTGCGGTAAATCTGCTTCCACTACGAGGTCGAATGGCAATTCAAAACTTTCGGAGTCGTACCGTCCTATTGCCCTTGGCGTTGCTTCTTGCCAATAGCGTCTTATTTGCAGATTCCGTTGCCACCAAAGATCGCTCGGTCACCAAACTCGCCGAAGGAATCTACGAGATCCGCCATCCCGATGCGCCCGACACTTTTCCCCAAAGCAATACGACCGTCATCATCGGAGAAAAAAGCGTGCTCGTGGTCGACTCATGTCTGCTGCCTTCCACGACGAAGCAGGACATCGACCAGATTCGCCAGTGGACGAGCAAGCCCGTAACCTATCTGCTCAATACGCATTGGCACTTCGACCACACTCTCGGCAATGCCGCGTATGCGGCGGCGTTTCCCTTTGTGCAGATCATTGCTCAAACCACGACGCAGAAAACGATTGCGGATTTCAATCCCGGCGCAGTCACGCGTTACCCGAGCCGTGCCGAGCGTTTCAAGAAGGTTCTAGACTCCGGAAAAAATCCTGACGGAACTCCGCTTACTGCCGCCGACCGTCTGGACTATGAACGGTCGCTCAACGGGTTGGGCCCAGTAGTTGCCGAATTCAAGAATGTTACTCAACTCGTTCCCAACGTTTCCTTTGACCACGAACTTGATATCGATCTCGGCAACCGCCTCGTCGAGATCAAGCATCTGGGACGAGGCAATACAGCCGGAGACACAATCGCTTATCTGCCGAAAGAAAAGATACTCGTCACCGGCGATCTCCTCGATCATCCTGTCCCGTATATGTTCGGCGGATTTCCCGTCGACTTCGTGAACACTCTTCGAGCTATGTCGCAACTCGACGCTCAAATTATCGTCCCCGGCCACGGAGACGTGCTCCATGACAAGTCCTACATCGAGCAAACCATGGAACTCATGCACGTGGTGAATCAGGAGGTCGAGAAAGAGATCAACGATGGGAAGACACTGGAAGAGGTTCAAGAAGGATTGCCGAAAACATTCGACGTCAAAGGATGGCGTCAGAAATTCGTAGGCACGAATGAAGATGATTCCGGTTTCTTCGATCAGTCCTTCGCCGGTCTCGTCAAAGCCTCTTACAACCAGATCAAGACGCGATAATGCACAGAACACGCTTAGGAAAGTTCGCCCTCTGGGTCTGAATATCTTGGAAGCAATAGGTTCATTATTCCCGCCACCGCCAGGGCCGCTGCCAGAGTGACTAACAAGGAGACGTACGAGCCAGTCGAATCAAATGCGCGGCCTAGGATCACCGGACCGACGGCAGCGGCAGCAGCATAAAACGTCCACGTGAGACCATACAGCGTGGAAAAAGCCCGAAGCCCGAAATAACGCGTAAGGAGATATGGCGTAATCGCAGCTTCGCCGCCGGCTCCAATACCAATCAGCCCTGCCGCAACGCAGCCCGTGGAAAAGCTATTCGCTCGGGCCAGTAGAAAGACGCCCGCTGCAGTGGTCAGGCTTACAGCGAAAGCGACGCGCGCACCGAAAAACCGGTCCAGCAGCCAACCCACGATTATCCGGCCGAACAGGCTGGAGCCTCCAAGCACGGATGCGCAAAGTGCCGCATTTTGTGCCGTGATTCCCCGATCTGTCAGCAATGCCGACATTTGCGTGATCGCTCCATTCATGCTGATCGAGCTTACGCACAGCACGGCGACAATAATCCAGAAGGCAAATGACGACAGCCCTTGCTGCCATGTCATTCCAAAATGTTCCGCCGGACGGGCCTTGCGAAGTGAAGGCCCGGTGTGGGCATCGCGTTCCCGGATATAAAGCCAACTGAGCGGCAGCCCAAGCAGCAAGGCGATCAAACCCAACCACAGATAGGCCGCCCTCCATCCAGAACGGCTGATGATGGACTGTCCAACGACGGGCAAAATCATCGCTCCCAACCCCGCCCCCACCATGACAAAGGCCAGTGCCATCCCTAAACGTCCGCGAAACCAGGTAGAAATGGAACGCGAGTAGGCCAGATGCGCCGCACCATTCCCCACGAGACCCAGCACAAAGCAGGTCGCGTAGAACTGCCATAGCGCGGAATGCAACAGGGCAAGTGATGCGACGCCGCAACCAAACACCGTCATACAGGGAAGAATGATGCGGCGAGGGCCATATCGATCGATCAACCGGCCCAGCAGCGGAGAACACAACCCAAGTGTGACCGCAGCAATCCCGAAGCCAGTTGACACCGCTTCGCGGCTCCAGCCGAATTCCACGCCCAACGGTTTTACAAACACCGCGAAGGTATAGACGAACAGTGAGCCAAATCCTGCCATCACACCGAAACACGCGGCCAAGACTACGCGCCAACCGTAGTAATGAAGATCGTATTCACTAAGGCCGGTCGATGGTTCGGCGCTTTGTATTGAATCAGGGTTGGGAAGATTTCGGGCGAGACTCACGTTTTTCAGGAACACCCCACAGCGTCCGAGTGGGTGCCACCATACTTGCGATTCAACGGCACCGGCAATAATCGGAAAGGATTAGAGAACATGCATGGTCGGAACCTGCTGGAAGGCGTTTCCAGGGATTGAGTCGATGAGGCGGCGCTGTGCAGGCCGCGGCCTAGAAGAGGCAGTGGGAGGAGCTCAACCCTGCTTCCGTCCTATCACGTAAAAGGAGCACTTCAACTCGTCTTGCAGTTTGAGGGCACCCCCTGCAATCGAAGCGATGCGAATTTCGTATTCCGTTTGCAGCAACGTGAACTCACCGTACGCCCGAAACGAATCCACACCGAATGCTACCTGCGCAGTGAACGCCTGGGTGTTGGCAATCCCGTGCAGAGCCAAACTACCTTCCACGTTCACGCGGCATAAATTCTCTTTCAAAAGATCGGCGGTGATTTTGGAGCTCTCGAAAATGATTTCCGGATATTTGCGTGCCTCCAGTACTTCGTCGTGCATGACGCGTTGCAATTCCCGCCGTTCGTTATCCCGAAGCTCATCCAACACTTCCAGCGAAGCCGTCTTGATTGCGACATGAAGCTTCGCATCCGACAGGGTTTCTGGAACAAACGTAACGCTCCCTTTCCAATCGCGAATCGCAATTTTCGGACTATGCGCCACCGCCGAGATTAGTCCGCTTGCGAAAGCTTGAACAGTAAACTGGCTTGCCCTTCGATCAATTTCATATTGAGCCAAGGCGACGTTCTGGGAGTTCATCCGAGTTCTCCTTATGGCTGAGCCGGACGTTTCACCAATCCGAAAATACGCTTCGTCCCCGGACGTACATCAATAAATCTTTGGCGAGGGGGACGTTCGGCTGGTCAGGGATTCAATAGCATCAACATGAGTTGATGATTGAGAGCCACCTTCCGTGTTTCTAACACTTATTTTGAAAAGTAGTTAGAAAAATCGTGCCCTACTAGTAAGACGGATGCGGCTGCATAGCCACCAGTGCCAAACACAGTTTGTGCATGATCCCGCTTACAAGGATGGATGCTACCGATCAGGATTCCAAGTACTCGCCGCGGGATAAACAACGATGTTTGCTCCCAGGATCGGCTCTTGGCGAAACGTTCCTTCGATCAGCACCAGCTCAATCGCTGCCGGAAGTCTGCTCCAAAGCCGCGGTGTTCCACGGCCCGGGAATTTGGAGTTGCGGCATGGGAGGAGCAGCAAACAGCCGCTGGCAAGGCTTCGCCAACCACCGGGCCCATTGCCTCGATCGGGAAACGCGGGCGCTGTCGGTCGCGATTCCAGTATCGGCATACATCTGCCGGTAGATTTTTGAGATCAGCACAAAGGCCAGGCGGGCGCGAAGGGACTTTATGAAGCTGGACCGCGCCCAAATGGATTTGAGGCCATAAAACGTATCCCAGACCGATTGCGTCCGTCCGCGAATTTCTTCAGCAGACATTGTGGGATGAGGCCAATAAAGCTTGGGCCGCAACTCTTGCGGAATGAGCCAGCGGCGTGTGATCGGAATCCCGGCAACTTCCACCGGGGCCGCCTCCATTTGCTTCTCCCATCGGTTGAAATCGACGGTCCCCGGATACGGAGTCAGCATAACGAACTGGGCAAACGCAATGTCGGCCTGAACTGCCGCCCGGGCAGTTGCGTCAAACGTTTCTGGACGATCGCTGGGGAGGCCAAAGATGAAAGAACCGAGCACATATACACCATGCTGACGGAATGTCCTCAAACGATTCACCAGGTCTTCCCCGGCGCAGTTGAAATCTTTGTAAACGTCTTTCAAACCTTCTGGAGTCACCGATTCGATCCCGACAAGAGCTCCTTTAATATGCGCGGCTTGCATCGCATCGAGGAACTCAGGATCCTCGGCAGCTTCCATCGTGATCTGGGTGAAGAAAATGGTGTCCGAAGGTAGCTGGGCAAGGCGAGCCATCAGCGAAAACCGCTCTGCTCGAATCGTCTTAAGTTCGTTCAGGCGCTCGGTGTTGTGTTGCTCTTCGGCAAGGCGCAGGTCAGTCAGGGTGACTGGATAAAAATTGTCATCCGCTAGAGCGATGAAGCGAAATCCCAGTCTTCTCAGTTGAACAATTTCCTCAACGACTACATCCGAGGAACGCTGACGCGGACGCTGCCCATCGGTGCGCCAAACGGAGCAAAAGGAACAGTGCTTCGGGCATCCCCGGACCGTTTGAACCGACGCCCACATGTAGCTCTTTCGCGGCACAAGATCCCAACGGGCGGGAAGAAAGGAGGACGCCTCAATTCGGCCACCTTCGTAGATCTTCAGCGGAGTTCCACGCGAGCAATCCTCCAACACCCGCGACCAAACTACATCTCCATCTCCCTTCACCACCGCATGTGCGCCACCAAGCTCGTGCGCCTCATTCGGATAAAGGGTCGCGTGAATTCCGCCGAACACCACATAGGCTCCCCGCTCGCGCGCCGCCTTTCCGATCTTGTAGCCGCGGAGGGCGTTGGCCGTGTGAATACCGATGCCGACGACATCGCCAGACTGAATGGTCGCGGAATCCATGGCCTCGAGGGTCTCGTCGACGAGGCAGGGATCGCCGTAACTACCAGGCGTTGCCGCGGCCAGAACGTACAACCAGCGAGGGGTGATTACGGCGGTGCCAAACGAAACTTCACTTGGATTAATGAGGTGAACGCGCAAGTAGGGTCGCCCTCCTGGGCGGCCTTGCGTGGTACGGTGAACCTGCTGCAATTGATCGCTCGTTCGATTCGCCGGCTGACGACCCGCACACGCAGTTCGGCGCGAACGCCAGAGCCCCACTCAAGGCGATAACATTTTCGCGGTCATCGACACTTTGGGTCTGGTCAAAATTGACCAGTTTCACAAGGAGAGCTCGGGCCTTCGCCCGCCCGAGCATTTTTCGTACGGAAATGAGCAGAATTCCGGGCTAAATTCATGACCCGATGGCGGAGCCTCGGTTTTGGACATCAGTGATAAGATCGCGGGGTCAATTACACACCCTGGCGTAGTGTCCTACAGACGCCGGTTTCCTGTGCAAATGATGAGATCGCAGGGAGGCCTACACTGGTGCCCTCCAACCGGCGTATCCTCGGCCTGCAACCTCACGAAGACTCGATTCCACTTCGGGTAGTCAGCGTGCGCGCCCAACTACTAGGCGAGTTAGATAAGGAGCGGTGATGACCGCAATCCCCATAAATAACAAGCTTTCAGTATTGCCCGCGATCCTCGTCGAAAATGAGGCGGTGATTTTAGAGGAGTGGATCAAGGAGATGAGCAGCTCCTTGCGTCGAACCGACCTGATCAAAGAAGAGGAGCTTCGGCTGCAGTGTTCCCTCTTTCTTCGGCACATGAGAGCTGCCCTCGAGTCCGACAGTAGCGAGTTTCAGGCGTCTTCGTGGGACTCCGTTCGCAAAATGCTATCTGATATTTCGCGTAGCCGCGCTCAGCAGGGCTTCACTCCATCGGAGACCGCCTCGTTCATTTTCTCTGCGAAGCGTCCGATTTTTACCCAGCTCCGCCACGCGTGCAGAGATGTGTCGACTCTTGTTGCTGAGACCTGGAAGGCAACGACTCTCCTGGATGCAATGGGACTGTATACGACCGAGGCCTACTTGAAGTCGCGCGAAGAGATTATTCGGCATCAGCAAGAAGAATTGCTGGAACTGTCCACGCCTGTCGTAAAACTGTGGGACGGAATACTCGCCTTGCCGGTCATCGGCACATTGGACAGCGCCCGGACGCAAGTCCTGATGGAGTCGCTGCTGGACGCAATCGTTAAAACCAACTCGCGCGTGACCATCATCGACATTACCGGCGTTCCTACTGTGGACACGGTCGTAGCACAGCATCTGCTCAAAACGATAACCGCCGCGCGTTTGATGGGCGCGGACTGCATCATCAGCGGTGTGCGTCCTCAAATCGCCCAAACGATCGTCCATCTCGGCATCAACCTGTCGAATGTTACAACCAAGGCCACGCTCGCAGGCGCATTCAAAGTAGCTTTGGATCGGCTGGGTATAGACTTCCGAAAAGGTTGAGGCTACGAAGGTCTCGGCACGCTTACCTTATTAGGCTCGTCTTTCTCCACATAAACCGGCGCGAATGGTCCGTTAGCTCCACTCCTAATCTCTTTTATCGGTTCCCGGAATTTTATTTGCAATTTAATGACATCCCGGAGATCTCCGGGATTTTCCCGATCGGTACGATCGAACGATGGACGAAATATCTGAAGATTGTGGGAAAAGTGTGGCATGGTAACGGCCGCCACTTCTCCGTCTGTTGTGACTCTCGAGAAACAGCCACCTCTTCTTCCAATAAAAGGCTCGCGCTTGGTTTCCGTGGATGTCTTGCGCGGACTCGTGATGGTCATCATGGCGCTGGATCACACGCGCGACTTCATGACTTACCAGCGCTTCGCTCCGGAGGATGTGGCACACGCATCCGGCGCTTTATTCTTTACCCGATTTATCACTCATTATTGCGCACCGGTATTCGCTTTCCTGGCTGGAACAGGAGCATTTCTCTCGACTCGCCGCGGAAAGTCACTTAGCCAGTTATCCCGGTTCTTCGTCACTCGCGGTCTATGGCTTGTCCTGCTGGAGTTCACGATCGTCGACTTCGCTTGGGGCTTCGTCCCCTGGGTGCATGGAGGAGTGATTTGGATTTTAGGTTGGAGCATGGTAGCGATGGCGCTGATCGTGCGTCTGCCGGTGCGGTGGATCGCGGCCCTCGGATTGGTCATGATCGCCACACACAACCTGCTCGATCGCATCAATCCCGCTTCGTTGGGGAAGCTCTACTGGATATGGATACTGCTGCACTCACCGGGCCGAATCGCAGTCACCGACCATCTAATGTTCTCGGTCAGGTACGTCCTCATTCCGTGGGTCGGCGTTATGGCTACGGGCTTTGCTTTCGGAAGTTTGTTGCTTCGGCCTGACCGCCGCAAATGGCTTCTGACACTGGGAATCTCGGCAACCGTCTTGTTCTTCTTGCTCCGCGGCATCAACCTCTACGGAAATGGAATCGACGGTCTGCCCTTCGGATATCCCCGTTCCGCTGGACAATGGAGTGTTCAGCCGACACTCTTGTTGACGGTAGTGTCGTTCTTCAACGTGCTCAAGTATCCGCCCTCTCTCGATTACTTACTCATAACACTAGGACCGTCACTCATCCTGCTTGCATTGCTTGACGGCGTCAAAGCTGAGCGAGGATTGAGCCACATTCTGATGGTCTACGGCCGTGTACCGCTGTTTTACTATGTCCTACACCTCTACTTGCTGAACATCATGGCTCGAGTGGTCGCGTTAGCTTTTCACCAGCCAATCTTTCACGGGACGGTCATCGCAGATTTCGCACAGAGACCCATCGGGTACGGTCACGGGTTGCCATTCATTTACGCAATGTGGATTCTGGCAGTGGCAATTCTCTACGCGCCGTGTCTGTGGTTCATGACATTCCGAAGCCAGCATCGCGATTGGGCATGGCTAAGCTACCTGTGAGGACCCGTCGCTAGCGAGAGGAGGCGCTGTCGTCGCGTCGCCTTCCTAGGGATTGACCCTTGGCCACGAAGATCACCGAGTTCTGATCTGGGAGAAGGTGTCCGAGTGGTGCCGGGAGGGGGAATCGAACCCCCACAGGCCTTTTGGGCCCTGCGGATTTTAAGTCCGCTGCGTCTGCCAATAAATAGTTAATAAAGAACAACATACCTCGTGCCATTTGTGAAACTGTGTAACTGACTGTGTAAGTTCTGGAGGATTTCCACAGAACACTCCAAATTATGACAGCTGGCTGAGAGAGCGCTCGGCGGAGCGTCGAACAAGAGAACTTCGGTCCGTGGCCAGCGTTTCAAGAACTTTTTGAACGTCTTGTCCTCCTATTTCCCCGAGGGCCCACGCGACCGCCGCTCTCACTCGAAAGTGGACGTCGTCAGCAGCGGAAAGCAAGCTAGCGACTGCATCAAACTCTCGCAGGAAACCGCACGATTCAGCGGCGGCACGTCGAACCCTCCATTCCTGATCTCTTTCAAGGGCATGTCTGAGTTGAGGGCCGACGTCCGAGCCACCCATTACACCTATAGCTTCTGCCGCGGCGGTTCGCGCAAACAAACTCGGGTCGAGAATAAGTACTTTTTGAACGGCGTCGGTCGCTAGTTCTGTACCTAAGTGCCCCAAGGCCTCCGTGGCGGCATACCTCACCATGAAGTGCTGTCGTAGATCCGTTGCCAACCTGACGAGAGTTCCTGTGGCGCTCTTCAGGCCCAACTCTCCCGTTGCTTCAGCCGCGGCCCTTCTGGTCCTCCATTCGTTGCTCCTCAACGAGGACTGCAAAAGCTCGGTGAGTTCGCGGTCCGAGATGGAGGTTCCGGCGAGATGTCGGAGTACGTCGATAATTTCGCGACGAATGCTTCCCTCCTGAATCGGGAGATCCCGTACGACAGCGCGAGCCGACTGCACATCCCCCAGCTTCGCAAGTGAAAAATTGATGATTCGCTTTCGGCGACCGTGGCTTGAAACTCTCGCTGCTTTGAGTGCCTTGATCGCCTGCACTCTGAACCTAGAACCAGCGCGCGCAAGCGAATGTGAAGCAGTAATGGCGACAATATCGTCGTCGTCCTGCAAAAGCGTGACTAAAGGCTCAATCTCGACTTTCCGGGCATATTCGCCCAAGCGAAATGCTACTTCTGCGCGAACCGCAGCCGAATCGTCGGTTACGAGTCTCTCTAAAGCAGTGAAAATCAGGTCGGAATAGCTCGCATCCAAATCGGCCAAGCCAGCGACGCCCGCCTTCCTGACGTGCACGAGATTATTGAATAGTGCCTGGATAGTAGCTGCGGGTAGGCGTTGCGAACTGGGACTAAACAGAAACTCATTTCCTTGTTCAGAAATCTTCAACTGAACTCCAAATGGATACTGGACAAGACGCAAGCGCCGCTTACGAAGCCGTCTCGGCACGTCATTCTTTATGAATGCTGATAGGTCGGATGCTCGAAATCGGCCTCGCTCGTCGGTGTCAATCGGAGCCCAGCCCTGCAACGCGGTTGCTAGTGATTCTGTAAAGAATGAGTGGCCCTTACCGCCCTCGTCTAGAACCGGATCTCCGCCACGACCGGCAACAATCGCATATGCGCTTTTCACTCGTTGCTTTTTTGGAGCATCTGTCTTTACCTGCATCCCTGCATAGCACGCATCAAATGCATATAAAATGTGCGCGCCGCCAAAGGTTTCCTCAAGGCGTCGAATTTCAGTTCCTGTTACAACAGTGTCCCAGTCAGGTATACCCTTCCTAATCCGTGCACCAACTGGCGCCAGAAACCAGGTGCGCCTGCGTTTCAACTTTGCGACATCCGCGTGGCCAGCAAAGAAGAACAAGAGCTGATCAGACTTGCTGGGTTTCCATTTGCGTATCTTGTTGACTATCGTGTCGATTAGCTCAGTACGCGTTGCTGCGCTATCGGAGAGGGCGACTATTTTGGCAGGACTCACACCAAATTCCTGAACCAAAAGCCTTCGAACGAGTCCAACGTCTTCAACCGAGTTCCGGAGAGGAGCGAGGCTCCGGTAGTTGTCAATTCCAACAAGAATGGCCCAAGTCCGGACGTCACTCATTGGAAGGATTCCGGTGGCGCGGAAAACTCGTAATTTGTCATCATGCTTTCATTTCCCAATAGTGTCCATTAGGGTGCGATTGCTGGCGGAGACCGTGGCGTCCCGCGGGAGGGGCTCCCCTCATAAGATAGTAAATATCGGACAGCACGGAGCGACGCGAAGAGAAGTAACCGTGAGCCATGAAGCTTGTGTCAGCGGTTGTCGCATCAACTGTATCGATTCCTTTCGCGACAATGATGTTCTTGCCCGATTCTCCCGCACGAGGCGCGTCGTGAAATTTATGTGATGCCATCAGAGCTTTGTCACGAGACGAGGCATAGAGCGTTACCCGATTGGCAAACGCCTGGATCTCCGCCGCGAGCTGGAGAAATTCTCCGGAATCGATATCGGGAGCCGTAAGAACAACCTCATGCAGAACAGGTCTTCTTCGGCCCTCTACCTTTCGACGAAGGGTTTCTAGAGCCCTCATTGCGATTCTGTTGCCCATACTATGGGCCACCACATGGATGACATCGAGTTCCGATTTCGTGGCAAGCTTTTCGAGAAAGTCGCGAAAATGGTGTCGCGACCAGTCGACAGTTGCCTCATCCGCGGAATACGCACCCAAGTTCGCCCTCGACGGCCAACTGAACAAGATTGGCGCGCCTGCAAATTGAAGGTCGTAGGCTATCTGGCCAGTCCTGAGGACTGCGTCCTCAAAAGATGTGTTGTATCCGTGGACGAACACAAATGCTTCGCGTAAACGAGCTTGGCCGGCGCGTTCAGATATCCGATGAAAGAAAGCTTTGTGCGCTAGCGATTTGCAGGAAAGGATGGCAATGTGTTTCTTGGGATTGCGTGAAAACTCGAATCTCCAAAAGCGAGGCGACTCGATCTTGCCCATCTTGTGGCCCTCAGGAATGCCGACATTACAGGTTCCGTAGCGGAGTTTCCCGTCGGAACAACGATCACCTGAGAAGTATGGTTTTTCCAGTGTGGCGTTGTCTCCCAACCTGTCCGTTGCATAAAAAATCGGAACAGTGGTGTATGAATTTCGACGTGCGATCCGTCGCGTTGCCCGGCTGTGTGCACTTCTAAAGGTCGCAAAACGTTGCAACTGGCGCTTAGTGCTGGATCTCGCCTTTCTAGTAACTCTTGGTCGGCGATCGCTTGATCGGGAAATTGCACAAATCTTCGCAATTCGACTGACGCGTCCGTTCGCATCCACGGCAACAGCGCGTCCAGCAATGAATACGCTTTCGCCAGGCTTCACTACCTTTGCTCGGTGGAACTCCTTCAGCGCGAGAGAGATTGGCTGCTGCGTGTCGAGCTTCGGGATCCGTTTCAACTCTCGCTGGAGTTCCACGGTCTCAAGAAGATGGTAGCTACGGCGATTCCTTACCACAATCCACTTCGGATTCAAGCCTTCAACCAACAGCAAGACACGATCAATTGACGCCTCGGCATCGATTGATATGAACCTGGCATTTATCCACCGAATGCCTAACTTCGTTTTCTTCATGTGTATAAAGC
The DNA here is from genome assembly GCA_963801895.1 of uncultured Acidobacteriota bacterium. GTDB lineage: Bacteria > Acidobacteriota > Terriglobia > Terriglobales > Acidobacteriaceae > Sulfotelmatobacter. Next base: position 220 of record CAWDGM010000004.1, on the reverse strand, counting down.
TCCCGCTGGCCATAACTACTAACATCGAAATTGTCCCCACTAAATCATGCATGTGCAAGTACTTAACAGGTAGCGAGGCATCCACTCGGAAACCCGGACCATTTAGGTTGTATATTTGGTCGCTTCGCGCTCAGGCAAGACTTATCCCGAGACTATGGCCTTGCTCTTCTTCGGAGGGCCGCAGTCCTCGCACGGAAACTGGTTCAGCCTTCGGGGTAAT
>CAWDGM010000003.1:0-1152874 GCA_963801895.1 uncultured Acidobacteriota bacterium | reverse complement strand
TCCCGAGGGTGTCAGCGCGCTTCGCGAGAGCCAACCGGAAAAACTGCGTCGTCGCTTGAGCGGTGACCTCGATAACATAATCTTGATGGCACTGCAGAAGGAACTGCAACGCCGCTATGTTTCTGTGGAGGAGTTCTCTCAGGACATTCAGCGGCATTTGGAGCACCGGCCGCTCAAGGCGCGGCCCAACGCGCTCGCTTACCGAAGCTCGAAGTTTGTTCGGAGGCACAGAGCTGAAGTCATCGCGGCCGCCTTAGTCATGGTCGTGCTGCTTGCAGCACTGGAATATACGGTCCGGGAACGGCGAAGCGCCATGGAGAGAGCGCCAGCAGAAATCGCCAGCGAGCGTCCCAGGGGTCGCCGTTCCATAGCTGTGCTGGGGTTCAAGAATCTTTCAGCCCGCGCAGATACCGCCTGGGTCTCCACTGCCATTTCCGAAATGTTGACAACTGAACTATCTGCCGGCGGAAAGCTCCGGACGGTTCCGGGCGAAAGCGTCGCACAGGCGAAGATTAACCTCTCCCTTCAGGAGACAGACTCGCTTTCAACGAAGACGCTGGACCGCCTCTACAGAACTTGGGTAGCGATTTCGTTATTCTTGGCTCTTATCTCGACATGGGTAACCCAAGTCGGAGTGTCCGGCTCGACCTGCGAGTTCAGGACGCAGCTCTGGGAGAGACTATGGCATCTCTGGCCGAAAACGGGAGCGAGACCGAGTTGCCTGATCTTGTGAGGCGAACTGGCGCTGCCCTGCGAGAAAGGCTTGGAATTTCTGGGATCTCGCCTGCTGAAACTGCCGGTGTGCGGGCGGCTCTTCCTGGCAATGCAGAAGCCGCGAGACTGTACGCGGGTGGTGTGGCAAAACTCCGCGTCTTCGATGCGCTGGGAGCACAAGATCTACTGCAGAAAGCCCTTGCCGCGGATCCTGGCAATGCAATGACACACTCGGCCTTAGCCGACGCCTGGGCAATCTTGGGATATGACGCGAAGGCAAAGCAGGAAGCGAAAAAGGCGTTTGAACTTACTGGGGCCCTGCCACGAGAGGAGAGTCTACTCATCGAGGGCCGCTATCGGCAGTCTGCACGAGAATGGGATAAGGCCATTGAAATTTATAGGACTTTGTTCAGTTTCTTCCCTGACAATCTCGATTATGGGCTGCAATTATCAGCCGCCCAAGTTGCGGCAAGTAAGGCGAAGGATAGTTTGCTGACACTGGCTACGTTGCGTAAATTACCCTCTCCCTTTGGGACAGACCCGCGCATCGATTTGGCGGAGGCCGCTGTGGCGGGCCAAGTTAGCGACTATCGCCGCTCGGCGAATGCTGCAAGTGAAGCATTGCAGAAAGGAAAAACCTTGGGCGCGCGACTCATCATGGCGCAAGCGCTTCTCGCACAGGGAGTAGCATTCGACAGTTTGGGGGATGCCAAGACAGCGAATGCGGCGTCGGCCGAGGCTAGGGAACTGTTCGTCGCTGCAGGAGATCACCTTGGGGAAGCTCGCGCTCTGCGCAATATTGGAGCGATTTGCTCGACCAGAGCGATTTCGACAATGGTAAAAAGACATTGCAAGAGGCAATGCGAATACAACACGTGCTCGGGAATCGATCGGGCGAAATGGATATTCTCGGCCAGCTGACGCAAGCCCTCTATCGTCAGGGTGATTTGGGTGGGGCGAAGGAAACCGCCGAAGCGGCCTTGGCGATATCTCGCGAACTCGGAGATCGTGCCACCGAAGGACATGCACTGGATGCGCTTGCCGCCATTGAGGGGAAACAGGGACAATCAGCGGCAGCCACGAAGCATTTCGAAGAAGCGCTGGCAATCGACCGGGCAGTCCGGAATGACGCTGAGGCGGTGCGAGCCCTGAATAATTTCGCCAACTTGCTTATGGCTGAAGGCAACCTTGTGCGCGCACGCCAAATGCTGGAGGAATGTGTCAACATCAGTCGGCGTACCGGCGTCAAGGATGACCTCAGCATCGCATTGCTCAACCTTGCGGGCCTCCGCGCCGATGCTGGCGACCTGGCACCAGCTCAACGATGGTTCTCCGAAGCATTGCAAATCGCTAGGGGAACGGGAAACCAGGCCGAAGCCGCCTACATCTTGCACTGCCAAGCCGAAATCCTGATTTTACAAGGGGACCTTGCCGGAGCTCGCAAGAAGCAAGAGGAATCCCTGGCGCTGCAGGAACGAATGAGTGCCAACGGCGACGCTAGTCGGAGCCGTATCTCTATGGCGACGATTTCGCTGGAAGAAGGCAATTTCGCGGATGCGGAGAAGCAGGCGCAGCAGGCGGCGGGCGAATTCCGCGCCCAAACTGACATCGGGGGCGAAGCAGATGCCGATGCTGTATTGATCGAGTCCTTGCGTATGCAGGGAAAACTCGCGGAAGCCCAAAGCCTGACCGAGACAGCACGAAGCCTTGCGGAAAAGAGCGGAGACCGCGGAACAGTCGCCGCTGTCGCTATTGCCACTTCGAGAGTCCAGGCTTCTTCGGGCAAAGCCGATGAAGCAGCAATAACGCTGAGGCGCACGGTGGAAGAAATGGGAAAAGCGGGCCTGCGGGCCGCTCAGTTCGATGCTCGTCTCACACTGGGAGAAGTACAAATGAAGTCGGGTAACCCTGCGGGCCGCGCCGCGCTAACTTTATTGGAGCGAGAGGCAAATGCCAAGGGGCTATTTCTCATTGCCCGCAAAGCAGCCGCCGCAAGGCGAGGACACGGGTTGTAATGGTTTTTAGTCGCGGAGTGCGGCGCTACCGGTAATTGTTCCGGATCTCACATGGAATCTTCCTTCACTGATGTAACCCTGTTGCTCAAGCGTTTCAGCCAGGGGGACGAGGACGCCCTCGCCGAATTGATTCCACAAATCTACGATGAACTCCGCAAACTCGCTTCCCGCTACTTGCAGGGCGAACGAGTAGACCATACGTTACAGACAACTGCCTTGGTTCACGAAGCCTACTTTCGCCTGGTAGACCAAAAGCAAATTGAATGGAATAGCCGCAACCACTTCTTCGGGATCGCCGCACAAATGATGCGCCGCATTCTTGTCGATCACGCTCGCAAGCACCATGCCTTCAAACGGGGGAGCTCATGGACAAGGGTTTCATTGGATCAGGCCGAAGGCTTGTTTCACGAACAACCACAACAATTGATTGCCCTTGACGACTTACTCACCCGGCTGGCATCTCTCGATCCAGAAGCAAGCAGAATTGTCGACCTGCGGTTCTTTGCGGGACTCTCCTTGGAAGAGACGGCAGAAGTCATGGGTCTGTCGACTGCCAAGGTGAGGCGTGAGTGGAGCGTGGCTAAAGCTTGGTTCACGCGTGAGATGGGGAAGTTAAACGGCAGGGAACCCCGGGAACTCAGAGAGTAAGAGTAAAAGAATTTCTCAATTGCGCACCTCAGGCATTTCTTATGCAGGTTTATGATTTGAGGGGCCCAGCAGTTGGAAAGGAAGTTGAGCTGGAGAGGAAATTGAGCTACGAGTTGAGGTTGTCGATTTTTGCGGAGCGGAGCCTGGTGTCTTATGAGTTTTTGTTAGACGCTTTTATGCAGGTCGTAACCTCCGCCATTGTAGACGAATTCGTTGCCTCGTTGATCTAATTGACGCGTAATCTCAAACGGAAACAGCGGCTCGGTGACTTCGCCACGAATTCGGAGAATCACCTTGCGGTCGACTGGCGTAAGATTGCAGCTCGCGGGATTAACCCCACATGTCACGTGCCCTGAAAGTTGGCGTGTCACGGACAGCACTAGCACTCCAGTCTTCCGGCGGAGAGGAGAGACCCCATATATTCCGAGGGCGGTCCAGTCCGATACCGGCGAGCTTGGGTCGGTCAGGATCGACGTAGACAACTTTGGCCAGGGCACCAAGGTTGGTCACGATTACATGAATTTCAATTTCTGTGCCCACTCGTAAGGTGGCGGTAGTCGAAATCAACGCGCCGTGAAGGTTGACGGACAGCGTTTCGCCGTCGCAAATCAAAGGCTGAGTCACTCCCTGAGCCCTGATTTTAACTTTCAGGCACACTCGGGTGCTCCTTCTTGATTCGACGCGACCCGGCCGATTCGAGTCGACACCCAGCCACTCCAATGCGGCGTCACGGGTGGAAAAGACATTCGCTCTATCAGGCGCCCTTGCAATTTCATCGTGCGCTCCCATCAATCGGCCTACTCCGAAAATTGTTGGTGTGACCGCGACGAATGCCCGCCGGGATTCTGGCGAAAAGATGACGCGCCGGACAAGCGATTTGGCTTCATCATTTGTCATCTCGAGGGTTGACACGGCTGTAGCGTCAATCAGTTGATTGAAAGCAGGATTGAAGCCAGGATCAATGGCAAGCTGATCCTGGTGCGCCTTTGCTTCGGCGAAGGTCAGGCGATCCCAGGCAGTAGAGATGACAAGTCGCTTTTCCTGATCGATGACGTAACGGCAGGGCATAGCGTCGAGCCCCTTGCGAACTCACAAAGGTCTTGATTCTATCCCCATTTTGTCTATTCCGTGACGGCAGAATCTGATGATTTCAAAGTAAGAATAGGGTCACTCGCCACCTCAAGAATCAAGTCTCCGAAATCAATCAGACGTCTCGCAACAAGATGGGCGAATCGCTCGAGTCACGTCTTGCGGGCGTATTGCTGAGGAATGCACTCGAGTAAAGACAACGCTTCGTGGAGTGCCGTGTCAAAGAGATGACAAAAGGTGACGAAAATAACCTCACACAATTGGCGAAGATGAATATCCCGGTCAGTCAGGCTGTCAGAACGTTGGTATTTGAATATTACTCGCGATATTAGAATAGCCGCTTTCCTGGCTGCTGGTATCCACCGCGGTCGCGGCGTAGCAGTAGGAGACCCCATTGACTACCGAGGCATCCGTATACAGCGTGGTGGTGTTAAGCACAGAATTCACCTTGACGTAAGAACCGCACGAGGTGGTATACACGGCCCGATAGACGTTGTATCCCGATATGTTCGGTGAAGTGCTCGCGTTCCAAGAAAGGTTGACTGTGTGACTCGGTGCAGCCGTGCCCGTTCCTGTCAATGTTGCTGTAGTCGTAGAAGGCTGAGCGTTGCTCGTAATCGTCAGCGTCGCGCTCACCGATCCGACCGTTTGCGGGCTGAAGGTGATCGTAAATGGGACGCTTGTGCCCGCTGCGATCGTTGCCGGGAGCGAAAGTCCCCCTAGACTGAATACAGAATTGTTGGTGCTTGCGGCTGTGACCGTGACGTTTGCACCGGTTGCGGCAAGAGTTCCCGAAGCTGTTCCGCTCGTGCCGTCCTCAACACTGCCCAGAGCGAGAGTGGTTGGGTTGATCGCGAGCTGTCCTGCCGCTGCGGCACCCGTACCAGACAACGCGATCGTCAGTGTCGGGTTTGACCCATTGGAAGTGACCGTGACGTTGCCACTCGCACTTCCGGAAGTTGCAGGTGCGAACTTGACGGTAATGACCACGCTCTGGCCCGCCGCCACGGTCATCGGCGTACTGATGGCCGTTGAAGTAAATCCAGTGCCATTGGTGGCAACTTGAGAAATCGTTACGCTCGAGCCTCCGGTGTTGGTCACGGTCGAGGAAAGGGATTGATTCTGTCCGACCGTTACGTTGCCGAAGTTCAGGCTGCTTGGAGCGGCGCTGAGGACCCCCGCCGCAAGACCTGTCCCGGAAATTGGGATCGTCAGCGTCGAGTTAGAGGCGTTCGAAGTAATTGTGACGTTACCGCTGGCGCTTCCCGAGGTTGTAGGTGCGAACTTGACGTTGATGACTACGCTCTGCCCGGCCGCCAGTGTCATCGGCGTACTGATTGCCGTTGAACTAAATCCTGTGCCGCTGGTAGCGACTTGAGAAATTGTTACGCTCGATCCTCCGATGTTGGTCACGGTCGACGAAAGGGATTGATTCTGTCCGACGGTTACGTTGCCGAAGTTCAGGCTGTTTGGAGCCGCGCTCAACTGACCAGCCGCAATTCCTGTTCCTGATATCGGGACCGTCAGCGTCGGGTTCGAAGCGTTCGGATGTGATGGTCACATTCCCGCTGGCACTTCCTGTGCTCGTGGGTGCAAACTTCACCGCCAGGGACGTACTTTGCCCGGCGGTGAGCGTGAGCGGCGTTGTGATCCCGCTCAGCGTAAACCCGGTGCCGCTGATGGAGGCCTGAGAAATCGTGACGCTCGCGCTGCCAGTGTTGGTGATTGTCGTGGAAAGGGACTGATTGCTTCCTACGGTTACGTTTCCGAAGCCGAGACTGGTCGGATTGGAACCCAGGGTCCCAACCGGGACGGCAGTTCCTGTACCAGAAAGCGAGATCGTCAGTGACGGGTTCGAAGCATTCGAAGTAATGGTGACATTGCCGCTGGCGCTTCCTGTTGTCGTGGGTGCAAACTTCACCGCGAGGGACGTACTTTGCCCGGCGGTGAGCGTGAGCGGCGTTGTGATTCCGCTTAAAGTGAACCCGGTGCCACTGATGGAGGCCTGAGAAATCGTGACGCTCGCGCTGCCAGTGTTGGTGATTGTCGTGGAAAGGGACTGATTGCTTCCTACGGTTACGTTTCCGAAGCCGAGACTGGTCGGATTGGAACCCAGGGTCCCAACCGGGACGGCAGTTCCTGTACCGGAAAGCGAGATCGTCAGTGACGGGTTCGAAGCATTCGAAGTGATGGTGACATTGCCGCTGGCGCTTCCTGTTGTCGTGGGCGCAAACTTCACGGCAAGCGACGTACTTTGCCCGGCGGTGAGCGTGAGCGGGGTTGTGATTCCGCTTAAAGTGAACCCGGTACCACTGATGGAGGCCTGAGAAATCGTGACGCTGGCGCTGCCAGTGTTGGTGATTGTCGTGGAAAGGGACTGATTGCTTCCCACAGTCACGTTTCCGAAGCCCAGGCTGGTCGGGTTAGAGCTCAGAGTCCCGACTGGCACAGCAGTTCCGGTGCCGGAAATCGAAACTGTCAGGGCTGGGTTCGAAGCATTCGACGTGATGGTGACATTGCCGCTGGCACTTCCTGTTGTCGTCGGCGCAAACTTCACGGCAAGCGACGTACTTTGCCCGGCGGTGAGCGTGAGCGGCGTTGTGATCCCGCTCAACGTGAACCCGGTGCCGCTGATAACAGGCCTGAGAAATCGTGACGCTGGCGCTGCCAGTGTTGGTGATTGTCGTGGAGAGGGACTGATTGCTTCCTACGGTTACGTTTCCGAAGCCGAGACTGGTCGGATTGGAACCCAGGGTCCCAACCGGGACGGCAGTTCCTGTACCAGAAAGCGAGATCGTCAGCGACGGATTCGAAGCATTCGAAGTGATGGTGACATTGCCGCTGGCGCTTCCTGTTGTCGTGGGTGCAAACTTCACCGCAAGCGACGTACTTTGCCCGGCGGTGAGCGTGAGCGGCGTTGTGATTCCGCTTAAAGTGAACCCGGTACCGCTGATGGAGGCCTGAGAAATCGTGACGCTGGCGCTGCCAGTGTTGGTGATTGTCGTGGAAAGGGACTGATTGCTTCCCACGGTCACGTTTCCGAAGCCCAGGCTGGTCGGGTTAGAGCTCAGAGTCCCGACTGGCACAGCAGTTCCGGTGCCGGAAATCGAAACTGTCAGGGTGGGGTTCGAAGCATTCGACGTGATCGTGACGTTGCCGCAAACACTTCCTGTAGTCGTCGGAGCGAACTTCGCCGCAAGCGATGTGCTCTGTCCGGCGGCCAGCGTGAGCGGGGTTGTGATTCCGCTCAGCGTAAACCCGGTGCCGCTGATGGAGGCCTGAGAAATCGTGACGCTCGCGCTGCCAGTGTTGGTGATTGTCGTGGAAAGAGACTGATTGCTTCCTACGGTTACGTTTCCGAAGCCGAGACTGGTCGGATTGGAACCCAGGGTCCCAACCGGGACGGCAGTTCCTGTACCAGAAAGCGAGACCGTCAGCGACGGGTTCGAAGCATTCGAAGTAATGGTGACATTGCCGCTGGCGCTTCCTGTTGTCGTGGGTGCAAACTTCACGGCAAGCGACGTACTTTGCCCGGCGGTGAGCGTGAGCGGCGTTGTGATTCCGCTTAAAGTGAACCCGGTACCGCTGATGGAGGCCTGAGAAATCGTGACGCTCGCGCTGCCAGTGTTGGTGATTGTCGTGGAAAGGGACTGATTGCTTCCCACAGTCACGTTTCCGAAGCCGAGGCTGGTCGGGTTAGAGCTCAGAGTCCCGACTGGCACAGCAGTTCCTGTACCAGAAATCGAGATCGTCAGTGACGGGTTCGAAGCATTCGACGTGATCGTGAGGTTGCCGGAAACACTTCCTGTAGTCGTCGGAGCGAACTTAGCGGAAAGCGATGTGCTCTGTCCGGCAGCCAAGGTGAGCGGGGTTGTGACTCCGCTCAACGTAAAGCCGGTGCCGCTGATGGAGCCTGAGAAATCGTGACGCTGGCGCTGCCAGTGTTGGTGATTGTCGTGGAGAGGGACTGATTGCTTCCCACTGTCACATTTCCGAAGCTCAGACTGGTCGGGTTGGAATTCAGAGTCCCGACTGGGACGGCGGTTCCCGTACCGGACAGGGTGACGGTGAGCGTGGGATTCGACGCATCAGACGCGATGGTGATGCTCCCAGTGGCGGTTCCTGTAGTCACCGGGGCGAACTTAGCGTCCAGGGATGTACTTTGTCCGGCGGCTAGAGTTAGGGGAGTTGCGATCCCGTTCACTATGAAACCCGCGCCGCTGAGCCCAACCTGAGAGATCGTGACAGTTGCGTCCCCAGTATTGGTGATGATCGTGGAAAGAGATTGATTGCTTCCGACCGTTACGCTTCCGAAATTGAGGTCGGTCGAACTAGTAGTCAGAAATCCAGCGGCCACCGCTGTGCCTGTGCCGGAAACGGGAATGGTGAGCGTGGAATTCGAAGCATCAGAGTTAATCGTCACATTGCCGTTCGCCGTTCCTGAGTTGCTTGGGGAGAACGTCACGCTAAAATCCATGCTCTGCCCGGCCGCCAGCGTCAAGGGAGCTCTCATTCCGCCGAGCGCGAATCCAGTGCCGCTGATTCCCACTTGAGAAATGGTAATGCTGGAACTGCCGGAGTTGGTCATCTTCGCGGGCAAAGATTGAGTCTTGCCCACGGTCACGTTGCCGAAAGCGAGGCTAGCTAGATTCGAGGCGAGCGTGCCTGGTGTCTTTGCGATTCCGGTGCCGCCCGCGCCAAAACCTTGGCAGCCAGTCAGCCACGCGATACCGATCAGAATTAGGATTGCGCAAGCTGTTTGCCGGAGCCTTCCCGCGCGAGTGTTGACCGTCGCTCGTGGTGAGCTTTGAGAGCCGGGGAGACTGCTCTGCGTGAACTGGCTCGGGGGAGGGTTCATCCACACCAGTGTTGCGCCGATTTTTGATACGGGATAGATAACGTGAGGTCAATGCAACCGCAGCGTCAGAAGGCCAATGTGGCACTGACCCGATGGTCGGGAGGAGTTGGCCGAGAAAGTATTGGGGCATGTCCATTCGAGGACAGTCACGCGCGATTCGGCACGAAACGGTAAGGCGTGTTGGAACACAATGTCCAATGACTAAGATTCTCGCCTCAAATAAGTCAATATCGAAAATTGAGAATGAGGCATGAATCGGAACTGCTGCAGACATGACCATCAGGATCGAAACGGGGAATCGCAGTTCGGCTCAGGGGCCGCAAAATACTGAGACCCGCTTGATAAGGTCGGCATGCGTAAACAGGCCCGTTTCGAAATGAGTGCGGCTGCCTTTGGGCATTTACCTAATCGGGAGAGTGCGCACTATTCTGCACACTGATTTGCCCATGCATTCTGACTGATATTCGGGGGCTTAGGATGCGTTCCGGAGGAGGAACAAGTACGACCGGTTACCGTAGTAATGAGGTACTCGAAGGCGATCTGCACACCTTAGGCTGTCTAAATTCAGTAACGTGATGACAAGTCGAAGTACGTATCGTAAAATTATTGCACTTCGTTTCGGAAGCTTGGCGATCTCCCCCTAACGATCGCCTCTAAGACACCTGTTCCACAGACCGCTCACCGAGCGACCTTCCCCAGAGCGCGAGGCAGTCGAATTTTGACGACTGAGCAACTGCTATTCGAATTGCGCGCACTCGACGTACGGCTATACGTCGATGGGGAACGCTTGCGCTGCAGCGCCCCCAAGGGCCGGTTAACACGCGAACTCGAAAGCAAGATCGCGGCGCATAAGCCTGACCTCATCCGGGTTTTACGGGCAACGACGCCGGAGTTCATCCCTCTTTCTCGCCGGGCGAGTCAGGCGAAGAGCCTACCTCTATCCTTTGCTCAAGAACGCTTCTGGTTTCTGCAGCGCCTTGAGCCGGAAAGCAGGGCTTACAACATCACGGCGCATCGTTACTTCGAGGGCCAAGTTGATGAGGCTTGCCTTGCGGCGGGCGATTGCGCGGTTACTAGAACGACATGAGGTACTGAGAGCCAGCTTTCCAGTATCGAATGGGATCCCGTCGCAAGTCATAAGGGACGACTCGCCGAGCGATCTGGAAATTGTCGATCTTCGAGGCGTCAGCGAATCAGAGAGACAGTCAGCTCTCGAGTCCGTTATTCGCGATTTAGCGCGCTACGAGTTCGACCTGGAACAGGGAGGCTTGTTTCGGAGTGTCCTGGTTAGACTCACCGATGAAACGCAGTTGCTCGTATTGACGCTGCACCACATCATTTGTGACGGGTGGTCGATCGGCCTTCTGTTTCACGAACTAGGCTCGCTGTACCAGTCGTACTCGCTTGGCGAAGTCCAACGGTTGGAAGACCTGCCACTGCAATTCGCAGACTTCGCGGTCTGGGAACGCGAGCGGCTAAACACTCCCGTTCTGGATACGCAGCTCGAGTTCTGGAAGAAAAAGCTGGAGAGAATTCCGCAACAGCTCGAAATGCCTCTCGATCGGCCTCGAACGTTGCCTGCTACGCATGAAGCCAACGTTCACGTTTTTCAACTCGAAGCCAACACATCCGACTCACTGAAGAATATTGCCAAGCAGGAAAATTGCACTTTATTCATGGTGCTGCTTGCAATATTCAAGGCACTGTTATCACGATATACGGGCCAGAGTGACATTGTGGTAGGCACTCCCGTATCTACTCGAACGCAGCCCGAGTTGGAGAAACTGGTTGGTTGTTTCATCAACACTCTGGTACTGCGGACTGAATTTCAGAAAGAACTTTCGTTCAGAGAATTACTCGCTAAAGTGAGGAGTACCGTTCTCGAATCACTAAGCCATCCAGACGTGCCTTTTGAGAAGCTCGTTAACGATTTGTCACCGGAGCGTGACCTTGCTAGCTCTCCTTTATTTCAGGTCGCTTTCGTTTTGCAAAATACGCCGAACGCGTCGGAGTACGAGATTGTGGGGGCAGGCGCGCCCTTCGATTTGACTCTTTATATGTGGGATTCAAACGGCGTCATTGGCGGATCGATTGAATATCGCTCGCAACTGTTGGATGCGAAAACGGTGGAGCACTTCGCTGATTGCTATCGAACACTGGCATCAGAGGCGGCTTCCTGCCCAGACGCTGAGCTCGCGAACCTTCCCGTTGTGACCAAGGCGCAGTGGGAGAATCGTTTCCAGGATTGCGTCGGACCGCGTTTGGCATATCCGGCTGATCTGTGCGTACATCATTGGATCGACCGGCAGGCGGCGGCTTCTCCTCATCAGATCGCCGTCATTTCCGGCGGCGAGAAAATTACCTACCGTGATCTCAGAGATCGTTCCAACCGCCTGGCTCGCCGTCTCCAATCCTTGGGAGCGGGACAAGGAGAGCGGGTGGCGATTCTGCTGGATCGATCGATTGATCTCGTAGTCTCGTCGCTCGCAGTGTGGAAATCCGGTTGTGCCTATGTGCCTGTTGATCCGCAATATCCTCAGGCCCGCATCGCTTCGATGTTGGAGGACTGCCGTCCGAAGGTCATTATCACGACCACAGAGCTATCAAAGTCCTTGCTCCGAGCGCCATCGAATGTAATCTGCTTGGATCGCGAGCAGCAAAGAATAAATCGAGAAAGCGCGGAGCCTCTCGGATTGCACGCCAGTCCCGACGACCTCGCGTACGTTATCTACACGTCCGGATCGACCGGGAAGCCAAAAGGTGTAGAAGTTCGCCATCGGTCGCTGGTCAATTTCCTTTCTTCCATGCAAAAGCAACCTGGCATGGATTCCGGCGATCGCCTGTTGGCAGTCACCACGTTCTCTTTCGACATCGCCGGCCTTGAACTGTATCTTCCACTGGTCTGCGGAGCTCAGTTGGTGCTTGCCAGACGCGACGACGTAACGGACGGAACGCGGCTGATTCGTCTGCTTCGTGATCACGCAATCACCATGATGCAAGCGACGCCCGTGACCTGGCGGCTTATTGCTGGAGTCGGGATGGAAGGCTACGTCGAAGTTCAAAGTGCTGTGTGGTGGAGAGCCTTTGCCGCGCGAACTGGCCGAGCGTCTGCTGGCGACGGGAGCCGAGGTCTGGAATCTCTATGGACCTACCGAGACCACCATCTGGTCCACCATCGAACAGGTCGAATCCGAGACAGGATCAATCGCAATAGGAAGACCGATTGCAAACACTACAGTTTACGTCGTGGATGATTACGGCTTACCGCTGCCGGCCGGGGCCGTGGGAGAAATTTGCATTGGCGGTGATGGGCTAGCGCGCGGCTACTTGAACGATCCTGAACTGACCAGCCAAAAATTTGTGGCCGATCCGTTTAGCCCTGAAAATCGGATCTATCGAACCGGCGATCTAGGCCGACTACGGCCGAGTGGAAAGCTCGAGTGCCTAGGACGCCGTGACAGCCAGGTCAAGCTTCGTGGTTTTCGAATAGAGTTGGGAGAAATCGAGGCTGCGCTCGAAAAGCACCCAGGAATTCAGCAGGCTGTCGCTGTCGTCCGGGACCAAGACAGCAATGGTCGGCTGATCGCGTACGTATCAACTAAGCCCGACACTGAGTTGGATTTGAGAGTCCTCCGCAAGGCTCTGCTCTCTGAGTTGCCGGAGTACATGGTGCCGATCGAATTTCATCGGGTCGAGCGTTTTCCGGTGACGCCTAACAACAAAGTAGACCGCAATTCTCTGGCTTCGCTCGATTCTCAAAATCACGAAAACTCCCTAGCTAACGAGTGGGGCGGTCGCGCAGATAAGAAGACAGAGGAATCAGATATCCCTCAATTTGATCTGTCGCCCAGCCATCATATTGAGATTCTAATGAGCGAAATATGGAAAGAAGTGCTGGGGGTAGAGGACGTTCGATCGTCAGATGACTTCTTCGCATTAGGAGGCAATTCGTTTTCGGCGGCACGAATCATCGCGCAAATCCAAAACACTTTTGGAGTGGAGCTGCCGCTTCGAAGCATTTTCATTGATTCCACTGTCTCGGGCCTTTCCAGCCATATTTACTTCGACGCTTCAACACGGAGTTACCTGTACACGGCGGACCTACCTGCGTGGAACTGCCTCGTCCCGGCGCAACCCAGGGGAACGCGCACGCCTTTGTTCGTCGTAGCCGGATATCAAAATCCAGACGATACGCTGATGATCCTCTCCCGGTTGGTTCCCCATCTTGGTGCCGACCAACCGGTGTTTGGCTTCAGGCCACGCTGGGTGGAAGGTGATGGCGGTCCCTATGAAAGTATTGAGGAGGCCGCGCTGGAGTTCCTCACGGAACTGCGGAGCGTACAGCCGAAGGGGCCCTATCAGATCGGTGGGCACTGTGTAGGCGGAATGCTCGCACTTGCCATGGCTCAGGAACTCATGCGCCAGGGTGAGGAGGTAAAGCTGCTTGCTCTGATCGATTCAGAGAGGCCGACTGCTTGGCGCAGCCTTCTTGCGAATGTCGATCGCGTCCAGCGAAGGAGCAAGCACATCGCTGATGTGCTATCGGAGATCGTCCGTCCCAACGGGAGATCGCGCGTGCCCATGATTCGGGACGTGATCCGAAAGAAAATCGGGCTATCGGATCGTTCGGCGCAGGAATTCTACGACATGAAGATCGCGTATTGGCGCCTGTTGCAGTCTGAGTGCCCCGAACACTATGCAGGACGAATCACGCTGATTGTGAATGAAGAGCAGGCACGTCGTGATCCGAACCTTGGCTGGGAAGGCGTTGCGGCCGGCGGGTTGGCGATCCATCAAATCCCCGGGGACCACGGCACAATGATGACGATGCATGCCAAGGAAATCGCAAGCTTGCTACGCAAGAGTATGGAAGACACGTTCATGGAATCTGGCGAGCCGCTCGTATGCAGTTGACAGAATCTATGGTCACGGAATCCCGAACCCTGGAGTCGCTATCTCCGCCGGAGTTTCAACGGGGAGGAAGCGATCGCTCAATTATCTCCGTTCGGGACGTGACCATGCGCTTTCCAATCCCCAAGCGCTATCGCGAAATCGTCCTCCATCCTTTCCGTGCACGACAAGTGTGTACTGCGCTGGTAGGTGCAAGCCTTGAAGTGCGTGCCGGAGACCGGATCGCAGTGATGGGGCCAAATGGGGCGGGGAAAACCACGCTGTTGCGGCTCATGGGTGGATTATTTCTGCCAACCCAGGGTGACGTGATCGTAAACGGATTCAGCACCTTGGAACGCAATGTAGACGCGAGAAAGTCCGTCGGGTTCGTTTTTAATGAGGAGAGAAGCTTCTTCTGGCGGCTCGATGCGATTCAGAATCTCGAGTTTTTCGGAGCCCTCGACAATCTCTGGGGAGATGAACTCAAGCAGCGGATCGAGCAGCTCATCGCCATGGTGGGACTTGAAAATGCTGCCCGCAAGCCCATCTCAACCTACAGTTCAGGAATGAAGCAGCGGCTCGCGCTGGCTCGCGGTCTCATCGGAGAACCAGAAATATTGATCCTCGATGAACCGACTCGTGCCCTCGATCCCATGGCGTGCGACGAATTAACCGAACTCCTTGTGGAACGACTACATCGAGGAGCGCAGAAAACGCTGCTGATCGCCACCCATCGCCCCGAAGAAGCGATGAAGCTCTGTGACAAGGTGATGCTGATCGACCAGGGACATGTCAAAGCCCTGGACAACATTGCAGATTTGACAGCCAGTGGAATTACCGTCTCCCAGTATTACAGGAAGCATTTGGCGGTGGACCAGGGATGAAGAGCTTACTGCGCAAAGCCTTACGCTTTCGTCCAGCGAGATTTTCGGATCGAATCTGGATACAAGATAAGCTTCCTGAGTCGTATCTTTGACTCAGTTGTACTCATCGCATTCTTTTTCTTCCTGAACAAGCTGATCGCCTCCCGCGGAACGACATTTCTGAGTGCATACGGAGGCCAATATTTCCCCTTTGCAATTATCGGTCTCGCTTGTGCCCGCTATTTCGATTTGACGCAGCGAATGTTCTCCGAATCCGTTCGGCTGGCGCAAGTGACCGGATGTCTCGACGCGATGCTCAGCAGCCAGACCGGCGGGGTCACCATTGCATTGATGTCATCCTTGTACGGCCTGATCTCCGGAGCCGTGCAGTTGATTGTCATCTTTGTCGCAGGCGTAGTGATCTTCGGCCTCGACCTCAGTCACATGAACGTGTCGGCAACACTATTGGTCTTGTTTGTTTCCATTGCCACTTTTGTAGCTTTCGGAATCCTCTCGGCGGCAACTGTTGTCTGGCTGAAGAAGGGTGATCCGATTACCTGGGTTTTTGGTAGCGTCGGAGGGCTTCTGGGAGGAGCGTATTTCCCCATCACGGTAATGCCGGCATGGATGCAGAAATTGTCTTTCTTCATCCCCATCACTTATTCGCTGGACGCTCTTCGGCTCACCATGTTGAGGGGGTATTCGCTCAACATGGTTACGAAGCCCGTGGTCACGCTCTCTGTTATGGCGGTCATCCTGCTGCCGATCAGCTTCGTGGTTTTTGCGGCAGCAGTGAGAACCGGCCGACGTGATGGAACGTTGATGCAGTATTAGGTCGGATTCACAGGAACAACGCGATGAGAGCACCCCCAGCTCAATTGTCGTGCTCAGTACAGAAGTTGAATGAAAGACAAGATTGCCATCGTCGGGATTGGGTGTCGGTATCCGCAGGCGGAGAACGTTGCCGCTCTGTGGAAGCTGTTGCTTGATTCCAGGAGTGCAATCTCAACCTACTCCGGTTCCCGTTTCGCTGAGCTAGATGAGTTTTACGCAACCTCTAAAAATCATCGCTCGGGCCGCGTTGATATAAATCGAGGCGGCTTCCTCGAAAGCGTCGATCAGTTCGATTCGCAGTTTTTCGAAATTGCACCTCGCGAGGCGGTCTACTTAGATCCGCAATACAGGTTATTGCTCGAAGTGGCGTGGGAAGCGCTAGAAGATGCCGGACAAGTGCGTGAGCAATATTTCGGATCCCAATCGGGCGTATACATCGGGCTATGGACGAGTGAATACGAAGAGTATCTCTACCGGTCTTCCACAGAATCAAATTTTTACATAATGACGGGTGGCGGACGCGCGGCGGCTGCCGCAAGATTGTCTTTCAATTTTGGGCTCAAGGGGCCCAGCGTCAGCATAGACACGGCGTGTTCATCATCTCTCGTCGCTGTTCACATGGCCTGCGAAGCATTGCAGTCAGGCGAGATCAACATGGCGCTTGCGGGAGGCGTCAATTTAATTTTTGATAAGGCCCGAACCGAGCTTTTTATTCAAGCCAGCATGCTATCCGCGGACGGAACCTGCAAGTTCGGTGATGCAGCCGCGGACGGTTTTGTCCGCAGTGAAGGCGCCGGAATTGTCGTCCTGAAACGTCTAGGAGACGCGATCGCCGCAGGAGATCCGATCTACGCCGTGATCCGTGGGTCGGCAGTCAATAATGACGGCCATTCGAACGGCCTCATGGCAACTCCAAGCCTCGAAGGCCAGCTGGACATGTTGCGGCAGGCCTGGAGAGAGGGCAGATGTTGATCCCTCACGCATCCGGTACATCGAGGCTCATGGAACGGGCACCAGCGTCGGTGACCCGGTTGAGATCAACGCAATCGGGAATGCGCTCCTTGAAGCTGGAGTGGATCGACCGTGCCTGCTGGGGTCGATCAAGACCAATATTGGGCACAGCGAGACAGCGTCAGGAGTTGCGGGCCTGATCAAAGCAGCCCTTAGCTTGAGAAAGAAAAAGCTTCCGCCAAGCCTGCACTTCCGGCAGCCGAATCCGAATATTCCATGGAACCGTTTGCCGGTCCAGATTCTGACGGAAGCGGTCGACCTCTCTGCGGACAGGGATCCCATAATTGTTGGAGTGAATTCGTTCGGACTTTCGGGAACGAACGCGCACGTCGTGCTCGAAGACTTTTGTCAGACAGTAGATCTTCCTGCAGCGCCGGGTGGTGCTCAGCTCTTCGTTGCCTCTGCGCATACCCCGGAATCCCTGGATATCGTGATGCGCGGGGTTGCGGAGATTCATGATGGGGACTCCTCTCTCTACGAACTGTGTCACACGGCGGCACTGCGACGGACGCATTTAGATCATCGTGCGACCGTTGTGGCCGTCAATACGGACGACTTGCGCGCGAAATTGACCTCGCTCCTCGCCGGCGAAGCCGTCGACGGCACAAATCGCGGGCGTCGTTTGCCTGGAACGAGGCGCGTTGTTTTTGTGTGCCCGGGACAAGGGGCGCAATGGGCCGGAATGGGAAGCGAGTTGTACAGCTCCGAGCCAGTCTTTCGAACGGAACTCGAACGCTGTTCCGCCGCGATACAAAACGAAACGGGCTGGTCACTGACGGAACGCTTATTCGACTCTGCAATTGAGAAGTCGCTGGAGGAAATTGACTTTATCCAGCCTGCACTCTTCGCAGTTACGATTTCGCTGGCAGCGCTTTGGAAAAGCTGGGGAATCGTTCCCGCTGCGGTTGTGGGTCACAGCATGGGAGAAGTCGCGGCGGCGTTCATCGCAGGGGCGCTGAGTCTCGAAGATGCCGTCGCAGTCATCTGCAGGCGCAGTCGTCTGATGATGACGATACGAGGCCGCGGAGCAATGGCGACCGTCGAATTGGCCGCCACTGACGTTGAAAAGAGACTGCGGGAGTATCACGGACAGATTGTCGTAGCGGCCAGCAATAGTCCCAATACAACAGTGATTGCAGGTAACCCTGAACAGATCGACAGACTACTCACAGACTTGGATCGCAATGAAATCTTCTGCCGTCGGGTCAAGGTCGACGTTGCCTCACACTGCTTCCATGTGGATCCGATTCTTGACGAACTGAGCACGCAACTTGCAAGCGTTCATCCACTCCCAGTTACTTGCCCTCTGTATTCCACGGTCATGGGGAAGTCGCTGGCTGGTCCCGAGATGAGCGCGACGTACTGGGTTCGCAATCTTAGGGAACCCGTGCTATTCGCGCCCGCTATCAAACACCTCGCAAAAGACAGCTGCGACATCTTCATCGAGTTAAGCCCGCATCCAGTGCTGTTGCCTGCGATTGAAGAAACATTGCGTACTGCTGGGGCAGATGCGGTTTCAGTTCCATCTCTGCGCCGGCAAAAGCCGGAACGAGAAACAATTCTTGCCTCCCTCGGTGCAATCTTCACTGCAGGTTATCCGGTGAACTGGAAGGCACTCTTTCCGGTCGCAGCTCGTGCCGCTTCTTTTCCGACTTATCCTTTTCGACGCGAACGCTGCTGGCCTGACCCTGAAACCCTGACCTCTACCAGGCTCGCCCGCAAGTCAACCGACTTTCCTTTTCTCCGACAGAGTTTTACCTCGTCTCTACAGCCTGACACGACGGTGTGGGAGGTCGACCTCAATCTCTCCCGCTTTAAGTATCTGAATGATCACAAGGTGAGAGGTAGCACGATCGTTCCGGCCACAGTTCAAATAGAAATTGCGCTGGAGGCGATACATTCTCTGGGCCTGGATGGAACGCATGAATTAGATGAGATGACGCTCGAAACACCCGTTGCAGTCGGCTGACGACGTGTCTCAGGAAATCCAAGTCTCTTTGACTAAGAGAACCGAAACCACATTCGAATTCCAGATTCGCACACATGCAAGGAGCATGAGCGGAGAATGGGGTCTTCATTCAAAAGGCGTGCTGCGACGCCGAAGAGAGAAAATCCACACACCGCCGCCCATCTCGATAGCTGACTTGACAGCTTCCGGTACACACCATACATCCGCGGAACACTACAGAGCCCTGTCGCGAACGGGGATCGACTACGGTCCAGCATTTCAGCTGGTTGCGGAATCATGGACAAAGGAAAAGCAGAATCTGGTTCGGATCGATACTCGTCAGGTAGAAAAGTGGGATCGGAGATACATCTGCTATCCGCCTGTGCTCGATGCGTGTCTGCAGTCGATATCGAATATCGGAACGGGAAGATTTTCGTGCAACTTACTTGCCTGTAGGCGTCAAGGGGTTGGTGTTGCATGGAGCTTTTACTGGCAAGGACGATATTTACTGTCTCGCGAGAGAAGTCCGATCTGATGCACAGAGCGGAACTGCTGACATCAGTTTAACGGTCTGTGACAGCAAGGGGTCACTGTTGGCCGAGATCGAGGAGCTCAGGGTTCAAAGAACCAGGTCGGGAAACACGAACACCACGGCGGATCTTCTCTATGGCTACGAGTGGTTCAAGTCTCCTTTACCAATTCCAGCACCTCCGCTGTTGATCGATCAGCATGTACTCATCTTTGCGGACCGAAGCGGCGTCGCCGATTATTTGCGCGATCTGATACGTCGCAATGGTGGGAGAGCGAGTCTTGTCTATCCCGCGCCGGAATATTCGCAGAAAGCCGAAACGTTTTTCATTAATCCACGCGAGCGGCATGATATCGAGCGAGTGTTGACCACGAATCAGGCGGATCCTTTTGGTTCGATTGTGCACCTCTGGAGTGTCGACAGGTCAAGCGAACAAGAGTTTGATGGGGAAGACTTTTTGGCTGCACAAGACTGCAGGGCTTTTCATCTACCGCTTGTTGTGCAGGTTCTAACTCGCGCAAACCTCCCAAAAGCACCACGGCTTTGGACAGTGACGAAAGGCGTAGTTAGCGTGGAAAACGATTCCGCAACACCGGATATTTTTGCTGCACCCTTGTGGGGAGCCGGCGCGGCCATCGCACAGGAGCACCCGGAATTGTCGCCGTCGTATCGTCGATTTGCCTTCGGACGCGTCATCTGCTGACTTCGTTGACCTCGCCGGAATCATCCTTGCGGAAACAGAAGTGGAAACGTCGACGGCACTTCGTCATCACGCGATATATGTTCCGCGGCTTTCGCGGTTCCAGTCGGCAAGCACCACTTCGAAACCGAGGGTACTGGGCGATGACGAAGAATATCAAGTTGAGACCAGTGATCCCGGAATCCTCGATCACATTGAGCTGCGGCCGGTCCATCGTCGACAGCCCGGACCAGGGGAAGTGGGGATCGAAATTTCTGCGGCGGGAATGAATTTCATCGATGTAGCCAAGGCTATGGGGATCTATCCAGGCCTCGACCCGAATGCGCAGATCGCCCTCGGCGGAGAATGCTGCGGACGCGTAGTTGCGGTCGGCAGAGGTGTTTCTAGTTTTGCGATCGGCGCAGAAGTTGTTGCCTTGACGCCCGATACGACGACGTGCGGGTTGCTGGCTTCATACCAGGTTGTGCCGCAAGAGTTAGTGGCAGCCAAGCCTCGACACCTCAGTCACGAACAGGCCGCAGGTTTTGCGATCGCATACATCACGGCCTACCACTCGCTGGTGCGTTTAGCGCGCGCAAAGGCCGGTGAGTGGATTCTGATTCCTTCGGCTGCTGGAGGCGTGGGCCTGGCATCGATTGAGATCGCACATAAGATCGGTGCACGTGTAATTGCCACTGCAAGTTCGCCGGAGAAACAGGCTTTTCTCAGGTCGATCGGTGTCGAGCACATATTGCAGTCGAGAACCGCTGATTTTGCGGATCAAGCGATGGCGATAACAGGCGGTCGCGGAGTCGACATTGTTCTGAACTCACTTTCCGGCGACTACCTTACCCGGAGCATGGAGATTCTCGCTCCGTTTGGACGCTTCATCGAATTGGGCAAGCGGGACATCTATCAGGATCGTCATGTAGGCCTGAAGGCATTTCGAAACAACATCTCCTACCACGTGGTCGACATCGCCGCGATGATGGTTGATCGTCGATCCGAAGTTGCCACGCTATTTCAGGAAGTGGTTTCCAGACTCGCGAGCGGTGACTGGAAGCCATTGCCAGTCAAAACTTTCTCCTCCGTGCAATCCGCGGATGCGTTCCGCTACATGGCGCAGTCCCGCCACATTGGCAAAGTTGTTGTCGAAATGGCGAGGGACGCCGGCGTGACCGATCGCGACGATCGCGTAGTATTGCGGCCCCACGCTACGTATCTGATTACCGGCGGCCTCGGAGGTGTCGGATTCGCAGCTGCGAGATGGATGGTATCGAATGGTGCTCGCCACTTAGTGCTCGTGTCGCGCCGGGAGAGTAGTTCCGAGATCGAATCGCAAATCAGCGAACTAGAAAGTCTTGGTGCAGAAGTCGTTCATGCTCAGGTAGACATTTCGCAGAGCAAGGACGTAGAGGATCTGGTCGCGCGGATCCGGGACACGATGCCTCCGCTCAAAGGGATTCTCCACGCTGCAGCATCGATCGACGATTGTCTTGCCATCGACTGCACCAGAGATCGATTCATCACTGCAATGTCGGGGAAGGCAATTGGTGGTTGGAACCTTCATTCCGCCACATCCGATCTGTCGCTGGATTTCTTTGTAATGTGCTCCTCTATGGCGGCTCTTTACCCGCAGGTCGGAGTGACGAGTTACGCTGCTGCAAACGTTTTTCTCGATGCGCTTGCTCGCTATCGAAAGAGTAAGGGCCTCTGCGCCACCTCCGTGAATTGGGGTGCATGGAATCAGACCGGTCTCGCCCTGGAACGTGGAACGAAACGCACTATCGATAGCTACGGGCTGCAAGGCCTGGAAAGTTTTGAGCAACAGGAAGGGCTGAATTGTCTAGCCACAGCTATCCTTCAGCAGCCTGTCCAATTAGCGGTACTTCGGTTTCAACGCTGAAGAGTTCCTGCGATTTCACGAAGAACTGGGCCCGCCTCCTCTGTTCCGGGATCTTGCCAAGAAAGTGGAGACGCCGTGCGCGATCAAGGCTTCCCCCAACCCCATACGCGATGAACTCCACCAGGCACGGTCATTTTCGGTACGCAAGGATTTGATGGGACGTTATCTTCAGGAGCAACTTGGGGCAGTGCTCAAGCTACCGACTGAACGGATTGACCGTGACCGTCCTTTTGGAACCATGGGCCTCGACTCACTAATGGCTCTGGAATTTACCCGACGGGTTAACGCTGGTCTTGGTACAACCCTCCCCGCGACTGCTGCTTTCAACTATCCCAGTGTCCGCCAATTCTCGACGCTTCTGCTTGGAAAATTGGGATATGCCGAGGAGTCGACTGTCGAAGAAAACATTCGTCCGCCTGCAATCGGGACAAGTTTTTCTTCGACCGCGATCAACAAACTCTCTGAAGATGAAGCGCTTCGTGAATTGATTGAAGCAGACGGTGGCGCGCATGAGCGATAAGAATTTCAACGCTCTATCAGCCGCAAAAATCGCGCTCGCAGTGAAAAGAATGCGTGCGCAATCGGGAGATCTGGGACTTCTTGATTCGGAACCGATTGCGATCGTAGGCATGGCATGCCGTCTACCAAATGGGGTTGAGAATCCGGAACAGTTCTGGAAATTGCTTTCTGAAGGGCGAGAAACCATTCGGGAGATGCCTCTCACACGTTGGCGGGAAAGGCCTGACCTCACTCCAGAGCTCCGCCGGGGAGGATATTTCGAGGAAGTAGATAAGTTCGACGCCGAATTCTTCGGTATCACACCCCGCGAAGCCGAATGCATTGATCCGCAGCAGCGAATGGTACTTGAGATGACTTGGGCCGCGTTGATCGATGCGGGAATTCCGCCAGAGTCGTTGGCCGGGAGTGCGGCGGGAATCTTTGTTGCGCTTTGCAATCACGACTACGCCCGGATGCAATTGAACACAGTTGTGCATGACGGTTCCTACAGCGGGATGGGATCGGCCCAATGCATGGCTTCGGGACGCATTGCGTTTCTGCTTGATACGCATGGACCGAATCTCGTGATTGACACTGCGTGCTCCTCGTCTTTGGTGGCGGCGCACCTCGCCTGCCAAAGTCTTCGTTCGCGAGAGTCGGATGTAGCGATCGTGTCGGCCGCAAATCTGAAGGTGCTTCCGGACGAAGTTATCGCATATTCAAAATGGGGAATGCTAGCCAGCGACGGACGGGAAAAGACTTTCGATGCCAGTGCGGATGGGTTTGTCCCCGGAGAGGGCGCTGGCGCCATTGTGCTCAAGCGCCTTGCCGATTCTCTCGCAGCTGGAGATAACATTCGGGCCGTCATTCGGGGCTCGGCTGTCAACCATGATGGACGCACAACCGTTCTTTCGGCTCCGAGCGGCCCAGCCCAGAGTTCACTCATCCGAACGGCCCTAAGAAATGCCCAGGTCGCGCCGAAAGATGTGACTTACGTTGAGACGCACGGCACCGGAACCTCGCTAGGCGATCCGATTGAAGTTGAGGCCCTTCAATCCGTTTACGGCGTTGACGATGGAGAGTCGTGCCCACTGGGTGCCGTGAAAACAAACGTTGGTCATCTCGAACCAGTTGCTGGCATCGCGGGTCTCCTCAAGGTTGTCCTTGCGCTCGAAAACGACTTGATTCCTCGCAATCTTCATTACGAGCGTCTGAATCCAAGTATCGACTTGGTGAATTCCCGGTTTTGTCTCCCGACTCAGAATCTTCCCTGGCCCCGCAGCTCTCGTCCACGTATCGCTGCTCTGAGCTCGTTCGGAATGAGCGGAACCAACGCGCACTTTTTGATCGAAGAGGCGCCGCCGGCGATCTCAACATCGGTCAGCTCAGGCCGAACGTCTCACGTCTTGGCACTATCGGCGAAGACTCCAGAATCGCTGCAGCAAACGGCGGAGAGCTACATAACGTTCCTCCGGGACAGTGACTCTTCAACCGAGTCGATCTGTGCGAGTGCTGCGTTACATCGTTCGCATTTGAGTCATCGTCTGGCCGTGACGGGAACATCGAATAGCGAACTGGCAGCGAAGCTGGAGTTCTACCACAACGGTCAGCCCACTACTGGTGTCTGGCAAGGAGTCCGCAAATCGTGGGAGACAGCTCAACTGGCATTTGTTTTCTCGGGACAGGGGTCGACGTGGAAGGGAATGGGCAAGAGTTTGCTGGATCAGGAACCCGTTGCCCGAAAAACTATCGAAGAGATCGATGAACTGTTTGCGCCGCTTGCCGGATGGTCGATGCTGCAAGCGCTGAAAAACGGCGATGTCGCTGGCAGAACGGACGTCGCCCAACCCTTGATCTTTGCCATTCAGATGGCTTTGTCGGTAACTCTGGAGTCGCACGGAATCGTACCGCGCGCCGTGGTGGGTCACAGCTGCGGCGAAGTGGCTGCGGCTGTAGTCGCAGGACTTCTAACGCTCGATGACGGCGTAAGACTCATTCATCACCGAGGACGGTTGATGCAGCAGGCGGATGCCGAAGGCCGTATGCTGTCCGCCGCCTTGACGTCAGACGATGCTGAGGAATTCGTTAAGGAATACTCCGGTGCAGTTTCGATCGCGGCTGTCAACGCTCCCAAAGTTGTAGTTCTGTCGGGGCCAAAAAATGAAATGGAGAAGGCGGAGGCCGCCCTATCCCGACAAGGTGTCTTTCACCAGTGGCTTGATGTCGAATACGCATTTCACACCCCGCGGATGGAAGGCGCAGCCAGGGAACTGGAAAAAGTCGTTGAATCCATTCGCGTGAAACAACCGCACCTGCCACTGTTTTCGACGGTGGTAGGCCGAGAGGTTTCACCTGAGCAGATAACCGCACGTTACTGGGCAGAGGGAATTCGACGGCCTGTCCTGTTCCACCAAGCAATTGATCTCATGATGGCTGCGAATACCAGGATGTTTGTTGAGATTGGTCCGCGCCCCACATTGACACGTCTGATCGGCGATTGCGCAGAGCAGCGAGGAACTGTGGCTACCATACTTCCGTCGATGATCGCTGACCAACCTGCCGATGTCGCGTTGACCCGCGTTACGGCGGCAGCCTTTTCAAGCGGTTTCGATGTAAATTGGCGCGGTATCTTTCCTGGACGCGTACGGGTTTTGCCTCTGCCGGCCTACCCGTGGCAGCGCAAGAAGTTTTGGCTTCAGGATCCAACCGCGGAGCGTCAGCCACCAGCCGCAACAAATCACTCTGCCCGTCGAGATTGGTGGATAGGCGAGGAAGTCACCTCCCCATTTCTGGAAGGGAAGCTCCGCTTGATCAACATCGGCGCAGCTGAACAGGAATGGCTCTCCGACTACCGTTTGGGATCTGAAAGGTGCATTCCACTGGGATTTTGGCTATCGCTTGCTTGTACGGCAGCCCTATCTGGGGCAACAAGCAAGACAGCATCTCTGGTTGACTGGATTCTTCCCGCCAGCGTGGACTCGCTTCCAGAAAAGATTCAGGCGTACGTTGCAGCAGACGATGTAACGCTCGCAGAGTTTCGCAACCAGCAATGGCATACAGCGCTCACCACACGGTTAGAACGGCCGGTGCAGCAAGGGAACGCAACAGGAATCGACCAGTGGCAGCATCTATGCACAAAGAAGGTTAATCCGCAGGTGTTCTATTCCCACCTCGAGAAGGTTCGATCTAATCTACGGTTCGCGTTTTCGGCCAATCACCGAAATTTGGACAGGCGAGCAGGCGGCTTTCGTACATCTGGAGATTGCAGCAGAAGACGGGGATTTTGAGATCGGTCCCCACCCCGTTCTTATCGAAGGAATTTTGCAGGCTGTTTGCGCCGCCCTCGGTGACTATTCTGGAACGTTCTACCTCCCGACGAGCCTGGGCCGACTCGAGTTCCATTCGAATCCCGCAACCGCAAACGTCTTCGCCACGATCTCGCAGTCAAGCCGGGACAGCTTCCGCGCAAACGTCGTGGTCGCCGATACGGAGGGCAATCTCTGCCTTGCAATGGACGGCCTGGAGGCGCGCCGGTACGAATTACCAACGTCGTCTCCGGCTCAATCCGAACAGGCTAGGGTTCAAGCTTTGAGTGCTGAATTGCGCGGGCGCCTCACGACAGCCTCTGGAACCGAGCGACGCCGCTTGATGGCCGATCATGTCAAGGCCTGCTTGAGACTCAGCATGGATCAAGGCCCCAGCTACCAGATCGATGACGAGCAGCCGCTTCAGCAATTGGGCTTGGATTCTCTAATGGCTGTTTCGCTCCGCAACATGCTGCAAGTTTCGTTCGGGCGTGAACTGGATTCAACGTTCGCCTTTGAACATTCGACCGTCAATGCCATGGTGGAATATCTGGAGAACCTCCTCTGGTTCACGGATGTGCCCGCAAACATTGAAAGTTCTGACTCCGTCAAGGAAGACATCCGGCTATGACAACGATTCTGGAGTTGTTCAGCCGATTGAGAACTTTAGGGGTCAACATCTCTCTCGATGGCGAGGCCCTAAAAGTGAGCGCTCCAAAGGGGGCAATCACGGCCGAACTTCGCCAGGAAATCACAGCTCGCAAGCCTGAAATGGTTTTGTTCCTGCGAACGCTTCTGAGGACTGCGCGGAGTAGCGAATTGTCGATTGCGCGCCGTGACCCCGCCTCTCCTGTCCCGCTCTCTTCTTCCCAGCAACGGTTGTGGTTCCTTCATCACCTTGATGATGGACGCGCCTCGTACAACATTCCGGCTGTGTTACGTATGACCGGCTTGCTCGATGTCGCCGCACTGGAAAAGGCAGTCCAAAACATCATTGTGCGTCATGAAAACCTGCGAACGCGCTTTGTCGAGCAGGATGGTCAACCTGCAGCCGTTATCGATAAGGAGTTGAGTTGGAATCTGGAACAGCTTGATCTTCGAAATCTCGATAGCTCAGAACGCGATGGGCTTAGCATGTCGCGAGCCGCTGAGTTCATCCGAAAACCGTTTGATCTTTCCAAAGAATCTCCATTGCGAGCGCTCCTCATTACCATCGAAGCCGACAACCACCTCTTGGTTGCGAGCATGCACCACATCATCTCGGACGGATGGTCGATGGGGGTAATGGTTCGCGAGCTCACCGAACATTACCTCGCAGCGAAGAACGGCACAACGGCCCGGATGGCGCCTCTTGCTGTGCAATATGCAGACTTTGCGCAATGGCAACAGAAATGGCTGGAATCGGGAGAACTGGATAGACAACTCCCTTACTGGCGGAGTTCGTTGGCCGACGCGCCACCGATGGCAACGTTTCCAACGGATTTTGTGCGACCACCGGCTGAAGGCCCCAAAGGTCGGCGCTCGCGCATCCTGATACCGAAGCCGCTCGTGGCTGAATTGGAGAAGCTTAGCCGTGAGCAGAACGTAACTTTGTTCATGCTGCTTTTCGCAGCATTTCTCGTTTTGCTCTACCGCTATACCGGCCAGGAAGATCTGGTAGTGGGCACTCCCTCTGCGAATCGGAACCGGTCTGAGCTCCATCCGATTATCGGATTTTTCGTTAACAACCTGGTCATGCGGGCGAAACTTGACGGCAATCCGACTTTTGTAGAACTACTGGCTCGGATACGTGAAGTCACCTTGGGGGCTTACGATCATCAGGATGTTCCATTCGAGAAGCTAGTGCAGGCGCTTCGGCCCGTACGCGCGCTGGATCACTCCCCGCTGTTCCAGACAATGTTTTCGTTTCAGAATTTCCCATTCGACGATCTGGAACTGCCTGGCCTCACCATTAGTCCGGTCGAAATGGATTGTGGCACAGCACGATTCGACCTTACTGTCGAAATCTATCCGAGGAACGGTGAGATGCAAGCGTTCTTCGAATACAAGACCGACCTATACCTGCCTGAAACAATTGCTGCGTTGCAGCGTCATTTAATGTTGCTTCTTGAGAACGTCGTAGCGCATCCAGGTCAGCACATAAACTCTATCCCGATGATGTCGGGCGAAGAGCAGAAGGCGTCTGGTCTTAACCTCAAACCAGCGCGAAGTATTCGTGTCGCATTCCGAATCCTTTCAACAGAAATTCGAACGAAATGCTGAAAAGCATCCGGATCGCGTCGCCGTCACTGCGGCGGGCAAGGTCCTCACTTACCGGGAGCTGAACCTCCGGGCAAATCAGGTGGCGCACTCGCTCATAACTATTGGAGTGGGTCCCGGCACCATCGTTGGAATTTGTGTAGACCGCAGTGTGGATATGCTCGCAGGCTTACTGGGAATCATGAAGTCGGGTGCAGCGTATCTGCCGCTCGATCCGATCTATCCGCGCAAGAGAATCACGAGCATTCTCGAAGATGCTCAGCCGGCCGCCCTCATCACGACAACGGCGTTGCAGGACCTGTTGACCGAGTCGACTGCTCGGATGATCTGCATGGATACGTTGCAGATTCCGCAATCCGGAGAATTTGAGAATCCGGAAGTTTCGGTCGATGCTCAATCGCCCTGCTACGTAATCTTCACTTCGGGTTCCACAGGCAGGCCAAAAGGAGTGCAGATTTCTCACGGCTCGCTCATGAATTTTCTCGAGAGTATGAGCCGCGAGCCAGGTCTGACGCCTGACGATGTCCTGCTTGCCGTGACAACGATTTCATTCGATATCGCCGCACTGGAGTTGTACCTGCCTTTATACGTTGGAGCCGCCCTGCATATCGCTACGCGGACCAGCGATCCTTCTTCACTCCTTGAAGATCTGTCGACAGTAAAGCCCTCGGTTATGCAGGGAACGCCTGCAACATGGCAACTTCTGCTCAGTGCCGGCTGGAATGGCGATGACAATCTGAAGATCCTTTGTGGCGGCGAAGCGCTAACCGGAGATCTGGCGCGGGCATTGCTGACAAAGTGTGCGAGTCTCTGGAATATGTACGGGCCGACTGAAACAACGATCTGGTCGGCAGTTTCAAAAGTCACCAACTGCGCTGATTCCACGATTCCGATTGGTCCGCCGATCGCGAATACGTCTTTTTTTGTTCTTGATCAAGGTCGCAACGTCGTTCCGATTGGTGCGGCAGGCGAGCTTTACATCGGAGGAGAAGGCGTAGCTCTTGGCTACCTCAATCGTCCAGATCTTACGGAAGAGCGCTTCGTGCCAAATCCTTTCGATTCGGCTGATGGGGATCGCCTCTACCGAACTGGAGACCTGGTCCGACTTCGACGGGATGGCCAAATCGAATTCCTGGGACGGATTGATCATCAGATCAAGCTCCGCGGTTTTCGAATCGAGCTTGGGGAAATCGAGAGCTGTCTTCGTGCACAGGCCGGTGTCAAGGATGCGGTTGTACTTTTACGACAAGACCCCAGCAATCCTCATCTCGCAGCATACGTTGCCGTTGACGGAGCAGGGAACGCTCCAACGCAGTCCGACCTTAGCGATGCATTGCGATTGGCATTGCCGCAATACATGATTCCGGCCTCGATCGTCATAATGGATGAATTTCCGCGCACGCCGAATGGCAAACTTGATCGTTCTGCGCTCCCTGTCGCAGGCCAACCAACCTCGATGGCAGAGTTCGTAGAACCCCGCACGGAGGAGGAGCAAACGATCTCAGAGGTGTTCAGCAATCTTCTGAACCTCGAAAAGATCAGCACGCGCGACAATTTCTTTGACATTGGCGCTCACTCTCTATTGATCGCCAAGGCGCACGACACCCTGAAAAAACGATTGGATCCGGATCTGCAGATCATCAGCTTCTTTCAGCATCCGACGATTGAATCGCTCGCCCGTTCGATCAGTGATCGGCGCGACCAACCTGTTCCGATGGGAACGAGGAAGGTGGAAGTCCAGTAGTCCATTTCCCGTATATGGCCAGGAATTCCAGCGCAATCGAAACCTCCGGCATCGCCATCATCGGGATGGCGGGACGATTTCCCGGAGCGAGTTCCGTCACCGAGTTCTGGCGCAATCTGTGTGCTGGGGTGGAGTCGATTGAATTCGCTTCGGACGAAGAGCTGATATCAGCAGGCATCAGTCCCGAGCTATTCAAAAGACCTGACTATGTACGTGCTGGAGGAATCGTTAAGGAGGCGGATTACTTCGACGCATCTTTCTTCGGTATGAATGCGAGGGAAGCCGAGATACTCGACCCTCAACAGCGTGTCTTTCTAGAGTGTTGCTGGGACGCGTTCGAAGATGCGGGCTACGATCCCATGGCTTCGAGCGGTGAGGTAGGAGTTTTCGCCGGCGTTGGAATGAATACGTACAGCCTGGCCAGTCTCTTTAACAATCCAGCGATTCTCGAATCTGCAGGGCCTTACCAGGTCATGTTGGGGAACGATAAAGACTTTCTCGCGACACGAGTAGCGTACAAGTTAAATCTTCGCGGCCCTGCTATCGGCGTTCAGACTGCTTGTTCCACGTCGCTGGTTGCGGTCCAGATGGCATTCGAGAGTCTCCGTCGCGGTGAATGCGACGCGGCCTTGGCTGGAGGCGTTTCGATTGCATTCCCGCAGAGTACGGGGTATCAGTACGTACCTGGAATGATTCTTTCTCCCGATGGTCATTGCCGCGCGTTTGATTCGCGTGCAGCGGGCACTGTTCCGGGTAGAGGATCAGCGGTTGTCCTTCTGAAGCGGGTCGAAGACGCGATATCGGATCGAGATCACATCTACGCCGTGATACGCGGAGCCGCGATCAACAACGACGGTTCATTCAAGGCCGGCTACTCAGCACCTAGCATTGAAGGCCAGAGCCGCGTAATCCGAAAATCGATGGAAATGGCGGGCTTTGCGCCCCATACCGTTCGATATGTGGAGGCCCACGGCACAGGAACAGAGGTTGGCGATCCGATTGAGGTAGCGGCACTCTCGCAAGCCTTCGGCCCAGCCGTTGACGGCCATTCGCGCTGTACTCTGGGCTCAGTGAAGACAAATATTGGGCATCTCGACATCGCCGCAGGAGTGACCGGGCTCATCAAAGCGGCGCTGGCTGTCCGCAACCGGCTTATCCCTCCCACGATTCACTACGAGAAACCCAACCCTCGGATTCCTTTTGAAAGCACCCCTTTCAACATTAGCAACGCGCCAGTGCCCTACGACGCTCCGGAACCGTTTCGCGCCGGAGTCAGTAGTTTCGGAATAGGGGGAACCAACGCGCATGTCTCCATCGAAGAGACCGCATCGGTTAAGAATGAGCGCGATTCTCGTCCTCAATTGATTGTGCTTTCTGGCCGGACCGAAGAAGCCGTAACCGCACGGTGCAATTCACTGAAAGACTATCTGGCAGATTCGACAAAGTCAGAGTTCAACGAGATTGCATGGACTCTCCAGACAGGGCGACATCCGTTCCGCTATCGACGTGCGTTTGTGGCGTCGAGCGCTGCCCAAGCGCGAGAGATTCTCTCTGATCCGAACTCGGGACGCGTCCGAGTCGGAGTCGCAGAAAGCCGAGAAAGAGAGTTCCTGTTCCTCTTCCCCGGGCAGGGATCTCAATACCTCAACATGGGACGCGGCCTGTACGATGCGGCTCCAGTATTTCGGGAGGCGATGGACTCGTGTAGCGAGCTATTAGAGCCACTGATTGGCGTAGATTTGCGCAAAGTTCTCTATCCTGCTCCCGGTCAGGAATCATCGGTTGGGGCGAAACTGGAAGAAACATGGCTCACTCAACCCGCGTTATTTGCGATCGAGTATGCCATAGCCAAGCTCTGGATGAGCTGTGGCATCACTCCTGCAGCATTACTTGGACACAGCGTCGGCGAGTATGTCGCGGCCTGTGTTGCCGGAATCTTCTCCCTGGAAGATTCACTCCGTCTCATTGCCTTGCGCGGCAAGTTGATTTTCTCACTCCCACCAGGAGCGATGTTGGCAGTGTCGCTGTCGGAAAGGCAAGCCAGCGATCTGCTGCAATCGGGGCTCGCAATTGCAGCCATCAATGCACCTTCGCAGACGGTCGTCTCCGGACCCATTGAGGCGATTGCAAACTTTGAAAAATTGCTCGAATCCCGAGGGGTAGCAAGCAAACGCCTGCGAACCTCGCACGCTTTTCACTCTTCGATGCTAGACCCGATCGTCGAAAAGTTTGTGAGAGAAGTATCTTCGACGCCTCGCAGTGCACCGAAAATTCCTGTTCTGTCCAATCTGTCGGGCACCTGGCTGACTGACGACGAAGCGATAGACCCAGGTTATTGGGGACGGCATCTACGCAACGCTGTGCGTTTCTCGGATTGCGCGGCGGTCGTCGCGCAAAACCAGAAATGGATCGTCATAGAAGCGGGGCCAGGTGATACTTTGCTTTCGTTCATCCGCCGGCGCGGCGACTCATCGTCGCAAGTACGGATCAATTCCATGCGGCAGCCGACAAGCCAGCAAGACGACTACGAGACATGGTTATCTGCCGTTGGACGTGTCTGGCTCGCCGGCAGCGATGTCAAATGGTCCGGACTGCACGCTCCTCACGCCCCATTTCGAGTGTCTCTCCCGGGATATCCGTTCGAGCGGCAGCGCTATTGGATTGAGCCTGCGAGCACCGGCGGCATGGCTTCGATCGCCAAAACTGCGTCAGTCGGCAGGAAGGCTGCGATGAAAGACTGGTTTTACGTGCCATCGTGGCGCAAGAGTTCGCCGCTCGGAGCTGAACGAGCACCGTCGGCACTGAACGAAAGTGTCTGCCTGCTTCTTGGGGATGAGAAAAATCAGGAAGTCCGTTCCATCCTAGAGAGTCTCAAGCGAAGCACGTCCTTAACCCTGGTCAACTCCTCAAGTGCGTTTCACGAACATTCTGACAACCATTGGTCGGTTTCACCCCAGAGTCGAGAACAATGGGAAACCCTGATTCGAAGGCTCCTGGATCGTGGAGTTTGGCCCGACCGTATCGTGTACGCCTGGACCTTGGACTCAGTCAGCACTGCAACTCCATATCCCGCAGAGAATTCTGACTTCTTTGGGTTAATGGCTCTCCTGCAAGCAATCGGAAGTGTCAGCTCGTCGAGGAATGTATCCATCTACGTGCTCACCTCGCAGGCGTTCAGCGTTATCGGAGAGCCGGCCACCGATGCGATTCGTGCATCCTTGAACGGGATGGCAAGAACCATTGCCGTCGAATGTCCGAACATCTCTTGCAAGATCGTGGATGTCGGTCAAATGAATGACGGCGTCCTGACATCTCTGGGAAAAGAAATCGTCAGTTCCTTCGACTCCCATGTCGTCGCACTCCGCAACTCTACCCGTTGGACCCAGACCTTCGAACCGGTGCGAATGTCGAGCGATCAGAACACAAGAGTCCAGTTGACTCCGGGCGGCACGTACTTGATAACCGGTGGTCAAGGGGGGCTTGGCACCACGTTCGCAGAGCGACTGGCGCGCCTCACACAGGGACATTTTGTAATGACGAGCCGTCAGGTGTTTCCTGCCGAGGAGCAGTGGCAGCGGCTTGTCGACGATCCGGATACGTCCAGTGAGCTACGGACGCGGATCGAAGCTCTACAACTCATCAAAGCCGCAGGCGGTTCCGTGCATCTCATGCAAGCCGATTCCTCGGACGCGAACCGAATGCGAGAAGTGGTCGATTGGTGCCGCGAAAAGCTCGGCGGACTGCATGGCATCATCCATGCGGCAGGCGTAGCGCCGCGTGGCATGATATTGACGAAAACGCGCGAACAGGCTGAGCAGGTGCTACAACCAAAAATCCTGGGCTCGAGCTGGATCGAAGAAGTGCTAGGAAATTCGAACCTCGATTTCGTGCTCTTGTGTTCGTCGATCAGTGCAATCACGCCCGGCCCCGGCGATGCTGACTACGCCACGGGCAACGCCTACCTGGATGCTCTCGCTATCAAATGGGACAACCCACGTGGAACTCGAGTCATTTCGGCGGCATGGGATCGGTGGCGCGGTGTCGGTATGTCAACCGATTCGCCTGAAGAAGTGTTCCGTTCCATCGAGCGCGAGGATGGCGGTGACGCATTCGAACTCTTGTTGGCATGTCCCGTCCCGCACATTGTCGTGTCGACGCGCGATCTCAATCTGTTGATCGAGAGCATTGCAGATCAAGTTCGCAACGCCGTAACGAATGTTGAGACACCACCGGCTGCGAAGTCGTCTCTACATCCGCGCCCAGAGATCTCTCAACCCTATGCTGAACCGTCGGATGAAACCGAGCGAGGTGTCACCGAGATTTGGAGCGAATTGCTGGGGGTCGAGAAAGTAGGCAAGTTCGATAATTTCTTTGAGCTGGGCGGACACTCACTGCTCGGAACGCAAATGATGATCCGCATTCGGCAGAAATTCGGCCTGGATCTTCCGCTGCGCACAGTTTTTGAAGCGCCTACACCTGCCGAACTTGCCAACCTTCTACGCGCTGTTCCGTGGGCCTCCGGTTACACCAACGCCCCACCCATGGTCGAATCTGAACGCGAAGAGATTGAATTCTAGGCGGGAAAAAACGATTCGTCGGAATTAACTCAGCGGAACCTGAAGATTGCTAACGATATTGGAATAGCCGCTCTCCTGGCTGCTCGTGTTCACCGCTGTAGCCGCATAGCAATAGGAAACACCGTCCATCACCGAAGAATCGGAATAGAGAGTCGTCGTGTTGAGCACGGAATTTACCTTCGCGTAGGATCCGCATGAGGTCGTGTACACCGCCCGGTAGACGTTGTATCCGGAAATACTCGGCGAAGTGCTGGCATTCCATGACAAGTTGACGATATGAGACGGCGCGGCCATTCCGGTGCCGGTGAGCGTTGCCGTTGCGGTCGAGGGCTGAGCGTTACTGGAAACCGTCAGCGTTCCGCTAGCAGAGCCTGGCGTCTGGGGACTGAAAGTAATGTTGAATGGAACGTTTTGGCCAGCTGCAATGGTCACTGGAAGTGACAATCCCCCCACACTGAAGACGGAATTATTTGTGGTTGCGCCGGTAACAGTAACATTGGCACCGGTAGCTGTTAGACTGCCCGACGCCGTCGCGCTTGAGCCATCAACGACGTTGCCGAACGGAAGAGTTCCAGGGTTGACTGACAACTGTCCCACCGTCGTGGTTCCCGTTCCGGAGATTGGGATTGTCAAACTCGGACTCGATGCGTCCGAACTCACCGTGAGGCTGCCATTCGCCGTGCCCGAGGTGGTCGGGGCAAACTTGACGCTGAAAGTGGCACTCTGCCCGGCCGCAAGTGTCAGCGGTGCGGCGACGCCGCTCAACGTGAATCCTGTGCCGCTGATTCCGATTTGCGAAACGCTCACGGCGGATCCGCCGTTATTAATAAGTGTTGTCGGAATGGACTGATTCTGGCCGACTGTCACACTGCCGAAAGCGAGACTGGCTGGACTGGAGCCGATGCTGCCGGTCGAGTTCTTTGCGGTACCGGTTCCACCTGCGCCGAACCCCTGGCACCCGATTAGCACGGAAAGGGTAGCCAGAAACATCAGCGCTACCGAGAATCTGCGGGCGTCGAGAAAGTAGATCCTGCCCACGCTGGCGCCTGTAGCCGTATGGCCTTGCGCCGTGACGCCAACTCCGGATTTCGTAAATTCGCGCGGGGGACGGCTCATCTCGCCTAGTCTGGCGTCCCGGGGCCAATCTCGGTAGATACCCGAGGTACATAGCGGATCCGGCCAAAAGGGCAGTGCTCTGAGGTCGCTGACGGACTAGCAATTTAGGCCGGTAGTGCCCAAGGTTTCTGTACTTTCGAGGCTGTACAAATGCCACCTATCCAGCCGGATAATAGAGGACTAGGATCTGTGAATGCACTTGGGGCAGCAGTCGGGTATCAATACAAAAAAGGAGCGTAAATATCGTAGATTCGATCTTCAATTTCCCGTGTCTTTGAGCTTTCCGATGGGAGAGGAGAGGCGGGAATTGAGTGGTGTCAGCAGAAACGTTAGTATCGGCGGCTTACTGGTGAGGGCCGATAGTCTCGTTGCCATCGACACTGAGGTCAATCTAACGATGGAAGTAGCTGGGCCCTCCGCGCGTCGTGCGGTCCGGCTTCTAGGTGAGGGTAAAGTCGTGCGTGTGGAACCCCTGGGTGCCGTCTTCGACATCGCGGTCGAGTGCAAGCAACCCCTGAAAGAAATAGAAGATCACTTTCCAGCGGCCGGTTGAACTGAGAAAAATTCTTGTTCGCGCGACTGTAGGATTTGCTCGGATTAACCAGTGCGCGACAGCAGAACCTCAGGCGCTAGATTCAAGGATGCGGGAGAATTCCGCTTGAGTTTCGAAAGGCGAACGCTCGCTTTGTGCTTAGCTTCCTCAATCTGCTCGGGAGTCAACATCCTGGTGATGAAACCTCGTGCTAGCAAAGCACGCTCGGTGGCTACCAGATACCACATATAGGCATCCACCAGGTCCTGAGGATCGCGACGTCGGAACAAGTGCAATTGCGCCAGTGCCAATTGGGCAGCAGGAAATCCTGCTTCCGCCG
Organism: uncultured Acidobacteriota bacterium; assembly: GCA_963801895.1. Lineage (GTDB taxonomy): Bacteria > Acidobacteriota > Terriglobia > Terriglobales > Acidobacteriaceae > Sulfotelmatobacter. Next base: position 1,116,519 of record CAWDGM010000003.1, on the reverse strand, counting down.
ACTTCTCGAGCAGGGCTGATTCGCTGTGCGAGTATTCCAGAGCTTGCGGGTTTCCCCGATACGATTCGACCAGTGACGGTCCTTCTTCCGCATGGCTCAACGTCATAAACAAGAGCTCAATGCGGCTCGAAACACCCAGCTTGTCGAATATCCGAAACAGGTAATTCTTGATCGTGTGCGGGCTGAGGTTGAGTTGCTCGGCGATTTCCCGGTTTGTCAGTCCTTCGGCCAGCCGTCGCACGACTTCGAGTTCCCGCTTCGACAGCAACTTGATCGCATTGGTGTTGGTCGCTCGAACCGAAGGCGCACTGGCCAAGGCCTCAACTGCGATACTCAGGGCGTGATTGTTCGCCCAGATCTTGCCTTGATAAACGCTGCGAACGCACTCGCTCAGCATCTCCACGGCGTCATTCTTGCTGAACAGCCCTCGCGCGCCGGCGCGAAATGCTTTCAGAATAGTCTCATCGTCGTTCGACGCCATCAATACCACAGCCCGAGTCGCACGATGCATCGAGCGCAGTTCGTTCAAAACCTCGAATCCTCGAGCTGGCTGTTCATCCAAGTTTGAACTCAGGACAACGACATCGACGTCTTCAGCGACCGCCGCAGCGACCAGCCCCGTCGGGTCCGACTCAAAGGCGATGACTTCCAATACGGGATCACGCTTCAGCGCATCGGCCAGAAGACGCGTGTGCATGCACGAATTGTCGGCTACGAGGACACGGATCGTAGCTTCTCTCAAAATCCTATCGGGACTCACGGTTCTACTCCGCTCGACAGAGGTGGACGGATAAAAGAAAGACTATGCGGGGAAGGAAAGCTGCAGACGCGGTAATACTACCTAAATTCACTTGGCTGAGCAAGCAACTTCACTCATTGGCCATGCAAACTTTTGCATATGTTGCAAAATAATGCTTATCGCCTTTTGAGACTTGTTCGTCCTGATCGTCGGTCCACTTTTCTCTTTGTTCGCTTCGAGTTGAAATTAGCTTCACCCGGTCCACTAGCCCCAGCGGAGCGCAGAATCCTCAGAGTCGGCTACCTGCGAAACAGCCTTTTCGCCCAGAAGGTGTGGCCCACGAACAGAGAACGATGTCTCTAAGGCTACATTCGTCGCCTTGCGGGCGCTTTGACTCATTGCGCTAGGGACTTTGCGGTGAGGAGAGCATGTACCTCTTGCAGCGCACTGCAATGAATCGTACCCTCACGCCTCGACGTTCTTCCTCCACTAGGCTTAATCCATCTGATTGCGGAACTTCAGTAATCGGTAGTTCCTCGGAACGTGTGACGGACGTGCCATGGACAGATCGGCTCGGTCTTGGTAAATTGTCTATTGGATTAGTAGAGAATAGTTTTTGTAGTTGCTCCAGTTTTCGTCGTTGATGCAACCCGACTTTGGACATGCAATTCGTTGGCCAGTGATATGCGAGTGGTTGCAAAGTCGCAATGAAACGCGCGGCCAGTTGCAATCACAATGAAAAGTGGCTGGAATCACGGACAGATGTGCGGGTTTGAACTAGTCTGTGACAGTTTCGTAGGCTCCTTTCCATAACATCGAAAGGCAGTCTATCCAACCAGCCCTCCCAGGGATTTCTAGAGAGAACTGCTCAGAAATAAACCATTTCCGCCGCTTTGCAAAGAGCGACCGGAAATGAAGTTGCGAACTTCCTTCCCCCAGATTGTCCCAGTACTCCCCCTGATCGATCTCTTTGAGATCGAAGCAAAACTGATCTCTATTTTTTCAAAGGCCATCCCGAGGGATGTGACCTAGAGGGCGAAGCTATGGCTGCCAGCGGAACACTCTGCGAGACGGGATGTCTGATTCCGGTCGATGCGACGGAAACCGAACAGTGGTACGCCCTCCATACGCGACCGCGGCACGAGAAACTAGTCGTTCAGCGCCTGACCGAGCGCGGAGTTGGCACGTTTCTGCCGATCGTCAGTGAAGTTCATCGCTGGAGTGATCGCAAGAAAACTGTGCAGTTGCCACTGTTTAGTTGCTACGTCTTTGCCAAGTTCCTGCCGAACCGTGCGGAACGACTGAATGTTCTTAGGGTGAGTGGAGTGCTTGGTCTAGTCGGCAGCAGTGGCGAGGGCAGTCCGATCCCCGATCAGCAGATTGACGCGGTCCGAAGCCTGGTTGACGGCTCTGTTCCATGGTCTCCGTTTCCGTTCCTAAAGATTGGGCAGCGGGTGCGCATTCGCGGCGGCGCACTGGAAGGCCTTGAAGGAATACTGGTCGCTCGGAACGGAAATCAGACTCTGGTCATTTCGATCGACGCGATTCAAAGATCTCTTGCCGTACGAGTAGAGGGGTATCAAGTCGAAGCTGTCTAACCCCATCGAATTCACCTCTTCGCTTATCCGCAAGGAGCCACCCACCTGTGGCAAAAAACATAACCGAAACTGCACGCTTGCTTGTCGTTAGTCAGGAGTCGTCCGTGCTCCGTCCTCTATGGGCGATCGCGGAGCCCAACTCCTGGAATATTGAAACCGCCTCCAGCGCATGGGATGCCATTGAGCGAGTGCAATCTGGCGGTGCGCCCGACCTGCTGCTCCTCGACTTTCCCCGCGGCGATAGCGATTCGTTACGCATCCTGCGATGGATGCGCCGGCTGCAGCCAAACCTTCCAGTCATTGTGATCTGCTCATCGGAAGACGCCGGCCGGGAAAGAGAAGCGACACGGCTCGGGGCGAACGAAGTTCTGCTGAAGCCGTTCGATGAGGCGCATCTGGAGTCTGCGATTCAACGTCATCTTTCCACCTCAGACACACACGAGTTCGAAGTTGGCAGTGAAGACATCGAACAGCTTGGGCCAGATTCGTTTTTCGTCAGTGCCAGTCACGGCGACGCAAAAACTTCGCGCCCAAGCCGAGTTGCTCGCTGAAGCAGATGTCCCGGTGCTTATTCTGGGCGAACCCGGTAGCGGGAAGGAAACCGTTGCCAGGCTAATTCACGCGCGGTCGGTACGATCGGGCTTTCCGTTCTTGAAAGTCAACTGCGCGGATATGCCGGAAGAGCTTCTTGAGGTGGAACTGTTTGGCAGCGAAAGAGGGCTCTCTGCCAGCGGGACGAACTTCCAACGGGAAGATTGATCGCGCCGAGAAAGGAACGATCCTTCTTGACGAGATTACGGAAATGCCGCTCTCGGTCCAATCGCGGCTCATGGAGAGTTCTTCAGGACAAGGTTTGGTGGCGCCCAGGAAACGAACCTGCAGCCTCAGTGGATGTACGAATTCTCGCTGCTACCAGCGCCTCGATCGATCGAGCACTCTCCGAGAAGAGACTGCGAGAAGATCTTTACTACCGGTTGAGTGCTTTTACCGTTCAAGTCCCTTCGCTTCGTCAGCGCAAGAGTGAGATCGCGATTCTCGCTGCAACACCTGATGCATCGGCTCTCGAAACACTACACACTTCCCGCGCGAGAGTTCTCGCCCGCGGTGTTTTCCGCGTGTCAGCAATATTCATGGCCCGGAAACGTGCGAGAGCTTGAAAAATTTGTGAAGAGGTATCTGGTGGCAGGCGATGCCGAATCGATTCTGAATGATTTGAAGTCGGGACGGATGGACACGAGTGCACAGAAGTCGGACGACTCGACTTCGCCGATTCGACCGTCAGTGATGCACGTCGTCCAGGAGCCGCCATATCCGAGATCGCTGAAGTCGCTCATTCAGAACGTGAAATCGGAAGCCGAAAGAAACGCGATCGGCAGCGCATTGCAGAAGACAGGATGGAATCGCAAAGCGGCAGCGCGTCTTCTTCAGGTCAGCTATCGCACCCTGCTGTACAAGATCGACCAATACCACATGAGTTCAGACGGATACGTTGGTTTCGCCGTTGTCGGCTGAGAAGATTCCGTTTCATGCCACAACGACCAGGCACGAGCGGAAAGGAGTGACGGCCATGTTCTTACGAATTCGACGTTTGACGAGTTTGGTCGCACTGTTCGGTTGCGTGCTTGCCGCGCATGATCTCGGCGCGCAGGCAGCTTCTTCCAATGGTCCATCCCAGGCCGGCACAAGCGGCCAGTCAACGGCGGCGTCTGGTGCGAAGGCACACGACGACAGTTTTGTGATCGGGAACGACGATGTGCTGGCGATCAACGTTTGGAAAGAGCCAGATATCTCGCGCTCGATTCCAGTCCGGTCCGACGGCAAGATTTCGCTGCCGCTGGTCGGAGAAGTCCAGGCTGCCGGCACCACTCCGTTGAAATTAGAACAGGAAATTGCGGGGAAGCTGAAGAGCTACATCTCGGACCCCGAAGTCACGGTAATCGTCCAGCAAATCAACAGTCAGAAGTTCAACATTCTCGGCCAAGGTAGCCAAGCCTGGGTCGTATCCGATGACCAATTCGCGCCACCGTGCTGGACGCGATTGCGATCGCGGGCGGCTTTCGGGATTTTGCGAAAAAGAAATCGATCTACGTCCTGCGGCAGAACGCCGACGGAACACAAACCAAAGCTGCCGTTCAATTACAAGGAAGTAGTGAAAGGGCAGAATCTCGACGCAGAACGTGAGACTGCAGCCGCGCGACACCATCGTCGTTCCGTGAATGGTGAAGCGGTCAGCCCATGCGCCACATTCAGTACAAATCGACGATGGCCGTTGTTGGGAATTTGCATCCTCGGTGGTGTGCCGGCTTGGTCGCAATCGGATAGCGCGCCGCTCGCCAGGCTCCGGTCCCGGCAATGGTAGGCGTGAACCGATAATGCAGCACCCCGGAGAAAGCTACAGTCCCGACACTAGCGAGACCGCATGGTGACTCCTCCCCCGGTGAGCGGACAGGCGTATCCGGTCGATGCTGACCTCGGAAGAGCGTTCCAACTACCTGCCGGCGGACTGTCGTTTCACCGGTGCCTACAGCGACAACGTCTGGGGAGCTGCCGGAAACGGCGCACCCTATTAGCGATCATGAGCTATTCGATTGCGCCGATGATCGTCGCTCGACGAGACAACACCCGGTGCACTACGTGTTGACCTACGCGCCGGATTCACGTTTTATCAGCACACGAGTTCCCGGAACGAAGCCGACCACAATGCTTCGATCGAATTTGCAGTACCGATTGAGTCCGCACGTAACCTTCAGTGCAAGGACAGCTTTCAGAAGAGTTCGAGCGTGTTCAATCAGCCGCCTGGCTCTGACTGCCGGCAGGCGTCGTTTCCGGGGGAGCGCAGGGTAGCAAACTTCTCGGTGATTGCGCCGTCTTGCTGACCGGCTCAGCAATTCCGGGAACGTTGGGCTCAGCTATCAGTTTGCATTGAACGACATGGTCGGAGCGAGTGGAACGTTTTCGAATCTGCACTATCCCAATCCATCTCAGGTCCCCGGCTTGTTTGATTCAAGTGCGCAGGGCGGATTGGCGTTTTATTCGCATCGCGTTGGCAAGAGGCAATACATCGGAGCTACCTACGAATATCAGAGACTGCTGTCGTATCCTGACCATCGGGACCAACGAAACCCAGACGCACGCTGCGCTCGTGTTTTATACATTCTCCCCAGTACTCCTCAAGATTCTCATTTCTCTTGTTTGGCGGCCCGCAATATTCGGATACGGTTGCAACCTCCATCTCCGCCACAGCAGCTGCCAGAAGTTAACGCGCGCTGGACTCCGGCGGCGGGCGCCAGTCTGGGCTGGCAGGGACGATTGAACAGTCTCGCCGTGAGCTATCACACATGTATGGCCGAGCGGTGGTGGATTGGTTGGAGCGGTCCAGTTGGATAGCGCGACAGCTTCGGCGCAGGCAGACAGATTTCGAGAACGCTGAGTGCATCCGTGACGCGGCGGTACACTCAGAATAATGTCGTCGGCGGTAGCCCTGATCCACAACAATAACGGGCACACAATATCGGGAACGGTGTCCGTGCAGCAGCAGCTCGGTCAGCATCTGGGCGTTGCAGCTTGGGTACACCCGGCTTCACCAAAGCTACAGCAATGTCGCAGTACTTCGACTACTCCGGACACGAACCGAGAATTTGTTTCCATTTCATATCAGTTCTCAAGACCGCTAGGAAGATAAATCATGGTTGACGAATCTAGAAGAGCAAAGCGGGGAAGGCCTCGACATTCCAGCATTATCTGGGTGTGGTGCAGCGCCGCCACTTCCATTTCCTGATTCCGCTGTTCATCGGTTGGGCGGTCGGTGTGGGCCGCGAGCTGGGTGCTGCCGCCTCGCTATCATCGAGCACGCTGATTCTGGTCGAGCAGCCCACGATGCCCAAAGACTACGTCACGCCCAACATCAACGACGATCTGCAAGCAACGGATGCAGAGCATCACGCAGCAGATTCTGAGTCGCACCAGACTCTGCTGCACATCATTGATCGCTTCAATCTTTACTGGGGCTGAGCACAAGCAGACGGTCTCCAGATGACAAGGTCGAAGGCATGCGCAAGGACATCGACATCGAACTGGTTCGCGACTCGCGCAATCAGATCACCGCGTTCAACGTGTCCTATACGCTCGCGGGATCCTCGGTGGCCCAGAAGGTCACCGGCGAACTGACCAATCTGTTCATCAACGAAAATCTGGAGGTTCGCCAGCAGCAATCGGAAGGCACCACCCAGTTTCTGGAAACCCAGCTGGAGGCTGCCCGCAAAGATCTTGCCGACCAGGAAGATCGGGTTCGACAGTTCAAAGCGCAGCACGTCGGAGAAATGCCCGGACAACTGGCGAGCAATCTTCAGATTCTGCAGGGGTTGCAGTCGCAGCTGCAGACTGCGCGAAGACGCGCTGAACGCCGCCCGGCAGCAGCGAGTCTACCTGCAAACCCTGTGCAGACCAGTACCGCACGCTGCAAGGGCCGTAAAGAGTTCGGATGGCACTCCGGTGGGACTGCCGGCGATCGACCAGCAACTGCAAAAGCTGAGATCGCAACTTGCCGACCTCAGCTCGCGCTACACCGATCACCATCCCGATGTGCGCAAGGTGAAGGAGGAGATTGCCAAGACTGAGAAACTGCGGGAGCAATTGCTGGCGAGCCTGAAGACCAAGACCGATCCGACGGATGATCGCCGATGCTTCCACGGGTGTCAGCATCCGACACGACCCAGGCATCGTTGCTCGCTCCGATTCAAAGTCAGCTGCGATCGAACCAGCTTGAGATCACGAATCGAGAACATTCGATCGCGGCATTGAAGGCAAAGGTCGATGACTATCAAGCGCGTTTGAATCAGGAACCGATTCGCGAGCAGCAACTGGCGGACCTGACGCGCGGCTACGATCAAAGCAAAGCGAACTACGACGATCTCCTGAAAAAGAAGAACGAATCCAAGATGGCGACCAGTATGGAGCTGCTGCAACAGGGTGAACGGTTCAAGGTCGTCGATCCACCTAGTCTTCCGCAAAGACCGGAATTCCCCAATCGCCTGAAATTTTGTGGAATCGGATTGGGAGTTGGTCTGGCACTGGGTGTCGTTGTGGCGGGCGCATTCGAGTTCATGGATGACCGTCTCCACAGTGCCAAGGAAATTAGAAAGCTATTGCCTGCGGAAGTAATTGGCGAGATTCCAGCGATCGTGAATGTCGCGGATTCGCAGCTCTCTCGACGGACACTATGGTTAGGCTGGATGACGGCAATCATCGTGCTGGCTGTCATACTGGCTGGTTCGGCGTTCAGCTATTTGCGCGGTTAACTCTTCATGTACAAGCGCTTTTACAATCTGAAACGTAATCCCTTCGATATCACACCTGATCCCTCATTCCTGTTTCCAACCAGGAAACACAATGAGGCTCTCGCGGCGCTCTACTACGGCGTGAAGCGGCGGAAGGGGTTCGTGGTTTTGACGGGTGAGGTAGGAACCGGGAAGACCGTACTGGTCCGGTGCCTTCTACAGATATTGAATCGGGCCAACGTCGCTTTTGCCTACGTGTTCAATCCCAGGCTCAGCGCGATGGAGTTCTTGCAATATGTCGTGGCCGATCTTCACCTGCCTACCGCCGGCAAATCCAAAAGCGAACTACTCATTGAGCTGAGCAACTATGCAATCGATCGTCATCATAAGGGGCTGACCACCGTTCTTGTTGTGGACGAAGCTCATCACCTTTCGGCAGACGTCCTCGAAGAAATTCGCCTTCTGACAAATCTTGAGACCGGCGAGGCCAAGTTGCTTCAGATTCTGCTTGCGGGTCAGCCGGAGCTGGACGAGAAGCTGGATTCGGTCGATCTTCGGCAGCTGAAACAGCGCATCGCACTTCGTTCTCACCTTGACGCTCTTGACTTAGAAGAAACCTGCGGATACGTCTACCGCCGTCTGAATATCGCCGGCAGTGAGAATCCTGCCGAGTTGTTTCCCATGGAAACGCTCGTTGAACTCCACCGACAATCGCGTGGACTGCCACGGGTGGTCAACACGATCTGCGAAAATGCGCTCATTCATGGATATGCACGTCAGCTGAAGAGCATTTCGCCGGAAGTGATCGATGAGATTTCAGCTGATTTCCGGCTAAACGTCACACATTCGATCGCAACAACATCGGAAGTCGCCGAAGATCCCTCGGAAGTGACGCGAGCAGCAAGAACTCTTCTGGATTTGTATACCCACTTGAGAGACGTACAAGACACTGGAACAGAATTGAAGATGATCGTTGGCGGAGGAGTACGCAAGCAATGAGCCGTATATTTGACGCACTGCAAAGATCGGGCGCCGAGCAGTCTGGCGTCGAGTATGAAGACATGGTGTCAATGGCGGCTGTTCTCGAGTCGCAGCGCGAACCCGTTGCCGCCGCCAGTGTCGCGGTCGAGGAACTGGTGCCCGCCACGGAAACCTTGCGCGAAGCCTCTCCGCTGTCAGAAACCACAACGCCAACCGCGGAAGTTGTTTCTTCTCCGCTGTCTTTCCCTTGTGTCCCGGTATCGGTTCAACCCTCCGGAAAGCTCGTATTCTTTTCGCAACCGGAGAGTCTGGCTGCCGAGAAATTTCGTTTTCTCGGTGTTCGCCTGCGCCAAATGCGACAGGCTCGACGGTTGAAGAAGGTTCTCGATAACCAGCACGATCCCGGAAGAAGGAAAGAGCCTGGTTTCGGCAAACCTTGCCGGAGTTCTGGCGCGTCGGAAGGAAAAGGTTCTTCTTGATCGAAGGCGACCTGCGGCGTCCGACGCTCGTCGGAACAAATCGGATTGGGCAAACGGCCCGGGCTGGCAGAGTGGCTGCAGAGCGGTCTCGATACACCTTCGAACATCTACCAATTGGACGGCCCGGGCTTCTGGATCATGCCAGCCGGTGAGCCGCCAACGAATACTCTGGAACTGATGCAGTCCGGGCGCCTGCCGGCTCTGTTGAACAAACTCGAAACGCTGTTCGATTGGATCATCGTCGACTCTCCGCCACTTGCTTCCGCTGGCCGACACGACCGTCTGGAGTCGGCTGACTGACGGAACGCTGCTTGGTGGCCCGCGAAGGTAAGACGGAGAAGAAGCCTTTGGAGCGCGGTCTCGAAATTATCAAGAAGTCTGATCTGCTTGGCGTTGTTCTAAATGGCTGCACCGACACGGATCACGACAGCTACTATCAGCGCTATTCACCGCAGAGCAAAGTAAATTGTCCTGCAATTTCGGGACGCCCCTCAGAGCGTTCGCAACCCTTCCCATCCAGTCGCAAAAAGCTCGAACCATTCCATCGCGTCTAAGAGTGACCAGGAGAACGATTCGTGAACTTGCGTCGATCACTTAACACCCTAGGGAGCGGTCCATTTGACCGACGAGGCTGGGCCATCCCAGGACCGCGAGATTCTGAGCCAGACGGCCTTTCATCGCGTCATTTCGATCGAGCGACGAAGAACAGAGCGCTCGCGAAAGCCGTTCTTGTTAATGCTTCTCGACATGGGTGACCACATGTCCGTCGAGACCAAAGGAAGGAATCTGAGCACGCTTCTCGATGCACTCTCTGTATCGACACGGGAGACCGACGTTCCAGGCTGGTACGAAGGTGATCGCGTCATCGGAGTGATGTTCACCGAAATCTCCTTTGAGGACCGGACGACGATTGTGAGCACCATGATCTCGCGGCTCAGCGAAATCCTGCGCAAGCATTTGAGTCTGGAACAATTCAATCGGGTGAGCATTTCCTTCCACGTGTTTCCGGAAGACTGGGATCAAGATTCCCGCAAACCCAGCAATCCGGTCTTCTATCCGGACTTGTCCAAGAGAGCGGATCGAAGGCGAGTGTCGGGAGCTTTGAAGAGAGCTATGGATATCTCGGGAAGCATTTTGGCTCTCGTGATGGCTGCCCCAGTTTTTCTGTTCATTGCGATCGCCGTTAAGCTCTCTTCGAAGGGACCGGTGTTTTTCCGACAGACACGACTCGGCCAGCACGGAGAGCCTTTCACGTTCTTGAAGTTCCGCTCTATGCACGTCGGCAACGACGCCAAGGTTCACCAGGAGTACATAAAAAAGCTGATTTCTGGAAAGGCCGAGCGTCATCAGTGCAACGGAAATGGAGATGGCGTTTTCAAATTGACCGGCGATAAGCGGATTACGCGGGTCGGAGGCTTTCTCCGCAAGACCAGTCTTGATGAACTGCCTCAATTCATCAATGTCCTCAAAGGCGAGATGTCACTGGTTGGCCCACGGCCTCCAATCCCGTACGAAGTTGAAAATTACGATGTCTGGCACCGTCGCCGTCTGCTCGAAGCGAAGCCAGGAATCACAGGACTGTGGCAGGTGAGTGGACGCAGCCGCGTAACCTTCGACGAGATGGTTCGCCTCGACCTCCGCTACGCGCGCACCTGTTCGCCCTGGATGGACATCAAGATTTTGCTACGCACCCCTCTTGCCGTGATGCTCGGTGAGGGCGCCCACTAGTCTTCTATCTAACGTACCTCCTCCCCTCAATTGTCCCCGTCTGCGGAGAGTCATCATGGCCACTTACGTAACACAACCCGAAAAATCAGTGTCACCCAAAAAACGGGGAAGCTGATGTTATCGGTTTCGGAATTATTGGATACGGATATTGGGGTCCAAACGTTGTTCGTAATTTGGACCAACTGGAAGAAGTTGAAGTGATGGGCGTCTGTGATGTCAGTGCGGCTGCACGGCAGCGAGTTCAGAAAGCCCACCCTCACCTCGAAGTAACGGCAGATCCAAACGAACTCTTGACTTCGTCCGAAGTCGATGCCATCGCAGTCGTCACTCCAGTGTGGACCCACTACGAACTGGCCAAAGCTGCTCTCGAGAATGGAAAGCATGTATTCGTCGAAAAGCCATTCACGAGCAACTCGGCACAAGCCGAAGAACTCATCGAGCTGGCGGCGAAAAAGAACTTGAAGATCATGGTCGACCATACCTTCTTGTTTACCGGTGCCGTCAGAAAGATTCGGCAGTTGCTGGACGAGAATGCGTTGGGAAGATTGTTCTACTACGACTCCACTAGAGTAAACCTTGGCCTATTTCAACACGATGTCAACGTGATCTGGGATCTCGCACCGCACGATCTATCGATCATGGATCACCTGATCCAGGCGCAGCCTGAGGCTATCGTTGCAACGGGGCAGAGTCACCTGAACGGATTCGAAGACGTTGCTTATATCACTCTCTATTTCCCGGACAAGGTGATCGCTCACATCAACGTGAACTGGCTCTCTCCGGTAAAGGTTCGCACAACGTTGATTGGCGGGGAAAAGAAGATGCTGGTGTGGAACGACCAGGCAGCAGACGAACAGGTCAAGATTTACGATAAAGGCGTAACCGTCACCAGTCGTGAAGGCGTTTACAACCTCCTTGTAAATTACCGTTCCGGCGACATGTGGGCGCCTCGACTTGAACGCGCTGAAGCCTTGACTCGCGAGTTGGCTTATTTCGTGGAGTGCATCGTAAAGGACGAACAGCCAATGAATGACGGAAAGGCTGGTTTGCGCGTCGTAAAGATGCTGGAAGCATCGACGGAGTCTATTCGCCAACGCGGTGCACTAATTCGACTTTGAGCAGTTCTGATTACGTTTTTCATACCCTCATTTTCAATCAGGAAAGAAGAGAGCTAAATGAGCACTGATATGAACGTCCCTTTCTTGGATCTGATCAGTCCCCACGTCGAGATGGAAGAGGAGTTAACCGAGGTGTTCCTAAAGGCATTGCGCACCGCTGGCTTCATCGGCGGTCCGATGCTGGAGGAGTTCGAAAAAGCGTTTGCAGCGTTCTGCGACACCAGGTACGCGGTCGGCGTCAGCAGCGGAACGGACGCACTGAGATTTGCCTTGATGGCCTGCGGAGTCCAGTCCGGGAGATGTCGTCGTGACCGTGCCGAACACGTTCATCGCAACTACCGAAGCAATCTCACAGGCCGGTGCGTTGCCCGAGTTTGTCGACATCGACGAACAGACCTACAACATGGATGCGTCCAAGTTGAAAGTCTACTTGGAAGAGGCATGCGAGCGCGATAGCGCAGGGCGGCTAATCAGCCGACGCAGCCGCAAGCCGGTCACAGCGGTGATTCCGGTACACCTCTACGGACAGATGGTTGATATGGACCCAATCTTGGATCTAGCCGAGCAATACGGTCTGGTCGTGATCGAAGATGCCTGCCAGGCACACGGAGCAGAATACTTCTCGCGCAAGCAGGGCCGTTGGATGAAGGCAGGTTCGATGGGTAAAGCAGCCGCATTTAGCTTTTACCCCGGAAAGAATCTGGGTGCTTGCGGAGAGGCGGGCGCAGTGACCGTCAACGACGCAACGATCGCGGCGAAGATGAAGATGTTGCGAGACCATGGCCAGGCGAAAAAGTATTACCACGACGTTGAAGGATACAACGGTCGCTTGGATGCAATTCAGGCGGGCATCCTGCTCGCAAAGCTTGCCCACCTTGCGAAGTGGAACTCCCAAAGACGAGAACGAGCGGCCGAATATGAACGCCTGCTGTCAGCTGCCGACTGCGGGATCAGTTCTCCTCACGAGCCCTCGTGGTCGAAGGCCGTCTATCACTTGTACGTCGTTCGAGCGCAAGAGCGCGAAGGGCTGATGGAGCACCTGAAGAAGCAAGGTGTCGGAACAGCAATTCACTATCCGATTCCGTTGCACCTCCAGAAGGCCTATGCCGGCCTCAACTATCAGGTCGGCGACTTTCCAATCGCCGAGAAAGTCTCGTCGGAAATTGTTTCTCTTCCGATGTTCCCTCAACTCAAGCCGGAACAGCAGGCGCGAGTGGTCGAGGAGATTGGCGCCTTTTCTTCCGCAGCAGTCTAAAGATCTTTGCGCAGTCGCGCATTCGATATTCGCGGAAGGCACTACACCAATGAGCTTTCGAATTGACCGGTTCGCGACACTCTACATGTTCAGCCCGATCCGACGAGTGAGATTCAGTCGCGACAATTCAATTCCGATCTTGATGTATCACAGCATTTCGGACGATTCGGAGGCGAGCGTCCATCCTTATTACAGAACTTCGACGTCCCCCTTACAGTTTGCGACACAAATGCAGCACCTACGCGACGAAGGATACGAGACCACTTCTCTTTCCGAGCTTCGCAACCTCCAACCGGGAATGGCAAATCACGACAAGAAAGTCGTGATTACCTTCGACGACGGCTTTGCTAATTTTCATGGCGAAGCATTTCCGACATTGCATCGGTTCGGGTTCAGTGCCACCGTTTTCTTGCCAACATCGTTCATTTCAGACCAAACCACACAGTTCAAGGGCCAGGACTGCATGACCTGGTCGCAAGTGCGGGAATTGCACCGAGCCGGAATTGTCTTCGGATCTCACACCGTCACACATCCGCAACTTCATACGCTCAGTGCTGACGAGATCGACGAGGAAGTTGTGCGGTCGAAACAGACGATCGAGGACAAACTGAGCGATTCCGTCGACTCGTTTGCCTATCCCTATGCGTTTCCTCAGTCAGATCACGAATTCACTACGATGTTGCGCGATCTGCTGGTTCGAGCGGGATATCGAAGCGGTGTTTGTACGACGGTAGGACGTGTTGGCGGCAAGAGCGAGCCTCTGTTCATGGAGCGCCTTCCCATCAACTCATGCGACGATGCAGCGCTTTTGGATGCGAAGCTAGCAGGAGCGTATGACTGGGTCGGAAAATTGCAATATATTTCCAAAATGGTAAAAACCCGGCTCCAGAATCCAACAAAAGCTGTTAAACGCAGTATTTCTAGCAACTTTCCGGCAGTTCATTGAGAGATGAGTATTAGGGTCATGTCCTCCTGAGACCTATCCGAGCAGTCCACGGCTGGTTATAAAAAGGACTCGATCATCCAGTAGATCGTGAGCCACTCCCCTACTGGCAAGAATGAGTTTGACCAGCGGGTTCGACCGATTGAAACGAACCCAGCACACGATTCGTGGAGGAACGTTTTGAAAGCCCCCGGAAAGCTAATATTCGCCCTACTTTTTCTGTTTCTAGCCGCAAGTCTCGCAGCCGCCAGCGACATCTATATCGCCCAGAACGCAGCCGGAGGCAATACCGGCTCCGATTGTTCGAACGCTCACTCTGCGGCGTGGTTCAACTCGTTCGTCGAATTGGGGATCTGGTTCAGGCTTGATTGGCGCCGGTACCAAGGCGCATCTGTGCGGAACCATATCAACTCAGTTGACCGTTCAGGGAAGTGGATCTAGTGGATCACCAATAACCATTCTCTTCGAGCCAAGTGCAAAAATAAGCTTACCTTCGTGCGACAACATCAACGGATGCTTAAATATCGATTCGAAATCTTGGATCGTTATCGACGGCGGAACACCCTGCGGTCCCGGAACAGGTTGTGCCTCGAGTGAGGATTCGAACTATATCGGCAGTCCCGGAACAGGGACGATCGAAAATACGCTAAACGGCACTACCTTATCGAACTGCCTCGCCGGAAAGTGTAACGTTCAGGTGTCAGCCCGAGGAATCAGTGCCGTCAACGCGAAGAATATCGAAATCAAGAACCTGATTGTTCGAAACATGTTCGTTCATACGGCATGCGCTGGAAATAGCTCCCCGACGCAATGCAACGTCGGTCTCAACTCTGACAGTGGCATCTTGTCCTTCCAGGATTCCAACTCGATCAGTTTCAAAATCCATGACTCGACGATCCATGATGGGCGAGAACTCATCACAATTGCGCCGACCGGCTCGGCGAACGAGAGTGGCTTTCAGATTTACAGCGTGAATCTTTTCCATACAGCTGGTGCACTCAAGGTTGCTAATAGCACCGGGCCAGCAAAGCTGTCGGCTTTGACTGTGCACGACAGCCGTATCCATGACCTTTCCAATTGGGACGCAGCCGATTGTGTGAGCGCCTACCATCTCGACGGCTTCCACATGTGGGGATTGTCAGGTGCAGTCAATTCAAATGTGTCGTTTTACAACAATCTGATCGATGGCAACTTCGGAGGCTGTCAAACTGGAACAGTCTTTTTCGAGGGGGAAAACGACAATATACAAATCTATAACAATGTCGTGATGACAACGTACACCCAGAACAACAACGGTATGATCAATGTTAATGGTACGAACTTCCAGGTGTACAACAACACCATCAAGGGTGCGGACATTGGCGGAGATCTTTGCTTCAACGTAGGGCGTCCCTCCGGATCACCGAGCATAAAGTTCGAAAACAACATTGTCACCGGCTGCAATACGCTAATCTTGACTCAAAATAGCCCAACGATCCAAGTTTGGGATCACAACCTTTACGGTCAATGTAACAATTCGGGTTGCAATTCCAGCACTCCTTTCGTGGTGAATGGCGGTGCGGGCTTCTATACGTTTTCCCAATGGCAATCTTCCTGCTCGTCTTGCGATTCGAACAGCCAATATGGTTCAAGCATGACCTTTGCTGGTTTGAACCCAGATGGCACTCTTCAGTCAGGGTCTCCTGCAGTCTCTGTCGGAGCAAATTTGAATACCTTGGGAATGACACCGCTGAACAGCGATACAAGTGCGGGCGGAACGCGTTCCCCAAGTCCTCGGTCTACGACCACTGCCTGGGCTGCAGGCGCATTTAACTCCGGGGTTGCAGCGGGGGGGCCGAATCCTCCAAGTGGCTTGGTTGCAATAGTTAATTAGCAACGCATTGGACCGAAGCAATTTTACAGAATCAATAATACTCAGAATTAAACACAGCAAGTTATAGCGGATCTCGAACCCAGTTCGAGATCCGCGGCCTTCCTCATCAGATCTCCCAAGCTTCCCCCTTCTACTCGCCATAACAGAAATTCCAATAATGCGACAAAAAATAGGTTTGACCAGCGGTCGTCTGTTGGCACGAAATACGATCTGGAATCTCGGCGCCAACGTCGCGTCGATTTTCATCGCTCTTTTTTCCGTTCCGATCTTGCTTCGTTATCTAGGGACCGATCGCTTGGGCGTAATCAGCCTGATTTGGATTGTGGAAGGTCAGTTCAGCATCTTTGATTTGGGTCTAAGCCTGGCGCTGACCAAGTTGGTCTCCGAAAAGCTGGGCACGTCGAAGGAACACGAGGTCCCTTCAGTGTTTTGGAGCTCAATCGCTATAATGTTCGCGTTTGGCGTTCTCGGGGCGGTAATCCTCCGACTAGCCTCCCCATGGCTGGTTCACACGGCGCTGAAAGTCCCAATTGCTATTCAATCAGAAACACTGAGTGCATTTCGATACGTCGCCATCTCGCTGCCAGTTGTGATAAGTCTTGCCGGTTTGAGGGGCTTCATTAGTGCATATCAGCGCTTTGATCTCTTGAGTGTAGTTCGTGTGCCAATCAGCTTGTTCTCATATCTGATTCCATTGACCGTCATCCCTTTTTCCAGAAGTCTTGCACCTTTCGTATTGGTCCTCGTTTTTTCGCGCTTCTTGGCGTGGTTCATTCACATTGTGCTGTGTTTTCGAGTAGCTCCAATCATCCGCACGAGAATCACGGTGGTTGGTGCGCCGCTCCGAAACATGTTCAGTTTCGGCGGTTGGATGACCGTTACCAACATTGTGAGCCCTATCATGGTCAGCATGGATCGACTTCTGATTGGAACTCTGATCTCCATGGCAGCGGTTGCCTACTATGCAACCCCATACGAGGCGGCTACGAAGCTGTTTATCATATCCAGTTCGATCATGGGGGTGTTGTTCCCAGCCTTCTCCTCTTCAATGGCTTCAGATAGGGATAGAGCGGCCCTTCTATTCGAACGAGGAATAAAGTACATTTTTATCTCGATGTTTCCGATCGTATTATTCGTGCTGGCACTTGGGTCGTTCGTATTGCACGTCTGGCTCGGAAAGACATTCGCTGATAATTCGAACTTGGTCCTGCAATTGTTAGTCTTGGGAGTATTCGCCAACAGTCTGGCGCAGATACCCTTTTGGCAAATTCAAGCTGCTGGGCGGCCAGACCTAGCGGCGAAAGTGCATCTCATCGAGATGCCTTTCTACTTAGTGGCTTTTTGGGCCTTGACTAGCCACTACGGTATTGTCGGAGCTGGAATCGCCTGGATGTTGCGAACCGTGATCGATGCTTGCATTATGTTTTGGTTGTCTCACGGCTTACTGCCAGAAACAAGCAACGCTCTTCGGCGTCTACGATGGGCGTGCATTGGTGCTACGCCTATTCTGGGATTGGCAATTGCAATTACAGACAACCTCCTAGCGGGAATTTATGTTGCCGTGATCTGCACGATATTTAGCGCGATCACGTGGCTTTACCTTCTCTCCGCTGAGGAGCGCCAGTTGGTACGAAATCCATTCCGCCTGTTCATGAACCGACATGAAAGCGGTGATGCCTTGCCAACACCCGATCCCTCGATGGCGTTAGAGTCCGTATCGGCGGACCGCTAGCGAGCAGGTTATCCCGTGAAGACCTCACGAAGAAAACTCGAAGAGTTATTGTGGGTGACGGGGCTACACTCAGCAGTCCGCTCCCTCTACCGCACAACTGCGGGTAGACAAGCAGCGAATTCGCGAGCCTTAATGAAGAAGTTTTATGGCACCTTGCTGCCAACGGGTGCGCTTGTCTTCGACATCGGAGCCAACGTGGGGGCGATGTCGTCGATGTTCGCCCTGCTCGGAAATAGAGTGATTGCCGTTGAGCCGAATGCGGACTGTGTTCGGCATATTGAGCTTTCATATCCTCAGCATTCTATTGAAGTGATCCATGCAGTAGCTGGGGCTCAGAGTGGCCTTGCCAAGTTAAGTCTTTCGAATGAAAGAGACGATGTCAGCTCACTATCGAGTGAATGGATAGAGGCGATGAAGGCTCACCACTCCGAATACTCGAATCTCTGGCAAAAGACGGTAACCGTTCCCATGTTGACCCTAGACTCGCTTATAGGGCACTATGGCATGCCGTATTTCATCAAGATTGATGTTGAAGGCTACGAAGAGTGTGTTCTAAATGGCCTCTCTGCGCAGCCGGCGCTCCTTTCTTTCGAATTCAATACCGCATTTCTCGGAGCAGCCTTACGTTGTCTCGACAGTACTGTTTTTGCGACCGATTCAATGTTCAATCTTGCTTTCGGCGATCCTTCCGGTTTTGAGCTGGACGGATGGGTGAAGCGTGAGCGCATTAAGAGCGTCCTCAGTGAAATGAAAACCACAAGCCGGTATGGAGACATCTTCGTTATGAATCCGGCTCTTCGTGCACCATGTTCTTAATTGATCCTTCCTCAAATACAGAGAAGATGCCGGCTGTACCGGTTTCGGTCGCAATGTGTACCCGGAATGGGGCCAAATATTTGAGCACGCAATTGCGAAGCATCGCGAATCAGACTATGCATCCAAGCGAGCTGATCGTGTGCGACGACGCCTCCGGGGACGGAACCTTACATTCCGCAGAGGAGTTTGCCAGGTCTGTTCCGTTCCCCGTCAGAGTCTATTCCAATGAAGTGGCCCTTGGCCCTGCGAAGAACTTCGAGAAAGCGATCAGCTTATGCGATGGCGAGATTATCATTTTGGCCGACCAAGATGATGAGTGGATGCCGAAAAAAATAGAGAAATTCTCGAAGGTCTTCGGACAAAATCCGGAAGTGATCTATGCCTTCTCAAACGCAGAATTCATTGATGAGAGTGGAAGGTCGCTGGAAACAACTTTGTGGGATGCGGTAGGACTTGAGAAAAGTCTCCGGCGATTCAACGGCGACAGACAACTGGAAATTCTGTTAAGGCACAACATCATCACCGGAGCGGCAATGGCGTTTCGGGCTTCCTTTCGAGAAACGTTCTTGCCAATCGCAGACGGATGGATGCACGACTACTGGATCGTCCTGTTGGCATCCCTCTTTTCTTCAGGCATCCCCGTTCCAGAATGTTTATTCAGGTACCGTCAGCACCAAGCCCAAGTGTGTGGATGGAAGAAGAAGACGTTTCTCGAAGTGATGAAGAACTCTCTCGACACTGACAAGGAAGATTGGAATCGTAAGATTGAGCGGTTCGAAAGTCTCTTAACGCATATCGCCTCGATCAAGGGGACGAAAGAGATTATTCCGAGTCGCTTGGAGCTCATCTATCAGAAGGAATTACACCTGAAGAGACGGGCACGGGCTCGATCGAGCAGAGGCATTGTTAGGGTGGCCCGAACGATTGCCGAAGCAACCACTGGCCGGTATCAGCGATTTTCGAATTCCTGGTACAGCCTCGCAAGGGATCTTTAAGTGGAAGATAAGACACCACAAAACTTTTACCTTGGTGGCGGCGTGGCTGGTACGACCCTCACTCCAGCAGCCCTGATCATCCTTCTGCTTGCGGGCATCTTGATTTTATCGCTGCGCCGTAAGTACATTGTTATCCCCGTTCTCATAGCAATCTTCCTGTTACCCCGTGGTCAAGTGCTGGTGCTGGGCGGATTCCACTTCACGCCAACTCGAATGATCGCGTTGATGGGTTGGCTCCGGATTCTTTGGCTGAGTCGGTTTCGTCGTTCCAGCATCTTGAACAACCTCTGGAATCCGATCGACAAAGCTTATTTCTGGTGCGAAATCGCGAGCGCCTGCGCCTTTGTACTTCTCTGGATGCGGATGGGCGCCCTTTTCAACCAGGTTGGCGAGCTATCAGGAACATTAGGTATTTATTTTCTGTTGAGATGCCTGATTCGCGATCAAGAGGATGTCTACCTCGTTCTAAAGATCTTTGCGATCATTGCTGCGATCAACGGACTTGAAATGATCCAGGAGCAGTTTCGATTTCAGAATCTGTTTGGCGTATACGTGGGTGGGATAGATATCATTCCGTCGGTCCGTGACGGAAAGATCAGGTCCCAGGGAGTGTTTGGTCATCCAATCCTGGCGGGCACTTTCGCTGCTACTCTCATTCCTCTTCTGATAGGACTTTGGAAGAGTGGAAGGGCGAGGTGGATCACCTTCATTGGAATCTGCGGGGCTGTCCTTATGGTTTACAGCTCCGCCTCAAGTACTCCCGTGCTTACGCTCGCAGCGGGGCTGCTAGGAATATTCTTATGGCCGATTCGGCGCAAAATGAGAATCCTGCGCTGGGGGATTGTGGGCTTCTTGGTGGCATGCCAGCTTGTAATGAAGGCGCCGGTATGGTTCCTGATCGCGCGAATGGATGTCGTTGGGGCCTCATCGGGGTATCACCGCGCGGAGCTGGTTGATGTGTTCATACGGCATTTCTTCGACTGGTGGCTTGTGGGAACTCGGGAAGCAGGGACTTGGGGCTGGGAGATGTTCGATCTTAGCAATCAGTACGTTTCACGTGGCGAATCGGGTGGACTGGTTGCTTTCATACTATTCATAGCCTTGATCTCGCGCAGTTTCGGACAGCTAGGAAACGCCAGAAAGAGTCCGGGAAAAAACAGGAAACAAGAATGGCTGCTCTGGTGCATGGGTGCAGCTTTGTTCGCGCACGTCATGGGGTTTTTGGGCGTCACTTATTGGGATCAAACTGCCGTAGCTTGGTACGGCCTTCTCGCTATCATTTCCGCCACGACGGCGCCCATACTCTTGCAGGAGCGACAGTCAAAGGCAGTGACAGTCCTTACAGAACAGCCTGCAGAGCCAGAAACCGTCGCATACTGATCGATCAGACCGCGCGCATTCCTATGCGAGTTCTCTACAGCTTTCCCCACAAGATCGGAGCGGACCGCATCTGCTACACCGCTTGGCAGCAGGTGCGCGGACTGGCGTCAGCTGGCGCACAAGTCACAGTGTTTCCCGGCGCACTATCCCGCGTGCTGCCTGAACGTGGTCAACGTTCGCCCTACTCTGGCCCGTGGGCGATTTCGAATTCCTTATAAGGTGTTGGGGCGAATTGGGGCTTGTGTCCTGCACGATCGAATCGTAGCCGGACGGCTCAAGGGAATGGTGGGCGAAGTCGATATTGTCCACTGCTGGCCTCTCGGCTCCCTTGAGACCCTGAAAACTGCGAAACGCCTGGGTATTCCAGCAGTGCTTGAGCGGCCAAATGCGCACACCCGATTCTGTTATGAGACTGTAGCAGCGGAATGCCGTCGCATAGGGGTCAGCACACCACACCGAGACTATCGGCCCGATCCCAAAGTTCTTGAGCGCGAAGAAGAGGAATTCGACACGACATTTCGTCTTCTCTGCCCATCGCAATTTACGGAAGAGAGTTTTCTAAATGCTGGTTTCGCCGCTGAGAGGCTGCTCCGTCACACGTACGGATATGATGACGCGACCTTCGCTCCTGATTTGACGCCGCGCGACAGTTCCCGGAAATTCACTGCGTTGTTCGTCGGTGTTGATGCTGTTCGCAAGGGGTTGCACCTCGCCCTTGATGCTTGGTTATCGTCGCCGGCGGCTCTCGACGGCAACCTCCTCATCGCGGGCGAGCTGAGCCAGGAATACCGGACACGGTTCGCTGCGTTCCTGGCCCATCCGAGCGTGCAGATTTTAGGCCATCGAAACGATGTTCCGGCATTGATGCGACAAAGTGATGTTCTGTTGATGCCGTCTATTGAAGAAGGATTCGGACTGGTTTGTGTCGAAGCAATCGGCAGCGGCTGCGTGCCGCTAGCGTCGAAGGCGTGCACGGATGTTTGCCAACACCTCCAAAATTCATTAGTACACGCGATTGGTGACACCGCAACTCTGGGCCGGCACATTAACTCGCTCTATACGGATCGTTCGCTGCTGACGAAGCTCAGAGAAAGATGCATTCAGGAACGCATGAGATACACGTGGACGGCCGCCGGTGCAAGGCTTCTTTCGACGTATCACACCGCAATCGAGAGCTTCTCTTCGGAAAGCAAGCCTCTGATGTCGCAGTACGCGTAGTAGTGCTTCAAAAGGAACGGTTTACTCGAACTCAAAGCAACTGCAGGTTAGAAAAGGGAATGCAAGAGTCAAACACAAAATACGTGGTTGTGACCCCCGTCAGGGACGAAGAAGCGTATTTGCCTTTCACCATCGACAGCATGGTGAAGCAAGCGGTTCGTCCTCAGGAGTGGGTGATCGTTGACGACGGCTCTAAGGATGGCACCCGCCGAATCATCGAGGAGGCTGTTCGGGACCATTCGTGGATTCGTTCCGTTCGTCGCGAGGATCGGGGATATCGAAAATGGGGAGCAGGAATCATCGAGGCTTTTTATGCTGGTTTTGACGCGCTCACCTGCGCCGATTGGGACGTTCATGGCGAAGATGGATGGTGACCTCTCGTTTGAGTCGGACTACTTCGCGCGCATGTTTTCAAAGTTCAATGACAATCCGAGACTGGGCGTCGCTGGAGGATATCTCTATCATTTCGAGAACGGACAAAAGACGTTGGAAAGAAATCCAACTTTTCACGTTCGTGGCGGAGCGAAGATCTATCGTCGCGAATGTTGGGACGCCATCGGCGGCCTATGGATTGGACCCGGATCCGACACGGTCGACGAAGTCAAGGCTAATATGCTCGGTTGGACAAGTCAGAGCTTTCTCGATGTGCAGATCCAACATCACCGGTGGACGGGAGCCGCCTATGGACGGTGGGGCGGCATTGCAAAGAACGGCAAAACGGACTACGTCTCGGGATATCATCCGCTGTTTCTCATCGCAAAGTCCCTCGCACGCCTTCCCCAGCGACCCTATGTCCTCGGCTCCATTGCTCTGCTCTATGGATACATTTCCGCGTACTTGCAAAAGACTCCGCGTGTCGATGATCCTCAGCTAATCAAGTATCTGCAGCAGCAACAACTCGCCAAACTCTGGGGTCGAGAGACGATCTGGAAATAGGTCGTCCCGCGTTCATCCAGAAGCACATGGAACTCTCGATAATCTACGTGAATTGGAATTCGCTCGACTATCTGCGTGAGTCGATCGCGAGCGTCTACGACCACACGCACTCTGTATCGTTCGAAGTCATCGTCGTCGACAACGCCTCACCTGAGCCTGGTGTTGACTCGCTGAAGAAGATGTTTCCGGATCTAACAATCGTTCAGAGCGACAAGAATCTTGGATTCGCAGGCGCTAACAACCTTGGATACAAGAGATCGCACGGAGACTATGTACTCTTTCTTAATCCGGACACACAGCTCATTTCGCCCTCGATTGATGCGTTCGTGGCGCATCTCAAACCTCTGCCAGATGCAGGTATTGTTGGATGCAAGCTTCTGAACACCGATCTGTCTGTGCAATTGAGCTCTATCCAGACGTATCCCACCATACTGAATCAGGCTCTAGACGCTGAGTACCTAAGCTTGCGGTGGCCAGAATGCCGACTGTGGAAAATTGCTCCACTTTTCTCAAAGACGGTCGAGATCATAAAGGTGGATGTCATTCCGGGTGCTTGCATGTTGTTGAGGAAAGAAGTATTCGAGCAAGCCGGACGATTCAGCGAAGACTACTTCATGTACGCCGAAGACCTCGATCTTAATTACAAAGTGAAGAAGGCCGGTTTCTCCAACTACTACGTTGGGAACACCGCTATCATCCATCACGGCGGCAAGAGCAGTTCGCGACAGAACGTCAGCCAATGGGCCACGATCATGAAGTACAGGGCGATGGTCCAACTGTTTCGAAAGACGCGCGGAAGTGTCTACGCGCTTGGCTATCGACTTGCGATGGGCGTGGTTGCCATCGGAAGGGTAACCCTTCTCAGCGTTCTGTGTTTATTGGGAGGGGCATTTTGGGATCGCGAATCGCTCAGGTTCTCCCTTACGAAATGGAAAGCAGTTTTGAAGTGGGCATTCGGATCACAGCAGTTAGCGTAAAACGAGACCCGGAGAATAATCGTCGTGTGCGGAATTTGCGGAAAGCTTAACTTTATCGAAGGAAAGTGGTGTCCGGATCGTTGCTGAAGTCGATGGCCGACTCCATCAAGCATCGCGGACCGGATGACGAGGGTTTCTATCGATCCGGTTGTGTCGGTCTTGGATTCCGTCGACTTTCCATCATTGACCTCAACACGGGACATCAGCCGATCGGCAATGAAGATGGAACCGTCTGGATCGTGTTCAATGGCGAAATCTATAACTATCAGGAGTTGCGGCAAGATCTTCTCACTCGAGGGCACTCCTTCAAGACGCAAACAGACACCGAAGTGATCGTTCACCTCTACGAAGAATTCGGTGAAGGCTGTCTGGAAAAGCTGCGCGGCATGTTTGCATTCGCCATTTGGGATGAAAAGCGAAAGTGCTCTTGCTCGCTAGGGACCGAGTGGGAATAAAGCCACTGTACTATTTCCTCTCCGAAGGCAGCCTGGTCTTTGGTTCTGAGATTAAGGCACTGCTAGCGGATCCTGAAGTGCAGCCTGAAGTGGCGCCGGAAATGATCGATCGATTCCTGACCTTTTTGTATATCCCCGGAGAAGAGACTCTACTCAAAAACATCTGCAAACTGGCTCCGGGATGCTACCTCATGGTTGAGGGAGGGAGAGTCCAGATTCGAGAGTATTGGGACTTAAAGTTTTGTCCAACGCCGAGGCCACAGGGTGAGATAGAAAGAGAACTCTTGGATTTGCTCGAAGAGTCGGTCGGCTTGCACATGATCAGCGATGTGCCAGTCGGATTTCTGCTTAGCGGCGGCGTGGATTCGACCGCGATGCTGAGCTTCGCCGTTGGAAAGACCAAATGGCCTCTGAGCAGCTATACCCTGGGGTTCGCCAATCCGGGTCTGATCGATGAGAGGCCTTACGCCGAACTCGCATCCCGCGCGATACGGTACCGAGCATCACGAAACGACGATTACGTCCAAAGAGTTTGCCGACTTCCTTCCGAAGTTCGCATGGCACATGGAGGAGCCAGTCTGCGAACCACAAGCGGTCGCCCTCTATTATGTGTCTCGCCTAGCTAAAGACTTCGTCAAGGTCTTGATCTCTGGAGAAGGTGGCGACGAAGCCTTTGCCGGATACCAGACCTATCGCGGTATTCTTTGGTTGGAACGGCTAAAGTCGATGTTGGGACCCGCCGCGGCTTGTTTCGGCCGCTGTTGGTCACCTCAACCGAGCATCGATGTTGCAACGCGTTCAAAAATATGGACCCTTCTGAACCGCCCCTTCGACGACTATTACTTTGGAAGAACGTATTCTCCCGCGACTTACTTCAACTCCGCGTTTTCAGAACTCTATTCGGACGACTTTTCGGGATTTGTCGACAAGAGTCGGTCAGTATCGCCAGCAAGAGCCCATCTTGAGCGACGGCAACGCGATAGCGTACTAAACCGGATGCTCTACGTCGACACCAAGACCTCGTTGCCAGACGATCTTCTTCTGAAAGCCGACAAGATGACGATGGCGAATTCGATTGAGTTGCGTGTGCCGTTACTCGATCACAAAATTCTGGAATTCGCTGCGTCGCTTCCGGAGAATCTGAAGGTAAGAGGGCTCACTACCAAGTATATTGCAAAGTCGGCTTTGCGAAAAACCGTGCCCCAGGAGATTTTCGATCGCAAGAAAGCAGGGTTTCCGGTTCCGTACGAACGTGGATTAGAACCGAGCTAAACGGCTGGATGCGTGATGTGCTCTTTGATCGACAAACCATCGCAAGAGGATACTTCAAGCGCGAGAGTATCGAGGGTCTGATTGCAGAGAACGCACGCTCGGGCAGATATCCCAAGGAACTGTTGTCGCTCATTGTCCTTGAGCTATGGCATCGCTCGTTTTTGACTGGAAACTGTCCTGCAACAGCAGATGTTGCTGAAAAACCCGCTCTTGCTTTGGGAGATTAGGCGTTCTCGGTCAGTGACCCCATATGTACGAAACTGAAGCTAACATCAAAACAGAATCTGCAGAACAGATCCCGGCCGAAGTGATTGCACAGCTGCGCGAGTTCGCGGGAGACTGTACTGGAGCGTACGACGCTTCCGTGGAGCGAGCATTGCACGGAGTGTGTGTGGCCCACCTGCTACTCGAGCTGCGAACTGTACAGCCCGCGCGAGGACGGTCGATGTCGCAGATTTGCAGAAGGCATGGTGAGAATCGACTGTCCGGAGGCGGTCAATTCCTATCTTCTGAAGATTCGATTCAAGCGATGGGCGAAACTGTGGACGCCCGGCAACGTCCATCTTCGTTCCGCTTCAGACGCTCTAAAAGTAGAGCGACGCGACTACAAACTGGGTAGTGCACTCTATCAGTTGCCATTGATTAAGCCGGCAAGGCTGTTTGCTATTCAAAAGCGATATAGTTTCAAGAAGAGAATCACATATCGAACCGCGCCTTCGGCAACTTGGCCGTCTGCATTCGTAGTTGAATGCTATAACCCCTCCAACACGCCGACCCGTCTTTCTCTGGTAATGCGCCCCGTTGGTCAAGGAAAAGAAATACCCTTCCAGAGATTGCTTGAGATTGCTCCCGGCTTCCAGCGAACACGGGTTCCAATTGAGCAGATCTCAAGATTCGTTAGTCTTGAATCTCCATTCAACATCGAACTTACGCCTAACGAGGAAGAGGGAGAAACTACGCTGTTCTTCGGGCTGATGGATTTTGTACGCGAATCGCGACCAGAAACTCAAGCACACGAAAAGAAAGGGGAGTCCGCATCCAAGAAGGTGAAGTGTGTGGTGTGGGATCTCGACAACACGATTTGGGACGGAACTCTCGTCGAAGATGGAGTTGATCGGTTACGTCTAAGGCCCAACATTGCGGACACCTTAAAGACGTTGGATGAACGGGGTATATTGCATTCGATAGCCAGCAAGAACAACCACGACGAAGCCCTTCAGGCACTTCAGGCGTTTGAGATCGCCGACTACTTTTTGTGCCCCCAAATATCGTGGCAACCGAAAAGTACGAGTATCCAAACGATTGCGCAACAGCTCAATATTGGCCTCGACACATTGTTGTTCGTTGACGATTCCAAGTTTGAACTGGAGCAGGTCAAATCCGCGATTCCATCGGTAGCCACGATCAATGCTTCCGACTTTGCGAGAATTCCCGATCTTGCTACATGCCAGGTGCCTGTTACCGTGGAAAGCCGTCGTAGGCGGTCCATGTATCAGGTCGACATGCAGAGGCAGGACGTTGCTGAGCGGTTTGCCAACGATTATCGTGCGTTTCTACAATATTGCGAAATCACTTTGAATATTCGGCCACTGATGGAAGAAAATCTTGACCGTGTTCACGAATTGACCCAGCGCACCAATCAGATGAATTTCTCAGGCAATCGATATGAAAAAAAGACATTAAGACAAGTACTTGCATCCCCCCACCTAAACACATTTGTTCTTGATGTCAAAGATCGTTTTGGTTCTTATGGAATCGTAGGATTCTGTATTGTCGACAGCCGTACGCCCACAATGACGGACCTGATGTTCAGTTGTCGCGTTCAGGCGAAAAGGGTGGAGCATGCGTTTTTGACATATATCCTTCGCAAGTATATTGCCGAGACAGGCAATGACTTCTATGCCCACTATAAGAAGACTCCACGAAACGCTCCATCTGGCCAAGTATTTGCCGATTTTCAGATGCAGGAAGTGGAGATCAACGATGGGGTACACCTGTTGAGGTTCCAGAAAGACAATACGGTGCCCGATGACAATATCATCCGAGTGGTCACCCCTCAGGCTGCTGCGCTGATCGAATCATGAACGTGCGATCCAGAATTGGCAATGTCCGGAGGCAGATGTGGTCCTCGTTCTGTCGTCGCGAGGTTCCTCTGGGGAAATGTGGTCCGGTGATCACATTTAGCTTCGATGACTTTCCTCAGAGTGCATGGACTGTCGGTGGACCGATTCTGGAGAGTGTAGGGGCGCATGCCACTTACTATACTTCTATGTCGTTGATGGATAAGAGCAACAATTTGGGCGTTCAGTTCACGCAAGACGATCTTCACGAACTCGTGGAGAGAAGGCATGAGCTTGCCAGCCATACATTCAGTCACTCGTCCGCCCGAATGACCTCATTTGACGCATTTCAGAGAGACGTCGAGGATGGTGAAGCAGCGTTGGGGGCGACGGCTAGAGAGTACTCATCGGCAAGAAATTTTGCTTATCCCTATGGAGATGTGACGCTGACTTGCAAGGAACGCCTCGGACGACGGATGAGCAGCTGCCGGGGGACGTGTAAAGGGTTGAACGGGCCTCTAGTCGATCTGAATTTGTTGCGCGCGAATAGTCTTTACGGGGATATTGACCAGGTAGAGCACGCCAAACGGCTGATACTCCAGAATGAAGAGAGCCACAGTTGGCTCATATTTTATTCACACGACGTTTCAGAGCGTCCCTCTCGGTACGGCTGTACACCAAAGCTTCTTGAAGAGGTCTCTTCATTTGCTGCCATGAGGGGGGCACGTTTCGCGACCGTAGCAGAAGTGGTCAGCCAACTGGGAGTTCGACCTTATATGCCCCTGGAGTTAGCAGTGTCAAAGTGATGGTCATAGTCTTCGCGATCTGTGCCAGTTGTATAGCTCTTAAATAGCAGAATTAGTCTGACTCCGAGCCAAGTTCTCTCACATCGAAACGAACAGAAAGGAAGATTCCAGTCGTGAGCACAAACACCCTCGTGAGATCCACTCATTCACGTGTAGGCAACAGTTCGAGCCAGTGTGATGTGGCAATCATTGGTGCCGGTCCATATGGTCTATCAGCGGGCGTTCATCTCAAAGCGAAGGGCATACGGCGCGCGTGTTTGGCGAACCCATGGAATTCTGGGCAACCAAGATGCCAGAGGGAATGCTCCTTCGGTCTCCTCGTGTGGCATCCAATCTGTCAGATCCAGACAAGGCTTTCACGCTGGAAGCGTACGAAGCGGTCGCGAAGATCGAGCCGTGTGCTCCTCTGCCGCTGGATACCTTTGTGGCTTACGGCAAATGGTTTCGACATCAACTAGGGTCGGACCTGGATACGCGGTCAGTTGTTCGGATCGATAAGGATCTACCTGGTTTCAGGCTGACTCTCCAAGACGGAGAAGAGATTCGATCGACTCACGTGGTTGTTGCCGCGGGGATCGGGCCGTTCAAGAAGAAGCCGGAAGTGTTTCGGAACTTCTCTCCGGAACAAGTAATGCACTGCTATGAAGGGCGGCAGGTGCGGAAGTTTGCCGGGAAGAGAATTGCAGTCATCGGGGCCGGACAGAGCGCCTTGGAGTCAGCGGCCTTGTTGAGCGAGGCGGGCGCGGAGGTAGAAATCATTGTCCGTGAGAATCAGGTCCGCTGGATAGGCCAGCATTCCTGGCTGCACCATATGGGGCCGTTGTCGTCGATGCTGTACTCTTCGCATGATGTGGGGCCGCTGGGAATTAGTCGGCTGGTTGCATATCCGAAGATCGTCTCGCACATCCCACTGAAGATTCGTGACCGTATTCGAACTCGGGCAGTGCGAGCCGCAGGATCTCGTTGGTTGCCGGCGCGGTTGACCAGAGTAAAGATGACGATCGGCCGAAGCGTGAGTGAAGCCCGCGAAGTCGGACCAGAGCTTTCCCTCAAATTGGATGATGGGGCCGAACGACGATGTGACCACGTGGTTTTGGGTACAGGTTATAGAGTCGATGTCTCCCGGTATGATTTCTTGCCTGAGACCTTGACGAAAGAAATAAACCAATTCGATGGCTATCCACGATTGGCCAGCGGTTTCCGAAGCTCCGTGCCGGGACTCCATTTCATAGGCGCGACCGCGGCGCGGAGTTTTGGGCCATTGCTTTATTTCGTGGCTGGGACTGAGTTTGCGGCTCGCGAGCTGACTGCTGAGATCGCAAACAGAAAGCGCTAGTTCTTATTTCGTCGAACGAAAGTACGAAAATGGACCGACCAAATCAATCGCAAATAGGGGCCATCGTCATTGGTGGCGAACATCCGGGGCTCGGTATAGCGAGGAGTCTGGGGCGGAGGGGAATACCCGTCTGCGTCATCGACGACCAGCATTCGATTTCTCAATTCTCGAAATATGTGACCAAGGTCGTTCGCGTCAAAGACCTGCGAGACGAAGCTAACACAGTTGAAAGCGTAATGGATGTAGGCGCGCGTTACGGAATGAAGGGTTGGGTGCTGTTTCCAACCAGAGATGAGACCGTAGTTGCCTTCTCGCGTCATCGCGACCGGCTTTCAGAGTTTTTCCGGGTCACGACCGCGTGTTGGGAAACAGTGAAGTGGGCATGGAATAAGAAAAACACCTACGAGTTAGCGGCTGACCTGGGAATTCCCGCTCCGCGCACTTACAATCCGAGAACAGAAAAAGAGTTGCTCGCTTTAGAAAGTCAGTTGCCGTTGGCCGTTAAGCCCGCCATCAAAGAGAATTTCTTTTACGCGACGGGGGCTAAAGCGTGGCGGGCCGACACAATGCCTGAGCTTCTGGACCTTTTTCGGAAGGCAGCAGCACAAATCAGGCCCGAAGAAATACTCATTCAGGAGATCATTCCTGGGAATGGCCAGCGCCAATATTCCTATTGTGCGTTCTTTCGTGATGGGGAAGCGCAGAGCACGTTGATTGCTAAACGGATGCGGCAACATCCGCGCGAGTTTGGTCGTGCAGCTACCTACGTCGAGACAATCGATTTTCCGGAGATCGCCGAACTTTCTGAGCGCTTCTTAAAAGCGACGAACTACTATGGGTTGGTCGAGGTCGAATTCAAGGAAGATCCCCGAGATGGTAAGTTCAAGCTCCTTGACGTTAACGCTCGTACTTGGGGTTTCCACAGCATCGGGTTTCCTGCAGGCGTTGATTTCCCCTACCTCATGTTTGCAGATCAGCTTGGTCTTCCGATAGAGCGTTCCGCCGCGAAAGCAGGCATCGGCTGGCTACGAGCAGTCACTGACTTGCCGACGGTGATTTCCGATCTCTGGGCCGGCGAGTTGAACCCGGGTTCCTATTGGAGATCTCTTAAAAGGACCAAGGCTGAGTCAGTCTTCTGTGCGAAGGATCCGCTGCCTTCCATTGCCGAATTGTTAATGCTTCCGTACCTCGCGAGCAAGAAGTACCTTGTAAAGTCCACGATCAAAACTACCACTCAGGCTTCCGAGGGAGTTTAGAACTGTTGGCAGAACCCACTCGCTGAGAGATAAATAGGATGAACACCCAAAACGACTTGTTCGCGCGCAGCAATAGGATAGCCTCTTGAACTCTCGTACATCCGACCTGAAAGCCGTCGTGGGGCTTGGCCGAGCCGTCAAGCAGGCTGAAGTCACCACAACGGGTATTCAGGAACTGAATCCGCTATTAGATCGCCGTTGGGAGAGCTTTACCCAACGTCACCCTAGCGCGTCGGTGTTTCACAGTACGAGTTGGCTGACTGCGCTAAACGCTGCCTATGGCTATGAGCCGATCGTCATATCGACGTCTGTTGGATCGTCTGAATTGGACAACGCCCTAGTGTTCTGTCGAGTCAGGAGTTGGCTCACGGGCACCCGATTGGTATCTCTGCCGTTCTCAGATCATTGCGAGCCATTGGTGAATGATGGCGGCGAGATGGGTCGCTTACTTGGCCATGTACAGCATAGGGTGGATGCGAAACAGTCTCGCTATTTCGAAATTAGACCGCTATCCCTTGAGCCTGCTTTCCAAACAGCACTTGCTCCTGGCAACTCGTATCGATTCCATAGCCTTGATCTACGCCGCGGTACGGATGAGATATTCCGTGCCTTTCATAAAGACTGCATACAACGCAAGATTCGCAGAGCCGAGCGAGAGGGATTGAAATACGACGAAGGCAATTCCGACGACCTGTTGCACAAGTTCTATCGCTTGATGGTGATGACGCGTCGCCGTCAAGGCCTGCCACCCCAACCTCTCAAATGGTTTCAAGCACTCATCTCTGCGTTTAGGCACAACCTGAAGATCCGCGTGGCTTCGAAAGACAACGTGGCGGTCGCCAGCATCCTTACGCTTACGCATAAGAAATCAATGGTCTACAAATACGGATGCAGTGACGCAGCAGCCAACAAGTTTGGAGGAATGCCATTGTTGTTCTGGAAGGCGATCCAGGACGCAAAAGACAAGAACTGCGAAGAGCTGGATATGGGGCGGTCCGATCTGGAAAATCAAGGTCTGATCGTATTCAAGGGGCATTTGGGTGCCGATGCAAGGGTGCTCCGGTATTGGACGTATCCGTCCCGAGCCGGGAGCGAGAATAACGGGTGGAAGGTTAAAACCGTTGCGAGAATTGTCTCCGCGTCTCCTGAATGGATGGTAAAAGCCGCGGGGTCCATGCTGTACCGGCATATCGGCTAGTCGTCCTCGCGATTTGGCTAACAACTCACCGAATATCCTAAAGAATTCATCTTAGTGTAATCCATGATTCTTAATATGTTCTTGAATAGGATGTACTACCTTCTCAAACCAGCGCTGCCTTGGCGCGTCCGTATGGAACTCCGCCGACTCCGGGCACGTCGCCGTCGAAGAGAGTTTGCCGACGTTTGGCCGATTGATCCCCGCTCCGGAGGTTCGCCGCCAGGATGGCCAGGCTGGCCGAACGGCAAGCGTTTTGCCTTCGTGCTCACCCATGATGTGGAAGGTAGCAAAGGCCTGTCTCGGGTTGAAGAGTTGATGAACCTTGAACTGAAGTACGGCTTTCGTTCTTGCTTCAATTTCGTTCCCGAAGGCGAATATCGAGTACCCGACGACCTGCGCTCGTTGTTGGAGCGAAACGGATTCGAAGTTGGCGTACACGGGCTGTCGCACGATGGAAAGCTGTACAGCTCGAAGCCGAAATTTGCGGAAAGAGCTGCCCGAATTCGCGAATACCTTGAGCGATGGAACGCATCTGGATTTCGCTCACCGTTGATGCAGCATCGATTGAGTTGGCTACACGAGTTGGGCGTTCAGTACGACGCCTCGACCTTTGACACAGATCCATTCGAGCCTGAGCCGGACGGAATGGGCACGATCTTTCCGTTCTGGGTTCCAGGCAAGAGTGATAGTGGCTATGTCGAACTTCCCTACACTCTAGTTCAGGATTTCACCCTCTTTCAGATTTTGCGTGAACCCAACATCGACGTTTGGAAGCAGAAGCTGGATTGGATCGCAGAACACGGGGGAATGGCACTTCTGAACTCTCATCCGGATTACATGTGCTTCAGTGGAAACCCGGGAAGAGATGAGTTCGTGGTGCAACGTTACGAAGAGTTCCTACGCTACGTTCGTGAGAAGTACGAAGGGCAGTATTGGAGCGCATGCCCGAAAGAGGTGGCAACCTACTATCGTGAAAGCGTGCCGGTGGCGTCGAGAAATACTCGACGGAAGGTATGCATGGTTGCGTATACGTCCTACGAGTTCGACAATCGCGTCCGGCGATACGCAGAAACCTTACGAAGCGTGGAGACCATGTCGACGTAATCGCGTTGGCTGGGGGCGATCTTCGCAAGCCTGTCGAGGAAATCGACGGCGTCACCCTGTATCGCATTCAGCACCGTGAGTATGACGAACGCAGTAAATGGACCTACGCGTGGCGTCTGTTCCGTTTCCTATGGAACTCATCGAGGACGCTCACCAAGCTGCATGAGAAGAATCGTTACGATGTAGTGCATGTGCACAATATGCCAGATTTCCTGGTGTTCGCGGCTTGGTACCCGAAACTGGCCGGCGCCAAGGTGATTTTGGACATTCACGATATAGTGCCAGAGCTTTTCGCCAGCAAATTTGGAACAAACCTGAAAAGTCCATACGTGGGATTGCTCAGAAAGATCGAAAAGCTATCTGCAGCCTTTTCCGACCATGTGATTGTCTCCAATGATCTCTGGCAGCAAACGTTGATTCAGCGTTCCGTTAAGGCCGAGAAATGTTCGGTTTTCCTGAACCACGTTGACCCCGAAATCTTCTATCAACGTGAAAAAAAGCGGCAGGATGGGAAACTCATAATTATTTTTCCAGGCAGCTTCCAGTGGCATCAGGGTCTCGACCTTGGTATCCGTGCTCTCGCAAAGGTGAAAGCGGAGATGCCGCAGGCTGAGCTTCATCTCTACGGTGGCGGAGGCGGAGATCAGACGGCCGGTCTGGTCCGCCTTGCAGAAGAGTTAGGGCTCAAAGAAAGTGTCAAGTTCTGTGGAAGCGTAGCCCTCGACGACATCCCACAGGTCATCGCTAACGCAGACATCGGCATCGTCCCTAAGCGGGCAGATTCATTCGGTAACGAAGCTTACAGCACGAAGATTATGGAATTTATGTCCCAGGGAGTTCCTGTGGTTGCTTCTCAGACAAAAATTGACACCTTTTATTTCGGCGATGGTGTTGTTCGCTTTTTCCCGTCGGGGAATAGCGACGCGATGGCTGATGCCATTCTTGAAGTCGCTCGGAATAGAGAAATGCGCGATGAGCTGGTTGCACGCGGTCACGACTATGTGGAAGGCAACGGCTGGCATCGAAAGAAGTACGAATACCTTAATCTCATTGACTCTCTCTCTACGGTGGAATTTGCGCCAAGCGCCGCAAGAGTTCGTTCCTCCAAGGTGCCATCGGTCGTGTCCGTGACCGCACCAAAAGAATAAGTTTAGAGCCTCGCAAGACTCCGAAATCCGGACCAGCAAGAACTAATGCTGAGCTGGTCGCCGACTACTCAATTGCGTAAACCTGAACTATCAGCGCTTACCGGTATTCGATTCTATGCCGCTCTGTTCGTGTTCCTGTCTCATGTCGTCATCATTCCTGGTATGGAGACAATGGGCGGAGCGCGCCTCATCTTCAACGCAGGTGTCGTCGGAGTATCGTTTTTCTTCGTCTTGAGCGGTTTTATTCTGACGTACAATTACGCCGATCTGTTTCAGCCCGGTGTATCGAAGGCCAACTATAAAAGGTTCATTTGGGACCGTTGGAGCAAGATCTACCCGGTTCACCTTCTCACGCTGCTATTCGTTTTACCTATTCAAATCTACAGCCCTAACCTTCCGCTAGACTGGCGAGCCGTGCCGGCGCACCTCGTGCTAATGCAGTGTTGGTGGCCGCTAACTACGCCGGATTTTCATCACTATCTGAATGTCCCTTCGTGGAGCATCAGTTGTGAGTGGTTCTTCTATCTGTTGGCTCCGGTGGCGATTTTCGGAGCTTTCACTCGTCGGTTGCGCTGGGTGCCAGTCGGTGTGGGCGCGATTTATATTGGCCTCATGGGTGTGGTTCTCTCGCATGATCACTCAGACTACAGCAGGCTCTATTTCGTATCGTGGTTTGCGCCATCACGTGTCGTCGAATTCGTGGTCGGCATCTTTCTAGCTCGTCGTTACCTGACGAAGCCCCGCTCAACCAGTAGCAGACTAGCGATATGGACTCAGATTGTCGGACTAGGATTGATTGTGATGGGTGCGGTATATCGCGCGAGTGCTCCCTGGCCATTGTGGGGAGGAGTCCTTTATATACCGGGCTCCGCACTATTGATCGTTGGATTGGCAGACGGGAGGACTGTTTTGTCGGAGCATCTCAGTACCCGTTGGCTCGAACGGCTAGGGATGGCAAGCTTTTCCTTTTACATGATACATGCTGTGTTCCTCAGAGCGGTGAAGGGAGTCTTTCTGCGTCTCGGCTGGGAAGTTCGATCATGGCCCGTGTTTGTCACGGTTGTGATCTCAATGTTCGTGCTGGCTCAAGTAATCGCATTCATTATCTTCGATTGTTACGAAAGGCCTGTACAAAGATGGCTCCGTTCGTGGCTACACGCTCCAGCACCAGTTATCGCGCCGGTCCCCGTCCAGCCACGAGTCGCTGCCTAGTGGCGGAAACGCGCCAAGAAGTAATCAACGACATGGGAACTAAGAACTCAGATTCGAGCACTGTTATGACAGATTCAAGCGTTGAACTACGCACAGGCGACTGGGTAGAAGTCAAGACCCCCTCGGAAATCGGTGCGACTCTTGCCGAGGATGGTACTTTGGATGGTCTACCGTTCATGCCAGAGATGGAGGAATACTGCGGCCGTCGCTTTCGCGTACTGCGGCGGGCCGAGAAGACCTGCATCGAGTTCCCCGATGGCGGATACAACATTCGTGAGTTTCGAAATAACGACGTATTTCTCCTCGAGGGTCTGCGATGTAGTGGCATGAATCATGATGGGTGTCAGCGACTCTGCATGCTGTTTTGGAAGCGGGCTTGGTTGCGAACAGTCGACAGATGACGATATTTCTCATTCCGACAACTATTCGGGCCAGCGTGAGCTGCATCTCAAAACCAAGACTACAAATCCCAATCGCTATTTCTGCCAGTCGACAGAATTAGCAAATGCCACTCGTGTGCAGCCTCTGACCAAGATTGAAATCTTGCAAAAGTGCTACCGCGATGTTCGATCAGGAGCGACAGGGGCTTGGCAAATGGCTAGTCTTGTCGCGATGCCACTGTACCGGAAGATACGAGATCGCTTAGTCGGGCGACCTAGATTGCTCGGAAATCTGAGCAGAACGCCCGTGGGAGATCTCCGACTGCAGGCTGGCGAACTCGTGGAGATCAAAGCGCTGGCAGAGATGCAGGAGACGCTCGATCGCAAGGGTCGGAATCGCGGACTTGTGTGCGACATCGAGCTAAAGAAGTTCTGCGGTCGACGCTATCGGGTTCTCAGTCGTCTCGACAGAATGATTTCAGAAGCCACGGGACAAATGCGCAAGGTTGAAGGCACAGTAATTCTGGATGGCAACACCTGCATGTGCGCGCGTGCTCTGGGTGGATGTCCGCGCCTGGATTTTTGCTATTGGCGTGAAGTGTGGCTCAAACGCGTTGAACCCGCAAAAGGGAATGAAGAGAAGGTAGACAACAGAGAGTGCCTCGTCAAGAAATAATACGCCACTCGTGCAATCGGCACACGGAGAGAAACGATGTTCGTTGAAGCGCCAGTTGAAAAATCCGGACGATTAAATATCTGGAAGGATGAAGTATCGGGCTCGGACAGCGACTACGGCCCAAGTCAAATAGACAAGCGGGAAGGTCTCTCACGTAAAGAGTTTTTGCATGAATACGTATTGAAGAATCGTCCTGTCGTCTTGAAAGACGGAGCTAAGGGCTGGCCGGCACTGTCAAAGTGGACTCCCGAATTCTTTCGGGAGCATTACGGATCGAAAGAAAGTGGCTGTCTTTGAGCGAAAGCGATCTGTCAGCACGAAGGATGTGGTGCTCTTGAGGGACTACATCGGCGAAATGTGCTCATCGACGCCCGAGAATCGAGCGAAATACCTCTTTAGCCTTAGGATCAGCAAGGAGTTCCCAGGATTATTGGGAGACTTAAACCCGCGTTCGCGATACTGGGATCCCAATTGGCTTGATAGCAAGTTCTTGTTGCCAGGAATGCCGAACTTCAAGCTCCGAAATATCACCGGGTTAGAAATGAATATGGGAGGGACCGGTAGCCCGTTTCCTTTCTTACACTATGACGATCTATGGACCCAAACATTCATTACCCAGGTTTATGGCCGCAAGGCCTGGGTCTTATACCCACCCGATCAAACGGCGTACATGTATCCGAATCCCCAGTCTGACAATATCTCCGTGATTCCTACGGATGACGATGTTGATCTGACGCAATACCCTCGTTTTGCTCATGCGAAACCGTTGAGATTTATTCTGGAGCAGGGGGAAATGCTTTATGGCGCACCAGGATGGTGGCACACGACGCGTGCTCTCACTCCTTCGATCGCTGTGGTGCTGAGCACCGCCAATGGACCAATCTGGTCGAAGGTTACGAGGTCAGCATTCTTACGAGCATGGCAGCATCCCAAGGCCTATTTTAGGCCTGCGGCCTTTCCGATTGCCGCGTACATGACGGCATTTCGCTTTGTCAAATCCCTTACCGACCCGTTTTTGACCTAGGAGCGATCCTGCTTCAATCGATCATATGAGCATGCAAATAGAGCACAGAAGCAACCTGTCATACGAAGAATTCGCTGAGCGATATCTCTTCGCTAACAAGCCGGTCGTCGTTGATGACGCAATGAAAGGCTGGGAGGCATTGAGACGTTGGACGCCCGATTTCTTCAAGCGCGAATTCGGAGATATGCGTTTCACAATCAACGAAAACTCGAAGCAAAGCGCGAGCTATGAAGGTAATGTCGGGACGACCGAATATACTATGGCGCGCTTTATCGATCGTGTCTTGGCATCCACTGACGAGAATCCTGCACCGTACTTCAGAAATCGTATTCTGTCTGACGTGTTTCCGTCCTTGAAACAGGACATCATGCCTCTCCCCGAATATTTTCTGCCTAACTGGCTTCCCGAACGTTATCTGGTTCCGCACGTCAACGAAGTGCTGAACCGCGGAGCTGCTCTTGAAATTTACATTGGCGGCAAAGGAGGATCATTTCCGGTTCTCCACTACGATGGGGCCGGCACGCATGCTTTTCTCATGCAGATTTACGGACAAAAGCAGTTCATCTTGTATCCACCGGAACAGGAGCAATATTTATACCCCTCACCTGAGAAGATAAATTTGTCACAGGTCAACAGCCTGGACCGACCCGATCTAGAGAAGTTTCCACTCTTTGCTAAGGCCAAGGCCACAACATTTGTCCTCCAACCTGGCGAACTTCTGTTCGTTCCCAGCCATTGGTGGCACACGACAAAAATGCTCTCCCCGAGCATTTCTATTTCCGTCAATGTGCTGAATCAATCTAACTGGCATGAACTGGTCGAATTTGTCGCGATTCAACGTCGCAATCCGATCGTTTCTCTTGCAAGTCGCGTGTACTTGGGAGGGGCTGGCGCGTGGCGATCCTGGCGTGACAGAGAGTGGAAGAAACGTGCAAAAGGTTCAATCGGAGCTGTGGGTCACGCCAATCTCGCGAGCTAAGGCAAGACCAAGCGTAATCTTGAAACGAATCCAGACGATCTACGACTATCTATTGGCTGGGCATGGCTACGCTGACAACTGACAACGAGAGCTTCCCGCTGTCTCCGACGCAACAGGGAATGCTGTTCCACCATCTCAAGGAACCGCACTCCGGCGTTGACATCGAGCAGTTGGTTATTCACCTTCATGAGAGGGTAGACCCGCGTCGCCTTCAGATGGCGTGGGAATGGCTGGCACGTCGCCACGATGTCCTGCGGACGCACTTTGTCTGGGAAGGGGTGGAGACCCCCATCCAGCAGGTTACCTGTCAGATTAGCCTGGCGCTCGAACCGGCAGATTGTTGTCACCTCTCAAGGAACGATCAGAGAGAAAAACTCCGCTCGTTTCTCGAGATCGACCGTATCACCGGATTCGATCTCAGCTGTGCTCCGTTATTTAGACTCCACTTATTTCGTTGGGAAGACGACTTCTTCTCACTGGTGTGGACTTTCCATCATTCGTTGCTGGACGGTCGTTGTTATCCCGTTCTGTTGCGTGAAGTCTTCGAGGCGTATCAGGAGTTGAAGCAAGGCGGGATATCCGATCGGCCCTCCCCTCACCCATACCGAAAATACATTGACTGGATCAGTACGCAAGATTTTGCCGCCGCAGACGTTTTCTGGCGAGATCAACTAAAGGGCTTCTCCACTCCCACACCTCTTACAGTCGACCGCCGAGCGCCACTTCCAACACAAGTAAGGCCGCACGGCGAGGTCTGGCAGCACCTCGATTCCTGCACGACGCTCGAGCTCCATAGGCTCGCAACAGATCACGGGCTTTCCATCAACTCAATTGTGATGGGCGCGTGGGCGATCTTGCTTCATCGCTACTGTGGCGAAGAAGATATTGTCTTCGGCGCTACGCGCGCTTGCCGGAAGTCAACGATCCCAAATGCCGAGGAGACGATTGGGCTTTTTATTAACACCGTCCCAGTTCGCGTCGCAGTTCGGGATGACGATTCCGCTCTCGAAGTGATCAGAAGACTTCGAAAACTGTGGATCGATCTCCGCCCCTACGAAAACACCCCGTTAGCCAGGGTGAAGTCCGCAAGCCAGGTCTCCCCTGGGCTGCAACTGTTTGATTCACTGGTAGTCTTCGAGAATTATCGACTTGATAGGGCGATGCGCTCCCTCGGCGGTGCTTGGGAAAGCCGAGAAGTTGAGTTGCACGAACTCACGAACTTCCCGGTGACGCTGGCAGCCTACGATGGCGATGAGCTGAGTTTCAAAATTGAGTTTGATCGCCGTCGGATGGACGAAACGGCAGTCCGAGGCATGTTGGGACACTTGGGACGCCTGTTGCAGGGAATTGCTGACACCCCAGGGATCGCTGTCATCGACCTTCCACTTCTGACCGAACCGGAACGTGAGGAGTTGCTCGTTGTCGCGGCCGGAGAACATGTTCTTGGCAACGAAGACTCGCAAAGCCTGAACCAAAGTCAGACACTGCACGCGCGATTCGAAATGGAGGTAGCAAAGCGACCTTCGGCGACAGCCGTGAGTTGTCAGGGACGCTGCCTGACGTATGCGGAGCTTAACGCGCGAGCCAATCGACTGGCGAGACGTTTGTCAGACCTTGGGGTCAAACCCGAAACGCTCGTCGGGGTATGCCTGGATCGGTCGGAGGATTTGGTAGTCGCGATACTTGCGACACTCAAAGCCGGTGGGGCCTACTTGCCAATTGATCTTGCATATCCAGCCGAACGTCTATCGTTCATGTTGACGGATGCGCAAGCACCGGTGTTGTTGACGCAACGGAATCTCATCCAACGATTGCCGTCCACGTGTGCCCGAGTTCTTTGCGTAGATGAGATCTTGGCACATCCTGCACAGCCGGATGAGGTGGAAAACTTATCACCAACAGCCGACTGTGACAATGTCGCGTACGTGATCTACACCTCCGGCTCGACTGGCAAGCCTAAAGGTTGTATGGTCACGCATCGCAATGTGACCCGGTTGATGCGCGCCACCGAGCAGTGGTACGGCTTTAACGAGCGCGACGTCTGGACTTTGTTCCATTCCACAGCATTCGATTTCTCGGTATGGGAAATCTGGGGTGCCCTGTTGTATGGCGGTCGACTCGTTGTCGTTCCGTTTATGGTCAGCCGATCTCCTGAAGCCTTTTACGAACTGCTATCCAAGGAGCAAGTAACCGTCCTCAACCAGACTCCTTCGGCGTTCCGGCAATTGATTCAAGCGGAAGAATCTGTCGGACAAAAGCCATTAGCGCTGCGCTACGTGATCTTTGGAGGCGAGGCTCTGGAGATGCAGAGTCTCAAGCCATGGTTCGAACGTCATGGCGATCAGACACCGCAGTTGGTCAACATGTACGGGATCACCGAGACCACGGTGCATGTGACGTATCGTCCGTTGTCGAAGGACGATCTCACTTCCGGTAGCGTGATCGGAGTGCCAATACCCGATCTGCGAGTCTACATTCTTGACTCGCAGCGCCGGCCTGTTCCGATCGGCGTTCCTGGGGAAATGTATGTGGGCGGAGCAGGCTTGGCGCGAGGCTACTTGAATCGACCTGAGTTGACGGCGGAACGATTCATTCCTGACCACCTGTCGGGTAAGGAGAACTCCCGTCTTTACAAGACCGGCGATCTGGCGCGCTTCCTGCCGGGACGCGATATTGAATATCTCGGCCGCATCGACGATCAGGTAAAGATTCGTGGTTTCCGTATCGAGCTCGGTGAAATCGAATCTGTGCTTTGTCAGCACCCTGCTGTTCGCGAGGCGTCAGTAATCGCACGCGAGGATGTGCCTGGCGACAAGCGCCTCGCTGCCTATCTGATCGCTTCGCAACCCGCGCCTGAGGTGGGCGCTTTACGCGAGCACCTGAAGCAAAAGCTTCCGGAGTACATGGTTCCTTCAGCCTTCGTTTTCCTCGATAAGTTTCCTCTCACCAACAACGGAAAGATTGATCGGAAGGCGTTGCCAGTTCCAGAACAACAGCGGCCCGAGTTGTCTGGCCGCTACGCAGCACCCCGAACCGCTGTGGAGAAAGCACTGGCCCAAATTTGGTCGAAAGTACTGCGAATCGAACAAGTCGGAATCAACGATAACTTTTTCGAGTTGGGGGGCGATTCGATTCTGAGCATTCAGGTCATCTCCCTGGCTCGTCGCGAGGGACTGAAGATTACCCCCACCCTTTTATTTGCTCACCAGACCATCGCTGCGCTCGCTCCGCTCGCCGGAATTGCAGAAGAACGATCGATCGCGCAAGAAACGTTGAGCGGCGATGTTCCTCTCACACCAATTCAGCATTGGTTTCTGGAGCAGAACCTCAGAGATCCATCGCACTACAACCAGGCTTTCTTGCTCGAAGTATCGGAGCAGATGGAGCGGTCGCTGCTCATTTCCGCATTTGAACATGTCGTCCGACAACATGACGCACTCCGCGTGCGCGTAGTCCGGGACGGAGAGGGATGGCGTCAGTTCTTCTCGACGGATGATGAAAAGGTCCACATCGATTTCGTCGACTTGTCGGGCCTTTCTGAACAAGAACAACGCGTTTCCATCGAAGCGACAGCAGCGACTGCCCAGCAAAGTCTTAGCCTCGAACATGGTCCACTCTTCTGTGTTAAGTACTTTGACCTCGGATCTGCAAAGCGAGCGAGGCTTCTTGTCGTTGTTCATCACATGGCGATCGACGGGATTTCGTGGCGCCCGCTTCTGGAAGACCTTGAAGCGGCTTATCTTCACCTCAGAGATGGCCAAGCCGTGTCTCTGCCGGCCAAGACGACATCCTTCAAGAAATGGTCAGAACAACTGCAAACACTCGCGAAGACGACTTCACTTCAAAGCGAGCTTGCATATTGGCAAAATGTTACTAGGTCGCACAGCGATTTTGAGTCAGTGAAACGATTGCTCGCGATCGATTCATCGGCAAATAACGAAGGTTCCGCCAAGACTTTGAAGTCATTGCTTACCGAGAATGAAACGCAAGCCTTGTTGCAACAGGTTCCCGCGGTCTACAACACGCAGATCAATGACGTTCTTCTGACTGCGCTGAGTCGGGCTTGGACTCAATGGAGCGGCAATCGAGCGTTGTACACCAACCTCGAAGGTCATGGCCGTGAAAATCTGTTCGAGGACGTCGACCTCTCACGAACAGTGGGTTGGTTTACATCAATTTTCCCGGTGCGCCTCGAAATGCCTGAGTCGGGAGCGAATTGGCAGCCTGGCTCGGCGCTGAAGTCCATCAAAGAGCAGCTTCGACAAATCCCGCAGCGCGGGATTGGTTATGGCGTTTTGCGTTATCTAGCAAGCGATCGCGGTCTTTCGAATGTTTCTGAGCCTGCGATGGTCTTCAACTATCTTGGACAGTTTGACCAGGTTCTGACTGGTTCAAAGCTGTTCCGCTTTGCGTCTGAGTCAACCGGTCCGTGGCACAGTCCGACGCAGCGTCGTCGCAACGCGCTCGAAATCAATTGCATGGTCATCGGCGGACGGCTGGAAGTTTCTTGGACGTACAATCCTGACGCAGCTTCAATCCCTGAGCTGGCGGAAAAGTTCGCGGTTGCATTGAAAGAGATCATTAGTCACTGCCAGTCTGCCGAGGCGGGCGGCCGTACTCCTTCCGACTTCCCATTGGCACGGTTGAATCAAGGAGCACTCGACAAGCTCATCGCTGGACGGCGAGACGTCGAAGATATCTATCCTCTTTCGCCTATCCAGACGTTGTTCTACTCGGCCCATCCCGGGGCCATTCTGTCAGAGTTCGATCAGTGGCAGTGCACGCTGCGCGGTTCGTTGGATGTTTCCGCCTTCAAGCGTGCATGGCGTGAAACTCTCAAGCGCCACACAGTTTTGCGGTCGACGATCCACGGTGAGGGGCTGCATGAACCTGTGCAGATCGTCCATCGTGATGTGGAGCCATCGTGGACCATTGACGATTGGAGCGGTTCATCACCTGCTCATCAAGCAGAGCTTTGGAGTTCATACTTGAGCAGAGACCGTTCTCAGCCTTTAAATCTGACTGAGGCGCCGGTCTCCCGATTTTCGCTGATCAAGTTAAACAGCGACACATGGAAATTTCTCTGGACCGTTCCTGCTCTCCTCTTGGACGGCTGGTCGTGGCCTGTCGTGTTTCGCGATGCGAACCTTCTTTATCAAGCGTACTCACAAAACCACGATCCCGAATTAGAGACGGTGCGACCATATCGCGACTACCTCGAATGGCTCAGCCGCCAATCGTCCGAGCAAGCACAAGCATTTTGGCAGCGAAACGCTCGCCGGATTTCGCGAGCCCCTGTCCTTACCCTCTGAGACTCCAGAGAACGGGGAAGGTGGGCGGCGATATCTCGAACACGAGATTAGGTTATCTGCGGCGACGACCGACGCACTCCAGTCAACGGCGCGCCGCATGCAACTTACCCTCAGCACCCTGGTGCAGGGGGCGTGGGCGATGCTTCTCAATCGTCAGACCGGAAATTCAGATGTGCTCTTTGGTGCCGCGTTTTCTGGCCGGCCTGCGGACTTGCATGGAGTCGAGTCGATTGTTGGTCCCTTCGTAAATAATTTGCCGCTCAGGACAAGAGTCGAGCCTAACTTACGGACAGGCGAATTCCTGCG
Organism: uncultured Acidobacteriota bacterium; assembly: GCA_963801895.1. Classification (GTDB taxonomy): domain Bacteria; phylum Acidobacteriota; class Terriglobia; order Terriglobales; family Acidobacteriaceae; genus Sulfotelmatobacter. The sequence continues at coordinate 1,071,951 of CAWDGM010000003.1, read as the reverse complement.
GCAAATGCACTCACATTTGTTGGGGCTGAGCCCTTTCCAATACATTTCATTGATCGAGATTCAAAAGGTGAGTGAGGTTCCGTGGCGACATCGCCTGTTCGACAGCGTGGTCGTGTTCCAAAATTATGTGGTCGACGATGCAGCTCGTAAGTTTGGCAAGAACATCGCTATCGAAGATTTCGCGGGACCGATTCACACCAACTATCCCGTCATGCTCCTGGCAGTGCCCGGATCTGAACTATCCCTGACGCTTATCTACGATCGGGAACTCGTGGCTCGCAGTGCAGTCGAGCGATGGGCCAACGACATTGTTGCGATCCTCGAGCGGCTACCAGATTATCTGGACAAACCGATTTCGGAATTGCAGTCGCTGTTGTCCGTTCCCGTGCAGGCCGGCAGCCGATCGAGAAGAAAACTGCGTGCCCAGTCTCAGAACCTCGTGCCTCCGCAGACCGAGACGGAACGCTCCATCGCGGGAGTTTGGAAAGCGATGTTTGGACTGGAGCAAATCAGCGTCGAGGAAAACTTCTTTGATCTCGGCGGCCACTCCCTCATGCTCGTCCAGATGCACGGACGATTGCGAGAAGCGTTGAAAACCGAATTCTCCCTCGTAACACTCTTCGAGTACCCCACGGTGCGCTCGCTGGCGAGTCATCTTGATCGACCCGCAACCGCATTGCCCCAGCTCGATGATCGATGGCAGAAACGTGCCCAGCGACAGAAGCAGGCGCTGGCTCAATTCAAAGGTGCACTAAAAAAATAGGGGTTATGAGCGAACTTCAACAACAATACGAGGGTATTGCAATCATCGGGATGGCGGGCCGTTTTCCAGGGGCGGATACTGTCGAAGAATTCTGGGAGAATCTCGTGGCCGGTAAAGAGTCCGTTTCCTTCTTTACTGATGCCGAGCTTGCGGCGTGCGGACTGGATCCCGAAGCGTTAAGGCAACGAGGCAACTACATTCCCGCCCGTGGTGTGCTGAAGGATGCCGACTGCTTTGATGCGGCATTCTTCGGAATCCATCCCAAAGAAGCCGAAGTTATGGACCCGCAGCAGCGGGTTTTCCTCGAAGCCTGCTGGACGGCTCTCGAGCGGTCTGGTTATGCCCCCAACCGGATGCAAGGATCGGTTGGTGTTTTCGCGGGAGTCACGTTTAACACCTACTACCAGCATGCTCTCCAGGGCGCAGCGATTTGATTGATCTCGTGGGCTCCGATTTCGTGATGTACGGCAATGAGAAGGATTATCTGACGACACGTGTCGCCTACAAGCTGGGCCTCAAAGGACCGGCGTTGAACGTCAGCACTGCCTGTTCGACGTCTCTGGTCGCGGTTGGTCAGGCTTGTCAATCGTTGCTGACGTATCAGTGCGATGTTGCTCTCGCAGGTGGAGCTTCGGTGCGCGTACCGCAACAGAGCGGCTACTACTACGACGAGGGCAACATCGGATCGTCTGACGGCCACACGAGAACATTCGACTCACAGGCCGCAGGCACGGTCTTCAGCAACGGCGTGGGAGTCGTTGTACTGAAACGGCTCGAAGATGCGGTGAAGGATGGCGACAAGATTTACGCAGTCATCAAAGGCGCCGCTGTAAACAATGACGGCTCGCAGCGAGTCAGTTTTGGTGCTCCCGGAGTCGAAGGCCAGTCCGAAGTGATCGCCATGGCCCACGCACTAGCCGGAGTTGATCCGGAGACGATCACATACGTCGAGGCGCACGGCACGGCGACGCCCTTGGGGGACCCGATCGAGGTTGCGGGACTGACCAAGGCATTTCGAGCGGCAACCGACGCGAAGCAATTTTGTGCCTTGGGATCGGTGAAGAGCAACATCGGACACCTGGATGCCGCAGCGGGAGTCACCGGCCTGATCAAGACAGCTCTCGCCCTTCACCATAAGACCATTCCCGCAAGTCTTCACTTCAAGGCGCCAAATCCCAAGCTGGAACTTGAAACGAGTCCGTTTTACGTCAACGCTGAACTTCAGGAATGGCAGACCAAGCCGGATGTACCTCGCCGAGCTGGTGTCAGTTCATTCGGCACTGGTGGCACCAATGCGCACGTGGTTCTTGAAGAGGCTCCAGAACTCCCCGGTTCCGGACCCTCACGCCCGTGGCAACTGTTGATGTTGTCGGCGAAAACTCCGGACGCGCTAGATCGGGCTACCGCAGGACTCTCTCAGTACCTGAAGAATCTGGGATCGAATTCAAACGGCGCTGATCCTTCGCGTGAACTTGCCGATGCTGCTTTCACTTTGCAAACAGGACGAAGCGAATTCATGCATCGCCGCATCGTGGCATGTGGCAGCGCTAACGACGGGGCTACAGCTCTCGAAGCTCGCGATGCCAAGCGAGTCTTCACGTATCAGCAGAAGCTGACTGCGCCGCCAGTCGTGTTCATGTTCCCGGGCCAAGGCGCGCAATACGCAGGCATGGGAGCGGAACTCTATCGCTCGGAACCGGTCTTCCGAAACGAGGTTGATCGTTGCGCTGAATTGCTGCAATCAGTCCTTGGGTGCGATCTCCGGGATGTGATGTTCCCACCGGAAGAATCGAAAAAGCAGTCTGAAGAACTTTTGGCGCAGACCCGCTACACCCAGCCGGCATTGTTTGTGATCGAGTACGCTCTGGCCAAACTCTGGATGTCCTGGGGCATCAAGCCGGCAGCGATGATCGGTCACAGCGTGGGCGAATACGTCGCAGGGACGCTCGCCAGTGTATTCGCGCTCGAAGATGCGCTGTCGCTTGTCGCCCGACGAGGGGAACTTGTTCAGGCGCAACCGGGCGGCACTATGCTAGCTGTCCGCTTGCCGGAAAATGAACTTCGACCGCGATTGAATTCCGAGTTGTCGATTGCTGCCATCAACTCTCCTAATCTGTGCGTCGTCTCCGGCTCTTACGACGCAATTGAGGCGTTCGAGAAACAACTTGACGCCGAGCGCATCGTAGGTCGACGCCTTCAGACTTCGCACGCCTTCCACTCCGCCATGATGGAGCCGGTGCTGCCTCCGTTCACGGATCTTTTGCGAAAAGTGAAGTTGGGCGCGCCGACGATTCCGTACGTCTCAAATGTAACGGCTCGTTGGATCAGCCCAGAGGAAGCGACCTCTCCTGAGTATTGGGCAGGCCACGTCCGCCAAACTGTGCGGTTTGCCGATGGAATCGCCGAGTTGATGAAAGATCCGTCGACCGTGTTGCTGGAAGTGGGGCCGGGACAAACCCTGACCACGCTGGCGCGGCAGCATACGTCAAAAGCCGCCGACCAACTGGTGTTGGCATCCTTGCCAATTGCAGGTCCGCAGGAACCTCGCGGCATTCTTGAATCGCTAGGGCGATTGTGGATGGCGGGAGTCTCTCCTGATTGGGACGCCTTCTACGCAAATGAGCGCCGCCTGCGTACCGTGCTGCCAACTTATCCATTCGAGCGCAAACGCTATTGGCCCGATGCTCCCAAGGCGACTGCGGCCTCGATCGTCAATAACAGTTCGACACCATCGACCATCAGCGCGGCGGATTCGCCCAAATCAGAGCCGACCGACAATCAGGCACCTGTCTCGGCTGGAGTTGCCCACCCGGCCGCCTCCGACACGCAGCCAGAAGTTCCACGGAAGACGCGCTTGCTGGCGGCTGTCAGATCGCTGTTCCAGGATTTCTCGGGGTACGATCTCAGCCAAGTCGAAGAATCGGCCGATCTGCTCGAACTCGGTCTCGATTCGCTGTTACTGACCCAGGCTTCCCAGGTACTTCACCGCAAGTTTGGTGTCTCGATCACATTCCGGCAGTTGATGGAAGAGCTCAGCTCTCTGGGAGCGATTGCCGCACATCTGGATGCATCATTGCCGCCAGAGACCGTTGCCGAGAAATCTGCGGCTAGGCCCGCCGTCTCGGCGGTTCCAGCATCATCCATCCAGGTCGGTAATTCACAGAACGCAATTCTGGAGCAGATCCTCGAGCAACAACGCCAGCTCACGAATCAGGTCCTGCAACTCATGGGACGGCAGCCGTCCGAGGTTGCTGCACCGACACTTCCTACTCCTCCCGTGCTTCCACCTGCACCCGCGAAATCGGAGCAAAAATCACACGGCCCCTTCAAGCCCATCGATCGTAGCCTGAGCGGAGTTTCTCCGCAGCAACAGTCCGCGCTCGAAGCATTCATTGCCCGCTATACCCGCATGACTGCTGGATCGAAGAAATCGGCGGCACAAAACCGACCCGTACTTGCGGATCCACGAACCGTCGCCGGATTCAATCGTCTCTGGAAAGAGATGGTCTATCCGATCGTCACGACCCGGTCTGACGGATCGAAGGTGTGGGACGTTGACGGCAACGAATATGTCGATTTCGTAATGGGTTTCGGCGCCAGCATGTTCGGGCACCGTCCTCCATTCGTCGTGAAAGCGGTTCACGAACAACTCGACCTCGGTTTCGAGATTGGCCCCATTCAACCGCTGGCTGGAGAAGTCGCTGCGATGGTTCGGGAATTTACCGGCATGGAGCGCGTTGCTTTTACCAATACCGGCTCAGAAGCTGTTCTGGCTGCCACCCGTGTGTCGCGGACGGTGACCGGTCGCGACAAGATTGCGGTCTTTGCCGGCGCGTATCACGGCATATTTGACGAAGTTCTCTTTCGTCCGCTAACGATCAACGGAGAAACGCGCACTGCTCCCATTGCTCCCGGCGTGCCGGAGAGTTCGCTCGGGCAGGTCATCGTGCTCGAGTACGGCAATCCGCAGTCGCTAGAAATTCTTCGTGCCCGAGGATCAGAAATCGCAGCGGTCCTGGTCGAACCGGTGCAGAGCCGCCGGCTGGACCTTCAGCCTCGAGAGTTCATGCACGAACTGCGGAGCGTCACCGAACAGACTGGTTCGGCTCTGATCTTCGACGAAGTCGTGACCGGATTCCGGGTGCATCCCGGAGGCGCGCAGGCATATTTCGGAGTGCGTGCCGACCTTGCCACCTATGGCAAGGTCATCGGAGGCGGGTTTCCGATTGGTGTCGTCACGGGAAGCGCGAAGTTCATGGACGCACTCGACGGCGGCCAATGGCAGTACGGAGACAACTCGTTTCCTGAAGTAGGCGTCACATTCTTTGCGGGTACCTTTGTTCGTCATCCACTGGTGCTGGCTGCGGCTAAGGCAGTCCTGCACCATCTCAAGGAAAGCGGACCGAGCCTGCAGCAACAGCTGACCGAAAGAACTGAACAACTCGCGGACAAGTGCGGGCAGTGATCGAGGAGTTCCAGGCTCCATATCACCTGACCCAGTTCAGTTCCATCATGCATCTGAGCTTCCCGTCCGATCAGAAATTCGCGGGACTGTTGTTCTACCTGATGCGGGAACGCGGAATCCACATCTACGAAAACCGCGCGTTTATCATCACCACCGCGCACAGCATGAGGATTTGGAACGATTGATTCGGGTGCTCCGCGAGAGTTTGATGGTCATGCAACGGGAAGGCTTCTTACCGACGCCTTCGACGGCCGGTCAAAAAATAGCGCCAGACTCCAGCTTTGCTACCTGCAACGAGCCGGGAACCGATTCCAGCTAGCGCCATGGATGCTGGTAGCCGTATTTCCGCTGACCGAAGCGCAAAGGGAAATCTGGCTGGCGGCTCAGATGGGAGGCGCCGCAGCAGTCGCCTACAACGAATCCCTGAAGCTCGAGTTTCGTGGCGACTTCGATGTTGACCTGTTTCGGCGGGCGCTGCAACAAGTTATCGATCGTCATCCGATCCTGATGGCACGTTTTAGTTCGGACGGCCAATGGCAAGAACTGAACAGCAGAATCGAAACTCGACGTATCTCTGCTGGACCTCAGTGAAAAAAGCGAGAAAGAACGGTGAGCGCGAGCTGGCCGAGGCGGTCGACAGAGAAGTGTCGTATGAATTCGATCTTTCCGCCGGTCCGTTGGTAAGAGTGCAGATCGTCCGGATCACGCGCGACCACCATGTCGCAATCTGGACTGCTCACCACATCGTCTGCGATGGCTGGTCTGGCGGACTTGTCATACATGAACTCGGTACGATCTATTCCGCGCTGAAGCAGGGTGTGACCCCGAGCCTCGAGGTTCCGCAGTCATTCGAGCAATACGCCAGGGATGCGCAGAACGACGCGAAAGAGGCGGATGCCATTCGTTATTGGCGTCAACAATTCGCCGAGCTGCCCGCACCGCTGGACTTGCCCACAGATCGCTCCCGTCCGAAAGTTCGTACTGCTTCTGCCTCGACGGTAAAGCGCAATCTTGATACGGCGCTGCAGCAGGCTCTGAAACGTGCTGCTGGACAACAACGGACAACCCAAGTTGTCCTGTTGATGGCCGCACTGAAAACGCTGCTCTATCGGCTGACAGGGCAATCCGATCAGGTTGTCGGACTCGGCGTAGCCGGTCAGGCGTTGAAGGATCAGAGCAACCTGGTAGGTCACTGCGTAAATCTTCTCCCCATTCGGACGCACCTGCGGCCAGAAGCCAGCTTTCAGGAAAATCTTGCTGCCGTAAAGAAGAGTGTGCTGGACGCTTACGATCATCACCAGACGACGCTCGGCGACATTCTGCAGCACCTTAAAGTTCCTCGGTCATCGAGCCGCCCGCCGCTTGTGGAAGTCATTTTTAACGTCGATCGTGACCCAGGAGCAGCTCAATTTCAAGGACTCGAATTCACCTGTGATCGAAATCCAAAAGGCGCACTTCACTTCGATCTGTTCTTGAATATCGTCGATGGCGCGCAAGGACTCGTTCTGGAGTGCGACTACAACACCGATATTTTCGATGCATCGACGATTGAGAGATGGCTCGGCCACTACGAGACTTTGCTGCGAAGCATAACGGTCAAGCCAAGTGAATTGCTTGCCAAGCTGCAGGTGTTAAGTCAGGCAGAGAGCACGGCAATCGCAGCCGGATCGCCAGTGGCTCTTCAGTCGAATTTCCCAAAGCAGAAACTCTGCACAGTTGGTTCGAATCTCAAGTTGCAAAGACTCCAGAAGCGAATGCTGTTACCTTCGAGGGCCGACACTGGACCTACTCTGAGATCAACCGACGAGCCAACCAAGTTGCGCATCTTCTCAGAAGTTTTGGTGTTGGTCCGGATGTTCTAGTGGGCCTTTTTCTAGAGAGGTCGGTCGAGACAGTTGTCGGAATTATCGCAATTCTGAAAGCCGGTGGCGCTTACCTTCCCATTGATCCCGTCTATCCGAAAGATCGGGTCGCTTTTATGCTCGACGACGCCGAAGTTCCCGTTATTCTCACTGAAGCGAAGCTACAGGCCGAGTTGCCGAAACAGGCGGCGAGAGCAAGAGTAATTTGCCTCGATGCAGACCTGAGTCTGATAGATGCACAATCGACTGAGAATGTGATACCGACCGGCGACGCCGGACAGTCTGGCTTACATCATTTACACGAGCGGCTCTACCGGGAAGCCTAAGGGGACCCAGGTAACTCATTACAATGTCTGCCGGCTGATGCATGCTACGCACCCTTGGTACAAGTTCAATTCAAAGGACGTTTGGACATTCTTCCACTCTCATGCCTTCGACTTCAGCGTATGGGAGATCTGGGGCGCGCTACTGTACGGCGGACGCCTAGTCGTGGTGCCATATCTCACCAGCCGCTCGCCAGAGGATTTCTACGTTTTGTTGGCGAATGAGCGTGTGACCGTCCTCAATCAAACGCCCTCAGCATTTAGACAACTGATTCAGGCGGAAGAGTCCGTGGGTACGAGCAAAAATCTGTCGTTGCGCTACGTAATCTTCGGTGGCGAAGCGCTAGAAATGAGTTCGTTGAAACCTTGGTTTGATCGTCACGGAGATCAAACAGCCTCAGTTGGTCAACATGTATGGAATCACCGAAACGACGGTCCACGTCACCTACCGGCCGTTATCGGCTGCTGACGTCGGACTAGCTAGTGTTATCGGAATTCCGATACCTGATCTGCAGCTGCATGTTCTGGATCCGTTTGGTTCGCCGGTGCCCATTGGGGTAGTGGGCGAGATCTACGTTGGGGGAGCAGGGGTTGCTCGTGGTTATCGAAACCGAGAAGAACTGACGCGCCAAAGATTCCTTCCCGATCTGTTCACAAACAAGCCGGACGCGTTGCTGTATCGTTCCGGAGATTTGGCGCGGTACCTGCCGAACGGGGACATCGAATACCGGGGCCGCATCGATAACCAGGTCAAACTGCGTGGCTTCCGAATCGAGTTGGGTGAAATCGAAGCAGAACTTTCCAGTCATCCAATGGTTGATCAATGTGTTGTTATCGCACACGACGAAGGAGGCGAAAAATCGCTAGTTGGGTATGTGTCTCTGAAGTCAAATGTCGATCCTGACGTGAAAAGTTTACGCGAACATCTACACGGAAAATTGCCTGACTACATGATTCCGAGTAAGTTTGTGTTCCTCGAAAGACTTCCCCTCACACCGAATGGAAAGATCGATCACAAGGCTCTTATCGTCGGGGGGCATAGAGTCATTGAAGTACGCAGAGATACTGCGCCACCGCGCGATTCCGTTGAGCAAGCCCTGTCTCAACTCTGGGCGAAAATCCTCAACGTCAAGCGCGTCGGTTTGCACGACAATTTCTTTGAACTCGGTGGCCACTCCATTCTGGCAGTGCGGATGATCATTGAAATCGAAAAGCTGTACGGCAGACGATTGCCACTCGCCACCTTGCTTCAGGCGCCAACAGTCGGATCCCTTGCCGAAGTGTTGCGAAAAGAGAATTGGACTCCCTCGTGGTCGTCACTGGTGCCGATCCGGCCAGGTGGGTCGCGTCCGCCGCTGTTTCTCATGCACAGTCATGGGGGAAACGTACTCGAGTACCACCCTCTGGTCCATCAACTCAGCGACGAACAACCGGTGTATGCGCTGCAAGCCCGCGGACTGGACGGTAACATCCCGCGGGGACAGACATTGGAACAGATGGCAGCCGCGTACCTCAAAGAGATCAGAAGCCTGCAGCCTCAAGGTCCCTACTACCTTGGAGGATTCTGCTTCGGCGGTTTGGTTGCCTTGGAAGCTGCGCAACAGCTCCTGGAAATTGGAGAAGAAGTCGCCTTGGTGGCAATGATCCAGACCACTCATCCTTCTGCGCAGCGCTTTAAGCCAAATGTCGGAGCTGTTCAGCAATGGTGGCAACGCACCGCGAAGCGGCTGGATCTTGAGCGAGAGAATCTATCGCATCGGCCCAACGGATACCTGCGTGAAAGGCTTCGTCGCGTTTGGGACGTCACGCAGGCACGGACGGAGATCGCATTCGATCGCCTGAAAGGCAACGGCGGATCAGTCTCCAGCAAATCTTCGACTCCATACATTCTTGAAACCCTGGGAATCGAGCATGACCGTGCCTTCGAGCAATATCAGCCCAAACCTTATAAAGGCCGCGTTGTTCTGATGCGGGCAACCAAGCAATTTTCGGGATTGGCTAGCGATCCTCGCTTGGGATGGACGAACGAGCTATTGCCTATTTTGGATCTCTGCCACGTACCCGGACATCAGCAGAACTTGTTGATCGGATCGAACGTTGTTGAGCTTGCCCAGAAGTTGACGACATACCTTGAACGGTCGCAGCAAGAGGGCGACTCAACAGCACCCGCGTCTGAAGAACAACTCGTACTGCAATAACAACCGAACTCCTTCCTCCTCCCTAGTCGTGCTGCTCTAGAATCGTCCAGAGCATGCCTTTATCCCAGCTCTAATCTTCGAGAGGAAACAAAATGAGCATTCCAGTAATCTCTGATCTGTCATCCGAATTAAAAGCAAAAATCGAAAGCCGTCAAGCGAGAGTCGGAGTAATTGGACTTGGGTACGTCGGACTTCCACTCGTCCTTCTCTACGTCGAGCAGGGATTTCCTGTCACGGGCTTTGACATTGACCGAAGCAAGGTCGAAGCCCTGACCGAGGGCAGATCTTACATCTACCGGATCCCGTCGGAAGAGATTCAAGAAGCGCGCTCCAAGGGCATGGTTGCGACAGCAGATTTCTCGCGGTTGTCCGACATGGACGCTATCATTATTTGCGTTCCCACGCCGTTGGACGAGCATCACGAACCTGATCTCAGCTTCATCACCAACACCGGTCATGCGATCGCGCCGCACCTGCGAGCGGGACAGTTGGTCATCCTTGAAAGCACGACCTATCCTGGAACGACCGAGGAAGTGCTGGTTCCTATTCTGGAAAAAGAAAATCGGAACTCGCTTGAAGGCATCACGCAACGAGGCGACTGCTGAAGACGAGAACATGTTCTACGTCGCATTCTCGCCCGAGAGGGAAGACCCAGGCAACACTACAGTGGCCCGCTATGACATCCCCAAAGTCATCGGCGGACTGGATGCTCGCGCTTTGGAGCTTGCATCTTCGTTGTATGGCTCGATCTTCCGAAAGACCGTACAAGTATCATCGCCGGCCGCGGCGGAGATGACGAAGCTTCTCGAAAATATCTACCGGTGCGTGAACATCGCGCTTGTAAATGAACTGAAGCTGCTCTGCCTCAGAATGGGCATCGATATCTGGGAAGTAATCGATGCAGCCTCGACGAAGCCCTTCGGGTTTCATCCTTTCTATCCCGGCCCAGGTTTGGGCGGTCACTGCATCCCAATCGATCCCTTCTACTTGTCTTGGAAAGCGAAGGAATGGGATTTCAGAACTCGCTTTATCGAATTGGCCGGTGAGATCAACATGGGTATGCCCTACCACGTCGTGAGCACTGTTGCCTCGGCCCTGAATCAGCAGAAGAAGGTACTGAACGGCTCGCGGGTTCTTGTTCTGGGCGTCGCCTACAAAAAGGATATCGATGATCTGCGGGAGTCTCCGGCTTTGACCATCATCGAGCTGCTGCAGAAAGACGGCGCAGAAGTAAGCTACAACGATCCCTTCATTCCCATGGTGGGTCGCGGACGCAAATACGATCTCCAAATGAAATCTGCCCCTCTTGAGAATCTTGGTCAATATGACTGCGTCCTGATTGTTACAGACCACTCGGATTACGACTACGCCAAGATCGTGGAAGAATCCAATCTCGTTGTCGATTCGCGCAATGCCACGAAAGGTCTCAACAGCCCGAAGATCGTTTTGTGCTAAATCAGGCCACAAGGACACCTCTTCGACAACCCGTTGTCGTAAATCTCGATGGTGTCCCCGCGTAGTTGTCGACGTCAAAGCTGGCGGAAGGCCGTGAGCACCAGCACCCACCCTTGTGACTGGGATCATTTGAATTCCTTCCGATCCCGTTTATTCGTTAGATTACCTTTTACGTCGCTCTCCCTCCTCCACCCTCCCCTGAAGCGCCAGAACATGTAAGACTCATGAGGTGTGTGCGTTGTCGTTCGTGAACCAGCCAGTTCTGTCAGGTCAAAAGCTTCAGGTTTTCGAGATGAACTACCGGACTGATCTCCGGTGGGAACTTTTCATTTCGAGTCATCCACAAGCATCGATTTATCATCATCCCGGTTGGCTGTCGGCGCTCGAGTGCGAGTACGGAGGCAAATGCATTGCCTTGGCTTGTACGGATGAAATGGGCCAGATCAATGCGGTCCTCCCGTTGCTCCGGACCGAGGGGTTGCCCGTTAGTGTTGGATCGATCGAAAGTGGAAAACGACTCTCTTCACTGCCACGTACACCGGTTGCTGGGCCCCTCTCCTGGAATAAGCAGGCTGACGAAGGCGATCATCAACTACGCCGTCGAACTGGCAAGATCGGGAGCCGGGATACAGCTGGAGATCAAGACGGATCAACCAAATCTGAATGAGTCAGTCGAATCCCTTGAATGTAATTCATGGCGGCCCACGTACGTCGAGGAACTTCCTTCCTGCTCCGAGGACTTGGCTTGGGATGAATTTTGGGAGAATCTGAGGTCACCGCGTACTTGCGTAGTATGCGAAGGTTGTCATCGTTTGAGGTTCGGGAACGCCAAGCGCCAGCATCGAGTGAAATGGGCGGTTGATAAAGCGAAAAAACTCGGGCTTGAAGTTCGGGATGCCGATACAGAAGAAGATCTGGCAAGGTGGTACCGGCTCTATCTTTTGACCATGCGCCACAACGCAGTACCTCCGCGGCCTTTCCGCTTCTTTCAAAGTCTGTGGTCGTCCCTGCGTCCAACGGGGAATCTACGGCTGATCGTGGCCGAGAGAACTGCAATCGGCGAAACCGCCCTCGTTGCAGGATCTATTCTTTTGAATTACGGACAGACGGTATTCCACGCCTTTACCGGATGCGATCCGAGAGATTTTCACCTTCATCCGCACGACATTCTGCAGATCGAAGCAATCCGCGGCGCATGTAGGGGAGGGTACCGCTGGTACGATTTCGGAGAGGTTGCCGAAGAGCATGAGTCTCTCTCCCAATTCAAAACGAAATTCGGTGGCAGACCAAAGCCGCTCTATCGATATTATTTCCCGGCAAGACCTGAACGACCGTGACGAAACAACTCAAAGGATTGCATCGGTAGCACGTCGCGTTTGGCGTCGCCTTCCGATCAAGGCCACAGCACTTCTCGGAGACCTGATTTACAGCCGCATGTAGTCACTCGAACGAAGACCGAAACATCCTGACCCGCCCCGCGAATCGCGTGAGGCGGGCTTTTTATTTACGCTGTTTCATTCAGTAGATTAGGCAGATCTACGTACTTCAATCCGGAGGTTAGATTAAATCGGGTGTGTAGCTGGAGCGCGCCAATGGCTCGTCGGTAGGTCTAATTTAGGCTACGAACTCTAAAGATCATCACCCTGATTGCGCGGGCCTTCCAATAGTATCGTGCCAGAATACTGGACTCGGTGTTCAGAATGCTGATTCCGGCAAGGATTCGTAGCATTCCCTGCTCTCGGGCAGTTGTTGAGGCTGTTATTCAAAAAGACTATGAATGGATCGCCCCGAAACTCCGGACAGACGAAGGAATCATAGAGAAGAGCTTCCGATGACTCCAATGTCCAGCTGGTTCCGCACGCGTTTTCATGCCGGTAGAAAACGTAAGCCACATGTAGCCAGGGATTTCTTCATGGATCACTCCTCGCTAACGGATTGCTAGAACGGGCGGGTCCATCGTAGTCCAACGCGGAGCAACGTGTGTTGCGCACATTCGGAAGCATCCACTCTAATGACTCTTTCTAATCTTTATTTGCATTAGTCACAACTTTACAGTGTGAACACGATTCGCCCCACAACCACCCCACTGAGGGGGATTGACGCTGACATCAATGTGCCTTAAACGGATTTCTTGGCGTCAGCAGAAACCCATGTTGTTGGCCGTTCTTCGTACCCTGCCCAACGATTTGGCCCCAACATTGATGTCGGTTGCCGAGTTGAGCACCCAACCGGCGTTGGAAGGGATCAGAGTATTCAGGTCCCGCATTCCAGCAGATTGCGACCAGACAAACGGACGACCAATCACCTCAAGGGGCCACCGTCGCCGAATTCGCTATCGCCTGGTTCGGTGAGTTAACAATAGAGTTACCCGAAGATCCAATGACAACGCCAAAAAGATTGATCTTCGTCGCTGAGCTGTAAAGGTCGCCGGACAGAGTCCCGAGATCGCGAATGGTTCCATCCTGTGCCCACATGACCGCGTGCGTGCCAAGATCTTGGGTGCTAGACCAACCGACTATTTGCCCAAGATCGTTGACACCGTTTGCAGAACTGCTGATTGGGTCTGGCAACTCGCCTAACTTTGTCGCGACGCCATCTTCCAATATGCTGCGTACCCAAAGACCAAATCCATTGTTCCCCGACTATCTCACCCGTGTTGCTGATTCCATTCGCAAAGGTCGGCGGAAAACCTGCTCCGTAAAGACTCATAGGGACCTTGCTGCTCCACAGAAAACCCCACTGAAATGAATCGGGCAAATCTCCCGTGTATCCGACGACTTGGCCGAGATCGTTGATAGCAGACGCGTAGAACGGAAAGGGGCAACCGTCCTCGAAGAATCGCTTCGTCGGTGGCAGCGACCCGCAGTCCCCAGACCCTGCATTTGCTGCCGCTGTGGGTCCAGATGAACGGCTGAATCAGATAGCTACACTGAATCGTGGGTCCTCCAAAGAAGGGTACGATCTGCCCCGGTCCATCCGCCGTACCACTAACAGTCCCAAGATCGTTGATTGCGGCGGCGTAACTAAATGTTCCTCCCTGGAGTATTCCGATTGCACGCCTGTGCCCGAATGTCCAGATGTATCCTTCATTATTGTAGTTTCCGGCCACTTGCGCCCAAGAGTTGATTGCCGTGGGCGAAAGCCTTCCCAAATCTGTTACGGTGTACGCCGCTTGCGCCAAGAGCGCCGAAGGGAAGAAACACAAGAAGACGTAGGCAAGTGAAATTGATCCTTTTACACATGGGACGTGTCCTCCTAAAGTGATACCACATGCGTTGAGGTGCGCTCAGAATTGAAGAAAGCGGCGGGGGAGAAACTCAAATAACTTTACTACCTTTTCTTCCTGAAGAACAGTGATCTAGATTACGTGGGAACATTTATCTGTGGAAAACGACGGAGGGCGGGTGGTGTGGTTAACAGTTAGGACACTACCGGGTGAGCAGTCCGTTGTAAGCTTAATCTCGTAAGGGCATACTGACTTGCAACCTCCGGAGGAATAAGTCGCCCGCGCCGGTACCGCTGCGACGCGCCGGTACGCGCAATCTCCGCCTTCCGGCTGATTATGGCGGACCGTATCCGAGGGAGAGGCGCTTGCCTTTGATTTCGGCACTTTCCAACCGCAGGTAAGCAATGTACTCCAGATCATCCGTGCATCCGCCATCCGCCGCGTGTCTTTGTGCCTTGAATCGTCGGCCCGTCACCCTGCGGAAGGTGTACCCTCTCCGGTCCATTCCAAATGCGGCTGCCCATCCGTATCATCAATGCGAAAGTCCATTGAGTCGCTTAGGCGATCAGTCCTTAGTGAAAACAAGACGCTCCCACCTGAGCCTCACGCAATCATCGGATGTGACGGCCAAGTTGCGAGTAGACCCTCAGAGCCGTGTCCCCCGCATCATCGCTGCAATGCTGCAATCCATACTGTTTCGGAGCCACCGGTGTGGTACGTTCGCATCCGTGATCTCATCGCGTCCGCTAGAGGATCTTTATGCAGACGCGTGTGTACCCGTAAACCGCGGCGATGACCTCATATTTCACACGAAACGATTGGACAAATTCTTCAAAGGCTCGGAATTCGTCGAGTGGGCAAGAAAACTCGTCAAAGAAAATAAGATCTCCATACTTCAAGTACGGCGCCAGGGTGGTCAGGACAAAGAGCGTTGACGTAAACATGTCAGCGTCCAGATTAACGACCAGGCGACCCGACAAATCAGTGCGAGCTACAAACGCAGGCAGGGTATCTTGAAACAGTCCGACTTCGAAACTGCAACGCGGATCTTTGATGTCTGGAACTGCGCCGTTAGCGTTGAAGTGCCCTGCCGGTTCCGTCGAGCGCCACCTGTCTGGCAGTCCCGTAAAAGTGTCGAAACCGGTGAATCGAGAGTCGGGATGCGAAATCTCCGCGATCCACGAACGCAATGAATCACCCCGATATACACCGAACTCGAGATAGCTTATTGGCTCCTGGTCCAAGCCTTCGCTCTGAATGACCGACGGATAAAGCCATTCACGGCCCTTTCCCATTTTTCCCGTTCGTGGGGTGGGTTCTGCACCAGCGAGAGAATCGAGCCCAATAGGCGACGGCCGTAAGTCCTACGCTTGGGGCCTCAAGATTCACTCGTCCGACAGTCTTGGCCAAAACCGAGGCGACTGTCGGTCGAAACAATTGTGGAATCTGCGGCTGAAGAAATCGTCGAAAACGAGGGATCCGGGGGATGGACATCTAACTCTCCGATGCGAACAGTATCGCAAAAAGGTTCGTAGCCAAACCGATTTGAATGGTAAGATTTTGGATTTAGCGAGTCTTCAGTGAGCTTTTGGCAAGGACTGAAATGGTATTACGAGGTGTGCGGTAGCCGTGGGGTATGCGCGGTCGCTTCTTTTCGTCTGTGCGGTAGACCACGCGAACTGGCTATTGCCCCTCTTGAAACGAATCACCCTGTCTACCTTCGAATCGATACGTCTGATTTTTGTGCCTACCGAGACGTTCTTATCTTCAAAACCAAGTCGTATGATCCCGGTATACCAAATTTTAACCCGCAGATGATAGTGGATGTTGGGGCTCATATCGGCATGGCGAGTATTCTGTTCGCCCTCAGGTACCCAACCGCGAGAATTATTGCCGTTGAGCCCGAGCCCTCGAACTTCGCGGCATTAACCAGAAATACGGCTCCTTACAAGACGATCACTCCGATTCAGGCTGCCCTGTGGCGAGAAGACGGAGAGGTGACGCTCGGTGAATCCAATGCCCATCCGAAGGGAGCCTTTCAAATAGCCGAGAATGGTCGACAACGGGTGCGTGCAATCACCATGGACACCCTGATGCGCGAAACCGGCACTCGACTCGATCGACTTCCTGAAGGTGGACATTGAAGGTGCTGAAATAGAAGTGTTTGAAACCTGTCCCTGGATCGAGAAGGTGCGAGTCATGGCCATCGAACTGCACGACCGTGTCCGACCCGGATGCAGTTCCGTTGTCAAGAATGCGACCAGGAACTTTCGCTGCGACCAACAAGGGGAAGTGACATTTTTCTAGTCACCCGGACGCAGCGTGCGACTATTCAACGGATTGTTGATTTGGCGCTTGCAACAGAACAACTGCAGGAGTAGAACTCGGCCGATCGTATCATCGGAGTTACTGCATTGGTTCAAGGACTCTCCTTGGCCCACTGCGGACCGTAGATCCGACGCTCGAGCGAACGATTTGGTGAGCAGCAAGAGAAAATACAAGGCACATCGTTGAAGCACGATGCCCGGATCGGGGATCTGCGACTAGAGCGTCTAGTGCCCGTGACGGACAGCCGTATGACAAGTCGAGCAGAGCGTGATCAGATTCTGCTCTGAATCTGCTCCTTCGTGGCTGCGAAGTCGTAGATGGTGAACCTCCAGATTTGATATGGCGCCGCACGACTAGCAGCGCCAGCTATCGCAGCGCAGCACCTTCTGCCGCCTATTCTCGTGGGAAGTTGCGTCGAGCCGTAGGCCTCCGTTCTTCACGATGCTCTCCCAGGTCTTGGAGGAAAGCCTGCTTTGGCTTCCGGTAAGAGCCGCTAGAAACGCGTCATTGAGAAGAGCAGGGTCTCCGGATTTCCGTGATCCAGGTGGGCACCTGCGAGGAAATCTGCGCAGATCATCTCCAGGCAGTAGCCTCGCGATTTGTCAGATCCAAGCATGAGCGCAGCAGTCTCCATAGCCTGCTCGATCACTGGAATCTGCTCTTGTACAGCTTGAGTAGACAAGTTCCGAGGCTTCCGTCTCCCTTCCCGTGAACTCCTTTGCCACCTCTCTCCGAAATTGATCTTTTGTCATTCCCCGGACCTTGCGCATCCAGGTTGCACGATCAAACTGCTGCCCCTCGTTTTTTTGTCTGCGTTTTGCCGCTTCCGACTGTTTCCTTTGTCACCCGGTTTGTCCTGCTTTCGATCGGCGGCGGTTCCCGTCTGTTCAATTCCGCCATGATCCGATGTCTCTATGATCAGCGCCCTTCCAACTGCTTTATGCTAGGTTCAGAGAATTAAGTCGTAACTGGGAGCGAAAGTGGGTCCCAAGAAGGTGGTTTGGCGATGGGCCATCTATTTCGGTGCGGGGTTCTTGGTGACAGTTGGTGCGGGCTATTCCTGTTCAACGTTCGAGGCTGGCGGGCTCGACTGCTATCCAGAATCACGCGCGTTGAGAATTGGCCAGTCGTCGTTGAGCCACCACCCGGCTTCCAGCCAGAAGTTCCCTCTGGGTTCCGGGTTTCTGTTCTTGCCCGGGGCTTCGCCAGTCCTCGTTGGCTCGCGATTGCCCCGAACGGTGACGTTTTTGTTGCAGATTCAGCCGCCGGGAAAGTAATTGTGTTGCATGGGATATCGCCGCAGGGGACCGTTCAATCGAAGACGGTCTTCGCACAAGATTTAAACCTACCATTTGGTATCGCATTCCACGGTGATTATGTCTACGTCGCAGACACAAACGAGATCCTGCGGTTTCGCTACGATCCGACATCCTCGAAGAGACTTGGCGATGCTGATCGCCTTCTGGATCTACCAGGCCTCGGCTATAACCAACATTGGACGCGCTCGCTCGCTATTAGCGCTGACGGTCTCAAACTCTTTGTGTCCGTCGGATCCCAGACGAATGTGGGCGTCGAATCGGATGTCCGCCGGGCAGCGATTTTAGTCACGGACACTGACGGTCGCAATATGCGTGTCTACGCTAGCGGCTTGCGAAATGCAGTGGGGATTGCCTGCAACCCAGATTCTGGTGACTTGTGGGCCACCGTGAATGAAAGGGATGACATCGGCGATGATCTACCATCTGACTACTTCACACGAGTCCGAGATCAAGGGTTTTACGGATGGCCTTATGGGTATGGCGACGGTTATGTGGATAATCAAGTGTCAGCACGGCCAGATCTGTTGTCTACAATGATTAGGCCAGACGTGTTACTGGGTGCTCACGTTGCACCTTTGCAGTTCACTTTTTACGAGAAACACCAGTTTCCCCCCGAGTACTCGCACGGTGCCTTTATAGCTGAACACGGTTCATGGAACCGGCAAATTCGTAGCGGGTATCAAATAGTGTTCGTGCGATTTCAAAATGGTCTCCCAATAGAGAACACCGTGGCCGTTCTTCTCGGGTTTTGTACCAGACCCAGCTCGGAAGGAAATCTACGGACGAATGGTCGGTGTAGCGGTTGCCAGCGATGGCTCGTTACTGGTCTCGGATGACGCTCGGAAGCTAATCTGGCGGATATCGTACTCTGATGCGAGAGAATAAGATGCTCTATTTGACCCACCCCCCAGAACTGGATACGCAGAATGTAAGTCTCCAAACCCTTGGAGGACGGCCACAATGAATGACACGCGAAAGAGCCGATCATCGCGCGCCTGAAACAAGGCGAAGCAGTTGTTAACGACGGCGGAGTTGTGCCGACAGCACAGGGTCACGAAGCAGTCTTAGTACCGCGAGAAGGCGAGTAGCGACGCGAAAAAGATGAAGCAACTTGAGGATGAGAACCTTGTGATTGAATGATTAGTCGCAATGAGACTTCGGCAGGCCACGATGGATGGCAAGCTCACCTCACGGTGGCAAGGACACTAGGACGCTCAAATCAGACAGAGCGCATTAGCGGCTTTGCAATGGATGAGAATGTTACATTGTTGTAATGTCCGATGGAGGTGCTCACTCTGCCGCTAACTCATGATCGACTCTCGTGACGATGTACTCATAATTGGCGGTGGTATTGTCGGCCTCGGCTGTCGGGCTCGAAATTACCCAGCGATTCCCGCGGCAAACGTCTCCTGCGTTATTGAGAAAGAAGGCCGCGTTGCCCAGCACCAGAGCGGGCACAACAGCGGTGTTATTCACTCTGGCGTCTACTACAAGCCCGGCTCGATGAAGGCACGGCTGTGCGTAAGCGGAGCGGCCGCTATGGTAGAGTTTCTGTGGCCAACACGGGATTCCAAACAACGTCTGCGGAAAAGTAATCGTTGCCACGGTGGAAGAGGAACTGCCGCGACTCGAAGAATTGCGACGTCGTGGAGAGGCTAACGGCCTTAACGGACTTCGAATGATCAGTCCGGAAGAATTGCGCGAGATCGAACCGTGTGCAAAGGGTCTACGAGCGCTTGTCGTCCCATCAACGGGAGTTACTGACTATGCCCGGGTGTGCTCAAAGTATGCTGAACTGATTGTTGCAAACGGAGGCACAGTCCTCACCGGCGCGGAGGCGATCGGCATTAGACGATCGGGAAATGAAATTGTTGTGGAGACTCCGCGCGGTACCTTTGCGACCGTTGCTCTCATCAACTGTGCAGGGCTTCACAGCGACCGGATCAGCAGGATGGCTGGCGACGAGCCCAGCGTTATGATCGTCCCTTTCCGGGGTGAATACTACGTTCTCGTGCCAGGCCGGGCTTCCTTGGTCAAAGCGTTGATTTATCCGGTCCCAGATCCACGTTTTCCTTTCCTCGGTGTGCACTTTACGCGTCGTGTGACCGGAAAGGTCGATGCCGGCCCCAATGCTGTCCTAGCACTCGCACGGGAAGGCTATAGGCACACCGATGTCTGCATTCGCGACCTCGCTTCATTTGCTGCCTTTACCGGATTCTGGAAGATGGCTAAGCAGAACTGGCGGAAGGGGCTTGACGAATGGTACCGGTCCCTCTCGAAACCTGCTTTCATTCGTGCGTTGCAACGCTTGGTGCCGGATATCAGTGAGAGTGATATGGTCGTAGGGGGGTCGGGAGTTCGCGCCCAAGCCCTAAAACCGGATGGCTCTTTAGTCGACGACTTTCATTTCGTGCAGTCCCGTAAGATGCTCCACGTTCTGAACGTACCATCGCCCGCCGCAACGGCATCGTTGACAATCGGCAAGATGATCGTCAACACCGCCGCCGCCAATCTGGAACTCGCCTAACGTCACTCCTCGCAGCGCACCTTAAGAAACTAGTCCTTCGTACCATTGATATTCTTCTGTGGGCTATGTAAACCGTTAAATGGCGGCGATCCCGTAAAAGATTCTCAGCGACGTTTTGGCGACCTCGAATCTTAGCCCCGCGAGAGGTTAAGAGATCAATGAAAGGATGAGTATTCACTTCACTGCGTATCTTGATTTCATTCGTCGAATGGCAAGACAATGAGAAATCAAGTCGAGCACATCCATAGCAGAGATGAGCGACGCCGCCGAACAGCTGAAGGGCGGCATCTGGGTCGTCATCGTCGGAGGTGGACGGCTCGATGGCACGCGTGTACAAAGTGTAATGAGGTTCAGTTCGGCATCTGCGCCTGACTGGCTGCGAAACTGTCGATGGTGAACCTCCAATTTGACATCGTGCCACACGATTGACAACGCCAACCATCGCGGCGTAGCACTTCTTGGCGAAGACTCTCGTATGAAATCGGATCAAGTCGAATTGGAGCGACTTTCGGCCGAAGTCTGCTCATGACGCCTTCTCGATCAGATTCTCTACGAACGCATCCTTTTGTTTCCTCGGCAGAAGCGTGAAGAATCGCGTCATCGAAAACAGCAGAGTTTCCGGATTTCCGTTGTCGAGATTGGCTCCGGCCAGAAAGTCCGCACAGATCATCTCCAAGCAGTAGCCTCGCGATTTGTCCGATCCCAGCATCAATGCCGCCGTCTCGATAGCCTGCTCAATCACCGGAATCTGGCTCTTGTACAGCTTGAAATAGACGAGTTCCGACGCTTCCGTTTCCTTTCCCGTCAGCTCCTTTTCCACCTCTCGCCTAAACTGATCTTTCGGCATTCCCCGGGCCTTGTGCAACCAGGTTGCACAATCAAACTCCTGCCCATCCCGCCGCGCCACCTTCGCTAGCTCCAGTCTCTTCGTCCACCCCACCTCCTTGAGCTCCTTTCGGGCCTGAGGAGGGAGATGCTCGTGGATCGACATCAGGTAGTAGGCCTTCCTTCGTGACTCGGGAAACCGTCTTTCCAGAAATTCGTCGAACGATTTCAGATTTTCCATTCGCCAATACTGTCCCGCTCGGACCTCGCATAGGTAGCGACCCAACTCCACGAACTTCGTTTCCCGTTCATTCTCTTTCCGATTCTCCCAAGCCAAGATGTCGTCGATCTTCGTCAGAACGAAGAGGGCTCTTTGGCGATTGAGCTTCGGCGGCATCGGTGGATTCCTAGTAATTAAGCTCGTCAAGCCAACCAAGGGCTTCTGCTCCTGGACGTCGCACGAGCGACGCGTTGACAAGATCCTGACGCCCCAGGCAGAACCCTACGTAGGGACAGGTGCTGCAAGGGTTTTGCGGAAAGCGAATCCCGCTGTGCGGGAGAAACTGCGCGGATTGAATCCTGCGGATCGTGTCGTCCACAAGCTGCCCAAACTCCTGACGCTGCTGCTCAGTGATCGTGGTTTGCAGATACTGAACCTCGACCATTCGCTTTCGGACGAAGACGACCTGGGCGACCTCAGAGATCCCCGTCATCCACGAGTAACAGACCAGTTGCGGATCCAGAGCTCAGAAGACCCGCCGGTTCGTCAGGGTATCGACTCGAACTGGTTTTCCACTCCAGCAAACAGCGTCTTCCGTCGAGATCTCCGATGGCGTCGATATAGCGCAACAAAGTCGTCCGTCGCAGAGAGGTGCTTCGACACCTTGATCTGTAGGTTGCGGCGAGGCTGGCGGATGCGGATGCGGGCGTCTTGGCAGAAGCGGGTGAGAAGCAGGATGCCTTGTTCGAGCATCCGATCCCAGCTGTCTCGGTCCGAAAATTGCAGTGTTCATCTTTCGACGGCCGACCACTCCCGAAAGAAGGCCTCGCCCGGATCTTCTCGGCGAAACAGTGCACCCAGTGCCTGCTCGAAGGCACGCCCGAACAACATTGCGGCCCGATTGTCCTGTCGGTTTCCAGCCATCAAGGTAACGGTAGCGGTACCGACGGGGGCAAGTCAGGTATTGGCTGATCTGGGTATAGCTGTAGTTCATCAAGCCGCCTCGGGGTCACCGTCAGCCGCCGATGACCCTAACGTCAATTCTTCCCACTGACTGGCCGGGGCAAACGCGTCAAGGTTTAGTAGCGTTGTGCCATTGAGAACCGCGTGACTGACTTTGACCACGCCGCGAAGTCCGACGAGATTCTTGTCATCGACTTCGTCGCGACCCATTAATTCAGAGTCGTACCCAAAGTCTCGAAGGAACCAGGTGAGCCGCCATAGGGCCTTGGGGGAGCAATAGACACGACCGGAAAAAGTTCTACCTTCGAACGCCTGAGGTTCGAGGACGACAAATCGGAAAGCGTAAAACGGCTTTTGAGCGTGCCAGCGATATTGGGCTCGCTGGACGCGAACGAGGAACATTCCGTCGGGCACGGTGCAATCCGCGGATCGATCAGCCTGATGCAGGCCTTGGAAGCGTCGTCTCATGCCGCACCGTCCTTTGCCGGCATGTAGCTGTTGAGCTGGCAGAGCAGGGCATTGCGGTCTTTCTCGGCCCAGTCGGCGAGATGCGGAGACGAAGTTCTCGACCTGTTCGCGCGTGGCTTCACGAAGAGTCTTGACCCCGCAGAAGTCAGCGGCATAGGGCTTCACCAGATTGGGATCGAGTTCATGCTGGCGGATGACCTGGCAGAGACGATCGCGGACGGTGCGGCTGCCGTGTCCGTTGCCGTTGGCGGGTTGTGGCAATTTCTTCGACTCCGGAGCGGGCTCTGATTGCCGATCAAGGGAACCGATCTCTTCAACCGAGCAAATGCCGATTCCGTAGGCTTTTCGGAGAGCACGGTTTACGGCGCGGGTCTCGGCCACACGCATCTCAGCGCCGTGGACGAGAAAGGAGACGTTGGAGGGATCGGCGTCGCCGTATCCGACGAAGCCAGAAGAGTTCTTAGAGGGATAGACCATTGCTTTCAGGACAAACCGATTCGTCGCGGAATCACAAAGAGAGTCGACAGCCTCAACGTGGATGCCGCGGCATTTCTTACGGCGTGCCAGTCGGAGTAGGCCCGTGTGCGTCACATACCAAGCAGCTATTGATGAATTGGAGTTCGCCGTCGCTCAACGAGAAGTGAAAATCCTTAGATAGTGTCTTCAGCGACTTGACCACTCGTGTTGGCAGGGCGCTGCCCAATAGCTGCCGGGCAAGCCGTCAAGTTTTCTCGCAGCGGGTTACGTGTTCGAGGTTTGCGATCCGTTCATCGACGCCCCTCCTCGATATCAAAGTGATAACAAATGATAACAATGGTTGCATAAATATACAACTTAATTTTTCGTTGTCCCTCGGTTTCCGACGCAGATATAGTCGTTGTCGTGACGACGAAGAAGGAGTTCTTGGCATTCCGAGTTTCACCGGATCTGAAGAACCAGATTCAGATCATCGCAGACAGCGAAGCGAGGAGTATTTCGCAAGTTTGCGAATTGCTGTTGTCCGAGGGGGTGCAAGCCTACAAGAAGGAAGGGCCCAAGTTTATCCAGCGCTTAGTCAGCAAGGGGAAGGCTAAAGTTAAAGAGCAGTCATAGCACCTGCTTCGCAGCCACAACCTCCGTGAAGATGCTCCTCCCGCTCAATCTAAGCAGCCGAATTTTCGGTAGGTTCAATCTCGAAAGCGCCCGTGGCGTTTGGAATGGACGTTAGAAAGCAATAACCGATAAGGACTTGTGAGCAATGCGTATTCTTCCTTGACTTTGCGAGCGAATGAGCTCACTCTATTGGACGTAGTGAAATACACGGTGTCCGCGTTTCGATCCTTTCCCTGACTCTGGTTGTAAGGCATCTCCCGAATTTCCCAGACTCTGTTCCAACGTATTCCCTTCAAGAGTTTTTGTTAGTTTGAGTGTCGTATTTCCGCTCTTACCGGCGGCCAAATTCGTCGCACAAGCCGACTACACTCTGGAAGGTCTAAATATCGAGGAAACAGGAATGAGAGCCAAAAAGGTTATAAACGACGCGGTTTGCAACGCAAATCGTGCGAACGCAAAACAATCGACCGGCCCAAAGACCGAAAAAGGAAAATCTATTGCGAGCCGCAACGCTTCAAAGCACCGCATCCTAGCCAAGAAGGTTCTCTTGAACAGCGACGAAGATCGCCTCTCGCCTTTCGCTTCGCGGAAATAGTCGCCCGGATCTATATGGTGCAAAGGCGCTGTCCTGCGACGGCACTCTGGTTAACGAGCTCGGACTCAATGTGTCGCTGTTCCTGCGTTGGATCCGTTACCGATTTTGACCGATGCCGACGAAGAAGCGATGGCTCGCAACATGCAGCCGAGGCTACTGCGCTATCCGAGTATGATGCGCTCCGGAAACTGTGGTCCGAAGATTGGCGGCCCGAGGGAGCTGCCGAGGAATATTGCATTGAGGAAATTATTGCAAACATATGGAAACTCAATGTAGTCGAAAAACTCGTGGAAAAGGAGTTCGAGCGCCGTACGCGCACGTCCAACAAATCCGAGGGGATTGGGGTTTTCGATAATGACCTCGAACTTCCGATCGAATCTTTCGACCTTCCGCTCGACCGAGCATGGGATTGTGAGAAGGTGATGGTACGAGCCTTTTCCGATCGTCCCGGCGCGTCGAGTCCTTCACCAAAACCTGGATCGTTTGGCAACACGTTTGGCGATTTCATGACCTCGCAAGGCAATCGGGACGGGCGCCACTTGGAAATTCAAGCTGTTTTGGGCAGTTCTCTCGACACGCTGATGCGCTATCAGACGAGACTAAAGAAGGATTTGTATAAGGCCATCGACCTGCTTCGAGTTAAGTCTCAGGCGCCGGGAAGCGGGCTCGTAACCATGCGCCTAGGCTCTGGCGGCTAATGGAGCTGCGCTCCCGCGCAGTAATCAACCGCTACTCGTTTGAGCGCCGACGGCTACCAGCCAACATGCTCGGTGCAGGGTTGGCCGTTACGAATCCGGGCCTGAAGCCGTCGGAGTTGCGGCAAGGCGACCACCATATCGCACGCTCGCGATGAAATTGGAGCGGTTCACACGGAATACTCGACCAGCGCTCGATCTTTGGACCGTGCGGCTGAGGCTTGCCCAAAGTCGCAACGGCGGACGAGCCTTTTCGTTCGGGCACAAGTACGGCAGTCCCTGCAGCGATACGACATCCGAGCCGTATTCAGCTGGTCTGAATCACTCGATCGTTGGACGAAACGACAGCCACCGTCAACCGTCTGTAGGGTTTGATCGCTAGATGGTCGGAGGAGAAAGGGAGGTAATCGGAGCATAAATCGTCGGATATTCAGAGCGATGGAAGCAAGTTTGCCACGTTTGTGATCTGTCGACTACCGTAGAAATTCAGACGTCGTTAAGTCTCGCCACCGTCCCTCTTTCGTATCGCGTTCCGATTATTCTTGTGCATGTACATTAATTTGGTCTGCCTGGGCCAACAATGTGTCGATGTCCGCGTTCTGTAAGCCTCCAGACACAATCCCGATACTGAATGACAAAGGATATTGGCGGCCGGCCGTGGCGTTGCAGGCGGCCAATTGTTCCTCAATGCGACTCATGATGCCGGCGATCTCGCTTTCATCGGCTTTTGCAACGAAGACCGCAAATTCGTCGCCTCCAATGCGGGCAAGAATATCGGATTCACGGAAGCACTTCCTCAGTACCTCTGCCGTATCGATCAACGCCCGGTTTCCTGCCTGATGGCCGAAGGTGTCGTTGATTCGCTTCAGACCATCCAGATCCACAAAGGCAATAGAAAAAGGTTCTCCTTCCCGACACGCCAGTTTGACGCGGTGTTCGGCCAGCGCAAAGAATCCCTTCCTGTTGTAAAGTCCAGTCAGATCATCAATCAGCGATAGATTTTCGAGGATCGTGTTGGATCTGGCCAGTTCTTGCGCCTTCTCCGCCAGGCTTGCCTCTGCGATCTTTCGGGCGGCGATGTCCCGTTCGAGTTCCTCGTTCGCCTGTTTGAGTTCAGCTGTTCTTTCCGAAACCAGCTCTTCGAGTCGGACTCGATATTTGTGCAATTCCTGTTCGATCCGTTTGCGTTCCGTAATGTCGCGAGAGATTCCCATCGTACCGACGACATTGCCCTGTTTATCTATCAACGGCAATTTGGTGGTCAGTACCCACGTTTCGTGACCATCTGGCCACGTCTCTTTCTCTTCGACGTCAACGATAGGCTGGCCCGTAACGAGAATTTTCTGTTCGTCGACGAAGGCCTGTCTAGCGTGCTCTTCGCTGAACACATCAAAGTCGGTCTTGTTGATTGCCTCCGCTGGATCGTTCAGGCCGAATCGAATGGCTAGGGATCTGCTGATTCGTACAAATCGGCTGTCGCGGTCCTTAAAGTAAACGCCGTCTGGAATGTGCTCCAGGAACGCGTCAAGCAGGTCGGCTTCTATGTCCAGAATGGGTCGATTTCGCACGCGAGGCCCTGTCACGGAAAAACAGGGACATCTTAACTCTTTTCCGTCTGGCGTCTAGTTTCAAATCTCTCAAAGAAACTACGCCGACAACGGCCAGTCTTACTGGTCTGTTCAGGGCACGGGAAGAGGGGCAACCCTGCTTTTCTGGGCACGTGCAACACGAAGATCAGGAGGAAAATAGCGCGCGATCTTCGGGGAGGGCGGATCGATTTCCGATTGTTTGACCGCCGAACCAGAGCTATTTTTTCAAGAGTTCTAAAGCACGTCGACCAGAGGCTTCTTCACTCGGATCCTGCTTTTCAGCCATTCATTCAGGACCGTAGCGTCCACAGGCGGAATTCGCACGAACTCGCAGCCAGCTCGTCCGTATTCCCGGATCCAGAGCACTCGCACCTCCAGGAAAATCTCGCGATGGAGTCTCGGCAATTTAAGACGAAGTCCGAGCTCCTTCCCAATCGACAGAGGTTCCTTTGTGCTGATGCCCAATCCGCCGTCTCCAATGTCAGTAACCATTATCGACACAGAGCCCTGCTTCTCGTCGGTTGCAACGACAGGCATCATGACTGCGTGACGAGCGTGTCGGCGATAGTCATGAAGCATGCGATGGTAAGCCGCTTTTAGCGATTCCGCGGCGCCTTCGTCTGTAATCGGTTTCTTGACGACCACGTGCGCGCCGGGTACACGGCTCTGGGTCCGACTGATGGCAACGACTGTCGGCTTTTTCGATCTCGTGGACTTCCATACCTCGTCCATGACCTCGGTCCAGTCGTTCATGTCGCAGTCGAGAACCAGAAGGTCCGTCCGATGTTTTGTGAGATGATTACGGGCTTTTGAGCCGCCAAGACAAACGCTGGCCGAAATGGACAACTGACGCAGCGTCCGATCCATGACACGAAATATTCCAGCATCGTGCGAAACGATCAACCCTTCAAAAGTCATGTCGGCTGTCATTGGTTTCCACCGATCTTCGCATCAATCAGGAGAGTGCCGATTGTCTGAGGCTCTTCCTGGGAACAATCGACAGCAACCCGGTCGTCCCGGGTGTTCAGTATTTCTTTCACGACTGCGAGAAACAGCTTCGGGCCGTCCTGCAGATCCAGTCTTGATTTTTCAAAATAGGCGCGGGCTCCTTCCGCAAGGAGCTTCGCCTCATTTTTCTGAGCGAGACCGCTTAGAACAAGTACCGGAATCGAGCGTGTCTGTTCAGAGAGCTGAAGTGCTTTCAGAACCTCCGGACCACCGAGCTTAGGCAACAGCATATCCAGTACGATCAGATTCGGGGCCGCCGATCGAGCGATCCGTAGTCCCTCTTCTCCGTCGCTAGCAGCAAGGACCTCGTATCCGGCTCTACCCAGGATGCGCTGATTCGCCAGCCTTTGAAACTTGCTGTCATCCACTAAAAGAATCGTTTTCAATGACGCCCCATGCAACGGAGGCAATCGTGCGGCCAACGCGAAAAGCCGCATGTCGTTTCTTTTCAGTGAGGTGGGGATCTTTCGGTTCCTCAGATCGGTTCGAATTGTGTCAAATGCAGATTTCGTCCAATTTCTAGACACTTTTGCCCGACCGCCTTTTTGAGCTTAAACCGGTCAATCGCTTCGTGTTTCTCAAGGAGAGCCACAAATCCTCAATCGGATACAGAATGGCCATTCCCTTAGAATGGTTCTCTCATGCGCGCTCGCTTGGCAATTTTCATTGTTTGCATTTTGTTACTTGCATGCGCGATCTGGTACATCCGCTCGCCAAAGCCCGACCGCCGATCTGATAGCTCTCCGACGACCTCCACCGGTCCGTCCGCATCGCCTGCGGCAATCCCGAACACTCCTGCTTCGGCTCCCACCGCTGTCTATGCTCACAACTTGATGCTCCGAAAGGGGGCGGACTTTCGCATTTACGTGCGCTGGCTTCGCGGGAACATGGTTCGCACTCGTCAGGGAGTGAATCCGACATTTGACGATCCCGAATCGTTTCGCCTGGAGATCAAGAATGGAGTGATCCGCGCGAACATCGGCGACATCGGTAACTTTCTGAATGCAGGCATCGTAGATTCTCCGCTGAAGAACATTAAGCTTCTAGCAGACAACGACCAGATCAAGCTCACTGGGACATTGCACAAGTTGATTTCGATGCCGGTGGAGTTACTAGGCAGCGTCAGTGCGACTTCCGACAATCGCCTTCAGGTCCACGTCACCAAACTCTCAGTCCTGAAAGTTCCGCTGAAGGGACTTTTGGGGGGATTGCACATCAGCGTCGCCGATCTGTTTCACCCCAAGGGTATCCCTGGTATTGAAGTCTCCGGCAATGATGTCTTTTTCGACACTCTGAAACTGCTTCCTCCTCCTCACATCCACGGACAACTTACCAAAGTGCGCGTTGTCACTCCTGATATCGAGGAAATTTACGGAAACGGCGAAGAATCTGCGACCCGAGTCGAACAGTGGAGAAACTTTCTACGCTTGAACGATGGCACCATCGACTTCGGAAAACTTGACTATGCATCACGTGGATCTCGTCATGGTCGATCTCTCCGATGACGCGTGGTTCGACCTGGATCTGAACAACTATCAGAACCAATTAGTAAACGGATACACTCGCATGACCCCAGAGGCTGGCGTCCAGATCTTCATGCCCGACCTCGATACTCTGCCAAAGAACAAAGGGACCCAAAACATCAGCCTCGAATGGCTGAAGCACCGCAATCTCCCTCCTCCGCCGGATATCACTGCGAAGTAGAACTGGCTTGTAGTGCATCGCGAGAAAGGGTAGGACGGATGTCGAACAGGTTCGCACCATAAGGAAACCAATTGTCTTTAAAAGGCGCCGCCACACTTGAGATCGAACGGTTCGTATGTTGGCCCTCATCAAAGTCTGAAATTCACGGTGATGCGGATCGTAAATTCTCTTGGGCTACTGGGAGGGAGCGTAAATCGCCATTTGCGAACCGCGGCAGATGCCGCGCGTGCAAGAATTGTGGGACCGCTGATGACATCAAGTTGTTGCACCTCCCCGTTCCCGCCAATCACAGCCTCCATCAAGACTGGTCCTTCGATGCGCTGCTGCTTCGCCAACTCCGGATATTGAGGTTCGATTTTGTACGCGACACGCACGGTTGGCGATCCGTCGGACGAGCTTTTAACCTTGGCATCGCCCGGCTCGGGCCGCGGAGACCCTGAGGCAGGGTCAGTTCGAAAAATCACTCTTCCATTCTGGTAAATCACCAGGCTGTCAGAAATCTGGCTGTTCTTATTCTTCGGAAGGACCTGAGGCGGAGGGGTTACGTCAACCTGATGATTTCCCTCTCGGCTGTCCAAATTATCCTGCGAGGCCGCGGGGATGGCTGGTTTTGGCTTGACGCCGGTGCTCCGCGAGGTAACCCGTCCGAGCATCCAACCTAGAGTAAGAACCAGCAGAATTGCCAAGACGATGAGCAGTGCAGTCCACGGATCGCGGGATCGAGTGAGTGCGTCGTGATTGGGTACAGCGTCGACGGGTAGGGAAGTCTCCCGTTCTTCATCTGGGGTCGGTTGGTTTTGCGAGGAGATTCTTGCATCACTCTCACCAATGGATACTTCTGGCGATTCCTCGACCGGTAGATCAGCAATCGTGTCTACGCTGAAATGGTCCTTTTCCATCAGTTGCTCAATTTCGACAACTGTGTTGACAAATTCCTTATCCAATTTGCTCTGCTGTACCAGAAATGCGCTGGCCAATACCTCCTGGAACGAATTTCGATCGATCTTGAAATCCTTGTTCAAGTCTGCCATTCCACAGCAAACACAAGATTAGAAGGTCGGTGGTCGGATAGAATCCACTCACCTAAGGCCGAGAACAGCCTGCAACGAGGCTTACGAGCTTTGCATATCGCGTGGAAGTCACAGGTTATTCCACGGCCGCATTAGATGGATGCAAAATCCTGACGCCGGGGATACGAGCAAAATTGCATGCTTCACCCACCCACGGTTTAAACACGCAAGCGCACATCTAAATGGTGCAAGGAACGATGGTTTGAGGGAAAAACGACCAGAGGAGCTGATCGAAAGAGGATGTCGCGGATGTATTGTCGTCGCGCCGTCTTTCGAGAGCTCGACCGTCCCGGGCCCGGAAGGGACGCTTATTTGCAGATCGCATTTTCGCGTCTCAGCTGGACCTGTTTCTAGCCTGTCAATTTAGAACCACCTCCAAACCCAATCGCTCATTCCAAACAATCTCTTCTGGGGTCATCACGACCCGGCCTTCGTCATTGCAACTTGCACATGCCGATGCAGGTCGTTCGCGATCTGCTGCGCACCAGCCAGCGTATTGGCCATCGAATGTATGCCTCCTGCCACGCACGCCTGGGTCTTCGTGCTGGTGATGTTGTTGAACCAATCCTGCCCGATCGCGATGGCGGAGCTGCTGTCCGCGTCGCCGAAGACGAGGTTTACGTGCGTCTTTGAGAGGTTGTAAGCCGCCCCTGGTGCTTCCACGCTATCGCCCAGGAAAAAGTTCAGGCCTCCGGGCGGCAGAATTCCATTCACCGCGTTCGTGCACACTCCAGTCGTTGCATTGGGATCGTAGCCCGGATCCCAGACCGGAGCGTCCGCCTTCCCGAAGCACGTGCCAAGCGAAGCGCTTGACCCACATTGCACGGCGATCTTGCCTGCGGTGCATCCGCAGCCCCAGTCGAGCCGGCCTGCCGGAGGTCCACTGGTGACTTCCGCCATCGAGAGAATGTTGCTTGTCGGATACTGCGACAATGCGTAAGCGAGCGCTCCGGCGCCACCGCTGTTAGCAGTCGCGCAATAGGGAAGGGTTGTGCTCTTTTGAATGTTGTCGTAAATCCATTGTGTAACCGTGGCGTATCGGCATGCAGCCGCGAGAACTCCTCCCGGACCCTTCACCCACCCGTCAGGCTGATTGCTGTTGAATGGGGTGCCCCAAGAAATTTGAACGGTCGTAAAGCCGGCGTTGAGCACATTCTGAACCGCTGTGCTGCCAAAGGTGAAGATGCTTTCGTAAAGTCCGTTGCCATCCGTACCGGTCCCATAAGTTACGGTGCCGAGGGAAGCCCCCGTGGGCGTATTTGTTTTCACGTAGGCCATGACGTTTTGAACACCAGGACACGACACTGTCATTTGCTGGCAAACGCCGTTTTTGATCGAGCCCGAGCAGGCAATGCTCGAAACGCCGCTCACGGTTCCTAACTGACGGGTCAGTCCGGTTGCGCACGCGGCGGAAATCGTGACGTTGGCAGTGATGGTGCCCGTCGAGAACGTCGGAATGCAAGATTGTGCTGATGGCTGGCTCGTGACGTAAACCTTGTAGGCCGCACCTGTCGCGTAAGTACTGGCAAAGGTCTGAGTCTTGTTACTGGTGAACGTCAGTGTGTCGCCTAGATCGTTCTGCATGACTACCGTTCCAGAGAGTCCCGTAACTGCGACGCTGACGGTGAAGCCCGTTCCTGTCTTCGCGCATGTAGCGGTCACAGTGATATTCGAGGTGATGGTTCCACTGGCATTGCTGCTGAGCGTGCACGTCAGCCCGGCGGGCTGAGTCACCACCGTGACGGAATACGTCGAACCGCTCGCGTAGCTGGTGGCGAAAGTTTGCGTGTTGTTCGTTGTAAACGTCAACGAATCGCTCTTGCTGTCTTGCACCACCATGGTTCCTGACGTAAGACCGGTAGTCGCCACACTAATTGTGAAATTCCCCCCGGTCGGGGCGCAGGTCGCGGTCACGGTAATGTTCGAAGTGATCGTCCCATTCGCATTGCTACCCAGCGTGCAAGTGAGCCCTGCCGGCTGCGTTTGTACCGTCACTGAGTACGTCGAGCCGCTCACATAGCTCGTGGCGAATGTTAGAGTCTTGTTGCTCGTGAACGTCAAGGTGTCACCTTTATCATCCTTCGTCACCAGCGTCCCCGAAGTGAGCCCGGTGACCTTCAAGCTGATCTTGTCGTTTGTGGAGTTCGTGGTGCACGTCGCCGTGACGGTGATGTTGGCAGTGATCGTTCCAGTGGCGTTGCTGCTCAACTTGCAAGTCTGCCCGGAAGGCTGCGTCTTTACACGAACCGTATAGGTCACACCATTTGCGTACGACTTAGAGAAAGTCTGAGTGCTGTTCGTGGTGAACGTCAACGTGTCGAGCTTGTTGTCCTGCATGACCAGCGTCCCGGTAAGGCCAGTGACCTTCACGCTGATCGTGTGATTCGCAGCAGAGGCTGCTCCAGTCATTGATAAAAGAGCAGCTACTACAGCAAGCATCACATGGAACGATTTCATGCCATCCTCCAACCACACTTCTGGAATGAATTTGGGGCCCTTATTCTGCATATGGCCTTGGCCGGGGTCTTAAAGAACTGGTCTGACGGTAAGGCCTTAGGGAGGGATTCTGAGTCTAGAA
This sequence comes from uncultured Acidobacteriota bacterium, assembly GCA_963801895.1. Lineage (GTDB taxonomy): Bacteria > Acidobacteriota > Terriglobia > Terriglobales > Acidobacteriaceae > Sulfotelmatobacter. The sequence goes on along the minus strand of CAWDGM010000003.1, from coordinate 1,038,678 downwards.
CAGCCCATCTGGTGAGTCAAGATTTAGTGCCAACCCGGCACGGAAACCCTAAACTATGCAGGAAAATGCATATCGGATTGAGGTTCCAACGCTAGGAAATCCGCCACTTTGAATACCGCCGCACTTTCCCTCTACTCCGGCGATGCAACACGTGTCAGAAATTGGGGCGAGAGATCGAAGCGACTTTCCAATGGAGCACCGGTCGCGCGCCGATAGGTCCAGTTCAAACCTCGAAGCCGAAAGATCATGATCCGCATTGCACGGGCTTTGCGAAAATGCTTTGCGAGGCTGCTCGACTGGCTATTCAGCACGCTAATTCCTCCCAGCGTTCGCACAATTCCGTGCTCTCTAGCGTAGGTGTTTAGGGCGTTATTCAGCAGGCTGTGAATCGCCCTCCCGCGCCAGTCCGGATTCACGAAAGAGTCATAGCGAAGCGCCTCGGCTGGTCCCACTCTCCAACTAGTGCCGAATGCAAGCTCCATCCCATTCGAGAAAGTGAGCCACATGGAACCTGCTACGCTCGCGCCTGCATAGGCCACCGCAACCACATCGCCTCGCTTCAGCCGCAATTCGATATCAGCGAATGAAAGGCCATCCATTCCGGCAAGCTCTTCCGTAGCTCTTGGAACATCGCTCTCGCGCGTGTAAATTACGACATCGACAGGTTCTTTGGAGTACGATTCCGGCACTGGCTTGCTAAGATCCGTTACAAAGATGTCGAAGACGTACCAATACAGGAGAGGACGAAAGAGTTCACGCGCTCCCAGCAGCAGTACGAGAAGGGGGCGTCTCCATCGCAAGAACTCTGGGGCGCGCGATAACTCGCGTCGAAGGGATTTCATCCCAGACCTCCTATCGATTCACGCGATACGCCGTAGGCCGCGACGAGACAGAACCTGGGCTGTGGTTGTGTCCCCGCCGACGATAATCTCCGTGCTACTCCGAACCGGGTATGAGGCAATTTTGTTCGCGATTTCCTCTGGGAAATAGTTCTTACAGATCCAGTGCGTCGCCGGCAGCTTTCCCGTTGGGGATAGCGGTGTTTTCATTAGGTCGGCAGGAGGCAAAGATAGGATTTCGACCCCAACTTCCCGCACTTTTTCAACCGCTGCGGCCTGAGTGATGATCAGCACGCGAACTCCACCACGACTCTTTTCCCGAAGCGGTCGGTTGCGCCTTGGAGAAATATCGGCGTCGATATTGGTCTTGCCGCGCAGGCCTGAAACGGTCCGCACATCCCATGTCAGGCCCAGCGACTGTAGGCCGATAATCAGTAGACCGCAGGGATCGATCTGCCACCAACGGTGAGTATTGATGGCGCTCCCCGGATATGCATGATGATTGTTGTGCCAGGAAAAACCCAACGAAGGTAAAGACAAATAAGGGTTGTTGCGGCTATCGTCTTTGGTGGAGTACGGTCTCGATCCAAACCGATGGCATACGGAATTGATGCTCCATGTGATGTGGTTCACCAGAAAAATGCGAACTAGTCCACCCCACAAAAGGCCAACCAGACATCCCTGCCACGAATGCTTTGCGATCCCAACAACTGAAGCCGGGAGCAGAAATCCTGTTAGTCCTAACGCGTGGTAGGCACGTGTCGTTTTTCGAGCGATAGGATCGCGAAACAAATCCCGAGCCCGAACTCTCCAGCCCGGTGGATCAAGATTTCGGAAGAGCCACCCGAAGTGAGCGTGAACGAATCCATCCACAGGTGAATGAGGATCGCCCGGTCGATCGGCATGAGCGTGATGAATGCGGTGAACGCCTGCCCACCAGATTAGTGATCCCTGCATCGCCATCGATCCAAGCACAGCGAGGGTGGCTCTGACCGCTGGCGCCGCCCGAAAGGAACGATGGGCAAAGTGTCGATGAAAACCGACTTCTACACCGACAAAGGTAAGAACATACATGACCGCGCATGCGGCAACTTCTGCGATGCCCATGCCACGAGTCCAAGTAAGTCGAGCCGCGATCACCACTCCGAAGAGGGGAAGAGCGATCGTCATCACGGTCGCCACATCGTTGAATATCGTATTTAGTCCGCGATGGTTCGGAAGAGAAACTTCTATGGCTGATTGTGGATGCATCATTGACATGGGGCCCTCCGCAAAATTGCGGGGTTGTGATGAAGCTCTGTATCGCAGCCGAATGCGCTTTCACCTACAGGATGGGACTTCGGACTGCGGTGGCGCTGAATTATATAAGTGAAAACTTTCGGCGACGCAAAAGAATTTTTCTGGGAGGCATCCGATCCGCCCGGAGACCGCTCACTCGCGGCTGTGCAACAGGTTGCAACAGTTGCAAAACTGTTCAACGTCGAAGCCGCCGAGGGAGTAAATTACTAGTCACATGAACGCGAAGGTCAAATCGAAATGCGTTCCACCGAAACGGAATTCGTTTTTGTTTCACTATAGGGTAAAGATTCGTCCGGCAAGGAGGAGAGGCATGCCGACGATCGAAGAAGTGCGGAAACGACAGGACGCCCAACTTGAATACCTGGGAAAACTACAAGCCGATAAAGCGCGCGCGCCTGCCGAGCGTCAGCTACTAATCCAGAAGGAAATAGACTCCGTGCTGAAAGAGGTCAGGGATCTGAGTGCGATCGTGCGCACTCTAAGTCGATCTGCTTGAGCCAGTGAACGGCGGAATCAAAGTTTTGGCTCCGCACCTCTACCCAAGCGCTCGCTACTTGTGACAAAACGCCTGCAGGTCATCTGCAATTTTTGTCGCGCCATCGAGAACATTTGGTATGGAGTGCGGAGCGTCCCCCACGCAATCGACGATGTGCTTCGACGTGATGCGGTTGGCGTAATACTGGCCCAACGGGACCGCGGACGACGAATCTTTGCCGCCGAAGATGAAGTGCACGTCGGTCGGATACGACAGCACCGCGTCCGCGGAATCGATACTGTCATTCAAGAAAAGCGACGCGTTAGCGCGGCTGTGACTTGTCACGGCGCTTGAACAGATGTTGCTGCCATACGCCTGATCGATCGACATCTGCGCAGTCTTCACGCCGTAACACTGGTTTAGCGTCCCGGAATGACAACTCACGCCCACACTTGGTTGATCGCAAATGCATCCGTAATCGACCCTGCTCTGAGGCGGTCCGCTGGTCAGTTCCACCATCGAGAAGATAGAAGACATGCCATAGTGCGCCAGCGCATAGCCGATCGCCGCTGCGCCCCCGCTGTTCCCAGTTGCGCAAAGCGGTTGGCTTGTATCCGATCGAATATGATCGTAAATCCACCGCGCCGCAGTGGCATAACGACACGCAAGCTTGCGCGGCCCACCCGGACCGGTCATCCACCCTTGCGACAATCCGTCGAAGTTAATTTGAGCGCTGATAAAACCTGCTGACAGAACTGAACCGACAGCCGTTTGTCCGAAAGTGAATTCCCGGTCGTAATAACCAACCCCGTTGCCTCCGGCACCAAAAATTATCGTGCCGATCGCCGTGCCGCTTGGTTGGTTGACCTTCAGGTGAGCGCTGATGTCCGCGACCTGAGGACACGAGATGACGAGCTTGTAGCAAGTACCGCCGGCAATCCCGCCACTTGAGCATGCAACCGTGTTGCTGCTCTTGACGGTTCCCAAACGATCGGGCGGTGTTTTGCTCGCGGTTTGCGCCGAGGCCGCCGACGCCGCTACCGCAGACACAACAATAAGGATGAGTGTGCTCACAATCCGAATCTTGCCCAAAAAGCGAACGCCGAACCGCACAAGTTGCTCCAAACCCCAGTGCTTCATTGAACCCGCTTTCGGTTTAAGGGAGAAGTCATAGCGGCCACGTGGCACGAACAAACCGGACGTGTCTGCCGAGAAATCGAGAGTATCAAGGCTGCCAGCCATCATTGTGATGTTGACCCCGCCGCCGAGGTTGTTCATCGACAGAGCGTTTGTGACTTCCAGAATGAGTCGGTTGTTCTCCGAAAATACTTGTTCCGGGCTCGCGAAAACAGGAGTCCGCATCATGAAGGTTTATTGCAGTCGCGCTCGTTGGGGACGGGCGCTGATCGGTGCCTGCGGGTTTGCCTTAACGCAATCCCTCCACCAAATACAGTTGGCTTAGAGCGTTGAAGGTGGAATAGGTATAGGACTTGCCGTCAGGAGTGAACGCCGCATCGACTAACGTAACACCCGCGGGGTCGGATGGCCCGATTTTCTTGAACAACTCGCGGCGCCCAGTGGCAAGATCCACGCGCATCACCTCCGCCGAATAGCTACCGAGCACCCCAACCAGAGCCGAACGCCCGTCAGGCGACACAGAAAAGATTGTCTCGTCGGGATGAATGCCGGGAACCGGGCGGGGCGCTCCCTGACCATCCACGGGATACAGCGCCACCGAATCCGAGGAGCCGAATACGAACTTGCCGTCCGCAGTGGGGACGAATCCGCTCACTCCCTCCGGCGAGATCGGACGCGCAGTACGCGAATCAATGGCTTGCACATAGATGCGCGATTTGTGACCCGGCTCCGTGCCGCTAAACACCACATTCTTGCCATCTGGGAGGAAACGAGCGTTACTTCGGTCGATGGAATCATGCGTGATCTGCTTCGTCTCGCCAGGGCCAAGGGGAATCAGAAAAAGCTGACGAGGAATCTGCAAGGTGAGAGACGAGAGCACCCATTTCATGTCGGGCGAGAAATCGTAACCATGGCCATCGCCAACGCGCTCGGGTGCTGCGCCATCGCTTGCGCGGACATAAACGTCATAATCACGCCCGCTATCAGCTCCCTCCTCATTCAACAGCACTTGTCGCCCGTCAGGTGAAATGGCCGAAGCGTCACTCCAATTTTGAATGGTCACATCGTGTTCTCGGTCCTGACCGAGTCCTCGTACATACGCGAGGATTCGAAAGATATTTTGCCCGAGAAGAACGCGCCCATCGCGGGCAATGTCGTAAAGGGTTGGACTCGACGGAATTCGATCGACCACGCGGGTATGGCCCGAAAGATCGGCTGCCCAGAGCTGAAACTTAGTGCTTTCTTCCGCGCTGGTGAACCATACTTCCTTGCCGGAGGGAGTCCAATTAACCTTTACGATGGCTGACTGCCGTGGGGACAAAGTCCGCTTACTTCCGGATGAATCTACCATCACTACATCGCCCGCGCTGTCTCCGGGGGTGGGATGCTCGGCGAATGCCACCCAGTTTCCCTTGGGCGAGACGCACACGTTGGTTAACCAGCCAGAGATGGACTCATACAGAACGTGGCCGATAGGGTACTCAATGCGAAAGTGTCCGTCCACGTAGTGGGAGACGGCGACCTTGTTGTCGGGACCCCAGTCAGCGTCCACGACATCGCTCATCATAGGGCGCGGAGCAGCGCCACTCAGCGGCGCTCTCGCCAGCAAACCGACTTTGACATTTCTAACAACGTCTCGTCGATCTTGGATTAAGAGCATCTCTCCGCTGGGAGAGATGGATTCAATATCAGCGTCTTTCAGGCCGAGGCTTACAGGGGCATGACTGTCGGGCGCGAGTGAGAAAAGTTCGGTCTGCATCCCAATATGCGCTGAACTGTAGATGACAGTTCGTTGGTCGGGTGCGAAGCGGGCAGAAGAGATGAACTCGCGCCCATACGTAAGTTGGCGATAGCTTGGCGGCGCAGGCAGAGGGGTGTTTACCCGAAAAAAAAGCAGCGCCACAGATACCAGGAGGACGGCGATCACTCCTAGCAGCCAAGGAACGAGCCAACGTTTTCTGGCTTCTGACCGAGCCAACGCCGGTGTAGACATAGCTGCCGTTGTGGACGATGAAATGAAAGACAGGGATTCCAGAGCGAAAGCAATGTCACGCGCGGACTGAAAGCGAGCTGACGGATCTTTTTCGAGGCAATGGTGAACGATGCGCTCTAGCAGCGGTGGGACATCACGTCCAGTGGTGCCGAGATCAGAAGGTTCTTCCTTGAGAATGGAGCTGATGGTGTCGGCGGTAGTGTCGGCACGAAAGGCGCGCTTGCCGCTGATCATCTCGTAGAGTACCGCGCCGAAACTGAAGATGTCGGAGCGCGCATCAATGGCGGCTCCGCGGCATTGCTCGGGCGACATATAGCCGAGCGTTCCCAACAGCACGCCGCGGCCAGTTACGGAATCGAGTGTCGCCTGCGAGGACATGCCGGGCGCTCCCGGTTCAGGCATGGTCAGCTTGGCCAAGCCGAAGTCGAGAATTTTCACGTGCCCATCGCGCGTGATGAAAATGTTTTCCGGTTTCAGATCACGATGGAGAATGCCGTGATCGTGTGCAGCAGCGAGTCCGCGAACGATTTGCAACCCATAGTCGACCGCCTTGCGCACGGGCAAAGCGCCGCTGTTCAGTCGTGCTCGCAGCGTCTCCCCCTCAAGCAGTTCGGAGACGATATATGGCGACTGGTCCTGGCTGCCGACGTCGAAGACAGCCAGAATATTCGGATGATTCAGCGCAGCTGTAGCTCTCGCCTCCTGCTCAAAGCGGCGCAGGCGCTCGGAATCGGGCGCAGAGCCAGAAGGCAGAACCTTGATCGCCACTTCTCGTCCCAATCGCGGATCGCGCGCCCGGTAAACCTCTCCCATCCCGCCCGTCCCTAGCGCGGAGAGAATTTCGTAAGGTCCGAGTTGGGTACCCGAGGCCAAAGCCATAAATGTGTGCGTGTCATTATAGGGTGTTCCCAGAATCTCATGGGCCGCCCATGGATGCGCGGCCACCCGAAAGGTGCCCGTTTCATCGATCACTCGGCCGCTTTTTAGAAACGCGTCTTCGCCAGTCCAAACAAGGTTATATATCGTGGTACGATATAAATGTGGGTGCTCAGCCTAAAGCAAAGGGACTGCTGTATAGCGACCGTCTTCGGCTCTTGAGCAGGCGAATCGCTCTCTAGTACTGCAAATTGCAGAGAATGAGTCGTTCGAGTTTCGGTGGGGCCGCTGCTTGTTGGTGAGACCGCTGAGCCATCAACCGACAGCACGGGCAAGTGCCGATCAGTTCTAGCAGCGGGTGACGTTCGGGTAGGTCCAACTGAAAAGTGTAAGGAGCAGAATCTCAACGCATGTCCGAATCTAGTCATAGCAACGGCAAGTCGCGCCCCGCAACAATAGGTGCGACCGGAGCCCAGGTCGGCGACGTTAGACTCGGCGAGCCCGCACATTTCCGCATGGTGCTGGTGTCATTTCTGGCCGGCGGCGTTGGCCTCGTTGCCGGTTTAGTTGCGTTTATCCTTTACAAGCTGATCGGGCTATTCACCAACATATTTTTTTACCATCGCTTCGTAACCGAATTTGTCAGCGCTCGCCAGAATCACCTCGGGTTTTGGGTAATTCTGGTCCCCGTGATTGGTGGCCTTGCCGTTGGTGTGATGGCTAAATATGGGACGTCCAAGATTAAGGGGCACGGTATACCCGAGGCGATGGAAGCAGTTCTGGTCAATCGCAGCCGGATCGCGCCTCGTGTTGCGCTCCTCAAGCCGATCTCAGCTGCCATTGCGATCGGAACTGGAGGCCCTTTCGGAGCGGAAGGCCCCATCATTCAAACCGGTGGAGCGATTGGATCGCTGGTCGGGCAGGTTTTGCATACTACGGCTTCAGAACGGAAAGTGCTTTTGGCCTGCGGCGCCGCCGCGGGCATGTCCGCAACTTTCAATACGCCAATCGCAGGCGTCATCCTTGCTATCGAACTCCTACTATTCGAGTTCAAAGCGCGATCATTTATTCCTCTGGTAATTGCGAGCACGCTCGCCACCGCGGTGCACATGCAACTTCTAGGCGCGGGACCGATGTTCAAGGTTACCGCGATGGACTTCGGGATCCCGCATGCGCTGCCCTTCTACATCCTGCTCGGACTAGTTTGCGGTTTAGCCGCAGTCGGGTTCAGCAAGCTGCTGTATTGGACAGAAGACCAATTCGAAAAGCTACCTGTGGATGAGCTCTGGTGGCCGGCGATAGGTGCTCTCGGTCTCGGAATCATCGGCTACTTCGTACCGAGGGTGTTGGGTGTGGGTTACGACACGATCAGCGATGTTCTAAACGCGAATCTGGCGTGGAAACTCCTAATTGTTGTGATGGTTGCCAAGGCCATAGCGTTGGTGATCTCCTTGGGTTCGGGAACCTCGGGAGGACTTTTGGCGCCCATGTTCATGTCGAGCGCGGCGCTGGGCGGAGTGTTCGCACTGGGAATTGATCGGGTCTTTCCGGCAGCGAATTTATCCGCGGGCGCGTTCGCATTGGTCGCCATGGGAGCCGTCTTCGGAGCGGCATCGCGCGCTACTTTCACATTTATTATCTTTGCGTTCGAAATCACTCGCGACTACAACTCGGTGTTGCCGCTAATGCTCGTCAGCGTGATCGCAGACGGTATCGCGATGCTGCTCATGCCCAAAGCTTCTATCATGACTGAGAAACTTGCTCGTCGAGGGCTGCACATTCATCAGGAGTACGAAGCGGATGCGCTGCGCCAGATAATGGTCTCCGAGACCATGGACAAAGATGTTCCGAAAGTAATTTCGGACATGAAAGTGGTCGAATTTGCGGAACGAATCGCTCGTCGGGATCCGGAAGTATCTCAACATCAGGGCGTATTGATTTTGGACCCGGAAGGCAAACTGGCGGGCATTATCACGCGAGGAGACGTAATGCGAGCGTTGGACAAAGATCCGTCCGGCGTTATGACGGTGCTCGAAGCCGGAACGCGCAATGTGATTGTGACCTATCCAAATGAATTGTTGCATGATGCTTCAGCCAAGATGTTGCGCAACGGAATCGGACGACTCCCCGTTGTCGACCGCGCTGACCAAACGCGAGTGCTCGGATATCTTGGCAGGCCAGGAATCATGGCAGCGCGTTTGAGAAGTTTAGAAGATGAGCATGTTCGCGATCCGGGCTGGATCAAACATTTCAAAAGGTGAACAGGAATCATTCTTCCGAAGCAATCGAACCCAATACGGATGTGTCGGTCTTTTGCATTCTCAGTGGGCTCGTGGTTCATCTTCTCTGCCAGGTGGCTTCTAGCTGCGACGAAGGCTTCGGTACCCACCCAGAGAGTCTTTGGACAAAAATCCTGCAAGGCCTACGCATAGATCCCCGGCGCCTCATGTCCAAGCTTCTGCACGTACTCAACGTACGACCCAGGATAAACAGTCGGATGGCGATCCGTGCCGCTCTCACCGCCCAGTTCCAGCACGCGTGAGCCGAGACCGCGAAGGAACATGCGGTCATGGGATACGAAGATCATGGTGCCTTCAAAATCCTTCAGAGCCTCCACCAGCATCTCCTTGGTCGCAAGATCCAGATGATTAGTCGGTTCGTCGAGCACCAGAAAGTTCGGCGGATTGTAGAGCATGCGTGCTATTGCCAGCCGCGACTTTTCGCCGCCGGAGAGTGCGCGGATCTTCTTATCCACGTCTTCTCCGGAGAACTGGAATGCTCCCGCCAGGTTCCGCAATGCTCCGAGACTGTCTTGGGGAAAATCCTGTTGCAACTGCTCGATGACGGTGAGATCCGACTTGAGCACATCCAGCGATTGTTGCGCGAAGTAGCCCATATACAGGCTGGCGCCGAGCCGCACATTTCCAGTATCAGGAACACTGGCCCCGGCAATCATCTTGAGCAGCGTCGTCTTGCCTGCGCCGTTTCTGCCCATGACGGCCCAGCGTTCTCCGCGGCGGATGGTGAGATTGAACCCTTCGTAAATCACACGCGGGCCGTAACTCTTGTGTAGATCTTCAAGGACGGCCACCTGTTCGCCGGATCGCGGAGGGAGACGAAACTTAAACTGCACCACCACGCGTTTCTTTGGCAACTCAATCTTTTCGATCTTGTCCAGCGCCTTGATCCGGCTTTGCACCTGGGCCGCTTTGGCGGCGTGCGTCCTGAAACGATCAATGAAGCGCTGTTCTTTGGCAAGCATGGACTGCTGCCGGGCAAACGCTGCCTGCTGGTTGCTCTCTCGCACGGCCCTTTCGCGCTCGTAGAAGTCGTAGTCACCCGAGTACGTGATGATTTCGCCGCCATCAATCTCCGCGATCTTTGTGACCAAACGATTCATGAACTCGCGGTCGTGTGAGGTCATCAGCAACGCGCCAGGAAATGACTTGAGAAACTGCTCGAGCCAGATGATGGATTCGATGTCGAGATGGTTCGTCGGTTCGTCCATCAGCAACACATCCGGCATTCCGAGCAGGACGCGCGCCAGCGCAACCCGCATTTTCCATCCGCCGGAGAGAGCGCCCACGTCGCCGTCAATCTGATCGTCTTTGAATCCCAGACCGTGGAGCACTTCACGGGCTTGCGATTCGAGCGCGTAACCGCCTAAATGCTCGTACTCCTCCTGCACGTGACCGAAGCGATCAAGGATGCGGTCCATGTCATCAGCCTTCGCAGGATCGGACATTTCCCGCTGCAAGGCTTCGAGCTCGTGGTGCAGATCGCCGACGCGTCCGCTGCCTGCGATCGCTTCATCCAGGACCGAACGGCCCTGCATTTCCTCGACGTCCTGGCGAAAGTAGCCGATCGTCAACTTCTTGGGGACCGAAACCGTGCCCTCGTCGGGACTTTCCTCGCCGACCACCATACGGAACAGCGTTGTCTTGCCCGCCCCATTGGGACCGACCAGCCCGACTTTTTCGCCGGGATTCAACTGAAACGAAGCATCCACGAAGAGCAACTGCTTGCCATACTGCTTATTGATGTTTGAGAAAGAGATCATTTTGAAGGAGCAACTTGCGGCACGGTGCCTCTTCCAGTGTAACTGGGTGGGAAAATTGCAGGTCAACGCTGGCACATTGGGGATCACTGAGCAGAAATCCAGAATCGCAAAATCACACTTGACATTGCCCGATAATCCACTACCATACGGTTGTGGATAGATTAGGTACAACGTTTGCGGCTTTGTCTGATCCAACCCGGCGGGCAATGATCGAACGACTCTCCCATGGGCCTGCCTCTGTGCATGGATTGACGGAACCGTTCGCACTTTCGCAGCAGATGATTTCAAAACATATTGCCTACCTGGTGCGGGCGCGGATTGTGATCAAGACGAAGCGTGGACGAGAGAGTGTTTGCACGCTTGCGGCCAGCGGCGATCAAGACGGTCAGCGACTGGGCGATTAGCTATCGTCGATTCTGGGAAGAGAGTTTCGACAAACTCGAAGTAGTTGTAAGTCAAATGAAGAAAGCGGAGGTCAGAGATGACAAAAAACACGGTGAACGAAATTGAGCGGATGGTCGTTACAAGAGTCTTTGATGCCCCACGCGAGTTGGTTTGGAAGGCGTGGACAGACCCGAAGTACGTGATGCAGTGGTGGGGACCGAAGGGCTTTACTGCGCCCGTTTGCAAGATGGATTTTCGCGTCGGAGGAAAATCTCTCTTCTGCATGAGGACGCCGGATGGGCAGGAGTGCTGGAATGGGGTTGAATACCACGAGATTGTTCCTGCACGAGAAGATCGTTTCCTCCATGTACTTTTCCGACCCGCAGGGAAACAAGGTTGAGCCTGCGGAATTAGGAATAGAACATGAAGCCATCGACGGTGCGTACGACGTGACCATCTTTGAGGATCTCGGAAACGGCCAGACGAAACTCACCCACATTGGAAATGAACCCATGGAGAGCGCGAAGAATAGCGGCCAACTCGAGGGCTGGAACCAGATACTCGATAAAGTTGCCGAGGTTGTTACGAAGCTGGCGCAGGCGAAATAAGAAGCTGAAGCTTTGATTCGCGAAACTCAATCGTGGAGAAAACAAATGAGAAGAATACCGTTTCTCGCTATCGTCCTGCTGGCATTCGCATTTCCCGCCCATGCCCAGGACGCGATGAAGAAAGATGCAGCCGTCAAACCTGCCGATCCGGAATTGAAAGTCGTGCTCGATTCCTGGAATGAGATTGGCCGCAAGCTGACGGCGATGGCCGAAGATTTTCCCGAGGACAAATATGACTTCAAGCCGACGCCTGCGGAGCGGAGCTTCGCCGAGCAGTTGCTGCACGCGGCGGGTTCATGCTACTACTTCACGAATCCTGCGATGGGGCAGAAGCCTCCCGCGGGAGAAGATCCGAAGCGCGACCAGTACAAAACAAAAGCCGATATCGTCGTGTTCGTCAAAAAATCCTTCGCCGATGGCGCAGCCGCCATCCAGTCGAAAGGCGAAAAAGGCATGACGACGGAGGTTGTTTATTTCCCTGGCCAGAACGCGCGCATTCTCGACATAGCATACGGCCTCATCGAACATAGCGGTGAACACTACGGCCAGCTCGTTGTGTACTACCGTCTCGCAGGTCTTGTGCCGCCGGAGTCGCGGCCCAAGAAGTGAAGCTCAAGAGACCAGGTACCCCGTCCTTATCGCGCGCCGTTTGCGCGAATGGGCGGGGATTTTGGTTTTGGGACCTTCAGTATTCAATGCGCCGCGCGGCATCTCTGCTTTCGTTCCGCTGCAAGCTTTGAAAGACCGGGACAGACGGGACGTTACACTTGTTTTCCTTTACTTTCTGAGAAAATACTCGGGGTATATCCCGTCTGTCCCTGGTTTTCCGTTCTGTCTCAGTTTTGGGGTGCACTCCAGGTGCAGTTCACCCGTCGGTCCACGGATTCCTCGGCTCTTCTACCTGTGTGGTTAATTATTATTGCTATTCATTTTGACTGGCCTAAGCAGATGCGAGAACGTGAGTTGGGCGAGCTTCCACTTGCCGTTTTCCTTGATATACACCTCAGTCACCATAAAAGGATTGGTGACTTCGTGCTCACCGACTACTGCCTGCAAATCAATGTCCTCTAGCAGGATGGCTGTGTTACCAAATATGCGAGCATCAACTGCGTAAACTAGAGCTTTTTTGTACCAGATGCCACCGCTTTTAATTGTAGCTAGTTCCTGGGCTTTTCCCCATGTCCCTCCCATGTGAGTGAACATGGCTTTGTCATCAAATAGTGCCTCCAAGGAATCGACCTTCTTGTCTGCCATCCAATCCCATTTCATGTTTGAGAGGTTGATGACTTCTTGTTGCTCGGGTGTATGACTTGCGGCAGTTTTAATCGTTTCCGTTGGCGGCTGTGGCGACTGCTGCGCGTAGGACGATTGCGCAATCATTGTTAATAGAAATAGACCCATAATTAAGGCTAAGGTTTTCATCGCTCTCTCCAGCGTGCACGTCTTCATTTTGTTTCCCTGCATCCTCGAATTTATGGGTAAAGGGCCGTCAACTGGTAGCCCGATCCTGCCTACTTATTGCCTATTCCTCTTATCACGCGAAAAGCCAATGGCATTCATGGGGAGAAGAGGCTTATCTTTAGAAGCGAGGTGCAGGCTGTAACATGAATAAATCCAAAGAAACCGCCACTGTAAAGGCAAATCCGGCCCGAGCGTTGCGCGCTGAACTCGCAGCACAAGATTGCCTCAGTCATGGGTAGCGAAGAGAAACGTGTAACGGAGATCCCCGGCATGAGCCTCCACCGGCGAACATCTCCCACACCACCGTGCCGAACAACGTACCATCCGGGCATCATCGTCGTGGCTCAGGGAGCGAAGCAAGTAAACCTTGGTCAAAAAAGTTTCATTTACGACGAGTCAAATTACCTTCTTACCGCAGTCGATTTACCGATTGTGAGCTGGGTGGCCAAAGCCACAGAAGAAATGCCCTGCCTCGTACTCTCGCTCAAACTGGATATCCCGATGGTTCGGGAACTGCTCAGCCGTGAAGAGATTCATATAGCGGACGCGCCGTCCGACAGTCCCGCCATGTCCATCGGCGAAACGACGCCGGAATTCCTGAGCGCCTGCTGCCGGCTGCTCGATTTGCTGAAGAGTCCGCAGGACATTCCTTTTTTAAGCGGCCTCATTCAGCGCGAGATCATCTATCGCATTCTGCGGGGACCGGAGGGCGCGCGCTTGCGCTCGATTGCAACACTCGGTGATCAAAGCCATCGAACAGCAAAAGCGATTGCATGGATTGTTGCGAACTATTCCAAGACCCTGCGCGTAGAGGAACTCGCAGAGCTTTCGAGCATGGGAGTGTCCACGCTGCATCACCATTTCCGAATGCTGACTTCGATGAGCCCGCTCCAGTATCAAAAGCAACTCCGACTTCAGTCAGCACGAAACCTGATGCTGAACAGCGGGATGGATGCATCGAGCGCCGCTTTCGAGGTGGGCTACGAAAGTCCAACGCAATTTAATCGCGAATACAGCCGCTTCTTCGGGCAACCACCCGTCAGAGACGTGCGTGCCCTACGCGAGTCAGGCACACGGCCTTCCGAGCCGATGGGCCAGCAGACCGCGTAAATTTTAACGAAAACTTGTGGGCGGGTGGACCGGCCTTTGGGCTGCGGGAGCCAAATCACCGTGGGTGCCCCGTCCTTGCGTTTTTTGCAAGGGGCCGGGTGGCCCAGGCTTCTGATCTCGCTGCCGTCATCAACAGAGTGGGTGCCCCGTTCCTTAGCGTGCTTTGCTTCGGCCTGTCGCCAAACAGATTGCGTTGGCGCGGGTTATTCCGTTTGCGCTTGGCTAACAAGGCGCGGGACGTGCGCTGCTTTACCACTTGCATCACGTTCGTAGAGTGCCGACTTCTGGTTCCGTCAAAGCAGGTGAACATGCTCTGGCATCACAACATAACCCACGACCACGAACCGATAACGCTCGCGGGTCTGTTCCAGCATCGTAACGAAGGCATCGCCGCTTCGCGCCGTACCGAGAAATGGCAATCGCCGATAACACGAGCAGGTAATAAAGTGCAGGTGATGAGCGCCGTAGGTGCGATGCAGGCCGCTGGGCACGACAAACCCCATGGCATAGGCTGCATCGTACCCGCCCTCGCAAAAAACGCGAGGACGGGGCACCCACAGTTTCGTAACCGGAAAGAAAAACTGGGAGGGCGGGCATCCGCCATTCTTCGGAGTGACCCTCCGCTATGCCAATGCCGCGGAAGTATCGCGAGTGCTGAGCATCGTTGGCACCGATTTACTTCGAATTCTTGAGTACCAGTACCAAAATGCGGCCATCCGAGTGGAACTCGCCACCAGTCGCCGTCTTTGCAGTGGTCAGCGGATCGGCCGGCGTTACGTGATCGCGCTGGACAACCAGTCCAGTTCCCGAGAGTGTTCCGTTCACAAACTCCCGCTCGCCATCGATTGCGGGATCGATCTTATGTGTGAGGCCGTTGTTCCGTTGATCGCGCTCGAATCCGATGTCGTGGGTCGCAGCAACGCACCACAACGGGCGGCCATCCACGGTGTAAGGAGATTTCCATACCCGCAAGTGGTTGCGCGACATCGCCACTTTGACCGGCTCGGCGTGGGCGAACCCATAGTCCTGAGCGCGATCAAATAAGAAGAGAGTGCTCATCGGCATGGTCAGATAATCTTTTTTCTCAAGCGAGTTGAGCACCGCGTTCATCGCCGTGTTGCGCACTGACTTATCAACTTCAACCCATCCGGCGGACGTAAACACCTGCACTACCTGTTCCTGCGTTCCGACGATCAACACGTTCACCATGTCGCCCGGATTCTTATCGGGATCGGAAACGCGCCGTGGAATTTTGCTCAGGATATCCGGTGTAATTCCAGCAACCCGAGACTCAGATGGACCTCCCACACTGGCCGCATCACCCGAGCCTTCTTCAAGAGTCTCGACTTTGACTTCAAAACTGCCGGTCGCCACCGCTGCGTCCTTTTCGCTCTGGTTGAGACCCAGGTAAAGCCTGCCAGAAACCGGGATTTCGAACTCTTTGCTCGCTCCGATCAGAAAGGCCTGAGAGTATGCTTCGGACCCGATGCGTCCGATGAGCGCGCCGTGTCCGGCAGAACTGACGGCATACTGATGGATCAAGTCCGCGAATCCTCTTGGCAATCCGTCCGGCCCGAAGGCTCCGACGGTTCGTGACTTGCCGGACAAAGATTGATCCGTCGCAGGATAGGTAATCTGTCCGGTAGCCGTGAATCGCAGCTTTGCGCCGCTTCGCACATCGACCTTCGAATCGACCCACTGCTTATTTCCTGGGACCTCGACGCTGGATGATTTATTTGTTCCGGCGCTAGCTGTGCTGGTCTGGGCCGAAACGATTCCCAAGGTCAGGAGAAGCACGGTCGCGAGAGCCGACGCATTCTTTATAAATCTGTTCATATTTTTGAAACGTCTCGAAGGTTTATCGCTGAAATAGTCTTGCACTGAAAATCTTGGTCGAGTTGTGGAGCTGATTATAAAGCGGGATCACATCTAATAGCGCAAACAGGGTTGCTCTCCGCATAAGCCTCCATGATTGAGACACATACGGGGGGCCACATCTAGGGCCTTAACCGGGATTTTCTACGGTTTCCTACTGATTGTTGAAAGTCGAAGGGAAGATTCTAATGGGGTCAAGTTCATGAATTGATCGGGCGGTCATGGGTTAGCGTTGGCGTCGCCAACATTCCGACCCTCACGACCGCCGTTATTTTTTCTGTCAGCACTTACTGCTTCATCCTTATCTGTTGGAACTCCGTAAAATCTAAAGAATCTGCTGCGGAGGGGTGCGTCCTGACGGCTGACATGAGACTCGAAAGCCGGGAGCGGGACCGCGAGCAGGTTCTCTCGCGGTGGCTTCCGGTTGCACAAAGGCGGACCTACGAAGATGTCGGATCCCAGCCCTTCCTCAGACGTTGATCCAGGAGACTCCGAGCGAATGCAATATTAGCGTGTCCGAAAACGTCATCTTTGACGCATCAGCGACTATCCCAAACGCGTATTGCACATTGGCATCTTGGGTGATGCACCAGGGCTCATGCTCGAACAGCCCTTGGCAGTGCTGACATCCCGTCTCGGCTTGGTAATGAGCTTTGTAATGAGTGGAATCGATGTTGTTCATGGTTTTGCGTCCTTCCTGAACTCCAATTTCCCATCGTCAATACAATCATTGGATGGCTAGGAGACATGCAAAGGCGCGATCCTCAAGCGTCAAATCCATTGGGGTACTTGGAAAAAATGCGACGTTTAAGTAAATCGGCTGAGCCGGGGTCAGGAAAAACTTGTAGGAGACGAGTGAGAGTTTGCGTTGATGGCCTTGTGCTCTTCGGCGTTGCGCCGTCGAGTCAAGCTCCACTAATCCAGTGCAAAATTTTAAAGTCGTCTTGTTCGGCGTGCGCCTAAATGACGGCCTGGCTGTCGGACGAATTCGAACTTCATTTGCTTTCCTCTCTTGCGCCTTTATTCGATTGGACTTCCATGGGTGATCCAAATCACGCCTCGTGTCAGTGATGATCACACTGCCCTTTCAGCTGAATAGCTAACCTTGAACTAGCCGTCCAGAGGGACCAGATTGGTCCTGAGGGCTTTTCAGTCCTGTCTCTGGACGGGCACCGCCATGCCACGGAAACTCGGGCCCAAACTTATTTTGTCGCTCACGGTTCTGATTGTCGCTATCAGCGGCATAAGCGGTTATCTCAATTTCCGAAGTCAGAAAAAGCAACTTGTCGACACCATGATCTTGGGCGCCGACCAACTCTCTCGCGGAATCACCGGTGCAACATGGCATGCGATGCTCGACGACGATCGCAAGGCTGCCTACCAGATCATGCATGCGATTGCCGACAAGCAGGGTGTCGATCGTATTCGTATGTTCAATCGTGAAGGCAGTCTGGTGTTCTCGACTGACGCGAGAGAGCAGACCAGTCGTGTCAACTCGTCCAGTGAAGTTTGCGCAACCTGTCACGACAAGGGTTCCGTTCGGACCAGGCCCGCCGACGATTCTCGCGTTCGCTACGCCTTTTCACCGAACGGCGTAAAGACAATCAACATGGTGGCACCCATCTACAACGAGCCATCGTGCAGCAATGCAAGCTGTCATGCTCACAGCGCATCCACGAAAGTTCTGGGTGTAGTCGACGTCGCTCTCAGCCTCGATCCGGTGAAAGCGCAAACCAGGGCAATCACGTTTCAAACGATTCTGTGGACAACTCTGGAAGTTGGCATCGGCGCGGCATTCGTAATCCTGTTCACGCGACGATTTGTGGCCTCTCCGATTCAGCAACTCATCGCGGGCACGAAGGCCGTCAGCGCGATGGAACTGGATCGGCCTATCGACGTCGGCACTGCACGTGGCACTCAGGAATTAGACGAACTCGTCGACTCCTTCAATCGGATGAGGGAGCGCCTGAAGTTTGCCATCGCCGAACTGAATGACATGCAGCAGACTCTGGAGACCAAGGTGGACGAGCGCACTCAGCAACTGAAGGCAGCGCAGAACAAACTGGTGCAATCCGACCGCTTGGCGACACTGGGACAACTTGCAGCAAGCGTGGCCCATGAAATCAACAATCCGATATCGGGGGTTCTGAACCTTTCCATGCTTTTGGAAAGGCTGATGGCGAGCGGCAACTATCCGGTTGGCCGCGAAGCAGAGTTCCGTAAATACCTTGGACTCATCTCAGCCGAAACGGCGCGCGTCGGACGAATTGTCTCCGACCTCCTCGCTTTTTCGAGACGCTCCAAACCTCAACGCGCACCGGCAGATCTCAACCGCCTGGTTCAAACGACCATCGGGCTGGTGGACCACAAATTGAAACTGATTAGTGCTGAGGTCGTGCTGGACTTACAGCCCGGACTTCCTCTGGTGGAGTGTGATTCCTCGCAGATACAGCAAGTCATTCTGAATCTCGTTCTCAATGGCGCGCAGGCCATGCAATCCCGAGGAGGCGGAAAACTCCTGGTTCGGACCCGTCTGATCGCCAACGAAAGGATTGTGGAACTCGTAGTGAAGGATAACGGGGAAGGCATCTCCCCAGAAAACATCTCCAAGATATTTGATCCATTCTTTACGACCAAGGTGGAAGGGAAGGGAGTTGGCCTCGGTTTAGCAGTTTTGTACGGGATCGTTAAGGCGCACGAAGGAGAAGTTGAGGTAGTGAGCCAGCCGCATGAAGGTACAACGTTCACTGTCAGCCTCCCGCTGAAGTCGCAAAGCGGTACGAACGATTCCAGGGAAATGCAGGTGCAAGCCGTGTGAACGACCTTTGCCTAGTGCCGGTGGGTGTCGTACTACCCCGCGTACTGGACTGGATCGAAAATGCCGCGGCCGAATGGTTTCCGTTGCCGTTAAGACGGCTGCCCCCGATGAACATTCCTGAATCTGCATATGACACGAAGCGAGGGCAATATCAGTCGGTTGAGATCATGAAAATGCTTGCGCAGCGCGCCCCGCACGATGCATTTCGTGTTCTCGGCATTACAGAAATTGACCTTGCAATCCCGATGCTCAGTTTTTTGTTCGGGCAGGCGCAGTTTGACGGACCCGTCGCCCTGGTGTCGCTATGCCGCTTGCGTCAGGAGTTCTATGGGCTCGCGGCACAGGAAAGTCTGTTGCGCGAGCGAGTAGTCAAAGAAGCTCTGCACGAACTTGGACACACCTTCGGACTGGTCCACTGTTCCGAATCGAGTTGCGCCATGAGCCTGGCTACTCACGTTGAATTGGTAGACGCCAAGGAAGAAAAATTCTGTGCCCAGTGCGGTTCGCATCTGGTCCAACGATTTTCAGGGGAGGCAGGACTATGAAGAAGAACTGGCCCATTCTTGTCGTGGACGACGAAGATGTAATGTGCGAGTCGATGGCCGCGTGGTTGCGCGAGGATGGCTATCGAGTAGACACAGCGGCCAATGGCCAAAAGGCGCTGGAGCAAGCTCGCTCGACAGACTACGCCATTTGCTTTGTCGACCTCAAAATGCCCGGAGGCATGGATGGAATTGAAACCATGATGGAAATCCATCGCCTTCGACCTGAAGCCTCCATCATCATCATCACCGCATACGCCACCGTGGATACCGCGATTCAGGCGATGAAAGAGGGCGCCCAGGAATACATCGTAAAACCTTGCAATCCGCAAGAGATCTCCATGCTGGTCTCACGGATCCTTAAATTGAAAAAGTTGCAGAGCGAAAATGCCATTCTCCGCAAGAAATTAACTCGGCAATATCGTCATCACGACATCATCACCAAAAATCCACGCATGTGCGAGATCCTCTCTCTGACCCAGGAAGTGGCCAGTCTGCGCAGCACGGTTTTTATCCGCGGAGAGAGTGGTACGGGGAAGGAACTGGTGGCCCGCGCGGTCCATTTCTCCGGCAATCGTGCCGACAAGCCTTTCATCGCGGTGAGCTGTGCCGCCCTCACCGAGACACTTCTGGAAAGTGAACTCTTTGGCTATGAAAAGGGCGCTTTCACCGGCGCGGCAGGTCAAGCGAAGGGGAAGTTCGAACTAGCGGCAGGAGGCACCATCTTTCTCGATGAAATTGGAGACATTTCTGGCAAGCTGCAAGCCGATCTCCTGCGCGTACTTCAGGAGCGCCGCTTCTATCGAGTGGGTGGAACCCAGGAGGTCGAGGTCGATGTCCGGGTCATAGCGGCTACAAACAAGAATCTGGCGGAAGAGGTACAGCAAGGCAGATTTCGCGAAGATCTCTTCTACCGCCTGAACGTGATCGAGATCCAACTCCCTCCGTTGCGCGAACGTCGCGAGGACATCCCTCTGCTTGCCGAGCATTTCGTCCAGCGGATTTCCTCAGAGCTCGGGAAGGATATCAGCGGGATTTCGGGCGGAGCCCTGAAACTGTTGCTAAATCACGACTGGCCGGGAAATGTTCGAGAATTGGAAAACGTAATCGAGAGAGCCATCGTCACCTGTCACAACGGTGCGCTTGAAGAGCAAGACTTTTCTTGGATGCAGCGAGGTCCCTGCCAACCGGAAGCGTGGGAGGTCCCCGACGTTTCTCTCAGTGAACTGGAACGGCGGGCGATCCTGGCAGCGCTGGAGCGGAAACACGGGAACGTAAAGGAAGCATCAATGGCGTTGGGAATCGACCGGTCAACACTCTACGATAAACTCAAGCGTTACGAAATCTCGCACTGAACAGACGCGCCAAAGTTCAAGCAGCCAGAAATGTGTCGGCGATGACTGCATCCCAGTCCGCTTCGGCAATCGAATCCATCAGGTTGGGCAACAGCACACCGCCATCTGCCAGGGCAGGAGAGCTTCCGGGAGTTCTCAACTGGATTTGGAGGCGCTCCAGTTCTCGGGAAATCCATCCTCTTACTTCCGGGCCGCGGAGAAGATGGCGTAGCGCCACGCGGTCGTTCAGATCTAAACGTGGACGCATCTTGAGATACCAGCCCTTACCTGGCCCCCCAACTTCCACGATTGTTCCCTCGATCGGCGCGTGCACGGAAATCTCTGTTCCGTTTTTCCGCATTCGCCACGCCGTCTGATTGGCATCGATCTCTTGCCCTGGCTCTGGCAGACGAACAGAATCGGGAGCGCCGATCAGGTGTTCCGCCAGGCTGTCTAGTCCGACGAGAACGTTGCCGTCTTCAACCGGTTTCACCCAAGTGTGGCCTCGGTGATAAAGACGGTCTTCCGGAAAATCTAAACCACATGGACGTCCATTGCCCGACACTGGCAGCACCGCAAAATGCGAATACTTCTCGCAAGTCCGGCAATCAAAGCTGTTGTCACATGTTCTCGATATGACTCTTCCCGCCAGTTCGTGGCGGCAGCGCCTACTGGAAACAGGTAGCTCTGCAAATTGAACATTCCAGCAGAGCGAGGCGGCTTTGTGGCTCCGAAAATCGTCAACCGTCTTCATCACCGCCGACGCCACCGTCACGGCAATCGTCAGCGCCACGGCGAAGAATAGCATTAGAAAAAGAACATGGCCGAAGGCCCAGTGAAATCCGTCAATCCCCGGAAACATGCGCGTCCTCTCCCTTCGAACTCGCAAACAGCGGCAAGTATCGATACGACAGCGAATAGATGATGACTCCGTATCCGACGACTCCCCCGAAACTGGCGACTTCCTGCCAACTCGGCGTGTACTGCAAGAACTCGTCGAATGGAAGGGTCGGCAGCGCGAGCGTCTGAATCGTCAGGACGAACCGGTTCAGCAATATCCCCGCGCAAGCCAACGCAGCTCCGGTGAGAAGCAACCCTTTTCGATTTGCGGTCTTGCGAAACGTCAGCAAGAACGCCGGAACCAGTCCCAGCAGCACAATCTCAACGAACAGAATCGGCGTACCGAAGGGCCGATAGGAATAAAACCGCCACGGTTCAAATCCCTCGGCCTGGGATGTGTAGTTCAGCCAAATTAGCGTATCGATCGATTTGGCAGCGACGTAAATCCCGAGCAAACTCCCGGAGATGAATCCCAAACGTCGAAATAACTGGCTGGGCACCAGTTTGCGACCGGTTACTTTCTCCACGGTGGCCGCAATCAGCATCAGGAAACTAGGTCCCGAGGCAATCGCTGACAGGATGAACAGGAAAAAGGTCGAAGGCCAGATCAGAATGCCATTGCGAAAAGCGAAGGGTCGTCCTCGAAGCACCCCGTACAGTCCGCCAAGTGATCCCTGGTGAAAGAAAGAAAGCAAAGTGCCGACTCCGGCGAGAACCGGAACCACTTTGTGCAACTGGTGTTCAAAAACGAGGAACGATGGTATTTTGCTCAGTTTTCGATTACGCAACAACAACGGAATGTACTCCAAACTCAGCACGAGCAAATAGCAAGAGATACAGAAAGTTACCTCCGTGAGCATCGAATGTGTATTCGGATGCCAGAACGTGAACCATGCTCTCAGTGGCTGTCCCACATCGATCATCAAGATGCCGACCGCGCCGCTATAACAGATGAATCCAACGACGACGGCCGTGTTCAAGATCGGCTTCAGTTCCTCGCGTTTGAGGATGTACACGAGAAATCCTGTAAAGAACGCTCCGGCTCCCAGTGCAATGATGCCTAGGTCGAGAAAGATCCAAAGACCGAAGGCGAACCGATTGTCCATGTTTGTCTGGTTCAGGCCGAAATACAGACATAGACCAGCCGCATATATGCCAAGTCCCAACAGCAACGCCCATGGTGCGAGCCACAGCAGGAATCGCGTCAGAGACGTTCGTTCTTCTCCACGAGCGATCCATCGTGCGTCAGTGAGCGTGGTGCTAGCCATGCTGAGCCTCCGCCTTGAGCCCAGACTCAGGTTCCGCCAGATTCCTCACCCACGGTTCTCTAGACTTGTAGTAAACCTTGGGCGCGGTGCCAAGACGAGCGAGTAGTTGAAATGTTTCGGGAGAGTGTACTTCCTGCAAGATGGGATCTTTCGTGTCGGCAAGATTTCCGAATCGAATCGCACCCGTGGGGCAGGAATCCACGCATGCCGGGATGTAATCCGCTGGATCGATCTCCGACCGGCCCACCGCCGCCGCTTTTTCTTTGGCGGCGTGAAACCGCCCGTGACAGAGATTGCACTTTTCCACCACGCCACGCATCCTGACCGCAACGCCCGGATTCAAGCTCGCTTCCATCCCTTTCGGCCATGACGGATCCCACCAGTTGTAATAGCGCGCGTGATACGGACAGGCGGTCATGCAATAACGGCAACCCAGGCAGCGTTGAGGCATCTGCATGACGATCCCGGTTGCCTTGTCCACCTCAACTGCTTGCTGAGGACACACCTTCACGCACGGAGTGTCGTGCTCGCAGTGGGCGCACATGATCGGAATGAAGGCTTCTCGCTTCGCCGTGCCTTCCATTCCATTGGAGACTCGGCGCACCAATACAGGCGTAATGCCGGTTCGCGCACTCGCTTGTGGAAGGGCCGGAACGTTGTTCTCGGCGGCGCACGCGACCATGCACGCCCCGCATCCGGTGCAGCGGTCCAGATCGATCACCATGCCGTACCGTGCATTCATGCGTTCCTCCCGCTCGGAACTTCTCTTAATGTCGACTCGATGAAGAGCTTGGAGGCCAGCGGAGGAAGCACTGGGGTTTGCCATGACGCCCCCCAATCGTCCGGCCGGGATGCCGCAGTAAGCGAAGGCCACTCTCGTAGCCGGCACTCGATCTTCCCCCCGCGTGATCCTTCGTTGACCCACACCGCGCCGTTCGATAGCGCCTCTTCCAATTTCTGAGCGGAAGCGATCTGCGTAATCGGAATGGCTTCCTTTGCGTGGACAACGCCTGATTGTCGTTGCAATAAGGTCTGATAACGAGCGTGAATGACTTCTTCCAAAGGAGTCAGGCTTGGTTCAACGCTGGTCAGAAATTTCGCAGCACTCCGTACCTCGAACGCCGGCTTCACCAGGCTAGCCGCGACCGAGTATGTATCCACTGAAGCTGTCGGTGCGGTGGGTATGTCGGAAATTTCTTCGAGGAAGCCAGGGGCTGGAAGCAGCCAGTCCGCCTCGGTCGACCCGCCATCCCAAGCGGCGAAGCGAAAGACCTCTGCTCCGGTTTCATTCTTGAAACCCCAAGGAACGCTTGCATTTAGCAAGACGGCTCGGACATTCGAAGGTGCCTGTTCTGTCGAAAGACGAACAGAAAGGGCCGCCGATCTCCGTACGATTCCACCGCGCGCGCCGACAGATCCAAGCACCACGTTTAAAGCTGCGACTGCAGGATTTTCATCACGAGCGATCGCCAGTACCGGACCTTGTTCGACAACAACGTGCGCCAGATCCAGAATCGCATCTACCGGTACCCCGGTCTGTTGTGCCACATCGGGAAGACTGGCCAGAGGAAACGAATAATTAGCCGGCACCAGTTTCTGCTGAATGAGTGCCGAACCTAACCCTGAAGCCAACGCCGATTCCGATCCTTCTTTAATCGCTACCCATCGCCACGATCGGGCGGCCGTCCGCGTAAACGGCGCGTCGATTTGGATCAGCCGGAGTTCTGCATCGCGAGCACCAGCGCCACGCTCTGACCAGAGTCGCGCAAATCGGCTCGGAATGCCCCATCCGTCTAGCAATGGAGCCCCGAAGCTCACAACAGTCCGCGTGTTCTCGAGATCGTATCCGAGCGAACTGGCTGAGATCCCGGTCCACTTTTCGTATGGCAGGAGTGCTCGAACTTCCGGACTAGCCAAAGCCCGATAGGAGCCGTGCTGCTTCTCTGCAAACGACTGCAACACAGAAGAAGCGGCTCTTCCCGGAAAACCGTCGATGACTACGATGGGGCCTTCCGTGCAGGCTCTTGCAAACGCGGCCTGAGCTTCGGTCCAGGAGGAGGTCAGTCCTCGATGCTTCACGGTTTTGAGACGGCGAGGATGGCAATTGAGTTGGTGAGCCGCATAACCGAGAGGGCATAACACCCCTCGGCTCACTGGATGGGTACTCATCCCTGCAACGCCCACCGCATGACCCGACGACATCTTCACCCGCAGTCCGCATCCATTCGGACACAATGTGCAGAACGATGCCTTCGCTTCCACAGGCCCGCGCGGGGGTTGCGGAATCCATGGCCAGTTCTGGCTCCAGATCGAAACATCGTCCAATACTTTCCATGGAACCGGAGTAGCCACGATCCCGGCCGCCGCTCCCGCTCCCCATACCAGAAGATCCCGCCGAGTGAACTTCATCTCCTGCCTTTCATTGGTGGCAACCGAGACATCCGGTTTCGACGTGGTGCCGTTCATGACATGCTTCGCAGTCGCTCATCTTCATGCCGTCATGCGGAGCACGCCGCAGCCGCGATATCGAGTGCCCCCAGATGTCCCGGCTGTATCCGCTGATCCGGTTAACCTCGTAGACGCGAAGTCCGTCGTTCTCCCCGTAGGTGGAATGGCACTCTGAGCACGCGAGCTTTGCGCGCTTGACATGAATCGCGTGCGAAAACCATACATTGGCCGGCTGTTCCGAATACACCAGCCACGACGTCTCTTGACCTGGTTTGACGAAGTCATTTACCAGGAGCGCTTCGGCCTTACTTTCGCCCAGCCGATCGGAATGGCAGCCGGCGCACTTTTCAGTCGAGGGCAGCCCTGCAAAGGTTCCATCTTCGCGAATGGTGTGACACTCGCTGCAATCGCTCAGTCCTGACTTGTCGGCATGAGTTTTGTGCAGGAAATCGAGAGGCTGACTTTTCTTCACGTAAAGAACTCGAGGAAATACAAACCAACCGACAAACAGAGCTGTTGCTACCCCAAGCGTGAAGAAAATCATGTTGCGGTGCATCTTCATTTTTCCGCCGTCCAATCCGTTTTCGAGAAAAAATGCTGGAACAGGCATACCAGGTGCTCGCGCTCGAGTAATTGCGCAACGCCCTTTACAGGAGATCCGCCATCGCATCCTGGAGCATGATTCTCGTGGATCTCGTGATTCAGCCGTTCGCGCTCATCGGCCTGCCAGATCTCCGCTTGCGGCGAGCGAAGCAGCCCTGTCCGCGTTCGACCCGGAACCTCCCAGCCTTCGAACAGCCACCCGGTTCCGTACGGATCCAAAGTCAATCGCGCCGGATCGCTGCGCAATCGGCTGTTCACTCGTTGAATCATCAGTGGATTTGGAAAGCTCATCGGCCATTCAACGCCGTGAATCGTCAGCGCCAACGCCGGGCAATGCGTTCCTCGCGTCGTAACGAACGTTACGCCGTCGACATGGCCCGCAATATCGGCGACGAATGCATCGATGCCGATATGACACAGGCCCGACTCTTCCGCATCCAGCCAAAAATGATTCGGAGAGTAGAGAAGCGTCGCAGGCGGCTTCGTAGTGTGAGGCTGCGACAGATGAAGGTAGGAATCGCAATAGCGGTAGTTGTCACTCGTACAACCCGACAACTGCGAATCGCTGAAAGGAATCAACTGCGGCACGGGCGATACGCCACAGTACTGCACGCGTATCTCCTCCAGCCCAGGACAGTGATCCATCTCCTCCGTATCTTTTGCCGCCAATTCACAGCTCCGGTATAGCGGAGAATCGCATAGCCCGCCATTCGTCGCGCCGGGTCCGCTCAATATGAGCTTGCGAACAGGAGCGGCATGGCAATACCGGGCCTTACCTTCTCGCAGAAATAGACAAGCCATAACTCACTCCTGCGATTTCTTTTCGGACTCGCCATCTTCGGAGGGCTCAATCTTCTCGCCGCCGTCCGCCATGGTTAAGCCAAGTTCTGGCACTGTGAGACTGTGTGTCCCGGTGTGCAGCAGCGCTCGCAGCTCGCCATCAATATTTCGCATCTCGGAATTAGCCTGGGCCCGGCCTAACTTTTCGGCTAACAAATCCCAGCCGATTGCGAAGAACACAATGACGAGCGCTGCGAGTGTAACTGCTCCAAGAATCAAGTTCGTGACGTTCAGCCACATCGCCCAATTTTCTCCAGCCATCGCGATGACCTCCTATTCGATGGACCTCATCTACTGCGTTAAATGCATGCCGATAGCCATCATGCGAATCCAACAACTTGCGTTGAATGAACGCGAACCGGTGTCGGATTTCCCCACGAAGTCCGTCGGAATTTCCCACATGTGCGAACGGCACGCGATCCCAGCAACTCCGTGATCGTTGATCGTTGCTAGGTACGGCGATATGCGCCGCGAAAAAACTGGTTGTTGTGCTTACGCTCTCGCGCAACTGTGATTGTCGTCACATGGTGCGGCTTTGCTTGTCTCTACAAAGGAGTTAGCAACAGCGTTCCACGGATTCGATGAGTCTTTGCCCGCTGTTTCAGCGACTTCTAGCAGATTCGAATTAGTGATCACACATGTGCGCGTTACTAGAATCACCTCGGTCATGAATCCCAAGTGGAACGGCCAATTCTCCTGCTTCGATCTTGTCGCCAAGACCGACACGAGCAGTCGCAGCGTGATCCCGATCAGAGACTTCGAAATTGGAGGCAACGATTTTGTCGTTATGGCGGGTCCCTGCGCAGTCGAATCCGAGAAGCAAATAATGGAAACGGCCGAGGCTGTCGCTGAAGCGGGTGCGCGCATTCTGCGCGGCGGAGCTTACAAGCCTCGCTCATCTCCCTACGCGTTCCAAGGTCTCGGTGTCGAAGGTCTGAAGCTTCTCGACAAGGCCAGGCAAGCCACAGGACTCGCAATCGTCACGGAAGTGATGAGCGAGGACGACGTCGACCTCATCGCCGAATACGCCGACATCATGCAGGTCGGCACACGCAGCATGGAAAACTACGCGTTGCTGGAGCGACTTGGAAGTTGCGGGCGTCCGGTGCTTCTGAAGCGTGGGATGACCGCGACTCTCGAAGAGCTACTTCGCTCCGCGCAAGTGATTGCGATGGCCGGGAATCTGGAAATCATCCTATGCGAGCGTGGCATCCGCACTTTTGAAACTGCAACCCGCAACACTCTCGACATCGCCGCTGTCCCCGTCCTAAAGACGGTCTCCCACCTGCCCGTCATCGTCGATCCTAGCCACGCAGCCGGAATCCGCTCGCTTGTACCAGTGCTTTCGCGGGCGGCCGCGGTGGTTGGCGCAGATGGACTGATTGTGGAAGTTCATCCTCATCCGGAAGCAGCCCTCAGCGACGGCGATCAATCTCTGACATTCAGAGAGTTTGGCCGGATGATGATTGATCTCCAACCTTATTTAGACCTTCAGCGGGACAGCCGGGACTTGCGCCCTCAACTCCTTGCGGCCGGGGGAGGGGATTAGTGCTTCTGCGTTCCATCACTGTTGTCCTGCTTTTATCGGTCGCGATCGGACCTGCAACTCCCGCTGGCAGGTCATCCAAAGCGTCGGCAGCTCCCCAACTTCTGTATACGGCTACAACCCACTACGAACCGCTGGCCTGGATTCATGGCGCGGATCGCTTCAGTCCTGACGCCGCTATCTTATTGAAGAGCGAGAGCGGCACTCATCCTTTCCTTCCGGACTTCGCCGAGTCCAGCGACGCTGACATTTCATTCGATGGTGAACGAGTCCTGTTCGCCGGCAGGCGGCACGCGCAGGACGCTTGGCAAATATGGGAAGTGAATAAGGACGGCAGCGATGCCCGTCGAATCATCTCCCGCACAGAAGACTGCGTTCGGCCACTGTATCTTCCCGACGATCGAGTCGTGTATGCGGCGAAAGTCGGTGGCCGGTTCATCATCGAAGTCGCCGATCTATCAGGTGGCGAATCCCGTGCCCTCACCTATGGCCCTTCGAACGTGATGCCTGCCTCCGTCCTTCGTGACGGCCGGATCCTGTTCGAGGCGGGATATCCGCTGGGTTTAAATGCGGATCCTGAAATCTACACAGTCTATGCCGATGGCAGCGGCGTGGAGTCCTACCGATGCGATCACGGTCGGTCGCGATACTCAGCCACTCAAACAAGTTCGGGAGACTTAGTGTTCGCATCGAGTCGTGGCCTGTCTCGATTCACTTCCGCACATGCCCAGGAACTTCCACTTTCCTCTCCCGCAGGCGAGTATGCAGACCTCATTGAGGACCACGATTCCTCGCTTCTTTTTTCATGGCGTCCTACCGCGAAGGCTAGATTTCAGCTGAAACGTTGGAGCCCAGGCGTCCGCGAACTAGTGCCCGTGGTATCCGACCGAAGCGCGAATCTCGTGCAGCCGAAATTGATCGGTCCTCGGCAAATTCCAAAACGTCATCCTTCAGGTTTGCATGATTGGTCGAATGCGAACTTGCTTTGCTTGAACGCGTACACATCGAAATATCAATTCGCACCGGCCTCAGTACATTCCGTTCGCCTTTACACGCGCGCTGAAGACGGAAGTGCAACCTTGCTCGGAACTGCGCCCGTTGAGAAAGACGGATCCTTCTTTGTCCAGGTTCCTGGCGACCAACCATTGCAGATTGAACTGCTTGATTCCGCGGGCAAAACATTGAAGCGAGAATCCGGATTTTTCTGGATGCGTCGCGGCGAGCAGCGAGCGTGTGTTGGGTGCCACGCCGGTCCCGAAACTGCCCCTGAGAACGCGGTTCCCATGACGCTGCTGAAATCGACCACTCCCGCTGCCATGACGGGACAGTCCCCTCAGCCCGCTTCCGGAGGAACTCAGTGATATCACGGATACTTGCACTCCTTCTCCTCGCCTCTTCGTCCCTGGCGCAAACCTCATCCGCCAACGGAGTCAGCACTATCAGGTTCGAAGACGCGACAGCGAAATCCGGAATCCATTTCACGCACAGCTTCGGATCACAGAAACTCGGTTCTCTTCTCGAAAGCACCGGTTCCGGTTGTGTCTGGTTCGACTACAACAACGACGGATTTCCCGACCTTTACGTTGCGAGCGGTAAGCCACTCGAAGGCGGCATCCATCCGTACCCGCTGAAACAGCCACCTGCGACTCCGCCACACAATCACCTGTACAAGAACAATCGGGACGGCACTTTCACCGACGTTACGGAGCAAGCCGGCGTAGCAGCCAACATTTATGGGATGGCCGCCATCGCGGCAGACTTCGACAAAGACGGGTTTATAGATCTCTTCGTCACGGGTTACGGCAAGGACATTCTCTACCGCAACAACGGCGACGGGACGTTCTCTGACGTGACGGCCAAGGCTGGGGTCGAAGTTACTGGCTGGTCCATCAGCTCCGCGTGGCTCGATTACGATCGCGACGGATGCGTCGACCTCTTCGTCGGGCGCTACGTGAAATTCGATCCGAAGTACCGCAATTTTTATCCCGCCGACAACTACCCTGGGCCACTCGATTACGCAGGCGATTCAAGTCGTCTTTTCCACAACAACTGCAACGGAACATTTACCGACGTCACTGAGAAGGCGGGCATCGCGGGCTTCAAGGGCCGAGCCATGGGAGTTACGGCATCCGATTTCGACGGCGACGGCTATCCCGACATCTACGTCGCCAACGACAAAACAGAGAATTTCCTCTTTCACAACAAGCATGATGGAACGTTCGAAGAGATTGCGTCAGATCTCGGCGTGGCCTACGGACAAAATGGCGAGAGCACTTCCGCGATGGGTCCGACCTTTGCCGATATCGATGGCGACGGCCGTCTTGACCTCTTGGTCACCGATTCGAAATATAACCGGCTGATGCGCAACGTCGGGCCAAACGGTTTTGAGGACATCGGTCCATCCTCCGGGATCTCACAGGCTACCGCTCAATACACGAGCTGGGGATCCGGTATCTATGACTTCGATAACGACGGCTGGCTCGACATTCTGATCTTCCACGGAGGGTTAGTACACCTCGTTCCGCAAGAACAGTCTCTGTTTCGGGGGCTGGGCAACGGCAAATTCGCTGACGTCTCGCGCGACGCCGGCCCGCTGCTCGATCTAAAGACCGTTTCTAGAGGAGCATGCTTCGCGGATTACGACAATGACGGCAAGGTCGACGCATTCGTCGTCAACCTCGGCGCACCAGCCATCCTGCTTCATAACGTCTCGCAGACCAGCCACCACTGGCTGGCTGTGCAACTGAAAGGGAAGAAAAGCAACCGCGACGGAATCGGAACGCGCTTGGAAGTCCTCGCCGGCGGGCGTAGCCAGGTCGCGGAGCGCGTGGCGGGATCCGGCTACCTTTCGCAGGACGATGGCCGCATCCACTTCGGTATCGGAACGGCAGCAAAAGTCGACAAGCTCACCCTGCACTGGCCGAGTGGCCGCGAGCAGGTCCTGGAGAATCTGGCCGTCGATCGAGTCCTTATTGTGGAGGAACCGTAGATGCCCCCAGGAGCTCAGTATCAGGCAGGATGCCTCGCGGTCGTCCGGATCGCCGGCGTTCTTGCGCTGACTCTCCTCGCCCTTGCGGCCCGTCCTGCACCGAAACAGTCAACTGCGCTTCCGAAAGAACGATACCTGTCGCCAATCGAAATGGCGTTCTCCCCCAACGGACGCCTCCTCTACGTAGTTTGCCAGGATAGTGACGAGCTGCGTGTGCTTGATCTCACCACGGAAAAAGTCACGAAAAGCATTCGGGTCGGCCATTCGCCACGAGGAATCGCAATCTCCAAGGACGGGCAGCGTTTGTATGTGACGAACGCATCGTCCGACACCGTCTCCGTGATCGATACGACCACTCTGGACGTCGTACAAAATCTTCCAACCGGATTCGAGCCGCATGGTGTGGTCATTGATCGCCAGCAAACAACTCTCTACGTCGCGAACCGCCTGAGCAGCGACGTTTCCGTGATCGATCTTCAGTCGGGGAAGGAGATCAAGCGGCTCCTCGCCGGTCGCGGCGCAAGCTACCTTTCACTTTCACCGGACGGTAAGTCAGTCCTTTGCACGCACGTCTATCCAAATCCCGCTGCCATCCGAACGGTGCCGGAGTCAGAGATTACTATCATCGATACCGGCGAAAAAAGAGTGGTTGACCGCCTTCCGCTCCACAACGTTGCGGGAGTATTTCACATTGCGATGTCGGCGGACGGCACCCTCGGCTTTGCCGCGCAACTCCGCCCTAAAAATCTGATTCCCCTCGCACACGTCGAACACGGCTGGGCCTTCGGCGACTCGCTCACATTATTTGGAAAGAACATAAAAGGCGTCATTCAAATTCCGATTGATGAGCTTGATCAGTACTACGCATTGCCCTGGGGAGTCGCGATTACTCCTGACATGTCGAAGATCTTCATATCGACCGCCGGATCGCAAAGCGTCACATCCATCGACGTCCATCGTCTGCTCGCTACCGCTCAACGTCGCAAGTCGTTCGCCAACGATCTCTCCGCTTCCGCAGAATACGTATCGCGACGCATTCCGGTAGGACGGAATCCGCGCGGTCTTTCTTTGTCTCCGGATGGAAAGCGTCTCTACGTAGCGAACCGCCTTGACGATACGATCAGCGTCATCGACACCAAATCCGAAAAAATAGTCTCCACAATTTCTCTAAGTGGTCCCGAGAATGTCGATGCTTTGCGTCGCGGAGAACGTCTCTTCTATACCTCGGAGTTTGCATTCCAGGGACAGTTTGGCTGTTCAAACTGCCACATCGACGCCACCATCGACGGCTTGCAGTGGGATCTTGAACCGGATGGCTTTGGCAGAGACGTTGTCGATAACCGCTCGTTGGAAAATCTGGCAGGTACGGAGCCGTTCAAATGGAATGGCGGGAATCCGGACATGCCCACTGAGTGCGGGCCTCGCACCGAAAAGTTCTTCTTCCGCTCGCAGAGCTTTTCTCAGCAACAGCTCACCGATCTGGTTACATTCGTCTACTCGCTGCCGTATCGGCCCAACCGTTATCGATCACTCGACGGGGAACTGACCGCGGCTCAGGAACGTGGCAAGGTCATCTTTGAACGGGTGAAATCAAAGAATGGAAAACCGATTCCAGAGCCAAATCAGTGCGGCTACTGTCATAGCGGTCCGAAGTATACAAGCCAGCGCCAGTTTGACGTCGGATCCGGTAAGGCCATTGATCGATCCCCGCTCATCGATGTCCCGCAACTCTCCAACGTCGCTTATTCAGGCCCTTATCTGCATGATGGTTCCGCACGCTCTCTCGAAGAGATTTGGACCGTTTTCAACCCGAAAGATACGCACGGTGTGACCAACGATTTAACAAAGGATGAGCTAAACGACCTCATCGAGTACCTGAAAACGCTATGAAAGCAAAATTGTTCTTGTCGATATTCGTCCTGGCCTTTTCTGGATCTCTCCTCTGCGCCCAAGATCTGCCGATGTTCCGATGGGAGAACTTCACCACCGCCAGCGGCCTACCCGACAACCATGTGTATTGCGTCCTGGTCGACGGACAACGTATCTGGGCTGGCACGGACAACGGACTCGGAGTGTATGAGCATGGCGCATGGAGAGTTTTTCGCCCTGCCGATGGTCTAGCCCAGCAAGCCGTTCTATCCCTCGCTCTCGACAAACGCACGGGCGATCTCTGGATCGGAACCATGGGAGGCTTGAACCGGTTATCCGCCGGCCGCTTCGACACTTTCACGCAGTTGAACTCGGGATTAAGCAACGACATCGTCTATGGAGTTGGCGTGCAAGGCGATTTCGTGTGGACGGCGACCGCCGCCGGCGCGAGCCGTCTCAACACACGCACGGGCCAATGGTCGCTCTTCAACGAGCGCAACACCCCGATGTACGAAATTTGGACTTATTCGATCAGCTCCGCCGAGGACAAGGTGTATTACGCAGTCTGGGGAGGCGGCGTCCTCGAATACGACCAGAAAACCGAGCACTGGAAAGACTACAACGATCCCGACGGCGAGACCGAGATGGTCTTGATGAAAGATCAAGGACTGATCCACGAGATCACGACATCGGTCAGCTACGTCGCCAAGATCCTCTGGGTCGCCACCTACTTTGGGGCGAGCCGCTACGACGGCCGTTACTGGCATAACTTCCTCACGAAAGACAGCGGACTGCCAAGCAATTTTCTAAGCCAAGTCAAAGCGATCGATGCCGATCGCGCGTGGTTCTCAACCGACAAAGGTCTCGCCTATTACGACGGAACGAACTGGGCGGTTTACCGTCCCAACCTCGACACCCGCAAGCCGGAAATGCTGGTGCGAAATGCTGCCGGAGAAGTGAAGACGGTCAGCGTGCAAACCGCACCTGCCCATAACTACATTCTCGGCGTTGATTTCCAGGGCGATGACATCTGGGTCGCGACGGCAAAGGGCCTGAGCCATGGCATACGCCTGAAATCGCCAATAGCGACGGCAAAGGTATTCAGCACAGTGAAGATAAATTCGAGCAAGAAATAGGGCAGGAGCAATCTTATGAACTTGGAAGAGCTACTCGCAGAAGTGACCACGGCACCCGTTGAGAAGCGGGCCATCACCAATCACAAAACGCTAAATGAAGCCTATGACTACGGAAGCGCCTTTTCGCGCGGAATGCGAATCGATCTGAACGGTCTCACGATACTTCTGATTTCCGGAACCGCCAGCATCGACGAGGCTGGTCGCACCGTTCATGTGGGCGATTTCAGAGCTCAGATGCACCGCACCTATCAGAACATCACCCAACTTCTCGCGGCTGAGGGAGCAACCTGGCACGACATCGTGCGTACCACCTGCTATCTGCGCGACATCGAACGCGACTACGAGGCCTTTAACCAGGAACGCACGGCGTTTTTCAAGGCGCAGGGACTCGATCCACTGCCGGCGTCCACCGGCATTCAGGCGATCCTCTGCCGTCCCGATCTCCTGATCGAGATCGAAGCCATTGCGATGTTTCGGCGCGAATCTACCGCCCGCTGAACGCTCGCGGAAATGAAGGGTGCACCTATGCGAATCGCCTCTGCTTTCGTGCTTGTGATCGGGCTCATCAGTTCTGCCTATGCCCAGAGCCCTGCCCCTTGTGCTTGCGGTAAGAACCCTCCCGGTGTCCCAGCCCCACGGACTCTGAAGCCTTATGCGGCTGCGCCCGACGACTTGCGCCCATACTCTAAGTTCACTCCGCCCTACTACGAGCACTATCAGAATCTTGTCGAGTACAACGGCGCCGCACGCGACATTCCCGACGCAGACCTGAAAGAGCTCACCGAGATTCGCATTGGCTTCCTGGCGCCGCTCTATGATCATCCCGACCAGGTACGCGGAGCGCGCATGCTAAACGGCGCTCAAATGGCCATTGACGAGGTGAACGCTTCCGGCGGCTATGGAGGCAAGCCGTTCCGCATCGTTACGCATAACGACTACGACAACTGGCAAAACAGCAGCTCCTACAATGCCGGCACCTCGAAAGACTCGGCGATCTGGGGAGCCGCTTCCAATAACGCCGTCCGGATGATCTACGACGATAAAGTGTGGGCGATGTTCGGCTCGATCAGCTCCGAATCCACCCACATCGCGCTTCGTCTAACGCTCAAAGCGGAAACTCCACTGGTCAACAGTGCCTCCACCGATCCCACCATCCCCGAAACAATCATTCCGTGGTATCACACCGACATTCAGGACGATCGCGTACAGGGATACACTCTCGCGCGGCATCTCTACACCGAATTAGGTTTGAAGCGCGTCGCGCTGCTGCGGATTAACGACCGCTACGGTCGCTTTGGAGTCATCAAATTCCGCGATGCTTCGCGCCGTCTTGGACATCCAGTCGTGATTGAGCAGAAGTTTCGCCGAGACGATATCGATTTCCGCAGTCAACTTCAGGTGATTCAAGACTCCCGTGTTGACGGAATCGTCCTTTGGACCGACATCCCAGAAGCCGCGATGATTCTGGAACAAATGCGGGAACTCGGCATGAAGCAGCGCGTTTTCGGCAGCCACCGCACGATCGGAGACGAACTTCTTCAACTTGCCGGACCTGCCGCCGAAGGGTTTGAAGCGCTCTACCCCTACGATCCTTCCCGCAACGACCCGAGCTGGCTGGGCTTCGTCTCCCGCTATCAGGCCCGCTATAACGAGAAACCTGACCACTTCGCGGCTCTGGCCTACGACCAGATGCAGATCCTGCTCGATGCCATCTGTCGCGCAGGCCTGAACAAAGGCCGCATCCGCGACGCCCTCACCGGCCTTACGAGCTACAAGGGCGTTACTGGAAACATGATCTTCGATCCGAACTGCAAGAACATTGCGCCTATGTTCCTCGCCCGCGTTCACGACGGCCGGATCGATTACCGTCCGATCACCATGGAGAAGCCTTATGCCAAGGTAGGCGAAACCGGT
Organism: uncultured Acidobacteriota bacterium; assembly: GCA_963801895.1. Lineage (GTDB taxonomy): Bacteria > Acidobacteriota > Terriglobia > Terriglobales > Acidobacteriaceae > Sulfotelmatobacter. The sequence continues at coordinate 1,002,414 of CAWDGM010000003.1, read as the reverse complement.
GTTCAGTACTTGGGACCGCCCACCTCCGACCAAGCCGCGAGCAGTCTGGCAATCGGTGTCTTCGGACCTCATGCCGCAGAGGCCATCCGTACTGCGGAGGTTTCACGTTTCCTGGAGCAGTCGAATTTCATCACCAAGCGCTACTCGCTAGTCGCCATCGACTCCCAAGCCTCTTGGGGAAAGGCTTCCAGTGATCTGGTAAACGCCATTTACCACGACCACGTCCTTGCCTTGATCGCCCTGGATCGCGATTCCAGCCACCTTGCCGAGCAGATTGCTGTTAAAGCTTTCCTTCCGGTGCTGGCTATCTCGTCCGACCGAACGCTCACCTCGACCAACATTCCTTGGATATTCCGGCTCCCGCAGGGAACACCGATCACCACAGCGCTCAAATCCTTGTCCGGCGCCATCGAACGAGCCGGTCCCAACCGTTCTGCGATTCGGGAAGCTTTGAGTTCCGACGCCTCACCTGCCCTGATAACTTGGGATTCGAGCGGGGAACCACGTTAGCGGTCGGAGGATTGACGCGGCGAATTCGGATAGCACAAAACGTTTTAGTAGCGCTTGAAAACGCCTCCCCGCGGGGCGAAAACAAATAAAAGACGCACCGAAAATCATATAGAATGCTTGCGCCCCGCCGTGGGTGTTCCATCGAAATCGCTGCTCTGGATAAAGCAATCTGGTATCCGCGGAGGAGTGGGACATTTCGACAACTTTGCTTGCAACCTCGACGTAAACTTCCAGCGGTACCCTCGCTCGCGCAACAGCTTGTACATTCATTGTAAGTAGGGCCTCTTAAGGATGAATTTTCAAGAACTCACCGGAATCTTCGAAAGGCTGTTCAAAACACACCCCCGAATTTTCCGTGCGCCTGGCCGCGTCAACCTCATCGGCGAGCACACCGACTACAACGAAGGGTTCGTGATGCCCGCCGCCGTGGCCTTCTCTACTTACGTGGCGATCGCTCCTCGGCCGGATCGCAAGCTCTTGATTCATTCAGAGGAGTTTTCCGGTAACTTTGAGTTCGATATCGACCATCTGCCCGAGCGCAGGACAGGATCCTGGTGCGACTATGTGCTGGGAGTAGCTCACGCCCTTCAGCAGCGTGGACAGAAACTCTCTGGCGCGAACCTGTTCGTCCACGGAGAGGTCCCAATCGGTGCCGGCCTGAGCTCTTCCGCCGCCCTTGAAGTCGCTTCGGCACTCGCGCTCGGCAGTCTCGATCACGCCGATATTCCCCTCTCCGAGGTAGCGAAGCTCTGCCGCAAGGCCGAGAACGAATTTGTTGGAGCCCGCGTCGGCATCATGGACCAGTTCATCGCTTGCCATGGAAAGAAGGGTCACGCGCTTTTGCTGGACTGTCGCTCCCTCGAGTTCAAGTTCGCCCCCATCCCCGCCGGGCTTCAACTCGTCGTGTGCAATACGAAAGTCAAACACGACCTCGCCACAGGCGCATACAACAAGCGTCGCGAAGAGTGTGAAGAAGGCGTTCGTTATTTTGCGAAGTGGAGCCCAGCCGTCCACTCGCTGCGTGACGTCTCAGTCGAGCTACTCGAGCAGCACGCCAAGGATCTTCCTCCCACAATCGCGAAACGCTGCACACACGTCGTCCGCGAAAACCAGCGGACGCTTGACGCCGCCCGCGCGCTGCAGGAAAACGACCTCGCCAGAATCGGCAAGTTAATGGGAGATTCCCACCGCAGCCTGCGCGATCTGTATGAGGTGAGTTGCCGCGAACTCGACGTGATGGTCGAGTCGGCCGAAGGATTGCCAGGCTTCGTCGGCGGGCGAATGACGGGCGGAGGATTCGGCGGCTGTACCGTCAATCTTGTGCACGCCGACCAGGCGCAGAATTTCGCCGATCAGGTCGCGCACCGCTATCGCGAAGCTACATCGATCGAGCCGCAAATCTATCTGTGCTCCGCCGAAGACGGAGCACAGGAACTCAGCTAGATCGCCCGGAATCCGACGCTTCCGGAGACCAACCCTGCAACTTCACCAGCCAGTTTGCCGGCTCCGGCAAGATAGCAAACTTCGGCAGGTTCCCGCGCACCATCGCCACTTCATCGCAGCAGTGAAATCGCGGACACGCGTGACAGTCCTTGTAGATCTTGTCCGGCAGATCTTCGCGCTGCGCCACCGAAAATCCCTGCCCGGCAAAAAAGTTAGGCTTACGCGTGAACAGGCAAATGCAGTCCACCTGATGTCGTTTCGCCTCGCCCATAAGCGCCTTCACGAGCCGTCCGCCGCCTCCCCGTCCCTGTGCCCACGGAGCGACGGTGATCGAACGGATTTCAGCCAGATGCGTCCCGTAAAGATGCAGCGCACCGCAACCGATGATGCTTCCTTTGTCCTCAAGAACCACGAAATCTCTCACGTTCTCGCATATCTCCGGCAGCGTCCGAGGCAAAAGAGTTCCGTCTCCGGAGTAGGCTCCGATCAATTCGTGAATTTGCTGTGCATCCGGCAGTATGGCTTTACGCGTGCGCATGGACCTCCTCGCGAAGACCTTCAATTCTCTTCCTGGCGAGGCCGATAGCCTGCCGCACCCGGGCCGGCGCTGTGCCTCCCGGAACATCATGAACGGTGAGTACAGAACTCAGCGTGAGTGACTCGCCAAAATCCGCGCCAAATGCCGGACTCAGCGCCTGCAGATCGGTGAGGGAAATTTCATGCAGCTCGCATCCCCGTTCGATACAAATCTGCACTGCTTTGCCAATGCGTTCATGCGCGAGCCTTGAAGGGACCCCTTTCTTTACCAGGTAAGTCGCTGCCGCCCATGCATTCATAAAGCCGGATGCTGCTGCTTCCTGCATCTTCTCGTGATGGAATTCCACCGCCTTCATCCAGCCTGTCACCAGCGGCAGCATCTGCAGCAAAGTATCGGCAGCATCGAAAAGCGGCTCCTGCGATTCCTGCAAATCTTTGTTGTATGCCAGCGGCAATCCCTTCACCGTCGTTATCAGGGTGATCGCGGCTCCGACCACGCGGCCACTCTTTCCTCGCACCAACTCGAGCAGGTCAGGATTTTTCTTCTGCGGCATCGCGCTGCTCCCGGTCGAATATGCTTCGGGCAACTCGATGAATCCGTATTCCTGCGTCGAGAATAGAATCATCTCCTCGGCCCATCGGCTGAGATGCACCGCCAAAATCGAAAGCGAATTCACGAACTCAATTGCAAAGTCACGATCGCTGGTCGCATCGATGCTATTTGCCGTTGGACCATCGAACCCAATGTTCTCGGCCATCAAGCCACGGTCCAGTGTGAGCGTAGCCCCGGCAACGGCTCCCGAGCCCAGCGGACAAACATTCAGCCGCTTGCGGCAATCCACAAGTCGGTCCGCATCGCGCAAGAACATCTCGACATAAGCCAGCAGCCAGTGTCCGACGAGCACCGGTTCAGCGCGCTGCAGGTGTGTATAAGCCGGCATCGCCGCGTCTTTTGCTTGTTCTGCGCGATCCAGAAGCGCGCCGCACAGGTCTCCCAGTTGCTGCCTCAATTCGTCAATCGTCGCTCGAACGTATAGCCTCAGGTCGGTTGCGATCTGTTCGTTTCGGCTGCGGCCGCTGTGAAGCTTGTACCCCACCTCTCCAATCAGAGCGGCCAGCTGCTTTTCGACGAAGTGGTGGACATCCTCCGCCTCAACGTCGTCCAGAAAGTCCGGGGATGCAGCAGCCTTCGAGCGGATCTGCTCCAGCCCCTGCAGGATGCTGATCAGTTCGTCGGCCGACAAGATCCCTGCATTTTTCAGCGCACGCGCGTGTGCACCGCTGGCCGCAATCTCATATCGCAGAAGACGGCGATCGAACTCGAAAGACCGCTGCCAGTGCTCAAACTCGGGATCCAGCGGTCGTCGGAATCTTCCCGACCACATCTTCATCGCGTAACCTCAACCCGCGTCAGCGCACGCGAACGCGACGGTAGACCCAGGATGCGAATGAAGCCGGCGGCATCTTTCTGGTCGTAGCTTTCGCCCATGGTGAACGAAGACAGATCGGTGCGATACAGAGAGTACTCCGACTTGCGGCTCACGACCGAGACGTTTCCCTTGTAGAGCGAGAGCGTGACCTCGCCCGTCATTTCTGACTGCGTCTTCTCGATGAACGCATCCAGGGCCTCGCGCAGCGGAGTGAACCACAATCCGAAGTACACCAGTTCCGCATATTTGAGTCCGATGTGCTGCTTGAAGTGGGCGACATCGCGCTCCAGGCACAAAGCCTCTAGTTCGCGATGTGCCGCGATCAATAGCGTTCCTCCCGGAGTTTCATAACAGCCACGGGACTTGATCCCAACAAATCGGTTCTCCACCAGGTCCACGCGTCCCACTGCGTTACGCGCACCGATCTCATTCAAGAGTTCGACGAGCGAAACCGGATCCATCTCCATTCCGTTCACCGATACTGGCACGCCTTTGGCGAAGCCGATGCTGACCTTTTCTTCTTTATCTGGTGCTTCCTGCGGCGAGCGCGTAATCTGCCACGTCGTCGCCAGCGGAGCATTGCTCGCGTCTTCCAGTTCGCCGCCTTCGTGGCTGATGTGCCAGAGGTTTCGGTCGCGGCTGTGAATCTTCTCCCGGCTTGCTGTCACTGGAATGCCATGCTGTTCCGCGTAGTCGAGGCAGTCCTCGCGCGACTTCAAGCTCCACTCGCGCCATGGAGCGATGATCTTCAGTTCGGGCGCGAGCGCCTGGTACGTCAACTCGAAACGGACCTGATCGTTACCTTTTCCGGTGCATCCGTGAGCAACAGCAGTTGCGCCCTCGCGGAGAGCCACTTCCACTTGGTGCTTGGCGATCACCGGACGCGCCATCGACGTGCCTAACAAATACTTGTGCTCATACACGGCACCGGCCTTCAAAGCGGGGAACACGTATCCCGTAAGGAACTCCTCGCGCAAATCCTCCACGATCACCTTGCTTGCGCCGGTGGCATACGCCTTTTCCACGACCGCTTCGATGTCATCGCCTTGTCCGACATCGCCAACCATCGCAATGACGTCGTACGAATAGTTTTCCTTAAGCCATGGAATGATGATCGACGTATCCAGACCACCGGAATAAGCGAGAACAACTTTCTCAGGCATGAGCGCTCCTAACGGGCAGGCGTACGGCGCCGCCCAGCAATAGATAAAGAATGGATTTCTGTACGTGCAGTCGATTTTCTGCTTGCTCAAACACCACGGACTGCTCGCTGTCTATGACGTCATCAGTAACTTCTTCTCCCCGATGCGCAGGAAGGCAATGCATGAACGCCGCTTCCGGCGCGGCTTCCCGCATCAAGGCACGGTTCACCTGGTATGGCGGAAAAATGCCAGCTCGCAGACCGGACTCCTGTTCCTGCCCCATGCTGGCCCAGGCGTCGGTATAAATTGCGTCGACGCCTGAGACCGCAGCATGTGGGTCCGTGAGAACTTCGATCTGCGCGCCGGTCTGTTTCGCAATCTTGCGTGCGTCGGCAACGATCTGCGAACTGCAGGCATATCCCTTTGGTGTCGCGATGTGAATGGAAGATCCCAGGCACGCGCATGTCAGCAACAAAGAGTGCGCTACGTTGTTTCCGTCTCCGACATATGCCAGCTTGACTTTCTTCAGATCACCGAACCGCTCCTGTAACGTCAGGTAGTCCGCCAACGCCTGGCAAGGATGCTCCATGTCGCTGAGAGCGTTGATGACAGGGACGGAAGCGTGCTTGGCCATCCCTTCGATCGTCTCGTGCGCGAATGTCCGCAGCACGATGACGTCGATCCAGCGTTCGAGATTGTGCGCAATGTCGCTCAGCTTCTCCCGCGCATCCAGGCGGTTCTTGGACTGGTCGACAAACATCGCCGTTCCCCCAAGGCTCACAATCGCTGATTCGAACGTGATGCGCGTCCGCAGAGACGGCTTCTCGAAAAACATCACCATCTGTTTTCCTGCGAGGGACCGTTGGAACACGGACGGCCGCGCTTTCATTAACTCGGCCAGATGCAGCACGGCTTGAACGCCTTGCGGCCCCAAGTCGCGCGTCGAAACCAGGTCTGGACACCAGAAGATGTCGGGAGTCGTTGCCGGCATCACCGGTGCTCGACTATTTAAAGGACTATTCAACTTTCACTCCTTGCTCTCTTAATTTTCTCTTTGCGCTTTCAGGCGCACGTCACTTCTGTCCCGCAACTTAATTTGGTCAGATAGAACTGCGGTAGTGCCTCCGCCTCGGCGGCTGGCAAGATTCGTACCCGCCCAACGCCTTGCTTTAGAGCCTGCGTACAAGCTGCAAGTTTCGGCAGCATTCCACCGCTCACGATCGATCCAGCGGCAAGATCCTGCGCCTGTTTTGTACTGAGCCAGGGAATCACGATGCCTTCGGCATCTTTCACGCCAGGCACATCCGTTAGGAAGATCAGCGCATTCGCATGACAAGCCGCTGCGCAGGCCGCCGCCATTTCGTCGGCGTTGACGTTGTAATACTCGCCGTCCGCGCCGAGAGCGAGCGATGCGATCACTGGGATGCCACCTTGCTGCCACAATGCCTCAATCCAACAAGGCTCAGCGAAGCAGATTTCACCGACGAATCCCAGATCGTTTCCTCGAACATGCTTGCGCCGTGCGCGGAAACTCATGCCGTCTCCGCCACAAAAGCCGACTGCTGGCATACCCGCCGCCTGGATCGCGGCCACCATCTTCTTGTTGACCATGCCGCCCAGCACCATCAAGGCGACGTCGCGAGTCTCTGCGTCCGTCACTCGCAGTCCGCCAATAAATTCGGTTTGCTTGCCGAGTTGCTTCAGCACCCGCGTCAACGCGCTGCCTCCGCCATGTACCACCGCGACTCGATGCCCATCCTGAGCCAGTTCCGCGATGGCTCTCGCGCACTTTCGCAATACTGCGATGTCGTCGAGCGCCGCGCCGCCGATTTTGATCACGATTGTCACTGCAGTCCCTCTTCCTCGCCCCATCCATACATCAGATTCATGTTTTGCGCTGCTTGGCCCGCTGCGCCCTTCAGCAAGTTGTCGATGCAGGAAATCAACACCAACCGGCGTCCATCCTCCGCTAGGCAAAAGCCCAGGTCGCAATAGTTCGTGTTGAGCGAAAACTGCACCTGCGGAAGCTTTGGAGTGTGGAATATTCGCACCCACCGTTTGCCGAGATAGAAGTTGCGAAAGCACGATTCCACTTCTAACGGCGTCATCTCGCGGTTTAGCTGAACGTAAATAGTCGACAGAATCCCCCGCGGAATCGGCAACAAGTGCGGCGTGAAGATTAATTCCTGTGTGCAAAGCGCGAGCTGTTCAATGATCTCGCCGGTGTGCCGGTGATTGAACACCGAATATGCAGACAGGTTGTCGGCCACCGAAACAAAATGTGTTTTCGACGTCGGTTCCTTGCCTGCGCCTGATACGCCGGACTTCGAATCGGAAATGATCCCGCGTGTGCGATCGACTAATCCACTCTTGAGCAAGGGCGCCAGAGCCAATATCACCGACGTCGCGTAGCATCCCGGATTCGCCACCAGGTCCGCGCTTTGGATTCGGTCGGTATTCAGTTCCGCCAACCCGTACACGGCTCGGTTCGTCAGTTCAGCCGCCTTGACGGCGTCCGCGTCCTGAAAGCTGTAAATCGCGCGGTTCTGCTCTTCCTTGAGCCGCCACGCTCCGCTCAGATCAATAACGCGAAGCCCATTCGCAATTGCCTCCGGAACGAGCGAGCGCGATACCTCGTGCGGAGTTGCCAGAAACAAGAGCTTCACGCCCTGCTGCTTCAATGACGCCCACGACAATGAGTGCAACGGATAGCCGCCGTTACCCGAGAGAGCGGGGAAGACGTCCGCCAGATCAGTTGCTCCGCCGTTATCAGCGCTACGCCGCAACAGCACAGGCTTTTCGAGCCGCGGATGACGCAGAAGAATCCGTGTGAGCTCCAGGCCGGAATAACCGGTCGCTCCCATCACCGCGGTTTTGAGTTTTCCCGACACTAGCCGAGCATCTCCTCGATCCGGCTCGCCAACTCCCGTGCCTCGTCTTTGTCCGGACACACAATCAGGATGGTGTCGTCTCCTGCAATCGTTCCGACCACTTCGCTCCAGTCCGTCTCGTCCAAAGCGGCAGCTACTGGCTGCGCGCTGCCCACGATGGTCTTAATGACCAGCAGGTTCTGCGCCGAGCGGATGTCGAGCACAAACTCGCGCACCAGGCGCGACACTGGAGGCAGCGCAATCCCTGCGCCTCCGTCGCCGTGTGGCAACGAATACCCGTGAGAAGTCTTGCTCAAATTCAAATCGCGAATATCGCGCGAGAGCGTGGCTTGCCCGACCTTGAATCCGCGCCGCCGCAGGTGCCTTTGCAGGTCTTCCTGACTGGCGACGGATCCATGTTTCAGGACGTCCAGCACCGCTCGCTGTCGCAAGGTTTTATTCATTATGAATAAATATTCACTATTCTGAATAAATATTTTCATATCTTATGTTCCTCAGCAGAAATGTCAAGGGGTAAAGGACCGTAGATCACCCAGAAGGCACCAGCCCATGACGTAGCGACGAGGAGGAACTAGTGAAGCGGTCGCGGAGGACAGTAGCGCCGGCGTCCCGCCGGCCTTCGCGCGGGCGTCTCGCCCGCGCCTCGGCTCAACGAACGAAAAAGTCCGCAGCCCGCCACCTTCTTGCTAGACTACTTCGCGGCCACGTAAGCGCAGTCCACTCGAGGATGCAATGAACTCAAAACCAACTCTGATCGCGGAACTCATCGCCGAATTCCTGGGCACGTTCGTGCTGATTCTTTTTGGCACAGGAGTGGTTGCAATGGTGGTGTTGTTCCCGACCAAGAACCCAGGAGAAACCGTCCACGGTGGATTTACCAACATCACCCTGGGTTGGGGCCTCGCTGTCACCATGGGCATTTACATCGCCGGGAAAATCTCCGGAGCCCATCTCAACCCGGCTGTAACGTTGGCTCTCGCTGTCTTCCGCAACTTCTCTTGGAGCAAAGTCATTCCATACTCGATTGCACAGACTGCCGGAGCGTTCACTGCGGCCGCTCTCGTCTACTGGAACTACCGCCCCGCATTTCACCAGGCCGATCCCGGACTGGAAACAACAGCCGGAGTCTTCACAACCTTCCCAGCTTTTCCCGGATTGCCGCAGGCGGGATTTCTCGATCAACTAATCGGTACCGGACTGCTGGTCCTCCTGATCTTTGCCATCACCGATGAGTTCAACATCCCGCCCGGTGCAAACTTAGCGCCCTTGCTCATCGGCTTGGTCGTCGTAGCGATTGGGATGAGCTTCGGTGGTATGCACGGATATGCCATCAATCCCGCGCGCGATTTCGGTCCGCGCCTGTTCGCAGTGGTTGCAGGCTTCCGCAATAACGGCATTACGGATGGCTCGCGCATCTGGTGGATTCCCGTGATTGCTCCACTCGTCGGGGGTATCGCGGGCGCTGCGCTCTATGACTTCGGAATCCGGCGCTTCCTGAAGCCGTCGTAACACTTGCCGTGCGGTCGAGGCCGGTCGTCCATAATTGTGTGGGAGGGATCTTGAAATACGTTCTTGCGCTAGATCAGGGCACGACCAGTTCCCGGGCTCTCTTGTTCGATCGGAATTGTGCCGTCCGCACCGTGGCTCAGCAAGAGTTCGAGCAGATCTTTCCCCAGCCCGGATGGGTCGAACACAATCCAGAACAGATCCTCAGTTCCCAAGTCGCGGTCGCCATCAAGGCCTTGGCGCAAGCCGGAGCAAAGCCCGACGACGTGGCAGCCATTGGTATTGCGAATCAGCGCGAGACCGCGATCGTGTGGAATCGTGAGACCGGCAAGCCGGTCTACAATGCGATTGTCTGGCAAGATCGTCGCACCGCTGATTTTTGCGAGCAACTTCGCACGCAGGGACACAGCTCACTAATCCAACAACACACCGGTCTGCTCATCGATTCTTATTTTTCCGCCACCAAAATTTCCTGGATCCTCGACAACGTGCCCGGAGCGCGCGATCTTGCCGGTGCCGGCAAACTCGCCTTCGGCACGGTGGACAGTTGGCTGGTCTGGAACCTTACCCAAGGCAAGGTTCATGCCACTGACGCCAGCAACGCGTCGCGCACCATGCTTTTCAATATTCACACCGGCGAATGGGATCGTGAACTTCTAAATCTTTTCCGAGTTCCCATCAGCATGATGCCGGAGGTGCGCTCCTGTAGCGGCGTCTTCGGCCGTATCACCGGAGTTAAAGCGCTCGATGGAATTCCAATCACCGGCATCGCTGGAGACCAGCAGGCCGCGCTATACGGACAGCGTTGCTCAACGCCCGGCATGACGAAGAACACCTATGGCACCGGATGCTTCATGCTGCAAAACACCGGCAAGAAGGCGGTCCCCTCGTCCAATCGCTTGGTGACAACCGTTGCGTGGAGGATCGGCAACGTCACGGAATACGCGCTCGAAGGCAGCGTCTTCGTCGGGGGAGCAGTCGTGCAGTGGCTGCGTGATGGACTCGGCTTGATCCGCAAGTCAGAAGAGGTGGAGGCTCTCGCCAAATCGGTTCCCGATAATGGCGGAGTTTATTTCGTTCCCGCCTTCGTCGGATTGGGCGCCCCGCACTGGGATTCCTACGCACGTGGTTCCATCTTCGGACTCACTCGCGGTAGCACGGCCGGCCACATCGCCCGCGCTGCCGTCGAAAGCATCGCCTATCAAGTTGCCGATCTGCTGGATGCCATGCGCCGCGACTCGGGCGCCGCCGTAGGTGAACTCCGTGTCGACGGCGGTGCTGCCGCCAACGACAGTCTCATGCAGTTTCAGGCGGACATTCTTGGCGTACCTGTCGTTCGCCCAGCAGTGACGGAAACGACCGCTTTCGGCGCCGCGCTTCTGGCAGGCCGAGCCGTAAATTTTTGGCCCGCGGACGAAGGGAGTGTCGCTTCTCAAAACGACCGTCGCTTCGAACCACGCATGCCCGACGCCCAAGCCCGAATTCTACGCACCCGCTGGAACGAAGCCGTATCCCGTTCCACAAAATGGGAGCCATCGACAAGTTGAGTAGCGCCGCCGTCCCGGCGGCTGTAGTGGCGGCGTCTCGCCGCCACACCCAACCACTCTCACGTTCCCTTAGGGCTCGACCCAGAACACCGCTCCCCTGGTAATCGTAGGTAAAGTAAACGTGAGGGAATCTCCGTGGCGCTCTCCCTGCACAGGCCGCGCATCCCCGAGGAACGGCAAAAAGAATCCCTTCGTGCCAAGTTTAGCGTTCAATGTAACCTTCACACCCTCCTGCGGCGTCTGTACCGGATTTTCGCCGGCGCGCAATCCGGCAAAGTTCGCGAAGAAGCAATTGACGTGTCCATCCGATGTCCGCGCCACCGATGTTGCCACCTGGTTCGTAGCCTTGATCTGCACCGCATCGCCGCCCTTCAAACTTTCAAAAAACTCCTTTTGCGATTCGGGCTGTGAATGCTCAAAATCTTTTTCAATTGCCTCGCCGTACGCCTTACCCGGATCCGCGGCCAGCCGAACGACATTCTCCGATTTCGGGAGCTCGGTAGCATCCGCTCCAACGACCACGACTCTTCCGCCGCCCCCCGCAAAGTTTTTCAAACTGTTGCGCTCGCTGTCGCTCAGGAGTCGCACGTCTGGCAACACCAGCGTACGTCCCTTGAACTCCGCCAGCGTGCGCGGAGTGACGATCTGAAACTCGCGGTGTTCCTGCATCAGCAGAATCAAAGTTCCGCGATACGTCTCGATGAACTCCTTCGCGAAATAATTCCGCGTTCCCGGAGAGAAGTAGACGCCGACTGGATCGATCGGACTACGAGGCAAGTAGAACGTTTTCTCGTGATCATGAATCCACGTGAAAATCTTCTTCCGCGTCGGAAGGTCGTTGGAACCGGCCATCGAATGTCCCGGAGCGTCCCAGAAATTAGCCCCCGCCATGACCTGCGACATCGCGAGATTCATCATTGCCTCGCGCTTGTCCACCTTCTTGTCGCCGTCCCACGAATAATTCAGGATCCATGTGGCCTTCCCCTGCGCGAACGCGCGGAACGAATGCATCCCCACCTGATATCGGAACCAGTCCACGGGCTTGCGCCCCGATGCCATGTGCTCACCGCTGCCAAACTCATATTCGTGCGCGATCACGTCCACCACGCCGTAGAGGCTGTAAACATCCGCCCCAACCCGGACCGCTTCTTCCTCGATCCCCGGATAAATCTCAGGAATCGTCTTGATCTCCGGATTCACGGCCTTCGCCGTTCTGTCGATCTCCGCAAGAAAATCAGTAAACGTTTGGATTCTGAAGTCCACCCACTTTCGAAATGACGGGTCGGAGAAATCTGCCAGCTTCAAGTCGTGTTTCGCGTCGAGCCCCGTCTTCTGCTTGAATGCCGCTACGGTGTAGTCGTCAAAGCTCGCCCATGAATCTTCCCAGCCGTCGAAGTGCGTCATCCAGTACGGTATGTCGATATAGATCCCATCGATTCCCGTCTCCGCAATCTGCTTCACGCGCTGCATATAGATCTTGCGCCACTCTGGGGCGTAAGGACTCACCCACACGTCTTCGTCGCCCTTCGCAATCCAGAATGCGGTTCCGCCGCCGAATATCGCAGGTTCGCCAGTAAGTTTTCTCTGGAGCCAGTCGGGATGATCCTTCGCCATTGTGTGCGCAGTCTGATCTCCGTGCGCCGTGATGCACTCTGTCCCAGCGATGTAAACGTACGCGTGATTCCCAACCTTGTGCGCCGCCTCCGCTACGTCGCGGATCGCCTTCAGCTTCGCTGTCGGATCGAGGAAGCTCTCATATCTCCCCGGGATATCGTTGTCCACTTCGATCCCGGCCACGTCGCTTTCCTGCGCGCGCCGTACGATCTCCTGCGCATCGCCGCCCTTCAAGCCGTACGCGCCAATGCGGGCGTAGTTCGTCCAGTTCTGCTTGTCACTATCCGGAGCCGCCTTCAACCGCACGCTCCAAAGTGACAAGCCGACACACAAAATCAATAGACAAATTGCGAATGAACTTTTTCTTTTCACGCGATCCTCGGTTTCTTATTGCAACCCAAATCATTCGCCCGTAGGCGGCATTCCACCCGTCACGTCGTCCTGTCCCAATCCGACAGTCGAACGCAGTGTCAGGGTTCCGTCCTCATTCAGTTTCTGCCGGCACGCCCACCGCACGGGATGTCGTTGGCCCTTCACTTCGATTTCCGCCTTCAATCGCAAACCCTGCCACTTCGTTCCCTTCGCCAACGGAAGCTTCGCTTGGCGAACCTTTCCCGGCAGCGGATAGCCCGCATCCAGCCCACCGGCAACCAACTCTTTCCCATCGCTGCTCAGGACCGACACACGCAGCACGCCCGGAACTCCTGCGATTCCATCGTTCACGAATCCCACGATCAATCCGGGATGTTGGTTTTCTTCATACGTCCACACCCACGAAGGACGCACGCGGTAGCCGATCTGACGCGCAAGTCCGTCGATCGCGTCCGGAAATTGATGGTAGTAATTGAGTATTCGATCAGCCTGGATGCGATGCCAATTCCAGAGCGAGAAATAGCACGCGCCCACATCGCGCACGTGCTCCACAACGTTGTCGGTGTAGCTCACGCCCTCATCAATCTTCAGGGTCTTCGGCGAGCCGTCCGACATTCCCACTTCCACCGAAACTCCCGTCCAGGGTGGACGGTTGCTCAATTCCTCGATTTGTTCGTTCTCGATGAAGATCGTGTCGGTCCGCAGCCAATTGCCGCTTCTCACGGTGCGGTCAAGCAATTCGGAATTTCCCACCTTGCTGAAGTCCGGCTGCGTGTTGGTGAGCAGCGGAGTTTTCTTCCAACGTTCAAGCTGGTACTGGAGCATTCCGACGAAAGTGTTCTCGGCGGTGATGGCATCGGGGAATGGATTCTTCTCCAATGGCCAAGTGTGCCCTTCGCCCCAAAATCCATACATGAACGTGTCGGTGTACTCGACGTCCGGATGCCCGTCATAAGCATCTGCCAACAGATCCACCAACTCGTGAAACGCCGACTGGAATGCCGGAGCATCATACTGCGGTTCGAACCGCGTACGGTTCTGCCAATCGCCCAGCTTGACCATCGGAATCTTGTCGCGAAGAAATTCCGGCAGGGGTGAGTCAGGAATATCGGGATTGCTCAACATCACGCGGAACCCAATTCTTTTCTTGTATCGCCGCGCCAGGTCGAATGTGATCTTCCAGTGCTCGCAGAGCTCTAGCTTTCCGGGTCGTTGCTGCACATCTTTCCAGTTCACTCGTAGGTAAAGCTTCGTCCCCACGGGGATCTTCACCAGGTTTTCGATGGACTGTGCCTGCGACTCGCCATCCTTCTTCGCCGGGCCCACTTCGTCGCAGATATAGGTGATGCACCCCATGCCGTAATTCGGCACCACCTCTCGCGAGGCGGTCAGCGCCATGGCCACGTTCCAGCTTGGATAATCGTCAGCCGAGAAAGGACCTTGATAAAGCCTGTCTTTGACCGCGGGCCCAGACCCAAAATCGTATTTATCGAAATTGTGAGTGGGAACGTGAGCGAGCAGGGAATTGCTGCCGAGGCCAGCCAGAGTAATGGCTCCGCCTGCCTTCAAGAAGGACCTTCGCTGCATGATCGACCCTCGAATCGGGTACTACCTACGAAGGAAAGAAACCTGGTCCCGTTTTCGGGAACCAGGTTGTTGAGAAGTGGTTGTTAGAACTGGAAGCGTGCGCCGAATTGCATTCTGCGGAAATTGCCGGTGGTCGACGTGACCGTGCCGAATACGCCATCCCCTGATCCAACATCCGGGAAGGCAAACCGTTGATGATTAAATGCATTGAACGTTTCCGCCCGGACCTGGAGGAGCTTGCTTTCGCTGATCTTGAATTCCTTGGACAGCGACAGATCCAGGTTCCGAATACCGTCGCCTCGCAGGTTGGAGAAGTGCCGAGGCGCATTACCGGTTATGTTGTCGCCGGGATCGGCGAAGCAATCCTGATTCAAGTAAGGGAGGTTCGAACTGGCTGCTTGGCGGAAACTCAAACCAGTCCGGAGTTGGGAGCAGACCACATCCGGCCGCGAATTGCCATCGACCAGGCGTCCCACACTGTTATAGATGGCGAGCGGTTGCCCGGACTGCAGGGTTACAACTCCGTTGAGCGACCAGCCGCCCACAATACCATCCATTGCCCGGTTCATGCCGCCACCGATCCAACGGTCCTTACCGACAGGAACTTGGAGAATGATGGCTGCCGTCAGCCGATGGGGCGTGTCGCTGGAGCCGATTCCATGCTCTGCCCTGAGATCGTCCAGCACTTGCGGGTTATCCAGGCCCAGATTTCCGATCCAGGCATTGCGACCGGCAGAGGAATCATCCGTTGCCTTCGAGAAAGTGTAGTTTCCTTCGAAGCTGACGTAGTGGCTGGCTCGCTTCTGGAAGCGAACTTGTAGCGAGTGGTACCAGGAGGTGGCGATCAGCTTCGGCAATCCTGAGAAGCCGCCGTCAAATTGCGGATATGGCTCCAGTAGCAGGGATTGGGGAATTGTGTCATCACCATAACGTGAATCCGCCACATCCGCTGCACTGAAGATCGGGGCTGACGGACAATACGACGCCGGTGAAGCCACACTCGCGAAGAAGCACTGGAACGGGTTAGCTACCTCGGTATTCAGGTAGTCGGTTACGGCGGTGTTGTTGGGATCGTGGGTCGGGTTCAGTGACTGAACGAGCGCATTGCGGATCGAAGACGGAATGAAGTTGCGATCCCGTGTGGAAATCCCACCCGCGCCGGCCCAGGGCAAATGCGTGCTGCGGTTGGCCGAATAATCTACTCCCACCACGATCTGACCGGGTAACATGTGTTGCACGCCCAGATTCCACTGGTAGATCTCAGCGTTGCGCGCGACGCCCGTGTCCAGGTCACTGGAGTTGCCGAAACCCCACTGCGCCAATTTGCCATACTTATTTCCTTGCGGCCCCGCGAGGCCTCCGGGAAATGGGCTGTCGCAGTTGGGTTGCAAGGGAGAAGGTCCGAGACACGCGAATTGCGTCGCGTAGTCGTCTTTGGTGAAGTACATTTGCGCCGTCTTGGCGAACGTTGGGCCGGCATACTGGAAGTTGGTGGCCACGTTCATCCCGTAGAAGATTCCTGCGCCGCCTCGCAGTACCGTGTTGGAAGCGAGTTGATACGCAAAGCCAAAACGCGGGGCGAAGTTGTTTCGATCCACCGGGGAATTACGGCGGCTCGAAGTTGGGAACTCAGTCGTACCGAGGAGTTCACCGATCTGTCCAAACTGGGGGAACTGCCCGGTGCCGTCCCGGTTCACGGGCAGGCTGATTCCCGTGTCGCCGGTGAAGTTGCTGAAGTTCAGACGATCGCCGCCCTCGGTGTAGGGAGTGCTCCACTCATAGCGCAATCCTAGATTGAGCGTCAGCTTGGGGGTGACCTTCCAGTTATCCTGCACGAAGAAAGCAGTGTCCTTCGACTTGTCCGACACGGCGGGGACAATGTGAAGCGAAGCCCCGTACGCAAACCCGGTCAGGATCGTGGCAAACGGATTCCCCTCGTTGTTGTCGCCCAAGCCAGCGTTGGGTGCGGAGGTGGTTACGTCCCGTGAGAAATCGAAGATGCCGGTAGGATTGTCGGGTTGCCAAAAGTAGTTGAAGAAGACGCGCTGCTCGCCGCCGATCGTTATCGAGTGAGCTCCTTTCGCCAACTGTAAAGCGGAGGAATAACTGACCAGGGTGTGGGCGAAGTGCGTATCCACACAGCACTGATTGAACAGCGAAGTCATACCGCCATCCACGTTGATTGTGGGCATACGGTTAAGTCCATTCGCTGCGAGAAGCGGCGACAACCCAACAGAGTCAAGCGTCGGGTAGTTGTTGCTGATGCCAGGAGCATGCACTCGGTCCACGCTGAAGCGGTTGGTCCAAAGTTTGGTGGGAGTGATCGCCCAGTTGTATTCCGCGCCACCATTCTGAACCGTCGTGATCGTAAATAACGCCGTCACCGTCGTCGCCGAAAACCGTGGGTTGGGTGATTTGGTCGTGATAACGGCTGTAACGCCCACCGATCTTGTGGTTAGTCGCTGATCTGATGATCGAATTTGACGTCGAACTGCCAGGCCGGAGCGGTCGAAAGGATGACCTGGCGGAAATTGATATCCGGATAGACTGCACCCTCAATGTTGGCGTGCGGATAAAGGTTCAGAATCGCCTGGCCGATAGGATCGATCTTGTTCGCGGGGATTACGTTGCCAGGGAATTGCGTCCGCGGGCAAGGCGTGGCAGATCCCTGGCTTCCAGCGCACGGATCGAAGATACCGTTGCTATTCGCGGGGCTCTGGGAGAAATCGCCGGTGCGTTCCAGGTCAGTAGGAACGATTGCTTCCAGCACGTTGGGATCCTGCTGACGAACCTTTTCGAAATCGACAAAGAAGAATGTCTTGTTCTTCTTTATCGGACCGCCGACGGAGAAGCCATATTGATCACGGATATGGTCAGGCTTTTCACCGCTATTGAAGTAGTCCCGGGCGTCAAATGTCGCCCGCTGCCCGTACCACCACCCGCTGCCATGGAAGGCGTTCGTGCCCTGCTTCAGAACCATGTTTAAGATGGTGCCGCCGTTGTTTCCGAACTCGGCCGAGAAACCGTTGTTCTGGACTTTGAACTCCTGCACGATTTCGACGGAAGGCTGGTAATAGACGTTGGAATTGCCACCTTCGCCCTGTTCCGGCGCACTGATGGGGCTCCCATCGAGGGTCACCTCAGCGGTGGCGTTGCGCTGGCCGTTAGAGACAAAGTTAGTACCGGAAGGATAGTTGTCGGTGACTCCCGCGCCCGAGACCTCGGTCACACCGCCCGCCAGGAACACGAGCCCGAACATGCTGCGGCCGTACAGCGGAATATCTCGCACATACTCGTTGGTGATGTCCGTGCCGAGCGAAGCGCTTTCCGTGTCCAATAAGGGCGCCGCAGTCGTCACCTCGATCGTGGTGATCACGCCGAGCGGGTGCATGGTGAAGTCGATTGATGTCTGCTGCGAGACCTGCAGCACGACATTTTTCTCCTCGGCCGAGCGGAAACCAGGCGCGTCGGCCCGGATCGTGTAGGCCGCCGGGCGCAGGCCGGTAAGAACGTAGAGCCCGTTCTCATCAGATTTCGCCGTCGTCGAGATACCGGTTCCGTCGTTGGTGATAGTGATTGTCGCCTGCGGAACCATGGCTCCGCTTTGGTCCTTGACCACGCCACGTACCTGCGCCGTGTAGCTGGCCTGTGCGAATGAGGTACTGGGAAGGAGTTGCAGCGCGACTAAAAACAGCGCGCACAAGGCTAAAGAAAGACCGCGGCAGGTACGCATAGCAGCCTCCACTGGGACTTTCATATGTTTACGAGTCAACACTATTACTTTCGTTTATGACGAAAGTCAAGACATTTCGCACCGAAAAAACGTATCCGATCGATCAACCGGTCCGCTGCCGGAACAGCCTATGGCTCGGCCTGCGGCGAGGGGCGACGTGGTACGATCAGCGTACATTTTCCTAGCGGTAGCCCTCCCCATGAAAGCTGCCATCCTTGCTTCGCCTCAGCCTGTCTCCGAGCGTCCCTTACAAATAGTCGATGTGGCTGACCCGCGCGTCCGATCCGGGCATGTGTTGCTGCGTGTGCGCGCGTGCGGCGTGTGCCGCACGGATCTGCACATCGTCGAAGGAGACCTGCCGCCGAAGCAGTTGAGGATCATTCCGGGCCACCAGATCGTCGGCGAGGTAGTCGACGGCGCGACTGATGCAATGCCCGTGGGCACGCGCGTCGGCGTGTCATGGCTCGGCGGCACGGATGGCACGTGTCCCTATTGTGTGAAGGGTCTCGAAAATCTCTGCGACTCACCTGCGTTCACCGGTTACACGATTGGAGGTGGTTATGCGGACTATGCTTTCGCGCGAAACGATTTCGTCTATCCGCTGCCTGATTCGCTCGATGATCTGCACGCTGCGCCGCTGCTTTGCGCTGGCATCATAGGCTTTCGAAGTCTGCGCGTAGCTGGCGTGGAGCATGGCGATCGCGTGGGCCTGTTCGGTTTTGGCGCGTCGGCGCATCTTGCCATCGACGTGCTGAAGGCGTGGAAGTGTGAAGTGTACGTATCAACGAGAGGGAAGTCGCATCGTGCGCTCGCGGAATCGCTGGGTGCAACCTGGGTTGGAACCGAGACGGACAAGCCGCCGGTTGCACTCGATCGCGCGATAACATTCGCGCCAAGTGGAGACGTGGTGATCAGCGCACTCGCCAGCCTGCGTAAGGGTGGTGTGGTGGCGATCAATGCGATCCACCTGGATCGTATTCCTCAATTTGACTACGACACGTTGCTGTGGGGTGAGCGGCAACTGCGCAGCGTAGCCAACATGACGCGCGCTGACGCGCGCGACTTCCTTGCCCTGGCGGCACAGCTAGGGATGAAGCCAAAGGTTACGGTCTTCTCTTTAGAGCAAGCCAACGAAGCGTTGATGGCGATCAAGAACGATGCCGTCGATGGCGCTGCTGTCATCGTTCCCTAAGCCGGTGGTCAGAATTCGGTAGGGTTTTTCCGGGAAATCCCGCGCCAGATATGGTTAGCGAGTTAATTTCTTTCGCTGCTCCGCAGCTAGCCGTGTGGCTCGCCTGACCCACGGCTTGCGCCGTGGGCTGCGTCCTTTCGCCGCTTTGCGGCTGTCTCCGTTGGGCACGCGTTTGTCGCCGCTTCGCGGCTGTTTGCGTTGGGAACCCCGTCTGGCCTGCCAAGTCAAAGCGACTGAGAAATGCTAAAAGTGTTCCTTTGGGAACATTCCAACGTACACAAGATGTACGTACAAAATATCGCAAGTCCATTCCTAGCTTAGGGATCCATATTTTGGAAGATTTCGCTATTTGGCAAATGTAAAACTGCCTATCAAGGCGGCGCAGAAGATGATTGCCTGCGCCAGTTCGCTCCAGCCCAGTTTGCGAACCATCAGGGGCGCAGGTTTCTGGATGAAGTAAAACCATCCGCGAAACAGGATCGGGGCGAAGGCAAGAGATGCGAAGCGCGGTAGCAGTCCCGTGACGCACGCAAAAGCGAGAGCGAGGGTCATGACAGCTTGTCCGGCGGCGAAGGCCCATCCGCGGGACAGCCTGGCGCGCAGTCCTACAATGCGCACCGTGTGCAGCCGTAGTTGCACGTAGTGAATCTGATTGCCGGCAAAGACCAGGTTTGCAATCCAGAGGATCCACGCGATGGCACCGAAGTGTCCGGTAATGACGTAGTAGGAGGCAGGAGCGGCGGCGGTGAGACCGACGGTGCCGATGATTTCCGAGAGCATCCGGAGATTGGCGGTCGCTTTCTTGCTGCGGATGGGACGGTGAGGCTCGGCTTTGCCTTCGCTGGACGGCCGAGGCGGCCGTCTCCACATGGTTCGTACTTTCCCGAACATTTCCGCGAACGATTTTCCGAGCCACATCAACTTGACTATCTCTTGCGCGGCGAAGAAGACCGCAGCCGCTGCGCCGAGTTTCCACAGTAGCGGGTTGTGGCCGCCCCAGAACAGCATGGCTAACGCCAGCGCGGAAACGCTGCCGAGGTAGAACACGGCGAACAAGACAGAGTGGCGTTCGTCGTGGGTTTCAGCGCGCATTGCGGAGATTTTCAAGAGACTTTCGAGTGGCGTTCTCAACCAGAACAGAGTCAAGGCGGCGGTCAGCAGGAGGACAAAGGGAAAAATGTTCGTGCTTTCGCGGAGAGCGATGCCTGCGCCGGTGACCATGGGGACAAATAGCAGTCCCCAGGCGCCGTGTTCACGGGGAACGATCAAGGCGCGTTGCCGCTCGCGGCGCGCTTTTTCGAGCCTATCAAAATCCTCGCCCTTGGGCACGCTTAGGACGTGCGTCCGCGTGCCTGTTTCGCGCGTGGCTCCTGGCTTGTCGTCGAGGGATGGATTCAGAGGAAGCCTCGCGGTCGTCAGGACATGGGTGACTTCATCCACCCAATTTTTTTGTTCTTCGGTGAGGTCCAGTGTTGTGGGCATTTATCGCCATCCTGCCATGTGAATGTGTTGCATGCCTTTGACGGCGCGCATGTATTGAGCGCGCTCGAATGCGCCGGGATCGGGGCAGCGAACCTGGCTCATGCTGCCTTGCATCTGGGCGACGGACTCGTACTCGTGCGCCTCCATCCATTCGCGCAGTTCGCGGTCGACGTGCCGCAAATGATTCACGCCGTGGCGCATCAATGAGGAGCACAGCATGGTCACGCTAGCGCCGACCATGAGCAGCTTCACGGCATCTGCGGCGCTGTGAACGCCGCCGGTTCCGGCAAGACTGCAGCGGACGCGCCCATAAAGAATTCCGATCCACGTCAGAGGCAGTCGCAAGGCCTGCGGAGTGCTCAGCAAAACGTTGGGTTTGATTTCCAATTCTTCCAAGTCGATATCGGGCTGGTAGAAACGATTGAAGAGCACGAGCGCATCCGCGCCGGCATCGTCCAGGCAGCGGGCCATGTTCGCCAGATTGCTGAAGTAAGGGCTCAATTTCACTGCGACGGGGATAGTTACGGTGGCCTTCACGGCCCGCACGATGTCGAGGTACATCTTCTCAACGTCTGCCGCGGTCAGCTTCGGGTCGGTCGGGATGTGATAGATGTTGCACTCGATCGCATCGGCCCCGGCGCGCTCAATCTCGCCTGCGAATTTCGTCCATCCTCCAAGGGTCGACCCGTTCAGGCTGGCGATGATGGGCATTCCGACGGCTTGCTTCGCCTTGCGAATATGGTTGAGGTAACCGTCAGGTCCAGTGTGAAATTCTGTTGCTTGGGGAAAATAGGAGATCGATTCCGCGAAGCTCTCCGTTCCGGCGGAGAGGTGGTATTGGAGATCCATCTCTTCCTGGTGAAGTTGCTCTTCGAAGAGAGAGTAAAGGACGACCGCGGAGGCGCCGGCATCTTCGAGGCGACAGATACCATCTACATCGCGGGACAAAGGGGAAGCTGAGGCCATGAGTGGCGAGGGCAGCTTCAGGCCGAGATAAGTTGTGCTGAGATCCATGACAAGTTCCTCCTTCGTCGAACTTCAAAACCCCCACCCTACGAAAATCGCCCTTCGACTTCGCTCAGGGTGGGGCACCCTCTATGTTTTTGCTACCGTAGGCACCGGTTTCTCCGCGAGTTTCTCTTTTACTTCTTTTGGAGGTGCGGGCGGTTCCGGCTTGCGGCCGGCCATGTACTCGTACATGCGGAAGCGGTTCTCTGCGTCCGTTTGCGCCAGTTTCCACAGGCGCTCTGCATCTTCCGGCTTGCTCTTCGTGAGCATTTTGAATCGCGTCTGCTGCAGGAGGAAATCCTGTACCTTGCGGCTGGGAGCACGCGAGTCAAGCATGAGCGGGTTTTCGCCATTCGAAGCGCGGTCGGGGTGGAAGCGATACAGCAGCCACTGGCCAGACTCTACTGCGACTTTCTGGTCGGTCATCGCGGTGGTCATATCGATCCCATGCGCAATGCAGGATGAATAAGCGATGATGATGCTCGGCCCGTCGTAGGCTTCTGCTTCGAGAAAAGCTTTGAGCGTGTGCTCATCTTTCGCGCCCATGGCTACGCTGGCAACGTAGACGTTGCCGTATGTCATGGCCATCAATCCGAGATCCTTCTTGGGACCGGGTTTGCCTCCGGCGGCGAACTTGGCAACCGCGCCCCGAGGCGTGGACTTCGAAGCCTGTCCACCAGTGTTGGAATAGACCTCGGTATCCAAAACGAGGATGTTTACGTTGCGTCCACTGGCGAGAACGTGGTCCAGGCCGCCGTAGCCGATGTCATAGGCCCAACCATCGCCGCCGATGATCCACACGCTTTTCTTCACCAGCATGTCAGCGAGAGAGAGCAATTGTTTCGCCTCGGGCGAACCGAGCTTGTGGAGTCTCTCTTTCAGGACGTCGATGCGCTGACGCTGTTCGTAGATGTCGGCTTCGTCTTTCTGCTTTGCACTCAGGATGGCAGCGGCCAGATCGTCGCCGACCGTCTCTGCCACGCGCAGCAGCAGCTCGCGCGCAAATTCGGTTTGCTTATCGATGGAGACGCGGAAGCCAAGACCGAATTCGGCATTGTCTTCGAAAAGAGAGTTCGACCATGCCGGGCCTCGTCCATCGGCGTTCTTTGTCCACGGAGTGGTAGGCAGGTTGCCGCCGTAGATTGAAGAGCATCCGGTCGCATTGGCAACGACGGCGCGATCTCCGAAGAGTTGAGAGACCAGCTTCACGTATGGAGTTTCCCCGCAGCCGGAGCAAGCGCCGGAGAATTCAAATAGCGGCTCCTGCACCTGTTGCTGGCGAATGGTTCCAGCTTTGATCTTGCGGCGATCAAGTTCCGGAATCTTCAGGAAGAAGTCCCAATTTTCACTCTCCGGGGTGCGCAACGGGGGCTGGGGGACCATGTTGATGGCCTTGAGGCGAGTCTCGGCCTTGTTCTTGACCGGGCAGACGTCAACGCAGACGCCGCATCCGGTGCAGTCTTCGGGTGCGACTTGAATGGTGTACTTCAGGCCAGCCCACTCTTTGTCGCGAGCGTCGCAGGATTTGAACGTGGCTGGCGCCGATGAGAGTTCCTTGCTGTCGTAGACCTTGATACGGATGACAGCGTGCGGGCACACCATGGCGCACTTGCCGCACTGAATGCAGATCTTCGAATCCCATGCAGGAATTTCGAGGGCCAGATTGCGTTTCTCCCACTTGGCCGTGCCGGTGGGAAAAGTTCCATCACAAGAGAACGCGCTGACGGGAAGTTCGTCACCTTTGCCTGCGTAGATGGCGCCGAGGATGTCGTGCTCGAACTTCGGAGCTCCCGGAAACGCAGCGGGAATCTCAGTCTTGCTGCTCACGTGCTCCGGGACTCGGACTTCGTGTAGATGAGCCAGCGTCTCGTCGACCGCCTTCATGTTCTTCTGAACGACGTCTTCACCCTTTCGGCCGTAGGTGTGGCGGATCGATTCGCGAATCGCTTCAATCGCTTCATCGCGCGGGAGAACCTTGGAGATGGCAAAGAAGCAGACCTGCATGATGGTGTTCATGCGGGATCCCATTCCCGTATCCTTGGCGACCTGGTAGGCGTCGATTACGTAGAATTTCGCCTTCTTGGCGATGAGCTGCGACTGGACTTCGCGGGGAAGATGATCCCAGACTTCGTCTTGGCTGAAAGGACTCGAGAGCAGGAACGTGCCGCCTTCGACCAGAGCGCTGAGCATGTCGTAGCGCTCGAGGAAAATCCATTGGTGGCAGGCGATGAAGTTCGCCTTCGAAACCAGATAGCTGGATTTGATGGGCTGGGGACCGAAGCGAAGATGAGAGACGGTCATGGCGCCGGACTTCTTGGAGTCGTACACAAAATATCCCTGCGCGTAGTTGTCGGTGTTTTCTCCGATGATCTTGATGGAGTTCTTGTTTGCGCCGACGGTGCCGTCTGCACCGAGTCCGTAGAACAGCGCGCGAACTACGCTGTCGGGCTCGGTTGAGAACGACGCATCGTACGTCAGGCTGGTGTGAGTGACGTCATCGTTGATGCCGACGGTGAAGTGATCTTTCGGGTCCTGTTTTTTAAGATTGTCATAGACCGACTTGACCATCGCGGGCGTGAACTCTTTTGAGGATAGGCCGTAACGTCCGCCGATCAAGCGGACTTCGTCCGCTCCCCGGACGAATGCGTCCGGGGCTACACGAGCGCCTTCATGGAACGCGTTTACTACGTCCTGATAAAGAGGTTCGCCGATTGCGCCGGATTCCTTGGTGCGATCGAGAACCGCGACCTGCCGAACGGTTGAAGGGAGAGATTCCATGAACGACTTCACGCAGAAGGGGCGATACAAGCGAACTTTGAGTAGACCGACTTTCTCACCATGGGCATTGAGGTAGTCGACTGTCTCGTGGGCAACATCCGCGCCGGATCCCATCATGACGATGACGCGTTCCGCATCAGGGGCGCCGACGTAGTCGAATAGTCGATATTGGCGTCCCACGACCTCGGCGAAGTGGTTCATGACGGTCTGAAGTTTGGCGGGGGCGGCATCGTAATAGGAATTTGCCGTTTCGCGAATCTGAAAGAAGACGTCGGGATTCTGCGCGGTACCGCGCAGTACCGGATGATCGGGGGAGAGCGCGCGCTGGCGATGCTCGATCACGCGATCCATGTTGATCATGGCCCGCATATCTTCGTCAGTCAGCATTTCGATCTTGTTTACTTCGTGCGAGGTCCGGAAGCCGTCGAAGAAATGCAGAAAAGGGATACGGGTTTCGAGTGACGCAGCATGGGCGATCAGCGCGAGATCCATGGCCTCCTGCACTGAGTTCGAGCAGAGCATCGCCCAACCGGTCATGCGACACGACATGACGTCAGAGTGATCGCCGAAGATCGAAAGAGCGTGGGTCGCCACCGTGCGTGCCGTAACGTGGAATGCGGTCGGTGTCAGCTCGCCGGCAATTTTGTTCATGTTCGGGATCATGAGCAGCAATCCCTGGGACGCGGTGAAGGTGGTCGACAACGATCCAGTTTGAAGGGCGCCGTGTACAGCTCCGGCGGCTCCGCCTTCGCTCTGCATTTCGACTACGTGAGGCACGCTACCCCAGGCGTTGGGAATTCCTTCTGACGACCACTGGTCCGCCCACTCGCCCATCGGGGAAGAGGGAGTGATGGGATAGATGGCGATCACTTCGCTGACACCGTAAGCGACGTGTGCGACGGCTTCGTTGGCGTCCATGGTCTTGAATTTGCGCTTCATGAAATCCCCCCATCAAAAGTCTCGACGGGAACCACTGGTGTGATCCCAGTTACAACTTAAGGATGAAGGATCAGGAGTGTGGATGTCGGGGCGCAGGTTCACAGCAGGGTGTGATTTCAATCACACAGGCAGCGGAAGGCACTTATTATGTGCGGTTTCCGGACGATGTTATCCGGGCCAAAAAGGAGTCCCCACCCTTTCAAAACGCAAAGGGTGGGGCCGGTTTGATCGGGCTACTGTCTACTCGAGGTCGGTGGGGTTGTTGGGAGCACGGTGAGCTGGATGCCTCCGTACGCGAACTGTAAGAAGTTCGTTTGGAAGTATTCGGTAGGGTCAATCGACGACGCTGGGTCGTCGGGCGGGAACAGGACAAGCGAGTTAAGGAACGCGATCAAACTATCTTGTTCGGATGGATGGAATGCTGAGAAATTGACGGGCGAAGCAAAAGTTTCGACAACGTGATGAAGTCCGGTGTCGGACAGGTTCACGCTGTGCCCGTTACAGCCGGGCCCCGACACGATATTTGTAACCTTTGCGCTGCCGATCATCGGACTGTATCACTCACTTCCCGATGGTGATGCGCGATGAAAGATCGTTACAGCGATTTTCTGGCAGATACGGAAAGGAGGCAGGCGAGGCCGTGTCTCTACGGCTTTATCCCAGCTTTGATGAGCGCGTCTCCCCAAAGTTGATATCCGGCTTGGGCGGGGTGAGTACCGTCGGGAAACAGCTCCGCGGGTAGAGCGCCATCCGGTGCCAGGAACTGCTGGCCGATGTCGAGAAAAGTGATGCGGGAATTTTTTGAGAAGTGCTCGGCCAGAAGATGATTGGCCTGCTGGATGGGAGCCCGCAGAGGGTCGCCGGGCTTCGCGCCGCGCGGGAAGATCGCCATGAGAATGATGTGGGTTTCAGGTGAACGCAGGCCGATTTCTTTGCAGATGGTGTCGATGCCTTCGACGATTTCCTGCGGAGTGCTGGCGCGCGCGTGCTCTGTGCCGGTCAGATTATTGGTTCCGATGGCCAGTACGACCCACTGCGGATGAAGGCCGTCGAATTCACCCTGGCGAAGGCGCCATAGCACATTTTGCGTGCGGTCCCATCCAAAGCCCATGTTGATGACGGGCATGCCGCGGAAGACTCTCTCCCAGGCCTGAGCGCCGTTGACTGTAGTTCCGTTCGGGATGCCTCCCCAGAAATGGGTGATGGAGTCTCCGATCAGAACGACCCGCGGCTGCACGTGCTTGATCAGGTCGAGCACCCCGTGGTGCCGGGCGTACCAGTCATAAACGTCGGGTTCAAGGCGCTCGACGGGTATGACCGCCGTGTTGATGTCGGTCATGGAGGTTAGCGCTTGCTGCGGGGTGTCGTGCATGAGCCTCGCCAGAGTGGGCTCGATGGCCTCCGCCATCATGCGCTGGCCGTTGGTGTCGGGATGCAGTGGCTTGCCATGCTGTGGCAGGCGGGGATCGTAAAAGAGTGAGGTACTGAGCGTTCCGTTCGAGAAAAAGATGGATCCGATATCCAGATATGTGACCTGCGGGTTTTCGGAGTAGCAGGTTGCCAGATAGCGGTTGACGGCATGATCGCGCTCCGTTTTGTTGTCGGAGATCGCGCTCGGCAAAATGCCAAGCAGCAGGATATGAGTCTCCGGCAGACGGTTTTCTAGCTCGGTGATGACGGCGTCGATGCCGGTCTCGGTTTCCTCGGCGGTGTCTCCGTGCCCGGTGTTGTTGGTGCCGATCAGGACGATGGCGACCTTGGGATGAAGTCCGTCGACTTCGCCGTGATTGATCCTCCAGAGAACGTGCGCAGTGGTGTCGCCGCTGAATCCGAGGTTCAGCGCCTTGCGTGGGGCGTAGAACTGCTGCCAGGTGGGAAGGAAATTTTCATCCGGTGGCCGCGACTTGTCGTAGTTGTTGGTGATGGAGTCGCCGATCAGCAGGAGCTGCGCGTCGGGATTGTGCTGGATGGAGTCGAGAATTGCTTTGTGACGGTCGGCCCACCAGGGTTCGCTGAGGCGATCGGTAGGTGTCGTGGCGTGATTGGCCGTCTCGCTGAATACCGTTGCAGAACAAAGGGCGATGAATGCGAATGCGGTGGCCGCGAGTATGAGAGAGCGAAGAGGTTCAGGCGAAGTTCGGCGCGTGTTTTTCACGCCGCTATTCTAAAAGATGAATGAGCTAAGGACCGACTCCGCCTGTGTGGCAGTCGGCGCAGTTCACTTGGGTCAGATCCCCGATGTCCACGGGGTGCTGGAACGCGGGTATGCCGTTCGATGAGGCCACTGTGGTTCCGGCATCAGGCAGCAGCGTATGGCACTGATTGCATTCCTTGCTGATGACTTTGCCATCGTTGCTGACATGCTGGCCGTCGTGGCAGCGGAAGCATCCGTTGTAATAGAAGTGGCCGAGATTATTGGGATGCGTTTGCCAGTTCAGCTTCATCTCCGGGAATGTGGTGCGCTTGAAGATCTGCTGAACTTCCGCCACGGCGTTGCGGATCTCTAACTGCTTCGTCTTCGCGGCGTCCGGATATTTGCTCTCGTAGAAGTCTTCCATGCCCTTGGCGATGCCTTGCACAGCGGCGTCTGTCGTGGGATACGTCGCCGTCAGCACGGCAAGCGCTTCCTGCTTGACGAAGGGCAGGGAAGGATCAATGCGATGAGCAAGCAGAGATTGATCGACGGACTGGTCCGGAGGAACGTAGATATGCGTCGGACGGTTGTGGCAGTCGACGCAATCCATGTGGTGACGCGGAGTCTTGGAGATCTGATCTTTGTTGAGGGTGGAATCTTTCGCGTAATACTCGGTGACTCGGCCTTGCTGGTCCTCAACGTGGATGTACGGAATGGTCTGGCGTTTGTCGTCGGCAGCGACGTAGTCGATCTTATTTGCGATGTTCATGTGCCAGTGAATACCTTCGGGGGCGCCAGTAGCCGGATCACCGCCGCCGGTCTTGATGATCATCCGGACCTGTCGCATGCTGTTCTTTTCGTCGCTCGAATAATGCGTGAAGACCTTGAGTTGTCCACCGTAGAACTTTTTCGGCCAGTGGCACTGTTCGCAGGTCTCCTGCGCTGGACGGAGGTTGTGCACCGGCGTCGGGATGGGGCGGGGGAAGGTATTGAAGGCTGCGGCAAAGACCTGCCGACTGCCCGAAAGTTTCGATTTCACAAACCAGGTTGCCCCGGTCCCGACGTGACATTCCGCGCAGGCGACGCGCGCATGCGGAGACAGCTGGTAAGCGGTGTACTCCGGACTCATCACCGTGTGGCATAGCTGTCCGCAAAAGGCGACGGACTCGGTGTATTCGTAGGCCTTGTAGCTGCCCGCAGTGCTGACCATCACAAAGACGATCAGGAAAGTCGCAAATGAAATGACTGCGCTGCGCTGAGCGCGATCGTTCAGGTCGATCCTTGGATAGAAGTCGGTGGCAACCACCTTCTTGCGGCGCTCGAGCAAGATCCCGACGAGCATGAGCAACAGGCCCAAGACGAGGAACGCGGGAGAAACCATGTACGCCAGAATTCCAATGTAGGGACTCGCCTTGGTGGCAATCAGGTCGATGAGAACGAACAGGAAGATATTGGCAAGGCTGACGATGGCCAGGGCAACGCCGGCGAGACTGACGGGATTGCGCAGCAGCATGCGGAGGCGATGTCGTTGCTCGACGGGCTCAGAAGGTCTGTCAGCGTGCATGATCGACCTCGGCCGGTTCTCTCTCGTCGCCTGCGACCTCGACGTTCGCGGGTTCACTCACCTCATCAGCGGAGTGGATTTGCGGATGCTCGTCCAAACCATGTTCTTCGCGGTAATGGTGCAGCGTCATCTTTCCGTCCCACCAAGCCCAGTTCATCGGATATACATCGGGGTCAAAGAACACCTGATAGAAATGCCACACGAAAATCGCGAGAGTCGCCAGAATCGCTTCGTAGAAGTGAACAGCGGTGGCGACATCAAGCCACCATCGCGGTACATGGTTTCCGAAGAAAACCTTGGCCCACAGCATGATGCCGGTGACGGCCATGACGATCATGCCCCACACCAGAGCCCAATATTCTGCTTTTTCTGCGTAGCTGAACCGCGGAAACTCCGGCTTGCTGGAACTCAAGCCCAGGTAGTAGGCGACATTCTGCCACGCGCCCGACGCGTCGTCTAGTGTGGGAAACAAGTCACGGACGAGCTTGCGTCCTTCGCGGGTGAAGGCAATGTCGAAGAGATGATAGAGGCTCACGCCGATCAGCACGATGGCGGCGATGCGGTGCAACAGATGCCGCAAGTGCTCGCTCATTCCCAGCAGCGCGTCGTACCACGAGCCGGGAAACTTCAATGCGAATCCAGTGAGTACAAGGGTGAAGAAACTGGTGAGCAGAGCGGCATGCTGCCAGCGAAAGCGCAGCGGCATTCGAGTCACGAAACCTTGCTGCAATTTGCGCCGGGCAATGATCTTGGAGCGCCAGATGATGAGGTTGTGCAGCAACATGCCTCCGATCACCATCACGATCATGCTGAGATAGAAGCGCCGAATCCAGCGGACCGCTCGGCTGCCGATGTCGGCGGAGAGCGGCGCATCGACGTGGACCTTCGCCGCCGTGAACTTCTCCGTCACCCCGGGATGACATTGTCCGCAAGTCCGGGTGAGATTGGCGCTGTTGATCGTGGAGCGGGGATCGGTCGACGGGAAGATGCTGTGCGTGCCGTGGCAACTGGCGCAATTGGCGACGACTTGGGACCCCATGCGAGACGCGAGGCCGTGATAGCTAGCAAGATAGGTGGATGTTCGGCGTCCTTCGATGCCGAATTCCTGCGAGAGCCGAACACCTTCGTGACAGCGCGCGCAAGTCGCCTGCGCGATGTTTTGTGCCGATACGGGAGAGTTCGGATCTGTGTGCGCTTTGATCGAATGAATGCCGTGACAATCGGTGCACACCGGCGCCTGCCAGTTACCCTGGGCGACCGCTGTTCCGTGAATGCTCTGCTGAAATTCTTTTGAGATCGTGTCGTGACATTTTCCGCAGGTTAGTGGAACGTTGAATTTGAAAATTGGAGACTTCGAATCTTTAGCGTCGAGAATCTCGTGCGCGCCGTGGCAGTCGGTGCAGACCGCTGCCTTCTCCGAACCAGCGGCCACTGCATGGCCATGAACGCTCTCTGCATAGGATGCGACCATCTGCGCGCTTTGCCCGCCATCCTGCATGACGAATTTCAGGCTGTGACAGGCTCCGCAGGTGGAAGGAATGTTGGCGTGATTGACTCGTGACTTTCGGTCGCTCGCCGGTAGCAATTCGTGAGGGCCGCCATGGCAATCGACACAGCTGGCGGCCTTGGAGTTCCCCGCCTGGACCGACTTGCCATGGAAACTGCGATCGTACGCCGCCTGTTCGTCGGCATGACAAGTCGTACAGGAAATTTTCTTCGGCGTGGTTTCGTGTGGGGAACTTTTAACGTCCGTATGGCAGTCCACGCATGTGAACAGGCTTCCGTGCATGGAGTCCTTGAAGGCTTGCGGATCGACATGCAAACTCACTGGTTTGCCGCCGACGTCGTGGGTCAGAGTGGCGTCACTGTGGCACGCAAGGCAATCGTCCGCCGTCGGCTTAGGTGGGTCTTTCTTTGCGCCCGCGTGTGCATTCAGGCTAAGAAAGAGGAAGAGAGCAATTCCAGACGCAACTTGTTTCCGAAATGTCTGCGCGAACATGCTCTCCCCCACCGATCCTTTCCACTCCAGCCGGTTGATTGCACCGCCTCGGCCGCTTACTTGGCCATCCCGCGAATAAGAATGACCAATTCTTTGATCTCGGTCTCTTTCAACTTTTCACCGTAGGCGGGCATTTTCGGCGCCTTGCCTTTGCTGATGATCTCGGTCAATTGAGCGTCGCTTTCCGCCTTGACTTCGGCCGATCCGAAATCGCGGGTTCCCATCTTGCCGCCCTTGCCGTCGGCTCCATGGCACATGGCGCACTTTGCTTTGTAGGTGGTGGCGGCATCCTGGCCCAAGGCCGAGGATACGAAGCCCGAAGTCAACCCGAACGCCATTAACGCGATCGATCCCAGTCGAAACGAAATATGCCTCATCTGTAACTTCCTCCGACAAAACGAGATTTGTTTTCTGCACGACATCGATATCACTGCGCAGGGATTAACGAGAGCGTGACGGTTGCATGTCCTGAAATCCGGATTGCGCAAGTCGTGCTTCCGTCCCGTTCCCTGAGAATTCACTTGCAGGCGTAGGATCACACGCGGACCAAAGCGGACCTATGCCACACGTCACCCGCGTTTGTGATGAGAATCACGCGGAAATGCTGGTCTTTCCGCCTACCATCGCAGTTGCAGGAACAGCCTTTTTTTGGTTGCTGGCGAATCGGACTACGAAATCGTTTGACGTTACCCGGGCTGGACGAGTGGCTGGGTGATTTGAAGCGCGGGTGAGTGTGATCTCAATCACATCTCATGTTTCAGGAAGACCGCAAAATCAGAGCAATTCAACAGGAATCGTTGCAGAACTCAGCAGCAACCTGTGAGCAGAATCACTCGTCCCCGTGATCATCTGTACTGTGCTTCCCCCTCTACTTTGGCATGCTGACACCAATCGAGGTGCCCTATGGCTCAAGACAAGCGCGATATTCTGGACATCCTCAGGTTTGAATTGAGTTTCCTGCTGGATGGAGGTTACGGCCGCTCCCCGCGTGCTCCATGGCGAGCGCCAGCGATTTTTGAGGATTCCCCGGTCTGTCCGAATTTTTGCGATCCCCTGCATCCGAATCGATGCGATGAGTGCTTGCTTTCGGAATTCGTGCCGGCAGAGCAAGTGAAAGAGCCTATCCCTTGCCGCTTCATCCCGCTCAACAAAGACGGGGTCACGGTGGAAGACTTGTATCGCACTGGCAGTCAGGCCGAGATGGAACAGGCTCTGGAAAAGTGGCTTCGCAACCAGATTGCGAAGATCGAGCGTGAGCGCGGCCTAACTTCCGCGGAGGGCGCGGCATAGGCCGCGATTTGCAGACATATCTGGACGTAAAATTTGACGCCAAAAAAGAAGCAAGTATCAAAATCCCGGGAGCAGGGGAGACCCTATGAGTGAAGAGCATGCATATCGAGTAGCAGCCTGGTGGACATCCGGACGGACCGGACTAGCCAAGTCGGATTCCGCTCCAAACGCAATCCATTTCACGGCGCCTATGGAGTTTGGTGGGCTTGAAGGACGATGGACGCCCGAGGAACTTCTGCTCGCGGCGATCGCCGGATGCTATACGACGACCGTGCGCGCTCTCTCGGGCGGAGCTCAGTTCGATTTCACCGACTTACAGGTTGAGGCGAGCGGGACGGTGCGCAAGGTCGATTCTGGCTACAGCTTCACCCAAATCGTCGTCCGCCCCAATTTGAAGATAGAAACCGCCGAAGACCGGGATCGAGCTCTCGAGCTCCTGAAGCGCGCCGAGAAGCTGTGTCTCGTCTCTCGCGCTCTGGGAACGAATCTCAAGTTTGAGCCGCAGTTGGAGATCTCGCATCCGGCTCCGACCGTGTAGTGCGGAAGAGTCGGTGAACTGCGCGGGTCTTCCGCCGCGAGGAAGTGTCCTTCCCGATAAGGATGAGACGGTGCTGCCTTAGCTACAAATCCATCACGGCCGAGATCGAAGTCGGATCGGCGGTCGAACGCAATCGAAATCCGATCTTCTTGAAAATTGCCTGGGTAGCGAGATTGTCTCGCAAGATTTCTCCCGAGAGGCGCTGGAACTTCTCCGCTTTTGCAACGCGGCTGAGACCAGCCATCAGTTCCGTTCCCAGGCCACGCCCCTGCCATTGATCGGAAACCAGAACTGCGGCTTCAGCTTCGGCGGAATTGATCGCGCTGAAACGGGCTACGCCTAAAATCTCGCTGCTACCCGTATTTGGATTCTTCTTTTCCGCCACCAGGGCGAAGCCTCGATCGTATCCGGCAAAACAAATACGAGCCAGCCGTTCGTGCTCGACTCTAGCCGTCAGGCTTAGCGAACAGAAATAGCGAAGGTAAACGCTGCGTTCCGACAGTGTCGTGTGAAACTGAGCAATTAACGGCTCGTCCTCTGGGCGAATTGGGCGGATGGTGACGGCCGTTCCATCTTTCAGATGCGTCTGCCAAAAATATTGCGAAGGGTAAGGGCGAATCGCAGAGCGCGGCAGTAGGTCTGCCGTCATCGAAGCGTCGTGAACGATAACGCGCGCATCAAGGGCGATCAGTTGATCCTCAGAAGCCTGCAGAGGGTTGATATCGATTTCCTTGATCCATGGCTGGTCGAGGACGAGCTGGCTGAAACAGACGAGCACCTTTTGCAACTTGGCAAGATTCACGGCCTTGCGGCCACGCACGCCTGTCAGTGCGGTGTATATGTGTGTCTGTTCGATCAGGCGCTGGGCCAGCGTGGTGTTGAGAGGCGGCAAGCCGATTGCGTAGTCCCGGTAGACTTCTGCCATGACTCCGCCGGATCCGAACAGAATCACAGGACCGAATTGCGGATCGACAGTGCTGCCCAGTATGAGCTCGTATCCGTCACGGCGTATCATTGGCTGCACCGTCACCCCGGAGAAGTCCTCCGCTCCTCTTGCGCTTGTCACGGCGAGTTGAATGGCCCGGAACGCGTCACGAACCTGCTCTGGGGTAAGCAGATTTAACCGGACTCCATCGACGTCCGTCTTATGTGCGATGGTGTTCGACAAAAGTTTCACCGCGACCGGAAATCCAATTTCTGCCGCCCTGGCTGCGGCGTCGTCTTCCGTGGTCGCGGTGCAGGTTGGAACGATGGGGATTCCGTAAGCGGCGAGAATCTGCTTTGAGTCGAATTCGTTGAGCAACGTTCGGCCCGAATTGCGCGCTCGCTGCAAATGGCCGCTCACCTCGCGCCGTGACGTCTCGGACGGCTCTATTTCTTCGACGACGGAAGGTGTCTCATAGAGACCGCGCAAATTGTAGGTATAGCGCCACATGTAAGTGAACGCGCGCGCCGCCGTATCGGGATACGAAAATGTAGGGATACCCGCCGTGTTCAGGGTTACGGTGCCTTCTGCAACTCCATCGCCTCCCATCCAACTCGCAAGAATCGGCTTTGTGGTGCTATGAGCGTACTGGGAGATCTGCTGTGCCGCTTGTGTCGGATCGGCCAAGCCCTGTGGTGCGATGACAGCCAGCAGCCCGTCGGATTCGGGATCTCTTGAGACGATCTCAACCGCCTTGGCAAACCGTTCAGCATCAGAGTCGGCGAGCACATCAACAGGATTGGCGTGACTCCAGTGCGCAGGCAGGAAAGCGTCCAACTGCTGCATGGTTTCAGTGGAAAGAACGGTCAAGTCTCCACCATTGGCTAGCAGTGCATCGGTCGCCAGAACTCCGGGTCCACCGGCATTGGTCACAATGCTCAGGCGAGGCCCGCGCGGACGGGGTTGTTTGCTTAAGACTTCGGCCATGTAGAAGAGATCTGCCAGGTTGTGGACGCGCAAAATGCCGCAACGCCGGAAGGCCGCTTCGAGAACTTCGTCACTTCCGGAGAGCGCCCCGGTGTGTGAGGCCGCTGCACGAGATCCGGCTTCCGACCTGCCGGCCTTGATCACGATGATGGGTTTGCTCAGTGCGATCTCCCGAGCAGCTGACAGGAACGATCGCGCATCGCCCACCGATTCCATGTAGAGCAGAATGCTTTTCGTGTGTGGATCGTTGCCGAAGTGATAGATGAGATCTCCCCACCCGATGTCGAGCATCGATCCGGTAGAGACGATCGCGCTGAAGCCGACGTGTTCGCGATGGCTCCAATCGAGGATGGCAGTCTGGAGAGCGCCACTCTGGCTGAGGAACGCCACAGTGCCCTTGGCCGGCATGGATTTCGCGAACGTCGCGTTCAGTCCGGCGACCGGATTCATGAACCCCATGCAGTTCGGACCGAGCAGGCGCATCGATCCTCGGCGCAAGTGATTTTCGATGGCGTGCTCAAGTTCGACACCTTCGCGCCCGCGCTCGCGAAAGCCTGCAGAGATAACGACTGCTGACTTGATGCCGGCATCAACACACTCTCCGATGATCT
Organism: uncultured Acidobacteriota bacterium; assembly: GCA_963801895.1. Classification (GTDB taxonomy): domain Bacteria; phylum Acidobacteriota; class Terriglobia; order Terriglobales; family Acidobacteriaceae; genus Sulfotelmatobacter. The sequence continues at coordinate 966,655 of CAWDGM010000003.1, read as the reverse complement.
GTGGCACAACCGCGGCAGGAGTTACAACGATGGCGAGGTCTACACCGCCGGGGATATCCCCAATTCGTTTGAGTGCGGCGATCCCCAAGACTTGTTCTCGATGTGGAGTTATCGGATAGATCGCGAGAGAAGATTTGCTTTCGAGAAGATTGGATAAGACGCTGCATCCGACGGTTCCCGGACGGTCCGTCGCACCGATGACAGCTACTGAGCGAGGGGAGAAAAAAGAATTGAGACTCGCTGGCCGTGAGCGTTCGCTTGCTGAATCGTTGTCAGCAGGTTGGTCGCGCGCATCCCGATTCGTACTCACTGAGTCTCTCGGTTCTTCAGTGCTTCATTCTTGCACAGTCATGAGATCACAGATGTGCTGCCGCGTACTGCGTGGCTGCTGTCAACTTGGATCTTTCTTGGTTACCACTTGCTAGTCAAGTGCGCGCAGTGCGGTGCGAGCGGAAGATGCGCTCGCGACAGCCGGCGAGACGCCGGCGCCACACTGCAAGCTCCACTATTTGCACTCTGCCATCGCCACTTTCTCGGCACGATCTATTGCCAATTGTGCGTGTTTCCGCTCACCTTGAACTGTGATTCGGATCACGCGTGACACAGATCACATCCGAATTTTCGGAGTTACAATTTGAGGGAAAGGTAGGTGCTGCGTGATGCGCGCCCCTTACGGACTAAATATTCTTGATAACTGTCTTACATGTTCGGTGAGAGAAGAGCACCTGTTTTGTAATTTGTCTGTACACGCCGGACAACGCCTCAACGAAATCAAATCAACCGCGGTTTACCCCAAGGGAGCCATGCTGTTTATCGAAGGACAGCAGCCTCGGGGAGTGTTTGTGCTGTGCGCCGGGAAGGCAAAACTTTCTACGTCGTCTCGCGATGGCAAGACCATCATCACGAAGATCTCTGAAGATGGAGATGTTCTGGGCTTGAATGCTGTTGTTTCCAACCGGCCGTATGAAGTGAGCGCCGAGATGATGGAACCAGGTCAAGCCAACTTCATCCCGCGAGAATCATTGCTGCAATTTCTGAAGGATCACGGCGAGGTGGCGCTGCGGGTGGCGGAACAACTCAGCCGCAATTATTACACCGCGTATGAGGAGATACGCACGCTGGGCCTGGCCTCTTCGCCGTCGGAAAAGTTCGCTAAGCTCCTGCTGTCGTGGTCAAGTAAGACGACGCAGAGCGATGGGTCTACCCAGGTTAGGTTGACGCTGACTCATGAAGAAATTGCGGAGATCATCGGGACGACGCGTGAAACAGTGAGCCGTCTCTTTTCAGACTTTAAAAAGCGACAATTGTTGCAACTCAAAGGTTCGACCCTATTGATTCGCAACCGTGCTGCACTCGAGAAGATTGTGCAGTCTTAAGGGCCGCGGATTTACGCGTGACTTATCCGGCGACGGTCAATACAGGACAGGGCGCGTCGCACACGACTTCATGCACAGCTGTCCACGGGATGTGTGCCGCGAGGCGGGCTGCAGCCGTTCGATTTGCGCCCATCACGATCAAGTCGATGTTTCTCTTCTGTGCCACGTCGAGGATTGCTTCCGACAGAAACTCCGTTCCCACGATGAATTCGGGTTCTTCCGGAAGTCCGGTTTCCCGAGGCAGCCATTTCTTTAGCTCGAGTAGGGAGCGATTTCTCGAAGATGCCTCCCAACACTGCAACTCCTCGGCCGCGGCCGAGGCGGGAGCGTAGGCGGCAAGGCTATCTGAAGACGCAGGCATTGGAGACGTCATGTGCATCAGAATAAGTTTGGCCTTGTAATGCGCTGCCATGGCGAGAACCAGCGGCAGGGCAGTGGTTGAGCCTTTGCCGAAGTCAGTAGCAAAGAGAATCGTTTGGAACAGCGGTAGTCCCGGTGTGATCTCAGCCTTAGGCCCAACCGTCATGACCGGATTGGGTGAAATGCGAAGCAACTCTTCTGCTACGGACCCCAAAGCTAGTTTGGACAGTCCGCCACGTCCGTGGGTGCCCACTACGATCAGATCGGCTGCCTCTTCGCCTGCCAGCGCCAGTATCGCCTGGGCGATGGGACCGTGCCGAACGAGAAGGCTATCGATCTTTCGGTCTCCGTCGAATTCACCGACCAGCGCAGATAGTTTGTCTTTCGCGTCATGACGTTCCAAGTCAATCTCCGGGGGATTTTCCAGCATCTCGTAGCGCCAGTCCGTATTCATCACATGGGCGACCGACAGCTTTGCCTCCGCCGGAGCCAGCGCCGTGGCAACCGCCAAAGCCCGTCGTGACGCATAAGAGAAATCGACCGGAACAAGGATGCGCCGGAAAACAGAGGTGGTTTCCGATACCCTTTGCGTTTTTCTTTCTTCGACAATCATAGATACCTCCTCCGCCGCGGACCCTACCGCCGGTGACGACCGGCAGAAGCCGCACGCTTTCGAGATGGTTGCACCCGATCGATCTGATCCTCACTGTGAGCACGTTCCGTTGCGAGCAGACTGGCGATCCTGGCCTGGGTTCCGTCCCAAACCACTCTCATTCGTTTGCAACATTGTTCACACAGCCAGAACCGTTCATACAGAGCGTCACAAAAATCATCGCCCAGTGCTTGTAATTCTGGAGTGGGGTTCAAATGAAAAAGCTTCCCTTGATGTAAGTATCGAAACTGCTCGCTACACTCGGGATTTGCGCATTTCGAAAGCACGGCGCAGATCCTTTCGCTCTACCGAAATTCTATGTCGCTGTGCTTCCGAGGGGGGTGATGAGGGGCACGCACAGAAGTGATATGGGTCACTTACGGTTGTTTAAGTCATGACCAAACAGGCATTCACTGCCTTGATTTACAATCGCTCGCACCTTAAAAGCTTGACAGGCCTGATGATCCAAATTCATTGTGACGCTCTGCTGTTTGACCTGGATGGAGTTTTGATCAATTCCACTCCGGCGGTGGCGCGTGTGTGGCGAAATTGGGCCATCGAACACGGTTTCAATCCGGAGGAAGTGGTAGCTCGAGCGCACGGGAGGCCCAGCCTCACTACGGTCCGCGAGTACCTGCCGAATGCTGATCATGAGGCCGAGAACCGGGAGGTGGAACGTCGCGAGATCGAAGATCTGGAAGGAGTGGTGCCCCTGCCCGGTGCGATTGATTTCCTGTCGAGTCTACCTGCAGATCGGTGGACTATTGTGACGTCCTGTACCCGCCCGCTGGCAGAAGTTCGTATCGCGGCGGCGGGTTTGCCTTCGCCCAGGAATTTGATCACGTCCAACGACATCACTCAGGGGAAGCCGCATCCCGAGCCGTATCTAAAAGGAGCGCAGCTTCTGGGTTTTTCAGCCAAGGACTGTGTCGTATTCGAAGATGTACCTGCGGGCGTGCGTTCCGGAAAGGAGGCAGGAGCGAGGGTGATAGCGTTTACGACTACAGTCTCCGGGTCTCTCCTTCAAGAGTCGGGCGCCGATTGGATTCTGAAAAACTGTGCAGATATTCGCTTAGTTAAGCATGAAAAGTCTCTGACCCTGGGTCTTAACCATCCTTAGTCTTCGTTGCAGCAGATTGTCGAACTTGAAGTTCAAACATGACGGCTAGAAGCACACACATCTTTCAAGAGTGTGTATCCCCAATTCCAACTATCCGGCTCGAAGGTGCATCTACTAAGGGCTGAATGCAAGGAGAAAGCGTATGAAACCCAAATCGCTGATTGGCTTTTTGAGTCTTCTGTTTTTGGTCACATTGGCCTCCGTCGCGCAGAATGCGCCGGATCAGTCGAAGTCACAAGACCGCATAGCTAGGGAAGTGCGGCATGAACTGCTGATGCTGCCCTATTTCGGGGTGTTCGACAACTTGGCGTTCAAGGTCGACGGCGGCACGGTTATTTTGACGGGACAAGTCGTTCGCCCGTCATTGAAGTCGGACGCCGAGAACTCGGTAAAGCACGTCGAGGGCGTGGAGAAGGTCGACAACCAAATCGAGGTGCTTCCACCGTCGTCGATGGATGATGGTATTCGCCTCCGGCTGTTTCGTGCCATCTATGGATATCCAGCTCTGGAGAAGTATTCCCTGGGTGTACAGAAGCCGATTCGAATTATCGTCAAGAGCGGCCGAGTGACTCTCGAAGGCGTTGTTGATAGTGAAGCCGACAAGAACCTCGTAGGCATCCGCGCAAATGGCGTCTCGAATATTTTTTCGGTGACGAATAACCTGCGAGTCGAGGGCTCGAAGTAGGAAACCAGCGTGAGGGAGGATCCATCGTCCTCCCTCACCGATCCCAACCAGTAACTCCTCGTCCGCCCGAATCGCCCTACAGTTTTCCACTCACGGCTTCAAACCTCTCCCCCGCGTATAATGCTTCGGGATTGACTTCCGCCCCAACCGAACTACGGAGGAAAGCCATCATGAGTTTTCATGCCATGAATCGACGCAGGTTTCTCGGAACCGCGGCCGCCGTCACCGCGGGAACTTTATTCACCAGCCGCTTCAGCTGGGCCGCTGGCGATCACAAGATTAACAAGGTCGGCGTGCAACTCTATACCGTCCGCGATCTGATGAAAGACGATTTTGAAGGAACCATCGCCAAGGTCGCGCAGATCGGTTACAAGGAAGTCGAGTTTGCCGGATATTTCGGCCGCACCGCACCGCAGGTGAAGGCCGTTCTCGACAAGAACGGATTGAAGGCTCCAGCGACTCACGTTCAGTACGACGAGCTCGACGATAAGTTCCCGTCGGTAGTTGAATTCTCGAAGGCAATCGGCCTCGAGTACATCGTCTGCCCGTGGATTCCCGAGGAACTTCGCAAGTCTCCCGATATCTGGAAGCAAGCCGCGGAGAAGTTCAATAAGTGCGGGGAGCTATCGAAGAAGGCCGGGATGCAGTTCGCCTATCACAATCACTGGTTCGAATTCCTGCCAACCGACGGTAAGCTTCCTTACGACGAACTGCTTAAGCTGTGCGATGCCAGCCTAGTGAAGATGGAAATGGATCTTTGCTGGATCACTACGACCGGTACCGATCCGCTCAAGTATTTCAATGCTTACCCCGGACGCTTCCCGCTCGTCCATGTGAAGGATGTGAAGACGCTTCCCAAGATTTCCACGGGCGGCTCGCAGAACTTCGGAGACACCGTTGACTTGACCGAAGTGGGCAGCGGTATCATCGACTGGAAGCGCATCTTTGCGCAGTCTGAAAAAGCCGGGATCAAGCACTACATCGTGGAACACGATCACCCGAAGCAGCCCCTCGAGAGCATCAAGGGCAGCTACGACTACCTGTCGAAACTTCGCTGGTAATCGCGCGAAAGTGCATGGACGCCGCCGCGCCCGCGGCGGCGATCTTTTAGCAAGGCCGTACTTTACTGGGGAATATGCAGGTCAAGAGATCACCGAAAACCTATGATGTCTGCATCATTGGTTCGGGCGCGTCCGGGGGCACCGCGGCGAAGGTGCTCGCGGAGGGCGGCCTGAACGTAGCTCTACTGGAAGCAGGCCCTCCTGTAATACCGGAACGAGATTACAAGGAACATGTCTGGCCGTACGATCTGCCACACCGTGGCGCGGGGGTTGGAGCGCGTGCACGCTCGGGATTCGCTGATGAATTCCTCGCGCCGAATGGGGCGTGGGAGATCGACGGGGAGCCCTACGTCTCCGCGCCTGGTTCGAAGTTTCGCTGGTTTCGCTCGCGCATCGTGGGCGGACGCACCAACCACTGGGGACGCATCGCACTGCGCATGGCGCCAGTGGATTTCAAAGTGCGTTCGCGCGATGGCATGGGCGACGACTGGCCCCTTGAATATAAAGATGTCGCGCCCTACTACGACAAGGTCGAGTCCTACATCGGAGTCTTTGGGACGAAAGAAAATATTCCCAGCGCTCCCGATGGAGTTTTTCTCCCGCCTCCGAAGCCTCGCTGTACGGAAACGATCATCAAGAAAGCCTGCGACAAGTTAAGCATTCTGTGCATCCCATCGCGCCTGGCGATTCTGACTCAGCCGCACAACGGCCGCGCCGCATGTCATTACTGCGCGCAGTGCGGCCGGGGATGCGTGACGGCTTCAAATTTCAGCTCGAGCCAGGTCATGATTCCTCCCGCCGAAAAGACTGGCCGCTTTACCATGATCACTGGAGCCATGGCGAGGGAGTTGGTCGTTGGCAAAGATGGCAAAGTTGCGGCGGTATCGTATATCGACAAGGCCTCGAGAGAAGAAAGGCGTATTCATGCCCGCGCGTTTATCGTGGCGGCCAGTGCCTGCGAATCCTCAAGGCTGCTGCTGAATTCGAAATCCACATTGTTCCCCGATGGCTTGGCGAATTCCTCCGGTGTTGTTGGGCGCAACCTGATGGATACCGTTGGGAGCGACGGCGGAGGATACTTTCCGCAACTGGAGAAGATGCCCGCCCACAACCACGATGGCGTGGGCGGCATGCACATGTATCTGCCGTGGTGGAAGTTCGATCGCAAGAATGATTTTCTGCGCGGATATCACACCGAATTCGGCGGTGGCCGGGGAATGCCCGGCGTGGGTGACTACGACGATTTGTGCGATCGCGTCGAGGGATATGGCGCCTCATTGAAGAAGGAGTGCAAGAGCAAGTACGGGACGTACATCGGCTTCGCCGGACGCGGCGAAATGATCCCGAACGAGAATTGCTACTGCGAAATCGATCCGGGTGTGGTGGATCAGTGGGGCATTCCGGTGCTGCGCTTCCATTGGAAGTGGAGCGACAACGAAATCAAGATGGCCAAGGATATGCAGGACACCTACCGCGAAATCGTTGAAGCGGCCGGCGGAACATACCTCACGTCGACACGGGAGGATGCTGCTCATCCCTACGGCATTGCTGATGGTGGAGTCATCATCCACGAAGTTGGAACGGTGCGGATGGGCGAGCGCCGCGAAACGTCGGCTCTCAACCAGTATTGCCAGGCGCACGACGTGAAGAATCTATTCGTCACGGATGGCGCGTGCTTTGTGACGAATGCGGACAAGAATCCAACGCTGACGATTATGGCTTTAACGTGGCGCGCGTCCGATTACATTCTGGATCAGGCGAAAAAGGGGAATTTGTAGGCCTCAGGCGATGACAATCTCACGGCGGGACATCCTTAGATCGCTGACTATCACCGCGGTGACCGGATCGGTGCTGCGCGTGATTCCGCTGGAAGCGGCGGAATATGTTCATCGTTTGGTCCGGCAGGAAAAGTCCGGTACTGACAACCACGAGTACACGCCCAAATTCTTTTCCGCACGCGCCTACAAGACATTGCGCAGCCTCTGCAACTCCATCATTCCTCCGGATGAAGACTCGAAGGGCGCGCTCGAGGCGGGAGCGCCCGAGTTCATCGACCTGATTACCAGCGAGAATGCGGAGTATCAGGTGGCATTAGGGGGTGGGTTGATGTGGCTCGACAACACCTGCATCGATCGATACGAAAAAGTGTACTTGGAGTCCACTCCGCAACAGCAGAAAGAAATTCTGGACTTGATTGCTTACAGGAATAACGCAAAGAAAGATCCCAGCCTCGGACAAGGTATCGAGTTCTTCGCTTTCCTTCGAAAGCTCACGGCGGACGGCTTCTTCACGAGTGAAATCGGTATCGAGTACCTGGGATACATCGGCAACACTTACGTGAAAGAATTCCCTGGATGCCCGCCTGTTCCCGAAGCTTAAGAAAATTCTTTACCACGAAGGCCACTAAGGTTCACGAAGGTAAATCCACAGATTTTTCTTCACGGACCTTCGTGTCCTTTGTGGTGAATGAGTTTAATCTGATGCTAGCCGCCGAATGGAGATTCCAATGAAGGACTCTGCGGAGTGAAAAGTTCCGCGCCATTTTCGGTGACGTGCAGGTCATCCTCCAGCCGAATTCCAAATTCACCGCGAATGTAGATGCCTGGCTCGTCGCTGGTCGTGATGTTCGCTTGCAATTTCGCGCGATTGCCTCGAACCAGATACGGCCACTCATGGCCGTCCATTCCCATGCCATGTCCAAGCCGGTGCGTGAAGTATTTGTAGTCGGGGCCGTAGCCGGCGGCCACAATCACCTTACGGGCGGCGTCATCAATGGAGCCGCACTCGACTCCCGGTCGCGCGGCAGCGAGCGCGGCAGATTGCGCTTGATGCACGATGTCGAACACCTTTTTCATCTTGTCAGAGGCTTTGCCAAGGACGTAGGTCCGTGTAATGTCTGACTGGTAGCCTTCGGCGGTGCAACCGCCATCCATGAGAACGATCGTGCCTTCGTGGACGACTTGCGGCGTAACCGAACCGTGAGGGAAGGCGGAGAACTCTCCAGCTTGAACGTCGGCTCCGCCCACAAAACCCAGTTTCTCGTGGGCGAGGCGCACAAGTTCTTCCAGTTCTGGCTGGGTCATCCCGTCTTTCACCGCTCGATAAGCAGCTTCGTAGGCTGACAACGTTACTTGTGAAGCCAAGCGCATCAGCGCTATTTCGGCAGGGCTCTTGATCATGCGGCATCCGACCGTCACCGGTGTTGCGCTGGTGAGCTTTGCCTGTGGGGACGCTTTGCTGATGCCGTCAGCGAAGACGAAATGAATCGTCTCTTCGATTCCAATCTTTCCACCCGCTATGCCACGCTCCTTGAGGCCTTGTGCTATGCGCTCGTAAGGACTTTCATCTTCCTGCCAGATGCGAACGTCGGGTTGGGCCCCGTCTGGAGCGTTGGCAATCTGCTCCCGTGCGCGACCTTCCTCGAATCCGGGACAAACATAGAAGGCGCCGCCCTTCACCGGAAGCACCAGTGCGAACGTGCGCTCTCCGCCCCACCATCGAATCCCCGTGAAATATTTAAGCGAGGTACCTTCCATCAAGACGATGGCGTCGATGGCATTTTCCGCCATCAGTTTGCGCGCGCGTTCCTGTCTCTGCTGGCGTTCTTCGCGGGTGATCGGCACGGCCTCGTTCTTTCGCGACTTCAGCTTGGCGATCGAGGGTGGCAGATTCGGCCCGTCGGCCATAGCGCTACTGGCGCGAGCAACCCAGGGGCTCGCTGTCGCCATGCCCGCAGTCACGCCGCTCAACTCCAGGAACCGTCGCCGAGAAAACATCGAGCCTCCAGAGGATAAGAAATGAGTTCGGTCATTATAGGGGTGACGGACTCTCACTGTAGAAGCCGTTGCGATATCCTCAATTGAGATGGAAGCGGGCTTTCAATGCGCCTCGTGCGGAGAATGGAACGAGACCTCCGTCGACGAATCTGCCGGGAGCAGGCAGAGCTATGTGGAGGACTGCCAGATCTGCTGCAAGCCCAACGTGCTGCGCGTTGAATACGACATGTCATCCGGAGAATTCTTCATAACGTCAGTCTTGGAATGAGCACCGGGGGATACGTCGAAGCTCACGAATCACTCGCTCCGGGCCGTCCGGCGCGCTATAGTTGGCGTGGTTCAGAAGGCGGAAAGCAGCCGACGAAAGGATTCCAGTCCATGGCGACAGGTTACAGCGGTGGCAGGATGGTGGCGCACAATATGGTCACCACACAGTTTGAGCTCGACGGCTTTCGGGTCACGCGAACTTTGGGAGTTGTGCGTGGAATCGTGGTGCGCTCGCGTTCGATCTTCGGAACGATCGGCGCCGGGCTCCAGACGCTAGTCGGCGGCAACATCACGCTGTTGACCAATTTATGTGAGAAGACTCGCCAAGAGGCATTCGACCTGATGTTGCAACACGCGGCCGAGCTCGGAGCCAATGCAGTAGTCGCCGCTCGCTACGATGCCACCGAAGTGATGCAGGGCGTGACCGAGGTGCTGGCGTATGGCACGGCGGTGTTCGTCGAGCCTGCGAAGTAACCTCATCCTGGCTTGCGACAGAAATCGCCAGACAGCGGTCCGAAGCCTGAAATGATTGTTCCCGATATCTCCACGATTCGCGCGGCGCAGGAGCTTCTCCGAAAACATCTCGCTGTAACCCTACTTCAGGCAGCTCCGTCGCTTAATCGAGACGGATCGGCGGCTTATCTCAAGATTGAGACGGGTCTGCCGACCGGGTCCTTCAAGCCGCGCGGAGCGCTCTATGCGTTGGCAACGAATCTTGCTCGACGGCCGATCACCGAGGTGACGGCCTCCAGCACAGGGAACCATGGCGCTGCGGTCGCATTCGCAGCGAAGACCCTCGGAATTCGCGCCACGATTTTTCTCCCGGAGAACGCGAATCCAATCAAGCGAAAAAAGATTCTCGACTTGGGTGCACACATTGTCGAGGCAGGCAGCGCGGACCTCGCAGAGGCCTTTGAACGCGCGAGGGAGTATTCGGAACGAGACGGCATTTATTTCTTGAATGACGCGACTGATTTCGATCTGCCCGCTGGGCCGGCGACCATCGGCCTGGAGATTCTTCAACAGCTTCCCGATGTCAGTGCCGTGTTTGTGCCCATGGGCGACACTGCGTTGATCCGCGGGATCGGCGCCGCGATCAAACAACTCGCTCCGCAGGTGAAGATCGTTGGAGTGCAGGCTGAGCGCGCTCCTTCTTACTACTTGTCGTGGCGCGCGGGCAAAGCAGTGCCAACCGACTCCTGCGATACGTGCGCCGACGGGCTGGCTACTCGCACTCCTCAGCCTGAGAATGTGGCGGCTATCCGCGAGTTGGTGGACGAAGTGTCACTGGTTTCCGAAGAGCAAATGATGGAGGCGATCCGCTACCTTTATCAACGCGAGGGAGTCTTGGCTGAACCTGCGGGGGCAGCCGCAACGGCCGCATGGCTCAACCGGCAACCGGTTCCGGGATCCGTCGCGCTATTGGTGACTGGGGCCAACATCACGGATGTTGTGCGCCAGCAAGCGGGTATTTAATTCCAAAACAGAGATCACTACTTCAAAAGTTGAGGCAGGGAGTGTTGCCGCTGGGCGAAGGTTTTCTCCATCTGGCGACGCACGAAGAGTGCGTTCGTGATACCTCCTACAAAACTGAAACCCACTTCGTAGTCGATGACATCGCGGACGAGCGTTCCCTCGATTCCATCCTTGGTTTCAGACAGAAACTCATGGCGGTGATGCCATGTCTTGAATGGACCTTTGTCCTGGACGTCGGCAAAGTAGCAATTCCATTCAAACTCGGTGATGCGAGCGATCCACTTTGCGCGAATCGGCAGAAATGGAAACACGCGAAACGATGTGACGATCGTCGTCCGTGGGCCGGCAGCCTTGTCAGACGCCCTAGGGGGAGCTGGTTCCGACGGAGGCACGCGGTTCACCTGAATCAGGCGCGTTGCGCTCGCCTGAGGCATGATTCGTGGCAGATTCTCGGGATTCGAGAAGAATTCAAAAACGCGTTCCAGAGGGAAGGGAACCCACTGGTTGAACTCCAAATGGCTGGACATGCTGCGCCATCAGCTTATATCAATCGGCGTGGCGCGGGCGGGCCGGCCGGAAAAAGGAAGCGTACTGCACTCTTCCGTGAATTATTTCTTGGCAGCAGCGGCGGCATTGGCTCGGGGTGGCGCAATCTTAGCGCCCAACGCCAGATTCCGCGAAAGCTGACGCAGTGTCTCGGCTGGACCGGGACCGATTACAAGGTGTTTCAGGAACTCCCTTTTCGCCAGCCTGGGCTGTCCCAACCAGTTCTTAGTCACTACCTGCGCCGTCAGTCTTATGGTGTGGAATTGGCGGCATCGTGGACAACTGTCCAATACAACGTACAGATGGTTCCGACTCTTGCCGGCGGCAGGGAGGCTTTCCAAAGTGCGTACATCGCTCGCTTCGAGCTGCACTTTCAATTGATCGTAACTTCTCGGCGGGGTCAGTAGGAGCTTAGTATCGTTCGCACACCAGCAATCGCAGCGTTCACAGAATGCGTGACGATTCAGTATCTGGATCTGAATCGCAATGGCCATGCCGATGACGGCGACCGCTTCGGCAATCCAGATTCCCCACAACTCGAGACCCTTCGTGGCCGGGCCGTTATTGATACTCCACGTCCCTTCCTGGTTGATGGCAGAGATCAGGTACCAGAGATCGCGCGGATTTACCGCTAGTCGCGCCCAGCTGACGGGATCAGCTTGCGCTCTGGCGAGGATCGCAGAAACCCAAAAGGCCCAGCTCAGGTAGAGTGCGCTCGCGGAGATCACCGAAGTGGCTGCAACCGCGACAGTCTGGTTCCGAACCTTGCCCCAAACGAAGCCGAAGCCGGTAGCTGCGCCCAAAAGGCCGCCGAACGCGCAAGTAACAATGATTGCGAGCTGATCGTAAGGGACCGCAATGATGCCGTATGCATAGGAAATGGCGAGGGCGAAACCGGACACAATCCCCATCCCAACACCGACAAGAAGTCCGTCGAAGCTGACATGTCCCGAGTGCTTGTAATACATCCACTCACCTCCCAGCATGGAATTGTGGCCCAGCAGGGGCGTCGGCTGTAGGTGACTTCGGTGTGGTGGCTTCCTGGAGGCGGGAGACTACTTGCTTAAGGAGTTAGGGCGCTGGTCGCGACCCGCGACCAGCGCTATTTCCTGAGTTATGGGTTGGACGGCGGCACCGCCGACGGAGGAGCTGAATTTCCTGGCGTCTGCTGCGTACCGATCACGTCTCCGGAGACGATCATTTCGACGCGCCGGTTCAGTTTTCGCCCGGCGGCAGTGCTGTTGTCCGCTACTGGATCAGCTTTGCCCAAGCCTACGGCGGCTACATGGTCCGGGGTAACTCCGGAAGAGATCAGGTATCCACGAACACCGTCGGCCCGCTTCTCCGAGAGTACCTGGTTGTATTCGTCCGTGCCGATGCTGTCGGTGTGGCCTTCAATATCGAGCTTCAGATCCGGATAGGCGAGGACAATTCCTGAAATCCTGGCCAGGCGTTCCCGAGCTTCCGGCTTCAACGTGTATTTATTGAAGTCAAACAGCACATCGGGCATACTGACAATCAGTCCGCGAGCCGTGTCACGGGTTTGCAAAACTTGATTGAGCTGTGCCAGCAGGCGGGCCCGCATCTCTTCTTTTTGTCGAACCGCTTCCTGTCGCTGGCGCTCTGAGTCTTCAGCCGCCTTTCTGGAGTCTTCAGCCGCCTTTCTGGAGGCCTCAGCTTGCGCCTCCGCAAGAGCCTGTTGAGCTTGAGCAGTTGCCTGCTGCTGCTGCGCTAAAGCTTGCGCCTGCTCCGCTTCGGCCCGGCGTCGCGCGTCTTCTGCGGACTGAGCCTGAGCCTGCAATTCGCTTTGCCGTGCTGCTTCTGCGTCAGCTTCGGCTTTCGCCTTGGCTTCCGCTGCGGCGCGCCGTGCAGCCTCTTCGCGCTCTTTTTGCTTTGCTCGCAAGGTCAGGACGCGTGCATCCTCGGCGGTCTGAGTTGCCCCGCGCGCGGCCGTCCCGATGGGAGTTCGGCCTTGTTTACGCTGCAAGTAATCTTCGGCACGCTGCAACATGTCTTCGGCTTTCATGATGCTGGAATTCGCATACTGCTGAGCGCCTGCCGCCTTGGCAATGGCCACGGCGTTGCGTGCCTCCAGCAGGTCCAGAGGAACATTCGGTGCAGCGCTCGCCGAAGGCAACTGATCAGCGGGTACATCGACGATGTATTCCTTGCCTTCGAGCACTTCAAACTTGGAGTCGATCGACTCTTCGAATCCCTTGGTGCTCTGCAGCACCACGTTCTCGGCGACTACCTGATCGCTGGGGTGGATAACCGAGAAATAAGGCTCCGCAGTAATGATGAGTCCGAACGCTTGCAGATCTGACGTGACGGAGATTTTGTCCTTCCCATTGGTGCCAGGCAGAACCTCTCCTAAATTCACCGCACGGCCTTCGGGCGTGACTGCCCACAAAACATAAGTCAGATACTCCCCACCGAACTTCGAAGGGGAATCCATGTGGTTCAATTCAACATCAATCTCGAGGCGGCCAGCCTTGCCATCGACCTTGGCCCGGCCCGTTATGTTCGGCATCAGGCTCGTGCCCTTGATATCAACCGTGGTGGACCCCCCGCGGTGGCGATAGTTCACCGCGCGCGTGCTTCGCGCGTACACGTTCACGCGAAAGACCGGCATCTGATTGGATTCTTGGATTGATTTTTCCTGCGCTTGTTGCTGCGCTTGAGCGTCCGCAGGATTGCCTTGAGCGGGATAGAGAGGAGGTGCGGGATTCTGCGCAAGTATCAATGTCGGAAAGAACAGTGCGGCGACAAAGGACAAATGTGACGTCTTCATGTTTAGCGGCCTCAACTGAATTTATTTTGTTGTGTTTTGGATGAGTCCCACCCAGAGAGGGATGGCGAAGTTCGTGAAACAGCAGGGTCTCGGCCAGGATTTCCACAAGAAATCACGCATCCCTCGCGAAGTTCAAGAAAAATCGTAGCGAAACAATAGCGAAAGAACCAATGCCATAAGCCCAATTAGTTGTGGTCGCTCAACTGGTTAACCACAAGGCTTCGCGGTTTCGCTCTGTCACCGAGTTCACTCCACTCCACCTTCCAGTTTCTGCTTGACAATAAAAGACTTACGGTTAAGATGTGGTACAAAGTGGTAAGAAGTGGTGAGGTCAGTAGGGGTGGTGGAGCAACAGAGCTGAAATCGAGGAGCCGGTGGAATTCCGACCCAAAAGCACGATAAACAGCCTGAATCACCCGAGATTGACCCCGTTGTGCGCAGTTTTCGCCTCCCCCGACGAAGTTGTTGCAGACAGATTGAACTCCCCCGTAATGGGAGCTGGCCTCAAACATGTTTCGCGGCAATCATCCAACCCGGGTCGACGAAAAAGGACGTCTCAAGGTCCCGGCCGAGTTCAAGCGGGTGATCGACGAGAAATACGGGCAGCAATTCTACATCACAAGTCTGGATGGAAAGGTTGCTCAAGTGTATCCCTTCGAGGAATGGGAGCGGATCGAGCAGAAGCTGGCAGGGCTCTCCAATTTCAATCCTACGAAGAAGAAGTTTCTGGACCGGACGAATTATTACGGGCAGCAGGTCGAGATGGATGGGCAGGGGCGCTTGCTGCTTCCCCAGTTATTAAGGGAAGCGGGACAGATCAAGGGCGAGGTAGCGGTTCTGGGCAATTTGACGTACCTCGTGGTCAGAAACCTGGAAATGTTCAAGAGAGAGATTCAGGAAGAAAAGTTCACGCCTGAGGATGAGAAGACGCTCGACGAACTGGGCATCTAGTGGGCGAGGGATCAACAGACACCCCTCAGGGGGTTGGGCATGGCGGGCAGAGGGAAGCGGACCGTTCTTCAGCCAATCATGTTCCGGTTCTTTTAAAAGAAGCGATCGACTTTTTAGCCGTGCGGCGGGGTGGGACTTATATCGACGCCACGGTGGGCCTTGGCGGGCACAGTTACGAAATCGCAAAACGCCTCGGCGCACCGGGACATTTGATTGGCCTAGATAAAGACCCCGCAGCGCTGGAAATCGCGCGAAAAAAGCTCGCACCGCAAGGGCAGGATTGGCCGGAGATCACGCTGCTGAACCGATCTTTCGCAGAGATTGCGAAGGGAAACGAAGCGGAAACGGTCGACGGAATCCTGGCCGATATAGGGGTGAGCAGCCTGCAGCTGGGAAATGCGGCGCGCGGATTCAGTTTTCAGGCGGATGGACCGCTCGACATGCGGATGGACCCGCAGTCGGAGCGTACCGCCGAACAAGTGGTAAACCACCTCGACGAGCGACAGCTTGCCGATGTGATTTACGAATTCGGAGAGGAAAGGAGGTCGCGGAGAATCGCCAGAGCCATTTGCCGGTCGCGGCCGATACGCACTACTGCACAACTTGCAGAGATCGTATCAGCCGCGGCCCGGCCAATGAATTCTGAACAACGGCGAATTCATCCTGCGACGCGTACTTTTCAAGCTCTCCGAATCTTCGTAAACCGCGAACTGGACGATCTGAAGGCGCTGTTGCAAACGGCGCCGCAGATCCTGAAGCCTGGTGGACGAGTGGTGGTGATCAGCTTTCATTCGCTGGAGGATCGCATCGTGAAAGATGCCCTTCGCGAGGGTGTACAGCAACGCTACTTCAGCTTGCTGACGAAGAAGCCAGTGACGGCAACTGAAGAAGAGAGTGATCGTAATCCGCGGGCGCGCAGCGCGAAGATGCGGGCGGCGGAAAGAGTTTAGGACAGGCGTCAGGCGCCAGTCGTTAGGCGTCATGAAAAGTCGGCAAGGTTTAGCGAAAGCCCGACGGCTGACGCCTGACGCCCGGTTTTAGAGTTTAGCTCCGGAAAACCTGCCGGGGTGCCCGGCATAGCTGTAATGGCAGTGCCGGGTCAGAGATCAGGTTGAACAATGCGGACGCAGATCCGCTGGGGCGGGAAGAAACGGGTTCCGTGGTAGGAATCCAAATTGAGGTCGGTAAATGTATACGGGCACATTGATCAGTGACTTGATGAAGATGGTGGATCGCGCTGAAGCGAATGTAGAGCAAAGACGAATCACGGAAGAACTGCATGAGATTTTCACAATGCAGATTCCCGTAACACAGGCCGAGCGGTCTTACATGGGGGCGGCATAATGGCGGCAGCGGCAGCAACGATGCAGGGCGCTATTCCTTCGGTTGAACGTCGTTCACTCTGGACGGGCACACCGGAAATCTATTTCTCAAAAGCCATCGACAATTCAAGGCTCATCAAAGTGGAAGATCCTCGCCGCAATCGCGAAATGAAGCAGTTCGGCACCGCGCTGGCGATGCTCTTCCTGCTCGTCTTTACCTATGCCTGGCAGCATTTCAAAGCGATCGAGTACGGCTACCAGATCGAATCTGCCAAGCGGGAACTCTCCGGGTTGACCGAGATGAATCGCGCCCTGCGTCTGGAAGATGTTTCTCTGCGCGATCCTGAAAGGATCGATGTTCTGGCTCGGCGGATGGGGCTCGTTCCACCTGCGCCGGGTCAAGTGATCCACTTGGATGCATCGCCAGGCGATGGTCAGGGTCCGGTGATGGCGAGCGCTGCTTCTGTAATCGTGATTCCCGGGCAGTAGATTCTCGTAACCCTGAGTGACGGTCTTTGTAACCTTCCCACTACCACGGGGTGATTACAAATATCGTCCAGGCAAGCCCTCTCCAACGAAAGTAGCAAAGTCGTCTCTAGTTTCTGTCGCCTGCGCGAGGCAAGAGTCGGATCTCGCGCGAGGCACGCGCGTCCTCGCAATACTTGAAGAGGTGAAGATCCATGGCCCCGCCTGACGCCAAGCCCCTCAAACTTTCCCGCCTGCACTTTCTGGGTGCGCTGCTCTTCCTGTGGTGCGTAGCCATTTGTGGCCGACTGGTGTATCTCCAGATTTTCAGCTATGGCACGTTCGCGAAGCAGGCCGGACATCAGCAGCAACGCGCGATCCCGCTCGCCGCAAAGCGTGGAGTGATTTATGACCGGGCTGGCCGCGAATTGGCGATGTCCGTCCTGGTCGATTCCGCCTTTGCAGTTCCCAGCGAAGTCAAGGATCTACCCACAGCGATTTCGCTGATCACCCGCATTACCGGCGACGACTACAACGTAGTCCTCGCGGACTGCCGCGCGCACAAAACCTTCTGCTGGGTTGCGCGTAAGGCGGACGATCAAACGATTGATCGCATCAGTTCTCTCAAGCTTCAGGGAATCCATTTTCAGAAAGAGCCCAAGCGTTTCTATCCCGCCCGAGAATTAGGCGCGCAGGTTCTTGGCTCGGTCGGCATGGAGGATACGGGCCTGAGTGGAATCGAGCATGCATTTGATGAAGAACTGCGCGGCAGTGCGGGGAAGATGCTGATCTCGGTCGACGCCCGCAAGAAGTGGTTTTCTGATATTGCGACCCAGCCCGACCCAGGGGACAACCTTGTCCTGACAATTGACAAAAATATCCAGTACATCGCCGAAAAAGAATTGGATCAGGCAATTCACGAAACTCAGGCCATCGCTGGCACGGTGATCGTCGAAAACCCGCATACGGGCGAAATTCTGGCATTGGCGAATCGGCCGACTTTCAATCCGAATCAGCGCAAGCAGATCACGCCGGGTGCACTGACCAACCGTGCAGTGAGCTACGTCTATGAACCGGGATCGACGTTCAAGCTGGTCACAATTTCGGCTGCACTCGAAGAAAAGGTGACCAATCCCGACGAAATCTTCGACTGCCAAATGGGATCGATCGTCTACAACGGCATGCGAATTCGCGATGCCAAGCCTCATGGACTGCTGCCTGTCTGGGGAGTGCTGGCAGAGTCAAGCGACGTCGGTTCGATTAAGATCGCGCTGCGCCTCGGCGAGGATCGTTTCTACAAATATATTCGCGCGTTTGGTTTTGGACAGCAGACCGGAATCGAGTTGCCGGGAGAGACCCGCGGCCTGACGAAGCCTCCAAGCCGTTGGTCCAAGGTTTCCATCGCAGCGATTTCGATGGGCCAGGAAATCGGTATTTCACCCATTCAACTCGCAGGATTGGTCTCGACCTTTGCGAATGACGGGATCTGGATCGCGCCCCGGATCGTCGCGGGAACCTTCGAGCCGAAAGGCACCCCGCAGACAGTCGCATTTCACCCGGCGGCATCGCATCGTGTGATCTCTTCGTACACAGCTGCCGAGATGCGATCGATGATGCAAAAAGTAGTTCTCGAGGGTACGGGCCGCAAGGCGATTCTCGAAGGCTACTCATCCGCTGGAAAGACGGGAACCGCTCAGAAAGTAGATCCCGCAACCGGCGCATATTCGAAGACAAAATATATAGGCTCATTCGCCGGATTCGCTCCGGTAAACAATCCGCAGATTGTGGTCGCCGTCATCCTTGATTCCGCTGTCGGTCTCCACCAGGGCGGCCAAGTCTCGGCTCCGGTCTTCCACCGGATCTCCCAACAGGTCCTCGAATACCTTCACGTTGCGCACGACCTGCCTTTGGCGCCGCAGCATCAGCTGCTAGCTCAGTCGAAAGTTAAAGAGAAAGATCTGGATGACGATACACCCGATCATCCGGGCGAGCCGCTCGAGACCGCAGAGGTGAATAGCGATGCCACTGAATCGGCAAAGCCGGCCTCGGCGCCCCGCCTCCAAAACACAACTCCGACAACTCCGGCGGCCGCGGTCGTGCCGGCTTCGATTCGCGAGCGGATTTCGTCCGTTCCGCCGAGCGCAACGATCCAGCCTGCACCAGCGGTTTCAGAGCCTGACGCGGCGCGCGCTCCTATACGAGGCACCGTGGTTCTGGATGTCGAACAGGGAGGAATCGAGGTCCCATCGTTCGTCGGAAAGACCGTACGCGGAGCTCTTGAAGTCGCTCAGGATAGCGGACTCCAACTGGAGCCGGTCGGCAGCGGCGTGGCCCGTCAGCAGACACCGGCCGCAGGAACTCACGTTCAGGCTGGCGCCCGCGTCACAGTGCAATTCGGGCGCTAAAGCCAAAATCACAAACGTAGAGTGCGCAGGAAGCCCTGTGTTCCTCAGTGTTTCCTGGTGTCGAAGGTGTTCTGTTTGACCCACCGAAAAACCGCGTGATACGGTAATCAGTCACACCATCCCGGCAGCCACCCACTGCTCGCTGATTGAGGTCGATTTTGTCTTCGGTTGAGGCGCCCGCCATTCGTAAAACTGCGCTCAACGCCGTCCATCGCCAGATGGGCGCCAAGATGGTGGAATTCAATGGTTGGGACATGCCCGTCGAGTATCCCGCGTCCATCGGTTGCGGAATCATCAATGAGCACATGGCCGTCCGGACCAGTGTCGGCATCTTCGACGTCAGCCACATGGGAGATATTCGCCTGGCTGGCCCCCAGGCTCTGACCGCCGTTCAACACATTTCAATGAATGATGCGTCCCGATTAGCCATCGGACAGGCGCAATATTCCGCGTTACTCTACCCGCAAGGAACGTTTGTCGACGATGTAATCGTGCATCGTCTCGGCGAAGAAGAATACCTGCTTGTAATCAATGCAGGCACGCGCGAAAAAGATTTCAACTGGGTACGCGACAACACGCGCCAGTTCGATTGTGACGTCGCCAACCTGTCGGATGACTTCACCCAGATAGCGATTCAGGGGCCCAAAGCCGTCAACCTTCTGCAAAAGCTCACCGACGCCGATTTGAGCTCCGTGAAGTTTTACTGGGTGACGCGCGGAAGAGTTTGCGGCATCGATAACATTCTCATGGGGCGCACGGGCTACACCGCGGAAGATGGATTTGAGATCTACGTTCCCGCAGATGAAGCCACCAGTGCACGCGTCTGGAATGAGATTCTGGCGGCGGGTAACGAATTTGGAGTGCTACCGTGCGGCCTGGGCTCGCGGAATACTCTTCGCCTCGAAGGCAAGCTTCCACTGTACGGGCACGAAATTTCCGATACCATTAACGTTTGGGAAGCAGGGCTTGATCGCTTCTGCAAGATGGAGAAGCCGGAGTTCGTGGGCCGCGCAGCGCTGGAAAAGGCTAAAGCCGCCGGTGTGAAACGGGCGCTAGTTGATCTCGAAATGACAGAGCGCGGCATCGCTCGGGATGGATACAAAGTTCTAGATGAGGGCGGGCGCGAGATTGGATACGTTACGAGCGGATCTCCGGCACCGTTTTTGAAGAAGAACATTGCGGTAGCCTACGTGCCGGTGGAACTGTCGGCCGTAGGCACTAAAGTCAAGGTAGAGATTCGCGGCCAAGGTGTCGGTGCGGTTGTCGTCCCCAGTCCTTTTTATAAGCGGCCGAAAAAACAGTAGCGAGCATTTTTTGCTAGCAGCAGGAGCTAGAAGCGTTTATGGCCTACCCGACAGACCGAAAATACACCAAAGAGCATGAGTGGATCCAGGTGAACGGAAACTCCGCCACCGTTGGTATCACGGATTATGCACAGCAATCCCTGGGCGACATAGTATTTGTCGAGACACCGAAAGTAGGTTCCGAGTTGGTCGTGGGAAAAACCTTCGGCACCGTGGAATCCGTCAAGGCCGTCTCCGATCTCTTCGCTCCAGCTTCAGGAACCGTTACCGAGGTGAACGCAGATCTCGCCACCTCGCCGGAAAAGGTCAACACGACGCCGCATGAATCCTGGATGCTCAAGATGACCCTAAAGAATCCTGGCGAGCTCGACGGGTTGCTCTCCGCGCCCGATTACGAAAAGTTCGTTGCCGAGGAGGCCGGGCACTAAAATTGGACTTACGATCATTCTCCTCAACTGTTCGAAAGTTCCAATCCAGCGGCGCTTACCGCAACGCTCCACCGATTTTGAATATTCCAAAGGTCCGTTTGCAGGCATTTGCCTGCGGATCAAACCGAGTCTGCGCCGCTTCAATCCGAACGGCGGCCGACATCATCTATATGAGCTCATATGCGCTATTTACCTAAATCTCCCGCCGATCGCGAGGCGATGTTGAAAGCCATTGGCCTGCGTTCCGTGGACGATCTATTCTCTCCGATCCCCTCGGAATACCGGCTGACCAGGGATCTCAAAATTCCACGGCAGATGGCGGAATCTGAAATCGTAGATTTCTTCCGCCAACGCTCCCGCGAAAACGGCGATGGATATACAAGTTTCCTCGGTGCAGGCGCGTATCTTCATTACCGCCCGGTAATCATCGATTCGTTGATTTCACGTGGCGAATTTCTGACTGCCTACACTCCCTACCAGGCGGAGATTTCGCAAGGCACCCTGCAGTCCATCTTCGAATTCCAGACCATGATCTGCGAACTGACCGGCATGGAGGTCGCCAACGCCTCGATGTACGACGGTTCCACCGCAGCTGCGGAAGCTGTCATGATGGCGGTTCGTCTCAGCGGCCGGCGATCGGTGGTGGTGGCGCGCACTCTACATCCTGAGTATCGCGAGGTGCTCGCGACCTATGCGACGCACCAGGGCATGCCGCTCTCGGTTGCAAACTACGGCGATGACGGTCGGCTCAACCTCGCGGAACTCGAAAAGGCGATCACTCCGGAAACTGCGTGCGTGCTGGTTCAATCCCCCAATTTCTTCGGGGTAATCGAAGATGTCGATGCGATCGCAGAGATCGCGCACAAGCACGGCGCGATGCTGGTGGTGTCGATAGCAGAGGCCGTGTCACTGGGCATCGTCGATCCGCCACGGCACGCGGACATCATTGCCATGGAAGCGCAGTCTTTCGGTGTGCCCCTCGGTTTCGGCGGTCCGTACTGTGGCGTGATCGCCACTCGAGAAAAATATGTCCGGCAGATGCCGGGACGCCTGGTCGGTCAGACCGTCGATAAGCAAGGTAAGCGCGGATTTGTTCTGACACTTGCCACTCGAGAACAACACATTCGCCGTGAAAAGGCGACCTCAAATATTTGCACCAATCAGGCGCTGGTCGCTTTGATGGTCAACATCTTCATGACGGTATACGGAAAGATTGGGCTGAGAGAGTTGGCCAAACAGAATCTCGCAAAGACTGCATACGCCGCTGGGCAGTTCGCAAAACACGGCAAGGTGCTGTTCGCGGGTTCGCCGAGATTCAATGAATTCGTGGCTCAAACGAGTGAAGACCCTTACGCGATCAACAGTCGCTTGCTCGGACACAAGCTGGTCGGCGGGTTGCCGCTGAAGAAATTCTATCCCGAGCTTGGCAATGCGGCGCTCTGGTGCTGCACCGAATTGACCTCCAGGTCTTCCATCGACACCGCAGTGGGGTTGGTCGCCGAGAGCGAGCGCTCCGTGCGATCGGCGAAAGAAGAAGTGGAAGAGGTGGCGCGATGAAGCATACGACTCGCAAGGCCACTCGCCAGGTCAACCAGAATGAAGGATTGATCTTCGAGAAGTCGTCCGCAGGCAAAGCTGCCTGGAAGCTGCCTCCGCTTGATGTGCCCGAAGTGGACAGCGCCCAGCTGCTGGGTTCGGCGGAAAGGAAAGATCTCGGCAATATGCCGGAGGTGAGCGAGATTGAAATCATCCGCCACTTTACGCGCATGTCGACCTGGAACTACGCCATCGATCTCGGCATGTATCCTCTCGGCTCTTGCACGATGAAGTACAACCCGCGTGTGAATGAAGCCGTGGCTCGCGTCGAGGGAATTGCAAACGGTCATCCTTATCAACCGGAGAAGATTTCGCAAGGCGCTCTCCAGATCATGAAGACCTTGAGTGAGTGCCTGATCGAGATCACTGGCATGGACGCAATCACGCTTCAGCCCGCCGCTGGCGCCCACGGCGAGATGACCGGTCTTCTGATGGTTCGTGCCTTCCACCAATCCAAAGGAAACGCGCGAAAGAAGATTCTGATTCCCGACTCCGCGCACGGGACGAATCCAGCCACTGCCGCCATGGTCAACTATGCGGTCGAGAATCTCAAATCCGATTCTCGTGGAATGGTCGACATCGCCGCCTTGGAATCTCAGATGAACGAGGATGTTGCGGCGTTGATGCTGACCAATCCTAATACCCTCGGCGTATTTGAACAGCAGATTCATAAGATCGCCGACATTCTTCACGCCAAGGGTGGATTGTT
Organism: uncultured Acidobacteriota bacterium; assembly: GCA_963801895.1. Lineage (GTDB taxonomy): Bacteria > Acidobacteriota > Terriglobia > Terriglobales > Acidobacteriaceae > Sulfotelmatobacter. Next base: position 943,365 of record CAWDGM010000003.1, on the reverse strand, counting down.
ATACATGGATGGCGCCAACATGAACGCGCTGGTGGGCAAAGTGCGTCCTGGAGACTTCGGCGTCGACGTCATGCACCTCAATCTGCATAAGACGTTCTCGACTCCGCATGGAGGAGGTGGACCCGGATCGGGCCCCGTTGCCATTAAGAAGTCTCTAGAACCATTTCTCCCATCGCCTGTGGTCGCCACGAAATCCGACGGTACACTCTCATTCGACTACAACCGTCCACAATCAGTCGGTCGTGTGCGCGCATTCTATGGAAACTTCGGCATGTTCGTGCGGGCTCTTGCCTACATTCAGGCCAACGGTCCGGACGGCCTCAGGCAGACCACTGAAGATGCCGTCCTGAACGCCAATTACATTCGCAAAGGCCTGGAAGGCACATACGATCTTCCTTACTCCACGCCCACCATGCACGAGGTCGTTTTCAGCGACAAACTGCAGGCGAAAAAAGGCGTTCGTACCATGGACATTGCGAAGCGGCTCATCGACTACGGATTCCATCCGTACACGACAGCCTTTCCGCTGATCGTTCCCGGCGCGCTGATGATTGAGCCAACTGAAAGCGAATCAAAAGAAGAAATGGATCTGTTCATCGAGGCGATGAAGTCGATCGCGGAGGAAGTGGAAGAAGACGCGCAGATCGTGCTCGATGCCCCGCATTCGACGCGGGTTTCAAGATTGGACGAAACGGCAGCGGCACGAAAGCCGATACTCCGCTGGAAGCCCTCGGTCTAAGCAGCTTCCAGCGACCAAGCTTCATTCAGAATTATTTCGCCGCGATATCTACGGAAGCGCGGGTTGTCTCCCAATCGATCTGCATGGTGCACCCGCTGCCCGATTTCTCGTACGAAATCTTGAATTCTTCCGCAGGTGACGGCAGTTTCGATACTTTCATGTCGACGCGGGCTAGTTCATCACTCTCGTACTTATAGGGGATGCCCCATTCGCCCGTCTTCTTGTTGACGATCAGCGTCCACTTGTCGGCGTTAGGAACCGTGAAAATGGTGTAGCTGCCAGCCGGCACGGCCTTCCCTCCAACGGATATGTTGCTGCTCGTCACGAAGGTCGTCGCCTCATTCGCCCCTGTGCGCCAAACCTGGCCGAAAGGAACAAGCTCTCCGAAAATTTTGCGGCCTTTCATGCGAGGGCTGGAATAGTCAGTTTTGATGCTCTTTCCTCCGCCCAGATCGCAGGTCGCGGACGCTGCCGGACTGGGTTTCCCTCCCTGAGCAAGGCAAACGGTAGCGGCTACAAAAGCGAAAATCGCGAGCAGGGTGATTCTCTTCTGCATGGTCTCTCCTTTTGGTGATTGGTGCTGCAAGAGTTTGGACGTGCGCTGTTGAATTATGTCAGCGATCATTATGCGCCACCTGCAAGCGCAGTACAATCTGGGGATGCCAGTATTCGATGAGAAGCAGGAAGAGTTGGATCACTACGAGACCATGATGGGCGTTCCCCGCGGCCGCCTGGCTGTCACTATGGACGCTATCACCGATGCGATGGCGCTGGTTGGCCAACACGGAGTCTATTGCCAAAGCCAGCGCTGGCCGGGCAAGCCGGTCATGGATATCCAGATCATCATGAAGAATCTGACCGACGCAAAAGAGCTGATCCAGAGCGTTATGGAAGAGCTGAAAAATCCTAGTTGAGAAGGCCGCGGGTACGGTAGCATCCGGGGATAGATTTTCCTTCGTGGTATTTAGTGTCCTTAGTGGTTAAAGATCTTGAGGTTCATCGCTAACCATATTTGCAGAACAATGGACACGCCGAAAAAGCGATGAACCACGAAGGGCACAAAGGACCACGAAGGTCTGGCGGCACAGTTCTGTTTTAATGCGTGTTAAGGGTTCACGGTTTCACAGTGACCATCACGACCCCGTGAGGGGGAACCGAAGCGGAAAACTTTCCAGGCATCTTTCCCAGATCTTTGTGCTGCCACAAGTCGCGCACCGATGCACTGAGATTGTTGGGATAACCGAGATCCTCCCAGTTCACTGAAATCTGCTGCTCGGTCCCGCCGCGATTCAGCAGCACCACCGCTCTGCCGCCATCTTTGAGTTGCTTCCCCCAAACTTCCAGGTCCCCGTCCTTAGCGACGCGCCTGCCCTGCCGGCCCATGGCGTCCTGATCCACCGCGATCACTTCCTTATTCGTGAGAATGTCATGAATCTCCGGACGCATGTTGCGCAGGTCATTCCCCGCAATCAGCGGCGCGGCGAGAAGTGCCCACAAACTGAAATGCGAGCGGTACTCCACGTCGGTCATGCCCCCGTTGCCGACCTCAAGCATGTCCGGGTCATTCCAGTGGCCGGGCCCGGCGTATGAATACAATGGCGCTTCCTGATCGATAATGGCCAGCACGCCATTGGAGCAGCAACTGCCATCGGGCCATTTCTCCTGGCCACCCCAGCGGTCATTAATGTCGCCGGTAGTGCGCCAAAGATTTCCGCCCACCTCTTTGCCCCAGAGCCAGGGCTTGGCGGTACCCCATTCGCAGATGCTCAGCACAATGGGCCGTCCGGCAGTATCGAGCGCAGCACGGATATTTGCATATGACGCCTTCGCCTCTTGTGTAGTGGTGCTGCACCAGTCGTATTTCAGGTAGTCCACGCCCCACGCCGCGTACTGAATTGCGTCCTGATATTCATGGCCAAGACCGCCGGGCCGGCCTGCGCAGGTTTTCGATCCGGCGTCGGAATACACTCCGAATTTCAGCCCGAGAGAATGGATGTAGTCGCCAACGGCTTTCATGCCATGCGGAAAGTGTGGATCCGGAACAATGTTGCCGCTCGCGTCGCGGCTTACCTGCCAGCAATCATCGATGTTGACGTACACGTATCCCGCGTCCTTCATCCCGGACTTCACGACCGCGTCCGCCATTTCTTTGATCATGTCTTCGCTAACGTTGCAGCCGAACTTATTCCACGAATTCCACCCCATCGGCGGCGTCAAGGCAAGACGCGCAGAGGGTGACGCATTCTGCTGTCCGGCAGCGGCGGAAATCGTCAGCAGCACAAACATCGATAATGAAATGAGAACGGGTCTGATTCGCATGCGAACGTTTTATCAGAACCGTCCGAAGATTGATACCGGAACGTGATCGAACGACGCGTCATCTGTGTGGAGTTCCGTTTACAATTCGGGTGGTTTCGGTCGCTTCTTGCCGACTGGCCAGAGAGAGGATTCGCATGTCCAGGCGCCTATTTTCATCCGTCCTGAAACTGATTGGCATTCTCGTGGTTTCCACCATTCACCTCTGCGGTCAGAACGCATCCGTCGGAATCTTTGAGGATCACAACGACCTGGGCACCGTGTTGCACGCAGGCTCGGTCGAGTACGATGCCGCGCAGCACACCTACACAATCGCCGGAAGCGGAGAGAACATGTGGTTCGCGACCGACGCGTTTCAGTTCGTCTGGAAGAAGGTGTCTGGAGACGTGACTCTAACTGCCGACATTGGATTTCTGACGAAAACGGGCAACGAACACAAGAAAGCCGCTTTGATGTTTCGGCAGAGCCTCGATGCTGACTCCGTTTATGCCGATGTCGCACTACATGCCAGCGGTCTTACCTCGTTGCAGTTTCGTGACGAGAAAGGTGCCATCACTCGCGAAGTTCAATCCAACACCTCTGGGCCAAAGCGGCTGCGAATTGCGAAGCGCGGCGACTACGTCTACATGGCGTTAGCTTCGGACGGCGATCCCAGTCCCGCAGGAGGGTGGATCCGCATACCGTTGCAAGGGCCGTTCTATGTGGGATTGGGCGTCTGCTCCCACGACAAAGATGTTGTGGAGAAGGCCGTGTTCTCGAACGTCGAGTTGACGCAATCCACCGAAGCAGCCACCGAAAAGCCAGTTCTATACAGCACTCTTGAAACTGTTGCAGTCAGCTCCGCGGATCGTCGGGTTGCGTATCTAGCCAAGGGAAGGTTCGAGGCTCCGAACTGGACGCGCGATGGCAGCGCTTTCATTTTCAATCGCGACGGACATCTCGAGCGGCTTGCTGTGGGCAGCGACAAGCCGTCGATCATCGACACTGGATTCGCAAACCGTTGCAACAACGATCACGGAATCTCGCCGGACTCCTCGCAGCTGGCGATCAGCGACAACTCGCAGGGCGATCACAATTCGCTGGTGTATCTCGTTCCCATGTCTGGAGGCGCCCCACGCCGTATTACGACGAAATCGCCATCTTATTGGCATGGATGGTCGCCGGACGGCAAAACGCTCGCATTCGTCGGCCAGCGTAACGGTGAATTCGACATCTACACAATTCCTGCCGCGGGAGGTGAAGAGACGCGACTAACAACCGCTAAGGGTTTGGACGACGGACCGGAATACTCGCCGGACGGAAAGTACATTTACTTCAACTCGGAGCGCTCTGGTCACATGCAGATCTGGCGCATGAAGTCCGACGGAAGCGAGCAGGAACAGGTGTTTAGCGACGATTTGAACAACTGGTTCCCCCACATCTCGCCTGACGGCGGGTGGATGGTCTTCGTCACCTACGGAGCAGATGTTACGGGTCATCCAGAAAACAAAGATGTGATGCTCCGCATGATGTCGCTCACCGACAAGAAGATCACGATTCTCGCAAAGCTGTTCGGAGGGCAGGGAACGATCAACGTTCCATCATGGTCGCCGGACGGTAAGCAGGTAGCGTTCGTCAGCTACATGCTGATTTCGGAGAGTGCGGGTGATCAGAAGTAGGCGGCGGCTTCACTTCGCAACCTTTGCATCGAAATACTTCGCCATGAGTTCCAGTGCTTCCTTCGTTTCCGGTAATTGGAAGTGATACCAGAAGGCATGTGGGAGCGCTTCGAACACGACCAGCTGCGCATCCGTGCCGGCGCGCAACAGCGCCCGGTGAAAAATCGTTGTGCTGCTCAGCAAAATGTCCCGCGAACTCGTCACCAGCAAACTCGGAGGAAATCCGGTGAGATCCGAAAAGAGAGGCGACAGAACCGGATCTCGCCGGTCCGCCTTGCCAACATATTGATCATCCGGAAGATGATTTGCGTCGGTTGGTTTCAACTCACCGGGAAAGCCACTGAGCGTAAATAACTGCCACGAATCGCCCGGCCGACTGAAATCTGCGAGTCCTGAGAAAACTCCGAGTGCGGCGGGCAAAGGCAGGCCCAGTTGCTTCAGTTTCACGGTGACTTCACATGTCAGGATTGCTCCCGCCGATGTTCCGAAAATTCCAATGCTGCCGGGCTTGTAAGTCTTGAGAAGTTCCTTGTAGACGGCGACCACATCGTCGATCGCCGCGGGAAACGGATTTTCCGGTGCCAGTCGATAGTAAACAGAAACGACTTTGATCCTCGCGAGGTTCGAGATCGGAACCCCCTCGATCAACGATCCCGAGTCGGAGTTGAATCCCCCGCCATGCAAATTAATCAGCACACGGTTTTTATTCTCCGCAGGCATTGAAAGCGGCGTGATAATGTCCGTGCGTACACCGGCCACCGTTGCCTCTTCCACATTTACAGGATAAATCTTCCGCGCCTCCGCCGAATCCTGCGCCCGCCACACGTCCGTGCGGGCACGGCGCTCGGCCAGCGTCTCCGGACCGTGGGTGCTATGCGTAAGCGACTCTAGCCACTTCTGTGCTTCAGGGCTGATCGTCGCAGGCATCGGTACGATGCGCGTAATGTGGGCGGTTCCGTCAGGATCGAAAGTCGCGGAATCGTTCTGCGCCACCGGGCTGGATTGGGCGGTTACTGTCATAGAGAAGGCAAGCAGGGAGAAAAGGCCGAACAGCACGGTTTTCATCGAGACAGTTGTATCAGAGGGAAAGGAAGAGTGAAAACCCAAACGCCGGGAACACAGAGGTCAAGTGCTCTATGATCCCCCGTGCTCCCTGTGTTGAACGGTTCCTAAACCAGCGTGAACTTTCCACGGTCGATCATCTTCTGCGCGATCGTCTGCCGCAATTCGACCGTATTAAAGGGCTCGTACTTTGCCAGCCGCCGCAGGATCGCCAGTTGTGTCCGCAGCATATCGCCTTCGGCAACAGCAGCGATCACCTTCTTCGCGGCGGACTCCACTTTTTCCATCGCCTGCGAGAGATAAACACGTGTCATGGCAACCGGCAACGCCGCGGCGGACTCGCCCTTGCTGGCTACCATCTTCTGCGCTCGCAGTACGGCCGACTCCATGGCATACGTCTCGATCGTCATATCGGCGATCGCTCCCATGATTTCCTGCTGCTCCTGGATGGCCTGCATATATTTCTGCGTCGCCGACCCGGCCGCAAATAGTCCAAGCCGCTTCGCTTGGCCGACGAGTTTCTGTTCTTCCGCCAGCGGACCTTCGATCTCTTCTCCCCTGGATGGTCCTGAGAGCACTTCATCCATAAGTTTCTTGATGGCGGGCATCAACGGAAGCTGTCCGCTCGTCGCGCGCTTCAATAGAAATCCGGTAATGATCAGCCGATTAATTTCATTTGTTCCTTCGAAGATGCGATTAATGCGAGCATCGCGGTATGCCCGTTCCGCCGGATACTCTTCCACAAATCCGTAGCCCGCATAGATTTGCACCGTCTCATCCACGATGTAGTCGATCATCTCCGAACCCCATACCTTAATGATCGAACATTCGACCGCGTACTCCTCAATGGCCTTGAGCGTTTGTTTCGCGGCATCGGACGCAGACTTGTCCACTTCGGCGAGCGCCGAATCCATCATGCCGACCGTGCGGTAAACGAGCGATTCGCCCACGAACAGCAAGGTGGCCATGTTCGCGATCTTCTCGCGCACCAATCCAAAGTCAGCGATTACCTTGTTGAAGGCCTTCCTCTGCTTCGCATAGCCGATGGCGTTTTCGAGTGACACCCGGCCTCCGCCCACGCACATTGCGCCGAGCTTAAAGCGGCCAATGTTCAGGATGTTGAAAGCGATCAGATGACCCTTTCCCGCCTCACCCAGCAGATTTTCCACCGGAACTTTGCAGTCGTTCAAAATGATCGGGCAGGTGGAAGATCCGCGGATTCCCATTTTGTGCTCTTCCGCGCCGATCGAGAATCCCGGGAATGTCTTTTCCACGAGAAACGCGGAGAATTTTTCGCCGTCGATCTTCGCGAACACGGTGAACAGGTCGGCGAATCCGGCGTTTGTGATCCACATCTTCTCGCCATTCAAGACATAATTCTTACCATCGGAGGAAAGCGCGGCGCGGGTGCGGCAGTTCAACGCGTCCGACCCGGAGGTCGACTCCGACAGCGCGTAGGCGCCCACAATTTCTCCTGAAGCCAGACGGGGAAGGTACTTCTTCTTCTGCTCTTCTGTTCCGAAGTAGACGATGGGCAACGTTCCAATTCCCGTGTGCCCACCCCAGGTCGTCGCGAATCCGGCGTACTTCGCAATGTGGTCGGCGATGACCGCGGCGGTCACTTTGTCCATCTCAAGCCCGCCATAGGCTTCCGGAATTTCCACCGAACTCAAGCCTAGCTCGCCGGCTTTCTTAAGCAGGTCTCGTGTGACGGAAAAATCTTTGTGTTCAATCTTTTCAATATTCGGAACGATTTCGTTCACGGCAAATTCTTCTGCCGTTTGCCCAATCAACTGCTGCTGTTCGTTGAAGTCTTCCGGAGTAAAAACTTCATTGGGATGTCTCGACTCGAGCAAAAAACTGCCACCAGAAATTTTGCTCTTCGGAACAGCCGTGATCGACGCCATGCCATATCCTCCCCGACAAAAGCCGCCACTCCTCTGACAGGATCAGCGGAAACACAATTCTAATGTGTAGCGCAAAGGGAATGATAGTGATCAGAAGGCGGAGAACATCCGCACACGAGACGGCAGCGTCCGGAAGGCCAGCCCGTCGTTGCTCAAGAGCCAGGTTACCTCAGTGATCTAACTCTATCCGAAGTGGATCAAATCTCGAACCAGACAAATATCCGGAATAGCCATGGCCACCAAACGAATAGACGTTTGACACTTCCATCTGGCATCGTTGGTATCGATTTTGCAGCTCGCGGTAGAGATTTTGCTCGCTCTGCCAAGCGCTGGTCGCATTCAAACATTCCTGTTACATAGCGTTCGCACATGCAACCTGCCGCGCCGCTTCCGCGGATTCCATCCGACGCGCCTGCTGTTCCATGGCCATGCGATATCCTCCGCAATCGTCGCGGAAGATTGTAGGCACAGAACAATATCCCTCGTTCCACGTCTGCCCGGCGAAGCAATAGTCCCGATTTTGATTTGTAACTACCGTGCCTGCACAACCACCCCTTGCAGCGATCTGACCGGTGGGACAAACTTGGCAAGGGCCCTTCAAGCACACCCTATGTCGCAAATTACTTACGGATCTCTGTTCTGGCTTTCGAAAGGGATGGCGGAGAAACGAGAGGAACGACCTCTTCTCGGGCTGCGCAGTTCGGATCCGGGTCGTGCGGCTCAGTTCGTGGTTGGAATGTAGCGCCCGAGTACCGTTCGCAACCGACTGATGTCCAACCACGTGTGACGCAGGCGGGTTGCCGCGGGGATTCGAAACGTGCGCCGTGGACGCGCCAACCGAAACTCGCCCGCCCCCAGAACTCCCGCCTCCAGAGCCATGTCCCGCGCCCCCTCCGGAGCTACGCCCAACTCCCCCTGAGCCACCGGAGGAGCTCGATCCGCCCGGCGAAGAAGCGTGAGAACCGCCGCCGCTTCCGGATGATCCGCCTGAATTTGTGGAAGAATGTTGAGCGGGTGCAATTGAAGAGAGTAGAAATAAGGCTACCACGCAAAGGCCGGAGAGCCGCATAAAGCACCTCTCACACAGTCAACCAAATTTCGGCGAGCATGCCGCTTGGGGCTACGCTTATCTACATACTCATGGTATCCCTGGGGCACGTCAAAAATCGTCGGAATTTGGTAAAGAAATATGCTCGAACTGCCCCCAGGAACCTCTCCTAGCGGCTAGTCTCGACCTTTTTCAGCCCATAACGCCGCGCTGGATGGCATGTTGAATAGCCTACCGGGTGAGTAGAGTCAGAGTATTTGCTGTCGCGCGCGACCACGTAGCTTCGAATCGTGAAACAGGTTGCATCAGCCGGATCGCCCTCAGGCGAGAGAGCGAACGTCTGCGCGTCGCTATTCGGCGTCGACTGCCATACGAATTTCTTCTTTTGCCGGTTCTGGCCCTGCTGCTCGCCTAACGCCGGAAATTTCATCCGATCCTGCGCGGAGTTCGACCGAATAGCGGATTCAGGGATAATTCTCCAGGGTTCGGAGTCAGACTTTGCCTCGAGGTTGAAAGCCGCAGCGGAAGAAGTCCGCAAGACTGAAGAACTGGATCCTGAACTGTCGGGAGCCTGTTGCGCAGCGGTCAATGCAGAACAGGCTATTAGCGAAATGAGGAGAAGGCGGACACGGGGCATAAGTGGCCTCCTGCAGGCGATTATAGCGCCACTCTGGAACAAGGATCGGGATTTCTCGCTTGCGTTCCTCTGTGTCGCTGTTAGAAAGCTTTGCTTTTAGAGATTTTCGAAGATGCCGGCAGCGCCCATCCCGCCACCAACGCACATCGTCACCATCCCGTAACGAGCTTTCCGGCGTTTCATTTCGCGAATCACGCTTGCTGTCAGCTTCGCTCCAGTACAACCCAGCGGGTGTCCGAGAGCGATCGCTCCTCCATTCGGGTTAACCTTCTCGGGATCAAGGCCCGCTTCCTTGATCACTGCCAGCGACTGCGCTGCGAACGCCTCGTTCAGTTCGATCACATCAATGTCGGCCAATTTCAACCCTGCCAGCTTCAAGGCTTTCGGGATCGCAAATACTGGACCGAGACCCATCTCTTCTGGCTTATAGCCAGCGGTCGCAAACGAGACGTAGCGCGCGAGCGGTGTGATGCCCAGCGCCTGCGCACGCTCCAACGACATCACAACGGCGGCTGCGGCGCCGTCCGACATTTGCGAAGAATTCCCCGCGGTCACCGTGCCTTTCAAGTGAAACGCTGGCTTCAAGGCGCCAAGTGCCTCAAGCGATGTGTCCGCTCTCGGCCCTTCGTCCACTTTGAAGACGATATCTTGCCTTTTTGGTTTCGAACCATTCGGAGTCGTGAAACTAACCGGGACCGGAACCACCTCGTCATCAAACTTTCCTGCATGAATCGCGGCCAGCGCTTTCTGGTGGCTCTTAAGCGAAAATTCATCGGCGGCATCGCGCGAAATGCCGATGCGCTGTGCGACCCGTTCAGCCGTTAGTCCCATCGTGAGATAAGCATCGGGATAGTGATCGACGAGCCATGGGTTCGGCGAGATCTTGTGGCCACCCATTGGGATCATCGACATCGATTCGGTCCCGCCGGCGACGATAACCTCCGCGCCGCCGCTCATGATTCGCTCGGCCGCCATCGCAATAGCTTGCAGTCCGGAGGAGCAGAACCGGTTGATTGTAAGCGCCGATACCTCGACCGGCAATCCCGCGCGCAACGAAGCGATGCGAGCCACGTTCATGCCTTGCTCAGCTTCAGGCATCGCGCAGCCGAGGATGACGTCGTCGATTTCTTTGGGATCGAGTTGCGGGACTCGCTCCAGTGCGCCCTTGATCGCGATGGCGCCCAATTCGTCGGGACGAGTCGCGCGCAGTGTCCCTTTGTACGCTCGGCCGACCGGAGTACGAACAGAAGAAGCAATGATTACTTCGCGCATGATTTCCCCCTACTTGTTGGATGCGGCAGCCGCCTCCGGCACTTCAAGCCACAACTCACTTTGCCGGAGCGAAAAAGTAGTAGTCCGCGGTGTAATTGCTTTTGGTTTCGGCGTCCTTGTGCGACTCATCACACGGGTCGTTGCCCGGCTTCCCGCCGTGCGTGTGCACCCGTTGAATGGTTGTCACGTCGGCAAGGGCGCCTTTCTTGGAATTGTTCACGACGCTAACCAGCAGCCATGGAATCGAATCAGGATCAAGGGAATCCACGTGTGCCGCGGCCTTTCCTGTCACCTCGCTGCCGTCTTTCAGTTTCCAGGTGGGACCTGCCGAATGCTGGCCAACCACCTTGTCCTTGCGATCTTTTAGTTCGGCTTCGGGGGCTTTGAGCGTCCACGTGAGCTTGCCGTCCTCGCCAGCCTTGCAGGTATAGATCTGCGATCCCGAGGCATGCACAAAGAGAACGGGCTCGAGTCCCGTCGGGATCGCGATGGCATCGGGCACGTCAGGCGCGGATTCCTTCGCAGGAGCGTCCTTTTGCGCGGCCAAAGTGATCGTGCTGAACATGCTCAAGGCAATGATCACCACGCGCAGGATGCTTCTTGAACTGTTCATCAATTCAATCATTGTCCTCACCGCCTCGGAATTTGCGTTTCGATTCTCGACAGAACTAATTCCTCAGTGTCTTGCCGGTCTTCAGCGTGTATTGAATCCTTTCCTGGGTCTTGCGTTCCCCGCAAAGGGACTTGAAGCCTTCGCGTTCCAGGTCAAGGATGTATTGTTCACTCACGGGCGTCCCCGGCGTAACGTCGCCACCGCAAAGAACGTGCGCGATCTTTCCGCCGAGTTTGACTTCGTAGTCGGTGATGAAGTCTCCCTGCCGCATTAAATGAACTCCCATCTTGAGCGCAGCCAGCAAGCTAGATCCCGGCGCTGGTATATCGGTCCTCGGAACAGGCGGTTCATAGCCCGCGCGAGCCAGTTCTAGCGCGCGAGTCTTCGCGTCTGAGAGGACGCGTTCCCGGTTCATTGTGATGCGATCAGAATTCGTCAGGAAGCCACACCCGCGCGCCTCATGCGCCGACGTCGCGACTTTCGCGGTGGCAATGGTTTCGAACGCGCTTTTCATCGTCTCCAGCATTTCGACGGATCCCGCGAGCCCGTCTCCCGCCGACTTTCCGTGTGCGGTCGCCGCAGAATCGACAGCACGCAGGAGCATCTCCTTGCAGCCTCCGCCTCCCGGCAGCAATCCCACTCCGACCTCTACCAACCCGGTATATAGCTCCGCGTGCGGTTGGCGCGCGGCGGCGTGAAGGGAGATCTCCGTTCCTCCGCCCAGGCATAAGCCAAATGGCGCCGACACGACCGGCTTCGGGGAAAACTTGATCGCCTGAGTCATCGCCTGGAACTGCCGGATCACCAAGTCGACCTCATCCCACTCCTCTTCCTGCACGCTCATCAACAGCAGCATCAGGTTCGCGCCGACGGAGAAGTTGGCAGCGTCATTTGTGATTACAAAAGCGTCGAAGTGATCTCCAGCACCTCCCGGCTTGAGTGACTGGGTAATGAGAGTAATGATGTCCGCGCCCAACGAGTTCATCTTGCTGTGAAACTCGATGCAACCGACCCCGTCTCCCAGATCCACGAGCGAGGCGCCAGAATTTTTCTTAACCACGCCGTTCGATTTCTTCGCCACGGTCACCGACCACACGCCGACTGGCACCTGCACGGGGTTCCAAGCGCCAGTCTGGATGTCCCAGTACTTCCGACCAGAAGCCGACTTCACATCATCCACGTACCAGGACTTCTGTCCCGACGCGAGCAACTTCTCGACATTCGGGGCGATCGGTTTGCCCTCTTTTTTCATTCGCGACACTGTGGCTTCCACGCCGGCGGCATCCCACAGCTCAAATGGTCCCAACTCCCAATTGAATCCAAGGCGCATCGCGCGGTCGATTTCCACGATCGAGTCAGAAATCTCGGGCACTCGGTTCGCGGAGTATGTCCACAAATCGCACAGAGCCGACCACAGAAACGCTCCGGCCTTGTCGCCCTTTTGCGGTGGATTGCCATCCATCCCAAGAAGCATCCGAACCCGGGGGGGCGTGTCGTCTACGTTTTTCGCCATGTCGAGAGCAGGGAATTTGGGTTTGTGCCGCGGATGGTATTCAAGCGTCTTCCAGTCCAGCGCCATCCGCTCGTCTTCCTTGCCATGTGTGCCCTTTACCTTTTTGTAAAACCCGCCCTTGGTCTTGTCGCCCAGCCACTTTTTTTGCAACATCTGTCCAAAAAATTCTGGAAGCTTCAGGTCGCTGCGCTCATCCCGGACATTGGCCGTCATGTTCCCCACCACATGACCGAGAATATCGAGTCCCACCAGGTCAATCGTGCGAAAAGTCGCGGACTTCGGCCATCCCACTGCCTGCCCGGTGAGCGCGTCTACTTCCTCGATGGTCAGGCCCATCTCTTGCATCAGCCGGATCACGTTCAACACCGAAAATGTTCCTATGCGGTTGCCGATGAAGTTTGGCGTGTCCTTCGCCATCACCACACCTTTTCCCAGCCGCACATCGCAGAAGTGGGATACGGTCTCAATCGCCTCCCGATCCGTCTCAGGCGTTGGGATAATCTCCATGAGCCGCATATAGCGCGGAGGATTGAAGAAGTGCGTTCCGAACCATGCTCTCCGGAAATCATCCGTGAATCCTTCGGCGATCTTGCCTACTGGAAGTCCGCTGGTGTTCGTAGTGATGATCGTTCCGGGTTTGCGGATCGCCTCCACCTTCCGCAGCAGGCTTCGTTTGATGTCGAGATTTTCAACTACCGCTTCGATGACCCAGTCCGCATCGGCAACTTTGTTAAGGTCATCCTCGAAATTCCCTACGGTGACCAGACGAGCGAGCGAAGGTTCCATGAATGCGGCTGGCTTTGATTTCTTCGCGGCATCAAGCCCCGCCGCCGCAATCTTGTTTCGCAGAGGTGCATCGGCGTCCGGTGGGACGATGTCCAATAAATAACTGGGAACTCCCGCATTTGCGAAATGGGCGGCGATACGCGCGCCCATGGTGCCCGCGCCAAGGATCGCAACTTTACTAATGCGTTTCATGATTAGGCCTCGAGATCTAATGTTCCTGTCCAGGAACTTGCAGCAGCGTTCAGGTGGTCAGTTGGAGAAGGGAGCATGGCTGCAATCAGCCGGTATGTATGAACTGATAATGGTAATCCCAACCGATTCGTTTATCTAGGGGGCTAGGAGGCAACGGCGCGGGTTGAGAGGTACTCCAGCGCCTGGCGCGCCATTTGTTTCTCTCCACGGTAAGCCAACAGCTTAGGCGCGGATTCCAACTCTATCCAGACAGCGCGCGCGACCTCTACGCGCATCTCCTCTGAGATATTGTCGATGTCCCCGGACTCATACTGCAGCAAGTAAAAGCTGACGATCTTGAACACGCGCTCTCCATCTCCCCATGAGCGCACGTAGACATACTTGATGTCCGCCAACTTGGTGATGGGGACGGCGATGATCCCGGTCTCTTCACGTACCTCCCGCAAGGCAGCGTCCATGGCTTTCTCGCCCGGATCCACGAGTCCCTTTGGCAGGCACAGGACCACCTTGGCCTTGGCGCGGGAAGCGGACTTTTTCGCAATGCGCTTCTCGTTGGTACTCGGTGGAAGCTCGATCGCGGCCATCCACCAGATCCCGTCCTTCTGCCGGACCACCACCCCGCCCGCTGAGATTTCACGCACCATGCTGACCGCAAGTTAGCAGGAATACAGGCATTTCGTCACCTTGCTCCCAGAGCAACGGATGGTAACAGTTACCAGCACCAATGAGCCGTCCAGAACGGTGCGGAGTGGCCCGTTTGTGCCCTACAGCCCGTAGTCGAAATATGGCATCTTATTCTACAAGTATTGGTTTAGCAGTTGGCTTGGTCGCGAGCCAAAGACGTGGGGTTCGCAATGAAACGACTGGGGAAAATCATTCGCTCGGTGCAGGCTTTTGGCCGAGAGATCTCTGGCAAAGCGCTACCCCCCGCCGAGCCTGCCATCCCGACAATCGGAATCGCTCTGGGCGGAGGCTTCGCCCGTGGCATGGCTCACATCGGCGTTCTTAAAGTCCTCGAACAAGAGGGAATTCCTGTCCGCCTCGTCACTGGGACCAGTGTCGGTGCGCTCATCGGCGCCGTGTATTGCAGCGGAGTTTCTCTCGAAGAACTCGATCGCATCGCCCGTACCTGCCGCTTCACTACTTTTGCGCGATGGACAGTCTCGCGTTACGGCTTCGCGTCGAACGACCGCATGGTGTCATTCATGGCGCGCGTGCTGAAGGTCAAGTCTTTCGAAGAACTCCAGATTCCGCTTGGCGTGACTGCAACCGACTTCAATACCGGCGAAGGCGTCGTCTTCCATTCCGGATCGATCATCGATCCCGTGCGCGCCAGTTGTGCTTATCCTGGTATGTTTTTGCCCGTAGAGATTCGTGGCCGTTATCTGGTGGATGGCATGTTGTCCCATCCGGTTCCGACCCGTCCGTTGCGCGACATGGGAGCCGATCGCGTTCTCGCCGTGCATCTCAAAGGCACCTGGGCGAACGGCGGAGCGCCGCGCCATCTGTTTGACGTGATCGGACAATCTTTCGCCATCGCGCAAGACTCGATGGCGAGCGTTTGGAGAACGGCTGCCGATCTTGTGGTCGAACCGGACGTTGCCGGATTTGCCTACGATGATTTCAAGCGGGCTGAAGATTTGATCCGCGTGGGTGAAGTCGCTATGCGCGCCGCCCTGCCCGAAGTGCGCAAGTGGATCGAGTCGCCATCCCACTCAACGGCTGCGCCGAGACCAGCGCCAATGGCGGGGCCTATCCCCATGTCTGCGGACTAGCAGGTCGGTTTACCTTTCCAGGATCTCTTTGTAAGAGTTCAGAGCGACCTTCTTGGGAGTAGCCGGCAGTATCGTGTCTAGGGAGCGGGTGGCATTTCCGACAGCTCCAATCTGGCCAATGCGAATCCAACCTTTGCCGAAATCGGCGAACACAGGCACCAGCATAGCGAAGTGATCGTCGACCTCGCTCTGAGTGATCGTCATGTGAAGTTTCGCTTTGCCGCCGTCCGCCGGGGTCACTTCATATTCGAAGTGGTACTTGGGAATCTGCGTTCCATAGACCCATTCATCGAAGAACCAATTGAGCTTGTGATCGGCTCGCAGGTCCATCGTTTTGGTCATGTGTTTTTCGGCGATGGCCTTGAACGATTCCGTGCAGGCCGGACGGTCGCGATAGCTGTCGACAAAGTCGTGCATCATCGCAATGAATTCTTTGTCCTTGTCTTCCGGGCTGTACATGATGGACCGCAACATCTCAAGGACGTACGCGCCTTTCGGGTAGGTGACGTTTTGATAAGCATTCAAGGTGTGCGGAGAAATCAGCCGCATCCCCATCCACAACGGCCCGGCATCGTTAGGAGCAACTCCAAAATTGTTCTTGTCGAGAACGCGCTGGCGTAGACGGTCCCAAAACTCGATCCAGTCCTTGCGCCAGCCCGGACCGAATGCGTTTTGCACGAACAACCCGGCTGAAAATTCAGCGAAGCCTTCAGAGAGCCACTGATCATGATAGGAAGCCCACCCGACAGTGTGTCCCCACCACTGATGGGCCACTTCGTGCGGAGTCACCTCCTGCACGAAACCTGTGAACTTGCTGTCAATGTTTCCGAACAACATCCAGCGCTGCGTAGAGTCGGTGTAAGCAGAGATCGGAAGGTAGACCAGGTTCGGCCACGACTGCCCAAAATTGAAGTTGGGTTGTTCCGTGATATAGACATCTTCATACGGACTCTTCCCGAAATAAAGGGTACATATCTGCAACTGCGCCCGCGCCTGCGAGAGCGCGTATTTCGTCATGGTGCCGGGCGCCATCGATTGCAGGGCGGAGTAGTTGCGCAGGTTGCTCGGCAACTCCGAGAGGTAGTATCCCGAAAGCCTGTAATGCGTGATGTCGTCATCCAATTCGAGTTTCTTGTAATCGCCGTAATTGAAACCTGCCACCGCGACGGGAATCGGGGTTATCCAGTGACTGATCGCAAGATCCTGGCTGACTGATTCGTCCTGCAGCCTCCCTACACTAATTACCTTGTATTTGTGCGGAACCTTGAAGGTCAGATCGTAGAGTGAGTGCTCTCCAAAGCCGTTGAGATTCGGGTACCACGACGTCCGCGCTCCGACATAAAAACTGCCTTCGCCCGCCTGCTCAAGGACCTTGTCGCCGGCGTATTCGATCGTGATCGAGGATTCCTGGCCGGGAGCCGGCGCCTTTGACAGGACCACGTAGAAGGATCCATCTTCCTTCCGGCTTTCCTGGATAAAGTGAAGATTCTGGCCGTCTCCATCGACCACTCGCGACACCCGTAAAGTTGGTAGCAGCCCGAATTTCAGGACGCGCTCGCCCGCAATAAGCGGCTTGAATTTTACTGTGGCGGTGCTGAACAGGTGCTGGTTCTTGGCGATGACGGTTTCAATCTTGTAGCCGGATGTCGCGAAGATTCTCCGATCTTCCTGAGAACTGGCTGTCCCGTTGACGTACTCCGACCTCAAATGCGCCAGATACCAGACTCCGTCGCTCGAGCCTTCCGGATCGAAGTTGACGAGCGAAACTTCCTCTGATGAATCGAGTTGTGGCAGTGCTCCTACTCGCGTCCGCACGAAAAATCGAAGATCTTTATGCTTGATCCCGCGCACATAGGCATTGAAAAAAGCTGGATGTTGCGGATTGTAAACAGCGGCCAGGACATCGGCGTCCACATTGTCCATGGTCTCGCCGTCAAGCACCGAGTCCGTGAATCCTAACGGATACTCGCGCCGGTGGCGCATACGCTCTTTCCAATGCTCAAAGACCGATGCAACTTCCCCCGATGGCTCTACGGTAGTTCCCAGCCCCGCCTGGAATTTCGCACGTTCTCCCCTGGTGAACCTGAAGACGACCTCGGTGAAATCTTCGTCTACTTCTTCGTTTCCCGTCCGGCGGTTGATTTCATTGGCGTCGAGCTTCGTTACCGCCTTCAGGTGAAAGTGTCCTTCCCCAACAAAGACAGCTCCAGTAACTACATTTTCCACGGGACGTAACCAGGTTAGCGTTCCTTTTTGAAAGTGGAAGGTCGCTACATCAGCATTTAGTGTGAAATTATCCAGGCGAAGTGTTTCGCCGAGCCCCACTCCGCGCAGTTCTTTATACACAGGATCGGAATTGGCAAGCGCTTTGCCCGATACCTCAATACTCGTTTCCTGAAGAGCAATTTCGAGGGTCAATTCCAGCTGAGTAGTTTCGCTAACCTCAATTGTTTTTACGAGGTCTTCAAACGCTTCCTTTGTGACTCGCAGAGTGTACTTCCCGGGTTTCAAATCGGGAGACAAAAACTTACCGGTTGCGTCCGAGGTCGTTTCCACAGGCTGAACCAGATTGTCGCCAGTAATTTGAATGTGCGCGCCTGGAATCACGGCGCCGGATGGGTCTTTGATGGTCCCGGACAGCGCGGAAGCATACACTTGGGCAGGCAGGGCTAACGATGAAAGGAGGATGGCGACAGCCAACCACAATGCCGGAGTAACTCGACCGTATAAGTTATTCAAATGTGTCACCCGGGGATTCTATGCCGGGCTAACTGTTTTTTCCGTTTACCAAAGTCACCTTGTATCCTTAGCTATCTCGGCTTCTTCCAGTATCCTCTTCCATGCCCTTTCCACATGCTTTGCCTGGGTGTTCATCTGCCCTACGCTCAATCTCAAGGTTAGCTTGCCATTGAGCTTGGTGTGAGTCAGAAACAGATCACCGCTTTGGTTGAGGCGGTCCATGATTTGCTGATTTGCATCGTCTCCCGCCTTATGGCGGAAGCACACAAGATTGAGAGGTGCTGGCGCGGCCAGTTCGAACCTGTCATCGTTTCTAACCCAGTCTGCAAATTGCTGCGCCAGGCGTACATGCTCTCGCACGTGGTGCTGCAAGCCCTCTACGCCATAGTGCCGAATGACGAACCACAACTTCAGTGAGCGGAATCGTCTCCCTAGTTGGATATGCCAATCACGATAGTCGATGACAGCTCCCGATTCGGTCGCCTGATTCTTCAAGTACTCGGGAAGAATGCTTAGTGTCTGAATCAGCGCCTTCCGGTCTGCGACCCAGAAGCAACTGCAGTCGAAGGTGGTAAACATCCACTTGTGCGGATTGAAGTTGTAGCTGTCCGCCAGGTCCAAGCCGTTCTGCAAATGGCGAAACTCGGGACACAACATCGCCGTTCCCGACATCGCAGCGTCTACGTGCAACCACAAATTATGTTTCCGGCAAACTTCTCCAATTTCTGTGACCGGATCCATTGCGTTGGAAGACGTCGTCCCTACCGTTGCGCATACAAAGCATGGAACAAGGCCTGCCCGTCGATCCTCTTCGATCTGGCGTGCCAGGGCATCCGGCTTCATCGCGAACTTGCCATCGACCTCGAGCTTCCGCAAATTGTCGACGCCAATTCCCGAAACCATCGCCGCCTTTTCCAAAGAAGAATGGGTTTGTGTTGAGGTATACGCGATCAGGCGGCCATCGCAACCCTTCTTGTTGCTCACATAACCGGTGACACGCTCACGGGCCGCCAGCAAGGCACACAGGGCGGCGCTCGAAGCTGTATCCTGAATTACACCTCCCCCGGTGCTCGAAGAAAGAAATTTCTCTGGCAGCCCGAGCATCGAGACCAGCCAATCCAACACATGCGTCTCTAGCTCGGTGCATGCGGGACTTGTCGACCAAAGCATTCCCTGAACGCCCAGCCCCGATGAAAGAAGATCGCCCAGAATTCCCGGTCCTGATGTGTTGCCGGGAAAGTAGGCAAAGAAATTCGGCGATTGCCAGTGCGTGATGCCGGGCAAGATGACCCGCTCAACGTCTTTCAGCAGAGTATTGAACGACTCTCCTGTTAATGGTGGGTTCGACGGCAGCGCGGCACGGATCTCCCCGGGCTTCACCTGCGACAACACCGGGAACGACTCAACCCGCGAATGATAGTCGGCGATCCAGTCCACCACGGCATGACCGTAGCGCCTGAATTCGTCGGGCGTCATATGAAAAAATTTTTCGTCAGGCAAGGAGACCTCAAAGTCGCAACCGGGAGATCGTATCAGAGGAGGTGGGGGAAGAAGTCCTTAGTGGAACTTAGTGACCTTTGTGGTTAAAGCTTTTTGAAGGGAAGATCTAAGCGCCAGTCAAATGTCCGAAATACACTCGCGTCTTATAGTGGAAGACCACCTGACCACCAACCGCATGCTTCTCGAATATCTGACGCAGTTCACGAAGCATCGGCTCATGCTTCGGATGTCCCGGCCCCGGAGCATACGACGAAGACAGCAACCGGCCTTCCAGTCCGACGTAGTCGAAATCCTGGCACATGGCGAAGGTGCGCTCTTCATACGGAGCAGGATCGAAGAACTCGTTGACCGAGTCCGTGGTCCGTTCATGCCGGACATCCGCGTAATCTGTCCCGTACCTCAGCAGCAACTGCTCGTAGTCGACCAGAAAAGGCGTCGAATCGGTCTCGCGCTCGTTCCACAGAAGCACCAGCCAACCGTTAGCCTTCAATATGCGAAGGAACTCCTGTCGCGCACGCGCTCGGTCGAACCAGTGGCCAGCCTGAGCGGCCGTTACAAAATCCACGCTGGCGGTTGGTAGGTTGGTCGTCTCCGCCGATCCTGCAATGCTGGTGAATCTTGGGAACGGAGCCAGCAATTGCTCGCCGGCGTCCCGCATGCCTGCGTTCGGCTCGACACCGAAAACCCGGTTGCCATTTTCCAGCAACATCCGCGTCCATATCCCAGTTCCCGATGCGATATCCGCCACGGCATGTTCGGGCGTCAAACCACACTCCTCCCTTAGGGCGGTCAGCGCCTCGTCGGGATATCCGGGCCTGTAACGCACATAGTTTTCAACACGATCGGAAAACCGGCTGGTTGCATTCGTAGCTGGCATCGGTGGTAACCTCGAAAGTTTTTTCAGCTTGCCAGAAATCCATTCTAACGGCAGGATAGATGTATTGTCCTCCCTGCCGGTGTACCGAGCCTGATCGCTGAAGCGGCGAATGAAAGGTGAATTCGCCCCGGCTGAACCACTCAATTTATGCGCATCGTGATAAAAGTCGGCACCAGCCTTATTGCCCCCGGAGGCCAGATCGATATCAATCTGCTTCGCGGAATGGTGGACCAGTTTGACCTTTCGAAGAACGAGTATCTGATTGTCACGTCGGGCGCCATCGCTGCGGGCATGTCCGGTCTCGCTTTGGGCACGAAGCCCAGCGACGTTCCCCGCATGCAGGCGTGCGCAGCGGTCGGCCAGAGCAAGCTCATGCATACCTACGAGCGCCTGTTCTTTGGGAAGAAGGTGGTGGCGCAGTTGCTGCTTTCAAGCGACGACTTCACGTCTCCGGTCCGCTACCGAAATCTTCAAAATGCGCTGGCTGAACTGCTCGCACTAGGAACCGTTCCCATCGTGAATGAGAACGATAGCGTTTCCGTTCGCGAACTGGAAGGCGCATTCGGTGACAACGACGAACTCAGCTCCTTGCTGGCGACAGCGGTAAAGGCGGACTGGCTCCTGCTTCTGACCAACGTCGACGGATTCCTTGTTCCCAATGGCCGCAAGAAACCCAAGATCCAACGCGTCATCCGCAGGCTCACGCCTGAGCTCGAGGCGCAATGCAACGGTAAGAGCGCCCAGGGACGCGGTGGCATGATCTCCAAACTGCGCGCCGCAAAGAACGCCAGCGAAGGGGGCGTCCACGTGGCGATCGTTAACGGCCGTCATCCCCAAGCGATTACACTAGGAATGACGCGGAAGATTGGCACATACTTTCCGCCATCGAAGATCAGGTGATGAACGCGACACTGGTAACTACCGCATCGACGCAGGAAAAGCTGTTGCGCGCCCGAACTGCGTCTTCGTCTCTCGCCCTGCTCTCTACCGACGAAAAGAACTCTCTGTTGCACGCCATCGCTGATGCGATCGAAGCTCGCGAGAACGACATCCTCGCCGCAAATCGGCAGGACATTGAGAATTCCGGCCTCGAAGGCGCCATGCGAGAGCGCCTCACGCTGACTCCGGCGCGGGTCAAGGATATTGCCCAGGGAGTCAGAGACGTCGCGGCCCTGCCCGATCCGATTGGCGAAACGCTGGCCGAGTGGACGAAATCGAACGGACTTCGTGTTCGAAAATTGCGCGTGCCTCTAGGCGTTATCGGCATCATTTACGAGTCGCGCCCGAACGTGACGGTCGACACCGCGGTGCTCGCGCTCAAGACCGGCAACGCCATCGTCCTTCGCGGAGGCAAGGAAGCCGTCCGCAGCAACCAGTGCCTTGTAGAAATCATGGTCGCGGTTCCCGGCGTTCCCCAAGGTGCCATCGAGTTACTGGATTCGAGTTCGCGCCAGTCCGTGCATGACTTGATCAAGGCGCGCGGGCTGGTCGACGTCATCGTTCCTCGCGGCGGCGCGGGATTGATTAACTTTGTCACCGAGAACTCAACCGTTCCTGTTATTGAAACCGGAGCAGGGAACTGCCACATCTTCATCGACGCCTCCGCCGACTTCGACATGGCCGACCCGATCGTCATCAATGCGAAGACGCAACGCCCGTCCGTTTGCAACGCGGCCGAGAAGCTGTTGGTTCATCAGAGCGTGGCGGTGGAATATATCCCTCGCATCGCACGGAAGTTAGTGGACGCAGGCGTCGAAGTGAGAGGCGATAGCCGCGCGCGCGCGCTGGCTAAGGATCTGTCGATGGGCACCACGACGGAACAAGAATGGTACGAAGAATACCTGCGCCTGTGCATGGCGATTGCAGTGGTTGCCGACGTCGACCATGCCATCGCGCACATTAACAAATATTCAACCAAGCACTCGGATTCGATCATCACCGCCGATGAAGCCAACGCCCGCAAATTCATGAAGGGCGTGGATTCCGCCGCGGTCTATTGGAACGCTTCCACCCGATTCACCGATGGCGCCGAATTCGGCTTCGGCGCGGAGATGGGTATCAGCACCCAAAAGCTCCACTGCCGAGGTCCCTTCGCCCTGAAAGAACTTACCTCCACCAAGTACGAAATCATAGGCACCGGCCAAATCCGAAAGTAGCAAGAAGTAGCGCCGGCGTCTCGCCCACGCAGCGGTATCAATTCCAAAGCAACCGGTTTCATAAATTGCGGCGACGGGTATCCAGGCGATGCCAGCTCCCGCAAAGCCTGTGCTACCTTACTAGCTCTGATTTCCTCAGCCCGATGAGACTCTTCTCTGCAACCCTTCTTTCGTTTGCAGTCCTGCTTTCCGGCCCGTCCATCAAGGCCGGCGACAACGCACCGTCTCCAACGCCTGCGCCGACCTTCGGCTTCGTCGATGCACCAGCCGAATCCGCGATCGAGGCGCGATTCCTCGCGGTACCCGATCCTAAGCTTGCCGAGGAACATCTCACGACGCTCACCAAGTTTCCGCACATGGCAGGCACCATTGAAGACAAAGCCACCGCGGATTACGTCGCGCAGAAGTTTCGCGAAGCGGGGCTCGACACCGAGATCGTCGAGTACAAGGCGTGGATCAACTATCCCCTGGAAATCAAGATCGATCTGACAGCGCCCGCGGGTGTCGAAATGCATGGCCCGACTCGCGAACACGTCGACTCCGACGTGTATCAGGACGATCCTCGCGTCGTCATGCCATTCAACGGCATGTCACCTTCCGGTGACGTTGAAGCCGACGTGATCTACGCCAACTACGGAACGCCCGAAGATTTCGAGAAGTTGGACAAGCTGAATGTCGACGTCCACGGCAAGATCGTGCTGGTGCGTTACGGGCAGAATTTTCGCGGAGTCAAAGTATTCATCGCGCAGGAACGTGGCGCAGCCGGAGTAATCATTTACTCCGATCCTGCCGACGATGGATGGAGGCGCGGCGACAAATATCCCGACGGGCCCTGGCGTCCTGATACCGGAGTCCAACGCGGGTCGGTGGGTTTCATGTTCGAGTTTCCTGGCGATCCGACAACGCCCGGCGTCGCATCACTCGCATCGCTGCCCGCATCGCAGCGGCTTTCTCCGCAACAGTCCGCGCAGATGCCAAAGATTCCCGTCACGCCGATCTCCTATCGGGATGCATGGCCGATCCTTCAACATCTTGCCGGCGCACCAACGCCGCGCGAGTGGCAGGGTTCCTTGCCCTTCACCTATCACGTCGGTCCGGGGCCAGCGCGGCTCAAGGTACATCTCAAACAGGAGTATCAGTTTCATACGCTTTGGGATGTTACCGGGCGCGTCAAAGGCAGCGCGTCGCCCGATCAGTGGGTGATAGCCGGCAATCATCGCGACGCATGGGCTTACGGCGCAGTCGATCCCAACAGCGGTACTGCTGCGATGCTCGAGAGCGTGCACGGCGTCGGCGAACTCCTCAAATCAGGTTGGAAGCCGAAACGCACTCTGATCTTCTGCAGTTGGGACGGCGAGGAAGAAGGATTGATGGGCTCGACGGAATGGGTCGAGCAGCACGAAGCCGATCTGCGTAACGCCGTGGGATACTTCAACGTCGATGTCGCGGTATCGGGACCGAAGTTCGGCGCCTCGGCGGTTCCAAGCCTGAAGCAGTTCGTACGCGACATCACGAAGAGTTGTGCCCAGTCCCAAAGGGCGGCACTGTCTATGACGTTTGGCAAAAGTCCGCGCAGCCTGATGCTCCTGCAACGCAGTCGCCGACCGAAGCCATCGGCGACAGCAGACGTACTCCAGCGGCGCAGGCGAAGGGCGACATCCCGGTCGGCGATCTCGGTAGCGGCTCGGACTACACTGCGTTTCTGCAGCATGTTGGCGTGCCTTCCACCGATGTCAGTTCGAGCGGACCTTACGGTGTTTATCACTCGGTGTTCGACAACCTGACGTGGTTCAAGAAGTTTGCCGATCCTGACTTTCAGTACGAGCAGGAAATGGCTCGCATCCTTGGCCTCGAAGTTGTGCGTATGGCCGATGCGGACGTGCTTCCGTACGACTACGAAGAGTATGGCAAGGAGATCACAGCGTATCTGGATGCGGCTCGGAAGAGATCAGAAGACAAGTTCGGAAAGGGTGGACTCGACTTTGAGGCCGTCAGTGGAGCTGCTCGGCGATTCCAGGCTGCGGGATCAAAGGTACTCGCGAAGCAGAAGAATCCTCCGCGGGACGTTGCTCGCCTGAACCAGGTATTGATCGATACTGAGCGAGCGATGCTCGTGCCGCAAGGTTTGCCGCATCGTCCGTGGTTTCGACATGCGATTTATGCGCCGGGAGAGTACACGGGCTACGCAGCAGTCGTGATTCCCGGCGTCAATGAGGCTCTGGACAAGGGTGACAGCGACCGTGCACGCCAACAACTCTCCGCACTTGCGACGGCACTCGATCGCGCCGCCAAGACTCTTGAAGGATATCGATAGCTCATGACCTCCGCTCACGCACTTGGACAATTCCTGCGCACGTTGCCCAGTTCGGCGGCGGCTACGTTTCTTGCATTGTTTCCCATCGTCGACCCTTTTGGCGGAGTTCCTATCTTTTTCACCATGACTTCGTCGTGGGACGCGCGAGATCGCTCGCGCACCGCGATGAAGACGGGTCTGTGGGTGTTCGTCATTCTCGTCACCTTCCTCTTCTTCGGCCGATTCGTGTTGTTGTTCTTCGGTATTTCGCTTCCGGTGCTGAAGATCGCTGGAGGATTGATCGTTGCGAACACGGCTTGGGGAATGGTGACCTCGACCGCGCGCATCACGCCCGCGGAGAGCAATGAAGCGGCGAGCAAAGAGGACATCTCGCTGACTCCTCTGGCGATGCCTTTGATGTCAGGACCGGGCGCGATCGGCGTGGTGATGGCGCTGGCCGCGCACGTCGATACAATTGCGGGCTACATGGGAATGGTGATCGGAGTCGCGGCGATCGCAGTGAGCGTCAGTCTCTTCTTCTGTTTGGGCGGACCGTTGGTGCGCAAACTCGGACCGGGCGCGGTTGGCGCAATTAACAAGATATTCGGCTTTCTGATTCTGGCTATTGCCGTCCAACTGGTGTGGGATGGCGTCGCGGACTTCAAGAGCTGATCCTTCGCATCGCCTTTCAAGACGTCCATGTTCCTGCTTTTGAGGAACTAAAGGCGCTTTCCTCCCGTATCTCAACTCAGCGCTCCTGCGCTTGCGAGGTGTTCCATGCACGGAAGGTCTCTTCGTACAGCAGGTTCGATCCACAAAGTCGTGGTGTTGTGTCTTTTCCTGGTTCCTCTCTGCGCGGCCAAAGACTGGCAATATGAAGAGACGCGTCATGATGCGCGGGAGTTCGTTGCGGGCGGCTTCCTGCACGTGAGAATGACGGTTGGCGATATCCATATCAAGCGCGGAGATTCCACCAAGATCAAGCTGGAATACACGATCAAGTCCAAGCACGAGAACAACGTGAAAGAGGCGACCGCGAATTTCGATGTGCACGACAACAATGCGTCGATCGAGTTTCACGCTCCTTCCAGCGGCAATACGCAGTTCGATGTTGTGCTTGAGGTGCCGCAGAACACGAACATTGATGTGCACCAGAAGGTCGGCGATGTCACGGTCGATGACGTTGATGGCGACAAAGATCTGGATCTTGGGGTTGGCGATATCCGTGTGAGCGCCGAGCACGGCGGCTATCGGCTGGTGAACGCGAAAACCGGCATCGGCGACGTTCATGGCGATGGATACGGAGAAACCAGCGGATGGCTTGGTAAGACCTTGAAGTATCACGGCGACGGCAAGTACGAGCTACGCGCGCATGTGGGTGTCGGAGACATCCATCTGGGCGGGAACTAGGCGCTCTCTGGAAACTCCTCATCGCTACTTCTTTTTCCAAGTAGAGACATAAACCTTTAACCACGAAGGTCACGAAGTTTCACTAAGGACGTAAAACGTAGCTCCTGGCGCCGTTCCATTTTAGGAAAATCCTGGCCTGCGTTGGTACCCCCTCCCCTACCCCCTCCAAACGCCTTGACTGGCGCGGGTTTTGCAAAATTGCTTTGCAAAATATTGAGCGCGTAGGGTTATCAGTCAAAATCTTGATAACAAAAGACTTGCGGCGTTCCCTGCGCGCCTTGCGCGTACCGCTCACGCCTTGGATAGGATCTGCTTGTTGGTCTGTGGAACGCAAGGTCAGATGTCACATCGAGAGAGCGCAAGTGTGTGGAAATTTCCTTAGATCTGGACGGCTGAAGTGGAGGGTTTGGTGAGGTCCGGACCCACAGCTCAAGTGGGAATCTGTCGCCCCCTCCGGGGCTTGCATGCTTTCGCATCCGCACCCCCGGCTTACGCCGGGGGCTGCATTCTATCGCCGCTTTGCGGCTTGCGTTTGTTGATGCCCCGAGCGTCGTGGTATCCGTCCATTGCAATGCACCACGCATAGTGTCGCGTCGTGCGTGTTGTGACAGACTGTGCCGTGGCCCGCTGCGGAAGGCGGAGCACGTACATCAATTTCGATGCTTAAAGTAAAAGCCCCGCCCTTGTCTCTGCAAACATCGCAGGGACGAGGACGGGGCTTGCTTTCTTGAAGCTGTTAGAAGGTGAAGTGGATGCCCAACTCACCCCAGATGGAGCGCGGAATGAAGGTGGCGTTCGGAGCAAAGAAGCCGGTCGGGTGACCGAACGTTGAACTGGCAATGCTGTTGCCGAAGTTGTTGCCGTAGTTCGCTCTGTTGGTGAGGTTGAAGGCCTGTGCCACTATTTGCACACGCGCCCGATCGCCAATTTTGAAAGCTTTGGCGAGTTTGGCATCCAGTTCGAAGAACGCCTGTCCACGAAGCGGGTCATACTTGGCGATGGTGCATTGTGCAGTGTAGTAGCACGTGGCTACGTTCCCCTGCGCAGCGGCAGTTGCATCGGCCTCATCAGCGCCATTCGCGACAGCCGTCGCAACGTAGTCGTTGATGTAATTCGTCCCGTAGAGAAAGTTCTTCTGGTCGCCGTTCGGCACCACAACAGCGGCAGCCGTTCCGCCGCCGGCGTTAATGGTGTTGTAGGAGTTAGTCAGATTGTAAGGACGAGCCGTTCCGAACTGAAGAATTGGCGCGAATTGAAATCCCTTGGGCAACTCGACCACCCCAGCCAAGGTGATGTGGTGACGCTCGTCGTTGGCGCCCGGACCCCATTCGTAAGAGGCAAACGGGTGATAGCCATCGCGGGCATAGTTGCGGAAGATGGTAGTGCCGCCGCCACCGGAGTCGTACCCATAGGCCCACGCCAATGTGTAGTTAGCCGTGAGCGAAAAATGGTTGCTCATGCGCTGGCGGAAGCTCAGGTTGATGCCATCATAGCGGCTGCGATTGATGGATTCGTCACTGCGCAAACTGGCCAGCACCGGCTGACCAGCAGCAGCAAATGCGTCGCTCAGCGGGCGAATCAAGTTCACATTTCCGAAGTTCATATTGCACCCTACTGGCAGGCCAGGTGTGGTGCAAGCAGTACCGGTCGTATCGGTTGGATTGGTGTTATCTACGACCTTCTGGTCGATATTGATGGTTTTGTCCTCATGCAGACTGAGAACGTGAGTAAACTCCGCCTCGAATACCGAGTTGTTATTAAGAGCCCATGAGTAGCCGACGTTGAATTCCTCGGTCACAGGATTCCGGAAGTTCGGATCCATGAGTCGGCCGACGCTTCCATCCGCAGCAGACGATGATGGACCTGGCAGACACGCCTCTTGCGCGGCGATGTTTGTTTGCGAGTAGGAGAACGACCCAAGTGTCCCGCCGCAGGGCAACGTGTCTCCCGGGCTAGACAAGGAGAGTACCGTCTGGAAGATAGTTGGGTTGGCAAGTTGTTCCATGAACAACGGAACATTCTGGAAGGTATTGCCAAAATACAGGCCGAAACCGCCACGCAGCACGTGTTTGCCCGCGCCGGTCAGATCATAGGCAAATCCAATCCGTGGGCTGAAGTCTTTGGTGTCGTCGTGAGCGATATGCCTAGTGTTGTAGGCCGCGATTGGGTTGATGGATGCGATGGCAAGCAGCGACTGATAAGAGCGGCTCCTGGGAATGTCCGATGAGCCGTACCAATTGAAGTCGCGGTCCCAGCGCAGTCCCAGATTCACCGTCAGCCGGTTGTTCACCTTCCAGTCATCCTGCCCGTAAAACCCAAGCTGTTTGGTGGGGACGAGGAAGTACGGATCGCCGTTCGAGATGGACATGCTGCCGATCAGACCCGGTGTTGCAAAGCCTTCGGGGTATGTGATCGAGTCGCCCAGAATGACGCTCGGGTTGACCAGGAAATCAGCTTCAAGGGTTGAGTTAAATTCGAAAAATCCGCCGGAAACAGGGTTGTAGATGTAGTCGACTCCGGCCTTGAAAGTGTGCTTGCCGAACGTTTTCGAGATGTCATCCTTGAACTGCCATTTACGTTGGAACGATTGCTGAGGAACGTTGCCGTTCGTTCCAAACGAGGCATCAGGGAATGTGACAAGCGGCGCGCTTATCTTGCTAGCGATCAGGTTGTTCCAATATTGGAAACCGAAAGTGAACTGGTTTACGAGCGAGGGCGAGAACTGAGAGTTCAGAGTGAAGTTGGCGATCTGAAGGTGGTTGGTGGTGAAGTTGCCTTCGGTCAAGTCGCCGGTATCGCCGGACTGGTCGTTCAAGCTATCGTTCGCTTGCGAACTGTAGCTGACGTACGCCGTATTGCGGTTGTTGATTGTGTAATCAAGGCGGCCGTTGTAGCGCCACTCGTGAAAGGGACGAGGAATGGATAGAGCCGGCTGGGCAGCGAGGCCGTTCTGTTGGGCCAGCACAAGCTCATTGTAGGAGGTCGTCGCTTCAGACAGCGACTGGCTCTCGCGTTGGCGCTCAATGGCAAAGAAGCCGAAGAGTTTGTCTTTCACGACCGGACCGCCAATGGATCCGCCGAAGAACTGGCGGCTATAGTCCGGACTCTGGGGTGTCGACGTTCCGTCGCCGTTAGCAACCTTCTGGGCCGTTTGCAATGCTGCGTCGCGGAAGTAGCCAAAGACGGAGCCGTGATAAACGTTTGTGCCGGACTTGGTAATCATGTTGATGGCAGCGCCCTGCGAGCGGCCGTTCTCAGCCGAGAAGCGCTGGGTGCTGATCTGGAATTCCTGCACGGCTTCGAGCGGCATCTGCATGACTGCGCCACCAACCGTGTTGTCTTTGTTGTCGACGCCGTTGATCGTCGTATTCACGTTTCGTCCGTCGGACCCATTGATGGACAGGACGGCGTACCGATTTTTCGTTGGATCGTAGGAGTCGGCGGCTTTCACACCTGGTGCAAGGTATGCAAGATTCGCAGCGTCGCGTCCAGCCAGAGGAAGGTCTTCCACTTCGCTCGGGGTGATGGTTTGGCTCACGCTGGTCTTGGTGAGATCGACGATGGGGGCTGTGCCTGTTACTTCCACCACCGTCGTGGACGAGCCGGGATTCAAGCTGACGTTCACGGTGGAGGATGAGCCGACCAGTAAGTCTGTGGTCTGGGAAACCGTGGCGAATCCCTGCTTGGTGATTTTCACCGTATACGAACCGGGATTCAGGAAATCGAAGCGATATGCGCCAGTATCGTTGGTCGTGGCGGTGCGGGTGGTGCCCGTTGCTTTAAAGGTGGCAACGACTTCAGCGCCGGATATCACGGCGGATGATTTATCGGTTACGACGCCTTGGATCGTTCCGGTCGCGGTTGCCTGCGAGAACAGGTAACCGGTACCCAAGACAACGACGAACAATGTGAGCAGTGCTCTCGACCACCTTCTACCATTAACCATTCGCTTCACCTCCCGGTGATTGTTCAGCCTGATGGCTGTAAATCGTTCGCACGCCCCAAACGCAAGCGAGACGAATCAACAAATTGTGTGGAATCCACGCGCCCCAGCCGAGTCCCAACAGGGACGAACATAACGTTGCAAGACTCGGTGACGCACAATAAGCAATTCACAGTCCTGTTGTCAAGATTTGTAAGCTATTGAAAAGAAATATCGATTTAGAGAAACGAGTTTGTAAGTTTCAATTTTCGGGATTTATTGAGCAGAACGTATCCTGAATTTCGTAGCAAGTGACAACTATTCAGCGCGCAACGGGTGAGGGTGGAAGTTCCCAATGTATCCATAGAAGAAGATTGCGATGTTGGCTTTCGAGTTTCCCGACGGGCTCGCCGCAGTCGAATAGCCCCGGCGTTTGATACGGTAGTGCGTCTAGAATCACTCTCCTCATGTGAGCTAGAGATGGATCAACCCACCGAAGTGCGACTCCCGATTCCTGAACGGGGAAGTGACGATCCCACGACGTTTGCAGAGGTGTTGCAGCATGAGCTCGTGCGGATCAACGATTCAAGGGAGCGACGGAGGGTTGGGGCGGAAGCCCACACTGACAATCTGATCGGACTGGCGTTTTCCGGCGGAGGCATTCGGAGCGCAACGTTCAATCTTGGGATCTTGCAGGGGCTGGCGCAGAAGGGACTGCTCCATCAATTCGACTATCTGTCGACTGTTTCTGGAGGCGGCTACATCGGTTCGTGGCTGGCGGCGTTGACGCGACGCTTGACGAAGGAATTCAACTGCACCTATGAAGGCGTCGAAAAGGCTCTCAGTCCTCATAAATACACGCCTGAGACGCGCGCCGAGCCCATGGTGCTGCATTGGCTTCGTCTGTACAGCAACTATCTGACGCCGCATTCGGGAGTCGTTTCGGGCGACACCTGGGCGATGCTCGGAACGTGGATTCGCAATGTGGTGCTGAACCAGGCGATCCTTGCATTGATTTTCATCGGCATCGTGACTGTATGCCAGAGCGTACTGCTGCCGCTGGTGCTGGCGGAGAACGACGGCCGACTATTCCTGTGGAGCGGAGTCGGAATCCTGGCCGTCGCTTGCATATTGATGGCGATAAATGTGGTGCAGGAAGCCCCATCGACCGTGGTGCGCGAGAAGACCTGGTTCCAGCGCAGCAAAGTAACGACCACGGTAATGCTGCCATTTGTACTGTCATGTTTGTTGATGAACTGCGCTTTGTGGCAGCGGACCGACTATGGCGATATTGGCGTCGGATGGTGGGCGCTGGCGGGGGCCGTCTTCTATTTCGTGGTGTGGGGCGTTGTGGCCATCATGGCATGGATCCGGCGCGGGATGCGGGAGCGCTGCGGCAAGCCCATGAAACTCATGATATCCATCCTGGCCCTGCTGGTGTTTTCGCCGATCGCAGGGGCCGCCGGCGGATGTTTGTTTCGAGCGTACGTGCTGCTGCTGAGAAATCTGGGCGACTGGACCAGTACGAACTGGATTGTCATTGTCTTCGGAACCGGCATGGTCATGCTCATCATGCTGATCGCGGGGACACTGCACGTCGGCCTTGTGGGTCGCGGTTCGATGGATGTCGTTCGAGAGTGGTGGGCTCGGCTTGGCGGCTATCTGAGCCTGATCACATTAGGTTGGCTTCTGTTTGCGGGGACGTGCGTGTTCGCGCCTCTCGGTCTGCGATGGGCAATCTTTGAGTTGAAAGGTTGGAAATCGATCAGCGCGGGCTTGCTATGGCTTCTACACAATTACGTTGGCCTGAAGGCCGCAAGCAGCGGAAGGATCAGCGGGCAGGAGAACGCTGAGCCTAAGACGAAGAAAGATGCCAACGGGCAGCCCTGCGAGGGATCACAAGAAAAATCGTCCCCCATTATGGAAGCGTTGAAGTCGCCGCAGATACTCAATCGCATCGCGCAAGCCGCTCCGTACGTTTTCATCGTTGGCCTGGTCGTTTTGCTGGGCTCAGCCATACAAATCGCAACCGGGCTGGCGTTCAAGTTCGATCTCACGAAAGAACTTTGGACATTCAACAGTAAGTACGATTGGTCGATTTTGTCCGGCGATTATTGGCTGGTGGTAGAAAGCGGGTCGGCACGATGGCTAGGATCCGTAGGCGCGATCTGCTTCCTGGCTGGTATTGCACTTTCGTGGCGGGTGGACGTAAACGACTTTTCGCTCCACTATTTCTATCGAAACCGGCTGGTGCGGTGCTATCTGGGCGCGTCGAATTCGCAGCGCAAGCCGGAGCCATTTACGGGCTTTGATCCTTCGGATGACATCCCGCTCTGCGATTTTGCGGACAGCTATGCTGGTCCTTATCCAATCATCAATGCCTCGTTGAATATCACCGGCGGAGAAGAGCTCGGTTATGCGACGCGAAGGGCGAAGTCGTTCGTGTTCACTCCGCTGTACTGCGGATACGAACTAGGCGCATCGGGGGATGGAGCGTTGCAATTCATCTGCGATGACGGATATGTACCCAGCTATTCGAAAACTCAGTTAGGACGAACTGCGCGCGGAGTAGCGAAATTCGGCTGCGATTGCGGAATATCACTGGGAACCGCGATGGCGATTTCAGGGGCCGCAGCGTCGCCGAACATGGGATATCACACGTCGGCGGCAACGGCCTTTTATATGACGCTGTTTGATGTGCGGCTGGGATGGTGGATGGGGAATCCACGCAATGCCGAGAAATGGCGTAGTACGGGGCCGGCGTTGGGGTTGGGATATTTGTTCTCGGAAGTGTTGGCGCAAAGTGATCAGCAGAGAGGCTACGTCTATCTGTCGGACGGGGGGCACTTCGAGAATTTGGCAGTATACGAGCTGATCCGCAGGCGCTGCCGGCTGATTGTTGTGGGGGATGCAGGATGTGATTTGCAGTATGGTTTCGGGGATCTGCTGAGCCTCATTGAGAAGGCGCGGACGGATTTCGGAACGCGCATCGAGATTGACTACGACGCAATCCGGCCCACCGATGGCGGCAGGCAGAGCGATCACAATTGCATTATTGGGACCATTTACTACGATCCGGCGGACTGCGAGGATACAGGCATTCTCATATTGATCAAGGCGAGCATGCCAAAAAGGCAAACGCCACTGGACGCTCCTCGCCTACCAAACGATCGAAAACTCCCAGACGACGTTTGGCGCTACTACGACCAGCACAAAACGTTTCCTCACCAGAGCACCGGCGATCAATGGTTCGATGAGTTGCAGTTTGAAAGCTACCGCGCCCTCGGGGAGTACATCGGAGTACAGGCAGCGGACAAAATTGGGGCCGCGATCGAACAAACGCTGGCTCGGCCCAAACCATCCTTTGATTGGGGCTACTACAATCCGAGAACGGCGGGGCAACCGTTGCCGAGAGTGTCTACAGACGATGGCACTATTTCAGAGTGACCAACTTGTCTACTAAGTCTGAATAATCTTTCTTTTCGATGCCGTGGACCTGCTTGTTGTACTCGTCCACCTTCGACGAGTAATTCATCGAGCAGAATTTCGGTCCGCACATGGAGCAGAAGGCAGCTTCCTTGTAGAAGTCGTCGGGAAGAGTTTCGTCGTGCATCGAGCGCGCGGTCTCGGGATCGAGCGAGAGCGCGAACTGCTTCTCCCAATCGAACTTGTAGCGGGCATAGCTGAGAGCGTCGTCGCGGTCACGGGCGCCGGGACGTCCGCGGGCAATGTCAGCAGCGTGCGCGGAAATCTTGTAAGCAATGATGCCGTCCTTTACGTCTTTCTCATTCGGCAGGCCAAGATGCTCTTTCGGTGTGACGTAGCAGAGCATGGCGGCGCCGTACCAGCCGATCATGGCTGCGCCGATCGCGGAAGTGATGTGGTCGTAACCCGGAGCGATGTCGGTAACGAGCGGGCCGAGCGTATAGAACGGAGCCTCGTAGCAGAGTTCGTTTTCTTTCTCGACCTGCTCCTTGATCTTGTCCATCGGACACATGGCCGGGGCCTTCGATCATGACCTGCACGTCTTCCTGCCAGGCTTTCTTGGTGAGTTCGCCTAACGTTTTGAGCTCCGCGAACTGAGCCTCGTCGCTGGCGTCGGCCACGCAACCGGGGCGGAGTCCGTCACCCAGAGAAAAGCTGACGTCGTATTTCTTGAAAATCTTCACGATCTCGTCGAAGTGGTCGTAGAGAAAATTCTGCTTGTGGTTGTAGGCCATCCATTGCGCAAGGATGGCACCCCCGCGGCTGACGATACCGGTGATGCGCTTGGAGATAAGCGGGAGGTATTGAATGAGAACGCCGGCGTGGATCGTCATGTAGTCAACGCCCTGCGCTGCCTGCTCTTCGATCACCTCCAGCATGACTTGCGCGTTCAGGTCTTCCACACGTTTAACGCGGGCAATGGCCTCGTAAATCGGCACGGTGCCGATGGGAACGGGAGAATGGCGAAGAATCGCTTCCCGAATCTCGTGGATGTTGCCACCGGTTGAGAGATCCATCACGGTGTCGGCGCCATAGTGGACGGCGGTGTGGAGCTTCTTCAACTCTTCGTTGATTTCTGAGGTGACTGCCGAGTTGCCGATGTTGGCGTTGATCTTACAGAGCGAGGCCACGCCGATCGCCATCGGCTCGAGCTCGGGATGGTTGATGTTCGCCGGAATAATCATGCGACCACGGGCTACTTCGTCGCGAACGAGCTCGGGCGTGATCTTCTCTTTGTGCGCGATGAACGACATTTCTTGCGTGATGACGCCCTGGCGCGCGTAGTGCATCTGCGAGAAGTTGCCGTCGGTGTTCTGCTGCTTGCGGCGCGAAAGCCATTCTGCGCGCGGTTTCGGGACGGCGTAGCCGTTGCCGTTCGAGCCATTCGTGGAAGTCATGAGATCCCCAACCTTGTAAGAATTCTTTGAAAGTCGATTATAAACGTCTTCGGGGATAGGCAACGGTTGCCGCGGCAAGCCAATGCCATCAACACAAAGGACACGAAGGCCCGTGAAGGAAATCTTGTGTTCGAGCTGCATCAGATTTCCTGGCCAAATTGGAGGATGTATCCGTTGTTGTCGCGGATGGCAAACTCCCGCATGCCGTAATCGAAATCTTCGAGTGGGTACACGATCGTGGCTTTCGTTTTCAATTCCTCCCACAACTCGGCGACGTTGTCAGGATGAAAGTAAAAAGATCCTGTGAACTGACTACGCTCGAAGGGCTCGTGGGCGTTGGGCAGGGACAACATCAATTCGACCTCATCTTTTTCTAGCGCCGCCCATCCTTTCGCACGATTCGTGCATTCGAAACCAAGAATGTCCCGGTAGAACGCTACGGATGCCTCAATGTCTTCTGTCCAGAGAATCGGGATCAGTTTCGTCAGTCTCATAGCTGTATTTCCGTCGTTGTTCTAAAACGAGTGTTGTTTGTTGATGTGTGGAGCGTTTGCTTCAGTTCCAAACGGCGGCTTAAAATCGCTGCCGTTCTTCATATAAGGAGTCCAAAACATGTCTGTGGCACGTCTCGCGTTGGCGCTGCTGATTTTCATCCCAGCCGCCAGTTTTTCGCAATCTGCGTCTTCCGCCAAGCTTGCACCCGGATTCAGTCTCGACACGATCGATAAAAGCGCCGACCCGTGCGTGGATTTTTACCAATATGCATGCGGCAACTGGATCAAAAATGCGGAAATTCCTCCTGACCAGGCGCAGTGGGTCAGTTTTGTCGAACTGCACGAGCGAAATCTCGACGTTGAGCACGAGATTCTGGAGAAAGCTGCCAAGGGTGGCACAAACCGAAATGCCATTGACCAGAAAATCGGCGATCTTTACGGCTCATGTATGGACGAGAACACAGTCAACACCAAGGGAATCACGGCGGTAAAGCCCATTCTGGAGCAGATCGACGCGGTGAAAGACAAGCAAGGTCTGATTGACGTGATCGCGCACGTTCACCTGGCTGGCGCGACTCCTCTGTTTAATTTCTATTCCTCGTCCGACTTGCACAATGCAGACCAGGTGATCGCATACATCGACCAGTCCGGTCTCTCGCTGCCGGACCGCGACTATTACCTTAAAGATGACGAACGAATGAAAGGAATTCGTCAGACATTCGTTACTTACATGAATGATGTGTTCACGCTGGCTGCGTCGGGAGCGACTGCGTCGAGTGGCACGCCAGATCAATCGGCACAGACCGTATTACGAATCGAGACGGCGCTCGCGAAAGCGGAGATGGATCGCACGTCGCGGCGCGATCCAAAGAATCGCGATCACAAGATGTCACGCCAGGAAGCTGTGGCCCTGGCGCCGAATTTTTATCTGGAGCGGTATTTTACGGATCTGAAGACTCCTGACTTCAAGGAACTGAACGTCTCAAACCCGGAGTTTTTCAAACAGATCAACGCTCTTTTAGATTCGGAATCGCTGGATGCGCTGAAGACGTACGTGAAATGGCATGTGTTGAACGTCTCGGCTCCATGGCTCTCGCAGCCGTTCGTTGATGCCAACTTCAAGATGCAGCAGGTCCTCACGGGCCAGAAAGAAAACCAGGCCCGGTGGAAACGATGCGTCAATCTGACGGACCGCTCTCTTGGTGAGGCGTTGGGACAGCGGTACGTCGATGTTACGTTCGGACCGGAAAGCAAAGCGCGCATGCTGAAGATGGTGGACGCGCTGGAGAAATCGTTGGACAGCGATATTCACGACCTGTCCTGGATGAGCGAAGACACCAAGAAGCAAGCCAAGGTGAAGTTGACCGCGATCCGGAACAAGATAGGGTATCCCGATGTGTGGCGAGACTACAGTTCCGTGGAGATCAAGCCCGACGATTTGCTGGGCAATGTTGTGCGCGCCAATGCGTTTGAGGCCCGCCGCGATATTGCGAAAATCGAGAAGCCGCTTGATCGCAAGGAATGGGGCATGACTCCACCTACTGTCAACGCGTACTACAACTCGTCGTTCAACGAAATTGTGTTCCCAGCGGGAATTTTGCAGCCGCCCTTCTTCGATTCGAAGCTGGACGATGCGGTGAACTTCGGCGGCATTGGATTAGTGATCGGGCACGAGCTGACGCATGGGTTTGACGATCAAGGCCGAAAATTTGACTCTCAGGGCAATCTGCACGACTGGTGGTCCGAACAGGATGGCAAGGAATTTGAGAAGCGTGCCAGCTGCGTTGCGAATGAGTATTCGAATTTCGTGGCGGTGGACGACCTGAAGTTGAATGGAAAGCTAACTCTTGGTGAAAATACCGCGGACAACGGCGGAGCGAGGATCGCTCTGGCCGCACTTGAGCGCATGATCGCCGACGACAAGAGCGGGAAAGAAGGGCAGAAGATCGACGGCTACACGCCCGAGCAGAGGTTCTTTCTGGGATTCGGACGCGTGTGGTGCCAGAAGATGCGTCCTGAGGATGCGCGCCGCCGGGTTGTCATCGATCCGCACTCGCCCGGAAAGTATCGTGTGAACGGAGTCGTGCAAAACATGCCCGAGTTTCAGAAGGCTTGGGGATGCAAGGCGGGGCAGCCAATGGTCGCCGAGAATGCGTGCCACGTCTGGTGAGTTCGACCAGAGTATGCGGCCGGAATCCCCACCCTACGAAAATCGCGTAGGGTGGGGCAGCCATATTTCATTCTTATCTGCGAGTAGTGAAGCTTTCCGACGTGCTATCACGCTTGCTATCTTTTTCACGGACGTGGAGTTGGTGCTCCAGCTCCTGGAATCTGCGGGTGATGGTGTGAAGGACCAATCCCGCCAAAATCAGGAGTGTCCCAGCCAGAATTAGCGCGACCGCGAGGATGGCTGAAGGAATGTGCGTCACCAGGCCGGTCTTGATGAACTCGACTGTGACCACACCGCCCGGTATGAGCCCGACCGCAATCAGGATCAATCCCAACGTGCCGAAGAAAGTGAGAGGCTTGTAGTCGCGAACCAGGCTGAGGACGCTGTTGAGAATTACAAATCCATCCTGAACGATACGGATCTTGGAAAAGCTTCCCTGAGGGCGCGACGTCAGGCGAACCGGCACTTCGGCGATGCGATATCCGCGCGCGAGAGACTTCACGGTCAATTCCACCTCTGTTTCAAATCCTCCGCCAAATACTGGGATGCCCTTCACGAATTCCCGGCTGAACGCCCGATATCCGGACAAAACATCCGAGAGCTTCACTTTGAAAATCAAATTGATCACAGACAGGAAAAAGCCGTTGCCGAGGCGGTTAGCCAGGCGAAACTCGCTGTCGGAGGAGGGCATCAGGCGCGATCCCACGACCATCTCAGCCTTTCCCAGAAGGATGGGGTCTATCAACTTGTGAACTTCGGTGGCAGGATAAGTGTCATCGCCGTCGACGATGACATAGATATCGGCTTCTATCTGCGCGAACATCGACTGCACGACGTATCCCTTGCCTTGGCGCCGCTCGGTAAAGATGCGGGCCCCCGCCTCCTCGGCGCATTGAACAGTTCTGTCCGTCGAGTTGTTATCGAAGACGTAAATGTCGGCGTCTTGTAACTCCGCGCGAAAGCCTGCAACCACCTTTGCAATCGTGAGCTCTTCGTTGTAGCAGGGAATCAGGATCGCGATGGCGGGAGGTGGCATGAGGGCGGAGTGGTCCAGGCTCTCGATGTTTCCCGCTCAGAATACACTGCGCGCGAAAAACAATGAACCGGGAAGGACGAGGGGTCGCGGAACGTTCGGTCGGACTTTTCGCGCGATGCCCCATCCCTCGCAGTCATCGATCTTGCGGATGCACCCTTGGAAAACTTCATGCAGAGGGGGTAACGAGGATGACCTTGGATGATCGAGAGCGGCAGGCGTCGATGGCACGCACGATTTGCGCGAAGGGAACCCCGTCGTCTGCTTTCAGCCGCACTACGTTTTCGGTCCGATTTCCAAACAGCTGTTCCAGCGTGGGCTGCAAACTCTCCCAAGGAACCTGCTGGTTGTTCACCTTTACGACCGTCGTGTTTTGGGTAGAGACGACATCGATCTCGGCCGGCTTGGGGCCTACCGTCGCGCCAGATTCCAGCGATACATCCAATCCCTTCGGCGGAATGATGGCCCCCGGCTGCGGCGATTCCTTCTGTGCTGTGAGGAGGATCGGTGCATCGAACTCCACGGTGTGGGAGGCTTTCAGCACGAACTCCACATCGGAATAGCTAGCGCGAGCATCGGCCTTGATGTAAAGATTCTGGTTCCGGTTGCGAGGTGTGCTGATCATCTTGTTGACCAGGCCGTCGCGAGTGACCAGGTCTGCGCCAAACCAGAGGCGTCCGTCAGCGCTGATGCTGACCACCCATGCGTTCTGATCGTCGGCAGCTGGCATGGGCTTCGCGTTCTTTGTAGGTGCAAGCTGAACGCTCACACCTTTTTGCAATTGTTGAGAGCTGAGACTGAGCACTCCGAACAGCACGAGGCTAAGGACGGATGCGACTCCGAGTATGATGCGTTTTGAGTATTTAGCTAAATTCGTATGCATAAAATTTCTCCTGATCGAATGGCGCGTTGTGAGGAGCTCGCCAACAGCGAGCCCGTTCCTGTTCCGGTTGCTCACTAGTGAGTTGCGGAGAAGGCGTTTATGGTTTGGCCCCGCCGAGGGCGGCGGTCGCAAGACTGCCGCCAAGGCCCATGGTTTCTACCGCGGACGAGGGAACGATGACCATCGATCCCCGTTCCTTGATGGCTTCATAAAGCATGTTCATGGCGCGCAGGTGCAGAGCCACGGGATTTTCGGAGTACGAGGCCGCTGCTTGCACGAAGCTGTTGGCAATTTCGCTTTCTGCCTGGCCGAGAATGATCCGCGCCTGACGTTCGCGCTCGGCTTGCGCCTGGCGTGACATTGCATCTTCCAGTCCCTGCGGAATTTTGACGTCGCGGATCTCGACAGACTGTACGGTGATCCCCCAAGGATTTGTCTTTTCATCGAGAATGCGCTGCAGTTCGCGCCCCATGGTCTCGCGTTCCGTGATCATCTGGGCGAGTTCGTGGCGGCCGATCGATTCTCGCAAGGCAGTTTGTGCGCTCATATTGATGGCCTCGATGAAGTTCTCAACTTCGAGAATGGATTTCTCGGCGTTCCACACCATCCAGAAGACGATGGCATCGACATTGACCGGCACCGTGTCGCGTGTGAGTGTCGATTCGGCCGAGACATTGGCAACGCGAACCCGCTGATCGACATAAGGGCTGAGGGTCTCGACAATCGGAATGATGTGGCAGAGGCCAGGCCCGCGCAGGCCGACATACTTGCCGAGTCTGAGCACAGCGACCTTCTCCCACTGACGGACGATTTTGATAGCGAAAAGAAAATACAGTCCCACCAACGCGCCAAAGATCGCGTACGCCTGCTGATGTGCGACCTGTGAGATGGCGATTCCAGCCAGAAGACTGACGGCGAATAGCAGAAGCGCTACACCGTTGACCTCGTTGATTCTGATTCTCTGCATAACTATCTCCTTTGGGCGGGATTCGGCAGCAGATCACGCAAACGGTCGATCAAGTCTTCCAGGGTGAATCCGGCGGCTCCCGCTCGGGCCGCAAATTCACCGGCCATCTGGTTGAGTTGACGTTCGCGCCCGGCAGTGTTCTTTTCCGGCTTTTTATCGCTGATAAAGGTGCCGGTGCCTTGGTGTGTTTCCAGAAATCCTCCGAGCTCCAGCTCGCGATAGGCGCGCATCACGGTGTTCGGATTGATGGCCAGATCGACTGCGAGCTGGCGGACGGTTGGCAGCTGATCCCCGGCGACCAGGGACCCGGAGGCGACTCCACCCCGCACCTGGTCGATCAGTTGGCGGTACACAGGCACGCCGCTGTGCAGGTCGAGGCTGAATTGAAAGGCGCCATTCCTGCTTGTCCTTGCCATGTGTCACAGTGTACTATAGAACTAGTACAATATGTCAAGTAGATTTTGACATTAATTCTGAATAGCGCCTAGACCTGTCTGTGAGGC
Source organism: uncultured Acidobacteriota bacterium (assembly GCA_963801895.1). Lineage (GTDB taxonomy): Bacteria > Acidobacteriota > Terriglobia > Terriglobales > Acidobacteriaceae > Sulfotelmatobacter. The sequence continues at coordinate 902,017 of CAWDGM010000003.1, read as the reverse complement.
AGGGAAGGAGGAAAAGGTGACGAATGCAAAGTTGAGTGGAGTTCCGGAGTTTGAACAAGGGCATCGGTGGCTGAGCGTTTCGGCATCGTTGGTAGTGGGCGCGAGTTTCTTCGCGCTCTGGTTTTGGCTGCTGCCAGGATGGCTGGGATTTCAAATCGAGAATGTCGGCACCGCACGGCTGCGATGGCTGGCTGCGATTCCGTCTGTGCTGGGATTCGCGGTTGCGCTTCGGTGCGTCTGGGATTTCGGTTGGACAGGACATGGCACGCCCGCTCCCTTTATTCCGCCGCAGCGTTTGGTTGTGGTCGGACTCTACCGCTACGTTCGTAATCCCATGTATGTCGGCTTCGCTACCGGGTGGATCGGACTATGGATCGTGTTCGGACATGCGAATGCAGCGATGCTCGTGACTGTGGCCTGCGCGGCATTAGCTGTACATCTATTTGTCGTCTTATATGAGGAGCCGACTCTGCGAGGTAAATTCGATGGTGATTATGAAACGTATCGCCGCAATGTACGTCGATGGTGGCCTCGACTGAGGCCGTGGTCACAACCTAAGGAAGAGAGCGGCTTACTGCGCGATTCGGTGATAGGCAGCTAGTGCTTTGCGCTGTGGAAGCCTTTTCGACGCTGTTCGCTGTAACGGTGCAGGGCGTCGAGGATGATCGGGTAGGCTTTTGTGGCGGGGAGAATCTCATCGACCTCGACGGCCTTTCCTTCGAGCAGTTTGTAGTCCTGGAAGAATCTGCGAAGCATCAACAGGCGGTGCGAGGGCATCTCCGAAGCCTCGTGGTAGGAGTTGAACTCGGGATCCTGGGTGGCGACGGCGATGATCTTGTGGTCGGGTTTGCCCTGGTCGATCATCGTCATCAGTCCCACGGTACGGGCATGGATGATTGTGAGAGGCACGACAGTTTCCTGGCAGAGTACGAGGACATCCAGAGGATCGTCGTCTTCCGCGAAAGTTTGCGGGATGAATCCGTAGTTCGCCGGATAGTAGACGGCAGAGTAGAGAACTCGGTCGAGACGGATCAGGCCGCTGGTCTTGTCGAGTTCGTACTTCACGCTTGAGCCAAAGGGAATTTCGATGACGCAATCGAATTCCTGCGGGAGTTTGTCGCCGGGTGTGACGTCGTGCCAGGGGTGGATCATAGAAGGATGAGTTCTGCTCCGTAATTCTTCAATTCTTCATTCTAGCGGATGGTTTGCGACGCTTTGGACCAGCAAAATCCAAGCCCCACTTCCGGCAAAGTTGGCCGGAAATGGGGCACCCGGAACCTGTTTGATCTACTGCGTGAGACCGAATTCGCTGTGCAACTTGGCTTGCGAGTTGTCGCCCACCCAGACGTCGAACTGTTCGGGCTCGACGACCCATTGTTTTTTGGTGGGGCTCCAGAACTGCAGTTCGTTTCGGCCAAGTTTGAAGTGAAGAGTTTGCTTGGCTCCAGGTGCGAGATTCACTCGCTCGAATCCTTTCAGCTCGCGGACCGGGCGAGAGGCGCTACCGGCTCGCTGATGGATGTATAGCTGTGCGACGGTGTCTCCCGGCCGATTGCCGGTGTTGGTCACGTCGACGGACACGTCGAGCGTGTCCCCCACTTTCGCTTGCGATTGATTCAGTTTGAGGTTGTCGAAGGAGAATGTGGTGTAGCTCAGTCCGTAACCAAATGGATAAAGGGGAGTGCTGACGATGTCCCAGTAGCGGGACTTGAAATCGGCAGCGTCTTCCGGCGCGTGCGTGCGGGTGTGGTTGTAGTACAGCGGGAGAGTGGCAGAACTTCGAGGCCAACTCACGGGCAAATGTCCGGCGGGATTCGCGTCTCCGAAAAGGATGTCGGCGATCCCGTTGCCCGCCTGGCTGCCGGAGTACCAGGTTTCAAGAATTGCGGGTACGTGCTCGGAGGCCCAGCCGATTTCCAACGGCCGGCCATTCACCAATACCAAGACGACCGGTTTGCCGGTGGCCACGACCGCTTCGAGTAATTCCTCCTGGCCACCAGAGAGTTTGAGTGAAGAGCGGGAGGCAGCCTCGCCACTCATGAGCGCAATTTCTCCCATCACGAGCACCGCAACATCGCTACGCTTGGCGAGAGCGACGGCGTCGCTGAGCGCTTTACGCGATTCGTCTGGAGTTTGAGTAGGCTGTTCCTTGACCGTGATGATAGGAGTGTTTTCGAAGAACGATGGGATGTCCCGCTGGATATTCGGACCATGGGCAAATTCGACCTGAATCGCGTTGCCAACTTTAGCCTTGATTCCCTGAAGAATGCTGACGGTGGGGCCGGGCTTGGTTAGTGCGCCCCACATCCCAAGAAGATCTTTATCAGCATCGCCGAGGGGGCCGATCACGGCAATCGATTTGATGTGCTGGCCAGACTTATCGAGCGGCAGAAGGTTCTGTTCATTTCGGAGCAGTACAACGGAGCGCTGAATCGCAGTTCGAGCAATTTCCTGATGTTCCGGCTTGTTCAGCACATCATCGATGTGGGCTTCGTCAATGAACGGGTGTTCGAAAAGGCCGAGGCGTATCTTCGCGTCGAGAATTCTGAGAACGGCATCGTCGATCTGCTGCATCGGGATGTGCTTTTGTTGCACCTCCACAGCGAGATATTTCATGAACGTTCCGCTCGCCATATCCATGTCGAGTCCGGCTGAGAAAGCCTTGACCGTGGCATCCTGCCCGTCGCGCGCATATCCGTGCGTGATGAGGCTGTGAACCGCAACTGCATCGCTGACTACAAAACCCTTATAGTTCCATGTCTCGCGCAGAACATCGTGGAGGAGCCAGCGATTTCCCGTGGCCGGAACATTGTTGAGGTCCATATAGGCGCTCATGAAAGTGGCTACACCAGCATCTGCCGCGGCCTTGAACGGCGGCAGGTACGTATTCCACATTTGCTCGTCCGGTATGTAAGAGGAGTCATAGTCGCGGCCACCGTCGGCCGCGCCGTATCCCGCAAAATGTTTGGCGCACGCCAGAACGCGATCAATCGCGCCGGGCTGCGTGCCCTGAAATCCGAGTACTTGTGCGCGGGCGATGGCAGCTCCGAGATACGGATCTTCTCCAGCGCCTTCGACCATCCGTCCCCAACGCGCATCGCGAGCGATGTCGAGCATGGGGGCGAAAGTCCATTCAATGCCGGCGGCACGGGACTCGCGCGCGGCTACGGTCTGCGCGGCTTCGACCATCTTTGGATCCCATGACGAGGCCATTGCGATGGGCGCTGGAAAGATCGTGTGATAGCCGTGGATGACGTCGAGCCCAAAAAGTATCGGAATATGGAGACGGGATTCGTCGACTGCGATGTGTTGCCAGCGATTGATTTCTTTCGGCTCGGAAACCCAGAGTACGGAGCCTGCCCCGTACTTGCGCACAACGTCTTCAGGTTTTCCAAGCTGTTGGGCCAGGAACTCCGGAAGAGGAAAGCCGGGAAGTTGCGACAGCTGCGCAATTTTTTCCTCTAAGGTCATTTGCCGGAGAAGGTCTTTTGCGTTGGGTTTCGCTTGTGCGAGTGAAGATATAACAACGGTTTGAATGGAGATCGCGAGTATGACAAAACGAAGGACTGAGATTGATACGGACTTCCACAATGGACCGGGCATGAGACTGTCTCCTCTCGGGAGTGCACAATGCAGCTGAATCGGCTTTGCCGCCGGGAATCAGCCCGGGGGAAGTGTAAACCTTTACTTGTGAAGGCAAATCGATTTTCCTCGGGGCGAGAGCTCACCCATTCCCTAAGCGAAAATGGAGGTTCACAGGCGTTAGACTAGCCTTGATTCCAGACCCTTTGACGGGTACAGTCTAAAGGCGGGGTTCCTCCTGCCGGGGCGCTTTATGGCGAGTCAAATGAACACCTATTTGAAGTTCGGAGGCGTGTCGGCGCTGATTCTAGTGCTGCTCGGCTACCTCGCGTATACGGGCGTGCAAGACAGCAAGAGCTATTACGTCACCATCAAAGAGCTGCACAAGATGGGCGATGGGGCCTATGCCAAGCGGCTCCGGGTAGCCGGGAACGTCAAACCGGGATCCATCAAGCGCACTGGAACGCACGTACAGTTTGTGCTGGTGGAAGAAGACCAGACGCTTTCCGTGGACTATACCGGCACCGAAGCTCCACCTGACACGTTCAAGGACGACTCCCAGGCGCTCGCCGACGGCCGGTTCGACCATGACGGCACCTTCCATGCGAAGCAGTTACAGGCGAAGTGTGCGTCGAAGTATGCTCCGAAGCCGGGATCGAACGGAACACCCGCGGCTGAACCCGCAAAGAGCATGACGCAGGTGCAAACGGCGCCAGCGGCTGTCTCGAACTAACTGCGAAATCGCCTGGCCCACACGCAGTCCCGACCCTGGAATCGTGGCTGTCTCCACATGGTTATCCTGCAAAGAATGATCTCTCCGGTAGACTCGGGATTGAAACGCACTCTATCAGGCCACTGATCCCTGTGACCGTCCCGGCTTCCACCATCATCACCGTCAGCAACGTGGTCAAGCAGTTCGGACGCTTCGCTGCATTGCGCGGTGTTACGGCAGAGTTTGACGCGGGAAGTTTCCACGCAATCCTCGGGGACAACGGAGCAGGGAAGACGACGCTGCTCCGAGCGCTTGCAGGATTGGCCGCCCCCACCCAAGGTGAGATCTCGATCTTCGGGAAAAACCCGAAGGCGGCTTCGCGTGACATCGGATATATGGCCCATCCGTCATTGCTCTACGACGAGATGAGCGGCATGGAGAATTTGCGTTACTTCGCCCAACTCTATGGCATTGCCGGCGACGATCGCTGCGAGGAAGTCATACGATCGGTACGCCTGGACCCGGCTTTGACTCGCGGCGTCGGGCAATATTCGCAGGGAATGCGGCAGAGGATGTCGCTGGCGCGAGCCATTCTGCATGATCCCAAGGTTCTGCTGCTGGATGAGCCCTTTTCGAACGTCGATGTACATTCCGCACAGGACATGGTCGGGCTGCTGCGCGGCATGCGCGACGCCGGCAAGACCATCTTCGTTGTTACGCACCAGGCCTCACTGCTGGATGGCGTGGCGGATGAGTTCATATGGATGGACGCCGGGCAGATCGTCGACCGGACGGCGACTGTCGCGCGTAAAACGCCAGAGGTGTCTCGATGAACACTCTCTGGGGCGTTATGCTGGCAACACTGGTCAAAGATATCCGGCTGGAGTGGAGATCGAAGGATGCGCTCAATGCAATGCTGTTCTTCTCGCTTCAGGTGGTGGTGATCTTTGCCTTCTCCTTCGACCCGCTGGCCGAAGAGTCGAGGCACATCGTCGGGGGACTGGTCTGGATCGCCTTTCTTTTTGCCGCTGTGGTTGCGCTGAACCAAACTTGGGCTCGCGAGCTGCGCAACCAGGTGCTTGATGCTTATCGCGTTTCTCCTGCTCCCGCTAATGCATTGTTTCTGGCCAAGGCGATGGGAAATTTTTTGTTTGTGGCCGTACTCCAGGGCCTGATGGCTCCATTGTTCATCGTTTTCTATAACGTGCGAGCGCTGGGGCCGGAGTGGCAATTGATCCCGGTGGCGCTGTTAGGGACATGGGCGCTCGTGGTGAACGGTACGTTCTTCGCCGCGATGTCTTTGCGGACGCGGAGCCGAGAGATCATGCTGCCCCTGCTGTTGTTTCCGATATCGATTCCGGCAGTGATTTCTATGGTCGCGGCGACGACGTCGATTATTACCGGCGACGAGTCTGCTCATTTTTACATCGTGTTGCTTATAACCTACGATGTGGTGTTTACTACAGCTTGTCTGGCACTTTTCGAGACGATTCTGCACGCGGAATGAAACGCCTTTTCCCAATTCTGTCGGTGATCACGGCGGCGTTCCTGGCCTACGCGCTGTATCAATCCCTTGTGGTCGCTCCGACCGACGCGTTGCAGGGGGATGTCTACCGCATCATTTATTACCACGTCCCATCCGCATGGACGGCGTTTCTGCTCTTTTTCATCAACTTCATCGCATCCATCCAATACCTCGTGAGTTCTAAGCCCTCGACCAAGTCGGCCGCGAAATGGATCGTGATCGCGATAGGAGTCCTGGGAGTGGTTGCCTGTTTCCTGCCAGCCGTGCAGCGCATCATTCCAGCCGGAATGCGGCCGAGCGCTGTTGCGACGACCGTGCTGGCCATTCCGATCTTCTATTTCCTGGTCGGCAAATGGTTTCCAGGCCAGCGTCTTGATGTTCTGGCTCTGACCAGTGCTGAGGTCGGCGTGGTGTTCTGCACCATTGTCCTGGTGACGGGCCCCATTTGGGCGCGCCCGGTGTGGGGAATCTGGTGGGCGGCCGGTGACATTAGGCTGACCTCTACCCTGGTGATGTGGCTGATCTATGTCAGCTATCTGGTGCTGCGGAATTTTTCCAACAGCGCGCAGACACAGAAACTAGCCGCTGCGCTCGCCATATTTGGCGCGCTAGATGTGCCGCTGGTCTACTTCTCGATCTGGTTTTTTAGAACGCAGCATCCTCAGCCGGTGATTGGTGGTGGCGGCTCTATGGATCCGAAGATGCTAAACACGCTGCTTCTGAGCTGGATGGCCTTTCTCTGTTTTGCATTCCTGGTGTGCTGGTCGCGATTTCGGCTGGAGTTGCTGCAGCGCGAAGTTGAGGCAGCTCACGCCATGGAGTCGATGGTGGGCGCGGGCGGTCCAGCCAAGGCGAGCATTCCGCTGAGCCGGAGTTCGCGATGAACGCTGTGAAGTTTCTGTTTGCCGCATATATCGCGACGTGGGTCATCCACGGCGGCTATCTGGCCACGCTCGTGAGCCGGTATCGACGGGTGAAGCGGGAGCGGGACGAGTTAGGGAACGAGAAGTAGGCGGCAGGGGCTAAAGTCCGTTTCCTTGAACCTTATCTTTGCGGCATGGCTGAAGCCATGCCCTGATACGACCCCACACCTCGGACGTTCCATTTCGGCACCAGGTAGCGAAGAAATTCTCAAGAAGTGCGACCCGTCACATCGGTGTGTGCTTCGAATTTGAGATTTGTATCAGGGCACGCCTTCAGGCGTGCCGTTGAACGTCCAACCAAGGAACGGCTTTAGCCGTTGTTTGTGTCCATCCCGATTCGCCATTCCGGAACCTCTCAAATCATGGCTGGTGACAGGACGTTCTTTGTTACATCTTCGATCGCCGGCAAACGGAGTCTTCTGCAATCCGAACGGTCCGCGGAGTTATTTATGCGCATTCTTTACGAGTACCGCGATCAGGGAAAATTCCGTCTCCATGAGTTTGTGGTAATGCCGGATCATTTTCATCTTTTGCTCACGGTTGGCTGTGAAATGAGTATTGAGAAGGCGGTGCAGTTTGTGAAAGGAGGCAGTGCGTTCCGTATGGGCAGACTCGGCTTTAAGGCTCCTGTGTGGCAAAGAGGATTTTCGGAAGTACGGGTTCTCGACGCGAATCAATATGTGCGGATCGCGAGATACATACGAAATAATCCTGTAAAGCGGCATTTGGTTTTGAGTCCGGAGGATTTTCGGTATTCGTCTGCGAATCCGGAATTCGAACTGGATCCGCCGCCTCAGGGGCTGAAGCCCTCGTCAATGATCGTCCCTTTTGGCATGGCTGAAGCCATGCCCTGATACAAACCCTGCGCTGGCACGGCTAAAGCCATGCCCTGATACAAACCCTGCGCCGGCAGAGCTAGACCGCGGCCCCGATACAACCTTGCGCCGGCATGTCCAAGAACATGCTCGATACGAGCGCAGCGCTGACAGGCTTAAGCGATGCCTGGTACGAAGCCGACGCCGGCGAACCCAGGCCGTGCTCTTAGTTGGAGGCTTTCAACTCGGTTTGTAGGGCGGAGAGGAAGGCGGCGCTGTCGGCGGAGCGCAGGAATTCGTAGTCCTCGATCATGGCGGCGGTGCCGACGCGCTCTGACGGCAGTGCGTGGTCGACTCGAATCACTCTGGCAGTGAACTTAATGCGGACCGGCTCAGTCTGCGTGATGTGAGGCGGGAAGGTCAGCGTCACCTCGAGTCTCGTTCCGGCGGAAACGGGACGATCCAAGTAGAAGAAAACTCCGCGGGCGCTGACGTTCTGGGTTTCGGTGTGAAATTCGCTGTCGCCTTCGAGGCGGACGATCGCTGGAAGGCGCATGTCGAAGCGCCGCATGGACCGCCGTTCCTGGGAATTGGTAAGCACGCAAGGGCCGACAGCGGCTCCGGACAGAAGGCAGTGCCGGCTGCCAAATCTGTTGACAACAGCGATCGAGCAGCCCCAATTTATAGAATTGTTTGCGGTTTGCAACAGCAAAATGCCGCGAAGTTGACGTTTTGGGCATCTTGTTCGGAAATCCGAACAAGATCGGCGGTCTTGAGTCGTTTCGCACCACTGTCGCTAGGTCCTGAGCTTTCGTCTTCCGTGTTTTCCTCTGAAACTCCACAGTTTTCTTGCACCTGTCCGGCATCTTCCGACGTTGCCGGACGCATCTGACGATTCTTGGAGCGGATGCATGCCGGGGTTGGCTTGACTTGTCTATCCGGCAGATGTTTAAGTAGTTATTTAATTTTTCCGCCAGTTCCAGTGACCAGCAAGCTGCGGGCAAAGCTCGCCTCGGGATTGTGCCGAAGCGAGGCTCTCGTGCGCCATCTTCAATCTCCTTACAGAGCGAGCGACGGACGGGGCGGAGTGAACTGAGCGAAAGACTGATCAGATTGCATCGGAGGAACGCGTGAACGTAGATCGCCGTAGGTGGAGAGCATCCGTGATACGAGGTCGTGTTCTGGCTGCCGGCTTGGTGCTGCTGGGGACAGGATGCGCATTTCTCGGGTTCGGTGCCCGCCCACGCAAAGATCTTGCGACTGCGCCCGATGCGACCGCCTTCCAGCAGGGCATGCCGAGCCTCTCAGCGGCCAATTCGAACGAGAATTCCGAGACCCGCGGGCGCTCCCTTTTTGCTGGACTTCCGTTGATCTTCGAGCCGAATCAGGGACAAGGCAATCTCGATCCTGAGGATGCACGCGCCAAATTTGTCGCCCGTGGCTCTGGATATAGCCTGTTTCTGGGGTCCGAAGGAGCGACTCTAGGGCTTGTTACCCAGAATCAGAGCAAGAAGGTGCAGAAGTCGCAGGTATCACAAGCAGCCCAAGTTCAATATCTGGAGATGAAGCTCGCGGGCGCAAATCGCGACTCGCGACTTTCCGGCGCCGCACCGCTCCCGGGGCACAGCAACTACTTCATGGGAAACGATGCAACGAAGTGGCGGACCGGTGTTCCGCAGTTCGGACGGGTCAGATATCAGGAGGTCTATCCCGGCGTTGATCTAGTCTTCTACGGCAATCAGGGCCAACTGGAATATGACTTCCAGGTGGCACCCGGCGCCGACCCGTCGCAGGCGGAACTGGAATTCAACGGAGCCCGTCAGCTTCAGGTGAAAGATGGAGCGCTGGTAATTAAGTGCCCGGGGGGAGATGTCCGGCTAGAAGCTCCCCAGGTGTATCAAGAAATTTCCGGTCAGAAGCATCCGGTACAGGGCAGTTTCGTTTTGCGTGGTACAAACCGCGCCGGGTTCGCGATTGGCGCTTACGATCGATCGCGTGAACTGATCATCGATCCAATTTTGAATTTTTCGACCTACTTTGGCGGCAGTGGCGATGAGCATTCCACATCGGTTGCCGTCGATGGAAGCTTCAACATCTATCTGACGGGCTCGACCACCTCGGCCAATCTTCCTCCTTCGGGTGGAACTGTATTTCAGGGCGCTCTGGCCGGAACGCAAAATGCCTATGTCGCGAAGATCACCGCTCCATTGGGCTCGATCGCGGCTGTGTTGGACTACGTGACTTATTTGGGTGGCGATGGCACCGATACTCCCGTCGGCGTAAAGGTGGATGGTGCTGGCGATGCCTTTGTGGCCGGGACCACTTCTTCCACGAACTTTCCGACGATTGCCTCGACGGCGTACCAAAGCGTTCCGCAGGCGGGCAGCACGGGAACCTCCCATGCATTTGTAACCGAACTTGATCCTGCTGCCGCGACGCTCAAGTATTCCTCCTACCTCTCCGGCAATGGCACCGAAATCGCCAGCGGGATGACAATTGACTCATTCGGGAACCTTTTCGTTACCGGAACAACGACGTCTCAGGATGTCGCCAGCACAACCGATCAGTTTCCCGCCAGCACCGTGCCGCAGGCCCTTGCGTTCCAGGCGAATCCTCGGTCGTCGATCCAGTTTTTTGTGACGAAAGTCAACACGCAATCGACCGGCACCGGAAGCATTGCGTACTCGACCTATTTCGGTGGAGGCAATTTTGAGACGGCTACTCCGGTGGCAGTCGGCGGCGGCATCGCGGTGGATACCAGCGGAAATATCTACTTCAGCGGCACGACGAACTTTACTTTCACTGGATGCTCGGGTTGCGGCAGCACGGACTTTCCGATTCTCGATGCTTATCAGCCCTGCCTTGATCAGCCGCCTCCGACCACGGTCGTGAATCCACAGTCGTGTACCACCGCGACGACGAACACTGCGACTGATGCATTCGTAGCGAAGATCAATCCTGCGGGTGGACAAGGTCAGCAACTCATCTGGTCCACTTATCTGGGAGGGTCGGAGACAGACTCAAGCACTGGAGTCGCGCTCGATACAGGTGCGGCCAACGTGTACGTTGTCGGCACCACCAATTCCGACGACTTCGTGAACACTGGCAGCCTTTTCACCTTCGCCTCGTATCAAAAGTGCCTCAACAACACTCCGCAGACCACGAGCAGCACCACTACCATTTCCTGTCCGACTGGGCTAACTGGCGCTCCGACTGATGCGTTCGCTGCGAGATTAACTAATCCCACCACAACCGCGACGGCCACCAACGTGGCTTTGAATTACTTCTCTTATCTTGGGGGAGCCAACGACGAGGTCGGATCGGCGATAACCGTGGATAGCGCGGCTGGCGCTTTAATCACCGGGTGGACGCAGTCTCCATTCACAAACGCCGACGGAACATTCCCCTTGTCGCCGAATCCGAATTCGATTCAAGGCTCGTTGAATGGCCCCCAGGACGCGTTCGTGGCCCGCTTGAACACGCAAGCCGTTACCGGCCAGACGACGATCGCATCGTACGCCAATTATTTCGGCGGCACGGACACCGACTCGGGTACGGGAATTGCGCTCGACGTGAATCAGAATACGTATCTGGCCGGTGACACCAACTCAGCGGATTTGCACGTGAATAAGCCTCTGACCGTGGGCACGACGATTAGCGGAGGCTACGATGCCTTCGTAACCCAACTCGCCAGCGCGGTGAGCCTGTCCATTCAAGGTGTTCTCACCCAGGGTCCGACCCCAGGATTTGTCAACGCGGGCAGCTCGGCACAGTTTATTTACACAATCACAAATAACGGTCCGGACCTTGCTACCGGCATCACGATCACGGACGATCTGGATCCGGCGAAGACGGGTGTTCCGCTTACCGCCGTACAAGCGAGTTCGAGCGCGGGGAATTGTTCTGGTGCAGGATCCAACAGTACCGGCATCAGCTGCGGCCCGATGTCGATTCAATCGGGATCTACGGCCACCGTTACGATCAATGTAACTCCAACGGGAAACAGCAGCGGCAGCCAGGCCACTTTCAATGGGGGTACCGTGCAGGCGATCGCGCCGGGGAACATCGTGCTGGCGCAAACTTCGGTATCGGCGACGATGTCTGACTTCAGCATGACCGTGAATCCACCCAATCAGACCGTGACAGTCGCCGGTGATACGGCGAACTACACGGTGGTGGTTTCGCCTCATCCGGTATACGCATCCACCATCACGTTCTCTTGCACCGGAACGCCAACGGGTTCGGGATGCAGTTTTTCTCCGACCACCGTTTCATTGCAGACTGCGAGTACGGGCTCGGCGAACCTGGCCATTACCACGGCGGCGCGACCAGTGATTGTGCCTGCGGTATTTCTGCCGAAATTTCTGTTTGCGATGGGATTGGTAATTCCAGGATTGATCATGGTAGGCGGGTCGGGCAGTCGACGGCGGCGCAGAATCGCCGGAGTGCTGATGCTGTGCACGATGTTCGGATTGTTGGTGTTGCTGCCGGCGTGCAGCCACAGCAGCACGCAAACGCCGGCCAGCGGAACTCCGCCCGGTGTTTACACGGTAACGGTCACCGCCTCGGCAGGCACGAATTCGAAGAGCCAGACCGTGACGTTAACGGTTCCGTAAGACTCTTCGCATCGAAGGATAAAGCACGCGGCATCGAATCGCGGACTAGTTTGCTACTAGCACTGAGGATGGCCACAGTGCCTAAAGGCGGCGCTGATTCCGCACCACTCAAGGCATCGCTGAAGCGATGCGCTGATACAAAGCAAGGACTTCGTTCGCGGTCGGAGCTCACGACACAAAGTCGTGGGCTTTCTCTTGCGATAAGGATTGGCAGGTCGCGAATCAGGCGCCGGCTGACAGCTTGTGATGGCCGCCCTTGGCCTCAGCAATTCCATACTGGCGGATCTTGTAGAGCAACGCTTTGTAGCTGATCTGCAAAATGGCTGCCGCCTGTTTGCGATTCCAGTTTGTTTGCTCGAGCGCTTGTGTGATCGCGAGCGCCTCAGCTTCATCCTTCGCCGAACGGGCGAGAGACTTCAAACCACCGCCATCGTTCTTGGATGATCCATCCCCGTGACCTCCACCGTTGCCATCGTGCTTGGGCCCTAGTTCGCTTACGGCGAGATTCTCGTCACCGAGGATCAGGTAGCGCTTCAGAAAATTATTCAGTTCGCGTAGATTGCCCGGCCATGAATGGTTCTGGCATGCCTGCAAGAGATTCGGAGACAGCGGCAATGGAGGTCGAGCGTAGCGCTCGGCCATGCGCGTCATCGAATGCTTGAGGAGGATCGGAATCTCTTCCTTGCGATCGCGCAGCGGCGGCAGGCTTAGGGTAAAGGCGTTCAGTCGGTAGTACAGATCTTCGCGCAAGCGCTTGGTGGCAAGCGCTTCAGGGATATTAATGTTGGTCGCTGCCAGAATACGGACGTCGACCTTGATCACAGAGCGGCTGCCCAGCCTGGAGAACTGCTGGTCTTGGAGCACATGGAGCAGCTTGGCCTGCAATAGCGGAGGCATCTCGCCGATTTCATCCAGCAGGATCGTGCCCTTATTGCAAAGCTCGAACTTGCCAGGTTTGGCGTGCGTTGCGCCTGTGAACGCCCCGGGTTCGTATCCGAACAATTCACTCTCAAGAAGATCACCGGGAACGGCAGCGCAGTTCACCTTGAGAAATGTGCGGTGCGCGCGTGGAGAAAGTTTGTGGATCAGTCGCGCCAGAACTTCTTTGCCGGTTCCGCTTTCTCCGAGCAGGAGCACAGGAATATCGACATTCGCCACGAGCGCAGCTTGCGAACGAATCTTGCGCATGGCGGGGCTGGCGGCGATGAAGAACGTATCTTCGGCCAGTTCCTCGACCTCTCCGTTGAACGCTTGCTTGTGTCCGAGGCACAGATCGATGACAGCGTCGAGTTCGGCTTTCTGAAAGGGTTTGGTGAGGTAATCCTGCGCGCCAAGTTTCATTGCCTGCACCACCTTGCGCGTGTCGTTAACGCAAGACAGCATGACAACTTTCAACCCCGACTGCTTCTGACGAATTTGTTCAAGCGTCTGCAGGCCATCGATGCCGGGCATTAGCACGTCGAGCAGAACGAGGTCTGGCGCGAGTCCCTTCTCGACCTTCTCCAGCGCTTCCTCGCCCGTAGTCGCAGTCTCAACTTTATAGTCGTCGACTTCGAGAAGAGTCTTGATGTAACGAAGCATCCCCGGTTCGTCGTCCACCAGCAGGATCTTGGCGGTTTTCTTCATCTATTTTTCCCCTTGCTGGCGGCCGCAATGGCCGGTTTATACGGAATCAGGAAAGAAAATTTGCAGCCCGCGCCGGGATCGCTTTCCACCCAGATTTTACCGCCCATGCCCTGTACCAGGCGACGAACAATCGCGAGGCCGAGGCCCATACCGTCCTGGCTTTCGGATCCGGGCGCGCGGAAGAAATCGTCGAACACCTCCAAATGGAATTCCGCGGGAATTCCGGGGCCAGTATCCGAGACACTTACCTTGACCGAGTTAGGATGCGCGACATTTTGACGGCGCCGCTCGGATGTCGACGGAACGGATGCAGCGCGGCGCTCCCACATATGCGGCTCGGCATGCAGCCAAACCGTGCCGCCTTTCGGTGTGAACTTGTAGGAATTTTCAAGAAGGTTCGAAATGATGCGCTCGAGCTTCGGAGTGTCGAACGGGAAAATTGGAAGCTTCTCGTTAGCCAGAAAGTAGAGTGCGATTCCTTTTTCCTGAAAGCGGTTGGACCACAAGCGGCAGACACCAGAGAGACAGTCGTTAATGTTGGCGGTGTCGAACTTCATGCGGAGGCCGCCGGTCTCAAGCGCGCTGTAGGTCAGGAAATCCTGGATGAATTGTTGAAGGCGTTTTCCGCTGTCGCGCATGTCCTGCAACACTTCGCGCTGACGCGCACTGATCGGCCCCAACTTTTCGCTTTGAAGCAGTTCGATGTATCCATTCAGAATTGAAAGCGGAGTCTTCAGATCATGCGCGGCCGATCCGAGCGCGTTCGTGGTGCGATGCAGGCGTTCGCGAAGTTCCTTGTATTCCTGCAGCAGGTTCTCGGGACTGGGTAGATCCGCGTCGGTGCGCAGAGCAATGTCCCCCACAGGTTCTGGCGCTACTGCAGCGTCCGAAACACACGAATTCTTACGGGCCGAAGCCATATGAGAGACCACAGGTTGACACGGGGAGAGGAACAGCGGCACTCGTCTTGTCAACAGGAGTGCTGGTAGAAAAATCGTAAGTCAGGGGTAAGGGCTTGTCAACGAAAAATGGACAACGAAATTACCCAAGTGTAGCAAAACTCTGCACTTCTGGTTGCAGAGTGGAGCATTCGAGATTTCGCCTTTTGGCGAACAGAACACGAAATAACTCGCCCAAAACCGGCGCTTTTCTGATGGTTTTGCTGGCTTACTGACGGAGGATAGGGCGTTTTCGCCTCGTAGCGCCGAATATCTGCCTAAAAATTGGCCTTTTGAGTGCTTTGTCAGTAGCGACCACCTGGAGGCATTCTGAACGGCGAACAACGGCAGACCGAGCGGCGAAAGTGGCCCAGGCTGCCCCTGGCCATCCCCGTTTTCGTTCACAGCCGGGACGATGAAGGTAAGGAGTCGCTTGAGTTTGCGACTGCTCTCAATGTGAGCGCAGGAGGAATGCTGCTGGCGATCCGCCGTGCCTTGCCCGCCGTTTCGAAACTCCGCCTCGAGATCCCGAGCGCACCGGTTGCCGACGTGGTGTCCTTTCCCCAGGTCGCTCGCAGTTTACAGGCGAAGACTCTGCGTACTATCCCCATGCAAGGCGGTTTCCTGATGGGTCTGAAGTTCTCGCGAGCCTTGTTGACTGAGAAAAAAACTGTGCGATCTAGGAAGGTTCTTTCCCCTGTGTGAAAAGCTTTACCATCGAGTAACCAGCGACGGTTACTGATGGGTTCGCAACCGGGTTACTGCCGTGGCTCCCCGCCGCTCTTTGGTAAGTTGATACCCGTCAACTAGATAGTCTAGATTTAGACGATCCCCACGAGGCCGGACATGATTGGCTCTCTGCATGCACCTGTACAGACGTCTCCCCCCAATTGGTAAAAATCATTCATGACAACAGGCAGTGTGAATACGCTCGTGCAGCCTTTGGGGGAAATGCCTCCCGACCAGATAGTTTTTGGCCGGACTGAGGCGATGCAAGCTGTCCGCGACCGATTAGGCAAGCTGGCGGGCGCCAACGTTCCAGTACTCATTCAAGGTGAAAGTGGGACGGGCAAGGACATCATAGCGCGGATGATCCACGTCGCTTCACCCTGGCGAACCGGACCGTGGGTAAAGGTGAACTGTCCCGCGATTCCCGGAACACTTCTCGAGAGCGAATTATTCGGATACGAAAAAGGCGCCTTCACCGGCGCGTACGGCGTCAAGCCCGGGCGCGTCGAGATGGCGCATCGTGGCACGTTATTTCTCGACGAGATTTCTGAGCTAGACATGTCGCTGCAGTCGAAGCTGCTGCAGCTATTACAAGACGGACAGTTCTGCCGAATTGGGGCGCAGGAAGACAAGAAGGTGGAAGTACGAGTAGTTTGCGCGACCAACCGCAAGCTTGAGCAAGAAATCGAGAACGGTACCTTCCGATCGGATTTGTTCTATCGCATCAACGTTGTGAATCTGCACCTGCCGGCGTTGCGGGAGCGAGCGAGCGACATTCCCGAGCTGGTGAACTATTTCCTCGAATATCACAATCGAAAATATAACTGCCGCGCGAAGGCGCTCTCCAACGAGATGATGGCGACGCTGCGGAAGTATCACTGGCCGGGAAATATCCGCGAACTGGAAAACCTGATCAAGCGTTACGTCATTCTCGGAAACGAGGACGTGATTTCTTCCGACCTGACGCCGCGTAGTCCGGATTTCTTCAACACTGAAATTCCGGTAGACGGAATAATTTCACTGAAGAAGCTGACGCGACAGGCTGTTCGCGAGCTCGAGCGCAAGGTCATCCTGAAGGTTCTGCAGAATCATCACTGGAACCGTAAGCGAGCGGCAAAAGCGTTGAGCATCAGCTATCGCGCCTTGCTGTACAAGATCCGCGATGCGGGTTTGCCCTCGAATCGGGTGGTAAAGCAACAGGCCGCGGATGCCGCGAAGCCCGATGTCGCCGCCGGCTAATCGCTGGCTGCAGAACGATCACCCAGCCTGAGCGCTGACCTCTTCGATTCCCCTGCGAGCGTCCTTCATCGCTTGTGGGCAATCGTGAACCAGTATCCTGACGCCGCTGACATGTTGCCCAGCACAAGAACGACTTTTTCCAATTTGCGATGCCCGGTCCGGTGGAGCAGGTAGCTGCTTCCGATCGTCGCCGCGTAGCCCGCCCAGAAGTAACCAATGCGCCTCTCGCGCGATTGGCAGAAGTGTCGCGCAATCGGAAATCGCTCAACTCCGCCTTCACCCAGAGTGCGATCCGTCTCGTAAGCGTCGAGCGCCTGCCAGGTTGTCAATGACGCGAGCAAAGCCATGTTCTGCCGGTCGAAAAAATGGTCTCGTGTGGACGATGGAGAGTCTGGCAGCGTTTGCGCATGGGCAGCACCGTACAGCAAGATCAAAATAATCACTGCGCGCACAGATTGCAGGCCTTTTCTCGAAGATTCTGTCTACGGACTAACTATGCCAACCACGCAAGATTCCGGTCTGTGATCACGAGTTGGATTCCCCTGCCAGTTTCCCTTTCGGGAATCCGGATTGACGCCCTCATCCGGTAGAATCAAATGCTCCGCACATGAAACTTTCCGTGGTCATGCCGGTGTACAACGAGCAGGCAACACTGCGCCAGGTCATCGAACGCGTGTTTTCGGTGGGCTTGGAGATCGAATTGTTGTGCGTGGATGACGGATCGAAAGACGGCTCGCGAGAGATTCTCGCCGAACTGCAAACGCGATGGCCCCAGATGAAAGTCTTTCTCCAGCCGCACAACAAGGGGAAGGGCGCCGCTCTACGGCGTGGAATTCAGGAGGCCACGGGCGACTACGTCGTGATTCAGGACGCGGATCTCGAGTACGATCCAAAGGACTATCGCCAATTGCTGGGGCCGCTGGAGTCGGGCCAGGCGGATGTGGTGTACGGATCACGATTTATGGGAGGCGGTCCGCATCGCGTCTTGTACTTCTGGCATTCGGTTGGGAACTGGCTTCTCACGCTGCTGTCGAATATCGTGACCAACCTCAACATGACCGATATGGAGACTTGTTACAAAGCGTTCCGGCGGGAGGTCATCCAGTCAATCAAGATTGAAGAAGACCGCTTCGGTTTCGAGCCTGAAGTTACGGTGAAGATCGCAAAAAGGAAGTTGCGCGTCTATGAGGTGGGCATCAGCTACTCGGGACGCACATATGCGGAAGGAAAGAAAATCGGATGGCGCGACGGATTTCGCGCCCTATTCTGCCTGGCGAAATACGCGATCACCGAGCCGGATTTGCCAGAGCCGAGGCCGGACCGCGGTTAGGTTTTCGAACGAAATGGACTGAAAGAAAGTTTGCCTTACAGAAGCGGGACGTGGGACTGTAGCAGGATCTCTTCCGCTCCTGACATATTCAGCCTGTCATCTGAGCGGAGTCCTACCATCTTGACCTGCGGCAGCGAATCATCAAGGAATTCGCTCACCGCCATCGAGCGAATTCCTTCTTCCTTCCAGTCATCGGAGCGTTCCGAGGGATTCTTCGACTTCGTGGTTGTTCGCTGGGCTCGCACCGACTTCGCTCAGGATGACACTTTCCGTGGTGCCTAAAATGCGGGGATATTCAGGGCTCATCGAAAAAGCTTGTCTGGCGGCCTGTGCATCCCTCAATTCATTGACTTGGATTCATATCATGCCTAACATGACGCGACACTTGAACAGGATTCCATTGATGGGACAACCTAACGCATTGAAGACCGCAGATGAATCGATCGTCATTCGTCGCGCAACGCCTTCCGACGCGGAGGCGTGCGGAAAGATTTGCTTCGAAGCCTTCGGGTCGCTGGCGGCCTATCATAATTTCCCTCCCGACCTTCCGGTCCCCGAAGCGGGCGTCGGGCTGCTTTCCATCATGTTTGCGCATCCGTTGTTCTTTTGCATTGTCGCTGAGCAGGGCGGACGACTGATCGGTAGCAATTGCCTCGACGAGAGAAGCCCGATCGCCGGAGTTGGGCCAATTACGATTGATCCAAAAGTACAGAACCGGAATGCAGGCCGCCGGTTGATGCAGGCCGTCATTGATAGAGCGCACGAACAGAAGTTTGCCGGCATCCGTCTGGTGCAGGCGGCCTATCACAACCGTTCGCTGTCGTTGTATGCCAAGCTCGGCTTCGTAGTGCGTGAGCCGCTCGCCTGCATGCAGGGACCGTCGATTCAGAAGACGCCTGCTGGCTATCGCGTTCGGCCTGCGACTCCTAGCGACGTGCCCGCCTGTAATGATCTATGCGTTCGAGTTCATGGACACGATCGTGGAGGCGATTTGAACGATGCGATTCGTCAAGGCTCGGCCGTGGTCGCAGAGCGCGATGGGCGAATTACCGCCTACGCTTCCTCTATAGCATTCTTCGGCCACGCGGTCGGCGAATCGAATCAGGACGTGCAGGCCCTTTTGTCCACAGCCAAGGAGTTTCAGGGACCGGGAATCCTCGTTCCGACCCGCAACGCGGAGCTTTTCCGTTGGTGCCTCGAGAATGGACTTCGCGTCACACAGGTGATGACGCTGATGACGATGGGCCTCTACAACGAACCGGCGGGGGTGTATCTACCGTCTATTTTGTTTTGACATCGCCGAACACTTAGGTTCGGAAGGGAATTCCAAGGGAGCGCATTCGACAAGTGCGGCCCTCCGGGAAGAACAATACTCAGGTACGGGTTAGCCGCGGTTGGATGCGCTAGCAGCCGCCGGCAAATGAGATTGCACCGCAGCTACTAACGGTTCGCGGAGATTTGGCCCACTTGCAAGGAGTCCCGTCAGCAGCGGATTCTTCCGGTTGCACTGCAGCGGAGTGTTTTCGAGCGTGCTGACAAATCCCCCAGCGCTTTGAACCAAGGCCGCGCCGGCGCAGACATCCCACTCATTCTTTGGGGTGAGGGTAAACGTTATGTCGGCTTTGCCGGCCGCCACGAGTCCAAGCTTGTAGGCGACCGATCCCATGGGGCGAATCTGATACTCGCCGCTCTGGAATTGCTGCCACTCGCCGCGTTTCACTTCGCTGCGGCTGGCGAGAATCAACGACCCCTTCAGTTCTGTTCTCTGGCTTGGCTTTGCGGGCTGCCCGTTATAGTTGACGCCGCAATCGACGGCGCCGATGATGGTTTCCTTGGTTGCCGGATTGCAGATGCCGCCTGCGACCGGACGACCATTTTCTACGAAGCCGATCGAAACGCAGAATTCGGGAATACCCTGGACGAACTCGCGGGTTCCATCCAGCGGATCCACAACCCACACGCGCTTCTTTTCCAAGCGGGCAAAGTCATCCACCGTCTCTTCCGAGAGCCAGCCTTCGCCATCGCGTAACAAGTTCTGGCGCAGAACGGTGTCGACCGCGCGATCAGCCTCGGTGACCGGATCGTGGCCGATCTTGTACTCGGTCTCGATGGCTCCCGGAGTAAAGCGGGCGAAGACGGTGCAGGCGGCTTCCATGGCCGCCTCAATGCGCTTGAGAATGTCAGCGTAAGCAGAAGAAGTCATATTGTCCTGAGTCATTGAGAATTTATGCCCACAACATGCGGGCGCCCGTGATGAGCAGCAGAGCGCACAGAAGACGCCGCAACCACAGCATCGGAAGGCGGGTGGCGAGGTGCGAGCCAATCAACCCTCCGGGCACGGAGCCGATCAGCAGCGTGATCACGAGGCTGGGGTCCACGTTGCCTGCCTTGAAATGCAGGAAGCCAGTGGTGCCGGTGAGAATTACAGCGTGAACAATGTCTGTGCCAACGTTGACCTTCGGCGGGAAACTGTAGAACAGAAGCAACAGCATCATGATGATGCTGCCTGAGCCGACGGACGTCATCCCGACCAGAAAGCCGGCGATGAGGCCGATCAACGACATTCCTGCGAAACCCCTCATCGTGGGCGGACGGTTCGCAATCCGTTCCTCAATGCGCTTCTGGAACAACAACAGGACGGGAACAATGATCAGGAGTGCCCCGATTGCGGTCTTGATGAAGTTGTTCACGCCATCGCCGTAAAGGTGGCGAATGTGCATCAATAGCTTCACGCCGCAGATCGATCCTGGAACGCTTCCGAGCGCCAGCGCAAGCACTACCTTCCCGCGCACCGTCCCTTTCTTTAGGTGCAAGAGGCTGGCCGGAATCTTCGTGAAGAAATTGAAGAGCGCGTCGGACCCGACGGCCATGATTGCCGGAACTTTCAGCCCGAAGATCAGCACAGGGAGCAGCAGTACGCCGCCCCCCACGCCGCTAAGGCCGATGAGAACGCCGACAACAAAGCCCACCAGGATTTTGCCTACTAACAACTCCATAGTTGCCCCGTGTTCGGTCTTTGCTTACGCTGATGCCCCGTTGACTCCGATAAACCCTTCGCGTTCGAGATGCAGCACGATTTCCTGCGCTGCTTCCTCGGGCGAGAGTTCGCCGGTGTTGATCGTGACTTCGGCGTCCGCCGGAACCTCGTAGGGATCCGAGATTCCAGTGAATTCCTTCAGAATGCCCGCTCGTGCCTTAGCGTAAAGGCCCTTGCGGTCGCGCTGCTCACAGACATCGACGGAAGTGGCGATGTGTACCAGGATGAAGCCACCGTACGGCTCGATCATCTGGCGAACATGCTTGCGCGTCGCGTCATACGGTGCGATGGGCGCGCAGATCGCGATACCGCCATTCTTGGTGATTTCCGGACGCAACGTAGCCGATGCGGCGGATGTTGATGTCGCGATGTTCCTTCGAGAATCCGAGTTCCGACGACAGATGTTTTCGAACAAGATCACCGTCGAGCAAGGTGACCGGACGTCCGCCCACTTCCAGGAACTTGGTGAGCAGCACGTTCGCGATGGTCGACTTGCCCGAACCCGACAAGCCAGTAAAGAAAATCGTGAGACCCTGGTGGCTGCGGGGCGGGAAGCTGCGACGTAGTTCGTGAACAACCTCTGGATAGGTGAACCATCCCGGAATGTCACGGCCTTCATTCAGGCGACTGCGGAGTTCGGTACCCGAGATGTTCAGCACCTTGTCCGTTTTCTTGACTTCATCATCTGGCACGTAGCGGTCTTCAGCCTCGAGGTACACCATCATGCTGAAGGGCACCATGGTGACGCCAACTTCGGCTTCGTGCTTTTTGAACACTTCCTGCGCCTCGTAGGGGCCATAGAACGGCTTGCCGTCCGTATCCTTGCCGGGACCGGCGTGATCGCGGCCGACAATGAAGTGGGTGCAGCCGTAGTTCTTGCGGATGAGAGCGTGCCATATCGCTTCGCGAGGGCCGCCCATGCGCATTGCCAGAGGCAGCAGGGATAGCTTCTGCGTGCCTTGGGGATACTTCGATCCCAGCAACTGGTAGCAACGAACGCGAGTGTAGTAATCCACGTCGCCGGGTTTGGTCATACCAACCACGGGGTGAATCAGGAGGTTTGCTTCGACCTGCTTGGCAGCGCGGAAGGTCAATTCCACGTGTGCCCGGTGCATAGGATTGCGGGTCTGGAACGCAACTACCCGGCGCCATCCCTGGCGCGCAAATTCGGCGCGCAACTCAGTCGGAGTCAAGCGCAAGGTACGGAAATCATAGTGCGAAGGCGCCTGCAGGCCTTCGATCCGACCACCTACGTAGTACGGATTGGCCTTGTTCATCGTGTAGTCGGCCCCGGGATGCGCTTTGCTGGTGCTGTTGAATACAGCCTTGGCTTCGGCGGTGCGATCGGGTTGCCAGACCTCTTCCACGTGGAGAACGGCGAGCATCACGCCTTCGCCGTCGCGCAGGGCAACTTTGTTGGTGCCAGGCGTCAATTTCTTGGCGAATTCCTCGGTCACATCGAGCGTTATCGGCATGGGCCATAGAACGCCGCTGGCCAGGTGCATGTTCTTGCATACGCCTTCATAGTCGGCTTTGGTCATAAAGCCGCGCAGAGGCGAGAAACCTCCATTCATCAACAACTCAAGATCGCAAATTTGGCGGGGAGTTAGGTCCCAAGACGGCCATTCTCGTGAGTTGGCCTTCAGTTCTGCGGCTTTTTCCGGCGTGACAATGAGATTTACGAGTTCGCCGCCGTGCGGGGCAATCAGATGACTAGTCGAAGCAGACAAGCGTATGAACCTCCCAGGTTCTTCGAGTTTTAAATTTGTTGCATGTATTCAGCGTCTCGGACAAAAGGAAGCGGTGCTGACTTCCAGAACATGCTTATCGGGGGGACATGCTTACGAGACTTGCAAAACTTGCGGGTCCGAGGACCCTAGTGTTCCCAGTCTACACCACAGAAATCGTTATGCTTACTGCACGCACGTGCCATGCCGATGAGTGTTTCGCCATTGTACTGTAAACTGATAAGGATAAAAGGTTAAAGTTCGTTTTTTACACTCAGCGGTACTACCCGGCGAACCTGATGTGCAAACGGTTGCGCATGGCGGAAGGGAATGGTTCTAGATGGCTCCGGCGTGTGCAAGTTTTTGCGCATTTGACTGCGCTCTCCGCGTACGAAGTCAGACAGCGTTGTGGGCTTCGAAGGGCTCGCCTATAGCCAGGGCAGCGGCATATCCGGATCGGACGGGCATGTTTATCACTCGCCAGCGTTTGGCCTCTGTGGCGTCAGGGCGCGTCGTCAGCAACGCCTGTTCCGGTTCGGGCTCAATCGAAACATCGAATTGGTGGAGCGGCAAAGAAAGTCCTTCCCCTTTGGCTTTGATGTAAGCCTCTTTGCGCGTCCAGCAACGAAAGAATGCTTCGTGCAGTTCATCACCCTTGCATTTGCGGAGACTACGGCGTTCGTATTCGGAAAAGAATCGCTCGGCGATCTGCTCGACGTCGCTCTGCTTGCGAATTCTTTCAACATCGACTCCGATCTCGCGCGCCCTTACAAATCCCATGACAGCGATCCCTTCGGTGTGCGAGACATTGAATTGCAAGTCTGATCCGTCGATGAGGAACGGCTTGCCGTACTCGGTGTAGCGAAACGAGAATTCCTGCGCGGGCCTTTGCAGATATCGCGACAGGAGCGATCGAAGGGTCCCTCTCGTCAGAATGTAGTCGCTGCGGGGTCGTTCCACGCGGTAACGCTGCGCTCTTTCCCGTTCTTCCTCGGATAGCAACTCATGGCAGGCTTCCAGGTCTCCGCCTGTGATCTGCAAGGGACGTTGCCAGAGATGAACTGTGTCGAGTGGCAAATCGGAAGGCACAGAATCCAACGAGGCGTTCCTGATGCTGCCAATCTCGATCTGCGTGCGTGGGCTCATCGGAGACACTGACCTGGCTGATGAATGGACGGCCAAAGATTCCGCTCGGCGAGCTAGGACTTGTTGCCCTTTAATTGTTGTTTCCAGCCCAGGACTCGCGCCTTTGCGCCCTCAGCTTCAGCTTCGGGAATCATGCCCTTTTTCTGATACAGCACGGACAGGCTCGTATGCGCGAGAACGTCGTCAGGATCGACCTCGGCGATGCGTTGCGCGACCGCGATGGCTTCATCGTACCGCGAGAGATCCTGGAGCGCCCGGGCCAAGCCGTGCATGGCTTCGGTAAATGTAGGATCGGCCGCTAATGATTCCTTGTATGCCGCGACGGCGTCATCCAGCTTGCCGTCGGCCATGAGGTCCAGCGCTACGTAGTAATGATCTTCAGCCTCTTGGCGGGTATTGGGGTTAGCCATGAATAGAAATTCCAGCGCAGAAAACGGATTCTAACATGTCATGCGACGAGGTCCCGGACTCGATGCAGCCTTCGATTGAGAATCAAGTTTTCCAGCATGTGCCTGCAAGTTTTGTCGTTATCATGGCTGCATGCGCTACAAGCTGCGTTTTCTGTGGAACGCGACGAAGGGGCATCGCCTTGCTCCCTGGCGCAGCCCGTATCTTCTCTGGAGGATTGAGACCTATACCGGCGTGAAGATGAAGCAGATCGGCTTCCTGGAGTTCTGGGAATTTGTATGGCGCGAGCGCCATGAGTTGTGGCGATTTCTCAAGTGGACGGGCGACATGGAAGGTTGGGTCCGGCCGAAGCCAAAAAATACGTAGCAATTTAGCGAGGCTCATGTTCGAAACAGATCCCGAACAAAATAAACGCTCCGGAATCCAAGTGCTGCTCGGATTCTTACTGGGTGTCGTGCTGTCTATGGCATGTTTGTTCTTGGCAATATTTTTGGGAAGCACAACGGCGCCGAGCCATCCGTGGCTTATGCCAGTATTCAACGCGATTGGGTTGATCGGTGCGGGGATTGTTGCCTGGCGGCAAATTCGAGAGTCGAGCTTCGCGCTCGGCGCGGTCATCGCATTTTCAATTGCGTTGCTGCTCGATGGAGCCTGCGCCGTGATGTTCTGGAAATAACGGGACTTCACGGATAAATCGCGGACGAAGTCTTTGGGATGAATGTGTTCAGGTCCAGGTGAAACCGCTATGCGCCCTTGCCGGCTGCGGCGGCCTCTCCGAAGAAAATGCTGACCTCGCTGCCCTTGCCTGCGCCAGTAGCTTGCGCGGCGGCAGAGCGGTTGGCGACGATCTCCAGGTAGCCCATGCTGCCAAGGATGCCGAACACTTCGCCCGGTCCTCCCTCGGCGTATGCCTTGCGGATATCGGTAATCTCTTTGCTGCCGACCACAATCTTGAACGGTGACTTTCCTGAAAACAACGCGGGTGCATCGTCGGGAGTGATGTTGGTGATCAGATTCCCGAAGCGATCAACTTTCAACACCACCGCGCGCAGGCGATTGTCCCCGGCCGGCTTGGGCTTGGGAGCGGCAAACTTTACGTAGTCCTCAATCTCGTCGCCGAACTTGTGCGAGTCGACCATCTTCGCGAGATATGCTGCAACTGGAGCGAATACGTCGCGTCCATGAAATGTATTGCTCATGGGCTGCCTGAAATAGTGGTCCGAGGTCACGTGGCGAACGTGAATTCGCTCTTCTTTGGCGTAGATCATCGACAGGACGCCGTTGTCGGGCGCCACGAAGTGATATCCATCGCTGGAGGCAATAATCGGACGCCGCGTCGTGCCCACTCCCGGGTCCACCACCACCATGTGAACCGTTCCTGTCGGGAAATAAGAATAGGTCTGTGAGATGGCGATCGCTCCATCAAGCACGTCGTAAGCCTGGACGGCGTGCGAGATGTCGACGATCGTAGCCTCCGGCGCGATGTCGAGGATGACGCCCTTCACGGCGCCCACAAAGTGATCGTTGGTCCCAAAATCAGTGGTCAGCGTAATGATCGGACGATGCGGCAAAATTCCCTCTCTGGAAGACAAAATTCTAGTTACAGCGACGTTAATCGCCGTCGAAGCGAGGCGTCAAGGCACGTAGGTAATGGGATGAAGCGCCGGTCCAGAGTTCTTCTCTGCTATACTGTTGTTGACGCTATTTCCACGGTTTGCTTGCCGCGCGGTGGTCACTTCTGTAAGACCAGATTCATCTCCGCCTATCCTGCCCGCCGTATATTTTGCGCAAAATCCAAAAATTGAATGTGAGCGGCGCTCCGGCTCCTGACGTGTGTCAGTGTAATGCGTGACAAAGCACCCCTCGAGAAAGAAAGAAATAACGAATGACCACATTTACAGAACTGCCTTTATCTTCTGCGCTTCAGCAGAAATTGAAGTCAGCTCAATTTACTAACCTCACCCCGATCCAGGAGCGTGCAATTCCTCCGGCCCTTGAAGGCCGCGACGTGATCGGCACCGCCCAGACGGGCACCGGCAAGACCCTGGCGTTCCTCATCCCGCTGATTGAGAGTCTCAACCGCGAACCATCGCGCCACACCGTGGCGCTGGTGCTGCTGCCGACTCGGGAACTCGCGATGCAGGTGCACGAACAATACGAACAACTGCGGACGCCAAAAATGCCAAAGGCCGCGCTCGTAATCGGCGGTGTATCCGAAAAGTCCCAGATTCAAAGTCTGCGCGCCGGAGCAGAACTTGTGATCGCGACGCCGGGACGCTTGCAGGATCTGATGGACCGCAAGTTCGCTGATATGCGGCACGTCGCAATTCTCGTGCTCGATGAAGCCGACCGCATGCTCGACATGGGATTTCTGCCTGCGATCCGCCGAATTTTATCGGTCCTGCCGGCGAAGCGGCAGACGCTTTGCTTCTCAGCCACGATGGAGCAATCCGTCGCAGGCCTGGTGAACGAGTACATGCGCGATCCGGTGCGAGTCGCACTGGGGTCGGTGCTGAAGCCCGCCGAGAGTGTCGAACTCAAGGCGTACGAAGTGCGTCCTGGAGAAAAGATCGGCGTCCTCCGCCAACTGCTCTATTCAGAAAAAGGACAGACTTTGATCTTCACCCGCACGAAGCGTGGCGCGGAACGGCTCGCGAAGGAACTGGTGCGCGATGGTTTCAGCGCCAGCATGATCCATGGAGATCGTTCTCAGTCGCAGCGCAACGCGGCCTTGAGCGGTTTTCAGGAAGGCCGCATCCAGGTGCTGGTAGCGACCGATGTGGCTTCGCGCGGCCTACACGTAGACGATGTTGCACACGTGATTAATTACGATCTGCCGAAAATGGCCGAGGACTTTATTCATCGAGTCGGACGCACCGGCCGTGCTGGACTTCAGGGACGAGCGTCGAGCCTGGTCGCAGGCGGCGAAGTCCTGGAACTGCGTCACATCGAGCGCGCTCTAAAGCTGAAGATTGAACGCATGCAGGTGGATGCCGCGACGTCTCAGCCAACACGCGTGATTCACAATACTCTAGCTTCCAGAACCTTGACGGCCTTGCCCGGAGAGGTATTCGTTTAAGAAACGCCACCGGTCGCCGAGGCTCCATGCCTTGGCGATCGGAACATGCGATCAGATTTCCCAACTTGCAAAGCCTGCATTGCTGCTAGCGGGCAGAAATGGAGCTTCTCTGATTCCCAACGAACAGAACGTTTCCTACGCCATCATCCGCCACAACGTGCGGACGTACCGGTCCGCGGGAGTGGTTGCGGTCCTCAAAGGCAAGCACAATGCAGAATCGGAAATGAAGAATCTGGAAAAATTCCAGCTCTCGCAAGACCGGCTTGAGGGCTGGCGTTATTTCGTCGAGCAGACTCACCAGAGGGCCGGCATCGACGCCGCCCAAGCCACACAAGTGCGTCAGACGGAACTGGAAGCACGTGAGACTCCAGCCCAACTGGACGCGGACGCCTTGGCGGCGCGTACCGATCCCCGCAGATAGGCGGCAGCGAGCGGCCACTTACGGGTGTCGCAGCCGTCAATCCTCCCGCAAAGCCTGCATCGGCTGAATGGAAGCGGCTCGACGTGCAGGCATCAGCGCTGCGGCCAGCCCGATGGCTGGGAGCACGAGCAGCACGGAGACATAGGTCCACGCGTCCAAAGGACGCACCTGGTACAAGAAGCTCTGGATCAGGCGTTCCGCCGGGAAAGCCAGAAGCAGGCCGACGCCTAGTCCGATCCCGATGACAATCGAACCCTGGCGGAAGACCATCTGCGCCACGCTTTGCCGGGTTGCGCCCAGCGCCATACGCACGCCGATTTCGCGCCTCCGGTAGCTCACCAGTTGTGACAAGACCCCATAGAGGCCGGCGATGACCATGATGACCGCCAGGCCCGCGAACGAACCCACCAGATACAATCCCAGCCGTTGGCTGAAGGTATTCTGGTCTACTGCTTCCTGCATAGTCTGAAAACTGTCGAGCGCGATGCCGGGCGCGGCCTGATGGAAAACCGAACGCATCTCTGATGCCACGGGAATGTCACTTCGAGTCTTCACTACAAAGCTAACTATCGTTTTCAGGAGCGCTTGATAGAACAGCGACGTCGTGGGGACCTGCTGCTGCGGAATCAGAATGAACGGCTCGATTTCGCCGCCAACGCTTTTATCCACCTGATCGCCAAGCACGCCCACGATCGTGTACGGCTTGAGCATTCCCGTGTCTTTCCCACCGAGGTCGATCTGCTTCCCCAGCGGATCTGCGCCCGCAAGATATTTCCGCGCGAGAGCTTCGTTGACGACAGTCACAAACGGAGCGGTCGCAATGTCATCGTCGCTGATCATGCGTCCGCGTATGAGTGGCGTGCCCAGCGTTCGACCGTAGTCCCCGCTTACCGCGGTAACACGGGCGCTTGCAGGATTCGAGGGATCCTTTGCCTGGCCGATGATCTCGAAACCCGTACTCATGTCCATCCATGAAAGTGGCGGTGCGGTCGCAAGGGCAGCGCTCTCCACGCCCGGTACATGCCGTATCCGCTCGAGCAGAGGCTGGTAGGTCAGTGCTGCGACCGAAGCTGGAGCATGGTTCGTGTCCTCGGAGACCGCCATGGAGGAAAATCCCGCGGAATCCGCCGGCATGGCGGTGAACGTGGTGACATGAGCGGTTTGGAAACCAAGGCGCGACCTTTGCAGGTTCCATAGCGTGTGGAACAGCAGGCCCGTTCCTACCAGCAGCAGCGTGGAAAGCGCAACCTCTGCAGCGACCAGTCCGGCGCTGAGCTTCCCGCCGACCGTCCGCGAGCCGATGCCCCGGGAAGCCGCTTGCAGCGCGGCTTGCGGATTCGCTCGCCCCGCCAGCAGGGCGGGTAAGAGGGATGACAATACCGTTGTGAGGACCGCGATCGCGCCCAGCGCCAATACGATTGTCCAGTGAATTGCAATCGAATCGGCGCGCGGGATCGTTCCGTCGGGCAGCTTGCGTATCCCGATCATCGCCAGTTGGGCGAGGAGCAGACCCGCTCCGCACCCCAGCAGGCTCAGCATCAGACCCTCCGACAACATCTGACGGACGAGGCGAGTCCGGCGTGCCCCGAGAGCCGTGCGGATTGCAAACTCCTGCTGACGTCCGAGGCAACGGGCGATCAGGAGATTGGAGACATTTGCGCAGGCAATCAGCAATACCAGTACCAGCGCTCCAAGGAGAGCGTAAAGAACCGGGCGGACTGGTCCCGTTAGCAATTCCTGATAGGGCGTCACGTGAAGCTGGATGACGATCTCAGACTTATCTCGAGGGATGTGCGCGGCGATGGCACTCAATTCCTGCTGTGCCTGCTGGATGCTGGTTCTTGAACGAATCCGACCGACAACATTGAAAAAATTGTAGCCTCGGTCTTTTAACATTTCTGGTGTGGGCTGCAGAGGCAGCCACACGCCCTTTTGAAGATCCGGTCCGAGTTGTTCCGGGAAGTGGAAGCTTTCCGGCATGACGCCGACGACCGTGTAGGACTTTCCGCTGATCTTTACGACCTGATCCACGATGCTGGGATCGCCGTGAAAGCTTTGCCGCCACAATCCTTCAGAGAGCGTTACGACCAGCGGACCTCCGCCCTGACCTTCGGCGTCGGTGAAGGTGCGGCCAAGCAGCGGTTGCGCGCCGAGCATGGAGAAGAGATTCGTCGTGACCCGCGGTGCCGGGACGCTCTGCGAAGCGTCGTGGGTCTCGATGACGCTGATATCTTCGCTGTAGCCCGCGACCTCCTGCAATAGTGTGGATTGCGCGTGAATGTCGCGATAGTTGAGCCACGACGTGGACGAAAACGATGTATTGTCGCCTGCACCTCCGATGTAGACCAGGCGATCGGAATGGGCATAGGGCAAGGGCCGCAAGACGACGCTTTCGATCACCGTGAAGATCGCAGTGTTCGCGCCAACGCCCAGAGCGAGGGTAAGGATAGCAAGCCCAGCCATTCCCGGCCTCTTGCGCAATTGGCGCAGCGCGTAGCGCAAATCCTGCAGCAATGTGGCCATTGGACACCTCCGCCGCCAGAAGTCTGAGCCAAGGCTGGCACTTTCATCACCAAAGCGTGCGGAAAGAATATCCCACTGTTATCAAGGAACTCCATAAAGCGATTTGAGATAGACCTGGAGCGGAGGTGGTCGAAATCGGATGGAATTGTCCAAAACCGAACAGAGGAACTGAGTAGCGAGTACGGAGTATTGGGAACTACCTTCTCCTATTCGTAGCGCAGCGCTTCAATCGGGCTCAGCCGTGACGCCTTGAGGGCGGGGAAGAATCCCGAGACAACTCCGACGATGGAGAGAATAGTGAACGAGATGACCATGACAGCCATCGACGCATGCAGGAAGATTGCGCCTTCATGGTCGGCGGTTTTGTAAAACTCGTCGTACAACGGCATCGGCGGAATAATCCATGTCAGTACTTCTGCGACCGCCATGCCGATCAGTCCACCCACGAACGTCAGAACCAGCGCTTCTAACAGAAATTGCACGAGTATGTGGCCCCGCCGCGCGCCGACTGCTTTGCGCAGGCCGATCTCGCGGGTGCGCTCCGTCACCGAGACCAGCATGATGTTCATCACGCCGATTCCTCCGACCGCCAGTGTGCAGACGCCGATTAGTCCAAGCACCGCCTGCAGGCCGTACGAAAACGCGTTGATCATGCTGCGATCCTCGATCGTGTCCCACTCAGGCATCGCCTTCTCATCTTTAGGGTCGAAATGGTGGCGCCGCGCAACGACTTCGCGCGCCGCCATCAGCGCCTTCTTGTTGAGTTCGGGAGCAGTAGGCTGAATGATGATTTCGTCGGGATCGCGAATGTTCTTAAGGTCCCGCATGAGTCCGAACGGAATGAATCCGTTCTCATTGTCCGGACCTTGATACATCGAGTCCTGGATTTTGTTGCGCATGGTCCCGATCACTTCAAAATCAAGGCCGCCAATCTGCACGTGTTGACCTGCTCCAGGAGCTCCCTGGAATACCTTCTTGGCGGCTTGATACCCGAGAATCACGACGCGGCGGTGATCGGCGAAGTCGCCTTCGTTGAAATAGCGGCCTTCGGCCAGATCGAGCTTGCGCATTTGGCCGTAAGGCATATCGACGCCGCGTACCATAATCGACACGACGCGGGTACCGATCTTGAATCCCAAGTCGCGATCGATCTCGCCGCTTACCGCACGAATCAGTGGAACCTCGTCGCGAAGGGCTTCGACATCTTCGAGCTCGTAATTCACTTTCTTGCCGGCGCGCTGCCCACCGGCCTGCATGCTCGTCTGACCAGGCCACAGAACGATGACGTTGTTCCCCATATTGAGGAAGGCGTGCAACACGCATCCGCCGAGCCCCTGCCCGTATGCCAGCAACAACACGACAGAGACCAGGCCCCATCCGATACCAAGCATGGTCAGCGCTGAGCGCGTTCGATCGCGCATCAGCGCCTGCCATCCTTGCGTGATGAGTTCCTTGAGGAACATGGTGGTTGAGCTAGTCGATGTGAATGTCGCCGGAGCCGGTGCGCACGCGCAGCAGCTGTCCGCCGCCGTGTACTTTGCCTCGAATCGACTTTTGCGGTTCGCCGATGCGTCCCTGCACCGTCATCTCGACTGGCTCGCCGACATCGACGCTGCCGGAGCTGGTCGAAATATCCGCATCAAATGCGGCGTTCGAAGGCAGCTTCACGCGAACGTTGCCGGAACCCGTGTGAATTTCCCACGGTCCGCTCTGCGAGCCTTCTGCCGTTACGTCTCCGCTGCCAGTTTCGCCACGGAACCCGCCTTGCACTCCGCGAGCGGTGACGCCGCCAGATCCCGTGCGCAGGTCAATATTGCCCGGACCGGATTCTTCGACTTCAACGTCGCCGCTACCGGTGCCGCCGCGCACTGTTCCCGCGATCTCACGGGCCCGCACATCCCCGGATCCCGTTTGCAAGTGAACTTCGCCTGTCAGGTGCGCCAGCCGGACATCGCCCGAGCCCGTCTGAACGTCGACGTTGCCCTTGGTGCCCTCGATGGTCTGATCGCCCGAGCCGCTGCGGGCGCGAATCGTGGAGTCCGTGGGGACGGAAATCTCATAGTCGATCGAAATGTTACGCATGTTCACGTAATCCACATGAATACTGTTGCCTTCCTGGTGGATCGGTGGATTTTGCTCGATCGAGTGGACGTCGTTTTCGCGCCGTCCTTCAAACCAGTGATCACCAACAGAAATCTTGCCGCGAATGAAAACCGAGCCGGAATTTCCGCCTCGGATCGTGATGTTTCCGGAGTGCGTGAGCACCTCGAGATCGACGGGACCGCTGACCTGCAAGGTTTTCTCAAACTGACCTTGCGGCCCCGAGGCAAATGCCGTCGTGGATGCGACGGCGACGAACAGCGCGGCGATGAGGGCAACGCTAAAAATCAGCCGGCTGGACACAATCGTTTGCGAAAAAGCTTGTCGTTTTCTATTCATAGCGTAAGGACTCCACTGGGGTCATGTCCGCTGCGCGCTGGGCTGGATACATGCCTGCGGTCACGGTAATTAACGAAAGGGTCAAAATTGAAAGCACGATCGATATCGGAGAAATAATCGGGTGAGGAACGAAATCGGGCAGGGGTAATGCTTGCAGAGCAATACAGGTTCCCATGCCAAACGAGAAGCCCAGAATTCCACTCGCGATCGTTAGCATCGCGGACTCGGCGAAAAACTGGCGGAGAATATCGCGCTTGGTGGCGCCCATCGCCTTCCGCGTACCAATTTCGCGAGTGCGCTCGGTGACCGATACCAGCATGATGTTCATCACGCCGATGCCGCCCAGGCACAGCGTAACGATCGCAACGCAGCCGAAGAAGAGAGTGACGACGCCGAAGACCCGCGCCAGTTGCTTGGCGCCGTCCATGGTGTCCCAGATGAAGAGCGCATCCTTGTCTTGAGGATCGAAGTGTCGCACCCGGCCAATCGAGCGCCGAACCTGAAGGACTGCCGCCTCGTGCTCTTCGGGATTCACTACTTCAAAAACGATGTCGTCGAGATAGCCTCGCGTGATGCCGGCTCCAGGTTTTTCCGGGGGAGGGAAATCACGGGACACGGCCGAGTAAGGGGCGAAGAGATAGTCGTTGTCCGGTCCGCTGTAATTTGAATTCTGCTTCTTTTCTTCGAGTACGCCTACAACCGAATAGGGGATACTCTTCACCAGAACGGTCGCGCCAATGGCCGGTTGTCCGGGAAACAACTGCCTATATGCTTTTGATCCGAGGACCAAGACCCGGCGTCCGTCGCGCTGATCTTCGTCGGTGATCAGCCGTCCTTCTGAGACTTTGAGGGAGCGGAATTCCTGGTACGACGGCCACATGCCAACCACCCCCCGATTCGCTAAGTTGTACTGGCTGACCTCGGGAATCGTTCGGCGCAACTCGGGACTGACATTCTTGACCATGTAGCATTCGTCGCGGATCAGCTCGGCGTCGTCGACGTTCAGATGAATTTCACGTCCGGCCGCCCGACCTCCGACCTGACTGCTGGTGCGGCCTCCCCACACGATTACGAGGTCCTTGCCCAGCGTCTCCATGTGCTTCTTCTGGTCAACGACGAACCCGCGGCCCAGTCCCACAAGGAGAATCACGGATGCGATTCCCCAGATCAAGCCAAACATGGTGAGGAACGTCCGCATCTTGTGAGCCCGGAATGTGGCGACGGCCTGTCGGAGGATCTCGGATAGATTCATGGCAGAACCTTAAACGGCGACCGGCTTCCGGCTCTCGGCTTCCGGTAGATCGGAAAAGCACTTTGAACCGGAAGCCGGCAGCGGAATGCAACGAACGCTTACTGCAGCACTACCTGATCGCCTTCCTTCAACCCGCTCAGGACCTCGGTCTTGGCGCCGTTCGAGATGCCGATGTTGACGGCAACTTTGTCTTTGCCTTCCTTGCCCTTCGGGTTAGGAATTTCGACGGAGGCTTTCTTGTCTTTGTCGTAGAGAATTGCGCCTTCAGGAATTTGCAACACGTTCTTGTGCTCTTCCAGGATGACTTCGGCATTCGCGGTCATTTCCGCTTTGAGTTCGCCACCGGGGTTCTGGATCGAGACGCGAACTTCAAAGGTAGTGACGTTATCCTTCTCCACGCCCATCGGAGAAATCTTGGTTACCTTGCCGTCGAAGGTCTTATCCTTGAAGGATTCAACCTTGATGCGTGCGCGTTGGCCCAGATACACCTTGCCGATATCGCTCTCGTCCACTTTGCCCTTAACGTAGACTTCGCTGGTATCGCCCAGCGTCATCACGAGGGTAGCCGACGATCCCAACACAAGGATGGAACTGACTGCATCGCCCATCTGTACGTCGCGCGAGAGCACGATGCCGTCGATTGGCGAGATGATGTCGGTGTAGCTCAGTTGCTCTTCGAGCTGCTTCAGGTTTGCCTGGTCCTGAGCGACGTTCGCCTGCGATTGCGCGATCTTGGCTTTGAGGACGGTCACTTGAGCCTTGGAAACGTTCTGCTTGTTTAGCGCTAGTTCATAATTCTTCTGCGCGTCTTCGAGTGCAGAGGTGGAAACCACGCCATCTTTCGCCATGTTGACCGCGCGGTCATACGCACGCTTCAGCAGCGGGACATCCGGACCTTCCGCATCCACTTTGGCGCGCTCGAAGTCCGCCTGAGAACTCTGCAGGCTCGCCTGGGCAGCCTCAAGGCCCGCCTTCGATTGCTCAACTTGCGCCTCGATCTCAATCTTGTCGAGCTGTGCGAGCAGTTGTCCTTTTTTCACGCGGTCGCCGTAGTCGACCAAAAGCTTCTTGACGATGCCGCTGGCCTTCGACTTCACTTCCACCTTGGTGATTGGCGTGACTTTGCCTGTCGCGACGACGCTCTTGGCGAGGTCTCCCTTTTCGACTTTGGCGAGTTTCGAGGGATCGATCTTGGTGCCGCCGCGCGTGGCTGCGAATACTCCTCCCGCAATCAACAGAGCGACGACCGCTACAATGCTGCCCCAGATAATCAGTCTGCGACGCTTCTTCTTGCCATTATTGCCGTTACCGTTCACAACGCCTCCTATGGATGTCACCAGGTGGAGATGGGGAGCCATTCGTGCGCCCTCATCCTCTATTACGCAGGCAGAGTTGCCTTTGTTCCGGACTTCTTTTGATATTTGACCCTGGGTTCTAGCAGGACCGGCTTCCTGCTAACTTATCTGCCGCCTGCCAGTTAGACAAACGGCTTGTTAAAAGGATAGCGGATTGCGGAATTGAAAGTTGTGAGCCGACGCACGGGCCCTGCCGGGGCCTCGGACAGCCATGTGGGCACAGCCGCCCTCGGCTGTCTTTCGGCCGCGGCCCGATGCTTGTCGAATTGGTGCCAAACCCGTCGAGCTGCGCTCGACCGGACAGCCGAGGGCGGCTGTCCCCACGTATAAGCATTGACCGCTGACAACCGTCTTTCAAATGTTAGAATTACCGTTCAATGATCGCCTTTGTGCTGCTCCGGGTGTTTCTTATCCTGCTCCTGGTGGCAGCCAATGCGTTCTTCGCCGCCGCCGAGTTTTCGCTGGTGAGCGTTCGCGACACCCGCATTCAGCAACTCATTGAGGGCGGACGCATTGGTGCCCGCATCGTGCAGCGCCTGCACTCTCACCTTGACGAGGTAGTCAACGGCGTTCAGCTCGGGATCACCATGGTTAGCCTCACGCTGGGCTGGATCGGAGAGCCCATGGTGGCCGGGCTAGTCGGAAGCGTGCACTTTCTTCAGCGCGTCCCTCACCTCGCGGTCTATGCCCACGGTATCGCCATCGCGATTGCATTCACCCTGATCACCTACATGCACGTGATCCTGGGGGAACTGGTGCCCAAGACCCTTGCCTTGCAGCGCGCCGAGCAGATCGCGCTAGCGGTCGCGGCGCCGATGGAAGCATTCCTTACGATCTGCCGCCCACTTTTGTTTTTCATGCGGCGCTCGGGAGGGCTGGTTCTCAGAATCTTTGGAGCGCAGCCGACACGCGGGGGTGCCGTACACTCCCCGGATGAGCTCAAACTTATCGTCACGGCCAGCCGCCAGTTCGGACAGATTCCGGAATTTCAAGAAGAGATGATCCACAGCGCCATCGAGCTCGACAGCATCACGGTGCGCGAGGTCATGGTCGCCCGGCCCGACATCTTCTCCCTGCCGTCCGACCTCCAGCTCGATGAGGCCCTGGTCAAAGTCGTCGAAGGGCAACATTCGCGCATTCCTGTTTACGATCCGCTGCGCGGCCCGGAACATATTGTCGGCGTCCTCTACTATAAGGACCTCATGCGCTGGATGCGGCTTCGGCTCAGCAACCTCGGCCAAACCACGAATACCCGCATCTCCCGCATGCAGATCGGACAGATCATGCACGACGTGGTCGTCGTGCCCGAAACGAAAGTTCTCGCGGAACTGCTGGCGGAGTTCAAGGAACGGCGACGCCATCTGGCGGTCGTTGTCGACGAATTTGGTTCAACCGCGGGAGTCATTACCGTCGAAGACATTCTCGAGCAACTCGTCGGAAATATCGAAGATGAGTTCGACGTCTCACCCAGCCAGCCCGCGATCGACGATCAATCGGTGCTCCTGCTGGAAGGATCGGTCAACATCCGCGACCTTGAAACCGAATACGGACTAACCTTGCCCCGGGATGCCGGCTTCGAAACCCTGGCGGGATTTATTCTTGCCCGTTTGCAACGCATCCCCGGCCTTCGCGACTCGTTCGAATATGAAGGCCGTCGGTACACGGTAGAGGAGCTAGAGGGACATCGCATCGCGCGCGTAAGGATCGAGAAGACAGCAAACGTTGAAGGTGAAGTTGAAGCGGCAAAGCACGGAGATTGATGTGTTGGCTCGCATGCGATCGATTCATAATCGTGTCGTCTCAAAGAGACTGTCATCCGGAGGGAAGTCGAAGGATTTCTGTAGCCGAATGCGGTCCGTGCAGTAACAAGGCATTTGCTTGATGAAGAAATTTCCCGAGAGCCGAACGTGATTCAAAGCAGAAAGGGATCCTTCGGCTGCGCGAGCTCATGCGAGTTCGGTGCGCTCAGGATGACAGTCGCTTAGGAAGAACAAGACTGAAAGCACTCCTCCAACGCGTCGCGTACACCTTGCCGGTCATCTGGCTGGTTGTTAGCATCGTCTTCCTTCTGATTCATCTCGTGCCCGGAGATCCCATTCAGCAGATGCTCGGCGAGGGCGCGCCCGCGGCGGACATCGCCGCCGCCAGGCACCTTTACGGCCTCGACGCCCCTCTTGGCGAGCAGTACGTGCGTTACTGGGAAGGCGTGCTGCATGGCGACCTGGGGCGCTCGATACGTTACAACCAAACCGTGACGAAGCTTCTCGCTCAACGATATCCATACACCTTGCGACTCACGCTGGCATCGCTGCTGGTGGCGGTGATTCTTTCGATTCCCGCGGGAGTCCGCTCGGCTCGGCGCCGCAACCGGTGGGACGATCGTGCGCTCTCGGTCGTTAGTTTGTTCGGATTGTCATTCCCCAACTTCGCATTGGGTCCGATTCTTATTCTTCTCTTTGCGATCAAGCTTGGATGGCTGCCGGTCTCCGGTGCCGGTTCGTTCGCGAATATCGTACTGCCGGCGATCACGATGGGCGGCGCGCTGGCCGCGATCCTCACCCGCATGGTACGCACGTCGATGCTCGAGGAACTCAGCCAGGACTACATTCGAACGGCTCGCGCCAAGGGCCTGCCGGAGCGAACGGTCGTCTATCGTCACGCGCTACGCAACGCGATGATCCCCGTTCTGACTGTTCTCGGTTTGCAATTCGGTGCGTTGCTGGCTGGAGCGATCGTGACCGAGAAGATCTTTTCCTGGCCGGGAATCGGCCGCCTTACGATCGATGCGATTTCCAACCGCGATTATTACGTTGTGCAGGGTTGCATTCTTGCCATCGGCTTGACGTACGTGGCAGTGAATTTCCTAACCGATGTGCTGTACTCGGTGGCGAACCCGAGAATCCGGCAGTAAATGCCTCCAGACCATTCTTCGCCCCGGACGAATTCGTCCGGGGCTACACAGAAATGTAGGGGCGGACACTTTCGTCCGCCCCGCGGAGCGCAGCGCCGGTGTCTACGCTGCCTGCATCATTTTCTTCATGCGTTCTTCCATCTGTTCGGGCGACACATCTTCCACGTGCGTGGCGATGCCCCAAAGATGTCCAAACGGGTCCTGGATGAATCCGGAACGGTCTCCGTAAAACTGGTTCTCGACCGGCTTCAGTACCTTGGCGCCCTCCGCCGTCGCTTTCTGCACTACACGATCGACGTCAGGCAGATAGACGTAGAGGCTGACTGGGCTTGCGCCAATGGTGGACGCGCTGGTGTGTCCCTGCCCCATCGTCGGATTTTCGTCTGCCAGCATGATGTGCGAGTTCCCGATCTTTATCTCAGCATGACCGACTTTGCCATCGGGCCCATTCATACGAACGACTTCCGTTGCGCCGAAGACTTTCTTGTAATATTCAATCGCCTGCGCGGCGCCCTTGATGACCAGGTAGGGAGTAACGGAGTTGTAGTCTTTGGGGATGTAAGAGACTTTGCTCATGATTTTTCTCCTCTGATATGTAATCTAGGGGTGGAGGTTTTGGCGCGGAAGGACCGGGACCCGGTCCCTGATTTCTTTATGAGAACACAGTAAGAAGATCTACTCAAGGGCGCTCAGTCGATTTCGGGCTTCTAATCGAAGATGTCTACCGCCGCCATTTCGTTCAGTCGCACAGCTCGGCACAATCCCCTTGCGGCCGGCGGATTGGTGCTGGTCATTCTCTTTGTCATCTTTGCGCTCTTCGCTCCCTGGATCGCGCCGCAGGATCCTGCGGCCATCGATCTTCCCGCGCGTCTCAGCGCGTCTTCGAGCGCCCACTGGTTTGGAACTGATGAACTTGGTCGCGACATTCTTTCGCGAACGATCTACGGTGCGCGCATTTCCATGCTGGTCGGCTCCTGCGTCGTGCTGACTTCATTGGGACTCGGGCTGATCGTCGGATCGATCGCGGGATACTACGGCGGAGCTATCGACCGCTTCGTCAACGTTGTCCTGATGAACGCATTTCTGTCATTTCCCGGAATTCTGATCGCCATCGCCTTCGTCGCATTTCGTGGCCCGGGCATATTCAACCTAGTCATCGCCCTTTCTCTCGGAGGATGGGTCGGATACGCGCGCCTGGTTCGCGGACAAGTTCTCGCCGCGCGCGAACGCGAGTTCGTGGAAGCGGCCCGTGCCCTCGGAGCCAGCGATCTGCGCATCATCGTGCTGCACATTCTC
Source organism: uncultured Acidobacteriota bacterium (assembly GCA_963801895.1). Taxonomy (GTDB): domain Bacteria; phylum Acidobacteriota; class Terriglobia; order Terriglobales; family Acidobacteriaceae; genus Sulfotelmatobacter. The sequence continues at coordinate 862,388 of CAWDGM010000003.1, read as the reverse complement.
CCTAACATTATTCAACCGGTGATCGTGCAAGCTGCGATTGGCATGGCAGGCGCGATCCTCGCGGAAGCAACCATGAGCTTTCTCGGCCTCGGCGTGCCTCCACCGACCGCAAGCTGGGGCGCGATGTTGAACGACGGGCGCGCTCACCTGTTCGACGCGCCGCATCTCGTTCTCTATCCCGCACTGGCGGTGATGCTGGCGGTGCTCAGCTTTAACTTCATTGGCGACGCGCTTCGCGATTACCTCGACCCCCGGTCGCGCATCGAAGCGGGTCTATAACTTCCTGCGCGTCAGCTACATAAAGTGTCCGCAACATTTCTTTACACCCTGGGTTTGTTCTGCCGTGGCCGCAACACACAACTGAATTCTTGAAAGATTACGGAGATTACCCCATGAAGAGCACCCGCAAGTTTGCATTTCTCGGCACACTGGCAATTCTCGCGTTGCCCGTTGTGGCTCAGAACACAAGCACGTCCACGCCGGTCACCGGCCAGACCATCCAGAACCGCAAGGAGAACCAGCAGGACCGCATTGGCCAGGGAGTGCAGAATGGAGAACTCACGGCCGGTGAAACCACGAACCTGGAAAAGAAGGAAACGCGCCTGAACCAGGAAGAGCGCAACATGCGCAAGGCGGACGACGGCAAACTGACTACCGCAGACAAGAAGACGCTGACTCGCCAGCAGAATCAGCTATCCAAGCAGATCTATCACGACAAGCATAACTCGGCAGTGCAGAACACGAATCCGAAGAGCGAAGTCGGCAAGCGCGAAGAAAATCAGCAGGACCGCATCGCGCAGGGAATTAAGAGCGGACAGCTGACCTCGGGCGAAGCCGCGCACGTTGAGCAAAATGAAACCAGAATCAACAACGAAGTTCGCAACGATCGCGCCGCAAACGGCGGCAAGCTGACTTCGCAGGAGAAGAAACAGGTCAACCGTCAGATGAATCGAGAATCGCGAAAGATCTATCGTGACAAGCACAACGGACGTCGCCAGTAAGCATTTGCTCAATCCCGAAAGCAGTCCCAGCCCCCGGTCTAACCGGGGGTCTTTATTTTTGATGGACTAAAGCATAAAGCATAACCACGCGGCCCTCCGCTAGCAGGTCTCCAAATAAGTTATTCATTATAAAAGAGATACACATCTTGACATACATTGCAAATTGCAATATAAATATGTCGATTTGAAATATAGGTCGGAGCGATTGTGAAGCTGGGCGAGAAAATTCGGTACTTGCGTGAGGTGGAAGGTTCGCTCCGCGGGCTCGGGCGCCCGATGACTCAGCAGGAACTTGTCCGTGCGATTCGCCAAGAGCTAGGGAACAAGGGGAAGGGGACCACGATCAGCCAGTCGTACCTGTCGCAGATCGAAAACGGTGCGCGGCCGCACATGACGCAATCATCGCGGGCGTTGCTCGCCAAGTTTTTCAAGGTGCATCCCGGATTCTTGGTGGATGATCCCGAGGGCTATCACACCGAACTGACTTCCGATCTGCGGACGACGGAAGGGCAACTGGATGTTTGGCTCCTGCAAGGTTCGGAAAAGTTTGCCAGCGATGTTGAGGTCAGCAATGTGTTGATCAAGGCAGCTCGTGAAAAAGATACGCGGCGCTGCTTGTTGTTGCTGGGAGCGATTCTTGACACGACTGGTTTGGCCGAGCGGCTTCTTGAAGCGCTGCGCCCCGAAGTCGGGGGACTGAACCACGATCGCCGCGCATTAAATTCGGAAGGGAGGCGAATCCGATGACCTGGTCAGACTTTTACTTGATCTGTTTTGCGGTCGGCTTTTGCTTCAGCTTCTTTTCGTTCGTGTTAGGTGGATCGCGCTTTGGCAAGATGCACCTGCCTATGCACGGGCACGGGACCGGGCATCTGCCCGTGGCCCATGGCCCTGTGGCCCATGGTCCGGTGGCTGATGGTTCAGCCGGCCATTCGACTGGAGCGCATGGTGCGGGCACGGGGGATGGTGCTGCGAACAATTCTCAGGGGATCAGTGTTTCGCCATTTAATCCGCCGGTGATCGCAGCATTCTTGGCATGGTTTGGCGGCACTGGATATTTGCTGACGCGGTTTTCGGCGGTCTGGGTTGGCATGGGCTTGATTGCTTCCACCGTGAGCGGCTTGGTTGGAGGAGGGATCATCTTTTTGTTTTTGACGAAGGTCCTGATCTCCGACGAAGAGTGTCTCGATCCAGCCGACTTCGAAATGGTCGGCGTGCTCGGCAAGCTTTCGGTGCCAATCCGCGAAGGTGGAACTGGTGAGCTGATTTATTCGCAGATGGGCACGCGCCGGGTTTGTGGGGCGCGCAGCGACAACGGAAGCGCCATCTCCAAAGGCACTGAGGTGGTTGTGACGCGTTACGAACGAGGCATCGCCTACATCCGGCGGTGGAGCGAGATGTCGGGTGAGTCGGTCGATGCGTTGCCTGAGGAGGAGATTCGATGACGCGCAGCTGGTTCAAGCCGTTAGTCGCACTGATGTGGCTGGCTTTTCCCATCTCGGCCTGGGGTTACTGGCATGTGTGGGATCGGCTGCCCACCCGCATGGCGGTTCACTTTGACAAGGATTTTCAGCCTAACGGCTACACGTCGAAAGAGGGATCGGTCGAACTCGGACTCGGGATCATGGCGGTGATGCTCGTGTTGTTCACGATCTCTGTATTGATCGCGCATGCAATGAAGCCGAATGCCTCGTGGCCGATGCTCATCGTCTTCTACGTGGTGTTGGGCTTCTTATGGTACGGGAATTATTCGATCGTTAAGTTCAATTTAAATCGCGTGACCGGGAATTCGCCGGTGAACATCACTCTCCCCTAGCGATGCAAAGTATGCAGCTTTATTTGTTCGAACTGGATTTGTAAGAGGAGGCGTTATGCCGGAGATGTCACGAATGGTTGAAATTTGGATCTTTGTTGGCTTGGGAGTGATGGTGTTGCTGTTCCTCATCAGCGGAATGGCGAGGCTGTACCGCAAGGCGGGCCCGCACGAAGCGCTGATCGTTTATGGCATGGGAGGGACGCGCGTCGTCAAGGGCCACGGAACAATCGTCCTCCCGATGTTTCAGGTATGTCGAGGGCTGTCGCTCGAATTGATGTCGTTCGACGTAGCGCCGCAACAGGATCTATATACGAAGCAAGGCGTTGCGGTCACCGTGGAAGCTGTTGCGCAGATCAAGGTGAAGTCTGACGACGAGTCGATCCGTACGGCTGCAGAGCAGTTCCTGACGAAGACGGACCAGGAGCGCGAAGGCCTGATTCGTCTGGTGATGGAAGGTCATTTGCGCGGCATCATTGGCCAGTTGACGGTGGAAGAGATCGTGAAGCAGCCGGAGATGGTTTCCGACCGCATGCGGTCCACCTGCGCCGATGACATGAACAAGATGGGCCTCGAGGTGATCTCGTTCACGATTAAAGAAGTGCGCGACAAGAACGAATACATCACCAACATGGGACGTCCTGACGTAGCGCGCATCAAGCGTGACGCCGACGTAGCTGCCGCTGAAGCCGATCGCGATACAGCGATCAAGCGTGCGCTCGCGCAAAGGGAATCGGCAGTGGCCAAGGCGCAGGCCGATCAGGAGCGCGTGCTAGCGGAGACATTGTCGTTAGCCAAGCAGGCAGAATCGCAGCGCGATCTGGAAGTGAAAAGAGCGCAATACCTTGAGGTCACGAAGCGGCAACAGGCGCAAGCCGACAAGGCGTATGACATCCAGACCAACATCATGCAGCAGCAGGTCGTTGCCGAATCGGTGAAGGTGCAGCAGATTGAGAAAGAGCAACAGGTCAAGGTGCAGGAGGCGGAAATCAATCGCCGCGAAAAGGAACTCATCGCGACCGTGCTGAAGGGAGCCGAGATCGATCGTCAGCGAATTGAAACGCTCGCGGCAGCCGAGAAGCAGCGTTTGATCGCGGAAGCCGAAGGCCATGCTTCCTCGATTCGTGCGCAAGGCGAGGCCGAAGCCGAGATCATCTTCAAGAAAGGCGAAGCCGAAGCCAAAGCAATGAACGTAAAAGCCGAGGCCTACCAGGAGTACAACCAGGCGGCCGTGATCGACAAGCTGTTTGCCAGCATGCCGGAAATGGTAAGGGCACTGGCCAGTCCGTTGGCGAATGTCGACAAGATCACGATCGTCTCTACGGGAAACGGCGATGCTGCTGGGATGAACAAGATCACCGGCGACATCACCAAGATGGCTGCGCAGATGCCGGCTCTGTTCGAGACACTCTCGGGCATGCCGCTTTCGGAGCTGTTCGGCCAGGTACGCAAGCTGGGTGACAAAAGCTTGAAGCCCGCTGATTCACCGAAAGCGTAAGCGAGGGGTGCGGGAGCGGTCCGGGGACCGTTCCCGCGTTTGCAAACGGGACCATTCGTTCATCTCGCATGAGAGGAAGCTCCGTCGTTGGAGTGATTTATGAAAAGCAAATCGAACCATGCAGGACTAGGAATCGCGCTGGGCGCTGCACTGGGCGCGGTGTTGGGCGTCATGGCGGGAAATATCGGAATTTGGCTGGCTGTGGGAGTCGCGGTAGGAGTTGCCATCGGCGCCAGCATTCGACCGAAAGGCACAGACTGCCCGTTGTGTGCGGACGTTCATCGGGAACATAGTGGCAACGAGCAGTCATGAACGTGGGCACTCGTGGCTCACAGTTCGTGGCTCGAAGGTAAGCGATAAGGAGATCACCATGGCATTACTGGAACGTGTTTCCACACTGGTCCGGGCCAATCTCAACGACCTGATCGACAAGGCCGAAGATCCGGAAAAGATGATCAAGCAAGTCATCCTCGACATGCAGAACCAGCTTTTGCAGGTCAAGACGCAGGTCGCGATTGCCATCGCCGACCAGCACCTGCTCGAGAAGAAGCAGAAAGAGAACGAAGAAAAAATCGCAGAATGGATGCGCAAGGCCGAGCTTGCCGTCGACAAGAAAGAAGACGATCTGGCGCGCGCATCCTTGCAACGTGTCGAGAGCTATCGCGAACTGACCGAAAGCTTCCAGCAGCAGGTCGGCGATCAGAAGGCGCAGGTGGAGAACCTGAAGTCCGCGCTCCGTCAGCTTGAGCAGAAGCTTACCGAAGCGCAGGCCAAGTCCGATGTGCTAATCGCGCAGCATCGGCGTGCCCGGGCGTTGGGAAAGGCCAGCGATGCACGCATGGCTTCCGGAGACGGTTCGAAAGCTGCTGCTTTCGATCGCATGAAGCGCAAGGTCGCGCACTCAGAAGCTGTGAGCCAGGCCAAGTCGGAGATCGCGTCCGACAATCTTGAAGATCGTCTGGCCGCACTCGAGAAGCAGGATCGCATCGAACAACTGCTGGCGGATTTGAAAGCGAAGCGCGGCGCGTAGCAGGTTCAGGAACGAGCTAAGAAGTGCTCGCCGATAGATTTGTGTGTCAAGTTGAAGGGAGTGTTGTGTGCTGCGAAGCAAATTGAAAGTTCTGTTGCCAATGGGATTGCTCATGTTGTCGGGAGGCCTCATCCTCCACAACTGGACGCACGGCGGCTATTCTGATTTCGCCTCCGGATTTCTGATAGGAATGTCGATCGTGTTCCTGATAGCCACCGCTCTCAGTGGGTCGCGACGTCTTCGCCAGTGACCGGAGTAAGCCTGAAATTCCGGTGTCCAGAATTGGTTGCCGGGACTCTTCCGTAGGGGAGCCAAGTTGGCTCCCCAATTGTTTTCTGCGTGTACTAACGTTTCGCGAGCGTCGATTCAACAACATACCCGCCTGAAAACTATTTCCGGTAATCGGTGTTTGTATAAGCAATGTTTGCGGGCTAAATTCACCGGCTCGATTGGCAATTGCAGTTGCGCGCCAATTCGGACTTCAACTTGAGGTATCGCAGATGAAGCAACTCGCCCTGATGGCCATACTGGTAGTTGGCCTAACTTTAGTCGGATGCGGTTCGAACAGTACGAACTCTTCCAATATCAACGGGACGTGGAACGCCACCCTGCTCAGCAACAGCAACACGACCGATTTCAATTTCGGCACATCGTTCACTACCAAAGGTGATGGCTCGCTGAGCTTCGTGAATTTCAGTTTCACTTCCAATTCCCCATGCTTCGATTCGGGCGAAACCGCGAGTGGTTCGTTTGTCCTGAGCGGCAACTTCAATGGCCAGGTAAGCGGCAAATTCGGAATGAATGTGCAATCCGGATCTCCATCTGGCAACACGCTCGCGTTGACCGGCACTACCAGCGGCAATACGATTTCCGGCACGTGGGTTTTGACCGGCAGCTCCGGCTGCACCGGAAACGGCACGTTCACGATGACGAAGATGTAGTCTCCGCCACCGGCTCCCGGCTTCCGTAGTCTGAAAGGCTACCCAATTAAAATCGGAAGCCGGCCGGGCGCCCCTTGCATCCATTGACGGCCTTGCCCGCATCTCTCTATTCTCATAGACATCCCATATGCAAGGTAGGTCCATGAAGAAGTTCGCACTGATTGTACTGGCTCTGGAACTTGCGGTTTGCGGTTGCGGTAACAACGTCAAGAGCACAACTACCAATACCGAAACCACGGGTAACTGGGAAGCCCTCCTCATTGGGGGGACCGACCAAGCCAGCCTTTTGAACTTCACCGTTGCGTTTTCGGTGACCAACAGCGGTCCGCTGAACATCACGCGCCTGTCGTTCTTCAATCAAGGTGCGTGCTTCGGAACCGCAGTCGATTCGACCAACGAGAACGGTACCGCAACCTTCACCACCAGTTCCGCGAACGCCGTGACGGGCACGCTTGACCTTAGCGTGAATTCCGTCACTCCGGCAGGCAACACGCTGTCCATGACCGGGAGTTTGACCGGGACGTCGAACGGGAATACGACGACAACAGGAACGCTGACCAATGGAGTTGTCGTAGGGACATGGACCCTCTCTGGTGGCCAAGGGGACCCAAGTTGCACTGGGGGCGGCACGTTCACCATGTGCCAGACCCTGTCGAACGGCGTCTGTCCCGCGCCTACCACCTAGCCAGTCGGAACTGGTCGTCACCCGGCTCTTTCATCTAATCCGCGGCCTGCTATACAGTGAAGGCCATGAAGCGTTCGCTGCTGGAGATTGCCGACGCGGTCGGCGCGCGCCTCGTCGGCGATGGTGACATCGAAATCTTTGCGGTGGCAAGCATCCAGTCTGCGTCGCGCAACGACCTTGTATTTGTCGAGGACGAAAAGCACCTCGCCGAGGCTTTGAAATCCCAGGCCGGGGCGCTCATCGCCGGTGAATTCGCGGCCTCTCCTCGTGGAAACAAGCCTGTACTAATTAGCGACCATCCCAAGCTCGCATTCGCGCGCGCCGCGCGGCTGTTGGGCGAGTCTGACACAGACGGCAAGAGCAACGAAGGCGTGCATCCCGCGGCCGTGATACATCCGTCAGCTATGCTCGCTCCGGATGTTTTTGTCGATGCCCGTGCCGTGATCGGTGACGGTGCACAAATTGGCGCCGGCACTCGCGTTAGAGCCGGCTGTGTCATCGGCGAAGGGGTGGTCGTCGGTGCGAAATGTTACATCTATCCGAACGTTACGATCTATCCCGGCACGTCTCTTGGCGAACGCGTCATCGTTCATGCCGGCGCAGTGTTAGGCAGTGACGGTTTCGGCTACGTCCGCGACCGCAAGACTGGTCACTACGAGAAATTCCCGCAAGTGGGAACTCTGGCCATCGAGGATGACGTTGAAATCGGTGCGAATGCCACCATCGATCGAGGGGCCCTCGACGAAACACGCATTCGGCGCGGAGCGAAGATCGACAATCTGGTTCACATCGGCCACAATTGCCAGATCGGGGAAGACGTTGTAATCGCGGCGCAAACGGGCCTTTCTGGAAGCATCGTAATCGACAAAGGCGTGATCCTCGGCGGGCAGGTCGGCATCGGCGAACACGCGCATCTTGAAGAAGGAGTCATGGTGGGAGGGCAGGGAGGCATCCTGCCGAACAAGGTTTTGCGCGGCAAAGGTGTCGCCTTCTGGGGAACGCCCGCGCAGCCTCTACGTGAATACTTGAAACAACTCGCTACCCTCGCCCGGATCGCCAAGAAGGACTAAGCATGGCCCTCATCGTGGTTGGCGGGCATTCCCGAAACGTCGGTAAGACCAGCGTGGTTGCGGGCCTGATCGCCGCGCTGCGCGGCCACGATTGGACTGCAGCGAAGATCACGCAGCACGGCCACGGGATTTGCTCTGCCAACGGCGATCCTTGTGACTGCGCGACGGGTGACCACTTTTGGGCGATCTCCGAAGAGCGCGATCGTTCGGGGAAATCAGATACGTCACGCTTTCTGGTGGCCGGTGCGTCACGCGTGTTTTGGGTACGAACCGAGCAAGGCAGGCTCGCCGAGGCGATGCCGGCACTCCGAAAGCGATTGGAGGGCGCGCACAACGTGATCCTCGAATCGAATAGTGTGTTGAAATTTATGCGTCCAGACCTTTATTTGACAGTGCTCGATCCCTCGACTCAGGATTTCAAAAACTCCGCGAGGGAATTTCTGGACCGCGCTGACGCCGTACTGCTCCACGAGACGCCCAATGATCCGAAGTGGCAATCGGTATCGCTCAAGCCAGTCGCCGAGCGTCCAGTCTTCCGCATCGCCCCGCCGATGTACGTAACTCCGGAACTGGTGCAATTCGTGCGCTCAGCACTTTTGTCGAAAGTCGTAAACAGATAGTCATCTAGTAGCGGATAGCTAAAAGCCAGAAGCCAATAGCCGGAAGCCGAGAGCCTACAATCCGCTTTGCTATCCTTGATCGTGCGCCAAATTCACTTCACCGCTTGGCTGCTGGTGCTGCTGTCGAGCGTTCTTCAAATTCTCATCTTTCCGCTTCCCGGCTTGTATGTGCTTTCCTGGTTTGCGCTGACGCCCTTGATTTTGGCGTTGCTTCGCGCTCGCCCTGCGGGTGAACTGGAAATCGCCGGATCTCTTCGTTTGCGGCCTGCGTCTCCGTGGCAGGGTTTTATTCTTGGCTACGTGTCCGGAATCTTCTGGTATGCCGGAACGTGCTACTGGATCTTCGATACCATGCGCCATTTCGGCGGACTCAACACGTCGATGGCGGTGCTCGCGTTGTTTCTTTTTTGCTGCTACCTGGGCCTGTATCACGGATTTTTCGGGCTCCTCATCGGGATGCTCGCCGAGCCTCGCGACTTTCGCCGTCCGCTGTTCGCAGCCCCATTCGTTTGGGTCGCGGTTGAGCTTGCGCGCACGCGCGTGACTGGATTCCCCTGGGATCTTTTAGGCATCTCGCAAGTAGATAACGTTGCCCTCTCGCGCATTGCCAGTTGGACAGGCGTCTATGGAATCTCATTTGAGATTGTGCTGGTGAATGTCGCGCTGGCCGCGGCATTCCTGATTCCCCGACCGAAGCGCGGGGCTATGCTTGCTGCCGGACTCGCCGCCGCGGTCGTGCTCCAAGCCGGAAGGATCATCGAAGCGCCGGCGGCAAAGCCGGATCGCGCGGCGCTGCTTGTCCAGCAGAATATTCCCGTCTCCGCTGAATGGAGTCCGGCTTACTTCCAACAGACCGTCAATGATCTGACGAATCTCACCGCCAATGCTGTCAGACAATCCGCCGCCAAGATTGACTTGATCGTCTGGCCCGAGTCGCCGGCACCATTCTTTACCAACGATCCTCGCTTCCGCGCGCCGGTCGCTGATCTAGCGCGTGCTCTGAAGACGCCAGTCGTGGCAGGTTCGATCGGCAGTGATGCTCCTACTCCGAATTCCGATGCTCCTGTTTTCAACTCAGCGGTCCTCGTCGATTCTCAAGGAGAATGGAAGGCGCGATACGACAAGGTCCATCTTGTTCCCTTCGGCGAATATCTTCCGTTTCCTTCTTTATTTTCGTTCGCGGGAGGGTTGACCAAGGAGGTCGGACAATTCGAGCACGGGACCTCGCGAGCTCCCCTGGTTGCAGAAAGCGCCGCGGGGAACGGGAAACTCGGCGTCTTCATCTGCTACGAGTCCGTTTTTCCCGATGATGTCCGTCAGTTCGCCGACAACGGCGCGCAGGTATTCGTGAATATCTCGAATGACGGCTGGTATGGCGACAGTGGAGCCTATGCGCAGCACTTGAACCAGACTCGCATGCGAGCCATCGAAAACGCCCGCTGGCTGCTGAGCACCACAGATACGGGGGTCACCGCGTCGATCGATCCATGGGGACGAGTCGTGGCGCGCATCCCTCGCAAAGAGCGCTCGACGCTGGTCGCGCCGTATGCCCTCGCTTCTGCCACTACTCTCTACACCAGGCATGGAGATTGGTTTGCGTACGCATGTGCGATAATTTCGCTGGGAGCGCTGGTCGACCGTTTTGTGTTTTCCAAATACCGGAAGAAGGCTGATACGTCCTCATGAACTCAGAGTTTGAGCAGGAATACGAAAAGCTGAGCAAGAAGGTGCACGACCTACGGGAGTATCTTTGACGCGGAAAAAGTCCGTCCGCAGCTAGCCGAAATTGAAAAGCAGGCCTCCGACCCGAACCTGTGGTCGAATCCGCAGCGCTCGCAGCAAGTCATGCGCGAGAAAAAGCGGCTGGAGCATGTGCTCGAAACCGACTCCGACCTTGGCCGCCGCAGTGACGATATCGCAGCTTATTTCGACCTCGCCAAGGAAGGCGAAAATGTCGACAACGACTTGCAGCGCGAGCTTGCGTCGCTGCATGAGTTGCTCGACAAGCTAGAAACCGAAACGCTTCTTTCGGGTGAGAATGATCCTCGCAACGCCATCGTTACCATCCATCCCGGCGCGGGCGGTACCGAGTCGCAAGATTGGGCCGACATGCTGTTGCGCATGTACCTGCGATGGGCCGAGCGCCAGCGTTTCGAAACCGTTCTCTACGACTACCAACCCGGCGAAGAAGCAGGACTGAAATCCGCGACATTCGCAGTGAACGGAGAGTATGCCTTCGGACTCCTGCAGGGCGAAATCGGCGTCCACCGCCTGGTTCGTATCTCCCCGTTCGATCAGGCTAAGCGCCGTCACACATCGTTTGCCAGCGTCTTCGTCTCTCCCGAAATTGATGACAGCATCGACATCGTCATTAAACCGGAAGACATTCGCATCGACACCTACCGCTCCAGCGGCAAGGGCGGACAGCACGTCAACACCACCGATTCGGCGGTGCGAATCACTCACATTGCGACTGGACTAGTAGCTAACTGTCAGAACGAGCGCTCGCAACACAAGAACAAAGAACGAGCCATGAGCATGCTGCGCTCCAAGCTTTACGAATATGAGATGGAGAAGAAGCGTGCTGCCACAAAAAAGATTGAAGACTCCAAACTGGATATCGAGTTCGGATCGCAGATTCGCTCCTACGTTTTGCAGCCCTATCGCATGATCAAGGATCATCGCACTAAGACTGAAGTTGGCGACGTGGACCGTGTGCTGGATGGAGATCTGCAGCCGTTCATCCGCGCGTACCTGCTGGCACGGCGTGGAGAGAAGCAATGAGATTGGGCGCCAAAGTGCCGCCAAAATCACCTCGTGCGGACGTAAAGCAGAAGAGTGTAAAGCTGGGCCCACGGTTCCTGAAGGCAGTTGCGTTCGCGGCAGAAAAGCATTCAGGCCAGACTCGCAAGGCTTCGACGATTCCTTACATTGCCCACCTGATGGGCGTTGCATCGCTCGTCCTTGAAGCCGGAGGCGACGAAGATCTTGCAATTGCCGCCCTGCTGCATGACGTAGTCGAGGATTGCGGTGGCGCACCCATGCTGAGGGAGGTCAGTAAAAGATTTGGCAGACGCGTTGCCAAGATCGTCGATGGATGCACAGATGCCGATACCTATCCAAAACCGCCATGGCGCGATCGTAAGGAAAAGTACATTGCGCGATTGAAAAGTGAGGGGCCGGATACGCAGCTCGTTTCGGCCTCCGACAAGCTCAACAATATCCGATCCATCATCAGCGACTACCGGGCCATCGGCGAATCTGTGTGGTTGCGTTTCAACGGTGGGCGCGAAGGTACTCTTTGGTACTATCGGACGTTGCGGGACCAGTATTTACGGCACAAGGCGAACCGCATTACGCGGGAACTGGATCTGGCCGTGAAGGAACTGGAGACGCTGGCACGAAAAGGTAAATCCGGGATCGATAGAAAAGACTCTGGAAGTGAGGCCTGATCTGATGCCCCGCATGATCGATCAAATCCGCGCTTCGAAGTTGCCGTCGAACATGATGCAGTTTGCTGCGCGCGGGGCACTGCAGGTCCCGCCTGCTGAAAATATCGAAATCCTCGTCTATCTTGCCCGCCACAACAAAGTTTTCGGCGATACCGCCCGCATGACGCTGGCTGGATGGGACGAAAAGGCGTCATTGGCGGTCGCCGCCGATCCGCAAAGCCCTCCAGAAGTTCTGGATTACATGATCTCCGGCGATAACCTGCGTCCGAGCCTGCTGGCGGCGCTTCTCGAGAATCCTTCCATCTCTGAAGCACAGATCACGAAGCTGGCCGTCTCCGCCATGCGCGACTCGATCGAAGTGATGTTGAAAAGCGCGCGCGTGCGTACTTTGAGCGGAGTTATTCAAACTCTCAAATCAAACCCCTATTTAAAAAAGGAAGAGGCAGAGGCATTGCGCACTGCGGCATCGGTGACCGGGCCTGCCAGCGTCGTGAAAAATCAGGTTGCGCCGACCGCCGAAGTGCAGCACACGATCCCCGCGCAACCAGCGGAAGCGGGAGAAGCGATTCATTCGGATCACGAACCGCCTGAACCCTCAGACGATGAAGCCGTGCACTCCTACATGAAGGAACACGCCGCTGCCATCGCCGCCGAAGGCGAGAAGCCATTCCATTCCATTGGCGGAGTCGTCGAATTGTTGGGAGAGGGCGTGCTCGCTGAAGGACAGCGTGGCGAGGCAAGCACCGCTTCAGCCCCCGCTCCTGTAGCCCAGCCCGAAGCGCCGATACGTGCGGCAGCTACGGCAGCCAAGCCTGTCGCCGATGGCAAGCGCCTCAACACGGTTCAGAAAATCAATACCCTGGATGTAAAGGGCCGAATTCAACTGGCTTTGAAGGGAAACAAGGAAGAGCGCTCCATCTTGATTCGCGACGGCACCAAAGTCGTGGCGCTGGCTGTTCTCGAAGCGCCCAAGCTTTCAGACGGTGAGGTGGAAAAGTTTGCCAGCCAGAAGAATGTGCTGGAAGCCGTGCTCCGCCAGATTCCTTTGAAGCGGCGCTTCATGAAGAACTACATCGTGGTTCGCAACCTTGTGGGGAACCCGCGCACACCGATCGATCTGAGTCTTGGATTGATGAAGAATCTTCTCGCTCAAGACCTCAAGAATATTTCCGGGAACAAGGAAGTCTCTGAGACGATCCGAAAACTCGCTCTAAAAATGTACAAGCAGAAAGTGGAAGCCGCGAACAAGAAGTAGAGCAGGAGGAACTTTTGGCTTCGTTACCCAAATCCGATCCTATCGCCGAATTGCTGAAGAATTCCAGGACAATCGCCGTCGTGGGGTTGTCCTGCAATGCGCTGCGCCCCAGCCATGGCGTGTCCGCCTACATGCAAAGCCACGGATACCGCATCGTGCCGGTCAATCCAAATATCGACGAGTGCCTTGGAGAGAAGGCTTACAGATCTCTAGTCGAGGTGCCGGAAAAAATTGATATCGTGAATATTTTCCGCCGTTCAGAATTTGTCGAAGACGTGGTGGATCAGGCGATCCAGCTGAAAGTTCCTGCGGTCTGGATGCAGGAAGATGTAATCAACGAGCAGGCGGCTGCGAAAGCCCGCAAGGCTGGAATTCTTGTGGTGATGGACCGTTGCATCCTGAAGGAGCACCGCGCGCGATTCCGCTAGATCGAAGCATTCACTCCGATAAAGACCGCGCTGGCGTCGTCACGCACGCCGGAGCCATTCGCATACGAATGGACTTCGTCGACAATGGTCACAGCAGAAGCGTCCGGACGCATTGCGTGTTCAGCCAGGCGCCACACCCCAAACTCTTCTTGCTCCGAATTCTCTGCTTCGGTGATTCCGTCGCTGTAAAAGATCAGCCGCGATCCGGGTGACAACGTTACTACGTTCTCCGAGTAGTCACCGCACGACAGTCCAAGAGGCAAACCTCGCTCTACATCAAGAAAGTGCTGTCCCTCGGAGTCGATGAATAACGGCAGCAGATGTCCAGCGTTGGCGAACACTACAGAGCGGGTAGCAGGATCGAGCACGGCATACACCATGGTTACAAATTTTCCGGCAGGGAAGTCGTTCACCAGCAACTCATTCAACTTGGTAAGCACTTCGCCGGGAGTGCAGCATGCTTCTGCCAGCGAGCGCAGCATCCCGCGAGTGGCCGACATCAACAGAGCGGCCGCCGTGCCTTTACCCGAAACGTCGGCGAGCACAATTCCCCAGCGCCCGTCGGAGAACGGAATGAAATCGTACCAGTCGCCGCCGACTGCTCGTGCCGGCACGCTGCGCCCGGAGATGACAAAGCCCGGGATGTACGGCGAGCTTTTCGGAAGCAGCGCCTGCTGAATGACGCGAGCCTCTGCGGCTTCTCGGTCGAGTGCCGCACGCTCGGCGCGTTCCGCTTGCACGCAACGTGCATTCTGCACGGCCACCGCCACGTGATCGCACAAAGCCTGTAGAAGTCTCAACTGCTGCCGCGGAAACCCGTCGACGTCGGGATGCGATGCGGTAAAAACTCCCACCAGCTTTTCGCCGATTCGCAGTGGAATTGCCACTTCCGAGCGCGTTACATGCTTGCACGCCACATAATAAGGATCTTTCCTCACATCTGGCGCGTAGCGTGTCTGCCCCGTGGACGCGACATAACCGACCATCCCCTCGCGGCCTATCTTTACGCGATGCCCAATTTCGCGTGCGTTGCAGCCGTCTACGCCAGCCAGCACCATTTCGGCGCGATCTTGATCGTGCAGGTAAACGCTTGCTTCCAGGCATCCGAACGAGTGAGTGACCTCTGTGACAACGCTGCGAATCAGCTGGTCGAGGTCGAGAATAGAATTGATCTTTTGCGCGGCCTTCTGGACGCGCTGCAAATCCTCAACGAGTTCGCTAGTGGGAGCGCTCGTGCGCAAGTGCGCCTCTAACTTCGCAGAAGTTTCTAGGTTGAAAATGTTGGGAACTGCAGCCATAGCAGCACCACCCCATAGTCCTATGATGGATGTAAAGATGCCTCGATATGAATCTACGATTCTTTCTTTTGCTGCGGCGGGCGGACTTCTTCTGAGCGCGAGCGCTGGCGTTTGACCTCTTCCATCCGCTCTCGAATGCGCTTTTCGATACCTTCGTTGGTGGGCCGATAGTACACCCGATCGCGCAGATTGTCGGGCAGGCACTGCATATCTGCGACCTTCGAATCCAGGTCGTGCGCGTACTGATAGCCTTGACCATAGCCCAGTCCCTTCATCAGCTTGGTGGGAGCGTTTCGCAAATGCAGCGGGACGGACTCGGCCGCCGTCTGTTCGACGTCCTGCTGCACGCCGCCGTATGCGGTGTAGAGCGCATTTGACTTGGGCGCCACCGACAGATATACAACTGCCTGCGCCAGGGCGAGGTTTCCTTCGGGCATGCCGATGAAGTCCACCGCATCGCGAGCTGCCATGCACAAGGAAAGAGCGTTCGGATCGGCGAGACCGATGTCTTCCACCGCCATGCGGACAACGCGTCGCGCAACATAAAGTGGATCCTCTCCTGCTTCGAGCATGCGGCCGAGCCAGTACAAAGCGGCGTCAGGATCGCTGTTGCGCACCGATTTGTGAAGAGCAGAGATCAGGTTGTAATGCTCCTCGCCCGTCTTGTCGTAAAGGAGAATGCGTTTCTGCAGGGCGTCGCGGACGATAGCATCCGTAATCTCAGGCGTTCCTGCGCCGTTCCTCACCGCCAGCCCGGCCGCAACCTCAAGCACGTTATAAGCGCTGCGTGCATCGCCACTCGTATAGCTGGCTATCGTCTTCAGAACTTCGTCTGCCGCCTGCACATTCATTTCACCCAATCCGCGTTCGCGATCAGTGAGCGCGCGCTGCAGCAGTCCCACAATCTGTTCTTCGGAGAGTGGCTGCAGCACGTAGACGCGGCACCGCGACAACAACGCGGAATTGATTTCGAACGAAGGGTTCTCGGTGGTCGCTCCGATTAGTCGGATATTTCCTTTTTCGACGTGTGGCAGGAACGCGTCCTGCTGCGCTTTGTTGAAGCGATGGATTTCGTCGATGAAGACGATGGTGCGCGTGCCGTACTGCTTGGCCCGTTCCGCGTCGGCCATGACTTGCTTGATTTCCTTGATCCCAGCGAGCACGGCGGAAAATTCGATGAACTCCGCCTTGGTCATGTTCGCGATGATCTTCGCCAGCGTCGTCTTGCCCGTGCCAGGCGGCCCCCAGAAAATCATGGAGCCTGAATCATCGCGTTCGATCTGTACGCGTAGTGGCTTGCCGGGTCCGATGAGATGCTCCTGCCCGGCATATTCCTCGAGCGTTCGCGGACGCATGCGGTCGGCCAGCGGACGCGTGGCGTCAGCCGGACCACCCGCATTCGGTAAGGGTTGAAAAAGGCTCATTGGGCAATTTCAGCTTAAATCAAGTGAGGTAGAAGACGAAAAGCGCTGAAATCATAAAGGACAAGAAGTCTCACGAAGGAACAGTCGATAAAAGCTTCCTCGATGGAACGTCGCGTGCTTCGTGGTTCAAGGTTTTGCGGTGGGTTCGACAGCACCTAAGAAGCGCAACCCGGATGCGGGCGGCAATGCTCCGATTTCAGCAGCATACTGATAGAACAGTTGTAGCCCGGCTATGCATTCCGAATCGAGTTCATAATCGATGTTCTTCGTCAGATACTCACGAACATCGGCTTCTTCCAGTCGCAACCGCGGTGCCCACTCCTGAATGATCGTGTGGATGTTCACCTCTGACAATCCGTGATCCCGGGATTCGCGAAATATTCTGGCCAAATCGAGACTGGTATCGGCCTGCGAAAGAACCTCACCGCGGACTGCCCAGAATGCAAATACGAATGGCTTATTGGTAGAACGAATCCATTCTTCTGCGAGGTCGAGCGTGTAGTAGCGCGTCCGATCGATCTGCAACGCGGGATCTCCAATGAGCAATCCCGCATCGCACCGCGCCAACATGCTCTCGATTTCGGGCTGCATCGGCATGAACTTCCGTCCGCCGCCCAGCCACTTCTCGAAGAGAACCTTCGTTAGCGCCACCGAAGTCATTGAGGATGTATCCAGCGCTACCGAATGTGTTTCCTCGATGGGCTTTTCGCTGACCAGCAGAATCGAACGTACGGCTCGGCGCGAGGCGATCGCAATATCGGGCAGGATCTGCAATCCGGGAATCTGCGTGTAGGCTGCTGCTGGAATAATTCCTATATCGGCACTCCCGTCGGCCAAGGCGCGCGCGCATCCCGATGGCAGGGTATAGGAAATCTCGAAGTGCCGGCCGGCCTCGCCGTGCTCAAAGTCCCACATTAAAGGAGCGGTATTCAGGTAGGAAATGGCGGAAATCCGCAGCCTTCTCATTCTTTCCACAATATTAACAAAACGATTGTGACATCTGACCTTGACACGATTCTCCGCCGATAGTTACAGTCCGCTCGGAGTCCACCTTGTCCGTTGCTACATCCTCGCCTTCCGCCACGCATCTCGTGGAATGGCTGGCTCTTTTGCTCACTCCCGGATTAGGACCAACTAGGTCCCGAAAGCTCGTCGAGCACTTCGGTTCCGCTGAAAAAGTGTTCCAGGCCTCCTTGACTGAGCTCGAAAGCACCGGCATTCAGGCGGTCTCTGCTCAATCGATTGCAACCGGGAAATCGGCTGAACTGGCACGGGAGGAACAGGCTCGCGCACTTGCTGCCGGCATCAATGTGCTTTCCATGGACGACCCTCTTTACCCTTCGCGGTTGAAAGAGATCTACGATCCGCCGCTGGTCCTGTATGTGCGCGGCAGTAGTGACCTGCTCGCCAAGCCTGGCATTGCCATGGTCGGTACGCGGCATCCTTCGCCCTACGGTTCGGGGATGGCCGAACGCCTGGCGTCTGATCTTGCCAGCCAGGGGCTGGTCATTATTAGTGGCATGGCACGCGGGGTCGATACGGCAAGCCACCGCGGAGCGATTGCCGCAAAAGGCAAAACAGCAGCCGTGTTTGGAACCGGCGTCGATGTGATCTATCCAAAGGAAAATTCGCGCCTATCGGAGCAGATTCTTGCCTTTGGAGGAGCGCTAATCTCCGAATTCCCCTTGGGAACCTTTGCCGCGCCGCAAAACTTCCCGATTCGCAACCGGATTCTTAGCGGCATGTCGGTCGGCGTGCTGGTCGTCGAAGCCGCCGAATATTCCGGCACTCGCATCACCGCGAGGCTTGCGCTCGAACAAAATCGCGACGTCTATGCGGTGCCCGGCAACGTGACCAACAAGAACTCCTGGGGACCCAACACGCTCATCAAACAGGGCGCCAAGCTGGTCGCCACCTGGGAGGACGTTTGGGAAGATCTACCGACAGAAGTACGACTTGCGCTGACCCCCGCCACCCCGCCTGAATCCCAAAGCTCCGAATCCGCATCTCTATTTCCGGACGAGGGGCTCCCTCCACACGAGAAACGGATCCTGATCCTGCTGAAGGCCGACGAAGCCACGCACATCGATGAACTCATCGAGAAGCTGGAATCGCAGATGTCCTCCTCCGAAATCTTCGCTGCCCTCTTCGAACTGGAACTGGCCAACAAGATCCGCCAGATGCCTGGAAAGAATTTTGTGAAAAGTTTCTGAAAATTTACTCAGCCATCAGCTTCAGCTTTCAGAAGGGGAGTCAGGGATGCAGAGTTTCAAGAATCTGAAAGTGTGGGAAAAGGCTCATCCACTCACGTTGGATGTCTATCGATCGAGCAAGTATTTCCCGCGAGAGGAGCTTTACGGGTTAACCAGCCAGATGAGGCGATCATCGGCCGCGATTGGCGCAAACCTCGCAGAAGGTGTTTGTCGGAAGGGAGATGTGGAGTTTGGAAGATTTCTGCGGATCGCGATGGGATCGGCAAGTGAACTGGAATATCATCTGTTGCTCGCGCACGATCTGGACCACCTTAATACCCAGGATTGCCAACGTCTCAATGATGAAGTAATTGAGGAGAAACGAATGCTGGCGTCCCTTCTGCAGAGACTGAAAGCTGATAGCTGAGAGCTAGGCGCTGAGGGACTTTTCTCCCAGTAACTTGTTAGCCGCTTGACATTCGTGCTAGCTTCAAAAAACGCACCACAAGGAAATTGAGGTTCCATTGTCAAAAGGTTTAGTCATTGTCGAATCGCCAGCCAAGGCGAAGACCATCCAGAAATATCTGGGGAAGGGTTTCTCCGTCGAAGCGTCGCTCGGCCACGTGAAGGATTTGCCGAAGAGCACGCTCGGTGTCGATATCGCGAATGATTTCGAGACGGATTACGTTGTCATCCCCGGCAAAGAGAAAGTTGTCGCCAAGCTCAAGAAGCTGGCGGCCTCGGCGGACTCCATTTATCTCGCGCCTGACCCGGACCGCGAAGGCGAAGCCATCGCCGCGCATCTTGCTTTTGAACTCGACGAAAACGGCGGCAAAAAGAAGAAGGCTAAGAAAGCAAAAAAGGGCGAGCCAGAAGCCCCTCCGCGCATTCAGCGCGTGACGTTCAACGAAATCACCAAGCGCGCCGTGCAAGCGGCCTTCGAACATCCACGCGCCATCGATCAGAATCTTGTCGATGCGCAGCAAGCCCGCCGTGTTCTCGACCGGCTCGTCGGATATCAAGTCTCTCCATTGTTGTGGGACAAGGTTCGCCGAGGTCTTTCCGCGGGACGTGTACAGACCGTCGCCCTTCGCCTGATCGTTGAGCGTGAACGCGAGATCAAGGCGTTCGAGAAAAAAGAGTATTGGACGATCGACGCCCACCTCGCGGCCAGCAAGCCGCCCGCATTCGACGCCAGATTTGTGGGAAAGGGCGAAGAGAAGGTTGAAGTCACAACCGGCGAAGAAGCGGAAAAAATTCGCGTCGCTCTTGAAAAAGCCGATTGGGCCGTTCGATCTGTCGATAAGAAAGAACGCCGCCGCAACGCCGCGCCTCCATTCACCACCAGCAAACTGCAACAGGATTCATCCCGTAAGCTGCGCTTTAGCGTCAAGCGCACCATGATGATTGCGCAGCGCCTCTATGAAGGGGTGGAACTGGGTGAAGAAGGCTCCGTCGGTCTCATTACTTATATGCGTACCGATTCAACTCGCGTGGCGCCCGAGGCCATTCAGGAAGTGCGCGAGTACGTGGGCAAGGAATACGGTCCGACCTACTTGCCGGAGAATCCGAACACCTTTAAAGAGAAGAAGGATTCGCAGGGAGCGCACGAAGCGATCCGTCCGACGTCGGCGATGCGTCATCCCGACCAGATCAAGCAGTACCTGAAAGAGGATGAATTCAAGGTCTACAAGCTGATCTGGCAGCGCTTTGTGGCTTCGCAGATCAATCCCGCCGTCTTCGATCAAACCACTGTTGACATCGATGCAAAGAGTGGCAGTGAAGTGTTCTGGTTCCGTGTTACTGGATCTGTGCTCAAGTTCGACGGCTTCCTCCGGGTGTACGAGGAATCGAAGGATGGCAAAGATGAAGAAGACGAGGAACTAAAGCACAAGCTCCCAGCCCTCGAAGCAGGACAGAAGCTCACGCTCAAAGAACTGAAGCCGGAGCAGCATTTCACCGAACCGCCTCCGCGTTTCAACGAAGCGTCGCTGGTGAAAGAACTGGAAGAACGCGGCATTGGGCGCCCATCCACCTATGCTGCGATCCTCACCACGATTCAGGAACGGCAGTACGTGCAGAAAATTGGCGGCAAGTTCACGCCCACGGAAATCGGCCTGGTTGTTACGGATCTCTTGGTGGAAAACTTCCGCGACATTTTCGACCTGCAATATACCGCACGTCTTGAGGAAGAACTCGACGAGATCGAAGACGGCAAAGAGAAGTGGCAAGACGCGATGGCCGAGTTCTACAAGAAGTTCCTGAAAGACCTCAAATATGCTGAAAAGCATATGGAGAACATCAAGCGGATGGAAAAGCCCACCGACGAGAAGTGTGAAAAGTGTGGCGCACCGCTGGTGATCAAGTGGGGCCGGCACGGATCGTTCTACGCGTGCAGCACCTACGACAAAGAAGATCCAAACACCTGCACATTCACTAAAGAGAATCCGATTAACCTGCCCGATCTTGATTCTGCCGATGTGCAAGGGACGGGAGCAGCGGAAGAATACTGCGAGAATTGCGGACGCGTCATGGTTCTGAAACGTGGACGCTTCGGACAGTTCATGGCTTGCACTGGATATCCGGATTGCAAAACCACCCGGCGCCTCGATCAGGGAAAGAAAGTTCCTGATATTCCGCTCGACGAGCTTTGCCCGAAATGCGGGCGCAACATGATGATCCGCCATGGTCGCTATGGCGAGTTCACGACCTGCAGCGGCTATCCTGAATGCAAGTATGTGAAGCAGAACTTCATTGGCGTGAAGTGCCCCGACTGCAAAGATGGCGATCTCGTCGAAAAGCGAGCGCGCAAGGGCAACACGTTCTACGGATGCAGCAATTATCCGAAATGCAAGTTCACTTCGGCGGGCAAGCCTCTCGCGGAGAAATGCCCGAGCTGCGGCAGCGAATATCTGGTCGAGAAATTTCTGAAAGCCGGACCGGTCATCGCTTGCCCCAATAAGGAATGCGACTACGAACGGGCTGCCCCTCCTCCGCTCGAGCCGCCTGCGGCTAATGCTCACACCGCCACCCCGTGATAAGTTAGGTCCTCTGTCCATCTCAACGGAGGACCTAATATGTCCAAAAAGGCGACGACCGCCGACGCTCAACTCATTCTCCAACTTTACGATCTTCGCCGTGAGGCGGAAATGCGCAAGGCCCGTAACTGGTACGTGGGCGAGTTCTTTCCAGAAAGCGCCGACGATTGCCTGAAAGTTGTCTGGGCCATGGGAACTAAAGAAAATGCCTGGATGCGGCAGGTCGGTGGTTATTGGGGAATCGTGGCCTCATTCGTCCTTAACGGCGTGTTGAATGAGGAGTTGTTTCTCGCCCCACCTTTCAGCGGAGAAATGTTCCTCATCTACGCCAAAATTCATCCTTACATCAAGGAAATCCGCGAAAAGATGGGCGATCCCAATGTGTTTCTCAGCATCGAGAAGGCCATTACGCGCACCAAGTGGGGACGGGATCGTCTTCAATTCACGATGAAGCGAGTGGAAGTGATGAGAGAAAAACTGAAAGGCAGTTCGAAGTAGAGCCGTCGCTCGATGAGCGTAGCCCCGGCGTCCCGCCGGCTGTCTAGCTGGCGTCCCGCCAACCCGACATGCTGGCAGGGGCTCGAAGCCTAGGGCCGTAGGCTTTCTGTTATCCTAAACGGCTGTGCGGATGATCTGGTGGTTTCTGATCTTGGGCGTGAGCACGCTTGTTGTCGTGTGCGTCGTGCTCGCCCTTTATATGCATCTCCGAAGAAACCTGCAGAAAACGCATGCCTCGCATGACGGAGCCGCTGGCGACCCGCGGGGCGAGCGTCCAATAGAACGCTGACGCATACGTAGAGAGATTGGGAGATCGAGCTATGGCGAAGCTTGCAGTTCAGGCCGTGAATACTCCGCAGGATCGGCTGCTGGAAATCACCCGACAGGTCGCACTCATTGTGGGTGCGACGGTTTTTGTCGCGTTGTGCGCCCGTGTTTTTATTCCTCTCCCGGTAACCCCTGTTCCTCTCACCGTGCAGAATCTTGCGGTCCTTCTCGTTGGTCTGCTCCTCGGTGCTCGCCGTGGCTTCGCGGCTCTCGCGTTGTATCTGGTGGAGGGTATCGCCGGACTGCCCGTCTTCAGTCCCACCGGACCCGGTGGAATCGCTCAGCTGCTCGGGCCGACCGGAGGATTTCTGATGGTCTATCCCTTTGTCGCGTTTCTGGCTGGTTATATCTTCGACATGGGCCGGAAGTCATTTGCGCGCGCGACTGTGGCCGCACTGCTTGCGGAAGTTCTCCTCTTCACCGGCGGGCTTGCCTGGCTTTATGTGGCGACCCATTCGCTAGCCAAAGCTGCCTATTTAGGTCTCTACTGGTTTGTGGCTGCTGAAGTAATCAAGGTTATGCTCGCAGCTGTCATCGCCACCCGCTGGCGTCGCAACTAGCAAGAACAAATTTCACTTATTCATTCAACTAACCTTGAGTTGGAGTTCATGTCATGACCGCAGTCTCCGAGCAAGAAACCAAAAATTCGGGCAATCCCTCCGGCGTGCGGGAGATTAAAGTCGCGCACAGCCCTGACTCCGATGACGCATTCATGTTCTATGGGCTCGCAACAAATAAAGTCCGTACCCCCGGTCTGCGTTTCACCCACACTCTTTGCGACATCGAAACTTTGAATCAGAAGGCTCGCGAAGGCGTTTACGACGTCACTGCCATTTCGTTTCACGCTTATCCCTACGTACAGGACAAGTACGCGCTGATGGCGTGCGGGGGCAGCGTCGGCGAGGGTTACGGTCCGATGGTCGTCTCGCCGCGTCCTTTCACGGCGAATGAGATCAAGACCAAGCGCATTGCGGTTCCCGGCACGCTCACGACTGCATATCTCGCTCTTCAGCTTTTTGCACCGGGCATTGAAACCGAGGTCGTCCCGTTCGACCAGATTATTCCGCAGGTGCTTGAGGGCAAATACGAGGCTGGACTCATCATTCATGAAGGCCAACTGACCTACGAAAAATCGGGATTGCATCGCATTGTTGATCTTGGCAAGTGGTGGCTGAAGGTGACTGGTCTTCCATTGCCACTCGGCGGTAACGCGATTCGCCGCGAACTCGGTCCACAGTTGATGCCGACCGTTACCGCAGCCTTGCGCGAAAGTATTCAATACGCTCTTGAGCATCGCGAAGAGGCTCTCGCCTATGCGATGCAATTTGCCCGCGATCTCGATACGCAATCTGCCGACAAGTTCGTAGGAATGTATGTCAATGAACGCACGCTAGACTACGGGCCCGACGGCCGCGAGGCGGTCCGCCGCCTTCTCGATATGGGACACAAGGCCGGCATCATCTCTCGCGAAGCCAAAGTGGACTGGGTGTAGGAAAAGCTAGAGATCGGCTCCTGGCTAAGCAGAGAATCGTTGACTGATGTTTCCACGTGCCAGAATTCCGGATCCAGATGCATCGTCTCTATCAGCTTGGATAAAAGCCAGCAGCCAAGAGCCAATGGCTAAGAGCCAGGAGCTAGAAGCTTGCCTCCCCAAACCCTTCTCATCGACGCCGACGATACGCTTTGGGAGAACAATGTCTATTTCGAGCGTGCGATTGCGAATTTCATTCCGTTCCTGAATCATCATGAGTTTTCACCCGAGCAGGTCCGCGAAGTTCTCAACGACGTGGAGCGCGAATGCATCGTCAAGCACGGATACGGGATGCACAGCTTCGTGCACGCGCTGGTCGACACGTTCGAACGTCTCTCGCCGCAGCCCGTGACGCCCGAACTGCATGCGCAAGTGCGCAGCTTCGCCAATGCCATCGAGAATCACGAGATCGAATTCCTTCCCCAAGTCCGCGAAACGCTGGACTACTTGTCGCAGCGCCACCGCTTGATTCTGGTCACGAAAGGAGCGCACGTGGAGCAGAGCGGAAAGATTGAACGTTCAAGAATCGGCAAGCACTTTGCAGCGGCAGAGATCGTTGCCGAAAAAGACCCTGCAACGTACACAAGATTAGTAGAGAAGTTCAGCTGTCCCAGCGAAGCGACCTGGATGATTGGTAACAGTCCGAAGTCCGATATCAATCCCGCGCTCGCCGCTGGACTCAACGCCGTCTTCCTTCCTCACGGGGATACCTGGATACTCGAGCACGAAGAATTAAATCCCGCACCCCCAAACCAAAAGCTCCTGATCCTGGGTCGCTTCGCCGAACTTCGCGAACACTTTTAGAAAAGTAGCATCATCGCGTGGCGTCGTCATCCCGCCGGCTGTCGAGCGGACCTCCCGTTCGCTCCTTCCCACAACACATCAAAGACCGGACGAGTCTCAAATCCGAATTCGCCCCGAAATCGGGAACAATCTAAAAGCCGCGGATTCCCTGAAGCGCTTTCGTTCCCTAGTCTCACCAGAACGCGAGGATTGATTCCCTCGATCTGCCGCTTCAAGTCCTCTACAATTACCGGCTCGCAAACTGAGTTGTAAATACAAAACTTGGGGCGTGGTGCGTCCATCAATGCAACCAGCATCCTGGCCACGTCGTCCACATGAACCACCAGCAATCGCTCAGACCCTATATACGGCAGGTTGATCTCAATGGCTTTTTGTTCGGCCAGGCATTCGAAGATCTCACTTCGCCACGCCGATGTTGAAGATTGAGCTCCCGGTCCGATCACGCGCCCGATTCTCAGGCTGACGAACTGCAGATTATGACGCTCCTGATACGACTGCCCTAGTTGCTCGACATATGACTTCGCTGCGCCGTATAGATCTTCCGGAGCCGCTCGATTCGTCTCCGACACCAGTTCATCCGGTGGACAGGTTCCATAAACGCTCAGTGAGCTGCCGAACACAAAACGGTGCACACTGAACTGCCGGGACAATTGCAGCAGGTTCAGGCTGCCCTGGATGTTCACTTCCGTCGCGCGCACCGGCTCCCGACGTGCAGCCGTCGGCAAGATCGCCGCTAGGTGGATAATTCCCGCAATCCGTTTCGTCTCGAACAACTCCTGCAATTTCGTTCGATCCGCGATGTCGGTTTCGATCTCCGAACTCCCAGAAAACGAACTTCTACCAGAAGACGGTGCTTGATCGAGCGCAACGACCGCATAGCTTAGACGTTGTAAAAGTTTGCACACTGCCCGTCCGACGAAGCCCCGCGCGCCCGTGACGAGGATCACGCGGCCATCTCTGCCTTCTGTAGGAATCTTTTCCGTCACCTTGTTTTCATTTCTGTTACTACCGCATCAAACTAACCAACAATGATGTTCTCGCTCTGATATTTCCCGGATGTTACCCTAAATCTGCTCTGCGATCTGGCTCCCACTTCGTCTGTGGCGATTCAGACAAACAATTTACGGCGATTGCTGCACACGGTCGAGGCTCTTTCCGAGCTCGGACCAGCGCTGTCGTCTGAGCGCGAGTTCTCGGAAACGTCACGGCTGATGTTGTCTGCTGTCATGGAAGCGGCGGGTGCGCGCGAAGGTGCGCTTCTACTGTTTAACGATAAGCCTGCGATGCTGAGTTCCGCAGCCACCATGGGCTTTGCGCTCATGCCAGAGCCGGCCTTCATTCCTCTCCTTCCCAAGCACGTGCACGCCCTAGTCGCGACCCGCGGACCGATCGTCCTGAATTCATCGACTTATTCCGTCTTCCTCAGTTCGAACGGTAACGTCGCTCCTGAATTGTTCAAGTGCCTGGCACCGCTGAAGACCGGCGGACGGCTCGCCGGAGTGGTTGCTCTCGGACGCCGTCCCGGCGACGCGCTCTACGAAGACAGCGAACTGGACGCGCTTGAGTTGTTATGTACGTACATCGCGCTCGCCGTACAGAATCATGCGCTAACGCAAACGATAGCGCAGCGTGTATCAGAAAATCTAAAACTCATGGCCTCGTTGCATGGTTTCTACGACAACGCACTCGAGGCTTTCGCCACCGCCATCGACGTGAAGCATGTAAATATCCACGGACACTCGCTGCGCGTTGGGCGTTACTCCGCGGCCATCGGGGAAGCGATGGGTATGGAGCCGAGCGAAGTCGCGGCTCTCCGCAGCGCCGGATATCTGCATGACATCGGAAAAGTTGCCGTCGATCGGCGTCTCTTCGGCAAGCCCGGCGCGCTGGACCCCGAAGAATTTCGCGAGATGGCTGATCACACTACCGTCGGACATCAGATCGTCAGCAGTGTCCAGTTTCCCTGGCCCAGAATTCCGGAAGCGGTGCGCTGGCATCACGAGCGCAGCGACGGTTCCGGATATCCCGACAAACTTTTGCAGGAAGATGTTCCTCTCGGGGTTCGCATCGTGGGCCTTGCGGACTCGTTCGACGCCATGACCAGCGCCCGTCCTTACCGAGCTCCGCTATCGGTCGGCAGCGCGCTGAGTGATCTTGTTCGGCTCACACCGGAAAAGTTCGATCCCAACGTGGTGCAGGCACTGCTGATTCAGGTTCGTCGCGATGCGGTGGGCAGCAGCCGAGCTCCGCTGCTTGATACCACCACAGTCAACATCTCCGCCACTGACATCGATCATCTTGCTGCTACGCTGCAATATAAAGTCTCCCGCGGAAAAACCTATCTGACCTAAGCTTCGGTAGACACAGGACTTGTTCGCTGCTGGTAGGCAGCAACTTTCCGCACGCGACGGGTTCACAATAAGAGGGATACTCCGTCCGGGGAGTTTTCATGAAATTCACCCGCGCCCGTTTCGCGGCATTCATCTTCTGCCTTTGTTTGGCTGGAGCCGTTCCACATCTACTTGCAAGGAAGAAGCCTGCCCAGCCTGAAACTGGACCGCATGAGCAGAAGCGCGCTGTGCATGCGCTGAATCGCCTGACATTCGGGGCCCGTCCGGGAGACGTGCAGCAAGTGTTGGCCACTGGCGTCGATCGCTGGATCGATATGCAGTTGCATCCAGAAAAGATTGCGGATCAGGGAATGGATGCTCGTCTCTCCTCCTTCCGTACGCTTCATATGAGCACCAAAGAGATCATGGAGGAGTTTCCCGACAACCAGATGATCAAGCAGGTGATGGACGGGAAGAAATCCATGCCGTCGGATCCTGCGCGCCGCGCCATCTATGAAGTGCAAATCGCTCGCCTACAGGAGAAGCGAGCGCGCAAAGAGTCGAAGTCCATTGATTCCGCATCAGCGCCTGAATCGCTTGCTGCTGGCGATAATGCGAAAACGGCAGAGGAACTAGCCGCTGCAGCATCAGCTGACACCGATGCTTCGGCAACTCCCCCCGACATGCGAGCCGACCGTGATCCGTCCGCTGCTGGTGCGTCTTCCGACGCGGCGACCGCTGCCGCCAGTGTACCTCCAGAAAAGTCGCCGACTCCCGAAGAAGCTGCGGAGGCTAAGCGCCGGGAAGATCGCCTTTACGCCGACTTGAAGGTGCAAGGTCTCGTGGAGCTTCCACCTGACGAGCGCTACAAGAAAGTCATGTCGCTGTCGCCCGACGAGAAAATCATCTTTGCAGAATCCCTTCGCGGTGCCGGCGGACAGGAATTCGTCGCCGGCATGAACCCAAAACAGAAAGAAACTCTACTCGCCATAAATAATCCCGCCGGAGTGGTCGTCGAGGAGTTGGCCCAGGCCAAGCTGATGCGAGCTGTCTACAGCGAGCGCCAGCTCGAGGAAGTGATGACCGATTTCTGGTTCAATCACTTCAACGTTTTTGTCGGCAAAGGTCCCGAGAGACTGTTGCTGACGAACTACGAGCAGGATGTGATTCGGCCACATGTTTTGGGGAAATTCGAGGACCTGCTCGTGGCCACCGCGAAGAATCCAGCCATGTTGTTCTATCTGGACAACTGGCTCAGCGTCGGCCCGAATTCCATGCAGGCTCTCGGTATACCCGTACGTCCAATGGGCCCTGGGCGCAACGGTCGCCCACGACGGCTTCCACCCAATCCAAACGCCCGCCGCAAACAAAAACAGAGTGGACTGAACGAGAACTACGGACGTGAATTGCTCGAGTTGCATACCCTCAGCGTCAATGGCGGGTACTCGCAGCGGGACGTGACCGAGGTGGCGAAAGTTTTTACAGGATGGACGATCGAAAAACCTGCCGACGGAATGAGTTTTCATTTCGAGCCGCGTATGCACGAGCCGGGACCAAAGTTCGTCCTCGGTCATCACATCAAGTCCAAAGGAGAAGATGAGGGCAAGCAAGTGTTGCATCTGCTCGCGACCAGTCCGCAGACGGCACATTTCATTTCGCTGAAACTGGCCCAGCGCTTTGTCTCTGATGATCCGCCCGCGGCGCTCGTCGATCGCATGGCGAAAACTTTCGAGAAGAAAAAGGGAGACATTCGCGAAGTCCTCTCGACGCTGTTCCACTCGCCGGAGTTCTGGGACGACGGCTCCTACCGCGCGAAAGTAAAAACACCCTTCGAATTCGTCGCGTCCGCCGTGCGCGCGACCGGGGCCGATATCGACGACGCGATGCCTCTGGCCCGCCACTTGAATAACATGGGAATGCCGCTCTACGGTGCGCAGCCGCCAATCGGATACTCCATGAAGTCCGATGCCTGGGTTAGTTCCTCTGCACTGCTGAATCGCATGAACTTCGCGCTCGCGTTGACGGCCGGCAAGGTGCGAGGTGTAAGGCTCGATACGAAGCTCCTCGCGGGAGATCCGCAGGCCCCGGATCCCGCGACCACTCTCACAACCATGGAAGCCAAGCTTCTCGCGGGAGATGTATCAAAGCAAACTCACGATTCCATCGTCGCCCAAATGACACACACAGCCAAGGCGGGGAAGCCGTCGCAGAGTGAAAAGTCCCAGCAAAACAACAAACTGCCTGACTCCAGCCTGATAGGGGGCCTGCTTCTGGGCTCCCCGGAATTTCAAAGAAGGTGATTCACTAGCGCGGCACGACCGTGGAATACCGGTGTATTTGTGGGGAATATGCAATCGGACAGAAGTCGCCTACGCAAACAACGAACGCAAGTGCCATGAATCTTGGCGCAGCCGTGGAAGAGCGGCCCTTCAAGGGCCGCGCAAAAGATCAAGAAATCTCGTGGGCTTTAGCCCCTGAAGCCTTGAAGCAAAACAGGAGTCTTGATGCCAACTCGCCGCGTATTTCTCCGTAACGGCACCCTTGCCGTCGTCGGAACCGCCGCCGTCCCGCACTTCCTCACGCGCGCCGCTTTCGGTGCCATCGAGACCGCTGGTCGAACAAAGCGCCTCGTCGTAATCTTCCAGCGTGGCGCCGCAGACGGACTTAACATTGTCGTCCCGCACGGCGAATCTCAGTACTACGCCATGCGCCCCAGCATCAACATTCCGCGTAAGTCCGTGATCGATATCGATGGCTTCTTCGGACTGCATCCGTCGCTAGCATCCATTCAACCGCTCTGGCAACAACGCAATCTCGCAATCGTGCATGCCGCCGGTTCGCCTGACATTACTCGCTCGCACTTCGATGCCCAGGACTTCATGGAGACCGGCACACCAGGCATCAAGGCGACCGAGAGCGGATGGCTTAACCGTTCACTTCCACATAGTGCACAGAATTCGCCGTTCCGGGCCATTGCTCTGGGACCATCCCTGCCGCGCATCCTGAGCGGTCCCGAAGCAGCCGTAGCGATGAACAGCATCAATGACTTTTCTGTTGGAAGCAGAAACACGAAGCCTACGCCAGCCGCCACCGCGTTCGAGGCCATGTACGATCACTCTTCTGACGCGATGCTGCATGGAACTGGTGCAGAGACTTTCGACGCAATCAAAATGCTCAAGTCCGCCGATCCGGGAAAGTACGCTCCTGCTGCGGGCGCGAAATATCCACGCGGACGCTTCGGCGACTCCCTGCGTCAGCTTGCCCAACTCATCAAAGCGAACCTCGGCGTGCAGGTGGCATTCGCCGATATCGGTGGATGGGATCATCACGTGAACGAGGGCTCAACAGAAGGCCAGCTTTCGAATGTGCTCAGCAACTTCTCGCAATCGATTGCCGCATTCTGGACTGATCTCGGGGATCTGAGCGAAGACACCGTAGTCATCACGATGTCGGAGTTCGGCCGCACCGCGCGGGAGAATGGCAACCGCGGTACCGACCACGGGCACGCCAACGTCATGTTCGTACTCGGAGGCCCGGTCAAGGGAGGTAAGGTCTACGGCCGGTGGCCGGGCCTTGATCAATCGCAGCTGTACGAAGGACGCGACCTAGCCCTCACTACAGATTTCCGCCAGGTAATCGGCGAAGCGATCGTTCAACACATGGGCAACAAAAATCTCGCAACCGTGTTTCCCGGATTTGAAAACCAGCCAGCAAACATGCTCCGCTACCTGGGCTGAGATTGACGCGGCCTTCGCAAATCTCACGCCGCGTCAAGGGCACGATCTATCCGAGAGCGCTGCCTATAACGCGTGTAATCGATCCACGCTTCCGCTGCAACGACTGTGATCGTGAATCCTAACCAAAATGCGATTCCGAAAAACTCATGCGGCGTCATTCGCCGAAATGCAAGAAACATCCCGACAATAGGACGAGTCGTGGCCACTCCTAAACCGATCGCATAAGCGCGAATCATCCACTCGCGATGCCGTACGACATTCCTCTGTCGAATAAAAACGTAGGCCTTAACCAGGCAAATGAGGAACACGATCGCGTAAAATGTGGTCGCCGCCGTTTCGTTGGCGCCGCCGATATTCATTTTGAAACTCATCACAAGAGCGGAAACGCCGATCACAAGTCCCGTCACGACCAGCGCGCGCCCCGACCATCGGTGAAACTGCAAGTGCTTCTGCCGAATGCCTGGCACAAATTGAAATGCCGCGAGGCTCAGAAACATCGCGCCCGGCAGAATATGGATCAAGGTCAGCGCCTCGTGGAGTGCGAATCCCGTATCCAACGCCGCCGCTGGCGACGACGACCCACCTCCAAGGGTTCCGGGAAAGATCAACACGACTGTGCGGCGTGCCACGGCGGCTATCCCAATCACGATCAGAAAAATTACCGCCGTCCACAGGAAGCGTGTTGCCCGCCGTGATGCCGCCATCGCCTGCCACTCCGTTAAGGATGTAGACCACGCTCAGATTTCAATCAGCACATCGCCGTTCTCGATCTTCAACGGATACACGGCGACCCGAGCACCAGCATTTTCAGCAGCCTGCCCGGTTTTCGGATCCCAGGACCATCCATGCCAGGGACAAATGACTTTCCCGCCTTGAATCATCCCTTGGCCGAGTGGTCCGCCACGATGCAGGCACACATTGTCCATCGCAGAATACGTTCCATCCACGTTGGCGATGCAGATTTCCTTGTCACCACAGCGAAATTCCTTAGCCTCGTTAGGACCGGGAAGCTCATCGTGCGTAGTAAGTTTGATCGATGTCGGCATACTGGCTTCGTTGTGAACTGGTGAGCGTGGTCGAATGGAGATGGGACGGCTGCTCTTCACGAAGCGCAGTGCTGTGCGAGAGCCAGAAGCCCAAAGCCCAGAGCCTACTTCGGCTGCAGCGTCTGCGCGATCATCACTTGCCGCTTGAAGTTCTCCACCATATTGGGATCGAGCCGGACTTCCGTCGGTCTCTTTGCCAGCGTCATGGTATCGATCTTGTCCTGCAGTTTGAGCAGCGCATAGAAGAGATTTTCAGGACGCGGGGGGCATCCCGTCACATAAACATCCACCGGCACGATCTTGTCGACGCCCTGCAGCACGGCGTAAGTATTGAACGGCCCTCCCACGGACGAGCAGGCGCCCATCGAGATCACCCACTTCGGATCGGGCATCTGATCGTAGATGCGCTTGACGACCGGTGCCATCTTCAGCGTCACGGTTCCCGCCACGATCATCAAATCGCTCTGCCGCGGACTCGGCCGGAACACCTCCGACCCGAATCGAGCGATATCAAAGCGCGCTGTTGACGACGCAATCATTTCGATCGCGCAGCAGGCCAGTCCGAAGGTCATCGGCCACACTGCCGATTTCCGCGCCCAGTTGAAAACGTAGTCGACGGTCGAGATCAGAAAGTTCTTTTCAAACTTGTTCTGCAGCCACGGCATGCCGGAAAACCTCGCAGTAGTCGTACTCAGGCAGTCTAGGTAAGCCCCAGATAGGTGTCAAACGCAAGCTCGCGCAGCCACGGGCAGTCGTCCGCGGAGAATGGGAGACGACCGGGGAAGCCAAGCCAACCGCAGAAGAACATGTTGTATTTATTTGGCAGCCAGCGCTGCCTTCTGGCCCGACGTCGCCAATATCGCGGCATATCGAGGGTCACTCCGCAAAGCCTTCAAATCGTCGTTAGTCGCCAGACCGCTACGCTCTTCGGCGGACAAATCGTGTTCCACGGCGAATTTCAAGTTGCTGATCGCATCGTCGCGCTTGCCTTCGAGGGCAAGAACCGATGCCAGAGAATAGGCGCTAGACGCCGTATCCGGATGATACGCTCCCAGGCTGCGTTGCCGTTCTGCGAGCGCCTGCCGAAAGGTTGCTTCCGCCTCCGGATAGCGTTTCTGCTTTTTCAGCAGTGTGCCCATAGCATGCACAGTCTGCAGTGTGTCGGAGTGATCCGGCCCCAATACGTGCCTTTCCAGTTCAAGGGTTTTCTGGAACAACTGGCCGGCCTCGGCATACTTACCAGAATCAATCAAGGCCTCAGCCAGATTTCCCATCGTGACCAGCGTCGACCGGTGTTCCGGACCGAGCCGTTTCTGCTTGATCTCGAGCGTCTCTCGAAACAACTTCTCGGCATCCGCGTAGCGTTTCTGGTGCGAGTAGACGAGCGCCAGATTTCCCATCGACATCAGCGTATCGGGATGCTCTGGGCCCAGGACGCGGCGTTTTGCTTGCAGACCATCGAGATAGAGCTTTTCCGCCTCATCCCATTTCTGCTCGTGCTGCAGCGTGGCAGCAAGATTGTTCATGTCCCCGAGAACTTTAGGGTGGTCTGGTCCAAAGCTGCGTAGATCGCTTGCCAGTACGTCTCGAAAAACTTTTTCAGATTCGTCGAACTTGCCTTCGTAAGCCAGATCAATGGCCAGGTTCTTCATGACCTTCATCGTCAGCGGATCCTGTTCACCAAACTTCCGCCGCGATATTTCGAGCACCTCTCGGTGTAATTTCTCCGCCTCTGCATAGCGGCTTTCATTGTTGAAGATCAGCGCCAGTTGAGACTCCGCAGCTAAGGTGTCGGCGTGTTCCGGACCCAGTTTTTCCTTTCGTCCATCTACTGTCTCGCGGCTCCACTTCTCCGCTTCGGAATACTTGCTGTTCGAATTTAAGACGTAGCCCAGATCGCTCATCGACTTCAGCGTTTCAATGTTGCGCGGTCCTAAAGTTCTCTGTCGGATGTCGACGGCTCGTCGAAGAAGCGACTCCGATTCCTGATACAGTCCAAGGCTCTCGTACACATTGCCCATGATCTGCATCATCTCAGCTTGGAGTTCCGGATCCTGTGCCAGTCCCGTGTCGATTTCCTTCGATGCCTTGTCCAGGATCTCTCGCGCGCGGATATCGTTTCCGCGCGCCTCGCTCGGATCCGATACCTTGAACATTCCAATCATGAATTGGGTCACGCGATCGGCGCGATCCCGCTCGCGTCGTGTGCGCCGCAGGTCGAGGGCTTGCACGAATGCAAGGGACACGAGCAGCGCGGCCGCGCCCGCCGTGACCGCAACTCCGAACCGGTGCCGACGAATATATTTCCGGGCGCGGTACCAGCTGCTCGCGGGACGCGCCACAACTGGCTCATTTCTAATGTATCGGCCGATATCGGCTGCCAGCTCGGCAGGCGTGCCGTAACGCCGGGCGCGTTCCTTTTCGAGGGCCTTGAGCGTGATCGCGTCCAGATCCCCGCGCAGCAGCCGCACGAGGGAGGGTGAATCCGCTCCCCGGTTCTGCGCCGTGATGCCCGATTTCTTGCCAAGCGTGCTGATCTTGGTGCTCGGCTTCGACGCGTCCTCGTCACGCAGCTTACTGGAATACTGTTCCGGCTTCGTCTTGCTGAAATCGAGGGGCGGGGCTCCCACGAGTAGTTCGTAAAGCACGACGCCCAGCGAATACACATCGGTCCGCGTATCCACGTCCGCGCCCGCGGAATCGGCCTGCTCCGGGCTCATGTATCCCGGAGTGCCTATGATCGCGCCCACCTGCGTATACATCGTATCTTCGCTGAGGCGCGCGGACGTCGCCTTCGCCACGCCGAAATCAATGATTCTCGGCGCCGCCTTGCCATCCATCTCCCCGACCAGGATGTTCGAAGGCTTCAAATCGCGATGCAAGATTGCCTTGTGGTGGGCGTGCTCTACCCCCTCGCACACACGAATGAACAACTCGAGGCGCTGCCGGATACTGAGCTTGTGACGGTCGCAGTAATCAGTGATGGGAATGCCGGTGACGTACTCCATCACGAAGAATGGCCGGCCCTGCGGTGTTGATCCGGCGTCGAAGACCTTGGCGATGGCCGGGTGGTCCATGAGTGCCAGCGCTTGCCGCTCAGATTCGAAGCGCGTGACCACCTCGCGCGTATCCATGCCGGCTTTGATCAGTTTAACGGCGACCCGGCGGCGCACCGGCTGCTTCTGCTCCGCCAGCCACACTTCGCCCATCCCACCCTGTCCCAGCCGTTGCAGAAGATGGTACGAACCGATAATGCCGCCGGTCGTCTCCTCGCCGGTTCCAAACGTCCCAGTGAGCGTCTCGGCGTCGGAACTCCAATTGTTAGGATCGGTAGGCGGGGAATTCTCAGCAGACATGAAACTGGGACCCTTCTGGACTGCGACAGTCTAGCTCAACCCGCACCGGTTTCGCAGCAGTGGAATGGAATCGGGCCCAAGAATTCGCACACACGGAATGCGAGCCCTATCGACGGTCCCGTCGCAGGAAGGCTTTGATCCCGGCCTGTACGGCGGTTGCCATAGCTGGCAATCCAGGAGTGTGGATGACCCTTAAAAAGCGCCGACTGAATGAAGGTAAGGGGGACCCTATGCCTCCTCCACCAACTCCAGCACCGCCTTCCGCAGCGGCTTCGTCAGGGGCAACGCCGACAATCGCAACAGATTCACCAGCAGCCCTAGACTTTTATCCATCAGCCGCGTTGTCCGCTCCTGGTTATTCGACCGGTCGTACAGCCAGAACATGATCAAAGCCATCTGGTAGAGCCACAGTAAATAGGGAAGTCTCGGCTTCAGGTCATCTGGAACTCTCGCGTCGCTTCCTTGGAGCGCGATCTTCATGTGCTCTATCGCGCCCTCGCGGATCGCTCGCGTCTCATGGCTGAAAGGCGAAAGTGGATCGGCCCCGTCCGGCGCATGGCGGAACAGCGCCGCGCAGAACTTGCGGTTGGGACCAAGCAATTCCAGCCGGGTCTCAAGTACTCGGCGAAGACGCTCTTTCAGTTTCTTTTCACCTTTGAGCGCGTCAAGCACGCGATCGTTACTCGTCTCCTGCATCTCGCGATAGAACGCGAGCACGATCGCATCCTTAGATGAGAAGTAATAATAGGCACCGCCCAGGGCCACGCCAGCCTTGGCCGCAATTTCGCGCATCGTGGTTTCGTCAAACCCCTTTTCGCGGAACAGTGCCATCGCGGCGTCATAGATCTTGCGACGCGTATCTTCCGCCCGCGGCGTGACCCTGGTCTTCAACGTCGTGTTCGTCATTGGAGGTAGTCTCGAACCTTCGATACTGGAATAGAAGCCTGCACGACCTCACAGGCTGGGAGTTCCACATGGCGTAGTTCGCTGGCCAGCGATTCGGAATCGTCCGAACTCAGCCAGCGTGACAGGGTGTGACGATTCTTCGATAACGCAGCGAACGCCTGGCGCGCCAGAGGCATCAACAGCGGATGCGTGAGCCGCGCCGCCCAGTCGCGGTACTCCACCATCGCATAGAGGACCATGATCCACGCGCGGTCGTTCAGGTATACGTCACCGTCATCGCTGATCACAGCCAGATCCTCCTTGCTCGTGATGTCCTCTAGTTCGGGGAATAGCCGTTTCGCTTTCTCCGACCCTTGCTCGACTAGCGCGAGGCCGATCCATGAGCGCTGGACCAGGATCCAGTTTTTCAAGCGGCAGCACAGCTCGCACTTCGGATCGTAGAGCACGTAGAGCTTCGTCATATGCGTTCCTCCTTCCTGTTGTCGCTCGCTCAACGTCGTTGGCGTCGGCTATCTGGGCACCGCTACTCGCAGGTGCGCGTCGGGCGAAACAGGGGGAATCGGCGTCAGTGGACTCCGTGGGCCACGGGAACTTCTGCGGATGCGCGAGAACACATAAAGGTTGAAGAAGTGCATTCCGCCGAGGATGAGCAGGACCATGCCCATCTTGTCGCTTAACAACTCGATCGCTGCCCGCGAAGTATTGATGGTTGCGGCGGTTTTCAGTGCGAGAGAAACGAATCCGATGTTGATCAGGTAAAAGCCCACGACCAGCAGGTGGTTCACGGAGTCCGCCAACTCGCTGTTCCCGTGAAAGGCGTCGACCAGGAAGATGGCCCCCCGCTTATACAGCGTCCGTGCAACCCAAATGGTCAAAGCTACGCTGATCGTCAGATACGCCAGGTAAGTAACAACGATGATGTTATTCGCGGTTTCCATAAGGTCCCCCTCCAAAGAGATGTTGAACATGTTCAAAACAACTTTAGCCCTAGCCTGATAACCAGTCAAGCCAAAAGTTGAACATGTTCAAGTTCTCTAGTTTGAGTGGTTTAGGGACGCCTTCGGTAACTGTAGACGGAACACGAGCGCTACTCTGGAAACGGGGAATTGAATGAAGAATCGAGATTCTCTCCAAGTACACGACGATCAGCGCATGTAGAATACGCGGCACTATGTGGATGGCTGTCGCAATCACGGCGACAATTTTTGCGATCGGGAACATTCTGTTCGGCCACTTCAACGAGGGAACCCCAAAATGGAAGCGCGTGACGAAGGTTTTGCTGGTTCTCGCGGTCGTTGGGGTTATCTCTGCCAAAGCCGGGCCAGCTGGGGACTGGCACCTATCGGGCTGATGCTCGTTGTCGCGGCAGTTGTTCACCTCTGGTGGCTTCCGCGACATGGTATTAACGGCCTAACCGGAGAACCGCGAGAGAAGTATTTTGCGCTGAAAGGCTGGGCCCGCAAGCCCTAGCGAATGTCATACTTCTATGGAGAAATACTCCCAGCTGAGAGGTGCAAGCCTTATGATCAGACCAACGACGCAGGCGATTTCACCGTTTTTCATCGTCAGCAACGTCGATCAGACGATCGCGTTTTATCGTGACAAGCTGGGCTTTGAGACCAGATTTCAGCAGCCGGAGCGAAATCCTTTTTTCGCCATCGTCGGGCGCGACGGAGCACAGCTCCTCGTCAAATCTGATCGAGGCACGATGCCGTTGCCAAACGCCAAGCGTTGTCGCGCCATGCGGTGGGATGCCTTCGTCTACGCACCAGACCCCGATGCGCTCGCCGCCGAATTTGCCGGCCATGGCGCAACATTCAGCGAACCGCTGAAAGATACTCACGACGGTCTGCGTGGCTTCGAGCTTTGCGACCCGGACGGCTACGTATTGTTCTTCGGCCGCCCGAGGTAAGGGGCAATTCATCAAGAAATCCGCTGCCTCAACGCATGAATAAGGGTGTTCCTTTTGCGACAGGTGTCGAGTTAAGTCGAAACGCTGCCGGAAGGAACACCCTTGTCTGTATCTATCGCAACCTAAGTGAGGTCGTAGCGATCGAGGTTCATGACCTTGTTCCACGCCGCCACGAAATCCTTCACGAACTTCTTCTCGGAGTCCGCGGTGCCATAGACTTCCGCGATGGCTCTGAGCTGGGAGTTTGAGCCGAATACAAGATCGACGCGGCTGGCGCTCCACTTCATTTCACCTGTCGCTCGATCTTGCCCTTCGAACACCCCTTCGGAGGTCGTTGAGGCCTTCCACACCGTGTTCATGCCAAGCAGGTTGACGAAGAAGTCATTCGTCAGGGTTTCTGGCCGCTTGGTGAAGACACCATGTGCAGACTGGCGGAAGTTTGCATTCAGAACGCGCATACCGCCAATTAGAACTGTCATCTCGGGAGCAGTCAGGGTCAGCAACTGCGCGCGATCGACAAGCAGTTCTTCTGCCGGCCTGTCGTGTCCCACCCGCAGATAGTTACGGAACCCGTCAGCAGTAGGCTCGAGGGGAGCGAACGCGTGCGCATCGGTCAGCTGTTGCGAAGCATCCGTCCGCCCCGGAGTGAAGGGAACCTTCACGTCGTGCCCAGCCTTTTTCGCAGCTTCCTCAACGGCCGCGCAGCCGCCCAGAACAATCAGGTCGGCAAGCGAGACCTTCTTCCCCTTGTTGCCGTTTGATTGCGAGCTGTTGAAGTCTCTCTGGATAGCCTCGAGCTTTGTGAGTATCTTCGCCAGTGCACCCGGCTCGTTCACATCCCAATCCTTTTGCGGTGCAAGGCGAATGCGCGAACCGTTGGCTCCGCCACGCTTGTCGGAACCGCGGAAAGTAGACGCCGACGCCCAAGCGGTCGAGACCAGTTGTGAGATCGACAATCCGGAAGCCAGGATCTTCGCCTTCAGAGCAGCGATGTCCTGATCCCCGATCACTGGATGATCGACTGCGGGAACAGGGTCTTGCCACAATTGGGGCTCCTTTGGAACCAGCGGCCCAAGGTAGCGGGACATCGGGCCCATGTCACGGTGCGTCAGCTTGAACCATGCCTTGGCAAACGCGTCTGCGAATTGATCCGGATGCTGGTAAAAGCGCCGCGAGATTTTTTCATAAGCCGGATCGAACCGCAGGGCAAGGTCCGTGGTCAGCATGGAGGGCGCGTGATGCTTTGAGGGATCGTGCGCATCTGGAACCGTACCACTGCCTGCGCCATTTTTCGGTGTCCACTGCTGCGCACCAGCAGGGCTCTTTGTCAGTTCCCATTCGTAGTTGAAAAGATTTTCGAAGTAGTTGTTGCTCCACTTGGTTGGCGTGGTGGTCCAAGTGACTTCCAATCCGCTGCTAATCGTCTGGGCGCCGGTGCCTTTACCGAAGCTGTTATTCCAGCCGAGGCCCTGTTCCTCGATCGGAGCGCCTTCTGGTTCGCGGGCGACATACTGCTTGGGGTCGGCGGCACCATGCGTCTTGCCAAAAGTGTGTCCACCGGCAATCAGCGCAACGGTCTC
Source organism: uncultured Acidobacteriota bacterium (assembly GCA_963801895.1). Taxonomy (GTDB): domain Bacteria; phylum Acidobacteriota; class Terriglobia; order Terriglobales; family Acidobacteriaceae; genus Sulfotelmatobacter. The sequence continues at coordinate 822,616 of CAWDGM010000003.1, read as the reverse complement.
CTCATCGTTCATCGCCATACGGGCGAACGTCTCGCGGATATCTCGCGCCGCTGCGATGGGATCCGGCTTTCCGTTGGGGCCTTCCGGGTTCACGTAAATCAAACCCATCTGCACAGCGCCCAGAGGGTTGTCCAGTTCGCGATCACCTCTATATCGCTTATCTCCCAGCCACTCGGTCTCAGGACCCCAGTTGATATATTCTTCGGGCTCCCAGACATCCGCGCGCCCGCCACCGAAACCGAACGTTTTGAAGCCCATCGACTCGAGGGCGACGTTGCCGGTCAGAACCATGAGATCGGCCCAGGAGATCTTCCGGCCATATTTTTGCTTGATGGGCCAGAGCAGACGGCGCGCTTTGTCGAGGTTCACGTTGTCGGGCCAGCTGTTGAGTGGCGCGAACCGTTGCTGCCCGGAGCCTGCGCCGCCGCGCCCGTCGGCGATCCGGTACGTTCCCGCGCTGTGCCACGCCATACGAATGAAAAGCCCGCCGTAATGGCCGAAGTCGGCCGGCCACCAGTCTTGCGAGTCTGTCATCAAGGCATGCAGGTCCTTGATCACGGCATTCAGGTCGAGGCTCTTGAATTCTTCCGCGTAACTGAACTCCTCGCCCATGGGATCGGACAAAGAGGAGTTCTGATGGAGCATTTTCAGGTTCAGCTGATTCGGCCACCAGTCTGCGTTCGTCGGAGCCCAAGACGCCGAGTGCTTGGCGCTCATGACGGGACACTTGGATTCAGGGGATACTTCTGGCTCCGTATTGCCGGGGCCAGGCACGCCAGCCAGTACTTGCTTATCTTCTGACATAAATTCCTCTTTCGCTTATGAAGTTGTCTTTATGTTTTTGGCACTGCAGCGCCGACAGAGGCCGAAGACCTCGATTAGCGGCTCAGTTAGATCAAAGCCGCCCGGCACCTGCCGGGCCAGCCGTTGGAAGTCAACGAAATCACCAGTAATGTCCTGCACAGATTTGCAGCGTGTGCAAACCAAGTGGTGATGGGATTCAAGGTTGCCGTCGACGCGCAAGGTGGGAGCATGGGGCGTCACTTCCCGCAACAAGCCCTTTTCCACGAATACACGCAAATTGTTGTAGATCGTGGCGAGAGAGACCGATGGAATGCGCCGCTTGACGACCGCGTAGATCTGCTCGGGCGAGTAGTGTCCCGGAGCAGCTACGACCGCTTCAAATATGATCTTGCGCTGGTGCGTGGCGGCCATGCCATGCTTCCAGGCAAGTTCCCGAAACTCCTCATGACTTAAACGCATGACGGGTGAATGAGAATAATTATCAAACAATCTACTTTATTTGGCAATCTACGGATCTGCTCAAAACCGTGCGACTGTCGTACTACTCCCCGAATTAGCTGTCACTCGTGATCGTTTCCGGTCGAACAAGCGAGGCAGAATGCAGAGACTGCATCGATCTTCGCCGCTAAGGGTGCGGCTGTAGGATGACAATTGAGAGTGTTGACCCTTCGTCTCTTGATGGGCGGCACCTTCCGATGCAACTCTGTGATGTGTCGTCGCGCGTGATGATGCGCGTGCTTGGTTTATAGTCACCGCATGCGCGCGATTCTTGCAGGCGGAGGCACCGGCGGACATGTCATTCCCGCTCTCGCGATCGCCAATCAACTGAAGCAAAGCTACAACGCCGAAATTCTCTTCATCGGAACAGCGCGAGGCATTGAGAATCGGCTCGTGCCTGCTGCGGGATATCCCCTGCAACTGGTGCGTGTCGGCGCACTCAAGAACGTGAGCCTGATGACGCGGCTGAAAACTTCGTTCGACCTTCCGCGGGCACTCTTTCAGGCTGGCGGCATGCTCAGTGAATTTGCCCCGGACGTCGTGATTGGTGTTGGCGGATATGCCTCGGGCCCAGCCATGCTATCGGCAGTGATGAAGCATATTCCGACGCTGGCGTTCGAGCCGAATGTGGTTCCCGGCTTCGCCAACCGGATGGTCGCGAAGTTTGTATCGGGAGCAGCCGTCCATTTTGAGGAGACCGCCAAATATTTTCGGCGAGCCGAAGTCACCGGAGTGCCGGTGCGGCAAGCGTTCTTTGAAATCCCCCCAAAAAACGGGGGCACGCCGACCGTGCTAGTTTTTGGAGGTAGCCAGGGCGCGCACGCGATCAACGAAGCGGTATTCCGGTGCCTCCCGGTCTTGCGGCGCGAGGCTCCTGGAATTCACATCATTCACCAGACAGGCGAGCGTGACTATAATGACGCGCTGGCTGCCTACGCTGCGCAGGGAGAGAACGCGGAAGTTTCGAAGTTCATTGAAGATATGCCCGCGGCGTTCGCGCGCGCCGATCTTGTAGTCTGCCGGTCGGGCGCGAGCACCGTGGCCGAGATAGCGGCGGCGGGGAAGCCGGCAGTTTTCGTACCATTCCCGCGCGCGGCGGACGATCACCAGCGGGTCAACGCGGAAGCATTGGCGCGTCACGGAGCGGCGGTTGTAGTGGAAGAATCAAAGCTGGAGGGCGTCTGGCTGGCGGAGACGATCGCAGCGTTGCTGCAGGATTCGAACCGGCTACGGCAGATGAGCAACGCGGCGAGGGCGTTAGCGCATCCGAACGCTGCCAAGGACATTGCGGCGATGGCGGCACGGGTGGCGGGAATCGAGCCCTAGAGCGACTGAGACATTGTGTAATTGAGTAATTTTGTAAGTTGGATGCGATGCCGGCTCCGTGCCGAATTCTGCAATTACCAATTTCTTAATTACACAATTTCTCAATTTATTTCCGGTGTCTTCTATTCTATGTTTGCAAAAATTCAGCGGATTCATTTCGTGGGCATCGGCGGCATCGGCATGAGCGGGATCGCCGAGGTGCTGCTCAATCTTGGCTACAAGGTGTCCGGCTCGGACCTGAAGAACTCGGCCGTGACGCAGCGTCTCCGGGGTCTGGGGGCGACAACCTTTGAAGGGCACCGGGCCGAGAACATTGCTGGCGCCGAAGTGATCGTTACCAGTTCCGCGATTTCGGAAGAGAATCCGGAGGTTGCGGAGGCTCACCGTCTGCACATTCCGGTGATTCAGCGCGCGGAGATGCTGGCAGAGTTAATGCGGCTGAAGTACGGCATCGCCATCGCAGGCATGCATGGCAAGACCACAACGACCTCGATGGTAGCAGCGGTTCTCGCGGCTGGAGGTCTTGATCCGACCGTCGTGGTTGGCGGACGTGTCGATGCGATGGGATCGAATGCGCGTCTCGGCAAGTCACAATATTTGGTCGCTGAAGCCGATGAAAGCGACCGCTCGTTCCTAAAGTTATCTCCGATCCTTTCCGTCGTGACCAACATCGATCGCGAGCACATGGATTGCTACCGCAACATGCGCGATGTGAAGAAGACGTTCCTCGATTTCATGGACCGGGTACCGTTCTACGGGATGATCGTGGCGTGTAATGACGATCCGCTGCTGCGCAAGCTGATTCCCGAGGTGCAACGACGCATTGTGACTTATGGCACTCGGCGTGGGTCGGATTTCCTGATCAAGATTGCCGATTCCGCCGGACGTCAAATTTCTGAGGCGCCCGCAGACAGCGCGACGAAAGTTGGTCACACGCTGAATATTTTTTCGGTAACTTACCGTTCACAGGATCTCGGCGAGTTCACCCTGCATGTACCGGGAGTGCACAACATCCTGAATGCGACCGCTGCGATCGCGGTCGGAATCGGGCTTGATATCGGCGCGGATGCGATCCGCTCTGCGCTCGATCAGTTCCGCGGGGTCGACCGACGCTTCCAACTTCGCGGACACGCGGGCGGGGTCTGTGTGATCGACGACTACGGACACCATCCCACCGAAATCCGCGCTACGCTGGCGGCAGCGAAGCAGTGCGGATTCGGAAAAATTCATGTCATCTTCCAGCCCCATCGGTACACGCGGACGCGCGACCTGATGGAAGAATTCTCTAGCGCCTTTAACGACGCAGACTCGTTGTTCGTTCTCGACATCTATGCGGCGAGCGAGGCCCCGATCGAAGGCATCACCGGAGAAGCGCTGGCCTCAAAGATCCGAGAGAGGACGGTGAAGATCGGACGCTATGCCGGCTCTCCCGCCGAAGCGATCGATGCTGCGGTTGGAGTTGCGCAGGACGGCGATATGATCTTGACGCTGGGCGCCGGCAGCGTGTCGCAGTTCGGGCCGTCGATTGTAGAAAAGCTGAAAGAACGCGAAGCGGTATCTATCCAGGGCTGAAATTCGAATTTCTCCGGAGACAACGAATGAATCTGCGGTTGCCGTTCAGCGGCCAAGTGACGGCTGTCTTGTTTTCGCTGGCGATGGTCGCATTTGGCCAACAGGCCGGGTCGAAGCCGGTGCCTTCGGAAGGCGACTACGTCGCGCACAACTTCCACTTCCGGTCTGGCGAGACGCTGCCCGAACTGCGGTTGCATTACACGACGTTTGGCAAGGCAGAACATGATGCGTCCGGCAAGACGACCAACGCGGTGCTGATCCTGCACGGGACGGGGGGCTCCGGGCATCAGTTTCTCTCTCAAGTTTTTGCCGACGTACTTTTCGGGCCTGGGCAGCCGCTGGATGCGACGCGATATTTCATCGTTCTTCCCGACAACATCGGACACGGCAAGTCGAGCAAGCCGAGCGATGGCATGCATGCGCGATTTCCGCAGTATGACTATGACGACATGGTCGCTGCGCAGCGTGAACTGTTGGAGAAGGGATTGAACGTCAACCATCTGCGCTTGGTGATGGGTACCTCGATGGGATGCATGCATTCCTGGGTGTGGGGCGAAACGTATCCGGAATTTATGGACGCGATGATGCCGCTCGCATGCCTGCCTGTGCAGATTGCGGGACGGAACCGCATCTGGCGTGACATGGTGATGGATGGCATTCGCCACGATCCGGACTGGAAGAACGGCCAGTACGCGAGCGAGCCCCGCGCGGCACTGGACGTCGCGGCAGACTTTTTGATCATTGCAGGAAGCGCTCCGCTGCTCATGCAGAAAAATCTTCCAACCCGCGATGCCGCTGACAAATATGTGGAGGAGACGAAAAAGCGTATCCTCACCGATCTCGACGCGAACGACATGCTCTATGCGGTGAATGCCTCGCGCAATTACGATCCGTCGGCGCGACTGGAGACGATCAAGGTGCCGGTGACCTTCGTTAACTCCGCTGATGATTTCATCAATCCGCCGGAGTTGGGCATCGCCGAGCGCGAAATTAAGCGAGTGCCGAAAGGGAAGTTCATCCTGATTCCGGCATCGGAGCAGACGCACGGGCATGGCACACACACGATGGCAGTGTTTTGGCAGCAGTACTTGAAAGAATTGCTCGAGGCTACGAAGTGAACGTCACTGTTTCTGAGCTATGTCGGCCACGGCTGAGCTGAATTCCGGGCCCAGCTTTGCGATGGCGGCGCGTAGATCGGAAATCTCGTATCCGGATTGGTAGAAAACAATCTTTCCCTCGGCATCGACAAGCACACCTAACGGGACAGACAGTCTATGAAATGCAGCGCCGATGGATCCATCCAGGTCGTGATAGTTTTTCCACGGAATCTGGTGCTGCGACACGAACTTTTCCGCCGCGTCGGGATTTTCGTCGCTGTCGATGCCGACCCAAACCAGGCCGTGGGTTTGTGTTTGGGAGTAGAGCTTCGCTAGGTCCGGAACCAATCCCTTGCATGGGCCACACCACGTCGCCCAGAAATCCAGGAACACCGGTTTTCCACGAAAGCTGTCGAGCGTTGTGACCAAGCCATCGGTTGATTTCATTCGAATCTCCGGTGCGGGTCTTCCTGTAAATTCCGGGTGTGGTCCGGGCATGAGGGGATGCAGGAATGCCTCGACTTTCTGCGCGTCACTCGGCGGAATGAAGACAAACGCACTGGCAGGTTCAGCCTCGTCCAGATCAGTCACCGTGTAGATCGTTACTGATTCCGTTTCAGAAGGACGCTTGCCATTTGAAGCAGCGTCGGGAAGCGGCGTGTCATGCTGCACTTTCTTGACGAACATTTTCCGTGACGCGTCGATCCAAAGAATTTCCTCTCGAGAGATGCCCGCACGCTGCACTTTGAAATCGCCATTGGAGATTCGCACAACGTGGCAGAGAATCGACTTCATTCCGATGGGAACTGTTTCGTCAGAAAGAAGTGTCGCCGACTTCGTGAAGTCGGCCGTTTCTGCCAGGTTCGGGACCATTGACTTGGCGTTGATAGCCGACATCTCCTCCGGAACGGCCACGCGGCCCTTATCCGCTTCGTCGATTGCGACCAGGCGCTGGGTATAGAACTTGCGATCTGGAAGGAATGCCGAGGCTGTTGTTCCGTCGGAAAAGAACTCTGCGTTTCCTGCAGGAGATCGCCCAGCGTAGTAATAGCGGCTGCCGCTGGCTTTCGCTGCGGTCATGTAGGACTTGGTCCAACTACGGCTGAGTTCGCTGTTCGACGTCCATTCCTCGACGGCTTCGATTCGATAAGACTTCGCGTCGGCATATCGCCGTGACACTTCGGTGAGCAGTTTGAGTGCGTCCGCGGAGGAGTTTCCGCCAGTTTGGAAAGGAAGCAACACAAGAAGAGCGACAGCGCGAAACATATGGACTGACTCCAGAACGGATGGTCATGTATTGTATCCGCGCAAAAGCTAAGGTATTCAACTTAATAGCTCTGAATTGACGGATTTTCGGAACTTCTTGGAAGTTTCTGGCGTATCCCCTGCTAACCGATCGGAATTGCCCTCGTCTATCAGGCATAAGGGGTTAAGGCTATGAAAACACAAGCATGGGGATGGCTAACGGCAGCGGTGCTGGCAGCCGGACTGAACGCAAGTTATCACGACGGCGGCATGCAGTGGGCGCACCGCATCGCGGACCGGGTGGAGCACAACTCGAACGCTGTTTTAGCACTGGCGACCGGCCATGCTGATGAATTCGTAACCGAGGCTCGCGTGTTGAGCCCGCGAGCGCAAAGATCATCGTGTCCGCTCGCAGCTGCGGCGGCAACTATGGCGAGTTCGCGGAGCACATTCTCGTGGTCAGCCGATGAGTTCGATCAGTGGCAGGCGTTTTCGGATCGCGAACAGGCGCAATTAGAGCGTCTTCAGGCGAACAGCGCACGTATCCAAGCGCGGGTCGCGCGGCTGCGGATTCCCGCGGTGGCCATGAGCCCTGTGGTTGTGCGTACGCCGCAGGTGACGATTTGCCCTCGCGTGCGAGTGACGGTTCCGCGGATACCGCAGGTGAAGCTGCCCGCGATGCCGGTTGTACGCGTCGAGACGGTGGGAAACGGCCCGGTATAAAATTTCGAATCTGTTTATGTTGTAGTTCCTTTGCCTCCTGGGAATGCGAGCGCGGATAAACTCCGCGCTCGTTTTTTTTTGGTACGCCCTCGACATCCGCGATTTTTGAGGCGACGCGTGGATCGCGACTCGCCTTTGAACATCGAGAGGATGCGGGTATACAGAACGGTTCCTCCCTGTGCAAAACCGCAGATTTTTGGTCTATCTCAATTCGAGAAATGTAGCTATAGTGAAAAAGCTCAGCGATTCCTCACGACAACTGACCTGATTTGATGGCGCGAAAAAGCGGTTCCACCATCATGCAGGAGGAGTTGTACCCACCCAGCGCACCCTCGCGCGAGGAACTTGATGACGCGCGCCTGGTAGACCTGGATGTGAATGAGGAATCCCCGTTTTTGCGCGCACAAAAGCGCGTATCCGCTCGTCGCAGTTCGATTCCCAAGAAAACGGCCAATCGCCTCTTATGGGCCTGCATTGCGGCCGCGCTGGTCTGCACTCTGGCGATCGCCGGATTTGGACTTTACCGTTATAGCGAGCACTCGTGGCGGTTCCGTATCGAGTCGAGCGATGACATTGAAGTCACCGGCATGCAGAACGTCACCAAGGCCCAGATCATGGAGGTCATGGGGTCCGACATCGGACGCAATATCTTCTTTATTCCGCTGAGCCAGCAGAAGGCGCTACTCGAGCAGATTCCTTGGGTGGAATCGGCGAGCGTGATGCGTTTCGTTCCGAACCAACTAAGGCTCGAGATCCACGAGCGCACTCCGGTGGCATTCGCGCGTGTCGGTCCACGAATTTTCCTGATCGATGCGGGCGGCGTGCTAATGGAACTTCCACAAAAGCACAAGTATTCGTTCCCTGTAATTCTGGGGATGAATCCAGGAGAGCCGCTCTCAACGCGGCTTCCGCGGATGAAAGCCTACAACGAACTGGTGCAGGATCTGGATTCCGGCGGCGCCCGGTACTCGCAGGATTTGAGCGAAGTCGATTTGCAGGACCTCGACAATCTCAAGGTGCGGGTCAACGATCCGGCCGGTGACGTTCTGGTAGAGCTAGGCTCTTTCGATTATTTGAAGCGCTACAGAACGTTCGTGGGCCACGCCCGAGAGTGGCGGCAGCAGTTTCAGAAACTGGAGTCCGTCAATCTGCGCTACGACAACCAGGTGATCGTGAATCCGGATGTCGAAGGAAGGCCCAAGCAGGCCGCGCTCTCACCAGCGGCTGCGAAGGCTGCAGCACAGGCTGGAGTTAAGCCGGCAGCACTGGTGAACCGTATTAGTCCGCATGAACGGCCTCTGCCGAAGCCGGTATTTGAATTGACCGACAAGAACACAGACGCGAAGCCCCCCGCGAAAAAGCAGGCCCTTGTTGCTCGGAAGAAACCGGCAAAGCCCGTGAAGGTTGCGGCGAAGAAAGACTGGAAAAAGCATGTGGTGCCGGTAGCGAAGGGAAAAACGGCTGTGAGTCACGCGGCACCACTAAAAACGGATGCGAAAAAGCCGGCGGGTTCAGTGGCTGTGAGCGCTGCACCGAAGCCGAGTGCAGCGGTTACGAAGCAGGGAGCAGGGTCCAATTGATGATCTTGGGGAATTCTTAAGGTAATGGGAAATCAGCCGGGAAATTTTCTAACCGCGATCGATGTAGGGAGTGCAAAGACTTGCGCACTGATGGCGGAGATCACCGACTCAGGGCTTCGCTATCGCGGACACGGCGTTGCCGAATCGCGCGGTTCACGCAAGGGCGTGATTGTAGAGCTCGATAAGGCCGTCGCTGCGATCCAGAAAGCAGTCGAAGCGGCGGAGGACATTGCCGGAGCGCCGGTGGAGCATGCCATTGTCGGCGTGGGCGGTGCTCATATTCGCGGCATGAACAGTCATGGTGGAATCAGCTTGGGCACGCGTCCCAAAGAAATCGGGCGCGACGAAATCAAGCAGGCGGTTGAACGGGCCCGTGCGATCCCGCTTCCGGCCGATCGCGAGATTCTTCATCTGCTTCCCCAGGAATTCATTCTCGACGACCAGGCTGGGGTGCACGATCCAGTCGGCATGCTGGCGGCGCGGCTTGAAGTCCGGGTGCACATGGTCACGGCAGCGACCAGCGCCACGCAGAATGTGATTAGCGCCGTAAACAAAGCCGGAGTTCATGTGGATGACACCGTGTTCGAACCCTTGGCCGGTGCGGATTCGGTGCTGCGGGCCGATGAGCGGGAGCTCGGCGTCTGCCTCGCTGATATCGGAGCCGGGTCGACGGAACTCATCGTTTTCCAGCAAGGCGCGGTGGCCTACACGGGTGTGATTCCAGTCGGAGGCGACCACTTCACCAGCGATCTTTCCGTCGGCCTGTGCACGCCGCTGGCCGAGGCCGAGAACATCAAGAAGATCTATGGCAATGCGATCGTGACGCTGATTCCGGAGGGAAATGAGGTGGAGGTGCCGTCGGTCGGCGACCGTCCATCGCGCCTGCTGCCGCAGCGCATGGTGGCGGAGATCCTGGAGCCGCGTGCCCGCGAACTCTTCGAAATGATGCGCGATGCGCTGCGCCAGAGCGGCATGTTCGAGATTTGTCTCGCAGGGATCGTGCTGACCGGAGGCGCCTCGCGCTTGCCGGGAATCTTTGACGTGGCCGAGTCGGCGATGAGGAGGTCGGTTAGGCTCTCGTGGCCCGCGCCTCTGGCAAGGATGCCTTCGACATTGTCTGAGCCCGAATTCGCCACGGTGCTGGGCATGGTGAACTACGGCCAGCGGGCACGCATCGCGCGCGGCTTCCAGAGCGATCGGTGGGGAACACGATTGAAAGCTTTGTTGGTGGGAAAGGGAGCATGAAGCAAGAAGAGCATGAACCACAAAGGACACGAAGTTACACGAAGGAATACGAAAAATGCTTTCCTTCGTGCCCTTCGTGGTTGAACGGATTTGCATTTCAACTTTAGGTGGACAACATGACAAATGATCCGAAGATCCGCATCAGCTTCAACGAAGAGCCACGCAACGACGCCAACATCAAAGTCATTGGCGTAGGTGGAGGTGGTGGCAACGCTGTCAACCGCATGATCGATGCCGGAGTGGAGGGCATCGAGTTTATTGTTGCCAATACCGATCTTCAGGCGCTGCGCATGTCACACGCTCCGGTGAAGCTGCAGCTTGGCGTGAAGCTGACCAACGGTCTCGGGGCTGGCGCGAATCCTGAAGTTGGGCGCAAGGCTGCTCTGGAAGATTCCGACAAGATCATCGAAGCGCTCGAAGGTGCCGACATGGTTTTCGTCACCACAGGGCTAGGTGGAGGCACTGGAACCGGCGCGGCCCCGATCATCGCGTCGCTCGCCAGCGAGATGGGCGCGCTGACTGTTGCGGTCGTGACCAAGCCGTTTACGTTTGAAGGTAAGCGCCGAATGCAGCAGGCCGAGCGCGGCATCTCGGAACTCATGGAATCGGTCGACACCACGATCGTGATTCCCAACGAGAAACTGCTTGCGGTCGCGGAAAATGCGGGCTTCTTCGAATCGTTCCGCATAGCCGACGACATCCTGCGCCAAGGCGTGCAGGGAATTTCCGACATCATCACGATCCCGGGCATCATCAACCGTGACTTCGCCGATGTGAAGACGATTATGGCGCGCATGGGCTACGCGGTGATGGGCACGGCCTCGGCCAGTGGCGCAAGGCGCGCTATCGACGCTGCGCAGAAATCGATTTCCTCTCCATTGCTCGAGGCGGGAGCAATCGATGGAGCACGCGGCATCCTGATCAACATCACGGGATCAACATCATTGAAGCTGGCGGAAGTGCAGCAGGCCTGCTCGATCATCCAGGAGGCGGCGCACGAAGAGGCCAACATCATCTTCGGTGCGGTACTGGACGAGAAGATGAAGGACTCGGTGAAGATCACTGTTATCGCCACCGGATTCCGCGAGATTCCCCAGGCTCGCAACCGTCACCAGGAAACGCGGATTTCGTTTGCTGCGGCGCACGAAGACGCGATGGAGTTCGCCGACGACTTCGCGCAGCGTGACCCGCTGCCCGATCCGATTCCACCGCAGATTATGTCGGATACGACCGCCGACACGCGCTCGTACGTCAACGATGGAGTGGCGGTGCCCGCGGTGCAACCAGCGGATCGCGTTGCCGCCGACGTCGTTTCACTCGAGACCATGCGCAGCGCCATGGTGAACAACTTCGAACAGAATGATCTCGATGTTCCGGCGTTTCTGCGCAAGCGAAACGACGTGATGTAGGGAGTGGGTGCATCGTCAGGAACAGGGGGCTGAAAGCCTCGATCGAGCGGCTTCCATCTCCCGTTAACGAGGAATGAGGCAGGTCCACTAATGGGCAAAAATTTGCACTTTAGGGGAGTAACTTTTCGGTAACCCAGTAACCGATTACCGAAGGCTTCTGACCTCAAGTAATCCCACATATGTTGTTGTTTCAAAACGGGTTCGATTGAAATTAGTGTTTGCTTAGATGAAAACTTTTTCGTTGCCAGAAGTAAGGTAAGTCCCTTACGATCAACATAGTTCGGCGAAGGCATGGAGTTACCCGTCGCTGGCACTGAGCGTGCATCGAATTACCTAGATTCCGGGAGTGAAAACAGAAGATGTTCAGGGTAAAGAACCTACTTCGTCTGGTCCTAACCGTGGTCTCGTGCCTGGTGTTGGCAGGCATGAGTTGGGCGGCGCATATCAACACGCATTCGCCCTCGAAATCAAAATCCCAAAAAATCAATGAGAGCCAGCGCACGCGACGCCGAATCCGCGGACTGGCGAGGAGCCGCAGCGCGAATATTCGCCGCGTCTCGCTGAGCCGCCGGCGGCATCGTTATCACGAGCGGTTCACGATGAGCTCGTTTGTCGCCCAGGATACGACGAGTGGTGACGTAATTGGTGGTGAGGATCCGGTGGTGCGTCAGGCAGCGATCGACGCCTTGGGGAACATGAACGGCACGGTGGTAGCGATCGAGCCGACCAGCGGCCGCGTTCTGGCGATGGTGAACCAGAAGCTTGCTCTCTCCAGCGGCGCGCAGCCTTGCTCGACGATCAAGCTCAGCGTGGCTCTGGCAGCCTTGAGTGAAGGGATTGTTTCGAAGGAAACCCCGGTCTCGCTCGGTGGCAGGTACCGCATGAATTTGACCACGGCACTGGCCCACTCGAATAACGCGTATTTCGAAGCGTTGGGACGCAGACTTGGATTCGAGAAGGTCTCGTACTACGCCCATCAGTATGGACTTGGAGAACTTGCCGGCTACAACATCCAGGGAGAACAGACTGGCGATTATCCCGATGCGGTCATTCCCGAGAGTCTCGGCGGCGTAGGGAAGATGTGTTCTTTCGGTGAAGGCGTAACCATGACCCCACTTCAATTGGGCGCCATGGTATCCGCGATCGCCAACGGCGGAACGCTCTATTATCTCCAGCATCCCATCAGCCCAGAGGAAGTGGCCGGCTTCCAGCCGCGCGTGAAGCGTCAGCTTGATATCGCGCCCGTGATTCCAGAACTTTCCGACGGCATGGCGGGTGCGGTGCGCTATGGCACGGCCCGCAGTCTGCGCTTGAACTTCAACGAAGAAGAGATTCTCGGCAAAACGGGAACCTGCTCTCATGAGGGAACTCGTTTCGGATGGTTCGCCTCTTACGCCAACACCAGCATCGGACGCGTTGTAGTGGTGATCTTTTTACAGGGGGGACGTCCGACATTTGGTCCCAAGGCCGCTGAAATTGCGGGCCGCATGTACCGCAACATGTACGACCACAACTTCTTCGTCGCCGGGCACGGCTTGCCTTCTGACACGGCGTCGACCAAGACCGAAACCACGACTCCGTAGCACAAACGCAAAATTGTTTAACGGGACGCAGCCTTGGCTGCGTCCTTTTTTGCCTACTATTCTTATCGGCTTTTAATCACAGAAAAAACCTGCCGGTGCCGATAGTTTCTCTGGGACGTACCGGCGAATGCGATAGCGGCATTCCTGCGTCCCGGTAATTGTCGGAGGCGTTACGGAACCTGCACCGATACTGCACGGAACTTATCACTCTGGCCTGGTCGCGCTCTCGATTGCTCTAGCGATCGTGGCTTCGTACGCTTCGGTCGATCTTGCGGGGAGGATCGCCGCCGCGCGGCGCATGCAGAAACTGTTCTGGATTGCGGTGGGCTCTCTGGCCATGGGTTCGGGCATTTGGTCGATGCACTACATTGGCATGCTGGCTTTCATCCTACCGGTGCCGGTCCTGTACCACTACCCAACTGTAATTGCGTCGTTGTTGCTTTCTTGCCTTGCGTGCGGCATCTCGCTAGCAATTGTCACCAGCAATATGAGCGTCGTATCGGCCTCGGTGGCAAGTTTGGTAATGGGCGGCGGCATCGCCGCCGTCCACTACGTGGGAATGGAAGCCATGCGCCTTCCCGCGATGATGGAATACATAGCTCCACGGGTTGTTCTTTCGATCGTCGTGGCCGTAGGTGTTCCGTTCGTGGCATTGTTGCAGGCCTGTCGCTTCAGACTCCATACCGGTTTTCAGCCGAAGCTTGCCAGCGCAATAATCATGGGCCTGGCGATCCCGTCCGTGCACTACACGGGAATGTGGGCTGTGTTCTTCCGCTCCTGCAGTTTGCCGTTCAGTACCAGCCACACGATCCACATCTCTGCTCTAGGGATCGTCATCATCAGCGTGAGCACCTTGGTCGTGTTACTGCTTGCGATGCTGATCGCATTTTTCGACCGCATGTTGACCATGCAGGAAGCGGTGGCGAATGCGGCAAGAGATGGAGAAATCCAGTTCAAGACGCTGGCGGAAGCGATTCCCCAAATTGTGTGGACTGCCGATGCCAACGGTGAGACGACCTACATCAATCAACGCTGGTACGAAATGACGGGCACCGCGAAGGGCACGGGCAAGGGCAGTGAATGGATGGAGGTGGTCCATCCCGATGATCGAGATACTTGCCGGAAGAAGTGGAAAGAAGCAATTCTCTCGGGGATGACGTTCGAGATCGAGTACCGGCTGCGCGATGCCAAAAAGGAATTTCGCTGGTATCTGGATCGGGCCGTGCCTCTGCGGGATTCCTCGGGCGTGATCAAACAGTGGTTTGGCACGTGCACCGACATCGACGATCAAAAACAAAACGAGCAAAAGCTGCAGGAGCAGATTCGACAACACACGGCCGCGCTGGTGGAAGCGAACACTCGGCTCGAGACGGAGATGCATGAACGTGGTATGGCGCAACAGGAATTGAACGATCAGAACGACCGCATGGTACGGGAACTGACCAAGCGGTCGAATCGGGTCACCCTGCTGGTCAAAAGTGCAGAATTACTGCAGAGCTGTTCCGATCACCAGGACGTATTCTGCGTCGTCTCAGGAATGGCCTCGAAGATTTTTCCCGATCTTCGCGGAGCAGTGTTGCTGTTTGATTCCTCCAACGAGTCTTTCGAAGTAGCTACTTCGTGGGGGGACTGCCGGCCCGCGGCCACCGTTTTTCATCCGCGTGATTGCTGGGCCTTGCGCACCGGCCACATGCATTTCGTGTCAGCCGGCGATACCGTGGCGCAATGTAAGCACGTCTCCTCAGCGGAGACGGCCTATCTTTGTCTTCCACTGATATCTCAAGGGAAGTCGATCGGCGTTCTTCACTTCCAGATGATTCAACGAGGGGAAGTCCCGGAGTCCGTGATGTTACACACGAGCATGTTCGCCGAGCAGGTGGCGCTCTCTGTGGCGAATCTGCGACTGCGCGAAGCGCTGCACGAGCAGTCAATCCGAGATCCACTGACAGGATTGTTTAACCGGCGCTACCTGGAAGAGACATTGGAAAAAGAAGTGCGGCGGGCATCACGCTCAGGGGAACCGCTAAGCGTATTGATGGCAGACCTGGATCACTTCAAAAAGTTCAACGACACAAATGGACACGACGCGGGAGATGCGATTCTGCGCGGCGTGGGCGCGTGCCTAGGCAAGAGTGTTAGGGCAGAAGACGTCGTGTGCCGCTTCGGAGGTGAGGAGTTTGTGGTCATTCTCCCTACAGCGGACGCGAATGCGGCGCATGCGCGTGCAGAACAAATCCAGCTGCGGCTCCGGAATTTGATGGTTCTGCACCAGGGGCGCCCGTTGGGAACGGTTACCGCATCTGTCGGAGTAGCCTCGTTTCCTCTGCATGGGACCTCACCCCAGTTGGTCCTCGATGCCGCTGACGCAGCGCTCTACAGAGCAAAGGCTGAGGGACGAGATCGTGTAGTCGATGCCACGCCATTGAAGAAGCCTACAGTTGAGGAATCACTCAGCCCGGCATCGACCTGAGCTTCAAGAAGGGTTCCATCTCACGCAAATTTGATGAAGGGTGCGGGGTTATTCTTTTTGCGCGCTATCGACCCCACAAGAATTTCGCGATGTCAAAAGAAACGCCCAACCGTGAAGGCTAGGCGTGGAATTAATTTTGCGACGCAGCTAGTGATTCTTGCTCCGCTCGTCGCTGGCGATTACGCCGTCCTTAATGTGAATGACGCGATGCGCGTACTCGGCGATATCGCCTTCGTGCGTGACCAGGATGATGGTGTTGCCTTCGGACTGCAGGCGGTCAAACAAGGCCATGATCTCGAGACCGGTTTGCGAGTCGAGGTTTCCAGTGGGTTCGTCGGCGAGGATGATGGAAGGCTTGTTGACCAGCGCACGCGCAATGGCGACACGCTGCCTTTGACCGCCGGAGAGCTCATTCGGCTTGTGCATCATACGGGATTCCATGCCGACCGCTGTTAGAGCGCCCTTGGCACGCTGCATCCGTTCTTCCGTGGGTATTCCGGCATAGATCAACGGAAGCTCCACGTTATGGAGCGCGGTGGCTCGAGCCAGCAGGTTGAATGTCTGGAACACGAAGCCAATTTCCTTGTTACGGATCCGGGCGAGTTCGTCGTCATCTAGCTCGCTGACGAGTTGGCTGTTCAGCCAATATTTGCCCTTCGAAGGAGTATCCAGGCAGCCGATAAGGTTCATCAGCGTCGATTTGCCCGAGCCCGACGGTCCCATGATTGCGACGTACTCGTTGCGCTGAATGCGCAAGTTGACGCCGCGAAGGGCGTGCACCTGCTGTTCGGATCCCATGTCGTAGGTCTTCCAAAGATCTTCGGCAGCGATCATGCACGACTCCGGTGGTGCCAGATTCGCGGTATTGGGCATACTAATAACTTCTGCGGTTGCCATGTTTTTCTCCTGGTCCGGTGCCACTGACCTCTCCGATCTTGGCTTTAGTTACGCTCTGTTCTGGCTCCGATTTCTGAGACCTGTACCGGCTTTCCTTTTGGACGCATCAGCGTACCTAAGGTTATGACGCCTCTTCTTCTTTCTTCGGCGCGGTGTTATCAATCTTTACGCTGCTCCCCGGCTTCAAGTTCCGCAAAACCTTGTAACTGCCCGTGATTACCTCATCGCCCTCTTTCAAGCCATCCAACACCTCGATATCGGTGGTGCCGGTGATACCGGTGTTGACCGGAACAAAGAGCGCTTTCTTACTCCGAACCACGAAAACGCCCTGAAGTTCTTCCTCTTTCTTGGCTTTGGATGCAGCATCCTTGGCCGCGGGTGACGCTGCATGAACCGATCCCGGAGCATTATTCTGTTGCTCCATCTGATCCTTGGTGCGCATCGTCAGCGACTGAATCGGGACGGCGAGGGCATTACTTCGCGTCGCGGTCGTAATCTTGGCCGTCGTCGAGAGGCCTGGCCGCAAGTCCTGCGGAGCGTCGGTCAACGTCACCACGACTTTGAAGTCCTTCGCTTCCTCACTTGCCGTGGCCTGCTGCGAGGTAGAGACACCGCTGGACCGGACGATGGCGTTGTCTCCTATTTCAGAAACCGTCCCGTGAAAAATTTTCTTCGGAATCGCGTCGATGGTGACCTCGGCGGGCTGGCCTCGACGGACGTTGACGATATCGGTTTCATCGACTTTCACTTCGGCCGTAATCACTGCCATATCTGCGATAGTCATTAGCGTACTGCCCTGCGCGTTTTGGATGCCGATCACGACTGTTTCGCCTTCGCGCACTGGAAGGTTGGTGACAACGCCGTCAAACGGCGCCGGGTAGGTCGTCTTTTGCAAGAGATCCGTATAGTGCGTCAACGTTGCCTTGCCTTGCGCGACGTGACGCTCCGCGGAATCCTGTTGAGCTTTCGCCTGCGAAACACGCGCTTGAGCCTGAGTTAGTCCCGCATCGGCCGTCGCCCATGCATTCTTGCGGCTGTCGAAGTCGGACTTCGAGATCAAGCCATCTTTGAACAGGCTTTGTGCCCGCTCCCAGTCAAGCTTGTTGCGGTCGTAGTCGGCCTGCGCACGGAGTAAGTCCGCCTGAGCGGTTTTCAGTCCGGCCTCAGCGGCAATCGCATCGGTCTGCGCGGCCTGTAACGATGCCTCATTGGCGGTCACGTCTGCCGACGATTGGACGTTTTCCAACTGAGCGAGCAGTTGACCCTTTTTGACGTGATCCCCTTCCTTCACATAGAGGTGGGTGATCTTTCCGAACGCATTGGCGCCGACATTCACGTATGTCTTCGGCTTGATTTCACCGGATGCACTAACCACGGTCGACAAGTCCTGCCGCTGTACCTTGCCCGTCTGAACCGTCGCGACGTTCTTGCTGCTCTGATGAACGGTGAAGCCAACGACACTTGCAAGCACAACAAGAATGCCGACGCCGATTGCTATTTTTTTCCAGGCTTTCATAGTCTCCGTCACAGCCGCAGGGCAGTTGTTCCCACCAGGGCTAAAGGCCTGCCGAAACCGCTATTTGGCGACAAAAAAGCCCTCAGTACGCTCGGGTAACGGACACACATCCTCTGTTACGTTCTCGTGGACGAGAAAGTTCCGATCAGATTAGAAGAGCAGCCGAGACCCGTTACGGTGGGGAATTGCTTCACCCCCGGGACGAAACATTATAAACTCCCGAATCCTTACCGGATATGACGATTTGACATAACATCAGGCAACTCGGGGTCGAAGGGACCGCTTCTTAGCTAAACGGTAGCAGTTGTCAATACGTTCTCGGGGCACGACTTAACCTTGCTTTCACACAACTAAGGGCCTAGAATAAGAAGACGACGGTTGGCTGGCAGGAGTCCCTCTCATGTTCCGGGTTGGTTCATCTCAAGCTGTACTCCGATTGTTGCTGTTGTCTTCTTTAGGTCTCGTGGTTCCCGTGGTCGTTGCCCAGAGCCAGGACCAGCCTCAGGCGCAAGCCCAATCCGACTCGAAAGCGGTCGAAAAACCAGCCCAGGATGCTGCTCCAGCAGCAGCACAGACGCAGCCTCAGGACGCTGTCGATCCTTTGAAGCGTCCGACCGACGAGAAGCAGAAAAAGAAGAACGCACGAGCCCTGAAGCAGGAGCTCAGCAAGCCTTATAAAAAGTGGCTTGATGAGGATGTTTCCTACATCATCACGGATGAGGAGCGGGCTGCGTTCCGGCAGCTTTCAAACGACGAAGAGCGCGACAACTTCATAGAAGCTTTCTGGCAGCGTCGCGATCCCACCCCCGACACCGAAGAAAACGAATTCAAGGAAGAGCACTATCAGCGCATCGCTTACGCCAACGAGCATTACGCCGCAGGCGTCCCGGGCTGGAAGACAGATCGCGGTCGCATCTACATCGTGTTCGGCAAGCCGGACGAAATCGACTCGCATCCCTCCGGCGGATCGTACGAACGCCCCATGGATGAGGGCGGCGGCGAAACTTCGACATTCCCGTTTGAGGACTGGCGCTATCGCTACATCGATGGCATTGGGCAAGAGGTCATCGTCGAATTCGTGGACACCTGCATGTGCGGCGAATATCACATGACGATGGATCGCTCGGAAAAAGACGCGTTGCTGATGACTCCAAATGCCGGCTTGACCATGTGGGAACAGATGGGCATGGCGAACAAGTCGCAACGATTTGCCGGAGGCGGCATGGAGCGCCTGGGCCTTGGTCCGCAGAGCAGCATGCTTCAGACCAAGGAATTCGACCGGCTCGAACAGTTTGCGAAGTTGCAGCAGGCTCCGAAGGTTAAGTTCACAGACCTGGAAGAGGCCGTCAATTCGAAGGTCATCCTGAATCCGATGCCCTTTGATGTTCGCGCCGATTTCGTGAAGGTGACCAGCGACACGGTGCTGGTTCCAGTCACGATCCAGATGAAAAACCGCGACATCACTTTCGTCAACAAAGACGGCGTGCAGCGCGGGACCGTCAACATCTTTGGACGGCTTTCGACGCTGACTGGAAAGATCGTGCAGACATTCGAAGACACGGTGCAAGTCGACGTTCCGGCTGAGTTGCTGCCGCGTACCGCAGAGAACGCTTCCGTTTACTGGAAAGCCCTTCCGCTGCGTCCCGGCCGCTACAAGTTGAACGTTGCGGTAAAAGATGTGAACGGCGATCGCAAGGGTCTTTGGAGTCGGAGCGTAGTGGTTCCCGAATTCACTGAAGATAAACTTGCGACTTCGACGTTGATCGTTGCGGACCAGATGGAAGCCGTTCCGACCAAGGCGATCGGTAGTGGCAGCTTCGTGATCGGCACGATGAAGGTTCGTCCTCGCGTAGCTCCGGCCGATGGCAAGCCGGCGATCTTCAAGCGTGATAAAGATCTGAAACTCAATTTCTGGATGCAGGTCTACAATCTCGGCGTGGACGAGAAGACGCACAAGCCCTCTGCCACGTTCGAGTACAACATCACCAACATCGCAACCAACAAACCGGTGGTTCAGAAGACCGAGACCACGGACACTATGGGCAATCTAGGCGACCAGGTGACCCTACAGAAGTCGATCGTTCCTGCGAACCTGCAGCCCGGCGTTTACAAAATTCAGATCAAGGTAAACGACAACGTTTCCAAGCAAACCGTTGATCCGTCAGCGGTATTTGCAGTAGAGTAACTCCCTGCATTCCCCCAGGGGGTGGGGCGAAGTTGAGACTGTGTAAGCTCGCAACTTGGGCGATCGCATTCGGACTCGCGCTTCCCGCACTTGCCGCAGAGCAACCGGGCGCGATTTCCGGGTACGTCCGCAACGCAAGCGGTGCCCCTCAGATGGGCGCCGTGGTGGAGATCCTCGGATCCGCCCACCGCAGCTTCACTGTTTTCACTGATGCCGCGGGATACTACACCGCCAGCGGCTTGCTGCCCGGTCTCTATACTCTGAAAGTTACCGCGCCTTCATTCCTGCCTGCACTCCGCGAAAAGGTCGGCCTGCGTCCTGGCGGCAGTCTCAATATCAATGTCACTCTGAGTACGCTGCTAGGAGTTATGCAGCTAGGGCCGATCCGTAGTATTCCGGACGACGATGACTGGAAGTGGACCCTGCGCTCGGTGGCTAATCGTCCGATTCTGCGAGTATTTGACGACCCCAATGCGACCGCAGTTTCAGAGGCTGAGAAGCAGAGTCACGATATGAAGGGAACTGTGTCCTTTCTTGCCGGATCTGCGGCCGGCGGGTATGGTACCGGTTCTGACATGAGCACGAGCTTTACGCTTGAGCGCTCGATCTTTTCGGACGGTCGCTTGGCGTTCAGCGGTAATGTGGGATACGGCTCCGCGTTGCCGGCCGCTGTGGTCCGCACGAGCTACTCGCATCGCATGGCGAACGGCTCGACGCCGGTTATAGGCCTCACCATGCATCGGTTCTCACCGTCGGACCCGAGCCTGCACAACGCAGCCTTGCAGGCACTGGCTCTTTCTGCCGCGGACGACATGACGATCGGCGACGTTCTCGAATTCAAGTTCGGCAGCGAGCTGCAGACGGTTCAGTTCCTCGGACATCTGAATGCTTTCCGTCCGTACGGCACCGCCGATCTTCACGTGTCGCCGAATACCGTGGTCGAATACAGTTACACCACATCGCGGCCTGATCTTCGTTCGGAGAAGGGTTTCGATTCCGAGCCTGCTGACCTGAGTGAATCGAACCCACGGGTAAGCATGCTGGGCTTCGAGACACGCATCGAGAACGCGCACCATCAGGAAGTCAGCGTTTCCCATCGCATCGGCAAGAACAACATCCAGTTGGCGGCGTTTTCAGATCGTGTCACTGATCCCGCGTTGACAGGCACTGGAGAAGTCACAGCCGCCGGCGGTTTTCTACTGCCCGACGTCTCCTCGGGCACGTTCAGCTACGCTGGTCCCGATCTCAACACGAAGGGGCTGCGGGTCGTCTTGCAGCGCAAATTTTCCGCCGACCTTACAGCGACTGTCGACTACGCGATGGGCGGGGTGCTCGATCTTTCCCGCACCGACGTCCCGCTGGATAAGGCACAGCAGTGGATCTCGACGCAGCGCCGCCACGCGGTGGCCGCGAAGCTGAGTGGAAAAGTGCCACGCACCCAGACCAGTTGGATCGCGTCCTATCGCTGGATCAATGGTTCGGCTATCACGCCGGTCGACATGTTCAACTCCTCGGCGGGACAAAGCGATCCATTCCTCAATGTGTTCATCCGCCAGCCGATTCCACTCCTCGGCGGACATATGGAGGCTTTGATCGACATCCGCAATCTGCTGGCCCAAGGATATATTCCCGTCTTGGGGCAGGACGGGCAGACGGTCTACCTTGTGGATTCGGCGCGCTCCATTCGGGGCGGATTCGCCTTCAACTTCTAGCTTCCCGAGCAAAAAAATCATAGTTTCGCTAATTTAGGGGCTACAGTTTCCGAATAGCCTGTGACTCGTGCAGTAACGAACGCTCACGACGTGCAACAAGGTGAGCCGATTGCTGTCAAGCATGGCCCTGATCGGTTTCAGGGTGCCCAGCTGTCGACGTTCTTCATCTCTCCTGCGGGGTCTCACGGATGCCATACGTAGGCCAGACGTTCGGGCGGTATCGCATCGTAGAGGAAATCGGTTCCGGTGGTATGGGTGTAGTTTACCGCGCCTACGACGAGAAACTTGAGCGTGACCTTGCCATCAAAATACTGATTCCGGGTGCGCTGCATGACGAAGCAGCACGCAGACGGTTTCGTAACGAGGCACGCATCCTTTCAAGGCTGAATCACCCATCCCTTCAAACGATTCACGACTTCGAAACTTTTGAAGGGCACGATTTCCTAATTAGCGAATTGGTGCCCGGCGTGTCGCTGGATGTGCGCTTGCGCTCAGGTGCTCTGCCGGAGAACGAGGCAATCGGTCTGGGTCATCAATTGGCGGAAGGCTTAGCGGCAGCGCATGCAGCGGGTGTCTTGCATCGTGATCTGAAGCCTGCGAATCTGCGCGTCACCTCTGACGGCCGGCTAAAAATTCTCGACTTCGGGCTGGCAAAACTCTCGCAAGAGGCGGCGTTAAATCTGAGCACGACACTGACGATTGCAGATACACCTACTGGAGTCGCTGGCACCCTGCCGTATATGTCACCCGAGCAGTTGATGGGAGAAGAAGGCGATCAACGCAGCGATGTTTACTCAACAGGCGTGACACTGTTCGAAGTCACCACGCAGCGGCTACCCTTCACGGATTCGTTAGTTCCGAAGCTGACGGAGGCAATTCTGCATCAGGCGCCTCCGCCCCTCAGACGGGTGGCGCCGAAACTATCGCCCGAGTTTGAACGCATCGTGTTGAAGTGTCTGGAGAAGAAGCCCGAACTTCGATATCAGTCGGCGAAAGAGCTGGCAACCGACCTCCGCTCCCTCGAAGGCAAGTCAGCCTTTCCAGCGATCTCCACAAGACAGGCTTCGCCCAGGCAGCGGTGGCTTAGAAGTGCGATCGCCGGGGCCTTCGCCGTCGCCGTGATCGCCACAGGCTGGTTGTTGTGGCCGCGTTTCTCCCGCAGCGAGAGCTCGACACCTGGACTGCGCTGGGAGCAACTCACCAACTTTAATGATGCGGCTGAAATTCCAACGCTGTCGCCCGACGGCAAGATGCTGGCGTTCCTTCGCGGCCCCGGCAGTTTTGGAACTTCTGCGAATGCCGGGCAAATTTGGTTCAAATCTCTTCCGGGTGGCGAACCGTTTCAACTCACAAAGACCTCTTTGCGAAAGCAGACAATCAACTTCTCGCTGGACGGCAGCCGCTTGTTCTTTACCCAACTGGAACGTCAATTTGTCTGGAACACCTACGAGCTGCCTTTGTTGGGCGGGCAGGATCCGAAGCTGTTCATGGCAAATGCGACGGGGCTGAGCTGGATTGACAGCGACCGTGTAATGTTCTCGGCTATCTCCTCCGGTATTCACATGAAGCTCGTCGCCGCAAAACCCAACCGAACCGAACAGCGGGACATCTACGTTCCCGCCGACACTCTGCAGGGAATGGTGCACAGATCTGCGCTGTCGCCCGACGGGAAAAGCGTTTTGATGGCTGAGATGGATTCCGAGTGGTGGAAGCGATGTCGAGTGGCCCCGTTCGATGGATCTTCCGAGGGAGGGCCGGTCGGGCCTGAGGGTTCTTGCACGTGGGGCCTATGGTCTCCCGATGGAAAATGGATGTACTTCACGGTGGATAACCGGACAGATGGTTTCCACGTCTGGCGCCAACGTTTTCCGGACGGCACTCCTCAGCAACTGACTCCTTCAGGCGCGAGTGAGGAGGAAGGCTTAGCGATAATGCCGGATGGCAAGTCGTTCATTACAACCTCAGGCACGCAACAATCTGTGATCTGGCTATACGGCGACAAAGCCGGTGAGAAGCAGATAACTTCTGAGGGCTATTCGTTCTTGCCGACGCTGTCACCGGATGGCAAGAAAGTTTACTACCTGCAACGAACTAGGAATGCGCATTCGTACTTCAGCGGCGAACTATGGGTCTCCGACGTGGCGACAGGAGCCGCGGAGCGTCTCTTTCCGGGTTTAGTACTCACTCATTTCTCCATATCGCAGGATGGGAAGAAGGTCGTGTTCGCAACGGAACAGGGCCAGGCCCGATCGGGGATCTGGATCGGCTGGCTGGACCGCACACAGGCGCCGCGGCAACTTACATTTGCGGGGGAAAATCGTGTCTTTTTCGGCAGGCCGGGACAGATCTTGTATCAAGGTGCGCAAATACCCCCTAAGATCATGAGGGTTGGCGAAGACGGCAGTGGACCCGACGTGGTCTCGGACCTTCCCATCATGCAGTTACAAAGTGTATCGCCCGATGCGCGCTGGGCTCTGGTCGGGACAACGCCGCCCAACAGCCACGGCGATAGGAACTCGGTCATTATGGCCGTGCCGCTTGAGGGAGGTGAACCAATCACCGTATGTGACAACTGCAGCGTCGGGTTCGGAACCGCACGCTCGTCGGCTCCGCTGCTCTCATGGAGTCTGGACGGAAAATGGGTGTACGTATCTCTCCGCCAGTTTCCCTTCGGCTCACTAAAGACGGCAGCGCTCCCTGTCAAGCCCGGAACTGCGCCTCCCACATTTACCAAGGGTTTCGATAGCGAAGCGGACTTCGCGCGGATTCCGCGAGCTTTCTTGATCAATCAATCCGATGTACCTACGGGTATTTCGTCCAACTACTTCGTCAGTACGCGCCGTTCCGTGAAAGCCAACCTGTTCCGCATCTACCTCCTGCCGTAAACAGCTTTGCTGAGAGACATTATCTGACCTCACCTTGAGTCGCCAGTGCTAACACGTTTGTCGACAAACCGGGAAAATCGCCAAGACCGCTCATCTGCCGCTTTCCGTACCATCCCCACGATTCACCTGGAAAGGTGATAGTCAAAGCGGCCCGACTTGTGCAAAACCCCATCGCGCCCCCAGTACCTTATTCGTAAAAACTATGGTAACCATAGATAACTCTTTGGTTGACTCTTGCAATCGGCTTTCAGTAATGTCGTGAGAGCACTTTGTGGGCGGGGCATCTTGTTAGTACACAAGGAATTGCAAGTCTTCTGAGAGAGAGTGAAGGCAGCCCTGAGCGACCCGCAAGAAACCGTTCCTCCCCTAAAAACTGATCAGTTTCAAGGAGACCAAATGAGAGCGCGCATTTTATTGGTGTTTCTACTTCTGGCTGCGGTGAGCTTGTCGGCCCAGACCTTCCGCGGAACGATTCTGGGGACGGTCACCGACCCCTCGGGTGCGGTGGTGTCCGGAGCCAAAGTCACCGTAAAGAACACCGCCACGGGCCTCGAGCGCGCCACAGAAACCAGCGGGGACGGCAGCTATTCGATCCCCGAGCTCCCGATCGGCCCCTATGATGTCACCATCACCCAGAGCGGCTTCCAGACGTTTGTCGCAAAGGGAGTGACCGTAGATGTGGCCACGGAACGGCGCATAGATGGTTCCCTGAAGACTGGTGAGGTATCCACGAGGGTTGAAGTTTCTGCCGACCAGCTGCCCATGGTTGAAACCACCACGAACACGTTGGGCGGCGTGCTGACGGCTCAGACGGTCGAAGATATCCCGGTAAACGGACGCGATTACACCAAGCTCATCTATATGAACCCCGGCGTCTCGGGATCTCCTGACCAGATTTCTGACTCCCCCGGCTCGTTCGGCGAGTTTTCGATGAACGGGGCCCGCGGTCGCTCCAACAACTATCTGCTCGACGGTACCGACATGAACGACGGATACCGCAACGACCCCGCCATCAACCAGGCCGGCGTGTTCGGTACACCTTCCACGATTCTGCCGATCGACGCGGTCGCCGAGGTCAACGTCCTTTCAAACTTCGAACCCGAATACGGCCGCAACGCCGGCGCAGTGGTGAACATCGTCACCAAGAGCGGCACCAACAAGATCCACGGCACCGCGGCCGAATACTTCCGCAACAGCGCTCTCGATGCCCGAAACTACTTCAACACTTCGGACCAGCCGAAGGCGCCGTTTCACAACAACCAATACGGCGGCTCGATTGGCGGCCCGATTGTGAAAGACAAGACATTCTTCTATTTCGATTACGAAGGGCAGCAGGAGCCGGTCGGCGTCGTGACACTGGCCTGCGTTCCTGATCCGGCTCAAATCGCGGCAGACGGCGGCGCAAGCAATCCTGTAATCGCTGCTTTGCTGGCGACGAATCCCTGGCCCTCGCCGAATATTCCGGGAACCTTCGGTGGCTCGCTCGTCGGCTCGGAAAACGATGGCTGCCCGAGCGGTCCGAACAGCTCGGTCGTTTCGCCGTCATTCAACCGCCTGACCAGCTTGATCGCGAAGATCGACCACAATTTCAACGCCTCGAACATCCTGACCGGCCGGTATTTCTTCGGCGACAGCCAGCAGTCCTTCCCGCTGGCATTGACCGCAAGCGGCGGCCAGTTGCCGGGATTCAATACCTTTACTCCAACGCGAGTGCAGCTGGTATCGATCTCTTACACGCACACGTTCGGTTCGAACAAGATCAACGAATTGCGCTACGGATGGAATCGCTTCGCCGAAGGATTCTTCCCGGCGGACCGCAACTTCCATCCCAGCTCAATCGGCTTGTGTGCAAGCTTCGATGCGACCCTTTGCAATGGTACGGCGCCATTTGATTCCGGAATGCCCATCACGCTCGTCGGCGGTTTCGCTCAGCTCGGCGCAACCAGCAGTGTCCCGCGCCACCGTTTCGACAGCAATAACCAGGTGCTCGACAATTTTTCGTGGAAGCTCAACAAGCACGACGTGAAGGTGGGCTTCGACTTCCACCGCACGACGGTACAGCAGTTCTTTGACAAATACTTCCGTGGCAGACTGAAGTTCACCGGCGACACCCTGGGCTCCGCCCTTGAGGATTTCCTTGCCGGACAGGTCGACAGCGGATTCCAGTATTTCGGCAACTCCACCCGTCACACCTTCGACAACAACTTCGGGTTCTACGTGCAGGACAGCTTCCGCGCAACTTCGCATCTCACCATCAACTACGGACTGCGTTGGGATTACTTCGGCGTCGTAGGCGAGAAGAACAACCTGCTGAGCAACTACACCAGCTTTTCTCCCGCGCCCGGAACCGGTACCTTCACGCTGACGCAGGTCGGACAACCCGGACTTGATCGCCTCTACAACCCTGACAAGAAGGATTTCGCGCCGCGCGTGAGCGCGTCATGGGATGTAACAGGCAAGGGCAGGACCGTTGTCCGCGCCGGCTTCGGCATGTTCTTCGATGCGTTCTCGCAGGACATGGTGCTCGGCCATCTGCCGTACGCTCCGTTCTTCGATCCCGGTCCGGCCTACAACAACATCGGACCCGATGCGATCTCGTCGACCGGTGCCATCGGTGGTCCGATCGTTCCCGGGGTGCCTGTGTACGCTACGACCACCGGTTGCGGCTTCGAGTGCGATTCGTTTGGTTTCGATCGCAACATCAAGATGCCGTACATGGAAAATTACAACCTGAACATCCAGCAGCAGATCTCAAACAAGGCTGTGCTGCAGCTCGCGTACGTCGGTTCGCAAGGACACCGCTTGTGGCGATTCTTCGATCTGGGTCAGCCGAGTACGGCGCAGATCAACGCTGCGGATATCGCTGACGGTGTTATCAACGACTTTGGCACCGATGCGCGGCCGTTTAACGGAAACCCGTACGGTGCTTATTACGCCCTCCAGGAAAATTCCACCGGCAAATCAAACTACAACGCACTGCAAGCCAGCTTCCGGGTCATGGGATGGCGTGGCGTCACGTCGATGGTCAACTACGTCTATTCGAAGTCGCTCGACAATTCCAGCGACGGCGAAGATTTCGAACCGAACGCCGCGCAGCCCAACGACAGCACCCAGCCGAACCTCGAATACGGTCCGTCGAACTTCAACATTCCTCATCGCTTCACCTGGAACTTTTCTTACGAGTTCCCGAACATGGGTGGCAGCATGCAGAAGCTGAAGAATGGCTGGGGCTTGAACAGCGTCGTCACTCTGCAGAGCGGCCAGCCGTTCCACGTGAACTACAACTTCTGGGATGACTACAGTGGCAGCGGAAACGCGTTTGACCGTCCCGATCTGATCGGGCCGGTGGTTTACAACAAGCGTGATCCGCGCAACTTCCTGGATCTCACATCCTTCGCGATTCCTTGTACGGTCAGCGACGCGACCGACCTCGGGGCGGCGAATGGACTTGCATCGGACTGCGTGATCGGTACACGTCACTTCGGAAATCTTGGCCGAAACTCGCTTACCGGACCGACCTTTAAGGAGTGGAACTTCTCGTTCTACAAAAAGACGAACTTGACCGAAGGCATCAGCATGAAGCTGGCGGTCGACTTCTTCAACATTCTGAACCATCCGAACTTCGCCAACCCGCTGCTGCCGGCCTTCATCGCGGATGCCGGTTACGGCGGCAACTTTGGTCTGACTCCAGATCACACCCGCGAAATTACGAACGGTCCGCTGCCCATCACCGCCACTGGCGACGTGGGAATCGGCAATCCGTTCATCGGCGGCGGCGGTCCTCGTGGAATTCAGTTGTCGGCCGTTTTCAAGTTCTAGCCGCCAAAAAATATCAACCTCGGCCCCTGCCTCGGCAGGGGCTTTTTGCTGTGCTGAGACGTGCGCAGAGAGTGCCGGTTAAATGATGGGGCCGCGCTGTGCGAATTGCTTACCGAGAGAAGCTGCAGAGCGAAGGAATGAACCGGCAATTCAAACTTGTACATTAGGGATGCGTTGCGGTTCCTTTACCGGACTGCCAGAGGGCCGGAAATGAGTGTTATAATTTTCGTTCATCCCACCATGATTTTTCCCACCGTGGGCGCGTAGCTCAATTGGCAGAGCAACTGACTCTTAATCAGTAGGTTGAAGGTTCGATTCCTTCCGCGCTCACCACTCAGTCTCCCTTGCGGAGAACCTCGCTGGATATCCGACGAATATAGCGCGAATGGCCCGCATTTCGCGATACTCCGTTTCAAAACTGGAGCGGAGAAACTCTCCTAGAACGTGAGGGCTGGGCATTTCTATGGCGAAATTCTCCCAACGGCCGAGGGAGAAATCTCCGACGGACAAATTCGAGCTTCGCTACTGCGGCAGCCCCACTTTCCGCACCAGTTCAGCAAACCGTGGGTCGGAGCGGATGGAGTCGAAAATGAAGTCAGTTTTCAAACCCGTTAGAGCAACATCGCGCTCCTGAGAAGCAGTGTTGAGCCACCGGAAAGCCTGATCTTTGTCTCCCAAGTCCGCATAGAGTTCAGCGATCCTGTACGCAGAGTAGTAGCTTGCCTTCCGTTGCGCTTGCCGGGTTTCAATGCCTTTAGTAAGAGCACCCTTCCAATCCGCGGAACGAAATCCTTGCTCCAGGGCAGAAGCGAAATCAGATTCGTTTGAGTCGCCGGAAAGCTGGGCATCGGCCTTCCATTCTTCGATGACCTGCGGGTACATGCGTTTTCCCCAGTACGCGTTGGCCAAACAAGAGTGCGCTGGGGCAAATGTTAGGTCTTCAATGGCAACCTTTTTGCAGACGGCAATGGCCTCGTCGTACTGTCGCGCGTTGATGTAAACACTGCCCACACTTTGGCTGATGATCGGCGACAAGGGGTCAAGCTGGTGAGCACGAGTGATTTCAGCAAGGGCCTCCTGCTCCCTGCCACCAATCGATGCAATATCCTCTGCGTACCATTTGTGTGCCATGGCATCGTTGGGATCGAGTTCGAAAGCCTTCTTGTACTCGGCCTCTCCTCCGGCGAAATCCCACTCATAAGCTCTCTCATTGCCCCCAATAACAGCATGGGGATGCGCCAAGGTTGAGTCCAACTCCAGCGCCTTGCGGGCGGCGGCATTCGACTTTGGAAAGCATTCGCTGGGAATGCCACCGTAGCTGGGCAATACGTTATAGGCATCGGCCAGACCCGAATATGCCAAAGCGTAGCCAGGATCTTTGGCGATGGCTTGACTGAAATAGGAGATTGCGGCGGTAATGTCCGAAGCGGTTCGTTTGTTCCAGTAGTAGCGGCCCTTCAAATACAACTCGTAAGCCTCGGGATTTTGCGTACCTTGTTTAGTGACCTGCTGTTTCTCAGAACTGTTCAGACCGGAACGCAACTTCGCCGCGATGTCGCCCGCAATCTGCTCTTGCAACGAGATGATGTCTGCGCTCTTGCCGCTGTAGTGCTGCCCCCAGATTTCCGTGTTATCGCGAACGTTGGTCAGCTCGGCGTTCACTTCGATGTTGTCGCCTCGCGGCACCACCCGCCCGTTCACGACCGCGGACACGCCCAAGTCATTGCCAACCTTTTGCACGTCCACGTCTTTGCCTTTGTAGTGAAAGACCGAGTTGCGCGACTTCACCTTGAGTTGCGGCACATGGGCGAGGTTGTCAATTAACGATTCGGTGATGCCATCGCTGAGATAGTCGGTATTGGCATCTCCACCCCCATTGGCGAAGGGCAGCACGGCAAGCGAGTCGATGGTGGAGCCTGAACCGGGCGAAAGCCAGCGGAACACCCCGTAGCTGAGACCAGCCACAATTAATATGATCATCCCCGCGACCGCCAAGAAAGCCGTCTTGTGCCGTGCGACCAGCCCAACGACAACTTGGGTATCGGAACTTGCCTCTCTGCTGGCCATCGGGATAGCGCTTGGCCATGCGGCTGACGAAGGTAAACTCGCACTTGCATCAGTTATTGCAGTGACTGCCGAGAGTTGGCGGCTGGAATCGGTATCGCGCTTCAACCGCTGCAACTCGGAACGCATGTCGGCTGCGCTCTGGTAGCGCAGATTGCGGTCTTTCTCTAACGCCCGGTTGATGATGCGTTCTAGTTCAGCTGGCACATCGCGATTCAGCCGCACAGCAGGCGTGGGAACCGCGTCCAGAATGGCTTTGAAAATGACTCCCGAACTTTCCCCACGGAACGGCAACCCACCCGTCGCCATCTCGTACAGCACCGCGCCGAAGGAGAACAAGTCGGAGCGTGCATCCAGTTCCTTGGCTCGGACTTGCTCCGGCGACATATACGCCACCGTTCCCATCATGGTGCCCGGACTGGTCAGATGGTCCGCGTCCACGGTCTGTGTGTTGAGAGACGCAATCTTGCTCGAAGAACTGCCTGCAAGACTGACCTTCGCCAGCCCGAAATCGAGAATCTTGGCGTGGCCGCGCTTGGTCACAAAAATGTTAGCGGGTTTGATGTCCCGGTGAACGATTCCTTCCGCGTGGGCAGCATCGAGCGCGTCCGCAATATCGATGGCCAGCGAGAGAATCAACTCGGTTTCCATCGGCTCGGCCAGCAATACGGTTCTTCAGCGTCAGTCCATCCAAGAACTCCATGGCGATGAACGACTGCTCGCCACTCTTGCCGATGTCGTAAATCGTGCAGATGTTAGGATGGTTGAGGGCGGAGGCCGCACGAGCTTCACGTCGGAAACGCTCCATCGCCTGCGGGTCTCGGGAGACGTCGTCAGGCAGGAACTTGAGTGCAACGAAACGGCCTAGCTCAGTGTCCTCGGCCTTATAAACGACTCCCATACCGCCGCCGCCGATCTTTTCGACGATGTGATAGCGCGAAATTGTTTGGCCGATCACTGGCGCGAATCTTACGGGCAAGAAAGGATCAAGTCAATGAAAGGAGAGGAGATGGCGGAAACCTAGGCAGATCGTTGGCGAAAATCCCTATTGCACGTTTTGACTTCAGCAAGGGCGAACAGACGGCGCACGCTTGTGACATCGCCTGATTTCGTCATTCACGGTCAACTCTGACCACGTACCAATACCAGTACCGATGACTTCCAGTCGGAGGCACTTTGTGCATGATCACGTATTCTCCTCCGGTCTTTCCTCCACAGGTCACCTCTGCGTAGAACATACCCATGGTGAAATCCCGGTTGAACCCGACTTTTGTGAGGCTTGCCGAAATCGTCGGCTGCTCTGTTGTGCGCACGTTTCGAGCATCCTTCACCATGGCGGGCGTTATACCCTCCGCATTACGAAACCTACCCGCGATCAATGGTTCCATAGAAAAATCCCGCATGATGAAGCTAGTAAAGACTGAAATCGGCACCCATCGTGCCGCTCGCCTTTCTTGAGGAACGTGCCACAGAACTGATGGCCAAGAGAATACTGACACCGTCGCTTCGGAGACGAAGTATTGCCGAATATCTGCGACTCCTTCGCCTCCGGTGAATCGTGGATCCTCGCTGCATTCGACCGGAAGGGGTTTTTCGAGCACAGGGGTGTCAAACAGATACGCCGAATAAACACTATACTGCTCGCTCTCTGTGCGAGCAGCGTAATGCTGGTTTATCAGTGTGATTGCTCCAACCGAAGCAGCAAGAAAAACCAGCAATGCGGTTACTAATCGTCTCGTTATCGTGCGCCGAAACATTGACGTGCAGTCCTTACACTCTAATGGACACCGCTTGTGGTCAGTCTAGACCGTCTATTCATCCGAATCGTGGTGACTGTCGTAATATCGCTATATCGCTCATTGACCTGGTCAAAACGTGTAATCCCTGATTTCGTTTACTTGCAGTCTGTTGTGAAACACAGAATTAGCTAATCTGCTCGAAAAGCATCTCTGTGCCGACTTTATCGTAGAACGTCATAGTCATCCTGCCCGTGTCCACACTCCACTTCTCTATACCACTCTGCGCCAGGCCCCTAGACATCTCTAAGTAAGTCGTTTCGCGACGCTCGTGCCGACCCAGGTGCTGAAGGAACGTCTCGCGTTGACCGGTTGCAGCGACGGGAAGCACCTCATGCACCGGTGGAGAGACGACAGTCTGGCCGCCCTGTCCGCAGTACTCCGAATGGCCGTCGGCCAGGTAAGAATCGTACCGTTCGACGCCGAGCGCCTTGAGAGCCCGAACATACTCTGCGAGCGTCTTCGCGCTACCGAGCCGGTCGTGAATGGCATTGATTTGCTCGATGGTAAACATGACTGATGAAGCCTTCAAGAATTGCGACGCACCGAGGATTCTACAACTGGCGAAAAATCGTTATAGCACTCATCAATCGGGAATCAAAATAACTTTCCTCGAGGTCACTTGTGCTATTGCTTAATTTCGCCAATTGAGCCTTACGTTGTAGTCCGGTACCTCCATGCGGCCGAGGCACGTGAATGAAAACAGTGTTACTCCGCATGGCCATCAGTGGATCGCTCACCGCCGCAGCGGCCTTTGGTAACCGGTTGGAGAAAGTCCTCGACCCAAGAGCAAGGCTAAGCCACCCGCGCAGTTGTCAGCATGCTACGCGGGTGGTGGGTCTGCCTTGACGCCAAACTCGTCCCATCCGAGAGGACGAGACGCTATTTACTTTGGCTGGCGTCGTCGGGATTGATGAAGTTGAATTGAAATGGCGACTTGCCATGTACCTGCACGATGACCTGGCCGCAGGCCATCGCGTAGTGATGCATGTCGGGGTCGAGAAAAGCAAAACTACCGGTAGTGAACGCCGTCATCTTGTGTGTGTCGAAGTGATCGCCCATCCCCACCTTGAAAGAGCCTTCAAGCACGGTGACGTTTTCCCGAAAGGGATGAAAATGAGGCGCGATGCGATACCCGTCGGGCATTTTCAGACGCACCGTGAAGTCCCCCGTCGTTGCGTTGGGATCGCCTTCCAGCACAGCAAGTTGTGCGCCGGGAGCGAGGAACGGGGGTGCCGGACCCCAGGGAATGGTGTCGGGGGTGAACGCGTGGTGTTGGTCATCCGCGCTAGCGTGGGCGGTTCTTGTGAGAAGCTGCCCCGTGCATGCGAGCAGGGCGATGATCGCCAGAGTGAGATAGAGAAAACGTTTCAATCGAATGCCTCCTTGTGGATTGGTAGTGGGATAATCTCCTAGCAGGCAGAACCCTGCAATGAGCGGCGAATCTCGTTTCAATGTTTTTTGTATATCGGCGCAAATTATTGACCTGCTGGTAGATAATGCCTTGTGTGGAGCGGATGACCGGACATCGAAAGACTGTCGCGAGTGTGGAACTCGACCTAGGGCGCTACGAACTGCGGCGGTTTGGGCGGCGGGTGAAGCTCGAGCGAAAACCTATGGAGTTGCTGATCTTTCTGGTGAGCCGGCGAGAGCAGTTGGTCACACGTGAAGAGATCGTGAAGAAGCTCTGGCGGTCGGATCTGTTCATCGATTCGGAACGAAATCTGAACAATATCGTGCGGAAGATTCGGACAGCACTAGGTGACGACGCCGATAGGCCGCGTTTCATAGAGACAGTGATCGGGAAGGGCTACCGGTTCATTGGGCCAGTGGGGGTGATAGGAGCTCAATACCCACGAGCGGGCCTAGATGAGACGGAAAGCGACCGGCAGGAGATCGGGAGTGCGCGATGGGAGCGCACGTCGCTGGCTGTGCTTCCTCCCGTGTTACTCGGGAAGGGCAGCGATGACGAGGGGCTCGGCCTGGGATTTGCCGAGGCGCTGGCATCGCGACTGGGCAATCTGCGAGGTGTCGATGTGCTGCCGATCTCGGCAGTCTTGAACCTGCCAAGTGACGTGGATGCTTCTGGAGTCGGGGCACGGCTCGGGGTCCGCTTCGTCCTACATGGCGCGATTCAGATGTCGAAGGCTCAGTTGCGGCTGTCGCTCGAGTTGATGGACACGTATTCAAGAAGATCGTGCTTCAGCAGGAAATGCGATCTCGATGTGGAGCGTATGGCAAACCTGGAAAGTGAGATTGCGCAGCAGATCGCAGGAGCGTTGAAGAGGCCGCTGGGTACAGCGCAGACGGCTGCCGTACGCCCACGGCACAGCCGGGATCCTCTGGCATATGCCGAGTTTATGCGTGGGTTCCGGCTGAGCTCGTCTGGGGATCCGGCGCAGATGGAGCAGGCGGCCCAGCATCTGACGAATGCGGTCATGCGCGATCCGAATTTCGCGCTTGCGCATGCCACGCTGTCGTTCGCATGCACGACGCGCCATTTCGAGTCGGATACGGCAAACGTGTGGCTGGAAAAAGCGGAGTTCCATTGTCGACGTGCGCTGGAGATCGAGCCGGAACTGCCAGAGGGATACGTGGCACGGGCGTTTCTGCTCTGGGGGCCGTCGAAGAATTTTCAGCATCTGGAGGCCATTACGGATTTAAAGCGGGCGATTCACCTGCAGAACAATCTGCCGCACGCGTACAACCGGCTGGGGACGATCCTAGCGCACATCGGGCTCCTGGACCGCGCGCGCGAGATGTACGAGCGAGGGCGGTCGTTTCATCAAAACAAGTCGGTGAGTCGGAGCATTGTGCAGGTGTATGTATGGAACCGGGAGTACGATTTGGCGCGGGAGCAGATTGAGGCGTGGCGGGCCGAGAGTCCCGCCAATAAGTATCCAATTTACTTTGCGCCACAGCCGGCGATGATGACGGGAGATTGGGGCGAGGCGTGGCGGCTGATCGACCAAGCTGATGAACTGCTGCCGGACGAGCCGATGATTGTGAGCCTAAAGGGCGTGCTGCATGCGCTGACGGGACGAATTGCCGAGGCGCTCCATTGCGTGACGCGAGCCTGTTCGAATCCAAAGACATTCGGGCATGCGCATCATACGTATTATCAGATCGCGTGCACTCTCGCGCTGAGCGGTCGGTGGCAGCCGGCGTTCGAGTGGCTGGAGCGTAGTGTGGCGACGGGTTTCGCGTGCTGGCCGTTTTTCATGAAGGACCCGTGTTTGCAGAATCTGCGCGGCATGTCGGAGTTTGAATTGCTGGTGAGCACGCTACAGGCGAAGTATCCAGATAACCTAGGAGTATTGTAGTGGTTTAAGGAGATCGATGCGCTCTTCTAAGAAATTGCGACTTCGGCTCGTTGGCGAAAAATCGCCATTACACATTGACCCCAATCTGCAATCGTCAATGGGGTTAACGCCTGATAGCGTCAGTTGACATTAACTTCCGCGTTGCCCGTAATCCCACCCTTAAATGCCGGGCTCTTTCCCTCGATCTAGATCAGCGTTCACTCGTACCGCAACGCCACCATGGGATCGACCTTCGCCGCCCGCCGCGCGGGAACAAAGCTGGCGACAGCCGCGATCACCGAAAGCAACAAGATGCAGGCCGCCAACGTCAGCGGATCACTGGGCTTCAATCCGAACAGTAACGATCCCGCCCCGCGTCCGGCGAGCACAGATAAGATTGCCCCCGCGACCAGACCTGCTAGGAGAAGTACTGCGGCCTCGCGCATCACGACCAGAAGCACTCCTCCGCGGCTTGCTCCCAGAGCCATGCGAATCCCGATTTCATTTCGGCGCCGCGCGATCATGTACGACACCACTCCATATAGCCCGATTGTCGCCAGCACCATCGCCAGCACACCGAAGAATCCCGAGAGCATCGCCAGCATCCGCTCGCGCCGTAACCCTTTCGCGATTTCCACCTGAAGATCGCTCAAATACACAGCCATTTGTGGGTGCGTTTCAGCCAGCTTTTTCCGGACCGCCTCATCCACCGGTGTGCTCGAGTAGATCATCAGGTGCGCCCACGATCCCTGCACCGGAAACTGCGACGCCGGCGCGAACGTCATGGGCGGCGTTTCTTCCCGGATGTCGTTGTACTTCGTGTCGGGAATCACTCCGACGATCTCGTAGGTCGTCGAAGGATAGTCCGGCTCGGGGGCAGTTGTCAGAGTATGGCCAATCGGGTTGGTGCCACCCAGGAAATGCCGGATGAATGTCTGGTTGACGACGGCCACGCGCGGCGAAGTCGCCGTGTCGTCCCCGTTAAATGCGCGCCCCGCTATCACCGGGATCCCCATCGTCCCGAAGTAGCCCGGGCTGACCCATGTAAATTTCGACGAGTCTTCGACGGCGCCCACACGCACGCCATGCGTCCAGCTTCCTCCGACCAGAGGAACATGTGTGGTCGTCGCGGCATCCAGCACGCCCGGCACCGAGCGGATTTCATTCAGCAACTCTCGCCGGAACGCCTCAATACTGTCGGGCGTCCACTTCTGGTCCGAAAACTGAAGGGTCGCCCGCGTAATGCCTTGTTCGCGCATGCCGGTATCTACCGTGATCAAGGCGTGAAAACTGCGCACGAACAACAGCGCGCCTACCAGCAGCACTAGCGAAACCGAAATCTGTGCCACCACCAGCCCGCGCTGGATCGAGAAACGTTCGCGTCCACCGGTCGTCCCGCGTCCACCGCTCTTCATGGCCGCGATCGGCTGCGCTGAGGTCGCCCTCGCTGCGGGCGCCGCACCAAATATCACGCACGTCACTATCGCCATGGTCGAAGCAAACAGCAAAACGCGCCAGTCTGTGCCGGTGGCTAGATGGATCGGATTGTCTTCGCTCGAAAGCGACCAGATCAGCGCACGGCTCAGCAAGCGCGCCAGCGCAATTCCGATCAAAGTGCCGGTTAGCGCCAACAACCCGCTCTCGGTGAGCGACTGCCACAGCAAGTCGCGCCGCGATGCCCCGAGCGCCAGCCGCACAGCAAACTCGCGCTCCCGCACGCTCGCCCGTGCCAGCATCAGGTTCGCCAGGTTCGCGCACGCAATCAGCAAGACTAGTCCTGTAATTCCCAACAGGAGTCGAAGCGACTTGTCATATTCTTCACGGAGCAAACTCACACCCGCGGACGCCCCATACACTCCGAGCTTGTAATTCTTGAACTTCTGGATCGCCTGCGAACTGTATCCGCTCGGCGCCGTCGCGTCGAAAATGCCCGGGCTCATGCCGGCCATCAGCGCCGAAGCGCGCCCCAGCGACCATCCAGGACGCAACCGGCCCATCACGGAGATATCGAACACTTCGCGACGTATGTCTTTCCCGTAGCAGAGGGGGACTGCAATATCGAAGCTCTCGCCGACCGCCACGCCAAAGAATCCCGGAGGAGTTACGCCAATCACCTGCGAAGAATGCCCATCGACAACGATCGGGTTATTTCCATCAAGCTCGCGGCCAGCCATCTGGCTCTGCCAAAAGGGATAGCTCACGACAACTCCCGAAATCGTGCATGCGCTCTCCTCGTCCTCCGACATAAGAAACCGTCCCCGCCAGGGTTGAACGCCAAGCACGGGAAAAAACTCACGGCTCACCTCCAGCGCCCGCACCTGACGCGAGTCACTCCCTTTTCCGATACGCTCCTCATAGCTGCTCCACGCGAAGACACCGGAAAAAGGCTCGTGATGTTCTCGGATCTCGCGCCAGATCGGCCGCGTGAGTTGGGCATAGAAACCGCCGTTGATTCCGAATCCGTGATTCCCGCCAACGATCCGCACCTCTGCCAGCTCCGTGGGATTTGGAATCGGCAGGCTGCGCAGTCGCACCGCATCGAGCAACTGAAAAATCGCCGCATTCGCCCCGATCCCCAGCGCCAGAGACGCGGTCGCCACCAGCGCAAACGCCGGCGCAAGCCGCAACTGCCGGATCGCATATCGCAAATCTTGGAGCGTTTTCATCTTTCCTAAAGCTTTACTAATACCACGGTCGGATCGAACCCTGCCCGCCCGCCGGAGGCAGCAAGCCAGCAGCGCCGCAGAGTAAGAAGCAAGATCACTACAACAAAAGTCAGCGGGTCTTCAACCGCGACTCCGAACGGAAACGACTCAATCGCCTGTCAGTCCCGGAGAAGCAACAAGTCCAATCGCTAGGCCAATCAAGATGGTTCGCGTGCTCTGTCCCAGAATCATCGTGAGGACTATGGCTCGGGCTCGCTTCCGGCGCTTCCGGCGCCACTCGAACCCCGATTATTGGAGCGCATAACGAACTGAGCAGTCATCGTCCGAAAGGCAGCACCTTAGTTTCCAATCCTCGGCTCAGGCCCTAGTATATTTTTGTTGTACTTAGCTTTCGTGTCGAACTACCCAATTGTCCGATACTGAGTGGAGTCGTCCGGTACTGGACAGGCATTTCAAGACGATGACTCGCGCTAAACCACCCGCCTTGTAGGTTGGTTTGTCGGCTACTTGGAAACCACGAAACTTTCAATTGTTGATAAATCGCCATAGCGCTCATCGTGGTGGCGATGAGTTGCTTCCAGGCAACGCCCGCGATCGCCCTAACTTCAAAATTTCCGCTACTGCGAGGCGGAGAACCTTCTAGCTATGACTCTCGACTGGGCGGTCAGTCATGTTTTTGCAAGTGAGCTGAGCTCGCCGGGTGATCCTCTATTCGTCTTCGTGTCATACAATAATTGAGGTATCGATCAGGGCGTGATAGACCACACGATTCCATCCCCACTATCACCACTTTCGGTCGTACCTACGAGATTTCCGGACGGGCCGACAGCTATGTCCCCGAGAGGTCCGCTTCCGTCGACGCCGTTGCCAAAGTTGTGCAGGATTGTCTCGAACCACGCCCCATTAGCGTGAGACAGCTTGAAGACAACTCCACCGCCATAAGTCCCGCCGAAGAAAGTGTTGCCATAGAGACTCCCAGATTGATCGAGAATCAGATTAGATCTGACGTAAGATCCGTCGCCTTTATCACCAAACGGGGGCGCGTATGGCGGCGGGACCGCCTTTGAACTGATACCGCAAATTGACGATTGCAGATTGGGGTCAATGAGTGTAATTGATTCCATGACAATGTCGGCTCCCGCACCCGGGTTAGAGTTGGAGGTGGCAAAACCAACCAACCGGCTCGGGAGAAAGGAGCCGAACGATGATCATTATAGGAGTAGATTTCCATCCCGAGTTTCAACAAATCGCTTTGCTCAACACCACGACCGGAGAGGTCGAGGAGAAACGGCTCGCACATCCGGGCGAGGCGGAGAAGTTTTACCATGCTCTGCCGAGTGCGGGTGAGACGGTGCGCATCGGCATGGAAGCCAGCGGACACGCACGCTGGTTCGAGCGTCTCGTAGCCGAGTTGCAGTTTGATTTGTGGATCGGTGACGCGGCCGCGATTCGCGCGAAGCGGGTGCGCAAGCAGAAGACGGATCGCCAGGACGCGCAGCTGATCCTGAGCCTGCTGCTCGAGAATCGCTTTCCGAAGATCTGGGTGCCAAACTGGGAGAACCGCGATCTTCGGCAGTTGTTGTGGCATCGGCATCGCATGGTGCAGGCACGCACGCGTGTCATGAATCAACTGCAGGCGGTGGCGTTGAACGAAGGCCTGCATTGCAAGAAAAAGTTGTGGCGCGAGCGCGGACGGCAGCAGTTGGAATCGTTCGCACTGGCTCCGTGGGCGAGCCGGCGGCGGCGCGATCTGCTGGAGTTGCTGGATCGTTTCAACCCGGCGATTGCGGAGTTGACCCAGGCGATCGAACGCGAAGTCGAGAACTGTCCTGCGGCGCAGCGGCTGAGAACGCATCCGGGAGTGGGCGTGTTAACCGCGCTGGCGTTTGTGCTGATACTCGGCGACGCGGGACGCTTTCACTGCGGCAAGCAGGTGGCAAGCTATCTGGGCCTGGTGCCGCTGGAAGACTCCAGCGGAAATCGCCGGCGCTTGGGACATATCACCAAGCAAGGCAGTTCGATCTTGCGCTTTCTGCTGGTGGAAGCGGCGCAGGTGACGGTGCGCAGCCTGCCGGAGTGGCGCAGCAAATATTTTCATCTGGTGCTGCGTCGCGGACGCAAGATTGCGAAAGTCGCGATGGCCCGCCGGTTGGCCGTGCAGTTGTTCTGGATGATGCGCAAGCAATGGGATTACGAGCAGCTGAAAAAGTTCGGTTCGCACGCGGGACAGCCCGGACATCGCCATGGTGTGTAGTCGAACATCGAGAAATTGATTGGGCGTCCCGCTCCTCTTGATGAGAAGAGAGTTCAGCGCAGTGCGACCGAGGACGGATGGACCACTGAACCGTCGTCCGCGATGAAAAAGGCAATCCACAAAAGAATGGTAACGATCATGAGGGTGATCGAGAATTAAGACGCGGCAGGAGACTCGTGCTTGTACTCACCGATGCCGACCATAAGGAAGCCACCGATGATCCCGAACCAACAGATCCACCACAATCCCAGTAAACGCCTTAACGATTTCATTTTCCCTCTCGGGTAGCGTCCACCACCTGAAGCGCATTTTAGGTCATAACTGTTGAGGGCAGGCGTTAGCGCTCATTGAAGACTGGCGGAGGGAGGTCAATGAGTGAAATAGAGATTTTTCAACAACTCTTAGGCGCTCCTCCACACCGCGTTGTGGCAACGGTGCAAACACTTGACAAGCTATAATTTTGGACTGAAGTTTCAACGAAGCAAGAGGTGCCGATGCGGCGCTTTCTGTTCATGCCTTCCCTCCTCGTTATCGCAACTCTGCTCGCCCAAAGATCTGTTCCCTCCGATAACAAGCTTGGCCGAGACCAAGCATCTGCACCCTGCGCAGTGACGGGTCGAGTTGTGACAGCGTCTGAGGGAAAGCCTGTGAAATCAGCTCTTGTCGTGCTCATGCCAGAACACTCCTCTTCGGATCACCAGATCTATGCTTCCGCATCCACCGGGTGCAAACTCATACGTGGTGGACCGGTTACCCTTCAGGGCCTTTGCGAGGCTCTGCAGTTCCTGCGCTGGATCTGCGGCACTGGATGCTGGAAGTCCCCATGAATTTCGTTCATGCTCTGCGTCGCGGTGGTCCTCGTAGCGTGAATCGTGAACATCCGTTTCCCGGGTCCGCCGGGGTCGCCATATTCCCCAGTCTGAACAAATGAGGTGGGCGTGATGTCTGACCAGACCTCGTGCCAGGTGGATTTCTTTCCAGAAGTTGACGTTTCGACCTCGTCGATGACGAACTGCTTGCCATCCCAGCTCATGGCGATGTCATTCATTGCACCCTTTACATCACATATGTACGGCAGCAGGTTTTGACATTCCATCCCCTGGAAACTCTTGGTCGCGGTGTTCCACCAGACAATCCCGAGAAGAAAAGCGTCTGCTTCGGGCATGCGCAGATGCTCCTCTTCGAGCAACGTGAACCGAAGCCGTTCTATTTCGCAGCAGAGACGGTGGCGGCGATCATTCTAAGTTCGGCTTCGGAATGGCCAATCTTGACAGTGAGTTTCGCCGCGCAGACGTGCCCCGATATGGGAACATTCACGTGGTATGTAATTAAGTTTTGCGCCGTAACTGGCTTCGTGGCATAAAACCAGCGATCAGCATTGTTCTCGATCATCCTGTCCACGCTAAACATATGCTTCTCGGCTTCGGTCATCGATGCGATGAACATTCTTAAGTCGGCGAGAGTCTTGCCAAGCAAGGGCAGAACGTCATTTTGACGAACGACCGTACACCGCAACCGGAATTCAGCGCGAGCTGTCGGGATTGGTGGGAAGGCATGTTCGTGATAATTAACGCCGGTGGTTCTCTTGTACGAAACTTGAGTCTGTCGAATGCTTCCAATCTGGTATAGCATCCACTGGACGGGTTCACAATGCCAACGATCGCAACCACACTGCCCAGTGACACGACCACGGCGAACGGTCTGGCTCTTGTGCGCGTGACTATCGGCTCGATGTTCCTATGGGTCTTTTTCGAAAACCTGGGCAAGGGGCTTTACACTTCCGCAGGCTACGCCGGTTTGATCAACTATTACATTAAAGCTAGCCACTGCCCTGCCGCGTGGAAGTCAGTGATGGGGCTGGCGGCTAACCACGCCGCGATTGCTGCGCCCATGCAGGGCTTGACCGAGATCTCCCTCGGAATCCTCCTTATCATCGGTCTGCTTACTAGACCCGCAGCCTTTGTGGCTTTCCTGTTTCTCGGCAGTCTTTGGATTTCGGAGTGGGGCACCTCTTGGATTTGGGAACTGCTGGTTCCAGTGCTCGCATCACTCGGGCTTGCAATCGGACGCGCTGGCCGAAAATGGGGCGTTGATGCATGGTTGGCGCAACGGTGGCCATCTTCCCTGTGGTGGTGATTGGGCCAAGTTCAAGTGCGAGTCTCCGTCATCATCCCCACTCACAATGAAGCGCAGTCCATTGCGCGTGTTTTAGCGGATCTTCCGTCCGATCTCACGACGGAGGTCATTGTTGTTGACAGCAACTCGAATGACGGGACACCCGAGATCGCCGCAACCATGGGTGCTCACGTGGTTCAAGAACCACGCCGCGGCTATGGGCGTGCCTGCTTGACAGGGATAGCCTCGGCAAATTCTCCCGACATCATTGTGTTTCTTGATGGCGACTACAGCGATCGTCCCGCTGAATTACCGATTCTCATCGCGCCAATCATTGAGGGGCGCGCGGACATCACTCTCGGTTCGCGGCTGCACGAGCGAAATTCTGCTGGAGTCTTGCCGTGGCATCAGGTGTTTGGCAATCGTCTCGCCGCCAGCTTGATCCGACTTCTATATGAACTAGACATCAGTGATCTCGGTCCGTTTCGCGCCGGTCGCGCAGATGCACTACGCGCACTCGCGCTGGAAGAGACCACCTATGGCTGGGCGGTTGAAATGATCCTCAAAGGTGCCCTCGCTGGATTCCGTGTGGTGGAAGTCCCAGTGAGCTACTACCCGCGGATTGGGAAGTCGAAGATCAGCGGTACGCTGAAAGGTACCATTGGAGCCGGTTGGTTCATTCTCAGCTTGATCGTGCGCTACTATTTCGGGCACCGAAAAGCCCGCAAGCCTCGGCGCGTGTAAGTGCGATCAAGAAT
This sequence comes from uncultured Acidobacteriota bacterium, assembly GCA_963801895.1. Taxonomy (GTDB): domain Bacteria; phylum Acidobacteriota; class Terriglobia; order Terriglobales; family Acidobacteriaceae; genus Sulfotelmatobacter. The sequence goes on along the minus strand of CAWDGM010000003.1, from coordinate 779,095 downwards.
TCTATGGAAACTTTGCGCGAGATGGCGGTGCATTCATCGGATAGCAGCCGCGTGCTGGTCATCATGGCGAAAGCTCCGAAGCACGGTGCAGTCAAGACCCGTCTTGCACCGAGTCTTTCTCTCGAAGCTGTCACCGCTTTCTATTGCTGTCTTCTACATGACACACTGGCCCTGGCGCGGGCATTGCATGATGTGGAGATTGCCATCATGTGCCCGACTGCGGACGTAAATGAGCTGGCTCAATTGGCAGGCCTTGAAGTGAGCATAGTTGCGCAGAAAGGTGAAGGTCTCGCGGCGGGCCTTACTTCGGTCTTTTCGCATTTTACACAAGGCAAACAACGTCGCGTCATCGCCTTCAACAGCGACAGCCCACACCTCCCGCCTACCGTTCTCGAAGGCGCGTTCGAATCACTTGGATCGCACGACTTAGTTGTTGGCCCGACACATGATGGAGGCTACTACCTCGTCGGAGCAAAGGCTTCCCACCCTACGCTTTTCGCACACGACGGAATGGGTACCAGCAGCGCACTAGAAAGACTTCTCTCGCACGCGCGAACTCTTAAACTCTCCGTAGGTTGTGCAGAGCCTTTTTACGACGTTGACGTGGCTGACGACCTAACCCGCCTGGCAGCGGAATTGATTTTGGTTCCGACGAGGGCGCCACGCACCGCAACGTGGCTGAGAGAGCGGGGTCTTTTGGCAGTTCAACCAAAACCGCGTACGGAAGATCTGTGAAAATCAGCCCCGCGTGCAGAGTGTACATACTCGGCACCGCGCTGTTCATTGCACTGATGGTCTGTTCGCGTCACTTTGACGACCGCGGCGGACCTTACTTTATGGTCTCTTTGACCGTCGCTGGTATCGCTTACCTCTTGGCAATCCGCGAATTTTTCGCTACGTCAATATTTCCGCGAAGCGTTGTTTTGGTTGGCCTCCTTTTGGCTGCTGGCTGGCAAGTCGCATTTCTTCGGCTGGCGCCGGGCGCTGATGATGATATCCATCGTTACGTGTGGGACGGCCGCCTACAGAGGCTTGGCTACAATCCTTACCTTATCGCTCCCGGCAATCCTGCCGTGAAGGAGTTGCATACTCCGGAAACCCGCGGCTTGAACAATCCGGATCTCCCGAGCCCATATCCAGCAGGAGCTGAGATGTTTTTTCGGGCTGTAACCACAATTCACGAATCTGCGTTTGCACTGAAAGTGTCATTTGTACTTTGCGAATTCGCAATTATTTTTGTTTTGCTGGATGTATTGCGTTTCAGCCGGCAAGGAGCGCACTTGGTCCTCGCATTTGCCTGGAACCCATTGTTGGCCATTGAGGTCGCGGGAAGCGGTCACATTGATATTGTTGGCGCGCTATTATTGTTGGTTTCCGTCGCTGCGCTGATGCACCGATGGCGGATGACTGCGGCTGTTGCATTTGGGCTAGCGATAGCAGTGAAATTTCTGCCAGTTGTACTCTTGCCGCTCTACTGGAAGCGGGTTCGCGTTCGCGACGCTGGGATGGCGGCAATTGTAGTGGGACTCCTGTACGTGCCATTTCTTGTCCAGGCTCGCATTCCCTTCGGCTCCCTTGGTACATATGTGAACAGCTTTCGCTTTAATGGTCCCGTGTTTGCGATACTCGGTCGGGTAGCGCCCCCGCCATTGCTGGCCGGGCTAGCCGTGCTGGCCGGATTGATGACTGCAAGCTGGCTAAGACGCGAAGGGCCCGAGTTGTCTCCGAACCAATTTGCCTGGCCAATGGCCGTGTCTCTTTTGTGTGCACCCGCCGTATTCCCATGGTACCTTCTGTGGCTGCTGCCATTCGTGACGTCGGTCTCGACAATCCTGATCGTTGTCTGGACTGTGAGCATTATCGGCACGTACATCCAATGGCACCTGCGTGCGCTTGGCCATCCGTGGGGTGCGCTTCCGGGTTGGGTAATGCTACTGGAGTATGGATGCGTGGCGATGGCCGGTGCCGTGATTGCATTGCGCCGATATCAGCGGCGGAGAGAACTTGATACGTAATATTGGCTGGATCAAGACGATGTATCCGGACGCCTGCGGGCGTCATCCAAAAAACACTTGTTAATCCAGTAAGGGAGGGAGTCATGAAAAATTCGAGACGGCTCGATGCGATCCGTTTTTTCGCCTTCAGCACGCTATTGATCATTCCTGTGATTTCTGGAGCACAGCAGCGCGCTCCAATTCTCGATCAAGTCGCCAAAACCTTCGGTGTCGATTCGTGGGATAAAGTGGAGGCGGTCCGCTACACCTGGAACGGCGAAATTACCGGTCTGTTCAAGGCCGCTCACAAGTGGGAGTGGGAGCCCAAGACCAACAGGGTGTCCTATGAAGGGACAGATAAAGACGGCAAGCCCGTCAAGGTTAGTTATGTGCGCACCGACCTTAGCACCCAAACTGACGTCGTCAAAAATCAGATCGACCCGAGTTTCATCAACGACAACTATTGGACCGTGTTCCCCTTCCATGCTTACTGGGACAAAAGCGCCAGTGCAATCGATCAGGGCAAATTTAACCTGCCAGTGGGCGCCGGTACGGCCGAGTTGGTCCCGATCAAATATCCAGCAGATGGTGGTTACACGCCCGGTGACACTTGGGATCTCTACGTCGGTAAGGACAGCCGCGTCGTTTATTTCGTGTACATCCGTGGCGGCGCCAAGCCGCCGAGCCGCGTCCTCGCAACGTGGGCGGGCTACAAGAAGGCCGGTCCAATTCTGTTCTCAACAGAGCATCGCGGCTTCGCCGATGGCAAGCCCCTTCACATCTTCATTTCTGATGTTGCAGTGAAGTTGACAGGCTCAGACAAATGGGTGCCTGCGCAGTAGGGGTTGTGATTCCAGACGTTTTGGTTCGTTACGAATGGGCTACCTGGCGATCACGACCGTAGTGCAGGAACTTTGCAGCTTAGGCAAGTCGCGATTTGCGGCAATGCGAATATCTAGCTTTGGGTGCTCGCCCCGAATGATCGGGCAATAGCAATCGGGCTCTAGGAGCGCAGCCTGCAAGCGCCGCCGTCCCGCGCATCCCCCGTGGCACGAATCGCGGAACTCACACGAATTGCATGCTTCGGGAAATGTCCGTGCTTGTTCGAAGGGTGTTGAGTTCAGAATGTCGCTACCTATCGAGATCAAATCTGAAAGCGGCTCTCCCGATCCCGTCCAATAGACGCAGGGTTGTGTCGTGCCTCTAGGTGTCACACGTACGGTGCTGACGCCACAACCGCCTGCGAGCGGTGGAAGCCCCGCCAGCGCGCGAACCAGGGGTTCCCCAATCGCAATCACATCGGTTTCCGCAAAAAGGCGCCGGAATCCTTCCCAGTACTCTTCGTAGCTCAGGGCAAAAGTGTCTGATCTCACGGCTTGGTACACGTTCACTCGCAAAGGAGCGTCAAACCGTTTGGCTAGTCGCGCCACGTCGGCTAAACGCGAGTAGTTTGATTTCATCATGACGGCAATGATGGTTACAGGAATGCGCAGCCGTATACACCGTTCTGCCTGCTGATGAATGAGGACCCAATTCCCGGACCCGCGTTGTGCGTCCTGTTCTTTTTGCGTTGCGTAATCTAGAGAGAACTCGATGTCATGAAAAGCGCGAAGATCGTCGTCTCCGAGAACAGCAACACTATGACCGTTGGAAGTGATGGTAAGCTTAACCGGTTTCGTTTGCAGATAGGCCAAGATCCCCCTTGAAGTCAGGATGCATGCCGTTCTCGCCGGTACCGAGATTTACTGAGCTCACGGGTAGATGTTCCAGCACTGCCTTGACTTGATGGAGTGAGAGCCGATCTGCACGAGTAGGATCGCGGTAGCAGAAGGCGCAGGAAAGATTGCATTCGTTAGTGAGGCCGAGCCCGAGCGAAATGCCGTTGCCAGATGTCATGGAAGTGCTCGGTTACCTACCGCTACTGAGATTAAGCTAGACGCATCGCGCAATATAGCATGCGGATGAACATATTCCAGGATATTGTTTCAAAGAACAACATCAAATGACTTTCCAGCAAATAAAGGTTCGTAAATGTGAGACATCGCCGTGTCATGAAGCCGTTGGAGTTATAACCGTTCTTGAGCCAGTCAAGGGCTTGCGATGTCGAGTCGCACTGATCATCAAATTTACCCTTCGGGGAAGCTGGCCATCTCGTGCAGATATTCGGCCAGCTATTCTGCTTTCTCTGGCACGTACACAAAGCCGTTCTCGATCATACTGGTGACCGAGTGTAAGCGCATTACCTTATGCATCTTCGGTTCGTAGCGGGTCACACCATGCAAGCCCTCGTGGCGAAGTTCTTGGATCACCTGAGCGCCAGAGCTCTTGTCTTCGATCAAGACTGTCCGCACGTGAAACCTCGCTGCTTGCTCTCGAACTGCGCGCTTAAGATCGGGATATTCCATTCGGCGACGTAAGACGTGCAATAAATAAATATCTTTGGACTTCATTCCCCAGGTTGTGCACACGCTGTAACTCTGTCTTCTAGCGTGCCCGGCGTAGTACTGCCAGCTTCTGTTGTCATTCCCGCCGGAACCTTGAGCCAGAAGTTCTGCTATTCCCTCGACAGCAGCTATGACTGGCGCAATGTCCTCGATGTCCGGGCCCAACTTGGCTCCGACCTAGCCTTGGCTTACGCCTCACGCGCGTACACATTCGGTTTCTCTGAGACGCTGTCGCCCGCGGACCAGCAGGCGTTCTATCCTGGACAAAGTAGTGCTCCGATAACGGTCACTCTTGCTTCGTCACAGGGACATAGCTCTACGGTCCACCTTTCCTGTGAGAGTATTCCCCCTGGTTCTAGTTGCCAATTCGGCTCCACCACGCTCCTGCTTCCTGTGTCAGGCAGCATAAGTACGACGTTGGTGATCAACGCTGCTCCAGACGCCCTGTTTGGCGGAACCGTTCAAGTGGTGACTGATGATGGTTCTTTCCTAAAGAAGCAACCTCTCACCTTTCACGTACAGCGGCTGGTGCTATATGCCTCGGGCAATTTCCGCGGTACGCCGGGAAGCACGATTCAAGCGAATGTCCTCGTGAATGGAATTCCGCCCTACTCTCCATCGTGTTGCGGTCTGCCTGCGGGCTTGACCTGTACCTTCTCCGGTGAGGCTCTGGCTTGGCCAAGCATCTCCACTTACACAATTTTCATTCCAGTTCCGATCAGTATGGCAGCCGCCAGCTATCCGTTCACCGTAACCGTCAACAGTGGGCCATTGACCACGAATTTAGGCTCTACCCTGGATGTCATCGATTTTGCTTTCCAGGGTGTGCCCTCCGTTACCTGGATGCCTCCGGGCGGATCTGTTATCACACTGGTTGACCTTCAACCGATCGACCAATTCAACTTGTCTGTAGACGTTTCATGCAGCTTGAGCATTGGTGGCAGCTGTGCGGGAAGCACAGCCATTCCGGGCATTAGCCCCGCAAGACTCAACATCTCGGTCCCTCAGGGAACGCCTCTCGGGAATTACACCCTGACAGTGACAGCCATCGCTGGTACTCTCACGCATATGGCTACGTTCCCGTTTTCCCTGGCCGACTACAGTGGCTCCCTTTCCGGCAATTCGCTAAGCCTTACGCGAGGCGCAAGCGGATCACCATCTGCTACCGTGAATGCAACAGACGGGTTTGCGGCAAAGGTTTCGTTCAGTTTGCAGCGGCAGCGGTCAGATTACATGCAGCTTCTCACCGTCGACCGTACAGCCCACTGGATCTTCTCCATCCACGACGACCGTGACTTTACCGCCGGGCCAGGCGCCGCTGCCACTTCACGAATTCCTCAGCCCCTATCGGTCTCGTTTTGCCTCCGCTCGCCTTGGTATTTATCCCCAGAACGCGCAGACGAAAGTCGAGCGTGGCATTGGGCGTTCTGATGACAATCACGCTGTGCACGCTGTCTTGTGGGGGCAACGGTTCCGCTTCCACGGGAAGTGGGGGCGGTGGGAGCAATACATATTCGATTTCGGTAACTGCCTCAGCCGATCAAACAAACTCGACGCGCACCCTAGGCGTGGTGAAAGTTACAGTTAACTGAGCTACCAGGTTTGATTTATTGCCGAGCTCCTCTTTCACCCCGCTGGTGATCATCCTTTGCGGTTCTCTGAGAAAGCATGGGGACAGCGCTGAAAAAGCTAGGGTTTCACTCCCATCTGCCAAAACAAAAACGAATACACATCCGTAAACTCCTCGATCTGTTTCGTAACGGGCTTTCCCGCCCCATGCCCCGCCTTGCTCTCGATCCTCAACAAGATCGGACGCGTATTGCTCTGACCATTCCTTGCTTCTGCCTGCATCAGCGCGGTCATTTTCTTTGCGTGCATCGGATCGACTCGCGTGTCGGTGTCCGCCGTCATGAACAAGACCGCTGGATACTCCGCTCCTGCCTTCACGTGGTGATACGGGGAGTACGCGTACAGCCACTTGAACTGTTCGGGATTTTCGGACGTGCCATATTCAGGAATCCAAAGCTTGGCGATCTGGAAGTCCTGGTAGTGAATCATGTCGAGCAGCGGCACCTGGCAGATCACGGCGCGAAACAAGTCGGGACGCTGCGTCATCATCGCGCCCATCAGCAGGCCTCCGTTCGACCCGCCCTGGATCGCGAGATGATTCTTGTCCGTATATTTCTCGGAGATCAGGTGCTCGGCCGCGGCGATCATGTCATCGAAGACGTTCTGCTTCTTGTCCAGCATGCCTGCCCGGTGCCAGTCTTCCCCGAATTCTGCGCCGCCCCGCAGGTTGGCTACGGCGAAGATGCCGCCGTGCTCCATCCATAGATATGCAGTGCGGCTGAAGCTGGGCGTTAGGCTCACATTGAATCCGCCATAGGCCGTGAGCAGCGTGGGATTCTTGCCGGTCTTCGTCACACCCTTTTTGTGCACCACGAACATCGGGACACGTGTGCCGTCTTTCGACTTGAACCATTCCTGCGCGACTTCGTATTGCGATGGATCGATCGATGGCGCGTCAACCTTGGTCCAGAGCGTGGGATTTGCGATGACGTCGCCCTCGAAGCTGCTGGTGCCTTCCTTTGTAACGACATGCTCGGGTTTCAGATCGACCAGATAGATACTTGGCGGCACCGTAAACGATTGGAATCCGAAGAACGCTTCATCTCGATTCCATTTCCCCCCTGTTCCAAACACCGTACCGATTGCGGGGAGCACGATGTCACTCAACTTCTTCCCTTCGAGATCGAAAACCTTCAACTGCGACGAAGCGTTCTGCTCATACTGCGCGAACAACTTTCCGCCGAAAACGGCTGCGCCCAGCAGAACCGCATCCGATTGCGGAATGATTTCCTTCCACGCGTCACGCTCGAAGTTGCCGGCATCAGTGACGAACACGCGATAGCGTGGCGCATCCTCGTTCGTCGTGATGTACACCTTGCCGTCGTAGATGTCAGCGTTGTAGAGAAAATTCTTTCCCGTGGTCAGACGGGTTGCGGCTTTGCCCGACTTCAGATCCGTCAGAAATAACTCGGATTTGGTCCATCCCTGGGAGACATTGATCAGCAGCCAGCGGCCATCATTAGATAGCGACACGCTCGGCCAATCCTCAGGATCCCGACCTTCGCCAAAGATGGGATCGTCGGTTTCGACCGGACTACCCATAAGATGGAAAAAGACGTGACGGTTATACATCTCCTGCCCCGCGGGCACATCGCCCTTGTTCGGATAACGCGTGTAGTAGAAGCCGGAGTTGTCGTGCAGCCACGCAATCGACGCAGCGCGCGTGCGCTCGATCGTGTCGGGGAGAATCGTGCCCGTCTTGGTCTCGATGACGTGCAGAGTCGACATCTCGGAACCGCTGGGAGAAGTTCCGTAAGTGACATACTTTCCGTTGTCGCTGGGCTGGAACCAATCGAGGGCGATTGTGCCGTCGGCAGCGAGTTGGTTCGCGTCGACCAGGACGCGGTCGGGGCCGTCGAGAGTGTCGCGCACATAAAGGACCGGCTGGTTCTGCATCCCTTCGCGCTTCGTATAGAAATAATGATGTCCCGCGATGACTGGCGGCGTAACGGTCCCGATCGACAGCAGTTCGGTCAGACGCTTGTGGATGACATCGCGGCCGGGAAGAGGATCAAGCAGCGCGCGCGTATAAGCATTCTCCTCGGCCACCCATTTCTCGGTCTGCGGAGTGTCGGATTTTTCCAGCCAGCGATAGTTGTCGAGAACCTTCGTCCCGTGAAACATGTCGATGACGGGCTTGGGCTCAGCGACCGGAGGATGGTCGGGAACAGCGGAAGCAGAGTGGGAGGATTTCGAATCGCCCGCGAAAATCGCAGCCGTAAATAGCAGAGAAGAAAAGGAAAGAAGCAGCAACAGAAAACGCCCTCCCATAAAAAACACCTCAACGAATTCAGCGTATCAGAACTCGTCAGGAAGCAGCGCCGGATGCTATCATGAGGATGAATCGGCGGAGCCTTCCGCCACAACACTCCTCAGTAGCTCAATGGCAGAGCATCCGGCTGTTAACCGGAGGGTTGTAGGTTCGAATCCTACCTGAGGAGCCATTCTTTCAACGGCCTACAGCCATGCAAATCACTCGCAAATCAATTGCCGGGCTTTGGCGCGAGTCCATCGACCTTGGAACCGGCTTTCTCCATCTCATCGGTCTCGTCTCCGCGCTCCTTTGAACTACCAAGCTAATTATTGTTTCGCTGAAGTCTTGTCGAGGAGGCAACGATCCATCCAGTCGAGAATTAGTTTTCTCATGTCTGGTAGCTCCGCATGCGCTGCATCGAACAATTCGATATGACAGTCCATCTCCCTACCGTACTTGCGGTAAAACGGAAGCAGGTGGTCGCGAATCTTCTCAACTCCGGCCGAGGGAGTCAGAGGATCGTGTCGCCCATTCACGCTAAGGCGGGGCCTAGGCACGATGAGTTCGTTGATGTCGGCCGATTGAAAGTATTTCAACAGTGATGGTACGTAATAGTAAATTCCGTGTTCGTGGAGTGCCCGAGACCTGATCAGTTCTTCGTAATCCGTCAGACAGCAAACGTCCAAACACAGACGAACTCGCGTATCGAGAGCGGCAAGCCACCATGCTTTGGTTGCGCCCATTGACATCCCAAAAGCTCCCAGACGGTGGGGATCGACCTCTGGGCGGGCAGCAAGATAGTCAAGGGCGCGGAGTTCGTCAAACATCATCATGCCAAACAGCACTTGCCCCTTCCACAGCATGAGCTTGAATGCATCTTCCTCTCCTCTTTTTCCATCGCCTTCGTGTTTGCGTTCTCCAAAACACCAGCTATCGATCGCCAACGTGACCAAACCTTTTTCAGCGCAGATAGCCGCGTACGGAGGTTGAACATCGACGCCCAACAGAAGTTGCTCCTTGCCGAGTCCATACATCCCGCCATGCCAATGGATATAAAGGAGACCCGGAGCAGGTGATTGGCGTTTGTCCGGAATCAACAGCAAAGCGGGGACAGGCTCGATACCGTTCAGGTCGAGGACTAATCGTTCGAGGGTGTAGCCATCGTGTTTCTCAGTCTTGATCAACTTCGGCGGTGACGCACGGTACTGCCACGGAAGATCGCCAAGCAAACTCCAAAGGTCTTTCCGTCTACGCACTTGATACGAAGAGAATGCTGAATTGGAGCCTTTAGATTCGTCGCTGACGAAGGCCTTCGTTCCTGAAACTCCCCAAGCCGCAGCGGCCGTGCAGCTTTGTACAAACTCTCTTCTGGTCGGTTGCGCCATCGTCCCCTCCCGACTTATGCCTTGCTCACCGCGGGAGTATACCTCGTCGATGGTTGTTGGCGGATGGACTGATTTCACACTGTTCCAATGCAGCACGCGGATCTGCGGCGATAATAGTCTTGTGAGCTGGATTTCGGATTGGAGGGGACATGAGCGATCAGGGAAGTGCCACTACTCTAACTCGACGCCGTTTCGGCGTCCTCATCGCGGTTGGGGCGGCGTCTGCGCCACTTGTTACCCAAGACGTTCAGCAGCCGAATGCCGCCTCGACACGCTTGGCTCCCGGATCTTTCCAGCGACCACTTGTGCCGGACACGCCGGCATTCGACGGTCCGCTGGAGTTCACTCGTGCGCACGTCGCGCCCAAGGTGCAGCCTTTCCCTATGAGTCAGGTTCGACTCCTGCCGAACAATCTGTACTTTGATTCGCAAGAGTGGAACCGCGGCTACATGGCACGACTCTCGGCCGACCGTCTCCTGTATACGTTCCGCGCCAATGCCGGATTGCCAGTAGGATCGGCGAAACCGCTCGGTGGTTGGGAGCAGCCGGAAAACGGTCAGCGATCAAGTGAACTGCGAGGTCATTTTGGTGGACATTTCCTCAGCGCCAGCGCCCAATTGGCGGCGATGGGCGACAAAGAAGCGAAAGCTAAGGGCGACTACATGGTTGCTGAGCTGGCTAAGTGTCAGGAGAAGCTGGGTGGCAAGTATCTCAGCGCGTTTCCGACGACGTGGTGGGACCGCCTCGAGAAGGGCGAGCGAGTCTGGGCTCCTTTCTACACGATTCACAAAATCACTGCCGGAATGTTTGACATGTACCGGCTCGCTGGGAACAAGCAGGCACTGCAAGTGCTCGAAGGTATGGCGGCATGGGCAGACGAGTGGACGGCTTCAAAGACGGAAGCGCACATGCAACAGATTCTCACGGTTGAGTTTGGCGGCATCGCAGAGAGTCTCTATCATCTCGCTGCCGAGACGAACGATGCTCGGTGGGCGAAATTGGGCGACCGCTTCCAGAAAAAGAGCTTTATTAATCCGCTGGCAGCGCGCCGGGATGAGTTGCAAGGGTTGCACGTCAACACGCATATCCCGCAGGTCATAGCTGCCGCACGCAGATATGAGATCTCGGACGACAGCAGATTCCGCGACTTATCGGAGTACTTCTATCATGAAGTCACGACCGCTCGTTCGTATGTCACAGCCGGGACGAGCAATGCCGAAGCGTGGCTGGCTCCGCCGCGGCGTCTGGCCGCTGAGTTGAAACAGAGTGTAAACACAGCTGAATGCTGCTGCGCTTACAACATGCTGAAGCTAACGCGACACCTTTATAGCTGGAATCCGTCGCCTGCGTTGTTTGACTACTATGAGCGCTCGCTGCTCAACCATCGCATCGGCACAATTCGCCCGGAAGTTGGATACACGCAGTACTACCTTTCACTGGCTCCTGGCGCATGGAAGACTTTCAACACAGAAGATCAGACATTCTGGTGTTGCACGGGTTCAGGAATCGAGGAGTATTCGAAGCTGAACAACAGCATTTACTGGTGGGACGACGAGGGACTTTATGTGAACCTCTTTATTCCGTCGGAATTGGATTGGGCGGAGAAGGGGTTCAAGATTCGTCAAGAAACTCAGTACCCTGAGTCGGAAGACGTGACACTGACAGTGACAGCAGCCAAGCCCGAGAGTGTTGCTGTGCGTCTGCGCATCCCCGGTTGGCTGAAATCGGCGCCGACGGTGAAGTTGAACCGAAAGGTCTTGGATGCGTCGGCAGCGCCTGGTTCGTACCTGACTCTTAACCGCGTGTGGAAGACAGGCGACAAGGTGGAGATGCGGTTTCCCATGCACTTACACGCAGAAGTCATGCCGGATGATTCTCACGTGCAGTCGTTTCTGTATGGCCCGCTAGTACTCGCCGGAGACCTTGGTGCCGAGGGATTGACAGAAGCCCACATTATTGGACCAAACTTGCGAGTGGGTGCCGCGATTCCCGAACAGCACGGCTCTCCGTTAGGACCGGTGAACAGAACTCCTCCCGTCCCAGATCTCCAGATCCCACGTTTCAAGGCTACAGGATCCGATTTGAGTTCGTGGATCAAGAATGCAGACAAGCCGTTGACATTTCGAACGTCAGGGCAGCAGAAGGACGTCTCGCTGGTACCGCTGAACAAGTTGTATGACAGGCGTTACTCGGTATATTGGGAAGTCTTGTGACTATGACGAGTTTCGCCGACATGCGTCCAGAGCACACGTTAATGATCATCGGCCGACTCAGTCTCGGCGGTTGGGGTCAAACGCGAAACATGGTCGACGATAATCAGTCTGTCAAGAATGTACGTTGATGGCGCGCATAATCAGGAGGCGAGATGTCTCAATCCCTTTCCGGCTTTCTCGTACGTGTTCTGGCACCTGTTCTCCTGATTGGTCTAGTGGGCTGCGGGAATGGTTCCCCTGCTATTGGCAGCAACCCACCTCCTGTTGGGGCTCCTGTCTTGGTTCTTTCGGCATTGGTCAGTGGCCTGACAGAACCGGTCGGAATGGAAGTGCCCAACGATGGCACCGGACGGCTCTTTGTTCTCGAGCAGGCTGGACGAATCCGCATCATTCAGAATGGCAGTCTCGTCGTCGAGCCGTTCCTTGATCTCACCTCGAAGGTCGAGTCGGGAGGAGAAAAAGGTCTGCTCGGGTTGGCATTTCACCCGAGCTTCAGCTCGAATGGCCGCTTCTTCGTCTACTACACGCAACGAGTGGCTGCACAGCTGCAGTCGGTGTTCTCCGAATATGCGGTCTCAGGTTCGAATCTGAATCAAGCCGATGCTGCAACCGAACGCATCCTGTTGGTAGTCGACCAGCCTTTCGACAACCATAATGGTGGCCAGCTCGCGTTCGGTCCAGATGGATTCCTGTACATCGGCTTAGGTGACGGCGGCGGCGCAGGTGATCCATTCCTCAACGGACAGAACCTTCAAGCATTGCTGGGCAAAGTCTTGCGGATTGATGTGGATAGTGCCTTTGCTCCAGGAAAGCAATACGCGATCCCGGGAGACAATCCTTTCAGCCTACCCGAGGGGTTGCCTGAGATCTGGGCTTACGGTCTGCGCAATCCCTGGCGCTTTTCTTTTGACCGCATGACTGGCAGCTTGTTCGTGGGCGACGTTGGCCAGGACAGTTTTGAGGAAGTGGACATCGTGACCAAGGGTGGCAACTTCGGTTGGAACACGATGGAAGGGTCTCATTGCTATCCACCAGGAAGCTCGTGCGATAGCACTGGATTGGTGCCACCGGTCATGGAGTACGCGCACGATGCAAGCGGTGGCGAGTCCATCATTGGCGGATTCGTCTATCGCGGTGCTGAGATTCCAGCACTAGCTGGCAACTACCTGTTTGGTGACCTGACGAGTGGAAACATTTGGGCCGGTAGTCAGGACTCGAGCGGCAACTGGAGCCAGACGCTGGTGCTCAAACACAATCTCACCGTCAGCTCCTTCGGCCAAGACACCGCTGGCGAACTCTACGTGCTCGACTACGGTAATGGGGCGGTCCTCCGCCTTCGCTCGGCCTCTTGAGCAAATCGGATTTCGGGACTAAGCACATCACGCGGAATCACTTTTCGGTTTCGCTTACTTGCGTAGACTCACATTGCTGACCTTCAATTGTGGGGATATACTTCCCGATCGTGGGGCCGCCTTCGTTTTTGTTGTCGGAAATGCGTCGCACACCGTCTACTCGTGCTCTTGCGGTAGTCCTGCTAGCAGTAACCTTGTCCGGTCTTATCGCTTGCGGCGGAGGCCGAAGCTCCACGCCTGCCCCTCCGCCACCGCCGACACCTGCCGTAAAGATAAGTCCCACCACGGCTGCCATACCTGTGAGCACCACACAACCGTTTTTTGCATACGCAATGTTCACCAGCAAAACGGCCGTGACTTGGACTGCCTCAGCCGGCAACGTCGACGAATCCGGCCTTTACACCGCTCCGGCCTCTCAGCCTTCGGGCGGTACTGCAACTGTGACTGCCACCAGCGTGAGCAGCCCGAGTGTCTCTGCCAGCGCCACCGTCACTATCACAACGCAGCCCGTCGCCATCAGTCTTTCTCCGCAGTCCACAACCGTGAAGGCGGGTTTCAGTCATTTATATTTGGCGACAGTGACCGGAACAACGAATACGGCGGTATCGTGGGCCGTCACGGATATGCCCGGGGACTTCTCGTACCCGGGCTCGATATCGAATGGCCGGTACACCGCACCGAGTCCTGTGTACCAATCCGACACCTTCCTGGTTACTGCCGTCTCGACTGCGGATCAGTCGAAATCTACCAGCGCATCCGTGACGGTCGTTCCTCTTGAAAACCAGCAGGCACAGGATCTCCCGATCAAGCTCGGCACATCAGGAATCAATGCCAACTCGAACGACTGCTGCACTGGCACTCTTGGTTCTCTTCTGACGGACCAAAGCGGAAAACAATACATTTTGAGTAACAATCACATTTTGGGTCGGGTCAGCCACGCCGTCCCTGGCGAAGATATTCTTCAACCCGGCTTGGTCGACGCTTATTGCGATACCACGAAAACTAAAACGGTTGCGAAATTCACGGCCGCTACTCCCATTGCCGCTGGAGTAGATGCCGCCGTCGCCGAGGTTGTACCCGGTGCTGTCGACCCTCAAGGTGCCATGATAGGACTCGGTGGAGTTGCCCCGGATGGCTCCTATCTGGCCGGTTATGCCGCCAATACCATCGCCGATCCTGTTGTCGGTATGTCAGTGGCGAAGAGCGGCCGCACGACAGGTCTCTCCTGCAGTACCGTGTCGGACATTTCTGCCCTGGTGAACGTCGACATAAGGGCGGAATGCGGCAATCCCACCGAGATCAGCGCCCGGTTCTCAGATCAAATCATCGCAGCCAACTTCGCCAACTATGGCGATTCCGGGTCGTTGATGGTTGACGCCGCCACCGCTCGCCCACTCGGTCTTGTGGCGAGTTTGACTACTGACGGCCTCTATACTGGTGCCAATCCCATTCGCGCGGTGCTCAATGCCCTCGACTTTGCGACCGGACTGCAGTTAACTTTCGTCGGTGGAGTACAGCATTCCGTTTCTTGTTCGTCCCAGGGACCGGCTTCCGCGCTCACGCACGCCGTAACTCCACTTGATCTTCCCACTGCCGAACTCTCCAAAGCACTCGAAGTCCACCACCGCCACGCTCAATCACTGGCGTCCGATCCCGCCGTCGTAGCCGTCGCCGTAGGACGCAGCCAGAAACATCCGGGCACCGCTGTCATTGACGTCTTCGTCGAACGAGGCAGATCGCCCGCAATTTCTTTACCGGGCGAGCTGGACGGCGTAGAGGTTCAAATCATTCGCTCCGGGCGATTTAAAGCTGTCCTGGATAAGCCGAATGGCCGCGCGGTCTGCCAGTCTTACAGGCATCGACAGCCGTTATAGGCGGTTAACCTAACCCGACCTGCTGATGAGATTGCGCTCTGTTTTCATGTCTTGTATTGCTTTTCGCGGTCTTGGGGTGCTATCCGCCGATCTGCATGTTATTGAAACTACGTTTAAGCGTCGATTCGAATCCTACCTGAGGAGCCATTTCTTCCTTGGCGCACATCTATACGGAACTGACTGGTTCGCAGAGATTGCGCTACTCGATGACTTCCTGACGATCCTAAAAAAACCTTCTCCGCCGGATCCGGTGCGCGTCGCACAATCGAATGTTTTCTTTCACTTATGTGGATTCACAACAAATTAAGCAGTTCTTCAGGCGTCCGCTATTGTCGAACCTCTGCGCTTGCTGCATGATCCGCAAACACCCGGGTTCGAAACGACTGAGAGCAAAGAAATGATCATCCTCAGGAAGTCGAGTTCGAGGGCAAGCAACCCGGCGCTCGTTCCTGTTTCTGAGATTGAAGACGAATTCCTTGGGAGTACTGCGGCCGAGATGACCTGATTCTTTGGGGCTGCTGAATTCTGGAGGAGGGACGGATATGTTCACAACGTTGACGGGGCTGGCGGCATTGTCGTTCAGCATCGGAGGCTACTTCATGAAACTGTCGGCCGGTTTGACCCATCTTCGGCCCACGGTGCTGATGTTCGCGTTCTTCTCGGTCGGTACTGTCTTGCAAACAGTGGCCATGCGGGGCGAGCAGATGGCCATCACTTACATCGTTGTTTTGGGATTCGAGGCGATCACCGCCCTGGTACTGAGCATTGTTCTGCTCAATGAGAGTGGATCGATTTCAAAGTTCGCTGGGGTCGCGCTCGTCATTGCAGGAATTGTTCTTCTTCGAACCGGAAAATTGTAGCCATGAGATCTAACGCTGGGCAAAGGAGATTCCATGAATGCAATCGTAAAGTCGAACGATCAATCGCCCAATCAAGAACAGAGGGATGTGGCGCCGCCGTTCCCATCTCGATGGAACATGCGATGTGTTCGCCGAGGGCCGCGGTGGCCTTCTCTGCTCTGAAAGTTGTCAGGTGGGCAAGAAAGATGTTCAAACAAGTTTGCCATCTGCTTTCGAACGAATACTCCGCTAACAAACGGTCGGCTTTTTCTCGCCGGTCGAGCCATTAAGGTCAGGGTGCGGAAATGGCGTTCGACAGGGTCGCGACGACAAAAAGGAACAAAAACTGAAACGAGTCAAGGAGGTCACTGCGATGGGAGTTTACAACGTCAACTCAACTACAAATTCACAGTTCAATTGCTCTTCCTCCGAGAACGTCGAAATTGTCGAGCCTGATGAAACTCAACTATCAGAAGTTGCCGAAAGGCTCGGCTTCGATCTCTCGAGCCTTAAGAAGGCCAATCCCCAGATTCAGGATCCAGATCATTTAACGTCGGGACAAGAGATTCATCTCCCCAGCGATCCACTACCGGCACCGCGGCTCGATCCGGATCCGGCACCTGCTGAAACCAAGGGGGAGAGCACAGCGCTTCCACGAGCGCCCGTGGGCGATCCGCTAGCGGCGAATGCGATGAAAGCGATATTGGGCGAACCAATTGGCGTCAGGCCGCAGGACTACTTCCGGCTCGATACGATGAGCCCTGGCGCTGTCAATAAGACCACTGTTGAAGTGGGGCGAAACGTTAATAGCGTTGGGGATGTCTCCAGCGTTGAATACAGCCTAGATCGGCAAATGAAACTTAATTCACAGGGGATGGAACAGCACCTAAAAGAAATCAACAATGGTGGGCCGTTAACGCCGTGGGAAAAGCAACAGGCGACCGCGTGGGACAAAGAAGACTCGGACACGACCCTCACTCCAATCGGAAAGGTCGGCGCGAATGGAGTACAAGCATACGCAATGTCAAAAGGTGGGTCGGGCGATCGTGTGACGACTTACTATGACAGGAACGGAAACGTGCTTGGCGGACCATTTCATTCCGAACAAGCTCTGGTTAACGAAGGACTAGGTGCTCTCGATTATGTGATGGGTGCGTTGGGAGCAAGAAAGTTAATCGGCGGCCTGATCAAAGGCGGCCGCGCGATGATCAAAGCAGGGACGCGCGAGGCTGGCGAGGCAGGTGCAGAAGCAGCAGAGAGTAGGGCGGCTGGTTCGCAGTGGCGCCAAGGCAGTGGGACATCTGTCTACAATCCGAAGCCCCCATCGGGAGGAGGATTCAATGCGGAGGAATTACGATCCATCAAGGTGTACCAAGATGCTGGGATGACTCGGGCGCAGGCGGAAGACGTCATCCGGCGAAGAGGAAGTGAAACGGTGGAGGTTGTGGGCACTGGCCCGAATGCAGGCGGCACCAACCGCATTCCGGACTGGAAAAAAGTGGGGGCCGGAAATAAAACGCCTTAAGGAGGAAGGTGCGAAAATGAAGTCCATTTCTTGAGCTGGGTCAAGAAGAACTCCTCGCCCCCGCATGTTCACTGGGCCTGACCACTCCGCTTGTGAGATGATCTGATTCCGCAACTCACAGACGGATGGAGGTGACATGACAGCACGCCTGGGTCACGCACCCTGCTTCCTTTCGCTTCTTCTGGCAAGCGCAATCTTTGCTCTTGCTCAAAACGCCCGGCCGACGCAATTGGGCCCTCTCGCCGTCAATCTTCCCCAGGGCTGGACCGTGCAATCGAATGCTTCGCCGGTTCGAATCTATTCACCAGACTCCACGCCCGCAAGCTATTTCGCCGTGGATTTTCCGGCTGCCGAAACGACGACCATGGACGTGCGCGAGCGCCATTCGCAGATTTGGGGAAATCTTTCTGGGTTGGCTAAGCCCGGAAGCTTGCCTCAGAGCGGCGCGACCGGACCATTCATCTGGACTCGGGGAGAGATGCAACGTTCCCCTGGCCAAACTGAAATCATGGCCCTGTACAGCGCCAAGTCAGGGTCTTCTTATATCGCCGTGTTCGTGGACGCAACGCGGCCTGACCTGTTTTCCAAGAATCTTCCGGCGCTGGAAGCGATGCTCAGCCGTGCCACATCAGCAAACACGGCCTCAACTCCAGCCTCAAGCGAGGCCGGCAATTCGTCAGGCGTGCAGTCGAACGCGACAGGTCTGGCCACGCTCGCTGAGTACGTCTTCACCACGCCGCCTACGTGGACAGCTACAAAGTATCCGGACGGCATTGTGCTCATGTCGCCGGCTTCAGTTACGAATGAAAGGTGCGTGGTCACAGTCTCGCCCATGCGTCCCTCCGGTAGCGCCAATTTGCTCGCCGAAGCCAACAATATATTTCAGGACGTATACAAGACATATGAACTCAGAAACATGACAACGCGTGGCACTCCGATGCCGTCATCGATCGTTCACGGTGTCTCAGGCCAAGGTTGGGAGTACGTGATCTTACGAAGAGGTGTTGCGCCTCGGGGCTCGCCTGAGTCCCGCCTCGGTTTCGTTTTTGTGGCCAAGCTGAACAGTCGCGTGGCAGTCATCTCGGGAGTTTCGAAGGATCCGCTCGTGAGCACCTGCATGGGAGAATTGGCGCACAACGCGTGGCCCAGATTTTTTTATAGCCTTAGTTTTAAGGGCTGGACTTCTCCCGACCAGAGTGACGCGATGCGTAAGAGAGTGGCGGGAGTCTGGACCTCCGCTACGGGCACGGCTGCCGACCAGATCACGATCGCGGGTAACGGCCGTTACGCGAACGCTGCCGCGAGGCAACAGTACTTCCAGATTTCGAGCACGGAGGCACTAGAGACAACCACGGCAGCTTTTGGAAATGGAGCCTACACCCTGCGGGGCAATGCGATCACGATGGTCCAGGATGACCGGCAAAACCAGCCTGAAACCGGTTACATCCGCATGGAGGAAGAGAGTAAAGATGAGGGCAGGACCTGGACGCCTATCCTTTATCTATTGCGGGTGAGCGCCGTCGACGGGCAAGACTATGAAGTGCGCTACAACCGAAGATAGTGGTACGCTGCCGGCGAAGGAATCACAGAAGAAAAGCAAGTAGAGTTAGTGAGGGATGGGACTTAGATTCTATTGGTTTCTAGAATTCTTTCGAGCTTGCCTTACACCAGACCGAAGACCCTGCGCAACGATTCTGGAAAATCCTGCATTGTCGAGCGACGTCATTACTGCGGCAGCGATGCCACCCGGAGTCGCCGCCTCTTGCAGTAGGTCGTCGAGGGGTATTCGGCCATCCCGCCAAGAGACGATACCATCGGCCAGAGCGTGAGCGGCGGCCACGCGAGCGGTTTTGCGGTCAAGGCCAATTGCTTCCGCCGCTTCGACTAACGCTGCCAGCGCATGATATCCGTGACTGCTCGAATAGGTCACCGTGAAGGAGTCGAACTGGCTCTCGGGAATCTCGAGCACTTCCCCGACAGACTTGAACAGGCCTCGGACTTCTGCACGCTCTGCCTTGGGTAAGCCGCGGCTGAAGGTGAGCGCCGTTAATCCGCGACCACTGCGGCATACCGGGCTTGGCATGGCCCGAGCCCAGTGCACTGGCGGTCCTAGCCCATCCTGAAGCTTGGAAAGAGGAATGCCCGCTGCTAGGCTCACTGCTGTCAACTTGCCATGGCTATGGCGCGGCCCAATTTCTCTGAGCAACTGGCGGACGGATTCTGGCCGTACCGCGACGATCAACGTGTGAGCGGCGTCAACGGCCCGATGCAGGTCCGTTTCGATTACTACATCGTGCGTGCGCTTGAGTTGTTGTAACTTCGCGGCGTGCCGGTCATGGACGACGATGGGCTGGTCGTATTTCGCCAACCGTAGTCCTGCTACAAGCGCGCTCGTAATTCGACCACCGCCAAGAAAGACGGTGGCTTTCATGCCAATCCTGCGCAGGCCTGGTCAGCTGCTTCGACCAGCGCTTGTACATCAGCATCGGTGTGCGCCGTCGAGATGATCCAGTGCAGACCGTTAGACGGAGTCATGTAAATTCCACGGTCGAGGAGGCGATGCACAAACCGAGAGTAGAGCCCGGTATCCACGTACGTGCAGTAGTCGCGGTAATCGTGGATGGCGTCTTTGTCGGTGAAATAAATCTGGAACATCGGTCCGAAGCCCTGCACCAAGGCCTTTATGCGGTGTCGTCGGAATACTTCCCGAAGTCCGGCAATAGCGGCATTGCCAACGGCGTGAAGGCTGCCATAGGTATTTTTCGAAGATAGAAGAGCTAAATTTGCCGCAACTACCTTCATCGTCAAACGATGACCGTTAAATGTTCCGTAGTGCAGAACCATGTTGCCGCTCCAGCGCATGCGGTCGAGGATGGAACGCGGTCCGGCCACGGCGCCCACTGGAAACCCGGCGCCCAGAGCCTTGCCAAACGTGCTGATATCAGGCTCGACGCCGTAATATTCCTGGCAGCCGCCCGGGGCATACCGGAAGCCGGTCACAACTTCATCCAAAATCAGCAGTGCGCCATATTCGTGCGCAAGTTCGCGCACACGTCGCAGATATCCGTCTCGAGGAAGAATGCAACCCATGTTCGCCATGATCGGCTCAGTGATCACGGCAGCCAACTCATTTCCGTGCCGTTTGAACAGAGCCTCAAGCGTGGCGACGTCATTCCATGGCGACAGCACCACATCATCGAAGACGGAAGACGGGATACCTGCGGAGTCCGGATGGCGTGTTGGATTGTCTACCGGGCCTAACTGTTGGGGCGGATGGCTATGCGCGTTCAGAAGATATGGGTCGTACCAACCGTGATAGTGTCCTTCGAACTTCAAGAATTTCGTGCGGCCGGTATGCGCACGCGCCAGACGCAACGCGAGCATCGTGGCTTCGCTGCCGGAGTTGGTAAAGCGCACGACCTCGGCTGAGGGCACCATACGACGGAGACTTTCCGCTGCTTCTACCTCTGCCGATGTTGCGGCAGCGAAGTGCGAACCTTCCGCCACGGCTTCTGAAACCGTTTTGACGAGAACTGCGTGAGCGTGCCCTTGAATCAGGGCACCGAACGACATCATGAAATCAATGTATTCGTTGCCGTCCGCATCCCAAACGTGGGAACCTCTGCCGCGTTCCAGAAGAATCGGGCCGGGAGCGTAGACTGTATCGCCCCGCGAGGGCGAGTTCACACCTTCGACCAGCGATTGTTGTGCGCGCGCAAACCAGCGCAGAGACTGGTTACGGTTTCGCGTCTCGAGGATCTTTGCCATATTGGATCGCAGCGATATTTGTAAAAGGTTTCGAGGTTACGGCAGGTTCAGTCTGCGATGCCGCCGCCATCAACGACCAGCATTGCTCCTGTCATGAAGGAGGAATCATCGGAAGCCAAAAAGAGCGCAGCCTTCGCGATCTCGTCGGTGGTGCCGATCCGCCGCAAAGGGCGGTTTGCGCACCCCGCGAGATAATCTTCCCACTTCAACCCGCGCATTCGCGCGTCTTCAGGAAGCATCGGCGTGTCCACGTCGCCGGGACAAACGCAGTTCACGCGAATGCCCTGAGGCCCGTGGTCAATTGCCATTGCTTTGGTCAAGAGCACAACGCCGCCCTTCGAAGCACAGTAGGCGACCGCGGAGTCTCCGCCCGCAATCCCCCATCCGGAACTGTTGTTGACGATCACTCCGCTGCGCCGTTCAATCATGCTCGGCAACGCCGCCTTCGACATCAGAAAAGTGCCTTTCAGATTTACCTCCATCTGAAGATCCCACTCTTCCTCGGTGCACTCGACGGCGGTATGCGGAAAGAAAACCCCGGCATTGTTGAACAATATGTCGAGACGGTTGAATGCGCGCAGCGTTTCATCGACTGCGTCGGCGCACTGCTCCGCTTTCCGCACATCAGTGCGAACGAAAATCGCCTTACCGCCGTCTTTGATAATTCTGTCCGCAATGGCGCGTCCGCGGTCTTCGTTGCGTCCCGCGATCGTGAGGCTCGCGCCTTCTTTTGCAAAAAGAATCGCGGTGGCTTCGCCAATGCCGGACGTGCCACCCGTGATCAGAGCGACTTTGTTTTCCAAGCGCATGCTTTATCCCGATCCTGTCAGCCCGCCGCCATCGACCACGAGCGCGGTTCCCGTGACGAACGATGACGCATCACTGGCCAGGTAGAGCGCGGCCTGCGCAATTTCTTCCGGCTTGCCGACACGGCCGAGAGGGCGCTTGGCTGACTCCAGAAGAAAGCGTTCCTCCGGTTCTCCTATTTGTCGCGCTTCGCTGCGCAGCATCGCGGTATCTGTGTCACCCGGGCAGATGCAATTGACGCGGATATTTTGTGGACCGTGATCAATCGCCATGGCTTTCGTCATGAGCACGACGGCCCCTTTCGAGGCGCAATAGGCAGCAGCACGCGCTCCTCCCGCCAGTCCCCAGCCTGAGGCGGTATTAATGATGGAACCGCCACCCGCTGAAGCCATTATCGGGATGACTTCGCGGCACATCAGGAAGATGGATTTTACATTGACGCCAAGGACGGCGTCCCACTCCGTTTCGCTGATTTCCACCACGGAGGCGCGACGAATGATGCCGGCATTGTTGAACAGGATGTGAATGCCGCCGAACTCCCGAACACTGCGTTCGACCGCTCGCCGACAGTCGGCAGCAGATGTAACATCGGCGCGCTCAAAGATTGCTCGGCCTCCGGCTGCACAGATCTCTCGCGCAACCGCCTGGCCGAGTTCCGGATGCAAGTCAACGATGCACGCCGCAGCGCCCTCGCGGGCAAAAAGCAGGGCCGCGGCACGGCCAATTCCACCAGCCGCGCCGGTAATCAAAGCGGTCTTGCCGTGAAGTTGCATCTGGATAGTCTGTGTCCGGCTGATTTACACGGCACAGATGGAGTACCTTGTCCGTCGCCCGCCTTATGCTACGCCTTCGGAACGGTGCTCAAGATTTCGACCAGGCGGTCGGCGATCAACCTTTCCTCGCCATCTTTGAGCTGCCAAACAGCAAAGCCAAAAGTGTTCGGGTCTCTGGGATGGCCGTGATGCCCCCCACGATCGTCGACCGCGGGCGCATCGGGATTGCGCCCGCGCATGCCGCTCGCACTGGCGCCCATGCTCCCGATAGCGACCGGGCGGGTGTCAGCCAACTTCTGCATGACCTCGGGGCCAGTAATTTTTAATCTGGATGGATCAATCTGCCAGCTGTAACGCGGCGTAACATTGCCGAGCGCCTGAGGATTGAACTCGCGAGGAAGAGCCGTCACGCCGAACTTTTTCACGGCATTGGTAATTGTCTGTGCGCGCTCGTCGTAGAGTTTGAGCTCGCTATCGAAATCCTGATTCACGAAGATCTCGAGAGCCTTAAGTAGACCGAAAATCGTTTCCTTGCCGACCTTGCAGCACCGGCCGATGCGGTCTTCCTGCGGGCTCATGTTCAGCAGGGAGTAGCGGATGAGCTCTTCCTTGCCGATCAGTACGCCCGACGCCTGCGGCCCGCGGATGTCCTTGCCGCCGCTAAAAGTGACCATGTCGAAACCGATCGCCGGATACTCCCAGAGCCGCTCTTTTGGCGGGACGTCGGCGGCAGCATCATTGAACGTGTAGATGTTGTGTGCCTTGGCAATTTCGACGGTCTCAGGGCCACTGACCTTGCCCTTGTTGGAAAGGATATTGGTGAAATGTATGGCCACCGTTTTCGGATTGATGGCAGCAATCATCTCTTCGCGCGTTTCGACTTCGACCAGCTTCGCTCCAGTCTGGCGGATCTGGTGGTCAAACGGATATCGATGACTCTTCTGGATGATGACTTCGTTCTTTGGGAAATTGCTCACGTCGGGAATGTCGCTCATGCGTGGTTCCAAATCTTCTGTCATCATGCCGGCGTATCCGACGACCATTGCTGCGGCGGCGCCGGTGGTGACGAGACCGGTATATCCGACGGGAGATTTGCAAAGTTTCGCGATGAACTTACCGGCAGCTATCTCGAGCTCATCGATTGAAACGCAGTGCTCGTTGCCTCGGCGGATCAGCTCGATGACCTCCGGCCTCATCACGGATCCACCGATGACGGTGAGCGTTCCATTGATGTTAACGAGAGGTGTTATTCCGAGCTCGGCATAGATGTCGCCAGTCGAACCAAGGCCAGTGGTAATGGGTACAACAGCGCTGCCATCTGCTGGCGGCATGGAAGGCTTGAGTTTCTTGCCGATGAGGCCCGCGGCGCCCAACTCAGCTGGAGCGAACAGGCCGCCCCAAACGGACGCGACCGCGGCCAGAAACGAACGACGATTCCACCCAAACGTTAGATTCATGCGCAGGCCCTCAATGTACTCGCGATTATCGATCTGCGGTTGGCGTGGGCGGTTTTACGACGATTGCGCTGCCGACGACTTCAATCAACGAGTCGCCAGGAATCCATTCGACAGCCATGCATGCACGGGACGGCGCCTTTCCCGGAGAGAAATAGGTGCCGTAAATCTTATTCAACGCGTCATACTGCGCTTTGTGCGCCTCGAAGCGCGCCTTCCCTGCGGGAGTCGGGATGCTGTCCGTGAGAGGGAGGCATAGAAAAACCTGGAGATGAATGATGCTGTCCATCGTGCTACCAGCACGCTCGACCGATTTCTTGAGGGCGTCCATGGTACGCGTGACGTGCTTCTCAAATGGATCCGTCACCAGAACGTGATCCTCTTTCGGATAGCCATCATTTGATCCAGTCCCAGAGAAGTAATAGATCCCGTCGTGTGTGTGGTTATCGCCACCCGAGCGACGAGGACTATCTTTGGCGGCCGAACTCGAGGGTGTGCTGACAGACGTGGTTGAGCCCGCAGCAGGAGCCTGTTGCGCGAACAGCTTCGACGTGCCAGTCACAAAAGCCGCCATCGCAGCGATCTTGCCGACGAAATTGCGCCGAGTATCAATGTTCATAAATTTCTCCTTCTGGTCGTTCGGTTGAAATGCAGCCTGAGAGAAGCTTAGTCCTTCAGACCGCTCACCTTGCCTCGCAGAACCGTAATCGACGCTTTTGGCAGAGTGAAAATGGTGCCGGCGTCTCCTTTTACGGTCGAAGCCGTTGGGGGATTGTCAGGATCGGCGTGACTGTTTGGACCGTCGTTGATCCACACATACTGCTCGCTGCCGAAGGTCACGTCGGTGACCGGACCCGAGAAAGATTCTGTCCGCTTGTTCTTTGCATCCTCGAAGACCACGCGCACCGCGTGAGAATTGTTTTCGTCGCGATTGACCAACATTAATGACCAGTTGCCATCAGGACGATGCACGGCATAGGACGTCACCAGCAGATTGCCATCGCTGTCTTTAATGTCGGTGGAAGCGGGGAACATGGAATGCACACCGGCCTTGTGCTGGACCCACTCAAGATTGATCATGTGCGCGGCGAAGTAAGGTGAGGTGTATCCCTTGATCTCAAGAGTCTCCTCGTCCGATACAAAGTTCGACCATGAGGACCAGCCGAGACAAGTGTTCTGAATGCCCTGAGGCTGGATTGGAGAGTGCGTGAAGAGCGCGCCTCCACCTTCGAAGAACGAGCCGACATTGTCAGCGAGCCATAAGGCCGCGAATATTGTGGTCATCGGTCCAGTGAGGCCGGCAGCGACGTGATCTTCGGTGATCATGAGGGGCACATCTTTGGGAACGCCATCATCGCGCCAGACCTGCAAAATGTGTTTCATCAGTGTCGGTTCCTGGTAGAGACTCCTCCAGGTGATGTCGCAGGGTTCGAAGGGATAGTGCTCGAATGAGACGAAGGTAAGATCGGCGAGCCGACCATGCGACTTCAGGTAGGCGACGAACCGTCCCATCCACGAGGTTCTCCCCTGCGCGTCCGGCCACAGCCGGATGTCTTCGTTGACACCCTCAAAAATGGGTCCTCCCAACTTCAGCTTGGGATCAACCTTATGTATCGCTGTGGCCCACTGAAGGTAGAGCGCAGCGTAATCTTCCGGCATTGCGTGTTTGCCGTCGGGTTCTTCCCCCATCTCTATATAGGAAATGGGATAGCCGCGTTTCTTAACGTAGGCAATCTGCGCGGCCGCGTCGTCGGGTGTGCCGTAGAGCATGGTCACCGGAATCATCGCGGGCAGGTTGTTGGTGAGTCCGCTGGTGAAGAAGAGATCGAAGCCGGTGTGCTGGTAGCCTCCAGTGGGGCTGAGGGCGGCATCGGTCGCCGAGTGCCACGGATCGATGGAAGAGGAAGTGTAAGTCGTCGGCCGATCGCTGATGTTCTTCTGTATTTCAATGAAAGCGCCGCTGCTGTCCACGCTTCCCAAGCGAATATCTTTTATCGCGTATCCCACACAATTGCGGACGTCATCGGAAGCATGCTCATCGCAGGTGTTCGAGGATTCCGTCATCAAGACACGCACGTATTGAGTTGAGACCGGTGCATCAGAGAGCTTCAGGGAAACGTTGCCGCCCTGTGCCGCCTTCTGAACTCCCGACGGAAATGTTTTCCATTCGCCCTGCGGTCCCGCGTCAAAGTCGAGCGCCCGCTTGCCAACCCAATATTCCACCTGATAGGTCGTCGCATACGGACTGGTCCACGCGATGCGAATTGCACTCACCGGTTTTTCAGCTTTGAGATCGACAATGACCCATTGCGGGTGCAGGGAGTCGCTCTCCCCCGTGAACTTACTGGTCAAGTAAGGATTGCTCTTCCAATAACTGAGGTTCGGGCCCATGACCGGGCGGTCGCCGCTCGTCGAGAAGCCGCGGTGCGGCAGGGCATAAGAAAGGATGTAGCGGATCGGTTCCTTGAGATCGGTGCTGCCGGTGAAGTATCCACTCTTGTGAGCTGGGTCGCTCCACATCCCGTTCTCAGTCCAGTGCCAGGCGGCCATGCGTAGCTCACTATTGTTGCGATAGGAGATTGGTCCCCATCCCGCCGACAAAGATTCCTGGATGATGTGCGGACTATAAACCTTGTCAATGCCGTCGTGGGACAGAACATCGACTGAACTTCCCAGTGCGCTATCCGGATCGAACGAATTGATGACGTGGCCCGGTGTCACGTCCACGTGAACTGTGGACGGCTGCGCGGTTGCGGATTGTGCAGCGGCCGTTCTGCTCTGCGTTACTGAAGACAGGACAATGGTGACGATGGCGATCCACTTCAGCAACTTCGCCGCACCGACCCTGATCCAGCCAACTTTTCGGTTCACATTTCTTACAGCTTTCGCCATCGCGGCCTCCGTGCACTCGAACCTGATCGCGCGCTCAATCTAACCAATGTAAGGAGCCCAACGCAACCGGCGTTTTCAGGAGATGAAAACGCGATCGTTGGATCGTGGCGGCTGCGGCGGTACATTCTGATTCAGTCGGAAGAAGTTTGTCGGATCATAGTGCGACTTGACCGCAACCAGTCGATCCCACCGTTGGTGATACGCTTCCGGTACGCGATCCTGCTCGTCGCCGCTCATGAAATTCACGTACACTCCCGGTTTCATTGCCGGGCGTAGTTTCTTGAAGATCGCGCGGATCCACGAAATATTGTCCGCGTCCGCGGTGGGATCAGACCAGTTCGCCAACAAATTCATGATGAAGGGAGCGCTGCGGTCGCCGAACGCTGTCTCGTCCGCTGCGACCTGGGCCGCTGCCCCACCGAGATAGGCGAACTCGATTTGGGTTTCCGATGAGGGGATGCTCGCAACAGCTTCCAATAACAGATCAATCGTGCTGTCCTCGAGGTAAGGAAAGTAGCCCGATTTGGTGTAATAGCGCCGGCCGTGCGGGAAGTCCGAATCCGCCATGGTTTGCAGATCCATAAACGAAACGATCCTGCTGCTGATGGAAGCCGCATCACACAATGAAAGCGCCTGCTCGATGTATTGACGCCCCAACTCAACTTCACCGGTCCAGATCAAAGAGCTGCCGGCGACAGGTCGTCCGCGTAGCTCAACGGGAACCCTATCTTTATTCGGAGCGAGACGTAAATCAATGTTCCATTTCAAGTCAAGAGGAGCCTCGCTCATGAAATCTCTCCAGTGCTCAAGGAGTCGACGAATATTGGATTCGGAAGACAGTCCTTCGACGAGTAAAACAGAAGTGAGCGGGTGGAGTTTTACTTCAAACGCAGTCACGACGCCGAAGTTGCCGCCGCCTCCTCGCAGCGCCCAAAACAGATCGGGGTTTTCCCGGGAGTTGGCGAATACTTCGGAACCGTCGGCAGTCACGAGAGTGAAGCCCTCAACGTTGTCGCAGGACAGTCCGAATCGCCGAGTGAGCCATCCGGTTCCTCCGCCGAGGATTAATCCAGCGGCGCCGGTGTGAGAAACGACGCCTGCTGGAAAGACCAATCCTGCTTTTTGCGTGGCGGAATCAATCGAGCCCAACAGACACCCGCCGGCAAACTTTGCGCGGCGCGCATCGGCATCAACCGCCACCTGGCGCAACCTCGACAGATCGATGACCAGTCCGCCATCGCAGGTACTGAAGCCTGCAAGGCTATGGCCACCGCAGCGGATGGCGGCGAGGATTCCAATCTCAGAGGCAGAGCGAACAGCGTTCTGGACATCGGTCACATCGGCGCATCGCGCGATTAAGCCCGGCGAACGGGTCATCATCCCATTCCAGATCCCACGAGCTTCGTCATAGCCACTCTGGCCCGGACGAAGCAGGTCGCCCCGGAATCGGCGATGGAGCGAGGCGAAGACCACGTCGCTAGCGTTTGGCATTTGCGTACTATCCTAAGAGGGTCTGTGGCGGCGTCTTCGCAAATATAAGATCGAAATCAGTCCCAGGAAAATGGAGAAGGCCGGGACTGACCATTGCAATCCGTCGACGAAGAAAGTTGAAGCCGCGATCGCGAGCAGCAAAAGAACGCCGACTATGGTGAAAAGTGGATGCGCCCAGAGACGCATCGGTAAACTCAAAAGCTTCTCATGCGTGATGGTCTGGCGAAACCGCAGGTGCGTGTTGAGAATCACCAGCCACACAAAAAGCATTCCGGCAACTGCGCTTCCATAGAGCATGAGGAACGCGTTTTTCGGAGCGAAGATCGCCAGGAGAATGGCTGCAATAATTCCCGCGGTTGAAGCCAGCAGTGCGCGATGCGGCACGCCATTGGAACTTACCCTACCCATCCATTCGGGAGCATATCCTCCCCGGCCGAGAGAAAAAAGCATTCGAGTCGAAAGATAAAGGTTAGTATTCACGCTTGAAAGTGCGGCCGTGAGCACAACAAAATTCATGATCCCGGCGGCGAATGGTATGTGGGCGGTCGCGAACGCAGTCACAAAAGGACTGCCAGAGAGTGTTGAGGAACTGGCCGTTTGATTCCATGGAACCATTGTTACCATAATCGCGATTGCGAGTACGTAGAACAAAATCAGGCGCCATACGATGTTCCGCATGGCATGTGGAATTGTTTTCTCTGGATGCACGGCTTCCCCCGCAGTGACCGCGATGATTTCCACTCCCATGTAGCTGGTGACCGTGATTGTGAGTGAAAGCCAGACTCCTCTCCATCCTGCGGGGAAGAAGCCTCCGTGCTGAGTGAGGTTGGACAAGCCGATCGCGCTTCGCGAGCCGATGCCGAGAATTAGAGAAATACCGACAATCAGAAATACGACGATGGCCGCGACTTTGATCATCGCAAACCAATATTCAAACTCACCCAGGCGGTTGACCTGCATGGAATTGAGGGCCACCAGAGCGGCTGAAACCAGCACTACCCAAATCCACTGTGGGATATTTGGAAACCAAAAAGAAATGTAAATACCGGCGGCGGTAACTTCGGCTCCGATGGCGATGATCTGTGCGGCGCCGTAGGTTGCTCGAACCGAAAACCCGGCCCATGGATTGAGATATTTCTCTGCATAAACTCCGAATGCGCCTGCCACAGGATGGACGACTGCCATCTCTGCCAGCGCATACGACATGATCAGCGCGATTCCGGCTCCCAGAAGATAGGAGAGAATGACGGCGGGTCCAGCGAGCCGAATAGTCACGCTGCTTCCGAGAAACAAACCCACTCCGATGGCCCCGCCAATAGCCATCATCGTGAGCTGCCGCTGCCCTAACCTTCGTTGGAGCCCTTCCACTTCCAACGAGGGCTTGGGATCAGTGAGCGCCCCACTGACTGACGGTTGTTGATCAGTCATGGCTGCCAACGCTGGCAGGCGTAGTCACGAGAAGGTCAATGTGATCCTTGAGAACTTCCACCACCGCATTCACATCATCCATGGTGTTGTAGACGTGGAAGGATATGCGCAAACCATCGTGGCGGTTCGATGCGACGATGTCGCTCGCGGCGAGTTTCTGCACCAGCAAGGTCGAGTCTGTGGACGGCAACACCACAAGCGGCCCTGCGCTGTTGGAGGGTGTTTTGGGAGGGATACCTAGGTCAATGGCGCTGCGCAGCAACGATTGAGTGAGACTCTTGATGTGGTCAGCTACATTTTGCATGCCGATTTCCTGTAGCAGTTGAAATCCCGGCAACGCAGCGTAGACGTTGGGCACGGACGGAGATCCCGATTCGAATCTTCGCGCGCTCGGAGACAGGTCGAAAGTCTGGGGATCGTAGGCGAATGGATTCGCTTGCGCAAACCATCCGCTAACCGTGGGATTCATGGACGGTATGAGTTCCTTGCGGACGTACATGAAGGCGAGGCCGGGAGGTCCCAACAAATATTTCAGGGTTCCGGTAACGAAGAAGTCGAGGTTCATCGCCTTCACGTCCACCGGTCGGGTCCCGCAGTCCTGATAGTCGTCGAGCATGACGAGGGCGCCGGAATCGTGCGCGATTTGCGTAATGGCATCAACCTCGGAACGAAAGCCGTTCTTGAAACAGACGTGCGTCAGCGGCACGATGAGCGTATGACGGTCCACATTCTTTTCGTAGTTGGCTGCTGGAATGCG
The DNA here is from genome assembly GCA_963801895.1 of uncultured Acidobacteriota bacterium. GTDB lineage: Bacteria > Acidobacteriota > Terriglobia > Terriglobales > Acidobacteriaceae > Sulfotelmatobacter. The sequence goes on along the minus strand of CAWDGM010000003.1, from coordinate 748,216 downwards.
ATTACCATCCGCGGCGACAAATTCGACCTCAGCACCTCGCGGTCGTTGGGCCAGCCAGATGTGGCCCATCGTCGGGAATTCAAACTCACCCATCACGACCTTATTTCGTTCTTGAAAACTGAGGGCGCTGGCAATTCCATTGATTCCGGCAGAGGCGCTGGTCACGATGGCAACTTCATCGGGACTGGAGTTGATAAATCGCGCGAAGGCGGTTCGTGCCTGCTCGTAATGATTCACCCACGATTCCCATGGCGAGCCTTGCTCGTGCCAACTCGCGATGAACTCTTCAAGGCCGGCCTGCACGGCATCGGACAGAGCGCCTTGAGAGCAACTGTTGAGATAGATCTTGCGCTGAAAGATTTTGAAGCGAGAGCGAATCTCGAGGACCTGCTTGTCGGTCAGCATCAGGCCCTCATCCCGGCTAGCGCAACTCCGAAGAGGCGCACTTCTTCGATGGTGTTGTAGTGGACCAACGATGCTCGGACGGCACCGCTATCGGTGGACAGCCCCAATCGCTTCATCAGGCGCGGAGAGTACATGTGGCCGTCGCGGACACCGATATTCTTTTGTGCCAACTCCTCAGTGACGTTTGCTGCGGAGATGTTCGGTAAATTGAAGCTGAGCGTGGGCATTCGTTCAGAAATTCTCTTTGTATCCGAGATGCCGTAGACGGTCGCGCCGCAATCCTGCAACACGCGCAGCATCTCACGCGTGAGCGACTCCTCGTAGGTTTGGATCGCCTCAAACGCACGCTCGAGTGCGGCTCGCCTCGGGCTTTCACCGCCATCGTTTCCGCCAACTTTCCGGCCGAGGTTTTCCAGGTAACGTACCGCAGCATCCATCCCCGCTACATTTTCGTAGATGAAGGTTCCAGCTTCGATTTTTCCAGGTGGTTCATCCGGAATGAAGTCTTCTCGAAAGGTCGGGAGTGCCTGCAGAAGTCTCCAGACGTCCCCAAAGAAATCCCATGTGGGGAGCGAAGATCTTGTAGCCCGAACACACCAGGTAGTCGCAATCAAAGGCCTGCACATCGATGAGTCCGTGCGGCCCGTAATGCACAGAATCGAGGAAAATTTCAGCTCCGACCGAATGAGCGACTTTCGCTGCTCCGGCGACGTCCACGATCGAACCAATGGCATTCGACGTCAGGGTGCACGCGACCAGTCGTGTGGCCGAAGAAACCAACGGGATGAGGTCGTCAACGTGCAGATTGCCATCATCCCGCATCTTCCACCAGCAAATTTTCGCTCCGTTGCGTTCCAGCGCCATCCATGTGGCGATGTTTGCCTCATGGTCCATATCCGTTACGACAATCTCGTTTCGCCGGTCGAGCGTCTGCCCGATGGCCAGACTCACGAGGCGGATGAAGGATGTAGCGTTCATGCCAAACGCGATCTCGCGGGCATCGCGCGCATTCACCAGATCAGCGACGCTCTGACGGGCTCGCGAAATCGCAGCATCCACCGCAACGCTCTTTGCATAACGCCCTCCACGCTGTACGTTGCACTCGAGCAGGTGATGATTCACCGCGTCCAGCACAATCTGTGGAATCTGCGCGCCTGCGGCGTTATCGAAAAAGATAAATTCGGAACTTCGGGCCAGGGCGGGGAAGGATGCGCGAACCGATTCGATGGGAAAGTTTGCAGCCGATCCCGATGATGCGTCGGGATTGAGAACACCTTGGGATTTGACCTGCAAAATGTGCTCCTGATCAGACTTGAAAAGCCGCGCGGGAACGAGCACGGCCAAGCTATACTGCCCCGCAAACGCCCGTCAAGAGTGCATTTCGCGGCTTGTCGGCCTTCAGGTGTTCGCTTCGTTCCCAGAGTTGAAGCTATAATCTCACGCGGCCGTTGTCAGGCTTCACGTCTCGTGACGCGGCGCGACTTACACAGACCTGAACAACTCATGCCCGTATCTTTGACCAGTTCCAAAGCCATTTTTGACGCTCTCAAGGAGTGCGACATTCGCCTGGTTTCAGCCCTGCCCGAGACATGGCTGGTACACCTGATCCGAATGGCGGATGACGACAAAGAGATGATCCTGGTGCGACTGGCAAAAGAGGAAGAGGGCGTCGGCATCTCCGCAGGAGCGCACTTCGCCGGAGTCAAATCGGCGATGCTGATGCAGAATCACGGTTTTCTGGCATCGGTGAACGGCATTGTGTCGTTCGCGCATTTGTACAAAATTCCTTTACTGATGCTGATCAGCTACCGCGGTTCTTTGGGAGAGCGTGATCCGTGGCAAACGCAGGGCGGCAACATCACAGAGTCGATTCTGCGAGCCTTGGCGATTCCTTTTTTCTGTCTTGACGCGCCAGACACCGTGAAAAAGCGCATACGGCAGGCGCAAACGCTTGCCGAAAGCAGCCTGCAGCCAGTGGCGCTTCTGCTAACGCGCGATCTGATGTGGGAGGAGTAATGCTGCGCATTGATTGTCTCCGGTCGATTTATTCGGAATTGGAAAACTGCCTCGTCGTTACCATCATGGGAGCAGTCGCGGCCGAATTGCAGTCGCTAGGGCATCGGCCCAATTTTTTCTATCTGCAACACGCCATGGGGCTGGCATCTTCTACAGGTCTTGGACTGGCTTTGTGCTTGCCGGAACAAACCGTGATTGTGATCGACGGCGACGGTTCTCTTCTGATGAATCTCGGAAGCCTCAGCACGATGGCGCGATACCGTCCGAAAAAGTTGGTACACGTAGTTTTTGACAACGAAAGCCTACTCTCGGTTGGAGGCTTCCCGACGGCGACGAGTACAGGAACGGATCTCGAAGGGATTGCGCGGGCTTCAGGAATTCCACGAGTCGCAACTGTGCGCAGTGTTGAGGTATTCAAATCTGCGGTCATTGAGGCGAAGCAGGGAAGTGAATTGACAACCATCGTTGCCAAAGTCGAGGCGAAGGGTCCGTCGGGCTACGTTACTGACCTTTCGTTGCTCGAAAATCGATTTCAGTTCCGTCGTCACATTCAATCTCTGAAGCGAAGCTAACTCCGCTGAATCACTGAACGCCAGAGCGTATCTGCGAAAAATTTTGAGGTGCCGAAATGTCTCGCGTATTGACCGAACTGCTCCAGGAGCTAGAGGCCGGCCGTTTGCGTGTGGTGGACCTGACGCAGCCTTTGAGTTCTCAAACACCGCTTCTCCCACTGCCGCCGCAGTGGAACAACAGTCCCGCGTTCAAGATATGGGAGCTTTCGCGATATGACGAGCGCGGCCCCGCCTGGTATTGGAACGCCTTCGAAACTGGAGAGCACACTGGAACTCATTTTGACGCGCCAGTGCACTGGGTTTCCGGCAAAGATCTTCCGGACAACACTGTGGATGGAATTCCGCCGAAGAAGTTTGTCGGCCCCGCATGTGTGATTGATGTCAGCGCGGAGTCGAAACAAAATCCAGACTATCTGCTCACACGGAAAGAAGTAGGGAATTGGGAAGAACATCACGGCAAGATCCCAGCTGGTGCTTGGGTTTTGTTGCGGACAGACTGGTCGAAGCGAAAGGATCCCAAGGACTACATCAACCTGAAGGAGAATGGGCCGCACACTCCTGGATTAGCTAAGGAAACCTCCGCCTTTCTTGCGCAGGAGCGCGATGTGCTTGGAGTCGGCGTGGAGACGGTAGGGACCGATGCCGGCCAAGCGGCCACTTTTGATCCACCGTTCCCGAACCATTACCTCATGCATGGCAGCGGTAAATTTGGATTGGCGGGTCTCTCGAATCTCGATCAGCTTCCACCGACGGGTGCTATTGTGATCGCAGCACCGCTCAAGATCGTCGGCGGCTCAGGCAGTCCACTGCGCGTCATCGCCATCACGCCTTGAATTCATGGGGCAAGTCTGTCTGACCTGCTCTGAGAGCGAAAACCTCGAACCTCCTTTCGCGAAATATCGCCTGTTGTCTTGGCGAACTCGCTCAGGTTTGACAACCGTTCGCTTTTGGGTGCATGCTTGCCACCTTGAGATGGGGCGAGTTCTACCGACCATCTTTGTCCTCCAGGGGCTTCTGAACTACTTCCATAATTCCGTCTTCGCTAAAGTCCCAGCGAAGGACGGAGGATCGGATGCCCGAGGAATAAGGGACTCACAACCGTCAGCGAGATGAAGTGACTTTCATGTCTGGAGGTTAAGGTTGAAAATGAATTCGAAAAAATGGATTGTCGCCACGTCAGCCCTAGTTGCCATTGCCGTAACGCTTTGTGTGCTCCCGCTCATCGCGCAAGCTCCGGCGGCGACAACGGCGACAGTAACGAATAAAACTTACGACGTTTGGGTTTCACAAAGCTTTGCAACCCCGCCGTTTACACCATTTCACGATTGTGCGACGTTCACGAAAACCAAGATGTGCCTGGCGCAATGTGGCGATTGTGGACCGCTTTCAGAAGTTCAAATCGGGACAACCAGCATTTGGAAAGGAACCGTGCCCTGCGGAGGACTGAACCTGGTATTCACCGGCACCTCCATTAGTGGACCTCAAGCAAACGTGATTGGGGCATCTTCTGTGGGAGGCTCAGAGGGAACGAATTTTGGGCTGGAAGGTGTGCAGAACCAGAGCTGCTCGCTCGCAGCCGCGGCAGCCGGCAAAAGTCAATACGCAAAGCCGTAAGCCAATAAAACCTGCTCCGAAAAAGGTTGGGGGCTGGGCAGCTCTGCCCGAAGCTCCCAACCTTTGGAGTAATGGTTCCGTGATTCTCAACCTGCCCGCACGATTTCTTTCTTAAAGACAACAAAAAGTTTTGTTCCCGTGGGCAAGCCGGACCTCGGCCACGCCGCGCAACACACTCCGCATTCGCGATGTGTTTTGGGGAACCAGTGCGCACGCACAAATTCCAAGTGGTCATATCGGAATTGCACTAAATGGGTATTGAAGCCGACCAGCTGAGGCTTCACTGTGTAGTTCACGGAGCCGTCGCTTCCTGAATCCTGTTCGCGATTTGGAGCCATATCCATGAATTCGAGGTTGACTTCAATGTGTACCCAGCTACGCGCTGTGCCGAAGATCGATTCAGCTGAGAACTGGTCCCGCCTTCGATCTTTCTCCCTTGTGATCCTCGCTGTGGTGGGCATCTCGCTCTCAGCTCTCGCTCAGCAGGCCACAATTGTCGGCACGATTACGGATCCTTCGGGCGCGGCGATGCCCAATGTCGACGTCACCGTCATCAATATCGAATCGAACGCAGTAAAGAAGATTCAGACCAACGCTGACGGCCAATATGTGATTCCGGACCTGAATATCGGTCACTACACAGTGAAAGCTGAAATGGCTGGCTTCAAGGCCTCCGAACGGAAGGGAGTGGTGCTGCAAGTTGGCGACCGAGATCGGATCGACTTTCAGATGCAGGTGGGCGGAGCTCAGGAAACAGTGACTGTGGAAGCGAATCCAGTACGCGTTCAGACGGAATCGGGCGAGCAGAGCAACGTGATTACCGGGCAGCAAATATCACAGCTCGCCGTGAGCGGTCGCAGTATGTACCAACTCGCCGCGCTGGTGCCCGGAGCCTCGAGCCAGATCGGTGGTGGTGGCATGAGTGCCGGTGTCGTCAATACTCCAGTCGGCGGAGATGCGAGCGTGGAATTTAATGGCATGCGCCAGAACCACAACATTTATCTGCTGGATGGCGGGGAAGATGACGATCGCGGTGGTGCGGGTGGAATGAGCATCGCTCCGTCGAGCGATGCGATCGCAGAATTTCGAACTCTCACCTCAAACTACAGCGCTGACTATGGCCTGTCGTCTGGGGGCACCATGACCATGGCCCTCAAGTCGGGAACGCAGACATTTCATGCGTCGGCATGGGAATTCAATCGCAACGATGCGTTTGATGCGCGTAACTACTTCAACCCTGCGCCGCAAAAAGTAGCTGAATTGCGCCTGAATGTGTTTGGCTTCAACGTTGGCGGCCCGGTGACGCTTGGAAAGCTTTACAACCCGGAGAGAAAACGAACCTTCTTCTTTTACAACATGGAATGGCGTCGTTTGATTCAGGGCGGACTCACCAACCAGCCTGTACCGGATACATCCGCTTACGGCGGTGCATTTGGCAGCACGGTGATCAATGTTCCGACTGCCGCAGATGTTTCCGCGAGTGTGCTCGCGCAGAATTGTCCGGGCGGCGCTCTCCCCGCTGGCGTTGTTCAAGGGTCTCCCTTTCCGAACAACGCCATTCCTACTTGCATGATTTCGCCGAATGCAGCAGCTTTGCTCTCCGCTGGTATCTTTCCTGCGCCGAACACGGTGGATGCGAGCGGCAAACCTACCTTTATCGGAGGCAACAATTCTCCGACGAACCTAAAGGAGGAGGTTGTCCGCATCGACCACAACTTTACCGGCAAGTTCTCGATGTTTGGGCATTTCATCGCGGAACAGGTTTCTCAGGGTTATGGGGTAAGCCAGTGGAGCGGCGCCAACGTCCCAACGGTAGGTGATACCTTCGGCAATCCGTCGTACAGCGCCGTAATGCACGCAACCTACGCCATCAGTTCGACTTTGCTCAACGAGACATCATTCAACTACAACGGCAACCGGATCAACATCGTTCCGTTTGCGGGTTCAGGCTTGAGCAGCCTTTCGATTCCGGCCGGATACGATGCCACGAGTTCCCGGCTATTCAGCGGTCCTAACAACGACAATCGCATTCCCAACATTGATTTGAACGGTTCCAATGGCACGCACTTCGAAATCTCGAATTGGCCGTGGCATAACGTGGCGGATGATTATCAGGTCCGGGATGACGTATCGTGGACCAAAGGGTCGCACCAACTGAAGATTGGCGGAAGCTGGGCACTGTACAAAAAAGTGCAAGACCTCTTCGGGACTACGCAAGGCGCGTTCAATTTCGACGGTACATTCACGGGCAATGACTTCGCAGATTTCCTTCTCGGTGACGCGAAAAGTTACAACGAGCTGGCAGTGCAAGACCACGGCTTTTGGAACAACGTTTCGTGGGGAGCGTACGTTCAAGACAACTGGCGTGTGAATCGCAACCTGACGTTAAATCTTGGTGTGCGCTGGGATGGTGTTCCGCACACTTATGAAGCCAACAACCGCATGGGAAACTTTTATCCCTCGCTCTACAACCCCGCAGAGGCGGCAGTCCTGCTTTCGGATGGAACGATCAGCCCCTCCAGTCCGGGGCTTGGCACGAGCCCGAATCCGATTCTCGCTGGCGTTCCGCTCTACCTGAACGGCATCGGTACGCCAGGGCGCGACGGAATTCCGAAGGGCCTGGTGAACAATCATTGGGCATCAATCGGTCCGCGGCTCGGCTTCGCCTACGATCCAACTGGAAACGGTAAGACGGTTGTGCGTGGCGGCTTTGGAGTCATGTACGAGCGTATTCAAGGCAACGACATGTATAACGCGGGGCCAAACATCCCCTTCAGCTTGAACGTGACGAACAACAGTGTCACGCTCCAAAATCCAAATGTTCTGCTTGCCACTGGCGGCGCCGCAGCCCGGCCGATCAATCCGGCGAGTATTGCGGGCCTGGCGATCAATCAGTACAAGCAGCCCGCCAGTTATCAGTACAGCATTGGCGTGCAGCGTCAGTTGAACGCCAAGTCCGTCCTGTCGATCTCGTACGTCGGCAACCAGAACCGTTACCAGAACAACTATCGCGAGATCAACCTTCCGAGCGAAAGCTATCTACCTGCACTCATCGGAGGCGCGCAATATAACAACGCGCCCGGCCTGCCTTATCCCGGATACCACTCAATCAACTTCTCGACCAACGAAGCGAATTCCCATTACAACTCTCTGCAGGTTGACCTGACCTCTCACGTGCGGGATCTGACCCTGCGCGCGTACTACACGTTGTCACGCACGATCGATCCAACCACCTCGGGCAATGGAGGCGGCGATCTCGGGAACGTCTCGAATCCTTACCTCGGATGGAAGTATGACAACGGGCCGAGTGGCTACGACCGGACGCACAACGCCGCCGTCAACTTCATCTATGACATTCCCTTCCTTCGAAATAGCACCAACCGCTTGCTGAAATCGACAATCGGCGGTTGGGAAGTTTCGGGAATCATCACAATGACTTCCGGATTACCGATCAACCCCCAACTGACGGGCGGCCAAAGTGGCAATGGCTTGCCGAATGCGACGAATCGCCCTGATCAGGTGGGCAGCGTCTCGTATCCTCACACGGTCAGTCAGTGGTTCAACACGGCGGCATTTGCCAATCCAGCAGTCGGCGGCTGGGGCAATGCGGGACACAATTCTCTGCGCGGTCCCGGCCGCGACAATTGGAATCTTTCGCTCTTCAAGAGCTTCGTCATCAATGAGGCTCGGGATTCGCGGTTCGAGTTGCGCGCGGAAAGCTTCAACACCTGGAATCACACCGAGTTCGATCAAGTCAGCAATGCTCTGGGCTCGAGCAATTTCGGCCAGGTGACTTCTGCGTTCGATCCAAGAGTATTTCAGTTCGGAGCGAAACTTTACTTCTGATCGAGTGTCTAATGTGCAGCCGGCCCGCTCGCGCTAGATAGGGGTGTGAGCGGGTCGTTTCTTTCCTCAATTAAGGTCAGAATGAGAACGGACAAAATGACTGTTGCTCCTGGTATGTCCCTCGCTAGACTGTCTTCTATGCGTCGTCACAGTTCCGCTCGGCTATTGATATATGGGTTGCTTGCGCTGGTCGTGGTGTGGCCGGCGGCATCGTCAGAAAATGGCAAAAGCTTTCAGTCTGCGAATAACGCGCCGCCAGCGGCTGACGTCCACCCAATTCTTGTCGAGTTGTTCACATCGGAAGGCTGTTCGAGCTGTCCACCGGCTGACGAGTTCGTGCAAAAGTTAGATACGTTGCAGCCTGTACCGGGCGCACAACTGATCGTGTTGAGTGAACACGTTGATTACTGGGACCACGAGGGGTGGAAAGATCCCAGTTCCTCGCACGCACTGACCGAGAGACAGGGCGGATACGTGCATGCTCTCGGCTTAGATACGGCTTACACTCCACAAATCATTGTGGACGGCGACCGCGAGATGCGGATCAGCGACCCGCAACAGGTCGAGAAGATCTTTCAGCAGGCGGTCGCAGGGCAGAAGCTCCCTGTGCGCATAGGGACCGTAAGTATCGATCAGGGCAATTCGGGTCTGTTGCGGACCCACGTCGAAGCAGACACCAATCCCGATAAGCACACCGCCGATGTCTACGTCGCGATTGCTCTGGATCACTTGGAGTCGCAAGTCTTGCACGGGGAAAACGGTGGACGGCATCTGACGCACGTCGCCGTCGTTCAGCAAATCACCAGAGTCGGCAAACTTGAAAAAGGAAAGGCTTTTGCAGAAGACGTGCAGTTGAAACTCAAGCCCGGAACCGGCTTGAACGACATTCGGGTCGTAGCCTTCGTTCAAACACCGGGACCAGGGAAGCTGCTGGGCGCGGCTGTCTGGAAAGCTTCCCGTTAGGCTCCTCGAAACATTCAGTGCAGCGTCCGGCCAAGTCGTTACCGCAAAAGTGGTTTTCGCCAGCACGTTCTTGACATCGTTTCTACAAGACCACTATGTTCGCTGGTGAATGAAAAAAACTCCGTCCGGAATTGTGCCGATCATCCGAATCGATCGTCGCGCACGTGAACCGCTGCATCGACAAATCTATAACGCGTACCGTACTGCGATCGTGGAGTGCGCGCTGCGGCCCAAGGATCGAATACCTTCGACCCGGACGTTGGCCGTGGAGTTGGGGCTCTCGCGCATTCCGGTCTTGAATGCCTACGCGCAGCTGCTGGCGGAAGGGTATTTCGAAAGTCGTATCGGCGCAGGAACAGTTGTCTCGAGCACGTTGCCCGACCAGATTCCCCAACCACTGCGAACTCCCGCTGCTACGGGCGTCCGGCGTAGTCCTCGACCTGTATCACAAGCTTCTCTCGCACTGCCTTCGATGCGGGGAATTCTTCCGTGGCTTGGCGGACGTCTGGGCGCATTCAGCGTTGGGCAACCGGCACTCGATCATTTTCCCGTCAAAATATGGTCAAGGCTGGTGGTGCGTCGCAGCCGCAACCTCAGCGTCGCATCGATGCATTACAGCGATCCCATGGGTTCCCGGGATCTGCGCGAAGCTGTCGCTACCTACCTCAGAACGGCTAGGGGCGTTCGTTGCGAAGCCGAACAGATCATGATTGTGAGCGGCTCGCAACTGGCACTGGAGATTGCGACACGCGTGCTGCTCGATCGGGGCAGCCGCGTGTGGATGGAGGAGCCGGGATATCAGTTTGCGCGGAATGTCTTTGCCCTGAACGGTTGTCGGATCATTCCGGTCCCTGTGGACGAGGAAGGTTTGAACGTCGGCGCAGGCATTCGTCGATGCCGGAACGCGAGAGCAGTACTCGTGACGCCCTCGCATCAGTACCCAACCGGGGTGACGATGAGCGCTTCTCGGCGATTGCAGTTGCTCGATTGGGCGCAGAAGACTGGCTCGTGGATTATCGAAGACGACTACGACAGTGAATTTCGTTTTGACAGTATGCCGATCGCATCCTTGCAGGGACTGGATCGCGGCTCACAGGTGGTGTACATCGGTACGTTCAGCAAAGTCCTTTTTCCCTCGTTGCGGCTTGGCTATCTCGTAATTCCTCCCGATTTGATTGATCGGTTCCTTTCGGTGAGGCTGACCATCGACATCGGTCCTCCAACCTTTTTGCAGACGGTGCTCGCCGACTTCATTCGGGAGGGGCACTTTTCCCGGCACATTCGGAGGATGCGACTGCTATATCGCGAGCGCCGGAGTGCGTTATTCGAGAGCATCAAAAAGGACTTGGGCTTGCCGGTTGACGTCGCGGGAGAGCAGGCTGGGTTGCATCTTTCCCTCACTCTTCCTCCGGGGCTTCGCGACCAGGAGATTTCCGAACGTGCCTCGCGCCACGGCCTCTGGCTCGCTCCGCTGTCCACTTGTTACGTGGAACGTCCAGCTCCGCAGGGATTCATTCTGGGGTTCAGCAACACGCCCGCGTCGGAAATACCGCGCGCAGTAAAGAAGCTGAGCAGAATTTTGCGCTCGATGTGACCTGCCGCTGTTCCCGCATTTACGTCTCGCCATGATTGGCTATAAGAATCTGCGGAAAGCGGATATTGCGCTCCAGTGTTTCCTTCCGCAAGATTGCGCATACCGGGAGAGTCGCGTCGTCGCAGCTTGTCGTCTCACGGCAGACGCGGCGCAGATCCGGATGGAGTTTCAAAGATGCGGACAGTCGCGTTTGGTCATACCCTCTTTGCAATTGGTCTCGCCGGGATGGGCGCTCTTAGTCTCGGCTCCGGAGATTTTGCCTACAGTTGGCAGCCTGTACCCGACTGGATCATATGGCGGTCTGGGCTGGCTCATATCTCGGGTCTCCTTTTACTTGGGGCGGGAATCGGAATGCTGATACAGCGCGTGGCGCGGACTAGCACGCTAGTCATGACCATTTATCTGGTGAGCTGGGTGTTATTGCTGCAAGGGCCACGAGTGGCGCGTGCTCCTGCGAATGTCGGCGCGTGGCTAGGATTTTGCGAAAATCTCCTGCTGGTTTGCGGCGGATGGACGCTCTTTCTCGCCCTTCCTGGATCGAAACAGGAGCCAGAGCCCTCGTTCTTTGCTTCGCCTCGCGTTCCGCGATTCCTGTTCGGGGTATCCTGCGTAGTTTTCGGTCTTTCTCATTTCGTGTACCTGGAGGCCACCGCCGGCATGGTGCCTGCCTGGTTGCCGGACCGAACAGCTTTCGCTTACTTGGCTGGCGCTGGCCATATGGCGGCAGGTGTCGCCATCCTGTTCGGCGTTCTCCCCAGATTAGCGGCGACTCTCGAAGCGAGCATGATCAGTTCTTTTGTCCTGCTCGTCCACATTCCGGGGGTTTTGTCGGCACCTGCGAGTCGCTTGCAATGGACGATGATGTTCGTGGCGTCGGCACTTGCGGGTTCGGCGTGGATGTTAGCCGCCTCTCTACGGGCCCATTCTTGGGGTTGGGCTGGAAGGCCGATTGGTTCGCCCACAATCGCAGAAACCGGTCAAAACATTACTTAAATCTGAATGGAGAGTGCCCGAAAAGAACGCCAACGGGCGCACTTGTGTACAAGGCCAACATCAATCTTGGGAATAGAGTGCCCATGCGCTCGCCAAATCCTGGACGATGTGGCCAAGCGATTTATATACAGTGATCTCTTCTGGCGAACGCCGGCCTTCGACGTCGCCCGCCAACACCTGACCAATTTCAGCAACGATATGTTCATCATTGATCAGGTTGGCAGCCCTGGCCCGAAGGAACTCGGCTCCTTGTTGCCGAACGCCCTCTCTGCTGTCTACGATGAATCGGGAACGCACGACCACATCGTTGTCTACTTCCGCGGGTCCAGCATAACTCGAGCCCACTACATTCAGATGTGTTCCCGGCCTTACCCAGTCTCCTTTCAGGATCGGTTCGTGCGCAGAGGTCACTGTACAAATGATGTCCGCATCTGCCACTGCTTCCCGGACAGACTCTGATGTAACGACCGTCACATCGAGTTCGGCCTGCATCTGTTCCGCGAAGGCGCGAGCGCGCTCATGCGACCTGCCCCAGACAACGATGGATCCGAGTGCGCGAATTTTGTGGATCGCCCGTGCATGCGTCTTCGCCTGCTCGCCATAGCCGAGCAGAGCGAGGCGACTGGCGTCTTTGCGCGCTAGTGCGTCGGTGGCGACTGCGCTGGCCGCTGCTGTGCGAATAGCAGTGATCTCCCCTGCATGAAGTATGCAAATCGGTGTGCCAGTGTCAGGATCGAACAACACAACCAGCCCTTGATGGGACTGTACTCCGCGTGCGGAGTTCTGGTGGAAAACGCTAATCAACTTCGCGCCGAATGCCGCATGAGAACCCAAGGCGCCTGGCATGACTCCAAACAGACGCCCTTCTGAAAGCGGGATGATTGCTCGTAGGAGTTGCTTGGTTTCTCCCTTCGAAAATGCAATCATCGCGGTCCTGACGATCGGAATGCAGATTTCGTACGTGAGCCGTCTGGCAACCTCATCGCGGTCTATGAAACGCATGTCAGTCGCTCCTCGGGTCTATGCTGCTTCTTTCAACAGTTTTCAAATGAATCGGCAGATAAAGTAGCCGGCTGTTGTGTATGCCAAATTGAAGGTAATGGGGTCGTTGGGGCAGAAGAGACTAGGTAAGAAGTTGGTGAAGTAAGGCGTGACGTCGTAACCACCGATTAACTATTTCTCCGTTTCGCAGGCTTCTTCGTCTTACTTCTCGTTCGGTCATTCTTTTCAAGACGCAGCTTCCAGGCTGCGCGCAGAGCTCCAGCCAGCACGTCCTCCGTAGCCTTGGCGAGACAGATGTGGGTCATTCCCATGCGACCCCATCCTCCTCGAATCGGAAGAAATACTTCAGCCGCGTCGTTGACGAAGTCTGCCTGTATCTCTGGTGTCAGCATCAGGTTGCCGTAGCCCTCATGCTGAGACGCCAGCGTTGCGAAAATCCTGCCTCCTACGCGGAAGTCTGGCGCCCCCATGTGCGATCCTTCTTCGGCTCCGTCTAGACTCAAAGCAACCCGGCGGAAATCAGCAGCGTTCAATGTGCCTTGCTCCTCTCTGGCTGGTCGATTTCATCACGTTGGAGGAACGAAGGCAATGAGGCAACAGTAACCTGCTGCCTGTATGACCGCGTTACGACGCTCTCGGCCTTGAGCGCGCGCCATTTCTGTTTTGCAGCAGGCCCATTTTTGCCAAGGTTACCGATTACGGTGTTTTGCTGATTGCCAAGTGCGAGGGCATTCCGCCCTCACTACAGCCACCCGGACGCCGGCGTTACTTTCGGCGCTGCTTCAATCTTCGCGATCTGACTGAGGCGATACTGATCGCGCCTGTTTCCCCGCGTTAGTCCCCCTCTGAGATGTCGGAGGCTATACCGAGTGTCTTCGAGCTTGCTGAACCCTCGGTTGGAACTGTTTTCTGAGTTGGCTTAGGATTGTCAGTCGCTCAGCTAGACTCCGGAGAACAGACGGTCTATGAAACTGCAATCCTCGGCTGTACTGAAGGTTTCATCGTTGGTTTTCTTTGCCATCATGACGATGGCGCAAGACACAAACTATCAACCGAACGATCAGCAGATTCCGGCCCCCGCCTGTTCGAGCGTTGTAATAAAGGATCTTTGGGTTCCCGGATCCAGTCTATGTCCGGCAGGTGAATACGAAGCGTGGCTCTCGGATATCCGGCATTGGCGGGATGAGCGGCGTATCCGAATTGGCTACGATGGGTCGCGATACGACAGGCCCGAGTTCAAGTGGACTCAATCCAGCTTCATTCAGCCACAGATGATGGTTCAGGATCGATATTTCTACGATCCGGTCGCGGGCAAATACACGGTTGACCGCTACCTCGATGATCTGGAAAAGCGATACGGAGGAATCGATGCGGTACTGATCTGGCCGACCTATCCGAACATGGGGATCGACAATCGAAACCAGCACGATCTGATCCGCAGCATGCCGGGCGGAGTGGCGGGAGTGAGGCAGATGATCAGCGACTTTCATCATCGCGGTGTCCGAGTGTTGTTTCCGATGATGATGTGGGACCAGGGAACGAGAGCGCTGGAAAAGATGTGGCCGGAGGAGATCGCAAGCCTTATGGCAGAGCTCGGCGCAGATGGCATCAACGGCGATACCCAGGATGGAGTGCCGCTGGTGTTCTCTCTCGCGGCCGATAAGACAGGGCATCCGCTGGTGTTTGAACCGGAAGGCGGTCCATCAGATGAAGCCCTTGCCTGGAATCTCATGACTTGGGGGCAATATCAGTTCCCGTTCACTCCCCAGGTGGATAAATACAAGTGGATAGAACCGCGGCACATGGTGAATATCTCCGACCGGTGGAATCGCGACAAGACCAGCGATCTGCAATTCGCATTCTTCAACGGTGTCGGCTGGGAGAGTTGGGAGAATATCTGGGGCATCTGGAACGGGATTACGCCTCGCGATGCGGAGGCAACGAGGAGGGTGGCATCGATCGAGAGAGCCATGGCGAACTTTCTCGTCAGCAAAGATTGGGAGCCGCTGGCTCCAACGCTGCGTTATGGCGTTTACGCGAGTCGGTGGCCGTTGGGCGAACAAACGCTGTGGACGATCGTCAACCGGAATGAATATGCCGTGGAAGGCGGTCAGATGGAAGTCGATGGAGCGTCAAGCTTCCACTATTTCGATCTGTACCACGGCACCGAGATAGTTCCTCAGAAGCGAGGCGAAAATCGAAATGTTCTCAGCTTTGCGATTGAGGCACATGGCTTCGGCGCGATATTGGCGACTAAGGAGCAACCAAACGAGCCGGTGGTCCACTTGCTGGCCAAGATGAAAACGATGACCAGCAATCCACTGTCTGGATATTCCCATGAGTGGAAAGTGCTTCCGCAGCAGATTGTTCCCATCAAGGCGACGGCTGCTGCGAATACTGCTCCGAACGGGATGGTTAAAATACCAGAAGCAGACTTCGTGTTCGATGTTGCTGGCATTGAGATCGAGGGTCTGGATGCAGATGGACTTGATGTGCAGTATCCATGGGAAGATTCACCCCGGCGGTTTCACTCGCACCCCATGCACCTGCATCCGTTTTATGTCGACAAGTATCCGGTGACCAATGCCGAGTTCAAGAAATTCATCGACGCCACCCACTATCATCCGAAGGATGATTTGAACTTCCTCAAAAACTGGAAGGATGGCACCTATCCGAGTGGCTGGGAGAACCGGCCAGTGACGTGGGTGTCACTGGAAGATGCACGAGCGTACGCGAACTGGGCAGGGAAGCGATTGCCTCACGAATGGGAGTGGCAGTATGCCGCGCAAGGAACCGATCGCCGACTGTACCCGTGGGGGAACGCATGGGATGAAAATGCAGTCCCGAAGCCGGATAAGTCGAGGACGATGCGCGGACCGGATCCTGTGGATGCACATCCGAACGGGGCGAGTCCCTTCGGCGTGATGGACATGGTCGGCAACGTCTGGCAATGGACCGAAGAGTTTGTTGATGACCACACACGTGCGGGAATTGTTCGCGGAGGAAACTACTATCAGCCGCAGGGATCGATCTGGTATTTCCCGCAGGCCTACAAGCTCAGTGAACACGGCAAACTTCTGCTCATGGCTCCCAGTTATGACCGGTCAGGCGGGTTGGGATTTCGCTGCGTAACAGACGCGAACTGATCCGGCGATAAATTTACTTACTGGGAGTGACGGCGGGCTTGATATCTTCTGCGGATTTCTGCAGTGCGTCGATAGCGAATGGTTGAAGATGATAAAGCGTGGACTCATTCTCGCGCTGGGCGATATAGCCATCACTCGCCTTCACGAGCGAAAGCTTTTCAACCTTTTTGCCGTCATCAGTCGTGACAGTTGCGTGCATTGTCGGATTGGAAAATCCGTTACTGACGAACTTGTCGGCCGAGAGTTCACGTAGATTCACGAGCAGAGAGCCGATCCCGTCGACATCCATCTTCTTGCCGCTCAGCCACCAGTCGTGATTCGTCCTGGTGAACAAGAAGGATTTCGTGCCGAAGTTTAGGTCGACTTTGTCGGGATCGCTGTAGCCGAAGTCGAAAAGCTTCTTGTTTCGGAAGTCGTCCACGCCCTTATCCATCGCCTGCGGCACATCGGCATTAAGTTTGTAAACACCTTCCACGGCGCTGGATTTCGCCAGGTAGATATCCTTGCTCTTTCGAACCTGGAGCTCCTGCGTACCTGAGGGACCGGTAACCTTTGCGGTCGCAACCGGGGTTGCACTTGCAAACGCCGACGCGGTGTTCAAGGAGTCCGTCTCGTTGAGGTCCATCTTGGCGTCCGTCAACTTCTGCACTAGTTCGCTGACCTGGCTGTTGTCGGCGCGTAAAGGCTCAGGCTGCAAGATTTGCCACTCTTCTTTATTGCGTCCGAACTCGATCGTTTGATTCTTGCGGGTTATATCGAGACGGCTGATCTGATCGGCGCTCACCGGCAAAAGGCGCTTATCTCGAAAATCGTTGAGGCTCTTCGCGATTGTGCTCTTGTGGTAGCTGGCAATCGTGAATACGCGGGGATCTCCCGCGAGCATCACGTAGACTGCGCTGCCCGTGGGAGTGTCATCACCAAGCAACAACTTCTGGGATTTGTTGTCTTTTTCGCTGATGTCAACCTCCACCGCAGGCGGCGCGAGACCGTATTGCTGAAGGTTGGAGGGCTTGTCATCAACCACGCGCTCGGACGTCAGCGAAGAGAGCGAGGATAGCGTACTGGACACATTGCTCTGATCCGCAGCAAACGGCTTTGGCTGGGTAATCTCCCAAGCCCCCGAGGCGCTCTTGACCAGAACGATCGGCTCAGTATCCTTCTGTTTCAGTTCCACCCTGGTAATCGCAGTATTGTCGAGCGTGAGAATTACAGGAGAGGCGTCGGACGCTTTCGGCGCATCGGGCCCAGGCCTACGATGCTCCGACCAGTAAAGAGCGCCTCCGAGAGCTAGAAGAATGATGGCCGCGAATATCAGGTTGTGAAGTTTCATGGAATTAAGCAGGAGCGAATCAAGACTCCCCACACGCTCGAATCGCGCGTGGGCCACCCTTATTATCTTCTCTTAAGCCAGACGAACACACCGGCAATAACTACCAGAGCAGGCAGCAGGAACTGACTGGTAGCGCGGACCCAGCTCAATTGCGTGCGAGTTAAGGTAATTCGCCGATCTTCCTGCTGTTTGGGGCGAATTGAAATCAAATCTTCGTCCGACGCGAGCCAGTTGATCGTGTTTAGGGCGAGATCGTTATTTCCATTAAAGGTAATGAAGCGATTCGCCGCCCAAGTTGAGCTGCCGACGACGACGAAGCGGCCTTCGGAATTCTCCTTGCCGGTGTTGTAGGTGCCAGCGGCGGCCAGCGTGAGCGGCCCTTTCTTATTCTTGGGATCTTCCACGTTGACTTTCGGCGAACTAAGGTTGGCCGTGGCAAAGCTTTTGCGGGAAGAGTCGAACATCTTCTGAACCGTGGTCTTGTCTGTATTTTTGACATCAAGGGAACGAGAGAGAGGGAATCCCGTGGCCATTCCCTTCATCTCGCTGACGATGGGATGGCTCTCATAAGATGTGACGAGAGCAACCTGCGGTCCGACCCCCGCGATCTCTCCAAGCTCATTCATGTCGAGAATCAGATCTTTTTGCAGCGTGACTCCCCATCCGGCGATCAGAGCGGTCAGTGCGTCATTGTCGGCAGTTTCGTCGCGGCCGAGTTTGAGTGGAGGATCGAGCATGAGTAGGGCTCGTCCCCCATCCTCTACATATTTCTTGATGGCTTCGACTTCGATCTGCTGGTAGTTGCGCGTGGGGCCGGCGACGACGAGGGTCGTGCAGTCCTGAGGCACTTCGGCCCTTTGCAGAAGGTCGACCGTCTTGGCTTCGTAGTTGTCCTTGGACAAGACGTCTTTAAACTCAGAGAAACCGTCCGGTTGGCTGCTGTCGATCTGATGCTCGCCACTTCCGGCGACGAAGCAGATGGTACGAGTCGTGCTCTTGAGGTCGCGAATGAAGGCACCGGTGATCCCCTCCTCGGTCATGCTCTTCGCTTCCTCTTTTTTGGCGCCGATCTCGACGATGGCTGTGCCGAAATTACGGATATTCGCTGCGCGCGCCGCCTGAGGATTTTTGTCGGGGTCGACGTATTGGACGTGGACTCTGGAAGATAAATTGGCGTACTGGTCGAGCAGATCCTTTCCGTCATTGAATCGCGTGCTCTGGTTGTAGTAGGTGATGGTGGCATCCTGCTTCAACCCTTTCACGATCTTCGCGGATTGATCCGAGAGGCTATACCGTTTGTTCGACGTGGCGTCGAACGACTTGTGGTAACGATCGGCAAGAACATTGGCAACAACAATTGCCGCGACGACAATAAGGATGTAGGTCGTCGCATACGCTGCGTATTTTGTTTGTCTCGCCTTAAGCCATTGACTGGCCATCTACGACCTCCATCGCAGGGATTCCATGGAGCGAGCGGTAAAGAAAAGCCCAAGGAAAATCATCGTGATATAGAAAACCAGATCTTTGGAATCGAGAACTCCTCGGCCGAACGACTCGAAGTGAGTGATCACCGACATGTACGACAGAACCTTTGCCCACCCTGCCGTTTCGTACCCGCTGACCCAACCGCAAACCCACAGTAGCAGCTCGACGCCAAACGTCGCCGTGCCGGCAATGATCTGATTCTTGGTGAGAGTGGAGATAAACGTTCCGATGGCCAGCAGCCCTCCGGCCTGCAACAGCAAGCCCAAGTAACCGATGAGAAGAGGTTTCCAGTCAGGATTTCCGTACTTGAAGAGAAAAGCAAAGTTCAGGGCTGTGAACAGGAGCAGGCAGGAATAGAGAATCAGCGCGGCCAGCCATTTGCCGATGATGATTTCGACGTCCCGAACTGGCGAGGTTGCCAGCAGTTCGATTGTCCCGGTGCGCTTTTCCTCCGCGAATAGCCGCATCGTGATCATTGGAATAAAGAACAACCCAATGACGGCGACATTCGAAAGCAGGGGTCGGATGATCTGCTCGTTGATGTTCATCGGGGAACTCTGTCCCCGCATCTGCATATCCATGCCTTCCACGACAAAGAATGCCAGGAGATTCCAGAAGAAGAATCCGCAGATCAGCCCGAACATCGTCAGCAAAATGTAGGCGACAGGCGACGAAAAGTAACTGCCCAATTCCTTGCGGCAAATGATCCAGGCATTTCTCATTGCTGAACCTCCTGCAGCGGGACATCTTCGCTCGGGATTGCCGCCTCGGTCCCGGTGAGCTGGAGAAAAACTTCCTCGAGGCTCATCGCGGAAGGACGCAGTTCATTCAGGTCCCAGCCAGATTCAACGACTGCGCGAGCGAGATCTCCGCGCGTGAGCTGTCCTTTATGACCTTCCACTTCGAAGATCGCCCGCACATCGATTTCCTGTTTGCAAAGCACGCGGCTGACTCCCGCGACCTGCTCAAGCTTGTGCTGAACGATGGCTGTGGGGACTGGTCCGCTTCTTCCAGCGATTTCCAGCACGATCGATTCAGCACCGCGGGCACGAGCTTGAAGATTGCGAACGGAGTCGGTGGCGACCAGCTTTCCCTTGTTGATGATGATGACCTGCTCGCAGATCTGCTCGACTTCAGGGAGAATGTGCGTGCTCAAAATAATCGTGTGCTCGCCCGACAGATCTTTAATCAGGTCGCGGGTCTCGTTGATCTGTTTCGGATCGAGGCCCGAGGTAGGCTCATCCAGAATCAGCACGTCGGGGTTATGAATGATGGCTTGTGCCAAGCCGACACGCTGCCGGTATCCTTTTGAGAGTTTGCCCAGCAATTTCTTCTTCACATCCGCGATAGCGCATCGCTCGCTCACGTAGTCGACGCGTTGTTGCAACTTGGCTCCAGAGAGACCCTTGAGCTTCCCCACAAACTTGAGGTAATCGGCGGTTTCCATCTCCGGATAGATGGGAGGGGTCTCGGGAAGATATCCGATCCGTTTCTTCACTTCCAGCGGCTGTTCGAGGACGTCAAAACCAGCGACCTGTGCGCTTCCCGATGAAGGAGGAAGAAAACAGGTAAGCATCCGCATAGTCGTGGTCTTGCCCGCACCGTTCGGTCCAAGAAATCCCACGATTTGGCCTTTGACGATTTCGAAGGTGATGTGATCGACGGCAGTCGTGCGAGCGTATCGTTTGCTAAGGTCTTTGACAGAAATCATAAGCAGTTGTTTCAACAGTGAGAACACTCAACCGTTGGCAGACCACACTGGAACAGCGTGGGGCAGAGACAACATCTTATAAAGGCGTGCGGCGGAGTGTCAATTTTGCAAACTTTTGCCTTCGAGGTAAGGTGAACGCAGCTGATCACAATCCGGGAGGGCGAAGGCATCGTCACGGCCGACCCCGGCGATTCGAGCTGCGAGGATCAAGCTAGATCATTTCTCGCACTCTGTCCGAGAGCGCAGTGAGCGCAATCTTTTTGCGATTCGGTTCCCCGCGAGCGAGCGATTCCGCGAAGTGCAGCGCCTGCTGCGCTTTGATCTTCGCAGGCATTGGTGGCTCCAGCGGATCGACGACGGCTTGCAGCACTGCAGGCCCCGGCGCATTCAAAAAGTCCGCCATTACCCGTCCGCAATCCGCTGGATCCTCAACCGTGAATCCGATACCCCCACAGGAGTGGGCGAATTCCGCGAAGTCAATCGGGTGCAGATCCACGCCGTACTCGGGATTTCCGAGAAACACCATTTGCTCCCACTTGATCTGGCCGAGAGTGTTGTTCTTGATGATGACAACTTTGATCGGTAGCTTGTACTTCACTGCCGTCACGAAGTCGGCCATCAGCATGGAGAAGCCGCCGTCGCCAACGAATGCAATGCACTGCCGATCGGGATAAGCGACTTGAGCCGCGATCGCGTAGGGCAGGCCGCAGGCCATGCTCGCAAGATTTCCGGAGACACTGTGCATTTGTCCGCGCTTCGCACGAATCTGCCTGGCCCACCAGGTCGTGATGGTTCCGCTATCACAGCTGACGATGGCGTCGCTGTGGAGAAGATTTCCCAATTCCCATGCGACCACCTGCGGCTTCATCGGTTTGTCGCGGCGCGTTGCGCGCTTTTCCATCAACTCCCACCAATCTTTCATGCCGGCCTGCGCTGCATTAAGAAAAGATCGGTTGTCCTTACGGTGAAGCAGCGGAATCAACTCGCGCAAAGTGTTTTGGCTATCTCCGATCAATCCGACTTCGACGGGAAATCGTAGACCGATGCGCTTGGGGTCGAGATCTATCTGGATGCCCTTCGCCTGATCAGGTTTTGGCAGGAACTCGATATAAGGAAACGAACTGCCAACCATCAGCAGCGTATCGCAATCCTCCATCGCTTCCTGGGAAGGCTTCGTGCCAAGTAGCCCAATTCCTCCGGTCGTATAAGGGCTGTCATCGGGCACAGCGGCCTTTCCCAATAAAGCCTTAATGATCGGAGCTCCCAGCAATTCTGCTGCTTGCTCAAGTTCGTCAGCGGCGCCGAGCGCGCCGCGGCCGGCGAGGATCGCGACCTTCTTGCCATTGTTCAAGATTTCAGCTGCTCTCGTGAGGTCAGCAGTGTCTGGAAGACGAGCGCTTCGCGCATAAACGTCGGACGTGTGATGCGCGATATTGCGACTGGAGCGCGAGCGGGACTTTACCTCTGCTTCCTGAAGGTCGACCGGGAATGTGATATGGGATACGCCACGGTAGGCAAGGGCTGTACGACAGGCAAGGTCGGTAACATTTTCGACGTGAGTTGGGCCCATGATGCGTTCGTTGTAAACCGCGACGTCGATGAAGAGCTTATCGAGCGCTACATCCTGTTGTGTGTACGTTCCGATCAGATCGTGGAATTGTAGTCCCGTGATTGCCAAGACAGGTTGGCTGTCGAGTTTGGCGTCGTAAAGTCCATTGAGAAGATGAATGCCCCCGGGCCCGGACGTAGCCAGACAGACGCCGAGCTTGCCCGTGAATTTCGCGTAGGCGCACGCCATGAACGCAGCCGACTCTTCGTGCCGCACTTGCACGAATCGGATCTTCTCCTGGCGCGTGCGCAGCGCCTCCATGATTCCATTGATGCCGTCGCCAGGAAGTCCGAAAACTACGTCGACTCCCCAATCCAGAAGAGATTCAACCAGTACATCTGCAGCTGTCATATCCCTCAGTCCCAAACGCAGTTTTTTAGTTCGTGGTTGAGATGCGGAATCGTCGAGTGACGTTCGCTCGGAATATGTGAATCGTCAGAGCGGCCTATGTTGAAGCAAGAGCGCTGATGCGAGCGGCGAACCGGTCGTGTTCACTTCTTGCGCCGTGCTTCAACCTCAGCCAACCAACCTTTTCGCAGTTTTTCGTCTGGAATGCTCGACAGATAAGGCTTGATGTCCAGAATTGGCGTGCCATCGAGCATGTCGACACCCCGGACGCGCAACGACAGCTTCTCTCGCCCAAGAAGTTCGACGACAGTCAACCCGATCGGGTTTGGACGCATGGGCGAGCGCGTCGCAAAAACTCCGTGTGTGCGATCGTCACATGGCGGTAGGGCAGTGAGTTCAAATCCTTCTACACGGTCGAAGACCCAGAGAACGATCAGGTGTGAAAATCCCTCGATGTCCTGCAGCCCGGCGTCGAACTCCGGCAAAATTTCGAGAACGCCTTCCGCATTATGCTGCGCGCCCAGTCCTTTGGGCACCTGTTGTGTCTGGGTGTAAGGGCTTCGAACATGTCCGATCGGCTTGGGAGAAAACATTTTACGAACCTCGAGAATTGTAAGGAGTCGGTTAGACCGACGTTAGAGCGAAAAACGATCCTTCGTTTTGTGTGACCCGGGGCAATTCGCAAAATTGCGCGCTCATCGAGAGCCACAAATCTTTACTCACTCTTGACGAAAATCTAGGCTCCGGAATACAACGCACGAAAAAAACAGCCGCATCACACGAACCGTTCAACACATTATCTCAGCCCCAGCGTTGCGAGTGCATGGCGTCGTCTTGCTGTGTGGCTTCAAAACTGCGCGGCGGAACTCTGCAACGGTTATCTGAAATCCAAGGAGCACAGTGTCATGAGAAATGCAGTTGCAATCGTCGTCTTCGTCAGCACTCTTCTTTCTCTTGCCGCAGCGGCGCAAGAGAGTCGTTCAGAAATCAGTTTGCAAGGTACGGGATTCTTCACTCGCGGAACTACTGGCAACGGAACGGAATACAGCAGCACCGAGAGTGGAGGCTTTCTTGGCACGTATCGATATCACTTGAACCGCTGGATCTCTGCGGAAGCGGCCTACGGATACGATGTCAATACGCAGAGATACTCGGTGTTATCCTCGGCGCCGTTTCGGATTCAATCGGGGATTCATCAGTTCGCGGGCAGCCTGGTGTTGAATCTGCCGTCGAGAACTCATTCGCGGTTTAATCCATACGTAATTGTTGGAGGAGGAGCGTTGCTTTTCGATCCGACCAGCAATCAACTCAATACTCTGTCCGCATCCCAATCTCAGACGAAGGGAACTTTCGTTTACGGCGCGGGGCTGAACTATGCGATTCGGAAGGGAATCGCCCTGAGGGCGGAATACCGCGGTCTCGTCTATAGCACTCCAGATTTTGGCTTCGGCGCTCTGGCGACAAACTCGGTCACACACACCGCTGAGCCGTCGATCGGAATTTCCTTCCGATTTTGACCGCTCGTCGGCGGCCTCAACAATTTGTCCGCGCGGACTTACTCGGGCTTCTTCTCCGGTTCTGGTGGCAGTGGCTTCTCGATGGGCTTACGCGGCAACATCTGATCGCGCATTGCTGTTTCGTATACAAAGCTGGCAACAATCACGGCCATTTGTTTGAGGTCGTCGGGCTGAAGCCGGTCGTAGACGTCCATATTGGAGTGATGTGTGCGAGTCTCATACTCGATCGGATCCTGGATGAACTGAAATCCAGGAATGCCGACTGCATCAAAAGAAAGATGGTCCGTGCCGCCGGTGTTGCGCATGGTGAGAGTAGTCATGCCGAGATCTTTGAACGGCCTCATCCACGCTTCAAAAATTGGGGCTACAGCCTCATTCTCTTGCATGTACACGCCGCGAATTTTTCCCGATCCGTTGTCCACATTGAAGTAAGCCGAAATCTTCGCTTGCTCTGGCTTCACTGTGACTGGCCCCGCCTCGCGGCGCAACAGTGTCGGTGCATCCTTCATCGCGGGATCGGTCATGCGCGGGCGAGCGCCGAAATGCTGTTCCACGTATCCCTGTGAGCCAAGCAATCCTTCTTCTTCGCCGCTCCACAGGCCGATGCGAATGGTCCGTCGCGGCTTGATGTCGAGCGCTTTCAATATGCGGACTGCTTCCATCATCACCACGCTGCCGGCGCCATTGTCCGTGGCGCCAGTGCCCGCATGCCAGGAATCAAGGTGGGCACCCAGCATGACGACCTCATCTTTCTTGTCGGCGCCTGAGATTTCAGCGATGGTGTCGTATTGCATCAGATCGTTGTCATAGAACGTGTTGGTGACGTTCAGTTCGAGACTGACTTCCTTTTTCTGATCAAGCAGGCGCGCGATGCGGCTCCAATGTTCGGACGCCAGCGTAATCTGCGGAACGGTGGTGGTCTCTCCCGGCTTGTAGGATCCGCCCGACTGTACGAATACAGTTCCTCCGCCCGCAGTTCCCCGGCTGTGATCGACCAGCGCTAGAACTTTTTCGTCCGCGAGAAACTGGTTGAGGTCTTTCATAAACTGGCGTCGTCGCAGGATTTCGGCCATTCGAAACGGTGGGCGCTCGCCGGGTATCTGATATTCGCCAATCTTCGCGAGATCGTCGTCGCTGAGCCGCTTGTATGGCGATTCGACGATCGGTTTCACATCGGCATCGCTCCCGAAGATCACGATCATGCCCGCAAGTTTGCCGCGGTATTTTTCGAAATCTTTCTTGTCTTCAATATTGGCGCGAATGCATTTGCCGGTGATCACGCCGTTCGTTCCAGGCGTCCACGCTTTCGGATAAGCGATCAGCGGGACGAGATCCGGGGATGTCATCCGAACGTTGACATATTGATTAGCCCATCCTCGGCCGAATGGGCCCCAGGGTTCGAGATGCGAATTCGTCAGTCCCATCTCCGTCAGCTTGTCGCGGGTCCATTCGTTGGCCCGCTTCATGTTGGGAGAGCCGGTCAATCGCTCTCCGATGGAATCCATCAAGCCCGACGCAAGGTCCATGACTTGTGAGTTGTGGAAGCCCTCGTAACGAATGCGGGTAATAGTTTCGAGATCAACCTTTTCCTGCTGTTGAGACCAAGCTGCAAGCACGCAGCACGCGATCGCGAAGGGCACACAAATCAGACGCGCCAACCTTGACATGAAGGGCTCCTCGGTAGAAATCAATCGGGGATTATACAGTCGGTACAGAGATGAAGATCAGAACGAAATTGTAAAGTTATTTCAAGGAGGCCGGTATTTCCTCATTGGCCCGAGACCGCCCGTTTGACAGGCCTTTGCCCCGTTCCTATACTGCTCCCCACGCCAACAAACTCCTTCCGAGAGGCACTCTATGCTACGACGTTTATTCCTGTCTCTGATTTTTGTGTCCGCAACCCTCGTGTTCGCGCAAGAACCGGCGACGCAACCTACGCTGACTCCGCAACAGAGCGGCACGACAGAACTGCTGATTTCTGTCAGTGCGGTCAACTCAAATGTCGTATGGGCATCGGGCACAGGCGGAACATTTGTAGTCACGACTGATGGCGGAAAGCATTGGAAAGCCGGCGTGGTGCCGGGAGCCGAGCTTTTGCAGTTCCGCGACGTTCAGGGCGTCAGCGATAGCGTCGCCTATTTGATGTCGATTGGAGATAACCCAACTGACTTTCGAATCTACAAGACTGCAGACGGTGGCGCCACCTGGAATGAGGAATTCGTCAACCAGACGGTCGGCGCATTCTACGATTGCTTCGCGTTCTGGGCCCCGAATCGTGGCGTCGCCCACAGTGATTCCGTGAACGGACTGTTTCCGGAGATCCGTACGTTCAGCGGACAGAAGTGGCACTCGATCGAGGGGAAGCATGCCTCCAGCGCTGCCCGGAGAAGCATCATTTTCCTCAAGCGGCACTTGCATCACGACTCAGGGAGATCAGAACGCCTGGGTCACGACCGGTGGATCGACCACGGCCCGGATTCTGGCAACAACCGATGCCGGCAATACCTGGAATGCGTACGACACACCTCTCTTTAGTTCGCCTAGCGCGGGTGGATTGTCAGTCGCGTTCCGCGATGCATCGCACGGAATCGTGGGTGGCGGAGACCTCGCGGTGAACTATCGTATCCAGGCGGCAACCACTCAGGATGGCGGACACACCTGGACGTTTACAAACAAGCCTCCGTTGGGAGGAACCATCTTCGGATTGGCGTATGCGCAAGGCATGACGCTTGGCGCTGCTGAGGCCACCGATCACTCTTTCGATCGGACAGTTGTGATCACTGCGGAAACTGCACCGGACTTCTCTTCTGGAGCGGTGGCGTGGACTCCCGACGAAGGCCAAACGTGGTTCAGGGTGAATGGCGCCAACGGATTCTGGGGAATTGCATTTGCCGACCCGCACGCTGGGTGGCTCGTCGGCAATAACGGCCAGATCACGAAGATCAGCTTCTAAATTCGGACGATGCGCTTAGTGTTCGGAAGATTTCGCCGGATTCTTTTCGGCGGACGCGGCGCTCTCGTGTTCGCCAGTCGCATCTTTCGTTTTCTCAGGAGCGGGATTTTTTTCCTCTGCGTCGCTGTTGTCTGAATTGTTGTTCTTCAAGATGTACTGGACGATGAGCGATATTCTCCGGTTGGAAGGATCAAGCGGACTATCAGGTTGTCGAAGGCGCTGATCGGCAAATCCTCGGACCTGGCTCACTTGGTCGGCGCGAATTCCGTTCTCTTGCATCACCCTCCTGGCTGCATTAGCGCGATCCGCGGAAAGTTCCCAGTTGCCGTAAGTCGCAGAAGGCGCATACGGCTGTGAATCCGTGTGACCTTCGATCGACAACTTGTTCGGCAGTTTCCCAAGCTCGTGCGCGAGGGTGACGAGGAACTGAGATCCGCTGGTCTTCAGGGCGGCGCTTCCGGTGTCAAAGAAAGTGCCGCTGGCGGATTCTGACAACTCGATCCGTAAGCCTTCGGTGGTCACGGTCATTTCGATGTGATTCTTGAGCTTGTCGAAATCCTCCATTTGCTGCATGGCCATCTGCAGCTGCTCCTTGAGCTTCGGCATGTTGTCGCGTGTGAGAACGAAATTCTCTCCGGCACCCAACATGTTGGAGCCAACCTTCTTCGATGTCCCGGTGGGATCTTTAAAATATCCGCCAACTGCCTCCTGCACTTGCTTGCTTGAATTCAGAAGCCACAGAACGATAAAGAGCGCCATCATGGCGGTCACGAAATCGGCATAGGCAACTTTCCAGGCTCCGCCATGATGGCCGCCATGGCCGCCTTTTTTCTTAATGATGATGATCGGACGTGTCTTTTCCATGCATTTGTTTGAGACTAGGTGGCAGCGGTAGCCGCAGCCGCCGCCCCTCCGTGGTTACGGCACGCTTGCTCGAGTTCCTTGAATGATGGCCGCACATGGCCGGGCACCGCGCGCCGGGCCACTTCCACCGCCATAATGGGCGCCGTCCCCTTGAGAAACGAGATCATCAGCACCCGCAGCACATAGAGATAGGCATGCTCCTCCTCGGCCGCTTTGGTCATGTTTGCAGCGATTGGACCAACCAGGCCGTAGCAGAGCAAAATCCCGAGAAACGTGCCAACCAGGGCGGCAGCCACTTTGTGTCCAATTTCTTCGGGCGGGCCGCCTAGAGCGCCCATCGTAATCACCACGCCGAGAACCGCGGCAACAATGCCGAGGCCCGGAAGGGAATCCGCCATTGTGCTGAGGGCGGTGGTCGGTTCAATCGCGTCGTGGTGATGAACTTCGAGATCGAGGTCCAGCATCTGGTCCAGATCGAAGGCATCGACTCCAGTGATTGCCATTCGCAGGGAGTCGCATACGAAATCGCAGACGTGATGATTTTTTAAAAATGCCGGATTTTTGGAAAAGACCGGACTTTTTTGCGGCTCTTCTACATCCGCTTCGAGCGCCATAAGACCGTCTTTGCGTGCTTTGTTCAGCAGGTCGTACATCATTTTGAGCGTGTCGATATAAACCTGCTTTCCAAATTTTGAGCCTGTGAAGACGCCGCTAATCCCGCCGATGATTTTCTTGATGATATGGAGCGGGTTGGCAACCAGCACGGTTCCGAGCGCGGCTCCTGCGATGATTACTAGCTCCGCAGGTTGTATCAGCACACGCAAATTTCCGTGTTCCATCAGGTAACCGGCGACGATACATCCGAAAACAACGACAATGCCGATAATTGCAAACATTCCTAGCCCTCAGCAGATTGACTGAACTTCGCGCCTGGTGCGCTGTTGCGCCATGAGGAAGCAGCGTCCAGTGATTTCTGCACGCGTTCGATGACGGATTCGATCTTTTCTTCCGCGTTGGGGACCGCTTCACCGATGGAGACAGGCAGCGAGCGGCGCTCTCCCCACCATTCGATACTTTCGCCTGCGAGCCTGCGACGCACTCGCTCGCGCACCGTCGAGAGCGAATCCGCGCGACAGCCAGTGAGGATCACCAGAAATGCGTCGTCAGTCCAGCGCCCGATAAAATCACCCACCCACAGGCTGCTTTCGAGCGTCCGCGCCACGACGCGCAACATCGAAGATGCCGCCTCAGGTCCAAGACTGGCACGAAAATGCGAGAGGCCTTCGAGGCGAAGCAGAAGAAGTGCAAAGGGAATGTTCAGGTCGGCAAGAGAAGCAAGCGCCTGACGCAGATGCGAATAGATCATCGCCCTGCTCGCCACTCCGGTGACCACATCCATGCAGTCGGCAAGCTGGCGACTCTGACCTTCACGATCACCGGTGTCTATCTGCTGCAGGTCTTCGAAGGTTTCAACCGCGCCGATAACGGAACCGTGCTGGTTATGGACCGGAACAGCGTGAATACGAACCGGAAGTTCGTGTCCAGCCTTGTGACGGAGAAAACCAGTTCCCTGCGCTGAGTGAGAAGTCTTCATGGCGCGCGCAACCGGGCAGTCTTCGCCACAAAATTCGCAACCCGGTTGGTCGCAGTGCAGCAGGGGTTCGCCGACGCAGGAATGTCCTATTACCTCGTGCCGCAGGTGACCCGTGATGCGCTCCGCGCCCTCGCTCCAGAACATGATTCTTTTCTGCAGGTCGACAACGCAGAGCCCGGTGGGCAGACTCTCCAGGATGCTGCGACAAACATCGGGGTCGTCGAAAGAAGACATGCCGGTGCGCTTGGATACTTCTCCTTCTCCAAAAACATCGGCAAAATTCACAGGCACTTCAACGCCTGAAAATTATGAATTTTTGAGAGACTCGGCGAAGTAGCTGATTTTCGATAGACATACGAGGATGGCACTTTAGGGGTAGGCATAGCCCAGAAGTGCCATAGGCAGCCGCCTGCACAGGTTCTATTTTCTTGGGTGAGCAGTTCTGGGGGAGGGCTGCCCGGGCGTCCTGGACTCGAAAGAGTTTTCAGGACGCTCGTTATTTTTGCCCAGAATTCGAATGTTGAGAAGCTCCCGCGCCCGCGTGAGCCAGTAGATCAGTTGGTTGAGATCGTAAAATTCACGGTCACCTTCGCGACCGTCTCGACTGTCTCAGACCCCTCAAAGTGTGGCTTGAAGTGCCACTGCTTCACGGCTTCCCGCGCAGCTCCCGCAAGAATCGGCGGACCACTCAGCACGCGAAGATCCTGGATCGATCCTTCCCGGCTAATCATCGCCAGCAGGATGACCGATCCCTGCACCTTCATCTCGCGTGCCAGCATGGGATAGGTCGGCTTCGTGGGCTGGCTAACAATTTCTGAGGTGTCGGCAGACATCTGCACGCGTTCAGCGGCATTGTCAGTGACATTCGCGGCAGTTTGCTCTTGCGCGGCAGGCGGCGTGTTCGTCGCCTCCTCGGGCAAATCGTTTTGCATCCCAACTTGAACGCT
The DNA here is from genome assembly GCA_963801895.1 of uncultured Acidobacteriota bacterium. Classification (GTDB taxonomy): domain Bacteria; phylum Acidobacteriota; class Terriglobia; order Terriglobales; family Acidobacteriaceae; genus Sulfotelmatobacter. The sequence continues at coordinate 717,707 of CAWDGM010000003.1, read as the reverse complement.
ATTCGCGTTGGGCTTTAATCTGCGATGCGAATTGCCGGCCACAACTTCTACTTCCAACGGAGGCAGCACCGTACGTGTTATGGTTGCGCCCAGCGGGGCGTCGCCGACAGTGTTCGCGGGTACGGCTTGCGCGGTCTGAGTTGGCTGAGCCTTCGCTGCGTGCGATTTCTTGTGGCTTGGCGTCTGACGAGGATGAAGCGGCGTCGATGAAGCCTGAACCACGCCATTCTGACCGGGCAACTCCTCGGCCTCCTCTGTGTCCGGAAACCAAAAGTCGCGATCGTGGTATAGAACCGACACCAGCGAGACCAAAAGCAAAGCCAGAGCAATCGTCATCAACCGGCGCTGCGTTGATTCCTGCGGCGGTATAGTCTGACGAGCAGGGACGGCACTGCGGTCCGCTCTTGGGTCGAACACCTTGGGTTCTAGCATTCCTGAAGCTCTGGGACTGAGGAACTACAAAGATAGTATGCCTCGAATTCGGGCAAAAAACCATGAAATCCCGATTTCCAAATAACTCGAACGGCCGTTGTACGGCTGTTTTCGAAGGCCCGTGATATCTTGGCCGTAACTTCCGCAGGCCTTTCGAATCCCATGAGGGGGGATCTCCCCGCATAAATCCGACTATGGAACCCGATGACCCAAAGAAGGCTGAGACCAACGAGGCTGAATCGAAGCGGTCCCCATCGGCCGCTGGGACCGAAGAGGCTGATTCTAAAGGCGTTATTTTGTTGCCGACCCGCTCCTCAGCAGTCCGCACAATCAGCGAGCGAAAACTCGCTCAGGTGTCCCGCCGCGAATTGCTGAAGCTGGCTCCGGTTCTCGCACTGGGAGCGTTTGCCATTCCAAAGTTGCAGGAACCGCTGCTGAAAAAGGGTCTCGCTCTCAGCGACTGGGTATCAGCCCGAATGTTCCGCGAAGGGCATCTGGCCACGACTTTCGAGGACTCCGAGCTTACCCCGTTTGAGAAATTTCCTATCAACGATTACGACGTCGATGACCCTGGAGTCATTCTCGAGAAGTGGGCGCTGACCGTCGGCGGTGCGGTACGCAAGCCGGGTGAGTACACGCTAAACCAGATTCAATCTCTGCCCGTTGTCCGCCAGAATACGAAGCACGTATGCGTAGAAGGCTGGGACGTCATCGGCCGCTTTGGCGGGACGCGACTGTCTGATTTTCTCAGTGTGATTGGAGCCGACACCAACGCGCGGTTCATTACTGTCACTTGCGCGGATGACTATTACGAATCGCTCGACATGGCGACGGCGATGCATCCGCAGACGTTGTTGTGCTACGAAATGTACGATCGTCCTCTTACCCGCGAGCATGGTGCTCCTCTGCGTCTGAACATACCGACAAAGATCGGATACAAGCAGGCGAAATATCTGACCGATCTCAACGTCACGAATGTTTTAGACAAAGTTGGGTATTGGGAGGACCAGGGATATTCGTCCTTCTACGGATTGTGAGTTGGAGGCAAATCGTGACTGACACGGTAATCGAAATCGTCCGCACGAAGGACGATGCCACTGAAACCGTTGGGCGCGCTGCGTACGAGCATCCGCTCGTCGTGCGCCTGTGTCACTGGCTGAACGCGATTTCCTTGTTCGTGATGGTTGGCAGTGGATTGCAGATCTTCCGCGCGTTTCCGAGTTTTGGTGCGAAGATTCCGCAAAAAGATTTGCTGAACTGGCCGAAGTCGTTCGCGATCGGAGGATGGCTTGGCGGCGCGCTTCAATGGCATCTCACGTTCATGTGGATTTACATCGCCACGGGATTGATTTACGTACTGTATGAAATCTTCAGCGGCAAATATCGCCAAGTGCTGTTCACACACCGTGACCTTCCCGGTGTGTGGCCGATGGTTCGACATTATTTCTTTTTCGGTTCGAAGCCTGAAACCAAAGAGCCCTACAACGCCTTACAGAAACACGCCTACACCACGGTGATTCTGCTGGGAATATTGTCGGTGCTGACCGGGTTTGCGATATGGAAGCCCGTGCAATTTTCCTGGCTGGCGTGGCTGATGGGCGGCTTCCATTGGGCGCGACTTTGGCATTTCGTCGTGATGTGGGCGATGCTGGCATTCGTCTTGGGACATCTGGTGATGGTGGCACTTCATGGCTGGAATAATTTCGTTTCCATGCTGACGGGTTGGAAAAAAGATCCGGAGTATTAAGGCGACGGGGCTCGATGGCCGAACCGAATGTGATCTTGCACAACCCGCAGGCGGACACGCGCGAGCAGGATTTGATTGCGCGCGTACAGCGTGGGGAGAACGAACTTTTCTACCAGCTCGTCCGGCCTTACGAGCGTCGCGTTTTCGCGGCAGCGCTCGCGATCTTGCGCAACGAGGCGGATGCGGAAGACGTGGTGCAGGAAGCGATGCTGAAGGCGTTGACTAACATTCGCCAGTTTCGCGCCGAGGCGCGATTCAGCACTTGGCTGATCCAGATCACCGTGAACGAGGCTTTAATGCGCCGCCGGAGGGAACGAACAGTTGTCATGGAAGGTATCGACGAAAGGCCAGACGAAGAGAGTGACTATGCTCCTCGGGACTTCGCTGACTGGCGTGAGATCCCTTCCGAGTCTCTGGAGCGGAAAGAGGTGCGCCAGAGATTGGCTGAGGCGTTGGCCACATTGGATCGGAAATATAGGGAAGTGTTTGTGCTGCGAGACATGGAACAGTTGAACATTCAGGAAACGGCCGAGGCGCTGGGCATCTCGGTCGCCTCGGTGAAGACGCGATTGCTACGGGCAAGATTGATGTTGAGAGATCTGCTCGCCGGAGGGTGGAAGGATGGCTGGTTCAGCCGCCTGCCCTTTGAGAAGGGAACCAAGCCATGGTGAAGTGGGAATCCTGCACCTGCGAGCAAGTGTGGAAGGAAATCTCCGATTATCTCGAAGGCGAGGTCGATCCTGGATTGCGCTCGGCCATGGATGAGCACTTCCGAACTTGTCCGCGGTGCACATCGGTGCTGCAGGGAATGCGCAATGTGATCCACCTGTACGGCGACGAGCGCATGATCGAAGTTCCCTCTGGATATGGACGGCGGCTGGAGCAGCGTCTGGCTCAAGTCGCTCGCGCCCGCAGCCGGGGATGGTCCACGTGGTCGGCCTGGCTGGTTCCGGCGGCGGCTCTCGTATTGATCGCCGGAGGAGTTCGGATCGCAAGTTCGCTGACCGTGCCTCACGCGATGCTGTCGGAACATGCGCGGCCGGCTCGCGATATTCCTCCCGACATGCTTGTCGTCGTTTCCGAGGGAGCCAAGGAATTCCATGTGCCGGGCTGCGGGGTCATGCACAACAAAGACAGGGCGCGAACGCTGACCGCGAAGGATGCGATCCAGCAGGGATACGTGCCTTGCGTACACTGCATGAGGAAATATCTGCAAACAGCGGAATTGCGGCCAATGTCGCTCGAGTACGTGGCAAATTCATACTTGGACGCAGAAGAAGACGCTGAACACCACGAACCACGATTGGAATCGGAGAGGAATTAGGTAACGGAATCTGGATTGAAGCCCGAAGTCTGCGCGGGTGCAATTTTGCAGTGCCGCGTGCTTCATCCTGATAGCGAAAATTCAATTGTCGCGCGGTATAGCGATGAACTTCTTGTCCCCACCCTTTTCCTTGGCAGGAGGACGGATCGTCGTTCCTAGGGCTGTTTCCGGCTCGGCAAACGCCATTTTAGGTGACTATTAAGCCTGTTTTCGCTGCACGATATCTTCGTTAAATGCGTTTGTATGTACATATTTGTACGTACAAAATGGATCAAGTGCCTTCTGCTCAATCGATTGGTTCATTTCAGATCAGCAGGCGATCTGGTCGCGGGTAATTTTCAGCCCGTTGAGGTTTCCCAGGGCTGTAACGGCGACCGATTCGGTCTTGAAGAACTCATTGGCAAGACTGGTCAAATCTTCAGCAGTCACGGCCTCAATTCTTGCAATCAACTCGTCGAGATCGTAGAAGCGGTCGAAATACATTTCCTGGCGTGCAAGATTCGACATGCGTGACGTGCTCGACTCGAGCGACAACATCAGGCTACCCTTCAGCTGCGCCTTGGATCGCTTGAGTTCTTCTTCCGAAGCCGCCTCGGTCTTGAGCTTTCGAAATTCCTGGACGACCGAGGTCACGACTTTAGCCGCCGAGGCTAGCGATGTACCCGCATAAACGGCCAGGCACCCGGTATCGCGGTACGGGTTTAGATCGCTATAGATCGAATACGCCAGGCCTTGGCGTTCGCGGATATTCTGGAACAACCGCGAGCTCATACCGCCGCCGAGAAGCGTGCTGAGTATGTATCCGGCGTGGCGTTTCTCATGGGCGATTGGATGCGCCGGCACGCCGATGCACAACTGAACCTGTTCCAGCGCTTTCTTGTTTCTCAAGGTGATGCGTGAAGCTATTTTTGGCACCGAAGAGTGGAAGCCGTTCTGCATCGGCGTCATGTGCTCGAACTGCTTCGTAACCAACTCAACGAAACGGTCGTGATCCAAGTTTCCGGCAGCGGAGACGATGATGTTGCCGGGAGCGAAGCGGTGCGCGTACGCATCCATGATCGGCACGCGCTCGAAGCGCTTGACCGTCTCTTTGGTCCCAAGGATCGGTTTTCCCAGAGGGTGATCCTTCCAGAAATTCTGCGTGAAGATCTCGTGGACGAGATAGTCCGGATTGTCTTCGTCCATCTTGATCTCTTCCATGATGACGCCACGTTCGCGAGTGATGTCGCCGGCATCAAAAACCGGGTTGAGGACGAGATCGCTCAGGATATCGAGCGCGGTGGGAACGTGCTCATCAAGCACCTTCACGTTGAAGCAGATACATTCTTTGGCGGTGAAGGCGTCCATGTTGCCGCCAATGGAATCCACTTGCCGTGCAATTTCCTCGGCAGTGCGGTGCTTCGTGCCTTTAAAAACCATGTGCTCAATGAAATGTGAGATACCATTCCATTCCGGTTCTTCGTCGCGGGAACCGGTCTGAAGCCAGATACCAATCGATGCCGAGCGAATGTGCTGCATCTGCTCGGTGATGATGGTGAGTCCGTTGGGCAGCTTTTGACGACGAATATTGCGAACTTCCTGGGGCATTTCGTGCTCGGGAGTGATCAAATATTCAGAAAACCGGTCTGCGGATATCCGAATCACTATTCTTACATAGCGATGATGGGCGTGCGAGAATAGTTTAACTGTTTAGAATCAATAGGTTGGGGATGATATAACCCATCGGTACAGGCGTCGTCAACTGCGCCCCGCCGGCCTGATCGGTCCTTATTTTCCATGTCTAAAGCGTCAAAAGTCGAACTGTTAGGGATGGATGAGCAGGAGCTTTCTTCATTCGCGACAGGTATCGGTGAGCGGAGCTACCGCGGAAAACAACTGGCGGAGGCGATCTACCGGCAGCGTGTGGACTCGCTCGACAGCATTTCGACGCTGCCGCAGCCTCTCCGGTCGAAGATCCAGTCGATGGGCGTGTCAGTCGGCTTGCCCCGGGTTGAAACGAAATTTGTATCGCAGGACGGAACGGTTCGGTACCTGATTGCTTGTGATGACGGCCAGACTGTGGAAACTGTTTGGATGCCCGAGGGAGATGGCGGTGAGGCGGGGGATGGCAGCGAAGCGGGCGAAATCGCCGAGGCTCTTGCGGCGGATGAACCAGCTTCCGCCGACCCCCGGACGAGTCGCCTCAAAACCCAGGGACAAAATCAGGGCCGGTCCACTATCTGTATTTCGAGTCAGGTGGGATGCGCCGTCGATTGCCAATTCTGTTTGACGGCGCTCCTGGGAGTGAAGCGCAATCTCACCGCCGGAGAGATCGTCGGCCAGGTGTGTGCAGTGTTGAAAGATCAGAAGGTTTCGCCGCCGGAAGACCGCATCAATCTGGTTTTCATGGGAATGGGAGAGCCTTTCCTCAACTATGAAAATTTCGTGAAGGCGGCGCGGTTGCTTGTCGAAGAAATTGGTATTGCCGAACGCAGGATGACCGTTTCGACAGCTGGGATTGTTCCGAGAATCTACGATTTCGCAAAAGAGAAAATTCGGCCCAAGCTGGCCATTTCGCTGAACGCTTCGAACGACGGTCTCCGCACACAACTGATGCCCCTGAACAAGAAGTGGAACCTGGATATGCTCATCACGGCGGCCAGGGAATTTCCGCTGCGTACTCGAGAGTGGATCACCTTCGAGTATGTGCTTCTCGGGGGAGTCAACGATGCTCCGGAAAATGCAAAGGAAGTTTCGCATCTGCTGCACGGCATTCGCTGCAAGGTCAATTTGATCGCCCTGAATCCGGGGCCTGGGATTAATTTCGACATGCCTCAAGCCGACAGCGTGGCAGCTTTCCAGAAGAATTTGCGGGATTCAGGGATACCGGCGTTCGTGCGGCGGCCGCGAGGTCGAGACATCTATGCCGCCTGCGGACAGCTCAAGCGAACGGTCGAGATTGCCACAGTACCGGCACCGTAGCGTCCTTCGGCTTGGCCGGAACAGCGTCGAGGGCTGGTAATTCCATCCGAAGCAAAACTGCACCATCCGGATGGTATTCGGAAGAAATCGTTCCGCGATGTTCGTGGAGAATTCCCTGACAGGCGCTCAGCGCCAGGCCATCCTCAGCGTTTGACCGGGCATCGTCGTCGCTGCCGAATCCGTCCAAGTTTGTCGCCTCAGTCGTCAACTGAAGGACGCAGTTTCCGGCCTGAAGCTGGGAACTGACGGTCAGGACTCGTCCGCCGCGTTCACTCAAGACGTGCATGCTGTTCGCCAGCAACTGCAGACAGACTTGCAGCAGTTGATTGGAATCGCCGTGTACCTTGGGCAGTCCAGCTTCAAACTGCGAGTGAATCTTAATCTGCATGGCCTCCCACTGCGGCTGCGCAAGCTTGAGGGCAGTACGAGCCAGAGTGTTCAAATCGACGGGCGCCTTCGCGACCGGAGATTGTCGTGCGAAGCTCAGCAGGCTTGCCACAAGTGATCTTGTGCGGCGAACATACTGGCCAATCTTGGTTGCGATCGGCTGTTGCTCGGCCGTGAGCGTCGTGTTCAGCAGCAGGTCGGAATAACCGAGCATCGCGGTAATCGGATTGTTCAGCTCGTGCGCTGCCCCACCCACAAGCTGAGCGATCGACGCCAGCTTTTCAGATTGAAGGATCTGTGCCTGCAGGCGCTTCAAACTGTCAAACGAGTTTCGCGATTGACCCAGCAAGCGAATGAGTTCGTTGTCGAGCATTCGCTGTCTGAGGAAGACCATGGTGCCCATTAAAAACGCGGCTACCAGCGTTAAAATCAGCCGAAAAGTGCGGACGCGCGGCGGGACCTGACCATCCGCCATTGACCATGCCGCAAACAACGGGAGCGAGAACATGGCGATCATGCTCAATCGCGCGATCCATACGCCATACACAGTCGAGACTCGGGGCGCGACGGAATCAGCCTCCTGTTTCCCGGTCGTCAAGCCGATCCACGTGAGCCACGTCATGGCCACGACTAATGGAACGTCATAGAGGCTTCCGCTGTAATAAACGCTCTTGCCGATCGCCCAGTTTGCCAGTGTCGAGCTGGCGGAATAGCAAAGGCTCATTCCGAATAACGCCGCATAGAGTTTTCGCCACGAGTCCTTGCTGGATATCCAGCAGACGACCAATCCGGCAAGAAGAGCGATCTTTTCAGCGGCGTAAACAATATTCAGATTTCTGTTGTAGGTAGGGACGTCCGGCAGCACGTACTGCCAGGGCATGACGATCAAAACATAGAGATAAAACCACCAGACCAATAGAAGCGCAAAGTCCAGTTGTCCGATGCGTGCGGCATACTCGTCGCGGGAAACGTGCGGGCGGATCGCCAGTGCCGCCATGAACGGCACGATATGCAGGAAAAGAATAACGTCCCACGTGCACAGATCCGGCACGTCACGCCGCAACAGAACTTCGTAATAGGTCCAATAGAGTTGATAAGAGAGCCAAAAAGCGACGCCCAGGGTGATCAATACCCAGAACAGCCGAATGCGTCCTCGAGAATGCATCGCGAGTGGAATGAATGCAGCGGTTCCTGAGATCAACAAGAGAGATTGGATGACGTCGCTGACTGCGGTCAAGGCGAACGACTGGGGCAGCACGACGGCAGCAACGGTCAGAGCCACCAGCATCGCGAGGCTCGATCCCAGCCAGAGATAAGACGATTTGCTCAAGAAACACTCTCGGCCAATGATTTTAGACCGTTTAGCGACGGACACAGGTTACTGTAGTAACCTAGACGCCAAAGAAGCCAAAGCAAACGGTTCCTTGAGAGACAGGCTCGTGTCTCTCGATGCCTCAGCTTGCCGTTAAACGATTCTTATTCAATAATGTGCAACACAGCCGTCGCACCTGCGGAGACGGACTCAATTGATTCCTCTCATTGAGCGTTACCGACATTCCTGGAGATTAAGAATCCCGCCTGATCCGGGTGAAACCCGGCGGATCGAGCGCTGGCTCGCTACCGCGCGCGTTTTTCTGGCGGTTTCTACCCTCGTCGCAATTCGGATGGACCCGACCGAACTGCTCGGTCATTCCTGGGCAGCCTATGGATTGTTCGTGTTTTATATGGCGAACGGAATCCTGGTCCTGATGTTGCTCCGGCGAAGACAGGAATCGACCGTAGCATTCCGGATTCTCGTGCACGCCGGAGATATCTTGTGGCCTGCGGTGATTTCAATATTCTCCGAAGGGCCGCGTACTCCTTTTTTCCTCTTCTTCTTTTTCGTGCTGGCCGCGGCGGCTTATCGATGGGGCTTGTGGGAAACGCTGGGCACGGCCGCGGCCGAAGTCGCGTTGCTGTGGGTTGAGAAACTGATCGTTTTGCATATCTGGCTGGGATCCGGTGGCTCGATGCGCCTGAATGCGTTGACCGGGCTCAATGTCAACACCAAGGGTTTCGAATCACAACCGCTTCTGATGCTGTCAATTTATTTGCTCGTCATGGGATTGCTCTTGGGATATCTCGCCGAACAGCAGAAGCATCTCCGCGCTGAGAAAGCGGTGCTGACGGGCACTTTGGCCAAAATTCGGGTCGATGCAGGACTGACCGGAACGATCGAACAGATTTTTCGAGAAGTGATGTCAATGTACGGCGCTTCGCGGGTCTTACTCGCCTCCCAGGAAGTTCACAGCGAGAGAGTTTTCGTCGGCGAGTTGATGAAGGCCCAAGGAAAAGCTCCGTCCGAATTTCGTTGGCTTGAGTCCGCCGCGCGCGATGCAAAAAGCTATCTCGAAACATTTCCGGGAGAGGTCTGTTTTGCCTCCATCGATGCTGACCGTTGGAAGACGCTGGCACTCGACGCCAGCGGCAATACGCTGCCTGTCGAAAATCTTGCGCCGATCTCCCATTTGCGGGACCTTCAACCCTTCCAATCCTTGATCGCGGTCACGTTCTTGTTTGGAAGAGAATGGAGAGGGCGCATCTTTTTGTTTGACCCCTCATGGAGGGGCGAGAAACAGGAAGAGTTGCGGTTCTTGCTCGATCTGGTCCACCAGGTAGGACCTGCGGTGTATAACGTCTATCTTCTTCACCGGCTGCGCCGTCGGGCGGGAGCGGCCGAGCGTGCCCGTTTTGCGCGGGAACTGCACGACGGAGCGGTACAGTCTCTGATCGCAGTCGAAATGCAGGTGGACGTCATTCGACGCCAGTTGGATGCCGGCAAGCCGATTGGCGGCGAACTGGGCCGCATCCAGGGACTGCTGCGGGAGGAGGTGCTAAAGCTGCGGGAACTGATGCAGCAGATGAAAGCGATTGATGTGGATTCGCAACGACTGTTGGGCGTGCTGAATGATACAGTCGAACGTTTCCAGCGAGAAACCGGAATCAGCGCGCGCTTTGTTACCGACTTGTCCGAATTGAATATGCCGCAGCGTGTTTGTCGCGAAATCCTGCGCATCGTTCAAGAGGGACTGGTGAATGTGAGGAAGCATAGCGGAGCGCGTCACGCCCTGGTCCGCCTTGGCGCTAACGGAGAGCGGTGGAGTCTGACGATGGAAGACGATGGAAAGGGCTTTCCATTTTCAGGCCGGTACAATCAGGAGAAAATGGATGAGGACGGGAAAGGCCCTATGATCATAAGGGAACGCGTACGTTTGATTGCTGGCGAACTCACGGTAGAATCAAATCCCGGACAGGGAACTCGCCTCGAAATTACAGTGCCTCGAAACGGGGAAGCGCCGCATGAACTTTAGAAAGACGCAGCAAGTTCGCTTGGTAATCGCCGATGATCATCCGATATTCCGGGATGGCTTGCGTCGGCTCCTGGAGGCTGAGGCGGATCTTAAAGTTCTTGGCGAAGCTTCCGACGGCGCTGAGGCGGTCAAGATGGCGCGCCAGCTAAAGCCAGATATCCTGTTGCTGGACCTTGCGATGCCAAAGCATCCGGGGCTCGAAGCTCTGCGTGATCTGAGCGTTCCATCGAATGCGACTCCGGTCCGTGTGATCCTTCTGACAGCCGCAGCCGAGAAGAGTCAGATTGTCGAGGCGTTACAACTCGGGGCTCGCGGCGTCGTGCTCAAAGATTCCGCAACGCAGTTGTTGCTAAAGGCAATCCAGACTGTGATGGCCGGCGAGTATTGGGTGGGCCGGGAAAGTGTTTCGAATCTCGTGCAATACCTGCGCACTCTGATGCAGTCTTCGCATGATGAGGCTCGTCAGAAGAAGTTTGGCTTGACCCCGCGCGAACTCGAGATTGTTTCGGCCGTGGTGGCAGGTTATTCGAACAAGGAGATCGCCGAATACTTCAAGATCAGTGAAGACACAGTGAAGCACCATCTCAGCAATATTTTCGACAAGCTGGGAGTCTCCACTCGCTTGGAACTAGCTCTATTCGCAGTGAACCAGGCACTGCCTCTCAAAAGCATCGCCTAAGGTGTTTCGCCGAGGAGTGGTATGGCACTTACGTGCCATTGGCGGCGCTGCGGGCAGAGGAATAGCATATTTGCTACCGGACCAGCCTGGGGGATTTCGAGGGTAATGTATTACCCCCTCGTGCTTTTGGGTCACCAAACAGAAACAGGGAAAAGGAGCCCCATGGCAAAATTTCTACAGCAGCTTTGGCACGATGAAAGTGGCCAAGACATTGCAGAATATGCAGTTATGTTGGCTGTAATTCTGGTCATTGTCGTTGGGACCATTCGTCTGATTGGATCGAATGCGAACAACGTGTTTTCGCAGGTAGGCAGCTCGATCCAATAAGGGCTTACTCCGCGGCAAGCGGTGTCAGCCTCTTAACCTCAACAACGCCTCTTCCAATCCTCTGGACGGGGTGAGCGGCTGGCCCTTCCCCGTCTCAATCCCAATACACTCTGCTACTTGTTACTTCGCTTCATTTTCCGACTGCGACGACGTCGTCAGCGCTACTTTGTCTGGGCTGTTCGACAGGCGAGAAAGATGTGGGAAGAATGGAGTCAGTTCGAATTCCATCTTCTCCTTGGCGGACGTCAACGCAACCTGCTTTGCTTTTGAAAGTTCGACTTGATCGCTCCAGGGATCGAGCTTGATGCGTCCGCCCAATGGCAGTGCAGCAATCTGGTCGAGGCGCTTCGCATCGAGTGCGGGCGCTGAACCAAGGAGCGCTGACATGCGCATGCTCTTCGCGGCTGCAACGCTGTTCCCGAGGTGTGGGCGGATCAGGTTCGGCAAGTCAGGACTCTTTTGCTCCAACGCTTTCAGGAACAATCCCGCGTTGCCGAGTTTGTCCTTGTACGGAGAGTTCTTCAACATCTCCAAAGCTTTCACGTCCGCTGCTTCTTCGTCTGCCGGGCTGTGACGGAAATCGAGCCGTCGGAAAGAATCCTGGTCAGGGAAGAAGAGCTTGTCGTTGAAGGCAAGCTTCGTATCGAAGGGATGACCCAGCACGATGTGGGCGAGTTCGTGCGCCAGAACCATACCCAGTGATGCTTCATCCGGAAGCACGTCCAGAAGTCCGCGACTGATGACGATGCTGTGACCGATGGTGAACGATTCGAGCGGGGACGTCAGCAGAACGCGGCAATGAAAATCGCTCTGCAAGTCGATATTGTTGGTGACGAGAAGATTATTGACGACGGTGGCGAGTACCTTATCGACCTCGCCCGCAGGCGCCATGAGGCCGATTTTCTGAAGGCGCTCGATGGCATTTTCTTCCGCCTGCTTTTCCCACATGCGAGCGGCCACGACCGGCGTCGCATCCGCAGCGGCGTCAGTTTGATCTTTTACCGACTGAGGTGCGTCGACCAGGATCTGCGTGAACTCTTCGTTTTTACCTAAGCCCTTGAGGTCGTAACCCCAGAGCCGGGTCTGTCCTCTAAAGTGAAGAGTCTTGGTCAGACCGGTCTTCAGATTGGACTCTTCCGTATAGACGTACGCCGGTAGCCAGACTCCGGGCCGCATATTCAAGCGCCAGCTATCGAAGTGGAAGAAGAAGTTGATCTTGGGCTGCGGATAATAGGTTCCGTTGAAGCGGACGATGTTGTAGTCCTGATCTTCAACCCAGATACGGCCCATAAAACGGGCTACTTTTTCGCCCTCACGAGGCTGCACGTCGATGACGAGGCAGCGGACGTCTCCCAGGAACTCGCGGCGAACAAAGTTGAATTTGTAATTCTTTTTCTGGAAGTCGGTATCCAGCAATACCATCTGCGCGAAGCCCATTGGCAGGAAGTGCAGGGAGTAGACTCCGGTCAGCTTCGTCAGCATGCGGCGCCCGAAACCCGGTTGACCGACGAATGACACATCCTCGGGCCCTTCCGACATATCGAGGCGACCCAGGAAATATTCATCGTTCACAGGAGTGAAGTTTCCCGAAGGCTCCGTTTTCAGATTCTGGAGATAGGTCTCGACCATCGGATGCATGTGACGCATCTGGGCGATGAAGAAGTGTTCGCGCTGTACGACCCGGTCGAGTACCTCATTCAGCGTCGCAGCGGGAGTCGCCGAGGGAGTTGATGGAACTGGGGCCGCGTCCTGGTTTTGAGCGGGCGTGGTCGTAGCCGGAGCAGTCTCTGTGGGGGTAGCCGGGGCTGGCGCGGGAGTGATCGATGGCGCTGTGGCGGCCGGATCATTCGCGGGAGTCGAACCCGTGGGAGTGTCTTGAGTTAGGGCCGGAAGACTACAAGCCAACGCAACGAGAAGCAATCTCGAAATCGAACGAGTGATTCGCATAGAAACCTTCTGGGAGATCAGTTAAGCCAACTGGAAAATAATGTGCACCACGGCGGTCGAATCGGATGGCTGCCCGTCTCTAAGCGCGGGCTTGAACCGAATCTGTTCTGCGGCGTGCACCGCAGCATCATCCAGGCCGTGACCTAATCCACGAACTACTTTCACCACACGCAGCTTGCCCGATGCTTCAAACACCACCTCGAGAAGCACCTCGCCTTCGATCTTTTTCGCCCGCGCCTCCTCGGTGTAATTGGGCACTGGCTTGGACAGAATTTCAGCTGGGACCATCTTTGCTGCCTGAGCAGCCGGACGTGACTGAACGGTGGGCGGAGCAGGCACATCCGCATCCCCAAACCCTGACTGACGAACCGAGCCAGGAGACGACGTGCGTGAGTTTCCAGTCGCGACCCCGTTGCCGAAACCTGTGCTGGCAACTACTCCGCGAGCACCATTTGCTCCAGCGGTGCCATTTCCGTAGCCAGGTCCGGTCGGCATGTCGAAACTGCCGGCAGCGGCTATGTTGACGGCGCGAGTCTGAGTAGTCTTTGCTGGAACTCCGTTAGGATCACCGAAGCCGCCGGTCTGAACCTGTTCAGGTGGGCGATTCGTGGTCTGAGGAGCGGAACTTCCCGTAGAGAAGACATTCGTTTTCACTGCCTGCCGTGGAATAACCGGCGCAGTCGCGGGCAGTGGATCAAGCTTCTTGGTAGCAATCTTTACTTCTGGAACCGGAGCTTCATCCACTACCTTCGGTTTCGGTAGCGGCTGAGGAGCAGGCAGGCGCATGGCGGCCGTGGGCGGCGGATCGAGCTTCGCCTGCACCACTGGCTTGGGCAGCTGCTTCTGGGGCGTATGATTCACCGGAACAGGAGTTGGAACCAGCTCGATTGCGTGGTAGTCCTTCTTCGGTGGCTCCAGAATTTCGGGATGGAGAACCGGAATCCAGACCAAAACAGCAATGACAACGGTCTGGACCCCATAGCTTAGTACGAACTCATACCATGGAGCTTTCCATCTGGGAAGCGGAGTAAACAAGACTGATGCGTCTGACTGCGGCGACATATTCATCCTGGATGCTTTAGGTGTTGCAAACACCGGTTAGCTTGAAAAAGTTTCCCCTAGTTTTCTTGAGCGCCGGGAGGGCAGGCTTCTACAAAAAGTGTACTCTTCCATACTTGATATTGCACGGGAGAGGCCATTCCTGCCAGTTCCAGCCTTATTCAAAATCTTTCTGAATCAGCGTGTTACGTCACTGAAAACCGAAAAATAATTCGTTCCGGATGTGGTTCGTGAAAAAAAGTACACATCCGAAGGGAGTTTTCTAAGCACGGCTTCGGTTTGGGGGAGGGGTTTCTTGCCGGAGATTGCTTTAGCCTCTATGGCTTAGCCGGGCTGGCGGGGTTGTCATTCTTAATCAGCACCCACGTTGTGACTCCGATTATGGCGGCGCCACCAGCACCGACAGCCCAAGGCGAATTTAGAATACCACCGCCGGCGGCCGGTACGGCGCCATCTTGCCTGCGGCGATTCTTCTTTTTTCCGTTGCCGTTGTCGGTATCGGACGAATCGTCCCGAGTTGTTTCCTGGCCTTGAGCCAGCAGCACCGTCTGTTTTCCGTCGTTAATAGTCAAATCACCCTTGCGGGCTGAGATTCGAACCGTTCCGTCGACATCCGATACGTTGAATTCCGTCCATGCATTGGATGCGGGCGTCACTTTGACATCGCCAGCAGTAGTGGCAACGCTCTTCGAGGTGGATACGGTAACGCCGCCGTGCTGAATATCGAGCGAGGAGCCCTGAAACTGCACCAGAGAATCGGCTAGAACGGTAATGCTGGAACCGGGCTGGTTGATATTCGCGACAGAGTCCGACCGAGTCTGAAGAAGATCACCGTAAAAGATCGCTGCCGAAGAACGAGGCACGTGCGCGCCGTTGATCCAGGCGGCCCCATTCGTGTGGAGCATAGCCGCGTTCGAGTCAGCCGCCAAAAGCGAAGCCGGGAGCAAAAACGCCAGCACGCAACTAACCAAACCCCGTACAGCGGACAAGCGCATCCCACGCTCCATTAATAACTATGTTGGTGACCTTTGGCGAAATCGTACCTTTGCGTGCTTTCTCCGTCAACGGCTTTTATGGGCTGGAGCGTATTTTCCGGTGGAAAACTAATTCAGGGGCGAGTTTGCGAGACGAAGGGCTACCGCCAACGTTCGATGGCACTCCACCAAAGCAGTCGAAGCCACTCATCGAAGCAGGTCTTTGCCCACTGACGATGAGTCCACCAGCGAACGCCGAACTGCGTGGAATCTCTAGCGGCTGCGACAGAGAAAGTTTTGTTCGAGAACTCGTGCTGGAAGATGCTTAGCGAACGTCGAGTATGAAAGTCGGAAGTGACGATCAGTACTTTTGCCGATGGCTGGCCTGACAGGCACTTTTGTACGTCGCGAGATTCGTCGCGAGTGGAGAGCCCCGTAATCGGGCAGATGCTGATCGACGCGGCCTGCGGCAGACTTTGCACATATTTTTGCGCCAGTTCGAGGTTCGTCGAGTTGTAGATCTTGCCCGCGGCGGGCACGTCCAGCAAGATTCGTGGGGCATAGCCGCTCCTCAGCAGTTGTAAAGCGTGTTCGGGCCGGGTCTCCGTTTCACCTGCGAGAACAACAATCACGTCGGAAACCTGCGGGTCGTCGACCACGAGAAGTTTGCCCGCGTTCGCCGCGAACAGAAGTAACAATGCCATCAGTAACAATGCAGGAACCTGCATACTTCTTCGTCGAAGCAAGTTTTTCATAGCAGAATCAGCGATGGACGGGATTTCAAAATGGACGTTCTTTGGTGATTTCGCTCGCTTTTGTCGTAGCGGAACGCCGATCATCGCATGTTAAAATCGGTGTTCTCCTCCATAGTTATTCAACTTCCTGTTTCCCGGAATCATTCATGACGACCTACTCTGCAGCAGACGCCTCTCTTGACCAACTGAAGACCAAGATTAACGAACGTCAGGCCCGCATTGGCATCATCGGCCTGGGATACGTCGGCCTTCCGCTGGCGCTACTGTACAGCGAACAGAAATTTAAGGTCACGGGCTTCGATATCGACGCTCGCAAGGTCAACACGCTGGCAAGCGGCGGTTCCTACATCTATCGCATCGCGCCCGAAGAAATCCAGGCAGCGCAAAAGGAGGGATTTTCCGCGACCGCCGACTATTCGCAACTCGAATCGATGGATGCAATCATCATCTGCGTTCCCACGCCGTTGAACGAGTACCACGAGCCCGATCTCAGTTTTATAACCGACACCACACATTCCATCGCTCCACACCTCCAAGCAGGCCAGTTAGTCGTGCTGGAGAGCACGACCTATCCCGGAACCACGGAAGAGGTGATGATTCCGATTCTCGAAAAAGAGAATAGGGCTGGGCTCAAGGCAGCGCGCAATGATGTTCCGGGCGCGAACGAGTTCTTCGTAGCTTTCTCGCCCGAGCGCGAAGATCCCGGCAATACGACTGTGGCGCGGCGGGATATCCCAAAGGTGGTCGGGGGGCTGAATCCGCGGGCAACTGAACTTGCGCAGGCGCTTTACGGATCGATCTTCAATCGGACAGTCCCCGTTTCCTCACCGGCCGCGGCAGAGATGACGAAGTTGCTGGAGAACATCTACCGCTGCGTGAACATTGCGCTGGTCAATGAACTTAAACTGCTTTCGTTGAGAATGGGGATCGACATCTGGGAAGTAATTGAAGCTGCGTCCACGAAGCCCTTCGGCTTCCATCCGTTTTACCCGGGGCCAGGACTTGGCGGTCACTGCATTCCTGTCGATCCGTTCTATCTCTCATGGAAGGCCAAAGAGTGGGATTTCCGGACGCGTTTCATTGAACTGGCAGGCGAGATCAACACCAACATGCCGTACCACGTGCTTGCCTCGGTCAGCAGCGCGCTCAACGGACAGAAGAAAGCGCTGAACGGCGCTAGAGTGCTGATCCTCGGAGTGGCTTACAAGAAAGACATTGACGACTTGCGGGAGTCGCCGTCTCTGACGATCATCGAACTACTGCAGAAAGATGGTGCCCAAGTCAGCTACAACGATCCCTACTTCCCGTTCATCGGCAAGGGCAGAAAGTACGATCTGCAGATGAAATGCGCGACCCTGGAAAATCTGGGAGAGTACGATTGCGTCGTGATCGTCACCGACCACTCAGATTACGACTACCATCGCATCGTGAAAGAAGCGAACCTTGTCGTCGATACGCGGAATGCGACTCGCGGCATCGTGAGCCCAAAAATCGTGCGTTGCTGAATTGCAGCCCGGACCGCCGTCTTAAACAACTTCTGACGTGGGAAGCAGTTCGTCTGTGTCGGTGACTACCGGCTTGCGCTTACGAGACCGCTGCAGTAGGGCCGGGGCAGCGGCGATGCTGCAGAACACGTAGAACAGCGCGGCATTCGCGGGAATCTGAAGGTTGAAATCGAAGAAACTGTGCACCAGAATGCCTGTTGTGCCAAGGATGCACGCCAGCGTCACGGCGCTGCTGACATCGGACGGCCAATCTCCAATCTTCCGTGATGCTCGGCGGTAAAGCACTACGACGAACCACACTACTACCGCGAAGCCAAGCAATCCCGTCTCGACCAGGACCTGCACGTAGTCGTTATGGGCTTCGTTGACGAAGAAATTCGTGTAGAAGGTGCGAAAGCGCGGGTAGACGACGGGAAAAGTTCCAAGTCCCCAACCCAAAATCGGTTTCTTTCGAAACATCTGCACCGCGTCCCGATCAATCGACAGACGTACGCCGCCGGAGATTTCACTCCGTGCCTCCGTCGAAATGCTTGAAACCCGCGTGGTTAACTCTTTGCCTCCGAGCCAGGCGACCAAGCCAACGACCATAACGATGAAGGCAGCCGCACCGATTGCGACTTGAACCCGCTTTTTGCGGCGGAACAGCAGTGTTGCGAAAATCATTAGCTCAGCCATAATGGCGAGCATGCCCCCGCGGGAGCCAGACAGGAAAATGGTGCCGACCATCACGGCGGCTCCGATTCCAGCGGCGATACGGCCCTTGTCCTCGGCAAAGCGCGAAAGCGCCAGCACCAGGGGAATCGGAATGAGGAGCTCCATCAGTCCGGCGTAGTGATTGTGATTTACGTAGGGACCATAGATCCATCCACCCAATCGGGGCTGCCGGACCCAGTAGAGCTTCCCGTTTGGCGTGAGTCCCTGCAGAAGCGCGAATGCTGCGATCGCGATTCCGAAGAGTGCCAGCAGGACGGCAATCTTGCGCGCCTGTGACGCTCGAATCAGCGATTGCGTGGCAAGAAAAGCCAGCATCGCATAGGCGCAGTACAACATCAGTTGTGCGACGGTGTCATGGGTGTAGGCGCTGGCGTGAAAGATCAGCTGCACGAGTATGAGTCCGCCGAATGCGCCCATGGGAATAAATAACGGATTCCAGATAATATTGATCTCGCCATCCATCCACTGTTTTGCAAGCCACAACATCGTGAGAATGACGGATCCGACCTCCACCGTGAAGATCGCCCAAGGCTCGACACCGCCGAAAGCGAGCGGGCCGAACATTAACAGCCCGAATGTTCCGTACAGAAGAATCGACTCAATGCGCGCCGCGCTAGACTGTTGATTCCCATTTCTGAGTTTGAAGGTGGGTGTCATCAGTTTCCGTGTTTCGTAGGAACAGTCTCCGATGAAGCTTTCTCAGTAAGGTGAAAATCACCCACCCAAAGTTTGCCGCGAATCGGACTTCCCGCGGGAAGCCGGCGAATGTGCAGTACCACGAGCTTGCAATCAGGACCTGTGGTAAATTCGCCATTCGCCGATTTCCAGAATCCAGCCTCCTTCAATTCTTCGCTCTCGTAATAAACAGCCTGCGTATACATGTCCTGAATCGTGAAATGAGGTCCGCCGGCGCCTTCCATTGCTCCGTTCTTGTAATAGGCGGAGAAGTCGTAACTTGTACTGGGCCGCACTCCGACCAATTGGTAGAATCCGGCGTCCACAATTCCCGGGCCGTCGAAAATGATGCTAAGTGAGCGACGGCCCGCATGATGGTCGCCGGGATCTAGCGTCAAGTTAACGCCGGATTGCTTCTGATACTGCCAGTCGAACCCTGCGTTCAGCATCTCCAGATTGAAGTTCCCGTTTGCGAGAAGGTTGGTCGACGACGGAAGATAGGCAGTAAGACCAAAACGGGCGGTAAGTTCCCGCCATACCATCAGTGCTTGATCGACCTCTTTGTGCTGGATCGCGTAACGAATGTATTCATACCCGTGCCGTTTTTCGAATGGCTGTTGGGTTTGAATCAGAGCATTCCACACCTTCGCGGCGCCCGCCGTTTCCTGCTTTGCTTCGAGTAGAGATAAAAACGAAGCATAGGCGTCACCGCGAACGGGAAGTACATCCCGGAGAAGTGCGTCCACATCCGGTTCGATGCGCCAGCAAAACTGAAGGGCTGCATCGGCAAGAGAGGGATCATTCGCGATCACGACCCGAAATTCCCGCAAAGCCTTTTCGTTCTCACCTTGGACCAGATAGAAGTTCCCAGCCTCCCAGGCAACATCCGGAGTCATCGAATCTGCCGAGATTGCCTGTTCCAAGGTTGCGGATTGGTTGGCGGTGTCTCCCAGCACCTGGTAGGCGCTGGAGAGATCGAACCAATACCGCGCCGAATTCGGATTCAGCGCTACCGCTGCCTTGTACTGCGCAACTGCAGAATTCGGATCGCGAGCCACAAGATCAAAATAACGCCCGAGATGATGTCTGTACTCCGCATTGCCGGGATCGAGTCTGGCTGCTCGTTGAAGGCTTACCAGTTCGGCCCTGCTCCCCAGCCACGCCGCCGCGAACTGACTCGCTGTGACTGCGAGATAGGCCATCGACAGCATGATCGCAATAGTCGCGATCAGCCATCGACGCATCGGGCTCCGGAAAGGAATTTTCATATTTTGTAGCTGGCTGGCACTGCCTCTATGCGCTATTCGACGACGGAGAATGCTCTTCGACTTCGTCTTCGGCGTGATCCGACGAATCTTCGTCCCGGTAATAGCGGGCATATTTGCCCTGATATTCGTAATAGTAGTAATAGTCCGGCGAACTGAGGTCGACCGCGTTGAGCAGTACTCCCACAACTTTTGCACTCACCTGCGTGAGAATATCGCGCGAACGCCGCAACGCCTGCTTGGTTGTCTGCCCCGAGCGGATCACCAGAACAACCGCGTCGGCACGCTGCGAGAGGACAACCGCATCGGTCACTGACAACGTGGGAGGAGTGTCGATCACGATATGGTCATATTGCTGCTGCAGCTCTATTAGAACCTCTCTCATGTTCGAGGAGGCCAGCAATTCCGCCGGATTCGGCGGAGGCGTCCCTGCCGGCAATACGAATAGATTGGGCAGAATCGCTGTGCTCGAGATGGCCTGATCCAACGTTATGCTCCCGGTGAGCACGTTACTCAAACCGCTGTGGGGGCCCATTCCTAGGGTTTTGTGAATGCTCGGCCTGCGAAGATCGGCGTCGATGAGCAACACGCGCACGCCTTTTTGAGCCAGGACCACAGCAGTATTGATGCTCGTGGTCGTCTTTCCCTCCTGAGGCAAAGCGCTCGTGACCATGATGATCTTCGGAGGCGCACCCAAGTTGGACAGAAGGAGGGAAGTGCGCAATGCGCGATAGGATTCCGCCATCTGTGATTGCGGCCTGACCTGTGTGACAAGCTCGACCGCTTCTTTGGAGGAGGCGATCACCAGGCGTTTTGGATTCGGTCCCTCGCGGGCGGACTTGGAGCCGAGCGGAATCATTCCAAGGGACGCCAGGCCTGAAATCGCTTGAGCCTGTTCTGTCGTGCGAACCGTGTTGTCCAAGCCCTCGAGCAGGAAGGCCAAACCTATTCCAGATGCCAGTCCCAGGACGACGGCAAACATCAAGTTTCTAGGGATATTCGGCTCGATCGGGGACAGCGGCGGACGCGCGCTATCGACGATCCTGAAATTATTGCTCTTCAATCCAGCGGAAACCCCCGCTTCTTTCATCTTTTGCAGCAGGCCTTCGTAAAGCTGGCGATTGGTGTCGACGTCCCTTTTGAGCAGTGAATACTGAATTGCGCTTTCGTTGAGCTTGTTCGCCTCCTGCTTTTGCTTTTCAAGCGCATCGCGCAGCATGCTCTCCCGCCGCAACGCTGTGGTGTACTGTCCACGAACATTGCTGGCGATTTTCTTCATTTCGGCCTGAATCTGAAGATCGATTTCCTTCAACTGGTTGTTCAGTTGGTTGAGCTTCGGATACGAAGGTCCGAACTGCGTGTTGAGTTCCGCTGCCTGAATCTTGATCTCTGCTTGTTTTGCCCGAAGCGTTTCGAGTAGCTGGGAAGCTGATTGAGCGCCAGAGCCCGTTTCCGTCAGGCCTCCTGCGCTCGATGCGATCGCGTCGGGGTCGCCTGATTCGATCAGGCGATAGAGAGCTTCCTTCTCCATGCGGTCGCTCTCGGCCGTAGTCAGCTGTTTGTTCAGTTCGTCCAGCTTTTCGGTGATGATGTTCTGCTTTTCGTCAGTCCCGAGAATTTCGTGTTCCTTCTGGTAGCGAACCAGCTTCTCCTGGGATGTCTCAACTTTCATCTGCAGATCGAGCAACTGTTTTTGGAGCCAATCCGAAGCCTGCATCGTTGATTCGAAGCGGGCTTTGAAGTTGTTTTCCACGTAAGTCTGCATCAGAGTGTTGACGACGTTCGCCGCCATCTGGGGATCCGGGCTGCGATAGTGGACCTCGATGATGCGGGTGTTTGGACTCAGCGCCACCTTAAGACTTCCCTTGAAGTTCCCAACCAAAGCAGAAGCCCGGCTCGGATCGCTCAACAGCGGATCGGGCGTAAGGTCCATGGATGGGGTTGGAGGGGCTTGCCCTGCGAAATCGGGGCGGCGATCGAGATTGAGCTCGCGGATCACCTGAAACGCCAGGAGATCGCTCTGCAGAATCTTCAACTCCGTCTCGAGTTCGGTGGGATCGTAGTAATCGAGACTGAATGTGGCAGAGTTCTGGAAGTTGAGGCTGGCATCTGGCTTGTTG
The DNA here is from genome assembly GCA_963801895.1 of uncultured Acidobacteriota bacterium. Lineage (GTDB taxonomy): Bacteria > Acidobacteriota > Terriglobia > Terriglobales > Acidobacteriaceae > Sulfotelmatobacter. Next base: position 695,486 of record CAWDGM010000003.1, on the reverse strand, counting down.
ATTTCGATGGTGCCGCCTGCTTCGTACACTGGCGTCATCTTGAGGCTGGCGATGGCGACCACTACGAAAATCGTGGCTAGAACGCTGATGACAACCCATTTGCGCTTTAGCAGGATTCGAATGGATTCGCCTATCGCCGATTCTTGGGAAGGAAGTTGGGAATACTGGGGTGGACCCAACGGTCTACCGATCTCCAGGTTTGGAGCGGTGTGAACGTCGCGAATGATCTGATTGTTATTCGCCGGTACGAGGGGTCCGAAATCCATTCCTGTTCCTCAACGATGCTGTGGCCGCTGCCAGTCCAAAAAGACTGGATTGTACAATTTCCACGAATTCCCGAGTCGAAGAGGCTGGTCTGTCGCGCAGGGATCTGTTCGCACAGTTGTCTGGTGAGTCGCCGCTCATTTTAGCATTGGAGGCGGACAAATTCGTCCTCGAATTTGTTGACCGTGGTTCTTCTCAAGGAACGCGAATCTCATTAAAACTTCGCTATACTAACGGGCAAAAGCAAGTCCAGCCATTCTCCGTCCTTTTCAAGCGTGCCGGACGGTGCAGGAGCACGAGCAGACCGATCGCGTCTTGATCGACGCGAGGCGAATTCAAGAAAATCGGGGTGAGCAGCGAGATGAATTGGTCGGAACAGTCGATCCTGGTGACGGGAGGGACGGGTTCGTTCGGAAAGAAATTCGTCGAAATCATGCTGCGGGAATATCACCCAAAGCGTCTGGTCATTTTTAGCCGTGACGAACTGAAACAACACGACATGCGGGCGTCGGGGATGGATCATCCCAGCCTTCGGTACTTCCTGGGGGATGTACGCGATGTCAGCAGACTGGAGCGCGCTCTTTCCGGCGTAACGGTCGTCGTGCACGCGGCCGCGCTGAAGCAGGTGCCGGCCTGCGAATACAATCCGTTCGAAGCGATTCAAACCAATATCATGGGCGGACGCAACGTGATCGACGCCGCCATCAATCAGGGGGTGCGGCGTGTTCTCGCCCTCAGCACGGATAAGGCCGTAAATCCCATCAACTTGTACGGCGCTACCAAGCTGTGCGCCGAGAAAATGTTTGTGCAGGCGAATGCCTACGCCGGGGCGGATGGATCCCGATTCAGTTGCGCGCGCTACGGGAATGTCGTCGGCAGCCGGGGCAGTGTCATTCCGGTTTTCCAGGAACAGAGACGAAGTGGCCGCATCACGTTGACGGATCCCCGCATGACGCGATTCTGGTTGACTCTCGAAAAGGGTGTACGTTTCGTGGTGAGCAGTATCGAGCAAATGCATGGCGGAGAGATCTTTGTTCCGAAGATTCCGAGTATGCGCATGGTCGATTTAGCCGAGACGATTGCTCCAGGATGCGAGATCGACACCATCGGAATTCGTCCGGGAGAGAAACTTCACGAAGTACTGGTTTCGGAAGATGAGGCGCGAAATACTCTCGAAGTGGGAGATCGTTACATCATTCAGCCGGCGCACTCCTGGTGGCGCCGCGAAAACTGGGTGAACGGCACGCCTCTGCCCGAAGGATTTCGGTATTCCAGCGACACCAATGAACGCTGGCTCACGAATCGAGAACTCGAGGAACTGATCGCACCTTCCAATCCAGCCGAAGATCCGGTTGCTGCAAAAGTTCCTGCGTAATAGAGAGATCATGAGCACGGTTTCCGTCAGCCCGCAGACGCTCGCGATCCATGGTGGCTCTCCTGTGCGATCGACCTTCCTTCCGTACGGGCGCCAGTCCATCGATGATGCCGATATACAAGCTGTAGTCGATGTTCTCCGTTCCGATTGGCTGACCACCGGTCCGAAGGTTGGCGAGTTCGAAGAGGCCTTCGCATCGCGGGTGAAGTCGGCGTGTGCCGTGAGCTTTAGTTCGGGGACCGCAGGCTTGCACGCTGCAGCGTATGTTGCCGGACTTCAGGCCGGCGACGAAGCGATCACTACGCCGCTGACCTTCGCAGCAACCGCGAATTGCGTGCTGTATCAGGGGGCGACTCCCGTGTTTGCCGATGTCAGCAGGGACACACTCAACCTTGATCCCGGGCAATTCGAGAAAAAAATCTCCTCCAAAACCAAAGTCGTTCTGCCGGTCGACTATGCCGGACATCCCGCGGACCTGGAAGCGATTTGTAGTCTGGCCGAAAAGCGCGGGCTCGTAGTTATCGAAGATGCTTGTCACGCCTTGGGAGCCGAAATTGGCGACCGACGAGTAGGAAGCATCGCGGATATGACGGTGTTCAGCTTCCATCCGGTGAAGCACATCACAACCGGCGAAGGTGGGATGGTTACGACGAACAATCCGCAATATGCGGAGAGCTTACGCAGGTTCCGGAACCACGGAATCTCGACCGAAGCTCGCCAGAGACAGAATGCGGGCCAGTGGCACTACGAAATGGTCCTGCTCGGCTTCAACTACCGGTTGCCGGATTTTGCCTGCGCTCTAGGAAGCGAGCAGCTCAAGAAACTCGATAGAAATCTTTCTCGCAGGCGAGACATTGCTTCTCGCTATACCGCCGCTTTCACCGAAATGCCTGGAGTAATCAACCCTGCTGTGAGGCCGGGCGTGAAACCGGCGTGGCACCTCTATCCAATTCGATTCGATCTTGGGAGACTGACGGCGGATCGTACCGAGATATTTCGCGCATTGCGCGGAGAGAACATCGGGGTAAATGTTCATTACATTCCAGTGCATTTGCACCCGTACTATCGCGACCGTTTCGGATACAAGGGCGCCGAATTTCCGATTGCGGAAGATGCATACTCCCGTTTAATCAGCCTGCCGATGTTCCATGGGATGTCAGATCAGGACGTGGAAGATGTAATTGCCGCGGTCCGAAAAGTTACCGGAGCGTACCGTCGATGAACGGTCTCAAGAGCAGAAAACCGCCTACGACTGTTGCAGAGACGCCGCAGACTTCCGTCTGGAAAGGCGAGTTTGGACGCGATTACACCGATCGAAACACTTTTGATATCGAACAGCTTGATGATCTTTATCGCAGGAACTACGGAATAACCAGAAGCGCAATCAATCAGGCGTTTTTGCAGGCCGTTCCGAGGGAATCCAGCTTCCTTGAGGTGGGTTGCAACACCGGCAATCAGTTGTTGATGCTCAGTCAGGCTGGATGGACGAACCTGTCCGCAATTGAATTGCAACCCTATGCCGCTGACATTGCTCGCCAGCGTCTCCCAAATATCCGGGTTGAACTGGGATCCGCTTTATCTTTGCCTTGGCCCGCGGATTCGTTCGATGTGGTATTTACATCGGGAGTTCTCATTCACATTGCTCCCAACGACATTTCTCGTGCCATCAATGAGATTCATCGCGTCAGCAAGAAGTACATCTGGGGGTTAGAGTATTACGCACCCGATGTCACCGAGGTTCAGTATCGTGACCACTCGTCGTTGCTCTGGAAGATGGATTTTGCGCGCGCGTATCTCGAAAGGTTTAACGATCTCGAACTTGTGAGAGAGCAGCGGCTGCCTTATCTGAATAGCAAGAATGTCGATACCGTTTTTCTTCTCGAGAAAAGACGATAATTTTGCGGTCATGCTGGAGACTGTTCATTGAAAGTTGTTGCAATCATTCAAGCCCGGATGGGCAGTACCCGACTTCCCGGCAAGGTGCTTAAAGATCTGGGGGGCAAGACTGTCCTTGCCCGAGTGGTGGAGAGACTGCAACGATGCAAGGCAATCGACGAACTCTTGGTCGCCACCACCGATCGCGCGACGGACGACGCGATCGTCGCAGAATGCCGGAAGCTATCGGCGGCGGTATCGCGAGGAGACCAAGATGATGTTCTTGACCGCTATTTTCGGGGGGCGCAACTGACCAAAGCGGACGTTATCGTCCGAATTACGTCAGATTGTCCGCTTATCGATCCAGAAGTCACGGACAAGACCGTCTCAGCATTTCTCGGAGCGAGGCCCGACTATGCCTCGAACGTACTGACGCGCACCTATCCTCGTGGGCTCGATACCGAAGTCTTCTCAATGGATGCGCTGGGACGCGCCTGGCAACACGCGCGCAAGCCCTACGAACGCGAACACGTTACTCCGCACATTTTCGAAAATCCCGCGACATTCAAATTGCTGTCGGTGACTGGCGAGGCCGATCACAGCGATCACCGTTGGACCGTCGATACGAAGGAAGATTTGGATTTCATTCAGGCCGTCTACTCGAAAATGCCGGCGGTATTCTCGTGGAGAGATGTGCTGGAGTTGGTGCACCGCGAGCCTGACCTCGAAGACTTAAACCGGTCCGTTCAGCAGAAAGTGCTTCACGAAGGTTGATGAATTCAAGTTCCCTTGTGATTCGAGCGGATTCCTCCATAGCAATGGGTACGGGCCACGTCATGCGATGCCTCGCCTTGGCGCAGGCGTGGCAGGATCAGCAAGGGGAGGCCGCGTTCATCATTGCTGATCCATCGTCGGCGATCCGGGCGAGGATCGAGGCGGAACACTGCGAGGTCTTTCCGATTTCGTGCACCGCGGGAACCGTGGAAGACTCGACACAAACGATCGCTCTTGCCCTGGACAAACAGGCCGGCTGGGTTGTCGTCGACGGGTATCAATTCGGTGCCGAATATCAGAGTGCATTGAAGTCGGCTGGATTCAAGGTCCTGTTCATGGATGACTATGGCCACGCTCGGCGGTACGAGGCCGACATGATCTTGAACCAAAATGCGAGTGCCAGCGCAAACCTGTATGCGAAGCGCGCTCCTCACTCTCGCATGTTGCTCGGTTCGCGATACTGTTTATTGCGGCGCGAATTCTCGAGTTGGAAAAACTGGGAAAGAGAGATTCCGCCCGTCGGCACGCGAGTCTTGGTGACGATGGGAGGAAGTGACCCCGACAACTTGACCGGGGCGATTGTAGAAGCTCTCTCGCACGCTCGAATTGATGGTTTGGAAGCCATCGTCGTTGTTGGAGGAAGCAATCCTCGTCTGAACGACGTGCAAGATCGAATCGGGGATGAAGCTAAGATCTCAATCCGAAAAGATGTCACCAATATTTCGGAATTGATCGCGTGGGCAGATGTTGCTGTGTCTTCCGCAGGATCAACGTGCTGGGAGCTCTGCTTTCTCGGCTTGCCGGCGATCATCTTTGCTGTGGCTGAAAACCAGAAGCCAAATGCGCGCGAGTTACATGACCGGGGATGCGCGATTCATTTGGGCAATCCTTCCGACTTCAATCGGGATCGACTTGCAGATCGACTCGCCGGTCTTCTGAACTCCCAACACGAGCGCAATCGGATGTCAGAGGCTGGACGACGCCTGATCGATGGAAAAGGTAGTGAGCGAGTCGCCTCACTCCTGCGTCGCGATTTGAGGTTGAGAGCAGCAACGCAGGCCGATCGGGAACTGCTGAGGATATGGGCAAACGATCCGCAGGTGCGCGCAGCTTCATTTTCGTCGGGCCCTATTGCGGTGGAAGAACACAACAAATGGTTTGCGGGTAAGATGAACGATCCGAACACCACCATTCTGATTGCGGAGAACGGCACCGGCACAACAATCGGACAATTTCGTGTGGATTGGCGCTCCGAGCAGGAAGGCGAGATCGATGTGAGCTTGGCGTCGGAATTTAGGGGAACGGGTCTGGGGGGAGCGTTGATCGAATTCGGCGTGAATGCGGTGTTTGCCGACGGAGGACAGCGCCTCCACGCCTTCGTCAAACCTGACAATCAAGCGTCGCGGCGAGCTTTTGAACAAGCTGGCTTCGATAATTTCGGCGAGGAGATCATGCACGAACAGCGCACCATTCACTACGTCCGCACAAATGGGAGAGGAGACAAATGACGTCTCGCGCGACCCAATCTGAATTGCTGGAGCAGCGGATCGCCGAAAATAGTGCCTCCCAGCAGGTGGATCTGGCTACTTGGATCTTTGAGCGGGTACACGTGAAGCCCGGAGAGAAGGTTCTCGAACTGTGCTGCGGTACAGGCGGTCAGACCTTGACTATGCTCGAGCGTGTCGGTGACAACGGTCATGTGACAGCCCTCGACATCTCACGTTCCGCGCTCGACACGCTTGCGTCGAAAGCCGGTTCGAGAAATGCCAGGTTAACCTGTATCGAGTCGAGCCTGGAAAAAATGTCGACTTCTCTAGAGAACGCGAGCTCCGAGAAGAAGTTTGACCTGATATTTTGCGCTTATGGCCTTTATTACAGCCCGGACCCAAAGAGGACGCTGGAAGAGGCTCGAAGTTTACTGAGAAAGAACGGTCGAATTGCAGTGGTCGGCCCCTTTGGCCCGAACAACCGACAGCTGTTTGATTTGGTCCGCAGGAGCGGCATTCTAATTGGAGACGCTGTTGTCTCATCCAGCGAGACGTTCATGTTGCAGGAAGTAGTGAAGTGGGGCGCGGAAAATTTTGAAGAGCTCTCGATAAACACGTTGGTGAATCCGATCCGCTGGGCGACACCCGAGCGGGTCATCAATTACTGGCAAAATACAACTTTTTATGACGCGGAGAAGCGCTCTGCGTTTGAGAAGCTGTTGCAGGAGCACTTTTCGAAATCCATGTCATTTGTAAATGAGAAGTGGATCATGCTCTTGGAAATGAACGATGCACGCCCCTGACCGGATACTGGTTGTTGCAGCGCATCCGGACGATGAGGTTCTCGGCTGCGGGGGAACGGCGGCGCGCCTGGCGAGCGAGGGCCACGACGTATTTTTCGCAATCATGGGTGAGGGAATCACTTCGCGTGTCGCCGATCGGAGCGACGCCGACGCGAAGCAATTGGATCAGCTTCGGCAGCAAGCCTTTGCCGCTGGAGCAAAGATCGGGGTCAAGGATGTGATTCTTCATCAGTTGCCCGACAATCGCCTTGATACGGTGCCGCTTCTCGAAGTCGTGAAGCTGGTCGAAGGGCTGGTAGATCGAATCAAGCCCAAAACCGTTTATACCCATCACCCGGGAGATCTCAATGTAGATCATGGCGTGATTTATCGCGCGGTGCTGACGGCAACACGTCCTATGCTCGGGCAATCTGTGCGTGAAATATATTCTTTTGAGGTGCCCTCATCGACTGAGTGGGCCTTTCAACGAATCGAGCCGTCATTTCGGCCGAACGTTTTTGTCGATATTGGGGAGACGATCGAAGCCAAGGTCACAGCGATGGAATGTTACGAATCAGAAGCGAGAAAATTTCCGCACCCGCGCTCTCCTGAGGCCCTGAGGGCGATAGCCAAGCGTTGGGGGGCGACCGTCGGCTGTTCCGCGGCAGAGGCATTTGAACTCGTCCGTTCCATCCGACCGTAGATTCGCCATCAATGGCAGAGCAGATCAAAATCGGAAACAGGACCATAGGAGCCGACCACCCCACCTACATCGTTGCTGAGCTCTCCGCGAACCACCATCAGGATTTCTCTCAGGCTGTGCGCATTATCGAAGAAGCCAAGCGTGCTGGGGCCGATGCCGTGAAACTTCAGACCTATACCGCCGACACCATCACGGTTCGCAGCGACAAGGAATTCTTTCGAGTGGGCGGGGGCACTCTTTGGGATGGGCGCAATCTGCACGACTTGTACGCCGAGGCCTACACGCCGTGGGATTGGCAGCCTCGACTGATGCGGGCCGCTACTGACCTGGGTCTCGATCTGTTCTCGACTCCGTTTGATCCCACGGCAGTGGATTTCCTTGAAGAGATGAATGTTCCGGCGCACAAGGTCGCGTCGTTCGAAATCGTGGATATTCCTCTCATTCAAAAAATCGCCCGGACGGGCAAGCCGATCATTATGTCGACTGGTATGGCCAGCGCTGAAGAGATTGAGGAAGCTGTTCAGGCGGCACGCGAAGCAGGCGCCAGGCAAATCGCGTTGCTCAAATGTACGAGTGCCTATCCGGCGGCCGCCGAAGAGATGAATCTGCGGACAATTCCGGAATTGTCCCGTCGCTTTGGCGTTCCCGCGGGACTATCGGACCACACGATGGGCGTTGCAGTGCCAGTGGCTGCGGTCGCCGTGGGAGCGTGCATCATCGAGAAGCATTTGACCCTATCGAGATCGGATCCCGGCCCTGACAGCGCTTTCTCGCTCGAGCCCCACGAATTCAAAGCGATGGTCGATGCCGTTCGCATCGCCGAAAAGGCTCTGGGTCAAATTCAATTCGGATGCAGTCCGAAAGAGGCCAGCAGCAAGGCATTCCGCAGATCACTTTTCGTTGTGAAAGATATAAAACGCGGCGAGCCGTTTACGGCGGAGAATGTGCGGTCGATTCGTCCCGCCAATGGACTGCATCCCCGGTACTTGCAGGAAGTCTTGCAAGGCGGCGCCTCGGAAGACATTGAATCTGGAACACCACTTCGCTGGGATCTGGTCAAGCGGCAATGAGGATTGTCAGTCCGTTCTTGAAGAAAGCTGCTTATCCCTTTTTGTCGAAGTCTGGATTGTTCCGGTGTCTTCCCGACAAGGGTCTTGCAGTAATTACGTACCACGGTGTTCTTCCCCAAGGTTATCAATCGATTGACGCGGTTCTCGACGGAAATCTCATCACCGCTGAAGCTCTTCGCGGGCAGCTACGTTTCTTGAAGGCGCACTACAACATCGTTTCTCCCGCCGGAGTGATGGCAGCCTTGCAGCCGAATGGGTCGTTTCCCCCACGGTCGGTGTTAATCACTTGCGATGACGGCCTTTTGAATTGCCTTACTGACATGCTGCCCGTTCTGTTGGAGCACAATGTCTCCTGTCTCTTTTTCGTGACCGGGGCTTCGACAGGGCAACTGCGCACGATGCTTTGGTACGAGGAACTGTATTTACTTTTCTTACAGGCTCCCGCGGGACGGCATGAGATTTCCTGCGACGGAGTTTCGATTGTGGCAGCCTTAACCTCATCTGAGCAGCGGCGTGTTTCCTGGTGGAACTCGGTGAATCGGTTGTCACAGGTAAGTCCAGCAACACGCGGCGAATTTTTGATGACGATGCGAAACCAGCTCAGAGTCGATGCTCCACCGGATTTGAAGGACACAACCTCTGGCAACTGTCGCCGTTTTGCTCTGTTAACGGCTGCTGAACTTAGCCAGCTAGCCTCGGCGGGAATGGAGATCGGCGCTCACACATTGACGCATCCGGTTCTGTCGCAGGCTCCGCCGTCGTCGGCACACTCTGAAATTGCAGAGAGCCGTTCACGACTCGAAGCGGCTCTCCATACCAAGATGTGGGCGTTCGCATATCCTTTCGGGGACTCGCAATCTGTGTCACCCGAGGTGCTTGCCATTCCGCAGCAGGCTGGGTTTACCGCGGCTTTTATGAACTTCGGCGGAGGCTTGGGGGTTCCGCTTCCCCGGTATGCGCTTCCTCGTGTGCATGTCACATCCACGATGACCATCAGCGAGTTCGATGCGCATGTCTCCGGGTTTTATGCTCTTTTGCAGCGCCGCGGCCGCGGTTGGTATGACGCAGGAGCTCCGTCCGTTGCGGTATGCGGCGAACGATGAACTCTCGGACGCAACGTAATCTCGAAATCTACAACGCCCCGGACGTCACGAACTACTACGCGGGCCTAACTTATCTTTCACCTTGCGAACGTTTGCTCTTCGAAACCTATATTCCGTCGAATGCAGAGATCCTGGACCTGGGCGTTGGAGGAGGGCGGACCACTGCTTTTCTGTCCGGCAAGGCGTCCCGATACGTAGGCGTCGATAACTCTCCGGGGATGATCGAGTTTTGCAGGAAGAAATTTCCGGGCCTGGAATTTGCGGTCGCAGATGCTGCAGACTTGACCGAATTCGATGACGCATCCTTCGACGCCGTCGTGTTTGCATTCAATGGAATCGATTTCGTACAGCCCGACGCAAACCGACATCGTTGCCTTACGAACATCCACCGAGTCCTGCGCCCAGGCGGCCTCCTGCTCTTCTCCTCCCACAATGCACGCGCAATCCTGGTGCGCCCTAGTTGGAATCGGGAGCGCATTCTGCGGATGGCGCGCAGTGTTTCCGGAAATTCTCCAATTTTGTTTAGTCTTGCGCTGGCTGTCCTGAGAGTTTGTCGTATCTTCGTTGCGTTTCTTCAGGCCGCACTCGCTACGATTCACCGATCTGTCTGGCGTTTGCCTCGCAAGATGTTCTGGCGCGGAGAGGGAGAGCTTCTCGATACGGCCCACGGCGGACTGCTCACTCACTACTCAGTGCCTCGCCGGGTCATATCTGAGGCTTTGGCGGCGCACCTGACGGTGATCCGTATGGTGGGTGACGATTATCCAAAACGCAGCCATGCGCTCGTTTCCGATTGGTACTATTACGTATTCAAGAAACCTCTTGAGAAGTGATCCGAACCTTGCGACTCGTTGTGCTCAGAGAAATTCCGGAGGACGCTGAACTGCGCAGGCAGTGGGATGCGCTGGTGGATCACGTCGATCAACCCCAGGTGTTTTACACGTACGAGTGGGCCGTCGCAGTACAGAGCGCATACAGTCAAACGCTGCATCCGCTGGTCATTCTGGCCTATGACGACGCGAACACTCTTTCAGGCATTGCAGCGCTTGCTACCGAGAGCAATGACCATCGTGCAACGTTCTTGTGTGCTACCACCGGGGACTACTGCGACTTTTTGAGCGAAGCGGAAAATAAACGGGCATTCGTTCGTGCGACGCTGGAAGAGATTGCAAGGCGCGGCATTCGGAGCTTGGTGCTTACCAATCTTCCTGCGGATTCCTCCACGGTTTCTGCGCTTCGCGGGACATTGCCTGGCAAGAGCTTCCATTGTTTTGCGCGAACGGCCTATGTTTGCGCTCAAGTTTCTTTCGACGGGGTTGAACGCAAGAAAGACGGCACTCCGTACGCGCCGGGCCTGAAGCGGCTGCGTCGTTTCGAAAAAGCAATGGTCGAGACGGCGCCCGTTCGCACCGAACATCGGCGGTCATGGGCTACGGTTGAACCTCTGCTTCCCGAATTCGCCACAGCTCATGTGGCACGGTTTCTCGAAGTGGGCAGAATCAGCAATCTCGCCGATCCGCGTCGAAGGAAGTTTCTCGAGGAACTGGGAAAGCTTTTGTGCGAGAGGCAATGGTTCGTATTCAGCCGGATGCTCACTGGAGATCGTCCCGTCGCGTGGCACTACGGCTTTGTGTTTGGTGGCTCCTGGTTCTGGTACCAACCGACCTTCGATAGCGTTGTGGACAAGCATTGGCCTGGATTCTGTTTGCTGAGCCAGGTAATTCAGGATGCGATCGAGACTCCGGGAATGAAAATGCTGGATCTCGGTCTCGGCTCGGAAATCTACAAAGTCAAATTCGCGAATCAGTCTCGCGAAACACTCTATATCACATTGAACGCATCGTGGTTCTCGCACTTCCGTACCATTGCTCGCTATCGACTGACGGAGACAGTGAGGAGGGCTCCGAAGCTAGAGCGATCTATAACCCTGCTGCGCGGCAGACTTCATCGACTCCGTTCGCGCCTTAGATCTGGAGCGGGTAAAGATTTGCTGGCTTGGATCACCGGGAGACTTGCAAGTCTCGTTTGGGCCCGCGACGAAGTCTTCTTTTACGACCTTTCGAGTCCGGATCCAAGCCTCCTCAAGGCGGCTGATATTGTTCTCAACAAGATTGATTTCAGGGTGCTCGCCACCGCCGTACTTCAGAACTCTGATGACGAAGGCACGCTAGAGTACATCGTGCGCTGCGCCGATCGTCTGCGGACCGAGCCCGATAGTGTAGGGTATGCTCTGGCAAATCTGAAGGGAGAGCTTCTGCATTTTACTTGGGCACGCCCTTTCGAAGGTTTTTACTGGTCGGAACTAGGAAGCAAGCTCCCAGCGCCGGCAGCCGGTTCTGTTGTCCTCTTCGACTCTTGGACACCCGCGGCTCATCGAGGTCGGGGTCACTACGCCCCAACCCTTGGACGTGTGGTTGCCACGATGAAGGAAGAAGGCCGGAGCTGTTGGGGCTTCAGCGCATCAACCAATACGCCATCCGTGAGAGGGCTAGAAAAGGCCGGCTTCAGGCGGAGTTTCTCGGTGTTTCGGTATCGCGTATTGGGCTGGCAGAAGATCGTTCGGAAAAATACGATCCTTCCGGTATTCAATAGGGCGTGAGCCCGGCCACCATGCGCGTCCTCCTACTACATCCCCAAGATTCGCCCTTTCATGGTCCATGGGCCGCACAGCACTGGGACTTGGTTGTCGACCTTGGGAGGTCGTCCACAAATACGGCTCAGATATGGCAGGAGCATCTCAAGTGTCGCGTTCTTCGATCCGAACCATTTCGCCTCGGGATGGAAGATGCGAAGGCAATTCGCAAAATCTTTGGCGTCGCCAAAGGGCGCTTAGTAGACGAAGAGGGAATTGATTGGTGGGACATAACGTCATTGATCATTGTGCCCGAAGCACAGCTCGTTCTTGTTGTACAACGTCTTGCCAGAGAGATAAAAAGGGCAGCAGAGGTTTGGACCACGCGTCCCGGGTGGGCGTCTGAGTTGTTGGCTTCACTTCTCCACCAGCCATTGATGTTTTTCGAAAGCACTGAACGAAATCGGCTTACAAGGCGATTAAGGCACTATGTGACTTTGCTTCACCGATTCCGTCTCAGCCAGATCAAAGAAATCGCCTTGGACAAATACGATGCTGATTTTCGCTGGCGCTCCCGGATCGCCGTAAAGAAGTGGGACAGCTCACATCCTTTTGTTTTGGTTCCGACCGCCTACACAAACGTGTCGCGGATGGCAGCTGCATATGCGCAACTCCTGCCGGAGCATCGGTTTTTGTTTGTCACGACGCGACAAAGTGCCAAGTCGTTCGAAGTTCCATTCAACGTACAAATTGGTGAACTCGCAGCGTACGCCGGATTGGACCCGCCGACTGCTGAGACGGCTTCGATCCTCGAACGCTGGCAAATGCTGCTGCCCGAGCTGCGGCAAATCGCAGAATTTAACGCTCTAGCACAAGCCAAAGTTCTCGATCGCTTCATTCCCTGGTTTCGTGACTGTCTGCGTGCGCGGAATGGCTGGCGTCGCGTTCTTGATCAAGAACCGGTTGATGGAGTTTTGTGCGGTGATGACAGTAACGTCTACACTCGACTTCCAGTGTTACTCGCAAAGCGGCGCGGAATACCCACGGTAGACTTTCACCACGGAGCGCTCGACGGGCGTTACATCTTGAAAGATCTGCCGTGCGACACTTACCTGGCAAAGAATGAGATGGAGCGTGATTACCTGGTGCGACTGTGTGAGCTTCCGCCAGGAAGAGTTTTGATCGGTGCACCGCCGCGGCGCGAGTCCACCAAGACCGCAGAAAGAGAAAATGAGGGAACCTCGGCTATATTTTTCTCCGAGCCCTACGAGGCCGGCGACATGCGTGCCGAAGAAGTGTACAGGGAGCTGGTACCTCCGCTTGTCGCCCTGGCGCAAAGAAATGGCCGCTCGTTAACTATCAAATTGCACCCTTTCGAAAGCCGTTCGCAGCGGGAAAAACTGGTTCGAGAGGTTATCGGATCAGCTAATTATGAATTCGTCGAAGTCATTGACGGACCGCTCACATCAGAGTTGATGTCCCGTGCGTGGTTTGGCATCACGGTCGAATCAACAACGGTAATCGATTGTTTGCAAAACGGGGTTCCCTGCTTTCTGTGCGGCTGGCTCTCGCTTTCGCCTTATGAATACGGTAAACAATATGCTCGGTTCGGCATAGGAGAACTCCTGCATGACGTGCAACAAGTGTCGGAGATCCCCTCCCGTTTGCAGGATCTCCGCGCGCATCCCAAGGCAATGCTTGACCTATCACCCACGATTGAACCCGCTACGTTGCGTCGCTTGCTGACGTCGCGGACGCCGGTTGGAGCGAGGCCAATTTGTTGAACGATCAGATCACAATTGATCCCGCCGAAAGCGTCGCCTCGGCGGCCCAGCAATTTCGCTCGCACGTCGGCAATATCTCACGGCAGTCTGGAATATTTTTTGCCGGCACGATCTTCACGGCCGGACTGGGCTATTTGTTCAAAGTTTACTTGGCCAGAGTGCTGGGAGCAGAAGATTTGGGGTTATACGCCCTCGGCATGACTCTCATCAGCCTCTTGGGCATTTTCAATACTCTCGGACTTCCTCAATCCGCCGTTCGGTTCGTGGCTTCTTACAGGGCCGCAGCAAATTTTGAAGCATTGCACGCCTTGTTGTGGCGTGGCGCTGCTCTGCTCCTTGGAGCGAATATGGTGCTTGCCGCAGTCCTATTGACGTTTGGCAAGATCATCGCAGTTCATTTCTATCATTCTCCTGCCTTAGTTCGATATTTGCCACTATTTGCGCTAGTGATGCTGTTCGGGATTGTCAATGGTTTCTATGGGAAGGTGCTGGCGGGATATCGCGACATTAAATCGCGAACATGGATTGTGAATTTTGTAGGCAGTCCCCTTAGCATGCTGACCGCGGTTCTGCTGATATCGGCTGGCTTGGGGCTCCGTGGCTATCTTGCCGCTCAAATTCTTAGCGCCGCCGCCGTCGGATGCCTTTTGATTTTTGCGGTTCGCCGTGCAACTCCGCCCGGCGCGCGTTTGCTGAGCCAACCAGGTTCGATGCCAGACAAAGCTATATGGTCTTTCTCTGTCGCAGTATTGGGAATCGGTTTGCTGGAGTTTTTGATTAGCCAAGTGGATAAGATTGCTCTAGGCTATTATCGCGGGCCTCGCGAGGTTGGCGTCTATTCCGTCGCGGCTACGGTGGTCGTTTACGTGCCGCTGGTTCTGAGCTCGATCAATCAGATTTTCGCCCCCACCATTGCCGATCTGCATACCCGCGGACAGATAGCCCTGCTGTCGCGACTCTTTCAGTCGCTCACAAAGTGGGCGATCGGCCTCACCCTGCCTCTCGCGACTGTGGTCATCATCTTTTCGCGACCCCTGATGCGAATTTTTGGTCATGATTTTGAGGCCGGTTGGCCCATCCTGATTATCGGCACCGTCGGACAGTTGGTAAACTGCGGGGTTGGTTCAGTGGGCTACATTCTGCTGATGTCGGGACACGAGAGAAGGCTCATCCGGGTGCAGATCGCTATGGCTGTATTAATGATCGTTTCCAGCGTCGTGCTCGTCCCCATTTTCGGAGTGGTCGGTGCGGCAACCGCTGCAGCCCTGACGAACCTCGGAACGAACTTCTGGAATCTACTGCAAGTGCGTAAAGCGTTGGGGATTTCTCCGTACAATCGGGGCTATCTGCAGCTGATCTGGCCTACGGTGGCGATGGTGATCGCGATTCTCTTGCTCCGTAGGTACGGGTTTATATTTCGTCATGACTGGCTGGCAGTAGTGGTTGCTATGGCGACCGCCTATCTCATCTTTACTTTCGTAGTCTTTGCCGTTGGATTGGATGACGACGACCGCCTGATCGCAAACGCCATGTGGTCGCGGATTCGAGGAGCTTTCGTCCGCACGGGATCTTCCGCATGACCGAATGGAAAGAGGTCAGGCTTCCAGCAGATCTCTGCGCAGCTGCCGAAAAAGAATTCGCCCACTCCTTCCGTTCGCTCGAAGAGTTGCTGACTTTTGTGTTACGCGATCTGCTCCGCAATGATGCGGCGAAGTCTGATCTGGCGGAGCAGGAGCTCGTGGAGCAACGATTGCGCGAGCTCGGGTATCTCTAGAATCACTCGCGACCGCCATCCATTTTGAGTGACTTCCGATATTCTCGATAGCGTGAACAAAGAGTTCGACAAGTCCATCGATCTCCAGGGTCACAAGCGCCTTTATCCATCGTTGACGGACCCCAGTTGGCTCATTCTTCGGACGCGCCGCGAACTGTTTCGCAGTTGGATCGAGCGCGACGATAGACGAGATCTCGCGGTGCTGGATATTGGCGGGCGAATCCAGCCCTATCGCGCGCTGCTAGATGGCCGAATCGGGAGCTACACCGCAATCGACCTTCTCGAGACCTCATTGGTCGATATCGTGGCACGCGGCGAGCAGATTCCTGTGAGAGCAGAGCAGTATGACTTAGTAATTTGCACCCAGACGCTGCAGTACGCCTCCGATCCAGCTCTCGTGATCGGGGAAATTTATCGTGTGCTAAAACCGGACGGGTTGCTCTTGCTGAGCGTCCCCGCGACGGCCATTCGCGACGCCGACGAGGAGGCGTGGCGATTCTTTCCCGTGACCCTAGGAAAATTGTTAGTTCAGTTTCGGGCGATCGAAATTTTGCCAGAAGGCGGAAGTGTCATTGGGCTCTTCCGGACCATCAACATGGGCCTCGGAATCATCGTTCGGTACCCTTTTTTACGTGCAATCTATCTGTGGACGGTTTGTCCCATTGTCAATCTACTTGGATACACGATCGACAAATGTGTACCGAGCGACAACGAGCAATTCACGGCGAACTACAGCGTATGGGCAATGAAATAGGGATCGAAGGATAACGAATGGGGCTGGCTCGAAAATTATGGCAACGCGGGCTCGATGCGCTCCCGGTCAGTGGATACCATTTCTATCGTCCTATCGTGCTGCTGCAAAGCGACGACTGGGGACGAGTGGGTCTGCGTGACCAGGCCGGGCTGGAGCAGTTGCGTGGTGCTGGAATAGAACTCGGGGAACGTCCCTACGATTTCTACACACTCGAAACTGCGGACGATGTTTCGGCGCTTGCAGGCGTCCTCGGTCGTCATCGAGATTCTGTTGGGCGAAACCCCTGCCTGCTCATGAATTTCATTGTCGCGAACGTAGACTTCAATAAAGCATCCAGCGACACCAAAGGGATACCGCTTCGGCAATTGGCCGATGGGTTTCCCGACGGGTGGCATCGTCCAGGGCTGATTGACTCGTATCGCAACGGCATCAACGAGGGGATGTTTAGCGCTGCTTTGCACGGTACGACGCATTTCTGTCGCGCCTCGATGGAACGGGCTTTAGCCGGGAATAACGAACGCTCTAGCTTGGTTCGCAACCTCTGGAAGGCTGGAACGTCCTACATCCACTGGCGCATGCCATGGATCGGCTATGAGTACTGGGATCCAGAGCAATCTGAGGACGAGCGATTTCTATCGCGGGAGACGCAGCGAGACTTGATCGGCCAGGCCATCGGAGGATTCGCGAAGTTGTTTGGCACCCTTCCGCGATCAGCGTGCGCTCCCGGTTACCGCGCGAACGACGATACCCACCGGGGATGGTCACAACATGGAATTCGCATCGCGCAGAACGGGCCCGGAAAGTTGATGCCACCGTACATCGGACCGCACGATCTACTTCACCTGACCCGCAATGTCGCATTTGAACCCGCAACCGATCCGGAATTTTCAGTGGACGCATCTTTGCGTCAGGCCAATCGCTGCTTTGAACTGGGGATCCCGGCCATAGTTTCCATTCATTCGATCAATTTTCATTCGACCGTACGAGATTTCCGTTCGGAGTCATTGCGTTCTATCAACGAATTCTTCAACGCCCTCGAGTCACAACACGGCGATCTGCTGTATCTTCACGATGACGATCTCTCCAAGTTGGTCAGGACTGGTAGTTATGAAGGTCCTAGCGGGCCTGTGACAGTTCGGGTCTCAAAAACGTCTTTCACGAAGGCAATGGCCGCCCGGCAGGAAGCATGACGCAGAAGCAAAGGTCGATCATCCTGGTTACTGTCGATTGTCTTCGAGCTGATCATGTCGGCTTCATGGGATATTCGGCGCCCACGACGCCGTTCCTAGATTCTCTTGCGGAGGAAAGCTTCGTCATTCCCACCGCTGTCGTGGCCGGCGCGCCGACCTACTACTCTCTTTCCAGCGTTCACGCCTCGCGTTACCCGCTGGCATTCGGACGGGACATCTTGGGGATTGCTCCGGACGAACCCACAATCGCGTCCGTGCTGAAGTCCGCCGGATATGCGACGGCAGCCTTCAGCGCGGCAAACCCATACATTTCCTC
The DNA here is from genome assembly GCA_963801895.1 of uncultured Acidobacteriota bacterium. Lineage (GTDB taxonomy): Bacteria > Acidobacteriota > Terriglobia > Terriglobales > Acidobacteriaceae > Sulfotelmatobacter. The sequence goes on along the minus strand of CAWDGM010000003.1, from coordinate 677,663 downwards.
GCGCTTCGGATATGACCTCGGATTCGATACGTTTCGCGACTTTCTGGAGAGTGAACCACAACCGCTTCCAGAGCAGCAATCCTCGACGGGTGGATGGGCAAGCAAAGTCAACCGCAATATCCAGAAAGTAAGCTCAGCACTTGGTCCGCTTCGAGGTGTTTACGACGAACTCTACTTCCGGTACTGTCAGCGGAAGACTCTCGTTCCGCCTTCCCTCGACGACTTACGGCGCTTCCCGTCTGCAGACGTTGTGGTCGAGTCCGCACGCGCGTGGCTGGCGAACGTCGGAGCGTCTCCCTTCTTTCTCTGGCTCCATTTGATGGATCCGCACTCTCCGTATTATCCGAAGCTGGAAGCGCTTTCCTTTATGGGGAACGCGGCGATCTCTCCGCGCCGGGCGCGCTACCTCAATTCCTGGTGGAATCGTTCCGACCTCGGGCCCAAGCGGCTCGCCGGGCATCGTGATGAAGTGGTATCTCTTTACGACGCGGGCATCCGATGGGTCGATGAGCAGATGAAAAATCTGGTCGCGACTCTGCGCAATTCCCAATGTTGGGACGACTGCATCTTTGCGCTCACCGCCGACCACGGAGAGGAATTTTTGGAACATGGAGGCCGCTACCATCCGCCAGCCGGTTTAATGGAAGAGTTGATTCACGTCCCTCTCATGCTTCGTGTGTCCGGCAGCGTCCATCCCGAGCTATCGCGGTCGCCTTTAAGTCACATTCACCTCGCTCCGACGCTACTTGAGGCAGCCGAAGTTCCAGTGCCGGACTCATTCGATGGCCGAAGTCATTGGCAGGAATTGCTGAGCGGCCACAACTCTGACGAGATAGCGATTTCCGAATGCGTAGCGGGATGCACGAATCCTTTTCAAGCAAAGGGGCGCCTGGGATCTCGGGTGTTGTCCCTCCGGGACTCGCGCTTCAAACTGGTACTCTCTTTCGAGTCTCGGACCGAGAACATGTATGACCTGGAGGCTGATCCTGGCGAAAAATCGCCTCTGCCTGTCGACTGTGAACCACGCGTTCGGCGGCGCTTACTGGAGGCAGCGCGGGAACATCTGCGACGATCGAGCTTTCGTCGCGATTCGCAAATGCGAGTCAAGGCTCGTCTGCGCGAACTTCAGCTAGAATGGAAGAAATCAGCGGACAAGGCGTCGCCAGTGGCTTCCTGATCTGCACTGGCCTTTTCTAACATCGGATGATTACGATCTTTACTCCGTCGTTCGCCGACGAAGCCGACACCAACGCCCAGAATCTCTCGGTGAAAGAGATCGTTGCCCGATTGGATCCCAACGAATTTCTTGTGGTGATGCTTCACGAGGGGGACGTAGATGCGCGCATTGCTGCACGACCGAATACGCGGCTCATTTCCTGGCTCAAGCATGGAAATACATTGCGGGTCATACTAAAAATTCTTGGCAACGTTCCTGATCTTTACTTTTTTCCTCGCGAGGGTCCCTTGGACGCAGCCTTCCTGACACTTCGCCGACGCTTGCGATTGAAGACGGCGCTGGTCAGCTACGTTGTGTCGGGAGGGCTTGCGACTGCACCATATTCCCCCGCTCGAATGCGTCACATCAGGGAGGCTGATTCGGTTTTCGCGAACAACGAATATCTGGGGGCGCTACTGCGCGAGAAAACGGGAATCACTCCCGCCGGAATTCAGCATGATGGAATTGATCGCCGGTACTACTTTCCTCCCGAAAAGCGACGAAGTGCCAATCGTCCGACGACGGTTCTCTACGCCGGGTCTCTTCGACCCTACAAGAAGGCGCCGGTGGTGATTCGACAGGCCGCGCGCTGGCCCGACGTGAGATTTCGAATCGCAGGAACGGGCGAGGAGGACCAACTCTGCAAGAATCTTGCTGCGGAGCTGCGGTGCAGGAACGTGGATTTTCTAGGTCATCTCTCCCAGGCTCAGCTCGCTGAAGAGATGCGAACTGCCGACATATTCTTCTTTCCTAGTGTGCTTGAGGGACATCCTCAAGTCTTGTTACAGGCCGCAGGAAGCGGTCTTCCTATCGTTGCGATGAATACCTACCGTCCCGATTGCGTCGTGAACGGCACCACAGGCTTCCTGGCTAAAACGGAAGACGAATTGTCGGATGGATTGGACCAACTCATCCGGGACCCCGGGTTGCGGTGGAAAATGGGCGATGCGGCAGTTGCACACGCGGCGAGATTTGATTGGGATGTCATCACTAAGAAATGGGCTGAAGCTTTTAAGCAGGTTGTTGCCCAGCGGCGCAAGTCAGGCGGAGAACGGTAAACACTCCATCGTGAATACCTCGACTCCATTCCCTATCCTTGGCAGCCCGCAACGCGGAGAGAGAAAGACTCTTCGGGTGCTCACGCTTACGCCCTTCTATCCATCCGCAAATGATGACGCTACGGGTTGTTTTGTGGCAGAGCCGCTGCGTGCCCTGTCAAACCTTGGCATCGCCAGTGCTGTCGTTGCCGTCCAACCCTTCTATCGCGGTCAGCTTCAGGCCGCCCAAGATAGCTTTCCGTCCGAATGGATGCGCTACCTGTCACTGCCCGGCGGCATTGGCCTTCCCACTGCCGGTGCGTCCGTATTTGCGCGTGTTGTCGGGAAAGTGCGTCATCTGCAGCAGACCACTGGCATCGATCTGATCCACGCCCACGGGGCTCTGCCTTGCGGACATGCGGCGATGCTTCTGAATGCGGAACTGGGATTGCCGTACGTAGTCACAGTCCATGGACGGGATGCGTTCTCCACCGAGCAAGTCAAGGGACGCGCTGGAGAATGGTGTCGTCGCATCTCGCAGCGCGTCTACCGCTCATCGCAGAGAGTGATCTGCATCAGTGAATGCGTACGCAACGAAGTTCTGCAAGGCGTTAGCGGAGTTCGCACATCGGTCGTGTACAACGGGGTCGATTCAGAATTGTTTTCACCGGCGAGCGAGCCCTCGTCCGCCCAGATGCTGCTGAGCGTTGGCAATCTGACGCCCATCAAGGGGCATGCCACACTCATCGGCGCGTTTGCATCGCTCTCGACTGATTTCCCCAATTTGACTCTGCAAATCATCGGCGAAGGGCCGGAGTTGTCCCGGCTTACCGCTCTCGCAAACGAACTCCATGTTCGCGAGCGCGTACACTTTGCCGGGCGCCAGTCACGACGACAGGTCGCCGATGCCATGCGTCGATGCACTATCTTCGCTCTGCCGAGCCGTTATGAGGGCCTGGGCTGCGTTTATCTCGAAGCCATGTCAGTCGGAAAGCCGGTGATCGGCTGCCGGGGGCAGGGAATTGCCGAGATCATTCAACACGGAACGAACGGATTCCTCGTTGGACCCGACAATGACCGGGAGCTGGCTCTAGCGCTCGGAATGCTGTTGCGCGACGAAAGGCGGCGCAGCAATATTGCCCTCGCCGCGCGGGATACTATCCTCGAACGGTTTACGCTTCCGGATCAAGCGGGCTGGTTGGCTCGAATCTATCGGGAGATCGTCGGATGACGCGGGTTGTCATTATTACCGAGATCATCTCCCCTTATCGGATTCCGCTATTCAATGAATTGGCGAAGACTCCGAATCTCGGTCTTCATGTCATCTTTCTCGCTGAAACCGACCCTGCGCTCCGGCAGTGGCACGTGTACACAAACGAGATCAATTTTTCATATGAGGTGTTGAGATCGGCTCGACGGCGTGTCGGGCGCTTCAACGCTCTTGTCAATTTTGGAGTTGGGGCCGCCTTAGCGGCCGCAAGGCCGGATGTCATCCTGTGTGGAGGCTACAACTACGTCGCGTCCTGGCAAGCGCAGCATTGGGCGAGGAAGCATTCGACACCTTTTTTCCTCTGGTCTGAGAGCAACACTCAAGACATGCGCCGATATCATGCACTTGTCGAAATGTTGAAAACTGAATTTCTTCGGCGCTGTACCGGTTTCGTTGTTCCCGGACGGTCGGCTGCTGAGTTTCTGCAAACACACAAGGTCTGCAAAGAAAAGATATTCACGGCGGTGAATGCGGTTGACAACGACCTCTTCGCCCGGTCGGCCGCAAAAGCCCGCCAAAACGTCACTCAACTTCGTCAGGAACTCGGACTTCCCGCGCGTTATTTTCTCTATGTCGGACGACTAGTGCGCGAAAAGGGTATTTTTGAATTGGTCGCCGCTTATGCCACACTGGAAGAGCAGTTGCGCGAAGAAGTCGGTCTAGTGTTCGCTGGCGACGGTTCCTCGCGGCGCGACCTTGAGGCGCAAGCCGCCCGGGTCTCGCGGGGAGTAGTGAAGTTCGCAGGTTTTGCTCACAGGGAGCGGTTGGCAGAGTACTATGCGCTCGCGGAAGCATTGGTGCTCCCAACCTATTCGGATACCTGGGGTTTGGTGGTGAACGAAGCTATGGCGTGCGGATTGCCCGTGATTCTAAGCCAAGCCGCAGGGTGCGCCGCTGATCTCGTCACTGAAGGTTGGAACGGCCGAATAGTACCTGTTAAGAGTGTCCCTCAATTAGCTTCGGCGATGCAGGCGCTGGGTTCGCGCCCTGATCTTTGCGCATCGATGGGCGTTAACAGCTTGAATCGGATTGCGGACTACACGCCGCAACACTGGTCTGAAGGGATTGTGCGAATGTTGGAGGCAACAGCTCGGAAACATGGATAAGGGCGCATTCAAAGTTCTTCTGGCAGCCGGGGCCATCTGTGGTGTTGTGTGCCTCGCATATCTCGCATACTCCCGTCCCGGATATTTCACGAGCCAAACGTACTTGGGAGGTCTTCTGGCGCTCGAGTTTCTCGCCGTGGCAGTCTGGTTCTATCGGCGGGCGTTTTTTCCGTTGGTTATTGTTACGTTCCTTTTGGCCGGGATGCATGTTCCACTGAGTTCGGTATGGACTATGGCCCGATGGGGTGTCTTGGCCGCTGGCGGCATGATTGGATCGGTCATCGTCTTCAAGGAACGCCGGTTTTCATTCGGTACTTTCCACATCATTGCGTTGTTCTCGATCCTCGCCGCATTGATGTCTTCTGCAGTTTCTCGCTTCACAACCGTCTCCTCCCTGAAGGTACTCAGTTTGCTTCTGCTCTTTGCATACGCGTCGTCGGGGGTAAGGCTGGCGGTAGAGAACCGTGAGAGTCGGTTCTTCACTGGCCTGGTAGTTGGCTGCGAGATTCTTGTCGGCGTGATCGCGATCTCACACTTCCTCGGCATGAGTGTTTTGGGGAATCCAAATTCTTTGGGTGCCGTCATGGGCGTGGTAGGCGCTCCGCTTCTGCTATGGGCGAGTCTGGTGCCCCAGGAAACATTCACGCGCCGTCGACGGCTGGCTCTGTGCGCGGTTGCGGGATATTTGACGCTTACGAGCCACGCTCGCGCCAGCATCCTCGCTGCATTCCTTTCGTGCGCCATGCTCTGTCTTTTGCTGCGAAAGTACAAACTACTGGCACAGGGCATCGCGGTGTTCGCCATCGTTATTGCGTCCTTGGCTATTGTCCAGCCTCATGTGTACACGTCTGCTGTTTCTTCGTTTACCACGGATGTTTTGTACAAGGGTAAAGATCCATCCGACGGCCTGCTCGGTTCGCGACAATCTCCATGGCAAAACGCTATGGATACGATTCGGGATCACTTCTGGTTTGGTACGGGATTCGGAACGTCGGACACCGATCTGGATCCAACAGGAAATTTGGGAAAGTTTGCCAGCACGAGCTTGGCCTCCCTAGAACATGGCAGCAGCTATCTGGCCATTGTCGCTTGGGTGGGAATGCTGGGGGTCCTGCCGTTTATTCTCCTTTTAGTTTCTCTATTCAAGAGAATCGTGGGTACCTTGATCTGGACGGCGAGAACCGTAAATCCGAACCATCCTGCCGTTCCTCTTGCCATCGTGTTACTCGCTGGATTGATTCATGCTGGTTTTGAAGATTGGCTTTTCGCTCCGGGTTATTATCTCTGTACATTTTTTTGGAGCCTGGCGTTCATCTTCGTGGATCAGACCGCCTTTCTCTCAATTCCCCAATCTCGCGGGGCGCTCTTCAATCGCATCAGGCCTGAACGTCACGATCTTTACGTTGTTGCTCCCGGTCGATGATGCGCCTCTTCGTGAACGCCCTCGCCGCTAGCGCAGGCGGGGGCCTTACCTACATTCGGAACGTCCTGCCCTACCTTGCAGCTCGGCCTGATTTGCATAGCATTGTCACGTTGACCTCCGATTTGAAAAAGCAACTTGCGCTTTCCAGCAATCTTGAGTTCGTAGAAGTGAATATTCCATCCGCGCGCAGGTTCTGGTTCGAACAGTTTGAGCTTCCGAACCTGATCCGCGGTTCACGAGCCGAGGTTTTGCTCTCGACCGGAAATTTTGCGCTCCGCAAGTCACCTGTCCCCCAGGTTTTGTTATCGCGAAACTCCATTTATTGGTCTGGTGATTACTACCGCGATCTTCTCAATCGCCACGAATATCGCTTGTGGCTCGACACGCGAGTCCGCGCCCTGATCGCGAAGAAGTCTCTTGCATGGGCGGATCTAACTGTGGCGCCCAGCGAAGCCTTCGCGGCAGACCTTAGAAGTCGCACGAAAGCGCCTGTCACGGCCATCCATCACGGCTTCGATCACGCAGCGTTCACACAGGACTTGGGCGAACTGTCTTCCGAAGTGAAATCGAAACTGGATTCTACGGACGGCTTCTTGAAGGTGCTTTTCGTCAGTCACTACAATTATTTCCGGAACTTCGAGACGCTCTTCCGCGCTCTTCCTCTCCTGCGTGACCGGGTCGCGCCCCGCCGCGTGAGACTTCTGCTCACTACTCACCTTGCTCCGGGGGCAAATCCGGGGATGTATCGGCCTGAGGCGGCCAGCGAATTGTTAAAGCGGTTGCGCATTTCGGACATGGTGGTGGAACTTGGTTCGATTCCATACGGGCAACTGCATAAGCTTTATCCACACGCCGACGTCTACGTGTCTGCCGCCTATACCGAGACGTTTGCCCACCCCTTGGTAGAGGCGATGGCGAGCGGAATACCGGTGGTCGTATCCGATATTCCCGTACACCGGGAGATTTGCGCCGACGCAGCGCAATACTTCCCGACATTCTCGGCGCAGGCGCTGGCACAAGTCACGGCTCAAGTTCTCTCGCAGCAAGATACGTCGAATCGCATGATTTCTGCGGGCCGCGAACAGTCTCAGCGATTCTCGTGGAAGTCACACGTAAATCAACTCATCGGCCTGTGTGAAACCTTGTTGAAGTATCCACAGTAGGCGCGTGGTCCTTGCACGGAAGCAACAGCCACTGAGCAGCGGGCAGCCGACCGCGAATTCAAGCGAACCCGTTCTGGAAGCTTGGGCTCTGGGGCGCTTCAAGGAAGAGGACGGCAATCCAGCAGAACGAAACTCCCCGACGTTTTTCGGCCCTCGACTCTTAAGTACGTCGAAAGCTTGTCCTCGACGAAGGTCGGCCGCGAAACATTGTCGATCACAAGAATACGCCGGTAGGACGAAAGGAATGAATGCACCTCGCGATCGTTACTCTCTATTTTCGTGAGGAAGGGAATCAGTCCGGTTCGCGTAGAGTCGATGTGTTTGTTTCTCTCCTTCGCATCGGACGAATATTCGCCCAGAAACATGAGGCGCGAGAGTTCAGTCTCGTTGTTGGCGCTATTGAAGACGCTCTCAGCCCAAGAGCGATTCTTCCCCGAGAAGTAGAGATAGAGAGCCTGCCGAAAGCGCTGGATGTTCAGATTCTGTTCGGGGCTCAGCAGAACCTGTGCGTTGCGACAAAAAAGGCTATGCGCACTGGAGACTAAAGAAACCCATGCGCAGTTGTCATCAACAGTTAGGGCGCGAGCGATGATGACATCGCCTTGTTCCGGCGCAGAGGATCGCAATATTTGCGCAAACTCGACAAGGTCGTTGTTGAGCAGGAAAAGCCGACGATAGTTTGCGAGTGAAATGAAGATACCGTTGAATGTCAGAATTGCGAGGATGCCGGCCAGGCCGATTCGCCATCCGGTGTTGCGATTTGCATGGAAATGCTCGGCCGCCTCGGCCGCTAACAAGACAACCATGATCGTGACGGTCAAATGAACGAAGTAGCCGGCGTGGTGGGAAATCTGCAATGCAGCTTCGGAAAAAAGAACGTCTCCCAGCAGCAGAAGCAAGTTGCTCAGACCCAATCCGATGACTGGCCACTTGATCTCGGGCGAGAGCCCGCGAAACAGTCCCAGTGCTAACGTAAGCGCGAATAGGAGAAACCACGTTCCCCCCAGATGATGCGCCAGCATGGAACCTTGTAAATGGATCAACGAGTCCTGTCCGGGAGGTCCGGTCCTGGTTACATTGCTTCCATGAATGAGAAACAAAAAATCGCTCGCCGCGCATAGAGAGCCGTACACGATAGCGAAACGCCACAGCGGCACAACACCTCGCGACACCATCATGCCCACAATGGCAATGGCCGAAATGCCTGCCATCATAAGCATCGCGTAGGGGAAGATTGTAAAAGTCACAAACTGCGTCACGGCCATGCCGATCCAGATCGGCCATGATGCTTTTTGTAGCGCCTTAATCTGCAGGCCGAGATAAAGAACGAGCAATGGAATCGGGAGCTGGGGAAAAAATGGCCGGATGAATGGCAATTCCACACGCTCAAATCCGCGCAGCGACGGAAGAAAGCGCCAAGCACCCAAATTATTCTGAAGAACTCCGAAATTGAAAAACATCAGCATCGCAATTGCAGATAGCACAATCAGAAGCGAACTGCGAGGTAGAGAGGCTTCGAAGAACCATCCCGCTACAACACAAAGCAGGGCCCACCAGAGATTGTTCCAGACCAGGAGCGCCCACCAGGTGTTTCCTCGCATCAACCTGTTCAATCCAGCAAAAAGAACAAACGCGGTCCGAAATTTGAGATAACCCATTTGCGGGGTCGGCGCCGGTATTCCGTAGTAGGGGTCGACGATTTCTCCGGAGCCCGCCGCTTTCATCGTGCTGATGTTGAGATAGAGACTAGTGTCGGGAGAAGTGACGGGAGGCAGCACCCGAGATCCAGTAGCTGCACTCGTCTTCAGAGTGGGATACGAGTAAATAGTCAACACCAGCGCGATGGCTGCGAGTATCGGCAGATATTTAGTCGGGCGATGAAGGTCCAAGTAATCTTCCGCTAAGTTCGATTGCGCGAGCACGCGTCTCGAAGCACCGAGGCGACGCGTACTTGCTGCTCGTCCGTAATCTGCGAGAAAAGCGGCAGAATAATTCCTTCCCTTTGCGCGCGTTCGCTTTCCTTCAGATCGCAGCACTCTGACCCTTTGCATTCCTGCGAGGAACGCCATGCTTGACGATCGGCGTATGCAGGTTCCAGATGAGCGCACATGATTCCTCTACGAGTTGCGATACCTTCGTCGAGCATGTGTTGCATCACCGTTCGTTGATCCAAATCCGCGGACAGACGTACGCAATAGCTTTGCCAGTTTGAGCGGGCCCACTCAGGCTCCGAAGGCTGGGTCAAGCCTGGGATATCCGACAGCAGTTCCTGGTAACGGGCTGCCTTGCTGCGACGATCCGCGACTGCGTCGGGAATGCGCTTTAGCTGCTCGCGACCGATCGCACCCTGAATATCGGTCATCCGGTAATTGAAACCCATCACCGGATAGGATTCAAAAACAACCTGCGCCGATGAGTGCCGCACGGTGTCGGGAACGCTCATACCATGTTGTCGCAGCAGCCTGAACCTCTGATCGATCTCAGAGTTCGCGGTAGTTAGCATTCCTCCATCCCCGGTCGTAAGAAGTTTTCTCGGATGAAAAGAGAAGCAGGCGACATCTCCGTGAGGCTTGCCAATTTTTTCCCATTGGCGGTTGGACAGGATTTCGCTTCCAATCGCGCACGCGGCGTCCTCTACAACAGGAATGTTGTGACGGCGCCCGATCTCAACGACCGCTTTCAGATCACACGGTAGCCCCATCTGGTGGACGCACAGAATCGCCCTCGTCTGTTCTCCGACAGCCTGTTCGATCAGCTTTGGATCGATATTGAAAGTCGCAGGCTCGATATCCACGAAGACTGGCCGCGCTCCGCAGTATCGAATGCTGTTCGCGGTCGCGATGTAGGAATGGCTGACGGTAATGACTTCGTCGCCGGGCGCAACGCCAACCGCCAGCAAGGCAAGGTGAAGGGCGGTCGTACCGCTGGAAACGGCGCAGGCGTGTTTCGCTCCGACGAAGCTCGCAAATTCGTGTTCGAAGGCTGCGACTTCCGGTCCCTGCGTGACCCATCCTGAGAGGATCGCGCGCTCAGCGGCTGACACTTCTTCTCGGCCAAGATTCGGACGCGCAACTGGAAGAAATTCTTTAGGCGGCATTGGTGGGACGTTCCTGGATCTCCCAGTTCCGTTCGATTTCCTGTTCGAGCAACTCTTCTGCCGACTTCGGATGCTTCGCATACCAATCGCGCAGATGAATGAGGCCATCCCACAATGCGACTGTCGGCTTGAACCGCAGAAGTTCGCTGGCCCGAGAACTGTCAGACAGCAATCGTACGACGTCTCCCGGGCGCGGCTCTGTGTATCGAATGTCCGCGCCAGGTCGGCCCAGCACTTCCGCAATCATCTCCGCTAGAATTTTGATTTCGATTTCCTTGCCGCTCCCCAGATTGATTGTCTCTCCTACGGAGGAGTGGGAAAGCCCAGCAGCGATAATTCCCGCAGCCGTGTCGCTGACAAATGTAAAATCTCGCGTTTGTTTTCCATCTCCGAAGATGACCATCGGTTTACCGGCCAGGCAACGCAACATGAATCGAGGGATGACTTCACCGCTGTCTCCTTCGTGATGACAGCGGGGACCGTAAGCGTTGAACGGCCGAAGCACAACCGTCGGATATTGATACGTGCGCCAATAGGCCCTCGTATACGCTTCGCCAGCCAGTTTAGAAGCCCCGTACACCGTGAAGGGAAGTGTGGAATGGCTCTCTGCGATCGGCGCTGTATGCACCATGCCGTAGACTTCCGACGTAGAGACATAAACAAATCGTTGGACCTCGTTCTTGCGGGCTAGATTCAGAAGTCCAAGAGTGGCCGATGCATTAACGTCCTGATTCTCGATAGGAGAATGAATGGAGTGCCTCACACCCAGGCAGGCCAGATGGAAAATGACGTCTGTATCGCGCATCAATGCCGCCATCGACTTCGTGTCGCGGATGTCCGCAACCGCTAACAATACGTTCTCGCCCAGCACCCCTTCGAGATTCTCGGGTTTTCCATTCACCAGGTTGTCGACCGCCGTAACTCGAAAGCCTCGCGCGGCCAGTTGTCGGACCAGTTCAGACCCAATGAAACCAGCGCCGCCCGTTACCAATACCCGGTGATTTGGCAATCAAGATCCCCCTAAGAGCAGATTGAAAGGTGAAGGTTGATTCTATCAAGCACTAGACGTCAGATGGGACGATGAATTGGAGGCTCGGGTGTTGGGACAGGTGCGTCGCTATCGTTAGAAGTCCCGCTCTTCAATTGAGCGAGACTGAGTCCTGACACGGCAAGCAAGCCAAACCCGATCGCAACGTTTGCCACGAAGACCCAGGCGTGTATGACGACGGTCAATGCGAGGGCACTGCTTGCCGCAAGCCCTACCAGTTTGAAAGCCTCGGTTCCGAAGAGTTCGTAAGTGCCGAGGCCGCCGGGCGCGGCCGGAATCATCAGTCCCAAGCCAAGGACAGCGGTGGCAATCATTGCGGATTTGAACGTGATCGTAAGGCCTAAAGCTCCAGCCAATCCCCAGATGAGTGCGATCTCGGTCGACCATATTGCCGTCGTCGCAGCCAGCGCGATCAGCAGCTCTCCAAACGAGTCGATGGCGGTCAAACCGTCCGCGAATGAAGTCATTAGAGGATCGAGTTTCTTCTCCAACGCGAAAAGATGCATGAGTCCTAAGGATTTTCTGACCCACTCGATCAGTCCGAATCTTTGATATCGAATCCCCAGGAGCAGCACAAGTATGCCTCCAAAAAGCAGAGCAGCAGCCTGTAACAACGCCACAACCCAATGCGGCGGATGCAATGCCCATACCGAGAGCAAAACTGCTCCAAGAAGAGCGACGCCATCCAGAACTTTCTCCACCGCCAGGGTCGCGAGGGCCCGGCTGCTGTTCGCGAGCGATCTGTCTTGCCCCACGAACACGCAACGCGTTAGATCCCCAACGCGTCCCGGAAGCAGAAAGTTTGCCATGTTCCCGATCCCAAGCATCGTCAGGCATGAAATATAGGACGGCCGAAACGACGAAGGAAACAGTCTTTGCCAACGCCACGCGCGAAGCGGCAGGTTCGATAGAAAGACGAACAGGGGAACCAGCAAAAACGGACCATTCAGATTACCGAGTGTTTTCCATGACTGCCGCAGGTCTACTTGCTTGAGGAGAACTGCAAGACAGGCTAGTCCAATAATGAGGCCCACAACGGCCGACCGCTGACGGAACCTAGGTCCCAAAGCGCCGTTCCGATGGCTGGGCTAGCGATTGTTCATTCGGCGCGATTTCTGAGGATTCTTCCAGGAAATAAATCGGGCGTCGTCGAGCCGCCTCCAGCGTTCTCCAGAGGTATTCGCCAAGAACGCCCAGCATCATCATCTGCACTCCGCCGAGCACCAGCACTACAACGATCAATGACGACCAACCCTGTACCGGTACTCGGGTCGTCATTCGGATCACAACGACCGCGAAGGCATACAGGAAGCCCAACAGACTGCATGACATCCCTAGATAAGACATCGCCCGCAGGGGAGCATACGAGAACGAGACAAACGCATCAGCGAACGCCTTCAGTTTAAGTTTCAGAGTCCACTTGGTGTTGCCGGCTGCCCGTTTTTCCTTCGTGTAATTAATTTGCGTTGAAGAGAATCCCAGCCTCGCGATCTCGCCGCCGATGCTGGGGTTGCTGCCTACCGATTGCAGCAAGGCATCTACGACTCTCCTGTCCAAGAGAGCGAAGTCGGAGCCACGCGGCGGAAGATTGACTTCTCCCAGGAGATTGAGCAAGCGGTAAAAGGTGTTGGATAGGAAGACGTCGATCTTAGAGACGCCTTCACGCTCCTCGCGCACCGCCCAAACCACGTGGTAGCCGTCTCGCCAGAGATTAAACATTTGTAAAATCAGTTCTGGAGGGTCCTGCAGATCCGCGGCAAGAAATGCGGCGCACTCGCCGCGCACCTGAGACAAACCAGCCAGGATCGCAATGTGGCTTCCGCTATTCTTGGCGAGTCGGGCGTAACGGAAGCGCACATCTTCGCCGCATATTCCTCTCAGCATTTCTGTACTGCGATCCACCGAATGATCATCGACGAGGATGATCTCCACCACCAAGGGTGCAAGTTTTTCTGCAAACGAGCGGAGACGCTCGACCAGTACCGGAATGACAGCCTCTTCGTTGAAGATCGGAATGACGATGCTGAGTTCGGGGCCACCCATTGTAGTCAACGATAGCTTATCGTCGCCGCCCAGCAGTGGCAGCGAAAAAATCACAATAAAATTAAGACGCCCTGGTTTCCTTTGACAGGGCTGGTCGAACACATTCCAGAATCAAGTGGGTATACGGGATTCGCAAGAGATCGTTCCTGACGATCGGCTTGACGTCGTGGAAAACCTGAGTAGCGATTCTCACGTACTCGTCTTGGCTCCTCACGTGCTCTCCCCGATCCCGACTTAGCAGGTATCGAGCTGCTGCAGATTGATCCTTTGTGAACACTCCGTCGACGGTAACCAGTCTTCCATTCGGTTTCAAGGCCGCGTAGGCGATCTGAAATAGCTGTACTGCTTCCGCATCATCAAGATGATGGACTATTCCTATCGCAATCGCTACGTCAAACTCTTGCGTTTTAGTGAGAGAGAATTGGCTCACTCGCTCACACAGGAATTGCGCCTTCGGAAATCGCTTTCTGGCTTGCTCGATGTACTCGGGGCTGAGGTCGAATCCCAAGTAACCTGATTGCGGCAGAGAGGGAACCATGGTCCCCGGTCCGCATCCGATCTCAAAAACCCGGGAGTCAGTTTTCGGCCGGATGTGCTCGTTCACAAGGTAGTTAACGAACTTATGACTGCCGACCGCCTTGGTCCAGAGCTGGTACACCGCTGGCGTCGCCAAAACAGAACGAGCGGCCCTAATCATTTGTCTGTCCCGCTGGAACTCCGAGTTTTCTTGCCATCCCGTGCTTCCAGGTACGCTCGGTGGAGTCGAAGGATGCAACTACCGAACCCGTCGCACCCACACCTCGAACAAAATCCATGAAGGAGTCGTTGGCCTCCACATTGTCGCACAGCAACCAACCACCGGGCCGCAGGTATGTCCAGGCCAGTGACAGCTCAAACATCATATGTTCGTAGCTGTGATCGCTGTCGTGGAGGAAGACATCCGGAGGCCCTTCGCGCTCGAGAATTTGCGGCAATAAGATTCGCGCATCCCCGAATTGCAGTTGGTGGCGCGAGCGCAGTTCGTCGGGTATCGTCCATCCAGCCGTCTTGCCCTCGGGGAGCGCGCCTGTACCCTGCGCCCGAATTCGTTCGTCCAACGGTGGCAAATCGATGGACCATAGAGTGCCGGCTTCATTGTGCTGCATCGCCAGAAGGATGAAAGCGCTGCTGAACCCATTCAGCACGCCGGTTTCGACGAAAACATCGGGGCGAAAAGTACGGGTAAAGAGATACAACATGCACCGATAGACGCGGAACTCGCTCACATGACTAAATTGAACTCCCGCAAAATCGGGAACGCCTTCAATTGCGCGATTAATGTCCGCGAGGAATGAAGCGCTGTGTTGCAGCTCTTGATAAAAAGAATTCAGTTGGTCGAGAGCGACGTCCCACGCTGCGGTCAATTGTGGCAACAATTCCTCGACCGAAATCTGCCCGGCGGTTCCAGTAGAAGGCGGCTTAACTTTGGATATCGGCAAAAAGCCTCGCGTGGGAACTACGTTTGCAAATCCTTGTGGTCATTCGCCTTGCTGATTTGCTCGCTTTCGCGACGGCTGGTTCTGCTGAGGATGGCGATGGTAGCTGGCTCCCATCCGATCTCTTGCAGCCGTCGCTGCAAAGCCTCGACATCGTAGGGGACTCGGCGGAAGTCAACCTTTCCTGAATCGCAGTCCAATATTGCATAGGCCGCTGCGGGATTGCAATCGCGCGGTTGGCCAACGGCGCCCGGATTTAGCACGAACCCTTCGCCGCATTGGCGCAGCATGGGCCAATGGGTGTGTCCCAGAGCGAGGAAATGATTCGAGCGCAGGTTGATCTCCTTCAGCCGCTCCGAGTCCGGATACAAATATCCCTCTTCATCCCATGGCGTCGCGTGCCGGAGTTGTGTTTGAAGCTTGTCCCATTGGAACTCAAGGCTGACGGGCAGCGACTGGAGCCACTGCAAGTTCGCAGGTAGCAGCATCTCTCGAGTCCATGCGGTGCGGTACGCGCCTGCGCGGGCTGGATTCGGCGTCAACGTTCCTGCGACATATGCGTCGTGATTTCCGCGAACCGTTGGCACTTTGTACTTCTGCAGCAGTTCGCATACCTCATTCGGATCCGCATAATAACCGACCACATCGCCGAGACAGACGATCAAATCTACCTTCGGAAGGTCGTTCATTACAGCCTCAAGAGCCGGGAGGTTTGCGTGAATATCCGCCAGCAGTGCGACTTTCATGATACCCACCAGCGCGGGGCATCACCATTGCTTTGCATCCATTGCATATATTCCCGAACTCCCTGCTCCAGTGAAAGCCGAGGTCGATATCCCAAACGCGATTCTGCTTGGGACAGGCTCACCTCCCATCGGTATCCTTCTTCTGGATCGTTTCCGCCAGCAGAGGAGGCCTGGCTCGTACTCCCGTTTTCACTTGCGATGCGAACCACCAGCAGTGCAAGGTCTCGCATTGTCGTCGTTTCATTTCCACCGACGTTATAAATCCCCGGATTATTCGTTTCTGCCGCCAACATCGCGGCTTCGACAACATCGGAGACATGGACGAAATTCTGAGCGCGCGATCCACTAGCCATCCACTGGATTTGCTCTGACTTGATGGCGCGATTGACAAAATGAGCCAGCACACCGGCGGACATCCCTGGCCCATAGGGCGATGTAATCCGCAGACTCGTAATTCGTCGCCCTGAGATCCGCCGCTCCGTCTCGCACGCGGTCTCTCCGCAGAGTTTGCTGATGTGATAAGGGTGGATAGGCTTGGTAGTGTGATCTTCGGTGATGGGCAATCCATGCGGCACTCCGATGACCGGGAGGCTCGAGGCGTAGACAAAAGACTTGGTGCTCATTCGAGCCGCCGCCTCCAGTATTACAGTCGTGGCCCTACAATTCGCAGCCATGTACTGCTCTCGGGAGACTTCATTGGCGGGCAGCTGAGCGGCGAAGTGAAATACAACGTCCACAGACCCAGCGAGATCGTCGAATCGCAAAGACGCGGGATCCAGAAGATCGCCAAGAACACATCGTATGTTCGGAGTGGTCGGTTCGACTGGGCGTCTTACCAGGCATACGACGCTCCATCCACGTCGAAGGAGCTCGAGCACCGCATATCTGCCGATGAACCCAGTCGCTCCTGTGACCAGAGCGCGCATTTCACTTGTCGGTGAAGGGAACCTTGGGGACGTTGTTCATCACGGTGAGCGGAACGATAAGACTGCGGAACGCGCGAATTGCCGCGACGTCGCTTCGGTATTCGAGTCTACCAAAGGATCGGCCGTACACGTAGTTTCCAATCAGCGTCTCAGGCTCGTTGAATCCCACCTCCGCGCGGATGGAAGTCGTTCCCGAGAAGCGCGGGTGCACCTCGAGGATCATTACGCCGCGGGGCGAAATACGGCACTGAATATTTGCCGGGCCTCGAATCCCGATCTGAAGAGCAATCCGCTCACAGATTTCCTGCAGTCGGGGGTGCTTGACTATGCTCCCCTGAGAATATCCGGTAGAGAGCGCATAGCGGCGACCGTTCCATTTTCGACTCGTTCCCATCGACAATCCCAGCAAGCGCCGGTGAATCACGATGGAGTCAATTAGCTCTCCGGACTTGGAAATTAATACCCCAACTGTGTACTCCTCGTCGGGTGACTCCACATACTCTTGGAACAGCACTTCCCGACTTTCCCTGTGATCTGCAAGGTAGCCTTCCACTTCAGCTTCGTTGGTAAGGATCGCGACACCGCGCGAACCACCGCTCTCTTCGGTGGGCTTGCCAACGATAGGGAACCCTGCACCTTTCGCCAAAGTCCGCCAGTTCTCTGCGTTCGCTGTTCGCGGTACTAAGAAATCATTCGTCTGAAGCCACTGATAGAGCCGCAGTTTGTTACTGCAAAGATGAACAACATCGAGAGAACTAGCCACAACGATGCAGCCGAGATTCTCGAAGGACGCACGAGCTGAAACAAGCGAGCGAAGCTCCGGCTCGGTTCCCGGCAGAATTACTTGAATCTGTTCCTTCTGAACCAATTCCTGAATTGCTGGAATATAGTCGGGCGAGTCCGCACGCGGGACGAGGTATGCAGCTTCTGCCAGATAAAGACCGAAGGAGAAATTCTCGACATCGGTGGCCACCACTCGATATTTCTCTTTGCCCAGAGACAGCGCGTGCAGTACTTGATGACCCACCGAACGTCCGCCAACTCCTGTTATCAGGACGTTGGTGATTTTTGACATTATCGCGCCGCCTCGATGCTCGTCAGCGCTTGGGCGACGCCGTGGATCTGATCTTCCGACATTTCCGGATATACCGGCAGCGATATCACTTCTCCTGCGGCCTTCTCCGATTGCGGAAATGATCCTCGGGCATACCCCAGATCAGAATAGGCCGGTTGCAAGTGTGCTGGCACCGGATAGTGGATTCCACTCCCGATTCCCTGGGCGGTTAGTGCGGCCTGAAGTCCATCCCGATCTTTCACGCGCAGCGTGTACACGTGATACACGTGGCGGGCCCATGGCATTTCCTTGGGCGTTTCGACTTCGCAATCGTTCAACAAGTCGTTGTACATGCCAACAACTCGACGCCGAGCCTCCGTCCACGCTTCCAGATGACGCAGTTTGACACCGAGGATCGCGCCCTGAAATCCCTCCATCCGGTAATTGTAGCCGCGCAAAACGTGATGATATTTCCGTTCCTGGCCCCAGTCGCGCAGCATCCGAACGGTATGGGCGTAGTCGGGGTTGTTCGTTGTGACGGCGCCCCCCTCGCCGTATGCGCCTAGGTTTTTGCCGGGATAGAAACTGAAGCATCCCATATCGCCGATACTCCCCACGGCTCGATTTTTATACTTTGCCCCGTGAGCCTGCGCTGCATCCTCTATGACTAACAGCCCGTGCCGTCGGGCGATTTCCATGATTGGATCCATGTCGGCGGACTGTCCATACAGATGGACTGGCAGGATGGCTTTGGTGCGCGGGGTGATGGCGGCTTCGATCAAGGCTGGATCCATGGTGAAGGACCGCGGATCGATGTCCACCAGGACTGGTCGGGCTCCGGTGTAGAGAACCGCGGCGATACTGGCCACGAAGGTGAAGGGGACCGTTATGACTTCATCGCTGGGACCGACACCCGCAGCCAGGAGAGCCAAGTGCAACGCGCTGGTCCCGGAGTTTACGGCAATGCACTCGGAGGACTCGCAATAGGCCCCGAAATTTCTTTCGAAGTCGGCGACGTCCGGTCCCAGGACGAACTGACAACTGTCAAGAACCCGAGCAATCGCCTCGTCGATTTCTGGCTTGATGTTCTTGTACTGGGCTTTGAGATCGAGGTAAGGAATTTTGATGTTTGCCATGAGCGGTTGAGACTCTATTCTCTCACTTGCCCGGCTACGCCGTTGCTTTCAGAGTGGTCAAACGCAGATCGACGGGGCGCCCGTGTTGCGCCATCGATTGTGACGCGGCTTGCAGAATCTCTACTACGCGCAACCCCGTGCTGCCACCTGTTTGCGGCTCCTGCTGGCTCTCGATGCACTGTAGAAAATGTTGGATCTCGTTCCGCAAAGCCTCGGTTCCATCCACCTGCGGCGCGAGCATGTCCCCGGTGCGATAGCCGACCATCATCTGGTACAGCTTTTCCGGATTCTGTTGACTATTCAAAGTGATGCCCTTGTCGTAAATCTTGATCTTCTCTCCCTGATCCAGGTCGTCGTACACAATCATCTTCCGGCTTGCCCCGATCAGTGTGCGCCTGAGTTTGACAGGTGCAAGCCAGTTGGCGTGGATATGCGCGATCTGGCTTCCTTCAAAAAACAGCGTCAGGTATGCGATGTTTTCCGTTCCCCCTGGAACGTGACTCAAGCCGGTGGCCGATACAGCGCAAGGCCGAAAGGGAAGCACAAAATCCATGATCGACAAGTCATGCACAGCAAGATCCCACAAAACATTTACATCGTGCTGGAACAATCCGAGATTCACGCGAACGGAATCGTAATAGTAGATTTCGCCCAATCCGCCGCTTTCCACGAGATCACGAATCTTCCGGACGGCGCCCGTGTAAACGAAGGTGTGGTCCACCATCAATACGCGGTTTCGCTTTTGCGCCACTTCGATCAGATGTTGAACTTGATCGGTACTCGAGGCGAGGGGCTTCTCAACCAGCACATGCTTACCGGCCTCGAGGGCGCGCAAGGCCAGTTCATAGTGAGATGAGACCGGCGTGGCGATCGCCACCGCGTCGATTGCGCTATCGTCGATCAATTCGTGAGAGTTTCGGGTGGTCTGGATTGTCGGATAGCGGGTACTCAGTAGATCGAGGCGATCGGTCCTCAGGTCACTTACGCTGGCAACTTGAGCGCCGGAAGTTTCGTAAAAATTCCGCACCAGGTTCGGCCCCCAGTACCCATAGCCGATGACACCAATGCGAATCAAAGTTCCCCCATGCTAGTGTGCGGGATCGTCTGTTGAAGTAGTTTTTTGAACTCCGCGGCCCACGCGGGCAGGCACGCCCTTAGCCACCCGATTATCAGGGACGTCGTGAGTTACGACGGCACCTGCGCCAATCATGGCATTCTCGCCGATCGTGATGCCGGCGAGAATCACCGCTCCGCTACCGATCGAGGCTCCGCGCTTTACAAATGTCGGCACGACCTTCCAGTCTTCTTCCGTCTGCAATCGCCCATCGGTGGTGGCGCGCGGCAATAGGTCATTTGTAAACATGACCCCATGCCCGACAAACACATCGTCCTCGATGGTCACTCCCTCGCAGACGAATGTATGTGAGGAAATTTTACAGCGCTTCCCGATAAAGGCGTTTTTCTGGATTTCGACAAAGGCGCCGATCTTGGAATCGTCCCCGATTTTGCAGCCATAGAGATTTACCAGGTCGGGTTGGAAGATCTTAACTCCCTCGCCTAGGACAACGTTCGCGGAAATTGGCATGGTGTGCGTCTTAAAGCAGTGTTCTCAAGCGGAGCCTTGTCTTAGCCTGTTCCACTTGTTGAAAAGAGGTAAAGCGCACGATACAACAGAATTTCGCTTACATCAACTGAGCTGAACAATCCAATTCCGTCGCACGGTTACACTTCAAAGTAACGGCCACGTGCTGTGTCCCTTTGACAATAAAATTTTGAGATTCCGCGATCTATTCAGTGTTCGTATGCACGAGGAGACACCTATGTATCTGTGTTCTGCCAGTCCAGTTCACTCAGCTCGACCAGTTTTGTCATCATCGATTTCCACCGCCACTCTCCTTCTAAGCGTGATGCTCTTCGTGCAAATGTCTTTAAGTCTTCCAGCCGTTGGCCAGTCGGACCGTTCTCCGAGCAATGTCAGGTCCTCTGCGGATTTCATATGGCGCCAGAGCTCGCGGTCCGCCATTTCTCCGGGCAAGAATTCGCTGGATCTGAATCCCTGTCCTCCAGGAGTTCTTGCCTCCGAGCCCGCATACTATGTCAACATCTCCGGGGCGGGTGACCACGAAGCCGTACGAGTGACTGGAGGCACGTGCAAGGGGGATGGCAAGCCAGGAACAATTGAATTCGTGGCGGCTAAATCCCACGGTGCTGGCGATTCCGTGGGCAGCGCTTCGAGCGGCATCCAGGAAGCGTCCATTGCAGCTCGCTTTGTTGCGAGTGAATACAAGCAGCCGCCCCAGTCTGGACGGGTCATCGTCACTCCAGGAGAACACGACATATTCGCCCCAATCTCGATTCGCGCGTCCAGCCAAACGGTTGACTTTAGCGGCTCGGTGTTGAACTGCTACAGCCCGAATGACGCTTGCATTTTCGCAGGCGATGCCAAGTCGTCTACTCTTTTCTCAAACATCACACTGCTTAGTCCTCGTGGGCGCCCCATGATGGTCGCAGGAACGAAGCCCTTCATCGAAGTGAACGGGCAGCAGACTCGCATCTTCAATGTGAGTACTCGATGGCCGCCGCAAGGCGGAAGTTTCGGGTCCTATGTCCAGGTCGACGACGACCAGGCATTCCTGCTCGATGGGCTGGAAACTGCTCTTGGAGGTTCGGCGCTGACTTGTAACCCGACGTATTGCGGGGCCTTCATCAGCGCGCCCGGCCCATTCAATCATTGGTCCGCCGTCGGTTGGCTCAAGAATCTCAACATATCTTTGCAATGTGCGGGAAAGGGTGTGGAGTGGCTCTCCGGAAACAGCCTTAAAATTTCAGACAGCGTGATTCAGGGATGGTCTGTTTTTGGGGTACGAGTCAGCAACCAACGCGGCGGCTACTCAGGATTGATCGTCGACAACGTGTATTTCGAGGCTTCGCCCGCTTGCAAACAACACAGCCCATACGGAAATGTGGGCAGCGCGGCAATCATTGCGGAAGGGGCGCAGGTGAAGATCTCAGGCCTCACCGCGAATTCCGCGACTGGTGTCTATCCTAACTGGGGTGCCGACAAGGGCCCTCACGACTGGCTTTACTGGGTTGTGCCAGTCAGCACTCAATTCGGCGATGGCGTTCCCTTACCCGGCGGTTACGCGCGCACCGATGGGTCGTCGAAGATCACCGGAATATTTCCGAAAATTCCGGGCGCATCCGGCTACAAGATTCTCAAGCGCGACTGGGATGGAGGGAGCCTGCCTCAGCCTTATCCGCAGGGGACGGGAAATTTCCTGTTGACGACGGTTCAACAAAGTTCGTGCGCTGCCCTCACCTGTTCGTTCACCGACAATGGAGGAAGTCTTTCCAAGTATTCGAATGCGGGAGAGAGCGCCACTTCGCACGTGTACATGCCACGCCTGGATTTCTGGCCGGGCGCCATCGTCCTAAGTCCGGGAGAAGACGTGTCGAGCGAACGGTACATGATCCCGAACCTGATGCTGCAGGCCGATGTGCTGAAGGTCGGCGCTATTGTGACCACCCAGCCCGCCTGGGCCATTGCGGGAGAGGCCACCACGATTGTAGGTTCTCCCTCAAGCCCACCCGCGGCAGCCAACATTGAAGCCCTTCATACTAATGGTCTCGGCCCTTTTCCTGGAGCCACCATCATGACGGCGTCCAATGTTCCTCAGCAGTCACCGACCGGTCACAAGGGACGTTTGAATTTCGGATATCGAGGTCAAGCTGGCGGATTCACGCCTGTCATTACCTTAGCTGACTCCAATTGGGGAAAAACATGGGCGACCTCAGGGCACCGCCCTCCCGCCGACGCGAACGATCTTGATCTCGGATACGAAGGAAATATCGACACCCTCTACTCTCGGGCTCAAAACGCAACTCGTACATACATCGGAAAGATTCCTGACGGCAAGCCTCAGGAGGATCTGACGGCTTCGGCCAAGACCTTCAACGTCCCAGTCACAATCAACGGAGATCTGAAGATCACTGGGAAGTGCGCAGGCTGCAACGGCACAGCGGGAGTCGCCGGATCATCACTTGCCAGTTCGAATCGTCCGGGAATCTCGGTGAGCGCTCAGAAATCCGCGATCGCTGCGGCTAGCTTGTGCGCACCGTCATCGTGCGGACCGGGCCAATACCGGGTGACCTATTATCTGGATTCGATCTCGTCCTGTACTTCACCAGGCAACGCCAGCGCCACGCTCGCGATCGGCTGGAAAGATGAAAGCAGCGCCAGATCTTTGCAGGTTCCATTGTCGGGCAACGGTGTTCTGAACGGAAAGAGCCTGTCATTGGGACAGGCGACCAGCTTCGCTTCCGGCGACATTTCCATATGGTCGGCGGGAGGTGCTGCCATCACTTACTCCACAGCGTACGTTCCGTGCACGAACGGCGAAGGCAGTTACGCCCTTCGGATCGCGGTTGAAAGGCTTCAGTAGCGAGAGGCCGCATGGCATATCGGCTCTTCTTCGCGTCGTTCATTTGCGATATCATTCGCTCAAATGGCGAAGAAGACTCCAGCAAATTTCGAAGTCACCTGTCCGTGTTGCAACGCGGTGCTGAAGATTGATTCTGAAACCCGCGCTGTGATCGCCCATACGGCCGCCGTGAAGCCGAAAACCTTCAGCGATATGGAAGCTGCGGCCAAGGCGATGCGCGAACAGGACAGTCGTCGTGAGTCGATCTTTCAGCAATCGGTCGAGGCGCAAAGAAATGCTTCCGACCTGCTTGAGAAAAAGTTCCAGGAAGCGGTCAAGAAGGCGAAGGAAAGTCCCGACACTGGCAAGCCGATTCGGGACTTCGATCTCGACTAGCTCCTATGGACGGCAAGCATGCGAAGCGCCCGCTCCTTCTCGGCCACCGCGGGGCGCGCGCCGTTCGATCCATCCCGGAAAACTCCATCGCCTCACTCGATCGGGCGCTCGCTGACGGGTGCGATGGCGTTGAGTTCGATGTTCGCCTGACTGCCGACGGAGAAGCCGTCCTCTGGCACGATCCTGAATTTGCAGGCGTGAGAATTTGCGAGGCCAGTGTGAATCAGGTTCCTGATCTCGCCCGTCTCCCCGAAGTTCTCGCACGATTTCAGGACTTGGCATTCCTCGATATCGAACTCAAGGTGCCGGGATTGGAGAAGATCACGCTGGACCTTCTGGAACGCTTTCCGCCGCATAGTGGATTTGTGATCTCGTCGTTCGATCCGGATTTGCTACGTCGTGTCCGCACTGAAAATTCTTCCGTCCCCCTGGGC
This sequence comes from uncultured Acidobacteriota bacterium, assembly GCA_963801895.1. GTDB lineage: Bacteria > Acidobacteriota > Terriglobia > Terriglobales > Acidobacteriaceae > Sulfotelmatobacter. The sequence goes on along the minus strand of CAWDGM010000003.1, from coordinate 653,672 downwards.
CTGATTTGTGAGACTAAGGCAGAACTCAGCCATTGGCGCCATGTGCCCATCGAATACCTGATTTTGCATCACGGACTCATCGAAAGATTCCCGTCTCTTCTTTTTGAGATCAGGGCCGCGCAAAAGAAAAGCATGGTCTGGACGGTGAATAGCGTAGCGGAAATGAAGCGATTTTCAGATCTGGAAATCGACGGCATCATCTCGGATGACACCGCCCTGCTTTGTCAGACGCTGCGATGACCAACACGGAAAAGATAGAGAATGTCGGAAAAGAGAATTGGAAACTTAGTCGGCGGCTGCCTCTAGCGCCGCGCCGGTGCGTGCGGGACGCTGGAGGAAGGCAGTGCGCTCCATCTCGAACGACTCAAGATTTTCTCCGAGATCGTGCTCATTCCAACCCATGACCGCTCCGATACGCAAGGCTGCTTCCCGGCTGCACGACTCCGACCAGCACGCGCCGAGGGCGACCGGAACGCGGCGTAGAAGCGCGTCGCCAAGTGTTATGGCAAATTCCTTGCGGTAGGCTTCCACGACCTCCGCCACGATGTGAGAGGTGTGCGGGCAAATCGGTGCGCGCAGTTCTGCCCCTACCAGGGCCATGCGCGCCATATCCATCGCACGCTTGCCGTGCCATTCCATCATGCCGCGCGCGGTTTCTTCGCTGACAGACCCCGCTCGCGCGATGTCCAGCACTTCTTGATCGAGCATCGGATCCAACGAACTGCCGGACCCAATGTCGATGAACTTCGGCTCTTCGACCGCAAGCCCGATCTTACGCGCGCACTCCCTCGCCAACGATGCCGCCGTTGTCAGCTTTCCCCCAATGACGGATATCAGTTTCGCAGCGCCTTCGTCGGTGTGATCATGCAGAAAGTGTCGACGCGTTACTCCGGATGGTTTGTCCCCAGGCACATTCGGCAACGGGCGTACGCCCGCAAACGCATATTTGATGTCATGAGCGGAAAACTTTGCCTTGGGAAACAACTTGGAAACCATTCGAAGCAGATACTCGATCTCTTCGGTCGAAGGCGATGTCTTGCCCGGGTCCCCCGAATCCGCCACTTCTGTAGTGCCCACCAGCATTTGCTCGTTCCACGGGAGCACGAAGACCGGGCGTCCGTCTGACGCCTCGGTGTACAGGGCGGCCGTCGGCGCACCTGAAAAGCGCGGCATCACGATGTGTGATCCGCGTACCCCACCAATCATTGGTTTCCCGGTGCGGATGGTCGAACGCTGGCAGATTCGGTCGGCCCACGGTCCGGTGCAGTTGATGATCCAGCTTCCATTCACGCGCTCGTCTCTTTTGGTGGTCCGATCGCGCAAAAGCACGCCACGGGCCCGGCCTCCCCCAACATTCACAGCCAGAACTTCGCAGTGATTCCGAATCACCGCTCCCGCCTCGGCCGCCTCGGTAGCCCATTCCGCCACCAGCCGCTCGGGAAACTCACATTGCGCATCTTCGTAATTCAGGAGCAGCCACTGGTGACCTGCATCCAGCGCGCGCTGCACCCGCTTCAACTCAATTTCACTGGGAGTAGGAGCGCGGCGCTTCGCGAACCTCTGATACATCCAGAGGCCGGCACGAACCTTCATCGCGCTGCGCTGGCTCTGCTCGTTCAGCAGAAATAGAAACTGGACAGGGTGTACGAGGTGTGACCGTTCGCGCAGTAAACGTTCGCGCTCGCGGACCGACTCCCGCACCAGAGATAATTCTCCGTGCTCCAAGTACCGCAGGCCGCCGTGGATAATTCGCGTAGACCGGCTGGTTACTCCGGAGGCCAGGTCGCTTTGCTCGACCAGCAACGTGCGCTTGCCGGCGCGGGCACATTCCCGTGCTATGGCAACGCCATTGATGCCGCCGCCAATCACAATCACGTGAAAGTGTTGGCCTTCTAGAGGCGGCCGGGGTTTGACTGCGAGGGCCATAACTTAGGACGGCTTGAGACGGCGGTAGGTCGCCAAAAACACTACTACCTGCACTAGATTCTCCGCCCTGGACAAGGGGAAATGAAGGTAACGATGGTCCAAACTGGTAACCGAACGCCTCGCCCGCATTTCTGATCCCAATGATATCGAAAGTAACCTTGGGAGTTGGGAGAATCCAGTCTGAGTTCGGCAATTTCCGCTCAAAAAACTTAGGCCCGGACGCTAACGGGCGTCCGGGCTTGAATTCAACCACTTATTCGTGATTTATGCTGTTTTTCGCAGTTGAGCCGACTGTGCCCCTGCATCCGCGAACAGACGGATCATTTCGCGATTGAAGGCAGGGATATCTTCGGGCTTCCGGCTCGTGACCAGTTTTTTGTCGCTGACGACCTCTTTGTCCACCCAGGTTGCCCCGGCATTCGTTAAATCGGTCCTCAGGGAGGGCCACGAGGTTATGACATGCCCCTGGGCGCCGCCTGCCTCGATCAGCGTCCACGGTCCATGGCAAATGGCCGCTATGGGCTTGCCCGCGTCCACAAAGTGTCTTACGAAGCTGACAGCCTGGGGCTGCATACGGAGGCGATCCGGGTTCATCACTCCACCGGGAAGAAGAAGAGCGTCGAAATCGCTTGCCTTTGTCGATCTCAGAGCGATATCGACAGGTATTTCCTCACCCCAATCCTTATGGTTCCATCCTCTAACTGTGCCTTCAGCTGGCGAAATAACCTTCGTAATAGCTCCCGCTTCGTCCAGCGCTTTTCTTGGTTCCAGCAATTCCACCTGCTCAAATCCATCGGTGACCAGGATCGCAATCTTTTTTCCGCTTAGCGTTTCAGTAGACATTCTAGGTTCCTCCTTACGTTTTCGTTATGAATGGTTGAAGACAGGATGACTTCGGGTAATCAACGGGATGAACGGACTCGGATAGGATGCCGCGCATTGCTCATCGGTTGGCGTTGGCTCTCATTGGTGAAAGTCCTCAAGTTTCGGCGTTACCTGAAGCGTTGCTTGTGATATCAGCCGTCATTTACATTGGTTGCCGAATGCCGAGCACTGGAGAACGTTTCGAACGAGCAGTCTCGATCATGGAGCGTCTGCGGGCCCCCGGAGGTTGCCCGTGGGATCGTGAGCAGACCTTCGATTCCATCAAGCCCTACACGCTCGAAGAAACGTATGAAGTGCTGGAGGCGATCGACAATCGGGATTGGCCCGAACTAGCCGGCGAGCTTGGCGATCTGCTGCTGCAAGTTTTGTTCTACGCCGAGATGGCCCAGGAACAGGGATCATTCTCGATTGACGACGTTTTAGATCGACTCTCCACGAAACTTGTAAATCGGCATCCGCATGTCTTCGGAGATGCCAAGGCGGACACCTCCGCTGACGTCAAGCGCAACTGGGAAGCCATCAAGGTCGAAGAACGAAAGCTCGAGGAGCAGAAGAAACAACGAAGAACGGGTGAGGGAAGCAGAGTACCTTCGAACGAAAAGCGATCGATTCTGGCCGGAGTTTCGTCTGCGATGCCCTCGCTGCTCGAAGCGCACAAGCTCAGCTCGCGTGCCGCGCAATCCGGTTTTGATTGGCCGAATGTTGAAGGCCTTTTCGACAAGCTGAAAGAGGAAACGACGGAACTGCGCGAACAGTTGGCCGAATTTCCTGCACCCGGTCCGCAGCCTCAGGGACGTGGCGTCGCAGGATCGGGCAGGACTGAAATTCCCGAGGCCTTGCAAAAACGCCTCGAAGAAGAAGTCGGAGATCTGTTCTTTGTCCTCGTCAACATAGCGCGGTATCTGTCGGTTGACGCCGAGTCGGCCCTTCGCAAGACCAATCGCAAGTTCAAGCGCCGCTTTCAGTGGATGGAAGCCCGGCTTCAGGAAGAAGGGCGTTCCGCCAGCGACGCCTCCGCAGATGAACTCGAGGCCCTCTGGCTAAGGGCGAAAGAAACCGAGAAATCACCCGAGGGAAAGACGGTTTGACTGCGGACGCCATCGGACTGCGCCGCTGCCACGACATTGAGGAGTTCCGCGCCTGCGTCGCCCTGCAGAAAGAAGTGTGGAATTTCACTGACGCCGAGCTCGTGCCGCTCCGTATGTTTGTGGTGGCCGACAAAGTCGGAGGCCAGGTCATGGGTGCATTTGACGGAAAGACAATGGTTGGCTTTGCTCTTTCCGTGCCCGGCACCCGGTCGGGCCACGTCTACCTCCACTCGCATATGCTCGCCGTACGCAAGGAGTATCGAAATGGCGGCCTTGGACGTCGTATGAAACTCATGCAGCGCCAAGACGCCCTAGCTCGCGGCATCGAATTGATCGAATGGACCTTCGATCCCCTCGAAATCAAGAACGCCTACCTCAATATCGAAAAACTCGGCGCCATCTCTCGTCGATACAACATCAATCAGTACGGCATAACATCTTCGCCGCTGCAAGGTGGGCTGCCCAGCGATCGCCTTATCGCCGAATGGTGGCTGAAGTCGAAACGAGTCAGCGACCTGCTGGAGAACGGCAAGAACGGCGAGTTTCAGGCGGAAGCTGCGATTCCTGTGCCAGCCCAGATCTACGATTGGAAGGCGGCTCCGGCGACCAGAGCCAAAGCTCAGCAAGTGCAGGAGCGCAATCGCGATCATTTTCTCCAATCCTTCAAGAACGGATTAACTGTCCTCGGCTATGAGCGTGATTCGGAAGGAAATGGCAAATTCATGTTGGGACGATGGAACGAGAAGCTATCCTACGCAGCGGAGACAATCTAACCGTCTAATCTTTGGCGACGCTTGGCCCATGGCAAAGCGAAGACATATAAAACCTCAATGAAAATCGAAGCCATCACACTCCGGGAAATTCAAATGCCGCTCGTCCACTTTTTCGAGACGAGCTTCGGTCGTACCTACAGTCGCCGAATACTCCTCGTCACCATCCACAGCGAAGGGGTGGAGGGCTGGGGCGAGAGTGTTGTCGGTGAGGATCCCTTCTACAGCAGCGAATGGATTGAGAGCGCGTGGCCTACGCTCACTTCCTACCTGATTCCGATGTTGCTCGGGAAGAACATCGCTTCCGCGCGGGAGTGTCCTGCGTTATTCGCCAAAGTCCGCGCGCACCGGATGGCGAAAGCGTGCCTAGAGAACGCCCTCTGGGAAACCGAGGCAATTCAGAAGCAGCAGCCGCTCTGGAAACTCCTAGGTGGCAGCCGGCGCGAGATTCCATGCGGCGTCTCGATCGGCATTCAGGATTCCGTCGAGCAGCTTCTCGAAAAAATCCAGGTTGAGCTGACGGCCGGATATCGGCGCATCAAGGTCAAGGTTAAGCCTGGCTGGGATGTTAACGTTCTGGAACGCATTCGATCGCGCTGGCCCGACATCACCCTGAGCTGTGACGCCAACTCTGCGTACACCCTCGACCAAGTCGAGCACCTGCGAAAGTTCGATCAGTTCAACCTGCTGATGATCGAGCAACCGCTCTGGAACGATGACATTTACTATCACAGCCGCCTGCAGAGAGAGCTTCGAACTTCAATCTGCCTGGATGAATCCATCGTCAGCACGCGCAGTGCTACCTTCGCCGTTGAAACCGGCGCGTGCCGAATCGTCAATATCAAAGTGGGCCGGGTCGGAGGCTTCAGCGAGGCCATCGGCGTCCACAATGTATGCCAATCGAGCAACATTCCGGTCTGGTGCGGCGGGATGCTGGAAACCGGTATAGGACGGGCCCAGAATATTGCCCTTTCGACGCTGCCGAACTTCAGTCTTCCCGGCGACGTTTCCGCCTCAAAACGCTATTGGAAAGAAGACATTATTGATCCAGAGGTTGAAGTTTCACCCGATGGTATGATCGCAATTTCCGACAAGCCTGGCACCGGCTACGCTATTAAGACAGATTTGATCGAGAAGCTCACCGTCAGGAAAGAAACACTGCGGGCGTAAAGATCTTTACTGCGATTCCTTGCTGATGGCGGCCGACTGGATGCTTCCAGACTGCGCGATTTTTTCCTGTTCAGCCTTAAGCAACTCCACGCCTTTACCAAACGGCAGATCCTCGGGAACCTTGTGGAACTGGCTGAATGTCTCGTCCGAAATCATGCTGAGGCTTTTGAATAGAAGGATCTTCCCGGTCATCCTCAGGCTCATCTGAGTGATGTTCCACGATCCATCCCCGACATCAGCCTGTTGCACCCGGAAGTGGCCGCCTTTATCGAGGTGGCCAATAATCCCCCATCCGAATGTGACTTCCCGGAACAGAGTGCCGTCGATCCGCGCGATTCGCCGTGCCGACCGGTCGATCAAAAGATATCCTTCCATGCCCTGAAGCACCTGCTCGACCCGCGAAGGCGGGGAGTATTCCGGATTCGGCGTAAATTTCAACCGCGATAACTCGGCTCCGCTCTTCCCCAACACCGCGCTTCCCACCTCGGTGCCGTCGTACTGGTAACGAAACGCGTCGGGCATCGCCTTTACGATCCGCAGGGTTCGTTCTGCATCTTCCTTCTCGCGCGCGTGTTTCTTCTTGAGTTGCTCGGGGCTGCCCATAAGCCATGCCAGGTGATCCACTTCGGCTTGGTGTTGTTGAGCATCCAGAGGCTTGTCGTTGATGGCGACGAGCATTCCAGCCATTGCATCATTCGTCTCAACGTAGAGTCTGGTCTGGGAGCCTTTCGCTGTCTTCTTGTGCGACAGAAACATGTGCTTGGAGTCGTTCTGGTTGGCCGCTGCAACTTCTTGTGCCACCGTGTCACGCACCAACTCCACCGCAGGGACTTCAGATATCTGGGCAGGCTTCGCGCCTTGGGCAATCGACAATGTCGTGCAGCAGAGAACGATAGAACACCCGGCGCTGGCCCACGCTCCCCTTTTTGTCGAAGGAAACATCAGTGATTAGTGTAGCAACCACGTGCAAATGGTTGCAGCCTCGAAGCCAACGCTCTCATGCACCCTTGCCGCATATTCGGATAGTTGGGTATAGTCGTTTTGGTACCAAAAAAAGTAGCCGTCCGATACCTGCCTTCTGACTTCTTGGTCGCGCAGTGTCCGTTCCATTAAGGAGAATATCCATGAGTGCTCCGTTGTCGGCAGATTTGGCGCAGATTGGGAAATCGGTTGTCGTCAAAGGCGAATTAACAGGCAGCGAAGACCTTTACGTTGACGGCCAGATTGAAGGTAGTATCGCCCTCAAAAACAACAATTTGACGGTTGGGCCAAATGGCCAAGTCAAGGCCTCAGTTGAGGCAAAGGGCGTCGTAGTTCAAGGAAAGCTTGAAGGAAATGTAATAGCCAGCGATCGCGTAGAACTGCGTAAGACGGCGGTCATGACGGGGGACATCACGACCCAGCGCATCGCAATTGAGGAGGGTGCTTACCTGAAAGGCAAGGTCGAGATTCAAGGCAAAGCGGACAAGGTCGCCGGAAAGTAACTTCGAGCCGTTCGCTCGACGCATTAAAGTATTGGTTCCAGTATTAGAGTTCAATTTCCAGAGCACATTGCGCCCCAACGGCAGGTTCACATCGCGCTTGGCGGCTTGAGTCATTCACAACTTCATGAAGCTTTTTCGCGGTTCTTCGAGTGGCACGCAGCGGGAAACCGAGCAGCCCGCTCAAAAACTGACCCGTCGCTCCAGCAGCCTTGGCGAACTTTCCCGGCTGTGGGCGAGCGACTCCCCTCTTTGCGTCCTCGATGTCGGTTCGACTTCTCCTTCAAACATCCGCTTCTTCACCGAGCGCGGACACAAGATCTACAGCGAGGATCTTCTCGTCGCTTCCACCGAGCCTCATCTGGTCACGAAGGATGAGCAGGACGCCGTTATCCTCGACAGTCGTCGCTTCCTCGCCGACAATTTGCAGTATCCTGCGGCGCATTTCGACATCGTCCTTTGCTGGAATCTTCCTGACTATCTGGACGAGAGCCTCGTACGTCCGGTCATGGGAAGGTTATGGTCCGTCCTGAAACCGGGTGGCATGCTGCTCGCGTTCTTCCACACTAAGGACGCAGGGCCGGATTCACCCTGCTACCGCTTCCACATCCTCGACAAAGATGTTCTTGAGATGCAGCGCATCGTGCTGCGCCGCGAGGCTCGCCGTGGTCCCACCGGTGCTGTCCACACTGCACTCGCCGATGGATTCCGGCTTCAGCGGGTCTTCAACAACCGGCACATTGAAACTCTCTTCCGGGATTTCGCGTCGATTAAATTCTTTCTGGCGCGCGACAACGTGAGGGAAGTCCTGGTTGTTCGATAACGATTAGTGATTAATTCTGATAGGGAAGATGTGAAAGAGGTTCAGCATTTCCCACCCGAGTAACAGGATCGCGATCACCACCACCATAACCGCGACCATCTCCCCGAATGTTATCCCGCGACGGCTTGGCTCCATACGGCGGGCTGCTAATCCAAGAATGTTCAGAGTCGCGAATCCGAAGACCACCACCCATAACAGGTTGTAGGCGTCCTGCCGCGATCCGCGATAGAAGAGGGCGAAAGCAACGCTAAAGAACATCACAGCATACGAGCGTGCTGCCGCCAAAAGCAGAATTCCTGCCTTTGTGGTCCGGCCTAGACTGCTGATCAACGTGATTGTTAACGCTATCGCCATGCGCCCGGATGCGACTGATAAAGCTGGTGCCAAAGGTCCGAAAATTGGATATTACCGTGTTTCCCGCCTGAAATTAAGACTGACCTTCGCCTCGGCAACCATCTAGTCAAGAGGCTTACCGTATTCGGTAATATGGCTGCATGGCCAAACGCCAGTTCATTTTCTTTGACGTCGGCAACACTTTGCTGTTTCCCAATCGTGCCCGCATCCTCGCGCCTTTGCCCGCGGAAAAACGTCCCACTCTTGACCTTTGGCAGGCTCTGGAACGGCGTACCAAGCACGATTTTGATCAGGGATGGGTGAACGGCAAGGTGGATCACGGATTCTGGTGGACCTTTCATAGCTCCCTATTGAAAGACCTTGGCATGTTCGATGAGTCCACACTCGCGCAACTGATCGAAAATACCCAGAACTCGGCCAACTGGGACCAGATCCTTCCTGGTACCCGTGAGGCGCTGCTACGCATCAAAGGGCAATATCCGATTGCAGTGATCTCCAATTCCGACGGTCATATCGACGCCGTGCTCGACCGCTGCGGCATTCGTGACTGCTTTGCGAGCGTCACCGACTCCGGAAACGTTGGCCACGAAAAGCCCCACCCTGCCGTCTTTGAAGCGGCTCTGAAACAAATGAAAGCCGATCCGGCCGAGAGCCTTTACGTTGGCGACCTGTACTCGGTTGACTATGTCGGAGCCCGCAACGTCGGTATGGACGCGGTCCTGTTCGATGTGGCTGGCACCTATCGTGAGAAAGAATTCTCCCGGGTCGCGTCACTCAATGAACTCGAAGTATGGCTGGATAAGCGACTCTACTGAAATAAAATCAATAGGTCGAGGTCAAGCATGTTGGGAGCAGCCAAGTTCTATCTCTTCCTCACAGCGGCGGTTTTGCTGGCGATCGCGCCCGGGCCGGGAATGCTTTACGTGCTCGCCAGAAGTCTCGCGGGTGGCAAGCGCGAAGGTGTTCTTTCGGCATTCGGCACATTCCTTGGTGGAATGGTGCATGTGCTCGCCGCGGCGCTGGGAGTTTCGATCATTCTCGCAAAGTCCGCGGTCGCCTTTGCCGCCGTCAAATACGTGGGCGCAGCCTACTTAGGGTTTCTGGGAGTGCGGATGATTCTCGACGCACGAAAACAAAAAGACACAGATACGGCTCCCCAAGACAGCAAGCCTGCGCGCAACCCTTTATGGCAGGGTGTTGCCACTGAGGTCCTCAATCCAAAGACGGCTTTGTTCTTCCTGTCTTTCATCCCGCAATTCGTCGATCGAGCGGGCGGACATGTCTTCCTCCAATTTGTTCTCCTCGGAACAATCTCTGTAACGCTCAACACGACCGCGGATTTGATCGTGATCGCGTTGGCGGGTCCGTTGGGCAAACGAATTCGGGAGTCTGCCACCTTCCGTCGCCGTCAAAGGACAGTCACCGGCGCGATCATGATCGGGCTGGGAACCTATCTGGCAACCAGCGATAGTCAATGATTTACCTCTGAGCCGCATCCAAGTAGGAAGGCTGTGGAGGTCTGCTTGAGAAAGACGTTCGTGCGATGGCGACTTGTCAGTTTTTTGCTAACCCTGGTTTCGGCAGTCGCCCAAACCGGCCAGCTGATGCCAACAATTGCGGGAGAGAGCCTGGCAGGGAACAGAGTGGTGCTTCCCGACGCAGCACGAGGACGCGTCGCGGTACTCATTCTTGGATTTACAAAGGCGTCGAAGACGCCCACAAGCGCATGGGCCAAGCGTCTTTCCACGGACTTCGGCACAGATCCCGGTTTCCAGCTTTATCAGCTGCCTGTATTGCAAGACGTGCCGCGACTGTTTCGCGGAATGGTGATTTCTGGCATGAAGAAAGGCGTGCCGGAGAACTCGCGGGATCGCTTCGTTCCGATTCTCGATGGAGAAGCCGACTTGAAAAAAGCCGTTGGCTACCACGAAGTGGATGACGCTTATCTGGTATTGGTGGACCGAAACAGCCAGTTTGTCTGGCAGGCGCATGGCCCTATGACGGAGGCGGTTTATATCTCACTGCAAACTAAAATCCGATCGTTGCTCGATCAAAAGTAGCGGCGTTGCTATAGCTCGATGACTTGGTGGTCGTGGCAGTCGGTATGCATCAAGCTATGAAGTTGCCCGAGCAACTCCAGGCCATATTTCGCGAGGAAGTAGACGCCGCCGATGCCGCGCTCCTGAAGTCCTTTTTCTGGATACAGTCCCTGGCTGATGTGTTCGGCATGTCGCGCGACCAGTTCTCCCTTTTGAGCCTCGGCACGGGCAGCCTGCGCATAAAGCTTTTCCAACTGATGCTGCATCTTCGACCGGGCGGTCTCCGCTGCGTCTACCAGCGTTCGGTCCAACTTCTCGAGCTTCTCTTTCACTGACGAAAGATTTTCATCGAACGATGTTTTTGCCCGTTCGAAGGCAACTTTCAAATCGCTGGGCAGACTGCGCGCAGCAATCTCATGCCGCAACACTTCCGCTCCATCAAAGGCGTCCGTCAGACCAATCTTGTGTTTCTCCAACAGACGCTGCATCTTCGGTTCAATCAGGGTGGCTGAGAACCGCGGCACAATCGGTGTCACTCGTCCCAGAAGCGCTTCATAGACTGCTCCCGCCTGGCCGAAATAAGCAGTCTCAGCGGCTCCGCCCGTGTACGCGAGGGTAGGCAGCAAATAGTCTTCTACGGTCGGCCGCAGCAAAACATTCGGACTGAAGTCTCCCGGCGTGGCTGCGATTTGCGCCAGCAACTCGGCTTGCGACAATTTCTGATGCTCGCCTTCCGCTCCGACAACGAACTCTGTGTTCGAACCGTTGCTCCGACGTTGAATGGGTGTACGCGTTCCATTTCGCGAAGTGAAAAGCAGAACAGACGACTCCGTCACTTTCACTTGCTGGTGATATCCCGCCGCTTCCAGTTCCTTACCTCGAGCGAGCAACGAAGAAGCCAGTTCCTCGGATCTTTCGATCGCTGTCCGATAAATCGGCTCCGCGATTGCGGACAATTCCGGGTCGGATGCATCCAGTACAATCACGCCCCAATCGGCAAAGACCCGCGCATAGAATCGTGCGAAAGCAGTGCCCAAGGTCTCGCCCGGCCGGTAACATTCACGCAAGAAAGTCGCAACTTCGCAATCGCCGAGCAACGACACCGCTTGTTCGACGAGCGGATTGATCTCATCTCCAAACTCGATCGAGCCGACCGGCGCTCCCGGAACGCCATGCGCCGAGGTTGCAAGAGTTTGCAGCGTGCCGTCGATACCGGGGAGCGCTACATGATTTACTTCCGCGAGATCATGATCGTAGGTCGCCAGCCAAAAAACGGGCACCGCGTCGATTCCCGCGCCCGTCGCCTCTTCCGCCAACTTTACAGCCGTCAGGGCTTTGTAGAGAGCGAATGTCGGCCCGCCGAAAAGACCAACCTGCTGCCCGGTAACTACCGCAAAGGCGCCCCTGCGCAACCTTTCCAGGTTGGCGAGGGTTTTCGGCGAAGCGCTGTACGATCGATTTTGCCGCTCCAGAACCGTAGCCACACGTTCTCGCCGCAAATTGTCGTAGGAAACCTTGCCGGATTCCTCATTCATCCACTGTGTGAAGTATGGAGAACGCGGATAGAACTGCTGAACTTTGGGAGAATAGGAGAGAAAATCGGTGAACAAGCGCGTTGTATGGGGGATTTGTGAGAAAGGGAGACAGTGCGCCTTCACTGACAGTTCTCCTGACACCGTAATGTTGAGGATTGGTCCATCGCCTTATGGACGGTTGACCTCAGCTTTCGTGAGGGTCGACACGTCGTTGTTGAGATGCCCTAAACCGCCACAAGATGCAAGATATGATGAATAATCGCTGTCAAATCATTTTAAAGTCGTTCGACAGAATTGGCTAACCTAGCAGGTTATATTGCGTCCTCGAAATTCATGAACAGTATGACAGCTTCGACCCCGCTGCAAATCACGATGCCAGTCGCCCTGGAAGGCAAGTTTGTCCGTCTCGAACCTCTGCGTCCGGAGCACGCAGACATCTTCTGGCAGGTCGCAAAAGATAATTTGGAGGACATCTTTCGCTGGATCCCTTACTCGGTCAGAACTCAAGAGGAGTTCCGGCGGCTCGTCGAAAAGGCGTTCGAAGAACAACAGCGCGGTGAGTCGATCGTGTTCGCTACGGTGGAGCGAGCTTCCGGACGAACGATTGGCAGTACGCGCTTCATGAATATCGATCGGGTGAACCAGCGGGTAGAAATCGGCTCGACCTGGATCGCTCCAGCGTGGCAACGCACCGCGGTGAACAGCGAAGCAAAATACCTGATGCTGCGCCATGCCTTCGAACAATGGAAGTGCATCAGGGTTGAATTGAAGACGGATGCCCTCAATCAGAAATCACGAAACGCAATTCTCAGGATTGGGGCAAAGGAAGAGGGAACTCTACGGCGCCATCTGGTGACTTGGACCGGACGGGTGCGCGACACCGTCTATTTCAGCATTCTCGACCATGAGTGGCCCGAGGTGAAGCCGCGTCTGGAAGCAAAACTGGCTGGACTATGAGCATGTGCTCAAGAAAGGTCACGGCGTCCCCGATGCGCTCAGAAGAATTGAGTGTCGAGTGAGGTTATGAATTGAATTCCGGGCACAAACTTTCCGACTAACCGTTTGTCATTCGTCAGAAACAGATCTGTACCAGCTTGCGCCGCTGAAGCGAGATGAATCGCATCCGCAGCCGGCAGTCCAAGGCTTCCTCGGATCTTTGCATATCGGTCCGCAGTGTCTATCGTGAACGGCACAACCTCCGAAACTACACTCTGCAGCCCGCGCTTCGTTTTGTCAGCCAGATCCGACTTGCCTTGACGATGGACACCGGCAAGCACTTCTCCAAAGGTGAATGCGCCCGTCAGAAGGCGGTCACTGCGCTCCTGCATACGGAGAAAAATGCTATTCACTCGTTTGGCAAAGTGCGGATTATCTTCGAGCCAATAGATGAAGAGCATAGTGTCCCAATAGATGCGGCTCACCGGTCTTCCTTACGTGATTCGAAAGCTTCGCGCTCGCGGCGAAGGTAGGTCTCTCCACCGCCAACCTCTGCAAAGACGCTCTTCAGAGCGCCCCGCAACTCGCTCCACGGACTCTTCTTCGGCGTGGACGACTTACGGGTTCGCAGGAACTCGTACGTAATCGTGACCGTCGTACTTTGACCGGACGCTGGACCGGTCTCGGAAACGATTCGAAGTCCGTTGGAGTCGAAGAAACTTCTCAGATTTCAACGCTTGGCACACGAGTGGAATGCGATTCCGAGCCCCAGTGCACGATGGACTTGTCCAACATTGACGCGGACGGTTCGCAGCCCCTGTTCGATGGCAGGCTGCAAATATGCAGTGCGCGCATGATCCCGGACAGTATCCGACGCCGAAGTTCCTTGCGCCTTGGAAGCAGAGGCTTGCTTCATGAATGCTATGCTTGCATATGCATGCTATGCGTGTCAAACGAGCTATTCGCAATAGACTCTGACTTTCACTTTGTTGTACGGATCCTTCTGGTCCACGTCCACTGTAAGGTCGCTGAGGTGCTCGACCAGTTCTTCCAGGTTCTCGGGCTTGATCTGCGTCAGATCGATTGGGATCCCCTGCTCCTGCATCGCGTGATTCGCGCGAATCAACGCCTGCGCCGGCAGCAGTCCTGCCAGCTTCACGCCAGCTCGCAAAAGTTGCATGGGGACGCGCACGTTCACTTTCGTCGGACCGTCGTGTCCGCCGTCGTCCTCCGAATCCACAACCACACGCAGATATTTCGGGCGGCTCTTCGGCACAGACTGCTGGTCGCTCGATCCCACGCCAGCCGGCTGTTCCGTCGCCGCAATCAGCCGCTCGGCCTCGCTCGCACTGATCTTTCCTTCAGAAAGCATTTGCAGAATCTGTTTTCGGTGTTCGCTCATAAATCGCTCCTAAAGTATGTGGAAGGACATGCCTGCACTGCGATGTTCGACTTCAAGTTCCGTGTCGGTCAACGCGTTCAGGATCTGCCACAGCAATGCCAATCCACGAAACGGACTCACTCGGCACACGAGGCACGCAATGAAAATGAATGGAGACAGAACGATGCCTAGCGGCAGCAATAGCAACCACACCAGCACGAGAGGGATCCAGAGCCGAAACGTGCGGCTCTCCTGATTGCGCAAACTCACGACAGCAACGAACGGAATCATTTCAACTTCTCCATTTCGCGGATCGCCTCGTCCGCCGTAATCTCACCCTGCCCCAATCGCTCCAGAATTTCGCTCTTCGATGGGGTAGCGTTTGTCTCGACAAACTCCAGGCTGTTTGCGATCCGCGTCAGCCTCGACTTGATCGTCGGATAGCTGACGCCGAAAATCTGCTCCATCTCCTTGATCGATCCGTGCGAACGGACGAACGCGGTGATGAACACTTGGTCATCCATGTTGAGGCGCGCCAGTTGAGGCAGTTCGAATCGCCCTTCGATCGCAATATCTTTTTCCTGAAGACGTACTCGCTCAACCACGATGGACTGCCCCTGCGTCAGCCGCGTGAGTTCCTGCCAGTCCTTCGGTGGTGAACCTTCCTTAAACATTATTGATATTTTATAGCCATAGAAATTTAATAAGTCAATATTTAAATTAATTAAATTAATAAATCTTTATTGTAGAATGGAGAATGTTCATTCTCACGCTCCATAGCGATAAAAAAATAAGGACAGCCGAGTAGACCGGCTGTCCTGTGGCGTTCTCGTTTAACTGCTTTACGGCCAATTGTTGACTAGGTTCGTTACATTTGGACTTCCCAGTCCGGTAGCGAAGTCCCAGCCGCGGCGCGTCGGAAACGCCGGTTCCAGTGAGCGGTTCGAAACCGACAGTACCCCGAACTGAGTCGGGTCAGGCTCGAAACAATTCAGCGGACCTGCGCACGGCACTGTGATGCTTCCAAAGGTCACGTCGTGGAAGATGCAAGCACCCGACACGCCGTTTCCGCTGTTCGAATTGCACGCGTCAATGTTCTGGTTCTTGGGATTGCCACGTGTGCCGTTCTGTTTCTTCGCCAGTTGGTAATAAATCGGAGCCGGGTTGCCCTGGCGTCCGTTCGCCTTCTGGTTGATCAGGGCCTGAATGCTGGCAAACTGCGGAGCCGTGAATGATGTTCCTCCCGCGCTATTGAAGAACACATTGCTCGGCACCGAGTAGTCGCATGGCGTCCCGCCTTCATTCACATCTGACATGCAGAAGATGATGGCGTGGCTCCAGAACCCGTTGGAAGCGAACAAAGAAACGTCTGGAAGACCGCGCCTGCCGTCATTTGGCATGCCGAACGTGTTGGACTGCCACGAGGGCTTGGGGTAGACGCGGCTAAATCCTCCGCTGCCGCCGACGATGTCGAAGAAGTTCAGGCCCGTCGAGCTGTTGCAGAACGTGAGCGGGTCCGTAAATCCGAAGAATTCAAACACCGCCTGCGATCCGCAGGAATCTTCCCACGTCATTTCAGGAATGTACGATTTTGCGGACTCTCCGGTCGGGCTGTTCCCGCCCCGCCAGTAGGTGCTGTTGGTTCCGCTGAAGGTGTCCGAGAAATCGGTTCCACCTGCCGCGAAGTTGAATGGAGTGGATGCCAGTCCGTTGACCTGGATTCCATTGACCGCGAACGCTTCAGTGTTGAAGTTATCGCAGCCTGCTGCAGACCCGTCACCCGAGGATACGAATACGGATACGCCCTCTACCGCGGCCTGCTGCCACATAGCATTGATGAACTCATTTCCCACGACGCCCTGAAAAGCTTCGCATCCGGAGAAGCTGAGACTCATGATGGGCGGCGGTACTTTCTTGTCCAGCAGGTTTTGTGCGGCGATGAACGCCCCAAAGTTGGTCGCCGTGTTATCGCAAGACGCCAGCTCCACGTGCGCTCCCGGAGCCACTGCGCCCGCCCACTCGGCATCCAGCGCTGCTTCGCCTTCTTCACCGTTGATGCCCGGATCTGCGCATCCGGGGCCGGGATGAATCTGGCTAAAGGTTCCTCCAAATTTCGAAAGACCAAAGGCCTGGCGGAAGGTATCCACGTCCTGAGACTGAATATTGCTGATCTCAAGCACCACGACAATCTGTCCTGCACCCGTAATCTGGTTCTTGTAGAGAGGTCCGACGTTGTAGATCGTTGCAAAATCCGCCGGCGCTACGTCAAACAATTGAGCGCCGTCGAAACCATCGGGACATCCGGTACACAAGAACGAAAAGTTTGCCAGTGGTTTGTGAGCGTTCGCTTTCGGCATGAAGTCGTGTAGCGATACGACACCAGCCACGACCGGTGACAGCGCAGAGGGAATTTCCGGGTCGCTGGCGTTTGCGATGTGTGATTTGCCGTTGATGTTATAGCTGTGGATCTCCGTGTGAAACGCCTCAGCAATCTGTTTCGCGTTTCCGGAAATATCGACGACCATTCCGCTTTTGTGCACCATGTTGACCTGTAATCCGTGCGAGGTCAGCCAACTGGTCACGGACGCGAGATCGCGCGGCGATGGACCGAACTTCCTGCCCAGATCGTCGGCGGTGAGCCACTTGTGATAGTTCGGCGATGACGGATTCTGGAGATCGGCTGTCAATCTGTTGAGAGCATTTTCCTGTTCGGGGCTTCTTCGCAGGAGCACGTAAACATGCTCCATCGGATGCTCGGCTGAGAGCTTTCCGCGATCGAAACGTGAATTTGCAAGAGGATGGGTGTTGCCGGAAAGCCGCACCCGTTGTGACTCGCTGACAGGAGCCACGATCCGGTCCGGAGTAGCGTCATCGGACGCTTCCGCAGCGGCGATACCGCAAAGGCTGAAAGCAAGGGCAAGCAAAGTGATTCGGGCAGTGATGACTTGCATAGACCTCCTTGATCAAGTTGTGGGGTCGGGAAAAAACGCGGAACCAGGAGAAATAACGTCTCGAGAACCGGCTCCAACAGCTCTTTTGCGTCACCCGGTTCGCAGAGGCGTTCGAACTGTACCCCAGATAGATCTGTGCCTGTCAACTGCGAAATCCTCTTTGTTAAACTTTTACATTCCGTAACCTGTCAATCGGAATGCCCCGTCCATCAAGGAAAGTCGGCGGATCGTCCCAAGTGTGCAGAACTATGCAACCTAGTAAACTTGGGTTGGTCAAAAGATCGAACGGGCGGTCACCTGCATCAAATCGAGTGGTTAGTTTGACTTCCGTTCTGGCGATGCTAGAGTGGAAGTGGATCTTTTAAGGCCATTCCCATCAGTGGGGGCGTCACGGCTTCGACGGAGATGCTTGCGGCCAAGAGGCATGCCGGGGTCCACACACCCGTAATCGCGTGGAAAATGATAATTGCCAATCAACAGATGGCATACGCAGCCTAACTAGTTTAGGCAGCCGTCCCAAGAGGCTTCGCCCGTGGGCCTCCGACGGACGTCACACAGCGGGCTGCTCTTTTCGTCTACGTCTGGGGCGAGAGGCTAAGATCACAGGCTAGCGGAACGCGTTTCTTGTCGGTTCTGAGCGTGGGCCGCGAACGTCCCAGGGTAATGCCTGGGGCATGAACTCGACTAAGCATGTAGTTCTCTTGACCAGTAACATTTTCGGACGCGGGTTCAACTCCCGCCGCCTCCACCATAAATTTCTCTTCGAAATCTGATCTTGGAATGCGCCGAGTAGCCGATACTCGGCCCGCCTTGTCGTGTTTGCTCAAAGCGGACCCAGTCTGAGGGTAGGAAGTCTTCAATTGCGGTGCATCGCGAAAATCGATGCCGATCCATTGCGGATGCCAAGCGCGCTTCAACCCTAGTTCTACGCGTGTGCGATCTTGGTTTCTTCGAACGTCTGTTCATCCGGCGCGGCGTCGAATTTCGGCTTCATTTCGCGCCCCCACTTCTTCGGATCTTCCTCGTGCATCTTCTTCATCTTTTCCGCGACGTCGGCATGTTTCGCCATCACGTGCTCCGTCATCGCCTTCACCATCCCATCCCAGGTTGCTGCAGATAACTTCTGATCGCACTTTCCGCCGAGTTCCTTACATGTCAGAGTCTTCATAGAATTCCTCCTAAATTATTCAGGATGCCTCGCTGTGAAGGTTCGAGATCGCGGCGATGTCAGACGGTATCTCGTTTTCAACCGCTTTCTTGGCTTGTTGCACCTTGTCGTAGACGCTCTCGGTCACCTCTTCCATGCGTCCTTGAGCCACCTCGACCGCCGCTTCTGCTGCGTCGGACAGTATTTCTCGGGTTTCCCCTCCTGAAGCCGGCGCAATCATCATGCCGACTACCGATCCTATTCCCAGTCCTGCCAGAAACCACTTCATGTTTTGCACCTCTGCGCGTAACGCTAGCACCTTGGAGCAACAGTCCCAACCGGGGAAGTACTGTAGGAAGCGTGTAGGGAGAATGCACGCTATTCCGTAGAGATCTCAGCTTTTTGTCTTATAGTCAGCCACTCAGGGGAGTTGAGAAACTCATGGCATGCAGGCGTGTAGATTAATTTCCGACGCCGTAACCATCTCGATCAATTACGAAGTGGGAGTGGGCTTCGTGGGATGCGTGGTTGTCACCGGGGAGGTTGTCATCCTTAACACCTTCGATCTTCATAGCAGCAAATGCGCGTGCCTGGCAGTCGCGCTCATGCTCTGGGAGAAACAGCATCATCTCAAAGTGCCCGACAGCTTGCTGAGGCCGCTGTGGAGCGATACCGTCCTGAGCGACGAAATCACCGCCACCCCAAAGCCGCATTACTATGTCAACTGATCGACGCTTGCCAGCAGAGACGTGTCCCGGCTGGTCAAGCTTCTAAAAAGCTCGCTCGAAATTGTTCCGTTCCGTCCCGCCATTTTCTGCGCTACACTCCTTCGCGTTTATGCTTCCCGCATTCTTTCTGTCGCTGCTTCCCATGGCGGTGTACGCCGTTGCGAAGGGGGAAAACCGGCAGTGGAAGTGGATTAACCTGGGCATCATAGTGGGTACGATGGCAGTCGCTTTTGTAGGCATCCTCGACCTCGCGGCCATTTCGGATGATCCAGATCGATATTCCCGGCTTCCTTATGAAGGTTCTCTGATCTTGGGAAGCGTTGCCGCCGTTGGAACGTCGGCGTGGAATTACTGGCGCAACGGCGGTATTCGCAAAGGCCGGAAGCCCAGGTCTGAGAACGACAAATCCGTCGTGTAGTAGACGACCCCGTCGGGGGCCGCTCCGGTCGTTGAGTTTGATGGTTGGGGAAGGGAACCAGGGGAGAATTATCTCGCCGTTGCAGCCATCTCCGTGTA
The DNA here is from genome assembly GCA_963801895.1 of uncultured Acidobacteriota bacterium. Taxonomy (GTDB): domain Bacteria; phylum Acidobacteriota; class Terriglobia; order Terriglobales; family Acidobacteriaceae; genus Sulfotelmatobacter. Next base: position 633,942 of record CAWDGM010000003.1, on the reverse strand, counting down.
GTAGCCCTTGCGAGCATTGACCTTCAACTTCCGTCCGGATCTTTGCGCCGTTATGTCGATCGAGCGGAAACCTCCGTCATGCCGGAAGAGAGCGGGGCGATAAGAAATCAAATATCGGCTGCGAATAACTTGCTGCAATTCCGACAGGCTTCGATTCAGACGGCTCGCAGAGCCTGGAAAGAATGGCGTTCCGCCCGACAGATTGGCCAACGTCCTCAGCGCACGGTTTCCGGTAGCCTCAACTTGATCCTCTGAGTCTGCATACCGAGTGCTCACTGTGTAGACGAACACCTCATCCTTCTCTACCTGTTCTAGCGCCTCGCGCAAAGTCGAGATGCTAGAGTTGTCGTCGCCGTCGCTGATCACCACGATCACTCTCGCCACCGGCTGCGTTTCTTTTCGTTCTTTCAATTTGTCGGAAGCATAAGAGACGGCATCCCAGATTGCAGTTCCGCCGACCGGCACGAGCTTTCCCACGCCCGCGGAGAGCTTATCCATGTGGTTGGTAAAGTCCTGCGTGAGCACTATGGAGTTCGAAAATCCCGCCACGAACGCCAGATCGTCTTTGCCGGTGAGAACTTCTTTCAGAAAATTGGACGCGGCGGCCTGTTCGAAGGCAAAACGGTCCGTGATCGACGCACTCGTATCGATAATCAATCCAAGGCGGAGAGGCAATTCCGATTCCGTTCGAAATCCAAGAATTGTCTCTGGAACTTTCTTGTTGTCGAGGATCCGCATCTCTTTCTGCTGAAGATCTGCAATGGATCGCCCGTGATCGGTGACCGTAAAGAACATGGAAACTTCGTCTACAGTGCTTCGCAAAGTCCATGTCCCGTTCTTCGGATCATGCACTGCGCTGCGTGTTCTGGGCGGTAGATCCGCCCCCGGCGGCACGGTTGGACCGCTCGTTATGCACGAAACGCAGCCCTCTTCCGCTTTCTCAGCGTCGACAATCTGTTGCTTCTCTTTGAAATCTTGTAAAGTTTTATTTCCCAAATCAGACTTGTCGGGTGACTCTGAGTTGAAAACGGGAGCCGACGTCGACGCAACTTCTACCGGATTGTGCTCGGTCTTGACGATCTCTGTGATCACCCGCTGCGCTTGATCCGCAAAGGGAGACTTAGGATCCTCCTTGAGGAACAGCTCTAGTTGTTCGCGTGCTTCGTGAAGATGTTTCTGTGCCTGCCACGATGCGGCCGCGAAATAGTGAATCGATGCAATACCGGTGTCTCGATGCGAGTGTGCGTTCTCGGCCGTGTGGATGGCAGACGCATAGTCATGATTCAGGTACTGCGCATACGTCAGCGCCAGTATCAAATTCAAATCTTGCGGCGCCAACGTAGAAGCTTTCTCCATCGATGCCTGGGCGTCTGAAATCTGGCCCAGGGCCAGTTGTGCCCGCCCGAGGTTCATGTAAGAGCTCGAAAGATGATCGTCGAGGCGGATCGCTTCCGCAAACTCCTGTCGCGCTTCCTCGTTCTTCTTCAACCCGAAATATGCGCAACCCAGGGCGTTGTGCGCCGACACAAACTTCGGATAGATGGTCACTGCACTCTTCAAACTTCTCTCGGCGTTTTCGTAATCATTCTTGGAGAGAAACAGCAGGCCCTTACTGTATTCGCGGCGCGCGCGCCCCGGCGCTTTGAGATCGAGTATCGAGACGTTTGCTTCGGAAGGCGTGCCGACTCGTTGTTTGCGTGTTTCGTCAAGTTCCTCGAGTGTGTGGATATCCATCACACCGTTTCCCTTGAGCATCGCATCGAAACCGTTCTCGATGCGCCCGGGTGTGCCAATCTGCGCAGAGCCACATCCGGCCAGGAGCAGGAATGCCGCGACTGCACGCGAATTGATCGTCATCGCGACAAGGCTCCCAAGTCGAAAAGATAACTTTCTGACAGCGTGAGGTTAGCTCAAAAGCCCCGCCTCTTCAATTGCGATGTGAGCGCTTTCTGAATCAGAGAGACGTCAAACATCGCCGAAATGTTTAATGTTTCTGATGGGGCGTGATTCCGGTAAACGTCCCAAAATCCGTATTTCCAGCGCCAGCCTACGGCCCGGCTAAAACGTATGAGACGGCCGAACATTTGTCTGTCGAGGTGCGTGAGGGATATTCTTCTCCCGGTCCAACCCCACGGTCTCGAAGGTGATTCGATGAAAACGTTTGCTCCGGTCTTCTTAATTTTCGCTCTCAATGTCTGTTTGGTGGGTATGGCTTCAGCCCAGTCGAGTTACGACTTGAAGTCGCCCGACGACCGAATCCAGGTAAGGATTCGCACCGCCGGACAGATTCGATACGACGTCGTGTTGAAGGGAAAAGCCATTCTCGAAAATTCCACCATCTCCCTTGACGTCGAGCACAAAAAACTCGGCATCCAGCCGAAGGTCGTCGACACCAAACAGCGATCGAACGATCAAGTGGTTGAGCCGGTCGTCCGCCAGAAGTTCGCCAAAATTCGTGACCATTACAACGAACTGCGTCTGAATCTTGATGGCGGATATTCCGTCGTGTTCCGCGCCTACGACGAGGGCGTAGCATACCGCTTCGAGACGTCTCTCTCGCAGGCGCAGGTAAAAGTTTACGGCGAAGAATCCGTCTTCAATTTTCCGTCCAACTTTGTTGTTTACTATCCCCAGGAAGACAGTTTTTACTCGCATAACGAGCGTAAATATCTGCCGCAGCACCTCAGCGAAATTGCTCCTGCATTTCTCGGGACACTTCCTGCGATCGTTGATATCGGAGACGGCGCAAAGGTCGCCATCGCCGAATCGGATGTCGATAACTATCCTGGCTTGTGGCTTCACGGCACCGGCGGGCCCGCGCTGGCAGCGACTTTCCCTCCCTATCCGCTGAAAGAAAAGCTCACCAGTGATCGCGATTACCGGGTCGTTGAGAGTGCCGACTACATCGCGTCAACTTCTGGCAAGCGAACATACCCTTGGCGCGTCATCGGCATCGCCGACAAAGACGGCGACCTTCTGACCAACGAGATCGTCTATTTACTCCAAAAGCCTTCGCAGGTTCAGGACACATCCTGGATCAAGCCCGGAAAAGTCGCCTGGGACTGGTGGAACGCGAACAACGTTTACGGGGTGGATTTCAAGGCCGGCGTCAACACAGCGACGTACAAGTACTACATCGACTTCGCCGCGAAATACGGTATCCCCTACATCATTCTCGACGAAGGTTGGTACAAGCTCGGGAACGTGCTTGAGGTCGTTCCCGAAATCAACATGGACGATCTCGCTGCCTACGCCAAGCAAAAGAACGTGGGGCTCATTCTGTGGGTGGTTTGGAAAACTCTCGACGACCAACTGATTCCGGCGCTCGATCAATTCCAGAAGTGGGGCGTCAAGGGCATCAAGGTGGATTTCATGCAGCGCAGCGATCAACTCTTGATCGACTACTTTTACAAGGTCAGCCAGGAATGCGCGAAACGCAAAATGCTAGTCGACTTCCACGGCGATCAGAAGCCCGCATCTATGACCCGCACTTGGCCCAACTTGATTAGCACCGAAGGAGTGCGCGGCATGGAGTGGAGCAAATGGAGCGCCGAGTCGGAACCCGAGCACAATGTAACTCTTCCATTCACTCGAATGTTTCTCGGGCCCATGGACTACACGCCCGGCGCCATGCGCAACGCGACCAAGGAAACGTTCGCTGCCATTCACGGGCAGCCCATGGCGCTCGGTACGCGCTGTCACCAACTAGGGATGTATGTCGTGTTCGAGAGTCCGCTGCAAATGCTTTCCGACAGCCCGTCAAACTATCTGCACGAGCCTGAAGCTATGGAGTTTCTAGCTGCGGTGCCGACCGAGTGGGACGAAACACGTGTTCTAGATGCGCGCATTGCGGATTACGTAGTTGTGGCGCGAAGAAATGGTCACGACTGGTACATCGGAGCGATGAATGATTGGACCGTGCGCGATCTCGAGATCGATTTGTCGTTCCTGCCGGACGGGAACTTCACGATGGATGCTTATCAGGACGGCGTAAATGCGGACCGCAATGCGAGCGACTACAAGAAGACAACGATGCAGGTAAGTCGAACCACAAAACTAAAGCTGCCACTTGCAAGCGGCGGCGGATGGGCCGCCAGAATCCATCAATAAGACTCACCGCGAATAATTCATGATGCCGCCGGTCACTTGGCGGGTTTTAGTTGCCAGGTGGTCGGCGAAATAATTCCTTCGCCCTCGCGAATGGTGAGAATCTGGTTTGCCTTCACGTTACTGAATTTCTCGATCTTTTGAGTCGTTGGCCACTTCACTTCAAGCACGTCGACGCCCTGCGCCTTTCCCAAACCAAAGTGTAATCGCAGATCGTTTTGCGACATCACACTCGATCCACTGCGAACTTCATCCATCTGCGCATGATTTCCAACTACCGCGCGTATCCGCGCCCCAATCGCGGTTCGGTTGCACTTCGTGCCGATCAGTTTGATCTTGATCCAGTTCTGTCTGTTGCCGCCATCATTCCGCAACAAAGACGGCACATCGCTCATGTTCAACACCAGTGCGTCGACATCGCCATCATTGTCGTAATCGCCAAAGGCTGCGCCCCGGCTGGAAAATCGCTCGCTGATTCCCGGTCCCAACGCCGCGGAAACATCTTTGAACTGGCCATTCCCCAGATTCTTGTAGACGAGCCGAGGATTCTTGAATGTTTGTCCAATTTCGTGCCCGCCGATCTCCGGGTACACGTGCCCGTTCACTTGCATGAGGTCGACCCAGCCATCGTTGTCGTAGTCGATAAAGCCGCAGCCCCAGGCGACATATTGGTTGTTGATTCCAATGCCCGAAGAGAAGGTCACGTCCCCGAACGTTCCGTCGCCATTGTTGTGGTACAGATTGCAAGTGTCGTCGGCGAAGTTTGTTTTGAAAATATCGAGCCAGCCATCGCAATCGTAATCGCCAACCGCCACGCCCATTCCGGCTTGCTCATGCCCGTTCTCGCTATAGGCGACACCCGCCATCACAGCTACATCAGTAAAGGTTCCGTCATGATTGTTGCGAAATAAAATGCTGGGCTCGGAGTCGACGGCGACATAGATATCGGGCCAGCCATCGTTGTCGAAGTCAGAGGTTACGGCGGTGATCGAGTATCGCGGACCCGGCTTCAGAATTCCAGCCTTTTCCGACACGTCCGTGAAAGTTCCATCACCGTTGTTGCGGAACAAGACGTTGGTATCGCCGGTGAGCCCGCGAGGCCCGCACATCACCGGAATCCCTTTCCACTGGCAAGGAGTCGGTTCCTCTGCTGCAGGAGTCTTCGCAGGATCGAGCTTGATGTAGTTGCACACAAACAGATCGAGATGCCCGTCGCGGTCGTAGTCGATGAACGTGCATCCCGCGCCCCACCGCACGCGTTCGTCATACACGCCGGCCTTCCGAGTCACATCGGTGAATGTTCCATCACCGTTGTTGTGAAAAAGAATGTTGTGTCCCCAGAAACAGCAGAACAGATCATCCCATCCATCGTTGTCGTAGTCTCCCACGCAAACGCCGGTTTGCCAGCCTGTGCGCGCCAATCCCGACTTCGCGGTTACGTCGGTGAACGTGCCATCACGGTTGTTTTTATACAAATGCGAAGTTGGCGCCTGACCAGCGGGCCACGCCTTTTCAAGTCTGGAACCGTTCGTCAGATAGATATCCAGCCATCCATCGTGGTCGTAATCGAAAAACGCGAGTCCGCTGCCCTTGGCTTCGATGATGTATTTCTTGTGATTCGGATCTCCCCAGACATTGGGAACAGTGAGTCCCGCTTCTTTCGCCACATCAACAAATTGCACCGGGGAAGAAGAAACATTCGGTGACGATTGCAGCATGAGGCGGCTCTTCCATTGCCACACAGGAGTGGCGAGCGCATCCAGAAGTGTGCTGCCGAGAACGAGCAGGGAAGAGCCAAGAAAGCGGCGACGGGGACCGTTCATAGAAAATTGACTTCAATTCCGCCACAGGCAGCGAGGAATCGAGTCCGAAATCACACTCTATCACTTCGATGCTGCAATCTTAGGAAACGAGCGCGGAACAATACCAACTCCCTCTTTTACTGTAATGATCTGATCCGGGCCGACGTTTCCCAATTTATCAACCTGTCCGCTTGGCCATGTGATTTCCAGCGATTCGATCTTGGTGCGCTTTCCTAGTCCGAAATGAATGCGGGGATCGCTCGCCGACATGTAGCTCATCCCGCCCTTCGCCTGTTCGACGTGCACAAAGCCTTCGGACGTTAGTTTCAGCGATGCACCGACTCCATCTCGGTTCGACTTCGTTCCCACCAGTTGAATCGTGAGCCAGTGATTCGCATTCCCACCCTCATTTCTGAGCAGCGAAGGATAGTCGCCGCGATTGTTCGTCACGATGTCGATATCACCGTCGTTATCGTAGTCCGCAGTCGCCAAACCTCGCCCCACGATCGGTCGAATAAAGTCAGGCCCTAAAGAATCGGATACCTTGTCGAACTGTCCCTTGCCGAGGTTGCGAAACATCAGCAGAGGTTCCTTGTACGTGACTTCTTCGTGATAAAGCGCCACGTTGTCGAGCATCGAGCCATTGAGTTGCAGGATGTCATTCCATCCATCGTTGTCGTAATCAACAAATTTCATGGACACGCCGCTCAAAAGCACCGCCTTGTTGCCCAGCCCCGAGCGGAAGGTCTCATCTGTAAACGTGCCGTCCTGGCTGTTGTGGTAGAGGCGATTCAATTCGAAATCGAGATGCGTAATGTAGACATCCTGCCAGCCGTCGCCATCAACGTCGGCGGCATCTATGCCCATACCGGCTTCGTAGCGTCCATCCTCACTGGCCGCAATTCCCGAAACTAGCGAAACGTCTTCGAACGTTCCGTTGCGCTTGTTGATGAACAAAAAATTTGGCCACGAATCATTGGCGATCGCGATGTCGGGCCACCCGTCGTTGTTAAAATCGGCGAGCACCACGCCCATTCCCTTGGCCTCGGGCTTTCCCACGCCCGATGCGTCGCTCACATCGGTGAAGGTTCCGTCTTTGTTGTTGTGATAGAGCTTGATGCGTTGACCCTTATAGTTGCCGGGATGGCAGTACGATCGATAGCCCGGCCTTCGCTCGCCGCACCAGACATTGTTTTTCGAACTCCAGTCGATGTAGTTTGTCACTACGAGATCGAGCCAGCCATCTTTGTCGTAGTCGAACCATCCGGCGCTCGTCGACCATCCGCCTTCGTCGGCAACACCGCTCTTCGCGGTGACGTTTGAGAATGTCCCGTTGCCGTTGTTGTGATACAAAATCGCGCGGCCATATCCGGTCACATACATGTCCGGATAGCCGTCATTATCGAAATCGCCGACGGCAACACCCTGCCCGTAGTGACCCTCGCCGTCGACTCCGGCCTTTGCCGTCACATCTGTGAAAGTGCCGTCCCCATTGTTGTGGCAGAGCGCCGAACGCAGTGGATGTGGCGGCTTGTAGATGTCGGTCGCCGCCGATTGCACAAAGTACAAATCCATCAACCCGTCCTGGTCGTAGTCGATCCACGCGACGCCGGTACCCATCGTCTCCAGGTAATACTTCTCTTCCGTTTGCGTGGAGTCCTGCTGAAAAGTAATCTTCGCTTGTTCCCGCACATCCACGTAGTGAACACCTGTGGATGGTTCCGGCATTTTCGCCGTTTGCACAGGCAGGATTGTCGACGCCGTTGCACAAATCGTGATCGCGAGCGCTGCGACCGAGAAATACCTAAACCCCGAAGACTTCAACTGACATTTCACTGTGTTCGTTTCCACTTTCAGTCGAAGTCGTGTGCCGCTTCGCAGACATTGCTATGACTACAAGCTGCGATCTGCGATCAGTAATGCCAATTGCAGCACTTGCTGTCTGGCCGCCATTGGAATCGGTTGATTTACCGCGGCCGAATTCACAGGGGCCTTGGACAGCGCCTCTTCGATCCGGCTCACATCAAGACCGCCGGCATTACTTCCCCTGAATCGATCGAGCACTTCCTTGGCTTTGTCGATTTCCCCAATCTGATAGTAAAAGACGCCCAGCGTCGAGTAGCTCCCCGCCCACTCTGGAAGCAGTTCCACGGCCCGCTCCAGCAATTCTGACGCTTGCGTCGCATTCCCCCTTAAGACCGACACTAGTCCGAGTCCCCACACAATTTTGCCCGAGCCCGGAATCCGCGTCCGCCCTTTCTGCAGCGTTTGCTCGGCTCCGCTGAGGTCGTTAGCGCGTATCTGAACCAGGCTGAGAGATAAATAGTCCTGATCGTTATCCGGATTGCGGCTGATGGCGTCGCGGAAAATTTCCATCGCCTTCGCCGCCTCACCATTGTGGGCATGGATGTCGCCCAGCAGAGCGAGATAAGCATTGTCCTGCTGTCCCGCGGTGGAAACTGTCTGCGCCGTTTCCATCGCCTCCGCGTAACGGCCCTTACGAAAGTAAGCGTTCGCCAGATCGAACTTCACGTCATCGGAATCCGAATTCGCTTTCAGCGCAGCCTGAAAATGCTGGATGGCGTCATCGTAGAGCCGGTATCGAGCAAACAGAACGCCAACGCCCGTCTGCGTGCGATAGTCATCCGCACTCACCTGATCGAGTTGCGTCACAGTCTCGCGAGCGTGAGCCAGATCGCCAAGCTTCAAATATGCTTCGACCAACAAATACAAATCCTGCGGCTGTCCCGGATGTTTCTGCGTCTGCTCAATCAACTCCGAAATATCAAGTTGTGTCCGTTCCTTCTGAGAAAGATTCGAGCGGTTGTCCAAATAATCGAAGAGGTGCTGGTACGGATACGGACCGGCTGCCGTATTCTTCGACAGCGTTTGGAAGACTGCCAGGTCGCGTTGTGCGGCCGCTGTCTGATGAAGGCTGCGCTCGGCCATTGCCAGCTTGTAATATCCGTCCGCCGGACGCCGGCTCACCTTCACGAATCTGCGGAGAAGTTCCGCGGCCTCAGCAAACTTTTTATCCTTCGACCGCAGGTTCGCAAGCTCGAGCAATGCATCCGAGAAATTCGGATTTGAACGCAGTGCCTGCTGAAACAAGTCTTCCGCCCGTGAATAATTTCCCTGACGTTCCTGGATGTACCCGATGTTGAACAAGCAAGACGCATCGCGCGGATCCTTCTTCAACCCCAGCTCGAAATATTTCAGTGCCTCTTCAAAACGTCCCAGATGCCGGTATGACAAACCCATGAAGGCGTACGACCGTGCCGACGGATCGACTTCGATCAACTTTTTGAATTCTTCGATCGCACTCTCCGTCTTTCCGGCCATGAAATAGCTTTCGCCAAGAGCGGCGCGCAAATCCGGACGTTGCGGAGCGATCTTTAGGCCCGATTCGAGCAGGGGAATCGCATCCTCGAAATAGTTTTGCGTCATGCTCACGCGCGCCAGCAGGAAGATGACGTCGGTGTTCTGGGGAGCGAGCTTGTGAGCTCGCACTAGAAGCTCCAGGGCATCGACGGGGCGCGATTGCTCGTACGCGGCTTGGCCGAGCAGATAAAGAGTCTCGGCCGATTCCGGTTTCAGCTTCAGCGCACGGTTGAGTTCGACCTCGGCCTTCGCGTACTCAGTCAACTTCAGATGAATTTGTCCGAGATTGTAGAGCGTTTCGAACGTTTCGGGGCGTAACGCGTTTGCCTGTTCGAGCTCCAGTTGTGCCGCTTTGTACTGCTTTGCACTGGCCAGTAGAACGCCGAGCGTGAAATGCAATTCGACGTCGGACTTGTGCGCGGCCGAAAGAGCGCGCGCTGTCTGCAGCGCCTCTGTAGTTTTGTCCGCCTGGAGATAAGCGCGCACCAGATTGAATCGTGTCTCAACGTTCTGGGGCTGCACCCGCTGAAAATGTTGGATCGCGGGAATCGGCATTCCCTTCGCCATTAGAAGAAGCCCCATGTTGTAATTCGCGTCGCGATTCGTAGGCGCCGTGCTCAGTACGCTTTTGAACTCCTTTTCAGCGAGGTCTAACTTGTTTTGCGCGACGTAGAGATTTCCGAGATTGTTGTGAGTTCTGGCGGAGTTCGGCGCCAGCTTCAACGCCTGTTGAAACGCCTCATTCGCGCGGGTGAAGTCTTTCGCGTCGGTGTACGCGATTCCCAGAAGGTTGTAGCCTTCCACGCTCGTAGGATTCTGTTCGAGTTGGCGCTGAATGATCGCAGCCGCTTGCGCAAACTCGCCTTTCTCGATGAGCGCTTCCGCCTCTTGGAACTCAGAATTACCGGAGCTTCGTTGGCTGTGGCTGATGTTTCGGGGATTTTCTTGGCCGGCACTGAGGCCGGTAGTTGCGGCGATCGCAACCAACAAAAATGCTTTCAGTGTCGGCGTGCGAAATGTTCCGAAGCCCAGAATGGACGCGCAATTCCACATCTTGCGATGTCTCGTAGAAGGCCTCAACTATAACATTCGATCGACTGGCCATGTTCGCGTTGCGCAGTGGAACGAAACCACACTAACGGTTGGCGGGACCGGATGAATCTCCCAACACAAGCTCGGCGCGAATCAGATACTCCCGCCCTTGAGGATTTTCCGTACTCGAGAGTTCATGCAGCGCGTCCGCCGCTACATGCCCGAGAGTATCGCGGTGCACATCGACCGTTGTAATGGACGGATTGCTGTATTCAGCCAGCCGGGTCTTGTCGAATCCCGTCACTGAAATATCCTGGGGAACGCGGCAGCCGGAATTCAGCAAACCCTTGACCACGCCTACCGCAGTCAGATCGTTTACCGCCACAACCGCCGTAGGACGAGGAGACATCTTCGCAATACTGATCCCGGCCGCAAGCCCACCTTCAAATCGCAAATCGCCGGCAATAATTGGCCGGGGCTCAAGGCCAAGATCTCGCATGCATTTCTCGTAGGCCTCTTGGCGCGCGGCGTTTGATTTCAATCCTGCTCTGCCCGCGACAAATGCGATGTGTCGATGCCCATGCTGGTAAAGATGTTCCACGATCTGCTTCACGCCTGAAAAATAGTCGATCCGCAAATTGCTCATGTATTTCCGCACGGGAGCCAGATCGAGAAACGTGACCGCGATCCTTCTTCGCGCCATCTGATGAATCAATCGAAGGTTGATCTCAGAGGTCATGATCGCCACGCCGCGAACTTTGTGCTCCATCATCCGGTCCGCCGCTTCCCGCGTCCGGCGCGGATCGTAGTTCGTATCGCTGAGTATGACGTCGTACCCCAGATGCCTCGCCTGGATTTCAAATCCCTTTACCACTTCCGGAAAAAACGGATTCTCGATGTCCGAGACGATGATGCCGAGTGTGCGGCGTTCGCGCGACGCAAGATGGCGCGCATGCACGTCGGGCACATATCCCATCCGCTTTACCGCTCGCATCACTTCGCGCCGCGTTTGGCTGCCGACCTTCCCCGTATTGTTGAGCACATTTGAAACCGTTGCGGTAGAGACACCGGACGCGGTTGCAACATCACGAATGGTGACAGTCATGATTCTCGAAACGCGCTACAACCCACGCGGAAAAAAGATTTTCTAGCGAGATTGAAGCGAAAAGTGCCAAGCATCGCGGAGTGTAACCGAAGAAAAAATTCTTGACAATGCGTAGCAACGCGTGATATTTCCCACGCACTAGTATTTTTAGGTTAAGCGGTTAATTTGAATTTCTCGAAGTCACGCGTGCAGGCGATATTGTGGACGCCTGCGCTTCCGTTGGGGTTCATCCGCTCGTAGCGGTTGTTGTTCTCATGATGCAAAGCTTGCTTTGTCGCAAGCCGGCACAGCTCTAAGGAGAGCTCATGATCGGATTCGCATCTGCTCGGGTCTTGCGCGGTTTGCTCGCGCTTGCTGTTCTCGTCCTTTCGGCCTCTCTACTTCGCGCTCAGGTTGACACCGGATCCATTACCGGCGTCATTACCGATCCATCTGGAGCTATTGTCGGCGGAGCAAAAGTTACGCTGACCAATGAAGGCACTGGGACTACGCTCTCGACGACCACCGGTTCCAACGGTGTCTTCGACTTCAGTCCCGTCCGTATTGGAAATTACAAGCTCGAGGTAGTCTCTAGCGGTTTTAAGACCGCGATCCGTACCCATGTGGTCGTCGAGGTGAGTGCCAGGGTTGCTCAGGACTTCCACACTCCAGACCGGAGCCGTTAACGAGACGGTGGAAGTGACGACGACAGCCCCCGTTCTGCAGAGTCAGGACGCATCGGTCGGCCAGGTCGTCGATCAGCGCAACGTCAACAATCTTCCGCTAAACGGAAGAAACTTCACCTTCCTTGCTCAGTTGGCCGCCGGCGTGAACAGTCCGCAGGCGGACACTCGCGGCAATGCTGCCAGCGGCGCGTTTACCGCCAACGGAAATCGACCGGCGCAAAACAATTACATGCTCGACGGAATCGACAACAACTCCGACACCGTCGACTTTCTCAACGGCACGAACTTCGTGGTGTTGCCGCCGGTCGACGCGATTCAGGAATTCAAAGTCGAAACATCTGGATTCAGCGCGGAATATGGCCGCTCCGGAGCCGCCGTTCTCAACGCCACCATCAAGTCCGGCACCAACCAGTTCCACGGCGCGGCGTGGGAATTCTTCCGCAACGACAAACTCGACGCTGCGGACTATTTCGAAGACGCAAACAGAATCCCCAAGGGCGAACTTCGGCAGAATCAATTCGGCGCCATGATCGGCGGCCCGATCATCAAGAACAAGTTCTTCTTCTTTGCCGATTACGAAGGGTTGCGACGACTGCAGGGCACCGTTCTGCAAGGTTCGGTTCCAACCGCTGCGGAACGCGCCAGTGGTTATACCGACATGTCCGACCTGATCACTCTGCAAGCGAGTTCAGCCGCGCTGACAGACGCCTTGGGAAGGACGATGCCGTACGGTACGATCCTTGATCCTGCCACCACGCGTAAGATTGTCGCCAACACTGTGGATCCTGTGTCTGGCCTCACACCGACCGTAAGCGGGTACACCCGGGATCCTTTCGGAACTTGCGCAGCCAGCACGGTGACGTTCAGTCTGGCAAGTTGCGGATTGAATCAGCTCCCCGCAGGTCGTCTCGACCCGAACGCGATCGCGTTGATGAATCTGTATCCTTCGCCGACGAACGGATCCCTCGTCTCGAACTACGCGAATTCTCCCAAGCTGAACGAACACAGCAACGCCTTCGATACTCGCGTTGATCTCAACGTCAACGACAAAAATCAGCTCTTCTACCGCTTCAGCTACAAGGATGATCCGCAGTTCATTCCCGGAATCTTTGGCGGCATCGCTGATGGCGGAGCGTTCCAGCAGGGCAGCCAGACCGCTCTCGCGCAGCAGAGCGCCCTTGCCTACACCCATGTGTTCTCACCGAGCCTGGTCAACGTGGCTCGTGCAGGACTCAACTACTTGCACACGACTCGCGTTTCGCCTCAAGCACTCGAACTCACGGACATCCCATCCACTTTCGGGATCCAGGGCATCCCCCAGATTCAGGAAAACGGTGGCCTGCCCGCATTCGGTATCAACGGTCTCTCGACGCTGGGCAGCAACGCGTTCCTGCCGTCCGACGAAGTGAGTTCGACTTTCCAGTTGACCGATGATCTCACCAAGATTTACGGCAAGCACACGTTCAAGATGGGATTCGAATGGCAGCACGTGAAGTTCTCCACTCTTCAACCACCATGGTCACGCGGCGAATTCGACTACAACGGAAACTTCACCGACATCCCCAGCGGTGTGCCCTCCGCCGATAAAGGCAACACCGGCCGGGCGGCTTTCCTGTTGACGCCAGTTGCTGCTCAGAATGGTGGAACCGTCGATTTCGTGGGAGGTTCCACGAATATCTACGCCTCTAACATTTCGCTGACTGACAACGGCAAGAATTATTACGGTGCCTACTTCAACGACGACTGGAAACTTACCCCGCGTTTGACCATCAACCTCGGATTGCGCTGGGACTTCTTCGGTCTCGTGTACGAACATCACGGCGCACAAGCCAATTTCGCTCCGTCTGGAGCTCCTACAGGAAGCCCGCTGTATATTCTTCCGGGCGGCACCAACGCGGCGAGTCTCTCAAGCAGCTTTACGAATCTGCTCGCGGCCGACGGTATCGGGCTTGCCATCACCAACAAATATGGCAAGGGCTTAGGCAATTCAGAGAAGAGCAACTTTGCACCGCGACTCGGCTTCGCCTATCAGGTATCACCGAAATTCGTTGCTCGCGGCGGCTTTGGCATGTTCTACAACGGCTTCGAGAACCGAGGATTCTCTCCGAATCTGGGAGAGAACTACCCGTTCCAGTTCAATTTCAACTTCACTCCACCGGATGATGGAACCCCGCACACCTATCCGGGATGCGCTGCTGCTGCGCCCTACGGTTTCACTGCGGCATTTGAAACTGGGTTTGCATGTACTCCGCTCGATCCAGCTGCTGTTCTTGCGAATGGATTGGGTTTACGCGGCATCCAGTTCAATTACCAGACTCCGTACTCCATGTCCGGCAACTTCACGCTGCAGTATCAGCTCACTCCAACAATGGCGGTCCAAGCGGGATATGTGACTTCGCTCGGTCGACATCTCGAGTCCTTCCCCGGGTCGAACAATCCCACGGCAATTTTGCCCACGGGCGCCAAGCTCACGAATACAGCAGGGCCTAATGGAACGCCCGGTTCGGGTGCAACCTATACTCCTGCTCAGGGAGGTCTCCCATTCCCTGATTTCGGAGGTAACAATAGCTACGCAGTGACTGCCGGAAGCAGTTACTACCACGGACTGCAGACCAAAATCGAGAAGCGCTTCGCGGATGGGCTAAACTTCCTCGCAACCTACACTTATTCCAAGACGCGCACTGATGCCGGCGATCTTCTGAATGGCGGTAGCAAGGCCGGTTATAGGGCTCCCGGTATCCCTGGTTTGGGAATTCACTATGACTACGGTCTAGCCGACTTTGATATTCGCAATGTCTTCCACTTGAGTGGAGGATATGAACTTCCCTTCGGTAAGGGCAAGAGATATCTTGCCAATGGCGGGATCGCAGGCAAAGTCTTGGGTGGTTGGACCATCAACACCAGCGCTGTTCTCCAAGGTGGACAGCCGATTACGCTCACTTGTCCCACGAACACCGTGTCGACCACAGCTGGCACGAATTGCTACGACACAGTGGTGACGGGGCAATCCCCGAAGCGGGGATTGCACATCGACGCCAATGGAAAACTAAGTTTCTTTGGCAACCCGGCGGCGTTCTCCCAGCCGACTCCATGCACGGCATTGCCGTGTCCTCTCTCTGCCTTGGGTGGCCCTCCCGACCAGATTGCGGGTCCCCCGTTTAAGCGAATGGACTTCTCTGTGTTCAAGGAGATTCAGCTGACCGAGCGCTTCCGGTTGGAATTCCGCTCAGAGTTCTTCAATATCCTGAATCACCCGAACTTCAATGCTCCGAACTTTGGTGGCAACGGCGTGGTGGCAGTTTCCGGATCGGGTGATTTCACAAATCCCAGCTTCGGCGAGATTGGCTCGACGCGTGATGCCCCATATGATCCGCGGCAGATCCAGTTTGCTCTGAAGCTTTACTTCTAGCTCGTGGCTTGCGGGAGGGCTTTGTGAGTCCCTCCCGCAATACTTTTTCGCCCGATCGAATGCCTCCGCCCCCTTCCGACGGGTGTAGCATGCAAAGAGCGTGAGCTCGAATCTTTGCTCAATCCTGATCCTCCTTCTGATACTTGCCGCTCCGCTGTCCGCCGTCGGCGCGGAGCAGGACGCCGCACTCGATCGCGCCTTCCAGCAGGCTGTCGCGCAGTACAACGCAGGCAAACTTGCGGAAGCCGCCGCCGGACTGGAAAATCTCGTGCATAAGGTTCCCAACAGCTTCGAGATTCACGAACTGCTGGGGATGGTCTACGCCGGTCAATCCAAAGATGCCCTGGCGAATCAGCACCTCTCGACGGCTGTGCGCCTGCGCCCCGATTCCGCTGCCGCCCGCACCAACCTGGCCACAAATCTGATAAAGATGGGCAAGCGCGAAAGCGCGGGGGAACAGCTGCGAAAGGCCGTCGCGCTCGAACCCAAGAGTTACGACGCCAACCACAACCTCGGCGAACTTTACGTGAGCTTGGGCAAACTTTCGGAGGCCATTCCGCCTCTCAAGACGGCCCAGCAAATCAATGCTTCCGCCTACGACAATGGCTACGATCTGGCCTTGGCCTACTTGCTCACTGGACAGAGGGATCTAGCGCGGCAAGAGGTGCAGAGTCTTCTGCAAATCAAGAATTCGGCGGAACTCCACAATCTGCTCGGCGAGATCGAGGAGAAAGACGGCAAGTACGTCGCCGCGGCCAACGAATTCGAAACCGCCGCGCACCAGGATCCCAGCGAGAGCAACCTGTTCGATTGGGCCAGCGAGCTTCTTATGCATCGGACGCTTGAACCCGCGATTCAGGTATTTCGCGAGTCCGCGGAGCGCTATCCGGATTCCCCCAGGATTGCCATCGGCCTTGGGATCGCCCTATACTCGCGCGGCAACTACGATGACGCTATCAAATCGCTGATCCGCGCGGCCGATCTAAAACCCTCTGATCCGCGAACATACTTCTTTTTGTCCAAGGCCTATGACAGTTCGCCTACGCAGGCCGATCAGGTGATCGAGCGCTTCCGAAGATTCTCCGAGCAACAACCGAACAACGCACAGGCGAACTATTATTACGCGATGAGTTTGTGGAAGGGGAAGCGCGCTCAGGACCCGACCCTCGATCTTCATCAGATTGAATCGCTGCTGCAGAAGGCTGTGCAACTTGATCCCAAGCTCTCCGACGCTCACTTGCAATTGGGAAATCTGTATTCCGATCAGGCCAAATACGCCGAATCCATCCCGGAATACGTCAAGGCCTTGGAGACCAAGTCCGACATTGCCGACGCGCATTACCGGCTCGGCCAGGCCTACGTACACACAGGACAAAAGGAAAAGGCGCAGGAGCAGCTTCAGATTTATCAGCAGCTGCGTGCGCAACATCTCGCGGATCTCGACAAGCAAATCGCCGACATCCGCCAGTTTGTTTATTCGGAAAAGAATTCGAATTCCGCCAAGCCCGATCAATAATTATTCGGACTGACGGCGCAACATCAGCGTCGCAACGTAATCATGATCAGAACTGCCCAACATCGGGACGATGGCCAGGACGCAGTCCGGAACGATGCTTGTGCTGATGTCCCGGCAATTAGGCGCCGTGCGGTAGCACGGACAGAACCCGCGACTGGGCTCTCCCTGGCCCGCACTCGTCGCGACTTCCTGCGTACAGCCGGCGGACTCTCCTTGGGCAGTACTCTACTCCGATCTCCATGGGCCCGCGCCGCAGTCTCAGCGGCAAAAAGAAAAATTGTGGTCGTCACCTTCGGTGGTGGAGCACGCGATCAAGAAACATTTGCGCCCGAGGGTCAGGAAAACATTCCGCATCTGATGCGCGAACTCATCCCGCAATCCACTTTTTTCACCCAAGTCGTGAATCGCGGAATTCTGGGTCACTATGTTGCGACCGCGAGTCTGGCCACCGGCGTCTACGAGACGATCAACAACTTCGCCTCTCTGCCTCCGCAATCTCCCACCGTTTTCGAGTACTTCCGCAAGGATTTGAAGCGTCCATCCTCCGACGCATGGGTTGTGGCTCCCAGCAATGGTTTCAACCGTATCGGAGAGAGTAGCCACCGTTCTTACGGCTCGGGCCTCGGCGCCCGGGTGATCTTGCCAAAGCATCTGCTCACCGCTGCCACATCGGGTCGCAGCGCCGACTACCAACATCTGCTGCGAGACAATTACGAGACGCCCTACTATGCTCCCGAACTCTCGGGTAGCGAATTCGAGTTACAGCAACTAGAGATGCTGCTGAAGCTGTCGATCGACGATTTCAAGAGCCATGCGCAAACGCTCTCCAGTCCCGACGAGCTTTCCCTTTACATCGTTCGCCAATTGATGCGACAGGTTGCACCCAGCTTGCTATGGATCACCCTGCACGACATCGACATCGCGCACGCTGGCGCCTACTCGCTCTATATCGAGGGAATTCGCCGCACCGATCGTCTCTGCTCAGATCTCTGGAAAACGATCCAAAGCGAACCTGAATATGCTGGCAAGACCACGCTCTTCATCTTGCCTGACTTCGGACGCGACTCCGACGAAGATGCCGGAGGCAATGGGTTTCAGCATCACCGCACCGGTGACGCTCTTTCCCGTACCACCTGGATGCTCGTTGCCGGCCCTGGTATTCGTGAAGGAGTTGTTTACGACCGGGCCATGGAGTCGACAGACCTGGTTCCGACGCTGGGCTCGATGCTTGGATTCTCAGCTTCGATGGCGCAGGGCAAGCCGATCTCGGAGCTCTTGTAAACCCGCATGCTTCCGCGCGATCTCAAACCGGAGCAGTTCGCTGGCTATCCGCCCGAAGCCCGGAAATTTGTCCTCAACTATTTGGGAATCCTGCAGCAACTGCCGCTCAGTTTTCTTCCCGGACTGCTTCGCGAACTCATCGACTACGACTTTAAATTTCCTGCGGAGCGTACCGCGCATGAAAGGGAACTGGCGAAACTCACGTCCCTTCCGGCCGCAGAACGTAAGGTATGGTTCCAGAATTTCGACGAGATACGCCTCTCTCCACAACTCGAATCCTTCGACTGGGTCAGGCAGCCCGCACAATTTGTGGAACAGCTCTCCGCCCACCTCTGGAGCACCCATCAGCTCGACGCTTTTCGCAAAGCTTCGAATGAATACGCGGACCGTCTGCACGCGGCCGTTCCGCCCGAGCCTCTGCCGGTTCCGAGGCTCGGAATTTCTGTCATCGGCCAGGGTGTTGCCGCCAACGAAGCTCCGCTGTTTCGTAAGCTGCGCGCTCATGGCGGATATTTCACCAACATCAAATCTGACGGCGGCCTTTCCACATTGCTCGGCGCCGTAGCAGCCCGAGCAAAATCGCACCCTGCTCTTTACGGGCATTGGTACATCGATGGCGGGGAAGCCGCCGCCTGCGACCCTTCGCTCACCTGCGTTTCCTACAAGGCGCTGGAGCCCGCGCGCGCGGCGATATTGCGGAAGATAGAAACTGAAATCAGCCGTCCAGGCATGGGCCCTGAATCGCTTCGCACAATCCTCGCGCAAATTCGTCCAGCCGATCTCGCGCTACCTGCGGCCGGTACTGGCAGACCGCAAAACGCAGTGCTTGAACGTTTCGAAATTCGCCTGCTGACGGAAGGATCCGGCACGCAGATTTTCAGCACTGTGTTCGCGCAGTGGGCCGCTCGGGAAGCGCTGCGTCGCGCGCAGCCGCTGACTTTGCTGGTGCGCTTTGCCCCGCGCCAGCGGCAGAAACCGATGAACGAACTACTGACCACGGTATCGGCCAGTTCCGAACTCGACTTGCCCGGCTCTCTGGTCGATGCTGATATGGGCGCTTACTACAACTGGATCAATCAGCAGCGCCTGCCCGGCGCGGAGCACTCATCCTTTATTGTCTGGTTCGAAGGACACAACCAGGCCGTTGCGATCGGTCCCTCCATGCCTCGCGGCACCGAGTCGACCTCGCCGGCCAGCCTCGCACAACTGCTGGAATGGGCCGCATAGCCATGATTCCAGTTTGGACAAATCTGCATTCAATCGACGTGTACGGGAGAAAAATATTCCATGAATCGACACGAATTGGATAGACGTGAATTCTTGAAGCAGTCAGGCACGATTCTCGGCAGTGCCGCGCTCGCACCTTACGCTCTCGCGGGTACCAACGCGCAATCAAATCCTTCGAGCGCCGGCCGCCTTGTGTTACCCATGAACCGCAACTGGCGCTACAGTCGCAGCGTAGTGCAAGGCGGGCATGACAAGGATTTCAACGACTCGGGCTTCGATCGCATCGCGATTCCGCATACCAACGTCAAGCTGCCGTGGCATGGCTTTGACGAGAAGACTTACGAGTTCGTCTCGCTTTATCGTCGTCGTTTCAGGCTGCCTGCGGAGGCCCGAGGCAAGCACGTCTTCGTCGACTTCGAAGGCGTGATGACCGCCTCCACTGTCTGGATCAACGGCACCAAGCTCGGCGAATACAAAGGTGGATACACTCCGTTCTCCTTCGACCTGACGCCTCATCTCGATTTCAACGGAGAAAATGTCCTTGCCGTCGACGTCGATTCCAGCGAGCGCCCCGACATTCCACCCTTCGGCTACGAGATCGACTACCTCACCTTCGGCGGCATCTACCGCGAAGTTTCCCTGCGTGTAGTTCCCTCGACGTTCATCGAGA
The DNA here is from genome assembly GCA_963801895.1 of uncultured Acidobacteriota bacterium. Taxonomy (GTDB): domain Bacteria; phylum Acidobacteriota; class Terriglobia; order Terriglobales; family Acidobacteriaceae; genus Sulfotelmatobacter. The sequence goes on along the minus strand of CAWDGM010000003.1, from coordinate 613,747 downwards.
ACATTTTCGTGCGTCCAAAAGATGTCCTGTCCCAGTCCCCGACGGTCGATGTCGACTGCTTCATTCAAAATCTGGAAGCCTCTCGCGACGCCCTGACCCTCGAAGTCGAACTGCTCGATGGCGACCGCGTCATCGCCAACGCTTCGCAGAAGCTTCCACCGGCAGCCGCCGCCGCCGACCCGGCCTCGCATACGCTCCACTTCGACCACCTCGTCAGGCATCAAGCTCTGGGATCTCGAGCAAGCGCAATCTCTACTCAGCGCGCGTTCGTCTGCGCCGCGCGACGCAAGTCGTCGACGAAGATTCCCGCCGCTTCGCCTTTCGGCAGGCCCTGTTCACCGACCACGGCTTCGAGCTCAACGGCAAGGTCATCAAGCTTCGCGGACTCGATCGGCATCAGACCTTCCCGTGGGTCGGCCAAGCCATGCCGGCTCGTCCCCAGCGCCGCGACGCGATGATTCTTCGCAATCAACTCAAGACCAACATCGTGCGCACGTCGCACTACCCGCAATCACGGCACTTCCTCGATGCCTGCGACGAAATCGGCCTGCTCGTCCTCGAAGAAATTCCCGGATGGCAGCACATTGGAGATCAACCGTGGAAGGACATTTCGGTCGACAATGTCCGTCGCATGATCCGCCGGGATTGGAATCATCCCTCCATCATTCTGTGGGGAGTGCGTATCAACGAGTCCAAGGACGATCACGATTTCTACACGCGCACCAACGCCGCCGGCTCACCAGCTCGATCCTTCTCGCCAGACCGGTGGCATCCGCTACTTCCAGGAATCAGAATTTCTCGAAGACGTCTTCACCATGAACGATTTTGGTTTCCCCTTAAAGCCGCCAAACCATCCGCGCTACCTGAACACTGAATTCGTCGGGCACACCTATCCCACCAAGACCATCGACCAGGTCGAGCGGCTCACCGAGCACACCATCCGTCATGCTCGTGTGCACGACCAGCTCGCTTCCAATCCTCAATATGCGGGCGGCATCGGATGGTGCGCTTTCGACTACAACACGCACGGCAACTTCGGCTCAGGAGACCGCATTTGCTATCACGGCGTCACCGACATCTTCCGTGAACCGAAACCGGCTGCCGGATTCTATAAATCACAATGCGATCCCGCCGAAGAAATCGTCCTTGAGCCCGCATTCCACTGGGCTCGCGGCGACGCTTCCATCGGATTTTCCAAGGCGATGGTCTGCTCCAACTGCGACCAGCTGAAGTTCTACATCGACGACGAGCATGTCGCCGACGTCGATCCCGATCGCAAACAGTTTGCGCATCTCAAGTACGCTCCCTTCATCGTGGAACTAGGCGAGCTCTTTCACAAATGGGGAGACTTGAGGATCGACGGCTTCATCCAGGGCAAGCAGGTCATCTCGAAAAAGTTTTCTGGCAGGGGAGTGGACACGAAATTCGTTCTGCTTCCGGACGACTCCGAGCTAAGGGCCGACGGTGCCGACTCCACTCGAGTCGTTCTGCGCGTCACCGACGAATTCGGCAACATCTGTCCCTTCGCCAACGACGCAATCAAGTTCGAACTCGAAGGTCCAGCCGAGATCACAGGAGACAACCCGTTCTCCCTGATCGGAGGCACCGGCGCCATCTGGATCAGAGCGCAAGAAAAGGCAGGCACAGTGCGCCTGAAAGCAACGCACCCAACTCTAGGCCCGCAACAGCTGGAGATAAAAATAGCCCCAGCCCCAGAAGAGCCGGTCTAGCGTAAAGAGCCGGGAAGGGAAAGAGTAGCGCCGGCGTCTCGCCGGCTGTGGTGCGGGCGCCCCCGCCCGCACGCGATGTCATCTCACAGAACGCAGAAGGATAGTTAAGCGGGAACCGATTCAGTGGAAGTGCGGTTCCAAGGAGCCCGGCACTTCAACGAAATTCCCATCAGAATGACAATCTGGCGCTCAACTGAATTTCCCGCCCCGGAGTCATCGGCATTGTGATCGTTCCGAACTGCGGAGTATTTACGAAGCGGTTCGGTGTCCCCAGATTCACCTTATTCAGCGAATTGAACGCCTCGCCCCGGAACTGGAAGCTGGTCTTCTCGCTAAGACGAAAAGTCCGCGCGATGGCAAAGTCCAGAGTCTGCAGAGGAGGGCCGTAAACCGAGTTCCTGCCAACATCGCCAAACGTATAGGCTGCCGGAGTCGCGAAGGCCGCCGGATTGAACCATTGGTTGGCATTGCGCGTCCCGGGCCCAAAAATGGGCTGACCGGTTACGTTCGCGCGAATGGGATTCTCTCCCAGCACCGTGCCTGAATTCGCGGTGTCTCCAAACACCGAGATCGTGAAGGGCATTCCTGATTGTGCCTGGTAGATGGTCATGAAGTGCCAGTTCTCCGTCAGCATTCGCGTCCAAGTAGTGGCGGAATACGCCGGAATGTCGTAAACGCTGCTGAGCGCAAACCGGTGGCGCACATCACAACCCGGTCCCCTCTCAGCTTCGAGGTCGTTATTGTTTTGGGGAATCGCGGATTCATCCATCGGAGAGCGGAAGTCGGGTGCATTGGTCAGCGTCTTCGCATACGTGTAATTCGCAAGGAAGCTGAGTCCGTGGGAATATCTGCGACGTACGTTTATATAGCCCGCGTCGTACCAGCTTTGCGCCGTGTCCTCCAGACGATTGATCGTGCTTACGGGGAACGTCTGGCTTTGGATGATCGCGTCGGGAGCGCTGCTGGGCGTGAGTTCAGTGCCACTGACGAAAGTGAGCGTCGGATAAGGCCGGCGCGGCCCAATTGGCCCCGGCCCGGGAGGGGCATTATTGATGAGGTGGGCACGCTGGAGATGGAAGCCTCTCGCGCCCAAATAGCCGATGGCAAGTGTGGTGTTGCCGTTAAAGCTCTTCTCAACCTGGGTGTTCCACTGCTGGATATATTGCGCCGGCGCGTTCGGATCGAACGCCGTGAAACTGACGGTGGTAGGCTTCAGCGCGCCGTTTCCCAACACCGGAGTGCCAAAATTCATTCCGCTCGCGAAAAGCGTCGAGGGCGGCGTGAAGTTATCGGCTTGCTGCGTTTCAGGAAATACGAAAGGAACGTTGTGGCGCTGGTTGCACCAGGTATTCTGGTCAACCGGGGTGAAGAAAATTCCATAAGCGGCACGGATGATCAGTCCAGAGCCGGGCAGGTGTTTTGCGATCCCGATGCGAGGCGCGAAATTATGCTTGTTCGAATACATCAGGCCTCGAGGATATCCTTGCTCGCCTCCGATGAAGACCTGAGGAACTCCATCCTTGAATATGATATTGGAGTTGGTGTTCTGCAGATCATATAGCGGGCTCGTGTATTCATAGCGCAGGCCGAGATTAACTGTGGTCGTCGGTGTGACTTGCCAGCTATCTTCCGCAAAGATGTCGTATCCCCAGTTGCGCAGGTTCATCTGTGGAATGCCAGCCTGGCGCTGCTTGACCGCGGGCAAACTCAACAGCAAATTGGCGAATCCGTTTCCGCTTCCGTCGTTGAATCCGAACTGAGTTGTGTAACCGTTCGTGTATTGATAGAAACCGCGATTCTGGAAGAAGCCCCACATCGGCCATGAGTAGCGGCGACCATCCCCGCCGAACTTGAGGCCGTGACGCCCGTGTTGCCACGCGAATGTGTCTCTCAATTCCACCGTAGTGTCCCAGGCGTGCATCGGAGTGGCAGCGAACGTATCTCCGATGCCGGTGTAGCCTTGTGCCGCAAACCACGGAGCTCCCCATGCGCCTTTGCCGCCAAATCCAATGCCCTGAATTCCGAGTTGGCTCACAATGTCATTGACACCATCGTTCTGCGAAGTGCGATCCATCGATAAACGCGAAAACGCGAGCGACACTGTGTTTAACTTGCTGCCGGAGAAGGCATGGTTCCAGTTCGCGACAGCGTGTTGTGAAAGATTGTCAAAGTTTGCGCCAAAGCCGGGCAGATTCTCCGTAGTCGTCGTTATTCCACTGCTCGGCGAGAATCCATGTTCCGCGCTTACGGAATAACGTCCGAATACGGTGTCGTTGTTTTCGAACACATGGTCCACTCGCACCGTGCCTTGGTCCTGATAATGATTTTCGTTGCGGATGTCCAGATAGTTGTTGGAGTCGACGCCCGTAGCCATGTCCATCGCCATGTTTGGCATGGGCACGTACTGCATCAGAAACATTTCCAGTTGTGGGTTGATTCGGTCGGCTGGAATCTTGTTGTCGGGAAACTGGCTGCGCGTGTAGGGAAAATTGCTGGGTCCGGTAGGTTGGTTCGGATCGTAAGCCGGATTCGTCACTGCAGTGGTTGGATCGTAAATGGGCGCGTTGTTCATGCTGAAGTCGCCTTGAACTTCCTCTGGGGTTGGAACGGTCAGGGTTTGCGCGTCCGCCTGCGCCAGCCGCAATCCTTCGTAGTTCAGAAAGAAAAATGTCTTCTTGTTCTTTCCCAATAGCGGTCCGCCGAACGAACCTCCGAAGTTGTTCTGGACCAGGTGATTGTTACCCATCGACCCAAAACTGGTGGCATCCATCGCGCCATTGCGCAGGAATTCATAGGCGGTCCCGTGATATGCACTGGTGCCGCCGCGCGTTACGATGTTGATCTGTCCTCCGCCTGCGCCGCCCATATCGGCTGTGTAACTGCTGGTTTCTACCTGGAACTCCATGACCGCATCGGGCGACGGACTGAGGTTCTGCGTGTTGAATGTCGGATCGGTATTGGTCGCGCCGTCGAGCAAGAAGAAGTTTGCGTTCGGACGATTGCCCCCGATTACAACCGCTGACCGTTGCCCCGGTCGCCAATAAAGTGGATTGGTTTCTCCCGTCTGCGCGCCGAATCCCACGTGCGCTCCGGGAACGGTCAGCACGAGATCGATCAACATGCGACCATTCAACGGGAGCTCCTGCACGGATTGTCGTTCCACGACCTCGCCGACGCTCGCGTCCGTGGTCCTTAAGACATCGGACGCAGCGTTGACTTGCAGTCCTTCCTTAACGGTGCCGAGTTTGAGGGGGATATCAATCCCTAACTTCTCGCCGACTTCGAGATGCAAAGACTGCGCCACGGTCGCAAACCCGTTTGCCGTCGTCGTCAGTTCGTACTCGTCAGGCAAGAGCGCTGACGCAGCGAAAACTCCTCTCTCGTTGGTTGTAAGGGTGCGAATTGCGCCGGTGCTCAGCGCCTTAAGGCTGACCGTGGCGCCGGTTACAGGCAAAGACTGCGAATCAGTGACTGTACCAGTCACTTCCGCATAGTTGCTTTGCCCGAACCCAGGCACAACCACACACAGAAGGAAGAAAAATACAAAAAACGATCGCGTCGAGGCACACGTACGCATCACTGCATTCATTGTTGAAATTCCCCAGAAAACTAGAAGCGGCGATTATAGGAATGTGAAAAGTTGGGTCAATAATATTAAAGGAGTATGCCCGCTCGATTGCGCGTCCGATCTGAACAGCGCCAACTGTTAAATCAGGAGGAAGAGTTAGTGGGCTTTAGTCGTAGAATGCGAGAGTCCTGCAAGATCGATCGGACGAGCTGATATCACGCCCTTGCCTTCTTGCACCGTGATGAATTGATCGCCCTTAACATTCGGAAGCGAATCCTTGTGGCCACTCGGCCATACAATATCTACAGTTACACTCTTGCTCGCATCCGGTTTGCCCAGGCCAAACGTCAACGGCAACTCGCTTTGCGAAAGATAGCTGGATCCAGTTTTCACCATCTCGAAAAGATGATTCCCGGTGCCGGTCTTGACCGTAACCTTCGCGCCGATTCCATCGCGATTGGATCGCGTGCCAACGGTCTTGATCCGCAACATGGAATTCTGATTTCCATTTTCGTTGCGAAGCAGCCGAGCCGAACCATTGTTCGCGGTAACTACCAGATCGAGATCTCCGTCGTTATCGAAGTCGCCATATGCGGCGCCGCGTCCAACGATTGGACGCTGCAACGCCGGACCAACCCTCGCCGTCACCTCTTCGAATTTATTCTTGCCGAGATTCTTAAACAGATGAGGCGGCTGCGCGTACTTCACGTTCGGCTGTACCACGCTGATATCGTCCGACACGTGCCCATTCACCGCCACAATATCGGGCAATCCATCCAGGTCGTAGTCAAAGAAGAATGTTCCAAACGTCAGTGACTTGTTCGACATGCGCGCAATGCCCGTCACCGGAGCTTGATCCGTGAACAGTCCGGACCCATCGTTGTGATACAGCGACATGCTCTCGTTCGTAAAGTTTCCCAGCACCAAACTCTGCCAGCCGGAGTTGTCGTAATCGGACGCATCCGTTCCCATCCCGGCGCGAGCGGTTCCCGCCTCGCCATACGCCAGTCCCGCTGCCACGCCGACGTCGATGAATGTGCCGTTGTGACTATTGTGGTAAAGCTTGTTGGGTTCGGTATCGTTCGAGACGAACAGATCCATCCAACCGTCATTGTCGAAATCCAGCAGGGCGACACCAAGTGCTTTTCCGGTTGGATCGCTCAATCCCGCCTTCTTCGTCACATTCTCAAAGGTTCCATCGCCCCGGTTGTGAAACAGGGTCGAGCTCTGCCCCTTGTACGCCTGCGGAGTGCAGTACGACTTATTCTTGTTGTCGAGGGTGCAGTATTGATCTGTTGCCAGCGACCACTCGATGTAGTGCGCGACGAACAGGTCGAGCTTGCCGTCATTGTCGTAGTCAAACCACACAGCGCTGGCAGAAAATCCCGGATCTCCCACACCCGCCTTCGCGGTTACATCCGCGAATTTTCCGTTGTGAAGATTGTGGAATAAATGATTCGATCCGACGGTCGTGATGTAGATGTCGTCGTACCCGTCATTGTCATAGTCGCCGACCGTGCATCCCAATCCGTACATCTCGACTGCCAGTCCGGACTGCTTCGTGACATCGGTAAACGTTCCGTCCTTATTGTTGTGGTACAGAGCGGAGTAGGTGTTGCCAGTCTTGTGTTCCGCCCACTGCATAGAATTGATCAACAGGATGTCTTGCCAGCCATCGTTGTCGTAGTCGATGAAGCAAACGCCGCTCCCCATCGTTTCCGGAAGTAGCTTCTTCCCGAATGCGCCCGTGTTGTGCTTGAAATGGATGCCGGCCGGCGCTGTCACATCCGCGAACTCAATCGGACCGCTAGGGCGAACTTGTGCCGCGGCCGTTTCACGGGAAGGATCAGGGGAGGCAGCCGGAGGTGTAGCAGTTGATGCCGGCCCTGGTGCATTATCGGAAGGATTCGCCGGCGCCGAGGGCTTTGCCGACTCCACCGGCGCGGACTCCTTTTGCGCATCATTAGGCGAACTCTTCTTACACCCGACCGATACGCAAGCGAGCGCGATCAGAAAACAATGCAACGGGACGCGTCCCATTCGATTCGCTGAACCCCGGGAAATCACTACGCGGCGACCGCCTTTGCTGCTCTCTCGCGTCGCGAGTCCATCCAGATCTCCACCAGCATCGCCGTTGGCCCAACGATGAACAGCGCATAGAACGGAGCGTATACCACTTGCTCCAACCGCAGCAGCATCTCCACCAGCGCTACCAACATGACTACGATGCACTGCCACTTTTTTGACCGTACCGTCGTCTTCGGATCGGTAATCATAAAGAAGATGAACAGCTGATACATAGGGCCCGTGATCGGGGCGACCTCGGACTGCCACGGACTTCCCGTCATCCAGCTGCGCACGAACGCGAATGCAAGAAATGACGCGACATAAATCCCCGTGATGTGAAAGCGGTGTAGCCGCGCAATAATGACCGACCCTAGCACCCAGATCACCAGCATCGGCAGCAGGTAGTTTCCCCACTGAATGCTTAGGCTGGCCACAGTGTCGGCCGCGAGAAACAGTAGTACAGAGATCCCAAAGTTGGACGGATTCCAGATGTGGCGATCTTTCACCCGCAGAACGTACTTTGACATGATCGAGATCGCCGCGCACAGCGCATACGGCCAGAACGCCGGCGATCGAACCAGAATTCCCACGCTGATCCCTGAAATGTATGCGCTCGCTGGATGCAGCCACTTATGAAAGTAGATTCTTCCCAGCACCAGTTCCAGCGCAACGCTGGTCACGATCGCAAGAATCGTTCTCGGATAGCTCTCCAGGATTCCAAACGATAAGTGCCCCACCAGCAAAATGCAGGTGATGAATGCTGGAGCGATGTAGCGATTGTCCAGGCTGAAGAAGGGCTTGCGCTTCAGGATCGGCGCCTCCTTCGGAGCCGCGATCCCTTCGCTCGTGCTCGGATCGGTGGATATCGGACTCATACAGGCTCCTTGATCTTCTGCAACTGCCGGGCCGCGGGATGTTCCATAGTCTGAACTTTCCCCGATGGCCAACGGATCACGGCCTTATCGACCTGCGCATTCTTGCCCAGGCCAAAATGCAACCGCCGGTCGTTCTCCGCCGCAAAACCCGTGCCCCCGGCAACCTCTTGCCGCTGCTGCTGCCCGTTCCAGAACACCGTAACCTGCGCCCCGATCGCGCTCCGATTGCTCGTGGTTCCTTCCAGCTGGAATTCGATCCAGGCATTCTCGGATGCCACCGTGTTTTTGTAGAGTAGCAGCGGTCCCTTCTGATTTGCGACCACCACATCGAGTACGCCGCGGTTCCACAAATCGGCCAGCGCCACCGACCGCCCGTCGTAGGTGTCCGTAACGCCTACCGCCTGGGCAACGTCGATGAACTTGCCCGCTCCGTCGTTGAGCCACACGCGCTTGTTTTGATATCCCGACAAGCTCCGTCCTTCAAACGCGGGCCAATTCCTCGCGTCTCCAATGATCGTGCTATTTCCTCCCGCTACCTTCGAAAAGTCGTACCAGTAGCTGCGATTCCGATCCAGCGAGATATACCCGTTGGCCAGGTAAAGATCCAACGTCCCGTCATTATTCAGATCGCCGAACTGCGCGCCAAAACTCCATCCACCAAGTTCCACGCCGAAATCCCGCGCTAGATTTTCAAACTGCAGGCCGTCCCCCGACGTCCCTTCTTTCGGCACCCACAAATTGTTTCCTTGAATCAGCACGCCATCCTCGGAAATATTCGATACATATACTGCATACTTGCCCTGATTCAGGATGTCGCCGAACGCGGCGTTCATCCCGCTCTTCGGAGCGAAGCCAATTCCAGTCTGCTTGCCGACTTCGCGAAACCGCTTCCCATCATTGAAGTAAAGCTCGGACACACCGTAATCGTTCGACACAAACAGGTCCGGATGTCCAGTGCCGCGCAAATCCGCTGCCGACGCAGCCAGAGCCCAGCGATGGCTGTCGATTCCGACCTTCTCACTGATTTCTTCAAACTTGCCTCCGCCCAAGTTATGAAATAAGTACTTTCGTCCACCGTTTTTCGCATATTCGAAGCTCTCCGGCATGATGCGCGTCGTCGTGAGATGCCACAGGTCGATATTTTCCGCGTAGTAGCCACCGACGAAAAGATCGAGAAGTCCGTCGCCATCGTAGTCCAGCCAGATCGCCGTATCGGCATTCATCCACCGGGGTAGGCCTGCCTGCTCGCTTACTCGCGTGAATCCGTGCCCCTGATCGTTGTGATAAAGCTCAGGGCGTCCCCACTTGATCAGGAACAAATCCTCGTAGCCATCGTTGTCGTAGTCTCCCCACACCGCGCCTGTGGACACTCCGGTGCCGTCCTGATTCACATCCGCGATCCCGAGGTCGGCGGCCACATCTTTGAAAGTGCCGTTCCCCAGATTTCGATACAGCGCATTCTTGCTGCCGATGGCGCTGTTCACAACGAAGATGTCCTGCCACCCGTCGCGGTCGAAATCCACGATTGAAGCGGATGCGCCCATCGAAGCCACTTCCGGCATGATCGGTTCAAGCTTCGCATCCAGTGCCGGAGCTTGGTGCTTGAAGCTGATCCCGGAAACTTGTGAGACCTCCTCCAAATAAAACCCATGGCGTGCGAGCGCCGTACCGGGGTCTACCCCCGGATGATTCACGCTCCGGCTCGCAGAGATCCGCTTGATCACGAGCGGCGTGGCGATCAATCCAAAGAAAAACACGGCGAGAATGATTCGTGCGACAGGGCCCGCTTTCATTTCGTTTGCGCACTCCCTACAGCTTCGCTGGACCCTGCGCCCACCCGCAACGCGTTCTTGAACACCTCCGGCGTCACATAGCGCGTGTGATAGTTCTTCCAGTCTTCCGGATGCTGGCGGTACACCCACTCATTTTCCAGCGCGCCCGGCCTGGCCGTGTACTCGTTCTTCGCGTGATAGGGAAGCGGCAGGACCGTCTTCGAGAATGTGGAGTTGTAGTCGCCGTCCTTAATCCAACCATCACCTTTGATGACGAAATCACGCACCCATCCCGGAGGCGGGAGCGGTTGCTCGGCAAACCGCAGCGACATTTCGTCTCCCGAGTTCACAATCACGTAACGGTCGTCGATGGTTTTCAGCAGGTCGCGGATGTCGCCATACCGTGTGTAGTATCCAATCAAATCGCGCCAACGCTGCTTGGTCCCCTCGATCTGGCTGTAGTCGGGAACTTCAGGTGCTCGCGCGGCCGTGGTCGGCATGTGCATCACCGAATATCCACGATAGTGCAAGTCCGCCACCTGCGGATCAAGAGTCACTTCTTTCAGCTTCGTGTCCGGTGCTCCCTGCGCCCAGCGGATCGCGTCCCAGTATATTTCCAGATTCGTCCGGAGCCGCACTCGGCGCGGTGTTCCGGGCCGGAAAATATCCGTCAGGTTGAAAAGAATTGTCTTCTTGCGACCCGCAGGAAAACCGAGATTGTCCTGTGCCGTCACCCAGCCTCCGTGGCCATCCGGCACTTCTACGGCCAGCCCATGAGCGTGCCAGCGGCTGCCTTGCGTGATGGCGACGTTTACCGACGACTCGGTGTCGTGGATCGAACCTTGCGCGACCAGATAGAGCGGACCGCTCTTCGGCGCATCGTCCCCCAAATCAACTTCGAGATAGTGGTCGCGGGTCACGCCCTGGAACTGTCCGCGCCCGAAGGTCGCCACCGCCCTTCCATCGAGATCGTGGAGCAGGTCGGTAACGTCCTGCCCAGTGTCATCCACAGCGCTTGCAATATTGTGCGGCGTCGCTACCACCGTCAACCCAAGTTTGGTGGGTGGAATTACGAAACGCTCATCGACGAAAATCTCAGTGCCGACGGGATGGTCGACAGTCATCAACGCCATGTAGTCGTAGTAATAAACTTCCCATAGCTCGGCAGTGATGCGGATGTCGTAGTAGCCGTCGTGCGGTACCAATTGATCCCGCCCGATCTTGTACCATTCGCCGGTCGCGGCAATTTGTGCCGAGCCAATCGTGTTGATGCGCAGGCCAATCGCCGATCCCCACGGAACCGCATCTTTCACAAACTCCATCTGTTTGCCGTTGTAGGCAAACAGGAACGGGCATGACGCCTTCAGGCGCTGCTCGGTAATGACGTCCATGTCGGCTTTCACGCCAAACTCGGCGCGCACTGTGCCGTTCGGCCACACGACGCGTACCACTTCGGCTTGCGTTTGCTCGCCCAACCCGAAATGCAGTTGCGGACCGTTGATAGGCTGCTTCTGCACCAGCAATCCGGACCGGACTTCAATCTCTCCGCCAACACCAAACGGATTGATGCGCTGATCGCCGACCGCCTGCACGGCGTGCGGCCGAACGACCTGCCAGTGATAGTTCTTCGAAGTCTGATTGATCCCCTGCGCTGGTTTCTCGTCGTCGGAAAGACCGAGGAGATCGAGATGCCCGTTGCCTCGCAGGTCGGCAACCGCGAAAACCGATGTCGGGCCAACGGGATGATTCAACAGCGTGAAGCCGCCTTTATCGTCCCCCAGCCATACCAGCGCGCCACCGCCGCTTCCGCCCGTAGTCCTCACTGTCGGCGATAACAGAAGATCCAGTGCGCCGTTGTTGTCGAGATCAGCGACAATCAGGCGAACTTCGCCCGCGAGGGCATGGGCAGCGTCCGCCACTTTTGCGATCTCTCCAGTCTCCCAGCTTTCGCCGCCATTCTTGTCAGAGATGCGGAGGATTGTGCCGTCTGCTTGAACGGCCAGCAGATCAATCACACCGTCGTTATTCGCATCTGCAACCGCGATCGCCTTGACTGCGGATACGTTCGGGGGGAGCGCTCGCTCGCGGAATTGTCCCTGGCGCTCGTTCATAAACACATGAAGGTTTCCCGCGCCGTCGATGATCGCCGCGTCCGGATTTCCGTCACCGTCCAGATCTGCCCATGCAAATCCGTGCGCGCCGGAGATTCCACCGAACGGATGGATTGCGACGAAGGTGTCGTCGCCATTATTTCTCAAGACCGTCGGCACACCCTCCTTCGCTCCAAGCACGATATCGAGATCGCCATCGGCTTCGATATCCACCGCCCACGCCCCGGTATAGGCTGCGGATGTGACAGACTTCGGAAGTTTGCTCTGGGCGGTCACATCGGTGAACGCAGTCGGATTCTCCTGCCGCATCAGTCGCACGCCCGCTGCACCCGCCAGCACCAGATCGGTCTTAAAGTCATAGTTGAGGTCTGCGGGGATAACGCTCTCAGGCCCGAGCGCAACGGCACCGTTGCCAGGGAAGGGCATCTTCGCGCCGCTTGAGAGGTTCACCTCCCTCGCGTTGGCCACCGCGACGACCGGAACGCCCGTACTCCCGAGAGGTATCGCACCAATCCAACTCCAATTTCCCCCAGCCGGATTCGTCAGAGGCTGCGGGTTAAATGCGAGTGAAGTGTCCGCCGGAGCCGGACGAAACTCGGGTGCCTCCATCAGTAAAAAGTGGGTAAAAGGCTCGGCCTCATCGCCAGGCGCGGCCTTGATGGCCCGCAGGCTCAACCGGTAATCCGGCACGCGCATTAGCACGTTGCGCAGGAAAGTGGTCTGGGTCGCGGCGGACCGCAAATCTCCGCTAGAGACTGCCGTCTGCACCAGCGTCATCTGATGCTGAACTTCCGGCGGCCAAGACGAGGCTTGCGCGTTGATCCTCGTCACCGCCGATTTCACGGTTTCGGCGTCGCCGCGCTTGGCCGCGATCCGGCTTAGCTCAAGCAGAGCCGCCAGGTTATTTGGCTGTGTTTTCAGGATCTTCTGCACTAGCTGCTCAAACTCTGCTTCGCTGTTGGCGGCGCCCTGCCGCTCTGTCTCTTCCGCCAGTTGGTACGTAGCTCGAAGATTGTTCGGGTTCAACTCGATGGCCTTGCGCAGGTCCTCGAGCGCCTGCGCCGAATTTCCGCGCTGGCTTTCCATCAGCCCCGACAGGCTGTAGATCTGATCATTCTTCGGCGCGAGCTCGCGAGCTTTCTGAAACCTCTGCGCCGCCTTGTCATAATCTCTCTGCCGCAGCGCTAGAATGCCCCAGTTTGCCCATCCCGCGGGCTCACCCGGAACAAGCTGCGTCACTTCGGAAAGCTTGCTTTCCGCGTGAACGTCATCGCCGACCTGCAATGCCGAGAGTCCGATATAAAACGCGGACACAACGTCCGCGTAAGCCTTGGTATCTTTCTGGGGAAATTTAGGGGCCGAATTGCATGCTGCCAGCAGAACAGTCAGGGCCCCGGAGGTCAGGACAGAAATTGCTCTTTGAAATTTAATTGGAGATTTCACGCGCATCTTTCTGGGACAACTCACCACATCACGCAGCCTGCAACGTGCGCTTCTTGTTCCTGAGGCGGCGACGCCGAGTCATGCCCCGGAACCACAAAAAGCCAACAGCAAGAAACGGTAAAAGATAAAGCAAAAGATCCCATCTACCATAACCCGGGGGCGTCGCTTCCACTCTCGACAGCAGCTCCTCGTTGCCTTGCGAACTCTCAAGGACCAGCCTCACGCGGTAGAATTCATCGCGGTCGAACTGCACCGAAGCGTCGTACTCGATCTGTCCCCGGTTGTCATCCCGAACCGTGGGATAAATCACCTCCGCCAGACGCCCACTCTCCGGCTGAATTCCGATCTGTACTTTCAGATCGGGCGGGATTTTTCCTCCCGCCACAGGCTCCATCAACACGAAGAATGTTCCCGTGCCTATATCCGGATGCGTCCACAGTGACACCACATACCCGCCTATCTTGCGATTCTCGACGATCGGAAACGGCGGCCCGTTGTGCGCCCCGGCGGGCAACGGAGCGATCAGCACAATCACAATCCACGCCCACAACGAGGCCCTCTTCGAATTGGCAACACGCTTCATCATTCCATCACGGCAAGCAAACTTCTGCGCCCGGCTGTTCTGGAAACGCTAGCCAGCCATCATCATCGCGCGCATCTCCATCGGCTGGAAGATCAGCCACAACGATGCAACCAACAGTATCGCCCCAGCTGTCGCAAAAGGAATGAAAGCGCGCATCGCGCCGTCCGGACAATCTTCCTCCGCCAGACCGTAAATCACCGCCATCGATCCCGCGAAGCCAAGCACAAGAAATCCGATCTCGATCACCTGCACCGCGTTCCCCGGCAGCCCGGTCCAACTCCAATGCGGCACTCCAAGATAAGGACGTCCCAGGCTCGCAGCCGCGCTCTGCATCACCGGAACGATCGTGAACAACCCGGTGAGGAAGTGAAAGCCATAGTGCGCCAGCCACATTCCGAATCCCAAGGGGACCAGCCCATACGTATACCGTACAACCAATGGCAGCAGAGCCCGACGAACGCCGCCCCACGCCTGCGTCAATCGCGCCGCAATGCCAATGAGGATCACCGGTTCGAGAATCAGAAAGCCCGCAAAGATCAAGCCGAGCACTGGAGCCTCATGCTGCACATTCAACATCCGTCCCAGCCAGTTCTCCACCGCGTATACCGGACTGACCATCCCGAAAGCATTCAGCAGGGCCCCAAACGTAAATACGATCGCCAGCACTGCCAGATCTTTGCGCTTCGAGAAATACCCGATCCCAGACCGCAAAGGATCGCTCAACAGTTCGCTTCCCGGCATCCGGCTCAGGATGCCAACATTGTCGTGCGGACACGAATGGACACAATCCAGGCAGAACGTGCAGTCCATGTTACCGACTTTGCGCGGCTGAAAAAGTGCCAGCTCGCATCCCCGAATTACCACGAGGTCCGAGCCCGTCTCGCGCCTTCCGCGAATGCAATCCTTCGTCATGCACCTCGTACAAATATCCTGATCCCGGACTTTCACTTCAAACGGGGAAAGTGTTGATGCTACAAAGTTAAATTGCCCGATCGGACACACAAATTTGCAGAACGAAGCATGCTTGAAGACCCCATCCACCAGCAGTGCGCTGAGGAAATATCCAATGATCAGCCAAGCCGTCCACCACGGGGACGACCACAGATCGAATAACTCGTAAGCGAACAGAATTCCAACGAACAGCGCCACCGACAGCCACTTGTTGCGTAGCCTCCGCGGCCAATCGAGCCTGGGCCTGAACAGCTTTCGCGCGGCCTGCCGCACCAGCATGAACGGACACGCTAGGCAGAAAAAGTTGCCCGCTGCCAGCAACACCAGAACGAGCACGCCGCGAAAATGCAGCCAACTCAGGGTCGTCGCCAGATTCTTCGGAGCCAACGTCGGACCGAACAATCCGTGCAGGATCATGACCACGCTGACCACAAGCAGGGGAGCCTGCAGTACCGGGCGTGCATACCGCCACGCGAAGAGCCGCCCGAGGATAGGCAGTCGCATCAGGTCAGTGGCAGCAGACTCGGGCGCTTCCGGGGCGGGAATGGATGTGCTGTTCAACAGCTTTCCGTCTATTCGTTTTTTAGAACATTCACAGCGAATTGCTGCTCGAACTTCTTTCCGTTCCCGAGCGTTCCATGCACCAGGATCACCCAGTCTCCCGCCATTCCCAGCGTCAGTTGACCTTGATAATTCCCAGATCCTGCTTCGTGAGCTTCCGCGAAAACGGGGTTCATTCCGGGGTGGGACATGTCCGCTTCAAGACGAACATGAGCTCCTTTAACAGGTAGCGCTGCGCCATCCTCCAGCGTGAACATGACAGTAACGACTCCGACACGGGCCGGGTGAGGGGAGACTTCAGGCTGGACGACTACGACATCGGCTCGCTCGGCACGCTTGTTACACCCGACGGCCGGCAGCATGCAAATAAAGAGGAACGCAAGGCGCAGCCGGCGCTGCCTCACCTTCTATATCCAGCGAAATAAGACTCACGCCACACTCGGCAACTCTTCACGGTGCCAGGCGCACGTGCAATTTGCTTTCACTTTCTCATCCGCCGGAGGGAACATGTGGTAGTACATGCCAATTACCATCGGGATGAAAACGATCGTGTTGTAGAACAGGTGCAGCTCAACTCGCGGGAAGAACAGCTGCAAAACACTGCAGGGAACCGGTCGTCCCCAGAAGTTGTGATGAATTGTCGCCTGCGTGATCAGCAGGAAGTGCTCGATGTGATGCCAGAACTGAATCCAGAACGCGACCATCCACCACGTGTGCGATAGCCCCGTGAATCCTTTGCGCAGCGTCCACAACCCGATCAGCATCACAAGCGCGTAGCCGTAGTGCAGCGTCTCTGATTTGATCAGCCACGGATACCAGAGTCCGACGATTCCGTTCGCCTTCGGACGCGGCCAGCCCATCACATAGATCTGATAGGCCTGAACCAGGTGTTCGCCCCAATGTGCCAAAACAACAAACATGAAGACCTGGAGAGCCCGTTCATGCCAGCTTGAGTTGAGCTTTTCCATAAAGCTCGGACCGCTGGCGGAAGCGATACCAGTATGGGGAATAGTGCGGCTTGCTGTCATAGGATTTCCCACCCCAGTGTGGGTCACATAAAGCGAAGGAAGGAATGTTCCCACGCTCTAAAAGGGACCTCAATAATAGATTTAGATTACCACCTCAGAAAGCCCGAGAGAGCATGCCCAAAACAGAGGTAAAGCTCGGCGTCGCGACGGCTGTCGATAGCCGTCCCGCCCTTGTCGCGTCCCCCGAAGTAATGCCTTTGTACTATTGTTTCTGCATTCATTCGAAGCTAACTTTTCCAGCGGCAAGGTTGCCCGTCAGCTTCAAGCCTTCCCTCTAACCAAGACCTTAATCAGGGGTTACGGCAATCGTGAAGACCGGATCGATCCAGTCAGCGAGCGAGGCGAGCAGCAAAACTCTGCACATCGCTAGCCTTCCGGTCACACTCCCCGCCAAGAGTTCCGCCTCCAGTATTCAGATCGCGAGCCTCCTTGAGCAAATTCAAAGCATAACCCGCAAAGCCGAAAAGCTGGTTCATGGACGCTCAAACGAAGACCTTACTTGGAAGTCGGATGCCGCAGCGTGGTCGGTGGCGGAGTGCCTCGATCATCTCGCTCAGACCACCCAGGTATTTCTCGGCCCGATCGCGCACGCCGTCGCCGAGGCTCCCGCTCTGACATCCGATCGCTCGCTGCGCACCGGGACCCTTGCTCGCTTGTTCATTCGCAATCTTGAGCCGCCATATCGCCTTCGCTTCAAGGTGCTCCCCCAACTCACTCCCTGCCACCGAGACTTCCAATCGGCGTGGAGTGGTTTTCTAACGTCGCAGTCTGATCTCCAGCAGGCCGTCCGTTCCGCCACCGGCCTCGCGATTGACCGCGTGAAGATCAAGTCTCCCGTCTATGCGCGGATCGCATACAACATTTACGGTGCGCTCCGCATGCTTGCCGCGCACGAACGCCGTCACCTGTGGCAGATCGAGCAGATTCTGGCGGTCATCGATGTCAGCCGCTCGCGCAGCAAAGCGCGATAGTTTGTGAGACTTTTGTGGAGACAGCCGCCCTCGGCTGTTCTGCCGGGCAAAGCCCGGCTAAGCGGCAAAGGGCCGATCAACAGCGAGTCCCTTCGAAATTTTGCAGATCACCTAGCTTAAAATAGCTGATGCTCGCCGAGCCTTCCGCCAACTCAGACGTCATCATTATCGGCGGAGGTCTGGCTGGAACCGCGGCCGCGATTCAACTCGCCAGAGCCGGACTCAGCGTCATCGTCATCGAACCGGAACAGCGCACCCGTCCCACCGTCGGGGAATCTCTCGACTGGTCCGCTCCCGATCTCCTCAAGGCTCTTGGCTTGCCCATGGAAAAGTTAGTCGCCTCCGGAATGGCCACATGGAAGCGGCATGTCACGCTACGCCTGCGTGATGGATGCTTCGAGCAATATGAGCCTTCCCCGTGGCTGGCCAACGCGCCGATGAAGGTCGAAGTGCGCACGCTCCACGTGGATCGCGGCCCTCTCGATCGGGAGCTCTCGCGTCTAGCCGTGGATCACGGAGCTGGCATGGTCCGCGATAAGGTAATCTCCGTCGAAAAGCAGGACGAACGGATTCTTTCCGTGCAGACGGCAGAAGGAAAAAAATTCTCGGCTGCATGGTTCATCGACGCCTCAGGATCTGGCACCTCGTTGCTGGCTCGCTCCTTCAACATCTCTGCCGTCCAGTACGGGCCCGCCAAAGTTGCTCTGTGGAATTACTATCCCGTCACCCAAGGGATCGAAGGCACAACCCTTTACATTGATCCCTCTCCTACTGACTACCTCGAGTGGATCTGGGAGATTCCCATCAATCCCACTACGGTCAGCGTGGGATTCACCACGACAGGAGTGGCTATGAAGGCTCGGCGCGAACTAGGCCTCGCCACTGACGAAATCTTCCGGCGGCAGCTGCAGAAATTTCCGCGTTTCGAAGCGATGCTGAGCGAAGGACCGCTCGGGGAGATCAACGTCACTTCATTCCGCTGCCGGGCTCACGTTCGCTGCGCTGGGGCCAATTGGCTGATGGCCGGAGAATCCGCATCTATGGTGGACCCCATCACTGCCAATGGAGTCACCGCGGCTCTGCGTCACGCCGCCGAGGCATCTTCGCTGATCCTGAAATTTCAAAAGCAGGGACACCTGCCGTCGCGTGCCACGTCGCTCTACAGCAGCCGCATCCTTCAACTGTCGAAATTCTTCAACAGCGGCATCGAAAGCATCGTCTACGAACCCGCGGTCAGGAAGCACCTCGGACCCGTTCTCGCCGGAACCGTCTATACCAGCCCCGCCTGGACGATGAACCTCGTCTACGCCCGTCTCCACCCCACCGGATGGATCTCCACCATGCTCTTCAACTCACTCATTGGCCTGTTCCGCCTCGCTTCGTGGGCAGCATTTCGAATCTGCAAATTGTCCGACGAGATGTCGAAGCGCCACAATGGAAGAACGGCGTTCTAGGTCCGCGTTGAGATCAATAAAGAGATGACGCTCGTAGGCCAGCGGTCAAAACGTATCATCGCCGGGTTTCGTCAATTATCAAGAAGAGGCCGTGCAATGCGTAGCGGCGTTACGAGCTATCATCTTCCGTCTTGCCGGATAGGTTTGAACATTTCTACCATCGTTATAGAAAATCTCTCATGGGGAAAAGCCCGAGCGATCCGCCAACCGTGGCGGCGATAGAACTCGATCGCCGCTGCATTCGACTGAACGACGCGAAGGTGCAGTATTTCATTACCGCGAGCGACTATTTCAGCCTCGCCTTGCGCCAGCAGACGCTGGCCCACCCCATATCCCCGGCTTTCGCGAAGCACCCATAAATCATCCAGCCATTCTCCGCTTGTACGAACCACTCCGATGATTTTCGCAGCCCGTACAGCGACCCAAGAGGAATGCCAGTTGTCCTCATCGACCGGAAGCGGTGTAGGTGCCCAAAGGCCGCCGTAAGTCTCATCCACTACTGTTTGGACGACCGCACGAACAGAATCGTACTCCTCTGGCTGTGTTCGTCTTACGAGCACGTCGATCATCTACTTACCAATATAGGCTTTAAGAATCAGAGTGCGCTTTGTAATCCAGATGCGCTACTTCTTGGTTGGCGAAGAATTCCCATAGCGTTCATTGGCCAAGGTCAAACGTGTAAACGCCTGATTTAAACAGCTATGCGTTCCGAGCTTGAAACAGAGCGATATCATGTTGGCTATGAGCAAGTTGGTTGCTACAAGTGAGGCGACGAGCACTCCGCTGGAGTCCCGTATTGGGTTCGCTACGGAGGGTGGCGGCCAGTGGGCAGAGTGGGACAGGTTCATCACTCTCGACGGCAAGAAGGCCTACCACATTGGCAATATCTGCGGAACCTGTGCCTTTGTCTTTGAACGCCTGCCGGGTGCGAACGATAAACTTTCTCCCGCCGAATTGTCTGCCAAACTGAGAACAGGACTCACCGAAATCGAAGAGGGTGTTGTGCGGACCGCAACGGCCGTACTGCCAGCGGGGAGTTACAACGTCTTGCTTCTTAAATGAGTGCCTCGTCTGGTTCTTCCATCCCAAAAGACGACAACGACTGGTAGCTCTAATATCCGACGCTCCCATAAAGTCGCCAGTTGCATGAAAGACTCCGAGTGCCCTTCCGGTCAGCGCTGCGGCTTTACAGGCGGCTGCGAAAGCAAAGGCAAATGCGTCGTCCCAAGCGGCGACAATCACTGCATCGATCCGGGTGGCCGCTGTGGTTGCGATGGTCGCCCCGTCGATATTTTTTGTGCAGCGGGTTCGCGCACCGAATACGCATCTGCTCCCACAAATGCGGTAGGCCCGTGTCCGAAAACGTGCAGTGAGCAATTACAGTGCGGATCCAGTCTACTGTGCCAGAAGGGTTTCTGCGTTAAGCCGTAACGCATGGTTGTCGCAAAATCGCGATTACACTCATCATCGGGTCGATGTGCGCGATCGCCAGTTTTCGACAGTTACTTCCGGCTAGGCCGTCATTCGAATCGTGAATCCGAAGCACGAAGGGCGCGATAAAAACTACGAAAGAGAAAAGGTCAATTTGTGCCTGTGGCGTGAATTGGTATAGAGTTTGCACGGTTCGACGCTTGCAAAGGAAATGTCGGATGCCAACGATTGATCAGAAGAGCCGGGTCACCCGACGCAGGTTCTTCGAACGCAGTGCGGGAGCTCTCGCAGCTGCAGGATTACTCGCCGGTGGCGTCGACGCAACTGAAGTGGCCGACTCGGGAAAGAATTTGGATACGGCAAAACCCGATTCGGCGCCAATACCGGGGAAGATCGCACTCGAAGAACACTTCGCACTCCCTGGAACCATTCCCGACAGTTACACGTCGCTACCGACGCCCGAATCCCGACTCCAGATCCAAGACTTGGGCAGCGGTCGCATCGCGGAAATGGATCGAAGTGGTCTGGAGCTCTGTATCCTCTCAGAGTCCGGACCCGCCAGCATCCAGACCGTTCTCAAGACGTCGGAAGCAGTCGACAGGTCGCGGCGGTCGAACGATTATCTGGCCGAGCACATCGCAAAGTATCCCAAACGTCTGAAGGGGTTCGCGGCGTTACCGATGCAGGATCCTCAGGTTGCTGCTCAGGAACTGACACGTTGCGTTAAAGAACTGGGCTTCTGCGGCGCGTTGGTCAATGGATTCACACAGATCAACGAAGCGGATTCGGCAGTCTTCTATGACTTGCCACAATATAGGCCTTTCTGGGCAACAGTTCAGCAGCTTGATGTGCCCTTCTATCTTCATCCCCGCTTCCCCTTGGCTACGCGGCAGCAGGCTTATGAAGGACACGCTTGGATTGCCGGCTCGGCTTGGGGGTTCGCCGTCGAGACCTCGATTCATGCCCTGCGCCTGATGGGTAGCGGCCTGTTCGATGAATATCCCAAGCTCAAAGTCATCCTCGGCCACCTCGGCGAAGGACTGCCATTCGGCATTTGGCGCGTCGATCATCGCATCTCGAGGACAAGTATTCGGCCGAAAGCGAAGCTCCCGATAGCCCACTATCTGCGAGAGAACTTCTATATCACTACCAGCGGCGCTTTTCGCACCCAGGCGCTCACTGACGTGATCCTGGAAGTCGGCGCCGAACACGTTCTGTACTCAGTGGACTACCCGTATGAGGACATGGGTGAGGCGACTGAGTGGTTCGACAACATTCCCATCAGCGAACCTGATCGGCTCAAAATGGCCCACGGCAACGCGCGGCAACTCTTCCGCCTTTAATCACCAACAATAGGCGGAAAAGATGGCTGCTGGAATCGAAAAGATACATTCTGGACGTGTGGTCCGTTACTCGGAGGCTCTGCTTCCGGTCAACGCTCCTCCCGACGAAAGATCAACCATGCGACGGTCCGTGCCACCGATCGAAGCAGACGAATGACTTCAGGCCGACTTCTTTTGTGGCAAGCTGAACGGAATCACCTTTCCATATTCTTGCCGCGGTATCCACCTTGTTGCCTTTCGCTTGAAGTTGCTCGGTACGAAGAACTCAATGATCTTCGCCATATATCACCCCACTTATAAAAACAAGATCGGGACGAGGAAGTTGTTGCTTTGACAAATCTCTACAAAGGCGTTCCGGCAGATTCATCTATCTGGATAGATCGATTCGACAGTCGGTTCGTTGGTGCTTCGATCACTCGCGCCACCGTTATCCCGCCAATCGGTCAGTCCGCATTTCACGTCGAGCGCAATACCGAACCCGTATCGTTACAGTGGAGGAGCGGCCCTTTCGAGAGCCGCGTCGAGATCCGAACGAGACGAGCGGCATTTAGCCGCGGAGTTTTCCTCAGCCCCATTGTGACATCTGACCTTGCGCTTCACGCCAGCAAGAGCAGATCATCGTCAAGGCGTGAGCGGCCGCAGGACTCGGTTAAAGAATCACCATAACTGTTCTGTTATCAAGATTTTGACCTCTAACCCTTAGGCGCTCAAGATTTTGCAAAGCAATTTTGCGAAAGCCGCGCCAGTCAAGGCGTTCGTAGGGGGCAGGGGAGGGGGGATACCTCAGCCACCGCCATAATTCCCAAAACGGGCACCGAAAAAACGCCTGAAAACAGCCCGTCTCAAAATTTATTAGCAATCGATTTCCACAAGAATGCCAGAAGCCAACGAAGCCAGAAAATAAAAAAATGTGGGGACAGCCACCCTCGGCTGTTCGTCCAGCGGAGCTGGACTTCCCATCATCCCAAAACCATTGCACCCTGCTTGCTACAATTTCATCTACTGACTTTGCATGTTTCTTAAGAGCCTGCGTCCGCTGCTGCCGTACCTCAAGCGCTACCGCTGGAATTTCTTCGTAGCCACAATCTGCGTTCTGCTGTTCAACGGCATCTGGATTCTCTTTCCTCTGGTGGTAGGCAAAACCACCGACGATCTACACACTGGCGTCACGCGCCATAAGCTTCTTTTCTGGGCAGGAATGCTGCTGGCCATCGCCTTCACGAAAGGTATCTTTCAATACCTCACGCGATGGATCGTGATCGGCATCTCGCGCGACATTGAGTTCGACCTTCGCAACGACCTTTTCGCCCGCCTCGAAAGTCTGAGCTACTCCTACTACCAGCGCAATCGCACGGGCGACATTATGGCGCGCGCGACTAACGATCTGAATGCAGTACGCATGCTGCTGGGTCCCGCGATCATGTATTCGGCCAACACCATCGTCTACACCGCAGGCGCTTTGGCGTTCATGATTTCGATCAGTCCTTGGCTGACGTTGTTCACTTTTCTGCCGCTGCCCGCGGTCAGCATTGTGATCCAGACCTTCGGACGCCGCATCCACGAGCGCTTCGAACGCATTCAGGCGATGTTCTCCGACATTTCGGCGCGTGCGCAGGAAAACTTCTCCGGTGCTCGCCTCATTCGCGCCTACGTCCAAGAAGAAGCCGAGATAGCATCGTTCGAAAAGGAGAACGACGAGTACATTCGCCGCAGCCTGAAACTCGTTCGTCTCATGGGAATGCTCTGGCCTACTCTCGAGTTGATGCTCGGTTGCGCCGTCGTTCTCGTTCTGTGGCTCGGTGGTCGCGAAGTGCTCGTTGGACAATCCACCTTCACGCGCCTCACCGACATCGTCCCGCCGAATCCCGGCATCACGACGACTTTGCGCCTCGACGGATCCATGAGCGTGGGGCAATTCGTCTCGTTTACTACCTACATGGTGCAGCTCACTTGGCCCATCATCGCTTTGGGATGGGTAATCAATATCTTCCAGCGTGGAACCGCATCCCTGATTCGCATCAACGAGATCATGCACGAAGAGTCTGAGATTCAAGACGCGCCCGGTGCGAAGGATCGGGAAATTATTGGTGAGATTGAGTTTCGCGGGCTGAATTTCAGCCACGACGGAAAGCAGGTGCTGCATGACGTCAACCTACGCATTCCTGCAGGCACGAGCCTAGCCATCGTCGGCCCGACAGGTTCAGGAAAGACCACCCTGGTCGATCTGATTCCGCGCATTTACGACGCAGAGCAAGGCGCAGTTCTGATCGACAATCGTCCGATACGCGAATACTCGCTGCAATCGCTGCGGCGCAACATCGGCTTCGTGCCGCAGGAAACATTCCTGTTCAGCGATCGCATCCGCGACAACATCGCTCTGGGCGTCGACTCGGCTACGGACGACGAGATCCGGAACTCCGCGAACGCTGCTAACATCGCAGCCGACATCGAAAGTTTCCCTGAAGGCTACGACACTGTGGTTGGCGAGCGAGGCATCACGCTCTCCGGCGGACAGAAGCAGCGCACCGCGATCGCACGTGCACTGATTCGCAATCCTCGCATCCTGATTCTTGATGACGCGCTTTCCAGCGTCGATACGCACACCGAGGACAAGATCCTCAATCACCTTCGCGACGTGATGCAGGGAAGAACCACCATCTTCATCTCACACCGGGTTTCGACCGTGCGCAATGCTGACCGTATCGCTGTTCTTTACGGTGGACGCATCGTCGAACTCGGAACTCACGACGAGCTTATCTCCCGCAACGGCTACTACAGCGACCTCTACAACAAGCAGTTGCTGGAAGAAGAGCTTGCCGAAGTCTGAACTCCAGATCTGCCGCCTATTGTCCTCCGCTAGGAGCTGTGTTGTTCGCTGGCGTCTCCTGGCGCGGCGCGACGTAAGGAACGCTGGGCAAGTGCGTGACTTGTCCGCGCGTTGCATCCGAGATGTCGATTCCGGCGTGATCGAGCAGCAATCCTGTGGCGCGATCCAATTCAATCCTCGATTTCTCGTAAGCCGCTTTCGCTGACACCAGGTTCGATTCGCCAGTGGTAAGCGTTGCCGCGTCTTGCAGGATGGTGGTTTGCGTCGTCAGTCCAACGCGCAATTTCTGTTGATCAGCATCGAGCGTTTGCCTCGCCAGATCCACTGCCGATTGCGCAGCTTCCACCGCGGCACGATTCTGCTTCACGTCGAACTGGGCGTTGCGGACCTCGATCCGCACCTGATTTTCCAGCTGATGTTGTCGCACCTGCGCTTGCCGGTATTCGAGCTGTGCGCGCACCTGATTGGATTGAGCCAGCCGGTTGCGAAGGGGAATATTCAACGAGAGTCCGAGGCCCTTGTCCGGAGCCGTTGCGTTGACCAGTTGGTTGAGCGTGGAGCCATAACCAACGGAGTTCGTATCCCGAAATGCCGGAGGAAGTGTCGCAAGACTCGAACAAGGCGTTCCGCCGAATACGCACTCAGGATTCACCGAGCCACCAACGCCGGATCCTCCGTAATAAGCGAAGGCACTGAGAGTTGGGAGCATCGCGTTTCGTACTGCCTTGTTGTTGATGTCGCGCGAATTCAGATCGATCCGCGTCTCTACTAGTTCAGCGCGATGTTGCAGAGCATCGTTGATCAGATCCTGGATGGGTATTGCGGGTTCCTGCTGCGGCAATTGTACCGTCGAGGTCGGAATCAGGTCGGCCTCGGCGAGTACCGGATCTTCAATGCTGCGACTTAGAGCATTCTTCATCAGCAGTTGCTGCAGTTGCAGGTTGTTCTGGGCAACGATCAGGTTCTGCTGTCCGGTTGCGACCGTGCTCTGCGCGCTGACCGCCTGAATCGGAGGCGCGGTTCCGACTTGCGCCTGTCGCTTCGCATCCTCAAGCGCCTTTTGCGAGTACGTGAGAGCCTCCTGCTGCACGCGCACGTTCTCGAAGGCATAGACAAGATCCCAATACATGTTTTCGATCTGATCGACTGTTGTAATGATCTGCAAGCGGAAGGCGACGTCGGAGATCTCGCGGTTATTCTTCGCGATACGGATGAATCGGGTGTTGGGTAGAAATCCGAAGCCTTGCAGCAGGTTCTGCGAAAAGCGAAGCTGAAAGTTGGAACCCAACTGCGGCGTCAGAAGGCTTGTGGTGCTGTTCGTGGTGAGATGCGTGTTGTTGAACGAGCCGCTAAGCAAGCCTCCGAATTGAAAGGCCTGGCTGTAGCCCACATCCGCAGTGTAAGTGTTCTGCGAGAGGATCGGAACAGGACTGAACGGACTTGTCGACTCGGTGTTGTTCTTGTCGAGTTGCAGGTTGCTGGATAGTACGGGATCGAAGCTTGTGAGCGGTGATCCGATACCGAGAGTCGAGCTCACCAAACCATTGGTGCCACTTCCCGCGCCCCCCGCGGCAACCGTTGTGCCGCCCGTTCCCGATCCAACCGTACCTCCAAGGCCTCCAACGCCACCACCAGGTGTGTTCTGCACGATGCCGGTATTGACTCCGAGAATGCTCGATCCCGACTTGGCGCGAAGCAAGTCCGCATCCGCGATGTTCAGGTTGTAGCGTGCGAGGTCGAGATCGAGGTTGTTTTCCAGAGCCAAGGCCACGGCGTCATCGATCGACAGATAGATTTTCCCGTCCTTCATCAGCGAGTCGATGCGCGGGGAATTTCCCAGATTGGGTGGCGCGATCTCTTGCGATTTGTACGGCTGCAAGAGATTCGGGAAGGCCGAGCGCGGCTTCGAGTAATCCTTCAAATGGACAACTTCGGGTTGAGCCGGCTGAGCTGCAGTTGCCGAAGACTGTGAAGGCGCAGCAGCCTGCGCACGAACCGATGTCGGAAGCGTCGCAACCAGAATCGCGAGGCCGAGCCATAGCGGCAACAGCCGCACAACAGAGATCAAAAGCCGTGAGTACATGAGCTTTCTCCTTAAACGGAAAACCAGCATGCCCGCTGAAAGACGAGGCTGCCAGCCAGTGTCAATCTTGGATGCAAGGCACAATAATCTGTCAGTTCATCTTAGCGGGAGAAGTTTCAGGGAAGGCTTGAGGGATTGTAAAGAATTGTGAGCCGCGGAATGGCAAGGTGCGAGGAATAGTTGCGGCCAAAAAAATAACCCCGGCCTTGCGCTGATCGCGCAAAAACCGGGGATCGGAAAGGACTGCTTACTGCTGAGGTTGCGATGGCGGTGGAGCGGTTGGCGAAGAGGTCGGCAGCTCCTTCCGTGGCGCCGCGTAGGGAACTGCTGGCATGCGCGTGACCTGCCCGCGAGCTGCATCGTCGATGCTGATACCGTTGCGATCGAGCAGCGTTCCGGTCGCGCGTTCCAGTTCAACGCGCGACTTTTCGTACGCAGCCATGGCCGACATCAATGTTGATTCCGATGTCGCCAGTGCACTGCGTGTCTGCAGAACCGCGGTAGTGGTGGACGTGCCGAACTGATATTTCTTCTGCTCGGCATCGAGCGATTGCTTTGCGTAATCGACGGCAGCTTGCGCCGACGCGACGCTGGCTCGGTTCTGCTCGACCGCGAACTGCGCCTGCCGAACTTCGATGCTCACGCGGTTCTCGGTCTGCTGCAGCGCCATCTGTGCCTGGCGATATTCCAGTTGACCGCGAACCTGAACCGCCTGCGCGGCGCGATTCCGCAGCGGAATGTTCAGCTGCAAGCCAATGCCTTTGTCGGGAGCAGTCGAGTTTACGAGCTGGTTCAGAGTGCTGCCATAGCTAACTGCCGGAGCCGGCGTTGTCGAACAACCGAACCCTGGATTCTCTGGATTACCGCACAAGTTTGTAGGGTTCTGGGAGCCGCCCAGCCCATAGCCGCCGTAATACGCGAAGGCGTCCAGGGTGGGGAGCAAGGCGCTGTGGAGCGCCTTGTTGCTTACTTCCTGACTATTCAACTGAATGCGCGATTCCACCAGCTCGGCCCTGTGCTGCAGTGCCTGGTTCACTAATTCTTCGGTGGGCTGTACCTGTTCGCTTTCTGGAAGCTCCATCGTTGAGGTCGGAATTACATCGGCGCTGGCCAACGCTTGATCTCGCAAAGTGCGACTTAGCGCATTTTTCATGATCAACTTTTGCAATTGCAAGTTGGTTTTTGCGACCGTGAGCGCCTGTTCGTCAGCAGCGACCGTACTTTGTGCCCGGACAGCTTCAATGGGAGCCAGGCTGCCGATCTCTACCTGCTTCTTGGTGTCAGACAGCGTTTTCTGCGAGAAAGCCAGCGATTCTTCCTTCACGCGCTGGTTCTCGTACGCATAGACCAGATCCCAGTACATGTTCTCGATCTGATCGACGGTGGTAATAATCTGAAGGCGGAACGCCACGTCGGAAAGCTCCCGATTATTCTTCGCGATACGGATAAAACGTGTGTTTGGCGCAAATCCGAAGCCCTGCAAGAGATGCTGCGTCACTCTGAACTGGAAATTAGAGTTCAACTGCGGGCTCAGCACACTGAAAGGAGCGTTTCCGACCGTGGTGCGAGTGTTGTTGAATCCGACACTCAAATTGGTTCCCCACTGGAACCCTTGTTCGTAGGCGAAATTTGTGGTCGTCGTGTTCTGCGGCGACGCAGGGCTAAAAGTGCTGGAGGGCAAGATGTTGAAATGATCACTTTGGAACGAACCTGTCAGAATCGGATCAAAGCTCGTAATAAGCGGTCCAAAGAGTCCACCGGAAGCAGAACTGACAATACCGCCCGCGCCGGCACCCGCTCCACCTGCGGCAAGGCTCGTGCCGCCGGTTCCGGAACCAATCTGCGATCCAATACCACCCACGCCGCCTCCGGGGGTGTTCTGCACGACGCCCAAGTTTACGCCCAGGATCTGTGCGCCGGCCTTCGCACGCAGCACGTCGGTGTCAGCAATGTTCAGGTTGTAACGCGCGATCGCGATGTCGAGGTTGTTCTCGAGCGCGAGAGCGATGGCGTCGTTCAGGGAGAGATAGAGCTTGCCCTCGTGCATGAGGCCATCAATGCGCGAAGTGTTGGAGAGATTTGGAGCATCTACATGGCGCGGCAGATAAGGATTGATAGGATTCGGGAAGTGCGACGCGGGCTTTGAGTAATTCAGGGCTGGGACAGGGCGCGCTTCCTGGGTATTCTGCGGTGTCGGAGCAACCGGCGCCTGCTGGGCCCAACATGAGAGCGCGAAGGTCGAGGATAAAGTTCCAATGGCGGCCAGCCGGGTAGCGGAAGCTAAACGTGCGAATGGCATCTACTCATCTCCAATCGTTAGAACCGATGATTAATACTTGCTACAAAAGATGTTCGGGTTCTGCCTGACCCGTCCATTCCATTCTGGAAATAGAGACCTACTCAGGCATTGGTACGCATGGGAGCGGCGGAAGGTTCCTGAAAAGCGGGATCAAAGACTATCTTCCCACTTCAACGCTCCCCGTCTTGTTCTCCGGCGACGTATTTCCGACATGGTTCGACACTATCACTGGTGATCGAAACCAGACTGTTCGGAAACCGTCTAGTATATCTGACTGGAAATGCAGCGACATCTATCACATCGGTGAATTGCCGCACGCCCAGAAAATGCTTTGGATGATTCGAACCCGTTGCAGGACTCGAAAGATCGCATGCGCAATCTCAAACTGATCCTCTCCTATGACGGGTCGGAATTCTCCGGGTGGCAGGTGCAACCGGATGCCGCTACGGTGCAGGGCACACTTGCCTTAGCGATTGGACGCATCACTGGAGAAAAGGTATTGCCGCAGGGCTCGGGGCGGACTGATGCTGGGGTGCACGCGCTGGCGCAGGTTGTGACATTTGTCACAGAGTCTTCCGTCCCTACGGAAAACTTTGTGAAGGCTCTCAACGATATTTTGCCTGCGTCTGTTCGCGTTCTTGCGGTCGACGAGATGCCCGCCGAATTCCACGCGCGGCACTCCGCCCATGCAAAGACGTACCGCTACCGGATCTACCGGGGATCGATCTGTCCACCATTTCTTGCACGCTACGTATGGCACTACCCCTATCGGCTCGACGAAGACGCGATGTGCAAGGCTGCGAGCTCGATTGTGGGCGAAAAAGACTTCACATCCTTTGCCGCAGTCGATCCCGAGCGCGGGCGTAACGGAGAACCAGTTTCAAATGTGCGTACGATTTTTTCGTCGTTGTGGGAACGAATGAATGACGAATTGATCTACGTGGTTCGCGGGTCGGGATTTCTCCACCACATGGTGAGGAACCTGGTAGGAACTTTTATCCTTGTCGGCCGGGGCACACTCGCCGTCGAGGATGTCGGGCGGATCGTCGAAGCCCGCAGCCGTTCCGAGGCCGGCGCGACTGCTCCTGCGAGCGGGCTGTACCTGGTCAGCGTCGAATATTGAGAGTTCATAGGCGCGGGTTGCTGTCCGATGGAGGAAGTTCGAGTCGGCGGAAAGGACTATCGGAGACTTCATTCCAGTTCCGGGGACGAAGTAGACCCAGTCGTGCGCACCCGCACTGACAAAGACTCCCTTGCAGGACTATCGTTTAACTATGGCCAACGATCTCCAAGTCGCGGCGCGAAAGATCGCGTCAGTGAACCCGGCGACGGAGGAAGTTCTGGGCGAACTTGACTGTGCCGGAGAGCAGGAAATCGAAACGGCGGTCGCGCGAGCGCGTGACGCGCAGCCATCATGGGCCGAAATTGGCCGGCGACGTCGCATCGAAATATTGCGCGATTTCCAGAGGAGACTCCACGAAAAGAAAGTCGAGATCGCGACGGCGATTTCTCGAGAAGCGGGAAAGCCACTGGCGGAGGCGCTCGTCACGGAAGTGCTGGTGGTGCTGGACGCAGCGCGCTTCCTGGTCGACCACGCATGGAGCTTGTTGCGAGATGAACCGGTTCCCCACGGGAATCTTGCTACCAAGTTAAAGAAGGGGTATTTAGTCCGTGAACCGCATGGCGTGATCGGAATTATTTCGCCGTGGAACTATCCCTTCTCAATTCCTGCAACCGAAACGATTGCGGCTCTGGTGGCTGGGAACGCGGTCGTGCTGAAGCCATCCGAGTTGACACCGCTGGTGGCGCTGGAATTGGCGTCGCTGCTGCACGCCGCAGGTGTTCCTGACGATGTGTTTCAAGTTGTGGTCGGCGAAGGTTCGGCCGGGGCTGCGTTGCTGCATTCACGCATCGATAAGTTGGTGTTCACGGGAAGTGTGACGACTGGAAAGAAAATCGCCTCCGCGGCTGCGGAGCGAATGCTGCCGGTGGTGCTCGAACTGGGCGGCAAGGATCCGATGGTGGTGCTCGACGACGCTGACGTGGATGTCGCATCCAGTGCGGCGGTCTGGGGCGCTTTCGTGAATGCAGGTCAGGCCTGTCTGTCGATGGAGCGCTGTTACGTGCATCGCAGTTTGTATGAATCCTTTGCGATGGCATGTGCCGCGAAGGCCCGCCGGCTGCGAGTGGGTAATGGAATGGCCGCGGATACCGATGTCGGCCCGATGATTCAAGAACGGCAAGTACAAATCGTGGAATCACATGTTGAAGATGCCAAGGCTAGGGGAGCGCGAGTACTTGCAGGAGGCGAACGGCTTCGAAGCTTGGGAAGAAATTTCTATGCACCGACAGTTATTGCAGGCGTAAACCACGAGATGCGACTGATGCGAGAGGAGACATTCGGTCCCGTGTTGCCGATCATGCCTTTTGAAGACGATGAGGATGCGATTCGGCTGGCGAACGATTCCGAATTCGGTTTGGCCGCGAGTGTGTGGACAGGCAATTCGAAGCGCGGCGAGCAGATTGCGAGGCGAATCCATGCAGGGACGGTCATGGTGAACGATGTGATCTCGTGTTTCGGGATCAGCGAAGCTCCTCACGGCGGGGTGAAGGCCAGCGGCGTGGGTCGGACACACGGCCGCTTCGGACTCGATGAGATGGTCCGTATCAAATATGTGGATATCGACCTGATGCCGCGAATAAAGAAGATCTGGTGGCACGGATACGGGGCGAGTTTCCGCAAGCAGATGGAGGGATTTCTCGATTTTCAATTTGGCCGCGGATTCGGGAAAAGAGTGAGTGGCGCGCTACGGGCTGCCGGGGTCCTAAGAAGGAAGCAACTGTAACGTCAGACTTGAGCGCGGGGGTCACTTCTCGTTGAAACGGTCGCCGTGGCTCTTGGGATGAGAAATTACCAGAAGGCGAACCGGCCCCGACGAAGGATTGCGAATCTGATGGCGTTTGCCGGGGAGGACGCGTATACCGCATCCGGCGCCGACCAGCATCGTCTCTCCTTCGATCTCCATGAGGACTTCGCCGTTAAGGATGTAAAAGAACTGCTGTGCTTTCTCGTGGTAATGGCGAATCTCGGCCGCGCCCGGCGGCATGACTTCTTCGATCACGCTCAGCTGCTCATGATTGACGAGGTACCAGGCGTCGCAGTTTGTTCCCCAGCGATAGTGCTCCGCGTTTTCGCGGCTGACGACGCCGGGCTGTGAAGGGTGCGCATGGGAAGGGCCTGTCGTCGAAATTCCTTTTATCTTTCTCGGCATACCTCGCGTGCCTTTCATCCTGCGCGATTGCGATAGAGCGATGCGTCGACCTGTTGCTTCATCGCTTCAGCATCTAGTGAAATTCCAAGAAAATCTATCAGCCTCCGACAGATCTCCTCGGAATTTTTCAGGACATCATGATACGGGACGAGCAGGGATTGAACATAAGACTTGCCTTCAAGCCAGGCATAGACCTCGCGCAGATGCTTCTCGAACGCCGCGCTCATGATGGCGGGATTCGCGCCTTCCTTGAAGGTCCCGCGCCGGCGCATCATGGCATCCTGCGAGGCCAGCACCTCGGGCAGCGGACGCTGCATGAAGATAACGCGGTACTCGTGTCCGCTGGGGAGAGCGAGCAGAAGGCGTGAGATGACTTTGACGACTTTGCCTTCGCCTTCTGAAATGAGGCCTGGATCGTTGGGCAGTTGCTTGATGCGCTCCCACTCGAGATATCCGCGGGGGTTGTCGGTGTCGGCCTTCCGTTCGCCGTCGGATAGGGGAGAAAGGCCGCCGGCGACGAGCATTTGCATCATCAAAGACGTGCCGGAGCGGGGAAGTCCTGAAACGATGGTGATCATTTTTGCCGCTGCGTATTACATGACCGAATGTGTCGGAAGGTAACAGACTAGCAGAGGCGTCGGCGGGATTGTTTCGGTTACAATGACGGCGTAAGGCCGAATCTGGCGGCTTTCGCCGCTCAAACGAGGGATACGTCTTTTGGCAACCAGCGAAGTCACTCCTTCTCCATCGCAGAACGTGCAGCAGCTTCCCAACCATAAAGTGAAGATCAAGAAGGCGGGGCAGCGCGCTTGCAACGAGAAAAACGACAAGGGAAAATTCTGTGGCGGACACCTGAAGCTTTGGTTCTATATGACCGACGCCGTGGAGCGCGAGTGTGGGGACGTGGAGAAAGCCTGGGGAGCGAAGGCCGAGGTCTACCGCTGCGAAAACTGCAAGGCGTTGTATCTACCGACTCCGGGCGAAACGAAGGTCAACGTGGCCGGCGAGGGAATGATCTCGGTGTTCGGGCTGACGCTGCCGCCGAAGGAGAAGTAGCTACTAGCTACTGGGCTCTTGGCTCTTTGCTTTTGGGTCTTAGCTACCGTTTTTCAGCGTTGCTCTCTGCTCCGAGGGTTCTGAGGTTCTTTTGGAGTAACAGGTAAGCGCTTCAAGCCAGAGCCAAAGGCCAAGAGCCAAGAACCGAAATCGCATTCTTCTGATGAACACCTCCGATCTCATCTACGACTGGAATCAGAATTTTCCTCCCGGGCTGAAACCGCCGGGCCCGGTGTTGCTGAATGACGAGAGCCTGCGTGACGGCCTGCAATCGCCTTCAGTGCGCGATCCTTCGATACCGGAAAAAATTGAAATCCTTCATCTGATGGAATCGTTGGGTATCAATGCCCTCGACCTGGGGCTCCCGGGAGCAGGTCCAAGGGCGGTCGAAGCCGTGACTGCGCTGGCGCGCGAAATTGCCGCACACAAGATGAAGATTCAGGCGAATTGCGCGGCACGTACGCATGAGAACGATATCCGGCCGATCGCCGAGATCGTTCAGAAGACTGGGTTGCCGATAGAGGCGGCGACCTTTATTGGATCGAGTCCCATCCGCAGGTTCACGGAGGGATGGACTGACGACTTCCTTCTGCAGACGACTGAGAAGGCCGTCAAGTATGCGGTTTCGCTTGGGCTGGGCGTCATGTACGTCACCGAGGACACGAGCCGTTGCGATCCTGAGACGGTGAAACGGCTTTACGCGACGGCAATCAATTGCGGCGCGCGAGCGATTTGCATTTGCGATACTGCCGGGCACGCCACTCCGATGGGAGCGCTGTCTCTGGTTCGATTTGTTATCGAGCAGGTAGTGAAGCCGTCGGGAGAAAAAGTTCGAGTGGATTGGCACGGGCACAGCGACCGCGGCCTGGCAATTGCGAATTCGATGGCGGCGATTGTCGCCGGAGCGAACTGCGTGCATGGATGCGCGATCGGATTGGGCGAGCGCGTCGGCAACACGCAGCTGGATCAGATGCTGGTCAATCTAAAACTCATGGGCATAGCACCGTGGGACCAGCAGGACCTCACGAAGCTGAAGCACTACTGCCAGGCAGTTTCGCGAGCCACCGGCGTGCCGATACCCGCGAACTATCCGGTGGTGGGCGACGATGCGTTCCGCACGGCGACAGGAGTTCATGCGGCGGCCATCATCAAGGCGTATCACAAGAATGATGTCGTCCTTGCGAACACGGTGTATTCCGGCGTACCCTCGCACGTTTTCGGGATGGATCAGGTCATCGATGTCGGCCCGATGAGCGGCAAGTCCAACGTGCTGTTCTGGCTGGAACGGCGCGGCATTCCAGCGTCCGAGGAAGTCGTGGACCGCATTTACCAGCTTGCCAAAAAGAGTGATCACACCCTGACAGACTCGGAAATTTTAGAGTGCGTTCCGGCTTCGTCATCAAAGAATTAGCTCATGCCACAACCACTAAGACACGCGATTCTCGGCGCAGGAGGAGTCGGCGGACTCGTCGGAGCCTGCCTGGCGCGGGAAGGTGCTCCCGTCACTCTGGTGGTCAGAGCGGAATCGCTCAGCAGGTATCCGGAGCAACTTCAGCTCGAAAGCACGTTTGGAAATTTCACGGTGCCGGTTTCCCGCAGCGCGACCGTGCCCGTCGTCGACGTGCTGTGGGTAACCGTGAAGGCAACGCAATTGGAGGAGTCACTCGGCGCGATCACGGCGCCAGCCTTGTTCCGAGCCATTGTTCCGCTGCTGAACGGGATCGATCACCTCAATCTGCTGCGGGCGCGATTCGGCGGGGACAAAGTTGTTCCAGCCACAATCGCGGTTGAAACGGAGAGAGTTGCCCCGGGGCACATCGTGCATCGGTCTCCCTTTGCGCGGCTGAACGTGCATTCCTCGGGGAAAGACTTGCTCGGTTCGACGCTCGATAGTTTGCAGAAGACGGGATTCGAGTGCCGGTTCGTGGACGATGAGCCTACGCTGATGTGGAGCAAAGTTGTCTTCCTAGCGCCGCTTGCCCTTTCGACAACTGCGGCGGGCAAACCGATCGGCGGCATGCTGGCTGACACGACATGGAGGCGACTCTGGGAGTCCTGCATGCGCGAGACATGCGCCGTCGCGCTGGCCGAGGGCGCACACGTCGACCCAGAAAAAGTGCTGGCGGCTGTCCTGAAGATGCCCGCGGAGATGCGAAGTTCGATGCAGAAGGATGTCGAACAGGGAAATGCACCAGAATTGGATGCAATCGCCGGTCCGATTCTGCGCGGCGCACAGCGTCACGGGATCGGTGTCCCCGCTACTGGCGAACTGGCGGCTCGAGTCGAGGCCATGCACCTGGCGGACGCAAAATAAGAACAAAATCGCGTCCTCGATACAGTGTCTTCGGTAACTTCGGGCGCTCGGCTTGCCAATCTTCAATCATTGCCGACAGTTGTAAACTAACCCATACCCTTACATGAGCCCGAATCCTCTACGTCCGGATTTTGCCGGCCCCGGGTCTTCTACGAAGCAGGGATTGGCGCAGGAGGCCCAGCAAGAACTGGCGCGACTGGCAGCCGCTCCGGAAGTGCGCTCGGCGTTCAACTGGTTCCGGACGCAGGAGCCGCAGTTGTCGCACTGGCAGATGGAAATGGCCCGCATTCCTGCCCCGCCTTTTGGCGAATCGGCGCGCGGAGCCTGGCTGTCTGAGCGCTTTCGGGAGGTTGGACTCGATGATGTTCGCATCGATGACGTGGGCAACGTGTTCGGCATTCATCCGGGGTTCGGAAACCGCTACATCGCGCTAAGCGCGCACATCGACACCGTCTTTCCCGCTAATACGCCATTGAACATTAAGCAGCAGGGAAGCCGCATCTACGGGCCGGGAGTTTCCGACAATGGCGCGGGTGTGGTCGCGATGCTGGCGATTGCCTCATTACTGCGCTCGGTTCGCGTTCGACACGCGATGCCCTTTGTCTTCATCGGTAATGTCGGGGAAGAGGGCGAGGGCGATCTGCGAGGTATGCGGCACATTTTTTCAACGCCGCGATGGAAGGACTCGATTGCCTACAGCCTGGTTCTGGATGGCGCGGGCGCGGATACGATCGTGGCCGAAGCGTTGGGTAGCCGCCGTTTCGAAGTGATTGTCCGCGGCCCGGGGGGACACTCGTGGAGCGACTTTGGTGCTCCGAATCCGATCGTGATCCTGGCGAAGGCGATTGAGACCTTCACCGCGACGATTGTCCCCGCAACGCCGAAGACTACTTTCAACATTGGGGTGATTCGTGGTGGAACGTCGGTGAATTCGATTCCGGAATCCGCGAGCATGAAGGTCGACATTCGTTCGACTTCGATGGCCGAGATGGAACGCCTCGAACAATCTTTGCGGCAGGCCCTGAGCCGCGCCGTCGAGGACGAGACCATGATGTCGGAAATGCGTTCGCCGGCGCAAAAGCGTCCTTTGGGAGTGAATTGCGAAGTGGTGGTGATCGGGAATCGTCCGGCGGGAGAGTTGCAAGCGGGCGCGCGCATCCTGCATGTTCTGCGAGCCGTCGATGCGCAGCTATCCAACTCGGCGCAGGTGCAACGAGCGTCAACTGACGCGAATATTCCGCTCTCCATGGGACGGGAAGCAGTAGCAATTGGCGGGGGCGGTTCCGGCGGCGGGGCGCACACTCTGCAGGAATGGTTCGACTCGAATGGTAGAGAACTGGCTCTGAAGCGAATTCTGCTGACTATGTTGGCATTGGCGGGGGTGGGGGAATGAGTCTGGGGATGAAAGCAACTCTGTGCACGGCACTAATGATTGGCAGCTTGTGTAGATTCGGCTCCGCGCAAAACGCCGCCACACCCGCGGACTCCGGGCCCAAGGCCGACACCATCTTCATTCATGCCAACGTGTATACCGCCGTACCAGCGGATACACCATTCAGTTCGATACTACGGGCCGAGGCGATGGCGGTACGCGGCGATCGCATTCAGGCGGTCGGAAAGGCCGCTGACATTCAAAAATTGAAAGGACCGCAGACGCAGGTCGTCGATCTCGGCGGTCATTTTGTCATGCCCGGGTTTAACGACGCTCACTTGCATCTCGCGGACGGCGGATTCACCAAGCTCTCCGTCGATATGACCGGGGTCAAGTCGCTGGAAGAATTCCGCACGCGTCTGCAGAAAAAAGTGGACGAAGCGAAAGCCGGCGACTGGATCACGGGCGCGGGCTGGGACGAAACTCTGTGGCCGGTCAAGGTAACACCAAGCCGGTGGGACCTGGATGAAGTCGCGAACGGGCATCCAGTATTCCTCACGAGGATTGACGGACATATCGCAGTGGCGAATACCCGCGCGCTGCAGTTGGGCAGCGTGACGTTGGCGACGCGCGATCCTCAAGGGGGTCACATTGATCGCAACGAAAACGGAGAGCCCACCGGAATTCTGCGCGAGACGGCGCAGTCGGCGGTGCTACAGGTGATCCCGAAGCCGACTCACGCGCAGAGGAGGCAGGGAATTGAGCTTGCGCTCGCCGATCTGGCTGAGCATGGTGTGACGTCCGCGCAGGACTACTCGCCTGCGTGGGAAAACTTCCAAATCTACGAACAACTGGAAAAGGAAGGCAAGCTGACGGCGCGGATCTACGAATGGCTTTCTTTTGACGATTCCTTGGAAGACTTGAAGCGAAAGCGCGATTCCCATCCGCAAAGCGACTTGATGCTGCATACCGGAATGCTCAAGGGCTTTATGGATGGATCGCTTGGGTCCCATACCGCCGCGATGCTCGAGCCGTACGCGGATGATGCGAAGAATTCAGGCTTACCGCGATATGACGCACCGAAGCTGAGCGACATGACGAAGGAACGAGTGCTCGCCGGCTTCCAGATCGGCTTTCATGCGATCGGCGACAAGGGCGTGCAGATGGCGCTCGATGCTTTCGCGGAAGCGGAGAAAGCGGCGCGCGAAGCACACGTGAAGGCTGCCGATGGCGGTGACGATTTTCGTTTGCGCATCGAGCACGCGCAGGTACTCGGCCCCGAGCAGTTCACACAGTTCAAACAGCTCAAGGTTATCGCTTCGATGCAGCCTTCGCACGTGTTGAGCGATATGCGCTGGGCACAAGATAGACTGGGTCCGAAGCGGGCTGCGACCTCCTACGCCTGGCTGGCGTTCCTGAACAAGGGCGTAGCACTGGCATTCGGAACCGATTATCCCGTGGAACCGGTAAGTCCGTTTCGAGGACTCTACGCCGCCGTGACCCGCAAGAGCGAGAACGGAAAACAGGAGTACGTGCCCGAGCAGCGAATCACTATCGATCAGGCGATAACCGCCTATACGTCCGGCTCTGCCTTCGCTGAATTCGAAGAGAAAGAGAAGGGCAAGCTGACGCCTGGAATGTTGGCGGACTTCATTGTTCTTGATCGGGATGTCACGGCAGTCTCCCCCGAGAAACTGCTCGGGACCAAGGTGCTGAAAACCGTGGTCGGGGGAAAGACCGTTTTCGAGGCAAAGTAACCGCAACCAGCATCAAACGTATTTTGGCTTTCGAGCGTCTAACTATCAGGAAGACGCCGCTCTTCGTGTACGCACGCGCCAGCCCTCACGAATCAGGTCTCGTTGCGTAAATCGGTATACTATTAGGGGTTTACAAGTTTCGGAGGAAGTCGACATATGGATTCGGGCGCAATGTGGATGCGCATGAAGACCCATCGTTGGGTCTATACGCTGAGTATCCTGGCTACGCTGTCGGTGGGCATACTGATTGGCACGGTCATCTCGTACGGAGTGAAGGGCAAAGAGGGGCAGAAGGGCAGCGACGCGACGCCTCTGACCCTGCCATCGCCGCAGCAGCTATCGAACGCGTTTTCGCAGATCGCGAAGCAATTGGAGCCGAGCGTCGTCAACATCAACACCGAATCGACCATCAAGAACATGCGCAAGCGCCGGGGCGGCAATACCCCTCCGGACGACGATGAAGAAGGTGGCGGCGGTGGTGGCATGGAAGACTTCTTCAACCACTTTTTCGGCGGCCCCGGTGGGCAGGCGCCCGGCCAAGGAATGGGTCCCGGGGACGGGGCGATACGCGAGCGCTCACTTGGTTCCGGAGTGATTGTCGACTCGAAGGGCTACATTCTGACGAACCGACACGTGGTCGACAAAGCGGATCGCATCCGAGTTCGCTTTGAAGACGATGCACCTGGAGTGCAGCACGACGCCAAGGTGATCGGTACGGATCAGGAGACCGATCTCGCGGTCATCAAAGTAGAGATCGATAAGGCCTTGCCTGCAGCGAAAATGGGCAACTCCGACAGCATGCAAGTCGGAGACTGGGTTCTCGCTATCGGCAGTCCATTTGGACAAGCCGGAACCGTGACGGCTGGAATCGTTTCTGCCAAGGGTCGGGACATTGTTCCAGGACGCCAGTTTCAGACGTTCATCCAGACAGACGCCGCCATCAATCCGGGCAACTCCGGTGGACCACTGGTTAACATGAACGGCGAAGTCATCGGCATCAACACAGCCATTCTGAGCGAAACCAACGCCTATGCGGGCATCGGATTCGCACTGCCATCGAAGACGGTGGTCGATGTCTACAACCAGCTTACCGGGCCCGAGCACAAGGTTTCCCGAGGATCGATCGGAATCATGTTCGATCAGGTCGAAAATCCTGCGATTGCCCGCGTGTATGGGTCGGGCAGCGGAGTGACCATCTCCAGCGTCGTAGCCGGAAGTCCCGCGGATCAGTCGGGACTGAAGGTAGGCGATACGATCACCACGGTAGACGGCAAGAAGGTTTCGAAGGGATCGGACCTTGTCGACTACATCGCGTCACGCAAGCCCGGAACCAAGGTTCAACTGGGCTTCCTACGCAATGGCAAGACACAGGAAGCGTCGGTCACTACGGCCGATCGCTCGAAGCTTTTTGCTGCGCGGTTGGGTGAAGATCAGAGCAACGGAGACGAAAACTCTCCGAAGCAGAGCAAGTTCGGGGTGACCGTGCGCAAAGTGACTCCAGAGATGGCGGACCGGCTCGACATGGAATCGGGCAGGGGAGTCATCGTGCAGGATGTGAAGCCGGGCTCGTTTGCGGAAGACGTAAACCTGGCCCGCGGCGACATCATTTTGCAGATCAATAAGCAACCGGTGAACAGCGAAGACGACTTTACGAAGCTCGAGTCCGGCATGAAGAGCGGGCAGGACGTCGTCTTCCTGGTTCGGCAGCGCGGATCGAACCGGCAGGACGGCACCATCTTCCTGGCGGGTACACTTCCGTAACGCAAATCTGCCCGGCAGGGCTGGCACTGTTCTTCAAGATCGAAGATGATTACAGTGCCAGTAGCCGCCGGGCGGTTCATTTCTACTGGGGATCGTCTTTACTGGGGATCGTCGAAGCTTAGCGAAAGAGGTTGTTGTTGTCATTGAAGAAGGGAATTCGGAGGGCGGGATTCTGTGCTATCTTCGCGCTGCTGTTCACCTTCGCGTTCATTTCGACGCTGACGGCGAGTTCTAACTCGACGACGGACGCTCCCGCGAAATCCAAGAGCTCCAATACCAGCGCGAAGGCACGCACGGCAACGAAAAAGTCATCGGCAAAGAGCCGATCCACCTCCGGCCGAAGCACCTCGCGTCGAAAAAAGTCGGCTAAGGTTCGCGGCCAGCAGAAGATCGACTCCGAGCGTGCAGAGAAAATCCAGGAAGCCCTGATCCGCGCGCACTATTTAAGTGGAGAGCCTACAGGTACGTGGAACGCCGAGAGCGAAGCGGCCATGCGGCGCTATCAGGCCGACAATGGATGGCAGAACAAGACTGTTCCTGATTCGCGCGCTCTGATTAGACTCGGGCTTGGTCCCAGTAACGATCGCTTACTCAATCCGGAAAGCGCTATGACGACCGTACCAGTCGCGCCCAAAGCAGAGACGATGCCTACCACCTCGAACAGCGCGCCGGTAACTGCAAGTCCCGTATCGCCGACAAATCCAGCCGCGAATGGTTCAAGCCCGCAGTAAGCCTGCTTCATCATCCAGCTAGAGTGTTTTTTTCGCCTCGCGATTAGATAGCCGCGAGCGAGGCGTTATTTCCCGCTCTTCTTGTAGCTGGTTGCAACCGGGCGCGGGAAGTACGGGAGCGGCTGGTCCTGGATAATGGCGCGAGGATTGTCTTCCACGAGCGCTTCGGCGATTTCGGAGCCACAGATTGCCGCGACGGCATCGCGTGCGGTCGAAAGAATCGGGATGCGCTTTTGCATTTCGTGGGCATCGGTAGCCAGCACATGCACCGCCTGATGCTCAAGAAGCCACGTGGCGG
Organism: uncultured Acidobacteriota bacterium; assembly: GCA_963801895.1. Lineage (GTDB taxonomy): Bacteria > Acidobacteriota > Terriglobia > Terriglobales > Acidobacteriaceae > Sulfotelmatobacter. The sequence continues at coordinate 572,089 of CAWDGM010000003.1, read as the reverse complement.
CGCGGAGTGTCTTTTCGCCCCAAAAGCCGGTGAACGACGATCCGGTTACTTGCACCACGCAACCCTGCTCGGCCCACTCGACCACGCGTTGCAAATTCTCGCGCAGGATTGGATTGCGCTCCGGATGCGTAATCACCGGTGTCATACCGCAATCCCCTAGCTTCTGAAACGAATCCGAAGTTTGGTGCGGGACCCCGTAGTTGCTGAATTCGACCAGCAAGTAGCGGGTGTCTCCGATTACATAACGCTTGGGGTGAGCCAGCGCATCCTGGATGTTTTCGTAGGAAAGATGGAAGTCGCATCCGAGACTGAGCTTCGGAGCCTCGCCAGCCTCCTTCTGCAACCGGTCGAGCACACCCTGCAGGCGTTCACGATCGTATTGGTAGCGATCATTTGCGTGCGGGGTGGCCACCATATGCGTGATGCCATCCGCGGCAGCCGCCTGGCACATCGCGATGCTGACGTCCCATGATTTAGGACCGTCGTCGACTTCCGGAAGGATATGAGAGTGAATATCAACCACGACATTTTGAACACCGCCACCAGCGCGATGTTTCCCTGATTCGATTTAAGCAGATTCCGAATTATTGTGAAAGGTCACCTTGACGAAAGCGCACACATTCGTCCGTCACGGGAGCCTCTGATACGTTACTCTCTCACCGGAGGTTGCCATGAGGTCGAATCCGACTCCGCTGGCACTGGCTACTCTGGCCGGCGTCATCCTGTGCTGGATATTCTTCGCCGGCATTTTCATTCTGCGCAAGCGTCCGCCCAAAGCGCCGGATGCGAAACGCGATAAGCGCGCAACCTTGGGCATCGTATTGCAGATGGTTGGGTATTTCCTGGTCTTTTCCCAACCTCCGCACAGGCCGTTTCTACCGCCGGTTCCCGCTCTCTCAGGGGTTGTGGGAATCTTATTTTCGATCTTTATCGTGGGGCTCGCTGCGGGCTCGGGATGGCTAATCTACAGCTCGGTGCGGACTCTTGGACGACAGTGGGCTATGCGTGCGCGGCTGGTCGAAGATCATAAGCTAATCACTGAGGGCCCGTACGCTTATATTCGGAATCCGATCTATACCGGCATGCTGGGAATGTTGATCGCGACGGGGCTTGCGACCGAGCACTGGATCGCGCTTGTAGCGGCGATCATCATCTTCATGGTCGGATTGATGATACGAGTGAGGGTAGAGGAGGGCTTGCTACGGGCGCAGTTTGGAGCGGAGTTCGATGCTTACGCCCGCCGCGTGCCGGCTGTGGTGCCGGGGATTTTTTGAGCGACGTCTGCGCAACTCGGGTCGTCGGGACGCCTGCGCTATGGTTCGGTGTATGAACGAAGAATTAGGAGTCTCCGTAGCGCTCGCGGATGAAGTCTGCTATGCCCGCGTATGCCTTTGTAAGCGTCGCCTCGTTGGGCAGGAAGACGATCCGAAAATGCTGCGTTCCCGGCTTCTGGCCGAATCCGGATCCGTGCACGACCATGACATGCTTTTGCCGTATTAGTTCCTTCACGAAGACTTCGTCGCTTTCGGGAATGTCGATCTTCGGGTAAGCATAGAAAGCTCCTCGTGGGGCTACGCAACTCACGCGGGGCGTTGCTTCGCACCACTTCTGGGTGAGATCGCGTCGCGAGCGCAGCTTCCGCTGGACTTCCACCAGATGATCTTGCGGGCCTTCTAGAGCAGGTCTGATCGCGTACTGCTCCGGATGATTCGCGCACAAACGGGCGCGCAGCAAGCGGTGAATACCATCCGTGTAGGTCTTTACTAAAGCGGCATCTCCCGACACGATGCCCCAGCCGATGCGCCATCCCGGCACCAGATAGTTCTTCGACATGCCCCCGAAGGTTACGCACGGTACATCGGGTGCGACCGCAGCGAAGGCAATATGCGGCGTGCCGTCAAGAATGAGCTTGTCGTAAATTTCGTCTGAAAAGACGATCAGATTGTGCCGGCGCGCGAGTTCTGCGATCCGCTCGAGCATTTCGCGCGTGCAAAGACTTCCCGTGGGATTGTTCGGATTGATTAGCACGATGCCGCGGGTACTCGGCGTAATTTTCTTTTCGATGTCGGCCAACTCGGGTTGCCAGGCATCCTCTTCGTTCAGATCGTAGGCATTGAGCCGTATGCCGAGCTTGCACAATACCGCTGAGTACAAGGGATAATCGGGGCTGGGCGTCAGCAAATCCTCTCCGGGATTTACGAGTGCGGAAAGGCAGAGATCGACAGTTTCGCTCACGCCTGAGGTCACGAAGACGTCGCGCACGGTCGTGATTCCTTTGCGAGCGGCTTCGCCGCGAATTGCGTCCAGAGCTTCACGCACTCCCTCCGATGGTGCGTAGCCGTTCTTGCCGTCGCGCATCGCTTTGTGCACGGCGTCGATGATGTGCGCCGGGGTTTCAAAGTCGAAGTTCAGGGGGTCGCCAACGTTTAACGGCAGGACCTTGTGTCCCTGTTGAATCACTTCATCCGCCACGCAGGCTAGGTCTCGGATGGCGTAACGAACGTTATCGAGGCGGGAAGCGGAGGAGATTTCGCGATCTTGGCTGATCGAAGTCATGGATACCTCGCCGCGGATTGTCTGCACCGCAGCCAGGAAGAAATTCTAAATGTATGGAGGGGCGGACGGGCGGAAATATGTGCCCGGCTACTGGGGCGACAGGTTGAGCAAACGGCTATTTGTTGGCGTTGAAGGTGAAGACCACTTCTTCGACCGTCTGCGCCGGCCCGGGGACGTACTTCCATCGCATTACGGCTTGTGAAGCGTACTCCGACAGCATGGGATTGCCGCCCTTGATGTCGACCTTCGACACGTTTCCATTGGGCTGCACGGTTGCTTCCAGGCGCACCTGCCCTTCGAAATGACCGTTGCGCAGGATGAAAGGATACTCGGGAGCGGGATTTACTAAAACCTTACGCTTGGGTTTCGGGGCGGTTTGGGCTGCGGCCGGTGTGGAGAACGTCGGCATCGCAGCAAGGGCGAGAGTCAACGCGCACAAGGCAAGCCTTTGTCCAAAGCCGTTCCAGCGGCTGCAACGGGTAGAAAAACGATGTGTCATGAAACGAGCTCACTGCCAACGAGTGTTGAGACCAAAAGGAAGCAGCCCCACAGCATCAAGGTAAGGGGAGGTAACAGGCCCAACAAGATTACCGACGTACCCGGTCGAGAGGAGACTGGCTGCCAGCGCGGGACTAGAAAAATAGAAGGGCACAGCCGGAGATTCTCGTCTGTGCCCCAAAAGTTGCAGGTCTTAGTCTTCGCGGTCGATCTGGGCCTTTTGCAGCTTGTCGGAGTAGTCCACGTAGACTGACTTCCACTCGGTATAGAAATCGATTGCGCCGATGCCGCCTTCGCGATGCCCGTTCCCCGTCGCTTTCGTTCCTCCAAATGGAAGATGAACCTCAGCACCAATGGTGGGCGCGTTGATGTAGGTGATGCCCGCATAGAGATCTCGAATCGCCGAGAACGCCTTGTTGACATCCTTCGTGTAGAGAGACGAAGACAATCCGTACTCGATGCCATTTGCGATTTCGATGGCATCGCTCAGGTCGTCGCAAGCGATGATCGAGACCACGGGGCCGAAGATTTCTTCCTGCGCGATTCGCATCTTCGGATCGACGTCGATAAACACTGTCGGCTCCATAAACCAGCCGTGTTCGTATTCACCCTTGTCGAGCCGGTTTCCGCCGCACATGAGTTTCGCACCCTCGTTCTTGCCGATATCAACGTACTTCAGATCGGTTTCGAGTTGCTTCTCATTGATCGCGGGACCCATCTGTACGGTTTCGTCGAGGCCGTTGCCGACTTTCAATTTCTTGGCGCGCTCTACTAGACGATCGACGAATTCGCGATACACACCCTTCTGCACGATGATGCGGCTTGTGGCTGTGCAGCGTTGACCTGTGGTGCCGAACGCGCCCCACAAGCCTCCTTCGATCGCGAGGTCGAGATTTGCGTCGTCGAGCACGATCATGGGATTCTTGCCGCCCAGCTCGAGCGAACAGTGTTTGAAACTCTGGGCTGCGATGCCGCCAACGATTTTGCCTACTGCGGAGGATCCGGTAAGAGAAATCGCGCGTACGTCGGCATGTTCCGCGAGGGGCGTGCCCACCTCAGGGCCGTATCCACTGACAATATTGATCACACCTTTGGGAAGTCCTGCGTCCGTGAGTGCGCGTACCAGATTGAAGGTTGACAGGGGCGTATCCTGCGCCGGCTTGATGACGCAGGTATTTCCGCAGACGATTGCCGGGAGCAGCTTCCATGACGAGATGGCCATCGGGAAGTTCCACGGAGTGATCATGCCGCAGATGCCGATGGGCTGACGAACTGCCATCGCGAATTTGTTTGGCATCTCCGAAGGAACGGTCGGACCGAACAACCTCCGGCCTTCTCCTGCGTTGTAATAGGCCGCATCAATCGCTTCCTGTACGTCGCCGCGCGTTTCGGCAAGAACTTTCCCCATCTCTCGCGTCATGTCTCGCGCGTAGTCTTCCTTGCGCTCGATCAGGATCTCTGCGGCGCGAAAAACAATCTCCGCGCGTCGAGGGGCCGGAACCAGGCGCCATTTCTCGAAGGCACGCTTCGCAGCCGCAACGGCGGCATTTACGTCCGCCTTTCCTGATTTCTGAAAGATTCCAACCAAATCGCGGGTATCGGCGGGGTTGCGGTTCTCGAAAGTCTCTCCGGTCTGGGAATCGACCCAGTCGCCATCGATGAAATTCTTGAAAACTCGTGTCTGGCTGTCACTGAGTGTGGCGGGGGTGGCCAGGGTATCGGTTGCCATGATGTCTCCTTGCTTCTTAAGAACGATGAATGCCCAAACCTTTTGATGCTACAACTTGCTGAACGGAGCAGCAAGGCGTGGCAAGAGAGGCGCTTATTGGACGTCGATCTTCGGAGGTTTCAGAGTCCCTAACGGGATGCCCAGAGGGTGTACGGGGCTCATCCACGCTTCTGTAGCATCTTGGCGCGCGGCTTTTAAGTTTTCCTCGGTAGCTGGCGCTGCGGGACAAACAGGATTCATCGAGTACCAGACACCGACGAAGGGGTGCAGGGATGCGGTGAGTTTGCGGCCTGTAAACGGTGATAGATTTCCTATGCGAGGGTAAAGATGCGAGAGTTCGCCGGAATCACGATCCCCCAGTCGCTCGACGAAATCATAACGCCGCAAAACACAGCGCTGATCGTTTATGACATGCAGGTGGGCGTCGCTAAACAGATTAAGAACGGGCAAGAGATCACGCAGAAAGTAAGCCGGTTGGTGACCGCATGCAGATCGGCCGGCGTGCGGACATTCTTCACGCGACATATGTCGCTTCCCAAAGAATTGATGGGAGCCTTTCAGTGCCGGACCGCGATGGCATGGCAACGCGTGGATTCTCCGGACAAAATCAAGCCCATGTTCCTCAGGGATAGTCCCGCGTTTCAGATCGTTCCGGAACTGGCGCCCGCCGCAACTGAGGCGGTCGTGGACAAGATCGCGATGTCTGCCTTTGAGGGAACGTTCCTGGAAATCGCACTGCGCGATTGCGGTATTCGCAGCTTCATCATCGCCGGCATCGCGACGGAGATCGGAATCGATCCGACCTGCCGCCAAGGTGCAGACCTTGGTTTCTGGCCAATCCTGGTGAAAGATGCATGTGGCTTCGGTAACGAGAAGGCTGCGGATCACTCCATTGCCTCTCTTGAGCACATGGGCGACACCACCATCACGGATGTCGAGACCATCTGCCAGTTGCTGAGCAAAATTTCGCGGCGGAGTTAGCGCCAGCGTTTGAGGTGCGGCCAAATGCTGGCCCACGATTCGATCTTCTTGCCTTTGCAGAGGAAAACGGGAATCTGTTGCTCGAGTGCGTAGCGGTTCGGCGCCGAGACGCCAACCAATTCCACGTTCTCCCAGTAACGCTGCAGAACTTCCTTGCGATCGTCGAGCACGATCATGCAATTTCCCGAGTAGCCTCGCGGACCCCAGAGCCAATAGGTACGGTCTCCGCTCATTGCACCGGGTAGCCCGTGAGGCTTTCCGAAGAAATCAATTGCTCCGGCTTGTCCGTAGTCCTGCGCGAAGATGCCGCAATCGCTTCGTTCCTCAACCGGAATTCGATTCCACGCGACCTCGGTTTCGTCCGCTATTTCTTTCCATCCGAACTGATCCGAATACCACTGCGGGAGTGGCGCGGCTGCGTGCGAGTGCTCGGTAACCGGCAATTTGAAGGGCAGCGTCTTGGTGTAAGCGAGGAAGCGATCAGGGGAGAGCACCGGTACGACGATCGGAAGAAGGTGCGCGCCGCTTGCGATCAGAATGATCGCGATTACCGGCTTTAACCAATGCATGCGGGGTTGGCCGGTCTCTGGCCGGTCGAGCGCAAATTCGATCACGACGGCCCCGGCCGCCAGCAGCATTGGGTACACCGGCGCCAGATAGTAGCTCTTGCCGTGCAAGACGTAGAACACGGCGTAGCAAGTCACATAGCACCACCCCAAAAATCGATAAGGCCGCAGGCGGGTGGAGATCAGGAGGCCGAGCAATCCGGCCAACCAGATGGGTGCGACGATGGGGTCCACCAGCAAAGTCTGCTGGATGAAAAAGTCTAATGGCCCCAGCACGACGTCGCGGCCGGAATCGCGGATGGCGTGCATCAACTGGACGAATGGCCAGTCGTAGTGAATGTTCCACAGCACATTCGGAAGGAAGATGACAAAGGCCGCCACTCCGCCGATCCAGATCCATTGGTTGAGCAACACACGGCGCTGTTTGGTCAGCAAGAGGCCGACAACAATTCCAAGGCCGAATACGGAGATCGAATATTTCTCCTGCAATCCCAAGCCTGCGATGACTCCGAACCAGAGCCAGTAGCGCGGGTTGTCCCTCTTAATGGCGAGGATTGCGAAGTACACGCAACCCATCCACAGATTTGGTTCAAGACAATTTGTCGTCAGCAAGCTTGCGTTCGACAGATACTGAGGAGCGATCACTGCGCACAGCGCGCTAAGAAACAGCGAATAGCGACGTCCGCCGAATTCTCGTGCGAGAACGGCGGTCTGTACCACAAGCAGCGACGAAGCCAGCGCAGGAATGAATCGAATGCTGCGCAGCGAGTCTCCCAAGACGGCGCGACATAGGTGAATGAGGAACGGAATTAAGGGAGGCTGATCGACGTATCCCCACTGCAGGTGATCGCCGCAGGACATGTAATCAAATTCATCGCGAAAATAACCATAACGATTGTTGAAGTAGATGTGGAAGACGAGCTTGGCCAGCGCGATCGCCCAGATGATGGCCATCGTACTGGTGAAAAGCGACCGATCGTTATGCTCGGAAACAGCGACATTAGAAGACGGCGCGTTCATGGCGATCAAGGATAGCCGAGGAAGGGAATACGCGCCAAAAGCAGGAGACTGCAGGCTCAGCCTTCAACCAAAAGAAAAGGCGCTCTCGATTTTCAATCGGAGCGCCCCCGCAAAAGATTCAGCAGACTTCTAATTCGGGCTTGTCTTGTCTTCAACCTTCTCCGCGCCTTCTTTGGTTTTCTGGGCAGTTTTGTGAGTAGCTTTCTTGGTCGTCTTTTTCACGGCATGTCCGGTTTTCTTTGCTGCCTTCTTGGTGCCCCGGCCGACGTCTTTGGCGGCGTCTTTTGTGTCATGCCCCGCATCTTTAATATCCTGTTTCGCGCTTTGCCCTTCTTGGGCAGGAGCTGCTAGGGATAGGCCTGCGCTTCCAACCACCAGAGACAAAGCTAAAATCCATCTTCCTGTATTCATTGAATCTCCTTATCGTTACGCTCCTAGATTTGTCACACCATAGCGAAAATCCTTAGCGTAAGTCCGTTCCAGTTGCATAGGCATCGGCCTTACCCTTGACGCGGTTGCTGATGTCCTGAACCTTGTCGCTGATCTGGTTACGCAGATCGGCGCCGCTGGCCGGAGCTAGGAGAAGTGCGGCACCCACGCCCACGCCAATTCCGGCCGCGAAGCTGATGACATTCCGCAATGTGTGGTCGGTTTCGGGGTACACCATGCCCTTCGCGTTCTCAGCAAACTCGGATGCGCGGTCGGACGCGCGGTCGACCGAATCGGCCGTCTGGTCCATGATATAAACCGCCGTCTTTAAAACAGATTTCAGTATCTTGTTTAGTTTCATAGGGTCATTCCTTTCCTCGCCAGGCTACGTCAATTTAAGCTAGCCGCAGAAATCGATGGGCTGACCCAACCGACCTCAATAGCGCACACACTTATCACGGCCACAGTTAGCGTAGGCTTCGTTCCGACGGCTGTCATTAGGGAAAACCTTGTACGCCGAAAAAAACATGGATGTACGGAAAAAAGACCGACACTCCGGCTGTTGGACAAGCCTTTGGGTTTGGTTTGCTATTGCCAGTCTCGGTCGGTCGGGGCCGGTAATTTGGCGGTGGCCGTCAAAAACGATCCACACTGCCATGCCTGCGCGTTCTCTTGCACTTACAGATAACACCGGATAGACCGTTAGATCGTCCTCTCATAATTTCGTTGTGCGAGGCAACGCTGGCTCGATCTAGCAAGAATCGAGGATGTGCCCATGGATCGATCAAATTTCTTCACCCGGCTTTTCCTGGCAGCCGCAATAATCTTGGTCTCCTTGGTTGCGGTCGGTCGGGCGGCAGATGCAGATCGGCAATCGGAGCACGCCATGGTCTTGTCGCAGTCTACAAAAGTTGTGCGCGGAAATGATGGCCACGCAATCGAACGATATTCCCACCTAAGTCGCTTCCAATCAGTCAAACAGACTGACCGATAAGCATTCAGGGGCGTGCGACAACCGCTTGTCCCACTTTCACATCCAAGCTGCCCATGGCCGAACCCCAACATACGATTGTCACCGAAACATCTTCGGAACCGTTGAAGCTTCCGCCTGAGCAGGAAGGGCTTTTCCGCGAGATTCTCGAGTTGTTCGGGAAGCAGAAGGTGCCATACGCGGTTGCGGGAGCATTCGCTCTTCAAGCGCATACGGGAATTTGCCGCGATACAAAAGACCTCGATCTGTTTCTTACATCCGAAAATGCTGTGGCCGCGCTCAGCCTGCTGCGAAAAAAAGGGTTTGAGTGCGAGGTGTGCGATCCGGTATGGCTGTTCAAAGCGCATCGGGAAGGATTCTTCGTCGATCTAATCACGGGGATGAGCAACGCGACAATCGTGGTTGAGGACTCTTGGATCGAGCGATCCAAGCCTGCCACCGTGCATGGCGTCCGAACCCGAGTTCTGGCGGCTGAGGAATTGCTGTGTTCGAAGTTGTTCGTGACCCGGCGAGAAAGATTTGACGGCGCAGACATTGCACACGTGATCTATGGGACGAAGGGGAAACTCGACTGGCAGCGGGTTCTGAAATTAACCGGCGACAACTGGGAAGTTCTTCTCTGGGCGCTCATTCTCTTTCGCTATGTATATCCTGCTCAGACAAGTTATGTGCCCGCGGAACTCTGGCGGGATCTTCTTAACCGTTTCACCGATGCAGTCTCTCATCCGGATCCACAGGCGAAGTTTCGCGGAAGCCTTATCGATGACAAAATGTTTGCGATCGATTTGAATGAGTGGGGATTGGACAACATCATGCAGGAATATCGTGATCGACGTCTGCAAACCTTGCCGAAAGAGTTTACGAACGAGAAGGCATGAGGATTGCCGCCACAGCCGATCTGCATTTCTCCGCATCCCGCCAGGGTGTGCTCCATGACCAGCTTGGCCGTGTGCGCGATGAGGCCGATGTGCTTGTGCTGGCCGGCGATCTTACGAACTACGGCAAGACGGAGGAGATGGAGCCGCTCCTGAATGTCGTGCTTCGCTCGCGAATCCCTACCGTAGCCGTTCTGGGCAATCACGACTACGAAAGCGGGAAGCAGGCTGAGTTGATGCGCATGATGGAAAACTCAGGAATCAAAGTGCTCGACGGAACCGCCTACGAACGTGACGGAGTCGGTTTTGCGGGCACCAAAGGATTTGTCGGCGGATTTGGACGCGGCATGCTTACTGCCTTCGGAGAAATTGAAATCAAACAGTTCGTGCAATCGTCTATCGACGAAGCTCTGAAATTGGAACGCGCCATGGCGCAACTGCGAACGCCAAAGCGCGTGGTGATAGTTCACTACTCGCCGATCGCGGCAACGGTTCAAGGAGAGGCTCCAGAAATATTCCCTTTTCTTGGGACTTCGCGTTTGGCAGAAGTAATCGACCGTCACGGAGCAGATCTGGTTGTGCATGGCCACGCCCATCATGGCCAATTGGAAGGAAAAACCACAGGTGGGAGTCCTGTCTACAATGTCGCTGTAACTCTTCTGCAGGCGCGGGAACCTTCCTCAGTCTATCGAATATTTGATATATAAAAATCTTTCAATACTCTTACGATGTCGCCCACGGAAACGATAGTCAATTCGCCGCGATTAGGCCCCCGTCTCACACCAGACGGAGCGTGGGAGTTCCTTCTATGGGCCCCAACCACCGACTCGGTATCGATTCATTTCTCCGAAGGCAATCAGTTGGTTGCGATGACGCCAACGAAACACGGCTACCATCGCGCTGAGATCAAAGGCCTGAAAACGGGAGCCACGTATCGATATCGTCTCGATGATGGACGAGAGTTGCCGGACCCTACATCGCGCTTCCAACCGGAGGGAGTGCATGGACCGTCGCAGCTCGTGGACACTCAGGCATTTCGTTGGTCGGATCAAAGTTGGAAGGGAATTGCTCTCGAGCGAAGCGTCATTTACGAGTTGCATGTGGGCACGTACACGCCGGAAGGCACGTACGAAGCACTGATCGGGCATTTGCCGCGTCTGGCGGAATTGGGAATCACAACCGTCGAATTGATGCCTCTGGCACAGTTTCCTGGCTCGCGAAATTGGGGTTATGACGGCGTCTATCTGTACGCGCCGCAGAACTCTTACGGAACCCCAGCGTCACTGCAGCGTTTCGTCGATGCAGCCCACGCTCAGGGTCTGGCGGTCGCGCTCGATGTCGTTTACAACCACCTCGGTCCTGAAGGCAATTATCTGGGTGCGTATGGACCGTACTTCACTAATCGCTATCGAACTCCTTGGGGCGATGCGATCAATTACGACGGAGAGGACAGCGACGAAGTAAGAAGGTTTTTTATTGAGAACGCCCTCTACTGGTTGGAGGAGTATCACTTCGACGCGCTTCGACTCGACGCTGTGCACGGGATTTTTGATTTTGGCGCACGCCACTTCCTGGCTGAATTGAAATCTGAGGTGGCTGATCTATCCAGCAGATTGGGACGCTCGTTTTATCTGATTGCCGAGAGCGATCTCAACGATGCGCGGCTCTTGCACGATTCCGATCGTGGCGGCTACGGACTGGACTCTCAATGGAGCGATGACTTTCACCATTCCGTTCATACGCTGCTCACAAAAGAAGACCGGGGCTACTACTCCGCATACGGTGGAATCGCTCCTTTGGTGGAGACTCTGAAAAACGGTTGGTATTACAGCGGTCAATATTCAACGTTCCGAAAACGGCGTCATGGCAATTCGGCGGAAGGTCTAGAGGTCTCGAAGTTTGTCGTGTGCAGTCAGAACCACGATCAGGTAGGAAATCGGGCTGCTGGCGAACGCCTCACTGACCTAGTCACATTCGAAGCTCTCAAACTGGCTGCCGGCATCACCTTACTTTCGCCGTTCGTCCCAATGCTTTTCATGGGTGAAGAATACGGTGAGCCCGCACCGTTTCAGTATTTCGTCAGTCACGGCGATCCTGCTCTGGTGGAAGCAGTACGACGCGGTCGTCGCGAGGAGTTCGCTGCTTTCGGTTGGCAGGTGAGCGTGCCCGACCCGCAGGATGAAGAAACTTTTCGTCGCTCGATACTGGATCATTCATTGAAAGAGCGAGACCCTCACCAAACTCTGTATCGCTTTTATCAGGCATTGATTCGCATCCGATCAGAGCTGAAACTGGGTAATCGCACCGAGCATTCTGTCCGCCAACTCGGAGACAGCTCTCTACTGTTAGCGTATGCTAGAGTCTCGCTTCAAGCGGCGATGATCTTCAATTTCGCCGCCTCTCCGGTCACCTTGAGAGTGCCCGAGATAGCAGGGAAGTGGACGACCATGTTACATTCCGCCGCTACAAGTTGGAACGGTCCTGGGCCCGACCAACTTTCCACAGCCAATTTTTCGGTGGATGATAATTTACTGCTTTCCCCTTATTCATTTGTTGTCCTGAAGAAGTTCCAATCCTTGGCGGAGGCCGAGTGAAATACGTCTGCATTCACGGTCATTTTTATCAACCGCCGCGAGAGAATCCCTACCTCGAAGCGATTGAATTACAAGACTCCGCCTACCCGTATCACGATTGGAACGAGCGAATCACGGCCGAGTGTTACGCGCCGAATGCCGCCTCACGCATCCTTGATGCTCAGAATCGCATTGTTAAGCTGAAGAACAATTACTCGCAAATCAGTTTTAATTTCGGTCCAACACTGCTGTCGTGGCTGAAAGACCAGGCTCCTCACGTACACGCCGACATCCTGCAGGCGGACAAAGACAGCAGCGAGCGATACTCGGGACATGGCTCAGCGCTAGCGCAGGGATACAACCACATGATCCTGCCGCTGGCGAACCGCCGCGATAAAGTTACGCAGGTCAAGTGGGGGATCAAAGATTTTGAGAGCCGCTTCGGACGCGCTCCCGAAGGGATGTGGCTCCCTGAGACCGCAGTGGACACTGAAACGCTGGAGGTTCTTGCCGAGAACAACATCCTGTTCACAATTCTTGCTCCGCGACAGGCGAAGCGCGTACGCGCCAAGGACAGCACGCGTTTCCACGATGTGACTGGCGCGCGCGTCGATCCGGCGCACGCCTACAGCGCCAAGCTTCCTTCCAGAAAACGCATCAACTTGTTTTTTTATGACGGTCCCATCTCGCAGGGCGTAGCGTTCGAGGGTTTGCTTGGCGATGGTAAGCGTTTCGCAGACCGCCTGATGAGCGGATTCTCTGATGAGCGTAAAGGGCCGCAAATGGTCCATATTGCCACCGACGGCGAGAGCTATGGCCACCACCATCACTTTGGCGAGATGGCGCTCAGCTACGCGCTCGATGAGATCGACCGAGCTGGCGTCGCCCAGCTCACCAACTACGGTGAATTTCTGGAGAAGCATCCGCCTGAAGATCAGGTCGAGATCGTCGACAACAGTTCCTGGAGTTGCGTGCATGGCGTTGAGCGCTGGCGCAGCGACTGCGGCTGCAATTCCGGTGGGCATTCGTGGAACCAGCAATGGCGAGCCCCGCTTCGTGAGGCGCTTGATTGGTTGCGAGATCGCCTGGAGCCGATTTTTGAGTCGCGTCTCAAAATGTATTTTCGCGATCCTTGGGCGGGACGGGACGACTATATTCGCGTGATTCTCAATCGATCACAGGAAGTGCGCGACTCTTTCTTCGCCGATCACGCTATTCGACCTCTTGAACCGTCAGAGCAAGTGACTGCGTTAAAGCTCCTGGAAATGCAGCGTCACGCAATGCTGATGTACACGAGCTGTGGGTGGTTCTTCGACGAGCTGTCGGGTATCGAGACAGTCCAAGTTATTCATTACGCGGGTCGCGCCTTGCGCCTGGCGGAAGACGTCTCCGGGGAGTCCATCGAGCCAGAATTCCTGCAGCAGCTCGCAAAAGCAAAGAGCAATCTCCCGGAGTATGGAACGGGCGCGCAGATCTACGAAAAGTGGGTGCGGCCGGCCGTCATCGATATCCAGCGCGTTGCAGGTCACTACGCGATCAGTTCGTTGTTCGAAACTTATCCAGATAAGACCCGCATTTACTGTTACGAGGCGGAGAGGCTGAAATATTCGCTCGAAGCCGAGGGTAAGATGCGGTTGGGAATTGGCGCGGCTCAATTCCGTTCTGCGATCACACAGGAGTCTGCGGCTCTCAGCTTTGCCGTGCTGCACCTCGGCGATCACAACGTGACGGCGGGTATTCGCCCTCTTCAAGATTCTTCCGAACAGGATGAGAAAAAGCTGATGGAGGCGTTCGACCAGGCGGATACGGCGGAATTGATTCGTCTTCTCGATCAGACGTACGGCAAGGCGATATTCTCGTTGCGGCAACTGTTCCGCGACGAGCAGCGCAAGATTACGAATTTGATCCTGACCGACTCGCTGAACAACGCGGCTGCCGTGTATCGCACGGTCTTTGAGAGCCAGGCTCCTTTGATTCGCTTCTTGAACGGGCTGGAGATTCCCGTTCCGAACGCGCTGAAGTCAGCGGCCGAAATAGCTTTGAACAACCAGTTGCAGCAACATCTGGAGCGTCCTGAGCTTGACTCGGAAGGAATTCAAAGCCTGCTTCGCGAGGCCGCTGCCAGCAAGATCACGTTGGATGGGACCACGCTTGAATACAAATTGCGAAGGCGGATCGAAAAGGAAGCTGCGGACTTTGCCGCGAATCCTTCCGATCTTCAAGCAATCGAGCGGATGATCAAGTGGCTCGATCTAATCCCATCGCTTCCATTCAACGTTGTGCTGTGGGAAGCGCAAAACCTGGTATACAAGCCGCTGATCGCTGCCTATCAACAGAACGGCTGGCATTCTCCGAATCCAGACGCGGCTGCGGCACAACGTCATGAAGAGTTGAATCGACTGGCCACTCAACTGCAAATCCTGCTGCCTCAAGGTTAGACATGCCGCAGACCCGCTTGCCTTCGGCCACGTACCGAATCCAGCTCAATAAAGATTTTCGTTTTGCTGATGCTCACAAGATTCTGGATTATCTCCACGATCTCGGCATTACGGATCTCTATCTATCGCCTGTGCTCGCCAGCCGTAAGGGCAGCATGCACGGGTACGATGTTATTGATCCCAGTCGTCTAAATCCCGAACTGGGCACCGAAGAAGAGTTCAACGCGCTTCAGACGGAACTGCAAAATCGCGGCATGGGGCTTTTGCTCGACATTGTGCCCAATCACATGGCCGCCAGCGCAGAAAATCCATGGTGGATGGATGTGCTCGAGTACGGCGCACAATCTGCTTTTGCAGGCTTTTTCGATATCGAATGGCATCCTCATGCGCGCAGCCTCGAAGGGCGCATCCTGCTGCCAGTGCTGGGGCGGCCCTTCGGCGAAGCGCTCGATTCCGGCGAGATCAAGCTCGTATACAACGATGGACGCTTCTTCATCCAGTATTTTGAGTCGTTGTTTCCCGTTTCTCCGCGCTCGTACCATGCGATTCTGAATCTTCACGCGGGACGATTGAAGGACTCTTTGAGTCCCGAGACGGCTGCATATAACGAATATTCCGGCATTCTTTCCTCGGCGCTGGACCTTGCCCGCGCCGACCGCCGCGTCGCCTCGAGTGCATCTGAGCAGCGTTTGCGCTTCGAGTCGGCGCGCGAGCGTCTTCGCTCGCTGATGAACACCAGTCCGGAAATTTCGCGGCTGGTGCTGGAGAATGTCGCTGAACTCAACGGCAGGGAAGGCGACCCCGGCAGCCTTGGATTACTGCAACGATTGCTGGGCGAACAGAATTACAAGCTGGCGTTCTGGCAGAACCTGAACGAGAGCATCAATTACAGGCGTTTCTTCACTATTGCCGATCTGGTCGGCGTTCGTGTGGAAGATCCCATCGTTTTCGAAGCAACGCACGGATACATTCTGCGCCTGATCTCGAAAAATCTGCGTGCCGGCCTTCGCATCGATCACATCGACGGACTCCGCGATCCTGTCGGATATCTGAATCGGCTTCAGGAACGCCTGGGCGCAGAAGAGAGCCGCGCGGGAACATCCGCCTACGTGCTCGTCGAGAAAATTCTCGCGCGCGGGGAAGATATCCCCGGCGACTGGCCCGTGGCTGGGACCACTGGCTATGACTACGTGAACGCGGTGAATGGGATCTTCGTTGATCCCGAGGGCGCGAAGCGCATCGAAGAAATTTATTCTGCCTTCATCGGTCGCCAGCAGGATTTCTCCGACGTCGTCTATCAGAAAAAGAAGCTCGTCATGAATACGCTTCTGGGCGTGGAAATGCGAACGCTGGGCCGTCAACTCGCCGAACTGGCCGCCCAGGACCGATACGCGCGCGAACTGAATCGCGGCCAGCTCATTGACGCTCTGATCGAAGTCACCGCCTGCCTGCCGGTCTATCGGACTTATATTCGCAATATGGACCTGCCCGCCGAGTCGATCAAGTACATCGAAGACGCTGTTGCCCTGGCTCGGAAGCGAGCTCCGCATCTTACGCCGGGTGCGTTCAATGTTGTAAATGAAGTGCTGTTGCTGCTCAACCCGCCACACGTGCTCGCTGACCAGCGAGAGGCTCGCCTTGCGTTCGTGATGCGTTGGCAGCAATTTACCGGCCCGATCGTCGCGAAGGGACTCGAAGATACCGCGCTCTACGTGTTTCATCCATTGTTGTCGCTCAACGAGGTGGGTGGTGATCCCTTGCCGTCGGATGCTCCAACTCTGGATAACGTCAACGCCTTTCTCCAGAAGCGGCGTGATCGCTGGCCCGGCACACTTGATGCCACCACTACGCATGATACCAAGCGCAGCGAAGACGTCCGCACCCGGATTAACGTGCTCTCGGAGAATCCGGCCGAGTGGAAGCAGCGTCTTGACCACTGGGCAGGGTTGAATTTCAAGTACCGAGAACAGATTGCAGGACAGTTTGCCCCTGACCGCAACGAAGAATATTTTCTTTATCAGACGCTCATCGGGGCA
The DNA here is from genome assembly GCA_963801895.1 of uncultured Acidobacteriota bacterium. GTDB lineage: Bacteria > Acidobacteriota > Terriglobia > Terriglobales > Acidobacteriaceae > Sulfotelmatobacter. Next base: position 555,397 of record CAWDGM010000003.1, on the reverse strand, counting down.
TGGCCCCTTGATCCTGAAGCACGCGAAACTTTTCTCGCGCGAATACAGGATCACCTCACCAAGGCTACGCGGGAAGCGATGGTGCATACCCGGTGGACCCGTCCGAACCAGCCACACGAGGATGCGCTGAGAAAGTTTGCGGAAAGGATCCTGGCTGCAGAGAATTCGGAATTTTTGGATGACTTCCACGCATTCCATAAAAAGATTGCGTACTTCGGCATGGTGAACTCACTCTCGCAGACCCTCTCAAAAATAACTTCACCGGGCGTTCCCGATTTTTACCAGGGTTCCGAGCTATGGGATCTGCGGCTGGTCGATCCGGATAACCGCGGCCAGATCGACTACGCTCGTCGAGAGGCGGCTCTGAAAGAAATTGCCGCACTCGATTCGGCGGAACAACTGCGCGCTTTGGTTGAGAACTGGCAGGATGGAAAGATCAAATTGCATTTGATTCGAAAAGCGCTGCGTTTCCGACGTGATCATGCCGATCTTTTTCATGAAGGAGAATTCATTCCGCTGCAAGTAACGGGCTGTTACGCTCGCAACATCGCCGCTTTCCTGCGCCGAAAATCCGGAGCGGCCGCATTGGTCGTGTGCCCGAGATGGTTGTCAGAAGTGGCTGAAGATGTTCTGAAGGGCCCGGACTGGTGTGACACTGGCCTTAAGCTACCGACAGATTCTGGAGTTGCGTGGAGGAGCGTTCTCTCGCAGTCCCATGTGAAGTCTGAAGTGAAGGACGGATCTCCAACCCTGATGGTGAGTGATCTCCTCCGCGATTTTCCAGTTGCCTTGTTCGAAGCTTAAGCAAGCGAAAACCATCGCACGGATCTGAATCGATGCCCCGCGCCTACGGGGCAATCTCCGCTTTGGCCGCGGTCCCATGGGCTGAGTCCGGACTGACCCACACCGTCAACTTTGCGGGTTCCGACGCAAATTGATTGTGATCGTTCCAGATGGCGAACGCCTCCGGCTTCAATTCGAACTTCACTTTCTTGGTCTCGCCGGGCCCCAAGGCAACAGTCTGAAACCCCTTCAACATTCGGACGGGCTCGGTGACGCTGGTTCCTTCCAGCCGGATGTATAGCTGAACTGTCTCGTTCCCTGCACGAGGTCCGCTGTTGGTGACATCGGCCTCCGCCGTCATCGCCGATGCTCCATTCAAACTCATGTTTAGAGCCGCTGCGCTCAACTTCTGTGTGCTGATCGACGTCGGTCCGTAAGAAAACGTCGTATACGAGCCGCCATATCCGAAGGGAAACTGCGGAACATTTTGTTCGTCGATGTAGCGCGACACGTATTTGCTAGCCACGTCAGAAGGTGGATGCGTCACATCGATGTCCCCGGCTGGTCTTCCGGTGGCGAGTGCGTTGTAGTAGAGAGGTTCCTGTCCTTCACTTCGCGGCCAGCTCACAACGAGCTTTCCGCTCGGATTCACATCGCCGAAAAGCGTTCTCACCAGGGCCGGACCACCGCGGGATCCCGGGAACCACGCCGCCAGCACGGCGGGCACATGTTCGAAGGCCCATGGAACCGTAAGCGGACGTCCGCTAAATAAAATCAGCACGACGGGTTTGCCAGTACCGACCACCGCTTCCAACAACTCCTGCTGCTTTCCCGGCAATCCAAGATGCGCACGTGAGCCGGCTTCGCCGCTCATGTCCTGCGTCTCGCCCAAGGCCAAAATCACGACGTCGGCCTTCTGAGCTCCTGCTACGGCAGCGGACAGCTCTTCTTTCGTTCCATCGAGAGGACCGGTTCCCTTGAACTTCGATACATGCTCCGCCCCGATCTTCTGCGCCAGTGCGGTTGCCAGCCCAACCCGTGGACCCATGTAGTCGGGAGCTCCGTCGGGGAACGACGAATCTTCTCCGAGCGGACCGATGACCGCAACGTTCTGGGCACCGCCAGTAAGTGGCAGCAAGGGCTTACCGCCTGATCCGTTCGCGTTCTTAAGCAGCACGAAAGAGCGTTCCGCGGTCGCCTGAGACAGATCCAGGGCTTCGGGAAGAAAGAGCGCCTTCGGCGCTGCGGCTTCGTCGACGTAGGGATGTTCGAACAAGCCCAACGCGAACTTTACTCGAAGTACGTGTCTCACGGACTCATCGATCTCGGCCTGCGTTACCTGCTTCGAATTCACCAACTGCGCGAGGTTGTCGTGGTAGAGGCTGCTCACCATGTCCATGTCAACGCCGGCAAGAAACCCCTTTCGCGCCGCGGTAGCTCCATCTGCCGCAATACCGTGCGGAATGAGCTCGCCAATCGAATTCCAGTCGCTCACTACTAACCCACGGAATCCCCATTCCTTTCGCAAAACCTGCTTCAAGGTGAATGGATTTGCCGACGAAGGAATTCCATTCAAGGAATTGAAAGCGCTCATCAGCGTTGCGACTCCGGATTCGACAGTTGAATGGAATGGAGGCAGGTAATACTGACGCAACGTGTGCTCGGAAATTTCCGTGGAGTTGTAGTCGCGTCCTCCTTCGGCCGCGCCATATCCAACGTAGTGCTTGGCGCACGCTGCAATACTGTCCGGAGCATCCAACCGGGTTCCCTGATAACCCCTCACGTAGGCAGCTGCCATCGCCGAACCGAGAAATGGATCTTCGCCCGCTCCCTCGGCCATCCGTCCCCAACGTGCATCACGCGCAATATCGACCATAGGAGAGAACGTCCACCGGATTCCATCGGCTGCTGCTTCCACTGCGGCGGCGTGCGACGCTTTTTCAATAACCGAGGGATCCCAACTCGAGGCCATCCCTAGTGGGATTGGAAATTCCGTCCTGAACCCGTGAATGACATCGAGTCCGAAGAGGATCGGGATATGCAGTCGTGTCTTCTCGATCGCAATGCGCTGGTATGAGTTGATCAACTTCGGCTCATTCACGTTGAAGAAAGACCCCACCTGCGAGTGAGCGATCATTTCCTCGTAGTCGGTGCGCCCCGTCCCCGGCCCGGTAGGCTGACCGGCGGAGTACTGCACAAGCTGGCCGATCTTCTCTTCGAGCGTCATCTGCTTCAGGAGTGAGTCGACCCGGGAATCCAGAGCAGGATCTTCGATTCCTTTCGACGACTTGGTCTGCGCAAATCCGCTCAGTTCAAAGAAGCTAAAAACGATGCAGACGACGATTAGAGAGGCCACCTTGTTGGTGAGCAGAACTCGCAACGCGCGTGATCGGGGGGACAGCTCTACTGAGGAACAGAAATAAGAAAAGGGCACGGATGAAACCTCCGTCGACCAGGATCCCACCAGCTACTAAATCGGGTTAGTAGATACCTGTCGCTGAGTATGAAAAATGGTTTCGCCGATAATGTCAATCAGGACATACCGTCATCGACCACGCTTCGGGTTGCGGGCCGAATTGCCTTTGTGCGAGACTGCGCAGCGTGAAATCAAAAAAGGCCGCGGGCAATGCCAAACAGGGCCCACCTACAAGCTCCAAGCCCGTGAGCCTGAAAGAACTCGCGGAATACCTGGCCCTTTCTCCCGCCACTGTCTCGCTGGTGATCAACCGGTCGCCCGTTGCCGACTCCATTCCGCAACAGACCAAAGACCGCGTTTTCGCGGCTGCTCGCAAGTTCAAATACCGGCCCAACTTCTTCGCCCGATCGCTGCGTGCTCAGTATAGCTTCACGATCGGGGTCATCGTTCCCGAGGTCAGCGATGGCTATTCGGCGTCGGTGATGAGCGGCATCGAAGATTTCCTTCTACAGGAGGGATATTTCTACTTCGTAGTGAGCCATCGTCATCGCGCGGACCTGATTGACGAATATCCCAGGCTGTTTGTTGAACGTTCGGTGGACGGCCTCATTGCCGTGGACACCCCGTGGTCGCTGGCTCTTTCGGTTCCAGTGGTCACGGTGTCGGGCCACAACAAAGTGAACGGTGTGACCAACATCGTCCTGAACCACGTGCTGGCCGCCGAAGTCGCGCTCAAGCATCTCGCGGAACTTGGCCATCGGCACATCGCGTTTATCAAGGGGCAGGAATTCAGTTCCGACACCGAGGTGCGCTGGTCCAATATTCAGAAAGCAGCGCGGAGACTCCATATTCCGATTTCAAGAGCTCTGATCTCGCAACTCGAAGGAGACTCCGCCTCTCCCGAGCTTGGGTATGACGCCACCCGAAAACTACTCGCCTCCGGTAAGCCTTTCACAGCGCTCTTCGCGTTTAACGATATTTCGGCTATGGGTGCAATACGGGCTCTGCGCGAAGCGAAGCTACGAGTTCCTCACGACGTTTCTGTCGTCGGCTTTGATGACATTCAAAGCGCCGCCTATCAGAATCCGGCGCTGACGACGGTGCGCCAACCCCTTCAGGAAATGGGACGCATTGCTGCGGAAACGCTGTTGGGCCGCATTCGCAACTCTGGCTCCGACCATGGCGGGGAAATCACCGTGGAGCCCAAGCTGATTCTCCGGGAAACGACAAGCAAGGCTCCCAACAAACTCTAGGTTAAAGTACCTCTGACTGTAGCGCGGACGTCCTGACCCACGCGGCTTCAGAGCACCGAGCTGCTCGTGGTCGAAGCCTTCCCGCCCGCGTACAATATTTCTTTCGGACTCAAGGAAAGGTTTACATGACGACGACTCATCAACCCAGACCGCAAGTCGCCGCGGAAATACCGGCAGTCCCCCTCACTACCGAAGGCTATAGCGTCCTGCACCAGATGCTGCGCTTGCGTTGGCCTGCCTGGCGCGCTCTTCCAGCCGCCGAAAAATCCGCGATCGCGCAGGAGGCTTCTTCCGCGCTTGCCGCCATGGAGAAGCATTCTCCCGGACAGTCCGCGCTCTTTTCTCTCATCGGGCATAAGGGTGACCTCATGCTCATCCACTTCCGCGACACATTTGCCGATCTGAACCAGGCCGAGCTCCTGCTCGCCAATCTCCGTCTGAGCGACTACCTCGAGCCCACAACTTCTTATCTTTCGATCATTGAGCTAGGCCTGTATGACTCGACCTTGAAAATCTACAAAGAGTTGACGGATCAGGGCATCGAACCGCACTCCGATCAATGGAAGGCCGAGATCGAATGCAAATTGAATCGGCACAGGGAGGCGATGAAGCCTCGCCTCTATCCCGAGATTCCGCCGCATCGCTACGCTTGCTTCTATCCGATGGACCGTCGCCGCGGAGAAGACAAGAACTGGTACAAACTTCCAATCGAAGAGCGTGCGCGGCAGATGAACGACCACGGCCTCGTGGGACGACGCTATGCCGGAGAAGTGAAACAGATCATCAGCGGTTCCATCGGGTTCGACGATTGGGAATGGGGTGTCGACCTGTTTGCCGACGAGCCTCTGGTATTCAAGAAACTGATTTACGAAATGCGCTTCGACGAAGTCAGTGCCGTCTACGCGCTGTTCGGCCACTTCTACGTGGGCGTTAGAGTGCAGGCAGTGAACCTGGAGAAGTTGTTAAACGGCGAACTCTCCTAGAGATGTAGACTGTTACGTCGCTCTCTCGATTCTTGTCGTTCAGCGTTTTCTCAACGCCAGCTACCAGTCTCAGCTTCCAAATTCCCACCTGCGACTCGCTTTGTCCCGCAGGGACATCTGACGATAGCCCGGCGTTTCGAACGCCGGGTAGGCGACCGAACAACCCCGCGTCCCGTAGTGACGCCTGAACCTTGCGTTGTGGCAGGCGAATCCCCTCCTCACACTGCGGTACACTTTCTTCCGAACCAAATTATTGTCATAAAAGAAACTGGAGACCTATGTCCACTCTCGGCCTTATTCAGTATGAAGATGCATCGCCCGAAGTTCGCGCCGTTTATGACGACATCATGGCTACCCGAAAGACCGACTGGATCAACAATTTCTGGAAGGCCATCGCCCACGATCCCGCGACTCTCAAACGCACCTGGGAAGACATCAAGGAAATCATGGCCCCGGGCGCCATTGATCCTCTTACGAAGGAGTTGATTTACGTCGCGGTCAGCGTCACCAACCAATGTCACTATTGCATCGCCTCTCATACGGTATCCGCGCAGAAGAAAGGCATGACCGATGCCATGTTCAAGGAGTTGATGGCGATCGTCGGGATGGCGAACGAGACCAACAAGATGGTCACCGGGTACCAAGTGGAGATCGATCCGCAGTTCAAGAAGTGACGACATTGGCGCGAAGAGCCACGCTTAGCCTCCGCTCTTCGCTACCTTCTCAATTTCTTCGGCGACAGCAGGGGGTAGCTTTCGGATCCGCTTGATATAGGCTGCCAGCGTCCACAACTTGTCGTCCGATTCCCAAATACCGTTTGCAAACATTCCTGACCTGCGGATGCCATGTTTAGCCACCCAAAAGATCTGGGCCTCAGAGTATTCGGTACCCACCTCGGCGAGAGCAGGCGCCGGGGGATTCAAGGAATTTGCATCGGTGCGCGCTTTTCCCGGCGTGCCATGACATCCGGCGCACTGATTCAAATACATTTTGCCCCCGGCAATTAAGTTTTCATTGGTCGGTGCTACGGGATTCGCGACCTCCGGGGCATGGCGCCGTACCGAAGAATGCACCGCCATGTTCATCAGGGCAGATTCCAGGTTGGACGGCGGAACATCTCCGCGAACTTCAGCCAAACCGAGCCACAAATATATAAATCCAAGTGCGACGATCGCTGCGATCGTGATGAAAGAGCCAAGAAAGAAATTCTTCATGATTGCTCCCGGGAGGACCGCTCGAGACGTTAAGACTATCGTCCGGAGGAACTTCTCTTTGGACTTCGGCTGGCTTTGTTGGGTAGCATGCGCTTCCATTCGTGCGCCTTCATGTCCACCTTGCGTCCGCGAAACCGTACGCCCTCGGATTCCAGACGCAACCGTTGTTCGATCGCGGAATCTCCCGTCAATTTGATCGCACCGCCCGCACCGAGCACGCGCTGCCAAGGCAATCCAAAACCGCGACGGAGGACGCGCGCGACCATCCTCGCGCCACGTGGGAACCCAGCTATTCGCGCGATTGCGCCATAGGTCGAGACTTTTCCTCGCGGGATCAGCCGAATCGTCTGTTCGATCCGCATCCGCACCAGGCCAGTTGTATCAGGGATATCTTCGGCGCGCGCAGTACTTCTTTTACGGTTCATGAGCAATATGGAGGGGCGCAATTTTCAACTGGAACTGCCCACCCTGGTCGCGTTTTTCAGCGACAGGGTGGACACGTTGAATTTGGAAGGAAGGGCGCTTCTAAGCAGCTTGCCGGAATGCTTCCAGCGCATCGTACTCGGAGTTATGCACTTCGAATACAGTCAGCAACTTGGTCACCTGGAGAAGATCCCCGACACGTTTGGTAAGGTTTGCCAGTTTTATCGTGCCGCCGGCATTGTGCGCCGTCGTGTGGAGAGCCACCAGAGTACCGAGGCCACCCGAATCGATGTAATTCACTTCGCCCAGGTTCAACACAATCCGCTTATTTCCGTCGGCTACTGCCTTCTTCACTTCGTCTCGCAGCAAAGCCGATTCTTCTCCGAACACAATCCGGCCGCTTGCGCCAATCGCGAGAATGCCATCTACCGTTCTTTTCGTGAGTTTCAATTGCACAACGTCCTCCTTCGCGGCCGCCCGTAGACGAATCTCGCCTCAGCCGCATCCGCACACAATCTGAGGGCAATAGCCTATCTCTTGCCACGCGGCTTAGCAAGCCCATCGGGGATTGCGGACGTTTTACAGTGCCCGGCCGGCATTTTTCTATCTTGGCGGTGATGCAAGCCGATTGGCCCGATTTCCGCGGCATCGACGGTCTCTGCCGTGAAAGGTTTTGCGACATTTCCAAGCCTGCCGTATCCCGTATAATCTTCTCTTCGCCTCATGTCTTACACCGTCCTGGCACGCAAGTACCGTCCGCAGAAGTTCTCCGAAGTTATTGGACAGGAGCACGTCACGCGGACGCTGCAGAACGCGATTGAGCAGGGACGAACGGCACACGGTTACATCTTCAGCGGACATCGGGGCATCGGTAAGACCACTGTCGCCCGGATTCTCGCCGCAGCCTTGAATTGCCGCTCCAAGGATCACCCGGTTCCCGAGCCCTGCGGCATTTGCGAATCCTGTACCGAGATCCGCGCGGGGAACTCTGTAGACGTCATCGAAATCGATGCTGCGACCAACCGTGGCATCGACGAGATTCGCGAGTTGCGCGAGGGCGCGCGCTACCGCCCGGCTCGAGACCGCTTCAAGATTTACATCCTCGACGAAGCACACCAGATCACCGATGCAGCCTTCAACGCACTGCTGAAGACTCTTGAAGAGCCGCCGGACCATATCGTGTTTATGCTGGCGACGACGCAGCCCGAAGACATTCCCCAGACCATCCGCTCGCGCTGCCAGCACTTCAGTTTTCGGGCGGTCAAATTCGATGACATCGTAGGACAGCTTCGCGATCTGGTGACTCGCGAGAAGATTGAAGCCGATGACGATGCCTTGGCATTGCTGGCAGAGGCTGGCGACGGTTCGATGCGCGATGCACTTTCGATCCTCGATCAGGCGATCGCGTCTTCGACAGAAAAGCTCACCGCCGATTCAGTACGCAATCTCGTGGGGGCCGCTCCCGCGCACATCCTCGAGCAAGTGATGCAGGCAGTATCCGAGAACAAGAGCGAAGAAATCCTTCGTCAGGTTGACCACTTGATCAGCGAGGGGCACAGTCCCACGCATTTCGCTCGGCAGATGGTTCGCTTCCTGCGTAACGCGACTGTCGCCAAGATCGCGGGCAAGGATTCGCACTTGTTGCAAATTTCCAGCGAAGAGCGTGAACGCGTGGCTCGGGTTGCCGAACTGTTCAGCGAAGAAGACCTGACGCGCCATCTCCAGATCATGCTGCGCACGCACGGTGAGCTGGGGTACAAGCAGGAGCAGCGCTTCCATCTAGAACTGGGCCTGCTCAAGATGTCACATGCGCAGAAGCTGATTCCGCTCGAGCAATTGTTGGGCGACGTTGCTTCCGCCCCATCAACCAGTGCACAGAAGCCGCCTACACGTCCCTCGATCGTCTCCGGCTCCGCGGCGCCGGACGCGCGCCGTCCCGAGCAGCCAGGGCAGCGGTCGAATTTCGTCAGCCCATTCGCAGCAGACTCTGCAAGAAAAGGGACGCCGCGTCAGGAAGATTCCGCTCCTTCAACTGCGGCGCCGGGGCCGCGCATCGTCGCGCAGGCCAGTCAACCCGAACCGGTCATCATGGGATCGGCGGCTCCAGCGACGCAGCGCAATCCTGAGCCAGTCTCGGATCAGCGCGATGTCGCGACACTTGTCGCTGCCTCGGCGATGTCCGAGCCGGAGCGCGAGCCTCCGCCACGGGTAGAAGAGAAATCGGTTGCAGTTGCCGAACTGCCGGAGGACGTAACGAAAGTGCAAAACGCCGTTCTCGAGGCGCTGATCAACTCCGGCCAAAATTTTCTCGCTTCCATGTTGTCATCCGGCGAATGGAGTGTGCAGGGCAATGAAGTGGTCATAAAGATCACCGAGTCACAGACTGTGCTCGATATGTCTCTGGGCAACGACGCCAGGCGGATTGCAATAGCCACAGCCAGCGGCGTCCTGGGCCGGGCAGTAAAGATTCGAGTCGTTCCGGGAGCGACCGTGGCAGCGCAGCCGAAGCGCAATGGATCCCAACGACCCGCTGGCGGTCCTGGGGCCCGAGGCCGCGCCGAGGAAGATCCGGTCGTTCGCCGCATGCAGGAAAAATTCGGCGCTGAAATTCGCACGGTGATCGACTACAGAGAAAAGCGCTAAACGCCGCCGCTCGGCTCTAGGCGCCCGGTTCCGGGTCGACCTAGTCAAAAGCTGGGTAACGACAGCCGGGCGCCGGAAACCGAGGTGTTATGGGTGGTTTTAACCTGCAAGACCTGATGTCGAAAGCAAAAGCGCAGTACGAGTCGCTGCAGAAGAAGATGCAGGAGACCGTCGTCGAAGCTTCGTCTGGAGGCGGAACGGTCACCGCCAAGATGGACGGCAGGAAGCAACTCCTGAGTCTGCGCATCGATCCTGAAGCCGTGAAGTCGGGCGACGTAGAGATGCTGCAGGACCTGGTCCTGGCGGCGGTCAACGAAGCGGCCCGCCAAGTCGATTCGCAAATGCAATCCACGGTGGGAGGAATGCTCGGCGGCCTCAACATTCCAGGATTGTGAGACGTTACGCTATAAAATGAAGCAGAGTCATTCCACCTCTCAATCAGTCCATTTCCAAAATCATGCTGAAGACAATCACTCGCGAAACTCGCGCTTCTATTGCTCGTCGCGGTTGCGGCAGCGCAAACACAGCCGGCTCAGAAACAATCCATGACCAATCACGCGACAGGACCGTTCGACGTAAGAATCACTGCCCAGGACGACAAACCCGCCGAACCTCAACTCAACCGCATGACTCTCGACAAGCAGTATCGCGGCGACATGCAGGGTACTGGCAAAGGACAGATGCTCACCGCCAGCACCGACGTCAAAGGCTCGGGAGCATATGTCGCTATCGAGCGATTCACTGGCACATTGAAGGGCTTGTCCGGCACCTTCGTTCTCCAGCATTCCGGCACGATGGTGCAAAATGCTCCTCATTTAACGCATCAACGTCGTTCCCGACTCGGGTACGGAGGATCTGAAGGGCATTACCGGCAAAATGACGATCAACATCGCCGCTGATGGAAGCCACACCTACGATTTCGAGTACACACTGCCCGGCACGAATTGAATCATCAAACCATTGAGCAATTGTGAAATGTGGTAATTGAGTAATTTGACCTAACCACCAGCTACAATGCTCTGAGTCGGTTTTTCAATCACCCAATTACGCAATTACCAAATTACTCAATCCCCCATGTCCAAATTTGCTGAACCCATGTCGCGCCTAATCGATGAGCTGAAAAAGCTCCCCGGAGTGGGCGCAAAAAGCGCGCAACGTCTCGCGTTTCATATCCTGCGTTCGAGCGACGATGATGCCGAGGCGCTAGCGGCTGCTGTCCGGGACGTTAAGGCCAATCTTCGCCTGTGCTCCGTGTGCAACAACATCACCGATGTCGATCCGTGCGTGTACTGCACGAGCCCGACGCGCAACCAGCGGCTGGTCTGCGTTGTCGAAGAGCCGACCAACATCGCTGCCATCGAGAAGACCAAACATTTCAACGGCGTCTTTCACGTTCTTCACGGTGCGATCTCGCCGCTGCATGGTGTCGGGCCTGAGCAGCTACGCATCTCGAATCTGGTCTCCCGTGTCGATGCCGGCAACGTCGATGAGGTCATTCTCGCTACCAATCCTACAGTCGAAGGCGAGGCCACGGCCGTATACCTGTCCCAACAACTCAAGCGGATCGGCGTTAAAGTTACACGCATCGCCATGGGGATCCCGGTGGGCAGCGATATCGAATACACCGACGAGATCACAATGCTGAAGGCCATGGAAGGCCGCCGGGACATGTAGCGCCGGCCTCCCGCCCGCGCCCTCGAAACTCTGTATCTTTTCCAAAACAGTTGGGCATCGGTCCGGTTCCAATTTGCGCCGCGTATCAGCTTGGACCTAGCTCAACAACGTCTGCCGCGACACCGGTGCGGATGGCTGCGCACAGAAAAGGTGCGTAATGCACAAATTTATGTGCAAACTGTGCAAGGGTTTGCGCTTGACCTGTTAGGAAGCGGTACTCAGCAGCTTGCCTTCCTGTGTTGCGGCCGCCCAGAACGCGATTGTCCCCAACAACATAGATGAAAGCGCTCCACCACTGCGCGCGAACGTCAGCGTGGACATTCATTTGCTCCTGCTGGTCCAGTTGCGAGCTCATAGTCAGAGTTCGGGACCAAAAGCTATGACTGGCCTCTGCGAGTGCACAGCGCCAGTCGCGCCGCGCTGAGATGTAACCGCATCCAACCGACGCAGGAAAAGCCGGGCCAACCAGCCCGGTTTTTTATTTCTCCGGAGCGAGCCCTTCAAGACTCTTTCGCTTTTTGCCGAAGTATCTCCCGGTGGGCTTTCCACCATTCCAATCCGCCCGTAGACGAGGGAATCATGGATTTCGACAGCGCGATCGTGGCTCATACGACCTGGAAGAACAAGTTGAAGGCATACTTCGAGAGGAGAGATGGTTCTCTAAATCCAGCGGACGTGCAGTCGGACCAGAAATGTGAACTGGGCCAGTGGATTCACGGCGAAGGATGTAAATGGAACCAGAGGCCCGCATTTATCGAGTTGAAAACCCGGCATGCGCAGTTTCACGCGGCCGCAGCGGCGCTGGTTCGGAAAGTGGACTCGGGCCAGTCAGTGAATGACGACATCACGGTTGGCTCGGGAAGTGAATTCTCCAAAAGCACTGCTGCCGTCGTCAAAGCATTGGTGAAATTAAGGGACGAAACTCACTAGCCAGATGGTTCGCTCAGCAGGGCACCTCTGGTTCGAGGAAAACATTGAGTTCCTCGTCGGCTGCGGACAGGCCTTCGGGCAACGTGCCGCGGTTGTACTCGGCCATGCGGTTCTTCCACTTGAGAAAATCGGTAATGCTCTGCGGTTCGATTCGAACTTCCACACGGCGTAAACTTGCAAGCAACAGATTCATCTCGTAGCGAAGTCCCGCGGCCGTCCGCAGGTTTTTCTCTGAGGCTTGTTCCATTTCGACGCGTCCACGCCGCAACTCGAGCAATCCCCAGCCAACGGGCAATTCGCCGTTTTTCACCAATCCCGGTGGCGTCAGATAGAATCTTTCACTGCCAACGCCCTTTTCCGGCTTCAGGCGAAAAGGCTTGGTTCGGTCCGCAAGAAAATCGGATCGGGTCACTTTGCATTCCACCAGGACCGAATGATTCGCCTGCTTCCATCCGATGGCATCCGGCATTTCGCCGCTCACACAGGCCTGCTCCGACAGTACGACTCCGCAGCGGTAGACCCGCAGCCACCGCACCGCCCGTTCCACCAGTTGTGCGTGCGTCATAACGTCTTTGCTATCGGCCGGCCTAGCAATCAACTGCCCTTTGTACGCTACCTGAAGGTTCTGTAAAAGTAACTTCGCCGTCACGGCCTCGGACGGCCCGTAACCATCCCCGGCTTAACCATGACCGGCCGCCGCAGCACGGTTTCCAGCAGATATCTCTCGGCCGCCGCCGCTCTTGCAGTCTCTGTGCCGTCCCTGTATCCCTCGGCGTTGATGACCAGCGCTTCGTTTTTTCCGAGTGACTGGGGTTTCCGGAGGAATCCATTCGTTCGCGTTCTGGTGAAACCGGTATTCTCGAGTCTCAGGCGGCGAACCTGTCCGTCATGCTGGCAATCCAGCGCGTTCGCCAATCGAAGGACAGCCGACAGCCGAAGGATGCTCTTTTGGCCATCCGGAAGTAAGTCTCGCAACGCTTTGTGGCTTCGTGTCGGTAATGCCCCAGAATGAAATCGAGCCACAACGGCCGCGCGCGCCATGTCTTCCGGTTTCCAACCCAACGGGGTTCCGTACTTTTCGATTAGCTTCGATGACTCTTTGTGGTGGCCCTTGTTGCCCTCGGACTTCCCGACATCGTGCAGCAGGGCTGCGGCATAGAGACTCAACCGCTCGTTTCCACCAGTCCCATCTTCGCTGGACGAGACGGATGTCTTTGCGGCAAACAAGCCCGTCACCGACAGTCCGTCATAGAGTTCGAGGGCCAGGCGGGCAACACGTTCGGAATGTGCGAAGTCCGGATCCAACGCTTTAGCCCATAGTTGCAGGCGCCGCACCGCAATCTCCCGGACCTGTTTTCCCCGGGGGAGGGCGTTTCGCCAGGTGTTCCAAAGAGAATCGGTTCCGACTGTGCTTTGTCGATATTCCTGTGTGCGCTTCGCCCGCTCATCCTGAATTCGCGCGTGCCAGGCATCGCGGGAAGCTTGGTCCGTAAATACCCGACAAGAAAGCGCCGTCGCCCATAAGACGTCAAGGTCGTGCACTTCTCCGAGCAAGTCCTGCATGTGCTTGAGATCGTCGCTCCACAGCTTGTGTTCTACGGGAAGAAAGTTCTCGACGATGTAGCGAAAGCGCTTGATGCCGACGCGCAACGTATGCAGGCTGATGCCGGACCGGTTACGCATTGCGCGGACATGCAACTGGCGGGCGGCGGTCCAACGCTCAAGAGCCAGATGCTTGAATACACTGCTTCCCAGACGGATGCGCGCCGCACGCTGTGGCAGGGATTTGCTCCACTGCCGCCATTGTTTGCGGTCGAATGCTTCAAGCGCCGCCCGGGCTTCGTGCTTCTGTTCACTCTCGCGCCCTATGAGGATGGAGTGCAGCGCTCGAGCCGGTGTGGGTAGGTTCGCACCACCCAAGTCTGCTGTCGGCGAAATGGAACTCGAACCGTCTGTCGACGCAGGCTGGGAATGCGGTGCTTCCTCCAGTTTGTCGATCCATTCCATCATGATCTGGATATCGCGTAGGTCGCCCAGCCGCTGGAAAAGCTGTTTTCCAGCCTTCTTCATCTCTTTCCATTCAGGAGCGGGATCCAATGCCATCATTCCGTCGGCCATCGACCGGCATCGCCGCAGCGCAACCCGCAAGTCGTGAACGGGATCGGCGCTGAAGTCAGCGGCAGTGTTGTCGCACTCCTCGAGCACGCGTTCCATCCAGTAGCGCAATCCCGTGACTTTGGATTTCATACTCGTTTTATTTCAGAATTCGGGGTGTACCCGTGCCATTCTACAGAGTTCTCAAAAACGTTCGGTTAAGCCTTTGGAAAAGACACATCACAGGTGCAAAGCGTCCATGTAAGGATTTTCCTGACAAAGGTGGAATTATTCCGGAATTCTCACTCTGGCTCTACAATCCCGATTCGGCGCTAATAGGGTATCCGTTGTACGTCGCTGTGATACACATGAATCTGACTAACTGGTATGGGAGCCGAATATGACCCCCGAAGAACGAACCCGAATGAATTTTCTGTGCAAGCGAATACAGGAAGAGCACGATCCGAAGATCTTCGACGATCTGGTCGTGGAGTTAAACGATCTGCTGGAGGCCAAGCACGGCCGCATCCACCCGGATCACAAAGCCGGTTCGGGTGACAATCCTATGTCAGGCAACCAGACTCAGCAATAGGCCATTCCCGCGGCCGCCGGACGAATGCGTCCGGCGCTACACTCATTCCAACGCGTTCTCGTGCTTATGTAGGGGCAGACGGATTCGTCCGCCCTCGGCGTGGCCTTTCACAAAAAAATCTGACATCGGCAGAGGAGAAGACATGAGCAGTCCGACCCCGTATCCCTATGACACGCGCCTTAATGTTTTACACGATCAGATGATGTTGATCGATGAAAAGGCCCTCGCGGAAGCCGCTCCACACAAGTGGTACAACCAGACGCTCTGCAAGGTAAACGCGTCTGTTGTGCGCCTGGGAGTGATCGAGGGCGAGTACCACTGGCACAAGCATGACCACGACGACGAATTCTTCTACGTCGTCGAGGGCCGGCTGCTCATCGATCTGGAGGATCGAACGGTAGAACTTTCTCCCCGGCAGGGATTCGTGGTTTCGAAAGGGGTGGTACATCGAACCCGGGCGCCGCAGCGCACCGTAATCCTGATGGTCGAGAACGCCGGGATTATTCCAACCGGAGACAAATAACGTCGGGAACTGAGGATGGTTCCACCCTATGCGGTGACGAGAAGTTTGCCTACGACCACCGCATAGCCGGCAACGGCAACGACGCCGTGAATGCGGATCGCGCGGTGACTGGCCCGCCATGGAAACATCAGAAGTCCAAAGTAAGGCATCAGCTTGTCAGGCCACACCAGGCCGGCGACACCGAAGATGAGGTTCAACTGCACAACAAGGTAGAAGATCAGATTTTCCATGCAAATGAGTCCGCGCGCAGGCAGCGCACTTTCATTAAAGCTGGATTTTTTGGTGAAAGGGAAGTTTACCAAAGTAACCTGGAATTCGGGATTGCTCTTTGAAGCGGCAGACTTAGACCAATCGGTTTTTATTTGCGGCCGAAAACCTCTTTCAACAACTGCGTGGTTTGCGCCGCGGGATCTTTGCGAATCTTCTGCTCTTCCTCCCCCAACATGTGGAACAGGCCGTCCAAGGTTTTGCCGATGACGTATTTGTCGAGATCAAACTCACTGGCGATCGTGCTGCCGCCGGGGGCCGTCTTGATGAACTGATCGTACCGCTGCACCACTCCGACGCGCCGCATGGAAGTGTGCACGATGGGGCCGAATGCCGTGGTGAGCTCGGGTGAACTGGTTCGCTTGAAGTAATCGGTTGCAGCCGTGTCATTGCCGCTGAGGATGTGCCGGGCATCGTCGAAGGTCATCTTCTTCAATGCCGCCAGGAATATTTGCTTTGCCTGCGGAGTGGCCTGCTCAGCGGCTCGATTCATGCCAACTTCCAGTTCGTCCACCTTGCCGCCCATACCGAGCATTCGTAAACCTTTGCCGACTGTTTCCAGTTTCGGGGGCAGAGCGATCCGAATCGCATCGTTCTTCAAGAATCCATCCGGGCGGCCCGTATATGCCACCGCTTTGCTCGTGCTGAGCCGAAGAGCCTGCTTCAGGCCATCGACGATCTTGCTGTCGCTCAGCGAGGATGTGTCCTTTTGCTGCAGGGCATCGCCAGCCTTCTTTAGGATCTCGTCGAGTTGTGCAGCGGACAAAGCACAACAGCAAAGAACGAACGCGAAGACAAGCAGAGAAGATCGCATATGAATTCTCCGGGGATTAGCGAGGCACGATTCTAATGGATCGAAGGATTTGCGGCGCGACAAAGCCAATCTCAATGGCGGGATTCTTCGACGCCGAACTGTGCCAGCGCCTTACTTCGAAGACTTCATTCGCTTTCGTTAAGCTACGCTGCTGCAATTCTCTGGGTTTTCCCGGATCACGCATAGAAGGCAAGGTTCAAAGAATGAAGGATGTCTAGCGGTTACAGCAACTTGCGCGAGAAATTGGAGTGTAACTGGCTCCATCACTACGAGCAAGCGCAGTAGAATCCGCCCCTTGTCCCGTTCATAGACACAGTCTGTTACCGAGACGCAGGCTGCCACCAACACCCATATTCGCAGCATTCTGTATAGCACCTGATTATCCGTAAATCTTTTTTGATGAGTGATTTACGAGCATTCGCCCTTGGCGTGTAGTGCCAATCGCATGGTGGCCCACCTCGTGCATGGTTGAGACGGACGTCGCTAGCCGACTCGAATCCATTTCTCCGTTGCCGGCACCTCCCCCAGGGCGCACCGTCGAGAACCTTTCGCGGGTACGAGGAGTAAGCATGAGGTTATTGATCGCCGAAGACGATGTCCTGTTCCGAACGATGCTGGTCCAGGTCCTGGCTCCGGAATATGAAATTGTCGTTGCCAACGATGGCGGAGAAGCGTGGGAGATCTTGCAGCAGGCGGATGCGCCTCGCCTTGCGATTTTGGACTGGGTGATGCCCGGGCTTACAGGACCTGAGATCTGTCGGAAAGTGAGGGCGAGCGCCTCTCTCTCGTCGATGTACATTCTCATTCTCACATCGAAAAACAGCGAGGCCGATATCGTGGCCGGTTTGCGAGCGGGCGCCGACGACTACATTACGAAGCCGCCGACGTCTACCGAACTACGAGCGCGCACGAGGGTCGGAAAACGAATTCTCGCTCTGCAGGAAGCGTTGATTACACAGGCGCCGCATGACGATTCGATATTTCCCAGCGAAAGACCCACGCGCCAGTCAGCCATTGAATATCCCGCACGCAAGAAGCCTATGCGCCAGGAAATAGCGCCTTCTCTGCGGGCGTACACCGAGCCGGCATACGCCATTCCGGATTCCGAGCCCGAGGTTGTCAAAGAGAACCGGATCGCGGTGAACGGGCTGTCGATATTCGCCGTGGAGAATCGCCATGGCAAACATTGAGGCGGTTTTCCAAACAACGAAAGAATCTCTTTCCGGCGATCGAACCGTCCTGGTTGCGGACGACGATCCGATTTTCCGCAGGCTTTTGCAAAAGCGTTTGCAAGACTGGGGTTATAAGGTAATTGCCGTCGACAATGGCGAGAAGGCCTGGGAAGCGCTGCAGCAGCCCGGAACCCCACCTTCACTCATCATCCTGGATTGGCTCATGCCGGGAATCGACGGAATCGAAATCTGCCGGCGTATTCGAGGCAAGCAACAACCTTCCTACCAATACATCCTGCTGATCTCCGGTAAGGACGATAAACAGGATGTTGTCGAGGGCCTGGATGCAGGGGCAGATGACTACCTGACCAAACCATTCGACAGTGGGGAATTGCGTGCCAGACTGCGGGCTGGCAGCCGAGTGCTGTCCTTGCAACATGACTTGCTGCAAGCGCATGAGGAACTACGATATCAGGCTACGCACGATGCCCTGACAGGAGTCTGGAGCCGCGGCGCGGTTCTCGACCTGTTGCGCTGTGAACTCCGCCGTGGCCAGCGGACAGATGCCTTCACGGGCGTCTTGATGATTGATGTTGACCACTTCAAGGCCATCAACGATACCTACGGCCATCCGGTGGGTGATGCGGTACTGAGGGAAATTGCAAATCGCGCCGAAAAGGCCGTTCGCTCTTACGACTTTGTGGGACGTTACGGCGGCGAAGAGTTTATTGCGGTCCTTTCCAATTGCTCAGCCGCCGATCTTCGCACCGTTGCAGAACGGACTTGCCGTGCCGTGTCGGAATCGCCAGTGATCCTCCAGTCAGATTCGATTCTTGTCACCGTTAGCATTGGCGGTTTCGTGGCGAAGAACGGAAGTTTGGATACCGAGCTGTTGGCCGCGGCCGATGCAGCACTGTACGAAGCAAAAAGGAATGGGCGTAATCAGGTCGTGATCAGCACGGACAGTATTGTGTCAGGTCCAGAAAATACGGTGAATAACGAAATTTCGGCGGGATGACAGATTCAATCTCGACGGCAACTTTCTAGCGGAAAGTAATGATCAAGCCATCCATATACGGCAATCGTACGATTCTTCGGCACTTTCTGGTATCGATCTGGTACCTGTTGGTATTTCTGCTTTTGAATCGGCCCGAAGTTATCCTCATTTCACGTTTGGGGTCCGTCGTGTGGTATCCGGCTACGGGACTGGTTCTTTCCGTTTTGTTGGGCATCAGTCCGTGGTATGCAGTCCTGGTATTTGCTGGAAATGCCCTTGCCGGCAGCCTCATCTACGATCAGCCGGTTTTCACGTTAAGTCAGACGGTTGGAGCCCTTGGCATCTCGCTGTTCTACGCGCTTGCCGCTTATCTTCTGCGCGGTCCTTTTCGAATCGACCTTGGTCTCAGGCGGCAGCGTGACGTGGTCTACTACGTTGCCGTCACCACTGCTGCAGCTCTGGCCTCAACCGCGACAGGTGTGGTTTGCCTGGTCGGCGATCATTCCATCCGATGGAGTGAATTTTGGACCGCTGCAGCCTCCTGGTTCCTTGGGGATGAGATCGGCCTGCTGGGCATCGCTCCCTTCCTGCTCATTCACGTCTTCCCGCTGATACGAAAAGAACTTTTCCCGGAGATGGTCGATCCTCTTAAGAAAAAACACCCAGGCAAGAAGCCTGCCAACGTCTGGACGTTTTTGGAGGCTGCTGCCCAACTCGGTGCAATCGTTACCCTGCTTTGGTTGATGTTCGGAATCTTCGCCGGGCAATTGTTCTACCTGATTTTTATCCCGGTCATCTGGATTGCGTTGCGGCAAGGGATTCGCCGAGTCGTTACTTGTTTGCTGACACTGAATTTCGGGATCGTGGTGGCGCTGCACATCTATCCGCTGCCGCACATGCAGCCGAAAACGGGCTTGTTGATGTTCGTGGTTTCCGCCGTTGGCCTGATCGTGGGTTCGTTGGTCTCGGAACGGCATCGAGTTGGAATTGAACTGCTCGAGCGCACCGCCGACTTGCTTGAAGCCAACAACCAGTTAGTCCAGGCTAAGCAGAAAGCGGAAGAGGCCAGCCGCGTCAAAGGTGAATTTCTTGCCAACATGAGCCACGAAATCCGCACGCCTTTGAACGGGATACTTGGCATGACCGATCTGGTGCTGAATACCGAATTGGCGCCGGAGCAGCGCGAGTACCTGGGGATGCTGAAATCATCGGGAGACTCGCTGCTCGGAGTGATCAATGACATCCTCGATTTTTCGAAAGTCGAGTCGGGGAAGCTGGATCTCGAGCCGATTGAATTCAGCCTGCAGGACACGATTGCTGAAATCATGAAGGTTCTGGCTCTTCGGGCTCACGAAAAAGATCTTGAGTTGGCGTACGAGATCGACGCGAAGATACCCGAGACGGTTATTGGTGATCCCGGTCGGCTTCGCCAAATCCTGGTAAATCTCGTCGGCAACGCGATCAAGTTCACGCCACAGGGCCAAATCGTCGTCAGCGTGGAGATGATCTCCCGCACCGACAAGGAACTGAATCTCCACTTTAGCGTTGCAGACACGGGCATCGGAATACCCGCCGATAAGCAGAGTCTGGTGTTCGAGGCATTCGCGCAAGCGGATGGAAGCACGACGCGCAATTACGGCGGCACGGGCCTTGGACTCGCAATCTCCTCTCGCCTTGCAGGATTGATGGGGGGACGAATCTGGCTGGAAAGCATGCTCGGCAAGGGCAGCACATTTCACTTCACGGTTGTTTTAGGGAGCGTCAAAACCCGGTCCGCGATTCTAGCGCCCGCTTATTCCATGGACCTGTTGCAGATACCGGTGTTGGTTGTCGATGACAATGCGGCGAATCGCCGGATTCTCCTGGAAATGACCAAGGGCTGGGGTATGAGGCCCACCGTTGTCGAGAGCGGCAAAGAGGCTTTGGAGGCGATCGAACACGCGCGCACGAATAACGCGCCATTCCGCCTCGCCATCATCGATGGTCGAATGCCCGGCATGGACGGCTTCGAATTGGTAGAAAAAATTCGCGAGAACCCGGCTTTGTCCGACTTGATCGTCATGATTCTGACGTCAGCTCGGCAAGGAGGAGAAGGGAACCGCTGCCGGAATCTGGGAATCCATGCATTCCTCCTGAAGCCCATACGAAAGTCAGAATTGCTGTCAGCCATTCTCAACGTGCTAGGCCGGCACGACGAAAATCGCTCGACAGGATCTCCGACACCCCTCGAGACCCGCGCCGATTCACGACCGCTGCGAATTCTTCTGGCGGAGGACAATCCAATCAATCAAACGGTTGTGGTGAGAATGCTCGAGAAGATGGGGCACTCTCCAGCGATCGCGCCAGACGGCCAGCAAGCACTGTCGATGTACAGCACGCAATCCTTCGATCTGATATTCATGGACGTGCAAATGCCAGTCATGGACGGCCTGACCGCAACCATGAAGATCAGGGAACTGGAGAAGACCTCGGGTGCTCACATCCCGATTGTTGCGATGACGGCTCACGCAATGAAGGGTGACAAAGAGCGGTGCCTTGAAGCCGGCATGGACGGCTATCTCAGCAAGCCGATCAGCAGTCGCGGCATTGAAGACGTGATTGCCCGATTGGTCCGCGGTGAAAACGAACAGCAAGCACTCTCATCACACACGGAAAAGTTGGCCAGCGCTACGTCATGGAATGCCGCGCGTGCCCTGGAGCGGGTCGACGGAGACGAGGCGCTTCTGCATGAATTGATTGAAATATTCCTTGAGGAGACTCCAAAGCACCTTTCAACACTCGAACAAGCGATCAAATCGAATGAGCGCAATCTGATCGAGCGCATTGCGCATACTTTGAAAGGCGAGCTCGGCTACCTCGGTCTGCCAGATGCTTCGGAAAAGGCTAAGATTCTCGAGAGCTTGGGCCGTGAGAACAGTTTGGATCAAGCCCCTGCCCTATTCCAGGCTCTAAGTGACGAACTGTCGAGCGTCGCCGTGGAGATGAGGCGCACCTTGAAACAAAGGCCTTCTTCTGTCAGTTATCCCGCAATCGCAACTGACGAACGATAGATTTCATTCCGCCGTTTGTCCTAAATCCAGACCGAATTCCAACCCATAAACAGTTGCGCCCGAGCTTCCGTACTGACAAACTTTGCCAGTCCGAAGTAGCTGATAAAAAGGCTCTTAGTATTGTCGGCGATGCCTGTAGCTCCTCAATTGTGGCCTCTTCCGTGCTTGTTAATCACTGACCTCCCCCTCGTAGACGCAGCTGCTTTGATTACTAGTTGGAAACCAATGAGAGGGTCATCGGCGATGCAAACGCTCAGCTTGTCAGGTCCGGCCAAAGAAAGCGCAGATCAAGGCAAGACCCTGCGCGATCACGTGCGCGTGGTGGAGCGCCGCGAGCTCTGGCTCTGGGCTTGCGCGGTCATGATAACTCTCCTCCTCACCGCGGGAATCGTCTCGTTTGGTTTTCCGACGCTGCATGTCTACCATCCGGAACTCAATTCCACGCCTCTCAATGACACGCTCCTGGGACTCGTGGGGATGGTCCTGCTTTTCGACATATACACGGTGTACCAGCATTTTCAGATCAAAGCGGTTCGGGAACGCTTGCTCGAGCGCGAAGAATTGTTTCGTCTGATCACCGAGAATGCGGCAGACATGATCGCCGTCGTCGATATGGCCGGCGAACGCGTCTATAACAGTCCTTCTTACGAAACAATTCTTGGCTACAAGCCGGAGGAACTGAAACGCAGCACCGCTCTGGAGCAGATTCATCCGGATGATCGCGAGAAGGTTCGGAAAGCTTCCGAGGATGCCCGCAGGACAGGAGTTGGCACGAGCCTCGAATACCGGATGCGTCACAAGGACGGGAGCTGGAGAACGCTGGAATCGCGTGCCAGCGCAATCTTGAAGGGCGGAAAGACCGAGAAGCTGGTCATCGTCAATCGCGATGTCACTCAGCGCAAGGATCTCGAAGAACAATTCCGACAGGCTCAGAAGATGGAGGCAGTTGGACGGTTATCCGGAGGCGTGGCTCACGACTTCAACAATCTGCTCGGCGTAATCATCGGCTACGGCGAAATCGTGCAAGAAGGAACGCCGGCCGATGATTCGTTGCGGTCATGCGTCGACGAAATGTTGAAAGCAGGGCACCGAGCCGCAGGATTGACCCGACAGTTACTCGCTTTCAGCCGACAGCAGGTGATGGATCCGCGGGTCCTCGATCTCAATGCGGTGGTCAAAGACATGGAAAAGATGTTGAAACGGCTGATCGGCGAGGACATTCGGCTGAAAACCGATCTCGATTCCGCCCTGGTGAGGATCAAGGCTGATCAGGGACAGATCGAGCAAGCAATTCTCAACCTCGCGGTCAATGCGCGGGACGCGATGCCTAACGGTGGCGAACTGAGACTTGAGACTTCGAACTTCTACATGGACGCCGAGTTTGTCACTCGTTATCCATACCCGGTGTTGGTAGGTGACTATGTTCGGCTGACCGTCACCGACAGTGGAATCGGGATGGACGCCGCGACCCGTGCACGTGTCTTCGAACCTTTTTTCACTACCAAGGAAAAGGGGAAAGGTACTGGCCTGGGTCTCTCTACAGTTTACGGGGTCGTGAAGCAGAGCGGTGGATACATCGATGTAGTGAGCGAACCTGGCGCCGGCGCCTCATTCCGGATCTATCTGCCGAAAGTCGAGAATGCGATTGAAGTGTCCAAGCCTTCCACGGACATCCCTAACGTAATGCAAGGTAACGAGACTGTCCTGTTGGTGGAAGACGAGGCCTCGCTCCGAAAGTTAGGGCGCCAGTTGCTGGAACTCTGCGGCTACCGCGTATTTGAGGCAGAGAATGGAGCCGAGGCGCTAAAGATCAGCGAGCAATACGAAGAAACGATCCACCTTCTGCTGACTGATGTCGTGATGCCCGGCATTAGCGGGAGAAAGCTCGCCGATACTTTGCTGCAACAGCGTCAGGACATGCGTGTCCTGTTCATGTCGGGCTATACCGGCCAGATGGTTGGCCAACACGGCGTTCTGGATGAAGGAAGTTTGTTTTTGCCGAAGCCCTTCACCCGCGAATCGCTTGCGGGCAAGGTTAGAGAGGCACTTGATGGCAAGCCGGTGTTAACTGAAGCCCGGTAGGGGCGAGAGCCGAAACTTCTTAAACTTGGGGAGAGGAATTATGGAAAAGATATTGATAGTAGATGACGATGACGCAATGCGAGGAATGATCAAGCGCAAATTATCGGATATCTACGAGACAATCGACACCGGCAATCCAGTTCAAGCTCTGGAACTCGCCTTAGGTCACCGGCCGCACGCGATACTGATGGATTTGATGATGCCTGACTGCTCCGGCTTCGAGCTCTGCCAGAGCTTTCACAATCTTAGCTACACGGCGAGAATCCCTATTTTTGTTGTGACCGGAGAGTCTTCTGCCAAGTACAAAGACTATATGGCAAATCTGGGAGCAGCGGGATTCTTCGAGAAGCCGATCGATTTTCAGAAACTGAAGAGCTCGCTCGCGCAAGAGCTTCAGAAAAGACCGTCCGAACGTCGCACTCACGTGCGAGTGAATATGCACTTGATCTTGAAGCTGAAGGGAACTGACAGTTCGGGACGATCGTTTGAGCAACTTACTACCACGAAAAACATCAGTGCCGGTGGATTCCTCTGCCCGTTGCCACTGACGTTAGCGCCGGCGTCGTCGCTGCAGGTATTTATTTCAAAGTCTGGTCATGACCAGTATGTGGGCTCGGTTCGCATTGTCAGGACGGAAGCTCCAAACAGTCCATTGCAAAGTTACGCTTTCCAGTTCACTGAACGAACACACAATTGGATTCTTCAAGACTAGGTTAGATGTTATCGTTGCCAAACCCAAGCGGGTGGTGGGTTGCAACCCCGTCCGTCCTCTGGAAGCAAAGATTGGCACTTGACTCAAATCGCATAGTCTGCGATAAGACCATCAATGTGACTCCTGTGCGGGGAGGTGGTCGACCTTCGCACAATTGTCGGCACTTCCTCCACTTCGGGCACGAGTTTTACAGGGATAGGAAGGCTAAAGTCCGATGCAGTTATCTGCTGTCGTACGTAGTACGCAAGCGCCCGTTGCATTGCTACATCCAGCAAACCGAGCAGGAGCAGCTGACCCCAGGGAAGTTGTTGCCGGTCGGAGCGTCCGATGAATACATCGAGCACGCTCAAGCTGCTTGCGATCGATGACGACCCGTACAATCTGGAGATGATCAAGGTTGCGCTGGATCGTCAGGGTCTTGAAATTGCGACCTCGAATGATCCGGAGCAGGGCTTCGAAATCTTCCTTCGTCTCAGGCCTCGCGTAGTTCTTCTTGACCTGGTCATGCCTGGAGTAAGTGGAATCGAGATCCTGGAGCGAATAGTCAGTGTCGATCCTGGCGTTGAAGTTATCTTGATCACAGCACACTATTCCGCCGAATCTGCGGTCGAAGCTATCCAGAAAGGGGCCACTGACTATCTGACCAAGCCGATCGAGATTAGTAAACTTCGGGCACGCATTGCCGCTCTTCTGGCCGATGCTGAAACCCGGCACAAAACGCTGCGCCTTGATCAGGAACTGGTGGACGCTTACCAGTTTGAAGGCATGATCGGCCGAAGCCCGTTGATGCTGGAGGTTTACGCGAAAATCCGGCGAATCGCCCCCCATTTCAGCACCGTGTTGATTACCGGAGCAACTGGCACAGGCAAGGAATTGGTGGCACGCGCGCTCCATCGGTTAAGCCCGTCGGCTTCCGGGCCATTTGTCGTCTGCAATTGTTCCGCACTGGTAGACAGCCTGGTTGAAAGCGAGCTTTTTGGATATGTGCGGGGAGCGTTTACCGGCGCCACGCAAGACAAAGTTGGATTGTTCGAACACGCTGATGGGGGGACTATCTTTCTCGATGAAATCGGTGAACTGGCGCCGGCAGCACAAGCGAAGTTATTGCGCGTTCTGCAAAACCATCAAGTCCAGCGTGTAGGCGGTCTCACTCCACGGGATATTGATGTGCGTGTCATCGCAGCCACTCACCGCAATCTCAAGAACATGGTCCGAGACGGTGAGTTCCGTGAAGACTTGTATTACCGGCTGGCCGTGGTCGAGATTCCCTTACCTGTCCTGGCAAGCCGTAGGGAAGACTTGCCGCTTTTGGAGAGGTATTTCATCGAAAAGTTCTCCAACGAATACAGAAAGCCTATTGTAGGACTGGTGCGTCGGGCGCAGGCCAGGCTCGCAACTTACCCCTGGCCCGGTAACGTGCGTGAGCTGGAGAATGTAATCGGCAATGCGTGCATGATGGTGGATGGAAACCTCATCGACATAAGTGACCTTCCCGAGAAGCTTCGCAAACCTTTGAACGAAGAAGTTGGAGGAGACGACACCTTCTTGTCGCTCGAGGAATTGCAACGACGGCATATTTTGAAGGTGCTGGAAGGGGTCGGCGGCAACAAAGCGCGTGCCGCAGAGGTGTTAGGGATCGGACGTGCCACGATCTACCAATTGCTATCCAAGATGAAAATCGAAGAGACCAAGAAAGCCTCCGGAGACTGATTTCAGCCTATTTTTACTACTTAAGTCGATATGTCCAAATTATAGATTCTGCAAAGCGGACACCAGTCTGGAACGTGGACTCATCTATCCGGTAATCCGGACTTTAGGGTCTCTAACTCATTAATTCCACATAAGATAGTTTGTTTCTCCCGCCCGCACTTCGGCACTCCTCATGCTTATACCCAATAGGTAAGCGTTGTGGCGGCCCTCCCCCGCGTCCCCCCAATTCTTTATGTGGAGACAAGACCTTATGGGAATCAAGAATCTTGCATGGATGCTTGTTCTGGTGATCGGGGTAGCTTCTTCGGAGGCACAATCCGTCGCGCAACGCGGTACGGCAAGGAACTTTGATTTGGGCAAGTTGCCTCTGAGCTTTGAGGCGAATCGGGGACAGTCTGCCCCTCAGATCAAGTTCATCTCTCGCGGACCGGGCTATCGCGCATATCTCATGAGCAACGGCATGAATCTGTCTCTCCGCACTGGCAAGATGGATGCGTCTGCCGGTTCTCCGAGCCCGTCGGCCACTCGTCGATCCAGGAATCTATCGTTGGAGTTCCGGCTGTTGGGCGCGGCGGCCAACCCAGCAATTGTTGGAGAGAATCCCTTGGCCGGCCGAGTCAACTACTTCATCGGCAGCGATCCCTCCAAGTGGCAGCGAAATGTCCCAACTTACGGGCAGATTCGCTACAAGAATGTGTATCGCGGCATTGATCTGATCTACTACGGCAACGGCCGGCAGCTTGAATATGATTTCGCGATTGCTCCGAATGCCGACCCGCAGCAGATCCGCTTTGAAGTCAAAGGCGCCAATCAAACCCGCGTTTCCGACGATGGCAGCCTGATCCTTGCTACGGCTGGCGGGGAGCTTCGTTTTCAGGCTCCCGTTGTATATCAAGAGTCTCAAGGGCAGCGGACACCTGTTGTCGGCGGATACGTTCTCGACGATGCCAATCACGTCAGCTTCCGGTTGTCGGAATACGACAGCCAGAAGGCTTTGATCATCGATCCGGTCTTGGTCTACTCAACTTATCTGGGAGGCAGCGGAGACGAGCAAGTTGGTGGCATCGCTGTTGATGGAACTGGAAGTGTCTACGTCGTGGGAACTACGGACTCATCAGACTTTTCGCTCAGCGCAATCGGTTCGTCTGTCGCGGGCAGTAACCAGGTATTCGTTGCCAAGTTCGACGCTACTGGCAAGAACCTTGTTTATGCCGACTACCTGGGTGGCAGCAATGATGACTATGGATACGGTATCGCCGTGGATGGTTCCGGCCGGGCGTATTTGACAGGGAGCACAGCGTCCAGTAACTTCCCGCTTGTCCACGCGCTTCAGGGAACGTATCCCGGCGGCTTCAACGCCTTCATCTCGAAGATCTCGACCGACGGCTCAACGTTAATGTACTCGACCTACTTCGGTGGAAATGGTTCTGACATCCCCACCGGAGTGACTACCGACAATTCTGGCAACCTCATCGTTGCCGGATATACATCATCTACAAATCTGCCAGTAGCGAACGCGTACCAGTCAACGGTATCTCCCAACCTGGGCGGAATGTACGGCAACTACGGATTTATCACCAAGGTCAGCCCTGACGGATCCACGCTGGTGTCTTCGACTTACTTCGGCGGTTCTGCGAACGTGGCATTCAACTGCGGCGGTACTCCTTGCTGGCCGCAACCGAGCACAACCATCACGGCCATGGCTGCAGATGCCAACGGCAATATTTATTTGACCGGCACGACCAACACGTACGACCTGCCAGTTACGCAAGGCGCTTATCTCACGACCAATTCGACGCAGATGAACACCTCCGTCGGATTCGTCAGCAAGTTCAGCGCGGCCGGAAGCCTGCAATATTCAACTTATCTGTACGGTGGCAGTGGCCTGCCCGTCGGCATGAGCGGAATCGCCGTTGACACTACTGGCTCAGCTTATGTGACGGGAGTGGCCTTGAGTGACGGCACGTTCCCAGTCACATCGACCAGCATCTGCAATCCTTCCACCGACGGATACGCTTGCAGCTATGCCTTCGTGACGAAATTCGATCCGTTAGGATCGAGTTTGTCCTACTCGACATTTCTCGGGGCAAACAACAGCGCGCTTCCTCAGGCGATCGTTGTGGACTCGAACAGAAACGCTTACGTTCTGGGAGTCACATCGACCAATGCCTTTAACACGGTCAATGCGCTCGAACCCTTCAGCGGCGGCAACGATCTTTTGCTCGTCGAGATTGACGCTTCTGCCAGCAGCCAGCTTTTCGCTACGTATTTGGGCGGCACCGCGGACGAACAGGGCGCACCAGGCGGAATGGTGTTGGATAGCACTGGAAACCTCTACATCGCGGGCATAACGACATCGGCAGACTTTCCGGTGACTTCGGGAGCGGTGCAAGGACAACTTGCAGGCGCGGCCGACAGCTTCCTGATGAAGATCGGGCCTGCATCGCAAGGCGGCGTTTCCTTGACCCCGCCCAGCTTGCAGTTCGCCAGCCAGCTCGTTGGCTCGATCAGTCCGTCACAGAACGTCGTTCTGCGGAACCTTGGCAGCGCACCGCTCTCGATCTCGGCCGTTCAGGCGAACGGTGATTTCTCGGAAACGAATGACTGCGGAAGCAGCGTTCCAGCCGCGGGTTCTTGCAGTCTTGCAATTACCTTTACTCCGACCTCCGGCGGCACACGCAGCGGCTCAATCGTGCTTCAGGATGACGGTGCGGCATCCCCGCATGCAATCAACCTGACCGGTTCCGGCCTAGGTGCGGGCGTTTCGCTGTCGGCGCAATCATTGACGTTCAGTTCAGTCGCGGTGGGGCTCAGCAGTGCGCCACAATCAGTGACATTGACCAACAGCGGAACACAGGCTCTCACCGTCGCGAATGTTCAGGTTGCCGGTAGTTTCGCCCAGACCAACAACTGTCCGGCAAGCTTGGCGCCTGCTTCGAACTGCACGATCAACGTGACATTCACCCCTGCAGCGACCGGAAGCAGCAATGGAACGGTGACGATTACCGATAACGCAGGAAGCGGTTCGCAGACAGTTCAATTAACGGGCACGGGAGCTGACTTCGCGCTTACTGCTTCAAGCACTTCTGCGACGGTAAAGGCCGGTTCGAATGCCGCATATTCGTTTACCGTATCGCCGCTAGGCGGAGTGTTCTCTAGCGCCGTCAAACTGGCCTGCAGCGGACTTCCGGCGAATGCGACCTGCAGCTTTTCGGCTGCTTCGGTGACGCCGGGGTCAAATCCGGCGAATGTCACGTTGACCATCAAGACCGCCTCAACGTCAGCTCTAATGAGTACTTCGCAGATGAGCCGGCCAATTTTTGCGGCGTTTTTGCAACTGCATGGATTGGGACTTTTCGGGATGATGCTTGCGGTGTCTCCGCGCCGGCGCAACCGAAAACTGATGAAGCTGATGGTTCTTGCTCTGCTGGTGGGGGCGATGTTGTTCCTGGTAGGTTGCGCTGGTGGCACCGGCGTTGCTCCCCAGCAGCCTCAACAGCCACCCACCTCGAACCCTACAACCTATACCGTCACAGTCACAGGAACTTCTGGTGCGTTACAACACTCGCTTCCTCTGACGCTGACGGTGCAGTAGAAGAAGCGAGTGAACCAGCTAGTTGCACGACATCATGTTCTGGGTGACGCCTTCCAGGCTGATTGCCGAGTTCGCGATCAGCGGAAGGCTCCAGAACTTGCTGTGATGTTTGCGAAGGTAGTAGGCGCTGAAGATCGAGACTGCACTCTTGACTGAGGCCACTGCGTAAACCCTTCCCGTCGTTGGGTGAGTTCCATAGAGATAGGCGGATTGCACTTCCATGTTGCAGACGCCCTTCTTCCCGGCGAGCCAGTTCTGGGTAGCGAACATGGTCGTGTAGGAATCGGCGAAGGTGCTGCCGGTAGAAACAAGCGCAAGGCTGATGAATTTCTTATCAATGACGGGCTTCTCGACAAAGCGTGGAGCGGTAACGGGTACCGAAGTCTCAACGAACGCTGCTTCGGCTTCGACTTCGGCACTGGGAGCATCCGGCAATTCTTTTGCAGCCGAAACGCCGGTAACCATCACGACAGCCAACAGGATTTGCAGGAAGGATTTCATATATGCCCCTTGTGTGACCGGCTTCGCGATCGTTGCTCCCGCGCTCTTTTTGCAGGTTGCCGACTTGGTGCGATCCGTCATGAAGAGAGATTACGTTGGGTCATGTACTCCAACAATTGGAACTAGGTAATGGGAGTAACCCACGACAGTAACCAACTGTTTAGGCCATGCAAGAGCTTGAAACTAAAAATAATGTAAAGCTCTTCAAATCAATAATTTAGGCTTCGCGAACTGACAACGAAGCAAATGAAGGAGAAGAAATGATCACTGCCACCCTGTTTCAAGACTGTCTTCAAGCCGCAGCGCTCGAACGGCGCAGGTTTCAGCGATTGAAGAAAGCAGTCCAGGCTGAATTGCGCACGCAAGACAGCGAAACCCCGATTCGTACCGAAACCGCAGACATCAGTGCCGGAGGCTGTTACATCGAGATGGCCGTTACGCTCGAGGTCGGTACCGCTTTGAAAGTTGTCCTTTGGCTTGGGCACAAGAAGCTATCTCTTGACGGAAAGGTCGTAACCCGTCATCCGCAGTTTGGGAACGGAATCGAATTTGGGAGGATGCCGCAGGAGGCACGAACTCTGCTGTTGTGCTATTTGGAGCGGGAGAGCGCGGATCCTGTCGAATCCGACACTGTCAGCGTCGTGGAAGGACTAATGGCATGACCATACTCCTGATCGAAGATAGCCGTTTGCTGCGCCTGGCAGTCACCAGGATTCTGGTGAAGGCCGGATATCATGTCATTTCCGTGGGCGACGGCCGTGAAGGTTTGCAGCGCGCGCAGGACCTTTGTCCTGACATGATCCTCCTCGACATGATGCTGCCGACACTGGAGGGCACGAGCGTACTTCGACAACTGAAGAAGAACGCGTTGACGAAAGCAATCCCCGTGGTTGTGCTGTCCGGCCTTTCGCAAAAGAATGGGCAGAAATTGCTGGCAGACGGAGCCGCCGGTTATTTAGAGAAATCGAAGCTCGATTTTGATGGTGATGGCACTCCACTCCTGAGTTTGTTGAAGTCGCTTCTGGGGGCTGTGCAGATAGCCACGGTCAGCCATTCCGAGAGCATTGCTTAGGGCCGTTCGTAAATAAGAACGCCGTCTCCAGTATGAAGGCGGCGTCAGAATGACTGTCGCGACTTAGGGAGTCGGAATATCTGCAGGCTGCGCCGCCCTCCAGCAAGCTACTACTGCCAAACAAACTGCCTTCTGCGCTTACGCGTTTTCCTGCAGGCTTACCAAGGAATGCGTGATTGCATGCACTGAAAGCAGAATTCGGTTCGGAACTCCAACCTTGCGCATGAGCTTGGCAACATGGGCCTTCACTGTGCGCTCTTCAATTCCGAGCGGGAGCGCGATCTCTTTATTCGAGCACCCCGTAACCAGCATTCGTAGTACTTCTTTCTCCCGCAGCGTCAGGGGCCGTTGAACCGTGGAAAGACCCGGATTGGTTTTCCTGTATGTCTGCTCTACAAACATGGCAAGAATGCGTCTGGGCGCCCAAACCGAGCCGCTGTGAACGATGCGAATGGCTGGCCCTAACTCAATGTTAGTTGCCGCCTCGTCGATGCAACCCTTGGCACCCGCGCGGATAGCTTGCAATATGTCTTCGTCTGTCAAGTTGCAAGCGGTCAAAATGACGTTGAGATCCGGCCTGAGCGCTCGCAGTGCAGATAACGACTCGATGGCTGTTCGCCCCGTTTGCCGCCCAAGCAGTACGACGTCTACATCTTTTAGGCTGACAATCGTTGAAAGCGAGCCCGACTGGACGTCGAAGTCGCGATCTGAGCTGAGGCAGGCGTGAAATCCTACATATCGCAGCGGGTCTCCATCGATCACGACAATCCGGACCCGCGTATTTCTCGTGGAAGAAACCTTCATTTCTTGCCTTTCTGTTCTGGGGGAAGGCTTTTGTTCCATCAGACCGCTGGTGTTGGGATAGAGCCTCGTGAGCTACTAAACACTGCTTAAAAGCCTGCGGGACAAATCCGAATAGGCAGGTAGATTGCCAAACAACTGAACCGCAAGTCGAGTTCAACCAACAAAGTTGAGTTGGACCAAAAGACCGATTGTCTGTTAGTCGAGATAGTTGATCTGAGGCCGGACAGGTATGGTCGCGACAAGGAATCAGTGCAGGGCGAGCGATGTTATCTGGCTGTAGTACTTTTGAGGTAGGGTGAAGGGGTTTAATTCCGGATTTCGTAACAAAATCAATATCGTGTTGATTCCGACCTTGCTGTGGTTTATCCCTTTTGTTCTCCTCCCCCGATGCCAGACGCGTCTCCGTCTGAGAGGACGGAACGTGCAACAACGAAAATGGACTGGCAACGGATGATGGGAGGCAGTACCCATTTGACGCGAGCATTCATTTGTACCCTGTTTGTTAGATCTTCTAGTTCTTTTTGGTTCCGCGCGGTCAGTTCCTCTGCCTACCTTGGCAAATGCTCTTCCGTCATGGCCGTTTCCACTTCCAACGTCAAATCTAGAGCTTTGGTGCGTACTGACACGATGAATTCTTAGCGGGGACCCGTATTGAGTTTTCGGCCAAAGGTAATTGCGGCGTTCGGAACTGCTCTCCTGGTTCTGGTCTATGTCGGATCCCTTTCCTATCGAAAAACTGTCCAGGAGTACGACGATCAACGTTGGGTTGCTCACACCCATCTCGTGCTGGAAGGGATCGCGGCCGTTCTTGCAGGTCTAGTCAATGAGCAAACGGAACAGCGCGGTTTCATCTTGTCGGGCAACGACGCTTATCTCGAACTCTTTAGTGCTGGGGAACTTTCTCTACATCAAGATATCCAGAGACTTCGTGTTCTAACATCCGACAATCCAAGCCAACAAGCTGTTTTGGATGACCTGGAACCTCTGATCGCGACCAGTCTTCACGAAATGAAAGAGGGCATTTCTGCACGGCAAAGGGAGGGCAACGGTAGCCATGCCAGCCGGCACCAGATGCCCGTTGAAGCCCCCTCGATGGGTCAAGCTCGATCCCTGATCGCAACCATGAAACAGGAAGAGCAGCAACTACTGACCCAAAGGATTGAGAAGGTAGGAGCCAGTTCGAGACGCACCAGAATTCTTATCGTGTTCGGCAACATCATTGCGTTTCTGTCGCTGTTCATCTCCGCGCTGGTCATCTTCCAGGAAATGAATCGCCGGCATGAAGCGGAACGATCCCTGATTCATAACGAAGAACGTTTTCGGCTGATGGTGTCGGGAGTGAAAGACTACGCCATCCTCATGCTGGACCCCGAGGGAAATGTCGCCAGCTGGAATGTTGGCGCAGAGCGTACCAAGGGCTACACCAGCGAAGAAATCCTTGGCAAACATTTTTCCATCTTTCACGAGCCTGAGGACGTCAAGGCGGGAAAGCCGGACCGGTTGCTGAAGATCGCCGAAGAAGAAGGGCGAACCGAAGATGAAGGCTGGCGAGTGCGGAAGGATGGCTCGCGATTCTGGGCCAACGTGATCGTGACCGCTCTCCGGGATGAAAACGGAACGCTGCGTGGCTTCAGCAAAGTGACGAGAGACATGACCGAACGCCGTCGGGCGGAGCAGGCGCTCGAATCCCACAATATTCAGCTCGCCGCAGCGAATAAGGAGCTGCAGGCGTTCAGTTACTCCGTATCGCATGACCTGCGAGCTCCACTTCGATCGATTGACGGCTTCAGCCTCGCCCTTCTCGAAGATTACGAGGCAAAGCTGGATAGCGAGGGGAAGAACTATCTGCAACGCATTCGAGCTGCGACCGTTCGCATGGGGCAGTTGATCGACGGCATGCTGAACCTCGCGCGCATTTCACGAGCTGGATTGGTAAGAGAAGAGGTTGACCTCAGCAGGCTGGCTCGGGAAATTGTTTCCGAACTCGAGAATTCTGAGCCTGAGCGAAAAGCGACGTTCGAGATCTCCCCCGCATTGCCAGTGCGCGGAGACCGTCTTCTCTTGCGAGTTGTCCTCGAGAATCTGTTGAACAATGCATGGAAGTTCACGTCGCACACTGCGAACGCCTGTATTTCCGTGGGATCCAGCGCCAACGGTTCGCAACCGGTTCACTTTGTCCGCGATAACGGGGCTGGATTCGACATGCAGTACGCCAGCAAACTATTCGGAGTGTTTCAGCGGCTCCACCGCGACAGCGAGTTTCCCGGAAACGGCGTTGGCTTGGCGACAGTTCAGCGAATTATCCATCGCCATGGCGGACGCATCTGGGCAGAAGGAAGCCTGGGTGGCGGCGCCACGTTTTACTTTGTGCTCGGTAGTCAGCTTGAAGAGTAAGCGTAGGAAAGTCAGTTGTTGATTGGAGAAAGCGATGGCAGCCAGTCCAATACTGTTGGTCGAAGATAACGCGGATGACGAGGCGCTTACCTTACGGGCGCTTAAGAAAAACAATATCCGGAACGAGATCGTCGTGGCTCGCGATGGGGTCGAGGCGCTGGACTATCTTTTCGCGACGGGGTCTCACTCAGGTCGCGATGTAAGAATCATGCCCCAGGTCATCCTGCTCGACTTGAAGATTCCCAAAGTTGACGGGCTGGAAGTTCTGCGACGAATTCGAGCGAATGACGCAACCCGGCTTCTGCCGGTTGTCATCCTGACGTCTTCCAACGAGGAGAGCGACCGAGTCAGCGGCTACGGCCTTGGCGCGAATAGCTACGTGCGCAAGCCAGTCGACTTCAACCAGTTTGCGGAATCAGTACGTCAGCTCGGACTGTACTGGCTGATTTTGAATGAACCGGTGCCACGGAGTATTTAGCATGACGCCTATTCGAGTACTAATGGTGGAAGATTCAGAGGACGATGCCGCCCTCATCGCGCGCGAGATTCGCCGGGGTGGGTACGAGCTGGCTTTTACCCGCGTGGACTCTGAAGAGGCGATGCGTGGCGCCCTTAACCAGAAAGAATGGGATCTTGTTGTTTGCGACTATTCCATGCCTCACTTTTCTGGGTCAGATGCTCTGCGCTTACTTCGTTTCACAGGCGTTGAATGTCCTTTCATTTTTGTTTCGGGCACAATCGGCGAAGATACTGCCGTCGCCGCCTTGAAACAGGGCGCACAGGACTACGTCATGAAAGACAACCTGAAGCGCCTCTTGCCCGCGATCCGAAGAGAACTGCTTGAAGCGAAACAGCGCAAAGAAACGGAGCAACTGGAGAAGGAGATCCAACGACTCCAGAAATTTGAGGGAATTGGACGACTGGCCGGCGGAGTGGCTCACGACTTCAACAACGCCCTGGGAGTGATCGTCGGCTGGGCCCAACTGGGATACGAGAGAGCCCCAATGGAGAGCTCCTTCCGGGATATGTTCCAGAAAATTCGCGATCAGGCGCAACGTTCAGCCGGCCTCACAACCCAGTTGCTCGCCTTTTCTCGACGGCAGGTGTTGCAACCACGCAACCTCGATCTGAACACTCTCGTCTCCGAAACTTTGAGCTTGTTGCGGAGCGTGATGGGATCTCCCGTCGAAATCATTTTCACGCCCGGAAAAGAACCGGTGGTCGTTTTGGCCGATCCGACCCAGATCGAGCAAGTGCTCACCAATCTTTGTCTGAATGCGCGCGATGCCATGCCGCAGGGTGGACGCCTGACGGTCGAGACTCAACACACTGAGATCACGGAAGAGTTTGGCCATAAACATTCTTATGCCACGCCGGGAGAGTACATCGTCCTCACCGTTGGTGATACGGGAACGGGCATGGACACCGCAACGTTGGACCACATCTTCGAGCCCTTTTTTACGACCAAGCCACCGGGCAAAGGCACCGGTCTTGGGTTAGCGACTGTATACGGAATTACGAAACAACACGGCGGCTTTGTGACGGTCCACAGTGAAATAGACAAGGGGACTGCATTTCACGTCTTTCTGCCAGCCAGCAGCCACCATCCACTGCCTTCCGCCATCGAAGGCACGCAGTCTGCCTCCGGTGGGTCTGAACTTCTTCTCGTGGCCGAAGATCACGATGGACTGCGCGAACTCATAAGAACGACGCTGGAGTCGCGCGGGTATCACATCATTCTCGCCACAAATGGAGAAGAGGCGGTCCGCATGTTTGAGGAGCAAAAAGATTCGATCGACTTGATCGTGATGGACGTCATGATGCCCGCTTTGAGGGGGCCTGAGGCTTACGCCAGAATCCGCGGCTCAAGCCCGGGCGTTCCCGTTATCTTCACATCGGGACATGCCGCCGACCTTATCCTCAGCAATTCAACTTTTGAAGAAGCCATATTTCTCGAAAAACCGTACACGCCAGCCACTCTGGCTCAGGCAGTGCGTAAATGCCTTGACGACCCGAAGAGGAAAGCGAAGATCTAGCCCAACTGAACCCCTTACGGCGTCCGCAGCTACTGCGATCCCGAGTTTCCATTTGCAATCCTCCCACATACACCCACGCTGAACGAGACACCCCGAGCGAGAGATGTCTACGTAGAAACGCTCTCTCCGAAGTCCCACTGTCATTTGGTGCGTGCGTTCCGCTGAGAAATAAAAAGCACGGCTTTCTGCTGTATCAGCAATCTTGAAGCAGTTCAGTCGCGGCCGGGTAGCTCAGTTGGTCAGATTGTTGAGCTCGCGCGCCGTCACGATTTCGGA
The DNA here is from genome assembly GCA_963801895.1 of uncultured Acidobacteriota bacterium. Lineage (GTDB taxonomy): Bacteria > Acidobacteriota > Terriglobia > Terriglobales > Acidobacteriaceae > Sulfotelmatobacter. The sequence continues at coordinate 518,387 of CAWDGM010000003.1, read as the reverse complement.
GGTGACTTGACTCGGGCGGTCTCGTCGCCCTAAGCTAAGAATTCTTGGTATGGGACGCAAGGCGCAAAAAAACGACTCGTTGCCCGGTTCGCTGGACATGTTAATTCTACGGACACTGTCGAAGCGCGACCTCCATGGATACGGCATAGTCCAGTTCATCCAACAATCGTCCGACAATGAGCTCCTCGTCGAGGAGGGCTCACTGTACCCCGCACTCCAGAGGCTGGAGTTAAATGGCTGGATCGACGGCGTCTGGGGAGTGACGTCAAATAATCGGCGGGCAAGGATATACAAAATCACGGCGGCTGGCCGTAAACAGCTGGCCGTTGAAAAGCGGCAGTACGCGAAACTCACGTTGGCGATCGCGCGCGTGATGGGAGCGGAGTGACGGAATGTTGATACGGCGGCTGAGGTATTGGATAGGAAGCTCCACGCGCAGCGAGGAACTGCGTGAGGAAATGGAACTCCACCTTGCAGAAAAAGCCGCTGAGTTGCACGCGGACGGCATGACCGCAGAGCGCGCCCGGAACGAAGCGCGCCGGCGATTTGGCAACGTCGGACTCAAGCAGGAAGAGTCGCGGGAGATTTGGTTGACACGGTTTTGGCTGGAACTCGTCCAGGATATCCGCTACGGCTTTCGCATCATGTCCGCCAACAAAGTATTCAGCGCCCTTGCGGTTTTGTTGCTGGCGCTCGGCATCGGCGCCAATACTGCGATCTACAGCTTCATGGAGTCGATTCTGTTGCGCTCGCTGCCGGTGGAAGATCCCGAGTCGCTAGTGGTCTTGAATTGGCATAGCCGGCCACCCCGGGACAGCAGCAAGGAGTCAGTTCACGTCATGCACGGAGTGCAGGGAATGGCTTGGCCGGGCGATAAGGGCAGCATGATCAGCGCCATGTTCCCATATCCCGCGTTTGAGATGTTTCGCGATGACAATCCCGTCTTTTCCACGCTCTTTGGATACTTCAACGGATTGAACCGTAACCTGATCATCCGCGAGCAGGCCACAAGCGCCCGCACGGAGTTCGTCACCGGCGAGTATTTTCGCGGCTTGGCAGTATCGCCGGCCGCGGGACGCCTGATCGAATCCGAAGACGACCGTCCAGGCGCAGCGCCGGTTGCTGTTATCACTTTTGCTACAAGCCAAAATCGCTTTGGAGGGCCGGCGAATGCGATCGGACAGTCAGTTCTCGTCGACAATGTGCCCTTCACGGTGATTGGCGTGGCGCCACCGGAGTTCTTCGGGGTAGATCCTGCGGTGGTGCCGGACATCTACCTTCCCTTGCACACGACCCCGCTCGTGGACGGTGCCCGAGCGGCTCGTATGTATCCCGACGGAAACTTCTACTGGATCGAAATGATGGGTCGCCTGCGTCCTGGCGTAAGCATGGCGCAGGCGCAGGCAGTGCTGGCCCCTCGCTTCCATCGATGGGTTGCCACCACCGCGACGACGGACGGTGAGCGGGCCAAATTGCCCTCGCTGATTCTGAATCCCGGCGCCGCCGGTCTGGGTAGCTTACGCCGCAAGTACTCGAAGCCTGTGTACGTGCTCCTGATGATGGTGGGATTGATTCTGGCGATCACGTGCGCGAACATTGCCAATCTGCTGCTGGCAAGGGGCGCCGCTCGACGGGGCGAAATGGCTGTCCGGCTCAGCTTGGGCGCAGGGCGGTTCCGGGTCGTGCGGCAGTTGCTCACCGAGAGTGTAATGCTGGCGTCGCTCGGCGGAGCACTAGGAATTTTGTTTGCGATCTGGGGCGTGCAAGCACTTACCTTTTTGCTCTCCAATGGGAAGGAGAACTTTACGCTGCACGCGGAATTGAACTCGAACGTTCTGGGCGTGACGGCGGCGCTCTCAGTGGTTTGCGGCTTGTTATTTGGCCTTGTCCCAGCGATTCAGTCGACGCGTCCTGACGTCATGCCCGCCCTAAAGGATGGTCGGGGGAGCGGACCGCGCCGTCGCATGCAGCACGTTCTGGTAGTCGCCCAAATCGCAATCTCTTTTCTCCTATTGGTCGCGGCGGGTCTGTTTGTCAGGACCCTCCACAAGCTGCACTCAGTTCAACTGGGATACGCCCGCGAGAACATCCTTCTGTTCTCGTTGAATGCGCGCCAGGCCGGACATCGTGACCCGGAGATGGCCATCTTTTACGCAGATTTGCGTAAGCGCTTCGAATCGATCCCAGGCGTGAGCAGCGCGACACTCTCGCAGTCCTCGATCATTAACGCCGGCTTCACCGGACAGGCAATCAAGGGGACAATGAAGATCGGCTCCGTAACGGTCGAAGACGCGCGTGCCCTGGCCGCCGGACCACGTTTCCTAACGACGATGCAGATTCCGATCCTGGCCGGGCGTGAGATTGACGACCGTGACCAACCGCGCTCCAGGCCGGTTGCAGTGATCAGCGAGGAGTTCGCGCGAACTTACTTCGAGAACGAGAATCCGGTCGGTCGGCGCATTACTCTCCCCGACGAGAAGCGTGATCTGGAAATCGTCGGCATCTCGGCCAACGTGCGGTACGGCGGTCTGAAAAATGAAGAGGAGAGCGCAAAAACTGTGTTTGTAGCGGCCAGCCAGTTTTCTCCGGATCGAGTGACTTACGCGCTGCACACGGTGGGTGATCCTCTAAGGTTTGCTCAGAGTGTGCATGAGATCGTGCGGGAAGCTGACTCACGCATACCCGTTACAAATGTGGTCACACAGGCTGCTGAAATCGATGGGACGATCACCCGAGAAATCACGTTCGCGAAACTATGCACGGGTTTTGCGGTTCTCGCTCTGCTGATCGCGTGTGTGGGACTTTACGGGACGATGTCCTACAGCGTCACGCGGCAGATCGGCGAGATTGGAATCCGCATGGCTCTGGGCGCGCAACGCGGCGCCGTGGTGTGGATGGTTCTGCGCCACGTTTTATTACTAGCGGCGGTGGGACTCGCGATTAGCCTGCCTGCCGCGTTGAGTGCGTCCCACCTTGTCAAATCGTTTCTGTTCGAGACGCAGCCCAATGATCCGGGAACTCTTGCGGTGGCTTGCGTCGTGCTCCTATGCGCCGCGATTCTCGCCGGCTATGCACCGGCAAGGCGGGCGGCCCGAATTGATCCGCTGGCGGCTCTGCGGCACGAGTAAAACGCAGTTCTTCGCCCACCTGCATTGAAGACCGACCACAAGTGAAGGAAGGGAAGTGAACAATCACTGAAAGAGCCGCCTTGCGCGTCAACCGTGCGCCAGATGCGACGCCGCGAACAGATGGCATGGTAAATTAGGTACTGAAGTTTGTTTCACTTACGTTCCACAGCGGGCGCGTAGCTCAGTTGGTAGAGCAATGCCCTTTTAAGTATTTGAGGTATTTGTAATCAGAGAGTTAGCAGGAATGCTCAGGAACCTTCGGGAACCTGTTTCCGCTGACTTAGGAGCATCCACTCAAGCAAGTGGACCTACAAGTGGACCCACAAACGGTGAGCGGCTGGCAATCACTCCCGACCTAGCTCCTGCCACAATCGCCCAACTCAACTGCTCGCCTAGCTAGATTTGCTCGGAGCTTAGTTTCGTGTCCTCAGCCAGTCCACTATCTGACTCACGAGTTTGTAAAGGAGCGCGAGGAAGGACTTGATCGTTTGGATTCATCGTCATGGGCAGATAGCCAGTGATCCCTATGAATGCAGTCAATGCCAGTCCAATGTCCGATAGCGTTAATTGGACACTTTTGGCTGGGTCAGATGGCACCTGCCAGACTCCCCACCATTGACGGGCCAAGAACCATAGGGCTATCCAGCCGACAAATGCACCGACGAAGTTGAGCCACACTTGCCCAGCACGCCAGACCCAGTCACTTCCCTCTTTATTGGCCCCATGTACAGAGAAGCAGCCAAAGCCAAGGAATAGGCTGACTATCAATGCAACAGCCCAGTATGCGTACTCAAAGCTAGTTGGGATTATCATTGCGCCGTCATTGTACGCTTACTCCGATGGGTCCGAATGCTATAGGACCTAGGTTAAAGTTTAACAACTCGATTTGCCGTCAGAGGTTAGACTTTAACAACATTCCGCTTATCTAAGTGTTAAACTTTGAGTAATACTTATCGGGTAACTACGGATATCTGGACGCGCTTTCTTGCGATGGGGCAGACTGGCTTCGTTGGCAGAAGTCAAATCTGTTCGGGGAGAAGATAACCGCATGAAAGCTACACCTGAATTAGACAAGCTGTTCTTGGAAGACACCGTTGATGGGGTATTTGAGAAGAGGGAAAGCGCCATCATCAAGAGCATGAGCGCCAGGGAGAAGGCTGGTTGGGCGAAATTCAAGAAGGAATGCGCCTCGAACAACGTTGAGCCGACAGCCGCCGATTTCCGCGATCTCCATGCAGCCGGTCGCTAACAACCAACTCCCCCATTTAATTCACATTCAGGAGAACTGCAATGTTGATCGCAAAAGAACATCGTGAGCGGTTGGCGCACTACTGCCTGGTGAAGAAGATGACGCAAGAGGATGCTGTCAATGAGATGGTTGCGGAATGCTTGAAGCAGGTTGAGCAAGACCCTGCAATGAAGAAACGCCTGGACAGAGCACGCGAGTTGCAGGCCGAGCTAGATGCGTTGTGATCGGCAACAACACTCCCCCATCTCAGTCAAGCGGATACTGCAAGACGTAGTTCTTCATTCTTAGCGCTTCCATCTCTTCCAATTCTTTGAGACTTAAATAACGTCGCTTGCCTGACCGAATATCAAGCAGCGTGTAGGTGCTGCGGTCGGATGGTTCCGTTTCTTTTGTGCGGAAAATTGCCTGTTGCAGGGGTGCCAGCTTAGCGTTGAGAAGCCTCACGAGGTTGCCCGGCATACGATGGTGGTAGTTTAACAAAATTCAACAAGTCTCAAGCCGAGCCTTACGACCACCCCCGGTCTTGATCGACGCAGCAACGTCAAGGAAAAGACCTTGGCTGCGAGTGTACGAAAGCGTGCCGACACTCCGGTTATAGAGGATTAAGCTGTTTCGCATGAAGCGAAGAAAGGCCTTTAGCCTACTCAGGCGCTTTGAACAGCGGCTTAAGGAATTTCCTGACACTATGTCAGACTACGACCGGGAAGGCCGTGCGGCTGAAGCGACTCTTGCTCAAGAAAAGCGGAAGGTCAAGGCAAAGGGGAAAGCCAAAGCCGTCTCCCCAGGTGGGAAGCGCACCCGACCCTGACCGGCTGGCCCCATTTAAGCAGCGCCCATCAAGATGAACGCAAGCGTCAGAGTCTATGAGGCTTTCTGTGAAGGCTTCTTTTCTTCTGTTTTCGGGTGGGCATGCCGGACGTGATCAGCAAATGCTCTGCTCAAGGATGGCTTGGAATGAGGTTGGAAAGTGCAGGTTGCAGGCCGAACAGTACAACTGCCCGAAGTGTCTGATCAAGTAAGGTGGAATTTTACTGATCACGATGGTGGCAGCCTACAAGATCAGATGCACGCCGCAAAATACGGTGAAATCCCGTTTCCGCGCTGCCTCCTGGTGGCGCTACGGCTGACCACCGGCTGTTAAAATATCGCCCGTGGTACCCCAGAAAAAGCCCGATCCCATTCAGACCCTGCGAAACGAGATCGCAGCACTGACCCAAGAGCAATCGGACGCGCTGAGGCAAGCGACTTTCTTAGGAATGACTGCCGAAGAGGCCAGAGTTTTCGACGCTCGCCGCATCAAGATCGATGCGCTCATAAAGGAACTCGCTCAGCTCAAGAGCATTCAGTAGATTAGAGCGCCGCATCACCGGAAAGAAAACTGCCGATGGCCCGTTCAAAAACGCGTACGGTGAATGGCTTGTATGTTGACAGGAGCATTGAGACGTAGCAGTCCTCGTGAACGGCCTGCCCATGCTCATCGGTCTTGCTTTCAGTCAAATCGACAAACTTCATGCAGATGACGCAGCGTGGAAGCCAACCTTGATGGTGCATAAGCCTCCTCTGGGGAGAGACTCTCCCACCTTATCCCTGACGCAATTTGAAGTCTGAGCCGTATTGCTCATTGGAAACAATGGGCGAACAAATAGCGAATCTGATGCCATTTCGCAGTGCCCGATGAACCCATGAGCCGCAGCGACGTTGAGGCGTTGCAGCGGCAATTATCCTTGCTGAGTGAACCTGCCGTTCGGGATGCCTACACCCAGGCGCATGCGAAATGTTGTCTCGGTCGCGGAGGGCTTCCCACGCCCACAGACGTTCAGCGATTCCTGAGTGCGTGGAAAGTTCTTTGGAGGTGGGAGCAGAATGGGAAAAGGCGGTAGACCCCACGGGGCGCGAGGTGTTCGGAATTCGTAACATATTTGCAGTGGTAAACAACGATGTCCTGCAGTTCTGGCAAACTTCGCTGCACTTCCCCCATCGTTCTGAAAAAACCTCGGCCCCGCACGCCGGGGTTTTCGATATTTGATACTGAGGGTTGCTAATGGCTGACCTATTTTCAGGCGAAATGCTCAGGGGATTGAGTGACGCGGTAGACAAAGTTCTTCCTGAACCAAATAAACATCCAGGTATTAACATTCCGATGGGTCATGATGGGTCTTTCCACATCGGGCCTGAGGTAGACCTGGCTAGCCTTCGTCAAGCGTTGCTTAACACACCGGACGATTGGCCTGTACCAAAGGCTGAGTATTTGGAGCTGATTGACCTGTCATTGTCCGCGAACCCTGAACCGGCGAAGATCGCCGCAGCGCTCGAAAAGCTTAAGCGGCTGCCGCCATTGCCCGGGAATGCTAAAGCAGTCGGCATTGGTTCACGCTGAGTTACAGGCCGCGCTGGATGCGCTTCGCTGATTATTCCCGAGACACCAATCAACCCAGATCCTTTACGCAGTGCAGCATCATGTTGATCTGCGCAAATTTGGACTGGGGTGTGGAGGAGTCGCCAATAGGCGAACTGCCAGCATATTTCGTTTGAAGACAGCGAAGACATCTACAGGATGGGGCGGATGCATCCAGGTTGAGCGTGTGACCGCAGTTTAGGCAGCTGTAACTTGACGCACCCGTTCTGGCCATCTTGCGGAATTGGAAACCCGCGGCGATGCAATACGGACAGCATATCTCTGGCAACATGACAACCCCTTATCATTTGCCCTCTCGGACGAGGACTGATATGAGACTTGCAACGTGTGATCCATATCACCCTTTGTATTTAAGCCACGTAGTATCAGTAAGATGGCCCTGTGCAAGGTTATACCTAGTGCGCGGAAAAACTCCGCAAATGGGGGATATCCCTCAGACAAAGCCGAAAACATTGTGTGCATGGTTGGAACAACTAGAACTCAAACGGCTGAGGGGTTATCTGCGCTCCTGCTGGACTGGCGCGGACGATGCCCTTACAATCAATGCAGCGATTACGTCTTTGCATCCGCTGAGAAGCACGGCACTCAACCGCTGTGGCCTAGCTCAGCAATGTCGAAACACATTCGACCCGCTGCAAAGCTGGCCGGGATTACGAAGCACGTTCGCTGGCACGTATTCAGACACTCGTTCGCAACACTCCTAAAAGGGAATGGTGAGGATGTGAAAACTGTGCAGGAATCACTGCGGCACGCGGACAGCAAAGTCACGCTGGATGTGTACACCCAGGGATTGATGCCGGTGAAACGTGCGGCACAGCGAAAGGTTATTGAGGCAATTGGACCCATGTGGACCCAAATTGCAGCGATGCCAACCGCAAATGCTTGATTGCAAAGGTTGGGCGCGTAGCTCAGTTGGTAGAGCAATGCCCTTTTAAGGCATGGGTCGCAGGTTCGAATCCTGCCGCGCTCACCAGGTCTTTCCATGACTTGGAACACGCAAGATGTAGTCCTCGGAAGATCCTTCCGTCCTTTCTGCGATCAGCCAAGTTCTCTGAACGTGTCACGGCTACGTCTGCACGACTCCCTTCACATTCGCCTGCGTTTTAGCCCTCAATTGCTCGGTTGAGAAACAGTGTCCGCAAGTACTGCATCGCCACCCGCCGGTTGTTATTGGCTGGTCTGCCATTGTGCTGCCTGAGCCGCTTTCACTGGAACGAAATGCTCTCACCAACTCACCGCCGCATTGAAGACAGAGTCGCTTTGCCATGGTTCTATCGTTAACATAAGTTCCGAGCGGTTGCTGCTCACAAGTGACCAAGATAGATCTTTGGGAGAGATAGTTGCGGCGTTTGTCCGGGAAGGTGAGCAACATGAAAATCGATGCTCTTTAACTCGCGCGAGCAACGCGCCGATAACAGAATATGTGGTCAAAACGGAACACTCTTGCAGAATCGTTGGCGTTATCGTGAGCCAGGGGTTCCCAGCGATGAAAACATTCGTTCGTTTCGCTCGATTCACGATGCTGCTGGTAATGGGGCTGGGAGTGCGGCAAATCGCCCTCGCGCAGCGCTTGGATACGGCTCCGCCGCTATCCCGCCCCCGTCTAAGTACAGAAGAAGTTGTCTCCGCTTTGGTGCGTCGAAACCTTGAACGTAGCCTGGCGCTTGGCGCCTACCACGGGACGCGAATATACCGACTCGATCATCACGGTTTCCCAGGTTCCAGAAGCGCAGAAATGACCATCGACGTGACATATCGCGCACCGGGCACGAAGGAATTCAGCATCCGATCCGAGAAGGGCTCCAAGGCCGTTATCGAGAGAGTATTCAAGCCGATGTTGCAGAGCGAGAAAGACGCCGTCAGCGAAGAGAACCAACGGCATGTTGCTCTCAACAACGACAACTACAAATTTGAGCTTTTAGGGTACGAGAGCACTCTCTTGGGAGCATGCTATGTCCTCTCCGTTGAGCCCAGGATCGACAACAAGCTCCTGTACCGCGGTCGGATTTGGGTCGACGCAAATGATTTCGCGGTGATACGTATTGAGGGGGCTCCTGCGAAGAATCCTTCCTTCTGGACGAAAGAAATAAAGATCGAACAGGTTTACGCAAAAGTGGGTGAATTTTGGCTGCCGATGTCGAATAAAAGCAGCAGTAACATCCGGTTTGGCGGTCATGCCAACTTCAGCATCGAGTATAAGGACTACCAGATTACAAATGCTGCATCGCTTAGGAAAAAGAGTACGGCTGAGGATGAGGCTGTTGTCGCTTCGCAAATAAAATAGGCGACGGTATCGATCAGTCGTGCAGAACTACATTGAGCAGGGAACTGTGCACCTGAAGTCCGCCCTCAACGCCGCCCGCATAGTGGATGAACCCCAATTTTCTGAAACGGTTCATGAAAAAACTCACGCGCGGGCGAGTGGTCCCGACCATCTCCGCCAGCGTCTCCTGGCTGATCTTGGGCACCACAGTTTCGGGAATGCCCTCCTTGCCGAAACGAGCCAGTAGGAGAAGGACTCGCGCTAACCTCTTCTCGCTGGAATTAAACAGTTGATCCACGAGATCTTCTTCATAGCGGATATTTCGCCGCAACAAGTAGGCGACGAACATATCGGAGAAGGCATGTTCCCGATGAAGGGCATGCATCATCGCCTTCTTTTCGATCCTTAGAAGTTGGCAGTCCGTCATGGCCGCAGCGGAGCCGATACGGAGAGACTGTCCAACGAGCGAGCCCTCCCCGAAGAAACTGTCTTCGCTCAGAATCGCGATCGTCGCTTCCTTGCCTGCCTTGGAAACGACCGTGATCCGGACCTTTCCCTTCTGGATGTAAAAGATGGCGTCGGCAGGGTCTCCCTGGGTAAATATCCGTTCTTTTCTTTTGACGGTCACAGTCATTCTGCCGTCGCCAATGGTCGCGAGAAAGGTTTTTGGGCTGAACGGCGGGTGCTTCTTACGCGAGACTGGGGGCATCGGGCACCAGTTTAGACTCAAATTCCGCAGTCGCGCGCAAAATCGCTTGAATGCGGGTGACGGTGAGATCTTAGCCGGCCGGAACGGTTTCCTTTACGACTGGCAGACGTGCGGATACTGTCGTTCCATCGGAGTGAGATTTGATTTCGAAACGGCCGTTGAGTTGCCGAATTCGTTCGCGCATTCCTTGAATGCCGACTCCCATCTGTACTTGAGAGGAACCGTTTCGGCCAATTGCGGGGATGCCCTTCCCATAGTCCCTCACATCAAGCCGCACTTCATTCTGAGCTCCGACGACGCGGATCTTCGCCTGCTTGCTCCCGGAGTGCCGGTGAATGTTGGTCAGGCATTCCTGGATGACTCGGAAGATGGTCATCTCAAGATCTTGCGAAAGACGGCCCAGCCCGGGATCAATGTCCAGTTCGACATCGATCTTGCTGCGTTCGGCGAAGCCCTCGATATACCAGCGGAGCGCGGAAGGTAGTCCAGCCTCGTCGAGCAAAGGCGGGTGCAACAGGTATGAAACCGTCCGCAGTTCGCCGGATAGTTGCTGCAGGAATTCCAAGCTTTCGCGAATTCCTTTTGAAAACTCGGCGCCTAGTTTTTCAGCTTCCATTTCCATCGGGATTAAAGTCATCTGAAGCGCGGCCACTATCTGTCCAGCGCTGTCGTGCAACTCACGCGCGATGCGGCGCCGTTCCGCATCCTGAGCGTGTAGAAGCTTGCCGGTGATTTCGCGGATTTTCTCTGCTTCCTCGTATTGTTTGCGATCGGTGATGTCGGTGTGAGTGCCAATCATGCGGATCGCGTCTCCGTCCGGATTGCGAACAATGCGGCCGTGAGAAAGAATCCATCGCACCTCCCCGTCGGGACGAATGGCGCGATATTCAAACTGGAACTGATCCTGATCTTTTAGAAACCGGTTGAATTCGTCCACTAAGCGCTGCACATCGTCGGGATGGAACAAGCTTCGCCACTCCTCAGCCGAGATGAACTTGCCTGTGGGGATGAAGCCGTAAATCGTTTCCATCTGGGGATTCCAGGTTCCGCGTTTCTCGATGACGTCCCAGTCAAAAATAGCGGTCCGTGAAGCTTCGAGCGCGAGAGCGAGTTGAGTTTGGCTGTCGCGCAAAGCAGCCTCTACTCTTTTGGCATCTGTGATGTCGCGCGCAATCTTCGACGCTCCAATGACTCGGCCCTTCGCGTCTCGAATGGGAGAGATGGTCAACGACACATCGATCTTGATACCAAGTTTCGTTGAACGAACGGTCTCGTAGTGTTCAATCCGCTGCCCGTCGCGAAGCCGCTGGATGATCTCGTTTTCCTCGGAAAGCAGTTCTTGAGGGATAATGATGGCGATCGGACGACCTACTGCTTCTTCTGCGGTGTAACCGAAAATCCTCGCCGCCCCGCCATTCCAGCTGGTGATAATGCCATTGAGATCTTTCGAAACGATCGCGTCGTGGGAGGACTCGACAATAGCGGCCAGCCGAGCACGTACCGCCTCTGCCTCGCGGCGCTCGGTGATGTCCTCGATGACCGATATAAAGTGTTTCATTCTGCCGCTGGAATCGCGAGCCGCAGAAACCGTTAAATTCGCCCATACTATGGATTTATCTTTCCGGATGTAGCGCTTCTCCATCGAGAAGGTGGGTAACTCGCCAGTCCGGACTTTCTCGGTTTCAGCAAGGTCAATGGCAAGATCGTCGCGATGCGTGATTTCCTGAAAGGTCAAACGGAGAATCTCCTCTTCGGTGTACCCGAGAATCTCGCAAACCTTTCGGTTCACCCGCATCCATCGCCCCTCGGGAGAGACGTGAGCGACACCGACCGCGGCCAGTTCAAACGTGGAGCGGTAGACCTGTTCACTTTCGTGCAGAGCCTGTTCAAGAGCGGTACTGCGTTGCAAGATCTCCTGTACGTCCAGCGGACGTGCAATCTCCGAGACAGCTGGATCAAAGAAGGATTCGTGCCGCGAAACCTTTTCCAGCGCAGCCACCAGGTTCTGCGACACGGACGACTTAATCACATAACCGCGAGCTCCGGCGCGGAAAGCTTGTCGAGCCATTTCAGGGGAGTCATGCTGGCTGAGCACGATTACTTCACAGGAGGGCAGAACGCTGCGAACAATGCGAGTCGCTTCCAGACCGTTGAGTGTGGGCATGCTGACATCCATGATGATGATGTCGGGCTTCAGCTCACGAGCCTTGTCGATGGCGTCCCCGCCGTCAACCGCCTGTCCACAAACCTCGCAGTTTGGGTAACCGGAGAGCAGAGAGATTACGCCCCGGCGGACCACTTCGTGGTCATCAACCACTAGTACCCGCATTTCCGCGAACCTCAGTTCAAGACTTAAGCCGACACATCTGGGAAGTCGTTCCGGCTGGAAACTTGGGGGACGCCGGAAGTGGATGCCTTACGACGACACTATTTTAGCTAAGGTGAACAATGGCGCCGAATACCGTGAAGACTGTAGAGACCTTTTTGCCGGTCAGCAAAGGGAGTGTAGCGTCACGACATCCAACTCAAAAGGTAGCAATCTTCCGATAAAAAACTCTTATTCCCACGGCTTTAAGAGTGAAGTGCCTGAGGAACGAGTACGGTATATTTCTGGAATGCCCAAATTCCCGGCCGTTGTGTGCCTTCTGGTCGCTGCTCTGCTGTCCACACTGAGTTTTGCGCAATCGGAGCCCTACAAGTACTTTCGCATCGGGAAGCATGGCGACGCGCACACACAAGTTGAGAGCGGCATCGCAATGATGGGGGGCGGCTCGGATCTCGACGAAGCGTTCCGCTGGCTTTGCAACCGGGGAGATGGCGGGGACTTTCTGATTCTCCGTGCCACTGGTGACGACGATTACAACTCCTACGTCAACGGGTTGTGTAGGACAAACTCGGTTGCCACTCTGATTCTGCGGGATCGCAAGGCGGCAGAGGATCCGGGAGTCGCGGATATCATCCGGAAAGCGGAGGTCATCTTCATCGCCGGGGGCGATCAGGCGAATTACATACGTGGATGGAAGGGAACTCCCGTTGAGAAAGCCATCAATGAGGGCATCGCACAGGGCAAGCCCATCGGAGGAACGAGTGCGGGCCTAGCCGTGCAAGGGCAATTTGTATACGGAGCGTTGGGAGACAAACCCGACGACAAAGATCTCGCCTCGACCGACGTGTTGCCGAATCCGTTCTTCGAGCGTGTCACTTTGGAGCGAGATTTCCTGAAAATTCCACATCTCGAGAATCTGATCACAGATTCGCATTTTGCCAAGCGCGATCGCATGGGACGCACGTTGGGCTTTCTGGCGCGCATCATGAAAGATGGCTGGAGTGACTCGCCACGCGAAATCGCGATCGATGAGAAATCTGCGGTGCTGGTTGGTGCGGACGGCCGGGGAAGAGTGGTGGGATCGGGCCGGGGCGCATATTTCCTGCGTCCAACACAAGCGCCGGAGAAGTGTGAGAAAGGGGTTCCCCTGACGTTTCGATCCATCAGTGTGTATCGAGTTCCGTCAGAGGGACGTTTCGATCTGACCTCATGGACAGGAGACAGCGGAACGGCGTATTCCCTCTCCGTAATCAACGGCAAGATTGAGAGCACGCAAGAGAATGGAAAAATCTATTGATGGTCGCGCTGCCTCGAATTACACGAAAAGACCTTGATCAGCTGCAGGTTGATTTTATCGGCAGAGCGATGATGTAAGGCGATCTTTGGAAATTGGCGTCATCTGCCAGGCGTCGAATGCTATGAGCTTCGCATTTCCCTCAAGCTTCGGGCGTAACGGTCCGGAAGGGACTCCATACGAGCGAGCCGTCATTGACGTCGATCCATTCGTAAAAATCTCCAGAATGGAACCATCCAAAAACATCTGAAGGTGTACCGGCGATCCCGTCGCCCCCGTTAGCGGAGCCTCGATCTTGTTCACGCGAAGCACGCGTCCGCCGGATTGTCTGGAGCAAGAGATTCGGACGAAATCCCCGCTGCCCGATTCGAGACGGAGTGTGAAGTCATCGGCTGGAGATTGAATCTGCACGTGAATTTCCGCCGCGAGATCATGAATTCGAGTCGCGTCAAAGTTGCAGCGGCGCTCATTGCTTGAATTGCCACCCGGACTGTGCGCACCCCGAAGAACTCGCACCGCGGGCGCCACGTCAGTTTGCAATTCACCTTCTGGGGTGAGCGACATCACGCGCGGAAGCGACATCGCGCCCGCCCACCCTGCCTCGAGCAACTCGGAATCCGGGCGAGCTTCTGAGATCCATCCCCAGAGGATGCGAGTGCCATCACGATCGAGCATCGTCTTCGCCGCGTAATACGATCCCCAGTCCACGACGCCTTCTCTCTCCGGCACGAAGCGGCGGTTTGCATATGTGCCCAGCTTCCAGCGCACTTTTCCCATCGTAGAAATAAGGAGCACATGCTTGTTTCCGAGGGCGAAAAAGTCCGGGCATTCCCACATGTCTCCCGTGTCAACGGGATTGGCAGATTTCTTGTTGCTCGGTGTGCCTTCCACGAGTGGATGCAGGTAGGTCCAGTGACGGAGATCGGGTGAGGTGTAAAGAAGGATGCATCCTCCCTTCGCCCACGAACCGGAACCGAGAATGAGCATCCAGTCGTTGCCTTCGCGCCACAGGCACGGATCGCGAAAGCCTGTGACTTGGATATCGGCGGGAGGAGTGGCAATGACCGGGTCGGGCAGTTTCTTCCATGTGCGCAGATCGTCGTTGGCGGCCACTGCGAGGCATTGCGTTTCGCGCCAGGTGTGCGCGCCATCTCGAAGTGTGGCTTCGGAATCGTGACCGGGAGGAGCGACCGCGGTGTAGATCACGGTTGGCTTGCCGTCATCGAGAACCGCACTGCCGCTGAAGACTCCATCGCGATCTGCTCCATTCGGAGTGGGCGAGAGGGCGATGGGCTCGTGCTGCCAATGAACCATGTCAGGACTCGTAGCGTGAGCCCAGTTCATGTTGCCCCAGACAGCCGATTGCGGATTGTATTGATGAAACATGTGATAACGGCCGCGGAAATATATAGGGCCATTCGGATCGTTCATCCAGTTGTGCGCCGGAAGGAGATGATATTGGGGCCGCAGTGGATCGGCGGCGAGCTTCCGGCATAGTTCTGCCGTCGCCGAATCCGCGGACGAAGGCCAGCGGCCGACTGCAGGAGAGAGAGCAGCAGCGCTGGAAAGTTCGAGAAAATGTCTGCGGGAAATGTTCATGAGGACTAACCGCTCGGTGGCTCGAAGGAATGATAACCGCGAAAGGCAGACTGGCCGCGCGAAAGCGAAAACGTGCCGCCCTACAGGCCGGGTGCCTCGTACATGGCTTCGATATAATCCGATGGAAAGCAGGTCCATCATAGCCCACCAAGCCGCATCGCAAGTGTCTCGCCGACTCCTCAGTCTGGCGATGGCCGCTTGGATATTCTTCCTGGTCGTCCTATCGGCGAACTCGCAGACAGGTGTGCCAGCAAAGGCGAGCGATCAAGCCGCCCTTGAGCGCGGTCAGCAAGCACTGAAAAATGGGGAAATCGCGAAAGCGCGTACCGAATTCGAAAAGGCAGTCAAACTTGCACCGGGAGATCCCTCAGCGCAGGCTGCGTTGGGATGGGTGCTAGCTCAGTCCGGTGAGCCCGCGGCGGCCGTCACGCACCTGCGCGCGGCGCTCAAATCGAAGCCGGGATTTGTGGAAGCTCGCTTAACGCTGGCGAGCGTGCTCGCTCAATTAGGAAAAACTGCAGAAGGCGAGCAGGAAGCAAGGGCAGCGGTAAAGATGGCGTCGGCGAACGCTGAAGCCCATCGCACACTAGCAAGAATCATCAGCCAGCGTCCCGGAGACGAAGCCGTTGCCGAAATGCAAACTGCAATCGAACTGGCGCCGGATCGTCCGGACCTTCGAGACGAGCTAGGTACACTCTTGGCGCAACGCAAGCGATTCTCCGAGGCCGAAAATGCGTTCGAGCAAGCGCTGCGTTTGCAGCCGAACCTTGAATCCGCACATTTCCATCTCGGAGTGGTGCGCTTGCAACAACAGCAGTTCGATGATGCTGCCAACGAGTTGGGCAAGGCGCTGAAACTTTCTCCCCAAGATGTGATGGCGCACTACTACTTGGCGAAGGTATTCACCGCACAATCGCGGAATGATGAAGCGCTGATCGAGCTGAAGAAATGTGCGGCATTGAAGCCGGCGTGGCCCGAGCTGCAAACCGAGTTAGGCATCGCCAGCCAGCGCGCGGGCGACATCGACACCGCGATCGCGGCGTTCACCGAAGTCGTGAAGATGCAGCCGGAAGAACCCGAGGCCTACGACAATCTTGGCTTGGCGATGCTGCAGAAAGGCGATGCCGAGGGCGCAATTCCGAAATTCAAGTCGGCCATTCAGTTGCGCCTTGATGACGGGCCGCTCCGCGGCAATTTGGCCATTGCATATTTGCAACTCGCAAATTTCGATGCTGCGGTTTCGGAGTTGGAAGCTGGCCTGAAACTGTCGCCGCAGAATGCGTCTCTTCACTACAACCTCGGGCTCGCCTACAAGCTGAAAGATCAATTGGAAAAAGCTGTGCCTGAGTTCGAGGAGGCAATCCGGCTTCAACCGGATTTGGCCGATGCGCACTACACTCTCGGCATCCTTTACTGGCAACGCGGTGAATTCGACAAGGCAGCGGTCGAGTTGCGTAGTGCCTTGCAGTCGAAGCCTGATTACGCCGAGGCTCACTACACTCTGGGGACGGTTTACAAGCAACAGAACAAGTTGAACGATGCGGCGGCTGAACTCCGCGAAGCGATCCGTCTGCAGCCTGACTTTGGCGGCGCTCATACTACATTGGCCGGAGTTCTGCGACAGATGGGTGATTCGCAAGGAGCGGCGGCGGAGGCGAAAGAGGGCGCGCGCATCATGGCATCAACCAACAATCTTCAGGCTGCGAAGGTTGCAACAAATTCGGGAAAGCGTTTGTTGGGTGCTGGAGACTTGGAAGGAGCGATATCGCAGTTTCGCTCGGCGATTAACTCCGAACCGAAATACGCCAGCGCGCATTTTCAATTGGGGCTCGCTTTGAATCAGAAGGGTGAAAAAGAGGAAGCCAAGAAGGAATTCCAAAAAGCGCAGGAACTGGATGCGGGAATGATTTCCCCCGGGAAGCCTTGAGGGCAAAACGGCCAAACCCACCCCAGGCGAAGAGCGGCCGATCCTTTTGCTAGTTGCCGCGGTTTCGAACGGATACCAGATCCGTCATCACGGGGACGCCGTGAATGATTTTCACATGAAGCAGGGCCTCGAAGGGCTTCAGATCGGCAGGCCGCGAGACGTGCAGGCGTCTCAGCAGTTCCTTTACTGAGTCCTCGCGGCAAACATATTCAACGGCGGCCTGCGTACCGAAGGTGGAGTTGCCTGCAAGAATAAGG
Organism: uncultured Acidobacteriota bacterium; assembly: GCA_963801895.1. Classification (GTDB taxonomy): domain Bacteria; phylum Acidobacteriota; class Terriglobia; order Terriglobales; family Acidobacteriaceae; genus Sulfotelmatobacter. The sequence continues at coordinate 501,219 of CAWDGM010000003.1, read as the reverse complement.
ATCGATCTGGATGGATCGAGTCCGGGTAGCAGGCCGACGACGGCATAGTCCTCAATAGTCGGTTGATTTGCCGGAGTTGCAAGAAACATCTGCGGCTCCCCCGGTTGCGGATGGACATTCTGCACCGCCAGATCACCTTTCCGAGGTCCGGACTCCAGGCGCGTAAACACGAACTCGCGCGTTCCCGGCAGATCGACCAGGCTCAGATTCTCCGAAGGCGAACCCACAAAAATCAGATCATTGTTCTTGGCGTCGTCCAGGGAGAACAGGGCACCGCGCTTCACCCGAAGCTGGCGGCTAAACTGGCTGAACACGTGGTCAAGCTGGTGGATGGCCAAGACTTCACCCACGCCGGTGTAGTGATCAAGGATGAATGCCCGAGCATCGGACGCAGGATTGAAATACCGCATGCCCGTTTCGGGCCGTCCAACGAAACTTCCGTTGCTGAAGATCACCCAAGGCTGCTGGGGGCTATTCACGAAACGATTCCAAAAAAGATCAAATTCAGCCGGAACAGATTGACTGACCGCCGTCTGCGGAACTGTCCGTGAGAACAACAGAACGGCGATAGTGACGACCGCGATTGCCAGCAATATCGAGAGGAACACGATCAGAAGGGTCCCTCGCCGAGGAGGCTCTGCAGGCTGAACTTCCGGCCGCGGTCGCTCAAGTACCGGCCCGGGGATAGGCAGCTGCACGGAGCCTGTCGAAGCGCGTGGAGTAAATGTTAGGGCGTACGACCCCTTCGGAATCTCAACGAGGATCGGGTCGTTGACGCCGTCGTGAGCGTAATACTCGGTTAACTTGACCCGGAGTCGCCCTGCCTGCACTCGTACTGTGGAATCGCTTTGAGGATCAAAGCCAGCTGGACGCCCCAACACCTCCGTCGCGATCTGATACTCCTTGAGCGACGTGCCGGGGTGATCAAGGGAGTGCTCCGCCAAATATCGGAGGAGTTTGCAGAGGGACTCAGAGCTGTGAAGGCTATGGCTTTTGGTAAGTCTCTCTATTTGCTGGAAGCATTGCTCCCGAGCTGGCGCGAAACTGTGTGTTACAGCCATATAACCGAAAAGTAACGAGTGACCCTATCTCGCTGTAATAAATCGATTTCCTAGACGTAACAGTATCAAACCTAGTGAAACTTAATCCAGATAATTGTTTTGTATTACGAGTGCACGGTCTCACTCGAAGTCTCCCGTCTGCATTTCTGGGGCAAACGCGTTTTGGAAGGTCTGAGGAGGAAGTTCATGAAAAGGTCAGTATGGGTCGCAGTGGCTGCGTTAAGTCTACTGTGCGGTCTGTGTGTCCCCGCCGCTTTCGGGCAAGCGGTTTACGGCAGCATTTTGGGCACGGTGACTGATCCATCCGGCGCGGCTGTGAACGGTGCGAAAGTCACTGTCACGAGCCAGACGAAGAACACGTCATTGGCCGACACCACGAACGAAAGTGGCAACTACTCGGTGACCCACTTAATCCCCGACGTTTACTCGATTCGCATCGAGGGCACAGGATTCAAGACCATTCAATACAAAGACATCCAGGTTTCAGCCGACGCCGGCGCACGCGTCGACGGTCAATTTCAGGTTGGCTCGGCTAGCGAGCAAGTGGAAGTCACTGCCGAAGCTCCTCAGTTGAAGACAGACCGCGCCGACGTCTCCATCGAATTTAACGAACGCGCCATCGCGAACGCCCCGATTTTGAATCGCAACTTCACCTCCTTTGAGTTGCTTTCGCCCGGAACCCAGAAGTTGGTTGGATGGAGCCACGCCGCGACGGAAAATCCGCAGGGCGGCCAGCAGATTTTTGTGAACGGCCAGCACTTCAGCGGTACGGCTTTCGAGTTGGACGGTACGGATAACCAGGATCCGATTCTTGGAATCATCGTTGTCAATCCGAACCTTGATGCGATTCAAGAGTCGAAGATCACGCTGGGCAACTATGACGCAGAGTTTGGCAAGGCGGTCGCCGGGGTCGTGACAGTTCAGACGAAGTCTGGCAGCAACGATATCCACGGTAGCGGCTTCTGGTTCCGTCGCACCGATGCTCTCGCGGCCCGTGATCCTTTCACACAATTCAAGCCCGATGCGGTTACAGGCCGCCTGATTCCGTCCTCGCGTTGGCAGCAGTTTGGCGCAACGCTGGGTGGTCCAATCATCAAGAACAAGTTATTCGTGTTTGGTGATTATCAAGCGACGCGGCAGAAGAACGGTATCAGCAATCAGGAATCAATCCCAACGGCACTTCTGCACACTACTTGCATAACCGGCGGCACATTCTGCGATTTCAGCGAATACGCTGCAAAGATCGGAAACGGTACCCTCGGCGACCCTTCCAACTACATCTATGACCCGACGACCGGAGATCCGAATACCGGCGCTGGACGAAATGTTTTCTGCGGTCAAGCTGCCTCCGTTCCATTGGCAAGCTGCACCGGTACAACCGGCGGAACCCCCAATCAATTCCTGGTTCCAGTCGGTGCAATGTCTCCGGCAGCTTTAAACCTGTTGGCTGCGTTTCCGTTGCCGACCAGTACAGGCGCCACCAACAATTTCGTCGGAGCCGGAGCAGGACCTTATAACCAGAACAGCTTCGACACTCGCGTCGACTTTGCGGCCAGCCAGAGCCTGAGCGTTTTCGGACGCTTCAGCCTGAACCGCTTCAGTCTCTCGGGCGAACCGAGTCTTGGTGCGGTGGGCGGAATTGGATTCGGGCCTGGCGGGCTGTCCGGCAGTTCGAATGTCCGTACCTATAGCTTGGCTGCGGGCGTTACGAAAACATTCAGCTCGTCATTGCTCGGTGACTTCCGTTTCGGCTACTTCAAGTACAACCCGGTGACAGACAAGCCAGACGCCGGAAGTACCGCCATGACGGATTTCGGTATCCCCAATGCGAACCTGGGTGACAACTTCACTTCGGGATTGGGCGAATTCGACATGGATGGCGTCGGAAGCAATTTTGGTGATGGATTGGGCGTAGGGCGTTGCAACTGCCCGCTGATTGAAAGCGAACAGCAGTTCCAGTGGGTCGCCAACATCACCAAGATGAAGGGCAATCACCAGATTAAGTTTGGAGCCGATGTTCGGTACGCGCAGAATTTGCGTGTTCCGAGCGACTCCAACCGCACGGGCGTATATCACTTCAACCACTTGGCGACATCGGATGACGGCGTCGGCGGATTGGATTGGGCGACATTCATGCTCGGTGGTGTCACCGAACTTGACCGTTACGTCAGCACCAGCGTTGACGCAGCGGAACGTCAACACCGCATGTTCTACTACGCGCAAGATACCTGGCGCGTCACACCCAAGTTGACGGTGAATTACGGTCTGCGCTGGGAAGTCTACTTCCCGGAATACGTCAACGGCAAAGGCAAGGGTGGTTTCACCAACATCAATCGTGGTGATGGCCATGACCGCGTTTCCGGATATGACGGCATCGGAATGAACGGCAACATCGACAACAAGTGGAACTATTTCGCGCCCGCGGCTTGGCGCTGCCTATCAACTCACTTCCAAAACCGTGGTTCGGCTTGGATATGGTAGGAGCTTCGATATGGGCGTGTTCGGCTCGAACTTTGGTCACGCCGTCACGCAGAACCTGCCCGTCTTGGCCAGCCAGCAGGTGACAGGCTGTCAATAACAATGTGAATGCGACAAACGACAACATCGCGGCGTTCCAACTGGATGCTGGACCGCCAACCTTCGTTTTCCCGACGGTGCCCGATAACGGTCTCTTGCCGCTGAACGGGCCTGCAGGTAACTTGCAGCCGCACATCCGGCCGACCTTCCAACGACTGCCCACTCTGGATGCATGGAATGCCACGGTGCAGCGGCAGTTGAACAGCACGACTTCGTTGGAAGTTGCGTACATCGGGAACAAGGGCACCAACGTATTTGCCGGTACGGGCAACACCTACAACGTGAATCAGCCGTCTATCGTTGGATACTCCACGCTGATCGCAAGCTGCACGGCGGCCGTACTTCAACGCGTTCATCTACCCCGATTGCTCGGTCTCGGCGCAGCAGTGCGGCTTAAGCAATGTTCCTTTGAGTGATCAGCTGACCTGCTGTTCCACGGATCAGGGCAACTTCCTGGGCAACGATGCGAACAGCATCTACCACGCCTTGCAAGTGAAAGTGGATCACCGCTTCTCGCACGGGTTGCAATTCATGTCGCACTACACTCTTGCGAAGGCGAACGCATACGACAGCAACTATTTCGCGATCAGCCACCCGATCGCGTACGGTCCTGACAGCCAGGTTCGAACGCACGTATGGGTAACGAATTTTGTCTACCAGTTGCCGATCGGCAAAGGGAAGTCGTTTGCCGGAGGCGCAGGTCGCGTCGAAGACTTGATCATCGGAGGATGGCAGATTTCCGGAACCTCGAACTGGAGTGGCGGATTGCCTTGGACTCCGAGCTTCAACAATTGCGGAAAAGATGAAGACGTGGGTGTGTGCCGTCCGAGCAGGGGAACGGGTTCGTTCCATACGGGACCGGGATCTCTCCAGCATCCGGCTGGGGCTAACCCGTTCATCCAATTCTTTAATCCGGTCCCGGATATCACGACAAATGCGGGTGGACCTTTTGCTGATCCGGGAATTGGTAGCCTTGGCAACGTCGGTGTGAACAGCTACCGTGGACCGCGTGCGTTCTTTGCCGATGCCGCCGCCTTCAAAGATTTCTCCATCACCGAACGCGTGAAAGCTCAATTCCGCATGGATGTTTTTAACGTGTTCAATCACCCAGTATTGGGCTTCAACTCGAATCAGGGTAACCTCTGTATCGATTGCAGCGGCAATGCCGGCCAAATCACCGACATCGAAGCTGACGCTTCTCCGGGTTCTACCACCGGTATGCGTCAGATCGAATTCGCGCTGAAAATTTCGTTCTAAATTTGCAGAATTCACTCACAGAGGGATTCCTTCGGGGGTCCCTCTTTTTACTGACCTTCTGCGTAAACGTTTCCGCGAAAATCCGTGAGTTTCGAATCATGAAGAAGAAAGTCGTTGGACTGGGCGAGGTGCTTTGGGATGTTCTGCCGGACCGAACCTGTTTGGGCGGGGCGCCGGCGAACTTCGCATACATCACGACTCTCATGGGAGATCAGGGCATTGTTGCCAGCCGTATCGGCGAGGACTCCCGCGGAATCGAAGCGTTGCGTCGGATGGAGGAAATGAAGCTCAACATCGATCATGTGCAAACGGATCGTGCCCACGCGACTGGCACGGTCAACGTCGAGCTCGACGCCAAGGGGCAAGCCAAGTTTGACATCGCGCACCCGGTGGCCTGGGATTTTCTGTCATGGACACAGGATTGGCAGCAGCTTGCCAAGCAGGTGGACGCCGTCTGCTTCGGATCGCTCGCGCAAAGATCCCCCGACAGCCGTGCGACTATCCGGCGTTTCGTCGAAGCGACATCGCCATCCACTCTGAAAGTCTTCGACGTTAACCTGCGGCAGGACTACTTCTCGAAAGAAGTGCTCGAAGATTCGATACGCCTGGCAGACGTCGTCAAGGTGAACGATGACGAATTGCCAAAGATCATGTGCATGAGCCAGATTCCCCACAGCGATGAGCTCTCATCCGCGAAAAAGCTGATCGAAAAATACCGGTTGAAAGTTTTATGTCTCACTCGTGGGGGGCGCGGCAGCCTGCTCGTTCGAGGCAAGGACGTGAGTGAGCATCCGGGCTTCAAAGTCCGCGTGGCCGACACTGTCGGATCGGGGGACGCGTTCACCGCAGGTCTCGTGCACGAATACCTGCACGGCGCATCACTCGACCTGATGAACGAAGTGGCCAATCTTGTAGGCGCATGGGTGGCGAGCGAAGTGGGTGCAATGCCCACTCCAAAACGCGGGGCCCTTGAACACTCCCTGGCAGAGATTCGATAGAGAGAAGACCTTAAAGCCACAACAGGTCCGGAAGTCATAGAGGGGCCTTCATGAACCTTGGCGTCCTTCGTGGTTTAAGATTCTAGCGGCGTTTCGCACTCCAACCTGAAGCCTATGACTGTTGTATAGTTCCGAATGGTTGTGTTTCCTTACGACCTTGTTTTGTTTGGAGAGGCAAATGAATCTCCCGTCCGGCGCTCCTCGTTATTGTTCGCGACACCTTCCGTTCATTCTTTCGATCATCGTTCTATCGGTGGGCTGTTCGAAGCCCGCGCCGACCTCGAAAGCCTCACCATCGCAGCCCTCCGCCATCGGCGTGCAGGTGCATGATGGCGGACCGATCCTGCTGAAGACGAGCGAAGCTGAGTTCCAGATACTTCCTTCCGGCTTCCTGCAAGCGACATTGATCAAAGACGGTAAGCGCCTCACGCTCGACGAGCCGGAAGTGGGTTCGTCCGGCGGAAGCGACTCCATTGTTTTGAAGGGCAAGGAACTGGATTTCGTTCCTGACTTTGCCCAGGCGAAAGTGGTCGAGAGCAATGGAAAACTTGGTCGCGGGAAGCGCATAGAACTTCCGGCGAAGCCGCTCGCCCCGGCCGGCATCTCGGTTGAACGGAACCTTGTGGTTGAAGTATTCGATGATTTCCCTAACATCGCCCTGGTGAGTACCACCTACAAAAACGTCGGAACCTCAGATCTTCAAGTCGATAAGGTCCTGATGCAGCAACATCGCTTTAATGCGACGCAGGTTGACGCGAAGGCCCAGCCGTTCGACATGTGGTCGTTTCAAGGATCGAGCTACGACTGGGGCAAGGACGACGTTCTGAAGATGACTCGCACGTCCGCGCAGCCCAACGCAATGGGCGAGGCCGTGAAAGGCGGCTATGGAGGTGGCATCCCTGTCGCTGCTTTCTGGACTGGATCGGTCGGCGAAGCGATCGGCCATGTCGAAACAATTCCATGGACGTTGTCAATTCCGGTGAAAGTGGATCCCGATGGAAGGGTAGACGTCAGCGTCTCCATTCCCATCAACCAGGCGCTCAGTCCGGGCGAGAGCTATGCGACTCCGCGAAGTTTTCTTTCGATATTCAGCGGAGATTTTTATGAGCCGTTGCGCTTGTGGTCGAGCGTCCTGCAAAAAGAAGGCTGGCAGATTCCGAAGCCGTCAAACGAAGCTTACAACGTGAGCTGGTGCGGCTGGGGATATGAGTTCAACGTCACGCCCAAACAAATGTTGGGCACGGTCCCGAAGCTGAAAGAGTTAGGCATCAAATGGGCAACGCTCGACGATCGCTGGTTCGATACCTACGGCGATTGGAATCCCCGAAGCGAGACGTTTCCAGGCGACTCAATCAAGCAGATGGTCGACGACTTCCACAAGCAGGGAATTCTGGCGCAGCTCTGGTGGCTGCCGCTAGGCGCGGAGGACGGGCAGGGCAAGTGGGAGTCTCACAAATACGTCGTCTCGAAAGTTGCAAAAGAACATCCCGACTGGTTCATTCTGGACAAGAACGGCAAGCACGGACGGATGACTCGCGATCTGGCGGCTCTATGTCCGGCGGTGCCCGAGGTGCAAAGCTACTTCAAGCAACTCACCGAGAAATTTATTAGGGAATGGGGATTTGACGGATCGAAGCTAGATAACATTTACAGCGTGCCCGCGTGTTACAACCCCGCGCACCATCACAAATCACCACAGGATTCTGTCAACGCCATGGCGGATGTTTACAGGATCATCTTTGAGACGACACGCGCGATCAAGCCCGAGAGTGTAACCCAGGCGTGCCCCTGTGGAACCCCACCGTCGATGGCGTGGCTGCCTTTTATTGATCAGGCAGTGACTGCCGATCCAGTCGGTGCGCTGCAGGTGAGGCGTCGGATCAAGATGTACAAAGCGCTGCTCGGTCCGCAGTCCGCGGTATATGGGGATCATGTGGAATTATCCGAGATGACTCCAGTAGGGAAGGGCGGCTGGAGCGAGCATGGCACCGACTTTGCTTCGACGCTCGGCCCCGGTGGTGTGCCCGGAACCAAATTTGTTTGGCCCGACCCAGGTCCGAAATACAAGCCGGTAAATCTGTCGACCGACAAAGAAGAGCACTGGAAGAAGTGGATCGCAATCTACAACCAGAAGATGCTTTCGAAGGGCGATTTCCGGGACCTTTATGTCTACGGGTATGACGTACCCGAAGCGTACGCAATTGCGAAAGACGGAAAGATGTACTACGCCTTCTTCGCGGAGCAAAACAACCCATTTGCCGGCGAAGTCGAGTTGCGCGGGCTGAAGGCAGGGAAGTATCACGTGGTCGACTACACCGATGGGAGGGATTTTGGGTCGGTGCAGGCGGTCGATGGAAAGCCACCTCGGTTGAAAGCCGACTTCAAACAACACTTGCTACTGGAAGTAAGCGGAGAGTAGGAAGACGCGAAGGTAAGCGAAGCGTGTAATAGAAACGTTGCTACTGATGATATTTTTCGCGGAAGGCTTCAGTGCCGCCTGGTCGGGTAGTACTGAGCGCCCCGGCCGCGTTGCCGCTTGCCAGACATTTCGATATGTCGGCACCGCGAACGTATTCGTGTAGAAATCCCGCGTCGAAACTGTCACCGGCACCGACCGAATCTACTGGTATCAGTTCTTGGGAGGGTGCGGCTACAAACCTCTGAGTTCCCCTCTGCGCCATAGCGCCCTTTCGGCCGAGTTTGACCACTAACAACGGAACTCGTCCCGCTAGTTTGCGTACCGCATCTTCCACGTCCTCCGTCCCAGCTGCTTTGCACGCCTCGCGCTCGTTTGGCAGAAATACATCGACGTAGGGCAGCAATTCGTTCAGGCCGCTCTCCCAGCGGTCATCGGGATCGTCATTCGTGTCCAGCGAAATCGTGAGTCCCTTCGCCTTCAGGCGTTGAAAAAGCTCGGTCACCCGCGGTCGCAGTCCCTTCTGTAGGTAGAACGACGAGAAATGAAAGTGGCGCGAATCAGCCAGATACTCCAGATCAAGATCGTCCCAGCTGAGCTCTGCGATAGTTCCAGGGTAGGTAAGAATGTTGCGCCAGTCCGGGTGGTGCAGGATTACCGTCAGTCCGGTCGTAGTCTGGCCAGGCACGACCCGCACTTTCGATGTGTCCACTTTTCCTTCTTGTAGTCGCTCGAGGGCGATCTTGCCCATCGGGTCGTCGCCGATACGGGATTGAAATCCCACACGGCTTCCCAAGGCGGAAAGATTGTGCGCGACGATAGCTGACGACGATCCCAGCGTGAGCATCATGCGGTCGGCCAGCAATTCGCGCTCCGGAAGAAGTTGCTCCGGCAGTCCGTACATGATGAGGTCGAGGTTCAACTCTCCGGCAATGGTGACATCAAAACGAGGCATAGGAAATTTTAGGAGTGCAGATTCAAGTTGGTGATTTTGGACGGAGACGAATTCGGAAGCAATGAAAGCCAGTGTGAAACGTCTCAAAATTGCAATCTTGCAACCCGCATTCGCTAGACCAGAGTCACTTCGATCCCAGCCTGTTTCAGCGTGCGGATATCAGACTTTGGAGCTCCCCGATCGGTGATGACTTCTTGCAGTGCCGAAGGTGGCGCGATCAACGACAGGCTACGCCGTCCGAATTTGCTCGCATCGCAAACGGCCACGGTTTTCTTTGCGACCTCCACCATCACGCGATTGACCTTCGCCTCCAGCAGATTCGGAGTGCTCAACCCAAAATGAACGTCGAATCCGTCCACTGCCAAGAAAAGAGTGTCGGCGCTCAAGCGGCGTAAGGCTTCCTCGGCGATCGGGCCAACCAGAGAAAAGGAATTTTTGCGCAAAGTGCCGCCCGTGAGAATTACCTCCACCGCGGTTCCTGCAAGCTCTGCGGCAATGTTGACCGCGTTGGTAATGATGGTCAGGCTCTTAAAATTCCGTAACGCTCGGGCGATCGAAGTCGTTGTGGTGCCGGAATCAAGAATCAGTACCTGGCCTTCTTTAACTTTCTGGGCCGCTGCTTCGGCGATGCGCAATTTCTCCTGGTGGTGAAGCTTTTCTTTCTCCCGGAGCGTTGGATCTTCCAGCGCTCCTTCGCGCGAGGGAAGAGCGCCTCCGTGAGTTCGGTGCACCAAGCCGTGTGCGTGCAAAATCTCCAGATCTTTCCGGATCGTAACTTGGGAGGTTTCGAATTGCCGGGAGAGTTCCGTCACTAATACTCGGCCCTGGTGATTCAAAAGATCGAGAATGGCGCGGCGGCGTTCTTCGTTTAGCACCGGAATAGTCCCGTGACGGATGTGCCGAAGGCGAAAATTCAAATCCTAGCGTATTTCTTTTTATAGCGTTTTCTTTCGTTTGTCTAGATCAAATGTACGGGAACGAAATACTCCGACTGTTCGGCACCCTACCTAACCTCCCCGTCGCCCAAGTCAAACGGTTTCCCCTAAGTCTCGCTTTTGTCGATAGTTTGGAACCACTTGGGGTGATAACCAAATCAATACCTGCCACCAAACTCCAATTGCTAGAAGGGGGCCTGTTTGCCGTAATCTCAAAGTGGGACGAAAGGTGTCCTGTTTCGAAACGGGTTCCGAAGCTCTGTTTTTTACGAAATCCGAAATCTCAGGAATAGGTCCGTTATGTCAATGACAGTACCAACATTCGTTCGTTCCGAGTCGGTCGTTGCGCGAGTTGTGGCCGGGGAGACACTCATCGTTCCGGTCCGTGCAAAGGTCGGAGACTTAGCGTCGATCTATAGCTTCAACGGAACCGGCACCCTAATCTGGAGGCTCCTCGAGTCACCCCGCACTGTGTCGGAGTTGGCGACCGCAGTGGTTAGTGAGTACGAGATCGATCAAGCAACAGCAATGCGAGACGTCACGGCGTTCGTAGATGAAATGAAGAGTGTTGGTCTGGTCGAAGTTCCGGCGTCGATGGCAATGGCCGGGGACTGAAAGGCCAGTGGGGCGGGAAGGACTGAAAGCAGCGGACGCGTCATTCGCGTCCGCTGCCTTCAGACGAGATGGAGGGGGATTTGGAGTTAGTCAACTACGGCGCGTTCAGCGCGGACTTGCACGGCCGTCAGGCGGGCAAGCGGGTTCCTCTGCAGGTGGCGATCGAAGTGACTCGCCGCTGTCCTCTTGAGTGTCTGCACTGCTACAACAACCTGCCGATGGACGACATGGATGCCAGGCGCCGCGAATTGAGCAAAGAAGAGCACTTCCGCGTGCTCGACGAGCTCGTCGAGATGGGCTGCTTCTGGATTCTCTATACCGGAGGCGAGATTTTTGCGCGTAAAGATTTCCTGGAAATCTACACCTACGCCAAGAAAAAGGGGTTCCTGATCACGCTGTTTACCAACGGCACGATCATGACGGAGGAGATCGCCGACTATCTCGCGGAATGGCCTCCTTTCGCCATCGAAATCACCTTGTATGGACGCACGCGGAAGACGTACGAGGCTCTCACCGGCATTCCGGGCTCGTACGACCGCTGCCTGCGCGGCATCCAGTTGCTGAAAGAACGAAAGTTGCCGCTCAAATTGAAGACCGTAGCGACCAGCATCAACAAGCATGAGGTTGTCGCCATGCGGCGCTTCGCAGAAGAAGAACTGGGTGTCGAGTTCAAGCTGGATGCGCAGATAAACCCGCGCATCGATTGTTCGCAGAGCCCGCTCGCAGTGCGGCTGAAGCCGGAAGAGGTTGTCGCCCTCGATCTGAGCACGCCTTTGGGCCAGAACGAATACCGGCGCCTGGCGCAAGCACGATCTGGAAGGCCCTCCGAACCTGTCGCAGATCGATACGGTCTACCACTGCGGTGGCGGTGTGAACGGCTTCGCGCTGAATGCTTACGGAGAAATCGGCATCTGCGTGATCTCGCAGCAGGAGACCTTCAGCATTCGTACCGCTGGCGTGCAGCAAGTATGGGAGCAATTCCTTGCACGACCTGCGCTTTCGAAAGCGCACGAAGGCGACGAAGTGCGTCCAATGCCGGATCCAGTCGTTGTGTGGAATGTGCCCTGCCAATGGTGAAATGGAAAATGATGATCGGGAAAGCCCGGTCGAATTTCTGTGCCACGTAGCCCATTTGCGTGCCGCAGCACTTGGAGTTGAGATTCCTGCGCATGGCGACTGCGAATTCTGTGCGGGCGGCGAAAGGCATGGCGAAATGATGGAATCAGCGAGGCGCATTGCCAACAAGGAAATCGATATCGAAGGTTGGGAGGAGCCGGTACAGTTGCTCCCAATTCTTTCCAACCCCGGTTCCAGCGCACTTACCGGTTGTGGCAGTTGTAGTCATTGAAGTACGGCCCAGGAGTTCAGAAGCGAATGAACCAAGAGCCCAATCCGGTCACCGCGATGAAGTCGAAATACGAACCTCCCACGCGTGGTCGCGATCAGTTTGCGTCCGGAAGAGGCGGTGCTCGGTCATTGCAAGATGGCCATCTCGGGTGGTCCGGCCCTTCCGGCTATGTTCGCATTGTGCTCCTTGCAACAGCATTGGATCGTAGAACGCTATTGTTTCAAAGACAGTTAGCAGGCGAACATGGAGAGCGTTGAGCCGTCAAGTGCGATGCTGTGCTAATCGTACGGAATTCCAGCACCGGAGCTGTTTCGAGATCGGTGGTGTCTCGGTTGAGGTCGCTGGGTACAAGCCGTCGCGACATAGCGTTCGCATCCTCGCTTGAACCATTTCGCTCGAAGTCCTTGGTCTCCGATATCGAACTCAACATCGAGTGGATGGACAGCCTGGTTCGCAGCCTCGGCAAACCAGCTTTTGATTCGGGATCCCTTTGGAAGTTGTATGAAGAAGATGACGAGTTCATCTTCGACTTCATCCTGGCAGGCGGGAACGAGGTCCCGTACAAGCGTCTGCGCGTGGATCGCACTTTCTCGTGGGCGCGACTTCAGATGAATGCCCGGTCTTTCCAGAACTCGGGCTATATCGTTGCTCCTCTGGAATACCCGCTCGACGAGTTGTTGATCATGCATCGGCTCACCCAGGAAAGAGCCATCGAACTCCATTCGTGCGGGATCGTAACGGCAGGCGGAGTCGGCAATCTGTTTGTCGGTCATTCCGAAGCAGGAAAAAGCACGACGACTCGCCTCTGGACCGAGCGACAGCAAGTCCAGGTTTTGAGCGACGACCGCATCATCGTGCGTCGTGCCGATGATTCTGCGAATAAACCAACCATGCGGATGTACGGCACTCCCTGGCACGGGGAAGCAATGTACGCCTCTCCAGAGAGTGCCCGTCTCTCTCGCATCATGATTCTTCAGCACGGGCACGGAAACGTTTTGACGCGTCTGTCTCCAAGTGAAGCCGTAGCTGAGCTATTTGCCAGGAGTTTTGTGCCATTTCATCGGCACGAGTACGTCAATTCTGCGCTGGACTTTCTGCAAGAACTAGTGGGCTCGGTCCCCGTTTACCGCTATGCCTTCGAGCCCGATCAGCGCGCCGTAAACAAGATTCTCGATTTCCATGATTAGCAGCGGGGCTGATTCGAAGCTCTTCGAAGAGATCATCCGCGACTTGCTGAACCAGGGCCTTAACGTGCGATTTCAGGCCCGAGGCGCGAGCATGTCTCCGTCTATTCGCGATGGTGACATTGTCGAGGTTACTCCCGTAATCGTGAGCAAATTACGAAAGGACGATATTGTCTTAGCAAAGACTAATAACGGCTTCCGACTCCATCGGATCGTATTTGCAGACTCGGCTCGCGACGCCTTCATCACTCGTGGCGATTGCGGCCTGGAGAATGATCCGGAGATAACGGGGGCACAAATTTTGGGCCTTGCTCAGGCCAAGGAAATGCGGGTAGGACAAAGGATGGTCAGCGCAAAGCTGAATAGCGTGAGTGGATCGATCTTGTGCAGTACGGCACGCGCTCAACGTGTGGCCGAACGGCTTGTCTCGAAGGCGATCCGATTCACGGGCCGGCGGAACGGCTCGCAAACCACGGCATTGTTGCTGGCAATTCTCTTCGTAGGTTTTTGCATTGCTTCGTCCTCAGCTCAAGTCGCTGTAGACGCGACTACTTCGAGCTCAGCAGCGCTCACAGGCACGGGAATCCGCACCCTAACCTTTGCCCATACCACAACCGCGACCGCTAACCGGATATTGATCGTTGGCGTTTCGATGAACATCACTAACAACAGCGCCACGGTGGTCTCGGGTGTGACCTACAACGGCACCGCGATGACGCTGATCGGAGCCGACAATGACAACGCGGGCACGCGCAGAGTCGAAATGTGGTCTCTGTTGGCGCCAGCCTCGGGAGCAAGAAATGTCATCGTCTCGGTCAACATCCCTTCAGGGGTAACGATCGGCGTAGTCGCTGGAGCGACTTCATTTACAGGCGTGGATCAGACCGTGCCGCTCGGAACATTTGTGTCCGCGGATGGAGCGGCAGGAGCATGTACCGGTATCGCGACCGGTTGCAGCGCCCTCGATGTCCCGAGTGTAGTCAACGGGATGATTCTCGACACGTTGTCGACAGACGGTACCCAGACCATCACCGCCGCCAACCCGCAGGTTTCGCAATGGAATGCTCGTAGTGCGAACACGGCGAATCCAGGTGTTCGTGGCAATGGAACCAGTCGCACAGGCGCACCAAGCGTACCTATTTCCGAAACGTTCAGTGGAACGTCCAACTGGGCTCTGGGGGCGGTGTCGATCAACCCCAGCACAGCCGATATTGCCGTATCCACTAGCGTCAGCGCGGTTGCGCTCGGCCAGAATTCCACATACAACATCAAGGTCACGAACAACGGCCCATCCGCAGCCAACAACGTAATACTGACCGATACCTACGCTTCGACGGGACTTGCGGTCGTCTCCGTTACACCCAGCGCTGGAACGTGCGTCACCGGCGCGACCATTGTCTGCACGCTGCCAACGCCGCTGGCGAGCGGTACGACTGTTACTGTCGCAGTAACCGTGTCCACGACCACGGCCGGCTTCTATCCCAATACTGCAACTATCACGGATTCGGGCACACCTCCTGATCCCAACACCGGCAACAACTCTTATGTGGCCTTAGCGCCGGTCGTAAGCATTGTTTGCGGAAATGGCACCTTGACGGCGGGTGGAACTCTAAGCGGAGTACTGAACACATACTTCCCCGGTACCGCCAGCGTCGCGGCTGGAGCCAAATCAATTTCGATTGGTGCTTCGACGGGGGCCGGAGGGACGATCGCGACGGGAAGCCTGCTGCTCGTAATTCAGATGCAGGATGCGAGCATCAACACCACCAATAGCGTCGTATATGGCAATGGCAGCACCGGCGCGGGTTTTACCACGATCAACAATGCCGGCAACTATGAATTTGTGACTGCAACCGGTCCGGTCAGCGGCGGAGCAGTGCCGATCGCTGGAGCCGGTCCAAGCGGCGGGCTTGTCTTCGGATACACCTCGGCAGCCCTGTCCGCAACAAAGGGCCGCAGCACTTTCCAGGTCGTACTTGTTCCGCAATTCACATCCGCGACATTAGGCGCGGCAACCGCTTCGGCATGGAATGGATCGACTGGCGGCGTCCTCGCAATTGACGTCGCAGGACAACTCGATCTCGGTGGTGCGACGGCTTCCGTTGATGGACTCGGCTTCCGCGGTGGGGCTGGAATGCAGTTGCAGGGCGGGACGGGCGCCAACACGGATTACCGGCGCAATGCGCCAGCAACCTACGGAGGGACAGCTCAGGCAGGAGGTCAAGCTCCGAAGGGTGAGGGTGTTGCCGGAACCCCTGCCTTTGTTGAATCAGGTGGATCGTTCCTCGCAACCTCAACAGGCTATCCGAGCGGTACCGCGGGAACCGATGGAAGCATGGCGCGTGGTGCGCCAGGCAACGCAGGCGGCGGTGGAACTGATGCCGATCCGAACGGTGCCAATCCGGGCGGCAACGACGAGAATGCCGGCGGCGGTGGCGGCGGAAACGGTGGTTCCGGAGGATTCGGCGGCGATTCCTGGAACACGAACCTGAGCATCGGCGGTGAGGGCGGCGTCGTCTTTCCGGCCACGATTGATCGGCTTGCTTTTGGTGGCGGCGGTGGTGCAGGAACGAGAAACAACTCCGACGGCGACAACCAGGCTAGTGCCGGTGCCGCTGGAGGCGGGATCATCTTCATCCGCGCCTACAATTTCATCGGCAGTGGAACTCTTACGGCGAATGGAGCATCTGCCTACAACGGAACCGCAAACGATGCGGGCGGCGGTGGCGGAGCCGGTGGCACGATCGTCGTGCTCTCTGCCAACGGCGGCGAAAGTGGCCTGACGTTGCGGGCCAACGGCGGTCGCGGCGGCGATGCATGGGATGCGCAGGTATTCAGCCTGGCAGACCGTCACGGTCCCGGCGGCGGTGGTGGCGGCGGAGTGGTCTTCGTCTCCGGCACTCCGGCTGGAATGAGTGTCAGCGGCGGCGCCAGTGGGACCACATTGAATCCGGGTGTCGCCTACGGTGCAACCGCGGGAGGTGACGGTACTACCTCCGCCAGCGCCACGTTAGGTCAAGTTACGGGAATCCAGTCGTCGGCGTTTTGTGCGTCAGACATGACTCTGAGCAAGAGCCATGCCGGCAACTTTACTCGTGGTTTGACCGCCAGCTACACCATTCCAACTTCCAACGTCAGCCTTTACGGGGCGACCAGTGGTGTCGTCACCATGAATGACACGTTGCCAATCGGCATCACTCCGACGAGCGCGACTGGCACCGGATGGTCCTGCTCAGTGTCGGGTCAAACCGTGAGCTGCGTGCGTGCCGACGCTGTGGCCCCTGCCGGAAGCTATCCGTCGATCACGGTAAATGTCACCGTGCTGCAGACCGCTCCGGCTACGGTGACTAACACGGCCACTGTCAGCGGCGGAGGAGAGGCCAACTTACTCAACGACATGGCCAGCGACGTAGCGGCGGTGGTGTCCAGCGCCGACATCGCAGTCACGAATTCAGCGTCTCCGAATCCGGTGACAGCGGGTTCCAACATTACTTACACGCAGGTTGTCACCAACAACGGTCCGAGCGCCGCCGACAATGCGCAGTTGGTTTCTGCTGTTCCGGCCAACACAACGTTCGTCTCCATGACGCCGCCCGCAGGATGGACCTGTCAGATCCCCGGAGTGGGGAACACCGGAACCGTGGTTTGCACGAACGCCAATATGCCGGGGGGAACGTCCGGCAGCTTCACCATGGTCGTGAAGGTGAACACGGGCGTGGCAAACGGCACGGTCGTGAGCGATACAGTGTCTGTGGGATCGGCTGCGACCGATCCGATCTTCGCCAACAATTCCGCCACCGCGACCACAGTAGTGGGTGGAACTGGGCCAAATTTGACCGTGACCGACACTGCCTCACCCAATCCGGTGCAGGCAGGAGCCAACATCACCTATACGCAGGTCGTGACCAATACCGGATCGAGCGCCATCACCAACGGCACATTTTCGGAGTCAACCCCGACCAACACCACGTTCGTTTCAATCACGCCGCCAGCGGGATGGACTTGCACAGGATTCCCCATAGGACCGTGCACCAATCCCAGCGTTCCGGCTGGCGCAACGGGGACCTTCACTGTCGTTTACAAGGTGAATGCTGGCACGGCAAATGGAACCGTCATCACCGATACCGTGACGGTCAATGCGACCAATCAGTCATTCGGATCGAACTCCGCGACCGCGACCGACGTCGTGGCTTCCGCGACTCAAGCCGATCTGGCTCTGAGCACGATTGCAACCCCTTCGCCGGTGCTCGCCGGTAATCAGATCACTTACACGCAAACAGTCACGAATCATGGACCGGCAGCGGCCGCGGGAGCCACGTTTACGCAGGCAACACCGGCCAATACGACCTTCCAGTCAATTTCACCACCGGCCGGATGGACGTGTACCACTCCGGCGGTCGGTGGCACGGGAACAATTAGCTGCACCAACCCGAGCGTGGCTTCGGGAGTGGCGGCGGACATCATCGTTGTGCTGAACGTGCCCGCAACTGTTACCGCTCCGTCCATCACTGCGGCGTCATCTGTATCTGCGACCACGAGCGACCCATTAGCGGCGAACAACAGCACCAGCGTTGTGACAAATGTGAGCGTCGCCTGCGACCTGACCGTGACTAACAGTGGAGCTCCAAGCCCTGTCACCGCGGGATCAAACATCACGTACACGCAAACGATCACCAATCAAGGCCCCGCGAACTGCAGCACGGGAACGTTCACTGAGGCCACACCCGCGAATACCACATTCGTTTCCGTTGCGGCAGTGACTACGGGAGGCGGAACCTGGACCTGCCCGAACTCCGCGCCGGTCTCCTGTACAAATCCGAGCGTGGTGGTCGGCTCTACTGCGACAATCACCGCGATCTACAAAGTGAATGCTGGCACGACGGCGGGAACTCTCATCACCGACATCGATACCGGAGGTTCGGCGAGCCGCGACACTAATACCTCCGATAATTCCGCGACCGTCACGATTGCGGTAGCATCCGGCACCCAGGCTGATCTCAGTGTCACGAATTCGGCGAGTCCGAATCCGGTCACGGCCGGCAGCAACATCACTTACGCGCAGACTGTCACGAACGCAGGACCAGCCACCGCAAATGCGCCGGTCTTTACAGAGACTCTGCCCGCGAATACCACAGCGGTTTCGCTCACCGGACCTGCTGGATGGACTTGCGTTCTCGGCACTCTGACCTGTACCGATACCTCCACAATGGCGGTGGGTACGGCGAACTTTACCTTCGTCGTCAAGGTCAATTCGAACGTTGCCTCTGGAACCACTGTCACGCAGACCGCTTCGGTCTCCTCTTCTACCAGCGATCCCAACAGCGGCAACAACAGCGCTGCGGCGAGCGTGCAAGTCGGCAATACCGCCGACGTTTCCGTCACCAACACGCCGAGTCCGGTCCCCGTGCAGGCGAACAACAACATTACCTATACGCAGGTTGTCAGCAATGCCGGCCCCAGCAACGCAACCAGCGTGACTCTTACGGAAACTTTGCCCGCAAATACGGCTTCGGTTTCTCTGACTGGGCCAGCTGGATGGACCTGCACTCTGGGGACGCTGACCTGTACAAATCCGAGCCTGGCAACTGGTTCTCCCGCAACGATTACCTATGTCGTGAAAGTGAATGTTGGCACGGCTGCGGGAACGGCGATCAACGAAACGGCCACGGTCAGTACCACGGCCGACGACACGAACTCTGCCAATGACACTGCCACTGCATCCGACGTGGTTGCGACTGCGACGCAGGCCGACCTTGTCGTCACCAACGTGGCTTCGCCGACTTCTTTGGCTCCTGGAGCCAACATCACTTACACGCAGACGGTCACCAACAACGGGCCTGCTGCCGCCACTGCCGTCAGCGTCACCGAAACCACGCCACCAAACACGACGTTCCAGTCGATCAGCATTCCAGCTGGATGGACCTGTCCGACGCTTCCTCCAATCGGTGGAACCGGCACCATCATTTGCAATGACGGTAGCAACTTGGCTGTCGGAGGGGCGAGCACAGCCACGTTTACAGTGGTATTGCAGGTCAACGCGGGCACGCCTTCAGGTACGAACATCACCGACACGGTTACAGGGACGGCGACAAACGTTGTCCCCGGTCTCACGACCAATACCGCTAGCGCGAACGTGCTCATTGCAGGCGCCAGCACTGCGGATCTTTCAATCGCGAAGGTCGGAACACCGAATCCGGTTGCGCAGGCCACGCTGCTGACGTACTCGATTTTGGTCGCCAACAGCGGCCCCGCGTCAGCCACGAATGTTACGGCACAGGATCTCTTGCCGGCTTCCGTAACCTATATCAATTCGGTCGCGTCGCAAGGAGTCTGTTCCGAAGCGGGCGGCACTGTCACTTGCCAATTAGGGACAATCGCGAATGGCGGGACTGTAAACATCACCATCCTGGTCGTTCCAAGACAAGCAGGAGTGATCACGAACAGCGCAAGAGTGACGGCGAACGAGACCGATCCGAACTTGGCGAACAATACAGCCATACAAAATGAGCTGGTTGTCGCCTCGACAAAGATCACACTGAAATCGTTCTCCGCTCACACGGGCAGGGA
This sequence comes from uncultured Acidobacteriota bacterium, assembly GCA_963801895.1. Lineage (GTDB taxonomy): Bacteria > Acidobacteriota > Terriglobia > Terriglobales > Acidobacteriaceae > Sulfotelmatobacter. Next base: position 481,306 of record CAWDGM010000003.1, on the reverse strand, counting down.
CAAGAATGGCGCGAACCGAGTCGTCCTGACCTGGAAGACCAGCGGCGAAGTCCACAATCTCGGATTCAACGTTTATCGCGATGTAAATGGAAACCGCGTGCGCATGAATCCCTCTCCGATCGCGGGTTCGGCTTTGCTGATGAGCGGAGCCTTATCTAAGCATGCGGGACGAAGCTACGCCTGGATCGATCCTTCGGCCAGCGCGGGTCAAGCCAGCTATTGGCTTGAGGATATCGATACGAACGGCACTCGCACCATGCATGGACCGGTTGCCGCTACGTCCGGATCCGTCATATCCAGCGACGCTCCGATTGCCGAAGTGCGTATGTTGAGCCAGATCAATCAGGCTCTGCCTCCACTAGCAAGTTCCCAGAGAAGTCACATCGCGGAACGGCTACCGATTTTGCCCGCTCCCACCCCGGCGCAGTTGTGGAAGCAAGTTGGCCTGGCGGCTCAACCGGCAGTGAAGATCAACGTTGACCATGAAGGCTGGTATCGAGTGAACCAGGCGCAACTCGTACAGGCCGGACTCGATCCTAATGTCGATCCCGCTTGGCTCCACTTGTACGCCGAAGCGATTGAGCAGCCGATTCAGATCACGGGCGCGACGGCCGGACCCGGAGGGTTTGGGCCGCAAGCCTCCATCACCTTCTACGGTACAGGCATCGACACCGTCTTTTCGGGAACGCGTGTCTACTGGCTGGCTGCGGGCAAAGCGGCCGGAGCTAGAATTCCGCAGCTCGAGTCGGGCTCAGGATCGAATCAGCCTCCAACCAGCTTTTCGGCAACGGCATTGCTGCAGCAGCGCACGATCTATTTCGCCGCGCTGATGACGAAAGACGGGCAGAATTTCTTTGGCTCGTTCGTCTCACCCACACCAGTTGATCAGATTCTGGATGTCCCGCATCTGGACGCGACATCAATCCAGACGCCGCACATCGATATCTCACTGCAAGGGATTGTTCTCGGCTTCCCGCACGACGTCAGTGTGGCCCTGAATGGCATGTCGATTGGCGACGTGGTCTTTGCCGGACAGGACAAAGGGAAGCTGAGCATAGATATTCCTGCTGGCATCCTGCAATCCGGCAGCAACACGGTGACTCTGACCTCGCAATACGGAGACTACGACACCAGCCTCGTCGACTACATTCAGATCACCTATCCGCACAGCTATGCGGTGGATTCTGACCAGCTGAAGTTCACGGGTCGATCCGGTGAGCAATTGACCGTGACTGGATTCAGCAGCATTCCGACTGTCCTCGACATCTCGGATGCGAACCACCCGGTTCAGCTGGTACCTCAGGTCACAGCGAAAAATGGCACGTATGACATCGGGGTACAGGTACCCTTTGGGCGAGTCCGCACGATGAGCGGGCGGCACAACTTTATTCGCGTTCACGAACTCGCAAGTATCAACGGCCGCCGCGGTTCAGTCACACCATCCGTCTCAGTGGCACAGCCGGCAAAACGGCGCCGACATAGCGATGATCACCTACGGCGACTTTGCATCGGCGTTGAGTCCGCTGGTGCAGGCACATCAGGCGGAAGGAAAGACGTCCGCGATTGTGCCCATCGCTGATCTGTACGATGAATTCAACTTTGGTGAACGCAGTCCGAACGCGATCCGCCAGTTCCTGCAAACAGCCAAAACGATCTGGAGCAAGCCTCCTTCGTATCTGCTACTAAACGGCAGGGCCTCGTTCGATCCGCGAAACTATCTCGGATTTGGCGACCTCGACCTTGTCCCGACCAGCATCGTGCCGACCAGCAGCTTGATGACTGCGTCAGATGACTGGTTCTCTGATTTCACCAACACCGGCCTGCCAACCATCGCAACTGGCCGCCTACCTGTCAGCACGCTCTCCGAAGCGAACACTGTCGTCGGAAAGATCGTCGCTTACGAAGGCAGCGCAACAAATGGTCCTTGGACCTCGAACGCCCTGCTGGTCGCCGATAGAGACGATACGGAGAGCTTTACCCAGGACAGCCAGTTGGTGCAGGGAAATCTGCCGGCCACAATGCAGGTCAGCAGCATCTATGTCGACACGGTGGGTACTGCAGGCGCCCGCGGCGACATCATTAACGGCATCAACTCCGGGCAGCTTCTGGTCAACTATCTCGGCCACGGTTCCGAAGACCAGTGGGCTGGAGCGAACATCTTTGATCAGGATAGTGTGGCCTCGCTGACGAATGGCTCGCAGCTCCCTGTCTTCCTGATCATGGATTGCCTGAATGGTTTCTTCCAGGATGTGTACTCGCAGCCGCTGGGAGTCTCGTTACTGCTCGCCCCGAACGGTGGCGGCGCAGCCGTTCTGGCCTCGAGTGGGTTGAATCAGGCTCCGCCGCAGACTCTTCTGAACACTTCGATTGTGAGCACCGGATTCCGCGACGGAAGCGTGACATTGGGTGATTCGATCGTTCAGGCGAAGGCAGGCATCTCGGATTCCGACGTACGCCGCACCTACATCCTTTTCGGCGATCCGGCAATGAAGGTGAAGGTGCCCGCAGCGATCACTCCGGCTCGGCGCTAGATCTTTTCAGTCAGGCTTTTTCTTGCCGATCATCTATCTCAGGCGAGGATTACCTTTTGCCGGTACGATCGAGCGTGAAAGCAGAACGTGGCCACAAGAAGATTGAATTGAACGAGATCACCTTCCGCGGCTTCCGGCGGTTCGCATTACGAGCCAAAATCAAGACGGTTTTATAATCCAGCCTCGATTTTCTATTTCAGAAGGCCATAAACTTCGACTTCCCCCCGGGTTGCAAAGTAAACGCGTCCGTTGATGACGATGGGGATTACGAAACGAGTCGCGAGAGCTGCGCGGTCCCTCTGACTGTTTTGCTCCGAGGTGTAGATGGGAGCGCCGAGCTTCGTCGCATCGAAGGCGTAGAGGACTGCCGGTTTGGTATCCGCTCCATTCCACACTTTCGTAGTGATTGCCCAGACGATCGCGTTTTTGTTCCTATCCGCGGATACGGTGGGCGTAGCTCCTGGATTCTCGAATTTCATGTTTGAGGACGCATTGACGACGAGGTGCCCACCCTTGATTGCGTAGTCGATGAGATGGTCGTCGCTTGCGGCAAAGAATGCGTGGCCATTCCAGTATGCAATTGCTCCGTAGCCGCCCCCACCGAGCTTGACAGTTTGTACGAGGGAATCGCTGTCGCGATGATACTTGCCCATGTTGTCGCGGTCGATCACGTAAATGGTAGAGTCCTTCGTAGGTTGAAGCAGCAGGTGTCGATGCGGGCCGGGTTGATCGGGAAGAAGAGTGGGACCACTGGATCCGACATCGGAGTCGGCATCGCTGATGCGATCCTGATCGTGCGGAGTGAAGTAGTCGCGGATGTTGAGCGTGGAGCCGTCGAGTTTCAAAACAGAGTCGCCGTAGTCGCGGCCGCCAGAACCGGCGTTGAATGTTCCGTTGCCGGTAGGGACGTAGAGATTTCCCTCTGAGTCGGCGGCCGGGCCCGAGTCGGCGAGCCAGATGCCGGCCTCACTGCCGTCGGGATTCACGTTAAGGACGGACCTCTGAGCGAGCGTTTGCGCGTCGTAGGCCATGACCCATCCGTGATAGGGATCAACGTCACAGGATGACGCCCATGTGAGATAGACGTTGTTGTTGGCGAGGGTGAGAGCCGCGCGCGGATTTTCTTTCAGAGGATCGAATGCTACTTGTCCGTTTTTAGAGTCTCGACCCTTACCAGGAACGCTTGCCGTGATGAGCTTCGGCCCGCCGAACTTTTCGACTCCAGTAGTGATCGCGAGAGCGTGCAGCCGCTGAAAGAATTCGTTGCTCCCCATGGCATGACGAATCCGGGTGCGCGCCAGCACGTATAACGTTCCGCTTTGCAGATCGATGACGGGAGTCGAAGTGATACCGACTTCGGGGCTGATGAAACCGCACTGGACATCGTCTGCGGAGGGCACACTCTCGTCGCGTCCCAAGAGGCTGACTTGCCAGAGAGGGGGATCGCCGGGGCGCGTAATGTCGAATGCGTAGACGCTGTCATGCTCGGTCGCAATGTACAGAATGTCGTGGGTGCCTTTACCGGGAATCTCGACACCCGGCATAAATAGCGGTTGTGCGTAGACGGGGCCATCGACTTTGAATGCGCCCAACTTTCCGAACTGTTTGGAGTTGACGTTCTGCGGAGTAAGGATCTTCTCGTTGAGATTCGCTCCCGTGCGGGCGTTGTCGTATTGCGACGTGAGGATCTGGGCGAAACAGGAAGTTGTGAGAAGAGCTGCGAAGGATGCGGCAAGGCACAGTCGACGCATGGCGAACCCTCGGACTGCGGATTTTACAGAGGACTTGAAGATTAGAACGCTCGAGGGACCTTCAGGTTGCACGATTTACTGCACAAGATTGAGCCGACGGCAACGGTGGGCTCGCGCGTGTATGAACCGGCCGGCCCGACGGACCGATTCTTAATGGGAGCGCTAATTAGGGTGTGGCCGACTTGTCCGTTGGCTTGTCGAAGAGTTTCGGATCCAACTGCGGGTTGAGTTCAATCTTCTTCAGCTCAGCCGTGCTGGTTTGCTGACCGTTTTGTTTATTCTCGTGCTTGTAAGGCATGGTCAGGCCATCGACAGTGCGCCAATCGGCGAGATCGCTTTCGCCCTCGAATGGCCCCGACTGACCCAGCCCTCTGTATTTCTCGCGCAGAACGTGACCCGTCTTAGGATCGACGTTCCAGCGGACCCAGGGAATGGCTCCGCCCACGTCAACGATTGTGGTGTCGACCTCGCCGACTTTTTCCGTGCCTCCTGCAGAGAAAGTGAATGCTGGATCGTCTACGTGCTGGGCGACGTAGACGAGATCGTGGTGCATCTGTGCCATCATTTCAGTTTTTTGCTCTGGCGGCATGCTGCGCGTTCCCATGCCGGGCAGCGACATGAAGGCGGCATCGGGCGAGGCGACGATCGTCAACGTTCCCTGCGGGATCTGCATTTCCACGTGCATGCTGTCGGGAAACTTCAGGTAGACATCAACTGGAGACGCAGGTCCGCCAGAGTCGCTTTCCGCGATGTTCACGCGCATGGACTTGATGGATTGAAGCTTGGGCAGTCCTCCCATGGCTGCAGCCACTTTGGCGGCGAGAGCCTTGCCCTCAGGATTCGAAGCGGAAGGTTTGGCGTCATCTTTCGCTTCCGGGGCTGAAGGAATGGTGATGTCGATGGTTTTCACTTCGCCGAGAGTCGACAGCGGCTTGTCGAATTCTTTCGTGTTGCCAACTACGAGCACCGCCATCTGGTCCTTGTGCATGTATTTCGTGGCGACTCGATTTACGTCAGCCGGAGTGACCTTCTTGATCTCCGCCTGATACTTATCGAGCCAGTCGGGGGGATATCCGTAGAACTCGTAGGTGAGGCGCTCGCCGAGAATCTTGTCGGGCGAGTCGAGCCGAAAGATGAAGGTGTTAAGAATGGCGTCTTTGGCGCGTTGAATTTCGTCATCAGTGATCGGCTGAGTGGTGAGGTTGTCGATATCTTCGCGTACGGCCTGCACAGCTTCGATGGTGCTTTGACTTTTTGTACCCATGCCGACCTGCTGAATACCTGGGTGACCGAAGTTGGCACCAACGCCACCGCTGACGCCGTAGGCGAGTCCACGCTTGGTGCGGATGTCATTGAACAGCCGAGAGGAGAAACCGCCGCCGAAGGCTTCATTAAAGACGCTGATCGCGTAATAGTCTGGATTGTCGCGCGTGATTCCGAGCGCCACCATGCGAATGTTGCTCTGGTTCACGTCTTCTTTCGGAATCAGATAGTAGCCGGGCTTGGCTGGAGAATACTTCACCTCAGGTTTTGAGGCCGCGGGCCCCTTTGGCCAGGAATCGAAGGCGGCACGTAGCCGCGATTCCATGGCCGCGGAGTCGAAATCCCCGCTGATACCGAGGATCATGTTGTTCGGATGAACGTATTTCTTGTGCCAGTCGATCAAGTCTTGCCGGGTGACGGCCGCGACTGTGGCGTATTCCGGGACGCGGGCATAGGGGTTGTCAGGCCCGTAGGCGAGCTTGACTGATTCACGATGGGAAATCTCGCCAACGTCGTCGTTGCGGCGCGAGATGCTATCCGCTTCGCCCTTCTGAGCGATCTCAATCTTTTCCGGACGGAACTCAGGATTTTGCAGGACGTCAACGAAAGCTTTGAAGACGTCGTCGAGATCACCCTTCAAGCAAGAAAAACTGATAGAGGTGGAATCAGGACCGGGGCCGGTTTCCACTTTCGCGGCGCGAACTTCGAGGAAGTCATCAAGTTGATCGCCGGTCTGAGTCTTGGTTCCACCCGTTCGCCAAACATCACCGTAGATGTCGACCAAGCCGACTTTTTCGGCTGGTTCGCTGACCGATCCGCCGCGGATGCGCGCGTACCCACCGACCAGCGGCAGTTCATGATCTTCCTGGAGGAAGATGACCATGCCGTTGGAGAGTTCCACACGCTTCGGCTGCTTGGGCTTGAAGTCGGGCAGTTGAGGGATTGGAATTTGCTTCCAACTTGTAGTTTGGGCAGAGGTGGGGGGAGGGACGGCAATGGATAAGAACGCGAACAGTAGCGCCGCGACCACCGCCAAATAGGTGTGGACTGAAGCTGCGGAGCTTTGCTCCGCTGGACAGCCGGGGGCGGCTGTCCCTACATGACTTGTTTTGTAAGCATTGGCCGTTCTCATTGTCCACCTCCTTGTTGGGAGGAATCGGATGGGGATTCGCCACTTGCCCCGGGGGATGCGCCACCTCCAGTTTCGATGACGCCGACCGTGCGGTTCGTGTCGACGAACACTTCGTTGGCGATTCGCCGGATGTCGGCCTTAGTGACCTGGTCGATGCGGTCTACCGAGCGGAACAGTTCACGCCAGTCACCGTATCGCGTCTGGTAAGTCGCAAGCTGTGTGGCGAGGCCTTGATTGTCGGCGAGGCCGCGAATCAGGTTCGCCTTGCTGCGCGTCTTTATCATCTTCAGTTCTTCGTCGCTAATGTCTTCTTTCTTCAAGCGATCGATTTCAGAATGGATCGCTGCTGCCATCTCATCAGGCTTGTGACCGGGCAGCGGTACGGCGAGAAAGGCGAAGAGGTGGGGATATTTAACTCCGGGATAGCCGGTGAGGCCCTCGGAAAAAGAGGCGATCTTCTTGTCGCGCACCAGGGCGCGGTACAGGCGCGAGGTGCGACCTTCGGACATGAGGTCGCTGATGGCATCGAAGACCGCATCGTCTTTGCTGCGGTAATCAGGGCGGTGATAACCCTCGATGTAGATCGGTTGCGACGCTTCTTTGAGCAGGACACGGCGTTCGGAATTTTGCGGAGGTTCGGCGGTCGTGATTTCGTCCGGCTGCGGCCGAGTGGGCAGGCGCCCAAAATACTTCTCAAGGACGGGCATTGCCTGAGCAGGTTTCAGGTCGCCTGCCACGGCGATCACCATATTCGAAGGGATGTAGTACTTATCAAAGAATTTCTGCGCGTCCGTTGCTGAGAAGTGATTCAGATCGGACATATATCCAACGGTGGGGCGATGGTAGGGATGCGCTGCGAAGGCCTCCTGGGTGAATTGCTCAAGCAGGCGTCCAAAGGGATTGCTGTCGGTGCGCATGCGCCGCTCTTCAATCACTACGTTGCGCTCTTTGTAGAACTCGCGCATCACAGGATGCAGGAAGCGTTCGGATTCGAGGTAGGCCCATAGCTCCAAACGGTTCTGAGGCATGGAGTAGTGGTAGCCGGTTTCGTCGAAGCTGGTGAAGGCGTTCATGTCTTCGCCACCGCTCTGCTCGACGATCTTGCCGAATTCATTTGGGGTGACGAATTTGTCAGCTGCCGAGATGGCGTCTTTCCAGGATTTTTCGAGCTGCTTCAGCTTTGCGGCGTCTTGCCCGACAGTCTTATCGCGTTCGGCGATGTAGGCTGTATAGGCAACCTCGACTTTCTCGAGAGCCGCTTTCTCGGCGGTGTAGTTGCTGGTTCCGATCTTGTCGGTTCCTTTGAACGCCATGTGCTCGAACATGTGGGCGAGGCCGGTGGCCAGCATCGGATCCTGGGCGGATCCGGCGTCGACGAGCGTGAAAAAAGAGAAGACCGGGGCCTCGGAGCGCTCACACACCATCAGCGTCAGGCCGTTCGGAAGCTTTTTGACGGTGACTCGTTTCTCAAAAGAAGCGACGTCCTGAGCTAAGGCAAATGCCGAAAAAATGGCAAGGATACAGACGGTTTTCATTATGTGATGTTTCATCGAACCTCCGACAGCTGGCGGATATCCACGTCAAGACATAGTTGGACGAGCCAGCGGGGCAGAAGTTTGAAAGTACGTGTGCGGAAGGGACGTTGTCAAACAAGACGGGGAGCTTAATGCTGGCGTTTAGGAGCAAAGCTGTATTTTGCAGGTTAAACGCTTTCAGGCACAATTGAGGCCCGGAGATCACGTGTCCGAATCAGCGGTCGAAATCCAAGGCAGGAACCTGAAGCTGTCGAATCTTGATAAGGTTCTCTATCCAGCAGCCGGTTTTACGAAGAAAGACGTCATCGACTACTACGTTCGGATTGCGCCCGCCATCCTGCCGCATCTGCAAGGCAGAGCGTTGACTCGCAAACGCTATCCCGATGGTGTGGACGGAGAGCCTTTCTTCGAAAAGAACGCACCCATGCACAAGCCGGATTGGGTGAAGACTGTCCCCGTCTGGAGCGAAGGGAACCGGCGCACGGTTCATTACGTCTTGGCGAATGATCTGGCAACGCTGGTGTGGCTCGCAAATTTGGCGGCGCTGGAGTTGCATCCCTCCCTTGCCTTGGCAAAGGACATCAAGTGCCCGACGGACATGGTGTTCGACCTTGATCCGGGGCCTCCGGCAAATATCGTGCAGTGTTGCCAGGTGGGCCTTTGGCTCCGGGAGATTTTCGAGCATTTCGGGCTAAAGAGCTTTCCCAAGACTTCGGGCTCGAAGGGGTTGCAGATTTACGTTCCCTTGAATACGCCGACGACGTTTGAGGCAACGAAGATGTTTTCGCACGCGCTGGCTCAGTTACTGGAGCACGATCATCGAGAGCTGATTGTGTCGGACATGAAAAAGAGCCTGCGTACGGGAAAGATATTTGTGGATTGGAGCCAGAACGATGAACACAAGACGACGATCGGCGTGTATTCACTCCGGGCGCGCGAACACCCGACGGTCTCGACTCCGGTGACGTGGGAAGAGGTGGAGCGGACGTTCAAGAAAAAGGATGCCGGACTCCTGGTGTTCGAGGCATCGAAGACGATTGCGCGATTTGAGAAGATGGGGGATTTGTTCGAGCCGCTACTGGAATTGAAACAGAAGTTGCCGGACGTGAAGGCGGCAGCCGCTGCGATCGGGAAAGAGGCTCCCATTGAGATCGCTGCGCAAGCTGAGGAGGCGCCAAAGAAATCAAGCCGCGCGAAGCTCGCCAAGAAGACAGCAGCCGGGAAAAAGCGAAGCAAGATATAATTTCCAGCGATCTTTCCTACACGAGTCGAATCCTTTCGCATCATGGCACAACTGTTCGCGGGAACTTCGGGATGGGCGTATCCAAGCTGGAAGCCCAATTTCTATCCCGAAAAGCTGGCGCAAAAAAAATTCCTCGGCCACTATGCGACGTGCCTGAATACTGTTGAAGTCAATTTCACCTTCCGACAATTGGTCAAAGAAACCACGATTCAGAATTGGCTGAACGAGACGCCTGCGCAATTTCGTTTTGGGATGAAGGCGCATCAGGTCATCACCCACATCAAGCGATTGAAGGATACCGAGGAATTTGTTCGGCGTTTCTTGTCGACAATAGAACCAGTAGCGGTTGCCGGCAAACTTGGCCCGGTGCTGTTTCAGCTTCCGCCGAACTTGAAGATGGATGCCGCGCTGTTAAGGGATTTTCTTGGAGTGTTGCCGCGGACCGTGCCAGCGGCGTTTGAGTTTCGCCATGAATCGTGGTTCTGCGATTCGACGTGGGATCTGTTGAAGTCGAACCACGTAGCGCTTTGCGTCGCAGAGACAGAGACACTGACTACTCCGGACGTTCCGACGGGAGCGTTCGTCTACTACCGTTTCCGCAAGCCGACCTATACGGGGGAAGAGCGCGAGTCGATGGTTCGCCGCATTGGAGATCATGTTGCCGCGGACCGCAACGTCTTTGCCTATTTCAAGCACGAGGAAACGCCGGAAGGGGCACTATATGCCGTGGAACTGCTGCGGGAAGTGACCGGCAGCGACGAGGAGCCGACCTAGCGGTTCTCCTGTGACCCAATTCAGCACCCCCTTCATTACTTTTCGATGTGTCCGATAACGCGCATACTGATTTTCTCCTTCTTATGACCCCAGACTTATGACCCCAGAAGCCAACTCGAGCGTGCTTGCTGGATTTCTTGACTATCTACGCATCGAAAAAGGTCTGACGAAGCTTTCGATTGCTGCCTACAACACGGACGTCCTGCAGTTCGCCGAGTTTCTGGAAAAACGCAAGCGATACATAGCGACTGCGAAGCGCAGCGATGTGCGGGAATTTGTGCAGCAGCTCTTCTCGCATCAGATCGATGGGAGAAGTGTGGGGCGCAAGCTTTCGGCGCTACGGCATCTCTACCGGTACCTGCTACTCGACAAGAAACTCGAACACGATCCGACCCTAAATATCGAATCGCCAAGGCAGTGGAAAGTTCTGCCGAAATCTCTGGCGCGGGATGAAGTGGAAGCGACGTTGAATGCACCGTCGGCCTCAATTCATGGAAAGAAAACGGAGGGGAGAGACGCGGAGGCCATGGCCCTCCGCGATCGCGCTATGCTGGAGTTGTTGTACGCGGGTGCGCTGCGAGTATCCGAGCTGGCGGGGGCGGGGCTGGAAGACTTGAAGCTGGAGTCCGGCTACATGCTGGTTCGCGGGAAAGGTGACAAAGAAAGAATCGTTCCGCTGGGCAAGCCTGCTCAGGATGCCGTCGGGCAGTATCTTTCGAAGGGACGACCGATTCTCGCGCAAGGGAAGGCGTCGAAGAGCAGCAACGCGATGAAAACGTCTCCATTTCTCTTCATTGGTAGGAGCGGGCGAAGACTCACTCGACAGAGAATCTGGCAGATAGTTGGACAAGCGTCGGTGGCTGCAGGGCGGCACGCGTCGCCGCACATGCTGCGGCATTCATGCGCGACGCATATGGTCGAGAATGGCGCGGATCTACGCACGGTGCAGACAATTCTTGGACACTCAGACATCTCAACCACACAGGTGTACACGCATATGGCGCTTGATCGGCTGAGGACCGTATACCAGAAACATCATCCGCGAGCGAAGGCTAGATGATTCGACGAGAACGCAACGAGAAAGTAAAGCTTAGAGAGATTGCGAGGAACGGCTCAACTGAGCCTAACCGTACCGTTGTCGGCAAGGCCGTCACGGATTTCCTTCATCATCTTGGCGAGCGCAATGCTTCGCTCCACACCATCAAGGCCTACAGCGGCGATCTCGCCAACTTTTCCGCTTATGTCGGATGGCGCGGGTGGAAGCAGATTGATCACATCGTGATTCGCGGATTTCTATCGCAACTGTACGAAAAAGGCTTAGGCAAGACTTCGGTCGCGAGGTCATTAGCGGCGGTGCGATCTCTATATCGCTGGCTGGCACGAGAAGGAGTCGTAGAGCAAAACCCGGCCAAGCTTGTTGCCACTCCGAAACTAGCGAAGAAGCTGCCGCGGGTGCCCACGATCGAGGAAATGAATTCCGTGCTCGACGGACAGATGCCCGACGTCGCGGCCTTTCCCGAACGGGACCGTCTCATGCTCGAGTTGTTGTACGGATGCGGGATTCGAAACTCAGAGTTGACCGGGATCAATCTTGAAGACATCCGGCTGAGCATGGAGGCGATCCTTATTCGCGGAAAAGGGAAAAAGGAGCGGTATGTTCCTTTCGGGGAGTCGGCGAAGGCCGCGCTGGCTGCGTATATTCCCGCACGACAGAAAACTTTATCGGCGTCTAAGAAGAGTTCCGTTGCTTTGCTCATCAACCGGCGGGGGGGGCGGCTGACGACTCGAAGTGTTGGAAGAATCATCAAAAAGATTGCGGTGTCCAAGGGCTTGTCGCCCGATGTGCATCCGCACACGTTGAGACATGCGTTTGGAACACACATGCTGGAGGAGGGAGCGGACCTAAGGGCGATCCAGGAATTGCTCGGCCACGAAAGGCTCGCGACCACACAGCGATATACGCAGCTTTCGATGAAGCATGTGCTGCAGGTTTACGATCAGACGCATCCGCGCGCGAAGTGACGTTTCAACGATGGGCTTTGCGCCGTCCTTCCCACATTGTGACAATTCGAGCCTTGAGGTCGGCAGTAAGCTTTTCGTAAGCCTGCTCCGATGCATCCGATTCGGGAGGCGGCGTGATGGGATCGCCGATCACGACCTTCAGCGGGGCAAACTTCTGGAAGCTCTTGTTTCGCGGCCATGATTCGTAGAACCCTTCGATCGCGATTGGCACGATTGGAACCTGCAGGTGGATGGAAAGAATTGCCGCGCCCTTTTTGAACGTTCGTGGGGTCCCGTCGATCGACCGCTCACCTTCAGGATAGAGAATCAGCACGAGGCCATTTCTCAAGCCAAATGCGCCGGACCGCATTGCGGGAACCAGATTGGCGTCAGGATCGAGCACAACTACCTTGATCGAGCGCGCAAGGTGCCGCATGAATCCTTTTCCAAAGATTTCGCTAGTGCCGACTGCGAACGTCCTCCGAAAAACATCCGCAGGCAGAATGCTGGCAAGAACCAGCGGATCAAGATAGCTCTGATGGTTCGACGAAAGGATGTAAGGGCCGGACTTCGGCAGTTTCTCAGCCCCGCTCACCTTCAAATCGAATTTGTCGAGGGCAATGACATTAATGAGCCGCGAGACGAAATACCAGAACGCGTCGCTGATGCGGTGGGGATGGGCAAGGGCGAGAACATCCTTGTCGTCGGGATCCTCAGCCAATATCGTTTTCCATCCGGCAAACGTCGTCCGTGTTCCGGAGCCTCCTGCTCCGCTCGCCGCGCTTTGCAAGACGGCGTCAATGAGGTCGCGGACCGTGTAGATTTCCGCCAGTTGTGATTCGGCGAGGTCCCCACCGAGCTCATCCTCGAGCTGGCTCAACACTTCGACCCGCTGCATGGAGTCGAGACCAAGATCGAGTTCCAGGTTTAACGTGGGCCGCATGGTTGTCGGCGCCGAGCGGGCGGCTTCATGCAGAATGTTCAGCCCGCGCTGCACGTCCGGCTGTTCGAGCCATGCGGACTCCTCGGGGCTCAACGGTTTCTCGGCCGGCAGATCGGAATCGTCCGATAATTTCCTGGACTGATTTGCCCGGACGCGTTTCTCAACTTCAAACCGTTTGATCTTACGAGTCGTGGTGCGGGGCAGATCGTCTTGCCAGATCTCATAGCTGCTGATGCGCTTTGTGGAGGCGAGTTGCGGCGAGAGGCTTTCGATATCAAAGCGAATGACTTCCTTGGCGTTCACTACCTTGCGCTGCCGCAACACATCGAAGTTTGGGACAATCACGCCATGGAGACGGTCGCCACCTTCTCCGGGCTTGCCTTCAAGCCCGACGACAGCGATTTCCTTGATGAACGGCGACTTCAGGTAGTGCGTCTCGATCTCCTCGGGGTAGACATTTTTGCCATTGCTGAGGACGATGATTTCTTTCTTCCGTCCAGTTAGAAAAAGATGGCCGTGTGAGTCGAAATATCCAAGGTCGCCTGTGAGGAACCATCCATCTTTCATCACAGCTTCGGTGGCATCGGGGCGATTCCAATAGCCTTTCATCACTACGGCGCCTCGCAGACCAACCTCTCCAACAGGGGGGCCTTCTTCCTGCGGTTGCGGATCGATGATTTTGCCTTCGACGCCTTTCATGGCCTTGCCGACTGAGCCAATTTCGTTGTCGTGAGGAGAGTTCGCATAGACCGCTGCGGTGGTTTCGGTCAGGCCGTAGGCCTGTAAAACGTCAATGCCCAAATCGTGAAAGGCGCGTGCTATCGCGGGATCGAAGCGCGATCCTCCGGTGACGAGATAGCGCATCTTTGGTCCGAGCGTGTCGTGTACCTTGCGAAACAGGATTCGGCCGGCATTGATTCCAACTTTACGCAATGTACGGTTGAGCGTGACCAGAGCGCCGAAAATCTTCTGAGTGAGCGCGCCACGCTTTCCGATCTCCTGCATCACGCGCTCGTGAATCAGGTAGAAAAATTGCGGTACTACCGCGAAGGCCGTGATGTTCCTCTCTGTGAGTGCTCGCAGGAGCTCAGAGGTGTTCAGGGTTTCGAGATAGACAACGCGTGAACCTTTCACCAGGGGCAGCAGAAGGTTGGCCATTTGCGCCAAGACATGGAATAACGGCAGGATGCCGAGCAAGGCGTCACTCGGGCCCAGTTCCACCCAATTAAAAACCGCTTCCACCTCGCCGAGGAAGTTGGAGTGAGTCAGCATCACTCCCTTGGGATCTGCGGTGGTTCCGGAGGTGTAGAGAAGTGAAGCCAAATCATCGTTCTTCGCCTCGACTGGCCGGAAATTGCGCGGTCCCTCGCGGAAGATCGACGGAAGATCCGCCAGCCATCGATCTTTGCCGGAATCGGTGGAGCGGTCGGGATCCGTGAGAATGATTCCGATCTTCAATTCCGTCGTAGCAGGGCGCGCGGTTGGGACGTGCTTAAGGTCGCAAAAGATTGCTGCTGTGCCGCTGTCCTTCAACAGCTTGGTGACTTGATCGTCGTACAAAGCAGTATCGAGGGGAACCACCGCACAGCCAGAGGCGATGATGCCGAGGTAGGCCGCGACCCAGCGCGGGTGATTGTCCGCCAGGATGGCAAGACGAGATCCGCGGGGAAACTTGCTCTCGATAATCCACCGGCCGACAGATTCGGCCATCCGGCGGAGTTCGGCGTAGGTACAGGTTTCGAGCTGCTCTTGCCGCTGGAGTTCGAGCGCCACGTTGTCCGGCCAGCGCTCAGCACATTCGACAAAGCGGTCGTAGAACGTGGGCATGGGTCGAGGGGAATATACACGAAAGGTGCTTCGTAGCGCAGGCCTCAAGCGTAGCTACCGACGCAGGCCTGAGACGATCGATGCTTTCTTCTTACGGTTTACTAGGCACCGTTGGCTTTTCGGCTTCCGCAATTGCCTTGCGGAACTGTTCTACGGCAGAATTCTGGGGCGGCTGGAGGCAATCCTTGGCAATGTATCGCCACACTGGAGATGCGTCGAGCGGATCAGAGATGCCTCCGCGGTAAACCTCGAACATATCTTCGAAAGGACCAGCCTCGGTGCCGATGCGAGTTCGTCGGTCAGGATCCATGGTGGGATCATTCGGAGGTTGGCCATGCTGTCCACCGATTCGGACGCTGGAGTCCGTCGTCTGGCCGAGGCCCGGACGTTGATCGATGGGACCACCGCGGATTGTTGGCCGCATTGTCCGCCCACTGCCGGTTCGAATGGAGACGATGAGATCAGATTCTTGCCCATCCATGACAATCCTAAAGCGCCCCCACTCGGACAGGGCTTTTTCGACATAGTCGCGGGCCATGAAGTTTGCGCGGGGCTGGTCCAATGGCTCACCGGCACCTGGTTGAATCACGACCAACACGGTCTGTGCCCTCAAGACAACTTCCGGGAGCGTTGATTTCTTCTTGTCTTTCGCATCAAGAGGGGCGACCAGAATGGCGGTCAGAGTTACGAGTGCAACGAGGCGTGCCGGCACAAGAGCCTCCGCGTTCGGACGCTGAACATTATACTTCGGGTCCCCTAAATTCCCCGAAGGCACCTGTTGCATCTAATGTGCTAGGCTTCTAAGGATAGTATCTGGGCGTGCTTTGCCCGTTGAAGGAACCTCCGGTTTGATTAACACACTGCTAGGCAAGGTTTTCGGCACCAAGAACGAGCGTGTCGTCAAGTCGTTGACGCCGAACGTGAACGCCATCAACGCGCTGGAGCCCGAGATCCAAAAACTGACTGACGCCGAACTGCGGGCGAAAACGGATGAGTTCCGGCATCGGATCCAGGAGCGATTGAGCCGTTTTGCTGGTGCAAACGGCAGCGGGAGTGCAGAGGCGGATGCGGCTGGCGCGGACCAAGAAGACGATATTGACCGCGTAAAGCGCCTGGAAAAAGAGCAATACGACGCGCTGCAAGAGGTTCTCAACGAAATTTTGGTGGAGGCGTTCGCGGTAGTGCGCGAGGCAGGACGGCGTGTTCTCAACATGCGCCACTTTGACGTGCAGTTGATTGGCGGCATGGTCTTGCACCAAGGCACGATCTCGGAAATGAAGACCGGCGAAGGCAAGACCCTGGTTGCGACTCTCCCGGTTTACCTCAACGCGCTCAGCGGACGTGGAGTCCACGTTGTTACAGTGAACGACTATCTGGCGAAACGCGACTCTGAATGGATGGGACGGCTGTACCGCTTCTTAGGCCTGACCGTCGGAGTCATCGTGCATGATTTGGATGACGAGGAGCGTCGAGCGGCTTATGCGGCCGACGTGACGTACGGCACCAACAACGAGTTCGGATTCGATTACCTTCGCGACAACATGAAATTCGACATCAGGGATTGTGTGCAGCGCGGACACAACTACGCGATCGTCGACGAAGTCGATTCCATCCTGATTGACGAAGCCCGAACCCCGCTGATTATTTCCGGAGCGAGCGAAGAGTCCACCGACAAGTATTACAAGGTCAATCGGATTATTCCGAAGCTGGAAAAGGGCGAGACCATCGAAGGGCCGGCCGGCGAGCCACCTCAGTATACCGGCGACTTCGTAATCGACGAAAAGCACCGGAACATTACAGTCACCGATGAAGGATGGGAAAAAGTTGAAGGGTTACTGGGCATCGGAAACATCGCCGACCCGGAAAACTGGCCGTTAAAGCATCACGTCGAGACGGCGATCAAGGCACATGCGCTGTATCGCAAGGATGTCGAGTACGTGATCAAAGATGGCGAAGTCATCATCGTCGATGAGTTCACCGGACGCATGATGCCGGGACGACGTTGGTCCGACGGCCTGCACCAAGCCATCGAAGCCAAAGAGGGCGTCAAGATCGAGCGCGAGAACCAGACGCTGGCGACGATTACCTTCCAGAACTATTTCCGCATGTTCAAGAAGCTGGCTGGCATGACCGGTACGGCGGAGACGGAAGCTACCGAATTCGACAAGATTTACAAGCTTGAAGTGGTGGTGATTCCGACCAACAAGCAGATGCTGAGGGTCGAGAACCCCGACGTGGTTTACCGCACGGAGAAAGAGAAGTACTTCGCCGCGGCAGACGAAATCCAGCAGCTAGCGGTAAAGGGACAGCCGGTGCTGGTGGGCACGACCTCAGTGGAGAAGTCCGAACGGCTTTCAGACCTGCTGAAGAAAAAAGGGATTAAGCACGTTGTGCTGAACGCCAAGTTCCACGAGCGCGAGGCCGAGATCGTCGCTCAGGCCGGCCGCAAAGGCATGGTCACGATTGCAACGAACATGGCTGGCCGCGGTACTGACATCTTGCTAGGCGGCAATCCGGAATTCATGGCCAAGCAGGAGTTGGTAAAAAAAGGAATCGCGCAGCAGCTTCGCGTGGCGCAGGGAAAGATTGAAGGGCCGCAGGAAGACGGGCAAACGTCGATTTTCTATTACAACGGCAACGAGTACACGGTTCCGACCGACAAATGGACCGAGGCATTAAGCCGTTACAAGCAACAAACGGATGTCGAGCACGATGAAGTAACGGCTGTCGGCGGTCTTCACATTCTGGGAACGGAGCGCCACGAATCGCGGCGCATCGACAACCAGCTTCGCGGCCGCGCAGGTCGGCAGGGCGATCCGGGCTCGTCGCGCTTCTATCTAGCGCTTGAAGACGATCTGATGCGCATCTTTGCAAAGGAGTGGGTGTCGACATTGCTGCAGCGATTGGGGATGGAAGAAGGCGTTCCCATCGAGTCGAAGCTCATCACGCGCCGGATCGAAACCGCTCAAAAGGCGGTAGAAGGTCAGCACTTCGAATCGCGCAAACATCTGCTTGAGTACGACGACGTCATGAACAAGCAGCGCGAAGCCGTTTACGGTTTGCGCCGCCGACTGCTTGAGGGCATGGATCAGAAAGACCTGATCCTCGAGGACTACGTTTCAGGAATTCTCGGCGACCTGCTTGAGCAACACTGTCCTCCGAAGTCTCATGCTGATGACTGGGACATTAAGGGGTTGAAGGACGCAGTCTTTACGCGCTTCGGAGTCGACTTCCTTGCGGAGGGAGTGAAGCCGGACACACTGAACCGGCAGGAACTCGGAGACGCGATTTTCGAAAAGCTCAAGGAGCGGTACGAGGCAAAGGAAAAGCTGATCGGGCCTGAAGCGATGCGCCATCACGAGCGCATGATCATGCTGAGTGTGATCGACCAGCAGTGGAAAGACCACTTGCTGGGAATGGATCACCTCAAAGAGGGCATTGGGCTACGCGGTTATGGGCAGCATGATCCGCTGGTCGAATACAAGAAAGAATCCTTCGACATGTTCGAAGCGATGATGCAGCGCTTCCAGGAAGATACGGTCCGGTATCTGTATCTCATGCAAATTTTGGAGCGGCCGCCGGATGCGGGCCCTGGCGGACCTCCGCAGGGCGGACCGACCGGGCAAGATCCGGACGCTGACGGATCTGGGCAACGCGGCGGAGACGGCAACGGACGCCGTCACCCGAAGATGGTCTCGACCTCGGCAGATGAATTGGAAGAGGCCTTCATGAGGCGCAAGCGCCGGGAACTGGAACAGGCTCGGATGGCCGGAGGTGGTGAGGCCCCGCAAGTGCAGCAGGTCGTCCGCGGTCAGGACAAAGTCGGCAGGAACGATCCTTGTCCGTGCGGCTCAGGAAAGAAATACAAGAAGTGCCACGGCGCGTAAGTCTTCCGCACAATCCCTTATTTGTGCTTGACAGCCTTGAAGGTCATTTCTGCCGCGTTGCTTTTCGTCTGTTGCTTCCAATCTAGAAATAGCGTTGCGTAATTCTTCTTGATGTAATCCTCGCTTTTCACTCCGAGGTTTTTCGCAGTCGCGTCAATCCAGCGCGGAGGACCTTCAATCTCACAGAAATCTCCTATGGGGGTCTTGTCGACGACCACGTGTCCCTTACCGTCGGTCCATTCGGCACGAAATTTTTCGTAGCGGAAGGACGGCGTGTAGCCGAGAGCGCGGAGTATTGCGTCCATCATGGTGCCATCTTCCACACCGGTTTCGAGTTCAACCCGGCTGCTGTGGCGGGCAATCTTGCTACCGCTCTTGTGGGTTAATTTCGATGACGAACCGTACTTTCGGAGGCGAAGCAGTTCCTTGCGGGCGCGTAATACTTGACCAGGCAGGTCATACAGGGTGTTCATCTCATGGGTTCGCGGTGTAACTACCCGGAAGCCTGAGGCACGTAATTTCGACGCGAGCCCGCGCAGGTCCGAAACCTGGAACTTGATTTCGATCTCCCGAGGCATGGATGGAGTGTATTACGATCGCGCCGACTGTGGCGCGGTGTAAACGGGAACGGCGATGGGGTTGGGACTTTTCGCATCCCACTTAACCTCTTCGATTGGTCCTACCATCAACGTCCAGAAGAGTGCGCCGATGGCTGCGACGGCCGCAGTGATGAAGAATGGCCAGTAGAACTCCCCACTGCGGTCGAGAAGGTATCCGGTGAGTGCCGGAGCCACGGCTCCCGCAAAGTTCCCAACAAAGTTCTGCATTCCGGTCCAACGGCCTACCATCTCGGGTCCGGCAAGGGTTTGGGGGATGGCCCAAGTCGCGCAGCCGCTAATACCTAGGAATAACCCAGTCGGCACGAGCATCCAGGTGAAAAAAGGATCGGGCGCAAGCGCCAAAATGGCGACGGAGATCGAAAAGCCACAACATCCTAGCGCCATCGAACCTTTACGAACAAATGTGGTCGAAGATCCGCTGTTCATCCAACGATCCGACAGTTTTCCCCAAACGGTCGCAGCGGTGGCGGACATCAGGAAAAGCAGACCGCCATCACGGGCCATGGTGTTCATCGGAAGATGCCGGCCCCGTACGAGGTAGAAGGGCAGCCATGTCACCAGGAAATAGAGGTAGTAATTAACGCAGAATTGGCCGAGGCACGTGCCCCAGGCTGATCTCTGCCGCAGAAGAGGGAGCAATCCCGAGAAAGGGGATGGTGCTGAGTGTGAGAGCTTCACGCGGCGCGGCATCCATATTAACCAAGGAATAAGCCATAGCAGACCTGCGAGCCCCAAGCATAGGAAGAATGGCCGCCAACCAAAGCGCCCAACTGCGCGACCGCCTACAAGCATGCCGATCGCCGGCCCCAGAGCCAGCCCGGCGATAATCATGCCATTGGCAAACCCGCGGCGTTCTTCCCTGAAATGACCACATAAAATCTTGCTGTAAGAGGGAAAGGCAATGGATTCTCCTAAGCCGAGCACTACGCGGATTGTCAACAATGCCGCAAAACCATGCAGTATCCCGGTGATGGCCGTTGCTGACGACCAGATGAAGAATCCGATGGCGAAGACCCACTTCACATCGAAGCGATCCACGAGCCAACCGGCGGGCATCTGCATGAGGGCGTAAGTCCAGAAAAAAGCAGACAGAAGCGTGCCGAGTTGCGTGTTGGAGATATGCAGCTCGCTTTGCAACAAGGGCGCAGCGATCGAGAGATTGCTGCGATCGATATAGTTGAGAAGGACGGAGAGGCCCAGCAGAAAGAGAACGCCGTTCATCCCATCGCTGCGTTGTGGAAGCTGCGTGGCCATGGCGATCCCGTTAAGGTCGGACAATCCTACACCATCTCCGTAACGGTAACGGAATTCTGGCCACAGCATGCGACGCCGGGCTGGCTGCGCCTAGTTGGGATGCACATCTGCGGCAGTTTGGGGCGTGAGCGCTACGGGAACAGGTGATGCTCAGCTGAATGTTGGAAGTTTGATCAAATCGTTCTTGGGAACCGATTCCAAGGGTTCCCCGGCCTTCCGCCAAGCGGCAAGTCCTCCGACCAGCACAAATGTATTGAAGCCTCGTTCTCGCAAGAGATGGGCCACCTTGGCACTGGTCGCATCCCGGGCACAGGTGCAATAGACGTATATGTCGCGGTCCTTGGGCAGATTCTTGATCTCTTCGTCGAGGTTGTTGGGCTCAATCCGGATGGAGCCAAAAATGCGTTCCGCGCCGATATCGTAATAGCCGTGGCTTCGGACGTCGACAATCTGGACTCGACTTCCCTCGCCAGCAGCGAGACGCGCCGCGAGTTCCTCGACCTGCACGCGAGGAACAATGTTGTATCGACGAAATTTGTAGAACTGAAGACCTCGATACACCGCGTAGACGATCAAGGCGATGGTAATTACGGCTTCCATCACCAAGCCAGCGGCATGGAAACTCTGCAGCAAGGCGGCGAGGAAGTCCCGGCCAACATAACCGATTGCCAAATACGTCACGGAATAGAGGAGTGCGCCCGCAAAGTCCAGCCGCAGGAACTGGGCGAATCGCATCTTCATACTGCCGGCCAAAGGGGCGGCCATCGTGTTCACTCCGGGCACAAATTTGGCGATCACCAGGGTGATCTTTCCTCGTTTGTAGAACGACTCGGCGGAGCGGAGGATGCAGGTTTCCGGGTTGATCGAGACTCGGCACAGAAATCCGAGCAGGGCCCAGCCGG
This sequence comes from uncultured Acidobacteriota bacterium, assembly GCA_963801895.1. GTDB lineage: Bacteria > Acidobacteriota > Terriglobia > Terriglobales > Acidobacteriaceae > Sulfotelmatobacter. The sequence continues at coordinate 459,643 of CAWDGM010000003.1, read as the reverse complement.
TGTACCGTCCCAGGAAGAATTGGCTGATATCGCCAATCATCAGAGCAATCATGGCTGCCGTTAGAATTCCTGTCGCGGAAAGCGTGTGAGAAGCAATCGCCGCCCCCGCCGCGACCAGCGCAATTGCAGCCGGGAACGGAAACCCCATCGCCTCGGCAAGGAGGACCACAAAGGTCAAAACGTAGCCATGCCGGGCCATTGTTGAAAGAAGTTCAGGCATACCGGTTCGGATGAGTGCTACAGAAACTCGCAGGAGGTTGGATTCGCGAACCCCGGCGATGGGTTCAGTATAAACAATCTCGACGCTTCTCTTTTCCCATCGTTTCGGGGTTTTTTGGCTGAAGGTGGTTGGGACTCATAATTCCAGCGGGTTGCGAGGTGTCGCCGTTTTTTCTCGAAATCTTCGAGACATCGGATAGAGGGGCGCAAGGTTAGTTTGTGTACGCGCTGTGTACACGGATGTGTACGTGGTCTCGAGGGCTCAACGACCTACCGCGTTTCCGATCCAGCCATTTTTCGATCCGTACCTGACGCCATGTGGCGTCAGTACACTCGGGGCGTGCCAGATGACCATCAGAGATGCATTTCAAGCGGGTTCCCATGTGAGAAAGAAAGGTGTTCCGCCGTTTCAAGACTTATGTCTAAGTCTTTGCCTGGAGTCGAGCGGACGTACTACTTTCAGTGCCATTTCTCCAACCGCCCGTTCCAAACTTCAATTCCCCAAAGTGGAAGGAGCAGCACAAGTGAATCCAGCGAGTAGCAAATTCAAACGTTCCGCATATTCGGCCCGAACAACCGCATTGAGTTTTAAATTCAACCGCGCTAGGTACGTTCTTCTGACTATCGTCTTTGCCACAGTCTGTGCCTCTGCGCAGACGGTGACAACCATCCATGATTTCGGCTCGCGAGCCGACGGTGAAAATCCGCAGTCTGGAGTCGTTTTCGACCCTAATGGCAATATCTATGGCACCGCCGCATTAGGAGGTAGAAAGGGACATGGAACCGCCTATCAACTAGTGCCTCCTGCCGGAGAACAGGGCCAGTGGGCCGAAACCATCGTGCATCAATTTGCCGGGCAACCTGACGGTGCAACTCCCGACAGTGTACTCACGAGGAGCGCGGACGGGAGGCTGTTCGGGACAACGCAACTGGGGGGCAGCAAAAACTTGGGAAGTGTATTTGTGGTCGTTCCTCCTCGGGTCTCCGGCGGTCTTTGGAAAGAACGGGTTCTGTACAGTTTCGGCAGCGTGCCGAATGACGGGACAGGACCGAACATGGGCCTGGTTGCCAAGTCCGGCGCTCTATTGGGAGTTACTGTCGACGGCGGTATAAACCGTCGTGGCACAGTTTTTCAGCTGACTCCTTCGTCGGACCCTCTCGCCGCGTGGACGGAAACAATCTTGTACAGCTTTGCAGCCTCTCCGGATGGCGGTTTCCCATCGAGTGATCTGGCAATGGACAGAGGCGGCAATCTTTACGGAGTAACCTTACTCGGAGGCGCCAACAATCTCGGCGCAGTCTATCGCTTATCTCCGCCGACTTCACAAGGCGGACCATGGACCGAAAGCGTGCTGTTCTCATTCAGCGGGCCCGACGGAAGCAGCCCGTTTGGACGATTGCTGTTGGACAAGAGCGGAGCACTTTACGGTACGACAAGTGGTGGTGGAGCGTCGCAGGCGGGCACCGTCTTTAAGTTGACTCCGCAACCCGACGACGTCTGGGCCCAGCAAGTTCTCTACAGCTTTTCTGGCGGAGCTGACGGCGGCAGCCCGGAAGCAGGCGTGATCATGGGTCAAAACGGCCGGCTGTTAGGGACGGCGAGCACAGGCGGCGCGGGACCACTCTCGGGTGGCGTGGTCTTCCAGCTAGATCCGCCACGTGTGGGAGGCGCGTGGACCGAGACCGTACTGCATTCGTTCGGTGGTCCGGATGGATTCCGTCCGCTGTCGCGCTTGGTATCTCGAAGTGGTGCGCTATTCGGAACCACATCGGCAGGCGGACTAAAAGGCACCGGTACGGTGTTCAAGCTCGTACCGTAACGAGAACCGGGGCTCGTTGGCACCTGGTCAGCGAGCCCCGAATTGCTGCAGCAGTGTTCCCCTTACGATTAGGATGCGTTGCACAATGGAAAGCATGGCAGGAGTGGTACCGCTGTTGAGGAACGAGCATGATCGCTTAGCACGTGCGATGAACGCTATCGAATGCTAAGGCGATTTCAGGATTTCAAGAGCTAGTTGGGGAGGCCTCGACAGTCAAAGAATGGACGTTCAGCCCCCTCGGACTCTGGGGGGGAAAAAAGCGGCGATCGAAAGTGAGTTGAAAAGTGAAATTCGCGTTTTAAAACTGACAAAGCTAGATTCTTTACGTAACGTCGCCATTGCACTCATTGAAGCCGAATCAGACCGTTGAGCAGTACGCCAATTCCCACGACCCGCCACACAAAAGCTCCTGCGCGAATGCTGCGGCCGGTTCCAGCGTGGATGGATAAAGGGTTTTTCTCGGCAGCCTTTTAGGATGGCGCTGATAGAACCGCACCCGCGAAGGTTTCACTTCTACAAATAATGCCTCGGGTGGGATTTCCTCAGTTTATGTACTCGCTGTGTACATGGTTGCCGTAACCCCTTTGCTCTCAACCATGCGAGAAATCCAGCATAAACAAAGCCGGGCGTGTCCGATGGAACACGCCAGGCTTTGAGCGAGGGGCAAGTCTCTCAGGAGGACCGTCCTCGACAGGGTGAGTGAGACGGCGGCTTACTCGAAGATTCTTCCGGCCCTGTCCGGGCCGGCGCGTCGAAAAACCTGGGCGCCTTTTCGTCTAGAACTTCGACTAGAGCCGCCGTCACTCGTCGGTTGTTCGCGCTCGCGGAGAGGACCCCGACGACCCGCCTTTCCTCAGGTGTCAAGGGGAGAGAAGTGAGGTACGTTTCCGCGGCCCCACCGCATGCCAGTGCGTCTCGTTAGCCTTCCGCTCTGACGAATACTCCCACCGACTGCTGGCATTTTGCGAGCGAAACAAAAAACTGTCTGTGGGCATCGTCACCGTTGATTGTGACGCCAGTCATGCACTCTGGAGCTTATTTTTCAAGGCAATAAAGAAGGGCTGTCGCGGTCCACTCTGCGTGCGCGAGAACCGTGCGCCCTATGGATCCGGAACAGCCCTAAATGATGTAGCCGTTTCGACCCGCTACTTAGTCATTGTGTCGTCGCTCTTCGCCGCGCCCTTCGCCATCTTGACGCTCATCACATGGATGGCATTTTTGTCGGAATAGACGTGCGCGCTAAGCTGAACGTGATGTCCATCGTGAGCTTTCAGTTCTTCCGGATTCATGACGTCCCAGCTCTTACCATCCTTGTCGTTCACAAAGGTGACTTTGTCGCCCTCGCTTTTCACGGTCCCTTTGAGCGTCATCAGGGGAGCCTTGGCAGACATCTTGTCCGCGGGTGCCGCAGCCGTGTCCTGCTGCGCGAAGGCGGTGAGACTCATTGCGAATGTGAGAGCAAGCAAACAAACCATTACCTTTTTCATTGGTTATCTCCTCGGATTGCTATTTTTTCAGCCAGATGGGCACTGCTACCTCTAATTACGTACTGTGGCCGCGGATGGATTGGACGACAGTTGTGCGCAAGGTATTGGGTGTGCGGGAAGGGAAACGGGTTGCCAGGAAAACTGCCGAATGAAGGTTAGAGCGACGGTCTAGCGAGAACCCTATTTTTCGCGGGCAACGACAAATTCAGGTGCCCAGAGCAGGGCACGCTTTATTTCGGAATCAGGAAATGTGCAGATCGATCGGCACGCGGATTCGGCGTATTGTGATGCGCGAGCAGTCGCTGCGTCGAGAGATCCATAGCGCTGCAGTATGTCCAGAATGTTCCGGTGGGTTACGCCATTGAACGACCTGTCGCGCAGGATGGTTTCAATCTGTTCCCGTTCCTCGGGCGTGCAGTGTTCAAGGGCATGGATCACCGCCATAGTTACTTTGCCCTCGCGCAAGTCACTGGCTACTGGCTTGCCAAGCACATCCTCCGACGCGGTGAGGTCGAGAACATCATCGACTATCTGAAAAGCCATACCCAAGTCGTGGCCGTATTTGCCGAGCGCAGCTTCCTGCTGCGGAGTAGCGCCCGCGAGAATCGCTCCCAAGCGCATGCATACGGAAAACAAGCACGCAGTCTTCCGGAAGATTAGATCGAAGTGCTCATCGAGGGAAATTAGTTTGCCCAGCTTCTCCATTTGCAGGAGTTCGCCCTCGACCATTTGCTGGGTGAGTTCGATCAGGGTGTCAAGGATGCGGAAGTTGCGTTCCCGTACGGCAATCTTGAACGCCTGCATGTACAGCCAGTCGCCAGCGAGCACACACTTGGAGTTTCCCCACTGAGTGTTCGCGGCCGGCCGGCCTCGACGCGTTTTGGCCTCGTCAATGATGTCGTCGTGGACGAGCGTTGCCGTGTGAATGATCTCGACGACCGCGCCTAACTTGACGGCTCCTCTTCCTTGATAGTCGAGCAATTTTGCCGATAGGAGCAGAAGTGCGGGTCGAATCCGCTTGCCACCGCCAGCGCGCAGATATTCTCCAATTTCGGTGATCGCGCTGACGTTCGACACCGTGTCGCGGCCGAACTCGTCTTCTAATGCGACGAGGTCATCGCGCAGGAGATCGAAGACTTCTTTGCCGTTTATGGTTGCGGGCGCGCTCAACGTAATTCAGCCTTCCGAAGCCTTGATAATTGCCGTTGCTCTGCAAGGGGCAGAACTTCAATTCGTACGATAGTTAATGAACTGCAGGTCGATCCCAAAATCTTTCTGTTTCAACATCGCGATGACGTCCTGGAGCGTGTCACGATCTTTGCCGCTGATGCGAACCAAATCCCCTTGGATCGAAGCCTGTGCTTTCTTCTTGGAATCCTTGACCAACTTTACGATCTCGCGAGCCTTCTCGATTGCTATGCCCTGCTGCAGGGTGGCCTTGCGCTTCGCAGTTCCGCCTGCCGAGGGCTCAACCGGCCCGTATGTCAGGGCTTTAATCGAAACTCCGCGCTTCACAAGTTTCTGCTGAAGGACATCGTTGACAGCTTTAAGCTTGTATTCATCGGCCGAGTGCAGCACGATCGCGTCTTTTTCCAGTTCGATGTTGGACTTCGAATCCTTCAGGTCAAAGCGCGTGTGAACCTCTTTCAGCGCCTGCTGAATAGCGTTCGAGACCTCCTGCATATCGACCTTGCTGACGACATCGAAACTGTTATCGGGCATACATTTCTAATCTTTCTGAAACGAGGGAATCTTTAACTGAGAGTAACAGAAATTGCGATTACCGGGCCGTAACTTTCCTTTCAGCCGTTTCAGATATTTTGAAAAAATTGTAGAAATTGCGGGATGTCAGCTCGCCGATTTCTTCCATGGTTTTTCCACGCAACTCGCCCACTTTGCGGGCCGTTTCCCGGACGAAGGACGGCTCGTTGCGCTTTCCCCGGTGCGGCACTGGGGCGAGATAAGGGCAGTCCGTCTCGATCAGTATGCGATCGAGGGGTACTTGCGCGGCAGCGTCACGAATCTGCTGTGCCTTCGGAAAAGTAATGTTACCCGCGAACGAAACAATGAATCCCATATCTAGGGCTTGCCTGGCATGTGGCCAAGTCCCGGTAAAGCAATGCAGAATTCCACCTATTCCTTTCGGAGCCCAATAGTTCTGAATGAGCCGGAGGCAGTCCTCCCACGCATCGTCGGTCCCCTCTGAAGGGCGGCAGTGAATCACGATGGGAAGGCTCGCGGCTGCCGCCAGATCCATCTGGCGAGTGAACACCTGCTGCTGTGTCTCTCGGGGAGAGTGGTCGTAGTAGTAGTCGAGTCCTATCTCTCCCCAAGCGATCACCTTGGGATGCCGCGCCAGCCTCTCCATTTCGGTGTAGGCACTGTCCGAGGCCAGCTTGGCCTCGTGGGGATGAATGCCGAGGGTCGCATACATGAACGGATGCTTTTCGGCCAACCGGATGCCGGCATCGAGGACGGGCGGACCGTCTCCATTCCCGATCGCTACTATGGCTTGAATCCCCGCCTCCTGAGCGCGGCGAATGACCTCATCGCGATCAGAATCGAATTGCTTGCCATCGAGATGGGCGTGGGAGTCGACGAACATGGAGGTTAGTCTAACGCACGCGGTTTCGGGCCGGGTGAGGCTCGTGGGTTCTAGTATCAGGTACGGCTTTCAGCGCCTACAGTTTTCGCTCTATCTATATTTTTCCCAGTGACCTCCAAAATAGTCCTCGACCAAAAAATCAACGCATGATTTCGGATTGAAAGCACGGAACCGGGCGCTGGACCTCTGCGTGCAAGGAGTTCAAGCAGCCGCTTGAGGCAGATGCAAGTTTTTAAAATGTCAGATTTGCAGATAAACGAGTCAGGGCGGCGCTGGATGTTACGCAAACCCTCCAATTTTGCCCGGCGGGTCCTCACAGGATTGCTCCTGACCGTGACGGCATCATTAGGTGCGGCTGCCCAAGCCAACTCCTCAAACGCCAGTGACTTCGTAGTTCAATCCATGGAAAAAGCGCAGGCAGGCATCCAACTGCCGGACCGCGTGACCAGCGAGTATCACCTCGGTTCCCCCTCGAGCGTGGCAGAGGATTCGAAGGTCGTGGCACAGATCGATTTCGGGCCACCGGGCAAATACGCCGTGCAGCGGCACTGGGGAAGTATGAGGGCCGAATACGTTGTTCGAAACGTGGTGCAACGGGAAGTGGAAATCACCAATTCGGCGGAAAGAATGCGATCGACCGCTTTGAATCGCCAGAATTACGATTTCCAATACTTGGGAAAATCCGACTTAAACGGCCAGGATTGCTACCTGCTGCAAATCACTCCAAAGCGAAAACAGCCCGAATTGATTCAGGGACGCGCATGGGTTGATGGGCAGACGTTCCTGGTCCGTAAGATTGAAGGTGATTTGGTGAAGTCCCCGTCGTGGTGGGTAAAGAGCGTTCACGTCAATCTGGAATTCTCTGATTTCCACGGAACGTGGCTGCAAACGAGCATGGATGCGGTTGCGGACGTTCGCTGTTTCGGAACCCAGGAATTGACTTCGCAGGTTCTCGAGTACACACCTCAAACTGTCGCCGCAAAGAAAACCACCAAGCGTTGGATCACCCCGCTATCCGCATCCGTCGCGGGACGCTAACCGTCGATCTTCGTATGAAGCCCCTGACGGGTTGTAGTCATTTCGTTTTCATCGCCCGCAGCACTTCGAGTTTCTCTTTCAATTGTGGTTGCGGCGTGGAGCCATCCTTGCGGTCTTTGTAGTACTGAATCAGATTTTCCTTCACGCCTCGAGGAATGACACGTTGCGGGTGGGACGTTAACCGCCCGAGCAAGTGCTCGTGCGCCTGGTCGGCCAGCGAGTATTCCCCCAGTTTGGCGCCGACTCCGGTGTCAAGATCCAAGTTCGAAAGGAGGAGCGCCGGATCGGGTTGCGCCGCCAGCCTTTGGACGTTCTCTCGAAAGACATCCACGGTGTGATTCACGCTTCGCAGGTAGCGCAACTCCGTTTCCTGGGTAGGAATTTTGATCGCCAGGTCAGATGCGGCTGCGACCTTCGGGACAATGAAAATTAACGCAGCGATAAGGTGTGCCTTGAAACCGGGACCTCGGAACGCGCGTTTCCATCTGCGCTCGTAATTCGTTCGCTGAACTCTGTCCATGAATTTATGGTATTCGGGATCGTCAGGTTGAGCAGGAAACTGGTTTCGGTGCAGCACAACCTCGCCTTCGGCAAATGCCGGTATGAAGCTGCGCACGCTCGTCCGATAGCTTCGAAGCGCGGGCCGCGAAGCTTTCCCCAAAACCTCATGGAGTTCAAATCCGTATGTGCTCGCGAACGCGCGTTCCAAGTACTTGCTCGGCACTTTGAACCCAATAAATTTCAAATACGCAGGGGGCGCAAAGGCCGCATCGGTGAGCTCGTAGATATCGAAGGCAAATTCTGTGCGGATGTGCCCGTGGGGGCTTTCGCCGTAGGTGACAGAAGCTCCGAACTTGTCTTTCAATTGCGGAAAATTCAGCGCGGTTGCTGGATTGATCGCTTCGGAATGGCCAATGGAATCTCCGAGATAGTGCGACAGGGCACCGATGGCGAATGCGAGTTCATTGATGGTGCGCGCGTTGTCGAGAAGCCATGACACGAAGTCGCCGCTACGCACGTAGTGGGTGAGGTTGCTGAAAAGCGGCTTGCTGAAGGGGTAGTACCCCATGTCTTGAATCGCGCAACCACCATAGGCATAAGCATGTGCTTCGACAAGTTGGCGTTCGGTCGCGCCAGGAAACTTTGCAAGAAGAAGCGGCCGGATGGAGTCATTCCACGCAAGATCGATCAGTTCCTCGTGTGTGAGGACCGAGTACGCTTGGGAAGTCACCGAACAAAGGACGAACGGCAGAAGCAGCACCGTCTTCCAGGCTTTTGATCGCAACGAAGCTTTCATCTCAGGCTCTGAAGTCTATCAATCTCTGTTAGTGCAGTTGCACTGACTTTGGCCCTTTCTCCTCGCGCTTGCGATATCACAGGATGTTCGCAAATCATCGCTGCGTAAATCTTTTCAAAATTCTTCTAACGGTCCCCGATACGTCGATTTAACAAGAATGTGACCGTTTTGTGACAAGCACTCGCAACGCGCGCCGTTAGCGTATCAACAGCAAGTACGGTTCTAAGTCCTCCGGCAAGACCTGATATGACAGACCTTCAAGTCCGAAAAACCAGCCAGGTCGCACAATTTGGCGAGTTCTCCCTGGATTTCCGGAGGATGGAATTGTGCCGGGCCAATCAGCCTGTAGGGCTCACGCTGCAAGAATTCAAGGTTCTCAAGTTTCTGGTGAGCAGACCAAGAATTGTAATCTCACGGCAAAAACTAATTGGCTCGGCGTGGCCCAAGCGCGAGCGGTCGAGCTTCCGAACGGTCGACAACTGCATCGCCAGGCTGCGTCAGAAGATCGAGAGCAATCCGGATTGCCCTGTTTTTATCCGGACGGTACATGGAGTCGGCTACAAGTTTGTTCCCCAGGAAACGGAGCTGCCGTCATACCAGGATCTGGGCACGTAAAGATCTCGGAGGAGGAATGGGAATGCAGGAGTGGAAGAGAATTGGCTTGCAGTTGGCAGCCTTCGGATTGTTGTTTGTCGCCATACCGCCGGCGTACGGAATTCCCGCTTTCGCGCGGAAATACGGGTTGCCGTGCTCCGCTTGTCACGAAGCGTGGCCCATGCTGAACAATTTTGGCCAGACATTTAAGGACAACGGCTACCAGTTGGGGAACGATCGCGATGCCCCGATATATCAGGAGCCCTCGTATTGGCCCGTCATGTTCCGTACGCAGGCATTTTGGCATCGCGAGAGCAACAATCGCCAGGCGATCGACGCGATTCCGGGAAACCCGGGCAGCGGTTTGGTCGAGTCTTCTGTCACTTCGACCGGCTTCGACATCGGCGGAGTCGACATGATCACCGCTGGCACGCTCTACAAAAACATTTCCTTCTTCGTTCAGCCATTTATTGGGACCAGCAGTATCCAACTGGCTCAGGCATGGGCTCGCTTGGACAATATCGGCGGATCGCACTGGCTCAATCTCAAGCTAGGAAAATTCGAGCTAGATCAGCCGATCTCGCAAGAGCGCAGTCTCATTCTCAACAACACGGGCGGCGCTTACTACAACTATTTCTTCACGCCGCCCGGCGATCGAAACTTCTTTCAGGGAATTGGCTTCACCCAGCTTGGCGTAGAGTTGCTGGGACATTCAGCGAATGACTACACGCGCTACTCCGTAGCGGTCGTCAGTAATAGCAATGGCTCGCCCGGGTTGCCCTCCAACCAGGCCTACAACGTTTACGCCAATTTCAATCAGTCATTTGAAGTTCCGAAACTCGGAAGTCAGCAGATTGGCTTGTATGGACTCTTTGGTCAGTCGCCCACGTACTTCCAGACTAGCGGAGGAAATCCCATTCCAGGAACGGGGCAGGGAAACCGGAGCTTCTACCGACTCGGTGCATACGGACACTGGTATGTGGACAAATTCGACTTCTACACGCTCTTCATGCACGGACTCGATAATGTGTTCCTCGGCAACGGTGTGGCGGCGAATCAGCCGCAGAACTTACCTCTTGGCGCAGTAGCGCCGACTTGGAACGGCGGATTTATCGAGGGCCACTACAATCCGACGCCGCGCTGGGTGGTGACGGGAAGGTATGAATTGGCTCGGATGTCGCGACAAGCAAATCCGAGTATCCCAAGCAACGCGGGCAATCTGGACACGTGGACGGTTGGCTACCGCTGGTACCCGATCATGAGTCCTCGGGCCGGCTTGGCGTGGATGCAAGAATACTCCCGGATCATCAATCCGGGCGCTGCGCCGCTGTCGAGCAGGGACGACGCCCGTGACAGCTATCTGATGGGCTTCGATTTCGATTTCTAGGAGGAGACGGCGTGCGGTCGACAATCAGAGTAAGCAGTGCAATGGCAATTCTTGTCTGGCTGGTGGGAAGCACGATCGGTCTTGCTCAAGAGAGCCACATCGGCGACCTGACGGGAAACGCGAAACGCGGCAAGGCGCTCTACGAACGATATTGCATTTTCTGCCACGGCGCTCAAGGAGACGGTCAGGGCGAGAGTGCGCCATATCTAACGCCAAAACCTCGAGACTTCACCAAGGCGGTATTCAAGTGCCGCTCCACTCCGAGTGGCAGTCTGCCGACGGACAACGACCTCTTCAACACCATCACGCGGGGAATTCACGCCAGCGGGATGCCGTCGTGGAAGCCTTTGTTGAAGCAGGAACGAGCCGACCTGGTCGCATACGTCAAAGCCCTTTCGCCATCTTTTCAGGATGAAAAGCCGGGAGAGCCAGTGAAGATTCCGCCGGAGCCAGCCAATTCTGCCGAGAGCGTCAAGCGCGGATCAGAACTCTTTCAGAGTATGAATTGCTGGCAGTGCCACGGCAAAGACGGGCGCGGCCATGGACCGTCTTCCTCGACACTGACCGACAACAAGGGCAACCCGATTACGCCGTTCGATTTCACAGTTGGCGGACGTTTCAAGTGCGGAGAAACGAACGAGGATATGTTCCGCGACCTGGTGACAGGTCTTGATGGCACTCCGATGCCTTCATTTGTCAGCGCAATGACCGCGGACCAGAGGTGGGATGTTGTCCACTACATCCGCACGTTGAGTTCTTCGAAGGGTCAGCCAGAAGTGAAGAGTCAACCGAGTGGGCAGTGAAGGAACTTCTCCGCGAAGTGAGTAACGGTCTTATTGCCAGGCGACGAAGAGTGCAGTTCTGCCGGTCGTAAATTCACATGCACCCGTCCCCGGATTTCGGGGACAGAAAGTTGATACTTCATGAACAGGAAATACTATCCGTGGATGATGACAGTCGCAGTAACGGCATTGTGTGTAGTCGGATCGATGACATCCGTTCTTGGCCGACCGGCAGATGGGGGTTCGTCTGTCAAAGGCGAAGTGAAGTTCGAAGGTACGGCGCCTAAAGGGACGCGCATTGATATGTCGGCGGATCCGCTGTGTGCGAAAGCTCATACCACGCCGATAACAACGGAAGAAGTTGTGGTAGGGCCTAGTGGCGGGTTGGAAAACGTTGTCGTGTACATATCAGAGGGACTGACAACGCACGATTTCCCGCCTCCTCAACAACCGGTGACGTTTGAGCAAAAGGGCTGCCAGTACAAGCCCCACGTTCTTGCGATGCAGGCGACCCAAAAGCTGGAAATCGTAAACAGTGACGAAACGACGCACAATATCCATCCGAGTCCGAGCAACAACCGCGAGTGGAATATGACCCAACCGCATGGTGCGCCGCTCGAGCAGACGTTCGCACGTGAGGAGATCGCGGTTCCCGTGAAGTGCAACGTGCATCCATGGATGAAGGGTTACATCGCGGTCTTCAAGCATCCGTTCTTCGCAGTGACGGACAAGGACGGCGCCTTCGACCTGAAGAATCTACCGCCGGGCAATTACACGATTACAGCGTGGCAGGAGAAGTTGGGAACACAGACGCAAAAGGTGACGATCGCGGCAGGGGAATCGAAGACGCTGGATTTCACTTTTAAACAGTAACGGTAAGTTGCGACAAAACACAGCGAGCTCAAGAAGCGGAAATCAGTGCTTCGTGGGCTCGTTTGTTTTTGGAATGTAAAGCGAGCAGACACACTTACGGCAAACGGCGTTACTCTCGATATCCAGGCTGGCTCGGAACTCCAGCGCTTGCGGTCCGTTCAGTATCTCTGGCAGGGATTGCTGGTGAATGTTCCCCAGGACAGGATGGAAGAAGCAGGGCCTGACATCTCCTGATGCCTCGACGACTGCCGATACCCACGGTGCATTGCAACGTGGCGATGCCGCGTCTGCATGCCGGAGGTGAGAGCGGAAATGTCGCACGATGCGACGAAGCTTGTCAGGGCTTTCGACCACGAATCCGGGTTCGAAGATCGTTCTTTGCTCAGTGATGAGCCGTTCCATTTCAAGTTCTAGCTCATCCACCTCTATGGCTGTGAGAGCCACGCGATTGGAACGGCCGGGTAGCCAGCCATCCGGCCGATTGAAAGCACTGGAGGTCAAATCCGCAGCGAGAAAAGAGACGGATCGCAAGCCGATCTGCTTGGCGCAGGCTGCGACGGCGCGCAGGGAACGGTGGTTTGCTTTCTGAATCGTGCAACGGGCGCGGACTTCCATATCGGGTCGCAGCTCGCGTAAGGCGCTGACTCCGGCCGCCATCTGTTCAAACGCGTTGGGTATGCGACGGATGCTGTTGTGCAGTGCGGGAGAGCCATCAAGAGATACGATCACATCATCGACGGATTGGGCGACGACGCGAGCCTGAGGTTCCAGGAGCAATCCCGCGGTTAGTAGAGTCACGCGGCTCCCGATGGAGCGCATCATTTGCGCGAGCCACGCCCATTTTTCATTCAGCTGGGGTTCACCCCCGGAAAACACCACCCAACCTACGTGCAACTCTCTCAGCGAGGCGAGGTGCTTCTGGAGATCCGGGGGCGTGATCTCTTTAGCTTCACGAATGCGCCAGATATCGCACATCACGCAGCGGCAGTTGCATTGATTGTGCGGGAAGAGGACGAGAACCGGTAACGATTCGATCTGGTGATCGGTGAAATCGGCCCGATCCCCAGCTGCCGAGATGGAGACAAGAGAACTCATCGCGCCTCCGTCTCCACATCGTGAATTTCACGCTGCAATCGCACCAGAACGTGATCGCCTAGCAAACGGAGTCCAGGAAAACGTCCAAGAACGGAATCAGTGCGCTCGAAGAAGTTGAGCAAACGCGGGTGTCGTCGCGCCCAAGGCTCAACGTAGCTAGGTGGAACCGCGATTCCGATGCCTTTGATCGATTTGACCTTGAAAGCCGGTGCAAAGGAACGAGTAAGCTTGCTCACGCTCGGATAATGCACGTGGACGAATGCTCCATCCGCGAGTCGAGCAGACACGCCGTCTCGCTGCAGGCGACGAAAGGCTTTCCGCCCCTCGCCCTGGCCGAGAAACCACAACGTTTCCCAAGCGCAGTACGATCCCATCCAACAAAGCAATGCGCTGGCACCGGGTGCGAGCAACACGGCGAGATCTCGCGCCAACCTGCCGATGTCAGGCACGCAGTTCAAGGCTCCGAAATTGGAAAATACCCCATCGAACGACCTAGTCCCCGGCAGCGAAGAAATATCCTCCACGCGGAGCAGCTTGGGCTGAACGAACTTCTGAAGTCCCTCTGACTGGATCCGGGCGGTGGCTACCGCAATCATTTCCGGCGAACTATCGCAGGCGACGACCTCCACGCCACGCTTTGCTAAGTGGCAAGCGTCGTATCCCGTGCCACAACCGACTTCCAGAACGCGACTCCCAGTGGGAAACGCCCGATCTAGTTCGTGCCATACGGATGCACGCTGAGCCTTTCCGATCCTCGAATGGGTGAACGTCTCATCGTAACGGGCTGCAATCGAGTCGAAAGGGGCGGAATAGATCTGCTGCTGGGCAACGGACATTTCAGACCTCGACTTCCGTCATGGTTGCCTGCAGACCCGCGCGGGCTTCTGCGATTCCGTTGCGGAGAGCCGCAAGGGAATCGGCGTCGGCATCTGGTTTGTATCCCAGACGCTTCAGTTCGACTTCGCTGCGAAGCAGTTTGTCGGCGAACCGATAGAACTGCCGGGAGTGACGGTTGCGAAGTTTGAATTCGCGGTCAGAAGTCTGGCTCCAGTTGGCCACGCTATCGACACGCTCCGCGACCTCTGAAAAATAAGGCGTGCCCTTAATGGGATAGGCGACAGTGGTGAAGAAAATATCGGGATCGGTTTTCTTGACATGCTCGACCGTAGCTTCGATATCAGAGAGTTCCTCACCCTCATAGCCCCACATCAGAAACATTCCGGATTGAATACCCGCCGAGCGGCAGAGGGCCACGCCGTTTTGTACCTGCTCCACGGTCACGCCACGCTCCATGGCGTCGAGGATTCGTTGCGATCCGCTTTCCGAGCCGATCCAGACGCGGAAGCAGCCAATCTCCGCCAGCGTATCCACCACTTTCGGATTAAGGCGGTCCGCGCGTGAAATGCACTCGAAGGGCAATTTGATCCCGCGGCGCTTTAGCTCGGCTGCGTATTCGAACAACCAGCCATGGTGAATGGTGAAGACATCGTCGGCCATCCACGCCATCTGCGGCTCATAGCGCTGGATTAACCATGCCAGCTCGTCAGCGACTGACGCGGGTTTACGGCGGCGGTGGGTCTTGCCGAATACTTCATGACTACACCAGCGGCAGTGATAGGGACATCCACGCGCCGTGATGAGCGAGACGGAGCCCATCCCGTGATGTTTGCGCCATACCTCCACGTATCGCGCCGTGTCGATGGCGTCTCTCGCCGGCCATGGTTGGGCATCGATTTCCTTGATTTGCTCGCGCGGCTTTGTGCGAACGACCGAGCCGTCAGGACCACGAAAGGCGATTCCATCGATGCGATCCAGCTTGTCGAATGCATTCGCTTGCAGTACCGGAACCAGTTCTTCGAGAGTGAGCTCGCCTTCGCCGATTACAACAACGTCGGCGCCGGCTGCGAGGTACTCCGCAACGTAAGCGCCCGGCTCAGGACCGCCAACCAGTGTTCTCCAGCCCGCCTCTTTAGCCACGCCGAGAATTTCGACAACGTTGGTACGGGTCATCAGGTTCGCATAGATTCCGAGAACGGATGGGGGCCCTTTTGAGAGCACATCCCGCAGTTCCTGCTTCGATGAAAAGGTAGAGTCGAACACCTCAACGTTCAACCCCTTGCTTCGCAGATGCGAGCAAATGTAGAGGATTCCCAACGGAGGGTAGGGCTTCATGATCTGAAGCTCCTTGGGATCTTCGTAAAGAAAATAACCGTGAGTGAGCAGAATGTCCATGAATCCAATCAGCCGGCAAGGACGTTCAGCAATTCGTCAAAACTGGTGGCGTACACGGGGGCTTGCAGCTGAACTACATTCTCCCCGGGAAAACTGTGCAGCACTGTTGGCCGCGGATTGCGGCATGTCTTCTCCAGCTTCATGACTTTCTTCCACAAGTCATCGGGATAAGGCAGCCTCTCTTTTACGGCTTCGTGTGCGGGATACGAATTCCACAAATCAACTTGTGCATGCAAAGCGTCATGCAGAGCGCGATAGAACTCATTGGTATATGCGCCCTGGAACATCATTGCCATGTCTTCGCTGTCGGACCAGTTCGTTTTTTCTCCTAACTCGGCGCGGACACGCTCGTAGAACTTGGTTCCCGGCAGCGGATACGATACCGAAACCCCGATATCGTCGGGACGGGTGTCGCGGACGAGCCTGATGGTGTTCTGGATGTCCTGCCAGTTTTCTCCGGTGTATCCGAATTGGAGAAAATAGCAGGCGCGAATACCTTCATGTCGTAGGTTCTCGCGAGCTTTCGAAATCTGATCGACGCGAGTGCCTTTGTCCATGGCGTCGAGAATCTTCTGCGAACCCGACTCTACTCCCATCCAGATCTCGGCGCATCCGGCGCGGCGCAACGAGCGAACGTTGTCCGCCGTCATCAGGTCCACGCGCGACTGCATCTTGAACGGAATCGCGGCGTCAAGACGTTCCACTTCGTTGGCAAGCTCCCGGACCCACTTCGGACGCAGTCCGAAAATGTCATCGGCGAACCACAGGTGCTCGGCTCCGAAGTCATATTTCAGCTGTCGCATTTCTTCCGCGACCATCGCAGCCGAGCGAATGGTGAATGAATCCCCGTAGATCGGCTTTGCGCACCAGTTGCAGCGATAGGGGCATCCGCGGCTGGAGACGATATTCAGTGAAAAATACCCATGAGCCGACTTCCACGCCTTACGGTACTGATCGATGTCGATGAGATCTCTGGACGGGAATGACAATTGATCGAGATCTCGCATGAGTTCGCGGCGTTCCGTCTTCACGACGCCGCCGGTTTGAGGGTTCAAATACGCGAGTCCAGGAATATCCTCAAGCGAGTTCTCATTCCCTTTCAAAATGCTGGATACAGCTTCCAGCAGAGTCCACTCAGCTTCTCCAAGAAGAACGCAACGGAAGCCTTTCTGCAGGTAATCAAGAGCGTGGTCGGAAGAATCCGAACCATTCACCAGCACTGTTGCTCCAGTGCGCTGCGCTTTGTCCAGGATGTCGTAAGCGACCTCGCGCATACGGGTGAGACACATTTTGGAGAGGAAATTGAAGTTGTCTTCATACACGACCACAATCCGGGGGTGATGTTCCTGGAGAGCCGCTTGAAACTTTGCCTGCGGATCATTCAGCATCGTGTCGAAGACTGCCACCGAGAAACCGGCCTTGCGAAGCAGGGAAGCGGCATACAGGGTGCCGAGGGGCGGGTACGGCTGCATCTTTCGCGTCTGCTTGCGGTCGTAATACAAGTGATACGAATGGGTCAACAAGACATCAGTCACGGGGGTCCCCTCTTCTGGTTGCCATATTCGCTAGCAGACTTCTTGTGGCCGTTCGGACAACGCGCGGCCGGTTAACAATGAGCGCCGAGTCACAACCTTTTCGACGGTGCGTGACACCCAAAGCTCCCACGGAAACGAGTAGCGGCTTTTGCCGATCCGCCACCGCACCGGTGCTCCCAGAAGACGCCGAACGCTGCGGCGGGCCCAGGGGAGTTTCTTTGTAACCTTTCGTATCTGATTATTCAAAAGGAAATATTCAAGACTGCGTTGAAGCCGTCGCAGTTCCTCGCCGCGGAGCCAGGGAAGGACATTGGTTCCCAATGCCAGGATCTCCCATTCTTCCAAGGTTTGCGGCTCGTACACTCCCAGTTCTTTCAGCTGCGGCCAGATCGGAATGCCGGGATAGGGCGTGAAGATGTTGGGCGAGAAGCTGACGTTTGGATACTCCTTAGCAATGTCGCTCATCACGCGAAACGTCTCTTGCCTCTGCGCTTCGGTCTCGCCCGGGTACCCGAGAATTATGTTGAACACAACGTGAATGCCTGCGAGATAGGTCTTGCGCGCCGTTTCAACCATCTGCTCCACGTGCTGAAAACGTTTGTTCATCAGAGCCAGCACTTCTTGCGATGCGGACTCGGTTCCGAAGCCAATGTGGTGAACGCCGCTCTCAGCGAGCAGGCGAACGTCGTCTTCGCTCATCAGCGCCAAGAAGTCAGTGGACGTCTGGAAATCCCATTGGAATTTGATTCCAGTGTCGATAATTCCTTTGGCGATCGCTACCGCGCGCTTGCGATCCACCAGGAAGTTGGAGTCGAAGAGCGGAACGTGTTCGATGTCGTAACGTGGGACGAGGTCTGCAAGTTCTTCGACGACGCGCTCGACGCGGTACGCATTGAAGCGGCGCTTGTAAAAAACCATGTCAGTGCAATAGTTGCACTGGTACGGGCAGCCTACGCTACTGGTGTAGGCAAGCTGCCGGACCCCCGAAACAGCTGCGTAGATACCGGGATCTGCAAGGTGATAGGCGGGAGCCGGAAGGTCGTTGATGTTCGTGACCGGCCTTTCGGGTTCGTGGACGATCTTTCCATTTCCGTCTTTGAATGATAGGCCCTTGATGCCATCCCACTCGCGGCCTGCGGCGATTCGCTGCACAAGTTCGAGCAGCGTTAGCTCGCCTTGTGCTCTCACGATGGCGTCTACGAAGGGCTCTCGCAACGTCTGCTCCGTCGCGAGACTGGAGTGCCATCCCCCAAACACGATCGGAAGGTGAGGGCGCAGTTTCTTAACCGCTTTCGAGACGCGGACTGCCGCTCCAATGTGTGGCCCGGTCAGCACCGAGATCCCGAGGCAAAGCGCGTTCGCGGTTTCGCGAAGAATCGTTTGTTCGAAATCGGGAGCGATCAGATTGTCGACGAGTTTGACATCGAATCCGGCCTGAAGAAGCGGAGAGGCGAGGCAGAGCAACGCCAGAGGTGCGCCCAACGGCGGCCCCTCATACGGCGGGTAAAACAACACGACTTTGTTCGGTCCGGGCAAACGCTTCGCTTTCGCGATTTCGGTTATTGCACTCTAGGTTGTCAAGGCCCGCTGATTTGTCAGCGGATTGTTAAATTTGTGTCACTTCGGGGATGCGTGAGATGGTTGTGAAGCGCTGTGGATCAGCTTGAAAACTCACGCACATAACGAATCGGTGCAAGTTTGACAACTTGGAGACAAACTTATTTTCGGTGATTGGTACATTACCTGCCGTAACCACAATCCAGCTTGATCGGAATTCCGAACATCATACGCCGGAAGGGCACTGAGTTCGTGAAATGATTCTTTTTTACAATCCCCGAGCCACAAGACCCAAAAATCGACGCTTTCCCCTCTCTATACTCGCCATCGCAGCCGTGATTGAAGGCAAAGAGGAATATGCGATTGTCGACGGAAATCTCGATTCCGATCCGACCAAGAGCCTGATTCAGATCATCCAAGAACGTCCGGTAGAAGTTCTGGCTGTCACGGTAATGCCGGGTCCTCAAACTGTGGGAGCAGTCGCAAGTTGTAAGGAGATTCGTGCCCGTTTTCCCAACCTCCCCATCATCTGGGGAGGCTATTTCGCGTCGAACTACACGGCTGCAGCTTTAAATGCGGAATACGTGGATTATGCCGTGCGAGGCCAGGGGGAACAGACGTTCCTCGATCTGCTCGAGGCGATTCGTGGTCATCGCGATCTCAAAGATGTGGCGGGTCTCTCCTACAAAACGGCCGAGGGAATCGTCCGCCACAATCCTGAGAGGCCCATGCGCGGCCTTGATGATTTTCCGTGGTATCCGTACCACAGCCTGCCAGTTGAGAAATACCTGCTACCCACGTTTCTGGGACGCCGAACGGCGGTGCACCAGGCAAGCATCGGATGTCCGTACCGATGTAATTTCTGCGGGGTGGTGACGTTTTCAGGAAGCCGGGAAAAGATGGAGGCCCCTGAACGAACTGAGGGAATGCTGCGGCACCTGGTGAAGACATACGGGATTGATGCCGTGCAGTTTTACGACAACAACTTCTTTCTCCGCGAAGATCACACTCGCGAACTGGCGGACCGCCTTGCTCCTCTGAATCTGCGCTGGTGGTGCGAAGGCCGGTCCGACATCATGATGAAATACTCGGACGACACCTTCGAAGCGTTACGCCGAGCGGGCGCTGTCATGATTTTTTTCGGCGCCGAATCGGGCAACAACGAGAGGCTCAAGCAGATGAACAAGGATCTTCGCGCCGAAGATACCTTGGCGCTGGCTTCTCGCATACGGAAGTTTGGTATCGTCCCGGAGTTCTCCATCATCTTCGGCGATCCGAAAGATCCCGAAGGAGATACTCACGAGTGCATTGCTTTCATTCGACAGTTGAAGCGTCTGAATCCGGACGCCGAAATTATTGTCGAGCACTACACGCCAGTACCCCAGCGAACGAAAATGTATGGCGATGTCGACGATCAGGTGCACTTTCCGACGACGCCCGACGAATGGGCGACCGAGCCATGGCAGCGTTTCGCCACGCAAAAGGATCCGCAAACGCCGTGGCTGCGCCCCACTACCAAGCAACTCATTGACAACTTTGAACTCGTGGTCTCTTCTCGCTGGCCTACGGTGCAGGACATTCGGCTGCCAAACTGGGGGCGAATGGCGTTGAAAGCCATGAGCAGCTGGCGGTACCGGCTGGGCGTATACAGTTCACCGTTCGAACTGAAATGGATGCAGCAGGTGATCGAACTGCGGAAGCCCAAAGCTGAAAGTTTGTGAACAGTTTCTCAATGTCTGAATCGCAATCGAGGCCTGGTCCGCACCATCCAGCCGAGATGAAGACTGCGTGCGTCGTGTCGGTTGCGGAAGGATATGCTCGGTGGGCGTCGACCTACGACAAGGGCCCGAATCCTCTCCTTGCCCGCGAAGAACGCTACCTCGATCCGATACTGACCAACTTGCGCGCGGAGCGAATCCTGGATCTGGCGTGTGGTACCGGTCGCTGGTTGAAAAAAATCTCTCTTCACGGCAAGCATCTGGGTGTGGGCATCGATAGCTCTGCCGCAATGCTTGGAATCGCCGCCGCGAAAACAAGTGCGCGGGCTTACATTGCAAGAGCCGTCTGTGAACATCTTCCGTTTCCTGGTGAAGCATTCGATCTTGCGATTTGCTCCTTCGCTCTGGGACACATTGCAGATCTCGGGCTCATGACACGCGAGCTGTCGCGGGTTTTGCATCCTGACGCCGATGTTTTCGTCAGCGATCTTCACCCGCATGCTTACGCAAGTGGATGGAGAGTGGGATTTCGAGACGACGACGGAGCTGCTGAAATCGAACTGTATCCCAGAAGCGCCGAGGAAGTCGTCGAACTGTTTTATTGGAACGGGTTTGAGTGCATGAGCCAATCACCCCTCCGGCTGGAGGAAGAGGAGAAGCCAATATTCGCAGCAGCCGGAAAGATGGATTCCTTCGCCAGCGCTTCCCGTGTGCCTGCCATTCTCGTGTGGCATTTCAGACGATTCGATTCCCGCAAAAATCGCCGGAGTTCGTAGTGCACCGGACACTGTTGCGACAACTGACCTCCGCGGAGGTATGCCGTTGAACCGCAGGCGAGCTGAGGCCATCGTCGAGTTCCTGAGTTTCTCGCCGAATTGCGAAGCGGGGACGACGTTCGACGCGTTTACAACAGCCGACTGGGAAAATGTTCTCCGCTGGATGGACGACGCCGGGCTGGCCTTTTACTTCCTGCAAAAAATCAAAGCGACCACCCTGACTTCGAGGCTCCCAGCCTGGGTGCGTTCGCGGATCGAGACGAATCTCGCAGCCAATCAGGAGCGAACCGCTGCGCTCGCCAACAAATTCGATTGCCTGAACCGCTCGTTCCGGGAGGCAGGCGTTCGCTATGCGGTTCTTAAGGGCTTCTCGCTCGTTCCCGATTTTTGTCCCCGGGCCGCGTTGCGGCATCAGAGCGACTTCGACTATCTGGTGGATGAAAAATCGCTGAGCGCAGCTCGGCGGATCGTGCTGGAGGCTGGCTATTGTGCCCAGGATTCCCGGTCCAGTCAGGAATCGATCTTCATCTCGTCCGGAACGGAGTTGCCGTCACGAGGTGGCCGGCAATACTCTGCGCAAGCGCCTCACGCTGTCGAGTTGCACCTTGACATCTGGGATGGAGATTTCCACCAGTTGCCGGGAATTCCAAAAATGTTTTCCGTAGACCACACCATAAACCACCAGTCGAGTGGATTGACATTCTCGGCTCTCGATGATCGCGATGCTTTTCTGCTGCAGGTCCTGCACGCGTCTCATCACCTGTTCACGCAGTGGATAAGAATGTCCTGCTTATTCGAAATCGCGTACTTCCTCAAAAACCGATCGACCGACGTGGAATTATGGGAGGGTGTTCACGAAAGGGTAGGTAGGAATCTGGTTCTGCGAGAGTTCATCGTTGTTGTCACAGAACTCGCAGCCAAGTTGTTTCATGCTCCCATTCCCAGTGCGGTGCAGATATGGGGTGAGGAGATTCGGACCGGACCTCGGGTGTGGATCGAGAACTATGCACGCCATTGGGCCTTCTCAGATGTGCCCGTCTACCAGTTCAATCTGCTTCCAACGTCGAAACTGGTCTTGTTTCTTCAGCAGCAATACAGAGACAAGCATCAGGGTGAAGGGTCCACTGTATATAAGGCGCCCCCATCGCGGCTCGCACGTGCTGTCACTTCGATTCGAAAAAATCCTGCACTGATTCTGAGCGTGGACTGGTGGAAGCGGCAGTTTCTGCTGCGACGTGCGATCTTCAACGCGCTGGCGGTGCTGCGCTACCTGTGCGAAGTTCCGCGTTGGCTGTGGTTGACGCGCGTTCGAATGCGATCAGCATCTTTTGAAGTGTAGATAGGCCTTGGGTCCTGATGCTGGAAAGCAAATCTCATGAGCCTGAGAGTTCAAGCCGTCAAGAATGTTGGGGCTACCTGGCTTGGCCTTCTGATTCATGGGGCGATTGGATTTTTCCTTTCTCCCTTCATCCTCCATCGTCTGGGAAGTGAGACTTACAGTCTCTGGATTTTGATATTTGCTTTCAGCGGCTATTTTGGCCTGCTAGATCTGGGAATTCGGTCTTCGATTGTGAAATACACCGCCAAGTTCATCGCGAATGGCGACGAAGACGAACTGTCCAGATATCTCAGCACGAGCTTCGCGTTCTATTTCGCCATGGGGATAGCCGTCCTTCTTCTGACGGCGATTGGATCTGTTTATTTCCGATTTCTGTTCAAAATCCCAGCCAGTTCGATCCAGCAAGCCAGACTGATTTTCACGATAGCAGGGATTGGTGTGGCGATCACATTCCCTCTCGGCGTCTTTGCCGGCGCACTGGAAGGTTTGCAGAGATTCTCCTGGCTTCAACTGAGCCAGATTGCGGTCACGCTACTTCGCGCCCTGCTAATCATCGCGACTCTGAGCAGCGGCGGAGGTCTTCTGGCCATCGGGATCATCACGGTCGCGACCAATATCGTGAGCTACCTTGCGTTCACGTGGATGGCGATTCGGTTGTTGCCAGTTTCTCTGCATGTTCGACGCGTCGAGAAGGCGGCTCTCTCTAAGATGGCAGGCTATGGAGTATTTGCCTTCGCCATCGTTGCCGCCGAGAAGCTGCGCTTTCAATCGGACGCGATGGTGATCGGCGCCATGCTTTCATCAAGCGCAATTACGATCTTCGCCATCGGTTCGAAGTTGGTCGAATATTCGAGCTATGCGGTTCGGAGCATGTCGCAAATATTTACTCCGATGTCGAGCCAGTTTGAGGCTTCGGGCGACGTCGACCGTTTGAGGCGAACTTTCATTGCGGGGAATCGGGCTTGCGCCTTCGTTGTGTTCCCTGTGTGCGTTACCCTTATTCTGCTCGGCAGGCCGCTCATCGAGGCCTGGGTTGGCGAGCAGTATGTTGCCAGCTACTACGTCCTCGTGCTGTTGATCATCCCGCGCAGCCTGTACCTGGCACAATCGGTGTCGACCAAAATACTTCTTGGAATGGGACGCCACCGGGCGCTGGCTACGATTCTCCTTTTCGAAGGCTGTGCGAACCTTTGCCTGAGCTTCCTTTTCGTCCGGCGCTGGGGCATTCTCGGCGTTGCATTAGGCACTGCAATTCCGTTGATGTGCACGAGCCTCGCGTTTCTGCCGCGGCATTTGTGCCGCATCCTCGGGATTTCAGTACGCGAGTTTCTGACCCGGGCCTATGCGCTGCCCCTGTCACTGTGCGTACCACTGGGGGCAACCTTGTGGTTCCTGAACCAGGAGTTTCCCTCACATACCTACGTTGGCGTGGTGCTGCAGATCGCCGTTGGAGGAGCGATCTATTGCACGGGGCTGATGCTGGCTTTGTGGACGGGAGGTGCGCGCAGCATCAAACCGTCACAGCTCTTCGCGCAAATGCTGGAGCCGAAATGAGCGACAGATGGCAAGAGATTGTCACGTTTTCGCCACAGCTGAAGGCGTTCCATGTCGCCTAACATCATGCATTGGCGGATTTTGCAGAGTTTTAACAAATTGGAGACAAAAATCCGGGAGTCGGTTGATAGGTTGTAGTCTCACTTTCTTCCAAATCGTTCATGGGCGCGAAAATCCGAAATCGGGCACGACTTCAAGTGCAGATGAGATCGTCTTCGCTCCTCGATCACAGCAATCCTGTTCGGTCACCGCATCAACGAAAGGCACTCCCGTGAAGTCCTCGAAAAAGATCGTGTTTTTCGTTGCTTCGTTCTCGAGCATCGAAGCGACCGCACCTCTCGGAATTCTTGCCATCTCCACGCCGCTGATCGATGCGGGCTACGACATTCGCATCGTCGATGCGTCGATTACGCCGGACTACAAGAAGCGAATCATGGAAGAAGTCAAGGATGCCCTCTGTCTCGGAATTTCGCTTGTGACCGGGCCTATGATCCGCGAGACGGTCGATCTGGCAAAGTCAATCAAGAAGTGGGATCCAGATTTTCCGGTGATTCTCGGCGGATGGCATCCCTCGCTTCTACCCACGCAGACGCTCGAGGCGGAATACGTCGACATCATAGTTCGCGCCCAGGGAGAGGAGAGCATGCTCGCAGTGGCGGAGCGATTGCGTGAGGACGCTCCTCTTGATGACGTCGCAGGTATTGGCTTTAAGCGGGACGGTAAGCTTGTGTTCACACCCGAGCGTGCTCTGAAGCGTTTAGAGGAAATGCCGGCCAAGGCGTACCATCTCGCCGACTTCGACGCCTATGAAAAGATCTGCGGTCGCCGTTGGGCGATGTATGTGTCTAGCCTGGCTTGTCCATTCAATTGCGCGTACTGCACCAATGCCGGCGTGTATGGGCGCAAGTGGAATGCTCTTCCTGTCGATCAGGTAGTGGAAGAAACCATGGAGTTGACCCGGCGATATCGTCTCGAGCTGCTATGGATGGCGGACGACAACTTCCTCGTCGACCTTGATCGTTCACTTCAAATCGCGGAGGGTCTGGTTCGAGCTGGCGCGACGTTCAAATGGAGTATTCAGGCGACGACGAACCTGACAGCGCGTCTCAGCATCGAGGAGTTGACTCTGCTCCGACGCTCAGGACTGCACCAAATTTGCCAGGGGATAGAAACCGCATCGCCAACTGTGATGAAGCTGATGAATAAGGATTTCCAGGTTCTCGGCGATATCTATCAGTCCACCGAGCGCTGCCTCGGCGCCGGCGTGATTCCCTCGTTCAACATCATTTTCGGGTTCCCGGGAGAAGGCCCGAAAGAGCGTCGCGAGACCGTCAATTTCATGATGGACATCTGCCAAAAATTTCCGGGCGCAGAATTCTGGACCAACATCTTCACGCCTTATCCCGGATCGCCGATCTTCCATCAGGCGGCAAAGCTGGGAATTGAAGCACCGAAGAGTCTAGAAGGGTGGGCGGACTATTTCCCGCGATACACTGTGCTGCCGTGGCTCAAAGGCTCCGATCACCAACGCGTCCAGACGATGCGCGACTATCTTCGTATTGCCTTCGATCGCGAACCGATTGCCACGACCGGCCACGGAAAGTTTGCCAAGGCCGTTCAGCATCTCACTGCCTATCCGGCAAGAGTGCGTTTGAACTATGACTTTTACAGCTTTCCGATCGAACTCTGGATTAATCGACAACTAAAGAACATCGTGAAATTACCCAAGGCGAGCATCGACGCGAAGAGGCTTCAGCCCGAGACCGCGCCGAGTTGAGCCTGATTGGCCCTAGGCCCGACATTTCATCTGACCTCGCCGTCACCGGATTTACAACGTGGTTGTAGGGCTGTCACAACGACTTCGGAGAAGCCTGGGCAATAAACTGGTTTTATCTCCAGCATGAATCGAGCATCCGAATACGGCTTGAGTGCTGGATCTTCCACCATCGAAGAGTCGTCGGCAAGCACGCCGGCCCTACAGAGCGTCCTCAATTGGCTGCCTACCGTGGAATGGTGTGTGCTCGCAAGTCTGGCAGTCGTTTTTGTCGGCCTTGCACTTGTGCCGGGATGGCGATCTCTGAAAAGCGAATTCCCGGATTATTACCTGGCAGCGGAGCTCTATCACCAACGTATTCCACTCGATCGCGTTTACGAGTGGGCTTGGTTTCAACGTCAAAATGATCACTTAGCAGTGCGCGATGGTCTAGTAAGCTTTGCGCCCAACCCTCCAACCTCAATACTCCCTCTGCTGCCACTGACGACATTGACGCCGCTTAATGCGAAGCGCGTCTGGATGGTTTCCAACCTTATTCTGCTAGCGCTTTCGTTGCTGGCGCTTCGCCATGCGACACAGTTGGGCTGGCGCCGCCTCATCCTGATCACCCTGTTGAGTACTCTTCCGCTCAGGGTCGATTTCATGTTTGCCCGATACTACGTACTGATTCTGTTCCTCATCTGTATCGCGTATTACGCCTCTTGCCGAAACAGGCATTGGATTGCAGGAGTGGCGTGGTCCACCGCCGCGGCCATGAAATTGTTCCCAGCCCTATCAGTGATCCTCTTCATTCGGAAGAGAAATTGGCGAGCCCTGACGGGTTTTCTGATTGGGCTAATAGTGCTTGGCGTGATTTCGCTCAGTTTGTTCGGGGCGGAAGTGCACCAAGTTTTCGTGCGGGAAGTGTTATCCCAGGCTTCTCGTGGTGACTGGCTCGGGCCATACGCCTTGTATCAAAACTCTTTTATTACGCTGTGGAGCCACCTATTTCTGTTTCAGCCTGAACTGAATCCGCGTCCTCTCCTCAACCTGCCCATCCTCTACGCGATCGCGATGGCGATCACAGTCACGGTTCTGGTGTTTGGATTCCTGCTATCGATTCAGAGCGACAAGTCCTCCCATGCCGAGGCATTGCGATGGGCAACGCTCCTTCCGTTGCTGTTGTTGCTCTCCACTTATTCAAGCTCGGACCACGCGTGCATATTGATCTTTACCGCGATTGTGGGGGTTGATGCGTTTCTTGCGACAGGCAACTACAAGACAGCCATTCTGCTGCTCGCCCTCTATGCGATCGGATCAGCACCGATACCACTGAGAATGACAGACTGGCTTCCGCATCGTCTCATCGCGATCACCGCGCTGTACGCGTTGTTGCTGTACAGCGTGTGGGATGATCGGGCCACGCAGAGGGCGAAACGTTGGTGGGCTGTCGGGCTGGCAGCGGTTGTAGTGCTAACTGTCTACAACTATAGACTCGCAAATCATGCTGAGGACTTCGACCGTCACCTGGCAACCGGTACCCATGGATATCGATTTGCAAATCCGGTACCTGTGACAAATGGCGTGGCCTATACCGAGATGCTGACCGGCAGATATCGACCGATGATTTTGACGGAAAAAGTGGCGCACGAAATCTCAGTTTTAGGAGATGCTCTCTCCGTTGCGGGCTCCCGGAGCACCGACCACCCATATTTTGAGATGGCGGGCCAAAAATCGTATCTCGTCAAGATTTCTGCAGCTGGCGTTTCCGAAAGTATCACCGAAGGGCAAGATCCCTCGTTATCGCCCGATGGAAGATGGCTAGCCTTCATTCGTGAGGAGCAAGGACGGAGATCTGCGTGGCTGCTGGCAACAGATTCTCCGACGACGCCTCGCCTTATTCTCGCGAACAACTACAATCCTCTTGAGGTAACGGTGACGAATGACGGAGATGTAATCGCAGCCGCAGGAAAAGTAAGCGATCCGCATTTGTTTCGAGTTAGTCATGAAACGGGGGAAGCGACGGAGTTGCCGGAGGGGCGCCATCCCGTCAGATATCCGGCGGTGTCTCCCGATGGCAAGCGACTCGCCTTCAGCATGCGACAAGATGGCTCATGGCATTTGTTTACACGAACGATCGCCTCTGGATACGAACAACAGTTGACCCACGCCCCGTGCAATACAATTTCTCCGTCATGGGAAGATAGTAAGACTCTGCTGTACGCGACGGATTGCGGAATGGGGGTAGGGTTGAGCGCCATCGCACGCGTGGAGCTCCCAAACTGACAATGACCACAGGAGTCGAGCGCGAAAGACGACCATACTCTGACGATCGGCGCCCGTCCAGATCCGAGCTTTCTCGGGAAACCCGACCTGAAGCGAAATCGCCCGTTCTAAGATTCTTCTCACACTGCATTTTCGGATTGGGCTACACCATCGTCGTCTTCGTTCTTCTTGTATCGTTCATCGAGGGTCTGTCTTGGGTAATCTGTTCCGTTTTCCCCCTTACACGGCAGTCACAGGTTCAAAGTCAGAAGGAAAGTCCAGCTTATCAGGGTGCACAGTGGGCTCCTGAGTTTTGGCGAGAGGAGACTTTACGGCAACAGAGACTTAGAGTTTACGTACCGTTCCGACTTTGGGGTGTCACAGAATGGCACAGTAAGTACACGAACAACGACTTGGGTCCACAAGGAGTTTTGCGCAGAACCATCAATCCAGGCAATTGCGCTTCAACAAACGCAGTGAACGTTTGGATGTTCGGCGGATCGACGATGTATGGTCTTGGTGTACCCGACTGGGCAACTCTGCCGTCGTACCTGTCGCGCGAGCTGAATGCCGGTGGGTCGAATTGCGTGATTGTCTCTAATTTTGGAGTCGAAGGCTACGTTATAGACCAAGAGTTGATACTGCTCGAAGAGCAGCTGAAGTCGGGCGCTCACCCCGATATCGTGATCTTCTACGACGGTCTCAATGATTCTATGGCGCAGTGCCCTCCGGGCCCCCCAACTCCTCACGGCGCATTCCTGACGATCAAATCCCGGATCGAGGGTTCGCTTTCTGCCAGGCTCGATTTCTTACGCAAGTCCTATGCAGTACGGCTCGTAGGTGAACTGTTAGCGCGTTACCGTCACCCGCGTGCATCTGCATATCAGGCTTCCGACATGCAGCCGAGGATCATGAGCGTAATGTCTAAGTATGAAGCTGCTGTGCGCCTCGAACGGGCGCTAGCCGACGGATACAGATTTAAGCTGTATTCCTTCTGGCAGCCACTTCTCACCTACGGACACAAGCCGCTTGTTACTTTTGAGCAGCAAATGGCAAGAGCGGATGCCAGCAGGATTCCCGCGGATTACGCGTGTCTGCAAATGATGACGGCAACCTACGCTGAAGCCGAGCTTCGCGCCGCACAAACTGGCAGGTTCATTTTTTTCGGCGGGGTGTTCGACTCAACGAGCGACCCCGTCTATATTGATCAGGGTCATCTTGGCCCTCGCGGCAACGAAGTCGTGGCCCAGGCAATTTCAAACTACATGAAAAGTCATTCCAGCGAGTAAGCTGCAGAGAGAACGTCAGAAGGGAATTATGGGTATTGCGAGTGCCACACGAGCCACGGCAGCGCGTTTCGGAGTTGTCGGCGAATTGTTCTCATACTTTTGGCAAAACAAAAGGTGGTGGCTTATCCCAATGCTAGTTGGACTTTTCCTGCTCGGCGCTCTCATTGTGCTGGCTCAAAGTTCGGCGATCGCTCCCTTTATCTATACGCTATTCTAGGAAATTCCCTGTGCTAAAGCGCGCCTGGCAGTCTTGGAAACGAATCGCTCGCGCAGTCGGAACATTTCAGGCGCGGGTGTTGCTCTCCGTCTTTTACGCGGTACTGGTTTTACCTTTCGGCGTCCTTGTACGTTTGTTCTCAGACCCGTTGCAAACGAAGTCCAGACCTAGTCATTGGCACGACTATCCTCAAGAAACCCATGACCTGCCATGGGCGAAAAGGCAGTGACCGTTGTTCGTCCTCGGAATTTCCTGTTACTACCACGATGCGGCGGCTGCCCTTCTCCATGATGGCGCGCTTGTTGCGGCCGCTGAAGAAGAACGATTCTCCCGGATCAAACATGACTACCGATTCCCGCGAAGCGCGATTCGATTCTGCCTTGATCAGGCAGGAATCGCCGGTAGTGATCTCGACTACGTCGTCTTTTTTGAGAAGCCTTTTCGGAAGATTGATCGCATTTTGATGACGGCGCTTCAAACCTATCCCAAATCATGGAAGGTATTTCGTGAGTCCATGATCTCGTGGATTACCGACAAGCTCTGGATCGGCACAACTCTACAGGCCGAACTTGGGGTCGGCAGGGAGAAAGTTCTGTTTTGTGAGCATCATCTGTCCCATGCCGCCAGCGCTTTCTTGTGTTCACCTTTTGACGAAGCGGCCATTCTTACAGTGGACGGAGTGGGTGAATGGGTTACAGCCACGTGTGGCGTCGGCCGTGGCAATAACATTCATCTGTCAAAGCAGATCTTGTTTCCTCACTCGATCGGGCTTTTGTACAGCGCTTTCACGGCGTTTTTGGGTTTCGAAGTCAACGAAGGCGAATACAAAGTCATGGGCATGGCGCCCTACGGCGTGCCTCGCTACGTGGAGAAAGTCTGGAAACTCATAGAGAAGAATGGTGATGGTTCGTTCTCACTCGACATGGACTATTTCTCCTTCCACCAATCTGTCGACACCACGTTTAACCGCAAGTTTGTGGCGTTGTTTGGTGATCCACGTCCGACCAATCTTCAGTTCTTCACTGCTGGAACTGGTTTTCCAAAATATTTTGGCGAGCCGCCGGGAAACTACAACGAACTGTGCGAGCGAAACCAGCACTACGCGGACGTAGCCGCCAGTATTCAGCAAGTGACCGAGGAATTGCTTTTGAACATGGCCAACCAACTACACCGTGAAACCGGATTTAAGCGATTGTGTCTCGCCGGTGGTGTTGGCCTTAACAGTGTCGCAAATACTCGGCTTCTTCGCGAGACTCCGTTCGAGGAGATCTTTGTGCAGCCGGCGGCCGGCGACGGCGGCGGGGCTCTGGGCGCAGCTCTCTGGGCCTACAACAGTTTGCTGGGAAAGCCTCGTACTTTCGCGATGCAGCACGCTTACTGGGGGCAGTCCAATTCTGAAGCGCAAATCGGTGATTTCCTGAGACAAAACGCGATTCAGTTTCGCAATTTCGAGGACGAGGACGAATTGTTCGATTACGTAGTCGACCGCCTGAGGCGGGGCAAAGTGGTGGGTTGGTCTCAGGGACGCTTTGAGTGGGGACCTCGGGCACTTGGCAATCGAAGCATCCTCGCCGATCCGAGAAATGCCGAGATGAAAGATATCGTAAACTCGAAAATCAAATTCCGCGAACCTTACCGCCCCTTCGCTCCGTCGGTCATTTCCGAGCATGCAGAAAAATACTTTGACTTGCCGGAAGCACACCGGCACCATCCAGCAAGATACATGCTTTACGTGGTTCCGGTTCACCAGAGCCACCGGACGACTCTACCCGCCGTTACCCATATAGATGGAACTGCGCGGCTGCAAACAGTTTTCCGCGATACTAACCCGCGCTATTACAGGTTGATCGAGCGATTCGGCCAAGCAACTGGAGTTCCTGTCATCCTTAACACATCGTTTAATCTGCGCGGCGAGCCGATTGTGAATTCGCCCGCGGATGCCTTCCAGACATTCTCCAATAGCGAAATGGACGCGCTTATCCTGGAGAACTTCTGCGTGGAAAAGTCTTGAGAATGGTTATGAACGGCGAGGATCGTGGATGCCACGGGTTCACTAGTTAAGGTAAACACGGAACGCCATCAGCCGGTGAAAGAAGTTTTCGGCCTAGTAAATCCCAGGAATCACTTTCGCCGTCGTTTGTGCGTACGATTCGTAGGGCGATCCGAACATCTTTCTTAGATGTTTTTCTTCGACTTCAATCTTTTTCAACAAGAGAAGTCCCCAAGCGATCATTAACAGCCATCCGAACAGACTGCCAAAAACGAGCGCCATGGCCACTTTTCCAATGATCGCGGCCGCATAGCGAGGATGCCGCACATACCGGTAAGGCCCATAGTTCATGGGTTCAAGAGCTGTCTGCATTTCGTCGAAATACCGCGCAAGATATGCGTCGGTCCAGATTTGCCAAATCGTGACGGCAAAGTAGAGCGACAAACCGACAATTTGGAGAGCGGGCCGCGCCAGCCAGGGGCTGAGCTGCCAGTAGCCATAGTCGAGAAAGACAACCAGATCGAGCGCCATCAGAACCATGACCCATCGCGGTCCTGCGGGATCGGAGTTCAACGCCCACCACTCCTGCCGCAAGGATCCCGACCGAAAAGCGCTGAGACTGGAAACAATCGAGTGAAGGGACCCTGCAAAACGCAAGAGGAAGTAACCGCCAGCAAACAAATCCAACCGGACAAACGGATGAGGGCTCTTCCAGTGAATCAGGCAGGCAACGGCGATTGCCAGATAGCCTAACGACGCAACCAGCGTTTTGTAGAGGGTTTTGCTCAACGCAGCATCTTCCCGATGATTTCGGCGGCGACGTTCGGATCGTTTGCGTATGTGAGATTGTAAGCCGGTTTCAGCGAAAGAGCCCCAATCGAAGACATTATCTGGACATCGAACTCGGCGTCCTCTTCGAAGAGCACGTTCTCACGCAGTTTGGCAGCAGCTTGTTCGCTGGAGATTCGGTCGAGTCGGGGCTTGCCGCTGCTCACCCGGTCAAGAAATACGCTGCAGAGCGGTTCAATCGGCATAGCAAACTGCGACTGCAATGCAGACTTGTCGAAGTAGTAGAACGACAGATCGTCGTAATCCGACGGGTGCGACGATTCAAGAAGTTCTGGAATGAAATTCACAGCCTGCGGGCGAAAGACGGCTGGGAAAGGGTCTCCCCAACCCGACAGCCGCCCTTCCTGCATGTCGAGAAATACAACCTGGTCCCCATGGAATTCCAATCCCGCTCGAGCCGCAAGGTAGCAGGACGTTGTTTTCCCTGAGTTGGGTGGACCGAAGATCATAGCGGCGCGACTGCTTGACCCGACGCATCCGCCAGATAACGCCGTCAGTCCAAGACTCGCAGCGGTCATGCAGAACAAGATGTCGAGAGGAGGACGATGCCGAAGTCTCGCGTCGGCCCTGACAAAGGCATCCGAGAAAACACCGGCACCCATTCGGTTGGCTAAGTCCACTGCCAGAAAGCCACGTTGACCGATGTTCACATAGCGGAGGCTGGCGCCACAAAACGCAGAGAAGGGAACAGCGGTCGACTGCGCGCGTGCATCCGATTCGCAGCGCAACCGCCAGAGAAACTGCGGTTTGGACGATCCCCCGTGCTGATAGCGCTCAAAAAACTTCAACGCGAGGTTCAAGATGGATACATCGTTGGTTTCGAGCCGGATCGTTCGCTGCATCAAAAGCAAGTCGGCAGCATGCGGCAATGGAACGAATCGTCGTATCTGGTCTTGCCGATCATCCGTAGCCCCGCCCGCCGCGTACAGGTGGGAACATCCCCTCAAGGATTTGTCCGACGTAGCCTCCGACGAGACTGGGGTTTGCTCCGTGCTAAGAGATGGAGTCATGGGCTCGAAACTTGTCCGGGAAAAAGGAATGAACCTGTTCGGCAACCGCTTGCGGAGATCCTGAATATCGCAGGCCCCAGCAGGGAATTTGTGACAGTCCATCCAGAACCTTGTTCTGTTTTGACATGGCCTCTGGCGATTCCGCCAGCATCTCGTGTGCGATGCGTGACCTAAACTCGGTCGCGTTCACTGCACTCACAGCGAAAGGAGCAGTATCTGATCGCTCAAGAACAAGGATCGCTTTCAATTCACAGTGTGCAAGCTTGCCGCCATTTCGGCGATCTGTATCGCATAGAAAGACGTTTTCGCCATTCTGAACATCAGTTGGCTTCCGATCTCTAAATTCTTCGAAAAATGAGCCCGCATCTGACCGCAGTTTGAGCGGCCTCGGCAATCCGTATGCGGTAATCCCGCCATCACCCAATGAACAAAAGGTTCGATCGTCAGAGAGAAGTCTGTATCCCAGGCCGGTGAGAGCCATCGCGAGTGTTGACTTTCCCGATCGAGTGGTGCCTACAAGAGCCAATCCCTGAGATCCTTGCGCCACGCAGGAAGCATGAAGTTCTACCAGTCCAACGGATCCCGACATGATCGAGAGCAGCATGGGGAAGATGACGCGTTGCCAGTACTTTGTATCGCGGGCTATCTGTTCGCTAAAACGGCCGATGACCTGACGTTTTTGAAGATCGGCGAGCAGAGAGCTTTTGGCATCAAATCCGGCGAAGACTAGATGATCGACTCCTCTCACAAACGGCTTGGGCCAAAGTGTGGTGCTGGAATCAGAGGGATCGACCCAAAGCCGGATAGCGAAGTCGGTATGCAATCCCGAAGACGCACCTTGTGAAAGAAAACTGCCGCGAGCTGCCTCAAGGAGTTGCTCGGAATTTGTCATGAAAGAACAGGTTGCACCAGCCGCGACGTAATTTTCACAAAGCGGCGTCTGGGCATGACGGTGAAGAAAATCCCGGGAGCGCACGTCAGCGAGGGGATCCATATCTACAAGAAAAGGAAGCGCAAACTCCTTCAGGTCGGAATATCACATCGTCGTCAAAACGGGATCGGGCCATGTCACATTCTTGTCAACAACTTGTAAATGTTTCATTCAAAAAACGATCGACAGAAGCATCTAAACTATTGATGGGCCTGAGAATCCCTGACTCAAAGACGAATGGCTAAATCCAGCAAACTAGCGAGGCCAGCAACTGACCAAAGCCGCGGAGGGGACACAACTCTCGAGACGGACGTGATCGGTTTGTTTCACGAAGCTGTGGGCAAGTGGTTTCGCGACGTGTTTGATAGCCCCACGCGACCTCAGAAGATGGGGTGGCCCGCTATTTCTGGCGGGGCCTCGACGCTAATCCTGGCGCCAACCGGAACGGGAAAGACTCTCGCTGCCTTTCTGTGGTGTTTGAATCGGTTGATGTTCTCGCCTGCGCCGGAAGAGTTGAGTCGTTGCCGTGTCCTTTATATTTCCCCAATCAAAGCACTCGCGGTGGACGTTGAGCGCAATCTGCAATCGCCCTTGGTGGGGATTTCGCAAGCCGCGCGCCGGATGGGTGTGGAACACTACACTCCGACAGTCACCATCCGGACTGGAGATACGCCGTCAGCCCAGCGCTCGCGATTCCTGCGCCATCCTTCGGACATTCTGGTGACGACGCCCGAATCTCTGTACCTGCTACTCACTTCGAACGCGCGGCAGGTGCTTGCTTCCGTGGAAACGGTGATTGTGGATGAGATTCATGCTTTGGTCCCCACCAAACGCGGATCGCATCTCGCGCTGTCGCTCGAACGCCTGGAACATCTTTGCCAGAGAAAGTTGCAGCGCATCGGACTTTCGGCAACGCAGCGGCCCTTGGAAGAGGTTGCTCACTTCCTGGGCGGTGTTGACCTTTCGAATCAGCCGGTGGTCGACAAGTCCGATGAAGCAGAGCCAGGTCTTCCCGAAGAATCGCTTTCTGAATTTCAAACCTCAAGAACTCAGGTCTTTCGCCCGGTGACGATCGTCGACGCCAGCGAGCGGAAGAAGTTTGCCTTGAAGGTGGAAGTTCCGGTCGATGACATGGCACGGCTCGATGAACTGGACAACATTCCCAGTGGCGCAGCTTCGCAAGGTCCAGTTCGCGCTTCGATCTGGTCTGCGATTCATCCCAAGCTCCTGGAACTCGTTAGGTCGCACCGCTCAACTCTTGTTTTTGTGAATAGCCGCCGGCTCGCGGAGCGAATTTCTGGAGCGATCAATGAATTGGCGGGCGAAACTCTGGTTCGCGCACATCATGGCAGCGTTGCCGCTGAACAGCGTAAAGATATTGAGGATCGCCTCAAACTCGGTACCCTGCGTGGCCTGGTAGCGACATCATCACTGGAATTAGGCATCGACATGGGGGCGATCGATTTGGTGGTTCAGATCGAGTCTCCTCCATCGGTCGCGAGTGGCATGCAGCGTGTTGGGCGTGCCAGCCATCACGTAGGCGCGATCAGCAACGCCACGATCTTTCCGAAATACCGAGGCGATCTGTTGGCATGTGCTGCGCTGTCGAAGGCGATGTACGAAGGGGAAGTCGAGTCGGTCCGCTATCCTCGAAATCCACTCGATGTGCTCGCGCAGCACATTGTCGCGATGGTTGGCATGGAAGCATGGGATGTCAACGAGCTCTATTGCGCGGTTCGGGCAGCGGCACCGTTCGGAGGATTGACCCGCGGATCCTTCGATAGCGTGCTCGACATGTTGTCGGGACGTTATCCTTCCGATGAGTTTGCCGATCTGCGACCCCGGATAACGTGGGACCGTATCGCGAATAAGCTTACGACTCGTGAAGGTGCGCGCCGCGTTGCTGTGATTAACGGAGGAACGATTCCGGATCGCGGTTTGTACGGTGTGTTTCTTTCAGGCGCCACCAAGGGTGCGCGCGTGGGAGAGCTTGACGAAGAGATGGTCTTCGAAAGCCGAACCGGAGACACAATTATTCTGGGTGCGACCACATGGAGGATCGATGAGATCTCCCACAATCGAGTAAATGTCTCACCCGCCCCCGGAGAGCCGGGCAAGATGCCTTTCTGGAAGGGCGATGGTCCGGGGCGCCCCGCTGAATTCGGGGAAAAGATCGGTCGTCTTGCACGGCAGCTTCTTGCCATGCCGCGTGCCGTGGCTCTCTCGAAGCTGATTGACGAACACAGCCTGGATGAAAACGCCGCCGAAAATCTGCTGCGATATTTGGAAGAGCAAAAACAGGCTACTGAACATGTTCCAAGCGACCAGGACATTGTCATCGAGATCGTCCGCGACGAGTTGGGCGACCGCCGAATTTGCGTTCTGACACCTTTTGGGAATCGCGTTCACGCGCCCTGGTGCATGGCCGTCGATGCAAAGATTCGCTCCGAACGCGGTTGGGAGGTCGAGAGCCTCTGGTCCGACGACGGCTTCGTAATTCGGCTTCCGGGTAACGAGGAGCCTATCGATACGTCTTTGCTGCTGCCGAGCGCCACTGAGTTAAAAGATCTCGTGCTCCGCGAACTGGGATCTACCTCGCTATTTGCAGCCAAGTTTCGGGAGGCGGCAGCGAGAGCGTTACTCTTGCCGAAGCGCCGTGCAGGCCAGCGTGCGCCTTTATGGCAAACGAGAAAGCGGGCGGCAGATTTACTCGCGGTCGCCTCACGGTTCGCGTCATTTCCCATTCTGCTTGAGAGCTACCGCGAGTGCGTTCGGGACACCTTCGATCTGACAAGCACCTCTGCAATCCTCGCCAAGATCGGGCGTGGCGAAATCCGTGTCACCACTCTCGAGCCCACAAAACCATCTCCTTTTGCTGCTTCGCTTCTCTTCTCGTACGTCGCGAACTATATCTACGATGGCGATGCGCCTTTGGCAGAACGCCGCGCGCAAGCTCTATCGATTGATCAGTCGCAACTCGAGGAGTTGCTCGGAGACACGGACCTTCGCGAGTTACTGGATCCGCTGGCGATCGAGGAAGTAGAAACCCGTCTCCAGATGCTGGACGAGGAATACCATGCGCGTCATGAAGACGGGATTCATGAC
Organism: uncultured Acidobacteriota bacterium; assembly: GCA_963801895.1. Lineage (GTDB taxonomy): Bacteria > Acidobacteriota > Terriglobia > Terriglobales > Acidobacteriaceae > Sulfotelmatobacter. The sequence goes on along the minus strand of CAWDGM010000003.1, from coordinate 422,326 downwards.
ATGTTGTTGCGTCTGGGAGATCTCACCGAGTTGGAAATTTCGAAACGCAGTTCTGAGGTCAACGTCAGCCAGGCGATCGCGGCGTTGGCTGGAGCACGACGGTTGCTCCGGATTCGGATTGCTGGTGAAGTGAGATATATCCCAGTGGAGTATGCGGCTCGATATCGCGATGCATTCGGCATCCCATTGCCGCCTGGTCTGGCGGAGATCTTTCTAAAGTCGACGACTGATCCTCTCTGCGAAATTGCGAGACGATACGCCCGAGTCCACGGTCCGTTTACAGTGATGGATGTCGCCAGGCGCTATTCCTTCGACGTGTCGCTCATTGAACCCGCTCTTCACACTTTGCACGCCCAAGGCAAGTTGCTCGAAGGAGAATTCCTGCCGCGGGGAACCCACAGGGAGTGGTGTGATCCGGATATCTTGCGGCAAATCCGGCGCAAGAGCCTTGCGAACCTTCGCCGTGAAATTGAACCTGTAGAGCAGCAGACGCTTGCCCGCTTGCTGGTGCGATGGCAAGGGGTGCATGTGCCACGCAAGGGGCTGGACGCGTTGCTGGACGCCATCGAGGTACTTCAGGGCACTGCGCTGCTGGCATCAGATCTGGAGCGCCAAATTCTTCCAGCGCGCGTTTCGGATTACAAGCCTTCCGATTTGGACGCCCTGATGGCAGCCGGAGAAGTTGTGTGGACGGGCGTTGAACAGGTGGGAGATCGTAACGGAAGAGTTGCGCTCTATCTCACGGAAGCTCTCCCGCTGCTTGCTCCGCCAGCGGAAATCGCACCCGAGCGCGCAGCTCCTAGCGAACTTGCAAAGACAATTATGGAGTTCCTGTCCGCTAACGGTGCCTCTTTCTTTCCAGAGATTCGCGCAGCATCCGGCGGGGGGTTCCCCGGCGACCTGCTCGATGCACTATGGGAGCTTGTATGGCGTGGCGAGGTGACGAACGATACATTCCATACCGTGCGAATGCGGCTCTATCCAGCTTCGCGTAAGAACGAACGGAAGGATGGTCCGGCGGGGTCACCAGACTTCTTGCGGCGCATTCGAGCTCGGAAATCTGGCGAAGGCACCGCGTCAGGCCGATGGTCGTTGTTGCGAAATCGAAAGATTTCGTCGATCACTCCGACTGAATGGAGCGCCAATACCGCGCAACAGATCCTTACTCGATTTGGAATTGTGACCCGCGAGACGGCCCTGGCGGAAGGCTTGCCCGGTGGATACAACACGATCTATCCGGCATTGAAAAGAATGGAGGAGAGCGGATTGATTCGGCGCGGAATGTTTGTTACCGGACTTGGCGCCGCCCAATTTGCAATGCCATCGGCCGTCGATTTGTTGAGAAGCCTGCGGACACTTCCCAACGATCCTGAAGCGGTCGTACTGGCTGCCACCGATCCTGCCAATCCATATGGATCGTTGCTGCCCTGGTCTCAGTCGGAAGGCGGAGACGGCGATGCAAGCACTCCTTCGCATGCTATGGCACGGGTGAGCGGAGCTTCGGTCATTCTGATCAACGGTATACTCGCTGCATTTGTCCGACGTAACAATCCCTCGATCAAAGTATTCTTGCCAGATTCGGAGCCTGAACGATCTCAAACAGCAGCAAAGTTGGCGCGTCAGCTTGCGGAGATGGCGATACGGCGTCAACGGGGATCGCGCGCGGGCTTGATGATCGCAAGGATTAACGAGGCCCCGGCAAAAGAACATTTCTTGGGAAGATTTTTGGAAGAGGCGGGTTTCTCCGATACGGCCAGCGGTTATCACATGCGTCGCATGGCGAGCATTGCCGCGGCGATCAGTGAAGACGATGCCATCGATGCTGCTGACGAAGAAGAGGCGTCCGAGACAGCTTAAGTATGCCCGAGGGCGACACAATCTTCCGCGCGGCCCGGACTCTTAATCGTGCCTTGGCCGGCCACGCGATCACGCGATTTGAAACCGTTTTTCCCAAGCTGTCGCGCGTCGACTTCGACGAAGCCATCGTTGGTCGTACAGTCGAGAAGGTTGAGGCGCAGGGAAAGTGGATGCTCATGTATCTCACTGGCGGCCGCGTGTTGCTCACCCACATGCTGATGAATGGGAGCTGGCACATCTATCGGCCCGGTGAGAAGTGGAAATTATCCACTCGTTCGATGCGGGTACTGGTCGCCACAGAACAATTTGTTGCGGTCGCGTTTAATATCCAAATCGCGGAGTTCCACACGGAGGATTCTCTGCGTCGTCGCGCCGGTTTTGCTCAATTGGGACCGTCTCTTCTGAAGGATGACTTTAACGATGCGGAAGGCGTGAAGCGTTTGCTGGTGAATCCACAGTCTGAGGTTGGCGACGCGCTTTTGAAGCAATCGATTGTGGCTGGTATCGGTAACGTCTTCAAATCAGAAATATGTTTTGCATGCCGCGTGAATCCATTTAGAACGGTGAAATCTCTGACCGATGCGGAGGCGGCAAACCTTATAACAACAGCCAGGAAATTTCTTCTGGCCAATGTCAACGCTGGTTCGGGAGATCAAATTGTCACGTACACGGGCATGCGGCGAACCACCTCGCGCGCGAATCCCGAAGAGCGCCTTTGGGTCTACAAGAGAAGAAGAGAACCCTGCCGGGTGTGCGGCACGATTATCGTTTCCCGCAAGCAAGGCATGGACGCCAGGACGACTTTCTGGTGCCCTCAGTGCCAGCCAATCTGAGGCCGGTCGAGAGTATGTCTATAACCCTCTCTCTCAGGCGACCCAGCAGCCACTCTCACCACACTCGACAAGCATTGGCACGCACCATGGGCTGTCCTGCCTTGCAGCCGAACGCTTTGCCGAACTCATCGAAGTTGCTGACCGAACCATTCACCCGAAATTCGCCAGGAGAATGAGGATTGGTTTGAACTTGCAAACGCAATGCTTCCGGGGTGGCGTTCGTGCACCATATCTGGCCAAATCCTAGGAAGAAGCGCTGCTGTGGAGTGAAGCCGTCAATCGCTTTCGCCGATCCGTGACCTTCTTTTGCGAGTGCATCCATCAGTGCCATGTACGCGATACGAAGGCCGCCGTTGTCCGCCGTATTCTCGCCGAGCGTCAGCTCGCCATTGACGTGTTCTCCCCCGCTAACCGCGAAGTCGTTATATTCCTGAACCTCGCAATCCGTCCGCTCCTTGAAAGCTTTTTCGTCTTCCGGAGCCCACCAATCCCGCAGGTTTCCTTCGGCATCATATTGACGGCCCTGGTCATCGAAGCCGTGCGTCAGTTCGTGACCGATGACCACGCCAATCGCACCAAAATTGACCGCATCATCGATTTGCTGTTCGAAGAACGGCGGTTGCAAGATTCCAGCCATGAAGTTGATGTTGTTCTGTGGAGGGAAATAGTAGGCGTTTACCGTGGGCGGACTGTACAGCCATTCACCGAAATCGATGGGCTTGCCGATTTTTCCAAGCTGGCGCCGTGCTTCGAATTCATTGCTGCGCAGCGAATTGCCCATGGCGTCTCCCTTAACAATCTGGAGTGCACTGTAGTCACGCCACTTGTCGGGATATCCGATTTTGTTGGCAATTTTGTGCAGCTTGGTCAGTGCTTGCGTCTTAGTCGCCGGAGTCATCCATGGAAGTTCGCTAATGTCCTGCTCTAGCGAATGCTCGAGAGCATTGACCATCCGGAGTGTTCGCTCTTTTCCTTCAGCCCCGAAGTTTCGCTGCACGAAGACCTGTCCGAGAGCTTCTCCCAGATCGTTGTCTGTCGAACTGACACACCGCCTCCAACGAGGTTGGGGTTCTTTCTGGCCGGCTAAGACTTGTCCGTAAAAGTGGAACGTCTCGTGGTCAACCTTGTGCGGCAGGAGAAGACCTTGGCCTCCAATCGTGCGCCATCGAAGGTATGTTTTGATGTCATCTAAACTGCTGGATCCCAGTATGGACTGAAATTCACGAATGAAGTCTGGCTCCGACACATCGAGACTTGCGAGTTGCGTCAGGCCAACGTGCTCGAAAAAGGACTGCCAGCGAAAGGCAGGCGTGAGGGCTTGAAGGTCCGAGACGCTCATTTTGTGATAGACCTTATTCGGATCTCGCCGGGCGACTTTGTCGAGAGACCCTTTCGCCAACGAAGTTTCGAGGCGCATCACGACTTGTGAATGTGCGGCAGCATCTTTCGCAGTGTCACCGAATAATTCGAACATGTTCTGCATGTACAACGCATATTGTTTGCGAATTTCGACTGACTTTGGATCGTTCCTAAAGTAGAAGTCACGGTCAGGCAGCCCGAGACCGCCTTGCCCCACGACTGCAATCTGTTGTGTCGAATCCTTGGCATCCTGTTCCGAGCCAAAGCCGAAGAATGCGTTGTATCCGAGCAGACTGAAACGGCCGAGCAGAGCGGGGAGGGCGTCCTTGCTCTTGAGTCCAGTGATCCTGTCCAGTTCAGGACGGAGGACCGCAATTCCTTTGCTTTCGATGGCGGCCTCGTCCATGCAGGACGCGTAGTAGTCGCCGGTCTTTTGCTCGTTGGCGCTGCGATCTGCACCGGCGGTTGAGGCTTTCTCCAAAACGTCTCGCAAGATCTCGCGGTTTCGGTCGGCAAGTTCGCTGGACCTTCCGTACACCGCCTTATCTGACGGCACCGGATTTTGCTTCAGCCACGTGCCGCACGCGTAGCGATAGAAGTCCACGCACGGGTCCACGCTCTTATCCATGGCGTTTACATCGAATCCATCTTTCAGCTTGGTGTGGGAATCGGTGCCTTCTTGGGATGCTGCAACATGCGGCAGTAGCAACAAAGCGCAAGTCAGTGCCGCCACAACGGAGAGTGTCCTGAAGAAATTCATCGTGCAAATCCTTCCTCGAGATCGAACGTAACTGACGGGCCTACCAGACGCGACAGGCATTGACCCTCGCTTCGGGTTGACCCTTGTGACAATGGAACGCCGTGGAAAACTCGGGCATATTAGCGACCGTATTGTTGACGCGATACTTCGGGTACGAGTGCGGATCAGAGAGCACAACGAGTCGCACAAGCTCAGGCCGATATTCCTGGCACCACCCGAAGGCATACGCGAGGAAGAATCGTTGCTGCGGAGTCAGCCCGTCCGACTCCTTCGTCGTCATGTCTCGTCCTTGCCGTGTTAACGAATCCTGCAGACCCTTGTAGGCAAGATAGATTCCGCCGTTGTCTGCAGTGTCTTCACCGAGGGTCATGCGGCCATCCTGCTTGACTCCCGGCCCCGCTTCAGGGACTTCCTCCGTATATTCATCAGAAATGCATTTACCCCGTGACTCGTACTCTTTGCCATCCTTCTCGGTCCACCAGTCGCGCAGGTTGCCCCGCGCATCAAATTTCCGTCCTTGGTCGTCGAACCCATGGATGATTTCGTGACCGATCACCGCTCCGATCGCGCCGTAGTTGACCGAGTCATCTTGGCTCATCTCGAACTCTGGTGGCTGCAAAATGCCGGCGGGAAAGTTGATCGTGTTGGTCGGCGGATCCTCATACGCGTTGATCGTTGGAGGGGTCATGGTCCACTCCGAGCGGTCAACGGGCTGTCCGATCTTGGCGACCCAGCGCTCAAATTCAAACTCGATGGCTCTTTGCCGGTTAGCCAGATAGTTGTCACGAACTATGCGAACGGTGGAATAGTCTCGCCACCGGTCTGGATACCCGATCTTGTTCACTGTAGCCTGCCGTTTCTCCTGGGCCTGCTTTTTCGTCTCAGGAGACATCCAATCGAGCCCGTCGATGTCACTGCCGAGGGCGCTATCGAGATCGTGCACAAGCTTCAGGACGCGATCCTTGCTTTCCGGGGGAAAGGCACGATTCACGTATGCCTGACCCAGGGCCTCGCCCAACAGAAAATCAGTGCTGTCTACGCAACGGCGCCATCGTGGCTGAATTTCTTTCGCGCCAACCAGCGTGCGTCCAAAAAAGTCAAAACTCTCGTCAACAAACTGCTTGCCCAATGCGGATGTTGAGCCCTGGATCAGATACCAACGGAGGTAAACCTTCCAATGATCTAGTGGATGTTTCTGCAACGACTGCTCAACGCCCTTGAAGAAAGCTGGCGAGGTGACGAGATAGTGTGGGCTCGCCGGCGCGCTTACCAATTTCAGATAACGATCGAAGTCGAATGACGGTGCGAGAGATTTGACCTGCGCGAGAGACATCTTGTTATTGAGGTTTTTTGGATCGCGTCGAGCGATCGGATCCATCGCGCTTCGTGCAAAACCGGTCTCCATGTCGAGGACTACTTCAGCGTCGGCTCTGGCCTGTTGTGGATTCTCTCCGATCAGCTTGAAAGTCTTGGCAATGTGGTCCACGAACTTGGCGCGGATCTCTTTCGATTTGTCGTCTTGATCGAGGTAATAACTACGGGCCGGAAGCGTCATTCCGCCTTGGTCAAACAGCGCGACGTTGTGAGACGCGTCGTCATAGTCTGGAGAACCGGCGAAGCCGAAGACGGCGGCCGTTGTTTCATTGTCCTTTTGAGCCCACGCGAGCGGTGTGGTCTTGTGAAGGTGAGCTACCTCAGCGGCGATATCGGACTTATTCTTGATCGCCGCAATCAGATCGAGCTCAGGCTTCAGCCATCGAAGACCTCGACTGTCGATAGTCTTCTCGTCCATGCAGGAGTAATAGAAGTCACCGATCTTCTGCTCGTTCGCGGCCCTCCCGGCATCGTCAGAAGAGAGTTTCTCCAGAGTTTGTCCCAGGATGACCTGGTTCCAGAGATTGAGGGGGCCGCCGGTGCCCCAGGCGACTTCATCGTTGGGGATGGGATTCGCCGCGTGCCATTTGCTGCATGAATATTTGTAGAAGTCTGTGCACGGGTCGAGCGTGGAGTCGGCAATATCCGGGCTGAAGTGAGCGATCTTCGGCAATTCACCGGGCGGATGCTGTTGCGCTGCTCCGCTTTGCGCGCTCGCAATGCTGGTGAGACCAAATGCCAATGCCAGGACAGTAATTGTTCGCACAGATCACCTCGGGTTTTATTTTCGAGACAGTTGTTCTAGCGACTGCTGGGATTCAGCACACGTTCGAGCGGAATCCGGTACAAATTTCCAAGACCGTTGTAGAGACCGCGAGACATGCGAACGAAAGTGACATAGTCCATCGGCAAATCGGGCGGGCGGTCAAGGCGCTCGCTGGTAAATAGAAGCCATTTGCCATCGCCAGAAACTCTAGGAGAGTAGTCGCGCGCCGGGCCGTTGATTGTGGGCCCTAGATTCTTCGGCTTCGAGAACTTGCCATCGTGGTTGTAGCTTATGTAGAGATCCGAACTGCCCAACGTGTCCTCGCGCCCAAAGCTTCCGATCAGCAGGAAACTCTCATCAGGAGCAATGAACGCTTCGAAATTGTTGACTGTAGGTCCATTGAAATCAGGCCCCAGATCCTCTGCTTCCTGATACTTGCCATCGACCAGGCGAGATCGGAATATGTCATAGTTTCCACTCTTGCGACTGGACGTGAAATAGACATTTCCATTCCGCGCCATTGAGCAAAAGACCTGGTTGAACCCATCGTTTACCGGGCCGGGCATCAGTTGCGGATCGCTCCATCCCGACGTCGTTCTCTTTGCCGTCCAAATATAGAAATGATGGCGGTCCACGCCATCCACGGGCCGATCCGACGCGAAAAACAGAGTCTGGTCGTCCGGTGCAAGGACAGGATCCGTGTCTTTGTACTGCCCAGAAAACGGAAGTACTGTAGGCCGCTGCCACTTGCCGTCAGCAAAATGGGATTCGAAAAGGATGTACAGGTAGTGAGGTGGTGCGGATTTTTCAAAATATAGAGTTGTCCCATCCGCAGTGATGTTGCCCGCGAGTTCGTCATCCGGAGTGGAGACGATACCTTCGCCGATCATCTCTGGTTGTGCACCACTGTTCTGAGCGGACAAATCATGCGTGGACTGCAAGGAATTTAGGCCCAGCAAGAGTGCTGCGATGATCCCGGTGCGGCTTCTCATGGCTGCACCACCTTCTCCTCGAGGTCGAGGGCGTCCCGGGAAATGAGAAAAAGATTTCCGTGGCCATTGAGCGTGGCATGCATCGTCCGTTCAATCTCATCGGAACTCATGCGACGCGGGGCGAGCGAATAAAACGGGCTGCGCTCGCTGGTGAAGAAAAGATATTTGCCGTCGGGGGTCAGAGAGGGCGCACCTTCATCAGCGACGGAGTTGATGTTGTGCTTGAGATGCCTGGCTGGCGTCCATGTCCCGTTGCGGTTCGTACTGACGTAGAGATCGCCGCGCGCATACAGCACTCCCGGGCCTTTCATCGTCTCAGGGCGATCAGCCTGGCCTACGATGTCAGCCGCCGAAGAAGAGAAGATCAGGATCTTTTCGTCCGGCGAAATGTACGGATCACTCTCGTTGAACTCGGAATTGATTTGCGGTCCGAGTTTCTCCACCTCGGCATACGATCCGTTCACCAATCGCGATCGGTAGATGTGTGAGGTCCTGCCGTCTCGATTTGAGGCAAAATACAAAGTGCCGTTGCTGGTGACCGACGGCGCCCAGTTCCAGCTGTCGTCGGCGTTGACTGGAGAAGGCAGCACATGAGGTTCGGCCCATCCGCTGCGCGCTCGTTCCACCGACCAGACACGCAATACTCGGGATGTCTTGCCGGGTGCCGGACGGGAAGACGAGAAATACATCGTGTTGCCATCCGCAGAAAGTTTGGGAGGGAAGTCCAGAAAGCCGCCGGAAAACGGCACGACTTCCGGCTGTGTCCAATGACCACCAGAGTAGCGTGATACGCAAATCAGGCCCAACCGCGGGAACGTGGTGTAAGGATTCAACTTCACGAAATAGAATTCGGTCCCGTCGGGGCTGAACGTACCGCCCGCTTCGTCGTCTTCGGTGGAGATGATGCCTTCTGCGAACAGGCGCGGCTCAGCCACATTCCCTGCGTCGTAGGGAGGCTTGTGTCGACGACATTCACCGCGCGAGATTGCGAGACAGGAAAAAAGCAGAGCAGCGCACCACGGATGAGCCCAACGCAGCCCCGATTGTGTACGGGAGGATCGAGAGGCATTTCTGGTCCGATTCCACTTAAGGTTCAGTTGGCTCATTCTCGGCGAACGAAACAGCGTCGTCCCGTGGCTAATTGACGGAGATGTGACACGGCTGTCGGTGCTGATGGGCCAGATTGCGCGCGGGGAGGTTAGGAATGCCGGGATTGTGGGCTGAAGTTCAGGGCGAACTCAACCAGCACTCAGTGTCAAATCAGGTTCTAACCTACTTGCGGAGTTTCCATCGAAGCCACAACTTTCTCCAAGAAACAATCGAGGCGGTCCCGATAGGTGCGGCTCAAGGGCAGATTCTTGCCATTCTGCAGAATCACCAGATACTCCCCGTATCCGCAGGCCTGCAGCGATCGAATGCGATCCACGTTCACCAGCAGTGATCGGTGAATTCGAAGAAATTTATCGGGACGCAGCCTGCTCTCAAATTCGCCAATCGTCTGCCGATAGGAATAGATCTGATTGCCGACGTGAATCCGGAGGTAGTTGTGGTCCGCCTCAATCCAGTCGATTTCATCGATTCGAAGAAGTTCGACCTTGCCCTTCGAGCGCACGACCAGCCTCTGGGGAATGCTCTTCGTCCCGTTCGCTTGCTGAAGTTCATTTGCCAATCGAGTAATTACCGCCAGCTGATTGCTGACAGTCGAAAGCTGAACTTTTGCACGTTCCAACGCCTTGCGGAAGCGATCTTCATCGAAGGGTTTGAGCAGGTAGTCGACAGCGTTATGCTCGAAGGCTTGAACGGCATATTGATCGTACGCGGTGGTGAAGATGACCGCAGGGAGCCGGTCGGGCGGAACTTCTTGCAGCACGCCAAAGCCGTCAATTCCCGGCATTTGAACATCCAGAAACAAGACGTCTGCCTGATGGGTCCTGAGACAGCGGATGGCTTCCGTCCCATCCTGGCATTCAGCAACAACTTCAAGACCACAGACGTTCGCCATCGCGACAATGGCTTCCCTGGCTATCTGCTCATCTTCTGCAATGATGACTCGCACTGGACAAACCTCCACGAGATTTCCGACCCTAAACCACGCTTGAAACCAAAACGCTCTCGATCTGAGGAGCGGGCACACCTTCAATGGGGATGCGGACCTCCACCTGAAAGCGTTCGCCCGGAAGCTCGCGACAGACGATCTCGCCTTTCGACTCATACAAGATCCGCATACGGCACCGTATGTTTTCAAGCCCGATCCCAAATCGTTCGTGCGGCGGCACAGGCTGAGAGCTGCCTTTCTCGTTCATCACCGAGATGCTCAACATATCCAGACACTTCCGGATGTCGACCTCAACCTTGCCTTTGCCAGGCCGTCTTGCAACGCCGTGTTTAATCGCGTTTTCCACGAGCGGCTGCAGCAGCAAATAGGGCACGATGGTATCCATCGCCTGTGGCTCAATGTTGATCTCGGTCACCAGCCGGTCGCGGAATCTCACTTTCTGTATGTCCAGATACATTCGAAGGAAGTCCAGTTCGCGCCTCAGGGGTACTTTCGGCGTGTCCTCAGCGGCTAGCGTCAAGCGGAGCAGGTCACCAAGAGAACAGATCATCTTCTCCGCGGCCTGAGGATCCTTACGCACGAGTGCGGCCACGGAGTGAAGAGTATTGAACAGGAAGTGAGGCTGAAGTTGCGTCTTAAGGAGCTGAAGTTCAGCCTTTACGAGATTGGTCTCTAGCTCAGCGGCGTGGCGCTCTTGCGTCCGAAGCTTGCTGTAGTAGGCGACGACGTATCCGATGACTGCAATGAGCAGGTAAATCTGTACGTCGGCTTCCGCTTCGGAGAAGAAGTATTTGTGAAATTGCCCGCCGAAAGGATGCGATTGCGCCCCGGGAAATACCAGGCCGCCCACGAGAGTCTTGATGCACACATCAATCGAAGCGGCTGCGGCGATCGCGACCAGATGGGCCGAGAATAGCTTGAACAGGCGACGCCGGTCCAGTTCCAGACGCGAACATAGGAACAGGACGATAGGCGTAAGCAAAAACGCCCAAATGCCGTACGCAGTTAGATTCATGCGAATCGCTTGCGTCCACGAGATGGGGCGGTTCCTTGTGAGGAAAGTTTCGTAGTTGAAGAATGTGCCTTGAATCGCGAATGCGACCCACAAACCCAGCAGTCCAACCCAGACGCGGACCCAGTTCGGTCTTCCGGCCGGTGAGAGTGTGGTTTCAGCAAACATGAACCAGTGTGAGACTCTCACCAAACGAAAAGGTGAGCTACCGTGTCAAACCGGGCCGAATTTCGTCAAGCGAGATCTGTACTTTCGTCAACATTGTTTTCTGCATGTGTAATCATTTCAATGACTTTGTGAGCCTTTCGACTAGGCTCCCGCATCGAAGAAAACAAGAAATCCAGACTTGAGAAGACTGAATGTCCGAACAGACCCAGGCGCTTCCTTTTATCGATGGACTGTATGCAAAGTTGGTGGAAGGCGGAGTGAGATATTTTTTTCCCTCCGCGAAATTCGACATTCATGCGCAGTCGCCAGCGTCAGATGGGGAGAGCATTGTGCGGGCCGCAGGAAACTCTCTCGTCCTGAACTGGCTGGGCTCCCGCTACTCGCTCACCACTGCAGAAGCCTTTTCTGAAGCGGAGTTAAAGCTTCTAGAGAGTATTCGGGCTGTACTAGACACTCGGTACCGCATGATTTCGGACCCTACTCTCGTCGAACAGCGCTTCGAACTTTTCAAAGGGCTGCCTGAAGACCGTTACGTTTCTGCCTTTGTCGATCGGGCTCCGTATGCGAAGAAAGCATGGCAAGGCCCTGACCGAATTGAGGATGCAATTGAAGTGCTACGCACGAGTTCACTCAGCACGTATGAAAATCGGCGCATTTCGACAGGCGCGCTCTTATTCGGAAACCACCGAGATGCATGTCATGAACCACCGACCACGCCAATTGGAGCCCTTCGTTATAACTCAACCCTGACGTCCATCCGCAGTTTCTTCCGACTCTCGGACGGTCTGCAGACGCTTGCTTTGGTTGATAAGGACGGATTTCTTGCCGAGATCGTCGACGTAGCAGAGTGGGCGAGACCCTTCGCGGATATCAAGCTCTCGGTCCCTACGGCTCTGAAATATGAAATGCACAGTCGCGCCACATTGTGTGGCGGCCACATCTGCATGATTCTCACGCCAAACGGAGAGATGAAGATATTCGCGGACGGGGTGCAGGTCTTCCACTTCTGGAATGGCAGATGGCGTGTCACCGACGCTCAAAGGAAATATGACTTGTGGACGGAGGCTGTAGGGAACTTTCAACTCTCGGAACGCCTGTTCACTGCGGCACTCAACCTGGCCGAAGATCGCCGCGGAGGCTTGCTGGTGGTTCTTGACGATGCGCAGACGGCGCAGAGGTTGGTGTCTCGAAACGATCTGCTGGCTTCCATCCCGGTTGAACGAGAACAGTCCGCTGTCGGTTCCAAGGACCAGTTGCACTATCTTCTGCAGCAGAAACGGATACTTGACGTCCCCAGCGCGGTGCTCGAGACGATTGCCCGCACCGACGGAGGCATCGTGATGGACGGAGAATCAAATCTTCTGGCGTTCGGCGCGATCCTCCGACACCCTGATCTGACAAATCTCCATCCAGAGAACATCGAAGGAGGCCGCACCACAGCGGCCATTTCTGCGTCGAGATTTGGAAACGTATTGAAAGTCAGCGAGGACGGCGTGATTTCGTTTTTTAGGAATGGCAAATGTGTTTGGGAGATTTGATGGATTCCCGGCCTACCCTTCGCTACCGTACACGGGAATCACGGCGCCATTTACATCTTTTCCCGCGTCGCTGGCGAGCCAGGTCATCAGGCTCGCGATGCTCGTCGGCCGAACCCATTTTGAAAAATCCGCTTTGGCCATCGCCTTGCGGTTAGCGAGCGTGTCTATGGTTCCAGGCAAAATTACGTTCGCCGTGATTCCCGCATCTTTGTTCTCAAGCGCGACAGTTCGGATCAGCGAAACCATGGCGGCCTTTGAGGCGCTATACGCTCCCACACCAGCACCCGGCTCAAGGGCCGCACGACTGCCGATGGCGATGATTCGGCCATTTTGTGACTTGCGCAGAAGCGGAATCGCCGCTCGTAACATGTAGAAAACGCTGTTTAAATTCAGATCAAACATGCGCTGGAAAGTAGCGTCACCTGTGTCGGCGATGGATTGACCACCTGCAAATCCGCCGACTGTGTGCGCGAGCACATCCAGTTTTCCAAAACGCGTGGCAACGTCGGATACAAGCGATTTTGTCCCCTCTGCAGTTGATATCTCGGCCGATAGAGCTGTGAAGTTCGGGCTGGCAAAGGCGGACTGTTCAATTTTCCGCGATGATCCAATAACTGTCGCACCAGCATCCAAAAACGCGTGCGTCACATAGGTGCCGAGGCCCCCATCCGCTCCGGTAACAAGGACTACTTTTCCCTTCATCGCATGCTCCAATCCTGGTAATCATCAGGTTCCTCAACCAGCGAAACGTTGCGCCGATAGCCAAAGGCTAACAGTCTCCTGTCCGAACTTGGCACGTTTTAGTCACATGTCCTCCAGCATTGTCGGCGATGACGTGGACGCGGTCCCTCGTACCATATCCTGCAAAGGACTACCCAATCTGGAGTTGTTTAATTTTGCGACTCAGCCCACAAATCGTGGTTGTCGTCACAGTGGTGATAGAAATTCTACTCTCGCGATTCGAAGCTCCGAAAAGTTTGAGACGCCCACTCGGAATCACAGGTATACTGCTTGTTTTCGCGTGGGTGCTGCAAATGATCTGCTATGCAATCAAGTCTTAGGTCCTACGATTCACAACAAAAAAGGAACGCGCACCTTCGCTGGGGATATCTATCGCGATGTGCGACGTGGCTCTCGCTCCTTACTATCGCCATTCCAATTCGCGCGCAGCAGGGAACTAATTCTGCGGTTGTCGTACAGCCCGGCGCGCCCGGCAAGCCGAGCCGCACTCTGCCTCCCTCAACGCGACCTACGCTTCCGGCACTTTCTGTTGCAGACGTTGAGTTCATGCAAGGCATGATCATGCACCATTCGCAAGCGGTCGAGATGACGGCCTTGATTGCATCGCACACGGACAACAAGGAATTGCGTTCACTCGGAGCGCGAATCAGCAGTTCGCAGTCGGACGAAATCAGGTTCATGCGCCGATGGCTTGCTGCTCGCGGGAAAGCAACATCGATGACCACGCCGGAGATGCCTGGCATGGATATGTCACACGAACCGATGCCTCTCATGCCGGGCATGCTCACTCCGCAGCAGATGGACGCATTGCGAAGGGCGCAAGGGTCCAAGTTCGATCGGTTGTTCTTGACCGGGATGATCCAGCACCACAACGGCGCGCTCACGATGGTGAAGGACTTATTCGACACTGCCGGCGCCGGCCAGGATGCCGAAATATTTGACTTCGCCACGGATGCGGACAATACGCAACGGGCCGAGATCGGGATTATGCAGACCATGCTTGATAAACAGCAGACTATGCTTGATAAACAAGAGATAGAGAGGAAACGATGATCAGAGTGCCCCGCGTATTGGCTTTTTATGTGGCCTTGGCCACGGTTATCTTGAGTTTCGGCGCAAATCGGATGCATGCACAGGATGCTCAAACTCCGCCAGCCGCGCAGGAGCCCGGAAAAACACCCGAGGCTGACAAAGACAAAGACAAGGAAAAGGACAAGGAAAAAGAAGAGGAAGATCCTTTTGCGCCAGAGCCACCTCCGACCCTGCCACCCGATACGACGGGAGCCGATATCAATGACCCGCGCACAAAATTAACGCCGGGGCTTTTCGACGCTGGTGAGGCTGCGATGGGCATCAAGCACCTGATGCTGCTGAAAAAACCTGATGCATTCCAACTCGGATCTGACAATCCAGATGACCCGAAAGTGCAAAAGACGCTGGGTCAACTTGGCGTCGGCAACACGGCAAAAATGCCCAAACCAACGCAGTTGGTGATCGCCCAACTCGCCTTTGCCAACTCTGACTTTGCTTTCCAGGGTGATCATCTGTTTCAGGGTAACTTCTATGGCGTGAACATCTACGACATCTCCAATCCGGAGAACACCACGTTGGTGACATCGCTCGTTTGCCCGGGTGGGCAAGGGGATGTTTCGGTCTACAAGAATCTGCTCTTCATGTCCGTCGAGATGCCGAACGGGCGCCTGGACTGTGGAGCCGAGGGGTTTCCACCGGAGCCACCGCCTGCGGCAGGAGAAGAAAAGAAATTCCATCCTCCGGCGGCTCAGAAAGACCGCTTCCGCGGAGTCAGAATTTTCGATATCTCCGACATCAGGAATCCGAAGCAAGTGGCCGCTGTGCAGACCTGCCGCGGATCCCATACCCACACGTTGGTGATTGACCCGAACGACAAAGAGAATGTTTACATCTACGTTTCGGGCACTTCGTTTGTGCGGCAACCGGAAGAGTTGCCTGGCTGCTCGGGAGAGAAGCCGGATAAAGATCCAAACACTGCTCTGTTCCGCATCGATGTGATCAAAGTTCCGGTGGCAGCTCCGCAGGAGGCGCAGGTTGTCTCCAGCCCTCGCGTATTTATCGATCCGCGAACAGGCGCGATCAATGGACTGAACAACGGCGGTACTCACGGCAAAGGTAAAGACAAGCCCTCGGACACCAACCAGTGCCACGACATCACCGTCTATTCGGCCATCGGCCTGGCGGCAGGTGCGTGTTCTGGCAACGGGATCTTGCTCGACATCAAAGATCCGGTCCATCCGAAGCGCCTGGATGCCGTCAACGATCCGAACTATTCCTACTGGCATTCCGCATCGTTTTCGAATGACGGCAGCAAAGTCGTATTCACGGACGAGTGGGGTGGCGGTTTGGGAGCGCGTTGCCGAGCCGGTGATCCCAATAAATGGGGCGCGGATGCTATCTTCCGCCTCAACGCAGAGAAGCTGAATTTTGCCGGGTATTACAAGTTAACTGCCGCGCAAGGCGACACCGAAAACTGCGTCGCGCATAACGGTTCGCTGATTCCTGTGCCGGGACGCGACATCGAAGTGCAGGCCTGGTATCAGGGCGGCATCTCAGTTGTGGACTTTACAGATCCTCTGCATCCATTCGAGATTGCTTATTTCGATCGTGGACCCATCGATCCCAAGATGCTCGTGCTGGGCGGCGAATGGTCGGCCTATTGGTATAACGGATACATCTACGGGTCCGAGATCGCGCGCGGCCTTGATGTCTTTGAACTCACGCCCTCCAAGTTCCTCACCCAGGACGAAATCGATGCGGCGAAAACGGTAAAGGTTAGCGAACTGAACGTTCAGAACCAACAAAAGATCGAGTGGCCTGCGCAGTTGGTTGTAGCAAAAGCGTACGTCGATCAATTGTCACGGTCTGAGGCTTTGCCGCCCAACCGCATTTCGGCTCTGCAAAAAGCGATCGAAGCTGCAGAGACTTCGCACATGAACAGGGGTAAGGTAGCGAAACTGAGTCACATGGCTCCGTCGCTGGAGAAGAGCGCGGCTGCCGCAAAGACTCCAGCTGATGGCGCACGCATGCGCGCGTTGGCGGACATTCTGAAACATCCGTCAGCGTAGCAACCTCGAATGTAGGGAAACTTTCTCGAACTCGCGGAACGTTCCGTCGAGATGTTTGACTCAACAAAACAGCGGCGCCGGAAGCCACGTGCTCCGGTGCCGCTTCTTTTGTCTACAAAAACAGACTGAAAAAGCGGTAATTCAGAAAGGTCGGAAAAACGCACCTACTCAGAGTCTAAGGCGCGGTTCGACAAAAGCGTTCACGTCTCCCGCACCGCGACCGTTCCTGTCTATCCCTCGGTCGTGTTTCACATGGTGCTGATGCGGACGTATCGCTTCACATCTGGAATAGAGGCGAGGACCACATAGCCAAACATCATCAGAGCCGCTAAGCCAACCACATTCGTAAGAGTCGCCATTGTTTTCATCACGATATATACCTCCCAGAATTCGGATGCTTGGATGTCGGTTTGATTCCAACGGAAGCCTTAAATCTCTACTTGGTCGGATTCTTACAAAAAGTCTGTCCGTCGCGTTCGCGCGATGTCTTCGGTTCTTTCGCTTGACCGGTGGAAGATTCCGCTAGAAGATGTGGGCCAGCCAAGAACCTGGCCCGTGTGCTCGTTATGCCTAGGCCTGACTGATTTCGAAGGAGAAAATCCTGTTGGCAGACGCTGTTTTCCATCGAACGCAGAGCGACATCAGCGAACTCGACGTTCTCTGGATCACAGCGGGGCTCGGGTGCGATGGAGACACCATCGCAATGACGGCCGCAACCCAGCCGAGTATAGAAGATGTTGTACTCGGCTCGCTGCCTTGGATTCCGAAAGTGGTGTTGTACAGCCCATTTCTCGCTAAAGAAAACGGCGATGAATTCATGGCGGCCTTCCATCGAGCTTCTCAAGAAGATTCAGACCGACCTTTCATCCTCGTAATCGAAGGCTCGATTCCCAACGAAAAAAACAAAGCAGAGGGCTATTGGGCCTCGTTCGGTACCGATGCCAAGTCCGGACAACCGATCACAACCTGCGAATGGATCGATCGCCTCGCGCCGAAAGCATGGGCGGTTGTCGCTATCGGAACCTGTGCGACTTATGGCGGAATTCACGCGATGGAAGGAAATCCCACAGGCTGCATGGGATTGCCGGACTACCTCGGCTGGCAATGGAAATCGAAAGCTGGCATACCCATCGTATGTGTGCCGGGTTGTCCGGTTCAGCCTGATAATTTCATGGAAACACTTCTCTATCTTCTTTATATGGCAGGCGGAAGGGCTCCCATGATTCCGTTGGACGCTGCGTTGCGTCCGACGTGGCTGTTCGGAGCAACCGTTCACGAAGGATGCGATCGGGGTGGATATTACGAACAGGCTCAGTTTGGGGAGGAGTATGGCTCTCCGCTGTGCATCGTAAAACTCGGCTGCTGGGGACCGGTTGTGCAGTGCAACGTCGGGAAACGTGGCTGGATGGGTGGCATTGGCGGCTGTCCGAACGTTGGCGGCATTTGCATCGGTTGCACCATGCCCGGATTTCCCGACAAGTTTATGCCATTCATGAATCAGCCACCCGGTTCACTCTTATCTTCGGCGGCTGTGCAAACTTATGGTCGCGCAATTCACGCGCTACGGCGATTCACACAGGCGTCGCTCAACAAAGAACCAAGTTGGCGCCAGGCTTCGCAAAACAAGGGATTCGAGAGTAATAGGAAAGTTGTCACATAGCCACACCGTTTATCGAACGCATCCAACTTCAAAGATCTGCCGGGATCGCTATGGAATTGAGCGCAGCCCAAGCCGAAGAAATTCTCCAGGAACTTGCAGGAGTGTTCTCGAGGCGCATCGACGCAGGCGCACATCTATTCGCGCTGACGCCACAAGACATCTCGGACGCAGCCTTGAAAGATGGGCAGTTTCCTAATCTGGAAGCACGGTATCGCGCCCTGGTCGAGCAGATTCCCGCAGTGGTGTTCATGGCGTATCTCGATCGTGGGATCGGCGAAGCGTACGTCAGCCCTCAGATTGAGCAGGCGCTCGGATTTTCGCAGGAAGAGTGGTTGGAAGATCCTGTTCGCTGGTATAGCCACATTCACCCTGACGACAAGCAGCGTTGGAGCAATGAAGCCGCCGAAATGTTTCTCAGTGGAAATCCGCTCCGGTCCGCATATCGCGTGCTGTCCCGTGATGGACGCGTCATATGGTTTCATTGCGAAGCCAAAATGATCCGCAAGCCGGATGGCGATCCGTGGTTCATCCACGGTGTCGGTTTCGATATTACCGATCTGAAACGGACGGAGGAGGCACTGCAGGAAGAGCGCAATGTCGTTTCTGCGATTCTCGACACTGTGGGTGCACTGGTAGCCGTGTTGGACACCGAGGGTCGAATTATCCGATTCAATCGTGCCTGTGAACTGATGACGGGATATTCCTTGGCAGAGGTTCGCGGAAAATTAATTTGGAATTTGTTTCTGCTACCGGAAGAAGTCGAACGGTTTAAGTTGAAGTTTCAGATGACGCGCGTCTATCAAAGTCCGCAGGAGTTTGAGAGTACATGGATCGGTCGCGACGGTAAGCTACGGATCGTAGCCTGGTCCACCACCGTTCTCCCCGCAGCCGGCGAAGCCCCCGCTTACATCATTGCTTCTGGGATCGATATCACCGAGCGAAAGCGCGCGGAAATAAAATTTCGGGGCCTTCTGGAGGCGGCGCCGGACGCAGTGGTGGTCGTGAATCGGCACGGAAGAATTGTGCTGGTGAACGCGCAGGTTGGAAAATTGTTCGGTTACCGGCATGAAGAATTGCTGGGCCAGCCTTTGGAACTTCTGGTTCCTCCGCGTCTGCGGCAAAGGCATTCGGAACATCGTCACGGTTTTTTCGAAGAGCCGCGCGTTCGCCCCATGGGCGCAGGTGCAGAACTCTACGGCTTGCATAAGGACGGGCACGAATTTCCGGTGGAGATCAGTCTCAGTCCGTTGGAAACGGAGGAAGGTGTGTTAGTTTCCAGTGCGATCCGCGACATCACCGAACGCAAGCGCTTGGAAAAAACCATCCTCGACATTAGCGCCCGCGAGCAGCGCCGTATCGGGCAGGATCTGCATGACGGACTAGGACAGCATCTGACCGGCATCGCCTTCATGACCAAGGTACAGGAACAAAAATTAATGGAACAGGGTTTGCCCGAAGCCGGGGACGCTGGCAAGATCGTCGGCTTGGTGAATGAGGCCATTCACAAGACACGCGAACTGGCACGCGGGCTGCTCCCTGTGCTATCGGATGAACAGGGGCTGATGTCCGCATTGCAACAATGGGCGGGCGAAGTGGAAGATCTGTTCAAGGTCCGCTGTCGCTTCGAGTGTTTCACTCCGGTGCTCATCCACGATGACACAGCGGCCACGCATCTTTATTACATCGCACGTGAGGCAGTCAACAATGCGATCAAACATGGAGATGCAAACCAAATTGACATTCGATTGGCGGCTGATCACGAACAGGGAGTCTTGACAATCGCCGACGACGGTTGTGGAATCGAAAACGCTGCCGCCGGTAGTCAGGGGATGGGTCTTCACCTGATGAGCTACAGGGCCCGGATGGTTGGAGGTTCATTAGCAGTGCAGCGCCAGCCCTTGGGCGGAACCATGGTGACCTGTTTATTCCCGGTGCTGGCGATGGAGGGCAACAAATGATGAGCGTGGCTTACAAATCTCGGAGCCCGGCCTCCACCAAAAAGCGAATCATGGTGGTGGATGATCATCCGATTGTGCGGCAAGGGCTGGCTCTGCTGATCAACCGCGAACCCGACATGGTAGTTTGCGGGGAAGCGGAAGAGGCGATGGGCGCCATGCATGTGCTTTCCTCGGCCCGCCCTGACGTTCTGATCCTCGACATTTCATTGAATGGACCGGATGGCATCGATTTGTTGAAAATGCTTCGAACGACCCATCCGACTTTGCCGGTGTTGATTCTGTCCATGCACGATGAGTTGATCTATGCGGAACGCGCACTCCGTGCGGGCGCCAATGGTTACATCATGAAGCAGGAAGCGACCGAAAAAGTGCTGGTCGCGGTTCGCCGCATCTTGAGTGGTGAGATCTACGTCAGTCAGCGAATTTCGAACCAGATGCTCAAGCACTACATTACGGGCTCGGGCATCATCCGGAGTTCGTCGGTCAGCGACTTGAGCGATAGGGAACTGGAAGTGTTTCGCTTGATCGGCGACGGCCATGGAACCCGTCAGATCGCCGAAGAACTTCACGTCAGCGTAAAAACCGTCGAGTCCTACCAAGCCCACATTAAGGAAAAGCTGTCTTTACACAGCGCCCGCGAACTGGTCCAACATGCCATCCAGTGGAACATGCACGAAAGAGCAATGTGAGCCGTTTCCGGTTGTATTCCCACCTGTCATTCAGTCTCCTTTGCCTTTCATCTTCATTGATGGGGGAATCCCCGATGACGCCCGTAGTGATTCCCACCAATCCGAAAAAGTGGCCTACCCGCTTGTGACGCCCCCCTCTCATTGGAGATTCTAGCGGCGCACTTACTAGGTTCTGCCCGCGTGGGAACAGGCCTGCTCTGTCTCCTGATGGTGGGTTGTGTTTGTCACTCGAGTGAGTTGACCTCCGTGCTTCACGAGTTGATCTGGGAAAGGAGAACCCAGCTATGACACCAGAAGCAGTCCCATACGGTCGAGTAACGCAAAGACCGTCACCCGTTGCGGAAGTACACATTCTGTGGATCACGGCAGGTCTGGGATGTGACGGAGATTCTGTCTCGGTGACTGCCGCCAGTCAACCCAGCATCGAGGACGTTCTGTTGGGCGCTATACCAGGGCTTCCTAAAGTGCATCTCCACAATCCGGTTCTCGCCTACGAAGTTGGCGATGACTTCATGAAGTATTGGTATATGGCGGAGAAGGGTGAACTGGATCCTTTCGTCTTGGTTGTGGAAGGGTCGATCCCCAACGAGAAAATCAAGAAAGAGGGTTACTGGGCGGGGCTAGGAACTGATCCCAACACTGGCCAGCCTATTACCACAAATGAATGGATCGACCGCCTCGCTCCCAAGGCCATCGCGGTCGTCGCATGCGGCACGTGTGCGACGTACGGCGGAATCCACGCTATGGAAGGCAATCCGACTGGCTGCATGGGTCTGGCCGACTATCTCGGATGGGACTGGAAGTCTGGTGCGGGACTGCCCATCGTGAACGTGCCGGGTTGTCCGGTGCAACCGGATAACTTCATGGAGACCGTGCTGTACCTGCTTTACCAGGTGGCAGGATTGGCTCCGATGATTCCCCTCGATGATCAATTGCGGCCCACATGGCTGTTCGGAAGCACCGTGCATGAAGGATGCGATCGGGCCGGCTACTACGAGCAAGGCGATTTCGCCGAAGTCTACGGCTCTCCTAAGTGCATCGTGAAGCTCGGATGCTGGGGACCGGTGGTGAATTGTAACGTCCCGAAACGCGGATGGATGGCGGGAATCGGCGGCTGTCCAAACGTCGGCGGGATCTGTATCGGCTGTACCATGCCGGGATTCCCGGACAAATTTATGCCATTCATGGATGAGCCCCCAGGAGGCAAAGTCTCAAGCGGAGCGGTTAGCGCCTATGGGCGCATAATTCGCACTCTCCGTTCGCTAACCCAGGCCACCGTCAACAAGGAACCAAAGTGGCGGCATCCTCGCGCCGAACTGACCACGGGCTATCACCCCCGCACGTACTAAGGAGCGATCGAATGAGCACGATTACCGCGCCAGCGCAAGACACATCCACCAAGAAACGAAATCTGGTGGAGATGAATTGGGATCCGATCACCCGGATCGTGGGCAGCCTGGGAATATTCACCAAAATTGATTTCGAGAACCACCACGTTGCCGAGTGTCACAGCACGTCATCGATCTTCCGTGGATACAGTATCTTCATGAAGGGTAAAGATCCGCGAGATGCCCACTTCATTACCAGTCGCATTTGCGGCATCTGCGGTGACAACCATGCCACCTGTGCAACTTATGCCCAGAACATGGCCTTCGGTATCCGGCCGCCAGCGATCGCGGAATGGATTGTGAACCTGGGCGAAGCCGCCGAATACATGTTCGATCACAACATCTTTCAGGACAACCTGGTCGGCGTGGATTTCTGCGAACAAATGGTGAAGGAGACCAACCCAAAGGTCTGGGCGAAGGCGCAGTCTACCTCAGCTCCGCATGGCAATTTACATGGTTATCGCACCATTGCAGACATCATGACGGCGTTGAATCCCTTCACGGGCGCGTTTTATCGGGAAGCTCTGCAGATGAGCCGCATGACTCGTGAAATGTTCTGCCTGATGGAAGGACGCCATGTTCATCCATCGACTCTTTACCCAGGCGGAGTTGGGACCGTTCCGACGATTCAGCTCTTCACCGACTATCTGGTTCGTCTGATGAAGTATGTGGAGTTCATGAAGAAGGTCGTCCCGCTGCACGACGATCTGTTCGACTTCTTTTACGACGCTCTACCGGGTTACGAGGAAGTCGGACGAAGGAGGGTCTTGCTCGGATGTTGGGGCTCATTCAACGATCCCGATCATTGCGACTACACCTACAAGAATATGACGAACTGGGGCAACAAGATGTTTGTCACGCCCGGCGTCGTCGTGGATGGAAAGCTGGTCACGACGGACTTAGTCGATATCAATTTGAACATCCGCATTCTGCTCGGCAGTTCGTATTACGATGACTGGCAAAACTCCGAAACTTTTGTGAAAACCGATCCCCTGGGCAATCCCGTGGACAAGCACCATCCCTGGAACCAGACGACGATTCCTCGTCCGCAGAAGCGCGATTTCGGCGGCAAGTACACCTGGGTGATGTCTCCACGCTGGCTGGACAAGCGGACTGGCGATCATCTTGCCTTGGATACTGGTGGCGGACCCATCGCGCGTCTCTGGGCCACGGCTTTGGCCGGACTGGTGGACATCGGCTACATCAAGGCTACGGGACACAGCGTAAAGATGTATCTACCAAAGACTACTTCGCTCCCCGAAGTGGAATTTGAATGGAGGGTTCCGAAATGGAGCAACGCAATCGAACGCGATCGCGCGCGGACTTACTTCCAGGTATACGCTGCTTGCTGCGCTCTGCATTTCATGGAAAGAGCACTGGAGGAATTGCACGCGGGCAGAACGAAAACCTGGACCGACTTCAAAGTGCCTGAACAGGCAATTGGCTGCGGCTTCCATGAGGCGGTACGGGGTGTGCTCTCGCATCACGTAGTGATACGTAATGGCAAGATCGCGAACTATCATCCTTACCCGCCGACTCCGTGGAATGCCAATCCTCGGGATGTCTACGGTACCCTGGGTCCATACGAAGATGCCGTGCAGAATACACCGATCTTTGAAGAGAACGGGCCAGACAAATTCAAGGGCATCGACATCATGCGGGCGGTCAGGAGCTTCGATCCTTGCTTGCCGTGCGGGGTACATATGTATCTTGGCAATGGCAAAGTGCTGGAAACACGTCATTCCCCTATGTTTGGACTACAACCTTGACTTGAGAACGATGACACGATCGGATGATCAACTTATCGGAGAGAGCAGAGTGAGCGCGGCCGCCAAGTTCACCGGGAGATACCGGGAGCAACTTGGCGGCTTGCACTCTGGATTTATTGTTCTGAGTTACAGCAAGGAGTTCTGTGGCCGACGACAAGGAGTTTCGGAAGCGCGTACAGCAGATTGGTGACCTCGTACAGCAGATCGAGGCTATCGCCGACCCTGCGGTAAGAGCCACCACCAAGGAACTGGTTCAGTTGCTCATGGAGCTCCACGGAACCGGGTTGGAAAGAATGATGGACATTACTTTCCAGGCAGGTGATGCCGGCAGCCAGATCATCGACGACTTAGGTCGCGATCCGCTAGTGAGCAGCCTGCTGGTTTTGTACGGCCTGCATCCCGAGGAGTTAACATCGCGCGTTGAGCGAGCTGTCGATCGAATCCGCCCAGGTTTGCGGAAACAGGGTTGCGAAGTGGAACTTCTCTCCACAAACGACGGTGTTATTTGCGTGAGAGTCGCGTTGGGTGCGCACAGTTGTAGTTCCACGGCCGAAACCATTCGTTCGACGGTTGAGGACGCGATCTACGACGCCGCCCCAGACATAATCTCCTTAACCGTGGAAGGCCCGGATGGACAGCCGGCTTCCGGCTTCGTCGCACTGGAGAAATTGGCGGGCGCAACGATGTCGCCACCGGTGGCTCTCAGTGAGCCCACAGCGATATGAGCGTAGATGGCGCAGACCGAGCACAGCTGTGACGGACGGCAGAGGACCAGCATAGGTATGGGCACAGACCAGATCTCGGGTACGGCCAGCGCGTTCGAAACCTTGCGCCAGTTTGCGCGACGGCCACGCACGGTGGAGCGTTGCGAGCTATGCGGCGCGGACCTTTCGCCCGATCATGGCCACTTGGTCGAATTAGCCCGGCGAAAACTTCTCTGTTCCTGCGAAGCATGCGCCATCTTGTTCAGTGGTAAAGGGGCCCCGAAATACAAGAGAGTGCCCCGGCAAGTTTCTCTGCTTGCCGACTTTCGCATGACAGACCGGCAGTGGGATAGCTTGATGATTCCCATCAACATGGCCTTCTTCTTCAAAAATAGTGTGGAGCAAAAGATAAGCGTTCTTTATCCCAGCCCGGCGGGCGCCACCGAATCGATGTTGTCTCTGGAAACATGGGTCGATATTGTCAGCGACAATCCGGTACTCAGCCAGATGGAATACGACGTGGAGGCGTTGCTAGTAAATCGTGTGAGCTATTCACGCGGAGCAGCGGAGGCCGACTATTATCTGTTGCCGATCGACGAATGTTACAAGCTGGTCGGAATCATCCGTACCCATTGGCGCGGTCTCTCAGGCGGAACCGAAGTGTGGCAAGAACTGGCGCAGTTCTTCAACGGGCTTAAGAGCAAGGCGCGAAGGATACAGGAGTCGCATGCCTGACCTAAGTTTCCAAATCGAACAGGTAGAAGTGGCGCCGTTTTCGGCTGCACCCCAGCTTACTTTCAGGCTTCGGCTGAGCAATGCGAACGCCGGAGAAACAATTCACACCGTCGCGTTGCGCTGCCAGATTCAGCTCGAAGTTGCACGACGGCGCTACAGCCCGCAAGATCAGGAGGGCCTCCTTGATCTTTTTGGATCGCCCGATCGATGGGGCCAGACTCTGAAGACCTTCCTCTGGACGCATGCCAGCGTCGTTGTGCCGTCGTTTGCCGCTACCACTGTCGCGGATATTGCGGTTCCATGCACATTCGATTTCAATGTTGCCGCCACAAAATATTTCCACGGACTGTCCGACGGTGATGTGCCGCTCAATTTCCTGTTCAGCGGAACAGTTTTTTACGCGAGGCCCGACGGGTTCCTGCAAGTCGCTCCGATCTCATGGGAAAAAGAAGCGCGGTTCAAACTGCCGGTAAAAGTCTGGCGCGACATGATGGACACTTATTACCCCAACACGGCATGGCTTTGCCTGCGCCGCGACGTCTTTGAACGGCTGTATCAGTACAAAGTGAGGCGGGGCATCCCGACATGGGAGCAGGCACTCGAGAGCGCGTTGCCGATCGAAGAGACGGTCGAGTCATGAACCTCGAACTGGTTGAGAAAATCGCGAAGGCCGTGCTGTACGAGGGGTACATGCTTTATCCCTATCGGCCCTCTGCGATCAAGAACCAGCAGCGCTGGAACTTCGGCGTTCTTCATCCCCGATCCTACAGTGAACTACAAACCGGCTCGGATGCGTGGATTACGCAAACGGAGTGTCTGGTGCAGGGCAGTGTTGAATCCATCCTTGAGGTGAAAGTCCGATTTTTGCAGCTGGTACAACGCTCCATCGGGCAGTTAAAAGAACCGTTGCAAGAGCTTCAACGAGGCGTCACGCCCGATTGTCTGCTTGTCGAGAGGCTGGACCTCGATGGATCGATCCTGCAACCGTGGCAGGAAGCGGTGGAACAGGAGATCAGTTTGCCAGCGCGCAATTTGGCCCAGCTTGAGGGTGAATCCCTATGCCAGCAGTTCACCCTTGCTCCAGAAACGCAACTCGAGCCGGTGCACGATGCGGCCGGGCGGATCGGTGCAATCATCTTCCGTCAACGAGAAGAGATTCGTGGATCGGTGCGAGTCTCGGCTCGGCGACTGCGAGAAGACGTATTCAAAATCTGCATTCGCATTCAAAACGAAACTGCCTTCGAAGTGCCCGATGGCTCGACTCGAGACGACGCACTCCTGAGATCTCTTGTCTCCGCACACACCGTCATGGGCGTGCAGGACGGCATGTTTGTTTCCGCAATCGATCCTCCTGAGACCGTACGCGAACTGGCGGCGACTTGCACCAATAGCGGCACGTGGCCAGTTCTGGTTGGAGATGAGGCGCTGCGCGACACAATGCTTTCCTCTCCCATCATTCTCTATGACTATCCTCAAATCGCGCCCGAGAGTGACGGCGATCTCTTTGACGGCACTGAGATCGACGAAATCCTCTCGTTACGTATCATGACCCTGACTGACGAAGAGAAACGAGAGATGCGCCAATCCGACGAGCGCGCCAGCAAGCTTCTCGACCGTACTGAAACGTTGCCGGCGGAACATCTCATGAAATTACACGGAGTTCTACGGGGACTGCGCCCACTCAAGGAGGACGTCCAATGAACGAGTGGGAATGGCAAGTCCTCGAAGATAAAACTCCGATGGATCACTTGGAAGTTTCGGGAGTTGCTGTCAGAGTTGGAAGCCGCGTTCGCCTGCGCCCGCGCAAGGGAGGCGACGTGCTAGACATCGCGCTCGATGGCCAGATCGCAACGATTGAATCGATCGAACAGGATTACGAAGGCAAATCTCATGTCTGCGTAGTTGTCGACAACGACCCGGGAAAAGATCTGGGCATGATGCGTCAACCAGGCCACCGTTTCTTTTTCGATTCGCAGGAAATCGAACCGTTAGCCGAGGACGAGGCTCAGCCCAAAGCTGCTCTGGAACCTGCGCGGATCCTCATTGCGGGCATCGGGAACATTTTCTTGGGAGATGATGCGTTCGGAGTCGAAGTCGCCAAGCGCTTGTCCAGTTGCAATTTTCCAGCGAGCGTTCGCGTGGAGGACTTCGGCATTCGGGGCTTCGATCTGGCTTATGCCCTTCAGGATGGCTACGAAACGACGATCCTGGTAGATGCCTTTCCCCATGGCCAGCAACCAGGTACTGTCTCCCTGGTTGAACCCGACCTAAGCCAGCTCAATGAACCTCAGCAGGCGGTGCTCGACACGCATGGTATGAATCCGCTGAACGTATTGCGCATGGCAGCCACGATGAATGGGAGCCTCAAGAGAGTGCTGTTAGTTGGCTGTGAGCCGGCTAGCCTTGGTGGCGACGAAGGGCAGATGGGATTGACCGAACCGGTCGAGGGGGCAGTGGATGAAGCCGTAAAGCTTGTGGTCTCGGTGGTTGACAAAATTCTGAATAAACAGTTGTAAGGGAAAAGCAGTTTTCTGAAAGGAGCTCGCCTTGTCCGAATTCAATAACAATTCCAATTCTTCGACTGATAAGGACACTTTGTTCATGCTCAGTGGCGTTGCGCTCATTATCTTTGGCACGGGGCTGATTCTTTCCAATCCTCTAGTGCGACGATATTTGGGGAACGTAGGCGTCGGGAACCTTCTGCAGGGCGCATTGCCCGACCTGGACCGATACATCAAACTGCGTTCGATGTAGTGTCGGAGCGAATGGAGTACGTACTCGGCCAGTAGGCTGATCCCTCGCCGTTGCTTTCACGTGCTCATTGCTGAATCTCCGACCTCGATCGGCTCATGGATTGCCGAAAACAGGTCTCACGCTGTGCAACGTCAAAGGACTGAAAAAGGGATGATCGGGACGGATGGAAGCAGGAGGAGGATCGCACTGTGCATGCAACGAGACCGCTAACGGAGGGCACTGCCGTTCTTTACAAAATCGACACCCAGAAAAGCACATTCTCCGTGCAGGCATTCTCTACAGGCCTGCTGTCTGCTTTCGGACATGATCCCAAAATCGCCATTCGGGATTTTCAGGGTGATGCGCAGTTCACTCCTGGACAGGAACTCAAGGATGCACAGATGCGCTTGAGTATACGTGCCGACTCTCTGGAGGTGGTGGATGACATCACCGACAAAGACCGCCAGGACATCCAGCATCGGATGCACCACGAAGTGCTCGAGACGGATCGGTTTCCCGAGATCGTGTATGAATGTTCACAGGTCACCGGCAGCAGTAACGCTGACCGGTATTGGTTGGTGCTGAAAGGTGAGTTGTCCCTTCGCGGAATAACACGGAATCTGCCAGTGTCGCTCCGCCTGGTTGTTAACGGCGATTCATTGCGCGCCTCGGGGGAGTTTACCCTACGGCAAAGCGAGTACGGCATCTCCCCCGTTTCGGCTGCAGCTGGAACCATTCGCGTCAAGGATGAATTGAAGTGCACCTTTGACATTGTGGCCGTGAAACACGCGTGAGAGCCCCATGGATTCGAACGACGCACATTCTTCGGGAGCGTGCCATATGTGCCTAGCTATACCGGGAAAAATCGTCGAGATTTCTCCCGAGAATCACGAGACTGCGCTCGTTGATGTGGTTGGTGTCAGACGTAGGGTAGACCTTGGATTGCTGCAAGATGACCGGCCGGTCCCGGGAGATTGGGTGCTGATCCACGTAGGTTTTGCTATGAGCAAGATCAGCGAACAGGACGCCCTCGACCAGATGAATACCCTTCGCATGCTCGGAGAAAGCGATGCAGCTTTAGAAGAGGTACAAGGCTATGGCCTTGAGGATGTACAGAGTCAACAACCAAACTGAACAACACTGAGCATTTGCACCGGAGTCCAGAGTGAGATTCGTAGACGAATTTCGTGAACCCGAGTTGATCACGCGAGCCGCCCACGAGATTCGACGGCTCGCTGATCCTGGACGTCACTATCGTTTGATGGAAGTGTGCGGCGGCCATACGCATGCGATCTACCGGTTCGGGCTCAAGGACATACTTCCGGAGAACGTCGAACTCATTCACGGTCCGGGTTGCCCGGTTTGTGTTCTACCCATGGGCAGGATTGACGATGGATTGTCGGTGGCGCAGGATCCCGACGTAATCTTTTGTGCGTTCGGCGATATGATGCGCGTTCCCGGAACTCAAGGAAGCCCACTGGAACACAAGGCGCGCGGAATAGACGTCCGCATCGTCTATTCGCCCGCGGATGCCCTCAAACTTGCCCGGCAGAATCCGAACAAGCATGTACTGTTTTTCGCGATCGGTTTCGAGACGACCGCGCCGTCCACAGCTTTGACGCTCATGCGCGCCAAGTTAGAGGGCGTCCGTAATTTCTCCGTGTTCTGCAATCACGTGACGATTATTCCGGCGATTCGGGCCATCCTGGATTCGCCAGACATGCGGATCGATGCCTTTATCGGCCCGGGGCACGTTTCGACAGTCATCGGGTGCCGGCCCTATGAATGGATCGCCAAGGACGAGAGCAAACCCATCGCAGTCTCCGGCTTCGAGCCGCTCGATATGCTGCAATCCATCGTCATGATCCTGCGGCAATTGCAAGCTGGAGAGGCCAAAGTTGAGAATCAGTACAAGCGTGTCGTCCCCTGGGAAGGAAACCGCGCCGCGCTTCGGGCCATGGCCGAAGTTTTCCAGCTGCGCCCGTACTTCGAATGGCGTGGACTCGGTTTCATCTCCCAGTCGGCGCTTCGCATCCGGGATGAATACGCAGCGTTTGACTCAGAACAGCGATTTCACATTCCGGGTGTCCGCGTGACTGACCCACAAGCGGCCCAATGCGGAGAAGTTCTGAAAGGCGTGCTGAAACCCCATCAATGCAAACTCTTCGGACGTGAGTGCACGCCAGAGCATCCCATAGGAGCACTCATGGTTTCTTCGGAAGGATCATGCGCAGCGTACTTCAACTACGAACACCGGAAAACGGAAATGGTAAACATCCTGAGTCAAACCGCCTGACGGCTCAGCCTGACACGGAAGCCCTTCCCCCGATTCGCTTTCGTGAATCCCAAATCGAGATGGCGCACGGAGCCGGAGGTAAGGCCAGCCGCAGGCTTGTCGAAGGTCTCTTCGCCCCGCTGCTTTTTCCTGGATCTTCGGAACCCTTGGGAGATGCCGCTCATATCCATATCAACGGCGCCCAGATCGCAATCACCACCGACAGCTTTGTGGTGAAGCCGTTGAGCTTTCCCGGAGGTTCGATCGGTGAGCTTGCGGTTAACGGCACCGTGAATGATCTGGCGGTTTCCGGTGCCAGGGCTGAAACACTAGTCTGTACCTATGTTCTCGAAGCAGGGATGCCGACTTGGGTTCTGGAAGCCGAAGTTCGGGCTATGGCCAATGCTGCTCGAAGGGCCGGGGTGACCATCGCAGGCGGCGACACGAAAGTTGTGGAGCACGGCAAGGCCGACGGAATCTACATCACGACGACCGGCGTAGGTTGCCCGATTCACGGAGTCAAAGTGGACGCGAACTCTGTTCGCCCCGGCGATAAAGTCATTCTCTCCGGCCCCATCGGCAATCACGGAATCACGATTCTTCTAGCACGCGGAGAACTCGATTTCGAAGCCGACCTGCGTTCCGACACGCGTTCGGTTCTGCCTCTGATTGAGGCACTCGCTAAGGAAGCTAGCCCAGGCATTCGCTGGATGCGCGATCCCACACGCGGTGGAGCTGCTACCTCGTTGAATGAACTGGCGCGGGACTGCGGACTTGGAATCGTGCTCTTTGAGGATCAGGTGCCAGTGTGTGAAGTAGTTCGTGGTGCCTGCGAATTGCTTGGCCTCGATCCGCTGCATATCGCCAACGAGGGACAGTTTCTGGCCGTTGTCGCTCCGGAATATGCAGACTCGGCTCTCAACGCGTTGAGATTGTCGCCCGGCGGGGAAGAAGCACAAATCATTGGCGAAGTGCGACCGCAACCGGCAGGATCCGTGCTCGAGACCACGCGCTACGGCGGCAGCAGAATTATCGATATGCTCGTCGGCGATCCCTTGCCGCGAATTTGTTAGGGATTGATCCATGGCGACCGGCTATCAACTCGCAACTCAGATTGAAGAACGGCTACTGCTACGCAATCGGCTAGTAGAGGAGTTTTTTGCGAGAGAAGCGCCTCGTCTCGCCGTGGCCTCCCGCGAGATGTCGGACCGCTTTCTCCAGGGAGGGCGCCTGCTCGCATTCGGGCGCGGGCCCTACGCTACCGATGCACAACATGTTTCTGTCGAATTTGTGCATCCGGTCATCGTAGGAAAGCGCGCCCTCCCCGCCCTTGATTTGTCCTCTCTCTTTCGTCCGTGGGTGGAGGCGATTCTTCGTCCGGAAGACATCGTCATGGGATTCGGCCCGCCCGAAGGCGACTTCGAAGTGTGGGCAACACTTGAGCAGGCGCGTTTGAGAAACGCCATGACCTTCGCGTTACCGGGTTCGGACGGAACTTATGCCATGGAGCCGGTTACGCAAGATCCATTCGTCCATCAGGAAATCACGGAAATCCTCTATCACACTCTTTGGGAGACGGTTCACGTCTTCCTGGAGCATCGGGAACTGGGCTACGACGTTGGCGATTCCGCTTTTCTGTACCCTTTCCTTGGACGCGAAAAACAGGACACCGGCGACTTGGTTGAGGAGGTCGCTGCCTCCATCCTGATGAAGGTAAACGATGACAGCAAGCTGCGTGCGCGCATCGCACAAGAACAAGCTGAACAGATCAGCGTCGCCTCGCTTGCGATTCGGGAACGCCTTGCAAAAGGCGGAAAACTTATTCTCTTCGGGAACGGTGGATCGGCTACTGATGCGAACGATTGGGCCATCGACTGCGTACTTCCCCCGTCCGGCTACCGGCCCATTCCTGCGGTCTCGCTGTCGCTTGAGCCGGCAAACATAACGGCCGTCGCCAATGATGTGGGGACGGACGTCATCTTCCTCCGGCAACTAATTGCTCAGGCGCGGCCCGACGATATTGCCGTTGGGATTTCCACGAGTGGCGGATCTCGGAACATCATTATTACGCTCGAAGAGGCTCGCAAACGCGGCCTTCTGACAGTCGCCCTTTTAGGCTACGATGGTGGCGAGATCTTGCGTAAGAGTTTGTCGGATCATCCAATCGTGGTGCAGTGCGACTACATCCCGCGCATCCAGGAAGTCCAGGCGTCCATTTATCACATCATTCGAGAAACGTTGGAGGTTCTGGATCGTGGCCACGCTTGAGTTATTTGGAACGGCGCGCTGCCCCCATACCCAGGAAATGCGGGATTGGCTGGAATTTCGCCGTTGCGCCTTCATTGAATACGACGTCGAGGCGGACCCGAGCGCGCGCCGGCGCATGCGCGAATTGTCAGGCGGACAGTGTACTGTGCCTATGCTGGCTGAGGACGGCAAGATCGTTCAGGTTGGTTGGCAAGGGCAAGGTTGCATCGTGGACGCGGATTAAGGATGGCTAGCGCCTGCTCCATTCGAGTTCGCGGAGTGGTCCAGGGAGTCGGCTTTCGCCCGTTCGTGTATCGCCTTGCTCGCGCGAATACTCTTGCTGGATGGGTTCTGAACGGCGAAGAGGGCGTCGAGATTTATCTTGAAGGGTCCGAGTCGGGTGTAAGTGCATTTGTTCGTGACCTGAAAACTCAGTCGCCTCCCGCCGCGAGCATAGCCGAAGTGCTCATCAAACCCGTGACTCCGGTCGGTGTTCGCGAATTCACTATTCGCGAGAGCCATCGACAGAATCGGCCCACGGTTCGCGTCTCACCCGATCTTCCAGTCTGCGATCAGTGCCTCAAAGAACTTTTCGATCCCGCAAATCGTCGCTACGGATATCCCTACATCAATTGTACGAATTGTGGACCACGCTACACCGTGGTGCGCAGCCTGCCTTATGACCGGCCCAACACCACCATGAAGGACTGGCCGCTGGACGACTACTGCGCGGCGGAATACGGCGATCCGGCGAACCGGAGGTTCCATGCCCAGCCGGTAGCGTGTCCATCATGCGGGCCGCAATACTCCCTGCGCTTTGGCGACCAGGCTGTGCAGGGAAGTGCGGATAGTGTGCGTGGCGCAGTTCAAATCCTGAATGATGGAAAGATTCTCGCGGTAAAAGGGCTTGGCGGGTATCACCTGGTCTGCGATGCGCTGAATCCCGCCGCAGTAACGGCTTTGCGGGATCGGAAATACCGCAAAGAGAAGCCGTTTGCCCTAATGGCAAGGGACGTCGAAGTTGCGCGGCGCCTCGTCGACCTGTCTCTCGAGGCCGAGACTCTCCTGACTTCCCCGGCGCGCCCCGTCGTGCTGGCGCGGGCGAAGATGAAAATCTGGGGAGTCGCGCCGCAAAATGACGAATTCGGCGTAATGCTCCCTTACACGCCGCTGCACCACCTCCTCTTCGCCGAAGGCGCTCCTGAAATTCTTGTGATGACGAGTGCCAACCGCTCGAGCGAACCGATCGCTTACGAAGACGAAGATGCGTTATCCCGACTTGCTGGCATCGCCGATGTATTCCTCGTCGGTCAACGGCCCATTGCACGCAGGGTGGACGATTCCGTCGCACGGGTAGGAGCTTTTGGCCCGGCCATCCTGCGACGTGCGCGAGGCTATGCTCCAGGTGCCGTTGCACAGTTGCCCATTGCGCGGCCCATTCTCGCGCTGGGCGCAGACTTGAAGAACACAGTCACCCTCGTGGTCAACGGTCAGGCATTTCTCAGCCAGCACATCGGAGACCTGAGCCACTACGACTCGCTACGTGCGTTTCAGGAGACCGTTCAGGATCTCGTTTCTATGTATGAAGTGGATTGGCACGAGGTGCTGCTCGTGCACGATTGTCATCCCCAGTACGCCTCGACGAATCACGCGTACGAGCTGACCGCGGGACAACGCTGCGCAGTACAACATCACCGCGCGCACCTGGCTTCGGTTCTCGCCGAGCGTGGAGCGTGGGAGAAGCGCGTGGTGGGTGTCAGCTTCGACGGCACAGGATACGGCGACGATGGAGGTATTTGGGGTGGTGAAATCTTCGTCGGGAGCGTCCAGTCTGGTTTTGAACGAGTGGCCCATTTGCGTCAGGCATCGCTGCCTGGCGGCGATGCGGCGGCTCAATACCCCGTTCAGGCGGCTGCGGGATTTCTTGCCAACGTTCCCGACCGCCCTGATCTGGCGCTCGCTCCATTCCATTTCCCTGATCGCTATCGAATCGCGGCAGAATTGGCTCGCAAAGGTGTCCGCACGTTCCCAACGACGTCGATGGGACGTTTGTATGACACGGCGGCCGCATTATTGGGATTCACTCGCGAGATTACGTTTGAAGGGCAAGCCGCGATGTGGCTGGAGCATCTTGCGCGAGGTGTTCCCGAGACTGGTTCGTATCCATTCCCGTTCGTGGCGAACGAACTAGATTTCGTGCCGTTGTTGGGTGCCCTGGTCAAGGACCGGCTCCGGGGACGGGATTCCCGGGAGATTGCCCGTTCAGTGCACGCAGGGATCGCTCGCGGATTGGCCGAGGCCGTGACCTCTCTTTCCCAAACACACGGTCTGGACACAGTCGTATTGTCAGGCGGTGTCTTTCAGAATGAATTGCTGTTGGAAGATCTGAAGTCGAATCTCCAAAATCATCCAATCGAAATCTGGGTCAATCATACAGTCCCACCGAACGACGGAGGTATCAGCGTGGGCCAGGCTGCCCTGGCCGCATTCGGCCAATTCAACGATGCACATGTCTGATCGCTAACGTCGTAATGCGGCGAGCGTTCATATTGATTCTGCAGTCCGACTCATTGCCGTGGATTGAATCGCAATTTATACCAGTCAGTCCTTTACTCAAGCTCCCAACCCTAGCGGATAGGTGCCTGTATCTTCCATCGCCTTGGCCGATTCCTATGTCGTGTTGCGGAAAAAAGATACCTACCGAAAAAAGGCATTCACAGCCCATCCGTTTGTCACATTTCACCATTGTCGATTCGTCATGCTATTGACGAACAAATCTCAGATTATGTGATGGGGAGTGGGGCAATCATGCAACAACAAGAGAAACAAAAGATGAATCACGATGTGCTATTCGACCTTGCGACACTGTCTGCCAGAGAGCGGTACAAACTGCTGCTATCCGCCGTCGTTCCACGTCCGATAGCGTGGATTGTGAGTCAGGATCGTAGTGGCCGGCTCAATGCAGCGCCGTTTTCCTTCTTCAACGCCTTCGCAGTCGATCCTCCGGTCGTCGGCGTCGGCATCGGCAGCTACGACGACGGGCGCCCAAAGGACACTCGCCTCAACATTCGTGAAACCGGGCAGTTTGTGGTCAACCTCGTCTGCGAAGACATGGCGAGAGAGATGAACATTACAGCCATCAATTTCGAGCATGGAGTGAACGAAATCTCCGAGGCCCGCCTGCAAACGCGCCCGTCGGCTCGAGTGAAACCGCCGCGAATCGCGGGCAGTCCGGTTGCGATGGAATGTGAGTTGATGCAAATTGTGGATCTTGGGCCGGACACGGGTCTCGTCCTTGGAAGGGTGCTGGCGATGCACGTGCGCGAAGACGTCATCCTCGATCCTGAGAAACACTACCTTGACACGCCGGGAATGAAACTTATCGGCCGTATGCACAACGGTTCATACGCGCGTACTTCAAACCTCTTTCAACTGGATCGCCTCTCGCGCGCGGACTGGCAAGCCGAGACCGAAAAGGTTCCTTTGTCCGATCGCCTCTGAGGGATCGATGTTTTGAGTGGCGCGCTACTGAATAACCTGATGAACTCTTACGGTGGGGGCAAATTCCTCAATTCCGGTGCCAGTTCGTAGGCCTTCTCGAATTCCTGTTGCGCGCCGGCTTTGTTGCCGTCCTGACGAAGTGCAAGCGCAAGGTTGTAGTGAGCCTCGGCGTAGCGTGGCTTAAGCCTCACCGCCTCTCCAAAAGCAGCCTCGGCCTTACGAACGTCCCCGGCCTGCAATAAGACTAGTCCGAGGTTATTGTGTCCCTCGGCAAAGTTTGGATCGCGTCGCACCAGTTCGCGAAAGACATTGGCAGCAGCATCCGTATCGTTATTCTGGCTCAATACAAGCCCCATCTGGACGCGCGAGTCCAGACTCTGGGGATCAAGGCTGACTGCGTCCGACAACTCGCGAATGGCTTCGGGCAGGCGTTGTAACTGCGCCAATGCAACCCCTAGGTTGTAATGCGCCTCGGCCAAGTCCGGATCCGACATCACGGCCCGCTGCAGTTCTTCCAGCCCTCGCGTTTGATCTCCCGACTTCCAGAGAAGTAGTCCAAGTCCGGCGTGCGCCTGGGCATAATCAGCTTTCAGCTCGATCGCTTTCTCATACGCATCTCTCGCGCGGGCCGGCTCGCCCTTGCCCTCCCATGTCAGCCCCAGGTAGTAGTAGTTGGTTGGAAATTCGGGTGTTTGCTCAGCGGACTTCTGAAATAACGCCAAGGCATAGTCGAACTTCTGCTTTTTGAGGCCTTCCACACCTTGCAGGATCAGCAGCTTCGATTGCGCCAGGCGGGCGCGAAAGTCATGCAGCCCCGTTAGTTCATCCGCTTCTTTCTTGGCATTCGCGACGTCCCCTTGGCTGCGCAATGCGAGGGCCAGATTGTAGTGCGCTTGCTCCAAGTCCGGTTTTAGTTCAATGGCACGACGAAAGGCGGCAATGGCTCCTGCGGTATCCCCCCCGGCCTTCAACTCCCGGCCCAGATTGTATTGGGTGTCTGCATCATTCGGATTCAGGGTAGCCGCAGCTCGAAATTGATCCAACGCGCCAGTGTGGTTTGACTGGCGACGCAAGACAATACCGAGCATGAGGTGCGCAGGCGCAAGGCTTGAATCCAGTTGAATCGCGCGACGAAACTGTGCCGCAGCTTCCATCAGATTGCCTAATTGTCCTTCGACGACACCAAGCTCCAGGTGAGTATCCGCCGAGGGTTTCAATCGAAGAGCCAGGTTCAGTTCGCGCTCGGCATCGGGAAGACTGTTCTGCTGCGCAAGGATACGGGCCAACAAGCGATGAGCACTCGGATTCGCCGGATCGAGGGTCTCGGTGGTGCGCAGTTCTCTGACAGCTTCATCCTGGTCATGCAGATCGAACCAGACCGAGGCCAGTCCGAAGTGCGCGTCCGCCCACTTCGGCCGTAGTTTCAGCGCGGCCTGGAACTCTTTCAGGGCTTCTCTGGATTCTCCTTTGCCCTTCAGCGTTAAACCCAGGTTGTAGTGCGTGGCGGCGTCGTTGGGCTCAAGTTCCAGCGCCTTGCGATAGTTTGTGATTGCGTCATCCCACGATTTCGCGTGGGCGAGTTCGGTGGCGCGGTTGCGATAGGCGTCTGCCGTTTGCGCACTGATCGGCGGCGCGAAAAGGCTTCCCACTAGGAAGGATGTCAACAAGCAAGTTCGAATCACATCGTTCCCGCGCGTAGACCCGTTGCGCCGCATGCCTACACTCTATCTCAAAGAGGAAAGGGGACAGCGAGTGAACCCGCTGTCCCCATGCTCAAAAGCTTTGCGACTTCATCACCAGACGAATTTCGCACTGACCTGCCCAATGCGCGGATCACGGGCACTCGTGACGTTACCGAAATTTTCGCTGCTAATGTCCCCGCTGGGATTGTTAAATTGCGCATGATTGAAGATGTTGAAGAATTCACCTCGAATCTCGAAATGCATTGCTTCATTGAGTGGAATCATCTTCGATATGCCCAAATCTGTATTGTTGAATCCCGGTCCATGGAAGAATCGCCGGTTCGCCGTTCCGAAACTTCCGCAGTCAGGGCCGGTCAAAACCCCCGCGGGCGTTAAAGCGCACGCAGTTGCGCTAAATGCGCTCTGGCTGAAATATGTGAACGTACCGGGAGTAGCGCGGGGATTGTATTTATGCACTGGACCCACCAGATTCGGCATATCGGTTGAGGGGCTCCCAGTGAGGGAGGCATCTCCCTCGCACTCACCCGACGGACAGAGTGGACCGAGAGGCACGGGATTCCCTTGACCCATCTGGATGGGAAATCCCGACGAGAAGCGGGTAATGCCCTGCAATTGCCATCCTTTCGTAAGCCTTGGCATTCCGTGAAACAACCGATTGAACGGAAGCTCCCAGACATAGCTGACCACAAAGTTATGGTGTACGTCCGCCGAGGACAGCCCGCGACTAAGCTTGGCATTTGAGAAGTTGATCAGTTCGCCGAAGGCGGAGGAGTCATCGATGGCTTTCGCGATGGTATACGAAGCCAAAAAGTTTACGTCACCGGCTTTACCCTGGAACGTCACCTGTCCAGAGTGGTAGACGGAATTCCCCACCAGCTTGGTGAAGGTGTTGCCAAAACCAAAACAGAGGGACTGGGCTCCGGGACAGTAGTTTGGATTTAAAAGAGTGTCCCTGGTGCCGTAAACCGTATTCGCGCCGAGAGTGAAGGTGTCCTGCTCAAGATTCGGCCCACAACCGGGGGCGCCGCTCGATGCATCGGTATACCCCTGCGCGTTGAGTTGGTTGCACAATGCGGCATCGCCCGGGTTAGCCTCGGTCTGCGCAATGAGGCGATGACCCTCCGTGCCCACATACGACAAAGTCAAGACGGTCGATTTGGTCAACTCACGCTGGATCGAGAAATTGAAATGCTCAGCATATGGGACCCTGTTATGAATGTCGTATCCCGGGAAATATGACAGCGGCTCGTAAACCGAGAAATCGAGAGTCTTGTTTGAGGGGCTGCCCGGAATCGGGACGGTGAATGGGAATCGCTGTCCCTCGCCGCCGGTGCCTCCGTCCAGCCGATTTCGAAAGGGCTCGGCAAAGTCAACCGAACCCGGACTGGTCCAGTACAAGCCGAAGGGAGCGTCTCCCACTTCATAGAAGAGATTCAAATCCTCAACGGAGGTGTAGTACATACCGTACGAGGCACGGATGCTACTTTTTCCCGGTCCGCCAAACACCTTGCCCAACAACCCGTCGCTAAAGCCCGGAGAGTAGGCAAGACCAAGGCGCGGTCCGAAGTTGTTGTATCGGGTCGGGGCCAAAGTCTTCGGAATTCCCGGATCGCCGGGATATACAAGGCCTTGGGGAGAATTCGGAAAGACCGTCGACTGCTCTCCCTTAACCCAAGTCTGAATCTTTCCCTGTGTGTCATACCACGGCATACTGGCTTCCCAGCGAAGACCCAGATTCAGCGTCAGATTGGGAGTTGCCTTCCAGGTGTCCTGCACATAAGCGCCGCCATAGCGCGTGCGCGAATCCAAGAGCTGTAACGCTGCCTGTGTGTAGCCGCCCCCGCTGCCCGTAGGCGTTCCAATAAGGTAGTCTGCGAAATCTACCCCGGTGACGGTACCATCAAAAACGAAAGCCCCGTCCTGGCTGGCTAGATTGCGTTCGTTTACTTGCAGATAGCGCAGTTCACCACCCAACTTAAGCGTATGTTTACCTATGATTTTGGAGAACCCCTCCGACGCCGTGTAGGTGTTATTGGGCTGGAACGTAATCAGAGATGGGGTGCCGATGGCAAAGTTGTTGAAATAGACCTGGGGTACATACTCCGGAAACCCGGGTGTAGCGTCCGGAATGATGCCTAGAGTACCGACGCCGGTCACGAAGCCGAGTGAAGACAGCGACGCCTGTCCGCCGCTTGGATTGTTCAGGTGGGTAGAGGTACGGAAGAACGTCAGTCGCGCCTCATTCACAGCGGTGGATCCGAGTGTCTTGTTGTTACTGATGACGAATTCTTGCGCACGGGTTGGCGTCACCGCCGGGAAGCCTGGGACGCTTGCGCCGCCGCTGGGCAGCGCGCTGTTTACAGTCGAATCGTCAAAGTGATAGTAGAAGGACCAATTGCCCGTCTTTCGACTGTTAAAGTCGACCCGCTCTCCGATCTTGTTGTCACTAACCGTATCCCTTTGACTGTTGTTCGAGTATGTTCCGTTAGCGTTATTGGGAGCCGGGATGTATGGGAGAATACCAGCGGCCGGAGCTGCCCAGGCGCTTTGAGGAATTAGGCCGCCCGGAAAGACGCACTGCGACGTCAAAGTACAGCCTGCGAAACTATACGGCTCACCAGCGGTAACCGTGTAACCCAATCGCTGTGTGAGCTGGTCGGGCCAGCCGCATGCCGGACATACTCCGCCGGAAGTCCCATCGACTGTACCGGTCAAGGTTGAAGGATCAAACTGCCCGGCAAGTTGGGCAGCGCTCGGCACGGCTACATTGCTGACTTCCGCGCCTTGCACTTGTCTGGTTCCTTGATAGTCCGTGAACCAGAACAGCTTGTCTTTCCAGAATGGGCCTCCGGCAGTAAAGCCAAACTGATGCCGTCGCAGTTCGGATTTAGGTTGGTCGGTCAAGAAGTAGTTCTTGGCGTCCAACTTGTCGTTGCGCAGGAACTCGAACACATCCCCGTGGAAACCGTTTGTGCCCGACTTGGTAATGGCGTTCATCACCGCGCCACTGAACTTTCCGTATTCCGCGTCGAAGCTGTTGGTGATAAGGCGGAATTCTTCGACGGAATCAAGATTCGGAAC
The DNA here is from genome assembly GCA_963801895.1 of uncultured Acidobacteriota bacterium. Lineage (GTDB taxonomy): Bacteria > Acidobacteriota > Terriglobia > Terriglobales > Acidobacteriaceae > Sulfotelmatobacter. The sequence goes on along the minus strand of CAWDGM010000003.1, from coordinate 381,326 downwards.
CAGACCAGCCCCCAGGTTTCGCCCTTCGCTGACGTCGCCGCCATTTACCAGAAACGCGTTGGCCGTCTCGCGTTGGCCATTGACTGAGATATTACCCGCGTTTGAAATGTAGCCTGAGACTGGACGGTCGCCGCCGATTGTGTTCGCCGTTGTCGGCGCCACACCGGCTTGCAGGCCCAACAAATCCAGATAGCTGCGACCGTTGAGCGGTAGTGCCAACATCTTCTTCGAATCGATCACATCGCCAAGTTGGGTGCTCTCGGTTTCTACCTGGGCCGCGTCGGCCTGGATGGTGATCTGCTCGTTTATGCTGCCGACTTTAAGAGTAATGTCGATGCGCAATTGGTCGTTCACCTGCAGCACGATGCCGGTCGAGTTGTACTGCTGGAAGCCAGTGATCGCGGCACTTAGATTGTAGGTTCCCACAGGTAAGGAAAGAAAACGATAGGAACCGTCATCCGCTGTAAGGGTGTCCAGCGACAAGTTCGTCTGCGTGTTGGTGATCCTGATTCGTACGCCTTTGACTGCGGCTTGTGACGGATCGTGCACTACCCCACTGATGGCCCCGGTGACATCCGCGAAAAGCATACCTGGGAGCAACAGCATCGACACCAATACGAAAGCCGGAGCAAAGAAGCTTTGACGACTTCTCATCAGCCCATCTCCCGGGGCGGCTGCCTCCGTCGGCGACGCGCCCAAGTAAACTTATTTTTTTGATCCGCAACTACCGATTCGCGCCAGATTGTTGCCTGAGTCGCGTTCGACTCAAACGCGAACTGTACCCCACTCTCATGGCGCGAAAACATATTCCACACAGCGGAATATGTCAAGCAAAGACGTACGCCTTTTCCACAACCGGGCAGCGAAACTCCACGAAATCGATATTTCAACGATCATGTCTTCGAACTGCGATGAGCGAGACTTGCTCCAAGCCCGGGAAGTGATCGTCCTTGTCCGCTTTGCGCTCAGTCGGCGCGATTTGTTGAACCATGGTTCGCGCCGGAGGCACCGCACCAAAATATTGGGCATACACGCTGTCAAACAGCGAAAGCTCCGACAGATCATCGAGGTAGGCGTTGGTCGCAACCACCTGATCGAAGGTCATATCGGCTTCTTCAAGATTGTCTAGCTGGTTGCGCATCGTCTGCCGCAATTGATGCTGCGTGGTAGTTGCGTAGACGCCGCCATGCGCGCCTGGAATAAATCCATCCTTCGCCGAGCAGTACAAAGTGTCGCCGGCAAAAACACAGGGACTGGCAGTTGGACTTGGCGGCATGTTCTTCGGCCGCACAGCCTTTCGGAGAGCGAGATCGCGCACGGCGACTCCCGTGTATTCGATATGCGCTCCCCCTGGAAGACTCGACACTTGAATGGTTGCCCGGGCTGGAGTGTTCCCAAACTCAAAACGCCGCGCATAGCGCTCGTTCATCACCCGCGACGGAATTGCGCTCGTCAGATACGGATTGACGAAAACCATGTTCTTCAGTTCGAGCCCCGCCGCTTTGACCACGGCTTCGACGCGATCAAGCGCTGTATCAACCTGTGACGCCGGATCATCTGGGATCTTTCCAGTTGCTGGATCAGCCCCCGGCATACTCGAAACGAACAACCGGTCATGCGTCAACATTCCCGGTGGAGTGGGATCACCCGATCGGAAACCCGGCGGGTAGATCGGCTTTTTATCCTGAAGATTGCGGACGGCAACAGCATTGATTACGACGGATGATTCCGTTGTTCGGGCGACTCCCAACACAGACTGCGCAGGTTGAGATTTTCCAAAATGTTCTGCAAATGCCTGCTTCATCTCGTCGTACTTGCTCATGTCCTCCAGATAGACCTGAACGTAAACCACATGCTCGCTCGTCAATCCTGAGGCGGTCACCACTGCTTCGATATTGGTCAGCGCCTGGCGGACTTGCTGGTCAAAACTCATCGGCAATGTCCCATCAGGTTTGCGAGGCCCTTGTCCGGATACGTAGACGTAATCACCAGCATCCACGCCCGAGGAGTAGAAGCGATTTGTAGGAGCAGCCGATTGTTCCGGCGCCACTGCGCGTATCTGCTGCTGTTGCGCGACAACGGTCGAGGAAAGAAAAAGTGCGGCGATAGACAACCACAGTGAAACCTTGAATGGGACTGTTCTCAACGTATCCTCGCGTGCCTATGCTTTGGACTTCTTCTGCGCAGCTCCCAGGATGGTGCGCAGTCGTTGTCCTACGATGATTTCTTCTCCGGGCTTGATCGTCATCGAAACGAGTTCAATGTGATCGGGCTGCTTCATCTCCTTGCGATTCGGATTACCCTCGCGAACGGCCGTGACCAGGCTTGGATTATCAATACCGAGAACTTCGATAATTGGATCGCCTCCGCGTAATTCCTGCACGCAATCGGCGATCTTGTATCCCCATCCCTGTTGGTCCCACGAGATCTTTAGGGTTGGATAGCGGTTTCCATCGTTCGGAACATACGTGCTCGTCGTTACTCCGGTTACCGTCTCCACCAGTTTTCGAATTCGATCCACGCGCGCGTTCCATTCGGCGTATAACTTTTTTTCATCGACTTTCAACCAAGTCTCGAGTGCCGTAAGACACCCAATGACTTCTTCTTTCCCCACCTTCATCGGACGGCAAACAGCTCCCTCCCGTGGGCTGCAATTTAGGAGCGCTGCCTCGATAAGATCTTTTCGCCCGAGAAGGAGGCCGCTGCACTGTGGTCCGCGCAATCCTTTTCCTCCCGAGAAGCAATACATGTCGATGCCCATGCGCGCATACAGCTTGGCATTGTCCACTGGAGGGATGCCCGCCGCGTCATCGAGCAACATCGGGATCTTGTGCTCCTTGGCGATAGCCAACTCCTTCTGCAGTTTGTCTTCCAGATCGGTGGTGTAGATCATCGCGGTGTTTTCGTTGATTGCCTGCGCGAGTTCGTCCAATGAATACACGAGAACCAGTTTGGCTCCGGTCAACCGGATAGCGCTGTCAAAGGCGCTCCGCCCTCCGACCATGATGACTTCATGCTTCAAGCCAGTCGTGTCCGGAAGTTGCCAGATGTGTCTGTCGTTCGTGCCCGCCATGCACCCGGCCGTCGCAGCCGCCATCGCCCCAGCGGACCCTGAAGTGACGATGCCCGATTCGGCGCCCGTCAGTTCTGACAGCCGTTTGCCAACGGCCCGCTGCAGTTCCAACATGTTCACAAAATATTTGGCGGCCTCTTCCTGCGCCTGCAGCACTTCGGGGAATTCGAGCGATCCGCTCAGATATGTCCACGTACCGCGACAATTGATCACGGTCTTTACGCCGAGCCGGCTGTAGACGTTCTGCCGCGGATCCCGCCCCACGACGGAGGCAGTGCTTGCGTACAGATCACGTGCCGCAATCCGGGTCAGCAATGGAGTCGCTGCCAGTACTTTCACAAATGATCTGCGGCTAGAAGTTTGGATTGTCATCGATGCCTCCTGTTGGACCAGTCATGACCTGAAATGTCAACCAATGTTTAGTTAAAAAAGGAGACCATCTAGTCCCCCTTCTCACTCAGCGGAATCAGTGATCGTACCGCGAGAATGTGGGCGCCCGCTCCCGCCTTGTTCTGGTTGTAGAACCCCACGGTGCAGTTTGGGCGGAAATAGTAAGCGTCTCCTGGCTTGGCAGGGAATCGTCCTTCAATTCCATCCATCCCACTTCCCGCAACCATGTCTCCCTCGCCATCAACTACCAGATAAATCTCCTCCGCGGTCTCGTGATGATGCGGGAAGTTTGTTCCTCCCGGTGCAAAGTTCATCCAGAAAAAGCTAGTGACGACCGTTGCTTCGTCTATTGCATCCCGCTTTCCGTTCCGTGGACCAACCAGCAGTTTGTACAAGACAGACGTGGGATGCCCCTTCACAGGTTCTTCTTTCACATCATCGAGATTGATGACTCTCGGAGCCTGCGACGAACCCGGCGGAGCGTGAGGCGGAAGCTTGAATCCCATCACCAGAACTCGCAAGGATTGCCCGGAATTGTTGGCGAAGCCATGCTTCAAGCCCGGAGCCAGGTAAGTGAAGTCATTCGCGCGGAGGGGATGCGTTTCGGTGCCGTAGCGCAAAGTACCTGCGCCCTGTAAGACAAAATATAATTCTTCTTCGTGATCGTAGGCGACGTTCGCGCAGTCTCCATGCGCATCCACCGTGACTTCGGAAAAGCGTGAGACGCCTTGCAGAGTCCGGCTATTTTTGTCACCCTCACCGAAAATTGCTTTGGGATGGCAGGTTGAAGAAGAGAGATCTGTTTTCGTCTCGCTCAAATTTGGAATGTACCGGTGCATCCACGTGGGATCAACAGTTCGGTCCTGAGCCCACAGACTGGTCGATATCAGCAACGATAGTAAAAGCAGAGTTTTCGGCATCCCGACTTACTCGCACTTTTTGCGGCAGGTAGAGGACGCTGGTATACCACAGAATCTTCTTGACGCAAATCGAAATCTTTCGTTTTATTAGGAATCGTTTCGTTTTTAGAACAACTGATTTGTCGGATTTTCTTGCGTGCTACTCTCAACCGCGCAGACCAGTTGTCCACCGAAAGAGGATCATGACTCCCCATTCCGTGCCTTCGATCCGTCGTCGTTCCGTATGGACGGGAATTCTTGCCCTGACGTACCTGGCCCTATGCAGCATCCCTGTCACGTTTGCCCAAACGAACCAGCCGGCGGGTTCTTCTTGTCGCGTCGAATCCGTCGATTACAAAGGGTGGCACGCCCAGCAAATGTCGAACCGGTGGGTGAAAACGATTTTCGTACCGCAGAATGGGGGCCGGATGATTCAAGTCATCTTCGCCGGGCACTCATACCTGTTCGTGAATCCTAAGTTCGCCGGCAAATATTTTCCTCCAAGTTCGAATCAATGGTTTAACTATGGCGGCGACAAAATCTGGTTGTTGCCCGAAGGAAACAACGATGAGCAGCACTGGCCAGGCAGCTCGGACGTGCTGGACGACGGACCATTCACATTCCGAAAAGTGTCGGAAGGACAACGTTGCGAGATTGAATTGACCGGCCCCGCTGATCCGCAGACCGGCATACAGTTCATCCGCACCATCCAGCTCGACGCCGACTCACCGCGCATCGCATTCCACGTCTCGATGAAGAATGTGACTGGTCACACGCTCGAATGGTCAATGCAGTCGGTCTCGCAGTACGACACATCTCTTCCGGCCGCGCCAGGGTCAGATTCGCCCCCGCTCATCAATCACGACTTCTGGACGTTCACTCCGGCGAACCGGGCCAGTAGCTATCTGAATAGGTATCATGTGCGTTTTGGTCCCGCCGAGAATCCAGCGGTTTCGGTCAGGGAGGATGGCCTCTTCAACGTGCACTACGTTCACATGGCTGCGGAGTTGTGGATCGACTCAACCGATGGCTGGCTTGCCGTGGTTGATGGGAAAAGCCAGTATGCAATGGTTGAGCGCTTTCAATACGACGACACCAAGCCTTATCCGGGAAAGGCTTCGGTGATTTTCTGGACAAACGGCTCCGAGGCAAGGCTGAACAGCGAAGGAATTCTCTCTTTAAGTACCGATGCGGATGCGAGCCCGAATTACCTCGAAGCCGAACTCAATAGTCCAATGTGCCGGCTGCGTCCCGGTGAGAGTTGCACCTTCGAAACGGAATGGTTTCCAACACGTTCTGGCGCCGAGTTCCATGGTGTGACGGACGCCGGAATTCTCATCCGTCCGTTGAAAGCGACAGCGAAGGAAAACGGCAAGATTGGCATCTCCGGCTCCTTCGGGGTTTTTTATTCCGGACATCTTATTGCCCGCCTTTACGATGAACACGGTCACCTTGCTGCGTTCACGCCCGTTGCGGATGTAAATCCAGGCGAGGCAGTGTCGCTCGATACGGAAATCGCCTCACCTGCTAAATGCTCGAGACTGTCAATCCACCTTGTAGATGACAACGGTGTTGATCGCGGCGCGCTTCAGGAAGTTCAATTGAGTTCCCAGGACAATCACTGAATGACACGGTACGCCGCACTCGCTGTTCTCCTTGCAGCAACAGCACTGACGCTAGTGGGACAGGAGAAGGCAACTCAGTCCAGTTCCGCCTTGCGCGTGACAGCCGAAGATCTACTGGCGCGGCCCGTAGGCGAGAACTGGCCGTCATACAACGGCGATTACACAGGACGTCGCTTCAGCCGTTTGCGAGAGATCAATCGCACCAACGTGGCGCAGATGCGGGCAGCCTGGGTCTTTCATCCCGGCAACTCTCAGCGGCTGGAAGCGACCCCAGTCGTCATTCGCGGCATCATGTATGTGACGTCCGCGAACGATGTCTTCGCACTCGATGCTCGCACCGGTCGAACCCTATGGCATTATTCGCGTCCCGTTAGTTCTGGACTGCTTGATGACGCCGCCGCTCACAAGAATCGTGGCGTCGCCGTGTGGGATCACTTCGTCTATACGGAAACCGATGATGCTCATCTGCTCTGCCTCGACGCACGCTCGGGTAATCTTTTGTGGGACGTGCAGTATGCGGACAAGGTTAAGCACTATGGAGCCACCAGCGCGCCGCTCGTCGTAAAAGACCTAGTCATTGTGGGTACATCTGGTGGGGACTCCGGCGTGCGCGGTTTTCTTGCGGCTTATGACGCCAAGTCGGGAAAGTTGAAGTGGCATCTCTGGACCATTCCTGGGCCAGGAGAGTTTGGATCATCAAGTTGGCCGGGTGATGCCTACCTACATGGTGGTGCTACCACGTGGATGACAGGTACTTATGATCCGGAGCTTGAGACACTGTATTGGACCACCAGCAACGCTGCCCCAGATTTCGAAGGTGAATCGCGACCGGGAGACAATCTCTACACGGCGTGCGTTCTAGCTATCGATCCCAACGATGGAAAATTGAAATGGCATTTCCAGTTCACACCGCACGACCTCTACGACTATGACGCAAATGAAACGCCGGTCCTCGTCGATCGGGAGGAAAACGGGGTCAAGCGTCACTTGCTTCTTCAAGCGAACCGAAATGGTTTTTTTTATATGCTCGACCGCACCAACGGGAAATTCTTGAGGGCGGCTCCATTTCTCGAAACACTGACTTGGGCTAAAGGCATTGATGCCACCGGAAGGCCCGTGCTGTCAGGGCTCGTTCCTAGTAAAGAAGGCACACATATTTGTCCGGGTATTGTCGGCGCAACGAATTGGTTTTCACCTTCGTACAACCCGAACACTGGACTCTTCTACGTGATGGCTCTTGAGAACTGCAATCTGTATTTTTCCAAACCCAAGCCCTTTACTCCCGGCGAAACCTTCTATGGAACGGGTACGAAGCTGCCCCCAAATGAAATTCGCCACAAGATCTTGTTGGCCCTTTCGCCGAAGGACGGAAAAAAAGTGTGGCAGTATCCGCAGGCCGGTCGCGGCAACTCCTGGGGAGGTACGCTTACGACCGCAGGTGGATTGGTTTTCTTCGCCGACGATGCCGAATCTTTTGAGGCGGTCGATGCCGAGACTGGCCATCCCCTGTGGCACTTCAATACCGGGCAGTCATTCAGCGCGTCGCCGATGACCTATGCCATAGAGGGAGTTCAATACGTCGCGATCTTCGCCGGCAGTGACCTGTTCACCTTCGCGCTGCCCCACTAGTTTCTCGGGCGGAATTGACTAACCTTCAGTGCTCCAGGTAAGGAACGAAGCCGCGGGTCTTGGTTTTCAGCCTATATACCGATGTCGTGGCCGTAATGTAGAGGGTGCTATAGTCCGGATCTCCCCAAGTCAAGTTTGCGGGCTGTTCCGGCATCACGATTGTGCCCAGATGATTTCCGTTCGGGTCCCAGACCCAAACGCCCTTCGGGCCGGTTACGAACAAATTGCCTTTCCTATCGACTTTGATGCCATCGGGGACACCTTCACCTTTCCCCCCGGGCTCCTCGCCGAAGATCCGACCATTGCTTAGGCTTCCATCGGCTCCGACGTCATACACGTGAATATTGCGCTGGTCGTCATCGTCCACGTAAAACTTCTTGCCATCCGGAGAGAACGCCAGCCCATTCGGTTGCGGAAGATCCTTGGTCAGGAGCCTCAGGTTTCCTTTGTCATCTAGTCGGTAGACTCCTTTGAACGGAATCTCTTGCTTCTCGCCAGCAACCAGATCCAGCGTTGGATCGGTGAAATAGATCGCACCATCCGGCCCAATTGTGACGTCATTCGGGCTGTTTAGACGCTTGCCTTTGTAACGATCCGCGAGAACCGTATATTTTCCATCAGGAGTTATCGCGATGATGGCCCGCAATACGCTGGCGCAATCGATTAGCCGATTGTGTCGATCGAATGTGTTGCCGTCCGGATCGCCCAACGCAATGAGTTCTTCTTTCTTGCCGTTGGGATAAACCCGAAAAATCTTGTTAATGGTCTCGTCGCTGACGTAGAGGAACCCCGACTGATCCCACATCGGTCCTTCCGTGAAGCCGAAACCGGAGGCGACCGTTTCCAGCTTCGCGTTACTGTCGAAAAGTTCCAGAAATTTGGGGGAGAGCGATTCAAGCCTGAACGTCTGCGTTTTTTGTGCCGAAGCCAGCGATGCTGAAAAAACTGTAGCCAGCAACGCGGGGAGAAGGGCGAGTCGGAATCTCATTCTTCATCTTCCTCTTTCTTGCGCGGAGTTGAGTGGCTGCCTGCAGGCGCGGTCGCCATCAGATAGCTCACGAGGTCTTTCAGTTCGCTGTCATTGAGACGTTCGCGGTAGTTCGCCGGCATCAGGGAATCGTTCACGTGCTCGAAACTGCGGAGACCATTCTTCGGCAGAAGGTGGAAGCCGCCGTCCTTGGTCTGCAATTGCACCGAAAAATTGTCTTCGTTACGAACCAGCCCTTCAAGCGGATCGCCTTTGGCCGTGATCAGCTTGGCTGTCCGATAGCCCATCGGCGCCACCCTTGGTGACTTGATGATCGCGTCGCGGATCGACTGTGCAGATGCGGTGGCTGCATAGGTGGTCAGGTCCGGACCCAGAAATCCACCTTGGCCCGATGTCGTATGGCAACTGGAACATTCTGCCTTGCCGAAGAAGATTTCTTTTCCGCGTGTCGCATCGCCGGGAATCGTCTGCTCTTCAGCCTTTCCCCCCAGCGAACGTATGTAGTCGACCGTGGCCCGAACTTGCCTGTCATTGAGATTGTGAAAGGCCGGCATTCCGGTCCCGGATATACCGTTTGAAATGATGCTCGAAACTTCAGCGTCGGAGAGGTGCTGCACTCCGGAATTTCCCGAGATGTTTGGGGCTTTGTCGCCTCCACCGCCATCCAGTCCGTGACATCCAGCACAAGAAGCGTTAAAAGTACTTCGCCCCAATTCGCGAGTTTCTTTGAATCCGGAGTCGGACGCGAGATCCTGCGCCTGTATCAACGAAACTGGCAAGATCGACAGGGCTAGACAGATTCGAAACAAATAGAAAGGCTTGGTTGCCGGCATAAGAGACGCGCACATTCTATCTCACGTCAAAGCGAGCTAGGAATTCCATTCGCCTTTCATTTTCACCGAATGGAAACTGAGCTCGGGATTTTGTCGAGGGAATGCGGAAATCATGTAGAGCGAAATCAATATGCAGGCGATTCAGCGCCGTGCTTCAAACACAACGCGAGAAGTGGTAGAGTCCGCGAACACGCGAAAAATAGAATCGGAGGAAGAGATGCATCAAGACAAGCCATCTTCAAGACTTCGTATCCTCGTACCGACACTTGCGGCTTTGATAGCCGTGTCTGCCGCCGTAATCCACGTCGGTCTTGCGCGAGCCCAATCGAATGCCCCAGCAACTCCCTTAACGGACAGTGATCTCGTGGCGCAATTCCGACACGTGGAAGTAGCGTCTGTCTCCGATGCGCTCGAGCAAATTACGCACAAAAAAATGTACATGACGCATCACATGCAGCCAATCTTTACATCCAAATTCGCCGGGTTTGCGCGCACCGTCCAGCTCAAGAAAGACGAGGGCAACAGCGATCCCGAAGCCCTCAGCGGCATGCTCGAAGCGATCGATCAGGGATCGACCGACTCCGTGTACGTGATGGTGGTTGAGGACGGAGAAGATATCGCCGGGATGGGTGGTCTGATGGGCACTGCGATGGCAGTTCGTGGCTATTCCGGAGCGGTGATCGACGGCGGCGTGCGGGATGTAGCCTATCTGCGCAAGATTGCGTTTCCCGTATTTGCCACCGGTATTGTCCCCTCTACCTCGGTGCATCACTACAAGTTCGGGGGCTCGCAGATTCCGCTGGTATGCAACGGGGTGCCAGTGAACCCGGGCGATATCGTTGTGGCCGACAGCGATGGCGTTGCTGTGGTCCCGAAGGCACAAGCGCAGGCGGTACTCACCATGGCGCAGCAAATGGACTACAAAGAACACTCAATGTACGCCCTCATCGAGCAATGGAAGTCGATCGTGCAAGCCGTCAAAAAGGTCGGCCGTCTCTAATCTGAGGTTGATAAAAACTGATTTTCATCAGATAATCCAGCACTTTCATTTTTGCTTGCTACCTATGACTGTACGTTCGAAACGCAACTACGACATCACCGCTCTCCAAAGAGGGCTGCGCCTTTTACATCTCTTCAGCGAATCTCCGCGAGGACTCACCGCGAAACAGGTGGCGTCGCTGTCGCGGCTGCCGGTAAGCACCGTGCACCGCTTTCTTGCCAACCTGGTGACCTCGGGATTTTTGAATCGTGATGTGGAAGGTAATCACCACCTCGGCATCGCGTGTTTTTCCATCGGACAGGCGGCGGCAGGGCAACTTGATATCCGGCGACTCAGTTTGCCGTACCTTCGGGAATTGAACCAGCAGACTCGCGAAACCATTCACCTCACCATGCGCCACGGACTGTCTGCCGTTTACGTCGAGAAGCTGGATTCCCCCGAACCGCTGCGCATTTTTTCGCGCATCGGTGCCTCCGTCCCGTTGCATTGCACTGCGGTAGGAAAGGTGATGCTGGCTTACTTGCCGCAGGACGAGCAGGATCGAGTCCTACCGGAACTCGATCTGAAACGTCTGACCTCCAATACGGTGGGGAATCTCCAGGAATTGAAAACGGAGATGTCTCGCGTCCGCAAAAACGGTTATGCCTCCGACATGGAAGAACACGAGTTGCACATACGTTGCGTGGCCGCGCCGATATGGGATCACACTGGCAGTGTGCAATCGAGTCTCAGCATCACCGCCCCGGCGTTTCGCATGTCGGTCGCACGCTTGCGACAGTTGGCACCGCTCATACAGGCGGCCGGACTGAGAATCTCGGCTGAACTTGGGTATCAGCCGGCTGCTTCTCCTTCATTGTCGACAGCGCAAAATCGCAACGGTAACGGAGTTCAGAAGTCGTCGATGATTGGGGTCCCACAGGCTGAACGTCAGCGGTCCACTCTGCGATACCGGCCCTTGTCGTCCAACCTCACTTTGCGAAAAGCTCATCGTGCATGACTGGTGGTCTTGCGATAAATCGGCGCGTCGTCCATCGCGTCCTTAAACAACGGCTGAATACTTCTCATCAACAACGAATTCCACATCGTAATTTGAAAGGAGCGTAACTATGAATATCACTTCGACTCGCCGGACATTCGCCATGCGGTTAGGAACTGCTCTCTCGGCGCTCGGCTTCACAGCAGCAGCCGCAACTCGGGGAGTGGCGCAGAGTTCCCAGGATGCGAGCTCTATCCGAAAGCTAAACGCTGAGGGCAAGCCGGGTGGCGAGAAAGACATCATCATGCCGGTCATTGTTCACAACGGGCTGATCTACGTTTCTGGTCAGGGCGCTCACGACACCCGCGATCAAAAAGAGTGGACCATTGAATCCCACACCAGCATGGTCATGGACAAAGTGAAGAAACTCGTCGAGGTCGGCGGCGGAACGGCCGACACAATTCTTCAGGCCAATGTCTTCCTCGTGAAGATCGAACACTGGGACGGGATGCACAAGGTGTTTTCAACGTATTTCCCTCATGGCGGACCAGCGCGCACGACTGTAGCCGTAGCTGCGCTGCCCGGCGATTCGCTCGTAGAAATCAATTGCATTGCCGCTGTTGCGCGCAAGTAGTGAGGAGGTCTTGATGCGACTCGACTCGAGGTGGAACCGGCGCGGATTCATGGGAACGGTCACCGCAATGATGGGGTCCGTTCTCGCACCCACCAAACTTTTGTCAAAGGTGGGAGTGCCTGCGGCTGGTGCCAGTGTTAGCGGCTTCGGCCAGAGCGGCAATCCGTACCAAGAATTGGGTGTGACCACCGTGATCAACTGCGAAGGCACCATGACTATGCTGGGAGGTTCTGTTCTTCGACCGGAACTCGAAGCTGTCATGGCGATGGCTGGCCGGCACTTCGTTAACATTCCTGAACTCGAAGAGGCGGCGGGCAAGCGGATTGCCGAAATGTTGAAGCTCCCAGAAGGATACGGAGCGCTCGTAACCTCTGGCGCAGCGGCGGCAATTCAGTCGGGACTCGCCGGTATTCTCACCAAAGACAACGAGGCCTTCATTCGCCAACTCCCCGATCTCACCGGGATGAAGTCGGAAGTAATTATTCAGAAATCCCACCGCAACCCGTTCGATCACCAGTTGCGATCCACCGGCATCAAGCTGATCGAGATTGAGACGCAGGACGACCTTCGTCAAGCTGTCAACGACCGAACAGCGCTGATGCATTTTTCGAATTTTGCCAACGCTACCGGCAAGATTAAGGTCGACGAGTGGGTGAAGCTTGCCAAGCAGTACAACGTTCCGTGCATGAATGACGCTGCCGCAGACACGCCTCCAGTTTCCCACCTTTGGGACTACGCGAACATGGGATACGATCTCATTACGTTCAGCGGTGGTAAGGCGATGCGCGGACCGCAATGCGCGGGATTGCTGATTGGTCGTAAGGATCTTGTTGGCTACGCTTTGCTTAACAATAGCCCGCACGAAGATACCCTCGGTCGCAGCCAAAAAGTCGGCAAGGAAGAAATTATCGGGATGGTCAAGGCGTTGGAGCTCTTACTTGAAGGAAGATCACGACGCGCTGGCGCGCGAGTGGCAGGATCGCCTCGAACGGATCTCGCGCGAACTGACCAGGGTCCCTGGTGTGAGCACCTCGTTTTTCGTTCCCGACATTGCCAACCACGTCCCCCACATGCAGATTACGTGGGACTCTCGAGTGTCCGCTGAGCCGAAACAAATTTCGAAGGCACTTCGGAGCTCCAAACCTGCGATCGTTATTGGTGGAGAAGAAGGCAGGCCCGGTCTCATAATATGCTCGTTCATGTTGCAGTCCGGCGAGGACAAGATCGTTGCCGAGCAACTAGCTCGTGCCTTGCGCGAGCACTCAGCCTAGCGTGTTCGCAACCAGCATGACGATGCCCTCTGCGACGACAACCCGCGTGCGCTGGTTTCTGGTGTTCTGGCTTTTCGTTCTCAGTGCCGTCTCGTATCTCGACCGGGTCAACATTTCAATCGCTGGCGGTTCAATCGTCGATGCTTATCATCTGACCGATGTCCAACTGGGGAAGGTTTTTAGCGCCCTGGTCGCGGGTTACGCCTTATTTCAGACCCTCGGCGGTTATCTCGCCGATCGCTTCGGTCCGCGACGAATACTAACCCTCGGAGTTGTCTGGTGGGGAATATTCACCGCGCTGACCGCACTTGTCCCCGCAAACATCAACAACGCATTATTGTTGTTCGTATTGGTCAGGTTCTCTCTTGGCGCCGGTGAAGCCGTGATTTATCCAGCCGCCAACCAATTCATCGCTCGCTGGATTCCGGTTCGCGAACGCGGCATCGCCAACGGTTGGATCTTCGCGGGTGTTGGCGCAGGCGCCGGACTGAGCCCACCGCTCATCACCTATCTGATGACTCATTACGGATGGCGCTCATCGTTTTGGGTCTGTGCCATCATCGGCTTTGCGGCAGGCGCGGTGTGGTTCGTGGCAGCCCGTGATAATCCGTCGGAGCATCCCCGAGTATCCCGCGGCGAACTGGAGGAGATTCAATCCGGCTTGACAGTAACAAATAATCCAACCGCGATACCCGATGCTCCGCCTGCTCGTGTCCTTTGGAAGCGTGTCGTGCGAAGCCGCGAGGTTTGGGCCGTCACCGTCAGCTATTTCTGCTACGGATACGTTGCGTGGATTTTCTTCAGTTGGTTTTTTCGTTATCTCGTCAAAGTCCGCGGACTCGACCTCAAGGCCAGTTCCTTGTATTCCATGCTGCCGTTCCTCGCGATGCTCGTGTGCTGCTTGGTGGGAGGCACGGTAAACGATCGCCTCACTAAGTGGCGTGGGCCGCGGCTCGGACGCTGCGGCGTCGCAGCCGTTGGTATGGCAGTGGCCGGAATCGTGATCGCCTTCGGCTCGCAAGTTCAGGGCGTACGCCTGGCCAGCGTTGTTCTAGCAGGTGGCGCGGGCGCACTCTATTTTGCCCAAAGTTCTTTTTGGTCGGTAACCGCCGACATCGCTGGAGGTTCAGCCGGGTCTGTCTCGGGCTTTATGAATATGGGAGGTCAGATCGGTGGAGCCTTGACCGGCTCTCTCACTCCCTGGATCGCGGTTCAATACGGTTGGACTGCATCGTTTCTGGTGGCAGCAGGTTTGGCTGTGCTCGGTGCGATATGCTGGCTTGCCGTTGACCCCCAGAGAACTTTGTTGCCGGTGCCCACTGTCGAAGCTCTCGATCAGGTTCACACCTGAGAAGTTGCGTTAGCTCACAGTTGCATCGGAATTCGCTGCCAGCGCTCTCTGCAGTTCTTCGCCCAACATCGAGGCCGAATTTGTGTCGAGATAAACGGTCGCATTCGCATGGCGCCGCAGAATGGAAGCGGGTGCCATGGGACTGACCTCGCCCTCGAAGCATGACTTCACGGCGTGTGCCTTTCTCTTGTCAGGCACAACTGCGAGAATTTCCTTCGCCTTCAAAATTTGTTTCGCCGACATCGAAATGGCTTCTGTCGGAACTTGTGAGATATTTGCGAACCATGCCTCACCCACCTGCTGCTGCCGGCATGCCTCATCGAGATTGACAATGATGTAGGGGTCTTCGATTTCAAAATCCGCAGGCGGATCGTTGAACGCAATGTGACCGTTCTCGCCAATGCCCAGAAACGCGATATCGATCGGTGACGCCGCGAGCTGCTTGCCGATCTCCCGTACGGCTGCCGCGGGATCGGCAGCGTCTCCGGGTAGCAAGTGATAACGCTTGATTCCAGTTTTCGCGACCAGTTGCTCCATTAGCATCTTTCGAAAGCTGCCCGGATGAGTGATGGGCAGGCCGATGTATTCATCGAGATGGAACGCCTCCACCCTGCTCCAGTCGATGCCCGGAGCCCTCGTCAGCGCATCCAGAAATTCGAGTTGTGACGCTGCCGTAGCGGCGATGATGCGTGCCTGCCCACGTTCGGAGATGGCGCGACGAATCGCAGTTGTGGCCTGATCGGCTGCCGCCTGGCCCAGAGTTCCTTTTTCCTTGAATACTTTCAGAAGCATGTGCAAGATCCGTTTCCGCTGAAGATGGAAGGCAAATTACACAAGACACCCGAATCAAATGCAAACGGAAACTAAAATCTTACGGCGTGAAAATCATCGCTCGCCGAAATTGACAGGAGACATTTCGCTGGTCATTTACCCTTCGTGCGCTTGCGCGGGCGAGAGGGAACTGCGCTCTTACGTTTCGCCGATCCCAAAATGCCCCGGCGAACGAAAATGCCGCGGATCGTTGCTCCATTCTTTCCAGCGTTCAACTGCTGGTCGGCCTGAATCAAGGCTTCCGCCGCGTCCTTGAAACTGGAATTTTTCTGCAATAGGAAATGGTGCGACAAGATCAGCTTGTCCGCCGCCTTACGCTTCATGGCCTTGCGAATCTGCCACAAGCATGCAGACCAGATCTCCCCGTCGTCGTGAACCTCCCCATCAATGTCTTTGGGGTATTTTTTCTTGCTGTCGAGCCGGCGTAAACATGGCGGATCATCCTTGCTGTAGGAGGTCGCATCCCATGAGCCCACGCAATCTTTCAAGTGGGTCGGTTTGGCATCGTTGAAGAAGCTTCCGGCAAGATAGTCTCCGAATCCTTCTCCCATTGCGCCCGCTTCCTTCGAAGCACCGAAGCCGGGGATTTGCGCGTCCTGAATGGAGTGTCCGTATTCGTGCAGGATGATCTCCGCATCCTCAGCGTCATCCACCCCGCCTGTTCCAAATGAAAGGGATTTATTGGCGGGGCTGTAAAAGGAATTGTCGTCCGTCTGTCCCGCAATGTTCACCGGAATCGCACGCCGATTGACGTTTTTGAAACCCAGGCTTTGAATGTAACGCTGCATCCGATCGATATGGAAATAAGCCATGACCTCCTTGAAGCCCGCCTCATTTCGTTTGAAAAGGAATGTGTGCGTCGTGGATTTCACTCGCCTCTTAGTTTTCGCAGTACTAACGTAAGGGCCATCGAGAAATCCGGAAGCCACGATCCCGCGCAATGGAACTTGCTCATAAGCGGCGTCGGGAATCGGCTTCGAATCTTTTAACGCGATATCGTTCAGCGTGACCACTGGATTGGGATCGAAAACCATTCCTTTTCCCGTGACGGTCTTTATCATGTCTTCCTTGTGCAGAACCGAGCCACTTCTCTTGCTGATATAGATCCGCCAATCATGCGGTGGCGCGGACACCGGTATCACAAACTTCCACGCAGGCTGGACCGTCTTACCCACCGGGAAATTCACTAGTTCGCTGGTCACTTGCCCACGAATGCGGGATGGTGTGGCTTTGACGGTCGCAAGCGCCTTCTTTTTCGCCTCTCCTTGCGTCCAGTCCTCGCTCGTTGCCTTCTTGGCTGATTTTTCAAGCATGCGGACCGGCATCGTATTGTTCGTAAAGTGATATGCGCGGTTCCGCGGGTCGAGGTCAACTTTCACCCACGCGCCTGTAATCGGCTTCCTGTCGTGATATTGCTGAAAGAGAACGTGAGTTCCAAGTGGACTCTTTACTACCTTGTCATACTTCAAGCCGCTCAGATCGGCGGGAAGTTTCAATTCCGGGGCGATGCCTTTCAGGAATGAGGTCGCAGCTTCGCGCGGCGTGCCTTTTCGCGCAATGTCCTTGATCGCGAGTGCCTTTCGCGGAGTTCCATATATTTTGTGCGCAACGACTTTTTCGGCGGATACTTTTCCAATCTTGGGCATGACGATCCTCTTTCTTCGGCGCCCGCGGCTCTCCAAAACGCACTGAGGCAACGCGACCGGCCCGCGAGCCAGGCATCCGGGACATATTCCAATTAGGTAGTGATCATTCGACCGAAATCATTTCATACGGAAATATGGCTCCGCTGGAAAATCCCTTCGCTGACGATGTTCTCTCTTATTCGGATAGCCGTGGGATGGTGAGCTCCGACAAAGCCCAGTTTTTGGCCTCAGCCGCCTAGCGACGGTTCATACTACCATTCGCCTCGCTGGAGGGCGTCACACTTTCTGGATTGAGAAACGAAAACGTCACCTTCCTCGGGTTGAGCGTTTCCGATGATGCTGGCTTGGGAATTCTGATGATGGCAAGGCATCGATCACAGCGTGCTCCTGGAGTCACTCAGCGATGATATCTGCCCTACAACAGCAACCTCGCTACCAGTAAATCTCCGGCTCTGTGTCCCGCTTGTTTCTAGCGGCTGGCGAAGTCGGGCCTCCGGGGATCGGGTCTCATTTCACGCAGCCGCCGAATGTTGCCTATATTGTGCAGTGTCGATCCGATTCACCAGTCGAGCGGACGCTGCGATCGTAACAGAGCGCCAGTCGCGAGCGCTGAACCGAGGCAGGCTGTCCGCAATCTCCAATTCGTCGAGCCAGTAATCTGCTGCGACCTTGGCCTCTTCTGGACCGAACAACCTCGTCACGGCCGCGACAAAGGAGAACAGTTCGCGCTCTGCCAGGCGCGTCGCCTCCTCGTAAGTCGAATTGGAAAACGATTCCCGAACGTTCATTCCATACTCCCGCACAGAGATCATCCAAAGGTGACCGAAAATGCATCGACGCCCGCATCAAGAAACTGGATCTCGAATAGCCGATCAGTTACAGGCGACGCCTGCCTGATCAGCTGATACATACGTGATTCCGTAATCCTGCCGTTGCCCTGCTCGTCCACATCGACGCCGTGAGCGCTCTGCGGTGCCTGCCCATCGATCGCGATCCGAAATGCTATGGGAGTGTCGCGCCGGGCCGGGCCCATGACGAGATGAAGATCGCGGGCGTGAAACCTGTACAGAATGCTGCCATTCGCTTGATTCAGTGCAATGGCCTCTCTACCCATCGTCCAGACGCCTGAGACCGCCCAATTGTTCAGTTCTAACTTTTTAGGGGCTGAGTACTCATAACGCTTGTCCGCTTTTGCGCCACCAGATGACGCAAAGTTTTCGGTGCGCGCATAGCCGAGATAGTTTTCTCCCGACTTCAAGCTGTTCCATTCAGCGGCAGCTTCAGCGCCCCGGGCGTCCACTGAAACCGGATCGTTGTGAAACCCCGTGGCGCCGGCTTCGGACAATAACCTCTGAATCACCACTTCCGACTCTGCGTATTGGCCTTCACCGAAAACTCTGTGCCGGATGCGTCCATTCGCATCCAGAAAATAGAGTGCAGGCCAATACTCGTTGCCAAAGGCGCGCCAGATCGCATGATCATTGTCGATAGCGATCGGATAATCGATCATCATGTCTTTCGCGGCCCAGCGCACGTTGTCCAGGTTTTTCTCAAAGGAAAATTCGGGCGAATGGACGCCGATTACGACCAGCCCGTGATCCATATATTTCTTTGCCCACGCGCGGACATAAGGAACCTGACGCCGCCAGTTGATACAGGAATAAGTCCAGAAATCAACCAGAACGACTTTGCCGTGCAAACGGTGCTGCTCAGCGGCTTTGAATTGATCCACGCAGTAGCACCGTCGAACTTTGAGGGTTCGGACCGTGCTTTCGCGGAGCCGATGCCATTGAACTGGGCAGCCACGATCGCCAAAGCGGTAGTACCCAGAAAACGACGCCGACTGAACTGAACTTTATCAAACATGGAGCGTTCTCGATCGGCATCAAGGTTTTCAGCAGTTTTCGACCAATGTGACGGTCTGCCAGCCCCGCAAGATCACGCTACCAAGGGACGGGCCCGCAGGGCCCGTCCCGATAATGATTGTGCCGATATGCTCTATTGCGGCAGTTCTTTGCCGTTCTGCTCGCGCACCATGTACTCGGCATACCAGTCCGGCCAGTTCGCGTCTCGCTGCCCGGTCCGCTTTTCGTGCTCGCCATGAGCGGCCTCTGCACGCCGAAATGCACTCGCGAGATCACTCACCGACGCGAAGTTCGTCGTGGCGGAGTCAATACGACCGGGTAGCCGCGTTGTAACCTCCTGCAACAGCCAGCCGTTTCCGTCCGGATCGTGAAACGAGGCGAACGAGCGGTAGCTGCCATGAGCAGAGTCGGGACCGTCGACCCGGTGCCGTCCAAACAGATAGGGTTCGTCCGCGCCGGCGTACACGCCGTTGTCGCCGTGGAACACTTCGCTGACTTTGATACCACGCCCAAGCAGTTCTTTGCTCGCCGCCTCTATGTCGGAGACGATGAGATACAGGCCTTGCGTTGAGCCGGGCGCCGCTGCTGTGACGTTCTTCCCGAAGATGATCGAGCATCCGGAACCCGGTGGCGTGAACTGGATTACGCGGAAGTCTTTACCGCTGTCGAAGTCGGCGTCGAGCCGCCATCCGAGGTTTGTGTAGAACTCCTTCGCGCGGTCGACATTCGAAACCGGGATTACAACTATCTCAAACTTTAGGTCCACTGTTGCAGGGCTCGTGCGGCTAGTTGATTCGTTGCTGCTGATTGCACTCACAGTTGCCATATTTCCTCCTTATTTGTTGCCAAAATCGCAGATCAGATTTTGCGTGCGCAGGTTGAGTTCCTCGGTCAGGCGGCGACTAATTGCTGCCCGCCGTCGATGTCGTAGGTCGCGCCCGTAAGGGCTGTGTTGCTCATGATGTGTACAGCAAGTGCGGCGACGTCATCGGGTCCGACGACGCGCCGAATAGGAAGCGAAGTGCGAAGCTCATTGCGACGGTTTTCGAGTTGATCGCCCAGGAGTTCCGCCGATAGCGGTGTGTCGACGAACCCTGCGGCGATGAGGTTGACTCGAATAGGAGCGAGTTCAAGCGCCAGGCTCTTCGTCATGGCCGGAAGTGCGGCCGTGAGAGCCGAGATGAGGACGAGTCCCTTCGCGGTGCTGCGCCCACCCGTGCCGCTCATGAAGAGCAGCGTCCCACCCGGGCGAACCTTATTTCCGGCGTCCCGAGCGACATGAAGCGGCAGCAACAAATGAGCTTCGATGTCGCCGCGTGCTTTTTCAAAATCAAACTCCGCTAGCGGCGCATAGTAAGGACCGGGGCCTGTCACCAATACGTGATCCATCGGTGCCGGCAGGTCATCGAAGAATTTCTTCAGAAGTTTGAAATCGGTGGCATCAAATGCCGCAGTGCTCAGCGCCTCGACCTCGGTTGCCGCGCGTCGGAGTCGATCGGGATTCCGACCTGTGAGGATCACCTTGGCCCCTTCCGTGCGTGCACGTCGGGCTGTTTCCAATCCGATACCGGCGCTGCCGCCGATCAAAACGACGGTTTGCCCGAGGAGTTCCGGTTCGCGTTGGACCCGAGGAGCCAAAATTGCGGTGTTCATAAGTCCTCCGAATAGCAATCCAAATTGCTGGATGCCCAACCTTCTGCAGAAGGTCGCACCACTAACGTGCGTAATGGGTGAATACCAGGTCGCTCGCCGTCGCCTTCTCATGGCAAGGGAAGCACGTCTTCATGAAAGCCTCGTCGCCGGGTTTGCCGTCGGGGTTAAAGTGACCGAACCCCCAACCTCCCGTGCTGGCGTATTTTGTCGAGTCTTTGACCATGAACTGAACGTTCGTCTGAGGCCCGGGAACGAAAGACTGGTCACGCCCAAAGACTTTGTTGTTCTCCTCAGAGGCCGTGTGACGGTAATGCAAGGCGGCAATGATTGTGCCGTCAGGGAAAGGAAGCTTTCCTTCGCGGTATGCCTTGATCGCTACATCATTGCCCAAAATGGCACCCAAACTGTTGAGATTGCCTTCCTCATGGGCCACAGAGATAACCTTCCAGTCGCGATATCCGGCGGGAATTTGGGTGACGTAGGCCGGCGCTGCGCCTCCAGCCGCTTGTCTGGATGCGAAGGCCATAGAGGCTAAGATTACAGCGCCGATTGCGACTGCGATGAAGGATAGAGTGAACCGTTCCATATCATGTTCTCCGTTAATCCGGCTGGTGTAATCTCATTCCTTTTCGACTAAAGAATCTGTCGTTTGGATTCAGCGCGTATGCGATTAGGCCAGAGCCACGAAGTCGAGTCTATTGGACAAACGTATCGATCAATACCAAGGTATCGGTAAGGCAATTAACTCACGGTAGAGCATCTCTTTCAACCGAAAGGTCAATATCGTGTGCGAGCACTCAATTCAGCGTCCATAATCCGAATCAGCGTAGACCAATCTGCAACTGTTGACCGAAGCAGGAATTAATCCGAGGGTGACTAGCAGGGAAGAGACAGTCGAAGGCTATTGGTTCTACTATTTCTTCCCCAGGATCGAGACATCTTCCGCATTGACATGCTGGTTCCAGCCGTGGAAACGCGAGAGGTCACCCGCATTCCATGCCTCACGCAGTCCGGGTTTGCTCAAATCCCAATCCGGTCGGATTTCCCGCGTCACAGCGCGCAGATCGTGCCAAAGATCGACGATTGACGGACGCCCCCAAAACCAGTAACCCATATAGATGCTGTGGATCACAAGGCCCGGCTTAAGCACAATCGTATGCGGAATCATCGGATTGTGTTCGGGGTCGGTGTACTCCTGGATATCGAGATCCTTCTGAACCGTTCGCTCGGGGTCAGAAAGGAACGTCCACACGGCGCCGACTGACGCGCGGAACTCCTGCAAAGTATGGTGCTCGTCTGTCGCGATCGTTGCGATCTGGGCGTACCCCACTGCAATTTTCGGGTAGAACGCGGCGAGTTCCAAGTGCTGCTGATGTTCTTTGGGGCAGTAGTGGCCGCGCGCAAGCGTAAGGATCAACGGATCATCGCCCTGGAGTTCGCTGAGCTTGCGCCGTGTGCCCGTGTGATCGGGCAGTTCGTAGTCGGGGAAAATTCCACCATGCACAATGCCAGATCGCATAATTCGATTCCTCCTATTTTCTTCAGAGATCCAGAGTCACAGCCGTGTTTGGCTGCGAGCAGCAAACGAGCACGTTTCCGGCGGCAGGCCTCTCTAGCGGCTCAGGGTCGTAGATAATCGATCCGCCAATCAGACCAGTCATGCAGGTATGGCAGACTCCAGTCCGGCACGACCACCTGACCGGAATGTCGCACGCTTCCGCTAGTTCAAGCAAGCTCCCGAATTTCGGATCCCAGGCAGCAGTAATTCCGCTACGGGCGAATGAGACAGGGGGCCCAGAACCGGGTGACCCTTGCGGCACGTGAGGAGTGTGAACTACCTGTGCCATACCAGGCGTAAGGCTCTCAAGCGCACCGAAGATCTCCGTATGCACATTCCCGTTGGGCACACCCCAGTTCCGTAGTCCGTCGCGCATGTTCTGCAAAAATGACGTTGGGCCGCATAGATAGAAGTCACTGCCCTGTGATACACCGATTTTCTCCAGCACAGCGCTATCTATGCGCCCGGCGGCATCGAAGTCTGTTCCGGGCTGATCGTCTGCAGCGGGCCTGCTGTACACGACGTATGCTCGTCCGCGGGAGAGCTGTTTCAATAGTGAACGCGACTCTTCTGCAAATGGATGGTCGACGCGATTACGCGCTCCATAGACCCACCAGACCTCTCGTTGCGATCTTTCGGAAGCAAGTGCGTGGAGCATCGCCATCACGGGAGTTGCGCCCACGCCGGCGCTCAGCAGAACCACAGGACTTTGGCCGGGACGAAGGGTAAAGCTGCCACGCGGTGCACTTACATCCAACAGATCGCCTTCTCGCGTACGGTTGCACAGAAATGAACTTCCAATCCCGTTCAATTCGTTCTTTACGCTGATGCGGAAATGATCGGCCACAGGCAGATCAGACAGCGAATAGCTGCGAAGAACCGCCGGTCTACCCGGATCGACGACCAGCCGCAAAACCACAAATTGACCTGCCTGAAAGACAGGGGGAGCCTGCCCGTCAACTGGCGCCAGAATGAAGGACGTTACGCTATCGCTTTCCTTATGAATACGCGCGACTCGCATCTGTCGAAAGCCTGGCCATGCCGGTGCCTGTTCCTCATAGGCGAGGCCCGGATTACCCACCGGGGTTTTGGAACTCACATCCTGTTGGAGCATTGCTTGGAACGAACTCTGCCATCCCCGACTCAATGCCGGAATTCGCAGCGCCCGTTGGAGTTGCTCGCTGGAATGTCCTGGCAAATACAGGAGAGCGTCAACCTCCGCCACACTGATTCGCTCCGGACCGTCAGCGATTTTTTCAATATCATCGCCCGCACCGACTTCTCCCTCCTGCAACACGCGAAAGTAGAATCCTGGTCTGCGATGTTCTACGAGCAGAGCTGCCATCCGAGGTTCATTCATTCGAATGCCGACGCGGTAGCACGTCACGCGCGGCTGCGTCACTTCAAATTCAGCCCCACCGATGCGGTATCGATCGCCGACGCATACCTCGTTATCCAGAAGTCCTTCGACGGTGAAGTTTTCCCCGAACTGGCCGAATGTAAAATCGTTGCGGTCCAGGAAGCGTTCCCAGTAATGATACGAATCCATCTGGTAGACGAACACCGCGCGGTGCTCGCCTCCGTGGCCTTCCAGATCCGCTTGCGCATCCCCATCGATATTGAGCTTGCGCACCATTCGCCGACCATCGACTGGGGATTTCCAGACTGACGTTCGGACCGTCTTGCCGTGCCATGTTACGTCGCGCGGAAGGCCGACATTTACTGAGAGCAATCGGGGCATGCGTACCTCGTTGAAGTCGAGCGTCTCGTTAGAATCTGTTATTTCTGGTGCAGCAGCCGCTGGCGTAATCAAGTGTCAAGACGCAATCGATCTGCTTCAGTGTGAGACAACGCGCTCGGAGTATTCTATGTCGAGCCGGACGGTGCTTGGCTAATACGCAAAAATCAGCGCCATCCACATACAGGTAGGTTCCAAGCGGAAGCACCCAGCCGCCGGATGGTCAGAAAACATTAACGGCAAGGTACGCACGGTCAGCCCGCACCTGGAGCCGCAGGAAGAGTGCCGACAAACTGGGAATCGCTCCTGAACTAGCCGCCGGCTCTCGTTAACCATCAGCGAGATGCTTCCTTTTGACCTAAGCAATTTCGGCCGCATCCTAGTATCGACAATGGGGGAGACCGCATGAATTTACCCGACGCACCGATTGCACACGAAGGTTTTTTTGCCACGCATTTCTTTACCGTGCGAGATCAAGAAAAATCGAAAGACTTCTATGTCCGCATTCTTGGCGGAAAAGTGATCAAGCCAGACAATCCTTGCTACATCAAGTTGGCCAATACCTGGATCATTCTCAATTCCGGCGGTGGTCCAACGCCCGACAAGCCAGAAGTCCTTCTCGAAACGCCCTCGGATCTCAACCGAGTGAGTAGTTTTTTGAATTTGCGCGTAGCCGACATATGGGCCTGCTACAAACAGTGGAGTGACAAAGGGGCACTATTTCTTACCGAACCGCTCGATAATCACGGCTGGGAATGGCGTTGCTACATGCGCGACCCCGACGGGTATCTGATTGAGGTCGGCCAATATAGTCAAATGGCGCTTGACCATTTTAAAAATGATGCGAGCAAGAAGTGAGGAGGATGCATGTCAGAAAAGAAAACCGCGATCATTACGGGAGCATCCGGGAGTATCGGGACGCGTTTGGTTGCGGGATTTCTCGAGCAGGGCTTCAACGTCGTCGGGACATTTCTCAATGCCACCCAATCCTTGAGTGCATCGTCCAACCTAATTCTTGTCGAGGGAGATATCGGCAAGCGGGAAACCGCCACTGAAGTTATTGAAGCGGCGATCAAGAATTTCGGAACGGTCGATATTCTCGTCAACAACGCCGGGATCTTTCGCAAGAAGCCTTTTACGGAATTCACTACCGAGGACTTCAATGCCTTGGTCTCAATAAACCTCCTGGGGTTCTTCCAAATCACGCAGCTCGTAGTGAGAGAGATGTTGAAACGTAGATCAGGGAGTGTGGTGACAATTTCAGCGTCGCTCGCGGATCAGCCAATCGCGGGCATCGACGGCTCTGTCTCGATGATGACGAAAGGTGGGCTTAATTCCATTACTCGGAGTCTAGCGATCGAGTATGCGAAAGAAGGCGTCCGCTTTAACGCGGTTGCACCCGGAGCCGTGGCGACATCGATGCAACAGGACGATCCGGCGGACGCCCTCAATCGGTCTCCCATGGGAAAGTTCGTGGAAGTAAATGACATTGTCAGTGCCGTCCTCTATTTAGCGCAGGCGGGGCAAATAACCGGCGAGGTTCTCCACGTAGATGGAGGTGCCCACGCCGGTCGTTGGTAGCTGCGAAAGCCTCGAGGCCAGGGCAGCGGTTCGATCACCCCGGCTGATGAACGTTTAAGCCTGTGCGATGCACTTGCGATATCGAGCGCGCACCTGAACCGCTTCTCACGCGGCTGCTTTTTCGCTACCGAGGAGTTTCATTAGAGCTTGGGCTGCAGATGTAGATGATGCGGGATTCTGACCCGTGATCAGGCGGCCATCTGTAATCGAAAACGGCTGCCAGTTCGCCTTCTTCTCAAAGATAGCACCAAGCCGTAACAGTTCATCTTCCACGAGGAATGGCACCACGTGCGTAAGCTTTACCTCTTCTTCCTCGCCATTCGTAAAGCCAGTTACATGCTTCCCCTTTACCAACGGCTCGCCCTTGTACTTCACATGACGAAGTACCCCAGGAGAGTGGCAGACCAGCGCAATTGGCTTCCCTGAGTTGTAAAACGCTTCGAGCAACGCGATCGAGACAGGGCTCTCCGCGAGGTCCCACATGGGGCCGTGGCCGCCTGTATAAAACACCGTATCGAAGTCCTCTGCCTTAACCTCCGCTAGCTTTACTGTGTTGGCAAAGTCTTTCAGAGCCCTTTCGTCCTTCTTGAACCGCTCCATTGCTGGGGTTTGATTTTCCGGCAAATCACTCTTAGGATCCATTGGAGGCTGCCCGCCTTTCGGGGAGGCGAGCGTGAGATCTACACCAGCATCTCTGAAGACGAAGTAAGGGGCCGCGCCCTCTTCAAGCCAGAAGCCGGTTTTTCGGCCCGTATTACCCAGCTGATCGTGAGAGGTTAAGACCTGCAAAATCTTCATGACTCGTCTCCTTATGCCTTCCTGGTGCTTTCCGGTTGGATCGACTTGAAGCATCAGACCACACGGTGCAAAGCCGGACAATTAAACGATGGTATCGCCAATATCCTAGTCCAATACTGCTGGTCTGGTGAGGAAACAGCACCGCGGTGAGTGATGCAGTTCGTCGAAACGATGGTGGCCAGGGACGTAGTTGAACCGTCGACGTCAGTCTTTTCAGGGTTGGCTTCAATTCTCCTTAACATTTGCTGATTCAATCGCTTCGCACTCCTATTCTGCAATTTATTGCACCCAAAAACGCACCCACCTATTGCACGCTTTTCAGACTACTCAATGTATTCACAACACGTCCTTGCGATCTGGAACGAACTGCTGGTACATATCTAGAGTGTGCTTGCTCGCGCGTGTCTCATCTGTCCCTGCGCATCCTTCACATCGGCGCCAGCCATCTTTGCCATGGACCATGCGTTGCACGTACTCCCTCGCGGATCCCCTCGCCAATTTCTCTTCAACAATTGTTCTGGTCCTGACCGTATTCGTCGTCGGCTTCGCGATCAGCTTTGAACTCGTAGTCGCATCTCTGTTATGAATATAACGTGCAGCAATGAGCGTTACTAAACAGGACGCGCCTCCCTGGATTCTCTTGGTGTTTAGTTTGGCGAAAAAGGGAGCGAGTCTCAGAGTGACGGTTTGGCGGAAACTGCAGCGTTATGGAGCATTGCCGCTCGGGAACTCCGGCTATTTTCTTCCAAACACTGATGGGAACCGTGAACGATTTGAATGGCTGGCGACGGCGGTCCGCACCGAGGGTGGCGAGGCGTCTGTTCTTGAGGTGCAGTCCATTGATAATTGCTCTTTCACACGGATGAAGCAGCGGTTTTCCGATGCCCGTGCCGGAGACTATCGGGAACTGCTCAAGGACCTTCGAAATCCAGCCTTCACCAAGCAATCATCGCGGATCACGCGTCTCCGGCAGCGATTCCAAGAAATCGTCTCCATCGACTTCTTCGGCAGCCCTCTTCGCAACCAGGTCGAGCAGGCATTGAGTTCCCTTCAAGCGTCGAAAACAAAATCAGTCGCAACACAGATTGCCAATGTTTCAGCGGCCGAGTATCGAAACCGAGTATGGGTCACTCGGCCGCGGCCAGGCGTCGATCGAGTGACCTCCGCTTGGCTGATCCGCAACTTCATAGACCCTAAGGCCAAATTCGCTTTTGCACCCGAGGAAAAGAAACCAGCCAAAGCCGTACCGTTCGACATGTACGAAGGTGGCTTTGGTCACCGTGGCGAAGACTGCACGTTTGAAACGCTGCTCAAGGTCTTTCATATTCGCGACAAGAAGGTACTGGTCATGGCGGAAGTGGTTCACGACGCGGATCTCTTCGATGAGAAGTTTGGCCGGAAGGAGGGCTTTGGGATCGATGAGGTGATGAAGGGGTGGGCCCGCGAGGGCCTCGACGATCAAGAACTTCTGAAGCGAGGAATGCAACTGGCTGACGGGCTTTACAAGTCTCTCGCCTGACTCACAAGAATTGTGAATGGGCCTTTCGGCCCGGCGCAATCAAGGTACGAAAAGGAGTGCTTTCATGAAACTACGACTGCTAATTCTCTCGGTGGCCCTATCCCTTCCCGCGTTCGTGGCGGCCCAAGGTTTGGACACGGCCAAAATTGACGAGGCGATGGGCCGCTCTGGACAAAAGACCGGCGATGTCTATAGGCTCGGTTTTCCCCGAACGGATCTCCACGTCTCGGTTGGAGGCGTGGAGATAAAGCCAGGACTCGCACTCGGCTCGTGGGCGGCGTTCACCGGCAACGACAATGCCGCCATGATCATGGGCGACCTGGTTCTCTTGGAGAACGAACTCACGCCAGTCATGAAGAAGTTGCGAGCCGCAGGATTCGACATCACTGCTGTTCACAATCATGTTCTGAATGAAACCCCGCGTGTCATTTACATGCATTACATGGGACACGGAAAGTCCGTTGAACTGGCGAAGTCCCTGCGCGTTGCGCTGGCAGAGTCAAAGACACCGCTCGATAAGCCAGCGCCGCCTGCACCAACTGCGGAGCCTCCGGCGTTTGTAAAAATAATCGAGGACACGTTGGGCACAAAAGGCCGCTTTGCCGGAGGGGTGCTCTCCTTCGGAATTCCTCGCGGAAGTCCGATCACCGATCACGAAATGACACTAACTACGCCGCAAGGTGTAGCCGAAGCGATCAATTTTCAGGAAGCCGGCACGGGCAAAGTTGCCACAACAGGAGATTTTGTGTTGACGGCAGAGGAAGTTAATCCTGTGATCTCTGCGCTCGAAGAACACGAAGTAGCGGTCACGGCGTTGCACAGCCACATGCTTACAGAGCAGCCACGCCTGTTTTTCATGCACTTCTGGGCCGTGGGTAGCACAGAATCGGTTGCAGCAGGAATCAAAGCGGCATTGAGCCATGTAGCAGTGAAGTAATGCAGTGCTAAGGTGCATGATGCGAAAGAATATCTTTTTGTTCACCGCCGCCTTCCTTCTAGTAACTAGGGCGACCGGACTCGGCCAGACGGGGCCGACTTTGAAGAAACTGACCGCGTTTGATTTGCCAGGCCCCGCTGGAAAGAGGTTTGACTACCTAACCATTGATGAAGACGATCACTACCTAATCTCCGCGCATCTGGCTGCAGAACAGACCTATGTGATCGACTTGCAGTCCAACCGCATCGTTGCGGTCATAACCGACACGCCCGGCGTCGAGGGAGTGGAGTACGTTCCCGAACTCAAGAAGTTCTACACATCGAACGCTCACGACAACACGATCGGTGTGGTTGACCTTAAACAGATGAAGGTCGTCAAGAAACTCAAAACTGCGTCCAAGCCGGACGGCAGCACCTACGCCGCCCCATTCCACAAGTTGTACGTCTCCGATGAACGCGGCAAAGCGGAAGCCGTTGTCGATGTGCAGAAAGACGAGATTGTGCGCACGTTGCACTTTGACAGCGAAACTGGCATGCCTCAGTACGACCCAGTCGCCCGAAGGGTATATGTCAATCTTCAGGACCAAAACATCTTTGCGGTAATCGATCCTGCCACTGACGAAGTGGTGGGTCGCTATTCGGTGGGACCCTGCAAAGGAAATCACGGGATGGCGGTCGACGCGACGCACCACCGGGCATTCTTGTCATGTGAAGAAAACGAGTTGATGACCGTTTTCGATTTGGACAAGCACGTCGCAATTGCGTCGTTGCCGATGCCGGGCGGCCCAGACGTCATCAAGTTCGATCCTGGCTTGGAGCGAATCTACGTAGCTTGCTACAGCGGGGCGATTGCTGTTTTCCGCGAGGACGATCCCGATCATTACAGAAAGCTTGAGGACTTCCATGTGCAGCACGCGGTCCATAGTCTTGCGATCGATCCGGCCACACACCGCGTCTACGCTCCCGAACAGGAAGAAGATGGGAAAGCAGTTGCCCGCATGGTTGTCTATGACGCAATAAATCGATGAGGCCCGAGTCCTGACGGTGTGAGTGCTAGCCTGAAATGTCTACCGCAACTCTATTTCCAACTGCCCTCCGGACGCTGACCACGGACGCATGGCTGCTCTTTGTCACACGTTTTATTCGCCTCTTCGCATACGGATCCCTTTCGGTAATCCTCGTCTTTTACTTGGTCAGCATGGGTCTATCTGAGTCCCAAACCGGCTTGGTCCTGACCCTAACTCTTGCCGGAGACCTGGCCGTATCGCTGTACCTCACGACACGAGCAGACCGGATTGGCCGGCGGCGAATGCTTGTGGTGGGAGCGGCCTTGATGGCGCTGGCTGGCTTGGCATTTGCATTCACAAGCAATCTGATCTACCTCATCATCGCGGGAACGATCGGAGTCATCAGCCCCAGCGGCCATGAGGTTGGACCGTTCCTCTCCATTGAGCAAGCTTCCTTATCCCATCTGATTCCCCCTCAATTGCGAACAGAAGTGTTTGCCTGGTACACGCTGACCGGATCCCTTGCTACCGCGCTTGGCGCCTTATTCGGTGGGGTAGTCACTCAGGCTTTGCGGCAGCACTCAATGTCAGCGGTTGCAAGCTACCGGTCGATCGTCCTCTTATACGCGTTTCTTGGAATCGCTCTGGCTTGCTTGTTCACGAGACTTTCCTCCCTCGTGGAGGTGAAGAACCAATCGGACGTTACGCCGATCGGTAGTTTTATGGGATTAGGCAAGTCTCGGAATGTCGTGTTGAAGCTTTCAGGACTCTTCGCGCTTGACTCATTCGCCGGTGGTTTTGTGGTCCAGAGCTTTGCGGCCTATTGGTTCTACCTGAGATTCGGAGCGGAACCTAAGACCTTGGGCGGGATTTTTTTCTGGGCCAATGTTTTTGCTGGAATCTCGGCATTACTCGCTTCGCGCCTTGCAAATCGCATTGGCCTGGTACGCACGATGGTCGTCACGCACTTGCCTTCCAATCTCTTGTTGATCGCCGTGCCTCTGATGCCCACCCTGTCGCTCGCAGTTCTCGTCCTGCTCCTACGGTTCAGCATCAGCCAGATGGACGTCCCGACGAGGCAGTCCTATACCATGGCCATGGTGGAAGCCAGAGAGCGATCTTCTGCCGGGGGATTCACAGGAGTGGCGCGCACAACAGGTGCGGCGATCAGTCCGTTATTGACTGGTTTTCTGTTCGCTCGTCCGGACCTCATCAATCTGCCGTTCTATATCGCGGGTACGCTAAAAGTCATCTACGATCTGCTTCTCTATTTCTCTTTCCGACAGCTTCACCCACCGGAGGAAAGCTGCCGCTGAATGGCAAAACACCGTGCACGACCTTTCTCGGCGAAGGGTCCAATCAAAACGCTTCGTCTCGTGGTGCTTGCCTATCTATCGATTCATGCAAGTCTGATTTCAGCGCAGGACAAACCGATTGCGGTTGCATTGATCCGAACTCACTCCCCGAGTGAACAGAGCCGTCCGAAGTCGCCGCAAAGTGTTTGGGCAAACTCTTGGAGCATGCCCGCCGCCAGCCGCATCACGAACGCTGCTCTGGACGACCTCTAGAGTAGTTTGGGCCGTTCTCTACTCAGCTTAAGAATGAGTTCCCCAAACAGTGCGTTTGCCCATGCGAACCAGGACCTGGTGAAATGGGAGGGATCATCCTTTTGAAAAGCCTCATGCATAAACCCAGTGCCGGCATGTGTAGTCTTAAGGAAACGCAAACACTGTATGATTTCCGCGTCGTCAGAACTGGTCAAGGCTCGCATGATAATCGACATTGGCCAGATCATGTCGAGGCCCACGTGCGGTCCCCCTATTCCTTCGGCCGCTCTGCCTTTGAAGAAGTAAGGATTTGCTTCACTTAAGACTCTCTCTCGCGTCCGTCGATAAAGCGGATCATCCTGCGTGCAGCACCCCAAATAGGGGAGACCGAGAAGTCCAGGTAGATTGGCATCATCCATAAACAATTGGTTACCGAACCCGTCCACTTCGTAGGCCCAGACCTCACCATGTGCGGTGTTCTTGATGTGCGCGTGAGCCGCGAGGGCTGTTTCAATTTCAGTGGCGAAACCGTGGCATTGCGCTGCAAAGACGTCGTCATGCACGATGGCGGTTGCCATGTCCGCTAATTGGCGCAGGGAAGTCATGGCAAACAAATTAGCTGGCACAAAGAGTGGATAGATGCAGCTATCATCCGACGGGCGAAACATGGAATAGATCAATCCGACCGGTCGCGCCGGATTGCCGTATCCATCGAGAGGCAGCGAGTCCGTTGGAGATTCGTCGCGGCGCTGGAAATGATAGCTGCCACGGCCATTTTTTCGTTGCTGCTCGCGAAACGTCGCTACAACCAATCGCATTGCTTTTACCCATTCAGGATTGAACGGTGTTTTATCTCCGGTTGCGCTCCAGTATCCGTGTCCTAGGCGGATGCAATAGCAAAGCGAATCCACCTCCCACTTGCGTTCTGCCACTCCTGGATGATGATCGGTCGCATCGTTGACGGCCCAAGAGAGGGGCTTGGTAGCTTTGGAATCGGACAAAAAGGCATTGGCGTACGGATCCAGCAGAATAGAACGACTCTGACGTCCGATTAAACCTTGAAAAAGCAGGCGAAGATCCGCATCTTCTTTGGCCAATTCCAGATAGGGCCACACCTGGCAAGAGGAATCCCGCAACCACATCGCGTCAATGTCGCCGGTGATGATGAAGGTGTCAGGCTTGCCATCTATAGTTCCAGTGCGGACCGTCGTGTCGAGAGTATTGGGATAGCAGTTTTCAAACATCCACCGCAGTTCCGGATCACTGATACCAGACTTCACTCGTGCAATGGTTTCTTCAACGGCGCGTGACGTGAATTTGCGTTGGTCCGGGAGAGGCCGTCGGGAAGGAAACTTCTCTTGCGGAATGGCGTGCGCCCAGTTAGGAATCGATGCCGCCATCGAACTGATCGCGATCATCTTCAGCGCTTGTCGTCTTGAGCAACTGGATCGATCCATGCATTTTCCTTGAATCCTGTAGACAGATCTTCAGCATACATTAAGCGAACAACCTAACTCATGCCGCTCGACAAAGTCTGGCGAGCGTGTCTATCGGCGACAGTCGGGAATTTCAATGGAGGTTCGATATGACGGAGGGTGGAGAGCTGCACACAAGGCCCGAGGCGAAAATGAGACGGCACTCCATTGCGCAACGATATTCCGGGAAGTTGGTGTTCCAGCTATCGAGGAAAGGGCACGAGTCAGCGGCTAGCGGCTGATTGTCGCGAGGAAAATCTGGTGCAGGCGCGCAAAGTGAAAGCCGAAAGCAGGACTGCAGTTCCTGCCTCCGGCCAGCGACGAGGAAAGCAAAAAGGAGTTGTTCCTAACTCGCCAGAAGCCCCTCAGTCGTGAACAGTATCAGCGGGGCAAATCTGTACAACGTTACCAAAGGGGGATGATTCAAGCGACCCGGCAGTTCGTCCGTCTATCAAGATTGCTCCTCATCTTCAACGTCCCAAGTTCAGAAAGAGCGGACTCGAGAGCCCGAGGCCTCCTACGATATCTGTGGATCCGTCACCGTTGAAGTCTCCTGTGAAAACCTCACTGTTCGGACCCAGGGACTGGTAGGGAAGCAACAAGTTGATTGCTGATTCAAAGTTTCCACCTCCAACATTTGGCAGAACGATCATCCCAAAGTTGGCTTTCGTGGGTTGGTCCGATGCATAGAGAGACACTGCCAAGTCGAGTTTGCCGTCGGCGTTGAAGTCTGCGTATTTGCCGCTGATTGACGTTACGCCAGGGAGCATGAGTTTCGGCGCTCCAAACGTAAAGTCTCCGTGACCAGCTAATAGAAGAACACCTTCGGTGCTCGGAAGAGGTAAGCCATCGGCGCCAATCTCACCTGCGGTCAGCAGCGTGAGGTCCTGCTTGCCGTCTCCATCGTAGTCACCCGGAACGATTCCGGTAATAATCTGGTTGTCGATGGGGCGGAATGGATGGGCCGAGTCGAAGGTACCGTCGCCCTTTCCACGGAGTACATAAATGTTGAATCGTCCGCTGTTGCTGTCATTCCCGTTTCCCAAAAGGAGATCTGGTTTCCCATCACCGTCTACATCTGCAACCTTTACGTAATAGAGGGCTTCGCCGAAGGGTTGGAACTTTGTCTGGAAGTTCGCCTTTCCATCGTTGAGCAACACGAAGAATCCTGTTGGTGTCGATGCGCTGGGAGGACAAAACGGGTTCTGAACATAGGAAGCCACAATGTCGGGAATGTCGTCACCGTTCACGTCGGCAACGTCCATGAAATTGATGGGCTGACATCCGATCGGTACCGGGAATTTCACCGGCACCGGCGTTGATAGGGTTTCATTACTTCGCGTCGTGGCGATTGCAAGGCCATTGAATGTTTCAAGAATCAGGTCCGTTCGGCCATCGTTGTTAAAGTCGCCGCTAACGGGAGAGATGCTGATGGACTGATATTGCTCAGCTAACCTCTGCAGTTCCGATGCAGACATCGCTTCCTTGAACAAAAACTTGCCGGAGGCGTCGCTGGTCCCGATGTCGAGAGCCGGTTCAAGACCCAGGACGGCATTGATCGGATCATATGCCAGAACGTCAGACTTGCCGTCTGCATCGAAATCGCCAACGGCTGCGACTTCTATATTGACGCCCCAATCTGTCTTGCTTGGAGAAGAGCCAACAGAATTTCGTGCGGGGTAAATAATGCCCGCGCCCCCCAATCGCCCATTCCCCCAGCCCCGGTAGATGGCAACCTGATTATTCGTGCGATCCAGGGTGACTACATCGAGATTACCGTCGCGGTCGAGATCCACTGGTATTGGAAGTTGATTGCTGCCCGACCCCGCTGCGTACTGGCCCAGCGCGGCCTCGTCAAAGCTTCCGTCGCCGCGTCCGGCAAAC
Organism: uncultured Acidobacteriota bacterium; assembly: GCA_963801895.1. Classification (GTDB taxonomy): domain Bacteria; phylum Acidobacteriota; class Terriglobia; order Terriglobales; family Acidobacteriaceae; genus Sulfotelmatobacter. The sequence continues at coordinate 346,619 of CAWDGM010000003.1, read as the reverse complement.
ACGCCAATCTGTCCCATGGCAAAGACAATCAAGTCGACGTTCCCATCGCGGTTCAAATCAGCGGCAGTCACTAACGCGGCACTGTAAAGTCCCGTGAGAGCAGGAATAGGAGTTTGCAGTGCACCGTTGGCATCGGAGAGCGCGACATAAATGTTGGAGTCGGTCGCGGTGAATACGACATCAAGATGGCCGTCATGGTTCAGGTCAGTGAGTGCGAAAGACCCCGCATGCACCATCGCTTGAACGTTGCTCACTGTCGCACTCGTGCTCGGAACTTTCTGGAATGTACCGTCGGTTCGACCGTGAATCACCTTTAGACCGAGTGAGTCGCCGGGAATAAAACCTCCGACTTCAAGGACGAGATCTTGCACTGACCGTCCGGACATGTTCGCGAGTGCGAGCGTGTCTCCATACGGAACCGCCATAAATCCAATCTGGGTGGTATCAATTTCGGTCGGCGCTTTGAATGTCCCGTTTCCACTGCCGAGGAATGTTTGTTGAGAAAAAATCGTTGTGCAGCATTGGTCCGTGTTTTGAAGATTGCTGATCGCCACGAGATCAATCTTTCCGTCACGGTTTACGTCGCCGAGCGTGAAAGCGCCCCCGTTGATGAAGCTTGCTCCGCTTTTTGGAGCGACTGACAGGCTGACAGCATCTTCGAAAGTGCCATCCTCTTTGTTCAGAAATACAAGCAACGCGCTGTTCAACGCATCCATGGCGACAACGTCCGCATACCCGTCATTATTCAAGTCGGCTTGCTCGACACTGGTGACTGCCGGGTTAAGGCTGACTGCTGAAGCGTTGACGTAGAACTTCGCCAAACTGCCTTTTCCCTGGTTATAGAGGAGGTTGAGCGTCCCGTCGGTTTGCACGGTGGCGACGTCAAGTCCATTTCTATTGTCGAAATCGGCGACTACAACGCCATAAACGTCACTTGGATTGCCGCTGGGCGCGGCGCTCCAGGTCGGTGCAGAGCGGAAGTGGAGGGAAGTGCCGCTTTGCACTCGTGATTCGTCAAACCTGGAGAGAGAGGTTTCGGGAGTGGAAGCTGCATGTCCCGCTCTCGACTTCTTCAGTGCCTGCCTAACTATCCGTTCGATAGCAGCCTTTGCCGGGTTCAGGTGGGAGGCGTCCGGCAAAGCCGAAGATGACGGATGAAGCATGGATTGTATTTGTGCCGCGCTGTATGGATTCGTGATTTTCCGATTAGGTTTCGCGTTTGCGCTCTCGGCGAGAAGTACACAAAATCCGACTATCGTAATGGTCAAAATCCAATTCTTAAAATAGCGTGACACTCCCGATCTCCCTGTGTTCAAGTGAATCCCCATTTGCCCGGTTACGGCACGTGAAGTATAACGAAATCCGCGCTGGTACCAGTGGCCATAGGAAAGCCGTAGTCCCCACATGGTTCGAATGGCTAAGTATCAGTTTGGCAATTATTTGCTTGATGTAAACGAGCGAAGGCTGCTTCGGGATGACGAAGAAATTCGCCTGCGAGTCGAGCGCTTCGACACTCTTCGCGTGCTGGTGGAAAATGCCGGCAAACTCGTGCGCAAAGACGCTTTTATGGAGTCAGTTCATGTTGGACACCCTATATCTGGACAGTCCGAAGAAGCCTAATTCCGACGGTGAATGGGAGATGACACCGCCGGAACTTTCATCGTTCGAATCTATGACATCGTTGGATAACTGAACTCCAAAACGCGAATTCGGCGCTCAGTTATTACACCCAATTTGTATGGAAAGGAGCGCATAAGGTATTGAAAACATGGTGGCCAGGGACGGAGTTGAACCGCCGACGCCAGCCTTTTCAGGGCTGCGCTCTACCACCTGAGCTACCTGGCCACATTACCTTGCTCGCTGAATGCGAGCTGTGGGTATTTCGCTTCAGCCGCAATTTGGCGGGACGAGCATTCAAACCCAACGACTGAAAGCGTCTGAGCGACCCTGATTATAACAATCGCTTCGCTTTCCCTCAAACGCTGCCGGCTTTCGAGGACCATCTTGTCGATCGGAACCGAAATCTTATTCAACACATAAGGTGAAAGTTTTTATTCCGATTCCGAATCGATCTTTCCCACCAACTAGCTCGTGAAGCCTTTCACAAATTCCACCAGGCTCCGCAACGCAATTCCCGACGGACCCTTTGCGATCCACGGCTTCTGTTCTTCCATCCACGCGGTTCCCGCGATATCAAGATGAATCCACGGAGTGTCTTCGGCAAATTCCTTCAGGAACATCGCCGCCGTGATCGCGCCGCCCCAACGGCCGCCTGTGTTCATGATGTCCGCAATCGATGAACGGATCTGCTCCTTGTATTCATCATCGAGAGGCAAGCGCCACATCTTCTCGCCAGCCTTGTCGTTCGCAGTGTGAAGGCGGTTATACATCTCATCATCGTTGGCAAAAATTCCCGCGTTATTGAAGCCGAGTGCCACCACCACCGCTCCCGTCAGCGTCGCCGCATCCACGAGGTGAGTGCAACCCAATTGCTTCGCATAATGCAGACCATCCGCCAACACTAGCCGGCCTTCCGCATCGGTATTGATGATCTCGATCGATTTTCCCGACATCGCGATCTGCACGTCGCCTGGTTTCTGCGCCTTGCCGGACGGCATATTCTCCGTAGCACAGACAATGCCGATGACTTTGACCTTCGGCTTAAGCAGTGCAATCGCGCGCATCGCGCCGATCATCGTTGCCCCGCCGGCCATGTCGTACTTCATCTTCTCCATGCCGTCGGCGGGCTTGATTGAAATGCCACCCGTGTCGAACGTAATTCCTTTTCCAACGAGCCCCAGCACCGGCTTTTCAGGAGCTCCCGCAGGTTCGTATTTCATGACGATGAGCGCGGGAGGTTCGTCCGAACCCTGGGCAACGCTCCAGAATGCGCCCATCTTCATCTCTTTGATCTTGTCCGCGCCAAATACTTCGCACTTCAATCCGACCTCAGAGCACATTTTTTTCGCGCGATCGGCCAGAATAGTCGGCGTCATAAGGTTCGAAGGTTCGTTCACCAGGTCACGAGTGAAATTTTGCGATTCGCCGATCACCTGGGATTCGTTCGCCGCTTTTTCGAGAGCAGGTTTGTCGCCGCTGGCAACAATCGTGAGCACATCAATTTTCTGGTCCTTGCGATCGCTGCGGTAGTAGTCCGGATCGAAATTTCCAACGTGTGCGCCTTCTACAATCGCGCGTACCGCTTCGTCGGCAGCAATCCCGGAAGGAGCGACAAAAGCGAAGCTTCGAATGCCGCGCGACTTCAGAGTCCGAACCGCCGCTCCGGCCAGACGTCGCAAATCGTAGCTCGCAAATTTCTTTGAGCCGCCGCCCGAGAGCAGCAGCAATCGCTTAGCTTTCAAGCCGCTCGGCTTGTGCATCAGGTTGGTTTCGAACGGTTTTCCGCTGAGCTCGCCACTGGCGAGCAAATCGGCCGCCACAGAACTCACGGCACCGTCGGCGGTGGCGACCTTCAGCTCAGGCTTCTTTTCTTTTCCATTCAAGCTTGCGGTGCTTTGATCGAGCACAACAGCCACAAGGCATTCAGTTTCAACTTCAGCGGGCGCAGAGAGAGAAATAGTTGTTTTCATGATGAAATTGGATTCATTCCAGTATCGTCGGCAGGACGCCCAAAGCGCAAGCGGGCTAATGTTGGTTCATCCGTCGAAGACACTCTCAATCGAGTTGAGTTAGCCGTCGAACGCCGCCGCCGTCAGGCGCTCAACGCGCTGGGGAACCGGGTCTTGAAGTCGAGCAGTCCGACCCACTCCGGCGTAACCGTAATGCGCACCATTGACGTAACCATTGTTTTCAGTTGATCTAGCCACGCCTTGGCCTGCTTCTCATCGAAGTAGCGGGCGGCGCATGCCTCGTATTCCGGGACGATGCCATCCACCTTCTCAAGCCGGGCCGTTCCGCGAATCAACAGCACCTTGTGCGGGAATTCATTCTCATCGATGGTCAGTGACACCTTCGGATTCGCCGTCAACGACTTCAGTTTCGGCGCCTTCGGTGGGCTCGCCATCACGACCTCGTTACCATTCCAGTGAAACCAGATAGGAACTACGCGCGGGCTCCCATCCGTCGCCACGTAGGCGAGCCGCGCTGGAATTCTTGACCGTAACAACATCTGCGACGATGGATGCTGCAGAAGGCTGACGTCCCCTTGTTCCACACGTTTCATCATTTCCTCCCGACAGCGCAAGGAATGCGCCTCGCGAACCCTCCAGCTCGTTCGGATTGTACTCTCCGTGCCGTCGTCACCGGCGCGCAACAAGCAAAGCCAACGCCGATGTCCCCCTGCTTTGATGACGGCATTCCAGCGCCTGAGTTATGATTCAAGGCCGCAGACGTCAAGGCGATTCCTTCTATGCTGACTCGATCAAAGATTTGTGCGCTCGTGCTGGCTCTTGTCCTGTGCCTGATTGCCGCCAGAAGTCGAAAGACTGTGGCGGCCGCTCCTTCACAGGCCCCAATCATGGCTAATCCGACTGGTTCCATCACGGCCGCCGGAGCAGCGACCATCCCAGACACGACGCTGGCGATCAATTCTCCGACGCCGATGTCGCAGCGCGTGGTCCATTACCAGATCGACGCCAAGTATGACGTTGCTAAGCACACCGTGGATGCCACCGAAGTTTTGACCTATCACAACCTTACCGGGCAGCCGCTCGACCATTTTCCTTTCCACCTGTATCAGAATGCGTTCCAGCCCAATGCGACGTTCGTCCGCGACACCAAGCTCATGGGAACCCGCGACGTCGGCTATGCCAAGTGGGAAGACAAGCTTTACGGTTCCGAGGACATCAAGAGCATCGAGGTCGTCGGTCAGGGAGACCTGACCCAGGCGCTCCACTACATCGCTCCCGATGATGGCAATAAAGATGATAAGACGGTCGTCGATTTGCCTGTTCCCAAGCCAATCGGTCCCGGCGCATTTGTCCAGTTCAAGATTTCCTTTCAGACGAAGTTCCCGGAAACGCAAGCCCGCTCCGGGTGGAAGCGCGATTTTCTCCTCGGCGGCCAGTGGTTTCCGAAAGTCGGCGTCTTCTGGCATGGAGCCTGGAACTGCCACCAGTATCACAACACCACCGAGTTCTTCGCCGACTTCGGCGTCTACGATGTAAAGCTCACCGTTCCTCAATACGAAGTCATCGGTGCGAGCGGAGTGGAAGTCGGCAGCGCCAACAATCCCGACGGCACCAAGACCGTGACCTATCACGGCGACGATATCCACGACTTTGCATGGACGGTGAGTCCCCGTTACAAGGTTCGCGAAGTCACCTATCAGTCGCAGATGGGACCAATCCAGCTTCGCTTCCTAATGCAGCCAGGACACTGGAGCCAAGCCGAGCGTCACGAGAAAGTGACCCGCGACACCCTCGATCGTTTCGAGAAATTCTACGGACCCTATCCTTATAAGACGCTGACCGTTGTCGACCCCGAGCCCGACTCCGCGGCCGGCGGGATGGAATACCCAACGTTCATCACCGGCGAATCCAGTTGGTTTATGCCAGATGGAGTCAAACTTGTGGAGGTCGTCGTCGAGCATGAATTCGGACACCAGTACTGGTACGGCATGGTCGCCACCAACGAATTCGAAGAGGCCTGGATGGACGAGGGCATCAACAGCTACACCGAAGTCAAAGTGATGGATTCCATCTTCGGCAAAGACACTTCATTCCTCAACCTTGCCGGGATTACGGCGGGCGAGCGGGAGTTGCAACGGCTCCAGTACCTCGGCGGCGCCCCCGATCGCGATCCCATGGCACAGAATGCCTACGCCTATTACAACTCGAACTCCTACGGCGGCGTGACCTATGGCAAGACCGCCTCCGTCTTGCTGACGCTCGAAGGCATCATCGGCGAAGAAACCATGTCAAAAGCCATGCGTGCCTACTTTATGAAATATCGCTTCACCCATCCCACCAAGGAAGATTTCCTGAAGACCATCGAAGAGGTTGCTGGCAAAGACCTGCATTGGTACTTCAATCAGGCCGTCAATGGAACTCAAGTCCTCGACTACGAAATCCTCAAGGTCGATTCGTTTCCGGTCGACTGGTATCAGGAAAAGAAGGACAAGAAATCAGACAAGAACGCCAAGGACAACGCTGTCTATCAATCCAATGTGTCGGTTCACCGCAAGGAAGATTTCGCGATGCCCATTGACATCGAGGTTCGTTTCGATAACGGAGAGAGAGTCCGCGAGCGCTGGGATGGGCAGGCCCGCTGGAAGCGGTTCGCGTACTTGAAGAACGCGAAGGCAGTTTCAGCCGAGATCGATCCCGATCATACCGTTCAGCTTGATCGAAATAATTTCAACGGCAGCTTTAGGGTGGAGGGAAGTGGCCGGTCGACCTTCAAGCTCTCCAATTACTGGCAGTTCGTCACGCAACTTCTAAGCCAGGCTCTGACCTGGTGGGCGGTCTAGAGAGGATCCATGCAATCACTCTTAACGGACGTGGCAGACAAGCGCAGCATTCTCGGCGATGGCTTGGGAATGGTGATGCGCAACAAGCGCTACATCTTCTGGTTCTGGCTTCTCGATTTTGTTTTCGGATTTCTCGGCACCTCCGCATTTCGCGACAGTGCCCGCCCCATTCTCGAACACAGCGCCTATAGCGATCGCTTGCTGCGCGGATTCGATCTGTCCGTGATGTTCGAGCTTTACGCCCGCCCCGAGTTTGGATCGATGGCCGCCGTGAGCACGGCTGCAGTCTGCTTCGCCGTCGCGTTCTTCCTGGCTGTCGCCATATTCCTCCCTGGCGTCTTTCAGGGATACGCGTCCAGTTATCGTCTTCCGCGTGAAGACTTCTTCCGTGCCTGTGGCCGCAACCTTTGGCGCTTCATACGCTTGATGTTCATCGCGGGCATCGTCATGGGCATCGTCACCGGAATTCTGTTTGCAATTCACGGTGCGATCGTGAAGAAGGCCGGGGACAGTACTTACGAACTCCTTCCCGTCATCCTGCAAGTCTCCGGGCTCGCGGTGATCTTCCTAATCATGACGACGCTCCGAATCTGGTTCGATCTCGCCGAGGCTGACATCGTCCTCAACGATCAGAAAGCCGTTCGCAAATCCGTAGCCGCAGGATTTCGCCACACATTCCGCCATCTTTTCCGGCTCCTCGGCAGTTATGTCATCGCTACCCTCGTCGCCGCAATCTTCTTACTCGGAGGCGTCTGGTCTTGGATCCACTTCGTTCCTTCGGAGGGCGTAGTCCGGGCTCTGCTATTGAGCCAGCTAATCCTGTTGTTGCTCTTCATCCCGCGATTCTGGCAGCGCGGCGTGGCCGTCTCCTACTGGCAGCAATACATGTTGATCCCGGTCGTTGCCACATTGCCCGTGGTTCAGGTGATAGCCCCGCCGCCCATTATTGTGGAACCAGTACCAATGGTCCCGCCGGAACCCATACCACCGGCCCCGCCGTCTGAGCCATCCGTTTCCTAGCAATGTGCGAAAATCTCCGTTGCATTCGGGTTTGGCAACTTATTGCTGGGTTCGGCTTCGTAGCCTTCGTACAGGTCGTAGAGGTTCGTATCAGGGCATGGCTTTAGCCATGCCGCAAGAAACATCAAATAATAAGGGCTTCAGCCCCTGAGCTTTATGAACAGGAGAGAAAAGAAGCTTCAGCGCTTGAGAATGTCTCCGCCGCACCAAATCACAGCAACACCACTGTGATACCCGCATTTCGCTTTCCCATGTCGCCGTCCGCCTTCAACTCAGGATTCTCCCGCACCAGTCGCCACACGACTTCATCGCTCGTCGCCCAACTCTCCCCAAACACACATCCGCGAATTTGCCCACTTTCGGCCATCTCGAACAGACGCTTCTGAACGGCAACGCGAATGTCGCCACCCGTACCAGTAGATCCGTAACCGTGCACGATTTTGAGAAGGGAATGGCTCTGCTGTCGCGCGATGGCAATCTCACGTTCGAGCCGCTGCAACGACTCGGCAACCGGAGGCCGATCCGACTTGAGGTTTACCGTTTTGATGGGGTTTGAAGTCTAGAAACTCTTACGATTTTCGTCCGCGCGCCATCGCCTCTCTGGCTTCTTTATCTGCGGTGCGCCGACGCTCTGTCTCACGTTTATCCCAAAGCTGTTTGCCTTTAGCAAGCGCAAGTTCAAGTTTTACTTTACCGTTCTTGAAATATAGGCGCACCGGGATCAGCGTCAGCCCTTTCTGCTGCGTTTTGCCGATCAACTTCCGAATCTCCTCGCGGTGCATCAGCAGCTTACGGGTGCGCAGCGGCGCATGATTGAAGATATTCCCGTGCTCGTACGGTCCGATGTGCGCATTGAGTAGCCAAAGCTCGTTGTCCTTGACCAGACCGTAGGAGTCCTTGAGGTTAGCGAGGCCACCCCTCACCGATTTCACTTCGGTACCAGTTAAAACTACCCCCACTTCAAATTTTTCCAGCAAGAAATAGTTATGTGAAGCGATCCTATTAACGGCAGCATCCCTCTGTCCGCTTGCGGTGGGATCGCGCCTCGGGGATTTTTCGGGATTCGCTTTGGTCTGATGCGTGGATTGACGAGCCATAGTGTTACGTTCCTTTATCTTAGCGCATCAATCTTAGATTCCCGTTTGAGGCTCGCGGAATCGCTCCAGCTGCTTTTGCCGGTGCCAATTCGGCGCTGAAACGAGATCAACCATGGCCGGAAATCTGATCGCCGCAGTCCATTGTGAGACGCCACAAGTTCAGCGACCTATGATGTTACTTCCGAGTAGGTACCGAGGTCAGGAGGCGCATTTTGCGATGCTATAATCGCGTCACCGCGAGTAAATTGAGTGTTGAGTAGATCTCCCGCTTAACCTCGGGACGCCCTGACATGTGGAATTGCTGCCTGTCCGGCGAAAATCTGTTTTCAAAGGATCATCTCGTGAGGATTATTCAATGAGACGCCTGATGCGCCCGGCCCTATTTCTGTCGCTGGTCGCGGCCCTAGCCCTCCCCGCCCTTGCTGACAAGGCAAAAGACCTTTACGAAAAAGGCCGTGACGCGGAGGCCCGCCAGCAATACGAGGTTGCTTACGATTTCTTCAAGCAAGCCTATAACATTAAACCGAAGGATCTCCGCTACCGCGCCGCTTTCGAGCACAGCCGCTTCCAGGCCGCTGCCGCCATCACCCATCGAGGGCAGAAGCTAAAGGAAGACGGCAAACTCGACGAGGCCGTTGCGGAATTCCAGAAGGCTCTGGAAATCGATCCCTCCTTGTTCATTGCTCAGCAGGAGCTTACCCGCACCCTGAAGCTGATCAACAACCAGAAGAACCCGCCTCCTCAGGCTGCGGGACCGCCGGAATCCTTGAAGCGCAGGGTGCATGAAGCCGCGGGCCCGATTGAACTCGCTCGCATTTCCAGCGTCCCCATCACAGTGAAGATGCTCTCCACCAAGTCCGACGTCGTGTATCGCACCGTCGGTCAATTGGCGGGCGTCAACGTCCTTTTCGATCCGGACTATACCCCACGCGTCATCAACGTCGACTTGAACGGCGTTACCTTGGACGAAGCACTGGAAATCACCGCCCTCGAATCGAAAACATTCTGGCGCCCAGTCACTTCCAACACTATCTTCGTTGCTACCGACAATCCGGCAAAGCGCAAGGAATTAGAACAAAGCGTCCTTAAAACTTTTTATCTTACGAATCTTTCCCAGCCTACCGAACTGCAGGACGTTGTGAATGCGATTCGCGCCGTGCTCGATGTCCAGCGCGTGCAGCAGCTGCTTTCGCAGAACGCCCTCGTAGTGCGCGGGACCCCGGATCAGATCGCTCTTGCCGAAAAGTTAGTGGAAGATCTCGATAAGGCCCGGCCGGAAGTCATCGTGGATATCGCCGTCATGCAGGTTAGCAAGGATCGCTCGCGCACTCTCGGACTCAATCCTCCGACCAGCGCCACGGTCACGCTGCAAAGCAACCTGAACACCACCACGACTCCGGTTACGAACAGCAACGGCACTACATCCACACCCACGACCAACACCAATGGTCTGAATCTGAACACCTTAGGGCAACCTGAACGCGACCGATTTCCAGGTCACCATTCCGTCTGCCAATCTGTCGGCAGTCATGAACAACAGCGATACCAAGTTGATTCAGAATCCGCAGATCCGCGCTCTCGACGGTCAGAAGGCTTCGTTGAAGATTGGCGACCGCGTTCCTGTCGCAACCGGATCGTTCCAGCCCGGCATCGGTGGCGTCGGTATCAACCCGCTGGTCAACACCCAGTTCCAGTACCTGGACGTCGGTGTCAATATCGACATTACTCCGCGCGTCCATGCCAACGGCGAAGTCACTCTGAAGATCGCAATGGATGTTTCCGCCGTCACTGGACAGCAGAACATCGGTGGCATCAGCCAGCCCATCATCGGACAGCGCAAGATCGAGCACGAAATTCGCTTAAAAGACGGAGAAGCCAACCTGCTCGGCGGAATCATGGAAGACCAGCAGACGAAATCACTTGCAGGTATTCCTGGGCTCGCGCAGATTCCTATCCTCAAATATCTGTTTGGTCAGACGACGCAGGACCACTCTGAAAACCAGATTGTTTTCGCCATCGTGCCTCACATCATCCGTGGGAACGATGTGAACGAGGTCAACCAGCGTCCGATTGAGATCGGAACCTCGACGACCATCGCTTTGCACCACAGCAAACAGCAAGCAGCTCCCGCTGCTGGCGCACCCGAGGGCAGTCAGCCGTCGCCCCAGTCCGCGGCCCCGGCAACTCAGCCGGCAGGACGTCCGGCTCCCGGATCCTCGGCGCCCAACTCCGCATCCGGAGGTGCTGCCGCCAGCTTCTTGTTTGATCCCCCGACGGTGCAGGCCACAAAGGGAAACACCTTTGCCGTAAATCTTCTGATATCGGGTGCACAGAACGTGTACTCCGTACCCGTGCAGTTGAACTACGATCCGAAAATGTTGCAACTGGTCAACGTTTCCAATGGCGGATTCCTCTCGCAGGATGGCCAGGCGGTCGCCCTGGTGCATCGCGAAGACGAAGCCCAGGGACAGTCGCAGATCACCGCGACGCGGCCACCGGGAGCCGGTGGAGTTTCCGGCCAGGGTGCAGTGGTGACGATTACGTTCATGGCAAAGACCGACGGACAGACTCCGCTCACCATCACTCGAGGCGGAGCCCGCGATCCCGGCCTGCAAGCCATCACAGTAAACGGCGCCCAGGCATCGGTAACCGTCCAATGATCGAAACGGAGAAGTGCGCCGGTTGTTGCGAGGGCATCGTGCCCTCGCCGAATGCAAACAAAGCCCGCTTCGCAGTAAGGCATTGCTCTGGCAAATGCCGTAACTAGCGGTTCGTATCAGGGCATCGCTTTAGCGATGCCGTAACTCAGAATGAATCACGCCTTCAGGCGCTGGGATTTCCCCCGCACCGCGTAAAATGCGATAAGGGAATCCGACCGCTCCGTATTTTTGCCAATGAAGATTTACTCGAGATCGCACCGTACCAAAAGCTCCCAAAGCGGGTTCACCCTTCTCGAACTCATTGTCGCGGCTACGATTCTCGCCATCCTGACGATGATGGCCCTCCCTCTCGCCCGCGTCACCATCCAACGCGAGAAGGAGAAACAACTGCGCCAGGCCCTCTGGGACATGCGTGATGCCATCGACCGCTACAAAGACGCCGCCGATCGCCAGATGTTCCAGACTAAGGTCGACAGCCAGAACTATCCTCCCGACCTCGAAACTTTAGTGAAGGGCGTGGAAGCGCAAGGTGGCAAGAAAATCCGCTTTCTCCGTTCTATCCCCACTGACCCCATGACGAAGAGTAAGGAATGGGGAATGCGGTCCATGCAGGACGACCCGGAATCCGACTCGTGGGGCGGTCAGAACATCTTCGACGTTTACACCAAGTCGCAAGGTGCCGGCCTCGACGGCACAAAGTACAAGGACTGGTAGATGCGAGCGCACGCGACCAAATTGCAGCAACGGGCACCAAGCCGTATCGAGCGTGTGCGTAACCTCAAGCGTTTGCGGATGCAACGACGCTCGCGTGGATTCACGCTGCTCGAGCTCATGATAGTCATCAGCATCATCATGATCCTGATGGCGGTTGCCGTGCCCATGTACAACCAGTCGGTCGTACAGGCCCGTGAATCGGTGTTGCGTTCCAACCTCGCCACTCTGCGCAGCGTCATCTCGCAATACACACTCGACAAGCAGAAGGCCCCGCAGTCCCTCGACGAGCTGGTCACCGCCGGATATCTTCGACAGGTTCCGGTCGACCCCATGACTCGCGAAGCGAACTGGGAAGTCGTCCAGGAAGACGTGATGATGGCAGTGGACCAGCAAGACCCCGGCATCACAGACGTCCACTCCGCCTCCAGCGCCAATGCCAGCGACGGCACCGCCTACAGCACCTGGTAGCAGCCTCTCACCGCAGAACAAGATCGGCAACTCAGCAACTGATCCAGCTTTCCTTAGAGAACCTTCGTGTCCTTTGTGGTGAAAGGGTTTTGAGGTCACCGTCAACAAAGACTAAGCCGCAAGAACTCAAGCAAGAAAGTTCGGTCTGGAGGCCCGAAAATAGCCCGCCAGTTCACTGGCGGGAGAGCTTGCAAAGCCCAAAAAGTGTCCCGTAGGGACACCTGAACCAAAACCTATTCACGCAGGCAAGAGGGAACTTCTTCGCACGCTCCGCAATTAATGATTTTCCAACCCACCATGCGCTAAACCGGCGTATCGTATCAATCCATCACTTAGTTTGTGGAGGTTGAAGTGACATCTGAAAATGGTGTCGAACAACTCTCATTCCGTTGCTCCTGCGGCGCAAGCATAAAAACGACAGAGAAGAAGGAGACCTGCCCAAAATGTGGCAGGGACCTCGAAGTCATCGGCTGTCGGGAAACACCCAAGGGCAAGAAATACACGCTCCGGATTACCAAGCGTCGAAACGCCGGAACCACAGAATCGTTCCACTGGCCTCTGAACCGGAGCGCGCCTTTAGCGAACCCGATGCGCCAGTTCGGGACTGATCCGAACTATACCAGCCAACTTCGCAACTACAGTGCGATGCCGCCCAAGCAGCACCGCGTCACACCGGACTACAACAAACGCTACACGCGCGCAGGTCTGCTGACGTTCCTGTTGATTGGATTGGTCCTGATCGCATCCAACATCTCGCCAGAGCGACTCGCCATTCTTAGAACTCCCGAACCGCGTGACTGCGATTGGATCACGCTGCCTCTGGGCGATAAGCATTGCCATTACGAGAGGACCGTAACTCCGGTGGGCGATCAATTCAAGGTGACCTTCCAGCGCTTTATAGACTACTGATCTGCACGACAACCTCGAACCTCAATCGCGATCGTAACCTTTCCGGCCGAATCGTCGCGGCGCAGCGCCGCAGTTGTAACAGCAGGATTGGCTAGCCGCGTCGGTCAACGGAGCGGCGTTTGTGGAGAGTAATCGGGCGAATCGCGGTGTCGAGCATCCGCGGTTGTTTGCCTTGATCCGGCTTTGAAGTAGAAGATTGGTACGAGCGATCAGGCGGGAAGGCGTCATCTTTGTCTATGATTCGTTCGAGATGAGGAGCCGGATGCATGAATAAAGCGGATGGTCACGACACCGCAGGCCGCCTCTCTGCAATAGTCGCGGACTCTCTGGACACGCCGGTGAAAACGCAAGATCTGGCGCGCCAGGCTTATCAAAGCCGCACGCAGTTCCACAGGCTGTTCCGAAGCATGGTCGAAGAAACTCCGGCAGCTATGCGACGGCGGCTATTGCTGGAAAGAGCTGCATATCAATTGGCGCGTACCGGAATGTCGGTCACCGACGTCGCCCTCGACGCCAACTACGGTTCGTTGGAGGCGTTCACTCGCGCTTTCCGAAAAGCTTTTCGGATTTCTCCCAGTCTCTACCGCCGCATGCGTGATCCGCACTTTCACTTGCCGGCGTCCAACAAAATTCATTTTTTTGCCCCTGGTTCGTCAACAAAAGGAGGAACAGACATGGATTTATTCGATCGCTTTGCAGGCAACGACTCCTGGCACACGCGACGATTGCTGGAGTACGCGAGCACTTTGACAGAGGAGCAATTGGATCGGCCATTGCCGACTGTCGTAGAACTGCTGCCTTGGCGAGAGTCGAACAAAACTCTGAGGCAGCTATTAGAAAACATTATCTATACCAAGGAAGTCTGGACCGCCGCGCTGTCTGGCGCCGAGATGGACATGAACGGTGCTCCCAAATCGCATCGCTCCCCGAAAGCGATGATGCAACGGCTCGACAAGACGGATACTGAACTGCATCGCATTCTCGGTGATATCCGAAACCGCTCCGCATGGGATGATACTTTCGTCGACGCTCTGTGCGAGCCGGCTGAGACCTTCACATTCGGCGGCGTGTTCGCCCATATCATGACATTCAATGCGCATCGCCGGTTGATGGCCTTGCACGCTCTGCGACATCTCGGCGTCCAGACCGCAGGTTTCGGCGATCCCATGGAATATGAGGAAAGTGTCGCACCTTGGAACCAGCGGGTAGCTCTGAAAACGCCATGAAGATGGAAACAGAGCCGAATTCACCGGCGTCTCGGAGGAAGGGCGAGCGCAAGCGATGCTTTTGAATTGCTCTGGAAATTTATTTCGATTTTCGTGTTCGTGAGGCCCTTTTTGCTGGTTCGTTTTTGGGAAATCTGGTGAGGCTTGGGGTATCCCCCCTCCCCTCCCACGTTCAAAAGCCTTGACTGGCGCGGGTTTTGCAAAATGCGGCTGCAAAATCTTGAGCGCGTTAGGGTTAGGAGTCAAAATCTTGACAGCAAAGGAGTTGCGGGATTTTGTCGCCTATCCTTATATGCTGCTCACGCCTTGGCGATGATCTGCTCTTTGTTTTCACTGCGCAAGGTCAGATGTCACACGACGGCTGTGCAAATCGTCCTCCGGGTGTGCGCAAACGTTGACCTCGCATGTCCACCCACATTCGATGTGTCATTTCTGCCGCGAAGGATAAGTACTGTTCTGGCAATTTTCTCTAACCACTAAGGACACGAAGATTCACTAAGGAGAGCAAAGCCGCAACGAGCTTCACGGAATTGCAGGCCCGAATCGAAACCACTAACATCTATCCATGCCCGTAGAAGCCGAGATTCAAGCCCCTACTTCGATTCGTGCGCCACGCGGTAATCAGATCACATGCAAAGGGTGGCAGCAAGAAGCCGCCATGCGCATGCTGATGAACAATCTTGACGAAGAAGTGGCCGAGCGCCCTAAAGACCTCGTCGTCTACGGTGGAACGGGACGCGCCGCGCGCAGCTGGGAAGCCTACCGCGCCATCATCGAGTCGTTAAAGACTCTCGCCAACGACGAGACACTTCTGGTGCAGTCCGGCAAGCCAGTCGGCGTTTTCAAGACACACGACCACGCCCCGCGGGTGCTCATCGCGAACTCAAATCTTGTCGGTCATTGGTCCAACTGGGAAAAGTTCAACGAGCTCGAACGTGCCGGACTGATGATGTACGGCCAGATGACCGCCGGTTCCTGGATCTATATCGGCTCGCAGGGAATCGTGCAAGGAACGTTTGAAACATTCTCGGCCGCCGGGGAAAAACATTTCAACGGAGACCTTGCCGGCAAGCTGATCGTCAGCGGCGGCATGGGCGGAATGGGTGGAGCGCAGCCTCTCGCTGCAACGATGACTGGCGCGGCATTCCTCGGTATCGATGTCGATCCCGATCGTATCAAGAAGCGGCTGAAGACCGGATACTGCGACTTCATGGTGACCACGCTCGACGAAGCGTTGCGCGTCCTGAAGAACGCTGTGCGTAAGAAAGAGAATGTATCGGTCGGTCTCGTCGGCAACTGCGCCGACGTCATTCCGGAACTCGCGGAACGTGGTGTCGTTCCTGACATTCTCACCGATCAGACTTCGGCGCACGATCCGTTGAATGGCTATGTGCCGAACGGAATGCCTTTGCGGGAGGCGCTGGAATTGCGCCAGCGCGATCCGCAGGCTTACCAGGAGAAGTCGCTCGACGGGATGGCTCGACATGTCGAAGGTATGCTGCGGCTGCAGAAGATGGGATCGGTGACCTTTGACTACGGCAACAACATCCGCACGTTTGCGTTCCAGCGCGGAGTGAAGGACGCTTACGACTTTCCCGGATTTGTTCCCGCCTACATCCGCCCGTTGTTTTGCGAAGGTCGCGGACCATTTCGTTGGGTCGCGCTGTCGGGCGAAGCCTCTGACATTCACGTTACCGACGAACTCGTACTCGAACTGTTTCCGGACAACCGCATCTTGCGCCGATGGATCGATCTCGCGCGCAAACGAATCAAGTTTCAGGGACTGCCTGCGCGCATCTGCTGGCTCGGCTACGGAGAGCGCGCACAATTCGGTCTCGCAATGAACGATCTCGTCAAGAAAGGGAAGATCAAAGCTCCGATCGTGATCGGAAGAGACCATCTCGATTGCGGTTCGGTGGCTTCTCCTTTCCGAGAAACCGAAAGCATGAAGGATGGATCGGACGCGGTCGCCGACTGGCCGCTACTGAATGCGCTCCTAAACACCGCAGCAGGCGCGTCGTGGGTTTCCATCCACAACGGAGGAGGAGTTGGTATCGGCTACTCGCTGCACGCCGGACAAGTCACGGTCGCGGATGGAACGGATGAGATGGCAAAGCGCATCGAGCGCGTGCTGACCACCGATCCTGGCATGGGAATCATTCGCCACGCCGACGCGGGGTACGACGAGGCCAAGGAGTTTGCGAAGAAGACTGGCGTAAAAGTTCCCATGGGTTGAGTTTCAAGCTTTCGTTGCGGTAATCGAAGACTGCTATAAAAGAGCTGATGAATAAGAAGAAGATGCAGCGGATTAAACCGCTGCTGCTGGTCAACATCGGCCAGCTTCTAACCCTGCGCAGTGCGTCGACCGCAATCGGCCCGCGACGAGCGTCCAATCTCAAAGAGCTAGGCATCATCAACAACGGAGCCGTTCTCTGCGTCGGCGGCAAGATCGTCACTGTTGGAGTATCCAAAGACGCCCTCCGCGACCAATGGCTCGTCAAGAATCGCAGCAAAATTACGGAGATTGATTGTGGGCAAAAAGTAGTCATTCCCGGATTCGCCGACTCGCACACGCATCCCGTATTCGTGAATCCGCGGCTCGTCGACTTTGAGAAGCGGATCGAAGGCGCTTCTTACGAGGAGATCGCATCTGCGGGCGGCGGAATTCGCTCAAGCCTCGAGGCAGTCCGACAAGCATCCAGGGCTGTGCTGACCGAGAAAGTGTTGCACGCCTTCCGCGCGATGGCTGCTCAAGGAACGACCACCGTGGAAGCGAAATCCGGTTATGGCCTAAGCGTCGAAGCGGAGATCAAATCGCTCGAAGCGATTCGCAGCGCATCAGCGCTCTGGCCCGGAACCGTGTTATCCAGCCTGCTAGGAGCGCATGTCGTCCCAAAAGAGTTTCAGGGCCGCTCACAAAAGTATGTTGAGACCGTCTGTATGGAGATGATTCCTCAGGCGGCGAAGCGGAAGCTTGCCCAATTCGTGGACGTCTTCTGCGACAAGGGCGCATTCAGCCCCGAGGAAACCGAGCACATCTTCGAAGCGGCAAAGAATAACGGATTGAACGTCCGCGCGCACGTGGGACAGCTTTCCGAAACCTCACTGACCCCATTCCTGCGTTTCCATCCGGCATCGTTCGACCACATGGATCATGTCAATGATCGTGACATCTCTGAACTGGCCAAACGCGATACGATCGCGACCCTGGTTCCGGGAGCAAACTATTTCATGGGCCTGAAGAAATATCCGGATGCGCGTCGATTGATCGACAGCGGCGTTCCAGTCGCGCTGGCCACGGATTACAATCCTGGCACGTCGCCGACGATCAGCATGCCGATGGCGATGTCACTGGCCTGCACGCAGATGAAGATGTCTCCGGCGGAGGCCATTGCAGCGGCGACCATCAATGGAGCCCATGCGCTGCGCGTGGCAGATCGCAAAGGGACAA
The DNA here is from genome assembly GCA_963801895.1 of uncultured Acidobacteriota bacterium. GTDB lineage: Bacteria > Acidobacteriota > Terriglobia > Terriglobales > Acidobacteriaceae > Sulfotelmatobacter. Next base: position 328,644 of record CAWDGM010000003.1, on the reverse strand, counting down.
TTGAGCCCGGTAAAGACGCCGATATGGCGATCTTTGACGTCGAGGATTACCGCGAGATTCCTTACTGGTTTGGCAGCAATCACTGCGTAGAGACGATATTGAACGGAGAGAAAGTGACTGCCGCCTGAACTTTTGCGGCCTCTGGTTCGTATGAATCAATCAGCAGAAGTGTGGACGATCACCCCGGACGAATGCGTCCGGGGCTACACATCCGTCCGAGGCCACACACGCGTCCGGGGCTACACATCCGTCCGAGGCCACACACGCGTCCGGGGCTACACATTCGTCCGAGGTCACAGACCAGAAGAACTGGGATATCCAGAAGCGACCCGATTCGATCTCCAAAGGAAACTACAATGAAGCGAACACTAGCAGTCCTGACCTTTCTCGCACTGACAATTTCGCTGGCCAGTGCCCAGCGTTTGCCGGAAGTTGCGCGTCCGGAGAACTACAAGCTGACATTTACGCCGGACCTTGAAAGCGCCAAGTTCGAAGGCGACGAGACGATCTCGGTGCGTCTATTGAAGCAGACGTCAGAGATCACCCTCAACGCTGCGGACATCGATTTTCACGATGTGACGATTACGAGCGCTGGGACCACTCAGAAGGCAAAGGTTACTGCCGAAAAAGAGAAGGAAATGGTCGTGCTGAGCGTGGAGAAGCCGCTCGCTGCCGGACCCGCGACGGTTCACATCAGCTATGCCGGAATTCTCAACAATGAAATGCGCGGCTTGTATTTGGGGAAAGACGATCAGGGGCGCAAGTATGCCGCCACGCAGTTCGAGGCTACCGACGCGCGGCGCGCCTTCCCCTCATTTGACGAGCCCGACTACAAGGCGACATTCGACATCACTGCCGTGGCCGACAAAGGCCAGGTTGCGATCTCCAACTACAAGGTCGTCTCCGATACTCCGGGACCTGGCGAGAAGCACACCGTGAAGTTTGCGACGACTGCCAAGATGTCGTCGTATCTGGCGGCGCTGGTGGTGGGCAACTTCGAGTATGTCGAAGGATCCGCCGATGGAATTCCGATTCGCGTCTACAGCACTCCTGGCAAGAAGGACATGGGTAAATTTGCGCTGGAGTCGGCGGAATACATCGTCAGCTATTACGACAAATACTTCGGGATCAAATATCCGTACGGAAAGCTGGACCTGATTGGCTTGCCGGACTTTTCAGCGGGCGCGATGGAGAACATCGGCTGCATAACGTTCCGCGAAGTCATCCTGCTGATCGATGAGAAACAGGGGTCGGTGGGATTGAAGAAGGCGATCGCGTCGGTCACATCGCACGAGATTGCACACATGTGGTTCGGCGATCTGGTCACGATGAAGTGGTGGGACGACGTCTGGCTCAACGAAGGATTCGCCACATGGATGTCGACCAAGCCAGTTGCAAAGTGGAGACCGGAATGGAATTTTGATCTGGACGACGTGAGCGGAGTCGGCGGGACGTTGAACGTGGATTCGCTGGCCAGTACCCGGCCCATTCATCAGGCGGCGGAAACTCCTGCGCAGATTCAGGAATTGTTCGACGGCATCGCTTACGGCAAAGCCGCCGCGGTGCTGCACATGCTCGAATCGTATCTCGGCGAAGAGACATTCCGCGCAGGCATCAATGCGTATGTGAAGGAGCATCAGTACGGAAACTCCACGGCAGAAGATTTCTGGAGCACGCTGGCCAGAACATCGAAAAAGCCTGTCGACAAGATCATGCCCACATGGGTAAAGCAACCAGGCGCTCCCATCATCAACGTAAAAGCGCAGTGCTCGGGCAATTCCACGAACGTGTCGCTCTCGCAGCAGCGCTACTTTGTGGACCGTGCGAAGTTTGAGGCTTCGAACGATCAGCTCTGGCAAATCCCGCTCTGCCTGAAGGGATCGGCGAGCGGTAACGGCGCGAAGTGCGAATTGATGACCAAGAAGGAAGAATCCTTCACGCTGCCGGGCTGCTCGACCTGGGTGATCGCGAACGCGGGTGCAACCGGCTACTACCGCACCGGATATCAGGCGGAGGCCGTTCATGCTTTGGCTGTAGATGCGGAGACGAAGCTTACGCCGGGAGAGCGGATATCTTCGCAGAACGATATCTGGGCGTCCGTCCGGGTAGGTCACGAACCAGTTGGCGACTATCTGGCATTCGCGCAAGGTTTGCAATCCGATCGCAATCGAGCCGTGCTCGAAGACGTTCTCGGCAGGCTCAACTACATCGGACAATACATTGTGAACGATAGCGATCGAGATTCTTATCGGGCGTGGGTACGCAGCTATCTGACCCCAGCGGCGAAAGATCTTGGGTGGGAGCCGAAGTCGGGCGAAAGCGACGAGCAGAGGGCTCTGCGCACGGGCGTGCTCGCTTCTTTGGGCTACGATGGACGAGACCCGCAAGCGCTCGCTGAGGCACGGAAAATTGCGGACAAGGCGTTGGCCGACTCTTCGTCGGTTGACGATCAACTCGCGGGCGGGGCGATTGCGCTGGCCGCGCTGAATGGGGACACGGACTTCTATGATCGCGTGATGACCGCCTTGAAAAATCCCAAAACTCCGGAAGAGTACTACATCTATTTCTACGCTTTGCCGCAATTTGGAGATACGAAACTGTTGCAGCGCACGCTGGATTTCGCTATTACTCCGGATGTGCGATCGCAAGATGCGTTGGGATTGATTACCAACGTCCTTGCAAACCCTGCGGGAGAAAAACTCGCGTGGGAGTTTATCCGGCAGCACTGGCCTGAGATTGAGAAGGCCGGCGGTCCGTTTGCGAGTGCTCAAATCGTTGGCGCCACGGGCAGTTTCTGCGACGCAGGCATGCGCGATCAGGTCACGGAGTTCTTCAGCGCTCATAAAGTTGAGGCGGCTGAGCGAACCTACAAGCAGTCGATCGAGCGAATCAACAATTGCGTCGATTTAAAGGCGCAGCAGGAATCGCAACTGGCTTCTTGGCTGGGGCAGCATGGGAATGCCGGCGGGAAGTAGCTGGTAGTGGGAAATTGATTGGCCCGGGACTTTGTCTCGGGCCTTTTGTTTTTCTGGTAAATGGATCGGCATCGCTGAAGCGATGTCCTGATTCAAGGCGAAGCTGAGACGGAGAGAGGCTGAGACACATGCTACGAGGCGGACTTTGTTGGCAGACCGGCTGAATGTTCTCTGGGCCTGCTTTTAACAGCAGATATGTGAGTGGAGCACACTCGTCGCTTTGCTCCTCGGGGCGGACGAATGCGTCCGCCCCTACACGGGATTCTGGTCTAGAAGTTCGGGTGGCTTGAGCCTATTACTGGGAGGATCAGATGGGACGGGAGCTCCGTGGAACAGTAGATCCCTTGCGTGGTTGTCACGAAGTCTGACGCCTCCGCCTTGTAGATGCTGGGCACAAACTTCTGCGGATTGCGATCGATGACCGGGAACCACGTGGACTGGATCTGGACCATGATGCGATGTCCCTTGAGGAAAACATGATCGTGATCGCGGAGCGGGATTTGCCATTCTGTCGGCTTGTTGGGCGTTAGTGGATGCGGAGTTTCGTAGCTGGTGAGATAACGTCCGCGGCGGACCTCCATCGCGATGGGCAACTCGTATCCATTCAACGACTGGGCGTACTGACCAGGCTTCGGCCCTTCCTCAACATTCCACGCGTTCTTTTGTGCGTTCTCCGGGTAAACGTCGATCAGCTTGACGATGAAATCGCTGTCCGTGCCGGAGGTGGAAGCGAAGAGGTCGGCGGCGAGTTCGCCCGTGATCGTGAGATCGTGATCGAGCGGAACGCTGACGAAAGAGAGGACGTCCGGGCGGTGATCCACGAATCGCTGGTCGGCGACTTCCCATGTGCGCCAGTCCCCCGCAGGATACGTCGGAGAAATCGGGCGCTGGCGGTAGGGAACCGGGTTTGCGGGATCAGATACGTATTCGCGGTAGGCGCTGGCCTTGGCATCGGGAGCTGTGAAAGAAAGCGTTCCATCCGCGCGCAGGTACAGATTGGTGCTCTTCGATTCTTTCGGAGGCCATGCTGCGTAGGTATGCCACGAATTGGAGCCGCTCTGGAAGGTGCTGGCCTCCCACGTGGGTTTGTTGCCCTGTCCATGCAGGTAAAAGCGGAAGAAGGGTGCTTCGATGTTTTCGCGGAACTCGCGTGCAGTTTCGTGGCTTCCGAATGAAATCTGGCCGATGCTGTCGCCCTTCGGGGATTGCCATTCTCCGTGGAACCATGGACCGGCGACGATGAAGTTGGTGTGTTGCGGATCGTTTTCTTTCGCGTGGCGAAAAATCTGCCACGGTCCCCAGGGATCTTCCTGATCCCAGAATCCTGCGACGTTCAGGTTCGGCACGGTTGAAGAGTGAAGCTGGCTGACCCAGGCTTCCTTCTTCCAGAATTCGTCGTAGTCGGGATGCTCGACGCTGGAGGTCCAGTAGGGAATCGAGCCGTGAAGATATTTGGAGTTGATGTTCGAGAGAGGTCCCAGATTCAGATACCACTCGAAGGAGTCATAGATTTCGAAATCGAAGTTCGTGTTCTTGTTCTTGTCCGCCTGCTCCATGACGGCATATTCGAAATCATAGCTTTCGCGGAGAGCGCCGTAGCGATGGTCGTCATCATTCATCCACTGATCTACGGGAGAGGCCTGTTCACTGACCGCTTTCAACGCGGGATGGGGATGCAGGAGCGGCAGCGCGGTCGTCAGACCGTCGTAGGAGACTCCGTACATGCCGACCTTTCCATTATTATTCGGGATATTCTTGACGAGCCATTCGATCGAATCATAGGCATCGGTGGTCTCGTTGGTGGCTTTGGGATCCTGCAGATCGACCCATGAGGAGAGATTGAAAACGCCTTCCGACTTGAACCGTCCCCGAAGATTCTGGATCACGAAGATGTAGCCGTCCTGCGCTAGCTCCTTTAATGATGAGGGCATTTGCTCGGGGGCTTTTTCGGGCACGCCGTACGGGGTTCGGCGGAACAGGATTGGTAGCGGCTCCTTTTGATCGACCGGCGTCAGGATGGTGGTTTGCAGACGAACGCCATCGCGCACCGGGATCATGACTTCCTGAAGCTTGAAGATAGGTTTTGGGGGCGGCGTTGGGGCTGGCGGAGTGGACTGCGCGAAGCTGAGGGTTGTAAATACAAAAGGAAGAAGCAAGCCAACGTTCGACAGGCGCAACAGTGTTCCTCCGAGTGCCGGGGTGGACTGAACGCGAAGTATACCAATCCAGAGATAATCTCGGGAATCGGAAGCAGACGATTCAAGTTCTTTTCCTAAGAAGTCGGAAACCGATTGGTACGACTCACATCTAACCCTCATCATCTGTATTCATCGAAAGGACGAAATCTGAAATGAGCAAGAGCAAAGGCTACGCAGCATTGGATCCGAAATCTGAATTGAAGCCTTATTCCTTCGAACGACGCGAACCGCTTGAGCACGATTTGGTGATTGACATCAAGTATTGCGGGATCTGCCACTCCGACATCCACCAGACTCGGGACGAGTGGAGTGAATATCAGGATGAGGCGATCTTTCCGATGGTTCCCGGGCACGAGATCGCCGGAGTCGTTTCAGCCGTCGGCAAGAAAGTGACGAAGTATAAGGTTGGAGACAAGGTCGGCGTGGGATGCTTCGTCGATTCTTGCCGCACCTGTCCAGAATGCAAAAGTGGATTGGAGCAGTACTGCACGGTTGGAACGATCTGGACCTACAATGCGCGCGACAAGGAGGGAAAACCCACGTACGGGGGGTACTCCGACAAGATTGTGGTGGATGAAAACTACGCGCTTCGCATGCCGGACAATCTACCCCTGGATGCATGCGCTCCACTGCTCTGCGCGGGGATCACGCTCTACTCGCCGTTGAAACATTGGAACGCAGGGCCGGGAAAGAAGGTGGCAATCGTCGGCCTGGGCGGACTGGGTCACATGGGAGTGAAATTGGGCCACGCCTTGGGAGCGGAAGTTACGGTGCTCAGCCAATCGTTGAAGAAGCAGGCAGACGGGAAGCGATTAGGCGCTGACCATTTCTATGCGACGTCCGATCCGGAGACTTTCACGAAGCTGGCGAAGTCGTTCGATCTGGTCATCAATACGGTTTCTGCCCAACTCGATTGGACGGAGTATTTAAATCTGCTGAAGGTCGATGGAACCATGGTCGTCGTGGGTCTGCCAGAGAAAGATATTCCGATCGGAGCTTTCTCGCTCACCGGCGGGCGCCGAAGCCTGGCGGGATCGCAGATTGGCGGCATCAAGGAGACGCAAGAAATGCTCGACTTCTGCAGCAAGCACGGTTTGGCTTGCGACATTGAGGTGGTGCCAATCCAGAAGGTGAACGAGGCTTACGCGCGCGTTGTGAAAAGCGACGTGCGTTATCGCTTCGTGATCGACATGAACTCGCTGGCGAAGGACTGAGGTCCACCGAGAATTGTGTAGCCCCGGATGCATTCGTCCGGGGTCGCGCAAAGCGCAATGAGGTAGCTGTGGTGGTAACAGTGGAGTAGATAGATGCGTACGGCACGCGTCGCTTTTGCTCCTCGGGGCGGACGAATGCGTCCGCCCCTACACAAGACTGCGCGTTGGCGGCTTTCGTAAAAGCGTCATACCTGTCGGTTCTGATTCCACGGTCGTGTGTAGCCCCGGACGCATTCGTCCGGGGTCGCGCAAAGCGCAATGAGATAGCTGTGGTGGTAACAGTGGAGTAGATAGATGCGTACGGCACGCGTCGCTTTTGCTCCGCGGGGCGGACGAATGCGTCCGCCCCTACACAAGACTGCGCGTTGGCGGCTTTCGCAAAAGCGTCATACCTGTCGGTTCTGATTCCAAGGTCGTGTGTAGCTCCGGACGCATTCGTCCGGGGTGGCGCAAAGCGCAATGAGGTAGCTGTGGTGGTAACAGTGGAGTAGATAGATGCGTACGGCACGCGTCGCTTTTGCTCCGCGGGGCGGACGAATGCGTCCGCCCCTACACGAGACCGCGCGTTGGCGGCTTTCGTAAAAGCGTCATACCTGTCGGTTCTGATTCCAAAGTCGATTGTGTAGCCCGGATGCATTCGTCCGGGGTTGCGCAAAGCGCAATGAGGTAGCTGTGGTGGTAACAGTGGAGTAGATAGATGCGTACGGCACGCGTCGCTTTGCTCCGCGGGGCGGACGAATGCGTCCGCCCCTACACGAGACCGCGCGTTGGCGGCTTTCGTAAAAGCGTCATACCTGTCGGTTCTGATTCCAAAGTCGATTGTGTAGCCCGGATGCATTCGTCCGGGTTGCGCAAAGCGCAATGAGGTAGCTGTGGTGGTAACAGTGGAGTAGATAGATGCGTACTGCACGCGTCGCTTTTGCTCCGCGGGGCGGACGAATGCGTCCGCCCCTACACAGACTAGAATAACTTTCCGATTGAGAAATTTACCCGGCTTTGGCCTGTTGGGCTGACGCTCCCTGCTACTGCGATTGGCCCGACAATGGTATCGGCGATGAAGCCGAGGTTGAACGTGCCGCGGACGACGATCGGCCCGTTATTGTCGGTAGAGCTGCCAAAGGCTGTGCCCGCCTCATACCATCCGCCCCAATAGACCTTCTTTCCCACAAGAGCGGGCAGGCGGTAGAGCTCACGGCGGAAGCCGAAGGAGGAATATGCGTAATGATTGCCGAGGAATTCGTCCGGCAAATAGGCGCCGAGGTGGAACGGGCCACCAAGGGCGAATACCTGAAACGGTCCGGCCGTCCCGGTGAACGTGGTTCCGCCTGAGGCGGCGACGAACAGGGAAGTCTTCGGTCCGACGGGAAAGAAATTTGACGTTTGTACGTCGAGCTGTGTGATGGCTCGGGGCAGCGCGGGGCTCTGGAGCGTTCGCGTCAGCGTGGCGACGACGCGCGTTCCTGCGCTTGGAACGGAAGGGCTATCCTGCCCGTCCCAGACATAACGGCCGCGAACTTCGCCGGTGCTTCCGTGGACGATCGGGAGACCCGCGGCGCCAATAAGTGGACTCAGCTTGCCATCGAAAATCTGATAGCCGAGCCGCACTTCGCTACGGCGGCCGGAGTCGAAGCCGATATCGAGACCCCCGCCAGCGCGTTCGTCCCCAAAGACGGCGATGCGATCCAGACCTCCGAATGAATTCCGCGCGAACTTCGAGGCGAATGCATAGGGAGCGACGAAAAATCTGGATTGCCCGATCGGTTGATAAAACTCGGTCGCGGCGAGATTGCTCGAGCCGAAGAGGAAATCGGTGCGCCACTCGCCTCCACGGTGAGCGACGTCCATAAAAGTGATGCGAGTGCCAGCAGAGAAATCAAACGCGGCGACGCCTGAGCCCTCAACGTTCACCGCGAGATCGACAAATGGCGGGCCGTAGGACTTCTCGTGCGCCGTCACGCGAATTCCAGGCACGCCGTTGTGAACAAATCCTTCGTAGCCGAGGTCGTCGAACTGTCCGCGTCCCGCGATGCGCGTTAGTTCTGTATCGAGCTTCTTGAGGTCGGGTGGCTGGTTCAGATGGTCGCTCAGCTGGCTCTGAATTCTACGATTCGTGTCCGGGTTCGCTCCTGTAACTTCGATTTGTTCTACGCTCCTGATCGGTGCATGTTTGCGCGACCGCCGCTCTTCCAGATAACTCTGCCATTCTCCCGGATCGGTAATTGCGTACTTCATGAGACCGGATGACTGGGCGGCCGCTGTCGTGTAGCCGAGTTTGATCAACTCGTCGACACGGGAGTAGTCCGTAACCCAGAATCCTTTCATATCGACGCTAATCTTCTCGTTCGCCAGAGCCAGCGAGTGACGCTCGTTTTGGACGATCATCACACCGATAGCGCGGGAGAGAACGCCGGTGAGAGATCCTAGTTGGCCGATATCGCCCGGAGGCAGGCGCAACTCAACTGCGATGACGACATCGGCATCCATCGAGTGTACGGTTTCAACAGGAATGTTCTGGACCATACCGCCATCGGCGAGGAGACGTCCGTTGATTTCGACCGGCGTGAACACTCCGGGTATTGCCATGGATGCGCGCACGGCTTGAGCGAGCGGGCCATCGCTCAAGACAACGACATCTCCGCTTTGCATGTCGGTGGCGACACAGCGAAAGGGAATCGGAAGGTCGTCGAAGGTGCGAACGCCAGATTCCGGGAAGGCGATGCGATCAAGAAGAAGTCCGACTCCTTGTCCGGGATTGTAGCCGTTGGGTCCGGTCAGACCGTGTTTGATGCCAAGAGGCGCGCCGATCAGGTAGTTGCGGCGATCCTGTTTGCGGCGGTAAGAAAGTTGAGTGTAGATGGGCTCGGGCAGGAGAGCTTCATCCCAGTCGATCTTCTCAGCAAATTTGCGCATTTCTGAGGGCGACATGCCGGTGGCGTACATTGAGCCAATGATGCCGCCCATGCTGGTTCCAGCGATGCGGTCTACGGGAATGTGGTTCTCCTCGAGCCATTCAATGATGCCGATTTCAGCCAGACCGAACGCTCCTCCCCCACTGAGGGCGAGGCCAATGCGAGGCCGATGCGTGGAACTCGCGGCCGCCGTCCCATCGGCAGGGGCTTGGGCCCGAAGGTGCAATGCGCATGACAGTAGAAGGATGAGAACGAAAAAAGCGAAGGCAAGGCGGTTCGTGCGTTCCATCAGGTGCTCCTGAGAGATAGGAAAGCGAAGCGTCGTCGATCGAAGAATTTCAAGATGAGCAAAAAGGTTAGCAGGTTTAGACGAGACGAGTGAGGCAGATTACGGTTGCTATTGATTCGAAGCGTGATCCTGGCGGGCCTGATTCACGACGGTGCGCACAGCGTCAACGACCAAGTCCGGACGGTCGTTCTGAATGTAGTGTGCGCTGCCTTTCGCAATCGCCTGAGTGCCTCGCGTAGAAAGGTGTGACATCTCCTCCTGCATCTTCTCCCACGCATCATTTGTGGGCTTGGCGAGATTCGCCGGAAGTTCGCTCGAAGGTTTGTCCGGATCATGCGAGAGCACCACGAGGGGAATATCGCCAAGCGATCCCGCCGCCGCGGCCTGAGCGCCACTCGTGGAAAAAGACTTCATTTCTGCGGACGCTTCGTGGGCGCTGTGCCAGTTGCAGTCGGCGGCCCGCTGGCGGATATCTTCATCGCACATACCGAAAAGCCGGGGAATACCGAATGGCATGCTGTATTCCAGCAAAGTCGCCTCACGCTGCCAGGTACCCTCCATGTCTTTGAGCGCGGCAGGGAACCGGTTTGCTTGATCGGGATGCGACGCATCGACCAGCACGATCCCGGCAACCTCATTGCGGTAGAGACCGGTGTAGACGCGGACATCGTACCCGGCCATCGAGTGGCCGACAAGGACGTATGGAGGGGCGACCGCTGCCGCCTGCAGCAAGGCGTGCAACTCCTGCGCGATCACCTGACTCGTGCGCGGATCGGCGCTGCGATCGCTGAAGCCGAGTCCGGCGCGATCGTAGGAGCACACTCGACTGACCTTCGCTATCTCGGGTTGCACCTTGTGCCATGAGTAATAGGTATCCCCCAGACCGGAGTCGAGGATGACGGTTGGGCTTCCTTCGCCAGAACAGAAGATATGAACTTGACGCCCGTTCACATCGACTAACTTTCCGGGCATGGGATTAAAACGGCGGTCGCGCGCTTCGCAGATATTTTGGTAAAGGAATCCCCCTACTGCCAGTAAGACAACGAGAAGAACCAAGCTAAGTACAATTCGACGGAACAATGAACAAGCCTTCCGAAGCCGCTAGAGCTTGGCAGGGATTCTACATGACTGGAGGGACAGTTATCCCCATGACGGCAAGGGCCCGAATAAGTTCCCGGCGAACGATGGCCACGGTCATCATTAGGAATTGCTTCCGCTTCTCGTTCGGTTCGATCAGGATTGGGTGACGATGGTAGAACGTGTTAAAAAGCTGCGCCAGCTGGAAGACGTGCTTGGCAAGATAGGCAGGCTCAGTGGTCGCTATGCATTGCTCAATTACGGTCGATGTTTTCGATGATGCCAGCCACAGCTCCCAGACTTCGTCGCCATCGTTGGCCGACAAGTAGGCCCCGACTTCGGCGGGAGAAAGTGGCTGGCTGGTATCGGTGGCATCCGGATCAATGCCAGCTTTGCGGAAGATACTTGTGGCGCGAACGACCGCGTATTGAGCGTACGGACCGGTTTCTCCCTCGAAGCTCAATGCCTCCTTAAAATCGAACGCAATCACTGACTGCTTGGTGTACTTCAACATGAAGTAGCGCAAAGCACCGATGGCGATCTGTGTGGCGATTTGAAGGCGCTCCGGCTCAGTCAGTTGCGGATGTCGCGAGTCGACTTCTTTCTTGGCGGAAGCGATAAGCTGATCGAGCAGGTCGTCCGCTTTCACGCCAAAGCCCTTGCGGCCGCTGACCTCGATGTAGGACCGCGATTTGTCTTCCTCGCTCAGCGCGTACCCGAGTTCGGCGGCGCATCGCGGGGTCAGCGCCACCATCTCGTAGGAAAAGTGAGTGTAGTGGTCAGCGGCTTCACCGTGGCCGAGTCCGCGAAGGGCTTCGATCACGGTATTCTGCGCTTCGGACTGGCGGGCATCGATTACGTTGTAGATCTCGGCCACGTCGCCGAAGTGAGGATGATCTTTTTCTCCCTCGGTAGCTGAGATCCAGCAATCGTGCTGATTCGGATAACGATGAAACTTGCGGTATTCGAAGTCGCGTCCGAGCAGGCCGAACTTCCACATGTGGTAGGCGATGTCTTTGCCAACGTAGCCGACGGTGCCGTTGGAGCGGACGATTACTTTCTGGTCTTCCTCGGAAATTCCTGCCAGGCCAGAGGTCCCGATGTTCGTGAGGAGCGCATCCAACTCGTCGGCCTCCGTTCTCGACGAGTCGGGAATAGCTCGTGCGGTTCCGGCGCGGCGCATCACCCAGCATCCTTTGTTCTTGCCTTCGGCTTCGAAGGTGAGCACTCCTGCTTCTTTCAACTTGCTAAAGGCAGCGTCCCAAAAATGAAGGTGCAGGATCTCGCTTTCGCGAGGCAGGAAGTCATATTCGATGTCGAGACGATCCATCGTCTCAAGGTGGCGGCGAAGTACGGCGACCGAGATCAAGTCCGCGATCGCGGCGACTTCGCTGGATGGGTCTTCGATGCCGTGCAAGGTCTGCAGCCGGGCTTCTTTGTTTGCCTTGTCCGCTTCGTACCACTGCGACACGCGGGCGTATAAGTCCCAGCAGTAATAATCGAATCGGGGCTGGCGGGTGAGGGCCTCGATCTCTGCCCTCGATTTCTTCTCGATATGGGTGAAGCCGACGACGACATCCGCGACCTGGACGCCGGTGTTGTCAATGTAGTTCTGGATGTCCACTTCTCTGTCGGCGTAACGGAGAAGGCGGACGAAAGTGTCACCGAGAATCGCGTTGCGCAGGTGTCCGATGTGCGCGGCCTTGTTGGGATTGATGCTGGAGTGCTCGACCAGAATTTTCCCGGAGGCTGGAGGGAATGAGGGCCTTTTGTCGGAGGCGAGCGCGGATGCAAGCCAAGTGCGGTCGGCCTTGACGTTCAAATAGCCGGGAGGCGCGACGGTCAGTTCGGCGATGCCTTCGACGGTGCCGATGGCTCCGCGGATCGCTTCGGCAATTTTGAGAGGGGCAGAGCGAACGGGCTTGGCGAAAGGGAAGATCGGAATGGCGAAGTCCCCCATTTCGACCTTGGGAGGTTGTTCGATCACAACCGCGGGAAGGCTGGCCGCCGGGTAAAGCTTCTGGAGAGATTCGAGCACCCGTTGGGCGAGAACATGTTCTAGATAACGATACAAGGAAGCCTCTAAGTTATTGAAGAAGAAGTGATTTTAACAGAGTGCGCGCGTCACGCTGGTTTGACGCGGTACGGAGCGTTCCCTATGATGAAAACTCAGCGCTGGAGTTCAAGTTTTTGACTTTTTGCCCGGCGGCTGACGACGTACTCATGCGCATTGCCTACCTAGAGTGCTTTTCCGGAATCAGCGGAGACATGTTTCTCGGCGCCCTGATTGATGCGGGTGTGCCGCCGGGACTGCTGGAGTCGACTGTGTCGGCGCTGAAGGTAGGAGCGAAGCTGGAGATCTCAAAAGTTGTCCGCAGCGGCATTTCCGCAACCAAGGTTGACGTCTGGGTGGATGGCGAAAAAGACATGCCGCGGGAAGAGTATTGGGCGAAAAAAGGCGGTGCAGATTCCGACGGGCATGCCCACGGTGACCATCATCATTCGCACGGGCACGAATCCCGCCACCACCATGGCCACGAGAACAGTAATGAGAGTTCGCGGGCGGAGGCGCCCGCTCCACATGAGCATTCGCACTCGCATTCACATCGCGGGCTGAACGAAATCCGAGGGATTATTGATGCGGCGGAAATCTCAGCGTCGGCGAAAGCCAAGGCCATCGCCATTTTTGAGGCGCTCGGAGTGGCGGAAGCAAAAATCCATGCGATGCCCTTGGAGAGCGTTCATTTTCACGAAGTAGGTGCCGTCGACGCTATGGTTGATATTGTTTGCGCCGCTGTTGGATCTGAGGCGCTAGGAGTCGATGCGATCGTGTGCTCGCCGCTGAATGTCGGCGGTGGAACCGTAAAGTGCGCGCATGGCACCATACCCGTGCCTGCACCGGCTACGGTGGAGCTGTTGAAGGATGCTCCCGTGTACTCCTCTGGAATTCAGATGGAACTAGTCACTCCCACGGGAGCGGCGATCGTGAAGACGCTGGCCAGCCGATTCTCGTCGTTTCCGGAGATGAAGATTGAGAAGTCGGGTTATGGGGCTGGATCGCGCGACTTTCCAGGGCAAGCCAATGTTCTTCGGCTCGTTATTGGTGAGGCTGCGGCAGCGCTGGCGGCGAAGACAAGTTCTGAAATGATTACCGTGCTGGAAGCGAATCTGGACGACCTGAATCCACAGGTGTTCGGCTACGTGATGGATCGGCTGTTCGAAGAAGGTGCTTTGGATGCCTTCGGAATGCCGGTGCAGATGAAGAAGAATCGTCCGGGAACGCTGTTAACCGTTTTGTGCAAGCCGGAAGATGCGGGCAAGCTGACGCAGTTGATTTTTACGGAAACTACGACGCTGGGTGTCCGGCGACGGGATGAGGTCCGCCAGGCCCTGGCGCGGCGTTGGGAAAACGTCTGCACCCAGTGGGGTGATGTCCGCATCAAGATTGCCAGCATGAACGGCACGGTGACGAACTACGCTCCCGAATATGAGGATTGCCGGCGCATTGCCGCGGAGCATCGAGTTCCCCTGAAGGCTGTGCTGCAAGAGGCGACGCGCTTGTACGCGAGCGGTCACTCGAAGTAGAGCGCCGACTCATTGAATGTCTCAAACGAAAGCTGACACCGTTCAATCGACGTACGATGTGCTCGCGGAGGAATACGCGCGGCGATTGTACGGCGAGCTAGAGCACAAGCCGATGGATCGAAAGCTACTCGACCAGTTTGCCGATCGAGTGCGCGATGCGGGCATGGTTTGCGATCTAGGTTGCGGTCCGGGACAGATTGCTCGATACCTGCACGATCGCGGGATTACCGTTTGCGGTGTCGATCTCTCACAACGAATGATTGATTGCGCCCGGCGACTGAACCCGGGAATCGAGTTTTCGCAAGGCGATATGCGGGATCTCCCGATTGAGGACAATGCATGGGCCGGGATCGCGGCGTTTTATTCGATCGTGAACTTGCCGGCCGGAGAGGTTGTACTGTCGCTTCGGGAGATGATGCGAGTCCTGAAGCCCGGTGGCAGGGTTCTTCTGAGCTTTCACATTGGAGAAGACGAGACCCTCGTGGAAGAAAACTTGTGGGGACGGGGCGTAAGCCTGGGGGCGACGCTATTCCGCGTGTCGACTATTGAGGGCTATATCAGGAGTACCGGCTTTACCATCGATGAAACGATTGAACGCGGACCGTATTCGACCGATGTTGAATATCAGAGCCGGCGGGCATACATTTTCGCGGACAAACCGAAGGCGAAACACTAATTCGAATGAGCAAAAAGTTCTACATCACGACACCGATTTATTACGTCAATGCGCGGCCGCACATCGGCCACGCGTACACGACGATCGCTTGCGACACGATTGCTCGGCGGCAGAGGCTTCTGGGCTCCGACACCTTTTTCCTGACGGGAACGGATGAGCACGGGCAGAAGATCGAGCGCGCTGCCCAGGCTGCCGGCAAAACTCCGCAACAGTACGCCGACGCGATCTCGGACGAATTCCGTATGCTGTGGAAGCGGATGGCGATTTCCAACGATGATTTCATCCGCACGACCGAAGATCGGCACAAGAAACGCTTGCAGGAACTGTTCCGCCGAATTCGCGACAACGGGTACATCTACAAGGGCACATACACGGGACAATACTGCGTTTCTGATGAACTCTATGTCGATGGCGCGCAGCCAGGCGACCCCTGTCCGATTTGCGGGCGCATCACCGAGACCGTCCAGGAAGAGAATTACTTCTTCAAGCTCTCGGCATTTCAGGACAAACTGCTCGAGCTTTATGCGAATCCTGACTTTATTCGGCCCGAGACACGACGCAATGAAGTGATTTCATTCGTCCGGTCAGGGCTACGCGACCAGTCGATCAGCCGCTCGACTTTCTCTTGGGGCGTTCCTGTTCCGGACGATCCCAAGCATGTGATTTACGTTTGGTTCGACGCCCTGGCCAACTACATTACGGCCATTGGTTACGGATCGTCTCACGCGGGCGCGCAAGCGGCGTTCAAGAAGTACTGGCCCGCGGATGTACACATGATCGGAAAGGAAATTGTCCGCTTCCATTGTGTGTACTGGCCGGCATTTCTTCTGGCTGCGGGCTTGCCGTTGCCGAAGGCGATTGTGGCGCACGGTTGGCTGCTGTTTGAAGAGAGCAAAATGTCGAAGTCGCGCGGAAACATCGTGCGCACCGAGACGATCCTCGATGTTCTGGGCGCGGACGCTCTGCGTTATTTCCTGCTTCGCGAAGTTGTGTTTGGGCAGGATGGCTCGTTTTCGTTCGACGCGCTGGTGCAGCGCTACAACTCCGATCTGGCAAACGGGTTGGGAAATCTTGCGAGCCGCACGCTGACGATGATCAACCGGTATTTCAAGGGTGAGGTGCCTTACCCATCATCCACGGCGGCGAAGAAATCCGCGGACGAAGCGATCGCAGAGACTGCGCGCAAAACCATCCGCGAGTTCGGCACGCAGTTCGATCAGTTCCAGTTCTCTCGAGCTTTGGAAACAGCGTGGGGGCTGGTTGCAGCAGTCGACCGATATATCGTCGAGAACGAGCCCTGGACGCTAGGCGAAAAACAGGACGATGAGAGCCGGGCGCGCCTGGCGACTGTTCTGTATACGTCAGCCGAGGCGCTTCGGATTGTCACCGCTCTCGCGTACCCGGTGATGCCGGAGGCGACGGCAAAAATCTGGGAGCAACTGGGCTTGGGAGACATCAAGAAGCTCAGTCTCGCTGAACTCACCTGGGGCCAGTTGCCCCTGGGAACGAAATTGGGAACGGTGAGCCCGGTCTTTCCACGCGCCGACAAGAGTGCCATTGAAAGGATGCAGACGATGGAAGAGCAGCAAAGAGGTCCCGCAGTTGAGGAGACGAAGCAGTCGGCACCGGCTATTGCTCCGGGGCCAGGAACGTCTCCTGTGCCGGCAGCGACCGTGCCGAGCGTGGAGAACGCAAAGATATCGATCGATGACTTTATCAAGGTCGACCTGCGGGTCGGACTGGTGAAGGTCGCGGAGCGGGTTCCGAAGTCCGACAAGCTGTTACGTCTGGAGGTTGATATCGGCTCGGAGGTTCGCCAGGTGCTGGCGGGGATCGCCGAAGCCTATGCTCCAGAAACCCTGGTTGGGCGCAAGGTGGTGATTGTAGCCAACCTGGCTCCACGGAAGATGCGCGGGCTGGAATCGAATGGGATGATCGTGGCGGCATCGCTTGAGGGCGGTAAGCCGGCTCTAGCGAGTTTTCTGGAAGATGTCCCGGTGGGAGCCCGCCTAAAGTAGTTGAAATAAATTAAGGATGAAGCAGAGAAAGCCCCTTTTCCTGAAAGGGGCTTTTTCGCGACCTGAATCCCGAATTGATCCTCGGAAACCAAGGTAACCCCATAAGTTGATTACCTGTTCTTTCCTCAGAATTCCCTGTGCTACCGTTCTTCTTTAAGCGCATATCCACGGAAATTTATAGGGTTTTCAGGGAAAGTGTCTTCCGCCAATCGCAAGCCCGGAATCCACGTTGCGTGGACGACGGTCACGTACCGCAGTATTGCGCTGCTAGTTCTGGCAGTGGCAGCCGTGTGTTTCATCGCGATGCGGATGGCGTTTCCGCAGTTCACGCAAGCGGGAATCAAAAAGGCTGACGACGTTGCCGGCAAGCTGTTGGAACGCGTGGCCGGAATGACGCCCGCCACTGGTTCGGGATCATCGACCGCACAGCAGGCACATTTCACGGCGCTCGATGGAACGGTTCGAGTGAAAAAGGGGAGTGGGAACAGCTGGACGACCGCGGACTACAACATCCCGTTGGAGAAGGGCGATATCGTTCAGACTGGTTCCGAAGGCATGGCGAAGGTCGTCTTCAACGATGGGACGAGTTATACGGTAAAGCAGGATTCGCTGATCGTGATCGAGGAGAACTCGGCGAACGACCAGCAGCAGACGAGCGTCGCGGTTGCAGTGAGTACAGGAACGGTGGATCTGTCGACCGCTACCTACAGTCAGGGTTCGAAGTCGCAAGTCATTGTTGGGGGCGCAACGGCATCACTGGCACCTGAGTCGGCGGCGCAAGTGCACAATGATCCCAAGGCGGATCAGCACGAAATCCTGATGAAGAAAGGTACGGGCGAAGTTACGCGAAATGGCGAGACCGTGAAACTGGCCAACTGGGAAAAAGTGAGTTTCCAGGGCCAAGCGACACACTTGGAGAAGGCAAAGGAGATTGGTCCGCCGACTCCTATCGGTCCGGCAAATATGGCGCCGCTGTTTTCCGCGGGCGAGTCGATGAAGGATGTGGAGTTTTCCTGGACACCGATGGCGAATGCAGTTGGTTACCGGCTGCGTCTCTCCCGGAACCCGTATTTTTCTTCTACACTGGTTGACAAAAAGGTCAACACTGCAGCCGTGACGGTCACGAATCTGGGGGAAGGCGCCTATTACTGGATGGTGCAGTCCTACGATGCGACAGGGAAAGAGTCTGTAGAAAGCGAGAAGAACCGCTTCACGATTATTTCCAAAGGCAAGGAAACCGAGGCAATCGAACTGGAATTGGATCCGTTCGTCCAGCACGGACACGTCATTGAAGTGAAAGGGAAGACTCAGACCGGCGCGCGGGTAATGGTGAATGGCAGCGAAGTTCCATTGGTGAGTACGGATGGCGGGTTTCATTACTTCACGCCACCCCTTCCAACCGGGGAAGCAACCATCACGGTGACTGCGCAAACCGCGCAAGGTGGAGTGAACACGCAGCAGAAGAAGATCATCATCCAGTAGAGCAGAAGTGATGGTGATCACAGTTGGGCAAGACCTTTTGTTCCGAGCAGGGTTGGTGGGTATCTCGTAGAATAGAGACAGCCACCCCAAAAAATCAGACGAGCCGGAGTTTCCGGGCGAGCAGCACTGTAGAAAGACGGACTATTTCGTCATGTCAAATAACGGATTCCATTCAGCCGCGACGCGCAACCACAACCTTCGATCGCTGTTCAGCATTTTCTCCAGCGATCTAGCCATCGATCTTGGAACCGCGAATACTCTCGTGTACGCGCGCGGCAAAGGCATCGTCGTGAACGAGCCTTCGATTGTCGCCATTAACAAGAACACGGGCGAAGTAGAAGCGGTCGGTAAAGAGGCGAAAGAGATGTTGGGGCGCACGCCTGGCAACATCGTGGCCATCAAGCCGATGAAAGACGGCGTAATCGCCGATTTCAAGGTTACCGAGAAGATGCTCAACTACTTCATTCAGAAGGCGCACAACCGCAAGATGCTGGTGCATCCGCGGATCGTGATCGGCGTGCCTTCGGAGATCACGCAGGTGGAAAAGCGCGCCGTCATGGATTCCGCGTACCGAGCCAAGGCGAGCGAAGTACATCTGGTCGAGCAAGCGATGGTGGCAGCCATCGGAGCTGGCCTTCCGATTACCGAACCCAGCGGCAACATGGTGGTGGATATCGGCGGCGGCACGACCGACATCGCGGTCATTTCCCTGAGCGGCATCGTCTATTCGCGTTCCGTGCGCATGGCCGGCAACCAGATGGACGAAGCCGTAATGAACTATCTGAAGCGGAAATATAACCTGCTCATTGGCGAGCGTACTGCCGAACAGATCAAAATGGAAATCGGATCGGCGCATCAGCTCGATAAGCCGATGACCATGGAGATCAAAGGGCGTAACCTGATTGAAGGCGTTCCCAAAACGATCACGGTCGACGACGGCGAAATCCGCGAGGCCTTGAGCGAATGTGTTTCGACCATCATGAACGCGATCCGCGTCGCGCTCGAACGGACGCCGCCGGAGCTTTCCGCTGACATCAGCGACCGTGGCATCGTGCTGACAGGTGGTGGAGCGCTGCTGAAGAATCTCGACAAGCGCATACGCGAAGAAACCGGACTGCCGGTTTCGATTGCGGATGACCCACTGTGCAGCGTGGTGCTAGGCACCGGCAAGATGCTGAGCGACTTCAAGCTACTGAGAAAAATTTCGATCGAGTAACCGTTTCGGGTTTCAGGGCTCAAAGTTTCAAGGTTCACGCGCATGCGAGGAACTTTGTTGAATTGAAACTTTGCAACTTGAAACCTTGAAGCTTTTTGAACTGGTGTTATGGAATCCGTCCTCGGCCGATACCGCAATCTGATTATTCTTGTCGCCGTGCTGTTCGTGCAGGTACTCGGCCTCGCGATGCAGGTGAAGCGCGTAGGCAATGAGACCACGCACGACACGCGTCTGATCCGCATTTGGGTGGTCGGCGCAGTGACTCCTCTTGAGCGCGGGCTAGTTTGGATTCAGAACGGCACCCACAATCTTTGGCACAACTATTTTTATCTCCGCGGTGTGCGCGCAGAGAACCGCGAGCTCAAGGCGCAAATCGAGCAGATGCGGCTGGAACAGGTGCGTCTGAGCGAAGACGCCGCGCAGGCTCGCCGTCTGCAAAACCTGCTCGCGTTCAAAGAGCAGGTGGTCGCCAAGACGGTAGCCGCGCAGGTCATTGGATCGAGCGGCAGCGACATGTCGCGCATTGTATACATCGATAAAGGCGAGAATGCCGGCATCAAACGCGATATGGCGGTCATCACGGCCGATGGAGTCGTCGGGAAGGTGTTTATGGTGTGGGGGTCGCTGGCGCAGGTTCTGCTGATCAGCGATCAGAGCAGCGGCGTGGGTGCGATCCTTGAAAAGACGCGATTGCAGGGTGTGCTAAAAGGAACCACGAACGGCGAAGTCACTCTGGAACGCGTGATGAGCGACGAGCAGGTTCCGATCGGTGAAACCGTGCTGACCAGCGGCGGAGACCAGATCTTTCCCAAAGGCTTGCCCGTCGGTACGGTGGCGAAGGTGGTGAACGGCAAAGACCTGTTCCTCAATATCAAGATCAAACCGGCCGCCAATCTGAGCAAGTTGGAAGAAGTTCTTGTACTGCTCGAAAAGCAGGAAAAGCAGGCCACGGCAGACGACAAAGTGCGCGTACGCGCGGCTGACATCCTGGCGCAACGCTTGCCCTCGGTTCCGGATCGTCCGGCGGCGGATGCAAGCTCGGTTGGAATCGGCACGAAGCCTGCATCTGCGAATACCCCGGGAAGCAATGTCGCCGCACAAACGCCGGCTCCGGCGGGAGCTCCCGTGTTTGCCAAAAAGCCTGTAGCAACCGGCGATCCTGCGACGAAGGCAGCAGCGCCGAGGACTTCCAATGAGCCAGTCGCTCCGGCGAAACAAAAAAGTGCAGGAGAGGGTTCGAATGCGGTGAAGCCGACGACCGCTCCTGCCAGAAGCGCCGACACACAAAAACCTTTGAACTCGCCTCAGGACCAACCGAAGACGCCGCCACAAGCAGACGACAGCAGCCCACACTAGCGTGCCCATCACATACACATCGGGGGAGCAGGTTGAGGTATACCGCTTCAGCATTCCCGTAACTGTTGGCGTGCCGCTTCTCGCCTTGTTTCTCCAGGCCTTTGTGCCCTGGCGGTTTCCGCGATTTGCTGTTTACGTCGACCTTCCCCTCTTGGTCACCATCTTCTTCGCCATGGCGCGGCGGAGCCCGATTGCCGGCCTGTTCACAGGGGCAGTCATCGGACTCGCCCAGGACATGCTCGGACACAATCCCATCGGAATCTATGGCATTGCGAAGACTGTCGTGGGGTACGGAGCGTCGTCGCTCGGCGTGAAGCTGGATGTAGAGAATGCGGGAGCCCGCTTTCTCGTAACGCTTGGTTTTTATTTGGTTCATTCCGCCGTGTATTTCACCGTCGCCCGCGGCCTCGTGAGCATGACGCAAAGCTGGAGTTGGGGACATGGGATCCTCGCCGGAGCGGTTAATGCTGCGCTGGGAACGTTTCTTTATTTTGCTCTGGACAAGTTCAAGCAGAGAACATGATTGCCGCTTTGAGCTCCCGTCCACGAGCTTTAAAAGGGGACGGCGAGCAGATGACCTTCGTCACTCGAAGCATCCCCACTGTAACTGTATCGGATTTAGAATGGAGCTAATTCCCGAGAGGAAAATGGCATCGGCCTCGGTTTCTGACGCGTATGCATTGCGTCGGAGATTGGAAGCCTGACGCCCGACGTTTGATGTTCGGCCGCGACGACAAAGTATCTGCGATCCGCCTGACGGCAGCCCAGTACATGATCCTGGGAATCTTTCTGGTGCTCGCGTATGGATTGTGGCGCCTGCAGGTGATGCAGGGCGACTTCTATTCGCTGGCGGCGGAAAAGAATCGGATTCGCAATGTTCCGGTTCTCGCGCCCCGCGGCAGAATTCTTGACCGCGAGGGTCGGACGATTGTCGACAACTACCCATCGTTCTCGGCTCTTCTGTTGCGCGACTCCACGCGCGACCTGGCTGCCGATGCGGATTTGATTTCGCAGGGTCTTCATCTTGATCCGAATGAAGTGCGTGCCCGCATCCGGCGCTTTGCCTCGATGCCGCAATACCAGCCGATTTTTCTGAAAGAAGACATCACTCCTGACGAGCTGCAGTTTATCGAGGCACATCGCAACGAGCTTCCTGAGCTCGACACCATCATGGCCCACCGACGTCTGTATCCGCGGAACGGGTTCATGGCGCACTTGATCGGGTACGTGGGCGAAGTCACCGATGACATGCTGAACCAGCCGCAGTTTGAGCTCTATAACCCCGGCGACGTGGTCGGAATCTCCGGCGTCGAGCGCCAGTACAACGCCATGCTGATGGGGACCAACGGATCTCGGCAGGCGCTGGTTGACAGCCACGGCAGGGAAGTCGGCCGTTTGGGAGAGACAGACGCGATTCCGGGAAAGCCGCTGAAGCTCACGGTCGACATCGATCTGCAGATCGCGGCAGAAGAAGCGCTGGCGGGAAAGAACGGCGCGGTAGTTGCAATGGATCCCCATACGGGCGAGATCCTCGCGATGGCCAGCGGACCGACGTTTGATCCCAACGATTTCGCGGTAAGAGTTTCGCGCGATGAGTGGAACAAGCTGGTCACCGATCCAGACAAGCCTCTGCTGAACAAAGCGATTCAGGCACAGCTTGCACCTGGTTCAACGTTCAAGATCCTGATGTCGGTTGCGGGATGGCAGGAAGGTATCGCGCAGAATCTGCACGTGAATTGCTCGGGCTCGGCTGAGTTTTATGGTCGCCGGTTCGGTTGCTGGGTGAAGGGTGGACATGGCCCGGTGGATCTGGAGAAGGCGATCTACCAGTCCTGCGACGTCTTCTTCTACAACCTGGCAGAAAAGCTCGGGATCGATCGCATCGCGAAATACGCTAC
The DNA here is from genome assembly GCA_963801895.1 of uncultured Acidobacteriota bacterium. Lineage (GTDB taxonomy): Bacteria > Acidobacteriota > Terriglobia > Terriglobales > Acidobacteriaceae > Sulfotelmatobacter. Next base: position 305,751 of record CAWDGM010000003.1, on the reverse strand, counting down.
CGATTTCGGATTGGGACAGAAGACTGGAATTGACCTGCCGAATGAAGTCAGCGGAATCATGCCGTCAGAAGAGTGGAAGATCCGGACTTTCAAGCAGAAGTGGTTTGCGGGTGAAACCATTTCGGTGGGTATCGGACAGGGCGCAGTAGCGATCACGCCGGTGCAGTTGTTGCGCGCGCTCAGCGCGATTTCGATGGGCGGACGAATGGTCGTTCCCCACGTCATCAATCCGACGGAAATGCCGCCCGGGTTGGTGGAAGCGGCGCGTTACACGGAAGTGAAGAATATCTCTATCGATTCCAACGGGTGGAATTACATTACCGATTCGATGTCGCGGGTGTTGTTGCCGGAAGGCACGGCTCCTTCGGCGCACATTCCGGGAATTGATATTGCCGGCAAGACGGGATCGGCGCAGATCGTTTCTCTCGCCACCCGTGCGAAATTCAAGAACAGCGAAGCGTTGGCGCAAAACGGATGGTTTGTCGGATTCACTCCGCGACGCAATCCCGACATCGTCGTCTGCGTGCTCTTTCAAGGTGGCGAACATGGAAGGCTTGCCGCACGTCTGGCGACGCAGGTGATCAAAGCGTACGTAGAAAAGCAGCATCGCAATCCGCAGAAAATGGTGGAGAAGCCGAACGGCAATGGCAACGTGGATATTGGTGGATTGTGGGCCGATCCCGAAGCGGGCGGGGAGAAAAAGGATCTGGAAGGTGGACGGTTTGTCGTCGATCTTTCGGGTCGGCCGCTGGCGGTGGCGGCTGCTGCGCCTGGGATGCGGTAGCTGCGAACGAGATGTCATCCCTCTCGAGGGAGATCGCTGGGGATGCGCTTGAATACCGGCACACTAACTGCCGATTTTGAGGTCCTGTTTACTGCATCGATTGCGGCGGCTTTTTGTAAGGTCCTTCGCGCCGGCTTTGCCGCCGCTCAGGATGACAGACTTGAGTAGAGATCAGATTTTAGGAACTGACTAACTTGGCACGTTACGTTTCATATCGCGATTTTGACTGGGTCCTTCTCGGATTCGTGCTGCTGATTTGCGGCATGGGCGTCATGGAGATTCACAGCGCCACCCTGCACACGAAGTTCGCGGGGGCGCACGTCAGGCAGGTCTACTGGGTTCTGGCGGGCGTCGGCGCGATGTTTCTGGTTAGTCTGGTCAACTATCAGGCTCTTCTGGAGCAAATTCATTGGTTCTACATCGCTTCCATCGCGTCGTTGATGGCGGTCATGATTTTCGGGCAGAAATACCTGGGCGCCAAGCGCTGGATCAAGATGCCGGGGGGCAATCACTTCCAGCCTTCGGAGTGGGTAAAGTTGATTTTGATCTTGGCGGTCGCCAAGTATTTTGCCGACCTACGGCAGCGCGACCTTTCCTGGTCTGATTTCCTAAAGGCGGGAGCGATTGTCGGGATTCCGATGCTCATGGTGCTGAAGCAGCCGGACTTGGGAACCGCCCTCACATACCTTCCGATCGCTATCATGGGAGTCTTTCTGGGCGGAATGCAGTGGAAGCAAGGGCTTGCCGTTGGGCTGTTGGCGGTCGTGGGCATCACCGCAGTCTTCCTTGTGCCGAAGGTCCACGTGCTCAAGACTTATCAGAAGCAGCGTTTGACGAGCTTTATCGATCCCGAACTCGATCCTCAGGGCTCGGGGTACCAAGTTGAGCAATCCAAAATTGCGGTGGGTTCTGGCGGTCTTTGGGGCGGCAAGGGCTCGCAAACACACGGGGCATTTCTCCCAGTGCCGCAAACGGACTTTATCTTTGCGGCCTTCTCCGAAGAGCATGGTTTCGTAGGCGCTCTTGGGGTTCTACTGCTATACTTCATTGTGCTGATGCGTTTGACGCAGAACGCGCAAACAGCGCCCGACCGCGCTGGCACGTTCGTAGTAATGGGTGTGGTCGCTGTGCTTAGCTTCCATATCCTGGTCAATGTCGGCATGGTGGTCGGTTTTATGCCGGTCACTGGAATACCCTTGCCGCTAATGAGTTACGGTGGGTCTTCCGTGTTGTTCATGTTCCTGGCGCTGGGGATGGTTATGAATGTTCGAATGCGCCGCTTCGTGAACTAGTCGGTTGAGCCGGCTGGGAAGCCAGATGTAGGGGTTCAGGAACGAAGGAAGACGGCAGGGAGCAGTTTGCTGCGCTTGGAGGCGCAGCCCCGAAAAATATCGATCGCCCTCGCGTAAAGGGGGCATTTTCACCGGTCAGTCGAGCAGTCGAGGACCGGGCAGGATTGAAGCAAAGCAATACGCCGGGCAGGGAACGGCCCCCCGACCAGATGGTCTGAGAGTGCGGTCACAACCCCGGCAACAAAGCGATAAGTGCATAAGATTCCAAAACTTGCGCAACGGATCAGGCTAGGAGAAGGTCTCCCTAGCCACGCCCGTGCCCTTTTCAGGGCATCATCGCGACATTCAATCCTCCCGCATCTTCCCTGACTCACCCCGGTGAATCCCGCCTCTTGGAAAGTTGGCGGGACCGGAGTGATGAATGAACAAAGAACTTTTTGTCTCTTCCACACCTCACGAAACGAAAGTGGGACTGGTGGAAGACGACCTGCTCGCGGAGATTTATCTTGAACGCGAGAACGAATACACCCTAGCGGGATCCATCTACAAGGGCAAAGTAACGCGTGTGCTGCCAGGCATGCAGTCGGCCTTTGTCGACATCGGACTTGAGCGCGACGCTTTCCTGTATGTCTCCGATTTCATGGAGTTGGAGGAGCACGACGACGATCTGACCGACGTGGTGCCGGCGAACCGCAGCGTGCAGGATTTGCGTCCGCAACAGCCGCGGGTAGAGGGATCGGAACCTGCCGAGACGGCTGAGGCTACTGGGCCGGAGGGAGAATTTGAGCCTCAATCCGATGAAGGTCCATCCGATGGGGACGGCCAGAGCGATCTGGAAGCGCAAGGACAAGTGAACCCGGGTGCTGAGCCATCCAATGGCGATGCGCAAGGTCGCGAGCGCGGCAGCTGGCGAGGTCGCCGGCGACGGCGCGGTGGACGGCGCGATGGGCGTGAGCGAACGAACGAGCGCGGCGTAGAACGCGAGCGCACCTCCGAGCCACGTTCTTCCCGGCCAGCCGAGAGCAGCGGCACACCCCGAACTCCTTCGGGGCCGCCTCCGGGATATCAGCCGATCCTCTTGCCGGGCGAATCGATCTCAAAATATTCACGCTATTCTCAGCCGCAGCCGGTTCAAAGTTTTCAGGCGGTCGAAACGACCGTCGATGCCCCTGCGGGCGCGGAGCAATCGTCCGCACCGATCGCGGCGACATTTCCCGATGACGAGCCGATCTTTGCGGCGGGAGATGTGGAAGCCGAACCTCTCCACGAACAGCACGAAGACTTTAAGCAGGTGCATGAGGAACCGGTAGAGTCGGCTTCGACTTCAGTCGCATGGGAGCGCGATTTCAGGCGCCCGGATGAGCCCTCGGATTCTCCTACGCTCGCCGAACCAGTCCAGGATCACTTCCAGCAGCCTGATCACTTCCAGCATGAGGAAGTTGTCGAGGAATCAGAGGAGCGGGAAGAACAGCCCGCGGCAACAACGGAATTCAGCTCGACGCCACGTTCGCACCACGACGACTCCCCTGTATTCGCGACTCCGGGAACCATGGAAGAAGAGACGATCGAAGAGGATGAAGCCGACACGCTTCATTACCATGCCTCCTCGGACGAGGGCGATGAAGAATTTGAAGAAGAAACGCGGAACGCCAATCCATCGGACCAACTGAACGGAGTTGCCCGGGAAGCGGTTTCCGAAATTCACATAGAGTCAATGGTTGCGTCCGGCGAGGTTCACCCGGCGGAGGTGGCTGCGGCCGAAGATGACAGCGAAGAGCTCGAACTGGAAGAAGCGCAGGCGGAGGCGGAAGCGATGCTCGATGCCGAAGCGCGGGGCAATGGCACCGTCGATGCTCGTGCGGAAGTTCGTGCGCCTTCGCCAACAGCGGGATATACGCAGCGTTCGCAGAGGCAACGGTCGGGATACGATCGTCCGGGATATGAGCGGCGCGGGGGAGACCGGGGACGTCGAGGCGGTGGGGGTGGTGCACGGCGATTCCGACGACGTGAATCGGCTCCAGTTCCCTTGATTAGCGACCTGCTGAAAGAAGGGCAAGAGATCCTGGTCCAGATTGCGAAGGAGCCTATCGGTAAGAAAGGCGCCCGCATTACCAGCCACATTGCCTTGCCGGGACGTTTCCTGGTGTACATGCCCACCGTGAATCATACGGGCGTCTCGCGGAAGATCTCGTCCGAGGAAGAGCGCCAGCGGCTTAAGCGGATCATCCTGAGTGAGCGCGGCGAGAACGGCCACGGAGGCTTCATCGTCCGCACGGCTGCGCAGAGTGCCACTGAAGATGAACTCCGAGCGGATATCCGGTTCTTAAAGGGCTTGTGGCAGGACATCAAGAATCGAGCGGAGAGTTCCAAGCCGCCGGCTTTGATTTACCACGATCTCAACGTTGTGGAGCGCGTGCTGCGAGACCAGGTTACGTCGGACTTCAATGTGATCTGGGTCGACACCGAGCCTGAATACGAACGTATTCTCCGTTTCTTCAACCGGTTCCAACCGGCGATGGTGAAGCGGGTCAAACTTTATACGAAGGAAACTCCTCTCTTCGAGCAATTCGGCCTGGCGGAAGAGATGAACAAGGCTCTCAAGTCGAAGGTCTGGCTGAAGAGCGGCGGCTACATTGTCATCAATCAAACTGAGGCACTGGTTGCGATCGATATCAACACCGGCAAGTATGTCGGTAAGACGGCGCGGCTGGAAGACACGATCGTCAAGACGAACGTGGATGCGATCAAAGAGATTGTTCGCCAGATACGGTTGCGCGACCTGGGCGGCATCATCATCATCGACTTCATCGATATGGATGAGCGCCGTAATCGCCAGCGTGTTATGCAGGCCCTGGAAGAAGAGCTTCGCCACGACCGGGCTCCGTCCAAGACGCTGCAATTTAACGATTTCGGACTGGTTGCCATTACACGCAAGCGCGTGAAGCAATCGCTCGAGCGCACCATCGGCGCACCCTGTCCGTATTGCGAGTCAACGGGCTACGTGAAGTCGGTCACCACGGTCTGCAACGAGATCTACGTGGAAATGCGCAAGATCGCAAAGCACCTGGAGCACGAAGATGTCATGCTGCGCGTTCATCCGGATGTAGCCAAGGAGTTGAAGACGAACAACGGACGCCTGTTGAACGAGATGGAAGAAATGACGAAGAGGACCATCATCGTGAAGAGTGATCCGGCGGTCCACCAGCAGCAGTTCGATATCAACTAATCCAATCCGAGCAGGACGGAGAGACGGGCGGATGTCGCCCGTCTTTTTCTTTTCAGCTGAGACCCGGCCACACGGGAAATGTTTTGCCCAATCAGAGACTATGAGTTCGGTTTAGGCTTGGCGAATGAGAAAGCGACGACTGCGATAAAGGTCAGGACACCGACATAAACCGAGAACCCGATGTAGTTATCCTCGAACGTTCTTGCGATACCTAGTTGCCCAGCGTAGTGCATCCCGGCGAGTCCCATGCATAGGCAGTAAACTCCTGTGAGAAAAAAAGCGATTCTCAGGTCTCGTGTACGCCGATAACGCTGGCGAACTGGATACATGCCGACGTAAAACACTAGTTGGATACCCAATAGAACGGAGACTGGCACCGCGAGTTTTGATGTTGGTAAGCCGAAGCTGATGTGAAGAACCAACCCAGCAAGGATCCCGACGCCGATTAGCGAGATGCCCTGAAATAGCCATCGTAAGAACGTTTCGTTTGCAGGTGGCTTCACGCTAGCTAGTATCGGGGAGCATCGGCAACGAAAGAAGTGACTGACGTAATCAGTGATAGCACAGCTTGTACGATTTATTCGTTCCCTACGGCGAAGCAACCAGGGTGGATTAGGGTGGCTATTGCGATCAGAGAGTTGAAAGGCGGGTCTGCTTAGCTGACGTTGGCGAGTGTCTTCACAGCGACATCCGCCTGGTTCCGCAACTTCTGGACTGATTCATGTATGGCCCGGGCTGCTCCGCCGGCACCGTTTTGCTCGGCCGCCTTGGCGACGCTCCCCGCATCCTCGGTGGACGTGCTTGCCATGTCCAGCAACACAACTACGGAATCGGCGTGCAGCTTCCAGAGGGAAGACATTTTCTGGCTACGCTTCAGTTCTTCCAGTTCGGTGCTGATGCGCGCAGAAACCGAAACCAGCCGAATCAGGGTCCGGGCAACATCCGCGCGTGGAGTCTTCTCTTCAAGGAAAGACGCCCCGTAGGCGTCCGCCTCAGCCTTGGTGAGCGTCAGGTTGAAGAAGCGCATCGGAACGACCTGGCGATATTTTGGATCGGCGACGCGCACGAAAACGCGAATCGATTCTTCCACCCTCCGAAGTTTGCTCTCCTCCGCAGAGAGCTGCTGCGCGGTGATTGCGGGCGGCTGAAAAACCGGCATTTCGACGGGCACTTTTGGTGGCACGGCCTTGGCAGTTTTGGGCGCGGCTCCAGCTCCGCCTGACGGACGAGAGGGTTGCCCGGCTGGTGTCAGGAGAGACCGCCGGATCGGAGGACGCCGATCCAGTTCCTTCTTTAGCTTGGAAACACGGCGGAACTTCTCGAGCGTGCTGCCGTAGTCCGCCTGCAGCAGTTGCTTTTCTTCGATTGCGGCCACGTGCTCGACCGTAACCTCGACGCCGTCGACGGTCGTCAGAATTGTGCCACCCATTTCCTCGAGCGCCTGGCCGAACGTCTTGATCTCTGTCAGCGCCTTCACGAAGAGTTCGTCAAATTTCTGTCCGAAAGCTGCGTTATACGCCGAGACGGTCGCCAGGACCCCAGGATGGTAGAAGGAAGCGTCCAGCCACTGCTTCAGTTCGCGAACACGGCCTATCATCGCGGAATCGATCAATGCGTTGAAGTCACGGAACCTGGAAACCTCTTGCAGGAAGGGATCAAAACGACGGAGCAGCTGCACATGCTCCTCGGGCAGGGATGGAACGTCGCTATCAGCCAGGATCTCGATCAGTGCAATTTCAAACGGAGAGAGCGGCAGCGCGCCGTCCAGCCCGTAGCCTCGCTGTTCCCACTGTCCGGGAACCCGGGGATGCCGGTAGAGGAAGGTTGCGATGAGGTCCGTCTTGTCGCGGTTCACATCGCTAGGTTCGCGCCTGCGAACAAAATAACGGAGCAAGGCCTCGGCCACTTCGGAATCAGTATCGGGCGTCAGCGCCTGACGCAGCATTGCCGGCGTGATCGCCATATCCAGCAAATGCAGCCAGCGGTACATCCGCGAAAGCGTATTGGGAAGTTCGCGATCGGAGTGTCGGAGGGCGTCAGCATCGAGACCGCTCGGAATCGGCACGTCGCCGCCGAGCGTGTCGCGCAAGAGCTTCTGATAGAAGCCTTGAACGGTCGCCAAAATGGCTAATTCAAACCGAAGATCTTCGGCCAAGGTGCCCCCGAAAAATAACCAATTCCGCTGTAAAACTTTACTAATGTTCAAGTAAAGCCGAAAGGTTACTAACGGTGCAAGTTACTAGTGGAGCTAGTTCGGGAGCACAATTGAGGAGGAAATTCCAGAGGTACATGCACTTCTGCGGCATGGATTCATACTTGTAGTCGTGAGTATGAACGAGCGCATCTCACATGAGTAGTTGTGGTCGAGCTGTTGAATTCAGCTAAATCAAGCTGCTATCAGTTCGCTCGATCTTCTTTACTGCATTCTGGCTGCTGACCATCGTCAGGTCCCTCACCCGGCTTTCGCCGGGTTCAGGATGACACGCTTGGGAAGGGTCTTCAGAATACAACCGTCTTATTGCCGTAGACGAGGACCCGGTTTTCGAGATGCCATCGCACAGCTCGGGAGAGGACTACTTTCTCGAGATCACGGCCTTGTCGAACCAAGTCTTCCACAGTGTCGCGATGGGAAACTCGGACCACATCCTGTTCGATGATTGGGCCGTCGTCGAGAACCTCGGTGACGTAGTGGCTGGTCGCTCCAATGAGTTTCACGCCCCGCTCAAACGCCTGATGATAGGGCTTGGCCCCGATAAAGGCTGGCAAGAATGAGTGATGAATATTGATGATGCGCTGAGGATATCCCTTTACGAATTGATTGGACAGGATCTGCATGTATCGCGCGAGCACCATGAAATCCGGCTTGCATTCGTTGACCAGGGATTGCATCCTCGCTTCGGCTGCGTCTTTGTTGTCCTTCGCCACGGAAACAATCGCATAGGGGATCTTGTAGAAGTCGGCGACGCCCTGGTTGTCGGGATGGTTAGAAATGATCAGGGGAATATCGCAGAAGAGTTCGCCACTCTTGTGGCGGTAGAGCAGGTCTACCAGGCAATGGTCGTACTTTGAAACCAGAATCACCATGCGCTGCCGCTGCGAAGACAGGGCCAGCCGCCACGTCATAGCGAAGGCTTCCGCTATCGGAGAAAAGTGCTTTCCAAATTGTGCCAGATCGATGTCGAACTCGGCCGGATCGAACTCCACACGCATGAGAAACAGGCCTGATTGCGGGTCTCCGTGCTCATCGGCATGCAGAATATTTCCGCCGTGCTTGAAGATGAAATCCGCGATGGTTGCAACTTCACCTTTGCGGTCGGGACAAGCGATCAAGAGGATGGCGGAGTTCTTCATGGGTTAGGGCAGCGAAAATTTATTTGGTTTTTGACCTTGCGTAGAAGACTTTGTTAACGATTCTCCACTCGCCGTCCAGCTTCAGCAGCGAGACATAGTCGGTGTAATGGGAGCCGGGATAGTCCTCTTCGACTTTCACCGAAGCGATGGTGCCAGTGACGTCAACGGAGGCGATTTGCAGATCTCCTTCTTCTTCTTTGCCTGCATTTGCCTTGAAACCTTCATACCAATCGGTCTGAGTGAGCTGTCCGAGGCTGCCATTCTTTTTTACGAAGAACAGTTTCGCATCAGGATAGAAGGCCTTCTTCAGGCTCTCCACATCATTGAATTTCAGCCCGTGAAGGTAGTGTTGAATTGTCTCTCTGACTAATGATTCATCGGAAGGCTGATCGAGGGCACGAACAGATCCGTGAAATGCGGCCACCAAGAAGAGAACCAGGAGAAGACGCTTGCTCAGCACGTTACGGTTCATGTTCAGCCCCCAAGTGAATGCTTATGCGTAGAGGATGGAGTTGATGCCGTCTGCCCGGGACTTTTCCGAATAAAGACAGATAGACCACAGCGCGCAGGTCTGGATCTAGTTCTTCAACGCCTTCAGAATTTCCCGCGCCGCGTTTGCTCCAGAACCGCCGGTCAAACCTGCTCCGGGATGTGTGCCACTGCCACATAGATACAGGTTCTGAATAGGAGTTTGGTACCGCGCCCAATCCAGCAACGGTCGCATGGTAAAAAACTGGTCGAGCGCCAAATCACCGTGAAAAATCTGTCCCCCGGTGAGGCCATATTTTTCTTCGAGATCTTTGGGAGTAATGATCTGGTGCGTCAAGATCAATTCCGGCAAATTCGGTGCATACTGGGCGAGCGTCTGAACGACCGTCTGGCCCAGTGCTTTGCGCTGCTGCTCCCAATCCCCCTTCAACTTGTACGGCGCGTACTGCATGTAAATCGACATGACATGCTTGCCTTCAGGCGCGAGAGTGGGATCGGTCAGCGTTGGAATCGTGGCTTCGAGATAGGGCTGGCGCGAGAAGTTGCCGTATTTGGATTCGTCGAATGCCTTCTCGAGGTAATCGATCTCATTGCCAATGTGGATGCGACCACGAAGGGCGCTGGAGTCACCGTTCTTAAGAGCCGTAAATTTCGGCAACGCGGAGAGCGCGAGGTTTACTTTCGCGACGGTTCCATTGCCACGATAATGCTGAAGTTTTTGAACGAAGTCCGGTGAAAGGTGAACCGGATCGGTAAGTTTTAGCAATGTCCGCTTGGGATCGGCATTGGAGATGACAGCTTTGGCCTGAATCTCTTCCCCGGTGGAGAGTAGCACGCCAGAGGCGACTCCATTTTGCACGCGAATCTCGATGACCTCGGCGCCGGTGCGTATTTCAGCGCCGGCAGCTTTTGCCGCAGAAGCCATTGCCTCGGTTACCGATCCAATTCCGCCGACCGCGAGAGAGGCCGAACCCGCCGGGTGCGGGTCTGCAGCAGCGCGGATTAACAATACCAACGCGCTGCCCGCGGACCATGGACCCAGGAATGTGCCAAAGACTCCGCGAGCCGCGATCACCGCGCGCAACAACTCTGTCTCGAAGTATTCGGCGACTAGATCGGCCACGGCCATCGGTCCCCAGCGCAAAAGGCGAAACATGTCCTTCTTGCCGAGTTTGCGAATTGCTCGCCCGGTCTTCAACATGCTCCATAAATCGGTGCGGCTGGGATCATCTATGTTAGGAGGAGTCGTTGCGAGCGCGTCGCCGATGACCTTGCTGATCTTGGTCAACGATTGCTCGAACTCGGGATATTTCGTGGCGTCCTTCTGGGAGAAAGCAGAAATCTCCTGCGCCGACTTGTTGACGTCCTGGTACAAGCTGAGCGCGCGGCCATCAGGAGAGAACGCTGTCACACACGTTTCGGGAGTGATTAGCATCAGCCCATGCTTCTCGAGTTGCATGTCCCGAACGATCCCGGGAAGGATGGGCCCCGCAGTATGAGCGAGCGTCGAGCATTTGAATCCTAGATGGAATTCATCGGTGACCGCTGCGCCGCCGATTTGAGCACTGCGTTCGAGAACAAGCGGCTTGTACCCGGCCTTGGCCAAATAGAATGCGGTGATCAGCCCGTTATGCCCCCCGCCGATGATGACGACATCCCGCTGACTGCCTCCTGTTTGCGCCGCCATATCTAGGCCGCTCCCTTAATGTCTTTCAGAATTTCCAGCGCCGCAAGGCGGCCATTCGCACCCATGATGCCGCCACCGGGATGAGTCGCCGATCCACACATGTAGAGGTTCTTGATGGGTGTGCGGTATTGCGCCCATCCGGGTACGGGCCGAAGGAAGAACAGCTGTTCGAGCGAAAGCTCACCTTGGAAAATGTTTCCCTCGGTCAATCCCCATTCGCGCTCGAGATCGAGCGGAGTCACCACCTGCTTCTGGATGATGATGTCTTTGAGATTGGGAGCGTATTCCGAAATCGTGTCGACGACGGTATTGCCAAACGCTTCCTTCTGATCGTCCCAGTTGAGGCCAGGCCGCAACTTGTACGGCGCATATTGCACGAAACACGACATGACGTGCTTTCCGGGCGGCGCTACGGATGGGTCGGTAAGCGACGGGATCACCATATCGATGTACGGCCGCTTGGAAAAATTGCCGTATTTCGCATCGTCGTAAGCGCGCTCCATGTACTCGACGGACGGAGAAATGGAGATCGCGCCACGCAGATGCGCCCCAGGGCCCGGCATGCACTTGAAATTAGGCAACGCGTCAAGCGCCATGTTGACTTTGCCGGAGGAGCCGCGAAACTTGTACCGGTTTATCTCTTCGAGAAAATCTCCCGGTAGGTGTCCAGACTCAATGAACTTCGTGAAGGTCAGCCGTGGATCGACGCTTGACGAAACGACGTCAGCATAAATCTCATCGCCGTTAGCGAGCACTACGCCCTTGGCTTTTCCATTCTTGATAATGATTTGCGAGATGGCGGCTTTTGTGCGGATCTCCACGCCGGCCTCACGAGCCGCGTCTGCGATTGCATTCGAGATCGCACCTGTGCCGCCGCGAGCGAAGCCCCATGCACGAAATGCGCCGTCGATCTCGCCCATGTAGTGATGGAGCAGGACGTAGGCTGTGCCCGGCGAACGTACTCCGAGAAATGTTCCAATGATGCCCGAGGCGGACATCGTCGCTTTCAGCACATCGGTTTCGAACCACTGATCCAGGAAGTCGATGGCACTCATCGTCATCAACTGCACCTGGTTGTATTTGTCGTAGCTCGACATGCTCTGGAAGCGGCGTCCGATGAATAGCAACTTCATTAGTTCGCGCGGATTCAACGTGGTCGGATCTGGCGGAACCATGCTCAATATCGGTTTCACGAACCGGCACATCGCCTGCATGGCCTTGCCGAATTCGTCGTAGGCTTCGGCGTCCACACGGGAGTGACGGGCAATCTCGCGATGAGTCTTGCCATGATCATTTACGCGCCATAGGTAGTCGCCGCTCGGCATCGGAGTGAACGTGCCATCCAGCGGGAGAATCTCGAGTCCATGGCGCGGCAGGTCAAGGTCGCGAATGATTTCCGGCCGAAGCAACGACACGACGTAGGAACAAACCGAGAACTTGAAGCCCGGGACGATCTCCTCTGTACAGGCGGCCCCGCCGAGAACATGGCGCCGCTCGAGCACGAGAACCTTCTTGCCCGCGCGCGCCAGATATGCGGAATTCACCAGGCCATTGTGACCGCCGCCGATGACGACGACATCGTATGTGTTGGAACCAGCCATGCGCTGTTAGCTCCTAGCTTGCGTGCAAAGGTGTCAGGAAACGCAATAATACTCGCGACGTTGAATCGGCGGTAAAAAGATCAGAGCCCGCTAGGAAGGACAGTCCAGCTTCGAAGGATGCTACACATCATTGGCAGAATGACACGCATAGGTGACCCGAAGTCGAATCGGTATTCTATCCGGAAGCAGGCCTTTTGTCTGCACATTTGCTTGACGCCGTGACTGCCAGTCAAACGTTGGAGGTTGCCGCACGAACCCGCGCTGCATATATAATCCAACTTTCTGAGGTATTAATTTCCTCGCGATACTTCGTGTCCTCGCGGTTGATCTTTTCGACCATTAAGGACACGAAGTTTCACGAAGGAAGAATCAAATCCGTGTACGAGGACACCGCTTGCCCATCGGAACTGCATTTCACGATAGAACTTTTCCTCTCTGCCAAAGCCTGAGCTACCGCGAATGGTCGGGCTATTACACGGTCAGCGTTTACGAGGTGCATCACGAGCACGAGTACAACGCGATTCGCAATGCTTCTGCATTGATCGACATCTCGCCGCTGTACAAGTATCTGATCACCGGCAAGGATGCGACGCGTCTCGTCAACCGCGTGATCACCCGCGACATCAACAAGGTTAAAGTGGGCCAGGTGATTTATTGCTGCTGGTGCGACGAAGAGGGGAAGGTCATTGACGATGGAACGATCTCGCGGCTTGAAGAGAATGTGTATCGCTGGACGGCGGCCGATCCGAGCTTGCGCTGGTTCCGGCAGAACGGTTTGAACATGGACGTTCAGATCGAGGATATTTCAGAGAAAGTCGCCGCCCTCGCGCTTCAGGGACCGACGTCAGCGAAGCTGTTGAAGTCCGTTGCCGAAGCTGATGTCGCGAATCTGAAATATTTTCGGGTTACGCGCGGCAAGATTGCCGGCGTTGCGGTCGACATTTCGCGAACGGGCTACACAGGGGACTTGGGTTACGAGATCTGGATGCCTTGGAACGACGCTGTGAAGGTGTGGGACGCACTGGCCGACAAGGGTAGACAATTCGATCTTCACGCAGCGGGCATGCTGGCGCTGGACGTGGCTCGCGTTGAAGCCGGGTTGCTCCTCATTGAAGTGGACTACACGAGTTCGAAGAAGGCGTTGATCCCCTCGCAGATGTACTCCCCGTATGAGTTGGGATTCGGGAAGATGGTCCACCTCGACAAGGATAATTTCATCGGCAAAAAAGCTCTCGAACGGGACGCGAAGCATAGCGTACCTCGCCAATTTGTTGGACTCGAGGTCGACTGGACGGACGTCGAGCAACTGTACGAACGCTACGGCCTCACACCTGCGGCGCCGGCACAAGCCTCGCGCGTAGCTGTTCCGGTGTATTCGGCTGACAAGCAGGTTGGCAAAGCCACAACAACCACATGGTCCCCGACGCTTAAGAAGATGATTGCCCTGGCGAGTATTGAAACGCAGTCGTCAAAACCTGGGACTGCGCTGCAGATGGAAGTCACGATAGAAGCGATCCGGCTGAAGACGAATGTTAAGGTGACCGCGCTTCCGTTCTTCAACCCACCACGAAAAACAGCGACGCCAGTTTAGGCCTTGTGTAGGGGCGGACGCATTCGTCCGCCCCGAGCGAAGCGAGTGCGTCAGCTGCCTCCCCGATCGTGGTTGACCTAGACCGCCCGATTGCGCTTCGCGCAACCCCGGACGAATGCGTCCGGGGCTACACGTTCGCCGACCGGCGCTTGCCGGCAACATAAAGACCCACTCCTATCAGAACAAGTGCGCCACACCCGCCTACCACTTTGAAGACTGCGAGGGGCTTGTTCGGTTCATCCGGCGAGGGAATCAGTGAGAGCGCAATCGTCAGGGCGGTAGTGATAAATCCCAACGTCGCAACTGCTTTCGCGACGCCAATCCCTCCGGGCACTCGAATCACGTCAGGTCCGGCGGGCTCCTTCTGCAACTTGATCATTGCCGCAAACAGATAGAGATATGGGATGAAGTAGGTAATCACTCCCATGCTGACGAGAACATCGTAGGCGCCTTTTACGCTTGTCCCCGTCTGTCCCAAGAAGATGAACACCACCCCTAGGACAAACTGCGTCAGCAACGCTACCCACGGTGTTTTCCATCTTGGGTGCAGCGTTCCGAAGGATGACGGAAGCACGCGATCCAACCCAGCAACGAACGGAAGGCGTGCGACGGCAGCAAGGTATGCCCCTGCCGCGCCGATATTGCTCAGAGCGATCAGAAATGCAACGACCGGCAGGATGCCAGGAATTCCAAGCCGATTTGTCGTCGCAGAAACCGCCTGCACCAGCCCTTGCAAGCTGTTCACTTCTGTGGAAGGAAGTGCGAGCAGCACGCACACAGTGCCAAGGATGTAGCAAATCGTGACGATGACGCCGCCGAGCAACAGGGCGAGAGGAATCGTGCGCCGGGCATTTTTGATTTCATCTCCCATGAAGGATGCGGTTTCGCAGCCACCAAAGGCGAAGGTGAGCACTGACCAAAAGATCAGGTCGTTCAGATGGGTGCTCGGTGTCATCGAGTGAATCGTGAATGAAGTCGCTGATCCGTATCGGTGCAGTGCGACGAAGCCAAGAATGATCACGATGCACACGGGAATCCACATCGCGAGTGCGCCAACGTTGTGCAGCCATTTACCCACATCGAGGCCCACGATGTTGAGCAAAGTGGCGGCGCTCAAGGTGAGACATGCGAAAATGATGTAGAACGTCGCATTTCCCGAGAGGTGCTGCCAGTCCGCCTGTCGGATAAACAGCACGTTGCTGGCTGCGAAGTAGAGCACAGCAGGGAAGTACGGCAGGTTGCTGGTCCAATAGGTCCAGGCCGACATGAAGCCGGAGAAGTCTCCGAATGCGCGCTTGCTCCAGACGTAAAGTCCGCCTTCGTTTGGATAGCGCGACGAGAGCTCCAACACCGAGAGCGCCAGCGGTGTATAGAAACAGAACCACGCTCCGGCCCACACAATGATCGAGCTCGGGCCTGCGGCTGCCGCGGTCGCAATCCAGCGCAAGCTGATTCCGGTGATGACGTAGAAGAGCAGCAAGTCGCCGAACCCCATAGCCTGCTTCGGTCGATTCGGGTCATCCGCATCAGCGATGGAAATTCCCGGTGAGAGGAAGCCTGCGTCAGACTCGTGCGGCTTCGGTTTGGGATCAGACAAGGGTATGTCCCACGGTCAGATGAGCGCGAGCAAGAAATGAAGGAATAACACCGACGAGATACGTCGGCAAGGCAAAATTGCTTGCTGCTACATGGTTTCCGCGACGCTTCGCTTGCCGCGCTTCCAGTACAAATACCCCGGCACTCCGGCGAGGACAATCGCGGTTCCCCAGAATGCCTCGGTTGGGCGCGTGATGATAGTGTTCAGGGTCCACGCCGCTCCGATAAAAATGTAGATGGCGGGTAGCCATGGATATCCGCTGCAGCGGTACGGGCGAGGAATGTCAGGTCTCTTCCATCGCAACCAGAAGAGTGCAATCACTGTCAGCGTGTAAGACAGCACCATGCCATAAATAACGTAGGTGTAAAGCTGGTCGTAGCGTCCACTCAGCGTGAGAGCTCCTGCCCAGATGGATTGTCCAATCAAACTGAAAGCAGGAGTGCGCCACTTCGGGTGGATGACGGCCATTCGTTTGAAGAAAACACCATCCTGCGCCATTGCCAGATAGACCCGGGCGCCTGAGAGCGTGCAAGTCGCGGCGGCGCTGAAGCAGGAAACCGCGATTACCAACGACAGCCAGACGGCGGCGCCAGGCGAGAATAGAGCCGCGGCCGCTGCGTGCGCGATGGTCTCGTGTGCGGCGATTTCATTGACGGGCATTGCGTAGAGATAGGTGACGTTCATCGCGATATAGATCGCGCCGACCGCCAGCACTCCCAGCACCATCGCCAGCGGGACATTTCGCCGTGGATCCTTCACCTCACCTGCGACCCACGTGATGTAGACCCATCCGTCGTAGGCCCAAAAGACTGCAATGAGTCCGACGCCAAGAGCTGAGATCAGGCCACCCACGCCTAATCCGGCGCTCAAAGAAACGTCGCTTGTATGGAAGTTCGCCCAGTTTCCCTTTCCGATAGCGAATCCCAGTAAAACGAACGCGGACATCGCCGTAAACTTCGTCCACGTGGAAACGTTCTGCAGCAATGCCCCCCAGCGCAGGCCAACGACGTTGACCCAAGTGAGGATGGCAATCAATACCAAACCGAGGAGATGGGCGCGCGTTATTGCCATGCCGAACAGCGAGAAGACAACATGCCCTTGCGAGACAAAGGGGATCACCTGGCCCAGGTAGGCGGCAGACGCGACGGAGAGCGCGGCGATCGATCCGCCATTGGCAACAGCGAACAGCATCCAGCCATAAAGAAAGGCGACCAGGTCGCCGTAGGCTTCACGCAAAAAGATGTACTGTCCGCCGGAGTCGGGATACATCGATCCCAATTCCGCAAAGGCAAAGCAAGCGCATAGAGAGATCAGCGCGCCCAATACCCAAACCAGCAGGAATAGAAGGGGCTGTGGAAGCGGACCTGCGATATCTTTCGCGGTCAGGAAGATTGATGAGCCTATGATGCCGCTGACCAACAAGAGCACCGAGTCGAGCAAGCCCAGTCCGCGAACCAGGGTCGGCTGATCTTTGGAATTGGAAATCGCTGCGCCTACGGAGGGGACAATCGCCGGAGCAATAGGAATGGGGTCCATCAGCCGATTCCGAGTTCGTCGGGTGATTCGAGTGGGGTACCGCATCGCCGACAGATGACCGCGGAACAGTCCCCGCATGTCAGCGGATCATTCACTTCTTGCGCACAATTTGGACAATAAAGAGACGGGGAATCGGGCTGCGGCTGCGCATTCTGCGGGCTGGTCGCCATGCGGAAGAAAACTGTAACACAGAAGGGAAGAGCGGGCTTGAGATCTAAGGTGAACCTAGAGCGGGACTGTCTACGCTGGTTTATAGTACGAGGCGCTGCAAAATCTCATGTCCACGAAATCCTCCAACGCGAAACAGCCGAAAGTGCCCTCGGGAGATCGTTTCAAGGCCGCGGTTGTGCAAGCCTGTCCGGTGATCTTTGATCGCGAAAGAACGCTAAAAAAAGTTCATGCGCTTACGCGAGAGGCGGCGGATCAGGGCGCGCGTCTCGTAGTGTTCCCGGAAGCATTCGTGTCGGCGTATCCGCGCGGTCTAGATTTCGGGGCGGTGATTGGGTCACGGTCAGAGGAAGGTCGCGAACAGTTCCGGCGATATTGGGAAAGCAGTGTCGATGTTCCCGGCCCGGCCGTCGAAACTCTTTCTCGAACCGCGAAAAGTGCCGGCGTCTTTCTCGTGATCGGCGTAATCGAACGGGATGGCGGCACTTTGTATTGCACAGTTCTGTTTTTCGGGCCGGATGGAAGCTACATGGGCAAGCACCGGAAGATTATGCCAACTGCCTCGGAGCGGCTGGTCTGGGGCTTCGGGGATGGTTCGACGCTGCCGGTTTTCGATACGGCTATTGGAAAGATTGGAGCTGTGATTTGCTGGGAAAACTATCTTCCCCTGATGCGGGCGGCCATGTACTCAAAGGGAATTGAAATTTACTGCGCTCCAACGGCAGATCCTCGGGATTCATGGCTCGCTTCGATGCGTCATATCGCGGTTGAGGGACGTTGCTTTGTGCTCTCCTGCAATCAATTCAACCGGCAGCGTGATTTTCCCAAGGACTATGCCGCGTCGTTTGGAAGAGATCCCGATGCGATCGTGACGCGAGGAGGGAGTTGCATCGTCGATCCGTTCGGGAATTTTCTCGCTGGACCTAACACCGGCGGCGAGGCAATTTTGACGGCGGAGATTGATCGCGCGCAGATTGTGCGTGGAAAATATGATCTGGATGTTGTTGGCCACTATGCGCGGCCTGACATTTTTCATCTCGAGGTTGATGAGCGTCCGAAGAAGCCGGTGACTTCTCGACCATGATGCGAGGAAATCGATATGCCTGACAGACCACAGACCCCCGACGACAAGCTGCAACAGGAGTTCAACCGCTGGGCCGCTGCTGGTGAAGGCGAGAAGATGAAGAATCATCATCTCGACATCACGGAGAAGACGATCCGGCTGATGGATCTGCGTCCTGGCGAGCGCGTCTTGGACCTTGGTTGCGGATCTGGATGGGCAACCCGCCTGCTCGCACGACTGGTGGGCGACGGACCGGAAGGTTTTGGTCAAGTGGTAGGTGTTGATATTTCAGACGAGATGGTGCGCCAAGCACGTGAATCCTCGAAAGATTTCGAAAATATTCTTTATGTCTGGGGATCGGCCCAGCAGATTCCGTGGGAAGAAAACTTCTTCGACAAGGTCCTTTCCGTTGAGTCGTTCTACTACTATGCCGATCAGGACCGCGCACTGATGGAGTTGTTTCGAGTGATGGCGCCGAGAGGCAGGTTGTTCATCTTGATCAATCTGTACAAGGACAATCAGTATTCGCTGCAGTGGGTCGACAAGCTCAAAGTGCCGGTGCACGTGCGGTCGTCCGCCGAGTACATCGAGCTATTCAAGAGGCATGCATTCGAGAATGTCGAAGCGCGCCGCATTCCGGACGACACGCCCACTCCCGACGACTACAAGACCAAATCCTTCAATAGCCTGGACGATTTGCGTGCGTTCAAACGGGAGGGCGCGTTGCTGCTGATGGCATCAAAGCCGGACCTGCGTACCCCAGCCCCGGGATACACAATTTATTGAGTGGTTGGTAGCGACGCCGTCCCGGCCGGTGTGTGGTGGCAGCGCCCCGCTGCCACCGCCGAAAGCTTCTGAGCGACCTCAGATTTCGCTGTCGTCATCGTCGTCATCTTTGTCGTGGTGACTGCGATCCTTCACCGGGCTCATGGCATGCCCATCCTGCGCATGGTGAACCTCGACTCTGCCGTTTACGTTCGACAGTTTTATGCGCGTGCCGCCATGGCCAATCTCGCCGCGCATGTCATGCCCGACGTAGCGATGGTTGTTCACGTGGAGCCCGAAATCGTTGTTGATACCGCCAGAAACAGTACTTGCCTCGACCTCTGCATTCGAATCGGACGGGATGGTCAGATCCAGCCCTCCGTTGACCGAACTCAATTCGACGGATTGGCCGGCCAGTTGGTCAAATTTTGCTTCGAGCCTCCCGTTGATGGTGGAGAGCGCAGCGCGTCCCGCCAGGTTGTGCGCTTCGAGCCGGCCGTTGATGCACGAGGCGCGAACCTCGCCGGTCACGCCGGTGACGTCCAGCGATCCGTTTATAAGCTTGATCTCGTCGAGCCTGATCGTCTTCGGCACGGTCAACGTATATTCCACACTGGCGGGATTGTTGTGCGATCCCCAATTCCAGTTGTGATCATGCTCGGGATACTTGGTTCGGATCGAGAGATACTCTTTGCCCGAATCAACCTCGATCTTTGCCTCGTCCAGACGCTCCTTTGTGTCGGCAGACTTGATTGCGTCCACCTTGATTTCGTTCCGATCCCAACTGGAGATGTGCACCGAACCATTGATGTTATCGAGTTCGACGCGGCCATCGGGTGTGATGGTGTAGGTCTGATGGAACTCTTCGGTGAGCGATCCGCGATGGTCAGAGGCATGCGCCGCCATGGCCAAAACAAAAAGTGCGCACAGGCATCCGAGAACTGCTCCTAACCAGCTGGCGGACTGACGATGTCGGTTCATGACTCCTCCGTTTCTAGGGCTTTAGACGAAGGTCTCTACAATTCGTGAGTAGCCGGTCGCGAAGAAAGAGCACTTCTTATTGACAGTACGCGTACTGTTCACCGAAGGTTCCGGACAGAGGGCGCTTTTTCTTCGCCTTTTATGGCTTCGGTGATCAGAAAGACGCAGAGAATTGTCATCTCTGGCTCAATCGGATGCCGGTAGCGTGGAGCTGGAAAGACGATGTAGTAGACGGCGGGGCACAGCAAGATGAGCCAGAAGAATAACCGGGCTCCCGGCTTTCGCAGTCGCAGGGCTCGGCCCAGCCCCCAAAACATCAATATTGACGAGGCCAGGAAGGCCGAATTCTTTACCTCGCTGAGCCAGGGCGGTTGCGTCGCTTTTGGAGGTCCGGCCCAGAAGTAGACGAATCGTTTCAAGCAGAGCGCAGCGAACCTCGAGTAGTCCGCTTTTATGAACGCGACTGCCTGCGACTTGCGCAGCGCCACATAGTCCAATTCGCCTAATGATTGGTACTGATGAAGGGCAAAGACGTTTTGCGTCGGATGAAGATATTCCATCCATGTTCCGTCGGCGCCCGGGCCGTTTCCCATGCGCAGTTCGGCACCGAAGTTGTCGCGAACGAAGATGAACCTGCCGAAAGTACTGTGGTTTCGAATCAGCCAGGGAGTAACGCAGGCAAAGAATATCGCAGAGGCGAGAGCGATACCGGCCAGAGAACGCTTGTTGCGCTTCCATCGGCTGTGCCAGGCCAATAATCCCGCAGCGGGAAGAAACGACAAGAGGGAAGTGCTCGTCAGCGCCAAGATACCCCAGAGCGATCCGAAGCTGATCCACGAGTGCCATCCGTCGCGATCTTCCAGCGTCAATGCGAGCCAGAAAAGTACGGCGAGCAGCAATGTGGACAGACTTGTTTCCCATATCCAGCGCGTGCACCAGAACATCACATTCGGCAACAAAGCCCATGCCCACGAGGACCAGACGGCCACGTTAACGGAAAAAACGCGACGAGCAATCATGAAAATCGGGACACAGGTGAGCGCAGAGAAAAGACTGTTGAGCGCCAGGAGTACAAACGCGGACGCCTTGGAATAGACGCCGAAGAGTAGAAATACGCCTGCAGTCAGATATGGATAAAGAGGAGGCTCCCACGCGGTAGGGCCGGTCTCCAGCCCAAACGGACTGCTGAAACCGTGGCCGGTGGCGAGAGCTGCGGCGACCCTGCCCATCTCCCAGCCAAAATTAAAGTTGTCTTCACCGGCTTTGAACCTGTAGGTGTGGCCGATCAATATCCATCCGATTCGCAGGATAAACGCGACGCTGGCAATCCAAAGCGGAGTGGACCGGCTGGCAATCCACCTTTGCCATGCCATGGGCTTCTGCACGCCTCCGTTGCCGAGCGATTTCTGCTTCATCAGTGGTTCTATTTGTAGCTGAGTCGTTCGTCGGCAGCAACCGAGGCCTTTTCACATTCTTCGTGACGTAGAAAGCGTACAATTCACCATCCGCAAGGAGGTATCACTGTGATTCTGGGGTTATCCGCTGCGACGTTCACATTGCTACACGTTCTGATCAGCTTGATCGGTATCGGTTCGGGTCTGGTTGTGATGTACGGCTTCCTTACCTCGAAACGGTTCAGCCGCTGGACCGCGGTCTTTCTCGCTAGCACAATTCTCACCAGCGTGAGTGGTTTTGGCTTCCCGTTCGATCACCTTTTACCCTCACACATCGTGGGGATTCTTTCTCTGCTTGTGCTGACGATCGCTACCATCGCGCTCTACGGCATGCACATGCGCGGCGCGTGGCGCTCAATCTATGTCGTGAGCGCGTCCATCGCACTTTATTTCAACGTCTTTGTGCTAGTCGTGCAAAGTTTCGAGAAAGTGCCTGTACTCAATGCACTCGCGCCGACTCAAAAAGAGTCACCCTTCGCAATCACTCAGCTGCTGGTTCTGGTTGTGTTTGTCGTCTCGACCGTGATGGCCGTGAGGCACTTCGAACGGCGACCCTCTCTTGTGGGCTCACCAGAGATTGTGCCTTCCAAAAAGCGTGTTGCTTGATGAGCTTCATTCGCGAACAAAAGAAGCAAGGAGGACTAAGTTATGAGCTCGATTTCGATGAAAGATGGAACCCGCATCTATTACAAAGACTGGGGATCAGGGCAGCCAGTCGTTTTCAGCCATGGCTGGCCGCTGAGTTCTGACGCATGGGAAGATCAGATGTTCTTCCTCGCTTCTCGAGGTTACCGCTGTGTCGCGCACGATCGGCGTGGCCATGGCAGATCCAGCCAGCCGTGGAACGGAAACGAAATGGACACCTATGCCGATGATCTCGCGGCGGTCGTCGAGGCACTGGACCTGAAAGATGCGATTCACGTCGGTCACTCCACCGGAGGCGGCGAGGTTGCGCGTTACATCGGGCGCCATGGTACGAGCCGAGTCGCGAAAGCAGTGCTGATCGGTGCAGTGCCACCCCTCATGCTAAAGACCGACGCCAACCCGGTTGGCTTGCCCATGAAAGCGTTCGATGACATCCGGACCGGCGTGTCGAACGATCGCTCGCAATTCTTCAGGGACCTCTCGGCTCCATTTTATGGAGCGAATCGGCGGGGCTCCAGCGTTTCCCAGGGATTACGGGATTTCTTCTGGCTGCAAGGCATGCAGTCATCATTTATAGCTGCTTACGACTGCATCAAGGCATTTTCGGAGACGGACTTTACCGAAGACCTGAAGAAATTCGATGTGCCGACGCTTGTCCTGCACGGCGACGACGATCAGATCGTGCCAATCGGAGCATCGGCTCTGTTATCGTCGAAACTCATCAAAGGAGCGACATTGAAAGTCTATCCGGGAGCGCCGCACGGCATGACTGCAACTCTGAAAGATAAGGTGAATAACGAACTGCTGACTTTCTTCAAGCAGAGCCAGCAGGTCGCGGCTTAGCCGACACTTTTGCCCCTCACTCCCAGAGCGGTAGTCGCCAAAAAGATCACGCGGCTACCGCTCGTCGGGAGTCGAGTCGAATCCGGTAAAATATCTGGTTTCACCGGACTCATCGATTGACTGCTCACTTCATCCTGGCGCTAAGCCTCACTGCGTTTGCTGGACCCAAGGGTATTGGCCATTACATTCGGCAGCACTTTCTCGATACCACGTTTCGGGGTCTCTACCACGCCAATGCCTTTGATGTGGCGCTGCTCGTTCCGTATTTCATCGTGCTGATCCTGTTGGCGGGTTACGGGATGCACCGCTATGTCCTCGTATATCTCTATTACAAGCACCGAAAGAATCGGACTACAGATCCGGCAGCCCATTTCGAAGACCTGCCCCGTATCACGGTGCAGTTGCCGATCTTTAATGAGCAGTATGTCGTAGAGCGTCTTCTCGAGTCGATCTGCAAGCTGGAGTATCCACGCGAGAAGATCGACATTCAGGTCCTGGATGATTCAACGGACGAGACTGTGGAAGTCGCCGGCGGGCTGGTGGAACGCTATGCGGCGCTAGGGCACCCCATCAGCTACCACCATCGAACGAATCGCCACGGATTCAAAGCAGGCGCGCTTGCCGAGGGAATGCTGTCGGCGAAAGGGGAGTTCATCGCGATCTTCGACGCGGACTTCACTCCCCCCGAAGATTTTCTTTTGCGGACCATCCATCACTTCACCGATCCAAATATCGGCATGGTGCAGACGCGGTGGACGCACCTGAACCGAAACTATTCATTCCTCACCGAAGTCGAAGCCATTCTTCTTGACGGACATTTTGTGCTCGAGCATTCGGGCCGCGCCCGTACGGGCCTGTTTTTCAACTTCAACGGCACGGCGGGAATGTGGCGCCGCACAACCATCGATGAGGCAGGCGGTTGGCAGCACGACACTTTGACGGAAGATACAGATCTTTCTTACCGGGCCCAGCTGAAGGGATGGAAGTTTATCTACCTGCAAGACGTCGAATGCCCGGCAGAGTTGCCCGTCGAAATGACAGCTTTCAAGACGCAGCAGGCACGCTGGGCGAAAGGATTGATCCAGACAGGGAAAAAGATCTTGCCGCGTGTCATGAAGAGCGACGCTCCTTTGCACACGAAGATTGAGTCGTGGTATCACCTGACGGCAAATCTCAGCTATCCGTTGATGATCATGCTGTCTGTTTTGCTACTACCGGCCATGATCATTCGCTTTTACCAGGGATGGTTTCAGATGCTCTACATCGACCTCCCGCTGTTCATGGCTTCGACATTTTCGATTTCGAGTTTCTACCTGGTATCGCAGCGAGAACTGTTTCCCCGAAGCTGGCCCCGGGCGCTGTTGTACTTACCCTTCCTGATGGCCCTCGGGATTGGATTGACCATCACGAATACGAAGGCGGTGATCGAAGCGCTGATCGGCAAACAGAGCGCATTCGCCCGGACGCCGAAATACCGGGTCGTTAACAAGCAGGATAAGGTCGGCGCGACGAAGTATCGAAAACGGCTGGGATGGGTTCCGTGGGTTGAGCTTTTGATTGGCGCGTATTTCGCCATGACCGTCTACTATGCGGTCGAGAACGAGAATTACATCACGGTTCCATTCTTGTTGTTATTTGTGCTCGGATACTGGTACACGGGACTAATGTCACTGCTCCAGGGCCGCTTTGGGCCTTCTGCGGGCCGGACGACTACACACACCAAACCATTCCCCGTCGGAGTGTAGCTGGCCGCAGGCTGAAGTCGGCCACATGAAGTGCAGGTTTCGTGATTGACGGGAGAAATCCTTGCGGGCGTCTGGCCTTCGATTGACCGCTCATTTACAATCCAGTCGCTGAAATATCTTTCCCTGAATTGATCCGATTGCGAAACCGAACTCTCGAAAGGAGGAATGCGATGCCTATATCGCATAGAATTCTCCATTCCGCTTCAGTTATAGCGATAGCTGTCGCTATGCTGAGTTGTGGTGCCTCCCACGATTCCGACGAGTACTACGTCTTTGTCTCAACAAATCTGCAGGTTCCGTACTGGAAAACGGCAGGCGCCGGCTTCACTACTGCGGCGTCGCGTTTCAAAGTGAGATCCGACTTCACCGGACCACAGAATTACGATCCCAAGGGCGAGCGCGACGCGATGGACCAGGCCGTGCAGAAGAAAGCCACCGGCATTCTGGTTGCGGTCGCGGACGCAGGTTTGTTGAAGGACAGCATCGACAAGGCGGTCGCCGCCGGTATTCCAGTGATCACCATTGATTCCGATGCTCCCGCAAGCAAGAGGTTGTTCTTCATCGGCACGAACAACTACCAGGCCGGTGTCACCGGGGGGCAGCGCCTTGCGCAGGAATTGAAGGGCAAGGGCAATGTCGTTGTATTCACTATGCCGGACCAGCCGAACCTTCAGGATCGTCTCCGGGGCTACAAGGACGCGTTGTCTCGTACGCCTGAGATCAAAATTACGCGCGTCGTCGACATCCAGGGAGATCCAAGAATCGCCTTCGACACAACGACGCAAATTGTAGGAAAAGAGCGGGACAAGGTGGACGGCTTCGTCTGTCTTGAGGCGCAGTCGGGCAAGGAAGTGGCCGGCGTTCTCAACAGCTACCACGTGACCGGCAAGGCTGTGATCGCCATGGACACTGATCAGGAGACACTGGACTTGATCCAGAAGGGCGTCATCGCCGCCACAATCGCCCAGAAGCCGTACAGCATGGCGTTTGTTGGAATGCAGATGCTCGACAATCTATATCATCACAAACCCCCCTCGCTCGATTCCGACTGGTCCAAAGATAGCTTCGCCCCAATCCCGGCCTTCGTGGATACGGGATCGGCTGTCATAGACAAGTCCAACGTAGAGTCCTTCATTCAGGCTGGCAAGAATGTGGCGGCTTCGCCCAAGTAAGGGGCCTTAAAACCTGTAAATGTCGGGTGAAAGGAAGATTTTGATGCGAAAGAAATTGCTTTGTTTTGTGGGCATCTTGACCATCTGCGGCACGGGCTTGTCCCTGGACCGGCAGCCTGGTACGGACTACCGTGCGCGCCGCGAAGCGCTCGCCAAGAAGGCCGGCGCGGTCATAGTCCTTCTGGCTCCGCTCGAGAAAATGGATGCGGTGTATGAATTTCGGCAAGAAGACAATTTTTACTATCTCTCGGGAGTGGCCGTGCCTGGCGCGGGCCTTTTGATCGCTCCAGCAGTCGAGGCTAAAGGAGAAACACCCGCCCGCACTTACACCGAGATTCTGTTCTTGCCTCCGCGCAATCTTCGATTGGAAAAATTTACCGGAAGGCAGATGGGCGCCGATGACGCCGATGCGCCGAAACAGACCGGATTCGATCGAGTCGAAGAGACTGGCAATCTCCCGGTAGAAGTTGCAAAGTTGTTGGCCGGCCAACGTCCCGTCGTTTACACCGAGACGCCCTCGCCTGGCAAGGGAACCGCGAGTGAAGACATGCTGGGCTTCCTTCAGCACAGCAATGCGATGATCTTTTTTCAGGACGTGGAGCCGATGTTGTCTTCGCTGCGGACGACAAAAGACGCAGGTGAAGTCGCGCTGATTCGCAAAGCGGTGGATGCCTCGAATGCTGCTCATCTGGCGGCAATGAAGGCGGTCAAACCGAATGTTAAAGAGTATGAAATCTCAGCCTTGATGCAGTATGAGTGGGGGAAACGGGGCTGCGAACGTCCATCATATGCTTCCATCGTGGGGTCGGGTCACAACTCCACGGTGTTGCATTATTCGGAGAACAGCAATGCGATGAAGGCTGGCGACGTTGTTGTGATCGACGCTGCGGCAGAATATTCCATGTACGCGGCAGATATCACGCGGACGTTGCCGGTTAGCGGCAAATTCACCGCTCGACAAAGAGAAATCTACGACATTGTTCTCGGAGCGCAGGAGGCGGCCGCGGCTGCGTTCCAGTCCGGCAAGTCCACGCTTTCCCGCGATGGCGAGACGTCCTTGGACAAGGTTGCCCGGGAGTACATAAAGTCTCACGGCAAAGACCTGCACGGCCAGCCTCTCGATCAGTATTTCATCCACGGCCTCGGTCACTACATCGGCCTGGGGGTGCACGATGCAGGGGATTACAAAGTGCCTTTGGGACCGGGAATGGCCTTCACCATAGAGCCCGGCATTTACATCCCGGAAGAAAATCTTGGCGTGCGAATCGAAGACGATTACGTGGTGGATGCTGACGGCAAGCTTGTGAAGTTGAGCGCATCGCTTCCTTCGAAAGCCGAAGACGTCGAAAAAGCTATGTCGGGAAAATAGGCGGCATCGAACGACATCGCCAGAAGACTATGAGACGTACTCGCGGATGTACTCGTCCTTGGTGTGCGCCAGCTCGCGGATGTCGCCGTCGAAAATCACCTTGCCTTCTCGAAGTACCAGGAAGCTCATGGGCACATCACAATACTGCCCTCGCGGAAGAACCCGCACCGTGTTGGTCTGCTTGTCGAACTCATGGGTTGCCAACGTAAAGGCGTCCTGCAACCGGTGGGTTACAAGCAGGGAACTGGTGCGGTAAACATCCCGTTGTTTCAGGATCAACTCTACGATCGTGTTGGAAGTTACAGGATCCAGGCCGCCTGTGGGGGAGTCGTAAAGCAGCAGTTCTGGCTGCGTAATAATTGCCCGCGCGATAGCAACCCGGCGCCGCATGCCCCCTGAAAGTTCAGAAGGGAACATATCCAGCGTGTGTTCCAACTCCACGAATCGCAGCGACTCTCTCACACGCTTGTCGATCGAATCGTCGTAAATTCCATGCTCCTCAGTAAGGCGATACGCTACGTTCTCCCGGACAGTCAGGGAGTCAAACAGCGCGCTCTCCTGGAATACCATCCCGAGCCTGCCTCTCATGGGGAAAAGGTCCAGTTCTTTCAAATGTGTGACTTCGTTTCCCAGGACCGTGATTCGTCCTGAGTCGGGCGGCAATAGGCCGAGCGCCAGCTTCAAGATCGTGCTTTTGCCAGAGCCGGCAACGCCAAACAGAGCCTTGGTTTCGCCAAACGGCAAACGGAAGGAAACGCCACGAAGAACGTGGTTGTCTTCAAAAGCAAGATGGACGTCCTCAAAAACGATAGCCGCGTCCGCAGGAGTGTGAACCAGTTCGGTCGGCCGATCAATTGGCAGAGTCGGAGTAGACATCGTTACTTGTACGAGAGCAGGGAGATCAAAATCTTGGTTACAAAAAAGTCGGTAACGAGAATTAGTACCGACGCTGCTACAACTGCTTGTGTTGTTGCTCGGCCCACGCCTTGTGTGCCGCCGCGGGCCGTCATTCCGTAAAAACAGCCGATCGTAGCGATGATGAAGCCGAAGAGCGTCGGCTTGAGCAGCCCCATAAACACATCTTGAAAAACCAGCACTTGCCAGGCGTTACTCCAGTATTGCCGAGCGTCCAAGCTCAGAAAAAGTTTTGCGACCATCAAGCCGCCGGCGAGGCCCACCAGATCCGAGATGATGCTGAGAAAAAACAGCATAAAAACGGTCGCGGTCACACGTGGCGTAACCAGCTTTTTCATGGGATCGGTGCCCAACGCGCGCATGGCGTCGATCTGTTCGGTCACAACCATCGACCCTAGCTCGCTGGCCATACCGGAAGAGTTTCGCCCGGCGACCATGAGTCCGGTAAGGACGGGGCCAAGTTCACGCACCATCGATGTAGAAACCAGCTGCCCGATCAGTGTGATCGATCCGAACCGCTGCAGAGTGTTGGCGGTCTGCAGCGCCAGGACGCCGCCGGTAAAAAATCCGGTCAAAACAACAATTGGAAGGGAGCCAACGCCGATAAGGTCGGCCTGCTGAACCATGTCAGCGAAATAAAGAGGTTTGCGAACGAGATTGCTTACCGACTGCGCGGCAAGAAGTGTGTATTCCTGAACCGCCTGAACTTTCTGCTTAACGAAATCTGTGGGCGAGATCAGTTCCATGCGGATCAAAAGTCCGGCGAGCCGAGCTGTAGCGATTCCCCGGGCTTGATCGAAATATAACAGAGAAAGCGATCAGCCATCAGTGGTCAGCTTGCCTCGTGTACTTGTCGCTTGAATGAATTGAGAGGAATACCGAAAGCCGCGCTTGCTGGACCAAAGTTGGCCGGTATCGGATGCTACGCCCGGCCTTTTTTCTTGATTTCGATATTCAGCCGGCGGATTTTCTGGTTCAGCGTAGACAGCGGAACATGAAAGCGTTCGGCTGCTTCCGTCTGATTCCAGTTGCAGCGTTCCAGCATGTCGGTGATGACCCGTCCTTCGAAGTCTTCGACAATCTCGAAGAGCGAGGCATCCGGAGGCGGTTCGTGCATGCCGAGCGAAGACCCGCGGCCCATCAGCGACTCGGGAAGCAGATCCATGGTGATCTCAGGGCCCGATGAGAGTACGACTGCCCGCTCGATAACGTTTTCTAATTCGCGGACGTTACCTGGCCATGAATATGCCATCAGGGGCCGCAAGGCTTCCGGCATAACGCGCTGCGTCGCACGTCCGTTCTCTGCCGCATATTTCTTCAGGAAGAACTCGACTAGCAGAGGAATGTCTTCCTTGCGCTGCCGCAACGGCGGCAACTCCACAGTGATGACGTTCAGCCGGTAGAACAGATCTTCGCGGAAACGGCCTTCGCGCACCATCTGCCGCAAATCGATGTTAGTTGCTGCAATGATGCGAACATCGACCTGCACTTCGTGGATCCCGCCCAAGTGCATGAAGCGCCGGTCCTGTAGAACGCGCAGGATTTTTGCCTGGGTCTCGAGCCCCATGGTCGCGATCTCGTCCAGGAACAAGGTCCCTTTGTCTGCTACCTCGAATAGTCCTTTTTTCGACGCGATCGCGCTGGTGAATGCTCCTTTGACATGTCCGAAGAGTGTGGACTCGAGCAGGTCTGTCGGCATGGATCCCGTGTTCACCGGAACGAATGGCTTGTCGCGTCGGGGCGAATTCAGGTGAATGGCTTTCGCGATCACCTCTTTGCCGGTGCCGCTTTCGCCTTGCAGCAGAACGGTGGAACGGCTGTTTGCTACCTGGGCGACGAGATCAAAAATCTTGAGCATCGGCTCGCTCTTGCCGACGATATTTTCGAAGTTATAGCGCTGCTTGAGGGCGCGTTTGAGCTGAACGTTCTCTTCCTCGGCGCGTCGCCACCCTACCGCAGCTCGCACATCCGCGAGAAGTTTCTCGTTGTCCCAAGGCTTCTGGACGAAGTTTGTCGCGCCTGACTGCATGGCGCGGACCGCGTTCTCAACCGTGCCGAACGCGGTGATCATGATGACCGGAAGGCGCGAATCGTGAGTCCGTATCTCGGAGAGGATCTCCATCCCATCCCGGCCGGGAAGTGCCAGGTCAAGCAGCACCAAGTCGAATGGCCGTTCGGCTACTTGCAGAAGACCTTCTTCGCCGGTGTCGGCGGTTTCTACTTCGAAGCCTTCCATCTCGAGCAGGGTTTGAAGCGATTCACGAATCGCGGCCTCATCATCGATGATGAGGATCGAGCCTATCGATGCTGGATTGCCGTTGTACGTGCCTCGTGAAATCACCGCTGCTTCAGACATGGACCGCCTTCCTGCTTAACGGAAAGTCCAGGGCGAACGTCGTGCCAGCCCCGGGATTGCTCTCCACTCGAATCTTTCCCGCATGCTCCTGAATAATTCCGTAAGTTACCGAGAGGCCCAGTCCTGTGCCACGATTCTGGCCTTCCTGGGGTGCCGTCTTGGTGGTAAAGAACGGATCGTAGATACGCTGGATATGTTCGGGGGCGATTCCCGAACCGGTATCGGTGACTCGCACGCTTACCACTTCGCCGTTGCTGGTCGCAACCTTGAGTTGGCCTCCGCCGGCCATTGCGTCTTTGGCGTTGAGAAACAGGTTCAGGAACACTTGCTGCAGCCTTCCCGAGTTGCCCTGTATGGCGGAGATCCCGGTCGTCAATTCGGTGTGCACCTGAATCTTTGCGGTCTTGAATTGATGCTCGAGCAACGCGAGCGTGTCACTTATAACCTTATTGATGTCGATATCGCCGAATTCGGTGCCACTTGTGCGTGAGAAATTCAGCAAATTGTTGACGATCTCTGACGCGCGGAATGTTTGCCGGGTAATCTTCTCCAGCAGTCCGGACTTTTGCGGATCGCCTTGTAACTGCTTGGCAAGCATCTGCGTGTACGACGAGATGACCGCGAGCGGCGTGTTGACCTCGTGCGCGACTCCTGCCGCGAGCAAGCCGATTGAACTCAGTTTGTCAGCCTGTGAGAGTTGGCTTTCCAGTTCAACTCGCTCCGTGATGTCGTCCATGATGACGAGCCGGCCAATCACTTGGAACTTTCTGGTCACAAGGGGTGCGATCGCGACGTTAACTGTGCGCGTCTCTCCCGCAGGAGTCTGCATGCGGAATTTATAGAGATTGTTGATGCCGGCGTTCTGGCGAATCCGATAAAACTCTTCCACGAAGTCCGGCGGAAAAACGCTCCGAACGGGCTGTGTCAGAGCCTGCCAGCGGGGCAGGGCATACATTACTTCCATCTGCGCGTTCCAGCTCTCGATGCGATCTTCCATGTCGAGAGCGATCACGCCGACATTGATCGATTCGACGATGTTCTCGTTGAAGTCTTTCAGGCGCTCATATTCCGCTACCTTTTGCTGCAGAGAAGCATAGAGACGTCCATTCTGGATCGCGATGCCCAGATATCCGCCAAGGGTTTCGAGCAGTTCGATGTCTTCGCTGGAGAGAAAGTCGCCCTTGCTGGTCTTCCCGAGTCCGAGCACTGCGACCGTTCGTTGCTGAGCTCGGCAGGGAATGTAGTAATTGAGGTCGAGCCTGGCGATGGTGTCTTGCGATCCGGCAGTTTCTCGAGGCACCTGGTGCGTATTCTCGAAAAACATGTGGCTCGTAGGCTCCGGACGGGGAGCGCCCAGGAAAGTTAAGTCCAGCTTTCCAACCGGAGCCATCCCCACCGATTTGGCGAGAAAGAACTGTTCCGACTCCTCACCCGCGCGCAAGAAAATCGCGATGCGATCGACTGCCAGCGTGCGCGACAAACGATCGACCGCAGCGGAAAGCAGCGCCGGTAAATCGGTTTCGGAACTCAACTCGCGCCCAAATTCGAGTAGAGTGCGCCGGTAGTCATATTCCGTGCGGTAAAACACATGGTCGACGCGATCCTGAATCCATTTGCGAACAGGATCAAATAGGAGCGCGGTGACCACCACAGCGAGGATCAACCCCAGCGGGCCCGTGGCCGGCTTCTGCATGTGCACGAGCTCTGCGACACCGGCGACCAGGGCGAAGTAAAGTCCCACGACTGCGGCGGCTGCGAGTGTATAAACGACGCCGCGCTTGAAAATCAGATCAACGTCCATCAACCGGTAGCGGAAGATCGCATATCCGAAAGTCAATGGAAGCAGGCCCAGCGAGAGCACCGACAACTTCATACCCATCCCGGGCAGCGCACCGAGAAGGTAAGGCGTGACATAGAAGAGTGTGTAGGGAACGACCGCCAGGATCGTGCCGCGGGTCACCCACTTCAATTGCTGGCGAAGAATCGTGGTGCTGGCGCGCCGATAGCTATACCAGAGAACGCCCGCGGCTGTGACGAACACCAGCGCACCGTATGCCATCTCCTGCCGGTCCATATCCCAGCGGAGCAAACCCGTAGCCTGCGCCAGTCTCAAGGCAATGATGTGCCTGCCGAGAAGAATGGCTGCCGGCAGGTAGGCCAACGCGAGAATCCATGGCTGCCTGCGAACCAGCCGACGCTTTTCGGGAAAGATCAGAACGAAGTGCAGAAAGAGGGCCGGCTGCATCACCCAGGCGACAATGTTGCTCCAGTAAATGATCCAGTCAAAATCGTTCAGCTTTCCCGTGTATTTGAATGAGTACGCGATGAAAGAAACAAGACAGAAGATGTAGAAGTGAGTGGAGCCCGGCGCCGTCCATCGACGCAGCAAAACGTACACGCCGATTCCCAGATAAATCAATGCAATGAGTCGCAGAGAAAGATTGAGGGAACGGTCGGCCGGCATCAGCAGTACGCTGGAATCGAGCGCCACCGAATTGCGAAGCAGCGAATACGACGCTTTGTGCCACACTCCCGTCGCGTAGAGTTGACGTTCTAGCCCGGGAGTATTCTTTATCTCCTGGCCATTAATCGAGATCAGCTCGTCTTTGGGCTTGATACCCGCGGATGCGCCTTGACCACGAGGATCGACGCGGTCGGCAATCAGCCTGCCGCCATGCTCCACCCACCAGACTCCATCATCTGGCACCGCCGATTGACGTTCTTTTTGGAAATTGAAGCCGGCAAAGACCACCGCTGCCACGGTCAGCAGAAAGAGCAGGATCGCAACGAAACGAGCTTGGCTTTCCCGATTCATGGTCTTCGGCACCAGACCGACGCCCCAACGGTCGGGACGTGGAGTAGAACTCTTGGCTCGTTAGATATGCACGTACGGTGCCACCCGAACCCCGTTGTCGCTGTTGCTAAGCCGTGCATATTGAATTACTTCCGAAATTATAGATACATTCTAGGACGCAAACTACGCATTTTTGGATGTTCCTGTGGGATTCGGTATTGCGTCTTCGTTGCAATCAATAGGCTTAGGAACGCTCCACTGATTTGACGGACGAAGTCCAAATAAGCGTTACCGTGGAATGGAAGATCGCCTACGAGTTGTCGAATTCGTTTTTCTCGCGAGAATTCGCTACGAAGTTCAACCCGAAAAGCGCGAGCGCATTCTACTCAGCGTCTAGCCCGCCTTCCGATCGTTTTTCGTAATTTCCTTGGCGATTTCCGTGGGCTCATCATCCCATTCGAAGGAGAGCGCGCGCGCCGTGGTCTCGATCGGTGCGAGTTCCGGGATGTCCTCTGCAACCGATGCTCCAAGATCCGCAAACTTGCGAGCCGAAACCAGCACCCGATTCTCTAGAGATCCAACGGCCTGGTTGTATGCTTCGACTGCCCGATCCAGGTTGGTCCCGACCCCGGTGATGTGAGAGGCAAGTTTCCTGAGACGGTCGTGCAGTTCCTTTCCCAGCGCGCTGATCTCGTGCGCGTTGCGGGCCAACTTTTCCTGATTCCAGCCATAGGCTACCGCTTTTAGAAGAGCGATCAACGTGGTTGGAGACGCCGGAATCACTCGTTTCAGGACACCGTGTTCGATGAGCCCGGAGTCTTGCTCCAGCGCGGCGCTAAAAAAGGTCTCGCCCGGAAGGAACATCACCACGAATTCAGGAGTGGCTTCGAACTGTTCCCAATAGTTCTTGCCGCTGAGAGTATTCATGTGGTCGCGAACCTGACGGGCGTGGTTGGCCAGACACGCTCGCCGCGATTCCTCGTCGGTAGTTTCGAAGGCTTCCAGAAACGCTTGTAACGGCGTCTTCGCGTCCACCACGACCGTCTTCCCGCCCGGAAGCTTCACGACCAAGTCCGGCCTGAGCCGTCCGGACTCTCCGTAAATCGTTTCCTGCTCGGCAAAGTCGCAGTACGAAAGCATGCCCGCGATCTCAACTACGCGCCGCAGCTGGATCTCGCCCCATCGTCCACGAACATTCGGAGTGCGCAAGGCGCGTACCAGATTTCCAGTTTCCGACTGCAGCTCCTTTTGTGTCGTAATCAGCGATTGGACCTGGGCTCTAAGGTCGCCGTACGCTTCACCGCGGGCAATTTCCATCTGCTGGATTTGCGCGTCTACTTTGGTCAGCGAGTCTCGAACCGGCGCAACCATATCGGCCACAGCTTTTTGCCGGGCATCGAGATCTCCCCTCGCCTCGCTCTGGAAACGCTTTAGGGTTTCCTGCGCAATCTGAAGGAACGAAGAGTTGTTGCTTTTCAGGGCATCTGCCGCGAGGGCTTTGAAAGCGTTCTGCAACTCGGTGCCTGCACGCTCGTTCGCGGTCTCAAGCAACTCAATCTTGTCATCGGCTGCCCTTCGTTCCGCTTCTAAGGTGGATTCCAACCTTGCACGCCTCGCAATGAGTTCTTGTCGTTCATCCATCAATCGTGCGAGTTCGGATTTTGTCGTCGTTAACTCTTTGTCGGTGAATACCAAACGAGCGTAGAGCGCAGCCGAGCGAGAGCGCACCGCCAGCCATGCCAGCAGCCCTCCTACGATTGCGCCGACAATGACTGAAAGGACTATGTCCATAACAGGATCAGACTCGGGCGATTACATTTCTAGCGTAGCACCTGCCGTCAGATTTGCGCCCCGGCAGAATGTATTTGCAATGGTTCGTCCGGATGCTTGGATGGGCGAAGGCCCTGGAAATCCAGCGTCCTGCGCCGGGTCTGTTGCAGTCGGCCTTTATCCCTGTGCTACTCTGGCCGTGCCCTCGTCTGCCGCTTCCTTTCATGGAACCCACCGAGCAATCCCGTTCTCGCCAGGCATCCGGAAAGAAGGTGCGCATTGGTACGGCAGGGTGGGCTTATAAGGACTGGGAGGGCATCTTCTTTCCTCCCGGTATGCGTCAGAGACGAGTCCATCCATTGGAATATCTGGCGCGTTTCTTCGATACGATGGAGATCAATACTTCATTCTATGGTCCACTCCGGCCGGAGGTAGTGAAACTGTGGTGTAGGCGTGTCGCAGCCGTAAATCCTGATTTTCTGTTTACGGCGAAACTCTATCGCGCGTTCACGCACTCTCCACTTTCCATCATGGAGCCGACCTCCGCCGCGAGCATTCGCCCGACAGACGAAGATGAAGTCAAAACGCGCGAAGGCCTGGATGCCTTGGCCGGTGAAGGGAAGTTGGGCGCCCTGCTGATTCAGTTCCCGGTCTCTTTCAAAAACACTTCATTGAACCGCGAATATCTCGACCGGTTGGTGCGGCAATTCATCGAGTATCCATGCGTGGTGGAAGTCCGCGATTCCACTTGGGACAATCCCGATACTCTCGCCTCCTTCGCGCACAAGAATGTGGGCTTCTGCAATATCGATCAGCCGGTGATCGGAAAATCGCTGGCTCCCACGGAACATGTCACTGGCCCAATCGGCTACGTGCGCCTCCATGGGCGGAACTACGATGAGTGGTTCGACTCTGACAATCGAAACGACCGCTACAACTATCTCTATTCGGAAAGAGAATTAGTCGAGTGGAAGGGAAAGATTGAGAACGTTGCCCAGAAGGCACAGACAACCTTCGTCATCACCAACAACCACTTCGAGAGCAAAGCGGGAGTAAATGCTCTGGAACTCAAAGCGATGGTGACGGGGAAGCGCGTGACAGCGCCGTCTACGCTGATTGCACATTACCCCGAGCTTAGAAGGTTTGCGGATCCAGGAGACGATTTGGGAATGGAAGGATCCGCCCAGATTCCGCTCCTCGCGTAGCGAGGAGTGTGATCGTTTCTAGTCCTAGCAGGGACTATCGGGAACTGTAGCGACTTGTTGGATCGCTCTCAGGCCCCCACCGCGGCGTGATCTGCCATCCGGCGCTTGTTGTACCGCAACGCGACGTTCATGAAGACATCACCCAGGGAGGTCTCGAAGCAGATCATGAGTGCTTCGGTGTCTTCGTTGGTCTTGTCGCCCTGATCGGCCGTCAACAACAGCGGGGGATGAACGCGGAAATGAAATCCCTGATCGTTGAGTGCCGAGATCGCATTGCCCACCACTTGGTTGGCGAGCTCGAAGATGGTTTCCTTGATCAGAGTGTCCGACTCGGGCAATTCGGAGCCTGCGTAGTGGCTGGCCACCTTGACGGCGGTCTGCGGTTCCATGTCGAGAATGATCCGGCCTTCAATGTCGCCGGTGAGCGCGATCATGCCGGCCACGCCTCTACGGCGATAGGCGTCCTCTTCCATGGTGAGATTGCCCACCTTGGTCGTGCCTTGCAGGCCTTGCGACAACACGGCGTCCGCCGCGTTGATGAAAGGCTGAATCAATTCCATCTTCATGGACTTACGCTCCCGCCCCAGCGGCGCCAGCTACGGCTCCGTCTTCACCCAAGACATACTTGATGACTTCGTAGAGCACTTCCGGCTTCACCGGTTTCTGCACGAAATGACGCGCTCCACGCTGCAGTGCCGCCACGATGTTCTCCTGGTATCCCACCGAGGAAACCATCACGATGCGTGCTTCCGGATGCTGTTGAACGATGCGTTCAGCCGCCTCGATCCCTTCCATCTGGGGCATGGTGATGTCCATGAGCACGATGTCAGGATGCGTGCGGTCGAACTCGCTGATAGCGGTCAAGCCGTCTCCGGCTTCAGCCGCCACCTGCCCGCCGAACGTTTCGATCATGCGGGCGAGATTTTTGCGGGCAAACACGGAGTCGTCCACGATCAGGTACCGGACCGGTTGTCCATCTTTGCTTCGTTTTATTGATGCAAACTGCTCCATACAGACCTCCCTTTCTTACGCATATCATGAGCGGTTCTTGGTTCCCAGATCACGCTGGTCACGCGTCCGTTCGCCGCCAAACTCTTTAGTTTCCAGCCCGCACCGCGCCGGATCGTCCACAAATCGCCTGTAATGTTGCTCCCATTACGTCCAATCCCACGACCCGGATGGCATAGCCCCGTTCAATCGCGGCTTTGGGCATTCCGTAGACCACGCAGGACTCTTCGCTCTGCGCGATCGTCATGCCGCCTTCTTTCTTGATGGCTCCCAGTCCTTCGGCGCCGTCGTCTCCCATGCCGGTCATGATCACTCCGATCGCGTTCGCTCGAAATTCATCGGCAACGCTGCGCAGAAGGACGTCGACGCTGGGACGATGGCCGTTGACTCGCGGATCATCGCAAAGTACGACAATATCCCCCAACGGAAGTCGCTTTACCTTCATGTGCCGATTGCCCGGACAAATCAGCACTCGTCCCGGCTGCAGTAGATCGCCGGACTGTGCTTCTTTGACGCGCAGCGGACAAACTTCGTCCAGGCGACGTGCAAACATGTCCGTAAATCCGTCTGGCATGTGTTGGACCACCGCGATCGCGCCGGGGAAGTCGCTGGGCAGTTGCGAGAGCACATATTCGAGCGCCTGCGGCCCGCCGGTGGAGACTCCAATTCCGACCACCTTCGTCGGCGCCCCGCTCGCCGCTTTCGCTTTTTCCGGCTTGGGCGGAATTCCAGGCAGCACGCGAGGCTTAAGTCTGCAATCCGCGGCCGCCTTGACCTTTGCGATCAGTTCGCGTGCCGTCTCCGCCATGTGTGCGGACGCATCGCGCGGCTTGGTCACGAAGTCGAAGGCTCCCAGCCCCAGGGCTTTCATGGTGACTGTGGCGCCTTCTGTGCTGTGAGAGCTGAACACGATCACCGGCATTGGCTGCCGCCGCATGATCTCTTTCAGGGTGTCGATGCCGTTCATTCCCGGCATCTCCAAATCAAGGGTGATGACGTTGGGCTTCAGTTCGTCGATCTTTTTTAAGCAGAACGAACCGTCCATGGCGGTACCAACGACGTCAATGGATTCGTCCCCGGCGAGCATCTGCGGGATCAGCTTCCGCATGAGAGCCGAATCGTCGACGACCAGGACGCGCACCGTATTTTTCTTCATGCCTGGCCTCCGACAGCTGGAATCATTGCCAGACGCGTACGGTCAGTGTGCGTCAACAACAGGCCCGAACTGGCATGGCCGCTTTCCTCCGGCCTTGACCTGGCGACATGTTCAACCACCGCAGGAAGATTGAGAATCAACACCACGCGTCCGTCTCCCAGGATGGAGGCGCCCGACACCAGGTCTGTCGAGAAAGTCTGGTCGTCCAACGCCTTGATTACCAGTTCCTCTTCGCCTTCCAGCGCGTCGACAATCAATCCGTACTTCCTTTCGCCGACGGAAATGACAAGGACAAACAATTTGGATTTGCGATCGCCTGCCGCCGCCGCACGTCCCAGTCGCAGCACCGGCAAAACCTGGTTGCGAAGTTGCAGAACTTCGTAGTTGTCGACTTGGTGAACCTCTCCCTCAACCGTTCGCGCAATTTCCAGGACAGCGTTCAAAGGGATCGCGTAGAGCCGCTGCTCCACCCAGAAAAGAAGCGCCTTGATGATGGCCAAGGTCAGCGGCAGTTTCAGCCGGAAGGTTGTCCCGCGGCCGGGCTGTGTTTCAAGACTGATTGAGGCCTTCAGGCGGTGTAATACGCTCTGCACCACGTCCATGCCCACGCCTCGCCCGGAAACTTCGGTGACATGTTCGGCGGTACTGAAGCCCGGTTTGAAGATGAAGTCTAGAGTCTCGGCCTCGGTTAAGCGGCTGGCTTCCTCTCTGCTCGTGAGACCCAATTCGATGGCCTTGGCGCGAATCCTTTGAACATCGATGCCCCGGCCGTCATCAGTGATTTCAACGATGACCTGATTCCCGTGGTGATAGGCGTTCAGCCGTATCGTTCCCTGCACCGGCTTACCCGCCTTCCTTCTTTCCTCAGGAGTTTCGATGCCGTGGCTGATGGCATTGCGAACCAGGTGGGTCAGCGGTTCCGCGATCGCATCGAGAATTCCTTTATCGAGATCCGTATCCTGTCCGCTGACAGCCAGTTCGACTTCGTGGCCGCATTGTCTCGAGACATCTCGTACCATTCGTGGAAAGCGGCGGAAAAGTTGGTCGACGGGTACCATGCGGATCTTCATCACGGACCGTTGCAGATCGTTGAGCACGCGCGCCTGAAAGGCCATCGCATCGGCGAACTTTCCACGCAGCAATTCCTTGGGATAGCGCTTCGAGAACTCGCTGAGCGCCTGTTGTAGCATCGATTTGCCGATAATCAGTTCGCCCACGAGATTCAAGACGTTATCGATTCGGCCCGCTTCTACCCTCAGCAGATTTTCTGTGGTGACGACGCTCGCGGGGTGGGCAGTAATCTCTGCCGGGGTGGCGTCGGCTTCCGTATGGTCGGAAGGATCGCCCAGCGTCGCCGATGCCGGGTTGATTACTTCGGCCTGCGGAGCCTCAGTGGGCGCCAATAATAGTTCGACCGCAACTTCCTCCGCGATGGTTGGAATGCGTCCCTTCGCTACGATCTGTTCGACCGTCTGGGTCGTGCCCAGGACAAATTCGACGACTTTGGCGGCTGCCGGAGACTTCGCGTCCGGCTGCGTCGCGATAATGTCTCCCAAAGCGGCCAGCGCGTTGTAGATCAACTGGCGCCCCGCAATCGGCATCGCGCAATGCGGGTCGATCTTCACCGCCACGTGATAAACGGTCTTGCCGGCGCTCTGCGCTTTCACCATCGCCAGCTTCTCGTATTCGTTCCACTGCGCGGCTTTGGCTGCTGATTTTGAGGCTGCGGTTTTTCCTGACACTTTTTTCGTCTTGCGCGTTTTCGCAGCCTTGGGGGCAGAGGTCAGATCCTGAATCTTTTTGCTCAAGCTCTTGGTTGACGGC
Source organism: uncultured Acidobacteriota bacterium (assembly GCA_963801895.1). GTDB lineage: Bacteria > Acidobacteriota > Terriglobia > Terriglobales > Acidobacteriaceae > Sulfotelmatobacter. The sequence continues at coordinate 265,364 of CAWDGM010000003.1, read as the reverse complement.
AGCTTCCCGTTGTTGTGGTATGCCGCAATCATCTCGGTGAAGACGTCAGCCGCTGCGAATGCGATTTCCGCAACTGCCGCGTGCGAGGCCGAACCCTCCAGCGACAAAGCATCCTCGAACTGGTGAGCGAGTTCGCTCAGCTCGCGTAATCCGCAAGCCGCCGAGTCTCCCTTCAAGGTGTGGACCGTGCGCCGGATACCGCGCACAATCTCCTCGTCTCCGGGAGTCTTCTCCAGCTTCAGAGCTTCTTCGTTCAGAGCCTGCAGCAGTTCCTGGGATGTCTCAAAGAACAAATCCCGAAGTTCCGCGCCGCGCTCGTCCGGAGTATTCGTCACTCTCGCACCTCAATCCTCTGATACGCGGTCCCGCTGTCCTTGTGCACCATCTGGAATTTCTTGGTCAGCCCCAGCAGGCTTTCCGCGTGCCCCACGAACAAATAGCCTTGCGGATTCAAGCAGCGGTAGAACTTCTCAATCAAACGCTTCTGCTCCGCCTCGTCGAAATACATCATGACGTTGCGGCAGAAGATCACGTCGTTACGCTGCGGAAGGTATTCCGTCTTCAGGTTGTGAAAGTCGAAGTGCACCATCTCTTTCAAAGACTTTTTCACCGCGTAACGGTCCGCCACCTTGTCGAAATAGCGCAGGCGATAGCCGTAATCGACCATCGACATCTGATGCTCGCTGTACGTGGCTTCCTGGCCCGCTCGCAAGACCGAATAGCTGATGTCGCTGGCAAGAATCTCCACCCGCCACGGCGGAGGGATCAGAGGCTTCGGCAACGGCATGTCCACTGGCAGGGGATTGCGGAGGTAGTAATAAGCCAGGGCATCGGTGATCAGCATGGCCAGCGTGTATGCCTCCTGGCCCGTCGAGCATCCCGCGCTCCAGATGCGGATGGAATACTCCCGCCGTGAACTCTTGTGCTTCAATAATTCTTCCAGAACGGTTTTCTGGAACAAGTCCAGTTGCGCCTTATGCCGAAAAAAACTGGTTTCATTGACGGTTAGGTTCTCGAGCAGCTTGGCGAGTTCTTCTTTTCCCTGGCCGCTGATCAGTAGCCGGTAATACGCATAGAAAGAATCGACCCGGCATTCCTTCAATCGCCGGAGCAGGCGGTCCTGCAGGAAATGAGTGCGACGCTCGTCGAAGTACATGCCGCATTCCTGGTAAACCAGGGCTTGCAGCAGCTTCAGTTCCGCGTCGGTCAGTATTGGAGCTGGTGCTGCTCCCGATGTGCTCATGCGTTTTGCCGTTCCCGCCTCATGTGGAATTCGAGTGCTGAAATGTCTCGTTCTATCGGGCTCCGGCGCCCTTTGCCTCGGCCTTCGGTGCTGGTTTCTTATCGACGTCTTCGCTGGTTTGCTGCAAACTGGCCGGCGCAAGCAGCTTGCTCATGTCGAGCAGAACCACCAGCCGTCCTGCGACTTTTCCTAGTCCTGTGACGCAGTTCAATCCGCCATCCTGAAACACTGCAGGGGGCGCTTCGACGGAGTCAGCAGGAATCTTCAGTACTTCTGACGCGGAATCTACGATCAGACCTGCCAGTCGTCCAGCGTGTTCCACCACCAGAATTCGGTTGTTCTTTTTGACGGTGGCTTGTTTCGCCCCGAACCGTTTCCGCAGATCCATCACCGAAACAATCTTTCCCCGCAGGTTGATCACGCCTTCCAGGTATTCTGGCGCGTCGGGAACGGCGGTAATGTCCGGCACGCGTACGATTTCGTGCAGGGACGTGATGGGCACTCCGTAGGTCTCACGGCCCACCTGGAAACCAACGATATGAAGTTCACGGCTCATGACGTCACGCACCTCGCTCAGCCCTTAAAACTGCGATCCCGCTGCGGCCCGGCGAACGTTGCGTCCGGGTCCATCGGAGCCCATTTGCGGCTTTCCACCCTCCGCCAGGGCGAAGCGGTCAATGAATTCGAGCAGGCTGCGCGACATCTTCGACATCTGCTCTGACGAAGCGGCCAGCTCGGTCGAACTGGAGGTCGATTGCTGCACCAGTTCACGCATCCGCTCCATGGCCTTAACAACGGCCTGAGCTCCCGAGGCCTGCTCTTCGACCGCGGAGTTGATTTCGTGCGTGATTTCGTTCAGCCGGGTAGTAGCGCGCGCAATCTGGGACGAGCCGTGAGACTGTTCGTTGGTGGCGGCGCCGATTTCCTGAGCAAACTTGTAAACCTCGGTGACCACGTTGGAAATCTTGCGCAGGGCCGAATTCAGCTCCCCGCCCAGTTCCAGGCCCTCGTTCACGATCGACGTCGAACGGTTCATGTTCTCGACGGCCTTGCGTGCTTCTTTCTGAATGCTCTGAATCAGCTCTGAAATTTCCTTGGTGGACTGTGCGGATTTTTCCGCCAGCTTTCGGACTTCGTCGGCGACCACGGCAAAGCCCAGCCCGTGCTCTCCAGCGCGTGCCGCTTCGATGGCGGCGTTGAGGGCCAGCAGGTTCGTTTGTTCCGCAAGATCGTCGATGACTTCGATGATCTTCCCGATATCGTCCGCTCGTTGCCCCAGGGCTCCGATGATCTCGCCTGAAGAATTAATAGTGGTGTTGATGCGGTTGAGGCCGTCGGTCGCTTTCTCCATCGTACCGATGCCGTTGTGCACTTCCTCGCGCGAACGGTTCGAGATGTCGAGCAGCACCTTGGCGGTGTCGGCCACGCGCTGGATCGAAGCCACCATCTGATCGATGGAGGCCGATGTTTCGCTAACGCTGGAAGCTTGCACCTGCGTGCTCTTCACCATGTTTTGCACGTTGACGCTCATCTCGTGCATGGTGCTGGTCACTTCGTCGATTGCCGAAGATGCCTGCAACCCGATCTTCGCGGAATCGTCCGACGCTCCTGCAACCTGGTTCGAGGCGCTGGCAACTTGAGACGAGGCATCGCGGACGCTCTTTACCAGGCCGGCCAGCCCGTCGACCATTTTGCTGAAGGCGTTGCCCAGTGTGTCGTGAGTCGAACGGGGCTTCACCTCGAGTGTCAGATCGCCGCCGGCGATGGCTTCCGAAACCCCGGCCATCTCCTTCAGATAAGTGACCATCTTGTGGAACGTGCGAGCCAGTTCGCCGATCTCATCCTGACGGGTAACGTCAATGTTGTGCTCAAGGTCGCCCGTATTGCCGATACCGCGAGCCACGTTCATCAGGTTGGTGAGCGGTTCGGTGATGCCCTTGGCAGTGCGGTACGCGATCACGATACCCAGCGACAGAGCGAACAGGGTGCTGAGCAGTGAAATAAGGATGGTCGCCGTGGCGGCGGCTTCGTCGGATTTGCGGCTTTCGCCGTCGGCGACATCAAGTGAGTCGGTGGAATTCTTCACCCACGATGAAGCGTCCTTCTGGAGGTAATAGATTTGCAGCTCGGCCACGGTGGCATTGCCGGAGTCGACATCTTTCCGCTTCTCGATCAGGGGCTGGGCAAATTCCTTTCCCCAGGACAGCTCCAGTTGCGCCACTTTCGCCAGCGAAGACCTCACCTGATCGGAGGCGGCTAGGTTTGTACCATGCTCTAGCCTCTCCTTAAGGGCACGCAAGCCCTCGTTCATCCGATCGACCTCGCGGGTGTCGCCGCTCAGCAAGTAATTGCTCAGATAGAGGCGGTTTTGCATCATCTGGAAGCGGACGGCGTTGGTGGTGTCCGCGAGTTCTTTGGCTCTGTGCTCGCGCTGCACCGCGGACCAGTTCACCAGGAACAGGACCAGCACCGTCGTCAGGATGATGCCGAAATTTACGTAGAGCTTCTTGCCGATTGTCATGCCGAATCTCCTCCGCGGCCAGCCGACTACCGCGGCTCAAACTTGAAATCAATCACTCCGGAACTCTCTGCCGATGCTGGATCGAAGCGCCATTTCTTCGCAGCGTCCAGAGCCGCGCTCGCCAGGACGGGATGACCGCCGACAATCCGCGCCTCCTTTACTGAGCCATTCGGCGCAACTACGACTTCGATCTTCACTGTTCCCGCGATGTTCATCTTGCGGGCAAGTTCAGGATATGTGGGTTGAACCCTGTTTTTTGCGCGACGCAGGATCTCGTCGTTCTGAGTTGTTTGGGCTCGCACTGATTGCGGGCACACAGTCACTGCCAAGGTCAGGGCGGCCAAGGTAGCCACCAATAGTCGCTGAGACACAATTCCTCCTCGTACGGAAAGCTGGCATCCTTGACAGTGCAACGCCCGGGCCATGCAAACCTTCTGGCGAAAACCAAAGTAATGCCACTTATAACTATGAAAGCAAGAGATTTAGTTTTGGCCTCACCGGCGCGAGCGGAAGTAGTTAACGTTATCGCTGTCTCATTCGGCTAGAATGGCTTCCGGTCGTTCTCAGTGTGAGACAAAATCTCATGCCAGAGTCTCGGGATTTCACAGGAAGGCACCTGTGCCCCCCAATTTCCTTGACTCAAATTGAGATGACAATTAATTTCCCAATAGATTCAAGCACTTGTGAATCGAGAAAACTACTCATCCGGCATCGGTGCAGCGCTTGGAGTTTCTGCTAGTAGTCCGATCGTCTCTGCGGGAAGCATTACGCTTCCCGGGTCCGACGAGGGCTTTCAGAAACTGCTACTTCGCATTGCCGCCAGTGCTGGCGCCCGCTCTGATTCCAATTCCCTGATCCAGTTATTCTGTCGCGCTACCCGGGAGTTCTTCCGCGTTGCCGGCGTTTATTTCTGGCGGTGTCAAGCCGCAGAAGACCTGGTTGGCGAGCAAGCCGACGGGAAGATGGCAGAGCGCTTCGTAGGAATTCGCCTTCATCCCAACGAAAGCGCCGTTACGGCGGAGGCCGTGCGTCAGCGGCGAACGATCTTTGCCAACCGGGTGAGATCGAAGAATTTCCCCGCCGCGATGGAGTTTGAGGCCTGCTCGCTTTTGGCCGCGCCTTTGGTCGTATTCAAAGACGTTATCGGTGCGGTCACCTTTCTTCACGACTCGGAAGACAATTTCTTCAACGAAGACCTGGCTTCGAAAGCCACGATTCTCGCAGCCCAACTCGGAACCCTGCTGGAAGCCGCCCGGCTGGGAGAAGTTTCTCGTGAGGAGCATCGTCGAGCGGAGATTCTGGCTGATGTGGCGAACGCCCTCCACGCCACACCGGATGTCTCGGCGGTCATAGAAGCTTTGGCGGATCGGTTGCGCTTGCTCCTTCGTACCCGCCTCGTATGTGTTCTGCTCCGACGCGAAGGTCCATTTGAACTCAAGGCCGTTTCAGCGGAGACTCCGCAACTCGCCACCTCGGCGCGAGCCCGCCATGACCGGCAGACGCTGCGCTTTGCGGCAGATCTCGCTCAACGCGCCGTAAGCGCGGGTGAACCCATCACTCTTTCGATCGGCGCCGAAGTTCACTCCCTGGGAAACCTAGTATCTGCAGGAATGATGATCGCAGCTCCGTTTCGTACGGCTCGCACGCAGGGAGCCATCCTTCTTTATCCGCGCCAGGAAGGAAATTTCACCGCGGACGAGCGAGCCCTGGTATCGGCCATCACCGGATTTGGAGCCGTCGCGGTCGCGCACGCCGAGTTACATGCCACCGCCCACGCCCAAGCGCATGAGCTTCATCAACTCCTTGAAATCTCTTCGGAATTAAGTGCCAGCAGCGATCTGGAACATTTCCTTCAGGCATTTGTGACCCGTGGCGCCGACTTCCTCGGCTTTGGACGCTGCTTCATTGCTTTACTGGAAGACGATCAGTTCCGTGTTCGTTACGGAGTCGATCGCGGCGAGCCGCGCCGTGTAGACAATGTATTTCCCGAAGGAATCGCCACGAAGGCCTTGAGAGCAAAGGAAGTTTTCTGGACTGACGAGGCCAGCAGCACTCCCGGAGCGAATCTCGACGTCGTCGCGAAGTACAACGTGCGTCAATTTCTTGCGGTGCCTCTTCTCGGAACGAATGGACACTTGCTCGGCATGTTCGGGGTGCTCGACCGACTTGACGGAACCGGAATTTCCCAAGAGGACATCCGACGCGCACGGGCCTTATCGAATCAGGCGGCAGTCATGCTTGAGGTCGCCAGCAACCTGCACTCGTCAGAAAAACATCGTCGGCGCGCCGAGGCCTTGATTGATCTTGCCGGTGAGATTGATGGGGCTCTGAGGCTGCCCGAATTCGGCCGGCGCTTCGTCTGCCGTATCGCGGAGCTTACCGGTTCTCAAGCCGGATTGCTGGCCGTGAGGCACGAAGGGCAGTGGCAGATTGCTGCGCGGCACGAGCAGTCAAAGCCAGCGCTCCCGCCCGCGGCGGGCAACGAAACATTCACATCGACGATATCGAGGCTTGCCAGTCCCGACCCCAACTCCTCAAAGCAGGACTCGGATCGATTGCTTGCAGAGACTCTAGCCGACTTTCTGCAACAGTATCCAAACACAGTGGTAGCTGCCACTGCCGAGGAGGCACTGGGCGCAGATCGAGCCAGCGCTTTGGGCTGGACGGATTGCATCTTGGTGAAGCTTCCCGGGGCAGGCGGACAGTTTGACGGTGCCCTCTGCCTGGCAAAGACTTCGCCTGCACTCTCGCAGGAAGATCGCGTCTTCCTTGAAACGATGGCGGGACACGCCGGAATGGCGCTCGAAAATGCCCGTCTTTTTACGCGGATCGAGCAGGCCAACCGCCACTGGATGGAGATTTTCGATGCGATCAGCGATTTCATTGTGGTGCACGATCAGAGTGATCGCGTACTGAGGGTCAACCGATCGCTCGCCGCCATGATCGGCGTGGCTCCATCTGAGTTGATCGGCATCAATATGCGTTCGCTGATGGCGCTCACCAGCGATACTGCGTCCTATTCCTGCCCGTTCTGCCGCTCCATGTCCGGCGATTCGGATGAGTTCGCGCACCCTGTCTTCGACCGCACCTACCTCGTTTCGACCTCCCGTGTCCACGGAGCGTCGGGCGAAGGACTCCAGACCATCCATGTTTTCAAAGACATTACGGATCGCCGGGAGGCTGAGCGCCGCTACCGCGAACTCTTTGACAATATTCAGGAAGGACTTTTCTTCAGCACGCCTGTGGGGCGCTTCATCGAAGTCAACGACGCAATGGTCCGTATGCTTGGATACTCCACGCGCGAGGAACTGCTCCAGATCGACATTCCGACCGAACTCTATTTCAGCTTGGAAGAGCGCGAGCGCCACACGCGGATCATGCAAGAACAGGGCCACCTTCGAAATTTCGAGTCGACCCTGCGGCGTAAAGATGGATCTGCGATTCACGTCCTTATTAATGCCTTCGGTCTCTACGACAATCAGGGGAAGCTTCTGCAAGTTCGCGGGCTGATGCTGGACGTTACCGGCCTTCGCACCTACCAGTCCGAACTTCACCGCGAACGCGATTTTTCAGGCAAGATTCTCAGCAACACGCAGAGTTTCATTCTCGTGGCCGATACCGCTGGACTGATCAGCTACGCCAACCGCCGCTGGTACGATGCTGGGTTCGACCAGAAAGAACTGCTGGGCCGTCCGCTACTCGAATTGGCCGAGCCAGCCTTCGAAGCCCCACTGTCCGACGCGGTGCAGACCACACTCAACAGCCAGCAGGTCGACAATCTGGAGCTCGAGATCGTCCGCCGCAATGGAACAGTTGGCAAATTTTCGGCCAACTTGAGTCCCATGCGCGATGAACAGGGAATCGTCACCAGCATCATTGTGGTGCTCACCGATATCACCGATTCGGCGGTTCTGCGCGACAAACTGGTCCACGCCGAAAAGATGGCTGCGGTCGGGCAGTTGGTCTCTGGAGTTGCGCACGAGGTCAACAATCCGCTCACGGCGATTCTCGGTTTTGCCGATCTTTTGATGGAGAACCCTGACTTGCCTGAGACCGCACACAAAGATCTGCGAGTGATTTTGCAGGAAGCCCAGCGCACCAAGCAGATCGTACAGAACCTTCTCAGTTTCGCACGCCAGATGCCGCCGCAGCGGACCGGGCTGCAATTGAATCCCATCCTGCGTCGTACGATCCAATTACGCTCCTACGACTTCAACAGTCATGGCGTGGATGTCAGTGAGCATCTCGACGAGGGATTGCCGGAAATTTTGGGCGACGCTCATCAATTGCAGCAGGTTTTCCTTAATATCCTGAACAACGCTTACGACGCGGTTCACGATATTGGGCGTCCGGCGCGCATCGAAATCTTGTCCAGCAAATCCGGAGACTTCGTGGAGGTCTCCTTCTCAGACAACGGAAACGGGATTTCGCATCCCGAAAAGATCTTCCTCCCCTTCTTCACCACGAAAGAAGTCGGGAAAGGAACTGGGCTAGGACTCAGCATCTGCTACGGCATCGTCAAGGAGCACGGTGGCGATATTCTCTGCCACAACAATGCCGGCGGACAGGGAGCTACTTTCATCGTCCGTCTTCCGGTTTTATCGCACAAAGCCTCCGTCGGAGTTGCCGCAGGAGTAAAACAACCATGAGCTTACCCGCATTGAAGCATCAGCCCTTGCCTGTGTTGCTCATCGAGGATGAACCTGCCGTCATGGCCTATGTTCAGGCCGCACTGGAGCGCAGCGGATATCCGGTTGTGTGCTGCGAGTCCGGTGCTGATGCTCTGCGTCTGCTTGAAAACGGATCCTATCTGGGCGTGGTTTCCGATATGCGAACTCCCGGCGGGGTTGACGGAGGACATGTCCACGCATGGATCTCGCGCAATCGCCCCGATCTCGCATCACGATTGATCTTTATTACCGGTGATATCGCCAACGAAGAGACGGTCGCAACTTTGCGCGAGACCGGTGCGCCCTGCGTGGAAAAGCCGTTTCGCGTACAGCAATTGATCGATGTGGTCTCAAAGACCTTTGGGAAGGCCGAGTGAACAACGCTGGTGGTAAGGAAGATCTCCGCATTCGTCTGTTGATCGTGGACGACGAACAAAGCATCCGTAAACTTTGCGCCACAGTGGGCGAGGCTCTCGGATTTATCTGTCTCGAAGCCGAAAGCGGCGAGTCGGCACTGGCGCTGCTCGAAGAGCAATCCGTGCACATGATCCTCAGTGACATGGTGATGCCGCACATGTCAGGCCTGGAGTTTCTGGAAAAAGTGAAGAAGCTGCTGCCCCGCACCGAGGTCGCATTAATGACGGGCCATGGTTCGATCGAAACCGCGGTCCAGGCCATGAAGTTGGGCGCCTACGACTACATCACCAAGCCGTTTTCGCCGCTCGAAGAACTTCGCTTGTTCCTGCGGCGTATGGCGGAGAAGATCCGCCTGGTCGAAGAAAACGAATTTCTCCGGCAGCGCACGGATTCCGAAACGGCCGTTCACGGAATTATCGGCTCTTCTACTCGAATTCAGGAAGTTTTGCGCATGGTCGCAAGGCTGAAAGATACGCGCACGCCGGTCCTGATCTACGGCGAAAGCGGTACCGGCAAGGAACTGGTCGCTCGCGCCATGCATTTTCGCGGAGCGTTTGCCGGCCGTCCATTTGTTGCCGTAGATTGCGGGTCTCTGGTTCCGACTCTCATCGAAAGCGAATTGTTCGGCTACGAGAAAGGAGCCTTTACCGGCGCCCTCAAGTCCAAGCAGGGACTATTTCAGGCGGCTGACGGTGGAACGATTTTTCTCGACGAAGTTGGAGAATTGCCGCTGGAATTGCAGGCCAAGCTGCTCCGGGTTCTGCAGGAAAAAGAAGTTCGACCGGTCGGCAGCAATCAGAGGGTCAAAGTTGATGTGCGCGTGATCGCGGCCACGAACCGGGATCTCGAAGCGGCGTACAAGAACGGAACATTCCGCAAAGATCTCTACTTCCGTTTGAACGTTGTAACCTTATTTGTTCCAGCGCTCCGCGAACGCCGCAGCGACATTCCTATGCTCGTGCATTGGTTCCTGGAACGCTATGCGCCGGGCGGCGAGATGCACGTTGCCAGCGCCGCCATGAAATCTCTCATGCAATACGACTGGCCCGGTAATGTTCGCGAGCTGGAAAATTGCGTCGAGCGCGCGGTTGCGCTCGGAAACGGCAAAGTCATCGATCTTGGCGATCTGCCGCCTTCGATCGCAGCTGAGGAGTTGCTTCCGGGGTCGCCTGATATTCCGACCACGTCGAAGTCCGCCATCCTTGATCCCGATCTTGCCGATCGCCGCGTGACGACCGACCCTCCACGCTCATCGATCTCAACCACCGATCTCGAAGACATCGAACGCGCCACCATCCAGCGCGTGTTCGAACAGGTCAATGGCGACAAGGCTTTAGCGGGCAGGATGCTGGGCATCAGTCGCGCGACGCTCTACCGCAAGCTGAAACGGTACAACATCGGATTTAATCCGGCTGGCGCGACTTCCTCCAGCCATACTCTTCAGTGAGCCGTATTCACAGGTACTGAAGCCACCAATTCCCTTTGGCCTTTACCTTTGCGAACCATTTGCACGCAAAGTAGAGGATCACGATTGCGATGACCCACACCAGATAAAGAAGGGGCAAGCTCCAGGGGTAACCCTCTGGCGGTTCTGGATTGCCCATCGGGTGATTTGCGAACAGCCATGGGCTGACATATCCCAGCCGTATCTTCGACACCACCAGTGCCAGCGCATGAATCAACGGAATGTGAAGCATATAGAAGAAGAACGGCACGCGGCCGAATAAGGTGATGGCGCGCGCCACCGGCCCGGTGAGCCTCTCAAGTAGCGGCATTAGCGCGATCACAGGCCCAAGGGTCATCAGCAGAAATGACAACGAGGCCGGGTACTTCGTCGTATTAAGGAAGGCTAAGAATGCCGGCATCGACGGCGCACCGTTCGCATTGGCGGTGGGCGAATGCCATGGGCGCGGATCACCGTAGAGATTGAAACCGCGCAGGATCAGAAAGAGCAAAATGGCGGTTCCGCCGATCGCGAAACAAAGCCGATGCCTAACCGGCGCCTCCAGCGTCAGAATCTTGCCGAAGGCGTATCCAGCCGCCATCACCCCAATCCAGGGAATGATCGAGTACAGCACCACCAGATTGGGACCAGTCGGCCCAAACTGGATAGGACCGGCGTAGAAGCCCACGTACACAATCTTCCAAAGCCCCGAGAGCGGATTCTGATCCATCGTTTGAATCACTTCACGCAGATGTGAATCCAGGAGGTTGTGCGCCGCGATGATGACGACGCCAAGCGTCCCCACCACGCTGACCGGTAGCTTGATCAAGGCTGCCATGAGGATCATGCAACAACCGATGACCCAAATGACGCCTGCCATTTCGTAGCCGCGAAAATCAAAGTTGAATGTCCAGGCCACCCGCAGAAACGTGAATTCAAGGAATACCAGCCATAGGCCCCTGCTAACGAGAAACTGCGACGTGTTGCTGTGCTTGCGGGAGTACAAGAAGATGCTCGTGCCGGCCAGAAATATGAATGCGGGCGCGCAGAAGTGAGTAATCCAGCGAGTGAAGAAAACCCCGGGCGTCGGTCCCCCCGCCGGTACGCCGGAGAACACGCGGACGTGGTCGATCGCCATCAGGATCATCACCGCTCCGCGGATGAGATCGACGGATCCGATCCTTGGTTGCGATCCTGCCGGAACCTTTACCGAAGGCGCTGCGACCGTTGCGTCCATGTCGACTCCTCAATTTGCGAGGCTAGCTTTGCCAACGACGCCCCGTTCCCTTGGACGAAGTTGAGCTGTAAATGTATACGCGTCGCCCAGATTCACAAGTGAAAGTTAAGGCGGGTGACTCTGTCGTACTGCGATAAACTCCTTGGGGAAAGTCCGACTGCGGAACTGAACTCAGCGCAGCCTGAGACTTTAGCAAGTCTTCCAACTGCTCCTGCCGACTTTGAGACTATCGTCTCAGGGTGAGACGCAAGCCTTCTCGAACATCGAGCTCTGGATTGAAATAGTGCGCTAACTCGCTGAAAAAGCGTTCCCCTTGGTACTAATCCTTCCGTTCGTCGCGATGGTTGCCACGTTGCTTCAACTCTTGTGAAACCGCGGAACCCGGCTCCCCAAAGCTCTTCCAAACCAGGAAGAGGGGGAGCCCGACCGCACTTTGAATCAATTCGCAGGACAAGATTAGGGGAAATTTACTCTGGCCCATCAAGCTACAGCAACGGCACGAAACGCACGTGACGCGAGCCCGGTTGGCGGATTGGCCCGTTTTTTCCCCGATGCGATGCCTTTACGTATGCCGGTGCAACTGGCGCGATTGATCGAGGCAGGAAGTCCCGCGGAGTTCACCGAGAGTACCGTCATCGAGTTCGGCACATCTCGCGAAGTTCTTTTTGCCTGCAAGACTCCGCTGGAATTCGCCGACCTCCTGCGATTGCGCAATTCGGATGGATCCCTGGACATCGAAGTTTCCGTCGTCGCCGTGCAATATCACCCCGGCAATACTCTCGTGGCCGCACGCTTTCGCAGCGACGTGCCTAACTGGATCGTGAAACCATGAACCCTTCCACCCCAACGCAAGACTTGGCCTCGCAGTGGAGCAACGCTCGCCGGCTGTATCCCATTTACTTCGAACTCGCGCGCGAATTCGCCATCGACGTAAAAGCCTGCGCCGATCTGGAAGCGGGCGTCGATACTCCGGGCAAAGAAGCCGTGGAGCAGGCCAATCAGTGGCTCGAGCAAATGGACACGGTGGTGCAGGTTCATCAGCTTCGCCAGTTTCTGCAAACAAGTTCACTGGTAAGCCCCGAAACCCTGGTCAGTCTACTGCAACACTTTCTCGCCAAGGAAACCAAAACCGAGGTTCTTCGCGACAAGATTGATTTCCTCCTCGTCCAGTACTTCAGCCAGTTGGCGCCCACAGGCGTGAGCGACGCCGAAGTAGATCTCGCTTACGTTGCCCAAGCGCTAGAGCCAATCTTCGGACCTGTGGATCTCAAGCCTCCGGTATGGCTGAATGCGCTGGATCGCGTTCTGGAATCGGCGAAGAAGTGCCGGTCCCTCGATGAACTTTTACACGGTGGCGTGCTGGAGCAGGGAAGAAAGGCGAAAGGCCTCGCAGGCGATCTCTTCTACTTGCCGGTGGCCCTGGCGGCCTTCACTCGATTCGGCTACTTGATGCGCCGCGCGTTCTTCCGCCTGATGCTAGGCGATCTGAATGTCATCCTCGATGGGCTAACCGAATTGGAAGACAAGGGTGTCGAAACCATCGACTGCCGTCGCGCACAGTTCTCCGCGCAGGAGCCGATTATTCGCCTGCGCATGATCTGTCAATCGTGGAAGGTGATGTTCCAGGCGGAATATTCGTCTGGGTCTCCGCTTCGCATGCTGGTCGACTTGCGTGCCTCGGTCGAGCATGCCCTAGGTCGAGGAAAGGCCAGCGGAACGGCGGCGCCGGGAAAGACCGCAACTGCTGCGAAGCCCTCGCCGAAACCTGCGCCGGCCGGCAACGCTGCGGCAAGCGCCGCGACCGCGGGAGTTTCCAGCACGGCATCCAGCGTTAAGCCGGGAGCAGCCCAAGTGGATGCACCCGAATTCGACGTTTCCGGTTCACCTGGGTGGGATCCAGATTCTTCCCAGCCGAAGTAAGACCGATCTTTCAGAACTCAAACGAAAAATGTCACAACGGGCTTAGCCGTCTCTAAGCGGGCACAAGGGAAATTGGGACTGTGAACACCCCGACCGTACTGATCATCTCCGACGACGTAGATTTTTCGCGGCGCGTCACCGCACGTTGGCAAATGGAACGAAACGTACCCACCTTCACCATGCTGAGTGGAGAACTGTGGCCGCGTTTCGCGGTTGACGTCTTCGATGTCGCCATCGTCGGCCAGTTGCGTCGCGATCTTCTGTCGGTCGTGCTCGAGCCTCTGCATTCCACCGGACAACCCGTCTTTTGCATGTGCCACGATGGCGGGACGGCGCAGCTGGTGCGCGATCGCTGGCCGCGCGTCTCGATTCTTCGCTCTTCGGAGCATTGGCTCGAGACCCTGGTGATGGCGGCGGCAGAAGCCGTGCATCGCTCCCGCGCTGAATCGCGTGCGCGGGCAGCAGAGCTCGCCTTCTCCACACTCCAGCGCGAAGCTACGCTCGGCCGCTATATGCTCGAAATGCGGCACGGCCTGAACGACGCCCTGACATCGATTCTTGGGAATTCCGATTTAGTGTTGCTCGAGCCAGGAAGCTTGTCGGCCCAGACCCGTTCGCAGATGGAAACCATTCGCAACATGGCACTCCGTATTCACGAGATTCTGCAGCGATTCTCTTCGCTCGACAAAGAAATGAATGTGGTTGCGCAACAGGGAATCGCGGATTCAAGAAAGGCGTACGCGGCTTCGGCCGCGGGCATTTAGCAAATGAGAACAGGCCCTCCCCTTCAAGTGTTGCCGATTCTCACGATTGCAGCGAGTAATCAGATTTCCATAAGCCTGCGGGGGCAGGATCATGCATAGATTGATGGCGGGCGTAACCATTCTCGAACACGAACTCTCTGAACTGCGCCTGCTGGTGGAGCGTCAGACCGGAATTCTCCTCGATTGTCCCAACAGCGCCCTCGCGGCGCACGTAGCCGACTACCTCGAGACCCACGAACTGGAATCTCCCGGGGCACTGCTTGCCCGCCTGCGCGCAGCGGACCTTGATCCCGCGGCACTGGCGATCTTTCTCGATGGAATACTGAATGTCCGGACCGGATTCTTTCGGCATCCGGGAGCGATGAACGCTCTGTCACGTCACATTGCTCCGCAACTCTATGCGCGCAAGCCGGACGACGGGCGCTCGACGCTGCGCATCTGGAGTGCCGGCTGCGGCACGGGGGAAGAGGCTTACTCGATCGCGATGGCCCTTTGCGAAAGTCCAACTTCCGGATCTAACGGGAATGGATCGAACAATGGCAACGGCAGCAAGGAATCGAAGTCCGTCCGCAACGGCGGAATCTCCGAGAACTCCGTTCCTCCCTTGTCCAATGCGCCGGCTCGCGACCTATCCATTCACATTGTAGGCAGTGACTTACTTCCGTCGGCCATCAAGACGGCCGAGCGCGGCCTTTATCCGCAATCGGCGCTAACCGGATTGCCTCCTGCAACGATCCGCGCTTGCTTCTCCAAGATCGGACTCGCTAGCGGATCAAACGGAGCTCAAGAAAGTTCGAATGGAACCAACGGCGCGGGCGCGACCGCATCCAACGGCGCCGCGCATCTGCTCGTCAAGCCGCGACTGCGGAGCCTCGTGTCCTTTAATACGATGAATCTCACGAAGCCGGTTTACATCGGACGCTTTGATTGCATCTTCTGCATGGACGTGTTTCCGCACCTTTCTCGCACGCAACGCGTCGCGCTCATGGAACGTCTGCACCTGTATCTCGAACCGGGTGGATACCTGTTCCTGAGTCAGACAGAAAAACTCTGTGCCCCAAATCTCAACTTCCGTTCCGAGACCTACGACGGATACACGTTCCACCGGAAACCATTGGCCGCCAGCGCAGCCTACGGCAGGTAACACAGACAACGAATCATATGGGGACAGCCGCTCGCGGCTCTCCGCTGGGCCGAGCTCGACAGCCCTCAAACGAACAAAAATTCCTTCGTTCGCAATTCCTTGATCGTATCTCTGAGCTTCGCGGCCTTCTCAAATTCGAACTTCTTCGCCGCCTCTCGCATATCGCTCTCCAGATTTGCGATGTACGCGTCGACCTCTTCCTGCGATTTGAACTCGGGCAGCCCTTCGCCTTCGCCAGCCGTCAAGTCCGCGTAGTCCGCCGCGACAATGGCCGCCAGCGTCATGTCCAACGGACGCACGATCGACTCGGGCGTGATTCCATGCTCTTCGTTATATGCGGTTTGGATGGCGCGGCGCCGCGACGTTTCGTCCATCGCCCGCTTCATCGAATCCGTCATGCGGTCGGCATACAGAATGGCGCGACCGTTCAAATGTCGCGCACAGCGTCCGATAGTCTGAATCAACGAACCCGAAGATCGCAGGAAACCTTCCTTGTCCGCATCCAGAATTGCGACTAGCGAAACTTCCGGAAGATCAAGTCCCTCTCGCAGCAAATTAATCCCGATTAGCACATCGAACTCACCCTTGCGCAGGTCTCGCAGGATCTTTACCCGTTCCAATGTCTCGATCTCCGAGTGCATGTACCGGCACTTCACGCCGACCTCGGCGTAATACTCAGCGAGGTCTTCCGACATGCGCTTCGTCAGCGTCGTCACCAGCACACGTTCACCCTTCTCTACGCGCGCGCGGATCTCATGCAGGAGGTCGTCAATCTGCCCCTTCACCGGGCGCACCTCGACCGGGGGATCGATCAGACCCGTCGGCCGAATAATTTGCTCGATGACCACTCCAGCCGACTTCGTGAGCTCGTACGGACCCGGTGTCGCTGAGACATACACAAGCTGATTCGTGCGATGTTCGAACTCGTCAAAAGTCAGAGGACGGTTGTCCAGAGCCGACGGCATTCGAAACCCGTACTCGACCAGCACTTCCTTCCGTGACCGGTCTCCTGCGTACATGCCGCGTAGTTGAGGAACGGTCTGGTGCGATTCATCGATGAACATGAGGAAGTCACGCGGGAAATAGTCCAGCAAAGTGGGCGGAGGCTCTCCAGGAAGGCGTCCGGTGAAGTGCCGCGAGTAGTTCTCGATTCCGTGGCAATATCCCATCGCCTTGATCATTTCCAGATCAAACATCGTCCGCTGATGGATTCGCTGCGCTTCTACCACGCGGCCCTGTTTTTCCAGTTCCGGCTCCCACCACGCGAGCTCTTTCTTGATCGAATCCACCGCCGAAGCGCGGGTCTCATCCTTCATCACATAGTGCGTCTTCGGATAAATGGGCAGACGCATATATTTCTGCTTCACGGTGCCAAACAGCGGATCGATTTGCGACAACGATTCAATCTGGTCTCCCCAGAGTTCAATGCGGTAAGCCATGTCGTCATACGTAGGGAACACCTCGATAACATCGCCACGCACGCGAAACGTTCCGCGGCGAAACTCTCCGTTCGTGCGCTCATACAGAATGTCGACCAGCTTGCGGGTGATATCTTCCCGCTTGATCTTTTGTCCCTTCTCCACGAAGAGCATCATCCCGTAGTAAGCCTCTGGCGAACCGAGGCCATAAATGCAGCTTACCGATGCAACGATCAGCGCATCGCGCCGCTCGAACAAAGACCGCGTTGCCGAAAGCCGCAGCTTGTCGAGTTCATCGTTGATCGTCGCTTCTTTCTCGATATAGAGGTCCGCGGCCGGAACATAGGCCTCGGGCTGGTAGTAGTCGTAGTACGAAACGAAATACTCGACTGCATTGTGGGGAAAGAAGCTCTTGAATTCGTGATACAGCTGCGCCGCCAGCGTCTTGTTATGCGCCATCACCAGCGCCGGACGGTTTGCGGCCTCGATCACCTTCGCCATGGTGAACGTCTTGCCCGAGCCGGTCACCCCAAGCAGAACCTGGTGCTGCTCGCGGTCGTATATTCCCCGCGTCAGCGCCTGAATAGCAGACGCTTGGTCACCCTGCGGCTTGTAACTCGAAACTAGTTTGAAATCCATGAATAAAAAGCCTGCAGCCGTTGGCCTTCGGTCTTCAGCCCGACGGAACTTTATCCCGTCTTGCGGACATAATCTGTCCTAGATGACTGTCTGTGTAAGGACGGACGCATTCGTCCGTCCAGCTGAGCCCCGCTCGGCCCACTTTCCGCCGGAGCTCCTCAGAGCCGAAAATCGGAGGTAGAGAATCTTTCTATTATAACTTCGAATTTCAAACGCGCTAACCACGAAGGACACGAGATTTCACGAAGCGTTGTTTCCTTCGTGAACCTCCGTGTCCTCTGTGGTGAATGATTTGAGGTTTCAGAATCCGGACGGTCGCTCAGAAGAAACGCCGAAAGCCCGCTCTAGCGCGATCCCAGCCGTGCCTAGTGTTCCTTCATCGAACAACCGCCCGATCAGCGTCACGCCATGCGGCACGCGCCGCGGCGTCGCAAACGTCGGCAGCGGATGCTTCGGGTCCGGTGCCCAGTCGCTGCGCGCCTTCTGCACCTCTACAAATCCCGCTCGCAACGTGAGCGAAGGATGCCCCGTGAAGTTGGTGATGACCAGCATCTCATCGCGCAGAGAAGGAACAAGCAGCAGATCGACCTCAGAGAAGACTCGAGCCATTTCCAGAGCGACTTTGCGGCGCAGTCGGTCCGCCTGAACAAAGTCGACCGCCGACAAGAACCGAGCCTGCCTGAACAAGTTAGGCCACGCGTCCGGAACCTGTGCCTTCAGTTCGCGCAGTCCTCCACTAAGAGTCAGTTCTTCAAACGCGGCCGCCCCTTCTGCAAACAAGATAAGGTTCAGCGAATCGTACGGCCAGTCGGGAATCGATACCTCGACCGGGGTCATCCCAACTTTTCTGATAGTTTCCAGAGCTGCACGGTCGACTTCGGTCGCAGGACGCTCCTTCATCCATCCAGGGAAGTAGCCCACTCGCAATCCCTTCAAGTTGGCTCCCGCGTCGAAGTCGAGATGGCTGGGCACGCTCGCCGCGTCTCCCGGATCCGGACCATAGATCGCCTGGAGCACCAGCAGCGTATCCTCGACCCCGCGCGTCATCGGCCCCAGCTTGTCAAGCGACCAGCATAAGGTCATCGCACCGGTACGCGGAACGCGCCCGTAGGTCGGCCTCAGTCCCGCAACTCCACACCGCATCGAGGGGCTGACAATGCTACCTCCAGTTTCGCTGCCGATGGAAAATCCTACGAGCCCCGCGGCAGTCGCTGCGCCAGGCCCCGCGCTCGATCCAGACGAACCTTCCTCAGGCAGCCAGGGATTCATGGTCTGCCCGCCGAACCAAACGTCATTCAGCGCCAGCGCACCAAGGCTGAGCTTTGCGACCAGGACCGCTCCCGCCGCGTGCAGTCGCTTCACAACCGCCGCATCTTCGGTGGGCACCCGATTCCGATGCGGTTCTGCGCCATACGTTGTCGGAATCCCCGCGGTGTCCAACAAATCCTTCCCGCCCCACGGAATTCCATGCAAGGGGCCGCGGTACTTTCCTCCAGCGATCTCCTCGTCGGCCTGCTTCGCCTGCTTCAAAGCAAGATCACGCGTAATCGTAATCGCGCATCGCAACTTTGGATTGAAACGCTCCAGACGCCCCAGATAGATGCGAGTCAGCCGATCTGAACTGATTTGTTTGGTTTCGATCCAGCGCGACAGTTGAGCCACGGTCGCGAATGCGATGTCGTCATCTTTAGTCGGAAGGGAACTGGCTTCGGCCGCACTTCTGACAAAACGATCGACGTGAGCGGCGATCTTTACCCCGGGCAGCACGGGATCCCATCGCGTAGCCGGAGGCAACGTCGACTCCAATGGCAGTTTCCGCGGACCCGTGCGCCGTTCGTACACGGCGGCCAGCGTTCTCGACCACGAAGCAGCCGCCATCGATCGCTCCGAATCTGTCAGCGGAAATTGGACGAGCTTCTCGGCCTCGCGGAAGGTGGCAGTGGAGACCGCTGGTCCAGCGGCAGGCCCAACCCCAAACGCGGGCGGCGCTCCCGGAGGCAAATTGCCCGGATTTTGCGCGAACAGTTGCCCCGCTGCAGATCCAAGCACGCCCAACGCACTAGCAGTCAGAAAATCTCGACGCGACTTAAACATAAATTCCCCAATCGGTAGCGCCGGCGACCCGCCGGCTGTCGCGCGGGCATCCTGCCCGCGCCGGAGTTGCGGCAAATGTGAGGTTGAAAAATTCCAAACGCCGCGTCTAACCGACCGCAGGCCGTAACTCAACTTTCTTGGTCGCTATTGTCATCCGCACAGCAGGCAATACCGGCCGCGGATAAGGCTTGCAGTATGCTTCCACAGTAATCGTCCCAGGATTCTTCGTGGACTGCACGATTACCTGCGCCAGACCGTTGAACAGGCTGCGCTCTGGCTCTTTGTCGGACTCCTGGCAATTCGGATCACCATTTCCAACGCCGATCAGTCCGCCTTGTCCCGATACTCGGAAGCTTATCTTGTTGGCCGCTGTCGGAAGTGCTCGTCCTTCTTTGTCGAGCACCTCGATAGTGAGCACCGCCACATCCTCGCCGTCGGCATTGATCTCGGTGCGGTCGGCCGTCAGTCGGATCGCCACCGGCTCCCCTGTAGTCTCGCGCTTGTCCGTGAGCACGACTTTACCGTCCTTGGTCCCGCGCGCTTCGAGCACCCCGGGCTCGTACTTTACCTTCCACTCGAGATGCGTCAGCGGCTGTACTTTTTGCGAACCCTGGCTCTTGCCGTTGAGGAAGAGTTCCACCGAATCAACGTTGGAATGTACCCAGACAGAGATCGGCTCGCCGTCGCGCTGATCCCAATTCCAGTGCGGAAACAAATGCAGGACTGGCTCTGATCCCCACCAAGCTTTGTAGTAGAAGAAGTTGTCTTTGGGAAAGCCGCACATGTCGACGATTCCGAATTGCGAGTTCACGGAAGGCCATCCATACGGCGTCGGCTCGCCTCGATAGTCGAAGCCTGTCCAGGCAAATCCCCCGGAGAGCCATTCGCGCGCCGCATAGAACTTCCACCACTCCTCGGCAAGTTGTGACCAGTCGGTATGGTTCAGGTCGTACGCACTCACCCAGTTGCGCAATTTGTCGGTCGAATAAATTCCACGCGTTGAAACCGTGCTTGCGGTCTCCGATCCCACACTCGGGATCTTCGGATGCCTCTTGTGCCAGTCGTCATGCACCCTCAGGTTGTAGTTGAAGCCCATGACATCGAGTCGCTCAGGAAAGTGTGTGTCAAAGGCAGTATTGACGGCAGCCGAGCAGAGGCGCGTGGGATCCAGTTCGTGCGTCCTCTGAATCATGGCATCAAGCACGCGCACGCCTTGCGGCTGATACATCATCGTCCACTCTTCGTTGCCCATTGACCACAGAATGATCGAAGGTGAATTGCGGTACCGCTTGATCATCGACTCTAGTTGAGCCATGCCCTCGGGATTCGAACTCATCAGCCGCGTCTCGCACATCATCATCATGCCCATGCGGTCGCAGGCCTCAACCCACTCCGGTGTGGGCATGTTGTGGGACGTTCGCACGGCGTTCCCGCCCATGTCTTTTAGTATTGCCAGCCGATACCACTGGAGCCGATCAGGCAGCGCCGCACCCACTCCCGCATGATCCTGATGGTTGCAGGTCCCCTTGATCTTGACGGGTTTGCCGGTGAGGAAGAATCCCTTGTCAGCGTCCCACCTGATATCGCGCACGCCGAAGGTCACGCGCTCTGCATCGCGTGTCTTGCCTTCGGATTCGACTGTGGCGACGGCGGAGTAGAGGTACGGGGTTTCTGGTGACCAGCGCGTTGGAGTCGGAATGTTGGCGGTGGTCTTAAACGTAACCGAAACATCGGTTGCGACCGATTGCGGCGCCGTGTCGGCTGAAGCGACAACTTTTCCCGCAGCGTCGAAAATTTGCCAACGGACGCGGCAGTTCTCGGGTTTCGTTCCTTCGTTTTGCACAACAGTGCTCAAATCCAGCCACCCGCCTGTGCCACGGGTCTGCGTAGCCGAGCGTATGAAGCTTTCCCACCGCCCCAGATGTAGCGCGTCCGTCTTCGTCAGCCAAACATGGCGGTAGATTCCTGCACCTTCATAGAACCAGCCATCGCCGAAGCTCGCGTCCATGCGTACGACCAGATAATTCTTCCCGCCATAGTTCAGGAAATCACTCAGGTCGAAGAAGAATGGCGCATAGCCGTTGTCGTTGCGGCCTATGAAATATCCATTCAAGAAGACAAGCGCGCTGCGGAAGGCGCCGTCAAACAGCACGCTGATCCTCTTCCCCTCGTCTCCTTTCGGAGTGTCAAACGTGCGCCGGTACCATCCGACACTGGTTTCGGGATAGCGCCTGCCCAGAGGTTTGTAGCCGTGGGAGTTCTGCTCTTCATCACGTACGAAGGGCAACTCGACCGCCCAATCGTGCGGCAGATTCAGATCGCGCCACTTCGAGTCATCAAACTTCTCGGTCGAGAACTTGAAGTCACCAGACTTCGCAAAGTCTCCCTGCCCCATGCCAAATCCCACGTCCAGCCGGGGATCCACGCCATGACCCTGTAAAAACTTCCACCCAAAATCGAACAGCAGGTGCTGCCGCGGAGCGATCGAATGCGACGTTTCTTGCAATGCACACAGGGGATATCCGCTCAACAACGCGTTGGCACGCCCGAGGGGCCCTGTGACCAACGTCGAAGCCGAGACCGCTAGCCCGGTCCGTAGCAAATCACGACGAGTGAAGGTTGGCATTGCGAAGCCTCACTGAGAAGATCGAACCTTTCCCACGGAAACATCCCGGGGGCAAAGGACGGTGTGTTCGGGACCACGCATTATAAAGCGCGATCGAAAGCGCACGGAAACAATGTTCTGTTTGTTTGTAAAAGAGGGAATTGTCTTGAAAGCAAAAGAGTGGAGAGTTTTACTTGTCTTCTTTAACTTCGCCTATTCCGACGATCTTCGAGGACGTGCGGAATTTCTTGTAGTCGTGATAGCTCTGCTCCGCCTGCACCTTATACCCCTTGAACAGGGCGACGCGGGCATCAAGCTTGAACTTCAGTTGTTTGGGCAGCCAGATTTCATCGGTCATACGTGTGCGCTCAAACGTCACGCGAGTTCCTTTGTGGATGCGTGCCAGCACCCATCCCACCGATGCTGTATCGATCGCCTCGATATCCATCTTCGCGAGTTGCAGATCGCTTTTGTCAATCCACAAGCGCCCGCGGAAGTTGGATAGGAACTTTGAATCCTTGTCGCGGAGTTCAGCGTCCGGGCGCGGGTCGCCGTCGATCACCCACACTTCCCGGTCGTCATAGGACTCTGTTCCAACCAGCGTGAAGTTAAAGGTGTCGGCGATCTCGGTCACGAACTTGCGGCTGTCCTCGCGCTCCTTCGCTTCCTTTTGTTCTCTCTTCTTCCGCTCGTCTTCCGATTCGTTTTTACGTTTGTCGATGATCTTCTGGATCTTTTCTTCTTCCTTGGCGGCATCTTTTGCGTCGAGTGGCTTGTCCTCTTTCTCGATCAACCGCCGCACCTGCTCGCCGTAGATGTCCAGAACTTCAAATGTCTTGATTTCGGTGGATTTAGTATCGCCATTTCCGTCGATGCTGTTCTCAACGTCTCGCTCAATGAACGTGTAATCCCGCTCGCGTTGATAGTTGTTGCGATAGTTTTGCGCGACGGTCCGCGTGAGCTCGCGCATCTGTTCTTGTGAGAGTTTGCCGTCGAGACCGGGAGTTAAATCGAGTTTGGGGGGATTGCCCTGGACGGCGCTCGCCGAATCTTGAGGGGACGATGAAGGGGACGAAGGTGAGACAGAACTTTCCTGCGGAGCGGCAGACCAGCCGATGGCCAACAGAGCCAAAGCGAAACCGATAAAGCGCATACAGCTATCTTAGTCAAGCCCATCCGAGGAACGAAAAGGTGAGGGGGTCTCCGTGAATCTCGGTGTCCGTTGTTGAGGACTTAGGTCGGTTGATCGCGCTTGTCCAAAAGAGCCTGATCCACAGCCAGCCGGTTACACGTACGAACAATTTTCTGCTGCGCTCCCTCAGACTCGACAAACTGGAACCCGTATCGGAACGCGTTCCGTTGCCGAACCAACGCGTGCACCACTACTTCGCCGCTAGGAACCGCGAATTCCAAACGGACCACTTCACCCAACGAAACCTCAACCCGCAACATCGCCGAAATCCCTGATTCGCTGATATCCACCGTGTGTCCGCGGACCACGGCTGCATTGCGGGGGTAAATGCGTACCTCGACCTCAAAAGGATAGCGAGCGTGTCGGCGAGCATCTACGAATTCGCTGATGGGACCCATCGAAAATTGGCTGCCGCGTTCCAAAATTCTACCCTTTTACCAATCAGCGTCCGAGAGCCATCGCTGAAGATTCACGTTTTCCGAACTCTTATTTGAAATCGGCATTTTTGCGACGCGGCTTCAGTCGTCCAGAGCCGCCGGGTTCCCGTTTTCTCATTCAAGTATCCGAATCGCAGCCGGCCATTTCGCTCGATCAGTTTGCGGAATTGTTCCAAAAGGGTAAGGGGGATCGAGGAGAAACTAACGCGGATTCTTACTTCTGGGTCTTGTGGGCTTTTCCTAGGCATTCGGCCTGGAACAATCGATCGTCGATCCGGTGCAGGCGCTTTTCCTGTGATTTCTTCAGCAGGGGATAGTGCTTCACATCGAACAGGTGATAAACGATGAACCATACCGGTTTTTCTGTCGTCATCCAGTTCTGAGAGTCAAAGCGCTTCAGGTTCACCGGAAGCGAATAACGGCGTAACGTGCGCTCCCGCCGCAGATTGAAATAGATATTGAAATAGCTCAGCGCGAGTTCACGAAGCGTTCGATAGACGGGCTCCCGCCACCGGCATCCGGTGTAGTTTGATTTCGCGACTGCACCCCAGCAGCCGTCTTCCCGGTAAATCGCGATCACGTGATCGGTGTCCTGCTCGGCCTCGAAATCCAATAGCAGCGGAGGATATCCGTTCGCCCGCAGCGCGGCGGCGGCGAAAATCGCGCCCTCCAGGCAGTGGGACGTCCGCTCCGCCAGCACTTTCCGCGGAGACCACGCCGTGTCTTCCAGGTGATACGGCATATCGTCGAGAAACTTCTGAATGCCGTAAGGATTTTTCAGGCTGCGCAAGTTGCGCAGCTCTGCAGGAGTGAAACCAGATGGGTCAGCGGTCATTTACGGTTGGTCCGCGGTTATCGCGATGCCAGAAGAGTGTAGCCCAAACCGTAAGCATCGCTGTCTACTACCGAAACAACTCCAGCAGTTCCTGCGGATGGTCCACCTCAACATCCGGAGACGAGTCGGCCAGCGTGTGGGGAGCAAACCCGTAGGTCACGCCGACCGTCCAAAGCCCGGCGTTATGTCCCGTCTCGATGTCTGTATGCGAATCGCCAACGATCACCGTCTGCTCCGCTCGCACCTTGCATTCTTCCAGCAGTTTGCGTGCGCCTTCAGGGTCGGGCTTCTTGGTGGCAAAGCTGTTGCCCCCGTAGATCTGGAAGAAAAATCTCCCGAGTCCGAGGGCCTCAACAATCGCACGCGAAGGAATTACTGGTTTATTCGACAGAACCGCGAGTTTACGGGAGCTTCCATTTCCGGATCCTTGAATCGAAGACAGTGCTTCGTTGATCCCGTCATAGACGGTGGTGTGATCGAGTTTGTGCTCTCGATAGTAGGCAAGAAAAAATTCCAGCCCTTTGCGTACCAGAGACTCGTCGATTTTGTCCCCGCCTAGCGCACGCTGAATCAGCACCGGCGCGCCATCGCCGACATAGCTCGCAATCACACTTTCGGGCAGTTCCGGTTGCCCTATGTGCCGCAAAGCGGCATTTACCGAATGCACCAGGTCGAGGCGGGAGTCGATTAGAGTTCCGTCCAGGTCAAAAATTACCAACTTGATGGTCTGAGGGTTGAAAGCTCGATGGGTACGAATCATGCCCTTCCAGAATAAATGATCCCTAAACGATCAAGAGTTCCGATTCGGGACTTCAACTTCGGGCAAATACGGGAGCATCTTGTCTTGCCACCTATATTTCTAGTATTATCGAAATATGGCAACAGCCTCAAAATCTTCATCCGCCGCGAAAAACTTGGAACGCGTCGCCACATATGCGGACATGTTTTCCGCGATGGGTAATGATCAGCGCTTGCGCATCATGCAAATCCTTCTCACTTCGCACCCTGACGGCATGGTTGTCACCGACATCCAACAAGAACTCGACATCCCGAACTCGACCCTTTCCCACCATCTGGAAAAATTAAAGATGGAGGATCTGGTGGAAGTCCGCCGCGAAGGAACGTTTCTGCGTTACATCGCGAATACCGCAGCCCTCCAGGAATTGCTGCAGTTTCTTTATGCGGAGTGTTGCACCCGCAGCAAGGCTGTGAGGCCACAGGACATCGTTCAAATCTGCAAATAGGAGCTAATAGGTTATGAGCACTGATACGGCCGACATCAAGGAAGTGGTCAAACAAAAATACGGAGAAGCTGCGCTACGCGTGAAGTCCGGGGGAAGTTCCTGCTGCGGCGCCACTGCCTCAACCGGCTGCTGTGATCCCATCACCAGCAACCTTTACGATGCCGCCCAGGTTGGTCAGATTCCCGAAGAAGCCGTGCTGGCCTCGCTCGGCTGCGGAAATCCAACCGCTCTGGCTCAGTTGAAGCCGGGGGAAACTGTCCTCGATCTTGGTTCGGGTGGCGGTATCGATGTCCTGCTCTCCGCCCGTCGTGTTGGTCCAACCGGTAAGGCCTATGGCCTCGACATGACCGACGAGATGCTCGCACTTGCGAACGAGAACAAGCGGAAGTCGGGCATCGCCAATGTTGAATTCCTGAAGGGCGAAATCGAAAGCATTCCGCTCCCCGACGATTCCGTCGACGTCATCATCTCCAACTGTGTCATCAATCTTTCCGCGGACAAGAACAAAGTTCTGCGCGAAGCCTTCCGCGTTCTAAAGCCCGGAGGCCGCTTCGCTGTCTCCGATGTCGTCACGCGCGGCGAGATCCTGCCTGAAATTCGTCAGAGCGTGCTCGCCTGGGTCGGCTGCATCGCCGGGGCGCTCGAAGAGAACGAATACCGCAGCAAGCTCGCGGCTAGTGGTTTCGACAAAATCGAGATCGAGCCAACCCGAATCTATCGCGCCGAAGACGCTCGCGAATTCCTGTCAGGGCAGGGAATCGACGTGGACACGCTCGCCCCGCAGGTCGACGGAAAATTTCTCAGTGCTTTCATTCGCGCGGTCAAGCCGGCTGGTGCTACGCAAGCCTGTTGTGGTCCAACGTGCTGCAACTGATAGAACGCGAGCGATATATGGCGCATTACAACGTTTTATTCCTGTGTACGGGGAACTCGGCGCGTTCCATCATGGCCGAAGCCATTCTGAACCAGAAGGGACGGCCCGACTTTACTGCCTACAGTGCGGGGAGTCGCCCAACTGGAGCAGTCCGGCCAGAAGCCCTGCGACAGTTGGAAATCGGACACCTCCCGACCGACGGAGCACGAAGCAAGAGCTGGGATGAGTTTGCCCAACCCGGCGCTCCCCGACTCGACTTCGTTTTCACCGTCTGTGATAACGCAGCGCGCGAGGTCTGCCCGGTATGGCCAGGTCAACCGATGTCAGCCCATTGGGGTGTCCCCGATCCCGCAGCGTTTGCCGGAACAGAAGATGAAATTCGTCGTGCGTTTCGGGACGCGTTTTTTCTACTCGACCGGCGCATCAGCTTGTTCCTGAATTTGCCACTGTCCTCGATCGATCGTCTTGCGCTGAAGCGAGAACTGGATCAGATCGGGCGGCAGTGACCCCCATCTAAAGGTGAAAACGGCACGGTAACCATCGGCAGGTTACCAACAGGGGATAACTTGCTCATTCTGATGATGAAAAATCTTCCACACTTCTCCAACCCGGCTCGACCATTTACAATCCAACAAGTTCACGCACGTTGGCAGGAATCGCAGCAGGTCCAGTGGGAATCTAAGAGGCAGGACTTAAAAACGGATGGCCACGACAAAAACCGACCCTAAGCTGGCCCTTGCGGCCAACGGCGCTAAAAAGTCCAGGTACTACGAAGGCCTCACCCGCGAGCAACTCATTCAGGCTTATCGCCTGATGTACACCTCCCGTCGCATCGACGACCGGGAAATTCTTCTTAAGCGCCAGCAGAAGATTTTCTTTCAGATGTCCGGCGCAGGCCATGAAGCCATCGGTGTTGCCGCTGGGCTTGCGCTGAAGCCCGGATACGACTGGTTCTATCCCTACTATCGCGACCGCGCACTGTGCCTTGCTCTCGGAGTCGAGCCCTACCAGATGTTCCTGCAAGGCGTAGGTGCGGCCGATGATCCCAGTTCTGGCGGACGCCAGATGCCGTCGCACTGGAGCTATCCTTCTCTGCACATCGTGACGCAATCGTCGC
Source organism: uncultured Acidobacteriota bacterium (assembly GCA_963801895.1). Lineage (GTDB taxonomy): Bacteria > Acidobacteriota > Terriglobia > Terriglobales > Acidobacteriaceae > Sulfotelmatobacter. The sequence goes on along the minus strand of CAWDGM010000003.1, from coordinate 237,549 downwards.
CCACCGGTTCGCAGATTCTTCAGGCTGTCGGCTGCGCGGAAGGCGGACGATATCTCTCCCGTCATCCGAGCGCTGCTACTTCATCGGACGCGAGGGATTATCGGCAGTTCAAGAATGTCAGCTTCCATGGCGACGAAGTCACTTATGTCTCGCTTGGCGATGGCACTTCGAGCGAAGGTGAATTCTGGGAGGCCATGAACGCCGCTGCCCTCGAAAAGATTCCAGTAATATTCTGCGTCGAAGACAATGGCTACGCGATCTCCGTTCCGGTCGAAGCGCAGACTGCCGGCGGAAGCATTTCGCGCCTGGTCTCGGGCTTTCCCAACTTTCACTTCGAAGAAGTCGACGGTACCGACCCCATCGCCAGCTACGCGGCTTTCACGCGAGCCGCCAAATACTGCCGCGAAGGCCACGGTCCAGCATTCATTCACGCTCATGTAATCCGGCCATATTCTCACTCGCTCAGTGATGACGAGCGCCTCTACCGTCCCGACTCCGAGCGCGAGCGCGATGCGCAACGCGACCCCGTTTCGCGCACGCAGATGTTCCTTTTGCGCGAGGGCATCCTGGACGACAAGGGAATCAACAAGCTCGAGAAAGAAGTGGAAGCCGAGCTCCAGATCGCCGTCGATCGTGCCCTCGAAGCTCTGCCTCCGGCTCCGGAGTCGGTCAGCAACTTTATCTACTCGCCCGACCTCGATCCGACCTCCAGCGAATTCGACACCCAGCCTCTCGCCGAGTCCTCGGATGCTAAGAAGCCCGCGCCCAAAACCATGGCCGACCTGATTACTGCGACCCTGCGCGACGAAATGAAGCGCGACGAACGCATCGTCATCTTCGGCGAAGACGTTGCCGATTGCAGTCGGGAAGAGTATCTGAAGCAGAAGCTGGTGAAAGGGAAGGGCGGCGTCTTCAAGCTGACCTTCGGCCTGCAGTGCGAATTTGGCAACGATCGCGTCTTCAACTCGCCGTTGGCCGAAGCCGCTATCGTTGGGCGTGCGACCGGTATGGCTACTCGGGGCCTGAAGCCAGTCGTCGAGATTCAGTTCTTCGACTACATCTGGCCCGCGATGATGCAGATTCGCGACGAGCTCAGCGTCATCAGATGGCGCTCAAACAACGGCTTCTCCAGCCCCGTGGTGATTCGCGTGGCTATTGGGGGATACCTGACCGGCGGCGCAATCTATCACTCGCAATGCGGAGAGAGTATCTTTACGCATATTCCGGGCCTGCGAGTCGTTTTCCCATCGAATTCGCTTGATGCCGCGGGCTTGTTGCGCACGTCCATCCGCTGCGACGACCCCGTACTGTTCCTTGAGCACAAGCGGCTCTATCGCGAGTCCTATGGACGGGCTGCATACCCTGGGGCCGACTACATGATTCCGTTCGGGAAGGCGAAAATTGTTCAGCCCGGAACCGACCTAACCGTGATCACTTACGGCGCCGTCGTTCCCCGCGCATTGCAGGCAGCACAGAAGCTTGAGCGCGAGCAAGGTGTGAAGGTGGAACTGATCGACTTGCGCACATTGAATCCATTCGATTGGGACGCCATCGCCGCTTCTGTCTCGAAAACCAATCGCGCTCTCGTCGCCTACGAAGACACGCTAAGTTGGGGCTACGGCGCCGAAATTGCCGCACGGATAGCCGATCAGCTGTTCGATCAACTCGATGCGCCCATACGTCGAGTCGCTGCAAAAGACACGTTCGTCGCCTACCAGCCCATCTTGGAAGACGCAATCCTCCCACAACCCAACGACCTGTACCTCGCGATGAAGGATCTCGCGGAATACTAATCGTTCCCGTGTAGCCACGGACGCATTCGTCCGTGGCGGCCGAAGGCCGTACGATTTTTCACTTTCTGGCTAGGGATTTTAATAGCGAACAAAAGGCGAATAAAGTAGAATCCTCGGTCATGGCACGCCGTCCGGACCCGGGCAAGCGGGAACACATGTGGACCCGTGAAGACCTGAAGGAAATCATCCACAATCTGTCCCTTCTTAGCGAGCATGGCGTGCGTGAGTTCTACCAACGCGCCTATCGCGAGTGCGCCATCATCAACTCTCACACCTTTCCTCCCACACGCGCGATCCAGGAACTGGTCCAAGCCTGGAAACAACTCAGGAAGTGGCGGAAGCCCTGACTAGCAAAATCTCCAGCCCAAAGTTACGAACGCTTTTCCGGCAACTTGATCCGCATTGTTCGTTCTTTCGGGGAATGCTAGGCTGCAGACGGTGAGTCCTGCCCACGCCAATACGTTGAAAACAACGCCCTCCGTCCCTGGACGCCTGGCACATTGGCTGCAATCGGCCACCGCGGAAGTCTGGGTCAAATTTCTCCTCGCCCTCGTCGGCTTGGGCCTGGCGTTTGCTTCGGCTCTTTTCTCCACTGTCTCCCGCGACGCCGGCAACTTGTGGGCTACGTTGGTTCTGGCTTCGACATCGCTGGTGCTAGCCACCCTCGTTGGATTGGTAACCGTTCCGTATCTGGCCCGCCGAGTTGCTGTCGAACGTCTCCGAGAGTCTTTCGACTATGACGTCACTCGTGCTGGCATTGGCTACGCGCTCATCACGCTCGTCATTGGCATCGCCGCGCTGAACACCGGCAATAACCTGCTCTACATCGTGGTTGCGGCTATGCTGGCCGCAATCCTTGTCTCTGGGTACGTCTCGGCTTGGGTGTTGCGCTATCTGGAACTGGACGTTCGACTTCCTGAGCACGTTTTTGCCGGACGACCTGTGCTTGGCCGCATAGTGCTAATGAATCCGCGGCGCTTTCTGCCGGCATTCTCCGTGCGTGTGGTCTCGACGCAGAAGAAGAAAAGGAAGATCTCGAAGCAATGGAAGTGGGAGGCCACGACTTTCGCTTTCCCATTCAACCGCCCTTCGGAACAGCAGTGGATTCGGCTTCCTGATCGTCGCCTGCGGCGGGTAACTGTTCTTCCACCGCCGCCTGGCATTTTTCAAGGGATGGCCTATTTTCCGTTCGTTCCTGCGAAAGTCGAAGCCTCCGCTGACCTCGAATTGAAGTTCGATCAGCGCGGGTGCTATCAGGAGAACAGTTTCGGAATTGCAACGCGCTTTCCCTTTGCGTTGTTCACCAAGACCCGCCACGTTGCTTTGCGCAGGGAAGTGCTGGTCTATCCCCGCATCGAACCTACCGATGAAGTGCTGGAAATCCTTCCGGTGGTTCGAGGCGAATGGGAGAGCTTTGTTCGTGGCCGTGGGTCCGAGTTGTACCGGATCCGCGAATACATGCCGGAGGATTCAGCGCGTCACGTCGACTGGAAGGCAACCGCTAAGTCCGGATCATTGAAGGTGCGCGAGTTCGCTCGTGAGGACGAGAGGCGAGTCTGTGTTCTGTTCGACAATCCGGCCTCGGGCCTGATTTCCGAGAAAGCTTACGAGAAGGCGGTCGATGTCGCGGCTTCTCTCGCTTGGCACTTTTCCAGCCAGGAAGCAGAAGTCTCGTTCGTCGCTCCCGGTCATCCCCGAACGAAAGATATCCATCAATTCCTCGCCTGGTTGGCTGTGATCGAGCCATCTGCCAACAATGTCCCAAGTGCGGAGGAAAGCGACAAGAATTCCACGGACTTCCTTCGTAGCATGAACCTGGGTGCCGCCGACGAATTCAATATCGTCGTGACGGCCAGAGCCCGGGGCACGGTCCCGGCGGCCTTGTGGAACTCGTCGTACTTCGTCTTTTCGACGGATGCCTTGGCCCGGCAACGGCATTAGACATGTCAGCCCCCGCTCTCTCGTTCCAAAAACCGAAACTCCGCAACTTTTCACACAGGGTTTTCGTAAAGTGATTGAAGATAAGCACGTTAAATGCTTAGGCAGAGTGATGGATTCTCTTTAGCACGAAGGTAACCTTGTGGAATCGTTACCGGGAGGGTAACGTTACTCACGATTACGTCAGTCCATTGAACATTGGTGAGCGAACGTCTACCTTGGCTTCAGGGTTTTAAGGTCACTCTCTGGAGAGGATGCCTCACAGTTTTGCTACTGCCCGGCCACCCACAACTGCGGCGCGCGGCAGGTATGTATGAGTGAGAATCTAAGAATTCTGTACTACGCGATGTGGATAGCCCACCCCATACTTGAAGTGGGGATTGGCATCCTCATGCTCCGCCACGGCCTTCTTAAGCAAGTTCAAATTCTTCTTCGGATACATTCTCGCTCAGCTCGCCACATTCGTTATCCTGTTTTCTGCCTATGCACACAGCTATGCCGCTGCCTTCTACTTATTTTGGGTCTGCAACGCGTTCAGCGTGACCTTTGGTTTTCTTGTAATTCATGAAGTGTTCGTCGACGTTTTCCGGCTCTTTCACACGCTGCGTGATCTGGGCTCGGTGCTCTTCAAATGGGCCGGCCTGGTCATGTTGCTGGTTGCCGGAGTCGTCTCGGTTTCGACCAATTCCTCGGAAGCCCCGCCGTGGATGCAGGCCATCATTACTTCACAGCGCTGTGTGCGCTTTATCCAGGTCGGAATGGTTCTCTTCCTGCTTTTCTTCGCCCACTATGTGGGTGTCAGCCGTCGCCAGCTAAGTTTCGGCGTCGCTCTAGGCTTCGGATCCTTCGCCGTCGTCGAGTTGATTCTTATCTCTTCTTTTGTTGGAAATCACCTGGGCGGCCCGTGGATGGATATGACCAACATGTTGGCGTACAACGCGAGTCTCGGATTGTGGCTTGGCTACGTAGCCCTGAAACGACCGGCTCGCGACGGAACTCAATCTCTGCTGCGGCCGCAGCGCTGGGAGCAGAGCCTGTCCGACATCCACAACCCTCTACCTCCAGATTCATTGATTCCGATGTTCGAAGGCATGGTCGATCGAGCGCTCTCGCGCTCCAATCAGGAGGCCGTCTTCGCAGCCGAGAGCCGCCCCGAGCCGGCGGCAGTTCGTGGCGCGGCCGCATCCAGCGGCGTTGGCCGATCTACTCCACCGGTAGGTCCCAAGAACGGACGCTAGTCTCTCTCCACCCTCATTCAGTTTGGCTGTATACCTTCGTCGCGAATCAGCTGTGAGAGCTCCGAGATCGATTCCACGCTGAAACGGTTGGGCAAGGTTCCGCCCAATTTGTCCGGAAATCGTAAAGCTCCCAGGCCGAAACCCAGGCGACAACCCTTCAGGTGAAACTTAAGGTATAACGTTTAACTTGATCGGCTAGAGACTTGAAGAATCGCCGTTTGGTAAACGCTTTCAATACTTCATCGGGTGAGGGACGGTAGGCCGGAAACTGCACAAAGTAAAATACTTGTAAACAGACTTGACACGTGCCCTATAATTCGTGTCCGCGTGAAAGTTGACCTTCGGGGAAATGTTAGCGCGGATATATAGGAGACGATCCCATGAAACGTGCGATCAGGATTACGATCCTGATGGTAGGACTAGTGGGCACATTCATTGCAGCAGCCGTCCAACAGGTTCCCGCCGCGGACGGTGGCCCACTGTTTCTGTGCCCACCCAAACAACCACATTGCTCATCAACCCTGCCACCGCAGTAGATGCTAGGCAGGCTGAAACTTCAAGGTCACCAAAGTAACTACTGGTAACTGCAACCTAGGCCAAATCAAAGGGCTTGCAATCTTCGGGCTGACGGGACTCATACTAACCCGCCAGCCCTCATTTTTTGATCGGGTAAATCCCGTAGTCACATTCGGCACAGCGCAGCGCTTAAGTCCGACGCCCTGAAGACTGGTGGCTGGCAGCTGCTGCCCGAGCAGATCACAGCAACCGATCTATTTTCATGCACTTGTGGGAGATTTGGAATAGTTTCGGCCAACACAGGAGGGAGGTTTGCCGCCGAAACCTGGCCCTTTGTAAACCGTAAAACTGTTTTGTTGAAGCCGAATGGCCTGATCGCGACGTCCAGCATCTCCGCCGCATCATCCTTTCCCTCATCGCCGGCAATCACTACCACCTGCACTGGACTCTCCAGGTAGTGCAGCACAGCAATCCCAAAAGTTGCAGCGAAGATTCCAAACTGCTCCGCAACCCCCGCAAATGTCTCCAAGGTTTCCTCTGCTTTATCTCGATACGACTGTTGACCGGTGTAGTGTTGCATTCGTGTCAGTGCAATCGCCGCCATCGGATTGCCGGCGGGAGTGGGAGAGTCCTGCAGAGGCTTGCGCGCCGTTCCCAGCACGCCAAGCTTCTTGTCATCACCCTTCAGTTCGCTGTCGAAGAAGCCGCCTGAGGTTGAGTCATAAAACCTTGCAATCATTGCATCGGTAATCGCGCGCGCGAATTTGAAATAGGTCAGGTCTGATGTCGCCTCGTATGCGTCCAGGCAAGCCAACGCCGTGAATGCGTAATCGTCGAGCATGCCCGGAACTTCGCGATGTTCCGCCGTCGGATCCGAGTACGAGACTACGTGCATGAGCACGCCGCCGGTGTCGTTCTCCTCGCCGGAGGTGCGCTTCCAGGCCCGGTTCAGCACGCGATCCAGGCTGCGCAAGGCAAACTGACGAGCGCCGTCCAGTTTCAACACTCGCGCTGCCTCGAGGTAGGCGGTCACACACAAGCTGTTCCACCCTACGTAGACGGTCTTGTCCACATACGGGGTGACGCGCTTCAATCGCTCTGCGTACATTTTGGTCTTCGCCGAGTTGAGCAATTCCTTCACTCGTTCCAGTGCAAGACTCATCCGCCGTGCGATCTCGTCCGGCGACGCCCTTACGAACAGCACATTCTTTGCCGGATTGTGGTGCATCTCACCGATTTCATTGATGTCGTAGTACAACGCCGCTGCTTGCAATTCCTCATCGCTCAGCACGGCCCGCGCTTCATCGAGCGTCCAGGTGAAATAGTCCCCATCGTCATCCATCGAGATATCCGCGTCCTGCGACGCATAAAATCCGCCACGTTTCCGGTCGCTGAGCCACTCATCCATCCAGCGGATGATGTCCCGCGCCACATCCGCGAAGAATTCGTTCCCGGTAGCTTGATATCCGTGGACGTAATTTTTCAGCAATTCGGAGTTGTCGTAACACATCTTCTCGAAGTGCGGCACGACCCAGCGTTCATCCACCGAGTAGCGATGAAATCCGCCCGCCAGTTGGTCGTACACGCCGCCGCGGGCCATCTGCTCCAGCGTGGTATTCACGATCTCGCCGATCTTCGCTGCATTTTCCCCGGCATCTGCCGCCGCCGATTTTCTTCGGCTCTGGGCATATCTCTCGATCAATAAGTCCAGCGTCGACGGATGCGGAAACTTCGGCTCCTGTCCGAATCCTCCATGTCGCGAATCGAACATCTTCACCGCAGATTCCTGGATCGCCGTGATTGCTCCCGCCGACACGCGGCCGCTGCGCCCTGCAAACGATTCGGCTTGTGCGATCGCGCTTTCCACCATCTGCGCCTGCTCGACCACATCTCCGTTTTTTTCTTTATAAGCATTCGCAATGCTGAGCAGTACGCGCCGAAAACTTGGGCGCCCGTAACCGTCGCTCGGCGGAAAATATGTTCCTCCATAAAATGGCTTACCGTCTGGAGTAAGAAATGCCGTCAGCGGCCATCCTCCCTGTCCGCTCACGGCCTGAATCGCAGCCTGATACCGGCTGTCGATGTCAGGCCTCTCGTCTCGATCCACCTTCATCGCCACGAAGTGCTCGTTCACAATCTCGGCAATCTGCGGATCCTCATACGATTCCCGGTCCATGACATGGCACCAGTGACACCACACCGCGCCGATATCGAGCAGCATCGGTTTGTTCTCGCGCTGGGCCGCCGCAAAGGCCTCGGCACCCCACTCATGCCAACGAATCGGCTGATGCATGGCCGATCGCAAATAAGCTGAAGCGGCGCGGGATAGAGAATTCAAGGTCGCTGTCGTCATCTCTCCAGTCTAATGCTTCTGGTTCGCCCTCGTCGGATCCCCCGACCCTCCCGAATTGTTGCCTCTCTTGTCCAATTCGACTCGCGATCACACCGAGCGGTGACGCGAGTCACCGAATCCCACGGATCTCCGGTGAGAGCATGCTCCGAAGTGTCCGTCGTAGTTGGCGGTGCAGGCTGACTGTCTTCGTGTCAGTTCCGGCCAGGAAGCGACCGTTAGGCCGGTTCCTCTTGGGCCCCGGCGCGATCCCCATGATTGCGCCGCATCTTTTCAGTCGGGAAGTCGCCCTCAGAGGCAAGCGTTTTTTTGTGGTGTCGGAAACAGGCGCAGCCCTCCAGCGAAGAGGGCGCGCGGGAAAGAGGATTGCTTGACGCGCTTCTCAGAGAGAACGCGGTCTACATCGAAAATTTCAGTCCCAGGTGGCAAAGGAGAAACACAATGAAAAAGAGCGTACAGAACGTCCTCAAGCATTATGGAATCTTGTTCGCGCTCATGAGCCTGATCGGCCTATGCACTGCCGGCGCATTTGGACAGGCGATCGACGGAAACATCATCGGCACCGTCATCGATTCGCAAGGGGCCGCGCTGGCGGGCGCGGAGATTAACGCGACCAGCATCGCGACTAATACGAGCCTGGTTACCAAAACCAGCGCCACCGGCGAATATCGATTCGACCATCTGCTCGCGGGAACCTACCGCATCACCGTGAAAGTAACGGGATTCAAATCGGTCGCCGAGATGGTCGAGATAGAATTGAATAAAACCGTCACTCGTAACATCACTCTCGCGCCTGGCGCCGCCTCAGAGACGGTCGAAGTCTCCGGCATCCCGCCCGTGCTCGATACCACGACGGCCCAGCTGCAAAATACCTATCAGACCAAGCAGCTCGAAGATTTGCCAACTGTTTCCGCAGGTAGCGGTGTCATCAACCTGGCCCTGCTCGACGCTGGCGTGGCCACATCGGGCGGAATCGGATTGGGCACCGGTCCTTCCGTCTCAGGACAGCGTCCCCGCAACAACAACTTCACTGTTGAAGGCGTGGACAACAACAATAAGAGCGTCACCGGGCCCCTGCTTCAGATTCCCAACGACGCCGTCGACCAGTTCACAGTCTTGCAGAGTCAGTTCTCGCCGGAATTCGGGCACTCTTCCGGCGGCCAGTTCAATCAGACCATCAAGTCCGGATCTAACAGCGTTCATGGTCGTCTCTACGAGTATTTCCAGAACCGCAATCTCAACGCGCAGGATTCACTCGTCGCGCAGTCTCAACGCGGACAGGGTCTTTCTCCTTTCAACACCCGATTTGATAACAACCGCTTCGGGGGGCAGATTGGCGGACCCATCGTCAAGAACAAGCTGTTCTTCTTTACCAACTGGGAATACAACCCGTATGGTTCGTCGATCTCGTCCACTGCATGCGGTCCTACGGCTGCTGGATACGCTATGCTCGCCGCCGATGCAGCGGTCAATCAGACGAACTTGACCCAGTTTCAGAAATATGTCGGTGCAGCACTCAAGCAAGCACCCACGGACGGCTCAGATCCCAACTGCGTTGGAACTTCGCCCATCGGAAGCAATACCGACGTTCCCATCGGCGCCATCGGATTTTCCGGCGCGTACTACACCAACTATCTGACCGGCGTGAGTTCGATCGACTGGAACATATCCGACAGGGACCAGTTCCGCGGACGCTATGCCTATGAAAAAACCAGCGGCAATGATGTTTCCGGGCAGATTCCAGCGTTCTTCACAATCGTCCCCCAGCGTTTTCACATCCTGACGCTGAGCGAATACCATAACTTTTCGACGTACCTGAACAATGAATTGCGGCTGGGATTCAACCGCTATTTTAATGACTATCCTGCCGGAAACTTCTCCTTTCCCGGCCTGGATGCGTATCCCAACTTGATTGTGGGATTCGGCGAGGGTAACGGCGTTCAGCTCGGCCCCGACCCCAATGCCCCGCAATTCGGAGCTCAGGACTTCTACCAGGTCGTCGACAACATCAGCTGGATCAAGGGCGACCACAACTTCAAGTTAGGCGGAGAGTACCGTTACTACATCTCGCCACAGGGCTTCACGCAACGCGTTCGTGGCGACTACGATTACACCAGCTTCGACGGGTACTTCACCGATCAAGTGCCCGATTACACCGCGGAACGCTCGATCGGCAATCTGACCTACTACGGAAACCAGAAAATGTTTTACGGGTACGCCAACGATGATTGGCACATCCGCAAGAATTTCTCGCTCAACGTCGGATTGCGTTACGAATTCACCCAGGTCCCGCTCTCGCAGCGTATCTGGCAGCCGATGAATGCGATCTCCAACGTCCCCGGGCTGATCACCTTCGGGGCGCCAAAGGCACAGAAGAAGAATTTCCTGCCGCGTATCGGTTTTGCATGGTCGCCGGGCAACAGCGGCACCACTTCGATTCGCGGTGGATTCTCGATGTCGACGGACGTGCTGTACGACAACCTCGGCTTGCTCTCTGCCTCTCCGCAGGTGCAGCAGACCTGCGATGCGGCGGCAGGCACGGCCACGGCTGACATGACAAACTCCTGCTTCTGGCAGGATCCAACCGTAACGGGCGTCGGGTTCCTCGCAGGTGGTGGCTTGCCATTCACGGCAACGATACCGCCTATCACCTCCGCGAACGATGCACGCGCGGCGACGTCTGGTTACATTCCCGATCAGAAGTTGCCCTATTCGGAAACGTGGACTCTGGGCATCCAACACATCTTCGCCAGCAAATACACCTTGGAAGTTCGTTACGTCGGCACTCGGGGAATCCATCTGCCTGTTCAGCAGAGAATGAACCGGCAGAAGAAGATTTCCGCGACCAACTACCTCCCGGTGTTTTTCTCTGCTCCTTCGCAAGCAGCGATCGACGGGCTGGGCACCGCCGTCAACTATGACGAAATCAACAGTCTGAGCAGCTTCGTGCCGGCTTACGCCGATGCCGGCTTCACCGGCAACAATGTGGTCGGATTCATGCCGTACGGGGCGTCCCGCTACCACGGGCTTCAGACGCAATTGACTCGTGCCTTCAACAACGGTCTCCAGTTCCAGGTTGCCTGGACATGGAGTCACAACATGGACAACTCGACGGCTGACGTCTTCTCGACTTACCTGACGCCACGCCGCTCTCAGGATTTCCAGTGTTTTGCCTGCGACTGGAGTGATTCTGCTCTTGATCGCCGCCATCGCATTACGCTTCAAGCGCTATATGATTTGCCGTTCCTGAAGCACAGCAACAGTTGGCTTGCCAAGAACGTGGTCGGCAATTGGGAGTTCGGTCCCATCTTCACCTTCCAGTCCCCGGAGTATGCCACTGTTCAGGCTGGGGTCGACCTTAACGGGAACGGAGATAGCGCTGGCGATCGCGTGATCATCAATCCCGCAGGTCGCCGTGGAATTGGAACCGGTGTAACTCCACTGTGCAACAGTGGGCTGCTGGCAGTTAACGGAGGCCCCGGCGGGGACTGCGATCCGGTCGGCAACACCGACAGCAGTCCTTTTGTCGTGGCATACGCCGCAAACAACCCCAACGCATACTACGTTGGCGGCGATACCACGAACGGATGGGGCAAGTACATGTTAGCCAGTGCCCGCCGCAACACTCTGGCGTTGCCACGCACTAGCAACATGGACTTCACCGTGGTAAAGCGCTTCAACATCACAGAACACCAGTCGTTCGAGTTTCAGGCACAGGCGCTGAACATTTTCAATCACGCGCAATACCTGCCCGGTAATATCAGCGACTCGTACAACCTGACCTACACCGGCAATAACGTGCTCGCTATGTTGGAACCGGACACCAGCACCTTCAACAAGCCAAAATCAGTTTTCTCGAATCACCCGAGAACAATGCTTCTGGCCCTGAAGTACAACTTCTAGAGCTGAAACCCGTACAAAAGGGGAGCCCCAAAGGCTCCCCTTTTGTATGGACGGCTACGATCGAGGGCTTCTTGCAAACCGTGGAAGGGCGGCCCTTCAGGGCCGCGACAGGCGGCCAAGGATTCGGGCTTCAGCCCCGGTCGCCGTTAAATGCACCCAACTTTTCCACCGATAAAATCTTTGCAGTGTGATATCTAACCTTGCCGCCATCGCGGGACTTGCCCGATCATTAGAGGGGCATGCATGTTGCGGAAAATCGCGAGAAGAATCGCCATAACTCTTGAGGGCTCAAGACTTTACCCGCAAGTGATTGCAGCCCTTGGATTTTTTGCCAAATTTCCTGCAAATGTCTGATTCCAGAGAACCAGGGGGAGGGGATACCCATGGACAGCCAGAATTCCCGTTTCGGAACTCGCCACAATTTGCGAAAAAAGCTCCCAAGGCTGATGAAACAGCTCTACGCCCCTAACTCCTTCGCCACCCTGCTATAAAGATCGATCGCCTCGTGCAGTTGCCGCTTCTCAATGAACTCGCCATCGGTGTGTGCGACGTGAATCGATCCCGGACCAATTAGCAACGGTTCCCCCCACTTCGTGAGCTTTGGAATATCCGTCGTGAAGGCAGCAATCATCGTTGGTAGTCCATCCATCTTTCGGAATCTCAAGAACGGCAATTCGAGCGGAAACGTAACCTCCACTTGATCACCCGCGGTGCGGGCGATCTCTTTTCGCAAATCCTCTGTTGGACCGACAAGCCTGTACAGCAAATCCGCGTGCGCGTAATCGGGAATCACATTCGGTGCGCGTCCTCCTTCAATGAGTCCGATGTTCAACGTGCACGGACCAACTTCGGGATCGGATGGCAAGGTCATCGCACGCAGTCTCGCGAGCGACGGAATTAGCTTGTCGATCGCCGACTCGCCCAGTTCCGGATACGCCGAATGTGCCATGCGACCTCTCGCCGTGACTTCGACTCGCAATGTCCCTTTCGACGCGAGCGCAATACGATTCTCGGTTGGTTCGCCATTGATCAGAAACTTGCAGCTCTTCGGCGCATGCTCATTCGCAACCTTCGCGCCCAGGCTGTCTCGCTCTTCTCCGACGACGAACAGCAGCCCGACGTGAATTCCTTGGTGTCGCAGTCTCTCGGACGCAGCGATCTGTGCTGCGATGATCCCCTTCGCGTCGCACGACCCGCGACCGTAGATGCGGCCCTCGTCCTCTGACGATGTAATGAACGGAGGAACGGTATCCATGTGCGTCGAGAACACGATCGACGGATCTGGATGCTCCATCGAAGTCGCGGATACATTGAAGCGATTTGATTCGACCTGCATCTTCGAGGTTTGATAGCCGAGCCGGCAAAGTTCGCCGTACAAATAATTCCCAACCGCCGCTTCATTTCCAGTGATCGATTCGATGTCGACGAGTTGCCGAGTTAACGTGACCGCATCCATGGTGGAGAGAATAGCAGAGGATGAAATTCATCGACCATGATGGACGAAGGAAGGTTCACGGATGGATGCGATACAAAGAAATCTTCGTGTAACTTTGTGTCCTTCGCGGTAATTGGTTTGCCGGTTTCGCATCTCTCGCAATTGTGTACTCTGTAAGGGTGATTTCTTCCGGTTCAACGATTCGTTCGCTCTTTCTCGACGGTCCAACGGGACGTCTCGAAGCGCTGCTCAATGCAGGTGCGAAAAACGCCACGCACGCTGCGGTCGTCTGTCATCCTCATCCGATGTTCGGCGGGACGTTGCACAACAAGGTGGTGTTTCACACCATGAAGGCGCTGAACAGTTTCGGATTTCCCGTTTTGCGCTTCAACTTCCGGGGAGCCGGATTGAGCCACGGTGAACACGACCGTGGCGAAGGCGAAGTGGAAGATGTTCGTGCCGCCCTTGATTGGCTCGACTCAGAGTTCCATCTGCCGATAGTGTTTGCAGGATTCTCTTTCGGCGCAGCCGTCGGGCTTCGCGCCTCTTACTCAGACCCTCGTGTCGACACCCTGATTGGAGTCGGAGCGCCCGTTGCTCCAGTCGCAGCAGATTCAGAGGAACCGCGGGTGTACGCCTTTGATTTCCTGCGCGACTGTACCAAGCCCAAGCTTTTCGTCAGTGGTGGTCGCGACCAGTTCGCCCCGCGCGCAAAGCTGGAGGCATTGGTCGCATCCTTTGCAGAGCCCAAGAAACTGGTTGTGATCGAGGGAGCGGACCACTTCTTCGAGGGACGTCTGCGCGAATTGCGGGAAGCTATCGAAGCGTGGATGAAAGAAATCGTCGTCGCACCGTAAGAGGTTCCATGTGTCTGAGAACTGGGTGAGTCAAGCGCCAAGCGCTGGCACCCGGATTTTACCGAGCGCAACATCCCTCTCTTATAATTCCTGCCAATGCCAGGCATGACTGACGACTCGAAGTTCCGCGAGATGCGCGAAACGGCTCGCTCGATCTTCTTTCACGCGCTCTCGGAGGCCTCAATCAGCAAGGGCTTCGCGCGGCACGTCAACTGCGAGCGCGGCGTGTTGCGCGTGCGTGAAGATCTCTACCACCTCCAGTCTTACGATCGGGTGCTCGTGCTCTCGCTGGGAAAAGCTGGTCACACGATGGTGGAAGCGTTGACGGAACAGGTCGGTTCTTCGCTGGAAGGGATCGTTGCCAGTTCTGTCCAGCCCGCTACGCAAGTACGCGGATTCCGTTATTTTCGTGGCGGACATCCAACTCCCAACGAAGAGTCGATAGAGGCCGCAAGCGCAATGTTGCGCGCTCTCAGTTCACTGACTGCTTCGTCGCTGGCGATATTTTTGGTCAGCGGCGGAGGATCGTCTATCGTCGAGAAGCCGATCGATGACGAGATCTCGTTGGGAGATCTTGTGGCGACCTATCGCGCGCTGGTTCTTTCGGGAGCGCCAATTGCCGAGATCAATTCTGTAAGGAAGCACCTCTCTGCCGTAAAAGGCGGACGTCTGGCGCAAGCGGCACTTTCCGCGCAGCAGCTATCGTTGCTCGTTTCCGATGTGCCCGACAACACGCCCGATGCGCTGGCTTCCGGGCCGACAATGCCCGATACCACTTCGATCGAAGATTGCTATCGTGTCGTCGACAATTACGATCTGCTCAACCAGTTTCCAAAAACCGCGAGGGAATTGTTCGAGCGCCACGCACTTGAGGAGACTCCAAAATCCGATGACCCTGTGTTTCAGCGCGCCCGCTGGTGGCCAATTCTATCGAACCAGACTGCCATCGATGAAGCCAGTGAAGCCGCCGAACGCGCGGGGTTCTACGTTCACGTCGACAACTCCTGCGACGATTGGGATTATGAGAAAGCCGTCGAATACCTGGTCCAGAAAGTACGTGATCTTCGCACGCAGTTCTCTCCGGTCTGTTTGCTATCAGGCGGAGAAATCACAGTAAAAGTGACCTCCGGAGGTGTTGGAGGGAGAAACCAACAATTCGCCCTCGCATGTGCAGAGAGAATCGTAGGTGACAACATTGTAGTGCTGAGCGCCGGGACCGATGGAATCGATGGAAACAGTCCCGCAGCAGGATGCGTCGTCGATGGCAGCACTGTCACGCGAGCCAAAGAGAAAGGCCTGGACACACGCTCCTCGCTCAAGAAGTTTGACGCCTATCCGTTGCTCAGCGTGTTGGGTGACGCGATTGAAATTGGACCGACTGGAAATAACCTGCGGGATCTGAGGATTTTTCTGGCGTATTGAGGTGTGTACAACGAGGACCTATGCGGAATCCGCATAGGTCCTTCGCTTCGCTCAGGAAGACAATTCGTTCGACGTGACTCGAAGAAACGCTTACGCTGTCTTCTGCATTTTGGACATTGCTTCGTCCATGTTTCTTTTCATCTCGTCCGCGGAATAGTCGGCGATGTGGGTAGCAATCGACCATTTGTGGCCGAATGGGTCTTTTAGTTTCCCGTAACGATCACCCCAAAACTGGTCCATGACGGGCATTTCCACTTGAGCCCCAGCTTTCACGGCACGATCGAAAGCTTCGTCGACGTTCGGGAGATAGATGTGCAAGCCCATGCTCGAGCCGCCGCCGGCAGAATTGGGTGCGACCGCACCATACTCGGGAAACTCATCTGCGAGCATGACGATGGAGTCGCCGATCATCAGCTCAGCATGCATGACTTTTCCATCAGGACCCTTCATGACGCCGCGCTCCATGGCGCCGAATGCCTTCTTGTAAAAGTCGATTGCTTTCTCCGCATCACGAACTGTGAAGTACGGCGTGAGGGTGTGATAGCCCTCTGGAACTGGCTTTACGGACATTTTGGTGCCTCCTGGTCAGGAATTGAACCCCGGCAGTGTACACCAGAAATATGGACGCAGAGTTACATCGAGGTCAGCTTCTGTCCTCGATCTCCCGATGTGTAACAACTGCTGCTTGGATGTTTTGTTATTTTGGTTTGAAGCAAGAGACGTGCTCGACCGTAGCGATGCCGGCGCTACTTTGGCTAGAAGAATCTCGTGATGCCCTCTTCCATTACGATCACGCGGTCTTTGATCCCTGCGGCGCTGGCTTCCTGATCGAGAAGTTGCAGGGGTTCTTCGACGGGCTCGTGCGAAAGCCGGAAGGTGCCGTAGTGCATCGGAACCATCCAGCGGGATTTCAGATCAAGGAATGCCTGCGTGGCATCGGCGGGGTTGGTATGGACGTTGCGAAACTGTTCCGGATTGTAAGCCCCGATCGGCAGCAGAGCGAGTTCGGGAGCGAGCCGGCGTCCGATTTCGCTGAATCCTGAAAAGTAGGCAGTATCACCTGCGTGATAGACAGAGTGTTTTCCCGCCTTCAGGACGAAGCCTCCGTAGCCACGATGAGAATCTTTCAGCACCCGCGCGCCCCAGTGACGCGATGGAACGTGCGTTACCGACAGGTTTCCATGGCGCGAGGTCTTCCACCAATCGAGCTCAATGATCTCCGAAAAGCCAAGGTCGGACACAAGGTCGGAGACATGTGTGGGAATAATGATCGCCGGCGTGATACCTCGCTTGCGCAGGCTATTCTGCACAATCGCCCGGAGCGATGGCCGATGCAAATGATCGAAGTGCGCGTGAGACACGAGTACCAAATCGATGGGAGGCAAGTCGGCAATGCGTAACCCGGGGCGCCGGAGACGTTTAAGAACAAAAAGCCACCGCGCGAAGTTGGGATCGATGACGACGTTCTTACCGCCGATCTGCACGAAAAAACTGGCGTGTCCGATGAATGTGACGCCCAACTCACCGTTGGTTACAAGACGGGGCTGGTACGTTTCGCCGCACCGCGGAGTGACAGCAGAGTGACGCACCAGTCGCCCGAACTGTGTGGCGCGTTTACGGAGAGCCGGATTGCGGAGCGTCTGCTTGATCATCCTGCGATAGAGCCCGAGCCAAATGCAGAGGAATCGAACTGATAATGTTATTCCAATTCGCGTTCGCAACGTCAGCGATACGCGTATCGGCGATTTACTGGCTGTATACCGATATTAGATGAATACCGGGAATGTAGTGCTGCTATTTACTTTCCGGAATGGTAACGGCGGTAATCCACGTTCCATCTCAATCGGGCTTTCAATGTGGGAAATTGCTCGTTCCACTATTCCGCCGTCTGATCTATATTCCTGACCTGCTTGACCTCGCTCGCGCGGGTCATATTTAATCCGAAAGGTTCCTCGAAGTACGTCGTTTCCACAAATCTTAAGGAGAGTGAAGGGCATGCGAGTTGCATTTCTAGGGTTGGGAATTATGGGCCAGTTCATGGCAACGAATCTTGTTAAGGCGGGCCATGAAGTGACTGTGTGGAATCGCACTCCGGGGAAAATCGTGGAGGGAGCTGCTGTGGCGCCGACGCCCTTGTCGGCAGCCCAGGGAGCGGAAGCGATCTGGCTGTGTGTTTCCGACACTGACGCGGTGGAAGAGGTGATCTTCGGGAAAGAAGGAGCTGAGTCGTCTCTGGCGCAAGGAGCCATCATCGCGGACTCCAGCACGATCTCGCCATCCGCGACGATTAGGTTTGCGGAGCGCGTCGGCCAAAAGGGGGCAGCGTGGGTGGACGCGCCAATGACAGGGTCCAAAATCGGAGCGAAGGACGGAACCCTGGTATTCATTGTCGGCGGAGCTGAAGAGCAAGTGGAGAGGCTCAAGCCCCTATTCGCGGCGATGGGCAAGAAGATTTTCCGCATGGGAGAGACTGGAAAAGGGCAAGCGACGAAGCTTGCGATGAACCTGCAAATCGCCCTGATCTACGAGGGCTTCGCGGAAGCGCTCACCTTGGCGTCAAAGCTTGGCGTCGACACGCAACAGCTGGTGACTCTCATCGAATCCACGATGGTGCGGTCGGGGGTCGTGGACTATAAAGCTCCGTTCGTCCTGCAACGAGATTTCACGCCGAATTTTCCGCTGCGCCTGATGCACAAAGACATCCGCCTTACCCTCGAAGCGGCGAAGGAAGCTCGTGTGAAATTGCCAGCGCTAGAGACGGTAGAAGAAATCTATGAGATGGCTACCGAAGATGGCCACAAGGATTTGGACTACGCGGCGACCCTGACGTTGCTGGAAAAATGGGCCGGAGTGCAGGTAAAAGGCAACGCAGCTTAGGGCATTGCAAAGGTGCCAAGAACGAAATATGCAGATGCGGCGCGGGTGGCCGACAGAAAAGATCGCTGTGGGAAAAGGCTTGCGTTTAGCGACCATCTGA
The DNA here is from genome assembly GCA_963801895.1 of uncultured Acidobacteriota bacterium. Taxonomy (GTDB): domain Bacteria; phylum Acidobacteriota; class Terriglobia; order Terriglobales; family Acidobacteriaceae; genus Sulfotelmatobacter. Next base: position 219,120 of record CAWDGM010000003.1, on the reverse strand, counting down.
TGCCGCTGTAACCCATCCTGAGCTCGTTATGACGGTTTCCTGTCGAGTTCAAGAACGAATGCAGGGAAAGTCTTGCATCAATTTCTCGGCATCCCAATGAGGCAATCTTCCGGAACTCGCTAACTGATCCGGCCAGTCCATAGCCGAGCCAAACGTGCCCCTTCTTGTAACGGCCCTCATCCCTTGCAAGTGGAATGTCTGGAAATCGGCGGCTGGCGCTGGTCGACGGCGATTTTCCCTAGTAGGTTTTCCACGCCATTACCCTCGTAATGCCTGCGGAGGGCGCTATTACACAAGTATTACAGTGTACTGTACCGTACTGCTGATAGGTTAGGCATAGCTTATTCAGGGAATGGAAATCGAAAAATGGGGACCTCCTCCAGTATGGAACTGCAAGATTTAGGAAAGAACAAGGCTCAAAAAGACCAAGTGAATTGGGTTACAGCGATGTTCATGGCGCTGTTCCACGTAGGCGCGATTGCGGCCCTGTTTTTCTTCACATGGAAGGCGCTGTTCGTGGCGCTCTTCGTGTGGTGGGTTGCTGGCAGCCTGGGAATCGGCATGGGCTATCACCGCTTGCTGACGCACCGCGGGTTTAAGACTCCGAAGTGGGTGGAATATTTTCTTACCGTTTGCGCCACCCTCGCGCTTGAAGGCGGCCCGATTTTCTGGGTAGCTACGCATCGCATTCATCATCAGTACTCAGATCTTGACGGCGATCCGCATTCGCCGGTTGACGGCAAATGGTGGGCGCACATGGGATGGATCCTCATGGGCAAGTCGATGCACCACGACACATCTACGCTGGCGCGTTACGTCCCGGATCTTGCCAAGGACAAGGTCCACGTGTGGCTCACCAAGTATCACTACGTCCCGCAGATCATCGTTGGGATTGTGCTCTTTGCGATCGGTGGTCTACCGTGGCTGCTGTGGGGAACGTTCTTCCGCACCGTGTTTTTACTGCACTGCACGTGGCTGGTGAATTCGGCGACACATTCTTGGGGGTCGAGACGTTTCGCGACCCGCGACCTTTCGACCAATAGCTGGTGGGTTGCGCTGCTAACATTCGGCGAGGGCTGGCACAACAATCACCACGCCCATCCGACATCGGCGGCACACGGGCTCAGGTGGTACGAAATCGATATGAACTGGTATGGCATCTGGGCTCTCCGGAAGCTCGGCTTAGCGTGGGATATCAAGAAGGTAAGGCTCTCTGAGATCGCCCAAGGCCTCGTGCCGGCGCCGAACGGAAACCTCGTTGCTCCGGCACCTGCTACTTCGGGTGACTAGCTACGAAGCGATATTTTTGTCGAGACAAAAGAGCCCTGGCTTTTGAGCCGGGGCTTTTTGTCGTTTGGGCTTAAACACTAGACGGAGGTACTCACCGATTTTCGCGGGAGCGGATAGTAGCGAGCCTGGGACGAGGCGTCACTCAGACGCGAATGATCATGACTTCTGTGGCTTTGATGAGTGCTGCAGCGGTTTGTCCCTTCTTCAGACCCATCTCGCGAACCGCGCTCGAAGTGATGAGCGAGGTAATCAGCTGGCCCCCCACCGACAGGGTGACCTGCCCCACCAGCCCGCTCACGCGAACGTCGACAATGCGGCCGACGAGCTGGTTACGTCCGCTGATCCGCTTGTAACTGACGCGGCGCTCATCCTCATTGTGCCCGCGAGTGCGGTAGAGCAGGCGATCGATCTCAGATTGCGGGATCCGATAGTGGCCCCCAGGAGTCTTCACCGCACGGAGTTTGCGGTGATAGATCCACTGCTTGATGGTGGGATAACTGATGCGCAGTTGAACCGCAGCGTCGCGAGGGCGAAGAAGCTCGTCGTCAGGGCGCTTTTCGCGCGGCATTTCCGACTCAGGCATTGGCAACCGAATGCTACCGTGAAGATTCCTACATGGTCAATGTGGAGGGCAAGTCTTACCCACACATCGAATCGTTCTCTGACCGGCGAGCTGACATGGTCGTTTGTCGTCACGTCGCGGCCTGGATTGTCGCGGTAGAATCAATCGAAGATTCTTATGCGAATCTCAAGCCGCCGCGGAACGATTGTCTTCTTCCTCTGCCTGGGGATCGGCCTGGTCGCGCTGGCCGTCGCGCTTAACGTTGGCTGGATTATCCTCAATTGGCGCGAAGGGGTATTGCTGTTTTTCGGGATTATTTTCTTCGCATTGATCATCGCAGGCATGGTCGTAAACACGATTTTTCTGGTGCGTGAGCTGCGACGCAGCGAGCAGCATGACAGCTTCATTAATGCCGTAACCCACGAACTGAAGACGCCCGTCGCTTCTATCCGCCTGCACCTGGAGACTCTGCAGCGCCGGGACTTGCCCGAGTCACGAAAGCAAGAGTTCTACCGAATCATGTTGAGCGATGTAGACCGTCTGACCGAAACGGTCGAGCAGGTGCTTCGGGCGGGCCGCGCGGGAGACAAGAAGGCCGGCCGCGAAAAAGTGGACGTCGATTTCTCGCAAATTGTTCAGGATTGCATGGATGCCACGCGTACTCGATATCACTTGCAGCCGGAGACACTGCGGTTCGAGCAAGCATCCGTAAATGGCGATGGTTTGAATGTGCGTGGAAGCGCTGAAGACCTGCGAACAGCGGTGTCAAACGTGCTGGACAATGCGGTCAAATACTCGGGCGACCATGTTGATGTCAGGGTGCGGCTGGACACTCCGGACGAAAAGCGGATCGTGCTGCGGGTGCAGGATCAAGGCGTCGGAGTTTCACCGGACGATCTAAAGCGAATTTTCAGGCGGTTTCATAGAGTCGGTCATCGATCGATGGCTCACGTGAAGGGGACGGGTCTGGGATTGTTCATTGTGAACGCAATCGCCAAAAAGCATGGAGGCAGGGCTTTCGCGGAGAGTGAAGGCGAAGGGCAGGGAACGACAGTGATTATCGAACTGCCTCGAACGGAATCCGCGAATACGGATGCCACGAAAGGAGGCGAGTGATTCGCGTTTTGGTGGTCGAAGACGAGGCGCATCTTGCGCAGGGACTCCGCTTCAACCTGGAAGCCGAGGGATACGCGGCTGAGGTTGTCGGAGACGGCGAGGCCGCGACCGACAAACTGCTAGGCAAAAAGGAAAGTTTTGATCTCGTCTTGCTCGACATCATGCTCCCGGGAAAGGACGGATTCAGCGTTGTATCGGAATTGCGGGCGGCGCGGAATTACGTGCCCGTACTCATGCTCACGGCCCGTGGACGGCCCGAGGACGTGCTGAAAGGATTTGCGTCCGGTGCCGACGACTATCTGCCAAAGCCATTCGATCTATCGATTCTTCTTGCCAGATTGCAGGGGCTGCTGCGACGCAGCCAGTGGGTCCGCGGAAAAGTAGCAGATAGCGTCGAGGCGGAGGGTAACGGAACCGCGACGGTCACGGATGCGGACCGGTTTACCTTTTCCGGCAAGACTATCGACTTCAGGGCTCTGGAATTGCGGTCGAAAGGCAATACGATTCACCTAACTGTGATGGAAGCGGAACTGCTGAGACACCTCGTCCGCAACGACGGCAAGATTGTTTCGCGGAAGCAGATTCTCGAAGAAGTGTGGGGATTGCACGAGGATACCGACACACGCGCAATCGACAACTTTGTGGTGCGACTCAGAAGGTATATCGAAGATCACCCAGGTGATCCGCAACACTTGCTTACGGTGAGGGGTGTTGGATATCGATTTGTTGCCAAACCGGAGTAGTCCACCTGCCGCGTCAAGCCCGGCATAATTCCGCTAACAGCACTTCGCGACGTTTCAACGCAATGTCGTCAAGACGACCGAGAACCATCACATAGAGCGGCAAGGCGATCGCCGCAAGCACCAGGAAGAGAAGCGGGGCGATCCATTGATTGTGGTAGAGGCGAGCGATCGCAAAGACCGCGGCGCCAAGGCCTACAATCACAATCTGCATGCCGAAGCTCGCCAGCACGGTGGTTTGCGAAACGTTCTGCCGTCCGAAGGTGGCAAAATCGCGCTTTCTAGGAGAGTAAATAGAGAGCAGATTGCCGGCCGTGAAATTAAGCGGGGCAGCGAAGAAGAGCCCGATGATGGTTGCGACGGTCACGGCCAGATGAGGCGGCCCGTAGAGGTAACTCACGGCAAACCATGCGAACGCGGCGTTTGCGATGAGGATCGCCGCGTGTGTCAAATTTTTCCCCAAGATGATCTGGCGGAACTGAACGGGTGATGCGTAGAAGAACTGGATTCCACCGCCGTCCCCTCCGAAGCTGTTGTAGACGAGATTCGTCAGCACTAACAGGGAATAAGCCGCCGCTCCCGGGAAGGCCATATCGGGCGTACGGCTCAAAGCGCTGGAGTGGCGCAACGAACTGAGCGGTCCCAGCCGAAAAATGACCAGCATAAAAATCGGCATGATCAAAGTGAGAAGCATCGGGCCACTGCGCGCGAGGTAACGAACTTCTTTTTCGAATACAGCAGCGACGGACTGCGAAAGCCCGGGCAATTCCCAACCCACCTGCGGAGCCAAGGGCTGCCGCACGGTTGGCCGCGCCGCGGATTCGTTGAGGTTTTCACCTCTGAATTGGGCCCGGAGGCGCAAGTGTAGCAAGCTGGCGACGATTACCGTCAGCAATGCGAGGATGAGATAAGAACCGGCCGCAGGGGAGATTCTAGAGTGTGAGACTTGGGCGATGGAGTGAGCGGCGAGCCCGGGAGGGAGCAAAGCCTGGACCTTCGCTCCGACCGCAAACGCTTGATGAAATTGTGGGTGCGGTCCGTGGCCCATGTGCTGCATGAGCGGGCCAATGAGTTGGAAGCTGAGCGTGGTGAGAATGAAAAGTATGCCGAGAATCTCGCGAGTGCGTCGTTGCGCCAGCCATCTTTCAAGCCACGCAAAAACCATCTGCATCAAGACCAGATTGAAGAGGATGAATGTGAACAGGACGATCAGCGCCCAGGGGAACAAGATTGGCCGCGCGGCGGCGGTCCCCAACAAAGTGCCTATCACGAACACGGTGCCCAGGGCGCTCGCGGGATCGAGATATCCGTAGACGAGACGAATTAGAAAGTAGGAGCGATAAGCCAACGGAAAGCGCAACAGTTCCGAGGAATCGGGATTGTTTGTAAAGGCTGTGGCCATGACCGGGAAGAATTGCCAGAACAAAAAGATCGGCCACAGAATAGCGGCGAGAAATTCTGTTTTGTCCTGCGAAACGAGATACCAGGACGCTCCGATGGCGCCGACAAAGCCACCTGCTCCACCGATGGCGAATGCCGATGTGATGAAGACGCGAGAAGCAAGCTCCATTTTCCCGCGACGACTACGAAGTCCGTTGATGAACATGCGCCAGCGCAACTCAGCGATGGCACGAATCTGTTGCGAAACTGTGGTGGCTCGGTTCATTTTAGGAAGTTCCAATTCTTGCACAGAGCAAAGGCATTGCGCAGCGTGCTTGGAACCTCTTACGTTTGAGGCAGTTGGGATTGGGTGAAAGGATCGCCGGAGTCACTGGGAACTCCGAACGGAGAAGAGTGACGTCCATCACTGGAGAGAGTGGGGCAGCGCACACGAACTGGCGTCGCCCGGTGCAAAACTAGAATGGGTTGGAGGGTAACGACGATGTCGGCACCGGAAGGGCTTCCTTTGTGGGACAGCCTCACACATCCACTGGCAAATGCGTTGGAACTAGCTTTCGGTTGCCATCACAGGAAGTTGAGCCGCGTCTTCACGCTTGAAGGGCACAGTTACAAAGTGTGCTGTGAGTGCGGGCAGCACTTTGACTATTCTCTTCGAACAATGTCCATCACGCCCCACCGACGATTGTTGTCGGCATTGAGGCGACTGCACGCACGGCGCAGGCGGACCAGGATGCAGCGTCCTACGAAATCTTCATAAATTTCGAAGCGGTCAGGGAAGTGGACTAGCCGAGCCAGGACAATTCTTGTTCGGCAGGCCGGGAGCCCCCGACTATTCGGAGGAAGATCTCCTCCAGCGTAAGCTTCTGGCCCGAGAGGTGATCGCCGTTGCTGGGATCCGGATGTGGTTGTGCCTCAACGCCTGCTCGGAGCTCCTCCAAAGATCCCTGTGCGACGAGGCGACCCTGATGGATGATGGCTACGTGGCTACAGAGGCGCTCGACGATCTCCAGCACATGGGAAGTTAGAAAGATGGTCGCTCCGCGAGCGATCATCCCTTGCAGCATGGCTTTGAGAGTGCCTGCCGCGATCGCGTCTACGCCCTCGAAGGGCTCATCGAGAAACAGAACTTTCGGACCATGAATGACTGCCGCGGCCATCGCCAGCTTTTTCTGCATGCCATGGGAATAGTCGGTGACCAGTTTCTTCGGCTGGTCTGCCAACTGCATGAAGTCAAGTAATTCAGCGGCACGCTTGGCCGCAGTCTCACGGTCCAGGCCGTACATGCGTCCAGCGAAGCTCAGGAACTCCGCGCCGGTAAGGCGTCCAAAGAGCGCCATGCCTTCGGGAACCACTCCGATTTGACGCTTCACTTCGACGGGGCTCGTGTCCAAATCCAGGCCGAGAATTTCGATCCGGCCCGAGCTCGGCGCAAGAAGGCCGGTGAGCATCTTGATGGTGGTGGACTTGCCGGCGCCGTTAGGCCCGAGGAAGCCGAAGAACTGTCCGGGGGCCACGCGAAGGTTCACATCCTCAACGGCAACAAGGTCGCCGAATCGGCGAGTCAGCGACTGAGTAGAAATCGTGGGCTCAGGGTTCATCAAACTTCTGAATCTAGCATAGCCAATGAGGAACCGATCGTGGGGATAAGATTTCGGACCTGAGGTTGAAGTCTCAGGTACGACCCGGCCGATCGTATGATTCTGACTCCTTATTTTTTCTCGGGCTGTTTTCTCTGAGCATCCTCGGTCCACGGCGGCGTGATGCCGGCCATGCGTGTGTAGGCGATGGATTGTCCAAGGTGCTCCGCAGCGTGGCGCACGATGAAGAGCAGAACACCACGTTGAGTATTCTTGCCACCAAACCAGTCGATGGATTTTTCGAGGTCGGCGTCCGGCATGGCTTTGATCGCTGCTTTCGCGTGCGCGAACGAGTCTTTCAAGGCCGCGATGACCTTTATTTTGTCGGTGGTGGATTTCTCAAACGTCTTGCCATCGAATCCAGAAGGTGGAGGAGTACCAACCAGTTTATACAGGTTGTAGTTTGCCGCGCTGACGTGCATGAACACCTCCGCGAATGAGCGCACGTCGGCGACCGGGCGCCACGTGTATTTGTCGGCGGGTATCGCTTCCGCCAGACGAGTGAATTTGTCTTCCTGGACGATCACTTCAGCCATCACTTCAGAACGGTAACCCGTGACGCCGGGAGTACCGTCTTTGTAAGGGTTGGTTTGAGCAGAGGCACGAACTGCGGCTACCGTTGTGATGACAAGGCAAAGCGTTGTGAACAGGCGTTGCATAAGATCTCCTTGGGATGCGGTCGCGTAAGCGTCTGTACCGGGCCGAGAAAACATCGAGTGCGAACAGGGAACTTAGACGGGACACGACGAGGAGTGTCACCGGAATCGGGTTGTACGCCATAGTGCCGTTCCGCCAATTGCCACCAGAATAAGCATGGCGGCGGTAAGACCCAACGCCCAGCCTGAATTGATGTCCACCTGGGGGATTCGCGCCATCAATGCCAGGCCTACAAAGAGTGCAGTCGTCCCGATAATCAGAATCCAATCCAACAGTGTTCTGGAGTTGGAGGTATTTCCGAACGATCGACCTTCGATGCCTGCGCGAACGTATTCGTCATGCACGCCGTAGCGTTGGCCTTCGCGGTCGGCTGCGTTCCTCCACGAAGAGTGTTCGCGCTCGGTCGCCGATGAGAGAGCAATGGCGACGGCACCAAGTGCCATTAAAAGCGAACCGCCTGTCACCTGCGTATAGAGCGTTCGACCACCACCGCGCAATTCGTGGAACACCAGAATTCCCCAGAGAAGGCCCCAGAGCTGGTTTGTATTCGAGAGCGGAATGCCGCGGCTGATGCCCACGTACTTGGTCGCGTATTGCTGGAAGAGGTCGCCGATAACCCAGACGAAGCCTCCGAGCATGAGCCAGAAGAGAACGTCGCGTGCTCCCATGAGTTCTTTCCATAGGACAGTTCCGCCGCGGTAGCTTAGCGCCAGCACGATCATCGTGATCAGTTCGCCCACCGTAAAAAAGGTGATAAATGAAAGCGGGTTCATGCCGGTCAGATAGGCTTTGCGGTAGGGGATGTACATCGTCCCCCAAAGAATTCCGGCGCCGAGAGCCGCTGCGATCCCGAGGGCTGCGGTTCCCGGAGCGGCCTGCTGGGATGAGGCGATGGCGAGCAGCGTTGCGCCCGCGAACATCAATGCTGCGCCTCCTAAAACCCCGAGCCAGCGCTTCCAGTGAGCGGAACGTAATTCTCGAAAGAGAACGACTCCCCAAAAAATTCCCAATAAGCTGTTCGCATTCCAGAGCGGAAAAGCGATGCTAAGACCGACATTTCTTATGGCGTAGATCGTCAGCGTATTGGCAACCGCCCACATGCATCCGGCGAGTACAGCCCAGACGACGAGGTGCGGAGCCTGACGAACATCGGCGCTCACATGCGAAGTGCCGCGAATGAATGCGGGCACGCTCCACCGGGCGAGGAAGACTCCGCAAACCATGATCAGGGAGACGGTGATCGGTGAGATGTCAGGATTGAGCAGCTTGATGGGGGCTTCGGCGCCCCCGAGCCATGCTCCGGCGGCGAATCCGCAGAAGATGCCGAGTGCCTGCAGGCTTCTCAAGCGACGCGCCTGCATGGGAACTGCGTGAAGCGCGGGTCGCACGCTGGCCGGCGACGCACTCAACGGAGTTTATCCAAAAGGAGGATTCCACCGACGAGAACCACCAGCGGAATCCAGAAATGGATGTCGGTCGCGATGGCACGAAACAGATTGCGGGGAGCGGTGCGCTGGGCCGACATTTTGCAGAGTTGGATTCGATGACGGTGAATCCGGACTGCAATCTTAGGGATGGATGAGGCCGGAGTCAATCTCTCGCACGCCGGTGTAGAGAAATGCCCTGGGTTTGACGCCAGGGCATATCCGGCAGAACTGCTCAGCTTTAGAACAGATTCCAAAGGAACTGGTTGTACACCTCGTGATGAAACTGCACTTCCTGCGATTTGACGAAAGTTCCCAAGGCCCGTGCACAACGGTCGGCGGAGGCCTGTTTCAGGTCGGCGTAGCGGCCCTTCACATCTTCGCCCAGCAGTTTGGTCGTCCACGAGGCTTTCTTGAAGTCGTCTAGCGCGGTGTAAATATTGTCCGGCAAATAACGTTCCGCCTGACGAAGGTTTTTGATCTTTGACGTTTCGCCATCAATGCCGGTTTTGAATATGCCAAGCATGACCATGTACGGATTCGCGTCTGGGGCGACGGAGCGAACTTCGACGCGCATGCTTTTCTCGTTGCCGATCGGAATGCGGATCATCGAACCACGGTCGACTGCGGAGGCTTTGATCTGATTGGGTGCCTCGAAGTGGGGATCAAGGCGGCGATAGGCGTTGACGCTCGGATTCAGCAGCAGGCAGATGTCGTTGCCATGCGTAAGTATTCGGTCGACGAAAGCCCACCCCATCTTGCTGAGTTTTTCTTCGCCTTTCGAATCCCAGAAAAGATTTTTGCCGTTCTCGCTGATGGAGACGTTTGTGTGCATGCCGCTTCCGTTCACACCAACGACCGGCTTCGGCAAGAAAGAGGCGGTGAGGCCCATGTTCGTCGCGACCTGGCGGCAGATGAGCTTGTAGAGCTGAATCTGGTCTGCGGCAGAGACAACTTCACCATACCCATAATTGATTTCAAATTGCGAAGGAGCGACCTCGGGATGGTCCTTCTCGTTCTGGAATCCCATGGCACGCTGCACTTCGGCTGTGGTGTCGATGAAGGTGCGGAGAGGATCGCCCGGGAGGGAGTGGTAATAGCCTCCGGTATTCACGTACTCGAACTTGGAAGTTTCGTGATAGTGGCGCTCGGCGTCGGGCCCTTTGAAGAGGAAGCCCTCAATTTCGTTCGCGGCATTGAGGGTGTAACCCTTCTTTTTGTGGAGATCGGTCGCGTATCCCTTGAGGACGCCGCGAATATCGCCGGAGTAAGACGTGCCGCCCTTGTCGATGACTTCGCCAAAGACAAGAACTTTGCCGGAGCCGAAGACATCGGCGGGCGCCCAGTAAAATGCGCCCCAGTCGATACCGAGGCGAAGATCGCTCTCGCGCTGCGCGGTAAATCCGCGAATGGAAGAGCCGTCGAAGGTGAGATTGTCGTAGCTCTTCAGCAGGAACTTCTTGTCGTAGTCCAGCATGTGCAACCGACCTTCAAGATCGCTGAAGAGGACGGTCACGGCCTTGATGCGCTTTTCGTCGGTGAGGTACTTAATCCGCTCCTCTTGAACCTGATCAGGGGCGACGCGGTTTCTGCGCTGGTCCTTCGCTTTGAGATTTAGTTCTTCGAGTTCGTCGTATGAGAGGGCCAGGAAATTGCGCAGTTCAGTAGGCATGGATATCGTTCAATCTCCTTGATGTAAGAAGCAGAATTTCGGCAAAAAAAAACGTCAGGTACAGGGAAGTTGAAATGGCTGGTTTCAACGCGCTGACTTGGAACACGGAAGAATAGCGCGCAGGCCGGAGGTCAGCCAATCGAAAAAGATGATGCAAGGCATAAAAGAGTTTTATTTGGCGGAGTGTGCTGCCGCTCGAAGCTCGATTGCGTGTTGGCGCCGAGTTGCGGAACGCAAGGAAGCGATTCAGTGGAACTGCGAATCGATCACCATGGCGGGCGGTTGGACATTGTAAGACGTCCAGTCGCCCAGCGGGTGAGCGCGGCCGCAGTCGAGGCACTGAGTCAATGGAAACTGAGTACGACAGTTCGGGCATACAGCCTGGCTTGCGAAAGTGTCGAAGGGCTGACCACATTGCCCACACTTCCAATAGTTTCCGAAAGGAGGCGCAGTCTTGCACGTTGGGCAAGCATACCCCTCGCGCCTAGGAATCTTTGCCAATCGCAAGAGCGCCTGCGCATGTTTGAGGGCGCCCCAGCAGTTCATAAGCATAAAGAGTGCAAGGGCTGCCAACCACATGTTCTTGGTGACGAATGCCAGAATGATGAAGCCGGCGACCCCGATCAGACCGAGAATAGTCGCCACCAGCAAACTGCGCGCTCGTCCAAGCACATACCAGAGTAGTGATCGCAAAATCTGGCCGCCATCCAGCGGATAAATGGGCAGTATGTTGAACACGAACAACCAGAGATTGATGCCCGCCACATTGCGCAGCAGTATGTAGAGATCTGGGTCCGTATGTGGCCAGCCCGAAGCCCGCCCCATCACAATGAGACCGTAAAAGACCGGCATCAAAGCGACGTTCACCAGCGGCCCGGCGGCAATACTCCACAGTGTGGCGCCCGGCCGCGGAGGCGGGTCGACGTATGCCACGCCACCGAGAGGCCACAATACGATCTGATTGGCGCGCCCACCAACTTGCCGGCATGCCAGCGCGTGGCCGAACTCATGCAGCATCACGATCAAGAAGAGCGCCAGGTATTCGAGAACATTCCAGGTGATAGATGAATAGCTGCCGGCACGGCTCTGAATTTCGTATACCGCCACGAGGAACCACGACCAGTGAAGGAAGAGGTCGATGCCTGCGAAGCGGAAGAGACGAATAGAGCCTTGGCGCGTGCTCGGCATAATGTTCAATCTACTTTATTACAGGGCAACGGAACGGGGAGGGTTACAAAAGTGTCAAAACGCGAGCTTGGAATGACGATTGAAACTATTGGCGGTGGGCTGACGCTCCCGCAGCCAGTTCGCGAAGCGTGGTCAAAAATCCCGCGGCAGTTCGGGGATCGTCGAGCGCATCAAGAGCGATCGTCGCAGAGAACTGCGGGGATTCAGGACGGAAGCGGACTTGAAGCACGTCCTGTTGCCGCACTGTCATCAGCGTGTTTAGTTCGGGGGTGGAGTCTTGTTTCCAGTGAGTGCGAGTGGTCAGCACAATGGGCCCAGGTTCGAAGACATCCCATTCGCGTTTGTCGCGTTTGCGCACGTCGATAGTCCGGCTGTGAGCGCACCATCGATGGCGCACAACTTCAAGGTGGAAGCTTGGCGAGCCGCCAAGATCGGCTTCAAAAGTGAGAGTCTCTTTCTGATTGTGCCAGCGGCTCAAAAGCCAATGGATCGGGAGAGGCCGGGGACGGAACTTCATGGTGACGTGCGCGTTTTCGAAGCTGCGGGAAGGAAAGTGGAGTCGAGCGTCGAGGCGGGAAGTGTTCAGCCAGCGGGAATCAATGACCCGTCCTTTGCCGGCGCACGCGGACTGTACCCAGCGAAGCGCTTCTGAGCCCCTGCGCCGGTTGTAGGCGGCAAACAGCAAATACCATGCACCCAGGGCAGCAACAGCGGCAACGACGTCAATGATTAGAAGGCGTCCCACCACGTCTTCCTTTACCCCTCTAGTGCTGATGGTACGTCTGAGGTTGGGGCGACGGCAAGGGGGCAATAGCTCCTTAAGGAAATAAATTTCACCCCTCGGCAGACGGACTGTGGAAATCCACCGTTACGAGGCCTGGGTTGGAAGGGCATCCCCACAGCTGCCTTTACAATTGCGCCGTGGGAACCGTCATTCGTGATTTTCATCCCGATGAGTTTGAGGCGCTTTGGCGAATGGACCAAGAGTGCTTTCCGCCAGGGATTGCGTATTCCAAGCCGGAGTTAAGGGCATATATGCGCCATCGAGGGGCGTTTACGTTGGTCGCAACGGAGGATCAGACCGGAGACGTCCAGGGGTTTATCGTGGCACACGCTGGGATCAAAGGTCACGTCGTCACGATCGATGTTTTGAAAGTTGCCAGACGAACTGGTGTCGGATCTATGCTGTTGGGCTCGGCCGAAGATCGCTTGAAGCGGGGCGGAAGCAAGGCAGTGGGGCTTGAGACGGCGGTCGACAACACGGAGGCTTTGAAGTTCTATAAGCGCCACGGTTACAGTGTTTTTCGAACCTGGCCGCATTACTATTCAAATGGCGTGGATGCTCTGGTGCTGCGGAAAGACTTAGTGTGATGTTGAGAGTTGCTCTCGGCGCGTACACCAGATAGCTTGCGGTAGTCGGAAAACAAGAATGAAAGTTGCGATCCAAGGCGAAGTCGGCGCGTTCAGTCACGAAGCAGCGGAACGAATGTTACCGCGATGCACCATCGTGCCCTGTGCCCGGTCGGCGGAAGTTTTCGATCGAGTAGAACGAGGGTCGGTGGCAGCGGCGGTGATACCGATAGAAAACACACTGGCGGGCACGGTCGCCGAACATGCGGACCTGCTGGTCGCGCGAGATGTGTTTATTCAGGGCGAGTACCTGCTGCGGATCGTCCACAATGTGATTTCCGGACCTGGGGTGACTTTGAAATCGTTGCGCCGGGTGCTCTCGCATCCGGTGGCGCTCGATCAGTGCCGGGATTTCTTCCAGCGAAATCCCGGAATCGAGGCTGTGCCCTTCTACGACACGGCGGGCAGCGTTAAGCACGTGATTGAGAATTGCCTGAAGGATGCTGCGGGAATCGCAGGGCGGCAAGCAGCGCGCGAGTATTCCGGAAAGATCATTGAGGCGAGCATTGAAGACGACAAGCGAAATTTCACACGTTTTTTCTTGATTCGCAAGCTTGGCCGGAAATCGGGAAAGAAGGGGAAAGCTCCTTATCATCGCCTCATGCCCGCTGGCGCCGACAAGACTTCGATCGCCTTCAAAGTCAGGAATACACCGGGTGCCTTGTTCAAGTCGCTCAGCGTCTTCGCACTGCGTGACATCAGCCTGAGCAAGATCGAATCCCGGCCGATGAGAGGTCGGCCCTGGGAATATGTTTTTTATGTCGACTTCCTGCGTGGCGACGACGAAGCGGCACGCAATGCCCTGAGGCACCTCGGGGAAGTGGCTGAGTTCGTCAAGGTTCTGGGCATCTATCGCGCGGCTTGACGCCGGAACGGAACCCGGCACGTCCCGTCACGACAGCCTGTGATTTCGCACACAGTACCTGAACACCTCAACTCCTAGACTCAAAGCGGTGCCGCCGTCTGTCCTCGCTGGCACTCAATTCATCCGTAGGAGGATGTATGCGCTTTTTTAAGATTCTGAGTGTTTCAGTGTGCTTGCTCGCTCTGTGCTCGATTGCTGCAGCGAAAGACAACAAGCTAGGTATTCGAGACGTCCGTCACATATCTTTCGAGCAGGCAGTCCGAGTCGGCGAAACGGTCATTCCGGCCGGGAACTACATCGTGCGACACACCATGGAAGGCGAAGAGCACGTCATGGTTTTCCAGAAGGAACACACGAAAGACCAGGTGAAGGTGAAATGCACTCTGGTTGCGCTGCCGCGCAAGGCTGAACGAGATCAGACTTCCTATGCCGTCAATGCCGGCAATGAGAGAGTGTTGACGGAGATCCAATTTAGCGGCGACATGGCTAAACATGTTTTTTTGATCGATTGACAGCGGGCGGATTGGCTCGTCGGCATGCTGGCAGGAATTCCGCATTCCTGCGTCACGGGATAACTGTCAGCGTGCCGCCTTCTCCCTCGAAAACACTTGCTCAGGCGATGCGCGGCTGGAGAGTGACTGAGTGTCCGAGGCTCTCCAAGCGCTTGACCAAGTATCGTCTCAAGCCGTCCGCGTGGAGTCGGTCGAAGTAGTTACCGCCCAGATCGGTGTAGGCGCAGCGCTTCCGTTGGAGGTGATATCCAATCACCAGGATGCTATGGGCAACGGCAATGATGGCGCACTTTCTGCCTCGACGAGCAGCAAGCTTCTTAAACTGAGCTGAGAGATAGGTGTTCTTCGTGCGAGCTGCAGCCCATGCGGATTGACAGGCCATACGACGCAACCAGGGACTGCCTTTACGGATCTTGCTGCTGATCCGCTTGCCTGCACTCTCGTTGTTGCCGGGACACACGCCTGCCCAGCTAGCAAGATGCGCTGCGGTCGGGAACTGACTAACATCTGCTCCCATCTCTGCGATGAAACTCCAAGCCGCCACACGATCCACCCCGGGAACCGTCACCCAGCGATTCAATGCCTCCGCCAAGTCTTCGTGCTGTTGCCCGAGTTGCTCGAGTCGAGCGTCTAACAACTCGATTTCAGTTTCGATAAAGTACAGTTGGCGAAGCAGGCTCTGCAGAAGAAAGCGATGATGATCTCGCACCTGGCCTTCTAGAGCTGCCTGTAATTGCGGGATCTTGGCGCGCAAGTGCCCAAGAGCGAGGTCCGCGAGCCGTTCGGGGCTCTGTTCACCGCCGATGATAGCCGCGAGCATCGCTCGGCCACTCTTACCGAGGGTGTTGCTGGCAACGCTTGCGAGCTTGAGATTGGCATCCTCGAGCACTTTCTGAATCCGGCTGGCAATACGAGAATGCTCCTGCGACAAACTGGTTCGTGCCCTGGTGAGATCCCGCAGATCGCGAATCACCAACCGGGGTATGAAGCTGCCCCGCAGCAGTCCATGTTGCAAGAGTTCCGCGATCCACTGACAGTCCTTGGTGTCCGTCTTGCGTCCGGGAACTGCCTTGATGTGTTGGGCGTTTGCCAGAACGATCTGAAAATGAGTTTCGAGAACGTTCCACACAGGTTTCCAATAAACACCCGTGGATTCCATGGCCACGTGCTCAACGCCAAACTCCTGCAACCACAAAACCAACTCTCGAAGCTCGCGGGTCGTGCACCCGCAGCGGCGAATATGCTTCAACGGTTTGCCGGATTGCGCTATCAGAACACAAGCAGTGATGGAGGACTTGTGTACATCCAGTCCACAGCACCGCGGATACAAAACTTCCATGGCTGTCTCCTTCCGCCGTGCGACGTAAGGATGCACAAATCGCGAAAGTCTCCCTCGCGTGCTCCTCTCCGAAGAGAAGGCGACAGTCCGTTGTACTCAACGGCATCCAGGGTCAAACTCATCCGCGGGCTCTTGGGCTCCACTAAGGCGAACGACCACATACGTCGACGGCTCCGACAGCCTAACTCGTTTTCATGGGCCGTTGTGCCCCGAAACGGACATGTAGAACTCATCCGAATCACGCTCTTTGAAGTAGAACCCTCGCTGAAGTCGGTCCGACGAACCAAAATGGTGATTGTGCCGCGCCGGTCAATCCTGCGGGGCACACCACAAAGCAGCTGGGAAAATCGGAAGCAGAACTCTCTTGCTTTCACAACTGCTCGGAATCCAAATTAACGCTTGCAAGGGCGTACCTGCCGCGTTAGCCTCTGCACCTTAGACATATTCAACAAGCCTCATAAGAGAATAGAATTCAAGATCTTGCGGGAGTGGTTTCGGCCGTCCTGAAACCTTTCCTGAGCGAGTATCATCTAAACTTGAGCGAGTTACACTCAAGGAGAAATATGACGCAGCAGACGCCACTGGAGCGCACTCCTAAGAACAAGGAAACAAACGAACAGAAAGCTCTTCCTGTTCTTCCGGTGAGGGATACGGTTCTGTTCCCCCATGCGGTTCTTCCGCTGACAGTGGGGAGAGAGAGCTCCGTTCAGTTAATCAATTCTCTCGGCGAGGACAAAACCATCATTGTGGTCGCCCAGCGCGAAGCGCGCGTGGACGCTCCGCAACCGAGCGATCTCTACACCGTTGGGACTTCGGCCGTGGTTCACAAAGTCGTCAAGATGCCCAATCAAAGCCTTTTTGTGTTTGCGGAAGGCTTGGAGAGGGTGCGACTCGGAGAATTCACGCAATTAGCGCCCTTCATGAGCGCTCATTACCATCCGCTGGCGGAAGGTACAGCTCCATCCGCAAATTCAGAAATCGAAGCCTTGCAGCGAAACGTACTGACACTGTTTCAGCAGATCGTGGCTGGCTCTCCGACATTGTCGGATGAGCTCTCGACGGTCGCGATGAACATTGACGAGCCGGGTCGACTGGTCGACTTTATCGCGTCATCGTTGCCGTCGCTTTCGACGCCGGACAAGCAGGACACACTCGAAACGCTCGAAGTTCATGTCCGCCTCGAAAAGATCAACCAGCATCTGGCCAAGGAGCTCGAAGTCCAGCAGCTCCGCAACAAGATTCAAAGTGAGGTGCAGGATCGCGTACAGCAAACGCAGCGTGAGTACTACCTGCGCGAGCAAATGAAAGCCATCCAGAAAGAATTGGGTGAGCAAGATGAAGGGCAACGCGACGTCGAGGATCTGAAGAAGAAAATCGAAGAAGCGGGCATGCCTGACGATGTGAAGAAAGAAGCGCTCAAGGAATTGGGCCGGCTGTCGCGTATGTCGCCGATGGCTGCCGATTATTCGCTCACACGCAATTACATCGAATGGCTTGCGGTATTGCCGTGGGCAAAGACATCGGGCCAGGAGATCGAGATTCTCAAGGCCAAAGAGATTCTCGATCACGATCACTATGACCTTGAGAAGGTGAAAGATCGCATTCTCGATTATTTGTCGGTCAGGCGTTTGAAGCCGAATATGAAGGGACCCATCCTGTGTTTTGTTGGGCCTCCCGGAGTCGGAAAAACGTCTCTAGGCAAGTCGATTGCGCGCGCTTTGGGACGGAAATTTGTCCGACTATCTCTCGGTGGTGTGCACGATGAAGCTGAGATTCGAGGACATCGTCGCACTTACATCGGAGCCTTGCCCGGACAGATCATCCAAGGAATCCGTCGCGCGGAGACGAAAGATCCTGTCTTCATGCTCGACGAAATCGACAAGGTGGGGCGCGATTTCCGCGGGGATCCGGCTTCGGCGTTGCTCGAAGCACTCGATCCCGAGCAGAATTCGACGTTCCGCGACAACTATCTTGATGTCACCTTTGATCTGTCGAAGGTGCTCTTCATCACGACCGCAAACATGCTCGATCCGATAGCCGAGCCGTTGCGCGATCGTATGGAGATCATTGAACTGCAGGGGTACACGGAAGAAGAGAAGGTTCACATTGCCTTCAAATACCTGATCCCCAGGCAGATCGATGAAAACGGAATCACTGCCGAGCAGATCGAGTTTCCGGAAGATGCAGTGCGATACACCATCCGCCACTACACTCGCGAAGCGGGCGTTCGCAGTCTGGAGCGCACATTCGGCACGATCTGCCGGAAGCAAGCGCGGCGTCTGGCCGAGGGCAAGACCGAAAAACTGGTAGTCACCAAGGAAATCGTGCAGGAATTTCTTGGGGGCATCAAGATTCGCAGCGAAGGCGAGATTGCCGAACGCACGGAACGTCCAGGTGTCGCGGTCGGTCTGGCATGGACGCCGTCAGGCGGTGACGTGCTCTTTGTCGAAGCGAACGCCATGAAAGGAAAAGGCGGGTTCACCATGACCGGACAAATTGGTCAGGTGATGCAGGAGTCCATGCAGGCTGCGCTGACCTGGGTTCGGTCAAACGCTGACCGGCTCGGCGTTGCCGAAGACTTCTTCGCGAGTCACGACATTCACATACACGTTCCTGCAGGAGCGATCCCGAAGGACGGGCCGTCGGCAGGTGTGACCATGGCAACCGCGCTGGTTTCGTTGTTGACCAAGCGGCGAATTACCCCGCTGCTTGCAATGACGGGAGAAATTACTCTGAGCGGCAATGTTCTTCCTGTCGGCGGCATCAAGGAGAAGGTGCTGGCTGCAAAACGGGCCGGCGTCACCGATGTGATTCTGCCAGCTGAGAACAAGATGAATGTCGACGAGGATATTTCACCAGAGCAGCTCGAAAATCTGACGGTTCACTACGTCAAGACAATCGATGAAGCCCTGCGGGTATCGTTGCCTTCTGTAGCGGAAGGACCGGCGGCAAAGATTCTCTCTACGCCGCCGAAGGATCCGAAACAGGACTACAATCCGACTCCGGTGAAAGAGCCGGAGCCAGTCCATGATCGAGTCCTGACGCAAGCGTAAGAATCATTTCTGAGAACGAATGCCGGCTTGTTTCTGCGAGCCGGCATTCTTGCTTTCGGGCCCGAGTCTCTTCGATCGACGCAGGATTTCAATCCTCGCGTGCTTTACGAGCCTCCGCTACACTGATTCTCTGATGCGGATTCACGTGCTCTATTTCGGGATATTGCGCGAACTGGCAGGAACACCGGGGAAGGATCTCGAGGTAAGGGAAGGCGCAGCCGTTCGCGATGTTCTCGAGCTGTGCGAGAAACAGATTCCGAAACTGAAGGAGATGCTCCCATCCATCGCCTGCGCCGTGAATCAGCAGTACGCCAATCCGGATATCAAGCTGAGCGCAGGTGACGAGGTCGCGCTCCTGCCTCCAGTGAGTGGCGGGCTATCCGGTGCACTTGAACGCCCTTATGCACGGATTGTGCACGAAAGAATCGATAGGGAACGAATTTTGTCCGGATTAGGGCGCGGAGACGACGGAGCGATCCTTATGTTTGAGGGGATTGTCCGCAACCATACGCGAGGCCGCAAGACCTCGTATCTCGACTACGAGTCGTACGAAGAGATGGCTTTGGAGCAGATGGAATCTCTTGCGTCCCAGGCCATTCAGCAGTTTCAGATTCGCGATGTCGCGATCGTCCACCGCCTCGGACGGCTGGAAATCGGCGAGACGAGCGTTCTGATTGCAGTGGCCTCGGCGCACCGGGGCCCCGCATTTGAGGCTTGCCGCTGGTTGATTGATACCCTGAAGCGCAAAGTGCCGATCTGGAAGAAAGAATACTTCGAAGATGGCGCCGTTTGGGCGGATGGAGAGCCGTTTCCAGAAGAAATTCCCCGGGCGAATTCTTGAGGCCAAGGCAGCCCCGGAAGGGGCTCAGCATCTAAGTGAACGGTGCAGAGAGTAACCGGCCCCCGACGTTCCATGCTTAAGCAATTGGAAATGATGCTGCGGCGCGAAACTAGAGAGTCGCAACGGTATAATTTCATCCGGCGATGAGAAAATCCGCCAAGCGCCTTCCCTTTGTCGTCTTATCTTTCGTAGGTTGCCTGTTAGCCCAGCAGCCCTCTGCGCCGCCGCCAAAATCTCAGCCGCAGAACGAGCCCTCGACCACTCTGAAGGTCGACGTCAATCTGGTGAATGTGTTCGTGACGGTGACGGATTCCCAAGGTGCTCCAATTGGAGGATTGACCAAGGACAACTTCATCCTCAAGGAAGACGACAACGAGCAGAAGATTGCCGTGTTCGACAAGGAATCCGCGCTACCGTTGTCGATCGCTCTTGCAATCGACACCAGCCTGAGCACGCGGCATGATCTGCCACTCGAGCAGGCTTCGGCAAAGCGGTTTGCGCACGCCATTATCCGGCCAATCGACGCTCTCTCTGTATACGCATTCAGCGAGACCGTGCGCGAGGCGACTTCCGGATTCACTGCCGACCTCAAGCAAATCGACTCTGGCATCGATCATATCCGCATGGGGGCCGCGACCGCTCTTTACGACGCGATCTATCTGGCATCACGATCGTTGGACCCCAGGAAAGGGCGCAAGGTGATCGTACTGATCACCGACGGCGGCGATACGATCAGCCGGGTCGACTACAAGGAGGCTCTGCGGGCCGCGGAAGAGGCGGAGGCGCTGGTTTATTCCATCATCATTGTTCCGATTGAGAGCAGCGCTGGACGCGAAACCGGTGGAGAACACGCCCTGATCCAGATCTCTGAAGACACGGGCGGGAAGTACTATTATGCAACGTCCACGGCTCAACTTGACGACGCTTTTCACAAGATCAGTGACGAGCTCCGCACTCAGTATCTGCTGGCGTACTATCCCTCGCAGCACGCCTCGTTTTCGGAGTTTCGACGCATCGCTGTGCAGATTGCAGGGCCTTCACCTTCCGCTTCCTACCGGGTGCGACACCGCGCCGGCTACTACTCCACCAAATCCACGTTCTGACACCTAGAGCGCATCCCGATCAAAACAAAACATTAATCAGCACAGATTGTTTCAATCGAGACAATGGCCCGGGTACGTTGTCAACGCTTCCAATTTGCGTGGAGAGAGATATGTCATTTGGAAGATACAGCTCACAGCTGGAGACAAAAGAGACTCTGTTCGGTGGGGATGTTTGTTGTTAAGTCATTTATGCCCAACAGATTGCCCAGCATGTCGCTTCACGCAGCGAACGCTGGCTTGAAAATTGCATTGAAGATTGACAAGCAATGTCTAGGGTCTGTGGGAAAGAAGTTCTACAAAACAATTTTGTTAGGCGCAAATCAAGCACGCTCGGCCTCAAGCCTAACCCCATCGCACCCCATTGCATGACTTTTTTCCCAGAAAGCTGGCTTATGGAGTCTGTGAACATTCCGAAAGGATGGTGGACGATGTTAAACCTGAACTCTCCTCGCCCCGGCAGGTTTGGCCTGCTAGTGGCGCTATGCGCCTTGTTGGTGGTTTGCCCGGCGCTCATGATTGCCCAAACCACGCTCAGCACCGGCAGTATTGTCGGCACCGTAACCGACCCCAGCGGCGCGCTGGTCAACGATGCCAAGATCGTGGTCACAAATGTTGGTACCAACCAGAAAGTCGAACTCACAAGCAATGCGTCGGGTGCGTTCAGCACCGGACCTCTCGCTCCCGGAAGCTATAAGGTTCAGGTTTCAGCGAAGGGTTTCAACACCATCGTTGAGAGCATTGTCGTGCAGGTAGGAAACACCGCGGCGGTCAATGCAAAACTCGCCGTAGGACAGGAAAGCACCGTCGTTGATGTGCAGGGCTCGATGGTTTCGGTAAACACCGAGCAGGCCACTGTGCAGGGCGTGTTGACCTCCGCTCAGATTGAAAATCTGCCGGTCAATGGCCGCAACTTCCTTGATCTTGCGCAGCTTGAACCTGGCGTTCAGATCCAGGACGGACAGAACTTCGACCCGACGAAAGCAGGATATTCTTCGATTTCGTTTGGCGGCCGTTTTGGCCGAACCGCTCGAATCAACGTGGATGGCGTCGACGTCAGCGACGAGACCGTCGGAACCACCACCGCCGACATCCCGGCCAGCGCGATCGACGAATTCCAGCTCAGCCAGTCGTCTCTGGACCTTTCGCAGGATTTGACCTCTTCCGGCGCGGTCAACGTCACCACGCGCTCAGGGACCAACGCACTCCACGGCGAAGCCTTCGGCTTCTTCCGCGATCACTCGATGAATGCCGCTTCGGCGGGAGGGCAGGACCTCTACTCTCAGCGCAGCCAGTACGGCAGCTCGTTTGGGCGGTCCGATCATCAAGAACAAGTTGTTCTTCTTCGGTGACGGCGAGCGCACCAAGCAGGACTCGTTCGCGCCAGTAGTTCTGACCGGTTCGCCTTTTGAAAGTCTCGGAGCCGGGTTTAGTCAGCCATTCCGTGAAAACAACCTGATCGGGAAGGTCGACTACAACCTTAGTAATGGAGCCAAGGCGTTCTATCGATATTCGTATTTCAAGAACTCGCTGGATGCGACGTTTGGACTGGGTTATTCGGTTTACGACAACCGTGACATCACCCGTCAGCACGTGGTTGGTTTTGACTTCAGCACCGGCAGCTTCACGCACAGCATCCGCTTTTCGTACTTGAAGTTCCAGAACCAGATTGTGGATGCGACATTGAGCAACTCGTCTCTACCCCTTCTGCTGCACTGGTCTGGAGATGAGTTCCGGTTCCTTCTTCTCGGGTCCAAATCTACTGGCCCCGCAGAGCACTCCGCAGTCGAATCGCGAAATCAAGTACGACGGCAGCAAGATTTGGCACTCGCACACCATTCGATACGGCGTATCGTTCAACCACATTCAGGGTGGCGGATTTGCTGACTTCTACGGCACTGGCACCTCGTGTTTCATGGACGACGAGCGGCGGTGGTTGCAACGATCACGCCGGAGACTTCACCGATCCGTGTCCCGGCACCTCGGAGGACTTTGCGAATGCAGGGCCTTTCCCCGGCGGTGACAGCCAATCCTCTGAACTATCCGGTCAACCGGCTGCGCGTCGGCAACGGTCAGGGATTTAGTACGTTGCAACCGGCGCTCGGTTTTCCGGCTGGTGGCTTGGGTCCAGACAACCGCATCGGGCTTTATCTCGGCGATTCCTGGAAAGTAAAACCAAACCTTACCCTCAGCCTCGGCTTGCGCTACGACCGCGACACTGGTCGTACTGACAGCGACCTTCCTGCGATTCCGGAAATCAACGCTGTATTTCCCGGATGGGGCAACCAGGTCAAACAAGCCGAACATGAATCTGGCGCCGCAATTCGGATTTGCCTGGGATCCCAACAGGAACGGCAAAACCGTTGTTCGCGGCGGAGTCGGGCTATTCTTCGAAAACGTGATTTGGAACAACGTTCTCTTCGATCGACCTGCGCGACTCCGTACCGGAGCCTTTAACGCCGTTAGCAACGCTTGTCTTGGGGGACAGCCGGGCCAAGTGCCGGTTAGTACGTCTGTTTCGCCCACTGGCGTCATCAGCCCAGTCGGAATCTGCGGGAACGACGTGACATGTTGGCGACGTGATTCCGCAAATTCAAACGTTCTGGCAACAAGTTCTTGCCGGAAACGCTTTCGATCCCCAAACTCCCAATCCTAACTTCGCGGGCGCCCTGCTGGATGCAGGTCTTGGCCAGCCGGCATTCTTGTTCGCGCCGAACTACAAATCACCTCGGTCTGTCCAAATCAACTTCGGAATCCAGCGAGAAATTCGGCACGGCATGGTATTCAGCGCCGACTTCCTACGTAACATCGAGACGCGCACGTTGTTGGCAATCGATGTCAATCACCTAGGGGCATCGAGGTTCTTTAACCTCCCTGCAGCGCAACAAGCCATTGCTGCGACCGAATTGGGTTGCGGTCATCCCGGCGATCTCCAAGGGACGATAGGCGATTGTGCTCCTATCGATGGTGCTGGACACGGCGCTACGATGGTGGATTTTGCAAGTTACGGTCTTACCACCAGCGCCGATTTCGGTGGCGACTGCCGGACGAACGCGGTTGATCCAATTGACCAAACCACCCCTCTTGGGCGCCCTTGCGCTTTCGGCGGCGCCGTCGATTCTCAGGGCACAGCCTTCTTCCTGCAGCCGGTTGGACGTTCCGTATACAACGCGTTGCAGATGAAGTTGGTTGAAAACGTGGCCACTCCGTTCCGTGGAGTGAAAGCGCTGAATTTCCAGATTGCTTATAGCTTCTCGAATTTCAGCAATACTGGAGGCGCACAGCTGACTGGAACGCCGGCAGACAGCGATCAGGACTTTGTTCTGCAGACCGCTGACAATGACAACCCGGGGAAATACTATGGTCCCGCACTGCTCGATAGAACTCACCAGATCTCGTTCGGTGGATACGCGGACATGCCGGGTGGGTTCCGACTCGGCTTGATCGCTCACTTCTACAGCCCACTCTCAAGCGCCATCGTGGCGCCTAACTTCGGAGACGCTGGAGAAATCTTCAGAACGGATTTCACCGGCGATGGCACGGTTGGCGATCCACTGCCCGGAACTCATCTCGGACAGTTTGATCGCGGGACCAATGCCGGAGGGTTAAATTCGCTGATTAGTAAATACAACACCACACAGGGTGATCAGGCGACCCCAGCTGGTAACGTTCTCATCCAGAATGGTCTGATGAGTCTTGCAGACCTTCAGGCCCTGGGTGGCGTGTCTCCAACAATTGATACCGCGCCTGCAGATCAGGTGAACTATACCTGGGTGCGGGCGCTTGACCTAAAACTGGCGTGGCGGCACACGTTCAAAGATCGCTTCACGATCGAACCGAGCGTGGGCTTCTATAATCTGCCGAACTTCAGCAACTTCAACCTGCCTCCGAACACAATGAACGGTATTCTGGGCGGAGCTGGAACTGGTGGGATAAACGGCACGACCAAGGCCGACAACGAAGCATTCCGCGTGGGCAACGGTACGGGCGTTTACGGGCTGGGAGCGCAACGGCAGATCGAATTCGGTCTGCGGTTCGTGTTCTAGTTGCAGCGTTCTTACAGGCCACCAGCTCTCGGGCTGGTGGCTTTTTTCATGTTTCGATCCCAGATTTTTCTGGTTGTGTGACGGGCCCTGTTCGGGATTACTATCTCGCACCGGAGGCGAGTCCAATGAAGAATCTCAAAACCATCATGGGTTTCACGTTCGCTCTGCTGTTCATGACCTCGGCTTCAAAGGGCCAAGGCGGTACTTCAGCATCGGCGAAAGGTGCCAGCGTCAAAGAAAAGATTATCTTTGTGCACATGGACCCGTCTGTGGGAGTCATCTCCCTTCACAGCATCACCGATGTCAACGGCGCCAGCGGCGAAGTGACGGGTTCACACGATGCCCCGGACATGGCGTCGATGGCCTCCAGCAATCACATGAAGGACGAGATCGAACTGATGAATCCGGACGGTTCGTCGATCACCCCCCTCCATGTGTTCGGCTCAGACCCGATGCTTTCGCCGGACGGAACGAAGATCGTCTACTGTTCGCTGCGACAGGCGATCTATTCGCAGATCTACGTCATGAATTCCGATGGGTCGAATATCAAGCGGCTGACCGATATCAAGACTGGTGACGCCTGCGGACCCGTCTGGTCGCCCGACGGCAAGAAGATCGCTTACTACGCTTTTGCGCTGACGCAGCCGAGTCGCAATCCAGAAATCTGGGTTATGGACGCCGACGGCTCAAATCCCAAGAAGCTGACGGATCACGGCATCGATCCGGCGTGGTCGCCCGATGGACGTCAAATCGCCTTTGCGTCACATCGCGACGGCATCTATCAGATCTACGTGATGAATTCGGAGGGCGCCAACGTGCGCCGGCTCACGAAGCATAACGCGGAAGACTCGAATCCGGTGTGGGCTCCGGATGGGAAGTCGATCCTCTATAGCTCTGCCACGAAAGATGATCATCGCGGCCTATTCCTGATGGGAGCCGATGGTTCAGAGCCGCACGCCATTGGGCATTCCAAGAATCAAGACTTCTGCTTTCCAACATGGTCTTTGGATGGCCGAACGGTTGTTTTCTCTGTGCTGAACCGGCTGGGGTCGCAGGGAATCGTAACCGGAGAAGAGAAACCTCGTTGCGAGCAATGGAGCGGTGAATATCAGATCTTTTCCATGGGCGAGGAGGGGAATGTGAAGCTCCTGGCGGGTTCCAAGGTGATGGGAAGTCGGCCATCCTATGGGCGAATCGCGATGACACCCTAGTATTGTGTTCCGGAGATTAGGGCGTAGGACATTGAGGAAAGCCTGTGAGGAGTGCTTCAAAACACACGGTCCCTCCACTTCGCTTCGCTCCGGTCGGAATGACAAAAAACTGATGCGGGTTTAGCGGCTCAACTCCGTGCGCAGGTGCTTCGATAGCTTCTCAATCTGCTTTAACTTCTCGATTACATCTTTAGGCAGGATGCCCTTGCGGACGTTCGCCACGTCTGGCGGGATGGTCAGCGCTGTGCGGGCCAGATCGTCGGCTTCGTGCTGGAGTTGCGCCATGTCGGCGTGCTTCATCAAGCGGGTGGATGAGTCCTGGGGTGGCACGGGATCCTGCGGAGCCATGGACTCAGGCGGTGTGGGAAAGTGATGTCCTGTCGTCTGCGGCGTTGCAGTGGCGACTACGAGCGCGAGCATTACAGAGAGAAGAAGGATTGAATATCTCTTCACGGTACGCCTCCTGCCGGAAGAAGGAATACGCGTATTGTACTCGCGGCGTGCGCAATCAGGTCTTCCTGAACACGCCCCAGACCGCGTGATTTGGCCCTGGTAAACACAGCTCTCCCCATTTCCCGCAAACGTGAAGTCACTGCAACCGGTCTCTTCGCTTGTGTACAATGCCAGCATGTCGTTTCGTGCGCCCCACGGAAGTGCGAATGCAAAGCGCGGCCGGACGCCCCCTCCGGAGGACACTTTCGAAGAAGCTTTGTTTTTGAAGTCTCTCGGTGAGAAGCAGAAATCGGTGTCCGTGAAGTTGATGGATGGGCAGGTCATCCGGGGATGGATCGAGTACTACGACAGGAATATGGTTCGACTCACCCGAGAAGGTGCTCCGAATCTGTTTATCTTCAAACACGAAATCATGTACATCGCGGAAGACGTCGAAAAATCGAAATAGCGTGTATTTGACGGAGCCTCCGTTTAGTCTTTGCGATCTCTGCTTGAAAGTCCAGAAGCAATACTTGAACTGAAAGCCACTTTTGCAAAATTCCTCAAAAGAAAGTTTTGTGCCCGCTATGTCGGCGATTGCGCGTGAGGCGGGCGCGCTTCTGCTGCAGTATTTTCACCAAGGGTTAAAGATTGAGTACAAGGGCGACGCCGATCTGGTTACGGCTGCCGATCGGGCGTCGGAAGCGCTGATCCGCGAACGCATCAGCAAGCAGTTCCCGACGCACGACGTGCTGGGCGAAGAGCAGGGCTTAAACGATCAAGGCAGTGATTTCCGGTGGTATGTGGATCCGCTTGACGGCACTACGAACTTCGCGCACGGGTATCCGGTGTTTTGCGTTTCTATGGCACTCGAACATCGCCCCCAGTCCGAAGTCGGAACGCGGATCGCCGGAGTCGTTTACGATCCGACGCGCGATGAGCTTTTCACTGCAGAACATGGCAAAGGCGCCGTGTTGAATGGAAAGGCGATTCAGGTCTCGAAAGCCACACAATTGAAGGAATCACTGGTGGCGACAGGGTTTCCGAGCCACAAACGGCACAAGAATCCGAATATTCACTTCTATCACCAGATCACGTTACGAACGCATGGCGTGCGCCGTGCCGGATCTGCGGCGCTGGATTTGTGCAATGTGGCATCCGGACGATTCGAAGGCTTTTGGGAATTCAATCTGAATCCCTGGGATACCGCTGCCGGTGTCCTCATCGTCGAGGAAGCTGGAGGCAGGGCCAGCCGGTTCGACGGATCGGCTTTTCTGATCGACAGTCGCGAGACTCTGGCATCCAATGGACTTATCCATGAGGCGCTTCTGCACGAATTTCAGGAGATATTTGCGGGCCGGGAAGATGCCCTGCCAGATCCTCGCGCCTATCCCCGGTGAGCCTCCGAAATCGGATCATCAGAGTTACAATCTAGGGTGTGAGCCACCGAATCCGCGTCGGTGGCTAATTTTTGGGGATTATCAGGTTAAACGTGATCAACTCACTTCTGGAACGCAAGATTGAAAAGCGTCCGGACAAAGTCCGGCTGCAAGGTCGCATCCTTTTTCTCACGGAAGATCCGGAGCTGATCAAGCGTCAGCTTGCGGGCGAAGACCTGCCCTGGGACACGAAGAATCCGTCGAACAATCCCAAGCTGCGCGACGACATTTCGACTGACGAAATCACACCGGCGCACTACTGCTTCTATTTCGACGAGACGTTGGGCGAGATCCCTTACTTGGGCCTCAAGTGTGGATCGGTCACGCCCATCGGGCGCGGAGAGGTAAAACGTGGCGGATTCGTTTGCGCGGTTAGCGGCAAACGGCGCGGAAAAGGTTCCAGTCGCGAACAGTCTCCCTATGCGGAAATGTGTGCGGGAATCCGGGTAGTGATTGCCGAGAATATCGAGCGAATCTACAAGCAGAACTGCCAGAACCTGGGCGTGCTGACATCGACCGATTTTTCACTGATCGACCGCATCCGGGGCGGGGAAGAGATCGCGCTGAGCGAGTTCACCGCCGGCGAGGATGAGATTACGCGGCAGGTAATCGAATACGGCGGACTGTTTCCGTTCAACGTCGCGCGCATGCAGGGGAAAGTGTTCCTGCCACCGATCCAACACGCCCCCGAGCTCAAGATGCACGGCCAGACGCGCGCGTATCGCACGCCGCCAATGACGCTGGCTGAGAAAATCTTTGCCCGGCACATGATCGATGAGAGGGGGGATGTCGGAGTTACTTCCGTGAAGCCGGGCGACACCGGTTTCGCACGCGCCGATTTACGCTTCAGCCATGAGTACGTCACTCCCATGGCGGCGATTTTCTTCGAACGCTATGTGGGTAAGGATGCGAAGGTAAATGATCCTTCGACCATTCTGTTCTTTCGGGATCACCTCACGTTTCTCGACGAGGTCATCTCGGAAGAGAAGAAAAAACTAGGCCTGCTCGATCTGGCTACTCAACTCAAACTCAAGCAACAGGATTTCGCGAAGAAGCAGGGAATTAGGCTGCATGGTGAACTCACGGACCGCAAGGGTTCTGAGGGAATTTGTCACTCCATCGTGCTTGAGAGCTACGCGCTGCCGGGGCAACTGAACATTGGTTCCGATTCGCATACGCCTCACGTGGGCGCGATCGGCTGCGTGGCTTTCGGAATTGGGACGACGGATGTGTTCAATTCCTGGATCACGAAAGACGTCCGCGTGAAAGTTCCGGAGTCGGTGAAGGTTGTGGTCCGCGGAAAGCGGCATCCCAACGTGACGGCAAAAGACTTCATCCTGAAGATTCTCAGCCTTGATTACGTGCGCAGCGGCAAGGCATTGGCAAAGGTGATGGAGTACGCGGGCGAAGCCATCGAGGAACTGAGCGTCGACGAGCGCGCCACCATGACGAATATGGCCGCGGAAATCGGTGGATTCACTGGAATCGTCGCCCCTGACACAAAGGCAGTTGATTTCCTCGTTGAACGGCGCGGGGTCGACCGCGGTAAGGCAGAGGGAATGGTGCAGGGCCTTTATAGCGATCCCGGAGCGGAATACGCGCACATCATCGAGTTGGATGCTTCGGAGATTACACCGATGGTCGCTACGCCGGGTGATCCCGGGAATGGAAAATATATCCGCGAACTGAATACTCCCGTGCCGATCGAGATTGCGTACGGTGGGACCTGCACCGCCGGCAAGAACGAAGATATGGACATGTATGCGGCGGTCTTGGCCGACGCCTTGAAGCAGGGCAAAAAAGTGGCGGATTCAGTGAAGTTCTATATTCAGTTTGGATCGCAAGAAACGAGAGATTACTGCCTTCGCCGCGGATATCTCGATGTATTCCAAAAAGCCGGCGCGCAGGTGATCGAGCCCAGTTGCGGCGCCTGCATCAACGCCGGTCCCGGAGTGTCCACGCGTGCCGACCAAGTCGTGATCAGTGCGCAGAACCGGAATTTCCCCGGACGCAGCGGTCCTGGACAGATGTACTTGGCCTCACCCTTCACCGTTGCCGCCAGCGCTGTTGCGGGCCACATTGTCGAATACGAGCCGAGCGAGAAGAGAGAACTTGTAGGGACGTAATCTCCTCGCCGACTGGCGGACATTCGAATGACGATCGATCCTCTTCTTAATTCTTAGGCTTGGATTTCATCGCCTCATGACTCGAGTGAAAGAGAATAGTGATAGGTGGGCTGTAAGTGGTTGAAATAGTGCAGGATGGCTGAAATCAACCACGCCACTCGACGCAACTTTTGACTCGCTTTTGCGTTCCTATATCCAGAGAGCAGCGGCCGAGGAAAGCCAACAGAAATACGCGGCCGGGCTTCCACAGGGCTTCTGGAACCAGCAAAACGCTAGGGGACGAAGCCGGGGGTTACGGATATGCGTTACTTGAAATATTTGGCGTTGTTGTCAGTTCTCATGCTGCCTTTTGCGCGCTCGCAAGCGCAGGTCGGGGTCGCGGTAGGGATTGGAGGAGGACCTGGCTATTTGGCTGGACCCCCAGCGTGTTCCTACGGATATTACGACTACTATCCTTACGCCTGCGCGCCGTACGGCTTTTACGGACCGAGCTATTTCGTAAACGGCATTTTCATCGGCGCTGGACCGTGGTATCACGGCGGTTGGGGTCGGGGCTGGTACGGGGGGCACCGATTCGTGGGACGAGGCTACTACGGCCGCCCCGGTTACTTCGCACACAGTGCGTACGGTAGGGGCTATGCCCGGGGTTACTCACGTGGAGAGTTTCACGGTGGCAACGGGTTCCACGGCGGAGGCGGGTACCCTGGTGGTGGGTTCCATGGCGGCGGACACCGACGGTAGGATCTGAGATCGGTGGACGATTGCGGCTGGCAGTCTCGCACTGCCGGCCGCTTTCTTTGCAACATTTGCGCTACGTTGCGCTTGCGGCGGCTCGTGCCTTCCCCAGCTCTTTGACCTCCGGGAACGAGGCTGGGGCGATCATAGTTCGTTCCTCTGGCTGAGATCCTGCGTCCAAAGCCTTTGCAAGCAGCTGCATCGCCTCTCCTACAATCGGTGGGGAAACTACAGTCGCTGCTAGTCGTCCCTGCCGGACCCACTCCTGGCCCGCGCGCGGAACGCCGTCACACCCGATGAAGGGAAGACGCAGCCAAGAGTCGCGTTCCCGCAGGTCCCCGATCTCCTCAAATGCCCGTCTGGCACCGATTGCCATGTCGTCGTTCTGTGCGGCAATCATTCCGACATGCAGCTGCCGCGACGTACTGAGCGACAGCCATGAACGAATGGCATTGTAGGCGCTCCCTTGTGTCCAGTCGCCCTTTAGGGTCTTGACCTCTACACCCGCGGGCTTGGTCGACAGCATGCCCTTGCTGCGAATCTTGGCAACGTCTCTTACTGAGGGCCCTTCGATGTATAGGACGCACCCTTTGTCGCCCAAAATCGCACCCATCTGGTCGCCCTGGATATTGCCAATGGCCTCGTGGTCACAGACCACAGAGAAGACGGGGACGAGAGCATGTTGGCGAAGCGTCGGGATGTAATCGACAGTGCTGTTGATGATTCCCCAGGCGATTCCTGCGCCGACGGCAGCACGGGCGATTTGTGCCATCCCGGTACCCACGGGCTCGGCGAGAATGGCGTCGGGTCGCTTGCGTGGTTCCTGGATGAACTTCAGAAGCTGTTGCGTTTGTTGCACGGCGTCATTGCCGGCATAGACGATCTCTACTGCGACGCCCAGCTTTTGGGCTGCCGCTTGCGCTGATGCCGCTTGCTCGAGTTGGTAGTCGTTATCGTCTGTAATGAGG
Source organism: uncultured Acidobacteriota bacterium (assembly GCA_963801895.1). Lineage (GTDB taxonomy): Bacteria > Acidobacteriota > Terriglobia > Terriglobales > Acidobacteriaceae > Sulfotelmatobacter. The sequence goes on along the minus strand of CAWDGM010000003.1, from coordinate 187,356 downwards.
GAGACGACAACATTGAGTTTGTTCATTGGGCGTAGCCTTCCGCGCTAGCCGAACGGCACAGTGGGATTTATTAACGCATCCTGAAGTGCTCGGGCCAAATTACTTTAGTTTGGCGCAGGTGTCCCGATTTCGATTCAGGCCAAACTGGTCCACAACGAATGGTCGAAAAAAGGGGGCGGGACAGGCCTATACCAGTAGCCGTGTTCTTGCTAGAATGTGCGGTTCTGTGGGTTGCCCGGGTGTACCGAGGTGGTAGTAAGATAACCGTAACGATCTCAGGAGACTGAAATATCTATGACCTACGTGATTGCTGAGCCTTGCATCGGCACCAAAGACACCGCATGTGTGGACGCGTGTCCGGTGGATTGCATTCATCCAAAAAAAGATGAGCCCGCGCATGCAACGGAAGAGTTGTTGTATATCGATCCCGTGGAATGCATCGACTGCGGGGCGTGCGTCCCGGTTTGTCCCGTGTCAGCCATTTTCGCACTCGACGATCTACCGGAGAAATGGTCCGCATTTACTGAGCGCAACGCGAAATATTACGGCCGCTAGCATTCGATTGCTGCACTCCGAGTTCGCATCAGAGGCGCAACATCCATAGACGGAGTTGCGCCTCTTAACTTTTCTGGTGATTTCCCCTTTGATTCGGTTGGAGACGCCTGCTCTCTCCCCCGCCGACTACTTCTTCCTCTTGTCGGCGTTCCCAAGAACTTCTGCGTCTTTGCCGGTATGCGCCTTTACCGCATCCAGAATGCGCAAATACTCATGTTTATCCATGCGTAGCACGTAGAGTTTGGGGACATCGCGCTCGCGGTAATCAATTTCCAGCCAGTGGATGCGGGAGCGCGTAAGCATGGCTAACGCGCCTACGCCGATCGGTGCCGCGGCAATCGTACTTTCGTTTACTCGATGCTTCCGCGTGTATTCGTACGAAAACTTGTCGATCTGGCGGTATGGAATGGCCACGAGCGGTCCCTTCGCTGGTTGGATTTCAACCGACTGATGATCATCACGAAACGTCAAAACAGCTTTCGTAGGCCTGCCCTTCGCATCCGGCACTTTTACCCGTTGAAAAGAAGATTCTCCGGCTAGGGTGAAACTAGAGAGGGCAACAAGGACAACCGCCAAAATAATTCGCACAGTTGGAAAAGTATATCGGAAATGAAACTGTGGTCCGCGAAGGCGCTGCTGACGCAAAGCTATGGTTCCACTAGAATCAAGCTTCGTCATCCAGAATTGTGGCTCTTCGAGAATCAGAAGCGATTGTGTTGCGCAGCTACCCGCTGCGCGAAGCCGACCTGTTGGTCACATTTTTCACACGCGCGGAAGGAAAGGTGCGAGGTGTAGCACGGTCGGCGAAGAAATCGAAGCGCCGTTTCGGCGGAGCTTTGGAGCCGTTGACCTATGTCCGTGCCTTCTACGATGTCCGCGAGCGTCAGGAGTTGGCGCGCCTCGATGCATGCGAAGTGCTGGAATCCCCGATGGCGTCGGAGGTCAGTTATGCGCGGGCTGTCGCTTTGGGCCACATCGCAGAACTGCTCGATGAACTGTTGCCGGATCGTGAAGCCAACGATGCGATCTTTCGCCTGACCCTCTCGGTACTGCACGTCCTGAATGGGCCCGACATCTGGATGCCGATCACTTACTTCGATCTATGGTTGACGCGCCTGGTAGGGTTTCTGCCGGAGTTCACGGAATGTGTCGTGTGCGGACGCGATCTGAACGGCAGCCGGGCATATTTCCACGCGTTGGCCGATGGACTGATGTGCGCCGACGACAAACGGCTGGCGTCCTCGGAGATATCCTCCGAATCACGAAAATTGGCTGCACATATGTTCCGTGCACCCGTCGATAGTTTTGCCGGGCAGCCATGGCCGAAGTCCCAAGGCGCGGACCTGCGAAAACTTGTCATACAAATTTTGCAGCGGCAGCTTGAGAAAAAGCTGGTAACGGCGGAGATGTTGGAAAAAGGCGGGTTTTAGAGCGCATCGGACACGATTCTGAAAATCTTGTGGAACTTCAGGATTTCTCGTTACGACTCTCGGTCTAGCTGACGACTGCGTGCTACTTCCATTACAATCAACGATTAACGCGCGAACCCAAACGTTGTGAACCCAGCCAAGTCCAATCCGCTGACTTTTCAGGAGCTTATTCTCCGCCTTCAAACATTCTGGGCCGAGCGGGGATGCGTACTGCAGCAGCCGTACGACGTGGAAGTGGGTGCCGGAACGATGGCGCCGGAGACATTCTTGCGAGTCCTTGGACCCAAGCCATATAAGGTCGCGTATGTTCAGCCATCGCGCCGACCGGCGGATGGACGGTACGGAGAAAATCCGAATCGTCTGTTTAAACATATGCAGCTGCAGGTCATTTTGAAGCCTCCTCCGGAGAATGTGCAGGAGCTTTACCTGGAGTCGCTGACGGCGATTGGCATTGATCTACGACAGCATGACATCAAGTTCGAAGAAGACAACTGGGAAGCACCGACGCTGAGCGCGTGGGGCGTGGGCTGGCAGGTCATGCTCGACGGCCTGGAGATCACCCAGTTCACTTACTTCCAGCAATGTGGCGGGGTTGACCTGTTTCCAATTTGTGCCGAGTTGACCTACGGACTCGAGCGTATCGCGGCTTTTCTTCAGGACGTCGATTCGATTTACGACATCGTTTGGGCTCGCGATCCCGATACCGGTAGCGTTGTGAAGTATGGCGACGTTCGGCTAGCCGACGAGTTGCAGTTCTCGGTTTACAACTTCGAGGACGCCGACGTGGAAAAAGCGTGGAAGCATTTCGATTTGTACGAGTCAGAGTGCAAAGCGCTCATCTTGAAATATTCGGAATTGCGACAGCGTGAAGAGGCCGAAAATGTTGGGCTAGACGAAACAACGAAGCAGTCGCGCGGGGACAAGGCGCGTTTTCCGTTGCTTGGTGCGTATGATCTTTGCCTGAAGTGCTCGCATTTGTTCAACATTCTGGATGCGCGCGGAGCGATTTCGGTGACAGAGCGCGTTGGTGTGATTGGGCGAGTGCGGGCTTTGGCTGTGGGCATTGCGAAGGCCTGGGTTGATCAGCAAAAGAGTGCTGAAGGTCCGGAGCCGGTTTCGTCCGCAAAGCCCACTGACGAACCCAAACAGAGCAGGAAGACGCAGCAATCGAAGCAGAAGCTCGCTCCTGTGGGGTAGAGCGTTTCCTCTCAGATCAGTTGGGGTACCTGGAACGCCTGACATTACTGATCCGCGAGGCAAGTACGGTGTGACGCGAATCACATCCGCTGGCAGTTAGTTTTGAGAAACTTGGTGGTTTGAAAGCATGCCAGATTTCCTCTTAGAAATTGGGTGTGAAGAGATTCCCGCGCGGATGATTGAAGCCGCGTCTCGGGAGCTACGGGATCGTGTCTCCGGACTGCTGACGCGCGAGCGATTATCGGGCGGGGAAGTGACTTCTTTCGATACGCCGAGACGGCTCACGGTGATGGCTTCGGGAGTCGCAATTTCGCAGGACGATGTAGTTGAGCAAATGAACGGGCCTTCTGTGAACGTAGCTTATAAGGATGGCATGCCTACGCCTGCAGCCCAAGCTTTCGCCAAGAAAGCCGGCATCGACGTTTCCCAATTGGAGCGTGTATCGACGCCCAAAGGCGAATACATCTCGGCCAAAGTCACGAAGAAAGGTCGCAGGACGTCGGAGATTCTCGCCAACGATCTGCCAAAAGAGATTGCAACTATCTATTGGCCGAAAAACATGTATTGGCGAAAGCCGACCGAGCGATTCGTGCGCCCCGTTCGATGGCTGGTGGCGATGCTTGATCAGGAGACGATTCCGCTTGAATTTGGTGGAATCCAGGCAGGGAACCGATCACGCGGCCACCGGATTTTATCCGATCAAGCGGTCACAATTTCAAGCGCAGGCGGAACATATATCGAGTCTCTACGGGCGGCCAAAGTATTGGGTCGCGAGGAGCGTGAACATCGGATCCGCAAGGCATTGGACGCGGCAACACGGACGATTGCAGGCGCGCGTTGGCGGGAAGATAAGGCGTTACTCGACACGGTCGTCAATCTAACTGAATACTCGTCTGCAATTCTGGGCAGCTTTGACCCGCAATTCCTCGCTCTTCCTGAGGAGGTGCTGGTTACCGTGATGCGGGATCATCAAAAGTATTTCGCCATCGAGGATGCTTCCGGGAAACTCCTTTCCCATTTCCTCGCGGTTTTAAATACCGACAGCGATCCGCAGGGTTTGATCCGTCACGGAAACGAGCGGGTTTTGAGAGCGCGCTTCAATGATGCCCGGTTCTTCTGGGAGACCGATCAGAAGAGATCGCTGCTCGAACGTCTGGACTCGCTGAAGCAGGTCACGTTTCAAAAGGACCTTGGAAGCTATTACGAGAAGACCCAGCGGGTGCAGCGTCTTTGCAGTTGGTTGGCTGAGTTGCTGAAGCAGAATGGGACGGCAGTCCGTCCGGGTGTCATTCACAAAGCCGTCTGCCTGGCAAAGACCGACCTTACGACGGAACTGGTCAAGGAATTTACGGAACTGCAAGGCATCGTTGGCGGATTGTATGCCCGGGCACAGCAACTCGATCCCTCTCTTCCTGAGGCGACGCGGCTGTCGATCGCTGATGCGATCTACGACCAGTACAAGCCGGAGTCGACCGACGACGACATTCCGCGATCAGTGGAAGGGGCCATCCTCTCGGTCGGGGACAAGGCCGACACGATCGCTGGAATGTTTTCCCTTGGGCTGGTGCCGAGCGGATCGAAAGATCCATTCGCGCTCAGGCGGCAGGCGAATGGGATCGTCAAAATTATTGCCGAAAAGAAATTGCCTTTGCGGCTCACTGAGTTGATGCAGGATGCACGAGCCGGTTACCAGAAGTCGGAGGCTGCGAAGAAGTTCGGGGAAGACGCGGCCTATGAACAGTCGATCATCAGCTTCTTCCGGGAACGGTTCGAGTTCTACCTCAGGGACGTTCTCGGTTATCCGTATGACGTCGTGAAAGCTGTGCTGGGGGCAAATGCCGACGACGTGGTGGACGCGCTGGCACGGGCCGAGGCTGTGAAACAGGTGCTGCACCTTCCCGAGTTCCTGGCCATTGGCGCGGCATGCAAGAGGATGCGCAACATTTTGAAGCAGGCGGAAGAAAAGGGAATCGCGTCGTCTTCGTCCGTGGAGGTATTGCCAACGGCTGCGGAGGAAGAAAAGACGTTGATTAGCTACCTAAAAGACCAAGGGTCAAAAGTCGAAGAACTTCGGGGAAAGAAGGAGTATCTCGAGGCACTGCGCTTGCTTGCTACGGCGCGCGAGCCGGTGGACAGATTTTTTGACAAAGTGATGGTAATGGTCGAGAACGCGAAAGAGCGAGCCAACCGTCTGGCACTGTTGCGGGCGTTGCTCAAGCAGTTCTCGACGATTGCGGACTTCTCGGAGATCGTGACGGAAGGGAAAGCGTGAGAAGGGATTGAGTACTTGGGGAATTTGGAAATTGAGTGAACAAAAACGCCCAGACGGCGATTTTTCATTTACTCAATTACCAAATTACTCAACGCCGTAAGATTCTGAAGCGAAATTCTGAACCGTAAAGGACTCATATTATGGCAACGATGACTCTCCCCGAAACTGAAGAGAAAGTAACGAAAACCAACAAACCGTCGGGCACGAAGTATGTGTACTCATTTGGCGGCGGTAAGGCCGATGGAAACGGAAAAATGAAAGATGTGCTGGGCGGCAAAGGCGCCGGATTGGCGGAGATGACGAATGCCGGGCTGCCAGTGCCTCCGGGATTCACGATTCAGACCGAGGCCTGTCGCGAGTACATGCGAGGGGGACTGTCGAAGGACATCGACCGGCAAATGGATGAGGCGCTCGCCAAACTCGAGGCTCTGCAGGGGCAGAAGTTGGGCACGGGCGAGAATCCGTTGCTGGTCAGCGTCCGCTCAGGCGCGAAGTTTTCCATGCCGGGCATGATGGACACCATTTTGAATCTTGGCTTGAACGATAAAAGCGTTGAGGCTCTGTCGAAACGGACCAACAATCCACGGTTCGCGGCCGACTCGTATCGCCGCCTGATTCAGATGTTCGGCAACGTTGTGCTCGACATCGAAAAGTCTGTCTTCGACGAGGTGTTCGATGCGAAGAAGAAACAGAAGAAAGCAAAGATGGATACGGAGCTGGACGCGAAAGCTCTGCAGGAAGTAATTGCCGAGTACAAGAAAGTCGTAAAGAAGCATGCGAAGCGTGATTTCCCACAGGATCCACGCGAACAGCTGGTAATGGCGCGGGATGCAGTATTCCGCTCGTGGCAGAACGATCGCGCCAAGCATTATCGGCGCATCAACAATATCGACGACATGCTGGGCACGGCCGTCAATGTGCAGGCGATGGTTTATGGAAACTTGGGCGACACCAGCGGCACAGGGGTTGGTTTTACGCGCAATCCTGCGACCGGCACGAACGAGTTCTATGGCGAATTCCTGATGAACGCCCAAGGCGAAGACGTCGTGTCGGGCGTGCGTACGCCAGTACCGATTCTCGAGCTCAACAAAATCATGCCGCATGTCTACGAGCAGCTGCGTGAGATCACCACGCGGCTCGAAAAGCACTACAAGGACATGCAGGACTTCGAGTTCACAATTCAGGACGGCAAGCTCTACATGCTGCAGACCCGCAATGGCAAGCGGACCGGGCTCGCGGCGGTGCGGGTAGCGATCCAGATGGTGGACGAAGGATTGATCACGAAGGAAGAAGCGATCTTCCGTGTAGAGCCGAACCAGTTGTATGACTTCCTGGTTCCTCGGCTGGATGAGAAGAGCACGAAGGTGGAAGTGTTGGCGAAAGGCCTGCCCGCGTCTCCGGGTGCAGCTGTCGGTCAGATCGTGTTTACGGCCGATGAAGCTGTCAAAAAGGCCGGACACGACACGACGAAGAATCCGGTGATTCTGGTTCGTGCCGAGACCACGCCGGAAGATATTCACGGCATGGAAGTCGCGAAGGGCATTCTGACGTCTCGTGGAGGCATGACCAGCCACGCTGCCGTTGTCACGCGGGGTATGGGCAAGTGTTGCGTGGCCGGAGCGGGCGATATCGACGTGAACGAGAAGGCTCGCGAGATGCGAGTAAAAGGTCAGGTTTTCAAAGAAGGCGACTGGATTTCTCTCGATGGCACGACCGGACGAGTGATTAAAGGAAAGCTTGGAACGCTTGATCCGTCTCCCGATGATCCGGAACTCGAGAAGTTCATGCAGTGGGCCGATCCCCATCGCACCATGAAGGTGCGGGCCAATGCAGACATTCCGCGCGACGCGATCCAGGCGCGCACATTCGGCGCGGAGGGAATCGGGCTCTGCCGCACCGAGCACATGTTCTTCGGTGAGGAGAAGATCGGCCCGATGCGTGAAATGATTCTCGCGGACGATGAGAAAGGCCGCCGTGCAGCACTAAAAAAACTGTTGCCGCTGCAGCGTAAAGACTTCGCCGGTGTATTCAAGGCGATGGACGGACTGCCGGTGACGATCCGCACCTTGGATCCACCACTGCATGAGTTCCTGCCACGCCGCGAAGATTTGATGGTCGATATTACGACGCTCTCGGGCATGACCGGCAAGCAGAAGGGCGAGCTAGTAAAGAAATACAAGGACTACAAAATCAAGGGTGTCGGCGACCTGAAGAAGAGCCTGCCCGCCCTGCTAGCTCGAGTGGAGCAATTGCACGAGTTCAATCCGATGCTCGGACACCGCGGATGCCGTCTTGGCATTACCTATCCCGAGATCACCGAGATGCAGGCTCGCGCCATCTTCGAAGCAGCGGTCGACTGTTCGAAGAAGGGCATCAAGGTGCTGCCGGAAGTCATGATCCCGCTGGTCGCGACCGTCAAGGAAATGGCGAATCAGGGAGCGATCGTGCGGCGCGTCGCCGACCAGGTGTTCAAAGAGAAGGGAACGAAGGTCGAATACATGGTGGGAACCATGATTGAGTTGCCTCGCGCTGCCTTGGTGGCGGACGAGATCGCGAAAGAGGCAGAATTCTTCTCGTTCGGCACAAATGATCTGACGCAGACCACCTTCGGCTTCTCGCGCGATGACGTCAACAAGGTGCTGCCGACCTATCTTGCGGAGGGCATTCTGAAGCAGGATCCGTTCGCAGCTCTCGATCAGGAAGGCGTCGGACAGCTGGTCAAGATGGCCACTGAGCGCGGTCGCAAGACTCGCTCGAACTTGAAAGTAGGCATCTGCGGCGAACACGGTGGCGAGCCATCCTCCGTGGAGTTCTGCTACAAGACCGGCTTGAACTATGTGTCGTGCTCACCCTTCCGCGTGCTGACGGCGCGGTTGGCTGCCGCGCAGGCTGCGGCTGCCGAGAAACTGAAGGTTGAGGGCGGCAGAACGAAATAGAACCGAAACTATCTGGGACACAGACGATCCGAAGATGAATTTCGTGGCGGCTGTGTCCCCAGTGTTTTATTGCACCTGTTGCAGGCGGGCGATCAGCTTTTGCGGCAGGCTCTCATCGGATTCTGACCATAGACGCCGGGATGTCGCCCGGGTATTCATCTCGATTTTCTTCGAGAGCTCGATCAGCTTCAATACATTCTCGCGAATTTTGGCTTGGGTCTCATCCGTCAACTTGACCGTTTCCTGAACGAACAGGGAGTCGAGTCCGAAATCAATCTGGATGTGTCCAGACTCTTGCTGGGCTCCGTCGTCGAATTCCTCTCCCTGAACAATAAATTTGACCTGGCTGGGCACTTGCAGCCATTGGCCTTTTTCGTCAGGCGTCCAGAGATCCCAATAAGCGTCGAAGACATAAGCGTAGTCATCGTGGATCAAGTCCGCTGCAATGAGTACTGCCTCTTCGGGCGCGACTCCGGGAGAATATCTTCGTTCCAGAATGCTGGGCTCATTCCACGAGACAGGCTGGACTGAGACGTACGTGATTCCTGGCCGCTGCTCAGAGAAAGGGAATTGCTGAAGCACGGCAAGCATATGAGGCAGCATCGCCGGACCGGTGAAGTCGGAAAACCACAGACTGAGATAAAGAGGATCAGACATTAGCGCCGTTGTGGCAAAAGATGCAGGCCGGCCTTTCTATTCTAAAGCCAAAATTCGCGTCTTCTGGAAGAGATGCCTTGCCGCAGAAATGGACTCAAGTCAGTCCATCGGGAGAGCAGATGGATATTCACCCGAAGACGCTGCCCGCTTATCTCGATCGGACTCTAAATCGTCACAAGTCGGAATCGGGATCGTTCCGGTCAATGTGGTGCCATCGAGGCTTGATTCGATCTCGAGGAATCCGCCCAATTCTTTTAGTCTTTCCCGAATTCCAGCGAGTCCGACACCGACGTTTCCGGTCTTCCAGAAACGTTCAAGAACTTCGCGGGACACCCCCATACCGTAATCTCTCACGGTCAGCACTACGTTGGCCGCAACCAGCTGAACTCTCACCTCGACCACGCGACTGCCCGAGTGGCGATGAACGTTAGTGAGCGCTTCCTGCATGATCCGAAACAAAGCCGTCTCGATCCTGCGCGGGAGTCGATCGACGGGGTGGGGCAGGTCGAGCTTTGTCACGATGCCGCTTCGACGGCCGAAACCCTCTACATACCACTTGGCCGCTGACAGAAAGCCGGCTTCGTCCAGCAATGGAGGATGAAGAAGGTGTGACAAGGTTCGAGTGTCCGAGATGGAACGATCGACCAAGGTGCGAGCATCTTTCAAGTAGGAGGAATCGACGCCCGACTCGCTGGCCAGCATGTCGAGGCTAATTTTGGCTGCCGTCAGGTCCTGTCCCAGGCTGTCATGCAACTCCCGGGCGAGGCGACGACGTTCTTCATCTTGGACCCGCAAAAGCTTCACAGACAGGCGGCGCAGCGCGGCCGTGCGCTGCTCGACCAGCGTTTCAAGAGCATCGTGGGCACGTCGGAGGGCCTCTTCCGCGGCTTCGCGCTGGCGAAGATGATCTCGAACTTCATATTGCCGCCGGCGGGCCAGCAATGCGCTTCGTACCGCACTAATCAGCGTGACCGGCCTCAAAGGACGCTCCAGCAAAGTAACGTTGCCCAAAGGAGCCCGAGAGCGTACCGCAGATTCCGTGCTATCCGTGCTGAGTCCGCTTCCTGTCAGCACGATGATTGGGAAATCAGACCAGCGGGGCTGTTGTGCAAGCCTCTGTGCAAGTGCTGCGATCGCGCCGTTCTGGAGAACTTCCTCAGTGATGACGGCTGCACCGGCTTCTTCGTCGATGGATGACGCGAGTTCGGGTAAAGTGCCAAGCGTAAGGATGGCGACCGACGAATGGAGCAGGACTTTCTCGATGAGGACTGCGTCCTTGCCGAAGGGCGCGAAGATCAGGACCACCGGTTCGCTGGTTCCCGTCTCAGTCATTAAGAGGCCCCTTGCCAATCAGTGGAGCAAGCGAAGTTGGGCTACCCGACAAGATTCCCTGAAAATCGGAGAGTGGCGCTCCAACCCTTATGGTGTCGGGTCCTAACCGCAACTCTCGGATGGACCGCTCGTGTCCGCCGCTGCGCTTTTTCATCATGGAGATCGCCTGCCTGACCTCGCCGAAGGCCTCAAAGTACCGCAGGACCACGATATTGTCGGCCAGGTAGCTGACGTCGATAGGAGTTTGCATTGCGCTGCCTACCAGACCCATCTGCGCGAGAATGAGAAGCGTAAGAACTCCACGGTTGTTCAAATACGTGAGCAACTCGTGCAGATGCAAAGCGAGAAACTGCTCGCCAGGCATGGATTGAAGAAACCCATTCAAGCTGTCGATGAGGACCACTCGCGCATCGTGCTCCTCGACCGACCTTCGAACTTTGTCAACAAACTCGCCGGGCGATACTTCTGCGGGGTCAAGGTGCTCAATATTGACCCGGCCGGAACGTATGAACGGATCGAGGTTCATTCCGAGACCGGCAGCTCGCCCCAGCATGGTACTGACGGTTTCCTCGAAGATAAACGCTGTGCCGTTTTCTCCTCGCTCCGCCGCGGTGGTCAGCCAACGAAGGGCCAGCGTGGTCTTGCCGCATCCCGCAGGGCCGATGAGGAGCGTGCTGGTTCCGCGGCTCAAACCACCACCAGACAACTCGTCTAGTTCTCGGATGCCGCTTTCTGCAGATGAGCGATCCTCACGAGGATCACTGTATTCCGCAGCGACCAGCCTGGGAAAAATGACGAGACCTCCTTGACGAATGATGTAGTCGTGATAGCCCTCTCGGAAAGCACATCCCCTCAGCTTGGTCACTTCGACTCGTCGCATGGTTTTGCCGTACTCGCGAGCTACTCGACCCATGGAAACAACGCCATGCACGATACTGTGAAGTTCGAGATCCGCATAACGGCTACTGCGGTCATCCAGGAGCATCACTGTGCAATTTTCAGGGGCATATTCCTTGAGCGACAAGACCTGCCGCCGGTAACGAAGGGGATCCTTGGCCAGCATACGAACTTCGGACAGAGCATCGATGATGAGACGACTCGGCTTGCGGCGATCCACCTCCGCCATGATTGCCTGGACACGATCATTCAATTCCACTTCGGCGGGATGAAAAACCGTGTATTGCCCTTCGGGCTTGAGATCCTGTTCGCTGGGTCTGACTTCAAGGACCGCGTTTTCGTCCAACATTAGGCCATGGACGGAAGCCACTGCGAGGAGTTCATCCCGAGACTCTGAAAGAGTTACGTACAACACCTTTTCGCCCTGTTTGATACCTTCGCTCAAGAACTGGAGCGCCAACGTGGTCTTTCCAGTACCTGGTTCTCCTTCCACCAGATAGAAATGTCCTACTGGGAGCCCACCTCCCATAACGTCGTCGAGCCCCTTACATCCTGAACTGCAACGCGTGATCGTGGGCGCCACTTGTTCGTCCAACATCCTTTCGTACTGTTCCTTTCCCGCTTCAGGCTGCCGATTCACACAAGGGCCACGGGGCCATTTCAAGCCATCTTGATTTTTTTTGAGGAGGGCAGTTCCGTAAATACATTATTTTCTGTAGCTAAGGCTGTGACGTCGACTAAATCGAAGGGAAAAGGAGCGGACCAAGATAAATGGATCTACAGCGGCGCAAGCGCTCAGGTACCTCACCAAGCATGCTTCATCGCGTTGGCGAACTTGTCAGCAGGAAGGGTGTTCAACACGTCGTCTCCGGTCAACCAAGCGCGGCGGGCCTGCAGGACGCCAAAGCGGATCTTCTCCATGTGCGAAGTGTGGTGGGCGTCCGTATTGATTACGATCTTCACCCCATGTCGCTTGGCTTGTCTCAGATTGACGTCGTTGAGATCGAGTCGGTCGGGGTAGGCATTCAATTCCATTGCGACTTTATGCTTCGCAGCAGCTGAGAGAACTGCATTCATGTCGAATGCATATGAGTCCCGGCGCAACTGAATGCGCCCGGTGGGATGTCCGACAATGGAAGTGTTCGGATTCTCGATGGCCTTGATCAGGCGTTCGGTCATCTTCGCGGGTTCCTGGTTGAAGACGGAATGCACGCTCGCAATCACAACATCCATTTGCACGAGGACGTCATCGGAAAGGTCAAGCTCGCCGTCAGCGAGAATGTCGACCTCAATGCCGGCGAAGATGCGAATTCCGCCGATTTTCTTTTCTGCCTCTCGAATGCGTTGGATGTGCTCAATGGCGCGCTTGTCATCGAGTCCGTTCGCGAAAGCCAAATTCTTGGAGTGGTCCGTGATGGCCATGTATTTGTAGCCATGCTCTTTCGCGACCTCAGCCATCTCTGCGATCGTGTTGCGGCCATCCGTCTCCACAGTGTGCATGTGAACGTCGCCCTGAAGATCGGCTTGCGTGATTAATTGTGGCAAGGAATGATTCTGAGCGAGATCGATTTCCCCCAGGTTTTCGCGCATCTCGGGTGGAATGTAATCGAGATTGAGCTTTGCATAGATTTCTTCTTCGGTCTTACCAGCGACTGGCTTTTCTCCCTCTAATGTGGACAAGCTGTATTCGTTGAGGGTGTATCCCATCTTTAGGGCGCGCTGCCGCAAAGAAACGTTGTGGGCCTTTGAACCGGTGAAATACTGCATGGCGGCGCCGAATGATTCTGGCGGAAGAAGTCTGATGTCGACCTGCATCCCGTTGCGAACGTGGAAGCTGATTTTGTTGTCGCCGCTGGCGATGACGTCCATCAATGGAGGGTATTTCGCGACGTAGGCAATCGCTTCCTGGCGTCCGGCCTCAGTAGTGCAGGCTTTGCCAGTCATCAGGATGTCCAAGTCGCCGACGGTATCGCGGCCGCGACGAAGCGATCCGGCAGGAGTGATCTTGTCGATACCAGGAAATTTTTCGACATAAGCCGTGATTTTCTGGCATTCGAGTTCCGCAGCGTCGATGAGGAATCGGCCGCCGATGCGGCGGTAGTCCTCAATCGCCTTGAGCAGCTTGGCCTCGTGCTTTTCGCCCATGCGCGGCAGTTCTCGAATCTTGCCTTCGCGCGCCAACTTCTCAACGCCATCGACGTCGCTGATCTTATATGCGCTCCAGATCAGAGCGATCGTCTTCGGTCCCAGACCTTGGATCTTGAGCAACTGCAGCATGGATGGGTGATATTTCTGAAGCAACTCCGCCTGCACGGTGAGCTTTCCTGTGTCGAGGAGTTCGCGCAGGTTTGTAAGCATCCCCTTGCCGATGCCGGGTATTGCGAGAATCTGCTTGCTGTCGCCGACAATGTCTTTGATCTGATGAGAGTGGTTTTCGATCGCCTGCGCCGCATTGCGATAGGAGCGGATGCGGAAAGAATCCTGTCCATCGATCTCGAGCAGGTCGGCCGTCTCGTAAAGGATGTTGGCAATCGCCTTGTTGTCCATTGGCAAGACAAGGGTAAACGACAAGAGGCTGTGAGAGCTAGAAAGGCGGGAGATGAGGCTGGAGAATTATCTGGACAAGCGCTATGAATGTCGCGCCGACGAAATTAAACGAGGAGACCTTAGGAAGACGACTTCAACAGATTCGTTTGAACTAGAGAAAGGACCTAATTATTGGCGATTTGCGTACCTGTGGTTTGCCTCGCGAACACAAGGGGCGCTCGCCACTCTCGGTTTAGGCCGGCGAGAGATCCGACTCAATACTCGGACAACTACGCTGCCTTTGTTACATTCGCTGCCTGCGGGCCCTTCTGGCCTTCAGTAATCTCGAACTCCACCTGATCGCCTTCCTGAAGGCTCTTGTATCCCTCAGAACTAATCGCACTGTAGTGAACGAAGACGTCGGGTCCATCGTTGCGTCCGATGAAGCCGTATCCTTTCGCGTTGTTGAACCATTTCACTGTGCCTTTCAAACGTTCCACCTGAACCCCCTCTTTCCGCACGTCCCGTTTGGGGGCAAGGACGTGACCGCAGCCAATCAGATGCATTTCGGCCGCTAGGGGTAGGCTGCCAAGAATTGAGGGCAGGGGATTTGAGCGGTACAAGGTCAATGCCTTAAGACACCTGGTTCGACGGGAGACTAGCGATTCCTTGCCCTTGTCCGATCAAGCCAGAGGACCGATGAGATAGTCTTGGCATCGCGGATCGTGCCCTTCAGAATCATGGCGACTACTCGGGAGAGGGGAACCATGCGCTTCTGGATGATTTCATCTTCCTCCGGTTCGGCCTCTCCAGCGTTCAAGCCGGTAGCCAGGTAGACCGCCATCGTTTCCGCAACGAAACCCGGGCTGGCGTAGAACTTGAGAATCCGTCGCCACTTGGAAGCACGGTATCCAGTCTCTTCGATGAGTTCACGTTGGGCAGCTTTTAGCTCCTGTTCGCCAGGATCGATCCGTCCGGCAGGTAGTTCCCAGAGAAAATCTCCGGCTGCGTGGCGATATTGGCGCTCCAGCAGAACGAGCGGCTCAGGTCCCGAGTCATTGACGGCTAGCACCACAACAGATCCTGAGTGGTGAATCAGGTCGCGTCGGGCTTGAATTCCGCCGGGCTCAGAGACGTGGTCGGTTGTAACCGTGAAAACGGGGCCGCGATAGACGACCTTGGAGGAAATCAGGCGCGCTTGCTTCACCTTTTTGCCGGACTTTTTTGCGGAAGACGATTTTGCCATCCAAACAATATAAAGCACGCGATTGCAGGCGGGTTGCGTCGCGAACGGATGTTGGCTCTGCTATGCTGCCGCTGCATGCGTGCAACGCGAATCTCGATCGTAGGCGCAGGTAAACTTGGGACGGCACTCGCCATGTCGCTGCGCCGTGCGGGGTTCAGAGTCGAAGCGATTGTTTCTCGTTCTCAAGGGACTTCACTCAGAAAAGCACAGCGGTTGGCGAGAAATATCGGGGCGCGCGCGGTGGTGATGCCCAAGAATCTTGTGGCAGAGATCATTTGGATTTGTGTTCCAGATTCCGACATCGCCCGTACGGCGCGCCAATACAGCAAAAGGCTCCGGTGGAAAGGGAAGATTGCACTTCACTCTAGCGGCGCACTCTCAAGCGATGAATTGGATGCTTTGCGAAGACAAGGTGCGTCGGTAGCATCGGTACATCCGTTGATGACGTTTGTTCGCGCTTCAGAACCTTCGTTGGGGGGAGTTCCATTTGCGATCGAAGGCGACGTCGCAGCTGTCCGAGCTGCGCGAAATATAATCAGATCTCTCGGCGGAACGTCTCACCTCATCGCAAAGAGAGATAAGCCTGCCTATCATGCGTGGGGAACATTCGTTTCACCATTGCTGACATCGCTATTGGTTACGGCCGAACACGTGGCCCGCCTCGCGGGTATTTCCGCGAAAAAGGCGAGGCATCGAATGTCACCGATCCTGTTGCGCACGGTTCAGAACTATTCTGCGTTCGGCGGGGCGGCGGGGTTCAGCGGTCCGATCATCCGTGGGGATGAGGAAACCGTGAGGCAACACTTGAGGGTCTTGAGGGCCCTACCTGCGGCCCGTTGCGTTTATCGCGCCCTGGCCAGTGCCGCCTTGGAATTCCTGCCTGCGAAAAACAAGAGTCTCCTCACAGCAATTCTGGATTCGGACAAAAGAGCTACGCGAAAGAGGAAGGTAAAACAGAGTGAAATGAAACGCGGCAAATCTTCAGCACGGATTGGACGCTAGAGAATCATTGGCTGGACGTAAAAAGATGCCCCAATTTTTCCTTCTTGGTGCGAAGGTACTCCTCGGCGTGGGGGCTTGGAGTGACCTCGCAAGGCACGCGTTCCACAACTCTGACGCCGGCTCGTTCCAGAGCTTCGACCTTGTCGGGATTGTTCGAGAGCAGCCTTACACGGGTGATGCCGAGAGCCTTTAGAATCTCGGCCGGCAGCGTGAAGTCGCGGTGATCTGCTTTAAATCCCAGCCGCTCGTTGGCTTCCACCGTATCCAGGCCTTCGTCCTGCAGTCCATAGGCTTGAAGCTTTGCCATCAGGCCGATACCGCGGCCTTCTTGCTGTTCATAGATCAGAATCCCGGCACCCTTCTCGGTGATCAGAGAGAGCGAGAGCTCGAGTTGCTGGCGGCAATCGCAGCGTAGTGAATGAAAAACGTCTCCGGTGAGGCACTGCGAATGAACCCGAACCAAGGGCGGGGCTGATTTGACGTCACCCATCACGAGAGCGACCGCCTCTTCAACACGTCGGCTACCGTCGGATCCAGTCTCTCCGCGGAATCCGTAAATTCGGAATTTGCCCCAGCGGGTTGGAAAGTCTGCCGAGGCTATCTGCTTGACTTCGTTTTCACTCACGCCCCAATTATAGCGGCTTGGTTCGATCCCATGTGTCTGCACCGTGTCAATGGACGATGTACGCGGACGCCAACTTTTGAATGCCGGTGATCAGCAAATATGCCGGAAACTGGGTCTATCCTCTGGCACGGAAGGGAAAGATCGCGTCCTGTTTCGAAGGAATTGGGGTGCCATTGCGGGTGGCGGGTTGGAAGTGCCAATTCTCGAGCGCTGCTAGGCACTTGTCATCGATATCAGAACCGAGGCTTTGCAGCACCGTTTTCTTGACGATTTCGCCGCGTTCGTCGATGGTGATTTCAATCACCTCGTTACCCGGAGAATTGGGTAACTGCCACGGGTAAACAACCGGGTCGGAGGTGGCGATAGGAAGTGCAGGGCGAATCTCATTGCCGTACAGGCTGCCCTGATTCAGTGTGCCGTAAGGGAGCCCGGCTTGCGCGCCGTGGCCCATGGCAGACAGAGTCTGGGTTTTCGAGTCGTCTTGGTTCTCCGCTTGAACCTGTGCCGTCTGCTGAGCGGTCAGCTTGGCCAACTGCGGCGAAATTTTCAGCGTCAATTTCTGACTGAATCGTTGATGACGGTATCGCTCGCTTGCCTTGTCCGGTGAACTGTGTGTGCTGTCATCCGGGGTCTTGCTCGCCCAGTACAGTCGTGTCACAGATCGGCCGTTCTGTCCGAATGCGACAGATTCGGGATTCAGCAACTGCGGTTCCGGCGCATGCAGCATCCACGCAAGCAGAGCCGCATGAAAGGCGAGAGAGGCTGCCAGGAGGCGTTGTTGGCGCCGCCCCGATGCTGGATTGAGTTGAGAGAACACGAATGTCCCCGAAGACGGATGTTGTTGCTTCAAGTTAGACGCAAGAGACGACGCTTCGTCAAGGCACTTTCTGTGATCGTGGTAACCCGGGTTCGTGTTAGATTGCGGAGGCTGGGGTCGATTGGTGGGAACTCGGCGAGGCTGCTAAAATACCGCAGCGGCTTGATGTCAAATTCTTGCACACGGGGCTATAGCTCAGCTGGGAGAGCGCATCGTTCGCAACGATGAGGTCGTCGGTTCGATCCCGACTAGCTCCACCATATTTTTCAACTACTTGGAAGCAAAATTCCCCCTGAACCCCGCCTTCCTCTGGTTTTAGTCCTCCCCATAGCACTTAGAGTAGAAGGTGTGATTGTGCGCTTATTTCCAATGTTATAGATTATTTCGACCCTGGGAGGGCCCAAGATGATCCGGTGTACCGCAAGAAGTTGGATGCTGAGGGTAATTTGGACCGCTAGTGTTGCTGCCATTTTGTCCGTCGTGTCACAGGCACAGTCCGAACGACGACCTATGCTGACGAGCCACGTTCCACACGAGGTGGCAAGTGGGGTAGCTCCAATAGTCGGTCATCTTCCAGCCCAGCAACGAATCAGCCTCGCCCTCTCATTGCCGTTGAGAAACCAGGACCAGCTTGAACGCCTGCTCGAGGACATCTACAACCCTCACAGTCCTAGCTACCACCACTTCCTGAGTGTCGAGGAGTTTGCCGACAAATTTGGTTCCACGGAAGAGGACTATGCGGCCGTAGTCCGCTTCGCGGAATCGCATGGACTTGCCATTGTAGGAAAGGGAGCGAACCGCATGGTGTTAGACGTCGAAGGCTCGGCGGCTGACGTTGAGAGCGCCTTCCACACGAGTCTGGCGCTGTTTCAACATCCCACCGAAGCGCGCACATTTTACGCGCCGGAAACGGAGCCTGTAGCCGACCTGGCAGTGCCGGTGTTGCATGTGTCCGGTCTCGACAATTTCAATCAACCGCGGGCCAAAAATATCCTCGCGTCCGCGATTACCCCAAAGGCGAGTGGATCGGGACCAAGCGGTTCTTTTTACGGCAGCGATCTGCGCAAGGCATATTACGGAACGGGATCGCTTAACGGAGCGGGACAAACCTTGGCTATCTTTGCGTACAAGGGCGTCAACATGTCCGACATCACCACCTATTTCAACAACACGCATCAGACCCTGACAGTGCCAATCAAGGCAATATCAGTCAACGGCGCCAGCACTGTCTGTGGGACGGGCTGTGTCGATATTGAGCAGGCACTTGATATCGAGCAGGCAATTTCTATGGCACCGGGGTTGACGCAGCTGCGCTTATACGTCGGAAAGAATGACATCTCGATTTTTAATCAGATTGCGATCGACAATGTTGCAAAAAGTGTGAGCTGTTCGTACGGTTGGGCGAAAGATCAGTCGAGTCTTGATCCTATCCTTCAGGAAATGGCCGCGCAGGGCCAAAGCGTCTTCGTCGCGACCGGTGATCAGGGTTCGAATACTGCTGCCAACGTTGTGTGGCCCTCGGATGACGCATGGGTTACTGCTGTGGGTGGCACAGTGCTCACCACAAAGAGTGCGGGTGGCGCATGGCAGTCGGAGACGGGGTGGGCTAGCAGCGCCGGAATGGTGTCGAAGAACAGCGTTGCGATTCCCAGTTACCAGCAACTGGCGGGCGTTGTCACCGGTTCAAACGGAGCATCGTCAACCTTGCGCAATATTCCAGATGTTTCCTCACAATCGAGTGCTGCACAGTACGTGTGCGCGAACGGAGCCTGCAGGACGCAGGGAGGCGGTACGAGCTACGCCGCGCCGCTGTGGGCTGGCCTGATCGCGATGGTGAATCAGCAATCTGTATCCCAAGGTGGCACGACAGTTGGTTTCATCAACCCTGACCTCTATGCAATTGGCACTGGATCCGGCTTCGCTACCGACTTTCATGACATTCTCACCGGCAGCAACGGGAAGTATTCCTCGGTTTCGAAGTACGATCTCGTGACCGGCTGGGGAAGCCCCATCGGCGCGAACCTGATCAACGCGCTGCTCCCGTAATCGCTGCGCTTGCGCCGTTTGAAACTCCCACGGCGCAAGCATTTCTTTGTTCTCATGCAAGCTTTTTTCAGTGGCCCTGGAAAAACTCCGTCATGTCGGGAGCGGAAGCAGCCAGTCCAGGAAAAGTCTGGATACCTAACGCCGCGAGGCTAAGTCGCAACACACTTTGGTGCTGATAAAGGGTCTGCGACTGATATCCCTGCTTCGCTTGGCTGCTGACGATTAGCGTCGCAATCTGACCGCCACCCTGATTGATATCGGACTGATCGCCTTCGTCGAATGTGATGATCAGCAGACCACTGGTCTGGAAGGAAGGGTCTGCCAGCAATTGCGCGATGTTCGCGCTCAGCCATGAATCCGCCTGCGCCAAGGAGCCGTCGTGAGCATCGTCATTCACATCAGGAACAATGAACGAATACTGAGGCAGGGTACCGGCGGCCAAATCAGTCGAAAACTGAGTGAAAGAAACAATATTCGCCGCTTGCGACGAATCGCTTTGGACCTCCGAGAAATATGTGAACGGATTGTGATGACGAATGTAAGGGCCTGAGTCTCCACCTAAATATCCGTTGGAGGGAAGGGACTCAGCGTAGCATTTCCAGGTCTTGCCAGCGCCATTTAACTCTTTAACCACATTGTCATCCGTGAGGGTGCCTGAAAAATTGTTGTCTGCTGTTTCGGTCTGCCCGGTTGTCAACATGAAGTAGTTCGGCAGGGAAGGATGAGCATTTGCGAAATATTGCACCGCCAACCCGTATTGTGAGGCGAGTCCATTGAGATAGGGCATCGAGGTATTGCCGATCACTTCGGAATAACTGTGATTTTCTTCGACCAGCACCACCACGTGACTGAAGGTGGGTTGACTGGGCGGAAAGGGTGTTGGTTGAACGCTCGGCTGGCTTGAACCGCCGCACCCCAGACTTTGGCCGATGGCCACGCAGAGCAGGAGGGACAATGGAAGGCGATAAGTGAAATGCTCGAATGAAGATGGCTTTGAGATTTGCACCGATGCTTGGATGTCTTCTCCTCAGAGCAATGTTGCGGCCATTTGGTGCACAACTACTTTTGCGGAGCTGCGTTCTTCGTGGAAGGCTGAGTTAGATCCAGACCGAACTCGGGTTTCTCATACGTCCCTGCGATATGAACCGGTACGATTTCGCCCTTGTTTTTCTTCTTAAAGATCGGGTCCATCATCTTTAGGAGAAGGGACTTGAAACCGGTAGAAGTCTTAGAAATCCGGGTGTCGACGCGGAGTTTTCCGTGAAGATCGATCTTGTGGCTGATGAGATCGTACGCACCTTGCATGCGCGCGTGTGCGCCAGGAATCGTGAATGACAAATCCGAGAAGTGCGCCAGGCCGCCGACCAAGGTGACGCTTCCTTTTAGGTCCGTCATCACCGTTTCCGGATCATCTTTGTTCTCGCCTCTCGCACCGGCACTGAGAGTGTCGACATCTTTCTGAGTGTCGGTATTCGAGAACTTGCCAGCGTCGATCCCAAACGCACCGTTCAGCTTAACCTTTCGAAGAAAACCTTGGTCCCCAGGTGGAATCTCAGCTTTTGTTCCGAGCGAAACCTCACCGGACATCGGAGAGCGAGGCGCGCTCACAAAAAGGCCAAGGAGATCCTCAATACGCCCGCGCCTTGTGGTCAGCTCAATTTCAGCCGACTTTCCCGGATGATTTGGAGAACTGGCAATGCTGCCGTCAGCGATTATGGTAGTTCGGCCCAAATGGCCTTCCACCCGCTTCAGATAGGTGTCGCCGCGAATGCCGTCGACGTAGGCATCGAATTTTGAAGTGAGCTTGACCTTGTGACCGCCCGCTTCCACTTCGAAGTCAGGTGTATCGGTATCGCCCATGACGTTAATGTGTTGAAGGATTCCCTCGAACTTGCCTTTGGAGGACAGAAAGCCTCTGATACCTCCGTAAACACTCAGGTCTGCATGCTCGAAGGTATAGTCGCCGGAGATCGGCGTGTCCCCCGGATGACCGGTTGTCCAGGCGCCGAACTTGCCTTGGACGGAAATCTCTCCCGGCGGATTTGGATTGTGAAACTCAAGTTTGTACTGAAGAGGCGCTCCCCAGCGTACATCTTGAATCAATCCCTTGTGCACTTCGAATTGCAGCGGCTTTTCTTTCGAATCCTCGTTGGCGAATTCGACGATTGTTCCATCGGCGACGACTTCATCGATGACGATATTGGAGTGCTGCGTTTGAAACGTGAGATTGCTGCCGAACGGCGGAACGATTACCCGGGCTCCAACAGCTTTGATCCTCTGAACGTGGTGCCGGAGCACCCCTAAGTAGGTTCCTTTGATCACCAACTTGTCGATTGAGAGGAAGGTGTACTTGTTTTCAGCCTTATGGAACTCCACTCCTTCCAGAACGCATCCCGGAGCGGGAAAATGTGTTCGTCGATAGCTGCGGATGGTAACAGTGCTGCCGCTGGCGTCCTGGAGATCCTGAATCACCGCTTGTCGCGCGAATGGCGAGATACGAATGTAAGCGGCAACAAGGGAGCCAACAAGAACCAACACAACGATGAGGATGATGGCTTTCTTGTGGGTAGCGACGCGGGGAGGGGTCGCGGGGGCTCCTCCAGTAACGACCTTGTCTGTGCGGGCTTTCTCGACGACAACGTTCGTGGTGGAGGCCATGGGTCTTTGAGTGCATTTTGCTCGCAAATGTTGGAGCGTTGAACGATTTAATTGCTTCCGGGAGTTCTAGGGCTTAGGCCGTAGCACCTCCAGAGGAAATCTCGTTGCTAGACACGCAGGCTTAGAACCCAATCTTGCATTCCCTTCGAGTATTCCGTTAGCCTTCTGGCTCAACCGTGACTGGAGGTTACGCGTGCTCTTCGAGGTAGGCAATGGATTTTCGCGTGTCTTGCTGGGGCTCGCGCTAACTGGAGCCGTTTCGCTTTCGGCCCAAACGATAAAACTTCACGTCGATCTAACGGATGCGCCGCGGAATATCTACCATGCCCATCTACAGATTCCGGTTCAGGTTGGGGACACCTCGCTGGTTTTTCCGAAGTGGATTCCCGGGAATCACCGTCCCAGCGGACCGCTGGCCGGCTTGACTGGACTTCGAATGCAAGCCGCGGGTCACTCGATTCCCTGGAGGCGTGATGATGTGGATATGTACCAATTTCACATTACAATCCCGTCCGGTATTCAAACGCTCGATGTCGACCTGGATGCTGTGACCTCACTCGACAGCGCGGGCGGCGGTGGCCCTGCAGCATCGTCCAACATTCTCGACTTGAATTGGAACGCGGTTGTTCTTTATCCAAAGGGCGTTCGCTCTGATGACGTTACGTTTGCGCCCTCAATTACGCTTCCGGCCGGCTGGAAGTCTGGGACCGCCCTGCCCGTTCAGACGGTGAAAGGTGACAACGTCGATTTCGCCCCCGTATCGCTGACGACGTTGATCGACTCCCCGGTGATCGCCGGACTGCATTACCGTCAAATCGACTTAACTAAAGCGGGAGAGCATCCGGCTCACGTCATGGATCTTGTGGCGGATTCTGATACTGATCTCGCAATGAGCGCCCAGGACACAGCCGCGTACACGAAGCTAGTGGCTGAAACAGGAGCCCTTTTCGGCGCCCGACACTATCGCGACTATCATTTTTTGCTGACTCTGAGCGACCAGGTTGGCGAGCATGGACTCGAACATCACGAATCGAACGACAGCGTTGCAGCCGAGCGGACACTGCTTGATCCGAGCCTGCGCATGCTATACGGGGGACTCGTGCCTCATGAATTCGCTCACTCGTGGAACGGGAAGTATCGTCGGCCAGCTGGACTTGCCACTCCGAACTATCAGGAGCCGATGATTGGTGACCTTCTCTGGGTCTACGAAGGGCTGACGGAATACCTGGGTAACGTGCTGGCGGAACGCAGCGGGATCTGGACGGATGAACAGTATCGCGAATCACTGGCGGGAACCGCAGCGATGCTGGATCATCGCGCCGGAAGATCTTGGCGTCCTCTTGAAGACACAGCGAGATCTGTGCAGACATTGCGCACTCTGAGTTCCCCCGCGTGGTCGAGTTGGCGGCGCAGCTTGGATTACTACCCCGAGGGTGAATTGATCTGGTTAGAGGTCGATTCGATCATTCGGCAACAAACGCATGGGCAGCGTTCCATGAACGATTTCTGCCATCGATTCCATGGTGGCGAAAGCGGCCCGCCAAAAGTCGTGGCTTACACATTTGACGATATCGTCCACACTTTGAATGAAGTGGCTCCCTACGACTGGTCGAGCCTGCTACGCGAACGCGTTGGCGCAACCAGCGAGCCACGCGCCGATGGGCGGAATCGAGCGCGACGGCTGGAAACTCGTGTACACCGACAAGCCAAATATATTCACGCAGGCTCTCGAGAAACTCGCAAAGTTTGCCGACTTTGCGTACTCGCTAGGCTTCTCTGTGAGTGAGGACGGAAAGATCGGAGATGTGACGCCCGGATCGCCCGGCTACGTGGCTGGTCTTGGCCCCGGAATGAAGTTGATTGCCGTCAACAGCCGCAAATGGAATCCTGTCCTGCTGCACGTTGCCCTGAAAGAAGCGAAAGGAATCGAATGAGAAGATCGAATTGCTAGTCGAGAATGGACAGTTTTTCAAAACCTACGCCATTGAGTACCACGGCGGCGAAAAAAATCCTCACCTCGAACGTGTGTCCGGTCAACCGGACATGATGCAGGAAATGTTAAAGCCGCTTACCCACTGAGACCGGGTCGAGTTTTAGTACCAAAGTAAGGCTTTGCGGGCCGCGGAACGCTGCTACAATTGAATAGGCGGCTCCTGCCGCAGGTCCAGCCATGCATGACTCTCCCCGATTTCGAGCGACCCGGCTTATCGTTGCCGGAATTTTGCTGGGAGTAGCCGCTCCAGCCATTTGTCAGGTCTCCGTCCGGACCGTAAAGGTGCTCGGCAGCAACGACGTGGTTGAACTTGAAGTTGAAGCCAGCGACCGTATTGTTCCGCAAACACAAGTCTTAAGTGGCCCTGATCGACTGGTGATTGATTTCCCCAACTCCCGGCCCACTGATCAAGTCCGAAGCCAATCTGTCGATCGCGGAGAAGTAAAAGATGTTCGTGTGGGGCTTTTTCAGTCGAACCCGCCGGTTACAAGATTGGTTGTGGATCTGAAGACGGCCCAGAACTTTCCAGGTATTTCCCAACGGCCGCACAGTAATGATCAAGATAATGGGGATGAATGCGCGGACAAATTCCGTTGCGCAGGCGGGTGGGGCAAATTCACAACCCCCTCCGCACGCCGGGTTGGTTCAGGCGAATTATTCCGCCAGTTCGGAGCCGGTACACATTGAAGCCGTGACCACGCCCCCGCTTCAAGTTTCCTATCAGAATGGAATGCTGGGAGTTCACTCGGACCGCGCTACGCTGGCTGAGGTCCTGTTCGCGATTCAGAAGAAAACCGGCGCAGAAATTCCCATTCCAGCGGGAGCCGAACAAGAAAGAGTTGCTGCGGATATCGGACCAGCTCCTGCGCCGGAAGTTCTGGCAACCCTTTTGAATGGATCGAAGTTCAATTTCTTGATCCTGAGTGCGGCGAACGATCCGACCAGATTGGATCGTGTAATTCTGAGTACGCGCACAGAAGGAAACTTCGTCGCTCCGTTGCCGCAGGTCGAAAACAACAACGGCGATGATACCCAGGACGAAGAGCCAGCCGTCGTCAACAACCAGCCGGATAACCCCATTCCACCGCAGGTTGCCGCGCAGCCGCAACAAACCCGACCTGCGCCAGATGCTGATTCTCCTGACCAATAAACCAAAATGTTTCACCGATCTAAGCGGTACTGGTAGGGAATTGTGTGTCTCTACGGGGGCGTGATCAACCGGACCGGCACCGGAGAATTGCCAGTGATCGGGCTGTTCGCTGGCGTTACGCCGTTGCCGCAGCCAGCGACATTCATCACAGTCACGTCGAGACTTCCATTTGAGTTCACATCGTTAATGAAGACTTGCAAAAATCCAACGATGGTGACATTCGCTTGATTGCCGACGACGGTGAATGGCGCGGTGACATCATAAATAGGCAAGGATACGATGGAGTTGCTGGCGGTGATTACGCTTCCCGATATTCCAACCGGATTGGAACTTCCCGCTGTGATCTTGTATGGGTAGGACGTTCGGTCAAGGGTATCCTGTCCGCTCAAAGGGATCGTATTGGAGTTCGTCACTAAGCACGAAATCGCCGTCCGCTGTGTCTCCTGTGGGACCGCCAGGATTTTCGGTGAGATCGATCACGTTTGGTGGGATAGCACTGGCACTCGCAATACCGCACTGGTATTTGTGCCTGTGTCACAACCGGCCACGGCCGGTTCGTAGTCCGGGTTCGAGCCGGAGCCACTCATGCCGCACGAAGGCACACCCAGTGATGTATTCGTGACAAGACCTGGCAGATATTCGAGATTGGGCAGCGCGGGGGGAGCGCCACCCACGAACGTCCCGCTCGAAACGTTCGCGTCAGGTTGCGGCGTCACTCGAGCACAGGCCGTTCGCAGGACCGCAATCGGCGAAGAGAGTAAACCTTTCTCCGATGACGCCAGTTGGAGCTCATGGGCAATACACCGGGATTCTGGATCGAACCGTTTGCCGTCGTTACAAAAGGACTGCACTTTCCGGGCGTACAACTGCCTGGATGGATCGGATCGCGATTCGGTACCATCCATGGCTTTACGCAAGGCGGTCGAACAGGAGTGACATTTCCGCTTGGGAACATTCCCGTTCACATCGGAGGCCGAAGGATTGAAAGCCTCAGCGGTAGCTTTCGCCGATATTGTGTTTCCGGTGTTTCCCCAGATGCGGGCGAAAAACGTCGGAATGCTGGCCCGACCAACCTGCACGGTGACCATCGGATTCACACCGAAGGCTGCGGGTAAGGTAGAGCAATCCTGCACAGGAGTAGCGGCCCCCGCGAAGTAGGTCACGACGGGTGTGCTCGGCAGTGCCCGTCCGATTGGGGCTTGTGTCGCCACCGCAATTGCCGCACGTGAGGCAGGACTCGCAGGACCGCCACAAACGGCCGCCCACGCACCTGATGCATTCGCCGGATCGCCGGTCATCCCCGAGATTGATATCACCTGTGCAGCCGCAAGCGCCGCCGCGTCCGCCGAGCGTTGCGCCTCTTCTCTCGCCAGGTAAAGAGTAATCACGTCAATCGAAAGAGCCGCGATCGAAATAATTGCCACCATCGCGACCGCGACCAAAACCATCGTGACTCCGCGCTCATTGTGATTGCAGGGGAGAGGCACGCGCCGTTTTTGAATGAAAGGCTTTTGCACGGTTTAGTTTTGGTTCATCGCAACCGCTAGTGCTGTGATGGTTGGGGGTAATGTCAAATTAGGGCCTAACAGACTTGCTACCTGCCCAAATTTCCATTGATAAGGGTACGTAATGCTGACGCAAGTACCTATGACGCTCGTGACGCCGCCAGCTGTTGGTGACGTGCAGTTGGGCGATACTGCCGTCGCACCCGCTGCAGGGAAATAATACCCGCGATTAATCACGATGGTGACTCCGCCAGGGGGACAGCTGGTTGTACCTCTATAGGTCCAGGTTAGGCCTGAGTTCCCCGTCAACGTGGGGCTGCAGTCGTTCAAGTTATTTGATAGCAGGTAGCCATCCGCCATCTGAAAAGCGTCACTGACGGAAACAGGGACCGGCGAGGCTGGCGACTTCAGATCATTTGCCGGATCGGAGACTGCGGTGCGAGCGGCATCACCGGCGGCGTTCGTGAGCTTCTGCTTGAGGGTGTACGCACTGCTGAAATCGAAAATGCCAACGACGAATACGATCAGCAGGGGTAACGCCACGGCGAACTCGACCAGTTGCGAGCCGCCGTCACTCGACAGGAACACTGCGATAACGCGTGCGATCCGATGATGAGATAGCTGAATCACTGATTTTCTAGTCTGACTAGTGCTGACGAACTGATCCAAATTCTCTGCTTGTTCAAAGAAGTAAAGGGCAACCAGAACTGAAACGGATACTGGAACGAAACCGAAATACCACAAGCGCCGGTCGCCCCTGCTCGGGGTGTCATGTGTACCGGAGCCTGCACACAAAAATTGGTCCCGGCAGCTGGGTTGCAGGACGGCGTGCCTCCAACGCACTGTGTGAATGTCGGAGCCGGCACCGGCTGCCGTGCCCGCGCTGGATCCAATTTGGAGGCGAGCAAAGATGCTTGAGCCGCACTGGTCGCACTCGTCAAACGTTGGGAAAGCAAGTCAGTTCCACACGTCGCACAGTTGGCGGAGTAGGATCCGGCACGTGCCGCTTCCTGCGCCGCCCGGGTGATCGCGCCGTAGATGCTGAAGGCCTGACCGAACCAGAAGATCCCGAGCAGCACCATGAACATCAGAGGCAGGACGGCAGCCGCTTCGGCGATTTCGGCACCGCGGGTATCGGCGACCAGCCTTTGGAATTGTTGACGAGCGAGAAGTCGCATCTAAACCACTCCTCGGACATGCGCCACGCCGTAGAGCACCACTGTCAAAGCAAGAGCCACACCGTAAGGAACTTTCAACGCATCTGGATTATCGAGCGAGACGCGTGTGCTGGGCAATCGAAATGTCACCAGAGATACGAGAATATGGCCGATATTTTTCACGGTCTGACGAAAACGCCCTTTGTAAATGACGAGACCCAGAGCCATAACCCCCGCCACAAAAATCGACGCGACCAACAGGTTGACCAGCAGTTCGCGCCCAGCGAAGGCCCCCAGAGCGCCTGCCAATTTCCAGTCACCCGCGCCTAGACTGCGCAACAAAACGAAGGGCAACAATAATCCTAGGCCTACCAAGGTGCCCAGCAAAGATGACGCAAGTCCAGTCTTTCCGCCGAGGACGGTACTTAGAACCACTCCTGCCACGAAACCTGACACCGTGAGCCAGTTTGGTATGCGCCGGCTCCGCAAATCCGTCCACCCAGCGATGATCGATAATAGAACAGCGCCCGCAAGGATTGCCGGCTTCAAGCGCGCCCCAGTTGAAACCTGTCCGAACTTTGTCGGAATTCACCACGCTGTTGAAGAAATCTCATGTGTCAGGCTAACTTTCTTGATTGATGAGAGATTTGCCGAATTCACGTGCCACAAACGCATCTCTCAGCGCGGATTCTCACACAGCCCCAACGCCAAGTCAATGAATCTAAAGGTTCTGAGACTTGTTCAAGGCCCCAAACAGCCTGAACCTGGCAGTCAAGTTACCTCGAAAAAGATAAAAGGCCCGACCGAGATCGGGCCTTCGGATGATCATCAATCCTACCTGCTAAATGCTGGGACTGCGTTGTGCTCGGCCACAATCTTCTTTGCATTGTCCGCCAGAGCCTTTGCCTGCGGTAAGAGTTCGAGGCCTTTCACGACCTCCGGATCAGACTCGGCGCGCACCTTCATACCCTCATCCTGACCGAACGCGTCGATGAAGATTTCCGACTTGATGTTCGACTTGATCCAGTCGTTGTTGTCGATGAGTTCGGCCTGGGTATAGGGAACGGTGGCTTCATCCAATGATTTCCGGAAATCCTGCAGGATTGCGTCATCGACCTCGAAACCCTTAGTCGGATGATGGGTGACCACGTACTTCTTCGCAAAGTTGAAGAATGCGTAGTGCTGCAGGAGGGTGTCCTGGAAGTGGTTGGTTTTGATCGCAGGAATGTTTACGTCGGGGGCGATTCCGCCGCCTCCGTAGACTGTGCGGCCGCTATCCGTCAGCTTCACTTCGCGATTGGTAGTGTTTGAATTCTCCGCATTGTCGCGGCTGTAGTAGTAATCGTAGAGCGAGATGTTGCTGTAGTCCCGCTGAATCAGGCGCCCGCTCGGTGTGTAATAGTGCGCGGTGGTGAGGGCCAAGCCCGTGTTCTCAGAGAGCGGATACACGGTCTGTACCAAGCCCTTGCCGAACGTCACCTCGCCTGCGATCAAACCGCGATCGTGATCCTGGATTGCTCCTGAGACGATCTCGGCAGCCGAAGCCGTCAGACGGTTTACCAAGACTACGATCGGGTAATCCTTGCCTCCGTTGCCGTGCTGGGCCACGTAACGCTTCTCTGCAGAGGCACGGCCATGATGTGAGACGATGAGCTGCCCCTTCTTGAGGAACTTGTCTGCTACGCCTACCCCTTCGCTCAACAAACCGCCAGGATTTCCACGCAGATCAAGAATCAGACCCTTCAGATCGCCGAAGGAATCAAGTGCTTCGGCGACTTCATGCTCGGTGGTTTCGTTGAATCCATTGACGTGCATGTAACCAACGCCGGGCTTGATGAGGAAGTGGACATCGACGCTGTATCGCGGGATTTCGTCGCGAATCAGCGTGAACTCCATGGGCTTCTCGACGGCCTCGCGTGCGATGCTGATGTGAACCGTGGTGCCTTTCGGTCCCTTAAGCAAATCGGCGACGTCGCCGGTGCTCATGTTCTCGGTCGATTTTCCGTCGACGGCAATGATCACGTCACCGGGATGGATACCGGCCTTGTATGCCGGTGTTCCGGTGAATGGATAGATGACAATGACTTTATTGTTTCTCGGGCCGACGGTCATGCCGACGCCGTAGTACTTGCCGCGTTGATCCTCGCGCATGAGCGCGTACGATTTGGGATCAAAGAAATTCGAATGCGGATCGAGCGCGTGCAGCATGCCCGGGATTGCGCCGTTGTAGATGGCCTTGTCAGGATTCACCGGCTCGGCATAATTGTCTTCGACGAGCGCATACACATCGGTGAACTGCTTTAGGCTGTCCTTGACATCCGAGTCGCCAGTGAGCGACGACTGCTGGCCGGAGCGCTGGGCGAACATAATTCCCAGAAATCCGCATGCAAGGAGAAACAGAACTACAAGGAAGAGTGATCGGCGAGAACTACGAGCCATCTTGAAATTTCCTTCGTTGAGGGCGTCCTTCCACCCCAGCTACTGCGCTGAATACAAAAAGTATAACACCGCCTTAGACTGTTCCGGACCCGGATGGTCACCATGGTAACGCCCTTGAATCGACCCAGTAATGAGATGCGTCTACGGGCTGCAGGGGTTCTTGCCGAGTTCACGAATTGGCTTCTTTTGTGCCGGATAGGGCTTGCGCCGAGTCGTAAGTTGCCCCAATCCTTGCGGCCGCGATTGCCGCCTTTTCTCCGGGGCAGTATGATGAACCGCATGAGTTTTTCTGAGACAATTTTCCTGTTCTTCCTGGCTCTCGTCGTTTTCGGGCCAAAGAAGTTGCCGGAGATTGCCCGCCAAGTCGGCAAGTTCATGAACGAGTTTCGCCGGGCCTCCAACGAGTTCAAGGCGCAAATCGAGCAGGAGATTGCTCATCTCGAGGTCGACAAACAGACCATCCTACCTCCGAGCACTCCAGTGGAAGGGACGACCAGCCGCTCGTGGAACGCTGTGGAAGCCGAGGCGGTCCCGACCAATCCTCCAGCTACTCTGGTTGCTTCGGTCGACCCGCCCGCCCCCGGTGCACAAGAAGGAACACCCGAGGCCCCACCGATTGCGACTGAAGCAGTACACCCGCCTGATGCCGTGACATCCCCGAGTTCGCAGGAATCGCATGCCTGAATTGGCGGCCACCCCAGATGGTGGCGAAGAAGACAAAGAGTCCATGCCAACGATGGGTTTCCTCGATCACCTCGAGGAATTGCGCCGCCGAATTATCTATTCCATCGCGGCAGTAGCGGTGGGCTTCTTCGCCTGCTGGTGGAAGGTCGAGCTAATCTATGACTACATGCAGCGCCCGATCATGGATGCGCTCAGACAGAATGGACTCGCTGAGAAACTCGTCTATCTCAATCCCACTGAGCCATTCAATCTGTACTTGAAGATCGCCGCGCTCGCTGGCCTGTTCCTGACCTCTCCATTCGTCCTTTACCAGGTATGGATGTTCATTTCGCCGGGGCTCTACCGCAACGAGAAGCGTTACGTAGTGCCTTTCATGGTTTCGACGATAACGCTCTTCACGTCCGGCGGATATTTCGGTTACAAGATCGTCTACCCAGCAGCGCTTGATTTCCTGATCCGATTTGGAAAGCAGTTTCAGCCGATGATCACGATCGGCGAGTATACGTCGCTGTTTCTGAGCATCATCCTGGGGATGGGACTGATTTTTGAGATGCCCATTCTGGTTTTCTTCCTGTCGTTGATGGGTATTCTCAGCGCAGGCTTCATGTGGAAGAACTTCCGCTATTCGATTCTGGTGATTTTCATCATCGCGGCCATCGTTACCCCAACGACGGACATCCTAAACATGTGCATTTTCGCGGCACCGATGATCGCCCTGTACGGAATCAGCATTGGGGTCGCGTGGCTGGTGCACCCGAAGCAACGCGCCGCTAGAAAAGCAAAGCAGGAATAATGACAGCACCGAAATCGTTGACTTGTCTAGTGCTGGCGTCCGTGTTCGCGTTGCTGGCGTGTGATCGAGAGAAACAGACAATTCAGGTGCAGCCTCCTGCTGCGCTTGATCCTACGAACGTTCCATTGAACATGCCCCCCGATAACGGCCCACCGCCGACCATCGACGGCGACCGTGTAATGCAATACACCAAAGAAATCGTGAAGTTCGGTCCACGTCCTGTGGGGAGTTCGAATCACAAGAGAGTTGAGGATTACATCGCCACTCACCTGAAGGGCGATCACGTAGAGGACGACACTTTCACGGCCGACACCCCAGTCGGCAAGATCCCGGTACACAATATCGTCGCGAAATTTCAAGGCACGAAAGACGGCATCATTCTGATCGCGAGCCACTACGACACGAACTATCCGTTGCGCAATACCGCATACATCGGCGCTAACGACGGTGCATCTTCCAGCGCGCTATTGCTTGAGTTCGCCAATCAGTTGCGCGGCAAGACGCGCGACGGTTACAGCGTATGGCTCATTTGGGATGATGCCGAAGAAGCAATGGTTCCAGACAGCCAGATGGACTTCATGGCCGACAGCTTGTACGGCATTACCCACCTCGCAGAGAAGTGGGAGGCGGATGGAACCCTGGCAAAAGTAAAAGCGTTCTTACTGGCCGACATGATCGGCGATGCTGACCTTAATATCGATCGTGACCAGAATTCGACGCCTTGGCTTGAAGATGTAGTCGGAGAGGCGGCAAAGCGATTGGGATATCAATCGCACTTTTTCGGGCGCGACAACAAAGTATCCGACGATCATTTGCCGTTCATGAAGCGGCACGTGGCTTGCGCGGATCTCATCGACTTCACGTATGGCTACAACAATGTCTTCTGGCACAGCCCTCAGGACACGGTCGACAAACTCAGCCCCAAGAGTCTTGAAATCACAGGCGCAGTCATCCTTGAAACGACGCGCATCCTCGACAAGATGAATCCGCTCCCGCCGAAATGACAGAACATCTCGATCCTGCTTTTGCGATTTTCTGAGATTTCATTTCTAATTCACTGCCATATGCGGATCGCAAAGACCCTGTTCTTTGTTTGCATTCTCGCCTCTCTTCTCGCAGCATCGAATTCTCCTAACAACGGTGATGTAGATCGGATTATTCAGGCGGCTCTCCAACCATCGCCGCTGCAGGACAATTTGCGGCGTCTGACGGACGAAGTAGGTGGGCGCGTTCCGGGAACCCCTGCCATGCAGCACGCAGTGCAGTGGGGTGCACAGGCGTTTACGGCCGCAGGTGCCGCGAACGTTCATACAGAGGGCTTTGATATCCCTTATTCGTGGGCAGAAGGTGCTACGGAGATGACCGCCAGCACTTCGTATCAAGTGAGTGCGACGAGCGTTGGAGGAGGGACGGTGCTGTCCTCGTTTCGGGTTCGGGCGGTGTCGGTGGCATGGGCTCCCGCGCTTGCTCCCGTGAAGCACGTTCCGATCGTGGATGTGGGGGAAGGCGGAGACGCTGATTTTCAGAAGGTGGGGGATATTGCAGGGAAAATCATTCTCGTTCATACCACCGTGCTCAAGACCTGGGCCGACTTGTTCGCCGAGTATGCGAATGCTCCTCCGATCATTGACCGGGCGGTGAAAGCGAAAGTTAAAGCGATCGCCTTTATGGCGACGCGCGAGCACGACATCCTCTACCGTCACACCAACTCGGGTGCCGGGGAGATCGACCGTTTGCCGATGGTGATTGTCGCCCGGGAAGATGGCGAACGTATTGCTCGACTCCTCGCGGCCGGCAATCTGGTGTGGGCAGATTTATCGATTCCGAATCAGGTCGGCGGCGCAATCAAAGCTGCCAACGTCGTCGCGGAACTTCGCGGCAGCGAGAAAGCGGATGAGTTCGTCATCCTGGGCGCACATCTTGATTCGTGGGAACTGGGAACGGGAGCTCTCGACAACGGATGCAACGCTGCTTTGGTTGTTGATGCGTTGCGCTCCATCAAGGCTTCGGGAATCGTTCCGAAGAGAACGATTCGGTTCATTCTCTTCTCGGGTGAGGAGGAGGGACTGCTGGGCTCACACGCTTATGCGTCTCATCACCGAGCTGAACTCGACCGTGCCGCTGGAGTCGTCATCTACGATTCGGGAGTAGGCAAGACGACAGGTTTTGTCGTAGGCGGCCGATCGGACATCATCCCAAGCTCCAAGCAACTGATCGCGCCTCTTGCCCAGTTTGACGTCAAAGATCTGAAGACGGACATGGAATGGGGGACCGACCATTTTGATTTCATGCTCGAGGGAGTGCCGACTTTCGTCGCTGACCAGGAGGAAGGGAACTACCTGGAAAATTATCATGCGGTATCCGATACATATGACAAAGTCGATTTCGCACAACTGAAAAAGCATGTTGCCGAGGCAGCCGTTCTCAGCTTCGAATTAGCGAACCTTCCCGAGAAGATCGGGCCCCGGTTGACCCACGATCAAATCGACCAGACTATCCGCGAGACGCATTCGGAACAGATGTTCAAAGCTTTCGGTCTATGGGACGACTGGACGAGCGGCAAACGGGGCAGACAAAAGTAAGCAAAAAAATGGTGATGACGTCGGTACTGGCCACATCCTCTCCCGTTCGCATGCGAACGATCTTTCTATAGACAAGGATATTCGGCGTGCTCTACTTCTGGATTCTGTTCAATGTCTTTGCGCTCGGGATGTTAGTGCTGGACTTGCGCGTCATTCACGCCCCAGGCCGCAACACGGGATTCCGGGCAGCCTTGGGCTGGAGCGCGATGTATGTGGCTCTTGCGGTCTCCTTCGCCGCGGTCCTCTATTTCTGGCAAGGCCAGCAGAGTTCTCTTGAATTCCTGACGGGATATGTTCTCGAACTGTCCCTAAGCGTCGACAACCTGTTTGTATTTCTCCTCATTTTCAATTTCTTCGCTGTTCCAGAAGAGCATCAGCACCGGGCGCTTTTTTGGGGAGTGTTGGGAGCACTCATTCTGCGCGGGGTTTTCATTGGTGCCGGCGTTGGGCTGATCCATCGCTTCCACTGGGTCCTGTACGTGTTCGGAGCTTTTCTAGTGCTGAGTGGTATCCGATTCGCCGTGTCAGGCGACCGGAAGATCGATCCTGCCTCGAATCCAGTAGTGAAACTGGTGCGCCGATTGATTCCGGTCACTTCCGAGTATCACGGCGGAAATTTTTTTGTGCGTAAGGATAAGCGCCTTTATGCAACGCCACTCTTCGTTGTGCTGTTGATGATTGAAACGACGGACATCATTTTTGCTGTTGATTCAATCCCTGCAATTTTGGCCGTCACCCTGAACGCCTTTATCGTCTATACCTCTAACGTATTTGCCATTCTTGGTCTGCGATCTTTGTATTTTGCGGTTTCAGGGCTGATGAAGATGTTCCGGTTCTTACATTACGGACTAGCGATCTTGCTGATCATGGTCGGCTTGAAGATGCTGACCGCCAATCATTTGCACATTCCCTTAACCGCAACACTAGCGGCGATAGCGTTAGTACTCATTGTGTCGATTGTGTCTTCGATGGCTATCCCGGCGAAGGCAGAGTGAAGCGGAAGGATTAAGATTCTCAGGCGACGAACACTATTTTGTCGCCGCGAACGATTGAGTGCTTCAGAAACTTCTTGTCGTCGTGATCCGGGTAGTCGATGCGATAGTGAGCGCCCCGGCTTTCCTCGCGCGCCAATGCCGAACGCGCGACGAGTAGCGCTGCCAGATGTAGGTTGGAAACTTCGTGCGCTCGCCGCGTCATTGGTCTTTCGACTTTCGGCATCATCTCACCGAGTTCTTTGACGGCTTGCTGCATCCCCATCCGCATACGAACCACCCCAACGTTTGCCCACATCAGATCTTGAATTCGTCCAACAAGATCTTCCACTCCCGCCTCTACTGGACCGTTCGAGTACGCCGCCTGTGGCTTCGTATCATTTCTGGTTGATGGCTTCATTCCTTCACGCATCCATCTGCCGGCTCGAGCCCCGTAAACGAGAGACTCCAAGAAAGAGTTACTCGGAAGCCGGTTTGCGCCGTGCAATCCTGACGAGGCTACTTCGCCTGCGGCGTGAAGGCCCGGAATATTCGTCTTCCCGCAAACATCCGTACGAACTCCTCCAATGCTGGAATGTGCTGCAGGCCTGACGGGTATCACGTCTTCGGTAATGTCGATATTGTGTGCCATGAACGATTCGTAGACGCGAGGGAAGTGCTTCCTGACTTTGGCGGCGTTGAGGTGAGTGAGGTCCAGGTACACGAAGGGATCTTTGGCTCGGCTTACTTCCATT
Organism: uncultured Acidobacteriota bacterium; assembly: GCA_963801895.1. Taxonomy (GTDB): domain Bacteria; phylum Acidobacteriota; class Terriglobia; order Terriglobales; family Acidobacteriaceae; genus Sulfotelmatobacter. The sequence continues at coordinate 151,131 of CAWDGM010000003.1, read as the reverse complement.
TCGTGGATGATGGCGCGTACAACCAGGTTTCGAGGTGCTCGTTCTGCTTCGGGATGATACTTCGCCATGAAACGATTCAGCTCAACATTTCGGAGATAAGCCCCTTCCAGGCGAAGATTTTCAGGGAGGAGGAAACGCGGGACCTTCTTCATGTGCAAAGCGGTCGGATGGAATTGAAAAAATTCCAGGTCGCCCAGTTCTGCGCCCGCGCGAAAAGCTAATGCAATTCCGTCTGCTGTCGCAGTTTCCGGATTCGTAGTATTTCGGTAAAGCTGGCCCATTCCCCCTGTGGTCAACAGAAGGTTGGCGCAGGCGACGACATGATTTCTTCCTGCCTCATCAAGCACAGACAAACCGGTAACATGTCCTGCGTCGGTGAGTAAATCCGTGGCGAAGGCGAACTCGGCCACCACGAGATTCTTGAGAGACGCCGCTTTTACGCTCAATATACGAAGCGTTTCTCTAGCGATGGAATCTCCCTGGGCGTGCAAAGCATGACTTCGCCGGCTGGTTGTATCAACGCCAAACTCGAGTGTGGTGTCGATCGGCTTGCCCCACGCGATCAGTTCTTCGATGCGGGCGGGCGCCTCCTCCAACAGGAGTTTGACCGCTTCGGGGTTGCACAATCCATCGCCTGCCGAGAGAGTATCCTGCAAGTGCAGGCTGATGTCGTCTTCATCGCTCAGCCACGCGGCATCGCTCTTGGGATCAGCTGTCTTGAACGTGGGTATTTGTTTCTTGGTGACGAGAAGAACGTTGCCGGCACTGGCAAGTTCTATCGCAGCGCGCAAGCCGGCGATTCCAGCCCCGATTACTATGAAGTCGGTTTCTGCGGGAAAGCCGGCCATAGACGGGCCATAGTACACCCCCGCCAAAGCGGTGTCATCGGCGAGCCATACGCTATCATGGGAACGGAATGCAGCAAGCCACCATCCACGTTCCGCCCCAACCGTACCAGGCCTGGATTGAAAACGGCCTGCTCATGCGCGCCGGAAGTGTTCTGGCGGACCTTCTGCCCCAATCCAGCCGCGTTTTCGTTGTTACGGTTCCCCCAGTTCGAAAGCGCTGGGGATCGAAGCTCACTGCATCGTTGAAAGCGGGCGGGTTCGCTCCTCAAGTGCTGATGATTGCCGATGGAGAGCCCTCCAAGCGCCTTGCGACGGTCGAAACGTTAGCAGAGAAACTGGCTCGCCTGGGCGCCGACCGCAAATCGGTAATCATTGCGTTGGGAGGCGGTGTGGTGGGCGACGTGAGCGGTTTGCTGGCGTCCCTTTATATGAGGGGAGTCGAATTCGTTCAGATCCCGACTACCGTTCTTGCGCAGGTGGATGCATCCATTGGAGGCAAGACCGGAGTAAATCTGGTCGCAGGGAAGAATCTGGTAGGGACCTTCTGCCATCCGCGCGTCGTCCTGATCGATCCAACCCTGCTCAAGACGCTTCCGGACCGCGAGTTTCGCGCCGGGCTTTACGAGGCGCTCAAATGCGGCGTCATTGGGAGCGTGGAGCTCTTTTTGCGTTTTGAGCAGAATCGCGCGCGGATCCTGAAGCGCGATGCCGGCGAAGTCGAGTGGGTGATTGCACAGTCGGTCAAGTTGAAGGCGGAGGTCGTTTCAGCCGACGAGCGCGAAGGTGGCCTTCGGAGAGTCCTTAATCTCGGCCATACGATCGGCCATGCTCTGGAGGCCGAGACGGGGTACAAGAGCTTGTTGCACGGCGAGGCCGTTGCGTGGGGCATGATTGCCGCCACTAACATCGCTTTGAGCGTAGGACGGACGGATAGCGTGACCGCTGGCCGCATCGCAGACGCTGTCTTGAGTCTAGGCCGTCTTCCTGAGGTGAATGTGAGCCCGAAGAAGATCGTTGCTCGTCTCAAGTCAGACAAGAAAACCCAAAACGGCGTAGTGCACTTTGTCCTTCCGCGAGAAATCGGCAAAGTGGAAATTGCGAGCGACGTCCCAGAAAACGTCGTCGTCGACGCGGTCGAAGAATTGCGGCGCCTGTCACGCGGCGGCTGGGTATGGGGAAAATAGAAGGAGGGGTATCGTCATGCCGGAAACAGCAGAGCAGTACATCGGCCGAATCCTTGGATATGTCGAGGGTCAAGACGCCGTCAAGGTCCAGCGTGCCACCGCTGGAAAACTGAAAAAGGCAATTCAGGGTCTGTCGGCAAAGCAGTTGAAGTGGCGCTCGGCGCCTGGAAAGTGGTCGATCAGCGAGATCCTTGCCCATCTGACTGATGCAGAGATCGTGGCGAGTTGGCGGATGCGGTCGGTGATCGGAGAGAGTGGAGTCACGATCCAACCTTTCGACCAGGACTCATGGGCGTCCGTATTTCGGTATCAGGACCGTGATGCCAGGCAGTCGTTGGAGACCTTCCGTGTACTTCGGGAGAATAACCTCGCGATGCTGAAGGAGATTCCGCGTGAGACCTGGGAAAATTATGGGATGCACCTTGAGCGCGGGAAGGAAAGCATTTCTCACCAGGCTCGAATGTTCGCTGGCCACGACACGAATCACGTTCTGCAGGTCGAGCGGATCGTCAAGGAATTAAGAGCGTCCAAACCGGCAAAAGCCGGCAAATCCAAGCAGAAGAAACGGCACTAGAAGTTTTCTCGTTTCGCGTGGCTAATCTCGCCAAAACGAATGTGGTAGGAGCTTCGCCCGAAGGCGCAAGCGATCGGCAGTCCGCGGCTCGCGCGGTACGCGATATGTTCACCTCTATCGCTCCTCGATACGACGTACTGAATCATGTTCTGTCGTTCAATATCGACCGAATTTGGTGGCGACGCGCTGCAAAATCCTTTCGTCACATACTTGTTCGTCCCGAAAGCCGTGTACTCGATCTTTGCTGCGGCACCGGAGATATGGCGTTTGCTCTGCAGCGCCAAGCCGAGAAATCCTCTGCCCGCATTGTGGGCGCAGATTTTTCGCACGCGATGTTGCAACGGGCTGTGTACAAGAGTGCTTCCGATGGAAAGACTTCGCCGGGATGGATTGAAGCAGATGCTTTGACGCTTCCGTTTCCGGATGAGCATTTTGATCTTGTGACTTCAGCTTTTGGTTTTAGAAACCTGGCAGACTACGATGCTGGGCTGCGCGAGATTCTGCGAGTGCTCGGCCCGGGTGGCGAGTGCGGCATTCTGGATTTCGGCGAGCCAGAGGGAGTTCTCGGCGCGCTCTACCGAGTGTATTTCAAACAAGTCTTACCGCGAGTTGGTTCTGTGATTTCTGGAATCAAAGGCCCATACAAGTATTTGCCATCCTCAGTTGAAAGATTTCCGAGGCCGGAGGAGATGCTGCAGCGCATGAAGGGCGCCGGTTTTGCGACAGCTACCTGGACACCCTATTCATTTGGCATCGCGGGGCTCTATCGCGGGAAGAAAGCCTGTTAGGGCGTTCCCATCGGATATCTTCTAGGTTGCATCTCGCAACAACTTGCTCAAGCTGTCCAAATCCTCCGAGCTCACATCGCCGATCACGAAATATCGCAGTTGACCCTTCGTCCAGCTCTGAATATTGAACGAGAAGTCAGACACAGGCGTCGAGGCAAAGGCGCTTCCGTTCTCTTGTCGATCGGGGAAGATGAAAACCGAAATTTCATGCTTGCGAAGCCGATAGATTAAGTGTGCTCCCGGCGTTTGCTTTAGATACGCGACCTTTCCTCCGATCAGCGAGAACTCAGTTCCCTGTAGTTCAGGCAGATTGAAAGAGAAGGGAATCCGACCTTCGAACCATGGTTTCACTGTGTGGCGATTGGTTGAAATAACATCCACTGGGGAAGCACTCGCAAGTGTTGCTACGTGCGAATCGGTGAGTTCGCTATAGATGCGAGTTCGCTCCGATGAAGTTTTGCCTAAATACGCTGCGACCACCAGAGCGAGAGCGAGGGCCAGAACAAGCGGGACAGCCAGCGGTCTCCACGATCGCAACAGTGACGGCCGTCGCGTAGGCACCATGCTCTTCATCATTTTCGCGCGGAATTCACTGCTAGGCGTGTACGCCTTTCCGGCGACGGCGATCAACCGCTTCATGCGAACACTCTCTAAGACATCCGCCGTACAAGTCACGCACTGCCGGGCGTGTTGGCCGAACTCCGTGGCTTCCGCAGATGAAAGTTCGCCGTCGACGTAAGGACCGAGCTTGTCCTGCCATAATTCACACGCCATTCGATCCTCCCTGAAACCTTGCAACAAGAACTACGCGAAGCGCCTTGCGAGCGCGGTGTAAGCGCGACATTACCGTACCAATTGGAATTGCCAATACCTGTGCGATCTCCTCGTAGGACATCTCTTCCACTTCGCACAGCAGAAGAATTTCACGAAACGGAACCGGCAACTCAGACAAAGCATTTCTTACAGTCTCGCGATCACCTTTTTCGATTAAGACAGTTTCCGCGGTGGGCTGGGCTGAGGCCACCGTTTCCACCACATCGTCGTCCAAAGGGGTGGTCAACTTAAGGGCTGTCCGCGAAGTCAGAAAGGAATTGCGAAGGATGCGGAAGATCCATGCCCTGAAGTTGGTTCCGGGCTGGAACCCGGAAAATCCGCGCAGCGCTTTGACATACGTTTCCTGCACGAGATCTTCAGCTTCCGACCTTTCCTGCGTAAGCCAGTGCGCAAAGTTATACAGCTGGTCAAAAAGCGGCACCGCCAAGTCTTCAAACGTCGCCGCCGCCGATGGTTGGTCTGGCACCTCAATAGCATAAACCGGGGCTAACGCGGTTTTATTCCATGGCAAGCACCAAAAATGCCATTGATTTCCGCTTGGGAATATTTCGCTTTGTGGTCGGTTCTTTACGGCAGCAACCACGCAATCGAGGAGAAAACAATGAAGAGAGCCGACCGGAGATCGTTTCTAAAGTTCGCTGCTTCTTCCATTGGCATTGGCGTGCTGTATTCAGCCTATCCGGCTGCTGGCAGCACGGGTGAAGTCGGGAGCATGTTTTCCGCTCTCGGTCGTGCCAGTGGAGAGAAAGTCACACCATTCTCATTTGTTCAGCTCAGTGACGCGCACGTCGGCTTCAATGGTCCACCTGATCCGCTTGGCACGAAAGCGTTCGAGCGCGCGGTCGACATGATCAACGCTTTGCCCCAGAGGCCGGATCTGGTCCTTTTCACGGGCGATCTTACTCACGATACCGAAGACCATGACGTCCATGTGCAGCGCATGAAACAGTTCCAGGAAATTTCCAAGAAAATCAATGTTCCGCTAATCAAGTGTGTTCCGGGAGAGCACGATGCCGGCCTCGACAGCGGCACCCTCTATCGCGAATTCTTCGGGTCGAGCTTTTATTCGTTCGATCATCGTGGCGTTCACTTCGTCGCGCTGGATAATGTTTCGCGGGCCAAGCCCGAAGTCGGGTCCGAACAACTGGAATGGCTAAAGAAAGACCTTTCACGATTTTCTAAGAGTTCCCCCATCGTGGTCTTCACGCACCGCCCGCTTTTTGATCTACGTCCTGATTGGGAGTGGTTCACAAGTGACGGCGACGACGTCATGAACGTCCTGTCGGCTTACAGCAATGTGACCGTGCTTTATGGCCACATTCATCGGGACGACGAACATACGATCGGTCCCGTCCATCACTACGCAGCTAAGTCCCTGATCTTTGCGTTTCCAGACCCTGCAACGCAGGGGCTGAGAAAGCCGATTCCCTTTGACAAAGACCACCCGTTCAAGAATCTCGGCATCCGCTCGGTGGCGTTCAACGGTAAGCCTCAACCCGGATCGACCTCCGTGTCAGTGTCCGACATAGAACTCACAGCCCGCGAGTTTCGCGGCATCAACGGAGTTCAGCAACTTCTCAAAGATCCCAACGTTTAACGAAAACCATAACCATTAAGAAGAAAGGGAACGATTAGTCATGTTTGCAGCAAAAGTGTTCAAAAGAATTCTTGCGGCCGGACTTTTTGTGGCATGTGCGATGTTGATTTCAGGCACGAGCCAGGTCCAGGCCGATGGCATCCCGGTTGTTGAAATCACTGCGAAGCGGTTCGCCTTCAGCCCGGATAAGATCACGCTGAAGAAGGGGCAAGCAGTAAAGCTCCGCCTTCACAGCGACGATGTGACGCACGGATTTTTCCTGCGACCCTTGAAGATAGACGAAGAGATCCCAGGCGGACAGACGAAGGAGATCACCGTAACGCCACAAACGGCCGGCACCTTCACCACCATCTGTGATCACTTCTGCGGTGCGAATCACGGCAACATGAACATGACGATCGTCGTGGAGTAGGCATGCGGAACCTGGCCGATCACTCGACGGGCTGGTGGAGAAGCTGCGCAGTCGGTGGGATGCTGGCTGCGCAGCTTCTGGTCATGGGATGTCAAGTTGCAGCGCCCAGTCCATTGAAGACGAAAATCATGGAGGAGACGAAGCGCCACATCACAATTCGCGGCGGATCGGACAACAATCCACTTCAAGCGACCGCTGAAAACATTCACGCAGGCCAGGGCAATTTCGGCTCGTATTGCATGGTATGTCACGGACTGGATGGCCAGAATACGGGCGTCCCGTTTGCGGACAAGATGGAGCCGCCCGTCCCCCAACTCAGTTCTGCCTCGGTACAGGCGTACTCGGACGGGCAATTGCACTGGATTATTTCAAATGGCATCTCTCCCTCGGGAATGCCAGCGGCAAAAGACATTTTTCACGACGAAGAAATCTGGCAGATCGTTCTCTACATTCGACATCTGCCGGCGAAGGGAAGTCTAGGGGAGCCGCAAGTCTATGGCGGCGACGGGCCGAAAAAGTAAAAGCTGCAGAAATGGCAAAGACTGGAAAGAGTTGAAATTGCCCTCAGTTTGCTGGGGCAGCTTTGAAGGTGTCGGCAAAGGCCTCGGAGATCGAGTAGCGGATGACGTGATCGTACTCAGGTCCTAGAAATCGACGCAAGCGGTCGGTGTTCATGATGTATTGGCCTGTCATGTACGGTACGGCTTCTGGAGGGATGGCGGAAATTTGTTGTCGCCATAGAAAAGCCAGAATCTGACGCATCGCCCATTGGCCGGGAACTCGTACCAACTTGGCTTTCGCCATTTCGATGCAACTTCCAAAGGTTAAAGGCTCACCACGACCTGCCACATTTAAAACCGTTAGCCGTTGAGGCTCTGGTTCGCGTTGCAAGATGTGACGAATCAGACGCGCCATATCGTCGACGTGGATGAATTGAATCTTGTTGTCGACGTACTTCTGGCCACGCGGAAGCATGCAGGGCAATCTTTTTCCCTCGCTTCGCATTTTCTGCGCACGCGGCCCCTTCCCGTTAGGCGTTCCGCGAAAGGCTCCGAGCAAGTAGTTCTCAACGCTGGCGCCGGCGAAAATGTGCGGACGGAGGATATAGACGCTGCAGCCTCGAAGGGCAGTGCATCGTTGCCGCACGACCTCATCCGACTCTCTCTTATGGATCGCGTACGGTAGTGTGTGTGCTGCCAGCGGGGATTCCTCCGTTGCCGGCTCCTCGAAATCCGAACCGTAGACCGAGACACTGCTCGGGAAGATGAACTGCTTGATTCCATCGTCGGAGGTCCGATTGACCTCGGTGATGGCCTCCATAACCCGGGCAGTCCCAGAAACGTTGATTTGCCACATGCGATCGATGTCCAGAACCCCCGTGCGCACCGGATCGATGACGAATGCAAGGTGGATTACCGCATAGGCATGCGTGTCGCGCAGCAATTCGTAGAATGTCCGCGTGGACGATTCCTGCCCGATATCCAGGCTTTCAAACTGCATCTCGGAGTCGGTTTGAGGCGGACTCACGTCCACCCCAATCACGGAGAAGCTTCCGAGTAAGGGAAGCAGTCTGGATCCGAGGTTACCCGAAATACCGGTTACGACTACAACGGGTTTTGCCATCAGTTCGGTGTATTTGGCGGCGCTTGTGCCGATGGTGGTTGGGGATGGGTAGATTGAGGTCCAGATAATCCCGGCCGGGGATGCGGCGGAGCCATCGGACCCACGCCTGCAGGACCAAAGTAGGCCTCATTCGTCTCCGCTTTGAACGAATTGTTCAGCTTGTCCATCCGCTCGCGCATGCGATCGTTTTGCAACTTTCCGTGAATCTCGTTCTTCACTTGGTCCAACGGCAGGATGGTCTTGCTAACCATCTTGTAGATGTAGTGACCGCCCGTGTCGCTGATTACCTGGGATACCTCTCCAGGCTTGAGATCAAGCACAGCGGCATGTGCCGGGGGAAGGCCAGTTCGCCGGACGTTGGGCAGATTCACGTTCGGTGCTTCCACCTTCATCCCGGCAGCGTCATAAGATTCTTTCTGCAATTTGGTGAAGTCTTCACCAGCGGCGGCTCGACCATGGAGGGACTCGGCGAGCTTAGTCATGGTTTGCTCGGCCTCGTCAGCCTTTGCCTTGTCCGTCGCCTGTTTGGCCTTCTTCTCGTCATCGCTCAGCTTCTCGTCTTTTTCTTCTTCCTCCTTAGCCTCGTTCTCACTTTGCTTGTTACGGGGCACGAAGATTCGGTCGAGACTGTACTGCTCGTAAGCTTGAGGATTGTCTTTGTAATACTTTTCAATTTCCGATTGAGGAACGTCTGCCGCCTCTTTTTGAATCTTGCGCTGCAGTTCGTTCGCTAAGACCTGCATTCGGACGAACTTTACAGATTCCGCAAACTCCGGAGTCTTATCCAGCCCCTGTTTCTTTGCTGCGTCCGACAGCGCATAGAGCCGTGGCAGCAACCCGGCCAGCTGCCTCCTCAACTGCGGCGTTACGTTCGGAGACAGCGCGTCAGCCAATTTCTCAAATTCGGCTTTGGTGATTACCGTTTTGCAATCCGCCGAGGATTTCGCCGCGCTGGTCGGCTTTGCGGCCGCAGACTTTGCAGCTCCCGTCTTCGCCGCGGTTGTGCCTGCGGGCGCTGGACAGACTCCGTTGATCGTGAGAACCGGCGCGGTCGGTGATACCGAGGCCGAGGAGTCGGCTGGCGCCGGCATTTTCGCTCCGGGTTGCGCCGGGCCAGGGGCCGCCTGCGGAGACGGCCGTGCGCTAGGCGGGGTTTGCCCCCAAGCCAGCGTTCCCAGCACAACACAAAGCAGCCACCTCATACGCATATCACTTCTCCTTCAGGAATGAGCCATCAGAAATTGAAAAGATCCGAGCAAGAAATCCTAGCACAATCAGCATGCCTCACTGATCTGTTGGCGAGACATCTGGGCAGTTTTCGCCGATGCGGCGCGAATCGCTTGTGGCTTTCGACTCGAAGCAGCGATAATGCGTCAATGTCGGGCGATGCGGCGGTTGATTCCCCGGAGTTGATGCGGGCCGAAAAGCGCGCCGCAGCCGGAAATTCGGTTCTAGCTGCGCTCGTCATCACGGGCTTAAAGATCGCGGTGGGTATCACGACTGGAAGTCTCGGCATCCTTTCTGAGGCAGCCCACTCCGGTCTGGATTTGATCGCCTCGATTCTGACTTTCTTCTCGGTGCGAGTTTCTGACAAGCCCGCCGACGCCGACCATCAGTATGGCCACGGAAAAGTAGAAAATTTCTCGGCTTTTGTCGAGACGGGTTTATTGCTTCTTACCTGCGCCTGGATTATCTACGAGGCGGTCACTCGTCTGTTTTTCCGAAAGATTGATATCGAGCCATCGATAGCAGCGTTCGCCGTGATGATTTTCTCAATGTGCGTTGACTGGTGGCGCTCCCGGGCTCTCGGCCGGATCGCCACCAAATATGACAGCCAGGCTCTCGAGGCCGACGCCCTGCATTTTTCCACAGATATTTGGTCCGCCGGAGTAGTGGTGTTAGGACTGATGTTGGTGCTAGTAGGCCGCAACTTTCATGTTGATTGGCTTCGTGACTCTGATCCGATTGCCGCGCTGGTGGTTGCAGGCGTGGTCGTATCCGTGAGTTGGCGTCTGGCACGTCGTACCATAGACGCTCTGCTCGACGCCGCGCCGCCGGGAGTCCGTTCTCAAATCTACGAAGCCGTTTCACGCGTGGAAGGCGTGCTGGAAGTCGATCGTGTGCGCATACGGCGAGCGGGCAACCGATACTTCGCCGATCTTGCGGTCGGTCTTGCTCGTACAGTTACGTTTCAGCGCTCGGGCCAGTTGGCAACAGCGGTTACCGAATCCGTGCGCCGCATCCTTCCCGATGCGGATGTGACCGTCCAGCCGCTGCCCCGTGCCGAGCGTACGGAGAACGTTTTTGACCGCATTCGCGGTGCGGCGACAGACAAGAATCTCAACGTCCACGACATCAGTGTCCAAGACCTCGCGGGGCGCCTGCACGTCGAGCAACATATTGAACTCGATGAGCGGATGACCCTCAAAGAAGCCCACGATCGGGTTACGGAACTCGAGGCAGACATGCGTCGGGATGTCCCGGAGATTTCAGAGATCCTTACACATATTGAAAGCGAGCCATCGACGATCGAGCGGCCGGATGAAATTCTCAGCGATGCCGAGCTTGAACACAGGCTGAGAGCTGTTGCTTCGCAATTTCCTGATGTGATTGACGTTCACGACTTCGTGTTTAAGCGGGTCCGCGACCGGCTTTACCTGTCCTGTCATTGCACATTGTCGGATAATCTTTCGCTCGCGCGAGTGCATGATATTCAGACCGAACTAGAGATTCGGTTTAAGCAAGATGCGCCGGAGTTGTTCCGGGTCCTGATTCATCCCGAGCCCAGCACCGACAACCGGAGATAAGAGTGATATCAGCGAGAGCGATTTGGACCGACAGCGATCGATATGTGGCGGACGCCACATCCCATCACGCCCTTGTGATGGATACTGCATCGGAAAAGACTGCGAACAGCCCTATGGAACTCGTTCTGATCGCGCTTTGCGGATGCACTGCCTCTGACGTTGTGGGAATTCTGCGGAAGAAGCGTGAGCCCTTTACCAGCCTTGAGGTCCGTGCCGAAGGCGGTCGAGCGGCTGAATATCCTCAGGTTTATACGGAGATAAAGGTGACGTACCTCGTCCGTGGTAAGGTCAATCGCAAATCGATGGAGGACGCGGTACGACTCTCAAAGGAGAAGTACTGTTCGGTGTCAGCTATGCTCGAAAAGTCGGCCAAAATGACGGTTCACATCGAATACCTGGATGGACCCGCCTCATGATCTATGCGCAGGTTTTCGAGACATTGGTTAACAGATGTGATCCCATCTTCCTTGACCGGTTGCCAGAGAGAACGCGATCATCGGATTCGGTACTAGAATCCTGACTTCCACAGACTCCAATCGAAATCAAGCACTGAGAGGGTATTTCTGCATCGCCCTCGCCGCATTCCTTTGGGGAGTCTCGGCGGCGATGGGGCGCGCGGTGTTTACCGGCAGGCTTGCATTATCTGACGAATTCGCTCATCCCATCACCCCAATCATCCTTTCTCAAACCCGGGCGACGTTTTCCCTGATGGTTCTACTCGCGGTGCTGGTCGGTCGGCGCGGGTGGCAACGCATTTATCTTCCGACGCGCGATCTCATCCAATGCTGCGCGCTTGGCATGCTAGGGGTCGCGGCTTCCAATTACTTCTATTACTTGGCAATTCAGAAGACGAGCGTAGCGATCGCGATCATTTTGCAATATACAGCACCGGTTTGGGTATTCTGCTATGTGGTTGCACGAGGACAGCAGAAGCTGTCTTTGCAGAGGGTCTTAGCTATCGTGTTTGCAATTGCGGGCATTGCACTCACGATCGGCATTGTCGGAGCAAAATCTGCGTCAGCACTTCGCTTTGACTCTTATGGCCTGATTGCTGCGCTGCTAGCTTCGTTCTCTTTTGCCTTCTATAACGTCGCAGGACACCGGATTCTGGCGCGGTACGATCGATGGCGCGTCCTAATCTGGACGCTCGCTTTCGCGGCAATCTTCTGGCTAGTGGTCAATCCACCGTGGAAGATAGCTAGCGCGCACTATTCGTTGCCTCAGTGGATTTTTCTGGCGATATTCTCGATGATATCGGTGCTTGGTCCGTTTTCTCTTTACTTCCTCGCGCTGCAACACCTCGAGCCGACACGAGCCATCATCGCCAGTTGCCTTGAACCGGTATTCTCGATCTTGCTCGCAGCTGCTCTGCTGGGCGAAGGCCTGCGATTGACCCAGACATTCGGGATAGTGTTGGTACTTTCTGCCATCGTCATTGTGCAATTGCCGGAACGAGGCGCGGAAGGTCGAGACGCTGTGGTTATCGATCCTATTGACTAGCGACATCGAGAACCCTATTCCAAGCCTTTGCCCTTGGTCTCCGGCAGTTGTGTGGTCATCAGGGCGGCGAGAAGATAGCTGCCTGCGCAAAGATAGAAGGCCCAGCTGAGACCCCTCGATTGCCCTATACGACCAATAACGAACGGGGCTAGGGAACTCATGGTACGGGCTCCGTTGTAGGTGAAACCTAAAGCCCGGGCTCGCACGGCGGTTGGAAATATTTCGCTCCCCATGATGCCAGAGCCGGAGAAGATTCCAGTTCCGAAGAATGCAACGAGGGTACCGAGAACGAGCAACACTCCTTGCGATCTGCTCACTGCGTACAAAGGAATCAAAAGCGCCGCCATCAGCGAATACACTAAAAACGTCTTCCGCCTACCGATGTGGTCGGCCACCCATCCGAAGCTAGCGTAGCCGGGAAACATCCCGAGTAGATTCAGGACTACAAGGAGGGTAGTGGTCCCCATCACCCCAAATCCTCGCCCACCTTGTTCCACCGGAAGCGAAAGGTATGGGGGAAGCCAAGTGAAAAGGCCCCACCAGGCAAACATCCCGAAAAAGTTGAACAAGAGAAGCGCAAATGTGTACTTCCGATATGGCGGCTTGAAGATCGTGCTTATCGAGGCATGCGCTGATTTTCCGGGAGCGCCAGCGATGGAACGCGGAGTTGAGCCGCCCGCATCATCTCCCATCAGACGATCTCTGTTCTCGGGTTCGATGATCACGGATCGTCGCGAACGTGTACTTTGTTCTTGCCACATTTCTGATTCGGGCACTTGGCGCTGAATCCAGAGAGTGATCACGGCGGGCAAGATTCCGACAAAAAAGACGGCACGCCATCCATAAAGTTGGGACACCGGACCAGCCACGAGCGCTGCCGCCGCAAATCCGAGAGCCCAAGAGCTCTGCACGATCGAGATCGCTTTGGCGCGCCGTTCGGTCGGCCAACTCTCGGCCACCAGCGATGCGCCGGTGTTCCACTCTCCGCCCATGCCGAGTCCGAGCACAAAGCGCGCCACTGCCAGCATGGCTATGTTCGTCGCCAATCCGGACGCGAATGAGCAGATGGAGTAGGTAAGTATGCTCGCCATCAGTGCCCGTTTGCGGCCGATTCGATCTGCCAGAAATCCAAACAGCATTCCCCCGATTCCCGACGCAAATAGAGTCAATGTCCCGAGCGATCCTGCTGTGGTCTTGCTCATCGCCAGATCGCGCATCAACTGCGCTAGGACGAGAGAAAACAGCATCGCATCGAAAGCGTCGAGCGCCCACCCTAGTGCGGCGGCCAGCAGCGTTCTTCTCTGCCCGGGCGTAGCCTGACGAACGAGTTGGAATGGGCCAATGGCCATGAAGAATCGTGCGGAAGGTCCCGCGGATTGTAATTCACGAGGGAAGACGTCTCAATCGAGCTACAGACCCGCAGTGGGACCTAAAGGAAGGATTTGGATGTAGAGAGTGAATCAGACAGTCGGTGTCGCGGCGCGCAGCAGGTGAAAATACCTTCGTGCCTTCTTCACGTCATGCCCGATCTGTTCTCGCAACGCTTCGACGGAAGGAAACTTAACTTCGTCCCGCAGCCGTTGCAAGAAACATATTTCTATCTCAGTCTCGGGAGTCAGTTCAATGGGATGGAAATTCAACAGGTGAGTTTCGATAGCAAAAAGGTCTGCACCGAAAGTCGGGCGGTTGCCGACATTCGTCACGGAATCAAAGCGCTCACTGCCGACCCGTGTCCACGTGATGTAGACGCCGTCTTTTGGAACGAGTTCTTCATAACGCGAAAGATTGATGGTCGGAACTGTGTATTTCGATCCATAGCCGCGCCCACGGCCAGGCGTCCCGAGGATGCAGAAGGGGCGAGCCAGGAGGTGACGTGCGCGGCTCACGTGTCCAGCGGAGATCAACCGTCGGATCTGGCTGCTGGAAACGGTCTCACCCCGAAGCGTCATTTCCGGATACACCTTAACTTCAAATCCCATCTCGCGCCCAAGCTCGGACAGCGTATTTACATCGCCTGCTGCTTTATGCCCAAAACGAAAATTGAAGCCTTCGTGCACTTCCCTGGCATGTAATTTCTTTTTCAGAATGCGTTCGGCGAATTGCCGTGGAGTCATGAGGGACAAGTCGCGTCCGAAGGGAAGCAGGAGCACAGCATCAATGCCCGTGCCTCCGAGCCACCGTAACTTCTCCGGTGTTGGGGTGAGTAGCTTTAGTCCAGCTTCCGGTTTCAGGATTCTGGTCGGATGCGGCTCAAATGTAACCGCGACAGCTTTGCCGCGGTTAGCGCGAGCTCGGGTAACGATCTCTCCGAGCACGTGAGCATGGGCCCTGTGGACGCCGTCGAAGTTCCCAACGCTTAAGAACGTCGGATCGATATCGACGGGAACGTCCTCGAGTTTGTGATAAACGTCCATGAATGTTTTAGGTCAAAGGTTTAGATCTCAAACTCAAGCTTCAAACCGTCATAACTGAGGCGTACGTTTCGCGGGAGCGTTGCATTTGTCGCCTCATGAGGTAAATCGTGGCAAATGTGGGTGAAGAATGCGCGCTTCGGTTTCAATCGTTCGACGATACTCAGTGAGTTTTTTACAGTGGAGTGTGTCGGGTGCGGCTTGTGACGGAGCGCATCGAGAAACAAAATGTCCAACCCTTCCAGTTGATGCATCGACGACTCCGGGATCTCGCTATGGTCAGTGAGATATGCCGCCGAACCGAAGCGGTAGCCATTGATCTGGGTCTCTCCATGCACGACGATGACGGGTTCGAATTCCGCACCGAAGACGACGACTGGGCCGTCGATCGGCCGAAGTTCTAACAACGGCAGTCCTCCGAATTTGTAATCCGCGTCAAAGATGTAGCTGAACATTTTGCGCAGAAAAGCGGCCGAATCCGGACGCGCGTAAAGCGGCAATTTGTTGGGTTTGTGCCGATAACTTAACGGTCGTAAGTCGTCGATTCCCAAGATGTGGTCGGCATGGGTGTGGGTGTAGAAAACAGCATCAAGTTTCGTTATGTGTTCACGTACCGCTTGCGCGTAGAAATCCGGAGTGGTATCGATGACGACGACCTTATCGTTGTATTCCAACATAATCGAGGGACGTGTCCGCCGGTCATGCGAATCGCTGGAATGGCACACCGAGCAATCGCACCCCAACGTAGGGACGCCCATCGACGTTCCACTTCCCAAGACGGTTAGGGTAGCTTTCATCTGCCAGGAGTTCCCATTGAAGGTCCCGGTTGCGGTGGACGAGCCAAGGCGTTCGTTACTTCCACGTACGCCATGCGCAACTCGTAGAGACTGTTCTGCAGGAAGTTCTCTTCCACTGGTGTGAGATTTCCTTTGGTTTTTTCCGATATCAAGCTCAGCGTATCGATCGTCTGTCTCGCGGCAATGATATCGACCTGAGGTTGCCCGCCCTGCTGTCTCATCAGGCCGAGTTGAAGCATTGCGGTCATGTATAGGGACGCTAGAAACCGTTCGAAAGTGATTTCGAAATCTCGAGCGGAATGGCCACTCATCTCCACTTGGCTGTCCAAGTCTTTTGAGACCTGCTTGTATGCGGCAGCTTGGGCATCCTGTTCCGCGATCGTCGGCGGTGGAGGCATGTCTTTCTCGTCCATACTCTGTTTCTGAGTCGCATCCTGAGTCGCATCCGACGTTTCCTGAGGCGCGACGACCTCTTTGATCGGGTTTGCGGGTTGTCTCACTTCCACGGTTTCTTCTTGAGCCTCAGAGCGCAATTCGCCTTCTGAGGTGAACAGACGCCGATCGGTTACGGTGAATTCAGATTGCTGGTGTTTCTTGTCAGCCATAAATTTCTTTTCCTCGACGCCGCGAAATGCGGCCGGATTTTGTTTTTCAGGCAGGGCGCTGTTCCAGAGAATCAGGCTTCTCGAACAAGGCGCTATCGGGAAGAGGCATCTTCGAGACGCAACCCGTGCTGGAGCCGATTACAACTTCTTTTCCCGGTATGGCTGCCTCTCGCCGGATGTAGCCAAGGGCAACGCTCTTTGGCTGGGTTGTCAGGTCGATAACCGCACTGCTCGTAATTTCGCCGACTTCTTTTTCGGCCGCCAAGATCTTCGTACCCGGGATGATTCTCGAACCATCGGCTGCCACGAATCCGGCAAAAGTACGACGCACTGCACCACGCGATCGGATTCTCTCGACGATCTCCTGCCCAACGTAGCACCCTTTGCTGAAATTCAACGCTCGTGTCTGCTCGGTTTCTTGGGGCAGATCACGTTCGCGAATGTCCACACCATAACGCGGAATGCCGGAGACAATCCGGTGCAACTCCAACGCTTCTGACCCCACGGGTTTTGCTCCGTCCGCGATCAAACGATCCCAAGCGGGTCTCACTGAATCCGCGGAAAGCCAAATCTCATAAGCGGGGATCGATTCATCGTCAGTTCTAGCGATCGAACCTTCAACGCCTTCAAATGAAATAGAAGAAATCTGTAAAGGTTGCAAATCCGCGACGAATCCCGCGCGCGTCAAGACTTCACGTGCGGATGGGCCGGCAACTCCAAGAGCAGTGATGTTGTTACTCAGGTCCTGCACCTCGACGTCATCCATGATGATGTAGTGATCGAACGTCACCAGTATCTTTTCCAACTGGTTCCGGTCTGTATCGACGGTTATCATCCCTCCGCGGTTGTATGCGTACAGGTCACCCAAAATGTGACCCTGAGGGTTAAGCAGGAACGCGTAGACGCCGTGTCCTTCAGCCAAATCCCGGATGTTGTTGGTAACCATCCCATTCAACCAGCGGACACGATCGCTGCCCTTCAGCGAAATCCTCGCCCGAAATCCGAGGTCGTAAACGGCGCAACCGGTCCGCAGAGCCCTGAATTCGTCGCGTAAATTGTCGAAAACGGCTGGTGTCTCAGCGCCACGATACTCAGATACGCGCGATTCGCCTAAGCCTTTGCCATGAGCCTGCAGTGCTGTAATTCCCATACTTGTATTCGATTATAGCGATTGTGTTAACGTTCCTGCCGTGGACCAGAAAAACTCAAATAGAAAACGGATCGCCGTCATCCCCGGAGATGGCATCGGGAAAGAAGTCATTCCGCAAGCCACGAGCGTGATCCAAGCGTCAGGAGCCGCGGTCGATCTGACGGAATTCGACTGGGGCGCAGACCGTTATCTCCGCGACCAGACGACCGTGCCTCCCGACGGATTCGAAATGCTGGCGCGTGACTTCGACGCAATCCTGGTCGGAGCGTTTGGCGATCCACGAGTAAGAACCAACATTCATGCCAAGGAAATCCTTCTCGGAATGCGATTCAAGATGGACTTGTATGCGAACGTTCGTCCCGTTCGTTTGCTCGATGCGTCGCTCTGTCCCTTGAAGGGAGTCGAACCGAAAGACGTTGACTTTGTGGTGCTCCGTGAAAATACCGAGGGCGTCTATACGGATGCGGGCGGAGTATTCAAGCAGGGAACCGCGGATGAGATCGCGACCCAGGAAGACATCAATACCCGAAAAGGGGTCGAGAGAATTATTCGTTTCGCGTTCGAGTACTGCGCGTCGAGCAAGAAATGGGACGGTTCTCCAAGAAACAAAGTTTTGATGTGCGACAAGTCCAACGCCATGACCCATGCCGGCGGGCTCTGGCAGCGTGTGTTCAAGGAAGTCGGGGCTGAATACCCGAATATCGCTTCTCAGCACATGTATGTTGATGCCCTCTGCATGCAGATCGTTCGTGACCCGCGGCAGTTCGACGTCATCGTCACGAACAACATGTTCGGCGATATCATCACGGACCTTGCGGCCGGTCTCCAGGGAGGTTTGGGGATGGCGGCCAGCGGCAACATCCATCCCGGGCGAACGTCAATGTTTGAGCCCGTACACGGATCGGCACCGCCGATCGCCGGCAAGAATCTTGCGAATCCGTTCGGCGCCATCCTGACGGCGGCAATGCTGCTGAGGCACCTGGGCTTCGGGAAAGAAGCGGACAAGATCGAAGCCGCCGTGCTCAAAGGCCTTCGTGACAAGCAGACGACAGAGGACATTGGCGGCAGGTTGGGTACACGTGAAGCCGGCGAATGGCTTGCAGAAACAGTCCGAGCTCAAATGTAAAACACTACGAGCCCCTACTTCTTCACACCGGCCAGCAGCGCAAGCTCCCGCCACTTCCAATGGCAGTCGACATCGGCATATCCAATTTCCCGCAGCCATCGGAGCTGTGTCTCCATGTCCAGAAGCTTGTTCGAAGGATCTTCCGTCTCGACAGAAAAGCCAATGGAGGAAAGAAATTCTGCGTGCAGTTGTTCGCTGGGCGAAGATACGTGCTCCAGATTGCAGAAGGTTCCGCCCGCATTCAGCGATTCGTAAATCTCGGCATACAACTCCCGCTTTCGTTCGTGAGTCACGTGGTGAATCGCGAAGGAAGAGACGACAGCGTCAAACTTCCCTAGATTTGGAAGCGGTACGTCCAGATTGTGGGCCACGACTTCGACGCGGGAATCACTCTGAAACCGCATTCGCACAGCGTCCAGCATCGCAGGAGAAAAGTCGAGAGCCACGGCGGTGGCGTCCGGACGTGCCTGCATGACGATCGCTACCAATCTTCCGTCGCCCGTGCCCAGATCGAGTATCCGACGAGCGCCACTCGCAACAAACTCCAAGAGTGCCGATTCACCTTCGGAACGATGAGAAATCTGGTCGGCTCGTTCCAGGTAGTCGCGCGCATGTTCAGACGACGTCCAGGGATTAACCGGTCTCGTTGCGTTCATGAGAGAAAGTATAGAGAAACGTATAAACTCAGTCTTAATGAATAGGTTTGAAGTGTCCTTCTTGGGGATCTTACGGTTACTTTTGGCGGCTGTGATTGCAACGGTGGATTTTGCCGTTCCCGCGGTTGCACAAGCCTCTCTGGTCCACAACTTTGGGGCGTTGGCGATTTTCGTCGCACCGGAGCCCTCCAAGCCTTCACCACCGTCCCAGGATCAGCCTCCCAACGACAACGTCAAGATCACACCGCGACAGGCCGAAGAGTTATTTCACTCTGTCGACCAAATTTTGCAGTTCGACAGCAAAGAAACTGGTCTTCGAGTAAAGCGTGACGTGAAACGAAGACTGACCGGTCGGGATGAAGTTGTCGCGTATCTGACCAAGCATATGAACGATGAAGATACGCAGCGGCTTCGGCGCTCTGAGTTGGTGCTGAAAAAGTTCGGTCTGCTTCCTCGCGACTTCAATCTCGAAACCTTCCTTGTCTCGCTACTCCGCGAAGAAGTAGCGGGCTACTACGATCCGAAGACTCGTACGGTGAACCTGCTCGACTGGGTACCGATTGAAGAGCAAGAACCGGTCATGGCTCATGAACTCACTCATGCTCTCCAAGACCAGGAGATCGGACTTCAGAAATGGATGAAGAAAGGTGACAAAGATCTGGGGGAAAGCAAGAAGGATCCAACGCCGGCGGACATCGAGAACGATGAGGTTGACAGCGCGCGCGAAGCAGTAATCGAAGGACAAGCCCAAGCCATGATGTTTCAGTACGCGCTGGCTCCTACCGGCCATTCGATCACTACCTCTCCGGCGTTGGTCGGAGCGATGCAGGAGGAGAGTCTGACCGGAACACCCTCCACGAAAGTCTTCAACGAGGCTCCTATTTTTATGAAGGAGTCCCTCACATTTCCGTACAGCTACGGCATGGATTTCGTCATCAAGCTGATGCAAAACGGCGGTAAGGAAAAAGGATTTGCGGCTTTGCTCCGGAATCCGCCTCATACAACTCGGCAGATCATGCAGCCTGAGACGTACCTCTCGGGAGAGAAGATTGAGCCGATGCGTTTACCTGCCTTCAATCGCGATTTCAAGGATTACCAAAAATTTGATATAGGTGCGATGGGCGAGTTCGACGTCGCAGTATTGATCGAGCAATATGCCGGGCGACCTCTATCCAAATACATGTTTCCGGAATGGCGGGGCGGGTACTACTATGCGGGGAAGTTGAAAGGGAATGCAACTGCTCCGTTGAGTCTGTTGTATATCTCTCGGTGGTCGAGTCAGGATGTGGCATCGCAGTTCGCCGGCATCTATGCGCACTCGCTGAAACGACGCTACAAAACGGTTTCAGCATTGAAGAACGCGCAGGCGGAGAGCGGCGATACCCGGGATGAATCCGCACCGAAATCCTTGACCGGCCGGCACACCTGGGAAACAGAGGAGGGCTCAGTAGTCATAGCGCAGCAGGGTGACACAGTTCTAGTGTGTGAAAGTCTCGATGCAAAGACAACGTCCACCATTGAAAGCGAAGTCTTCGGCGCGTCGGTCCCGCCGAAATAATCGAGTCGGAAGCTATTTCTTCTTCTTACCTTCTTTGGCGTCCGGCAGGGCGGCCAGAAAATGTCGAACATGGGCAACGACGCTTGTCTGTTTTCCTGTGCGCTCAATTGTTAGGTCGCGCTCCTGCCCGGGCTGTCCCCGAAGCATGGACCACACCTGTCCCATGGTGGATCCGCGCACGGGAATTCCGTCAACTGCGATGAGAGAATCGCCGGCCATGAGCGACTCAGTCGCGTGCGGTGTGACTTGATCCTCCTCGGTGTTCACGACTCCAAGAATCGTAAAGCGTCCATCGTCTTCTGGACGAAGGATTAGCCCGACGACGTCAAATTCAGGAAAGTTGAACAATCGACCGATATCGAAATAGACCATCGAATGGGCGTAATCAAAGCCTACGCGATAGTTCAACAGAACATCTGAGCCTATCGCACCGACGGTCGCAACTCCTGCACGCTTCTCGAAAAAGTCTATCGTTTGCTTCGGCGTTGACACCACTGGCACATCGGTCAGAAACAGCGGTCCATATTGAACTCGGTCAATGCGCATCAACTGGCTCTTTGCTTCGTCGGCTGCGCCCCACATGTTTGCTGAACTAACGGCGCCGGTCATTCGTGGCCAATCGCCGTGCGCTGTGGCGACCTTGTCAAACAGTTCACTCGAAAGAAGACTGATGGAGGCACCCACATCGAGTGCCAAGTTGTATTTCCTGTCCTCAATCTTGCTGGGGATCTGAACCAAGCCGTTTTCCTGATTCACAATCGCTTTTTCCGAGGACCCCTTGAACTGAATGGATCCAGGAGGCCCGATGGAAAATTTGTGTCCCGGAAAGTCAATCATTACGTCGAAGTGTCGCAGGATCGTCGCAGGCAAAGAGATCTCTGCACGCATCCCGGCGGCAATTAAGGACGCTCCGCTAACCGGTCGCAATGGGATCTTGGCTTGCTTGAATTCTGTCAGCGAAATTGCGAGGCCTTGAATGCTGATCTTTGCCGGCGGCGGGGAGGAGCAGTCTGTTTCATTGCAGGTCACATCAAGGCCAAGGGACACCGCTAGCCGCCTCGATAGGACAAGATCTGTACTGCCGGTGTCGACCCAAGCTCGAACCGGTTGCGCCGAACCGTCGGGCATAGGAACATCGACAGCGATGGTGACACGATTGTGGTCGATCACCGCCGGTACCGTGACCGCTGCAGGTGCGGCAGAGAAGGCGAGATTCGCCTGTGCGAGGATGAGAGAGAAAAAGGAAAACGAAACCCATGAAGAGATAAGAGACTTCATTTCCTTAAATTGTAATTCTTGGCGAGCTCTGCCTTGCATTCCGTCGTGCCGGACGTGAGAATCCAGTCCTGTATAATCACGAGTTTGAATTTGCGCGTATTGGAGCGTTTTCTGGAGGTTTCTTGTCTCAAGCGGAGATTGGGATCATTGGTGGAAGCGGGCTCTATTCGATGCCCGGTCTAACCAAAGTCAAAGAAATACGATTGCGGACTCCTTTTGGCGCGCCGTCGGATGCCTACGTCTGTGGCACGCTTGAGGGACGAAAAGTTGCTTTCCTGGCACGTCACGGGCGAGGGCATCGCATACTCCCAAGCGAACTGAATTTCCGCGCCAATATCCACGGCTTCAAGCAGTTGGGCGTTAGCCGAATCGTGTCCGTGTCTGCGGTCGGATCTCTGAAGGAAGAGCACAAGCCGCTGGATTTTGTGATACCGGATCAATTTTTTGATCGCACTCGGCATCGGGTGGATACATTTTTTGGGGGAGGCATTGTCGCTCATATCCCATTTGCCGACCCGGTCTGCGGAGAACTGGCCGGCGTAGTCCAATCTGCATGCAAGCAAGTCGGCGTTACAGGCAAGCGTGGCGGAACATACCTCTGCATGGAGGGTCCGCAGTTTTCGACGAAAGCAGAGTCTAATGTTTACCGAAGTCTAGGTATGGACGTCATCGGGATGACCAATCTGCAAGAGGCGAAGCTGGCGCGGGAAGCAGAGCTCTGCTACGTAACCATTGCAATGGTGACGGATTACGACTGCTGGCATCCGCACCACGACTCAGTAACAGTGGATCAGATCGTAGCCGTGCTGATTAAGAATGCTGACAACGCGACCAAGGTCGTGAAACAGACCATCGCCGCCATGCCCGCCGGCCGGTCGTGCAAATGCGGAGGGGCTCTCTCCCACGCGATCCTGACCGACCCGAAGAAGATTCCCCCCGCTACAAAGAAGCGACTGAAGCTTATCGTGGGAAAGTACCTGCGCCCAGCACCATCATCCACATGAGATTTTCATTCGCTCCTCGTGGCCTTTGCACCGCTCGTGCCACCAAACTTCCAGGAAAAGAATGAGCATACTTGTAGTCGGTTCGGTAGCTTTCGACGACGTAACCTCTCCTTCCGGCAGCGTGAAGAACATTCTCGGAGGGGCCGCCACATACTTCTCTCTCGCCGCGAGCTATTTCACGGATGTTCGTGTCGTCGCTGTTGTCGGTAACGACTTCGGACCTGAGCAAGAAAAGGTGTTTCGTGAACACCGGATCGATACGCGAGGTCTCGAGCGCGCTCAGGGGAAGACTTTTCGCTGGGGTGGCACTTACACCGATAACCTGAATGAGGCGAAGACGGACTACACCGACCTCAACGTTTTCGAGACGTTTCAACCCAGAATTCCCAGCGAATACGACGATACGGAATTTCTCTTTCTGGCCAATATCCAGCCCACCCTGCAAGCGGATGTGCGACGAAAGATGAAGGATGTGCGGCTCACCGGTTGCGACACGATGAATTACTGGATCAGGGGAACTCCCAAAGAGCTCGCAGAAACGCTGAAATTAGTGAACATCTTGCTCATTAACGACACGGAAGCCAAAATGCTCGCTCACGAAACGAATCTGCCACGAGCGGCGCAAAAGGTGCTGGCCATGGGCCCGCAAGCTCTCGTCATCAAGCATGGAGAATACGGCGCAACGATTTTTTTCCGGGAAGGCGCCTTCGGTATCGGCCGGCATCCATTTCGCGCGCCCGCGCTGCCGATCGAAGAGGTGCAGGATCCCACGGGTGCAGGCGATTCCTTTGCCGGAGGGTTTATGGGCTACCTTGCCTCTCAGAAGGACTTGACGCGTGAAGTCCTGAAACGCGCTCTGTTCTACGGCGGCGTGATGGGGTCGTTCGCGGTCGAACGTTTTGGGACCGAACGTCTGCAGTCGCTCACCCGAGATGAAATCGAGGCACGTTTTCAGTTATTCCGCGAACTGACACACCTCGAGTAATTTTCGTGGACGTATCACTCCAGCGTTCAGTTCACGCTCGACAATGCCATGGTCAAGCTATCGAAGGACGCGCCTGTAAATCCTGATTGGGATAGCGAGACAAACCTGCTCGCCTGGCTCGCGACTTGCATCTCCGTACTTTCCTTCCTTTTCTACTATCGCTACGCAGAGATCGCCCTCTACGGCGATGCCGTAGCGCATATCAACATTGCTCGTCGCGTGATCGATTCAAAGACGCCGGGATTGTTGCAACTGGGGACAGTCTGGCTGCCGTTGCCGCACTTGCTGATGATCCCATTTCTCTTTTCAACGCAACTCTGGCGCACCAGCGCGGGAGGGTCACTCCCTTCGATGGCAGCCTACGTCTTCGGGGTGATTGGAATCTTTCGGCTTGTACGCGGAGTTTTGCCGAAGAACGAGATGAAAGGCGTCCTAACGCGGTTAGCGCCTTGGGCTGCGGCCTTTGCTTATGCCAGTAACCCGAACGTGATCTACATGCAGGCAACCGCGATGGGTGAGGCGATCTATCTCGCCATATTCATCTGGGCAATTGTGTACTTGAGCGAATTTGCGCGCGGCGATTTGAAGGCGCTGACAAAATGCGGCTGGTGCTTATTCGGGGCATGCCTTACTCGCTACGACGGATGGTTTCTGGCGGTGTGCATCATGGTGCTCGTTTTGAGCAGGATCATTTTTGCTGAAAAAGGCACCGCTGGCTCCAAAGCCTCGAAACGATTGCGAATAGCTCTTGCCAAATTCATATTCCTGGCGGCGGCGGGTCCACTTCTTTGGTTCGCGTACAACGGCATCATTTACCGAAACCCACTTGAGTTTGAAAATGGCCCATATTCTGCCAAGGCCATCGAACGAAGAACGCAGTCGTCTGGAAATCCCGGACACCCAGGCACCGGCAACCCTATGATCGCAGGAATGTACTTCGTGAAATCAGCTGAATCCAATGTGGCTCACAACGAATGGCTTCAGCGAACTTGGATACTGTTGCTAGTAGCAACCGTTGCCGCCGTACCCATAGCGCGCCGCCGGTGGAATTCGAATCATGATGCATCGTCCGGAAACATCCAATGGATACCTTTGATCTTTTTGCTTGCTCCGATCCCGTTTTACGCTCTGTCTATCAGCTACGGGGGCGTTCCGATTTTCATTCCTTACTGGTGGCCATTTACGCATTACAACGTGCGGTACGGCCTGCAATTGCTGCCGGCGCTGGCGGTTAGTATTGGACTGCTTGTTTACTTCTTGTCCCGTCTCCAGACAAAGAATCCCGTCCTGCGGGCGGCCGCCCCGTTGTCTCTGCTCGTCTTGGTGGTTGGAAGTTATTTATCGGTCTGGCAGGCAACGCCGATTTGTCTCGAAGAGGCCAGAGTCAACATGCGGACGCGGAACCAGTTTCAGGCACAACTCGCCACATGGATCGAAAAGCTCCCGCAGGATTCCACTTTGCTCATGTACCTGGGTGACCATGTCGGTGCGGTACAACGAGCGGGCTTTCCCTTGAAACACACGATCAACGAAGGAAATCATCGCGTTTGGATGCAACCGCGAGATGAAGAAGGCCTGTGGGAGCGCGCACTTGCAGATCCTGCCAAGTATGCGGACTACGTCCTCGCTTTTGACGGCGACCCCGTGTGGCAGGCTGTGAAAGAGTTGCATCTCCGTGAACTAGTCGAAATACATGTGACAGGTCAGGCTCGAGCCGTCCTTTACCGGGCTAGGTAATCACTTCGGTTAACGCAGCCTCGTGTTCAGCGGATGATAAAATCCGGCCATCCGACGGCGAGTTTGAAGTCACCAGACATTAAATGAATTGGCAACACTTCGTCGATTTGTTACACGGAGAACTGGCCAGCGGCATTGTGGGCAGCTCGCTCACGCGCTTGATTCTGGCTGCGCTTCTGGGCGGGCTCATTGGGCTCGAGCGGGAACTGAATCACCGGCCCACGGGTCTTCGGACAAATATGTTCATCTGCTTCGGCGCTGCTCTGTTTACTGTTCTCTCGGCAGCGCTTGCAGGGGTTCCGTCGGACGCGGCCCGGATCGCCGCTCAGATCATTCCGGGCATCGGGTTCATCGGCGCAGGATCGATCCTTCATACACGCGGATTGACCTCTGGCATCACCTCGGCGGCAACTCTGTTCGTGGTTGCTTCAATCGGGATGGCTGCGGGTGGCGGCCTTTACGTGACCGCGATGTTCGCGACCGGTGTCGTACTCGTCGCTCTATTCGTTTTGGGACATCTGGAGGAGACCTTCAATCTCAAGATCTTGCTCTCCAGCTATGAGGTCACCGGCGCGAACCTCGAAGAGGTCAGCAACGAGGTCAATCGCATCCTCGAACGTCATCACCGCCTCATGCAAAATGTGACCACGGGCGACACCGGCCAGCATATCCGGGTGCAATTCGATGTCGAGGGATGTAACCGCGACCAGCAGGAGTTTTTTCAGAAACTGAAAGCCTCTACGGTTTTGGGGAGTGCGACTGCGCTGGGCAGAGTGGAGCGCGAGTGATCCGCCCTGCCCGAACAATTCCTTTCGTCAAGGCCAGTGCATGCGGCAACGATTTTCTCCTGATTGAGGCAGCGGTGGTCACTTCTTCTAATCTGGCCGAGCTCACTAGTAGAGTTTGCGATCGACACAACGGTGTTGGAGCGGACGGAGTCGAATGGATTTCCCCTTCCTCCGGCGCGGACGTAGCGATTCGGTTGATCAATGCAGATGGGTCAGATGCGGAAATATCCGGCAACGGGACCCGTTGTGTCGCAGCCTACGTGTGTGCCACAAAGTCGAAAGAGCGCATTTCAATTTTGACGGATGCTGGAATCAAGGTCTGTTCGCTCATCGGGCGCAACGATTCGGAGTTCGAGTTCGAAACGGAGATGGGAGAACCCAGAGTCGATCCGGAACTGGTCTTACCGATCGGTAGCCAAGAAGTGCGGGGAATTCCGGTCTCGATCGGCAATCCTCATTTTGTGATGTTCATGTCAGAATTTGCAGATGGATGGCAACACGAAGCCGCCAAAATCCAGAAGTCTTCTCAATTTCGCGCTGGAGTCAACGTAGAATTTGTCTCGGTTGCTGGTCTACACGACATCAATGTTCGTTTCTACGAGCGAGGCGTAGGGGAAACTCAGTCTTCGGGTACTGGCTCTTGTGCTTCAGCGATCGCAGCAATGACAACTGGTCGCGCAAATTCGCCCGTGAAGGTGCACGCTCCAGGTGGGATGCAGACGGTTCGCACCGACGGTGGCAAGATTTTTTTGCGTGGACCGGCCAGATTGCTTTGCTCCGGAGAGTTTTTCGTTACCTAACTAACGGAATCCATGCCAACCGCTGCGCGCCAACTCGTAAAGCCCCCTGCTCTTCGCTTAGGAGACACGGTTGGTATTGTGGCTCCCGCCAGCAATATCAAGCAGTCTGACTTGGATCAAGGCTGCGACGCACTGCGTCGTGCCGGCTATAAGACCTTTTATTTGGATTCGATCTTTGAACGCGATGTTTATTTTGCGGGCACATCTGATCGCCGTAATCGAGAGATAGAGGAAATGTTCAGCCGTGACGACGTACGGGCTATCCTGTGCGCTCGCGGTGGCTATGGTGCGAACTATCTGCTGAACGGACTAAATCTGGAAATTGTGAAAGCGTATCCCAAGATTTTCATCGGCTACAGCGATATCACTTCGCTGCTTACTTATCTTGTGGATGCCACCGGTCAGGCGGTATTCCACGGTCCGATGGCCGCCAAGGATTGGGCGCACGATGACGGGGTTCAAATGTCATCCTGGCAACTGGCCCTGTCGAATAGCGAGCCATGGGATGTTCCTCTTAACTCTGACGTCGGGGGTTTGGCTGGCGGTGATGCTGAGGGAGTTCTGTATGGAGGGTGTCTTTCGATCTTAGTTGCATCGCTCGGCACACCGTACGAAATTCGAACCGAAGGCACGATTCTTTTCCTCGAGGATATTGCCGCCAAGCCTTTCCAGATCGATCGGATGTTGATGCAGTTAAAACTTGCGGGACACCTCGACTCCGTTCGCGGCATCATTTTCGGCGAGATGGTCGAGTGTATGCAGTCAAAGAATCAGGACTACACTCTGCCACAAGTAATCCAGCGGGTGGTCGGAGATCTAGGTGTGCCCGTTGCGTTCGGACTTCGTTCCGGACACACGACATCCGGTAACATCACGCTTCCATTTGGAGTGAAATCGAGATTGTCCGTCAGCGAAGGACGAGTGGCTTTGAAGATTTTGGAGTCGGCGGTCGCTGTGTAATGGTCGACAGAATCTTGTACGTGGGAATAGCTGGCCAAGAATGAACCAATCGAAGCACATCCACCTAATCGGAATCTGCGGTACCGCGATGGCGTCGCTCGCGGGAATGCTGAAAGTACGGGGGCACGTAGTTACAGGCTCCGATGCAGCCGCCTATCCGCCCATGTCAGATTTTCTCCGTGACCTGGGTATTCCGGTTGCGCAGCCGTTTGACCCCAAAAACCTTCAGCCGGTGCCGGATCTGGTTGTTGTCGGCAATGCCATCTCGCGCGGAAACGTCGAACTGGAACATCTCCTGGATCATCGCATTCCGTTTTGTTCGCTCCCGCAGTTGCTTCACGATGAGTTCCTTCGTGGTAAAGAAGTTCTGGTTGTAGCGGGTACCCACGGAAAGACCACCACGACATCGATGCTCGCTTGGATTTTTCACACAGCGGGTCTGGACCCGTCCTTCTTGATTGGGGGCATCGCAGAAAATTTCGGTTCGAGCTTTCATATTGGAAAAGGCAAACATTTCATTCTGGAAGGCGATGAATACGACACGGCGTTTTTTGACAAGGGGCCGAAATTTCTTCATTACTTCCCTGACTCCATCATCCTGACTTCGGTTGAGTTCGATCACGCAGATATCTACAAGGACCTAGATGCGGTCGAGACAGCCTTTAAGCGTTTGGTCAATCTGATCCCGCGCCGTGGCCGGATCATCGCTTTCGACGGAGCAGCGGGTGATTCGACTGTGAGCCCAAGTCTCGAAAAATCTCTGGCAAAAGCTTTCTGCCCGGTCGAAAGATACGGCGCAAGTTCTGGCACGACCTGGAAGGTGACGAATCTTCGTCTCGATCCGGAGCGGACGACGTGGTCTGTTCAGCACGATGATCAGCTATGGGGTGAATTTGAGTTTGAGTTGGGTGGAGAATACAACGTTTGGAACGCAACAGCCGCCGCGGTACTCGCCTACTCCTGCGGTATTTCTAGAGAGGTAATTGGAGAGGCTTTAAAGACATTCAAGAGTGTAAAAAGACGACTAGAAGTCACGGCTCAGGTAAACGGCGTGACCATCATTGATGATTTTGCACACCATCCCACCGCAATCGCGGGAACGCTGAAGGCGTTGCGCGCGCGCTATCCGGGAGGGCGTCTTTGGGCCATTCTGGAGCCGCGCTCGAATACCTTGCGTCGGCGCGTGCTGCAGTCTGACTTGGCGCGAAGCCTGGCGCAAGCCGATGAGATCATCGTGGCCGGTGTCTTTCGATCGGACGCCGTCCCTGAGAACGAACGCCTCGAGTTACCCGCTCTTGCGGCAGAAATCAGGCAACATGGTCGATCCGTTCGCTTGCTCCCCGACGCAGATGCAATCGTGCAGACTATCAGTCCCGAATTGCGCAAGGGAGATGTGGTCGCCATACTCTCCAATGGCGGCTTCGGTGGTATCTACGAGAAACTCCCAGCAAAACTCCGCGAACTATCGCAACGAAAATGAGCCATCTCAAGACGCGCGCATTGAACACGGCCCGTTTGGCGATCCACGTTTTTTTTCTCGCAGTTTCGTTCTCTGCCACCCTCAATGCCGCCAGTTCTGAGATTAAGTGCTCCATAGTGCTGGCTTCCCCCGAACAGCATCTCGTGGAAGTGCAGATAGCTGTTCCGGCGGGTCCTGCTGAGCGCGAGTTCCAACTCCCGGTTTGGAATGCGCTGTATCAGATACGCGATTTTTCGCAGTACATCAACTGGATTCGAGCCAAGGATCGGGCCGGCAAGCCGTTGATCGTCCGTACTCTCGATAAGAGTCGCTGGCGGGTCGAGGGTACGACGGAAGGGGCGATCATCGAATATCAAATCTATGTCGATGCTCCCGGACCTTTTGGCGCGCAGTTCAACCCTCACCATGCTTTTCTAAATCTGGCGCAGATCCTGATGTATCCCGTGGATGCGCGCAATTCACCCTTCCTCCTCCGCTTTTCCCACATTCCCAGTAACTGGCGGATTGCAACTCCGCTGAAGTCGGTGGAAGATGGATTTCTGGCCGAGAATTACGACCGCCTGGTTGATTCTCCAGTTGAGATTGGGGAGTTCCAAGAAAAGGACTTCGACGAATCAGGCGGGCACTTCAGAGTCATATTCGACGCCGAAGCAACTGATTACGATGGTCAGAAGATAGTCGGGGCGCTTCAGAGAATTGTGGCCGCCGCGATTTCCTGGATGGACGACCGCCCCTTCGAAACCTACACGTTCTTCTATCACTTTCCGCGCGGACCTGCCGGGGGCGGCATGGAGCACGCTTACTCCACGGCGATCGATATCAATGCAGAACAGCTGAGGCAGAATCTCGATGTTTTGGAGGGGGTAACGGCGCACGAGTTCTTTCATCTATGGAACGTAAAACGTATTCGGCCGCGAACGCTGGAGCCGATCGACTACACCAAAGAGAACTACACCCGCGCCTTGTGGTTTAGCGAAGGAGTTACAAGCACCGCCGAAGGCACGATTCAGCTGCGTAGCGGCTTGCTCGATGAAAAGCAATATCTCACGCGATTGGGAGAGCAAATCACGGAATTGCAGACTCGTCCGGCACATCTGACTCAATCCGCTGAGGAGTCAAGCCTGGATGCGTGGTTAGAAGGATTCTCTTATTATCGTCGTCCCGAGCGCAGCATCTCGTACTACAACAAGGGGGAGTTGCTCGGGATCTTGCTTGATCTTGCAGTGCGGGAAAGCAGCCATGGCAAAGCGTCGATTCGTGAAATCTTGCAGTGGATGAATTCTGATTACGCCAAGCAAGGCCGTTTTTTCGACGACTCCAATGGAATTCGTGAGGTAGCTGAGGCCGTCAGTCACGCCGACCTCGGATGGTTCTTCAGCAGGTACGTAGCAGGAACCGATGAGATCCCGTGGGACGATTTTTTTCGGCCCGTGGGGTTGCGGGTCGAACGCGCGAGTGCGTCAGTTGCTGATCCTGGGTTTAGCGCCTCGCGCAACTTTGATGGACCAATGTCAGTTGCAGCCGTAAAGTCCGCCTCTGAAGCAGAGCGCGCCGGATTGCAGGCAGGCGACACGATCCTGGAGCTTCAGGGTAAGAACGTTGCGCAGGATTTGCGACAAGAGCTGAGCCGTCTATCTCTGGGGGATACTCTCACAGTCAAAGTCCGGAGCCGTCGGGGAGGCGAACGCGAACTGAAATGGAAAGTGGGGACGCGTCAGGAAATTTCCTACGCACTGAAAGATCTGGAACAAGTCACGCCGCAGCAACATTTTCGACGCGCGGCTTGGCTACGAGGAGAAGCGCAGCCCGATCCAGGGTCGGGTACGCCTGAAAAATGATTCGGACCATCGTCATGCTGCTTTTCTGGGCATTGGCCATGCCCGTTGCCTCCCTGATCGGTTTTCCGTGGACGTTCATTACAGGCGACATCCGACTGCTATATCGGTTGTTCAACTGGGGAGCATATGCCGGAGTGTGGTTGACGGGTGTGCGCGTCAAAATAATTGGCCTCGATCGCTTCGACCACTCGCGTAGTTACATCTTCATGACGAATCATGTATCGAACCTTGATCCCCCAATTCAAATTCCGCTGATTCCTCGTCGTACCTCCGTGATGGTGAAAAAAGAACTGTTCAAGGTCCCTATTCTTGGCTATGCCATGAGACTAGCGCTATTGGTTCCAGTCGATCGTGGCAACCGCGATGCCGGTATCGATGCGGTTCGGGCTGCAAAAGCCGTGGTGCAGGAGGGGCTCAACATGACGATTTACATTGAAGGGAAGAGATCGTTCGACGGTAAGCTCCTGCCGTTCAAGAAGGGCCCATTTTATCTCGCGACTGAATGCGCCGTTCCGGTAATTCCGATGACGATCATTGGAACGCATTATGCGATGCCCAAAGCGCGCTTCTCCATCAAACCCGGACCAGTGCAGGTTATCTTTCACGAACCTATTGAACCGAAGGATTTCGGTAGCCGTGAATGCTTGATGGAGAAGGTACGGATCGCGATCGAGAGCGGGTTGCCCGAGGAGTTTCGGCAGCCCATTCCTGCACCAGATTGAAGAAACATATCAGTGAATCGCTGCAGCAAAGTGGATTTCCCGAAGTTACTTTTCTTTGTTCATGGCCCGGACTGCGCGCACGATCTCGGGTAACTTCGGGAGAATGGCGGAATACTTGAGCCATGCTTTGTGATCTACAGCGGGCGCTCCGCTCACGAGGGCTCCGGCCGGAATATCGGCAGCGACGCCGCTTTGCGGAGTCACGATCGCATTGTCGCCCACTGTGCAATGACCGACAACACCGACTTGTCCGGTCAGTATGACCCGATTTCCGATTTCGGTGGACCCCGCCAGCCCGACTTGCGCGCAAAGCAGAGCGTCCTCGCCGACGTGCGTGCCATGACCTACTTGTACGAGATTGTCTACCTTTACTCCACGTCCAATGTGAGTCCGGCCAACGCTGGCACGATCAATACAGGAATTGGATTGCACTTCCACATCGTCTTCGATCACGACCGGCGCCGGTTGTGGGATTTTGTGCCATCGGCCCTCGGCAGTCTTGGCGAAGCCAAAGCCATCTCCGCCGATTACAACGCCGTTCTGCAGCAAGACGTTGTTTCCGATCCGGCATTTTTCCCGCACAATCGAGTGGGCGTGAGCAAAGAA
Source organism: uncultured Acidobacteriota bacterium (assembly GCA_963801895.1). Classification (GTDB taxonomy): domain Bacteria; phylum Acidobacteriota; class Terriglobia; order Terriglobales; family Acidobacteriaceae; genus Sulfotelmatobacter. The sequence goes on along the minus strand of CAWDGM010000003.1, from coordinate 118,463 downwards.
GTTATTCCCAATCTTAACGTCACGATAGATCACGACGTGGGCCAGTAGCACGGCGTTCGATCCGATCTCGACGTTTTCTCCGACGACAGCGTAGGGCCCGATATGCGCATGTTTCCCGATATGCGCGGTGGCATCGACGACGGCGGTGGGATGGATGCCTTCGACATATCGAACTGGTTCCCCAAAAACTTCCAACGCTTTGGCGAACGCGAGGTACGGATTCTTGGATCGAAGCATCGCGGCGGATATGGCAGGGAAGTCCTCCCCGACGATCACGGCGGATGCCTTTGTCGTACGCGCTGCCGTTGAATATTTTGGGTTCGAAACGAATGTAAGATCGCCAGGTCCAGCTTGCTCAATTCCGCTGATGCCGGTGATTTCTGTTTCGGGAGAACCGTTTTCTAAGGTTGCGTCCAAAACTGAAGCGATTGCAGAAAGTTTCATGGGCATGAATATGTACGACTAAATCGTACACCACGCCACAGGCACGAAATTCCGACAGTGCAGCAGCCTATTTACTGCACAACAAGTGTGAAACCCGTGGAATTTGTGGTCGATCCGCTCGTCGCGGTTACGGTGATGTTTGACGTCCCCGCTGGGGTCCCCGGATTCGGGGCTGGCTTCTTGCTGCCGCCACCACCCCCACAGGCTGGCACGAGCAGGATCATCATTGCGAGCACGATCATTGCCGAGTAGCGCGTGGCATTTCGCTTGCCGCCTGCGAACACACAAGACATGACTAGACTCAACCCCATCATCCACAGTGCGGGTAGGTAGCCCCGACGTTGCGACCGCGCCGACGCTGTCGCAGCGGTTGTCGACACCGTAATTGATGCGGTATTAGTGCTTGCCGTGCCGTTCGCAGAGATGGAGGACGGAGTAATAGTGCAAGTCGCTTCTGACGGAAGGCCGGTACAGGCTAGGGCAATGGTCCCGCTGAAGCCGCTCGAATTCGATACGCTGACGGAAGTTGTTCCCGAGCCGCCTGGAGTCGCGATCACCACCGTGGATTGAGCAGATGGAATTGACGCGAAAAATCCAGCGGTGATCGTAAACGTCTGCGACTGGGTCGTGTTGCTCGAGTTGAAACTGGAGTCTCCACCGTAAATAGCGGAGATTGCGTGCGTGCCCGAGTCGAACGTAAACACTCCGTTCGGAGTCGCCGTATTTCCTTCGCTGTTCAAAGCGAAGGTGCCACCTCCAGGTATGGCCCCGAAGCTATCGTTGAAAGTGACGGTTCCAGTCGGTACACCCTGACCGGACTGACCTGCGACATCGGCACGCAGATAGACGAAGCTGCCAAAGGGTCCGCCAGTGAACGTGATCGGGTTTCCATTTTGGTCCCCTGTGAGGACGGACACTGCTGTTGTGCTGGGCTCCGGGGTCACCGTGACCATCGTTGTGTTCGAGTCACTTGGCGCGTATGTCGGATCGCCGGCGTAGTGCGCCCAAACGCAGTAAGGGCCACCTCCGGGAAGCACATGGGTCGAAAATGCCGCGGAACCGTTGTTCAATGTGCTGCCGTCGGTGGCAGCTGCCGTTCCGAAACAGCTGGCCAGCGCATTTGCTGCCAACAATGAAACATCCCCGCTTGGCGTACCAGGTCCCGTTGCAGGCGCAACGGAAATGTTTACGGCGACAGGCGCTCCATGCGTAATGCTCGTTGTTGGTGTGAGAGCAAGCGTCGTAGTCGTCGGATTGAAGGTGACCGAATTCCACTGGCTAACGAGATTGCCGACGTTTAACGATCCCAGTCCGGTAGCCAGGTCGTACCCGACTCCAGCTTGGTAGAGGGTACCGGTCTCGCCTGGGACCACGTTGTTGCCCACGGTAACGTCATTAAAGATGCACGACGAATTCGGGAAACCTGAGGTATTCGATCCGTTGCATTGGGAAGGGTAGACGCTTTGAGCGGCCAGCTTGTACAGAACATAGTTGGCCAGCCCTTGTCGCAGCTCGCCGGTCTGCAGGAAGTTTTGCTCGTTGACCAGGGCCATGATGCCCGCCATGGCAGGCGCAGAAGCCGAAGTACCACTGATGAAGTAAATGAAGATTTGTCCCTGACTGTCGGGTACGCATGAGCCTTCCAGGCACAAGAGGTAAGGGTCGTGTGCCGCGGCCGTTAGCGAGACATCCGGCAGATCGCGTACTCCGTCAGCCGGTACGCCCACAACTCCGAATTGCCAATTCGGTTTTGGTACTCCAGGGGTCACTCCGACGCCCGACAATGTATTTCCAGCGCTCGCGCCGCCGCTTCCGGCCCATAAACCGTTCGACAGGCTGCTTTCATTCCACACGTTTTCTGGAATGTATGACAAAGCGCTTTCCGAAATCGGGGCTACAGTCGACCAATACAGGCTGTCCTGACCATTTTCATTGAACATCGTGCCACCAACGGCGACGTTGAATGGTGTAGATGCCAGGTAGTTGACAGATGGCGGGAACGACGCGGGAGCGGTATTCGGGTCGTCGCACCCTTCAGCACCGTTGTCACCGGTGGAGACAAAGTAGGTTATCCCTTGGGCTGCCGCCTGCTCTGCCAGTGCGGTCGCTCCGGCGAGCTGCGCATCGGTAGCAAATAGCTCGCACGCGCTGAAGCTCTCCGTCATGATGGCAGCGAGATTGTTCTCGATGATATAGACCTCGGATAGGTCGATTCCGTCGGTCGTATCTGTGCTGGCGGAAACTACGAGTTGGACGTTTGCTCCTGGAGCCAATGCCATCGACCAGCTCGAGTCCAACGTGGCTTCCGCCTCTTCTCCGCCACCCAAATCCCCGGGATCGGCTCCGTTCAACGTGATGGAGAAAAGGCCACCCCCAAAGATGCTTTGGAAATTGGACACATCGCCGCCGCCGTTATAGAGATTGCTGCGCCCAATCACCGCGATACTGGATTGTCCGCTCACTGCCAGCGAGTTCATGTTGTAGATGACTCGGTAGTCGTCGGGTGACAGAGCGTGAACATTCGTTCCATTGTCAGGAAACGTGACCTGGGGCTTCTTGCCAGGCACGATCTTTGCGGCTACGACTTGCGGGTTGAAATGGGTCGCAGGCTTCTTGAGAAAATTGTGCAGAGAAAAGATACCTGCCACGGCCGGGGCAAGGGCGGCAGGAATGCTGGGGTCATTCGAGTTCGCCCAGTGCTGCTCTCCATTCACAATGTATTTGTGAACGGATGTGTGGAATGCCTCCTGCACCTGGCTTGCTGATCCTGAAAATTCGAGGACCGTCCTTCCTTTTGTGGCACCAACTTGAAATCCATGTGATTGCAACCACGACACGACGGTCTGCATGTCGGCGTCAGACGGTCCGAACTGGCGTCCGAACTGACTGGGCGTTAGCCATTCGTGGTAGCTTGCCGACTTCTTATCCTGTTGAACGTCGAGAAGTCTTCTGAGCGCAGTCTGTTGATCGGAGCTGCGCCTAAGTACCAATAGCATCCGCTCCATCGGCAAGCTCGCCGGAGCGGTGCCAAGGTCAAATTCGTGCCGAGCGAGCGGATGAGTGTTTCCCTTTAGGGTTTTCAGCCTCGACTCGTCGATTCGTTGTGTGATCAATGGTCGCACGGTGTTTTGATCCGTGGTGTCCTGCGCCCAACTGAGGGTTGAAGAGGCCATAACGAGTACGAGGAAAACTGTGACGCGGGAACGGACGGGAAAGGTCTTAAAGAGACACACGAACACTGAACGCATCAAGACACCTCAGCTGGGACTTTAATGCCCACCGAGAGACCAGACGAAGGAGGAAGGGAGGTCGCCCGTTCTCTTGCAGGTGTGGACAGCAAACACTATCGCAGGAATGTTGGGATTTACAATCGAGATTGGAGTGATTTGTAACGAAGGTAACTTAACAATCAACTGCGTTGCAAGGAGTCGCCAGCAAGCAAGACCGGTGAGAACCTTTATTCCTCGAACATCGGCACCTGCCGCTGATCTTCTGAGCCGCGACGCTGACGACGGGCTGCGCCAATGACTGCCAGCACTGTCAGAGATTCGAGAGCCGTGCGCGGTACGAAGATTCTTTGTGTGTTCGACCTTTGATCCGGTGGATTTACTAAATATCCCTCCGGCATCGACTGGGTAAGATCGGCCGGCATTAGTCCCTCTACGACTTCGCTGTCTTTGAATCGCAACCGTACCCACAATCCTTCGGCCCTGGGACGCGAAGTGAACGTCTTTCGCGTGAGCGACTCGGAGTCACCGAATTCCCGGACGAAATAGACGCCTTTGATCTCGCGCAGGTCGACGGAGATAACTGTGCCGGAGGTATTTAGGACGTCAACTTTACCCTCATTGATGAAATGAGTCGGTGAAACGTAGCCGGACACCGAATCCCGGTCCATCTTCCGAACGATGACTTTTTTGTGTGTAGAGGGCATGACGCGAGGGGACAGGCCGCAGCCTTCCTCCTTCCGGAACTCTTCCTTGATCGTTCCGGGCCGGATAAGAGGAAGCCGATAGGATTCTCGCACCTTTTAGCCGATTTCTCTCGGAATCCGCCTTGGCAGTAGCCAAAATATAAACGTTGTGTTATTTTCTTGAGCTTGCCGCAAAGTTTCCACTTCGCATAAGTACTTTGAATTAAATCACTTGCATAAAAGTGGTGCGAACTAGCTTTGCTTGCGGTGTAGCGCTGTGGAAATCTTGTGGAAAGTCCGGCTGTTCCGGCCCTCCCCGCCGGCGATTTTTTGATGCCATCGCCCTAGGTTAGGTCGTGATCGCCGCTCGAAAGCGAATGGCTGATTACATTTACACGATGGAAATCCGGTTGACGCCGGACCAGTTGAAGGGCGTCAGCCTCGTGCAAGACGTAACCCGCGCCGCGGGAATGAACCTCTACCTCACCGGCGGTGCCATCCGCGACATCATCAGCGGCTTCACGATCCGAGATCTGGACTTCACCGTTCAGGGCAACCCCCTCAAGCTGCAGAAAGATTTTGAGAAGGCGGGAGCCCGGATTACCGCCGTCGAAGAGGACGTAAGGACCATCTTCCTGGCTTTGCCCGGTAACGCGCGCGCAGAAATCAGCATGGCGCGCACGGAGCGCTTCGAAAAGACGGGCAAACCACCCATCGTGATGCCGGCGACCATTCATGAGGATCTGCGCCGCCGCGACTTCACCATCAATGCGATGGCACTTTCTCTGAATGAAGGGTCCCGTGGCCTTCTTCTTGATCCATTCAACGGTGTCGCAGACCTGGAAGCGAAGCTGATCCGTATCCTGCAGAATTATTCGTTTCTGGAAGACCCGTCGCGGCTTATCCGCGCAACGCGTTTCGCCGCACGTTTTCACTGGCCTTTGGAAGAACGAACACAGGCTCGTTACGACGCCGCAAAAGAGGGCAACTACATCGGCCACATTCTCCGGTCGTCGATTGGTCACGAGATCGCCGCCTTGGCGCATGAGGATGATCCCCTCAATGTCGTCAAAATGCTTGAGAAAGAGGGCTGGCTGCAAGTTCTGCACAGCCATTGGACGGCAGCGAAGGTCGATACCAACGGCCTGAGTGCCTTGATGAAGACGCGCCAGCAGATGGTCGATCTGGGCTATACACCAGATGCCGGCCCGGCGGTGATGTATTTCCTCACGTCTCATTTTTCTGACAAAGACGTTGCCGACATTCAGAAGCTTATTCCGCGTAAGGATCTCGTCGAAGCGTGGCGCGATATTGAAGATCACGCGAAGGAACTCGCAAAGCGACTAACGGGTAAAGAAGCCGCGACTCCGTCGCGGACGTGGCAACTTCTAAGCTCCGCGCGGCCGGAAATGGTGCTGTTCCTGGCCGTGACGGCGAAGCAGCAAGCCGTCGAGCAGAAGATCAAGAACTATCTGACGAAATGGCGCCAGGTTCAACAGAGAATTCCGCTACCTGAGATGACTGAGCTTTTGATTACGCCGCAGCTCCCGGAATATCCAAAACTGGCTCACGATGTTTTTATGCTGTTGCTCGACGGCAAGCTTCGTTCGCGAACAGAGACATTGAAGTTCCTCAAGCCCTTTGCGCCACCTCCTCCCCCCCCGCCTCCTGCACCTCGCAGAGGTCGAGCTGCAAAAGCCGCAGCGGAAGCGGCTGCCGCTCAGCAAGCAAAAGCTGTGCCGAAAGGGAAGAAAGGGAAGCAGCCAGCAGTGGCAGCAACGGTCCCACCGGCTGCTGCTCCGCTCGCAAAGGAGCCGAAACAGAAACCACCTGAGAAATCCAAGCCGGAAAAGGCAGTGACGAAACCCTCCAAGCCTTCTCCCAAACCGATCAAGAAGGCTGCGGCGAAGGCGGCGAGTAAGAAGGTCAAGGCGAAAAAGAAGTAATTTAGCCCTTGCGTATCGAAGACGTCGGTCATAGCGCCGCTCAAACAGTTAAAGCGATGAAAACTGGAAAGCCTTGTCGTGATTTTATTTCTTCGCTAACATGACGTGACTTGCTGTTGGGGCGATTCTTAACAACTCAATAACACTTCCATGACGAAACCCAGAAGGATTTTTCTCATTTCCTTCGTGGCCCTGTGTGTGGTTCTTGCGGCCGCGATCACGTTCACCATCGGCTGGCGCCCCTTCATTGGACCGAAGAAACGCGCGGTGACCAATCGTCAGTTCGAGCGCACACCAGAGCGCCTTGCCCGGGGACGCTACCTCGTCCAGGGACTTCTCGGATGCGGTTTGTGCCATTCGCCTCGGGATTGGAACCAGCACGGAGCCCCGGTTCTTGCGGGCATGGAACTGGCCGGCCAAGTGCTGCCGATACCTGATTTCCCCGGCACGATCGTTGCACCCAATCTGACACCCGACGCCGAAACGGGAAGCGCAAACTGGTCCGACGATCAGATCGCGCGAGCCATTCGAGAGGGCGTAAAACACGACGACAGCACGGTGTTCCCCATGATGCCTTATGCGGCGTATCGTAATCTTGCCGACGAGGACCTCGCATCCGTTGTTGTGTATTTACGGTCCCTGACACCCGTGCGTAATGCGCTTCCGCCTTCGAAGATAAATTTTCCGGTGAACTATCTGGTACGGGGAGCACCCGAGCCCCTGACCACGCCCGTTCAACCACCGAATCCATCCGACGCGTCTGCGCGTGGAAAATACCTCGTTACACTAGGCTGCGGATGCCATACTCCGACCGACAAGCTTCGATATGGAGGCGGAGAGCGACTGCGTGGCCCGTGGGGCGACGTGACCAGCGCGAACATCACCCAGGACTCGTCTGGAATCAACTACTACACCGAGACGGGATTTATCACAGTCCTTCGAACCGGATACGTGGGAGCCCGAAAGCTGAAATCCATCATGCCGTTCGGAGAACTGAAAAACTTGTCCGATGACGATCTAAAAACAATGTTCGCGTACCTGAAGGCGCAGCCGCCGGTGAAGCATCGCGTGGATAACACGCTACCCGCAACCTACTGCAAAGTCTGCAAGCAGCAACATGGTGCCGGAGACCAGAACTGAGATTGTTGGCGCATAAGTTTTGACAATTCACCTTGCGGAACAGGAGTAGAATTCTGTTCATGCGTCGCCTTTTTTGCTCCGCGACGATCTTGTTTTTTCTGATGTCAGTGCCCGTTCTCGCCCAACGAGGGGGGCATAGCTTCGGACGCGGCCGCTCCAGTTTTGGCTCTGGTCGCAGTGCTGGTTTCGCCGGTCATTCACGTTTTTCCGGATCTCGATCCTCAGCCGGTATGCATTCGAGTTTCCGTGGACGCACGCCGTTTCGAGGGGGATCCAGATTCACTCAGCGTCGCTTTCGCCAAAATCGTTTTCATGGAAATTTCCATTCCCGGTCTTTCCGAAATAATTGCTTCGGTTTTGGATGCAGGCGCAATTTCGCCCTTCCTTGGTGGGGTTACTACGACCCGTGGTTGTGGAATTCTTGGGATGATCACTATTCGTTTGACGAGGATTACAACAACAATCTCGCTATCGCCAACGAGATGAACCGGCAAAGCCTTGAACAACAGCGGATGCTTCGCCAGGAAGAAGCGGACGGCGATCAAGACATCTACAATCGACGCGGTTCACAACACCCGGCGAGTGGCGACGGTGAAAAAGAGACGAGCCCTGTTGCTACCCCCACCATTCTTGTTTTTCGTGACCAGCACCGCGAAGAAATTCAGAACTACGCTATTGTCGGCCAAACCCTTTGGAATTTCTCGGCTCAGCGCAAGCAGAGAATTCCACTTTCCAGCTTGGACCTGATCGCAACTGAACGAGTAAACGACGATCGCGGCACCTCGTTTCGAATACCAGCATTGTACGAGGGTCAGTAAACCGTTCGTCAGTCCCCAGTCGCAGCACCCTTTCCCCGCTCAGTGCATCCAACCAACCATTGGGATGAAGTTTGTGTTCTCGCGACGACAGTCTCTACTAGACTGGTTTCAATCACTTAGGAAGTCTCGGGGAATCTGCAGCAACACGGGGCGATTAGTAAGAAAGACCCTGTTGCAATGTTAAGATAAGAAGAACATCCAAATATGCCTCTAAAAACACTGTTTCTAAACCCTCCTTCATTCGAGAATTTCGACGGAGGCGCCGGCTCCCGTTGGCCCGCCACGCGCGAAATTGAGAGTTTCTGGTACCCGGTATGGCTGGCGTATCCCGCCGGACTGATCGAAGGTGCACGCCTTCTTGACGCTCCGCCACATAAGGTTACGGCGCAGGAGACGATCAAAATTGCGAAGGACTACGAGTTCCTCGTGCTATTTACGTCAACGCCTGGTTTCCCGGGCGACGTCCGCATCTCGCAGGCGATAAAGGAAGCGAACCCCAAGATCAAGATCGCTTTCGTAGGGCCGCATGTAAGCGTTTTGCCGGAGAAGTCCCTGCGCGATTGCCCGGATATCGATTTTGTCTGCCGCAAAGAGTTTGACTACGCAATCGTTGACTACGCAAAGGGGAGGCCACTGGAAGACATTCCTGGGGTGTCATTTTTGAAAGATGGGAAGATCGTGCACAATCCCGATGCTCCCCAGATTCAGGATCTCGATGCTCTGCCGCACGTAACTGAAGTTTACAAACGTGATCTGGATGTAACCCGGTACAACGTTCCCTTTCTTCTGCATCCGTATGTGTCTCTGTACACGACTCGTGGCTGTCCGGCACAGTGCACATTCTGCCTCTGGCCGCAGACTTTGAGCGGCCATCCCTGGCGCAAGCGCTCCACCGATGACGTCGCCAGTGAGATGGCCAAAGCGAAGGAATATTGGCCGAACGTCAAGGAATTCTTCTTCGACGACGACACCTTCAACATTCAAAAAGCGCGGACGATTGAACTTTGCGCGAAGCTCAAGCCCCTTGGCTTGACCTGGTCTTGCACGTCCCGGGTCACTACGGACTTCGAAACGTTGAAGGCGATGAAAGAGGCAGGTTGCCGTCTGCTTATTGTGGGTTACGAGTCCGGCGACCAGCAGATTCTGAAGAACATCAAGAAGGGTGCGACGATAGAGCGTGCGCGGCAATTCACCAGGGACTGCCACAAACTCGGCCTTGTGGTCCATGGCGACTTCATTATGGGCCTGCCCGGCGAGACGCCTGAAACAATCAACAATACGATTGCGTTCGCGAAAGAGCTCGATGTCGAAACCATCCAGGTTTCCGTTGCCCATGCGTATCCAGGCACGGAACTTTACGACCATGCGGTAAAGAACGGATTCATCGTCGGCGACAACAAGATGGTTGACGAGGGCGGGCATCAGCTGGCCCACATTCAGTATCCGGGCCTGTCGGCGGATGACATTCTTTCCGCAGTGCATCGTTTTTACGACGAATATTATTTCCGTCCCAAAGCGGTTTTCCGCATTCTAAGAAAAGCTGCATTTGATAATCACGAACGTAAGCGACTTTACAAAGAGGCCAAGACATTCCTGAAACTGCGCGCGGCCCGCAACAAATTGGTGAAGAAACACGCGGAAGCAGCGGCAGCTGCGGAACCCGCGAAGGCATGATGAGAGGGTTCTCGGTTTGAGAAGGCCGCACCGGCTCTGCTGAGAAACCATACTCGCAAACGAGAATTGATTTCGCGTGACTTTTCGCAAGTATCTGGTGCTGGCTGGAGTGACCGTTTTCGCAGCGGCGGGTGACTCCATGCTCTCGCACGGGATGAAGCAGACCGGCAGCATATCGATCCATCACCTGCAAAGCGTCATCCTGGCCGTACGAAATCCCTGGGTCGCAGGCGGAATTGTTTTCCTGCTTGCCTTCTTCGCCTCATACATGAACGCGTTGTCGTGGGCCGATCTCACCTATGTGCTGCCAGCAACCTCACTGGGATATGTCCTTCTCGCAATCGTGGCTAAGTTCGCTCTACACGAACAGGTGAGCCCTCTTCGTTGGATGGGCATTGCGCTTATCTCGGGCGGCGTTAGCTTCGTCGCCGGAGGCCCGGCGCTGACTTCGCATTCTCACAGCAGTGCCGGATCTGAATCGATGGCATCGGCCGCTTCTGGCGGGGGAGATCGATGAGACACCTCTACACTTGGAGCGGCATTCTGATCGTCGTGTTCTTCTCGGTGGTGGGAGATGTTTTCATGGCACGGGCCATGAAACAGGTCGGCGATGTTCACGATTTGCTGCGGCGTTCCGGGCTATGGACCGTAGTCGCTCGCGTTCTTTCAAACCCAAATTTTTTTCTGGGAGTGGCGGCCATGGCGGTCGCTTTTTTCAGTCTTCTCTTTGCACTCTCGTGGGGAGATGTGAGCCTTGTGGCACCCGCCGCTGCCTCACTCACGTTTATCGGCAATGCCTTTGCCGCGAGGATATTTCTGCATGAGAGGGTCGACCATCGACGTTGGTTCGCCGCCGTCTTGGTTGCGGGAGGCGTAGCTCTGCTTGCCGGGTGAAACTGGCTAACTGAATTCATGCGGCAAAATCGCCTTTTGCACAAACACTTGACGTTTTCCACATCTGAACTTACCGCCGGTATGGGCAACGGCCCAAATAATTATTTGGAGTGCAAAAGATTGGCATTTTTCCGCATCATATTTTCCGTTGACAAGTATTAATCCTGTGTTACATTGTAACAATGTCGATCGGATTACTATAGATTGACATTCTCCCCTAAAGAAGACTGCGCGTAGTGGCCGTGTTGTCCCAAACATAACATTCGGCCTTCATCGTGCACGATCTCACTCTAATTCAGGAGCCCAACTCTCGTGGGAAAACTTATTTTGGTTCGGCATGGTCATACGCCGTTAAATGGTCACGGCAAGGACGAACGGTTGCGTGCATGGCTCGACATTCCTCTCGACGATCAAGGCATGCGTGAGGGCGAAGAAATCGCGGAGAAACTCTCCCACTTGGATGTCACTGGCATCTATTCCTCGGACTTACGACGGGCCCGCCAGACCGCAGAGATGATTCGACAGAGTACAAAATCAGCCGTAACCACGACGGACGAGCTCCGCCCGTGGAATTTAGGAGTGTTTGGCGGCCAGCTACTGCGAGAGATCATCCCTTTTTTGAATCTCTTGAACGAGCGCCCGGACTTACCGGCTCCCAGCGGGGAGTCGTTTCATCAATTTTATGCCCGCTACTCGAACCGTCTCTCACAGATTTTGGCGCATACGGAAACCTCTTCCGGATACGTTGTTGCGGTCACGCACGTGCGTAACCTCCTCGCCGCAAAGACCATCATCGAGCACGGAGATCAAGATCGGGTTCCTGTGCAAGGCGGCCCCTCAACAGGCTCATTCGTTGTTGTCGAGAAGGTGGAGGGCACCTGGAAAATTCTGACCGATCCTGACTTGTTTCCCCTGAATGCCGCGCAGACCGCGACCGTCGAGGCGAACCGTGCAAGCGCCATCATTTGACCATGCGAGCCAGCAACCCCCTCCGGGGCAGTCTGACAGTCCGATATTTGCGGTCAGCATGTGGCGGTCAGGATCTTCGTTGCTCTATGCCCTGCTCAACAAGCACCCGAAGGTCGGCCTCATGTACGAGGCCGATCTAATCCTGCTTCGTTCGGTATTCTTTAAATCGCGTCGGTTCTGTGATTGGGCACAACGCTGGCAGTTCTGGGATAAAGCGTTCACGCGGCACAATCTCGATCCCGACGAATTCGCACGCAAGGGAATTGGGGATTTTCCGACTGCTTTCGCCGCAGTTCACACAGAATTCGCGAAGCGTAAGGGCGCGACGATATGGGGCGACAAATCACCCAATTATTACGACCGGCTTCGGTACCTCGCAGGAATATTCCCACAGGCGAAGTTCATCATCGTCTGGCGCGATCCATTGGGAACCGCCAACAGCATCGCGCGCGCGGCGGCAACAGGCAATCACTACTTCAATCGAAGAGGCGCGGCCCTGCGCGGCTTGATCGGTTATGGGATCTTCAAGCAGCAAGTCGAATGGCTGCGTGCCAACGGCAGGCTGGTTCATGAGCTCAGCTATGAGGACCTCACCACCGATACTGCGGGGGTAATGCAGTCGGTCTGCGGCTTTCTTCAGATTCCTTATAGTGAGGACCTGGCAACTCTTCAGGGCGCAGATCGCAGCGCGATTTTCGACGGCCAACATCACGCCTTCGTGAAAGGCGAGAAAATCGTATCTGGCCCTCGGCCGAGCCTGATCTCCGAAATTTTCCACGCGAAAACAAATCGTTACCTTGCATTCTGGCGCAGCCGCTACACCGGAAATTGGCCGCCTTATCCACTGCCAGACGGATCGAGCGCGAAGCCGGCCGGCCTCTTCGAACGCACGCTCGACAAAACGGCGTATTTCGGAATTCGGGCATTCGAAGCCTTCACGAGAATCTGTTTCTGCATGGTCCCGCTCTCGTGGCTGCAGAGATATCGTAACGAAAAGTATCGGGCAGTCGTATCCAATTCCGGCGAGGATGGCGTTGTGGCTCCGAGTACAAAGCCGCGTCCCGTGGCGCCGAAAGAGGCGTAAGTGTCGCTCATAAGGATTCGTGCACGCGCTTCGCGCACACGTTTGCGTGCTCCCGTGGTTTGGATTCGGCACCTGGGGTTGGATTCCAGCGATGTTTTTCTCGCTTCTTATCCACGGTCGGGCAATACGCTCTTGCGTTTTCCCTTGGCCGAAATCATCAGCGGAACTCAGTGCTCCTTTGAGAATGTGCAACGTCTCATTCCTGAAATTGGCGTTCACGGTGACGCGTATCCGCTACTACCCAACGCGGGGCGGTTGATCAAGACTCACGAATCGTACCGTCGCAAATATCGCCGGGCAATCTACATTGTCCGCGACGTGCGAGATGTGCTTCTGTCTGCCTTCGCTCGTGAAGCCGCGATGAACATTGTGGATCTCGATGCACTCGACAGCTACATTGGGCCATTCATGCAAGGCAAGATGTCGAGATGGGGAGCCTGGCAGGATCATGTCGAGCAATGGCTGCTGTCGCCGTTAGCGGCTAACGGAAATCTTCTCATCATGCGATTCGAAGACGTCACTAGCAACGTTGATCGCGCGATCGCCCGAGCGTTAAATTTTCTTTCGATGAGAGCGGACCCGGAGGCAATCCGCAAGGCTTGCGAGAATAATTCGATTGAGAAGATGCGGACAAAAGAGGACCAGTCCGCCACGCTGCCCAGAAGTAGTCTGTACGAGGGCCGACTGGTTAGCTCCGGAACTGTCAATGGATGGCATGGCAAGCTGAATACTCGCCAACTCGATACCATTGAGAAATATGCCGGCAAGACGCTGGCTCGCCTGGGTTATCCGACGGCTGGGACAGGTTCGAAGATAAGCCAGAACTGTGAGCCTCAAATGCTGGGCGTACCAAGGTCTTAGCGAACATGCAAGAAAAACAACAATCGCCCATTCACGGAGTCAACGCCAGTTGCTCTAAAACCGTAAGCGGAGATTCCTCTGACACAATCGATTCAGTCCTGCGAAGCGTCGAAAGGCTGCCCCTCTGGGAGTTTCGCCGCACCATTGGCGGCCGCATTGCCAGGCTGTTCAGCTGGTATCGTTATTGACGAAGGCGCACCTGAACCGCCGTTAGCCAATCCTTGGAACGACGGGGTTGATCTTTGCGTATCAATATATTGCGTATGCGCCAGGTTCACTGGTCACGTCGAGTACTTCTCGCCCTCATCCTTTACTCTGTCCTGTGCTTGATCGCAGGTATCTTCCTCGCGGAGGAGACACTCCATCCCCGGCGACGCCCTCTCACAGCTGTAGACATTGCTGAGGTGCGGGATTTTGCGCGGCGACAGAATGTCGCACTAGAAGACGTGTCCATCACAGTGCCTGAGGCAGTGACGCTTCGTGGCTGGGTCTTGAGTCCATTGCGCCTGAGCGGGGATGCTGCCATTCTCCTGCACGGAATGGGTGATAACCGGCTGGGGATGGTGGGGTATGCCCAGTTTTTGCTCTCGCACAACCTGACCGTCCTTGTTCCGGACTCTCGAGCCCATGGCCAGAGCGACGGTCCAGTTGCGACCTACGGATTGCTGGAACGCGAAGACATCAACGGGTGGCTCAGTTTCGTCGCCAACAAACTTCATCCCCGCTGTATCTACGGCATGGGCGAGTCAATGGGCGCGGCTCAGCTGCTTCAGTCTCTTCAGTCAGCTACGCCCTTGTGCGCGGTCGCAGCGGAGTCCTCCTTCTCCACCTTCCGGGAAATTGCCTACGATCGGGTTGGCCAACAATTCCACCTTGGCTCCTGGGCAGGACGTACCTTTCTCAGGCCCGTTATCGAAGTGGCATTCATTTATTGTCGTTTGAAATATCACCTCGAGATGAACTCGATTTCGCCCGAAGATAGTGTCGCGAAGACACGAATTCCCGTCCTACTAATTCACGGCCAAATTGACAGCAATATCCCTGTGAGGCACTCACGACTCATTCACGCCCGCAATCCTGAGACCGTGTTGTGGGAAGTTCCCGGAGCGCAGCATTGCGGCGCAATATCGAGTGCTCCAGAGCAATTTAAGGCGAAGCTCCTCCGTTGGTTCGCGCTCAGTTCTCCTCAGTAACTCCCGTCGCGGATGACCGTCGGTTGCCTTGTTGGGACGCTCGCGTTTCTCCGTTCGTGTGTAGAATAAATCTCGCAATGTCTGTGCCCGCCTCTTCTGGGCTCAAATATCTCCTCCGTGCTGAGGTCCCGTAATGTCTGACAAGGCAGTCATAGATACGCAATCTACGAATATCGATTCTATTCTTCGGGAACAGCGAAAGTTCGATCCCCCCGTAGAGTTCAGTCAGAATGCTCACGTTAAGAGTCTCGCGGAATACGACACGCTATATAAAGAGTCGGT
The DNA here is from genome assembly GCA_963801895.1 of uncultured Acidobacteriota bacterium. Classification (GTDB taxonomy): domain Bacteria; phylum Acidobacteriota; class Terriglobia; order Terriglobales; family Acidobacteriaceae; genus Sulfotelmatobacter. The sequence goes on along the minus strand of CAWDGM010000003.1, from coordinate 103,245 downwards.
CGAAGATCCCGACAAGTTCTGGTCTCGCGTCGCGAGTGAGCTGCACTGGTTCAAGAAGTGGGATAAGGTCCTGGACTGGAATTGTCCCTGGGCCAAATGGTTTGTGGGCGGACAAATTAATCTTTCCTACAACTGCCTCGACCGGCACGTTCAGACCTGGCGCAAGAACAAAGCTGCAATCATCTGGGAGAGTGAGCCTGGCGAAGTCCGCGTTCTTACCTACCAGCAACTGCACCGAGAAGTACAAAAGTTCGCGAACTCGTTGAAATCTTTGGGCGTGAAAAAGGGAGACCGCGTCGCCATATACATGGGCATGACACCGGAGTTGCCGATCGCCATGCTCGCCTGCGCTCGAATCGGCGCGCCGCACACAGTCGTTTTCGGTGGATTTTCTTCGAATGCATTAATCGATCGCATTCACGATTCGCAAGCGTCGGCGGTCATCACGCAAGACGGATCGTATCGTCGAGGCGCCGAAGTGAAGTTGTTTCCGGCGGTTGAAGAAGCGCTGAAGTCTTGTCCCACAGTCAAGCACGTCATTGTCTACAAGCGCACTGGATCCCCTATCAACATGCAATCGGGACGCGACCATTGGTGGCACGACCTGATGGCTAAGGCTTCGGACACATGTCCTGCGGAACCTCTTGATGCCGAGCACCCGCTTTACATTCTTTACACCTCCGGTACCACGGGAAAGCCGAAGGGCGTTGTGCATACGACTGCGGGATATTCCGTCGGAACTTATCTGACGACGAAATTGGTTTTCGATCTCAAAGAGGAAGACACCTACTGGTGCACTGCCGACATCGGGTGGGTTACCGGACACAGCTACATCGTTTACGGTCCACTGCAAAACGGCGCAACCAGCCTCATGTACGAAGGTGCTCCCAATTCTCCCGAGCCCGATCGCTTCTGGTCGATTATCGAGCGCCATGGAGTGAACGTTTTCTACACAGCGCCGACCGCTATCCGAACGTTCATCAAATGGGGTGATGAGTGGCCCAAGAAACACAACATGAGCAGCCTCCGACTACTTGGCACAGTCGGGGAACCAATCAATCCTGAAGCGTGGATGTGGTATCGCGACACGATTGGAGGCAACCGCTGCCCAATCGTGGATACCTGGTGGCAAACCGAAACCGGCCACATCATGCTGACTCCGCTTCCTGGGGCGATCGCGACAAAGCCGGGTTCCGCTACGCGGCCTTTTCCAGGGGTGGTCGCCGACATAGTCAGCATGGATGGAAAACCTGTGCCGGATGGTTCCGGAGGTTTCCTCGTGATCAAACGCCCGTGGCCCGGAATGTTGCGCACCGTCTACGGAGATCCTGACCGGTACGTGAAGAACTACTGGTCGCAAATTCCGGGTATGTATTTCACGGGGGATGGCGCGCGAAAAGATAAGGATGGCTATTTCTGGATCATGGGACGTGTCGATGATGTCCTCAATGTCAGCGGACATCGCCTGAGCACCATGGAGGTGGAAAGCGCTCTGGTCGCGCACGATGCAGTGGCTGAAGCGGCAGTCGTGGGCCGTCCCGACGACGTGAAAGGTCAGGCGATCTCTGCCTTCGTGACTTTGGAGCAGGGAAGAGAGCCCACGAACGCCTTGAAGGAAGAACTGCGCAAGTGGGTGGCGAAGGAAATCGGAGCTCTTGCCAAGCCGGACGACATTCGCTTCACCGAGACACTTCCGAAGACGCGCAGCGGCAAAATCATGCGGCGCCTTCTTCGTGAACTTGCAACAAGTGGAGATGTCAAAGGGGATACGACCACACTCGAGGATTTCAGTGTGATCGCAAAATTGAAGGAGCAGGACGAGGTCTAAAGAAAGGGAGTTGTTGAATTCTAGATTCAACCTGTTCCTAGAGCCTATGGCCGTTTCGGGCTAATCGGATCGTCGCTCTGGCACAGCGCCCAGCACGTGAGAGCGGCGATTGCGCTTCCTCCCGTCAATCTCGCCCAGGGAGAATTGAGGATCGCTCCTTGTCCAGCCGGGGAGTCCGAAGGATTCAAATACGCGCCACCGCATTTATCTTCTCGGGACTTCTGTTCTCCCTCGCGCACCATCTCCCGGCTGGAACGTGAGTCCTGCTTCAGTTGCCGCTCTTTTTTCGATCGTGCATCGATGTATGCATCGCTCTTGAGCGCCGAGACCGTCACTTTTCCATTCATATCCGCGACATCGTAGTGGGTCCAGTTGACGTCATACACCGGCGTCACTAGCACGCACCCTACCCGCACTCGCAGACCGCGTGAAGTGTTCACAGAAACCGTACCGTGATCGAGAACGAGTTCATCATTCTGATACTGCACGATAGTGTCCGGTCCGATGTCTGCGCTGGATCCCGCGATCTCGATTCTGGCGGCTGCGTTCTTTTGTGTAGAGATGAAGTCGTCTGGAAAGAGAGCTGTGGAAGCTGGGGCGGGATTACCGTTTAGCGAGACGCCCGTGCCGCTCGTCCGCAACATGGCATTGCCCGTGTCTTGTGCGGATATTGACACGGGTAGGATGGAAATCAGTGAGATGCAACCGACATGTCGCCATGTGAACAGACGTTACCCCGATCCGCATTCTTCTGCTTGCTCCAAGGATACTGAGCCATTCCGGCCAAAACTATTGTCTGGCGTGGTGACCGGCCTACGCGGCCACCCCGGTGATAGGATGCTTCTCGCGGGCGAGGATTCGACCAAAAGCAGGCCTCACCAATGCAGGTTGTGCAGCCAAGGCGACCAAGGGTCCGCCAAAGCTTATTGCGGAAGTGATTGACTATACCCAAATGGACAAAAGAACATTTCTCAAATTTTGCTCTGCCATGGTGACCAGTCCTATTCTTTCATCCCTGCTCCCCGCGGAACAGACCGGCAAACTCACGAACTGGGCCGGCAATCTTGAATACGGTACAGAGAGGCTCACTGCGGCCAATTCGCTCGAATCAGTGCAGGATTTCGTCAGGAAGCACAATCGATTCAAAGTCCTCGGAAGCCGGCACTGTTTTAATGACATCGCCAACAGCAAGGATGAGTTTCTCTCCTTGAAGGCGATGGACAAGATTGTTTCGCTCGATGCGAAGAACCGCACCGTGACGGTTGAAGCCGGAATGACCTATGGCCAGTTGTGTCCGCATCTCGATCGAGAAGGGTGGGCGTTGCACAATTTGGCGTCTCTCCCCCACATCTCGATCGCTGGCGCTTGCAGCACGGCGACGCATGGGTCGGGAGAGAAGAATGGGAATCTCGCCACCGCTGTCTCCGCCCTAGAGATGGTTGACGCTGCCGGCAACGTCGTGCAGTTTTCTCGCCAGTCCGACCCCGATGTTTTTCACAGCGCTGTCGTCGGCCTCGGTGCTCTTGGAGTAGTCACAAAAGTGACGCTCGACGTGCAGCCTCGTTTCACGATGCAACAGAACGTTTATCAGGATCTTCCGCTGCGCGAACTGAAGAATCACTTCGACGAGATCGAGTCCGCCGCATATAGCGTGAGTCTGTTTACCGATTGGAAGAGGGAATCGATCAATGAAGTGTGGCTGAAAACAAGGATGGAATCCGACCAGACATGGGTCGCTCCAAAGGAATTCTTCGGTGCAAAACTCGCCACGAAAAATCTCCACCCCATCGTTGAACTGTCGGCGGAAAACTGCACAGAGCAGATGGGCGTGCCCGGCCCCTGGTATGAGCGTCTGCCACACTTCCGCATGGGATTTACTCCCAGCGCAGGAAAAGAATTGCAGTCCGAATTTTTCGTTCCGCGGAAGCACGCGGTGGAAGCGATTCTGGCCATACAACGTCTACATGCGCAAATCAGCCCTCACCTGTTGATTTCAGAAATCAGAACAATTGCCGCTGACGAATTGTGGCTGAGTCCGTGCTACCAACAACCGAGCGTGACCCTTCACTTCACCTGGCAGCAGGACTGGCCCGCGGTAAGCAAGCTCCTTCCGGTGATCGAAAAAGTATTGGCCCCGTTCGACCCGGCTCCGCATTGGGGAAAGTTGTTCGCCATGCATTCGGATAAGCTGCGAGCGCGGTATAAAAGGCTGCCGGAGTTTGTCCAATTGATCAGAAAGTACGATCCGAAAGGAAAATTTCAAAACGACTTTCTGCGCGAGAATGTGCTGACCACGTCGTCATAAATGTTGAATCGAACTCGAACTGTTCGGGAGCACGCTCAGCCTGATGTGTTTCCAGCCCTTGAACAATCGGGTTAGTCCGTCCCGAAGTCGCATTCAGGGTATGAATTTGTAGCCCACGCCGTGCATAGTTCGAAAGTGAACGGGATTTGCCATCTCCATTTCAAACTTGTGTCGGAGCCTTAAGACGTGATTGTCGACGGTGCGGGTGCACGGATACCTCTCGTACCCCCACACCTGATTGAGCAATTCGTCCCGCGAAATGACCCGGTTCGGATTCAACACAAAAAACCTCAGAACCTTGAACTCCATCGCGGTCAGAGACACAGGACGATCCGCTCGCCACGCTTCCATTGACCGGAGATCAAGTAGAGACTCGCCAAATCTCACTAACCCTTCTGCCGAAGGATTTGCATCGATTTCCGTCCGAACTTTCTTCACCAGTTCCTTCCAGGTGAACGGCAGAAGTAAAACACCCTTGTTGCTTGGTGTGTGGGGACAAATGTCTCTTTCAGGATCGTCGCCTGCTCCAAGCGGGACCAGCGCGACCTGATAGCTGTCCAACTCGACTTGCGTCGGCCACGGTATCGCCTGTTCCATTGCGGTATCGGTTGCCCCGAAGTGAAGAATTGAAGTCGTATCCAACATTTCCGGAAAGGCTGCAGGCCTAGTCGTCACGAAAGTTTTCCTTTGTGAATCGGATAAGGTCGTCCAGTTCGTTCAATCTCATCTGTGCGAGGTGCTTTCAAATCGCTTGCTCGCAGAATCGAGAGTTCTTCTCTGGATGTGAATCTCTGGTTTTCTCTGGGTCTACCATTCAATCCATCTTCAGATCAGCGCTCGCACCGTATTGTTTTTGGCTGCCACCCAAGTACCACAGCGCATTTAATAACTTAGCCACCGCAGGAATATTCCCAAAAAGTGCGAGACACATCTGTGGCGTTTGGGAGTTGTTTGGTGACATGGGGGATGTAGGGAGGTCTCCAGGGGGATCAGAAAGCCCACAAGTCCGGAGCAAACCCTCGAGGGGCAAGGAGCACGGCATCGTCCTATGCGAAACTCTCAAAGTGTCTTAAGGAAAGAGACGTTGCAATCGCAGAAATCGTGAGAAGAAACTCTGGATCCTTCGGAAGGCACGAACGAAACCTGAAGTTCCCGCCTCAGTGCACCGTCGAATACTGTGCTGGCGATGGCTTTTTCCGAACTCGACCAAGCCGGTTCGTTGGGATAAGGATAGTTGCCTGGTGTCGCTGGCGGGTTCATGGTCCGATCCTCCGTGGCGGCATTCTATGCCTTCCCCGAATGGGCTTTCTACCCCTTCACACGCTCCGGTCGTCGTAAGAGATTCCTCGCCCTTCGTCTGCTGCTGTGTCTCCGCTCTGAGGTCGAACAGATCGTTCACCGGATGCCCGAGATTCTGTTTGCAACCGAGATAGCGTTCCGTGGTCTGGACCGATGCGTGCCCCAGTAAGAACTGGATCTGCTCAAGCTCGCCACCGCTGTCGTGGCACAGTTTCGCACAGGTCCGACGCAGATCATGCGGAGCAATGTGTTCTAGCCCGGCTCTCTGGCAGCATGTCTTGACCACATACCAGACCACGTTCTGCGATATGCCGCTGCCCCATACCTTTCCCTCCTGGCCACTGCTCGGAAGACTTTACCATCCTTGACTTTGGCTGCGCGGGTCCACTGGTCGAGAGCGGCTTTGACCCAGTTCGGAATGGGAACGGTGCGAATGTGGCCGCCCTTGCCGACCAGATCAACCACGGCCCAGTGTCCCTGGCGCATCTGGATTTCATCCAACTCCAATCCCACGAGTTCCGATCTGCGAAAACCGCAGCCGAACAGCAAGGCCAGCATGGCGTAGTCGCGCTTGGCGCGCATACCCTCACCACTCGCGTGTTTGAGGACTTCCGAACTCTGCGCCACGCTCAACCAGTTACCGGAACGGAACCCCATTTGCTTGACCCCTTTCACCCGACTGATCCCAGCAGCCAGCTCGGGACTCAATAAACCAGAATCTGCAGCTTCGTGAGCGAGACGGCGCACGGCGGCGAGTTGCTGATTGATGGTGTTGGCCGCCAGCCCTCGGGATTGCAAGTACATGCGATAGCGCACGACGACGATACGATTGAAGGCCAGCCGAGGCTCGGAGCAGTACCAGGCGATGAATTGATGAATGGCGTACTCGTAAACGCGGCGCGACGCTGGCGAGCCAAGACTATTGAGGACTGCCAATTTGCAATGATCAAGATCGGGCAGACGCAGTACTCGGCGACGATAATTCGGCGTAATTTTGTGTTTGCCCATGGCGACGGCCTCCCATGCCGCAGAATTGGAACTACGGCACAGACCCTCTGGGCGATGCAAGCGGCAACAACAGGATGGGCAGGAGCATTTTGAGCGCTAACGCCTTCCATGAGAAGGCCGGTCGGAGTCAAGTGATTCTTGATCGTCTTGGTGGTTCATTGGGTTTCCTTTCGCCGAGTAGCCACTGTCGCCATGCTTCCATCCGCACTCTCGAGGAGCGAATCATTTCGCTCGGTGCATGTTGGGCGTTCTCGTTTCAGCCGGTGCTGCTATCTGTTTGGCGCCCTGTGGTTCTACTCTTGCCGAGTGGAACCTGGGCCAGGCGTTAGACGCAGTCACCGGAACTCGGCTTGAGGCTTTTGATTTTTCCTTCCTGGCGATGTTTTGTTTTTATGCTGCGATCGCCAGCGGCCTGCGCTGGCTGTTGTGCAGCGGTTCGTAGACTTCTCCGCTCACCCACAGGTGATGCAGCAATACCGCCAGCTTTCTGGCGGTCGCCACGATGGCTCTCTTCTTCCCGTTCCGCCCTCCACGTTCGGCTAGTTTCAAACCCCAACGCCGCAGGTCGCAGTCGATACCAAACGGACCCAGAATGTGCTGTGCTCCCTGCACCAGCAACGTGCGCAAGTACGGATCACCTTCCTTGCTGATGTGCATTTGCGGTTCGCTCTGTCCCGAGCTCCTTCTTCCCGGCTGCAGTCCCAGATAACATCCCACGTCGCGGCTCTTGCGGAAGCGCTGCGGATCTTCCAGCGTGAGCAAGAAGGTCAGCGCGATGAGCGTGCCTACTCCCTTGATCTGCGTCAGCAACGCCACCTGCGGATAACTGTGCTGCGCCAGATTCTCGATGCGCTCGTTGTATTCGCGAATCTGCTCACTCACCGATTCGATGCATGCCAGCAGCGGCTTCAGCGCCGTCTGCAGTTCCGGGCTCAGGCCTTCCGCTTTTTCCGAATTCATATTGCGCACATTGCATCCGCGCAATCTTTCGCCGTAGCTCTTGGCCAGTCCACGGGCCGTGTTCACCAGCGCAGTCCGGGCTCGCACCAAGCCTGCCCGTGCCCGAATCGTCATGAGATCGGCTTGTGCCTGTGCGCTGCGATGCTTCACCGGAGATAGCAACTCCGGATCGATCCGGGCCAACCGCGCCAGCGTTTGCGCATCCAGCCGATCGTCTTTCTTGCGACTCTCCCCGATCAGCCGCACCTTGCGCGCGTTCGCCACGATCACTTCATGCCCCATCTCGCTGAGCAAGCGACTGATCCAGGGCGAATGCGTCCCGATTTCCAGTGCGATCCGGCTGTGCGGCATCTCGCCAAAGACTTCGCACAATGCTTTCACATTCGTGCGCACGCGCTGCTCCAGTTGTATCTGGCCGGATTCGTCCAGCACGCAGTACCAGCTGTTGCGATCTCCCAGATCCAATCCAACGGTTAACTTCTGCCGAGAGATTTTCTTGCTCGCCTTTGCCGCTACGGTGCTAACCTTCTTCATTGCCGGTCTCCTTTTTATCTGTGCCTTGAGCACGTCGATAACTTGGGAGCGTACAGCATCCCGTCGGAGACCGGCCTTCTCATCCCATCTGTTTTCGTCAATTTAGCGCAAAGTCAGCGGATTTTCGGTTGAGCTTATCGGCGAGTTCGTGACAATCGCGATTTTCTCAACGATGGTTCTTCTTTCCGTGGTAAGCTTTGCGCGAAAATTTAACGTTGAGTGGCACGCGACCGAGATTGCTGTTCTGAGGGGGAACGGTAATGAGCCACGATGAAGCACTGTGCATACTCGCCGCCGAGAAATATCTTCTGAGGGAATTCGACGACAAGCTACGCGAGGCGTTCGAAGAGCACTTCTTTGATTGTTCAGAGTGCGCTGCTGACCTGCGTGCGGGAGCTACGTTTCTCGACGTGCTTAAACGCCTTCTGGGGGCGAGCCAAACGCCGCCGCAGTGACCAATCGACGAACAGCCAGTGGAATGAGCGGAATCTAAGCCTGATCGCCGAAACATCGCCATAGCACTCATTGATAGGCGGACAGGGTCAATGAGTGTAATCGCTGATTTCATCAATTAACGTCCACATAATTGGGAAGGGTGAGACGCTTACTTTGGCAAGGTGTCTGCGAAAGAGTAAATTTCGCGCAACACATCGTTCTCGTTCGACAAAAAGAGAAAGTGATTTGCATGTAGCCGCACAACATGTGCAGATGGATGTCCGCTCTGAAATGCATTCGCTATCGCGCCGAGTGTGGCTGTTTCATCCGCTTCAAGTTGCGAACGCTGTGCTTCAGTGAGCTTCCCGAAGGCAGCGCCGAAACTGTGGGGAATTGCGTAAATCGCCAGAATCGGAACTTGAATGTCTGTGAACTTCTTCTCTCCTCCGCGAATTGCTTGGGAAATGGCTGGATGAGCATGTGGATGGGTAATGTGACCATCAGGCGCCGTTTCAAGGGTCTGCCGCAGTTCAGCTTCCGGGACCTCAGCACCCTGGCTCCGAGTTCGCCATGCGCGGAAGGTCGAAAAATTGGTCAAATCAGCATCGGTGGGCGGCGAAGGCGGCATGAGCTGTTCAATTCTCTTCTGTAATGCATCCAGTTCGGGAGCTAAATCTTTGGAGGCGGGATTCTGGTAAGCGTAGAGGTATGCAGCCTCAAGATAAACCAACCCAGCAATCCTCGCCGGATACCTTGTGCCTACTGAACTCAGCTCTTCTCCCGCAATAGAATGTCCGACGAGCACAGGGTGAATCATCTTGAGAGCGTCGAGGACACTGACTACGTCATCTCCTAGCCGATCAGCTGTATATCCTGAAACAGGAGAGCTAGAAGCACCGAATCCTCGTCTCGTAATCCCGAGAACGTGATAATTCTGGGCAAGTTTCGGAGCAATGTCATCGTAGACATGAGCTGTATTCCCTGAACCCGCTAACAGTACCAACGGACGGCCATTACCACCCCAATCTAGGACCTCTAGTTTCACATCTTTTTCGACAGAGACAAACCGGATGCTGTGAGGAGATGGGTCGTGCCATGTAGACGAAGAACTTCCTGCGAGAGATACAAGAACCGCGCAGATTTGGAATGCAAAGAACATGAATGTACTGGATTCTAGCGCCATTTACATTATGGCTGTTGTAATATCGCCAGTCTGGTTTCAGTGGACCACTAACGCTTTGGCAGGAAGACTATTCACGAAGTCCGTGATCTGTGAGATCACTTCTTCCTCGCGTGAGAGGAATATGAAGTGGGTGGCGTTGGGAATCACGACCACCTTTGCATGGGGCTGCTGCCGAAAGATAGAAATCTGCGATTCCTCGCGACGCGTTTCTGCGGCTCGAGAGGCTGCGAGTTTCGCCGGGTCGCTCGTCTGACCTGGATTGGCCGCTCCAGGATAAGAAAGAATCGCTAGAAGTGGTGTATCGATGGAGTGGAAGCGTTCTTCTTCGAGCATCACAGATTGGTTTGCATACCCGTGCCCAAGCCACGCGCCGACTCTGCCGTCCTCACCGATGCGGAAATTCTGGCGCACCTCCGATTCGGGGATGATGCCACCGACATAGCCTCTCATGTAGCTCTGGAAGGCAGAAATGCTGACTAGGTCCTTGGGTTTCGGATCGGGACCCGTTCCACCTTCGACCTCGCCCCGAATGTCGGCAAGATACGCCTGAAAAAGTGCCATGTCCGTCAATGTCTTCGATATGAGATCGTCATCGAAGAGGTTCTTTTGTAATGCCGAAAGATCATCTTTGAGCTGCGCCAAAGCCGGTGTGTAGTCGCCATACTTGGGGTTGTAGAGAGCAAAAGTGCCGGTGGCATCAAGATAGATGAGAGCTGTAGCGCGCCCTGGATGGTACGTGGAGACGGCGCTCAGTTCTTCGCCCGCAATCGAATGCCCGACCAAGACAGGATCAGCGATTTGCAAGGCGTCGAGAACCGCTACGACGTCATCTCCGAGCCGCCTCGGGTCATAACCCGTTTGAGGGGCGGAGGACTGGCCAAACCCGCGCCGCGTAATCCCAATGACGTGATAATGTGCCGCGAGCTTCGGCCCTAAGCTGTCAAAAACGTGAGCTGTGCTTCCGAGACCTGCGAGAAGTACGAGGTTGCGCCCGGTCCCTCCCCAGTCGAGCACCTCGAGCTTGACATCTGGCTGAACGTCGACGAACTGGGTTTGCGCAGTCTCGCCCTGAGATGAGGGATGGCGTTGGGCAAAAGCTGCGCAGGCTATCAGGGCAAAGACAATCAACCGGCTTCCTCGGCCCATACCCATACCCTCCCTACGCTGCCCGACAATCCTATCGCATTAGGATTCGTTGGTCTGATCAGCGGCCAATCGAAGGATGAGGTTCGGATAGTTGGCGAAAAATCGCTATAACACTCATCATCCGACTCGGGGCGGGTTAGGGAACGTCAGGGCTGGGTCAATGAGTAAAAATCACCGATTTCAGTAACCTTGTACCTTGGGGCTGAACATCATACGATTCGCCAGCGCCAACACATGTCTGTTCGGTTTCGCGAAGGAGGATTGGACGGTGTTCAATTCGCCGACAGCCAAGCTGTGGATTGTCGTTAGATTCTTGTTGTTCGGGGTCGGCGGCTTCTTGCTAATGCTAGTCGCCTGGGTGTTCTTCTTCGACCGTATGAACAGCCATTCCGCATGGCCGCTTGTCTTCGTTCCGATGGGCATCCTTGGTGCATTTTCTATGCTCTACGGAGTAGGCGAGTGGGGTCGGTGGGTGTATTTGGGCGTGTTTCTGTCTATCCCTCTTTCAATGCTTCTTTGGTTCTTGCCGTTCTACCCTGTTGGAAAGCTGGAAGGAGCTGCAGCCCCAGCACTTGTTGCGCTCGTCGCTTATGTGCTGGCGAAATGGCACTACTGGCGTGCGGAATCGCAAGGTCTGGAAAGATGATCGTTGAAAAAATCGCCGTTTCCGCTCAGTTACGCCTCGATGAGAATTTCATATGGCATTCAATTCTCGATACCGCAACCCACCAAACGCCTTCCAGCAGTTAAAGCGCGCAGGCAGCGTGGTGACCGGATTGAGCGGCGTCGCCTTGCTCTGGACGGTGACAGGCCTAGTGGTGGATCAGGAGAAGCTCGTCGGGGTCCTATTTGTCTGCATGTCGTTGTGGGGGCTCGCTACTGGGGTCGGACTGTTGCGATTGCAGCCCTGGTCGCGCTTCTCGATGCTTGTTTTCCATAGTCTTCTCTGTATTTGCGCGGTTTCGTCGGTCGTTCTCTTAGTCGTTCTCGTTTTAACCACTCCCAACAAGGGTATTGTCGCCATCCACAAGCTTGGCCTTGCGACGTTCGTAACCGTGTGGTTTGTTCTCATTTCCGTGACGATTGGAGTCCGAGGATTGCTGTTCTTTAGGCGAAATGACATTAGAGTCCATTTTGGTGGTATCCGGTAATGGGGCGCTATTTGGCGGTGTCTTTCGCGCAGGTTGTTGTTAAATCGCGATTTCACTCATCGGCTGGACAAGGCGTCAGCTTGACTCGGGAACCATAGGTCGGCTGAACTACCGCAGCTTCCCACGAACCACCGTGATCGACCCGGCTGGCAGTGTGTACATGCTGTCGGGCGTGGCGGCGATCGTGATGTTCTTATCCTCAGCAGGAGTATTGCAATATTGCACCAGAGCTACAGATCCGACGAAAGGGTGGCTCATGTGCTTGGCATCGTCGATGACGAGATGAACCTGGTGAGCCGCGTTCAAATCGTGGTTAATTAGCATTAACGACCAGTTCCCGTCGGGACGTTTGACAGCGTATGAGGTAACCACGGTCCGATCGGCAGCGTCCTTAAGGTCGGCCGATGCCGGGAAAATCTTGTTCGCTCCCGCCTCGTGCTGCAACCATTCGAAATTAATGATATGTGCGGAAGAATAGGGAGTGTATGCAGGCGTGCCATACGCCCCTCCGCCATCAGCGCCTCCCTCGGGATCGAGGAGTCCGTGACCAACGGCGCCATTATTGATTGCAGGACGATAGAACGATGTGCCGCCCTGTTCAAAGAAAGTGCCAAACGCATCGACTTCCCAGATGGAGCGGCCAGTCACACCCAGGTAGCCCGGTCCGCTTTGCCCCGCGATGATTCCACTCTCCGAAATAATCAGCGGCACCTCCGCCGGAACCCCGTCCTGCCGCCACATGTGCAACACGTGCTTCATGATTCCGGGTTCCAAGTAAAGCGACGCCCAGTCGTTCGGTGGAGTGAATCCGTTGACCATAAAAGGATAGTGTTCGAACGACATGAATGCGAGATCCTTCAGATGACCGTGTGCTTTCAGGTAATCGACGAATCGCTCCATCCAGGAAGTGCGGCCCTCCTCATCCGGCCAGAGCGTTATGTCTTTATCCACGCCTTCAAAAATCGGGCCGCCCAACTTGGCGCTGGGCGTCAATTTGTGGACTGCATCCGCCACTTGAATGTAGATGGCGCCATAATCTTCCGGCGTCATGTGCTTGCCGTCGCACTCTTCCCCGACTTCAATTCCCACCACGGAATAGCCACGCTTGTGAATGTAGGAAACTTCATTCGCGCAATCTTCGGGAGTGTCATAGATCGCCGCGCATGCAACTAGCGCCGCGTGGCCCATGGTCAATCCGCTGGTGAAGAAATTGTCCATGCCGTTGTACTGATCGTGGCCGCCGGTGATCAGATTGTCGGCCTGGTGCCAGGGATCGACCGAAGAAGCGAAAAACGATCCAGCCAGGTCTGCCTCCGAACCGGCGATCACTTCCTGCTCTCCAGCACCCTGCAGAACCGGCGGCGGTCCAGGTCCGGGCTCTTTGCCGTTCGGCGGATACACGATCGCGTATTTCCCCCCAGCATCGATCGTACCGGCCGACAGCGTCTGCAGGGCGTAGCCGACGCAGTTCCGAATATCCTGCGACCCGTGAGTGTCGCAAGTTCCGGAGGACTTCGACATCAACACGCGGACGAAGCGCGTAGTGACGGGCGCACCCGAAAGCTTTAGACGAACATCCCCGCCGCTGCCATTCAGCACCGCGCCCGACGTGAACGCCTTCCACATGCCGCTCGGGCCCATGTCCCAGTCCATCGCATTGTTGTCGCCGACCCAGTACTGCACCACATAAACCACGGCATACGGATTGACCCATTGAATATGAATCGCGTTGACCGCGCGCGCCGTACCCATATCGATCACCACCCATTGCGGGTGCAGCGTATCGCTCTCGCCCGTGAAGTGGCTGGTCAGGTAGGGATTGCTCTTCCAGTAACTTTGAAAACCGGCAACCAACGGTAAATCTCCGCTGGTCATAAAATCGCGATGGGGCAGCGAATACGAATATCCGTAGTGAATCGGTTCGCCTAAATCCGCGCTGCCGACGTAGTAGCCGCTCTTCGTCGCCGGATCGCTCCATGTGCCGCTTTCGTTCCAGTGCCATGCCGAAAGGCGCAACTCGCTGTTGTTGCGCATGGTGATGGAACCCCAACCCAGGTTCTTGACCCCCTGAATCACCTCGGGCTTGCTCAAGTTGTCTATTTGCGCCCTGCTCAAATCATCCATCCACGCGCCAGTAGCCGTATCGGGATAAATCGTATTCAGAACGTGCGACGGCGTTACGTCCACGTGGACCGTGGCGACGGAATCAAGGGTGCCAATCGGGGCAACCGAATCCGCCGGGAGCTCCTGCCGAGCATGTCTTGGGTGAGCCGTTTGTGCCGGAGCTGTTTGTGCATGGGCACGCAGAGGAAACCGCATGGGCACCGCCATCAGCCCGAGCGCCGCAACTGCGACACACAGCCAAATACGAGACGAGACACGTGGGCAACGAGTATTCATGATGTTGTCGCTCATATTAAAACGATTGAATGGAGGATTGCACATCGAGTTTACACGAATGGCAGACCCGCCTACGACTCACGGTTGTTGAAATATCGCCATATCACTTATTGAGGAGTTTTGGAGCCGCTCTGGTCCGAGTCAATGAGTGAAATCATGATTTCGATACTTAAGCCGCTTCTCGCGTGACAAAATCCTTTCAGGGACTGCACGCCAGCACCAACCAGCAGCACAGTAGGAGAAGGGCAACTTCCAAGATTGGACACGCAAGAAATCGAGCCACAGTATTTCTAATAGTGTGTAGCCTTGGTGAGGTGTGACACCATGCCGAACTCAATATCAGCGGTCCTATTGGTGATGCTGGCTTTCTCTCCGGCCTCGTGTGGTAATGCCGACGCTCAGAAGGGCAACATTTCCGCGACAACCGTCAAGCAAGAGGTGTTATCCCTCAATATCACGAACAACGGGCAACACTTGCGCGCTACCGTCGGTCAGCAGATACAGATAACCCTCGGAACAGTAGGTCCGAAGTACTTCGGTACCCCGCAGGTATTTTCTCCTGCAATCCAACTCGAGAGCGTCGAGTTGGCAGGTCCGCAGAATCCGGGCGGCCCAACGTATGTCTACTTTTTCCAGGCGATAGCGGAAGGAGAAGCACAGGTCAAGATTCCCGTTATGGATCCAGAAAATCTAGATGGGGTGAAACGACTTATTTTTACTGTGACGATCGATGTCGGATCGGTTTCCAAGACCTCACCCGAGATGTACGCATCCACGACGTTGGATCAAACAAACACCGCGCCGTGGAAAAACGCATGGACGAATCTGCAAAATGAGGTGTGGCAGACCTTCACGCCGTCCCTGCCGAGGCTGACCCGTGTCGAAGTGGAACTTGTGGTGACCAACCCGGACGTATTGACCAACCGCCCAGGCCCATCAGATGGGGAGGTCGTGATGTCTTTGAACAATACAGAGGGGGAAGTGCTGGCGGTCATATCAAAAACCGTGCCGGTTGCCGAGTGCAGCCACGTTTTGTTCATTTTCCTCGATGGCGGTATGCGCGTTTCACCTGGGCACGTTTATAGCATCCGGCTACGCAATGCCGGCCTCTTCGGATGGAAGTACGTCGTGGACGGCTATTCGCACGGCGCTGCGTATTTCAATGGCAAACCTCTTCTACCAGACATGCGCAGCACATTCTTGTTTCAAACGTTCGGCGCGCATTAATACGCCGTTGTTTGACGTGATAGACGTGAGGTATCTGGTAACTGTCGTAACATCCCGATTACACTCATTGACCTCCGGGGGTTCGATACACTTGCAGTATGAGCACTTCCATGAAGGGGATGCAGCCGGGAATCGCCCCGCCACTGCTAAGGAACGCTCGCTGGTCGAGTGGTTGTTGCGGCATGGGAAACCTGGTGCCGAACAGTTTCTCAAACAATCAGAGTCTCTTGTCGTCGTCTCGAAATGCTCTTGCGGGTGTCCAACGGTGTGCTTTGCACAAGAGGGCGAAGCGGTCGCTCAGGGGGCCGAGCATATCCTTGCCGACTATCTGGCCATGGTAAATGGAGAAGACGTCGGAGTCATTCTCTTTCAAAGAGAAGGCCGTCTCAGTTCACTGGAAGTTTACTCGCAAGCTGGCACTGACAAGCCATTTGGCCTTCCCGACGTGGACACGATTTATTCGTATGAAGAGCTTCCTGAACGACAGAGGAAGCGCGATCGTATCGAGGGTTGAACTCAGTTGGCGTAACATCTCGATTGCACTCACAATGCCCTCACCAACGATGACTACAAATCGGGGATTTTAACGACCGCAAAAAGCCATGTGTTAGAAAACCTCCCTAAAAGAGGGGCCAATGAATACGCGGAAATGCTGGCTTTCCCGATCTCAGTTTTGGTGTTAGGAATTTCTAATTTTCTAACGCTGCCTGTGAGCTGAGTGGCGCGCGCGCCGATGAGAGTAACGCTGAGACTTAGCGCAGTGGGGAGGAAGGACTCGAACTCAACCTCAACCTCAGGAGGCAGATATCAGCCCGTCCAGCGGTTTGGCAATACACAAGGGGGTTCTGAACTGATATGAAAATCTTCTACTCTATTCCTCTTCTCAACGGGTTACAAATCAGTCGATTTGATCCGTTCTACGCGCGAATGATTCGTTCTGATCGTGCAACCATTACAATTTCATGACAAGCTTGGCAAGTTGCCGGGCCTGGGTGATCCAAGAACTTTGGGGGTGTAGTGATGAGTGCACGTTAACGTGCGAGAGCGTTAGGATAGTGGAACCGTGCAATCGATAATTTCGCTTACTTTCGATGATGGTCTTCGATGCCAGTTTGAGTCGGCGCTTCCCATTCTCAACAGCCATGGCATCCGGGCCACATTTTTCTTGATCGCCAACCGAAACCCGACACATGACCTTTGGTCGGGTCATACCCATGATTGGTGGAAAATCCAATGGCGTGATGACGATGTTGCCATGCTGAGACGATTAGTCCAAGACGGGCATGAGATCGGAAGCCATAGCGTCACTCATCATCCCACCGAGATGCCAAAACAGGCCGCTCTTGAAGCATGTGAATCGAAAAAGTTGATTGAAGGATGGATTGGGACGAGGGTTTCGTCCTTTTGCTATCCATTCTACCGTTCCCATGCCTTCCTTGCCGATGCAGTGAAAGATGCAGGTTATGAGCAAGCACGCGGTGGTGGAACGCCGCCCCTATACGAACCCGGCGCATCGTACTATGCCATTTCCGATGCTGCGCGTTTTGATCGGTTCAACGTTGACTGCCGACAAATTTCAAAAATCGAAGACGTTGGCGGATGGTTACGTCCCGGATGCTGGCACGTTTTGACGTTTCACGCGGTCGGCGACGAGCGAGATGGATGGGAACCGATCACTGTAGAGCAATTCGCAGCCCAGATTGTTCAACTAGCCAAGTTCAGGGATTCCGGTGCCGTCGAAATCGTCACTTTCGCGGAAGGTGCAGCGCGCTTGCGCCAGTCGGAATGCGCAGCTTAGAACTTGCGCTACCGAGACTCCTTCCACGTAGCATCCCCTCGAACATTCAAGCTGGTGGCGGCTGAACTTGAAACCAACGACCTACGGATTATGAGTTCCACAGTGGGTTGTGAGCCGTTCGGAACGTTCTATACTCTATTCGCGTTTTCTACGGTTACAAGTCAGTCGATGTTTATCGGTTCTGCCTGGAAAATGATTTGTTCTGATCGTGCAATCACTACAATTTCATTACAGTCTCGCGTCACTGCTCATGTGTTGAAGCTTCCCACATGGGAGCACGCTTGAGGAGTTGAGCCAATAACGCCTCAGGGTTCGGTCAGGGAAATTCGACGGTAAGCGTCCAGCCTCCGTCGACGAGCGCCGACGAAGGCTGGACATCTTCCTGTTTAGAGGGCAGCCGCGCCACGTTCCTGGTTCCGGATACGAATGACTTCGTCCACCTTGTAGAGGAAGATTTTTCCGTCTCCGATTTTTCCGGTAGCAGCATGCTCGATGATGGCATCGACCGCAAAGTCGACTTGTTTGTCTTCCAGTACAAGTTCGAGTTTCACTTTCGGCAGAAGATCGATGCCGTACTCGCGGCCGCGATAGGTTTCGGAATGGCCTTTTTGACGGCCGTGTCCGCGCACTTCCGAGACCGTCATACCCTCCACACCGATCCCAATGAGAGCTGCTTTAATCTGTTCAAGCCGATTGGGTTGAACGATCGCTTCGATTTTGGTCATCTTGTCCTCGTATCGCGATAGAAGTTAAGAGGTAGGAGGCAGGCGTTGCTCTGCCTCCTGGTGTCGAATCTCCGGCCATTGGTCAACTGGCAAAATGCGACATTTTTGCGGTCGCCAATTCGGGTTTGGAGTGCGCGGAAGGGAGATGCTGTGCCATTCCGCTCGGCGCACCCAAGGCTGAGATAACGTACTCCGGATAAGCTGAAATCCCGTGCTCGTGAAGGTCGATGCCGTAGAGTTCGCCTTCCTCGGAGACGCGCAGCCATCCACCTGCGTTCACGGCAAGCATGACCGCCATGGCAACTGCGAAGGTTGCGACCGCGACTGTCGCGCTGCCGATGAGCTGTGCCACCAGAACCTGCGTCCCACCACCGTAAAGCAATCCCTTGAGGGCGACCGAATTGTCGGGGCCAGCCGGACCCGTGGCGCCGTACTTACCACAGGCAAACAATCCCAGTGAAATCGTTCCCCAGATGCCGCAGATGCCATGCACGGGTACCGCGCCAATCGGATCGTCGATGCGCAGCCACTCCAGGAACTCCACGCCGAGAACAACAACGACGCCGGCGACTCCTCCCAGCATGATCGCTCCGAAAGGAGTGACCCAGTAACAGGGACACGTAATCGCGACCAATCCTGCGAGGAATCCGTTGGTGGTGAAGCCTGCGTCCCACTTCTTACTGGACTTGTAGGCCCATAGCATTGCGGTGAGGCCAGCGGCGCATGCGGCCAAAGTTGTATTGGCGGCAACTCGCCCAATGCCCTCGAAATCCATAAGAGAGAGAGTGCTCCCGGGGTTAAACCCATACCAGCCGAACCACAGGATCAAGCCGCCGCTGACGGCAATCGTCAGATCGTGCGGCAGCATCGGAGCACCGCCGTCGCGTTTGAAACTGCGGCCAAGGCGCGGCCCCAGAACGATGGCACCCGCCAGTGCAATCATTCCGCCGATGGTATGTACTACCGTAGAGCCAGCGAAGTCATGAAATCCCGTCCCGAGTGAGGCGAAGAAGTGACCGTCGCTGCCCATCGTCGCTAACCATCCATCGGGGCCCCAAGCCCAGTGACCGATGATGGGATAGATGAAGCCGGAAACGGCGACGCTATAAAGAAGATCGCCAAAGAACGCGGTGCGACCGATCATTGCTCCCGACGTGATCGTTGAGCACGTGTCGGCGAAGGCAAATTGGAAGAGCCACACTGCCAGGAACGCAACTCCGGTGGTTTCATAGGTTGCCGGTGCACCCTGCAAGAAGAACCAGTGATAGCCGATGAAGCCATTGCCGTGACTGAACATGAACGCGAAGCCGAATGCGTAGAAGAGAATGCCGCACAGGCATGTGTCTACCACACACTCCATGAGCACGTTCACGGTCTCACGTGAGCGGCAGAAACCGGCTTCCAACATGGTGAAGCCGACCTGCATGCCGAATACGAGAAAGGCGGCGATCAAAGTCCATGCCGTGTTGACGGGATTGACCACGTCAGACGCTTTAACCTCGGGCGCGCCGGTTTGCGCATAGACGTGACCAAAGAAAAGACCCGAGATAACGGTGATTAAAAGGAAGACCACGCCGATTCCGATGGCCTTTCCGCCGAGGAGCAGCCCTCCGTAACGGCGCCACTCCGGATCCCGCAGGCGCGAGGCTAGACGGGAAAACTTTTTGGATAGAGACAGCTTCTTCCCTTGTGTGGCATTGACGGACATGTCACAGCTCCTTGTCGTGAGTTTTGAATTGAATTTCATACGCCCCTCTTTCCTTTTGTCCGAGATGGTTTTCCTCATAGCCCTCTCGATGAACGTCGCACTTCCGCTCCGCACAGTCTTGCCATCGAACTCAGCATCAATCCCATGGCGCCCAGGATCGTAAGGACCGCGGTGAGCGGCATCGCAGCCAGCAAAAAGAGTCCAGTCAGCAACGCCCCACTTCCCACCAAGAGCTTCGCGATCTCACGTGCCAGCCTGGTGCGGGTCATTTCAAGTTCCCCCCGGTACTGCAAAAAACTTGTTGACCCGCACGATCTAAACGCACCCATATATTTGGGTGGGGGGCGGCTCGGACGCTGACACCAGGGGTTAGTTGGGTTTGTGCCCAAGCCGCTGATCCCCCCATTGCAGACAGCCCAAGTTCGAGCTGTCCTAAAAGCAAAATGTTCCACTCACCGCGTCCCATTACTATTTCCCCTCCCGGCTATCGAAGGTGAAGACCATTCCAGCGGCGAGTGTGTTCTGCGCCAACACTGGTGCCGTGCCCTTGAAGAAGACAGGCTGATTGGAAACGTCGTGACGGAACTCGATCCGGCTGATGATGTGGTGCGCTACTAGCCGCTCCACAGTGGCCGTGACCTCGTTGAGATGTTGCGCTGTCCCCGTGGTGAAACCGTTGGGATCGTCGTAATGCTCATAGCGGGTACTGATGGCGGACGTCCCGCTGAAGGCGTAACGCACGTAGCCAGCAACGCCCGTCCAATACACTGGACGTGAGACGATCGCCGTCAAAGGATCCGTGATGCGGTCGCCGCGCCCGTAATCGCCGTTCACGATGAACGAGAGTTTGCTAGTGGGCGAATAGGTTATGACCGTATCGCTGAGTTGGCGCCAATCGTTGTTCAGATTATTGGTTTCGGGACCGGCCATGTAGTTCTCCGTGATCCCTAATTTCTTATTTGGATTCCAGGCAAAACTGACGCCGTATGTTTTGCCCGTATTGTTGTCGACCACGTTGTTCCAGCCATTCATCAAAAATCCGGTGAGAGCGTACTTGTCATTGAAGGCGTACTTCGCTCGCATGCCGAAGTGGTAGTAGGGAATGGCATAGGAGAAAAGCAGTCCGCGGGAGTAATTCCAGTTGTCCTTGGTCTCGATCACCTCGGCTCCGGCCGGCGTAACGAACTTGCCGATGTCCACCTGCACTCCTTTGCCTACAGGCGCGAGATACGAAAAGTAGGCTTCCTTCAGGTACTGATCGAAGCCTAGGCCGCCATGATCTGTGGAGTTGACAGCATTCATCGCTTGGCCGAATCCTAGGGCGACGTGATAACCGGTGCGGCTATTGGTGACTTCAGGAGTCTTGTCCAGTACCAGTTCGACCATGTTCAGGCCAAACATTTGGGTACTTTGATCGAAGAAGCGCAGACCGTTCGTCTGAGAGGCCGGATTGTTGAAGTTCTGCCCGTAATAAAGATCGACGAAGCCACTCAACGAAGTCGACCCCAGAAGTCCTGCCAGTGATGGCCCGGCAGGTGTAGAGGCAACCGTTGCGCTGCTGACAAGATTGCTTTGCGGCATAGCAACGGGATCAGATCCCGTTGTCATCGTCGTTTTGTCAGTCTCTTTCAATGCTGCCACCTCAGCGCGCAGAGCCTTCACTTGCTCTTCCAGTTCTTCCATGTGGTGAACGATCGCATCGTTAGCGGGCGGAGTTGCACTCGCCTGATTTTGTCCATAACCCCCAGACACGAACAACGGAAATACAAAAGCAATCACAGCCCCAAAAAGGAAGCGGTTCATCTAGATTTCTCTTTTCTCCCCTGGTGCATGCAGCGGATGACCGAGCGCATCCGTTGCCAGCAGGCAGAACTTAGCGAGCTATCGAGCCGCAGTCCAACGCATACTTTTGCTGCGAAGCATCCAAAGTTTTTTATTAGAGTTAGATTTTATGGCGGCGATAAAGCAAACTTATTACTGCGTTTCACGCGCGAGGGTTGCAACTGCAGGCGCTGATCTCTCAACGCGGCTCAACGCGCTCTGATAGCGCATCCCCGGCTACAGAAACACAACGTCTGAAGGTTAGTGGTGGGGGAACTTAAGTGGCGACTTACAGTGCGGCTTCTACACTGCGGTTCTTCAAACTGTCGTGCTCATATCGCAAACTTATACGAAGCATTCATTTTTTTCATAAGCTCGACTCTTGGCAGCGACTATGTGAACCGATATTCTTTCGGCCAACCTCGGCGTGTCCGAAAGAATTAACGGCGGCTGCCTTCTTAAGGAGATGAATGTCCATCGAACTGCGCAATTTCCTGGCCCTCTCATACGACGAACTCGAAGAACTAAATCTCAAAGCGAAGGACCAGCGCAGAAACCGCGTCGCCCCTGATCAGGTTCAAGAGGAGCGGATTAAGTACCTCACCGACGAAAAGCGCATCAAGGCCGTGACCGTCCTCTTCAGCGATCTGGAAGGCCGGTTGCACATGCTGGACTACGACAAGAAGTTCCTGCTGAAGAGCTTCGACAATCTCACCTTCGACGGCTCTTCCATTCGCGGATTTACCGCGCAGCGCGAGAGCGATCTTCGCCTCGGCATCGACTGGGGCGCATTCTACTGGGCTCCCGCCGATGTCTTCGGCTCCGGCAAGGTTCTTGTCTTTGGCGAAGTCATCGACAAGGGCGGCACGTCTTATTCCGGCGATATTCGCGGCGTCCTCAAGGGATACGCGACGGATCTCTACAAAAAGAAGGGCTACACCCTCAATGCCGCCAACGAAATTGAGGGCTTCCTCTTCAAAGGGCCCGATGCCGAGCGCCACTATCACGAAACTTCCAAGTTCGAGTACGTGAATACCGGTGGCTATTACCACTCCCTACCGGGCGATCCTCTCCGCACCTTCATCGACACTACCGCCGAAGTGCAGCGCGCCATGGGATTCCAGAACGAGAAGGACCATCCCGAGGTCGCTCCTTCGCAATTTGAAATCAATTATGGGTATGGTGAAGTTGTCTCTGCCGCAGACCAGATTCAGCTCTACAAGCTCATCTGCCGCCAAGTGGCGACGAACATGGGCTTCACAGCTTCTTTCTTGCCGAAGCCCGTCGTTGGGCCGAACGCACAAAGCCGTGCGGGACGTGCTTTGCGCTAGTGTCCACGTAAAATCCCATGATCACACCTCCAGCATTGATGCCGAGAGGGAAGGTTTGTGAGGATTTCCGCGGATCAAAGGTGATGAAGGTTCCATCGCTGGCTCGTGCAGCGATAGCCAAAGCTCTGCAATTTGGGAATTCGTGAGCAACCCTCAGAAGCGTTCCACGTTCCCATATGGTTCCCGATACCTTACTTCCATGTCCAGACCAGGCCTATGCACGCACAGAACATGACGCCAGTCGCAATCCAGCCCATCGTCTTGAGGTAGTAGGGAATCACGAGCTTACCCATCACCTTCCGGCTCGACGCCATAACCATGATTACGGCCATCATGGGCGCGGCAACGATGCCGTTCAAGATGGCTACCCAGAACAGCGCCTTCACCGGATCAATGTGCAAAAAGTTAAGGGAAAGCCCCAACAGCGTCGCGATTGTGATCGCAGCGTAGAACCGGATTGCCTCCGCAGGCCTCCGCTCAAGGCTGGTTTTCCAGCGGCAAGCTTCACCGACTCCGTAACATGCTGATGCCGCGAGTACGGGCACCGCTAGAAGCCCGGTACCAACAATACCGCATATGAATAGCGCGAAGGCGAAGCGACCCGCCAGCGGCTCTAACGCCTGCGCGGCCTGCGCGGACGTCGTGATTTCTGTGATCCCATGAGCGTGGAGTGTGGCGGCTGCGGTCAGAATGATGAAAAATGCGACGATGTTGGAGCACGCCATGCCCAGATAGGTATCCAAATGGATTCGGCCGAGTTGCTCCTTTGCCTGGGAGGGCGCATGTTTCAGTGGTTTCTCTCCACGGTTGTTTTTCACCTCTTCGACCTCTTGCGACGCCTGCCAGAAAAAGAGGTACGGGCTGATAGTTGTGCCAAGCACGGCGATCAGAGCGGTCAGATAATTTCTTGTTAGCTCAACATGCGGGAGTACGGTCGCATATAGGACAGCCCGCCATGAGACGTGGGCAAAGAACACCACGCCGACATAGGCAAAGAGTGAAAGCGTGAGCCATTTAAGATATTTCGCATACGTCGAGTACGGAACCAGCATTACGCCCGCCAAAGAGCCCACACCGAAAATCACCGTAAACAACCCCGCGGTCTTAGGCATCAGGAGCTGCATTGCGGCTCCCATCGCACCGATGTCCGCGCCCAGATTGAAAATGTTGGCGACTGACACGACGAAAAGCACGCAATAAAGGAGCGGCCGAGGATAGTTTTTCCGAAGATTAGCGGCAATCCCTGCCCCGGTCACCCGGCCAATGCGCGCGCTGATTTCTTGAATGGCGGTCATCAGCGGATACGTCAGTACCATCGTAAAGAGCAGCCCATAACCGAATCGAGCTCCAACTTGTGAATAAGTTGCGATTCCGCTAGGGTCATCATCCGACGCGCCTGTGATAAGACCGGGGCCGAGCTTTTGGAAAAAAGATATGCCCGGTGTCTCTCTCATCTTTTTATTAGAGATCGAGAAATCGTCTGTTCTTTTCGGCTTGTGAGTGCGGTCTGCGGTTGCCATAGACTAACTAGCTAGCGATCTGGGCTGCACTCACTGCTGTCGTGACCGATAACATGAGGCCAGATCCGAGAATGCACTCCAGTTTCTAATGTCACCCACGTTCTCGCGATCGCAAACAGCGATCTGCGCTTTGGAAGCAAGAGATGCTAACAAAGCGTTTTGGCTTACATCACAATCGTTTCCGGCCTTCCCAGAGCAGCACGGAGACTGCCAACCACGTACCCGTGGCAACGCTCAGAACCAGCCAGGCGGAATAGGTCGCTATTGTCCGCCACACTATCAGCCCAAAGACTACGAGGCCAATGCTGCCGATTGCGGCCCCAGCAGCGTCCACGCTGACCGCATCGGCCGCACGCACTGTGCCTTTTAAGCCTTTGCGCTCTTTCTTTTCTTCCTCATGCTTTTCGATCAGGGTCGCGCTGGCGGGGAAGATTGCGGGGAACGCCAAGAAGAGTCCGCCGATCACCGGTCCGAATTCCTTCGAAATCACCCCGGCCATTGCCGTTATGAGTCCCCCGAACACAAATCGCACCGCATACTGATGCCACTTGGTCTCTTTGAGAACCGAAGGGTCGATTTGAATTTTCATGGAGGTCGACTAGCGCAATACCACAAACCACAGTCCGAATGCTGTACCGAACCACAGAAACATCGCTGAACCGGTCACAACCAGCGCCTTCCACTTGTAGCGCATCGTCAATGAGCTGATCCATGAAGCGTAGACGAAGAAGGCGATGGCTCCTGCAATCATCGAGCGTCCTTCGGTCGCTGTATACCACTTGCCGGAGCTGACTACGGTGAGTCCAAGCGTGGCTAGCGCAACCGACGGCGCGGCACCAAACAATCCAGCGAAACTCTTCGGCTTGCACATATCGCCCAGAACTGCGAAGGACGAAACCACAATGCCGCCGATCAGGAAACGCAGAGCGATCTCTGTCATAGTGTTGCCAATTTACGTGCGACTATTTGCGGCTGGACTGCACCAGTTTTCGCGCCGTCCCTGGCCCTTTCACATCTAGCACACGATACTTTTTGCCCGAAAGCCGATGGTAGTTCACGAAGAATTCTTCAAGCTCGCTACAAAATTCCTTCCCCAAGTCATCCATTGTTTTTATGTCGGCCCAACTGTGGGCATCCTCTTGAACAGCGACGATGCGATCATTGCGTTCTTTCTTTTTCTTGTCTCCCTGTTCACCTTCGATTACTCCGATAGGCCGACGGCTCAGCACGCATCCGGGAAAAGCGGGCTCATCCATCAGCACCAACACATCCACCGGGTCTCCGTCGTCCGCCTTGGTTGAAGGACCAAACCCAAAATCGTATGGAAATGCCATCCCAGCCGGCAGTACCTTCTTCAGTTCGAAGATTCGTTCATCTGGATTGAAGGCAAATTTGTTACGGCTCCCTTTGGGTGTCTCGATAACGACGCGAAGCATCTGCTCGTCGTCAGGATTTATTGGGTTCAGGCTCACTGGATCTGCCAGACCACGCCTTCCATTCTTACGGCTCATCGAATCCCCCTAAAGCGCAACCGCAGTGGATGCGCAGGATGAAGTAAAGGTTTGTTTCGCGGTTCCAACAGGGAGGTGTGGCCTTCGGACGAATGGACGCAAGCGCATTAAACGGCAAGCCGCTTGACTTGCGCGGGGCATTCCGAGGGATTCAAGTTCGCGAGAAGCAGATATTGGAGGACGAAACGAAGCTCTGGACCGACGCAGGGTGCTTCGCCTTCAGAAGGGGAATTGAGTTTTGAGATTTAGCGCAGAAAGTATAATAGACGCTCTTTGTGGGACACTCAGTACAAACGCTCCTCTTGTAAGGAACCGGAAAGGGACGAACCAGGTCGCCCCCTTCATTGACTATCGTTTGAGGTCCGCTCTGGCAATCTTTTCCCACTCATTTGAAGCGAGTCGCGACGCTGGTGGCGCAGCCTGGCGCTATGAGGTTCCCGTTGGTGTCCAAGATTTCAAGGTCAATGGTCTCAGTGAACTCATCCCCACTATTACCGATCTCGATGGCCCGCGTAAGCCTGTGTGTTTGTATCCAGACCCCGTCGGGGCTGAAGATGAAGACCTCGGCGACTGCACTGTAAGCATGGCCATTAGTGTGCTGCCACACGCCTAGACCGGTAGTGCTTAGCGAGGGGAGCTGGCCGGCGGTCGTCAGGGTTAGAGTACCTGCTTTCGAGAAGGCCGCCAGGGCCGGGAAGGTCCGCAGCGCCGCGCCCGTCTCACAGTCCTGGACCGTGATCTGCAGGCGCCATGTCCCTGCGAGGCGGCTACTAAACCTAGCCTCCTCCGACTGGGCTCTAGCCGGCAATCCTGATCCCAGAACCATGATGATGCCGGCCAAAACCAGTGCTGCGGTTCCAGCAAAAGCTGCGACTTGCTTTAGATTTCTTGAGGTCAAGAGTTTCTCCTTTTCAATATCGCCGATGTGGTGCTATGGCGATCACCGACGAAAATGGACTAAGTGGGCATCGCACTCAATGGACGGAGCCTGACATGATTGCGACTTGCTAAGTCTCTTCAAAGTGTTGGGGTTATGGCCCAATATGACGCACTCCTGCTGTTTAATGGTGCTAAACTAGGCGACGGACTACGGCGCCTGGGGCTCTCTTGTCAGTTCAGAACACTCCCATCTACCGCTTCGGCGCGTTCGAGCTCGACCTACGAAGCGCCGAGCTCCGCAAGAATGGCATGAAGCTCAAGCTGCAAGAGCAGCCTCGACAGGTACTCGTGCATTTGCTGCAACGCCCCGGCGAGGTCGTCAGCCGTGACGAGCTGCGCTCTCTGCTCTGGGCCGACGATACTTTTGTCGATTTTGAAATTGGCCTGAATACCGCCGTCAAGCGACTGCGCGAGACTCTCGGCGATTCCGCAAACAATCCAAAGTTCGTCGGGACTCTTCCTCGGAGGGGTTACAAATTTATCGCACCAGTCGAGGTATTGTTCACCGGCAACGGAAATCAACCTTGGGCCGTCATTGAGCCAGCCCAACCGCAGCCGATGCGGAGGGTCCGACTTGCTTACGTGGCTGCTCTCACATTGGTGTTGGTATCCGCCGGTCTCCTTTGGGCAGGTTGGCCTCGTCTGCCGAGAGTGAGCAGGGCACTCCGAATAACAAATGATGCCAAGGCGAAGAAATCCACGAACCTGTTCGTCACCGATGGTGTTCACCTCTACTTCGTTGAAGGAGCCCCGTGGGCTGGAGGCTCCGAAATTACCCAGGTGTCGGCGACCGCTGGCGAGGCTATTCAGATTGTGACCTCGCTGAAGGAAGTCCTCAAGATTTACGCGATCTCCCAAGATCATTCCGAGTTATTGCTGGCAAACGGGGTTGGCGTCGGCGCCGATCCTGAGACCGGGCGCCCCGATTCGGCAACGGAGCTTTGGCTGCAGCCCTTGCCAGCAGGAACTCCTCATCGCGTCGGCAATGTCTACGCGACCGATGCTTGCTGGACGCCAGATGGAATGCACATTTTGTACGCGAATGGGCAAGCCTTGATGACCGCGGAAAAGGACGGGAGCGGTCCGCAGGAGCTGGCGAAAGTCGCGGGCGTTGTGCGTGGACTTCGTTACTCGCCGGATGGCCGGCACATCCGCTTTTATATGGTTCGCACGCCAGAATCTGATCCCAGTTCCCTCTGGGAAATAGACGCGAATGGGGAACATCTTCACCTACTGTTGCCGGGCTGGAAGGAGTCGGCATTTCAGTGCTGTGGAAATTGGTCGCCAGATGGCAACTACTACTTTTTTCAGGCAGGCCACGGGATGGATCAGGCGATTTGGGTAATGCCCGAGCGTCGATCCTTCTTTGCAGGAGGTCCTGGAACCCCTTCCCGCCTCATTTCCGGACCGCTGCGCCTCAGCGCTCCAGTCCCCAGTGGTGATGGGAAGCGACTCTTCGTGATAGGCGAAGACGTTCGGGTTGAACTGGTCCGCTACGATTCAAAAACTCGTCGCTTCGATCCCATTCTTCCCGGTATTTCTGCCGGTCCCTTCGAAGTTTCACCCGACCACCAGTGGATCGCTTACGTCTCCTATCCCGACATGAACCTTTGGCGAAGCCGCCCTAATGGCAGCGACAAGATGCAGTTAACTTTTCCTCCGGTGCGGGCTTATGGACCGCGCTGGTCACCCGACGGATCCAAAATCGCATACATGGATGTGCAGTTCTATCGCCCATGGAAGATTTCTTTCCTGTCTTCATCCGGAGGCCTTCCACAGAGCATTCCTTCACTTGATCCAAACGAAGTGCAGGCAGATCCCAACTGGGCACTCGATGGCAAGTCTGTGGTGTTCGCGAAATCCAACCCAAGCGAAAAGGGTCCGCTTTCCATTTTTCGCCTGGATCTGGATAGCGGGATGATTACTTTTATCCCGAATTCGGATGGGCTCTTCTCTCCCCGACTTTCGCCCGATGGACGCTTCATAGCCGCGTTCACGAACGGCCAGACGGAACTGATGTTGTTCGATACGAACACAACGCACTGGTCCAGTTTGGCAAAGGGCGAACAGTTCGGAGACAACGTGTGGTCGCATAACGGCAAATATGTCTACATGGGGGACAGCTCAAAGGGTTCTCCAAGGCTAGTTCGCGTCAGAATAGAGGATGGTTTAGTTGAAGATGTTCTGAGTTTGAAGGACATACCTCAGCTGGTCGATTTTTTCACCTCTTGGATCGGCCTTACCCCGGAGGATGACCCGGTCTTGATTCGCGATCGCAGCGTGCAGGAAATTTACGCGCTTGACCTCCAGTAGTCTTCCCTAGCGCGACGATTCTGGACGTATGGTCGGCGAATCGGAAGTTGAGTGCGACAAAGAGCGACGAGCATGGACGCGAAGTCGCTCATAAATTTTGATTGCGACTACTCTCGCGTTGTGCGACGTGTTGCGCGATTCGATGCGCAAGCGGTCAAAAGCAGCCTGCTAAGAATTAGAATTCTGATTGTTAGATATGCCGATTTTTCGCCAATCGACGATTGGCTGTATGATTCGGCACATGGATCGCACAGATCTGGGCGCTCGTTTTCTCGTCCAATTCTCTGGGCCGCGGGCCTGACACTGTTCCTCACAGCATTTTTTCTTCCCGCAGTCCGGATGCCGCCCTCGACGGCACCAGGCGGATGGGGACCGAGCAGTCGAAGCGAAGATTTACCGGGCTGGGAATGTGCTGAAGTCACCCCAATTTTTACGGTACGCCTTCTTCAGTTTGCCATTGGGGGGCAGCATTTTCCGCAAGATGCCCCGATCTGGCCGGAGCTTCCGTTACTCGCCATCAGCGGCTGGGTTAATCCCCTATTGCTGCTCTATCTACTCAGCGGCCTCGCGAGGAAATTTTCCAAGTTTCGGGAATTACTGGCCAGCTTTGTCGTTCTAGCCGTCTCAGCAACGTGGATTTTTCTGGCAAGAGAGCACTTCAAACTTCTGCTCGGGCATTATCTCTGGATTTTCGGGATTGCGCTGACACTTGCGGCGCCATTTGTGGGTCGGCGTAACGTTGCTGTGAACGGCTTTGAACGACACTCGGACTCTCGTCTCAAGGCGAGATGAGTGAAATTGATTCCATGACAATGTCGGCTCCCGCACCCGGGTTAGAGTTGGAGGTGGCAAAACCAACCAACCGGCTCGGGAGAAAGGAGCCGAACGATGATCATTATAGGAGTAGATTTCCATCCCGAGTTTCAACAAATCGCCGTGCTCAACACCGTGACCGGAGAGGTCGAGGAGAAACGGCTCGCACATCCCGGTGAGGCGAAGAAGTTCTACCGTGCTCTCGCGAGTGCGAATGAAACGGTGCGCATCGGCATGGAGGCCAGCGGACACGCACGCTGGTTCGAGCGTCTCGTAGCCGAGTTGCAGTTTGATTTGTGGATCGGTGACGCGGCCGCAATTCGGACGCGGCGGGTACGCAAGCAGAAGACGGATCGCCAGGACGCGCAACTCATCCTGCGCTTGCTGCTCGAAGATCGGTTTCCGAAGATCTGGGTGCCAAACTGGGAGAACCGCGATCTTCGGCAGTTGTTGTGGCATCGGCATCGCATGGTGCAGGCACGCACGCGAGTCATGAATCAACTGCAGGCGGTGGCGTTGAACGAAGGCCTGCATTGCAAGAAAAAGTTGTGGCGCGAGCGCGGACGGCAGCAGTTGGAATCGTTCGCACTGGCTCCGTGGGCGAGCCGGCGGCGGCGCGATCTGCTGGAGTTGCTGGATCGTTTCAACCCGGCGATTGCGGAGTTGACCCAGGCGATCGAACGCGAAGTCGAGAACTGTCCTGCGGCGCAGCGATTGCGAACGCATCCGGGAGTGGGCGTGTTAACCGCGCTGGCGTTTGTGCTGATACTCGGCGACGCGGGACGCTTTCACTGCGGCAAGCAGGTGGCGAGTTATCTGGGCCTGGTGCCGCTGGAAGACTCCAGCGGAAATCGCCGGCGCTTGGAACATATCACCAAGCAAGGCAGTTCGATCTTGCGCTTTCTGCTGGTGGAAGCGGCGCAGGTGACGGTGCGCAGCCTGCCGGAGTGGCGCAGCAAATATTTTCATCTGGTGCTGCGGCGCGGACGCAAGATTGCGAAAGTCGCGATGGCCCGCCGGTTGGCCGTGCAGTTGTTCTGGATGATGCGCAAGGAATGGGATTACGAGCAGTTGAACAAGTTCGGTTCGCACGCGGGACAGCCCGGACATCGCCATGGTGTGTAGTCGAACATCGAGAAATTGATTGGGCGTCCCGCTCCTCTTGATGAGAAGAGGAGTTCGAAGTAGTAATCATGATCGCAGTACGTGACCGAAGAGATGCATGGGTCGGACCGAGAGTCCGAACCTGAAAAACGATTACGAGCGAGCCTGTGGTTGGTACGGCCATTTCAACAAGAGCGAAATGGCGCTCTTCTCCGAGTGCACGGATAGGTACGCTCGAAAGTTGCTTGACACCGCCGACATTGTCAGAGAGGCGATGTTACCGTCATCCATCGGCCAGCGTATTATGCGTTCGGGGTTTGCGGGGTGAGATTTACCGATTGGAGGGACGTATGAAGACCATCGCTGCGATCTTTTTACTGTCGTGCTGTGCACTTGCCCAAGATAAGAGGGCGATATCCAGAGCGGAAGTAGGCTGCGGACCGCAAAACGAGAAATACGAAGTGAAGACCGACGAATCGCAACATCCTGCACCCACTTCGGAAGATGGCAAGGCGCTAATCTATTTTGTCGCGGACGGCCACCTCACCAGCGTTTTCGGATTTGACGAAAAGTGGGAGGGTGCCGTCGACGGTGGAAGGTATTTCTTCGTGCCCATCGAGCCCGGTGAACACCACATCTGTGCGATGCTTCAATCCCTCATGACAAGAAGGGTACTCACTAGGCTGCCTAGAGTTTCGGTGCATTCGCTGAAAGCTGAGCCAAGCGGAACATATTACTTCAGGACTCGCATGATCGGGATCAGTACAGGATTCGTTCTTCAACTAGACCAGTTGGATTCGGACGAGGGACGATGGTTTATTGCTTGGTCGAAGTTCGGCACTTCGCATCCCAAGAACTGACGTGCTGGGTCAACCGCTCTTAACAGATCGGACGAGAAAGCCGGTCTCCGGCACGGGATTCAGCAAGCTCCCAGTCCCCCCGTGCTCAAAGCAGAGATAAAGAAGACGGGCGATGCAGAAATGTGCATCGCGAGGCGAAGCGGAAAGAAAACCTGTGAACAGAAATAAATTCGGAGCGACGAATCGCTCAACAAAGAGTGCAGATGGAACAATGGCGTCTGCGCCACTCGGCAAAACAAACGCTTTTATGACTACCAACAACGAATCCACCTGACTCCGACCGGGCTTCTCATGGAAGGCGATAACGTTCATTGATCCGATGACGAATGAAATCGGGATGTTATTCAGGATGCAGTCTCGGCCGGATAGTTGAAGAAGAGTTGGTTACCGTCTGGATCATCGACCACCACAAGCCGATAGCCCCAAGATCCGTCTTTCACGTGAACACCTTTGGACTGGAGTTCCGCAAGCAGCGCATCCACTGCAGCGGTGGCGTCCTCGCTTGAGTGAGGCTCAACATTCAGAGAAATAAACATCAGCCCTTTGCCTATCTTCTCCGGCCCAAAAGCACCTGAACGATTCTCGCTAAAGAACTTGCTGTCGGCGAGAATCAGTGCGCAACCCTGCCTGTCTACCCGTGCAATGCGTACTCTGCCGTCATCGTCGTAGCGCCACGGGCTCGTGAAGCCGAGCCGCTCGACGTAAAAGCGGAGCGAGGCCTCAACGTCTGCCACGTGTAGCACAGGAGCGCGAACCAATCCGTCATAAAGATGTCCTTCGGACAAGATGACCCTGCCCCGCTGCTCAGATTTTAACCTGAGCGTATCATTTGTTCAGAGCATGTGAGAAAAGGAAGCTCAGACCCGACGTTGAGCCTTTTTTTTGGAATCGGCGAGATGATCTCAATGAGTCCGGACATTCGTTGTGAACTGCGGAATCAGTTCAGCTACAGGCGAAGGCAGAAATTCGCGTTCGAAAACCTACGACATTGCCTGCAAGCAGTACCATTCATTTTCGCCACGTGGTCCCTACAGCCGCAAACTCCGCCGTCGTCAACCCCCACTGCTACTGGACAGACTACAACGATCAAGTCTGACGTACGCCTCGTATTGGTCGATGTGGTAGTCACCACAGCGAGGGGCGACCCGGTGGGCGGGCTGCAAAAAAAAGATTTTGAAGTTGCAGAGGACAGTCGGCAGCAGACGATTTCTTTTTTCGAGGAGCATACCGGTGGGAAGATTACGCGGATTGCGTTACCCCCCACACCACCGGATGTATATACGAATTATCCCACCGTAAAAACGACCGACTCGATCAACGTGCTCCTGCTGGACTCCCTGAACACACAGGCGAGTGACCAGATCTATTTGCGTCCTCAAATGATCAAGTTTCTTCAGTCAGCTTTGGCCGATCCAACTGGCGCCAGAGTGGCGATCTTTACCTTAGGACAGAGACTTCGTATCGTGCGAGGATTTACGACCGACTATGCGGCGCTGTTGAACTCATTCATTGATCCGAAGTCTGGCGCTGAGCCGAAGTTTGAACCTCAGCTTGCTTCTCCTTCTCGGAAAGCAAGTGAACTGCTAGCTTGCGATGGTATCCAGGCGCCCGCCGGGATCGCTGCCTGCAAAGAATTCTTTGCGCAACAGGATTCGGACCGTGCTGCCGATCGTGTTGGCATGACGCTACAAGCGTTTCAGGGGTTAGCACGCTATTTAGAACAATTTCCAGGTCGCAAGAACGTGATTTGGGTGTCTGGCTCTTTCCCGCTCAGTTTCTTTCCCGAGACCAATCCACGAGGCGTATTCCGCAGGGAATACCAGAGCGAGATTCGGCAAACTGCCGACTTGCTCACCGCAGATCAAGTCGCGGTCTATCCAATATCTGCCACGGGGCTGGTCGTTGAGGACTTCACTTCTGCCGACAACTACGGCAAGCCACTGCATGATGGATATTCGGATCGGGCATTCGAGCAAATCGCTATGGAATCGCTGGCGCAGGACACTGGAGGAAGAGCTTTCTACAATACGAATGGGCTCGGTGATGCGATGAGGGAAGCGATCAACAATGGCTCTCATTACTACACGCTCACCTACACTCCAACCAATCGCGATCCCGACGGAAAATATCGGCGAATCGAATTGAGGACGGCCAATGGCAGCTACAAACTGGCCTATCGGCGCGGCTACTACGCCGAGAATGCGAAGATGGAAGCGACAGCCGAGCAGAACGTCGGCACCAATGATCCTCTTCTGCCGTTCGTTAGCTTTGGAATGCCTGATCTTGCAGAGATTCTTTACAAGGTGCGAGTAGCACCACTTCACGAAGCCAAGAACGCCGACCTTAAGTCTTCGGTCCGATATGATGTAGACTTCGCGATTTCAGCGCAGGACGTGAAGCTGGAAAGGAGCGCAGGTGGGGTGCGATCGGGAACGATCGAAGTTGCGCTGATAGCTTACGACTACGATGGAAAGGTGTTGAACGTCATCAATCAGAAGCTCCCCATAAGCATCAAACCCGAGGTTTACCCGGCTCTCCAGCGCGTTGGCCTTCAGTTGCACGAAGAGATTGATTTGCCGAGAGGCGATGTTTACCTCCAGACTGGCATTTACGATCTCGCGGTGAGGCACGCTGGTACTCTGGGAATTCCCCTGACCGTTACAGTGGTTGCACCGACGAAATAGGTGGCGCCATTTCGTTAAACCATTCCAGCCGCGTTGGGCTTTTTGCGATTGAGGTCTTTCCAATAGCATCGTTGAGATGTGGTCCTACCCAACCCCGCTTATCCCCCAATAGAAAGCGATAGTGGTTTACGTAACTGGAGATCTTGCGCCAACCATCCTTCTGAAACGCGCCGACGTCATAGCTGTCATTGACTTGTCTTCGCAGCACGCCTACGATTGCCCGACTCCACCGTTGGGCCAAACCATCTCGCCCTCGCACATTGTCAAACTGATGACAGGCAAATTTCTACGAAGAGGAGCACATGGCCGCAAGAGTACTCTCATCAGTTCTGATTATCGCGCTCACGTTCGCTCTCAGCATTCCTGTGGAAGCACAGAGCTCAGGCAAAATTGTCAGCAACGGGACAATCGCCGGAGTAATCGTGGGAGTGGCGGCGGGAGTAGCGGTCATCGCTGTCGTTGCCATTCACTATTCGAAAAAGCGAACCATTACGGGATGTGTCAACTCGGGAGCAAATGGGATGACCGTCACCGACGAAAAAGATAAACAAAGTTACTCGCTGTTTGGCGACACGAGGAATGTTAAGCCGGGGGATCGAATGAGGTTGCAGGGCAAGAATGCAAAGTCGAAAGGCAACGACAAGACGCCTATGTGGCAGACAAGTAAGGTGACCAAAGACTTCGGCGTCTGTCAGTCCTAGGTGCAATGTTGAGGGAGAGGGTCGTCGTCCCGTTCTTGTAGACCGTTGCCTCCTGAGTGAAATGATTGCATGAATATCGCTCCCACTCCCGGGTAAAGTTGGGGGTTCCCCGAAGCCAACAACAGGCTCTGGAGAAAGGAGTGGGATTACGAGCAGCTGAATAAGTTCGACTCGCACGCGGGAGAGCCCGGAAATCGCCATGGTATGCAGTAAGTCACCGACGTAATGATTAGGTATCCCGCTCCCCTCACAGAGGGAGTTCGAAGCAGTAATCATGATCGCTTGTCGGGATCGAACAGATGGTTGGGTCGAACTAAGTCTGACCCCAACGATGAGAAGCGAGCCCAGATTGGAAGCGCAAACTACCCGCGAGACCAAAATGGCGCTCTTTCTTGAGTGCATGCAGCCGTGTGCTCTAAATCTGCTTGACACTGCCGGCATTGTTAGAGATGGCGATTTTTCGTCAGTTTAAGGGCTAGCCTCCGCAGTACCACTCCGATTGTAGATGACGCGTTCAAGGCGGCGGCGGTGCTGAGAAGCTTCGTGCTTCCTGCAAACGGAGCGGCGTCGAGCCTCTTACCTGGCTCCGCGACCTGCTCGCGCGCATTCCGGCGCACTCCATCGCCGGTCGAGCGAATTGCTTCCCCGCACTGGAAGCCAGTGGCATGCCCGGCCCCAAGCCTAAAGGGTGGAAGCCGGGCAGTTCTTTCCCAACGCCACTTTTGGCTTGACTCTCACGTTACGTGATCCCGGAGAATGGAAAACGGCACGAGGCAAAATCGATGGGTTACACCGTCAAACAATTGGCCGTGATTTCAGGCGTCACCGTGCGCACGCTTCATTTTTACGATGAAATGGCACTGTTGAAGCCCGCCTACACGAAGCGGAACGGCTACAGAATCTATGAGGAGCCGCAACTGCTAATGCTTCAACAAATACTCTTTTACCGAGAGCTGGGCTTCGAGCTGAAGCGCATCAAGGAAATCCTGAGCCAGCGAAAATTTGAAAAAGTCGCCGCTCTCAAGTCGCACCGGCAGGTCCTCGAAAGGAAGGCCACGCGGACGCGGGCGCTGATCGAGACAATCGATAAAACCATCCTCCACCTGAAAGGAATAAAGAAGATGAAGAATGAGGAACTGTTTAAGGGCTTCAGCATTGGTGCAGGAAAAGACCGGTTCAACGATGGGTTCAACCGATACGGCACGACGATTGATTGCAAGGTGTCGGGAAAAGATACGGGTGGCGCAATGTGTGTTTTGGAGGTAAGCAATACGGGATGGCCGCGCCATGTCAACCGCGACCAGGACGAATGGATTTACGTTGTTGACGGCGAGGTGGAGTTGGAGATTGGCAATAAGCGGTTCCACCTCCGAACTCGTGAATCCATGTTCATCCCGCGCAACATAGAGCACGCGTGGGCCGCCGTTAGCGTCCCAGCCAAGATCATCAATACCTACCAACCGGCTGGCAAAATCGAGGCGTTCTTTCAGGTGTTGGCCAAATTCAAAGAACTGCCGACGCGCGAGCAGGCGATCGAGAGAAGCTACACCACCGAACAGATAGACGGATTAAAACGGGTGTTCGAAGCCCACGGCATGATTGTTACTGGCCCACCACTCGACGTTGCTTCGAATGGAAAGTAGGAGAAGGCGGGCGGATTGCTTCGGTTGCAGGACAAGTTTTCATGCCCGGCATTTCAGGAACACGAGCGTGTCGTCGTGTATCGGAATGGGCGGAATTGTTGGGAGGCGACGCGCGACTGTGGCGTGGCGGAGCCGAGGTCGGGACGACACGCAGGGGCAGCCGGCCGTCAGGAAGAACTGTTCACGAGACGTTTACCTTGGGCTTTCAGCCCTACCATTGAGGAGGCATCATGAAACCAACGACAGGAATGAGGCGTGACACTTCACTCTGCTTGATGATCATCACCTTGTTGTCAATAACTAACCTTCCTGCAAGTGCACAGGACCAGGGTACCAAGCAATCCGGACCTCCTGTTCGGTACACACTCACAGACTTGGGAACTTTGGGCGGAACCTTTAGCCAAGCATTCGGTGTGAATGACAAAGGCTGGGTGGTGGGCTTTGCGACGACTGAGCGAGACCTTTCCGTGCACGCTTTTCTGTGGCGGCGCGGAGTGATGACCGACCTTGGCACGCTCGGTGGTTCAGATCCTTTGCCTTACAGTGTGGCGGGCTCGATCAACAACCGCGGGGAGATTGTGGGTCTTTCCGAGACTTCGATTGCGGACCCGTTAGGGGAAAATTTCTGTGGAGATTTCCTTGTCTGCCTTCCGGTTGTGTGGAGGCGCGGAGAAATCACAACACTGCCTACACTGGGTGGGAATAATGGCGTTGCGAACGGTATCAATAATCGAGGCCAAATAATTGGACATACTGAGACCGCTCGGCTCGATCCTACGTGCGACCCGCCTCAAGTTCTGAACTACCAGCCGGTGATCTGGGAAAAGGGATACGCTCACAAGCTTCCAACTATTCCGGGGGACCCGGACGGGTTCGTCAACACCATAAATGACAAGGGACAAGCGGGGGGAGACACTGTTGCCTGCAATTTGAGTTCAGGTCACCCGGTCTTATGGCAAAACGGCAAGGCAACCGCCATCACAGGGATGGAGCCTGTGGACATCAACAACAGATGGGAGGCCACCGGTACAGGGGGAGATGCAAACGGCGTGCAGCATGCTGCTCTGTGGAGGAACGGCGTGGTGACGATCCTGGAAACGCTTCCCGACGCAGCCGAGTCTCACGGCAACAGCATCAACGACAAGGGGCAAGTGACGGGGCAGTCCTGCTCGGCCAATGGCTGGCCAGACTGCACGGTTTTCGTCTGGCAGAACGGTATAGTGCGGGATCTTAATGCCCTCGCGACTCCGGGTTCTTCCTTGTTTGCCCTCGATACGGGCAAAATGAATGCTCGTGGGCAAATTGTCGGTCTGGGATTCACCGACACGGGGAACTTTCATGGTTTTCTGGCTACGCCATGTGATGAAGAAAATACGGAAGACGAGGATTGCAGTATGGAAGCGGGTATATCACTCAACGCATCAACAGTCCGTTCGCGGCGGACCTTTGCTGTGCCCGATGATCTACCACCGGTATTACGGCAGCGATTAGCCCAGGGGAATCGTTGGAGGGCCCAGCTAACGAAGTAATCCAAACCTCTCGATAACAATGCTGATCGAGGGCCGGGGAGGACAGCTTCCAGATCCTTCCCGACCCGACTGTCGTCAACGGCTGGGATGAGAAAAGCCGGTCTCCGGACTGGATGCGGTGTACCCTCCCACGCTATCGACGTGCTCAAGGCGACGGTCGCAGAACATTTGTGTATTGTTCGGGAATTCTGTTCGACCGCACCCATCGAGATTGTTAGTGCAGCGTAAAGAAAAATACAGTATAGTTTCGCGCAATATTGTTGCCCACCCCCGAAATGCTCAAAGCGTAGCGTCTACCACGCGCACCGCAACTCTCACGGAGGACTACTTCCATGTTGATCAGGTTTAACCTGGGCCTCTGCTTGTTAATGCTGAGCTCTTTTGCAGGTGGTCAAAACTCTACCATCACTACTATTGATGTCCCCGGCGCAGTTTGGACTTTGTCTGTGAGCATCAACTCTGCGGGAACGGTTGCAGGATCCTACAGCGACGACATCGCGTATCACGGTTTTCTGCGGGATCGCGATGGAAACGTCACTACCTACGAGGCTCCGGGCGAGGGCCTTATCTACCCCCAAAGCATCAACCCGGCAGGGATGATCACTGGAAATTACTATGGCGGGCCGGGTAGTCATGGATATCTGCGCGCTCCGGACGGTACGTTCACAACTTTCGATGTTCCGGTGGCGATCAATGGCACCTTCCCCACAAGCATTAACCAGACGGGAACGATCACGGGATCCTACCTTGATCAGAACCGTAGAAACCACGGTTTCCTGCGCACTCCCGACGGAGGCATCAGAACGTTCAACTCTCCGGGCGGGAGGCACGGCACCCTCCCGAAGAGCATCAACAAGTCGGGGGCGATCACCGGATACTATAAGGACGCAAACGATATTTTTCACGGCTTCTTGCGCGCCAGCAACGGCAGCATCACCCCGTTCAATGCACCCGGTGCCATCAACGGTACCCTTCCCGCCAGCATCAACACATCTGGGGCGATTGTGGGGTACTACCTTGATGATCACTTTATCGGCCATGGCTTCCTGCGCGCTCCAGACGGCACTTTCACAACGTTCGATGTTCCGGGTGCGATCAACGGCACCTTCCCCACGAGCATTAACCAGACGGGAACGATCACGGGACAATACTCTGACGAGCACGTCGTTAACCACGGCTTCGTACGTGGTCCAGACGGCAACTTCAGCACATTCGACCCACCGGGGTCAGTCCTCACTGTCCCCTCTAGCATTAACTCGGCCGGGGAAACCACCGGATACTATTTTGATGCGAACGACAAACTTCATAGCTTCCTCCGAACTCCGTAGATCAAGGCGATTGCAGTGAGCAAAGTGACACGGTTTGGAATTGACGCCGGGATCTCGGTGTCTTTCGCTCCGTGGGTGGGGTCGCTGTAGGCAGATTTGTTGCGCCTGACTTCGGAAACGAAGGGCGCCTGGAGGAGGTTTCGAATGAGTGCCTAGGCTCTAATGAGTCTGGGCTTTTTCATTTGCTCGGCAGAGCGCCTTGCACCTAACAGCCGGGCGGCGCCGGAATTGCGACTTAGTCATGAAAGACTATTATTTCCCCTAGTCCCAGTTCGGGTACCAGTCGGTGCCGCGCGGCCCCAGTGGGATTGAATACGTGCTAGTCGATGGCGTGATTGTGGTGGGAGCAGGGAAACTAGTCAGCGCCTCTCATCCCGGAACCGGAGCGAGAGCGCCTGTAAATTAGTTGGCGGGGGCGGGAAACATGCAGATATCCGGTCCTGCTCTGCGTAGAGTCGGACTCGGCCCGATTACTATCGTTGACGCTGCAGCCTGCTCCTCAGCCCACTTGGCAGCAAAATATCTGTTTCAGAGCTCGTGAGTCACTGCGCACGCAGCCACGTCGTCCAGATCGGGGCCTTTCTTACCGGCCGCTTCAATGGTAGCTGTTCATGGAGCAGCATCCGCGCATAGCAGTCTTCATGGACCGGTCGTCCACGGTCATCGGTTTTGCATTGGGTTAAATTGATATTTCCAAAGCAGATCGAGCAGAGGAAAGGCCTATTTTCAGGCATGGCACAACTCCAGGGGAAGGCTGTGGTGTTCTTAATATGCGCCCGGGTAGGGCAATTTAACAACCGCAAAAAATCCTCGCCGTAACAGCGTGTGGTTACCAAAGTAATTCATACCAAACCAGCCGCTTGAACCCCAATTGTGTATGGAGGGTGCGGGAAGCGCTTCCCATAGAGCGCCATTATGTAGTGTTTTCCTTGAAAAAGCGCACTCGCCGAAGTCTTTCTCGCCTATCTTGTCTTTTACATTTGCGTTTTCGGCTTTATCACACTTTCGGGATGCGAACCCGTCCGCAACAGCGTCGCCACGACGTAGCATTCCTCGTGGATCGCGCGGCCACTCTCGTCAGTTTTTGACTGTTCCAACCGAATGGGCTTGTTACAGATGTAGCAAATGAATTGGATCGTTCCCGTCATCACGCACCCCCCCGGCACGCATGAAAGGCCGTTGTGAGCGCCATTATTGGGCCTCAGATGCCACCTTTGCAAGCACATTTAGTGCGTAAAATACATTATCGATTTTGTACGTACATCTGCGGATTCAGCTGGAAATTACTGACAGAATTGTCTCGGAATTAGTTCCGCTTCGATCAGCACGGCAAAGCCTGTCCAATAGAGCCCGCCTTGGCCGCCGTCCGGAGCGTCTTACAATTAGCTGATCGCGATCACCGTTGTTCTGGGACTAGTTCAATTGCCGGTTGTTGACGTAGAACATCCCAATGCCCAGCCCCTGTAATAGGAAGAGCAATGTGTTTCGTCAAGCGGTTCCCCCGTGTCATTTCCGGCTACCTCAAATCCTCTCGGTGGTATATCGGCAGCCGCTGTTTGAGGATAAACGTGAGCCGTCAATTACTTCGGTTACGAGAAGTTTTCATTACTGTCGCCTAATCTGGGCGTACTGAAGTGCGGTTAGGAAACAAATCTCAGCTTTCCTAACCGCGCAACAAAAAGGAGGACTCTATGTGTCTAGCAAAGCTTGCTTCGATGCTGTCGCTCTTTGGTCTATCAGTCACAATGCTGGCAGTGCCCAACCGGGTTCTTGCAAGCGATCCCGCCCAGCACCCGGCTGCCGTTCAAATCACCATCCCTGATGAGGATCGATTCTCGCCGTTTGCGATGACCGTCCACGTTGGCACCACTATCACGTGGGTGAATAACGACACCGATGACCACACTCTCGTGAGCGATGACGCATTCAACACCGCTGGTCATTTCGGGACGAACGTCGTTATAAAAGCCAATGGCGGCAAAGTTTCATTGACTTTCAGGCATCCCGGCGTTTTCCCATATTATTGCCGGTTTCACGCGATGCTCGACGACCAGCATCAGCCCATTGCACCGGGCCCGGACGGCGGAATTCAGAACCCGAATGGGAATTTTGGAACTCCCATGAACGGTGTCATCACAGTCGTTGCTGATTAGGTTATTGTCGTCAGCTCCCTACGAGTCGCACTGATGCGGGGAAGGTGAGTGGCGCGATGTTGCTCGTCCTCCTGATGAGCAGCAAACGCACCCTTGATTTTAGGGGCGTTCTCCGAATGTGTCCCTACGCTTACCGATATTCCTCGCAGGGCTTCTCCCGGGGAAACCCTGCAGCATCTTCGTGCCATGGAATACCACCATCGTGGAATCTTAACTGTCGCGCCCGCGAGTAGGGCCATTCCTGAAGAAGGCGTTCTTGAGGTTTAAGCGTTTTTGAAGCGGGACCCGTCCTGCAGGGAAGAGGTCTAGCTCGAAGCGGGATCTCAGCTTTCCGGGAAGGAAGGGTTACGCTTCTTTCACCTAACGAATTATCCCAGCTCCATTTTTCAACATCATGGCGGCTCTGTTTCTTCGTCAGCCAGGCTGGGCCGACAATTCACGTCTGCCGCACGTGGCAGCATGCTCGCTTCGCGCTAAAGTATGAGACAAACTTGGGGCAAACGCCATGACACTTAGCAAAGAAGCGAGATTGGCAGAATTGAATACTTTCCTTGATTGGCTGGAGGCAGGACGCACCATCGTGCCAAGCGATCCTGACCATGTCGAATTGTTGGCGATCTTGGAAAGCGCGATCGCAAAAACCAAACAATTGATTCAAATGCTAGCGGGGTCGAAATCAAACTAGAAAGCAAAGACTTGCAGGAAGGCTCGAAACACCTATGCCCCCGCATTCGCGTTCTGGTGGTCTCTCTCATCTAGTCGCCGCTCTTTCGTTTCAAAGAGCGAATTGAGTTCCGCGATGAGTTGAGTGAATTTGTTGTGATCCTGCTCTACCTGTATCTGTGCACATAGTCTGTTCATGCGCTCACGTTCTTCGGGTGTCATGACCTTGACCCTGCAAATCGGTAGCCAATGTACAACACGCGCTATTGCCACGAGGTCCTAGCACTTGCGTGAGAATCAGGAATTGCTATATCGACTTCTACAGTGTGTGGGGTATCCCATGTTTGCCTCGACGTTGGTAACCTTTGCACGTTTTCCCTGATGAGTGTTCCACAACGTAGAATTGACGACCGCATTCGCCAACTCTGTGCAAACGTGACTGCTGACTCCTGTGCCGATGCAGAGCCCGCGTTGCAGGAGCTTTTGGCGCTTTTCCGTCAAAAGGCTGAACGACTGAAGATGCGAGCAGGGAAACTTTTGCTCAACGGCGAGCATTTGGATGGCGAGCGGCGCAATTGTTAAAGTGATGCCGCACCCAAGAAGCAATGGCATTCGTGTTGCTCTTTCTAAGAGCCGAGAGCCAACACCCGTCAATGACCGGCAAAGATCGCATCCAGACACTACGTAATGAGAGATCTGCCCTGACGCAGCAACAATCAGAGGCGATGAGGCGAGCTACCTACGTAGGTATGAGTGCCGAAGAAGCAAAAGCTTTCGAGGCTCGCCGCACTCAGCTTGAATCACTGACAAGGGAACTTGAGGAATTGACGAAGGACCAGAGACGCTAGGAAGGCCTGCTTGAGCCAACCACAACTGGCAAGCAACTCATTCAGTTGTGAACCAGCTCATCGAAGTCGTCGGTGCTTTCTCGACCGCAATTTGCTGACACAAGCCCGTTCATCAGTTCCAATTCTGCCGGAGTAGTTCTTGTTTCTTGAGGTGGAGAGAAACAGCTCGTGGTACCGACCGGACAATTAGTGGCCTAACATTTGGACGTGGCTGCCGAACAAGTCATTGCTTTCACGGGTTTGAGTGAAAAGTGAGTCTGCTCGCTCTCGTTTTCCTGAAAGACGTGCAACCGTGTTCTTTCCTTCAGTTTGAATTTTTGGG
Organism: uncultured Acidobacteriota bacterium; assembly: GCA_963801895.1. GTDB lineage: Bacteria > Acidobacteriota > Terriglobia > Terriglobales > Acidobacteriaceae > Sulfotelmatobacter. The sequence continues at coordinate 59,455 of CAWDGM010000003.1, read as the reverse complement.
GTTCCTGAGGTCGGCAAGGGCAAATCAAGCGTTGCCATTCCGCTGAGCCAGCAACATTCTCGATGTACGCCCCGTTACTGTAGGTCAATCCAAAGTCTTTCATGAGGTACTGCATCCTGCAGTTTGGGCATTCGACGTACAGACGGGTCTTCAACATGGGCTCGGCCATCGCTCCGAAACGACCATTTAATTTAAGCAGGTGTCCTCGCGTGAAGCTATGGCTCGCAAGCGCCGTTATCAAGGTAACGTTACCCCCACCAAAGCGCTCGAACACAGTCGCGCTTGTAAATTTATTCTCATTGTTCGCCAGCCGCGTAGGCTACGCGAAAATCTCGTTAACTTTCTCTCTTGTTTGCTGACTGCGTGACGGCTTCAGATAGCGCATCGTCGATTCCATATCGGAATGACCAAGCCACTGCTGTACAGTCCGCAAATCAACTCCAGCCCACAAACATCGTGTCGCAAATGTCGCTCTGAACTTGTGTAGCCAGAAGTTATCTTGATCTAGCTTTGCCCGCTCAGCGCAGACCTTCAGGCAGTCGAGGAAATCCAACTTCGGATTGCACCCTTTCGTAGGAAAGACGAGATTACAACTCTTGTCCGTTTTCGCTTTCCAAGCTTTCAGTTTCTTCATCAATTTCGTCGGAATGGGAATTTCCCGTTCCTTGTAGGCCTTCGGAGTCCAGCTTCGGTCGAGCTTATGACTCACGCGCACCGTCGCCGCCGCGAAGTTCACATCCGACCAGTACGTATGCATCGCTTCCTGCTCGCGCATTCCAGTCATAAGAAAGAACTCGAACCAGAGTCGCTCCTCGTCGTCACACGATTTGAAGAGTTTTTCGAGCTCTGCCTCCTCGTACATCTCCGGTTCTTCTTCTGTGTAGCGGGGCCAATCGTTTTTGCCGACAAGGCCGCGGATCCCGTTTGCCTTCAGGAAGGTCATCACCGTCTCAAATTTGTTGTAGGTGGACCGAGGAGATTGCGTTTTCTTCTCACGAAGGAAGCTCGAAAACTTCAGAAGATCGTGGCGTTCGATCTCGTTCAGGAAGAGTTTTCGGCAGGACTCAGTGAAGTAGTTCAGTGCCGTCGTGTAAGCGGCCAGGGTCTTAGGCTTCTTGGTGAGTTCTGTTTCCTCCAGAAACTGTGCGACTGCGGCGGCAACCGACGGGTGTCCGTTGCCATTCTCAGGCAGTATTGAAACGCCGCTGTTCAGGGCATGCAGCTCGGCTTCTTTACGCTCACGGCGTGCTGCGGCGTCCTGAGCATCCTTGCCAACGGAGAGGCGGATCCGCCTGCCTCTTTCACGCCATTCAAGGTAATAAGCACCTTCAGGATGACGCTCCGGCTCGCCGTTTATGAGGACGACATCGGGTCGAATGCGGCCATTGGCGGCGAGCACGACGGGGCAGTATCGGGGGCCCTTACTGGTTTGAACGCGTTTGGTGAGGTTGACTTCGCGGGCTTGCGTGTTGGGCACTGGGACGACCTCCGAACGAATTCAGTATCTCGGTAGGTATCACCAGTGTACAACTAATTGATAACAAATACTATGGCGGAGAGGGAGGGATTCTCGTTTGACGTTTTTCAATTATCTGCGTATTCACTGGAGAAAGTGAGTTTGACGCAGTATTTACGCGCCTCCCGAGTTATTTTCAGAGCGTTCAAAAGTTGTCATCTATTGTCGTCTTTTGACACCACTGTCACGTTTTATAGCATCATTAGCATCATCGGTTTCCCGCATAAGGCATACCATTAGTGGTATGTCATTGACAATAATGCTCAAAATGTTGTATAATGGTTTATACACTCTTTTCACGGGTTTCGGGTGCCGGTATCCCGAAGCTAGCTTCCCAGGAACGTGGAAAGAGTTTTTGCCCAGTCTCCCCATGGGCCGTACCGACCGGCAGACTTGAAGCGATAGTTATCGCATGGACCAACCCAGGCAGTGGGCAACCACAGGCCAGGGCGTCCTTCCTGGTACTTGCCTGTGGCCCCACCCGCCATCGGCCTTTCAGGAGAAGTCTGTGCGCACAACGCTACACCACTGACCACGGACGTGCACTATTCAACAAAACTGGGTGCTCCTCAGCAGCCGTCAGAAGCAATATGAACGTGCAAGTGAAAACCGTTTGTCTCCAGCTACTCGCCATGCTTTTCCCACCTCCCGGCAACATGCCAAATTGCGCTAGCTATTCCCGAATCTTCGATCAATTCATGCTTTCCCAACCAGATTTTCAACAGCGTCCTGTAGAACTCTTCAACCTTTGAGCCCCCAATTCAGGTGAACGGGCAGTGGGGCAGTGCCGCTCTGTTCTGCGCCCGTCTGCTAGTGCTGATCGTCCGCCACTCGTTCAATAGCTAGGATCGTACGGCGGTGGAGAGCGCTGAGTCGTGAAGGGCAGGCTCGGATCCAACGAGAAGTCCAGCATGCCCTCTTTCAATTTACGAAACCCCACGTGTGACAGATAGCAAGGCGCCAACATATGAAATCCCAAGGCGCCCGCTACGACGTTACTGCCCTTCGCAGCTCACGTGGTTGTTCCAATCCACAAATGAACCGCTAGGGTTGTCCCGCCAGGCCCAAACATGAAGTTCGAAGAACGAGGGCAAGTTGTAGCGGTTCGGGCTGTCGACGAACTGGAAAGTTTGACCCTCGAGCACCGGCGGAGTGTTGTTGTGATTTGTGAGCCAGGTCTGAGCATCCACAATAAACTCGGCGCCCACAAGTCTTAGGCCGCCCTTCGATTGCTCGTACATCAGGGCTTCAGGGCGGGAGGCGTCGATCTCGCCGTCGCCGTACAGAGACAGGTTGACGTAGTGGAACCCCATGGCGCCGTGGTCCGGTCCGGTGACGCAGCCGAGGAACGGTCCGTAGCCGGCCGCGATGGCGGCGTTGACGTCGATGAATTGCCGAGTTGCGTCGCGAACCAGAAGGACAAGTTTGGCCGCGGCGGGATGGGCACGAGCAGATTGGGAATCACCTGCCACAGCGAAAATCGACGCGCCGGTAATAAGCCCGCTCAACAACGCGAGACGAAGTATGCTTATGTTGGATTTGCGGATGTGAGTTGTTATCGGTGTTTTCAAAAGTTTTCTCCTCTGAATCGTGATCGCGGCTGATCGTTTCTAAGTCCTGACCGCGTTTTATCGCGTCTTGTGGAGGCCACTGTGGCGCAAAGTCAGTCGGCGATCAATCGAGAGGGCGTCAAGATAGGGTCAAGGTTTTCTTAAGCGGTAACGCGAAGAAACAATGCGTCTTAGGACTATTGTCAGTTCGGACATATAATTCCCAGTGCGATGCCGGCCGCCTTCCAATTCTCCAACTTCCTTTTAGATCCAAGCCGATTCGAATTGCGCCGGGGTGAGCGGAGACTCAAACTGGAAAAGATCCCGATGGAATTGCTCATCCTGCTGGTGGAACGAGAGGGGAACCTAGTCTCTCGGGACGAGATCGTAGAAAGGCTGTGGGGAAAGGACGTATTTCTTGAGTCAGATACCGGCATAAATACTGCCATCAGCAAGATTCGACTCGCTCTGCGGGATGAGCCTGAGCGACCGCGTTACATTCAAACCGTGGTTGGCAAGGGCTACCGCTTCATCGCGCCCATCAGCCAGGTGCAGTGGCATGACCTAAGCGGTGGCGCGTCGTCAGATAAAGGTGCGGCCGTCCCAGCCCTACCCCTGCAAGTTCCATCCCAACCTGTTCAGCTGATCCGGGGGCGACTGGGCGGTGCCCTGATAGGAGCTGCTTTGGTCGTGGTCCTGCTCGGAGTTAGCTATTACGTTCTCCGTGTTGGCGCTGTTGCATCTCCGCAAACTCTCGCCGTCCTTCCATTTCGACCAATCAGCAGCAATGCTAGCGACGAGTATCTGGAACTCGGAATGGCGGACGCTTTGATCACCAAGTTAAGCAGGTCTGGTCGACTAATCGTGCGCCCCACGAGCGCGATAAGGATGTACACCCGGCCTGACGCGGACGCTCTGGCTGCGGGGCATGCGTTGCAGGTCGACGCCGTGCTGGAAGGTAATATTCAGCGTGCGGATGACCGCTTGCGCGTTTCTCTTCGCCTCTTGCGAGTACGCGATGGGACCAGTCTATGGTCGGACAGCTACGACACAAGGTTTGTGGATGTCTTTCAAGTGCAAGACACCGTTTCAGAACGAGTAGTCGAGGCGTTGGCGTTACAACTTTCGAGTCCCGAGAAAGCAGGGTTAAGAAAGCGTGATACAGCGAACGTTCAAGCCTATGAACTGTACATGAGGGGGATCTTCTTTTGGAACAAGCGCAGTGAGGAAGGGCTCAGAAAGGCAGTCTCATACTTCGAACAAGCGATTGCCCTGGATGACAATTATGCTCCTGCCCACGCTGGGCTGGCAGCGGCGCTTTGTCCCATGGGCTACCGGGGATATAGCGCGTCGGATGAAATCCATCCAAAGATGCGCGCAGCTGCCCAGCGAGCCGTAACCCTAGATCCAACCTTGCCAGAAGCCCACGTCGCGTTGGGCGCAGTCCTCGCTTTCTACGAGTGGAATTGGCCAGAAGGCGAGAAAGAATTTCAGCGTGCAATTGAACTGAATCCCAATTTGCCTCTGGCTCACCATTGGTACGGCCAACTTCTTGAGTGTCTCGGTCGATATGATGAGGCGCTTAAACAAAGGCAGGCCGCTCAAGAACTCGATCCCATCAATCCGATAATCGTTTCTGCGCTCGGTGTAACGCGATTCCTGCTTGGGGACAACGAGCAGGCCTTGGTTCAGTTCCGCAAGGCTCTGGAATTGGACAATTCATTGGATCAAACCCACATCGGAATTGGCCTAGTGTACGAGGAGCGCGGGGAATTTGAACAAGCTATCTCCGAGTACAGGCTTGCGGTGCAGTATTCGTCCGGAAGTCGGCATGCGAGAGCGGCGCTTGCATATGCACTCGCGCGTGCTGGCGAGACATCTGAAGCGCAACGAATCTTCGATGAGTTATTGAGCGCTTCGCACTCCCAATACATTTCCCCGGTGCATCTCGCCATGATTTGTGCTGGGCTCGGGAATCACGAAGCAGCCTTGGAATGGCTCGAGAAAGCGTACGACCGAGGCGACTCCGCTCTTTCCGGGGTCATGATTGACCCGCAGTTCCAGCCTCTGCGCACGAATCTTCGTTTTAAGCGGTTGCAGGAGAGGATGGGACTCGCGGAGGCCAAACAGCGATCCCGGTCGGTTAACGGCTAACGGGAATAAATTCCTAATAGCATCTGCCTTAGCTTTGAGAAAAATGGGGACACGCCGGGGATGTTGAGGTCCTGATGAGTCAACAATCCAAGACATGTTGGACGAGTAATAGGCATTAGTCCCGGGATAACACGGCGTGCCGAAGCTAGTTCGAGCGAAATGACAGTGCGGGAGCAAGACTGTAATTTTGGCCGCGTCAGGACTGATGCGTCGTTCAAGTTCCAGTTTGCCCGTGACTCGCCCATAATCGGCGAAAGCCACGACTTTCGAAGAGATTCGGCATCAATTTTGACTTTGATTCAGACTGTTTTGCAGCAGTTCTGGTGCCTAGCGGCGCGCCGGGCCATTCATAGACTGCTCAGAGTCCGAAAACATACAGCACGCGATCGGCGCTGATAGCAATCCGCTGGTGTCCGTCCACGCTGAAGGCGATCGGGTTTGACCCGATCGCGCCCCCCGTCTGGAAATCCCACAGCGCTTTTCCTGTTTGGTCGTTGAGTGCGTAGAAGTTTCCCTCGTCAGAGCCGGAAAATACCAGGCCTCCAGCAGTTGAGAGCACGCCTGCCCAAGGCGGAGAGTGCAGCTTGAACTCCCAGCGCAGTGCTCCGGTTGCCGCATCTAGGGCGCGGATGGCGCCGAACGAATCGTCTGCGGGCAATTCATTCTCACCACCACCTGCGTAAAACGTGCCGATCTTGTACTCCATATCGCGCTTGAAGTACGTCGCGCCGATCTCACGAACCGCGACGTACACCAGACCAGTTTGAGGGCTGTAGGATGGACTGAACCAAACCGTAGCGCCGTTCGCGTTCGGGTAAAGAAGGGTGCCCTTTTCTGTAGGTTCGGCACCCTGTAATCGGATAGGCCGACCCTTCGCATCGAGACCCGTTGCCCAAGTCTGTTTTGCATAAGGGCGACCTGCAACGAATTCTCCTGTGACACGATCCAAGACGTAGTAGAACGCATTACGGTTGGCGATTGCGACTAATCTGCGCTTGCGGTCACCGGCCTTCGTGTCGAAGAGAATCGGGACATGATTAGAATCCCAGTCGTGGGTGTCATGAGGTGTGAACTGGAAGTACCAGCGGAGGCGTCCAGTATCGGCCTCGAGGGCCAGCAGCGAGCACGTATATAAGTTATCGCCATTTCGTGGATCGCCGTTCCAATCGGGACTTGGATTGCCCACCCCCCAAAAGACCAGGTTCAACTCTGGATCGTAAGTCCCCGTAACCCACGTGGGCCCGCCGCCAGTTTTCCAGCTGTCTCCCGTCCACGAATCGTGTCCGGGATCGCCCGGGCCTGGAATCGTCCAGAAACGCCATACTTGTTTCCCGGTCTCGGCATCGTAGGCATCCACGAAGCCGCGTATACCCGCTTCTCCACCACTGACGCCGACCACGACCTTGCCGTTGATCGCGAGCGGCGCCAGGGTCATGCTGTAACCGGTTTTGTAGTCGGCAACCTTGACCGCCCAGCGCTCGATGCCGCTCTTCACATCAAGCGCTACGAGGTAGCAATCTAAAGTTGCAACATAGAGCTTATCCTCGAGCACCGCCGCTCCACGGCTCACGTGACCGAACCCGATGCTGTGGTAGTCAGAAGGCAGAGGACGTTTCCAGTTCCAAAGCACGCGTCCGGTGTGTGCGTCGAGCGCGGTGGCAGAGTTTGGCCCGCTCACATACATAATGTTGTCGAAGACAAGTGGCGAGACTTCGTTGTTCGGATCCGGGAACTGGTACGCCCATTTCACCTTCAGACGGCTTACATTTTCCGCTGTGATTTCAGTCAGTGGCGAGAAGCGATGTCCCTGGTAATTCCGGGAGTAGGTTAACCAATTACCCGGTTCTTTGTCGGCGTTCGAAATGCGATCGAACGACACCTGTCCAAACGCAGTGGCACACAGGAATAGAGCAAACGCTAATTTCATTGTTTGCCTCCCAGCGAGGCAAGGTAAGCGACCAAGTCGTCGAGTTCGGATGCGTTGAAGACTCCCTCGTAAGAGGGCATGGGAGTCTCGCCGCGTAGCTTCTGCAATTCTTTCAAGTCTTGCTTGCGCAGGCTGTGGAACTGGCCCGTTGCGTCTTTGATTTGGATTGAAAAGGTGTCCTCATTCACGCGAATACCTTCAATCTTGTCGCCAGCAGGAGTGATGGCCTCGACCAGAAGAAAGCCTTCGGGCATGGTCGCGCTAGGTTTGGCAATGGCCTTTCTTATGTAGGGAGCGCTGCGTCGTATACCGATATTCGAGAGCTCCGGGCCATAGCCAAAGCCAGCACCAGCGACGATATGGCACTTGCTGCAGCCACCCTTAGCGTAGACGCGAGCACCGCGCACGGCATCGCCGGGCAGCGGCTCGGATGGGATCTTGCTGAGCGAGCGCACGTAAGCGGCCAAGTTCGCCACGTCTTCGTCCGTCAGAAACCAGCCAGCCGGCATGTCAGGTGAAATGCCATCCGAGATTACTGACTTTAGCGCCGCGTCGTCGGGCGCGTGGGCGAGCTGTGCTCGATTGAGACCAGGCCCTCGCCCACCTTTGCCTTCGATACCGTGACACACCGCGCAATGGCGCTCGAACAAATGTTTGCCAGCTGTCGCATCTGCGCCAATGGCGCTCGCTTGGACGGAGGAAGGTGGCGGCACTGCCACTGTGGTAGCTGGAGATCGGAGAAGCGCGATGAGCAGGATTAGCGTTCCAGACCGCACAGTCGGCGATATAAGCATCTTGCAGTTTCCTTCGCTAAATACACGCGAAGCCTAGATCCAACAGCAAACGCTGTCAACCATACCGTATGGATACTAGTCCAGACCTCGTCCCCGGTATTGCCCGCGGATGAACCTCGACGATTCCGAGCGTGTGGTCGGCAAACCGGAATGTATGGTCCGCCGCTTTGTCGCAAGCGAAAAATGAAAGTGACAGGATGGTCTGCGCAAATGTATTCGGCCTTTGTTGGAGCACGAGCTCCTGGCCTTGATGGAATGCGCTGCGCGCTCGTCCTATTTAGTTAGGCAGCCTTGGAAGGCTTTTCCGGTTTACAGGTTTCGAGAGCGCCGGGTTCGACCGTTGTGTCATCTCATAGTTCGCCAGCAGACCTGGCAGCAAATCATCAACTCCGTAGTCGCCGCTGGTCTGTAGATGTGGGAATCGCGAATGCGATTTCCAAGCCTGGCCTTAGCCAGGCGTCATCTGCAGGCCAGTCATGCTGTAGCTGCGCCGACCAACATGGGGGGCCGATAGGTTTCATTCTTGGCGAGCACGGCCCAGGCCATGCGGGCCAGCTTATTCGCTAAGGCTACTGCGGCCACGTTACTGTGGGTGCGGGTTGTGAGTTGGGCCAGCCACGCACTCAGACCGGAAGATTGCTTCGCGCTCTGTTGCAGGACGGCACGGGCCCCTTGCACCAAGAGTCTTCGCAGGTAAGAGTTCCCCCGTTTGCTAATCCCCAGCAGCTTTTGCTTGCCACCCGTGGTGTATTCGCCCGGAACGATTCCGAGCCACGCGGAAAACCCTCGCCCCTTTTTGAAAGCTGCTCCGTTGCCGATCGCGGCGATGATTGCGGTCGCCGTCACAGGTCCGATGCCAGGGATCGCTACCAGCCGTCGGCAGGCTTCGTTCTCGCCAGCCGCCTTGTTGATCATGGCATCGGCTTCGTCGATTCGCATTTGCAAGTGATCGAGCTCCAGCTTCAGTTGCACCAGAAGCACGCGCACTGCGCCCGAGAGCTTGGCGCTGGCGTCTTCCAGGATCCCGGGCAATGCCGCATCGACATGGCGTCGCCCCTGCCGCAAGGTGATTCCACGTTCGAGCAGCAAGCCACGAATCTGGTTGATGACTGCTGTGCGTCGCATCACCCAACGCTCCCGTACCCGATGCAGGGACTGCAGATCCAGTTGGTCATCGCTCTTGATCGGTACGAAGCGCATCTTCGGCCGCTCGACTGCCTCAGCAATCGCCTCGGCGTCAATGTAGTCGCTCTTGTTCGTCTTTACATACGGCTTGACGTACTGCGCCGGCATCAGCCGCACCTCGTGACCCTGCTCTCTCAGAGCCCGCCCTAGAAAGTGAGACCCTCCGCAAGCTTCCATACCAATTAACTTGACCTGCAGGTTCGCAGTGAAGTGCAGCAGTTGTTTGCGCGAAAACTTCTTGCGCACCACAACCTCGCCGCGCTGGTTAAGCCCAACCAGATGAAAGACTGTCTTGCCGAGATCAATGCCGATCGTGTGTAGCTCCATGGGACGCCTCCTCCGTTCACCTCTTATACCCAAGCTCCTGGCTTGGCAGAGGCGGCGGACCATCCCATTAGTTGTGCGACAAAAAGCTGACGATCATGGACGCGAAGTCGATTTATGGATTTTGTTTGGGATTACTCCGCTCGCTCGCGTTGTGCGACGTGTTAGGTGATTCGATCCGTGAGCAGCGAAATGGGGGCTGCGAAGAAGCGGTACGCTGATAGTTGCTTGAATGTGCCATTTCCGAGCGGACAGGGGAACTGCCCGCGTTCGGTTGCAACACGTTGTCGGCCGACTCTATTTGTTCTTCGAGTGGCGGCGCGTCGGCGTCGCTGGTTTCAGCGTGTTAGCGGCTGAGCGCACGTCATCGTTTGTGAACACCGCAAAAAGGAACGGCTGTGATTCGAGGAAATAAGCTAGGTCACGCAACGTGAGACCAAGATGCGACAGCCGGCCCTCATCGACGAAGATCTGGCTGTTCTCTGGTTCGAAGGATGTAATCAGCTGCTTCGCCTCTGGATCAAACTTCTCGTGCAACAGGTCTACGATCGATGGTGCAAGGTGCCGGCGATCCGGCGACGATGGTTCCGATGGCATGCCATGGTCCGCAGTCACCGCAAGGAGATAGTCATACCAACCTTTGCTTCTAACGCACTCAGCATCCTCTTCAACTGACGATCCATCTCGCCGAGCGTGACGCGCAGCTCCTCCGAATCGGGGCCGTACTTGTGGCCCACGAAATCCGCTCCTTTGTAGTTCATCAGAATGAGATCTGGAACGTTGTCTTCGCCCAGCGGCTCTCGCTCCATCATCGCGGTCATCGCATCGGCTTCAAATGCTGGAAATAGAGCCGAATATCGCACCGCCTGGGTCGAGTCGATTTTGTGACCCATCCACTCCCCGCTCGCTGGCCACAGTGTTTTCGCGTTGCGATCCTTCAGATATGCAGGCAGCCGGAAACAGCTGGGGTTTGTGGTCCAGTTGCCCGTCTCCTGATCGTAGCTTGCGAGAACGACGGGCGCTCCATTCAACTGACAAGCCCCATGCCCCGCGAGCGGCGTCGCCGCTCGGTCGATGCTGCCCTGTGCCAATATGATCGCGCGACCAGCCGTCTCCAGTTGCCAGACGTCAGCCAGGGTCAATGCCATCAGGTCTTGCGGCGTTCCTCCAGCGAAAGAGTCGTGGCGCCGGCGCTGCGTGCGCTCGTATACGCTGACCCCTGTGATTCCGTGCACGCGCGGATCGGCTCCGGTCGAGAGCGTCGAGTGCCCAACGGCTGTGTTGGTCGGAAGAAAGTTCACCTGCGCTTGAGTGAACCAGGCGCTACGCTGGCGCAGCGCGCTGAGCGTTGGCATGGACGCGGCGTAGCGATCGAAGTAATCCCGGCGCATGCCATCCAGTACGAGCAGCATGACCACTCGTGGTCGAACGAAACCCGTGCGTAAGACCGGTAACGCATGGCCGGTCGCAGTGGGAGGCATCTGCACGCCCAGCGCAGCCGCAATGGTTGGCGCAACGTCCTGCTGCACGGCCGGAGTCGAGTACCTTCGCGTTTTCACCGCGGGCCCCGCAAACATCAGGGGAATTGCTACGTCATACGCCCACGGCGAACCGTGCATGAACGCCACGTCAGGCCGCGTGATGAAGTCGCCTTCCCGCGGCACGATCAGGAGTTGGCCCGTTCGCCCCGGGAAGAATGCCCGAGCAAACATTTCTAAGAAACGCTGTCGCGTCGCAAGGGTGGTTGCATCGGCTGATGCTGCACGCTGGATCCGAGGTGCGGCACTCGCAATAGATCGCTTGACCTGCTGGCTCAATACCGCCCAAGTCATCGCGACTAGGGTCAGGCTGAAAGCGATCCGCAATCTTACTTTGCCCATGCGAGCACTCTTGGCTGATCAGAGATCCCTCAACTCTACGCTGATTTCAGTTCCGTTAACACGGATCTTGCAAGACGTGTAACGGGCTTGTCCTGGAGACGCTGGCCGTCCCGCCGCTAAATTCCGGCGGGCGGTCGGCAAGCCGGAAGTCCCGTGTGACAAAGGCCGATAATCATGGACGAGAAGCCGGCTTGCGGATTTTGACTGCGACTACTCGTTCGCTCGCGTTGTGCAGCCTTTGGATCAATAGATTGTTTGCATCGCAAGCTCGCCTGAGGGAAGAGAAAACCTGGCGCTAAACTTTCTGCAGGGCGGTCTTTGCGCGACGTTTACTGGGAAGGGAATTCGACGCATGAGCGATGAAATGCAACTTGCGAGATGATGTTTGCTCGAAAGTATGAAAACGAGGTGCGCTAAGTGCGACTAGTCTTTGACTAGAAAGGATAATGCCCCTAAGATTAGGAACCTTTGGTTGTCAGAATGATCGGCCAGACGATCGCGCACTACCGAATTGTCGAGAAGATAGGCAGCGGCGGTATGGGTGTGGTCTACAAAGCAGAGGACCTCAAACTCGGACGCCACGTTGCAGTGAAATTCTTATCTGCCGAGTTGTCGGCGCATTCCTTGGCACACGAGCGATTCCGACGGGAAGCTAAAGCAGCTTCTGCCATAAATCACCCGAATATCTGTACGATCCACGATATTGATGAACTTGATGGGCATCCATTCATAGTAATGGAGCTATTGCAGGGCAGGTCGCTGAGGGAGTCTATAGGCGCGCCTTTCGCAATGGAAGAGATGTTGGACCTGGCTTTACAGATTGCGGAGGGATTGGCAGCGGCACATTCCAAAGGGATCATCCATCGCGACATCAAGCCCGAGAATATATTTATAACCAACCAAGGGCATGTGAGAATTTTGGATTTCGGTCTCGCGAAGTTGGAACTTGAGGCTCTGCACGAAACGGAAACGGAAGCTGCAACTCAGCAAATCCTTACTTCTCCTGGCCAGACCTTGGGCACAGTCGCATATATGTCTCCCGAGCAGGTTCTGGGCAAGCCGGTGGATGGGCGCACAGATGTGTTTTCGTTTGGCGTCGTTCTGTTCGAGATGGCAAGTGGCGATAGACCTTTTAAGGGCGACACATCTGGCGCCGTTTTCGATGCCATTCTCCACGCGATTCCCCCAACGATTCAAATCGGAGCTTCAAAAACCGCAAAAGAATTAGATCGCATCATTGCCAAGGCGGTCGAGAAGGATTGGGAGGTCCGTTATCAGTCAGCGGCGGAGATCGCGGCGGACCTAAAGCGTCTCAGACGGGACTTTCAGAGCGGAACGTCAATCAAAGCTAGCGCCGCCGCTAGCCACAGCACGAAAAAGCGGACGACAATCTCACTTGCCGTTTTGCCATTTGCCAACGCTAGCGGGGACCCTGCTAACGAATATCTGAGCGATGGGCTGACGGAGACAATCATTGAGGAGCTCTCGAAGATACCGAAGATTCGAATCGCGGGCCGCAGCACCGTATTTCGCTACAAAGGAAAAGACGTAGATCCCAAATTGGTGGGCAGCGAGCTGGATGTCGGCGCCGTTGTAGTCGGACGTGTGAATCGGCGCAAAGATGCGCTGACGATTGCTGTAGAAATGGTCGACACGACATCCGGTTTGCGACTCTGGGGTGAACGTTATAGCCGCTCGCCCGATGATATTTTTGTGATCCAGGATGACATCGCTTCGCAAGTCAGACAGCAGCTCAGCGCCACCCTAGGGGAGAAGTCTACTTCCGGGCGAAAGCACGTTCCAAACACTGCTGCATACGAGGCGTACTTGAAAGGGCGATACTACTGGAACAAGCGGACCGAGGCAGAACTTCGTAAAGGGGCGCAATTTTTTGAGCAGGCAATTTCGTTAGATCCGACGTATTCTGAAGCGTACGGCGGCTTGGCAGACTTCCACATTATTCTTGGTTGGTACAGTTACGTTCCGCCCGGTGATGCATTCCCCAGAGCCAGGGCGGCAGCTAGCAAGGCTATCGAGCTCGACTCACGCTTGGCAGAACCGCACGCTAGCTTGGGCTTCGTTTCTCTCCTTTATGAGTGGGATCGCAAGGCCGCGGAGGCACATTTCCTCCAAGGACTTAAATTGAATCCCGGCTACGCCACAGGTCACCAATGGTACGCTGACTTCCTTGCGGCTACCAATCGCCTGAGCGAAGCTTGGAAAGAAATCGAACGGGCCAAAGAACTCGATCCGCTCTCAACCATCATTAATTGGAATGTTGGCTGGATCTTGTACTTCTCGCGGAAGTACCCTGAGGCAATATCTCAATTTCGGAGCACCTTGGAGTTAGATCCGAACTACCTTGTCACACGCATGTTTCTTGGGCAGGCCTATTTGCAACAGAAAGACTTCGACAGTGCTCTGGAGGAATTCCGGTTAGCGGTTGATTTATCCAACGGTGCTGCCTTCGCAGTCGGTCTGCTGGGCCATTGTTTGGCGATCATGGGACAGAGGAACGAGGCGCTTCTACTTCTCGAAAAACTAGAAGATTTGTCGCACACGCGGTACGTCTCCCCTGACTTCATGGCTTGGATTCACATGGGTCTTGGCAATTTCGATGAAGTATTTCGGCTTTTGCGAGGGGCCTATGAACGGCGTTCCAACTGGCTAGCATGGCTGCATCCCGATCCTAAGTTCGATCCGCTTCGGGGAGACGCCCGCTTCCAAGAATTGTTGCGTCAAGTGGCGCTAGTTTAGTGGATGCTGTCACAAGTCCAAGCATTGTAAGTATGGGCGTGAGTGCAACATGATCGAGCACGCAACACCCGTCCGGCGTTGTTCGAACAGCGCTGGCTAAAGATCACGAAAAGTTAGGCTATTTGTCAGTGTTAAAGATGTCGGCTTCAGCTTTCCAGTCGCCGCCCTTCTGCTTCTTTCAGATCACCAGGTACTTCCCCGGAATAGTCATAGCCGCTCCTTGAGCATCGTTCAGTTTAAGTTCGAAAGTGCCGATGTCATAGGCGATGTCTTTGACGTCGCGACTTCGACTCGCGTCGGCGAAAAGTGCAATGAAACTCGGGTTTGGCCATGAGCTTCGTCAAGATCTCCTCACTTTCGCTCTTCCGGTCGCGATCGGCGCAGTCAACGGCAAAGCCGATCCGTTTCGGAATAAAAAGACGCGAACTTTGCTGCGTCTTTGTTTTCGGCTGCTCGCGACCGATGACGGATATCGGATGCTTGATGCTTCGGTCTGATGTGTTTTCCGTTTCCGACGATTGTCCAACCACCGTCTTGGTGGAGCTGATACTGATACTTGGGAGACCCCCAGGACTGATGCGGCGTTCAACTTCCGGTGTGCCCGTGGTGAAAATGGAAGGATACGGCGCTTCCCGAGGGTGTATATATGTTTCGCAGAAGTTGGGCTGAGTCAGACCTAAGGAGCCGGCGATCCCATGAACTCACGTGGAGCGACAGCTGTTGAGGGTAATCTGGGTGATGTCGGCGGCCGAGCAAGACGTCGAATCGCTTTCCGGCTCCTTCCTTTTGTCTTTCTCATCTACGTCGTTAACTACATCGACCGGGTCAACGTTTCCTTTGCCAACCTCAGGATGAGCGCCGACCTCGGATTCAGTGACAGAGTCTATGGTTTCGGAGTGGGCATATTCTACGTAACCTACGTCTTGTTCGAGATCCCTGGAGCGGTCATCGTCGAACGCTGGAGCGCAAGGAAATGGATTGCACGCATCATGATTTCCTGGGGTGTGGTCACGATTCTGACTGGCTTCGTGCATACCGTCGGCCAGTTTTATGCCGCCCGATTTGTTCTAGGGATTGCTGAGTCAAGCTTCTTCCCTGGAATGATCGTTTATTTGACGCACTGGTTCCGCTTGCGCGAGCGCAGCCGGGCCATAGCCTGCTTGTACGCAGCTGTTCCGGCCGCCTCTTTGATCGGCTCTCCCTTGGCGGGATGGCTGCTAGGCGTTCATTGGCAAATGTTGGCGGGATGGCGCTGGCTCTTCATTCTCGAGGGCTTTCCTGCCATCGTCCTTGGGATCGTCACTATCTTCTATGTGACGGACCGGCCTGCGCAGGCGCGCTGGCTTCCTCCCGACGAAAGGGACTGGATCGTCAACGAATTGCAAGCTGAATTACAGGCACAAAAGAACATTCGAACTTACACAATCCTGGAGGCGTTCTGCGACCTCCGGACTCTAAGACTGATCCTCGCTTATTTCCTGGCTCTCACCGGAGCCCTTGGGACTATCTACTGGATACCAACCTTCGTGAAGCGCCTTTCCGAGTCTTCTGACCGCAGCGTGACTTCGCTACTGCTGATTCCTGCCGGCATCGGTGTGGTCGGAATGCTTCTCAACGGTTGGCACTCTGATAAAACTGGCGAGCGACATTGGCACACCGCCATTCCGCTCGTCAGTGCGGGACTGATGTTCGTTTTACTGATCCTCGCCGGGAAGGAAGCGCCTCTGGCGATTTCGTTCTTACTGATAGGAAGCGGGTTCCTCTATGCGTACTTCCCAACTTTCTGGGCGATTCCGACGCAGATACTGACTGAATCGGCGGCAGCGGCGACCTTTGGATTAATCAATTCGATTGGGCAACTCGGCGGATTCGTCGGGAACTATACGATTGGCTTTCTCAACGTTCGCACGCACTCGCTTGCCGCCAGCTTCGGATTCATTGCGTTTGTCTACTTTGCATCCGGGAGCCTGATTCTTAGTCTGAGAAGAGGCACAGCTGTGATGTTTTCAATCGCGACTCCGCTGGAAGAACCGCCGAGCAGAAGTTCTTGATTGACGTAATCGAGTCTAGAAAACAAGGCGCTCGGTCAATTGTTGGAATGGGGGATCTTAGCTTTGCGAGAAAGCCTTGTTGTGCAGGCGAAGGTTTCAGCATAAGTGAAAATGAAAGGTTACGGCGCCGCCCAATCGAGGGCGTAGTTATCCTGTGTGCCAGAGTCTTGAAACCAAAAGTGCAGATCGTCGGTGGCCAGACCTGTCCAGGTCCAGCCGGGGATCGGAAACGAATCTTTCAGGCGCGTATTTGGGACCTTGATTTTGACCTGCGAGTCCATCCAATACGAAAGATGGTGCCACGGTACATGTTATTCGAATACTGCGGCACCAATCCTGCGACGACTACTTTTCGCCATGTTCCGAAACGTTGTCGTTGAAGCTGTACGTCCCGTCCCAGTGATAAAGCAAGTCTGGTGGAATGCCCGGTGTGCCGTTGATGCGGGCATGAAACCCGGCTAATTCACCCGTCCCGTCGAAGAATAGACACAGCGCGAGGCCACTCACCAAATCGAGTGTGCATCGACCAACTGCACGGTTGCCATTTCCGGCATCGAGGACGATGTTACTGTCCAAGAGGCCCTCCGGATTATTAGCTGCCTGATCGTAAAAGACCTTCGAACCCGCCGGAATCGCCGGGATGTTCGAGCGAGTGATTGTGCAAGAGGAACCGGCGAGGCCAGTGTACTGGGTACAATCCTTTCTTATATGGAGATTTTTGGTTCGTTCGGACGCCGAAACTGATGTTGCGGTCAGGGCTATGAAGCCCAGGACCAGGGCAAAGAGGATCTGAATACGGATGGTTTTCATAAATCTCCTTAATAGTTGATGTTTGCTACAACCTGCTAGACATGAACCACCTTGGATCGAGATCAGGAATCTGGTAAATCCCACCGCTGCATTCGCGGCGGAGAGGATATTGGCATTTAGGTCCTGACCACCTCAATACACTCGTCCTCTATTAAAGGTGTGTTAGGACAATACGTTGAATGTCCTCCCCGCCTGTCTCCCCGGTACGAGCGCCCCCCAATTGTCCCCATCGTGGCTCCGCCGCCGCAACTCGCCAGCACCATGGCAAGGGAAGCTAAAGAAGCTAGACTTCCCACCTCGCCGAGAATCGAAGCCAGTCTTGGCCAGGTCCTAGCTGGACGTGAAGGGACCCTCACCCCATCACCTATCAATACATTTCTGCATTGAACGCTCGCGTCTTCTGCGTGCATGACCTGCTCCTTTTCCGTCGATGGTTCCTGGGTTCCCATTGCACCGCCGGAGAGTCCCGGCAGCCGGGACAAAGTCCCACAAATCGCGCTCGAGGGCAATGCACGGCACTTCAATTCTTCTTTAACACTTCTTCAACCGACAAGTCGCTCAAAATAGAAAGGTTAGGGGGCGCCAGACGGGAGATATCTTTGACCGGTCTCACACCCCCTGATAGTCTGCCCCATGGTGGTGAGTGTGCCCAACCCAGCCTCTACGCCTCGTTCGATCTCGTTTGGCACTTACGACGCGGACTTGCGTTCCGGCGAGTTGAAAAAAGGCGGCGAACGAGTCAGGCTCCAAGCGCAGCCCTTCCAATTGCTGGTCATGCTGCTGGAACGTCCGGGCGAACTGGTCACCAGGGAAGAGATCTGCGAGAAGCTGTGGCCTACGGATACATTTGTCGACTTCGACCACAGCCTGGGAACCGCCATTAACAAGATTCGGGAGGTACTCGGTGACTCGGCAACGGAACCTCGTTTCGTTGAAACCTTGCCTCGCCGCGGGTATCGCTTCATCGCGCCGGTCACCTCCGTTGCTGAGCCTCCCCACGAGGTCTCGCTTCCGCCGTTATTAGAGTCAGAGACGAATGAGGAGCATCACCGGAATCCAGCTTTGCGCAGGCTCATCTGGGCGGGCGTATCCGCGGTTCTCCTTATTTTTGTCCTAGTCGCGTGGTATTTCCTGCGGCCTCATCCCATAGGGTCCATTGCCGTCCTCCCGCTCGCGAATCTTTCCGCCAACCCGGACCAGGAATATTTTGTCGACGGCATGACAGACAAACTGATAACGAACCTGGCGCAGTTGAGTTCGTTGCGGGTGGTCTCGCGTACGTCCGTCATGCAGTACAAGAACAGCCGTAAACCGCTTCTGCAAATCGCCCGCGAGTTACAGGTGGACGCGATAGTTGAGGGATCGGTCGTTCGTTCGGGCAATGAGGTACGCATCACCGCGCAATTGATTGACGCCCGTGATGATCGTCACCTATGGGCACAGAGCTACGACCGCGACCTGCGCGATATCTTGCAGATGGAAGGAGCGGTCGCCGGTGATATCGCCCAGAAGGTCTCTTCCAATTTGTTGAGCGCTCACGCGAAGTCGCTGGGCAGTACCGCTCGTTCGCTCAACCTGGCAGCCTACGATGACTACCTGAAAGGCCAGTACTATTCGCAACGGTTGACCGATGCGGACCTGATCAGTGGCATTGGATATCTTGAACGATCAATCCAGCAAGATCCAAACTATGCCCCGGCGTATACGGCCTTAGCCATGGCGTACGCAGCTCGCGGGGGTTGGTTCGGTTGGTCCCCACCGGACGAGGCTTACCCGAAAGCCAAAGTAGCAGCCTTGCGTGCCTTGGCTTTGGATCCGAATCTAGCGGAGGCGCACACCGTGTTGGGTTGGCTCTATGGAGAGTGGGAGTGGAATTGGGCTGAGGCGGGGAAAGAGTTGCAGCGCGCCGTGGATCTCAATCCGAACTCCTCGTTTGCTCACTCCCAAAACTCCGTTTACCTGGTAACGACGGGACAAAACGCCAGCGCCAAGTCGGAGACCAGTAGGACGTTGGAACTCGACCCACTTTCTCCGTTGTATCGGTCGACAGCAGCCTATGTTTTCATTTGTCTGCGGCAATACGACCGCGCCGCCCAGGAGGCACGTCGAGCGATCGAACTAGATCCCAGCTTTGCCGATGCGCACGTCAACCTTGCTACGGCTTTGGGAGCCAAAGGTCTCTATCAGGAAGCCTTCTCAGAGTGGTTGCAATACCTAAACCTCTCAGGTGACGGCGAGTTGGGGCAAAAGTTAACGGTTGCCGCGAAGGGAATTTTCGGTTCGAGCGAACCAAGTCGGAAACTTGGTGAAATCACCCTGCGCTATTTCCAGAGGAAATCGAAAACGCGATATGTCTCGCCGCTCGTCCTCGTTGGAGCTTATTTAACTTCTGGCGACAAGGACCACGCCTTCGAGTACCTGGAGAAGGCGTACCGGGAGCGCTCGCCGGTTCTGTTCGCGATCAAGGTTGATCCTAGTTGGGACCCGTTGCGCTCCGACCCACGCTTCCAAGACCTCTTGCGTCGTATGAACTTCCCGCCTGACCCCGAGAAAGGGCATTAAGTTGTCCGCGCGGAAGGATCGCCGTGGTCTTGTTAGCGGTCGTATCGCGTATCGCTAATAGAAAGCAGCACTCAACAGTCGTAACCAGGCGATTTTCACTCATTGACACCGGCAAGCCCCTTGGGAAGGGGTTTTGAGCGTAGTAGCGATTTCTCGCCAACAACCAACTTGCCGCATCTCCGGCGGACGGGTCACGAACGACCGTGAGTTGCGATAAGTCCCCTCTTCGCCCCAACAAGCTCCTGCTGCTCACGGGGCGAGTTTAAATACCGTGCCGCCGCCATAGACACCGCCGAACATAGTGGTGCCATAGAGGTTGCCCGCCGCGTCCCGGATCAACCCACCGGAGGGAGTATCCCCATCCGCTCCGGTGAAGCTGTAAAGCACAGTCTCATTGCCTCGGGGATCCACTTTGTACACTGTGCCTTTATTCCATTCTCCGCCGTATCCGGTCGCGCCATACAGATTGCCCGCCGCATCCCGGACCAGACCTCCTTGGGGGGTAGATCCGTCCGGCCCACCCTTGAAGCTGTACAGCAAGGTTTCCCTTTTGGACTGATCGATCTTGAACACCGTGCCCCACCCGAAAGCTCCGCCTCCAACGGTGGTGCCGTAGAGGGCTCCTTTGTAGAGGACTAGGCCGGAATTGGGAGTTACCCCGTCTACGTTTCTAGTGCTGGGGGGACGAGTGAAGGTGTACAAGGTTGTCTTCTTGCCAGTCTTGTCCACCTTGAATATCGTTCCGTTGTCCTGACGGCCGCCAGAGTAAGTGGTGCCGTAGAAGTTGCCTGCTTTATCTCGGATCACAGCGTTCGGAGATTCCCCGTCTGCTCCGCCACTGAAGGTGTAAAGCACGGTCTCCGTACCGTTGATGTCCAGTTTAAAGACGGTTCCATTGAGGGACGCCCCACCATACTCCGTCGTACCATAGAGATTACCGATCGCGTCCCGGATCACGCCTGCGGCGGGGCCAAGTCCGTCTACCCAATTGAAGCTGTGCAGCACGGTCTCGGCGCCGGTCGCGTCCACTTTGAACACGGTTCCAAAGTTGAATGTACCGCCCTCCCCCGTCGTGCCGTAGAGGTTCCCCGCCGTATCCCGGATCAGGCCCGCGAAGGGGCGTGCGCCGTCCGCTCCGCCAGTAAAGCTGTGCAGCACGGTCTTCTCGCCGGTGCGATCTAGCTTGAACACCGTTCCGCAACCAGCAGGTGCGTAGCAACTGACGTCACCTCCCCCGGTAGTCGTACCATAGAGGTTGCCTGCGGCGTCCCGGATCACACCCGTGAGGGGACCGGTCGCGGTCCCGTCCACATACTCAAACGAATGGAGTGTGGTGAGCGTTTGCCCTTTCGCCGATGGGGGGACTGCCGCCAGTCCCAGCAGCGTCGCTAGCGCCAAGGCGTACGGAAACCATTGCCTATTCGCTGAGTATGCCATGGTTGAAACGCGGGTTGCCGTTGGTACTATCAATTCAGGTTTCATCGCGAAGCATCCTTTCACACTCACACTTGGATTGCTCACGCCTTGCGGAACTCACGCCGGGAGGTGTAGGGCACTGTGCGGTCATGGAATCAGGGATGCCGCCTCAGCGCCTGTCACACTACCATTTCGAGAAAGCGAATTCAGTGACCGGACAGATTGTGTCGTGTGCTTCATGTCACACGCTCAATTCACTCGGAGATGCCAAGGTTTGTAGGTCGCCAGGATTTGATAGCGGTTGCTAACAGGCGTGGGTGTTGAAAAACTCAGTGATAGAAAGTCCTTTAGTCTGTGGGGAAGTCGCTGCGAGCTTTTCTTTCTTGCCTCGATTTAACTGGTGATTGCCGGAGCAGGTGTTATCGATTCGCTGAGGTATCGCACCAGTCGCTTGATGTTTTGCGCCGCTGCTGCCAGGAAGAACTGTTCCCGAACGAACTTCATGCGTCGTAAACGCAAGCGGCGCAGCCCGATATGATTCTTCAGTTCCGCGAACAAAGCCTCGACTTTCTTTCGCGCTCGTTGTGCTTGAGAAAACTCTGGTGTGTTGGCCAACTCGCGTGCCCGCTGTCGTGCCGACTCATGGACGTGGATAGCCAGATATTTGTACCGTCCACTGGTGCATTGTGCTTTTTGGCAGCATGCTGCGCAACGTTTGGCGCTGCCGATATAGGCATGAGCACGGTTGCGAACGTTTAGACCAACATAGTTCAGTTGCTCGCCTGCGGGACAACGGTAGCTATTGCTCTCTGGCAGATAAGTAAATCGCTCTGGGCCATAGCCGGGATTGTTCTTTCTCAGAGCGTTGTCTCGGGTTCGCATATAAGGCGTGATGCCGCGATCCAGCAACCATTGCAGAAACTCGCCGTTGCCATAGGTGGCATCGGCTGCTACCGACGCTGGCTCTCCTCCTTGCCATGCGGTGAAACGGGTGAGCATGTCTTGTGCCGCGACCGTCTCCTGGCTCATGCGTGCCGCTGTCGCCTGCACGCCCACGATCACGCAACTCTGATTGTCGACCAGATAGTTGTCGTAGTACCCCAGGCGTGCTGGTGTGCCGCCCTTGGTGGCGTAAGTGGAATCGGGATCGGTAGTCGACACCTGCTCTTGCCGGTGCACCGGTTCCTCGATTGGATTCTGCTGTTCCAGTTCCACCAGATATTGCCGTAGCGTGCGGTTGACCTGGGCCGCTTCCGCTAACTGCTCCCGCGGAATGCGGCTTTCCTTTGCCGCGTTCGCCTCCACGAAACTGCCATCGACCGACAGGTGCTTGCCCTGCACCAATCCCACTTCCATACACTGCCGCACCATCTGCTCAAACAGTTCCTCGAACAGTTTCGATTCTTGAAACCGTCCGTGCCGGTTTTTCGAAAACGTAGAGTGATGGGGGATCTCCTGATCGAAGCCCAGTCCCGTGAACCAGCGCCACGCCAGATGCATGCGCAGTTCCTCCACCAACTTCCGTTCGCTGCTGATGCCGTACAAATAGCCAATCAGAAGAATGCGCAGCAGAAGTTCGGGGTCAATCGATGGCCGCCCGGTCTCGCTGTAGCTGTCCTTTAGCTTTTCGCGCACAAAAGCAAAGTTGATATGTTTTTCGATGAGCCGCAGCAGGTGGGTCTCGGGAACTTGATCTTCCAGGCGGAAGTAATAGAACAACGCTTCGGAGCGGTCGTGTTGCCCCATCATGATTAGCAGGCCTCCGACGATGAGAATCATCCAGAGCATTGGCAGGATCACTTCCTTCTAACATGCTTCTGTTGAATCTCATCCTTAATCGAAGTGACTTTTTCAACACCCACGCCTGTTAGCGACAGTTATGCCTTTGCCGCTCCAGCAGCATGTGCGAACATGGTGCAAGCAGACCAGAGATGGATAACGCTATCTCACAACGACCGAACCGACAGGACGTCTGGCTTGTCCCGGCGGAACTGGCCATCTTGGCAGCCTTATTTGTCGCGGACGCATACCATCACATCTTTATCAGCAAAACCACTTACTTGTTTTTGCTGGGATGGGTGTCGCTGCGGTTGCGCGGTGGAAAGACGTTGGATTCACGCGGCCGCGCAGTTGGGGCGTGGCCTTGTTGGTCGGTGTTCTCGCCGGGCTGTTCATCGAGGCATTTGAATTGTTCATCAGCCAGCCGCTGCTGGCACGATGGCTCGGCAAGATGCCTGATTTGTCAAACTTCGCTGCAGTTCATGAGAATCTGAAGTTGACGCTGGTCTACCTGTTGCTCATCTGGATTCTGGCTGCGTTTGGCGAGGAACTGGTGTATCGCGGTTACCTGATGAATCGCGTGGCTGGATTGCTTCATGGTACACGGGCAGCATGGGCGATGAGCCTGATTGTAATCGCTATAGTTTTCGGATGTTCCCATACTGGTCAGGGAGCCACGGGGATGCTGGAGAATATCTGGGATGGGCTGCTGCTCGGCGCCTTGTATTTAGCGTGCGGGCGGAACTTGGCTGCAGCGATTGTCGCCCACGGAGTGACAGATACTGTGGACTTGCTCCTCATGTACTGGGGAAAGTATCCGGGGATGAGGTAGCCTCGAACCAATCTCGCAACTGTTGCAAAATCGCCATTACACTCATCTTTCGATTGCTTACGTTTTCCGCCTTAGAAGTTTCCAAAGCGTCGGACGCGGATCGACGATGAGAGATGAAAACAGACCGTCCGTTCCGGTTGCCTTAGGACGGTCGTCGATGTCCCGATCTTCCTCTGCTGTCGAATCCGTAAGCGTTTGAGGCAGTTCATCAAGAGCGAATGCTTCGGAAAGTAGAGGCGCGGCGATTCTGAGATTTTCAATTTCGTGGCGGACACGAGCAACATCCGCTTCCTTCCGCCGTAGAAGTTCACGCGCATCTGTCACAGGAAGTTCGTCGGATAGTAGAGAGGAGACAAGTTTCAGGCTCTGGATTTCGTCACGGACACTAGCAACCTCTGCTTCCTTCTGTCGCAAAACTTCATAAACGTCCTTCATCGCTACTCCTTGGGAGGGTTGACCCATCACAGCGTTCCCGTTCGTGAAGGTGTGAGAAGACCATGAGCTTGGCTCAGAACTCAGCGAGCAGAAAGTGCGAAATTCGTAATATCGAAAAATCGCCTTTGAACTCTTTGACCTCAATGAGCGCACAGGGCGAGCGACCCCATCGCCCCAGGTCGTAAGGTCTCAACAAATCACTATTTTCAAGCCCCTCGGATCTGCCATGTGGGTTGAATCTTTGATGCCTGGTCAGGCATTCAGGGGATGGTCAAGCTGTCCGGCCCGTGGGAAGCTGACGGCATGAAAAGGCCAGAATTGACCGACGTAGGTTGGCTTGGTCCAAGGGACGAAATGGATCGCGCCAGTCATCGCTTCGGCAAGTGCTCTGAGTGCGAAGAAACCATCTGCGTCGAAAAGGCCGTCGCCGACGGGCCGAGCACCGGACAAGAAACCAATGAATTGCTGTATGAAACCTTTCGCACGCACGTTAAGTTGAAGCATTCCGAGGAGTTCAACTTATCCGCTATACCTGCCACCGAAAGGCACGAGGCCTGAAACGGGCCAGGAGGTTTAAACAATGCACGCACGGCCGAACTCTGAGTGCGCAATCATGAATGGGGTTTCTCTTGCCGACCTCTGCAAGAACAAGCCATTGGAACCGTTGCTGGAAAAGAAAGTGCAAGTCCGCGCGTACGAACTCTATGAACAACGCGGAAGGGGACAGGGCTTTGCTCTGCGGGATTGGGTAGAGGCGGAGGCCGAAGTCTTGGCGGGATTTCCGAACCCCCTGCGCTAGTGCGACCGCCCCTGCGGCAATTCCTATCTGGCCCCTGCAACAATCCCGTCCGCGCCAGCGTTCGTAACATCGCAATACGCGCATCGGCTGAGTTTGCCCAAACTCGATCAGCGCAAGTCTCAACCTGGGCGCGAACCCAAAAACTGTGGGGGTACGGGATGTGGGGTATTTAATCGAGCACCCATGTTCGGAAGAATGGGGGGTTGAAGGTCCGAGGTGCTGCTTCGCCGCGAAAGGAGGCATCATGGACCGCAATCAAGCGGAAACCCTTCGTAAGGAACTCGACCAACTCCTACGAAAGCAAAGCGAAGTTTTGGAATCACGAACCTTTGGCGCAGCAACTGATGCCGACATTTTAGAGTATGAGATCAGACAAGAGATCATTCACGAAATGTGCAATCAACTCGCCAATTCGGCGGTGGCAGCGTAGAGGCTCGGGAAGTCTAAACCCCGATCCCCTCGACGTCCCCTGGATCTCTCAATGAGCAGAGATAAAAAACGTGTTATCGCAATTTGAATGCTGCGCAGATTGTTTGATCTTGACAGAACTGGTAGTCGGCCTAGACTCCTTACCAGCGAGGTCTGACCATGCAACGCAACTTGTCCGCGGATCACGCCCTTCCCGAAACGATCAACGATCGCATGAAGTTGTATTCGGTTGCGGCGGCTGCTGCCGGCGTAAGTATCCTAGCGTTGGCGCAGCCTGCGGAAGCCGAGATGATTGTCACCAAGAGGAGCCTTCCAATCATCCACGAGTCTCCCGTATCGCTTGACCTCAACAAAGACGGAATCGCTGACTTCCAGTTCTCCCTCTTTACTTACCGTGATGTTGGACGTTACTCGACTAGAGCGTCCTTGAACATGCGAGCCCTGACAAGAGGCGCTGTGATTGCCAGCCGGAAAGAAGGAGGGTTCGTGTATGGGGCGTATGGGTCTGCTCTGATTCGGGGGGCAAAGATCGGCCCCTCGGCCAACTTCAGTTCCGGCTATGGCTTTGGTGAAAGCTACGTCACAATAGAGAAATCTTCGGGTCCTACCGCGTCTCGGCGCTTGTACGGTCAATGGGGCGACAACGCGCACAATCGTTTTCTTGGCGTAAAGTTCAAGGTTCACGGCGCAACTCATTTTGGATGGGTTCGGCTGACAGTGAACACTACTACCAATGGGCTGCTGTCAGGCACGATCACTGGTTACGCCTATGAAACCGTGCCCAACACGCCGATCCTGGCGGGAACGGCGGAGAAGCCGACAGCCGAAGTTCAGGTTCTGGACGGCGCCCCGGAAAAGGGCAAAAGTCAAAGTGGACCATCGCTCGGCATGTTGGCCTTGGGCGCAACTAGCTTGGCCCTATGGCGGCGCGAAGAAACTTTGACGTCGAATTAGAACAGTCTACGAAGTGGATGGAAGCTGCATCATCGAGTCAATCAGCGCATCGCCTTCGTTTCATCAATTGTGGGCGCTGCACAATCCTACGGTTGCTCTTCTTTCGTCCCTCGCGCCTCATTTCTGCGACGGTGAAACTCCTGGTCAAATTGTCCGACTGCGGCGAATCCCCTTTCTCCGACCTGCAGCACTTTCGCGACATGTGCAAAGGCTGGATGCGATGGATCGAGTTCTTTCTTCGCAAGTTCAGAGTAGCCAACGATCGCCATGAGGCAGTTCCTGACCTCAAAGATCAGCCCTCCGGTGATTGACGCAAATTCTTCGATTGTGAAGCCGCGTATCGGGTCGTCCATAGTCTCCTCCAATCGAACCTCATTTTCGCACGATGATGCTGTTTCCACCGGCCACTTACTTGCCTACTTCCGTCGCGCGGGTGAGTTCCCCGAACACAGAAGTCTGGAGCCGATGATACGAGGCGTCCGTCTTCCCTCCGCACGATTAACCGAAATGCTGAATGCCTAGACATTAAACAACTTAATGACCGAACTCCCTAGCCACTTTTGTGGCAGATCAACTGCCCGGTCTGGATTCAAGAACAGCGAAGAAGGGTTGCATGGCAGGACATCGAGACGTTTGAAGCAAAGTTTGTTTACCCGAAGTAGGGAGGATGACACATTGCGAAAGGAAGAACGGAGCGATCTACACGCAGCCATCAAGGAACTCACGAAGTGAAGAAGTTGCCAGGATCGTGAAGCAGAACTTCCCGCGTGTCAAGGAAGCTAGTATCGACGCGCTCGCAAAGAAGCCATCGCTGCAGCGCTTCGCAAAGTTTCTCCGTCGAACGTAAGACCCCTACGCGACCTCGGAGAACGTCCAAAGGCCAGGAGAGACACAGGCTCCCGTGGCCATTACTTTGCTTTGTCGCCGACAAACTAAATTCGTGTACGGTAACGTACATACGTGGTAGACTCGCGCGTCAACCTGATCTCCGCTCCATGCCCGCTGACAACTTCTTGGGGGAAGGAAAGCAGCGGGCACATGTTTTTTCTAGCGCAATCCCTTTGAGAGCAGGCTGTGGCTCACGCCCTACCTGCGCAACCGGCAAGTAATGGCACCGCCGTGCCGACCAGGATTACATTCGGGCCATTCAGTCCCAACGCTGGCTAGCGTAACGTAACATGTGCTGGCGGCTGGCACGCACGACTGTCGCGGTGACTAACACAAGCTGACATGTCTGTGTCTGTCGTCAGCCCATACATGATCCAATTGTTCAATCCTCTGGTTGAAACCCTGCGCCCCCTCGTTGAATTCGTGTTTATAGGATGGCTGTCGTGGCGGCTGCGTCTTCTGATATGGGGTAGGTCGTAACGGTTGGGTGGCTCGTGAATTCCGAGCCGCACTTGTCTCGATGGCCTTTACGCGATCTTCGCGCGTTTGATGAGCAGCGCCGGGCTTACTCCCAAGCTCGCAGCAATAGCCCGCAACGACTCACCAGCAGAACGTCGCCGGGCGATGTGTGCCTGATCCAGCGCCAGTGGTTTCGGACCAGGTAGACGGCCTTTGGCGCGTGCATTCGCTAGCCCAGCCCGTACACGCTCGCATATCAGCGCACGTTCAAACTCAGCGACCGCTCCCAAAATCGTGAACATCATCTTGCCCTGGGGCGTAGTCGTGTCGCACGATTCGTGGAGACTTACGAAGTCAATGCCAAGTGCGCGAAACTCTTCCAGCGCTCGGAGCAGGTGAGAAACAGACCGGGCAAACCGATCAAACCTGGCGACCAGCACGCAATCGATCTTCCTGCGCTTGGCATCGTGCATGAGCGCGTTGAGTTGAGGTCGGCTATCTTTCGTACCGCTCACGCCGTTGTCCACGAACTCAACAGTAGTCCAGCCACGGCGATCCGCGTACTCACGCAACTCGCGCAGTTGAACCTCTACATCCTGCCCCTTATCCAGCGTGCTTACTCTCGCGTATAACGCTGCTCTCATGACTCCCCCGTTCACGGTTCAAATGTATTGTGACCACTGAAATCCGCATCTGGCGGCGTGGCAAGCAAACCACTTAGAACCTGCGCCGAAAGCGGGATCTGTGAACACCGCAACCATACACGGCACGTTGAAAGTACCTCTGCACAGCCACCGCTAAGTACGTGAACGCAAAGCGAGAGAAAAGCTTGACAGATTATCGAACGAAAAGCGGACGCACTTAGAAGATCGCGGCCGTGCAAACGGGTTGAGCAGCACGGCATTCAGCGGCAATGAACCAAGCGACCCAGGTAGAGAACGCGATGCACTGCGAGCACGATGCTGCGATTGTGTCGGGATCTGGAGTAAGACAGGAACGAGTGATCGCTGCCTTGAGGTTGCTGCTTTTGCTCGTAGTCGAGGAGTACTACTTTACATTTTTTCGAGGAGAGCCCGGGCGGGTCAACCCCCTCAACCACCCTCTGAAGCCTCCATGTACCTGGCAAAATGGACAATCAGAAAGGTAGGATCGGGGCAAGGATCGCAAATGCAATGTCCAACTATCAGACCGCGCTGTGTAGTGGTGGTCCTTCCATGGAAGAAGCGGAACCCCTTCCTTCTCCAAGGGGTCGGTAGCGAGGTGACCCGGGATCCGCGAACAAAGTTATGCGTTCGATCCTTCATCGATCGTCTGGCAGTCGCTCGAAAGGCGGGTTGCGTGATCCTGGATCTGAAGAATTCGGCCTGGTCGCGCTGATGCCGACTGGGATGGCGCCGGTGAGCTCAATAACCTTCGAGCCCTCACTGAAGGAGGGTGTAAGGGTCCACAAAGGAGACACGATGGCACATTTTCGCTTTGGCAGCTCAGATTTCGTGATGGTGTTTCAAGCTGGTTACGACTTCACGCTGGATTCACAGCGTAGCGACAACCACGGCTACTCGCACCCGCTGATGGGAGAGCGGTTGGGGCGGTTGCAGCACCGCTCGGGCGCACGCCATTGAATATGTCTAACCGAGATACGGCCCACTCTTCGGCCTTCATTGACTAGGGTATCCTTCCGCCATAGCATGCTTGCGACGCATGATCGGCCAGACAATCTCGCACTACCGCATTGTCGAGAAACTCGGCGGTGGCGGGATGGGTGTAGTTTTTAAAGCTGAGGATCTGTCACTCCATCGCTTTGCGGCGCTGAAATTTCTCCCGGACGAGTTAGCTAGAGATCCCCAAGCTCTAGCCCGTTTTCAGCGTGAGGCCCAGGCTGCGTCTGCCCTGAACCATCCTAATATCTGCACGATCTATGAAATTGGGCAACAAGACGGCCAAACATTTATCGCCATGGAATACCTGGAAGGGGTGACTCTGAAGCACCGGATCGCGGGGCCCGTGTTGGACCTGGATTCCATTCTTCCACTCGCCATCGAAGTCGCGGACGCGCTCGACGCCGCGCACACGGAAGGGATCGTTCACCGTGACATCAAACCGGCAAACATTTTTATCACCAAGCGCGGCCACGCCAAAATTCTCGACTTTGGCTTGGCGAAAGTTATGCGCGCTAGTAACTCTTCGAGCAAGATTGCAGCTCTTAACACCCAGACATATTCAGTTGACGGGGAGCATCTGACGAGTCCGGGCACAATGGTAGGAACGGTGGCCTACATGTCGCCGGAACAAGTGCGAGCCAAAGAGCTCGATGCCCGCACGGATCTGTTTTCGTTTGGTGCTGTTCTCTATGAAATGGCGACCGGCAAGATTGCCCTTCCGTGGTGAAAGTACGGGGCTCATATTTAAATCCATACTTGACTCTGTTCCAACGCCCCCGATTCGATTCAATCCCGAGATTCCGGCCAAATTAGAAGAAATCATCAACAAGGCTCTGGAAAAGGATCGCGAGCTGCGCTACCAGACTGCGAGCGAGTTTCGCAGTGACTTAAAACGCCTGAAGCGGGACGCGGAATCCGGGAAGATTGTTATGGCTACCGCACAGGTTGCGCCGGAAACGTCTGCCGCCCGCCGACCGGTCCGACTCGCCGTTGTTGTTGGCTGCGCTGCCTTAGTGCTCGTGGTCTTCGCAGTTGCAACTTTCTATCTTCGCGTTCCTCTGTCGCCGCCCAAGATAATTGGCTCGACACAGCTAACCTCGGACGGGATTTATAAAGCTGGCTTAGTTACGGATGGCAGCAGGCTGTACTTTTCGGAATTTTCCGGCGATCACTTCATCGTTTCGCAAGTATCCATTGCTGGCGGAGAAAATGCTGCCATTGCCACCTCGCTTCCGAGTCCAATGATGCTGGATGTCGCCCCTGATTCCTCCAAGCTTCTATTGTTGGAGGGTACTTTTAACCAACTGGAGGGTCATTTTTGGCTCCAGCCGCTCCCCGCGGGCTCGTCGCGACGGATGGAAGCGATGGGGCATGATGGCACATGGTTACCCGACGGGAAACTGATGTTGTCCAGGGGGCGAGAAATATTTCGCGCCGAGGATGATGGCAGAGATGAGCGCAAAATCCTAACTGTTGCTGGTAGCCCCAGAGGAATCAGCCTTTCTCCAGACGGGTCGCGCATTCGCTTTACAGTCGCGCTCGATACAGTCGCGCTGAATGCCAATCGGTGTGTCTTCGCTATGGGAAGCACGTTCCGACGGAACAAATCCACATCCGCTTCTGTCACCTGGCTGGAACGTTCCTGCGCAAGAGTGTTGCGGTAAGTGGACCACTGACGGAAAGTACTTCGTCTTTCAAAGTACTCGTAATGGACTTACGAGTATTTGGGCTTTGGCCGATCAACAGTCCCTTCTGGCGCAGGGGGAGCCTGGAGCCCGTGCAACTGACGACTGGCCCCTTGGACTTCAGTAGTCCTGTCCCCAGCCGCGACGGCAAGAAGCTATTCGTGCAGGGCTGGCAGCCTCGCGCAGAAATGGTGCGTTACGACGCCAAATCCGGTGCCTTCTTACCTTTTTTCGCCGACACTGCCGCAGCTCAGGTGGACTTCTCGCGTGATGGCAAGTGGGCGGTCTACGTTAGCTTCAAAGATGGAACAATATGGCGAAGCAAATGGGATGGAAGCGACAGAGTGCAATTAACCTACCCTCCTTTTCAGGCCACAGTACCCCATTGGTCGCCAGACGGCACGCGCATCAGTTTTAGCGGTGCGAAGCCGGGGGATCCCTATAGGATTTACATTATCTCCGCTGATGGTGGTAACCCGGAACAGCTTTCGGCAGGAGCAAACGATCTCGACCCAAGCTGGTCAAAAGACGGAAAAGCGATAATGTTCGGCGTATTTCCAGCACCGGACAAGCCCGAGTCGGCGAAGATCATGGTGTTGGATCTAAAAACACGCGCCCTGAACCAGGTTGCAGGGTCACAGGGAATCTGCTGCCCACGTTGGTCACCGGATGGCCGTTACGTAGCTGCCGTCAGCGCGGACAACCAGAAATTGTTGCTTTTGGATTTAACTACGCAAGAGTGGCGCCAACTGTCGGACAAAAGGGGAACTGTTGGATACGTGACGTGGTCGCCTGACAGCAAATATTTAGGTTTCGACACTTCGTTCACTGCTGATCCCGGATTCTTTCGGGTGCGGGTGCGCGATGGACAAATTGAGCGCGTCGTAAGCCTGAGCAAAATCCGCCGGTTTCTCTCACAGTGGGGCGAATGGAGTGGCATGGCGCCAGATGGTTCGCCCATAGTCGTCCGCGACATCAGTAGCCAGGAGATCTACGCGCTGGACTGGCAATTGCCATAAAATCTCCCAAGGTCTGGTTCACCACCGACATCCTGAGCGAATCCAAGGCAGAGTATGCGCTGCAGTCGCGCAGACTGAATCTCCTCTTAACCATTGCCCAGTTCGCCCACGCGCGAGTAGAAGTGCTTAACTGTTGTAAACACGATTTCACTCACCCCCCTTCCGAGGTCGATGAGTGCTATCGCGATTTAGCGACAACTGTCTACACCCAATCCACGCGGGAAAACCGCACAGCTTATTTCGCGGCCGTCACCATGATTTCGACACGAACACCTGCGTGCCACAGAGGCGCACCAACACAAGCACGCACAGGAGGATTTTTCCGATCGACCCACTCGTTCCAAACGGTATTGTGAAGGTCAAAATCATTCATATCTGCCAGCCAAACCTGGGCAACTAAAAGCTTCGATTTGTCGGTACCAGCCATTTGTAGAAGCTGGTCGATACGCTCTAACACTTGTCTGGTCTGCGCCTTAATGTCCCCGACTGGGTCGCCAGGGATGCCGCAGAGACTAACGATCCCGTTATGCGCGAGGGCATAACTGATGATGGGACCACCTTCATGCCCGGCACCTTTTGCGGATTCCTGCGGCTAGATCTGCAGCCTTGCCTGGCTTGTCCATTGTGTCCCGCGTGTATGCTCAGCAGCGCTGCGCATGTTTGAATTGCAGCGCGACCTTAACACGGCGCTTGCCAAACATTGCGATGCCAAGCTCTGCTAAGCTTCTGAGCACAAGCCAGAAACAAATGCTTGAAAGCGTTCGAGCAAACAATCGAACGTGTTAAGAAGACCGTGACCACCAAAAGCCGCGAGCAGCGTGCCATTTAGCGGCAACGATGCACCCTGACAGGTAGCAGCGCGATGCCTAAGATCGCAAGGAAGTCGGGGGTTGTGTCGGGATCTGGTGCGAGACGCCGACGAAGACGCGCTAGATTTGCGCTGGGAGTTTTGCTGTTTGGACGGAAGTACTACTTTACGTTTTTTGGACAGCACGGGGGTGGGTCAACCCCCTCGACCACCCTCTGAAGCCTCTATGTACCTGGCAAATGGATAATCAGAAAGACAGGATTCGGAAAAAACATTGCAATGGCAAGGTCGTCAAATGCCCCTGGTGGGCGGTGACTCATTCGCTTGAAAGAAGGGGAACCCCTTCCTTCCCCAAGGGAGGCTCCGCTTCAAGCTAGATCTCTTCCCCCTTCAGGAGAGGTCCTGCTTCAAGAGCCGTCAAAGCGTTCAGAACGACTTCTCAAGCATGACCTTACGTCTTCCCGCGCCGGCTTTGAATTCCACGATGGTGGCATGCGATGGCCCGAAAATGCTGTTATCGTCGATGGGTGAAGGGGCAGTTGCTTTTGTGGCACCGCCTTGTTACGAAGCGCGGCCAAGGCCAACAGGACGACCGCCAACATCAGGATGACGACCGCCATTATTCCCCGCCCGATTCGTGGGTTCCCAGCGAGCATAGTGAGATTGAGATGCGAAGTTATGTCCCACGGCTGCTCGTTCATGTAAAGAGCAGAAAACGCCGCGAAAAGCGACAAGCCCTTGCCTCGTGCGCGTTAGATCGTACAGACCCCGGCTACACGAAGGAATTCCTAACCGGAAATATGCACAACTGTGAGGTTTTGGACGCGCTTCTGGTTCTTTGTCCAAGGATTGCGAAGACGGGGGAATAAAGCTGGGCACATCGGCCCTTCTGGGTCCTTGCCAATGCGCCCTACAACAATCCCTCAACCAATTCGTGTGATGGTAGTGCATCCTACAAGACTGTCCTATACATTGAAAGCTGTACGTACAGTCAGCAACTGCGGTCACGCCTGCGCCACAATGCGAAGCTACTACTAGGTGCAGGCGGCGTTAAGCGTTTCCACCATCCGGGAACATCCGGGTTAGGTCAGAGCACCTGTAACAATGGCAGTGATGGGTGGGATCGTCGGCAACTGCGATGTGTTCACACGAAGGGCACTGAAACCAGCGGCCCTCCGCCATCTTCAACATTGCCTTGAAATTGCCTCTATCCGCGCAGTACGGACACCGAAGAGTTTTCATTGTTCCCATGTGCTGGCTGCGGGTGGCATCATCCGATTTCGTGTTTCGATTCGCAGCAAGGGCAGACTGCCATGGGGATTGTCCAAGCCTTACCGTGTTGCGAAGAGAAAGTCATATTGGTGTGCATCATTGCAGCACCACATTTGTCGCTGTACTCCTTTGGGGGAACTTTGCACAGTTCAGCGAAGAGCTTTTCAACTTCAATGCGGTTGTCAGTGGAAGTAGCCATTTGAGTGCACCGCCGACTGAAGTTGTTGAGCGGCAAAATGCTACTGCTGGCTGGAAGTTCAGTCGGCACGCCACCGTACCGTAGGTTGTTCGTCGACTACCCTTTGGAGCCGCTATGCACCTGGCAAATTGGAAAATGCTCCCGCACGCGAAGATACTGCAGGGTTTCCCTGAGCAGGGAGCGCCGTGCGTCAATTGCGGCCCGGCGGTAATGGGGTGTTGGTTGTGTTCCGTTATTCCTGCGGCGTTTTCCGATATGAGATGGAAAGCGGAGGCGGACTAGCGACAGATACTCGATGCCCTTAAGAAGTCGCTGACTCCATCAACCTCGTCGAACCGATCGGCAAGGCATTTGACGCAGCTAGTTCTGACCGTGTTCGCAACACTGGTGCATATTAAACTCGGCGCGAATCCGCAAAAGTGCGTCATCCACTCTCTCATCTGATTTTGGTTCTGCTGTGAATGTTTGACGGCACTGGCTGCATCGCGAAGCAATGTACGGGATCTGCATGTCGATGTTGTCGAAGTGGAGGTATCGTTCCGCTGTAATCATCTTGCACCTCACAAGAATGCCGAAGGATGTGACCTCAACACGATTGGGAGACGCGTTGACATGAAAAACTGTTCGCTGCGTCAATGCGCATCGTGATTAACTCTAAGAGGGCCACGACTTTCACGCCCGAATTAAGCAACTCGATCATCTGTTCGAGACTGAAACCAGCCTGCTCGCCGACGAGGGCCAATTTAAAGATTGCGTTGACTCGCGATTGACTCTCCAAGCCTAACTCCAAATGCCGAGGGATTATGCAGTCGGACGTGGTAGTCGTATGCACCAGCCTTGCCAATCGGTAAGAGACTGAAAACACGCTGTGTTCCTAAACCCGGGTGCTGGAAAAGACACGCAACGATTCGATGCCGTGGGTCAATGTACGCATTGAATCAATCGCCACTTCAATTTGGTTTGAGCTTTTACGGCCTTTCTGCTCATCCGAGACCTGACGGTTCGAACGTGATCGGCATTCCACCGGTGTAGCGAAATCTGTGTCGGGGTGGGCAGCAACTCAGTGGCCCTCCACTTCTGTTTGAATCCACCGCGTGATTACCTGGGCAACCTGCGCCTCTTCTCCCACGTACTCGTGGTTACCATTTGCGATCATGGTTGTATCTACCCTGGCTGGTCCATGGGGCAGTCGCCGAACCGAAGATGTAAGCAGTGCCAGGTCCTTTTCGCCTCCGATGTCATCCTTCGATCCGAAGAAAGCCAGAACCGGACACGTGACTCTGGTGATCGCAGCATCTGGAGTTTGGGTTCCAAAGAAGTCTTTGTACTGACGCGGTGTGTTGGCGATGTCAAGCTCTGTCGCAGCACTGACAAACGAAGGCGCAGAACGGTTGCGCAGCCGGATCAGATCCTCACCGGCACCTTCGTCCACCAGCTTCTTCGCTTGGGTAAGCAGTTCCGGGTCGTCTGGTTGAGGCGAGTATCCTACGCCCGGGGAAGCAAAGACCAATCCCGCTACGCGGCGGTCCTGCGAATCGGCCTGATAATGAGCGACACTGGCCCAGCCCGCGCTGTGGCCCACCAGGACGACCCGGCTGTGTCCCAGCTGCTGAGCGTAATCAATCCAAGCGGCGATATCCCGCGCGTCCTCGCTGGTAATGCCCCAGTACCCGCCGCCCCTCACTCGCTTCCCTAGGAGTGTGTATTTCTCCACGTTTCCGATGTCGTGCATGCGCGTATTGATTGAGATAGTTGGAAAGCCTCGCTCCGCCAGCTCCCGCCCGATTCCAACGTAGCTCGGGGTATAGAAATTCGCTCCCCAACCATGCACCCAGATGATCGCCAGAGGCTTCGATGGCGAGCTGGTGGAAGTAAAGAGCACACCGCCGCCGACAACGTCATCTGCAGAGCGGACATAGACCAACTGCTCCGGAAATTTGCCCGGCTTCTGGTTCTCCGCATGGAAATTCATCCTCAAACCGAGAAAGAAAGCGCCAACAGCAAAGAGGATCGCACCGACCCCACCGAGCACAAGTTGCTTCTTCATAGATTATTAATGATACGAATTGTGGACGGAGGCAGTTCCGCACGGGGAGTAAGACTGATTTTCGATATTGGGGACGAAATGCACTGCCACAGTTGTGGTGGGGTATTGCTTGGAACCTGGGTTGTGCCCAAGCTCGACTGTTGCTGTGGCGTTGGTTGAGCACGCCCACGTTGTTCGCTCAGGTGCCGGGGGATCTGGCAGGGGATACACTGGAGAGTGGAGGCATGTTCTCGGCAGTTGATTGCACTGCCCGAGGCGACGCCAGCACCAACTAGAACTCTGTCCGAGTTCTGGCGAGAGCCGTTGCTTCTTTGCTCTCGAGTTTGAACTAAACGCCAGGGCATCCTCGATGCCGCTAGTCCGCCTTCCAGGGAGATGTTAGTTGATAGCGGATGTCTCGTTCGTCGATCCATTCTATTAGCTGTCCGGGTTCCCTACGGCTCAAGATTATCCAGCACCCAAATACCGCCCGACACTTCCGCCATATTCAGCACCAGTTTGTTCTCGGTGAGGGAGAGTTCGACTGGCGGTATCCATTTTGGAATCATTAGGCCGGGCCCTTCGAATCTCGAAACTCGGAACGGCTCGCCAACTGGCTTTCCTCCGGCCGGGTCGAAGTGAATGCCCCACACATTGAAGAAACCACCGCGTCCCGAAACAAAATATATCGTTTTCCCATCCGGTGACCAGCGAGGCTTATCGTCCCAATGCTTGCCGTCGGTAATCCGCGTCCATGCACCACCGGCAGCGGGTACCACGTACAGCGTTGATTCCACGATCGTCGCCGAGTTCGCGCCGGCGTCAAATACAATCCGTCGACTGTCAGGCGAGAAGTGCGGTTGGTAAAGGTCGTACTTTGGATCCGAAATGATCTTTCTCGCCGCGGTTTCCGCGTGCGGTGCCGCTGCCACAGGCACCAGCCAGACGTCTGACCCCTGTAACATCAGTAGCGACGCGCCGTCGGGAGACCAATCGGACGGGAACCTTTGAATTTCGCTCAACGTGGTAAGCGGCTGTTCACTATGGGTTTGGCTGGACCAAACCATCATCTGATACGGTGCTGCTCCGCTGGATCTCTGGCGCGTGTACGCGAGTTGCTTTCCGTCGGGAGACCACAGCGCCATTACGCGACTATGTTCGTCAGCGATAATCGGAACCTCGCGTCCATCCACGAGCGATTTCTCCCAAAGCTCCAAGAGCCCAGCCCGGCTCACGGAAAAAGCAAGGTGCTTGCCGTCACGCGACAGGCTTGGTCCCACGGCAGTCCTCCCGGCCGCCGTGATTGCTTTGCCCTTGTCGGTTATGCGGCCGGACGTGGCATCGAACGGGAAGAGCCAATTGCGGATCTGTTGTGATTTTGCGGTGAAGGCCAATCGTCGCCCGTCCCTTGAGACCGCCAAATCCACATCAGGCCCCGATCCTGTGGTCAGCCGCTCGATCGCAGTGGCCCGCAATGTCTCCGGTTCGATCGCCAGCTTCCAAATATTGACCGCTTCTCTGTTGCCGCACTCGAAATAGAGAGCCTTGCCCGAAGGTGACCATGCAAAGGAAAACTCGCCTTGGTTTTCACCAGTTACATTTCCATTGGCTACTTCGGCGAGTTCGTTCTTGATCGCAGGGGCGATCTCCATCTTGATCGCGGGCTCACCGGAAATTGGTACCGTCCAGACGCTCGCTACCGTCCGAAAGCTGGGACTTAGCGCCTCATCCGCGGCCCAGACAGATATTCTTTTTCCGTCTGGATGCCAAACGGCTGCAGCTGGCCACAGCTTGTGATGTACGAAGAATTCAGCTAGAACTTGGTTCGGTGCGCTGCCATCAAGGTGAGCCAGGTAGAACTTGTTGACGAAACCTAGCGGTGCAAAATGAGTCTGAAACAATATTTGGGAACTGTCTGGCGACCAGCGTGGAAAATATCCGAACGATGAGATCTTTCTTTCTAGTCCTGCTCCGCCCAATGCGGGCACGACATATAGCCCTCCATCGCCCTCCTCTGAGCGGTACGCAATGTATTTACCGTCGGGCGACCAGTCCGGCTGCCAGTTGCTTCCCCGCCGCTTGGTGACTTGAACCGGATCGCCCCCAGTTACCTGCCGCACCCAGATGTCGAATTTTCCGTCGTGATCGGAGCTGTAAGCAATGAAGCGCCCATCCGGCGACCAAGTCGCTCCGATCTGCAGGCCATCGTCAAACGTGACGCGTGTCAGAGTTCGCTGCCTCGGCGCCGCGGGAGCATGCCGTACCTTGTAGACAAGAAATCCTGTACTGGCCAGCAGCGTCAATGCGCCGAACAGAAGTGACGCGCGTAGAATCCGCCATCGGCGTGATGCAGCGGTTTCGGTGCTCCTAGTCGGAGCCGGCTTGGAGCTATTGCCGTCACCGTCCAGCAAGGCGATGAATCGATAACCGCGCCGAGGCAAAGTTTCGACAAAGTGCGGGTTTTCCGCCGAGTCGCCGAGCACTTCGCGAATCTTATTAATAGCAGTGTTCAGATTGTGGTCAACGTCGACGAAAGTGTCGGGCCAGAGTCGCTTCTGCAATTCTTCCCGAGTCACCACTTCGCCGGGTTGTTCCAGCAGAATCGTTAAGACCTGAAACGGTTGGCCGGTGAGTTTGAGCCTAGCTCCATCCTTGCGCAATTCTCCTGCCCGAAGGTCAACTTCGAAAGCTCCAAACCGGACCAACCGAGGGGCTCGGACAGTTGCTTCCACAACAGTTACCTCAAATCGGAGCAAGTCTAACACTGTTCTGGTTCTAGACAGCGCGATGCATCGATTCAACCTAGCTGTCCGGCCTATTGATCGACATTGTCCAGCACCCAGATGCTGCCGGAAAGGTCTTGCATCGTTAGCACGAACTTGTTCTGGCTGAGCGAAAGCCCGAGCCCTTCTATACTGCTGCGGAACCATCAGGCTGGGGCTCTCAAATGTCGTGACCCGGAACGGTTCTCCAACCGGCTTTCCCTTGGCAGGGTCGAAGTGGATTCCCCAAACATTGAAAAAGCCCCCACGGCCAGAAATGAAGTAAATCGTCTTGCCATCGGGAGACCAGCGAGGTTTATCGTCCCAATACTTGCCTTCGGTAATCGGGATCCAAGGTCCGCCCGTTGCGGGTATCACAAATAGTTTGGACTCAACCGCTTGGGTCAAGCTTCTTGTGGTGCTCGAAGACAATCCATCGCCCGTCGGGAGAGAAGTGGCTCTGATAAACATCGTAAAGCGGATCGGAAATGATCTTTCGTGCCGTAGCGTCGGCATGTGGCACTGCGGGTATGGGCAACAGCCACACTTCTGCCCGGTGTGTTTCACTGCCTCTTGCGATACCAGAAGGTCTTTGCCGTCCCATGACCAATCCCATACCCACCGTCACCCCATCCATGTCGCGCCGTGAGTGGCTCTTCGATCCGACTTTCGACCGACCACTCCACGATCTGGCCCTCGCCGGTCCAGGTTCTTCCGCGCCAATATGCAAGACGCGTGCCGTCGGGCGACCACTGTGCGAAACCGCGAAAATAATCGTCGGTCATGACGGGGGCCTCGCGTCCGTCCACGAGCGACTTTTCCCACAGCTCCCGTTCTACCGGCGCGCACACCCAAAAAGACCACCTTGTTGCCGTCTCGCGACAGGCTAGGACTGAATGGACATCATTCCAGGCGAGGTGATCGGCTTGCCGTTGCCACCGGTACGGCCACCGTGGCATCGAACGGAAAGAGCCAACTGCGGATATGCTCTGACTTTGACGTAAAGGCCAACCGCCTGCCGTCGGGAGAGACAGCAATTTCAGTGTCTGGTCCCGGGCCTGTGGTTAAGCGCTCGATTGCGGTGGCTCGCAGTGTTTCCGGATCGATGGTCATCTTCCAAACGTTTCTCGTTCCCCTGTAGCGACGACCGAAATAAATGGCTTTACCCGAAGGTGCCCAAGCGAACGGAAATTCCGTCTGATACTCCTGTCTCGTATCGTCACTAGCTACTTCTCCGAGCTCTTTTGTGATCGCAGGAGCAATCTCCGACTTGATCGCGACACCGCCGGTAATCGGCAATGTCCAAAAGCTTGGGCTCGGCCCGCCGTCCGCGACAGCCAAACCGTCACTCTCTTGCCGTCCGGATGCCACACGACCGAACCTGGCCACATCTTGTGCTGTGCGAAGAATTCGGCCAGGACTTCTCGGGGAGGGCTGCCGTCTAGCTGCACGACATAGAACTTGTCGGTAACCTCCAGTGTTGTAAACTGCGTCTGGAACAAGATCTGCGAGCCATCCGGGGACCAGCGAGGGTAATATCCGAAAGACGTGATTCTTCTCTCCAATCCTGCCCCGCCCAGTGCAGGTACAACAAACAAGCCACCATCGCCGCTTTCAGATCGATACGCAATGTACTTCCCGTCGGGTGACCAGTCGGGCTGCCAGTTCTGACCTGGCCCCTTTGGTGATCTGCACCGGATCACCGCCGCTTACTTGCTGCACCCAGATGTCGAACTTTCCCCCCCGATCGGAACTGTAAGCAATGAAACGCCCATCCGGCGACCAGGTGGCTCCGATCTGCAGGCCGTCGTCAAACGTGACGCGGGTTAGGGTTCGCTGCTTCGGTGAGGCGGGAACATGCCGCCCGCTATAGGCAAGAAATCCTGTAACGGCCAGCAGCGTCAATGCGCCGAGCAACGACGCACCCAGAATTGGCCGCCGTCGCGGTTTAGCGATATCGGCAGGCGCAATCGGAGCTGGTCTCCGGCCATTGCTCTCGCCATCCACGGTCGCGATGAACCGATAGCCTCTGCGAGGTAATGTCTCGACAAAACGTGGACTCTCCGCGGAGTCGGCCAGCACCTCGCGAATCTTATTGATAGCAGTGTTCAGATTGTGGTCAACGTCGACGAAAGTGTCGGGCCAGAGTCGCTTCTGCAATTCCTCCCGAGTCACCACTTCGCCGGGTTGTTCCAGCAGAATCGTTAAGACCTGAAACGGTTGGCCGGTGAGTTTGAGCCTAGCTCCATCCTTGCGCAATTCTCCTGCCCGAAGGTCAACTTCGAAAGCTCCAAACCGGACCAACCGAGGGACTCGGACAGTTTCTTCCACAACGTTTACCTCAAATCGGAGCAAGTCTAGCACTGATTTGATCCCGCGAAACGTCGTACGTGGCCTCCTACCGCATTACGCCTGATCTTCTAAGTCGCTTCAGTTGATCAAGTTGCCCGCGAAATCTTTCTTCGACCTCTTTTTTACCCCCAATGGAGAGCCCATGAATTGAGGTAGCCAGCCGCGAAGTCCAAGGTCGCCTTCACCTCGCAACCCGGAGGAGGAGGACGACATGGGAATCAGCATCGGTCGCCAGCATTCGGCTTTCGATCAGAGCCACCGACATAAGTTTTGTCACTGCTTTGGATTTAGTCGTGGGAGTGGGTTCACCACGGCGGCGCTTCTCATACCCTTCGCCATTGCTTGCGCGGGAGCGTCCGTAGCAGGAGATATAGGGACGACTAAACAATCAAAGACCGAAATTCCTTTCAATCTCTATAACGGTAATCTGATCGTCGTCAAAGCTACGGTCGGGACCTTCAAGAATGTGAATTTGATACTGGACACGGGTACCAGCCCGAGCGCGATCAATCAAGCAATGGCCGACCGCCTCAAGCTGGGGGGAAAGGCTGCATTGCTGCAAACGCTGAATGGGACGATTCAGGTACAAAGTGTCACGTTGCCCCGCCTCCAGATTGGCGCGCTGCACGCCGATCCCGTTACGGGCGTGGTTGAGGACCTCCGCTATCTGGAGCGGAGCCTCGGCATTTCCTTGGGCGGGATTGCTGGCCTGGACGTCCTGCGCTCCAGCAGCTTCGCGATCGATTACCATAGACAGAAAATTATCTTTGGCGCAATCGCTCCGTGTGAGAAAGCAGTCCACTTTGAAACCCAGATTCCCTACTTATCCGTAAAGGCGAAGATCGCAGGACAGGAGGTCCGCTTATTAGTCGATTCGGGGACCGGGGGATTGCTGGTCTATCGCAATCGGTTGCGGACCACCGCGGAACAACTCCGTATTGATCCGATTGCTTCAATATCCACGCCTGCTGGTGGAGGGACTCATCTCAGCTGGCTTTCCACTGACGTGTCGCTCGAAAAACGTAATCTCGGGACGCGCAACGTGGCAATCGCTGATGTCGACTCCGGCCCACAAGATGATTTCGACGGCCTCTTGGGTCTCGCAACGATGGGATTCCGCAAGGTGTCTTTCGATTTTGAAAATGGGCTGTTCGGATGGGATTGATCGAGAAACCGGTCGAAAATGTAGTGGGCCTAACGCTTTGCAATAGTGCAGTTTTTCGTCGAGATCGCACCTCGAAGGAAGGGTCCCTGACAAATTCGCTGCCGATGGACCGAACGCAACGTATCTAGCGGGCGATCGACAGTTGCGGGCCGCTTCATAGTGCTGCCGTAAGATCAACTACACGTCGGACGAGATGGATAAGACGTGCCGAGGACACCAACATGAAAACTACAACCTTTGTCTTATGCCTTTTGGCGGCCACCAGCGTCCTTGCGCAGAAACCAGGCGAAGGCACGAAGCCACGAGAAATACCTCCTAACAGTACCGGTAGTCACCTGAGCGTCAAAGACTTCAAGGCCTTGCCTAGTAATCCCGCCGACTACCGTATCTCCTACGGCATGGAGGAACACCAGTTTGGTGATTTGCGGCTACCGTCTGGTGCCGGACCCCATCCTGTGGCGATCCTGATACATGGAGGTTGTTGGAAAGCAGACTTTGCCACGCTCAGAGACTTGGCACCGATGGCCGATGCTTTGAAGGCTGAGGGTATCGCGACATGGAATATCGAATATCGGCGCCTTTCTCAAAGCGGGAGCGGGTGGCCCGGAACTTACCTGGACATAAGTAAGGGCGTTGAGTACCTGCGCTCTATTGCTGCTCACAAGAAACTAGATCTTACTCGGGTGATTGTCATCGGGCACTCAGCAGGTGGGCACTTGGCCATGTGGGTGGCAGCTCGTTCACGTCTTTCAAGCGGAAGCGCTCTCTATGTCAAAGATCCATTAGCCATTCGCGGCGTCATCGATCTGGCAGGAACGGGAGATATGGAGGCGTTTATCCAATTTGAACAGCATGGGTGCAATGGCGCGGTGGTCGAAGAAATGCTTGGAGGGAAGCCGGTCGATGTTCCTGAACGCTATGCTCAGGTGTCGGCAATAAGAATGCTGCCCCTTGGGATACCGCAGGTTCTTATCTGGGGTAGGGACGATGACATCGCTCCCATTTCGCTGGGCGAGAAATATACGCTCGCGGCGAAACAAGCCGGTGATCCGGTGCGACTGGTGAGTATTCCGGATGTGGGCCACTTTGAGATTGCCAGCCCCCTTGCCACTACCTGGCCTGCTGTAAGAAGCGAGATCGTTGCACTCCTGGCAACACAGCGATGATTCTGCCGCGCGCGGATGATTAAACGTGCCCGGGCCGCAACAACCTGCCCTTATCACGCTATTCCACCCTTGTGAGGTGCAAAAAAGAGTTGTTCCTAACTCCCCAGAGCTCCTCAGTCGCAGAAGCTATCAGCGGCCAAATTGAAACAACGTTA
Organism: uncultured Acidobacteriota bacterium; assembly: GCA_963801895.1. Lineage (GTDB taxonomy): Bacteria > Acidobacteriota > Terriglobia > Terriglobales > Acidobacteriaceae > Sulfotelmatobacter. The sequence continues at coordinate 15,684 of CAWDGM010000003.1, read as the reverse complement.
TTAAAATGGAAGAGACAAACCGGTGCGCGGAGAAATCATCGCCGGAGCTTAATAATCCCGCCTATCAGCGCGAGAATTGCGCTGACCACCGTAACGATCCAAGCCCAGCGATCCCAATGCCGCTTTACTCTTGTTTGCAGGAAAATAACGAATTGCGAAGTATCAGCGGATTCGCTGGGATTGTCGTACCAGCTGTCACCAAGAACTTTTTCCTCCTCGGCGTTGTGGACGATCTTACTTCCGAATTTCCGGTGATATTTCCATTTGGGGTATTCCTGCTGGGCGTAATCGTTCATGACTATGCACCGGTCGGCTGTAGATTAAGCGGCAGAATCTTTGCGTGGTTTCTTCCGCGAGGAAGTGGAAGAAACTTTACGGCGACCCAGCTTTGTGATTAGAGTCTGAAGAAGCTTGTGGGCAGCGGAGCTAGGTCGCTCCAGATGTGCCGCTGCAAGCTGCTTTCGAAGCTTCTCCAGTTCCGTGTCATTCATCGCAATCTCAGATGCCACCGAAGATGGATGTTGTAATAGGGAAGGGGCGGGACAGAGAAAGGTGGCCTACACGATATCGTGCAGGCCGTTGTTGGCAATATGCCACGAATCAAATAGCGCAGGTACTTAAAGGATTGGCTGGAGGGAGCATTAGACCTTTGACACCCTGGTCCCGAACAAAGTGGAGTCAAACGCTAACTGTCTGATCTGGAAGCTTAGTGAAATGGGTACGTCCGCGTCGCACCCATGCACCCAAGGTGCTGGTATACCGATGTTTCGAGCTAATTTGCGATTTGATCGAGCCGGAAATTCTACGATCAATCGGGTCATGTGACCGATTCGACCCTTGAGAAAACCTCCTCAGACCGCATCAGGATGCCCATGAATGGACTGGCGCAACCCAGAACCTGCTTCTTTGAACCCACCACGAATCCATACCGATTCGAATCGCCTCCTGAAACGCTGAGATCGTTCAAAATCTGCGCGAGGCAGTCATTTTGGCCAACCGAATCGACGTTAATCCAAGGCTTATCGAAGAAGGGAGGAATTAGCAACTGAATTGTCTCAAATGTGGTTGCGGGATTCGGCGGGAAGCCAAATCTACCCGCACACAATCGAGCGACGCACGAATGGAGCTTGTTACAGTAAGGATCCTCTGAATGTTTAATCTTTCTGCCCACAACGTTGTGAACGTAAAAACAAATGAAGGCAACTGCTGACCTGAAAGCTGCTGGAAAGAGGTCGTCAGCTCCAAATTGTGTCGCGCTTGGCACCATTCGCGCCTCCAAACTGATTTCCCTCGGCACAAACCCGGCTTGAAGCATTGCTACTGTATCCTCAAACGCGAATGGGGTTTTGTCAGATGTTGTGAACTTTTTCTCACTGCTGAATGCGACGATCGCCGCAGCAATCAGGCCGCTCACCTCCACGACCTCTAATGCGTCCAAATTGGTTGCGCGTTCTGGCTCGGTTCGGTCGATGAGCCGTGCAACCTCGTCCCGCATAAGCTTGGAATCGGGCGTGTGGGGGAGCGGTCGGTACAGCCCACAATCGAGTAGCCTCAAAACCGGCTGAGCACCTCGACTGCCGACTTTCGCGATGAAGGATTCGAGAAAGCTGGCTCGCTCCCTACCGCTCGTGACTTCCTGAATTGCTCGAATGAAGCCAAGAAAAGGTGCGGAAAAGATTCCCACCGTCCCCCGGAATCTACGTACCTACCATAGGAGAAGTTGTAGACCGCACAAGTGAGTGTGCTGCAGACCGCCTCATCAGTCGCCAGTTCCCTCGCTTTCGACTCAATTAAAGGTTGCTGCTCTGCCATGAATCGAGCAATCTCCCCTGATCCAGGTTCGCAGAACAAGAAGTTCACCACCGATGATGCCAGCTTTTGAGCAGACTCAGAGTTCCAGAGCGTCCAGAAGTATCGCGGAATGAGAAGCTGGTACAGCGCGTTCTTCATCTGGTCGCCGGTATAGGTGCCAATCTGCGACAGGTACCTTTCAGTCATGCCCACGGTAGAACTCCCTTCACAGCACGCCGCGTCGCAAACCGCCCGACGATATTATTTCTCGATAGAGTTAAGAACGAAAATGACGAATGAGTGCGATACCGATGTTCTTAATGTTATAAACGGCATCATCGCTGGAACACCAAGACCAGACTAGGCCGGTATGGATCTCGCAGTCTGTGCCACGAACGTGCATACCGCCGCCCGAAAGTAACTCGCGAAGGTAATGTGCTTCAACCAGCTTTTGTTTCGATGTGCTGCGACCACTGTCATCGCCCGATGCAACCTGGAACAGAGCGGACTGTTTGGGATGGATTGATGCGCTGCCTGCGACTGTGCGCTACCTGTTTTGCGTTCGGAGCATCAGTCATGCTTGGCCAGATGTCCCCGCCTGAAGTTCCACCGCCGATCATGGTAAACACCCTCTCGCCGAGCATGTACACCAATCCACCGGAAGACTCTACGGTACCAAGGCGCAGCAGGGTTTCGTTCTCACGGTGAATAGATGACTATGGTGCCTCAGTGCTTGCCGCACCGGTCACGCGAGCCGGCGAGAATTGCTGCCGCAGGTTGTCGGCGATGTCTCGCAGTTTCTCATTGATAGAATCCCGAGTTTCCGCGCCGCTTGCAGGCGCTAACACAATGCCGACCGCCACGCCCAGCCCTATCCCCGCAGTAAAGCTGAGGATGGAATGAAGGGTATGATTCTGCTCCGGGTAAACTACGCTCTTCGCCTCCTTCGCTAGGGAAGAAGCGCGATCCGGCACGTGCCGCACCTGCTCGACTGTGTGATCCGTCATGGCTATAGCGGCTTTCAAAAGCGAGTTTAAGAGCTTGTTCAATTTCACCTTATTGGCATCCTTTCCCTCGAACCCAACGTTTGATGCGCCGCGCGTTTCGAGAAGCCCACTGAGTGTCAAGACGCGGAGACTCTCCGGTCACACAGCGCGTCGGCCCATGACAAAGTGGAGGATCAACGAAATTACGGCGAAAACCAACAGCAAGTGAATTAGCCCACCTGCTACGTGAAAGACCGTAAAGCCGCCCAGCCACGCAACTAACAGAACTACTGCGAGTATCGTCCAAATGCTCATTTGTGCTCTCCTCTGTCAACCCACGATTGCCTGAAAGTCCCACCGACGACTCAACGAGCTGTTCTCAGGTGCGGATGACAATCGGAAGGTTGGTCTGAAAGCACATCTGCTCAGACATCGATCGGCATTTCTCAAAGAAGTGCCGCTGACGCAATTTGAAGTCTGCGCCGTGCTCACCCAAAACTAGGTAGTACAGACCCTAGGTAGTGCAGACCCATGGGGGCTCACCGCTACCCATCCCGTGAGCACGTAGTGCAGCGCCTTTCCGTCTGGCGACCATCGGAGAGTCCCTCGGAAGCCAGGAACTTGGAATTTGTGGATGAGGTCGCCTCCGCCGGACGGAATCACCGCCAGCTGCATGCTGGATGCACCAGATGCAGCAGCCCAGAACAAGGAGCCAGAGTTCACTGGTTCGTTAATGAAACTTTCCTGGTGTTCCGGATACCTTGAAGCGTTTCGAAGTCTTACGATCAGCTTGGGACTTGCGGGTGCAGTGGGAGTTAAAAATGGTCGGTCCTGATAAGGCTCGCCACTGGGCGTTTGATAAGTTCCGCATCGCCACTTCGCATAGCGCAGCCACGCCCCGGCCGCCGATATCGACAATTTTCCTGGGATTACCGCCATCCCTGCTCATAACCCAGATTTCCTTTCCGCCCGGGATGCCGAGAACGGTGGTGTAGGCGATCAAGGAGCCGTCGGGGGAAACAGATTCCGCAGCGCTGTCGTCGCGAATCTTGTGCGGTGGACCGCCGAGAAGGGGCACGATCCACGTGGACCAGGGATCGCATCCCGTGCAGCCTTCGTCGAACGGGGATATTTCAGCCACGAAACTATCGCTGTCGGGGAACCATTCGATCGCCGCCCAGTCGACGCGGCTTGCGTGAACTGAATCCGGTTGCGGTACGGTTCGCACCGCGGCTGCACTAAGGGCCATTTTTTGAAATTGAAATAGCCGTGTTTCGGCTGAAAACGGCGTGGAGGCTACTGTGACCGCGAGCCCGGCAAAAGAAAATTTGATAGCAACTTTCCCCAAGGATAGGCGATAAGGTTAGTAGGGAGGAGAATCACGATGACACCTCTAATCAACAGGACAGGTGGGCCCATAGACTCTCAAGATCTCGGAGCAGTTGCAAATGACAGCACGGCCGTGGTGCAGCTTGGAGAAAACAGTCTGTCAGGCATTGCCAACAGGGTAGGTGTGAACTTGAATGACCTGATCAAGGCGAACCCGCAAATTTCGAATCCTGACAAGTTGACCCCGGGGCAGGAGATTCGTTTGCCTTCATCGGGGTCACCGGGGATGTCGCAAGGTACCGAGCCGACCGCGGGGGAAATAGCGGCGTCTGGTCTTCCCCCGGCGCCTCTCGGAGATCCCTTGTTGAAGGATGCCGTTGTGGCGAAGTTGAATTCGAATGTACCAGGGTTTTCGGCACCTGGTTTGAAGGCAGCAGTGGCGCAGTCCAGAACTACGGGTTTACCCGTTTTTCATGTTACGACCGTGAATGCCCTTTTTTCCGGTGCCAGCAAAGAGGCGCATAATGCTGCATTGAACGATTTGGCGAACGACCCTCGTAGCTTTCTAAAAACACGATTCACCCTGACGGACCAGCAAAAGAAGAATGTCGAAAACCTGACTTCCGCGCAAACGGAAGCCGTGAGCGGCGCTGCCCGCTTGGCCTTGTCTCTAGGAGCATTGGTCGGCGACGATTGCGGCGCGGGGGACGTGAGCAATAAGGGGAAAGAAGAATCGGCGAAACTGAAAACGAAATCAGAGCCTACTATCTCCGTTACCCAAGGGCAAGCCCTCGCAGGCTCGGTGGCGGCGATGAAAGGATACTCCGCAACTGTGACTATCCACATGAGCGGATTCCCTGAGTAATTGCTGGCGAGGTTCCAAGAATTTCGGAGCTACTTCAATATCATCCTTCTACCAGCTCACTGGAGTTCCGCGAGACCGAAAATGATCCAGCGCGATGAGGTCGGGCTTTTTGTGAGGGCCAAGCTCGCGAAAGTAAGCGATCAACGCATGCCGGCAGAATCGATTCGTGTCGACGCCCGTCTGCGTCAAGACCTGGGCGTAACCTCGTTGATGGCGGTCAATGTCGTGGTGGATGTGGAACAGCGGTTCGGTATTGAGATCACAGATGAAGACCTGGCGCGGATAGGCACAGCAGGTGACGTTATTGATTTGGTCATGACGAAGCTGGGTGCAAGACCTGCGGGCATGGAATGAGACGGCGCGTTCTCGTTACTGGCGTCGGTCTGATCTCCTCGATCGGCAACGATTATTGCAGCGCAATCGACTCTCTCAAGCGCGGGGCAAGCGGGATCCGCTGGGTTCCCGAGTGGGCAGCCCATGGTCTGAAATGCGAGGTGGCCGGCACCATCGTGGGTATCGATGAAAAATTGGGACTTGCGAAAATTCCTGCGAATTTGTTGCCGGGAATGTCCAACGGGGCGCTGTACAGCGTCTTGGCCGCAAAGGAAGCGGTAGAGGACGCCGGATGGGCCGAAGCCGAATTGCAGGACCAGCGGACCGGCTGTGTGGTGGGTACATCGGCTGGGAGCGTCGACTCCGTGCACCGGGCCGGTGAGCATTACTATTCCGGTCAAGTGCGCCGCATCGATCCGTATCTGGCGTTCCGCTGCATGGCCAACACCGCGGCGGCGGCCGTGGCAAATCTTTTTCAGGTGCATGGCCGAAGCTATTCGCTCAGTTCCGCATGCGCAACCGGGGCCCACAATATCGGGCACGCGTTTGAGTTGATTCGCGCGGGCGTGCTGGACCGTGCCATTGCCGGGGGAGCGGAAGACATAAGTCCGCTGATCACGGCCGCCTTCCAAGCGTTGCGAATGGCACTTTCCACCCGATATAACAGTACACCCGAAAAGGCGTGTCGCCCTTATGATGCCGCTCGGGACGGCGTGGTGCTCAGCGGAGGCGCAGGCATCGTCCTTCTCGAAGATATGGAGTGCGCGCGAAGCCGCGGCGCCCGTGCACGGGCTGAGATCGTCGGCTTTGGTGCCACTTCCGACGGATATGATCTGGCGTTGCCGGAACCGGAGGGCAGGCAAACTACAGCCTGCATGCGGATGGCGCTCGAGGATGCAGGTGTTCAGTTGTCAGAAGTAAGCTACATCAACACCCACGGCACAGGAACAATACTCGGTGATCGCGCTGAAGTAAAAGCGCTGCGGGATACGTTCGGCGCAGAATTGCCTCCATTCTCTTCCACTAAATCCATGACTGGGCACCCAGTAGCTGCCGCCGGCGCACATGAGCTGATCTTCTGCGTAGGTATGCTGGAAGGCAGTTTCCTGGCGCCCTCGATCAATATCGACCACGTAGATGCCGAATTCACATCCCTGCCGATTGTACGTAAGACGTTGCGGCAGAACTCACAAATCATGCTGTCGAACAACTGCGGCTTTGGAGGTACAAACGCAGCATTGTTGATCAAACGCTGGGAGGGTGGGAAGCATAGCCAACCGCGTCCATCCTGTCCCTCGTCAAAAAATGAGGCAGGGATTCGGTGATGCATACCAGTGTCGTTGGGGCGACCTTCGAAATTATCCTCCAAAAATAGAATTTGAGTTCGCCTGACTGCGAAAAGAGCGCAGATTTCGCCAAGAGCGACAAGCCCATGCCTCGTGCCAGTTAGAGTTCCGCTGCCGCCCCGGCCCATCTAAAGCCGGGGCGGGCAATGTTGCGGGTGCCGATCTAAATTCTTCCTCGATTTCGGCCATCCGCCAAGTTGCCTAATCCCGTCACCAATAGCTAGTGTGTCCTGTACCTCCCGGCTCATCAAGGCGACCAGCAACTATTCCAATGCAGTCGAGATGAGACGATCTTACCCACTGGCCAATGCCTCCGAGACAAACTGTCCCGCAGGCCCCAATCATGAAGCCGAGTGGAATCAATGGCTTGGCGACGCAACGAACCTGAACTCTCCGTCATGACCGGCCTTCCGGTCAACGAAATCACGCCACGGATAAATGAGATGCGGAACTTTAAATATCCGGTCGTAGTCGAGGCGCGCGGTCGAAACTGTAAGCAGTCGGGCCGGAGGGTGATCGCCTGGAAGCCCGTAGCATCTAGCTTGCCGCGTGCATTCCCAGAGAAATCAGCGGAAGAAAAGCAAAGTCTGTTTCAATAAGATGCCGGCCAGCCATTCTGACCACCGGCATCCCGCCTAACCGCTTCAAATGGGGTCTATTATGCAAAAGGATACCGCAGCTCCAAAAGCCGGCAAATTACGTAAGTTCTCGGAGTAAGAACGACGGGGCTGGGAGCCACTCCGAAGCCCCGTCGCGACGAGGGAAGCTAGGCTCACAGGAGTTTCTCGACTCCACGAAGCTCCTCTGCGATCAAGGCTACCCACCAGTGCAAATACGAAAAAGAGTACCGAGGTGGTATGGGAAATTTACAGGGCCGGGGCCCGCGTAGCTCCAGCCCTGAAGCGACTAGGAATTCTGATCGAACTTTCACGATTTGTCCCAGAACGCGCCCTAGTAACGCAAACATTCAACGCTCAAAAACATGAACAATCAAGAGAAAATAAATTTAGCAAGGGAATGCTCAACATGGCTTAATCGAAGCAATGTACCGAGAAAAATAATCGACGACTTCTAGCGCTTAAACCGATTTTCCATCATCATATGCTGGATTTCGCGATCCAATTTCCCGATCTCCTTTTTTGCCGCCGCAATCTCCCGGGTAACCCATTTTTCGCGCTCAGGCGGCATGGTCGCCTTCTGACGTTGAAGGCGTGCCAAGTATTCCATAAGCTCTTCCTGCCTTTTGCGCGCTTCGTCGAGCGTTGACATTGCCGGGCCATCGCTTCCAAAGATAAAGAAAAAGCCCCGGCTGCCAGTCCAGGGCTTTCTCATTGCCTTTCACTGCTGATGGAGCATTTGCCTATCGAAGAGCGTGCCACACCGTGAGAACCAGCTCACTACAGCGAATTCCTTATTAGGAATTTCTTTTCATCCCGTAGGCGCGCTAGCTCCCTATATAGGATCGCGAGCCGAAAGTGCGAACAGAATAAAAATATCAAATTGGCTAAGCACGACCCGAGCCCACTGAGTGTTTTAAATAAAGCCGATAGATTGCGACGCCGGCGAGGACTTCCGTCTCTCGCCTAATTACGCACCACCATTTTCCGTTATGGACGATAATTGCGCCCGTGGGAGGCACGACAACATCGCCCCTTCGGTCATCCCGCAAATCGTGGACCGTCGGGTCGGAGACGTAGTGATAGAAGATCTTTTTTCGTTCGAGCATTTCGGCCTCCGCATGGCCGGAATGAATGACTGGACGGCTGTTTTGCAGGTGTCGCGTAGGAGCCCAGGGGCGAATCCCGGTAGCTCCTAAGGCCGGATCGAGAATCTCAAAATTTTCAAATCGTGTCACTACAGCAAATGCTGCAGTTATTTGCGCCACTTCCTGAGCTGTTTACGCCCCTACCACTTACGATCGAGAAGCGGCTATTCTTTAGTGTTTTCCTTGACAGGCCACTCAGCGAGGTTATTCTCCCGCCTACCTGTCTTCTACATCTGCATTTTCGGCTTTATTACAGTTCCCGGATGCGAACGAGATCGCAAAAGCGTGGCCACGACGTAGCATTCCTCGTGGATCGCTCGACCGCTCTCATCTGTTTTGGACTGTTCCAGGCGAATGGGCTTGTTGCAGATGTAGCAGATAAATTGCGTTTTCCCTGTCATCACGCACCCCCTCGGCACGCCATGAAAGGCCGCTGGACGCCATTATTGGGCCGATGTTCCGCCTTTTGCAAGCACAATTATTGAATAATTATGCATTATCGATTTTGTACGTACGTCTGGAAATTCAGGTCTGGACATTCCTGAACAGAATCGTCCTGGAATTAGTCCGTTCCGAGCAACATGGGAAAGCCTTTCCAATGGAGTCGCCTTGGCTGCCATCTGGAGCGTCTGAAATTGCTGTCATTTCCGGCTACCTCAAATCCTCTCGCTGGTATATCGGTAGCTGCTGTTTGAGGACAAACGGGGCCGTCAATTACTTCGGTTACGAGAAGTCTTCATTAGCGTCGCCTAATCTGGGCGTACTGAAGTGCGGTTAGGAAACAAATCTTCGCTTTCCTAAAGGAGTTGTCAAAAATGAGGGTACGCAGTTGTCTGGTTTGGTTTCTTTTCCTGTCTTGCTGCATTGGATTGGCAGGATTTTCTCATGGGCAGGAAGTGAGTGCAGAGAGCGGGCGAAAGGTCGTACGTCGTGTGGAGCCCCGCTACCCGGAGATAGCAAAGAAAATGAGCATTTCTGGGACTGTGAAGCTTTTCGCGGTGATAGCCCCGGATGGAACCGTTAAGGCGGTCGAAGTGGTGGGCGGCAGTCCATTGCTCGCCCAAGCGTCGCAGGCTGCAGTCAAGGAATGGAAATTCGCTCCTGCCGCCGCCGAATCCAAGGAACTGATTGCTCTGCATTTCGTTCAAGAACGTTAGAGGGCCGGTTTTACGAATTATGGTGTTTGAGTAACGGCGCTTGACGCCAATCGTAACGGTCATCACTCGTCCCGCGGCTTTCAAGAATTCTGCGGCAGTCTGTTCTGCCACTCTACAATGAGGATTGTGGACGACCTCGAAGGTTTGGCGGTAAGGCATATTTTTTGACGGGAACAGGGGAAGATTCGGTTAGACGATCCATTCACAATTTCGCTACCGGCGTCGTGCGAAGCAATTCAAGTGAGGCGCATGCTCTTAAGTGAGGCGCGAGCCATGCCTCGACTGATGTCGGGGACAATGATCAATTCAAGAACGCTGACATCCGAGAGGTCAACCTGATACTCCTCGGCCTCGCGGGTCGTGTTCGGGGGACTAAAATTCCATTGTTGTCGCACAATCTCCCGAAACGAGCGTCCCCCATCTCCAGACCAGCGCAAGACGAACTCCTGGGTACGTCCCGTCTCAGTCTCCTCGAATGCCAGAGCGATGTGATTTAACCTCTGCGGCTCATCGAAGATTAGGCGGATGGTTTGGGTGCCAGAATCGGCGGCACGCCAACCCACCGGTTCTTCCCACGACCAGCGCAGATTCGATGGGGAAGTCTTTTTCTTCCGATGTCACCTCGACCACGCCTGCGCCGTCGAGGTCTAGCCACTTCTTCTCCCAAACGCGAGGCATCGTGAGGCATCGGGGTGATCAAACGCTTGCGCATGGTGTTAGTTTACGCCCGCTCAGTTCGCCGAGTCGCCAATGGGCGGACTTCGAGCCTGCCGTTTTCTCTTCCGGTATATAATTGACCTCGGCTAAGTTTGATTCACGCAGTTGAAATTCGGTACCGCCAACCAGCGTCACCCCTTCTCATCCGCAGCGATTCTTCTCAGCACAATTAAAGAAAAGGAAATAAGAAATCAAATGGCAGAACAAGGAACAGTGAAGTGGTTCAATGACGCAAAAGGGTATGGCTTTCTGAGCCGCGAAAATGGTGAGGATGTTTTTGTTCACTTCTCCGCGATACAGGCAAGCGGCTTCAGGAGCTTGCAAGAAGGGCAAGCGGTGCAGTTCGATGTGACCAAAGGCCCGAAGGGCTGGCAAGCCGAGAACGTTCAGCCGGTCTGACGCAGTAGCCGAGAACGCCCGCTATCGAAAAGATTGCGGGCATTTTCTTTTACCTCAAGTGTCCCGGACCGCCAACGGTTCCGGTAATGATGAGCGCGGTTCGGGACTACCTCTCCACGCTTTCTGCTCAATTCTGGAGCGTCTTAAAGTTGAATTGTTCGATGCGCTTCCGATATCCGTCGTTCTCATGCTAAACATTCGCACAGCTGTTCTAAAGGATGTCCCGACTCTCCTTGCTCTGATCCAAGAAATGGCGGAGTATGAGCGCTTGCCGTGTCTGATGACCGAGCAACTCCTGGTGAACGACGGTTTCGGACGGCGTCCCAGGTTCCGCGTCGTGATGGCAGAGTTTGATGGTGAACCCGCTGGCTATGCCCTCTTCTTCGATTCGTATTCGACATTTCAAGGTCGTGGCCTATTCTTAGAGGACCTGTACGTGCGCCCTCGGTTCCGCAAGAAAAAGGTGGGTCACGCTTTGCTGTCGCGTGTCGCAGCTATTGCCGAGGATGAATCTTGTTTTGGAATTATCTTTCACGTCCTCGATTGGAATGAAACTGCAATTGAATTTTATAAGAAGATGAACGCCACTTTCTTGGATGATTGGAAAACGATCTGCCTGAAGGACAAGGCCCTGCGTCTTGTCGCGCACTCGGTATAAATCCCTAGCTCCTCGGTGATGCCGGGCTGCACTCTTGTGCCATGTACTTCCCGGCGGAATCGGCCTTAAATCGGTGCACGAAATATTCAGCCTCGTTCCTAGAGTTCCGCCAATCGGCAGGAACATCGAATCGGTTCCGTTTAAACCACGCTGAATTGCCAACAAGAGGTCAATAGGAAAACGGAGTGATGAAAATTCTCATTGTGGATGATAATCCCAGTGTACGAACGGCCCTGCGGATATGCCTCAAGACGAAAGTGGATTGGGTCATTTGCGGAGAGGCCGAGAACGGACAGGCGGCCATCGAGTTGGCTCGAAGTGCAAAACCCGATGTCGTCTTGCTTGACTACGCAATGCCGGTGATGAATGGACTCGAAGCAGCCAGAGAATTGAGCGCCCAAAGTCCTGAGTGTGTCCTGCTGATGTACACCATGTTTGCTGCTCCACAATTGACGGAACTCGCCTCCGCCGCTGGCATTCGCGCCGTACTTTCCAAAGAAGTGAACGGAATCGGGGCAGTCATGGACGCCATTGAAGCCATTGCTTCCGAGAATGCCGACCTTTTGATAGCAGCCGAGAACCGAACCCAGAGTGCCTAGGATGCGTCCCGCTCGATACTGAACTTTTTCCTTTGCCTTGAATCGCTCGGCATCCAATGGAAACAAGTAGAGCGGCTGCTCGGCGATGAAACATCGCCTCTCTGACAATGCCGGCGGTGTCAAGCAACTTTTGAGCGTACCTGTCCATGCACTCGGAGAAGAGCGCCATTTCGCTCTTGTTGAAATGGCCGTACCAACCACAGGCTCGCTCATAATCTTTTTTCAGGTTCAGACTTTCGGTCCGACCCATGCATCTCTTCGGTCACGCACTGCGATCATGATTACTACTTCGAACTCCTCTTCTCATCAAGAGGAGCGGGACGCCCAATCAATTTCTCGATGTTCGACTACACACCATGGCGATGTCCGGGCTGTCCCGCGTGCGAACCGAACTTTTTCAGCTGCTCGTAATCCCATTGCTTGCGCATCATCCAGAACAACTGCACGGCCAACCGGCGGGCCATCGCGACTTTCGCAATCTTGCGTCCGCGACGCAGCACCAGATGAAAATATTTGCTGCGCCACTCCGGCAGGCTGCGCACCGTCACCTGCGCCGCTTCCACCAGCAGAAAGCGCAAGATCGAACTGCCTTGCTTGGTGATATGTCCCAAGCGCCGGCGATTTCCGCTGGAGTCTTCCAGCGGCACCAGGCCCAGATAGCTTGCCACCTGCTTGCCGCAGTGAAAGCGTCCCGCGTCGCCGAGTATCAGCACAAACGCCAGCGCGGTTAACACGCCCACTCCCGGATGCGTTCTCAGCCGCTGCGCCGCAGGACAGTTCTCGACTTCGCGTTCGATCGCCTGGGTCAACTCCGCAATCGCCGGGTTGAAACGATCCAGCAACTCCAGCAGATCGCGCCGCCGCCGGCTCGCCCACGGAGCCAGTGCGAACGATTCCAACTGCTGCCGTCCGCGCTCGCGCCACAACTTTTTCTTGCAATGCAGGCCTTCGTTCAACGCCACCGCCTGCAGTTGATTCATGACACGCGTGCGTGCCTGCACCATGCGATGCCGATGCCACAACAACTGCCGAAGATCGCGGTTCTCCCAGTTTGGCACCCAGATCTTCGGAAAGCGATTCTCGAGCAGCAGGCTCAGGATCAGCTGCGCGTCCTGGCGATCCGTCTTCTGCTTGCGCACCCGCTTCGCGCGAATCGCGGCCGCGTCACCGATCCACAAATCAAACTGCAACTCGGCTACGAGACGCTCGAACCAGCGTGCGTGTCCGCTGGCTTCCATGCCGATGCGCACCGTCTCACCCGCACTCGGCAGAGCATGGTAAAACTTCTCCGCCTCGCCCGGATGTGCGAGCCGTTTCTCCTCGACCTCTCCGGTCGTGGTGTTGAGCAAAGCGATTTGTTGAAACTCGGGATGGAAATCTACTCCTATAATGATCATCGTTCGGCTCCTTTCTCCCGAGCCGGTTGGTTGGTTTTGCCACCTCCAACTCTAACCCGGGTGCGGGAGCCGACATTGTCATGGAATCAATCTCTAACAATGTCGGCGCTGTCAAGTTCTTTTCGAGCGTACTAACCCGTGCACTCCGAGGAGCGCGCCATTTCGCTCTAGCTGAACAACCGCCATATCCAACCAAGGCTCGCTCGCAATCGTTTCAGGTGCGGAACTCAGTCCGACCCATCCATCTCTTCGGTCGCATTCGCGATCATGATTCCTAGTTCAAACTCCTCACTGAAGAGGAGCGGGACGCTCAATCATTACGTCGGTGATTTACTTCACACCATGGCGATGTCCAAGTTGTCCCGCGTGCGAACCGAAGCTTTCCAGTTGCTCGTAATTCCATCCTCTGCGCCACATCCAATACAAACGAATCCCCAGTCTTCGGGCCATGGCAACTTTGGCAATCTTTCGACCTCGGCGCTGTGCCAGGTGAAAAAATCGATTTCGCCATCGCATATCGCTGCGCACCGTGACCTGTGCCGCTTCTACCAGCAGAAAACGTAGTAGCGAGTTGCCCTGTTTGCTGATGTGCCCCAATCGGCGTCGTTCTCCGCTGGAATCTTCCTCCGGGACCAGACCGAGATAGCTGGCGATCTGTTTGCCGCAGCCGAACCGCTCCGTTTCTCCGAGAATCAGCACAAAGGCCAACGCCGTCAGAGCACCTACCCCAGGATGGGTCATCAAGCGCTGCGCTGTCGGACATTTTTTTGCTTCCTGCTCGATCGCGTGCGTTAGTTCTGCGATCGTCGGATTGATTCGGTCCAGGACTTGCAACAGATCGTGCCGACGACGGCTCGCCCAGTGAGCTAGGGGCAGTGACTCCAGTTGCTGCCGTCCCCTTTCCCGCCACAACTTTTTCTTGTAGCGCAAACCTTCGTTCAGCGCGGCCGCCTGCAACTGGTTCATGATTCGAGTGCGCGTCTGCACCATGCGATGGCGATGCCACAGCAGTTGCCGCACGTCGCGATTCTCCCAGTTCGGCACCCAGATCTTCGGAAAGTCATCCTTCAGCATCAGCTTCAGAATATGTTGCGCATCCAGCCGATCCGTCTTCTGTTTGCGCACTCTCTTCGCTGCGATCTTAGCTGCGTCGCCCATCCACAGCTCGAAGTTCAGCTCTGCTAACAGACGCTCGAACCATCCGGCATGGCCACTCGCTTCCATGCCCACGCGCACCTTGGCTCCTGCTTTTGCCAAAGTGCGATAAAACTCCTCGGCCTCTTCCCGGTGCCTCAGCCGCCGCTCTTGCAGTTCCCCTGTCTCAGTGTCGACGAGCGCAATTTGTTGGAAGCTCGGGTGATAATCACAACCTATAATCAGCATGTTCGGCTCCTTTCTCCCGAGCCTTGGTTGGTTGGCACCACCAAAGTTTACTCGGGCGTGGGAGCCGACATTGTTATGGAATCATTACACTCATTGATATTCCCCTCACTGATTTCGATGACCTTGGCGTCGTCGCCCAAGGTGTTGAGTTAAAATCGGCCCAAAAATACAGCGTCTTCCGGCGAGACAAAAACTTGCGCAATGGGTTGGCACTGGTAGCCGCTCATGAATCAAGTGCTCGGAGGACAAATGAAAAAACGTGTCATACGAACGGGGTTCGTAATTGGTCTACTCGCCACAGCCATGACGTTCAGTGGTTGTGCCTCTGCCCGGTACCGGTCTCAGTATCACGGCGAGTATTACGATCGTGGCAGTGGGCAACAGGCTCATGCATATGGAATTCAGAACGGTTATAGCGACGGATACCGTAAAGGTCAGCACGAAGGACGCGAAAATGACCCCGGGGACATTGATGTGAGAGCTTTGGAGCAAGCCACTCACGGTTATCGTTCATGGATGGGGTCCATTGAAACTTACCGGGACGGCTATCGAGACGGGTACCGCCGCGGCTTCCGCAAGGGATATGAGGCAACGAATCACGGATGGAGAGATCGTGACTCTTATGACGGCTACAGATAGTACGGTCCCAGTTCTTGGACATAGCCAGTCTGAGCCGGTCCCCAATGAGGGGCAATCCGGAAGTTGAACACCGCATCATTGCCTGAGAACAATTTCATTGC
Organism: uncultured Acidobacteriota bacterium; assembly: GCA_963801895.1. Taxonomy (GTDB): domain Bacteria; phylum Acidobacteriota; class Terriglobia; order Terriglobales; family Acidobacteriaceae; genus Sulfotelmatobacter. The sequence goes on along the minus strand of CAWDGM010000003.1, from coordinate 219 downwards.
GAGTGCAAACAATTTGTTTGCTCGGAAATGGCACACTCAGGTAAGTATCAGCGCTCCAATTCTTCGCAGGTTGCTTTTGGGGCTTGCGCATCGGATCGCGCAACACGTCGCACAACGCGAGCGAGCTGAGTAGTCGCCGTCGAAATCCATAAATCGACTTCGCGTCCATGATCGTCAACTTTTTGTCGCACAACTAATGGGATGGTCCGCCGCCTCTGC
>CAWDGM010000002.1:0-734515 GCA_963801895.1 uncultured Acidobacteriota bacterium | reverse complement strand
CCGGCCCCGCCTGTCACACCGACAATCGCTCCTGCTTCTACCGCGACCTGGACGGGAATGAGCCCATGGTGCCGCCGCACGAAGCGCTGGGCGCGCTCGGCGAACCCTGCGCAGCCGGGCCGCCGAGCGTCCCGAGGTCAGCTACACGGTGGAGCTGCTCGACAGCCCTAAATTGATCGCCGAAAAGGTCGAGGAGGAGGCGGAGGAGGTCGGCCGCGCAGCTCGCGAGGAGAGCGACGAGCGGGTCGCCGAAGGCCGCCGACCTGATCTACCACCTCAGCGTGCTGCTCACCTCGCGCGGCGTCCCGCAGTCGGCGGTCATGGAGGTGCTCAATGGCCGTCGCCGCTGAGCCCGCCGAGCTCCGGCTCGAGCCTGACCTCGGGGAGGCGCGGGAGCTTGCCGCACAGGGCAACGTCGTGCCCGTCCGCACCCGCTTCGTCGACGACTGCGAGACCCCGGTCTCGGCCTTCCTCAAGCTGCGAGCCGGGGAGGAGCCGGGTGCGCCCTGCTTTCTGCTCGAGTCCGCCGAGCAGGGCCAGGTCGGCCGCTACTCCTTCGTCGGCATCCGCCGCTCGATCCTGCGCTGGGACGACGGTGCCCTGACCGAGGGCGACGGGCCCGCCGTCGAGGCGCCCGACCCCTACGGCGCGGTCGCCGAGCACCTCGCCCAGTACGAGCTGGCCCCGGTCGAGGGCCTGCCGCCCTTCGCCGGCGGCGCCGTCGGCTTCTTCGGCTACGACCTGGTGCGCACGGTCGAGCCGCTCGGCGAGCCGAATCCCGATCCCCTCGGCCTGCCGGACATGGCGCTGATGATCACCGATGTCCTGCTCGTCTTCGACCATCTCAAGCACGAGCTGACGATCATGTCCTGCGCCTTCGCCGGAGCCGACGGCGACATCGACGCCGCCTACGAGCGGGCGGCGGCGACGATCGCCGACGTCCGCGCCCGGCTGCGCGGCGCCGTCCCGGTCCCCGAGCACCCGACCGTCTCTGAGCCGCCCCGCTTCGAGTCGAACATGGAGCGCGAGGAGTTCGAAGCGGCGGTCTCGAGGATCGTCGAGTACGTCCATGCCGGCGATGCCTTCCAGATCGTCCCGTCGCAGCGCCTCTCGGCCCGCCGCGCGGTCGACGCCTTCTCGGTCTACCGCGGGTTGCGGTCGATCAATCCGTCCCCGTACATGTACTTCCTCAACTTCGGCGACTACCAGATCGTCGGCGCCTCACCGGAGCTGCTGGTGCTGGTCGAGGGCGACCAGGTCGAGACGCCGGGCCCATCGCCGGCACGATGCCGCGCGGCGCAGCGAGGACGAGGACCGCGCTTCGCCGAGCGCCTGATCACCGACCCGAAGGAGCGGGCCGAGCACGTCATGCTCGTCGACCTCGGGCGCAACGACGTCGGCCGGGTCGGCGACGCCGGGCAGCGTGAAGCGTGACCGAGCTGATGGAGGTCGAGCGCTACTCGCACGTCATGCACATCGTCAGCGAGGTCACCGGCGCGATCTGCGGCCGGCATCGAGCGCGATGCGACGTCCTGCGCTCAGCCTTCCCGCGGGACGCTGACCGGCGCGCCGAAGATGCGGGCGATGGAGATCATCGCGAGCTCGAAGTCGAAGCGCGGGCCCTACGGCGGCGCGATCGGCTATCTTCCCCGCGACGGCGACCTCGAAACCGCGATCACCATCCGCACCCTGGTCGTCAAGGACGAGGTGAGATCCCACATCCAGGTCGGCGCCGGCATCGTCGCCGATCGCGAACCCGCCGACGGAGTACCAGGAGACCGCTCAACAAGGCCAACGCGGTCCTCTCGGCGGTGGCTGAGCCGAGCGGATGACGCCTGCGCGCCGAGCCGCAAGCTGGAGGTCGTCGCATGAAGTCCGCGCGTTCTGCTCATCGACAACTACGACAGCTTCACCTACAACCTGGTCCAGTACCTGAGCGAGCTCGGCGCCGAGCGGTGCGTCCGCAACGACGCGCTCGACGACGCGAGCTGCTCGGCGCGGACGCCGTGGCCGCCTCGTCATCTCGCCCGGGCCCGGCACGCCGCGCGACGCGGGTATCTCGATCGAGCTGATCCGCGCCTCGCGGGCCGGCTGCCGATCCTCGGCGTCTGCCTCGGCCACCAGGCCATCGGTCGAGGCGTTCGGCGGCGTCGTCGTCCGCGCCGAGCCGAATCATGCACGGCAAGGCCTCGGACATCCACCACGACGGCACAGGCGATCTACGAGGGTCTTCCGAGTCCGTTTGCGGCGATCCGCTATCACTCCCTGGCCGCCGATCCAGGCCCGAGCCCGACGAGATCGAAGTCATCGCCACCTCGGGACGTCATCATGGCGCCCGCCACCGCGAGTACCCGGTGACGGCGTCCAGTTTCACCCCGAGTCGGTGCTCACCCCGCAGGGCGAATCGCTGCTGAAGAACTTCCTCGGGAACGGCCATGCCTAACGACGTCGTCACCCGGGCGATCGATGCGGTCTGCGCGGGGGATCACCTCACTGCCGACCACGCCGCCACGGTGCTCGCCGAGATCATGGAAGGGCGCTGTGGCGAGGTCCAGACCGGCGCCTTCCTGAGTGCGCTGCGGGCAAAGGGGGAGACGGTCCCTGAGCTGGTCGGCCTGGCCCGGACCATCTGCGCTCGCTCGCGGCCCCGGTCTCGACCTCGCGCGCCGACCTGGTCGACACCGCCGGCACCGGCGGCGGGCCATCGACCTTCAACGTCTCGACCACTGCCGCCCTGGTCGCGGCGGCGGCGGGCTGCGCAGTCGCCAAGCACGGCAACCGCTCGAACACGAGCAAATGCGGCTCGGCGGACCTGCTGGAGGCGCTCGGGGTGACCTCCGAGGTCGACGCCGGGCAGGTCGGCGGGATCATCGATGAGGTCGGCTTCGGCTTCATGTTCGCTCCCCGCCACCACTTGGCGATGGCTCACGTCGTCCCGGTCCGCAAGGAGCTGGGGGTGCGGACGATCTTCAACTTCCTCGGCCCGCTGACCAACCCGGCGGGCGCGACCCGTCAGCTGCTCGGGGTCGCCGATCGCCACTACCAGGAGACGATCGCCGAGGCGCTGGTCGGCCTCGGCAGCGAGCGGGCGATGGTCGTCGCCGCCGAGGACGGGCTCGACGAGCTCTCGCTCTCTTCTCGCACGAGGGTGATCCAGGTTGCCTCGGGCACGACCAAGGAGTGGTTCGTGGAGCCCGGCGATTTCGGCCTCGCTCCGGCGGAGCTGGAGCAGGTCGCCGGTGGTAGCCCCGAGGAGAACGCCGCCATCACCCGCGCCGTCTTCGCGGGAGAGCAGGGCCCCCGTCGCGACATCGTGCTGCTCAACGCGGGCGCCGCGATCTACGTCGGCGGCGTCGCCGAGACCCTCGAGGCGGGCATCGCCAGGGGCGCCGAGGCGATCGACTCCGGCGCGGCAACCGACCTGCTTGAGCCCACCCTTGCGGTGGGTTTTTTATTGAAGTGCAGTGAACTCTTCGCGGCACTTCCAATTGGGTGGGGTCTGCCTCGGAACAGACCCCATCAACAATTCCGAGGATGACATGAACAAACAACTACCAGCATCGATTACCAAACAACAACGCGAAGCATGGGACCTGGTGCCATGGGAAGGCACCATCAATGTTGAAGGCGATGCAGCGTTTGAATACTTCTGTCAACGACTGAAGTGGAAGCTGATTGATGGAGCAGACTTCAGAACGTGGGGTGTGATTGGTGAGAAGCAGGACCAAATCACGTTGCTCAGGCGGATGCAAGAGTTGGGTGCTATCGACGCACCGGATGGTGAACCTGAATTGGTGTGCTTTCCCGAACGTATCGCGCCTAACGGTGAGAGCTATGCGTGCAGCTTGATGTCGGAGGATGACACTGAGCAAATTGCTGATTTCATGCGCAACTGCAAGGTGAGGGGTTACTACCCTGTTGGTGGTTTGATCGTTCTCTATGCCGGTGACCAAATGAAGCACCTCAACAGGCTTCTGAAAGTCCCTTACCTGATGCACGGCACCACGAGATACATCGAGGTGCCTGTCTTCGTGGTTAACAACGCGGACGGGTGGTCGGACTTTTCCAAAGCACAAACCACAACCCCATCAGGTATAAAACGCACGATTGAACTCATTCGTGCCGATGATGTGGTTCCAAAGAGCGTTGAGATGTTGGTGCCTGGTTTCGTTGTCAGATGCGCCAAACGCTTTCTCAGGTGAGATGGACACACGCAAGAGCACGCTCGCACTTGATATTGCCGCAGCGGGTTCACTTTGGCGACCGTGGTTCACCAGAGAGCCAAACGAGGTCACCCCTTTCATCACCGTGTTTGCAGGTGCGGAAGATGATTTGCAACAACCGTGGTGCCTCGCTTCATGGCAGCGGGGGGTGGGAACCGTGACTGCCTCTATGGTCTGAACCTTGAGGTCAAGAATAACAACCGACCGGTCACGCTTGAAGGATCTCGCAACGCGCCTTCAGCTTTGCTGAGCACATAGATTTGTTGGCCGAGACGATACGCGACATCAACAAAACCCGAGAGTGGAAGGTTGATCTGTTGATTAATGACCCCATCATCAGCTTTTTCGGCAACAAGAATTACAACAATCCCCAAGACGCTCGCGACATCATGAGCGGCTTGAAAAACTCTGTGAAGACTTGCAACTGACGATTATCAACATTTGCCACTTCAACAAGACTCAGGGGTTGACTGCGAAACAGAAGACCGCAGGCAGCAAAGCGTTGGTTGAGGCACACCGTATGGCGTGGGCCTTTGATTTGGAAGAGGACAACAAGAAGATGACCCTCATTGCGCCAATCAAGCACAACCTCTTGCCTGATGCACGTTCACACAGGATCACCACCGTAAGCAAAGAAGTTGAGCTGGTCGGTGGGTGGCGGGTATTACGAAAAAGCCGAGGTTGGAGTTGTTCAGTTTGTTGGTTATTCCAACATGACAGCCGATGACCGCATTGAAGAGCGGGAATCGAAGGACCGAGGAAGCCGGAAGGAAATCAAGAAGGCCATCATCGATGTATTGAAAGACGGTCCAATGTCAGCCGGTCAGGTGTGCAGTGCACTTCAAGACTTGGGTGTGTCTCGCACCATCAGACGTGCCGCAAGAGAGTTTGGAAGATGACGGCAAACTCACGAAATCCGGCACCAACCACAAGAATTTCATGTGGCAGTTGATGAGCGATGCAGAGCAGGCACCGATGTTTGACCAAGGAGTTGTCAACAATGGCTGAAATCTATTCGAGGATGTTTGACACCGACACTCTTCTAGCAAAGACCAAATCCTTGAACCGGCTGCAAAAAGTGTTGCTGCGGGAAAAGAAAGGCTTTCAAACCGTGTTGTTCAAGCGATGTGGTGCAGGCCTGACCGCGAAAGAATTTGAAGGCCTGGTGCGCATATTGGCTGACAACCACTTTTGCACTTGCACGCTCGGTGAGCGAGGTGGAACCACGATCAGCCTGAAGCAAGAGGCAAACAATGCGCAACATTGACCCCGATGTGTTGCAAGCCTTGAAGACCTTGGCTGCACGCGGTGAAGCCTATCGTGAGCAAAGGATTCGTGGGAAGCAAGCCAAGCAACTCGATGCAGAGATTGAAACCAAGATGCAACTGCTGACCGATGAGGTGAGCCGAGTCATTCCGACTACGCACCCGCTGTTTGAAAGCGTGTTGTTGTTGGTTGTCCTTCGCAAAGTTGCGAAGAGACAACAGGAACCCCGTTACAAAAGTTCTCTTGAGGAGTTTCCTCAAGGTTGGTAACGAAGGCGACCAAGATTTGAAACAAGGCCACAGGCCAAGGAGAAGATGATTATGAAAAGCGTAGAAACAAAATTCAACGAGGCGTTGTCGGCTCTTGATAAAGCAGGCAAACGCAAACAATTTGATCAGAAGGTGCAGGCAGGGTGGACGATTGAAACCAAGCTGAACTGTGCTCTCACAGTGTTGGAAGGTAGTGGCATCGTGGAATCGATCAGCGAGAGTGGTTGGGGTCTGACCTTTAAAAAGGTTGCGCCTGTGAAAAAGAACAATGGGATTGGGGATAATTTTCTTGAGGGTAATCCGTTCAACGAAACCAGACCCACAGTAACAAACATTACCGAGGCTGACCCGATCATCAAGGAGAAGGAAGCAACAGTGAAGTCTTTGTGCGAGTCTCACGGAATGACAGAGGTAGAGGCACGCGGCATTATGGGTCTTCCGGCTAAGACTCCTGACGGTCTGACCAAGCGGCAAGCAACTGAATATCACCTGGTGCGAGCAATGGGGTTGAATGAAGCCGATGCAATCGCCTTGGTGAAGGTGCCGCTAGCAGAGGTCAATCGACGTTTTTGAGCTTCCCTTCAATCCTTCGCCTGAAGGGGAACAACGGGTGGTGGGGAAAACAAGACCCACCACCGTTTTTATTGGGTCAGACACAAAGGACACGATCATGGAATTTAACTACTTTGGACTCGCAGCAGCACAACTCATCAAAGATCGGCCTCAGGACTTCATCGTTACCGACAAGGACGTTGAACGCATCACTCAGAATGCGGTCAAGCGCTGTGCCGAGATGGACAGGTTGAACCCACGAAGGGAGATTCCACGCAAGGAATACAACCAGCTTCGTGAAACCCTCTACAACCTTCAGCAGAACGCCAAGAACACAGAGATTTTCTACAACACGTGTGCAGATAAGGTGCGAGCCTTTGAACAACGCATCAACGATCTACTCACCAGAAAGAAGGCTGCAATTCTTGCCAATGAACTTGGCAATGAAAGGTCACTCGAAAATCAGGTTCAACTGATTGAGACAGAGTTGATTGATGCCAAGGAAGAGTTTGCTTGGTCCGCAAGACGCAGCACTGAGGCTGCTCGTGCTCTGAAAGCGTTTGACCAGCACGAACGCATTGCAGAATTGCAAAAGGAACTCGGACTTTAACAACAAGCTTGCCGCATGTACTTCAACACCGTTCCTAGCGGGGTGAGCGGCACATCGATTCTAGGAGAGGCCTTCAGCGAGCCTTTCATGCAATGCGTTGGCCGATGGGTGAGCGGCTCTCACCCATTACGTCTTGATGGGATGCATATGAGATTGAGAACGTTGCGACGTGCGGCACAGCGTTTGGCACGGCTGACATCTGCCGAGTTGGATCACAAAAGACGAATGAACTCTGCAAAGGCCGTTGAAAGGGAACGGTGGCAGTTGACCGGTAGCAAAGACAAGAAGGCGGCAATTGACCTGGTTGATGTTGATTTCGGTTTCAAGGAAGAGGTTGAGCATGGACACAGCACAACAGTTGATTGAGGCACAGACCAACATCATTGAGGCAAAGGACAAGATCATAGAGCAACAGCAAGAGCAAATCATGTTGCTTGAAGAACTCGCAGAACAGAGGCGAATTGCATTCCACCATCAGAGCAAAGAACTCGCGGAACTCCGCCAATACCATCACGTAAACAAACGCCGATGGGGTTTCTTCTGGTGGTTGCTCTTGCACAACGTTTGGCCGTTCACATTTTGGTATCGGAGATTTGAAAGGTAGGCTTTATGTCAATCAACGCAGGTGACGCGGTGCTTCGCTTCAAAGAAATTAATCGAAGAATCACAACCTTGTCGACAATGAGCGTATAGTGACTCGCCGGAGGCCTAACCCATGAGACAACTGTTGATTGCAGCCACGCTTCTGCTGGGGACCTGTGCAGCCCTTGCACAGTGTAAACCAAACGATGTGAAGGAAATTACAGAGATTAGGGAGACTTGGGTCAAGGAATGGAACGCAAAGCACATCGAAAACGTAGCGAAGCTGTACGCGATGGAGGCGTTCTACCTCCCGTCGGACGGAACGCGTGTGACCGGCCAAAGCGAGATTCAAGCCGCGTTCGAGAAATTGTCCGACTCTACGGTGGCCGTGCGAAGTACTTCGCTTAGTTGCGCAGGTGATGTTGCGTATGACACAGGCAGCTACACGCAGGACTTGCCGAGTTCAACTCTCACGGGAGGAGCCACGGGGAGCGGTTCGAAACGTGTTGAAGGCTCTTACCTGGTGGTGCTCAGGCAAACCAAGGGCAAGTGGCTGATCTTCGCGCATGCCTCAACCGCGAAGCCGTAATGCAAAAGGCCGCTTGGTTGATAGGTGATCAACGAGCGGCCTGCCCGTTCTAACCATCAGGACTTTGGTGTTGAGGTTGATTGATACGCTGCCATCGCGCTCCACACCTCATCGCGGGGCACTCTGCCTTTCACGTATTCAGATGCGGCATCCAACGCAGATTGCTCGGTCGGATAGACGTATTCTGAAACCTTAACGACCGCATTGTCTTGACGTGTCACATGAAATCTCCACATGTTTGTGACCACCCTCTTTGTGGTTGCTTTAAGAAGAGGAGCAACAGGTCAATGAGTGTAATGGAGATTTTTCGCCAATGAGTCGCCGATCTAAGGTTCAAAAAACTTTTTCGATTCTTTTGTATCCTGTGGGAAGTTCAAACATTGTTTTATCAACTGACGCTTCGTGGAGGTTCGTCACGTTGTACACAGGCTCGCCGATCTCGCATCGTAAGGCAATCTGCAGTTTGTCATCGGTCCAGAAATAGACGTGAAATCCGCGTGGATTCAAAACATCCCATTTATTCGCCATACGCCCATTCATCTCCTCCTTACCTGCGAGTTTGCAATCAGCGGGCAAGTTGGCGTGTGGGCAGATCGATCCATTCGTCATCTCTGGCGCATAGGTAGACAGGTCCTTGTCTGCCAGATCTTGATAGGTATGCTGCGGGAATATTCGCCAGCCTTTTCGTTGTCTAAGGTCAAATACATCGGCAAAAACTCCCCAATCGATCCGAAGGTGTCCCTCGCTCATGTAAAGCTTTCCTGTCAGCTTAGGGGCGAACCCGACATTCATCACTGCATCGGCAGTAAAAGAGCCTTCTGCAGCAGCGCCAGTTCGAGTGCAAGCTACAGCGAGCAGAACGAGTAGGGCCAAAGCAGCATTCTTTTTCATATGAGCCTCGGCATTTTATCGCAGATGGGCAGACGATTGACGTTAACAGGCGTTAGCACTCATTGTCCTGGCGGCGACCGTCAATGAGCGTAATAGAGATGTTATGCCAATCGTCCAGAACGACTGCAGGTGAAAGGACTCTAGTGGTATGATTTCGCAAGGATTATCGCCATGAGCCGTTCGTCGTGGGTTGATACACACCCGTGGTTAAGCACAGGCGGCGCATTACTGTGTTGCATTGCTTTCGCCTGCGCGGCGCATTACCTTCACCCCAACAGTCTGATGAACTTTCTTGACTGGACATGGGCTGCGATGAGTTTCCTAGCCTTCCTTGGACTCGCGCTAAACGCGCTCTCCGATTTCTTCTCGAAGAGGGATGCCTGACGCTATCAGGCGTTAACACGCTTTGAAGGGCAAAGCGGGGTTTCTGACTGCTAAGGCGATGTTTCAACAGCGACGAGCAACCTTGGACTGTAAGATGTAGTCGCAGATGAGAAAAAGAACCATCACCGTGGCCGTCGGAGTCGTTCTCGTTTCAGCGTGGTTCATCGTGCCCAGAGTCAGGCAAGCGCGACGAGAAGCTGCCTACCACGTGGCCCTTGCACCGTTTCAGCGTGATCTTCCAATCGGCATGACCAGAGAAGGCGTTAAGACATACCTTGATTCGAGGCATTTGCCACACCTCGATGATTGGCCGGGGGAATACCGCGGACCAACGTATGCATTAAAAATTGGCGAAGACCCCGGCACCCTCGTATGTGGACCTCGGGGTGTCTATATCGCACTAGAGTTTGACTCCGCGAATGTGCTGAAGGACGTGCACATTAGGAAGCAGATTGGGGGCTGCTTGTGAGTCACGTCGCCGCATCACACCGTGACAAAAGCACTTGGACCCATTGTTGACGGAAGCAGGCGATTACACTCATTGACTTTCGCTTCGAGCAAACTGCAACTCGAAAAATCCCCACTCACTCACTAGACTTCATCGAACATTCCATCGCATACAACTGACAGACTAACCAACATGAGCGGCCTGCCCGGTCTTTACGAGAATCGTTGATAAGCGTTTAACCGCCAATTAGCAAACTTAAACAGCAAGAGTTGAGCAAACTCTAGTGCCAGCACCAGCCCAATGCGCGCCTGTTCACGTTCTGGAACACCGGGGTGCGTTCCGGCGGACAGGGTTCCCCAACCTGATTTAAAAGCGGTTTCCTCATCAGCCGTGAAGAAACCAAGGTCCTTCAGATATTCAATACGAGGTCCCGTTTTACCTGGTAACTTCGTTGAGTGTTTTCCATTTGTGTTGGTAGACTCGCTGATTCCGTCAATCAAGGCTTGAATAATATTTCTCGATTGCCCCAACGATGGGTGGTTGCTTCCTTGTGTGTAAAGGGAAACGGCATCTTGAATGTGCTGCAATATCACCGAGTCGTTTGGGAGGCTGCTGGCTTTGACAAGTGTTGTTAACCTGTCTTCCTCTTGCTTCGCGCTCACTGGACCTTCGAGAGCAATCAGTCTCAAATTGGCCTTATCAACATCGAATCCGTCTAGTTGCAATGAGGCAATCACTTGCGCACCTTGGACAAGAGTTGCAGCGTAAGCTGCCAGCCTATGAATATGGCGCTCACCTAATTGCTTCGCGCTGTTTTCACTGAGATATTCGCCGGTGATGCTGCTCGAAGGACCGTATGAGCCGGGGTTGTCGAAGAACATTCCGCTTCGCAACTCCATCAAGATTTTGGTCCAATTCCAGTTGTACTCGTGCTTTGCGTGCCTCACGAACCAATCGGCGAAATCAACCGCATAGAGTTCCTCTGTGTAGTTGCGTCCTGCCTCTCGCAGGGCACGCATGATTTCCACAATGGTTCGTTGTGAAACAACTTTAGGCATTGGCAGGTCACTCTCTCATCTGGTAGTCAAGTTGAGTGATAACACATTCGAGAGGTGAGGAAGGGCAGGAAAAGAAGGAATGCATCTACTTCTTCAAAATTAGTTTTCCACATCGCACTCTATCGCACTTTCAATTTCCGACCGTGCGTTTTCGTGCAATTTCTGACGAATCTTATCAACTGTAACTAATTGAATCGACGTAATAGATTGATTCTAAAGGGTTTTCAAGACCGGAGCCATCAACCACTCGGCCACCTCTCCGGCTAGCTGAGCATCTCGTTAGTTTACAACAGAGGAGAAACGCTTCACGGAGATAGCAGTCCGAATGCCTTCGAGTGAAACTCCATCACTTCGGCAAAATGCGCGAGAAAATATTGCAGACTATGATCCCCGAGGTACGCATGGTACTCGTGTTTCACGTGCTCGCTTGACAGTTCAGTGTGCAGCTCCGCGGCACCTTTCTCGAATCCGTAATTGTCGTCTTGTCCGCAGTTGAAATAGATGGCGAGCCTTCGCACTCCAGCAGCATTTTTTTTCGCCAGCAACAACGGATTATTTTCATTCCAGTGTCGAACGTTGATGGGTTTGCCAAATACGGGGCCCAGAACGCCCAGGATCGGTATCCCGGTTTCAGAAGCAGCATTCAATCTCTCGGGAGTATCTGTGATCAGCGCCGCGCTCTGTGCGCTCACGGCCGAGAACAATTCTGGGTGTGCGAATGCGAAATGCAACGCGCCGTAGCCTCCCATTGAAATGCCGCTGACGGCCCGACCGGCTGCACCCGGTCGCACTCTGTATTTTCCCTCAATGAACGGCAGGAACTCTTTCAAGAAGAAATCGCTGTAGAGGACGGAGCCGTCCGCCGTGTTTACGTAGAATCCTCGCCGCCCTTCCGGAGCGACGATGAGCAAGTTGCCCATCTTATGTTGTTTGCGAAGATCATCAAGCAACGTCCATCCGCCGCTGTTGAACAAGGTTTGTTCGTTGTCGCCAAGTCCGTGCAGATAATACAGGACGGGATAACGGGTCGCGGGATGTCTTGACGAGCCTTCGTCGTAGCCTGACGGAAGATAAACGCAATAGCGTGCCCCTCGCTTGAGGATCTTGCTGTTGAAAGCGCTGCAATCAATTCGACTCTGCGCGAAAGCGTTACCTGCCGCAAGAAGCAAGCATACGGCGAAAACTGAATGGACCAATTTACAGGATGATTTCATCAAACCTTATTCGTACCGGAGCGCCTGGACTGGATCCAGCTTCGCCGCGCGACCGGCAGGATACAAGCCAGAAAGCAGGCTGACCACAAAAGAGAACCCGATGGCCACGGCAACCAGCCACCAGGGCACCGCCCAGAAATGTTCCGGGGGAAGTGACTGGCGCTTCAGGTAAACGTTGGTGCCAACGTTGATCACTTGCCCGATCGTCCACCCCAGCAGGACACCCACTACTCCACCCAGAATTCCCATTGCACCAGCCTCAGCAAAGAACAAACGTTTCACGTCGCTGTCGCTCGCGCCGATGGCTTTCATGATCCCGATTTCCCGCCGACGTTCGAGGATTGCCATTACCAGCGTGTTCACGATGCCAATCGAAGCCACCATCAGCGCCAAGCTGCCGAAAATCCCGAGAAATGCATACAACACAGCGAAAAACTGCCGCAGCCCTCGACTGGCGTCGAGGATTGAGAAGGTCGTGAATCCCATCTTTTTGATCGCATCTTCCACCGGCTGCACCTGCGACGGATTCTTTACCCGCACGCTCACTGATGAGTACACTGGTTGATCGCTCGCCGCCCGGGAGATCTCCCGCAAATCTGTCGGCTGCATGACATGTAATCCCTCGGCAAGTTTCAGAGGCAGGAACACTTTGGCCCGAGTCGGACCACGCATACTCTCCGGATCAAGGTCGGCTACGCCAACGATCTTAAGCTTCTGCTCTCGCGAGATGACCGAATAGGAAGCGCCAGCGACATCGCTATCCGTGGCCTCCGACCGCAGAGGTACGGAAGGCGCTGGAGTATTAGAGCGTTGTGCGTAACGCAAGAGCAGTTCTTTGCCCAGCAAAGGCTTTGCCAACTCCGAAACGCTCGGCTCAGGTGCACCCAACGCTGGAGTCTTATCCAACAACTCCTCGGCGAATGATTTCTGGAGAATTGCTTCTGCTGCGGAATCCGACGAAAAATAACTTCCCTGCATTCCTTCGAACGCATCATTGGATTTCGAAGACTGAGGCAATGCCGCGATCATGGTCAGGTGCGGCTTGTCGTCCAGCCGAAGCTCAGTTACGAAGCGAATATCCGGATAGGCTTCCCCCACATTTGGTATTCGTTCGATTTCTTGGCGTGCTGCCTCGTCCAGCACACGGCTCTGGCCGGGGGTCGGACCTTTACGTTCTTCCTCTCGGCCCATCCCTCGCAGATCCCGCCTCGAAGTCACGACTACAGTGTCGAACAGTCCGGATTTCACCAGCCGCCTCGACGCCATCTGCTGCAGCCCGATCCCCAGAGAGAGCATGGCGACCAGCGAGGCGACGCCAACAGAGATTCCAACAGTAGTCAGTGAGTTCCGCAGCAACGATTCCCGAAGATTGCGAAGTGCGAGTTCAGCCAAGTCAGGGATTTTCATCTCGCGACCCCATTTGCTGGTTGCTCAATCAAAGGACTGTTCGGCTGGTCGTCCACCAACTTTCCGTCGGATAGAAAAACCATGCGGTGCGCGTAGCGCTCCGCCAGTGCCCGTTCGTGTGTCACCATCACGACGGTCATTCCCAGATCGCGATTGAAGTCGCGAATCAGATTCATGATTTCCGTCCCGGTATGGCTATCGAGATTTCCCGTTGGCTCGTCGGCGAGAAGAAGCTGCGGGCGATTGATGAGAGCACGGGCTAGCGCCGCTCTCTGTTGCTCGCCTCCGGAGATCTCGCTCGGTCGATGATGCAAGCGCGCGCGCAAGCCGACGCGCTCCAGAGCGGTACGGGCCTTGTCGTCGCGTTCCCGGCGATCGACCTCAGCAAAGCGTAACGGCAGTTCCACGTTCTCGGTTAGCGTCATGCTGGCGATGAGGTTGAATGTCTGGAACACCATGCCGACAACGTGCAAACGATACTTCGCCAGATCTTCGCGAGAAAGCTTCGCCAAATCGCGATCTTGTACGCTTACGCTGCCGGATGTCGGGCGGTCCAGACCGGCAATCAAGTTCAGCATCGAGGATTTGCCGGAACCCGATGTGCCCAACAGCGCTACAAATTCGCCGGAGCGAACTTCAAGCGATACGCCATCGAGGGCACGCACCAGCGTGTCACCCATTTTGTAATGTCGATGGAGACTTTCGGCCCGGATTGCAACTGTGTCTCGTGTGGCGGAAACGAGTGGAGCGGTCGTCATGAGTTAACGCATTTCTCCCCGCAGAACCCGTAGTGCGTCACCGGCTTTGACATCCCCATTCTTTCCGCCAGCACCGTTCCCGTTTGCTACAACCGCATCGCCTTCGCCCGGAGCCAGAAAGAGATTCTCTTCCACGCCATGCTGCCGCGTGTACAGATCGTAGTAACGGCCTCGAGCGGCATAGAGCTGGGCATGCGTCCCTCGCTCAACGATGCGTCCCTGCTCCATGACCATGATCTGATCGGCGCGCCGGATCGTCGAGAGCCTGTGAGCAATGACGAAAGTGGTTCGTCCCTGCATGAGGTAGGACAAACCTTGCTGGATCATTTGTTCCGATTCCGAGTCCAGGCTTGACGTTGCCTCGTCCAGAATCAGAATCCGCGGCTCCGCAAGAATGGCTCGGGCGATCGATATTCTCTGGCGTTGCCCGCCCGATAACTTCACGCCGCGCTCGCCAACGATCGTGGCATATTTTTCTTCGAATGACTCGGCGAATTCGTCAACCCGGGCTATGCGGCAGGCCCGCATGATTTCTTCTTCTGATGCGTCGGGGCGGGAGAACGCCACATTGTCGCGAATGGTCCCATCGAAGAGGAACGATTCCTGCAGGACGACTCCCAGCCGTGTACGGAATGAATCCAGCCGCACGGTACTCAAGTCGATGTCGTCTACTCGGATCATTCCTTTCGTCGGTGTGTAGAACGCCGAGATTAAACCGATCGTCGTAGACTTGCCCGAGCCGGACGAGCCAACCAGCGCCGTCACAGTGCCAGGCTCCGAGCGAAACGAAACGTTGTGCAGAACCTCGTGTGCCGCGTCGTAGCTGAAGCTCACGTCATCGAACTCAACCAGTCCGACGATATCGGACAATTTCTGAGAACGGCGGGGATCTTGGTCCTCAGGGCGCTCCCGCATGATCTCCTGGGTGCGCTCTAGTCCGGCTAGTGCCTCCGTGAGTTGCGTCCCAATCGAAACAATTTGCATGATTGGAGCTACCAGAAATACAAGCAGGAAGTTGAAAGAGAAATAGCTGCCGGCGCTGAGAGTCCCAGCCGACATCTGCCGTCCGCCGATGTACATCGTAGCGGCACCAACCACGCCGAGCAACACACTTGCCGAGAGACTCATCAACGACGTCGCCGTGAGCGTACGCATTACGTTGTCGAGCAAACGGCGAACACCGCCAGCGAATATCTTTTCTTCGCGCGCCTCGGCGTGGTAGCCCTTGATCACGCGAACGCCGCCCAGCGATTCCGTCAGCCGTCCAGTCACTTCAGCGTTGATCTTGCCGCGCTCGCGAAAGATCGGGCGAATCGTCGCGAATGCTTTGTTCAGCGCCAGCGCGAAGAATCCCAGTGATCCAACTGCGATCAAAGTCAGCGGCGCACTGATACGAAGCAGCAGAACCAGTGCAATCCCAGCGGCCAGAATACCTCCGGAGAAATCAACCAAACCAGTCCCCAACAGGTTCCGAACCCCTTCCACGTCGGTCATGATTCGCGAGACCAGTGCGCCTGTTTTATTCGCATCGTAATAAGCGACGGGCAGCCGTGAAATATGAGTCTGTACTTGCTCGCGAAGATCGGCAATCAACCGTTGAGCAGCTTTCGAGAGCAATTGCGTCAGGGAAAATGAAGTCACACCCTGGACGACAGTCGCGATGAGAACAGAAACCACGAGGGAACGCAGCAAGCCGGTTTCGTGCTTGCCCACAACGTTATCGATCAGAAATTTCGAGGAATATGGCAGAACGAAGCCGGCCAGCTTGTTGATCACCATCAGCAAGAAACCGAGGGCAAGGAGCCCCCGTCGCGGACGCATTAGCGTCCACACTTCCGGCAAAACAGCCTTCAAACGCTGAATCTTAGGAGGTTTCTCGGCTTCTTTGGCTGGGGAACTCAATCTCTTGTTTGACTCCCTGGTCCGCACATTTGCTTCATTATTACTGCATTGTCACACATCTCCGTCCCCACCGCCGGACGCGGGCAGCCTGTGACATCGGCCATCGCGACGTTGTATCCTCGGGGCGTGTCCCGCCAGTCTCCGCCGGAGCGTTCGCTGACCCTCGGCCTTCTGCTGGGTCTCATCATTACCCTGTCCGCCGTGGTGGCGTACTCCGCCTATATCGCCTGGCAAGTGACAGGCCTTCGCAAGCTTCAGACCGAACTCGTTGACCGCAACCGCAAGGATTCGTTGCAGTTGTTGAGGATCCAGAACGATCTCAACCTGCTCGCAGTAGCCATGCGCGACATGGTCAGCAGTGATGAACCGTATCCTCTAACCGCATGGTCGGCCCAGTTTCAGCGCATTCGCACTGATTTGGACGATGCGATGCGCCTCGAAGCCGGATTCGCCTCCTCAGGCCGCACGCCCGAGCAAAGCGAATTTCTCAGTCGCTCCTTTACCCAATTCTGGGACGCCGTCGACCGCGTCTTCTCGTTGGCACGCGAAGGCAAGGAAAAAGAGGCACGCGAACAAATCCAGCTTTCTCTGCAGGAACGGCAAGCCGCACTTAGCACCGCTGTCGCGAGGTTGCTGGTGCAGAACAGCGAAAATGAAGAGCAAGCCGGACAGCGCATCGTGCAGATTTACGACCGCGTTCGCCATCAGGTTTACGTCTTTCTCGCTGCAACTCTGCTTGCGATCCTGCTCAATGGATTGTCGCTCATCCGCTGGAATCGACGGCTCTTCGCACGGCTGGCCGAGATTTCCGAACGCCGCAGTGAGCTCGCGCAGAAACTGATCTCGACCCAGGAATCAACGCTGCGCTACATCTCCCGCGAGCTGCACGATGAATTCGGGCAGATTCTCACGGCAGTCGGATCAATGCTTCGTCGAGCAGGCACGCATGCTCCTGAAGGCTCCTCGCTTCGCGCTGATCTCCAGGAAGTCCTGCAAATTGTGCAGACGACGCTTGAAAGCGTTCGCAGCCTCTCGCAAGCCCTGCATCCCGTCATGCTTGATGAGGCCGGACTTGAAAGCACGCTCGACTGGTATATTCCCACCGTAGAAAGACAAACGGGAATTGCCATATCCTATGAAAAGCGCGGTAGACCTTTTGCTGTCGACAGTGGCGCGGGTGTTCACATCTACCGTATCTTGCAGGAAGCTCTCAATAATGTAACGCGTCACGCCAACGCGAAACAGGTTTGGGTGAGGTTGGATTTTTCACCCGAGACGCTGGAACTCGAAGTGGAAGACCATGGAAGCGGATTCACTGAGCATCCCCACCGTCGTGGCATCGGACTGGTTGCCATGCGGGAGCGCTCTGAATTGATGGGCGGTCAGATAGTTTTTTCACGTCCGCAAGAGGGTGGAACGCTGGTGCATCTCACAGTG
Organism: uncultured Acidobacteriota bacterium; assembly: GCA_963801895.1. Lineage (GTDB taxonomy): Bacteria > Acidobacteriota > Terriglobia > Terriglobales > Acidobacteriaceae > Sulfotelmatobacter. Next base: position 716,925 of record CAWDGM010000002.1, on the reverse strand, counting down.
CCAAGGGAGAAAGCGGAGTCTTATGGAAAAGAAGATCACAGTCTTGCTCGTGGATGATCACAGCCTGGTGCGCCGAGGCTTTCGCCGCATGCTTGAGGATGAGGCCGACATGCAAGTCGTCGGCGAGGCTGGAGACGGAGAAGAGTCGATCAGGCTCGCGAAAGAGCTGCACCCGCAAGTTGTAGTCATGGATTGCGCTCTCCCCGGCATGAATGGCCTGCAAGCCACACGCAAGATCATTGAAGATTCGCCGGATACGGCTGTCCTCATGCTCAGCATGCACACTGAGAGCACGTGGGTGCGCCAAGCTGTCGAGGCAGGCGCAAAGGGATACGTTCTGAAAGACGCTCTGGACTTGGAACTTGGGGCCGCCATCCGCAAGGTCGCTGCCGGAGAAACCGTGTTCGATCCGAAAGTGGAGCAACGTACCGCGCTACGAGGGGAACGTAGTACAGCCCTCACTCAACGCGAACTAGAAGTGCTCCAGATGATCGTGGACGGGAAGTCAAATAAAGAGATCGCGACAGTCCTAGACCTCAGCGCCAATACGATTGCCGTTCATCGGGCAAACATCATGAACACTCTGGGGATTCACAAGACCGCGGAGTTGGTCGTATATGCGATTCGCGCCGGGCTGGTGAGCGTTCCGTGAATCGGCGTTCCTTTCTTGGAGGACTGGCCGGTCTCGCAGCATGGCCCCATCTATCCGGCCTGGACGCTCTCAACCCGCAGTCATCGGCGGGACTCGGATTCCGCTTCACCGATGTCACCAGCCAGGCGGGAATTCAGTTCAAGCACAACAGCGGCGCATTCGGCGGAAAGTTTCTTCCTGAGACTTTGGGATCCGGATGCGCGTTCCTGGATTACGATCGCGACGGATGGCAAGACATCTTGCTCATAAACGGCGCCGACTGGCCCGGTCACAAGAAGAACCGCACAACGCTCCGCCTCTACCACAACAACGGGAACGGAACATTTACGGATGTGACGTCCCGCGCCGGCCTCGACGTCGAACTCTACGGCATGGGCGTCGCCGTCGGAGACTACAACAACGATGGATTCCCTGACATCCTGGTTACTTGCGTCGGTCAGAATCGCCTTTTTCGGAACACCGGCAAGGGCACTTTCGTCGACGTAACTGTTGCCGCCGGCCTCGGCAAACGCGAAGGATTAAGCACATCCGCCATTTGGTTTGACTATGACCGAGACGGATTGCTCGACCTGTTCGTTTGTAACTATGTGAAGTGGTCGACCGAACGTGACGTGTTCTGCAGCCTCGACGGCAAGCACAAGTCCTATTGCACCCCCGAAGCCTATCGGGGACAAACCTGCTGGCTGTTTCACAACCGCGGGAACGGAACGTTCGAAGACGTTACTGCGGCGAGCGGAATCTTCGACAGCAGCTCAAAATCGCTCGGAGTCGCGCTCTGTGACGACAATCGCGACGGATGGCCCGACATTCTCGTCGCCAACGACACGCAGCCGAACAAACTTTACCGCAATCAGAAGAACGGTACCTTCAAGGACTATGCGGTCGAGCTCGGCCTCGCCTTCAGCAGCGAAGGCAAAGCACGCGCGGGCATGGGTGTCGACGTCGCCGACTTTGATAACTCCGGCTCACCCGGCGTCGCTATCACCAACTTCGACAACGAAATGATCGGCCTGTATCGCTCCAGCGGCAAGTCGTTCGAAGACATCGCTCCGCAATCCGGAGTCGGAATCGCCTCGCGTAATAGCTTGGGTTTCGGCTGCGCCTTTCTCGACGTCAATCTCGATGGCTGGCTCGACTTCGCTGTCGCCAACGGACACATCGACGAGACCGTGCGCAACATTCGTGGCAACGTTGGGTACGCGCAGCCGCCGCAATTATTTCTGAACAATGGGAAAAGTAATTTCCGCGACGTCGCCGCCGAGTTGGGAGGAGGATTCGATCAGCCCAAAGTCGGGCGTGGTCTCGCGTATGGAGATTTCGATCGCGATGGCGACCTCGACCTTCTGATCACAACCAACAACGGTCCCGCATATCTCTATCGCAACGACCAACTCGCCGGGAATCGCAGCATCCGCTTTCGCCTCATAGGAACGAAATCGAATCGGGACGCAATTGGCGCCCAGGTTCGCGTTTTTGCGAGTGGCCTCACTCAGTCGCGCACCGTGAAGGGCGGATCCAGCTATCTTTCACAATCCGAACTCCCCCTCACCTTCGGTTTGGAAAAGCGTGACCACATTGACCGGGTCGTAATTGATTGGCCAAACGGACGAACCGAGGAGTTCAAGAATTTATCAGCCGGCCGGACTTACGAATGCACCGAGGGAAAAGATATTGTGCCGCTTGCGGGTTACTGATTCGAGTTCACGGTTCGTTTCGCCAGACTTCCAGCGCCTGCCACATCGATCTCCACGGAATCGTTCACCCGCAGAAACAACGTGCTGGGATTCTTCATGCCCCACTTCTGATAGGGAATGGTGAAGTGAACCGTCGCTGTCCAATGATCGGCATTCATCTCAACCTGTGCCGGTACAGTGATTTCACGGTCGGCTCCATGAATGTTGAACATGCCATGAAGTACTACTGAGGATTTTCCCTTCGCCGGAACGGCGCCGTCAACCCGGTCGGGCTTGAACGAAATCTCTGGATAGCGCACGCTCTCGAGCACTTCCTTGTGCATCTTCCGGTCACGTACGCCGTTCCCCGTATCCCCGCTGGTCGCGTCGACCACGATCTCACCTGAAACTTTCCCGCCGGGCTCAAGCTGAAGCCCACCATGCTTCAATTTGAAATTTCCATGCACGGTGTGTAAGACATCGCCCAAGGTGAACTTGACAGTCGTTTGTGCGGGATCGAACTGGAATGCTTGATCCTGCGCGAGCGCGGGCACGATTCCGCCGGCGAGCACCACCAGAATTACCGACACGAATGCGCATCGGGGAATGTGCTTGAAAACCCCAGCTTCGTTCCTCATCTTTAAGTGGTCAACAGTCCCCATCCCAGAGTCAGGCTGTCCCAAACAAGATCGCGAGGAGGCACTGCTCCAACGTGTAGCGCAACCAATCTTCGAAAAATGTCCGGACGCCTTTGGAAGACCTGAAGGGTCCGATGCTGCAATCGTGGCCGTCCATCCAGTGTCAGCATGAGCCGTGCCATGGCGCGCGGCCGAACCGATAGCCGCCGGTGCTCGGTCTGATAGCGCCGCAGATCTCTCGCTTCCAGACACTCGGCCAGCACCACCGCTTGATTGAACGAAAGGCCCAGTCCCTCTCCGGTAATCGCGTCGACAGTACCGGACGCATCCCCGATCAGCGCCACGTTTCCTCGCCAAACTCTCTTCAGTCTGCGATTGCCGGTAAGAGCTCCCCGCTCCGTCGACAATAACTTAGCTCCGCGCACATGATCATGCAGCGCCGACAGCCGCTCCAGATTCTCTTCTAACCGCAGTTTCGGATTCCGCGACGCGACCGCAACACACACTTGCTCCGGGCCCACACCAGTCGCGTATCCCTGGCACTCCGTTCCCCAATGGACTTCCATGTGGTCAGTCCAGTAATCAACACGGAAATGCTGCCGGAATGCATAGCGAAGTCGCGGACGTGCCCCCGCTTCAATCCCCGCCCAACGGCGCACTCGCGAGTTGGAGCCATCCGCGCCTACGATCCAGCGGGCGGCCACAAATTTGTTTCCGAGATGAACTCCGCCTTCCGAGATGCCGGTGACCGATGTCTTCCAGAGGAGTTCGACGCCCGTTTGCGCGGCCCGTTCCGTCATGATCCGATGTAGCGTTGTACGTCGAATGGAAAGACCTCGTCCACCATTGGGAAAGCTGGCATCGGCTGAGAGCGAGGAGCGCAAAAAGCGGATCCCCACGAATGGATACCCTTCGGACATGGACAGGTGAATCCCGAGACGCTCGAGTGCGGCCAGCCCGTCGGGCATCAATCCTTCGCCGCACGCCTTGTCGATCGGAGGTTCCGCGCCGTCAGCCACCGTGACGTGCATTCCGCGTTGGCGCGCGGCGATCGCTGTCGCCAGCCCCGCTGGTCCGCCGCCAATAACGAAAACATCTGTGGAAGCCACTGGCCCAACCTCACCACTTCAAAAGTACAAGCTCCGAACAAAAACCAGGACCCATCGCCGCCAGAATTCCCAGCGTCCCAGGCGCAGGTCGCCGGTTTCGCATAACGTCTTCGAGAACTACGAGCACTGACGCTGACGACAGGTTTCCAACTTTTTTCAAACAGTCCCAGGAAGCATCAAGTTGCCCGTTGTGTAAATCGAGCGCATCGGCCGTCGCCTCCAACACCTTGGGACCACCCGTGTGCAGTACCCAGCTTCCGATATCGCTCCGCTTATGTCCGTGATCGGCGAGGAATGTATCCACGCCTTCGCCCAGATGTTCGCGAATTAATACCGGCACTTCCGGCGAAAGCGTGATACGAAATCCTCTCTCGCTGACGTTCCACCCCATCATCTCTTCCGTCTTCGGATAGAAAATGGATCGCGTCGCCACAATCTCCGGCCCATCCGCATCGACATCGTCTCCCACGACGAGCGCCGCCGCAGAACCGTCGGCAAACAGCCCGGACGAAATAAGATTGGCGACGGACAGATCTTCGCGCTGTATCGTCAGTGAGCACAGCTCCACCGAAACCAGCGCCGCCGTTTGCGATGGGTATGCACGCACATAATCAGCGCAGCGGGCAATTCCGGCCGCGCCAGCCACGCATCCCAACCCGAAAATCGGTACGCGCCTGATATTCCGCGACAGCCCCATCCGATTGATGAGTAGAGCATCAATCGACGGACTGGAAATTCCTGTGACCGACGTGAAATAGAGCGCGCTCAGTTCACTCGCTTCGCGTCCGGCATGGTGCAGTGCGCGGCACAGAGCTTGTTCGCCGAGTTCCTGGGCCACTTGAATCCAGACGTCGTTGGCTTTTCCCCACGTGTCCATCTCGTTGTATTGCTCCGGGGGCATGGCGAGATGGCGGCCCTCGACCGTCACATTGCGGTGGAGGCGCGCTAACATTTGTGGGTTTCGGAGACGATCTCCCCAGTATTCTTGCAGTTTCTCGAGGAGGACTTTTTGCGGATAGTAATATTTCGGGAAGGCGCTGGCAGCGCTGGCTATTTTCATGTTTGTCGAATTTCGCACCCGCGTGGTGTCAGCGCCACCACCTGCCGGACCTTCTTTGGACAGCAACTTGGATGACCCGGCTCTTTGTGCGGTTGTCCTCCGAATGGCTCGCCGCTGAAGCTATTTTCCCGGTTCCCCGGTTTAATATGTCACGTAGTTGTTAAAAAACTGTACCGGAATCGTCCTTACTTCATGTGAACGCCGGTGCAGCATGTTAACTCAAAAAGACCGATGGCGCTCAAAGAAGAGCGCCACCCTCGCGTCCTGTTTGACACGTCTGCAATATATGCGCGATGTTTCGCTTGTCAGTCTGATGTCAGTCTATGGAGTGACGGCGATCGAATTTGTTGCGCCCGAGGAATAGGTCGCGACCGAAGTTAGAATCCCTGTGCTGCCATCGAGGCTGAACGATTGGATCGTAGACCCGCCCTGGCTACCCACAAACAGAAATTTTCCGCTCGGATCGCTCGCAATCACACTCGGCCCGCCGCTTGTTCCAAACGGAGAGCCTGTCAGCAACGTGATTGCACCGTCGCTTCCGATCGAGTATCCGGCAAGGTTGGTCGATGCCTGATTTGCCACGAAGAGATATTTCCCGGAGTTGTCCACCAGCAAGCTCACTGGTGAAGCAAAAGATTCGCCAACGGGAGAATTCGAGAGCTGCGACAGCGAACCGTCTGCCTGGATCGCGTACTCCGAGATCGATGCGGTCGTCGTGTCGGTCGTATATAAAAATCCGCCGCCCGGGGCGATAGCCATTCCCACGGGTTGATTTCCCGTCGTGAATGGCGATCCCGCGATTGGAGTAGGTCCGATCACGCCCTGATTTACGGGGAATGCCTGTATGAATCCCGGATTGCCCGCATTCGTGACGTACAAAACTGATCCTGACGGCGACAACTTCATATTCAGCGGAGTAAGTCCAATTGGGAATCGAGTTCCAACCTGCGTCAGGACACCGCTGTTCTGATCGATGGAAAACGCAAAGATATCGTTCGATCCTATATTCGCTACATACAAGAAATTACCGCCCGGATCCATCGTCAGCTGAGTCGGTGCGGTGCCAGCGTCCGTTTGCGGAGTCACTTCGGTCAGGCCGCCGCCGCTTGCGATGGTGAATAACGAGATGGTGCCCGACCCCGAATTCGCCGCATACAGGAATTTCTTCGAGGGATGCACCACGATCGCAGACACTGCCGATCCTGCGGTGATGGGACTTCCCGCCAGTTGCGTCAACGCCCCGGCATTCGGGTCTTCGCGAAAGGCGGCAATCTGGTTGCTCGACGGAATCGCCGCGTAGACATAGCGGTTGCTGCTCGATGTGCTGCAACCGAACCACACCGCCATGCTTGCGCAAACCAGCAACAGAGCCGCTGCTCTCTTCACCATCCGTAACTCCTCAAGGAATTTGTCTGAACGAAATCTTGACTTCGATGGATCATCACCACTGCTGGACGAACAGGTTCCGCTCATTCAGCTTCTACTCGAAACCACTATCATACGGGACAATCGGTTACCCGCGCATCCGTTGCCCTTCCAAGCCGTGCGATGCGAAAAGGCTTTCGTCAGGTTGCACCGAGACAACCCAGACGAATCCTGCTTTCCCTTCGTGCAACTTGGTGTCCTTCGTGGTTAATCGTTTTGAGCGTTGGACCAAGGTCAGTGCGCAGGACTGGGGCGCGGCGTTCCGGGAGCCGAAGTATCGGGAAGCGCCTTGTCTTCTCCACCGCGAAGCGCCAGGCGCAGCCGGTCGAGATAAACATATACAACTGGTGTTGTGAACAGCGTCAGCAATTGGCTCACGGTCAAACCTCCAACAATCGTGATGCCCAGCGGGCGGTGCAGTTCCGAACCCACACCCGTTCCCAGTGCAAGCGGTAGTCCGCCCAGCAGCGCCGCCATGGTCGTCATCATGATGGGACGGAAACGAAGAATGCAGGCGTCATAGATCGCTTCTACCGGCTTCTTTCCCTGCGTCCGTTCCACGTCTAGCGCCACGTCGATCATCATGATCGCGTTCTTCTTCACCAACCCGATCAGCAGGATGATGCCGATCATTCCAATTACGTTGAGCTCGTTGTGCGTCAACAGCAGAGCCAGAAGCGCGCCGACACCTGCCGACGGGATCGTCGAGAGGATCGTGATGGGATGAATATAGCTCTCATAAAGCATGCCCAGTACGATGTAAACGGTAAGCAGCGCGGTCAAAATCAGGATCTTTTGACTCGACAAGGAATCCTGAAACGCTGCCGCAGTTCCCTGAAAACTCGCTGATACGGTCGGAGGAAATCCGATACTGCGCTGAGCTGCCTCAATCGCTTGCGTTGCCTCACCCAAAGAAACGCCGGGAGCAAGATTGAATGAAATCGTTACTGACGGAACCTGCCCCTGATGGCTTACCGATAGCGGAGTATTGGAAGGTTCGTAGTGCGTGAAAGCCGCCAGCGGAATGGGCGTTCCAGTGGTCGACTTGAGATAAATATTCTGCAGGGCTTCCGGCGTCTGCTGAAACTGCGGTGCAACTTCCATCACCACGTGATACTGGTTCAAAGGCCGGTACATCGTCGAGACTTGCCGCTGTCCGAAGGCATCGTAGAGAGCATTGTCGAGGGTCTGCGGCGTAATTCCCATCCGGCTCGCCGTATCGCGGTCGATCACTAGTTTGGCCTGCAATCCTTTGTCTTGCTGATCCGAGTTCTGGTCGCGCAATTCGGGCAGCGTCCGCATCTTCGCGAGCAGTCTCGGGGACCATGTATTAAGGTCGTCGAGGTTTGCGCTTTGCAAAGTGTACTGATATTGCGCATTGCCGAATCTTCCGCCGATGGTCAGGTCCTGCGCCGATTGCAGGATCAGTGTCGCTCCCGGCACGACCGCGAGTTTTCCGCGCAGCCGGTTGATCACGTCGTCGGCGCTCACGCTTTTACAGGATTCCCAGAAGTGCGCCTTCTTGCACTGGCCACGTTCTTCCAGCGGCTTCAGCATCATGAAGAAACGCCCTTGGTTCAGTGCCGTGTTTCCGCCGGCAAATCCCACCACAGAATCGACCGCCGGATCTTTCATCACGATGTCGACATAGCGCTGCATCTTATCGCTCATCGATTGAAAAGATGTGTCCTGCGCGGCCATCACCGCGCCCATGATTCGTCCAGTGTCCTGCTGCGGAAAGAAGCCCTTTGGCACCTTGATGTATAGAAACACGCTGAGACACGCGACCAGGATCGTCACCAACAGCGTCACGGGCTGGTATGCCAGGACCCACTTCAACATCCGCGAGTACGTTGCCAGCAATCGCTCGAAAAACCACTCGCTCGTCCTGTAAAAAAGATTGTGACCCTCTTTCGTTGGACGCCGCAAGAATTTCGCGCACATTGTCGGAGTCGTGGTCAGCGATACCAGCAGCGACACACCGATGGCGATGCTCAAGGTCACCGCAAATTCACGAAACAGCCGCCCGACGATCCCGCCCATCATGAGCAGCGGAATAAATACTGCGACCAGCGACACGCTCATCGATATGACGGTGAATCCAATTTCAGACGCACCCTTGAATGCCGCCTGCACTGCGTCCATGCCGTGCTCGACATAGCGCGTGATGTTTTCGAGAACAACAATCGCATCATCAACAACGAATCCGGTGGAGATGGCCAGCGCCATCAGAGAGAGATTGTCCAGGCTGTAGTCGAGCAGGTACATTCCGCCGAACGTCCCCACGAGGGACAGCGGAACCGCAATGCTGGGAATGATCGTTGCGCGTACCGTTCGTAGGAACACGAACACAACGAGGATCACGAGGATCACTGAGATGATCAGCGTCGTCTCAATATCCTTTACCGAAGCGCGAACCGTGACCGTGCGATCCATGGCGATGGAAAGGTTGATTGCCGGAGAGATCGAAGACTGCAGAAACGGCATCAACTCCCGAACCCGGTCCACCGTCTCAATAATGTTGGCGCCTGGTTGCCGGAACACAATCACCAGTACGCCCGGCTTCCCGTTGGCGAGACCGATGTTGCGCCTGTCGGAAACTGCGTCCTGCACGTCAGCCACATCTCCGAGGCGAACGGGAGCGCCGTTGTTATACGCCACGATCAGCGGGCGATATTGATCCGCCGTGAAAAGCTGGTCCGTATCCTGGAACGAGTATGTGCGGGACTTGTCCGAAACGCTTCCCTTGGGTCGATTCGCATTCGCGGCACTCAACGCATTTCTGACGGTGTCCAGGCCAAGGCCAAGCTTGTTCAGCAATGTTGGATTCACTTCGGCCCGCACCGCCGGCTGCGCCGCACCGCCAACAAACACCTGGCCGACCCCGTTCACTTGCGCCAGCTTCTGGGCAAGAATGGAATCCGCCGCGTCGTACATCTTCGGCACGGTCATCGTGTCCGACGTCAGAGCCAGAATCAGGATCGGCGAGTCTGCGGGATTCTGCTTGCGGTAGCTCGGGTTGCTGGGCAGGTTCGCTGGCAACTGGCTGCGCGCCGCATTGATTGAAGCCTGGACGTCGCGCGCCGCCGCGTCAATGTTCCGATTAAGGTCAAATTGCATTGTGATGCCGGTCGTGCCGAGCTGGCTCGACGAGGTCATCTGGTTTACACCCGAGATGCGTCCGAATTGGCGCTCGAGCGGCGTTGCCACCGCCGATGCCATCGTCTGCGGGTCCGCACCTGGCAAGCCGGCTCCCACGCTGATCACGGGGAAATCTACTCTCGGCAGCGAGGACACTGGCAGAAACGTGAACGCCAGAATTCCTGACAGCAGCAAAGCCGCTGCCATCAGCGATGTGCCGATGGGACGCCGAATAAATGGAGCCGAAATACTCATCGTCTTAATCTGCCGACATTGGTTCGTCGCGCGGAATCGTATTGCCCACCCGGTAACGTGAGAATCGCTGTGCCAACCGGTCGAACCACAAATAAACCACCGGCGTTGTGTAAAGCGTCAACAACTGGCTGAGCAGCAATCCGCCAACAATCGTGATGCCCAACGGACGCCGCAGCTCCGCGCCAGTTCCCGTGCCGAGCGCCAACGGTAGTCCGCCCAGCAACGCCGCCATCGTCGTCATCATGATGGGCCGGAACCGCAACAAGCACGCCTGGTAGATCGCTTCCTCGGGCGCCTTGTGCTCTTCGCGCTCCGCCTCGAGCGCGAAGTCGATCATCATGATCGCGTTCTTCTTCACAATTCCAATCAGCAGGATGATCCCTATGAGCGCTACCACCGTCAGATCATTGCCGGTAATCATCAGCGCCAGAATAGCGCCCACGCCGGCGGACGGAAGCGTCGAAAGAATCGTCACTGGATGGATATAGCTCTCGTACAGCACACCCAGCACGATGTACACCGTGACCACAGCTGCGAGAATCAGGTATGGCTCGGATGCGAGCGAATTTTGAAACGCCGCCGCGGTCCCCTGGAATGACGCGTGAATGCTTGCCGGTAATTGGATTTCCTTCTCAGCTTGCTGAATCGCTTTCGTGGCGTCTCCCAGCGATGCTCCCGGAGCAAGATTGAATGAGAGCGTTACCACTGGGAATTGTCCTTGGTGATTGACCGCCAGTGTGGCGTTGGTCGAACTCATGTGCGTGAACGCCGAGATCGGCACTGGAGTCCCGCTAGTAGCTACCGTCGCTCCGTTTGCGCTCGGCGCTCCGGAGTTCTGCGTCACGGTGCTCGGCCGGATATAGATGTCTCGCAGGTTCGCCGGCGTCTGCGCAAAGTTCGGCAGCACTTCCAGCACGACGTGATACTGGTTCAGCTGCGTGAAGATCGTCGATACTTGCCGCTGCCCGAACGCGTCGTACAGCGTGTTGTCAATCGCCTGCGGAAAGATCCCCAGCCGCGACGCGGTGTCCCGGTCAATCGTAATGTTCGTCTTCAATCCCTCGTTCAGTTGATCCGTTGCCACATCGCGCAATTCCGGCAAAGTTTGCAGCTTCGCAACCAGCTTCGGAGTCCATTGCGCCAGTTCCTGCGCGTCGGCGTCTTCGATCGAGTACTGGAACTGCGTCCGGCTCACGCGGTCTTCCACCGTCAGGTCCTGAACTGGCTGCATGTACAAAGTGATGCCGTTGACTTTTTCAACCTCAGGCTGCAACCTCCGAATAATCGCGGAGGCGTCACTCGACCGCTCATCCCTCGGCTTCAAATTAATCTGGATACGTCCTTGGTTCGGCGTCGTATTCGTTCCGTCGACACCGATGAACGACGAAAGGCTGGCGACGTCTTTATCCTGCAGTATGACTTTCGCCAGCTCTTGCTGCCGCTCTGACAGCGCCGCGAACGACACAAAGTCCGGAGCTTCCGATACGCCGAGAATCACTCCAGTGTCCTGCACGGGAAAGAATCCCTTAGGCACGATCACGTACAAAAACAGTGTGAGCACCAGCGTGCCGAAGGTCACAAGCAGCGTCGCGGTCTGATGCTTCAATACCCATTTCACGGTGCGTCCGTAGAAGGCGATGATCCGGTTGTAGTAGTCCTCGGTTACCTCGTAGAAGCGTCCCTTCTCTCCCTCTTTGCGATGCTTGAGCAGCTTCGCGGCCATCATTGGCGTCAAGGTGAGTGACACCGCGGCCGACACCAGGATCGTTACGGCGAGCGTAACCGCAAATTCCCGGAACAGCCGTCCCACGATGTCGCCCATGAATAGCAGCGGAATCAGCACGGCAATCAGGGATACCGTCAGCGAAATAATCGTGAAGCCGATCTGGCTTGACCCTTTCAGAGCAGCGTCCAGCGGCGAATCTCCCGCCTCCAGGAAACGGTCGATGTTCTCGATCATGACGATCGCGTCGTCGACGACGAATCCGGTCGAGATCGTCAACGCCATCAGCGTCAGATTGTTCAGGCTGTAGCCGAGCAAGTACATCACCCCGAACGTGCCGATCAGCGACAGCGGAACCGCAACACTCGGAATCACCGTTGCCGACAAATTTCTGAGGAAGAGGAACACCACCATCACGACCAGCCCGATGGATAGCATCAACTCAAATTCAACGTCCTTGACCGACGCGCGGATGGTCGTCGTTCGGTCGGTCAGGATTTGCACTTTAATTGCGCTCGGTAATCCCGCCTGCAACTGCGGCAGCAGCTTCTTGATCCGATCCACGACGCTGATGATGTTTGCGCCCGGTTGCCGCTGGATATTAACAATCACCGCCGGCGTTAGGTTCATCCATGCCGCGAGCTGGTTGTTCTCGGTGCCATCGATAACATTGGCGACGTCGCTCAACCGGATCGGAGCACCATTGCGGTAAGCGATCACCACCGGCTTGTACTGCTCGCTTGAGAACAGTTGGTCGTTCGCGCCGATCGTGTACGACTGCCTTGCGCCATCGATCACGCCCTTCGCCTGATCGACATTGGCCTGAGCCAGCGCAGCCCTCAGATCCTCAAGGCTCAGTCCGTAAGACGCCAGAGCAGTGGGATTCGCCTGGATTCGTACTGCCGGTTTCTGTCCGCCGCTGATTGAAACCAACCCAACTCCCGGCAGCTGCGAAACCTTCTGGGCGAGCGATGTGTCGGCAAGATCCTCCACCTTCGATAGAGGTAACGAATCCGACGACAGCGCCAACGTGAGGATCGGCGCATCCGCGGGATTCACCTTGTTGTAGATAGGAGGATTTGGGAGATCGGTCGGCAGGTACGTCGATCCGGAATTGATCGCCGCCTGTACTTGCTGCTCTTCGATGTCAATATTCTGATCGAGTCCGAACTGTAGCGTGATGACCGAACTGCCGAAGGAACTCGTCGACGTCATCTGGCTCAGACCAGGTACCTGCCCGAATTGACGTTCCAGCGGTGAGGTCACCGACGATGCCATCACGTCCGGGTCCGCGCCCGGATAGAAGGTCACGACCTGGATCGTTGGATAGTCGACCTCGGGCAGCGCCGATACCGGGAGTTGCATGAATGCGACCCCGCCTACCAGCAAAACTCCGAACATGAGCAGCGTGGTTGCTACCGGTCGGAGAATGAATAACCGTGAGGGACTCATGAGGTGATCTACTGCCCGCCGCCGCCGGGCGCTCCAGATCCCGTCGGCTGCGAACTCGAACCGCTGGCGGAGTTGTGCCCGCCATTTCCCGGCCCCGCGTTCGTGCTGGGAGAGGTGTTGCGCGGCTCAATGTGACTGCCCGCTTGCAATTTATCCTGGCCATCGGTGACGACCATATCTCCCGCGTTTACCCCGCTGGTGACGACCGTCGTGTCGCCCTGCGTCAACGAAATCGTGACTGGCTTATCCTGAACCGTCTTATCCGGGTTGACCGCATAGACGAACGTTCCTTGCGGTCCCCTCAAAATCGACGCCGTCGGCACAACCGTGCTGTTCTTGCGCGTCTCCAGCAGAAGATCGGCATTTACAAACTGGTTCGGCCAGAGTCTGTTGTCTTTGTTATCGAAGACCGCCTTCAGCTTTGCCGTTCCGGTCGTGGCATCAATCTGGTTGTCAATCGTCAACAGTTTCCCCGTAGCGATCTTGTTCTGATCGTCGCGGCTGAATGCATCCACTTCCAGCGTTCCCTGGTGCATGTGTTTGGACACATTCGGCAGCACATCCTCGGGAAGCGTGAAGATCACCGCAATCGGCTGCAGCTGCGTCAGGATCAGCATGGGGTTCGTATCCGAAGCGTGCACAATGTTCCCCACATCGACCTGGCGAAGCCCGACCCGTCCATTGAAAGGAGCCGTGATGTGGCAGTAAATAATGTTCAGCTTTGCGCTATTGATCTGGGCCTGATCGTTCCGGACCGTGCCCTCAAGCTGGTCCACTGTCGCCTTCTGTGTATCCACCTGCTGCTGCGCAATGCTGCCCGACGGAATCAGCGCCGTGTACCGTTCCAGATTCAACTTGGCGTCGCGCAACGAGGCCTGATCGCGAAATAATTGCGCTTGTAATTGTTCAACCTGAACCTCATACGGCCGCGCATCGATCTCGATCAGCGACTCTCCCTGGCGAACGTCCTGTCCTTCGCGGAAGTTCACTTTCATGATCTGCCCGTCCACGCGGCTCTTTATGTTTGCGGTATTGAAAGCGGTGACAGCTCCCAGTCCGCTCAGATAAACCGGCACATCCTGATGTTGAACCTGCGCAACAGCCACTGAGATTGCCCGCGGAGCCGCCGCATGCGCGTTCTGTTGTTTGGAATCGCCCCCGCTGCAGGCGAGAGAAAACGTGAGAATTACGATAAGACTGCTTAGAATCATCGCTCGCGCAGTAGTTCTTGCGTTCGCGTCTGTTTTACAGGGATCGTTCATAATTAGGGTTCGCCCGCCGCCTTTTCCTGACCCGGACGCTGGAGAGGTCTAGGTATTAGACGTAAGCATTCTAGGCTCGGTTGGTGCTCAACTCGATCTGCGAAGGCAGGACTGTCCTTTGCAGCATCGGCGTCGCGAGACTTTTACCCAGAGGTCGCTGAAAGCGGACATCCTGCCCTCATGGTGTCCGCCGAATCTCGCCGTAATAGCGCCAAAAACGAATGGAATCGGTTGGCAGAAACCGTGCCTATCTAGGATCAACTGCCCCCGGCGAGTCGGTCAAGGACTGGGACCCTCTTTTACATTTCTTTACTCGTGTTGACCCTGCTTTTACCCTGCGCTTACGCTTAGAGGCAAATCTTCAATTTCAGGTCAGATTTGCCCGAAAAGCAGCAAGAGTGTGCCTCAAGCCATGGGACGTCGAGTCATCTTGATGGGGCCCGAGATTGGCGAAACGAAAGATTAAGTTCTCAGCGCCGCTGGGACCGCATTTCGGCTCTCGTACGCCGCGATCTCCGCATCATGCTGCAAAGTGAGACCTATGTCGTCGAGTCCGTTCAACAGGCAGTGACGAACGAATTCGTCGACCGGAAACTTCGCCCTGAATCCCTGATCGTCGCTCACCTCGCACTTCTCCAGGTCGATCGTGACCGCATAGTTATCGATCTCCTTGGCCCGCTGCATGAGCGTCTCTACCTCATCGTTCCTAAGTTGGACGGTGAGGAATCCGTTCTTAGTGCTGTTGTTGGCGAAGATATCCGCGAAGGAAGAAGAAATGACCACACGGAACCCGAAATCCGCGAGAGCCCACACTGCGTGTTCGCGAGACGATCCGCATCCGAAATTTTTGCCCGCAACCAGTACGCTGGCGCCCTCATAACGCGGCTCATGAAGCACGAAGTCTGGATTCTTCTTGCCGTCGACCCCAAAGCGCCAGTCATAAAACACAAACTGCCCAAAGCCGGTCTTCTCGATCCGCTTCAGAAATTGTTTAGGGATGATCTGGTCCGTATCCACATTGACCCGATCCAGCGGCGCCAGACGCCCACGATGCACCGTAAAAGGTTTCATAATCCTCAGAGTAAATCGAAACTGGTAAAGCCGATTGAACGAAGCCGCCGTCGAACGAAGCCGCGAAGCGGCAGCAAAGTAGCGCCGGTCCCGCCCGAAAGTAGCGCCGGCGTCCCGCTCCCGGCCCGTCCATCTACTGAAACTTCCAATTTCGTATATCGGTAAAGTGTCCCTCGATAGCCGCCGCCGCCGCCATCATCGGGCTCACCAGATGCGTCCGCCCTCCGCGCCCTTGTCGCCCTTCAAAATTCCGGTTGCTGGTCGAAGCGCAGCGCTCTCCCGGCTTCAAAATATCCGGATTCATCCCCAGGCACATCGAACATCCCGACTCTCTCCACTCGAATCCCGCAGCCTGAAAAATGCGGTGCAGCCCTTCCTGCTCCGCCGCCCGCTTCACAGTTTGAGATCCCGGCACCACCATCGCACGGACGTTCGAACTCACGTGATGCCCCTTGGCTACCCGCGCCGCAGCGCGCAAATCCTCAATCCGCGAGTTCGTACACGAGCCGATGAATACGCGGTCAATCCCAATGTCTTCGATCTTCCGTCCCGGCTCGAGCGCCATATACTCCATCGCTAGCTCAGCAGCCCGGCGATCTGATTCTTCCAAGCCCTTAACCTCAGGCACGCGTCCCGTAATTGGTGCGACCATCCCCGGATTCGTTCCCCACGTCACAAACGGACAAAGCTGCGCGCCATCGATCTCCACCACTTTGTCGAAAGTCGCACCCTCGTCCGTCGGCAGACTTCGCCACCGCTCGAGAGCCCGATCCCATTCGTCGCCGACAGGAGCGAACCGCCGACCCGCGACGTACGCAATCGTCGTCTCATCGGGAGCGACCATTCCCGCCCGGGCGCCTGCCTCGATGCTCATGTTGCATAGTGTCATGCGGCCTTCCATGGAAAGCGTCATCACGGCGGCACCGGCATACTCGATGACGTATCCCGTTGCGCCGTCCGTCCCGATCTGTCCGATGATCCCGAGTGCAAGATCTTTCGCCGTTACGCCGTCGGCGAGCCGTCCCCGTACGTCGATCTTCATGGTCTTCGGCTTCTGCTGCGCCAGGCACTGCGTCGCCAGCACGTGCTCGACCTCTGAGGTGCCGATCCCGAATGCCAGAGCACCGAAAGCGCCATGCGTGCTTGTATGGCTATCCCCACACACGATCGTCATGCCGGGCTGCGTAATGCCAAGCTCGGGCCCGATCACGTGCACGATCCCCTGATCAGGCGAATCCATATCAAACAGCCGAATTCCGAAATCCTTGCAGTTCTGCTGCAGCGCCGAGATTTGGCGCGCGGCGATCAAATCGGTGATCGGTGTACCCCGTGGCTCAGTCGGAATGTTGTGATCGACCGTAGCAACGGTCCGGAACGGCTGGCGCACTTTGCGCCCAGCGGCGCGAAGTCCATCAAATGCCTGCGGGGACGTAACCTCATGCACCAGGTGCAGGTCGATATAAAGGATGGGTGACCGCCCCGCCGGCTGTGCCACCACATGCGAATCCCAGATTTTCTCGAATAACGTCAGTGCAGCCATAAGTCTTTTTGCCTGATGCGGAGACAACTAGTATCCATCTAGTTTTTCACAGCCCATCGAAGTCAGCAACCTCCGGAAAATGGCGCGCCGGACTCGCGCCAAAGACGTTCGCGGGTGCCCCATTTCCGGGCCGCCTTTGCCGGAAGTGGGGATTTCCGAGCACGCTGTCAAAAAATTCTCTGATTTTCCTTGACACAAAAACTACACACGTAGTAGTAATGCATACACGCATAGGAGATGACCCGGTGTCCGAACCGAAACTGGCAAAGCTGGAACTCAAAATCATGGAGATTCTCTGGACTCGCGAGCAGGCTTCCATTCGCGAGATTCAGGAGGCCTTCCCCGAGGACGACCGTCCTGCCTACACGACCGTCCAGACAACCGTTTACCGCCTTGAAGCCAAAAAGGCAGTCCGCCGGGTTAAGAAGGTCGGAAACTTCCACATCTTCGAAGCCTCCGTTTCGCGCTCTGCCGCGCAGAGCCGACTGATTGACGAATTGCTCGCCCTGTTCGGCGGCCGTTCGCAGCCTGTCATGGCGCACCTGATCGAGTCGGGCAAGCTCACGCTCGCGGACGTCAAGGAAGCCGAAAAGACGCTTCGCAAGCTGGAGAGAAAGGACGGCTCCCAATGAACCCGAATATTTTTTCGGCGCTCTGGACAGACATCGCTCCATCGTTGGCCGACCATCTCTGGCAATCGACGCTCTTCACCGCCGCATGTGGACTCCTTACGCTGGCGTTGCGCAAGAACCATGCCCGGGCACGCTATGCATTGTGGCTGGCAGCGTCGATTAAGTTTCTCGTTCCATTCTCATGGTTGGTTGCTCTCGGAAACCGCTTCTCCTGGCTTCGCGCTGGAACGCCCGAGGCATCCGGTGTTTACGTCACCGTCGAGGAAGTGAGCCAGCCATTCACTCAGCACGGAGCTTCCGTTATCTCCGCAGCACCTGCGGTCTCCCTCAGTTTTACTCACTGGTTGCCCGCGCTGCTTGTTGTCGTGTGGCTCGCGGGTTTCGTCTCCGTCGTTCTGCTGTGGTGCCTGCGCTGGCGCCGTATCTCCGGGGAAATCCGCACCGCGGTACCTGTGGTCGAGGGACGTGAAGTAGAAGCACTGCGCCGCGCCCAACAAGTCACCGGACTGCGAAAGCATGTGGAGCTTCTCGTATCGCGCGCAACCTTGGAGCCCGGAATCTTCGGCTTGTCACGGCCCGTGTTGGTCTGGCCGGAAGGCATTTCCCAACATCTCGAGAACGCGCACATGGAAGCCATCCTGGCCCACGAACTCTGGCATGTCCGGCGTCGCGACAATCTCGCCGCCGCCATTCACATGGCGGTCCAAGCCGCTTTCTGGTTTCATCCGCTGGTCTGGTGGTTGGGTGCGCGCCTGGTGGACGAACGCGAAAGAGCCTGCGACGAACAAGTGGTCGAACTCGGCAGCGAGCGTCAGGTCTATGCCGAAAGCATTTTGAAGGTCTGCGAATTCTGTGTGGGGTCACCGCTGGCTTGCGTGTCCGGAGTCACCGGGGCCGATCTGAAGAAAAGGATGGTCCATATCATGTCTCACCATGTCGTTCGCAAATTGGATTTCAGCAGAAAGCTTCTCCTCTCCGCGGTTGCTGTGCTTGCCATCGCAGCACCGGTTGTATTCGGCCTGGTGAAAGCAACTCCGGGATTGGCGGAGTCGAGCGCCGTAAACACTCCCGCCGCAGAGAGTTCGTTTGAGTCAGTTTCCATTAAGCCCAGTGCATTCGCCGATGACAACCGGCCGAATCACAAGGTTATGCGGATCAAGATGATGCATTCCCCCGACGGCTTCGTCGCGGAAAACATCACTTTAAAGGCTCTGATCCAGGAAGCCTACGGCGTCCAGCCCAACCAGATTGCCGGCGGTCCCGAGTGGCTCGACTCTGCGACTTACGACATCAACGCAAAAGCAGACAAGACCGAGATGGACAAGATTAGCCCCAAACAGCGCATTGCCGAAAGCCAGCGGCTGTTGCAGGCTGTCTTGGCAGATCGCACCAAGCTAGCCCTTCATAGCGAAACGAAGGTACTGCCGGGCTACACCTTGCTCGTCGATGAGAGTGGATCGAAACTGCAACTGTCAAAGAATCAGGACGAGCCTAGAGAGCAAATCTACAACCATTCGGCGGAAGGACCAATGGAAGCTGGTCGAGTCGTGGAAGGTCATCAAATGATGATGAAATTGAGAGACGATCGGGTCGTAGCTTTGTCTGCAGGAGGAATCACGTCCGATGAATTCGCTCGACTACTTTCCCGTCACCTCGGCATCGCCGTGGCGAACCAAACCGGGCTCAAGGGAAACTACGAATTCAACCTGCAATGGACAGATCCAAATCCTGAAGCGAAGGACGCCGATGCCAATGCAACCGACGGTGCCAAGGCCCCTGACTCGCTTGTCAACGCCATCCACGATCAGCTGGGTCTGAAATTGGTTCCCCAGCAACACCCCATGCAGGTCCTGGTAATCGACAACATTGAGAAACCGTCCCAGGACTAATATCTCCGGTCTTCACTTCTCGTTTCAGGCGGGAAGTGAAGACTCTTTTCCACACCAGGCGTGTGACATCTGACCTTGACCTGCCTCTCGAGTAAGCTCATCATTGCCTAGGCGGAGGCGGTATAGAGCGCTAACTCCAGCATAGATCTAACTGCATTGTTTTCAAGATTTTGACTCCTAACCCCTAGGCGCTCAAGATTTTGCAAACACATTTTGTGAACCCCGCGCTGCGCAAGGCTTTTCCAGGTGGGAGGGGGGAGGGGTATCCCGCCAAAGCCACACGATTCCCGAAACGGCACCCGAAAAATTCCCTCTAAAATACCCGTTTCATAGAAAAATTTTCGGCCGTTTTCCACACATCGATAGACGTTAGCGCAACGATCGACGCCGGTGAGAAGCGAGATCCAGAAGGCAAACGAAGTCCTTCGTGAACCTCCGTGTCCTTTGTGGTAAAGGCTTTTGTAGCCGGAACCTCTCGACACCAACCGTTGACGATGCGATGAAGTCGAGCGTGAGCCCGCTATTTCGGACGCGTAATCGCGCCCTGCGATGCCGACGATACCAATGCCGCATACTTCGCAAAAACTCCCGTCGGATACCTCGGCTCCAACGCCTTCCATTGCGCCATTCGCTGCCGCAACACGTCGTCGCTAATCTCCACTTCGAGCACTTGCTTCTTCACATCGAATCGGATGATGTCCCCGTCGTGAACGCCCGCAATCGGACCACCCAGCGCTGCCTCCGGAGATACGTGTCCAGCCATCAAACCGCGAGTCGCGCCGCTGAATCGCCCATCGGTCAGCAGAGCGACAGATCCGCCCAGACCTTCGCCGACGATCGCAGCAGTCACTCCGAGCATCTCGCGCATCCCCGGACCGCCCTTTGGCCCCTCGTTGCGAATGACCACGACATCGCCGGCTTTAATCTTCTTCGCCGTGACCGCGGACATCGCATCTTCTTCAGATTCAAAAACGCGTGCTGGACCGCGATGCTCCAGCCGCTCATGTCCGCTGATCTTCGCCACGCAACCTTCAGGCGCAAGATTTCCCTTGAGAATAACGAGCCCGCCCGTTGCTTTCAGAGGTTTCTCCAGAGGAACAATCACTTCTTGTCCCGGAGTTTCGATCGCACTCTCCGCCTCTGTCGAGATGGTCTGTCCGCTTACGGTCTTTGCAGAGGCGTGAAGATATTTGCCGCTCATCAGGCGCTTCGCCAGCAAGCGAATACCGCCCGCGCGGTGCATGTCAGCCGCAACAAATCTCCCCGAAGGCTTCAGGTCGGTCAGCAGCGGAGTTCGTTCGCTGATCGTCTGGAAGTCATCGATCTCCAGCGCAACCCCCGCTTCGCGCGCGATCGCCAGCAAGTGGAGGACTGCGTTCGTCGATCCGCCGGTCGCCGCGACGGATGCGATCGCATTCTCGAAAGCATCGCGGGTAAGAATGTCGCGAGGCTTCAGCCCCTTCTGCAGGACGTTCATCACGACCTTGCCGCAGTCGAACGAAATCTGGTCTTTCTGCGGATCCATCGCCGGAACGCTGTTGAAGCCCATCGGAGACAACCCGATCATCTCCATCACAGTCGACATCGTGTTGGCGGTGTATTGTCCGCCGCAGGCGCCTGCTCCCGGACAAGCAACATCTTCCAACTCTTTCAACTCCATATCGCTCATCTTGCCTGCGACGTTGGCGCCGATCGCTTCGTATACATCCTGAATCGTCACATCCTTGCCCCGATAATTGCCCGGTGCGATCGTGCCGCCATAAAGCACCATGCCCGGAAGATTCAGCCGAGCCATAGCCATCGCTGCCGCCGGAATTGTCTTATCGCAGCCCACTACGCACACGACCGCATCAAACATCTGTCCGCGACAGACCAGTTCGATCGAATCGGCAATGAGTTCTCGGCTCACCAGCGAGGCCCGCATTCCCTCCGTCCCCATCGTCTCGCCGTCAGAGATGGCGATGGTGTTGAATTCCATCGGAGTTCCGCCCGCAGCGCGGATTCCTTCTTTCACCTTCGCCGACAATCGGCGCAGATGAAAGTTGCAGGGCATGGTCTCGATCCAGGTGTTGGCGACGCCGATCAATGGCCGGTTGAGATCGGAATCCGTAAATCCAATGGCTTTGAACATCGCCCGCGCACCCGCGCGGTCGCGACCTTCTGTAATTCCTCGACTGATGTGTTTGAGATCCATGGCTGAAGATTGCGCTCCGGAAAGATAAGTGCTGATGGAAACCTAGAAGCATAAACCACAAAGGACACAAAGTTACACGAAGGAAGCCGGTTTTACTTCGTGGACCCTCGTGACCCTAGTGGTAAATGCTTTTCAACCGAAACAAAAACGGGGAACCCGTCTGCAAGGTTCCCCAGTCGCATGACGCTGCCCAGAAGCCGTCATGCTTGCCCAACTGTTTGTAAGATCGAATTGTAAGATCGAACCTATGCTCGTGCCGCAGCTCTCGCTTCTTCAATCGCCACGCCCGCAGGAGGATGCGCGGACGTCCACGCCTGCGCTTGGACGGTTCCCACGTGAATAACGTCCGCAATCGAGTACCACTCGCGATAAAGCTGTCCGACCTGCTTCTGGTTAACTTCGAGCAGTAAAGTGACCTGGTGATCATTCTCGGCAGGCTGAGCGTGAACCGAAGGAATATCAAGTCCGCGGCGCGAAGCCGCGTTCAGGATGCGCATCAGCGTCCCCTGCGTATTGCGATATCGAATCTGAAATTGCATGATGTCTCCCCAGTTTGGTTGTAGCGCCGGCGTCCCGCCGGCTGTGGCGCGGCCATCCTGGCCGCGCCTTACTGCGTAGGCTCTTCTTCCAGCAACATCTCCGAAAGCGCGGCTCCCGCAGGCACCATCGGAAAAACGTTGGCCTCAGGAGCGCAATCGAACACGAGCAACTCAGGTTCCGACGAGCGCAGGAATCGATCGATCGTGTCGCCTGTTTCCTGGGACACCGGAAACTCCCGCATCGCGTCTTCCTTCACCCGGAAGCTGTGAATCTTGTAGGCCTTCGCGATCTCCACGAAGTCTGGGTTGTCACTCAGATCGGTTTCGGCATAGTTCCGCTCGTAGAACAGCTGCTGCCATTGCCGCACCATTCCGAGATATTTGTTGTCGATAATAACCATCTTCACCGGAAGCTCGAGACGATGCACCGTCGCAAGCTCCTGGATATTCATCTGGAATCCGCCATCGCCTGAGACGCAGAGCACGCAGGTTCCAGGTTTCGCCAGTTGCACGCCGACCGCTGCTGGCAATGCGAATCCCATTGATCCCAGTCCGCCGGAAGTGATAAATCCTCGCGGCGACGAAGAACGATAACGCTGCGCCGCCCACATCTGGTGCTGTCCTACGTCCGTCAGCACCACGCTGTCTTCGGGCAGCCGGCTGAAAAGTTCATCCAGAAAGCGAATCGTCGGCTGCGCCAGTCCTCGCGGATCGAGTTCCGCACGCTCGGGTCCGCACGCAACCTCGCGCCACGCGCTGAAGTCTGGAAGCTTGTGCCGCCGCAATTCCGCATGGAATGCGGGGATTGTATCGGCCAGATTTCCGATCACCGGCAATTCACATGCGCGAACCCGGTCGAGCTGCGCGGGATCGATTTCGAAGTGAACGATCTTTGCATGCGGCGCGAAGCGCGACGGATCGCCCGTGACGCGATCATCGAGGCGTGCTCCAAAAACCAGCAGCAGGTCAGTTTCATGCAATGCCGTATTCGCAGCGCGCGTCCCGTGCATTCCCACCATGCCCAGGTAATAAGGCGCTTCCGGCACAACAGCGCCAAGGCCGTGAACCGTCGCGAACGTCGGAATATTGAGATGATCGAGGAGGCTACGCAACTCAGGAATTGCTTCGGAGAGCTTCGCTCCCGCGCCGACGAGCGCCACTGGCTTCGACGACTGCTGCAACATCGCCGCAATCGTATCCGTGAATCCGCCTTCGGCCTTGGCTTCCGCCGGACGAGCGTGAGGCGTGAACTTTACTGGACCGCTAAATTCCTTCTTCGCCTTCAGCATGTCCGTAGGAATGTCGATGACAACCGGTCCCGGACGTCCACTGCGCGCCCAATGAAAGCCTTCGGCGATAGCCTCGGGTATTTCGTCGATCGTGCGGACCAGCCGGCTCCATTTCGTAAGCGAAAGCGTCACGCCGAAAACATCGGTCTCCTGGAATGCGTCGGTACCGATTAGTGCGCTACGCACCTGCCCGGTGATGCAAACCAGCGGGACGGAATCCATCTTCGCGTCGGCGATGCCGGTTACCAGATTGGTTGCGCCCGGACCGCTCGTTGCCATGGCAACGCCAACTTTGCCGGTCACACGCGCATAACCTTCCGCTGCGAAGACCGCGCCCTGCTCATGCCGGGTCAGGACGTGGCGTACTCCGCTTCCATCGAGCGCGTCATATAGCGGCATGATCGCGCCACCCGGGTAACCGAAAACCAGATCTACGCCCTCGGCCCGCAGGCACTGCAGAACGATGTCGGCTCCCTTAAGCATTTACCACCTGTTTGGGCGGAGGCTGAGGAGCGGTTTGCTTCTTTCCATCCTTTGGTAGCCAGCTCATCATGCTCCGCAGTTGTGCTCCGACGATTTCGATGGGATGTTGTTTCTCCTTCTCACGCAGGACGTTGAAGTTCGGGCAACCCGCCTTGTTTTCCTCGATCCACTCTTGCGCGAACTTGCCGGACTGGATGTCGGCCAGCGTCTTCTTCATAGCCTGCCGCGTGGTGTCGCCGACAACTTGCTCGCCGCGAGTCAGATCACCGTACTCAGCGGTGTTAGAAATGGAATAGCGCATCCGCGCCAGTCCGCCCTCGTAGATCAGGTCGACGATCAGCTTCACTTCGTGCAGACATTCGAAATAGGCGATTTCGGGCGCGTACCCCGCTTCGACCAGGGTCTCGAATCCCTTCTTGATCAGCGACGTCAGCCCGCCGCATAGAACCGCCTGTTCGCCAAAAAGATCGCTCTCGGTTTCTTCCTTGAAGGTTGTCTGCAGAACGCCGGCGCGGGTGGAGCCGATGCCGTGCGCGTATGCAAGTCCAAGTTCGTGCGCGCGTCCGCTCGCATCCTGCTGAATGGCCAGCAGTGCCGGGACGCCGCGGCCTTCACTGTAAACGCGGCGTACCAGATGTCCCGGGCTCTTTGGGGCGATCATCACAACATCGACGTCGTTCGGCGGAACGATGGTTTTGAAATGAATGCTGAAGCCGTGAGAAACGCCGAGCACTTTTCCGGGATGCAGGTAAGGCTTGATGGACTTCTCGTAAAGTTCGCCCTGGGTCTCATCCGGAGTAAGGATGTGAATCCAGTCGGCGCGCTTCGCCGCCTCGTCTGGAGCCACAACCACCATGCCATCGGCACGTGCCTGTTGGGCGCTTGGTCGATTAGGGTCGAGTCCAACGATAACTTTGTAGCCGCTGTCGCGGAGATTCTGGGCCTGGGCGTGTCCCTGGCTACCATAGCCAAGGATGGCGATCGTCTTGTCCTTCAGCGCCTCGGGACGAGCGTCGCGTTCATAGAAAATTGTGACCACCAGTGTGCTCCTTCACTTGTCGAACAAGGCGAACGACCTTGCCTACTAGGGATGGGACTCGATCCGGACCCGGAAGGCGGGAAGAACGAGGCCTTGCAGCATACCGACCGGTCGGTCGGTTATCTGGAATGCTACCTATACGAAATTCCAATGTCAAGGTCGAATTGTGCTACGGATGCCGTCACCTTCCAAGTTGGCCGACATCGCTCGATTAAAAAAACCAAAACCGAAAAATCTTCACCACTAAGGCCACGGAGTTTCACAAGGAAACCCATTTTTCTATACCCTCCGTTTGTTGGCTTTCCCGCGATAACTGTTTAACATGACACGCGATGCCCAGAGAAACATTGGTGGATTCCCGCCAGGAAATCCTGCGGACGGCTGCGCGCCTGTTCCAGCAGCGCGGCTACGATGCCACCTCGATGAACGACGTAGCCGGAGCACTCAAACTGAGCAAGGGCGGCCTTTACCACCACTTTCAAAGCAAGGATGAAATCCTGTTCGAGATCATGAACCATGCCATGGACCTCACGCAGGAGCGTGTGATCGATCCCGTCCGCGGCATCGCGAATCCCGAAGAACGGCTTCGAGCGTTGATCCGGCTGCACATTGAAGTGGTGCTCAGCCCGCGCGATCGCGAGATCACCGTTATGCTGCACGAGAACCATCCGCTGCCGCCTACTTTGAGGCGCCGGATCAATACCCGTAAAAAGGAGTACATCCATTTTGTCGAAAACCTGATGGCCGAGGTGCAACGGGGACGCCAGGCCAAGGGATCCGTCACAGCACGCGCAGCGGCCTTCGCGCTGCTCGGCATGATCAACTGGATCTACCAGTGGTACAAGCCCGAAGGCGCCCTGCAAACTCACAACCTCATTCCCCAATTTACTGATTTTGTCTTCGGAGGACTCTTCGCGTGAAGGCCGCGTTCGAAGAACTGGCGCAGATCAACAAGCAGCGGGCCGAGAGTGGAAAGTTATACCGCGAATTCTTGCGCGTTCCCTCGATGAGCGCTGGACTTTACGTGCTGCCTGCGGGAGGCACTGATCCCCAACGCCCGCATCACGAGGACGAGATGTATTATGTGGTCCGCGGACGCGCGCGCTTTCGCGCCGGGGATGACGACAAAGCGGTTTCCGCCGGGGCGATCCTATTTGTTGCCGCTGAGGTTGAGCACCGGTTCTATGACGTTGAAGAGGAACTTGCTGTGCTGGTGTTTTTCGCGCCCGCGGAGAGTTGAGGTCGCTGCATCCGAAGGTTGCCGACACCGCATGCGGCACTTTCTAATCCCATCCACATCAACAAAGCCAGATACTGACGTATGGTCCTTCGTGCTGGCTTCGCCGCCACTCAGGATGACACTCCTTTACTAGCCGGGTTTCTTCGATACAGCCTTGGCTGATGGTATCCAGTAAATCTCCTCTTTGACCGATGCCTTGTCGACGAATCCGCGGCGCTTGAGGATTGCCTTGCTGTGCTCGATCATCTCGGGATGCCCACACAGATAGGCGAGAGTATTGCTCGAGTCGAGTTCCCAGTGATCAGCGTATTTGCGAAGGATGTCGTCGGCGCGCCCCGTCTCTCCCGGCCAGTCCCCATGGTCCCACGGTCGGCTCACCGTCGGAATGTATTTGAACCACGGCAGCTGACGGTCGAACTCCGCCAGTTCTTCTCTGTATCCGAACTCCCACGGACGGCTTGCTCCATTCAGCAGGAAGAGTTGGTGTGAGCCATCGAAGGTCCCTTCTTTCCATTCCCTCGAGAGCGTCCGAACGTAGCTGACGAACGGAGCCACACCAGTGACCGTCGAAATCAGAAGATGATTTTTTCGCCCGTTCTGCGTGTCGAGCACAAATTTTCCTTTCGGAACCTTCCGCATCAGCAGGAAATCACCGGGCTGAAGCTTGTGCAGGACGGGAGTCAAAGCGCCTTCCGGAACAAGCTCAAAAAAGAATTCGATCTCGTCCTCAGCGGGTGAAGATGCGATTGAGTACGGGCGCTCGATGCGTTTGCCATTTTGTTCGACCCCCAGCGTCGCGTACTGTCCGGGAACAAAGTCGAATTTGGCATCGCTGCGGACGCGGAACATCCAAAGATCGGGGGCGAAATCTTCCCGCCGCGTGACTTGCACGCGGTAAAACCGTTCATCCAAATAAGTCGGGCTGCTTCTCAAACGCGCGATGCGTTCCGGCAGCGATTCCTCAGAGCTCACAACTGCAAGCCTCCGCTATTGATTCGATGTTTCCGATGGCGGCGGTGATCCTTGAGAATTCCAGTCGCCGCCACACATCCTGCCGCATTTCAGTTGCGACATGCTATCTGGAATAGCGCAGTTTCGAAAGAATAATCAGAGGGGAGAAACAGGAAGAGCGAAGGTCCGATCAGAGAGCGGGAGAAGCCTGCTCCACGGATAACTGCTCGAGCACGTTGCGCATCGTTCGCAGCACTTCCTCTGCAGCGGTAGCCTTAAGTACGAACTTCAGCATTCCGTCCGGCGTGAACTGCGCGCCTTTCTGGCTTGAGACGAAACGCGCCAGCTGCTCGGGATTCACGGCGGCGCTTTGGCGAAACTTGAACGTCACCCAGTCGCGCTTGCGATCAATGGCATTGACACCCACACGGATACAGACGAGTTTCAGCGACGCGTAGTCCAGCAAATTCCGCACAGCGGGGGGCGGAGGCCCGTAACGATCTTCGAGTTCCGCCGCGACGTCGGTAAGCTGCGATTCGGTTTCTACCCCGGCGACGCGCTTGTACATCCGCAGTCGCTGGTTCTCCTCGGGAATGTATTCAGCCGGAATGCGGATATTCAGTCCCAAGTTGAGTTGAGTTTCAGCTTCGTCGGGAGCCGCCTCGCCCTTCATCTCGCGGACCGCTCGGTCGAGCATCTGTGTGTAGAGCTCGAAGCCGATGGCCTCGATGTGTCCGCTCTGCTCTCCGCCGAGCAGGTTGCCTGCCCCGCGCAGTTCCAGATCCAGCGCAGCAATCTTGAATCCCGCTCCGAGGTCCGAAAATTCCTTCAGAGCAGCCAGCCGCCGGCGCGCAACCGGCGTGAGCTCGACTTCTTTCGGAATCAGGAGATACGCGTAGGCCCTTCGGTTCGAGCGTCCTACGCGCCCGCGCAGCTGGTACAACTCGGAGAGACCCAGCCGGTCGGCGCGGTTGATAAGGATCGTGTTGCATAGCGGGATATCGAGGCCGTTCTCAATGATCGTGGTGGCCACCAGAATGTCGGCTTCGTGATGCATGAACTTCAGCATCACTTTTTCCAGTTCCCCTTCCGACATTTGTCCGTGCCCAACGATGACGCGCGCTTTCGGAATGAGTTCCTGCAGCTTGGCTGCGATCTCCCAGATGCTCTCGACTCGGTTGTGTACGAAATAGATCTGGCCTCCGCGTTCGAGTTCCTGCTCGATGGCGGACTGAATCAGCTTGTCGTCCCAACTTGCGACCACAGTCTGAATCGCCATGCGATCCTTCGGTGGCGTCTCAATGACGCTCATATCCCGTAGTCCGACGAGCGACATGTGCAAGGTCCGCGGAATTGGCGTGGCCGACATCGTCAGTACATCGACCTGCTTTCGCATCTGCTTGATGCGCTCCTTGTGGCGTACGCCGAATCGCTGCTCTTCGTCGACGATGAGCAGGCCGAGGTCGGTGAATTTCAAATCCTTAGACAGGATGCGGTGGGTCCCGATGATGATGTCAATCTTTCCCGTCTCCGATCTCTGCAGAATTTCTTTTTGCTGCTTCGGATTACGGAAGCGGCTGATCATCTCGATCGTTACGGGGAAAGGTCCGAAACGCTGTTTGAACGTCTCGTAGTGCTGAAACGCGAGAACAGTCGTTGGCGCCAGAACCGCGACCTGCTTGTTGTCGCTGATGGCCTTGAAAGCCGCGCGCATCGCGACTTCCGTCTTGCCATATCCGACGTCGCCACAGAGAAGACGATCCATGGGGAGAGTCGATTCCATGTCGCGCATAACGTCCGCAATAGCCTGCGCCTGATCCTCCGTTTCACTGAACTCGAAGGCGTCCTCAAACTCGCGCACAAACTCGTTGCCTGCTGGAAACGCATGGCCCTGCGCCATTTTTCGCTGCGCATAGAGCTTGAGAAGCTCGTCGGCCATGTCTTTCATCGCCTTGCGCACGCGCGCCTTGGTTTTTGACCAAGCTTGAGTGCCCAGATGGCTCAAGGCAGGCTTTGCGCCTTCGGACGAGCGATATTTCTGGATCAGGTCAAGACGCGTGAGTGGCACGTACAGCCGTGCGCCCTCCGCATACTCAAGCAGCATGAACTCGGCGTTCCCGTCTCCCTGATTGATCTCTTTCAATCCCTGGTACTGCCCGATGCCGTGTTCCACGTGGACGACATAGTCTCCGACCTGGAGATCACGGAAGTCAGAGAGGAACGCGGAAACTTTCGACTTCTGTCGCTGTGGCCGAGAAGCCACGGTATCCGATTCATCGAACAGATCACGTGCGCCGAAAATGGCAAGGTTCGCGTCCGGAAAGATGACGCCGTCTGGGACGTAAGCCTTGGCCAGCGTGGTGGTGTGCACTTCACCAGCGAAGTAGCTGGTTTCGTCGGCATAGCTCTCGCCGCCGCGAGTGCGGCTGCCGAGTTTGAAGCTGACGTTGTATTCGGTGAAGATGTCGGCTAGCCGCTCGACTTCACCTGTGTTCGGTACCGAGAAGAGCACTTGCTTGCCGGAAGCTGTGAGCTTCTGGACTTCCTCCAGCATGGCCGGCACTGCTCCGTGGAAGCGAGGTGTCGGCTGCGTCAGCACAGTGATCGATTCCGACTCGTCACCGCGCGAGATGCCGAGATGCTCCAGATTGGCACCGGTCAGAGACGCCGTCTTCTGCCACCATCCATCGGGCGGAATGTACAGATCAGTTGGGCGAACCAGATTTCCGACACCGCTGCGTTCGTGGGCTTCCTCCACGCGCGTCCAGAAGCGATCAAACTCGGTGCGGAGAAGATCAGGCTCGTCGAGAAGTACAGCAGCGTGTGGGAGAAGGTCGAAAACAGTGCGGTCCGATCCAGCCACCGGCGCGTAGAATTCCCATCCAGGGAAGACCGTCACTCCGCCCGACCGGACTGCGGCCTCGACAATCTCTTCGTTGCCGGTGATTCGTTTACCTGACAGCCGGGTATGAATGGCGCCAAGCAACTGGTCGCTGACAGGAGTTTCCGTCAGCGGCAGCAGCAATGCTTCGTCAATCGGATTCGACGAGCGCTGCGAAGTTGGGTCGAATCGCCGGATGGATTCCACTTCATCGCCGAAGAACTCCACGCGCACAGGGCGCTCATCTTCCGGCGAGTAAACATCGAGGATGCCTCCTCGAAGAGCGTATTGTCCGGGCATCTCGACCACGTCGGCGGCGTTATATCCAACCGTGTTGAGGTGGGCCAGCAGATTGTCGAGATCAAACGACTCGCCACGCCGCAGCGTGCGTGCGAGATCCGAGTAGTATTCAGCGGACCGCTGCAGAATGGCCATAGCCGCAATCGGGGCGAGGACTATCGAGGCCTTGCCCGTCGCAATCTTCCACAACGCGGTGGCACGCTCTTCCTGAAGTTCCGGATGCGGTGACAGATTCTGAAATGGAAGCACGTCTCGTGCCGGAAGGGCGACGATCGATTCCGGATCGCATGCTGCAGTCAGCTCGCAAAATCCTTGGAGCAGAGGCGCAAAATCTTCAATCGCGCGGTTGTCGTTGACTACGACAATCAGAGGCCGTTCGGCTGCCCGGCGCCATAGCACCATCAGTAAAGCCTTGGCTGTGGGCGATAGCCCGGAGACACTAATGCGCCCCGTGCCCTCTTTCAGATGGGAGGCAACACGCAAGAAGCCGGGAAGCAGTTCAACGTCCGCGAAGAGTTCGCGAACGAAGGGAAGCAGCATCGCAACTCAATTCTAACAGGGTGACTTGACGTCAGCAGCCATCCTCTTGAGTTGATGATGGTGAATACAAGCAAAGCAATTACGAAGGACACGAAGTCACACGAAGAATCCCACCACGAACCGTGTTTGTTCGTGAATCTTCGTGTCCTTAGTGGTTAAGGATGTTCCAACCCAAGCTAGGGAGCTCTCCGGCCCTGAATGCTGAGCTCCGCTTCTCCGGTCACGTCCGACAGAGTGACATGCAGAGCTCGCTGTTTCGGATCGTACGTAGTCTTCAGCGGATAGGTGCTGCCGGAAAACTTTGCTTGCGCGCTGGGCGACGGCCAGTCGTAGAGGACCACCTCGATAATCTTCCACCACGGCGAGTAAGTGCCTTCGCGGGCGTGGAACTTCAAGCGCATGGAGTTCGCGTCGGACTCGCACGTGATGTTTTGGCGCAAAAACTTCCCATGCTGATATTGCAAGGTATGTCCGTCGTCTAGGTACAACGATCCGCTGCATCGTGGACCCGGGTACACATGAAGTTCCAATGGCCCGCTTGGCGTTTCATCTGTGCTCTGAACCAGCGGCTCAAACGGCAGAATGCTCCCGCCGCGAATAAACACCGGAAGCGTATTCAAAACTGGATGAGTCGCCCGCGGCCATGAATATGTGGTCGTGCCACCGGTCTTGCCGATATCGTTGGCCACGACATCGATCGGCGGACCGTGCGGCTGGGGCGGCATCTTCTCCCCCGTCCAAAAGTCATACCAAGATCCCTCGGGATACGAGATCACGTAATCATTCGCCATCTCTCCGTACGGCGGAGGCGCAATCAGTAAGCTCGGCCCGAGCATAAACTCGGTGTCGACACTATCGAAGCCCGGCGAATTCGGCGCGTAGATTTCCGGAAATTCGAGGAATACAGGACGCATCAGCGGAAGCCCGGTGCGGGACGCCTCATCGGCGAGCGAATAGAAGTAGGGCAGCAGCCGGTATCGCGTCTCGATGTAGCGTCGGCGAACCGCCTCGGCCTCGACGCCATTGGCCCAGATCTCGTGAGGAAGACTTCCCTTGGTGGCATGATCGCGGAAGAATGGCGAGAAGGCAGCGACTTCGACCCAACGCGTTAGCAACTCTGCCGACGGGGATCCGTTGAATCCGCCGACATCCGCGCCCACAAAAGAAATTCCGCTGACGCCAAGATTCAGCACCATCTGGGTTGCCAACCGAAGGTGGTTCCAGGTCGCGGAATTATCTCCAGTCCATGTGAAGCCATAGCGTTGCCCTCCCGCGTAGGTAGCGCGAGTCAGCACAAAAGGACGCTCGTCAGGTCGCAGCTTGAGAAGTCCCTCATACGTGGCACGCGCATTCTCCAACCCGAACACGTTGTGAATCTCGGCGTGTGTTGCGGTGCGCGTTGCGAATCCTGGCTCTTCAATGCGATGGACAGTGTTCAGCGGCATTGTCTTGCCCGGACCGTCGAATACGGAAGGTTCATTCATGTCATTCCAGAAGCCGGAGACGCCATCTTTCACGAATTCCTTGTATAGTCCGCCCCACCACTCTCGCGTCTGGGCGCGCGTGAAGTCCGGGAACACCGCCGGGCCCGGCCAGACCACTCCAACAAACTCACTGCCATCCGAATTCTTTACAAAATGGTCGCCTGCATGGCCCGTGTCGTAAGGGGAGTATCCCTGATTTTGGACGTGAGCGATGTGCAGGTCCGTAATGTTCACCAAGTGGAAATGTTGTTTCTGCAGATCTGCTACAAGCCCCGAAAAATTAGGAAAGTTTTTCGAATTTACGGTGAACGGACGGTTGCGGTCCTGATAATCGATGTCGAGATATACGACGTCGGAAGGAATTTTATCCATCCGCAAACGATTTGCGATGTCGCGGAGTTGCGATTCCGGTGTGTAGCTGTAGCGCGACTGTTGGAAGCCCAAGGCCCACAGCGGAGGCAACGGCGGCTTCCCGGTTAGATACGCGTAGTTTTCCACGACCTGCTTCGGGGTCGGTCCGTAGATGAAGTAGTAGTCGAGGGGGCCGCCCTCGGCCCCAAACGAATAGGCATCGCGGGCAGACTTGCCAAAGTCGAACCAGGTGCGCCAAGTATTGTCGAGAAATATCCCGTAGCTGCGCGTGCCGTTGATGGCAAGAAAAAAGGGGATGGCTTTATAAAGCGGATCGACGGATTCCTGTGGACCCACGTCGGTGTTCCACAGTGTGAAAACCTGCTCCCGGCGGTCGAAGGCTCCAGTCTTGTCCCCGAGCCCGAAATAATGTTCTCCGCCTGGCATTTCTTTCGACAATGTGAACTCACTGGACTGAAAAGTCACAGGACGCCCAACTGCATCGGCGGAAATTGTATTTCCAGCGAGATCGCGAATGACCAGCCGCAGGGGGCTTCGCTCGACGCGAACATCCAGTGTGGCCGTGCGGAACCCTGCGTAGGACGCATCCTGCGTTGGCTTCACATCGATCGTCTTGTTTCGAGCCTCGGCCAGGACCGCCCACGAGGCATCCTCGCGAAGATTTGCGGCGGGCGCGATGCGCACTCGGATAATGTCATCTCGCAATGCTGTAACCTGCATCGTCGCTGAACTCGTACGGATATGCAGTCCGTCTCTAACCGCTTCAGCGTTGGTGATCGAGTCGAGTGTGGTGCCTTCCTGCGAAACAGCCGCTGTTTGCCCAAATGTTATGGCCGAAAAACCTAACAGGACAACAAGAAGATGAAGCGGGAACCGCCGGTCCAAAGATGACATCAGTGCACTCTTTCCCGAAACTTTTCTGCTAGAGCAGCAACATGATACCAACGCTCGCCCTCCGCCTCGCGCAGCTGCGAATCGATTTTTCTTGACATCGGAGCCAAGGTGATTTATTTAACCTGTTAGTTATTTAACTAAAAGGTTTATTACAAAATGAGCGACCGACTCAGTGAAACCTTTGGAGCCCTTGCCGACCCCACGCGGAGGGCAATTTTGGCACGCCTGGCGTCGGGCGAAGCTTCGGTAACGGAGTTGGCCGAGCCGTTTGCAATGAGCATGCCTGCAATTTCTAAGCACCTGAAAGTTCTCGAGCGTGCTGGTCTGGTTGTGCGTGGCCGGGAAGCGCAATGGCGTCCGTGCCGCCTGCAAGCGGCGCCGCTGCAAGACGTCGCTGGCTGGGTCGAGCACTACCGCCGCTTCTGGGAAGAAAGCTTCGATCGTTTGGACGAATACTTACAGGAACTCAAAAAACAAGATTGGAAAAATAAGGAGAAGAAGCATGTCCGCAAACAACGCAAGAATTAACGCCGTCCACGAGAACCCGAACTGGGATCTCGCTATCACGCGGATGTTCGACGCGCCCAGGGACCTGGTCTTCAAAGCATGGACCGATCCGAACGCTGTTGCGCAGTGGTGGGGACCAAACGGCTTCACCAACCCGGTATGCGAGCTTGATGTTCGCGTCGGCGGAGCCATTCGTATCCACATGCGGGCTCCCGACGGCGTCATCTATCCGATGACCGGAACCTTCGAAGAAGTCGACGAACCACACCGTCTGGTCTTCATCAGCAGCGCGCTCGATGCGAACGGAAACTCCATGTTCGACAACCTCAATACGGTGACCTTCGAAGAGCGCCGAGGGAAAACGGCGATGACGCTGACCGTGCGAGTGATCAACAAAACTGCGGTCGCAGACCAGTACCTCAAAGGAATGGACACTGGCTGGTCCCAGACGCTCGACCGTCTGCACACCCACCTCAGCTCGATGCATGAAAGAGAGAGAAAGGGACTGCACTTGGCAAAGGACAGTTCAGCGAGCAACGCGGACCGCGAGATTGTTACGACGCGAACCTTTGACGCTCGGCGCGACGTTGTCTGGAAGATGTGGACCGATCGCGATCACGTTGCTCAATGGTGGGGACCGAACGGCTTCACAACGACGATTCAGGAGATGAACGTGAGGGCAGGCGGGACCTGGCGTCTCGTCATGCGCGGACCCGATGGCCGCGACTATAACAACCATATCGTCTACCACGAGGTCCACGAGCCCGAGAAGTTAGTATATGAACATCTCCCCGAGAAGGGATCGGAGCCGGTTTCGTTCATAACCACCGTGATCTTCACGCCGCAGGGGAACAAGACGCTGGTGTCTGTGCAGATGCTCTTCCCATCGGCAAAAGCGCGAGATCACGTCGTCAAGACCTATGGGGCGATTGAAGGTCTGTCCCAAACTCTCGGCCGCCTCGAGGCAAAACTCGTCTCGATCTCGGCAGACGCTCCAGTTGATGACACCGACTTCGTTTTTACTCGCGTTTTCGACGCTCCCCGCGCAGTCGTTTTCAAGGCATGGACCGAGCCCGAGCGCTTGGCGAAGTGGTGGGGACCGAAGGGATGGGAAATCACCGTGTACAAAGCGGATCTCCGGCCAAGTGGCGTCTTTCACTACCGCATGCAGCGTCCTCAGGCTGAGATGTGGGGGAAATTTGCGGTCCAAGAAGTGACGCCGCCCGAGCGGCTGGTGTTCGTCAACTCATTTTCAAATGAAAACGCAGATACAGTTCCTGGACCGTTCGATCCCAATTTCCCATTGGAGATTCTCAACACGGTTACGTTCGAAGACGTCGCCGGCAAGACGAAGGTGAAACTGCACGGACATCCTATCAACGCAACCGAAATCGAGCGCAAGAGCTACAAGGGCTTCCATATCTCAATGGATCAAGGCTTTGGTGGGACCTTCGATAAGCTCGAAGCCTTTTTGCGGCAGTCTTGAACACTCAACCTTCGAGGATGCAGCCTGTCTGCATCCTCATTCGTTAATAGAGGTGAATCAATGGCATCTCCTGTTTCCAAAACCGCATTGTGGTCGGGATATGTGCTCAGCGCGATCCCGTCACTGATGATTCTGTTCGGCAGCGTCCTGAAGTTCATGAGAGTGCCGTCAGTGATCGAAGGCTTCCAGCGCTCGGGAATGCCCGAGCGTCTCATCCTGACTGTTGCGCTCACGGAACTGACTTGCGTCGTCGTCTACCTGATTCCGAAAACGTCCGTTCTCGGCGCGATATTGATGACGGGACTACTGGGCGGAGCAACCATCACGAGCTTGCGGATTGGCGACCCGACCTTTCCGATGCCCGTGATCTTTGGGATGATGGCTTGGGGCGGACTCTTTTTACGCGATACACGCTTGCGAGCGTTGATACCTCTGCGAATGGCGGAGAGTGAGACAAACTAGATGATGTGGATCTCGGGACGCCGAATAGATGACTTCGAATTTGATGGACGAATCAGGCGCGGAGCAGCGGACGCGTCAGGCAGGTTGGACCTCCGCTGCCGTTGATGCAGATCTCGCTTCCCGGAAATGTGCGGACGTCAAATCCTGCGGCGCGAAGTCGCTCGTTCGTCTGCTGATTTTCTTCAATCGCCAGCACTCGCTTTTCCCCGAGGGATAAGACGTTGCAGGCCAGGGTATCGCGCTCCGCATAATCGATCTCGATAAAGTTGAAGCCGCGTGACTCTAGTAGTTCAACTGTCTCGACGGCCAGCCACGGGAGATCGACCAGTGCGGTTCGCTCATCCAGCAAACTGATCAGCGACATCAGATGAAGGCATTGCGATGGACCTGCGCCGTAGGGAAGCGGGGCCGGCAGGACATCAACTCCACGCGGAGACAACAACTTTCCTAGCTGCTCAATTCCGGCAGCGTTGGTGCGATAACCGTGGCCGATCAACAACGTCTTTGGATCCAGCCAGAGGATGTCTCCAGCCTCGGTCGATCCCGGAGGGCTGATCTCGCCGAAGGTCGGGATGCCCCGATCCGCGGCGAACGCTGCGTGATGTGGACCTTCGACGATTCGATTTTTCTTGCCTGGCCGCATCGTGATCAGGCCGAAATCTGCTGTCAGCGATGCGTCGTGTGTGTAGACGGCATCGAGAGATAAATCTTCCGACGCAGGCAATTCGACAAGCTCGGCACCAGCCTGTTCCAGTTCGAGCCGTAACCGGTCGTGTTGCACTACCGCAACAGCGAAATCAGGCGCATGATGAAAGCCCAGTTCGCGCCATTGAGAGATTCTGGATGGATCGTCCCATCCAGCCGCCCACGGCGAGCAGATCAGCACACGATCAAGCCGCCCCACCATCGAATGCCCGTTGAACGCTAACTTGGTTTGTGAGAAAGAAGTCATCGTCTTCCTGAATCAAGAAAGACGATTCTAAGGCAATCCTCTACCGGAAGGAACTGGCGCGGAGTGAACAATGGGAGCGCCCCGACGACGCCCCGATCCTGCGTAGGCTAGTGAACCTCAGCCTGCAACTCTTCTTGCGCCGCAAATGAAACGTGCTCTTCCTCAGTCGGCAGCAAATGCTTGACGGCTTCCTTGCCCTGTTTGCCTCTTCGGTGAAGCCACTGTTTCAGATGCTTGCGCGCCGGGGCAGACATCTTTGTGAAGAACAATCCAGCGCGTCCCTGATCGCTGGCCCAAACCACGTCGGCGTGTCCGTGCAAACTGACGTCCGTTCCCGGCAGGACGCAGCGAAACTCGACGTTTGTACTCATCGGGACGGCTTCCGTAGCCTGCAAGGCGAGACCTTGCTCACCGATGTCGATGCTCACCGCGGCAACAGTTCCGGTCTCAAGCTCCAGGTAAATCAGCGTCTTCGTTTCGAAACGCGCGGACTTACGGCGGTTCGACTTTTTTGCATTCCTACCAGCCTTCACTGCCTCTCGAATCTGCTCGAACTCCAGTGGCCGGTAGAGAATGCGGCTTGCGCCGGATTGGAACGCCTGGCCCGTCCCCGGCCATGCCCGGCTCGCCACCGCAAACAATGTGGGCTTTTGCGTGGGCGGCAGCAGGTTCGCCATCCGGACGGCTTCGTGGCCGCCGGGCAGATCGAAATCAACGATCAAGGTGGAGCAACGGCCGCCCATGACGAGTTCCAGGGCGTGCTGCTGCGAACGGCACTTCACGAGCTCGATGCTCATCTCTTCGAGCACGGCTCCCAGAGTCTTCAGGGATCGTTCGTCCTGACACAGCACCGCGGCAGATTGTTGCATGACCTACAAATTAAGCGTGGGTCGCCCTCCGGTAAATGTCACAGCAGTAATCGCATTGGCGGTTACCGAAGCACTCTGTAGATTTGCTGAAAACAGTTGACTCGCGTTTCCCGCGCAGTGACCCGCTTTCCGCGCTGTATAATGAAAAATTGCGCTTATGAGCACGAAACGACTGATTCGGTCCACGACAGTTTTGTCGGTGCGACGCAATGGAAGTGTGGTCCTGGCCGGTGACGGGCAGGTTACCTTGGGAGAGTCCGTAATTAAACATACGGCGAAGAAGATCCGCCGTTTGTATAACGACAAGATCGTTGCCGGATTTGCTGGATCGACCGCTGACGCCTTCACCTTATTTAGTAGGTTCGAATCCAAACTCGAGCAGTATCACGGAAACCTTGGCCGCGCCGCCGTCGAACTTGCCCGTGATTGGCGAACCGATAAGTTTCTCCGGCATCTGGAGGCTTTGCTTTTGGTCAGTGACAAAGAGCAAACCTTTCTTCTGAGCGGACAGGGTGACGTCATCGAGCCGGATGGCGGGATTGCGGCCATAGGCAGTGGCGGACCTTATGCCCAAGCTGCGGCCCAGGCTCTGGCGGATCACACACAGCTTCAGGCGCGCCAGATCGCCGAAGAAGCAATGAAGATTGCTGGCAAGATGTGCATCTATACCAATGACAAAGTAACGATCGAAGAACTGTAATGAACATGTGGGGACAGCCGCCCTCGGCTGTCCGCTGGGTCGCAAACCCGGCAGCATCATCCACCGAGATTGAAGTAATCGAGCGTAGCTCGACCGGACAGCCGAGGGCGGCTGCCCCACACGAATTCTTATGGCTATTTACCTCCCCTCATCTGCTGAAGAAGAACAGCTCGCGCTGGACGAACTGACCCCGCGCGAGATCGTCGTCGAACTCGACAAACACGTCATCGGACAAAAGGACGCGAAACGCGCCGTCGCGATCGCGCTGCGCAACCGCACGCGTCGCCAGAAATTGACCGCCGAACTGGCGGAAGAAATCATCCCGAAAAATATCATCATGATTGGTCCGACCGGCGTTGGCAAAACCGAGATTGCCCGGCGCCTGGCTAAGCTGGCAAATTCGCCCTTCCTCAAGGTAGAAGCCTCCAAGTTCACGGAAGTCGGCTACGTTGGACGCGATGTCGAATCCATGGTGCGTGATCTGGTTGAGATTGCCATCGACAATGTTCGCGAAGAGAAGCTTGAGGACGTTGCCGACAAGGCCGAGTTGAACGCTGAAGAGAGGCTTCTCGATATCTTGTTGCCTCCTTCGCCTCCGCCACGAGCCGATGGCACGGCTGCCACGGCCGGCGGTGTGGTAATTGACGGTAATACCTCGCTGACCGAATCTTCCAGTCGCACGCGTGAAAAGCTTCGTCAGCAGCTTCGCGAAGGCAAGCTCGACGATCGCACCGTAGAAATTGAAGTGCGCGAGCGCAACTTCCCATCTTTCGAAATCATGACCAATCAGGGCGTCGAAGAGATGGACGTCAACATAAAGGACATGTTGCCGAACATTTTCGGCCAGCGCACCAAGAAGCGGAAGATGAAAGTCAACGAGGCCTTCGAATACTTGATCCAGGAAGAAGAGCAGCGCCTCATTGATATGGATCAAGTCACCCGGATGGCAATCGATCGCGTGGAAAACTCAGGAATCGTTTTTCTGGATGAGATCGACAAGATTGCCGGTCGTGAAGGCGGCCATGGCCCCGACGTATCCCGTGAAGGAGTGCAGCGCGACATCCTGCCCATCGTCGAAGGAACGACAGTCAATACCCGCTACGGGATGGTTCGCACCGATCACATCCTGTTCATCGCTGCGGGCGCATTCCACGTTTCGAAGCCCAGCGACCTGATTCCGGAGTTGCAGGGCCGTTTTCCGATCCGGGTGGAACTTCAGTCGCTGACGATGGAGGATTTCGTAAGAATTCTGACGGAACCGAAGTCGTCACTGGTGAAACAGTACACGGCGTTGCTCGAGACGGAAGGTGTCAAACTCGAATTCACGCCGGAGGCCCTCGACGAAATCGCACACTTCGCCTTCCGCGTAAACGAGAGCACCGAAAATATCGGCGCAAGGCGCTTGCATACGATCATGGAGCGCGTGCTTGATGAACTCAGCTTTGAAGCTCCAGAAAAGAAGGGCGAGCACATTACGATCGATGCCGACTATGTCCGTAAGATGCTCACCGACATCGTGAAGGACCAGGACCTGTCGAGGTACATATTGTGAGGAGCGTTCCGGTCAGGAGTCGCGCGCTCCGCGAAGCGCTTGAATTGCTGCGATTTCAACTTCTGATCGACCTGTTATGAAAGTGATTGTCATCATTCCCGCAGCAGGGCTCGGGACGCGTATGGCGCCCGTGCCCAGCGCGATGGATGCGAAGTCGAAAAAACATCAAGCATCCAAGCAGTTCACGGAACTAGCAGGAACGCCCATCCTGATTCACACTCTGCGAAAGTTTGCGGGGGTTGATGAAGTCAACGAAATCTGGATCGCCCTGCGCGAGAACGAGATTGTGCCGTTTCGGGAGCGGCTGAATAAGGAAGCCAAAGACGTTCTGAAGAAAAAGATCGAACTGGTAGCCGGGGGAGAACATCGTCAGCAATCTGTCGAACAGGCGCTCAACAAGGTGTCGGCTGCGCCCGACGATATTGTTCTGGTACACGACGCCGTTCGGCCCCTGGTCACGGCGGAGATCATCCGAGAAGTGATCGAGGCGGCAAAAAAGTATGGAGCTGCCATCGCGGGCCTGCCGGCGATCGACACCGTGAAGCAAGTAGAACGGACTTCGGATGGTGCAATCATCAAGACCACAATTCCGCGAGCGGGGATCGTGTTAGCGCAAACTCCGCAGGGCTTCCGTTTCGACGTCATCAAGAAAGTTTTCGACGACGCTGCTGTGGACGGATTCATGGGTACGGATGAAGCCTCGCTCGCCGAGCGCTCAGGCCATGAGGTTGCCGTTGTGATGGGTTCGCCGAGAAATATCAAGATCACCAATCCGGGCGATATGGAATTGGCCGAGTTCTACCTTAAGAAGTAGTCTGTTCCCCGATCTTCACCCACAATGCCGAAGACCAAGCAGCAGGGACCTCAAACTCGCATCGGTTACGGCTTCGATTCGCACGAATTCCGGACTGGCATTCCCTTGAAGATCGGCGGAATCAGTCTCCCGCACGACAAAGGACTCGGCGGCCACTCTGACGGAGACGTCCTCCTCCATGCGATCACCGACGCTTTGCTTGGAGCCATGGCCGCGCCAGATATCGGCGCACTTTTTCCGCCGTCGGATCCGAAGTGGAAGGACGCCGATTCCGTAATTTTTCTTCGAGAAGCGCTCAAACGAGCACAAGGCGGCGGATATGCTGTCGCAAATATCGATGCCAGTCTGATTTTGGCTGCTCCCAAGATCGGCCCTCACGCCACCTCCATCCGCGCGCGCGTCGCGGTACTGACCGGAATCCCGGTCGACTGCGTAGGTCTCAAAGCGAAAACTCCCGAGGGACTCAATCTGGACCACGCAGCGATTGCACACGTGGTTGTGCTGCTTGAAAAAAGCGCAAGACCGTCCCGCAAAAAGAAATAAATAACAATCTCCGGCTATTCAGCCCACTGCCGCTTCGCACAGCGCGCTTGCTGGTATCATGCGCTGCGAAACGGAGGCCTCATGATCTCTCGCACCAATCTGACTACTTCGGCTATCGTTTTTGCTTTGCTCGCCTGTCTTTGTCCCGCCCAATCCGCGCCCAAAAAGGCGTCTCATGTGGAAGTACCCACGATCGCTCCGCGGGACGAAGATGTCGCCTCCATCGATGGTGTGATCAAGGCATTTTACGAAGTGATCTCGGGGCCCGCGGGACAAGCGCGTCAGTGGTCGCGCGACCGCACTCTTTACATTCCAGATGTACGGTTCGTCGCGATGTCAGAGGACAAAAGCGGTAAGCCGCGCGCTCAGATCGTCAGCCATCAGCAGTTTGTGGACGAGTCCAATGCGATCATCGTGAAAGACGGCTTCTACGAATCAGAAATTCATCGCGTCACCGAAAAATTCGGTCACATCGCCCACGTCTTCAGCACCTACGAAAGCCGTCTAAGAGCGGACGGACCGGTCATCGCCCGCGGCATCAACAGTATCGAGCTCTTCTACGATGGAAAGCGCTGGTGGATTGCCTCTAACATCTGGGACGATGAGCGTCCCAACAATCCGCTGCCCGCAGAATATTTACCGTCCAAGTGAGATTGTTTAGTAACAGGGGAGCAGCCTAACGAACAGCCGAAACGAGAGCACGGAAAATTTCGAGCGAGCTCGAATCATTTTCTACCGAGCGCTCTGGATGCCATTGCACAGCCACCACAAAATGATCCGACGCAGTTCCTTCGATCGCTTCCACAATCCCATCATCTGGACATCGTGCCACCAGCCGCAATCCCTCGCCGACTCTGTCGGTGGACTGATGATGAGAGGAATTCACCGGAAGAATCAGGGCAGAACTCTCGGGAGTTGCTCGCCCCGCGGATTCGTCGCCCGCAGCGACCGAAGTAGGTAGCGACTTCGTAACGATCTTTCCTAGTGTCGATTCCGAATCGATCGTGACCGTGTGAGCCACAGCGACCGCTTTGCCCGCCTCGTGATTGACCTTGTCGCGTGTTTGCTCGGGCAGAAATTCCGGGATGTGCTGGATCAGCGATCCGTTCCGATAAACATTCAAACTCTGCAGTCCGTAACAGATGCCCAGAATCGGTTTGCGATGGGCATAAGCGTCTTCGAGCAGCAGGTTGTCGACCTCATCCCGTCTTGGATCCGCGGCCGCAGTATGCGTCGAGCGGGTTTGCTTGAAGCGCGATGGGTCCACATCCGCGTTGCTCCCCGGCAACAGAATCGCATCACATCGCTCCATTATTTTCTGCAACTCGCTGTACCTCAGACCAAGATCGACTCGAACTGCCTCGCCACCCGCCAGGGTGACAGCGTGTTCGTACTGCGGAATGGCGCGCTCCGAGTAAGCGCGATCCGTCGAATGAGGCATTGGGATGGCAATGCGAGGCGGCATCGGCTAGCTCAGCCTCTCGATGGCGGTGAGACGCCGCGCCTGCCGGTAACGCTGAATCTCTGACACTACGCTGGCGATCAGTATGATGCAGCCTGCGATCAGAGCCGCAGGCAACGCGAAGTGGCGGTACGCAATCTGCATGTCCGGGTGCACGCCACGAATCGCTGACGCAATCAGCGTCCCGACAATGCCGACCAACAAGCTTACGGAGAATGTCAGTAGTGTTCCAATGAAGGTCAGTAACAGCGAACGTACGGGAACACCGTACCAGCGTGGTGAATGAGGTACAGATAAGGTTGCCATGATGCTCTAGGCTCGACGTTTGTAGAGGATCGAGAACTCGAATCCCGAGTTAGCGGGGAACAATTCCGCTACTTTGCGCAACCGCTCAGCCAGCGCCGAAGGCGCCAGCAGCGGGTAATCGCGCTCGCGAAGATCGTAGTAGTCGACGTCCAGGTAAAGCGAGAGGAGATAAATCGAGATCGTGTCTGAGAACGTCGCTTGCAGGTATTCGGTTTTGTATCGCTCCGCGTCAGGACCGTTCGCCGTGGCCAGTTTCCGCGCCTCCCAGGCGTCCAGCGAAGTTTCGCCGCGAACTCCGGCCTCGACCTGGCTCCATGCCAGCTCACTGAACGCAGCGGAAACTCCAGCGCGCTCCACCAGCGCATGTCCCACGTTGATGTAGAACTCGAACGCCACCGAAAACTTGTCGTCCATCAAGCGTGTCGAGATGAAGACGCACTGCGAATCGCCGAGATTCAGATTGCGATGGCACACGGCGTTATCGCTGAGTGCAACATCGTAGCGGTCGGCGATCACTGTCTCTTCGCCCTGGCTGACAGTTAGTGGAACGAAGTAGTAGGCCTTGCGTTCGAGCGCTGTGGCGATGCGCGTCGGCACCGCCGCAACCATGCGTTCGAGATCGAAAGAGTTGACGGCGACCTCACCAGAGAAGGCGTAGCAGATGCCGTTTGGCGCCTGCGAAACAGGAGTCGTGCGGACGACGTCAGCGGGACTGCGGGTTATGGCTGGGGCTGCCTGAGACATTTCAACTTTTATTCTACACACAACGGGTTGTGTGACCCGGACGCATCCGTCCGGGCGCGCGAATGCTTCACCTCTAAAGTGCGCCCCATCCCTGCCGATAAAAAGCTATGGCGAGACGAATCGGGCGCGAATCCAGGGTGCCTCGCTTTTAAAGGATCATTCAAAAATGGAAAATATACGTGCTCTCATCGTGGACGACTCTTCCGTGATGCGAAAGATTGTGGAGCGTTCGCTGCGCCAGGCG
This sequence comes from uncultured Acidobacteriota bacterium, assembly GCA_963801895.1. Taxonomy (GTDB): domain Bacteria; phylum Acidobacteriota; class Terriglobia; order Terriglobales; family Acidobacteriaceae; genus Sulfotelmatobacter. The sequence goes on along the minus strand of CAWDGM010000002.1, from coordinate 672,556 downwards.
GGCCTTGGCATATCGGAAGTGATCGAGGCAGCAAACGGAGCGGAAGCCCTCGCGGCGGTACAGAACCATAAGCTTGATCTCATCCTTTGCGACATCAACATGCCAGTCATGGACGGATTGGAATTCGTGAAGCAGCTCTCCGCAGTGGAGAGCGCGAAGGGAGTTCCTGTTGTCATGATTACCACGGAAGGGAGTGAGGGCCACGTGGTGCAAGCGCTTTCCGCCGGCGCTCGCGGCTACATCCGAAAGCCGTTTACGCCCGACCAAGTTAAAGAGCATGTGCTGCCGGTATTGGCGGTGAAATTATGAATTCCTTAGGTCCATCGTTGACTTCTTCTACGGGGAGAGATTGTTGGGTTCCCACTCTGCAGCTGGCAATCCGAGAAGTGTTTGAACTCATGCTGGCCTACGAGCTCGAGATTCCTGTTGAGCCGCCTGCTGAGGAAGGGTTGGACATTACCTCGATGGTTGGCCTCGCAGGCCAGCTGTGCGGCATTCTGACCGTCCGCTGCAACGCGAAATCGGCCGCCCGGATGGCCTCGCGAATGTTAGGAACGGACATTGAAAGAGCGGGCCCAGAAATGTGGGACGCCGTGGGAGAAATCTGCAACATGGTCGCTGGAAATTTCAAGAACAAGATCAGCGGCATGGGAGACGGATGCATGCTTTCGGTGCCGACCGTAATTACTGGAGGAGACTACAGCGTCCATTCGATGGTAAACGAAAATATTCACGTGACGCTGTTGTTCGAAGGAGAGCCAGTGGTCCTGTCGTTAGAGATTCACAGCTGAGATAAATAGCGGACCACGCCGTCATACGGATTGTCTGGCAGTCTGCGGACGAGTTTGCCGAGTAGAAGTTGCCCATTAGGAAAACCTTTTCAGCCGCAAGCGGCAGTCTTATCGTGGTAAGGCGTGTTGCTTCTGGCGGCTGTTGAATTTCCACGATTTGTGTCAACAAATATTCTATGGAGATAGGCTTGCATGAACTTGCTGCAGGAGTTCATTCATGGACAGCGGCTACTATGCAGCCTGCGCGGGATTGGCCGCCCAGACACAAGCCCTCGATTTGGTCGCCAACAACCTGGCGAACCTCAGCACAACCGGATACCGCGCCTCACGCGCGACGTTCCGAACTCTACTTAGCGGCAGTGGCTCGGTTGGATTAAGTCCAGTTAATGCGGCCATCAATGCCTATGGAACGCTTTCCGGCAGCCGGATTGATCGTTCTCCTGGAAGCCTGACGCCGACAGGTAATCCTCTCGATTTGGCGATCGCGGGAGAGGGCTTCTTCGAAGTGCAATCTGGCGGAAGAGTGCTGTTCACTCGAAATGGCTCGTTCCACCGAACGCCAGAAGGACTACTCGTCTCCGCGGAAGGGGATCCGGTACTCGGCGAGCAAGGGCGTATCAATTTGCCGAATGGTCCCTTAGCCGTCAGTTCGGACGGAACCATATCGGTGGCTGGCGCGGTAGTGGCGAAACTACGCGTGGTTGAATTTTCTCCGACAGCCAACCTTCAGGCAGCTGGAAACGCGTTGTATGAAGCGCCGGAGAAGTCTGCGTTGCCCGCCGTCTCTTCGTCAGTTCGTCAGGAGATGCTCGAGCAATCGAATGTGAGTTCCATTCAGGGTGTCGTGCAACTGATTAACGTCCAGCGCAACGCGGAAATGATGCAACGCGCTCTTAGCCTGTTTGACAGTCAATTCAATCAGACCGCGGTGCAAGACCTTGCGAAAGTCTGAGTGGAGGCAACATGATTCGTGCTCTATATGGGGTCGGATCTGCGAATCTTTTCTACTTGCCGATTTCGGGAAAGATGCGGCTTCGAATCCGGGAAGAGCAGATCGAACGCGAAATGACGCTTGAGGGTGTGGTTTCGATTCTGGAAGGCATGAATCCCCACATGCTGGAGACGAAACTCGTGGGTTTTCTAGCGAGTGCAGAGAAGGAGGAGCTCGCCGCAGGAGAGAACGAGTGACGAACCGGCGCAGGCGGGTGCGGCCACAGTCCAATCATGATCGCTGGCTGGTCTCGTATGCTGACTTCATCACCTTGTTGTTCGCTTTCTTCGTCGTTTTGTACTCCTCAGCCCAGGTGGATCACCGCAAGATCGGAAGGCTGGCGATAGCGATCCAAGCAGCCTTTCAAGAACTCGGAGTCTTTCCCGCCTCAGGCCAAATTCCCCTGAGAGGAGATGATCCTGCTCCGCTGAACTCGCTCGTGGCTCTCGAGAAGATTCAACAGACGGCGGCTGTTGTGAGTAAACCGTCGACCACACCAGTTGATCCGAATGTTTATGACGAGGCCACTCTTGCGCTGCTCCAGGAAGAGTTGCAGCAGGCCCTGCAGAACGAAATTGCAGCCCATACAGTCGCCCTCCATCGGGAAGCGGAGGGGCTCGTTCTGAGTTTGCGGGAGTTCGGCTTCTTCGACAGCGGTTCTTCTTCGCTGAAGCCCTCGGCGCTGCCGGCCCTGGATCGCATCGCTTCCGTTCTTACTCTGCGCACTTGTCGCCTTCGAATCGAGGGACATACCGACAACGTGCCAATCCATACTCCTCATGTGGCGACAAATTGGGAGCTATCGACGGCTCGCGCCTCCGAATTGGTGCGACTGCTGATTCTTCGTTACGGTTTCTCGCCGGATCGGCTGGCGGCAGCGGGATACGCGCAGTATCACCCGATCGCGAGCAACGCGACCGCGCAAGGGAGAGCGCAGAATCGCAGGGTGGACGTGGTTATTCTAAGCGGACATTCCATAAGCGAGCCCAGAATGGAAAGCGCCGACCCGTCGAAACCTTCGGCCGCGATTCCATAAAGAATGCAGTCGCCATACGCTCCCAGTGCTTAAAGTTCGATCGAACCCCGCCGATAAATTCTCAGGCAGCCAAAGACGGCAAGTGTAAGCCAACGCGCAAACAGAGCACAGCAATGCAAAAAAGACATCTGAGCGACATCAGTGATTCGCGCTTCTCATCGGAATCGTTCGAAAGAATGCTGCGTCTAAGGACCCCGGAATGAGTTCCGCGCCAGCACCCGCAGTCTATCCGGAAACAGGACCTCCCGATCCCGAACTCGTGAGAATCCGCGATCTGGTCTATCAGGTTGCCGGAATTTTTCATCCCGACACCAAGCTGCGGCTGCTTTTCGATCGCTGTGGCAGGCGGATGAAGGAGTTGAACGCCAAAAGCCTGCACGAGTATTTCGAATACCTGACGATTAAGCCGCAGCGTCAGACGGAGTTGATCGCCTTACTGAATGAAATCACGATCGGAGAGACTTGCTTCTTCCGCAACCAGCCTCAACTCGACGCGTTGAAGCAGATTGTGCTGCCCAAGGTTCTGGAAGCCAAATCCAAACTTCCCATCCGCCGCCTGCGCATATGGAGTGCGGGTTGCTCTACGGGGGAGGAGCCCTACACGCTGAGTATGTTGCTTCTCGAAGAGTCCCAGCGGCGCCTGAAGGATTGGACAATCGAAATTCTTGCCACCGATCTTAACGAGCGGTCGCTTTCCCACGCGAAGAACGCAATTTATGGCACGTACAGCACACGAAACCTGAACGGTTATTTCAAGCAAAAGTACTTCGCGCCCGTGGGAGACCAACTACAAGTTCAGCAAGTAGCACGCAACAGCATCACGTTCAGCCGGCTGAACCTTTCCGACGATTCCCGGATGATTTTCATGAAGAGTCTGGACATCGTCTTCTGCTGCAATGTGTTGATCTACTTCGATCTAGCCTCCAAACGGAAGGTCATTCAGCACTTCTATAACAACCTTCTTCCGCATGGCTATCTTTTCTTAGGCCATTCCGAATCACTTTATGGCGTGAATGATGATTTTCACTTGGTCCATCTTCCTGGAGCAACGGCGTATGTGAAGGGAGAGCGCTCCCCGGTGAAAAGGTAAATATATGGCTTCTGCAGGTTCGAAAATAAGCTTGCTTTCTCGTGTGGAAGGGTTGAACCAGATCCCCACGATCCCCGCAGTCCTGGCACCGCTGCTCCGCTATCTGGAACAGCCGCTCGAGCAACTGGATGTGCAAAAAGTGACGGATATGATTGCGCAGGATAAGTCACTGGCGGCGCAGTGTCTGCAAATGGCGAACAGCCCACTCTTTGGGCGATGGCAGAAGATTGATTCGTTGCGGGGAGCGGTCGTGGGACTCGGGTTCCAGCGCGTTACCGATATTGCGATGTCATGTGGTGTCCTTAACATGACGCCTAAAGATGGCGGAGGCATTGACCCGGTCGTCTTTTGGGAACACTCGCTGGGATGTGCTCTGGTCAGCCGTCATTTCGCTCGAAAAATCTCTTTTCCAGATCCGGGAAAGGCCTACTTGGCTGGTCTGCTTCACGATCTGGGAATCATCGTGAATCTCTGGATGCTGCCGAAAGAGTTTCGAACTGCGCTCGATGTCGCGCGCGAGCGCGGAGTCCCTTTGCACGAAGCTGAACAAGAGGTTCTTGGATTCAATCACTGCGACAGTGGACGCTTGCTGGCGGAACGTTGGCAATTATCCGATGATCTTCAGGAGGTTGTCTCTCTGCATCACACGGGCCTTGAGTCCGGGAAGCACGCCGGTCTGATTGCGGTAGTCGAACTCAGCGATCTTTTGTGCCGGATGCGAGGATTGAATCACGGTTTCGTTGAAAACCGGCAGGTCAACCTTCTCGAGCAGAGTGGATTCGGGGTGTTGTCACAGCAGTGCGAGGGATTGAAGGATTTCGATTGGGCGCGCCTGACGTTCGAACTTGACTCTTATATGGATGAGGTCCATTCCTTGGTTCGCGCGATCTATCGAAAATGACACAAGTCTAGGCGCCATTCTCTAAGTCCTGTCCTCTGCGCGATTGCCGACCCTACTTTGTCCTCTTAAGAATCGTGTTGTTGGGATCGAGCGCGACCTTACGAACTCCGGCAGGCGCGGAGATCTTGAAAGACGATTCTTCTCCATCCGCAAATACTCGGCCGAGAAAAATCGACTGTTTTCCACTGATCCCGTAGACGGGAACGGACGTGACTAGTTCCGGAGGCGAGTCGAATTGGAGGATCGTTCCGGTAACGATGGACGCCGTTCCCTTGGGAGCAAACTTCACGTTCTTTAGATCCAACCTCGGCAACGCGGTCCCGTTGATCCAGCTATTGAGGAACCAGTCGAGAGAATTCTTTCCCTCGAATCGCAACGAAGGAGGCAGATCCTCGGCGAAGACGTTGATCAGTTCTTGCGTGCTGATCGTCTTTCCTTCGTAGCGCTGACGCAGCCGGCGCAAAGCCCGTATGAATGGCTCATTGGCGCCGTCAACAGTCGCAGGTTGGCGCCCTGTTCCAGATCTTGATGCGTCATTCAGCATGGTTCGCAACATGTGGAATAGCCACGTTCCGCGCCCGTAGCTGATTGCTTCGTATCCTTCCGGAAGACGCGACGAGAGGAGTCTCGTCCCTAGAGTGACCGGGCCTGCATCTTCAGCGGAAACTCCATCTTTATTTTTTTCGAGTAGATCGCTGCGGTACTTTTCCATAACCTGACTGAACCCGGCAGGATTTCTTTCCTCCAACATCATGAGCGCGGAATAGCTTGCCAGACCTTCCGAGAACCATTGATCGCGATAGCTGCTCCAGCCGATTAAGTCACCCCACCACTGATGCGCTGTCTCATGTGCCGGAATCGACCGCTGGATCAATATTCGGTATGGCTGGAAATGTAGTTGTTCGCGTTCCTGGTCGGTAAGGAATGCGTAAGAGGAGAGGAATACCAACCCCGGCCATCCCTGGCTATCTCGACCGGGCATTTGAGTGATGGACAAGTGGCTGTAAGGGTAAGGACCGAATCGCTCAGCAAAGAATTGAATGGCTTGGGCAGCGGCCTCCCCCACTTTGACTGCGTTTCCCGCCGGTGACGGGTTGGACGGAACGACAACCTGCGGCGGCCGCATGGTGGCAGGATCCCCTGGGAGTGGCGCTACTACCTGGATGTTTGCAGTCGGGAAACCGCGCTCTACTCCCTGCGTCGCATAAGTTTCCACCGTCACTTTTCCGGCTTGAGCGGTCGCTTCACGATATTTTCCGAGATTGAATCCTGCCAGCGGGATAGGTCGATCCGATACCCAACGAGCCGCCTGATGTCCCACAGCTGGTTTGGGCTGCTGAGGCTGCGCGGATTTTCCCGTCGCAAGCAAGGTCCACTCGTCCGGGTAGTTGAATTCGAGATCGAAGTCTGCCATCTCCATGCCCCGGTTCGGATACCAAGTTCCGCGTGCCCCGACATATAGCAAGCCATTGCCAGCTTCTGCCAGAACCTCGCCTTCGTATGTGAATTCCAGACTAATTTTCTTGCCGGCTTTCTCGGGTTCCGGAAGGATGACGGCGACGAGATCATTACCTCTACGCGAGAGTTGCGACCCTTCCAGCGCAGGATTGTGGATGAACTCAATGGGCAAATCCCCGAGTTTGACTGACTCAATCTGCAAGAAGCGCGACAGTTCGAACAGCAAAGTACGGGATCCGCCCTGGCGAACTTCGCACTCCAATCGCGCGCGCGCATGGATCTTCGGTGGGAGCACATCCGTCGTAATTGTGTATCGACGTACGGCAATGGGACTCTCGCTCTTCTCGGTCTCGGGCAGCGGCGTGCGATCGACGTTGATCGGATGCGCTGTTGGGCGATGAGGTGAAAACGAGGTCCACACATCGTAGTAGCTCTGGCCGTTTTCCGATGTTTTTACCTGTCCGGCCTGAACCTGCTCGGCTGCAGTTGAATCGAAATAGACATCAAAAACACCCAGCTTGGTCCCTTGAAGCCGAGCGTGAAGAAATCGATCTGAACTGGCGTTTTGATCGTTCGGGGTGCGAACTCCAGGTGTGGCGCTCTCGACCGGAAGCATCCCGCCGAAAGTTATGAGCATGCGCATGGCATCGCCGCTGGACAGGTTACGAACCGTAGAGTTCCATCTATCCACGAATTCCTGCTTGTTGTTCGTAGCCCGCAAATCAGGACGAAGCTCGGCGGCGGCATCATCGTTGAACCGGAAATAAGCAGTCGCGAATCGTTCTTCCAGAATTGCCATTCCAGTGAACAGGCTCATGGATCGTCGTTCGACTGCGTTCGGAGGCGTAAGAAGAATTTCGCCATCCCCTTCAAAAAAAGCCCCCGTGATCCGACCCATCACATCTTGAGTGAAGCCGATCATTCCGTCTTCGAGCGTAATTTGAACGCTGGAGCGATTCAGGGACGCTCCTCGAACCTGATAGACACGGTCGGGGTCGAGCCCTGCCTGGCTGAGTTGCAGGTAAAGAGTCTCGGCCGGCTTCTTTGCAGGTTCTTCTCCTTTGCTTGAAGGGCCCAGGGAGAGGCACGCAAGCAGGAAGAGTACACATCGGAGGATTCGGTTCTGGAGTAGTACCTTCGTCACCTGAGATTAAGAGCTTCGATTGCTAGAATGCGCCTGAATGCGTGTTCGTGTCATCTTCCTATCAATATACCTGGCGTTCTTCGTAACCGGCGCCCGGGCCGACACCATCCATTTGAAGAATGGCCGATCGATTGTGGTCGATCATGTGCGTGAGAACGGCAATCGGTACGAATACGAGATCGGTGAAGATTCGTACGCCATCCCCAAGACATCAGTGGACCGAATCGACGCCAGCGGTGTACCCACCCACAGCTCCGGAGCGTCGAATGCACCCGACCTTCCAGACTTCGTGCCTGCAACCAGCCTAGCAAATGAAGGTGACCTGGTCGGCAAAATCGTGCGAGAGGGAAAGGTAGACGGCGACGCGGTTGCGATTCTCGAGAACAAAGGGAATCCGGAACTAAGTGCCACCGCTGACTTCATCGCAGGCAAGTTCGAATTCGACCACGGCAATATTCCTCAAGCGCGGCAATACTTTGAGGGCGCCCTGCGCTTCCAGCCCAATAGCGCCACGATCCTTATCTACTATTCCGCTCTGCTGGTGCGGACAGGCAATGCGACGCAGGCGCTGACTTACGCGGAACGGGCGACTAAATCGGCGCCGACTTCCGCGGATGCCTTCACTATGCTGGGATACTCGCAATTCGCTTCGGACCATACGAAGGAAGCGATCGTTTCATGGAAACGGGCTCTCGAGCTGCGTCCCGACGCAAGAGTGCAGCAGCTTCTGGCAAAGGCACAGAGGGAACAGACCGTCGAAGCCGAATTTTCGCAGGGAGAGAGCAGCCATTTTGTGCTGCATTACGAGGGCAAGCAGACGACCGACGCCTTCCGAGCGCAGATTATCCAGGCTCTCGAAAGCGACTACGACGATTTAGTGCGTGACCTCGGCAGTCCGCCCCGCGACAACATTTTGGTAACACTCTACACCGAACAGGCATTTTTTGATGTCACCCATGCTCCAACCTGGTCGGGCGCGATCAACGACGGCAAGCTCCGCATCCCGATCCGTGGCCTTGGATCTATGACGCCGGAGTTGGCGCGCGTACTCAAACACGAACTCGCACATTCTTTTGTCACACAACTCTCTGGTGGACGTTGTCCGATGTGGTTGCACGAAGGCATCGCTCAGCTTCTCGAGCCCCGCAGCCTCGGTAGCGAAGGTCGCCAAATCTCTGCTTTATTCAAGGCTCAGCGCAATATTCCTTTGAACGTGCTTGAAGGCAGTTTTATGAACTTTTCTGGAGTGCAGGCTTACGTCGCCTACGCCGAGTCCCTCGCTGCGGTTTCATATATCAATGATTCGTATGGGTTGAGTGATGTGCAGCGAATCCTGCAACGCATCGGCCAAGGGAACTCGGCAGAATCCGCGCTTCGTGCCACGATTCATTCGGACTACGGCCAACTTGAGCTGGATCTCGGCCGATATCTCTCAAACCGCTACGGCGAGTAATTTTTCAGCTAAATTGACTGAATAAATCCGGTTTGCCGCCGAGCTTTTGTTGTGCTACTTTCGCTTTCGCCACCCCACCATGCATTCTCTATTCAGTCCCAGAAATCACGACGCGGCGCCTGCTGTGGGGCCGATTCCGACCGTATTTCCTGCGATCGCCGGGGCTGATTTGTCGGCCGCGTTCGTGGGAAACCGGATTGCCGGCGACTTTTATGATTCGATTCGGGTGAGTCCCCAACGGGTTCTCGTGGGATTGTTGGATGTGGCCGGCCGTCGACAGGACACGCGCAAGATTCTCAGTGTCGCGCAAGGTATCTTTCGCACGTTCGGTCCCGAATTCTTTTCGCCGCCAGACGTTAACGAAGCCGATGCAATGACTGAGTTGACGCTTCGCATCAATCGAGCCTTGATTGAAACCGCGGGGGTTTTGTCTTGTCCCGCGTTTCTTGCCTGCTACCACGAGCAGTTCGGAACGATCTGTTACGCAAACGCTGGCCACACCCCGGCATTGGTACGTGATAGTCGGGGGATTGTCGAACTCAGTTCAACGGGGCTTCCGCTGGGCCTCTTCTCTCACGCAACCTCCGAGGCGCGAATGGTCGGATTGGAAGACCAGGCCATCCTGCTGGCGGTTTCCCGCGGAGTTGTGACTTGTGAAGGAAATGGTTCGGCAAAGGATGAGTTTGGCCTTGAAAGGGTGAAAACGGCCTTCCAGAGTGCGCCGGTATCCGATGCTAAAACGTTGTGCGCCTCCATCTTAAGTTCGGTAGCCGACTTCAGCGCCAAGATACCCATGTGCGACGATCGGACCGCACTGGCGCTGATCCGGACGGCCTGAACGTGCTCGGCCAACTTCTGTCTCTCGATCCGCGTCCAACCCAGCAAGGAGCCTAATAGGGCGGCATTCAAAGTAGTAAAATGTCGAAGTTGCCCTACTCCGTCGCTATTTCACAAGTTTAGGATCCAGGTCAGATGACATTTATTAGAAAAATTTCGGTGATTGCGGCCGCTTTTGCATGTCTGCCTTCTCTCTGTGCTACGTCTTCCGGTCAGGTTGTGGAAGAGATCATCGCCCGCGTCAACAATCAGATCATCACCCGATCCGAGTACGCACGCAGCAAGGATCAGCTCAAGGATGAAGTGAAGCAGCAGGACGCCACCAACGCCGACAAGCTCTACACGGATCGCGAAAAAGACGTTCTGCGCGACCTCATCGATCAGCAATTACTCCTGGATAAAGGCAAGGATCTGAGCATCACCGGCGACACGGATCTGATCAAGCAACTTGACCAAATGCGCAAGGACATGAAGCTTGACTCGATGGAAGCCCTTGAAAAGGAAGCCGAGAAGCAGGGCGTGTCATGGGAGGATTTCAAGCAGCAGCAGCGTAATCAGATCATCACACGCAAAGTCATTGGCGAAGAGGTTGGACAGCATCTTTCCATCACGAAAGAGGAAGAACAAAAGTTTTACGATGCGCACAAGAACGAAATGGAGCAGCCGGAATTCATCCGGTTGAGCGAAATTCTCGTCGCACCGAAATCCACCGATACCGCTCCGAAGGCAGATGCAAGCGGAAGCGCCACTGCGCCGCCCGCTGAGGATCCAGCTGCCAAGCAAGCGGCCGATGCCGCGGCGCTAAGCTTAGCCGAAGCCAAGGCAAATGATCTCCTGAAGCAGATTCACGACGGCGCAAATTTCGAAGACGTTGCAAAGAAAAATTCGGATGGGCCCTCCGCTGCGGATGGAGGTGTCCTTGGAATGTTCAAGCGCGGCCAACTTTCCAAGCAGCTAGAGGACACGACATTTGGCATGAAGGCGGGCGAGATCACCAACGTCATCCAGACCAAGCAGGGCTTCGTCATCTTGAAGGTTGTGGATCACCAGATGGCAGGCATACCCGCGATGAAAGATGTTCTTCCCAAAATCGACGACGCGCTTTATTACCAGAAATTACAACCCGGCCTCCGAGCCTACCTCACGAAACTGCGCGAAGATGCATACATCTTTACCGCCCCCGGCTTCGTCGACAGCGGGGCGAGCCCGAATCAAACCAGGCCGGTCGAAACCACCTCTGCCAAGGAAGCAGACGCCAAAAAGCTAGGGAAGAAGCGGCACAAGAAACTGGGCATCCTCTAAGCTTTCTGGCTGCCGCATTGTTCTATACTCACCATGTCGATGAAGGACTTCTACATCTGCGACTGCGTGCGGCACGAAAACAAGATTGTGACCTCGACATTCGTCGTGGTAGCCAAGCAGATTAAGCCTAAGAAGACCGGCGAACCATATCTGGCTCTGACTTTGGGCGACCGCAGCGGTCAGCTCGAAGCCAAGATGTGGGACAACGTCGAAGATGTGCTGGATGCCTTTGAGCAGGACGACTTCCTCAAAGTCAAGGGCTTAGTCAATAAGTACAAGCAACGTTTTCAGCTGACCGTTCACAAGCTGCGGAAGCTGGGCGATTCAGAGATCGACTACTCGGATTACCTTCCAAAAACCACGAAGGACATCGATGGCCTGTGGAAGACGCTGGCGGCCTTTGTCGAAGGTTTTGAAAACCTACACCTCAAATCTCTGGTTCAGGCCTTCATGGCAGATCCGGAGATCGCGACTGCTTATCGCAACGCGCCCGCTGCGAAAACTTTGCATCACGCTTACATCGGGGGATTGCTCGATCACGTCGTTTCCCTGTTTCGTTCCTGCAACTTGATGTGCCAGAACTATCCGCAGATCAATCGCGATCTTCTTCTCACTGGCGTCTTTCTCCACGATATCGGGAAGATTCATGAGCTGAACTACAACCGGTCGTTCTCTTACACGACGAAAGGTCAGTTGCTCGGACACATGATCATCGAGCTCGAGATGCTCCAGGCCAAGCTCTCTGTCCTGCCGGACTTTCCAGCGGAGCTGAAAACGATGATCGAGCACCTCATCATCAGCCACCACGGTCACTACGAATTCGGCTCTCCTAAGCTTCCCATGTTCCCCGAAGCGCTCATGCTGCACTACCTCGATGACCTGGATTCCAAGATGGAAGCCATGCGTGCTCATTTTGAGCGCGAGGGAACGATTGACGGTCCTTGGACAAGCTACAACGCCTCTCTTGGACGGCCACTCCTCAACACAGAGAAATTCTTGAACCCTAAGAAATCGGCTAGCCCCGAACCGGCCTCCGGCGAAGCTGATACGCAGGTCCAGCCACCACCCTCGAGCGATCAGCCTCAAGACAGTCGCGAAGAGTTGGGCGAGAAGAAGTTCGACCTTGCCGGGCCTCGATCCTAGGCGTTAGAGTTTACCAACCAACTCAACGAACACGCTTCAAGAAGCCTATACTTCACTACTCATCCTGGAGGTTCCAATGCGCTCACGCTTGGTTCTGTTGACTCTGACCGTTTACCTCTCTTTTGCGGTACTGGCCTGCACCAAGAAAGCTGATACTCCCGACAATTCGGGTGGAACGGCAGCGACCGACAGTTCCGGAAATCCGACGTCCACCGATGCCCAAGGCAAGGCTGCGGGCGGCAGCATGGCGGCACCAACTCCGGAACGGAAAGAGCGTCAGGAGGCGAAAGAAGTCAAGAAGGAACCGATTGTCGTGCCAGCCGGCACGGCGATCACGATTAGCCTGGGTTCGTCGTTGGGCTCCAAGCTAAGCGAGGCCGGTCAATCGTTCTCGGGTACGGTGGCGAAAGACGTGACGGTCGGGGACGCAGTTGCAATCCGTAAGGGCGCCTCCGTGTCAGGCACCGTCGCAGACGCGAAGCCGCTAGGCAAGTTTTCCGGAGGGGCCGAACTGCAACTGCGGCTGAATTCCATCAGCGTCAAAGGCTCCGAGATGCAGATACAGACGGCATCGAAAATTTACACCGCCAAGGGAAAAGGAAAGCGTACCGCCCTGCTTGCTGGCGGTGGTGCGGCTCTGGGTGGAATCGTCGGCGCCTTGGCGGGAGGCGGCAAAGGTGCTGCGATTGGAGCGGCCGCTGGTGGCGGAGCGGGAACTGGAGGAGCAGTTCTCACCGGAAACAAAGATATTGTCCTTCCCGCCGAGTCTGCTGTGAGTTTCGAGCTATCCCAGCCCTTGGAGATCAAACGGTAACGATACGACCTCTGGGCGCAAACTGCTCCCACTATGAAAGGACAACAGGCCTCCGTGTAGCAGAGGCCTTCTCGTTTCCATGCTCGACTTCAGTCGCTTCGAAATCCTGACCTTCGACTGCTACGGAACTTTGGTCAATTGGGAAGAAGGCATCCTCAGAGTTTTGAGAAGCATTCTGTCTGCGCATCATAAACAAGTGGACGACGCGACCATACTCAAGCTGTACGGCGATTTTGAGCAGCGGTTGGAAGACGGAGAATTCCGGCCCTATCGGGAAGTACTGCGTCTCGTTGTGCACGAATTCGGGAATGAGCTCGGTTTCAAGCCGACAGCCGAAGACGAAGCCTCCTTGCCGGATTCGCTTTCCACGTGGAAGCCTTGGCCCGATACCGTTGCGGCTCTGCGGAAGCTCAAATCGAAGTTCCGCTTGGCAATCTTGTCGAATGTAGACGACGATCTATTCGCTGCCACAAATCCACAATTAGGCGTGGAATTCGATGAGATCATCACTGCGCAACAAGCTCGTGCCTACAAACCCTCACCGAAGATTTTTGAATTGGCTCTGACACGCATCGGTGCTCCGACCGAACGGGTTCTGCATGTAGGGCAAAGCATTTTTCACGACGTCATTCCGGCACAGAGTTTGGGGCTCTCGGCCGTTTGGGTAAATCGACCATCTGCCAGACCTGGCGTTGGAGCTGTGAGAGCAGCAGCTGGCAGACCTGACCTTACGGTTTCGAGTCTTGAGGAGCTGGCATCGGCTGCGACGCGATCATAGGGATGCAAGGGTAACGCTGAGAGAAGCGGCCGCCGGAACTACAGATTCACAGGAAGCTTTACCACGCGCTTCTGGATTGCCCACATTACGAGTTCCGCTTTGTTGTGAATGCCCAGCTTCCGCATCAGATTGAATTTGTGCGCGTCCACGGTCTTCACACTGAGTCCGAGAATAGTCGCCGCGGAACGAACCGTTCTGCCTTCAGCCAGCAGCTTCAATACCTGTCGTTCACGAACGGTCAGCACTCGTTGCCGCGGGAGAAGTTCCTCGGTTGGCCATTCGGCCAGCGGCCGTCGACGCATGTCGCGACGTAAACTCACTTCAGCCGCCGCAGTCCGCTTTACCATCGCAACCAGTTCCTCAGCGGAAGTTCGGCGGATAGCGTGATGGCTGCCGTTCTCGGAGCCGTCGCTCGAGATTCCGTCGCCTTCGTCGTCAGTGAGGAAAAGGACTTTGCTGGTCGGAGACTCTTGCAGGATCAAATGTTCGGAATGATCCGGTTCACATTCGAAAATATGCATGTCGGTGATGACCACATGCGGTCGATGTTCAAATACCTGGCGCAAGGCCTCGGCGGCGTTCCCAGCCTCCGCTACCACTTCGATATCGGGTTCGTCCTCGAGCAGGCGCCGCACACCTTGGCGCAGCAGCACGTGATCGTGCACCAGGGCGCATCGAATCGTCTTATCGTCTCGAATCTGTGCGTGTGGACACACAGGCGCTCCTTCGTCGCGGCCAGAGAGATTGTGAAGCGGCGCGAGTTGGACTGAACCCACAACTGAAAACCCCAAACGTGAGGTTATTGTACCCGCTTCGTGTCGTGCTTGTATTGACGAAAATCTAGTGCACGGCGTTCTTCCGATCAAAAACTCGCGAATCTGCCCCGAAATCCTATATCAATCCTCATCAGGTACAATCAAAAATTTATGCTTCGATACTTCACAGCGGGGGAATCTCACGGAGAGGCGCTCGTAGCCTTTCTTTCGGGGATGCCTGCTGGCTTGAAGGTCGATCAGACTTTCGTTGATCGCGAACTCTGGCGCCGTCAGCAGGGTTACGGTCGTGGCGGCAGGATGAAGATCGAGCGCGACACCGCTCACATCCTTTCCGGCGTCCGTCATGGCATCACCATTGGCTCTCCGATTTCGCTGGAACTTGCAAACCGGGATTGGAAAAACTGGGAGGAATCTCTCCCGGTTGAAGCCGGAGATGCCAGCAAACACAAGCGTGTCGCCTCACCTCGACCTGGCCATGCCGATCTCGCTGGAGCTCTCAAATACAATTTTGCGGAAGCTCGTTACGTTCTTGAGCGCGCGTCGGCAAGGGAGTCCGCAGCACGAGTCGCCATCGGCGCTCTTGCGAAGCTGCTGTTGCGAGAACTTGGCATCGAAGTTCTGAGTCATGTTGTGACTACAGGAGGAGTCACCCTCTCTGAGCACGTCCCTTGGGAAAAGGTTCATGCTTTGTACAATCGCGAAGAGGTTCTGCTTAACTGCGCAAATGCCGAACTCGAACAACAAATGAAGGGTGAAGTCGATCGAGTTTTGAAAACCGGCGACTCGCTGGGCGGCGTTTTTGAAGTTGTGGCCCACGGTGTTCCTCCGGGTTTAGGGACGTACGCACAATGGGATGAGAGGCTCGACGCCCTGCTTGCGGCCGCCGTGATGTCGCTTCAGGCCGTCAAGGCGGTCGAAATCGGAACTGGTGTTGCCGCCGCCTTCGCGAATGGTTCCTCTGTTCATGACGAGATTGGTTATGTCGCAAAGTCCGGGTTCACCGCATTTTCGCGGAATCACAATAATGCAGGCGGCATAGAAGGTGGAATTTCGAACGGGGAAGAGATCAGGATACGCGGTTACCTCAAGCCGATTTCGACTCTCCGCCGCCCGCTGCAATCGGTAGATTTCTCGACACGCGAGCCCGTGAAAGCGGCCTACGAGCGTTCTGATGTTTGCGTTGTGCCCGCTGCTGGTGTAGCCGCCGAAGCGATGGTGGCACTGACGATCGCGCGTTGTGCGCTCGAGAAGTTTGGCGGGGACTCTGTGACTGAAAGCGTAAGAAATTTCCACGGCTACTGCGAACAACTCAAAAACTACTAATGATCTATCCCATCGTGAAATTCGGAAATCCGGTCCTCGAAAAGCCGTCGGAAACGGTAACGGTTTTCGATGCCGAGCTGCAGAAGTTGATCGAGGACATGTTTGAGTCGATGTACGCGGCGCATGGTGTGGGCTTGGCTGCGCCGCAAATCGGCATCGGTCGCCGAATCGCTGTTATCGACGTCACGTTCAAAGAAGATCCCAACGCGAAACTCGTTCTTGTCAATCCGGAAATTATCCATACCGAAGGCCGGCACACGCAAAGTGAAGGATGCCTCAGCATTCCTGATTTTCGCGAAAATGTGACGCGGCCCAATAAGGTCACCGTTCGCGCCCAGGACGCCGAGGGAAAGACTTTTGAAAAGACCGGCGAAGAACTGCTGGCGCGAGCCTTTCTTCACGAAACGGATCATTTGAATGGCAAGCTGTACATTAGCCATTTGAGTGCGCTCAAGCGTGATCTGATGAAGCGAAAAATTCGCAAGCTGACGAAGGCTGGCGAATGGTAGGAACGAGTCAATTCAACGAATCAACTCGATCGCTACTCGCTAACGATCGCCCAAACACCACCGGCAATTGCTCCTAATGTCTCTGGACCTCGTCTTTTGCGGCACTCCGAGCTTCGCCGTTCCTACGCTCGAAAAGCTGGCTCGCGCCGGATTCCGCATTCATCTTGTCGTCACGCAACCGGACCGGCCAAAAGGCCGCGGTCTCGACCTCACTGCCTCACCTGTTAAACAGTCTGCTCTCAACCTGGGATTTCGGATTACACAGCCTGACCGCATCAAGACGAATGAAGAACTCCGCGCGCAACTGTCTGCGATCAATCCTGAGGCGATCATTGTCGTCGGCTACGGCCGGATCATTCCCCAGTGGATGCTGGATCTCCCGAAATACGGCAACATCAATCTCCACGCGTCCCTTCTTCCCAAGTATCGGGGTGCCGCCCCAATTCAATGGGCGATTGCGAATGGAGAAACTGTCACGGGCGTCACTACGATGCGAATCGATGCAGGACTCGATACCGGCGACATCTTGTTGCAAAGAGAACTCACCATCGGCCTCGAAGACACCGCAGAGTCAATAGCTCCAGCTCTGGCGGAACTTGGAGCCGATCTGGTCGTAGAGACGCTCCATGGACTTCGCGCTGGAACGGTTCAACCCCGCCGTCAGGACGATTCTCAGGCGACTCTGGCTCGCATATTAAAAAAAGAAGATGGCCTGGTGGATTTCAATCGAACTGCTCCAGAGATCTTCAACCGCATTCGCGGCTTCCAACCATGGCCAGGGGCTTATTCGCGTTTTCGCGGAAAGACACTCCAGATTTTGAAGGCAATGCCTGTGGCCGCAGACACAAACATGCCATCCGCCCAGGTGAGTATTCGAGACGGGCGGTTGCTTGTTGGTTGCGGTCAAAACACGTCGCTCGAACTTTCGGAAGTTCAGGTCGAAGGCAAGAAACGCGGTCCCGCCTCTGCCTTTATCCAAGGTTATCAGCCGAAGCTGGGCGAGAAGTTAGGCTAGAACTGCGGTCGCAACCTACAATTTCAACGAATGGCTGTTTCCCCAGCGCGTGCCGCTGCATTCGACATTCTGAAGCGCGTCGAGTGTGAGGCCTCTTACACCTCTGAGCTTCTGCATTCGCGCGCCTACGAGCATCTCTCTCCTGCCGATCATGCGCTGACGACAGAAATCGTGATGGGAGTCCTTCGTTGGCGCTCGAAGCTCGACTCCGACATTGCGAGGGAGTCTTCTCAACCTCTCTCGAAGCTGGACGTGGAAGTTCTTCTTGCACTACGCATAGCGCTATATCAATTTCGGTGGCTTGATCGCATTCCCGCGCGCGCCGCCGTTTACGAGAGTGTTGAACTCGTAAAGCGCGCCCGCAAACGCTCTGCAACCTCTTTTGTGAATGGCGTGCTGCGGAAGGTCCTGAAGCGCCAATCGGAGAAAGCAGGAGGCTCAGGCGGCGTTTTGTCCACAGCTTCGATCACGGCCGATTTCTCCCATCCGCTCTGGCTGGTGGAGCGTTGGACAGAGGCGTATGGGTTGTCCACTACGCGCCAGATTTGCGAGTACAACCAAAAAATTCCGACCACCACCATCCGTCTACGCGATCCGAGCGCTGAAGGCCAACTCAGACAGGAAGGAATGAACGTGCATCCCGGACTCTCACTTGCCTCTGCACGCCGGGTAGATGCCGGCAACCTTGCGAAGTCGGAGGTCCTTCAGCAGGGAAAGCTGCTGATTCAGGACGAGGGATCGCAGCTCGTGGCTGCGCTTGTCGGAAACGGATCTCACATTCTGGACTGTTGCGCTGCTCCAGGTGGAAAGACGTTCGCGATGGCAGACCGAAGTCCGCAAGCTTCCGTCGTCGCTCTCGAGATCCACGAGCGTCGTGCGCGACTGATGGCGCAGCTAGCCCAACGGGTGCAGCTTGCTTCTCCGGCACGATTGTCGATCGTCGCTGCAGATGCCCGAAAAATGCCGCTCACAAGCGCGTTTGATCGTGTGCTTGCGGATGTGCCGTGCTCGGGTACCGGCACGATTGCTCGCAATCCGGAGATCAAGTGGCGGCTCGAAGTCGAAGATCTGAAGAAACTGCACAAACTCCAAGTTGAAATCCTGATCTCGTCGTTGAAGCACGTTGCGCCAGGAGGACGAATGATCTATTCGACATGTTCACTCGAGAAGGAGGAAAACGAAGATGTCGTTAAAGAAGTTCTATCGGGAGACGATCTCTTTCGCGTCGTAGATTGCCGGTCCGAACTCGCCCGCCTTGCAGCCGAAGGTCGGTTGATCTGGCCGCAGCCCGATTCTCTGGTGCGAGGTCCTTACCTGCGCACAATTCCGGGCGTACACGATTGCGACGGTTTTTTTGCTGCAATTCTGGAGCGCAAGTGACATGCGGGATGAGAGCGAAAACGCAGTGACATCTCTATTTATCTCACTTCAAAACTCACGGATACCCCTGCCGTAACCTTTTGTCCGGCGGCGGGCACTTGCGACACGATGATGCTTGCGGGAGAAGGTTGAGCGGGAGCTTGCTGTGGAGGCGGGGAAATTCCATTCGCCCCTGGCAAGTTTTCAGCGACAGGGGTGTTAGGAACTGAGACTGCTACGTTCCCCAGTCGGAAACCCGAATCGAGCAACGTCCGGCTGACTGTTCCCAGAGGCTGTCCTATGAAACTGGGCATCACGAAGGCCTGCGGTTCTGCGGGCGATGTGATCAACAGACTTATTTTTGGCGCGAGAACCTGCGTGGCATTGGCCGGAGGGCTCTGTGCTAATACCTGATCGATCGGTATTCCTGCAGTTTCAACTTGGGCGGTGGTGGCGATCTCAAGGCCTCGGCGTCGAATATTCAAATCCGCGGCATGCTCGCTCTGCCCCGTAACATCCGGAATGGCTACGCGCGTCGGTCCCAGGCTCTGAGCTACTCTTATCTGCCATCCCGGACGCACTTTCGTTCCCGGCAGTGGAAGTTGAGACATGATTCTGCCTTCGGGAACTTGCGGGCTGTAGTACTGCCTTTCGATCGATATCTGCAAGCCTGCGCCAGCCACGGCCTTCTCGGCCTCGGCGGGCAGAAGGCCAATGAGCGTAGGAACTCCAATCTCCTGCCCGTGAATCGCGAACCGCATCGCCGTCAGCGCCGACACGATGGCGACGATTACCAATACCAGCGCCAGCATCAGGAACCGGAAAGCTGATTTCACAAGCTTTCCTGTCCGCTGTCTCGCCTATTACCCAGGTTGGTCATCTTTAGATTAAGCCTTTAATCACAATAATATACAGAGTTGCTTGTCCGCATACAGCCCATGAGCCTTTCGTGCAATCTAATGGACAAGTTCTGGAAATTAGGACTGCATTATGACTAACCCATTGGAGTATCATGTTTCTGTGCGCCACTCATTATCGGCCTCGGTTCTGGCTCTGGGCTTGGTTCTCGGCCCCGCTTTCCTGGTGCAAAACAGTCAAGCCCAAATCAACGGTGCGCCTGCGTCCGTAACGTCCCAAGGTTTTGGTGGACACTCGATAAACGGCACGCCTTCGAGCGTCACCTCGCTTGGCCCACGGGGATTCTCCCCCCATTCGGGAGTTACGTTCTCCTCTAGGTCGCCAATGCAGAACCCGAATCGGCCCAATGCTCCTCATCACCGCCGTCATTCTTCGCAGTTCAATACGCCGCTGCTTTATGCGTATCCCGTGCCGTACGCCGTGGATGAGGGTGCTCCTCAGGATTATTCCGACGAGAACGACTCCGAGTATCAGGGGGGCCCTACAGTGCTCGACCGTCGTGGTTCCGGTGAGCGCTCTTACGTGCCTCCGGTGAGCGACAGCAATTCTTCGTACACCTCGGCGCGCCCTCAATCTCCGCCTGCCGATCCAGAACCCGCTGGAGATCCAACCTTGTTGGTATTCAGAGATGGGCACCAGCTTGAAGTGGGCAACTACGCCATAGTCGGTTCGACTTTGTTCGACCTGACGCCGGGCCATTCGCGGAAAGTGCCTCTCTCCGACCTCGATCTGGAGGCGACACGTAAGCAGAACGACGACCGCGGAGTCGTCTTCCAATTGCCGGCCTCTTTGCAGGCGAACTGAAGCAATGTACAAAGTCGCTCTCATCGCGCTTCTAACCGGGCTCGTTCCGGCAGCCGCAGCGCAGAGGTCACCTGCACCGCCAGGCTTTACAGGATTGCCAGCAGCCTCCCACGCTACTTTTGGGCACCCGGCAGGTTCATCCGGATTTCTCCCGGTCTTCTTTGACTCGGGGTACCCAGGTTATTTCTCCTCCCCAGGTTATCCAGCAGCGCCACAGCCACCGGTCATTATCGTCGAGACCGCGACGCCGCCTCCTGCTGCTGTTGAACGCGTCCCAACTCTGGTTCAGCCACTACTCATCGAGTTGCAGGGCAATACATATGTTCAGCTGAGCGGCGATAAGGAAACGAGTATCCAGCGGATTGAGGAAGAGAAGCCATCGAAGAGATTTCAAACGCGAACGGTGGAGATCTCCCACAGTCCACATGGCGACCAGAGGTTGAGTGCTCTGCTTTTATTCCGGGATGGCCATCAAGAGGAAGTGTCCAGCTATACCATTGCGGGCGGCGTTCTGTATTTAGGTGATGACGGCCATGCGAACGGCTCGTGGAGCAGGAAAATTGAACTGTCTTTGCTCGATTGGCCCGGAACCGTCACATCCAACCAGTCGCGCGGGATTCAATTTCACTTTCCCACCGCTCCTAACGAAGTAATCGTTGGGCCTTGACGATCTGACGCCTTCGCCAAATCACGCGGCAGGCACGTACACCTCTTCCACTCTTGCTTTCTCGCGACTTTTCTCTCGCAGCCTGAGCACCGGCTGCTCGATGAAATAGTACGAACCACACGCAAGACCGACGGCCACGAACATCAGATACCAAGGCCGCGGTCGAAGTCCAAAGACAAATAGCTGTTGCCACAAATAGAGGCTATAGCTGATTCGCCCCAGCCAGACAACTGGCGCTGCGTTCAGGAGACGATATGGCTTCTGGACCACATGCAGGAGCAATCCCGCAATCGAGGCATGCATCATAGGCCAGAGCACGAATAGGAGTGTCGGCGTGATGTGGAACCGCAGTATCCCGACATAAATTGGAACGAATGTGACCGGCAAAACCATTGCGCCAGCCCAAAGAGCTCTGATTTTGGGAATCCGGTCCGCGTAAATCGCTAATAAGCATCCGAAAGCAAGTATGTCTGCCACCGCTGGGAACGTCTCGTCTGCCCGCCCGTGCAATCCCATGAAGTGACACAACACTCGATACAAGGGCGCGAACGCCACGATCCCCGCCAGAATGAGTCCGCGCCTTCTAAACCATCTACTCAGCACTCCGGGCCACAAGAAATAAAACTGTTCTTCAACGCTTAGCGACCACAGGTGGCCCAAAAACCACGGATGCGTGAAGTCAAAATTTGCGAGATAAAGAGCCGCAGCCAGCATGTGATACCAGCTAGTTTGCTGCCAGAAAACCAGGAACACGATTGCCATGAAGACAATCGATGCGGGCAGAATTCGGTATGCACGGCGTTTGTAGAATTCCGACAGGGCGATCGCCGAGGTTTGTGCATGTTCCCTTAGCAGCACAGAAGTAATTAAATATCCGGAGATAATGAAAAATATCCGGACTCCAAGATTTGCGAACGCACCCGCAACGTCGGAGTCGTATCTCAGTTCGGCCCAGTGCCCCAACACAACCAGAGAGATGGAAATGGCCCTCAACCCATCCAGTGACGGAATTCGTTTCATTTCGTTGAAGCCTAGCAATCTCTGCGTTGACGAATCAGTGATGAAGTCCGCATTCCTACCGAATTTTTCGGAAATTTCCCGTCTTGGGCGCGCTCGTGTGCCGTCTCAACACCGTCAACATCCCAGCCGCCCTACAAGGCGTTGGCGTGGTATAATTACGGAAGTTCCCAGGGCATGTAACATCCTGTAAAACCAAGCAGTTACAGTCCTCAGTCCAGCGGTTTTTGTTTCTCTGCGAACGAATTGTTCGCTCCGACTTTTGATGTCTTATTTCTGAGAACCTACGAATGGCTGACGAACAGAATCCTGAACTTCCTCTGACTCCTCCTCCCGGTGGCGACGGCCCCGGAGCGTTGAACATCCAACCGGTCAACATTGAAGAGGAGATGCGCCGGTCGTATCTCGACTACTCGATGTCGGTGATCATCGGTCGCGCGCTTCCCGACGTCCGAGACGGACTGAAGCCCGTCCACCGCCGCATCCTTTTCACGATGCAGCAGATGGGCCTGCAGCCCAATCGGGCTACGCGCAAATGCGCCCGCATCGTCGGCGAAGTGATGGGCAAATACCATCCGCATGGCAACCTCGCCGTCTATGACGCACTCGTTCGCCTCGCGCAGGATTGGTCGCTGCGCTATCCCCTGATTTTCGGGCAGGGGAACTTTGGCTCCGTCGATGGTGATCCGCCCGCGGCGGACCGGTATACCGAAGCGAAGCTGGCGCAAGTTGCTACCGCTTTGCTAGAAGATCTCGACAAAGAAACAGTCGACTTTCATCCGAATTATGACGGCAGTGAAATCGAGCCTGATGTTCTTCCTTCGCGCATCCCGAATCTGCTGGTGAACGGCTCCGATGGAATTGCCGTTGGCATGGCCACGAAAATTCCGCCTCACAACTTGACGGAAATCGTCGACGCCACCATCACGCTGGTGAACAATCCCAACGCGCAACTGGCCGAGATTCTGAAATTCGTGCAGGGCCCCGACTTTCCTACCGCTGGATTGATCCATGGCCGCGCCGGAATCTTCGAGGCTTACCGCACCGGCCGAGGCCGCTTCATGATGCGCGCCAAGGCAAGCATCGAAACTTTCAGCAAAGACCGCGAAGCCATCATCGTTACCGAAATTCCGTATCAGGTGAATAAATCGGTCTTGATCAAGCGCATCGCGCAACTGGTCAACGACAAGGATATTGAAGACATCTCCGACGTCCGCGACGAAAGCGATCGCGACGGCATGCGCATAGTAGTCGAACTAAAGCGCGGAGCAGAACCGCAAATTGTTCTTAATCAGCTTTTCAAACACACGCAGATGCAGGAAAGCTTCTCGATGATCCTGCTTGCGGTGGTCAATGGACAGCCCCGGGAAATGGGGATCATCCAGACCATCAAGTATTTCATCGAGCACCGCGTCGACGTTGTCCGCCGCCGTACCGCGTACCTGCTGGCTAAGGCGAAGGACCGGGAGCACATCCTCGAAGGTTATCTCAAGGCTCTCGACCACCTCGACAATGTCATCACCATCATTCGCGGCAGCGCGAATCGCGCGGATGCGCGGGAAAACCTGGTCCAGTATTTCGGTGGCAAGAAAATCGACATCAATATCACGGGCCGCGCTCCAAGAGTTGATCCCGAGAAGCCGTTCACTTCTAAGCAGGCCGATGCGATCCTCGAATTGCAATTGCATCGCCTGACGAAACTCTCAATCGACGAAATCTCCAAGGAGTTAGGAGAAGTTCGTGGCAACATCGCAGATTACGAATCTATTCTCGGCTCCGAGAAAAAGCTGCGCGCCGTCATCATCAAAGAGCTTGAGGAAGTTAAGAAGTTATATGGAGATGAGCGCCGCACGCGCATTGAGGACGAAGCGGCAGAAATCGTTCTCGAAGATCTCATCGCCGACGAGCAGGTTGCCGTCACCGTAAGCCACTCGGGTTACATGAAGCGGACGCCCATCTCGACGTACCGCATGCAGCGTCGCGGGGGCACTGGTCGCACCGGCATGAAGACGCGCGACGAGGATTTCGTTGAGCATCTCTTCCTGGCCTCCACGCACGCCTACATCATGATCTTCACCAACAAGGGCCGCGTGTACTGGCTTAAGGTTTACGAAATTCCGGACGTCAGCGCCGCCGGCAAAGGCAAGCACATCGGCAATCTTGTCGCCCTGCAGCCGGGCGAGACCGTCAAGACGATGCTGGCAGTCCGCAATCTTGAAGAAGAGAACAAGTACATCTTCTTTGCTACCCGCAATGGTCTCGTGAAGAAATCTGAGCTGCGTGAATTCATGCACGTGCGCTCGAACGGAATCAACGCCATCGGAATCGAAGACGGCGACGAACTCGTAGCTTGCCGCGTCACCGACGGCAACCAGATCGTCTTCCTCGCCTCGCATGAAGGCATGGCCGTCCGCTTCGACGAAAGCCATGTGCGCCCGATGGGACGCGCCGCTTATGGTGTCTGGGGTATCGACCTCGACAAGAACGACTACGTTGTTGGCATGGCCACAACCACCAAGCCAGATGCTCCTGCGCCGCCGAAGGAAAAAGTCGAAGGCGAGCCCGAAGTTATCGACGTAGCCGTCAAAGGGTCCCTCATCCTTTCTGTTACCGAAAACGGCTTCGGGAAGCGCACCGCCGCCGAGGAATATCGCCTCACCAACCGCGGTGGCAAAGGTGTAATCAATTTGAAAACCACCGAGCGTGTCGGCAAGGTCGTTGGAATCGCGCAGGTGGATGAAACTTCCGAAGTCATGCTGATCAGCCACTACGGCAAAATCATTCGCATGGACTCGACCACAATCCGCGAGTCGGGTCGAAATGCGCAGGGGGTTCGCCTCCTGAACATGGAGCCCGGAGACCGTGTCGCGGCGGCCGTGGTCATCGCACCGGATGCCGAACCAAACGGCGGCAGTGGCACTCTGATTCAGTAGTGCTCGTGTAGGGGCGGACGCTTTCGTTCGCCCCTGGCGCGATAGCGCCAGTGCAACCCTATCCAAGTATCGCCTGAACGAATCTCCCAATCGCTGCCAATTGCGGAAGATCGGCTACTCTAGCCTCTAGGCGCTAGCGGACGTTCAAGTCCGCATAGTGGGCGAAACTAACGAGCGCGACCTGGTCGTTACCAGGTATATAGAAGCCGAACTTTCCCAGGTTCAGATCGCCGCTCGATTGCGCACAACGATCAAGTAAGGTCCAACTGTCACCCTGCTTGATCTGGTGCACGATTTCCGTGGTGCCAACCCGGACTTGAAGCGTGCGGAAACTTTTCTTGTCGCCTTTTGCGGGAACTTTCATCTCGTTTGTTTTCGCCCCGTTGCGTATCACAGCGCGATAGAAGTCAGTGTCGTCCAGTTGAAAGAGGACGTAGTTCTTAGGGTCGGAATAGTTGAGCACCCATTGCAATAGGTGGCCTTTGGCAGGCATCGCGGAGAAGACAAATGTTCCCGAGGCAGGCGCGACGCCGTACAGGACGAAGTCGCCTCCTTTGCGGATGAAAGAATCCCGCTCATGCTTCCAGGCGGATGGATCCTCCCACTTCGACATTCCGTTCGGAGCAAGAGATAACGCCAAGGTCTTGGATTGACCGCCTACGACTTCGACCGAGGACGAGCGCGTGATCCTTTCGGGAGTTCGAGTGGTGAGAGTGTAAGTGCCGGCTGGAAGATTGAGCGGGATACCACTGCTTACGATTTTCAGAAGCTCGCCCTTCGCGATTGCAACTGTGGCGTCAGCGGGTGCGAATGTAATTTTCAATTCGCCCGAAGCGGCTTCCAGCGCGGCATCCGCAGCAGAGAGGGATATAGTTCCGCCGGCAACGAAGTGCTTCTTGAACTGCCGCGACTTAAATCGTTCGTTGTGCAATTCGACGGTGTGGTCTCCGGGATCGATGGTCGACACGGCGAGCGTGCCGTCGGACTGAATCGTGCCAACGACAGTTTGATCGAGAAGAACCGTCGTCTCAGGAGCACCGCCCTGGATGGACAGAGAAGCCATGCGAGGCTGCGGTTGTAGGTCGAAAGTCAGCTTGACTGGCTGACCTTGGTGAATTCGGATCTTCTGCTGGGGAGGATCCTGAAAGCCGCTCTTGGAGACTTGTACAACGTAATCCTTGGGCTCGAGATTCGGTAGGCGCAACAGCCCGCCTTGAGTGCGTTGCGGCTGAACCTTTCCATCGACAAAAACTTGCGCGTCGTCCTGACCGGCAACCACGAGCAGGGTGCCGGTGTTATGACCGGGCTCGGCTGGCACCGTTACTTCCGCCGTGGTCTTTGCGGCGGCAGCGTCAGAAGGAATCGGCGAGGGCAGCGGGGAGTGTTCGGGAGCACCTTGCTCAACAGCTGTTGGCGGAGGAGCGGGGATTTCCGGCGCAGAGGCCGGGGAAGCGGTGACGTTCGGGGAGGGCGCCACGGCCGTAGAGGCCGCGGGAGCCGCTGACGATGTCTTCACTATCGGCGGACCGTGATGTTTCCGCGTGAAGAAGATGATCCCCAGGACGGCGATTACGGCGACGGTCGCGACAAGAATCACCGTTGTGGCGTGCGATCTCCTCCTCTTTTGTGGCTGAGGTGACGGAGGCGTGATTTTGACCGCCGGTGGGGAAAGCTCCACAACAGGAATGCTGGCGGCGGGTAATGTGGGAGTCTGTGGCTCCGTCGGAGCGGACGCGACCTTGTTCCCCGGCACGACGCTGGGCGGAACTTTGCCAGCCTTATCTTCGTTTTGCGGAACAGTGGCAGTCGGACCGTCTCCACCTTGCGCCGCATTTGGCGGAACCTTTGTATCGGCACGTGCAGGATTTGGAGTGCCCGGCCGCGGAACCCGGAATATGACGGGTCCGCCTTTGCTCGCCGGCAATGCGGTTGAACCTTCTTTAGGCGCCAATCCCAACCGGTTCACAAGGCCATTCGCGATGGACAAAATCTCCCCATCCGTCCAGTACTTGGCAGCCAGTGTTTGTATGCGCTCGGCCAAAGCCTGTTTCGCCGCAACGTCTGTGGTCCCGTCGACTTCAAGCTCCATGCGCCGCAAGGCTTCCAGATCGCCTCGGCGTGCCTGGCGCCGCCGAGCGCTTTGGTCGCGCTGGATCGCATCATGAATCTGAAGCAACTTGTGGTCGTCGGGATGAACGGCCAATCCTTCTGCAACCCACGCCAGGGCCGCGAATAGATCTCCCGAGGACTGCAGCTTCTGTGCTTTCGTTACCCAATCGTCCACAGAGCTGTTCTTCTTCTGTTCTACGATCAGGTTCTGGATTGTTTTCGCCGTGGGATGCGCGGGATTCAGAGCGAGCGCCTGATTGGTCAGCGTTTCAGCTCCCAGCCAATCGGTTTCCAGAATGGAGTGCGCATGCTCCACGAGAGCATTAGCCAGAATGGCACGGGCGAGAGAGTTGTGTTTATCCAGCGCGTAGGCTTCGCGCAACAATTGAATCGCTTCGGCAGACTTCCGCTGTGCAAACAGGTCCTGGCTCTCGGTGATAAGACGGTTGGCTTCGGCGTTGCGCTTGATGCCATCTTGCGCGAGTTGTTCCAACTTGGAAAGATCCGCATCGTTCGGAAATTTCGCAGTTGCGCCTCGTAAGAGATCCAAGGCGTGCGAGTAGTCACCCGAATTCAGGCAGATGTTGATCTGCTCAACGAACCGCGTTTTGGAGTCCGTGCGAGTTTGCTGGTCGCGTTCTTTCTCCAAGCGCCTTAACCTCGAAGCTCAAACCCGGAAATCGTTTGCGGACAGTGCACAAGATCTCCCAGTTCAGCGCATCTTTCCACGATTCGTCTTCTTCGCGTAGATGGGCCCGAGTCTAACGACTCGCAAAACCTCGCAAAGCCTGCCAATTCTCTGGATGAAGAGGGGGAGTTTCATGGTGCATCCCGCCGCTCGGGGTGCCCCTCAAAATCTTACCCGATAGGGCTGAAAAGGCTAGTGTCCGAGGAGGCGCGCTGCCGTGTCTTACAGGTAGGAACATTTCAAGACTCGTGAGATAGTGTCCACGCAAAGGAAGTCTCGTGATCTGACTCACCAGTGTCCGTGATCTTCATCATCGCCTGCCATTAGCAGTCGGACCATTGTGGACCCGTCCGGCATTCGCAATTTTCCTTGGGATTTCATTTCAGCAAGATCGCGGAGACCAGTTCCACTTCCGCCGCACCGCACCTCGACGCGACGAAAAAATCCTAGATCGGCGTGAGGGTCACTATTGGATTCGGTAGTGGCTCCTGCACCACTCCGAGTGCGCAATACTGAAGGAGGCTTCCAGTGGGTCCAATACGTTCTCCTAAGCTTGAGCTGCATCATGCTATTTCTCTGTTCATCATCATCCTGCTCATAGGTCTGATCGCTCCACGAGACGGATTCGCGCAACGCCAACCGCCGGCCCAAAATCCTCGTGCCTCTGCCACCCTTGCCGCTACCGCGGATTTCTACGTCGCTCCCAATGGTGACGATACCTGGCCGGGGACGCTATCCCAGCCATTTCGAACTGCGGACCGTGCGCGTCTTGCAGTCCAGGGGCTAAAAAATCAGGTGAGCGGCAGAGCTATCACCGTTTTCTTCCGAAGCGGAACCTACTTTCTGCCCTCCACGTGGACCTTCACTTCTGTGGACTCCGGCACTCTCACCACTCCGATCGTGTACGCAAATTACCCAGGCGAAGCGCCGGTGATCAGTGGAGGGCAGCTCTTGAACAACTGGATAAAGAATTCAAACGGGCAGTGGCAAACCACCCTGCCATTGGGAAGCTATTTCACGCAGCTGTGGGTAAACGGAGCTCGCCGATACCCGGCGCGCACGACGCCGAACGGCTACCTCTACATCACCGGTGGATACAGCACCACAGGGAGCAAAACTACGGCTAACCAGCTCGCCTACGACGTCCCTCCCGCCGGCGGTGTTCCGGCGAGCATGGCCAACCTTGCAGATGTAGACCTGATCGTCTTTGAAGCGTGGAATGTCTCCCACCTGCGCATATCTTCCGTCAACACAACCACGCGCCGCATCACCACGACGAAATCGTTAACGCAGAGTGGATACTCCGGATTTATTCCTGGGCACCACTTCCTGCTGGCTAACGTGAAAGAGGCACTCAAGCAACCCGGCCAGTTCTACCTTGATCGCCCCACCGGAACGTTGACCTACATCCCCCAGGCCGGCGAGGTGCTGAGCAGCGCCACCATCATTGCTCCCCTACGGCAACAGATACTCACGGCAAGCCAGCTGAGCTACGTCACCTTTCTGGGACTCACTTTCGCCCACACCGACTGGCCGATCCCTACGGATGGCTACGTGGGCAAGCAAGCGGATTCCGCTACTCCCGCCGCGATCAGCCTCAGCAACTCCACCGGAGTTGTGTTTGAAGGCGACACGATCGCACACACCGGTGCCTACGGCATTGAGTTTCAGGGTCCGGGCACGCCCGGCGGCGCTTCGCCCTACCTGGCCTCATTCCAGGATGGACTGATCTACGACACGGGCGGCGGCGGTATCCGTGTGGGAACGAAAGTTACGACCTGCAATACCGATGCGACCGTGCCTCAATCCATCTACGTCGGAAACAATCTGATCACTGGCGGAGGGCGAGTGCTGGCAGGGAGCTACGGCATCTCGGTGGGAGACGCCCACCACATCCTGGTGGAGCACAACGACGTGTCCGACTTCTACAATAATGGTGTCGCGGTCGGATTCAACTGGAACTATGCCTGCAGTTTTGCTCACGACGACATTGTGCAGTTCAACCACCTACACAATCTGGGACAGGGCGTGACTAGCGATTTGGCCGGAGTCTATTACCTCTCTGGCCTTACTACAGGCAACCAGATCCTGAACAACAAGGTTCACGACATCAACCATGATCCTGCCGGCTACGGCGGCTTCGGCCTTTATACGGATCAGGGTGCCCTGGGAGTCCTGGTGCAAAATAACCTGGTATACCGGACGACCGACGCGAGCCTGCACGTGAACTCGTCGTCGACCGCGCCACCGACTTCCACGCCGCCCAACCTGTTCAAGAACAATATTCTTGTATACGGCGGCATGGGTGCGATGTCTCGCCACAATGACACAACATTCCTGTCGTTCCAGCTTCTAAACAATGTCTTCTTCTACGACAAGCAGACCATTCAATACGGCTACTGGTATTGCCAGGGCAAAACGGTCTGCACCGACTACTTCCAGTTCGACAACAATCTCTACTTCGACAACGCGGTCAGTGGGGGGAAGCCGGGAAAGCCGTTCTTCAAGACGCCTTATGCGGACGTGAATTCCATCGAGCAGCCGCCGATAACTTGGCTGGGCTTGGCGCAATGGCAGACCATGGGAGAGGACGTACATTCGCTGTTCGCCGATCCCCTCTTCGTAAACCCCGCAACTGACGACTACACGCTCAGTGCGAGCTCGCCGGCGTTCAGCCTGGGTTTTGTCGCCTTTGATCCCAGTCAGGCGGGACGGTTGCCGACGGCCACTTTGCAGGCCCCGGCAGTCACCGCTGGTTATCCGGCGTTGTTGACCGGCGTGTACGTAATATCACCGAGTGTCGGAGCGACCTACAGCAACCCCGTTCAGTTCGTGGCCTACTCAACCGGCTCCTCGCCGATCACCTCCATGCAGATCACGGTGGACGGCGTCTCGAAATACACCGTGCCCTCCAACTCGCTTCGCACCTCCCTGACCCTAACTGCCGGTACAAGAAGCGTGGTGGTGCAGGCCACAGACAGCAAAGGAAAGATCTACAAGAGATCGGAGACCATCACCGTGAAGTAGCGCGACGGAGGGTCACCCTCGAGTAAAACGTCGAATTGGTGCTACTTCGTATCAGGCAGCCTCCTGCTTTCCGGCTCGTATTCGGCGGTAGATGGGACCCTCCGTGTCTGCCTAAACTGGTACACAGCTCCCATGCTTTCATTGATCCTCTGAACTCTCGCATGTGGGGACAGCGGCCCTCGGCTGTCCAGCGGAGCAACGCTCCGCAGCAGGCCCTAAGCCCATGTAGGGACGGACGCATTCGTCCGTCCCGAGCGAAGCGAGTGCGGTATTCGACACTACAAAGACCAGATCCTACACCGCTCTGCCTTTCAACTGCCGGGAAGCTTGATGATCCATGCCAGCCGTTACACTCGGTTGAGCAATGGATTCGCTCGCAAGTTGGAAAACAATGCGGGCAGCTACGGCGCTAAACCATTTCAGCTACAACTTCATCAAGATTCACCGTACACTGCGCATTGAGTCCAGCGATGGCGGCTGGCGTGACGGATCGGCTGTGGAGTGTAGAAGACTTGGTAGCCCTCTGGGAAGCCTACGAGCAGCGGAGGGCGGAAAGAGCGGCGTAATTAGGCCAAAGGGGGCATATGTCGAGAATCTCGCTTGGCATCCTTTGTGGTTTGGCGTTCGGCGCTATCGACGTGGGGATCATGCTGCCCATGAGCTTCCCCGACAAGAAAGCGGCGATTGCAGCCGCATTCATCGCACGCTTTGGAATCGGCTTCGCCATCGGCGCGGCCCGCTTGCCTTGGCCAGGATGGGCGGTAGGACTCTGTTTCGGCTTGCTACTGAGCATCCCCGATGCCATCATCACGAAAGCTTATGGGCCGATCATTGGCATGGGTGCAGTCGGCGGCATCATCATCGGCACAATCATTGGTAAGTTCGGGCAGTGAATTCAAAGTAGCCCACTACCCTGCCTTGGCCCCCGTTGCATACCGCCAGCCAATCGGAGTATCTTTTTTCCCTTGCTGCCAACCGTCTCCGCTCCGCTACAGTTGCGTCTCGTTCCAATCCTAATTTGCACTCTCGGGGTGATTTTATGCATCAGATGCTTTTGCGCCGAACATCTTTCAGCATCCTGCTGGTCCTTTCCGTCGCCCTTCTGATTGCGGCCGACAACACCCCTGTGCCTCCGGTCGCAAAGAAAGTTCCGCACGTCACCGAGGTTAACGGACACAAAATGGTCGATAACTACGCCTGGCTCCGAGAAAAATCCAATCCCGAAGTGCGCGCTTATCTCGAAAAGGAGAATGCCTACACTGACTCGATCATGAAACCGACCGAGCCCCTGCAAAAGAAGCTCTACGACGAGATGCTGTCACGCATTAAGGAAACGGATGTCGAGGTTCCCTACCGGGAAGGCGATTACTTTTATTACACGCGCACCGAAGCCGGGAAGCAGTACTCCGTCTACTGCCGCAAGAAGGCCAACATGGACGCGGCGGAGGAGATTCTTCTCGACGTGAACCAACTTGCCCAAGGACATACGTTTATGACCGTCGCTGCGTTCGCGGTCAGCCCCGACGGTAACTTACTGGCGTACAGCTATGACAACACGGGGTTCCGCCAGTTCAGTCTCGCGGTCAAAGACCTGCGAACCGGGCAGACGCTCGTCGACCATGCAGAGCGCGTTGGATCCGTGGCGTGGGCGAACGACAATCAGACCGTTTTCTACACACAAGAGGACGCCACATCCAAGAGGCAGTATCAGCTCTACCGTCACACGGCGGGATCGCCGGGGCCTGACGCGCTGGTGTACCAGGAGCCAGACGAGCGCTTCACGATTGAGGTCTCCAAGACGCGCAGCGATGCATACATCTTTCTGGTTTCACGCAGTCACACCACGACGGAAGCCCGGTACATTCCCGCAAAGCAGCCGACCGAAGACTGGAAGATCCTCGAACCTCGAAAGCAGGGAGTCGAATATTATCCCGATCACAATGGCGACTCGTTTTATATTCGCGTAAATGACACCGGGCGAAATTTCCGTCTGGTGAAGGCTCCGGTGACTGATCCTGGGAGCGCGAACTGGCACGAAGTCATGGCGCACAACACGGGCATCATGGTCGACGACGTAGATTTCTTCAAGAATTTCTGCGTTGTTTACGAGCGTGAAACCGGGCTCCCTCAGATTCGCGTCATTGACCTTCGCAATGGGCAGTCGAAGAGAATCTCATTTCCGGAACAGGCCTATGCTTCTTATCCGTATATCAATCGCGTCTACGACACCACCGAATTCCGTTATGGATACCAGTCGCCGATAACGCCGCCATCGGTGTTTTCCTATGACATGGAGAAGGGTACCTCCACGTTGCTCAAGCAAAAGGAAGTTCCGGGCGGATACGACCCCAAGAAGTATGAGGTCGAGCAGATTTATGCCGTAGCCTCCGACGGCGCGAAGGTTCCGATTTCGGTCCTGCACCTGAAGGGCGCGAAACTCGATGGAACCGGTGCGCTCTACCTCTACGGTTACGGTTCCTATGGAATCTCCATCGACATGTTCTTCAATCCCAACATTTTCAGCATGGTCGATCGCGGCGTAGTGACGGCTGTAGCGCACATCCGTGGTGGCGGGGAAATGGGAAAGGCGTGGCATGATGCCGGCCGGATGATGAACAAGAAAACTACGTTCACCGATTTTATTTCGTGTGCGGAAGATCTTGTGAAGCGAGGTTACGGATCCAAGGATCGTCTGGTCATCGAAGGTCGAAGCGCAGGCGGACTGCTCATGGGCGCCGTGCTGAACATGCGGCCCGACCTTTTCAAAGCGGCCATCGTCGGAGTTCCCTTCGTCGATGTCATGAACACCATGCTCGACGAGACGCTTCCGCTGACGGTGGGCGAGTATGAGGAATGGGGCAATCCCAAGGAAAAAGCGGCGTACGACTACATGATCACGTACTCGCCTTATGACAACATCGAAGCGAAGGCTTATCCCAACATGCTTGTGAAAACTTCGTTCAACGATAGCCAGGTCATGTACTGGGAGCCTGCAAAGTACGTAGCCAAGATGCGAGCGACGCGCACCGACCATAACATCTTGATATTGAAGACGAATCTCAGCCCTGCCGGACATGGTGGTGCGTCCGGCCGCTACGATCGATTGAAAGAATCGTCCTTCGACTACGCGTACGTACTCACTCAGATGGGAATTCAGAACTAGATTGAGGGGAAGGTTAGATCACGCCGGCTCGAAGGCGGCGAAGAAAATCGTCGGCTTCGGTTTTTGCTTGAGCGAGGGTGCGCGGCTGATTGCGGAATTCCAGGCTAGCCTCTTGGAGCATGAGATCGACCGCATCCTTGGGTTTGAAACCCTGTGCGATCAATTTCCGGATGCGAGCGGTGAATGTGTCGTCTCGTGCGTTGTTCAACCGGGAAAGATGGTCTGAGCATTTGTGGTCGCGGAATTTTGACGCGGCCAGACGATCGTAGGCAGTCTTGGCTTCCGGATCACTCAGCAATGCTGGAAGAGGATAGTTCCACTCGCACTGCGAACACGTCCAGCCCTGGAACGAGGGAGTAGTCGTCCAGATAGACTCGCGGGCAGTCTTGGCCTCAACCTTGCCGCGTTCAGTGCTGTGATCTTCCACGAGACACGACTCCCGCAAACAAAAAAACCGTGGCCCATGACTTCCCGTCGCACGAATAGTATTCCACGTGCAGCCGTTTTGGTCGTGTCAAAACCGGTTCGCGTCGAGTGTGTCTCAGCAAATGTGTCTCATAAAGAAGACCCAGGACATGTCATCCTGAACGCCGGCGAAGACGGCGTGAAGGACCTTACGTAGGTGTCCAGCGTTAAAGACGTGGATAGGATTGGAAGAACTGCATGCAGTGCAGCGATTTTCTGGGACTGCATCAAAAATGCACGACAGTCGTCAGGTCCCTCGGAGAGCTTCGCCCTCCTCAGGATGACGGGGTTTCGCCAAGGTTTCGATTGTTGCTTGCAACCACTCTTGGGGTGGTGCCGGTTACTTTGCAAAGAAGTAGTCGAAGGACTTAACGGCAGTAAATTCGTCAGTCCGCACATCAAAAACGGTGTATAGCTTCGTTACGTTTAGGATGTCGCGAACTTTCTGGCTGAGATTGAGGAGCTTTAGTTCGCCTCCGGCATTGCGGACTGTGGTGTAGCTGCTCACGAGTTCACCCACTCCCGAGCTGTCGATGTAGTCGACGCCTGCAAGGTTAAGAATGATTTTTTTCTTTCCTTCGGAGATTAGGCGCCGGACAGCGTCTCGAAGTTCACCGATCTCATCGCCGAGGACGACGCGCCCTTTCACGTCGAGGATGGTCACATGGCTGACTTCTCGGGTTCCGATCGCAAGGGGCATGGCTGCTCGCGGGAATGGTAGTGCTTGCAGGAGAGCAAGTCAACGGAAGTCGCGGTTGACAACGGCTAGGAGTGAGCGCCTTGAGGCCGGGAGTCAAGTTCAAGCATCGGGAACGATGCTTTGTCTCGAATTTCTTGAATCGGCGAAGTAATGATCGGAGTCGGATAATGAGGATGGCGAAACTCGAGGTGCATTCCCCGGCCCACGTATTGCAGCTTGAGCATGGAGCCACCCCATGTGGAACCAGAGATCGCGACCTGCACCGGCTCGGGGCAAAATTCCGGATGTCCGGAAATTAGCGCTTCACTGCCGCCTAGAAGTACTGCTGTGTAACAGTGATGCAGGGTCTGAATTTGAAGGACAGTTGATGGTGGCAGGTCATTCAAGAATACGCCGCCCTCAATTTCCGACTGTATGATGCCTCGGTTCACTTCGTCGGCGAGGTTGGGATGGGGGTTAAACATACGGGGGACCGAAAATAAGCGTACCGGGTTTCATAGGCTTGAACAAGAGTCCTTTCGCTACGGAACTAACGCGGAAGGGTACGACCTTTAGAGGCGGAAGCCCGAGTACGGGTTGTAGCAATCTGCCAAAGTTGCCACGTGGTACCGATACGACACAGTGCCTTTTCGGGGTCGGGGCGACCGGACCTGCGCCCTTGAAGCCTGTTAAAATAATAGCTACAAGGGGTTCTAGTATTCATGCCAGTACCTGTCTCACAAATGTGGACCGTGGCGAGCTATGTGCTTCGTCAAAAGCTAGCCGGGCGGAAGCAATATCCGCTTGTCCTGATGCTGGAACCGCTGTTCCGCTGCAATCTTGCGTGTGCGGGGTGTGGCAAAATTCAATACCCAGCCCACATCCTGAAGAAGGACCTGAGCCCGGAAGAATGCTTCCGCGCTGTCGATGAATGTGGCGCGCCCATGGTCTCGATCCCAGGCGGCGAGCCGTTGATGCATCCGCGGATCGGCGAAATTATCGAAGGCCTGGTAGCCCGCAAGAAATACATCTACCTCTGCACGAATGCTTTGTTGCTGAAGGAAAAGATCGATCTCTTCAAGCCCAGCAAATACCTGACATTCAGTGTGCACCTCGACGGGCAGCGCGAAGAGCATGACCTGGCTGTCTGCCGCGAAGGCGGATACGACATTGCTGTCGACGCAGTCAAAGAAGCATTGCGCCGCGGGTTCCGCGTAACTACTAACACGACACTATTTGATGGCGCGAATCCGAAGTCCGTTCGAGCGTTCTTCGACGAGATGATGGACCTTGGCGTCGAAGGCATGATGCTCTCGCCGGGCTACTCTTACGACAAAGCCCCCGACCAAAAGCACTTTCTGGGACGAGCCCGCACCCGCAGGATGTTTCGCGCGATCCTCTCGAATCGCAAGAAAAATTGGCAGTTCAACTTGTCGCCCCTGTTCCTCGAATTTCTGATGGGGAAGCGAACGTATCCATGCACGCCCTGGGGCATGCCGACCTACAACATTTTTGGCTGGCAGAAACCTTGCTATTTACTTCAGGACGGCTACGCTGAAACATTTTCCGAACTGCTGACCACGACGGAATGGAGCAACTACGGAACCGAATCTGGCAATCCGGCTTGCGCTAATTGCATGGTTCACAGCGGATACGAGGCGTCGGCGGTCAATGCGACGTTCAGTTCGCTGGGCGGATTCCTGGCTACGGTGAAGGGGACGCTGTTCCCGGGATATCGCGACGAAGAAGCGCTGCGCATGCTGGAGGAGCCGACGTCGGCGGTGCATCCGCTGGTGCAGATCGCGACGCCTACGGCTCAGGCGGAGTCTTTGCAGGAGACACGGGCGTAGGTCGTAGAAATTCCTTGACTTGCCCGTGCGGGCTGCGAATGTCGCCAGGTCCTTCGACTGCGCCGCGTCTGCGCTTCGCTTGACACCGCTTCGCTCAGGATGACAATTCCTATAAGAGATCCTCGGAACGCCAAGGGACCCAGAGAAAAATTTATGACGGGTAAAGAAGGCGGGCATATCGATCACGCTTCGGGGGAAGCAACTCCTCCACACGCAAGTGTGGCGAATCCGGATGCGCTGGAAGTTGCGCCCGGCACGGCGCATGAGCGCCTCGAGGGATGGATCCCGGAGTTGGCGAATGAGGAAGAGCTGCGCGTGGCGTTGGAGAAAGCCTTCGACTACCGCGGCGATATCACGATCACCCGCAAAGATGGATCCAAAATCGAAGGATATCTCTTTGACCGGCGCTCTTCCGGAAATCTGAAAGATTCTGTGGTTCGCCTTTATCCTAAGAACTCAAGCGAAAAGGTTTCAATTTCGTACTCGGACATCGCTGCCCTTGCTTTTACTGGCAGGGACACCGCCGCCGGCAAGAGCTGGGAGGCCTGGATGAAAAAGTATGCTGAGAAAAAGGCTGCGGGTGAAAAAGACCTGAGCCTCCATCCCGAATCCCTAGACTGATCCGCCGGCCCATCAAGGTGGAATCCCTTTCAAGAAGTAGCCGATCTTCCTCTACACGCGCAGCTTGATTCCCTCATGAAAGCGTAGTGATCCTGTATACAGCCGAGTTGGGACTGTAATGACAGAATTGCCTTGGATATCGATACACGACCGTCATCTAAACGCTGTCTTCATGCGGAACAACACGGCTCGATTTTTCAGCGGAGGAGTTATGGAAGTAACAGTCGAGCATCTGGGATCAGTTCAATTCGAAATCAAAGCGCGTCAACACACGATCGCATGCGATCAACCACCTGAAAGTGGCGGATTCGACGAAGGAATGACCCCACCGGAACTACTTCTGGCGTCGCTCGGATCCTGCGCTGGCTTTTATGCCGCTCAATATTTGCGCAAGTTCAAGCTTTCCACCGAAGGCACGCGCGTCCGGGTTACAGCGGACAAAGTGAAAGATCCTACCGCGCGTATTGACCACTTTCGAATCGAGATCGAAACTCCGGTGGAGTTGAGCGAACATCATCGAGCTGGCGTCGAGAGGGCTGTACAGCACTGCCTGATTCATAACACGCTGCTGCATCCTCCGAAGATCGAGATCGCCCTGAAGGAGCTTCCTGCAACCGTGTGAGACAAGTTGTGAGGCTATTTCGGCTTCGGCGTAGCTCGCGGGGATGGGCCGAACTCAAGTCCATCGATCAATCCTTCCACTTCATCTTCGGTCCCGCCGATTACGGTGATAGATATCGCATAGCCGTGGTCCAGCATGGCAAGAGTCGATTGACGAAGAACTCGCGATCCAACGTCTTTGTGGAAGTCTTCGCGCACCAGGTTTTTTGTGCCCACCGCAATCTCATAGGGCTCTTCGTCGGCCGCGAACCCTTGTGCCTTGGCGATCTCAGTAATCGGTCCAAAGTATTGAATTGGCTCCTTTAGTCCCGGATACGAGGATGCAGGTTCGGCCGCAATCAAAATTGATGCGTTGATATCTTCCCCTCGCGCCTCGGGTGGACGCGAAAAAGCTGCCAATAGCACCTCTGCGTGAGATCCTGCGGTGCTGGCAGGACTCTGGCCTGACGGCGGCCCGTCGGGCGTATTCATTTCCTCGGTCCGCAATACCCATCCGGCCGGGATTTTGCAGGAGAGCCGTAGCGTAGTGTTGCGGTAGACCCCATTGAGAATGGATCCGGGATCGATCGAAACCTTATCGGGCGATGTTGAGTGCGCATTGTGTTTTGTAGACGACGATGTCCCTGCATTCTGCGCCAGAGTCAAGGATGAAGCCAGCAACATGGTGGCAATTAGGTACGCCGGCCAGCGGACTATTCTGAATCGACAGGGCTGCATCGCAGAGGGCATCACAATCTCAATTGGAACAGTCTGCCGCTAAGTGTTTCGCGCCTTGCTCTTAATCCAGATCGGAGTTCCTACGAAGCCAAAAGCCGCACGGATCTGGTTTTCAAGAAAACGTTGAAAAGCGAAGTGAAGTTTTACGTTGCGATTGGTGAATAAGACAAATGAAGGCGGCGCTACCGACGCCTGCGTCATGTACAGAATCTTCACGCGCTGCTTCATGGGAACTGATGCGCGTTCAAAGTCGACGTGTTCGAGAAACTTATTCATTTGCGATGTCGTGACCCGCTTGCGACGTTCGCTGGCAACCTCTTCGAGGAGCGGGAATATCTTTTCCGTGCCGTTGCCCGTGCTGGCGGAAATGAAAGCAATGGGCGCATAGCTGAGAAACTTGAGTTCGTATCGAAGGCGCTCTTCATAAGCCGAGCGATCTCCCGGCCGATTGGTCGCGCGCATGCGGTCCGCTTTGGTAGGCCTGCCTGCTCTCTGTTGTCCGCTGATCATCAGGTCCCACTTGTTGACGACGATAATGATGGAACGCCCGCTCTCATGAGCGTAGCCTGCAATCGCCGCGTCAAGCTGACTGACGCCTTCCGTGGCGTCGATGACCAGCAGGGCGATATCAGCAGCTTCGAGATGTTTCCGTGCCATGACGACCGAAAGTTTTTCGGCCATCAAATGTGTTTTGCCCTTGCGGCGGATACCCGCGGTATCGATGAAGCGAAATTTTCGCCCGTTGTGTTCGATCACCTCATCGACCGCATCGCGGGTCGTGCCGGGAATCGGGGAAACAATCGCTCGATCCGATGAGGTCAGGCAATTCAACAAGGTTGATTTGCCGACATTGGGATGCCCAATGATTGCAACCTTGACTTCCACGGGTGGCTTTTCGTCGGTTTCTTCCGCTGGCTCTGACTGCGACTCCTCGATGATCTCTGTGTCGTCCGTGGGTGTAGGCGCAGGCAAAACTTCTACGACCCGGTCCAGCAAATCGTCGATTCCCCGACCGTGCTCAGCAGAGATCGGAAACATCTCCCGTATTCCCAGTCGATGAAAGTCATCGAGCAGAGTGGTCTGTTTTTCAGAATCCATCTTATTCACGGCCAGGAACAGTGGACGGTTGACCTTGCGCAACAGACGAACGAGTTCGAGGTCCGGACCTGCTAGCTCAGAGCGGCCGTCCACAACCATCACGAT
Organism: uncultured Acidobacteriota bacterium; assembly: GCA_963801895.1. GTDB lineage: Bacteria > Acidobacteriota > Terriglobia > Terriglobales > Acidobacteriaceae > Sulfotelmatobacter. The sequence continues at coordinate 632,354 of CAWDGM010000002.1, read as the reverse complement.
CGCGGCGGCCTGGTCGAGCGCTACGCGAGCCTGCCGGTAAATTTCCGAGGGAATCAGATCCTTTTCCTCGGGGAGAATTCCGCCCGTGTCGACGATGCGTAACCGTCGCCCGCTCCACTCCGTGTCACCGTAAAGGCGATCCCGGGTGATACCAGGTTCGTCGCCGACGATTGCGCGCCGCGATCCAACAATTCGATTGAAAAGGGTCGACTTGCCGACGTTGGGACGTCCCACGATAGCGATCGTCGGAATGCCGGCGGCGGTGGTTTCAAGAGTATTCGTCGAATTGTAGGTTGGCTGAGTCAAAGGTGATGCCAGTGTGGCGAGAATTGCCCTCAGTTGTCCGCCCGGATCAAGTGCGTGAGCGGCAAACGATGCGAAAGTCCCGGAATCGCTATTATAGAGACTCCCGTGACTTCCAGTCCCCAGCCCGTCTCTTCTGGTTCAAGCACGGGCTCATTCTCAAATGGGAAAGATGGGTCTCTGTACCAATTCTTTGCGCCTGGCGGTCTGCTATCGAGAACTCATCCGGCCTACGAGTTTCGGCGCGGACAGTTGCAGATGGCGCAGGCCGTCGAGCAAGCCTTAGAGGAAAAACGTCACTTGATCGTCGAAGCCGGTACCGGCACCGGTAAAACGCTAGCCTACCTGGTACCGGTGATCCGATCAGGAAAAAGAGTAATCATCTCGACGGGGACGAAAAATCTTCAGGAGCAGCTCTTTTACAAGGACATCCCTTTCCTGGAGCAAGCGCTGTACGGCGAGGCCTCGTCGGGCCCGAGGCTTTCCGTCTGCTACATGAAGGGCCGGAACAACTATCTCTGCCGGAAAAAACTCTACGACCTGACCGATCAGCCGGTCCTCAGCGGGCTGGAAGAGATCGAGCATTACCGCGCGATCGCAGCGTGGGAAAAAAACACCGCAACCGGAGACCGCGCCGAGCTCGCTGAATTGCCAGAGGCGAGCTTGCTTTGGCATAAGCTCGATGCGCGCGCGGACACCTGTACGGGACAAAAATGCAGTGAGTGGGAGCGCTGCTTCATTACCGAAATGCGGCGGCGCGCGATGGAGAGCGACATCATCATCGTCAACCATCATCTGTTCTTTGCGGACTTAGCCATAAAGTTGCAGGCGGAAGGAGCGCCCGATGCGGGAATTCTTCCGGAAGCGGCAGCCGTTGTATTTGACGAGGCTCACGAACTGGAGGAGGTCGCTGGAAACTATTTCGGTATCTCGGTGAGCAATTTGCGAGTGGAGGAACTCGCACGAGATGTCGAGAACTCCATGCAACACAATCGGATGTTATCCGCGTCTCTGTCGGGTGCGCTTGGAAGCTTGCGCGATCGAGCTCAATTGTTCTTCTCACTTCTGCCTTCTGGAGATGGACGGTTCGCATTCGAGTCGCGCCGTGAATTCCTTGAAGAAAACGGAGATGAATATTCTGCGCTGAATCAATGTTTGACGCGATTGGCTGGAGAACTCGATGCCCTGCCGCAGAAGCCGGAAGAAGTGTTCAACTTTGTCCGCCGCGCCCAGGAAATACAAGTCCAACTCGGTTTCGCCATGGAGTCTGACGATCGCAACACCGTGTTCTGGATCGAGCGGCGTGGCGGGAGAGCAGGCGGCCGTGACAACTCTCGGGGACAAAACGGTCGAAATGGTTCAGCTTCCGACGTTCTCTCCCGTAGCCGTTACACATTCCTTCAGGCGACACCGATTGATGTCGGTCCCATCCTGCGTGAGTGTCTGTGGTCGAAACTCGAGTGTGCCGTGCTGACGTCAGCGACGCTTGCGGTCGGCGGCCGCTTCGAATATATACGCCAGCGATTGGGGGTTGAACATGCTCGCGAGTCGGTCCTCCCTTCGCATTTCGACTACGAGAGCCAGGCGCTCCTTTACGTCCCGCCAGATCTTCCTGATCCGCGGACACCGCAATTTACGGCCAAGGCGGCGGATCGAATCCGCAGGCTGCTGGAGATTACGCGAGGGCGCGCCTTCGTGCTCTTCACTAGCTATGCGCAGATGAACGATATCTACCAACGCCTTTTGGGGGAGATCGAGTTTCCCATCTTGCGGCAAGGGGATGCGCCGAAGACCGCCTTGCTCGAAGAATTCCGCCTGACACCAAACGCCGTGCTATTAGCAACTTCTTCATTCTGGCAGGGTGTCGATGTGCAGGGTGATCAACTCAGTTGTGTCATCATCGACCGGTTGCCTTTTGCCGTACCTAGCGATCCTGTGGTCGCGGCACGCGTAAAAGCCATCGATGCTGATGGCGGCAATGCGTTCTTCCAGTATCAGGTGCCGTCTGCGGTCATCACGTTGAAGCAAGGTTTTGGACGGCTGATTCGGTCGCTCCACGACCGCGGCCTACTGGTTTTGCTGGACAATCGCATCCTGAAGAAACAATACGGGCGGGTCTTTATCGAGAGCCTACCTAATTATAAGAAGACCACCGATGTCCGGGCGGTTGAAGAGTTCTTCGGAGTGGGGAACTAAGAACCCGAACGCCCCTTCCGTAATTTATTTAGAGACCGACACTATACGTACTCGTGTTCCGCTTTGCGTATCGCCTTATAGCGTTGGAATGATTTCTTGTCGTCTTCCAATTTCAAGGCGGAGCGGATCGAGGTTCCGCGGAAATTGTGGGCTAGCATCTTGTGTGCGTTGGAAAGAACGAACCAGGGGTCGTGGCGGAGAACTGCAGGAATGTGTTTCGTTTTCATCCAACGCCCTGCCTTCCAGCACAAGTATTCCACTTCTTCGGCGGATAGGTGCTTGGTCCGGACAACGGCAGTGGTGCCGTCGTACTCCTCGAGTCGTTCGTTCTCGATCAAGCCTTGTTCGCGGAACTCCTTTGTCATCGGGGTGCGCGGATACGGCGTCGGATGCTGAATGTAGGGCCAGTCGACGTAGCGTCGTGCAAATTCAAGATTGGCTTCGATCGACTCGCGAGTGTCATCCGGATTGCCGACGATCAATCCACCCACTACGAACATCTGATTGCGGTGCAGGTAGTCGATCGCTTTTAGGGTCGCGTTGCCGACGTTTTTGCCGTTATCGCGAGCAGTATTTTTCGCAGACGCCTTGAGGAAGTCGAGATCGCCCTCAAGAATGTTCTCGATTCCCAGGAAAACGTAGCGGAATCCAGCCCGCCGCATCAGCGGAGCGAGTGTTTCTCCGTGATTGGCGATCGATGAGGTCATCGCCTGCACGAAGTAGTCGATTTCATTCAATCCCGCTGCGATGATCGCTTCGCACAAGGCCTCGAAGCGCCGCACGTTCAACATGATGTTGTCGTCCACCAGGAAGATGGTGCGAGCGCCGTGGTCGTGCGCGTCACGGATGTCGGCAATCACGCGATCAAACGTATATGTGAAAAAGTTCCTGCCGCGCATTTCAATGATCGAGCAGAAACTGCAATCGTAGGTGCAGCCACGCGACGTCTCGATCACGTCGACTTGACGGCCCAGCATGGTGTAGCCCTTCAGGACACGCGAATCTCGCTTCGGAAGCTTGATCTCATTGTCTTCCAGTCGATGGGGGGCACGCGCAGGATTGTGAATCCACCCGCCGTCCTTCCGAAACGAGAGGCCGCCGATCGCTTCCATGGGGCCGGCCTTCTCGAGCGCACGCATCAGTTCGCGAAATGTGACTTCTCCCTCGCCGCGCACCAGGAAGTCAATATCGAATGCTTCGTACGCTTCTGAGGCCAGGCTGGGATCGTAGCCGCCCACGACGATCTTGGCTTGAGGCTTGAGGCCGCGAATGAGCTCGATGATGCGACCAGCTGTACGCCTCTGGAAGGTCATGATCGACATTCCAACGACGTCCGGGTCTACCTCTCGCATCAGACGCTTGACGCAGTCACGCACGTGGCCTTGTACCAGAATCAGGTCGGCGACCGCCACTCGATGGTGAGGATCGATGTTGCCGGCAATCGAAGTCAGTCCGCCGTTCGGCATCCGGATCGCCAAGGATGGCATGTGTTCGAACGAATCGGGCATTGAGAGCAGCAGGACGTTCATTACGATGTCCCTTCGCGTGAATGGAATTCCCAAGGGTCGAAAACGAGTGCAGAGAGGTTGCAAGATTCTAGCGCGGAAACAGGGCAAAAGGCGAACCTGCGCTTTGCAACCTGGAGCGTGATGGCGGACTAGACTCTCTGACCAGGCGAACGAAAGGCGGCGAAAGTTATTTCTGCGATTCGCTGGCTTCGCCGCGCGGCACCACTTGCACCTGGATCCCCGAAGGTTGCTGCTTGTTGTGATAGACACGCTCCGTGGCTTTCACGAAGTCTGTCGGCTTTGCATCCGGGATGTTCACGAACGTTTGCGGATTTCGATCCGTGAGAGGGAACCACGAACTCTGGACCTGGACCATGATCCGGTGGCCGCGCCGGAACGTATGGTTAATATCCGGCATCGTAAAGTTGATCTCTTCGACTTTTCCGGGCGTGAAAGCCTCCGGCTTTTCAAAGCTGTGACGGAATTTTCCGCGGAACGGCTCGCCACGCACCAATTGCTGATATCCCCCGATGTTGAATGGAGGCGCCGGCACGTCCTTCCTGGGCTTATCTCGATCCTCAGGTCGTGGCCCATCCTGCTTGCTGTCAGGATAGTCCGCGGGGTACACGTCGACTAACTTCACGTCCCAATCTGAATCTGTACCGCTGGTCGAGACGAACACCCGAGGGGATACAGGCCCGGCGATAGTGACATCTTCTTCGAGTATCGGCGTCTGATACATCACCACATCCGTTCTGCTGGTGGCAAAGCGCTGATCTGACACCATATATTCTTGGGGGACGTTCAGGCCTGCATAGCTGACGAACGGGACCGGCTTCGCAGGGTCGCTAACGTATTCATCGAATGCCTCTCCATCTGTCGCGGGAGATACAAACGACAGCTCTCCATTCGATCGGAAATACAGCGTCTTCTTCTCGACGTTTTCCGGAGGCCATGCGGTATAACGCCGCCAAACGTTTGTTCCCGTCTCAAACACGTAGGCCTTTGGCAGCTTCGCATCGCTGCTGCCTTTCAGATATTGCTCAAAGAACGGAAAAAGAATGTTCTTGCGGTAAAACTCTCCGGTACTCGATCCAAACTCCACTCGGCCAAGATGCTCTCCGTCATACCTCCCCCAGCCACCATGCACCCATGGACCAATCACAAGCCCATTGAAAATTCCGGGATTGTTCTTGCCAATCGAATGAAACGTCGTGAATGGGCCCTGCAAATCTTCCGCATCAAACCATCCACCCACTGTGAGTACGGCACAATGGATATTCTTCATATGCAGAGCCAGATTTCGGGCCTTCCAGTATTCGTCGTATGTGTCGTGACCGACCTGGTCATCCCAAAGTGCGCTTTTACCCTCAAGGTACTTCTTCAGGTTTGATAGCGGTCCGGTCTTCAGAAAGAACTGATAACCGTCTTTCGTGCCCCAATCGAAGGGCACGGAACCCTTCGGCGGGAGTTGCGGATTTTCTTGCGGCTTGAACTGGCTGTAGAAGCCAAAGTTAGCCGCGAGCATGAAAGCGCCGCCGTGATACGCGTCATCTCCCATGAAGAGATCGGTCATTGGAGCCTGCGGTGACGCTGCCTTCAGCGCTGGGTGGGAATCGATGATGCTCGCTGAGGTGAAAAATCCTGGGTACGAAATCCCCCAGATTCCTGCGTTACCGTTATTGTTCGGAATGTTCTTGAGGAGCCAATCGATCGTGTCGTAGAGGTCAGTGCTGTCATCCACATCCTGCTTGGATTTCTTGTTGTCGATGTGCGGACGCATCTCGATGAACGTACCTTCCGACATATAACGACCGCGAACATCCTGGAAGACGAAAATGTATCCCGCTTTATCGAAGTCCGGAGACGGCCCAAGAAACGGTCGATAAAAATCCACCCCGTAAGGCCCGACACTGTAGGGGGTGCGATCGATCAGAAAGGGATACGCGTGTGAGCTGTCTTTCGGGACATAAACGGCCGTGAACAAGTGCACCCCATCCCGCATCGGAACCCGGTATTCGTACTTGGTGTAGTGCTCTTTCAGGTCGAACTCAGGCGTTTCCGTCCGACCCTGCGCGAAACAGGCGTGTGTCAGAGATCCCGTGCACAGAATGAGAAACAAAAGACTTCGTCGTATCATTTCCTCTCCGTCTATCAATAAGCACGCTTAGGCAAGCTACATTTGGTTGTCGAATGGCGTCAAGCCACGTCAGAACAGGGCGCAAGCGGTACAATATTTGTTGGACTTTTAGCGCATTGGCGATGTGCGCATCGTTTGGGGGAGCATGTTCGAAGTTACGGTGGAAGATACGTTCGCAGCAGGTCACTACCTGCGAAATTACAAGGGCAAGTGTGAGAATCCGCATGGCCACAACTACAAGATTCGTGTGACGCTGGCGGGAACAGAACTGGACAAGGCAGGGTTGCTTCTTGATTTCAAGGACTTGCGGGAAGTGATGAGACACGTCATCGAGCGTCTGGATCATCAGATGATCAACGAGATCGAGCCATTCACCGCGATCAATCCATCGGCGGAAAATCTTGCGAAGTACTTTTACGACGAATCGAACAGTCGATTGCAGAGCCGAACTCAGGGCCGGGTTCGAATCAAAGACGTAACGGTATTTGAAACCGATACGACGACGGCAAAATACAGCGAATAGATTCTCCCTTGGCACGGCCTGCGCTGTCGTTGATCCAAATTCAGGCCTCAACGACTGAAGCAGCGGGCTTGAGTGCGCCACATGCAAATCACTGAAATCTACAAATCGTTGCAGGGCGAGTCGACCCATGCGGGCCTGCCGTGCGTATTTGTGCGGCTAACGGGCTGCAACCTGCGCTGCACGTGGTGCGACAGCGAGTACACATTCCAAGGCGGGAGCCGGATGGCCTCCGATGAGATTTTGAGTACAGTCCACCAGCTATCTCCCGGAGGAGGCATGGTTGAGATTACTGGCGGCGAGCCTATGCTTCAGCAGCGCGAGCTCGTGCCCTTCATGCACCGCCTCATCGGCGAGAATTACATAGTTCTTCTGGAGACGAGTGGCGAGCGGCCCTTGCAGGAGGTCCCACCCGAAGTCATAAAGATCGTCGACGTGAAGTGCCCGGATTCTGGAGAGGGAAGCACTTTCTGCCTGCAGAACCTGGAAGTCCTCACCCCGCGCGATGAGGTGAAGTTCGTGTTGAGCAGCCGGGATGACTACGACTTTGCCGTGGATTTCGTGCATCGGCACAATCTCGCCCCGCGAGTGAATGCCGTCCTGTTTTCACCAGCGTTCGACAAAGGCGCCACAGGGACCAGGGACAGCTCCCATTGCCTGCTCGATCCTCAAAGGCTTGCCGAGTGGATGATTGCTGACAACGTTCCCGCCCGGCTCGGCCTCCAATTGCACAAGTTCATCTGGGATCCTGCGGTCAAGGGCGTTTAGCGAATGGCGATCTCGACCAAGTCGCGTGGTGTCGTCCTGCTGAGTGGTGGGATGGACTCTTGTGTATGTGCTTCCCTCGCAGCGCGCGATCACGAGGCGGCCGCCGTCCACATCAGCTATGGCCAGCGCACGGAAGAGCGGGAACGGCAATCGTTCCTGGCAATCTGCCAGCGCCTCAAGATCCACGACAGGTTGATGATTAGAAATGAGGCGCTACGAGCGATTGGAGGATCTGCGCTGACGGACAGCTCTATCGACGTTCCAAACTCCGAGACGGTGGGCCATGATGTTCCAGTGACCTACGTCCCATTTCGGAACGCCCACTTTCTGAGTGTCGCTGTCAGCTGGGCAGAGGTGCTGGGTGCGGAACAGGTGTACATTGGTGCGGTCGAACCCGACAGTTCCGGATATCCTGACTGCCGGCCGGCGTATTACGAAGCATTCAATGAAGTTATCAAAGCCGGGACCAAGGACGGGCGCATCCGCGTTGTGACGCCGTTGATCGCGATGCGGAAGGCGGAGATCGTGCGCCTCGGCCTTGAATTGGGGGCGCCCTTGGATTTAACGTGGTCATGCTACAGCCGTGAGGATCGCGCCTGCGGTGTCTGCGACAGTTGCGCGCTTCGCCTGCGAGCATTCGAGGCTGCAGGTGTGCCGGATCCGATACCGTATGCGGCGCAACAGAATTGATGGAAACGTGTTTTCTCTGTAGGGAAGTATCGTTGTGAGATTCACGAGCCGAACTTGCTCGAATGTCTTTTGCCTGGAGGCAAAATGAAGAAGCATTTCGCAATTATTGTGTTCATCGTATTAGCGATCGGGCTGTGTGTTCCGCCCGTATTCGCCCAAGCGTCCGGAACGGTAAAAGGTACTTGCAAAGATGCAGAGGGCAAGCCGATCGCGGCAGCGGTTGTTCTGTATGAAAACATGGACAACGGCCAAAAATATCCCCTCAAGACGAATGGCAAGGGCGAATATTTTTCTCTTGGACTGACGCCCGGGAAGTACAAGATCACGCTCTTCAAGACTCCTGACGATCAGAAGGCGAACAAGGAGCTCTATCACATCAACGGCTTTCAGGTTCAGCTCGATGAGAACGTAATGGACATCGATCTGAAGAAGGAACAAGAGAGCGCGGCCAAAGGTCAGGGACTGTCCCCTGAGCAGTTGAAGCAAATGCAGGAACAGCAGGCCAAGGCGCAGAAAGAAACAAATACCGTTAAAGCTCTGAACGAAAAGCTGAATGCCGCCAAGACCGCTGCCGATGCCGGCGACTTCGATACGGCCATCGCCAGCCTCAGCGAAGCAAACCAGGTGGATCCATCGCGCGACTTGGTTTGGTTCAAGTTAGGAGATTACTACCGGCTTTCAGCCGCAAAGCAAACTGATTCCGCTGAAAAACAGAAGCGTTTCGGATCGGCGATCGAGTCTTATCAGAAAGCCATCGATCTTAAGAAGGGTGCCGCGAACGACAAGGATCCGAACGCCGGCAAGAACCTTGCCGCCTACTACAACAACCTCGCTGAGGCGTACGCCAAGTCAAACAAAGTGGATGACGCTGTGAAGACCTACGAACTGGCGGCCCAGGCCGATCCGACCAACGCCGCTCAGTATTACTTCAACACCGGCGCCGTCCTGACGAACGCGGGCAAGGTTGATGATGCCCTGGCCGCTTTTGACAAGGTGATTGCGTCAGATCCGAACCGCGCGGACGCCTATTACTGGAAGGGTGTGAACATGATTGGCAAGGCCACGCTGCAGGGAGACAAAATGGTCGCTCCCCAGGGAACGGCGGAAGCGCTCCAAAAATACCTGGAGCTTCAGCCCAGCGGCACCTACGCGGACCCAGCCAAACAGATGCTCACCCAGATCGGTGGATCGGTTGAGACGAGCTTCGGAAACAAGAAAAAACCCAAGAAATAAGTCTCATAGAGACAAACACTTACGAATGCATCGAGGGGCGGCTCTGGCCGCCCCTCTTTCTATTTGGACGGACGGGTTACGAAGGACCTTGTACTTGCTGACCGTCGCGCTACGCCCGGTTGCGCGCTAGAGTTAGGTATCGATTTCTCCTGACTGTGGTGCGTGCGATTTCGTTTAGCGAGGGCGAATGGCGGCACCAACAATTGCTCCGATATCAGTTGAACTTGAGATTCCGGCGTCCAGCGGCCAGGTAGCCACTCCTGCGTTGCTTGGCGGGATGTTGCGTGCGGCTGAGAAGATTAGCGACCTTATTTTTTCGCCGGGCCGCCCGCCGCAAGTTCAAGTGTATGGGCAGATGATTCCCGTGCAGGTACCTGGGCTGTCATTTCTGTCGGCGGACGACACCAGACGCATCGCGGCAGACCTTATCGGGGATAACAAGCAAGCTATCACTACGCTTCGCGAGCACGGTGCCTGCGACATTTCGTACGGATTGCCGGGATTAGCCCGCTTCCGCGTGAATATCTTCATTCAACGCGGCAGTTGCGCGGTGGTGATGCGTGTGATTCCGACGAATATTCCGGATTTCGATTCGCTTCGATTACCGAGTCAGCTGTCTGACGTTACAAAGCTTCGCGACGGAATTGTGCTCGTCACAGGCCCGACGGGGTCAGGCAAGTCTTCGACGCTTGCTGTCCTGCTGGATAGCATCAATCGAGAGAAGTACTATCACATCATCACCATCGAAGATCCCATTGAGTTTTTGCATAACCACAAGTGCTCGACGATTCATCAGAGAGAGTTGCATAGCGATACCCCGAGCTTCGCGCACGCCCTGCGATCGGCGATGCGCCAGGCGCCGAAGGTGATACTTGTCGGAGAAATGCGGGATCGCGAGACCATTGAAATCGTCCTTGAGGCTGCGGAGACTGGACATCTTGTCTTCTCCAGCTTGAATACCATGGACGCTTCGAAGACGGTGGAACGCATCGTGAGTTCGTTTTCTCCGGCTGAGCAGCAATCCGTTCGGGAACGGTTCGCAAAGTCGTTCCGCTACATCATTTGTCAGAGGCTCATGTCGAAGGCAGACCGCAGCGGTCGGGTAGCGGCGTTCGAGGTGCTGAAGGCCAATCCTCGCACCCGCACCTGCGTCGAAAAGGGTGAGCATGATGACAACACGTTGCTGGATGCTATGAAAGCCTGCGAGTCGGAAGGCATGCAGCATTTTGATGGCGAAATCGCGCAACTGGTACAAGACCGAGTCATTGATCTTGAGACCGGCCTCACCTTCGCCAGCAACCCAGCGATGCTCGGCCAGGAACTCGCCCGTTAGCAGCGGGCGTCTTCGAGTGGTGCCTCTCAATCCGCCGCTTGCTCTATCATCCTTGCATGTCAGCTTCTGTGACACCGCCCATAATTGTTAGCTTTGAAGACGCCCGCCGGGTAGTTGAAGAACACGCAAAAGGAATTCTCCCTCCACAGACGGAATCAATCGATCTACTGCACTGTGCCGGGCGCGCTCTGGCGGAGAACGTTGTTGCGGATCGGGACCTGCCTCCCTTTCCCAGGTCTACGCGGGACGGTTATGCCGTTCGTTCGGCCGACCTGGCTTCTCTTCCTGCAAATTTGCGGGTAATCGGCGAAATCAAAGCCGGGGAGAGAATTGAGCAAATCCCCACGCTGGAGGCCACTGGGCAGGCTGCCGCAATCATGACTGGAGCACCTGTCCCGCAGGGTGCCGACGCGGTCGTTATGGTCGAGTTCACCGCTCTTCAGGGAGAACGCGTTGAGATCAGTCGTGGTGTCGTCACGGGAGAAAACGTAGTTCCGCGCGGAGCGGAGGCGCGGAAGGGAAACATTCTCGTTCCACGGGGACTTAAGCTGAACGACGCCCCCATTGCGCTCGCAGCATCCGTGGGCAAGTCAACGCTGCAGGTCTACAAGAAACCGAACGTCGCAATTTTGACCACCGGCGACGAAATCGTGAATATCGATACCGTACCGGGGCCGACACAGATTCGAAACTCGAACGGCTATTCTCTTGCCGTCCAGGTAACGCGCGCGGGTGGGATTCCGGTAGTTTTGCCGATTGCCCCAGACGAACCCCAGGTTCTGCGAAAGCTTATCGAACAGGGGTTGCAATCAGACTTGCTTTTGCTCACTGGTGGCGTATCTATGGGGCGATACGATCTTGTTGAACAAGTCTTGTCGGAGTTGCGGGCGGAATTCTTTTTTACCGGCGCAAAAATTCAGCCCGGCCGGCCTGTTGTCTTCGGCAGGCATTCCGCCGACAAGGCTCGTGCTGGCGGAAAGTCGACTTACTTCTTCGGTCTCCCCGGGAACCCGGTCTCGACCATGGTGACGTTCGAACTCTTCGCACGGCCGCTGCTCGAAGCGCTTGCAGGAATGACGCCGCGGAAACTTACATTCGCCAAAGCCAAGTTAGATGCTGAAATCCGGGTGAAGCCTGGGCTGAAGCGATTTCTGCCGGCGCTGATTTCCGGAGAGTTCGACGATTGCCGCGTCGAGTTGGTGCCATGGCAGGGCTCAGGAGACATTGCAGCGACTGCGCGAGCCGATTGCTACATCGTCGTGCCGCCTGATGTTGAAGAAATCGCGGTTGGGCAATTTGTTTCGGTGATGCTGCGGTAGGCCGAATCCGGGTGGGTGGTCGTGTCTCTTGACGCATGTAAGATATCTGGAGAATCAGTTTTCCATGCCAAAGAAACTTTCGCACTACGATCGTGATGGCCGTGCCCGCATGGTCGACGTATCGGGAAAAAGTTCTACAAAGCGCGAAGCGGAAGCGAGCGCGTTCGTCGCGGTGGGGCCGAAGGTACTCGCGTCGCTGCCGTCGAATCCCAAGGGAGATCCGCTCGAAGTCGCGCGGATCGCGGGAATCATGGCCGCCAAGCGCACATCCGAACTGATTCCGATGTGTCATCCCTTGCCTCTCTCGTTCGTTGATGTGGTTGTGCGCGTGTGCGAGAATGGCCTCGCCATCACCTCCAAGGTCGCGACGACTGCCGAGACAGGAGTCGAGATGGAGGCAATGATGGCAGCCAGCGTAGCCGCTCTCACGATTTATGACATGCTGAAGGCTGGCGACAAGGGCATCGAGATCCGAGAGATCGTGCTTGATCGCAAGAGCGGGGGGAAGAGCGGGGAGTATCGGCGGGACAAATAAAAAAGATTCATGGCTGACAACGTCAAACTGCTGGTGGTCGATGACAATCCGATGGTGCTGGGGATGTTGCAGCAGGCCCTGACCTCTCTTGCGCAGGTTACGACTGCGACCGACGCGGCGGATGCGCTGTTGAAGGCGGTAGACGACACCCCCGATCTGCTGGTGTGCGACTACCGAATGCCCGGGATGGACGGGCGTCAGCTGGTAGAGAAACTCAAGAGCCGTCCCGCTACCGCCAATTTCTCGACAGTGCTCATGGCCAGCAAGGCCGACATCGTGGAGCGCCTGTCGCCCCAGGACGCCGCTGACGACTATCTGGAAAAGCCTTTCTACCTGAGAGACGCGACGCGCCGAATCAAACGCACGATTGACCGCATCTCGCTCGAGAAGATGGCAAAGACCGCGCCATCCGACGGCGTGGTTCGCGGCAATTTGTCGCAGATGAACGTGATCGACCTCATGCAGTCGCTCGAGATGGGCCGCAAGAGCTGCAAGCTCTCGCTCAGCAATGATGGCGACAGATGCGAAGTCTTCTTCGCCGAAGGACAGGTCAAGCACGCAACCTATGGATCGTTGGTCGGCGACGAGGCCGTCTTCAAAGTACTCCGCTGGACTGGCGGAAATTTTCAACTGGATTTCGAGGGCAAGACCGACAAGCAGACTACCCAGCTCAACACGCAGGGCCTGTTGATGGAAGGCTTGCGCCTGCTGGATGAATCGTCGAGGGATGGCGGCGCGGAACCCGAACCCGCTCCAGTCCCTGCGGCGGAAGCACCGGCCAGCGTCCAGAAAACGCCTCCACCTCCGCCGAGGCCGGTAAGCCGTCGACGGGAAGAAGAGGAAGACGTCCTTCTCGATGGCTGAGACTGAGGGAGTGATCAACGCAGCGGTTCTCACTGTCAGCGACTCCTGCGCTCGCGGGACGCGGGAGGATCGATCCGGACCCGCCGTTGCAGACCTCCTGGCACAGCTCCATTTCAGAGTTACTGTTCGCGAGATCCTTCCCGACGATCCGATCCAGATTCAGAATGCGTTGATACGGCTCTCGCGTGAAGTCCGCCTCATCGTGACGACCGGAGGGACGGGCATTGCTGCTCGCGACGTCACACCTGAAGCAACGATGGCAGTCTGTGAACGAATTCTGGACGGAGTCGCCGAGCGTATGCGAAGCGAAGGATCAAAGAGAACTCAGCTCGCCGCTCTGAGTAGGGGAATTTGTGGAACGAGGGGCACTGCCTTGATTCTCAATCTGCCCGGAAGCCCAAAGGGAGCAGTCGAATCATTGGAGGCTGTCGCCACCTTGCTGCCGCACGCCATCGAACTTCTCGCCGGAAAAACCGAGCATAGCTAAGGCGCTAGGAATAAATCCTGTTTTCCCGGACCTAAGATTGCCCTGCCGGGCAGTACATCCGGCACCATCTTGCTGTCTTCGATCACCAATTTTCCGCCGACGAGTAGATCATGAACGCCAACGCTGGGCTCCATCGGCTTTTCAAAGGTCGAGCGATCGCTGATGGTTTGGGGGTCAAAGACGACGATGTCAGCATCCGCGCCTTCCTGCAGTCGTCCTTTGCTGTAAGCGCGCGGAGTCGAGCGCTCAAGCATCTGCGCCGGCATCAGCGTCATTTTGCGGAGCCCATCCATAAGCGAAACAGTTTTCTTGTCGCGCACATACTGCGCAAGCACACGCGAGTATGTGCCGGCGTTTCGTGGGTGGCCTTCCGCTCCATCGCTGGCGATCATGATTAGCGGATTCGGAATGATCGCATCCACGATCTCTTGCGTATTGGCAAAGATCAGGACCCACTGTTGAGTTCCGGAGCTGTGCAACTCTTCGAAACGTTGTTTAGTCAGATGTTCTCCGGTCGACGGAAGCACCAGATTGCTGTAGTCGATTCCCAATTTCTGCTGCCAGCCTTCATTGAAGAGCGCTGAATTTACCGCAGTCATACCGGCAATGTATGGATAGGCTTCGGTGGTGACGTCGAGGCCGCGTGCGCGCGCCCCTTCGATCAACGAAATGCATTCCAGGGAATCTTTCAAACATGTGCTGTTGATGTGAACGATGTGCAATGGCGCACCCGTGATGGCCGCCGCTCCAATCACTTCTTCCACCGACTCGATCGCAGATCCCGGCTCGATACGGCCCGCGCTGCGCATATGCGTATACACGGGCAATTTACGCTCGGCGGCAACGCGAAACATGTCGATTACTTCGAGCCGCGTCGCGCCCGGAGCGTACTGGATGCCCATCCCTACGCCAAGCGCTCCCGCGTCGATCTCCTCACGCAGCCGCTGCTGCATTTTTTTCACTTGTTCAGGCGACGCCACTGAGTCCGTTGCCGGACCGCTTTTCGGAAGAATGGTGCCATCAGGCAAGGGCGTCCCGAAGGCGAGTGCGCGCGCTGCAAGGTGGCTCGCCGTCGTTCCGTAGTTGATGAGGGAATGGCCTTCCTTCGGTTTCAGAAATTGCGCAACATCCGCGGCGCCGATCTCCATTTCCAGCGCCGTGGTGACGCCGTCAAACGCCTTCACGCGCTGGCTGGCGATGTCCTGCGCATGTTGATGAAGGTCGATGAAGCCGGGGGCGACGACGAGACCGGCAGCATGAACGACGCGCTTGCTCTGTAAGGGAGAGGTCGTGATTTTGGATATTTTCCCGGCTGATATCCCGACATTCCGAACGGCGTCCAATCCGGTTTCCGGATCCATTACTCGGCCGCCCTCCACCACAACGTCATACCGCTGGGCCGCGACAAGCGTGCTGATCAGAAGAATGCACGAGAATAGGAAGGTTCGCATGGGCTCCTCAAAGCATTGCGATGATAGCAGGCCTGCCATGGCGCCTACCCCGTCAGATGAAGCAACCACCTGACTGACACCTGATTTCGCATCACGTACACTAGCAACTTCGCTTTGAAGACGCTCGGGCACATCTTCACGCAGTACACCGCTTGGGTCCTCGCCACGATGAAAGTGCTTGGGATCTGGGGTGTCTTTGTGATCGCATTCGCCGACAGCGCGCTGATCGGCATGCCGGTGGACTTCATCATCGCGACCTATGTCTACCATGATCGCAAGCGGATCCTGCTCTACGTCGCGTTGGCTGCCTTTGCGTCCGCTGTGGGAAGTATTCCTCTATACCTCATTGGATACGCTGGAGGGGAAAAAGTTCTCCGCAAGCGTATTTCTGAAGAGCGCTTTCTGAAGATCCACCGCTCGTTCGAACGCCACGAATTCTGGGCACTGATGTTTCCGGGAATGCTGCCGCCTCCGTTGCCTTTCAAGATTTTTGTACTTGCGGCAGCAGTCTTCGAGATGAAGTTTCGTGATTTCCTTATCGCGATCTTTCTCGGACGGTGTGTGCGATTCTTTACTCTATCCGTGCTGGTGCTCTACTTCGGACCGCAGATCGTGGGCCTGATTGGAAAGATTTTCAGGCAGCACTGGATACTAGCTTCAAGCGTGATCGTAGGGATAGCTTGTTTGGCGATTTATGTGTTCTGGATCAGAAAAACGAAACCGGAGAACACGGAGAACTAACGAGCCTGCGAGGCAGCGCGAGACTAAAAGACCAAGGGCGTGGCCGCAGCCACGCCCTTTCAAGTTTAAGAGATAAGACGGATTGTTACGCAGCAGCCGTGTGATCGCCAGTCCCCTCGAACCACCGGGTCAACATATGGACCAGCACCGGTGTGCCGAACATCGCCAGGGAGAAGAAAATGTCGCTTTCCAACGTTCCGCGGAAGAACGGCAAACCAGCGGTGTAGGACATCATCAAGCCGCTGAATCCACGCGGATACATCTCAGGCCACGCCGCCCAAACCGCGAAATTGCTGATCAGAAAGAACGAGATGGAACTGGCCAGAGCTGCGCCGACCACGCGCCAGAAGCCGGATTTTTCCCGCAAGGTCGTACCTAGCAGCAGAATCAGGGCATACCAGACCCACGTGACAAGATGATCCCAGGAGAAGACATAGGAGTAAATGTACTTGGTCAGGACGACGTCGGTCGCGGCGAGAAGCACAAGCGGCACCCACATTTGACGCTTCGAACCGCGAGCGCCGAAAAACAGCAAGGAAGCAGCGAGTGGAGTGAAGTGCCATGCATGCGGCAGAAAATTGAATGATCCCGCAAAGGGCAGGAATCGCACGCCGATGGCCAAAATAACGAATAAATATGGGAGCATGATCACCTCTAGGACGAGTCTTTATTGTGTGCGCTGGAAGCGGTTGCGTCAAGGGGAGGCCAGAAGATGTGACAACTTTTGACCCCAGTCTTACGCTCGGGCGCAAGGCGTCCCATTTCGTTGTCATCCTGAGCAAGCGAAGGACCTATGAACTTTTCCAAATCGCACAGGACACGTAGTTCCACGAAGGAATCAACGTTTTGGAATTTTCCTTAGTGAAACTTCGTGTCCTTTGTGGTGAAGAGGCGTAGCTCGGTCAGTGCTGATCGGGTTCGGGTACCACAACTCGCTTGTCTGCATCGCCGAAGACGTCTCCAACCACCTGCAAATCCTTGTCAATTTTTACGGCTGCGCCCAGCACTCGTCGTCGACCGCGCCCTCCCAGGACGTTAGATACGGCGACAAAACGTAAATCCTGGAAATGAACAATAGAGCCCTCTTCGGGAGGTTGCAGAGGCTCCGTTTCAATGATGGGGTACTTTGCCCAATCGAGATAAACACGCCCGAGATAGGACTTCTTGGCGGCGAGAGTTATCGGCGTTTCCTCGGGTTTGTAGCGAATTTCGAGCTTCCCATCCGGGTCGACTTCCGGTGTGAGCGAATCGACCTGAGCGAGCACGAAAAACGAAGGAGTTTCGACAACACCGTCCCATCGGAAAGGATTGACCCAGTGCGGATAGGCCGAAGTTCGGAGCGGCTCGGCGTCATTGTAGGTTCGCGCAGATAGTGCGTTGACCGCTCGCCGATGCTCGTAGTCCCTGACGGCCCACATGCAGACGACTCCCAACAACGCGAGGGTCGCGGCTACTCGTCCTCGCGGCTTTTTTGACCCTGCGCCGATTTCTCTGTCGATGAGACCAAACAGAGATGGGCCCACCAGACCGACGAGCAAGAACAGAAACATGACCGGCTCAAAGATGAAAACGATATCCCACGAATACCATCTCTCCGAGAATGGCCAGAATGGTCTCACTCCGTAGTTGTTGGTGAAATCCAGCAGGATGTGACTCAGTCCGGCAATGCACGCATACAGAAAAAGCACTCCCCATCGAGGCGGAAGGTCAGGGTTGTTGGTTCGCTTTCCACGAAGGCGCCAGACAAGGTAGACGAAGCCCACAACTGCGATCGCGTCGAGTGGAACGCCGAGAAACGAATGCGTAAATCCGCGATGATGCGCGAAGTTGAAAGTTGCGCCCTTGAACCGGCCGAGGATATCGAGGTCGGGAGCCTCCGCAGCGAGCGTCAACGTGAGGGTTGCAAGCCCGCTCTTGCGATTGAGTCCGGCACGCCCCAGGCAGGCTCCGGTTAGAAAATGTGTGACGGGCTCCAATCGATGAAGTGTATCGCACTCTTCGAGGCAATTTGCGGACGCAGAACAAGAGTAAAAAACATGTGGTCTATCGAGCGGGAGCCAACAACGTCAACGCGTCGGGAACAACCGTGATTTCAGCGGGCAGGGTGCCGATCAGTTCACCATCAGCCTCAACATAAATATTGGATTGTTTTTCGAAGCCGGAACGCTCGCCATAGTTGCACGTGACACTTTCGGCGAATGCCAGTTCGACGTTGCGGAATTTCCATGAAGCCCCGAGCAGGCTCCTTGTGACGTACGCCAGATATGTCAGGCGGCTGTTCGTGTGGCAGAGAATCAATCGCAAGTCATTCCGGTCAAGCGAAGCGCCGGGGGCGAGTTCACGGATGACGCCGCCAAAGTCGCGAATGCGAACCGCCAGGAGTTCCGTGACATTTGCTTTCCTTGTGACCCTCGAACCGGATTCGGAGTACTCGGCAGAGAACCGAGTCATCGGGTACGAGAACCACATGTGCCAAGCCTTGGCGTAGTACGCGGCCATCCCGAGCTTCTGCTTG
Organism: uncultured Acidobacteriota bacterium; assembly: GCA_963801895.1. Lineage (GTDB taxonomy): Bacteria > Acidobacteriota > Terriglobia > Terriglobales > Acidobacteriaceae > Sulfotelmatobacter. The sequence goes on along the minus strand of CAWDGM010000002.1, from coordinate 613,751 downwards.
ACGCCGCTCTGCAGCTTGTAGAACAAATGAGCGTCAACTCCGATTCCGGCGGTGATGACGAAGTATCGCCCGGAGACGTGACCTTTCAAGTCGGGGCAGGACACGCGTCCTAACGCGATTCGCCGAGGTGTTCCTTGAAGGGCGGCTTTCGCCGCAGCCATCAGATTGCGCGGGATTCGAAGGTCGTGAGCCAGGGCATTCGCCGTTCCGATCGGAAGTATGCCAAGGACAGCCGGGGAATTTGCCAGTACCTGGGCGATGTTGTTGACCGTGCCGTCGCCGCCACACGCGAAGATCGTGTCGCAACCCGAGGAGATAGCTCGCTGGGTTTCCTCGGCAGCATGTTCTCGTGATTCTGTCGGGATGAGTTCAGCTTCGACTCCGCCGCCGGTCAGGACGCCGACCGCGGAATGCAGATCTTTCTGGCGTTGCTTGCTCCCGCCCGAATCCGGATTGTAGAGCAAGGCGGCCTTACGCATACCAGGTCGAAACTGGATTGTACCTGAGCAGAACGCCACAGCAGACCATCAGCGGACGCCCCACTCCCACATGCCGAACATAGCTTTTTGGGGCAACGGATATCCGACTTGCCGCGCCAGCATCGTGATCTGTCCGCGATGGTGGGCGTCGTGAGCAATCAAATATCCGATAAATCCCGCAACGTCCGGGCGGAAATTCCTGATACGTCCATCACCCTCTAGCGCGTTCTTTATCACGTCGCTGAGAGCTCTGCGACTCGTCTCTAAGGCTTTCAACGCTTGTGCTGGTGTTACTGTCGCGCGATCGAGTTGATCTGGGACCTTCTCCGCCTTGGAAGCCTTCAACCACATCACGCGCACATTGTGCATGTGGGCCACGATCGCAGAGATTGTCCGTCCCTTGCCATCAGGCGGCTTCTCCTTCCATGCCTCAGCGGGCAGGTTCTCGATCATGTAACGGTTGATGCGATCGTTAACGTCGAAGGCATTCAGGATTGCGGCAGGTAACCGGGTGGCGAAGGGTTCGGTGTTTGCGGTTGTTTTCAGGGACTTTGTCATTCTGTTTCTCGGCAGCGATGACTTGGCAGGGGCTTTAATTTGGCATAAGCTTGCCCCACTTGCAAGTGCGTCCAGCCTACGGCGCACTTCGTTGTTGGGGCCTCGTACATCACAAAAAATGCGGGAGGATCAGATGAAATATCTGGCTCTGGTTCTGTGCCTTGTTGGTTCAATTTCAACGGCTGCAGCGCAAGATCACGCCATGCACGCGCCGGCGCATGCCGTAACCCTGGTGAACGGATTGGGAGATCTCCACCATCCCGTGTCCACCCACAACGCAGAAGCGCAGAAGTTTTTTGATCAAGGTCTACGCTTCATTTACGCCTTCAACCATGATGAAGCCGCCCGTTCCTTTCAGCACGCTGCGGAGCTCGATCCGAAACTGGCGATGGCCTACTGGGGAGTCGCCGAAGCGGTTGGTCCGAACTATAACGATCCCGCGGATCCCGACCGATTCAAACGCGCGCATGAAGCCGCGCAGAAGGCCGTCGATTTGTCGGGTGACGCTTCTAGCAGCGAAAAAGCATATATCGAGGCGATGGCCAAGCGCTTTCCGGCTGACCCCAATTCTGATCTGAAAAAAGCTGCCGAGGACTATCGTGACGCGATGAGGCAGGTCTCGAAGGAATTTCCCGACGACCTCGATGCCGCCACTCTGTTTGCCGAGTCAGGCATGAACTTGCATCCCTGGGGACTGTGGCACCAGGACGGCACACCGCAAGAGGGTACCGAGGAGATCGTTGCCACTCTCGAGTCCGTGATTCGTCGCGACCCGAATCATCTCGGAGCCATTCACTACTACATTCATTCCGTCGAAGCCTCGAACAATCCTGAGCGAGCGCTGGCGGGAGCGAACAAGCTTGCCTCGCTTGCGCCAGCTGCGGGTCACATCGTGCACATGCCCGCTCACGTCTACATCCGTACTGGAGACTACGAAGCTGCGGTGAAGTCGAACGAGCAGGCTGCCGAGATTGATCGCGCTTACATCAAGAGCTCGGGAGCGCAGGGTATCTATCCGATGATGTATTACAGCCACAATCTGCACTTCGTAGCCACGTGCGGCGCGATGAATGGCCGCTATGCAGAGGCCCGGAAGAATGCGGATTTGCTGGTAGCTAACGTCGGACCGCATGTAAAGGACATGCCGCCTCTTGAAGGATTTATGACGATCCCCGTAGCGGTGGAAGTTCGATTCCATCACTGGAATGAAATTTTGAAGATGCCCGCTCCTGACCCCGCCATGAAGACTGCAACCGTCTTCTGGCACTTTGGTCGCGGACTCGCACTAGCCGGAACCGGCAAAATTGCGGAGGCAGAGGCGGAGTACAAGATTGTCTCCGACGCCGAAGAAGCAACTCCTCCGGACGTGATCTTTCAAATGCCCATCAACAACAAGGCCAAAGATATCCTGAAAATTGCGAAAAATGTCGTTGGAGCGAAGATCGCCATGGTAAAGAAAGATCCGAGCGGCGCGATCGCAATGCTGCAGGAAGCCGTGGCAATTCAGGACAAGCTTAATTACGGTGAGCCGCCAGACTGGTTCTATCCGGTACGGGAAAACCTTGGCGGGGCCCTGCTTGTCAGCGGAGATGCGGCGGGTGCGGAGAAGGTATTCCGCGAAGATCTCGAGAAGAACCCCCGAAATCCCCGATCGCTGTTCGGTCTGCATCAGGCGCTCGTCCAACAGAAGCGTGACTACGATGCGGGATTCGTTCAGAAACAACTGGATGTGGCCTGGAAGGGATCGGCGCTGACAGTAGACGATCTGGTCTAGGTAAATTCGCTAGAGGGCTGGCGACGTGCCAGCCCCCTCATCTCTGATTCTGGTCGAGCGAGATTTTCACTTCCTTCCACGACACTTCTTCGGGCGCCTCCGTTGTGAGGTCGCCTCGTTTTCGTCCATAATCTTTGAGCGATGACCCCTGTTGCAAAAGATGTCGAAAAGAAAATCGAATCTCTGCGCGAGAAGATTCGGCGTCACGAATACCTCTATTACGTCCTCGACAATCCAGAAATCAGCGACGGCGACTTCGATCGTCTGATGAAGCAGTTGAAGGACATGGAAGCGGAAAATCCTGCGCTCATCACTCCAGATTCCCCGACGCAGCGGGTAGGAGGCAAGCCTCGCGAAGGATTTGTAAAAGTCCGGCACTCCTCTCCGATGCTGTCGCTCGACAATACCTACAACGAAGAAGAGCTTCGCGACTGGGAGCGTCGCGTCCACGAACTCAGCGGCCGCAAGGACGTCGACTACGTCTGCGAACTGAAACTGGATGGCATGTCGCTCGCCTTGGTTTACGAAGATGGAAAACTTGCGCGGGGTGTTACTCGTGGCGACGGTTCCATCGGCGAAGACGTAACGTTGAATGTACGGACGGTGCATTCGGTTCCACTGGCAATCGACAAGGACAAGTTAAAAAAGGCGGGAATTCCAGCGAATTTTGAAGCCAGAGGCGAGCTCTTGATGCCGACTGCCGCATTCAAAAAGCTGAACGAGGAACGGGAGAAGAATGGTCTTGCCACCTTCGCGAATCCCCGCAATTTCACCGCAGGGACGGTACGACAACTCGATTCCAGCATCACCGCACAACGCCGCCTCGATTTTTTCCCATATATCCTTCTCGCAAACGGGCGAACGTATTTCGAGCGGCATTCCGATACGCTGAACGCTCTGGACAAGGCAGGTTTCAAGGTCAACTCCCACCGCAAACTGGTTCATTCGATGGACGAAGTCTGGGCCTTCATTCACCAGTGGGAGGGCAAACGCGAGTCTCTGCCGTACGAAATCGATGGAATCGTTGTCAAAGTCGATCGCACAGGCTTGCAAAACGAGCTGGGTTTTACGGGTAAGGCCCCGCGATGGGCGATTGCCTACAAATATGCCGCGCGGGCCGGAATCACGAAGTTGGAGGATATTCGCATTCAGGTAGGACGAACGGGAAAACTTACCCCCGTCGCGATGTTAGCTCCGGTGGCGATCGGCGGAACGACGGTTCGCAATGCCACGCTGCACAACATGGATGAGATCGAGCGCCTTGGTGTGAAGATTGGGGACTGGGTTCAGGTAGAGCGCGGTGGCGACGTCATTCCGAAAGTGGCAAAGGTAGTCGACGACAACGATCATCCGCGTGGCACCAAAGAATTCGTGATGCCCGAGAAGTGCCCGGTTTGCGGCACCAAGGTTGTTCGAACCGAAGGAGAGGTCGACTACCGATGCATCAATGCCAACTGTCCGGCGAAGCTCCTCGGCTCCATCCTGCACTTCGCCTCGCGCGGCGTGATGAACATCGATGGCATGGGGGAATCACTCGTAAATCAACTGATCGAGCATGGCCTGGTCAAAAATGTTGCCGACATCTATGACCTCACCAAGGATTCCTTGCTGAGCCTCGAACGTTTTGCCGACAAGTCTGCGCAAAACATCCTCGATGAAATTGAAAAGTCCAAGCAGTTGCCGTTGGAGCGGGTCATTTTCGGGCTCGGCATTCGTTTCGTCGGCGAGCGCACGGCGCAGTTCCTGGCCGAGCACTTTGGCTCAATGGAAACTATTGCCAATGCGAGTGCCGAAGACCTGCAGAGCGTCGAAGAGGTCGGCCCGCGAATTGCCGAAAGCATCGCCGAATTTTTCTCCATTCCCGCCAATCGGAAACTGGTGGACCGGCTCCACGCAGCGGGACTGACGCTTAAGGGAAAGAAGAAAGAGCGCGGCACCAAGCTGATAGGCAAAACGTTCGTCCTCACCGGAACTCTCGCGAAGTACACGCGAGATGAAGCAAAGAAGCTCATTGAAGATGCGGGAGGCCGCGTATCAGGCTCGGTGAGCAAGAAGACGGACTACGTTGTTGCCGGCTCCGATGCCGGGTCAAAGCTCGATAAAGCCAAGGAACTGGGCGTTGCCGTAATCGGCGAAGACGAAATGCAGAAGTTGGCCGGATAGCGCTCTGCTTTTCGACTCATTTCGCGCGGGAATGTGCCAGCGCAAACGGATGTTCGAAGCTCAAGTAAAGAATGAGCCCCTTTTCTCCAGCGCACGGCCCGACGCCGATCGGCGCTGCAATCCCGGGCACAATCTGCAATCCATGATTCAAATTGTGAGCCCAACGAACTCCCGGACTTATATACAGATCTTGCGATCGAATTGTCTTCCCCCGAGCGACCGCGCTCTCGCTCGAAGTCCACAGTGTCTCCACCAGGAAATTCAGCCGGGGCGTCGCCAGCCACACCATCGACTGACCGAGGTTCACACCCACCGAGCTCGCAGCGTCGCGCACTTCGTCCAAAGCATGTGGCACCCACGTTGCGCCTGCGTTCCAGTGGGACACCAGATGCCTCGAGTGCTGAACGCTGATCGGCAGATTGGTTTGTAGACCAAGTCCGCCCGAGCCGCGTCCGAATGTGTGATCCCCGGTAGGAAAGAGGATAGATAGCCTTGGAGCGATCGCAACCTTGGTTTCGCCGCTGCCTGTCAACTGATATCGGTAATTGAACGTGGTGTCGCCCCACCCCGCGCCGGATCCGGCGAAACTTCCTGCATGCGTCGCCGCCAGCGTGACGCTTAATTGGTGCTTGTAGCTCCGAAACGGCCATTCATCGGTCTGTGTGTAGGCCCAATCGTGGCTATTGGTGAGTCTTTCAAAAGCGCTGATGTGCTGAATGACGCCGTCTTCCTGGTTGTAAGCCTCCTCGATAAGAAAGCTGTTGTCCTGGATTGGCCCCGAAGGGCTGCCTTCACTCTGTTCTGGTGTTTGTGCATGAGTCAGATTCGCAAGGAGGATGAAAACGGCCAATAGGGTAAAGATTGCGGAGGTGAAACGTGGGTGCATCGCCGTCTCCTAAATGAAAATGAAATTCAATTTCATTTAGAAGCTTATGGTTTTGGCCGGGCGGCGATTGTGACCGGCATCACTTTTCCCTGTGATTCAAATTTGCGGGTTGACCAGAAGATGGTGAAAACTCACGCGGGACAGTAATCGACGTTACTTCAATGCCTTCCGCATCTTCTTCCACGTCACATCCAGAGTCTCGGGCAGAATCCGTGTCTCACCCACGACGGATACGAAATTTGCGTCCGCAACCCATCGCGGCAACACATGCATGTGGATGTGACCCGCTATTCCCGCGCCTGCCGCTTTACCGATATTCATCCCGAGGTTGATGCCGTCTGGGCTGTAGAGCGCTCGCAACGCCGATTCCGTCCGCTGCGACAACTTCATCATTTCGTTAGCGGCATCGACCGGCAACTTGCGCAGTTCATCCAAATGTTGATACGGAACGACCATTACGTGACCGGGAGTGTAGGGGTACGCATTCAAAATGACGAAACAATACTCCCCGCGATAGACAATCAGCGCTTTGGCATCGTCGGTCTCTTTCGCAGCGTCGCAGAACACACAGCCGGCTGTTTTCTCGGTGCCCGAAACATATGCATACCGCCACGGTGTCCACAGGTAATCCATAGCAGGGCAGGGTAGCAGACAGGGGCAGGCTGGGGAAACGATGTCCCCGGCAGAAATTCTCAGAAAACAGCATCCAACCGAAAACCGGTGCATCCAAACTGCAAAAGGGTCGGCGCTGAAGTGCCGAGGGACAGCTCCGAGTTGAGTCGGCTGGTTGGTCGTTTTGAAAATTGAAACAATCCCGTAACGTGCGTGGGCTTTGGCGTTTGACACTGTTCGCGCACGGTTGCTATAGTCGAAGAGTTCCCATTGGACGCGGGTTCTCTGTTTTACGTCCGACAGCTGGGATTGTCCAAGCTCACTCGCCAGGGTGGGCCCACCACAACCAAACGACTCATCCAGCAGTCCGCAGCGCAGGCCCCGCACCCGATCACCAGAGAGGCATAACCTTGTTCGAAGAAACCACCGCCCCCCATTCCGACTCCACATCAACCGTTGTGACCGAACCCGAGCCAAACGCGCCTGAACAACACGCTTCCGAGCAGACTCACTCCTCGGACTTTGCCGGATCAGACGCCGGATCCTCTTCCAATGAGGACAAGGGCTCCGCAGGAGAAGATTTCGCCTCCGCGCTTGAAACTTTCACAACCGAAGCCGAAGAAGCGGTCAGCGAAGACCGCGTCATCAAGGGTACGGTGCTCAAGCTCACCGCGACTCATGTCGTTGTCGACATCGGCGCAAAGTCGGAGGGCATGCTCGCGCTCTCAGAGGTGCTGGATCACGAAGGCAAGCCAAAGTTCAAGCCGGGCGATGAAATCGATGTCATGCGCGATAAGGGCGAGGTCGAAGAGGGCTACGTGCACCTCTCGCACCAGAAGGCGCAGCGCATCCATGCCTGGGAAGAAATAGAAAAAGCCTACAACGAGAAAAGGCCGATCAAGGCTCTCGTCATCGACCGCATCAAGGGTGGTCTGACCGTTGACATTCACGGCGCGCACGCCTTCCTGCCGGGCTCACAAGTTGATCTGCGGCCGGTTCGCAATCTCGACGGTATGAAAGGCCAGACGATCGACGTTGCGGTGATCAAGCTCAACAAGAAGCGCGGCAATATCGTCGTCTCGCGGAAGGAACTGCTGGAAGGCGAGCAGAACGAGAAACGCTCGAAGACGTTGGAGCACCTGGAAGAAGGATCGGTGCTCACCGGTGTCGTGAAGAACCTCACCGAGTACGGGGCCTTCGTCGATCTCGGCGGCTTGGATGGCCTGCTTCATATCACCGACATGTCCTGGGGGCGCCTCACTCATCCCAAGGATCTGGTGAACGTGGGCGACCAGATTCAAGTAAAGGTTCTGAAGTACGACAAAGAGAAGCAGCGCGTGTCGCTCGGATTCAAGCAGCTAACGCCCGATCCGTGGCTCGACGCAGAGCATCGTTATCCTGAGGGAGCGCATGTCGGCGGACGCGTAATCAGCGTTACGGATTACGGAGCGTTCGTTGAACTCGAGCAGGGAATTGAAGGCCTTGTCCACGTCAGTGAAATGACCTGGTCCAAGCGCATGAAGCATCCCTCTAAGCTCGTCAATGTCGGAGATCAGGTCGAGTGCGTCGTGCTCAATGTCAATCCAACCGAGCGCCGCATCTCTCTCGGCATGCGCCAATTGGCCTCGAATCCGTGGGACTCGCTGCACGAGAAGTTTCCAGTCGGGATGACGGTCGAAGGCCGGGTCCGCAATCTGACCGACTTCGGAGCCTTCATCGAAATCGAAGACGGTATCGATGGCCTGGTGCACGTGAGCAATCTGAGCTGGACCAAGCGAGTGAAGCATCCCTCGGAAGTCCTGAAGAAGGGGGACCGCGTGAAAGCCGTAGTGCTCGCGATTGAACCCGACAAGCGCCGCCTGTCGCTGGGCGTGAAGCAACTTCAGCCCGATGTCTGGGAGTCGTTCTTCGCTGCGCATCACATCGGCGACGTCGTACACGGTAAAGTCCTTCGAGTTGCCGCGTTTGGCGCCTTCGTCGAAATTGCCGAGGGCGTGGAAGGCTTGTGCCACAAATCCGAAGCCACCGATGAAAATGGACAGCCGCTGCATCTTGAGCCGGGTCTCGAGCATGACTTCAAGATCATCAAGATGAATCCGGAAGAGAAGAAAGTGGGCCTCAGCATCCGCGCCGTCGGCGAAGAAGCCTCGCGCTCGGAAGTCGAAGCCTACAAGCAGCCGGTATCGAGCACCAGTTCGACAATCGGCGAGCTGATCTCCTGGAAGCGAGCCAGCAACGAAAACAATTAGTTGTACGCATTGAAGAGAGTGCAAGGGCCGCCAGAACAGGCGGCCTATATTTTTCCTTCGTGCGACTTCGTGCCCTTAGTGGTTAAAAGGGTTTCAGTCCTTGAAAGTTTCCCGGAAGCGTCCACTTGGACGGGTCTCGCCAGGCTGTTCTAGAATCTTAAGTTTGCCTTTACTCATCTGTTTACATAGAGGACGACCTTGCCTGACACAATTTACGACGTAGCCATCATCGGCAGCGGACCTGCCGGATACACTGCGGCCATCCGCGCCGGTCAATACGGACTCAAAACCGCACTCATCGAGAAAGACGGATTCCTGGGCGGCACCTGTCTGCACGTAGGTTGCATTCCGACCAAAGCATTGCTGTTCAACGCCGAACTGTGGGACCACTTGAAGGAGGCGAAAGAATTCGGTATCGAAGGCGTCGACTCTCGCAAGTTGAACTGGACCGCCATTCAAGATCGAAAATCAAAGATCGTCGCCAAGCACACCAAGGGCCTCGAATTCCTGATGAAGAAGAACAAGGTCGAAACCGTCAAGGGTTATGGCAAGCTGACGGGGGCGCCGCAGAACGGCATTCACACTGTCGAAATCACGACTGACAACAAATCAACGCAACTCAAGGCGAATAACGTAATTCTCGCGACCGGCTCCGAGGCGCGCATGCTGCCTGGCCTCGAGGTGAACGACCGTGTGCTCACCAACATCGAAATCCTGAGCTTGAAAGAGATGCCGAAGTCGCTGGTAGTCGTGGGGGCCGGCGCGGTCGGCGTTGAGTTCGCCTCGATCTATCGTTCCTTTGATTGCGAAGTGACGATTGTCGAAATGCTGCCGCGTCTGGTTCCAGTCGAAGATGAAGAAGTGAGCAAGGAACTGGCCCGCGTCTATCGCAAGCGCGGGATCAACTTCCACACCGGTGCGAAAGTCGACAAGGTCGAGAAAACGAAGACCGGCGTCACGGTCACCATCACGGTCGACGGAAAGCAACAGAAAATCGACGCAGAAAAGATCCTCATCGCCGTCGGACGCAAACCCCGCACGCAAAACATCGGGCTGGAACGTACAAAGATCAAGCCGGACCGCGAGTTCATCAAGACGGATTCATGGATGCAAACTACCGAACCGGGAGTTTACGCCGTCGGCGATATTGTGCTGGGAACTCCCCAACTGGCTCACGTCGGCGCGATGGAAGCCCTGGTCGCTGTAGCGAAGATCGCCGGCAAGCCAGGTAAACCGATCAATCCCGATCACATCCCTGGAGCAACCTACTGCCATCCCGAAATCGGCAGCGTGGGCTTGACCGAAACGAGGGCCCGCGAGGCTGGATACAATGTGAAGGTCGGCAAGTTCCCGTTCAGCGCCAATTCCCGTGCCAGCATCGTGGGCCAGCACGAGGGCTTTATCAAGATCGTGTCAGACGCGGACTACGGCGAGATCCTCGGAGTTCACATCATCGGCCCGCAGGCCACGGAGCTCATTGCCGAAGCGGTAGCAGCCATAGAACTCGAAGCGACGGTCGAAGACCTGATGTGGACGATCCACGCGCATCCGACCCTGGCCGAAGCGATGCTCGATGCATCCAATAGTGTGTACGGAATGGCTATCAACGCTTAATGAAATGGGTAATTAGGTGATTTTGTAATTGGGAAAATGAGGACTTTGACTGACGAGCGATTTTCAAATTACCCAATCACAAAATTACTCAATTACCCAATTGCAAAATGATCTCCGTCGTCCAACTCGGCACACTCGACTACGCGACCGGACTCAGCCTGCAGCAGCAACTAGTGTCGCTGCGGAAGGAAGGAAAAATCGGTGACGTGCTTCTCCTGCTGGAGCACGCACCGGTAATCACGCTGGGACGCAACGCAACGGCGTCCAACGTGATTGCGTCGCAGGAAGTCCTGGCACAACGCGGAGTAGAACTCTTCGATTGCGACCGCGGTGGCGATGTCACATTTCACGGGCCTGGCCAGATCGTGGGTTACCCCATCTTCGATCTCCGCGGATTCTCCGCTACAGACCCGAAACGCAAAACGCTGGGCGTAATCGAATTTGTTCGCCGCCTGGAAGAAGTCCTAATCCGAACCTGCGCCGACTATGCGATCCCGACCAAACGAATTTCAGGCCTAACAGGAGCTTGGACGGATCCCGAGATTGCACATGTAGGGGCGGACGCATTCGTCCGCCCGGTCGAGCAACGCTCGACAAAAAATGCCGAAAGCAGCAAATACTCGCAGTTGGACAGTCATCCCGCTGAAGCCAAACTAGCCGCCATCGGCGTTCACATCTCCCGCTTCGTCACCTCTCACGGATTCGCGCTGAACGTAAACACCGACCTCAGGTTCTTTAACCTGATCGTCCCCTGCGGCATTACGTCCAAGCCGGTGACGTCGATGCAAAAAGAGCTCGGCCGCGAACTTGACCTTAACTCCGTGGCCGAATCGATCTCACGCAACTTTGGAGTTGTCTTCCAGAGTCAGATTCTCTGGGTCGATACCCTGGATGCCCTTCTCGGACGCACCGTGGGAGTTCCGCTGAAAACTCCTTCAGAGTTCTTACGCATGCACGGTGCCGACGACACTGTCATCGTCTAGGCGAAATTCGTAGATTAAACTTGGGCCGCTACTCGCCGGTTTTCGAATTGCCCTTCCCAGCGTCGGGCCGGGAGAAAACCGTCCCGTGTGCGTAAGCGTCTCCCTGAAATCCGTGTGGCCAGGATTTCCCATCCATGCTCACGCCCGCCTTCTGACTGTTGGGATCGCGGAACCGCTCGTCGAGTTTCAAAGCGCCCGATTGCGGGTCGAAATTGAGCATGAATAGCCGGTGCTCGCCATATTCGCCTGAGTTCAAAACGATGCGGTGCCCGTCCGCATCTGCAGAAATCCAATGCGGCTTCTGCTTTTCATCGAAAGTGATTCGCGACACTTCCCGGATATGTGTGAGATCCGAGATGTCATAACTCGCAACTGCATGCGCAGAAAATAGCGATTGAATCCAGTAATGCCCCAGTCGCTGCGGGACGGCACACACCTCTCCGTCGAACGTTTTCAAATGCCGTACCGAAGGCTGGGCCGTCGCGACACCATCCAGTTCATACAATCCGCAATTGAACGTGTGGATCAAAACCGTCTTTCCATCGCCCAGCAGTAGGGGCTCTCCCGGCGCTTGATGTTCCGTCCCGCGCGGGCCCGGTGGAAGCACGATCGTTCGCAGCAACTTCAAATCAGAGAGTCTCCAGACTTGCACCGTGCGGGTTTCCCCGTCGCTCTTGAAGTGCATCGACGTGTTGGTGCTAACCACGCGATCTACCGACGGAACAACCACCAAACTGTACGGACGAATGAGTTCGCCCTTCGCTGTTGCGTCCATCGCGCTGCCGGTTCGGAAGACCTTCCCGTGATTGTCGAACTCGACCAATCCACCGCCATCGGACTTTGGATCGTGGCCGCCACGGTATTGAAACGTTGCCAGAGCGTGCCCATTGGCGAGCCGAACATATGTATGCGGATGCATGTATCCGTCGAAATCGCCGAAGGAAGTCGCGAGGCCCGGATGCAGCGGATCACGCAGATCAAACAGCATGGTCCGGCCGCTCTCAAAGGCGTTCGCCAGCAGGAACCCGCCCTCCGGCATCTCCAACTCGGTATGGTGTGGCGTCCCACTCGGTCCCGGCACCGCTACGGAAGCAACGGCTTGGCCGTAGCGTAGCGAAGTTGAGTCAGCGTCCAGCACCGCGAGAAAGTCTGAGCCCTTCGCTTCATCGGCCCCGGCCCAGACGAAAAGATAGGGATGATTTTGCGCAAACCCAAAACTCGAGCACAAAAGAACCGCGATCAGCCCCAGAGCATTACGCATAGATGCACATTGTTTCTACCCAAGCGCCAGCTGTCAACGGGCCGGTCGACCTGCTCTAGCCGTCTCCCCCGCACTCGCGATACCATCAGTGGTCGCGCTTCGCGCCGGTCACAATGGCAAACAAAAACTCCAAGTCCAAAGCAAATTCAAACGGCCACCGCTCGCGTAACGGATCACAAGCAAGCAAGGCTCAAACGGGATCTGGACGTGTGAGCACGGTAAGTGTGGGAACGGCCGCCCTCGGCCGTTCGGTCGAGCGCAGCTCGACAGGCTCTCCCAACCAGCACACCCGCACCTACTCGATCCCCGACTACCGTCTCGAGCATCCCGACTTCACCGTCCACCAATCCATCGAAAAAGGTAAGGACGGTGCCGAACTGGTTCGCTACGAAGTCGAAGGCAATCTCGACGCGCCCGTCCCGCGAATTCGCGACTCGAAATATCTCAGCAAAGCGCAAGCGATCGAGATTTATCGCTTCATGCTGCTGAACCGCAAGATGGAAGTCGCGCTCGAGAACCTCTATAAGCAGGGCAAGGTCGTCGGCGGAGTCTACTTCGGCCTTGGCCAGGAAGCTTGTTCCTGCGCCTCCGCCTACGCGCTCGACAAGGACGATTGGTTCGCGCCCATGATTCGCAATCAGGGGTCGCTCCTGGTCCGCGGATTCCGCGCTTCCGACACCATGATGCAGTACATGGCCAAGGCTGATTCGCCCACCAAGGGCCGCGATGGTACTTCGCATTTCGGCGACATCGACAAGCGCAACATGGTCTCGCCCATCTCGATGCTCGGCGATCTCATTCCAGTCCTCTCAGGAGTGGCGCTTGGCGCGCGCCTGCAAGGACGCAACGTCGCCGTCATGACCTACATTGGCGATGGAGGCCAGTCCACCGGCGTCACCTACGAAGGCATCAATTTCGCCGCCGTGCAAAATCTCGGCCTCGTGCTATTCGTAGAGAGCAATCTCTGGGCGTATTCGACGCCGTCGGAAATGCAGTACCGCTGCAAAGACCTCGCCGAACGCGCCATCGGATACGGCATTCCAGGCGTGATCGTCGACGGCACCGATGCTTGCCAGGTTTACGACGCTGCTCATGAGGCCGTCGAGCGAGCACATCGCAACGAAGGCCCCACGCTGATCGAAGCCAAAATGATGCGGATGAAGGGCCATGCCATTCACGACGCCGCCGCGTATGTTCCAAAGCCAATGTTCGATTTCTGGAAGAAACGTGACCCGATCACTCGCTTCGAGAATTATCTGGTGAAGGACAAGAAGTGGCTGACGCCGAAAGAAAATGAAAAGCTGATCGCGGAAGTCGAAGAGGTAATTGAAGCGGAACGGGAGATTGCGGTGAACTCCCCGATGCCAACACCAGAATCAGCCGAAGGCGGCGTCTACTGTGAAGCAGGCTGCCACGAAATCAAGCCAAAATACGGCATGCCAAAAGTGAAGAAGGGAACCGGTGGCTACAAAGCAACCGAAGCCGCCGTGCATTTGAAGTAAGCTGACGAAAACTGAAACGTTGAGATTGAAACTTGAAACCTGCCACCATGCAACTTACTTATCTCGAAGCCATCCGCCAGGGAATCTGGGAAGAAATGGAACACGATCCGACGGTCTTCTGCCTCGGCGAGGACATCGGCATCTACGGCGGTGCATTCAAAGTCACCGACGGATTCATTGACCGCTTCGGTCCCGAACGCGTCATCGACACGCCCATAGCCGAATCCGCCATCGTAGGCGCGGCTTTTGGCGCCTCGCTCACCGGCATGCGCCCCGTCGCTGAATTTCAGTTCATGGATTTCATCGGATGCGCCTTCAACCAGATCAGCAACATGGTCGCGAAGACGCACTACCTCTGGGGTGCTCCCGCTCCATTAGTGCTCCGCGGTCCGAGCGGAGGATATGTCCACGGCGGTCCGTTCCACTCGCAGAATCCCGAGATGTGGTTCGTCCACAATCCCGGACTCAAAGTCATCTGCCCCGCCACGCCTTACGACGCGAAAGGTCTCATCAAAGCTGCCATCCGCGACAACAACCCCTGCATCTTCTTCGAGCACAAATATCTCTACCGCCGAATCAAAGAAGAGGTGCCTGCGGACGACTACATTGTCCCCATCGGCAAAGCCCGCGTGGCGCGCGAAGGAAATGACCTCAGCGTCATTACCTACGCCGCGATGGTGCACACTGCCTTGGAATCTGCGGACATTCTGAGCAAAGAGGGAATTGATCTTGAGATCGTTGACCTGCGAACGGTGTCGCCCCTCGACCGCGAAGCCATCACGCAAACGGTGAAGAAGACCAACAAGGTCATCATTCTCCACGAGCACTCACGTACCGGAGGCCTTGCCGGAGAAATCGCCGCCATCATTAACGAAGAAGCCTTCGACGATCTGGATGGCCCCATCGTCCGTATCGCCGGCCTGGATTCTGCGATTCCGTTTTCCCCTCCGCAGGAGCTGCATTACCTGCCGAAGGTCGAAGACGTGGTTCGCGAATCACGCCGCCTGAAGTCATATTGAAGGTATACTTCGCCAGCCGGTTCGAGGATCAATGACTGTAACGAAGTCTGTAATCTGCACTCTTTAGTTCGTGTAGCCCCGGACGCATTCGTCCGGGGTTGAGCGCAAAGCGCGCAACGAAGATTTTTCTGTCACATGTTCCTAGCTAGCGTCCAGCCCCGCGATTCTGCCACAATACCCCCGGAGGCCTCATGGGAAAATTCTTTCTCGGTGTTGTCATCACACTAGCCGTAATCATTTTGGCGGGCCTCGGTTTCGCCATGCTTGGTTTCTTCCCCACCGCCGCCAACGTGACGCCCCCACATCTTGAAGCCCACCTGGCGATGAGCGCCGTTGACGCATCCATGGACCGTCACGCTCCCCGAATCACCAACCCTCTGACTCCGACCGATCAGAATCTTGAAGAGGGAATGAAGCTGTACACCATGAATTGCTCCCTTTGTCACGGAGGCCTCGATCGCAAGCCTTCCACATTGGCGAATTCTTTCTATCCGCCTCCGCCGAACCTCGTCTCCGATCCTCCCGAGGATCCCGAGTGGCACATCTTCTACACCATGCGTACTGGCATTCGATACACGGGCATGCCTGCGTGGGACAAGACTCTTACCGAGCAGGAAATGTGGAAAGTAACGATGTTCCTCTCTCACATGGACAAGCTTCCGCCGGCCGTCCAGGAGTACTGGAAAAGCAGCTTCGGCGTATCCCCATCCTCCAACGACGAAAAGAAGGATGACGACAAAAAGGAAGAAAAGCACGATCATCACTAGCAACCTGGCCTGAGCAAGCGAGAGAACCGCACCAGAGGGTTGCAGTTAGAATTCAGCCGATACTGGAAACACTTGTCTCCCGTTCAAACGGAACGCTTAGCGATCGTGGAGGAGCGGCCCTTCAAGGGCCGCGTTCCAGCGTTATCGAAGGCGTACGGGCTTTAGCCCCAGTGCTTCCCACAGACCCGTTATAATATCCGGTTGCGCCCAGCCCTCCTTTGAGGACAAGGGGCCTCATAAAGGAACTCATGCCGACTGACATCATCATGCCCCAAATGGGCGAATCCATCGTTGAAGGCACCATTACCAAGTGGCTCAAAAAGCCAGGCGACAAAGTTCAGCGTGACGAACCACTTTTCGAGATTTCGACCGACAAGGTCGACGCCGAGATTCCCGCGCCCGCATCCGGCATCCTTCAGGAAATCAAGATCGCCGAAGGCACAACGGTGAACGTCAATACCGTCGTCGGAACCATCGCCGTCGATGGCGAAGCTGCATCCGCGAAGCCCTCTGCTCCCTCGAAAGCCGCAGCACCCGTGTCTGCTCCTCCAAAAGAAGAGAAGAAACCCGCCGCCCCGCAGCAGTCCGCTCCGGCACCAATCGCTCAAGAAACTCCCGCCGTGCCGGAAGACGACGAAGAAGCCCGCTCCTCGCCGCTAGTCCGAAAAATCGCTCGGGAACACGGCATCAACCTCTCCCAGCTTTCTGGCACCGGACTCGGCGGCCGCATCACCAAGCAAGACATCATGCAGTTCATCGAAAACCAGGGATCTGCGCAACTGGTTTCGACTCCTGCATCCGCTCCTGCTCAGACCGCATCCGCCGCTCCGGCGCCACGCCCGGCATCTCCGGCAGCGTTCCCGGGCGATCTCGTCCCCATGACGAACATGCGCAAGCTGATTGCCAAGCACATGATCGAGTCGCGCCGCACCAGCGCGCACGTTCACTGCATGTACGAGGTGGATTTCACCCGCATCGTCAACCTGCGCGCGAAGCTCAAAAACGGATTTGAGCAGCGCCACGGTGCCCGTCTCACTTTTATGCCGTTTTTCGTCCGTGCCGCCGTCATGGCTCTTCAGCAGTGGCCCATCATCAACGCGACGATCGAGGGCGATAACATCCGCTACTACCGCAATATCAACATGGGCATCGCCGTTGCCCTCGACTGGGGACTCATCGTTCCCGTCCTGAAGAATGCCGGCGATCTGAACTTCCTCGGCCTGCAGCGCGGCATCTCCGACCTTGGCGAGCGTGCACGTACCAAGAAGTTGAAGCCCGAAGATGTGGAAGGCTCCACCTTCACCGTCACCAACCCCGGCCAGTTCGGAGCTGTCTTCGGCCTTCCGATCATCAACCAGCCAAACTCCGCCATCATGGGCGTTGGCGGAATCACCAAGCAGCCTATGGTTATTACCGACAAAGATGGTAACGACTCGATAGCAATCCGCTCAGTCGTTCACCTAACACTCGGCTATGACCATCGCCTGATCGACGGCGCCGTTGCCGATCAGTTTATGGCGCAGGTAAAGAAGAATTTGGAAACGTGGAGCGAAGAAGTCGGCTAGTGCTCCGGGTTTCGTTGTCATCCTAAGCGAAGCGAAGGATCTATGGATTGGTCTGCACTACCCCGACGGCCGTTTGGCTAGGCTCCTTCGCCCATGCGGAAGCATTCATACAAAGCACGACCCCGTCGATTATCTGAGAAATCCCGTTTTTGAATTGTTCCGGCTGGACAATCTCGCGTGACGCGATCGCGTCCGACATCGCCAATGCATTTTGCAGGAACATCATTGCCGCGTCTTTTTTCTCTGCCCCAGATCTGCTTGCACACATGCCTTCTATTCCGCTCACCAACGAGGGGATGAATCCGATAGCCCGTAACAAAATATTCACAAAATTCATGCTGCCTCCTGAATAAAAATCAATACCCACCAGCGTTCACATTGCCGTCGATTACTTCCTGACGACGCCCTTACTCGCAACATCATGTGCCTGGATCAACCTCTTTATTTCGTTTTGGCCCTCGCGCAATTCTCCAAGTTGCACTTCCGTTCGAATTCGCCCTTCAGTATTCGTTGCAGCGATCTGCTCCAGTCGCATCACGCGGGCTTTCGTCGACTCCAGTTCACTGTCCTGTCGGGCCGAATTCCTGGCGTCTTGAATGACGTATCCGCTGATTGACAAAGCGATTGCACCGAGTGCGATCAGGGTTCGGCTATCGAACTTCAGGACGCGCTGTTCCTTCATCAACTCAAGTTTCTTGGTCCACGACTCTTCCAGACCAAGTACGAACGTCTGCATCTCGGCGAGGCGGTCCAACACTTCCAGTTGAAAATCCTTTGCTGTGTAAGGCACAGCCGAAGGTTTTTCCGCACTCCGGTTCCGCTGCCTGTTCAATAAAGCCGATTCATTCATACGAGGAGTCCACGTGGAGCGCGCTTGCGTATCTTGAGTAACGAGGTGGAGACGAGGAGTTGTACATTCTCAGGAAATAGGTCTGCGTCCTCGCCCACCGTGGAAGTGAAAATGTCCGGGACCCAAAACGCCCCAGCAGTGTGCGGTCGTTTGCGACTCCCCATCCAAAATCGTGACTTCTAATTTCTATTCCGCAGCCACTCTTTAGCGAAACGCCGGCATCGATCTGCACAGTGGTCGATGTGATCTCGGTGATCTGTGCATCTGGCAAATTGTCCAGATAATACGAGCCGACCTGGTCCACAGTGAGCCTTACGGGGAGGTCCTGCAGCGGGACGGCTGTTGCTGTCTGCCGTTGTTGAATCGCTAAAGGCTCGGCAGCGTCATTCGCAAATTCGATGGTATACACGCTTCGGTCAGTCGGAAGATCCCTGATATCAACAGCAACTCCGCGCACAATCGCTGTGAAATCAGCGTGCCGCGAAGGGACCTTGACCGTGATGGCATCACCCGGAAAAATGTCCCCGGCCTGCCCGGGCAGAAAGTCGCTCCATGTGTCGTACGTCCCGCGCCGTGCTGGAATAACCGAATCATCCAGCAGGGCGAGCGCTGCATTTTCGCAATCAATCTGCGTCCGTGCGGTCGGCGACTCTATGGTCCTCACGATGCCGCGTACGCCATCGTCTGTTTGGCTCTGCAATTCGGCGATGCTCTCGATGTCCGCAACCTCGGCAACAGCCCGCCCTGCGCCTCGATACGACGCAACGATCTTCGCCATCGACGCCGGAACGAATTGCGGGTAGAAATCCAGCGTTGTTAAGTTTGCGATAAAGCACTGCCCGCCATCCGCAAGCGATTCGACCAGTTGGGTGGAATAGTCCGAGTTCGGCAAGGCCACTCGCACCTCTGCGGTCGAAATGTGCGCGGCATAGGTCGAAGCAATGCTGCATTGCATGCTGATGGCATTCACGAGGGCATACGTGCAAAATCCCGGAGCATTAGCGATCAGGTCGTCCCACAAAACAGTCGCTGGGTTGACCAAAGTAGAAGGGTCCGTAGGATTGAAATCCTGTAGCTCCAGAACTACCCGTACGTCGGATGGGACGTCCGTCCCGCCGCATCCGTTTCCTGCTGCGTGCACCGACGAGTGATACAGATCTCCTCTTCGATAGATTTCGCGTGAATAGATATACGTCGTTAGCAAGTAGCGATGCCCCGCCGTTGTCGTGATGACGGGCCCAGTTGCCGATCCGTTGATAAGAGCCTGTATCTTTGTCAATGTTCCCGAGGGCGTCACTTGGAAACCGGCCAAACATTGTCCTGTTGATATTCCCCCCGAATAAAGCCCGCCGATAATCCCCTTTGCGCCTGACGTGAAGGTCACCTCTCCGTGCTGAAACTCCAGCGCCCCACCGAGTTCGATCTGCCCGCTGAATACCACCGTAGTCTGTCCGTCCTGGCCTGCACCACCGTTGATCTGCAACGCCTGTGCTGCGGTAGACAAGGCCGAGGTCGGATCTTTCACCGCCCACGTTTTTGGATCGAGCGCTGCCGCAACATATCTCTCGTTGATGAAAGCCGGGCGGTTCTGCTGGAAAGGTCTTTGCGATAAGTAGAACCGCTGGCTCGCCCCATACGGACCTTGGCATACGGGATTCTCCGCTGCCGTGAAATGCCCGGTTGCATTCAGCGCTTGCTCCAATCCCAGGATTGTTCCCTGTGGTTGCCCCTGCGCGAGGTTGTAAGTCACGCTGTCACCCGCCCCGGTCACGGTGATCGTCAAAATCTTGTTACTGATGCTCAATCGCGCCGCCGTGCCCGTGCCCGTGTAGCGGAGATCCAGGGCATCCAAATTCGTGTAGTACGTGTGCGACATCGAATGCGACGTCACATCTCTTCCCGCATCCACCCACTGCTGAAATTTCGGAATCAGAGTCTGCGCTAGCGGATATCCAACCGTTACAGCGACTCCCACTGGAACGCCCGCCGCATCTGCGATCGGCAGCACGGTGTCCTCGTAGTACGTGTCCGCCCCCGCCGTCATCCCAGCATCATCCAGCGTCAACGTGACTTCTGCCGGATATCGCTGCCACGCCTGCACCAGCGGAGCCGTATCCGCGGAGACATTTCCCAAGCCTGCAATCGGACCGCTCCCAGTCGTCGCAAGCACATCCGTCGATCCCGCCACCGCCAGGCTCGAGGCATAAAAGTGGCAGTAGGAATACGACACCGCCCCCGTGTTATCTACAAGCGCTCCGTCTCGATTCGCATAAGCCTTGTCGTTGACCATCGTGATCGCAGACGCCGCGCCATCGAAGCGGAAACCGTCATAGTTGAGATGGGCTTCCGAGTTGTAAATTTTGATATCGCCGGGCGCCGTGCTCGCGTTCACGTAGAATCCCAGCGGTTGCGTTCCCTGTGGGATCATCGAGTCCGCCTCCATATTCGCGAACACCAGATGATCGCTCGCACCCTGAACATAGACTCCGTACTGATCGAACCAGTTCACCAGGATGTGCTGAAATGTCAGCCACGATTTCCCGTTCACATTGATCACGGGCACGTTGCTCAAAGCCATCGGAACAATCGGTCCTGTGTAGTAGCTTGAAGGATTTCCCACCGAGTACACATATAAACTCCCGTTTGCCAGGTAGAAATCCCATTTGCCTTTCAGGTTCGAAGTTGCCGCCGCAACCTTCTGCCCCCATATCGATCCGAACAACGTGAAGTTGAGCGAACTGAACGTCGCAGGCAGCGGAGCCTTCCACGCATTCCCGGTAACCAGCACCCAGCTGGATGCCGGCACTGCGTAATACCCACTCAATGTTGGTGGCGCCCCACTCCCATACGCATCAAATGTGATGGGATTTGCCTGCGTCCCAGACGCTGAAGGCACGAGGCTCTCATTCCACACATCTCCGCGCCGCAGCAGAACCGAATCTCCCGGCTGCAACACTTGTGCGTTCGCCTTGGCCAATGTCTTCCATGACGCCGCGGAAGAAGTGCCACTGTTCAGGTCGCTCCCCGCGCTAGAACTGACGTAATACGTAGTGGCCGAAGCCGTCCCGGTCAGCGCTATCAAAACAAAAATAAGAAGTCCCCGCATGCCTCTCCGTCTCCATCCAGCTCTGTGCGGCCAGTAAAAAAGCCACCGAGAAAATCGGTGGCAAAAAACAACCTGTAGCGCCGGCGTCCCGCCGGCTGTCGCGAGGGCGACTCGCCCTCGCACCCGTCCCTAATTCACCATCAACCCCGGTATCACCGCTTCGCTGGGAGAGTCGTTCGGACAAGTCCGGCTAGCATCCAAAGTCCCTCCTGCCGTCACTGACACATTCCCCACACTGCCGACCGATCCGCCGCCGGCAAACGTGAATCCCGCATTATCTCCATGCAGCACTGCCGTGCTTGAGGTTGCAGCTGAAGTGACGGCCAGGTAATACCGTCCCGGATTGAGAGTCACCCCGCCCCCAGTCCAACTGACCGTGTGCCACCCCGCCGTCATTGAGGTGCTAGCCGCGATCGGTCCGGTGTGCGCTTGCAGTGTGCAAGCTCCTCCAGCGGTCCCGGAATAGATTCCGATGTCGTAGTTCGAGCTCGCATTCGTCGTATCCGCAGTCCCAACGAAATACGTGACCTGGCCGGTCGTTTTCACGAATGGCAAAACAACGCCGAAGAATGCCGCCTTGTTCGCACTCGACGAAAACACCGTCGCATTCGACATATGATTGACCGTGATCCACGGGGCCGCATTCGTATTCGGCACAGTCGCATTCACCGGCGAATCCAGCATCGACCTGATCCCATACGTCCCCGCTCCACTGTTCGTTGACTCCGCTCTCCCAATTACCTGCACGCCCGTCGGACGCGCCGCCCCCGCATCGTGGCAGTCGCCCGCGTTCGTCACGCTCGCCACAACGTAATCGCCCGCCACGGTCGATCCGTCGAACGAACACTGCACAAATCCGCGATACGTGATCACAGCATTTCCGCTCGTGCCTGATCCGTTGCTCACGACCCCGATCACGCCATCCATATCGGTGGCTCCCGCCTTGACCGCGCAGGCCGGATTCGCCCCGTTATATTTCGCCAGGAAGTTGAGCAGCGTTCCCGTGCCCGAGTCATTGCACAACTCGAAGTTCTGCCGCCCTTGGGTTAGCGTGTCAAACGAGGTCGCCGCATAAACCGTTTGCGGTGCGAATGATGCTGATCCCAGGTTGATTGCGTTATTGGCGAACGGCTTCAGCGTGCTCGTCGCATCGATCGCCCACCGGACACTCGATCCGATCCAGAATCCCAATCCTGGAGCAGACGAAGGCGTCGAATTCTCGCTCCGTAGCACCGCCAGGTTATCCGCCACATCAAATCCCATCGACGTCCTCTGCCACGACGACGGACCGCTGTACGTCGAGTACACGCGGAAGTTTTGTGCCGTCGTCCCGTTCAACTCTCCCAACGTATTCGGATCTTCTTGCACCAGGTTGGAAAAGTACGAGCTCGTCGCCGATGTCGCCACCTTCTGCGGAGTCCCCCCGTTCGCCGAGACGTAGAAGTTTCCATCGTTCGACACTCCCAGTGACGACGTCCCCGTCCCCGCGGCGCCCATCGCCGTTCCCGGTATCGGAGAGCTCACAGCCCACGGTCCGGCAACCTGCAGCTGTCCATTCACTGTTAGGTTTCCGCTGAACGTTCCCGAGTTCGCAGTAATTCCCCCGCTCCCCAGGTAGCTCAGCGTCGACCCGTTGTCGGTCAGCGCCGAGTCTCCGCTCACAGCCGTGCCACTCCCGGAGTACATCGCGACCTGCGTTGCTGCTCCGCTGTTTACCGTTCCCGATCCGCCGCCCCCACTTCCGCAGTCCCAGCCTGTCCCGGAAACTACGCCCGTCGCACTGACGTGCAAGCATTGCGCACTCGATCCCGTGATCGGCAGAGTCACGCTTCCGCTGGTCACACCGAAATTCCCATTCACGCTGACTGGAACATTGAACGTCTTCGCCGTTCCCGTCAGCCGCTCCAGAAAATTCGTTCCATTCGGCAGCGAATTGATATACGAAGAAATCGATGACGGCGCTCCCAACGCCAGCCCGGCACTCGCATAACTCACGTTCCCCGCGTCCGTTCCGACATATGTATCTGCCGCATCCATTGCCGGACGATTTCCCGGCGTTGCCAATGTCTTCGCCGGATTAGAATCCACCAGCGTTATGATTTCTCCGCTGTTGATGGCCGCATTCTGCGAGCTCGTGAAATTTAACCGTCCCTTCAAATTCGCAGTCGGACTTCCAGAGGCAATCCCGTACTGCAGCACCGTCGCGTTCGGCATCGAATTATTTCCGTTCGAATTTCCTGCAAGGCATGAGAGCCATTCATTTCCGTTCACGTTGCTGCATCGCTGCGAAAAGACCTGTGGACTCGCCAGCCCCGCCTCCGTCGTGATCGGAGACAGTGGCGTCACGACAGCGTTATCGTCCAGGAATGTCGGAGCCGTCCCAAAGGTTTGCGTGTCCGACGAATTCAGAGAGACGATTCCGCCGGGCAGCCAGAACAGTCCCGGCAAATAAGTGGGAGCCTGCACCGCATAGCTGCTCGTGTTCGCGCTGGCGGTATCGCTAAACGAACAGAAGAGAGTGCTGCACTGCGCCATGGCAGTGACTACCGATCCGCATGCAGCCGTCGATCCTCCGCCGCACCCTCCGTTGTACGGAGCAATCGCTCCGTTTCCTGCGCCTGAATATCGCAGCAGGTCATACGTCACCGTACCCGTACCTTGCACTCGCGGCCACGAGACCAGAATGCTGCCCGACGGACTCGTACCGTCCACTTGCGCGAACCCTGTCGTCAAACACTTCGACACTCCCTGGCTCGAATCGTGCACCACGAAGCAGTAGTTGTATCGCGTTGCCTGGTTTCCGCTCGACGCAAATTGCGGCAGTTGGCCGATGGGGAACTCTCCGCCATGAATCGTGTTGCTGCCGCTGTTGTTCACCAACCCGGCCATCCCTTGTTTGCCGCCACCCGGATACATCGAATTCACGCATCCGCCAACCTCTTCGTACACGTCGTCGAATTCGCCGCCACCGTAACCGCCGCGCATCGTTCCGTCGTATACGCCCCACTGCCGGAACCCTTGAATCACGGAGTTCTGAATTCGCAGCGTGTTGCCCGCTAGATCCGTTACGCCATTTCCGCCGCACTGCAAGCTCAAATTCAAATGGCTTAGCCATGCCACCGATGCGTTGACCGAGAAGGGGCCCGGAAAGTAAATCGATTGCCCGCAGTAGTTCGCTGTGCAATTCGGTCCCTCATCGATATTCAACGTATCCAGCTTGAATGCCTGGTCATTGTCCACAACGATGTGGTTTTGCCAGAATCCCCACGATGCCAATGAACTCTTGTCCGCCATGTAGAGGTCGTGCAGGGAACTTCCATTTGCGTTGTCTTCGATGGCGGCATTTTCTAGAGATACGAATCCCGCGCTTGCCTGCGGCGCGATCGTTCCTTGCCCTCCGCAGTTCGTGTCCGCATAGGTAAATTGCGTCGACGAAGCGCTCGCTACCTGATGGATTCCGTAGTAGTGCGTGTTGAAAGTCCAGTTGATGTCAATGTAGTCGCCCGCTTGCATCGCATTCGCGCCAGTGTTGTTCAGCGTGATCGTTGCGACATTCGATGAGCAGGCAGTATTCGTAATCGGAATTCCATCAAAAGTATTTCCTGCGGCGAAGCGAATGCCGCTCACTTCGATGCCCACGAAGTCATTGCTGTTCACCCGGTCACCGATAAACAGGCAGACCGACCGTGTCTTGCAAAGTAGCGTCGGCTTGCCTTCGCCGCGCAGCGAACTCTTATTGCTTTGCAGATAAATTGTCGAATACACGGGGAGCGCATTTGCGTTCGCCCCGGTTGGCGGGATCACCACTGCGGCTCCCGAAGTCCCTGAATTATTCAGAGCCTCTTGAATCCCCGATGTCGACGAACTCACCGTATAGCCCGCTGTGTGACTGACCCCGGTAGTGATAACGATCGTTCCCGACGACGCGCCGCTCGTACATGTTCCGCTCGTGACCAGCGCTGTCTCCGGCGTTCCCGTTCCGGCTACGTATACGTAGTAAGGACGATTCGGATTGTTGCTGATATCAATTCCCAGTGGGCACGGATTCAGATGAACCGTGTTGCTCCCCACGGCACTCAAACTGTCTGCCGGAGATTGAACCCAGTTCCAGCTCGCCGTGAGATAGCGGATGTTCGCGAGATTGTTTGTCGAAAACTGCGTTCCTTCCGGTTGCGCTACGTTCTGGCTCGCAGCCGGCGTTGTCGAGACATTTCCTGATCCGCTTCCGCCGCCGCACGCCCCCCATGTTCCATTTCCTAACAAACAACTTCCCGCCGTAGCGGTCCCCGTTCCCAACTGGTTTGCTGGAACCAGTCCCGAAATCAGATCCGCCTTCGAAACTAAATTGCGATCCACGTAGGCTTTTGTCGCCGCTTGGAGTCCAGATGATGGATCGCCCGGTAATACGATGGGGCCCGACATCGTCCCGCCCGCCGTCGACAGATAATTTCCCGCTCCCACATTCGCCAGGCTCTGATCGACGTATCCTTTCGTCGCCAGGTCTGACGAATTCGTTGGTGCCGGAACGCTCGGAGAATTCGAAAACGTTTTGGTGCCGGTAATTGTCTCCGGTCCGTTTAGATGGACAACACTGTTGTTGTCCGCTTTCCCCGCCAGTGCCGAATTGACGTACTGCATCGACACTGGCTGCGATGCGAAGCCGGATCCCGGTGTGGTTCGCACGGTTGCCAGATTCGCCGGCGACGTCGCCGGAACCACCCAACTTTCTGTTCGCACTTGCCCCGGGCCAAGCTGGTAGACCACGCTGTAATAAACACCCGCGGGCGTCGCGTCCGCGTTCGGCACCAACGCAACGCTAAGCGCCCCGTTTGCTCCTAGCGTCACGTTGGTAGTCCCCGCCGCCACTGCAGTCCCGCCTGCAGTCACAAACGCCGGCCATGTGATGATCAGATTTCCCTGCGCGGGCGTTCCGTCCGCCATGTACACGATGTCGACCACGGCAGTGGTGACTGGCGAACTCGGCGGAGTCGCTCCGGACACTTCGAGCCACGATCCGGAAACCGTTAGAACTACCGCTATCGCCCAATAAAAAAGCCGCCCCATAGGGCGGCTACCCGCGTAACGCATAAATTTTCCTCCAGCCAGTGTCTCTCTATTAATCCCGGATCTTCAGAATCGCCAGTCCAGTGTCACCCAGTGACCTCTGTGTTGAATGTTTTCGTAGTTAGTGCGTACCATCCAAAAACCTCTCCACGCTCTCTACGTAAACCTCAGCAAAATCCGCCACCGGACGACGCCCCTCGATCAACTCCATTGCGTCATTCAGCCCCCATCCCATCGAACCCAGAAGCGCCAGCGCCATCATCGGCGCCCGGTGCACGCCCGCGGCGCAATGAACGAATACTTTTGTGTCCGGCAACTCCAGGGCGTTATCTGCGAACTTGACGCCGCGTCGGAACAAATCTGGCGGCTTCAACTTGAAATCGTCGTCGGTCGGATTCCACAGCACCTCGATGCCGTAAGGCTTCGCCAGCGCAGTGTCATCAAACTCGATTTGCATATCAATAATGTGCGTAATTCCTTCTTTTGCGACCGCCTTCATGTTTTCTGCGGTCCAGATGCCGCCGCCCACCGCGATGCGCTCCGTCAGCCACGTGATATCCATTCCCGCTTTTCGACGCCTTTCCTGCAGCCCGCCCGTCTTTAACCGCCGGATCCGTTTGCTCGAACCTTGATCCGGCTTACCCTGGGTTGGGACTCTGGTCCGGGCTCCGATCCAAACCGATATTCCAGGTTCTCTCAAGCCCCGCCTCATTCTACAGAAATCAACTCGCCGCCTTCTGCGGACTCCTCAGCCTTCACGTTCTCAATTTCCTCTTCTGTATCTTCCGCACCCTGCTGCACCTTCGCGACTTGGGCCGGAATCACAATCGTGTCTTCGTCGTATTGGTCCGCGACCACCGGACTTTCCGGAACATTCAGGCGCCGTAGCAGCGTCTGTGCCAGGCTTTCCTCATGCTCGGTGGCCTCGCTCCCGTCCGTCGTCGGTGGATAAATGCCGGCCACTTCCCATAAATACTTTACCGTTGCCAGCTGTCCCTTCTCGCCTTCCCCAATCACAGCCCCGGCCATCTTGTTGGAATGCGCCTTCACCATTTTCGAGATATCTTTCAGCACCTCGCCCGCGGCCTTTTCTTTCCCTCGTGGTGTTGATTTTTTGATGGATACCTTCTTCACCGTTTTCTTGCTCTTCTTACTCTTTTTCTTCATTGGTCCCGACATCTTTTTCTTTTCCGATCTCTGAGCTTCTCTCCAAAGACAAAGGGCGCGCCGCGCGGCGCGCCCTCTGCTGGAGATTCTTTTTTCTTACTCTCTAAATCCAGAATATCAAATTGACTTAGGTAAAGTGGACATTTTTCGAAATTTATTTTCGTCGTCTTCGCAATCACTTACAGAGAATTGTGATCGTAAACCCCCTTGACAAGATTTTTGCGAAATTGAATTCACCCCCTGCAACAGTCCCACTTCGAGCAAAATCTCGGTCAACATGTCGAGAGCCAGCGGAGTCATTCGGCGCACGGTTTTTTCATTGCAGCCCAGCAACCGCGCCGTCGCCCACCTGTCGTGCTCCTGCAATACATGCCGCCCGATCAGTTGTCGCGAGAACTCATCCAGTCGATCCAGGCATGTCTCCATGTCATGCACAAAGATCACCCGGTCTTCGAAAGTGGCCACCGTGTACGTCGTTACCTTCGCGCGAAAGAATTCACGGCCCAGTACGGACGGCAACCGTCCTGTCTCGATCGAATACTGCATGTACTTCCGCAACATCAAAATCGTTCGCTTCCGGTAGATCCTTCTCTCGCGCTCCTGTTCGTAATTTTCGAATGACTCCTTCTGTTCCAGATCCCGACAGAGCTGAGAACCCCCGTCGGTCGCGCTCTCTGGCTCGTCTGCTTCGGCTGCGATCCATTCCACGACGCTCATGCCACACCTCCAGCCGCTTCGAGGTCTGGAGTCTTGTCCTCGGGAAGTTCCACTCCGAAATCATCCGCCATCACAGTTCGCCGGCGAACTGGCAGCGCCGCGTTCCCCGATCTCCTCCTTCGCGGGATCGGCAAGTCCGCAATTCTGTCCTGACACTTCTCGCAATAGACGCCCGCTCCCCCCTCTCGCACCCACAACCCTCCGCAATGCTCGCAGTACTTCAACTCCACCCGTACATGACCGCTTTTATTACTTGTATGACTGCCTTTCATGTAACCTCCAAAAAATTGGGACATAAGAATCACGAATGACTTCGCCGGAAAACAAAAAGCCCCGCGCAGGATTCCCGCTGACTTGGGAACCTGCGCAGGGCTCGTTTCTCTTACGATGACCTGCTTGAGCTATTTACTTTTTATGAGTGCGAAACCGAACTGCCTCGCTTCTGCCTTCGCAAAAATGCTTCGTCTTTTAACTAACGGACACATCCTCCGCTTCTACAGTTTCGCGCGCTCTCATCAGTCCACGCCCGCCGTTCCTCGATGGCTGAAATAGCCCTCTTCGTAGCCTGACTTCAACACGCGCCCGTTCTGCATCACAACGCTCACCTTCCCTGTGAAGCGAAGCGACAAGAGCAAACGCTCCAGTGACGCTGACAAGACTTCGGCGGACTTCACCTTCCTCCTGAACTCCCCGAAGCCTTTTTCCTCATTGAAGCTTTCCGCATGACCCGCCGTGTCGTTTGTCATAGAGCAGTTTGGCCCCTACGATGCCGCGATCTTATAGCTTGTGAATTTTTCCGGTCAAGGTTGGATGGACATTCAATGCCTGTGGAAATCTTTCGGCCCGTCCGTCCCAACCTCACTCGCCCTGCAACTCTTTGGAACGAACGCCATTACACCGCACTCGAGCCTGATCCCAAAGGCAAAATCTATATGTACGCTGTTCTGAAAAACGATAATGCGCCGCATTCGGCAGCGTTGGATGGAGTCCATTGCGGAACAGGATGAGGAAAAAAGTGGAAAAGTAAAGCCGGCGTCCCGCCGGCTGCCGTGGCGGCGCCTCGCCGCCACAGCAAGCAGCTAACAACTACCTGAGATCCGCCAAGTCCGCCTGCAACTCGACCATGCTGAATCCCTGCGGCGTAGTCTTCTTTCCCGTGAGATAGTCTTTGCTCAGAATGGCATAGGCTTCATCGCAGTACGCCCCCCAGAACGACCACGTCATGACCTGGAGGGCTCCCCAAGTCACGACCGTTAGCCCTCGTGAGTCATAAGCGACCACCGGCACCGCATGTCCTCCCCAGGACCCTGGCTTGCCATCTCCGTGAAGGCCTCCGGGAGGCACCGACCACGTTTGATGGTTCTGAACCTGCGCCTGCGCGCTGATCGGCAACTGCACTCCGATATAACATCCTTCAAAGATGAACACGGAATCCATCACGTGATTGTGATTCGAAGGTTCCAGCGCAACATACGCGCCAATCTTGTGCCCGGCGATCCCGGTCTGACGCCAGTAGTTCAGAACGTCGATCTCGACTGCGCCATTGTCATTTGCGCCGGTTGTCGGGTTATAGCCGGTGATGCCCGAATACGCTGCGACGATCTGCTTGTCGGTAGGCGTGACCATCTTTTTCCCGGCATTCGCCGTCCACTCCATGATCAGGTGGCCTGCGGCGGCACAGGTGCAATCGCCGATCTGATCGTTTTCCATCATCCCCCACTTCGTGACCTTTGACGTCAGGCTGAACGCCGCAGGAGGAGTCGGAAGCGCATGCGTTGTGTACGAAGCCAGCAGCAGCGTTCTCGGATCGTGCCGCGCCATCGCCTTCCCCAGCTTCAACTTTTTCGGATCAATGCGCGTCGGATCGTTGCGCATGGCAACGTCCCTGCGCGAGTCGGGCAGAGATAAATCCAGCTTTCTCACAGCCATGAGGATTCTCCTTGTATGGGGCCGTCCGGGACACTACCACGGTGAGAGACGCTCGGCAAACCTCTTCGCAAGCCCGCCGAGCGTCCCTTCCGTGATGCGAAAGAAAGGGGGAAGGAATTTCGCTGAGAATCGTAAATCCACGAACAAACTAAAAAACAGTCACGAAGATATTTTTACGAAACCCGAACAACCCCAAGCTTTCCTTCGTGAAACTTCGTGGCCTTCGTGGTTTAAGAGAAGTTAGCTCCTGATCACTGCCCCGTGGGCAGTCCCATCTTTCTCACGATCTCCTGAAAGCGCGGTTCCGCGTGGACGAAGTCGAATTCCGGCTCATTCTGCACAAAGACCAGCCGAGGCGAACGCTCCTGATGAGCCGCTTCAAGCAACTTCAGCGTCTCCTCTTTTTGCTGAGCAAGTCCGCTGATCAGTGCCATCCAGTACGGCGAGAAGTATCCGTGCGTGTGAGCCTTCGTATCCTGGAGCCGCCAAAGAGCAGCCGCTTGGAATCCGCCCCGTTCGAATGCTCTCCGGATCGCAGCCGCCGCATCCTGTCTGCCATTGTCCAGGTAACTTTGTTCGAGTTCTTCGATCGCCTCTTTCTCCAGCCCGGCGAAATGGTAGGCCTCTGCCAACATGAGCTGAAGCCCGGAGTTTTTGGGAGCAGCCTGCAGCCGCAGCCGGTAATCCGCAATTGCGGCGTCGAACTGTCGCGCGCGGTAATAGGTGTACCCAAGCGCCCAGGGACGCGCAAAAGGATCGACCTCCATCCCGCGCTTCTGCTCTTCAACTGCTTCAGTCAGGTGACCGGCAACGGTGAGTACGTAGCTGTGCAGGTGGTAGGGCTCCGCATTATTCGGGTTGAGTGCAATAGCGCGTACCGATTCCCGCTCGGCCTGCTTCCAATCCCACGCACCAAACAAGTACCACGCTGCTAGCGAGTTGTGTACATCTGAGAGAGAATCATCGAGAGCGATCGCCTTTCGAGCATCCGCCTCCCAGTTTGAACGCACCTCCTGCGGAGCAACGTCGCCGCCTACGGCCCGCAAGGCGTAGTAATCTGCCAGGCCGCTCCATGCAGCCGCATAGTCTGGCTGCAGGCGGATCGCCTTGTCGAAATATTCGCGCGCATTCTCGTCGTTTTCGCTGAACCAGAAAAAGCGTCCGTGCAGGTATGCATCGTGGGCTTCCGGATGGATGTAGCGTGGTGGCGCGGGCGAAGCAATGGCCACTCGTACTTCTCTCGCAACTGTCGTGGAGAGGTCGGACGGGATCGCAAGTGCCTGATTCAGATCGCGATCGTAGCTCTCGGCCCAGATGTGCGTATCGTCGGCTGCCCGGATCAACTGAACCGTCATGTGAATGCGATTTCCCGCGCGCATGACCGATCCTTCGAGAATCGCGTCTACTCCCAATTCCTTTGCGATGTCCCGAACCGGCCGTTGAACTTTCTTGTATTGCATCGCCGACGTTCGCGATGTCACGCGCAAAGAACGATTTTGGGCCAGCGCGGTAATCAGTTCGTCCGTCATGCCGTCTACGAAGTATTCCTGCGAGGAATCTCCCGAAAGATTTTGCAGCGGAATGACCGCCAGAGATCGGATCGCGCTCAAGGCGGGCCTGGAGTTGTGCCGAACCAGCCAAAGGATCAATCCGGCAACAAGAACAGCTGCAACCACGACGGCCAGCACCCATCGCCTGGTGCCTGCGTCTGGTTGATGGGCCGGGGGGACCGGCATTGGCGGCGGAATTTTCCGCACATCCGATACGCGAACCTGATCGCTTTCCGCCAGTTGCGTATCGTGATTTCCCGAGCCGTTCGGTTTCACTCCATTTGGCTTGGACCACTCGACCGATCCCACGAACCGATAGCCGCGCCTGGGAACCGTCTCGATCCAGTGCGCTTTCTCCGCCGTGTCCGACAGGCTTTCGCGTAAGCGCTGGACCGCGGAATTCAGGCTGTGGTCGAAATCGACAAAGGTATCGTTCGACCAGAGCTTGCTGCGAAGTTCTTCCCGGGTGACAAGGTCTCCCTGGCGTTCCATCAGTAGGACGAGGATGCGAAGAGGCTGTTCGCCCAGCTTGATCCGGATGCCGAACTTCCGCATCTCCCCGGACTGGGTGTTCACTTCGTACGGACCGAAACGTGCCACGGCCGGGGATGTAGTCAGTTGATTCATGGGAGCCCCGGGGAAGACAAACGAACAGACGAAGAAGAAGTTGGCCGAATTCTGCGCCTTTCCACTTTGCCTGTCAAGCCGACCGGG
The DNA here is from genome assembly GCA_963801895.1 of uncultured Acidobacteriota bacterium. GTDB lineage: Bacteria > Acidobacteriota > Terriglobia > Terriglobales > Acidobacteriaceae > Sulfotelmatobacter. Next base: position 581,222 of record CAWDGM010000002.1, on the reverse strand, counting down.
AAGGAAGACGAGCCATTTCAGCCATTTGCCCCGTGTTCCCCAAATGATTCAGTTGTGACACGCGATCTATTGCGCCGCGCTGCGACTGGTGCGATAACTCCGGTCCCGGATCATTCTGATCCAAGGAGATTCCTATGACATCTCATCCCAGGACGGGGAGACACTTTCTTTTGATGGGCGCTATTGCCTTGGCCCTTTCGCCAGCCTTGCTGGCACAGACGGTTTCGGTTTTTGCAACCGGCCTTAACAATCCTCGCGGCTTGAAATTTGGTCCCGACGGAAACCTGTATGTCGCCGAAGGAGGAATGGGTGGTACCGCCTCCACTGCCGGCATTTGTAACCAGGTTGTTGCGCCGCTCGGACCTTATACCGGCGGATTCACCGCCAAGATCACGAAGGTTGCGCCGGATGGAACGGCAACGACAGTCGCCGAACATCTTCCCTCAAGCCAGACTTCGGCTTTAACTGGAGCCTTGACGAGCGGAGTCGCGGACGTAGCGTTCATCGGCGACAAGCTCTACGCGCTTTACGCTGGAGCTGGTTGTTCGCATGGCCTCGCCGGAACCGCTAACGGCATCGTTCGAGTGAATCCGAACGGCACCACCACAAACATCGCCAGTCTGGAAGCGTTTCAGCGAGCTCATCCGGCTGCCAATATCGAACCGGATGACTTCGAACCCAGCGGTACCTGGTACAGCATGGTCGCAGTCAACGGGGCTTTTTACGCGGTCGAGCCGAATCATGGCGAATTCGATGTCGCTTGGCCCAACGGCAACGTCAAGCGCATCGTGGACATCTCCAATATCCAAGGCCACATTGTCCCAACGGCCGTAGCTTACGATGGGCACGACTTCTTCGTGGGCAACCTCGACACGTTCCCGATCAAGGATGGTTCTTCCAAGATCATGAAGATCACCCCCGACGGAAAACTGACCACCGTTTACATCGGATTCAGCGTCATCCTCGGATTGGCATTCGATTCGCAGGGACGTTTGTACGTTCTTGAGAACACGACCGGCAATCCGGGACCAACGCCCAATACCGCGAAGATCTTGCGAGTTGATGGCAAGAACAACTACACGACCGTCGTCGATGGCGCCACGACAGCCCTGTCACTGCCCACGGCCATGACCTTCGGCCCCGACGGCAACCTGTACGTTTCGAATCTTGGGTTCGGCCTCCCTCCAGATGGAGAAGGTCAGATCCTGAAGATCACCCTGCTCGACTGAAAACAAAGTAGCGCGGGCGCCCCCGCCCGCGCTATATCCGCAATAAAAAATCTAGATCCAGAAGTCGCGGTGAGTATTGCCAACTCCGGCTGGTGCGGCCATGGCGGCCCGGCCGATGCTCGGCTCGACGCGGTTTCGTCCCGAGTTCTTTGCCTGATAGAGCGCGGAATCAGCGGCCTGCAGCAATTTTTCGATATTCTCCGCTCCGTCGCCCGTCGCGATTCCGAGGCTCAGACTAACCTGCACGCTTGATCCACCCGTAATGATGTTGCATCCCGCGACATGTACGCGAACGCGCTCCGCCAGTTCCCATGTCTCGGCGATTCCGCATCCGGGTGCGACGATCAGGAATTCTTCTCCGCCGTAGCGTCCCACGGAGTCGTAAGGGCGAACAACGGCCGCAATCCCGCTGGCAATAATGCGGAGCACGGTGTCGCCGGCTGCGTGACCTCGGCTGTCATTGACAGCCTTGAAGTGGTCCACATCGATCATGATGAGGCCCACCGGCGAGCGATCGCGTTCCGCGCGCAACAACTCACGCTCCAGAATTCCCAGGATCGCTTTCCGGTTCCAGAGACTGGTCAGACCGTCGCGCGAAGCCTCGCGGCGCAGCGCTTCCTTGGCATGGATCAGGCGATGTTGCGTCACCAGCAACCGCGCGCTCGAACACACGAAGGAAAAGAACACCACCACGGCCGCCAGGCCCAGGCGTTCGCGCGCGATGCGCAGCGACATGAACAGGACCAGCAACGGATAAATCAGATAAAAGGCTTCGGTGTATATCCGCTTCTCGCGAACCGGGGATTCGGGAGAGATTTCCGGGGCCTCCACTTGTTTCCACGAGACTGCGATCAATGCGGGAATGACCAACAGCAGGCTCCACAGAAGATCGAACCATTGCCCGGTTTTCATCACGCTGCCGGGCCCGTAGTAGTAAAGGGCATCGACGCATCCGGACAAAGCAAGGAAGATCCCCATGCGTCCGAACAGAACACGCACATCGCGGGAGCGGTTCACGATGGAGCGAAGAATGAACGCGGTCGCAACCACGCCGTATCCGCCGAAATAAGGAATCCAGACCGAGTGCGAAAGCTCGGCGGGAGTCTCGGCCTTCGGGATGTAATAGAAATACAGATAGGCCGCGATGCAGACCAGCACTCCCTGGCCAAAGTCGAGGGCCATAAGCGCATCGAGCCGCCCGGTCTCGTGCTCGGGATCAAGAAACAATGCCATCGCCAAGGGTGCGAACCAGAACGAGAACAGCAGGTTCGCCAAAGGCAGGATTGTCGGCGTGGGAACGAGGTCGTTATAGACGCCGAGGGCCTGCGCAATCATCCACAGCAGGTAGGCAGCGGCGGCAAGATTCCAGAAGGCGCGCGCCATTCCCTCGGAACGGCGGCTGGCATCGGCGAGCGCGGCGATCAGCACTCCCCCGAGCGCGAATTGAATCGCATCGGACAGCAAAGGTCCGCGGCTTGCCGTGCCCAATAGCACAGCGACACCGATGTGCGCCAGCCACAACAAAGCGGCTGCGGTCACGAGAATGCGAGTTCGCCTCAATGCGATCCTTTCGAGCAACAATCTGGTACAGATGGCCTTACGGGGAGGATCCGACCGGTTTGCCAAACGGACTAGAAGCCCGAATCCGCACGATTCGAACTTGTAGACTTATCAGTATGGTTTATGGAGACCGGCACTTCGAGTGCCCATAGTACCGTGACTGTCGATTACTGTTAAGGGAGAATTAACCCCAATTGGTGAGACTTCTTCTCAGGATTTCCACAGCTTTTCCCAGAGCGGCCAGCTCTTCACTCGAAAGCCGTTCAAGCCTCGACGCGAGATAGTCGATGCGTAGCTGGCGCCCTTTCTGCAAGAGCTTGATGCCCTTCTTGGTCGGCCGAATATGCATCCGGCGTGCGTCTTCAGGCCTCCGATCGACGTGAACCAGCCGACTGCGCACCAGGCCGGCAACGATCCGGCTCATCGTAGGCGGTTTGACCTGCTCGGCGGCCGCCAATTCACCCAGTGTTTTCGGGCCTCCGAAGACCAGCACGGAAAGTGCGGACAAGCGCGCCGGACCTTCTCCGGTGGCAACATCCTGCTGTCGCAGGCGGCGCAAAAGATGGATGGCGGCGGAGTGCAGCCGGTCGGCAACGACAAGAACCTCGTCGGCCGGGCCGTTTGACCCTTCAGGCGACGGATTCTGGTCCGGAAAATTGTGATTCATCCGCTTGACATCGTTTCGGGAATATAGTTAGCTATGCTAACTAATTTATCGATGGAGAGCAAGATATGGCGGAAGCGACGGGCGGTCCGGGGATCACGCGGCTGGGACAGATTCAGGTTCGAACTCACGATGTCGAGCGGGCAGCGGAGTTCTACGAGAAAATCCTGGGACTGAAATTGCTCTTCAAAGCGCCGCCAGGACTGGCTTTTTTCGATTGCGGTGGAGTGCGGCTGATTCTCGACCATCCCGAAAAGCCGGAGTTCGATCATGCGAGCTCGATTTTGTACTTCTCGGTGCCTGACATCCAGGCCTCCCACGAGAACCTCAAAGCCAAGGGCGTCCGCTTCGAAGACGAACCACACATGATCGCGCGCATGCCGGATCACGACCTGTGGATGACCTTCTTCCGCGACAGCGAGGACAACGTTCTCGCGCTGATGGGCGAAGTGAAAAGATAGACCTAGGCGCAGGGCGTTGGGCGTTCGGCCCCTCGAATCTTGCCACCTTTCCGCACTTGTCATCCTGAGCAACGCGAAGGATCTTTGAACCGCGCGAGAGTGTCACTGTTTGCGAGCAGGTGCACGAGTGCGGGGAGCGCTGGTTATTCCCATCACCCAGCAGCCAAATACTCCCGAAGTCTGAAGCCGAAAGCCTGAAGGCAAGAGCCCAGCGACAGTTTTTCATTGCCAAGCCGTGCTGCGAAAAGTGAAAATCCCTAGCGATGAGCCGCCGCGACAAGCGTCATGTCCCGCATACCGATCAATCTTCGTCCTCAGCCTATGCCGGGGGGCTGAGCGACACCGCATCTTCCCATGCAATGTCACCGCACCACACAGTTGAGACAACTCATCCCAGCCTGAGGCCGGAGCAATATTTCCACTGGCGCGGGGGAGAGATCACGCGGCTTGAAGCGTTTTGTGATGTCGTCTTTGGATTTGCATTGACGCTGCTCGTGGTATCGCTCGAAGTGCCACGCAACTTTGAGGAACTGGTGGTCGTCATGCGCGGATTTCTGCCCTTTGCCGCGTGCTTTGCCCAGTTCGTGCTGATCTGGCGCATTCATTACCAGTTCTCACGGCGCTACGGTTTGCAGGATCCCTATACGATTTTCCTGAATCTCGTTCTTCTATTCCTCGTGCTCTTCTATGTGTATCCCTTGAAGTTTGTTTTCTCCCTGGTGTTTTCGCAATTGTCAGGAGGTCCGACCGGCGCAGACGTCACTACCCATCAGGGATCGATGCTGATGCGCATCTATGCCGCAGGCTTCATGGCCGTATTTTTGCTCTTTGCTCTCATGTACACGCACGCGTACAAGCTGCGCGCCGCGCTCGGTCTGGACGAAATCGAATGTTATCTGACGAAAATTTCAGTTCAGCAGAACTTCATCATGGCGGCCGTTGGGGCGGTCTCGTTCCTGTTGGCGATGAAGAATCCCGGCTGGGCGGGATGGTGGTATTTCGTTCTTGGCCCGACCCTGGCCATTCATGGGACGATCACCGGCAAGCGCGCGCGCCTTCTGGCCGAGAGAACCCGCTCCGCCTAATTTCGATTGGACTTCCTGAAATTTCCAACCGTCTGCCTCTGCTATCATCGAAAACGGAGTCATCACGCGTCGTCATGTGCACCGCATACTTCAGCAGGTTGGAAGATTTCGAGGACGACGATGACATTCCCGTATTATCCGGAAGAGGAGAAGGAATCATGGACGAAGTTCCAGCCACAGGCTCAGGCCATGCGCGCCGCAATGAAGACATCGCACTCGATCTCATGAAATTTGTCGCCATGACGACTGGCTATGGACGCACGACCTCCACTGGCGTGGGATTCACCGGCAGCGGTTCGGCGGCCAAGCCGGAAGATTACGCCGACAAATTGCTCGAGCTATATGGCAGATGTTTGGGATCTGTAGCCGGAAAAAAGTGAAAAACCGATCCCTGATTTAGGTCGAACGCATTGCAGACCGGATGATGTCCGACCGTCAGAGTGAGCAGAAACAAAAACCGCGCCCATATAGGCGCGGCTTTCTTTTGCGGGGGAGGCGCTCTTGGCCAGAGTAAAGTCTAACGACGTCGCTTTCCTTTTTTCTTGGCAGCTTTTTTGGCCGGTGCCTTCTTGGCTTTTTTCTTGGCCGGCTTCTTCGCTGCTTTCTTTGGAGCTTTCTTAGCAGGTTTCTTCTTCGCCGCTGGTTTCTTTTTGGCTGCCGGTTTCTTTTTCGGCGGTGCCTTTTTCTTGGCAGGCGGTTTCTTCGCGCCACCACCTCCGCCGCCGGATGGAGCTGCGGGCTTTGGAGCAGCGGGCTTGGGAGCAGGAGGCGGAGGCGGCGCTGCCGGCTCCTCTTCTTCCTCTTCGGCCTCAGGCGTTCCCATCCCGGGCTCTTCTTCCTCTTCTTCTTCCTCTTCGAAATCTTCTTCCAGCGACTCGCTGTATGCGCCGCTGTCGCCGAATTCTTCTTCTTCGTCACGTCCGTAGAGCGTGGGGTCGTAGAACGTCATTGCTCCTCCTGATATCAGTAGCGGCCGGGGACTGGACTGTACCTGTGCGCCCTGGCTGCGGGCACGAGAGAATTTAAAAGACCACCGGAACTGCATTGCTGGAACGGCGGGCGATTATAGCACGCAATTCAAGGTCGTCTGCAAGGACTGCAAACACAGAATGCAAGCCATCCGAGATCACAAGAGTCCTCGCAAGGGACGGTTGGAACTCCTGTGAGAAAAAGCCTGAAATGGTGCGGTTTGAGGGTCATTTGACCATAGATGCGTCAGGGAAATGACCCCTAATCCGGCGGGAATTCGATGATCCCCAACCCCAAAAAAAGTTCGTGAAAACTGAAGAAACGGAAGCGACATTTCTTAAACTTTTGTCATCTGAAAACCAGCCGCCACGACTGAGCGACCGGTGTTTTTATGCGAAATCGCCGCCTGACAGATCGGATCAAAGAGCTTTGCGAAAGGGTCCAGGATCGTACTGAGCCACAGTGGGATAGGGTCCTGCGCGAACTTCAGTCTGCCATTCAGGAGCACACCCTTCGGCTCTATAACTTGAGCGCCGCCACGGCGTTGGCCGGGGCCCCGAACTCGGTCCGGGAAAGGCGTCGCGGTACTGAGGACCTGCGGGAGACGGGCGGCATCCGCTATCTGATGTGCGGGAGTTTCCGAGGCAAGGGAGACCCTATGTCAAGGCCTCCCTCGAACTCTAATTCTCAATCACGGGAGCACCGGAACTAGTCACTACGCGCCACCGGGTGTTCCACCAAAAACATGACGCCCGGCTGAGCACCGCGCTCAACCGGGCGTCAGATTCTTAAGAGTCGGTAGTTCTATTTCAACGTCTTCACGTGGTCCGCGACTGCTTTGATCTCTTCAGCGGAGAGGCCGGCAATAGGCTTCTTGTGGGGCGGCTTCTTCGCGTCATTCCCCTTGGTCAACATCTCAACGATGTCGTCCGCGCTCAGGCTGGTGCCCTTCAATGCTGGGCCAATCTTGCCTTGTCCGTCAGCGCCATGGCAGATACCGCACTTTGCCTTGAAGAGCGCGGCACCGTCGGCAGCAAACGCTGTCGATGTGAGCGAGAGTGCCAGCGCTGCGGTCAAGGTCACTACAAAGAACCTGCTGATTCTCATGAAGTCACTCCTTAACAGTAATGGTGTTAAGCCCGGTTAGGCCCTGAGACGTAAGGATTGTACCGCCCCGCGTCAAGGGAAGGAAATGTCGAGGGGTGCCCCACCCTTGTCGCGGTGTGTGCGACAGGGTGGGGATTCTGACTTCAGCTCAAATTTTTCCGGAATTGGAAGAACGGGCGATAAAAATCCGGGTTGGTCACAGATTTTTGGACGGAGACAAGATAATTTTCCTCCATGCCATGGAGTCTGCAGCGTCTCCAACAAGCCCAGTGTCTGCATTTCATTACCTTCAGTTGCCAGCATCGCGACCCGCTTCTGGGAGCGCCCCAGTCCCGTGACTTCTTTCTGAAGACTTTCGAACGAGTTCGTCAATGGTACGGATTTTTCGTCTGCGGCTACGTTGTCATGCCCGAACACGTTCACCTTCTGATCAGTGAGCCGTCTCGAAGCAAGCTCTGCACCGTGCTGCAAATGCTCAAACAGAATACTGCACACGAATTACGGCCGGTCGAGGGCGCCCCACTGTGGGAGCCTCGCTACTACGACTTCAATGTGTGGAGCGAAGCGAAGAGAATCGAGAAACTGCGTTATATCCACCGCAACCCCGTCCAGCGTGGATTGGTTAAGGATCCCGACGATTGGACGTGGAGCAGTTTCCGTCACTATGCGACCGGACTTGAGGGACCCGTCGAAATCGAATCACAATGGACCGCACGCAAAAGACTAAACCAAGAAATCGTGTCTACCTCCTAGGAGTAGATCAGAACCCCCACCCTGTCGCATACACCGCGACAAGGATGGGGCACCCCTCCAGGTTCACGTATTTTTCTTGATTTCTGGTCTTACCGGGCTAGGGGGACTACCAGAATCATGCCGGGGTGGAGTACGCCGATGTTGCGGTTGTCGCGCTTGATGGCGGCGACTGTGGTGCGATACGCGTTCGCTATGGAGTACAGCGTCTCGCCGGACTTCACGCGATGGCGCACGACGGATACTTCTTCTTTGTCCTTCAGGCGCTCGACTTGGGACGACTTGGTCGCTGGCGGTTTTGCGACCGCGGTCTCGGTCTTCGGCCGCTTTGTCTTGGCGCGGGATGAAACTACCTCGGCGTCAGGCGAGGTCGGAGAAATGGGAAGGTGGAGAGCCAGTACTCTGCGCCCGCGAAGGCTGTCACTGTGCAGGCCGTTCCAGCGGCGAAGCATTTGTGCAGAGACGCCGAAATTGTCGGCCACAGATTCTACAGTGTCTCCCTTGCGAACCTTGTACCGCGTAATGCGCCGGGCATAGGTCGCGGTGTCGAGTGAAGAATGCTTGCCGGGAGCCACCGGGATTACCAGCTTTGCGTCCGCTTCGAGTTCCGTGCCGTCCAGATGATTCGCTTCTTGAATCTGTTTCGCCGTCGTATGGTAGGTGCGAGCGATGGACATGATCGTGTCCCCGTTATGCACCGTGTGATAGCGCCACGAGAGGCGCATGTCGGGCGGTATTGAAGCAATCGCGGTCTCGTACTGATCCTTGGTTCCGGCGGGAATGTGAAGCTGGAACGATCCCACGCGCGGAGTAGTGAAGCGCAACAAGCTGGGGTTCAGATCCTGCAGTTCGCTGGCAGTGGAGTTGACGCAATCCGCAACCAACCGAAGGTCGACTGGGTAGTTCACCGTGACGGTGTCGTAGTCCGAAGGATGCTCCATGGCCACCGCCTCGAGCCCGTATTGCGAGGGATTCTTGGCCATGATGGTGACGGCAAGGATGATTGGGACGTAGTTACGAGTTTCCTTGGGCAGGACGTTGCGGTTATAGAGCTCCCAGAAATCGGCGTATCCCGTGCGCCTGACTGCGGCCTGCACGGTGCCGGGGCCGGAGTTGTATGCGGCCATGGCGAGATACCAGTCGCCGAACTGGTTGTAGAGATCTTTCAGATGGCGGGCGGCGGCGCGAGTAGATTTCTCAGGATCTTGACGATCGTCGACCCACATGTTGTGCGACAAACCGTAACCGCGTCCGCGGCTGGCCATGAATTGCCAGATACCGCGAGCTCCCACGCGTGAAACCGCGAGAGGATGGAATCCGGACTCGGCTTGCGCGAGATAGATGAGATCCTGCGGGACGCCTTCCTGCTTCAGCGTCGAGACGATCATGTCGTGATAGCGGCCCGAGCGGGAATAAGCGCGCTCAAAGATGCCGCGTCCGCGATTGGAGGAGAAATAAGTGATGTAGCCGGCGACCTGGTCGGTCATCATCAACGGCAGGTCGGAACGCGTGTGCTGAATCTCGGCCTCAGCCTTGGCTTTGGTGCCGGCGTCGGCGGATGGAGCGATGCCGTTGGTCTCATCGATCGGCGCGGGCTCGGCTTTCTGCTGCGCTTCCTGCGAGGGGTCGGCCTCGGCTTGGGTTCCGCCGGGATAGAGGCTGTTCACGCCAGCGACGATGCGGTTGAATTCCTTTTCGAGGCGCTCGTCGGAGCGCACATCGAAGTTGCTACCCAACAGGTCGTTCAGAGAGTTGTCGAAACTTTCCTTGGCGTCGTCAGTCTTCCCGGCATGATAAGCATTGACCCCGGCTTGGTACTCCTTTTCGACGCGGGCGATGAGATCGCCAATTGCGTCGGTCGCGGCGGGCGATGCCTTTGCGGTTTCATCGGCAGCGGGCTTTTGAACTGGGGCTTCGTCTTGCTTGGCGGAGACTTGCGACTGAGTCGTCTGCTGCGCTACCACCGGAGCGGGCGGAGCCTGTGATTTCAGGGCCGGCGGATTCGCCGGCTTGGCTGCGACTGCCGCATGGTTGGAATGGCAGCCCGAAACTGCAATAGATAGGGAAGCCAGCAAAACGGTTCGAACATAGAGGCTGACTGATCGCATGTTCTCTATGAGATGCCGAGCCTTTCCCTGAGGTTAAATGGCGGAGATTCTATCAAAAATCGTACCTGTCATAAGAGGATCGGTCAATCACGGAAGGGAGTTGGGGCAGTTACTTTAGGAATGAGGGCGGACTATCGGGAGAATGCCTCGCGGCGGTTGAGTAGCGTCCGGCCGCTGCGGGATTCTTCGCTACGCTCAGAATGACACTAAAATGCGACCCGAATCTCACATGTAAGTGTAACTGTCATCCTGAGCGTAGCGAATGCGAGCGTAGCGGAGCATTCGCGGAGTCGAAGGATCCCTTTGAGTTGGAGCGGCAGGTGAGGTGTGGGGAATTCTCACGGTGCTCGCGCTATCGAGAGAATACCTTGAGACGTTCGCGTCGGCGTCCACTGCGCCGGGGTTCTTCGCTACGCTCAGAATGACAAGACTTTTGAATTTTAAGTAGCGCCGCCGTGCCGGGCCGGCAAGACGCCGGCGCTACTCCGATTTCACCGGCAGATGAACCAAACTGCCCAACTCCAAGACCTACTGTTTAGCGATGAGCAATGACAGCTGTGTGATTCCATCGCCGCTGCATCGAGCGGAAAGCGGCTGCCTGGTAAATCGCAGCCAGACCAACCAAGGCGTAGACCGCGGCTGATAGCGTTGAGACTTCGCCGAACTTCATCCCGAATAGTGCTGCCACCAAATCGAAATGAGCGACGCCGACCAGACCCCAATTGAGTCCGCCAACCACCAAGAGAATCGTTGCGAGAATATCCAATGTCTTCATATTTCCTCCGTCACAGCATTGGATTCTGGTTAAAAGCGAACGCCCTAGGGAATCAGCTCCGGGAGACAAGTTATGTGCAAGCCAGGTAACTTGTGCAAAGTTATTTGACACTCTGGAAAATGCCGCAAACCGGCTTGATTATTGGCGCGTCTGAATCTTGATTTCGAAGAGCTTTGGCCAGAGCTTTCCCGTCACAAACAGCCGATCACTTGCAGCGTCATACGCGATTCCGTTGAGCACTGCGCCGTTTCCCTGAAGATCCCGTTTGTCGATGATGCCGCTCAGATCGACGTGACCGAGCACTTTGCCGGAGGCGGGAGAGATGCGGATGATCTCGTCGGTCTGCCAGATGTTGGCGTAGATTTCGCCGCGAACGTATTCGAGTTCATTCAAATTCTCAACGGCCTTGCCGGAAACGTCCACGACCTTAAGGCGGCGGGTCACGCGGAAAGATGCCGGATCAAGGAAGCGGAGCGTGGACGTCCCGTCGCTAAGGATCAGACTTTTGTTGTCGTGGGTTAGTCCCCACCCTTCCCCGTCGTACTTGAGTGTGTTGATCTGGCGAAAGCTGAAGCGGTCGTAGACCAGGGCTTTGTGGGAAGTCCAGGTGAGTTGGACCAGCGTGCTGGCCCAATCGGTCAAGCCTTCGCCAAACAGGTCTGACGGCAGTTCGTGATTCTGCACAACGCTGCCGGTCGAGAGGTCGACCAGGCGCAGCGACGAGCGGCCATTCAGTCCGGTGCTTTCATAGAGATGGCCATCGACATAGATCAGGCCTTGGGTGAAGGCCTTGGGGTCATGCGGATAGGTGTGAACGACCTGATAGGTATCAGAGCCGGTTGGTGGGGGAGATGTCCCAGCGGTGATGGCACCGGCCGCGCAGAAAAGTAGCAGAAAAAAGATTGAGTGCCGAAACATGGAGCGGTTCCCGTCATCGTTGCAGAGGCATCATGTAAGTCGGATTTTTTTCGAATGAGCCGCCGAAAACCTGGCGGTCTGCCTCGCGCATATCCCAGGAAATGACCGAGGATGGAGTGATTTCAATGGTGACGTCGTCCCATGCGGCGAACACCGGTCCGACCTTCGGGTCGGCGATTGCGGCTGGACTCAGATACTTGTCATAGATCTTGGCATTCATTCGCTTGGAAGCGTCGCCATTCAGGATTTTTGCCGTGCCGATAATGGTGATGCCGCATGAAGCGAGCGGGTCGCGCGAGTCGATCATGAGAGAGATCTTCGGATTGCTTACGAGATTTCGCGCTTTGCGGCTGCCCGACGCCGTGGCTACAAACACTCGCGCGCCATCGGACCAGTACCACACTGCGACCATGTGTATAGAGCCATCGGCATTCTGGCTCGCCAGCGACGCTACGTGGGTCTTTTCCAGAAATTGCCGGACGAGAGGATCGGTTAGAGAGGCCATTTCAATTCCTCCGGATGAGGTGCGATCAGATTTCAGACGCGCCAGTAATCCGGCCGCCAGTTCTGGATCAATTTCTTGATTTCTTTTCGTGACAGTTTCTCATCGAGGGCGCGCTGTACGAGTCCGGCCACTTCCGCGTCGGATGCAAAACGCAGACCGCAGAGCTGTTCCACCGTGAGTTCTGGAATGCGCGAGCGCAGGGGTTCCAGCAGCAGTTGTTGCAGCCGCAGCCGCTCTTCGAGCCGGATCACGCGATCCTGCACTTTGAGCGAGTAGAGGCGCTCCTTGAAGGCTAGAACAAGAAAGGCGACGGCGAGCACGATCAGCAGGAAGGCATGGAAGTTGTCTCTGCTATCGCTTTCTCTGAAGTGATAGAAGAAGTGAACGAGAGCCATGGCCAAGCCCAGAGAAAAGACTGGGATAAGGAAGAAATGAAACGGCGGATCGTAACGTCCGTGATTTTCCAGAGTTTGCGGCTGTTTTTCGGCCATCGTGCACCTCTGCGCTCAAGAGAAGTGCAAGTGTAGCAGAGGACTGGTGGGCGCCGAACGAGCAGGGAAGTCAGCGAGACACGTCAAAAAATGAAAAGGTACGGAGGCGGAAACCTCCGTACCTGTCCATGCCCGCATGTCTGTTTCTCTACTTCAACAGGGCGAGCATAACTTCCTGTGGAGCTGTTATGTTCTGAGCCCGTACTTCGGCTTCTGCCTTGGTTTCGGGCAGGGTGTAGTCGCTCTGACTTCCCTGGATCCGTACTCCAACAAGGAAGTAGCGGTCCCCGTACTTGTGAAACACAAGCGTGTTCGTGCGCTTGGTGTCTTTGTCATTGGCCCTCGGCAGGACGTACTGCGAGGTCTTGGCCTCCCAGTTACTCACTAACAAGGCCGATCCAAAGCTGCTACCGCGCTGCACGACGACTTCGCCGGCAGGAATCAGTTTTTGCCCCACGCGAAACTGGAACGGTACGTTTGCGACAAGCTTATCGCTCTGCCCCAATTGAGCCGCTGCCAGGAGGGGAAGCGAAGTTACCGCGATGGCCAACATTTTTGTTGCGAAATTCATACATTTATCCTCCAGGTTTTTTTTCTTCCATCGGGGAAAGTGAATCGATCTTGAACTGGCGCGCGTCAAAGGTCCATGGAGAGAATCTGAAGCGAAATCAATTAATCTGAAGAAGCTTTTCGGATGCTTGACAGGCCCTTAGGGGCGGGGAAGAATTACGAAACGGGGCGTTGCTCGATGGGACAAAAGATCGTTCGGTTTGACGAGTTCGAGCTCGATTTTGGCCGCTTTCAATTGAAGCGCAGCGGGCATCCCGTGCGTTTGGAAGGCTTGCCTCTTCAGCTGCTCTCATTCCTGGTCGATAACCAAAGGCAGCTCGTTTCCCGCGAACAAATCGCAGATGCGCTTTGGGGCAAAGATGTGTTTGTGGACGTCGAACAGGGAATCAATACTGCCATCCGCAAGATCCGCATCGCCCTGGGCGACAACTCGAGCCATCCGCATTATCTGCAAACGGTTGTGGGACGTGGGTATCGCTTCGTTGCCGAGATCAGCGTAGTAAACGACGGCTCCGGCCCTGCAACTGAACTTGAATTCAAGATTTCTCCTGAGGAATTCGGGCAAGCGATCATGGCGGCCGCAGGACTTCAGCCGACCGAAATTAATATTCCCCCGAAACGACGCCTCTCCTAACAAACACCTCACTGTTGTGCTGCCGGGCGGAAGAGAGAGCCAACTTCCGGGCGATATAATCCATTCCTGACATGGGCTTAGCTGCAGGCACAAAACTGGGGCCGTACGAGATTGCCGCACCTCTAGGAGCAGGCGGCATGGGAGAGGTGTATCGCGCCCGCGACACGCGGCTCAACCGGTCGGTGGCCATCAAGATTCTGCCCGAGCATCTGGCGGCCAAGCCCGACGCCGGGGAGCGCTTCGAGCGCGAGGCACGAGCGATCTCGTCGCTCAATCATCCTAATATTTGTCAGTTGTATGACGTTGGATCGCAGGACGGCACGCGATATCTCGTCATGGAACTGCTGGAAGGCGAGACCCTGGCCGACCGGCTACGGCGCGGGCCTCTGCCGATCGAGCAGGTTCTGCGGTACGGGGCAGAGATCGCGCGTGGTCTGGCTGCCGCGCATCACTTTGGCGTGGTCCATCGCGACCTGAAGCCTGCCAACATCATGCTGACGAAATCGGGCGCGAAGCTGATGGACTTCGGTCTGGCCAAGGGCATGGCCGCTGCGAACCCAGTCTCTGCGGAACTGACGGCGACGATGACGAGTCCGCATCCGACTCCGCTGACCACGCAAGGAACTATCGTTGGCACGTTTCAATACATGGCGCCGGAGCAGGTCGAGGGCAAAGAGGCGGATGCGCGCAGCGACATCTTCAGCCTGGGCACGGTGCTCTATGAGATGGCTTGCGGAAGGCGCGCGTTCGATGGCAAGACATTGGTTTCCGTCGCCGCCGCAATTCTCGAGAAAGAGCCCGAGCCGATCCGAACTGTTCAGCCGTTGACGCCTCCAGCTCTGGAGCGATTGATCAGGAAGTGCATGGCGAAGGATCCTGACGATCGCTGGCAGAACGCATCGGATTTGGCCAGCGAGTTGAAGTGGATCGCGGAAGGCGGGGAGGCATCGGGAACCTACATTGCTCCAAGCCTGCCGAAGCGCGGGATGAGCGAGCGCATTGCATGGATTGTTGCCTCGTTGGGAGTGAGCGCCGCGCTGGCGCTGGCAGGGTTGCACTTTTCCTCGCATGAGCAGAAGAAAGTCGTGCGGTCGCAGATCGATGCGCCCAGCAAGGTTCAGTTCAATTTCGTCGGCGACAACAGCGGGCCGCCGGAGATTTCGCCGGACGGCACTCGGCTCGTATTTTCGGCGAAGGTGAATGGGAAGTCGCTGCTCTACCTGCGTTCGATAGGGAAGTTGTCGCTGGATGCGTTGCCGGGAACCGAGGATGCGGTGTTTCCCTTCTGGTCGCCGGACAGCCGGTCCATCGCATTTTTTGCGGGCGGGAAGCTGAAGCGCGTCGACATCGCAGGCGGTCCCGCGGTGATTGTCTGCGACGCGCCGCTCGGTCGCGGAGGCGCGTGGGGGAGCAGCGGCATCATTCTTTTTGCACCGCATTTCAACTCACCGTTGTTCAAGGTTCCGGCGTCCGGTGGAGCGCCGGTGGCGGCGACCCAGTTGGATGCGAAGTTCACCACGCATCGCTGGCCGAAGTTCATGCCGGACGGACAGCACTTCGTGTACCTCGCGGCAAATCACAGCTCGCCATCGGGTCCGAATACCGCATTGTTTCTGGGATCTCTCGACGGGAAGACGAGCCGGCAACTGATGGCGTCCCGCTCGAATGCGATCTACGCGTCGGGATATTTGCTTTACGTTCGAGACAGTACGCTGGTAGCACGGGCGCTCGATTACAAGTCGGGACAGTTCACTGGGCAGGAGACGGTGTTGAACGACGACGTGCAGGTGGACGCCAGTGTCTGGCGCGGCTCGTTCACCGCCTCCGATGAAGGGACGCTCGTCTATCAACCGGGAGCAGCTACGACCGCGATGACCTTATCGTGGCGCGACCGCAGCGGCAAGGAGATTGGCCAGTTGTCCGTACCTGATTCCTATCACCAGATTGAACTTTCTCCCGATGACAAGAAGGTTGTGGTCAGCCTTGGTGAACCTCTCGCCGCGCTGTGGACGCTTGACCTGGAACGCAACACTCGAACAAGGCTGACGTTTGGAAATGAGAACGACAGCAATCCGGTGTGGTCGCCGGATGGAAGCCGGATCGCATTCACGCGTGGCGGCGGCGTTGCCAGTGAAGGCGGACTCGTGCTGTTGTCGAAGGCGTCGAACGGTGCGGGCGCCGAAAAACAGGTTCTTCAGCTAGATCCGGCGAACGGGCTGCAACAGGCTCTGTATGACTGGTCGCCTGACGGGCGATACCTGATGTTTCGCACTGGAACGACGGCGATCGGGACCGGTTTCGATCTATGGGTGGTCCCGCTTTTCGGCGAGGGCAAGCCGTTTGCGTATGAGACTGCGGCAGGAGATCAAACGCTGGCACAATTCTCGCCAGACGGCCGGTGGGTCGCGTATGTCTCGACGGAAACGGGACGCAGCGAAATTTTTGTAGCGCCCTTTCCTCCAAATGGGGCGAAGTATCAAGTATCGACTGAGGGAGGAACCATGCCGCGTTGGCGGCGGGATGGCAAGGAATTGTTCTTCGGCGGACTGGGCAGCAGCCGGTTGATTGCCGCGGCGGTAAGCGGCAAGGGGCCGAATTTTGAAGTGAATGGAATCCGTCCGCTGTTTGATACGAACAATATGTCGCCGAACATTGCCAGCGCGCAGTATGACGTGACGGCCGATGGCCAACGCTTCCTCGCAATCACGACTGGCGACGCGGGAACGCTGCCGCTGACGCTGGTGCAGAACTGGACCGCGGAGCTTAGGTAAGGCGGACTTCGGACTTCAGCCTTCAGGCTTCCGGCTTTAGGCTCTGGGCTTCCGGCTTTCGGCTTTCGGCTTTTGACTTCTGTCCTCAATCTCAAGGCCGAAGCCCGAAGCCCGAAGCCCGAAGCCCGAAGCCCGAAGCCCGAAGCCCAAAGCCCGAAGCCTGAAGCCCGTAGCCCGTATTGAACAGCAATCGCATCTCGACTCGAATCCTTCGGCCCGAGAGTAGAATCCAAGGTCTCCATGAAAGCTATTCAAGTTAAGCAACCAGGTGGGGCCGAGGCGATGGAACTGGTGGAATTGCCGGTTCCCGAGCCGAAGGCAAATGAGGCGGTGGTGAAGTTGGCCGCTTCGGGAGTGAACTTTATTGACGTATACCACCGCGAGGGACGATACAAGGTGCCGCTTCCTTTCACGCCGGGGCAGGAGGGCGCCGGAGTGGTGACGGCGGTGGGGAAAGATGTGCAGGAGGTCAAAGTCGGTGATCGCGTCGCGTGGGCGGGGCTACTTGGTGGTTACGCCGAGTATGCTGCGATTGTCGCGCAGCGCCTGGTGAAGGTGCCGGACGGCGTGAACGATCAGCAGGCTGCGGCCACGATGCTGCAAGGCATGACGGCACATTATCTGTGTCACGACACTTATCCGCTGAAGAAAGGCGAGACTGCGTTGGTGCACGCGGCGGCCGGTGGCGTGGGATTGCTGCTGACGCAGATGGCGCACCAGATTGGAGCGCGAGTGATCGCTACCGTCTCGACGGATGAGAAGGCGAAGCTGGCGAAAGATGCCGGGGCGGACGACATCATTCTGTACACGAAGTCCGATTTCGAAGAAGAGACGAAAAAGCTCACGAGCGGCAAGGGTGTCGACGTCGTTTATGACTCCGTGGGAAAGACGACGTTTGAGAAGGGCCTGAACGTTCTGCGTCCTCGAGGGTACATGGTGCTGTTCGGCGGATCGAGCGGAGCGGTGCCTCCGTTTGATCTGATCGCGTTGTCGACCAAGGGATCGTTGTACGTAACCCGGCCTACGCTGAACCACTACATTGCGAGCCGCGAAGAGTTGGTGGCGCGATCTGCGGCAGTATTTGCAATGATTGCGGCGGGGAAGCTGAAGCTGCGAATCGAGCATACGTATGCGCTGGCGGAGGCTGGGCGGGCGCATCAGGAACTGGAAGGACGGAAAACCACGGGGAAGTTGCTGCTGATTCCGTAGGAGTTGCGCTGGGACCTCGGCTGTCGCCAGCGCATCTTTGCCATCGATGTGAGCAGCTTTCCGGCTGCGCGGGCGGGGGCGCCCGCGCCACAGCCGGCAGGATGCCGGCGCTACTCCACGAACATTAAGATCAAATTATGAGAGCGATTCGTGTTTCGCATATTGGCGGGCCCGAGGTTTTGGAACTTGCCGAGATTCCGGTTCCCGTGCCCAAGGCGGCTGAAGCCGTCGTGAAGATCAGCGTGGCCGGCGTCAATTCGATTGACGCGCAGTTTCGTGACGGGAGCCTTCGCACCCCTGTCCCGTTTATCCCCGGACAAGAAGGCGAAGGAGTGGTTACTGCTATCGGCACGAAGGCGAAATCGCTGAAGGTTGGCGACCGTGTCGCTTGGAGCGGGACTCTGGGATCTTATGCGGAGTACGTCGCCGCGCCCGAAGAGCATCTTGTCCCCGTGCCCGCGCGTATTCCCGATGATCAGGCTGCGGCGTCGATGATGCACGGACTGACCGCGCACTATCTGGTGAATGATGCGCATAAGTTGAAGGCAGGCGAGACGGCGCTCGTACATGCCGCGGCCGGCGGAGTGGGTTTGCTGCTGGTGCAGATGGCGCGAGCAATCGGGGCCCGTGTCATTGGTACGGTCTCGAGCGAGGACAAGGGCACACTTGCGCGCGAGGCCGGAGCGGACGAAGTCATTGTTTTCACCAAGCAGGATTTCGAGGAAAAGGTGAAGCGCCTGACTTCCGGCAAGGGCGTCGACGTCGTTTACGACGGTGTGGGCAAAGCGACGTTCGAGAAGAATCTGAACGTCATGCGGCTGCGTGGAATGCTCGTGCTTTATGGGATGTCGAGCGGGCCCGTGCCGCCGGTGGATCCAGCCAAGTTATCGGAGAAGGGATCGCTGTACATGGCGCGCACGACTTTGGCGCACTTCACTGCAACACGCGAGGAACTTTTGGCACGGACCAGCGCGCTGTTCAGCCTGATCGAGCAGGGAAAACTAAAGGTGCGAATTGCGAAGAAGTATCCGCTAGCCGAGGCTGCCCAGGCACATCGCGATATGGAAGCTCGCAAGGTCGCGGGGAAGTTGCTGCTGGTGCCTTAGTTAAAGCTTTTCCCGGTACACTGTCAGATCCATACCTCATAAGGACTTCAAAGTCCCCACCCTGTCGCCCAAACCGCGACAAGGATGGGGCAACCTCTCAGTCGGACTTGCCCCTTGTACGATCACCGTGCACGCTTGTAGGTGCGGACGTACTCAGGCACTTTGCGCGCGGCGTCAAGCTTTTCATCTCTGATGGGATTACCTGTCTTCACTTCTAGCGGCACGACTCCGGCCCACGTGGGGAATGAGTAGTCTTCTTCGTCGTCGATGGGCGGGCCGGTGCGGACCTTGGCCGAAAATTCGTTGATCGGCAGGCGGAGAACCGACGTTGCCTTTAGCTCGCGTTCGTTCGGTTGACGAACATCGTCCCAACGGCCGGGGATGATGTGCTCGGACAGCACCCGCAGCGCCTCGAGTTTTTCGGTTGGATCGTCGACGAGCGTCGCCTTCCCCAGGATCACGACCGATCGGTAATTCATCGAGTGATTGAAGATGGAGCGGGCGAGAACGAGTCCATCGAGCAAGGTGACGGTGACGCAGATCTGGATGCCGTCCTTCATTTGGCGCAACATGCGGCTGGCGGCGGAGCCGTGGATGTACAGGTTCGACTCTTTCCGGCCGTAGGAAGTCGGAATCACGAAGGGCTGTCCGTCGACGGAGAAGCCGACGTGACAGAGAAATCCTTCATCGAGGATGCGATAGACGGTTTCACGATCGTAGACGCCACGATCGGATTCGCGGACGACACGAGTCCGCGACGTGGGCATTTCATGTTCGGACATTTGGGAGCGGGCTCCAGGCAAGCGCCAAGGATGGGTGTAAAGGAAAGTTTAACATTTGGGCGCTGGGCTTCCGGCGGTGGCTGGAGTGCGGTTTAACTTCATGCATCTCGGCCGCGAGACTCGGGATCATGCCTCGCATCTGTCCCGACGGCGCTTACCGTCGTAGGATCCTTCGCGCCGGCTTTGCCGCCGCTCAGGATGACATGCTGCTTCTGTACCCTCTTTTAATGTGGCTAGCTTGTCGTTGGATAGCGATTTTCACGATAGACGGCGGCGAATAGTAGTCCGACGACGGCCAGCACTACCGGCGCGAAGATGCTGGCCTCCGGGCCGACGCTTCCTCCGGTTAGCCAGGCTGGGTCCGCTGAAGGTGCAGTTGAAGAGATTGTGATACGGCAGGATGCCGCTGTCGGGAACTCCGTAGAAGAAAGTCTGACCCCAGTCCCATCCGGCATGGAATCCGACGGCCCACCACAGATTTCCGCGGCGTTTTAGAAAAAAGCAGAACAGCAATCCAAAGAGGACGACCGAGAGGAGTCCAGCTTTGCTCTCGCCGGGATTGCCGGCGTGCGCGAGACCAAAGAGCGCAGACAGCAGAAACGCGGAGGGCCAGAAACCCATGCCCGTGGTGAGTGTGAATTGCAGGTATCCGCGGAAGGCGAATTCTTCGGCAAGGCCGACAATCGTGAATGCCACGGCCCACGCAGCCGTCGCGGTCAGAATGGTGCCGCCGTGGATGGCGATACCTGTGAGTCGAAATCCATGAAACGCGAAGATGCCGAGCAGGCAGCCGCTGATGGACAGAAATCCGATCAGGGAGCCGATCCAGAAATCGCCTCGGAAGGCTTCGCGAGAGGGAAGACCGTAAGCGCCGAATTTGCGGCGCTCGATCTTTGACATGATCAGAGCCGGAATCGCGGTGCAGAGGAAAATCGCGGCTTCACTGATGCCGAGTCCCTGGGGAGAAAGCTGGGAGATTGCGAACTGGGCGCGCCCGTGGGCGATGAGTGCAAAGCCTGCGACCAATACGAGGATCATGGCGCAGACGATGGCCAGGAAGATGAGGACGCGCCATCCGGCGCGGATTCCGTTGGGACCGCGGAAGAAGTTTTGTTTCGGTTGTACCGGGATTTCCGACGGTGCCGCGGGCGGGATTAGTTCGGAGTCGGCCATGATTTGTCAGGAGGCGGAATCATTGTACGAAAAGCGGGCGGCACCGGATATGAGCTTACACAGCATGTTTGGTCTCGGCGGACGTTAGGTCCTTCGCGTTGCTCAGGATGACAAATCTGTTTGGTGAGCGACCGCTCTTGCGGCCTGGCAATCTATTTTCATCTGCGTGGTTGGTTCTCGGCCGCAGTAGGGATCCTTCGCGTTGCTCAGGATGACAAATCTGTTTGGTGAGCGACCGCTCTTGCGGCCTGGCAATCTATTTTCATCTGCGTGGTTGGTTCTCGGTCGCAGTAGGGATCCTTAGCTTCGCTCTGGATGACAACTTTATTTCGAGACTGCTGATCAACGCTCTCGCGTACGCAAGTTGCTTCCGCGTTCTACCAGTTGATCTTCATGGCGAACTGGAACTGACGCGGGTCGTACGCTGCCGTGGCTTGTCCTGCATTGGTGAAGAGCGGGCTCACGGCGGACACGTTCATTTTGTTTGCGATGTTAAACATGTCGGCGATCAGGTCGAGGCTGAAGCGCTCGGTGAATGCGATCCGGCGCGAGACGCGCATGTCGCCGAAGGCTGTCCACGGAGTGATTCCTGCGTTGCGGCCGAGGTTTCCGTCGAGTTGAAGAAGCGTTGGAACCGTTCCGCTGGCGATGAAGCCGTTGATGCAAGGTTCCTGGAATGTGCCGCTCGGCGAAAATTTCGAACTTACCACCGCGCCGCAGGCGGGATCGACGGTTGTGTTCGGACGGCTGGTCAGCGACGAGAGTTGGAGATTGTCTCCGCTGCCCGTCAGAATGTTGAAGGGACGTCCGGAAGAAATTTCGAGCAACGGGGCGAAGGTCCAGTCGCTCAGCATCTTTCTGGCGAAGCCGCTGCCGCCGACTTTTCCAGTCTGATAGACGCCGCTGAAGACGAAGCGGTGACGCTGGTCGAATAGCGAAGTCGAGCGATCGTTTTGCGGAAAGTAGCTGTCCTGCGGCGTTAGCGTCGACTGGAGATCCGTGGAGTCGTCGATCGAGTGCGAGTACGTGTAAGACGCGAGGAACTCGTAGTGCCCGCCGAAGCGCTTGCGGAGGTTGGCGCTGAAGCCGTGATAGATGGAGCTGCCGTTGGAGTAGTTCGCGTCCATGTCGCCGAAGGGGACACATCCAGCGAAGCCCGGTGCGGTGCCGCAGGTGGCGTTGAATCCGGGAAGGCTGCTGACCGTCGAAATCGCCTGCGTGATGCAAGCGAGGCCGGGCGCTCCAAGTGACGCATAAGCGCCGAGGATTGATGGATTCAGGCCGCCCGGCCGGAAGAAGTTCATCAGCGCCGCATCGTTATAAGGGAACGGCGAGGTCGGTGACCCGCCGGGGTTGCAGCCACTCACGGTGAACGGGCTGGCGGGCGGGGGCGGGGCGAGCGGGTTGGTAGCCTGAAGCGCGAGTGCGTCGTAGTAAGCAGCTTGGAAATTCGCGACCATCAAGTCGCCCCGGATTGTGTTGGCATTGATTGGGCGATTCAGGTGGCGTCCGCCATTGAAGTTGTAGGCGAGGCTGAGAGCGAATCCTTTGCCGAGATCGCGCTCGATGGTGACGTTCGCCTGCTGCGCGTAGGCGTAGACGAAGTTCTTCGCCTGGGGGTAGCCGAAGGGTTGAAATCCCAGCGGCTGGAACGTGGCTGGGTTGAGATAGTTCTGGTTTAGAAAGACGGATTGGGGGAAGTTCAGCGATTGGAATCGCTGCTCGTTGGGCAAATATCCAAGAGCCGCCGCAGTTGCGGGATTCAGCGTGGCCGCGCAAGGGTTGGCCAGGCTGGGCTGGTCGATGGGCAGTCCCTGAAAAATCGTGATCGCATTCAGGTTGCCGGGCTGGCCGGGGCCGCTGCAGGTTGACGTTCCCGCGAAGGCAAGCTGCCCGCTGGAAGATCCGTCGGACGCATCGCCGAGAAAATAAAGACCGAGCAGCGGATGGTCGTAGAACATTCCGTACGATGCGCGCACGACCGTCTTGCCGTTTCCGCTGGGATCCCACGCAAGGCCGATGCGTGGCTGGATGTTGTTCGCATCGGTCTGAATTCCTTTTTGCAATCCCAGTAAGTTGTAGGCGGGGAGCGCGAGTCCTTGCGGAGAGCGGAACTTGGGCGGAATCTCAATGTCGTAGCGCAGTCCGTAGTTCAACGTAACTTTTGGCGTGACGCGCCAAGAGTCCTGCCAGAAGGCTCCGATGGGGACGTTTCGGAAAGAGTCGCTGGGACTTCCGATGCCCTGAATGAAGTCTCCCGGTAAACCGGCTCCGTAGGACTGCACGGCGGAAAGATCCGGAAAGTTCGGAAGAGCCGAGGGATTCGGATTGACAAATCCGAGGCTCGACGCGCCGAACGTGCCGAAATCGTAGACGCCGCCGTAGTTCACGGTGAAGGTGGCATTCAGCGGCAGGTAGTTGAAATCGGCGCCGAATTTCATGTTGTGACGCCCGACCGTCCACGAGAAATTGTCGGAAACCTGATAGCGCTGCTCAGTGCGCTGAATGAAGGAGTAAGGCTCGCGCCCGAAGTAGGCTACTCCAGTTATGTTGATGGCTGGATCGGATCCTGCGGGAATCTCGGTGTTGTAGAAGTAGGAGAGTCCGCGGCGCGCGTATTGGAAACGGAATTCGTTAACTTTATTCGCGCCGATCGTCCACGTGTCCTGAAAAACTCCGGCGACGTCGCGATAGGTCTGCTGCGAGGTGCGCGAGAACGCGTTTTGCCCGAAGGGCTGATCCTGGCCGCTGACTTCAATACCTGTCACCGTGCTGGGGCTGACGTTGGCGCGGAATGACAGACGGTGATTGGTGCCGATGTTGTGATCGAGGCGTAGTGAATAGAGGCTGGTTCCTTCGAAGACAGGGAAGTTCCCCTCTTGCGAGACGAGAGAGTGGAACGACGCCGGGATTGGACACGGCGGAGCGGCGCAGGATGTGGGAAACCCGGTGACGCCGGGAAATCCTCCGGTGAGACCGAGAGGCCACTGGCCGTTGACTGCCATCTCTGAAGAAACGCCTGCCAACAAAAGATACTGGCCAACTTCACCTGCGTAGGCCGGACTTGCCGCCGCTGTTGCCTGGACGACGGGATTCGAGATGAAGCCAATCTGATCCGGAGTGAGTTGAAGACTGATGCTGCCTCCGGGTGCTCCGAAAAATGCCGAGGTGTCGACTGGAGTCAATCCGAAATTGCCCTGCCCGATGGAAGAGAATCCGGTCTCGTGGCGGCGCGTGACTTCGTAAGAGAAGAAGTAGTACGTCTTGTCCTTCTTGATCGGACCACCAAATGCGACGCCAGCCTGTACGCGCGTATAGGCGGGATCGGGCACGGTGCTGAACGGATTCACCGCCTGAAAATTCCGATTGCGCAGATAGCCGAACACATCGCCGTGAAATGCGTTCGATCCCGAGCGGGTGATGATGTTGACGACACCACCGGCGGCGCGCCCGTATTCTGCCGCGTAGTTGTTGGTGATGATCTGAAATTCCTGTACCGCTTCCTGCGAAACCGTTGAGCGCACACCATTGACCGAATTGTCGGTAGCGTCGGCGCCATCGACGTTGACCAGGTTCGAGCGCCCGCGCTGTCCGCTCATGTTGAGGCCCGAGGTGGGCGCCGCGCCCGTATTCGGCGCGTTGTCGCGGACGACCTGAGAATCGGTCAGCGTGAAGTTGATGTAGTTGCGTCCGTTGATCGGAAGATTGTCGATGCGCCGTTCGCCGATCGTGTCGGTGGTGGAGGTGCGCGAGGTCTCGACGAGTTCGGCCTGTGAGCTGACCTCAATGACCTCTTTTCCTCCAGCGACAGTGAGTGTGATAGGCAGCTCAACGAGGCCGCCAACCGTCACGGAAACGCCGCTGCTCTCGACCTTGGTGAATCCAGTCGTGGTGACCGTCACGGTGTAAGTTCCGGGAGGAAGCAGGCGCGCGTTGTATCCACCCTGCCCGTCGCTGGTGGCGGTGCGCTCGAGACCCTTGGCGACGTCCTGCACAGCTACCGTCGCGTTGGTGACATTGTTCCCGCTGGGATCTTTGACGGTGATATGCAGATCGCCGGTGGCGGCGCCGCCCTGGGCAAATGCAATTGCCGACAGCAGCAGGACAGAGAATGACACCAGGAAAATTTTCGCTGTGCGGATCATATGGATCTCCCTTGGACTCGCGGACGCGAGCAGACGGCGGGAAAGCTTGCCACGGCGCATGGCCGATGTACTCACTCGACAGTTGGACTGCTTTGATGCCCGGTGGTTTTTATAACAGAACCATCTGTGAAAACAAGTCAGCAGTGGGGGACGGGGTATTTGCTAACACAACTCGGGTTTACGTCATGCTGAGCGAGAAGAAATGGGTTTGGGGATGCGCTTGCGAGGAGAGACGCTTTGGGCCTGAAGCGGAGTGCACTAGCCGAGGCAATGCATAGATCCTTCACTTTCGCTCAGGATGACAAGGTGGCTCTATCGTGACACTGCTCGGATGTATGGCCGTGATGTGAATCTCAACACTTGCGCACCGCAGCTTGCGTCGATTACGTCGTTGAGGAGATTCGGACGGGCGATGCCGGGTTTTGCAGTCTGCCCAGCAGCATCGCAGAGGTGCTCAATTGCTGGTAGCCGTCGAGAATCGCATCTCCGGTTGCGCTCGAAGCGGGCCACGCAAGGGCTACGTAGATACGGAACAGAGCGTAAGTAGCATTGCGGCGCAATAAGACTGCGTTGTCGGCGAGTTGGCGGCCAGCTGCCACCGCTCTCGGATCGGCGCTTGCTTGAGCCAGTTGTCCAATTTGAATGAGGATGGCTGCGTTTTGCGCCGCAGTTTGCACGTAGGCAGCGGTTGCTCGCAAGCGCTCCTTCTGTACCTGGCGAAACTCCCGGGCCGGTAAACGCTGGCGCAGATAATCGGTCTCGGCAGAACTGATGAGGTTGCGGAAAGCCACGAGATCGAGAGGCTGAATTTGCCCTTCGGGATTGGAGCTACGAGAGACCTGAAGGGTTCGAGTGACGGAAATAGTGAAGATAAAAACGAGTGCCACCGCAGCGGCAATGATGAGAATGATAGCCAGAGTCATTGGTGTAGTAGACGCTCCAATTCACGATTCCACTTACTGAGCACTTCCGCGTGGTCATTCGCTGCGGGCAATGGAAAGATCTGCAGCGGCTCTTCTGATTGGGGGACATTGGCACCCGCAAAAACAAGGTGTACCGCTTTTTCTGGAACGAGCAGGTAGTAGAACCAGACCAGCACGGCGGCCTGATACGTGCCCATATTCAGGAAATCGAGTGCGTTACGAACAGTCGGGTTGAGTCCAGCATTGGCCACAGCGGCCTTCACCGCAAGATGCACGCAAGCGGAAAGGCTCAGCCCAACCGCAATTCCAAAGCTGAAGCGGTCCCAGGCAAGATGGAAGTATGAAGCGAAGGCGAAAATGAAAACCAAAAGGCCGCACTCGATCAGATAGGAAGTCTGTTCGAGAATGTGAACTCCGGAGACGATTGAGAAGTTTCCGTCCTTTGGCGTGTATGCGGCGGCCAGCGCCGCGGCCAGCGTTATCAGGACGCCGACACCCCGGATGAGAACCCTCCCCAGTTTTGCGATGGAAGAATAGTTCTCTAACAAGCGGCTAAAAATTTCGGCGATAACGATGAACTTGAGGAGCGATTCAAGGCCGAGAGTGAACCAGTTCACAGTCCAAAATGTTTCGGGAGTGAACGATGGAATTACGTCGACCGAATAGAGGACAAGTTGCCCGATGGAACTGAGAATTGCGAAGGCAGTAAAGGCTGGATACGAGCGACGGTGTTTGAAGAAAAGAAAAATTCCTAGCGAAAGTAGAAAAACGTTCGGTCCGACCCACAAATAGTGCCAAAGGATTGAGTGGGGCTGGAACATAGGAATAGGCAGGTACTATAGCGCGACATTGTTCGCCGGGCAACGAAGCTTGATTCCCTGTTCGTTTTTCGTAAGATTAGCGAGCTGGAGGCAAAGCTCGCTAATCTTACGTGCACAATATGGGCTGCAGGGTTTACGGCTTGCAGAGCGTTTTCCCGCAGTTGGTGTTATTTGCGCCGCCATCGGCACGGACCGCGGTTGGAATTACGAGGGTGTTAAGGATCAGTACAGCGGTTCCGAGCACGAGTAGCAAGCGTTTCATGATTGTTCTCTCCTTGTGACTGCGAATTGGAACGTGATAGTTTCATGGCGCTGGCGCAGCCGTAAATGTGTTTCCAAACCATTTAGCGTTCGGAATTCGTAACAAAATGACCCTCAAATCAGCCCTGCAAGATGTCCGGGAAACCACGCTGGCCGCGGTTTCTGGCTTGCTTGGAAAGCTGGCCTATTTGGGATCGCTACGCCGTGCGGCGGGGCGGTATCAGCACTGGGGAATGGAAACAGTGCATGGGCAGGAGGCTTCGGAACGAGCCTTGAAGGCCGCACATGTCGAAGTGGTGACCAGCGTGTTGCGGACGCCGATTGCAAACCTGATGGAAGATGTCGAGGAGTCGAGGAAGGATTGCGGCGTGGACGCGCCTGAGTTCGTGGAGAACATGCGCGATCGCTTCACCGAACTGCTGCCGGCTGGAAAGCAAGACTCGCCGTCAGCGGCGCATCTTAGTTCAGTGCTGCTTGCCCTTTTGAAGTTGGAGAAGAATCAAGGGCGCGCCACTCGGTCAGTTTCATAGCGACTCCGACGACCTGACCGAGAACCTCAGCCTCCTGCGGATGACGCAAGATTCGTACCGGAACGGGAGAGAGAGGATGCGGCTGAAGAATGATTTCTTCGCGGCGCATGCTGCACCAACAGCAAGTATGACCCTCGCGGGTTTCCACGAAATAAATGGGACGCTCGTACTCGGAACGCCAGGATCCTTCCAGCACGCGGCTGCGGGTCTCGTCCACTTGAATAAAACTTCCCGGAGGCAAAATCGGATACATGGTGAAGTCCTGCGTGCCGACATAACCGTATGTAAAATCACTGTTGGCAAATTGAGCGAGGTAGGCGATGGGAACGAGGCCCCACTGCTCGACCATGCGGCCGAGATTAGCAGTGCGCTTCTCATCGAAGCCCGGATCCATACGCACAGGAACCTGAACCGAGGAAAGTCCAGCGAGCGCATCGGATACGTGCGATTTCGGCGGCGAGACCAAGCCAAGATCGGCGGCCAGGTTGTTCAAGTCGACGCCGTACCAGGACATCAGTTCCCGCAGGTCGCGACGGTAGATTACCGAAAGAGTGTAAAGGCGATAAATGCTGGGCAGAATTCCTTTGGTCTCGATATCCGAAAGCCGGCTGGGAGGAATGGAAAATTCCTCGTTGCGATAGCGCTCTGCAATGCGCGCGCTCGAGTTTTCCACGTCGCGCATGGTAAGGCCCAGTTTTTCGCGCAAGGTGCGAAGACTTTTCCCGGCGGGTAGCACGCTGGATGCCTCCAAAGAATTGGTGGCATCATACCAAACGCGACCCCGTTTAGGACCATGGAGTAGGGCAAAATTTTAATGGGCCAATGTGTGTTACGAAATCCGAACGTCTTATATGGCTTGTCGGATAAGGCAATTGGGTCGGCTATATCGCGCCTTAGTGCTTATTCTGCTGGCGTCCAAATTTCATTGATGTGCCATATCTGTCCGGATTTCGTAACAAGCAGTTTGCCGGTTGCGATGCCTCAGAGTTTTTCCCAAAGTCATGTAGAACTAAAACCGTAACCCCACTGCTGGCCCCAGCACGGCTCCTAGTTATTCCTTGAAAATTCGACTCGAAACTGCATGACAAATGTCACGGCAATTCCGTGATGGTTGGCACTGGTGCGCCCGCATGGATTGCACGAAGATGGCAATACTGAACGGGAAACAACAATCCCGGCAGATGGCGCGAAAGACGCGGGGTACACAAAACCATGATCGCGACGATGGAAAGGTCTCTTACTGCAAGTGAAGCAAGTCGGAACCTCGTTGTAGCCAGCCTTGAAGGTGTGAACAAGAATTATGGAAGTATCCGCGCTCTGACTGCCGTGGACTTCCAGGTTCAGGCAGGCGAGGTTGTTGCCCTACTAGGGCCGAACGGGGCGGGTAAAACCACAGCGGTGAAACTGCTGCTTGGACTGATGCAACCGAATTCCGGAAAAGTCCGTGTCTTCGGTGGCGACCCGACGAATCCTGAAAACCGGATGCGCACGGGTGCGATGTTGCAAGTCGGCCGGGTTCCCGAGACATTGCGGGTTCGCGAGCACATCGAACTTTTTTCCTCGTACTACGAGAAGCCAATGCCGGCGGCCGAAGTTCTTGCCGCAGCCGGATTGGAGAAGCTCAGCGACCGCAAGTTTGGCGATCTCTCGGGGGGCCAGAAACAGCGCGTGCTGTTTGCCCTGGCAATTTGCGGCGATCCCGATCTGCTATTTCTTGATGAGCCGACCGTCGGCCTTGATGTCGAAGCACGACGGATGTTGTGGGATGAGATCCGAAAGCTGGTGGGTCGCGGCAAGACGGTCCTGTTGACGACCCATTATCTGCAGGAGGCCGACGCTCTTGCCGATCGCGTCGCTGTCATTAATAAGGGCGAGATTATTGCCCAGGGAACTCCGGCAACGATCAAAGCGCAGACCGCGGGCAAGCGCATTCGTTGCATCACGAGCCTGGATATCAGCCGGTTGCGCAAAATCCCGGGCGTCACCGAAGTAAAAGAAGATCGCGAGGCCGTGGAACTGCACACGGGCATTGCCGAACCTGTCGTCCGCGAACTGCTGCAACTCGACGCAACGCTGTCGGGTCTCGAAGTCACGAGCGCGGGACTGGAAGAAGCCTTCCTGGCTCTGACGCAGGATGCTCCAGCCAACGGGAACCATTCCAACTGAAGAGGCGCAAGCGCCGAAGGAGACGACCTACATGAGCACAGCAACTGTGACATTGAGCAATACACAGGTCCAGCGATCCGCAGGGCACACGGCGACGATTTACCTGAAGGAAGCGAAGTATGAATTCCTGAAAAACCTTCGACTGCGCATGTACACCGCATCCGTGCTGAGTTTTCCGATCATGTTCTACGTTTTGTTCGGGCTCGTGTTGAATTCCAACGAGGCAATCGGAGGAATGCGCGTTCCGACCTACCTCATCGCGACGTACGGTACGTTCGGCGTGATGGGGGCGTCCTTATTTGGCACGGCCGCGGGACTTGCCTCCGATCGAGGGCTGGGATGGTTGCAGGTGAAGCGCGCCAGCCCCATGCCGCCATTTGCATATTTCGTGGCAAAGGTTCTGGTCAGCATGGCGTTCAGCGCGTTCATTGTTCTCGCACTGTTTACGCTGGGAGTTATTTTTGGCGGAGTGCGCATGCCGGTCACGGAATTTGCGCAGCTCGCTGGGACACTGACGCTCGGTTCACTGCCGTTTTCGTCGATGGGTTTGGCCCTCGGTTATTTCACGGGACCGAACTCGGCGCCCGCGACTATCAACCTTATTTATTTGCCGATGTCGTTCTGCAGCGGGCTGTGGGTGCCGTTCATGTTTCTGCCGAAGATTGTGAAGCACATTGCGCTGGCGCTTCCTCCATATCACCTGTCGCAACTCGCGCTGGGCATCGTCGGGGCCGGCAGTCACGAGTCAAACGTCACGCATTGGGAGGTGCTGGCAGCCTTCACGATGATTTGTCTTGGAGTCGCGCGAATCGGATTTCAGCGCGACCAGGAAAAAATGTACGGATAGTGCCCGGATCAGAAGTCCGGCGGTAGAGCAACGATTTCAGACTTCAAAGAATTGCAGGAAATTGTTATGAGAACGAACGCAAAAAAATCAATCGGATGGACGATCGTTCTGGTGATGTTCGGCCTGATCGCCTTGTACGGCGGCGAGAAGTGGCTGGTGGTGCTGATCCCGGCGGCGATGCTTGTGTGGTACGGCACCATCCCAACACTAAAGAGTGGCCGGAATTGACTGAACGGGTGAGAATAGAAGAGAGATATGCGTTTCGAGCAGATACAAGATTGTGAGCCTGGGAGTCGCTGGCGACTGAAGCCGTGGCATGCAGTGCTCAAGGACAAAGATCACGGGTGGAGTCCTCTGCTCTGGGTTGTGTATCTCGGATTCTTCTTTATTGATCCGATCGTAAGTCACGCGAGTGCGAAGGTTTGGTTGCTGGATGGCATCGGGGCAGCCGTATTCCTGATTTTCTACTTCGGACTCTTCCTGCTTCAAAACCCCATTGGGCTTCTTCACATCGCTGGAATGCTTGTTTTGGGCATTTTGTACATGCCCTTCAATGGGGGCGCCTGCACGTTTTATATCTTCGCCGCGGCGATGCTGCCGTTTTGTGTGCAGAGCCAGGGTGCAGCCTTCACCGGCCTCGGAATCATCGGGACGATTGGTGCAATCGAAGGAGTGCTGCTGCACGTTCCTGGGTGGACATTGTTCTACTCGGCGCTGTTTCCGGTCATCATTGGCGCTGGAAATACATTTTTCGCCGAGCGCAACCGGATGAACCGCAAGCTGCGCAAGGCGAATGAAGAAGTGGAGCACCTCGCGAAGGTCGCGGAGCGGGAGCGCATTGCGCGCGATCTGCACGATGTCTTAGGGCACACGCTGTCCGTGATTACTTTGAAGTCGGAACTGGCGGGCAAATTGATCGATCGTGATCCGGTGCGGGCGGGAAAAGAAATCCGGGAGGTGGAGGAGATTTCACGCCAGGCGCTATCGGAGGTGCGCGACGCGATACGCGGTTACCGCTCGAAGGGTCTGGTGGCCGAATTGGCGCATGCGAAATCGACGTTGGAGACGGCCGGAGTTGCCGTGCAATGCGATGCCGCGTCGACCATGACGCTTCCTGCCATGCAGGAGAGCGTGCTGTCTCTCGCCGTGCGCGAAGGCGTAACCAACGTTGTGCGTCATGCCCAGGCTCGCTCGTGCCGGCTGCGGATCGAACAGCAGAATGGATCGTGCCGCCTGGAAATTCACGATGACGGGCAGGGGTTTGCCACCGTCGAAGGCAATGGTCTGCGCGGTATGCGCGAGCGCGTCGAAATGCTCGGCGGGACTCTCGAACGCACGAACCGGTCGGGAACCATGCTCATCATCACACTTCCATTGAAAGATGTGGCTGCACAAGAGAGCGGGCGCGAAGCGTGAATCCCCTGACCAAAGAAAGTTCCAGAGAAAATCCGAAAGACAGTCGGCGAACGATTCGCGTCGTGCTGGCTGAGGATCAAGGGATGGTTCTCGGAGCGCTGGCGGCGTTGCTTGAAATTGAAGGCGACATTTCTGTTATCGGTAAGGCGCGCAACGGCAAAGAAGCGCTTGATGCCGTGCTCGCGCAGAAGCCGGATGTTTTCATTACCGATATCGAGATGCCGCACATGAGCGGCCTTGATGTGGCAGCGGAATTGAAGCGCCGCAAGACGGGAACACGTGTGGTGATCGTAACGACGTTTGCCCGCGCGGGATATTTGCGGCGCGCACTCGAGGCCGGGGCTTCAGGATATTTGCTGAAAGACATGCGTGCGGAAGAGTTGGCCGACGCGGTGAGACGTGTGCATCAAGGATTGCGCGTGATTCATCCGGAACTGGCGACGGAAGCGTGGGCCGAGATGGATCCCTTGACCGACCGAGAGCGCCAGGTACTGCGGCTTGCCGGCGAAGGCATGGCAAGCTGCGATATCGCTAATGAACTCAGACTGTCGGACGGCACGGTGCGAAATTATCTTTCGGAGGCGATCAGCAAGCTTGGGGCCAGCAACCGTGTCGAGGCGGCGCGGATTGCGCGGACCAAGGGCTGGCTGTAGGGCTTCATCGCGAGCCGGGGGCTGCGTCGCTGCCGGCAAATGCATAGGTCCTTCGCTTTGCTCAGGATGACAGGGGTTGAAGAACATTGAACGGGAGCGACGCTCGCTTTGCTCGCGGGGCGGACGAATGCGTCCGCCCCTACACGTGTTGGGATGGCTTCGGGCGCGGTGCATGATCCTTCGCTTGCGTTAGCTTTCGCGAAGTATGCCCGCTTCCTGCTTTCTTACGGTTTTGTAGGCCCACGCCATGCGGGGAGTGTTATGCGCGATACCGATGTGGCCTTCACGATTGAGGACGATGATGCCGCCGTGGCCATTAACGCGCTGCTTCAGGTAGTTCATTGCCTCCTGTGCGGACCACTCGGGCAGGTTTCCGGCGGAAATGCGGTCGGCGGTCCACTTGGCTAGAACGAGCTTCATGATGGGCTCGCCCCATCCCGTTGTGGATGCGGCGGCGCTTTCGTTGTCGGCGTAGCAGCCGCAGCCGATCAGGGATGAGTCGCCGAGGCGTCCGGGAGCCTTGTTCAGGGTGCCGCCCGTCGAGGTCGCGGCGGCGATATTGCCGTTGCGGTCTAGAGCGACCGAGCCGACGGTGTCATGAGAAATTGTTGGATCGTGGTCGGCGGGCGCGAATAGATCGTTGCCGTCCGGTTTTGAATCGGATTGTGTCGCTTGATAGGCGCGGAGACGTTCGACTTCGCGCGGGATGATCAAGTCTTCGTTCTTGCAGAGCGTGACACCATGTTCGGCGGCGAACTTCTCCGCCCCTTCGCCGACGAAATAGACATGCGGGCTTTCGCTGAGAATTTTCCGCGCGGCGCGAACAGGATTGCGCAGATGCTCGACACATCCGACGCCGCCAGCGCGAAGCGTGGCGCCGTCCATGATGAGAGCATCGAGCTGGACTCTTCCGTCGCGATTCAAAAAGCTGCCGCGGCCGGCATCGAAGGTCTCGTCATCCTCCATGATGACGACGGCCTCCTCGACGGCGTCGAGGGCCGAGCCACCCTGCTCGAGCACGCGCCATCCCGCAGCCAGCGCGTTGTTTACGCCGCGGAGGTGGGCGTCGACCATGTCATCGGGCATGGCCCAAGCACCGCCGTGAACGACGAGAACGGGATCAGTCGGCAAGAGTGTCCTTAGAAGAGGTGTTGCGACGGGATAGGATAGCATCGCTGCGACAGTGGTATGTGGCGCGGGCGCCCCGCCCGCGAAATGCCGGGAGCAAAGGAACGCCAATAACGTGTCACAACCTCAACATTAGACCGAGAGGAGCGGTGTAACACCAGCCCAACCAGTTTCTCGGCGGCGGTTCGCGGGCGGGGGCGCCCGCGCCACATAGATCGAACACTACGCGGCCTGGCTTGGATTCAAGGCTGCTGGCGGGTCCTGGGTTCGTGTCCAGGTGTAGCGCATGCGGTGGATTACTGTGATTGTGCTTAGGACTGCGATTACCCATAACACCGGTGCCATGCGGTTGAATAATGCTCCGAGGATGACTAGCACCAGGCGTTCGGGGCGTTCCATGAATCCTACGCGACACGAGCCGATCAAACTTTCTGCTCGTGCCCTTGTATAGCTGACCATGATGGCGCTGACCATCACGAAGGCGGCGAGGACGACCCAGAAGAAGCGTCCGCCTCGGGCATAGAAGACTAGCAATCCGAGAAACTGGCTAGCGTCACTGTAACGGTCGACGACCGAGTCGAAGAAGGCTCCGAAGCGGGTGACGCGGTTGGTGGCGCGGGCGACCTGTCCGTCGACGAGATCGAAGAAGCCGGAGAAGATGATGACCAGCCCGGCGTAGATGAACATCCGTTTCTGATTCGAGGCATTCGCCGATCCGAACAGGATCGCGGCCCAGGTGTTGACCACCAGTCCCATGAAAGTGAGAACGTTGGGATTGATGCGGGATAGAGCCAGCCAGCGAACGATGGTGTCGAGAAGGACTCCGCAGGCGCGTCCGAAGGCGCTCGTCCAGGAAGCTGTCATCGTTCGATTTCCACCGGGTTTTCGGGGCCTACTTTCGTCATCAGCATTATTTCACTCGTCAGGGCTGACACCCGTCAAGTCTTCAACAACACCAACAACCATCAACCACGAAGGACACTAAGTTTCACTAAGGGACAGCTATGCTTGCGCCTCTTTTGGCTCTTCTTCGGCTTCGTCGTGGATCGTGCTGAGCTTGAGGATTTCCAGTTCGCGCTTGCCGTTGGGCGTCACCACGGTCGTCTCGTCCCCTACCTTCTTATTAAGGAGAGCGCGGCCGATGGGGCTGGTGGTCGAAATCTTTCCGGCCGCTACATCCGATTCCTCGCTGGTCACCAGCTTGTACTCGACCTCTTCTCCCTTGGTGTTGTCATAGACTTTGACGGTCGATCCGAGGCCAACCTTATCGTGCGGGATATTGTTCATGTTGATCATG
Organism: uncultured Acidobacteriota bacterium; assembly: GCA_963801895.1. GTDB lineage: Bacteria > Acidobacteriota > Terriglobia > Terriglobales > Acidobacteriaceae > Sulfotelmatobacter. Next base: position 546,168 of record CAWDGM010000002.1, on the reverse strand, counting down.
GACAATTCAGCCAGACGTTTGCCGAGCTGGCGGACGCGTGCCTTTACGAATTCCTGGCGCTGCTTGGCCATGTGATATTCGGCGTTTTCGCTGAGGTCACCGAGGGCCGCGGCCTTCTTGATCTCTTTAGGAAGCTCGTGGATCAGCTCGTGTTCGAGCGTGTTGATCTCTTCCTGCAATTTTCGTTTGATAGCGTCTGTCATGTTGATTTGAATGCCGAGTACTGGCGGCCGGACTACCGCGAGGCTTCGGTCATTATACCCCCGGGCTCCGGGTTTACCGCTTTGAACCCGCTCCGCCAGTGCTGTCTGTGTGCGAAACAGGAAGTGCAGATACGGCTGGTTGTGGAGTCTTTCGCTTCGAAAATGGTTGCCGCTGATGTATATTCCAAGGCCGGTTTTACAGTATTTCCAAGGAGATGCAAATGTCGAACCAATCAAGCAATCTGGGCCCGGGACAACCGAGAGCACCCCGTCCATGGCTGCGGACGGTGGGTGCGATCTTTGCGGGATTCGTGGTGGTCGTCATCCTGTCGATCGGCACGGACGCGATTCTGCACGCGCTGAAGATTTATCCCACTTTGGGGCAGGGCATGTCCGATCAGCTCTTTCTGCTGGCAACGGCCTACCGGACTCTGTACGCAGTCATTGGCAGCTACATTACGGCGCGACTTGCTCCCGACCGTCCGATGTGGCACGCCATGGTGGGAGGCGTTATCGGATTGATTCTGAGCATCGTGGGCGCGGCGGCGACATGGAAGCATACGGAGATGGGGCCTCACTGGTATCCCCTAGCATTGGTAGTCACTGCTTTGCCGACGGCCTGGCTAGGCGGGAAGATCCGGGAAATGCAGATTTCGAAAAAAAGCGTCTAACGTGTCGAACTCCTCGCTCCTGGTTCGACGTCCTAGTAGAGCGCGGATCACGGGAATCGCGGATCCGGCCGAAATCAAACAAAACAGGAGATGAAAGTTATGCGAGTCATGGTCATCGTAAAAGCGAGCAAGGAGTCGGAAGCTGGGGTGCTGCCGAGCACGGAACTCCTGGCGAGCATGGGGAAGTACAACGAGCAGCTGGTGAAAGCGGGAGTGATGCTGGCGGGGGATGGATTGCAGCCGTCGTCAAAGGGAAAGCGGATAAAGTTCTCGGGGAAGAAGCGCACGGTAACCGACGGCCCGTTCGCCGAAACGAAGGAGCTCGTAGCGGGCTACTGGATATGGCAGGTGCGCTCGATCGAAGAGGCGGAGGAGTGGCTGAAGCGGGCTCCATTCGACGGCGGGGAAGAAGTAGAGATCCGGCAGGTGTTTGAAACCGCGGATTTCGGTGAGAACATGACGCCGGAATTGCGGGAGCGGGAAGAGCGGCTGACGAAACAACTCGCCAACAAGAAGTGACCGCTATGTCGGGCGTCGGGCTTCCGGCGTCCGGCTTCGTTCACTAGAGCCACGAATAGCGGGGACACGATCTGCGGGTTAAGAAAAATTGAAAAATCTTTCGGATCGTGTCGATTTTCAGGTTTCTAGTTCGACGTATTAATAGAGCGCGGGAATTCGGAGGCAAAAGCCGTCGAGGTCCGGCTCCGAAAACGAATTGAATAGAGGAGAGAAGGATGAGATTCCTAAGCATTTTCAAGACGGCAGAACGAGGTACACCCTGTTCAGAACAAGAGATGGCAGTCATGGGCAAGCTGATCGAAGAGGGAATGAAAAGCGGCTGGCTACTCGCGACAGAAGGCTGCCTGCCTAGCGCGTTGGGCGCGAGAGTCCGGCGGTCGGGCGACAACATCAACGTTACGGACGGCCCTTTCACGGAGTCGAAAGAGCTGGTTGGGGGATTCGCAATCCTGAAGGCGGATTCCAAGGAAGAAGCCATCGAACTCGCGCGAAAATTCCTGAAGGTTGCCGGAGAAGGCGAGTGCGAACTGCGCCAACTCTACGACGCGAACTGCGCGGATGCGAACGGCGCGGGCAGCATTGAACGCGAGGTTGCGCTGAAAGCATGATCGTGATGTGATCGGTAGCTGTGGGAGCTGCCGAGACACATCGCACGATTGAAGCTGTATGGAGGATGGAGTCAGCCCGCGTGATTGCCGGGCTGACTCGCATCGTGCGCGACGTCGGCGTGGCCGAAGAACTCGCGCAAGATGCGCTGGTCGCGGCTCTCGAAAAGTGGCCGGAGACGGGAATCCCAGATAATCCCGGAGCCTGGCTCATGGGCACGGCGAAGCATCGAGCCATCGACTACCTTCGCCGCGGCACGGTCGTCGACCGCAAGCATGAAGATCTCGGCCGGGAGATGGCCGAGCGGGAGATGCAGGTTCCGGACCTTGCGGCTGCCATGGATGACAACATCGGGGACGACATGCTTCGGCTGGTGTTTATTGCCTGCCACCCGGTGCTCTCGACGGAGGCGCGAGTAGCACTCACGCTTCGTCTCCTTGGCGGACTGACCACTGATGAGATTGCGCGTGCGTATCTCGTGCCCGAACCGACGATGGCGCAGCGGATTGTACGGGCGAAGAAGACCCTTTCTGACGCTCACGCCCCATTCGAGGTACCTCGTGGACCGGAGTTCACGGCGCGTCTCGCGTCTGTGCTTCAAGTCATCTATCTGATCTTCAACGAGGGATATTCCGCGACCGCGGGCGATGACTGGATGCGTCCAGCGCTCTGCGAGGATGCGCTGCGGATGGGGCGCATTCTGGCTGAGCTGGTTCCCGACGAACCCGAGATACATGGGCTGGTTGCATTGATGGAGATCCAGGCATCCCGCGCGAAGGCGCGAGTGAATGCGGCCGGCGAACCAATTCTCTTGCTTGACCAGGATCGATCGCGATGGGATCGATTGCTGATCGGGCGCGGACTGACGGCGCTGAGTCGTGCAGAAAAACTCGGTAAGGCGAGGGGACCGTATGCAATTCAGGCGGCAATCGCCGCGTGTCACGCGCGGGCGGTCACTCCGGATGATACGGACTGGTCACGAATCGTATCTCTTTATGGAGATCTCGCGAGGATTGAGCCATCGCCGATTGTAGAGCTGAATCGCGCCGTTGCCGTTAGCATGGCGTCGGGCCCGGCTTCGGGGTTGGAACTGGTGAACCGCCTGCAGGATGATCCGGTGCTGAAGGATTATCATCTACTGCCGAGCGTTCGCGGAGACCTTCTGCGAAAGCTTGGGAGGATAGAGGAAGCTCGCGCAGAGTTTGAGCGCGCGGCCTCCATCACGCGCAATGCGCGGGAGCGGGAGTTGCTCCTGCAACGCGCGCGAAGCTGCGTAATCCAGTAAATGTTAGGGATCAAGGTGTGCATCGGCGTTATGTTGGGGCCGCCGATTTCCTCGTGAAGTATTTCCCTTTCAATCCACTCCAATTCCTGTCTGTTGAGATGTTCAAGAACGGACATTCCATTTCGCTATCGGACAGTTCCTTCCCGTCAAACGCAATCGCGAACCCGTAAGTCGGCTGTTTCAAGGGCCCCGAAGGCGAGGGCGATGGCAGCGAGCGTGTAATCGGATATCACCCAGAGGGATCATTTGTGCCTAGGAGCAAGCGATTACCGGGGTGGTGAACGCGTCTCGGGCAACGATACGAGGTGGCGATGCGAACTCTGCTATCCAATTTTCGATACAGCCTGCGGATGTTGCGCAAGAATCCTGGCCTGACAGCCGCCGTGGTCGTCACGCTGATGCTGGGAATCGGAGCGACCACAGCGATTTATACCGTTGTGTACGCCGTCCTTCTGGCGCCGCTGCCTTATCCGCATCCGGAACAGCTGGTCATGGTCTGGTCGAGGGTTGGCGGACACAACAATGGACTATCCGCCGGCGACTTTCTCGATTGGAAGGGACAGAGCAAGTCGTTTCAGCAACTCGCGGCTTGGACGGATGGGAGTTTCAACCTGGCTACCCAGGACCAGCCTGAACAAATCGGCGGGAAGCGGTTGACGCCCGGTTGGTTCAACATGCAGGGAATCCCATTGCTCATGGGCCGAGATTTTCTGCCTGAAGAAGGAGTGCCAGGGCGGGACCTTGAAGTCATTCTGACGTACCGTCTGTGGAATCGACTGGGGGCGAAGCGCGAAATTCTTGGCCAGTCGTTGCGTCTCAACGGCGAAGATCACACGGTCGTCGGAGTACTAGCCCCGGGGCTAGCGGATCGATTCGACGACGAGTTGGCTGTGCCTCTGGCTTTCCAACCTCAGCAGATCAATCACGATTACCACTGGCTTTTAGCGATGGGCCGTTTGAAGCCAGGAGTGACGCTGAAACAGGCGCAAGCCGATATGGAAGCGGTCAGCGCTCACATCGCCGAACAGTACCCCGATTCAAATAAAGGATGGAGCGCGTCGGTAGAACCGCTCAAGAACGACTTCCTGCCTCGTGAGCGCATCCGCAATCTATGGCTGCTTCTGGGAGCGGTCGGCTTTGTGCTGCTGATAGCCTGCGTGAATATTGCGAATCTACTGCTGGCGAAAGGTGCGGTCCGACTCAGGGAGATCGCGATTCGCGGTTCCGTCGGCGCTCGCCGCAGCCAAATTTTCGGGCAATTTCTGGTCGAGAGCCTCACGCTGGCGCTGCTCGGGGGCGCATGCGGGATTGCCCTGGGTTACGGATTGTTGCGTGCAATCTTGAGCATTGTTCCTGTAGGAATATTGCCGTCTGAGGCGAATTTTCAGCTTGACGGCCATGTTCTGACCGCGGTGCTGGTCGCGACCACGTTATCGGGTTTGTTCTTTGGGTGCGCGCCCGCTTGGTACGCGTCGAAGGTGGATCCGATCGAATCGCTAAAGGAGGGTGGGAGGACTGGCGTCGGCTCACGCAGCAATAAATTGCGGCGGGCATTGATCGCCGGGGAGTTTGCACTGGCTCTTTCGCTGCTGGCTGGGGCGGGCCTCGCGATCCATAGTTTCTGGAATCTGACTCGCGTCGACCTGGGAGTACGCACCGATCATGTTCTGGTATTCGGACTCGCGCATCCGGCGAAGCGCTTCGCAAATCCCGAGCAGATGAATGCCTATAACCAGCAGATGCTAAGTGCTCTGCACAACGTGCCCGGTGTATCCGCTGCGGCGACGGCGACCGGACTGCCGTTGCGCGGACCAAGTGACGGCATGCCTTTTTCCTTGGTCGGCGGCCCCGCCTATGCCGATCCCTCGCAAAGGCCAGGAGCCGGATTCCAATCCGTCTCTTCGGATTACTTCAAGACTTTCGGCGTTCAGGTCATCCGCGGCAGGTCGTTCAGCGATCAGGACACATCGTCGACTCCCAGAGTCGCGATGGTGAACGAAGAATTCACGAAGCGGTATCTGAAAGGGTTGGATCCGCTGCAGCAACGTTTGTCGATCGAACAAATCGTTCCTGGGCAGACGCAGTTGGGACCGGCGGTAGAGTGGCAAATTGTAGGAGTTTTCCACGATGTGCGCGCGGGAGATTTCCGCGATCCATTTCCGGAGGTTGATGTGCCCTTTGCGCAGTCGTTGTCGCCAAGTGTGACGATTGGGGTGCGGACCGACGGGAATCCGGCGGCAATGAGCAAGTCGGTTGCGGCAGCGGTCCACAGCGTCGACCCGCAAGTTGCGCTGGCGCGTTTGCGAACTCTGGATCAAGTGAAAGACGAATCGTTGGGCGAGGATCGGTACACGACGGTTCTGTTCGCATCCTTTGCTGTCGTTGCCCTGCTGCTGGCAGCAGTTGGAATTTACGGGTTGATGGCTTTCGCGGTCTCGCAAAGAACCAGCGAAATCGGATTGAGATTGGCTTTAGGCGCGACCCGGTTCAATGTAATCGGGCTCATTTTGAAGGAGGCCTCGCTGCTGGCGGCGATTGGTCTGGCGATCGGCCTCGTCGGTTCAGTGTTCGTAGGCCAGACCATGCGGACGACCTTATACGGGGTGGCGGCCATGGATTTTTCTGTAATCGTTGCAGTGGGCTTCGTGTTGCTGGGGACGGCACTCTTTGCCTCGTATTTGCCAGCTCGGAAGGCATCGAAGATCGACCCGATGCAAGCGCTTCGAACGGACTAGATTTCTGGTCCGTGGCGAGAGGAACGTCTCGCGGAAAACACGCCTGAAGAGGGAGAATTGCCCGCCGATTGCGACGGGATTGGTTCGTGCAGACGGCGTAACTCTGTTACTGCCGTAATCTTTCCCGCGTATTTTCCGTTCCGGATGGAAATGGGTACGCCCTACCATCGGAATTATGCGCAATAAATATGAAGAGGTGTCGGATCTGAAGATCCGCTTGTTTTTGGCCGCAGTGACGATTGTAGGCATGATCGTACTGGCGGGCACGTATCGTGGTGTGCGTGGCGCGGCGTCGGGCCCGGCTCCCCGCGTTACGGCGATCACGCAGGTTACGCATGACGGCTATCGCAAGACGAACTTGCTCGCGGATGACGCCCAGCTCTTCGTGAATGAGTCCCTTTCGTCAGAGCGAGTCATCGCTAAAGTTGCATTGCCCGGATCTGGTCGCTCGGTCGTAGCGAGCCCGTTTTCGAGTCTGCAGGCTCTGGACCTTTCGCCCGATCACTCGACGTTGCTGGTTTCCTCGAAATCGAAGTCGGGAGATACAGAATTCTGGACCGTTCCAGTAGGGAAAGGATCACCTGCGCGAATTGGCGGTCTGTCGGGACGTGATGCGAGCTGGTCGGCGGACGGAAAGCAACTCGTCTACGCCAAGGGTTCCTCCTTGTATATAGCGAACGCCGCAGGCGCTCAGGCGCACCAGATTTATTTGGCAAGCGGGTCGGTTTTCGCACCGCGCTTTTCGCCCGATGGACAAAGGATTCGATTCAGCGTCAGCGATACCGAGTTGAACACGACTGCGCTGTGGGAAGTCGGACACGACGGGTCGAATCCCCATGCCATGCTGGCCGATTGGCCGTTGAAGTCCACGGCGTGCTGCGGAAGCTGGACTGCCGATGGGCATTACTACATTTTCCAGGCCAGCCAGACTCTTCCCAATACGACGACCGTGGTCACGAACCTCTGGGCTATAGCGGATTCCAAGGATGAGAGGGCTGCCCCCGGACAGATCACGGCTGGTCCGATGTCGTTTGGAAACGCGTCGGCGTCGCGCGATAACAAGAGGATTTGGGCGATTGGAGTACAACCCACCGTCGAGGTTGTGAAGTACGAGGCCAACAAGAAAAAGTTCGTGCCGTTGATCGCAGGACTATCAGCGACCGACGTCGATTTCTCGGCCGACGGAAAGTGGATCACTTATGTCTCCATTCCGGAGGGAGCGTTGTGGCGCTCACGGGCGAATGGCGCGGACCGGCTGCAACTCACGCCGGGAACAGAGCGCGCGGCGTTGCCGCACTGGTCTCCTGATGGAAAGCAGATCGCGTTCGCCAGCATGAAAGAAGGCGGGATGTGGAAGCTGTCTCTCGTATCGGCGGACGGTGGCGAGCCGCAAGAGATGCTGCCCGAGAGCGGCAGCCAGATCGATGCCAACTGGTCTCCAGATGGTGGCCGCATCATGTTTGGCGATTTCAACCACGACACATCGGGACTGAACATTCGTATCCTGAATTTCAAGACTCACAAGATCGAGACGATTCCGGGGTCGGAAGGGCTCTTCAGCCCGCGCTGGTCGCCGGATGGAAAGCACATAGCCGCACTCTCGCCCGACAACACGACGCTCATGCTGTTCGATTGCGAAGCGAAGAAGTGGTCGACATGGCTGAAGGAGTCTGCGGGAACGGTGAGCTATCCGGTGTGGTCGGCTGACAGCCAGTATTTGTACTTTGACGATCTGGTAAACGGTGCCGAGGCGATGCGTCGAGTGAAGGTTGGTGGCACAGAGCCGGAGTTAGTCTTCGTGCTGGGAAGTCTGGAACGCTATCCGGGCGTGTTGGGGCCATGGAGCGGCCGGGCCGCCGACGGGTCATGGATGTTTGTGCGGGATCGCAGTACGCAAGAGGTCTATCAGTTGAGCTTGGAACTGCCGTAAACGGGATTGCGAGGGGATACGATCATGTTGAATTTCGTAGACGCAACCCGCCAGCCAGGACGAGGCGGGCTAGTTCTTACATTAAGTTTGATCGCGCTGTGCGGCTTATTTCGAGGATCGCTGCAGGCGCAAATCTACGACAACAACGGCGAAGACCGAAAAGTCGTGAGCCGCGTCGATCCGGATTATCCGGACGCCTTGAAGAAGCTTTACATCGGCGGCGTTGTGCGGGTGGAAGTATTGGTCGCCCCCAGCGGAGCCGTGAAGAGCACGAAGTTGTTAGGGGGAAGTCCGATCCTTGGCCAGTCGACCATGAAGGCAGTCAAGCAGTGGCGCTATGCGCCCGCGGCTTCCGATGAGACCCTGACCGTGAAGGTGGAGTTCGATCCGCACCGGTAACCTCCGTCAGACTAGCTGCAAGAAACCTGTCACCACAAAGGTCACGAAGTTTCACGAAGGAAGGGCCGCCCTCAGTTCTTCGTGATACTTCGTGTCCTTTGTGGTTTCTGATCTCCTTGCGTTCCCTCCCAAATATTCCCGCTAAACCTCTTCTTTGCATTTGGCGAGGATCATGGTGATGTCGTCGTGCTGCTCGTTCGAATTGAGGGCACGGACTTCGTGGGTGATGGCGGTTAGTGAGTCCTGACAGGGAGCGTCGCGGTGCTGCTGCAACCTGTCGATCAAAGAAGTCTCTCCGAACTCCTCTCCTTGATCGTTGTAGGCTTCCGTGATGCCGTCGGTGTATAGCGCCAAAGTATCCCCCGGCTTGAGCTGGCATTCTCCGATCGAACAATCCCAATCGCGAAACAATCCTAATAACGTTGCCGTCGAACTGAGACGTTCACACGAGCTGTCAGACTTGAGCAACAATCCAGACAAGTGTCCGCAATTGGCGTAGCGGAGGCGGCGGGAATCGTCGTCGTAGACACCGAAGAACAGGGATGCGAAGGCGCTGTCGATCGTGTTCTCGTAAAAGAGACGATTGACCGATCGCAGAAACGCTTCTGGCTGAGCAAGGGCGAGCGCTCCCTGGCTGCGCAGGTTTGCCTGAAGGTTCGCCATCAACAAAGCGGCAGCGATCCCTTTGCCGGAGACGTCGCCAATCACCAGTCCGAGTTGCCTCTGGCCGAGATCGAGGAAGTCGAAGTAGTCACCTCCGACCTGACGTGCCTGAAGGCAAAGTCCCGCGTATTCGAGCGTTTTCGCTTCGGGATGAATCTGCGGAAAGAGACGCGCCTGAACCTGCTTGGCAATTTCCATCTCTTGCTCGGCGCGGCGCTCGGTCTCGTATTTCTTTGCGAGAGCTAAGCGTTGTGCTTCCACTCCGCGAGTGAGTTCGTCGAAGCCGGCGAGTCCGAAGGAGTTTCCATCCGGATCCTCGAATCGAGTGAAGGTACCGCCCCAGGCTGGATTTTCCGGAGGAAACTGGAATTTGACGCCGCGGGCACTCCATTCGTTGTACTTGCCGACGACATCTTCAGTGAGGAAATAGATATTCGTGTCGCGCCCGACGAGTTTCTCGGGGTCGGCTTCGTTTGCGATTTTTGCCAGCGCGATATTCGCGCTGCCATCCGGGGGCGCCACCTCGATCCATCGAATGTCACTCTGAATGATCTGATCGACAATCAGTCGGAACTGGAGTTGGTCGAGGTAAAACCGCAGGCTGCGCTCCTGGTCGCGCACGAAAATCATGATGAAGTGAAGGGATAGATAAGGATCTTTGTCGTCGAAGCGAAGCATGTGACGATCCATCCCGAATGGTAGAGGCGTATTGCCCATCGAGCGAAATTATACGGAAGGAGGGAGCGGCGCGCTTTGAAGAGCATTGAAGTGGGAGCGACGCTCGCTTTGCTCGCAGGGCGGACGAATGCGTCCGCCCCTACACGTGTTGAGGGGCGGTGCACAACTCCTTCGCTTTCGCTTGGGATGTCGATGTTGCTCTGGCTAGGCTTGGAATTCGGAGGCTTCGGGGAAACGCAGATTGCACTTGGCAAGGGTCAGGGTGAGCAGTTCTTCGACCTTGGCTTCTTCGCAATTTCGTGCCATGGCCAGCTCGCTGACCAGCAGGTACCGCGCCCGCTCCAACATCTTTTTTTCGCGGAATGAAAGCGGCTTTGCCTGGTGCAGGGCGATAAGGCTTTTCAGCACTCCGGCAACTTCGAGGAGTGAACCGGTGCGCATCCGCTCCGAATTTTCCTTGAAGCGGTCCTTCCAATCGCCATTGCTGCCATTTTCGTTGATTGAAAGCAGGTCCAGCACTCTTTGCACTTCACCGTTTCGGACCACGCGCCTGAGTCCAACGCTTCCGGCGTTATGGCAGGGCACCATCACCTTGAGGCTGCTGGCCTTGATATGAAGAAGGTAGAACTTTTCTACCGTAGCTCCGATCGAGCGGCTGCTGATCTGCTCGATGACTCCGACGCCGTGGTTGGGGTAGACGACTTTGTCGCCGATGTGGAAATTCAGATCCATACCACTCATATTCGGGCACCCAGAAGGCGAAGGGGTTCGTGGAGAGAAACTGCAACTACTCCAAATATGCTACTCCTCGGGATGGCCTAAAAGCAAGGCGGGACGGGCAGTTTCGAAGTAAGTGCTTGAGTAGGTTTGGGTTATCGGTGTGAGGCGGCGTACAGCCAGTTCGCTGTTGGTGTGCTTGCGAGATGCTCCTACAATAGCCGAGCAGGACCTTCGGCTACGCTCGGCGCACGCCGCCTGCGCTATGGCCGGCGGCTGTCCATCCAGCTCTGAAGGATGAGGATGGCGGCCATTCGGTCGACGGCCTTGCCGCGTTTTTCGATCGACAGATCGGTTTCACGGAGCAGGCGGTTGGCTTCGGCCGAAGTCAGGCGTTCGTCCCAGAGATGGACGGGAAGCTTGAAGCGTTTTCGCAAATCCTCCGCGAATTCGTGAATTTTGCCGGCCTGAATGCCCTCATCGCCGCTCATCCGCAAGGGCAAACCGACGACGATCTCCTGAACTTCATATTCCCGGATGACCCGGTTCAGGTGCTGAAGGTCGTATTTCTTGTTCTTGCGATGGAGTGTGTCGATTCCTTGTGCGGTGATGCTTAGCGGGTCGGAGATGGCAATGCCGATCCGGCGCGCGCCCACGTCGAGGCCTAGAACGCGGTGGGGGTGGCTGGTAGCTTCGGGCACGGGGAGATTATAGGGTGTCGGGCTCTCGGCTTCCGGCACAGAGGGCGTCGGGCGCTGGGCGTCTGGCGTTCGTCATCGTGCCGGAAAGTGTTTCTCATTTAGGAGAGTCGGTCGGTCGAATTGCTCGGATGAGCGAACTCAGCATGCGGCCTACTTCGGCGGAGGAATCGAGGTGGCGGCCACCGGCTCGGAAATATATGACAGTCTTCGCGCAATCGTGATTTGCGTTTCCAGTTCGTGCAAAGATCCGCGCGCCTGACAGAAGAAATGACTTCGATCTCGGTCCGTCAGACGACCTTTGCCCTCAGCGATATTGCTAGGTATGGAGACGGCTGCCCTACGCATCTGGCTCACCAAACCGTAGAGTTCCTCCTTAGGAAAGTCTCGAGTTTCAGAGTAGACGGTACACACGAGATCCATCGACCGCTGCCAAACCCTCAGATCGCGATAGGACTCGCTCATGACTCCATCCGCTAAAGCATGTTCGTCATCTTCGGCGCGTGGCGCGGGATGGACAAGTGCAGACGTCACAATAGTGCAGATCTATTTGTGTGAATTTCCCAAAGTAGTCACTGCGAAGGAGGTGAAAGCCTGAAGCCCAAAGCCCGACGCCCGAAGCCCGACGCCGATTTTCACCGGCTTCTCATTGCCTTGCGATAGGCGTCCACGTTTTTGTTGTGCTCTTCGATGGAGCGGGCGAAGCGATGATGGCCCTGGGCGTCGGCTACGAAGTAGTAGAAGTCGCTTTGTGCGGGATGCATGGCGGCTTCGAGAGAGCTGCGTCCGGGATTGCCGATCGGGCCGGGCGGAAGTCCTGCATTGCGGTAGGTGTTATAGGGAGAGGCGAAGCTCATGTCCGCGTGGTGCAGCGCGCCCTGGTAGGTTCCGGCAAGAAGTTCCGCGTAGATGATGCTTGGATCGGCGTCCAGCGCAATGCGCTTGGAGAGCCGGTTGTAGTAGACGCTCGCAACCATTGGACGCTCTTCCGGGACCGCCGTCTCCTTTTCCACGATCGACGCCATGATGACAGTGCGTTCTAGCGGAGTGACCTTGCCGATTTCGACGATGCTGTGCGGCTCCGCGGCCTCTTTGGTTTGGATGATAACGAAGCCGCAGGTGTGTCCGGCTTGCGTGCCCCCTGTTTCAACGGCTCCGCCTTCGGCTGGACTGTCTGCGGTCAGGCCGATCTGTTTCGCGACTGATCGGAACTGGCAGACCATGGCGGCGGCCATTTCCTGCATCGTCATCATGCGGGAGAATTGATAGGTGTCGGGAAATAGATATCCCTCCAGCGAAGTCGCATTGGGAGCGATGTCGGAAATGAGTTCAGTCTCGGAGCGGACGACTTTGAGGAAATCACTGGCCGGGCCGAGTCCTGCGGCTTCAACGGTGCGGGCGATGTCGAACATCGTGAAGCCTTCGGGAACGACTACGGTGTGGAAGTAGACATCGCCACGCCGCAGGCGCTTCTCGATATCGATGATATTGGCAGGTTTTTCGAAAAGATATTCCCCGGCTTTCAGTGACCGTGCGTGATGGAAATACTGCCAGAGCACAAATGCGCGCGCGCTTCGAATCACTCCAGCGGACTGTAGTTCCGTGGCGATGCGGTGCGTGGAGAAACCGGGCCTCAGCATCACGAACGTTTGTGCAGAGGGCGTTATGGGCATCATGAGCGCCCAGCCAAACCATCCTGCGGCACCGAGTAAAGCGATCAAAAAAAGCCAGACGATTTTGCGCACGGTAGGCACAGTTTAGACGATGCCAGCGACTTCAAGCTTGACGAAGGTGATACGACCTCGGATGGGTGTGCGGATGTGCCCTCGCCGCACCGGTCGGGAGCACCGTGAGAATTCCCCGAGCCGCCGAGGTGCCCATGGCTATAGGGATCCTTCGACTTCGCGAATGCTTCGCTGCGCTTGCATTCGCTTCGCTCAGGATGACAGTTGCATTTGAGGCCGGCACGACAACTCCTATTGTGGCTAGTCTCATCAGCGAGAACCTAATTTCCAATCCCGCCTTACGAAGAATCAGGGACTTAACGGTTTTGAACCCTTTTGAACGCGGTATACTCAAATCTTTCTGGAGGCATCGTTATACCTGCATGAGAGGCAGTTCGCGTTTTTGGGCAGTAATCGTATCGTTCGGAGTTCTACCCACCACGGGCTGTCTATTCCGTACGCGTCCGGTCGAGGATCAGTATTCGAAGGCTCCCCTGCAACAGACAACGCAGCGAGGTCTGATTGACGCCGTCAATCAGCAGGCCGACGCGATACAATCGTTGAAGGCGACGGTTGATATCGACAGCTCCTCGGGCGGAATCAAGAAGGGTAAGGTCACCGACTACAAGGAGATTCGGGGCTACGTGTTAGCCCGGCGGCCAGATTTTCTTCACATGACCGGGCTGATGCCGTTCGTTCGCACGACAGCGTTCGACATGGTCAGCGATGGAAAGAGTTTCAAGCTCTGGATTCCTCCCAAGAACAAGTTCGTTACTGGACAGAACGAGGTAAAGACGCCGAACGCCGAGCAGCCGATGGAAAGTATCCGGCCGCAGAATATCTACGAAGCGTTGCTCATCCGCCGCATCGACGACCAGACTGAGGTCGCGGTCCTGGAGAATGGTTACGAGATGTTGCACGACGCAAAGGGGCACCGCGTCCTGCAGGATGATTATGAGCTGACGGTCATCCAGAAATCCGGTGAGGGATGGCGGCTCGCTCGCAAGATTGTCTTTGGGCGCACCGATCTCAAGCCGCACCGGCAATTCATCTACAGTGAAGACGCCAAAGTCGCGACCGACGCTCATTATGCCGAGTACAAGGACTTCAACGGGTTCAGCTTCCCCTCGCGGATCGAGATCTACCGGCCCGAAGAGGAATACGACATCAAGCTGAATATGTTGAAGGTGGAAATAAACCTTCCGCTGAAAGACGAACAGTTCACCCTGGCGCAGCCACCTGGTGCGGTGGTCGTACGCCTGGATGCGCCGCAGTCGAGTCTGGCCGTGCCACCCATTCAAAAGCCATAGACCTGCTGGCTGATTTTCGAGCTTCTTATTTCGAGCTTCTTATGATGAACAAAATGGTGGTTGCCAATCTGGTGCACCGGCCGACGCGGTCGCTCATTACCACCAGCGCGATCGCACTTGAAGTCGCGATGATCCTGCTAGTCGTGGCGGTCTTTTATGGGTACCTGACCGGATCGAAAGAAAGCCAGATGGGCGTGGGAGCAGACTTGATGGTGATGCCTCCGGGGTCGTCGGCTCTGGCAGGGATGTCGGGCGCGCCGATTTCCGTCAAGGTGGGAGATGTGCTGCGTCGCGTTCCCCATGTGACCGTGGCCGCACCAGTGATTTGGGCGTTTAGCCAAAAGCCGCTCGAGATCGTTTACGGAATCGACCTGCCTAGCTACGACAGCCTTCCACCCAAGTTTCAATATCTGTCTGGAGGTCCGTTTGAAGGGCCGAATGATGTAATTGTCGACGACTTCTTCTCCGGCATGAACCACAAGAAGGTCGGCGACACCATTGAAGTGCTGAATCATCCTTTCCGCATCTCCGGGATCGTTCCGCATGGCAAGGGAGGGCGTAAGTTTCTGCCGCTGACGACGATGCAGGACCTGGTCGGGGCAGAAGGGCGGGCCTCGGTTTTCTACGTCAAGCTGGATGATCCATCCAATACCGAACAGGTGGCCAAAGCGATTCAGGACGTCCCAGGAATGGGGAACTATGCGGTGCGATCGATGCAGGAGTACCTGTCGATGATGACAGCGGACAATCTCCCCGGATTTCAGGTCGCAATCGAGATTGTGATCGGCATCGCTGTGATTGTGGGATTCCTGGTGATCTTTCAGGCGATGTACACGGCGGTCATGGAACGCACCCGCGAAATCGGCATTCTGAAATCGATGGGTGCGTCAAAGCTTTACATCGTGAACGTTGTGCTGAGAGAAACCTTGCTGCTCGCCATCGTGGGGATCATCGTGGGAATTATCCTCAGCATGGTGACGCGACGCGTGATCATGTTCGAACGGCCCGTGCAGCGGTTGTACTGGAGCAATGCGTGGGTTTTGCGCGCCACACTGATTGCGATCGTGGGGGCGCTGGCTGGAGCATTGTATCCGGCGTTCAAGGCAGCGCAGAGGGATCCAATCGACGCGCTCGCGTACGAATAGTCCGGCGAGTCTGTCGGCGGGCTATTGTTCCGATTCCAGGCCTGCACGGCGCAACATTCTTAGTAGCGCTTTCTCTCCGGCGGCGCCGTGTTGCTCGGCGGCGATGTTTCCTTCGCGGTCTACCACTACATAAATCGGATACACCTGCGCGTTGTACATCGCGGCAAGGTTTGTGTCTTTTGTAAGCACGATGGGCACAGAACGCGGATGGTCGGCCAGGTACTTCTTGACCCTCTGATCGGGTTCCAATACGTCGACGGCGAGAACGACAAGATTCTTGTCCTTGAATTCTTTGGCGACGTCATCGACGAGCTCGGCCTCTTCTTCGCAGTACTTACACCAGGTAGTCCAGAACTCGAACAGGACGACCCTGCCCTTCACGGATTCGTTATTGAATTGCTCTCCGCTCATGGTTTTCGCGCGGAATCGGGGGGCGGGTTCGCCGGTCTCGTCGTGGGTCTGGGCAGCAATTGAAATGGTGAGGAGCGAGATTGTGAGCAGTAAAAGTGCGTAGCGGCGCGCTTTCATGGCGCGCAATATAGCACGAGGCTGAAGGCTTCGCCATGACAATGTCGGGGACGCAAGGTGGAGAAAATCTCTCGAATTCGGGGCAATTCGAGAGATTTCGTCTGGTTAGTAGAGGTGAACGCGAGGTAACATAGCGTTGACAAGAGTTTGCAGGGTAAGCTATCGTAAAGACTTTGGTAGTCGTGTGGTTGCCCGCCTGATGGTCCTGGCGTCCTCGTCGGGAGAATCAACGAGCGGTCTTCTTTCGCAACTTTTATCAATCTGGGAGAGTTTATGTCTACCTATTTCCCCACAGAGGGGGAAATTGTGCGCAAGTGGTACGTCGTGGATGCAGACGGGCAGACGCTCGGGCGCCTGGCTTCGCAGGTTGCGCGCATCCTTATGGGTAAAGAAAATCCGCGATACACGCCATTTATCGACACAGGCGATCACGTGATCGTGATCAATGCGGAGAAAGTTCGCACGACCGGAGTCAAGGCGGAACAGAAGCAATATCACCATTACACCGGGTATCCGGGTGGACTGCGGACGGAAGATTACAACAAGCGGATCGTGCGAAAGCCGGAAGCGATCATCGAAGCGGCCGTGAAGCGCATGCTGCCGAAGAACAAGCTGGCGGCGCACATGTTGTCGAAGCTGAATGTGTACCGGGGCGACAAACATCCGCACCAGGCGCAGAAGCCACAGGATTTCAAGTTGGAAGTGCGGGAGTATAAGCCGCGGAAGGTCGCGGTTTCCTAGCGGCTGCATTTGCTAGGTTCGGCTGTCGTAAGGTCCCTCGCGCCGGCTTTGCCGCCGCTCAGGATGACATCGAATTCGGTGGGATTTTCAAGCTCGCTTCTTGTGGTTCAAGCAAGGGCTAAGAGCTTAGGAGCTAGAAGCTAAATGGCAGAGTTAGTTCAATACTACGGAACGGGACGCCGCAAGACGGCGATTGCCCGGGTTTATCTGCGTCCTGGAAATGGCGATTTCAAAGTCAACGGACGCGCTTTTGACGAATATTTCGTTACGCCCGCGCAGCGGTCGGCGGCGAAGGCTCCACTGGCGTCGTCGGACACGGCAGCGTCTTTCAATGTTATCGCCAGCGTGCTGGGCGGCGGCGTTCGCGGACAGGCAGACGCAGTGAAGCTAGGCATCGCGCGCGCGTTGATGCAGTTCAACGCGGAACTGCGAAAGAAGCTGAAGGCCGAAGGATATGTGAGCCGTGACTCGCGCGGTAAAGAGCGCAAGAAGTACGGACAAAAGGGAGCACGAAAGCGCTTCCAGTTCAGCAAGCGCTAATCGCTTGCTGTGGGCGAGTAGCGAGGAGATTGAGATCCTTCGCTTCGCTCAGGATGACAAGGTATTGGCTCTCGGCTGAAAGCTGACAGCTGATTTTTAAGGTGTTCAATTCTTCTCGTGCCTCGCGGCGCGGGGACGGGAATGGCAATCGGAAGGAAGGCCGCAAGAGTTTCGGCCTTGAGCTTCCGATGCAGACTGACAAAGGAGAAACGTGGCTACCATCACCATGAAAGAGTTGCTCGAAGCGGGTGTTCACTTCGGGCATCAGACGAAGCGCTGGAACCCCAGGATGAAGGAGTACATCTTCGGGGAGCGCAACGGGATCTACATTATTGATTTGCAGAAGACGCTGAAGATGTTTAAAGAGGCGTCGAAGTTCGTGCAGGATCTGGCGGCCGACGGCAAGATTGTGCTGTTCGTGGGTACCAAACGTCAGGCGCAGGATGCGATCGCCGAAGAGGCGACCAAGTGCGGCGGCTTCTACATCAACCAGCGCTGGCTGGGCGGACTGCTCACCAACTGGGTCACCGTGCAGAAATCGGTGAAGCGGCTGAAAGAGCTCGACGAAATGGCCACCGATGGCCGTTATGAGCTGCTGCCGAAGAAAGAAGTGATCAAGCTCGAACGCGAGCGTAAGCATCTTCAGGCCAACCTGGCCGGCATCAAGAACATGAGCCGCCTGCCTGACGCGATCTTCGTGATCGACTCGAACAAGGAGCAGATCGCGGTGCGCGAAGCGCGCAAACTTGGCATTCCGGTGGTCGCGGTCGTGGATACAAACTGCGATCCGACCGAAGTGGATTATGTGATTCCCGGAAACGACGACGCATTGCGCGCGATCCGGTTGTTCACGTCGAAGATTTCGGAATCGATTGCCGAAGGCGCGCAATTGATGACGGACAAGCAGGTTGCCGATATGCAAGCTGCGACCGACCGGGCGCAGGCTGCCGAGGCTTCTTCGGAGTATTCGGAAGAAGCTGGCGCGGTTGATGCTTCCGAAGACATCAGCATGGAAGAAGTGCTGGGGCCGGGAACACACAAGAAGCCGGTAGCCAACGAGGAAGCCGACGTTCCGAAGGTGGAGAGCCAGACGGTCTAGATCCAGTTGCCAGTTGTCGGTGGCAGATGCCAGTGCAAACCCGGGCTTTGGATTTCTGACCCGCGCGGGTAGTCCGGCGCGGGTTGATTTTTGTAGTTTCGAGTTTCAGGTATTCAGTTTCGAGTGGCCTGAAACGACGACATCCTTGGTACAGCACTCGAAACTAGAAACGCGAAAACTAATTTTATGAGCACTACTATGGCAAATATCTCTGCAGCACAAGTGAAGGAACTCCGCGAAAAGACCGGGGCTCCAATGATGGATTGCAAGCAGGCATTGACCGAAGCCAAGGGCGACATGGAGCAGGCGGTTGTCGTTCTGCGCAAGAAGGGCGTTTCGGTGGCGGCGAAGAAAGCAACCCGGGTTGCGAACGAGGGATCGGTGGCGAGTTACATTCACGCCGGCGGCAAGATCGGTGTGCTCGTCGAGGTGAATTGCGAGAGCGATTTCGTGGCGCGCACCGATGACTTCAAGGAACTGGTGCATGACATCGCCATGCACATCGCGGCCAGCGATCCGAAGTACGTCCGGAAAGAAGACGTCACGGCGGCCGACTTCGCCCGCGAAAAGGACATCTTCCTGGCGCAGGCGATTGCCAGCGGCAAGCCCGCCAACATCGCTGAAAAGATGGTGAACGGTAAGATGGAGAAGTTCTATGAGGAAGTCTGCCTGCTTGAGCAGCCTTTCATCAAGGACCAGACCATTTCGATCTCGCAGCTGATTGCCACGAAAATCGGCAAACTGGGCGAGAATATTGGGGTCCGGCGGTTTGCCCGGTTCAAGGTGGGTGACGCTGGCGAGACGGTTGCCACCACCAAGCCCACAGAACCCAAAGCCGAATAGTTTCGAGGCGCCCTTCGGGGCGCCTTTTTAGTTTATGCTGTCGAAGCGCGGGTGCGGGACGCCCTCGCGACAGCCGGCGGGAAGCCGGCGCTACTCATGACTACTGCTCCTGCCTTCCAACGTATCCTACTCAAAATATCCGGCGAGGCCTTGGCGGCCAATCAGGGATTCGGCGTGGAGTCCACGCGCATTCACGAGATTGCGGCTGAGCTTCGCGACGTTCACAAGCTGGGTGTTCAGTTGGCGATTGTCGTGGGCGGTGGAAATTTCTTTCGGGGTGTGGCGGAGCAGGCGAAGGAGATGGATCGCGTTTCCGCCGATCACATGGGAATGCTGGCCACGGTCATCAACGCCCTCGCGCTGCAGGATGCGCTGGAAAAGCAGGGAGTGTACACGCGCGTCCAGTCGGCCATCGAGATGAACCAGGTAGCCGAGCCATTTATACGGCGCCGCGCCATTCGGCATCTCGAAAAGGGCCGCGTCGTGATTTTCGCCGGCGGCACAGGAAATCCTTATTTCTCGACCGACACGGCTGCGTCGTTGCGGGCGATGGAGATCAAGGCGGACGTCATCCTGAAGGCGACAAAGGTCGATGGGATTTACGACGCCGATCCGATGAAGGTGGATGGCGCGAGAAAGTTCAACCAGATTACTTATATGGATGTGCTGAAGCTGGGACTTAAGGTTATGGATTCCACGGCTATCAGTCTTTGCAAGGACAACGATTTGCCGATTGTCGTGTTCAATCTAAATCAGCACGGAAATATCAAGCGTGTGGTGATGGGCGAGAAGATCGGATCGATGGTTTGCGCTTGAAGCGAGAACGACTGTTGAAGCGATAACCACAAAGGGCACGAGGGTTCACGAAGGACCGCGTTTGCTTCGTGTTCCTTTGTGTCCTTCGTGGTCTATGGTTTCTCTCGCCGATCGGTAACGGGTTTATAATTCGACGTTTTGAGTTTGCAGCGGGACGGAGCTTAAATGGCTGATTCTGGATCGTTAAAAGAGATTAGAGGGCAGTTGAAGACGCGCATGGAGAAGGCCGTTGAAGATTTTCGCAAGGCGATGGCAGCAACGCGAACGGGCCGTGCTTCCGTCCATATGCTGGACGGAGTGACTGTCGATTATTACGGCTCGCAGATGCCGCTGAATCAGATTGCCCAAGTGCACGCCCCTGAGCCCCAGTTGATTACAGTGCAGCCCTTCGATCCTTCGTCTCTGCCCGCGATTGAAAAGTCCATTCGCGGTGGCGATCTGGGCCTCAATCCGATGAATGACGGCAAGCTGATTCGTGTTCCTGTGCCGCCTCTGACGCAAGAGCGCCGGCAAGACATGGTGAAGCATCTTCACCGAGCCCTTGAGGAGCATCGCACGGCGATTCGGAACATCCGCCGCGACGGCAATGACGCCATCAAGAAGGCCCTGAAAGACAAGAAGATTACTGAAGACGAAGAGAAGCGATCACTCGACGAAATTCAGAAGCTGACCGACGACGAAATCAAAAAGATGGAAGAGATGAGCAAGGCGAAAGAGAAGGAAGTGCTGGAGTTGAAGTAGAGTTTTCTCTCCGCGTCGTCCTTCAACTTTGCAGCTCTCTCTTACGCCCGCGGGCTGTCCCACATCCACAGGCCCTCCCATATAATCAATGCGTATGAAGACCGTAGTGCATGCCGCCTGTCCGCACGATTGCCCCGATGCATGTGGGGTGCTGATCACCGTGCAGGACGGGAAGGCCACGAGGATTCAGGGTGATCCCGAGCATCCGGTGACGCGTGGATTTTTGTGCGCGAAGGTGGCGAAATATTTGGATCGCGTCTATTCACCCGACCGCGTGCTTTACCCCATGCGGCGAATTTCTCCCAAAGGGCCAGTGGTGACCCAGCGGAGCTTCGCTCCGCATGGACGGCCGGGGTCGGCCGTCCCCACACAGGCTGATCAGGTTTGGCGACGCATTTCTTGGGACGAGGCGCTGGATGAAATTGTCTCCCGCTTTCGTTCAATCACCGCAGAGTTTGGGAGCGAAGCGATCCTTCCGTATTCCTACGGCGGAACACTCGGAACGCTCAACAGCGGATCGATGGACCGGAGATTCTTTCATCGCCTTGGAGCCTCGCAGCTGGATCGCACGATTTGCTCGGCTGCTGGCGAAGCAGGCCTTAAGTCGGTTCTCGGCGCGAAGTTCGGGACCGAGCCGGAACAGTTCGCGCAATCGAAGTACATCATCGCGTGGGCGTCGAATATCCACGGGAATAATGTGCATCTGTGGCCTTTCATCACCGAGGCGCGGCGCAAGGGCGCGAAACTCGTCGTTATCGATCCTTACAAGACCCGTACCGCCGAATGTGCCGACTGGTATCTGCCGATCAATCCTGGAACCGACGCGGCTCTCGCGCTGGGGATGATGCACGTCATCATCGGCGAAAACCTGCACGATGAGGACTACGTTTCGAAGTACACGTTGGGATTCGATCAGCTTCGCGAGAGAGTTAAGGAATATTCGCCGGAGTGTGTAGCGCAGTGGACGGGCATTGCCGCTGACGATATTCGAAAGCTGGCGCGTGAGTACGCGACGGTGCGGCCATCGGTCATCCGCCTGAATTATGGTGTGCAGCGCTCGGAACACGGAGGCATGGCGACACGGACAGTTGTGATGTTGCCCTGCATCACGGGATCATGGAAAGAGGTAGGCGGCGGACTGCAGATGTCGTTGAGCGGCGCGGCTGACTTGAATGGAGCCGCGCTGAAGCGGACCGACTTGATGAAGTCCGCGCTGGGCCGTGAGGCGCGCGTTATCAACATGGTGGAACTAGGACGAGTCCTGAACTCGGTCGATGACCCTCCGGTGAAAGCTCTATTTGTTTACAGCTCCAATCCAGCGGCGGTTTGTCCTCAGCACAACGATGTTGTGCGCGGGCTGATGCGCCCAGACCTTTTTACTGTCGTGCACGAACAATTCTTTACCGATACGACGGATTACGCCGACATCGTTCTTCCGGCAACGACTTTCTTTGAGCACAAAGATCTACAGAAGGGTTATGGCCACTACTATCTGCAGGTTTCAAATCAGGCGATCGCGCCGCTCGGAGAGTGCCGGTCGAATGTGGAGCTGTTTCGCGCGCTTGCGGAGCGGATGGGATTCGAGGAGGACTGCTTCCGCGAGAGCGTCGATGACATGATCGACCTGGCGCTGGAGTCGAAAGATCCGTGGATGGAGGGAATTGGCAGGGAGCGGCTCGAGGAAGGACCGGTTCGGTTGAAGTTTGAGGCGTCCGGCGGTGGGCGCTCGGCTTCAGGAGACGACGGCACGGAGCTTCGCTCCGTTGGACAGCCGAGGGCGGCTGTCCCCACACCGACCGCGGCTGTCCCCAAACCGACAATTCCATTTCTTCCCTTTGCGGAGGGCGGATTCCGGACTGCTTCGGGAAAGGCTGAGCTCTACAGCGAGGAATTGAAGATCCAGGGGCTGGATCCGGTGGCGGATTTTACGCCGCCTGCTGAGTCTCGACACGGAAAGAATGATGCAAATCTGCCGCTCGAACTGTTGGCTCGTAAAGCCGACAACTTCCTCAACTCAACATTCTCGAATGTCCCTGCGGTGCAAGAGATGGAGGAGCAGGGATTGCTGGAAATTTCCGCCGCCGATGCCAAGGAGCGCAATATCGAGACAGGCGACCGGGTCCGCGTGTTCAATGGCCGTGGCGAAATATCGCTCAAGGCGAGAGTCGACGGCAAAGTTCAGCCGGGAGTCGTTTCGGCGACGCTGGCTTGGGCGAAGATGGCGCCCGGCTTCCAAAGCATTAACAGCTTAACCTCAGAAAAACTTACCGACATGGGCAACTCGGCCACGTTTTATTCCGTCTTGGTTGAGGTGGAGTTATCCCAGCGCGAGAACCAGGATCGGGAATCAGTTGCCAGCGGCCGCTAACCGTCCAACTGCTTTAGCAGACATCACTTCTAAGCAACCGGATGACCAGCATGTCAGAGTTGCAACTTGGACGCTTATCGTCGCACTACCGTATAATTGCAGTTTTCTTACATCCCAGAGGCTGAGGTCGTAGCGATTCCTTTTCGCTTTCATACGGAGAACCTTGTTGTGCCCAAAGGCGCCCGCGTTCCCGGAGCCTCGCCGGGGCCATCTCGTTCATTTCAACGGTTTTCCCGGCTGACTACGGCGTCCCGGACCTGGGCCATCGGTTTCTTTCTGATCGTTGTCTCGTTGCTGGGTTCGGGCCGTGCGTGGGGACAGACTGACGTCGTTTCGGAGATCAGCGTCACGGGAAACCGCCGCATTCCCGCCGATACGATTCGGGCTCGTATTTTCACGAAACCGGGGGACATTTACGACGCGCCGGCGCTGGAACGTGACTTCAACTCGTTATGGAACACCGGCTATTTTGAAGACATCAAGTTTTCCCGAGAACAGACGCCTAAGGGCTGGCGGATCATCGTGCAGGTCAAAGAAAAGCCCACGATTCGCGAAATTCTCTACCTAGGCACGAGCTCGGTTTCCAACAGCGACATTCTTGACCGCTTCAAACAGGACAAGGTCGGGCTCGTTGTAGAGAGCCAGTACGATCCGACGCGCATCAAGAAGGCGGAAGTGTCGATCAAGGGATTGCTCTCCGAGCACGGACGCCAGTTCGCCACGATCCGGACGGAAGTCCGGCAGATTCCACCGGCCGCGGTCGGGATCACGTTTGTAGTGAAGGAAGGTCCCAAGGTCAAAGTCGGCAAGATCAAGTTCGAGGGGAATCAGAACATCAAGACGCGCATTTTGCGGTCGGCAATGAAGAACCTCAAGCCGATCGGCGTTCCGCACTCGATCTTTCTAGAGAATATTTTTGCCAAGACCTACGACGCCACGAAATTGGAAGAAGATACCGAGCGCGTCCGCGCCGAGTACCAGAACCGCGGATATTTCAAAGTCGTGGTGAACGATCCCAAAACCGAGATCCGCGATACCGGGCACAAGGGATTTCACGTTCCGCTGTTACAGTCCGGTCCCGGCAAGCGCGTGGATATCACCATGCCCATCACGGAAGGCGATAAGTACCGTCTGGGCAAGATCACTTTCAAGAACAACAAGGCCATCTCGAACACCGCTGCCCTGCGTTCTCTCATCCCCTTGAAGGACGGCGACGTTTTCTCTCGTGAGAAGATCGCCAAGGGTATTGAGGCGCTGCGCAAGGCCTACGGCGAATTCGGTTACATCAATTACACCGGCGTACCTTCCACAACGTTTGACGACGACAAGAAACTGGCTTTTCTCGAGTTTGATATCGACGAAGGAAAGCAGTTCTACGTACGACGTATCGAATTCGTGGGAAACACCACGACGCGCGACAAGGTGATTCGCCGCGAACTGGCGCTCGAAGAAGGCGGTGTCTATAACTCGCGACTGTGGGAACTCAGTCTCTTGCGACTGAATCAGCTCTCCTACTTTGACCAACTGAAGCCGGAAGATCCCAACATTACGGAAAAGAAGCTCGACGAGAAAAACGGGCAAGTCGACCTGACGCTGAAGGTGCATGAGAAGGGCAAGAACAGCATCGGATTGAATGGCGGTGTCAGCGGTCTTGAGGGCGCGTTCATCGGACTGAACTACTCCACTAACAACTTCCTGGGACGCGGCGAGACGTTGCAGGTGCAGATCAGCCTGGGGAACCTGGCGCGCAGCGTGATGTTTGGCTTTACCCAGCCTTACATGTTTGACCGGCCATTGCAGTTCGGCTTCTCTGTGTTTGGCAACAAGATCAACTTCGATCAAGCCCGCCAACTGTCGATCTTCAGCGGGCAAAATCTGAACCTGCCCAGTGCAGTTTTGCAGAACTTGCAAAACTACTCGCAGTCGAGCGTGGGCTTCACGACATCGTTGAGCTACCCGCTGCGGCGTTCGTTTAAGCGCCTTGGCATTACGTACTCCCTCGATCGATCCACATTGCTACCTTTGAGCACAGCGTCGAAGACCTTGTTCGACTTCATCGCGTTCCGCGGCATTTCAGGGCCGAATGCGGTGAATGGAATTATCACCAGCAAGATCTTCCCGAATTTCTCGTTCAACACGCTCGACAGCGGAATCTCACCCCATCACGGACATCAGATGACGTTGGGTGCGGAGTTCGCGGGCATCGGCGGAACGGTGCGCTCGATTCGCCCCATTGTGCAGTACAAGCAATTCATCCCGGTCCAGAACCGGCGCAACGCGATCGGCTTCACGGTGAACGGATCGTTCATCAGCGGCTATGGCGGTCTGGTAGCACCACCGTTCCAGCGCTTCTATATGGGCGGCGAGAACGATATCCGTGGATTCGACATCCGCTCGGTGTCCCCGGTTGCATTCCTGCCTAGCTCGAACGTGATTACGCTGACGAATCCCGATGGAAGTCCTGTTCCGAAGAACCCGGCGAATCCGCGGCAAGGGAATTGGACCGTTCCGATCCCGGTCGATCAGATCGTTTTCCCCGGAGGCGATCTAAGCGCATGGACGAACCTCGAGTACCGCATCACGATCGCGGGACCAGTCGCGCTGGCTCCATTCGTCGACACCGGTATCGATGCGATCGTGCGGCGCTCACAATTGCAGATTGCTACCCAGCAGTACCAGCAGGTCGTCAGCACTCCGTTTGGCTGCCCGGCGCTGGATGCAGGCTTCAATTGCACCGGCGGCAAGTTGCTGAACCCGATCCCTTCACAGGATTTGCAGGTTCTGAGCGCGACGAACTGGAAGCCGCGCGTTTCGACCGGACTGGAGCTGCAGATGTTCCTGCCCGTGATTAACGCACCTTTCCGAATTTATTGGGCGTACAACCCACTGCGGTTGAATGAAAACGCAAATCCGCCGATCCCGATTACGCGCAGTATGTTCCCGGCAGGAGCTGCGGGCGACTATACCTACCGGTTGGCAGTGAATTCTTTTGCGCCCAGTTTCCTGTTGAGAGAGCCGCGAAAGACGTTCCGGTTCACGGTGGCTACGACGTTCTAGGAAATGTTCAGCGCAAGCCCGGTTTGTGCAGCGGAATAGGTGATATGACCGGTTCCAGGGCCGTGTAACTTGTTTGACGTGCCAAGAACGAGATCACTATAATGTTAACGTCTGCGCCATATAAGTTGAAGACAAGGGAGTGGACGGCACGCCCGTATGCCCGGCGTGAGAAGCTGGCGATCCCGGTGCCCATTCCGATGGCGACCGCTACCGCAGCGGGAAAAAACCTCATTCAGTGCGGCCCAGCGTTGACTGAAGAAGCGATCTGAGAGCGAGATTCAAAAGACATTGTGGAACTACGTTCCAAGGAGTTCAACCGATCCAATGAAAAGCAAGTTTATGCGTATTGCCCTGGCTTTTGCTGCAACATTCACGTTTTCTGCACTAGCCCAAACCGGTAGCGCCGCCACACCATCCAAGGCGGGTACAGCATCCGCTACTCCAACCACTGCCAGCCCTGCGGCTTCTGTGCCCAGCACTGGCACCAAGGTTGGAACCATCAACATTCAGGAAGCGATCTTTGGCAGCAACGAAGGCGCTCGCGACATTCAGGCCCTGCAAAAGAAGTTCGAACCGAAACAGGCCGAACTCAAAACGCAGAACGATGATCTGGAATCGCTGAAGAAGCAGATGACCACGCAGCAAGACAAGCTGAACGAAGAGGCGTTGGCCAACCTTAAAAAGCAAATCGAGGGTAAGCAGAAGACCTTCGATCGCTCCGTGCAGGATGCCCAGGAAGAATTCGGCAACCAGCAGCAGGATATCGCCAGCAAGGTGCTGCAGAAGATGGCTCCGATGATCGTGAAGTACTCGCAGGAAAACGGATTCGGAATGATCGTGGACACTTCGAAGCCGTGGCCGCAGAGCAACGTTCTGTGGTGGGGCGAGGCGGTCGACATCACCAAGGCTGTGGTGGAGGCTTACAACGTCCAGTCCGGAGTACCTGCGCCGCCGCAACCAGCTGGTGGAGCTGCCGCGAAACCAGCCGCTCCAAAGGCGCCGGGTGCCGGAACGACGGCTCCGAAGCCGACGACTCCAAAGGCAACCGAACCTCCGAAGTAGTTTTAATCGGACACCTCGTGTGTCCGAAATGTTCCCAAAAGGCCGCGTTCCGACGCGGCCTTTTTCTTTTTGCCGGCGCGTCCTCTGCGTATGTTCCCGGTGTCCATAGCACCAACAGGAATTGACCGCAGGAGGACACCATGTTCGCCGAATCCATGCTCGAAACTTCATGGGCCCAACGCACGCAGCGTAGCTGGATCACGCTGACTTCATTCGCGCTTCAGGCCGTCGCGCTCGGAGTGCTCCTCGCCGTACCACTGCTGACTACCGTGGGATTGCCGCTGCCACGAACGGTTTCCACACCGATCAGCCTGGGACGCAGCAGCCCCGTACCGGCTCAACCAGCTGGGCACTTTCGCAGCTCGGCGGTGCAGATCGTGCCTTACACGGGCAGGATCATGATGCCGCGATCGATTCCAACGACCGTCGTGAGGGGACCAGATACCGCATCGGCGGAGCCTTCCATCGGTGATGTCATTGGCAATGATAACGGGTCCAACGGGGGCTTCAGGGACGGCATGAACTTGCCCATCTCCGGAACGAGACCCGTGGCGCCGCCGCCAGTTGCTGCACCCCCCACGCGAACCTTTCGGACCTCAAGCATGATGCAGGGCAGCTTGATCCGGCGTGTGGAACCCGTGTATCCGCCGCTGGCTAGAAATGCGCGAATTCAGGGCTCGGTGGTGCTGGAAGCGGTTATCAGCAAGGTTGGAACGATTGAGAATTTGCGGCTCCTGTCGGGGCACCCCATGTTGGTGACGGCAGCTATTGAGGCCGTCCGGCAGTGGAGATATAAGCCATATATCCTGAACGACGAGGCGATCGAGGTAGAGACGCAGATCACGGTGAATTTTGTGCTGGCACAGTGAAACTGCGGGCGTCAGGCGCTGGGCGTCTGGCTTCAGACTTCAGCTTTCAGGCTTTGGGCGCTCGGCTTCTACAACAAAGTCGACACCCGATGCCTGACGGCGAGCGCCGAGAGCCTGAAGCCGGATGGCCGAAGTCTGAAGGCAGCTGCAGGAGTAGCCCCTGCGTAACCTCGGGCTCGCCGCTACTGCCGATATAATCGCGAAGGTGGCTACTACTGCAGAGATCTTGAGTCGCGTGGCGACGCGGCCTACCTGGGCCGATGTGTCGCTCACCGCATTGCGGCAAAACTTCCGGACGGTTCAGAAACACGTTGGAGCAGGCGTTACCGTGTGTGCGGTGGTCAAGGCCGACGCGTACGGACATGGCGCTGTGGAATGCTCGCATGCCCTTGAAGCAGAAGGAGCGCGCTGGCTGGGCGTGACTTCGCTTGATGAGGCGATTCCTTTGCGTGAAGCGGGCGTTCGGGCGAACATCCTACTCATGACCGGCTTCTGGCGGGGAGAAGAGACCGAAATCGTTCGCCTACGGCTGACTCCAACCGTCTGGGAGCCTTGGCAGATCGAGTCGATGGAGACTGCGGCAAAAGCGCTTGGTGTGGCGCGGCAGCCCGTCCATCTTAAAGTCGATACTGGCATGGGACGTCTGGGCGTTGGTTTGGAGCAGCTTCCTGGCGTCCTCAACGTGCTGAGTGCAACGACGCACCTCGCGCTGGAGGGGCTCTCTACGCATCTGGCTTCGTCCGAGGTGATGGACGCCCCTTCCGTGGCGGAGCAGGAGCGAAATTTTGATGCGGCCCAGAGGATGGTTCGGGCTGCCGGACTCGAGCCGACATTCGTTCACATGGCGAATACCGGAGCGGTCATCTCGCGGAGAGAGACCTGGAACACGATGGTCCGGCCGGGCGTGGCGCTTTACGGATACTACTTGCCATTTCAGCGCGCAGGACGCGAGGTGAGCGGCGGAACCCTGCGCTTGCCGGTAAAGCCGATTCTTATCTGGAAGACCCGAATCTTGTCGCTGCGCAATCTCGCGGCGAATCAGGCACTCGGTTATAACGGAACGTACGTGACGAAGGCCCCGGCTCATATTGCCGTCCTGCCTGTCGGTTATGCGGACGGTTACAACCGACAGCTATCGAATCGTGGCCGGGTGATTGTGCGCGAACACTATGCGCCGATTGTCGGACGCATATCGATGGACCTCACCTTGGTCGACGTGACCGGCATTCCCGGCGTAGGACTGGGCGATGAAGTGATCCTTCTAGGAGCCACGGATTCCCTGAGCGTTGACGCCCTCGAGCATGCCGAACTCGCCGGCAGCACTCCGTACGAAATCCTCTGCAATATCTCGAAGCGAGTGCCTCGACGGTATCCGAGCTAAGAACCGGCTTTCGGCTCTGGGCTTCGGGCGCTCGCCACTCGGTGCCCGCCGTGTCTTTTTAACTTTGCTTCTTTGGCAATGTCGACAAAGTCGCAGTCATCAGAGCTGAAAGCCAGGAGCCAAGAGCCCAGCGCCTGGTGTCCTGCGCCTGAAGCCTGATTTTGACACACCAACCTCTGATTGCGACCGTTGACTGCACCCCCTGAAAACGCAGCCTTCCCGCTTGTTACACTAGAGGATTCAAGATGCCTTCTCGCTACGCACAGTGGATGTATGACTGGGAACACCGGCTGACTTCGGTGGACAATAACCGCGTCGTCCGCCCACTGGAATGGGGCGTTGAGTGGGCTCGGGATTGGCCGTGCCGCAATGGCTGCCGTCCGGGGCAGGTGCCCGAGAATCCTGAGAAGTTCATTCTCGATTACAACCAGCGCATCGTGGCGGCCAGCGACGAATTTTATGCGTACGCCAAGCCCACCGACTTCCGCCTCGAGAAGCGGGAAGTGCAGGTCTTCTCCACGCGTGAGATTCCTGATCCCAAGCTCGAAGCGAAAGTGAAGGGAACTCATGGCGAATTCCTTCGGTTCACTTCGCCGGTGAAGTCGCCCTATCCGGAAAACAATCTTGTGAATGCCCGCTGGTTCCCGGCACGGGGACGGCGCGCCGTCGTGTTGTTGCCTCACTGGAACTCAGACGCCGTGTCTTACGTCAGCCTTTGTAAGGCCCTTAATCTGTTGGGAATTGCCGTGCTGCGGCTCACGATGCCATATCACGATATCCGCATGCCGGCAGAGATCAAGCGGGCCGACTACGCGGTGTCGGCCAACATCGGGCGCACGCTGGATGCGGTGCGGCAGGGCGTCGTCGATATCCGGTGCTGCTTTGACTGGCTCGAGCAGCAGGGATACGACAAGCTTGGCATCGTGGGAACGAGCCTGGGTTCGTGTTACGCATTTATCGCGGCGGCGCATGACGCGCGGGCCCGCGTGGTGGCGTTCAATCATGCATCCACGTATTTCGCGGATGTTGTTTGGCACGGCCAGTCGACCCGCCATATCCGGCAGGGGATCGAGCAGCAAATCGATTTGGATGAGTTACGCAGGGCATGGCTGGCAATCAGTCCCATGTCGTTTTTCGAGCAGTACGCACGCTGGCCGAAGAAGTCGTTGATCATTTATGCGGCATACGACCTGACATTCCTGCCGGAGTTCTCGAAGCAAGTGGTCGACGAATTTGCGCGGCATGAACTGGATCATAAAGTCGTCGTGCTTCCCTGCGGCCACTACACGACTGGCGAAACGCCCTACAAATACATGGATGGCTGGCAACTGGTTTCGTTCTTGCGGACTGCGTTCTAGGGAAAGCGTTTAACCACGAAGGACGCGAAGTTACACGAATGAAATCGTCGGATTCGTTTCCCTGGTCGGAGCTTTTTGCGGCATGCGAGAGTTTGCCGCGTGTTCTCCACCAGTTCAGCAGTTTAGAATGGCACGATGCGGTCCGAATCACCGATAAAGCCCGAAGCAGTCACCGAATCCCGCCGCAACGGATTTCTCATCAGCACCGATCCTGCTCTTCTTGATCTGAATGTCATTCACGGATTTCTGACGAATTGTTACTGGGCGAAAGGGATTCCCAGGGAGCTTGTCGAACGAGCGATCGCCCACTCATTGTGCTTTGGCATTTATGATGTCGGTGGCGAGGAAGTGACAGGGCAGTCCGGAAATGAGAGGCCTGCCCAGGTTGGATTCGCGCGGGTTGTGAGTGACTTCGCGACCTTTGCCTATATCGCCGACGTCTTCGTGCTGGAATCGCATCGCGGTCGTGGACTTGGCAAAGATCTGATGCGCTGCATCAAGGAGCATCCGGAGTTGCAGGGATTGCGGCGCTGGAGCCTGTCGACGCTGGACGCGCATAAGCTCTATGAACAGTTCGGTTTTACGCCGCCAAAATTTCCGGAGCGGTATATGGAAATCTTGCGGCTGAATATCTACGAAAAAGCTTAGAAATGGAATTCACTCAATGAAAAATAGCGCGATGTACCGCTCGCTTGCCGAGAATGACCCGCAGATTGCCGCCGCGATCGATAACGAAGCACGTCGCCAGCACGAAGGCCTGGAACTGATTGCTTCGGAGAACTTTGTCAGTGAGGCCGTTCTTGAGGCCGCCGGGTCCGTGTTTACGAACAAATACGCCGAGGGCTATCCCGGCAAACGCTACTACGGGGGCTGTGAGTTCACCGATGTCGTAGAGAACCTCGCGCGGGATCGCGCGAAACAGTTGTTTGGCGCCGAGCACGCCAACGTTCAGCCCCACGCCGGATCGCAGGCCAACATGGAAGCCTACGCCGCGGTGCTTCAGCCGGGCGACACGATCCTGGGACTGAATCTTGCTCACGGTGGACATTTGACGCATGGGCATCCCCTGAATTTTTCTGGGAAGACGTACAAGATTGTTCCTTACGGAGTCACTAAAGAGACGGAGACGATTGACTACGACGAATTAGAGAAGTTGGCGGAGAAGGAACGTCCGAAGTTGATCATCGGCGGCGGCAGTGCCTATCCACGCATTATTGATTTCGCTCGCATGCGGCAGATCGCTGATAAGGTGGGTGCGCTCTATCTAGTAGACATGGCGCATTTCGCCGGACTCGTGGCCGGAGGAGCGCATCCATCGCCAGTGCCGCACGCTCACATCGTCACGTCGACGACGCACAAGACTCTGCGCGGTCCAAGATCGGGCATGATTCTTTCCAAAGCGGAGTTTGGCGCCGCCATCGACAAGGTTGTGTTTCCAGGCATGCAGGGCGGTCCGTTGGTGCACATTATGGCCGCCAAGGCGGTCTGTTTTCAGGAGGCTATGCAGCCTGAATTCCGCGACTACGCCCGGCAAGTCGTCGCCAATGCGAAAGTGCTGGCACAGACGTTGGCGGAGGAAGGCTTCCGCATTATCTCGGGTGGGACGGATACGCACGTCATGCTGATCGACGTCTTCTCCAAGGGAATGTTGGGAAGCGAGGCGGAGAAGGCTTTGGGCGAAGCGGCAATCACGGTCAACAAGAACGCGATTCCGTTCGACACCAATCCGCCAATGAAACCGAGCGGAATTCGCATCGGATCTCCGGCCCTGACCACGCGCGGTATGAAGGAAGACGAAATGCGGCAGGTTGGAAAATGGATTGCTCAATCGCTGCTGAATCGCAGCGATGCCGGCGTGCTGTCGAAGGTACGCAAGCAGGTGCTCGAACTATGCGAGGCCTTCCCGCTTTATGCGGAGCGTCGAGCCCGAGTGCACGCTGAGGTGCGAGGCTAATTCCGCTGGGTTCCACTCCATGCTCTGTGGTTAAATGCACTCGGTGAAGATCGCCATCGACATCCGGCGGATGACCGAGTTTGGCGTCGGCACATATATCCGTAACATTGTTCGGACGCTCGGACGAGTCGATCACGAGAATCCTTATTTTCTGATAGGTCCGCCCGCCAAGGTCGAGGAGATCGGACCCCTCCCGCCGAATTTCCAGACAATTCCCCTGCTCGCGCCAGAACGATCAGTTCACGGATTTCGTGAGTTTCGCAGCGCCATACGGAGCCTCAATTGCGATCTGGTGCATATCCCGAATCTGTTCTCTGTCCCGCGCTTCCTGCCTTGCCCTTATGTGATGACAGTGCACGATCTGCTGGAGCACATGTCACGGGCTCGGCAGCAAACCGGATTCTGGGGTGCGTGGCATCTACAGATGACCAAGCGTGTTTTGCGAGGAGCAGAAAAAATCTTTGCGGTATCGAATTTCACGCGCACAGAGATCGAGAAACTCTTCGAGATTCCACCGGACCGGATCGAGGTCGTCTACAATGCCATCGACGAACGATTTCTGCACGGCCACGCCAGTCCCGCCGACCGCGAACTCATTGCCCAGCGCTATCAGGTGACGTATCCGTTCCTGCTTTATGCGGGACGCGTGAGCCCGCATAAGAACGTCGTGCGCATGATCGAGGCCTTCTCGGCGCTTAAGACTGAGTTAGAAAAAGACCAGGCGTATCCAGACCTGAAGCTCATCATCATTGGGGACGATCTATCGGGCAACCCGGATCTGCGGCGTACGGTCGTCCGCAGCGGCGTGCAAAACGATGTGCGCTTTCTTGGGTTCATTCCGATTGAAGTGCTCAGGATCTTCTACGACGAGGCGAAGATCTTCGTTTTTCCGTCACTCTATGAGGGGTTCGGGCTGCCCCCGCTTGAGGCCATGGCGCACGGCACACCTGTGGTCACCTCGAATGCCTCATCACTGCCGGAGGTGGTAGGGAACTCGGCAGTGCTGGTAAATCCGGAGAATGTCTTTGAGATTATGCGGGCGCTGCACCGCGTCCTGATGGATCAGCCCTTACGCGCACGAATGAAGGAACGAGGATACCAGCAGGCAAAGAGATTCTCGTGGGAGATCTCGGTGCGCCGCCTGCTCGACGTATACAAAGAGGTGGCTCAGAGCAATTCGAGGCTTGCCGCACGGAAGTCGGCTGCCGGATAAGTCCCGGCAGCGCCCATCGATCCTTGCCTTATAGAACAGATCAGAAGGTCAGGAGGGAACCGCGCTTAATCCTTCACTAGCGACTGTCCGGGAGACATGATTGCCAGCTTGTGAAGCTTGGCGGTGAGGCGGGTCTTGTCGGCGTCGGTTTTTGCCGCGGCGAGGCGTTTGCGCAACTGGACAATCTTATCTTTACGGGTACGACGCCGACGAATCTCCGGCCGGCGACTGGGTGCTGACATGAAGTTCTCCTGAGTTAAGATTTCGACGAATAGGTCGGAACTATCTACGTTGAGCGAGAGCACCGAACCACTCAACCATTGGAACGGAGCGACGCCCGAACTGTCAATGTCCCGCTGGCATCCAAATCACCCGCGCCACGACAAAATCAGAAATGTCAGATTCCGGCGTACCAGGCGTAGCCGCCTTCTGGAGACGCGGAGCCCAGTCCCTTGCCGAACTTTTTCATGCTGTCGGTGACTGTCAGGTGAGTGATGAATTTCACGTTCTTGTAGCCGAGCTGGCGTGGAACCCGCATGCGAAGCGGGCCGCCGTTACCTACGGGAAGGTCGTCTCCATTCATTCCATACGCCAGAAAAGTCTGCGGATGTGAGGCATCGGCCATGTCGATGCTATCCCACCAGTCGGAGTCGATAGAGAAGTAGGCCACATATCTGGCTTGCGGTTGAACTCCGACGAGATCGAGGACGTGGGAGAGCGGCACGCCGATCCACTCCGCGATATAAGACCAGCCCTCTTCACATTGGATCGAAGTAATCTGGCTGCGACGTGGGTAGCTCTTAAGCTGGGAGAGCGAAAACGAGCCAGGACGGTCGACCATGCCGTCGACGGTAAGGCGCCAGTCAACGAATCCGTCAGCCTGAAGGCGCTTAAAGGTCTCTGGCAAGGGCGCCATCTCATTCGCAAATGGAGGGTGAGAAATCTGGCTTGACGAGAACTCCCGAGCCAGCGAGTGACTGGCTAGGAGGCGATGGGAGGCATACGTCAGCGTCTCGCCAAGACCGTAGATTCCACCGTGATCGGGCGGAATAAGCCCATACCTTTTGGCGAGACTTGCGGCGACGCCCAAGCCTGAGACGCCCGCTGCAGCCACGATTCCGGTTGTGATCAGTTTGCGGCGTGAGAGATTGCTCATGTGCGCTCCGGGTTTGTACTCGCTCTGCCTGTGATCATGGCTCGCATGCGACTTCTAAATCCGGCGACAAAGATCATCACGACGTGGATCACAAGGAAAAACACCAGAGCGAGGGAGACGAAGAAGTGGATTGTGCGAGCGGATTGCTGGCCGCCCAACAGTGTGACGGTCGCCGGGACAGCGGAAACGAAAGCCGGGGACATTGCCAAACCAGTCCAGATTACTAGCGGGAACAGAAAAAAGATCACGAGCAGGTACGCGAGCCGCTGTAGCAGGTTATAGGACCATGCTTCTTCCTCGCCCGGCTTCCTGAAACGCAAATGGCTTGTGATTGAGACCGAGAATGCCGACCACGAACGATCGGCCTTCACTGGGAAGAGGCTCTTCCACAAGTGCCCGGTAACCAAGGTGAAAATTACGTACAGCAATCCGGTGATCACCACGATCCATGCCGCTTCAAAGTGAAGATACCGGCTCCAGCCGTTCTGATCGGGCAGCACGTACCCGTAGCCGGTTGGGACCAACCTTCTTGATGACGGGATTGGCAGTTTGAACAGCGGTGTCGTCGAGACGTTGCCGGTCTCACCCCAATAGAAGCGTGGGTGAGAAATCAGAATTTCGGTTCCGCTGACAAGCAGTGCGAAGAAACACAGGGTGGTGATCCAGTGCGTGATACGAACGAGGGCAGGGTGACGCGTGGTGCCCTTCGTGGCCGGGCTGATCGCGAGAGAAGCTGGAACGCAAGCGGAGTCGCTCACGCGAGGAATGGTACCACGTAGAAAACAGGAGCTTAAAACAATCAGTTGTGGCAGCCGGACCTGTAAGCCGAATTTTGTCCTCAGGATTGCTCCTGCGGGACGGCCATTCCTCTGGGCCGAGCATTGCTGCTCGGCTCTAGCGACCTACCCGGAGGTTTGACGCACCGAGCCGGCACGTGTCCGCGAACCCTGATTCGAAAATCAAAGCCACGGATTTCCTCCCTATTTGGTCTTGCTCCGTGTGGGGTTTGCCCTGCCCGCTGCATCACTGCGGCGGCGGTGCGCTCTTACCGCACCTTTTCACCCTTACCCTGTTGTCAAGGCGGTATGTTTTCTGTGGCACTTTCCGTCCATCAGGCTTGAACCTGACGTCCCGGACGTTATCCGGCACACTGCTCTGCGGAGTTCGGACTTTCCTCTCCCAACGCCGAAAGCGGTGAAAGCGGCCGTCCGGTCCGGCTGCCTACGAGGTTCATTCTATATGATCTGAGAGCCGGCTTCGGGCTTCGGGCTTCGGGCTTCAGCCTTCCGGCTTCCCGGCCTTCGCTTCTGGCTTTCAATGCGGGGGCGGCAATTCCGCTGTAAACTGATACCGCCTCCGCGACGCCTGAAGCCTGACGCCCAGCGCCAGAAGTCGAGCACGAGGTTCACCGAGCATGAACTACGCCGAAGCCATCCGAGTTGCCCTGCAGTCGTTGTGGGCAAACAAACTGCGGTCCGTTCTGACGCTGTTGGGTGTCGTCATCGGCGTCGGGGCGGTCATTGCCGTCGTTACATTCGTGTCTGGAATCAACGATTACGTCGCTAAGAAAATCTTCAATCTAGGCGCCGACGTGTTCATCGTTTCCAAGATGTCGGCGATCGAGACCAACGTGGACCGCTTTCTTGAAGCTGAAAAGCGCAAAAACCTTAATCTGGAGGACTACCAGGCCGTTAAGGAAGCGTGCGGCCACTGCGACTACGTGGGCGCCATGATGAGTTCCAACAGCCGGGTGAAGCACAACGAGCAGTCGATCGATGACACAAACGTCCAGGGGATTACTCCCGAGATCGCCACGATCGTTGACACGGATTTGACCTCAGGCCGGATGGTCAACGAAACGGATTTAAACAATCACTCGCAGGTGGCAGTCGTGGGAACGGATATTGTCGAGCATCTTCTGGCCGGAACCGATCCGCTGGGCCAGGAGATTCGCATCAACGGCTGGACTTATCAGGTGATTGGCGTCGGAAAGAAGAAGGGCAAGACTCTCGGGCAGAGCGCGGATAATTACGCGCTGATTCCGATTACCGCCTATCTGAAGGAATACGGCTCGCACAACAACAGCATCGGCATATGGGGGAAGGCGTCGGCAACGGGCGCGCCTCTCAGCCAGGCGATCGACGAGGCGCGTGTGGCGTTACGCGCGAACCGGCACGATCGTCTGGGGCAGAACGACAGTTTCGAGATTGAGACCAATGCCAGCCTGCTCGGCATCTGGTCCGGACTGAGCAATACCTTCTTTATGGCGACCATCGGGATTGCCGGAGTGTCGCTGGTGGTTGGCGGCATCGTCATCATGAACATCATGCTGGTGTCAGTGACGGAACGGACACGAGAAATCGGAATTCGAAAGGCGCTTGGAGCCCGGCGTGAAGACGTGCTGCTACAGTTCTTGATTGAGTCTGTGGTTTTAGCCCTGCTGGGCGGAGCGCTCGGCGTGATCGGCGGAGTATTGATAGCGGAAATTGTGACCGCGCTCATCGGAATGCCGTCGTCGATCAAGCTGTGGGCGGTCATTGCCGGACTCACGGTTGCGGCAAGCGTCGGCGTGTTTTTCGGAGTTTACCCCGCCCGAAAGGCGGCCAAGCTCGATCCGATTGTGGCGTTGCGATTTGAGATGTGAGGGAGATTGAGTAATTGGGGAATTGAGTAATTTAGTAATTGCGTAATTTAGAAATTTGAAACCCTTACGAATTCGGACGGTTTTAAATTACAAAATTACTAAATTTCCCAATTACCCGATTTTATCTATGATCCGAAAATCTGAATTCGGCGAAATCGTCAACATGGCGACGGATACCATTCGCAGCAACAAGCTGCGATCGGGATTGACCGTGCTCGGTATCGTCATCGGTGTTGCCGTGGTGATCGGAGTGTCTTCGATTGGGCGCGGCCTCGATGACAACGTTCGCGATCTTGTCGCCAGTATCGGATCGAACGTCGTTTTCGTCTTTCACCTCGACTTCTTTACCTTCGGACGCATGACCCAGGAGATGCGTACTCGCCGAGAACTCACCTATGACGACGCTCTCGCCATGCGAGATCTACCCCATCTCAAGGCAGTCTCAGCGGGCATGAGACTTTTTCGCCCCGAGTTGGGAGTGGGCACCTATTCGGTGAAATATCAGGACAGGAAAGTCAAGAACACCATCCTCGAAGGAGACATGGCGTCCGCCAGGGATGTGTTCGACCTGCCCATGGCGAGCGGTCGGTGGTTCAGCGACTTTGATGACGAGCACCATTCTCCCGTCGTGGTGGTCTGCTACGAGACCCAGCACGAGTTATTCGGCGACATGGACCCACTCGGCAAAGAGATCAACATTGAAGGACGACTGTTTCAGGTTATCGGCACGGTTCAGAAGATCAAGTCGGTCTTCGGCGGAGGCAAAGATCCCAACGACAATCGCGTCATCATGCCCCTGAAGACGTTCAAGACACTGCATCCGGAAATGAAGCAGCATGTGATCAGCGTGAAAGCGACCTCGCACGATGATATGCCGAAGGCCATGGACGAGATTCGGGAATTGTTGCGCCGTCGTCGCAAAGTGGCGTTCGACAAGCCGGATAATTTTGCGATCATGACCTCAGACTCGATCTCGGACGTCTGGAATCAGCTCACGGGTGCACTGTTCATTGGAATGTTCGCGATTTCCAGCGTCGGACTGGTTGTCGGCGGCGTGGGCGTGATGAACATCATGCTGGTCAGCGTGACGGAGAGGACGAGGGAGATCGGGGTACGCAAGGCGATCGGCGCGCGGAAGAGCGACATCCTGCTGCAATTCACGCTGGAAGCCATCATGTTGACCGCCGTCGGCGGCGTCATCGGCATTTTGACGGGGGCGGTCATAGTGTGGGCAATCCCGGCAATCTGGCCCTCGCTGCCGGCCCACCTTTCGATGTTCTGGGTCTCGTTCGGCTTCAGTTCGGCAGCCGGAGTGGGGCTTGTTTTTGGTATCTATCCCGCGTGGAAGGCTGCCAATCTCGATCCGATCGAATCGCTGCGGTACGAATAGAATCTTTGTTACTGCACGAATCCTTTCACGGACCCCGCTGGTCTTTGTGGTTAAAGATCTTTCTCTCTCGACCCGATGGCAGTGCTGCGGTATGAATGGATATTCGCGCGCATGATCTACTCCATCGACAGAACTCTCGAGATCGTCTCGCTTCTCGGCTGTGTCTCGAGTTCCATCTACTACTTGGTGTGCTTGTGGAGTGCCGGCCGCTTTCTGCGGAAGCGGAAAGCTGAAGGCAACCGTCGTCCTGCACAAGCGTTCATGCCCCCCGTATCCATTCTTAAGCCGCTCAAGGGCACCGATCCCCAAATTTATGAGAGCTTTCGCAGCCACTGCCTGCAGGAGTATCCCGAGTACGAAATCATCTTTGGCGTGAGCGATGCGAACGATCCTGCTGTTGCTTCCGTTGAAGAATTGAGGCGTGAGTTTCCTGATTGCGCGATGCAGTTGGTCGTATGCTCCGAGATCCTCGGTGCGAATGTGAAGGTGAGCAATCTTGAGCGAATGGCGCAGTCAGCCCGTTACGAGCATTTGATCGTCAATGACAGCGACATCCAAGTGGAGCGCGATTATCTTCGGCGCGTCATCGCGCCGCTCACCGACGAGCATGTCGGAATGGTGACATGCCTCTACCGCGGAGTTGCGGCGGCGACCTTTGGATCGCAACTCGAATCTCTCGGCATCAGTACCGATTTCTGTGCCGGCGTTCTTGTGGCTCAGCAGATTGAAGGCGGACTGCGCTTCGGCCTGGGATCGACCCTCGCGTTTCGTCACGCGGATCTCGAAAAAATTTGCGGTTTCAGGTCAATCGTCGATTTTCTGGCGGACGACTACGAACTGGGCCGGCGGATTGCAGATCTTGGCAAGCGGATTGTGCTCTCCGAAGTGGTCGTCGAGACGCATCTTCCTGCTTATGGATGGCGCGGATTCTTCTCTCATCAACTGCGCTGGAATCGTGGAGTGAGAGACGCGCGATTAGGCGGGTATATTGGGCTTGTCACAACATTCGGGCTGATGTGGGCGCTCGCAAATGTGATCTTCGCGCGAGGGGCGACGTGGTCCTTTGTCGTGTTGGCCGCGATTTTGCTTCTGCGTTTCGTTGTCGCTCTGACCGTCGGGAAGTCGGTGTTACACGATCGGCGTGTGATCGCGCGGTTGTGGCTGCTGCCGATTCGGGATCTGATTGCGGTGATTGTGTGGATTGTTAGCTTCGCGGGACACACGGTGGTTTGGCGGGGGGAGAAGTTTGAATTGAAAGCGGGACGACTAGTGCGCATCGGACCACAGGCAGACTAACTAGCTGCGAAGGCGAGACGCCTCCGCCACAGCCGGCGAGGACGCCGGCGCTACTGTCGAACTCAAGCCTAATGTTCTGTGCGAGCAATCAGTTCGAAGCGACCGTCTGGGAATAGACGATAACGGCGGCCACGCCAGGAAATGGTGTTTCCGAAAAATCCTGTCAGCCAGAAGCAGAAACCCAGCGTGTCCTCGACTGGTAACAACAGCCAATTGATCTTGGCTCGCAGCACCTTGGCCGACACCATATGAGCGGCGAGTGCGCGCACAACGAACGCGACGGGAAGGACTGGCCACCATGCTGGAGAGAGAATACAAACCAGCAGGGCCAGAGGGAACGGCATGGTGAACAACTGGCCGACATATCCCGCAGGCCGTGAGCGCCGGGTGCTTCGCGTCCAGCGAAGACGATGTTCCACATTGTCCGCGAAGGTGGAGTCTCCGATGTGGTGCTCGATCACGTACGAGGAAAGAATCACGCCATGCCCAGCTTCGGCAGCGAACTTGCCGATCACAAAATCTTCAGCCAGATAGTCCTTCAAACGCTCCATGCCGCCAATCGATTCGAGCACATCGCGACGCGCTGCGATCGTCGGACCCACCGCAAAGTGCATGCCTTCAAGCATCCTGGCAACCAGCGCGCTGCCCCA
This sequence comes from uncultured Acidobacteriota bacterium, assembly GCA_963801895.1. Lineage (GTDB taxonomy): Bacteria > Acidobacteriota > Terriglobia > Terriglobales > Acidobacteriaceae > Sulfotelmatobacter. Next base: position 505,179 of record CAWDGM010000002.1, on the reverse strand, counting down.
GAAGTCCGTGTTCATGCCGATTGCTTCGAGGCGTGACCAGAAACTCGGTCCAGGAACAGCGCGGTAGGGGCAGGTGGCAACTCCAAGATGTGGATCGCGAAATTCCGCTGCTATGGTTTGAAGCAGAGTCGGTGTGACGCGAACATCACTGTCACTCATGACGACAAGATCGTTGGCGGCGGCCGGAAGCATCCGGTCGAGGCTGAAGACTTTGGCATTCGGATACGGCGGCTCTCCCGTCACGATCAATCGGGAGGGAACATTCAGAAACTCCTTCTGCAATCGCGCCACAACGTCTGCCGCAGGATCGCTAGTACTACGAACCGCAAGGATAATTTCAAATGCAGGGTAATCCTGTTCGAAGAAAGTTCTTAGATTCGATTCCAGATCAAGATCGAGACCTGCCAGAGGTTTGAGGATGCTGATCGGTTCGCCCACACAGAGTGCGGGTGGTTTGACCGAAAGATAACGCAGGGCAGCGACGATCTGCAGCGTCGAATACACGATCGCCCCGCAGAGAATAAGGAGAAAAATGCCCGCCAGGATTTTACCGGGCCCCGGGTGGAAAACGATAAGGAACAGCGCGCATCTAGCGCCTGAGAGCATTTGGAAGTGGGCCGACAGCATTATACCTAGACGGGAATAAGTTCCGACCCACTAGTTTCTCAGAATTCAGGCATCTTGATTGAGTGCTCCGCGAATCATGGTGGAAAGTTGCCGCAGCGTATAGGGTTTCTGAAGGAAATTCTTCTCCAGATTGACAACATTGTGATCGAGGACTGTCTTGCCAGCGTAACCCGAGACGAAAAGAAACTTCAGATCCGGGCGCAGGGGCGCGAGCTTTTTCGCAAGTTCTCCGCCGCTCATGTTCGGCATCACGACGTCGCTGACCACGAGGTGGATCGTTGCATCCTGGCGACCCGCGACAGCGAGAGCATCCAGGCCGTCCGTAGCCTCGAGCACGGAATATCCCTGAAGGCGGAGAAATTCGGCAGTCGAACGGCGCACTGCTTGCTCATCTTCGACGAGGAGAATCGTTTCGGTGCCGCCCGGAACGGCCCTCGACGATTTTGACCCGCGCTCCTCGCAAAGATATTGCTTCGTAATCGAGGGAAGGTAGATTTTGAATACAGAGCCGGAATTCTCTTCACTGTAAACCCAAATGAATCCCTTATTCTGCTTCACGATGCCATATACCGTTGCAAGGCCGAGTCCGGTGCCTTTACCGGATGGCTTCGTTGTATAGAACGGTTCAAAGATGTGAGGCAAGTCTTCGCGGGGAATGCCAGCGCCCGAGTCACTCACGGTGATGACCGCATAAAAGCCCTTGGGAATGGTGGCTGGCTTGTCGTGAATGTAGCTGTCATCGAGACGAAGCTTCGAGGTTTCAATACGCAGTTCGCCGCCTTGCGGCATCGCGTCGCGTGAGTTGGCGGCGAGATTCATCAGCACTTGCTCGATCTGCAAGGGATCGATTCGCACGCATCCTACGCCTGCCCCCGGAGTGAACGTGAATCGAATGTCCTCACCGATCAGCCGCGGAAGCGTCTTGGCGATACCTGCCACAATCTGATTCAGCTCAAGAATGCGCAGGGCTTGCGGCTGCTTTCGGCTGAACGCCAACAGTTGGCTGGTAAGTTCGGCCGCCCGGCGCGCTGCCAGCAAAATCTCCTGCAGCTTGTTTTCCAGCGGAGTGTTTGGCGGGACGTCGTCGAGCGCCAGCTCCGAATAGCTCGTGATAATCGTCAGGAGGTTATTGAAGTCGTGGGCCACGCCGCCGGCGAGACGCCCGATGGCATCCATTTTTTGCGCCTGCAACAATTGCGACTCCAGGCGCATGCGGTCGGTGACGTCACGCCCATGGGCGATGAAGTGCGTGACTTCGCCGCGCGCATCGCGAAGGGGGCAAATACTTTCTTCGACGTAGAAGAGTTCTCCGCTTTTCCTGCGATTGGCAAGGACGCCTCGAAAAACATTCCCTGCGACGATGGTGTTCCACATCTCCTGATAGAGCTCAAGTGTTTGCTCACCTGACTTCAACAGGCGATGGGTTTTTCCGCAAGCTTCGTCACGGCTGTAGCCGGTCAGAAGTTCAAAAGCTGGGTTCACGTATTCGATGACCCCAAACCGATCCGTAATCACCAGGGTGTCAGGAGATTGTTCGACAGCACGCGAGAGCTTGCGTAACGATGCCTCGGATGTTTCATGCTCCTGCTGCAGAGAGTGCAATGCCAGCGTGCTGCGAATTGTCCGTACCAGGGTTGCTCCATCGAGTCCCGACTTCGAGATGCAATTCCAGTTCCCCGCCTCGATAACTTCCGCAATCGTCTTTTCGTCGGCGTCTTCTGTCAGCAAAATGAAAGGAAGGGAAACACCATCGTCGTTAAACTGAGAAACAAGACGTACCGCTTCTGCGTCCCCGGCGCCATGCTCGAAGAGGACCAGTCCATATGATTTTTGTTTCAAAATAACTCTCGCCTCTTTGATCGATCGGGCATGATCGAGTTCTGCGAGAAGCATTCCGCGGCTTCGCTCCAGAATTTCGCGAATCAGGAAAAAATCTTCCTCTTGATCGCCCACTAGTAGGACTCGTAGAGGTTCGGCGGATGGAGCGGCTTTGGCGGCTGTTGACACTGATTGTGCCTCGTAACCTGTTACCATCGGACTATTGCAACTGAAGTTTAGCCAGCAGCGCGCCGAACGTTGGTGAGCACGCGGAATCAGAACAGTAAAGGTTCACCAGCGCCGTTTCGGATTTCCCGCGCTCCGAAAGTTACCGAAACGTGAAATTAAATTGTTTTTACAATTTTTTGACGTCTCCGCGACTCCTCTAACAAATCCGATTCTTCGTCCCTATATACTGACCATTCATCCCACTCTCGCACGCGAAATTCTCCTGACACCGAGGTGAAGTATCAGTTGCTGCTGACAAAAGGGCCTAACATACCTGCTTAGTCCTTTCTTTTGTTAACCAATTTTCACTTGTAGCGTCTAAACATTCATATTCCGTTGTACTGGATTCTTTGCCACAGAACAGACGGAACACAGTGGCAGGAATTTACGTACCACGACAACAAGTCGAACTGCGCTCTTTAACACTCTGGGGGACGTATGGAAAATGGACAGAGATTCAACAGCTCGCTAAGGCCGGTCGACCGTTATGACGTCGGCCACGTTCAAGAAGTTATCCGGCAAGCCCACGACGAACTGCGTCAGTTGCTTCAGCAGCGCGCCGAAATCATGAAGCGAATCGGTACCGTCAAGCAAACGATTTCTGGTTTGGCGAACCTGTTCGGCGACGGAGTTCTGAACGAAGAACTTATGGAACTGGTCGACCGCAAGAACAGCGGCCGTCAACCAGGCTTCACGAAGGCTTGTCGCATGATCCTGATGGAAGCGGGACGCGCGATGACTGCGCGCGACATCTGCGAATATTTCCAGGAAAAGATTCCTGCATTGCTGGCGCGCCATAAGGATCCGATGGCGTCGGTTACGACCGTGCTGAACCGCCTGGTGGAATATGGAGAGGCGGAAGCTGTGGTCGTGAATAGCCGGCGCGCATGGAAGTGGGTGGCAGACGTTCCGACGTCTTCACTTATGAATAGCCCGGAGGAGCGGTACCGGACCAACGTCGCCTAGGCGATGTTGGTCCACGGACACGGCTCCGTTAACACAGCTGCCGTTTGCTGGACATCCCCGAGATAAGTTCTCGGACGGTAAAACCCCGCCGTTTCTCTTACGATGGCGGGAGCAACATTCCTTTTTCCAAGTGACGGGTCACGTGCGCATACGAGGCTGCATGCGGATCGTGCGTGACCATCACGATGGTCTTCTGGAAATCCTCGTTTAACCTCTTCAAGATTTCCAACACTTCCGTGGCCGAGTGACTGTCCAGGTCGCCCGTGGGTTCGTCCGCCAGCAACAGCGTTGGATCGCTAACGATGGCCCGGGCAATCGCAACCCGCTGTTCCTGTCCGCCAGAGAGTTGCTTCGGCAAATGGTGGACGCGATCTTCCAGACCCACCAGTTTGAGCGCCGTCATCACGTGATCACGACGCTGTTCCGATGTCAGCTTCGTCAACAACAACGGCAACTCTACGTTCTCAAATGCCGAAAGAACCGGGATCAGGTTGAACGTCTGAAATACGTACCCGATATGTTCGTTGCGCCAGCGGGCAGTTTGCGCGTCGTTGAAGCGAAAAATATCCTGCCCCTGCACTAGCAGTTCGCCCGAAGTCGGACGATCGATGGCTGCGATCATATTCAGCAGCGTCGTCTTTCCCGAACCAGAGGGCCCCATCAGCGCGAGAAACTCTCCTTTGCCGATGTTGATGGAGACGTCATCGAGCGCCGTCACCTGGAAAGCGTCGCGTTTGAAAATTTTGCTGACACCTCGAGCCTGGACTACAGCAGTGCTCGTGGCAACGTTGGATTGTGCGACTGTGCTCATGATTGCCCCTTGATTTTTATTTTATCTCCGTCTTTCAATGTCGCTGGCGCATTGATGATCACGCTTTCGCCGCCCACCAGTCCATCGACCAACGCACCGTCCGCGCGTTGGCTTGTGGCATGGATCTCACGCGCGACGGCCTTTCCGCCATAAGCGATGTAGACAATTTTCTTGCCGTCTTTATCCTTCATGGCCGTCGACGGGACGAAAACGCCGCTAGGTCCTTTGACATCTTTCCTCTGCTCGTTTGCGAGGAAACGGACGGTAGCGTTCATCTCCGGACGCAACTGAACGTCGGGATATTTGCTCGGGTTCAGGACCTGCACCTTCACCTGCACCGTGGCCTTTTGACGATTGGCCTCAGGTGAGATCTGCGCGATCTGTCCGTCATACTGTTTGTCCGGATACGCATCCGTCGTGACGACCGCTTTCTGGTCAGGACCGAGACGGGCGAAGTCGGCTTGCGCAATGTCGAGTTCGACCTGGAGGTCGTTCAGGTCCGCGAGCGATACTACGGAGCCCTTCGGCCCGCCGACTGCGGCGCTGGCCAATTGCGCGCTGATCAACTCGCCCTTCTCGGCGGTGCGATCGAGAATGGTGCCTGTCACTGGCGCACGGATAATGGTGGCATCGAGCTGCGACTTCGCATAGTCAAGCTGTCCTTGCGCCTGGGCCAGAGCGCCTTGTGCTCTGGCAACCTCTTCGGTGCGCGGCCCAATCTTGGCGAGTTCGAATCCCCTCTGCAAGGAATTCACTCGCTGCTGATCGGATTCGAACTTTGCGTTGGCATCGTCCAGTTGTTGGCGCGAGACGACGCCGCCCGTTGCCAGTTCCTTGGTTCGGTCAAGCGTCAGCTTGTCGTTCGCCAGAGTCGCGCGAGCTTCGTCCAGATTGTGCTGCGCCTGCTGGATTTCTTCCGGGCGTGATCCATGCTGCAATTCTTCGAGGTAAGCGCGTGCGTTTGCGACGGTGCCTTTGGCGGTTTCGTAGGACGCGCGAAATTCCTGGGGCTCTAACCGGACCAGCACCTGCCCCTCTTTAACTCTGTCGCCCTTCTCGACGCCGATCCATTCGAGGCGTCCTGTCACCTTCGAGTTCACGTTGATGGTGTGATGTGCGACGATGTAACCGGTTGCAGAAAGGACAGTTCCTCCAGCGTCGTTGCTGTTGGTTTGTGCAGATGCGCGCACGACCTCTACTTCGGGAGCATCGCCCGACAGCGTCCGGTACCCAAGCGTGATGAGCCCCAACAAAAGAATCACGGCGACGCCGCCGATGATGTAGCGGCGCGCCCACGCAGGAGGTTCCCCACCGCTGTCGCCGCGCTGGGAGCGATCGATGCGCAGGCTGCTTAAATCTTCGTGTTTAGTGTCAATCCCCATAAAAAATGATTACGACTCCGATTCCTGACAAGTTGCAAACTGCTTCGGCACTTCGCAGAGTTAGACGGTCGCCACTATCCCCTGAGCGCCGCCAGAATATTCTGTCGGGCCGCATGCCACGCCGGTGCCAGGCCACCAACGAATCCCATAATCAACGCAAAGACGATCGCCCATGTAGCCACCAATGGCGTGATGCGCAGCGAAAATACGACCTCGCTGAACGTGACCGCGTTCGATGTGCCTGTCTGCATGCCGTTGAAGGGAAGCATCAATAGAATCCCGACGATCGCTCCCAGCAACGCAAGCAGAAGCGACTCGAGTACGAATGAGGTCAGGATGGCCGGCCTAGAAAAGCCGATGACGCGCAGCGTGGCGATCTCGCGTCCGCGATAGGCGACGGCGGCGTACATGGTGTTCATCGCTGCGAAGATCGATCCGACTGCCATGATGATGCCTACAACCCATCCGATGACCTTGATCGGCGTCCCGGAGCTGGTTTGCTTGGCGTAATAGTCATTTTCCAACACGCCTTCGAGCTTGAGGCGCTGATCGTCACTGACTCGATTCTTCAACGCTTCCGCGGAGATCGCATCGGTCGCACGCAAATAGGCGGAAGAGAAGCCTCCTTGTCGATCGAAGTCCGACGCCATTTGATTGACATCGCCCCACACTTCAGACTCATAGGCAGAGCCTCCCGCGTCGAAGACACCGACAACCTGCCATGATCCTTTACCGAACTGCATGGAGTCGCCGATGTTGGCGTGAGAAAAGCGATCACGCACGGACTTGCTGACGACGACTTCGCGTTGTCCTGTCTGGAACCATCGCCCTTCCACGAGTTTTACCTTTGGCTCCTTGCCAGGATCGTCGGGCATCTGGCGCATCTCAAGGCCATCGGGCATCATGCCGCGCACGGTGACGTTGACTTCGCCAGTCCCATCCTTGCGCGGCAACACGATGACTACTACCCATTCTCCAGAAGCCATGGGCGATCCGTGACTATCCTTCGCAATTCCCGGAAGAGTCGTCAGCGTTGGGAAGAGCGAGGCGTCAAATCCTCCGGAAAGTTCGGCTTCCGAACCCTTGCGGAGCACCAAGACGTTCTTGGAACTCCCGCTGCTCACAAAAGCCCGGTTAAGACCTGCCACCAGAGCCATCAGGAAAATCGCCGTAGTCACGGTCAGAGCAATGCCCAACGCGGTCATGATGGTGAGGCCCTTGCGAAGGCGTAAATTGCGAATGTTGTAGCTGATCGGAATTGCCATAGGTTGAAACTCTTCGCTCTAAAGTTGAGTTGCTCGCAGCTTGTTGCCTTATCCGATGTGTCGTAACGCATCCACAATGTTCATGCGCGACGCCCTGTACGCAGGGAAATAACCGCTCGCCAATCCGAGGAGTACTGCCGCGCCCAATGCTATTGCTGCGGTGACGGCGTTCACCCGCATGTTCAGCGGAATTCCGACGCCGAGAAAACGGTGCGTAAGTACCGAGATCACCGGAATCGCGATTCCAACTCCAACGATTCCACCGGCAAGAGCCAAGGCGACAGCCTCACTCACAAAAATCGAGAGCACTCCGCGCCGGGTGAAGCCGAGCGTTTTCAAAACCGCAACTTCGCGAGTCCTGCTGCGAACCGACATAGCCATAGTGTTGGCCGAAACCAGCATGATGGCGAACACCACCGCACCACAGATGCTCAGGATGAATGCTTTAACATTTCCGAGCGAGGCGACGAATCCCAACTGAAAGGCCTTCTCGCTCTCCGTCTTAGTCTGGAGAGGAGCGTTGTGGAACATTTCGTCGATCGTTCGGGAGGCCTCGGCGACGTGATCCGCGGCATCGATCTGTGCCGCGTACCACCCAGCCTGTCCCTTGAACCAGGGAACCGCCTCCTCCAGATACTTGGCGTCGAAATACAGCGCGTTCTGCGGAGGATCGCGGTGATAAATTCCTCGAATCGTCAGATCGAGATTCGTAGGAAAGATATTCGCTTGCAAGGTCACGTGATCGCCCAGCTTCCATCCGTACTTGTCGGCGAGGGTCACGTCGACAATCGCGCCCGCCCGGTCGTGCTGCCACGCTTTCACTTGCTCGGGTGGAATGATCTTGTCCGAGGCGACTTTCAGATATTCCTCTGGGTCCGTCGCCATCTGCGCGAAGAAATGCTGGGGGCGATCATCAATGTAGCGGCCTCCAAACCATGTAAGCGGTGCCACCGCATTCACTCCGGGCACAGCTCGAATCTTTTCGCGGTAGAACGCCGGCAGGAAAAACGCCAGCGACACACGATCGCGGATGATTAACCGCCGGGAAGCCTCCGGTGCGACCTGATCCACATAGAAAGATCGCCAGATGCAGATCATCAGCGTCAGCAGCAATAGCGAGAAACTGATGCTGATCATGGTCAGCAGGCTGCGCCGCTTGTTGCGAAATGCGTTCCGGATTACGAAGCTTCCTAGCGTCATTCGTTTACCCGGTGTGGCGAAGACCATCCACAATGTTGATCTGTGAAGCACGATAAGAAGGCAAGGCTGAGCTGAAGAATCCAACCAATCCGGACGCGAGCAGCGCCGCAGTGAATATTGTCGGGGTCATCCTCAGCGGGAAAAAGGTCATCTGCGCGGCGTGCGAAAAGCCATAGACCATCAATGCGCCGAAGCTTGCGCCAATCAATCCGCCGATTAGGGATAAAGCAACCGCCTCGCTGACGAACAGGGCTAAAACTCCGCAGCGGGTGAAGCCCAGCGTCTTCAGAACTGCGACCTCCCGCGTCCGTTCGCGGATCGACATTGCCATGGTATTTGCGGATACCAGAAGTGTCGCAAATACAACGGCCGAGCAGATGCTGAGAATGAACGCCTTGACGTTGCCCAGCATGGCGACGAATTCCAGGCCGAACGCCTTCTCGCTCTCGGCTTTCGTAGGCTGAGGCGAATTGCGGAATGTGTCATCAATCTCGGTGGCGATCTTGCTCACGTTCGAAGGCGAGTCCGAAAGAATACTGAATGTGCCAGCCTGGCCCTTGAAGAAGGGAACGGCTTCTTCGACATATTTGGCATTGAAGTAGATCGACTTGTTGTCCGGAACGGAATGAAAGATGCCTCGCACATAAAGGTCAAGGTTGACCGGATAGATGTCCCCTTGAATGTGCACACTGTCACCGAGTTTCCATCCGTATTTCGTAGCCAGAGTGTCGTCAACAATCACGCCCTGGCGGTCGCGCTGCCACGCCTTGATCTGCTCTTCCGGCATTTGCATATCGCGGAAAACCTTAAAGAACTCTTCGGGATCCGTCCCGAAGCGCGCGAAGAAGTTTTCTGGTTTCTGGTCTTTATAAATTCCGCCAAACCAGGACACCGGAACTACCGCCACGACTCCAGGGATGGCGCGAATCTTTTCGCGGTAGAAGCCCGGCAGCGTGAAGGTAAGAGATACCTTATGACGAACTACCAATCTCTGCGCCGATTCAGCGCTCCCTTCATCGAGGGAAAAAGCGTGCCACAACGTCATCATGAAGGTGAGCAGGAGCAAGGAGACGGCTATGCTCAGCACCGTCAAAATGCTACGCCGCTTGTTACGGAACGCATTCTTGGTCACAAATCGGGTTAGCGTCATCGGCGTACTCCTAGGGATTTCGTGAACAGGGGACGGAAGACAGGCGCGCCCAAGCCCACCCAGCATAGTCGAACTGACTGGTTAGCGCCAACCGAACTGGAGCGGCTTTGCGGCATGTTTAGCGGATCGCTTTCGACTGGGCAACCAAGATGCTTCCATCCTGTCGCTCTCTCGCGGGAACTACAAGTGGAGATCGTCACTGCGTCCGGATGACAAATGTCACACCTGCGGGCACATAACAATTACAACGGCAAACGCCAACGAAAAGTTATGCGTAAATTGAGTCGATGGCTCCGAAGCCGGCATTACGGTTCAGTCAAAACGGCCTTCATCCGCTGACGGCCCAAACAAGGCGGGGACTGACGCCTCGTTGAGCCGCAGGTAGACGGTCAGTTGCCCGCGATGGTGGGAGAGATGGCTGAAGACGGAGTCGGCGATCATGACGTGCCGAGGATTCTCGCTGGCCACATGCCCGCCAACCACAAACTTCCAGGGAGTTAAGAGATGGTCATCGGTTGTGCTCTCAAGAGCCTTGCGCGCATCGGCATGTGCGCTGTCCAGAGCAGCCAGCAACTCGGTCCGTGAGCGCCATTCCAGCGGCTTGAAATTGCTGGCGGCGGGAGATTTCAGGTCGAATTCATCCTGATTGATCATCAGTGCGATCCATGCGGGCATGGTCGCAACCAGGGAAGCGAGATATCCGAGAGCCATCGACTTCGAGTGCGGCTTCCAGTCGTTCTCTCCTTCAGGTACGCGTTGCAGAGCCAGGCGAGTGCTTGCTACTTCCCGATCCAGTTGAGCCAGAAAAAACTCGGTCATCTTCATAATGGATTCCTAGTCTGTAGAGTTGAAACTGATCGTGGAACCGTATCAACCATTGAGGACAATTTCGGTCCTAAATCTGTGGCACAATCAAAAACATGCTGCAGACTTCCGCCAGGCTGCTCAAACTGCTGTCGCTATTTCAGGCGCAACGGTATTGGTCGGGGGTGGAACTTTCCCAGCGCCTGGATGTCACGGGACGAACCTTGCGACGGGACGTCGACCGGCTGCGTAGCCTTGGATATCCCGTGCACTCCACATCCGGGATCGCTGGAGGTTATCAGTTGGGCGCCGGCGCCAACCTACCGCCCCTCTTGCTGGATGACGATGAAGCCGTATCAGTCGCATTGGGATTACGCACTTCGGCCAGTAGTGGCGTTACGGGGCTCGAAGAAGCATCGGTCCGCGCCCTGTTGAAGCTTGAACAAGTTCTACCCCCGCGGTTGCGGCATCGCGTGGCAGCCTTGCATGGATTTGTGGTGCCACTGGAATCTCGCGGGCCGACGATCGATGCGAAGCTTCTTTCCATGATTGCCGGGGCCTGCCGCGATTATGAAGGAATCCGTTTCAAATACAACGACCGCAGCGGCGCGCCAAGCATGCGAGCGGTCGAGCCGCACCGATTGGTGCATACGGGATATCGCTGGTATCTGGTCGCATGGGACAGCGGCCGCAAGGATTGGCGAACATTTCGCATTGATCGGATCGAAGGGAAACCGAAGACCTCGCTTCGTTTCAAGCCGCGCACACCGCCGGAAGGAGACTTCGCCAAGTTCGTCCTGAAATCGCTATCTCAGACTCCCTATCCTTTTCGAGCCCGAGTTACGCTGCATGCTTCCGTGGAGAGCCTTGCGAGCCGGATTCCGGCGTCAGCGGGCGTGCTTGAAGCACTGGATCAGGATTCCTGCATGCTTCGAACAGGTGCCCATTCCCTGGAGAGCATCACCATTCACCTCTCTCTGCTCGGCATCGCGTTCCAGGTGCATGAGCCGCCAGAGCTTATCGACTACATCCAACGCCTTTCCGACAGACTGAAAGCCTCACTTCCATAGCCGGCAGAAGCGGGCAAACGCCGCGCCAGCGGCTTACTTTGGTAACTCGAAGTGTCAGCCATCCAGAGATAAGCTAACCGTACTATCCCCGGTGTGTGTGCCGGCGCAGCTTTGTCCTAAAAACGACACGGCTGCGATGGATCGGAGTCAGCAAGAATGTCTACGAAAATTGGCCACTTCGAAATTGTGAGCGAATTGGCGAAATCGCCAACTGGCATTGTTTATAAAGCCAACGACCTGGAGAGCGGACAGACCGTAGCCCTGAAAGCGATCCAACTCAGCGCCTTCGGCGAGCACGCCCAAGCTCTCGAGCAGGCTCTGTCGACTGAAGCAGAAGCTACGAAGGTTCTCAGCAGCCCGAACATCACGAATGTGTACGGCGCCGGAGAGATCGACGGGCAGTTCTGCGCGGCGATGGAGTATGTACAGGGCAACAGCATCGCCACAATGCTCGCGCGCAAAGAAGGATTTTCCATTTGGGATCTGTTGGATATCGGACGCCAGCTTTGTGGCGGACTGGATTACGCTGCATCGCAGAACCAGTTCCACCACAGTCTTGAACCATCCAAGATCATGTGCGGATGGGACGGCACCGTAAAAATATTGAGCTTCGGTATTTCGAGCGTCGGCGATTTTGTGCAACATCCGACAGAAGGACTGTCGTCGATTCTGCATTACATGTCCCCCGAGCAAATTCGGGGTGAGGCCCTCGATGAGCGTTCGAATCTGTTCAGCCTGGGCGCGATGTTCTACGAAATGGTGACCGAGCGCAAGGCATTCGATCGCGACGATGTGGAGTCACTTCGCCAGAGCATCCTCGAGAGCACGCCAGTGGCTCCGGTGCATGTGAGTCCGAAAATTCATCCGGTACTCAGCGACCTCATTATGAAGGCGTTGGCAAAAGATCCGGCAGAACGGTTCCAGAGCGGCAGGGAACTGCTCGACGAACTGGAAAAGTGCAAGGAATCGAAGCCAGCCGCAGCCAAGAAGGCACCGGCACCCAGCGGATTGGCCGCTCCACCTCAAGTCAAGGCTGCAGCGCAATCGAAGTTTGTGGGTCAGAGTACGGCGAAGCCAGCCGCGACGCCGCAACGTCCTGCGCCGCCGGCGAAGCCAGCAGCCCAACCGGTGGCGAAATCGGCGCCCGTTAAGCCGGCGGAAAAGAAAATTGCTGCACCCGCAGCGAAGGCTCCTGAAAAGAAGACGGTCACTAAGGCGGTTTCCAAGGCCAGCATTTCGAAAGCAGCCGCGGCTGCTGCAGGAGCTGGATCGGGCGAAGTATCGGTGAGCCCCAACTTGGAAGAGCTGGATCTCACTTCAGCTTCGGACAACTTGCCGAGTCAACCAACGATCGAAGCCGAAGAGTACACGGCTCCGTCCATGTCGTCGGCGGTCCTCGACGAGCCCGCGGTCGAAACATTTGAACCGCAGGAAGAAGATGACGCACCGCGAATCGCAGTGGATCCGATGATGGCCGAAGGCGGGCCCAGCGGAAGTTCGGGCACCAGCTTTTCGGAGATCTCCGAATTGCCTCCGCTCAAGGAAGCGTACGTGGCTCCGCCTCCGCGTCCAGCGCCCGTGGAAGAGATGCCTGCTGAGCCGCCGGCTACAACTGTATTCCGGGGCAGCTCGGCGCCAGTGGAAGAGAAGCCAAAGATTCAGCCGCGGGAAGTCGCCCAGAAGGCGATGAAGGAGATTAAGGGAGTTCCGCCGAAGCTGATGCTGTATTCGCTGGCCGGAGCGGCGGCGCTGATCCTGATCATCGGAATCGGCATGACGATCTACATCCACAGCCTTGGCGATGACGACTCCGGTTCGAGTCGTCCTGCGGCCACGGCTCCGAAACCTGCGGCCCAAGAGCCGGCACGACCGGCGCAAGCCTCTGTACCAGCGCCTGCCGAAGTCCCCCCTACAGCGGCGGCTCAACCTGAGGATGAGCCCGAGCCAGCAGCGGCAACGCCGAAATCATCGACGACGCCGAAGGGACGCAATGCCAAGAAAAAGTCAGCGCCGGTAGCTCCCGCGATCATTCCGGGGCAGCTTTCCGTCGACTCAGCACCTCAAGGAGCGCAAGTTCAGGTCGACGGTCAAACCGATGCAAGCTGGGTCACGCCGTTTGCGATGACCGACTTGCAACCCGGTCAGCACTCCATCACCGTCAGCAAACCAGGCTATGTGACGGATACACGATCGATCAACGTGACTTCGGGCAACCGCGCTACGGAGATGGTTCACCTCACGCAACTACTGGCGACACTCGTTGTAAAGAGCGATCCGCCAGGAGCGAGCATCTACATCGACGGTAAGGATGCCGGGGTGAAAACTCCTGCGCAGGTCAGCGTCAACAAGGGGCAGCACGTTGTTCTCGTCCGGTTGTCGGGCTATATCGACGAGACGATGAACGCACAATTCGTCCTCGGACAGACGTTTAATTTTTCTCCGACGCTGCGCGCTCTGGGTAACGTCGACAGCATCAAGACGGTCGGAAAGATGTCGAAGCTGTTCGGAGGTGGCAAAGGCGAGCCCGGGCAAGCGACTTTGAGTATTCGAACCCAGCCCAAAGGTGCGCAAGTCTCCGTCAATCAACATATGCTCGACAAGGGCTCTCCGGTCGATGTGCTGATTGATCCCGGCAACTACGTTGTTGACATCACAATGACGGGATATGCACCGATTCACAAAGTGATCACAGCCGAGAAGAAGGGCAAGGTCGTGATCGACGAGGTTCTGCAAACGCAATAGCTCAAAGTCTGAACTCGAGCCGATTGCAAGTGCCCGACGTTTTTGCTTATAGCCAACTGAACGGAACCGGGAGCCGTGACTGATGCCTTCCTAAGCGGCGGGCAGGCCGCCCGGCTCCAATCTTCCGAAGCAAAAAATCATACATCTAACATTTCTTTACATTTCCTGTGGAAAGCGGGAGTAATTCCCGAACTTCGCCTCGTCCAATTCACATTCAATTCATATTCGAGCAACTTCAGCGAAACATTGGGCGTTTAGCTTGAGACTCCAGCCTGCGCTATCCGTGTGAGCAAGTGTTGTCGAGTCACTGTCACGGGAGGTCTTGCAGGCTCAGGAGAATCTATGACTGAAACGCCGCGCTTCGAAGCCCCCAGAAAGGCGATGGCAGTGCTGCTGGCATTGACCATCGTGCTGGGACCAACCGCCATGCCCGCGTTTGCAGCTGCGAGACCTGCAACATCTGCGTTCAAGACGGCTACGCCGATCAAACACCTGGTCGTGATTTTTAACGAGAATGTTTCGTTCGATCATTATTTCGGAACCTACCCCTACGCGACGAATCCCAGCGGCGAACCACGGTTCGTGGCTAAGCCGAACACGCCCAGCATCAACGGTTTCTCGGGCGCGCTCTTGACTGCCAATCCCAACCTGAACACCGCCAACTCCACCGGCGCCGCGAACCCCTTTCGCCTTGACCGCTCACAGGCTGTTACAAACGATCAGGATCACGACTACACGGCTGAACAGCAGGCCTTCAATGGCGGCTTGATGGATCTTTTTCCGCTTTATACGGGAACGGCTGGGCCGCCCCCGGAGGGTTCTGGAGTCACCCAGACGAACGGCCTCGTGATGGGGTATTACGACGGCAATACCGTGACAGGCTTGTGGAACTATGCGCAGCACTTCGCCATGAGTGACAACTCCTATGGGACGACCTTCGGGCCATCGACTCCAGGCCTCATTAACCTGGTTTCCGGCCAGACAAACGGTGTGGTCAGCTCCCTGAATGGGACCGCCGACGAAGTCAGCGGCGGAAGCGACGGTTCTTTGACGGTGATCGGCGATCCGGACCCGATCGGCGATGTATGTTCGGCGCCCACCCGTAACCAGGTCACGTTGGGTGGAAAGAACATTGGAGACCTGTTGAATGCGGCTGGCATCAGCTGGGGATCGTTCATGGGCGGATTCAATCTGAATGTCGTCAACTCCGATGGCTCCACCGGTTGCAGCCGAACTTCCACAGGACTCGCGAGTACGACGGGCGACTACATTCCGCACCACTCTCTCTTCAATTATTGGGCTTCTACTGCGAATTATGCTCACACGCGCCCGGCATCGGCCGACGAGATCGGATGGAACGGTCAAGCCAACCATCAGTACGACATCGCAGATTTCGTTAACGCTGCCTCTTCAGGGCGCCTGCCTGCTGTCAGTTTTCTTAAAGCGCCTGCGTATCAGGATGGGCACGCTGGATATTCCGATCCACTGGATGAGCAGACGTTCCTTGTGAGAATCGTCAATCTTCTACAACACCAGCCGGATTGGAGCAGCACGGCCGTCGTTGTCTTGTACGACGACTCCGATGGATGGTATGACCACCAGATGAGCCCAATCGTCAATCAATCCACAGGTCCGGCGGACGCGCTCACGGGTCCGGGACTATGCGGAACCGCGACGAGTTCGCTGCCGGGATTGAATCCGGCAAACGCTCACGCGCTGGGACGCTGCGGTTACGGTCCGCGGCTGCCCTTCCTCGTCGTATCACCCTGGGCTCGGCAGAATTTTGTGGATCACACCGTCACAGACCAAACGTCGGTGATTCATTTCGTTGAAGACAACTGGCTGGGAGGACAACGGATCGGTCAGGGCTCGTTTGACGCGATCGCCAACTCCATCAATCAGATGTTCGACTTCTCGAAGATTCGGAGCAATGGAACGCTCTTCCTGAATGCAGAGACTGGCGAGAAGCAATAAGAAATAAAGAGAGTGTTTCGCAGGCGAAGGCAGGCAGATGGTGCGTAAGCATCTCTGCCTGCGTCGCATTTTTTGCGAATATCATTTCCGAAGACAGGAGAAGACAGCAGATTGCCACTGACAAGACGATCGTTTCTCCAGGCGAGCGGCATGCTGACGATGTCGGCAGCGTTACACCAGGCAGGCTCCCACGCGCCGGCGCCGAAGGTTCGTACGCAGCTCAATGCCAGCACTCTTACGCCATTTGTCGACCCTCTTCCAATTCCAGAGATTGCCCGGCCCATTGGAACGATGCCTAGTCCCGCGGACCCAGGCATACAGATTCCTCATTTCAGAATCGCTATGCGCGAGTGTGAAGCGAAACTGCATCGCGACTTGAAACCTACGCGGATGTGGGGCTACGGGGGAACTGTACCTGGGCCGACATTCGAGACGCGAAGTGGCCAAGGAGTGCACGTCGAGTGGGTGAACGAACTACCGAGCAAACATTTTCTGCCGATCGACCACAGCATCCACGGAGCGGAAGCGGCTAAGCCTGACGTCCGAACGGTAGTTCACCTGCACGGTGGGAGAGTGCCACCTGAAAGTGATGGATATCCTGAAGACTGGTTTGTGCCGGGCAGATCGGCGAGTTGCCATTATCCGAATCAACAGGACGCGTGTCTGCTGTGGTATCACGATCACACGCTCGGGATTAATCGTCTCAACGTATTCGCGGGACTGCTGGGCGCGTTTGTCGTCCGGGATCAATTGGAGGATGGACTCGAGTTGCCACGTGACAAGTACGAGATCCCACTTATCCTTTTCGATCGCATTCTCGATCTGGATTCGCAACTCAACTATCCTATTTCGCCCGATCCGGACAAGCCATGGACGCCCGAAGTTTTCGGCGACGCGATTTTGATCAATGGAAAAATCTTTCCCTATCTTGAAGTCGAGCCGACAAAATACCGTTTTCGCTTGCTGAACGGATCGAACGCGCGATTCTTCCACTTGTCATTCGCGAACGGTCCCGCTTTCTATCAGATCGGAACGGATCAAGGATTGCTCTCCGCTCTCGTGCAACTGGACAGAGTTTTTCTCGCTCCCGGCGAACGCGCAGACCTCATTGTGGACTTCGAAGGGTTGAGCGGAACGAGCGTCATTCTGAAAAATGACATCCTGCCGGTTATGCAGTTCCGCGTCGGAAGGAACGTTGTCAGAAACGCAGCTCCGCTTCCAAAAGTTCTGCGTCCGGTGCCCGTCGCTTCGGAAACGTTGGCCGCAAGGACGCGCACGCTGAGCCTGGTTGAAGTCGACGATCCCAAGCAGCGTCCGATGACCATGCTGCTGAACAACGCCCATTGGAGGATGCCGGTCACCGAGAATCCGACGCTGAATTCAACTGAGATTTGGGAGTTGGTGAATACGACCGACGATTCGCACCCGATCCACCTTCACCTGGTGCGCTTCCAGATTCTCGATCGCCGCACCTTCGATGTGAATGCTTATTGGGGCAGCGGGCAGATAAAGTACAAGGCGCCTGCGGTACTGCCAAGTGCCGGTGAGTCCGGATGGAAGGATACAGTTCGTGCAGATCCGGGAATGGTCACGCGGATTATCGCGAAGTTCGAAGGCTTTCCCGGCCGTTACGTGTGGCACTGCCACATCCTCGAGCATGAAGACAACGAGATGATGAGGCCGTTCGACGTGATTGCGGGGTAGCGAGAAGCCCTATTTGGGCAGCCTGAAGTTGATCGTGATCTGAGTCTGAATCTCGACTGGCTCGCCGTTCAGCAGGTAGGGCTTGTATTTCCACTGCTTGACGGCGTCGGAAGCTGCTTTGGCGAGCTGAGACTCACCACTCAAAACCTTGATATGGGAGATATCTCCGTCCTTCGAGATGGTAGCCAACAACTGCACGGTGCCTTCGACTCTCATCCGCAAGGAGTTTGCCGGATAGGACGGGGCAACTTTCTTGATCAGGAGGCCTTGCGAGACGCCCTGAGAAATGTTCAGGGTCTGAAGCATCGGCCTGATGCTGCTATTTGAGCTGGGAACGAAGTTCGGAGGAGGCGTAACCGTACCCGGTGCCGCCATTCCGATGAGACTCGGCGCGGGCGCATCGACGGCTGCTGATTTTGAATGCAGAGCCGGTGCCGTTCCGCCCTTGACCACAAGCGGAGTTTCCGCTGGTTCCTCGACCTCGACAGATTTGTTCGTAGCCGGTGTTGATGCAGCGGATGGCTTTGATGCCGGAGGTGTCAAGCGCACGGTGACGTCCGACTGATACGAATCTGCGGGTTCCGCGGATGAGTTCGCCGTGGGTGCAGGGACGACGGGCGGCTTTTGTACTGGCGCCGGGGCCGCGGCCACTGGCGAAGGCTGAGTGCTGGAAGGCTTAACCGCGTCGTGAACAGGAGCGGCCGAAGTTGCCACCGGGTTAGCTGCGGGTGATGCAGTCCCCTGAAAATGCGACCAGCCTGCGTAGGCTAATGCAGCGATCACTACGGCGGCGACGACCCCCAACAATATTTTCTTGCTGCCACCCTTTGATTCCTCTTCTTCGCTTCCTCCGCCGAACGAGAACGATGGAGCCGAGCCAACGATGCCGCCTGATGCGGCAGGAGCGCTCTCTTCGGGCCTTTGAGCAATGGAGGGCTCCGCGATCTTCTGCTGCGGTTTCTCGATAGCTGGAGGCTCCACTGCGCGAGCCGGCGCGGGAGCACTAGCCGCCCCACTGCCGGTCACTGGTTTCTGCGCCGCAACAAACGACTCTGGAGCTGAAGGCGGAACGGGCAAAGACGTTTTCTTTGGTTCTGGAATCGAAGCCAGAATCTCGACCGGCTTCGTCACGGCCGCGGGAATTGGCGCCGGCTTCGGTGTCTCGAGCGCGTCAATGTCGAGAAGCTCGTCATCCTGGGGTGCTGCACTAGCCGCCGGTACCACAGGCCAAGCCGGAGCGGCAGGCACCTTGGGTGTTGGGATATCGACTGGCTTTGGCGTTGAGGCGATCGGAGGCGCCTCTGGAACCGGCGGCCTCACTGCTGAGACGGGTTTAACAGGTGCGGGCTTCGGCGCGGCCACACCCGAGGCAGTAGGAATCACTGGGGAAGCGCCTAATTTTGCTGGGTCACTCTTGCGCAGCAGTCCACGAGCCACGCGAACCGTGCCTTTCGCCTGCTCAATATTGATGGGTTTGGTCAGGACGAGGTTTGCGCCAATGCGAAACGCCTTGGCTACCCCAGCCTGACCCTCCACTACGGCTACGGCAAGCGACGTCTGGTTTGAGGTCGAGTTGCGCGCGCTCTTGAACAACAAGGTGGCATTCTGCTCGTTATCGCAGTCCACCACGACAGCGTCGAAGTGTTGGCCCATCAGCTTCTTAACTGCAGCGAAAGGTTCGTTGCAGGACTCGACGGTGAACTCCAGCTCATTCAGGACCTGCGTCACTGTGCGAGCGGTTTTTTCATCGGGACAGAAGAGAAGAGCTTGGTAACCCATATCAAAGCCATCCTAGGTACATGGGTGAGTACCAGCAAGTTACGCAGGTAATTCGAAGGAAGGAGATTTCTGTGTTTCGCAGCTGTTTTGCGGCATTGATACCGACGGCCTTACATCCGGGCATGCGCCGACGTAACCATGGGCTCTCGCCCTAGATCGCGAGTTACATTCCGTCGCATACAATGGCGAACCATGCGCGTGCCACTGTGGTTGAAGATCGTCTGGAGTCTCTGGCTCATCGTCTGGGGGCCCGTTTATTGGCACCGCTACGGACTTCAGAATTTTCTCTTCGTCTGCGATATCGGGAATGTGCTGATCGGTATTGGCCTGTGGCTGGAAAGCGGGCTGATTTTCTCGTGGGTGGCCTGCGGACTACTGCTATTTCAGACGCTGTACACGGTGGATCTCAGTGGGGCGCTGATCACTGGACATCATTTAATTGGAGGTACGGAATATATGTTCGATCCGTACCTGCCTCTGTGGACTCGTCTCTTGAGTTTGTTTCACGTGGTCACGCCGTTCGTCCTGCTCTGGGGAATAAGGACTCTCGGCTATGACCGTCGCGGATGGAAATTGCAAACGCTTACCACTTGGATCGTGGTCCCGATCAATTTTTTCTGGCGGCCTGAAGAGGATGTGAATTGGGCACGAGGACTGTTTTTCCACGAGCAACATACACTGCCGGGATTTGTGTATTTGCTGGGCTATCTCATTCTGGTGCCACTGTGCGTTTACCTTCCCACGCATTGGCTTTTGCTATGGCTGGTTCGGCGATGGAACTTGTCAGTTGACCGCGGATGATGTCCCGCTCGTAGCACATAGAATTAAGTGAAGCAATCAGTCGAGGCGATCACTCCGGCGGCTATCCTGTGGCTTTCGCACGGAAGATTCAGACGGCGGGTACTCGATCGTGCCTTTCAAAGAAGAGATTTCTTGCTGATGAAAATCGGGGAAAGGCAACTTCTTCGCGTCGCGTAAGTCCGCGATCTTCTTTGCAGCGGTCTCGGCCTTTTCCTTCTCAACGCCAGCATCCCGGCTCAAATACAAAGTCTGTGACGGAAGCGCAAGGCCGCCGCCCGAATCCTCCATCACATCCATGATTCGCAACAGCAAATCCTCGCGAACCGCGGCGAATTCGTTGAAATCCCGAGTGAGGACGTAAGACAAGACTTCCATGTTAAGAGCAGTGCCCGCGATGTCGACCAGACGCACACGCACGGTCTGTGTTTCCACCTTGGGATGGCTGTAGAGCAGCTTGCGCACTTCGGAGAGGACGAACCGCACGTGGTCCGCCTTAGAATCCGGCCGCAGGCCCAGCGTGGTCTTGAACAGAATCTTGTCGCGGCGGCTGAGATTCTCAAGATTGATCGTGGCCACGACGCCGTTAGGAATCGCAACCAGAGTGCGCTCCTCGGTGCGGATGCGAGTGGATCGTAGTCCGATATCCTCGACCACTCCGGTCCGGTCGCCGAAGCGGCAAACATCTCCGACGCGGAAGACTTCGTCGCCAAGTACGGAGACTCCGCCAAACAGATTCTCAATCGTCTTCTGCGCGCCGAATCCAATTGCCAGCCCGCCAATTCCCAAGCCCGCCAGCGCGGTGCTCATGTTGAATCCCAG
Organism: uncultured Acidobacteriota bacterium; assembly: GCA_963801895.1. GTDB lineage: Bacteria > Acidobacteriota > Terriglobia > Terriglobales > Acidobacteriaceae > Sulfotelmatobacter. The sequence goes on along the minus strand of CAWDGM010000002.1, from coordinate 484,039 downwards.
ATTGCCGAGCACGGCGAGGACGCCGATTACAAAAATGGCAAATTTCAGAATCCGCTCGCCCAGTAGCACGAGAGAGCCAGTGCCCGCATGCCCACGGGCCAGAGCACGAGCACGAACGCTCATCAGCGACCAGCGCACGCCGCGCCAGACCAGCCACGTAGCGCTGACGATGAGAGCAATCGAGGTGACCTGGAAGTAGTAATGGCGCGGCAATAACGCCATGCGCAAATAAACAGCGCATACCTGGTGGATGAGCGTGCCCGCCAGCAGCCATGCTGGTCCCGAAACGGAGCGCCAGTTCGCTACCTCGGCCTGTTCGTGCCTTTGCGCCCACCAATGCACGGGGCGCTCTAGCAAAACGAGTGCCAACCATCCGAGACCCGCGGCGATGGGGAGAGCGAGCAGCAATGCCGCCCACTGCCACAGCGGCATACCACCGAACTGATGCTTTACGAGAAATGCCGGGAGCTTGCTTTCGACCTGTCGCGCCTGGGCCTGTTCGTAGAGTTCCGGAAGTTTGGCAAGCGTTTCGGAGGAGACCAGCCAGATCTTTCCCGCGTTCGGATCGGTGACGCGGACGAGATCAAGATCGACCTCGATGTCGCCTGACGACATCGTTCCCAGCTTCTGGCGCCCGAGAGCGACGCCTTCTTGCGGCAGCCCTTCCGCGAGGTTGAATCGGCTGAGGTTTCCCGAGAATGCATGGTCCAATACGAACTTGAGCTTAGTGGCGACCTGCTCGCCTTCGATCTGGCGGCGTGTCGGACTCAGTTGCAAATACTGGGCGGCGATGGCGTAGTTGCCATCCTGCGCAGCTCTCAGAAATCCGAGCACGGCATTCGACGGCGTGTTCCGTCCTAGAGGATCGGTCGCATTATTGGCACTGGTAGTGGATCCGGGCTGCAGGGCTTGAGTGAGCGCCGATTGCGCAGGCGAAAAGATGGCAGCCGCAAATAACGCGACGCACAGAACCGTCTTGGAGAAAAGACGCATCATCTTCCAAGCAAGCGAGCCATTATTGTATCGGACGGACGTATGGACGATGGCGAGAGTGCGCCGACGGGCTCACCCTCGCTTCGGACGGTAGATATGCGTGCTGGTGCCGAAGAATACCTCAGCGGACTCCATCACCGTTTCCGTCAGCGTGGGATGCGGATGGATCGACATCGCGACGTCGCTCGCGAGAGCGGCCATTTCGATCGCCAACACGCCTTCCGCAATCATTTCACCCGCGCCCGCACCTACAATCCCGACTCCCAGCACGCGTTCAGTCTTTGGATCGATGAGGAGCTTGGTCAGGCCTTCGGGACGATCCAGCGTAACTGCGCGTCCAGATGCGGCCCAGGGAAACTTCGCAACTTTGACCTCGATGTTTTCCTTTTGTGCCTGCGTTTCCGTGAGCCCGGCCCACGCGATCTCGGGATCGGTGAACACTACTGCGGGTATTGCATTGGGCTCGAAGGCGACCTTGTGTCCCGCAATAGCCTCGACTGCAACTCGTCCTTCGTGCGAAGCCTTGTGGGCGAGCATAGGCTCGCCGACCACATCGCCGATCGCGTAGATGCTGGGATCGTCCGTCTGGAGCTGTTTGTTGACCTGGATGAATCCGCGCTGTCCGACCTTCACTTGCGTCTTCTCGAGTCCTGGAATTTCCGAGTTGGGCTTGCGTCCCACCGACACCAGAACACGGTCGAAAACCTTCTCGCGCTCCTTGACGTCCGGGCCTTCGAACGTGGCGCGGATTCCGTTCCCCTCGTCTTTGACGGAAGCGACCGTCGTGTTGATCAAAATTCCTTCGAACATCTTTTCGAAACGCTTGTACAAAGGCAGGACCAAGTCGCGGTCGGCTCCAGGCAACAAGCCCGGCAGCATTTCAACCACGGTAACGCGTGTTCCGAGTGCGGCGTAAACCGAACCTAGCTCGAGACCGATGTATCCACCACCGACAACCAGCAAAGTCACCGGAATGTCTTCGAGATTCAAAGCGCCCGTCGAGTCCATCATGCGCGGGGTATCAAGCTTTAGCGCGGGAACAATCGCAGGGCGGGATCCGGTTGCAATCACGATACGATCGAAGGTCAGAGATTCCTGCGACCCGTCGGCCTTGGTCACCCGCACCGAGGTGGAATTCTCGAATGCGGCGCGGCCTTGAATGAAGGTCACTTTTCGCTGCTTCGAAAGGACGCCGAGACCACCTGTCAGTTTCTTGACCACGCCCTCTTTCCACGAGCGGAGTCGTGCCAAGTCGATCTTCGGCTCGGCAAATTCAATGCCCCAGTCTTTCGCCTGGTGCGATTCCTCGAGCAGCTTAGCTACATGCAGCAGTGCCTTTGAGGGAATACAGCCGCGATAGAGGCAGACACCGCCAGGATTTAGTTCCGGATCGATCAGTGTGACGTTCATGCCGAGGTCGGCCGCGAGAAATGCGGCGGCATATCCGCCGGGACCGCCACCGATGACTGCAACTCTCAGATTTGTATTTTCGGACATAAGCTTTCAAAGGCGTTTAATCACGAAGGACACGAAGTGACACGAAGGGAAATTTCAGTCAGTTTTGCCTTGCCTTCGTGTAACTTCGTGTCCTTTGTGGTGAATCGTTTTCGATTATCCCTGCACCGACAGCAGGAATGGCTGCTCGAACGCTTCGGCGATCCAGCGCAGGAACCGTGCGGCATCCGCCCCGTCGATCAGCCGATGATCATAGGAGAGCGAGAGCGGCAGAATCAGGCGTGGTTCAAATTTGCCGTTGATCCACTCCGGCTCCATGCGTGATCGCGACAGGCCCAGAATCGCTACTTCCGGATAGTTCACGATAGGCGTGAATCCAACGCCGCCGATACCGCCGAGATTCGTGATCGTGAAGGTGCCGCCGTCCATATCGGCCGGCGTTAGTTTCTTGTCGCGCGCCTTCTTCGAGAGCTGTGACAACTCGACGGCTAACTCAACGATATTTTTCTTGTCCACATCGCGAATCACTGGGACGAGAAGGCCGCGATCGGTGTCGGCAGCGATCCCGATATTGATGTATTGCTTGTAGACGATTTCTTCTTTCTCGATATCGATGCTGGCGTTGAACTGAGGAAACACTTTGAGGGCGGCCGAGCATACCTTGAGGGCGATCGCTGTCAGAGTCATTTTGCCGCCAGCCTCTTCTGCTTTTGCAGCGAAACGACTACGAAGTTGCTCAAGCTCGGTGATGTCCGCGCGGTCATGCTGTGTGACGTGGGGAATCGTATTCCACGCTTCCGCCAGATGCTCCGCTGTTTTGCGCCGAACTCCGCGCATCGAGACTCGCTCGATCTTGCCCCACTTGCCAAAGTCCGGCAGTTGCGGCTGCGCGAAGTGACCAGCACGCGGAGTTGCGGTGGCGGCACTTGCCGCCGACAGCAAGGACTTCGCGGCTGCCTTGACATCATCCTCGCTGATGCGTCCGCCGGGGCCTGAGCCCTTCACTTCATAGATGTCGACTCCAATTTCACGCGCCAGCCGTCGAACGTGAGGAGCCGCAGGAACCGGTTGGCGATGTTCTGTGCCCGCGACTTTTCCTAACTGGGCAGGCATGCTGAAGGATGGAGGCGCTGTGTGCGGCTGGTCCGGCGGCAGAGCCTGTTGTTCAGTCTTGCCCTCCGCGCGAATTGCCGCCTGGAATGCGAGCCGGGCGCCGTGCTGTCCGGAAACATGCTCGACGGGTGCTGTACGTGGCGGACGCGCCGCAGGAGCCGCGGCGGCTCCGCCTTCAAGGGTGAAAATCACTTGTCCAACTTTGATCTTCTCGCCTTCTTTGACCTTGACGTCCTTGACAACGCCGCTGACCGAAGATGGGACCTCGACCACAGCCTTATCCGTCTCCAATTCCATGACCGGCTGTCCCTCAGACACTTTCGTGCCCGGCGAGATCATCAAACGAACGAGGTCTCCTTGCGAAATGTTCTCGCCGAGTTCGGGAAGCGTGAACTCGCTCGCACCGGAGGACGCAGTAGCAGGGGAAGTCGCCGCAGGCGCAGGAGGAGCGGCTGACACTGATGACGGTGGCGCAGGCTTGGAAGCAGCGGCAGGCGTAGGAGAAGGCTTGGCAGCTTCTTTTTTCGCCGCCGGTTTCTGTGGCGCTGCTTTCGCCGGCTTAGCCTCAGGCTCTTCCTGTTTCGCCGGAACAGCCGCGGAGTTGCCATCCGCTCCATCCACTGTAAAGATCACTTGGCCGACTTTGATCTTGTCGCCCTCTTTGACTCGAATTTCCTGAACGGTTCCGCTGACGGATGAAGGCACTTCGACCACAGCCTTGTCGGTCTCGAGTTCCATGACTGACTGGCCGGCGTTCACCGTGGCACCGGGGGCAACCATTAAACGAACGAGGTCGCCCTGGTCGATGTTTTCTCCCAACTCTGGAAGTTTGAATTCAATCACCGCGTGTGTTCCTTTTTTCAGATCTTGTTATTAGCGGCTGCATCTGCAGCCAGTTAGGAAATGGCCGGATTCGCTTTATCCGGATCGATTCCGAGCTCTTTGATGGCACGTTTTACCACGTCGGTTCCAACCTTTTTCTCGCGAGCCAGCGCAACCAGCGTTGCCAGAACAATGTGCTTGGCATCCACCTCAAAGAAGTTGCGCAACGCAGCGCGGTTCTCGCTGCGTCCAAACCCGTCAGTGCCAAGCGAGACGAGTTGTCCCGGCACCCATTTGCCAATGCTTTCCGGCAACACCTTCATGTAGTCGGATGCGGCGATGAACGGACCCTGCGCATCTTTCAGCGTCTCGGTCACGTACGGAACCTTCGCCGTCTCTCCCGGATGCAACATGTTCCACCGCTCGCAATCGTTCGCGTCCCGATAAAGTTCCTTGTAACTCGTGACACTCCAGACATCAGCGCCGACTCCGTATTTCTGTTCCAGGATTTCCTGCGCCTTCAGCACCTCGTACATGATGGTGCCGCTGCCCAGCAACTGTGCCCGCAGTTTTGCGTCACCCTTGCCCGTGGCCTTGAAGCGGTACAGACCCTTCAGCACGCCATCGCGAATGTTGCCTTCCGGCATCGCGGGCATCGGCAAAGGCTCATTCGTGACGGTCAGGTAATAGAAGATCGATTCCTGATCGATATACATCCGCTTGATACCGTCCTGAATGATGATCCCGATTTCATAAGCAAACGCGGGATCATATGCGCGCAGATTCGGCACGGGCAGCGCCAGTACGTGGCTGTGACCATCCTGGTGCTGAAGTCCTTCGCCGGCAAGAGTTGTGCGTCCGGCGGTTCCGCCGATGAGGAATCCGCGGCAACGCATGTCGGCCGCAGCCCAGATCAAGTCCCCGATTCGCTGGAAACCGAACATTGAGTAATAAATAAAGAAGGGGATCGTGTTGATCCCGTGGTTCGCATACGCCGTACCGGCTGCAATGAACGAACACATCGAGCCAGCCTCGGTGATGCCTTCTTCCAAAATCTGGCCGTTCTGCGCCTCCTTGTAATAAAGGAGCGTGTCCATGTCGACGGGCTCGTAATTCTGGCCGACGCTCGAATAGATGCCGACCTGCCGGAACAGCGCTTCCATGCCAAACGTCCGGGCTTCGTCGGGAACAATTGGAACGATGTACTTTCCAAGTTCCGGATCACGAAGCAGCTTGGCCAGCAGCCGCACGAACACCATGGTTGTCGATACTTCGCGGCCTTCGGTTCCTTTGTTGAATTCTTCGAAGTGGGATTCAGGAAATGCCTGCAGCGGAGTCGCGCGCATTTTACGCTGCGGCATATATCCGCCGAGCTGTTGACGCCGCGCCTGCATGTACTTGATTTCGGCGCTATCGTCAGCGGGCCGGTAAAACGGCGCCTGATGCAGCTCATCGTCTGGGATCGGAATGCCGAAGCGCGAACGGAACATCTCCAGTTCGTCTTCGTTCAACTTCTTCTGCTGGTGAGTGATGTTCTTGCCTTCACCCGCCTCGCCCAGTCCGTAGCCTTTAATGGTCTTCGCGAGGATGATGCTGGGCGCTCCAGTGTGATCAAAGGCAGCTCGATAAGCGGCGTGCACCTTGATCGGATCGTGTCCACCCAGCCGCATTCGTGCCAGTTGATCGTCCGACAGGTGCTCGACCATCTTAAGCAGGCGGGGATCACTGCCGAAAAGATTCTGGCGGAAGTACGCTCCGCTCTCGACAAAATACTTCTGATATTGCCCGTCGCTGATTTCGCCAAGTCGACGGACAAGCAGGCCATCGCGATCGTTCTGAATCAGGCTGTCCCAGTCGGAACCCCACACAACCTTGATGACATTCCAACCTGCTCCGCGGAAAATCGCCTCCAGTTCCTGAATGATTTTGCCGTTGCCGCGCACTGGCCCGTCGAGCCTCTGCAGATTGCAGTTCACCACGAAGATCAGATTGTCGAGCTTCTCGCGGGAGGCCAGGGTGATCGAGCCGAGCGATTCTGGCTCGTCCATCTCGCCATCACCCAGAAATGCCCAGACCTTGCCGCCAGTGGATGGTTTCAATCCACGGTTCTCAAGGTACTTGATGAAGCGCGCGTGGTAGATCGCCTGAATTGGGCCCAGACCCATGGAAACGGTGGGGAATTCCCAGAAGTCCGGCATCAGCCATGGATGCGGATAAGAGCACAGTCCGCCCCCATCCTTCAGTTCACGGCGGAAGTTCTGCAACTTCTCCTCGGACATACGGCCTTCGAGGAAAGCGCGCGAGTAAATTCCGGGCGCCGCATGGCCCTGAAAATACACCACATCGCGGTCGCCGTTTTCGGTCTGCGCGCGGAAAAAATGATTGAATGCGACTTCATACAAGGTCGCGGCAGAGGCGAAGGTAGATATATGTCCGCCGATGCCTTCCTGGATTTTGTTGGCGCGCACCACCATCGCCAGAGCATTCCAGCGGACGAGGCTCTTGATGCGCCGTTCCATCTCCTGACTTCCCGGAAATGGAGGCTGCTGGCGAACCGGAATTGTGTTTTGGTAAGGCGTGGTCGCCGTAAAAGGCAGATTGATGCCGCCTTCACGACGCGCATGCAACGCCAATTGCTGCAGTAAACGGCCGGCCCGGTTGGGGCCCCCGTGCGAAAGCACATAGTCCAGGGAATCTACCCACTCCCTGGTTTCCAACACTTCTAGGCCGTCGGTTTCGGTCTGAGCCACGTCTGGTTTCTCCGTCGAGGAATGCGCAATACTCCATCATAATTGAATCGCGCGGATTTTTGGGCCGCGTGAACCGCTTAACTCCGAGGAAGCGCTGTCTTTTTGCTTTCCTCCGTGGAACCCGGTGTCTTTAGCTGTCGATGCCTGGGCGGACAGGTCTCGACTACGTCAGCAACTCGCACTAGGTTTAGAATTCTCCTGGCAGGAGATATCCATGATACGAATCGTGCTCATAGCGTTGGTCGTGATCGTCGCAATCCTGATGGTTCCACGCTTGCTTTCCCGCTCGGCAACTCCCGCAGAGGGCACGCTTGCTCCCGACTTCACGCTGCCGTCGCAGGACGGTTCCACTGTCAGCTTGAAGGATTACCGCGGCAAGTGGCTGGTCCTTTATTTCTATCCGAAAGATCAGACCGCTGGTTGCACTCGCGAAGCCCACAACTTCCAGGCCGATCAGCCCAAATTCGCCGAGCGAAACACGGTTGTCCTCGGCGTCAGCGTTGACGATATCGACTCGCACAAAAAGTTCTGTGCGAAAGAAGGTCTGAACTTCAAACTCCTCGCAGATACCGATCGCAAAGTCTCAGAGGCCTACGGGTCCCTAACCAATCTCGGCGTAGTCAAATTCGCCGCCAGGCATACGTTTCTCATTGATCCCAGCGGCAAGATCGCTAAGGTTTATACCAGCGTTAACCCGGCAAGTCACAGCGGAGAAGTTCTAGCGGAACTGGATCACTTGCAAAAGCGCGAAAAGCCAACGTCATAGCGAGTCGTGTAGCCCCGGACGGATTCGTCCGAGGTCGCGCAAAGCGCGATGAGTTGATGCAAGTTCGAGTCGGGCACAACGAATTCAAGCTCAATTCCGTGGATAAAGTTTTTCGCGCCAGGAAATTCCGATCCCGAAGTCGTTCCAGCACCTAAGCGTTCAATCCCGCCGCGCGGTTTACACTAGCAAGATGGCAACGGCAGTCCGCAACGATGTGAACAAGTCCTCCACATCGGGGCAATACCACTATCCACCGGGATTCCAACGAAATCTCCTCTGGTTCGCGTTCCGCAAGTTTCGTCCGGCCAATCCGATTTTTCTCTTCCAGCACCTCGTTGAAGAATACGGAGATATCGCCCACTACAAACTTGGCTGGCATCACATTGTTTTCCTGAATCATCCTGACTACATCCGTGAGATTCTCGTCGTTCAAAACGATAACTTCATCAAGGAACGCACGGTCCAACGGACAAAGATGCTGCTGGGCAACGGGATGATCACGAGTGAAGGGGCCGAGCACCGCCTGCAGCGGCAAGTTGCCCAGCCTGCGTTCCATCGCCAGAGAATTCCGGAATATGCCAATGCCATAGTGCGGGAAGGCGTCAGGCTGCGGGACGGTTGGAAAGACGGCGAGCAGCGAGACATCGCTATTGACATGATGCATCTCACGCTGAACGTGGTGGCTGGCACTCTCTTTGCTACCGATTTGCGCAATGAGGTGGACGAACTCGCCGACGCCATCAATCGCATCATGGGGCTTTACAATTTTCTCGTCATGCTTCCCGCGGCGGAATGGCTGGTTCACGTTCGTCCGCCGGGTTTGGCGGCATTCGTGCGGGCGCGGAAACGGATCGACGCCGTTGTCTACCGCATGATCGAATCGCACCGCAAGAACAGCCATAACGGCGGAAGCCTGCTCGACATGATGCTGGCCGCGTCGCCCGACCGGACTGCTGCGTCCGAAAAGTCGCTTCGCGATCAGGTCATCACAATCTTTCTGGCTGGCTACGAAACGGTAGCGAACGCCCTATCATGGACCTGGTATCTGCTATCCCAAAATCCGGATTGCGAACGCCGCTTTCACGAAGAGATCGATCGCGAACTCCACGGCCGCGTTCCTGGTTTCGATGACGTGCCACGTCTTCGCTATGTAGAGATGGTGTTTGCGGAATCGATGCGGCTGTATCCGCCGGCATGGGCCATGGGACGTTATGCCCGGAACGATTTTCGTTTGGGAGGGTTTTCTCTGCCTGCCAAAACCACGGTGTTGATCAGCCAGTTCATCACCCACCGGGACGCGCGTTTCTTCCCCGATCCTCTGCGCTTCGATCCAGAGCGCTTTACGCCGGAGAACAAAGCGCGACGCACAAAGTTCACGTACTTTCCATTCGGCGCGGGATTCCGCCAATGCATTGGCGAATCGTTCGCGTGGATGGAAGGCGTCCTGCTTCTCGCGACAATTGGACAGAAATGGAAACTGAAGCTGGTTCCCGGACATCTCGTGGAACCGGAGCCGCTTATCACACTGCGACCGAAATACGGCATGCGAATGTTGGTGGAAGCCCGGCAAAAAGCGAATCAGACCGCTGCCTGACCGCGTCCTATTTGCCTGAGAGATAAATTTCGGCGACATGCCGCGTGATCTTTCCCGGATTCGCTCCCGCCAGATTCGTCAATGCGACCACGGTCAGCCGGTCATTTACATAGCGATCGATTGCCGTTTCGAACCCCTGCCATGACCCGTCGTGATGCACGCAGTGATGGCCGTCTCTCTCTTCGATGAACCATCCGAAACCGTAGCCGCCCTTGTTAACGCTCCCATCTTTCAACTTGACCGGCGTCCACATCAAATCGAAGCTCGATCGCTTGAGCAGCTTTTCCGTGTATAAAGCGGCATCCCACTTGCCGAGGTCGAGCACCGAGAAGTAAAGACTTCCGTCGGCGGTGGTGTTGATGGCAGGAGCGACCCATTCCTGATTCTTCAGTTCGCCCTTCACCAACCGATATCCGGCTGCTCGATTGGGAATGATGTCGGCTTCGTTGATGATGCGCGTCGAAGTCATACCGAGCGGGCGAAAGATCCGCTCTTGCAGAAAGTCTCCGTAGAACTCTCCCGTGACGCGGTGAATCAAGACACCAAGGGTTAAATAGCCGAGATTGCTATACTCCCACTTCGTTCCGGGTACATAAGCAAAAGGTATGCCTTCGACCAGTTTGATCGCTTCATCTTCTGTCCAGTCTTTGCGAAAATTAAAGTCCTTCGGGTAGTCGCCAAATCCGCCCGTGTGACTCAACAACTCGCGCACCGTCACTTCCTTCCACGTCGGAGGAGCGTCAGGGAAGTACTTTGTAAGCGGATCATCCAGCCCCACCTTGCCACTTTCAACCAGCATCATTACCGCGGCTGCTGTGAATTGTTTGCCCACGGATCCGGATTGAAAGATGGTTTCGGGCTTCGCTGCAACCTGCAATTCGATGTTGGCGAGTCCAAATCCCTGTGTGCGAACAATCCTGCCGTCTTTCGCGATCAACAGGGAAAGGCCGGGAATATGTTGCCGCTGCATCTCGGCCTTCACGTAGTCGTCGACAGTGGTGGCGAGGTCTCGGTTTTGGGCTTTCGCAAGACAGGAGAAGAAGAGTACTGGGCAGACGAACACCGCAAGTCGACGAAGGGTCATGGATGTTGGCGAGGCGCTCCTTTGGCGGCCCTGAGTTTACAGGCACGTGAACGCCACAACAAGCTGGACCCTGATGCGAACCGATTTACTTCTGCGCCGCGCCCAGTTCATCCAGTCGATGCACGCCCGAACGCCGTAGCGCGAAAAGAATGGCCCAACCGACAAGTCCTCCGGCGTAGAAAATCACCAGCAGCAGTGCGAGCGTCGGAAAGAAGGTCAGGTGCGCCGCTTCCATCGGCACAAGCGGCGGATTTCCGTGGGAGAACGATGTTTGAATTACTCTTGCTTTCTCGAGCGCGAGGATGATTCCGGCAAGTATCACCGTCATCAAAACAGGCGTTGATTTGGGGAAACGAAACCCGCTCTGCATAGTGAACCTCCTTGTGGGAAAAGATAAGTTCGCATGCCCGGGAAGGAGCACCCGCAAATGTTCGCGCAGCGCACCTTTCGTGAGCCCGGCAATTTCACGAACGTAGAACAAGACGCGCGCAACGGCAGCTCTGCTTCTTATTTCCGCTCGCGCATCCTCAAATACAGTGCACATTTCTTGGGCGAACCGTTGCCGGTGTTCCGCCGGATAGAGCCGCAGCAATTGCTGATAGAGGATTGGCATAGATCAGTTCTCGTTGGTAGCGACACGCAGGGCGGCCAATCGCGTGAGATGTTTCATCCGATCCACTTCACACTGTAAGTTGCGGCGCCCGACAGAAGTCAGTCTGTAGGCTTGCCGGCCACGGGGAGTCTCCTTTTCGTCGAATCGCTCGATCCAATCGTCATCGAGTAGGCGGCGGATCGCCCCGTATAGGGTGCCGGTGCTCATCACGACCCGTCCGTTGCTGATTCGCTCTACATCTTTAAGGATGGAATACCCGTGCCGCGGCTCTTCCGCAAGGCTAAGGAGAATGAGCAAGACGGGCTCTGTCAGCGGCGGAACGTTTGTTATGACTTTAGGCGACATGTCGTCTAGCGACATATTGTGCCGAAGTCGACGCACTGTCAAGCAAAAGTTGAATAACTCTTTCTTAACGGGCCACGGAGACCGGTTGGCCCGAGTATTCCACGACTTTGTCAGGTTGATCCGAAGGACTCTCGCCAACCCCGTGGTTCTCGCGAACGAACACAACGTGGAAATTGCGACGCTCCAGCATCCCGGGAAACTGTCCTTTGCGGGCGCCGATGGTTAAGGTATGAGCGCTGTCGTCCCAGTGAAGCGGGATCGTTGAGTAGGCCCCCTTTTCGTAGTCATATCCATCGTTTTCATCTTCGTAGAGACTGAAATCTCCATCGACTCCAGGGTAAATTCTCAGTTCGATCGGATCGGCTGCCTTCTCCGTGGACCATTCCTGCTCCGGCCCGAGAGGTACGATTGATCCGGCGCGCACATAGAGAGGAATCCGGTCGAGAGGCGTGATGGCGTTGACCATCTGTCCCCCAGCGGACGTGCTTCCCGTCCAGAAGTCGTACCAGGTTGACACCGGCAGGTAGAGTTGTCGATTTGTGGCCTCGGGTTCAGTGACTGGATTGACCAAAAACGCCGGTCCATACATGAATTGATCGCCAATGTTCTCTGCGCGTGAATCGTTACGGAAATCCATCACCAGTGGGCGCATCGGAGTGTAGCTCTCGCTGGTCGTTTTCCACGCCAAAGAATAGATGTACGGCAATAGCCGGTAGCGCAGGCGATCGAAATTCACAAGAATATTTTGCGCGTCGGCGCCATACGACCACAGTTCATTCTCATCAGGATTGCGCGTCCCGTGAACGCGCAAGATCGGATTGAACGTCGCGTACTGAAACCATCGAATGAACAGTTCGCGAAACTTCGGATCCGCCGGGCTTCCGAATACGAATCCCCCAATGTCAGTTGTCCAGTAGGGAACACCCGAGAGCGAGAAATTCAGTCCGGCAGGAATCTGTCGCCGGAAGCTGAACCAGTCTGAATTGATGTCCCCTGACCACGCAGTCACCGCGTTACGCTGTGAGCCCGCAAACGCCGATCGGGACAAAATGAACACTCGCTTCTTGTCAGATGCACTCCTCTGCCCTTGGTAAACAGCCTGCGTATCGAGCAAAGGATAAGCGTTCAATACCCGGTCGCCGCTCCCCGCCGCCACCTTGTGCCCCAGAAGAATGTTCTCTTCCTGCCCTTCCGTCTCGGGTTCAGTCGTATCCATCCACCAGGCGTCCGCGCCAATGCTGAACAGTCCTTTATTCACCTGATCCCAATAGAATTTGCGCGCCTCTGGACTCGTCGCGTCGTACACAGCCATCCCATTCGTGTGAAAGGGCGGCTTTGCATATTTGAACTTGTCGACGAACCAGCCTTTGCTCTGCATAAAGTCGTAGTTCGCCGAGCCCGGCTCGAAGAAGGGCCAGATGGAAATCATGAGGTGAAAATTCTCGGCGTGCAGCTGATCGATCATCCCCTTCGGATCAGGATAGTTCTTGTTGAAGACGAACTCTCCCTTTCGATTCCACCAGAACCAGTCCTGCACAATGTCATCGACGGGAATGTGCAGGTCGCGATATTTCTTCGCTACCCCGAGAATTTCTTCCTGCGACTTGTATCGGTTCTTGCATTGCCAGAATCCGTAAGCCCACTTTCCGAAGAGTGGAGCTTGCCCGGTCAACTCGCGATAGCTCGCGATGATTCTGTCGAAGTCCGGCCCATAAAAGAAGTAGTAGTCGATCACGTCGGCGACGTCGGAACTGATGTAGAGATAGTTGGCGAAACGATTGTTGAACCGGCTGCGGGACGTGTTGTTCCAGAAAATGCCGTAGCCTTTACTCGATAGCATCAGAGGAACGGCGATGTTTGTGTTGTCCTGCGAAATATCGAGCGACTCCCCACGATAATTCCAGACTCCCGCCTGATGCTGGCCCAAGCCGTACAACGCTTCGTGCGAACCATAGATGTTGACGAAGGACTCCGCCCGGAAAGTATCTTCGCCATTTACTTTCACAGGAGTCATGCGGCGGGACGCTTCCTGCACGAGTGCAGCGCCATTCGACTCGGCGTAGGCAATCGCCCCATCTTTACGGGTGATCGTGAGCTTTAGCAGGGAAGTAGCCAGCGTGACCGCTTCGTCGTTCGACTGCATTGTGAATTTCGCCCCCGCCCAGCTCTCTTTTGTGACAACGAAATCGGCACGCTTGGGAAACGACGGCGTGGGCGAATAAAGCACATGAATCACCGAGTCGGAGCAGACCTGCACTTTCAAGGTGCCGGATGCCATCGTGAAGACAGCGCCGTCCGATGTCTGCTGGACACCCTTCACCGGATTCATTGGAGTCCATTGCGCAAAGCCGCCGACGCTAAGCAGGCAAAGGCAGAGTCCGAGACCAAAGGACCGCATGCTTCCTCTATCCTTCATGAATAGCTTCCCTTCCTTGTAGCAGCGGATAATCCAGATCTCGAGACAGATCGGAAGCGGTGTGAACCCTGTGTCACCCCGGCCGCCGACATCTCATCCGCAGCGCCTTTAATCACCGACTGTAAACGTTTACGAAACGGGCAACGCGAAGGATAGCATGGTGGGGCCAGTGAACTTCCATGGGCTGAGGATTGAACCTCAATAGCACCGGAGTGCCGGATTCATCACGTATGGGCTATTCTGCTTGGCCGCGTCCAGGAGTAGCTTCAAGAGGCTGACGGCTGGGCACGAACCGAGCGGTGACGAAGCTCGAAAAAATCACCAACGTGCCCGTCGTCAGTCCACTCCACAGCCGTAGGCAGTAGCCTCATCCTCTCTTTATCCAGGCAGAATGCAATACATCTGCAGGGGAGCATTTCGTTGGCAGGATCCCGAACACGAAGCCGAAAATTAGTTCGTGGATTGCTTGACTATTACCTATTTTTTCTTCAATCGATTTAACTCTGTCAAAAGCAGTTGGGAAAGCTGGGAGCTTGAATCGTCTTCTGACGATAGCGCCGCTGTGAACTGGTCTGCTTGCTTCTGTGAGATCTGAAATTGTGAAGTCGAAGTAGTGGTGTTTCCTGCACTAGCCGGTTCCGTCGGATCTCCAGAGGTCGGCTTTCCTTCATTGGATTGTTCTACTTGAGCCTCAGTGATGGATGTTGTAATCATGAATGCCACAGCCATGGCGCCTTCCCCTCCCTCAGTGATCGAATTGCTCACCTTGCTCAAATCATTGGGATCGACAGATATTCCAACGTTCTCGAGTGCCTTCGCTAACTGGTCGGCAAGCACGCTTGCCTCGTCTCCCGCACTATTGGCATCTGTTCCTCCGACAGTGGCAGTGCTTATACCTGCATTGCTAAGCTTGCCTTCCTTCCAGATCGACGGTGCCGAACCAAAGGACTGACCGCCGGCAGCATCCAGTTTCTGCAGTAGAAATGCTTTGGCTAGCGGGTCATCAGCCGGCCGTGCTGGGAGTTTGAGAGATGACAACTCGCTGTCGCCGGGCGCAGCCTGCCAATCTGCCGACGTACTCGTTGCAGCAGTCGATGCAGACGAAGTCGGTTCCCCCGAGGATTCCAAAGGTTCCACAGAAACCGGGCTTTTGACGGAGTTCGAAATCCTCACTGGATCCCTCCTGCGATTGGGCGCGACAATGTCCCTATCCCGTAATGCGAAAATAGAAGCAGGTTTTGGCTCAGGAGGAATGCCAGAATCTCTTGCCTGCGACCGCGGTGCGCAAAGGTTCAGGCGTAAATGGGACGCCCTATGCCGCTCGACCCCCGAATCCTTCCAATGCTTCGCCTCTGCTGGGATATAAAGCCAGAATTCTATCCACTCCGGTAATCTTCAGGACTGTTTTGACGTGCCCTTCGGCGCCGGAAATACGCAGTTCCCCTCCTGCTTCTTTCACCTTGGCAGAGCACATAAGGATGATTCCCACGCCGCTGCTGTCGAGATGGTGAACGCCCGAAATATCGAAGATGATTTTCTTCTCGCCCTCTTCCAACACCCCTGCAGTGAGCCATTCGATTTGCTGGCATTCCGGTCCGTAAACAACTTTTCCCGCCATTTCGAACAGCACCACGTCTGCAGCCATGCGCTTTTTCTGCACTTCCAGTTCTCGCAGCTGACTTGCCGGACCGGTTGCGAACTGTTCTACCGGCGCCACAAAACGGTATCCTCGACGCTCGAACGTTTCAATGTACCGGGGTCGTTCGGCGGTATCCCCTAGGGCTTCCCGTAGCTTGCTCAAGGCGGTGTTCAGGCCGTTATCAAAGTCTACAAATGTGTCCTCGGGCCAAAGGCGCTGATGCAGGCTTTCGCGGCTGACTAACTTACCCGATTGTTCTAAGAGCGCCGCCAGGATTTCGAAGGGCTTGCGCTGCAGGTGGACTCTTCGGTGATTCTTCCGCAGTTCGCCCGTTTCTGAGCAGACTTCGAACGGGCCAAACCGGTATTGAGGCAAATTGCGACTATCGAGGGGCATAGACTGCCGGGAATCCCCAAATTTGCGGTATAGCTTACCACGCGTCGAATAAAGATGACATATGTTCTTCGAGGCTAAAGCCTTGGTATTCAATCCATTGGCTGTTAAGACACAGTTATGTTCCGATTATGTGGCCGTCTATTGCGACTAACTCCGGCTGGACGCAGAATGCACCGCAGCATAAGGAGCTTGTCATGGCTGAAAACAACTCTAAACGGCTCATTCGCGATGGTTTCTCGGCGTCATTGTCGGGTGCTCGCAAATTGTCCTCCCGCGCCTGGGAGTTGTTGAAGTCTTACCCCTTATACTTCGCCATCCTCATCATGGCCTCGTATGCACTCTGGGATGCCCGAACGCCGGTCACCATGATCGCTCCGTTCCAACTCCCGAAAAAAGAACTGCCTTTCACGGGCGATATGGTCGCTGATTCCGTACAAGACGGGCTGAAATCGATCCGAAATGAAATTGAGCAGGACAAACGGGACACCGGCTTGCGGTCGTCAGATACGGGCCTGCCCGACTTGCGCAACATACTCGTGCCAGACTTTTGGCGTGTACAAGAACCGCCGAGAATTACCGTCGAAATCAAGGGCGTGTCGTACGAACGCGTGCTCTCAGTCCTGCGCGCTTTGCTTCATACCGAGACGCTGGTATCCGGCGACGTTATTGTTAGCGCCGACAACAAGTTCACTCTCGTGGCGCGTGCGTCGGATGCGGGACCATGGGAGACAGATCCCCGACCGGTCTCCACCGAGAATTTGAAGCAGGCCAGCAAAGAGCTAGCGCAAAAAATCGTTGCCGCCCAGGATCCCACACTCGCTGGTGTCGCGCTGTTGAAGGACGGACAGATTGACCAGGGACTGGCCCAACTTAGCCGAGCGCACAGTCTGAAGCCGGCCGACGTACGCTTGAAGCTGAATCTCTGCATGGGATTCGCTGCGAACCGTCGCTATCAAGACGCTATCGAGTGCTACAAAGAAGTCAGATCGAGTGATCCAAGCTCGTTGGAAGTGCAATACCGCTTAGCCCAGGCTCACTATCTGAAGGGCGACCGCGAGAAAGCTATCGAAATCTACAAAGATTTGGATAAAGAGGGCTACAGGCAGGCGCTTCTCGGTTTCGGCGAGGCTAAGGACGATACCGGAGACCCTAAGGCTGCTCTGGATGCGTACGACAAATTTCTCGCCACAGAAACTCAACCTCGAAACCAGGCGATTGCCCACGTGAAAAAGAGTCTCGCCTATTCTCATCTGCAGAACCACACAGCTGCCATGGAGGAATACAGAGAGGCACTCAAGCTTGCCCCCCGTGACGTCCTTATTCTCGTCAATGAGGGACTCGAACTGGCGCAATCGGAGGATCTCGACGCAGGGATTGCCCAGATCCAAAGCGCGGTGGATGGAAACCAGGATTCCGATTCGCTGCCATTTGCTCTGTTACAACTGGGATCGCTACTTGAGAAAAAGGGAGATTGGACCGGTGCCATAGAGCGGTACAGCATGGCGGCGCAACTACGGTCGACGTATGTGGAAGCTCACCTTAAGCTGGCGCACGCGCTGGTTCATGAAAGGAAGACAGCGCAAGCTCTCGATGAATACAACAAGGTCGCCAGGCTTAGTGGTTCCGATCTTGAGCGCGGATATTCTCAGATGTTCGCCAGTCAGTGGATGGCGAATGAGCTGCGCAATCTCGGCAACTACGATGGCGCCGCCTCCGCCTACGAAGCTGCTATCCATATCAAGGCCGACGACAGCGCAGCTCACTGCCAGTTGGCTCTCATCCGCGCCAGGCAGGGGCATCTCTCGCAGGCCGTTCGCGAGTACGGGGCAGCTTTAGTGCCGGCGAAGCTGCAGGAACTCAACGACAGCGAATGCCTCGTCATTGTGGATCATGTTCTCGACGAGTCGTTTGGGCGCCGCTCGTCCGCACACCCAGCACAAGCCGTCGCCGAACTGATCAAGATCAAAGATGGGATGAAGCTAGCCGCCCAGTTGACACCGAATGCGCTGCCACCCGGAGCTGAGAAGCCGAAAGTTGTGGTACAAGCCGTTCTTCATCGGCCTGAATAAGAGTTAAGCGCTACGCCTCACACGTTAGTCGACGGCGCAGACTGCACCTCAAGTTTCTGCGAATGTGCGGTGTGGGGTTCTGAGACTGCTGCTGTAAGGTTAGCGACCATGGATATGCGGAAAACAAGAAACCCCGGCCATACCAACCGGGGCTTCAACAAACCCAACCCGGGACTTGCCTCTGTCGCCAAGTTGGGACTGACTAAGGTAAACACGTCTGGAGGAGTATGTCGGTCCGCACTCGTACCGATAAGTGCACGTTCCTTTCTTGGCGTCATGCTCATCCTGCCTCCGCGAGAAGGCAATAAAAAACCCCGACCAGAGCCGGGGTCTCTTGCGGACTGCTCAGCCTCTAAGCGCGGAATCTTTTTCGTAGGGAGGGCTGCTGCGCGTTCACAATCGCTAAGACTACGAGGTAGCAGTTCTCATGAACGGCCAAACCGTGTTCATCTACCCTGCATTCTTCCAGCGAAACATTCGTTCCACAAATCCAGCAAGTTTTAAGAGCTTTCAAAAAAATCGCCACGGCCTCACCTTCGAATACGAGAGAAGTCCGACTGCGGAAAGTGTAGCGGCCGTACGAAATATTGCAAGAGTAAGAAATAAGCATAGATATGTGCGATCTCGCACATATCGGATATTCGCGTGATCGTTGTTCAGCGGATTATTTTCGCGAGCCCATACGAAGGCCTTGCGGATCGTAGACGAAGATCGTAGTACCCACACGCCGGGGACCAAAGCTTCAGCAAAACCAGAAATTGATCTTTGGAATCGACAGCCCCTGCAAGGGCTTAAGGTTGGAGGCGCGGGTCGGAATCGAACCGACGCATAAAGGTTTTGCAGACCTCTCCCTTACCACTTGGGTACCGCGCCCCTGCTAATACCGCAGCGTTCCGTAACGGAAGATGTCCATGTTGCGGAGCACGAGCCAACTGAAACTCTGGAGCGGGAGACGGGATTTGAACCCGCGACTTCGACCTTGGCAAGGTCGCACTCTACCACTGAGTTACTCCCGCTCGGCAGAAAATATTGTACCATCCACCGCGAGGCGCGGCGTGCTCCGAACAGCACGGGACCAAGGCAGGTCCCGGGTCGGCATCCCCCAAGAAGCGACTTCAGAGGGGCCTATTCCTGGCGCAATGCATTGATGGGATCGACTCGTGCCGCCCGTCGGGCCGGTATGTAGGTTGCCAAAATGGCAACTGCCACAATCGTGATCGGCACAACAAGGTACAGTCGCGGCTCGCTGGCGTTCAGATCAACAAAGATGGCGCCGAAAATTTTGGGAAGCGGAAGCGAGATCGCAAACCCAATAGCCGCCCCGATCCCCGTCATCTTAATTCCCTCGCGGACAATCATCCGCAGCACGTCCTGGCTTCTCGCCCCCATCGCTATGCGGATGCCGATTTCGTGGGTCCTCTGGCCAACGTTGTAGGCGATAAGCCCATAGATTCCGATCGCCGCCAGTATCAGCGCCATCAGCGCGAAGCTTCCCAAGGCACGAGAGAAAAAGGCATCTCCCGCACTTTGCTGATCGATGACCACGCTCATGCTGCTCAAACGCGCTAATGGCAACTCTGCGTCTACCTTCGACACCAGGGTGCGCACGTCCGAGATGAGGTTGTCCGGTTCGCTCTTGGTGCGCACCATCAAGGAAAATGAACCGACCGGGCGTTGGTGGAATGGCTCGTAAACGGCAGGGTCTTCCGCGGCCGTTTGCGAATAGTTTTTTACATTATGAACGACTCCGATGATCTGGCTCCATCCTGCCGGCGCTCCGCTCACTTCCAGTTGAACCTGTTTTCCCACCGCGTCCTTGCCGTGAAGGTAACGATCCACAAACTTCTGGTTAACCACAAGGACACGCGGCGTCGCCATGTTGTCTTGCTCAGAGAACGGCCTGCCCCGCAAGATGGAAATACCTGCTGTCCGGAAATAATCGGGCGTGACCACAATGTCGAGAGCGGTCAGAACCTGTCCCGCAGGCAACTCCGGTTGGCCCTGAATTCGAACCGTCACACTGCCCGCTCCTGAAGCCGGTAGGTCCGAACTGATGGCAGCGAACTCCGCCCCCGGCAGTTGCTGCAATTGAGGCAGAAGTTCGCGGGCGAAAGCCTCACGATGGTCTGCGTCCTTATAGCGTGCATCATCCAGCGTGATACCCGCAGTCAGCAGGCGCTCCGTCTGGAATCCCAGATTTTGGTGTTGTATGCGAAAAATCGAGACGAATAACAATCCGGTGCCTACCAGCAGGAACAACGCGAACGCAATTTCACCAGTGACCAAGACCGTCCTCAGGCGCGTGTGGGAACGGCCAGCTGAAGCGGTGCGGCTTTCATCCTTCAGGCTGGACGTGACATCGGTCCGCGAGGCTCTCAATGCTGGCGCAAGGGCGCACAACAATGCACAAGCGATGGAGATCGCCGTAGTAAATATCACGACATTCGAATCAAGCTTGAGTGCGATCGCCTGGAACGCGTCGAAACTCAGACTAGCGCGCATGACGTCGATTCCTTTGTACGCCAGCATTAGCCCCAATGCCCCGCCAAGTAATGCGATCACCATTCCTTCGGTCAGCAACTGCCGAATAATGCGCAGGCGCCCGGCACCCAGAGAGAAGCGAATGGCCAATTCCTTTCGGCGGGCTGCCGAGCGCGCTAGCAAAAGGCCCGAGACATTGGCACATGCGATCATCAACACAAATCCCACCGTGGTCATGATGACTGCGAGTCCGCTGCGAATGCCGAAACCGTAAATCAGGAACTCAGGCAGGGTACGCACCGTCGCTCCCCAACCTTTTTCGGAATCAGGGAAATTGACTTCGGACTGGTGTGCCAGTGTGACGAATTCGGCGCGGGCCTGCTCCACCGTGACACCCGGTTTCATGCGAGCGAACAGATATAGGGACCGATCGCGATGCGCAGCCGCACTTTGATCGGCGGGGGCGAGTACGAGCGGCGTCCAGAGTTCCGGCATGAAGCCGAGCATTCGAAAGCTTGCGGGCATCACGCCGATTACGCTGTAATTTTCGCGGTTCACACGGATCGTGCGGCCGACAATCGACGCATCGGAGCCGAACCGCCGGTCCCACAGTTCGTGACTGAGAATCACGACGTGCTCTTGTCCACTCCTGTCCTCACTCGCGCTGAAAGTGCGGCCGAGTTGCGCAGTGGCGCCCAGCACGTTGAAGTAGTTGGCGGAGACTGCCGCTGACCGTACTGATTCTGACTCACGCTGTTCGGTCAGGCTGGCATTACGGTATTCATCGGCCGCGGCTACATCCGAGAAAACGTGATTGGCTTCGCGCCACGCAAGGTAGTTCGCGGCTGATACCTGGTTGTTGTCCGCCTGAAAACCAGCCGACGGGTTGATCGTGGACACCACCGCCACGCGGTCCGGATCATGCCCGGGGGGCCGTCGCAAAAGAGTTGCACTTACCATGCTGAACATCGTGGCGTTGATTCCGATGCCGAGCGCTAGGGTAACTACGGCCACTGCGGTGAATCCGGGGTTCTTGATCAACTGCCGCAGGCCGTATCGCAGGTCCTGAACGAGAGTGTTCATAGTGGCTCCGATATGCGTCGTGCCCCTAATTGCGGTAGGACACCTTGCTGATTCGAAGAATTCTCGCAAGTATCGGACCAAACTTCAGGTGGGAGAGTAGGTTTGCAGCAAAGGAGGATAAGGACTTTCGTCAGCCTTAGCGCAGAATTGTACGTCCACTGATAGAACGCCGTGACCGGGAATGGACGGTGCCGGATGTTATGTCAGCTCGACGATAATCTTTTTTGCCCCTCGGTCGAGTTGTGTGATCCGAAAGCTTCGAACCTGTCCGGCGCGAGCCGGTTCCGGCTTTGCAGGTCCCCCACTCCCCGTCTTCCAGCGCGTCTGCAACATCGAGCTCAGAGAAGACAGGTCGGCCTTCGTTTCCTTCGGAGCCTCAGTTACGGCCGCCGCAGCCTTCATCTTGCAGGTCGCAAAGATCCCTTCCCCGAGTTCAACCTTGGCTTGGCTGCTGGATTCGTCCACCAAACGTCCCGTGACCACGTCTCCTTCGTTGTGTTCGGCCACATATTCATCCAGGCCTGTCGGAACGAGCTGCTTCATGCCCAGTCGCATCTGCCGCTTATCGGTGTCGATAGCCAGCACCTGCGCCTTCACAATTTGTCCCACGCGAAGCACGTCGGCGGGCTGGTTGATTCGTTTCTCCGCGCTGATGTCACTGACGTGCACCATCCCTTCAATCCCCTCGGAAAGCTGCACGAACGCGCCGAACTTCGTCAGGCTGGTGATCGGACCTTCCACTGCCGAACCAACGGCGAACCGTTGCGATACATCCGCCCATGGATCGCCAAGAGCTTGTTTCAGTCCCAGCGAGATGCGATGCTCCTCGGCATTCACGTTCAGAATGACCGCTTCGACTGTCTCTCCTGGCTTCACTACGTCGCTGGCTTTTCGGATCTTTCCCTTCGACCATGACATTTCCGAAATGTGGATCAGACCCTCGATGCCGGGCTCCAGTTCAACGAATGCTCCGAAATCCATAAGTCGTGTAACGGTGCCGCGCACGCGGTCGCCAGCTTTGTGCTTTCCGCTCACCGCTTCCCAAGGATGAGGTTGCAGCTGCTTCAAGCCGACCGAAATGCGCCGTTTGTCGCCCTCACTCGCCAGCCTCAAGACTCTGACGTCGATCTGTTGACCGACCGAGAGCACATCGGCAGGTTTGTTCACGCGTCCCCATGCGATATCGCCGACGTGCAGGAGCGCATCGACTCCGCCCAGATCCACGAAAGCGCCATAATCCGTGAGACTGCGCACTGTGCCGCCCACCGTATCGCCGACCTTGATCTGTCCGTAGAGGCGGTCTTTTGCGGATCGCTCTTCTTCCTCCGCCACGACTCGGCGATCGACGACGACATCTTCGTCTGCGACATCGAGCTTGATGATCCGGCAACGGATTTCCTGTCCGACCAGTTTCTCCATTTCTGCCGCTTCTCGCACCCCGCTGCGGGAGGCCGGCATGAATGCGCGCACTCCAACATCGACGCTGAATCCACCCTTTACAACTGCAGTCACAGTGCCCAGAACAGAGGCCTTGTCAGCGAAAGCTTTTTCCAGAGCGCTCCAGTCCATCGGACGTTCGACTTTGAAGCGCGAAAGCTCGTAATAGCCGTCCAGATCGCGCCCTTTCACCGAGACGACAGCTTTGTCGCCCGGCTTCAAAGTCTCTCCCTGAAGAGCGGCAAGCGGCAGAATTCCTTCGGACTTGAAGCCTATGTCGAAGAAGACCGACTCGGTCGTTACCGCGATGACGGTGGCCTCTATTTGGCGGCTGCCATCGGGCCGGGGTGCCTGGCGTTTTTGAAACTGGGAGAGAATGTCGCCGAACGACTCGACGCTCTCGGCAGGTTGGGTTTCTGGAGTTTGTGAGCTAGGGGTGACTGGATCGGACATGAAAATTACAGCCTCGTGGCAGGGATAGGAGTGTTAAGAATACCACCGGAATTGGTCTGGGCGGAGCGATCCCAGGCGAGCGGACGGTCGCCATCTGTCAACCCTGATCCACAAAGTAAGCCGATGGGTTTCCTTCGTGGAACTTCGTGTCCTTGTGGTTGAAGCTTCTGGCTTTCAGTGAGAAGTCCGCCGAACAAAGCCGTGTCAGTGGCCTGTCCACTGCGGATCTTCTTCGGGCTTCACGATTTGTCCATCACGCATATGGATGATCCGATCGCCGAATCTCGCCGCCTCGGGGTTGTGGGTAATCATCAATACGGTTTGTCCCAGTTCTTCTTTAGAGCGGCGCAACATGCCAAGCACCACATCAGAATTCTTGGAGTCCAAGTTGCCGGTAGGTTCATCGGCCAACACTATTGCGGGCTTATTGATGAGTGCGCGCGCCAGCGCTACGCGCTGCTGCTCTCCGCCTGACAACTCGGACGGCCTGTGCATGAGCCTCTTGCTGATGCCGAGCAACTCAGTGATGCGATTGAAATAAGCCGGATCGCGATCGCCGTTTCCGGAAATCTCTTTCGCCATCAAGATATTCGAGCGGGCATCGAGCGTGGGTAGCAAGTTGAACTTCTGAAATACGAAACCGATCTTTCGCTTGCGCATCCGTGTGCGTTCCGCGTCGGAAAGGGAAGCGAGATCGTCGCCGTCGAGCACCACGCTGCCGCCGTCTGCGCGAGTAAGGCCCCCAAGAAGATAAAAAAGGGTTGACTTCCCGCTGCCCGACGGACCGACAACGCTTACAAACTCACCTTTTTGAACATTGAATGAGATCCCGCGCAGGGCTTCCACTTCAATTTTGCCCACATGATAGGTCTTGCGCAGATTGTTTGCTTCGATGAATGCTCCGCCCATGCTTAAGAAGAATCTTACACGATTCTCCCGGCCGGGACGGACGCCCAACCCGTTTCGATGCCCTTGTTTGGCTTGAAATACGCCTGTTGGCGCAACGTTACGCGGCGCCGGCGTGACTGGCGATTTGCGGGATTCGCGGATGGTGCAATCGCTTCGGTCCGCGCTTTCGAACTAGCAGCAGTCGGACGCGCTCCAGCAGATCAGCGGGCGCATACATCCCCTTGGCGAGGAAAACGTCTGCCTGCGACGCGTGATCGTAGATGCGCACTTTGCTAGAGATCAGAATGGCCGGCGTATGCGGAGACACATCTTTGATCTTGGCGATGAGTTGCGGACCATCCAATCCCGGCATCGCCATATCCGCGATGACCAGGTCCACTCCTCCCTGCAGAAATCGCGCCAGCGCCTCTTCTCCTCGCGCGAAACTTGCAACACGATACCCTCGCGTTTCCAGAACGATTTTGCGGTGAGAAAGGGATTGCTCGTTGTCGTCTACACAGAGGATCGTGCGCTTGGGTTTCATCAGCCTTCCGTATTCCCGTGCGAACTCTGAGAAAAAGTCCCAGGAATTTTCTTGCAAGAAATTTGAGAGCGACTGGATGCTAGAAAAAAAGCGTCGCTCTGTAAAGTAGCGCCGACGACAATGGGACGTTCTGGCTATTGATTTTGTGAAGAGTAAATGCGCGGCAATCTTTTCCGCACTTTGCGCGATGTCGCTTAGAGAAAAACTTCAGCGCGGATAACTTCAACTGCATTGCCTCCGACGCGAACGTTAACTATCCGGTTATCGCGGCGCGATGCGCGCACGAAAATCCGGCTCGGACGGCGCATTTCGACGCCTTGCTCGATCAGTATTCGCTGCTCCGGCTGAGCGACGCCGTGCGCGACCATCCAGGCGGCCGCGCAGCCCGCGGCTGAGCCCGTCGCCGGGTCTTCTCCGTTGTAGAAAATCATTCGAGCGTGCAGGCCTGCCGCCGGATCGACCGTTTCCCGCGAAACGAAGTAGAAAAACTTGCCGCCACTTTTCTCCAGATATGCAGCGGCGCGATTACTGTCGATGCGCAGGTCCTGAATAACCGCGAGCGACTTCAACGGGGCGACGGTAAAGGGAACTCCGGTCGAAACTGTCTGGATGGGAAAGGACGGATCAAAATCGTCTACCTTCAATCCCGTCGCTTGGGCGACCGCCTCGCGAGCGTGTTGTACGCCGAACTCCGGATCGATCTGCGTCATCTCGCCAAACATCGCTTGGCCATCAGCTTGTTCAAACCTGACCGGAACCTTTCCGACGTTCAACTCGAGCGTAACTTTCTCAGCGTTCGAATTGCCTCGAAGCGAAAATGCAGTACCAAGAGTTGGATGTCCCGCGAACGGTAATTCCTCTTCTACGGTGAAGATGCGAACTCTGATGCCTCGCTCACGCTCAACTTCAGGATCCCGCGGCAGAATGAAAGTCGTCTCCGACAGATTCATCTCCTTCGCGATGGCCTGCATCTCGTTGTCGGTGAGGCCGCGTCCATCCGAAAACACGGCGAGCGAGTTGCCTTCAAGAGGATTGGCGGAAAAAACGTCCCACTGTGTCATTGCGAATCGTCGTGGATCCTTACGCACCCGAGCCTCCTGCGCAAATGTTGCGATGTAGAGGTAACGATGCTTTTCGCACCGTCGAGGACGCAGAAAACGTATTGCCCAGCCCTTCTCGCGCCTGTTTGGCCGTTTGACACATGGCACCACCACGCCTATGCTAGGCAACATGTCTCATCGTTTATCCGCCGGCATGATGTGCTGTTGTCGCCAGACGCTGGTGTGTGGGTAGAGACTGAGCAGATTTCTTCCCACCCACCCGGCAAAAGCGGGTGGGTTTCGTTTTGATCCGCTTTTTTCAGACTGGGGCGCAGGGAAGGCCGACACTCGGGCAATCGAGTTTTCAATTTCGAGAAGGAGATATCTAATGACTACCGCGACCGCAAGTGAAACACATAACATTCCGCGCATTAACGACACGGCTCCCGATTTCACCGCTGAGACCACGCAGGGCACAATCCATTTCCACGACTGGATCGGCGACGGCTGGGCCATTCTGTTTTCACATCCCAAAGATTTCACTCCTGTCTGCACTACTGAACTCGGAACGATGGCCAAGCTGCAGCCGGAGTTCGCCAAACGCAACGTGAAGATCCTCGGACTCAGCGTCGATCCCGTTAGCAATCATGCCAAGTGGGCTGCAGATATTGAGGAGACGCAAGGCGCGAAGGTGAACTATCCCATGATTGGCGATCCACAACTCAAGGTGGCGAAGGCCTACGGAATGCTGCCAGGCGATGCTGGGGACAGCTGCGAAGGCCGCACTCCTGCCGACAATGCCACGGTCCGCACCGTTTTCGTCGTGGGCCCTGACAAGAAGATCAAATTGCAGCTCAGCTACCCGATGACCACGGGACGCAACTTCGACGAACTGCTGCGCGTGATTGACTCCCTGCAACTCAACGCGAAACACAAGGTGGCGACGCCTGCGAACTGGAAGCAGGGCGACGATGTCATCCTCACCGCGGCGGTGTCGAACGAAGAAGCAGCGCAGAAATTTCCCGGCTTCAAAACGGTGAAGCCGTATCTGCGAACGGCGCCTCAACCCAAATAGTTCGGTTGTTTTGTGCGTTGCGCTCGTTAATCCTGCCATGGCTCGCAGCCGACTTTCCCATCTGATGCACAACACCGGATCAGATGCGGAAAGAAGGCGGCGATCCGTGGCATTAATTTTCTCGTCTTTTGGGTTAAAGCTTTTCTTTTCTTACGTGTCCAACAGCATGAGCCGCAACGAACGCCTTGTGGGCAGGATTTCGTACGTGGCTGCAAACCTTCTCTCCCTGTCGAGCAGGACTTTTCCCCAGGCCACCCTACCTGCTCTCCAGTGAGCAATACGGCTCAGACTTCAAATTGCGTCAGCGATAAGGTGGGAAAGTCTCTCCCCAGAGGAGGCTTATGTTTTACCAAGATTGGCTTCCGTGCTGTGCCATATGCAAACAAGTCGTCGATTTGACTGAAAGCAAGACCGATGAGTACGGACAGGCGGTTCATGAAAACTGCTACGCCTCGAGGCTCATTTCATCAGGCAAGATGGTCGTCTCACGCGGTTTTGAACGAGCCATCGGCAGTTTCCTCGTTGGTGATGCAACGCTCCAGCAATCCGGTAGCAGTCATCGCAGTCATGAAGGGCAAAGGTGATGTCTAAAGAAATGGCAGAGGAAAAAGATGCTGAAGTCGAACGTCTGCGTCGGTTGGTATACCCCATCCACGAAGACAACCCATCTCGAATCAAGCGGATTATGAATCGCCTTGCTGTCCTCACAAAGGACAATTCGAAATTGAAAGAGAACAAAGACGTCGCCTAAGCGCGTCAATTGCGGGATACCCAACCAGATTAAATAGGGACAGTGTCGCGTGACAGGTTGCTCAACGCAGCCCGTAATGCACCGGGATGCATTGGGAGTGAGCAGTTCCACCACTCATCAACCGGCTGAGACCTCTTCAATCGAAGACCGGCTTCCAAAGCCGGTTCTTTCGCGGCGATTCTTCTCCCCCGCCAACGACGCCTAGCGTGCAGAAATCACGCTCCCAATTTAAGATTGGTAACCGAGGGATTGAAAAATGACACTGGTTATTTTGTTTCCTGATGGGAAGAGGCAGCAATACCCGAACGCGTCAGATTTGAGGTTGGAAAATGGTCTCACCTCGTTCTATTACCAGGTGAATGTGGAGAACTCGCTGAATTCTGTGAACAGAAAAGTGACAACCACTCTGCCAATCCTGGTGGAAGAAGAGGTAGATGCACCTCCTGCCAACTTCCGCTAACCTTATCTCGCCATCACTTGCCGATTGAAAGCCTTTCATCCAACATCTGAATGCCCTCAGCCAGCGCTGAGCGCATTTTGATGGCGTGTCACATCGCGTGCTCGGGTGTTTAGCGTACCTTGGTGTGGACTACAAGTTGTGTATTAGCCTAACGATGGAAGCGCATGCGGTCCGGTGATCGTCCCGGTCTTCAAAACCGGCGGGTGGCAGGCAATCCTGTCACCGGTGGGTTCGACCCCCACTCGCTTCCGCCACTGGTTTTTTCAATGATTCAGCGATAGATGGAGAGTTTTGTCGCAAAGTGAGATGACCTTTGAATTGTGGATACCGTGATAAAAACGTGATATTTGCGGCGTGAGAGCTTATCGGAGTGCTGCGCGGAGACGTGCGTCGAGGTGCAGGTTATTGGATCGCGCCGAGCCGATTAGAGTACAGGGGCGCGTGCTGAATCGAGAGCGTCGATAACCACTTTGGTGTTTTCATCCAGAGGCTGGGTCGGCAGAATTTGGGTGCTAGCGTAACCGAGTCGAAGGGCGACGGTCAATTCTGATGCACTGCACGTATTCGCCCGACTCGCAAAGGTTGCTCGAAGATCGTACATTCGCCGATCCACGAGACCAGTCTCGGCCAGCAACGTGATCAGCATCGCAAGCCAGACCGGTGAAAACTGGTTCACGCGGGCCTCTTCGTCGTAGGAGAGCGGCCTTGCCTAACCCGATCTGGCGCACACTCGCGGTGATGGAGGCAGCTTTGAAGAGCGCCTTCAGATCATGGCTATGATCCTTGTTGAGACGCCGGATGGAGAGCAGTTTCTTGGAGCGCCGCAGTTGCCCTTCCACATACTGATATTCCGCACTCGTGCGAGTCTCCAAGGCCAGCCCGCTGTAGGTCATCCAAGGGAATTTGTAGATCAATCTAACCAGCTGGCCCACATAGGCTCGCCGCTTTATCGGCGGTTACTCGCCATTATTGCCGAATCAGTTCTACCCTCCGATTGCGTGCCCGTCCTTCCAGCGTCTCATTGGTATCCACGGGACTCGAGGCTCCGGATCCGCCCGTGGTGAGCCGCTCTGGGCGGATGCCGTACCGGTCCACCAGCGCTTTCTTGACCGATTCCGCCCGCCTCTTGGATAGGTCCAGGTTATACGTGTCGCCGCCAATGTTGTCCGTGTGCCCATTCACTGTCAGGACCCAGTCCGGATTGTTTTTCA
Organism: uncultured Acidobacteriota bacterium; assembly: GCA_963801895.1. GTDB lineage: Bacteria > Acidobacteriota > Terriglobia > Terriglobales > Acidobacteriaceae > Sulfotelmatobacter. The sequence continues at coordinate 454,561 of CAWDGM010000002.1, read as the reverse complement.
TGGCTTCGGCAATTTCTTTGAGAACGGGCTCTGATTCTTTCTTGATGCTCGCCTGATTGAAGTCGAAATAGATTCCGTAGATGACGGCCTTCTTCTGCTTGGCAAGCTGATCTTCAATTTGCGGTTTGGGCCTGTCTTCCGGGTACGTGATGCTCACGACGCGCACCTGAAACACCTTCCCCATCGCCCACAGCAGCGTCATCGGATTGGCTGGGTCGTCCAGGACAAAAACCTCGCCATCTTCATCCAGGAACGACGGGTCCTTATACAGATTCTTGACCTTTTCGGGGCCGCTGAACTGAAAATGGCCGCGAGCATGAATGACCGGAAGATTTGTGGGCTGACCGTTCAGGATGACCGGATAGTTCACGTCAGCCGGCTCAACCCGTTCCATTTCGGCTGTTTGCGGGACCGGTACCTGGCGCCCACTGGCACGCACAAACTGCTCATAAGTGATCGTGAATTTCCCAGTGTCCTTGAGTTGTCGCAAAGAGTTCCGCGACATCGAAAACGTTGTGGTTCCTGGAAAGATCTCCGGATACGAAGCTCGATTCTCTGTGATGTAATGGCTGGCGCTCTCGAGGTCCGTCCGGCATACCAACCGACGGGTTGCTAGCTCGTTGCCTTTAACAGCGTGATCATCGGAAAATCCTAGCCCTGAATTCGACACATCGATGTGATTGGGAGCAACTGCACCAACTTTGTAGATCATCTCGACGTCGCCGTTGAAACGGCGCCAGGCGTTCACCCACGTCAGCCCTTCGCGCAAGGGGATCTTTGCCGCGGCGTTCGCGTCCTCCGGCGTTGCCGCCGCTCCCACGGCTGGACAAGCCTCCGCTGGCCGCCCACCCTGGGGAAAGCTCCCGGGCACATCGCTCATGTCCACAGCCGTCGACATCGAAGGCTGCGACAACGAATCCTGGGCGTGCTGTATCTCCTCCTTTGCGAACTGTTCCACCTTGTTCTTAACTTTGTGAGCCACGTAGATCATGCCACCGACTACGGCAACGACGATCAGCACGATCACCACCAGCGTGACGATGAGAGCAGTGATACAGCCTTTCCCTTGCTTCCCTGTGGTTTGAATCGCTGGCGGCGGGACATTCGGTGATACGTTCGCCGGAACGGGTACGCTCGGCACCGGCGCAAACGGCGGAGGAGTGCTCACTGGGGGAACGATCGGAGGCCCAGTAGGCGCGGCCTCGGCAGGCGTCGGCGTTACGCTCGGCGAGCTCACGGGAAGGTTCGCAGGTTCAACCGGAGCCGCTGCTGGTGGCGCAGCTTGCGGCTGGGCAGCCCGTGGACTCACGGGCGCACCGCATTTATTGCAGAATGCGACACCGGCGGAAATCGGGTTGCCGCAGCTCACACAGAATTTCGCCGCAGGACTTGCCGGCGGGCTTTGTGGCGCGCCGCAGGAATTGCAGAATCGCTGTCCCTCGGCAATCGCCGATCCACAACGACTGCAGGTTGTGCTCATATTTTCTTATCCCAATCCTGAGCTTGCGCCACTTGGCCGTCATCACCCGGTACAGATCTTTGCGTTCGGTACTGGCAGGTCTACATCCTTCTCAAAAACCTTATAGGGCTTCTCGAACGGGACATCGGGCAGCTTAGGCACACTGATACCAAGAACCTTCGCGTCCGCTTTAATCTGTCCTTCCACATGCATGGTGAACCTCTGGCACGGCACCAGGCTCAGATTGCCGGAGTGGGAAACGGTCGTGGAGATGATCACCTGGAAGTTCGCGGCGGCCCCGGTCTCAAGTACATTCTTGACCGCTTTCTTGATGTAGCGTCCGATCGTCGTTTTCTCCAGCAGTTGAGCGGCGTAGTTGGCAACGGAGTCGGGAACGACTTCCACAAATTCTTCAGCCCCGGTCTTCAGCTCAAACCGCGGCAGGGCAACTGCGACCACCAGGCCGAATGCCGCCAGTGGCGAATTCGCCGTCGAGGTCTGAATCGATGACTCCGCCGTCGCCTGGCTCGTATTCTGGCCTGCCGCAGAACCATTGCCCGAAGTGACGCTCAATCCAGTCACGCCATTGTAGTCAACGTGAAATGAGCCCTTCGCAATCTCGAGTTTTGTGGTGAACGCAGGATGAAACAGAAGCGCCTCGCCAATCTCCAGCGTGAATGGAATTCCTCCGATGATTAAGGGCGTCGTCATCAGCGAGGGCAGCTTGATTCGTTCCTCTCCCATTTCCTTCGGCTTTTCCCCGGGAACTCCAACCGTCCAGTCGAAATCGACGGTCCCATTGACGTTCTTGTTGGAAAAATCAAAACGGCTCATGTTCCCGCCGTTCACTGCCATGGAGAGCGAGGTTTCGAAGTTCTGGATGTAGCCCTTGCCGGTCAGGTCGGCGTCAATGTCGGCAACGCCAAAGAGTCCGCCCTTTCTCTTGATATCCACCTGAAAGTCCAGCCGATCCGGACTGAACTTGGGGAGGAACTTTGTGTCCCATCCATCTTCTTCCTTCTCGGTCGGCGCCTCGCCTCCACCCTCATCCGCATAGACGCGCGGCTCCACGAGCTCCCACCCTCGTTGTGCCAGTTCCATCGCACGCAGCATTCGAGGGGGCGCCAGCGCGGCCTTGGTCCGCATCTTCTGCGCATGAAGCTCCTGGAAGTTGATCGGCGCGTGCCACTCGATGTCCGCATCCTTGAGAAGCTCTGTGAGAGAGGCCGTACCCGTTCCCACAATCAGTCGCGAACCATCAGTGGCTACGGCTTGAATGCGCTTGAAGGTCAGGCCTTCGAACAGAACCACCTTGCCGGGAACCAGCTTGTCTCGCAGTTCGGCCACGTTATCGAAGAAATAGATGTCGTGGTCTTTGTTGACGCCGCGCGCGGTGCGCTTCACCGTGTCGGCATCGATGCGCACGACGTTATCCTGAAAGGTCGCCCGAAAACGGGTGCCCGGCAGTTTGGTGAGGTCGATCCCCCATGAGACATTCATGGGCTTCTCCCCAGACTCCTTCTGCTGCGACACGACAGGTTTTGGTGAAGAGCTACACGACAAGACCAACAGCGTGAGAGGAAACAGCAGAATAGTCCTGGCCGGCATCGATGCTTTCATCGCAATTCCTTTGCGCATTCGGACTTCGGGGTCCCGCTCGTGTGACAAGTCGCCCAAGACAGTACATGTTGCACTGAGTGTTTACAAGTTTCTTGGGTTCGCATGGATTCCGCTATGCCGGCATCGGCTGGCCCGAACAACGCGGTTAGACCTCAGCAGTATTGCCAGACGTTCGGAATGGGAAGACTTAGGTTGCTCCAACCAGGGTTCCAAGCAGAAGGAAATCGTGCCAGGCGCGCCCTTGGCGATCGCCGCGATGCCGTGTTGCCTGAGGCGATTCGTGCTTCATCGCTTTGTCGTCTCGAAAAGAACTTGGATCTCATTGAGCGCATGCCTCGGGAATGCTCGAACAACTGCTGACAGTTCGCGAGGATCATGTGAAAGCGCCGTGACTGGTCAGTTCTGTCGTTAGGAGACCAATCCACGCTGAGACTGCGACGACCTAATGTGCTAGCTCAACGCGAAAATCGTAGTACTTTCCCCTTCCTGATCCGGGAAGCGGCGACGAGACAAGAAAAGAGTAGACATCGGATTCCATTCCCTGGGTTGGTAAGTCGAACACCAACCGGGTGTCGCCAGAAGATGAAACGAGTGGTAGCAGTCGGGCTGACCATATTGGGCCATTCCCAGCTTTGGTTTCAAGATGCACATTGAAAGGACCCGGGCTATGGCTTTGCAGAGCGATCTCCACCATGATCCGCCGTGTAGAAGGCTTGATCTCAATGTGCGGAATCTGCGAGTCATCACCACGAGAGCGATCCGCAACCAACGTTAAGGGTATTAAGGATGACGCCAATGTCGGGGCTTCTTTTACCAGGCTTGCCGAATGCTCTCGCTCTTGCGCGAGTTGGGACTCCAGGCTCGCTTCTTTCTTATGAAGGGCAGATATGTAAAGCAGACTCCCGATGCCCAGCACAACGAATGCGGCGAGTTGTCCATAGGTCTTGAAATGGGTCCACCAAGGAATAGGTGCTTTATATTCAGAGCTCTCCCGCACAACATTCGTGTAAGCCGAAGGCCGCGTGTCTGATATTGGTCCGATTAACTGATGCGGCTCTTCGAAATGATTTCTTAACAGCCTAGCGAATCGTAATTTCTCCTTGCGCTCAGGCGGCCGCAGAAAATATGTACTAACAGCATTGCTGTCGGCGGAATCCAGCGTCCCATCCAGAAAATCCTCTATGATTTCTTCTTCGATAGATTCAACCACGTCAGATAGTTCATCATTAGAAAAAATATCATGACTCAAACGCTCTTCAAGCTCCTTCTCGTTATCGAGTCTGCCCAGTAAGTACTCCCGAATCAGACTACGATCCGGTAAATTGCTTTTCATTGCCCTACCTCAAAAAAAGTATCAATTTAATAATCGTTTCGTACACTCAACAACACAGATACGGAGTTCTTTTCGGATTCTGCACACTCGGATGCGCAACGCATTCATCCCTCCAGCGCCATCTGCTAGTCCCAGCCTGACTCGAATCTTGTCGCCCCCGTGCTGGCCGTGATAACGGGTTACGACGTCGCGGTCTCCGGGCGATAATCGAGCCAGGCAACGATCCAGACACTGTAGCTCCTGTTCGTGCGGTCTGGCGTCCGGATGCTCCGGAGACGCGACATCAACCTCCAAAGGGACGGATTTCCGCTCACGCGTGTCCTCGTGCCACACATTTCTTGCTACTCCATAACAATAGGCAAGCGGGTTGTGATACTCCTCGCCTGATTCAACCTTCGCAACCACAATGTCCACTGTTTTATCGAATAGATCATCGGCGTCTGTACAACCTTTATGAATGAAAAACCTGATCAATTTTGTCCTGATCCGCTGGTACTCTTGCACAGCTAACTCATCGTCTCTAGACAGCCAGCGAAGAAATTGTCCGAATGCTTCCGGCGTGAGCGTCCTTTTCTCCCCCCTTTGCGGTGCCATAGAGATCTATGAAAATGCAGCCTGATGAAGTGGTCCTTCTATCTATAATCTCCCTGCAATACAAAAGCTGCCCAGTAGTACGGATTGGCCCAGCGTTCGTCCTGCACCATCTCGAGTTGTGCACCGCGCAAGGCTGAACTTGGGCTTTCGCCATTCTTCATTCGTGTATAAAGGCGAGACATCAGTGTTGCGGTCGCATCGTCATTCACCTTCCACAAGCTTGCAATGACACTTTTGGCTCCCGCATACAGGAAACCACGCGGCAAACCTATGATCCCTTCGGACTCCAGGTCCCTGCCCAAAGCTGAGTCACAGGAACTGAGAACCACGAGATCCGCCGAAAGCTTCAACTTGTAAATGTCGCCCAGGCGCAAATAGCCATCTTGCCTTTTGCCCCTCCTATCTACCAATGACAGAATGAGCCCGGACATTTCTGGGTGCCGAGCGTCGACCACACCGTGTGTTGCGAAGTGTACCAGACGAAATCGTGTGAGCCCATCTGTGAGTACGTTAGCGCGGCTAGCGTCAAAGTCCAGCGCAACATGCACGGCTTGAGGATCTGGAGAACGTAGCACTTTTGCAATTGCCTCAGCCTCGTCACGTGAAGCCGGGAGTCTGGCAATGTACTGAGATCCTCCGACGTCGCTGATGGCCCGGGTCAAACTGGTGGCGGGGCGAGCTTCATAGCTTCTCTTAGCGCCTGCACGACGCGTTGACACTCGCTCGTCATCTGGTTCAAAAACCGGATCGGCGAAAATCGCGGCGGCGGCCGTAGGTGGAGTTCGCTTGCTCCTTGCTTTTCGCAAAATCCCGAGCACAGAAGCGGAAGGCAGTACGTCGATTTCGAAATGTTTGACCAGAAGTTCCTTGCCTGCACCTGAGCCAGGAAATAGAAGGGCAGCAAACGGGATGTATTGGAGCGATTCATCCGGCACAATGAGGAGGCGTTTTAGCCCTGAAAGAGGAAGTGGCTCAAGAAGCAATCGTGATAAGTTGTTGCGCATGCAGGCGATATGCCTGGTCTGCCTTGCGCACTCTCGCCTGGTAGTCGACTGCACTTTCTCCATTCCTTAACTGTGCAGGAATGAGCGCCTTTCGAAAAGCATCTACCGATTGCCTGATTTGCGCTGACTTCGGCAGTTCGTGGGACGTGATCTGGTGTGGGCCTACGACCCATACATAACTCTTTTCATCACCGAGCGCGTATTCAAGCAGAGCCGTGTCTTCGTTTCCAATCTCCGCCTGTACCTCCTCCAGCGTGAGAGTCGGCGCCACTGACGGAGCTTCTTGTTTTGCATCGACGGCACGAACCTCGGTGGCGTCAACGGCCTCCAATTGCCTTTGCAGAAGCTCATCGCAGGGGGCGTCTTGATCAGATGTGGTCAACAAATCCAGGAGGGACCGTACCTTGCTTCTTTCAGAAGCCTCAAAGGCCTTCTTCGAGAAGCCGAGTTCTGGATCGCGTTGATGGAGCAACATCAGTACTTGTACATACAGAGCGTAGTAGCGGTGGACAGAAGCGAAGTACAGAGCGCGTGTGTCAAAATTCGAAATACTAATCCTCTGGTTCTCGACTATGTCGATTGTCTTCTCAATTGCTAACCGAGAGTCGTCCAACCGATTTAATCGCCGATAAATCCAGGCTAACTCGTACTGTATCTTGGCCATCTCTTCAATCTGGCCTGTCTTTCCGTTCAGGGTGTCGGCCCGCTCGAGTGAAGCAATGGCATCTAGGTATTTCCCTTGACTTGTCTGTAGGTGGCCCATGCGGATCAGAGTGTCGATCTCACCGTAGATGTGATCCGCCGCACGGTAGGCTTTGAGCGAACGGCGATAAAAAGTTTCGGCTTGGGCAAACCTGCTTTCTGCTTCGTAAGCACTCGCAATGTGCGCAAAGGCTGATGCCACCACCACAGGATCGTTTGCCCTACGTCCGAGGCGCAAGTCCGCCTGATAGAGCGGCAGCAGTCGTTTGTAGTTCTTTGCGACTGCCAAGGCTTCGCCCATCCCGCTAATTGAATCGTGTTCTCCCGGCAAATCCTGGACAGCCGCAAAGAGCAGCCCTGGCAGCCTGGTAATATTCTACGGATTTCTGCCAATCGCCTGTTGCGCGGTTTACGTATCCTAACCCATTCAGCACACTCGCTTCGTCATCTCGATCACCTATGTCCCGGAACAGCGGTCGGGCTATAGCGTAATTGCAATGCGCGGTTTCAAATTCGCCCCTAAGGACAGCGAAGATTCCCAGGGCAGCACGCACGCGGGCAACGCCATAGCGGTTTTCAGCCAACAACCACAATCGTAAGGCCTCTCCGGCGGCTTGTAGAGCTGGCACCCTTTCACCGCCTTGAAAAAGCGCGTGTGCCAGCATAAGGAGGGCCTGCGCCTCTCCATTGTCGTCCTTTACTGCGACGAAAAGGGTCCGGGCCCGTCTGAGGAAGTCCGCGCTCCCCGAATAGTCACCACCAGAAAAGAGAACTTCACCACGCGCTTCGAGGGCTTCGGCTTGTGCTCTTTCACTAAGGTGTTCGCACAGACTCGAATGCCTGCCGTGAATACTCGTCCGCAAGAGGGTAAGGCCCGGTGGTAGCATACGTTCGAGCGATGCCGCTCAATGCACTGCATCGCAATTCCACGTCTTGTGCGACTTTGGAAGCTTCGTCAAAAGATTTTCGCGCCTTGTCGAACTCGCTGAGGATCAGATAGATCTCACCGATCTGAAGATGTGAGTCTGCCGCCTTGTCATAGGAGTGGCCGGCAGCAAAGAGGCGCGAACTTTCCCTGAATAGTTTGGTTGCAGCCCACAGGCTTTTGGCGTTCTGTTTCTTGCGAAGGACCGCCGCCCTTTGGGCCAAATCTTCAGCTTTTTTCAATAGAAAATTGTCGGCACGATCCACGTGGGATGTGCCGACGGAACTTTCCTTGCGTTCCTCTCCCGAAGTTCCAAGACTGCCGATTTCGTTCCAGCGACGCTGAAATGTCTAGCCCCATTCATCGTGGAAGACGGGAAGAGAACGCACGCAAGCACTGCCGCAATGATGTGCCATCTCATAGTCCCCCGTTCCGCCCTCAGAAGCAATTGCACACCAGTAGCTGGCATCCAGTCGGTAATGGCTCTGGCTGGTGGGTTTCTAGCTCAGCCAACTTTCGCCGTTACTTTCGTCAACTCTGCGTTCCGTCCTGAAGTTGCCTGCTCTGTTCTTCGCACCCTGTCCAGCGCTGCCGATAAATTCTGAGCGACCTTTTCAGCGGAATAGTGCAAATCTAGCTTGTCGGGAAACCTCCGGGCCAGCACAAGTGACCATCCCTGCTTGATGAAAGCGCCCCAACCGTCATCCTCAAAAAACGGCAATTGCTCAAAATCTGCCTCAAGTTCCACAATTCTCGCATTGCGTGCCTTCACCGTATGGTCGCGTCCACCTTTCACCAGCGGTAGGTTTACGATTCCGGTTTCGTTGTCGCCCAACAATCTCTTCGTTTGCTGATCCTCGTCTTCCTGAACGGAGTACGGAAAATATATAGAAACGCCGTGACAATCTTTCACATTTTCCCTGCGTTTCATTGGCGATCGTGACGTACTTTCCACTATCGTCCGTATCAGGAATTTCGGTTGCATCAGGATTTGTTTTCCCACGGAATGTTGATCGCATCACGAATTTGCGCACACACGTTCTTCAATTGCTTGGTGTACTCCTTGTCTTGAAACATTATCTTGTCCAACCTATCGGACAACTTCTCGCAAAAGTCAGAAAGATCCACGAACAATCCCAAGACGAAGTCGCGAGAAGACTTACGAGCATCGACGATTGCATTGCTGAGATCCTCGTCAGCGACTGAGCGCAGCAGAAGATCAGCGAGTTCTCTCACTGGGCCGGTGATGTTTTCAATGTTCTCTAAGTTGAGGCTCGAAAGCATGATCTCCTGCACGCCGTTGCGGGACGCCGATGAGATAGTCGCGAAAAGACTGTAGATAGATCTTAGGAATTAACCTGCAAACCTCTTTCGGATCCTTGCCATGTCCCCGCAGTTCTTTCAGAATTCTTCCATAAGGAAAGCTCACGTCGGGCACTTCATCCTGCGATGCAATCATGAAGCGAACGCAGCCCTGAAGCGCGCTGGCGACTTCAATCATGCTCATAGAGCAGGCATCAAAAGCAATGATGTCGAGCTTGTTGTCTTTGTTGAAGTCTGGTACCTTCCAGAGCACTCTTGAGTTTCGCAGGAGTCAGATATCTCTCTCCTTTGATACCTGGATCCTGGTCCAGCAGCAGTTCAGTCCCGTGCCCCCACAGGATTAAACAATAATTTCTATCTGTGGGCTTATAGACTGTTTTAGTCTTGGGATGAACGAGTTCTTAGTTGCCCGATTCACGAAATCGGTTAAAGTCTTTGGGTCTGCCATGTTAAGAGCGCCAATTTTCTCTTCAAAAAAGCTGAGTGGAGCCGCTTGAATTTTCTCCTCTTCACTTTTCTCTTCCAGCAACGCTCAGTACAGCGTCTTTCTCCTTGATCTCAAAACTGTATCGGAATGCCTTTTCGCTGCCGTCATTGGGGTCGAATAGTGCCACCACTTTATCTCCGGGCGCCGTCGCCGCGTTTCTGAATTGATTTAAGGAGTCGATTGCGAAGTTAGCCAAAACATCGTCAGCAGAGATGTAGACCATGATGGTCCAATTCACAGGTTTATCAGTCAGTGGCTTGTTATTCATATGTTCCTCTCACTCGTGGATTGAAATCCATGCCCAGGCAGACAGGCAACGGCTCCGAACAGAAAGGGCGGGGTGGCTGAGTCATTGACCACCTCCCAGAGACTAGAGTTCCGTTCGGAGTTCCATATTCAAGTGACCCGAACTCGGAAAACATTTCAGACCTTCGCAAACGCGGCGGTTGTGCGGAGGTCAGTCTTGAAGAACCGGAATTTTTGTCGATTGGGAACCGTTGGAAAAGGTACGGCGCAAATCTTGCACCTTTGACTTCACAAAATCAATGAAAAGCTGGCGCCAAGGGGCACACCTGCCAGGAGCCGTTCATAGCATTTTTGATGCTGGCTCTTCAAGCTATAGAATCCATTATGTTTGCTGCGATTACGAGAGCCTAGCTCGCAACCAATAACGGTTGTGGCCAGATTCGGGTTTCTTCGGGGAAACCTCGGGCTCGGATACTTCAGAGCGAGGTCTGAGGGGAGACTAGGCCATCAGTTCGGCTCCCTAGCTACGGGATTGAAGCTTCGCACGAATGTACCGGCATTCGATTTTCAAACTTTCCTTGTCCGCCGCCCGAGAAGCAATCCAGCCGGTCGGACACTGCTCGCGATCGAGAATATCGCCACAGCGATGGCGGTTGTAACCCTCGAGAGCAAGGCAGTACTAATATGATGTCAGATTACGCAACGCTTACTCGCGAAGCTTGCGCAAATACTGCGCCGCAGAAGCGGGCTTCGTCGGTGAGTGCCGACGCTATTTTGCGCATTGCATCTGCTCATCTATCAGAGACCAGCAGTGCGATCAAACACACCTGTTCGATAGTTGGAATTTGCTCGGGTCCCCGTATGCAAGAAATATCTGAAATGTTTTTCGCTCTTTCTCATAAGAAGCAGAGGGCGTTTGTACCAGTTCTAGTTTGGGCTCCACTGGGGGGACCCTCGAGGAGGAAATATGAAACGCAACCTTTTCGGAATGCTGACCACATCGACATTGGCTTTGTTGATCAGCGTTCCGCTCTCTGCACAGACTATAGCGAAGGCAACGGTTCCGTTCGACTTCACGGTCGGACGGGCTCACCTGCCAGCCGGCACGTACGAGATCAGTCCTCTCGCGCAAGCTGTGATCTTAATCAGGGACAGTAGGACAACAAAGAGTGTCTTGACCTACTTCAACTCGAAGGAACCTAGCAGGGGTGACAGCACTCCGAAACTTGTGTTCCACAGGTATGGCGACAAGTATTTCCTGTCGCAGGTTTCCCGTGGAAACGGCGGCGCAGTGATGCAGCTTCCTACTTCCAAACTGGAGGAAGAAGTACGAATTGCAGGTAGCAGTGTTCCAGAGAAGACTGTTATCGCTGCGAAGTAAACGGCACCTCTGCGGCGACGGGCCCGGAGCTAACCGGCTCCGGGCTTTTTCGTAACCCCGATGGCACTCCGGAAGGTCACGTGCTGATGCGGATGGCAGACCGTGGGGAGTGCTCCCGAAGAAATCGCTTTACAGGATTCGAACAAGCGAGACGGGTGTACTATGGTGCTCTTTTCAAAGCCAAATGGAAATTCTGGCATAAGTTCAAACACAGAAGCTGTCGCACGGGCTGATTCATCTCGCCGCCAGGAGGCAGCCATGCTCACGTCGATTCGGTCGCGAATACGCGCCTCAGTCCTGTACTCATTCGTTTTTGCCAGCATCGCGCTCCTCTCAGCCTGCAGCGGGGGTTCCAGCGGAGGCAACAACGGCGGCGGTTCGCCGGGCGCGCCTGTCATAGCGAATACTCAGCCTCCGGCCGGAACCATCAATTCAGCCTACTCATTCACCTTCACGGTCTCGAGCGGCGGCCAAGCCCCCCTCACTTGGTCCGAAACCGGCGCTCTTCCCGACGGCCTAATGCTTGCCTCTGACGGCATACTTTCCGGTACGCCCACCGCCGCTGGCTCATTTCCCATCACCGTGGAGGTGGAGGACTCCGCCTCCCAAACCGCGACAAAGGACGCGACAATCCAAATTAATTCCACGACCGCCTTTACTTTCACGGGCAGTATGGTCACGCCGCGCATTTTTCACACCGCGACGCTGCTGTCCTCAGGCCAGGTTGTCGTCGTCGGTGGAAAAGACAATAACGGCAACGCTGTCGCCACCGCCGAGACTTACGAACCCGGCCCCGGCACTTTCACCCCTGCTTTGACCACTCTCAATCAAGCGCGCTTTTCCCATACCGCCACTCTACTTGATGCTTTCACCATCCTCATCGCCGGTGGCACAGGTCTCGTCGGCACCTCGCTTTCATCCGCGGAGATTTACGATTCCGAGACCGGCAGTTTTTTGAACACAGCCGGACCTATGACTATCGCCCGATCTCAGCACACCGACACAATGCTTAGCGACGGCACTGTGCTTCTCGCTGGCGGCGTAGACGCCTCCGGCAACGCCCTCGACAGCGCTGAAATCTACAATCCGGCCACGGGAACGTTCACCGCTACCGGCCACATGACTATCGCCCGCGTCCAACACACTGCCACCATGCTCGACGACGGCAGAGTCCTGTTCACTGGCGGCGTCGATGCAACCGGTTTGACCACTGCCACCGCGGAAATCTACGATCCCGCAACGCACACTTTCACCGCAACTGCCTCGATGTCCGATAGCCGTGCCCAACACCTTGCTACCGCGATAGGGCTCGGCGCAGTCCTGGTCACTGGCGGATACAGCAACGAAGGCCAGACTGTCACCACGCTCGCGTCTGGACAAAGTTACAATGGCGCGTTTACTCCCCTGCTTACTGACATGATCGAACCTCGCGCGCAGACCACCATCACCTCACTTAGCGGCAGCGGCCTTTTCATTCTCACCGGCGGAGCCAAGTTCGTGTTGGCAAATTGTGGTATCAACTGCGTCACCTTCGTTCCCCAATCTCTGTCTACCACGGAAGGATTCAGCAGTTTTGACCTGGACTTCTTCCCCGAACCCTCCATGAATACTGCGCGGCGCGGACACACCGCGACCTTGCTTGCCGACGGCAGCACTGTCCTTATCGTGGGCGGTGCAAATTCCACACTGGGTGCCCGCAGTCAGCTCGTGGATACTGTCCTCTCTTCAGCCGAGCTCTTCCACTAATTGTTTCGAGTGGCTGGAGAATTGGACTAACACGATTAAGATAGGAGAGTCTCGTACGATTGGTTCGATACTCCAGCTTGTGTAGCGGCCTGACGCAACGAATGGCCTCATCAACGTAATTCATTAGAATACAAAAAGCGATCTATCGCGCAAGAACAGAGCTTGAGAGAATCGGAGACTGGGCGAGCTCGTCTTAACCGTCTGGCAAATCACTATCTGAGCTAATATTTCCCCGACCGCTTTTACCACTCGCTTCCGCCACTGTTTTTTGAGCCCTTGCGGTCCGTGACCATCGCCACTGGCTACCTCACTTGCCGGGCAACGGTCGATCTTTAGGATTTTCGTCCCCACTTTTCTACACCGGAGTACTTAGGATGCTCGCTCGTTGCTTTCGAGCTCGACGATCTTTTTGATTATCGTTTTTATCGCGGTTCTTCGCATTTCTATGTTTTTGCTGCGCTCGTCAGACCTTCCCAAGTAGATCTCATCTTTGATCTCTTTGTCTTGCTGGCTGGCAAGCTCAACGAACTCGTCTCGCAGCCGCCGCAATTCCCGTTCTTTGCGGTCGTGTGACGGCATTGCCTTGTGATGGTCCATTCCCCTAGACGGTTGGCGCAATTCGGCTTTTCCTCTTTCCTCGACCTCACAAGAAATGATTCCCACCGTGGTGGGTCAGTCGAGACCTGAAAAGGAAGCCCCACGGCTTCGTGAGGAAGCGAGATTTATTGGTCGTTGTACGCTGTCTCCAGCCCTGCACTTATCGAAAACCGAAGATATGGTCTACCAAGAACATCGAAGGACCGAACCAGGCTGGTCTCCCAGACCGCTAAGACGGATGGCGGAATCAGAAAGGCCGACGAGAACCGTCCTCGTCCTCAGCTATAAAGTAGTGGCAATCCTTCCTTCACATAGTCGGGAAGATTTTTTTCTTTCTTCATCGCGTCCAGAAAATCGCTGTCATCGACTACCGTAATAGGATCAAGCGCGAGCGGCTTCAGCACCGGATCTTTGGCCGCCACTTTCCCTTTGGCATCACTCATCGTCGGATGGCCTCCCAGCGGAAGGTGAGGGCGCACATCCATTCCTGTTGGCGTGAGTTCGTCGAGAGCCAGACGCCATGTCAGCGGCTGCGCCGTTGTAGCCAGTTTGGCCGCCGGGGGAGGCGGCAAGTTCGGTAGCGACTTCAATGTTTTGGTCAGCCTCGTCTTTGCCAATGCGAGTGGAATTGGCGCGACATCCGGATCCTCGGTCTCCTGCGCCAGATTCAAGACTCGGGCGCTTCCATCCACTGCAAATGTTTCTCCTGTGATTCCGAAGCCCTGCATCAAAGCCGGCGTGCCGCAGCGCGTCACTCCATTGATCATCACGAGATGGATGGATTTCTCGTTGGCCTTGAGCAGCGCACCATAGGCGTCTTGCGCCTTGCCGTCGAGCACAATCAAATCGGCGCACTTCCCAACCTCAAGCGAGCCCAGGTGATCCTGCCACGAGAGGATCGCCGCCGCATTCACTGTAGCCAGTTCGACGATCTGCAAGTCACTTAAAAAGCCGCCGTTGTTTTGGCTGTAAAGGTGCGCGACCTTCAGCTCTCCTAGCAGATTCTTGCTTCCCGAAGGCGACCAGTCGGAACCGATGCCCATCCGCACCCCAGACTGTCGAGCATCGGGCACTCGAGCCGTTCCGCCGTACAGCAGCATGTTGCTTAGGGGCGACCAGATCATGGACGCACCTTTGGCCGCCATCACGTCGAAGTCTTCCTTGAGTAGCGCAGCACAGTGAATTCCCGCCAGTGACGGAGCGATCGCCCACTTGCCGGGTTCGAATTGCAAGCTGAGGAAATGTTTGCGTGCGGTCGTATCCAGCCCTTCGGCCAGATGCAGGAGATAACATTTCTTCTGGCTAATGCGCGCCAGAAAGGATTTGGCATCGTTGGCGTCAACGTCGGGAATGCGGGTGCCGGCTTCAGGCAAATTGGGATCGTTCGTCTGCTCTACGTTGCGCACGATTCCGCGATAAAATCGGCGCGCCCCGGCATTGCTGAAGAGTTCGATACCTTGGCTGGTGGTCGTGCCTCCCAAAAGGCATTTGCATTCCACATAGCGCGCCAGCGATGCCAGCAGATCAGGCCGCTGCCCCAAAACTTTCATCGGACCGCTGATAGTTGACCTGTATTCCGGAATTCCCGCCCATTGCCCGCGATTTGAATAAGCCCTCGGGACAGCCCACAAGCGAAGTAAGTCGTAACTCAAATGGTTGTGCAATTCGATGAGACCGGGAAAGATCGTGCCCTCTGTATTGGTGACCGCAACACCTTCAAAGCCCGATGGCACGGGTCCGCCGTTCTCGGTGATTGCAACAATACAGCCTTTGTCAATGTAGAGCAGCCCGTCCCTAATGACGCGACGGCTTCCATCCATGGTGACGATCTGCCCCCGCAGGACTAGTTGCGGCCCTATTGCGGGATCGATTACAGGCTGCGGCTTGGCCTTCGCGGCAACTTTCTTTTTGCTCACAAGCCTCCTTATGCGGGACGAGCACCTTTCGGTATCGTGACTGTGATGGTGACCCGTTTCATCGCGGCATTGGCTCCGGTGCGGGTCGCCCAGTTCTTCGCACCGCGCATCCATGCCGGAAGTCCAGCCGGCATGTCGAGCTCGGGTATTTCTAACTCATCGCCATCGACAAACTGGTCGCCATATAACTTCAGGGCCACCGATCGATCGGGATGTTGAATCGCCCCATTCAGCGCGGGCAGCGCTGCATTCCAGTTTTGCAGCATCGTTTTAATCGCTGCCGCATGCTTCACAGAATCGTTTCCCGCAGAACTCTCCGGCTGCGTAGGATGCGTGATATGCGCCGCGAAAACGTGACTCGCCTGTCCGCTCGGTGTTGCCTTCCACAACTGAAACGCGTTGTCGGCGAGTTGGCCCAGGCTGATCACCGCTTCAATGCCGCTCGCGGCAAAAATGGCATCGATCCAGCGATTACGATAAGCCGCAATTGCCGGATCATTCTTGTGCTTCGTGCCTCCGCCTTGGCCATAGACGGAGTAAAGAAAGGTATTGATCATTACGTAGCTGCGGTCCATCCCCAGCTTCGCCAGGAATCCCTGAATGCGCTGCCCGGCCTCGCCTACCAGGATGCGCCGCGCCATCGTCTCGTGTTGCGCCGGATCCTGTCCGATAATCAGCACGCGGGCCGATCCATCCAGTCGCCCTCGATGAAAGATCGGTCCCCACTCCGTTCGGAAGTCTTGGAATGGATACAACTGCTCGTCTGGATAATCACGGACGAGCTGCTGGAATGCCGATGCACAATATCCGGGATCAAACGTGTGGGCCATAGATCCCTCCTTGCATGATTTATGAGTGCCGGTTCCCCTGGGAAGAAAAGAGCCTTATTGCCGACCGTTGGCGCGCTTGCCGCAGCGGGATCACTGATGGCCCGCCTGAAATGATGAGACAGAATTACGTGTCGCGCCTTTTAACCATCGCGAGACAACGCTTCGAGCTGCCGTGCCCCGGACGCCTGATGGATAGTGGGCCTAACGAGTGAAACGTTGCACGAAATCCTGGGAGTGCATTGCCATCTATGCACGTCATGTTAGAGCCGGCAACAGCTACTTTCGTACGGCCCACGCCAACCCGTCCGGTCCTTTTCCAGTGGCAATGCGCCCGGTCACGGAGAGTGTTGCCAAGTCTACGACCGCAACGTTGCTGTCTGCGCTAACCGCGACATAGGCAACCGAACCATCAGGTGCAACGAGGATGCCCGCGCACCCGTGTCCGAGGCTGACTCTCTTGATCTCCTTACGAGAAGCTGCATCCACAACGATCAGGTCTCCAGTCCCAAGGTCGGAGATGAGAACTCGCTTGCCGTCGGGCGTGAACTTGAGCCGGTTGGCAAACTTGGTTTGAATCTTTATGTTCTCGATTACCTTCTTGGTCGCGGTGTCGATTATCGTGATCCCGTCCTGATGGGCGGCCGCCCACAACTCTTTGCCATCCGGCGAGACATCAAATCCCTCAGGCGCCTTGCTCACCGGAATTACCGTTTGCCTCCACCCGGAGGAATCTGCATTCTTGTCTTGCTCAAAAAAGCTGACGGTGTTCGATGTCATGCTTGCGGTGAAAATCATGCTGAGGTCGGACTTCACCTTCAGCATGTGCGTTCGGTCCTGTCCGGTGCCGACCACCCATGCCACCTGTTTCGTCGTCGGATCGTAACAGCCGATCACTTTGCTTCCTTCCGCGGTGAAGTAAACCTTGTCGTTTTCGAAATCCAATCCGTGCGGCGCGCGCAGTGGCCCAAGATCAACCGGGGCGAGCGGCTTCAAAGAAGACAAGTCGACAACGGAGAGAGTCTTCTGCGGCGTCCGGAAGCCGCCGTAATTCGAAATATAGGCTTGGCTCCCATCCGTACTCACCACGACTTCATGCGGATCTTCGCCAGCGGGCACACGCGACACAATCTTGAGCGTCGCCGGATCGACAATGGCAAGCGCCTTGTCCTCCTTTTCAAGGACCAACAGCGCCGGGGAAGGTGTCTGCGAACTCGCAAACGGCGTGAAAGATGAAACTGTGACAAGCAGAAGTGCCACAGATATCGCAAGTCTGGATAGGAACATGTTTCCCTCTCTCAGGCCAGCCGTGGCCAGGGTCATTCTCTCGGTGAGGTTACTTTACAAGAAGGGGAATTGGGGAGGATGGATTTTTCGCGTCGCTGCCGTCCAGAACATTCTTAGAAGGGTGCGGTTTGCGGATACCCAAATTGAAAATGGCTGCCCCATCCTTCGCGTTCATTGCGAGGGTGGGAAACCCGAGTGCTAGCATGCGAACGCCGTCGTGGGAACCACGAAGGACACGAAGTCCTAAACCTGGAAAATTTTCCTTCGTGTAACCTCGTGTCCTTTGTGATTTAGAGATGACCATCACCCGAGGGCAGGCGCCGATTTTTTCACAGAAATTTATCTGACCAGTGTGACGGACAACCTTTACTCGAGGCTCAGAAAAAGGCCAAACTGTTTAGGTGATCACTCCCACCTCATCGCAAAGGATGCGGACGCCAAACGCCCAACGCCCCCGTCTAACTCCTTATTCCTGAAGATTGTGCGATTAAGTCCTTTCGCAGCAATATTTTGCGGGCAGCGCGAGGTGCTTCAAGTCCGTAACTCCAATGAATCCAAGATTTTGCGGATAGTGATCCAAAAACGAAAATCCGAATCCATTAGCATGTCCGATTAATTTCCGCCCAGAACTTTCGCTGCGGCCTCGTACGCCTTCCGGTACTCCTCATGATGCTGCTCGTAGTCGGGAGATGACGGATCGTAGGCCACGTACCAGTCCTCGGGATAGATCTCGATGATTTGCGTTTTCATCCGGATCGCAAACGGCAGCAACTCAGTCATCGAGCCAACCAGTCCGCCGCCACCCGGATTGCTGGCCTTGCGAGTCTGCAGTTCGAGCGGAACTTTGCCCTGGAACTTGTGAAAATTCCGGCACCAGTCGACGGCACATGGCGATCCGCTTTCTTCATTGCGCGAATCCTCCATCGAGAGACTCTGGCTGCCGAAAGCGATCCCGTTTCGCATCGCGCGCTCCGCCACCGCATCGGCAAAGCCCAGGTCTTCCGGCTGGCCAAACGAATTGATGCCTACCATCAACTGCTTCTGCGAGTTCAAGGTCTTTTCAAAATCCAGCATTTCGAGAATGTATTTGCGCCAGACTCCCGCAGAAAATCCGTGACGTTTCAGCGCGAACATGCACGCCGGATAAGTCTCGCCGCCACCACCCAGGCCGAATCGAATGTATCCCACCTGCGGATTGCTTCCATACTTTTCCACCGCAGCCGCCATGAATGCCTGGTAATTCTTCATAAAATCTTTTTCCCAGAACACCGGAACGCGGCCAAAGTTCGGGCACTCGACGGAATTGACCTTTTCAAAAACGTAGTCCGGCGTCGCCTTCGAGCGGCCGTTATAGCCAGTGGCCCACATCACGAGGTTCACACGTTTCCCGGCTGCGAGCCATGGCCCCATTCGCTCATCCACAGCGGACCAGTCGTACCGGGGGCTTGCATTCGGACCGCGGTCGATCTCGTTCCACACCAAATAAAAATTAGCACCGCACACAACTGGATTGTGTACCAGCAATCGAGTGGTTTTGGCCTGCTTCTGTGGGTCGGGGAACATGATGGCGAACAGGCCGTGAGGGGCGTCGGGCACTGCGACGTCAGGCAGGGGATCCGTACACTTCGGAAATTTCGCAGCCGTGGTAGAAGGCATTTCTTTGGGCTGGTCCTGAGCTGTCGCGCGCGGATTTGTTGCGAGTATGGTTAGGAATAAGGCGAATGCACAAACCAGCGTGGATTTCACTTGCCGCTCCTTGAATCTGTGGATTTCGACCAGTCTTACAAGAACACGGCAGGTCGAGAATCCACTCGCCGGTTCGGCAATTGTTTGCGATTTTTCGTACGGTCTTCGGCCGCGATTACCAGTTGAACATTGTCCCATCAAGCTTGCGGTTTACCGGAAGATAGGCGCGCTCGTAGGGAAACTTCGCCGCCAACTTCTCGTCGTAATCGACGCCCAGCCCCGCGGCATCACCCGGACGCAAGAAGCCTTTACTGAACGAGTAAGCATGAGGAAAGACTTCGTCAGTCTTGGTGGTATGACGCATGTATTCCTGAATTCCAAAGTTGTTGATCGAAATATCGAAGTGAAGCGCAGCCGCCATTGCCACAGGAGAAAGATCCGTCGCGCCGTGAGAGCCGGTTCGCACGTGATACAACTCGGCCAATGCGGCGATCTTTTTCAAATGCGTCAGTCCACCGCCGTGGACGACGGTCATCCGCAAGTAGTCGATCAATTGTTCAGTGATGAGAAGGTTTGCGTCCCAGATGGAATTGAAGACTTCGCCAACCGCTAGCGGAATCGTAGTGTGACGGCGGATGATGCGAAATCCTTCTTGCAACTCGGCAGTCACCGCGTCCTCGAGCCAAAACAGGTGATACGGCTCCAGACTTTTTCCCAAGCGTGCTGCCTCGATCGGAGTGAGCCGGTGATGTACGTCGTGTAAAAGGTGCAGATCATCTCCGAACTTCAGGCGCAGCGCTTCGAACAACTTCGGAACGTGCAGGAGATATTTCTCCGTGGACCAGGAATTCTCGGGTGGCAATCCTTTTTCTGCCGGTTCGTAAAACAATTTGTCGCCCGCAACGCCGTACGTCGAGGGAAGGCCCGGAATCCCGGTCTGTGCTCTTACGGCGAGATATCCCATCTCTTTGTATTTCGCGACTTGATCGCTGGTCTCTTCGATATCGCGGCCGTTGGCGTGTCCGTAGACCATCACACCGGTTCGACTGACGCCGCCCAGCAGGTTGTAGACGGGCGTCTTCAGGGCTTTGCCCTTGATATCCCACAGAGCCATGTCGACCGCGGCGATGGCGGTCATAGTAACGGGGCCCCGCCGCCAGTAGGCACCGCGGTAAAGGTACTGCCACAAATCTTCGGTCTGAAAGGGATCGCGCCCGATGAGGCAGGGAACCAGGTGATCCTGCAAGTAGGACGCAACGGCGAGTTCCCGTCCATTCAAGGTGGCATCCCCCAGGCCGAACACGCCCTCGTCGGTGTAGATCCTGAGAGTCACAAAATTACGTCCCGGACAACACACGAAGACTTTGGCGTCGCTGATCTTCACGCATCTCTCCTGATCCTGAACCAACGAGTGTAATTAAACTTTGCATTTACCGCATCATCGGGCGCATCACGGCCAGGGGGAGCGGCAGCGAGGCAGAACATATGCCAAGCCTTTCGAAAGTGGGGAACTGTTATATTCATGCCGTGGATTCCGCGTCCGGTGAGACTGCGCCGGAACATTCCTTTTCATGACGCCCTTCCTTGATGACAACTTTCTTCTTTCGAATGATGTAGCGCGCCCGCTGTACTTCGATCAAGCTGCGCGCCAGCCCATCGTCGATTACCACTGTCATCTACCACCGAAAGACATTGCGGAAGATCGCCGATTCGCCGATTTGTTCGAGATTTGGCTTGAGGGAGACCACTACAAATGGCGGGCAATGCGGGCCAATGGGGTCCCGGAGAAATACATCACGGGTGACGCTACGCCGTACGAGAAGTTCATGGCCTGGGCCAAGACAGTGCCGTACACGTTACGGAATCCTCTCTACCACTGGACTCACCTTGAATTGCAACGCTATTTCGGGATCAATGACCTGCTTGATGAGAACACGGCTCCTGGAGTGTGGGATCGTGCGAATGAAATTCTGGCCAAAGATCTGACAGCTCACGCGATTCTGAGAAAGTTTGACGTCGAGGTCGTTTGCACAACGGACGATCCTACGGATGACCTGAAGCATCACAAGAAACTCGCGCAGTCTCAGCTAGCCACGCGCGTTTTTCCTGCGTTCCGTCCCGACAAAGCGTTAGCGATCGGCAAGCCAGAATTTCTTCCGTGGGTTCAGAAGTTGGCGGCAGCGGCGGGTGTCGAAATCAGAGACCTCAACAGTTTGCTCGATGCGCTGAGGAAACGGCACGACGATTTTCACGCTCTCGGTTGCCGTCTCTCGGATCACGGGCTGGACCATTGCTATGCGACTCCCTGTTCGGATCAAGCCGCAACAGTGATTTTTGCGAAGTCAAGGGACGGGAAAGCAATCAGCGAAGGAGAGCACGTGCAGTTCGCCTCCCTCCTTATGTTATTTTTCGCGCGGCTGGACGCCGAGAAGGGATGGACGAAGCAGTTACACCTGGGGGCGCGACGCAACGTCAACTCTACTGCACGTGAGCGCATCGGCGCCGACACCGGCTATGACACCGTCGGGGATTTCTCCCAAACGGGACCTCTCGCCATGTACCTCGACTTGCTCTCGCGGGAGGATGCACTGCCGCGGATGATTCTCTACAACGTCAATCCATCCGATACATTTTCCTTCGCCACGCTGATCGGATGTTTCCAGGACGGCGAGACCGCGGGCAAGATTCAATACGGCAGTGCGTGGTGGTTTCTCGATCAGAAAGAGGGAATTACGGCCCAGATCAACGCCCTCTCGAATGTGGGCCTATTGTCGCGCTTCATAGGAATGGTGACCGACTCACGATCTTTTATGTCGTATCCTCGCCACGAATATTTCAGGCGCGTGCTTTGCGACATCGTCGGCCGCGACGTTGTCCGCGGCGAATTGCCGAATGACGACAAGCTTCTGGGCAGGCTGATCGAGGATGTTTGCTACCGGAATGCAAAGCAGTTTCTGAAGCTTCCGACCTAATACCTCAGCAGGGGCTGAAGCCCGCCCGATTCCCAGAGGCGTCCGCGGCACGGCTGAAGCCGTGCCCTTTTACAAATCATTATCGATTCCGAAGCCGTACCCTTTTACGAACCTTCTCGGTTTCCAAAGTCACACCTTCTATCGGACTTTCCTATTCCCGAATTTTGTGGCGCTTCGTCAGCGCTCCCGGCGCAAATCGCTTCAGGTTGTTCTTCCGGTGTTTGCATCCGTCGGCGTCACGGAGCCAGGAACCACGGGGCAGAGGTCTCGTCGGTTTTCAGGAAGTTCAGCAGCTGTTGGGCGACCTTCACCTTGGCTCCCGTCGACGGATGGGTTCCGTCGTTCTGCAGATCGTTGCAGGCCCAAACCGTTCCATCGCTGCGGGGAAGCATCCCATTCGCCCACAAGTATGGTCCCCAGGCCATCCAAGGCGCGACAACCGCGCCTTTGCTTGGATCGAAATTCAAATTGCTATTCCCGTTCAACTGATCCTGGAGCACATTTTTCACGGCGAATCCGGATTCGTACGTCCAAGGTTCGTTGCTGAGATTCTTCACTCCGTTCGAGTAGCCGGTGTAATAGATGCTCGAGGCATATGCGATCTTGAGGTTCGGGAAGTATGTCAGCATCATCTGCGCGATGGTTTCCATCTGCGTCTGCAGTGTGGTCATGTCACCGGGGAACGTGCCACTCATTCCACCGTCGACATCCATGAACCAAACTGCTACCACCTGCTTTGCCGTGACGCCGGCATTTGGCAGGTAGTCATTCAGCATGGCCTGCCAGAAGACGGATTGGCTGATCAGGTCGGTTGCGGTACCGCCGCCGGTCGCTCCATTTACAAAAACGAGATTAGGATTCTTCGCCGGATCGACTGCTGCCATCGGCACAACTTGATTCAACGACTGTTGCGTGACAGACAAACCGATTCCGAGGAGAACATACTTCCCGGTCGATGACGCGTTTCCGTTGCTATCTAGCGGTTGGATACTCGCAGCGAGCCCTTCGCCAAACGAGTGGTGGGCTGCATCATCGACATTGCTGCCATTGGCGTAGAGTCCGCCAGCCTCCGATCCTGCATAGAGATTGGTGCCCAAATCCGTAAGCGGGAGAAGAGGTCCTGAGCTGTCGGAGGCGTTGAACGACGTATTTGCGCAGTTTGCACCAGTAGTTTTGTTGACCGAGAGCGTCTGCAGAGAAGTAGCAACAGCGGGCGGCGTCGACGAATCGCTCACGCTGACAGTGACGGAATGATCTCCGACCGTGACGGTAGACCCGATGGTGCCGCTTATCACGCCTGAACTTGAAAGGGTCAATCCACTTGGCAGGGTTGAGCCGGAGAGACTCCAAGTGTACGGTGGAACGCCTCCTGCCGCCGTCAGATTCGCCTGATACGGATTGCCCGCCGTTCCGGCAGGCAGAGTCGGATAAGAAGTAACACCAAGCGAATTGGGATTGACTGCGGTTCCCCACAAACTTACCCCACTTGGCGGTGCGATGTTGTAAGTCAGCATCAATGTGCCGGCTTGCGTGCCCAGGGCACTTGGAACGTACCCAATTTGCATGTTAAAAGACGCGCCCGGTTGGATCGTGGTCGATGCCGTCCACCCGGCTTGCGTAAACGGAGCGGTGATTGTGACGCCGGTAAGGCTGACCGCGACGGTACCCCGATTCGTGATCGTGAGAGTTTTGGAAGGACCGTTGGCTCCGAGCGCCTGATCATCGAAACTGAACGACGTTGCACTTAATGAGGGATTCGCTTTCGTGTTGATCCCCAGACCGGTCAAGTTTACGATCTGCGACCCAGCGCCGGTGAATGTAAACGTTAGTTTGCCGCTAAACGTCTTTGCTGTTGTCGGAGTGAACTGTACCTGGAACGTCTCATTGCCATTCGGCTGAATCGTGAAGGGCACAGCCCCACTTACGACTTTGAAAGTGGTCAAACTGCTTGTGACTTTGGTAACTGTGAAGGCCTTTGGACCGAGGTTATACACGGTAACATTCTGAACGGGCCCCGTCGTTCCGGTTGCCTGAGCTGGAAAGGTGACGCCGGTTGGATAAACTTGAACCGCCGCGGCAGCAAAGCTGGCTGACATCAGGGTGAATATAAGCGCGGCTAGGCAAGCGTGTGTTTTCTTCATCAACGGCAACCTCAGGATTGGAATAAGACGTGGGGGATACCGCGTGGCCTGACGAAGCACCCTATCACGTTCTATCAACGTGCGTCACTTAAAGATTTGTAAACGACGCTGCGATAACGGAAAAAACTCGTGCAAAACCAATACCGCGGCAAGTCGGAGGGGCATTGCCGGTAATCTTGCCCGTCCTGGTGAGCTAAAATGCGTTGTAACAGGCATTGCCGGAAATCCAAGTCATTAGATAGTGAAAAAGGGGAGTAGTGCGTTTCAGGCCTTTTCTGTCTTCTTTATTGCGGTGGCGCCGTAGAACAGCGCTGGGATTCTGTTTGTTCGCCTCGTTTTCGCTGGGGACTGCGCGCGCTGACAGCGCTGCGTTCGATCTGATTGGTCCCAAAGTCCAGGTTCGCGTCCAGCGGGCCGGTAAGACGCTTCCGATCGCCCAAGTCCCGAATCTTCAGAGTGGTGATCGTCTCTGGGTACACCCTGACATGCCGGATAGCCAGTCGGTGCGTTATCTGATGGTGATTGCATTTCTGCGAGGCGCGACGAATCCGCCGCCAGATGCCTGGTTCACGCGAGTCGAGACTTGGAGCAAGTCGGTGCGAGACGAAGGCATTTTCGTAGTCGTGCCGGATGAAGCGGAAGAGGCTCTCGTATTCCTCGCACCGGAAACTGGAGGAGCATTCAGCACACTTCGCACAGCAGTCCGAGGTAAACCTGGAGCTTTTGTCCGCGCCGCTCAGGATCTCGAGCAGGCGAGTCTGGACCGTCAGCGGCTTGAAAAATATCTTGAGGCCGTACGAGAAACCTATACTGCAGATCCGGAGCAGTTGAAGGCACACACCACCATGCTGGCTCGAAGCTTGAATATGAAGCTTGACCAGCAGTGTTTTGACAAGCCCAGTGCTCAACAGATCCCTTGCCTGACGCAGAACACGGATCAACTGGTGCTCGACGATGCGCACAGTCAGACGATGGTGGCGACCCTCACTTCAGGACCATCGTCCGATTTACTCGCGCAGATCAGTTCGACTCCGACCGCGCGCGGGGGATACTACAGTCCATACATTGGCGCCGTCGTTGATGTCGCCCGCATTTTGAGCACGGCACACACAGCGCAGTACCAGTACATTCCGGCGCTATCGCTGCCGAAGGATAACGATCTCAATCTGCGGCTGAACAATCCGCCCTCATTTCGCAATCCCAAGTCGGTCATCGTGATTGGACTGCCCGCCGTGCGTTCTTCACCTCCGCCGCCGCTGCGCGCACTCGATCCGTCCCAGGTGCTATGCGCCGGCAAGCCCTCCATTCTGCTGCAAGCGGACGGTGCCCCGCTGGTTTACGGAACCGAGCTTGCGCATAATTTTGTCCTTCATATCGACAAAAAGTCGGGGCCCGGTATCGACCTTCCCGCCGTACCTGATCCGGTGCGAGGAGGATTCGTCGTCGACACGCAAGCTCTGCAGTCCGCAAATCTCGAGGGAGAAATTACCGGCAGCCTGCGCGGATCCTGGGGATTTAACCCTTTTGACGGACCACACTATCGCCTCCGTGCTTCCCGTTTGGCGCAGTGGGTCGTCGCTTCGAAAGACGCCAGCGCGCTTATCGTCGGACGGGAAGACACACTCCACCTGCAAGCGCCGGATGCGTGTTGCGTAAGCGAAGTGATGATGAGCGACGGGCAGGGAAAAAGCGTATCGACCGAATGGAAAAGTTCAAAGCCGGACGAGATCGAGATTAAAGTCCCGCTGCAACATGCCTCGGCCGGATCCGTCGTGATGCTAGTCAAGAAGTTTGGCCTGCGCGACGCGGACGAGATTCCTCTGCACACCTACGCTGAGGCAGGACGGCTGGATAGCTTTGGCATTCACGCCGGAGATGCCGAGGGAGTCTTGAAGGGCACCCGGCTCGATCAGGTTGAGAGCCTCGATGTAAACGGAATCAGTTTCCATCCAGGCGTATTGACCCGGCAGAATCAACAGGATGAAATGCGGCTGACAGCTTCCGATGCCGCGGCGCGAACAAAGTTGCATTCTGGCGACCCTCTGACTATTCACGCCACGCTGAAAGATGGAAGGTCACTCGACCTGAAAGCAGAGGTCGAGGCTCAGCGTCCGGTCGTCAATCTCCTGACAAAAAGTGTTCAACTCGGGGACTCCTCGTCGCCGCCTGCCGTTCGTCTGGGCAGCGATGACGAGTTGCCGCAAGATGCACGCCTGAATTTCTTTTTGAAGACGCAAGAGCCGCAGACGTTTTCTCCCAGCGAGAAGATCGAAGTGGCGACCGCGGACGAATCATTCCGCGTATTGCTCAGTTTCAAAGATGGCAGCTTAACAATGCAAGACTCGAAGACGGTGCTGGCGGTTCTCGATCCGATGAAGCTTCTTGGGCCATCGGCTTTCGGACCGCTGAAGTTTCGGCCGGTGGGCGGTGATGGCATAAATGGAGACTGGCAGTCGCTGGTCAATCTGGTGCGCGTTCCCATGCTGAAAGCTGTGCACTGCGTGCCGCCCGAGACGCAATGCACGCTCAGGGGAGATAAACTGTTTCTGCTCGATTCGGTGAGCGCCGATGCGGATTTCAGCAATCCGGTGACAGTACCCGAGGGATTTGTCGAAGATGCGCTCGCGATTCCGCCGCCGAAGGGTAACACGCTTTACATCAAACTCCGCGACGACCCAGCCACCATAGATACGGTGGCGTTACCTGTCGCGCAGCAGTAGACTGGCGTTCTGCCGGTAGCCGCGAGGTCATCGACTCGCCTCGTCGAATTTCGTACTGCGGGCGGAGCTTCGCATTCGCGGTATACTCCCTTTTCAAAATCCATGGCCAACATACTCTACGGAGTGAACGGCGAAGGTTCGGGTCATTCGACTCGCGCGAAAGAAGTGCTGACGCACCTCGTGTCGCAAGGTCACACCGTCCATGTCGCATCGTTCGACCGCGGCCTACAGAATCTGAAGAATGATTTCGACGTCACCGAGATTTACGGATTCCGTTTCGCTTACGTGAATAACCGCGTGCGGTACAAGCGTACCATTGCGAAGAATCTGATTACTGTTCCGCAAGCTGCGAGAAGCTTGTCGGATTTGAACGACCTTGTCGAAGAAGCGAAGATCGATCTGGTCATCACCGATTTCGAGCCCCTCACGTGCCATATCGGACATAAGCGGCGTCTCCCGGTCATATCGATTGACAATCAGCATTGCCTCACGAACACGGTCGTGTCGTATCCGAAGAAATATCGGGGAGACGCAGCCGCGGCCAAGATCGTGACGAAACTGATGACGCCGCGGGCGAACGCGTATCTTGTAATTTCTTTCTTTGAGGCACCGATCCGGAAGCGCAACACCTTCTTGTTTCCGCCGCTACTGCGCCAGGAGATTTTGGGGGCGAAGCCGACTGAAGGTGATCATGTGCTGGTCTATGTAACTTCACCGGCGCCCGCCTTGGCCAAATTGCTGAGCACGGTGCGATGTTCGTTTATTGCGTATGGATTCGGCCGCGACGGTACGGAAGGGAACATGACTTATAAGAAGCCGTCGCTCGGGGGATTCTTTTCCGACCTGGTAAATGCACGCGCGATTATCGCGAATTCCGGATTCTCCCTGGTGACCGAAGCCTTGCACCTGGGAAAGCCATACCTGGCGGTTCCCGTCAGCCACCAATTCGAGCAGATCTTCAATGCGTATTGGTTGGAGAAGTCTGGATACGGCTCGTATTGGGAAGAACTCAACAAAGAGCGAGTCGAATCTTTCTTGTTCAACTTGCCGCATTTCCGCGATTCGCTGGCGAAGTATCCGCGCCAGGGAAATCAAGCTCTATTCGCTAAGCTTGATGGGCTGATCGCGAGCTTAGCCTATCTGCCCCCCACACGAAAGTAACGTCGGATCGTTCTCCCTGAAAGATACGATTCTTGAGAATGCCCGTTTGTGGACTGGGTGTTCCCGGAGGCCCGATGCGGATACTCGTGTTCATACTCGCTGCGAGTTCATTGATGACGATCTCTGTTGCTGCTCAGGATGAATCGCCATCTTTAGGAGATGTAGCTCGCCAGTCACGCCAGCAGAAGCAGAAGGCGGCTCAACCAAGAACGAAGACTTCAGCCGCCCAGACCTCGAAGCCCGCTCACGTCATCACGAATGAGGAGTTGCCGGAACACGCCACAACTTTGAGCACGCCACGTAATGACACTGATGCTTCCGCAACTTCAACCACAGCGGCGACTACCGGAACGCGCGACGAACAGGGGCAACAGCTCAAAGATCAGATTCAATCTCAGAAGCAAGCGATAGCGGCCCTGCAACAGCAAATCAAGGAAATTGGCGATTCCATTCAGTACGCCGGCGGAAATTGCGTATCGAATTGCGTGCAGTGGAACGAGCGCCAGAAGCAGAAGCAGGACCAAGTAGAAAGCATGAAGGCGCAGCTTGCCGACCAACAGAAGAAACTCGAGGAGATGCAAGAAGCAGCGCGGAAGCAAGGGTTCGGTAGCTCCATCTACGAGCCGTAAAAACGAAAACGCCGCTGTGATTTCGGGCGGCGTTAGTTTTCAGTCCTGAGGAAGCGGAAGTATTATTTCTTTGCGGTGTAGGGATTCGGATACTTCAGCACCGTCGCCAGGTCGATTCCACGCACGATGCTGGCTGAGTGATAAAAAAGTCCCCAGGAATCGATGGTCGAGTTGTCCGGAAACACGCAGGCCTCGAGAGACTCGTCAATACTGCCCAGCAGCACCCAGCCGCCGCCAGAAAAGTCCGTGGCTCCGATTTCCGCTCCGCCCAATTGCGTGCAATAAAAGGAGGCGGGATTTCCGTTGCCCTGTCCATTCCAAGGAACTTGGGAATAATACGCAAGCGCAGCGAGTGTGGGCTTCGGACTGAAAAGCGTGGGCAGGGAGAGATGGATGCGCGAGCCATCAGAAGAAAGAGTGTACTGGCAGAATGACTGGACGCCTGTCAGCCAAAGCCAATCCTGCTGCGGATTGTTCGTGCCAAACACGGCGTGCCGCAGTTCAAGTTCACCACCCGTGGACGTGCAGTAGGCCTTGGCCTGATCGATGGACGCAGATGACGATGCCTTAGCTCTGGGCGTCTGGGCCATCATCTGCGAACCGGTTCCCGAAAAAACTAAAGCAAGTCCAACTGCCGCGACCACCCGAAAAAAGCTCATTCCCGCCTCCATTTGCTTGTGACGGCCCGCGAAGTCTATCACGACGTCGAAAGTTTGATTTTGACTCTCCCCAAAAACGCCGAGCCATGCGAAATTAGTTTATGGCCTTGGTCGTCCGTCCTTCCCCGATCCATTCCGTCGGCGTATACACTTCCTCCCCAATTCGAAAGGGCGAGCGTGTAGTCGAGTACGACGGAGAGAGAATAACTCCCGAAGAAGCTGATCGTCGTTACGAAGGCGTGTCGCGCACGTACCTATATGGTCTCGAAGATGGCGAGACCGTAATCGATGGGCACGGATTGGGCGCTTACCTGAATCACTCTTGCGATCCAAATTGCGAGGTCGACGAAATCAAGGGACGAGTGTGGATTTTTGCGATCCGCGACATTGCCGCCGGAGAGGAACTTCTTTGGGATTACAACCTCTATGACGATGATGATCCCGCGCCTTGCCACTGCGGATCACCGAAGTGCCGGGGAACGATGTACTCCCGCGAATGGATGGCCAAGATGCGGCGCCGCGAGGCACGCAAGAAGAAGCAAAAACAGAGCTCTAAGCCGACACGCAGGATACGGGCAAAATCGAGAGCCTAATTCCGAGTCGGGACTTTCTTGCCGTGTTCGCGCCAGCCTTCAATGATCAGATAAAGGACCGGAATAAAGAACAGATTTAAGAAGGTTGACATGATCATTCCGCCAAACACGGTGGTCCCAACCGAGTGACGGCCATTTTCCCCGGCGCCGGTTGCGAACACCAGCGGCACCACGCCGAGGATGAAGGCCAGCGACGTCATCAGGATCGGACGCAGCCGAATCGTTGCGGACTGAAGCGCCGATTCGACAAGGGGAACACCGCGCTGACGCAGTTGTTCAGCGAACTCCACGATCAAGATGGCATTCTTGCTCGACAGGCCAACGAGCATCACCAGGCCGACCTGACAGAAAACATCGTTTTGCAAGCCGCGTATCCATTGCGCTCCGAGCGCGCCCAGTAAGGCCATGGGGACTGCCAGCAACACGATGAACGGAAGCACGAAGCTCTCGTATTGCGCTGACAGCGTGAGGTAAACGACGAGAGTGCCCAAGCCGAACAAGATGAGCGACGTTCCTCCCGCCGCCAATTCTTCGAGCGACAATCCAGTCCAACTGTAAGAAAAGCCCTGCGGCATTTTGCTGGCCAGTTGCTCCATGGCGGCAATGGCCTGGCCCGAACTGTAACCCGGCGCGGGTGAACCGTCG
The DNA here is from genome assembly GCA_963801895.1 of uncultured Acidobacteriota bacterium. Classification (GTDB taxonomy): domain Bacteria; phylum Acidobacteriota; class Terriglobia; order Terriglobales; family Acidobacteriaceae; genus Sulfotelmatobacter. Next base: position 423,908 of record CAWDGM010000002.1, on the reverse strand, counting down.
ATCTCGGCCGATCGGAACAGGTTGTAGTGGCTGATCACCTGCGGAGTGGTCGTCTGCGTGATGCTGATCAGGTTTTCAAGCGGTACCATCGCGCCGCTGTCCGACCGGACGTAAAACCGCTTCATATCTTGCGACGTGGCGCGGAATTGCTTGTCTGCCTGCACATACACTCGATAGGAGCGGTTATTGAAGTCGAAGTCGTTTACGTACGACGATCCCATATAGACGCCGAGGGTATCGGTGATCTGAGAAAGAGGGACATGCAGACTCTTCGCCTTCTCCCGGTCAATGGTGACGAGATACTGAGGGTCATTCGCGGTATACGACGTGAAGAGGCGGGCCAGATCCTTTCGCTGGCTTGCTCCCCGTATGACTCCCTGGGTTGCATCGGACAACTCTTCGAGTTTGTGGGAGGCGAGGTCCTGCACCACAAACTGGAATCCGCCGAATTGTCCCAGGCCTTGAATTGGTGGTGGCAACGTCGCGAAGACGATCGCTCCGGAAATGCCGAACAGGCGTGGCCGTACACGGTTCACAATCGCAGTTGCCGTGTGTTCTTCGCCCTTTCGCTGCGAGTACGGCTTCAGCGGGACGAAGATGAGTCCCTGGTTCGCGGCGGCTCCCGCAAAACTAAAGCCTGCGATAGAGAACGTTCCTTGCGCTTCTCCTACATCCGCAAGCATGCCCGAAACCTGCTTACCGATGGCCTTCGTATATTCGAGTGATGCACCCGACGGGGCTTGAATCACGATGATGAAATAGCCCTGGTCTTCGTCCGGTACAAAGCCCGTCGGTACTCGCGTGAAGACTAAATACGTCAGTCCCAGCCCGGCGAAGAACATCACAGCCATAGCCAGCTTGTATTTCAAAATGTGCCGCAGCAATCCCCGGTATCCATTTGTGACCACCTGAACGCCGTCGTCGAATTTTCGTAGAGGCCACCACTTTTGGCCGTGGGATTCGCGCAACAAAATCGCCGCCAGCACTGGGGCCAGCGTCAGCGCGTTGAACGCGGAGATGGCGATCGAAAAGGCGATGGTCAACGCAAACTGGCGGAACAGGATACCCGTCGTTCCGGGAAAGAAGGCGACCGGGACAAACACGGCCACCAGCACCAGGGAGGTGGCGATTACTGCACCAGTGATTTCACCCGTGGCCGCCGCGGCAGCCTTGTGCGAGTCGTGCTCGCCCTCTCGAATATGGCGCTCAATGTTCTCAATTACCACGATGGCATCGTCAACCACCAGTCCGGTCGCCAGCGTAATTCCGAACAGGGTCAGGGTGTTGATCGAGAAGCCCAGCAACTTCACGAAGACGAATGTGCCGATCAGCGAAACCGGAGTGGCGATGAAGTGAATCATCGTGGTTCGCCAGTCGCCCAAAAAGATGAAAATCACCAGGATGACCAGCACAATGGCCGAACCTACTGTAAAGGTCACGTCGCGAATCGACTCACCAACGGCGTCTGTCGTGTCGAACGCGACCTTGTAGTGCATGCCGGGAGGGAAACTTTTCGACAGCCGCGCGAGCTCCGCGATCGCGCGGCGATCCACGTCAAGTGCGTTTGCCGTGGAGAGCTGCGTGACGCCCATTCCAACTGCATCCTGGCCATTGAACTGAAGATCGGAAGCATAGTTTTCGGCGCCTAGTTCGGAGTGCCCGATGTCCTTCAACCGGACCAGAGTTCCGTCCGCGTTCGTTTTCAGGATGATGTTGTCGAACTGTGAAGGCTCGCTGAGTCGACCCACAGCCCGCACGCTGACCTGATATGACTGCCCTGGCATCGAGGGCTGTTGACCTACTTGTCCGGCAGCGACCTCTACGTTCTGCTCCGACAACGCGGCGACGACATCAGGCGCTGTGAGGCCGCGTCCCGCAAGCCGAACGGGATCGATCCAAAGCCGCATGGAATATTTGCGCTCACCGAAGATGATTACGTCCGCAACACCAGGAATGCGTTTCAACGCATCGCGCACATAAACGTCGAGATAGTTGCTCATGAAGAGCGTGGAGTACTTGTTGTTGTCGGAGATGATTGCGGCACCGAAGACGAAGTTTTGCGATGTCTTCTGGGTCGTAATGCCAACCGCCTTTACCGCGCCGGGAAGGCGTCCCTGTGCCGTGTTTACCCGGTTCTGGATGTCGACTGTAGCGAGGTCGGGATCGCGGGTCAGATCAAACGTGACGGAAATCTGGCTGGTGCCGTCATTGCCGCTGGTCGAGGTGATGTACTTCATCCCTTCAGCGCCGTTGATCTGCTGTTCGAGCGGAATCGTGACCGCACTCTCGACCGTCTGCGCGCTAGCCCCGATATATGCGCTCGTTACTCCCACCTGTGGAGGAGCAAGATTCGGGAACTGGGCAATCGGCAGTGTCGGAATGACGGCGATGCCAGCCAGAAGGATCAGCAGCGCGCACACCGTCGCAAAAACCGGACGTCGGATGAAGAATTCAACGAACATGAAAGGTCCCTAGGCTACTAATGAAAGTCGTAGCTTGAGTCTGTGCAAATACAAGGAATCTTGATGAACAGCAATGTCCGCGGCTAGCTCTGCGGTATTACCGGCGCACCGTCCATCAGAAATTGCGTCCCGGAGACGATGACCTTATCTCCAGGCTTGAGGCCGGCCTGCACTTCATAGTTGTTTCCAACCGTTTGCCCGACCGTCAGGGCTTTTTGCCGTGCCACGAATGATCCGCCATTCTGCGGCTCTGCGACGAATGCGAAATACTGGCCGGCAAGCCGCGACACCGCCAGGATCGGAACCTCAGGATTCTGATGGGTTCCCCATACTACCCGCGCGCGGATGAACTGTGATTGGCGGAGCGAGTCGTTACCGTTTGTGATTTTTGCTTTCACCAGGACGGTTTGAGTGGTGTTGTCGACCTGTGGTGAAATAAATGTGACCCGCGTATTCGCAAGCACTTTTCCTTCGGCATCGACCACCTGCACCGGCAGGTTCGTCTTCAATTGAGAGGACTTTTCAATCGGAACGTAAACGTAGGCTTCCAGACTGCCCGGTTGATCGACCGTCGTCAGTTGGGTGGAGGTCGTCACTCGATCTCCCACCCGGACCGGCACATCGCCAACGATACCAGCCCTTGGAGCCACCACTTTGTAGTAGTGAAGCTGAACCTGCTGTTCGCGGACTTGCGCGTCCAGCGCGTCCATCTGGGCCTGCGCAGAATCGTAAGTCGCCTTGGCTTGGTCGAGGTCCTGTTTGCTGACGACTCCCGCCGAAGCCAATCCCTGGGAGCGTTCATACTGTTGTTTTGCCCAACTCAGGTTGGCTTGCTGTGCGGCGCGGGCGCTCTCCTGACTCTTGACCGTCGCCTGCTGCTTCAACGGATCGATCTCGATCAGGGCCGCTCCAGCCGCGACCTTCTCTCCTGAGTGGACGAAGATCTGGGTGATCTGGCCTTCCACCTGGGGCATGATCACGGCGGAATCGCGCGATTTCAAAGTCGCCACATAGTCGGACGTATCATTCACTGGCATGGGTCGCGCTTCGATGACCTTGACCGGCATCGCTTGCGGTCCAGCAGCCTGGGGATTTCCGGGACTCTTGCTGGCACAGCCCGCAGTCACCAGGGTCAACGCGGCTGCCAAGAGCCCCTTTGCGCTCGTTCGATCAAATAGTTTCGCCATAAGCTTAAACGGATTGCCCCACTACTGTATCGCGAGCCGCGCTCCGGTTGGAAGGCGGAGATTGGTAGCCAGAAATAAATTCATAGCGGATTGACGCCCAGAACGCCGTTTCGTCGTCACTTCACGGCTTCAACGTCAGAATCCCGACCGCTTAGCCATCCAGCGTCATTGAAGACCGTGCATCTGGACTTTGTTGCCCTCTGGCTTTTCAGCATCGCGATTTTATGCCTGCGATTCGGGGCTTCTGCGGGGAGGCGGTAGTTTTCAATTCGAGATCATCTTGCCGATAAGTTCCTTCACTATTTTCGCTGCAACTGTTGCGGTGAGGTTTGAGATGTCGCGAACTGGGTTGTATTCGACTACATCGGCCCCGACGATTTCTCCGCGAATGGCGTGGAGATGAGCAATCGCTTCTCGGACCGACATCCCTCCAGGTTCGCGGTGGGAGATGCCCGGAGCAAACGCAGGATCCAGCACGTCAATATCAAAGGTGATATAGACCGGGCCCTCTGCCTTCAGCGTGTCGTAGGCAGGAAGGGCACGCATCTCAAGCACTTCAACTCCGAACTTCTGCGCCTGTTCGCGCTGGTGGCGATTGATCGTGCGAATCCCAATCTGAACCAGCCGCTTCGCCAATCCGGCCTCCATAATTCGCGCAAAAGGGCACGCGTGCGACAGCCGGTTGCCTTCGAACTCGTCATACAAGTCCGGGTGAGCATCGAAGTGGAAAATCGTTAGACCTGGATATCGCTTTGCGAATGTTTTGATGATTGGGTAAGTGATGGAGTGATCTCCGCCCAGCGAAACTGGCCTCTTTCCCGCGTCGAGCAGTTTGTGTATTCCGAATTCGATCGCCGGGAAGGCGTCCTGCTCCCCGAACGATAAATCTCCTGCATCTTCACAGATGCCGGGAACGCCTAAGTCCACGCCTGACTCGGTCCATTTGTTGGACGCATCGCAAGCGATCGCCTCCCGAATCTTCGGGGGAGCGTCTGCCGGCCCACGGAGATAGGAAGACTGACCGTCGAAGGGAATTCCAACCAGTACTGGCGTACCCAAAGTCGTCATATCTGTCTCAAGCTCATCATTTTCCGGAAATGCTTCTCCAGCGCTCGATTGTGCAACAGCTGTTGTGGATGTGCATTTCTTTTGATGTGCTGTTCATCTTGAGTTCACGCTGGTGTAAACAGCACTCAATACCCTCCCCCGTAGTCAATCTCTCAGGAGGAGATCAATGTTTACACCAGGCATCCTGGCGCAAGCCAGGCAGCACCTCGCGGTTGGCGCAAGTTTATTTGCACTGATCGCCAATCTTGGATCACCCCTTCCAGCCGCCGCTCAAGACGCTCCCACCGCAACTCCCATCAAACACGTAATCGTCATCATCGGCGAAAATCGCACCTTCGACCATGTGTTTGCTACCTATCAGCCGGTCGCAGGCGAAAGTGTCTCAAACCTGCTTTCGAAAGGGATCGTCAACGCGGACGGCACGCCTGGGCCGAATTTCGCATTGGCCAGCCAGTCGTCGGCAACCGACTCCAGCGACGACGGTTATCTTTTGAGTCCATCGAGCAACACTCCGTACTCTGTATTGCCGCCGGTGTTGGCGGGCGGGTATACGACGCCTCCGTTTCCCGACGTGGCAACGGCCAAGTCTTTCGAGAACGGTCTGGCCGACGACTACTACGTTTATCTCACGACCGGCGGAACGGGGCTGAATCACGGAGATATCGACACGCGGATTCCGAACGCGGCTGCACTTCCGAACGGCCCGTTCCAGATCACGTCTGCAACACATCCTTACGACTCGTACGACAACAGCCCGGTTCACCGCTTCTATCAAATGTGGCAGCAGTTTGACTGCAATGTGGCCAACGCGACCACTGCGAATCCGAGCGGCTGTAAAGGCGACCTGTTTCCGTGGGTCGAGACCAGCATCGGCGCGGGTACCAATGGGCTTCCTCAAGACCCCGGATTTACCAACACAAGCACGGGCGAAGGCGCGACAGCGATGGGTTTCTACAACGTTCTGCAAGGGGACGCTCCATATTTCAAGTTCCTTGCCGATAACTATGCGATGAGCGACAACTTCCACCAGGCGGTGATGGGTGGAACGGGCGCGAATCACGTGATGCTCGGCACCGGCGACGCGATATGGTTTAGCGATCCAAAAGGCCGGCCGGCGCAACCGCCACACAACCGGCTGATGGCTGCTGGCAGCCCCAATGCCGGCGTGGTTGACGAGATCGAAAACCCGAATCCGCAGCCCGGAACGAACAACTGGTATACCGAAGACGGCTATGGTGGCGGATCGTTCGGTTCTGCTTCCTACGGTGGCGGAACGTATTCCAACTGCTCGGACTCATCTCAACCAGGAGTGGCCCAGCTCACCGCCTACCTGGCTTCGTTGAGCACTCCCATTGACCCCCGGTGCGAAGCTGGCCACTACTACCTGCTGAACAACTACAATCCTGGATACTACGGCAACGGCAAGAACGCCTACGGCGATATCAAGAATCCAGCTGAGACGGTCTTTACGATTCCGCCGTCGACTTTGCGAAACATCGGCGATGCGTTGACGGAGAAAAATATCTCCTTCGCGTATTTTGGTGACCAGTGGAATGCTTACCTTGCCAATCCGGACGGGCTCTACACGACCGCCGATAACACCTACTGCAACATCTGCAACTTCTTCCAATACTCGAGCTCGATGATGACCACCGCTGCTGGGCGGTCGCACTCGAAAGACACCACCATCCTATACGACGCGATTAAAACGAACCGCTTGCCCGCCGTCTCGTTCGTGAAACCGGACGGATGGCTCGACGGCCACCCGGCTTCGTCGAAGCTCAATCTGCTGGAAGGGTTTGTGAAGAAGGTCGTGGACGAAGTGCAGGCCAACAAAGAGTTGTGGAACAGCACCGCCATCATCGTCACCATGGACGAAGGCGGCGGCTACTGGGACTCCGGCTATATTCAGCCGGTAGACTACTTTGGAGACGGCACCAGAATTCCGACGCTGGTGATTTCGCCGTTTACCAAGCCTGGCCACATCTCGCACAGTTACACGGACCACGTTTCGATCCTGAAGTTTATCGAAGCGAACTGGAAGCTGGCGCCGCTCACAAAGCGCAGCCGGGACAATTTCCCCAACCCGGTCGCAGACAGCAGCAATCCGTACGTTCCCCTGAATAGCCCAGCCATCGGGGACATGATGGATCTGTTCAACTTCAACAAATAGAAAAAGAGCACGCATAGAAATCCCCACTGGGTTGTGCTTTGGCACCGGGTGGGGATTTTGCGTCTAAGAACCTCTTTTGCGGTTTTGGCCGGAGCGGAAACCGATTTTAGCTCGTGGCGGCCCGGTCTGAATCCCCCAACGAGGCGCGGCATCCTTTATTCTATAAGTGCAAACTATGCCGACTTCCAAGACCAAGAATTCAGGCGCCCGCGGCGCCGCTGTGATCGAGAGCTCCAGCAATGGTTCGACCTCCAACGGCGCGAATCCCGAACGCGAGCGCGTGTTCGCAGCCTATCGCCAGTTCGGATACCTCGAAGGTGACCTCGACCCTCTCGGTTTCCTGCGTCCCCGACCTACACCGGAGCTCGAGCAGGATGGCGAATTCGCCCACGAAGCTCGCAACATTTATTCCAGCACCATAGGCGTGGAGATCAACCACCTTTATGCTCCGGAGCGCCGCCGCTGGGTTTTCGAGCGCATGGAATCCGAGCCTCCGCAGCAAGACCAGAAACGCATCCTCGACCTGCTCATACGCGCCGACATCTTTGAGCAGGTCCTGCAGCAGCGCTATCTCGGCAACAAACGCTTTTCGCTCGAAGGTGTGACTTCTCTGATCCCTCTGGTCGACGAGGTGTTGGACTGCGCCGCGCAAAAAGGCGCGATTGAACTCGTGATGGGGATGAGTCATCGCGGTCGCCTCAACGTGATTGCCCACGTCGCCAAGCGTCCACCCCAGGAGATTTTTGCGGGATTCGAAGATGTTGACCCGCGTAGTGTTCTCGGATCCGGCGACGTGAAATATCACATGGGCGCCACCGGCGAATACGTTACGCGCAGCGGAGGCAAGGTGCACATCCACCTGGTCTCGAATCCAAGTCATCTCGAGGCCGTTGATCCCGTTACTGTAGGCCGCACCCGGGCCAAGCAAGACCGCACCGGGGAAGGCGGGACTGAAAAATACGTTCCGCTGTTGGTTCATGGAGACGCGGCGTTCGCCGGACAAGGCATACTCGCCGAAACCATGAATTACGCCGATCTGCCCGGATACACGGTCGGCGGCACCATCCATGTAGTAGTCAACAATCTTCTGGGATTCACCACCAGTTATACGGAGGAGCATTCGACGCGCTTCGCTGCCTGCATCGCGCGTCGGCAATCGATCCCGATCTTCCACGTCAACGCCGAAGACGTCGACGCTGTCGTTCGCGTCGCCCGCATGGCCGTCGACTACCGCTATCAGTTCGGCACCGACGTCGTTATCGATCTGATCGGTTATCGCCGCCACGGACACAGCGAGGTGGACGATCCCACGATCACGCAGCCGCTGCTCTACAAAAAGATCAAGGAGCATCCTCCGCTCTGGCAAATCTATGCGGACGACATCGGTGCGACCGATGCGCAGGAGCAGGCCGATGCCATCAAGGCCGAATTCGAAGCCGCTCAGAAAAAAGCCGGCAGCATCAAATACAAGCCCAAGCTTCGCGAGCTCCCAAAATATTGGGACAAATATTTCGGGGGCCTCCACCGCCAGGAATTTGAAGTTGAAACCGGGCTGGCTTCCGAAGAGCTGTCGGAACTGACCACGCGCCTCACGACGTATCCCGAGGGCTTCCATATTCACCCCAAGGTAAAGAAGCTTCTCGAACAGCGCGCCGAGATGGGAACCGGCAAACGCGTTGTCGATTACGGCATGGCCGAAGCCTTGGCGTTCGCAAGCCTCGTAAAGACCGGCACGCACGTTCGCATGTCTGGACAGGACACCCGCCGCGGCACTTTCAACCAGCGCCACTCCGTCCTCATCGACATCGAGAACGAGAATGAATACGTCCCGCTTGAAAATATTGCCGCGGGCCAGGCGCGCTGCGAGATCTACAACTCCACGCTCTCAGAGGCCGGCGTGCTCGGCTTCGAATACGGATACAGCCGCGACTATCCCGAATCACTCGTCCTTTGGGAAGCTCAGTTCGGCGATTTTGTGAATGTCGCCCAGGCCATCATCGACCAGTTCATCAGCGCGGGCGAAGCTAAGTGGAATTTGCTTTCGGGCCTAGTGATGTTGTTACCGCACGGATATGAGGGCCAAGGTCCGGAACATTCCAGTGCTCGGATCGAGCGGTTCATTCAGCTCGCAGCCAAGCACAACATCCAGATTGCGCAGCCGTCAAACGCCGCGCAATACTTCCATCTCTTGCGCCGCCAGGCTCTGCGTTACTGGCGCAAGCCACTGGTGGTCTTCACTCCGAAGAGTATGCTGCGCCATCCTGATGCCAGCTCTCCGATCGAAGACTTCACGCACAAGAATTTCCTGAATGTCATTCCCGACACGACTGTTGAAGAAGCGGAACGCATCCTGATCTGCACTGGGAAAATCGGCCACGAACTTCAAGCCGAGCGCAAAAAGAGAAACGACACCACAACCGCAATCGTCTTCCTCGAACAGCTGTATCCGTTCCCTGAAGAAGAGGTCGTTGCTGAATTCGACCGGCACGGCAAGAACGCGGATATCGTGTGGGTTCAGGAAGAGCCGGCAAATATGGGAGCGATGTTCAACATGCTCCCGCGCCTCAAACGGATCGCGGGTGATCGCCCGGTCCTGAGCGTAAAACGGAGCTCCGGCGCGAGCCCCGCCACGGGAAGTGCGAAAGCCCATGAGGTCGAGCAAAAGACGCTGCTGACGCTAGCCTTCACAATCAAGTAATCGGTTGAGGACGAAACGGAGTGAAAAGAATCACGCTGGGCGCTCTGTTACCGCCTTGCCTCCCGCGCCCGGTAACTTTGCCGGAGAGCCTCCGCGCAGCAGTTCGTCCACGCTCTGATACGCATAAATCGTCGGAGCATGATTCGCCATCAAGCCGCCAGTATCGGCAGTGGGGCCATAGTTGCTATGAAGGTCGCGCCCCAGCATTCGCAACATGGCCATCAATTGTCCGCGATGGTGCGAGGTGTGAGTCATGCGGCGCACCATCACCCACGCCCTCGATCGCGTCACGTCGAAGAATTTGGTGTCTCCCTCCCACCAAGCGTCATCTTTCGAGTGCAGAGCTGCTAACCGCTTCCCGCTGTCCTCGACATATTGCTGAATGAATTTGATCCTGGTTTCCTGAGTCGGAAGCGGAGGGGCGCTCACGTCAATCTCGAGCATGTTTCGGAACCACAAGTCTTCGCTCACGCACTGATGCACCATCTGCTCATGCACGCTGCGCCCGCGAGGGTCTCCGTCGCGGGGACGAACGCGTAAATCAGTTTCGTGAAACTCACTCCACGCACTGACCACCTTGACCCGCTCGGTTGCATACGTCTCGACAAGAAATCCATATCGCATAGCGAGAGATGTTACCCCACAAGTCCGAACAACGGTTTGGTCCCTCCGGGTCAGCCCGTGGCTTCGCTTGCGCGAACATAAGCCGAATCACGGTATACTCTTTGCCCAAAGCGGCGTACCTATCCCCCGCGAGGAAACGAGACTTTATGGGCCGAATATTCTTGACCATCGCAGCGATTCTCTGTCTGGGTACATACTCCGTGTGTCAGAGCCCGAGTGCAGCCGGCGCCACATTCACAAAGGATGTTGCCCCGATCCTTCAGAAGCACTGCCAAACCTGCCACCGGCCCGGTGAGGCTGCGCCGTTTCCCCTTCTCACCTACGAGCAGGCACGCCCCTGGGCGACCAGCATGAAGCGTGTAGTGAAACAGAAGGTTATGCCGCCGTGGTTCGCCGATCCGGCTATCGGTCACTTTTCCAATGACCGGTCGCTCAACGATAAGGAAATCAGCACCATCCTCGCGTGGGCAAATGCCGGCGCGCCCGAAGGAGAAGCTGCGGATATGCCGCAGCCCGCGACATTCACCGAAGGATGGGGCATTCCTAAGCCTGATGCGATTTTCGAATTGCCGCAGGCCTATTCCGTTCCTGCTTCGGGCATGGTGGAATATCAGTACGTGATCCTGCCTACTGGCTTCACGAAGGACATGTGGGTTCAAGCAGCCGAAGCACGTCCTACCGATCGCTCCGTTGTTCATCACATCATTGCTTTCGTCCGAGAGCCCGGATCGAATTATTTCAAGGGCCAGAAGCCGGGGGTATTTTTTGAAGCACCGCCCCCAAAGCAGGACGAAAAAAACGATACGAGCGCTTTGCCCAGCGACTTTCTCGTGGGATATGCGCCAGGCCAGCCTGCAGAAATTTTGCAGCCCGGCCAGGGAAAGTTGATCAAGGCGGGGTCAGACATTGTGCTGGAGGTTCACTACACGCCTCACGGCAAGGCCACGACCGATCGCACACGTCTGGGGATCGTGTTCTCGAAAGAGACTCCCAAGGAGCGCGTTTTGACCCTTTCGGCGGTGAATGGCACGTTCAAAATTCCGCCCGGAGATCCCAACTACCGCGTCGATGCCGATTTTGATATTCCCAGGGAAGTGAAGCTGGTTTCGCTCCATCCGCATATGCACACGCGCGGCAAGGACTTTGAGTACCGTCTCAAGTTTCCCAACGGCAACACGAAGACGCTCTTGAGGGTTCCGGCGTACAACTGGCACTGGCAACTCTGGTACAACCTCGACGAGCCGATCACGCTTCCTAAAGGGACGAAGATCGAGTGCACGGCGCATTTCGACAACTCGCCTGACAATCCCGAGAATCCTGATCCCACAAAGACCGTGATCTGGGGACAGCAAAATTCCGATGAAATGATGGTCGGCTTCTTCAATTTGGTATTCGACGCCAGGTTGCCGGCGGCGGACCTGCTCCCCCGTCCAAAAAATGAAGCTCCGGTGGCTAAAAATTAGAAGAGTCGAACTCTCCAGTCATGCCCCGCCGCTCTCAACCTCTCCGGATCGCGATCGATACGGGCGGCACCTTTACGGATTGCGTTTGGATTGATCCCTCGACCGGATGCCTCCGCATGCTGAAAGTGTTTTCGACTCCGGCGGATCCTTCGCAGGCCATCGTCGGAGCGCTTAGCAAAATCGCTCCTACAGAAAATTTCATCCTTCTTCACGGCACCACGGTTGGCACCAACACGCTCCTTGAGCGCAAGGGCGCCCGGACCGCGTTGGTCACAACCGCCGGGTTTGAAGATGCTATCGAAATCGGACGTCAGGCAAGGCCCAAGCTGTACGACTTCTTTTTCGATCGCATTGAGCCGCTGGTTCCGAAGCATCTTCGTTTTGGGGTCAACGAGCGCACGGCCGCCGACGGGAAAATCCTGAACGGACCGACCCCGGAAGAACTACGCACTCTGGCGAATCAGGTCGCTCGTGCAAAGCCACAGTCCATCGCGATCTCTTTTCTTTTCTCATTTGCCAATCCAAAGAACGAGACGATAGTAGCGAGAGCTCTGCGTTCAATGTCGGTTCCACTCTCGATCTCCCACCAGATCCTTCCGGAATTTCGTGAATATGAACGCACATCCACCGTTGTAATCAACGCGTACCTGCAACCCGTGATGCAGCGATACCTGGAGAATCTCGCGCGCCGAGCGCAAGAATTGGGGGACGGGAATTCAGGAATAGAGACAAGAGTTGAGGATGCGGAGAGCACAAATCAGAACGTGGAAGAGCGGCGCCTCAGCGCCTCGAAGACGGGCGCCAAGAGAGGGGTTTCAGCCCCGGTGCGAATCTTCGTCATGCAGTCCTCCGGCGGTATCACAGCGCTTTCGACTGCCACCCGCGAACCAGTTCGCACCGTTCTTTCAGGACCTGCGGGAGGCGTGGTCGGAGCAGTCGCAACGGCACGTGCCAGCGGCTTCGAGAGAATAATCGCGTTCGACATGGGAGGCACATCGACAGACGTCTCTTTGGTCGAAGGCGCAATCAAAACGGCTAGTGACGCTGAAATCGCTGGACTTCCTATCGGCGTTCCCATGCTCGATATCCACACCGTGGGTGCTGGTGGAGGCTCTCTGGCTCGTTTCGATGCAGGGGGCGCACTGCGTGTCGGACCCGAATCTGCGGGTGCCGATCCCGGCCCAATATGCTACGGGCGCGGATCGCAACCGACCGTAACAGACGCGAATCTTTTGCTCGGGCGGCTTCAATCGTCTCGGTTTCTCGGTGGAGATTTCAACCTCGATCTGGACCGCACTCGTGGCCTTACACAGGGATGGTTAAAGAAACAGAACTCAAATCTGAGCCTGGAGAAGTTCGCCGAGGGCGTAATCCGGGTGGTGAACGCGACGATGGAAAAGGCAATCCGTGTTGTCTCCATCGAGCGCGGACGCGACCCGCGCCAGTTCGCTCTGGTTGCCTTCGGAGGAGCCGGTGGTCTTCACGCCTGCGCTCTCGCCGAGGCCCTAAGTATCCCGCAAGTGATCGTACCTGCGTTTCCGGGTGCGCTCTCCGCGTTAGGCATTCTCGCCAGTGACGTGGTCAAAGATTTTTCACGGACGATCCTCTGGTGGGTCTCGCGCGAAATTCCTTATCCGAAGCTGAATCGCGAATTCGCGGCCCTTCAAAAAACAGCTGAGAAGGGCTTCCGGGATGAATCCTGGCAGGGAACTCCCAACTACTTTCGCAGCGTCGATCTCCGCTACCGCGGCCAGGGATACGAACTTAACCTTCCATTCACGAAGGACCTCCTAGGCGATTTCGAGCAGGAACACCACCGCCGCTACGGCTACACCCACCCTGCCCGCGAAATCGAACTAGTTACTCTCCGTCTGCGCGCCGTTTTGAGGCAGGGGACCGACAATATGAAAAAGATGAATTATTTGGGAAAGATGGATCATGTGGGGACGGCCGCCCACGGCCGAGCAAAGCTAGGCAGGCAAATCACATTCGAAGACGCGGTCCTGTTCGGAGGAAAGAAACAAAAGACGAAAATCCACTCTCGCGACCGCCTCCAGACAGGAAAACAATACCGCGGCCCGGCGATCCTCACCGAATACAGCGCTACCACAGTGATCCCGCCCGGAGCGACATTTCGAGTTGATAAGGCGGCCAACCTAGTCATCGCTCTTTAGCGAGAACGTTGTCTCAGTACCGCTCAATGACCTCTGGGCTAATTGCTTTCCCCCATCAATTGTTAATATCCGATGAAAATCTATGCTTGTAGCTTCGCAAGCGCACACTAAAACTAGATGGCGGCAACCGCCTTCGCTACAATGATCTCGTGAAACCAAGCATTTTCGTTGTCGAAGACGATCCCGACATTTCCCGCCTGGTTCGCCATCATCTGGAAAACGACGGCTTCAACGTCCGCATCTATCCGACCGGATCGACAGTGCTCTCCGAAGCCGAACGTCAACGCCCGGCACTTTTTATCCTCGACATCATGGTTCCCGGCAAGGACGGGCTCGAGATCTGTCGTACGATCCGGCAGACGGCCGGACTATCTTCGGTTCCGGTGATCTTTCTGACCGCAAAGAGCAGCGAAGCCGATCGTGTCCTAGGACTCGAACTCGGCGCTGACGATTACATTGCCAAGCCATTCAGCCCTCGCGAACTTGTGGCCCGGGTAAAAGCGGTCTTACGTCGCTTCGAACGTCCGCTACCTCCGAGCCCGATGAAGGTAGGGGAGATTGAGATCGATCCTGCTGCCATGACGCTGATGGTTCGCGGCAGCATGGTTCCGACAACAGCAACAGAGTTTCGCCTCCTCGACTATTTCGCGCGTCATAAGGGACGCGTGTTCAGCCGCGACCACCTGCTCGACTCGGTGTGGCGAGATACCGCTTACGTGACCCCGCGATCGGTAGACGTTTACGTGCGTCGCATTCGCGAAAAAATTGAGCCAGACCCGGAAAATCCTCGATACCTTAAGACCGTGCGTGGAGCTGGATACCGTTTCGAGGTTCCAAAATGAGGGACCCGTCACGATGAGGAGAAGGTGAAGAACCGCATCTTCTTCAAGCTGCTGGCCGTTTTTCTGATCGTCATTGCTGCCTCTGCAGCAATCCTCGACGTGATGATCGGTAATGCATGGCAAGCTTCTCTGCGTGCCGAGATTGAGCGCAGCCTGACCCAGAAGACTCTGCTGTTTGCTTACCGAGTAGAGATCGATCACACGCATTCTCTAGCTGAGATTGCTGCCGAGGAAGGTCGTGCCGCTGACGCGCGTGCGACCATTATCGATTCATCCGGCAAGGTACTCGCCGACTCCGAAGCGATCCCCGCCAACATGGAGAATCACGCCAGCCGTAAGGAATTCGCTGCTGCTCTCTCCGGGAAGACGGGAGAAAACGAGCGGAAGAGCGCGACTCTAGGCATCCCTTTCCTGTACGTCGCTACTCCGATCTCTGGTGGCGCAGTCAGGCTCGCCTACCCACTCTCCGACCTTCAGGCTGTTCAGGCGCAGGTTCGTCGTCCACTGATTCGCGGATCTCTCCTCGCTTGTCTGGTAGCTTTGTTGATTGCCGGCTCCGTTTCTGTCTGGACGTCGCGCCGTCTGGAGCACATCGTCGATGTCGCTGCCCGGATCGAGAAAGGTGACTTGCGGGCACGCGTAGACGACTCTCCGCTCGATGAAATTGGGCGCGTTGCCGCCGCCATCGACAAGACGGCGGAGCAGATTGAGCGCAGCTTCGCGGCAGTGCAGTCCAGCCAGCGCCAGCTTGAAACATTGCTGAACAGCATGCAGGACGCCGTGATCGCGGTCAGCGCAGACGGTGTCGTTCGCTGGGCCAACCAGCCCATGGACCGCCTCGTTCCGCAGCATACCCGCCTGAACGCGCCCGTCGTCGAGACGATTCGCGATCCCGATTTTCTGGCCACTGTCAAAGCAGCAACGAATGACAAAAAAGTAAGAACGTCGCGGGCCACTTCGATCGTGGCGGGACGCGCTTTCGATGTCACCGCCGCTCCATTGCCCGATGGCGGGGCGGTTGCCGTCCTTCGCGATCTAACCGAGACCGAACGCGTTGAAAAGACCCGACGGGACTTTATTGCTAACGTTTCTCACGAATTGCGGACGCCGCTGACTTCGATCCAGGGATATTCCGAGACGCTGCTTGACACGATTCCTGAGAACTCCGGCTCTACCCGAGAATTTCTTGAAATTATCCGTAAGAATGCGGCGCGCATGGCTCGTCTCACGGAAGATCTGCTGACGCTCGCACGTGTCGAGTCGGGCGAAACGCGCTTTGACACCGAACCGGTGGCTCCTGTCGAGTTGCTGAACGATGCGGAAGAGAGTTTCCGCGAGATCGCCCGCACTCAGGGCGTCGAGCTGCGCATCGTGGATGGGCAGAAGGGCAACGCCTCAATCGAATCGCTGCCGCCGGTCCTTGCCGACAGGGAAGCGATCCATCAGGTGTTCTCCAACCTGATCGATAACGCCATGAAATACGGCCGCTCGGGAGGACGTGTTGAGCTCGGTGCGCGCTCGGCCGAACGCGGGATCGAATTCTACGTACGAGATTTCGGTGCCGGGATCTCTTCGGAGCATCTGCCAAGATTGTTCGAGCGTTTCTATCGCGTGGACAAGGCCCGGTCCCGCGAATCGGGCGGAACCGGCCTTGGTTTGGCCATCGCTAAGCACATCATGAGGGCCCACGACGGTTCGATCCGCGCTGAGAGCGAACTTACGCGCGGCAGCACCTTCCTGTTTACCCTTCCCGCCGCGTAGGGACCGCTGGCAACCTGTCAGCACGCGTGGGACGTCTCGCCCTTTGGTGGCTCGGACCAAAAATTCACAGCCCGTTAACCGCAAGCCGCCCAAAAAATCCTATGCTTAGCCGTTGGCCATCCGATCTCACGAACGGCGAAATAACGGCAGTGGGCAACCTTTACTGCGCCCCCGCCTACTTCGCCCTGCGGAAAAACCTATGAGCACTGCCGTACAAAGTCCCGATCCAGAGCCGACCCATCACTACATCGTGCGCCGCACGGTGGAAGCCTGTCACATGGCGAAAGAGGCAGCCGGAGCGGCCGCCGAAGGAATCGCTACCGGCTCCAGCGCTCTGCTGAATTCGCTTCGACAGCGCGAGCGTGAACTCGACACGATCGATATGGAGATCGACAGCGGAGTCACGACGGCGATCACTGAAGTGAATCCTGAGGCGGCTCGCGAACTGCTCGCCTGCATGAAATTCATGATTGGGCTGGAGCGCATCGGTGATCTGTTGCTGAGCTTCGCCAACAGCGCACAATCCGTAAGTGGGCGAATCGATTCCGAAGATACACGCGACCTGACGCAGATGGCCACGCTTCTCGAAAAAATGCTGACCGATTGTGGTGCGTCATTCTCGGGAAGAGACGTAGGCAAGGCGGTCGATGTGCTGCGCGCGGATGCCGAGATGGACCGCCTGCGCAATCTCATCTTCCTGCGCCACATCGAGAATCCCGAGAACGTTCATCGCCAGGCTAGCCTGCAAGTCATCTTCATGACCCAGTCACTCGAGCGCGCCGGAGATCACGCGAAAAACCTCGCGGAAGAAGTCTGTCATTTCGTCAGCGGACACACCGTTCGCCACGTTCTGATTGCGTACGATAAACCCGTGGAGCAGATGTTCATCGACTATCTCCGCCGGCGTGATCAGCCCCAATAGGTTCGCTCACGGGGTCTATGGCACTAACACGCATCGTGTTTCCCCGACGGGGAACCCGACTCCGCATTGACATCGTCCATAGCGACTTCTAACATCCCGGTCAAAGCTGGTTTGGCATGCGCGCACACTCGTCGCGCGTAAAACTTTTATTGAGGGCGTGCGATGAAAAACTTGAACAGGAATCAGAATCGGGAAGAGTTCCACAGCCAACGCGGAAGCGCCAGAATTTTAGGTATCCTCGCAATCCTGTTGGTTGCCGCACTGTGTGCGCTGGCAGCACCTCAATATGGGGACCAGAATCGCGATTACGACCGTGGCCGCAACGGTGCGTTTAGTGTTTCGCGCGAGAGCACGGCTCGCGACTTTGGAGGCGGGAACGGCGGGCGTCCGGCTCCTGACGCTCTCTGCGAACCGGAATCGGTCGCCGTCGGATTCCATGTTCAGACTGGCGAATTCTTTAACGAAGCGTGGCTTGACTGCGCGCGAATTCGACGCGATGGGCGTCTTGGACGCGAGACCAGCATGACGCAAAGAACCGGCAGCCCCGGAGGCCGGCCGGTCCACGACGCGTTCTGCCCCCCAAATTCCGCTTTGCGAGGATTGCGCGGGCGCACAGGTGGTTCGATCGATGTGGCCATCGGGATGTGCAGCCCGTTGCGTGACATCGCTTCGCGAAATCCACGTCCGCGAACTCAAATGACTCAACCGATCGCACGCCCCGGGGCGGGAGGCCGTCCCGCCGGAACGGAATGCCCCCCAGGCTTTGTCGTGACCGGGTTCCGCTCCATGAGCGGCGAGTATATGGACCACCTGTGGATCGTTTGCTCCGAGTTGCGCGTCGGTCGTTAAGCGCACTGCTCGAAGGATTTTGCTTTGGCAGGAGCCGCCGCGACGACCGGCCGTTTCGTCACTTGCTCGCCTCTTCGAATCAAGAGAATCGCTCCCAATATCGCGATCGACGAGAGTACGACTCGCCAGGTTAGAGGTTCTGCGGCGAGCAGCCATCCCAGCAGCACTGCCACAACCGGATTTGCATAGGTGTGGGTCGCGACCAGGGTTGGCGGGCATCTTTGCAGCAGCCACGTATATGCCGTGAACGCGACGATCGATCCAAACACGATCAGATACGCGAGACCGAGCATTGATTTCAGAGAAACGGCAGACCAGTGCAGTCCGTGAAACTCGCCTGTAAGGCCGGCCGCTGCGAGCAGCATGGCAGCGCCACAAACCAGCGGCACGGCGGTTCGTGCCAGTGCATCCGTGGGCAACTTCAGCTTCGGCGATATCACCACTCCCGCAGCCCACGATAGGGATCCCACCAGTACCGCCCCGATGCCGATCAGGCTGGTATCTTTCGATGACACCTCGGAGGCCATCAGGATTGCCACTCCCACCACGCCGCAAGCCAATCCCAGAGCGCTTCTCCGGCTGATATTCTGCTGGCGGCTTGCCCATGACAACAACAGGATGAACATCGGTTCCGTCGCGATCAGCAAAGCGGCAAGACCGGAAGCAACATGTTGTTCCGCCCAGTGCAGTGTGCCGTGTCCGACGAAAAAGAAGAGGGCGCCGACGATGGCGCCAGCGATCCAGTTCTGGCGAGTGGGCCTGCAGCCACGAGCGTACGTCCACGCCAGCAGAATTCCTCCGGCGAGGGTGTGGCGAATGCCAGCGGTGATCAGCGGCGGTATCGTTTCCACCGCATATCGAATCGCCAGATAGGTTGAGCCCCATACCAGGTAGATCGATGCGAATGCCAGCGCCAATTTGATTGAATCCGCGCGGCTAGTTGAGTTTGCTTTCGACACGAGCACAGGTCTACCTCCGATATTTATCAGGACGCCTTGGCGAATCAAAGCCATGATTTGAGCCGAATTCTCACTAAACATGATATAACCTCTAAAACGTAATTCATCGGTTAGAGAGATGCTATGCTTGCCATGCTAACTTGTCAAGAATGTTTTGAAGGTTAGATAATAAAAAGTGATACTAGGTCCCTATATGACAATGAAGAAGAGAAGGCGCGAACCGCAGTTTGAATTGACTGGCGGAGTGGTTTGCCTCGACTACGTCAACACGCTGGATGATCGCTTCAGCGACGAACCCAAAGAGTTGCTGAAGAGCTACAGCGATCTCGCGCGCTTTGCCGAGGACACCGGAGTTCTCTCAGACCATCAGGTCGACCATCTGGTGGCTAACAGTATGAAAGATCCGAAAGGCGCGTTGCGGGTGCTCGCATCGGGCATCAAGATGCGGGAGGCGATGCATGAGGTCTTCTGGGCGCTGGTAATCAAAAAGCCCGTACCGGTTCACGCTCTATCGGTTCTGAACACGTTCGTGCAAGATGCCGCGAGGCATGCCAGTCTCGTGCCGAGCGGCGCACACTTTCACTGGCAGTTTGATCCTGCTCCCACCGACCTCGAGGCGCCTCTGTGGCCGATTGCGCGCTCCGCAGCTGAACTACTCGCTTCGGAGCAACTTGCGTTCGTGCGTGCCTGCGCATCCAAGACTTGCGAGTGGTTGTTCCTGGATGAGAGCAAGAATCATCGTCGCCGATGGTGCGACATGACGAAGTGCGGGAATCGAGCGAAAGTCAGAAGCTTCTACACGAGAAAGAAGCGGGCCTCGCAATGATCCACGAGCCCGCACGACTACCAGCGGAAGTCGAAGAATCCGTACTTTAGTTTGACGGGCGGCTTTGCACATCGAAACCATAGGTCGCTAGGATGCCAGCCACCTCGGCGCTCTTTATGTAAGCAAGAAATTGCTTGGCTGCTTCCTTGTTCTTTGAGGAGTTGAGAATCACGCAAGCCTGTTCGATCGGCGGATATTCGCTGGCCGGAATCTCCACGTAATGTCCCTTGCTCTTCATGTTGGGAGACAGCGCAAGTGAAAGCGCCACGACTCCGGCATCGGCTGCCCCGGAAACCACAAACGAAGCTGTTTGGGAGATATTCTCGCCCAGCACCAGTTTGTCCTTCACCTTTTCGTACAACTCTTCCTTTTGCATGGCTGCAACTGCAGCTTGTCCGTAGGGAGCGTGCTGCGGATTTGCGATCGCGACCTTCTGAATGTCGGGCGCCAGGAAAGCCTTCAGGCCGGAATCGATATTGATCTTTGATTCATTTGTAGCCCAGACGACGATTTTTCCTTTTGCGTACTGATAGTACGTTCCGGGCTCGGTGAGACCCGCGCTTTCGAGCTTCTTGGGAAAGTCGAGGTTGGCCGAAAAGAACATGTCGAATGGAGCTCCATTCTGAAGTTGCAGAAAGAAGTTTCCAGAGGAGCCGTAGGTCACCTTCACCGTCTTGCCACTGCTTTGCTGAAAATGGGCGGCCACATCCTGCATAGCGAACTGCAAGTCGGCCGCGGCGGCGACCGTAATTTCTTGTGCCCCAAGCAGACTGCTCATTGCGACTACGAAGACTGCGATCCAGCACTGCTTTCTGATGGTCATAAGCCCGCTCCCGTAGCTCTATAATCTGTGAATGCCAATCTCAGCCAGAAACAAATTGCGCGGAATAATCGAAGAAATTCAACTGGGCGACGTGATGGCCCTCGTCGCGGTTCGAGTCGGAGACAATCTGATCGAGAGCGCGATCACGCGCCGCAGCGCCGATGAACTCAAACTCAAAAAGGGCGACACCGTTGCTGCGGTGGTGAAAGCTACCGAGGTGATGATTCAGAAAGATTGAGGTCATCACTGCACGTTCACAATCTTCAGAGTTGTGACTTGTCGGATCCATCGGGCTGGTCGTTTTTCATCAGGGAAGACGATGCGATACGGCCCTTCCTTCGCATCGAGCGGTTTCCCGTCTTTGGAGAATGCCAAGATGATCTGCTTGTCGGTGAAAGCCGGATCCATCTCGGGTAGCGCAATCGCGATCTTGTAGTTGTCGGCTGCCTCGGCGAGAAGGCAAAGCGACATCTGCTTTCCCCGGAGAGCGTCCCCGAACCCCACCCCGGCCTTTTCCAGTATTGAACGAACTGCGACGCCCTCGAAAACTGCCGAGATTTCGTGAGCCGATGCCTGCACTTTCACGTGTGGCAGACCTTCTATGTCGGCCCGAGCGAGCACCACCTGCTTTCCATCCGCGGTCTGAACCGTAAGTTGCTGCGCAAAACCGCGAGGGCACAACAGCGCCACGGCCGTAAGCACGCAAAGGCACGCTAGTTCGGAGGCCGCAGGCATTGAGCGCAGATTTGTTTTGTCTGCCAACTCGTGAAACCTCGTGTACGAGACTATCGAAATCCGTATCGTTATAGCTAATAAAACGATATCAAGCATACACTTTGCGGCAGATCTGCGCACAGAATGTCCGCCCCTGTTCTTCATTCCATAGCGGGCTGATCCTCGTCACGAAATCTGTCTTGGAAGCGCAGAATTTGCGATGTGTTGAGATGTTTTGAATATTTCGCGGAACTTTCAGGATGGAACGGGGTTGTGGTTGCGCATGGTGTGTCGTTCCAGTACGAAACTCAGAAAGTTTTCGATCAGATTTTCATCTTTGAACTCATGTGCGCACTCGAAGAAGCCAAGCACTTTTCGTTTTTACTGCGACCGTGAAAGTCTTTGCACACTACCCGACGCTCACGCGTTCGTTATATATTTAATCGCCACTTCTATAACAATAACAAGAAGTTCTCGTTGCTCGCCAGACCGTTCAAGACCCACTCTGTAGAGGCTTCCCCGCTCGGACAACGGACATCGGCACGGAGATCGTGATGAAGTTTTTCCTCCCGGTATTTCTTATTGCGGCATTGTTGTCTCTTTCTGCCTGTGGTGGCGGAAGTTCGGGTACCACGACTCCAAATCCGAAGACATTTACCATTAGCGGAACCGTCTCTGGTCTTACCGCTGCCGGGTTGGTTTTGCAGAACAACGGCGGCAACGACACTTCGGTTGCCGCGAACGCCACTTCATTCACGTTCAGTACCCCCGTGAATAGTGGCGCGTCGTACTCCGTATCGGTATCAACGCAACCGACAGGCGAAACGTGCACAGTGAACAACGGCACTGGGACGGCCACCGACAATGTCACCGGAGTACAGGTCACGTGCACCCCGAGTACCACCACTACCTTTGCCATCACTGCGAGTGCTACCGGGCTTACGAGCGGCAGTTTAGTGTTGCAGGATGACGCCGGTCAGCAGGTGACGCTAACGAGCACGGCCCCGAGTCAGACCTTCTCAAATCAATACGCCAGCGGTGCCTCTTACATGGTTCGAGTTGTGACGGTGCCGACTGGACTGAACTGCACGCCGAGCGGCAATACCAGCGGAACGATAACGGCGAACCTTACGATTACGATCACATGCTCTCCAGTCGCCACGGGGTTTACCTTGAGCGCCTCGGTCACTGGGCTCTCGACTGGCAGTTTGATTGTTCAGGACGATGCAGGCGACCAGCTTCAGTTCAACGCCGATGGCACACAGACATTTGGCCACTCCTATACGAGCGGAGCGACCTATACAGTCAGCATCGCAACGCAGCCGACGGGCGAAACGTGTGCTCCAACCAGTACGACCGGAACCATCACGACGAACACAACCGTCTCGTTCACGTGTACGCTCGGGACGTACACGATCAGCGCGGCGGTGACAGGGCTCACTTCCGGAGAAACCTTGACGCTGCAGGACAGCCAGAGCGATACCTTGTCGTTCACTGGAAACAATACGCAGACGTTTGCCAAGTCCTTCGCCAGTGGCGCCGCGTACTCGGTAACTGTCGCTACACAGCCTACCGGCGAAACTTGTACGCTGAGCGGAAACAGCAGCGGCAACATCACATCAAACATTACGGTGACTGTAACTTGCGCGCCGGTCACATTCACTATCAGCGCGACGGTCACTGGGCTCACCAGCGGAACGTTAAAACTGAAGGACGACAAGAACGATCAGATTTCGTTTACCACCAACAATGTGGCACAGACGTTTGCCAGTCCATACGCGAGCGGATCGCCCTACTCGGTAAGCGTCGCGACACAACCTTTGAACCAGACCTGCACACTCAGCAGCAATGCGCAAGGGACGATCACAGCGGACGTCACGGTTACAGCCACGTGTACAGCATCGACCAGCCATCCACTGGGGACTGTCTCTGGCGTCAGCTCGATCACGTGCAAGGGATCGCTTTCGGGCGGAACATGCGAGCAGATGACGGTGTCGTGCCCGAATGTCCCGGACATCGACGCTTACATCAAAATCAACACGCCCAGTGGCACTCCGAAGGGAACTGTTCTGTATGGGACCGGCACTGGTGGAAATGGATTGTACGAAAGCATCTTCACCTTCGGCGGCACCGCCGTTGGAAATGTGCTGAACGCCGGATTCAGAACTGTGCAGATCTCGTTCGGCACTCCGTTCAACAGCGCTCAGCCCAACGGTTGGCCTCAAGGGCCAGGCGGTGTGCTGGCTACAGCTTGTCGCTGGTCGACGCTGGCGCAGTATGTTTACACGAGCGTTCAGAACAGCACGACCATTCCGATGTGCGCGACGGCCAACAGTGGCGGCGCCGGAGCGCTCGCCTACGCTCTTTCGCAATACGGTATGGGCGACGTTATTTCGATGGCCGAAATCACCAGCGGGCCGCCGACCGGGCGCCTCGATTGGGGCTGCGGTTGCACACAGGGCGCCATGCCCGTTCCCAACTCTTGCTTCCCAAGCGGATCCATGGGCACTTGTTTCGGAACGACTGACGCTGGCGTCTGGGATCCTGCCTATACCCCGAACGCATATTGCTCTCAGGCCGTCGGGGGTACGCTCCCGCCCGGAGGGCTCGACTTCTTCCTTCAGGACAGCGTCGAAGCGGACGGAGCCCAATACAGCTTCCCGAAGACAAGCGTCAACCTCTTGTTTGGCGGTACGGACACAAGTTCCGCCATCGCGATTGGTTGGGATTGGTACCTAAAGATCAACAGTACGAAATCGAACGGTTGCGTTGCAGATGCGCCTCACTCCATCGCGAACGTTTCCGATGGTGCGACACAGATAGCCAACGACATCATCGGTATGTGTAAGCTCCAATAGCGATCTGAAGACGCGAGAACCCCCACCCTAAACGCAAAAAACGCGTTTAGGATGGGGCACCCCTCCTTCTCGTTTTGATTGTCCGTTCTGCTGAGTACTCGTGCGACAATCGTCCTCGTCTTGTTTGGTCTGACTGGTCTCGTTTCGAGCAGTTTCGAACTGTTGCTGACCGGAGGATTCCCGTGCGCATTCTCACGCTTCTTTTTTTGCTTAGCGCGGCTCACACACTCTTCGCCCAAAACGTCGTTCGCTACACGACCACAAATGCGAACGTGAAGTATTTGTTTGCTACGGCCGAACCGGTTGCGCATTTGAAATCGGGGGACATCCTCGACACCAACACGCTGGATTGCTTCGGCAATGGAATCAAGAAGCCGGGCGATACCCTGAGCATGGCCAAGGGCGACAATCCGCTTGCAGGCCCGTTTTTCGTGGAGGGCGCGGAACCGGGCGACACGCTAGCGGTAAAGATCCTCGATTTACAAGTTGACGGCGATACGGGGGTCGGCGCGTTTTCTCCGGGCTTCGGATCGATCACCGCATCCCACTACACGCCCATGCTCGAAACGTCCCCGCTCCCGGAGCGGTTGTGGTTTTACCACATCGACCACGCGGCAAACACCGCGACGTTCAAGGCGATCGATACGGACTTTTCTGTGAAGATTCCCGTGCACCCTTTCTTCGGATGCCTCGGCGTTGCACCCGCCAACGGGGAAGCGAGAAGTTCGATTGTGCCCGCGGAGTTTGGCGGCAATATGGATTCCCCAGAAGCGAGCGTTGGCAACACCGTCTATTTCCCGGTCAATGTGAAGGGCGGGTTGCTATATCTGGGCGATGGCCATGCGGCGATGGGTGACGGAGAAGCCGCCGGATCAGCCATCGAGGTTCCTCTAAAGGCGAGAGTGCAACTCAGCGTCATCAAGAATCGCCACATCGAATGGCCGCAGTTTGAAAATGACGATGCCATCATGACCGTGGGAGCGTATCGACCGCTCGACGATGCTTATCGCATCGCCTACACCGAATTAGTGCACTGGATTCATCGGGACTACGGCTTGTCGGAACTCGACGCCTACGAACTCATCTCAAAAGTGGGGAAGGCGCATCTGAACGAGATGGTCGATCCGAATTACGTGGTCGTGGCGTCAATTGAGAAGAAGTATCTGCCGGCGAAAAAGTGACAGGCAGATTCACGGGCTCTGCGTTGAAAGTGCAACTGGGTTCAGTTTCAAAGATATTACAAATTCCTTTCTAGTCCTGGCTTTCCGCAAGGGCTAGGATAGTGGACCATTTCGCGTCTGCAAGAAAGGCTGAGGAAATGAATATCACTCGCGTGCTCCTGGCAGCCCTGGGTGGTTTTGTAACTTACTTCGTACTTGGGGGGCTATTTTTTGCCATTGCTCCGTGGCTTCGAAATGAGTTTATGAAGTATCCGTCGGTGTACCGTACGCAAGAATCAATGAAGCCCGTGATGCCCTTCGGAATGGCCGCCATGTTTGTGGCGATGATTGTTCTCGCAATAATGTACGCGTTGATGTACCGCGGCGGCTCTGCTCTCGCTGCTGGTGCCGGCTTCGGCGCGCTGGTTGGGATTTTTTCAGTCTGCTCGTTCGTCATTCACAACTACGTCAATCTGAATATCGGTTTCAAGCTGACAATGGAGCAGGCTGCCGCCTACTTTGTGGAATGGATTTTCACTGGAATTGTGATCGGAATGATCTATCGGCCAGTCCGATGAATCGACAGGACTCCAGGCATGCAAGGCGAATCGCCATCCGGAAACAGCTCGCTTCCAGAATGATGCAGATCCCTTGTCTGCATTAAGAATAATGCAGAAATCAAAAGCCCCACCCTGTCGCAAAATTCGCGACAAGAGTGGGGCACCCTTGCACTTTCCTTTTATCCTTTAACGATCTTCTTGCTGCTTGCGTCCCAGACCGCCGTTGTCTTGTTGAAATACGAAAAGTTCGCCAAGTGGCAGCCAATGGCTGCGTTGTTGCCGAAGATCTCGTTCTCGACGACCGGTTTGCGGGTACGAACGGCGTTGTAGAAGTTGGCCTGGTGGTCAACTGTGTCGCTGTATCCCGGAGGAGTTGCGTACGATTCACCTCCGGCGTCGACGCTCGATTTGAGTGCCGCCGGTTCCGGATGCTCCTCGTGCCACTTCTGCAGATACTGATCGCGCAGCGCCTTGGGCCAGCCGAACACCGAATAGCCTTCAGGCTCGGGACGCGTGTCCTCGGGCTTGTAGCTGAGCGTGTTGTCTTTGATGATCATCGTGCCCTTGGTGCCGTAGAAGGCGATGAACTCGCCGCCGTTGTTGTTGAGGTTGCAGCGCAGGGTGACGCGGCAATTCGGGTAGTCGTACAGAGTTTCGATGAGGTCAGGGAACTCGCGTCCGTCCTTGAAGTGGAAAAGGCCTCCACTTGAGATTCCCCGCTGCGCCGGTTCGTTGATGCCGGCAACGAACTGAATGCCGGAGAGCAGGTGGACGAACAGATCTCCGCCAAGGCCCTCGCCGTAGTCGGTGAAGCAGCGCCACCGGAAGAATCGTACCGGATCGAACGCATGTTTGGGTGCATTGCCCAGGAAGGTGTTCCAGTCGATCGTCTTCTCGCTCGCATCCGGTGGGATCGGATAGACCCATGCGCCGCTGGGCGAGTTGCGGTCCCAGTAAGCGTTAATCGAAAAGACTTCCCCCAGTTTGCCGGAATCGTAAATCTCTTTTGCCTTGGCATAGAGCACGGAGCTGACACGCTGGCTGCCGACTGCGATGATGCGTTTGTTCTTGTGCGCGGCCTCGACCATCGCGAATCCGTCTTCGACCGTGTGCGACATCGGCTTCTCACAATAGATGTCTTTACCGGCGGCGCAGGCGTCTTCGAAGATGTGGCGATGCTGGTGGTCCATGGTGGCAATCAGGACGGAATCGACGTCCTTGCGATCGAGGATCGTGCGGTAGTCGCGAGTGGCGGTTACGCTCGGATTGTTGACCGCTTCGCGCGCGGCGGTGTGACGGCCATCGTAAAGATCGCAAACGGCGACGCACTGGATGCCGGGAACACTGAGAGATGCCTGAAGATGTTCGCATCCACGAACGCCGGTGCCGATGGAAGCGAAACGGATGGTATCGCTAGGCGCAACGGGGCGCGCGGCGGCGGAGAGAAGATGTGGCTGCAAGATGTTCTGGGCAACGGTCGAGGCTGCCACAACGCCGGTGCCAAGTTGAATGAACTTACGACGAGAGAGCGGATTGTTGACCATCGAATTGTTCGCCCTTCCAGCGTCTCGATTAAATATCAAGCACGCGCGTGAAAAAGTATTACGGCTCGGAATTATCCCACAAAAAAGGAATAGAAGCTAAAACGATATTCTTGGGGCATTCAATCGTTTCCGCAAAGCGTACGGGAATGGGACTGCGAACCTCAGTCGCCGCTTGGCCGAATCCGAGCTCTACACGTAGTCGAAAAGCGTCATGAATCCAAAATCCATGTGGAGTTGTTGGTGACAGTGGAACAGCGTCATGCCGGGATTGTTGGCCACGAAATCGATTGCGACTTCCTGATATCCACCCAACATGACGACGTCCTTCATGACGCCCCCGGTGGGTCTGCCCATGACGCTCGTAAGTTCAAAGACATGCCTGTGCAAATGGATGGGATGGAGGTCATCGCTCGCGTTACGCATGTGCACGCGGTAACGCCGGCCCTCGCGTAGGTGAAATGCAGGCGGCGCCATTGCGCCCGTCGTTGGGTAGGCGTTGCCGTTAATGGTCCAGCGATTGAATCCTTCGACAGCGGCGTTGTCCTTGGCGAATATCATTTCGAAGGTCTCGTCGGGCGCTGGCGAAGTCGCACCTGGCTTGGCGAATTTGGTGTAATCCCAACGTGACTTTGGCGGCGCGGTCCACTGCCCCTTGCCGGCATGGTTTGCATACTCCACCACGATACCCATGCCGTGGCGGCGATCGTCATCTTCGGTATCGCCCATAATCCAAACCCCAGCGTGGTTCATCTCCACAATCGCCGATACGCGCTCTGCTGTCCCCAGCCATAGAACTGGAACGTTGACCGGATTCGGCACAGGATTTCCATCGAGGGCCACAACGCGAAAAGAATGTCCGGGTAGTGCCAGGCTTCGGATCTCCGTGGCGCTTCCATTTAACACGTGAAAAAGCACGCGCTCCCCCAGCTTTACCTTGATCGGTTCTCCATGACCCAACATACGGCCATTGACGGTGAACACGTTGTAGCCCACTTCGTAACCGTGCGGTAAGCCTTTGGCCAAGGACGCCTTCATGGCCGACTCGCCCTGCTCCTCTAGCGCTTTTACTCTCGCGATCGGCGCGAGCACATCTTGCGGCATGTCGCCACCGCGGCTGAAACTCGGCTCGAATTCCTTGAGGACGAGGAAGACTTCGCGGTCGTATTTTCCTGGCTCGTGCCTTGGATCGATATAGACTTGTCCGACCTGGCCACTGTACTGGCCCGTGGAAAGGTCTGCGCCCGCACGATTGTGAGTGTGGTAGAAACGGTATCCCGAAGGCTGCGGCACGAACGCTATCCGCCGGGCGCCGCGCGCCGGGATGTATGGAGTACCCTCTTCGGCGGCGCCGTCAACATCTACAGGAACGAGCTGACCATGCCAGTGGAGTTGCTGCGGTGTATCAGTCTCATTCACCAGATCGACGACCACGCGTTGACCTTCCTTGAAGCGGAGCAGTGGCCCCGGAAATTGGCCGTTATAGGTGGTCAGGGAAATGATTTTCTTGGGAGCGATCTCTACGGGCGTGGTGGCGATTCGGATGGTGTAATCGGCAGCGCCGTCTCTCAGCGGAATGTCGCTTGTTCGATCGACCGACGCGGAGGGCACGAACTTGGATGGAACCACTGCACTTCCCGCTGCTACGCCGACCGTCCTGAGGAAATCACGTCGCGAGACACCCATGACCTTTCTTACTCCTTTCAATCTAGGTCAGATGATTCAGGGTGGTTCAAATGCCAGAAAAATTACGCAGATCGCCACTACTACGGATATTGAAACAGAGTTGACTTGTCGCGGGTTGGTTGATCTCGAGTGGATAAAAACGAGGGAAAAAATTGAAAGGGCCGTGACATTGGTTATGCTCTAGCTGTCCGCTCCTGCGAGGGAGCCTACAGCGTGGAAGCATGTACCGTCACGACCCCTTGATGCGATCACTGCTTTCGCAGTCCCGAACCCCAACTGAACCTCGCAGATCCGTCGGTTTTTTCAGGTCCGGTCGCCCTTCGGGTCACCCCGCTTGGCTGATCACTCAGTCTACTTCGGACTGGCTCGTTTTATTGTGCCAACCCTTTCGACCGTCGACGCAAACCACCTTAACAGAGAAAGAAAAAACGTCAACGCAAACTATTGGTGCAACGACTGAGTTCGCGGCTGTGCATAATCGAAAATGCAAATCGTTAAAACAGAGAAACTTAGTTTTGCACGATATTGTTTCGCCCCTGTTTTGCACATTAAATGTCACAGCGTCCGCGACAACTGCAAGACACTGAAAGGGAACCAAATAATCGTCTTGACCTTGGAGACGGTTGAAGGCACAGTGCAGAGTGCAGCAGGAACAACTGAAGTGACATCAGATCTCGTGGCCTATGTGGACGGCGGATGCTTGGGGAATCCGGGCCCGTCGGGCATTGGCATTGTGATCAGCGGCCTCGTCGATGGTCCGGTGCGCATTGCCAAATGGATCGGACGCCAGGACAATAATGTCGCCGAATATGTCGCTCTCATGGAAGCCTTGCAGTATGCCGTCGCTCTCAAGGCGGAAGCTCTCCACGTCTACTCCGATTCTCAAGTAGTTGTTCGGCAGATGACTGGGGAATATGTGTGCCGCAGCCCACGCCTTTACTCTCTCCACTGGACTTGCCGGAAACTGGCGCGGTCGCTGAAGTTTTCTATCTCCCATGTGAGCCGCGAATTGAATGCAGAGGCTAACGGGTTGGCACAAACAGCCCTTCGGCGGTAGTCCGCTTCCGGCCTCTCATCGGTAGATCTCCGCCAGCAGCTCGATCCCACAGCAGCATATCGAATCTTGAGGGCCAAAACTTTTCGACGTGACGCCCCGACGGTTTCCCGATGACACTTTCGGGTTAGCACCTTTGCTTACCGATGTTATTGACTCGGCGTGGTTTGAGAGTAAGACTGTTAACAAAAGTCTGACATCAGAGCTTTTCGTCACCGGAGAGAGCTTGCAAGAAGCAGGTACAGGCCGGAATCAGGGAGCCCCAATACCCACGCCAGTGCGCTTTCCGGGCGAGGACGGTGGGCGCTCATTGGCCGAAGTTGCCCAGCGCGATCTCGATGCCGCGCTCCAGTTGCTCGCCGACCGTGCGCAATACATTACTGGTGCCAGCGGAGCTGCCATCGCTTTACGCCGGATCGGAATGAAGGATTTGCAGTGCCGTGCCAGCACGGGATCGAATGCACCCGAGTTGGGCGCCTTGCTTTCAACTGAATTTGGTCTGTCCGGAGAGAGTGTCCGCACCGGGCGTGCCCTGCGCTGTGACGATGCCGAGCGGGATGCTCGAGTCAACCAGGAAGTGTGCCGCAAGATGGGGATCGCCTCCGTCGTCGTGATGCCAGTAGTGAACGACGATGAAGTCCTGGGGGTCTTCGAGCTTTTTTCCGGCAAGGCGCATGCTTTCGGCGAACGAGATCTTTCTGCCGTGCGCCGTTTGAGCGAAATGGTGGAAATCGCTGTCCGGCTTGCCGAGGCCGCCCAGAGCCTTCCTGAAAAGTTAAAAAACGCGCAAGAGACGGTGCCTGCTGCAGCTGCGGTGGCTGCGCCTCCTGCGGCTCCTCTAGCGCCGACATTGGTCACGGCGCCCGCGGAAACGAAGGAACAGATTCTCGATATCGATATCCCGGAACCTCATGCAGTTAAGACGGCGGAGCCAGCAAAGGCTGCTCCGGAGGCCCCGGAGGTGAAAGCGCCGCAAAAGCAGGCAGAAATCCCAACCGCGGTCACCGACAAAGTTCCGCAGACTGTGCTGGCGGCACAACCAGCCAAAGAGCCTGCAAAACCAGCTGAGCCAGTGGGCGAGAAGAAAGCCCTGTTCTGGTCCGCTGCCGACAGCCCTGCCGGGGGCGGCAAGGTTGAGGCGGATCAAAGCAATGTGCCGCCTGTCTTACGCTCCCTGCGGAAGTGCGAGGCTTGCGGATTTCCCGTTTCCGCGGGACGCCAGCTTTGTGTCGAATGTGAAGAAAAGAGCTGGAAAGGGCATCTGAAGCGCTAGCAGGCCAATTTCTCCGAAAGCCCGGCTTCGAGCCCTATGCATCTGACTGTCAGGCTTCCATTTCCGGATTTTCCCACAAATTCGAATCGGCCCGAACCCCGGAAAGCCTTGACAACACAAGCAACTCTGCTAAAGTTCGAATGATGGCTGTGCATACAACGACTTCAACCGCAGGTGGCCTCAATATGAAGAATGTGTATGAAGTTCTACGTCAAAAAGAGATGGAGTTGACTCGACTCGAAAAAGAAGTCGAGGCGCTGCGGTTGGTGGCCCCGCTGCTCTCCGAAGAAAAAGAGGGCATGTCGGAAGTTTCAAAGCCCGCCCTGGCAACTGCGGTAAACGGTCCACAATCAGCAGCTAGAATCACCGTGCCGGCTTCGCCTTCCATTCCAGCTCCTCAGCCGGTTCGAGCCGCAGGATGGGAAGATACCGCCAAGCGCTGGCCGTAGCCGAGCTTCCTCAGGAAAGCCAAATTTGCAGTTGTCAGCCCGGGATGCGTCCCGGGCTGACGTGTTTTTGCGGAAGCATATCCTCTTGAATCGAAAAGCAGGGTAAAATTGGCCCCTTTCCGGGACCACGGGGCGGACCGGGACCTTCCAGCTGATTAAATCCCGCCAACCCCTGTCCGCAAGGAGACGCTATGGCAGGCTTCTGCGTGAACTGTGGTACTCCACTGGTGGGGGCGTTCTGTAACAAGTGCGGAGCCAAGGCGATCTCGCCCTCCGCTCCAGTGCAGGCACCCGCTCCGCAAGTGGCCGCGCCTGTGCCGCCGCCACCGGTCGTTCAGCCCGCTCCAATTGCGCCTCAGAGTTCCGGCATGGGGAAGATCCTGCTTTGGGTGGGCGGAATTCTTCTCGTCCTATTTCTCGCTGGAGTCGGCGCAACCGTGTATGGCTACTACTGGGCGAAGCACAAGGTCACGAACTATGTCTCTGCTGTAACCGGCGGATCGAGTGGTCCGACGAAGGTGGTTCAAAGCGGCGACAGTTGCCGCCTGCTATCAACCGCCGACCTACAAAGAGTTTTGGGAGTTACGATCGAGAAGAGCGCGGAGATCATGCAAGGTTCTGATCCCGGATGCGCGTATTACACCAATCCCGCCGGAGTCACTCAGTTGCAGCACCTCGCGGTCGAACATGCGCGCAAGCAATCGGCGGAAGCCTCGAAGAGGCCGGCTCCTAAAGGCGACAACCCCTTAGCGTTGCTCAAGGACGCGAACCAGATGGAAGGGATCGTCAAGTCTTTGAG
Organism: uncultured Acidobacteriota bacterium; assembly: GCA_963801895.1. GTDB lineage: Bacteria > Acidobacteriota > Terriglobia > Terriglobales > Acidobacteriaceae > Sulfotelmatobacter. Next base: position 390,983 of record CAWDGM010000002.1, on the reverse strand, counting down.
CATGACGAGTCCTCCTCCGGATGGCCAGATTTTTACGTTCACGATCGAGCGAAACTTTGGACCTGACAGTTGGTCTGGCATGCGGATTATGGAATCTGCGGTTCCAGGATTTGAAGAGGTAGCCGGAGTAGGAGATAGAGCGATGATGGGATCCTTCGGACATGCCTTCTACATTTTGAAGGGCGATGTCATGATCCATCTTGATACAACTTTAGTGCCCGATGCCCGGGTGCGAGGTGCGGAGATCGGAAAGAAAATCACCAGCCGCCTGTGAAGGGTGGGACTGTCCTGACTGCTGAGACTAGGCACTAACAATGTCGCGCAAGGCCGCCAGCAGACGATTCACTTCCTCCATGGTGTTGTAGTGCACCAAGCCGATGCGCAGGAAGCCTCCAGACTTCTCCACATCGAGATGCTCGGTGAGATTCAGCGCGTAATAATTGCCATCCCAGGTGAGGAGGCCGCGTTCGCCGAGCGCAGTGGCCAGTTGCAGAGGAGTGTGTCCTTCAATTCTGACGGCCAGGGTTCCACAACGATTGTCGAAGCGCGCAGGATCGGTGATGCCGTAGATCCTTGCGTTGGGGATTTCGGCCACTCCGGCGATCAGCTTCTCGGTCAACCCGCGTTCGTGTTCGTGAATCGCTGCGTAGGCCGCCTCGATGGCAGCACGCCGCGTGGCGACATCCGCACGCACGTGACGGCCGAGCTCTGCGATGTAATCCACGCAGGCCGTGATGCCGGCGATACATTCGTGATTTAACGTGCCCCACTCCCAACAATTCGGAATCGCGGCGGTGTTCGGACGAACCTTGTACGGACGGAGCCGCTTCAGGTGCTCACGCTTCCCGAAGAGAACTCCCATGTGGGGGCCGAAAAACTTGTACGTTGAGCAAGCCAGAAAGTCGCAATCGAGCGCCGTCACATCGATCAATCCGTGCGGCCCATAGTGAACGGCATCGATGTAAACCAACGCTCCGACCGCGTGAGCCTGACGCACAATTTCTTTTACAGGATTGATAGTGCCGACTGCGTTCGAAGCGTATCCGACCGCGACCAGCTTCGTTTTTTCGCTCAACTTCGAGGCGAAGTCGCCCATATCGAGTGTGCAATCTTCGTTGTTGATCTCTGCCCAGCGCACGGTGATGCCACGGTCCTCCGCCATTGCTGTCCAGGGAGAAACGTTCGCATCGTGGTCGAGACGCGTGACGAGGATTTCGTCTCCCGCCTTGAGTTCGCGGCCGATCGCACGGGACATCGCGAAAGTCAGCGTAGTCATGTTGGGCCCGAACGCCACTTCATCGGCGCCGCAGTGGAGAAAATCGCCCATCGCGGCGCGGGCTTCCGCAATCATCGCGTCGGTTCGGCGGCTGGTTGCGTATGCTCCGCCGGTATTCGCATTGTCGTGTCGCAGATACTCACTGATGGCATCGATCACACGCTGAGGAACCTGAGTTCCTCCCGGGCCGTCTAGAAAGGCGGCGGGGTAGCCATTCACGGTTTGGGCAAGCGACGGAAACTGCGACCGCACCCAGGTGAGATCGATCGGAGAAGACACGGTTTGTTCGATGGTCGACATAACAGTCCTATATTTCTACCACGACGGGAAACGGCCCAGAGCCGATTACGTTTCGCTATTCAACGAGTCTTAACGATTGATCAGGGGGCGCGATGGGAAAGCTGAACAGCCTTGTTTCGAAGCTGGCGTTGCTGGAATGCCTCTTTCTAGTATTAACGGCTGGAAGTTCGAGCGCGGCGAGCAATGCTCCAAAACCCATAGGAACATTGGTCGATCTGGGCGGCCACAAGCTCCATGTGAACTGCGCAGGCAAGGCAAGCCCCACCGTTGTTGTTGAGACCGGGCTCGGCGATTTCTCGTTCGACTGGATTCTGGTCCAGACGAAAGTGACTGGCTTTACCAGAATTTGCACCTACGATCGCGCTGGTTACGCGTGGAGCGACCCAGGGCCGAAACCACGGACGTTTGCGCAAATCAATCTGGAGTTGCATGACGCGCTCGCCAAACTCGGGGACCACGGACCATTTGTGCTCGTCGGGCACTCGTATGGCGGTCCAGTTGTCAGAAGTTTTGCAGCTATTTATCAGAAGGACGTTGCTGGCATCGTCCTAGTCGACGCTGCCTTCGAAGGTATGCGGGTTGGCATTGGCGGAACTAAGACCATGCGTCTCGGTGAGGACGCATCGGGCAAACAGATTCCGGCTCCGCGGGAAGAGATGAAAGAGAGTGACAAGCCAGCAGCGGCGCAAGGCCAGCCGCAAGAGAACACACTCGATCCGATGTACAAGGCTTTGCCCGAAGCAGACCAGAAGTTGCAGCTCTGGGCGCAGGTCCTGCCCGAACTCGAAGATGCGGAAAACAACCAGAGAGAGTGGTCGGGCGAATATTTCGCAAAATGGATGAAGACGTCCCAGGCTGGGTCACTCGGCAAGATTCCGTTGATCGTGCTTACACGCGCGGACGGGGGATATGGAAACGATGCTGATGTCCCAGCTGCGCAAATGGAAAAAGAGCGCAAAGAAGGTCAGGAGAACCTGGTCCATCTTTCCAGAAACAGCAAGCAGATCATCGTTCACAGCGGACACAACATGGAGGTAGAAGCGCCGGACGAGGTGATTGCGGCGATTCGACAAATGGTCGAAGCCGTACGCCATCACGGACAATTTCGCTGACTGGCTTTCTGCTGAGAGAAGAGGTTGCGGCAGAGGACTGTTATGGAGCGACGCCAACGGCTCTCAAGAAATCAGCGAAAAGTCCGTACGCGGTCGAGAACAACCCCGGATTCTCTTCCGTCACTGCCAGGCCGGGGAAGATTTCAGTCTCAAAGTAGACGTAAGACGAGGTCCCGGAAATGCGCGCCATCGGTTGCGTGCTTAGAACCTTTTCGGGCTTCACGCTGGCCTCCACGCCGTTCGCCGTGCGGCGAACTCTGCACACCAGCTTGAACGGCCACCCGTCACGTCTGGCTGTCCGAAGCGCACTGGTGGTCAAATCGCGAATTCCTTCACGCTCGATCTGATCCAAGCGAATCGGCACATCCATCAGCACCGTTACCAGCGCGGCGGTTTTTACGGCTGCATCCCAACCGTCGATATCATGCGTGGCGTCGGTCTCGGCAACGCCGAGCGCCTGCGCTTTCTTTAGTGCTTCCTCAAACGACAGTCCCTGTTCCATCTCGCCAAGGATCACGTTGGTCGTCGAGTTTAGAATGCCGTGGAAGCCTTGCAGATGAACCGCCGGCAACTGATCGAACAACGAAAAGATCGGAACACCGTCCATGACGGTCGACTCAAACAGGAAACGCTTGCCGCGCACCGCCGCCAGATCGCGCAATTCACGATAGGCGTTGACGATCGGTCCTTTGTTCGCTGTGATCGCATGCGCTCCATGCTCAAGAGCGGCGCGAATGTGATCGACGGCGGGCTGGCCGTCTTGCACGTTAAGTGAAGTGGCCTCGAACAGGACGTCGGCGCCGGCCTCGGTCAGCCATTCCCTCACGTTCGAGTGTGGGGCGGGCGCCCCCGCCCGCGAGATATTGGGATGCGGCTCAGAATTGGGTGGAAGCAACAACGAGTCCAGCCCACTGCGATCAGTGAGCCAGCCCAGTCGCCGCGAAGCGATCCCGGTGATTCGATAAGTGATGCCGTACCGGTTCTGCAGTTCCTGTGTGCGATCAGCGAACAGGCGGACCAAGGTCCGATTAACGTTGCCGAAACCTAGAAAACAGAGGTTGTAAGAGCGGATTGGTTTCTCCTGGGCGTCGGAGCTGAGCCCACTACTGCTGGATGCTGGAACCGGCGCGCCGAGGTGCCGGTCGTCAGCCCTATCCCATCACGGTGGTGTGTTCCGGCTTGATCTTGTAGACAACTCTCACTTCGTCAGGTTGGCCGTATGGATACTTGTCGACTCCGAGGTATTTCTTGGCCATCTTGTCAATGTGCTGAGATGCGCCTTCCTCCGTGATTTCTACAACGCGTCCACGAATTTCCAGATAACGATAAGGATTTTCAGGGTCAATAACGGCGAGCGAAACTCGCGGATCGCGACGCACGTTCCGGTCTTTCTGGCGTCCTCGTGCCGAGTTAAAGATGACATGATCTCCGTCGAAATCAATCCAGACGGGCGTTACCTGCGGACGGCCGTCCGGCATCAGCGTGCCGAGGCTGGCGAAGGCCCGTTTCTGAAACAGATCTTTGTACTTTTCAGGAATAGCTTGCGACATGAAAGCCTCCATAAAAATAGCAGTGCGGAGCATTATAGCCGCTAGTACCGGCACCGTCGGCACCAAGCCTGTCATTGCATCATTTAGAATTGCGTCCTGCACGCTGCATTTAGCAACTCACCCGAAGGAACGTTAATGAAGTTGATGAGAACTGCTTATACCCCTGAGCTACTCTGGAAGTGCCTCCTCATCGCAATCTCCCTGCTTGCGGTTGCACGCGCCGATGATCCGGCCAGGAAATATCCACCGACGATTGTCTTCATGACGGACTTCGGCGTGGTCGATGACTCGGTAGCCCTGTGCCGCGGCGTGATGTATTCGATCATGCCGGAGGTGCGGATCGTCGACCTGACGCATGAAGTGACTCCATTTTCGATCCTCGACGGCGCGCGATTCCTGTTCGGTGTGACGCCTTACTATCCAGCGGGAACGGTATTCGTGGTGGTGATCGATCCGGGTGTTGGCAGCACTCGCAAAGCGATCGTGGCGAGATCGAAACGCGGACAATATTTCGTACTGCCTGACAACGGATTGCTGACTTTAGTGGATCAGCGCGATGGAATCGAAGCGGTGCGCGAGATTTCGAATCCCGATTGGATGATCGGAACGAAGCTGTCGTCGACCTTCCACGGCCGGGACATATTTTCTCCTGTAGGAGCGCACGTTGCGCGCGGAGACGACTGGACCAAAGTGGGTCAGGAGATGCCGGCGAAGGATCTTGTTCGGCTTGAACTGAAGGCCGCTACTGCGAATGAACGTGGACTTAACGGAACGGTCATAGCGACCGACGGCCCGTTCGGAAATCTCGTGACTGATATCGATGCCGAGGATTTTCTAAAGCTAGGATACGAACGAGGCCAAGACGTCCCAGTGACTGTCGGCTCTCGGAAGATGAAGATCAAGTTTGTAAAGACCTTCAGCGATGTTCCTGTCGGAGAACCCTTGCTGTATGTCGACTCGAGGGGGCACATCGCCCTTGCAGTGAATCAAAATAGTTTTGCTGCCACGTACGGAGTCAAACCTCCAGTCCCGCTCGAGATTCCCCGAAAATAACCAGGATCATTTCTGGCTGAGGTCTGCGATTCTAGGTAGCACCGCGCGCAGCAATGCTTCGAATGTCGACTTCACGCGCTCTCCAGTCTCCATCACTTCGGCGTGCGAGAGAGGCTGATCTAAGATTCCTGCCGCCATGTTCGTCACGCAGGAAATTGCTAAAACGCTCATTTCCATGTGCCGCGCTGCGATCACCTCGGCGGCTGTCGACATTCCTACCAGGTCGGCACCGATGCGGCGCAGATATTCGATCTCGGCTGGTGTTTCGTAGCTGGGCCCGAGCAGTGCCGCGTAAACGCCTTCGTGCAACAGAATGCTGAGCCTCGCTGCCTCTTCGCGCGCGATCTCGCGAAAGGCCCTTGAGTAAGCCTGCGTCATGTCGGGGAATCGGACGCCGAAGCGGTCGTCGTTCGCGCCGACCAGCGGGTTTGTGCCTTGCAAATTGATGTGGTCGCTGATCAACACCAGCGCGCCCTGCGAGTATCCGAGATTAATGCCTCCTGCGGCGTTCGTAAGAATCACGGCGCGAATTCCCATTCGACCGAAAACGCGAATTGGAAACGATACCTCTTGGGCCGAGTATCCCTCATAGAGATGGACGCGGCCCTGCATCGCGGCCACGGGAACGTCCCCGGCATTGCCGATCACCATACGCCCGGCATGTCCGATAGCTGTCGATTGCGGAAATGATGGAATTTCGGAATAAGGTACGCGCGTAGCGTCCGCCAGAGTGTCGGCAAATGCTCCGAGACCCGAGCCGAGAACGAGGCCGACCTTTGGGCGCAGTGCAGTACGTGAGAGGATAAGTTTCGCAGCGGCGTCGGCAAGTGAGAATTGGTCGGTCATCTGTCGCGCATTCTAGAGATCGCCGTCGGCCAGATGACGCCCATAGCCGTTCCGGTCCAACCAATCATATAGAAACGTTTGATACAGATAAGAGGCGACTATTTCCTCGCCGAGTTCATGCGACTCCGTACAGATGAAAGGAAGGCGCAGTCCCGTGAGCACCGCGATGAGTGATTGAGTGATGCGATTGGGATTCGCCGCTCGGTAAGGATACTCAGATTTGATCTCGGTCAGCGAGGCAGTTACCACCAGCAGGCTGTGCGGGAGTTCGCTCATCCGTCTTAACCGATTCACGAATACGCCGCGGTTCGTCGTGAAAGAGCAAATCAAGTCAGACAGGTCTTTTCGCTCGACCGAGCAGACGTCCTCCATGCCGCCGATCGAGTAGTCTCCGAGCCGAAGAGCGCGATGTTCGATCTTTGAAAACCATCCCTTGAAGCGGCGAAAGGAGAGCGGATTTTGTTCTCGCGTGTCCACGATCGCAACTGGCAAAGGCGTGCGGAGTTGCGTGCCTCCGCGCTCGGCAATCACGGGCAGAGGCGGAGGTGGCAAGGGTGTGGTTTTTGTCCAGGCGGTGCTCCATGCAAGCGGAGCCGGAATGAGAGTGCGTTTACGAGGCATGGACAGCTAGAGTCGGATCTCAGAATTTCTTCTCGAACGCAGCGAACGCCGCTTCAAGCTTCCACTGCTGGCTTGCGCGCTCGCTTGCCTCAAGAAACTTAGCACATCCAGCTGAGGGTTTCGCGGCTCGACGAATGTCGTTTGCGCAGGCCCCCACAGGTCGAAACACACCTTTCGTCTGCGTCCACAAACTGGCCCCCGAAAGAAAGCTATGCTCGATGCTCTGACGCGTCATGCGCTTAAGACCGGTGTAAGGCAAGCGGTAGGACTCCACGGCGCGCAAATATTCGTGCGTCATGTCTGAACGCGCTACGCCTTCATCATCGGTTGAAATAGCAACCGGGACGCCCGCCTTTATATAGATCGGCAATGGATGGTTGTCGCCCGTCACGCCCAGTATCTGGTCGTTCGAAGAAAGATTGATTTCGACCATAACATTGCGCGCGGCCATTTCTTTCATCAGCCCCATCGGATCTTTCTCGAGCATAACCGCAACGCCGTGCCCGATGCGCTCCGCATGTCCTCGCTCGACCGAAGTCCGTATGTGATAAGACAGATCTTCCGGCTTCACCATCCCCATTGCCATTTCGCCGGCGTGCAGGCTGATATGCACATTGGGATAAATTCCATGCAGGTAATCGAGCATAGCCATGTGCAGGTCGAAATCGTGAATCGGGACGTACCAATCCTCTGGCATTACCAGATTCAGACCAACGAAATGTGAATCGGCAGACGCGAGCTCGAAGCCCAAAAGGATTTGCGCGAAGACAACATCGCGCGGCAATCCGCGGAGCACCTGGTAGAGATACCGAACGGTTACGTTGCAGCCAGGCTCGGCATCGGGCGTCCCGCATTTCAGTTCGGAGCGGGCTCGCGCATCATCGTCTGCAAGAGCCTTGCTGGTCGCGGAGACGGCATCCCTCAGGCCGCCGGTTAACAATTTCTCGCGCATGCGGCCAAGGTCGTCGTCCCAGCCGAGTTTCCTCGCCAGTCGTCCGGCGGCGCCACCATCTGCCGTGTGCATGAACTCGGTGTACTGCACGTTCTCTTTCGCGGCACGGTTGATCACCGTTGCGATCGCTTCGGCAAAATGGTTGTGAGACGCCATGCCGAATTTGTCGAACGTGGCGAAGAAGTGATCGTGCTTGGACTCGGTTCCTGAATGCCAGTTGCGCATCGACCAGGCATCTATGATCTGGTTATACAGACCCTGATCGTCATAAGCACAGCGAACAGCCGGCTTGGTCGAGGACTTTTCGCACGGATCACACGGACCGCCTTCTAGCCCGGAGTCAGCGCGACTGATGCATAAGTTGTCGCTGGCAGCCCAGTCGATGAGATCTTCAGCGTAAATCGCGCCCGTCAAGTGACTGTGCAGGTCTCCGCCCTTAGGCATGTCGTGTAGGAAGGCAAGCAAAAGAGATGGCTGCTTGCGAATCGAGTCAAGGTAGCGCGAGGTCTTCAGTTCGGCTGATTGCGCAAGCGCAAGAGCAGACAGGATGAATACGGCGACGAACCGTCGAACGACGTGTGGGGCAGGCTTCACTTAGGAGTATCCGGGAAACAGGATTGTAATTCGGACGCGAGTCGATCGCTACTTCCTGCGCTATCGCGCTCTCGCAGGGGGTGGTCGAATCCTCTGCTATCTTGATTTGGTATGCCTGAAAGCTCTCTTCAGCCCGCTCGGGGTTTTGCCAGCGACAACAACGCCGGTGTTCATCCAGAGATTCTCCAAGCGCTTGCACGCGTCAATCAGGGGCACGTGATCGCTTACGGCGACGACCCGTATACACGATCTGCCGTCGCGAAGTTTGAGGAACATTTTGGTTCGGGGATCGAGGTGTTCTTCACCTTTAACGGAACTGGGGCAAACGTCCTCAGTTTGATGGCGCTGAACCGTCCGTATCACGCAGTTTTGTGCAGTGACTACGCGCATATCTACACCGACGAATGTGCGGCGCCGGAAAAGCATGTTGGTTGCAAACTGATCCCGCTGCCCCATCGGGATGGAAAGATCACGGTCGAACTGCTGCGTCACGCCTATCACGGGATCGGCGACCAGCACCACGTACAGGCGCGCGCGGTATCGATCACCCAGTCCACCGAGATGGGCACGGTCTACCAACCTGACGAAGTGCGAGCTCTGGCGAAATTTGCGCACGAGCGCGAGATGTTTCTTCACATGGATGGTGCCCGCATCGCCAATGCTGCCGCCGCTCTTGGACAGACGCTTCGCGAGGCAACCCGCGATTTGGGTGTCGACGTACTCTCATTTGGGGGTACGAAGAACGGAATCATGGGTGGGGAAGCGGTCGTCTTTTTCACTCCTGGTCTGAGCAAGGACTTCCTCTACCTGCGCAAGCAAGGCATGCAACTAGCCTCGAAAATGCGTTTCATCGCCGTGCAGTTTGAAGTTCTTCTAACCAACGATCTGTGGCGGCGGAGCGCCGAGCACGCGAATCGCATGGCCAAGGTCCTGGAGGCCGAAATCAGAAAAATTCCCGGGATCAAGATTGCCTGGAAGGTTGAGTCGAATGGCGTCTTCGCACAGATTCCACACTTTGCGATCGAAAAGATAAAGAAGAAATACTTCTTTTACCCGTGGATCGAAGACGAGAACATCGTCCGATGGATGTGCTCGTTCGACAGCACGGAAGAAGATGTGAGGCAGTTCGCCAGCTACGTCGCGTCCGTTGTGAAGGGGTAGCCCGGAGCATTGATGGTTATTGCTTTTTGGCGACCTTTTTGACTAAATTGACCCAGTTCCGGGCCCAGTATGCGAATTGATTTATTCCGTCCCAGGAGTTGTCATGATTCGGAATTGGTTGGGTCTTGCAGGGATTGTCGCCGTTGGTGGTTTGCTCTTTAGCGTCTCCAGTTGCGGACGCGACCAGGAATTGGTCTCCATCCAAATTCAGCCTTCGGTGGAAACGTTCGGAGATGCCAATACTCCCGTGATCCAGAACGCCGGCGCATCCGTTCAACTCAGGGCGATCGGCAACTACATTCACCCGCCGGTGAGCAAAGACATCACCACCCAGGTGACCTGGGCTTCGAACGATACTCAGATGGTAACTGTTGATTCAGCAGGTGTGCTGACGGCCACCGGCATCGCCTGTGGAAGTTCATTGGTCTCGGCGACGATGAAAACCAACAGGAGCTCAGGAGGCCTCTCGTCTTCGGGTGCCATCATTACCGCTTCTATGACTGGCAACGTCGTCTGCTTTACGGGCACCGGCGGAACAGGAGGCCCAAGCATTTCCCTGACCTTTGCTGGACTAGGCTCGGGCTCGGTCACAAGTTCTCCCGTGGGCATCAATTGCACCAACGCTTCGAGTACCTGCGTCGCTAACTTCACGAGTGGGTCCACGGTGATGTTGACGGCCGCACCAGCCGGAACTTTTGGCGGCTGGCAGGGATGTACGAGCGTGGATGGAACAGGCCTGATCTGCACCGTCGCCAACCTGACCACAGCCGTGAACCTCATGGCAACCTTCAACTGACGCTGCCACTACCGGCCTATTCCAGTTCCATCAACTTACCCAGTGTAGGCTTATGCTTTTCGGGCTTCTTCGTCTTCTCGACCACGATCTTTTCGCTGGGAGGCGTGCCAACTCGCTCCCGTGCCAGTTCCTTGACGGCGGTTACTGCGCGAAATCGTTTTGCCTTCTTCTTTTTCATCCCGACAATCACCGGCCCGCCCACGCAGCAATTCTAACGGACAATTTGCGCTCCGGAGACTACTCCACAACGTTGTCGATTGGGTTTCGTCACCCTCAAGACGCGGTGGAGACTATGCAATAATCGCTATTTGGCGCAGGACGGTCGCCGACTGTATGGAAGAGCGCGATTTTTTTGATGAAAAACAAGAGAAGAAGCCGGCTTCGCTGAACTGTCCCCATTGCCATCAATCGGCGGACTACGAAGTGACTTGGATCGTTCGCACCAAGAAGAAGCAACTTGCCGGACGGGCAGACGAACGCGACCGAGCCCGGTTCGCGAAGGCCCGGTCTTACATGGTTCGCAAAGACGACATGATGGCCTGCAAGAACATGCGGTGCCGTAAGCGTTTCGATATTTCCGGGCAGTCCACCGTAATCACAGAATAATCAGCCCGGTGCGAACTCGGGACGACCGCTCCACAACATTGCACTAACTTTGAGGCGTTCGCCGTATTTCCTTCCGCCCTTCCAACTCATTTATACTGATTGGTTTGCCGTGGCTGCACACAGCCGCAAGCAAGGAGTCACCCTCTTGAAGATTCTGGTTTGCATGAAGCAGGTGCCGCAGAAAGACGCACCCCTCAAATTAAACGAAAGCGGCACGTGGATTCGCGATGACGTCTCGTACGAAGTCAACGAGCCGGACGCCTACGCCCTCGAAGAGGCCCTGCGCCAGCGGGAAAAGCATAAAGGCGAGGTCGTCGTCATCACGAGCGGCCCGGCTCGCGCACAGCAGGTCCTGCGCGAAGCGCTTGCCAAGGGAGCGGACCGTGCCATTCACCTCGAGGACGACAAGTTCGTTGGGCTGGACGCGTTCAACACCGCGAAGGCCTTCGCCGCAGCGATCAAGGACGAACAGTTTGACCTGATCTTTACCGGTCTGCAATCCGACGACTATGGATACGCGCAAACCGGGGTGATCCTCGCCGAGTTGCTGGGCTGGCCGCATGCCACCATCATCATGCAGATCGAAAAGAATGAAACTGGCATTCGTGTGAAGCGCGAACTCGAAGCGGGATTCTTCCAGTTTGTCGACATGCCAACGCCCGCCGTGCTGACGATTCAGTCAGGCATCAACAAGCTGCGGTACGCGACGCTCATCGGCATCAAGCAGGCGAAGAACAAGCCGCTGCGCAAAGTGGCGATGGCCGAGGTGCAATCGGCGATTGGCGAGAACCTGCAAAAGATCGAAAAATTGTACGTTCCGCAGAAGACCAAGAAGACCGAGCACATTGAAGGTGCTCCCGCAGAAATTGCGAAGAAACTGGTCGACAAGCTGAGAAACGAATTGAGAGTTCTGTAACTTAATTTTCATGCGGGACAGCCGCCCTCGGCTGTCCGCCGAACAAAATTCGGGGCGGGTTCAAACAGGAGCTAGCAGCGGGAAGCCGACTTTATGCCAGAAACGATCCTCGTAGTCGTCGAACAGCGCGAAGGCAAGCTGAATCGCGTTTCCTGGGAAACAATCACCGCCGGTCAGGCAATCGCCGCTGCCACCGGATGGGCGCTGGAAGCCGCAGTCGTTGGCGGTAGCGCAGCATCCATTGCGTCGGAAGTGGCTGGGAAGAAAGTCGCGAAGGTGTATGCGATTGAGTCGGCAAAGCTCGAGCCCTACACTCCTGATGCTTTTGCCGCCGCCCTAAAACAATTTCTTTCGAGCAAGCAGCCGAAGCTAGTCCTGATGCCGCATACCTATCAGGTGCGCGATTTCGTTCCTAAACTGGCCACCAGCATGGGACGCACCGTTATCAGTGACTGCGTGGGATTCAAGCAGGACGGCGGAAAGCTGGTGTTCACTCGTCAGATGTTCCAAGGAAAGCTTGCTGCCGACGTGACCTTTACCAGCGATGCTCCGTGGTTCGCGACCTTTCAGAATGGCGCATTCCGTGGCGATAAGGCCGAAGCAGGCGCGAGCGCGGCGCCGGTTGAGACCGTCAGCGTCGATATTGCCGATGGCGTGATCCGCAACAAGCCCCAGGAAGTCTTTAAGGAAGCGAAGCAGGCCGTCGATCTTACCCAAGCCGAAATCATCGTCGCGATTGGCCGAGGTATCAAGGAGCAGAAAAACATCGACCTCGCCAAGCAATTGGCCGATGCCCTGGGTGGAGACCTCGCTGCGTCCCGTCCAATCTGCGATTCCGGATGGTTGCCAATGGATCGCCAGATTGGATCGTCAGGACAGACGGTCGCCCCCAAGCTCTATCTTGCATTGGGCATCAGCGGTGCCATTCAGCACATCGTCGGCATGAAAGGCTCGCGTACGATCATCGCCGTGAACAAGGACTCGGAGGCGCCGATTTTCGAGATCGCGGACTTTGCCATCATCGGCAACCTGTTCGACATCGTGCCCCCGTTGATCGAGGAAGTGAAGAAGGCCAAGGCAAGTGCGTAATCGATATTGACCATTTTATTGACTATGGTTAAAATAATGGTCATGAACGATGTTTCGATTTCAGAATTCAAAGCCAAATGCCTCGGTTTGATCGAGCAGGTGCACAAGACACGGCAGCCGTTGCGGATCACGCGTCATGGCCGCCCTGTGGCGGAGGTCATTCCTGCAGGGCCTGATCGCAGCCGCCAGTTTGTGGGCGATATGGTCGGAACTGGAAAGATTGTCGGCGACATCGTTGCTCCCGCTATCGATGTGGATGAGATTGAGGCCTACCGCGATTGAACCTTCTCCTCGATACCCATATCTGGATCTGGAGCAAGCTAGAGCCGAAGCGGCTCGGCCGGCGAGTGATAAGTGAACTATCGAACACCAAGAATGACCTTTGGCTTTCACCGGTTAGTGTCTGGGAGGCATTGGTCCTGATGCAAAAAGGCAGGATCCAGGTTGAAGACCCTTTCGCATGGGTCGAACGCGCTACGGAACAACTGCGCGAAGCCCCGATTACATCTGAGATCGTTCGCATCGGGCTTGGGTTTGCTTTGCCGCATGCGGATCCCGCCGACCGGTTCCTCGCTGCGACCGCGAAGGTCTTGAAGCTTACGCTGATTACTGCTGATACGAGGTTGCTCGGGCTGGGGGAGATCGCCAGTCTGGCAAATCGCTAAAATGCTGATCTTTCGCAAACCAATCGAAGGTGTGGAGCGGCCTCAGATGCCGGCCGACGTGGTTATCGTCGGCGGCGGGCCGGCTGGGATGGCTTGTGCCTTGCGCCTGGCGCAGCTGATCGATGCGCACAACGCGGCGCATCCAGATGCTCAGCTAAGCAAAGAAAATATCTACGTCCTCGAGAAAGCCCGGGAGATCGGGCAGCACTGTCTCTCCGGCGCTTTGCTCGACCCGCGCTCGATGCGTGAACTGCTTCCGGATTTCGAGAAGGAAGCACCCCTCGATGCCCAAGTAGTCAAGGAAGCCGTTTACTTCTTCACCGAGAAATCGAAGTTCAAGTTTCCTATCACGCCGCCGTTCTTTCGTGATCACGGGAACTATGTCATTTCACTAAACCGGTTTGTGAAATGGCTCGGCAGCAAAGTCGAAGCGACGGGCATCACGATCTTCACCGGTTTTGCCGGCTCCGAGCTGCTGTTTGAAGGCGATCGAGTCATCGGTGTCCGCACGGATGACAAGGGCGTCGACAAGGAAGGCCAGCAGAAATCGAACTTCGAGCCTGGATACGATCTGCACGCGAAGGTTGTCATTCTCGCCGAAGGCCCGCGCGGATCGCTCACGAAACAGCTGATCGAGTCGTTCAACCTCGCGAAGGATGCGAATCCCCAAACTTACGGCGTCGGCATTAAAGAGCTGTGGGAAGTTCCTGCCGGACGCATCGCTCCGGGAGAAGTCATCTACACCATGGGTTGGCCGCTTACGACGCACGAATACGGGGGCGCCTGGATTTACGGCTCGAAAGATAATGTCGTGTCGCTGGGTTTCGTGACCGGCCTCGACTATGCCGATCCGAGGCTCGATCCGCAGCGCGTCCTGCAGCAATTCAAGCGACATCCTTTTGTTACCAAGCTTCTCGAAAGCGGCAAAATGATCCGCTACGGCGCGAAGACCATGCCTTACGGCGGATGGTGGGCGATTCCGCCAATCGCAGGCAATGGATGGATGCTCCTCGGGGACTCCGCAGGTTTCGTGAATTCCGCGCGCCTCAAGGGAATTCACCTCGCGATCAAAAGCGGAATGCTCGCCGCCGAGACGGCATTCGAAGCGTTGAGGAAGGACGACCCCTCAGCCGCGACCCTCAGCGCATTTCAGAAAAACGTCGAATCGAGCTGGATCAAAGAAGAGCTTTGGAAAGTCCGCAACATTCACCAGGGATTCGAGCGGGGAATGTTCGCCGGCATGTTCCACACCGGCCTTCAGATGATCACCGGTGGGCGCGGCGTGCAAGATCGCTATCCCGGGAAAGCCGGACACGAGCACATGCGGAAGTTGTCTGAGTTGCCGGCCGATGGCGGCCCCGAAGCTCAGCTACTGGGTCCTGCCAAAGGCGATGGCAAGCTGACGTTCGACAAGCTAACCGACCTCTATCATTCGGGCACCAAGCACGAAGAGGATCAGCCGGCGCATCTGGTCATCCACGACACAAACGTCTGCAACACAAAATGCGTGAAAGAGTATGGCAGTCCTTGCCAGAATTTCTGTCCGGCGAACGTCTACGAGATGGTCGACGATTCAACTCAGCCAAACGGAAAACGCATCAGCCTGAATCCATCGAATTGCGTACACTGCAAGACCTGCGACATCGCTGACCCGTACCAGATCATCACCTGGGTACCGCCCGAAGGCGGAGGCGGACCGAACTACGACGGGATGTGAAGGCGCTATCCGTGGTTTCAGGAAAGCCGTAGCCCGCGCGCGATCGAAACTTTCGCGACAAGAAAAGGGAGACAGACTTATGCAACGTCGTTCTTTGATGACCGCCACTGTGACCTTATTTCTTCTAGCGTCGTCGGTACTTGCCCAGCAAGCCACTCCTTCCATTCCCACCACCGGCTTCGCGGGCCTCGACCAGTACCGGGCCTCCCGCATTGCCGTCTTCACCGACGACTACGGTCAACTCGCACGCTATCGGGACGCCAACGCTACGCTCGGCACCCCGGCCGCCGGAGAGAACCGCGTCGTTTTTTTCGGCGATTCCATCACCGACAGCTGGAAGTTAGTCGACTCTTTCCCCGGTAAGCCGTACGTCAACCGTGGTATCGGCGGACAGACTACGCCGCAAATGCTGGTTCGTTTTCGCCAGGATGTGGTCGACCTGCATCCGAAAGTTGTTGTAATTCTGGCTGGCACAAACGATGTTGCCGGCAATACCGGCCCCATGCGCAACGAGGACATCGAAGCCGACTTCACGTCCTTGGCCGAACTGGCCAAGGCAAACGGGATTCGCGTTGTCTACTCCTCGCTCCTTCCCGTTCACAACTACACGGACCGCTCCAAAGATTTCTTTGCGCAACGTCCCATGTCGCGCATCTCGGCGCTCAACGATTGGCTAAAGAAATATTGTGCGGAACACAAAATCGTCTACCTCGACTATTTCTCTGCGGTCGTGGATGACAAAGGCCTGCTCAAAAAAGAGCTTGCGGACGATGGTCTCCACCCCAACGCCGACGGATTCAAGATCATGGCTCCGCTGGCGGAGGCAGCCATCCAGAAAGCCTTGAAATAGAAACGTTTCGCGCGGAGTTCTCCCCCAGCCACTACAATTAAGCTGTGCCCTCAGGGGACTCTCGTCATCTAATGACGAAAGCGACTTCTCTCATTGCCTCTTACCGACAAATTCGGCCGGCGCATTACTGACTTGCGGATATCGATCACCGACCGCTGCAACTACAAGTGCGTTTATTGCCGGACGGGCAATGAAGGCGCCCTCTACGGAGATTTGCCCTTCACGGACTACCTGCGCATGGCGCGCGTCCTTGTCGGGATGGGAATCACGAAGGTTCGCCTGACCGGCGGGGAGCCTTTGCTCCGCGGCGGAGTAGTTGATTTTGTCCGCGAGCTGTCGCGGCTTCGAGGTCCAGACTTGAGCCAGTCAACTTCCGACAACCCTAACGAACATAGCTCTACGCAGACCTCCGAGCCCCTTGACATTGCTCTAACCACTAATGGGCATCTGCTCGCCGGCCTCGCCGAGAAACTGAAAGATGCCGGCCTCACGCGTGTGACGGTCTCGATGGATGCCGTCGATCCCGATCGCTTTGCCCGTATCACGCGCGTGGCCGGTGGATACGACCACGTTCTCGCCGGAATCCGCGAAGCACGCCGCGTCGGGCTGTGGCCGTTGAAAGTGAACTGCGTGCTTATGCGCGGATTCAACGAAGACCAGATCATCCCGTTCGGCATGTTCGCCCGCGAAGAAGGCGTCACGGTGCGTTTTATCGAATTCATGCCGCTGGAAGAGGACCGCACCTGGTCTCCAACGACGGTGGTTAAGCTCGAAGAGATTCTTGCTCGCATGGCCGAGTACCGCCCGCTGGTCGAGATCCCACATGCGCGATCAGAAACAGCGCGCCGCTATCGATTTCTCGATGGCGTTGGTGAAATCGGAATCATCGCGCCGGTTTCTCATCCTTTTTGCGGACATTGCAGCCGAATCCGCATCACCAGTGATGGCAAGATCCGAACCTGCCTCTTCTCGGTCTGGGATCATGACCTGCACGCGCAAATGCAGCGAGGCGCAAGCGATGAGGAACTGGAAGAGTTCATTCGCGGTGTAGTGGCAAAGAAAGAAGAACGTCATCACATCGGCGAGCCTGATTTCGTTCCGGCTTCGCGAACCATGGTGCACATCGGGGGGTAGGAACCGCCCGGTTTCGGCATCCCTGCTCAAGAGCCGGCCATAAAGAGAAATCCTTGACGATCAAGACAGTCAATCACCAAGTTCTGATTGCCGCAATTCTCGTTGCAGCTGCGACGGCTCAAAGCTCTACCTATCTCGGTTTCGATCGCAACGTCTATCCCGGCGATGCAAACCTCCCGGCTCTGCATCAGTCCTTCTCCTACGCCGGCTTCTGGCTGAACAATCCTCCCGGAGAATCTTCCAACACGTGGACCGGACATCGCGCCGCCGTGCAGTCCGCAGGATTCGGCTTCCTCGTCCTTTTTAACGGCCGCCTGTATGCGGAACTTAAATCGGTGGCCCATGCGCAACGACTGGGCCGCGCGGACGCGAGTACAGCTATAGCTGCGGCGAAACGCGAGGGTTTTCCAACGGCAACCATCATTTATCTCGATCAGGAGCAGGGCGGCCGCATGCTGCCGGAGCAGAAGGCATACATCTATTCATGGGTGGATGCCGTTACTGCAGCCGGATTTCGGGCCGGGATCTATTGCTCGGCAATTCCGTCCCCTGACAGCGGTCATGTCGTAACTGCGGAAGATATCCGCAAAGACGCAGGTTCGCGTCAGATCATCTATTGGGCAATCAACGACGCATGTCCGCCTGCGCCGGGATGTGCATTCCCTCAGCATCCGCCAACGCCCGACCAGAGCGGGATCGAGTTCGCCGAAGTCTGGCAGTTTGCGCAGTCTCCGCAGCGCAAAGACGTCGCAGGCCGCTGCATCAACTACGCCCACGATGGCGATTGCTATCCGCCGGGAACAACCGTGACGCAGGGACTGTACGTCGATCTCAATTCCGCAACATCGCCCGATCCATCTCACGGTCGCACAAAGTAGCTCCAGTTCCTGAATCGCCCACGTTCTCGATCTGCCAATAGACACACGAGGTTTTACCGGCAGTTCATCCGTTGCTTCTGAATGAACCACGGTTCAAACGACATTGCGTTGCGCGAGAATTCGAAGATTTATCCTGCACGACGGCCTCATCATAGTTGCGGTGTATGTAGTTCTCTCCACCTGACTCGTAACGCCAACGGCTGGGAGCCGCGTGCTCCCAGCCGATTTTTTCGCGGCTGTCCGTCAGGACACCACTTTCCGGGTCAAAGGCGCACATGCGATAAAATAAGAGAACATGTCCGAGCGCACATTCACCTTTGATGAAGCTCAGTCGTTGCTTCCGGTGCTGGAATCGTTGTTGCGAACGGCGATGGCGGCGAAACAATTGATAGAGGAGGTCGATGCCGAGCTGCAGGCCGTGCAGCATCGTGTCTTTCTGAACGGCGGAATGTTCCTCGACATAGTGCCCCTCGCCCGCCGCAAGGCGGAGCGCATGAAGGCGGCGCAGCGCATCAAAGACACTCTTGCGGAAATCGATTCGATCGGAGTACAAGTCAAGGATCTCGACATAGGGTTGCTGGATTTTCCCTGCGAGGTCGAGGGCCAGATCATTCTGCTGTGCTGGAAAAGCGGCGAAAAATCGATCACGCACTGGCACGGCGTGCAGGAAGGTTTTGCAGGCCGTAAGCCGGTGGATCAACGCATCACCGGCGGCAAGAAAGTGAACTAGCATCGCCAGACGGCACCGCCCGTCTTCCAAGCTCGTTTCAAGCGTCTCATTCCAAACAAGTTCTACCCTTAGAAACATACTCGGCAATCCGGTGTTTATATGGGAGGAACGTTTCACGCCGAAATCGTTGATTTCAGTCACAATGGCGTGACACATCCACTGTTGTCCGCGGGAGCTCGGGACACGATCGAGGAAGGGCCCATGAAAATCAATCGACCTTTAATTCGTTGGACGCTGTTGACGCTGCTCGTTGTGTCGTTCGCGGCCACGTCATTCGGTCAGATCGCCGTAGGTATTTCGGTCCGTTTCGGGCCGCCCCCCATTCCGGTGTACGCACAGCCAATCTGCCCCGGTCCCGGTTATTTCTGGACCCCTGGCTATTGGGCATGGAATGACGACGAGGGCTACTTCTGGGTTCCGGGCACTTGGGTCGTCGCGCCCATCGGCCTGTTTTGGACGCCGGGCTATTGGGGTTGGAATAACGGATTCTATCTGTGGCACGGCGGCTACTGGGGACCGCATGTCGGCTTCTATGGCGGCATCAACTACGGTTTCGGTTATACCGGCAGCGGATATTACGGCGGAGAGTGGCGGGGACGAAACTTCTACTACAACCGTTCCGTCAACAATGTCAGCGTGACGAACGTGACTAACGTCTATAACCGGACGGTCATCGTCAACGAAAACCACGTCTCCTATAACGGCGGTAACGGCGGCATCAATCGCCGTCCATCCCGTCAGGAAGAGAATTGGTCGCGCGACCGGCGCAGTTCGGCCATCGAATCTCAGGTTGAGCACGAGCGTCTGGCAAGCCGGAACCGCGAGAATTTCGCGGCTCAGAATCATGGACGCCCGGCGATTGCGGCTACGGCCCGACCTGGCGATTTCGATCGTCGCAACATTGTTCCTGCCCGCGCAGCGGGTGGAGAATACCGTCCCCCGAAAATGACGCCGCGGGAAGCGCGTGCAGGCGCGCCCGGTTCACCGGCCGCGAGACCCGGCAGCCGTAACGACGGATTCCGTCCGTTTACACCGCCCTCGAAGAATGGAACACCTGCGCAGAACAATCGCGCGGTGAATCCCAACATGCGCAACGACAACCGCAGCAATGAAATGCGCGGCAATCCGAACCCGCGGGTAAATCAGAACGCGAACGAGCAACGCAATAACCAGATCCGCAGCGATCAGATCCGCAATGAGCAGCGGAACAATGATCAGCGGAATAACGAAATGCGGAACAACCAGATCCGCAAGGACCAGATTCGCAACGAGCAGCGGAATAACGATCAGCGCAACAATCAAACCCGCAGCAATGATCAACGAAACAACGAGATGCGGAATGAGCAGATGCGCAACGAACAACGCAACAACCAACGCAACGAGCAGATGCGTAACGAAAGTCGCCCGCAACAGCCACAGGTGCGCAACGATCCTCGCCCGCAACAGCCACAGATGCGAAGCGAGCCTCGTCCGCAGCAGAATGAACCGAGGGCAGCGCGGTCGCCTGAAAACGCACCACGTCAGAATGCTGCTCCCAGGTCCAGCCCTCCGCCGCAGCAGCGTCCCAGTGGGCCGCCGCCGAAAGACGATCGCCCTAAAGGCAGAGGGCGTTAAGAATTGAAGCCTGAACTCATCAGCGGGGACTGAAAAGTCCCCGCTACTTTTTTGCAAGCCGTTCGAAGATCGGCGTTCTGACGGAGTGTCCGCGCCAGCGAGTCTGCGATTGCTAGGGTCGTTTTTCCGCCCGTCTGGGTACCAGAGTGCGGAGATGGCTCAAATTTCTCTGCTACAATTTTTGGCATAAGAAATAATAGGTAAAGTGCCTATGGGGCGCGCCCAAGGAGTCTCCAAATAATGTCCTCTACGAAGCGAAAACTTCGGCTCGCCGGAGCCTTTGCCGCACTTGCGGCCCTCGCCTTGGCGGCAAGCTGCCGCGGATTTTTTGTGAAGCCCACGATTTCCTCACTCGCCGTCGGACCAGCCGCGCCAACAATCCAGACGGGCAGCACCGGGAATACAGTTCAGATGTTTGCCGTGGGAACGTTTAACGATGGCAGTACAGGCAATCCTCCCGTTAGCTGGAGCATCGCCGATACCTCGATCGCAATCATCAGCACCAACGGGCTTGTGACTTCTGTGGCTACCGGTTCGACAACTGTGACGGCCACGTCGAACGACAATCCCTCAATCACGGGAACCCAGACCGTCGCTGTCACGGTTGGATGCATTCAGTCCATTACGATCAGTCCAACAAGTGGAAATTTGAATCAGAGCAGTCCGTCGGCGTCCTTCACTGCTACAGCCAATACGTGCAACGGATCAGCCGATATTACAAGTGTTGCCAACTGGGTCTCGAGCAATACATCAATTGCAACAGTGGCGGCCGGTGTGGTCACTGCCACGGAAACGGCAGGCTCAAGCGGCACGATCACCATCACGGCGACCGCAGGCGGAATTACGAGCGCCCCCGTTACGATAACCGTCAGCGGCTTCTAGGGTCGAGAGGTCGCCGGAGAACTAATGCACAGGCAACAATCCCTCTCCTTTCGGAGAGGGATTCGCTTTTCCTGAATTGTTCGGTCGTTCTTTAATCCCGTCTAGAAATTCGGAAGCCCGAAGATCTTCCAGAAATGAACCAGCGACTGAAGATCCCCGACTACTCCTTCATCATCGCGTCAATCGTCGAATAGAGCTGGTTGTTGTCCTTCACTTCGACATAAGGACGGCTGGGATTCTTGCTGCTCACGATGTACACCGTCGGAGTGTGATCGAGCTTGATCGCCTTACCCAGATCGCGATCGGCATTGACCTCGGCCGCAAGCTTGTTCGCCGGATCGATGATGAACGGCAGGTCCACCTTGTGGGCGGCAGCAAATTTTTCCGCATAGCCCCGCAAAGTCTGCGGATTGATGTCGAGTTGGTTCTCGAAACAATAGTCGCGGAATTCGTTGCCCAGCGACTTCGAATGACTATCGAAGAACCTGGCGAAAATTGCCGCCTGGTACGACCAGTTGTGCATGGGCAGCGGAAAATCATGCCGGATGACCGGAATCTTGTACGTCTTCGAAGCCTGCTCAACAAGCGGGGCTGTGCGGCGGCACATGGGGCATTGCAGGTCTTCGAACACAACGATCGCGACCTGCGATCCTTTGGGCGGCTTCAACACGGAATCCACTGTGTCCTGCGCGCCAGCGGAAATGGCCACGGAGCTCAACAGGAAAACTGCAAGTGAGAGCGACACGAGACAATTACGGAGTTTGTTTTTCATCAAAGTTTTGAAGCCTTCTGTCTCCGATAATAGTTCCCGGAGAAAATCCTCACTAAATTAGACGCAGAAAACACCGCCCCGGCAACCTGGAGTACCGAATCCAAGCGCCTTTAAGGCATGAATTTATGGTAACCGACGTAACGCATCCCTGTCTCGCATGCAGGCATCGACTGCCGGTGCATAAGGCGTAAACCTTCGTGCGATAAGGTCCGCCACACAACGCGCTATAGTTGAAGGTTCCGGACTCAATAATGATGAAGGTGCTCGCATCATTCCGCCTCGCTGCGGTGCTGGTACTGGCAGGAGCCGTGGGGCTCTCCGGTTGCCGGAACCGCCACCGCGTACTCGAGGTTGCGTACGTTTCGGCGCCGCAGGCCGCCTTGCGCGACCAGGTTGCGGCCATCTACAACCGCGTGGGGAACGTCAAGAACGGGGAGCGCGTCGAGATCATCGACCGCGAAAAGCGATTTGCTCGCGTCCGTACGGCCAGCGGCATCGAGGGCTGGATCGAGCAACGATTTCTTGTCGACCAGAAAACCTACGACACAATTCAAAAACTCACGCAGGAAAACCAGAATGACCCCCTGCAGGCACCCGGGGTTCTGCGAAACGAGACAAACCTCCATATCAGCCCCGGCCGCGATACGGACCACCTCTATCAGCTCGCTTCAGGCGCGAAAGTCGCGATCCTGAAGCGCGATACCGCCGAGAAGCAGCCTGGCGCGGTGCAGACTCCGAAGATGACCTCCGGAAGGCTAAGCACCAAAGCGACGGGGCCGGTGCTGGAAGACTGGTTCCTCGTCAAAGACGAGCACGGCCGAGTGGGATGGGTTCTAGCCCGCATGGTAGACGTCGATGTCCCCCTCGACATTGCGCAGTATGCAGAGGGACAGCGATTCGTCGCCTTCTTCCCACTCAACGAAGTTCAGGACGCCGAGAAGAAGGTCCCCGAATACCTCTGCCTTCTGACCGAATCGCATGACGGCCTACCGTTCGACTTCAACCAAATTCGCGTCTTCACCTGGAACGTCCGGAAGCATCGATACGAGACGGCGTACCGTGAGCACGGCCTGCAAGGTACGCTCCCTGTCACCATCACGAAGGAATCCTTCGACAAAGAGGGTGAACTCCCCGTCTTTATCGTGCGCGTCAAAGACGACGCAGGCAGAGTGACGGAGCGTAAATACAAATTGAACTCCCCGATCGTGAGACGTGTTCTGGCCCCCGGAGAAGTTCCCACCCGCCCCAGCAGAAAACACCGTTAGCTCGCTCGCATACCCCTGATTCGGCAATTGCTTACATTCGTTGTTGTTCTTGCTGATCCCGCTTTTCATACCTCTTCTTGGCGATTCCTACTGATTTCGGTATAAAGTTAAAAGCTGTAAAACATTAACCATCTGAAAACACAATGTTTGTATGACATTTTGTTTGGATTCACAGTTGCATCCGCAGAACGTTCAGCGGTGTGTTGTTTTGGTGTAACCAAAACAGGTCGGAACGTAGCAAGGGCTCCCCGATCCCAGCATTCCTAGAAACATCCTGAGGTCTTGACAGATTTTGAAGATCCGTTGGATCGCGCCATTGCTCCCAGGCAGCCGGCCAAACCGTTTGAATCCGATTTTTAGAGTGACGAAATTTCAAGGAGGAAGGGAAATGCGTTTTGAACGTTTTCCTATGGTAGTAGTTCTGTTGCTGACGCTGGCGTTAGCGACCGCCCCCATGTTTGGTCAGTCTCTGACCACGGGCAACATTACCGGCACCGTATTGGATCCTAGCCACGCCGTGGTTCCCAACGCCACCGTAAGCCTTAAGGGCTTGGACACGGGCTCGACTGCGTCCACGGTCACCAATACGAGCGGCGGATATGACTTCAGCCTCTTGAGGCCGGGCAAATATCAGGTTTCGGTCAGAACGGGCGGTTTTGCCGAGGTTAGTTCAACAGTCGCCGTTCAGGTCGGCCAGACTTCGAAGGTCGACGTTGAGCTGTCGGTCGCCAAAGGCACCGAGACTGTCGAGGTATCCGGGACGGCGCCGCTGATTAACACCGAACCTAGCCAGAACACGGCTTTCACCGCAGAAGAAGTGGCGCAGCTGCCGAGCGCCGGTGGTGATATCACCAACATCGCGAACACGGCTCCCGGTGCTGTCGTCAATGGAACCGGAGGATACGGCAACTTTACGGTTAACGGACTGCCGGCCACTTCGAACTTGTTCACGGTCAACGGCGAGAACGACATGGACCCGTACTTCAACATCAACAACTCCGGTGCTTCGAACCTCACTCTGGGCCAGAACGAAATCGGTGAAGCTACCGTCATTACGAACCCATACGGTGGACAGTACGGACAACTTGCCGGTGCGCAGGTCACGTATGTGACCAAGTCCGGCACCAACGCGTTCCACGGGAACGCGATGTATTGGTGGAACGGACGATTGCTGAATGCTAACAACTGGATGAATAAAGAGAATCAGCAATTCGTACACAACAATATCGATCCTACCCAGCCGGCGAATCAGGCTCCATTCTCGAATGCGAACCAGTGGGCAACATCCCTCGGCGGCCCAATTTTCAAGAACAAGACTTTCTTCTTCGTAGACTTTGAGGGCATGCGATTCCTGTTGCCTAACGTTGATCCAGTTACCGCTCCGTCGACGCAGTTTATCAATGCTGCGGAGGCCCAAGTGGCCTTACTGCACCCAGCAGAAAGCCCTGACTACAACAAGTTGATGAGCTTCTGGCAAAATGCGCCCGGGTATGGCAGCGGAGTTCCAATCCCAGCTTCTCAAGGAGACTGCTCCACATTGGTCCTGCCCGGCTTTAATGCTGGAACGGACCCTTGCGCAGTCAGCTATACCGCTACGCCGAAAGCTCTTGCTCATGAGTTCATTCTTGGCGTCCGCGTGGACCAGAAACTGGGCAACAATGACAATATCTTCGGTCGTTACAAGATGGATCACGGACTACAGCCCACCTCGATCGATCCGATCAGTCCCTTGTTTGATGCCAACTCGAACCAGCCGTCCTGGGACACCCAGGTGTCGGAAACCCATATTTTTGGTCCGACCAAGACGAACCAATTTACGGCGACACTCAGCCACTATGTAGCGATCTTCTCATCGGCGACGGCCGCTTCAACGTTCAACTTTGGCCAGGCGTTCGCCAACCTCGACCCATACAACTTCACCAGCCCGAACGCCGGCGCTGCCAGCTTCCCCCAGGGCCGCAACATCACGCAGTATCAGTTCATCGATGACTTCTCGTGGACGCACGGAAATCACACATTCAAGTTCGGCGAGAATTTCCGCCGCTACGACGTGAGCGACCATAACTTCTTCTTTAACTCACCGCTCGTTTATTGGGGGTATGGAGCCACGACCTTGCAGCAGTTCGCTCAAGGCGAAGCGTATCAGTACCGCAAGGCATTTATTCCCAACAACAACAATCCAATCGCTTTTTGGGGACTTGGTGCCTATGGTGAGGACGAGTGGAAAGCTACGCATAATCTGAAGTTGACCTTGGCGCTGCGCGTCGAGCGCAACTCCAACCCGGTTTGCCAAAATAACTGCTTCTCGAACTTGAAAGGCCCGTTCGCGAACTCGGCATCCGCTCAGGCGGAGATCGCGTCCGGTGGTACTGGAGGTTCGTTGGATGTGCCGTATAGCTCAGACCTGAACTACGGACGGCATCAGGGCTATCCCGGTGTGGACTCGATTCTGTGGTCGCCACGCATCGGCTTTAGCTGGGATCCTCGAGGCACCGGCAAGACGGTCATAAGCGGCGGTATCGGCCTGTTCTATGACAACCCGGCAGTCGGGATGATCGACAACATCCTCGGCTTCGGCGGACAGCCTCCAGTCTCGGTCATGTTGCGAGTGAGGAACAGTCCTACGAGTGCGGGCGTGCTTCCGTTTGACCCGGCCGGAGCGCCCGCGACATGGGCGGCATCGGCTGCTGCCTTCAACATTACCGAGAGCTTCAACCAGATCCAAGGTTCTCTGCCATTAGGGGTCGTGTTCGCGCCTCCGGCAGGCAACGGGATTATCGGCACCATCAAGGCTCCCGAATGGCAGGAGTGGAATTTCTCGGTTCAGCAAGAAATTAACCGTAGCACCGTGTTTATCATCAACTACGCAGGGAACCATGGAGCGCGCATCAGCTACTCCAATGCGTGGCCGAATGCGTTCGACGGTTATGGTTTGTATCAGGGAACTCTGCCTGCTGCACCTGCGGCCTACAACTATTCGACTGTTACCGAATATAAGCAGGGAGCCGTCTCCAACTACAACGGCGTTACGTTCAGTCTGCGCAGGCAGTTCTCGCACTCGGTATCGGCGCACGTGAACTACACCTGGTCGCATAACATCGATGAAACTTCCAACGGTGGGCTGTTCCAGTACGGATTCGAGGGTAACAATACGATCCTTGGACAGATCTACCCGGGCAACCTCAGAGCTTCCAACTATGGAAACTCTGATTACGACATTCGGCACCTGCTGAACGCCGACTTCGTCTTCAATCCAGAATTCCATAAGACTGGCGGACTGAAATATGTGACGGAAGGTTGGCAACTATCCGGCAAGATGTTCTGGCGTACGGGATTGCCGTACACGATTTCCGACGGCAATCTCGCTGGAACCATCATCAACGGCGGCGACACGATTCCGGCTACGATCATTGGCAATGCGCAACCCGGCGGTTGCGGCAAAGCAAACGCGAGCTTTGACGCAAACTCTATCCCCGTAGCGCAATGCCTGGCACCATCGGCAATTCTGGACGCGAACGACCCAACTTGGGCGGGCGAACCATACCCGATTGAGCGCCGCAATCAGTATCGCGGACCTCACTATTTCGATATGGACCTGAACCTCTTTAAGAACTTCAAGGTTGGGGAACGGGTCAATCTCGCGATTGGCGCACAAGCGTTCAATGTTTTCAATCACCCGAACTTCGGCTTGCCGAACGCTTCGTACGCCAGCACGTTTACTGGAGCGGCTCCAATTCCGGATCCCTCGTACGGAGTAATCAGCACCATGCAGGCAAATCCCACCAGTCCCTATGGAAACTTCCTTGGCTTTGACTCATCTCCGCGCGTTATGCAGCTCAGCGCGAAGATCGTGTTCTAGTCGAAATGGAAACTATAAGGGCCGGCCGAAAGGTCGGCCCTTAATTCTTGGCTGCATATTCGTCGTGTTGACCGGGAACTGAGTCAACGTGATGGCAATTCGCATTGATCTATAATTCGCGCATCTTAGGCAATATGAGGTGATCTATGAATCGCTCGAATATCCTCGCCTTAAGCATGTTTCTTCTAGCAGGTCTGAGTTATTCCCGGTCTTCTACTCCCGGGCAAGTGCCGTCCGGTGCGATTGGACACGGTGCATTTCCTGTCAAGGTTTCGAAGACCCTCGATTCCAGCAAGTTGAAAAACGGAGATGCAGTTCAATTAGAGACAGCGGGCAGCTTCAAACTGCCCGACGGGACGCTGGTTCCGAAGGGATCCCATCTGGAGGGGCGAGTAATTAGTTCTAAAGCTCGTTCCAAGGGCGATTCCGACTCAGAGCTGACGCTCGCATTCGACAAGCTTGACATTGCGAACGGTAAGCAACTCTCGATCAAAGGAACCGTTCAGGCTGTGTTCCCGCCGGCCGAGGAGTCGATGGGCCCGAACATGGCGTTGGCCGGTACGTCTCAAGGGGGAAGCGGTGCGGGTGGGGGCTCGGGCGGCGTAGGAGTGACCAATTCGAAGAATGGTTCAGACATGCAATCGTCGTCTGGGACACAGCCAGTTATGGATACGAAGGCGACAGGCGTCCAGGGTATGCACGATCTGGTTTTGGATAATGGAGTTCTTAGTTCAAAAGGGAAGAACGTGAAGCTTTCCGGCGGTGTCAGGATGATCGTGAACGTCGAAATCTTGAGCTATAACCCCACTACGTAATTCTTGAGGCGCGGCATTTGCCGCGCCTGTTTCTTATAGCAATTCATTTCAGATTACTTTCCGAATATCACTGTGCTCGAGAAGTGTGACGCGGCGGCCATGTAGAACAGCAGCGGCACGGACAAGAACAGGTTCATGCGCGAGGCCAGGAATGCTTGCCGCGCCAATACGGCGGCATTCGCCGGCGGCGTACCGGCCAGCGTTCCACGGATGATCTTCTTGTTGTTGGGCCAGATGATGCCCCAGACGTTGAACATCATCACGATTCCCATCCCGCCTCCCACGCCGATGGCGAGCACGTGATTGTCGTCTCCGCCCACTGGCGTGTGGTTCACAAAAATCCACCCTGCGGCATAGACCAGGATCGCGGTGATCGCGCCGAGCACGTATCCATTCGGTGTCACTTTCTTTATCAGGAAAAAGAGAATGAAGAAGACTCCGAGCCACAGCCCAAAGAACATCCCAAACGTGCTCCCCTGACTAATGCCTTCCCGTTTCGCATCCGGCGCGACCAGGAACTGTCCCCAATACCACAAGCCTGCGAACACCGTGACGACGGAACTCCAGCGAAACCAGTTCAGAGCCGGCAGCGTCATGTGCTGGAGAATTTTGGGCTTCGCCGCCGCGTCCACCTGTTTCATGAACGACACGTTGACCAGGTTGAAGAAATACAGCAGGCCAACCCACGTGATTCCCGCCATGAAATGAAACCAACGCAAGATCAATTGCGTGGCTTCCGCTCCTGTGATTGTGGGTGCGACGAACGTTACTAATGTGGGCAGAAACCAATGCATCGAATATCCTCCGCCAATCTCGATGTGACGTTATGAAGTCCCCGAATGCGAACGGCGCAACCGACATTCGGCGAAAGAGAGCGTCGCTGCGTGAAACGCGAAACAAGATTCGTGATGAATGACTGGGACGAATCACGACTACCGTGCTCGCGAAGTCGAGAAAAGTCTGCACTCGCCGCACAGGCGCTGTCAAATGACCGCCACCGTACGCTCCCAAGTTACAGGTTGAAAACGTACCGAGATCGCCGTATTGTGTTCACATCTGCCCGCTGGGGCGCGGTCGTCCGAATTATGAGTGTTGCATCAGCGGGTGCTGTCCCCCCTTGTTCCCGTGGAAGCGGGAAGGCTTCCCAGGAACATGCTTTCAGCTTTGTCTATTCGCGAAAATTTTTCGCGGGTAGTGGTCGGAGAGTTCGCAGTTCAAACGCATAAGGAGATCGGCTATGGACAACAATAAGCCGGCGCAAAACATCCAGGATTCCTTCCTCAACACGGCCCGCAAAGAGCGAGCAAGCATCACGATCTATTTGCTCAGCGGTGTGAAATTAACGGGCCGCATCCGCTCTTTCGACAAGTACTCCGTTGTCCTGGAGGCGAACGGTCAAGAGCAACTCATCTTCAAGCACGCCATCTCCACCGTGGTTATGGGACGGGTGGCGTCCCCGCATGTGGCCCATTCGGCCCATCCGGAGAAGTCGGTTGCCGGAGCGGCTGCCGCTGCGACTGTAGCGACGGCTTCGGGCACCGAGGGGTAGGCTCTTTCGGCTTGGGAAGTTCTCTTCGCAAGAAGTCCCGCGATAACGCGCGAGCACGCACTCGCACGCTTCTGCAACCCCCTGCGCAAAATACCGCTTCCGATCAGGAACGCGCATTCCTCGTTGGCCTGGAAGTGCGAACCCGTGGACGCTCAAAAGCCGCGGTGACCGCGCAGGCTGCCGCGGCGCGCGACGCGTCTTCCGCCCCTCCTTCGTCTGCCCATGGTTCGCGGACAAACGGTAAGCACAACATTCCGGAATTTGACGCCGACGAGTCCCTGGCAGAGCTGCACACGCTCGCGGAAAGCGCCGGAGCGAAAGTCGTCGGTGAACTCCTTCAGCGCCGCGATCGACCAGACCCGGCCACTCTCATCGGCGCCGGCAAACTTGAAGAGATCGCCGGCGCAGCAGCTTCCGTTAACGCCGATGTGCTTCTGTTCGATCACGACCTCAGCCCTTCGCAGCAACGCAATATCGAACGGATCGTCGAGCGGCGCGTCATTGACCGCACGCAGCTCATTCTCGATATTTTTGCGCGGCACGCGAAAACCCGCGAAGGCCAGTTGCAAGTCGAACTTGCCCAACTGCAATACATGCTGCCAAGGCTCGCAGGCCGGGGCGTGGAAATGTCCCAGCTCGGCGGCGGAATCGGTACTCGCGGCCCTGGAGAAACTCAGCTCGAGACCGACCGTCGAAAAATTGCCCGTCGGGTTCGCCACGTCGAAGAGCAACTGGAAAATGTTCGCAAAATTCGAACCCAGCAACGGCAGCGCCGCGAATCCGCGCCAGTAGCCACGGTCGCATTGGTCGGCTACACCAACGCAGGAAAATCTACCCTCTTCAATGCACTTACTCGGGCCGGCGTGCTCTCGTCGTCCAAAATGTTCGCGACGCTAGACCCAACCATTCGCGGCGTGGATCTGCCCTCGAAGCGCAAGGTTCTGCTCTCCGACACCGTCGGATTCATCCGCAATCTCCCGCACACACTCGTGTCGGCGTTTCGTGCAACGCTTGAAGAAGTGCAACGGGCGTCGCTCATCTTGCACGTTTCCGACGCCAGCAGCCGACTGTCTGCGGAACAGGACGCGCAAGTCGAAATCGTCTTGCAGGAACTTGAGGCCGATAAAAAGCCTCGTTTGCGGGTGATGAACAAGGTGGACCTGCTGGATGAAGAGGTAGCTCAGTCGCTGCTGGCCGATGCCGCTCACGATGATTCGAGGACAGTATATGTTTCCGCGGTGGAAGGGACTGGTCTCAAGACGCTGCTGGAGCGCATCGATCATCTGATCGAAGAAGACAAGGTCAGCCGCATCAAACTCCGCGTTCCACAGAAAGAGGGCAAGATTCTGTCGATGCTCGAGGCGCGTGCGCGCATTTATTCACGAAAATATAAAGAGGGCGCTGTGGAGTTGGAGGTAGACGCGCCGGAGTCGGTGATGAGGCGCGTTCGGGAGTGGGTGGCGAAGTGAGGCTCAATCGCCCTGTTCCTCGGCCGTAATGGGCGAAGGGCTGGTTTTCCAGTCAGGAGTTCACTATGCATCGACTTTGGCGCGTTGTGTTTCTTTGTCTTGGAATGACCGTGTGCTGTGGACCCTCTCTTTTTGCCACCGACACAATTCTGATTCACGGCCACATCTACACTGGCAATCCGAGGACGCCGTGGGCGCAAGCTATGGCGATCACCGGCGGCCGCATCGATGCTATCGGCGCCGATCAAGACATACTGAGCCGAAAACAAGCCAGGACCGAAGTCATCGATGTACAAGGGCGAACCGTTGTTCCGGGATTTTCCGATTCTCATACGCACATGTGGTTTGGAGGGCTGGAACTTCACGGTCTCAATCTCTCGACACCCGAATCGACGGTTACTCCGGAAGATGAACCGGACGAAATCGTGAAGAGACTTAAGGCTTATGCGGCGGATCGCCCCAATGGCAGAGTCCTGATTGCACGTGCCGACTTCAGTACGACTCCACCTTCCACGCCAACCCGCGAATTACTCGATCGTGCGGTTTCCGACCGGCCCGTGATTGTTCACAACACGGCGGAGCATGCGTTATGGCTGAATTCCCGGGCTTTGACTCTTGCCGGCATCACCGATCAGCCGGTGGAAGATCCCGCGGAGGAGAGAAACATTCTCCGCGATGCCAGCGGGCATCCCACCGGTGTCCTGCTCGAAGCGGCGATGGCGGTGATGGAACGGGCACTCACGAAGCTGTTTACGCGGGATGAGAAATTGAGGTTTCTGGCAGACGCGTCTCTGGAAATGAGCCGCTACGGCGTTACCAGCGTGGTCAACGCAACTGGAAATCTGGAAGAGATCGAACTGTACGGCATCTTGCGTGACCGAGGACAGCTTACTGTGCGTACGAAAACTTCCTTCGGTGCCGTGGCGGTGAATCACCGATTGACGCCTGAATTTCTGGCCGACCTCGACAAGGCGCGGACGACTTATCACGACGATTGGGTCTCAGCGAATCTGGTTAAGTTTTTCGTCGATGGCGGCACCGGATTGGTTCCACCTCTCACCTATCAACCGGCGGAATACAAGAAGCTGGTTTTGGAACTGGACAAGCGAGGGTTCCAGATTATGACCCACACCTATCGCCCCGACTCCTCGCGACTGGTCGTCGACACGTATGAAGAAACTGAGAAGATCAACGGGCCGCGGGATCGGCGCTTCCGCCTTGAGCACGCGGACTTTGTGCCAGCGGAGGACATCCCGCGGTTAGGTAAACACTCGATGATCACCAGCATGCAGCCGACATTCTGCTGCAACGCCAATGGGTCGAATTACGATCCGCGCGATCACACCACGACGGACCGCTGGCAGAGCATAGAAAAAGCTGGAGTCACTCTCGCTTTCGGAAGCGACTGGCCGTGCACCTGGCCTCCCAACCCTCTGGTGGCAATCCAGCAGGCGGTGACCCGGCAAATCTGGGGCCCGGCCAAAGGCGGCAGCGATTTTCCAGGTGGAGTATTTGACGGCGCTGGCCAGGGTGGAAGCGTTGCTACCAAAGACGTCTACATCCCCGAAGAGCGCCTGACAGTGGAACAGGCCGTGAACGCATATACACAAGGTTCTTCATACGCCAGATTTTCCGAAGACAAACTCGGGACGCTAGAGGATGGAAAATACGCGGATCTGGCGGTGCTGTCGCAGGACATTTTTTCGGTGAAGCCGGAAGAGATCGCGAAGACCAAAGTCATGACTACGATGGTTGCGGGTAAAGTGGTGTTCGCGGCGAAATAGAGTTACCCAGGACGAACAACCATGCCAGTGCGGATCTTACTCATCCTGATGGCGCTGACACTTACTGCCCATCAGGCGGTAGCTCAACATCACGGAACTGCAACGACGGGGCGAGTTTCAGCGCAACACCGTGCCCAAGGCTGGGAGAAGGCTCCGCCGGACGCTGTTGGCCTCGATGAAAGAGTGCTGAACTCATTCGACGCCGATTTGGCTGGCGGTAAGTATTCCCTGGTCGACACCTTTGCCGTCTATCGCTGCGGCAAGATGGTCTTCGAACGAAAATATGCCCACGACTATGGCCAGATCTACGCCAAGGATGTGACCCAACTCGGCCCGCTGAATGCCCGCGGAACGGGCTGGTACAACTACTTCGATCCGCAGTGGCACCCTTACTATCACGGAACCGATCTGCACAGCATGCAGTCGGTAACCAAGACAGTGTCGTCGATCATTATTGGAGTCGCGATGACACGCGGCGACTTCAAGTCTGGGCTGGATACGCCGTTGATGCATTGGTTCGACGCCGCCAAAGTGAGGAACGTCGATGAGCGAAAGCGTCGCATCACCCTGCGCCATGTTCTGACCATGACTACGGGGATCGACTGGAACGAAGAGATTGCCTACGACGATCCCAAGAACGACGCGAGCCGCATGGAAGCTTCCGACGACTGGGTTCAATACGTGATTGACCGCCCCATGGCGCAGGAGCCTGGAAAAATTTTCAACTACAGTAGCGGCGTCTCGGAGTTGCTGGCTTATATCTTCGAAAAAGAGACCGGTAAGGACATCGAGCAGTACGGTGGGGATTTCCTGTTTGCGCCGATGGGCATCGATCATTTCTGGAAAAGAACGCCGCTCGGAACGGTTGATACCGAAGGTGGACTGTTCCTGAGCAATGCCGGTTTGGCCAAGCTCGGCTCTCTTTATTTGCATGGGGGAGCGTCGGAAGGCCAGCAGATCGTATCCAAGGAATGGGTGAAGGAATCACTGGCTCCGTTCACCTCTGCCGGAGAACATTACAAGTACGGATTCAAATGGTGGCTTCTGCCGCGAACCGATCGGCCGGGTGTGGTTTGGATGGCTCGAGGTTTCGGTGGACAACGGCTCATGGTGTTTCCTGAGGAAGACATGATTGCCGTCTTTACCGGATGGGAGATCCTCAAGGACGAGGCCACAGACATCGACATGGTCAACCGCATTCTTCCAGCCGTCAGGCAGCAAACCTGTGCCGCGCACTAGGACGAAGCGGGACATTTTTAAGAGAAATTAAAATGGGCCGGCAACCAAGAAGCGGTGACATTCCTTGGCTATCGGCCCATTCGATCCTGAATTGGATCGGAGGTGATATATCAATGCTACCCCTGTTTGGCTCGAAGTCAAGTGATATATGCAGAAAACTGCGATCTTGCATACTTGGTCTTGCGCCGAACGAATAACGTCATTGTTTTCAATCATTAAGGGCTTAGATCCCAGATTGGAGCCGAGTTCCATACGAAGCTCCTCGATCATTCTTCTTGCGTTGACATTAAACTCCTCCGGACGCTAGACTTAACAGTTTTCATAGCCCTCATTTTCCGATTTAGATCAGCGACCCTGTGGATCAGACTGTTCAACAACTAGGCGAATTACTGCTCGGGTCAGTTCCGACGGTAATTATGCTGGCGTTGCTCTACGCCCTCTATACCGGGATCGTGCACAAGCCATTGAGCCGCGTTCTCAAGGAACGTCATGGCCGAACCGAAGGTGCAATCGAAAAATCGAAGGCCGACATCGCAGCGGCCGATGCCCGCACCACTGAATATGAACAGAAACTGCGCGAGGCGCGGGCCGCCGTTTTCCGCGCGCAGGAGGCTAAACGCCAAGCCGCTTTGCAAGCTCGCGCAAACGCCGTCAGCGAGGCGCGAGCGAAGGCGCAGGTCCATGTGCAGGCAGCGAAAGCCGACATCGCAAGTGATCGCGCAGGCGCTGAACAAGGTCTGCAGGCCGAGGCCGCCGCACTCGCGCAGGAAATTGTTCGCCGAGTGTTGCAGCCGGCAGGGGCGGGGCATTGATGACGACCACCAATCGTATTTCGCGATTCACGGCCATAGGTTTTCTCGCCGTAGTCCTCGTGTTTCCGTTGGCATTGTTCGCTGCCCGCGGACAAGGAGCGGGTACCGCACCGGAACAAAGTGCACCCGAGCAGAGTCAGCCCAGCGAACCGACAGTTCATTCTCCCGGTCCTGGACGCCAGTTGGCCCATGAAAGCCGGGAAGCCGCTGGGCAGGAAAAAGACGAGATGGAGGAGTTCAAGCACTCGCCATCGGTCCAACTCATCTCGCGCCTGACTGGACTAAATCTCCAGCAGTCTTACTGGCTCAGCGTCATCATAAATTTCGCTGTGATCGCCGCGGTGATCATCTGGGCCGCACGCAAGTTCCTGCCGGGCATCTTCCGCGACCGTACTGCTGCCATCCAGAAAGCGATGAAGGAAGCCCAGAAGGCCAGTGAAGAAGCAAGGCACAAACTGGCAGAGATCGAATCACGGTTACGAAAGCTGGACGACGAGATCGGCGCGATCCGCGACGCAGCCCAGAAAGAGGGGGCTGCCGAAGAGGCGCGTATACAGGCCGCCGCGCAGGAGGATGCACGCAAGATCATTTCTTCAGCGGAACAGGAGATTGTCGCTGCGGCGAAAGCTGCACGACGCCAACTGACTGCCCATGCGGCCGATCTCGCCGTTGGTCTGGCAAAGAAACAGATTCATGTAGACTCCGCGACTGACCAGGCACTAGTCCGCAATTTCGCCAGTCAGTTGGGTTCTGCTGAGGAAAATCCGGGAAAGGACAGGAACTAGATCGTGGCTTCCATCGCCAGCACCTACGCCCGGGCCTTCGCGGATGTGGTCTTCAGCATGCGCTTGGACGCAATCCGCGCGATCACCGGGCTTCAGCGCATCACCACACTCTTCAACCAGAGTGTGGAACTGCGCCGCGTATGGGAGAATCCGGCCGTCCCCGCCGATCAGAAGCGTAATCTGCTGGATGCGATTGTGCAGCGCGAAGGACTCGAGAAGCCGGTAAGAAATCTGGTGGCAGTGCTGATCGACCATCGCCGTTTGCCATTCCTGCCGCGGATTGTCGAACAATTCGAAAAAGAACTCGATTCTCGTTTGGGTTTTGCCGAAGCACAGATTTCCAGTGCCCGAGAGTTGGGAGACGCCGAAAAACGGGCCCTCGAAGCCCAGATCCAGAAGACAACGGGCAAGAAGGTTCGCGCAAGCTACGGACTGGACGCATCGCTATTGGGCGGCGCAGTCGTTCGCGTAGGCAGCACAATTTACGACGGTTCCGTGAAGGGGCAATTGGAAAGAATTCGAGAGCAGATATCTGGCAACTAAGCTGAAAGCTAAGAGCTGATTTTCTATGGCGCAAATCAAAGCAGACGAAATTACGAAACTAATCCGCGAGCAGATCGAGAACTACGAAACTCAGATCTCCGTGGACGAGACGGGCACCGTCATTACCTTGGGCGACGGCATCGCGCGTGTCTATGGACTCGACAAGGTCATGGCCGGCGAACTTTTGTCGTTCCCGCACGGCGTGGCTGGCATCGCCATGAACCTCGAAGAGGATCAGGTCGGCGTGGTGCTGCTCGGCGAGTTCACCGAAATCAAGGAAGGCGACGAAGTAAAACGCACCGGACGCATCATGAGCGTTCCGGTTGGCGATGCCATGATCGGCCGCGTCGTCAACTCACTCGGCGAGCCCATCGACGATAAGGGGCCCATCGCAACCGACAATTTCATCGCCCTTGAGCGCCTGGCCCCAGGCGTCATCGACCGTCAGCCGGTGCGCGAACCGATGGCGACTGGACTGAAGGCCATCGACAGCATGATCCCCATCGGCCGTGGCCAGCGCGAGTTGATCATCGGCGACCGGCAAACTGGGAAGACGGCTGTCGCGCTCGATACCATCATCAACAGCAAGGGCAACGACCTCATCTGCATCTACAACGCGATTGGGCAAAAGCGTTCCTCGATCGCGCAGGTCGTAAAGATTCTCGAAGATGCCGGAGCGATGGAGTACACGATCGTCGTTGCAGCCTCCGCGTCCGAACCTGCGCCGATGCAGTACATTTCGCCGTATGCGGCGTGTGCCATCGGAGAATACTTCCGCGACACCAAGCGCCATGCGCTGGTGATCTACGACGATCTTTCGAAGCACGCGGCTTCTTACCGCGAGATTTCGCTGTTGTTACGGCGTCCACCGGGGCGCGAAGCGTATCCCGGGGATGTCTTCTATCTCCATTCTCGCCTTCTCGAACGCGCTGCGAAGGTGAGCGACAAACTCGGTGGAGGATCATTGACAGCCCTCCCCGTCATTGAAACGCAGGCCGGTGACGTTTCTGCATACATTCCGACGAACGTCATTTCCATCACCGACGGTCAGATTTATCTGGAAACGGATCTGTTCAACCAAGGAGTACGTCCCGCCGTTAACGTCGGCCTTTCCGTGAGCCGCGTCGGTGGCAGCGCGCAGATCAAGGCTATGCGGCAGGTCGCAGGCACCTTGAAACTGGAACTCGCGCAGTACCGTGAACTCGCAGCATTTGCAGCCTTCGGCAGCGATCTCGACAAGGCGACGCAGGCGCAGTTGAATCGCGGGCAACGCCTGGTTGAACTGCTAAAACAGAACCAGTTTTCACCGCTGCCTTTTTCCAAACAGATTCTGATTATTCTGGCTGGAACTGGGGGCTTCCTCGACGACCTCCCAGTCAACCAGGTGCGGGAGTTTGAGACAGAACTTTTCAAGTATGTCGATGCCACGAATCCCGCGATTCTACGCACGATCATGGAAAAGAAAGTTCTCGATGACGCGCTGAAGGGCCAGATGCAAGCCGTCATCAAGGAAGCAAAGCAACAGTTCGTTGCCTCAAGAGAAGCAGTAGCAAAGTAGCTGATAACGAACCTGGGTACTAAGTTCCGAGAACTGAAATAAATGCCCAACATTCTCGACATCCGGCGCCGTATCCGCAGCGTGATCAACACGCGGCAGATCACCAAGGCCATGAAAGTGGTCTCGGCCGCCAAGTTGCGGCGCGCGCAGGAGCGCGCATTGGCGGCGCGGCCTTACGCGCAGATGTTGACGAATGTGCTGAAGTCGCTGGTCGCGCGCGCGGAAATCTACGATCCTGAAACCGGTGAACCGAAGCACCCTCTGCTGGCGCAGCGCCCGGAGAAGAACATCCTGCTGATCGTCGTTACTGGCGACAAGGGTCTCGCTGGTGCTTTCAACGCTAACATCACTAAGGCTGCATTTCGGTTTCTGCAGTCCAAGGGTGGAAAGAATATCGACGTTGAAGCGGTCGGCCGCAAGGGACGAGACTTTCTACGCCGTCGCTTCCCGGCCGCGAAGGTCCAAACTCGCAGCCTCGCCGATCTCTCCGAATCGATCGATGCCGAGCCCGAGGCTGCTGAGCGCACCTCCGCAACCCAGATCACCGGCGAGCACGTTGGCGTTCTGGGAAAAGTTGAGTTTGCGCAGGCTTCCGCCTTGGCGCAAAGCGTGATTCGCCGCTACTGCCGCGAAGAGATCGACTCAGTGTACATCGTCTTCAACGAATTCAAGTCGGTGATTGCGCAGCGTCTCATCGTTGAACAAATTCTCCCCATCGAGCAGATTGGGGAGCAAGCTGTCCGATTGGCTGAAGAACAAACGGAAGAAGAGAAGAAGAAAGCCAAAGAAGCAGCTGTAACCGCTGGCGTTGGCTTGCGTACCACCGACGGTGCAGCAGAAGTCGCCTCGCAATTTGGCACATCCCAGGTGGACTACATTTACGAGCAGTCTCCGGAAGAGTTGTTTCGGTCGCTGCTGCCGAAATACGTCAGCATCCAGATTTTCCGAGCTCTGCTCGAGTCGGTAGCGGCCGAGCATGCCGCACGCATGACCGCCATGGATTCGGCAACGAACAACGCCACGGACATGATCGATTCGCTGACGCTGGTGATGAATCGTGCTCGCCAGGCGAAGATAACGAAGGAAATCATCGAGATCGTCAGCGGTGCAGCAGCAATGCAGTGAAGCTCATAGCTTCTGGCTATTGCTTCTGGCACGACAGTGCAGAAATTTGATGAGTTGAGGCGGCGGGACTGAGTTCCGCGAGATGGAACGGAACAGGGTAGGAGCTAGCAACATAGAAGCTAATTTATGGCAGACAAAACAGGACACGTAATTCAAATTGCAGGCCCCGCGGTGGACGTCCAGTTCCCCGAGGGAGCGTTGCCGCCGATCTACGAAGCGGTGAAGGTCACCAGCGAAGGCTACAACGTCCCGAGTCCGATCGACGTCATTCTCGAGGTGCAACAGCACCTTGGCGAAGGCCGCGTGCGATGTGTCGCAATGCAGCCCACCGACGGCATGGTTCGCGGCATGAAAGCCATCGACCAGGGCGGCCCCATCTCGGTCCCAGTCGGTCGAGGAACGCTTGGCCGCGTGATGAACGTCATCGGGGAGCCTGTCGATCAACTGGGTCCCGTCGAATACAAGGAGCGGATGCCGATCCACCGGCTGGCCCCCGCATTTGACGAGCAGGCTACCAGCGCCGAAATGTTCGAGACGGGGGTGAAGGTCATCGACCTCATTCAGCCCTTCTTAAAGGGAGGCAAGATTGGTTTGTTCGGTGGTGCTGGCGTCGGCAAGACCGTCGTCATCATGGAACTGATCAACAACGTCGCCAAGAATCACGGCGGATTCTCGGTGTTTGCCGGCGTCGGCGAGCGCACCCGAGAAGGAAACGACTTGTGGCTGGAAATGACGGAGTCGGGCGTAATCAAGCCCGGTAAGCCGGCAGAATCCAAGGCCGCCCTCATTTACGGACAGATGACCGAGCCTCCAGGGGCGCGTCTCCGCGTCGCGCTGACAGGACTGACCGTCGCCGAGTATTTCCGCGATGCCGAGGGCGCCGACACGCTGCTCTTCATCGACAACATTTTTCGCTTCACGCAGGCCGGTTCCGAAGTGTCGGCGCTACTCGGACGTATGCCCAGCGCCGTCGGCTATCAGCCCAACTTGGCCACGGAAATGGGCGAATTGCAGGAGCGCATCACCTCAACCAAGAAAGGTTCCGTAACGTCGGTCCAAGCCATTTACGTTCCGGCAGACGACCTGACCGATCCAGCTCCGGCCACCACGTTCGCTCACCTCGACGCGACGACCGTGCTTTCGCGCGCGTTGACCGAGATCGGAATTTATCCCGCGGTAGATCCTTTGGCTTCGACCTCGCGCATTCTCGATCCGCGCATCGTCGGACAGGAGCATTACGACGTCGCGCAAACCGTGAAGAAGACGCTTCAGACCTACAAGGATCTGCAGGACATCATCGCCATCCTGGGCATCGACGAGCTCACCGAAGATCAGAAGCTTACCGTCGCCCGCGCCCGCAAGATTCAGCGCTTCCTGTCGCAGCCGTTCCACGTTGCAGAGCAGTTCACCGGCGCGCAAGGACGCTACGTCAAGATCGCCGATACTGTAAAGGGCTTCAAAGCGATCGTAGAAGGTAAGTACGACGACATCCCAGAGCAGGCCTTCTACATGAAAGGACCGATAGAGGAAGTTCTCGAAGCGGCAGAGAAGATGAAGGCAGCAGCATAGAACAATTCGCAATCGAGCCATGTCCGAAGCCAACATCAATCTCGTGAAGTCGTTGTACGATGCCTTTGGTCGCCGCGACCAGGCGACGATTCTTTCTTTGATTGATCCCGCAATCGATATTCAGCAGTCGGACCAGTTGCCCTGGGGAGGTTCGTATCACGGACCGCAGGGAATGTTGGCTTTCTTCGAAAAGCTTCTGAACAATGTCGAGTCGAAGCTGGCTATCGAGAAGTTCGTGGACGCAGGTAACGATGTCGTAATGGTTGGCCGCACGCAGGGCCAGACAAAATCGAAGAACACACCGTTCGACTTGAGCGCAATTCATGTGTGGACGATCCGCGACGGCAAGATTGTGGGATTTCACCCATACATCGACACGCCTGGAATGCTCAAGGCACTGGCCGCGTAAATGGCAGACACATTCCAACTCGAGATCGTGACGCCGGAGAAGAAGGTCGTCGACACCAAGGCCGAAGAAGTCCAGATTCCGGGCAAGAACGGATATCTTGGGATACTTCCCGGACACGCTCCTCTCATCACCGAGCTGGCCGTCGGCGAAATCAAGATCCGCGAGAGCAATGGCGAACAGAAGCTCGCCGTTGCCTGGGGATTCGCTGAAGTTCTCCCCGATAAGGTGACGATCCTCGCCGAGTCAGCCGAGCGCCCGTCAGAGATCAACGTAGACCGTGCTCGTAAGGCGAAAGAGCGTGCGGAGCAGCGTCTAACCAGTGGCGACACCAGCGTTGACGTGGATCGCGCGCTAGATGCTCTACATCGCGCTGAAACCCGTCTCGACGTTGCCGCTGGCAAATAGCTGCCTCGCTCACAACTCCTGTCTTCATCTTCACTGCTCGACTCGATACAATGTGCTCGCACCAAAAGCTGAGGAGATCGCAGCCATGAAGCTTCACTCCGCCCTGATCGTTCTTTGTCTTTCCGTTTCTTCCGTTTTGGCGACCGCACAAAATGCGAAGCCTGCTCAGAATGCCCCTTCCCAGCCGCCGCCTCCACTGGTCACGCCCGAAGTTCATTCCGATAACAGTGTCACCTTCTTGTTTCGCGCGCCCAATGCGCAGGAAGTGAAGCTCACTCGCGAAGGCGCCGCCGACCCGCTACCTATGCACAAAGACGATGCCGGTGTGTGGACTGTGAACACGCCTCCGCTCTCCCCGGATTATTACGGATATTCCTTCGTCGTCGATGGCGTTCGCACGATTGACACCAACAATCACCTGATCAAGACCAACTTGCTTTCGAACGAGAACATGGTGCACGTGCCCGGACCGCCGTCACTATCTTGGGAATTGAACGACGTGCCGCATGGCGAAGTACATCATCACTTCTACAAGTCTGCGGTAGCCGAAGATGAGCGGGACATCTATGTGTACACTCCGCCCGGCTATGATCCCGCCGCCAAGACGACGTACCCAGTCCTCTATCTTCTCCACGGCTACAGCGACGACGCGAGCGGATGGACTGCCGTTGGGCGTGCCAACATCATCCTCGACAATCTGATCGCGCAGGGCAAAGCCAAACCCATGATCGTAGTCATGCCTCTCGGTTACGGCACGATGGAGATCATCACCTTAGGCTGGGGTGCGTGGAGCCATACCGACGTCCGCGACAAGAACTTTTCCCGTTTTCGCGAAGCGCTTCTGACCGAAGTCATGCCAAAGGTCGAAGGGGAATATCACATCACCAAAGATCGCAGTTCGCGCGCGATTGCGGGCCTCTCCATGGGCGGATCGGAAACGTTGTTGACTGGTCTGAACAACCTCGACAAGTTTGCGTGGGTCGGTGCCTTCAGTTCGGGAGGCCTGCCAGAGCCTTTCGAAAACAACTTCAAGACGCTGGACAGCAGCGCGAACCAGCAACTGAAACTCTTATGGATCGCGTGCGGCACGGAAGACAGGCTGATTACGATGAACCGCAACTTCCGCGAATGGCTGAAAGGGAAGGGAATTCAGCACACGGATATCGAAACCCCCGGAATGCACACCTGGATGGTCTGGCGACGAAACCTGACAGACTTCACTCAGCTCCTTTTCCGGTGAGAGGGCATGTAGCCCCGGACGCATTCGTCCGGGGTTGCGCGCAAAGTGCGCAATACAGACTGCAAGGGCAATGAAAAAATCTGACGGGGTAGCAGTCTGCGGAAACTCGCCGCTTCGCGCCTCGGGACGGACGAAGGCGTCCGCCCCTACATCAAATTTTTACGGCACGTTCACCTGATCTCGCGTCTCGGCCGGCACATACTTCACTGCCGCGGTCCGCTCGAGTTTGTCCCAGGCGAACTTTCTTCCCTCGAGCGCGCGCTTCAAAGTCTTGAATAGGACAATCGAAAACAGTTGGCGATAGGCAAACCGCTGCAGCCAGACCTGGCTGAGCAACCATACATCTTCCTTATCGTCCGGACGTCTCCGTTCCAGCGCAAAAGCGATCGCCGACGCGAAGAAATCAATCACCAGGAACGCAAAGAAAAACAGCACCAGTTTGTGGAAGCTCGCGGGATCGGTCGAATCCGGATGGTAATGCTTTTGGATGAGATACCAGATCGTGCCCACAGCAAACATGATGTCGATGAGCGGCGACACGAGCGGGAGGAAAATCTGAAAGATCCAGATGTTCGGCAGAGCGACCCAGCCCAGGGCGCCTTCGCGCGCCATGACTTTCCGATGTTTGTAAACCGCCTGCAAGATTCCAAATGACCAGCGGAAACGCTGGCGCATCAGGCCATTCGCGTTGGTCGGCGCCTCGGTATAGGCGAGCGCCATGTCCTCGTACTCAACGCGATATCCAAGACGCAACAGCGCCATCGTCAGGTCGGCATCCTCGGCGACCGTGTCCACGTGATAGCCGCCCGCTTCGCGCACCGCTGAAACTCGCCACGCGCCAATCGCTCCCGGCACTACGCTGACCGCTCCCAAAACATCAAGCGCGCGTCTCTCAAAGTTCTGGCTGGTGATGTATTCCAGAGCTTGCCAGCGAGTCCAGAGATTCACGCGATTTCCGACCTTGGCATTGCCGGCAATCGCGCCAACTTTCGGATTAATGAAGTGCGGCACAAGCCGCGAGATCGCGTCTGCCGCAATGATTGTGTCGGCATCGATACCCACGAAAAGCTCGGCATCTCCGATGTGCTCGATTCCAAAGTTTAAAGCTTCGGCCTTGCCCGAATTCGGTTTGCCAAGAATGAGAACTTTCCCGCTCGCGGCTTCCGCTCGAAAGGCATTGCGCGCGACTTCGAGAGTTCGATCCTTCGATCCATCATCGATCACAACCACATGCAGATTCGGATAGTCCGAATTGAGCGCGGCCCGAATCGTACGCTCGATGACTTTTTCTTCGTTATAGGCCGGGATCAACACAGCCACCTTCGGCTTGTAGGATGCGACCTCCGCGGGCTTGCCAAATATCTTTTCGTGGACCCGGTCATAAACCGCTGCCGTCCCGATAAATACAAGTCGGCCCGTCATCAGCACATCGCCGACCAGAAAAATCCACGTAATCGCTAAAACACCGACGTCGAAAAGCCAGAAGCCCAGGCGGTCAAGCCGCGCTGCCCACTTCTCGCCACGGGGCAGGGGCGCCATCACGTTTTCCCTGTGCATGCCGAGCAAATCGTAGACTGGGGCAATCTCGTATCCTTTCGCTCGAATCCCGTCGATGATCATGGGCAATGCGCGCACAGTTTCGGAGCGGTCGCCCCCGCCATCGTGCAGCAGCACAATGTTGCCGCATCGCAGATTTTCCACCTTGCATGGCGGAAGGTGCGAAAGCACGTAAGACGTGATCTGCTCGGCCGAACGTCGCGGATCCTCGCTCCAGTCGTTCGGATCGATCCGGTTGCCGACCGTGATGTAGCCCATCTCCTGCGGAATCTCCAGCGGTCGCACCTGGTCCGAAGTGTCCGGCTCTTCGTCGATCGCGTACGGAGGCCGCATCAATGTGGCTCGCACCCCCATTAGGCTGGCGAACAGGCGTTCCGTCAGATTCAGTTCCACCTTCATATAGGAAGTGGAAATGTTGCTGACATCAGGATGGGTAAAGGTGTGGTTCCCGACCGTGTTGCCTTCGTTGTAAATCCTTTTTGCCAGGCCCGAAAACTTGTCAGCTTGGATCCCAATCAGGAAGAACGTAGCGGTCGCGTTCTTGGCTTTCAGAACATCGAGAATCTTCGGTGTCCACTCCGGATCCGGACCGTCATCGAACGTGATCGCCACTTTGTTCGGACTGTATCCGTAGCGCGCGACGCGATACGGCTCCGGAAGGTTCTGGAACACCTCATCGGTGATCATCTTGCTGCCAGCGTCGATGGTGAGATCGCGTGTTCCATGAGCCGGCTTGTCTTCAATGCGAAGGATTTCGCCTTGCCCCTCCATATCGACGTCGGCTCCTGGGGGCACATCGCGCAGTTTGTCGGTTGCTGTTGTGTCGCCCGGTACGTCCC
Organism: uncultured Acidobacteriota bacterium; assembly: GCA_963801895.1. Classification (GTDB taxonomy): domain Bacteria; phylum Acidobacteriota; class Terriglobia; order Terriglobales; family Acidobacteriaceae; genus Sulfotelmatobacter. The sequence goes on along the minus strand of CAWDGM010000002.1, from coordinate 346,047 downwards.
AAACACGCCACAGAGAGCGGTCTTCGCTGCCCAGGCGCCACAGGGCGAATGTCTCAATACCCATATTCTGGGCGGACCGCATATGATTCAGCGCAGTGACCGCATCCAGGAACCAGATATCGTGGCGAAGGTTGCGCTCGTCGAGATAACTGAAATGAGGATTCATCGCGTCATCATCGAAATTGACGTCCTCATCAGAGTCGCGAGCCGCGAGCCAGGCCTCCTGCACGCTGACCGTCGAATCGCGAACATCCGGCGGCAGCTTGCCATTCTTCGGCTTCAGCACCCAGTCGTAGCCGTAGTTGGCAATCGCGCAGATCATTTTTTCGTTTGGAATAACGTCAAGGGCAGATTTGAGGTTCTGCTCGAACCAGTCCTGGGAAGCGACAGGCCCTGACGCTGCGCCGGGATAATGCTCGTCGTAATTCATCAGAACGACGCCGTCGGCCGCGGCAGAAATGGCGGAATAGTCGAATTCGCTGTTGCGCGCGGGCACAGCAACGTAAAGCTTCATTCCCCGGGAATGCAGATCTCCCGACAACTCCTGTAGCAGCGCAACGTACCCTTTCTGTCCGCTCTCGGGGAAGCTCTCGAAATCAATTAGCAATCCGTGATACCGGCCTGACGCCAGGAATTGAGCGGCTTGACGCCGGAAGAGAGAGCGCGCCTCGGGATCGTTCAGAAATCCAACAATGTCTGCGTTCCAGTTAGCCCCATCGGAGTTGTTCACCATGGGGAATACTTCCATGTTCGGATTTTCGTTCTTTAGGAACGGCATCACGCGGTCGTCCACGGGCAGTACGTTCGATCCGTCGATCACGTCGAAATATTTGTTGGTCTGGTCCTCCACGCCCTGAATGCGTCCGTCGGCAGTTAAAACGTGGAGCCAGTCGGGATACAGAATGTCGATCTGGTGGGAATACGCTTTCAGCGATGAGAAGCTGGCTGCGTCCCACGGAACATAGAATGCCGCCCGAATGCCTTCTGACTGGTTGAGCGTGACCTGTGAAGCAGCGAGCTTCGACTTCCGGTGAGACCGCGCGGCTGCTCTCCTTTGGCGTTCCCGGGTTCTCTCGCGTTCATTTTCTTTGAGCGCTTTGAAATTTCGCCGTTGCGGGCTGAAGAGTAGCCCCGGCATGGGCTCATCACGCAGGGCCGTGTAGACGAAAAAGATCACCAATGCGGAGACCAGGACGGCGGTTACGTCCAGCGTGCGGCGCAGGCGTTTCCAACGCGCGCGGCGGGGATCATAAAAGACTGGTTCAGCCATGATGGGACGAGTTTTATCGTATGCCGCACCGGGCACACGGTCAATTCCGGGAAGGGCAGGTAACAGCCGCTTCTTTATTAAGATGCGAGATGTTCGCTCCGGGCTTTCTGAAACGCGCTATGATTCGCAGCGTACGCCCGCTTATGCGACCCCGGTTCCACCAAAAATCAACCCGCTTTTATTTTGTGGTAAGCCTGCTGGCCTTATTCTTGCGGGTTCTGCTGGTCTTTTATCTTCCCGCAGTTGTGGATGACTCTCGGCTCTACGCCGACATCGCTAAAAACTGGCTCTATCACGGCGTGTACGGGATCACGAACTCCGGCGCGATCATGCCGACGCTATCCCGCCTCCCCGGGTATCCGGCATTCCTGGCAGCGATATTCCGCCTGTTTGGGGAAGACAACTTTAGAGCTGTTCTCCTGATAGAGGTTCTGGTCGATATCGGCACATGCTTTCTTATCGCCGATTTGTCACGCCGGCTTTTCTCCGAGCGAGCTGCGAAGGCTGCGTTTGCTTTAGCCGCAATGTGTCCGTTTTTGGCGAACTATTCGGCTGCCGCCCTGACGGAAACGCTGGAGATTTTCTTCACAGCGCTTGCTTTCGATCTTCTGATCCGGTGGCTAGTCGCCGGCGAACATCCAAGCCGCCCGCTCCTCGCATGGATCGGGTGTGGCCTGTCGGTAGGAGCCTGCATTCTGCTGCGTCCCGATGGTGGCATCCTGCTGGCTACGATTGGCGCTTATCTTTTTTGGCTGATCATGCGGACGTTCGGTCGCGCTGGGTTCTCAACCGCCCGGCTGCCGTCTCGCCAGCAAATTATCCTCGCGGGCCTTGTAGTCCTGACATGCTCCCTTGCTCCTCTCGTTCCATGGACGATTCGCAACTTTCATACTCTGCACCGATTCGAACCACTGGCGCCGCGCTATGCCAACGACTCCGACGAGCCCGTCATGACCGGCTTCAACCGTTGGGTTAAGACCTGGATCGCCGACTACGTCTCGGTGCAAGAGATCTATTGGAACGTCCCGGGCGAGGAAATCGATGCAACCCGTCTGCCGAAGCGTGCCTTCGACAGCGAAGAGCAAAAAGACCAGACGCTTCGGTTGTTCGCCGAATACAACCGGGACCGCGATATGACGTCCGAAATCGACCAGAATTTCGGGATGCTCGCCACCGAACGAATTCGGTCCGGGACGGCTCGTTATTACGTTTTGCTGCCCGTTCTTCGCATCCTCGATATGTGGTTTCGTCCGCGAACCGAGCTGCTGCCCTCGGACCCGCGATGGTGGGAGTTCAACGACGACCGTCGCTGGCTGTCGGTGACTCTTGCATTCGGTCTGATCAACCTTGTTTACGTGGGGATGGCCGCCGCTGGCCTGTTTCAAGGGCGCAAATTTTTCGGCATCGGACTATTCGTTTTATTTCTGGCCCTCCGGTCCGTCTTTCTGGGAACCCTCGAAAACCCTGAACCCCGCTACACTCTCGAATGCTATCCCGCGGTCATAGTGCTGGCCTCGTCTTTGTTTCACCGTCGTACATAAACATTGGAAGACATCCGCTGAAAATAGACTTGAACATTTGTGCTCCCTCGCTGCACAATAGCGCCCCATCAAGGTAACCCCAGGGTCTCTGCGGTCTCAAAACTCCAGGGGAAAAATTTCAATCGCATTCGACACCCTTTGAGGCGAAGGAGCATCTATGCGTTCTCGTCCATTGCTAGCGGCAGTGTTGATCGCCACCCTCTCCATGCTGGGCACGTTTTCTCTCGCACAATCTGCCACGACTTCTCTTCGCGGCACCATCTCCGATGCGAAGGGAGCTGTCGTCTCAGGAGCTGCCGTAACCATCCTGAATAAAGAGAATGGATTTTCGAGAACGACAAAGACTGACGATCAGGGGATTTATCAATTCCTTGAAATTCCTCCCGCCAGTTATCAAATAACAGTTACGTCTACGGGTTTCGCCACGACACAGCGCGACAATGTTGTGCTCCAGGTCAGCAGCCCCGCTACCGTGAATCTCGCGATGCAGGTTCAAGGCAGCTCGGTGATTGTCGACGTCACCGGAGAGGCGCCGGTCGTGAACACGACGGATGCGACACTCGGCAACAACTTCAACGCCCGCCAACTCACCGACCTTCCTTCCGAAGGCCGTGACCCCGTCGCCATCTTGAGCTTGCAGCCGGGCGTCGTATACCTCGGAACTCAGATCAACCAGAGCGACGATAGCCGCGGCGGTTCGGTCAACGGTGCTCGTAGCGATCAGACCAACGTCACGCTCGATGGCCTCGACGACAATGATCAGCTCAACGGCTTCGCCTTCCAGGGCGCGATGCGCGCTACGCTCGATTCCTTGCAGGAATTTCGTGTTACCACCAGCAACTACGACGCGTCCGCCGGTCGCTCCTCAGGAGCGCAAGTCAATCTCGTTACCAAGAGCGGCACCAACAATTTCCACGGATCGCTCTACGAATATCACCGGCCCAGCTTCACCGTCGCAAATGACTGGTTCAACAAGCAGGCTGAACTCCAATCGCGGACTGCCCAACGTTCCACAACACATTCTGCGGAACACTTTCGGCGCCACGATCGGCGGGCCCATCAAGAAAGATCGTCTCTTCTTTTTCGCGGCCTATGAAGGACAGCGCACTGCCGATCAGGTTCAAGCGACCCGCACCGTGCCGACGGCAAGCCTGAAGGCTGGACAGATCAAGTACCTGTGCGACGCGAGCGATCCCGCCTGTTTCGACGGCAACAGCACCGCTAATTTTTCAGTCGCGAGCGACCCAACCTATGCTCCCAACCTCGTTGCCACCCTCACTACGCCGGGAATAGCAAATCTGGATCAAGGCTGTTCGGGCGCGGGAACCTGTCCGTGGGGCCCCGGTCCAAACCCAAATATTCTTAGCATGTTCGCTAATTACCCGGATCCGAACTCAACCGCCGGGGGCGGGGATGGCCTAAACTCGGCGTCATACACGTTTGCTGGAAGCAACCCCACCAAGCACGACACCTACATCCTCAAACTGGATTACAAAATCACGCCGAATGGGAATCATTCGTTGTTCCTTCGTGGAAACTTGCAGAACGATCATTCTGCTAGCCCACCTCAATATCCTGGCAATCCACCAAATGATTTTTTTACCGACAACAGCAAGGGCATAGCCGCCGGCTACACCTCGTTGCTTCGTAACAACCTGATCAACAATTTCCGATATGCATTCATTCGTCAGGGCGTCGGAGACTCAGGCTTGAACACTGAGCCCTTCAATCGGCTTCGCGGATTGAGCGACAGTGTTGGCCTTACTCCCTCGATTCTGACCAATGTTCCGGTTCACAACTTCATCGACGACGTTTCATGGACCAAGGGTCGCCACACTATCCAGTTCGGCACCAACTGGCGCCTGATTCACAACAATCGCCAATCAAATGCCCAGAACCTTTCCGAAGGCTACGAGAACCTTTACTGGATGAGTCCTTCGTTTATCGCGAATGAAGGCACAAGTCTCGATCCTTCGATCGATCCAACGTATCCTCTCGTCGCTGATTCCTTCGGTACCTCGTATTCCTTTGCTGCCATGCAGTTGATGGGCGTCATGAGCCAGACCTACACCGTCGCGAATCAGGACAAGAATGGGACGGCGATTCCGAGCGGGGCTCTCGTCCAGCGGCACTTCCGCAATTTCGAAGGCGAGATGTACCTACAAGATAAGTGGAACGTCACTCCCAATCTCACACTGACGTATGGATTGCGATATTCCCTCCTGCAGCCGCCCTACGAAACCACTGGTAATCAGGTTTCGCCGACGGTCAACATGCATCAATGGTTCACCAACCGCTGGAAGGATATGCTCACCGGCACAGTCAACCAGCCAGATCTGACCTTCGATACCTCGGGCCAGGCAAACGGCAAGAAACCCTATTGGGGATGGGATTATCACAACTTCGCTCCGCGCCTCGCGATTGCCTACTCGCCGCACGCCGCCAGCGGCTTCCTGCACACGCTCTTCGGAGATGCGGGTAAGAGCTCGATTCGAGCCGGGTATGGCCTCTACTTCGATCACTTCGGTGAAGGCGTTGTAAACACCTTCGACCGCCAGGGCTCCTGGGGCTTAACGACAACCATCAGCAACCCCGCTGGCGTCAACACCGTGGACTCTTCGCCCCGATTCACCGGTCTGCAAGGCGTTGGCAATCTTCCGCCTAGTCCGGGGGCTCCCGTACCTCATGGGTTCCCCTACACGCCGTCAACCGACCCGAACACGTATGGTCTTGCGATCGCGTGGGGCATCGATGACAACCTCAGAGCTCCGTACTCCCATGTTGTGGACTTCTCCATCACTCGCGACCTGGGACACAACTTCGTAGCCGAGGCTACGTACACAGGACGCTTTGCTCGTCACCTGCTGCAGGAAATCGATTTGTCAATGCCTCTCGATCTGGTCGATCCTTCAAGCAAGACGGATTATTTTGCTGCCACCCAGGCACTCGACAAACAGGCCTACGCAGGCGTTGCTACTGCCGATGTGGCGCCAATTCCTTACTGGGAGAATCTGTTCCCCGCCGCCGCAGGGCCGGGTCTGCTGTCCGGCAGCGGTGGTCAACCGTGCGCTGGCGGACCAGTACCTGCAAATCCTACTGCCACCCAGAATATTTATGACATGTATAACTGCTACGCCGGTAATGAAACTCTCTCGCTGGAAATCCTTGATGCGTTTTGCTTCCCGGCCTGCGCCGGACCGGCGGGTGATCAAGCCTTCCAGTTTTACCAGCCGCAGTTTTCTTCGCTGTATGGCTGGCAAAGCCGCGGCAACAGCAATTACAACGGCTTGCAGTTGACCTTGCGCCACGCCATGTCTGCCGGCTTGCAGTTTGACGTCAATTACACCTATTCCAAGTCCATCGATGTCGGATCAAACGCAGAGCGTGTTAACGGCTTCGAATCCGGTGGAATCGCCTTCAACAGCCAGGTCATCAATGCCTTCTCGCCCAATCTGTGGCGCGCTGCTTCCGACTTCGACACCACCCACCAGATCAACGCTAACTTCATCTGGGACGTCCCCTTCGGTCGCGGCCGGCACTTCGGGGGAGGCTCCAATGCCTTTGTGAATGCTGTTCTCGGCGGATGGACCGTTAGCGGTCTCTATCGCTGGACCAGCGGGTTCCCATTCTCGGTCCTTGCCGGCAACGGCTGGGCCACCGACTTCGAGTTGGAAGGCACTTCCTTTGTCAACGGAGTAAAGCCTAAAACTGGCGTATTCCGCGATGCACAGGGCGACCCGAACGTGTTCCAAAATGCACAAAGCCTCACCTGCACTTGTTTCCCCGGTGATGGATTCAACACCACCTTCCGCGCCACCTACGCTGGCGAAGCCGGACAGCGCAACAACTTCCGCGGTCCCGGCTACTTCGGTATCGACGGCGGTCTCTCCAAGTCTTGGAACTTCAACGAGAGCAAGATGTTGAAGTTCTCTTGGGAGGTCTTTAACGTAACCAACTCCGTTCGCTTCGATGCTGCCGGATCCCTTGGCAATCAGGATCTCGTAGATATCACTGGCTTCGGAAAGTTCAACCAGGAGCTCACCACGCCGCGCGTAATGCAGTTCGCACTACGCTTCGCGTTCTAACCAAAGTCAAAGTTCGGATTCGGATATCAAGCAAACGTAAAGAGGACGGCACAAGCCGTCCTTTTTTCTTGGCAGTAGCGCCGGCGTCCCGTGGGCGTCTCGCCCACGCAGCGTGGAGCCGGCGAGAAGCAAGAGATCCAATCGAGAATGTGGTTCTAAAAGCTGAGGCAAGAAAAGGAAGGGTACGCCGCTACGCCAGCGGCGAGTCGCTCATGCGGAACCGTGTCCGCACATGCTCCGAGATCAACTCAATAGCGGTCCGGTTCTTGATCGGGTCTTCTTGGGCTAAATACTTCATCGCCTCGACCAACAGACGTTGGCCGTCCACATAACGAGGATCGGACGTGCGTTCGCGGCGTTTATTGCCCAGCTTAGGAGGGACTGTAATCGTGAAGACCTTGGCCATGAATAAACCCAACTGAAGGTGCCGTCAGTATATCTGTTCGGTATGCAAACTTCCGCATACTTCTTGCCCTTTGTTATCAATGTCTTAGCCGTGGGGTGTAACAACCTGCGTCTTGCTCGTAGTCTTCAGCTTGAACACGTCGTCTGGAATCTTCTTCCCATTGATCTGGATATTCGAATATTTTGCCAGCTTGTAGTCCCCCTGCGACTGGAAAAACTGCTGCTGCACCGAGATCCCCTTATCCATATCAATCCAAAGATAGATCTCACTGTACATGCTTTTCACTTTTTCGGCCTTGGGTATCAGCTTAAGCTTCGAGGTCGCTACGCCGTTCAAAGTTTCAGGGCCTACGTAGCTCACGTCGAAGTTCTTCAGCATTTCCTGCCCGCTTCCGCCGAAGCCCAATACGACGTAGCTCTCGTAGTCAGAGTGGCCCTTTCCTAAGTCCACAACCGTTACCTGATCAGGTTTAGGTTGGTACAACTGAACCTTGTTGTCACTGAAAAGTATGAACTTGGGTTCGGGCTTCAATGCCTCTTTGCTGAGCCCCGCCTTGCTCACGGCGGCCATCATCTCAACCCCACCGGCCGCTTTCCGGTAGTAGATGGTGCCCGTTTCCACGTCCTCCACTTCGTCAATCACCTTCTGGTAGATCTGCCACTCGAACTCTGCCTGTGTCGAATGGAAATTGGCTGCCATTGCATCCATCTTCTTCAACACCGCGTCGAGTTGGCCGGAGTTGGCGGAATTCTGCGCAAAAATGAATAGGCTGCAGACGAGCACGACTGGCAGGACCAAGTAACGTTTCATTGGATTTTTTCTTTCGGGACGGCGGTCGTTATTAGTCGCGTTTGGCGAGAACCCTGTAGGTTTGGACATTGCCTTTATGGTCGAGCACGGCCTCATAGCTCACGATCGACACGGCGCCAGAAATCGGTTCGATGACTGCCAACAACTGCTCTCGCATCGATCGGTCGTCACCCGGTTTCACGGCACTGGCGGCGACCTGGTATTGCAACCGCCCTTCCGCGTCGGCCGTCACCAACACCTCAGTCGGATGCGGGTTTCGGTCGACAGGTTTGTCGTTGAAGTGGATCACGCTGGGCGAAAACATGATGAAAATCAGGATCAGCGTGACCATGATGTCGTAATGGAGGGTGCCCCGCTCGTGCTGCCAGAGAATGTATCCGCGGATTGTTCGCCAGACGGCGTTCATGGACAGGGGCGCACTGGGCGCGACAGTCGTCAGCTCTACTCTATGCAAGTCTAGTGGTCCATCCTTACTATGGCAATCTCGGAGCTGTAAGCTGCGCACGGCAGGTCCTGAGCGGGGGGAGCAATAGCTTCCAGATGCTTTCAACTCCACTCCATTGCTACATCTGTCTGCGTGTGATGCGTTCCGTGCCGATATACGGCCGTAATACCTCTGGAATGAGGACGCTGCCGTCGGACTGCTGGTAGTTCTCCAGGATCGCCACCCAGGTTCGTCCAACCGCTAAGCCACTGCCATTCAATGTATGTACAAATTCCGTCTTGTTCTTGCCCTCCGGCTTGTAACGGATATTCGCGCGTCGCGCCTGGTACGCCTCGAAATTCGAGCAGGACGAGATTTCGCGGAACATCTGCTGGCCTGGTAACCATACCTCAATGTCGTAAGTTTTCGCCGAAGACGCACCCATATCGCCGGTACACAACGTTACAACCCGGTAGTGCAGCCCCAGTTTCTGCAGAACTTCTTCCGCGTTTCTCGTCAGCCTTTCATGCTCATCGTACGATTGCTCCGGTCGCGTGAACTTCACCAGTTCCACCTTCTGAAACTGATGTTGGCGAATGATGCCCCGCACATCCTTTCCATAGGATCCCGCTTCGCTGCGGAAGCAAGGTGTGTATGCCGTCAACGAAATCGGCAGCCGCGCTTGATCGAGCACTTCATCCCGAAATAAATTCGTGACCGGAACCTCCGCTGTCGGGATCAACCAAAGATCCCGATCTCCGTGCGGAACGCGAAACAGGTCAGAAGCAAATTTCGGCAACTGCCCAGTGCCATACATTGATTCGGAATTTACCAGGTATGGAGGCAAAACCTCCGTATAACCATGCTCGCGCGTGTGCAGGTCCAGCATGAAATTCATCAGCCCACGCTCCAGCTTGGCGCCCAAGTCCCAGTAAACCGCGAAACGGGCGCCCGTCAACTTCACCGCTCGCTCTAGATCGAGAATCCCGAGTTCGGGACCCAGATCCCAATGCGGCTTTGGAGTGAAATCGAATTTCGTGGCACTGCCCCACTGCCGTACTTCGAGGTTCTCCTCCGCGCTTTTGCCGACCGGCACGCTGGAGTGGGGAAGGTTGGGAATACCCACGAGAATTTCACGCAGTCGGCCATCCAGATCCGTGGCGGCCTTCTCCAATTCTGAAATCCGCTCTCGCAATTCCTTGGATTGGGCCATGGCCGCGCTCGCGTCCTGCCCGCTTTTCTTCAGTTTGGCGATCTCTTCCGACGACTTGTTGCGCTGCGCCTTGCTGGTCTCCGCCTCGGTAATCGCCTGGCGCCTCTGCGTGTCGACTTCGCGAAAGTCCTTGAGAACCGCAGCAGGATCCATGCCGCGCTGGCGCAGCTTTTCTTCCACCAAAGGCAGGTTGTCACGAACAAAATTCAGATCAAGCATGGGAACTCCATACTCTATCGGAAAATAAGCAAACAATGCGAGTGGAGGCGGGACTCAGGGAAGGGCCAAGGGAAAGAAGGAGAGGGATATGGACGAAGGGGGAGCGCGGTCTTCCTTAGTGGACCTTAGTGTCCTTTGTGGTAAAAAGCTTGCATTTGACTTGGAAAGTGCAATGATGAGTAGAGGAGTCCTCTATGAGCCAGGAACGCCATCCCGGAATCAACATGCACAAGTTCACGGTAGGCAGCGGATTCGTCGGCTTTCTCTTCGCCGGAGGTTGCGCCCTGATCTTCGTGCTGGGACTACCGGCGCTCTGGTATTTCGTCTTCTTCAGCGCGGGCTGCGGGATTATTCTTGCCGCGGCGTTGCGGATCATTCATGACCGAAGGTCCGACAAGACGAAGCCGCTCTCGATTCTTTCCACGCTCGACGAAACCAAATCGGATCGGCTTGCTACACGGAAAGATCGCCCCATTCTCCGGACGGCGTCGGCCCTTCCCTAAGCTCCGCCTCACCGCTATTCGTTCCACTTTGGCGGATTCGCATTCGCTGTGTAAACTACCTTCGCGAATGACAAGGCGTTTGAGTTCCGCATCCCGATTTCTTTCCTTCGTTCTGGCAAGCCTCGCCGCTATTCTTTTTGCCTGCCCACACAGTTTCGCATCCGCCTACAACGGACATCCCAAGCTGGTGGTCGTCATCGTGATTGACCAGTTCCGCGGCGACTATCTGGATCGCTATCATGACCAGTTCGGCGACGCCGGATTTCGCATCTTCCTCGATCATGGCGCGTACTTTCCCAACTGCAATTACAACTACGCCAATACGCGGACTGCGCCAGGCCACTCCACCCTCTTCACCGGCGCTTACAGTAATGGCCACGGCATCGCGTCCAATGAGTGGTGGGATCCCAAAAAGAAACGCATGGTCACCTCCGTCGAGGACGACGACACAAAGCTGGTCGGAATCGAAGGCGCGCACACGGGCGCCTCTCCGCACAACCTTCTGGCAGACACAATTGGCGACGAGCTCAAAGTCGCGACGCAGGGCAAATCCCGGGTCTTCGGAATTTCGCTGAAGGACCGTGCTGCAATCCTTCCAGGAGGTTTTGCCGCAGACGCCGCTTACTGGATCGATCCAAAGAGCGGTTCGTTCGTCACCTCCACCTACTATCGCCCGGACCTCCCTAAGTGGGCGCAGGATTTCAATGCGAATCGCCCCGCGAAATACTGGGATCGTGAATGGAAAAATGCGCAAGGAACCGTGCTGCGTTCCACTGCCCATCGCAAAGCAAAAGATGGTTCGGATGCCGGTTTCTACGAGGTGATCGGCTCAACTGCATTCGCCAACGAATACGAATTGGACTTCGCAAAACAGCTCGTGCTTTACGAAAACGTCGGCCGCGGCCCGGCGACTGACTTTCTTTCGGTCAGTCTGTCGGCGAACGATATCCTCGGTCACCAGGTCGGACCCGATACGCCTGAGATGCAGCAAATGGCGCTTGATCTCGATCGCGAACTTGCCGACTTCTTCAACTTCCTCGGACATCAGATCGGACTAGCGGAGGTATGGATCGCCCTCTCCGCCGATCACGGCGTTTCTTCACTTCCGGATGCCATCAAGAAGATGCGCATGCCCGCCGTGGGCATTAACGGCGACAAGTTACAGGAGCAGATCAACACCGCATTGTCAGCGAAATTTTCTCCAGGACACGCCGCCACATACGTCAGATTAGACTATCCTCTCGCTTGGCTCGATGAGGAAGCCTTCGGAGCCGTGCACGTGAAGGAACATGATGCCGAAACTGCCGTCGGCGAAGCCCTCAAGCAGGCCGGACTGCTTGGGTACTACACCAAGTCGCAACTTGCAGAAGGCAACGTTCCTTCCAACGACTCCGGCCGCAAATATCTGAACAGCTACACGCCGCGCGCAGGCTGGTTCGTGCTGGGCGTCCCCGAAATCTACAATGTCGGATCGACCAAGGGAACGGATCATGCTTCGCCCTACACCTACGACACGCACGTGCCGCTGGCCTTCTACGGTTTCCCCTTTCAACCGGGTGTCTATCGCGCGAAAAGCGAACCAGTTGATATGGTCGCCACCTTAGCTTCGCTGCTGGGCATCAATGCTCCAACAAACGCCGTCGGACGCGTGCTGAATGAGGCGATCGCGCCTCCTCGTCGCGGCGTTGACGCAGGAGACAAACCCTGATGGCCGCCTCCGACCTCAGCGTTTCCGTAGCCGGAATTCCTTTCAAGAATCCCGTGATCGCCGCCAGCGGCACCTTCGGTTACGGCGTGGAATTTGAAGACATCGTGCATCTCGCGAAGCTCGGCGGCTTCGTCGTGAAGGGACTCTCGAAAGAACCCATGATCGGGAATCCTCCGCCCCGTCTGTGGGAGACTGCCGCAGGAATGTTGAACGCTATCGGCCTGCAGAACATCGGCGCGCAAGCCTTTCTGCAGGAGAAGATGCCGCACCTGCAGCAAATCAAAGACATCGTCATCATCGCCAACGTCTTCGGCTATACCCGAGAAGACTACGAACACACAATCCAGATTCTTAATGAGGGTGAAGGTATCGCGGCGTACGAGCTGAATGTTTCCTGCCCTAACACGACTCACGGCGGCCTTCAGTTCGGCAGTGATCCGCGTTCGCTCGACGAGGTCGTAAACACAGCCCGCCGCGTTTCAAGACGCCCGCTGATTGTCAAGTTGTCACCCAATGTCACCAGCATCGCGCAAATGGCCTACGTAGCTCAGGAAGCAGGCGCAGACGCTCTGTCCCTGATCAACACCTTCACCGCAATGGCCATCGATCCTGAAACGCGCAAACCGCGCATCGCAAACGTGACGGCCGGTCTCTCAGGGCCCGCCATCAAGCCAATTGCCGTGCGCATGGTTTACGACGCATCCCACGCAGTAAGAATTCCGGTGATCGGCATGGGAGGCATCTCAACTCCTGCGGACGTCGTCGAGTTCATGCTTGCAGGAGCCACTGCCGTTGAAATCGGTACAGCCAGTTATTGGGATCCGTGCGCGACAGAGAAGATTGTCGACGGTCTGCAGAGCTGGTGCCAGGAACACCACGTTAGCCGCCTGGCCGACTTCATAGGCGGCCTCCAGCTGGAATAGTCAAGAAAGTTGAAAGTCCGAACAGAAACTAAAAGGGTGCCCCATTTCCGGTCGAATTTGCCGGAAGTGGGGCTTTTGATTCGAAGGTGAATAGTTTGGCTCGCAGCCAGCGGTGTCATTCTGAGCGCAGCGAAGAAGCCCATGCACTCTCAACGTAACGAGAATCAAAGAGAGCAACTACCGCCCGCGCGTATACCAGATCGATCCCGGAGACTTGTAATTCCTTCCTTCTCCCCACACGGCGTGCGTTGCGCCTTCGTTGTCGATCGCCATACTGAAGAAGTCCCCGAACGGAAAGCGGAAGCCAGTCGCAAGAATGTAGTCATAACCCTGGGTTGGCCCCGATAGCTGAGATTCCGCTCCCCAGGTGGCGCCCCCGTTGGTCGAAGTGCGATAGAAAGTATTCCAGAGGCGCTCGTTTGGACGCGCCGGATCGTTCGCTCGCATGTCCATCCACGCAACCCGAACATCTCCCGCTGCTCCCGCCACAATCGTCGGAAACGCGTGTTCTACGTTCGACGCCGCCATCGACACGTTGACTCGCGCCGACCACGATGCGCCGCCAGTCGTTGACGACGAGAAATAAATCCGTTCCGGCCCGCCATGACTTGCGCCAGCATTCCACAGGGCATAGACGGCACCCGTTGCATCAGACGCCAGCGCAATTTGCGCTCCGAGAAAACCCATCTCGCAGCTTTCAGCCGCGCACTCCGGAGGCGCGTTCGACTGGTCAAGTAAAACCGTGTTCCACGTGCGCCCCTTATCCGTCGACCGGCTCACATGAATACTGACCGCGCGGCTCGATAGTTCCTGCCGGGCGTACGCCGTCCAACCGAAATATACGGCGCCTGTGGGATCGACCGTCGCGCCGCCTGCCAGGGACCATCCCGGTGCGGCATTCGCATTGACATTGACCACGCTGAACGTTTGCCCACCATCATGCGATGCTGCCACGAAGAATCTTTCTTCGTGATTGAACCCGACATACACATCCGCTCCCCGCACCGTCAGTACGGGTTTGTCGGCATCATCTTCTCCGCGCTCCGCCCATGAAAACGACCACGTACGCCCGAAGTCGAGCGACCGCGCTACGACGATGTCGCGCTTCTCGTTTTGCAGCCACGAGGCATACACCGTCTGATGGTCGACCGGATCGACCGCGATCTGTGGATCAAATTGACCGGACCGGAAGGGAAGCATCACGCGCGAACTCTGCCACGACGCTCCATTATTGTCGCTCACCAGCAGCGCCATCGTCGGAGCGGTACAAGCCCCGCAGTCGGGAACAACTCCGTATTGCGGGTAAAGAACGTAAATGTGCCCATGTCCATCCGCCGAGATGGCCGGCTCCCACTGATCGCCGGTTCGGTATCCGAGTCGCACCTGCCGCGAAAATCCCTGAGCAGCCAGCGCAATTGGTGCAGTCGTAATGGCCAGCAGAACCAGCATCGCGACTTTTTGCACAGTATTGGGCACGAGTTGGAAGAGTCTGGATGGAAAATCCACTGGGGGTGTCCTGCGGGGTCCTTCACGGACTTTAGCGTGATTTGCCGGGCAGGTCAATTACCCCCAAAGTTGCCAGGCCGGGGCTCTGTTACTTTTGACGCCCCAGTCCATCCAATAGGAGAACAATACAGGCGCTTTGGCAATAGTCAGAGGTCGAGGGGTTAGAGAGTCTCGAGCAGTGCTCCCCTGTGTCCTCTGTGTTTAAATTGAAGTTCGAAGGAGTGGGTCCATGGAAAAAGCGACATTCGCAGCAGGCTGTTTCTGGGGAGTGGAAGCCACCTTCCGGCAGTTGCCCGGAGTTTCATCCACACAAGTCGGCTATATCGGCGGGCACACCAGCAACCCTACCTACAAAGAAGTTTGCACCGACAGCACGGGCCACGCGGAAGCTGTCGAAGTGGAGTTCGATCCGGCGAAGATCCGTTATGCCGATCTCCTGAAGGTCTTCTGGGAGAATCACGATCCCACGCAGGTCAACCGCCAGGGACCGGATTGGGGCGAGCAATACCGCTCGGCCATCTTCTTTCATTCCCCCGAGCAGCAAGTCGAAGCTCAGGCCTCCAAAGAATCACTGGAGAAGGCACACCGTTACTCCAAGCCGATCGCAACTCAAATCGTTCCGGCAGTCACCTTCTATCCCGCCGAAGATTATCACCAGCAGTATCTGGAGAAGCGCGGCTTAGCCAGTTGCCACGTCAAGTACTAGAATCGATCGTAGTGGTTGCTGGTTGGCGAGGTCGGAAGAACAACATGAGGACAAATCCGCCGAGATAGTAAGGCAAGCTTTGTTGGAAGTTGGAACCAAGGAAGCGCTGCACGAAACCGAAAAGTGCCAGCGCTTCGCAGAGCGCATAAGTCGCGAGGTATCCCGTCTTCCAGTGATTCAAGCATAATTTGTCGTCGGGCTGGCTGACCAGGCTTTCGGCAGCGCGGAAAACCAGCGTTCTCCTTACTACAAAGATCACGCCAACCACCGCCACTCCCATCGTTGTAAATAAATAACTGGTCGCAGGATCCACCATCCGCACCGTCGGACGTATGATTTCGCCCAGTGCCGCATAGAGCAGAATGCCTCCCAGCATTGCCCATTGCACCGCTCGCAATATCTTGAGAGCGCCAACCATTTGAAAAGGATGTAGCAGCGCGAACTGGGGAAGGCTTACGGCGCCATTCTACGACCAAATGGCGCGGGAGTGTATTGGTTTCTCAGTTACTCTGAATGAGTATGC
This sequence comes from uncultured Acidobacteriota bacterium, assembly GCA_963801895.1. Lineage (GTDB taxonomy): Bacteria > Acidobacteriota > Terriglobia > Terriglobales > Acidobacteriaceae > Sulfotelmatobacter. The sequence continues at coordinate 330,210 of CAWDGM010000002.1, read as the reverse complement.
ACCGACTTACCAGGACGCATTCGCAAGAAAATCTGGAACGATACCGGATAGCTTCCATAACTCGCATCTAGTGCGGACGGCTTCGAGTAGACGCTGACGTCCGCACCCAGTGCAAGTTGCCACGCGCGGTTCGAAATCAGGTCTCGGTCGCCACCGAACGTGTAGGCACCTACGCGATACGTAGGCTGAATCGCCGCTTCCGGGAATAGTTCGTCTTTGTCGACGAGTTCCATGCGCGTGAACAGGTAGTTGCGCTCGCGAAAATTCAAAGTTGATTCCAGCAGGTAGCTGTTCAGATTCGTTCCATTCGCAATCTTGTGGACTCGACCCCACAATAGCGTCGTCGCCCAACCTCCGTGCGTTAGGGGGCGGTTGTATTCCACCGAAACCGTTTGCCGGAACTGGCTTCCGGGCTCAAGCGCTTCGGGATGCTCCAGACGTCCAATGCTGTACTGCGCGGCCCAGTTGCGGGCTGGCGCAATACTCGCTCTCGTCGACCACGAATCGAGTGCGGCCAATTGAATGCTCCAGCGCTGTTCATTCGGTTCGCGTCCGTTAAAAGCCGACGCCTCCAGCTTGATGCGGTCGATCGTGAATCCCGTGGTGACGACGCCGAAACTAGTGTGCGTGGAGTCCTGCAAGTGGTGGCCAAGCGGCGCCATCGGCAACTCTGCTGCCGATGCGCGATGGATGTACGTCACCGGTCCAAGCGCAGGTTCCGCCGACGGCCCGCCATACAATTCCCACAACACTGATTTTGTGATTGGTACGGTGTACAAGACGGACAGCTCGGCGAATGCGTTGTGCGGATGCTGGTGATCTACCAGCGGCGCGCCGTGATACGTCTCGCCCGTCTGGAAAATTTCCGGGAATCCCGGATGCGGCGAGGTCAGCGACTCGGCCGAAAACATCTGCCGAAACAGAACGGTCCCGGGACCCAGCTTGTGCTGTTCCATCAGCATGCCCCAATTCACTGACTCGGCCTTGCCCTCGCCACGCGGTCCGCCTTGCTGGTTGTAGTCCAAAAAAATGCTGCCGTGTGACATGAACATCCAACCCCCGCGCATCCACATCCATTGATGTCCCATGACCGAAGCGGGCTGCCACGCCGTCCCCGAGCCCTCGTGCGGCGAGGGCAGCGCATTGGGCATCTCCTCGTCCATATCCATCTTCATTCCTGGCATCGACATGCTGCGTTCGGAAGAAGGCTGTTGCTCGGAGTGATTTGGCATCTGCTGTTCGGTGGAATGCTGATCCGAAGAATGCTGCTCTGAATGGTGCTGGTCTGAAGAATGCTGGCTCCCGGCAGGATCGTGCTGCGCAGCGTCCTGGGCGCCTGCGTAGCTCATCGCAAAAACGATCAGGCACACGACGCCTAACAGGAATATTTTTTCGGGGAAACTGCGACGGGATCGCGCCACGCACTACGTCCCGGTGATCTTCATGCGAAGTTCTTCAGGAAGCCGCTGGCGGATCTCTTCGGGCAGGCGGTCGTGCACTTTACGCGCTCCCTGCTTGGCTGCATCGAGCACAGTCACTGGCGCCGGGGTAGCCACAGCCACGCCCAGCCAGATCAGCGCGGACATCGCAAAGCCGGTAAGCGCCGCCACCTCGAGCCAGAATGCATGTCGCGGGCCGAGGTACCGGATGACTCCAAAAGCCAGAAGGAAGACGGCGGCGGATATAGACGCCAGGGCGATCAGGGCAACGTCAATAATGCGGTGAATTTTTTGCCGGCTTCGGCAATGCTCGCAGGCGGAGAAGTGATTCTCGTAGTCGCTGCACATCTCCGGCGCTAGGCCGGATATGTCGTACCGCCAGCCCGCCAGGATTTTACCGACGATTGGATCGATGCACTGCTGACTCATGACTGGAATTACAAACTTAACTAACCACCGGAGCCCTTACAGCTGTATCGGCTCCATGGCCTCAGTCTGGGACGCCAGGAGCACCCGATTGCAAAAAAGGCCGCCTCGCATAGCCAGCGCTTTTTCTGCCTCTCTCCGGGCTATTTCCGGATGGTTGTTCTGCTCAGAAAGATGCGCCAGCACGACAAACGTTGCACTATTATCATAGTCGCTGGTCAGGAAATCGGCGAGGGCCACGTTCGAAAGATGGCCTACCCTGCTCATTACACGCTGTTTTACCGACCAGGGATACGGCCCAACCCGCAACATCTCCACGTCGTGGTTCGACTCTAGGACCAGCACATCACAACCTCTTAGATGGTCACGCACGCTGAGCGGGATGTACCCAAGATCGGTTGCGATCCCCACCTTGATGCCTTCCGCACGAAATGTAAAGCCGACAGGATCAGCCGCATCGTGCGGAATGGTGAACGGCCTGACCGCAATATCTCCCACCTGAAAGCCGTGGCCGGGCTCGAAACGCTCGAACTTCGCCAGTTTCGGACGCTCTCCGTTCTCGTCGCGCATGGCGCGCGACCATGCCTGGTGCGTCGCTCCCGTCATGAAGATCGGGATGTCAAGCTTCTTCGCCAGCGTCGCCAGCCCGCAGATGTGGTCGCTGTGTTCGTGCGTAATCAGGATCGCAGACAGAGAATGAGGATCCTCTCCCAGCGATCGCAGGCGCTTGAATGTCTCCCGGCAGGAGATTCCCGCGTCGACGAGAATCTTCGTGCACGCACTCGCCACGATTCCACAGTTTCCCCGGCTACCCGAGGCCAGCATGGAGACACTTACACCCATGGACGCCAGCATACGCGCTCCCGCTGTGGAATCGGGAGTAACTTTTCGGTTATCCGATACCTTTGTGACTCATCGCCTGTTCCAATTTCCATTCAGTATCCGGACATGGGCAGGATGCCGATCGTCCGCATCCACTTCTCCGCCGCTTTCGGCCATGCCGTGACAGGCAACTCCGTTCGCCGCAGGCCATAGCCATGTCCGCCTTTGGCGAACAGGTGCATCTCTACGGGAACCTTGGCGTTCTTCAACGCCAAAAAATAGACCGTCGAATTCTCCACGTGCACCGGGTCATCCTCCGTCTGCACGATAAAGGATGGTGGCGTCTTCTCCGTGGGGTGGATCTCCGGGTTCGGTGCAAAGTTCTGCTCCGACAATGCAAGGTATCCGGGATAAACGATCACTGCAAAGTCCGGACGGCAACTCTGCTGGTCTGCCGCATCGCTGGCAGGATACAGGCGCTGCTCAAAGTGCGTGCTCAACGCGGCCGCGAGATGCGCGCCCGCCGAGAAGCCGAGCACCCCGATGCGATTCGGATCGATGTTCCACTCCGCCGCGTGCCCGCGCACCATTCCCAACGCGCGTTGCGCATCCTGCAGGGCGTTCGGCGACTTCGGATAGGGCCCGGAATCCGGCACGCGGTACTTCAGCAGAACGCAAGTCACGCCGATCGAGTTCAGCCACTCACAAACTTCCGTGCCCTCGAGATCGATGGCCAGGATGCGGTAGGAGCCGCCCGGAAACACGACAACCGCTGCGCCGTTCGGCTTTCCTGCGGGTGAATACAGCGTGATCGTCGGATTCGTAACATTCCCCAACCGCACAACTGGCTTGCCGGCGATCAAAGTATCTTTCGCGGTCGTAGTGTTGACCTCGTTCCCCGGAGCAGTCGATGACCAAAGAGAAAGAGTGACATGCCCTGGAGGAGGCGCCCAGCCCGAAGTCTGCGCCAACAAGTTTGCAGAAAGTGAAACGGCGATAAGCAGCGAAAACAATCCAAGTCGCATATCAAGACTCCAAAGCGGAGGACCTCCAACGTGAAGCCGCTGCGGGTGCCCCATTTCCGGCAGACTTTGCCGGAAGTGGGGATTTGCTGAACCGAAGGATTTTACTTCTCGCCGCGCAAATTCCTCATCACTCCGCGCACCACGGATCCCCCATAAGCTCCCGCAATCCCCGGAAGAAAAACAAGGAACGATCCGTACACCTGCGCCCGCGCGGGCTTAACCGTCAGCAAATAGAAAGCGGCAAACTCAGTCAGCGGAACGAAAACCCCTACAATCAGCACCCAGCGCCACGGCCACCTCGGACGCAGCAAGCCCATCAGCATGCAAGCCGACACCATCAGCAGCGCGGTGAACAGGAGATCATCGATGGCTACATCTGCGCATCCCACACCGATCCCGCACAGCACGGCCAGCAGATAAAACGGCCATTCGCATACGCCACGTTGTTCGCTCATCCCCTCACGGATAGGTGTAGAACCCGCGTCCACTCTTCCGCCCCAGCCACCCTGCATCCACCATCTTGATCAACAGTGGACACGGTCTATACTTCGGATCTCCCAAACCGCCGTGGAGCACGCGCATGATGTCTAGGCATACATCGAGCCCGATGAAATCGGCCAGCGTCAGCGGTCCCATCGGATGTGCCATCCCCAACTTGAATACCTCATCCACTGCCTCTGCGGTCGCTACTCCCTCCATCACCGCGTACATCGCCTCGTTCAGCAACGGCATGAGCACTCGGTTCGACACGAATCCCGGAGCGTCGTTTACTTCCACCGGAGTCTTCTCTAGCTTCACCGATAAGTCGCGCACGGCTGTGAAAGTTTCCTGCGATGTGGCCAGCCCGCGAATCACCTCCACCAACTTCATCACCGGTACTGGATTGAAGAAGTGCATCCCGATCACTTTCTCCGGTCGCTTCGTTACAGCGCCAAGTTTGGTAATCGAAATGGATGACGTGTTCGATGCCAGGATGATCTCCGGACGCGTCAGCCGGTCGAGATCGCGAAAGATCTCCGTCTTGATCTCGAACTTCTCGGTCGCGGCTTCCACCACAAGATCGCACTCCGCCAGCGTGCCTCGATCGGTGACCGTCTGAATCCTTCCCATCGCGGAATCTTTGTCGGCAATGGTGATCTTGTTTTTCGAGACTTCGCGATCGAGATTCTTTGCGATAGTGCCGAGCGCACGATCGAGAAACCCCTGCTCCACGTCGCAAAGCACCACATGGAATCCGCTCCGCGCGAACACATGCGCAATGCCGTTGCCCATCGTGCCCGCACCGATCACTCCGACGCGCTGGATGTTCATGAAGGGACCTCACTGAAAACGTTCGAGTCTATCACCGCGCGGGCATTGCCAGGCCGAGTCGGCTGTGTAAGAGGGACGTTTCTACAAAAGCATCATATGTAAAAGCTGTCATCCTGAGCGGCGGCGAAGCCGGCGCGAAGGACCTTACGTCGGCATAAAGCTCCGGTTGGCGTAACAAGGCGAAAGACGCCGTGAATCTCGTCGCTGACACTCGAATATCGAAGCCGATCGCCGACTTGCTCCACCCCAGCGGACGTGCTACTTTGCTCCCGCACCATCCAGCCGCAGAAAACGAGCCGCGTTGTTATACAAAATGTCGCGCTTCTGCTCGGTAGTCAGGTAGTCGGCATTCTGAATCACGCTGATCGAATAAGCCATGAGCTTCGGCCACAGTAACTGATCCGTTCCAAACATCACACGATCTTCGAATCCACCATCGACGAGGCGTTCGATGTAACGGTTGACCTCTTTCAGCGGATAGCTCCAGATCAGTCCAGCGACATCGACATACACGTGCGAGTTCGCCTGCAGCAGCGTCAGCATATTGTCGATCATCGGATAGCCGGCGTGCATCACCTGCACGCGCAGCTTTGGATGCCGCGCCAGCAGATCCTCGAGCAGCAGAGGATTCCCCATCGACCCACGAAATTTCGGCGATGTGATGTTGGCGCGTCCGGAACCGCCCGTTCCCATGTGAATTGCCACGGGGATGTCGAGCTCTTCCGCGAGCGCGAAGTAAGCATCAACCGAGGGATCGCTCGGCGAGATCCCCTCGTATTGCAGGCCGATTTCGCCCATCACCTTGAACCCGCCTGACGTGAAATCCTTGCGCAGCTCCTCGACAGGGACGCGCGGGCCCGGCGCGATTCCATTCTCAAACGCCGTTCCCGGGATCACTCGCGCCGGCGCGGCATCTTTCCACTTCTGCACGCTCTTCGGATCGCCGAATATCACCGCGGTCACGTTTAGCCGCTCCATCTCGGCGAGAACGTCTTTCATGTACTCGCCCGGCGCAGACGGGTAGAGCGCGGGTGTACATGGTTCTTTCACCCAGCCGAACGGCTCTTCCTTCGTCTTCGGATCGGACGCGGTGAACTTTGAAGTGTTCGGACACATCGGCGCGAGTCCCGGAAACGATCCGTCCATCGCGTGCGCGTGAACGTCGAGCACGGGAGGAACCTTGGTCTCCGTATTCTGAGCGAGAGCGATCGCGGACGTGAGCGTTAAGAATGCAACGAAACAGAAGATACGAACCGAAGCCACAAATTTCCAATGAGACATCCGGGAGAGCATCAGCAATCTCCTTGCGGGCGGTGAGTTTGAAACCATCCGAGGTATACCACCGATTCCAGCGAATCGTATATCCGCGCGAACTCGCACAAAAGGAAGGTCTGTCATCTTGAGCAAAGCGAAGGATCCCTTTCACGAAATAATCGCGAGAGGCTCTTGATGGAATTCGGTCCACAGTTCCGCCTCGGCCGGCAACCAAAGAATTTTCTGCCACGAGATTCCCAGAATCGGACTGACTGAACGGTTAAGGGGGACCCCCTCCCCCATGGTCTACTGAAATCATCGAGTTAGAGGGAAATCGACGAAAAATCTATGGGGCACAATCACTTGCGGCCAAAATCTTGATCTCAAGGAACTTAGCGGCACGATGGCACAGTTGAATGCCCAAAATGGGAGCGATCAAGCCCTCCAGCTATTGTCACGGCCTCGACGATGATCGCCGATTGCAAATTCCCCGCGCAAGGTCAGATGTCACACAACAGATGTGGAAAAGTACAGGCGCAAGCTTATTCTTGGTTGTGCCAAAGCTTCTGCGCCGCGAATCAGTTCGACGACAGAGCAGTGAGGAGGCACGCAAGTGGAATACCTGATTGGATTGATACTGTCTTTGTCGGTTGCGGGGCTCGCCCGCGTTGTCGGGTTCGATCGCGATCGTGCCTTCTACCCTACGGTGCTGATCGTCGTCGGCTCCTATTACGTTCTGTTCGCGGCAATGGGTGCTTCGGGGCGAACGCTTGTAATTGAAATCATGGGCGCCATGGTATTTCTGCTGGCTGCCGTTGTCGGTTTCAAGAAAAGCCTTTGGATTGTGGTCGCAGGTGCGGTTGGGCACGGGGTGTTCGATTTCGTCCATCACTACTTCATCGAAAACCCTGGCGTGCCACGCTGGTGGCCGGGTTTCTGCGCGTCATACGACGTGATCATGGGAGTTGTATTGGCCGTGCTCCTGCTGCGACGTGCTAATCTCGCGGGAGGAATCTCGAACTGATTCACAGACCGGCAAGCCTGTTGCACCGGGCAGCGCACCGTGGGGTCAGTCGCGAAGCACCAAATTCCCTCCCTCCTTCGTGAAACACGAGAGCCCACCCCTCGCTTCCCCAGGAAAGATCGCGAAGGATGGGGTAGCCGTTTCGTGATCGGCGAAGCGGTTGCGGCCGTCCTTCGCGTCTTTCAGGGTGTAAAATAATCAAAGCCTTATATCGCATTGATCCCTTTGAAAGGACCTCCCCATGGCAACGCTCGAAGCCCCCGTCCGGCCGCGCACAAGCCTTCATTCTGGACCGTTTGTTACTGAGCCATTTTTTGATTTCCGCAACGAAGAAAATGCGCGTCGCATGCGCGCCGCCATCGCAAAAGTCCGTCCGCAGTTAGGACGCGAGTACGACCTCATCATCGGCGGCAAGCGCGTCAAGACCACCGACAAGATCAAGTCGCTGAATCCGTCGAAGCCGTCGGAAATTGTCGGCACGCACCAGAAGGCCGGCAAGGAACACGTCGAGCCAGCGATGAACGCTGCACTCAAGGCATTTGAAACCTGGAGCCGCACCACCGTAGAGGAGCGTGCCGCGCTGCTGTTCCGCGTTGCCGACACCATGCGCCAGCGCAAGATGGAATATATGGCGTGGCTGGTCTTCGAAGTCTCGAAGAACTGGGCCGAGGCCGATGCCGACATCTCCGAGACTATTGATTTCTGCGAGTTCTACGCGCGCGAAGCGTTGAGGCTATCGAAGGCGCAAACGCCGATTCAACTCCCGGGTGAGCGCGATACGCTGCACTACATTCCTCTCGGCGTGGGCGCCGTGATTCCGCCGTGGAATTTTCCCTGCGCCATCATGGCAGGAATGACGCTGGCCTCGATCGTCAGCGGCAACACCGTTATCCTGAAGCCGTCGAGCGATTCACCAACCATCGCAGCGAAATTCGTCGAATTGCTCGAGGAATGCGGCATGCCCGAAGGTGTAGTGAATTTCTGTCCGGGCGCAGGAGCGAGCTTCGGAGATGCGGTGGTCGCGCATCCCAAGACGCGCTACATCGCCTTCACCGGATCGCGCGAAGTCGGACTGCACATCAACAAAGCCGCGGCAACACAGGCTCCAGGCCAGATCTGGATCAAGCGCACCATCCTCGAGATGGGCGGAAAAGACGCAATCATCGTCGACGCCGACGCCGACATCGACGCCGCTGTCGAGGGTGTGGCGCAAGCTGCGTTCGGATTCCAGGGACAGAAGTGTTCAGCGTGCTCGCGTGCGATCGTCGACGAGCGCGTTTATGACAAATTTCTGTCGCAACTGAAATCGCGCGTTGAAAAAATTCAGGTCGGCGATCCGGCCGACAACGCCAACATGGGAGCCGTCATCAACGAAGGATCGCTGAAGACGATTCTCGGCTACGTCGAGCAGGGAAAGAAGGATGGTCGGCTGATTACCGGTGGCGAACGCGCGCCGGGCGAAGGCTACTTCCTGAAGCCCACGGTCATCGCGGACATTCCTGCGAAATCGAAGCTCGAGCAGGAAGAAATCTTTGGACCGGTGCTGGCCGTAATCAAGGCGCGCGGTTTCGATCATGCGCTGGAAATCGCGAACGACACGGAGTTTGGATTGACGGGTGCGGTCTATACCAGCTCACAGGACAAGATTGACCGCGCGATCAAGGAGTTCCACGTCGGCAACCTCTACATCAACCGCAAGTGCACCGGAGCGATGGTGGGGGCACACCCGTTTGGCGGCTTCAACATGTCAGGCACAGATTCGAAGTCCGGCGGCCCGGATTACCTGTACCTGTTTACGCAAGCGAAAGTTGTAGGCGAGAAGGTAACGTAACAATGTGGAGCGGGCACCCCCGCCCGCTGCTCTGATGTTGCCTTTGAGTTGGACAACAGTCAAAGAAAAAGCAAAGTCAAAATCAGCGGGCAAGGCGCCCGCTCCACAACCAGCTACTTCACCGGAATGGGCGGCGGGTTTCTCTCTGCAAACTGGTGCTGGTGCCAGTACGGATACACCGGGGTCACATCGCTTGCGGCATCGAGCTTCGCTACTTGAGCGGCGGTCAAATTCCATCCAGCCGAAGCCAAGTTCTGCTTCAACTGTTCTTCGTTCCGCGCGCCCATGATCACCGTCGAAACCGTCGGCCGCTGCAGCAGCCAGTTCAAAGCAACCTGCGGAATCGTCTTGCCGGTTTCTTTGGCGACTTCATCCAGCGCATCCACAACTTTGAATAAGTATTCGTCCTCCATCTGCGGACCGTTCTCGGCGGTCTTGTGCAGGCGGCTTCCTTTTGGCAAAGCTTGTCCCCGCCGGATCTTCCCCGTTAGCCGCCCCCATCCAAGGGGACTCCACACCAGCGCTCCAACGCCCTGATCGAGCCCAAGCGGCATCAGTTCCCATTCATATTCTCGGCCGATCAACGAGTAGTAGACCTGATGGCCGACATACCGCGTCCAGCCGTAGCGCTCGGAGACATCGCAGCGACTTCATCAAGTGCCATCCGGAAAAATTCGAGCACGCGATATAACGTACCTTCCCGCTGAGCACCAGATTGTTCAGCGTGCTCAATACTTCCTCTACCGGCGTGAGCGCGTCGAAGCCGTGCAGATGATAGATGTCCACGTAGTCCGTGCCCAGTCGGCGCAAGCTGGCTTCGCACGATTGGATCAGGTGATGGCGGGAAGACCCCACGTCGTTAGGATCTTTCGCCGAACTCATGCGGAACGTAGCTTTGGTAGAGATCAGAACTTTGTCACGTCGACCGCTGATGGCTTTTCCAAGAATCTCTTCCGATTGCCCGTCGGAGTAGACGTCTGCGGTGTCGAACAGATTGACTCCCGCATCAAGGCAGATGTCGACCAGGCGCGTCGCTTCCGCAACATCGCTAGAACCCCATGCCTTGAAAAACTCTGTCCCGCCGCCAAATGTGCCGGTGCCATAGCTCAGCACCGGAACTTTCAATCCAGACTTTCCAAGTTGTCGAAATTCCATATCAGCCATAGATGACCCGAATCATAACAATGATTCTGCTCTCCTACAGGAGCCTGAGCAGAAAGATGAGGTGAAAAGCCCTACCACAAAGGGGACGAAGTTTCACGAAGGAGGCGTGCGGAATTGCATCTTCGTCGTGCCCTGTGGTTAAAAAAGGTTCTCGAATACTGTGGGGTGCGCCGATCAATCTACCTGTCCGCTTTCGGACGCCGTGATCCGGGATGGAACACTCAATCCATCACCCACACTCTGCAAGTATCGCAAAAACAAGGCATTGGCCATCGGAGAGATTGGCCGGTGATCTGCTTGTGATTGTGTTGGAACTTTCCTACTCGAGGAGCGTTATGTTCGCCAACCTCCTGCAAGACCTGCGTTTTGCGCTGCGACAGCTTCGCAAGACTCCTGGATTCGCCACGACTGCAGTCCTGACCCTTGCGTTGGGAATCGGAGCAAACGCCGCGGTCTTCACTTTGGTCAATGCGGTCCTGCTAAAGAATCTGCCTGTTCTAAGTCCCGAAAGTCTCGTCAAGCTGGGGGACATCAACATGTGCTGCGTCGGATATGGACATCGCGACGACGGCAACTACGCGATATTTTCCACGGCCGTTTACGAGTACTTGAAAAAGAACGCGCTGGAGTTCGAAGAACTCGCAGCCATGCAGGCAGGATTCACTTATCGGCCCGTGGTGGTAAGGCGCGCCGAAGGACAGGACAGTGCTCGGTCCGTCATGGGCGAGTTTGTATCAGGAAATTACTTTCGCGCTTTCGGCTTGCAGTCCGAGACAGGCCGTCTCTTTGCAGATGAAGATGATATCCAGGGTGCTCAGTTCACTGCCGTCATGAGCTATCAAACGTGGAAAAACGATTACGCCGCCGATCCATCCGTTGTCGGCAGCACGTTCTACGTGAACACCAAACCTGTCACGGTGGTCGGCGTTGCACCAGCGCATTTCTATGGAGACCGGCTCGCCAGTACGCCTCCTGACTTTTACCTTCCCATCGAATCAATGCCGCCCCTCGCCAATGTCCAGTATGTACACGATCCAGATGGAAACTGGCTTTACATGATCGGAAGATTGAAGCCTGGCGTCTCGCGGCCGGAACTTCAAGCCAAGCTAACCGGGCTGCTGCGCCAGGTTCTAGCAACTACGCGAACGTACTCAAAGAAAGAAGACCAGGCAGCTCTCTCACGCGCCCACCTTGTGTTGACGCCGGGAGGCGCAGGCATGCAGGCAATGCAGGAAGGATATGCCTCGCATTTGAAATTGCTGATGTGGACCGCGGCCCTGGTTTTACTGATTGCGTGCGCCAACATTGCGAATCTGCTTCTGGCGCGAGGGATGGCCCGCAAAGCAGAAATGTCGGTGCGGACCGCGCTGGGCGCCGGCCGCATCCGGATCGTTCGGCAGTTGCTGACGGAAAGTGTGCTTCTCGCGGGACTGGGTGGATTGGCTGGCGTTGCCCTTGGCTATGCCGGAACTCGCATGCTGCTCGCGCTCGCATTCACGGATACGCGAAGTTTGCCGATTCATGCCAGTCCGTCTCCCACTGTTCTCGGCTTTGCCTGTGGATTGTCGCTGCTGGCGGCAGTCCTGTTTGGGGTCGCGCCCGCCTGGATTGCCGCGCAAGCCGAGCCTGCCGAGGCTCTGCGCAGCGGCGCTCGAGCGACCGGAGGCGCCAGTCTGCTGCAGCGCAGCCTCGTCGTATTGCAGGCAGCCGTTTCGCTCGTGCTGCTGCTCGGAGCGGGTTTGTTCTCCCAGAGTCTGGGCAAGCTTGAGCACAGCGACCTGAAACTGGAGTCCACGAACCGCTATATCGTCCACATGAACCCTCAAGCCGCAGGCTACTCTCAACGCCAACTTGGCGAACTCTACCGCTCGATTGAAGATCAGTTCCATGCAATACCCGGGGTGGAGAAGGTCGGCATCTCCTCGTACACTCCGATGGAGGACAACAATAATGGCTGGGACGTACAGATCGACGGACGTCCCGAACTAGACCTTCAGAGTTCGAACGTCCGAGTGAGCCCGGAATACTTCGATTCCGTAGGCACACGCGTGCTCATGGGACGCAACCTCGGCATACAAGACACGCAGAACTCTCCAACCGTAGCTGTAGTGAACGAGACTTTCGTGAAGAAGTTCTTCCAGCCAGGTGAGAACCCTGTGGGCCACCATTTCGGCGGCGGCGGAAACGCGCATGATTACGAGATCGTGGGCGTTGTGCAAGACACTGTTTATCAGGACGTACGTTGGAAAGACCATCTGATGTTCTTCGTACCTTTGTTGCAGCGTCCTGCCAGTAACAAGGATCCCGTCGAGCATGACGAGGGGCTATACATCGGCGCATTCGTGTTGCAGACAACTCACTCCGTGCCCAACATGGAGAGCCTCGCGCGAAAAACACTTTCGGGGATCAATCCCAGCCTGGCAGTGGTCAAGTTTCAGACTTTCGATCAGCAGATCGCCGATCAGTTCACCAGCGACCGTATGCTGGCGCGCCTCACCATGTTGTTTGGTGTCTTGGCCCTGCTGCTGGCGACGATCGGCCTTTATGGCGTGAGTGCATATGCGGTGGCGAGGCGATCCTCCGAAATTGGAATTCGCATGGCGCTCGGGGCGGAGCGCAAACGAGTGACAGCGATGATCCTTCAAGGCGCGCTCATGCAAGCGGCTCTTGGCCTGGCGATCGGAGTTCCGATCGCATGGCTCTGCGTTCGGTTTGTGGAGTCGGAGCTCTACGAAGTGAAGGGAATCAGTGTGACCGTTCTGCTTACGTCAGTTTTGGTATTGGTGATCGCCGCATCAATGGCAGGGCTGATTCCGGCGCGCCGAGCGGCTTCGATTGATCCGGCCAGAGCGCTCAGGACAGACTAAGACTCAGTCCGACGGAAACTAAGGCAGACGTGAAAAAGGCCGCCAGCCTTGGCGGCCTTAAATTTATCGAGACCAGAACGCTACGGCGAAACGCTGGCCGGAGGTTGCGGCATGGCGCCAGCTGTCGTGGCGGCCGCCGCTTCATTCAGGATGCGGTGATGGATGGTGAACAGCGCCAGTTCCAGACGATCCGAAACTCCGATCTTGTCGTAAACGTTGCGCAGATAATTCTTGATGACCTGCTCGGTCGTGCCCAGTTGCGAAGCAATTTCTTTGTTCTTGTATCCCTGGACGATGAGCGCGACGATGCGAAGCTCTTTCGCTGTCAGCCGGTCGCGGACGCGCAATCCGACCATATCGTTTTCGGTGAGTTCGCTTGGGACAGCGACATCCTGCACCCAAGTTTCGCCGCGCGCCACTTTGCGCACGCAATCTACCAGCGCCGCGCTGGTGACGTTACGGTAGACAACGCCGTGAGCGCCATTCGACATATGCTTCTGCGCGCTCTCGCCGGTATCGGCCAAGACGATGACGCGGGTCTTCGCCTTGTTTGCCCCCATCACGATGGCAGCAAAATCGTTGTGGAATCCCGCCGCAACCACCAATACCGCAGCGCGAAACTTATCCAACGCCATGAACATCTGGTCTGGCGTTTGCGCCTGGGCCACGATGCGCATTTCATCTTCCACCGCGAGGACTTTCGCAATCCCCGCCCGGAAGATTGCCTGGTTGTCGGCCAGAATCAGTTTGAGCATTTCATTGCGCTCCCAGAAGGTTTATGAGTTCCGTACGAACTCGTATGAGTCAATCACGCAAGCTACGCCGCGGCCTTCACCACCTTCACCAGTTTCGTCCGCGCGCACAACACGCCCTTTGCATTGGATGGTCACGTTTTCCTGGCCACCAGTCATCTCCGGCGGCAGGGTGATTTCAAATTCAACGGGCGAACCAATGTCCATCGAGGAATCCGCGCGAATGTACACGCCTGCGGCGCTGAGATTGCCCGTAACTCCGTTGGAATCGCCGCCGGTTTCGCCCTGGTGAATCTTGATCGGCAATTCCAACGGGAATCGTTTCCCGGTCCGTGCTTCTTCCCCCACGGTACCTCCTCCATGTCAGCCAGCCCTGATGTGGTTCGGTTCCCGAGCACGGCCAACGTCGTCAAATCAAGCGTCCAGCGGGCGTAGACCCGCTTTTAGGCTCAGGGGCGGTTATATCACGAAAGGCACCCGCGTAAAAGCCTGATAACCCGTTAGTTAACGGTAGAAACTAGGTTCCCCGCCCCGTCGGAGGACCCGACAGGTGGCAGTCCTAAGGCCCCGATACCTATCCAAGGAGCTTTCGACACCAGGCTGCGACGTCACTCCTCTCGACTCGGAGCACGAAATAATTGCGAACACGTGCAGTTTGCTACAAAGCGAGCCGGGGATCGTTCTTGATCTCGCCTCCTTTCTCGCGCCTATGAGTGCCTTCTGTTGGCTCGACGTTTACACGATCCTGACAATCGACCGACACCGGTTTTCATCTAAGCTCTTTTGCTGGCGGCCGAAACGTACGTGGTAGCTTGTTCACGTCGCACGATCGGGAAAAGGTGGACGATATGCAGTCATTTCATTCCAAAGTTGGCGTCTGTCGCGGATTCTTACTTGTAGTTCTGGCTATCTTTCTTTCAGTCGCTTCTCAAGCTCAAAGCGCGCCACGCAAAACCGATCCCGCGCCGGCCAAGAATGCCACCAAGCCCGCTTCAGCCCCGACTGGACACGTACCCGATACGCAAGCCGGAGATCACAGCGTTCTCGCGCAATTGAACGGAGACCTGGAGCGCCTGGCTGCCAAGGTCTCTCCCGCGGTCGTTCAGATCCTGGTTACGGGATACGGTCCTCTTAAAGAGGAAGACCGCTCCCAGACCGCTCTCATCATCCGTCAGCATGCTGTGGGATCGGGCGTGATCGTCGATCCCAATGGTTACATCATGACGAACGCTCACGTGGTCGAAGGAGCACAGCGCATTCGCGTCGCTCTTCCATTTCCCGGAGGAGACACAGGCGCCCAGGTACCGGTCGGGAAGCGTCGCATCCTCGAGGCGAAACTTGTCGGATTGCACAAAGATACAGACCTTGCGTTGCTCAAGGTCGAAGAAACGGATCTGCCGACGCTATCTCTTATCAATGAGCAACGGCCGCGGGTCGGGCAGCTGGTGTTTGCGATCGGCAGTCCGGAAGGCTTGCAGAACTCGGTGACCATGGGCGTGCTGAGCGCTCTGGCGCGCCAGCCCGATTCCACGAAACCGATTACGTACCTGCAGACGGATGCTCCTATTAACCCGGGGAATAGCGGCGGTCCGCTCGTCGATATGAACGGCGCGGTCGTAGGCATTAATACTTTCATCCTCTCGCAAGGCGGAGGCAGTGAAGGGCTCGGCTTTGCGATTCCATCGCGCGTGGTCGATTTCGTTTACCACAGCCTGCGACGGCACGGACACGTTCATCGCGTTGAGATTGGCGCGGTCGCTCAGGAAATCACTCCGGACCTTGCGGAAGGACTCCAGCTTCCCCAGCGCTGGGGCGTTGTCGTCGTCGACGTGGCGCCGAGCGGCCCGGCAGCTGCGGCAGGCTTGCAGATTCAAGACATCATTCTGACCGCCGATGACCGGCGCATCGAAACGCTACCGTCTCTGACCGCTGCCCTGTACCTTCACCGGCTCGATCAGGCCGTCAAGATGGAATTATTGCGGGGGAAAGAACGGAAGACGATCTACATCCCGGCCATCGAGCATCGCGACCACATGGACGAATTACTCGATGCGATCAACGCGGAAGATAGCCTGGTTCCACGGCTGGGGATTCTTGGGATCGATCTAAGCGATGAGCTGAAATCGCGTTTGACGCTCAGAATCTCCTCCGGAGTCGTAGTGGTCGGGCGCGCCGTGGACTTGATCACGACTGAAACCGGACTTCAGGCCGGCGACGTCATTCATCAACTGAACCTTATGCCAATCGACAAGATGGAAACTCTGCGCGCAGCGGTCGGCAAGCTAAAGACCGGGGACCCCGTGGTTCTGCAAGTTGAGCGCGCCGACGGGTTGAGTTATCTGAGTTTTGAGATGGAGTAGTCGTTGTCATTGTGAAACGCGGCAAACCTGCGCACTCTGCTGCTGCCGGAGATTGCAGGGATCCTTCGCTTCGCTCAGGATGACAAATTCATGGTGGGCTGAATTCGTGCCGGCATTCTGACCATAGCGAAGGCGGCGGGAGAGGACTATTGCGCGGCAGCGGTCGCTGCTCGCGGCGACTGCACCGTTTCTATGGCGGTCCCTAGTCCGCTGTTTAATGCCTCCACGGTACGAAGGTCTTCGGCCGTGAACGCGTCTTGCCCCGCACGATATAACGCCAGCACCGCAACTACCGAAGATTTCCCCTCAATCGGTACCGCCAGCGCGGATCGCAGCGTGCTGTATTTCGTCGGATCGTTCAGGTACCCGGGCTCGACCGATGGATTGCCGTTCAGAATCGCCTTGTGATTTTGTGCGACCCATCCCGACAGGCCTTCTCCCAGTGGGATTCTCAGAGAAGAAAACAACCGGAAGTTTTCTCCGCTCACAAATTCGGGCGTAAGAACTTCGCCCTTCGGGCGGTAAACCGCCATCGAGTCGTGCGGCACGAGATGTTTCAATCGCACTGAAAGCAGAGAAAAAATGTCTTCGCTGCTCAACGACGCAGTCGATGAGCAGAGCACGACGATGTCACGGCTCTGTTGCTCCGCAGCCGAAATCACTGCGGCGTAATCCTGCACCGTACTTGATTGGTCGCGAACCGGCTCCGCGGACTCCGCAAAACCGGCCGCCGGTGCCGAACCGCGTTCGACCTTGATATCTGTGGACAACTTCGGGGGCGCTTGTAGCGGCTCTTCGGTAGCCAGCTTTTCGAGTTCGATGTATCGCCGGCGCAGGATTGCCACAATCTTAGGATCGAAGCTCTTTCCCGAATCGGCCACGACTTTTGCCATCGCTTCATCGAGCGGTAGAGCCTTGCGGTACTGCCGGTCGGAGGCAAGGGCATCCAGGCAATCCACTGCAGCGAGAATCCGTGCTCCGATCGGAATCGCCTCTCCCGCCAACCCGTTGGGATATCCGCTTCCGTCCCATTTCTCGTGGTGGGCGCGCACGATCGGCACCACTGGATAGGGAAAGCGAACCTGCTCCAGGATCTCCGCGCCGACAATAGGATGAATTTTCATCTTCTCGAACTCTTCCGGCGTCAGCTTTCCGGGCTTCGAGATAATGTGTTCGGGCACGGCAAGCTTTCCAATGTCGTGCAGCACCGAAGCTGCGCGCAGAGCTTCCTTCTCGTCTTCGCTCAGGCCCAGTTCTTTTGCCAGTTCCATCGCGTATACGCGCACCCGCTGCAGATGTTCGCCGGTGGTTTCGTCCTTGGCTTCGATGGCGAGCGCCAAAGCTTCGATCGTCCGCAGGTGCAAGTGCGAAACCTGCTCCGCGTGCTTCTTCTCGGTCTCCAGTTTTCCAAGATAGAGCCGGTACGAGCGGTACATCAGGTAGATCGGAGGCAGAACCAGCAGGGAAGACTGCCATCCGACGTGACGATTGAGGAAATTAACCAGTCCCGCGGCGGCAGCTCCTACCATGTAGTACGGGAACGACCACAGGTAGCTGTCCTTCCATACCTTCTGTACCGGCTTGTCTTCGGTAAGCCCGATGATGGTCGACATCGCCGACGTGTTACAGGCGAAGTGCGTGATCGCGGCGACGAGCAGCGCCAGCGGCCCGGGCTTATGCAACAGGTAGAGCACCACGAGTTTATAGGACCCATACGCGACCGAACTCGACACGGTGACCTGCGCCAGATTGAAGACCAACTGAACCAGCTTCACCCTGCGCGCCGGCCGCCAGTAGAACTGTGCCAGCGTGCTTGCCAATCCAATGATGAGCGTTTCGGGCAGGCTTAATTCGAGGATGCCCAGCAGGGTGAACAGAAAGTTAACCGAAAGCGTGCCTTCGATTCCCGGGAGGCTGACTTTGAGAGACGCCGCCAGAAGCGCGGCCAGTAGGTAGCAGCCGAACTTTACCGGGTCATCGGAGTGCCAGTGCATCGCCGCATAGACGAGGCAGGGGAACCCGGCCAGAGCCAGTCCGACGATAAACATCTGTGCACCGATGGACCGAATCCACGACATGAAAGTGGTTAAATTTTCAACGATTTGGCTCGACGCTGTCCGCCCAAAAAGTTACTTCCCGGTTACGATGGTTTGCGTCCTGATTTCCCCATCGTGCGATGCGCGCCCCTGTTCATTGGGACAACTTGGCTCGCGCATCCGCCCACGGGACAAAACGCCCTCCCGGCACTCTGTCGTATCTCCTGTAACCCATTTAAATAGAATGGTTTGCATTCCACTGTTTGGAATCCAGCATGCACATACACAGGTCACTTGGGGGCGCGCAATGTGCGCGCTGGGGGTCATTAAGTGGGGAAAGTCATGAAGAGATTTGTTGTGTTGTTGCTCACGATGCTGGTGGCGCGCAGCAGCGCTACCGACACCACCAAACTGTCTCCAGACCTGCGAAAGTCGACCGCCCCCACGGCTCGAGTTGTCGTGCAATACAACGGGCAGCCCAGCCTGTTGGATCTTCAACTTCTGGGAAAGCTCGGCTCGATCCTTAATGCGCTGCCATTAGTCAATGGCATCGTGGCGAACCTGCCGCTCTCCAATATCCTCTCACTGTCGAATCAGTCGAACGTGAAGTACATCAGCATTGATCGAACCTTGACGCCGTCGCTTAGCAACGCAGCACCGGCCGTTAACGCGTTCGCGGCCTGGCAGTCCGGATACACCGGCGCGGGCGTTGGCGTTGCGTTGATCGACAGCGGTGTTAGCGATCACGCCGATCTGAAGGGTGGATTCCTCGGATTATCGCGCGTGGTGTGGAACCAGAGCTTTGTGCCAGGCAACCTCAGCGCCAGCGACCAGTTCGGACACGGCACGCACATCGCCGGCCTCATCGCCGGCAACGGTGCGAGTTCGAACGGGGCGGCGTACTCAGCGCAATTCAAGGGCGTCGCGCCGCAAGCGAACATTATCAACCTGCGCGTTCTCGATCAGAACGGCGCCGGAACCGACAGCGCCGTGATCGCCGCCATCAATACGGCGATCCTTCTGAAGCCGCTGTTCAACATTCGGGTCATCAATCTTTCGATGGGACGCCCGGTGTTTGAGAGCTACAAGCTTGATCCCGTCTGCCAGGCAGTAGAAGCCGCGTGGAAGGCCGGAATCGTGGTCGTCGTCGCCGCCGGAAACAATGGGCGTTTTCAGCCTACCGACGGATATGCGACCGTGACCTCTCCGGGAAATGACCCTTACGTAATTACGGTTGGTGCGATGAAGACGATGGGAACGCCCACGCGAGTGGACGACCTGATCGCCAGCTACAGCTCCAAGGGACCGACCGCAATCGATGCGGTTGCCAAGCCTGATATCGTTGCCCCGGGGAACCTGCTGGTATCGCTCGAGGCGCCGAATTCCACGCTCTACAACCAGTATCCCGGCAACCGCGTACCGAACAGCTTCTACACGAAGGGCGGTAACAGCGCCGCTTCATCAAAGTACTTCACCCTGAGCGGGACCAGCATGGCGAGCGGAGTGGTCAGCGGAGTTGTTGCCGACCTGCTCCAGAAGAGCCCGAGCCTCAATCCTGATCAAGTGAAGGCGCGTCTGATGAAGACGGCCTGGAAGTCATTCCCAGCCTTCAGCAGCACGACCGATCCTGAAACCGGCGTTACCTACACCGATCAATACGATCTGTTCACGATCGGCGCAGGCTACGTCGACGTAGAAGCCGCTCTCAACAGTGCAGATGTTGCAAAGGGTTCGGCGATGACGCCGGTTGCGTCCTTTGATCCGAAGACTGGCAACGTCTACCTCAATGACACAACGACGGATGTATGGAATTCGTCGGCGAACTGGTCGAACGCGGCCGTGTGGGGGTCGACCCAGTTCGTCTCCGGCGCTCCGTCGTCAAGCATGACGGGTACCAACGCCCTGTGGGGCAGCAATGCCCTCTGGGGTAGCAACGCGCTGTGGGGTTCGAATGCCTTATGGGGTAGCAATGCCCTCTGGGGAAGCAACGCATTGTGGGGCAGCAACGCTCTCTGGGGCAGCAATGCCCTGTGGGGCAGCAACGCCGCCCAAGGCGAAAAATAATCGCTGAATGGTAGCGCCGGCGTCCCGCCGGCTGTCGCGGGGGCATCTTGCCCCCGCCTTTCTTTTTGAATGGAATCGTTACTGAGCGATGCCGTTCTTCTTCATCGCCGCCAGCAAATCGTCCGGCTTGAATCCAAACGGACCGGGCTTGCTCTTGTAGGCAACCTTCCCGCTGCTATCGATCAGGTATAGGCGATCCGGCCAGGCGGTATACGCGTTCTCCGTGGAGTTCCCGAATTCGTCGAGCAGCGCCGGGATCTCAATCCCCAGTTTGCGCACGCACGTTCCCGCAACGGACGCGCGCTCGTCCTCACTTCTCGGGCTGGCGAACACCACCTTGTCGCGGACGTTGCTCTCCATCTGCCACACATCGCTGGGATGTGCCTCAGTGATGTACACGACGAGAAACGAAACCTTGTCCTGATACTGGTGATAGAGCTTATTGAGGGCGGGCACCTCCCGCCGAAAAGGCGGTCAGGTGTAGCTGCCAAAAATCAGAACCACCGGCCGTCCCTGAGCCGTCAGCGAAGAAAGCTGGACGTGGTCGGTCTTATCGAGCCGTGTAAGTGTGAAGTCGGGTGCGGAATCGCCAACCGTCAATGTTCCGGCGCGGGCCCGAAGCCACATCGTTTCGAAGGGAAAAATCATGAAAGGGATCGGCCCGGCGATTTTCGCCATTACGCGACCAAATGCCTCGGGAGGGCGCCGCATCGCCGAGTAGAGTGCCGTCGATCCGGCAACCCACAGTAGCGCGAGGACACACAGAACCCAGATCAAAATTGTTCCGACACGCTTGAATTTCAACTCCACCGCCCACAGAAAGAAATTGCCGTGATTATAGGCACGGCCGCTATAGCTTCAATAGTAAGAAAGAAGTATCGGCCGCGGAAGCCTGTCAGCAGGTAGAGAGCAAACGGCGGCGCCGGCGTCCCGCTCTCGTAATCTGGAAGCGGAGCGGAAGTGTAAGGTGTCCCACGAATTCTAGAATGCGCTTCCGCCGCCGCCGCCAAACCCGCCTCCGGAAAATCCTCCTCCGCCACCCCCGCCACCGAATCCCGAACCGCTGGAACTCGCCCGCGGCGCTGACACGAAAACCTGGTGCATGTCCGAAGCCATGCTGTGCATCGAACTTGAAAAGAAGATCGGATTGAATCCGCTGCCATAGCCTCCGCCCGGACCGACGTACCACTGCGGAGGATCTTTCACGATCCCGTCGAATGCTTTGGCCCAGTGATGCTCGACGCCCAGCGCCATGGCAAAAGCGAGGTACTTCTCGAACGTGTTGGGCGGCATTAGTTTGAGGCGCTCCGCATCCACGCGATTCATGAACTCCTGGAAGCCCAGGACTGCGATGCGCGTCCGTGCGCCTTTTGCAGTTTTGGCCGTCATAACGCGCGCGAACAGCCACCAGACCACTGCCGAGATTGCTCCGCAAACGATCAGAAGCGGCACGGAATTGAGAAAGTTTGCCCAACCGAAATATTGCAGCAGTCCAAAGGGAATCAAAATTACGAACACCATGCCGATGCTGTATCCGTTCGCCGACTCCGGATCTAGCGTGTAGATTCCCTTGGTCTTCAGCGCCGCCATGATGTCCTGGCGAATGATCGGGACGGCGGTATAGAAGCGGTTCTTGAGGCTAGATAGGCGCATTTGATCCACGCCACTTCCGAAAATGTGCTCCATCATCACGAACTCGTGGGGAGCCAGATCCTTCCACTCCGTCTGCGGTTTCACGCGATGGAAGACATAGTCTTTATGCGTGAACAGCAGGACCTTCTCCGCGGTTTCTTCAATCTTGATGTAGCCGCGCACTGCCAGATCGACGATCGTCGATGTGATATCCCTGGGATGAATGCTGTCATCCAGCAGTGTGCCGGCCTCAGCCGGAGAAATCCCTTGCGGCGGTTCGTACATGGGAGCGACTGACACGCCAGGATCCGGATCGCGCCCTTTGTACCACCACAGCAGGAACATTCCGATAAAAGTCACCGGTGGTAGGAAGACGATGGGATTGCCGGCGATGAACCAGAAAAATTTCGTGATCGGTCCGGGCTCGCTCAGAATTCCTTGCGGGATGTAGACATCGATCGTCAATCCGCCCCGCATCGGCAGCGGATTGTTGGTTTCGAATTCCGCCTCCGCGCCATTCACCTTGGCGGTCGCATCACGCTGGGTTGAGCCATACACGCCGGTGAAAGCCTGCGCCCGCAGAGATCCGTTCGCGGAATCAGGCAAGCGCACTGTCGCCGATGCGTGATCGATGGGCACCAGCCAGTCGTTGCCTGTAACGTTCCAGTAGAACTCGTCGTAATCCCGGAAGAAACGAGTCCCGTTGCGCACCCGGTAAACAATCTCGACGACGCGCGTCGTATCCACCGCGTCGGGAATGTAAATCTTCAGGTCGCGCGATCCCTTCGCGACCGACGACTCGTACTTGAGCTTGCTGCCCGCGCCGTCGGTGACGCTCTTTATGTCGAGGAAGAGTTCGTAGTTCGTACCGCTGGGGCCGGGATATTCGATCGGGATGGTGCGATGAATCCCGTGCCATTCACCTTCAAAGACGAGAGAAATACGTTCGGTGACGACGGCGCTGCCGTCCTTGTCGATTGTGATTGTGTCTTGAAAATTGGCGACACGCCACGATTTCGCTGCGGCGATGCCCGTGAAAAAACAACAGAGGATCGCGAGTAATGTGAGTCGTTTTGCGTTTTTCAGATTACAAAATTTCTCAATTACCAAATGGCGCGATCCTCAGAATTTCACCTGTACCGGTTCGCGATCGGCATCGGTGGTCTCGAAGAACTGCCGCTGTGCGAATCCGAACATCCCGGCCAGCAGGTTGGTGGGGAAGGATTGAATCTTCGTATTGAAATCGCGGACCACCGCGTTGTAGTAGCGGCGGGCATTCTGAAGCGAATCTTCCGTCATGCTTAGGGAGCTCTGCAACTGCGTGAACTCTTCAGAAGCCTTCAGTTGCGGATACGCCTCGGCTACGGCAAGCAGGCCTCTGAGCGCGCCGCTCAGCTGATTCTCAGCGACAGCCTTGTCGGCCGGGCTGGTTGCGGACATCGCCTGCGACCGGAACTTCGCGATGTTTTCGAAAGTTCCTTTCTCATGCGTTGCATACCCTTTTACCGTCTCGACCAGATTCGGAATCAGGTCGTGGCGGCGTTTCAGTTGCACATCGATGTCGGACCAGGCGGAGTCTGCCCGCACCCGCAGCTGTACCAGGCCGTTGTACATGCTGATCAGCACGACGGCCAGGACAACCAGAATTACCAGCAATATGATGCCAGTCATGTGCTCCTCTCAATGATCGAGATGAACTGGAAATCATTGGGACGTTAACACAGAAATCGACAGCCACAAAATCCGCCAATATCGCGCCTAGCAATAAAAATGCGGCGCCGTGGTCAGGCACACCGAGAAGCAAATATACGAAGAGATCCTGAATGTGGTGGCGCCGTGATCCACAATCAGGCGCCAGCTCAGAAATTATTCATAGCGAAGCGCCACAGTGGGATTGACGAGTGTCGCCCGGCGAGCGGGAATGTAGCACGCCGAAAGCGCAACCAGAAGAAGCGCGACGGCCACAGCAACAAACGTCAGCGGATCATTCGCTGTCACGCCAAACAGCAGGTTGGTCATCAGGCGGGTTAAGCCAAAAGCAGCGCCGATGCCCAAAGCCACTCCCACAAGCGTCAATTTCGTGCCCTGTTTCAGAACCATTTGCAGCACGTCGCCGCCCTTGGCTCCAAGCGCCAGGCGAATGCCAATTTCGCGTTTGCGCTGCGACACCGTGTACGACATCACGCCATAGATACCAATGATTCCCAGCGTCAGCGCCATTGTTCCAGCAATTCCAAGCATTACCAACGTGAAGGAAGTCTGCGCAACGGATTTGTCGTACACCTCTTGCATGGTTCTCACGGACGCCAGCGGCAGATTCGAATTCACAGACTGCACTGCCGCACGAACCTCGGCGAGAAAGGTTTCCGTGCCAGCACGGTCTGTGCGAATCGCAAATGTCACAGTTCGGGTCGCCTGGGCCGGGCCCGGTCCAAATGCATTCTCCATGAGTGGAGGCCAGTACACGATTTCCGGCGGTGTGTCCTGCACGCCCTTTTCGCGAACATCCTGGACCACACCCACCACCTCGTGCCATGGCATCTTTGAAAACTCGCGCAGACGCTTTCCTACGGCTGCCGACGGTGTGCCCCACATTTCGCGGGCCAGGTTCTCGGACACCATCACTACCGGTCGGAGTCCGTAGACTTCACTCCAAGTCATTTCGCGTCCTGCAACCAATCTTGTGCCAGCCGTGCGCAACAAACCGGGCGAGACATGCTTATACAGCCGCAGCGGCGCGATAATATTGTCCGCATAGACCTTGTCCTCAGCAAAGATCTCATCCCAATCGGAGTCAAATCCTTCCATTGGCATCTCGCTGATGAACCCGGCGGACTTCACGCCCTGAATCGCAGCTAGCTTGTCGAGGATCGCGTTCTGCGTTCGCGTGACTCGCTCCGGTTCCTTGATCAGCAAATCTGGAATGGAAATGCGGATGGCCTGCAAGTGCTGGGGCTCGGCAAATCCCGGATCGACTTTTCGCAATGCCGCGAACGTGCGAATCATCAAGCCGGCGCCGATCAAGAGCACGAGCGCCATCGCAACCTGTCCCACTACTAGCAAATTCCGCGCCCGGTGTCGTTCCCGGCTCACACTGATGGTCCGCCCCGCGCTTTGCAGAGCCGAACCGGTGCGTGGGACGCGCATATTTCAGCGCTGGAATCAATCCAAACAACAAGCCCGACAGCACAGAGAGAACAAACGTGAAGCCCAGCGTTCGCGCATCTATCGCAACTTCGTTCAAGCGAGGTAGATTCGTGGGGCCGGCCGCGACAAGGAAGCGGACGCCAGCATACGCCAGGGCTATTCCGGCCGCTCCGCCAATCAGGCCGAGCATCACGCTTTCGACGAGAAGCCCTCTAACGATTCGCGTCCATCCGGCGCCGAGTGCGGTGCGCACCGCTAATTCCTGCTGCCGCGCTTCCACCCTCACCAGCAATAAGTTCGTCACGTTCGCGCACGCGATGAGCAGAACCACCCCAATTGTTCCCATCACCACCCACAACAATTCGCCCACGTTGCCGATCACTTCCTGCTTCAGAGAGCGAATCATTGGGGTGATTTTCCACGTCTCGTAAATATGTGAATTCGATCCGGGTCCGTTGGACCAGGAGTCCATCCAGATCCCCAGCATTCGCGACAAGTCCGCGTTGGCTTCCACGATCGTCGCACCCGGTTTGAGCCGCGCGATGCCGTGGAATCCGAATCCAGCGAGGATCACCTTGCTTCGGTCGAATGCCAACGGTGAAGCCAGGTCGAAATCGTGATCCACAAATCGAAATCCTGGCGGCATCACTCCCACAATTTCTCTCGGCTGCGAATCCACGATGATGGTTCGCCCAATGACGCCTCGGTCACCACCGAACCGGCTCCGCCAGTAACCGTGGCTCAGGATCGTTTTTTTCGGTGCATTCGGCGCTTGGTCTTCCTGAGACAACCAGCGTCCCAATGCAGGCGGCGTGCCAAGTGCCTGCAGTACGCCATCGCTCACGGCAACTGTGCGCACCTGTTCTGGTTCTGTGAGCCCGGTGATATTCGCCGTGCCTGCGATCCATACGCCTACTGATTGAAACGTCCGGTTGTGCTCAGCGTATGTGAAATACATTGAGGGGGAGAGGAGCAGACCATTCTCAAAGTCCGCCAGTCCTTCCGCACCCGGTGCAGTCTGATGCAATGCCACCAACTCTTCAGCCCTCGGATAGTTCAGCGGCTTGAGGAGCACGCTGTTTACTACGGTGAAGACGGCCGCGTTCGCGGCAATTCCAATCGCGATTGTTAACAAAGCGACCGTAGTGAAGACGGGATTGCGGCGCAGGGCGCGCAGCCCGTAAGGGATATCTGAGAAAATCTCCTCCACGGATGGCCACGTCCATATTTCGCGGCTGTTCTCTTCGATTAACCCCACATTGCCAAATTCCCGCCGCGCGGACTGGATTGCCTGTGCCCTGGGCATCCCGTCAGCGACCAACTCTTCAACTTTCTCGTCAAGGTGCGCCTGGATCTCTTCCGACAAGTCACGGTACAGCCGCCGCCGCGCAAACAACTGCCTCAACCAATTCATGATCCCTCCGGCGCCAGAACTCGCGTAATCCCCTCCAGCATTCGCTCGAAGGTCGACACCTCTCGCTCAAGGTGCTTTGCGCCCGAGGGCGTCAATTTGTAAATCCGGACTCGGCGGTTGGTGGAAGAGACGCCCCACTCAGCCTTCACGAATCCTTCTTTGAGCAGGCGCTGCAGGGCGGGATATAACGAGCCTTCTTCGATGACGAGCAAATCCTGCGAGGTGCGCTTGATCTGTTGCACCAGTGCGTAGCCGTGCATGGGCTGCCGTTTTAGCATCCGGAGAATCATCATCTCTAACGCGCCCGGGAACAGGTCACGTTGCACAGGTTTTTCCATGGAATCTAGTCAGACCTTCATAGACTCTATTGCTCAAGGCCTAGAGCAAAATAGTATCGAAGCATTTGTTTAGTCAAGCTAAATATTGGCAAGGCGTGAAGGTTCGCGGGAAAAATAGGAACTCCAGCGACACCAGTGTCCTCTGTGTTCAAGTGTTTGAAGCTAGAAGGAATTCGAAGCGAGAGTTGTTGTGGAAAGGGGAAGCGTTATTGCGCAGGCGCGAAGTAGCCCTTGCGCGCCCGAACCTGCAGGTCTTTTTTCAGCGTCGAAATCTCAATCGAGCGGTACCGTCCGTCGGCATCGAAGTCGGCTGGCTTGTACGAAACCACGTACTGGCTGCGGAGTTCGTCTTCAATCGCTGCATAGGAGCGGGTGATGTCCTTCATCTTGAAAGGGAAAAACGCCCGTCCGCCGGTCGCTTCGGCGAGTTGTTCTAGAGTTTTGTCGCCCCGCATGACGAGGCCGCTGTCATCCGTCGAGATCGCGTAAATGATGACTTCAGCGCGCTGTGCCATTTCAATCGCTTGGGCCTTCGACACGTCGCTCTGATTATCTTCGCCATCGCTGACGATGATGATGGCTTTGCGGGCCGGGCGATCTGGACGGTCTTTCAGAAACTTCTCTTTGCAAGCGCGATAGACAGCATCGTACAGGGCCGTTCCGCCGCCGTTATGCAGCTTGTGGACACCCGCCGACAACAAACTAACGTTATCGGTGAATTCTTGCGCTATCTGGGTATGGCTGTTGAATCCCAGCAGGAATGCCTTATCGAATCCAACACGGAGCGTGTGTTGCAGGAAACTGGTGGCCGCTTCCTGTTCGAACTGGAAGCGGCTGTCCACCGACCCGCTGATGTCAACCAGCAGTCCCATGTGCAGAGGTAAATCGGTTTCGCGCCTGAAATTCAGGATGGCCTGCGGCGGCTTGTGATCATCAAGAATGTGGAAGTCGCCTTGGCTCAGATCGCGTACGAATTTGCCGTGCTTGTCTGTGGCGATAAACAGCACGTTCACTTCGTTCACCCGCGAATGCAGGGTGATCATTGAGGTCTGCGGCTCGTCAACATCTGTGGCGTCTGCCGCCGGAATTGTTGCATTGGCGGCCGCCAAGCTTGGAGCACCCGATACGTAGGCAGTCTGAGCGCGCAGCTGGCTGGTCCCCAGAAAGGTTGCCAGGGAAACTGCCAACAACCGAAGAATCCAGTGCGTGTACTTCATGCCTGAAGAATCCAATTTTTTCACTCTAAACCGGGTTTCCACACACTCCCAATCTATAAGATGCACGCCGCGTGCCGAAAGCCGCAGCGCTTGGAAGCGCCTCAAATGACTGTATGAGCCTCTTCGCGAAAGTGCCAAGTTACAAAAGGAGCACGCGTTTGGTCATAGCGCAACGCGCCAGATTTGAACGACTTGCACCGTACTGACCGGCCATCGGTCGGCGGCCAGTTGGCCACCCGGATACAGGTCCCAAATATTGCCACGGATTCGCCAATTTTTCTCTAAAATCTCTCACCGGAGGCTTCTGATGAAAAGAGTCAGTGCGTTGTTGATGATCGCCCTCATTTGTGGCACCACGGCATTTGCAGCCAACGATGAGCGCGAAGCCGCACGAGTCAAAGAGTCAGGTCAGGTTCTCAAAGAGATTCTCAACATCCCCGATGACATTCCTCAGGATCTTCTCGACAAGGCGGAGTGCATCGTCATCCTTCCGTCAGTGAAGAAAGGAGCTCTCGGCGTTGGTGGCAGCTATGGGCGCGGCGTCATGATTTGCCGCGGCGGCGAGCACTACAAAGGAAGGTGGGGAGCTCCTGCGCTCTACGCGCTCGAAGGCATCAGCATCGGATTTCAGTTGGGCGGCCAGGCGACAGACTTCGTTCTCCTGGTCATGAATCCTAAGGGAGCGGAATCTCTCCTCTACAGCAAGGTGAAACTCGGCGCTGACGCGTCCGCCGCGGCCGGACCAAAGGGTCGCACCGCCGAAGGCGCTACCGACATCGTGATGAGCGCTGAGATTCTCTCCTACTCGCGCAACAAGGGACTGTTCGCCGGGGTGTCGCTGGAAGGTTCTACCTTGCGTTCGGATGGCAGCGCCAACGAAAAACTTTACGGCCGCAAACTCTCCGCGAAAGAAATTATCCGCGGAGGCAAGGTTGGGATTCCAGCAAGCGCTCGCGAACTCGTCTCACTGCTTGACAGGAAGACGCCGGTGAACAAGTCCGATCCAAAATCCCTGCAGTAAGAATCAGGAACGATGAGAACAACGCCCTCCGCGGTGAAACAAACTGCAGAGGGCGCTTCCCAAGCAAAATGCCAGCCAAGCGAGCCACCAAACAAAATCCGGTCCGTTGCGCCTGGGCAAACTCGGGCCTCTCGATCCCTTATCACGACGAAGAGTGGGGCGTCCCAGTGCATGACGATCGAACGCTATTCGAATTCCTCATCCTCGAAGGCGCGCAAGCCGGTCTCAGCTGGAGCACGATCCTCAACAAGCGCGACAATTACCGTCGCGCTTTCGATCGCTTCGATCCTGGCCGCGTCGCGCGCTATGACCGGCGCAAGATTCTTGCATTACTCAATAATCCGGGCATCGTTCGCAACAAGTTGAAGATCGCATCGGCGGTAGACAATGCCAAGGCCTTCCTGCGCGTGCAGGAAGAGTTCGAAACCTTCGACAAATACATATGGCAGTTGGTCGGCGGCCAGCCGAAAGTCAATCGCTGGACGTCTCACAGCAAGCTCCCTGCAAAAACTCCTGAATCCGACGAGATGAGCAAAGACCTTAAGCGGCGCGGCTTTCGCTTCGTCGGATCGACCATCTGCTACGCCTTCATGCAAGCCGTGGGCATGGTGAACGATCACGCCACCAGCTGTTTCCGATATCGCGAACTGGGCGGCTGATCATCCACCTGCACCTGAGCGCTGATCATCCACGAAGGTGTCATCCTGAACGGCGGCGCAGCCGGCGTGAAGGACCTTACGTTCGCGGAGAGTCTCTAATGTAGTCGGCGGGACTTCAAATATTGCCTGCAGTATTGCTGTCCCTTCTTCGTTCGCGATCTCAAATACGCAACCAGGAAGCTATTCAGTCACTGTTGCGTCGAATCACAATTCATTTGAGCTTGACGGATTGTGCACGCAGCGGCGTATCCTATACCCAGCGCTAAGCACCGAAACGAGTCAGAAGCGTGCCGGGGACGTTGCTTTTCAGTTCCACGTCCTTGCTGCATCGCACCCTTCAGAATTCATCGGCGCGAAATTGGTCTTCGTCACCTTCCGGTCCCCGGGCCTGCATGCGTATTGCGAGGACGATGTTCCGCCGCATTCCCATCGCTAGAAAGCTCCTCGCGATTGTCGCGACCTTCGTGGCAATTGTGCTATGCGTCTTTTATCTGGGCGTCGCTCGTTCTGCAATTCTTTCTGGCGTGCGGGCGTACATAGGCGGCGAAGGCATGTGGTCGAAGGCGCAGAAGCGTGCCGCTCTCAGCCTCACCAAATACGCCGCGGATCGATCCGAGAAAAGTTTTCGGGACTACTCATCCGAAATCGCCGTGCCTCTCGGGGACAAGCAAGCCCGCCTGCAACTCGAAAGCCCGACTCCGGACATGCACCTGGTCACGCAGGGATTCGTCCAGGGACGTAACAATCCCGAAGACGTCGCCAACATGTCCATGCTGTTTCGCCGCTTTGGGCGCGTCCGCTACATGGAGCGGGCGATTGCGGTTTGGACCGAAGGCGACCGCGAAATTGACCAGCTACGCCAGCTTGCCGATCAGCTTCATGCGGAAATCAACTCCGCGCACCCGGACGAGACAAGAACTAAGCAGATTGCCGATCAAATCGTAATCGTCGACTCCCGTCTCACTCCGCTTGAGGATGAATTCTCGTCTACTCTGGGCGAAGGTGCTCGGTGGATCGATCGTGTGCTCTCCATCGTCGCCCTGCTTGCCACGGGATTGCTGTTGCTAGGCGGCATTGGATTCTCGACCGCGGTCGTCAACAAGATCCGCCAGTCGCAGCAGAAATACCGCAATCTGATCAACACCGCGAATGACGCCATCCTGGTCATCGACACCGAGACGCAACTCATCATCGAAGCCAACAACCGGGCCAGCGATTTGCTCGGATACTCCGAGGAGCAGCTCGCCGGCATGCCGGTATCGAGCCTCTATCCATCGGACAGCAGAAAGACGCAGCCCGACCTGCTGGCGCAATCCGCTCTTTCCCAGATCCGCGAGTTTGAACTGCTGAGATGGGACGGAGTCCGGATTCCTGTCGAAGTCAGCGCCAGTGCGACTGAACTCGCTGGAAAGCCGGCCATTCTGGGGATGTTCCGCGACATACGCGAGCGCCGTAACGCCGCCGCCGAGCTGCGCCGCAGCGAAGATCGCTTCAGTTATCTCATCCAGAATCTTTCCGACGTCATTACCGTCGTCGCCGTCGACGGAACCATGCTCTATCACAGCCCGTCCATCGAAAGGATCGCGGGATACCAGCCCTCGGAACTTCTCGGTAAGAGTTTTCTTTCCTTCGTTCATCCCGAGGACGAGCCGGCTGTCCGCGCGGCACTCGAGCGCGTGACCTTGGGGGTTGGTAGCGCCGCGCCTCCCGAGTTCCGTTTCCGCCACCATGACGGATCGTGGGTGTGGCTTGAATCGGTCGGGAACAATTTGCTGAACGATGTCGCCGTTGGGGGCATTGTCGTCACCTCGCGCAACGTTACCGGACGCCGCTTTCTTGAGGATCAGGTTCGGCAATCGCAGAAGATGGAAGCGATCGGCCGTCTCGCTGGTGGAATCGCCCACGACTTTAACAATCTGCTGATGGTCATTCAAGGCTACGCCGAGATCGTACTCGGCGAAGAAAACGTTGGCGTCGAAGCGCGCAAAAATGTTGAGACCATCCTGCGCACGACCGAAAGCGCCGCGAACCTGACCCGCCAGCTCCTCTCTTTCAGCCGCAAGCACGCCTTCAGCCCGCAGGTGCTCGATCTCAACGCGCTCGTGAACCGCATGAGCGAGATGTTGCTCGGCGTATTGCGCGAAGAGATGGAATTCGTCGTCCAGCTCAGTCCCGAGCTCTGCTGCGTCAGCGCCGACCCGGCACAAATCGAACAGGTAGTGATGAATCTTGTGGTCAACGCGCGCGACGCCATGCCGAAGGGTGGGACGCTCACCCTGCAAACTGCGCGCGTCGATTCCGAAGTGCTCCGCGCAGGCAGGACGCATACCGTCGGACCCGGTGACTACGTGATGCTCGCCGTGACCGACACCGGCATTGGAATGGATGCGGATACACAGACGCGGATCTTCGATCCATTCTTCACTACCAAGAGTAAGGACGAGGGAACGGGTCTGGGTCTGTCGGTCGTCTATAACATCGTGCGAGGCAGCGGTGGCCACGTTCGCGTTATCAGCGAGCCCGGACATGGTTCGACCATGCAGGTGTTTTTCCCCCGCGTCGAAGCGCTGCCAACTCCTGCGCTCCAGCGTTCTCCGGCCGAGCCAACTCCGGTCGGCATGGAAACGATCCTGGTCGCGGAGGATCAGCCAGACTTGCGCTGGATGATTTGCCAGTTCTTGCAGACGCTGGGATACTCCGTTCTCGAAGCCACCGACGGACGCGATGCCGTGGCTCTAGCCGAGCAGTATAAAGGTGCAATCGACGTGGTGTTGACCGACGTCGTGATGCCGCATGTGCGGGGACCGGAAGTCGCACGCCGGCTAGCCGAGAGCCGTCCTGATATCAAAGTGATCTTCATGTCCGGCTACACCGAGGGAGAGGTCAACCTGGTGAAAGAGAGCGGCCTCGAAATGCGCCTTCTGCAGAAACCATTCGAGCTCGACTTCCTGGCGTCAAAGATTCGTGAGGTTCTGGGAGCCCGCAGCCGCCGGTAGTTCATCCATCTAAGAGATTTCCTGGAGCTTGTCATGTTCCTTCTTACTGTTCTCGCTCTGTTATTTCCCCTAAGTCCCAGCGGCTCCGCCAACCTCATCCAGGAATTCCGCCAGCGCGATCAAGCTCTGCTCGATGCGATTGCGCCCGGTAACGCCCAGGTCTGGGACGACGCGCTCGCGCCCGACGCGGTGTACGTCGATGAAAACGGCACGATCATGAACCGCGCGGATTTCATAAAACAGCTAACTCCGCTCCCGGCGGGCGCCTCCGGAACGCTGTCCATCATTTCTTATTCTGCGCAACAGTCCGGCGATGTTGTCTCCGTGATTCACACCGACGATGAGCAAGAGCTCTACCACGGACAACACCTGCATGCGCAATACCTGATGACCGAAACCTGGCAGCAACAGGGCGGCAAATGGAAACTCCTGCTCGTACATGGGATCTCAGTTCTGCAGGAGCCCAAGACGATCGCGCTCCCGGCAAGTGACCTCGATGTCTACGTGGGAAACTATGATGCCGCTCCAGACCTGAAATACACCATTCGCCGCGAAGGCGATCATCTGGTCGGCGAACGTCCGGGGCGTCCCGCTGTTGAGCTCAAAGCGGAAGTTCGCGACGTATTCTTCATCGGCGAGCAGTTGCGGACGCGGAAGATCTTCGGGCGCGACGCATCCGGCAAAGTGACTGGTTTTGTCGATCGCCGGGAAGGAAGCGACCTGGTGTGGAAGAAAGTGTCCTGAAATTCGTCAGCGGATATTGGTCGAAATCGCACTGGCCGTGAGATAGATCGCGACCAACCCCAGCAGCAGCACCGCTCCCTCGACTCGCGTGGACCACACATGCAACGCATCGAACTGCACGCGCAGAGGATTGTCGATTGCCACTGCTGCAAAGTCTCCCACCGAAGCCCGCAACGAATCCATGAGCGGAATGATCCAGAACTGAGAAGTCAGAGTCAGCGCCAGCATCAAGAAAATCAGCAGGTGGCGCATGGCGAAAACATGCGCAGTCCCGGACGTCAGCCGGCTGTAGAAAATCGAGCTGATCAGAAAAATGACGCCGGAGAAGATCGCGATCCAGTGCAGCTTGCCCAGGGCGCGGCCAACCACGTTGCCCGCAAGTTGCGTATTCGGCAAAACCGAAAACGCCGTGGGAGCAAGGACAAATGCAAAGAAAACCAGTCCGCCAATCCACGCAACCAGCGACAGCACCATAAGAAATCGCAGGAGTGACATGTTGAGAGAGAATTATAGCCTCTAAGCGTGGTCACCCCGGCATCGCTGTCTAGCCTCAAAGATGTCGATGTAGCCCCGGACGCATTCGCCCGGGGTTGCGCGAAAGCGCAATGAGATGGCAGTCAGCAAGGAAAAGGCGAAATAGATGGACGCGGCAGCACGCGTCGCTTCGCTCTGCGGGGCGGACGAATGCGTCCGCCCCTACACAAGAATTGCGGGGAGTCAAGAAGGACAGCCGCGCGGTTGCGTGAAGGGTTGACAGCTGTCCCGCTTCAAAAGATGTCATGTAGCCCCGGACGCATTCGTCCGGGGTTGCGCGAGAGCGCAATGAGATGGCAGTCAGCAAGGAAAGGCGAAATAGATGGACGCGGCAGCGCGTTCTGCTAACCCAGCGCCGAAGCCAGCAGTTAAACCGGCACCGGCACGCTCTCCACGATCTCCTTCAGCACCTGATCAGACTGCTCCGACTTTTTGAGCGAAGAAGCGTATAAGCCGTTCACCACGATGCGGTGAGCGAATACGGGAACGACGAGCGGTTTGAAATCTTCGGGTGTGCAGAACGATCGTCCCTGAATGAATGCCATTGCCTGAGCCGATCGGTAGAGAGCCTGCGATCCGCGCGGGGAAACTCCCAACGACAGAAATTCTGACTCGCGCGTCCGCCGGACGATTTCAAGCGCGTAGGTAACAAGCGAGTCGTCAACACGAACGTGTTTGACCGCTTCCTGCATCTCGCTGACCTCTGCCCCCGTTAGCACCGGACGCAAGTCATCAAGATGTGACACGCCCGCTTCAGAACGAAGAATCTGCCGCTCGGCGTGAGCGTCGGGATATCCCATCCGCACGCGCATCAGGAATCGATCGAGCTGCGACTCCGGCAGCGGATACGTGCCGTAATGCTCCACAGGATTCTGCGTCGCGATCACCAGGAACGGTTGGGGCAGCGCATACGAGTGCGCGTCGACCGTCACCTGCGCTTCGTTCATCGCTTCGAGCAATGCGGATTGCGTCTTTGGCGTCGTCCGGTTGATTTCGTCGGCCAGCAGGACGTTTGTGAAAACCGGGCCGCGTTTAAACTCGAATTGCTGCTCCAGGGCCGAGTACACGGAAATGCCAATCACGTCGGAGGGCAGCATGTCGCTCGTGAACTGCACGCGTTGAAACGTGCAATCGATGGCGCGCGCCAGCGCCTGTCCAAGCGTTGTCTTACCCACGCCGGGAACTCCTTCAATAAGCAGGTGCCCGCGGGCAAAAATGCTGACCAGCGCCAGGCGGACGACTTCGTCCTTACCACGAATCACGTGGCGAAGCGCAAGTTCCAGTTCAACAGCTTTCGAGGAAGCGGCGGTGGCAACATCGGGCGACATTCTTTGGATTCTACTATCGGTCATTGCAAGCGGAGGAGTTACCTACGTCATAGGGCCGTCTTCGGGCTTCCGGCCCTCGCGATTTCTGCGATCTTCCCTCTCAGATTGAACGATTCAAGGCGCCCTCCTTGCAACTAACTCATCAGCACTCTCGGCGATCGTGGATTCGAGTTCGGAGAGCCTCTTTCCCCTAACTCATGGATCGTCATTCATTTTCGGGTATGGCGACTGAATCAATTAGTGCAGTTTGCAGCTTTCTGCATAATTGTCTTACCGCAATCGGGCACATTCGACGGTGGAGTCAACGGCGTGGGCGCTGTCTTCAAACTCACTCTCGTAAAGTAGTCCTCACCGCGCTTTGCTCCCACGCGATGAAGCCCTTGCCGAAGTCCTGTCTCTACTTTTTCTCGAGCACAAGATGGGTCGCGTATTCCGAAGTCTTGCGTTCGGTGATGGAAAACCCCAACGCATGAAGGTCCAGACCATCGAACAGCGGTTCTCCTTGACCGAGAAGAACCGGTGCCGACGCGAGGTGGAGAGAGTCGATTAGGCCAGCGCTTAGATATTGCCGCACTGTGGCCACGCCACCTCCGATCTTGACGTCTTTGCTGCCGGCAGCCTTCTTCGCAAGGACCAGCGCCTCCTCGAATCCGCCCGTCACAAAATGAAAGGTTGTTCCCCCTTCCATCACCAGAGGTTCACGCTTGTAATGCGTGAGAACGAAGGTAGGTGCATGGTACGGCGGATTGTCACCCCACCAGCCCTTCCATGAGTCGTCTTGCCATGGGCCGCGCACCGGACCGAACATGTTGCGGCCGAGGATGAAGGCACCGAAGTTGTCCATCGCCCGGTGAGCGAACACATCGTCTACATCACCTGTGGTTCCCCCCTCCCGCCCGACCATGGAGCAAAAGGACTTCGTGTGAAAGAACCACTGGAACATCTCCTTTCCTCTCTTACCCAGTGGATCGTCCAGATTCTGTTCAATCCCAGCGCTGAAACCGTCCAACGAAACACTAAATCCCGCGACTCGAACCTTTGACATCCCAAACCTCTCTCTCAACATGATTGTGCTGACTCTGAATCGCTTTCGCCTGAAGCCGCGACTAACTTCAGCCAACCTCAACGGACCGAAAATCCGCTCGCCGCCCACTAGTCCCGGCGATGATCTTGAAAACTCTGCTCTCGGCCGCTACTTCAGCGTGCGGTGACCTTGCGCCGTCGCTGCTCGCTTGCCTTCATCATTGCATTCAAGTCGGCAACTGGACGTATTTCGAAAAGCGACCCAAATTTCAGGGACGGGTGCTGCGACATGAGCTGAATAGCATGATTCATGTCGTGTGCCTCAAGCACAAGAATGCCGCCGAGTTGTTCCTTGGTTTCGGCATAGGGACCGTCGGTGGTCGCGACTTTGCCGTTCTTCCAATACAAGG
Organism: uncultured Acidobacteriota bacterium; assembly: GCA_963801895.1. GTDB lineage: Bacteria > Acidobacteriota > Terriglobia > Terriglobales > Acidobacteriaceae > Sulfotelmatobacter. The sequence continues at coordinate 293,372 of CAWDGM010000002.1, read as the reverse complement.
TCAACGCGGTTTCACGAGGTTGAAGAGCCTCTCCCCCAGAAAAGTGCCCGTTCGCTCGCAAATGGTCGTCGTACTCAAAGCATTCGTCGAACATTGCGTTTCGCTCGTCCTCGGTCATACCCGCGTGTTTTGCCGGCTCGTAGTATCCCAAACAGATGTATTTCATATGTCTCTCCTTATATTGGTTGCCAGCAGCGCAACCCGCGCACTGGATGGTTCACCTTATAGTCGTCGGGCGAAGGGGAAATCGACAGCAGAGCCAGTTTTTTATTTCAGTTTTCTCGAGCCGCCCCGAAAGGAAGTGACGCTCCGGTTCCTGCAGAGCCAGGGCAAGCGCCTTCTCATACGAAGGCACGCGCCTCCGGAAGCCGCCCTAACCTGCGACACAGATCTGCACGGGGCGGAGTGGGGCGGAGTGCGAGAGGGGATAATCGGCAAGTTCCCCGCGCTCTGCGATGACACTCACTGAACCGAAATGAGCGTAATGGGGGATATTACAACAGGCGCTTGAGCGTCCTCTTACATCCGTCAATTTGTGAAACAATGGCTGGCAGGATAATTGCGATTCAGTCGGCCAGGGTGCGCTAAATTGCGACGTCGCTGTCTTGAAGTGGCATGCTTGTTTAGTGTCGTGATGCCAATCCACGCTCAAGAGAAACTTCCCACCATACGAACCCAATCGAACGTTGTTTTGGTTCCCACTCTCGTCAGGACAAAAGCCGGAGAAATTGTCTATAACCTCCAAGGCAAAGATTTCATTGTCGAAGACGACGGTGTGGAGCAGGACGTTACTTTGGATGAGACGCCCGAGCAGGAACCCGTGTCGTTGGTCGTCGCCATTCAAGTCGGCGGCAAGGCCTCGTCACAATTCAAGAAAAGACCTGACCTCTCACTCTATGACCGTTTCTACTCCGAGGCCGAACGCAAGGATTGTCGCCTCAGAAAACGACCCTGCCCGACAGCAATAGGCGGTCTCGGTTCGATGTTGGAGGATTTTCTCATTGCCACGAAAGGTGAGGTCGCATTAGTCACATTTGACAGCTTGGCGCATCTATTCCAGGACTTTACTCAGGATTCGGCGTCGGCCTCGGAGAGGCTTACGAAACTAACGCCGGGTGATGGCGGTGCCGCGATACTCGACGCGGTGCGCTATTCCTTGAACCTTCTAGATTCTCGACCCATAGGAAATCGGCGGATACTGTTCCTCATCAGCGAGAGCCGGGATCACGGCAGTCTGACTACGACCATGCCCGACTTTCTTCAGGAACTCGCGGTTACCAACACTCTAATTTGCAGCTTCACATTCTCACCGATGCGTTCCGAATTTTCTGACGGTTTGAGATCAGTTCCCTCTGACGATGAGAAATTCAATCTTCTTGCTCCACTGGAAGCCGCAATCGGAAGCTTGCGGAAGAATGTGGCCGTGGGTGTAACCAATGTGATGGGTGGGGAAAATAGGAAATTCAAAGACAAAATCACATTCGACGCCGCCTTTGAATCTGTGGTCAATGATATCCGGGGAAGCTATCTGCTCAGCTTTCAACCTAAACAGCCCAAACCCGGTCCGCATACGATTCGCGTGCGACTCCGTGACCCGAGAAAAGATCTAGTGCTAAAGGCACGCTTCGAGTACTGGGCAATTACGCATTAATTTCAGCTATCGTAACCAGGCATTAACACTCAAATTTCGAGTTCTTTCGATTCAATTCATATTTGTCCGTTCGGACGATGAGTGTAATGATATTTCAACAGTTATACTTCACGGTACGGGACGACGATGATACGCGGCTTGCTGCAAGTGCTTACACTGCTCTTGATTCTCTGTTTGTGCAATGGGAATGCTCAGACACGAGCAGCACCTGCACCATCTCTATCAGCCACGCCTTCGGATGAACAACCTGGGGCAAAAATACAACACCAGTCCTTCGTAACCGAGGATAGTGGGCTCATATATGCCGACCTGTACGGAGAAGGTGATCAGGGCGTGGTACTTGCGCACGGAGGGCGCTTTACAAAGGAGAGCTGGCAACCTCAGGCGCAGCGGTTAGCGAGGGCGGGCTTTCACGTCCTGGCATTTGATTTCCGCGGCTTCGGCCAATCGCACGGTCCGGGCGATTCAGATATGGACACAGCCCCGATGTGGCTCGATGTGCTGGCCGCCGTTCGTTATCTCCGCAAGAACGGCGCAAAGACAGTTGCAATAGTGGGGGGCAGTTTCGGCGGCAGTGCGGCGGCGGACGCCTCCGTTGCCTCACAACCCGGCGAAATCAACGGATTGGTGCTGCTCGCGGCAGATTGGAATGGTCCTGCGGAACGAATCAAGGTGCCCTTGCTGGTAATAGTTGCGCGGGACGACGCAAACGATGAGGGACTCCGGCTACCCCGAATACGAGCTTGGTTTGAAAAGGCCCCGCAGCCAAAAAAGCTGCTCGTGCTCGACGGTTCGGCTCACGCTCAGTTCCTATTTCAAACGGATCAATCGAATCGTGTAATGAGAGAAGTGCTCCAATTCCTTTCCGCTAACCAGCGCAAGTGACAAGCGTTGACTGTCGAGAACAGGCCTTAACACTCAAAATCCCTACCGAAAGAAATAAAAACGACCTCCCCCCGCCTGTATTTCGGTTTGCGAGGTGGCGCGGGTTCGCAGCGTTTCAACTGCCTCTTGCGGAAAACCTGCGCCTCGCAATTTGTTCTTCAGCGCTTCCGTCGCCTCTTGCAAATCAAATCGTTCTCTTGCGTAGTAATGTTCGCAGATGAACCAAGCGGAAATTCCGTTCGGAGTACCATCAAAGTTCGGTATCACTTCTTGATCGACGAAACGGAACCCGTCGTCATGAAGGCTCTTCATGCAGTCAACTACGAGCAATGCCCACTTGAACTTTTGACTGGAGTCCATTCGCGCCACTCGGACATTATGCTCTCACTCAACTGTCGAAATCAGATGGGATGAGTTCTACATGTCCGTTTCGGGGCACAACGGCCCATGAAAACGAGTTAGGCTGTCGGAGCCGTCGACGTATGTGGTCGTTCGCCTTAGTGGAGCCCAAGAGCCCGCGGATGAGTTTGACCCTGGATGCCGTTGAGTACAACGGACTGTCGCCTTCTCTTCGGAGAGGAGCACGCGAGGGAGACTTTCGCGATTTGTGCATCCTTACGTCGCACGGCGGAAGGAGACAGCCATGGAAGTTTTGTATCCGCGGTGCTGTGGACTGGATGTACACAAGTCCTCCATCACTGCTTGTGTTCTGATAGCGCAATCCGGCAAACCGTTGAAGCATATTCGCCGCTGCGGGTGCACGACCCGCGAGCTTCGAGAGTTGGTTTTGTGGTTGCAGGAGTTTGGCGTTGAGCACGTGGCCATGGAATCCACGGGTGTTTATTGGAAACCTGTGTGGAACGTTCTCGAAACTCATTTTCAGATCGTTCTGGCAAACGCCCAACACATCAAGGCAGTTCCCGGACGCAAGACGGACACCAAGGACTGTCAGTGGATCGCGGAACTCTTGCAACATGGACTGCTGCGGGGCAGCTTCATACCCCGGTTGGTGATTCGCGATCTGCGGGATCTCACCAGGGCACGAACCAGTTTGTCGCAGGAGCATTCTCGTATTGCCAGCCGGATTCAGAAAGTGCTCGAGGATGCCAATCTCAAGCTCGCAAGCGTTGCCAGCAACACCCTCGGTAAGAGTGGCCGAGCGATGCTCGCGGCTATCATCGGCGGTGAACAGAGCCCCGAACGGCTCGCGGACCTCGCTCTTGGGCACTTGCGCGCCAAGATCCCGCAATTACAGGCAGCTCTAGAAGGCCAGGTGCGAGATCATCATCGCTTTCTTCTGCAGAGCCTGCTTCGCCAACTGTACTTTATCGAAACTGAAATCGAGTTGTTAGACGCTCGACTCGAGCAACTCGGGCAACAGCACGAAGACTTGGCGGAGGCATTGAATCGCTGGGTGACGGTTCCCGGGGTGGATCGTGTGGCGGCTTGGAGTTTCATCGCAGAGATGGGAGCAGATGTTAGTCAGTTCCCGACCGCAGCGCATCTTGCTAGCTGGGCAGGCGTGTGTCCCGGCAACAACGAGAGTGCAGGCAAGCGGATCAGCAGCAAGATCCGTAAAGGCAGTCCCTGGTTGCGTCGTATGGCCTGTCAATCCGCATGGGCTGCAGCTCGCACGAAGAACACCTATCTCTCAGCTCAGTTTAAGAAGCTTGCTGCTCGTCGAGGCAGAAAGTGCGCCATCATTGCCGTTGCCCATAGCATCCTGGTGATTGGATATCACCTCCAACGGAAGCGCTGCGCCTACACCGATCTGGGCGGTAACTACTTCGACCGACTCCACGCGGACGGCTTGAGACGATACTTGGTCAAGCGCTTGGAGAGCCTCGGACACTCAGTCACTCTCCAGCCGCGCATCGCCTGAGCAAGTGTTTTCGAGGGAGAAGGCCGGTCTCCGGACGGGATGCGATGTACGCTCCCAAGTTATCGACGTGCTCAAGGCACAGATAAAAAGGAGACCGGCAATGAAGAAGGTTAGCACCGTAGCGCCGAAACAGAGCAGGAATAATTCTCAGCAGAAGCTGGCGATCGGACTGGATCTGGGAGATCGCTCCAGTTGGTATTGCCCGCTGGACGAAGCAACACACGATCATCCGGAAACGCGGATGACGATTTTTCCATGTCCGCCTTTGGGCGTGACCGCTCCTCTGTAAGCTTCGGAAGCCTCATTCAGAGCAACGGTGTCCTTGACGAATGCTTTCACCTGTCCAGCGTCAAGTTGCTTAGCGATTTCAACTAGCTGTTTCTGGTTCGGCTCGACGATGAAAAAACTATCTTTCACTCGTTGGTCGGCTGTGCCTTCGCTGTCCGAAGCAATGGTCACCAGGCGTCCACTTGGCTTGAGGACACCCCATGACCGCTCCAGTGTGTCCCCGCCGACGGCATCGAAAACGACATCTACGTCCCGAATCTCTCTTTCAAAACGCGAGGCCTTGTAGTCGATCGCCACGTCCGCTCCCAGTCGCTTGACGAAATCGATGTCCTGCGTTGAGACGGTAGTGATGACGTGGGCGCCCCGAAGTTGCGCCAGTTGCACAGCGTAAAGGCCAACGGCGCCCGCGCCTCCGTGAATGAGTACGCGCTCGCCTGGTTCTAGCTTCGCGCGCTCGATCAATCCTTGCCAGGCCGTCAAGGCACCGATCGGCACTGAGGCGGCAGCTTCGTGACTTAGGGTTGTGGGCTTCCGCGCAATATTCTGGGGCAGCGTGATACAGAACTCCGCAGTGGCTCCATCACTGAACCAGTCGTTCATGCCATAGACTTCGTCGCCAACTTCGAAGCCTCGGACATCTTTGCCGATCGCCGCGATAGTTCCCGAAAATTCGTGCCCTGGTACCGCGTGTATGCGCGCTGTTCCTAATTTCGTGTGCGTCGTTGGGTACCACACTAATTCTGTCGGGGTAACACCAGCGGCCTGAACCTGAATCAATATTTCGCCTATAGCAGGTTCCGGCTTTTGCAACTCCGCAAGGACCAGCACTGGCAACTGGTCTGCTTTGTTCATCTGCATCGCCTTCATACGCATCTCTTTTCAAACTCGATTTTACTGGCTCCAATGACGCAGGTCAGGCTTGGAGACATAGCGCCCAACGGACTCAGCGCCGAACTCGGTCGACTCAGATGCATCCGCGAGTAAAACCTTTCGTGAGATTCGACATCTCTGCCGGCGCCGGAGTACTCGCTTCTGTGACCACGGTCCTTGACGTCCACAGGCCATTCGACCGATGATCAGTGCGAGTCGGGCAACTTCGGGCGAGCTAACTCCTTATTCCGGAATATTTTGCCCCTAAGTCATTGAGCGCCATAGATTTTTTCTTAATTTTCCCTCAACCCCATGATTCCAATAAACCGAGGGGGAGGGGGGATACCTACCGAAGGCCTTATTTTCCCAAAATGGCATCGATGCATCTCGCCCTGTCAGAAAACATCCAATAGCATAGCGCCACAAATCTATGGGAAACACTTTCAAGACTGCGTTCTTACTGACCGCTCTTACGTTGATCCTGATGTTCATCGGACGCGCATTCGGCGGTCAAAACGGAATGTTTCTGGCATTGGCCTTTGCCACTGTCATGAACTTCGTTTCGTATTTCTTCTCCGACAAGATTGCTCTGGCAATGTACCGCGCACAGCCAGTTACGCGCGAACAACTCCCGCGCGCTTATCAGGCTGTTGAGCGGCTGACGCAAAAGATCGGCATTCCGATGCCGAAGATGTACGTGATTCCAACCGACTCCCCGAACGCGTTTGCCACGGGACGAAATCCGAGCCACGCTTCGGTTGCGGTTACGCAGGGAATTCTTCAGCTGTTGACCGACGAAGAACTCGAGGGCGTTCTTGCTCACGAACTTGGACACGTCAACAACCGCGACATCCTCATCAGCTCCGTTGCTGCGACCATCGCCGGAGCAATTACGATGCTGGCGAACATGGCGAAGTGGGGAATGATTTTTGGCGGTTATGGCGGACGCGACCGCGAAGATCGCGGTGGTGGAGGACTCGCCGCGCTGTTCATGCTGATCGTCGCCCCGATTGCCGCGACGTTGATTCAGCTCGCTGTCTCACGCTCGCGCGAGTATCAGGCCGACGCGACCGGAGCGCATTTCACCGGCAATCCATACGCGCTCGCAAGTGCGTTGCGGAAGCTCGACACTTACTCGCGTCGTATTCCGATGCAAGCGAGCCCGTCGACTGCGCACCTCTTTATCATTCAGCCGTTGCTGGGGATTAACTTTGGAGGCTTGTTCTCAACCCATCCGCCGATCGCCAAGCGCATCGAGCGCCTGACCGGACGTCCAGCGGAGTTCACGCAGTAACTGGAGTTGCAGTAACTACTGAGCCGCGCCGTTTAGCTCTGCTTCGCAGCCTCGCGTTTTAAAGCGCGCTGCAGAGTCTGATCAAGCGCGGCCTTGGTTTGTTCGTACTCCTGCTGCGAGATGCGTCCTTGCTTGTGCTCCACTTCAAGATCGAACAACTCCTCTTTCAAACCTTCAAGCAGCTTTGAAGTGCGGGAAGAACTTGCCTGCGGACGAGTGTCGATCCCTTCATCCATCGATCGGCTCGCTTGCTTCGAGCGCGACGTGCCTTCCGGAATCTCGAACTCTTCATCCTCCTGCATTGCCGGGAATCCTGAAGTCTGCGCCCGAGCAGCGCGGTTTGCCGCCTGCTGCCGCGAAGCCACAACAACTCCACCAATCACCAGAGCGGCCGCAAATCCGCCAAGAATCCACCAGCGATACTTCTGAAGAGGATCTGGCGCATCGATCGGAGGACCAAGTCCTCCTCCCGGACGATTGTCGCTTTGAGCTTGCCCGCCTTGTCCATTCTCATCGGGAGGTTGCGCGAGCATACCTTCACCTGACAACTTGAATGAGAGTTGCGCGCCAAGCGGCGTGTTGGAGGCGACCTCCACATTGGCGTCGGGCTGCCCGGGAAAAGGGGAGCTCTTGAACATCTCGGCTTTTGCGGCAGAGAACTCAATGGATTTCGGTGCGATAGCAACGAAGTGTTCCAGCGGGTAAACGCTCTTCGGATCAACGTTGATGCTGCCGGTGTAAGGAAGTGTGTAAACGACGTTGAAGCGCGTCTCTCCCGGCCGAAGCGGAAACAGGAATGCGTATTTGTTCTTGGCCTTCTCGCCTTCGGGAACCGGGGCAGATTTCACTGGCTGTCCGCCCGCTGTCATAGCTTCGCCTTCGGTGACCGTCGCTCCATCGGGAACGTAGAACTCGAGGTTGCGCTCGTTCATCTGCGTGCGAGGCGGCTTGGAGTTGTTCTGCAAGGCAAACGTGCGTTCGATCTGAAGTTGTCCCTGGCTCGCCTGGAACCGCATGATGTCGGCGACAACCTTGATCTCTTCCACCTTCTTGCTGACATCGTAAACTTCGACTTCCACGGATGTGCTTCCCGGAGGTGCCATGCGGTGATACGTGACTTCCTGGTGAATCACGCGGACAAGATGCGGTCCTTGCGCGTTGTCGAGCTTGAAGGAGAAAGCGCCTTTCGCGTCGGCCTTTGTTCGCCCAGATTCTTCCATTCCTTGGCCGAGACTAAGCAGAATCACCTCATCGCCCGCGCCTGGCTTTCCTGTCGTCCCGTTCTTGACCGTGCCGGTGAGACTTTGGCCGGATGCGAACGAACTCATCATCACGAGTGTCACGATGATGGCGCAAAGAAAGAAGATCTGCGTTCGTGCAGAGAATTCCTGTCGGAGCCGAATTGACATCGAACTTGGTACGGGATCCTTCGACTTCGCGGAACGCGTGCGCTGCACGCATTTCGCTGCGCTAAGGATGATAGAGGTGTGTTTAATCATGATCTCGCTTTTCCTGGGGCCGAAGCGGCCTTCTCATCCAGACGCGCGATTTCGGCGAGCAGCGTCGCGGCTTCGTCCTGCAGGGAAGCCTTCATCGCCTGGTAGTCGACGTCGGGCACTTTGCCAGCGCTGTATTCGAAGTTAAGGTCGCGGAGATTCTCATAGACCGCATCCTTGCGTTCGCGCAGGTAGGACACGCGCGTCTTGCGGGGACCAAGGTAGAGCTTTCCCGGCAGATAGAAGACATACAGAAGCGAAGCCAGGCTAACGAGTATGCAGCATGCCCATTCGAAACTCATAGATCAGTCTCCTTGCGCGCCTGCTCACGGAACTGTTCGAGCTCGGTACCGCGAATCGGGCGAATTCCGTCAGCCAGCGCAGGCGCAGGACGATTCTTCCACGCACGCACAACGAGAACCACGATGCCGAATCCGACGAACAACGCCGCGAAGGGCATGATCCAAGCAGTGCGATCGAAGCCAGTTCCAGTCGGCGCTGCGAGAACGGTTGGTCCGTACTTCTGGACGAAAGCCTGTTGAACAAGGCTGTCGCTGTCGCCGCGCGTGACCGCAGACATGAGCTCGTTGCGCATGCCATCGGAATCCGGACATCCGACGTGATTACACTCCAGCAGAATCTGGCCGCAACCGCAGATGCACATCAGTTGATGGCCGAGTTCTTTAAATCGCGTGCCCGGATCTCCAGCGCCGATGAAAGCAAACACCGAGACAGTAAGGATGGCGCAATGAAGAGCGCGGCGGGAAAGCGAATTTGACTTCATCATTATGTGAACCAATCTCAATAGCGGATACAGCATTCGATGCAGCGTTGCGGAGCCAGTTGTATGGATCTCAATCTCCTGCCACGGGAGCTGCGTGCTCCACGAGCCGCGCAGGCACGGTCGCCCGCACTGGAGCTGGAGCATTCGGGACCAGAGCGAGCACGGTTCCTCCGAGCATGATCCAGACGCCAAGCCAGATCCACATGACGAGTGGATTCAGGTGAGCCTTGAGAATTGGATGACCGGTGTCCTGGTTCAATCCTTCGTAGACAAGGTAAAGATCTTCACGCAAAGTCGAGCGAATGAAGGGCATCGTTGAGGTCTGCTGGCTCGCCTTGTAAAAGCGCCGCTCAGGGGTCAACGTATCGATTTGTTTGCCGTCCTTGAAGACATCGAGAACGGCCCATTGCGCGGCGTAGTTCGGAAAGTCTTCGTCGGTATAGGAGCGGCAGACGAGCGTGTAGCTGCCGATTGTCATCTTGTCGCCGTAGCCCATCTCCTGCTCTTTATCCTGATTGAACGCAGCGCCAGCAAAGCCGATGATCACGACGACAACGCCGAAGTGAACGATGTAGCCACCGTAGCGGCGCGTGTTGCGATGCGTTAGTTGGACCATGGAGGCGAACATTCCTTGTCCACTCTTCTGCGAGATCACGCGTCCGCCGCGATAGAACTCACTGGCTACCGTCAGCGTGACAAGCACGGAGAGGCCAATCGCCATCAGCGAATAAAAGTAAGAGACGTCCTGCCAAGGCCGCATCCCGAAGGGAGATCCCCAACTTCCCGGAGTCGCCATCAGAATGACCATCACGGCTAGACCGCCTACCGCAGGCCAGAAGAAATTCCGCTTCAAACTTTCAAACGATGTCTTACGCCACGCGAGTAGCGGACCGATGGCGGTGAGAATCAGGAGCAACAAAGCCACCGGGATGGCGACGCGGTTATAGAACGGCGCGCCGACTGTCACTTTGTTGCCTTGGACAAGTTCGGAAATCTTCGGGAACCACGTGCCCCAGAGAACCGTGAAGCAGAGAAGGACGAAGAGCAGGTTGTTAAAGAGGAAACTCGATTCGCGGGAGATCAGCGATTCGAGCTTGTGCTCGCTGCGCAGGTGCTCTTTGTTCTTGACATAGAAAAACGCGAATACGGCGGCGATGATGGCGAGGAACCACGCGAACCATGTTCCAATCGACGACTGCGCGAAGGCGTGAACCGAGGCAATGATGCCACTGCGCGTCAGGAACGTGCCGAGAATCGAAAGCCAGAACGATCCGAAAACCAGCCACATGTTCCAGGTCTTCAGCATGCCGCGTTTTTCCTGCATCATCACCGAGTGCAGGAAAGCGGTGCCGAACAACCATGGCATCAGCGACGCGTTTTCGACCGGATCCCATCCCCAATAACCGCCCCATCCGAGAACCGCATAAGCCCAGTGAGCTCCGAGGAAGATGCCGCAGGTGAGCAACCCCCAGGTCACCATGGTCCAGCGGCGCGTGATGTGAATCCATTTATCGCCGGGATACTTCATGATCAGGGCACCCAGAGCGAACGCGAACGGCACTGTCGTTCCGACATAGCCGAGATAGAGCATCGGCGGATGGATGACCATTTCGGGATACTGCAGGAGCGGGTTGAGGCCGCTGCCATCGGCGCGGAGCGGACCTTCGAGAAGTCCGAAAGGATTAGCGGCGAAGTTTACGAGCGCGAGGAAAAAGATCTGCACCGCCGCCAGAACAACGGAGGCATAGGCGAAGAGCTGAGGATCGGTCTTATAGCGAAGGCGAAGGATAAAGGCGTATCCGGAGAGTAAGAGGGCCCAGAAGAGGATGGAGCCCTCCTGGCCGGACCACAGCGTCGCGAACTTATAAGGACCGGGAAGGTCGCGATTGCTGTGATGAAAGATGTAGGCAATCGTAAAGTCATCGCGGAAGGCGGAGATTACGAGAGCAACAGCCGCAAGGACCACCGCCCCGAAGATTGCGACACCGGCGCGGCGGGCCGTCTCACCCATGCGCTCTCCGCGAGGATCATCTCGCATAAGAAGAGCCAGGAGGCCGCCGCCAAACGAATAAATGCTCAGCGCCAGCGCGAGCAGCAAGGCAAAACTACCGATTTGCGCCATGGAGAACCCCAACGTATTTTTTCAGAAAGCCGGAGGACAAGCAAACTCAATTGGAACAAGGCAGGTTTGTCATCGAAACATGCAAGTTCCTGCAAGGGTGGGAAGTTCTAAGCGCAGAGTATCGCAGGGAGAATCCGGTGGTTCGCGTAAACGTTTCCGCCTGTGACGGCGGCCGGGGCTCGGCCGCCAGGGCGGTGCTAAGGCGCGACCTTACGCGCTCTGTTGGTGATAGCGCTGGCGCACTTCGCGCTCAGCAGTGAGCCAATCTTCCGTCTCGTGGCCAGGTTGGAAGCCGCGGCGTTCAGAGAGTAGGTAGGCGAGTCGGCGAATTTCTTCGTCAACGTTGATTGGGAAAAGGTTCGCACGATTCTCGTTGCGGACGATGGTGGGTTTACGCGTGGGTTTCGGAGTGTCTGCGACTGGGACTGCGGTCGCCACGCTGGTTTCTACAGGAGGAATCGCGGGAGCGGCTGATTGCACAGGGGCTACAGTCGCGTCGCCATTCGTTTTCTTGGGAGATTTCTGTCTCGGCATAGATGCGTACTCCTTACAAACTCCTAAATTTAGGAATGATTGGATTGGCTGATGAAGGAACAACATACACGTCGCCCCTTTGTGTTTCGGTAATGGACGATCAAATTTAACGGTGTCTCTACTATATCGCGTGTCAGGCTGTGGATGTGAGATAACGTCACGAAAAATATCGATGGGAGCGAGAGAGAATCCGGAAATGAAACAGGGGAACGGTGCAAACTTTTACGTTGCTTCGGTGAACGCTTACAAAACTTTTTCACCACTAAGGGCACGAAGGTTCACTAAGGTGAAGAGCACTTCTTTTTACAAAATCGTTTTGCTGGAACTTGGCCTGAGCGAATGCGTGACATCCGCTCAGAGATCGGCGGAATTTTCGTTTGCTATAATTTAGGCTCGTCTCCGGGGCGCTATCGTCTAGGGGTTAGGACGGAAGATTCTCAATCTTCAAACCCGGGTTCGATTCCCGGTAGCGCTACCACATACCCAAATCCTGAAGCTGCTGCCTCAGCTTGGCGTCCGACAGTCCGGGCCCTTCTCGCGTAAACTGCAAAGCGGTCATGAACCCTAGAACGTCCAGGGAAACTCAAATAACAATGGCAAAGAGTCGCTCTGATCGGATCTCTCCAGACTCGATGCTGATTTGCGGGGACTTCGCATGAGCGCGGCGGCTGTACCGATGGCGGAACCAGTCGCGTGGCGTCCTGCGGCGAATCCTTGGCTCATCGCGGTCACAGTGTCGCTGGCCGCGTTCATGGAAGTTCTGGATACGGCCATCGCGAATGTTGCGCTCCCGCATATCGCCGGCAATCTGGGCGCAAGCAATGATCAGAGCACGTGGGTGCTGACGTCCTACCTGGTCGCCAACGCAATTGTGTTGCCCATTACCGGCTGGCTGGTAAGTTTCTTTGGGCGTAAGCGGTTCTTCATGACGTGCATGGCGATTTTTACTATCAGCTCGCTGTTTTGCGGAATCGCTCCGAACCTCGGATTTTTGTTGCTCTTTCGCGTGTTGCAGGGCGCTGGTGGCGGCGGATTGCAGCCTATGGCGCAGGCGATTCTCGCCGACACTTTCCCTCCGGAGAAGCGTGGGCTGGCGTTTTCGATTTATGGCATCACGGCGGTTTGCGCTCCTGCGATCGGTCCCACCTTGGGTGGATGGCTTACCGATACAGCTTCGTGGCGCTGGATTTTTCTGATCAATCTGCCGGTTGGCATACTGGCGCTGCTGCTGGTGTATCGACTGGTGCAGGATCCGCCACACATGATTCGGCGCAAGCGATCGGAGACCAAGCTCGACTACATCGGATTCTCGTTGCTGACGCTCGGCGTTGGCGCGCTGCAAATCATGCTCGACAAGGGACAGGAGGACGACTGGTTCGGATCGCACTTCATCACCACTCTTGCGATCGTCGCCCTGGTTTGTCTGACGGCGCTGGTGGTGTATGAGTGGTTTCACGACGATCCCATCGTCGATGTCCGCCTGTTCAAGAACGCAAACTTTGCGGCCGCGAACTTGATGATGTTCATGGTAGGCGCCATTTCGTTTGCGACCACCGTGCTGATGCCGCAGTTTCTGCAGACACTGATGGGGTACACGGCGCAGTCGGCTGGAATGGTGCTCTCAGTGGCGGCGGTATTGCTGCTGGTCGAGTTGCCAATCGTTGGCCGCCTGATCGGGCAATTCCAACTGCGTTACCTGATTGCATTCGGATGGTTCATGCTGGCCATCGGCATGTACATCTCGACACAGCGAATCGACCTGCTGCTCAGCTTTTCTTCCGCGACGTGGCTCCGTATCTATCAATACTTGCCTTTGGGCTTTGTTTTTGTTCCGGCGACAACGGCGGCTTACATTGGCATTCGACAAGATAAGAGCAACGCGGTTGCAGGGCTGGTGAACTTTACAAGGAATATCGGAAGCAGCGTCGGGACATCCATCGTAACGACGATGATTGTGCGGCGGTCGCAATATCACCAGTCGGTGCTGACCACCGGGACGGGAACTGGGCGGTTTCGAGATGCGGTCAACGGACTTGCCCAACAATTGATGCACGCGGGTTTGAGCGCCGACTCTGCCATGCAACAGGCACGGGCGCGAATCTATGGATCACTGCAGGCGCAGGCGGCGGCATTAGCGTACATCGATAACTACTGGTTGCTGGGTGTTGCTGCGCTCATTATGTTTTTCTTGTCCTTCGTGTTGAAGAAGAATGATCCGCGCGGAGGCCGTGGACCAGTATCAGTGCACTGATGCACTTCATCAGATCTGTCCCGCCTCATTGGTCTTGAGCAACATTTACTTCTTTACGATCTCTGCTCGCACCACTACGCTGATTCCCCCTGACACGGCCGGACTGTAGATCAATGCCTCGCCGACGCGTCCTTCCATTTCTTTCGAGAGCATCCCGTGCTCGCCGGGTCCGAGGGGTCTCGTCACCGAGATTTGTGGGCACGAGGCGCTGGCTGTGCCTTGCTCCGGAGTGATGTTCTCAATCTGCAGGTGCATGTGATTGTTCTTGTACTCTTCGGTGGCCTTGCCGGAGACGCGGAGCGTCATCGCGCCGTTGAATTGCCCCGAGCACATTACCGCGGCTGCGGTTCCTTCGCGTGTGACTCTCTGCTCCGTCTGGAAAGAGCCGTCGTCTTTGAACTGAATCGGAATGTCGACCGGTCCCATCAGGGATCGGGCGCTTACCATGGGCAGATTCGTGTTCATCGTGTCGGACAGACGGATCGCATAATGAACCGGTTCGCACCCGCAATCCTTGTCGCCTTTGAATTCGCCTCCCATGGCGTCAACCCAGGCTTGCGCGCGGCGGGTCATCTCCTCCCGTGAAATGCTGGGCTTTTCGTCGCGATACGGGTCCGTGAAGGCGAGTGTCTGGCCTAGTCCGTTGAGCCCGCGAGTTCCGGCGAAAGCAACGCCGTTGAAATCCGCGGAGTCCGTGTTGCCGGAAATGTGCTTTACGAATCTCGCGCCGTGGAGGAACGTGCTCTTCATCTGCTCGCAGATTACCGAGGCTTTCCGCGGCTTGCGGTATCCGTCCACGAAAAACATACCGGACACAGGAATCGTCCATCCTTTCAGGCCACTGTGGCACTCCTGGCATCCATCAGGATCGCTGGAGCGTTCTCTGGCCTCGCCCGCGTGATGTCCGTCCGGGGTGAAGGGGTTCACGCCGCCGTGACAGTTGGCGCAACGATCCTCTTGCGTGAACGCTGCGGCGACTGGCTCGAATGCCTCGATGGATTTCTGGGTCTGCGATTCAGAAAGCGGACAGACGAGCGGTTGTTGCGCCGCCGCGTTGCCCCAAAACGAAAGAATCAGGACAAGAACGCTCGAACTCTCGTTCAGCAAGGCCCGCCGGCGTTTGGCTACAGTCCCACTGCAACTATCTCTTCGACTATTCATATCGAGCATGTCGAGTACCTGGAAGGTGCATGGCGGGGATAGATCAGGCTCGGTCGCGGATGCCGCGACCCAATGCAACGACTACTTCTTCTTTTTCTTCTTGCCGTCGTCGGGGGTTGCTCCAGGAACGCTGAAGTCCCAGACCGAATAGAAGACCTGAGCGTGTCCACCGAGTCCGGAGGACGTTTCCTTGTAGCCTTTTACAGGCCGCAGCACCACAGCGTACTCGCCGGGCTCAAGCGGCGTATTGACGTGAAGGATGTAGAAGCCACGCTCTTCTTTGTTGACGCGTGAGGGCCAGCGCTCCTCGGAGATCCACTTGCCATTTTCGGGACTGGCGCCGGCCATCATATTCTTGGTGGTCATCTTTATCTGGGTGGCGCCAACGAGGCGGTAGTTGTCTTTGCTCTGAACCAGCTTCAGAACGGCAGGTTCGTAGGCGTCGGGATCGACGCCGGGTATGTCGCCGTAGTTGAGTTCGAACATGGGGTTTGTGTCTGTGAGTTCGCGGGATGAATTTCGGCCGGGCAATCCCCAGACGTAAGTCACCTTCGGAGCGCCGGGACGCATTCCTGGCATGAAGCCGGAGCCCATGGAGAAAACGGACATGGCCATCATTCCGGCCGGGCCGGCGCCCATGGCTGCGAAGCTGAGGCCTTCGGTCGCGAGGCTTCGGAGCGCCATGCCCCCGGCGCCCATGCTGCCTTTGTATTTCGATTGTCCGATTTGCGCGGTGGAAGGCGAGATTTCCTGCCTGCCCTGATTCGGGCTGAGCTTGAGAAATACATGCGGCATCTGCTCGGGGGAATAGCTGGTGTACATGCTGCCGCCCATTCCACCCATGGCTCCCATAGCGCCCATTCCGCCCATGATCCCACCCATTCCCATCGACGCGAGTTGGGATTGCATCGTAGCCAGTTGCTGCGGGTTGACGCCCATGGGCATCGCTCTGGAAGTCATTCCGGAATGCGCTGTGGGAGCGGAGTTGCTCGTTGGAGCGGGAGACGTACTCACGGGAGCGTCGCCATCCGTTCTGGTGGCGAAGGCCGGGGCGGAATTCTCAGTTGTCGCAGTTGCGGGCGTTGTTTCGGTCGCAGTAGTTTGCTGAGCTGGCGCAGGGACTGTAGGTTTCCCCGTGTCTGCGGCCGCCGGAGGCTGGTCCGCGACATGTTTTTTCTGAACTGCGGCAAGCATGGCTCGCAGCACTTGTGAGCTCACGCCCTGCTTTTTCAAGTCGATCAGCGCATTGCCGGAGATGTCGAAGTCTGAGTCGGAGACTTCGATGATCTTGACCAAGGTGTCGTCATCGAAGTGGTTCTGAACCATGAGAAGAACGTCGGCGTTCTTCAGTATTTTTTTATCCTGCTTTTCTTCTTGTGCCACCAAAGCGGTGAGCAGAAGAAGAACACAGGTCAGGGTGAGCAATCGACGTCTGGGCATCGTTACGTCTTTCCAATGCCGCCGCAGTTTGAAGCGGCGAACACTTGATACGTCTCGGAGTCATGGCCCCCCACAATCGGGCGGGAATTATACCATCGTTTGTATAGGCGGAATTCGGCTGGCAAAAGAGTGCACAGGCAACGAAAAAAGTTTAAACTCGCATCCGTTTTGCTGACGAAAGAATCTAAGCGACAAATCTACCTGTGAGGATACGTATGTTCTTGGGAATCAGAAAGATGTTGCCAGCTGTCCTCGGTTTGATCTCAGTCGCAGGCTTGCAAGCGGCCGACAAAAACTTCCATGACGCTCCGGATTCGGCCAAGGCGCAAAAGAATCCGGTCGAAGGTCAACAGGCCGCCATTGATGCGGGAAAAACCCTTTATGCGCGAAATTGCCTCGCATGTCACGGCAAGGCCGGCAAGGGAACCGGGAACGTTCCGTCCCTCGTAGACGGCAAGCTGAAGGGGGTGAGCCAGGGAGAAGTTTTTTGGTTCATCACCAAAGGCGACAAGGACAACGGGATGCCGTCGTGGGCATTCCTTGCAGAAGAGAAGAGGTGGCAGGTCATTAGTTATGTCGAAGCGCTGGCGTCGGGCAAAGTGGCCGCGCCCGGTGCAATTCCGGCGGCGTCGGCATCGGCTGGGTCCGCGGCAGCTTCAGAGCCCGCGCCCGGAACGTTGAAGGGCGCCGCTCCGAAACCTCCGTTTACGGATTTTCGATACGAGAAGCCGGGAACGACTCGCAAGATCACTGTGAATGATTTACCGCAACCGTTCGCCACAGAGTCGGCGCAGAACGGGGCAGACGTGGTGGCACGCCCGGACAATGCATGGCCCGTCGCGCCTGCCGGTTTCAAAGTGGAGATATTCGCATCCGGGCTGGAGAATCCTCGTTGGCTGCGTACGGCTCCGAACGGTGACATTTTTCTGGCGGAGATGGATCCAGGGCGGATTCGAGTATTTCGTGGAATGACGAGCGACGGCAAGCCTGAGCAGAACGCGGTTTTCAAAGATGGACTGCGGCATCCGTACGGGATTGCTTTTTACCCGCCGGGGCCGAATCCTGAGTGGATCTACATCGGCGACGAGAACGAAGTGCTTCGGTTTCCATATAAAAATGGTGATTTGAAAGCGAGCGGCCCATCGCAACACATTGCCGACCTGCCTACCGGTGGGCACAACACGCGAGCCGTGGAATTTTCTAAAGACGGAAAGAAACTGTTTGTGGCAGTCGGATCGGAATCGAACGTGAGCGATCCCGACACGCATCCGGAAGAAAAGAATCGTGCCGATATCCTGTGGTGCGATCCGGCGAATTGCCAGTTGCAGGTGTATGCCTACGGAATTCGCAATGCGGGCGGCGGAATCAAAGTGAATCCAGAGACCGGAGAGCTGTGGTGTTCGGTCAATGAGCGCGATGCCTTGGGCGATAATCTGGTGCCGGATTATATCACGCACGTGCAGGAGGGCGGATTTTACGGATGGCCGTGGTGGTACATGGGAGCGCATCAGGATCCACGGCACGCGGGAAAACATCCGGAGTTGAAGGACAAGGCCATCGTGCCGGATGTCCTGTTGCAGCCGCACAACGCTTCGCTGGAGTTCACGTTCTACCAAGGTTCAAAATTTCCGGCGGAGTACAAGGGAGACATTTTTGCGTCGGAACATGGGTCTTGGAACAAGGCGACTCGCGTGGGATATGAAGTAATTCGAATTCCGCTACACCAAACCGGGCACGCCTCGGGCGAATATCAGGACTTTCTCACCGGCTTTGTGCTGCCGAATGGGCAGGTTTGGGGACGGCCAGTTGGCATGACCGAGGCGACCGATGGATCGCTGCTCGTGAGCGACGACGGGTCGAATACGATCTGGAGGGTGAGCTATACGGGAAAATAAATATTCTTCCTTGTCAGCCTGAGTGGAGTTGCGGCAGCAAGAGAGCGAAGGATTCCTGTAGATCGAAGTAAGTCGCTGTGTCGAGGCGTTTGTCGGTGTAGGAATCTTTTTTGGTTCTTTCTTGCTGCACGTGTGCGCGAGGCCTTCGACTGCGTGGCTGCTTCGCTTCGCTCGCAACCACTCCGCTCAGGATGACAGAATGTTGGGTGCGCGTTGGGTCAGTGGAAGTCGTGTGAGATGGTTTCGGCCTTTGTGACGAAGAGCGGCTGCACGCGTTCAGCGCGGACACTGATTACGTTGTCTTGATTCTGCAGGATACCCTCTACCGCCAGGAATCGCTCACTGGTGAGCAGCAGGCGATTGGCGTGAAAAAGATCGGGGCGGACGATTGCGTTCGCTACTCCGGTTTCATCCTCCAAACTTAAAAAAACGAATCCTTTTGCAGTGCCGGGACGTTGGCGGGTGATGACGCAACCTCCAATGCGGAGACGCTTGCCTGTGGGGAGATCACGCAACTCGCTGGCGCGGCGGATGCCCATGGCATTGAGCCATGCGCGGCGGTAAGCCATTGGATGCGGCCCGACGGTGAGCCCGGTGCCGTGGAAGTCGGCGACTAGACGTTCTTCGTGGTTCATCGGCGCGAGCGGGGAAGGGGAGTCGGGTTCGTTGTGTTGTTCGAGCAACGGGCCGGATGGGCGGACCGCACGTTCGACCTGCCAGAGAGCGTCGCGGCGGTGAAGTGAAAATTTCGAGTTTCGAGTTTCAAGTTTCGAGCGGGAAGGAATTTTAGATTGTTGATGGAATATTGCAGATTGATTTGGTTTTGGAAGCTGCAATCTGCGATCTTCAATCAGAGATCCGATTGAATTGAGTGCACCGATTTCGGCGAGCGTGGTGAGTTCGTCTTTGCGAAGTTCGGGGACGCGCCGGGCAAGGTCGTGGATAGAGATGAAAGGAGCGCGCATGCGTTCGAGGAGAAGGGAGCGGGCGGCCTCTTCGCGCAGGCCGCGGACATAGCGCAGGCCCATGCGGAGTGCAGGGGAGATTGCAGATTTTTGATTGTCGATTGCAGATTGATTTGGTGGTGCAGACTTTGGATATTCGATTGAATCGAGTGTGTTGGTTTCGGGCTTTGCTTGCACATTCTTTCGCCCCTCCGGGGCTTCTACATTTTTGGCCCCAAACCCACGGCTTGCGCCGTGGGCTGCATTCTGTCGCCGCTGCGCGGCTGCATCGGGGAGATTTTCGGTGTCAGGCATTAACGGTTGATCGACAACAGCAAGCGACTGATCGCCAGCGACGACGTATGGTTCATTGCTAACACCGGAAGCCTGATACCCCGCGCCAGCTTCCACCGTGCAATTCCACTCCGAACATGTGATATCGACCGGCAACAATTTTAGGCCGTGACGCTGGGCGTCTTTGACGATGGTTGCGGAAGAATAGAAGCCCATTGGTTGATTGTTAAGTAAGGCTGCCGTGAAGGCGGCGAGGTAATGACATTTCAGATAGGCGCTGGCGTAGGCGATGAGGGCGAAGCTGGCGGCGTGGGACTCGGGGAATCCGTAGAGCGCGAACGATGTGATCGAGAGAATGATTTCTTCCTGCGCTTTTGGCGAGATTCCATTTTTCGTCATGCCCGAACGAAGCTTGGCTTCAATTTCGCGCATGCGGGCTTGCGAGCGTTTGAACCCCATGGCGCGGCGGAGATCCTCGGCTTCGCCTCCGGTAAAGTTGGCAGCGATCATGGCGACGCGCAAAAGCTGCTCCTGAAATAGCGGGACGCCGAGCGTGCGCTTCAGCACCGGCTCGAGCGAAGGGTGCGCGTATGTCACTTCTTCTTTTCCCTGGCGGCGCTGCAAAAACGGATTCACCATTTGCCCGACGATCGGGCCGGGGCGGATGATCGCAACCTGCACCACGACATCGTAGAAACGCACGGGCCGCAGGCGCGGCAGGCAGGACATCTGCGCACGGCTTTCCACCTGGAACATTCCCACCGTGTCGGCTTGCTGCAAAGTGGAGTACACCTGCGAATCATCCTGCGGAAGGTGTGCGAGGTCGACCTCTTCGCCATAGTGATCGCGAATGAGTTCGATAGAGTCTTTGAGCACGGCCATCATGCCGAGACCGAGCAGATCGACTTTGATGATGCCCATGTCGGCGCAATCTTCCTTGTCCCATTGCACGACGACGCGGCCGGGCATGGATGCGGGTTCGAGAGGAACGACGGAATCGAGCTGTCCCTGGCAGATGACCATTCCGCCCGAGTGCTGGCCGAGGTGGCGCGGAATGTCCTGTACAGCGAGGCAGAGTTCGTAATATTTACGCAGTCGCGGATGGTTGAGGTCGAGCCCGGCATCGCGGAAACGACGGTCGAGCGCATCATTTTCGTCGCGAAATTCCCAGGTAGCGACGGCTGCCGAAATTTTATTGAGTGTTTCGGGATCGAATCCGAGAGCCTTACCCATTTCGCGCGCAGCCATGCGGTTGCGATAGGTAATAACGTTGGCGGTCATGGCGGCGCCGCGCTCGCCGTATTGCTTGTAAACGTGCTGAATCACTTTTTCGCGCTCGTCACCGCTGGGGAGATCGAGATCGATGTCAGGCCACTCTCCGCGTTCTTCGGAAAGAAATCGTTCGAAGAGAAGTTCCATGCTGACGGCGTCGACGGCGGTGATACCCAGCGCGTAGCAGACGGCGCTGTTGGCTGCGGAGCCGCGCCCCTGAACGAGAATGTTTTCTTCGCGGCAGAAGCGGATCAAGTCCCAGACGATGAGGAAGTATCCGGCGAGCTTCAGTTTCTCGATGAGGGCTAATTCTTTTTCAATTTGCAGGCGCGCTTTGGATTGCATTTCTGGTGCGGCACGACCGTAACGGTTGCGGAACCCGACCCAGGCTTGCTCGCGCAGAAAAGAGTTCATGGTCTCACCGGAGGGCACGGGATAAAGAGGAAATTCGTAGCCGAGGTCGTTGAGCGTGAATTCGAGACGATAGGAAAGATCGACAGTGTTGTGGATAGCTTCGGGCAGGTCGGAGAACAGTTGCTGCATCTCCTGCGGAGATTTCAGATGACGTTCGGCGTTGCGCGAGAGCAGGCGGCCCGCGGTCGAAAGCGTGCGGTGGTTGCGGATGGCAGTGAAGGCGTCGCAAAGTTCACGAGCTTTTGGGATGGTGTAGTTCACACCGTTCGTCGCGAGCAGCGGGAGATGGAAAGAGTGAGCGAAATCAAGAGCGGCGCGGTTGCGAGATTCTTCTTCGCGGTGAAAATGCCTCTGTAGTTCGACGTAAACATTTTGATGTCCGAAGATGCCGATGAGTTGAGCGAGCTGTCGCTGGGCTGCGTCTGCTCCGCCTTGCGCGAGGGCTGTGGCGAGCGGGCCCTCGTCGCCGCCGGTCAGGCAGATGAGTCCTTCGGCATGTTCTTCTAGCTCTTGCGCGTGGACGGCGCCTTCCCCTTTTTTTCCAGCGCGCAACTTCATCTTTGTGATCAGGCGGCAGAGATTCTGGTAGCCGGTGCGGGAAGCGACGAGGAGAGGAAGGCGAAAGGAATTTTCTTTCCCTTTGTCATTCCGAGCGGAGTGAGAAATCTCTACCTTTACACGAGATTGCTGGGGGTAGGGATCCTTCGACTCCGGAAGTGTTCGCTGGTCGCGAACACTTGCTCCGCTCAGGATGACAGGCGCACAAGTGACTTCCGCTCCGATGTGGGCTCTTAGGCCAATTTTGTTGGCGGCGAGATGGAAGCGTGGGGCTCCGTAGACGCCGTCGGTATCAAGTAGTGCCATGGCGGGCATGTGGAAGTGGGAGCACACGCCGATCAGTTCCTCGGGCAGGGAAGAGCCTTCGAGGAAGCTGAATGCCGAGCGGGCGTGGAGTTCTACGTACATGAGCCATTTGGGAATTGAGTAATTGAGAAATTTTGTAATTGTGTAATTACTGCGCAGACTTCAGGGATGCTTACTGCAATTCTCAATTACTCAATTACTGAATTTCTCAATCCCCCTCAGTCATAGGTGCCTTCTATGAACCATCCGCCGCTTAGCAGGTCGTGTACCAGGCGGTAGAACGAGACAGATTTGCCGCTGCGCAGGGCCAGATCCCATTCGTCGCGGGACCAGGCATCGCGCTCCCACCAGTCGCCGGAAAAGCGCCAGGGGCCAGCCTTCCAAAGGACTTCGCCTTCCAGTTCCTTTTTCTTAGCGCAATTCAGCCGCACGGGTTGGCCGTTCTCTAAAATCACGTTCGCACGCAGGGGAGGCCGGAATCGGCGAAGGGCGGTGACTACGGATTGTGCTTCGGTCGCGTCCTGCTTTTTTTTCTGCGGAGACTTGCGCGCGACTTCGGCGACGAAACGGCGCATGCGGAATCCTTCGGGATGATGCGTGTCGAGCAGTTCCACCGCGCCGACTTTCTGCTCGCCGACAATGCCGGCGATACGCGCGAGGGTGAGTTCGAGCTTTTCGGGTTCGGGGGATGGAGGGAGGAAGAGTCCTCCTTGGGCTGAGCGCGGGCGGGCGGGTACGGCGGCGAGATGGATTTTCATGATGGGTGCTCCCGGGGGGTGGGCGTTGAGATCGAGTTGCAGAAGTTTCAGGAATACTTTGGGGTCGAGCATGGGAAGAGGAAGATTGAGCG
Source organism: uncultured Acidobacteriota bacterium (assembly GCA_963801895.1). Lineage (GTDB taxonomy): Bacteria > Acidobacteriota > Terriglobia > Terriglobales > Acidobacteriaceae > Sulfotelmatobacter. The sequence goes on along the minus strand of CAWDGM010000002.1, from coordinate 270,181 downwards.
TGCGTGTGAATTTTGGCTGGCGGCGGTGAGGCCGCGGAGCTTCGCTCCGCCGGACAGCCGATGGCGGCTGTCCCCACATAGTCTGATTTTTCTCTGGATCATTTTTCTCAGCTCCATCACTCTCGCTCGGCATGCCTAAATTTTCGGATTCGTCGTCGATGCCGGTGAGGTTGGAAAGCTCCAGCGTGAGGCGCAGTTCCTGTGTTGACAGTGCGCGGGAACCTAGGCGCGCACAGAGTTGTTCGAGCAGGCGATTAAGCAGGAAGGCAAGCGGCTCAAGCAGGACGATCGGGTGATCGAGTTCGATCGCCTCTTCGAACACCAGCGGAGCTTCGACGGGGACGAGCGTACGGAAGTGGGCGCCATGAGCAAGCTTTTGCAGGTGAAGGCCGTGCTGCCCAAGACGCTCGCTAAGCGAAACTGCGGGAAGCGCGGCCAAGGCACGCAGGTTGCGGATACCCCAACGGCCTAAAGTTTCGAGAAGACTGTCAGCAGTTTTTTTTTCTTCGCTATCGAGCCGGTCGTTAAACAAGACTTCTGTCGGGAGTGAACCTAAATGCTCGGACTCTTTGCCGGCCTGGATTACGGTGACGCCGGGAAAGCCGCGAGCGGCGAGCAATGCGGCGTCCGGATTGGAAGCTACACCGATGTTCGCGGCGAGCCCGAGCGCGGCGCTGCGATCGGAGATCGCGCGCGAAATTTTGGCAAGCGACCCGAACAGAGATTCCATGCCTGCGAGATCGAGAACCACCGTGTCAGCGGCGGCATCTTCCACACATGGCGAAAATGATTGCGCACAGTCGAGCAAGGCGCCATGCGCAGAAGTTTCCTGCAGTGGAGAACGTTGGCGCAGGGCGAGTTGGGAGCAGAGTTCGGCTTGAGCTTTGGTCATCCCCGGCGCGATGCCGAAGCGTTTGGCGTTTTCATTAACCGCGATAATTTTTTCGAGCGGAGGTTTGCCTTCGAGTATGGCGAGGGGGTGTGCATGCAGTTCCGGCTCGGCGCGGAGTGCAGCCGCCACGGGGAAGTTCGGAACGTAGATGCAAGCGAAAGGCATGGAACATTGAGTAATTGAGAAATTTAGAAATTGGGTAATTGCCTCATGGGTTATTTATCCGGCCCAGGCGGTTTTGGTTGCGAATGCAATGGAACGCGAGGGTTTGCGGTCGTGACGGGAGCGGATGAGTTCCGCGTTGATGTCGAGTCCGGTTAGTAATTGGGCGTGAGTGGGATGAACGGATTCGTTATTCAGATGAAGACGTTCACCATCATTAATTTTCTTGCGCCACTCCGGGGCTTGCGCTTTTTTAACGTCTGACCCACGGCTTGCGCCGTGGGCTGCATTCTTTCGCCGCTTCGCGGCTGCCTCAACTTGATTCTTAACATGATCTTCAATTCGATCTTCAGCTTGATTTTCGACTTCTAATAAATTGTTCGCGTGTGAGACTGACACTTCCCGTTGCATGTCTGGCGGTCGCAGCTGCAGCAGCAGCGAGGAGCAGCTTCCGGCAATGGGTTGTTGCTCGATCGACAACAGGATGGTGGATTTGTTTTCTACGGCGCGACGAAAGCGAAACCAGGTAGCCAGCGGAATGCGGCGAGCCGATTGCGGAGGCACGTCGGAGAGGTCGAGGATGATTAGGCCGAAGCCTCCGCTTTCGAGCAGAAGATCAGTGACACGGAGGACTTGCTCCAGACGGTGCTCGGATTTTTTATTCAAAGCGCGATCGAAATCAAAAGTGGTTTGCGAGAAAATCCGTGCTCCAGCCGCAAAGGAATTTCGAATGGGCGAGCCAGCCTGAACATCATTTTGTTTGCTACGAAATCCTTGGGGCGTGTCTTCTCCGCAGCGCACCCACAATAAGCGATCGAGATCTACCCCAGCGGCGGCTAGTGAATGGGGATCGAGCGAGTCGCTGGCATCGATGACGGCACAATATTCTCCGCGACGGGTGGAGGCCGCCAGAGCCGCCAGCAGCAAGGTTGTGCGGCCGGAGGAGGCCGGTCCGCAAACTTCGGCAAGGCATCCGCGCGGTAGCCCGCCGGTGAGAGCATCGATCGCGGCAATACCGCTGGAAGCCATTTCCGGTGCAGGACGGGCAACCATCTGCGAAGCCGGGGTTACACCACTGAGTTTGGGATTGGCCGCCAGATCGGAGTGGCGGATTTTTTGAGGTGGACGTGGCGGAGAATTTGCCGAATCAGGCTCAAACGAAGGGCACACATCGGATGCAGCATCTTCATCCAAAATAAAAAGGCGGCCCAGGGCCGCCGAAGTGGAAACCACCGCGGAAGACATAGAATCCTCAAGTATTTCAGGGAGCACCGAGGACCAGGGTCCTGCGGAGGCGTATCATTTTCGCTTTTTATTCGCCTGTGAGAGATTGTGCCTTCCGCCCGTCAGCTTGTCAAGAGGCTTGTGTGAGGACAGCTTTTTATGCGCCTTCCGACATTCCCCGCAGCCCGGTCAACGAGTTGATTCGAATGCGAAAAAAGACAGGAGCGATCTTCTCGTCCGGCAATTGGTTTCGCCGTTCGGCCAAGGCATTCAGCCACCAGCGGCTTCGCTTTTCGAGCAGACGGCGGGCATGATCGCGCTCATCGGTAAATTGGGGCTCGTGCAATTCCTGGTATTCCCCATTCGCGACGACGCTGGCCCATTCCGACTGTCCAGTCATTTCGTCAATCTGGATGCAGACTTTGGGATTGGTCCGCATCCAGCGGATCTTCTTGCCGATTGTCGAGAAGACATAAATGTAGTCCGGCTCATAAGCGATACACACTGGCACTACGTAAGGCTGGTGGTCGAGTGAGCAGCCCAGTCGGGCGATTGAGCCGCGAGACAGGATCTCGCGACATTCCTTCTCCGTAATTTCATCGATCTGCATATTTTTCTACCTATTTTGGTTTGCTCATCTGCGGAAGATTGGCAAGCCCGCTTTCATGAATGTCCGCGCATTAAAGACGTCGCCTCACTATTCTCACACCGTCGCTACCATGCTCACATAGTTTGCCTGAATCCGTCTAAGCGCAACAGCGCAAGGTTCCCACGCGTGTTTTCAAATTGCAAATTCCATCAAACTCTGGATTCAGAGTGCTAAGTCATTGGCTGCTTGATCATGGCAGCAAGAAGGAGAATTCCATGTACAAGAGTCGTCTGTTTGTATTGTGCTCCGTTGTTTTGTTGGGTGCGAGTTTCAGCCATGCTCAAACTGCCACGGGTGAAACATTGATGCTCAATCTTCCGCGAGCAAGCCAGCATGCGCTGGTATCGCAGCGCGTCGGTATAACCGATATCACTATCAACTACCATCGTCCGCTGGCCAATGGCCGACAGGTGTGGGGCAAACTCGTGCCTTATGGACAAGTGTGGCGCGCCGGAGCGAATGAGAACACGACGATTACATTCAGCGATCCGGTCACGATTGAAGGGCAGGCGCTCGACAAGGGAACATACGGCCTGCATATGATTCCGGGTGAAGGCCAGTGGACGGTGATCTTTTCGAAGAATTCGAGTTCCTGGGGCAGTTTTACCTACAAGCAGGACGAAGATGCGCTTCGCGTTACCGTGAAACCGCAAGGCGCGGAGCTGCACGATGCACTGGCATACGACTTTGATGACGTGAAGGCGGATTCGGCGATCGTGACGATGCGATGGGAAAAGGTCGCGGTGCCTTTTCAAGTGAAGGTCAACGTGAACGATCTCGTCACCGCGAGCATTCGCAAACAACTGCACGGACTGAATCAGTATTACTGGGAAGGATGGGATGATGCCGCGGGATATTTCCTGGCAAACAAAATCAATCTGGATGAAGCATTGAAAGATGAAGAGCTGTCGATCCAGGCCGAAGAACGCTATGACAACCTGATGAACAAATCGAAAATTCTCGAGGCGCTGGGCCGTAAGGAAGATGCGAATGCGTTTCGAACTCAGGCGCTGAATAAAGGCAATGCGCTGCAGCTCTATATCTATGGGCGCCAGCTGCAAGGGGATAAGAAGCAGGACGAGGCACTGGCCGTCTATCGCGCTAACGCGAAGAGGTTTCCGGATTACTGGACTTCACATCTGGGACTAGCGCGTGTGTACAGTGCGCAGGGCGATTTCGACAACGCAGTAAAGGAAGTGAAACTTTCGCTAAATGGAGCGCCGGATGCGAACAAGTCGAGCCTTGAAACCTATGTGAAGCGGTTGCAGAACAAAGAAGATATCAACCGATAATTTTGGTTTCGGCAAGAAAAAAGGGCCAGCGAATTTGCTGGCCCCTTTTTCTTGTCTCAGTTTGCTTACCAAACCCGGCAGGCATTTGCCCGGACCATCTTCTGTCCGGCCTTGCAGTTGAAAGCCTGCTGGAATTCCGCCATGTTCGAAACAACGTTGTCGATGCGGAATACGGGCAAGGAGTGGGGGTCGGTGGTGACGATGAGGCGCGCGATCTGCGGGCGAATATTCGCACACCACGAGAAGCCGTAGGCAAGGAAGAACCGCTGGCGGTAGGTCCAACCGTCCGGACCTTTATCGTCGAGCGACTTGCCTTGCTGTTTCAACGACGCTTCCAGAGCGTTCAGTGTGAGGTGAATGCCACCGTTGTCGGCGGTGTCTTCGCCTTGCGTAAGCAGTCCATTCTGTTTGACTCCCGGGCCGGCATCGGGAACGTCCTGCGTGTACTCGTCGGAGATGCACTTGCCACGTTCGTCGTACTGCTTGGCATCGTCGGCGGTCCACCAGTCACGCAAATTTCCCTGAGCATCGAACTTCCGCCCTTGATCGTCGAAGCCGTGGATGATTTCGTGGCCGATGACCATGCCGATAGCGCCGTAGTTCACAGAATCATCTTTGGTCGCATCGAAAAACGGCGGTTGCAGAATTCCAGCGGGGAAGTTGATCGTGTTCAGCTGCGGATCGTAGTAGGCGTTGATGGTCGGCGGAGTCATTGTCCACTCGGCGCGATCAACCGGCTTGCCGACCTTGGCAACCCAGCGTTCGAACTCAAACGAAGACGCTTGTCCTACGTTATTGAGCCAGCTATCGCGAGCAATTTTGACGCTGGAGTAGTCGCGCCAGTGAGAGGGATATCCGATCTTGTCTTCGATCCCTTTCAGTTTTGTGGCAGCCTGCTCCTTGGTGGTTGCGGACATCCAGCTCAAGCTTTGGATATCACCGCCGAGTGCGGCTTCGATGGAGTGAACCATTTGCAGAGTACGAGCTTTGCTGTCGGGGGGAAAGGCGCGATCGACGTAAGCCTGTCCGAGGGCCTCGCCCAGATCGCGGTCGGCCCCATGGACACAGCGGCGCCAGCGCGGCAGTTGCTGCTCGGCTCCAGCCAGCGTGTGGGCAAAGAAGTCGAAGTTCTCGTCGACCACGGCTTTGGTCAGGTTTGGTGCGGAGCGATGAATGACCTGCCAGCGCAAATACGTCTGCCAGTGAGCCAGAGGATGTTCCGAAAGAAGTTTTTCTTCTGCACGGAAGAAATCAGGAGAGCTCACAATATAGTGATCGCTTGCCGGTGCCTTGACTGCTTTTAGATATCCGTCCCAATCAATGGAAGGGGTGAGTGCCTTGACCTGAACGAGGCTCATCTTATTGTTGATGTTCTTTGGGTCGCGGCGCTTAACGTTATCCATCTGCGCCTTTGCCATTGCGGTTTCAAGCTCGATCACCGTTCCTGCGTCGGCTGTGGCTTGCGCCTCAGGCTCACCCGCGAGCACGAACATTTTCTGAATGTGTGCGCGGTACTTGGTCAACAGATCCTTGGATTTCTCGTCGGTGTTCAGGTAGTAGTCGCGATTAGGAAGACTGAGGCCTCCCTGATCGATTTGAGCGACGACCATGGATGCGTTGTCATAATCTTGCTGCCCAGTGAATCCAAACAGGGGAGAGTTGCTTTGGTTATCTCCGCCAAGCCACGCGCCAGGAAAGGAGTGGTGCAGATGAGCAACTTCGAGAGTGAGATCCTTTTTTGATTTCAGCGCGGCGATCCGATCGAGCTCCGGCTGCAAGGGTTTCAGACCAGTGGCTTCGATGCCGCTCTCGTCCATGCACGCGGCCCAATAGTCGCCAATCTTCTGTTGGACCGGGCTGCGACTCGCGTCGTTCTTGCTGGCTGCTTCGAGCGTCTCGCGGAGAATGCCCTCGTTCCAAAGTTCGAGACCGCTGCCCGTACTCCAGTAGACCTGGTCGGGAGGAATTGGATTCGCGGTCAGCCATTTGTTGCAGGCGTACTTGTAAAAGTCATTGCAGGGATCGAGTGCCTGGTCCACCAGCGTGGGATCGAAGCGCTCGAGTTTGGGTTCTTTTGCGGGCTCGGCGCCCTGAGCGGACGCGGCCGGAGAATTGTAAGCAGAGCTACTCTGGGCGAAAACATTCTGGGCAAAGGCGGCACCGAGCACTACGGTCAAGGCAAGTGCAGCCGAGAGTTTGGCGATTGTCATGTTTCCTCTTATGGACGAGCTTGATTTCGATCCGAACACACTGAGACGTTGGAAAGTACGAAGACCCGGGGAACCTGGTTCCATCCATCTACTCCCGGTTGGCACATTCGGAGGAGTCTTGGAAGGTCCACACCATTGTAACGACGAGCCCGGCGGGGCGACGTTAGCAACTCAAGAAACTGCTATCCCGTATTGTGAAGACCGGCGGCGATACCGTTGATGGTGGCGCCCATTGGATACTCGAGCTCAGCGCCTTCCTGTCCCTGCTGTTTTCTGCGCAGGAGTTCGACCTGGATCAGGCTCATGGGATCGACGTAAGGATTGCGCAGCCGGATGGATCGTGCAAGCACTCGATTGCGCGCCAGCAGATCGCGCTGTCCAGTGACTCGCAGGATCATGCGACGGGTACGCAGGAATTCCTCCTGCAGCATCGAGAAGACGCGCTTCCTGAGGGTGGCGTTCTTGACTAAGCCCGAATAGTCGCGAGCGATGCCGAGATCGGCTTTGGCCATGCCGAGTTCGACGTTGCCGAGCATCCCCGAAAACATGGGGAATCCCTTGGCGATCTCACGCAAAAGTTGTTCCTGTGCGGCGCCTTTCTTCGCGAACTGCTCGAGCGCAAAGCCCACGCCGAACCATGCGGGGACAGCGAAGCGGCTCTGCATCCATCCGAAGACCCACGGAATTGCTCGCAAATCTTCAAGGCGGCGTCCTTTGCTGCGTCGCGCGGGGCGCGAGCCGATACGCGCCGTGTCCAGTTCGTTCACTGGGGTCGCCTGCTCGAAATATTCGAGCACGTCAGGATTGTCGGCAATCTCGCGGCGATACACGTCGAAGGCCTGCTGTGACATCTCTTCGATCGCTTCTTCCCAGGTCGCAGGATGAGCCGAACGATCGGCTCCGGGCCGAATGAGTGCTTCGAGACTGGCCGCGATCATCAATTCCAGATTCCATTCGGCAAGAACCGGGTCGGCATATTTCCAGTTGAGGACCTCGCCCTGTTCCGTGACCCGAATGTGTCCGGAAAAATGTCCGGGAGGCTGCGCAAGAATCGCCGAGTGAGTAGGCCCGCCGCCGCGACCAACGGTCCCGCCCCGACCATGGAAGAGTCGCAGCTTGACGTCATTCTCTTTGGCAGCCTCGTGCAACTGGCGGTGCGCCTTGTAAAGCTCCCAAGTGCTGGTGAGCATGCCGCCATCTTTGTTCGAGTCGGAGTACCCGAGCATGACCTCTTGCCAGCGTCCCCAGGAATCGAGCAGGCGCTGATATTCGGGGTCGGACCACAGCCGTCGCATGATGTCGCTGGAGGCGCGCAGTGACTCGATGGATTCAAACAGCGGCACCGGCATCACGCCGGGATCGCTCGCGGAACCGGCAATTTGCACTCCGGTGAACTTCGCGAGCTGGATGACATTCAATACATCGGTTTCTGATTCCGCACCGCTGATGATGTACTGCCGAATCGACTCGGGTGGATAGCGGTGTTTCAACTCGGAAATGATCCGGAAGGTGGCGAGTAATTCTCGGCCGTCGTCGGATTCGGGCTCGGCCTCGAGCTTTGCGCCGATCTCCTTCAAAACTTTTGCGTGCACGCGCGCGTGCTGGCGAACGTCGAGTGTGTGCAGATGAAATCCAAACTTACGTACATTGCGCAGGAGCGACGAAACGTAGATGCGAGCCAGGCGTTCTCCGCGATTGGCACGCAGGCTGTCGCGGATCAGCAAAATGTCCTGCTCGAACTCGGCGGCACTGCTGTAGGCCGCGGTGGAGTCCATTGCGTCGCGGCTCTGCTGCAACCTGTGAAACATGAAGGAAAGAAATCGGCGATAGCTTTCCTCGTGATTGTTCGGACCCCAGGCTAGATGAACGCCCGGAATCGTTCGCTCGTAGTGCTTGAGCCGCGCAAGCAAATCAGTGGATATAGCGGTTTGCCTTCGAGACGAGCTGAGGCGGTCGCTGAGCGCTTCAACGTCATAGAGATATTCGCGAAGGATCAGCGCTCGCGCCATGTCGAGCGAGTCGCGGATGCACTCCGGCTTGACGAGAGGATTACCGTCTCGATCGCCTCCGATCCAGGATCCGAAGTGAACCAGGTTGGGAACGCTGGATTCGTCGAGTGCGAGTCCATAGACCTCGCGGAAGGATTCCACGATCTCGTCGTAGATTTTGGGAAGGGAGTCGAACAGCGACAGGCGGAAATAACGAAGGCCCATACGGATTTCGTCGTTCACCGTGGGTTTGGCCAGCCGCACTTCGTCGGTTTGCCAAAGTGAGGTCACTTCGGCGCGAATGTTGTCTTCACACATCTCGGCGTCTTCCCCTGTCAAAGGAAGACGGTCGAGCCGTTCCAGTTGCTGCGCAATTCGCCGTCGCTTCAACAGTACCGTTTGACGAGCGACCTCGGTGGGATGGGCGGTGAATACTGGCGTGATGCGAATCTGCCCCAGGGACGACAACGCATCGTCTGCCGAAATCCCTGCCTGCTTCATGCGCAGCAGGGTTCCGCGAAAAGATCCCGGAAGCGGAGGCTGTTCTATGTCCAGTTTCCCGGCAGTTCGACGGCGCTTGCGATGGTTAGTCTCTGCAAGGTTGGTAAGTTCGAAGTACGTCGCGAAGGCCTTGGTGACCTGGTAGGCACGCGTCAGGTCCATCTTCGAAACGATTTCTTGAACTTCGAGGCGTACCTTCGGAGCGGAGGACTGTTCCGGCGTCCGGCGCGCCGTTTCACGATGTTCAATCAGCAGGCGCCGAAGTTTTTCGACGGATTCATACAATTCCTGCCCTGACTGCTCGACCAAAACCTGTCCAAGGATTGCGCCGAGAGAACGCACATCACGGCGCAGGGGATTGTCTTTCGCTGGTTCGTCCGTGGATGCGGTGAGTTCGGCGAGGCGCGCCTGCTGGTCGTCCGCTTTCCATAGAGGCTTGGATTTGTTCGCCATCGCAGGGATTCAAACAGGATAAATGAGAGCGAGGTCTCATGCGATGAAAGGCGAAGAAATCGAAACTGCGCTGACGGGCTATTCGGTTCGCGGCACTTCGAAGCGGTATCCAATCCCGCGCAGCGTCTTGAGGTACTGGGGATGTCGAGGATCGGTTTCGATCTTCTCGCGCAGACGGCGGATGTAAACGTCGATGGACCTGGGAGTCACGAAGGGAGTCTCTTTCCAAACGGCGTCGAGAAGTTGGTCCCGGGTGAGCACGCGGCCACGATGATTTGCGAAATATTCGAGCAGACGAAATTCGCGGACCGTTGTTTGCACCGTCTGGCCGTTCACCTGAATGGTCATCGAGTGGACATCGATCTCAAGATTGCCGAAGCGCAGGACCTCGTTGGCGATCGGCGCCTGACCCTGACTTCGCAGCATCGTGCGTATGCGGGCTACCAGTTCACGGGGACTGAAGGGCTTGGTGATGTAGTCGTCCCCGCCAAGTTCCAGGCCTTTGACGCGGTCAGACTCGGCCGTCTTGGCGGTTAGAAAGATGACGGGGGTGGCGGACAGGGCCGGAGTCTGGCGGATGTGACGGCAAAGCTCGAAGCCATCGACGCCCGGCAACATCACATCGAGCAGGAACAGGGCTGGCTTCTCTCGGATAGCTTCCGCCAGGACGGTGGCACCGCTGAGAAATCCATGCACTCTAAATCCGAAGGCCTGAAGGTTATGGCTGATGAGGCGCGATATGTCTGCCTCGTCCTCGACAACAAAAATCAGGGGGCGCTCGGAGGGCGTGGTTACGCGCTCCTCGGTCCTCTCATACGAATCGACTGGCAGGTACATGCTTTGCGTCAGGCCAACCACGGGGTCACAGATGTTTCCTGGCGAGAAAAGATATATTCCGAATGTAGGGACTCATTGTTGCGGGAATGTTGCTTTTTCGTTAATGAACGATGAATTTCGCGGCGGCAACGGAAAGGAAGCGATCAGTTCGCGGCTTTCTTTTTCGGCATGTGGCGAAGGCTGCGGCCTTCGATGAGGCTGTAGAGATCCTCGGCGAGATTTGTGGTATGGTCCCCGGCACGCTCCAGGGCCTGAGCCATCAACAGAATTTCAAAGTTCGAGGTGTCTCCCTGTGCGACGGTCTCGGCAAGATGCTTTTGAAAGAGCGTATGGCAGACACGGTCGATTTCCTTGTCCATCTGGAGCACTTTGCGCGCGCATTCAAGATCGAGCGTGGAAAATCCCTTGTGGATCAGATCAAGCATGTCGCGGAGTACGGTCGACATTTCCACGAGCTGACGCACGTCCGAGACCGGGATTTTAGTGGTTCGGGCCTGTACGCGCAAAGCAACGCTCATCACCAGATCCCCGATGCGTTCCAGGTCGGTGGTGGACTTCAGGCTGGAAAGCAGCTGACGAGCGCGAGTCTCGTTGACGCGTGTGATGGCAGCCGGTAGACGCTCGTCAATCTGGCGCTCAATTAGATCGAGTTCTTTTTCGCAATCCTTGATGGCGAGAAACGCCATGCGGGAAGAAGTTGTCAGCAGGTCCCGGACATTGAAGGCTGCATCTCGAGCAATAAGGCACGCCTTCAGCGCGAGATTAGCCAGGTCGTCGGCGCTGCGAGCCCTGACGGTAGCGGATTTTGAAGATCCGTTGTCTGAGCCGGCATCGATCTCGTCCTCGCCGGCCTGAGCTTTTCGATTCGTTGGAGCCTTGCGCGGCATCTGTAGAAGAAACGAAGTTAACGTTCCGCAAACTATGAGTAGTTTATTCCTGAATTGTGAAAGGACCGTTACAAGATGGCTGGACAGTTGAATGTTTCCGAAAGCCTACGCCGCCAGTTCGCATTTGATGCCTGGGCGAACCGGGAGGTTTTGATCGCGATCAAGAGGGATGCCGAAGAGAATGCCCGGTCGCTGCAGTTGATGTCGCACATTTTGGCCGCGGAGCGGTTATGGCTGGACCGGTTGATGGGAGTGCACCAGAGCGTCGTGGTATGGCCTGAAGGGGATCTGGCTCGGTGCGAGGCAGAGATCGAGGAAATGAGCAGTGCATGGGCCGCATTTCTGGATAAGACCAGCGACCTCAGTCAGACAATTTCCTACAAAAACAGCAAGGGCGAGCCGTGGACGAGCACCATCCTCGATGTATTGACCCATGTCATCATCCATTCGGCCCATCATCGCGGCCAGATTGCCAGTCACATGCGGGCCAAAGGACAGACGCCCGCTTATACGGACTTCATTCATGGGGCCCGGCAGGGTCTGTTCCATTAGGGCAATCGGCTTTGCCCCGGTCCGTACGGAAGACGTAATATCGGAGCGATGAGAAAACTGCCTGTCCTCCTGGTTCCCGTACTTTGTGCAGCCTTTGTCTTGGGCGCCGAAGATTCCAAAATTCCTGCGATGCCGGGTGCGGTCACCAGCAACGCTGTGGCATCGCTCAAGAACGGACTGCAAATCTACTCGATGATGGGTGTGGGGACGAAGAAGAACTGGGACGACATCTCCAACAAGCTTTACGAGTTGCGCTTCAAATCCGGGAAGTGGGTCGAGGGCAGAGCCGTACCCGGTGTCGCCGGTAGGCTTGGCGCTTCCGCTGCTGGCGCAAAAGGGCAGGTGTTTGTATTTGGCGGTTATGTTGTGGACGGCCAAGGAAGTGAGTTCACGGTTGGCGATGTGAATTCCTACGTTCCGGACGATCACCGCTGGTATCGTGCGGCTGATATCCCTGTGCCCGTGGACAGCGCCGTCATCGGAGTGACTCACGACCGCTACATTTATCTGATCGGAGGACGAGGGAAAAACGGTCCTGTCAACAATGTGCAAGTTTACGACGCAGAATCGAATACGTGGAGCGAGGGCACGCCGTTTCCCGGGACGCCAGTTTTTGGCCATGCCGGAGGAGTAGCGGACGAAACTATCGTAGTCGCGGACGGTGCGAAGAAAGATCCTGCGGGGGGGAATAAATACGCGGTGTCTGACGAATGCTGGATGGGAAAGATCGATCACAAAAATCCGAGCAAGATCGAGTGGAGCAAGTTGCCAGCGCATCCCGGCCCGGGACGCTTCGGAGTGGCTAGCGGTGGAGGAGACCACAAGATCCTTTTCTCCGGAGGAACGGCAACCTATCACAACTACAAGTTCCTCGATAATGATGGCAAGCAGGCCGAAATTTCGCCGGTTACGTTTGCCTACGAGCTCCACGGCAATCGCTGGGACACAATTTCTCAGGACACATACGATGTTCGCTCGGATGCTCGCGGGATCTTGTTCACGCCGTTGGGCCAGGTGATCCTGGGCGGTACCTTGAAGAATTCGGCGGTATCGGCGCGAGTCTTAGCGCTTCCTAAGAAATAGATTTGGAGTGCTCAGTACCTACGTGATCTTTCCATTCATGCTGCGTGGGAATAATCTGTCGTCAGCTCCAGATTGAACATCACTCATACCTCCTCGAAGCGGTGGGTGGCCTCCGACATCCACCGCTTTTGATTTGGAAGACGACCGGACTTTGCGATAAACTCTCGAACAGCTGTTCGTTTCCTGTGGGGACCAAGAAATTTAAACGATCCGCGCCGAGGAACACGATGTCCATCCTTCGTTAATTCGCCATCCCGTACGACCCGCTCTTGCGGGGCTTCCCTGATCGATTTCCTTTTCTGTTTTGCGTGCAACTACTTCTGCCTGGATGCGGGTAGTTTGCGGAAAGTTAAGGCTGGTATGGAAGCAATTGCTGTAGCTGCCGAGAAGCAGCGCTCACTGTGGAGTTCCGTGGTTGAGGCGATTCGCGGATCTCATCAGGACTACACCACTGGAAGTTTGAATCGCGCCATCCTGTTGCTGGCGATTCCGATGGTTCTGGAGATGGTGCTCGAATCGCTATTCGCTGTTGTTGATGTGATGTGGGTGGGCCGTCTGGGCGCAAATGCCGTAGCCACGGTGGGGCTGACAGAGTCGATGTTGAGCCTGGTGTTCGCTGTTGGCATCGGGCTCAGCTTGTCCACTACCGCGATGGTTGCGCGGCGTATTGGAGAGAAGGATCCGGAAGGGGCAGCCGTCGCCGCGGTTCAGGCCATCGTGCTGGGCGGGATTGTTTCCGTGGCGATTGGTGTGCCCTGTTTCATATACGCGGCTGATCTACTGCGTTTGATGGGAGCGAGCCCTGAGATCGTTTCGGTCGGGACGGGCTACGCCAGAATCTGTCTCGGCGGCAGCTGTGCCGTGTTGTTGCTGTTCTTGAACAACGCGATTTTTCGCGGAGCGGGCGACGCGGCGATCGCAATGAGACTTCTCTGGGTATCGAACATCATCAATCTGATTCTGGATCCCTGCTTGATTTTTGGGTGGGGACCCTTCCCGAAATTAGGGGTGACCGGCGCCGCTTTGGCCACGTTCATCGGACGCAGCATCGGCGTCATGTACCAATTTTACCGATTGATGAAGGGGACCGAGCGTATTCGCGTCCTGGTGCGGCAGATTCGAGTGAAGTGGGATGTGCTGTGGCGGTTAGTGCGGGTGTCGCTAACCGGAATTCTGCAATTTGCGATTGCGCATACCAGCTGGATCGGTCTGGTTCGGATCGTTAGCACGTTTGGCGCTGCAGCCCTCGCTGGGTACACCATCGCCATTCGCATCGTGATCTTTGTAATTTTGCCTTCCTGGGGATTGAGTAATGCGGCCGCCACGCTCGTGGGACAGAATCTGGGAGCGGGCGAACCCGACCGCGCAGAGAAAGCCGTTTGGCGCACCGGTTTCTACAACATGATTTTCCTGGGAGTGCTGGGGCTCTTCTTTGTATTATTCGCGGAGCCCGTAGTGCGATTATTCATCAGCGATCCGGCGGTTGTGCCGCTTGGAGCAACCTGCCTTCGGATCATCAGTTGCGGGAACATCGGATACGCCTACGGCATGGTCATGCTGCAGGCTTTCAATGGAGCGGGCGACACCATCACTCCAACCGTCGTGAACTTCTTCGGTTTCTGGATGCTGGAAATCCCGCTTGCGTACTGGCTGGCCATCCGAATGAATTTTCGCTCAAACGGAGCGTTCTGGGCAATCGTTGTGGCAGAGGCTGCCATAGCCGGGACCAGCGCGATCTTATTCAAGCGCGGAAAGTGGAAGGTGAAAAAAATCTGACGAAAAATATCTGGGGCGGGAGGATCGGTATCGAACCGACATCTCCGGGATGGAGCCCCGGCGCATTGCCGTGGTTATGCTACTCCCGCACACCGTCTTCAGAGCAAGGCACTCAAGGTAGAGCATGACGCTTTCGCGTGTCAATAGTGTGCAACTCTGCTGATGGAAAGTTTTCCAGTTTAAATGCGATAACCACAAGGACACGAGGGTTCACTAAGGAAAACATCTGTTTTTTTCGTTTCGTTTTTTTAGCGAGCTCTTGCCAGTACCAGCGTGACGTCGTCGGGCTGTTCGTTGTCGCCGATCCAGTCGTCGACAGCAGTGGTTACGATCTGGCTGATCTGCGGCAGAGGCAGGTCGCGATTTTCGCGGACGAGGTCGATCAATCTCTGTTCGCCGAATTCTCCGAAATCATTTTCGGGCTCGGTGACTCCATCGCTGTAGGCGAGGAAGATTTCTCCGGGATGCATGTCGACCGCGCCCTCTTCATACGTCATATTGTCGAACAAGCCCACGACGGTGCCGCCGGCTTCGAGCCGGCGCACGCCTCCATCCTTTCCAATAAGGATTGGCGGAAGATGGCCTCCGTTGCTGTAGGTAAGACGGTGCGATCGGCCGTCATAAATTCCCAGGAACAAGGTCGCGTATTTTTCCGGAGGCGTGCTTTCGTAGAGTTGATGATTGAGCAGGCCGAGAAGCGCTCCTGGTGAGACCTCGATGCCCTCGGGCCATGTCGCCATAATTCTGCCAGCGCCCGCAACGGCTCCCACGGCAACCGGCTCCCGCATTTGTGGCAGGCTTTCCACGCTGTAAGCGCGAACCGCCGAGTGAATTGTCGCCATCAAGAGCGCGGCAGAGATTCCTTTTCCACTGATGTCGCCAACCGCGAGGATCAGCTTGTGAGAACTTGCAGTAAGGAAGTCATAGTAGTCACCGCTGACCGTGCGTGCGGGGCGGCAGAATCCGTGGACTTCAAGGGATTCCAGTTCCGAGACCTGACGCGGGAATAGCTGTGCTTGTACTTCCTGAGCAATCGAGAGTTCGTTCTCCAGGCGCTGCTTCTCTTTTTGCTCAAGGATGAGCTTCTCGATGGAAGTTGTCATCGAGTTGAACGAATGAGCCAAATCCGCTAGCTGGTCGTTTGATCGTATTGGGATACGGTGGCTGAAGTCGCCGCGATCGACGTGACGTGTCGCAACGTGTAGCTGTGCAACTGCCGCCGTGACAGTGCGAGTCATGCGCGTGCCGATGATGAGGGCGACCAGTTCTATCACGGCGAAGAAAATTCCTACACCGATCAAGATGTAGGCCACTCCGCGAACAAACTCGCCAAGCGCGGCAAACAGGTGCGTGTAAAGCACCGCCGGCCGCGTAGTTACCTGAAGGACCGCTCCTACCTGCTGCGGCTCGCCGCTTTTCCAGTCCACAACTTTCAGCGGAGTTCCAAACGTGATCTCGCGATCGAAACTACCAGTCGATTCGGGTGTCGTACCCACCGTAAAGTCGGGCCCGAGCACCTCCTTCTTCTTTCCCTTGTTGTCGGGGGTGACGACGATTTCGCTCTTGTTTTTTTCTGACGAGTAAGAAACGCCGGAATTCGTGGAAACGGCATTCTGGTCCGGCTTGGGCGAGGGCTCGTCTAGCGCAATGCCGGCCGTGTAGAGAGTGATCTCTCCCAGGTTCTGAGCGATTTTGCCGACAAGATCCTTATCAAAGGGTTCGCTGGTCACAACCGTCAAGTTGCTCGATCCGACCGCCATCGAAGACGCGACTCGCAAGTAGAGCTGACCGCGATCGCGAACAATGTCGCGAAACTTGTTCGTGGGAAATCCGGGGACAGAGAGCGTAGTCCCCTGGACCTCATTGCAGATGGCCAGCGGCTTACCTGCGTACCACGCGCAAACGGTTCGCCTGGCCCACGCCGGATCGCGCCTGCGCAGTCCTGCGAGCGATTCTGCTGTTGGTTTATCCCCACGATCGAGATGCGCGGCGAGTTCATTGCTGACGGCGGCATTTGCCGACTCCAGGCCCCGTAACTGCGCATGAATCTCTGCAGTGACGACGAAAACGGCAAATTGTCCACCCAGGCCGTAGAGCGTGATCAGCCCCATCGCGACCAGCAAGACCGCCGGGATTACTCCGATGAAAACGTAAGTGACAATCAGCCGGTTGCGGAGGCGCCAGAGAATCCTGCGCTTGACCCATCGGAATCCAAGAATGAAGAAAAAGACAGCCGCAAGAAATATGAGAGATCCGACCCAGCCTCCGAGATGTTCTCCCCAACTTAACGAGAACAGCGCCAGGAGTTTGCGCAGAGCATAAAGCGCGATGCCCATGCCGGCCAGATAGCAAGCCAGGCGGGCCATCTTGCCCTGAGGCCAGAGTTCGGCCTCAATGAGCTTGCGGCGCAGTTCTGGATAGGACCATTGCATCGTATCTCGGGAGCCAGCTACAAAGCTGAGGAATTATACGGCGCTAGCAGAAACCGCCTCGGCGTATACCAGTTTGCAACCGCGCGAAAGGATAAGCGATCTTCGGCCGCTAGATTTCGGGATACAGGTCGAAGAACGCTTCCAGACTCGTCCGCAGTTGCTTCTCGATCTCTTCCTTGCTGCCTTCAAGAACGTGCATGGTGACCGAGGCCTCCCGCCCGTTCGTCAGTTTGACGGGTGCGGCGCCCACCTGGGCGACGTCTTCCGAGGGCAGCAGCCTCATTCCATAAACCAGTGTCAGATTCGCCATAGCTAGATTCTACGACGTTCGAGCCGCTTCCCGCGAACCACGGATTATTCGAAATTTAGATTTATAGGCCGTCTCGTTTAGAATTCCGGCGTGCCTAGATTCCTCGTCTTAGCCCTCTGGATCAGCCTCCTGGTACCGGCCTTCGCCGCGCTCGCCGGAGCGCAGGAAAAACCTGCCGACGCAGCGCCACAGCAGCCGGCGCAGCCGCAAGTGAAGGTCAACATGCTGAACGTCTGCACACCCTCGGCCGAGGAGCAAAAGGAGATCGCATCGGCTTTGGCTCGAGTGCCGAAGCAGCCGTTGTTCGGCTCAGACTTCGAAGTCTCCCGTGGTCGGTCGACATTGAGCGATATGCCCAGCTTTCTTCCTGCCGGTCAGAATACTCATGTCGCGGGCGAGCCTTCCGTTGCGAGCTATGTGCGTATTCGAAAAGAGTTTTCTGTGCAGGCTCTTTTCTCGAGCGTACAGTACTCCTTCAGCAACGACGGGCAGATGATGGTGGAGACGCTGGTCCTGCATGTTCGCGATCCCAAGGATCTGATCCAGGTTTCGTTGGAAGATAGCGCCTCAGC
This sequence comes from uncultured Acidobacteriota bacterium, assembly GCA_963801895.1. Taxonomy (GTDB): domain Bacteria; phylum Acidobacteriota; class Terriglobia; order Terriglobales; family Acidobacteriaceae; genus Sulfotelmatobacter. The sequence goes on along the minus strand of CAWDGM010000002.1, from coordinate 252,361 downwards.
GGTGACGAGCCCCGACGACATGTTGAGCGCGAATAGTCCGGTGAATCGCGTGCGCCTCGAACGGTTCGGCAAATCATCGGTAGCGCTGGCACGATGTTCCGCAGCTGAAGGAGGCCCAGCTCCAGATCAAAGCGTGTACGAACCTCTTTTCCAGAGCGCTTCACAAGTCTTGACGAACTATCGGCGTTTGCTCGGCGTCAAATCGGTTGTCCCGGACGAATTGGGTAAGGTTAGCGGAAACGTAAAAACAAAGGTCGCGGCCAAGCCCAAGAGTTCAAAACCCGCAGCCAAGCCCACAACAGAGGACAGGAAGTAGCATTCACATGCCGGCAGCGGCAATGCATCAAAATCTGAACTGCACCATCTAATCTCCAGCCACTATTCATGAGCGAAACTCGTAATGTTGTGATCATCGGGTCCGGATGCTCCGGACACACTGCAGCTCTCTACGCCGCGCGCGCCAACCTGAAGCCGTTGGTTATTGAGGGTCATGAGCCGGGCGGCCAACTGTCAATGACGACGCTGGTCGAGAATTTCCCCGGTTTCCCCGAGGGAATTCTTGGGCCACAGCTCGTCGATAATATGCGCAAACAGGCTGAACGATTTGGCGCGGAGTATCGCATGGCGCATCTGACGAGTGCTGACTTGAGCCAGCGTCCGTTCGTTTTGCATCTCGGACACCAGCAAATCCATACTCAGACGGTGATCATCGCAAGCGGAGCATCAGCCCGTTGGTTGGGGCTGCCGCATGAACAGCAGCTGATTGGTCACGGCGTTTCATCGTGTGCGACCTGCGACGGGTTTTTCTTTTCGGGTAAGGAGATCGTGGTAGTGGGCGGCGGCGATTCTGCGATGGAAGAAGCGCTGTTCTTGACTCGCTTCGCGTCAAAGGTGACGATCATTCATCGTCGCGATTCGTTTCGTGCTTCGAAGATCATGCTGGAGCGCGCCCAGAAGCACGAGAAAATCCAGTTTCTTCTGGATACCGTCGTCGAGGATGTTTACGACATCCATCACAAGGAAGTTACTGGCCTAAAATTACGCAATGTGAAAACGGATAAGGTTTGGGATTTCCCAACCAGCGCACTCTTCCTCGGCATTGGTCATGATCCAAATGCCAAGATGTTTGAAGGGCAACTCGATACCGATTCTGACGGTTATCTTAAGACACACGATTACGTCTTTACCCGCGTCGAGGGCGTGTTTGCTTGTGGAGACGTTCAGGACCGGCGATATCGCCAGGCGATTACCGCAGCGGGCACCGGTTGCATGGCGGCCATCGAAGTCGAGAAGTTCCTCGAAGAACACGGTAAATAAAGACCGGCTCGTAGGAGCCGCATTCAATTACTTCGGTTATCTACTCCAGGAACTATCGGTTCTCGTAGACTCCCTTCACCATGAGAACCCTGACGCGGCAGGGCGCATTCTCAATCTTGCTTCTTGCTGCCACAACGCTTCTTCCAATTCAACTATTCGCACAGGAATCCGTTGAGTCCACGCGGAAGGTCCTGGTCAAGACCCCGCCGATTTACCCAACTTTGGCTCGCTCCATGAACATTCATGGGGTGGTGAAGGTCGAAGCGCAGGTGTTGCCCAACGGCAACGTAAAGAACATAGATATCAAAGGTGGCCATCCTCTGCTGACGCAAAGTGCGATCACGGCTGTGGGACACTGGAAGTTCGAGCCAGCGGCCCATGAGACCAAAGAACTGATCGAACTCAAGTTCGATCCGCAGTAGTTACTGCAAGAATCTTTGGTAATCGCCCCGCAAAAGACACTCCCCGAACCGTTCTTCCGAACGATAGCCTGAGTTCAACCGGAAAAGCTGCATACAGGTTCAGGCCCTCGAACGGAGAAATGTCCATGCGCGCTTACCTCGTCCTGTTATTAACCTTGTGTGTGAGTGCTTCCGCACAACAGAATTCCCAACCGTCGCTCACGATCTACAACCAGAATTTTGCCGTCGTACGGCAGGAGTTTCCTCTCGACCTGAAGGCCGGTGTGAACCCGATCAACGTGAACGACATCACCATGCATCTGGAGCCCGATTCCGTGGTCCTGCGAGATCCGTCGGGCAAGCACACGGTTAATGTGCTCGAACAGAACTACCGGGCTGATCCGGTTTCGCAGTACTCACTGTTGTCGCTTTATGAAGGCCGGACCATTGATTTCGAATTGCCGGATCGATCGCTGGTGAAAGGGAAAGTGATCCGGAGCGGCTACATTCGGCCTGATTATTTCACCACCGGCTACTCGCAGAACTATGGAGCGCAGCAGGAAGAACCGATCATCGAAGTGGCGGGCCAGCTCCGCTTCGGTATGCCCGGGACACCGGTCTTTCCGGATCTCACAGCAGAGACGATCCTGAAGCCCCGTCTCGAGTGGCTAGTGGCAACGGATAAACCGGGCAAATTTCCCGCGGAGTTCTCCTATGTTACTGCCGGGATGAGTTGGCAGGCCGACTACAACATCGTTGCCCCGGAGAAGGGCGATCTGGTCGATATCGTTGGCTGGGTCACTATGGACAACCGCACAGGTAAGACATTTGAGAACGCGCACATCAAGTTGATGGCGGGAGACGTAAACAAAATCCAGCCGGGCATAAGCGGCCGCCAACTCTCCGAGATGGTTGCAATGAAGGCCGCTGCTCCCATGGCTCCGCCCGTCACGGAAAAGGCGTTCGACGAATTCCATCTTTATACGCTAGAACGCGCGACAACCCTGCGCAACCTTGAGACCAAGCAGGTGGAATTCATCCATGCATCGAACGTGGCGACCAAGCAGTTCTACATCTATGATGGCGCGAAGATCGACAGCAACCGTTACGGCGGTTGGAATTGGGAGAATATCCGCAACGACCATTCCTACGGCACCGAATCGAATACCAAAATTTGGGTCATGCGCGAGTTCGTGAACTCCGACGCCAACCATCTCGGCATGCCGCTCCCCAAGGGACGTGTTCGCTTCTACCGCCGCAATGACGACGGGCAGATGGAATTCACCGGCGAGAACATGATCGATCACACCCCGCACGACGAAACGGTGCGCATCTACACCGGGAATTCCTTCGACCTCACCGGAGAGCGCAAGCGCACCAACTACACCGTCGATAACGGTCGAACCATGGCAAGTGAGACGTTTGAGATTCGGATCCGGAATCACAAGAAAGAACCTGTCGAGGTCAGAGTCGTGGAACATCTGTACCGCGGCACCAATTGGACAATCACCACGAAGTCGGACGAATACGCGAAAAAGGATAGCCAGACAATCGAGTTTCCCGTTTCGATACAACCTGATGGCGAGAAGGTAATCACGTACACCGCGCACTACACCTGGTAATTTCGGTTGTCATCCTGAGCGAAAGCGAAGGATCTATGCACTCCTGGCCAAGTGCAGAAGTCCTTCAGCTTCGCTCAGGGCCGGCTCTTCGCTTCGCCCAGGATGACACTGTATTTCGGTCGCCCGTGAGTCGCGTCACGCCCCACCAACCTTGGTTGTGGTACAAATTTCTGTGGTCGTGATGCCAGCACATAGCATTCCTCTTCCTTCGCTTTGTCCTCTGATAAGTGAGGTGGTAAGTACTCCATGTTGAGGGCCTTCTTCGTCCGTCTTTCAGAAAATCGTTCCATCCGCAACTTCGCGGAGAGATCGGCGATCGGCCGTCGTGTTTCCGGGCGCTTCGTAGCCGGCACAAAGATTGAAGATGCAGTCCGCGTGACCCAGGCCGTGAACCGCGCGGGGATGAGCGTCAGCATCGATAACCTGGGCGAGAATGTCACCAATCCTGACGAAGCCCGCGAGAGCGCCGAACTCTACCGGCAGATTCTGGATGCGATCGCAGCCAACCACCTCGATGCCAACATCAGCCTGAAGCTGACCCATATGGGTCTGGATGTCGACGAAAACCTGGCACGCGATATCGTGAGCAGCCTGGTGTCGAAGGCGACGGCGATGACTCCCCCCGGTTTCGTGCGTGTCGATATGGAAGGTTCCCCTTACACACAACGCACGCTCGATTTCGTGCACGAGCTCCACCGCAGGCCGGGACACGCCAACAGTGTCGGCACCGTAATCCAGTCTTATCTGAGACGATCAGAGAGTGATGTTGAAAAGCTTCTCGCGGAAGGAATTCGCATCCGCCTGTGCAAAGGCGCTTACAAGGAGCCAGCCGACATTGCATTCGAGAGCAAGGCCGAGGTGGATGCGAACTACGTCAAGCTGATGAAGATCCTGCTCAAGAGCGGCATTTATCACGGGATCGCGAGCCACGACGAAAACATCATCCGTGAAACGCAGGCTTTTGCGACGCGTGAGAACATCGCCCGTGACTCATTCGAGTTCCAGATGCTCTACGGTATTCGCCGCGACCTACAGCAGGCTCTGGTGCGAGATGGTTGGCGAATGCGTGTTTACGTTCCGTTCGGAACCGAGTGGTATCCGTACTTCATGCGCCGTTTAGGGGAGCGTCCGGCCAACGCATTCTTCGTCTTGCGCAACATGTTGAGGAAGTAGTCTGGAACGATCCTCCCCGGACTGTGCAAACGTGCCATACGCTGGCACCTAAGGGCCAATCTCCCGCCTGGCGAACATTGTTAGCATGGATTCATGCATTACACCGCCCCTGCGGAACTAGTAGAGATGTTCTCCGTATTCGTTTCCCCTGACATCGAAGACGAGAAAATTGACCTGATCCGGGCGTCGCTGGTTATCGCTCGGACCGAGTATCCCAAGCTTGAAATCGAAGAGTATGTGGGTCGCGTCGAGAGTCTGGCGCGACGAGTCGCTGCCGAGGCCTCCGATTTCGACCGGGTCGCGCTCGCATCCCTGAACCGCATTCTTTTTCAGGAGTTAAAACTTCGTGGCAATCGTGAGGATTACTACGATCCGCGAAACTCGTTTCTAAACGATGTGCTCGATCGCGGCTTGGGAATTCCGATTACGCTTTCTATCCTTTATATGGAAGTCGCGCGAAGGGTCGGATTTCCGCTGTCCGGGGTCGGCATGCCCGGACATTTCCTGCTGAAGCACTACGGCCATGACGGGCAGGAGACATTGATCGACTGCTTCAACAGCGGGGACATCCTCAGCCGGCAAGATTGCCAGAGCCGGCTGGACGAAATCTACTCCGGCGAAATGACCTTGCGCCCAGAATTCCTGCATCCCATCAGCCGACGTCAGATTCTCACGCGAATGCTGAATAACTTGAAAACGGTCTATCTCTCCACCCGAAATTTCCGCAAGGCCTTGCCGATCGCCGATCTGATTCTCGTCATTCATCCGCGCTCTGCGGAGGATGTCAAGCAGCGTGCTCTTCTTCGTTACAGCATGGGGATGCACGGGATTGCGGTTGAGGACCTGGACGAGTATCTGAAGCTCTCACCCGATGCTTCTGACGCCGCCGAGGTCAAACAGATGTCGGTCTCAATTCGGCGGATGATCGCGCTCATGAACTAACTGAGGGAGTGCTTCTGGTGGGGAGCTGGATAGACTGAGAAGTAAATCTCGGATCAAACGCTGCTACGGCTACCGTGCGCCGTTTTCCTGCTCCTGCGGTTCTGCGCTCTCTTCGCCTTCCGGAGGTGACAGCGGCAGGCGGGACGCACCACGGATGATCTCGCGCTCCTGATCGTTGAACATGCCCTTGAATCGATCTGAGTTGATGACCTGCTCGCGCTGTTCTGGTGTCATCGAGCCGAGGTGGCGGACCGCGGTATTGACCATCCCACGCCGTGCAGGCGGAAGCTGGCGGATTTGGCCAAAGAGCTGGCGAGCCTCCTGCCTCTGGTCGTCCGTTAAATGCTCCCACGTCTCCATCCGATTGAGCACGCGCAATTGCTGCTGCGGCTGCAGATCGGAGAAGTTGCGCAAGCGCTGTTTGAGCCGTTCTTGCCGGTCGGGTGGAAGACGGCGAAATTCAGGATCACTTTGAAGCGCGCGTTCCTGCTCGTCCGGCGGAACATCCTTGTATCGGCGTAGCCAATCACCGGCGTGCCCTCGCGGGCGCGCCTGCATTCCTGGTGGACGCTGGCCCTGTTGCCGTGGTGGCGGAGCCTGGCGTTTCTGCTGCTGTACCGGGCGGAATCTCGCTTGCTGAGCGACACACAGGCAGGGCACGGAGAGTGCGGCCGCCAGGAAAGCGGTCGTAAGGCATGCCGGAATGTAGTGCCTCCGTCTCATGTCTACTCTTTTCGTGTGACTTCGCCCCGAGGTCACACACCTGTGGTTAATTGCCGATCGTTATTCGCCAATCATCATTCGCCAATGATCGGCACTACGGATTGGCCACATCATCTTGCTGCACATCGAGGTCGTCAAGCAACTCAAAATCCGAATACATGTCCGGATTTTTTTCGAGAGTTTGTAAATCGCCAACGGCGCTCCCGGGCTCGGCATCCGCGATTTGCGGAGGAGGATTATGGATTTTGCTGCCACGCGCGAAGAAGAGTCCGACGCCGATTCCCATCACCACTGTCAGTGCTGCGGCCAGCACGGGACGCCGGAACCAATGCAACCAGCCCGCCGGCGCTTTGTTCATCTCTTCGCGCAAGCGGGCCTGTAAACGCACATCAAAATACGGCGACGGCTCCGGAACCTGCCATTCGTCGAGCAGTGCCATCGTCGATCGCATCGCTTTCAACTGTTCCGCACAAGTATTGCAACTTGCCAGATGATTGCTCTCGTCCGCTGTCAGCTCGCCAAAGCCGGCCGCTACATCGGGCATCCTCTCGCGGATCTCATCGCATTTCATGACCACTTCCCCTTAACTCGTCTTCGCCAGTGTCGCTTCAAAAATCAGTTCTGCTAGATGAATTCTTTTAACTGTTCCCGCAATGTTTCGTAAGCGCGGAAGAGCAGCGACTTCGTTGCCGACTCGCTCTTCTTCAGCACCTCGGCGATCTGCTTATAGTCCATTTGCTGGTACTTATGCATGATCACCGCCATCTTCTGTTGCTCCGGCAACGCCTCAACCTTCTGCCGGATCGCCAGCATTCGCTCCCGCAGCACGATCGCCTGTTCCGCGTTCAGAGACCGGTCCGGAACCTGCAGGGTCGTGCTCGAATCTTCGTCCGGCTCGTCGATGCTGACCTGAACTTCAGGCCGCTCGTGCCGGGTATCGCGTGCGTGATTGACCGCCAGGTTAGTCGCGATACGATACAGCCAGGTCGTAAATTTGGCGCTGGCTTCGTAGCTCTGGCGCGATCGATACACCCGCAAGAAAACTTCCTGCGCCAGATCTTCAGCCGCCGCCGAGTTATGCGACATGCGATACATGAAGCTCAACATCGGGCGGCGATACTTCTGGACCAGATAGTCGAAGGCAGCCTGGTCTCCGGCCTTGACTCGCAACATGACGTCGGCATCAGAAATGGCCGCGCCACCCGCCAAAAACGGCGCGAAACCGGACGACGATTGCGGCGTCGTCCCTGCCATCAGCATGCTCCGATCTATCGCAGCAGTGCTCACATCTGTCTGAACCCCGTCGTTGTCTGAAAGTTGCGATTTTTTGACGTTGTCACGCCCTGCGGAACCCTCTTGTTCTGAAGGAGATAATGACGGTTTTACCGAGTTGGATTCGAAAGTCATGAAAAGCGAAGAATCGGCGCGGAAATCCCTCTGAATCAAAGGGATGCATTCCCGAGCCGCTTGTAAGGCTATCACGCGACCCCCAATCCCTAAAACACCGCAGTTTAGGAACTCAAGAGAGCAAGGCCAGGGCGGAGTCTCTCCCACTGGTCGCATTACTGATGTCATCTCGCCATCCGGGACCTGGACGAACAGAATGGCTGGGGGAGTGTCACGGCTGACTCGACGGGGCGTAGATGCTGTGCCCGGAGCAACCGCGGCAGACAACCGAGCCATGGGAAAATTGCTGTTCGTAAACACGAATCGAACCAACGGGATTTTCGGCGTGATCATTTGCGCAGCGCTCGTCGCTTGCGGCGTAGGGTTAGGTATAGAAGGTACTTACGTCGGGATACTACTTGTACCCGCTGGGCTTTTCGGGGGCAAATTCTGCTTGAAACTCGCCACGACCCGCTCCGAGATCTACGAACAAGGCTTCATAACGAAAAGTTGGTTTGGCTCGGTCACCGCCCGCTACGCTGACCTCAAGGGCATTTCTCGCTATGCGGTTCGGGTCAACGGCGTGCTTAACACGAGCGTTTACTTTCTCACGCAGTCCGGCGAAAAGGTGACCATGACCAGAGAGTCCATCCGAAATGACAAGATGACGCAACTTCTTGACTACGCCTGCGAATCCCTAGCTACCACTTGGATGAAAACCTTAGATCGGCAGAAAGAAGTAGTGTGGCTCGTGAAGGAAACCGTTCCATACCTCCGGATTCGCAAGGATGGTGTGGTGTACCAAGGAAAGAACGCGCAGGGAATGACCGGCGCCGACGAGTTTATCTCGCTCAACGAACTGCAACTCAAATCGGGACTTCTCGCAACCGTCGACATTTGCCGCGGCGATACGAAAATAGCCAAGGTCAATTCCGCCGAATCGAACTATTTCGTAGGCGAGACGTTAATCGCGATGCTGCTCGAAAATCAGCGGCGTCCCGCAGAAACGCAACCGACGGATGCACCGAAACGGGCGATGACAGCGCGCGCAACCAGCTAGATGGCGTAGCGAGGTCCGCGAAACGCTAACGCGTCAAGGGCGGCGATTTTCTCGAGGGCCAGGACGCGACCGGCGCGGCACCTTGCGCGCGCGCCCGCCCGTCCCAAACAACGAGGGTGCCCCACCCAACGCGCTTTTCGTTGGGTGGGAATTCGTGCTGTGACAGAACGGGCGGTCACGCATCGTGCACGAGCCGTCGCGGATTGCAGCTGCGCCTCAGCCGGCACTGAGCACGCAGCCGCTCCACGTCCGTGCCTCGTTGCTTTCACCACAAGCGGCAGACCGAAGGGACAGCGCACGCGCCCGCTCCGCCCCCCGCAAGCGCTCCAGGGCGGTGTGCTCCGCGTGCGAGATTAAACCGGAAAGGGAAGGTGGCTGGGAAAGAGTGACTCAACCCCAACACCGGCCATTTTGAGTGTTAACGCCTGATTTCGTCACTTGAGGATTTTCTGTTAACGCTCGGGGCCCCAGGATTGACGCATCGCACTGTGCAGTCGTCACCGAAAATTCCTGATCATGATGACGTCGCTGCTTTCACTTCCTCGTGTCAGCGCCAGTTGCTTGCCATCATGCGACCAGTCGAAGTCGAAAATCTGTCCCGACTCAAAATTCGTAATCTGCTTCGGGGCACCGGCAGCCAGGTTCCGGCGCCAGATGTTGGAGACGCCGTTATGGGTTAGCACATAATCGATTGCGTCACCGCTTGGCGCCCAGTGGGGGCTCCCAAAAAAAAGGCCGGCCGACACCGGCCAGTCAAACTGCTGTAAAGGGGTACCCCCATCAAAAGCGATTACCTTCAGTTGATTTGGTTGCGATGAAGAGGGAGAGCTTAGGTTCTCGACCGGAGAAGCCGGAGAAGCCGGCGAAGCGATATATGCGATCCGCTTTCCGTCGGGCGAGAACGCCGGGACAGATCGACTCCCGGGTGCTGGGTTCTTTGTAAGCGTCTCTGGAGGCTTCTCGCCCGTTATGATGACTCGCATCAGAGTCCAGGAAGGGCCACGTAAATAGATCACCCACCTACCATCCGGCGAGCATTGTGGCGACGCGGCGAACGTCTCGTCAGCGATACGCTTGGGGTTCGACCCATCAGCATCTATCCGCCAGATCCCCATCTTTTGTTCTTCGTAGGCCGAATAGACAATGTAGCGCCCATCGCCACAGACTGAGGGGTCCCAGCTTGCATGATCATTGGGTGTCAACTGAGTGCGTCCACTTCCATCGGGATTTAGAGAGAGTAGGTTGCCTTCGCCGCTGGCAAAAACGATCCGACCGTCGGGCATCAAAGAGAATCGTCCAACAGGAGATCCTCGCGGAGTGACTTGCTTGGCCTTGGCGATGTCGCCCAGCGGCGCCAGCCACAGATCGGACACCCTTGTCACTGAGGTGTCGACTAGGGTCTTGCCATCGCGTGTGAGGTCCAGGCAACAGAGCTGGTAATCCATCAGGTCGTTCGTGAGGCGCTGTGCTTCTCCGTTTGGAAAGGGAATAAACCAGAGTTGCCCACGAAAGAACTGAGCAATATTGCCGATCGACGCCAGAAGACCAGTTCCATCCGGCAGCCAGTGCGGAAGGCCAATAATGCCCGGTGACGAGTAGATTTCACGTATCGAACCGTCGCCGACAGAGATGGCCCAAAGTACAGAACGAAGCCCTTTCTTTGGCTCAACACTTGTGGCGGCAATGGTTTTCCCATCGGGAGACCACGCTGTACCGAAGCTAAACGCGTCAAGGTAAGGAAGCGTAGCGAGTACCCGTTGCTTACTCCCATCAGCATCGGCAATCAAGACATCAATCTGTTCTTGTTCAGCCGATCGTACGCGCGTGAAGGCGAACTGTGTGCCATCTGGAGAATAACTGGTCGGAAAATCGAGTCCCTCCTGCATCACGAGGCGCGGTGTTCCGCCCAGCACGGGCATCCGATAGAGAAAATTGTTAATGAGGTTGTTTTTCTCGGAACGAACAAAATCAATGTAGTTGGCGTCGGGCGAAAAAGTCAGGCCCCAAATCATCACTTCTTCCGGCGGTGAAATCTGCACGTCGCTGCCGGTAACTACTTGACGAACATTGAGGCTCTGCTTTTCCCCTTCACGTAATGCGTAGACGATGTAGCGCCCGTCTGGAGAAATCGCCACATTGACCGCGTTCCCGCGCTGCGTGATTCGGCTAATCGTCATGCCTTGAAGGTTCCAGTCCCTTCTGCGTGGGCTCAGTTTGGAAAAGTAAATCCCTAATGCAGCAACCAGCACCGTCAATCCAACAAGTATGAATGCCAAGACTCCTTTATGGCGCTTAGCTTCCGCGAGTAGGACAACACCGCTGGACAGTCGGTCAGCAGCAGGAACTCCAGGTCCTGCGGAACTCGGCTCGACTACTACACTCGCCCCACGCCCCTGGCCGGAATCCGTATCCCGCTTCAAGCGCTTCAAGTCGGCTCGAACATCGGCAGCGTGCTGGTAACGCAGTTCGCGGTCTTTCTCCAGACACTTGTAAACGATGCGCTCTAGTTCGACAGGTAAGTCGGGGTTCAAGCGCACGGGAGGAACGGGCGCTTTGTTCAGAATCAAGTCGAAGATTACTCCTGAGCTTGGGCCACGGAACGCCAACGTGCCGGTCGCCATTTCATACAGAACTGCGCCGAAGGAAAACAAGTCAGTGCGCGCATCTAAATCTTTGGCGCGGACCTGCTCGGGGGACATATATGCGACTGTGCCGATCGCCGTCCCAGGGCTGGTCAGGTGTTCTTCGCTCATGGTCGGCCCGCCTTCAACTGCGGCTTCGGCCACACGGGCACCGTAAGTGAGTTTCGCGAGCCCAAAGTCGAGAACCTTGGCGTGCCCACGTTTGGTAACGAAAATGTTTGCAGGTTTGATGTCGCGATGGATGATACCTTCGGAGTGCGCGGCATCCAGGGCATCGGCGATTTCAATGGCGAGGCTCAACAGTACCTCGGTTTCAATGGGCCTCGCCCCGATGCGATACTTCAGTGTCATGCCATCCAGAAACTCCATCACGATGAATGAATGCCCATCGTGTTTGCCAATTTCGTAAATTGTGCAGATGTTGGGATGATTGAGTGCAGATGCGGCCCGGGCTTCGCGGCGAAAACGGTCGAGAGCTTGCGGGTCTTGCGCGAACTCGTCTGGCAGGAACTTTAGTGCGACGAAGCGGCCGAGATCTTTGTCTTCAGCCTTATAGACAACTCCCATCCCGCCGCCGCCAAGCTGCTCCACAATACGGTAATGCGAGATGGTTTGTCCGATCATGGTGCACGACGCCATGTTATGACTGACCCCATGGCAAGTCAATGAGAGCTAACGAGTTGACAATGGCTCAGACACTCACTTGTCGACTCCACTGAAATGAAAATCCGCGCAGCGCTCTACCGTGCCTTTGCAAACCTAGGAGCGGACAAGAAACTGCCCGCAACCATCGGCTCGTGGGGAGATACGCTCGACGATGCCGAAGTCCTCGAACTCCTCAAGATGTGGAATGACGGCCAGCTGGGAGAGAATTGAACTCAGCGGGGAAGCACCGCGCTCATTCACGGTCGTAGGCGGCGCGGCCACTCCGCTCCTCGCGCCGAAACCCAGCGGCGCTCCGGTGCTCGGGACCCAGTCACGCCCTCCCGCGACGCGGGGCAATTGCCCAACCTGCGGAGCATTCCCGCTGTGGAAAAACAGCAAACGGTTAAGCGCACACGGTGTCCAAAACGGGTGGACACCGTCCCCGAAAAACGATAGAGTACCCTCTGAGTGGACACCTTCATCGGCCTAAAAGGTTGAAAACACACAGAGGCTCGACCGACTGCGTGGACAAAAAGTAGGGCGCTTAACTCAGCGGTAGAGTGCCATCCTCACACGGTGGAAGTCATAGGTTCGAATCCTATAGCGCCCACCATTCCCAATCTCAAATGAACGACTCGGGCCTTCTCTGGTGACTATGACAAGCCCGGCCGATTTCGGTTTTGAGTAGCCTCTTTTGAACATCAACTAGGAACGACGGCCGGTGTCTTTCGTTGATTTCCGTTTCGGCCTCCGGACTGCCCTGACCTTGCCGGACGGGCCTCCTCCGCAGAAGAACTGATCGCCGCCATCGGACTCGAGGCCTGAAACGTAGATGCCATCCGGCATCTCGAGGCGTTCCTGGACTTCCCCGGTCAGGGGATCGATGCGGCGCAGGTCGCTCTGTTCGCCTTCCCATGTGGCATGCCACAGTTCACCATCAACCCAGGTGACGCCAGTGACGAAGCGATTGGATTCGATGGTGCGAAGAATCGCTCCGGTCTCGGGATCGATTTGATAGATTCTGCGGTTCCGATACTGCCCGACCCAGAGCGTGCCTTCGGCCCACGCGAGTCCGGAGTCTCCGCCACCGCCGGGCGCGGGGATGGTGGCGAGAACACGGCCAGTTTTCAGGTCAATCTTCTGGATGCGATCCTCAGCGATCTGAAACAGGTGCTTGCCATCGAATGCGGTTCCCGCATGAGCCGAGACATCGAGCGAGCGCGTCATCTTTCCGCTGGCGGGGTCGAAGGCGTTCAGCTTGTCGCCAGACGCAAACCAGACCTGCTCATGGTCGTAGCTCACTCCATGCACGTGGGCCGCTCCCGGGAAAGGGCCGTACTCCTGGACGACTTCAGCGGTTGATCGTTTCATGCTTCTACCTTAATCAATCGGGAGAGGCGCAGGGAGTAACAAAATCGTCGTGAATCCAGGGAGAGGCGGCGTGATCCAACGACGGGCTCGCGCTTGACCGAACGTCTGAACCTTGCCGGCTGCTGCGAGAGAGTCGAGAGCCCGCTGCACGGTGCGCTGGCTGGCTCCAAGCGCAAGCGCCAGCGCCGAACTCGACCACGACTCTCCGTCGGCAAGGAAAGCGAGCACATCACCATGTTCTTCTTCGACTGGCCGCGCCAGCACGACGACGTCGCGTACGCCGCGCGGTGTTAACACAAACCCAAGCTTTGTCGCGTCGATGCCAGCCAGCGGTCGGAGCGCTTTACGCAAACGTCCTATTTCCACCCTCAATCGCGCGCGATGTGATTCATCGGTGAAACGCGCACCGAATGCCCGCGCGAGCAACACATCTCTAGGGACGTCTCCAGGCCACGCTTCTCCCAGTGCGCGCGCAAGGGCGAATAACACGGGACGTCTTGCAAGTGGAACAAGCTTGCTGGCGTAGCGCACACAATTACGACACGCATCGACAACGAGCGCTTTCGAAGCCGGCAATGTTTCCACTGCGTCGAGCAAGACGTGCCGCTCTCCATCGCGCGTAATCAAACGTGCCGCAGGTGTGTTCAAGATGCGTGATGCGCTTTCGACCTCCGCAGTGAGCGCGTGAATTTGCGCCTTGCGTGCGCTGCTTTCAGCGAGCGAGAGCGCGCGCCGAGCATCTTTCGTGCGGAGACGCCGCATCGCGATTCCAGCAACAAGGAGCGCATGCACGGTCGTCCAAGCGGGCGGGAACGGACTCGGATCCAAATCGGCGAGCATGCATTCGGCCTTGTCGAGATGGCCGATCAGCACCAAGCGCCGGACCTCCAGGTATCGCGCATACGCTGCGTTCAAGTGGTCGCCGTGGGCTTCAAGCGTTGCACGCGCAACTTCGAGTGTTTTGGTTGGCCAGTTTAGTTCGCGGGAAGCGAGCGCGATTTCGAACTCGGCGATGACGCACCTGGCGCGTGCCACAGCTGCTTTCGGACCAAAGGCACGAGCAGCACTGCGGAGGAGTTCCTTGGCTCTCGCGAAGTCACCGAGTTGTGCCATCGCGATACCGCGAAGGGCAAGGGCTGGCGGGTCCTCGCGCAATGCAACGCGCTTGAGTGCTCCGAGAGGATCACCCGCAGAGAGCGCGCGGGCTGCAGCCGTGATCAGTGAATCCATCGGAATCCCGCCACACTTGTCACTCCCACTTTATTCGAGGCCTGCATCAATATTTGTACATGACCACGGTGCAGCCGGTCATATCGAGAATGTGGCAAGAAGAGATTTCGACGTGGAGAAGCAATTGCCACAACCGCGGCGAACGGACCGGAAGTTCAGAGGAGGGAATATGTGCCCAGCATGCATCGCTAGTACAGCAGCAATCGTAGCCGGAGCCGGATCCACAGGAGGAATTGTGGCACTGTGCATCGGCAAGTTGAGAAGGATTTTCAGAGCGAACGGTTTCGATTCACTTCACAGAACATCACAAAACAAGGAGAACTAATGTCGGCAGATATGAAAAAAGAGATAGAGATACCAAAGGGGCAACTGCCCAAGAACCTACCTCCGGTCGTGTCGAAGCAGGAATGGGATGCGGCGCAGCAGCAACTGCTCGTGAAGGAGAAAGCATTTACTCGTTCGCGTGACGCGCTCGCTGCCGAGCGTCGACGAATGCCGTGGATGGTAGTTGATAAAAGGTACGAGTTCGAGGGACCCAAAGGTAAAGTGAGCCTGCTTGATTTGTTCGAGGGACGTACGCAGTTGGTCCTTTATCGTGCCTTCTTCGAGCCCGGTGTATTTGGCTGGCCCGATCACGCCTGCAGGGGTTGCTCCCTCGGCGCCGATCAGGTTGCTCATCTGGCCCATCTGAACGCTCGCGACACCACGCTTGCCTATGCCTCGCGTGCGCCACAGACAGACATCGCGCGCCTGAAGAAGCGGATGGAGTGGGAGATGCCCTGGTACACCATCACCGACAGCTTCGACACAGACTTCGGCGTCAACGAATGGCACGGCCACAATGTGTTTATCCGCGACGGCGAACGGATATTCCGCACTTATTTCGTGAACGGCCGTGGCGACGAGGCGATGGGAACAACCTGGAGCTACCTCGACATCACTCCTCTGGGGCGTCAGGAGATTTGGGAAGACTCGCCAGAGGGATATCCTCAGTCAAAGCCGTATAAGTGGTGGAATTGGCACGACAACTACGACGCCGAGGATTCGCCAAACCCGAAGTGGGTTCAAGTATCCGACGCTGGAGAAGCCGCCTTTCGAAAGGGCGAGGCCGATTCGAAAGCGAGCTAGAGAAAGGCGTCACTTCGTCGCTTTCAAGCAGCAGGATTTTCAGGCAGGGATTACACGTCGCTTCCGCAGGGCCCGCGGTAGCAACATGAGCTCACTGCCCGGCAGCGCTCTTCTCAACTTGACCTGACATCTGGGTCGCTTCTGGCAATGCTGGCCAGACCGCGAAGTGCGTCCGGCGATTCTGACTCCAGCAACTCTCGTCCGCTTGCGAACAGATCGGATAAAGTTTCCCCCAGCCGGTAGCAAAGAGAATGTGGTCAGCCGGAACTCCTTGTTCGACGAGCGAAGCCTTGGTCACGGCCGCCCGTTCACCCGACAATACGAGGTTATAAACGATATCCCCTCGATCATCGGCGTCGCCCTCTAGAGTTACGTACACATCGGGATGAGCCTTAAGCCATTGTGCATTGGTTGCTATCGTCGAGCGATCTTGATCCCGAAGATCCGCACGATCGAAGTCGAAATGCACATCTTTCACCGCTTCCTGGAACTCACGCTGCTCAGTTGACGAAACGGGTGGTATGGATAAAATCCTCGAGTCATCGGAGCTTGGGGTGGAATTGTCGGGCGTTGCGGGTGTGACAGTCTGAGAATAGGAAAGCCCCACGCAGCATCCAAAGCATGCAACTAAGGTCATAATCGTTCGTCGCATCGATTTCTCCAGGAGTCGCGATTTCCTACAGATAGATTTATGACCTTCGAATGGTCACGCGAAAATCAGGTAATCGTGGTAGAGCGACGAAATCCTGCAGTTTGACGACGATCGGACGCTGACGACCTTTCCGATGACAGTTTCTTGGGGCACCCCGGAATCCTCGCTTTCAAGGCGTAAGATCGTGGAATGCAGCGCTCCGGAACTGCCAATCTTCCCTTGCATGGCGGGAGTGTGCACTGCCGAGAAAAAGCGATCTCCTCCTAGCTCGGCGGAAGATTAAACCTGCGAATACGTTGACGATGGAATACGGCGCAACCGCCTCCCGTCGACCAGCAACCAACCTCCAGATAGGTACGGACTAGGAGGTACCTTGAGCAACGATCCGAAAGATCAGCCAAAGCATAGCGACGGTGAAACCAGTTCGGAGCCCGTCGAGTGGCAGGGAAGCGGTAGTGGTGACGATAGCCCCCGTGAGAGTCACAATGTGGAAACCGAGACGCAGCAGCCTCCGGAGCGACCTCTATAAGCATGCGAGCGCAAGCCAAACAGATGGAGTTGATGTCCCGTCCTCAATCGGCCACGGGCGCAGCCAGCCGCACCGCCGCAGATGATCCTGTACCAGCGCCGCTGTTGATACCCGAACTTCAGCGCTCCGCTGCAACCTGCAAGGCTTGCGATCTATGGAAAAACGCTACTCAGACTGTTTTCGGCGAGGGACCGTCGAAGGCTCGTGTGATGTTTGTTGGAGAGCAGCCCGGCGACCAGGAAGACAGACTGGGCCATCCCTTTGTCGGACCCGCAGGACAATTGCTTGATGAAGCGCTCCTGGAGGCGAAGATCGACCGGAAGGAAGTGTACGTCACAAATGTAGTGAAGCACTTCAAGTGGGAGGCGGCACAGCGCGGCAAGCGCCGGATTCACAAGAAGCCTCGGCAAGTGGAAATTGAGGCGTGCCGCCCGTGGCTCGATGCAGAGCTCGCGACCGTCCGTCCGCAAGTTGTTGTGTGCCTCGGAGCCACGGCCGCACAAACGCTGCTGGGCAAGGATTTTCGCGTTACTCGGGACCGCGGCACATTCGTGAAATCAAACTTGGCGCCACAGGTGATGGCGACGGCGCATCCGTCCTCCATACTTCGCGCAACCGACAGCGAACAGCGTGAACAGCAACGCCAGGAATTCGTTCGAGACCTGAAGAAGGTTGCAGAACTGCTTCTCCAGAAGGTCGCCTGACCTCGGTTGTCTGAAAGAATCGTTCCACATTCACATCAGCCGCCATCCTGCCTTCCAGGCCCCGCATCCTAGCTGAAATTACATTTGGAGGTAGTCGTGAAAGCTGTAAGTTTTGAAGGAACTCGCAACATGTCCGTAACCGATCATCCAAAACCAAAACTGAAATCGCCGACTGACGCATTACTTCGTGTGACGACGAGCGGAATCTGCGGAAGCGATCTGCATATGTACGACGGTCGCACACCACTCGAAGAAGGAACGGTAGTCGGGCACGAAATTATGGGAGTTATCGAGTCGGTTGGAGAAGCTGTACAGAGCATCAAGAAAGGCGATCGTGTCGTTCTTCCCTTCAACATTGCATGTGGTTTCTGCTTCAACTGTCATCGTGGCCACACTGAAGCTTGTCTCACGATGAATCCTGAAGCCCCGCACGCCGCCTACGGGTACGCCGGCATGGGGCCCTACCAGGGAGGACAAGCTGAATTCGTGCTCGTCCCCTACGCCGATTTCAATTGTTTAAAGGTGCCAGGCAAGCCAGGCGATGAGTGGGAGGATGATTTCCTGTTGCTGTCCGACGTTTTTCCAACGGCGTATCACGCGACCGAACTGGCGTGCGTCACTCCCGGTAAGACAGTCGCCGTATTTGGAGCGGGTCCGGTTGGACTTTTGACCGCGTACTGCTCTCTCCTGAAGGGCGCGTCTGAGGTCTACGTTGTCGACAGTGTCACCGAACGGCTGGATAAAGCCAAAGAACTCGGGGCCATCCCGGTAAACTTCAGCGTTGGCGATCCGGTCGAACAAATCTTCAAGCTTCGCAAAAAGAACAAAGGCATACAGCAGAGCCTGCGGCCCGGTGAAGAAAAAATGAAGGGCGTGGACTGTGCGATTGATGCTGTGGGCTACCAGGCTCGTGACGATGAAAATCCGGACAAAGAAAAAGCCACACAGGTTGTCGAGAATTGCCTGAAGGTCGTGAACGCGACGGGCCACGTCGGTCTGATCGGTGTTTACATTGCCCCCGATCCGGGAGCTAAGGGCGAACAGGCAAGGAGCGGAGTTTATCCATTTCCTATCGCCGACTTCTTTGACAAGGGGATCACCATGGGCAGCGGCCAAGCTCCGGTGAAAAAGTACAACGAGTATCTTCGTGACCTGATCGTCAATGGCCGCGCCAAGCCCAGCCAGATTGTCAGCCACCACATCGAGATCGATGAAGCTCCCGATGCTTACTCAAAGTTCGATCAACGCATCGAAGGCTACACCAAGGTCTTGATCCGCTTTGAACAGGGCCAGAAAAAAGCCGCGTAAATCCCGACTACTATTTGTGCGCGTGGAGCGGTCACCCGATCGCTTCACGCACGCGAATGAAAAGCGCACACAGTCCACACGTCATGGCGGCGCCTTTAACTGAAAGGCACGCAACCTCATGCAAAAATTGGTCCTCTAATCGGCAGGAGGAAAAACTATGGCGGTGAAGAAGAAGGCATCTCGCCGAAAGTACGGAAAGGCTGCAGGAAAAACTGTCGCTAGCGCAATGCGCCGAAAGAAGAAGGGCACTCTCCGTTCCGGCCAAGGAGGTAAAGGCGGCAAGGTGAAGAGTCGAAAGCAGGCGATCGCCATCGGACTATCCGAGGCCCGGAAAAAAGGCGCGAAGGTCCCCAAGAAAAAATCGTCTTAGCTAAATAGGTGAACGAACTGATCTAGCCCCGCGCTTCGGCGCGGCTGGGTACTACTATTTGGTTACTCCCCCGACCTTATGGCACGTGATCCAGCAGTCATCGTGATTGGCGGCGGAATGTCTGGACTCGCCGCAGCCTGCCAACTCGGGCGCGCAGGCGTTCCCGTCACTATCCTAGAAGCGCGCGACCGCGTCGGCGGCCGCGTTCTCACACTGCATGATTCCGCCTGTGAGTCGCCTCTCGAACTCGGAGCCGAGTTCATCCACGGCAAGCCTCCCCAGATATGGGACGTTTTGGAAAAAGCGAAGGTGAAAATTTCCGAGGTTGAGGGCGATAGCTGGTGTACGGCCGGCGGCAAGCTTTCCAAGTGTGATCTCTTTTCTGATGCCGATTCGATTCTGGAAAAGATGAATGATTCGCAGCCGGATCAGTCCTTCCTGGATTTCTTGAAAAGTTTCGGTGATCCGACGACGGACCAGCAACGTCGGGAACGACAAAGAGCTACCAGTTACGTGAGCGGATTCAATGCCGCCGATCCCGGACTCGTGGGTGTGCACTGGTTGGTGAAGGGGATGCGCGCCGAGGAAGAGATCGGAGGTCATCGCGCCTTCCGTGCGGAGAATGGATACTCCGACATGCTCACCAATTTCATCTCCCAACTGAAGCAACTCGAAATCCCGATTCAATCTGGATCTGTCGTCAAAAGCGTCTCCTGGAAAAACAGCAGCGCTGAATTAGTCGTACGCGACCGGAACGGCTCCTCTGCAGTGGAGGCGCCACGTGTGCTAGTGACTCTGCCGGTGTCTTTGCTCCGAGGGTCTCCCGGCCAAAGTGGCGTGATCAAGTTCAGTCCGTCACTGCCGCAGGAAATGACGGATGCGCTCAGCAAACTCGAGATGGGTAAAGTCATTCGCGTCGTTTTGCGTTTTCGCGAGCGTTTTTGGGATGCGATCAAACCTCGCGGCGCAAAATCCGCCGGCCTTTCTGACATGGGATTTCTATTTTCGCAAGACGATTGGTTCCCGACCTGGTGGACGACGATGCCGCGCAAGGAACCGATCATCATGGGATGGGCGCCATTCCGATGCGCAGAAAAGCTTTCGGGCAAGAGTCACTCCTTCGTTATTGAACGAAGCCTGCAAACGCTAGGCGGACTAGTGGGCGTGGGCTTTGAAGAAATGCAGCGGATGCTGGAAGAGGGTTACTTCCACGACTGGCAGACGGACCCCTTTTCTCGTGGAGCTTACAGCTACGGGAAGGTTGGGGCGAACCAGGCCCAGCAAACGCTCATCCGCCCGGTTGAGAACACACTCTTCTTTGCCGGCGAGGCGACCGATATTACCGGCCATAACGGCACCGTACACGGGGCAATCGCCAGCGGTTGCCGGGCAGCGACGCAAATTTTGCAATCTCTGGCATGAAACACCGTGATCGACAAGTCTGCAGTCGGCACTTCAATTCTGCGACCGTCAATTTAGGAATGTGGCCGGACCGATCGCAGATATGCCACTACCGCCCTGGCGTCCGATTCATTCATGCGAAACGGCATCATGGGAAAACGCAGCGGCTGCCCATTCGTCCAGATCCCGGTCGTTAACAGTTTCACCATGTCGGCATCGCTGGCTGGAGGCGTGCCTCCGATCCGTGGAGCGTTCAACGGCCAATTCGGACTCGCAGCGGGCGGTCCCCAGGTCACGGGCGCACCATCGAGAGGTCGGCTGTGATCGAGAGTGCCCTCGCTATTCCGCGGCGTGTGGCATTGTCCACACATCGCTACATTCTCGACGAGGTATTTTCCGCGTTCGACATCTCCCGCCGCACCATCGGTTCCCGCCTTGGCCGTTGCTCCGTGCTCCTTTGGACTGGGCGAAACCTTCCGTGGCAGAGAGGCGACCAGCGCCGCTGCGCAAACTGCCAGGAAAATAGTGCGACCAAATTTTGACTCTTGTTTCATAAGACCAAAACTAGACTGCTCAGGCCTCGTCGGGAATCCGGCGGATCGTGTACTCTTCGCCATGCATTACAATGAGGTCTAAGTCACCGCTTCGGGCATGTCCTCTACCGGCAAAGCCAATGCAGCACTCGCTTCGGCAATCGTCTTCCTTCTGATGAGCACTTGTGCGGCTTATTTTGCTTTCGCCCGGCTTCGAACCAGCCAGGAATGGGTGCAGCACACAAAGGACGTCCAACTCGCGCTCCATCAATTTTCGACGATGGGAACTCGTGCGGGAAGGCTGCGCGCGCAATACGTGGACTCGGGAGATGCGTCTTTTTTGCAGCGGCAGCAATCCGCCGTGGGTGAGTTTCGAAACTCCCTGGCGGCGCTCCAACGCCTGATATATGACAACGTTTCCCAAGTAAATAATTGGCAGCAGCTTAAGGAACTGACAAATCAGCGCATATCTCTAATGGACCAGGCTATCGAATTGAAGCGCTCCGGCCGGTCTACGCTGGAAAACCAGGCTTCCATCGTCAGGGAACTCACCGCGGCTTCGGAAGCTACTGATCAAATCCTGCAAAGGATGTACGACGAAGAGCAACGCCTTCTCGAGGAACGTCAAAAACGAGAACGCAGTTCTTTTTCAGTGATTGCGGGAGTTCTGGCAACGAGTCTATTCCTGGCTCTGGTTCTATTCCTCGTGCATCACCAGTTACTCGCCGATCAGGTGCGGGAGCGCGTTCGGGCAGAAGTGGCTCAACGTGCCTTGAGCGCCCGGCTTCTCACTCTCCAGGATGAAGAACGGCGGAAGTTTGCCCGCGAACTGCACGATTCCGTCGGCCAGCACCTCGCCGCCTTGAAAATGGCCATCTCGATGCTGGAAGCCAAGTCGCCCGGCGACAACCTGCTTAAGGATTGCCTGAAGCTTCTGGATGACTCGATCGCCGAAACCCGGACGATTTCCCACCTGCTCCATCCCCCTCTCCTTGATGAGGCGGGCTTAAACTCCGCGGTCCGCTGGTTTGTCGAGGGGTTCGCAAAGCGAAGCGGCATCGATGTGAATTTGAATATCGAAAATGGTTCAACCCGATTTTCAGACTCAACCGAACTGGTATTATTCCGGGTATTGCAGGAGAGTTTGACCAACGTCCATCGGCATTCCGGAGCGAAAAGAGCGGACGTCAGTCTGAAAACCCTGGGAAATAGCGTGATCCTGAAGGTCAAGGATTACGGTCATGGGTTGCCCCCTTCTGTGTTGCAGAGTCTGCAGGAGGATGGAACCGGGGGCGGGGTTGGCCTGGCGGGAATGACGGAGCGGATTCGCGAGATCGGTGGACGGCTGGAAATCAATTCCAACTCAGGAGGCAGCGAGTTAATAGCCTGGGTGCCGGTCCGGCTAAGAACTGAAAGCGCTGAAATTCCCGCACCTCAAGAGCTGAGGAGCTAAGACTGAGACGATAAGAAATCAAGAGGTGAGGCTGAGAGAACGATGAGACGTAAATTCACTCTGATTTTGTTTTGCCTGCTGTTGATCGCTGCTGTGGGTTGTTCGAAGCATAGTTCGGCGTCGGTCCTGATCGTCGACATTCCCAAAGGCTTCAACGGAAATTTCGTGCTCGAAATGGGTAACCGGAGCGCTGCTCCTCTATCGAGGGAAGGCGACGCTTATGTCGTCGAGGTGCCTCGAACGGGGAAGGTAGTGACTTCAACTTCCCTGCAAAAACCACAAGTTACATTCAGGAACGCAACAGACGGAAGTGTCTGGGGATTTTCCGAGTCGGGATTCACTACTGGAGACGGAATCTCGGTCGGTGGAAAGATCGAGTTCTTCGTCGGAACCCGCAAAGAGTATGAGGCTGAGGAAAGTAAGAAGAATCACTCAGGCGCGAGTGAGCCGGGAATCGAGTACATGACTGCCGGCGTCTGAGCTTCGGCGCCGCGGACCTCGGTTAGCGAAAAAAAACTAAAATCAAATTGGCTGAGCGAAGCGTATGCCACGCTCAGCCAAATTCTTATTTGACGTGGGTCTTCTCGACATCGCGCAAACGGGCGGCTTTGCCGCGCAGTCCACGCAGATAGAACAGGCGGGCGCGTCGCACCTTCGAGGAGCGTACCAGGTCGACCTTGTCGATCACCTTGGAGTGGACAGGGAAAATACGTTCCACGCCCTGACCAAAGCTGATCTTACGCACTGTGAAACTGGCCTGCGGTCCGTTGTCGCGCTTGATGACGACGCCTTCGAACGCCTGCACGCGCTCTTTGTCGCCTTCCTTGATCTTTACGTGAACACGAACAGTGTCGCCCGGGCGGAACGCCGGAAGGTCGGTGCGCTGTGTCTTTGCCAGTAGTTTCTCGATAATTAAGTTGGACATTTTCTTACCCTTCTAAACTTTCAAGTTTCTTGCTGCAGATCGCCGTCGATCTTGTTTCAGGTTTGAACCAACGTTGAGCCCGATGCGTTCGTCACCTATCGTCGGGATTCGCGCCCTCGGGTCGGCCTTTCAATTGGTTCAGAATCTTGTCGTCCTCCTTGCTCAGTTCCATGCCTTCCAGCAGGTCAGGACGGTTGCGGAGCGTCTTCTTCAAGGCCTGTTCGCGGCGCCAGCGGCGGATCTCCTGGTGGTTTCCGTTAATCAACACGTCGGGGACAGACATCCCACGAAACTCAGCTGGACGCGTGTAATGCGGATAGTCCAGCAATCCACCCGAACCGCAGGTCGAATCCGCTACATTCAACGTTTCCGTCGTTTCATACGACGTGAACGATTCCTGCCGCGTCGACGCTTGATTGCCCACCGCGCCTGGCAGGAGCCGGGTGATCGCCTCAATGATTACCGCTGCTCCCAACTCGCCGCCGCTTAGAACGTAATCCCCGATCGAAAGCTCGCGGTCCGCCAAGTGATCAGAAACGCGCTCGTCCACCCCTTCATAACGGCCGCAAATCAGAACCACGCGTTCCAGTTGGGAGAGTTCGCCAGCGATCTTCTGCGTGAACCGCTCGCCTTGCGCGGAAAGCAAGATTACCGCCTGCTTCGCCCTGCCAGCTACGCGGTCCTCGCGTGAGGCCAACTGCAACGACTCCAGAGACTCAAAGAGCGGTTCCGGCTTCAGCACCATGCCTTCGCCGCCGCCGAAAGGGCGGTCATCCACGCTGCGGTGCTTGTCGTGCGTAAACTTCCGCAGGTCGTGAACTTCCATCGTCGCCAACCCCATTTCGCAGGCCCGGCGAGTAATACCGTGATCCAGAGGCCCGCGGAAGAAGTCCGGAAAAATCGTAACGATATCGGCCTTCATTTTTTGCGCGACCCGAAATCTATCGCAGAGGAAGAAAATTCAATTCCTGTTTCTTCCTGTCTGGTTTTGCTTTTCTTCCGCTGTCATCGGGGCATTGATTTCCAGCATGCCCCCGGGAAGATTCATGCGCACCTGCCGCTGCTTCAGATCGACAGCTTCCAGATACGCTTCGGCGAACGGCACATCGAACTTCTTGTTGCCGGACGCCACAATCAACAAAGGAGCTTCGCCTGCCCCGAATTGAACGTCCTCAACACTTCCTACTTCCGTGTCGTGATCGAATACTTTGCAACCGACCAGATCACTGACGTAATTCCAGCCTTTTTCCAGCGCTGCGCGATCTGCGATCGGAACCTGTAACTCCATTCCGATCAGCACTTCCGCTTCTGACATCGAATCCACACCGACGAATTTCAGGACCAGTAGTCCCTTGTGCGGCCACAGGCCCTCTACCTTGAGGTCGCGCCGTGTACCGGTCTTGCTTAGTCCGGACAGCCTCATTCCTTCGGCGAAACGATCCGGAACGTTGCTGTGCACTTCAGCTGCGACTTCACCGTGGCGGCCCTGAGTTTTCACCACCCTGGCCAGCGTGACGAATTCGCCGCTCGGATCGGAACTCACAGATCGCTACTCGATGATTTCGAGCGTGTAGCGCTTGCGAGCGCGATGTCCTGCAGCACTTAACAAAGCACGGAGCGCTCGAGCTGTTCGACCCTGCCGCCCGATTACCTTGCCTACATCGCTTTCGGCAACTTCAAGTTCGATCACGCCATCATCGAACTTCTCCACGAAAACTTCATCGGGAGCATCGACCAGCGACTTCGCAATCAGCTCCACGAGGACGCAAACATCTCCAGAAGACTCAGTCATAAATTCTCGCTGTGGAAACGGAGGGCTATCCCTGAAAAGGCCGAAATCACACGGCTGATGAAATCTTAGGCGGCGGAGCCAGCAGTCGTCGGGGCGGGAGTCTTAGTGAACAGTTTGTTCACGCGCTCCGACATCTGCGCGCCCTTCGATACCCAGTACTCCACGCGATCACGCTTCATTTCAATGCTGGCAGGGTTAGTGCGGGGATTGTATGTGCCCACCACTTCCACCGGCCGCCCGTTGCGTGCGCGCGCCTTCTCGATCACCACGATGCGGTAGTGAGGTTGTTTTCGCGCACCTCTGCGCGACAGACGAATCATTAACACGAGACGTATATCCTTATTCCGGAAGAGTCCGGCGGGGTCAAGACAAACTCTTATTATGCCGAAGGTTAGCGGCAAAGGCAAGAGGGTGGGTGATTCGTGTGAATGCGGAAGTCTGAATCACAAAAGACGCGAAGGTTCACGAAGAAACTCTGGGGGCCCGGCCTTCGTGGGACTTCGTGTCCTTCGTGGTTCAGGCTCTTGCTCATACGCACGAGAGATTGGCGAGCGGTCATCACTGAGGGGGAGGTTGAGACTGCCTAAACCGCGCCGCAAGCGTCCCTGCTAGACTCGATGGTTTGGAGGTTTCAGGGTGCAGGGTGTCTATATTCTTTCGGCGGTCCGTACGCCGATTGCTAAATTCGGCGGATCTCTCGCTTCGCTGACCGCTGCCGACATGGGCACCGTCGCGGCGAAGGCGGCCATAGAGCTCGCGGCGGTCCGTCCAGAACAAATTCAAGAGACAATTTTCGGTAACGCCCGGCAGGCCGGCGGCGGCCCCAATCCCGCGCGTCAAATCTCGGTCCGAGCCGGTGTCCCCCAGGAAGTCCCCGCATTTACCGTCAACAAAGCATGCGCCTCGGGATTGAAATCGATCGCGCTCGCCTATCAGTCGATCCTGCTTGGGGATTCGAATTGCATTCTGGCAGGTGGGACAGAGTCCATGTCGCGGCTTCCGTATTACCTCGATGGAGCGCGCTGGGGATACCGCCTCGGCAACCAGGAACTCGTCGACGGGATGTACCGCGATGGTTTCTTCTGTCCGCTCGCGAAGATGGTCATGGGGGAGACCGCCGAAGTTCTTGCGGATGAGTACAGGATCACACGCGAAGAGCAGGACGAGTACGCGTTGATGTCGCAGACGCGCGCCGCGCGCGCCATTTCCGCCGGACGATTCGACTCCGAAATCGCCGCAGTCACGATCGAGGGTAAAAAGGGAACGACGGTGTTCGCTCGCGACGAGCATCCTTTCGCGGATGCGAGCCTCGAAAAGCTAGCGAAGCTGCCGCCCGTATTTTCAAAGACCGGCACCATCTCTGCGGGAAATTCTTCCGGAATCACCGATGGCGCCGCCGCCATTGTCGTGGCCAGTGAACATTTTGTGAAGCAGAACAATCTGAAGCCGTTGGCACGAATTGTCGCCGTCACGTCTGCCGGGGTCGATCCACGAAGAATGGGAATCGGGCCTGTGCCTGCCTTGGAAAAATTGCAGGACAAGCACAACCTGCGTCTCCATGAATTCGGCCTGATTGAGTTGAATGAAGCTTTCGCCGCCCAGGTGCTGGCTTGCGATCGAGTCCTGAATTTCAATCGTGACCGCCTGAACGTAAACGGGGGCGCCATCGCTCTCGGCCATCCGATCGGATGCACCGGAACGCGCATCACGGTGACGCTATTGCACGAAATGTTGAAGCGCAACACCAGGCGCGGCGTCGCTACCTTGTGTGTCAGCGGTGGTATGGGAATGGCGCTGGTGTTGGAGAGCGTAGCGTAGTGATCCGTTGGACCGCTAGTTTCGACGCTCCAGCTCCGGCAAGCAGCCTCTCGGCTAATTGTGGTTCATTGCGGCGCCGAATCCACGTCACTATACTCCTTCTTAGTCAGGTTCTTCTCGTGATGGAGCCCGGATGTCTTTATCCGCAGTGATCGTCGACGATGAGCAGTTGGCCCGCGACGAACTCGCTTTTCTCCTGAAAAATGCCGACGACGTGAATGTCGTCGCCCAAGGCAAGAACGGACTCGAGGCCGTCAACCTCATCAAGGAACACAATCCGGATCTCGTCTTCCTTGATGTCCAGATGCCTGGCCTCGACGGGTTCGGGGTCATAAAGAGGCTGCTCGACAAAAAGATACCCCTCCCAAAGATTGTCTTCGCAACGGCGTTTGACCAGTACGCAGTGAAGGCTTTTGAGGTGAATGCCGTCGACTACCTTCTGAAGCCCTTCGACAAAAAGCGAGTCGCACAGGCCATACAGAAGGCACAGGCGCAACAGGATGCCGGCGGCGCGCCATCAGAAAAATTCGAAACTCTGGTGCGAATGCTGGAATCCCAGAAGCAGCCGGTGCCTAAGGTCTTGCTGAAGGCCCTTGGACGCATGTTCCTCGTCGACCAAAAAGACATCTGTTATGCGTGGATTGAAGATGGCGTGATTTCGGTAGTAACGGCGGGTGTTGCCGGGATGGAAGGTCAATCGAACTGCCGAACCCTTGAAGAACTGCTCGATACGCTGGATCCGAAGTTATTCTGGCGGGCTCACCGCTCGTATCTGGTGAATATCAACCGTATCCGTGAGGTTGTTCCCTGGTTCAAGAGTTCGTACCAATTGCGGATGGACGACAAAAAGCAAACCGAGATTCCCGTCAGCCGGGCTCAAACTAAGCGCCTGCGGGAATTGTTCGGCCTCTGAACGGCGGCACCTGCAAACCCCGATCTGGGGCTCAACTGCATTCGCAGCATACTTGTTCGCGCCTTCTCTTCGATCTGCTCAGCTCTTCCGCACGTTCAACGGCCGCAATCAGATCACTAATCAACGTTCCTGTATACATTGGAGCCATTCCGTCCATAGGTCAGGCGGATCAGAGTTCATTACTGCTCCGGAGGGTGGTGCAAAAGAGTCCACCCTCCGGTTCTTGGGGGAAGTTAACGCGACAAAGCTTCCAATCCCGCACGGTCCCGAATGATCAAGGTTGGGCCGTCCAGACGGATTAGGTGCTTCCTTCTTAAGTTACTCAACAGACGTGTCACCGTTTCGCGAGAAGCTCCGATACGCTGTGCCATCTCCTCATGAGTCATCGAGGAATGTATTCGCGTCTGAGCTTCTTCTATTTCCATCGGTGATTGTGATAGCAATAGTCGTGCCAACTTGCCTGCGGACGAACGAGTCAGCACTAAATCGTGGATATCTCGGTGTGCCGATCTGAAATCACGGCTCAAACACTGCGCAGCGTGCATCCCAAACTCACTGTGAGATTGCATTAGTTCCAGAAATTTGTTCCGGTCGACGAAATTGAGCTGGCAGGGAGTCGCGGTTTCCGCGGTCGTCTCGTATCCCATCCCCGAGATAACTGCGCTCATGCCCAGTGCTTGTCCCGGGAACGCCGTCTTGAGGATCAGAATCTTGCCTTCCCGAGAGGTCGTCGAGAGATTGACTTTTCCCGAACATATAACGAAGATGCCGCGCGGCGCCTGCCCTTCGACGAATAAAATTGCCCCCGCCGGTAGCGTGCTTTTGTGGCTCACGTAATCCAGCGACTCGAGGACGCTACGCGTAAATCCACAAAAATAGCTCTCGTTTGTGCATGTGCACTCGGTGCAGTTCTCAATGATTTCCAGGTCGTAAGGGGTTTTCATATCTTCCTCTGAAGTGCTGTGACGTCTTCTTGAAATCGGGCTGTCTGCTCCGTTGCCTGAACCCATTCCAGTGAGATGGCGTGATTTTGCGAGGAATGCCCGAGCTTGCACTCTGGTCTCGGCGTCCCCATTCTGCATTGCTGAAATAAGCTCCCACGCTGCGCCAGGCTCGTCGTTTTTTTCCCAATCGACATGGCAGCCAAACAGATAGAGTGGATCGATGTGCTGGGGCGCGGGGGAGTAAAGAGGCGGAACGTATTCTCGAAGGGGCAGAACTTCTTCCAGAGGAGGCGGATCACTGATGGTCGACGGATGCTCCTGGATGACGTGTCCAAAATGGTCCGACGTGGGCCTGCAACGTCGAGGTCTTGGTAGCAAAAGCCCTGAATCCGCGGCCTTCTCGGACACAAGGGAACTGGCAATGGACTGCTTTTGTGCTGATAACACCGCTTTACTCCACTCGAACCCTGTCTTTGCAGAATGCGCTTGTTACTGGGACGATCACCAAGGCTGGGACGTGAGGTTCGCGTGGCCAGGGTGAGAAGTCTGGGAGTATGCATGTTGCGTGCCGAAACAGGAAATTTCGGCCCGCGATGGGAACTTCCCTGTTTGGAACAAGTTCCAAGATTGAAATCCCGGACGGAATGTTTTTAAAACTGCCGAGCCCTCGGCAATCGCCGATTAGCCGTCATTGGGTTATTCACTAGTTAGAGCAAGAACTAGGTCAGTTAGTAGGTTTGAAATAGTCTTTGCGTGTGATGTTGAGGCGCTGCATCTTCGATTGGAGGGTCGTTCGCTTCAACCCCAGTTTCCGGGCGGCGCCGTTCGGGCCTGACAAAATGCCCCCCGTCTCCCGTAACGTCCGAATAATGTGCTGACGCTCTGCGCTGTCAAGGGTGCGGTCCCCGTCAACGCCTCCGGAACTTTCAGCTATGCGCAGGTCGGCGAGCGGAACTTTCAGTACCCGCCCATCGCTAAGGATCACCGAGCGCTCCATAAGATTCTCGAGTTCGCGAACGTTTCCTGGCCATGGCCAGTTCGTAAGCAATTCCATGGTTTCTTTGGGGATGCTCTCCAAATTTCGATTCATCCGGAGAGAGAATTTCCGCACGAAATGCCGGACAAGAATTGATATATCTTCTCGGCGCTCTCGCAAAGGTGGCATTCGGATGGGAAATACGCTGAGTCGATAGAACAAATCGCTGCGGAATTGCTGGTTCGCTACGCTCTTTGCAAGATCGCGGTTCGTCGCCGCTACCAGTCGCAGGTTTACGCGAATCGTGCGGTTGCTGCCCAACCGTTCGAATTCCTGGTCCTGCAGAACTCGAAGCAGCTTTGGCTGCAGTTCCTGGGGGATCTCGCCGACTTCGTCGAGGAAGAAGGTACCTCCGTCAGCCAGTTCCATCCGTCCTATCTTCTGGCTGATCGCACCGGTGAACGCACCTTTCTCATGTCCGAACAACTCACTTTCCAGCAGGCCGGTCGGTATTGCGGCGCAGTTGAGTTTCACGAAGGCGCTGTTCTTTCGACGGCTCATCCGATGAATGGCGCGAGCGATCAGCTCTTTCCCGGTTCCCGTCTCTCCGAGGATAAGTACCGTGGCGTCGCTGGGGGCGACCGTGGCTGCCTGATCTAGCACCTGCTTTAGAGCATCGCTCTCGCCTACGATCTCCGCGAAATGCCCCTCTGACCGGATTTCTCCCTCAAGGTATTTCCGTTCTAGGCTCAAACGCTCTTTGAGTCCCTCGATCTCCGTGGTGGCGCCCTGGTTTTCAATGGCGATGGCTAACTGCGCAGCCACTTCTTCCAACAATGTGACATCCTCGGACTGGAATGCCTCCTTGCGGGTGCTGCCCATGACTAGCACACCCAGAGCACCTTTCGGACGTAAGAGCGGTACGCAGCACAGCGATTGCAGGCCCTCTGCAACGAAACTTTGGGCGACGTCGCCTTTGTATCGCTGAAATTCGTCCCTGGTGAAAGTCTTCGAAGTCCTCGATTCCAAAACTTGATTCGACGGATTATCTCCAGCAGTTACCTCTAGCGCAGACGTGAAACCTTTGCCCAAGGGAAAGTCGATCGCCTGCCGCACCAGCGATCCGCTTCCGTCGTGAAGCGCCAAACTCGCGAACTCCTGGCACAGAACGCGCCGAATGCGTGCGGAGATTTTCGGAAACAACGTGCCTATGTCCCACTCGGATGAAACCAGATGAATCACATCCAGCTGCATTTGAAGACGCCCCACTTCTTTGCGCAATCGCCGGTTCAGATCGGACAACGTATCCTGGAATCGCTTCTGCTCGCTTATCTCGACAACGACAATTCCGACCTTAGTCACCACCCCGGCGGCATCTTTCACCGGGAAAAAGTGGTCAATCCATTGCCCCGGCTCTTTTCGTTCCGCCACCAATCCGGAGACTTCATGATTCAGGATGGGTTCGCCGCTGCCGAAAACCTTGCGCACCTGAACCTCAATCTGGTCTGCAATTCCACCTAGCATGTCTCTTAGTGATTTTCCAAGATGAGCTGCTTCCGCGACTCCATTGATGTGGGCCAGCGCGCTGTTGATCGAGACGTAGCGGAAGTCGGAATCCAGTACGCACAGCCCGATCGTCGACGAATGAAGATAGGCAGAGATCAGTTGCTCTGGATCTGTAAGTCCGCCGAATGACGCTATCGGACGTTGACCGTCTTCACTGAAGTTGAAAGTTCTAACGGCCACAAGAAACAACCTCACCTTGAGAGATCGAACCAGATACTTCCGGAGTACATCGACCTTCGAGGAGAGGCGTGCTCGCGTTGCCCAATGGATGAGTTGGAGTTACAAATGTGAGGACGTTCCGCTTGGGCGCCGATAACTGTCTGTCGCGATTGCGGAAGATTGTTCCACAAGTGAAAGCTATTGCAAGAATCGAATCGGAATTACCGCCGGAGAGTTCAGTTACCGCGTCCTGGCGCAAGGTTGAGGAGATAGCGGACACAATGAACCCCCGTAGCCGCTCCCCCTCAAAAGACGGCTAACATCATTCGGACTTTGAATTATAACTAGGATGTCAACTAAGCCACACAGTCATTGCCTTTTGTCGGTTTCTTGTACCATCCACGATTCCAGCGCCACCAGGCTCACAGGATTGGTCCTCATCGGCGCGTTGGCGTAATAATAATCGTTTCGTAACTATAATGATGTTATGGCCCGAGGATGGGAGAGCAAGTCGGTCGAGGCTCAACAGGCGGAGGCCGTCGACAAGTCAGCAAAGCCACGAACTAAGTTGAGCCCGGAGGCTGCCGCCCGGGTTCGGGATGTCGAAAAGCTGCGTTTATCCCGTCAACAGGTTTTGCACCAGCTTGAATCGGCGCAGAATCCGCGCCATCGTAAAATGCTCGAGGACGCACTTGCCGACCTCGACCAGAAACTGAAGACATCTGCTTCGTGAGAATCGCTCCCGAATTCCACGCCGTCGCCGCCCCCGCCGCAAAGTCACGTATAATGATCGGTTTATGACAGCCTACGTTTACGTCTCATTGAAGAAAACAGTGCTCGATCCGCAAGGTAAGACCATCCAGGGCGCGCTGAAAAAGATGGGCTACAAGGGACTTGAGAGCGTCCGCCAAGGGAAGTATTTCGAAATCACCCTTGATGGTGGCCTCTCTCGCGAACAGGCTCAAACCGAGGTCGAGCGGATCGCGCGCGAAGTGCTGACCAACCCTGTCATCGAAGAGTTTCGTTTCTCTCTGGCCGAATAACGCGCCAGTCGTTGAGGTCACATGTGCGGCATCGTCGGCTACGTAGGTAAGAAAGACGTTGTACCGGTGATCCTGGAAGGACTCCGGCGCCTCGAATACCGCGGGTACGATTCCGCCGGGATCGCCGTATCCGGCAACTCGGGCATCCTCGAGATCTGCCGCGCCGAAGGCAAGCTTCGAAATCTCGAAGAGGCTATCCGGCAGAAACCCCTCAACGGAACTTATGGGATCGGACATACGCGCTGGGCCACCCACGGGCGACCGACCGAGGAAAATGCTCATCCTCACCGCGACTGCACTGGAAAAATCGTCGTTGTGCACAATGGCATCGTCGAAAACTATCTTAGCCTCAAAAAGAAGCTCGCCGAAGAGGGGCACAAGTTCACAACCGAGACCGATACCGAGATCATCGCTCATCTCGTCGAAAAGTACTCGCAGCCTCTAAACGGCCATCGGCCCTCTCTCGAAGACGCGGTCCGAAAAACGGTCAAGGAACTGTCGGGCGTATTTGCGCTTGCCGTGATCTCAACCGCTGAGCCCAACAAAATCGTTGCCGCGCGTAACGGACCCCCAGCGGTGATCGGACTCGGTAACGACGAATACTTCGTCGCGTCCGATGTTCCTGCGATCCTTCATCACACTCGCGACATCTTTTTTCTCGGCGATGGTGACATGGCCGTCGTAACCCCTGACGGTGTGCAACTGACCGACTTCGACGGCAAACCGGTGTCGCGGGAAGTGCAACGTGTTACATGGGATCCGATTCTTGCGGAAAAGGGTGGCTTTAAGCACTTCATGCTTAAAGAAATCTACGAGCAGCCGCGAGCGGTTCGTGACACGACACTGGGTCGCGTCTCCCAGGAAACAGGGCATATCTTCCTGGAAGAGATGGAGATCAGCGAAACGGAATTTCGTGCTGCTTCAAAGATCAACATCATTGCCTGCGGAACCAGCTGGCACGCCGGACAAGCGGGAAAGTTCATGATCGAAACCCTGGCCCGCGTCCCGGTGGAAGTCGACTACGCGAGCGAGTGGCGTTACCGCAATCCGATTGTCGATTCCGACACGATCACGCTGGTCATTTCTCAGTCCGGCGAGACCGCCGACACGATCGCGGCACAACGCGAAGCAAAGGCCAAAGGATCGAAGACGCTGGCTATCTGCAACGTAGTCGGTTCGATGATCACACGCGAAGCTGCCGGAACCATCTACACGCATGCCGGGCCAGAGATCGGCGTCGCCTCCACCAAGGCTTTTACCGGGCAACTAACAGCGCTCTACGTTTTCGCGATGTACCTGGCGCAGGTGCGCGGCGTGATGACTGCGGAACAGTCACGGTCCGCGATGATCGAATTGACGAGGATTCCGGGCAAACTCGAAACGATCCTGACCCACGACGAAGCGTGCGACGAACTCGCCAAGCGATATCAAAAAGTACACGACTTCCTTTTTCTGGGACGCGGCATTCACTACCCCATCGCTCTCGAGGGTGCACTCAAACTGAAGGAAATTTCTTACATCCACGCCGAAGGCTATCCTGCCGGCGAGATGAAGCACGGCCCCAACGCGCTGATCGATGAGAACCTTCCCGTGGTCGTGATCGCAACCCGCGACGTGAACAACCCTGACTCCATGGTGCGCTACGAGAAAACGATGTCAAATCTAAAGGAGGTCAAGGCAAGGTCCGGACTCGTGATCGCCTTGGCCACCGAAGGCGACGAGGAAATAAAGGAAGCGGCAGACCACGTCCTGTACATTCCAGCGGCCCCTGAGGAGTTGTCCCCGATTCTCGAGATCGTGCCTCTACAACTCCTGGCGTATCACATCGCCGTGCGCCGCGGATGCGACGTCGATCAGCCCCGAAACCTCGCGAAATCCGTAACCGTAGAATGAAGGTATCGTTTCGCCTTTGGAGCGACGGATAAAGACAATTTGCCGCCCGCAAAATCATGTGAGCGCGATAGACGGAAGACTATCGAATATTGCCGACGGCTTTCCGCAGTCTCCCCATCACAAACAGCAACGCCACGATCCCCGTCCCCCACACCGCAAACGCAGTATTCACTACCCAACGTGGCGCAGCCCCAACTCTGCGAAGCAAGAACGGCAGGAAATTCCACGTCGTAATGTGCACGTAGTCCCACGGATCCTGGCCCATGGCTTCAGTATTCAAACCCCACGCGTCTACCTTCCCAAGAGCGAGTGCAGCGATATTCTTGAAGCGCAATGCGATCACGAACGTCGGATGGCCGAACGTTTCAATCTGGTAATACTCGATCGGCAACCACAGTGCGAGCGATGCGATCTGAATTACCAGGCTGACCAAGATGAATCCGATGCCAACTCGCCAAACCCACCCCCTCAAATTCCGGCGATACATCAGCAGCAGCGGAGCTGAAAGCAGCGTCACCATCTGCACAGCCGTCGAAACATAGCGGTCGCCCCAAGAAAAGTCGCCAGCCCAGTACGTATATCGGGCATAGAAGCTGATATACCCTGCCACCAGCATGAGCGAAGCCAGCGCATAGGCGCGGACCTCGACACTCATACGCGACCACAGCATTACCAGCAGCAAGAGCGCGAAGAGAAAAAGAGGATCGAAGAGAAAAATAGATTTTTCTGGTTTGAACAAAGCCCCCAAAACGCCTTCATGGAATGGCGTGCTCCACGGAAAGTTCGCGGGCAGCGTAGGATCTTGCAATCGCTGTTCGCGCGCAAAGATAGGAAGATAACTCTGCGTCCACGATCCAAAGCGGTAGTAGCTGTACCAGCGCTCGATGAGTGTGAACAATGCGTAGACGGGGACCGCGATCTTGCAGTATGCAATCAGGCGCGGCCATATCGTTGCTCCCGGCGCCCGCTCAAACCAGAGCACCATCAGAAGAAAGGCGCCAACGGCAATCAGGTCAATTCCTGCAGTGACGCGCGTTAGCAGGTTCAGTCCCAAAGCCAGCGATCCCACAAGTAGGGCCCGCCCGCGATTACTTCGCAGCCATTCGTACTGATAAGAAAATCCGACCAGGGTCAGAAGCATGATGTAGTTGTTTTCCATCATGTTCTGCGTGTAGTGCAGGTGCGTGGTGCAGAACATCAGCGCCAGAATTCCCGCAACCGACTCTTTCACGCCGAATCGCAGCTGCCGCAAGAAGCGGAACGCAATGATCGCCGTCAGCACATTGATCAGAATATTGGTGGTGTAGCTGACAAAGATGCTTCGAATAGCGGGATCATCTTCGTATCCCGAGAATACATTCCAATGTGCGATCCAGGTGCCGATCAAATCCGCCGGCAGCATGAGCAGCGATTGCCCAATGCCGTACCAGCTGAAGATTTGTCCGCCGCGACCATGCAAACCGAATTCCGGGTATTCGTTGGGAAAAACCTGTGGCTGCGACGTCCACAACCAATGCGTGGTCTGCAGCCGGTGCATAGTGTCGGCGCTTCCGAGTTCGCCCGACTGCACCACAAATGCAAGTAACCCAGCCGTCAGGCATAGCAGAATCAATGGATCGCGCACCCACGCACTCAGACGTGAAGTCATTGCTCTGGATGGTAACAAACGGGGACCGGGCCTCAGGCGTCGGGCGCTAGGCGTCAGGCGTCAGCAGAAGGCGAGAGCGTCAGGCCCAAGCGGAGCCGGATGCCCAGCGCCCGACGCCGATCTTCTGAGTTATCCTGTATGCGGAAATTTCATGTCGAGCTGCCCCTTCTGCGGAACAGAACTTACGGCGAACATGCGTTTCTGCTCGTCCTGCGGTAAGCCGGTTACGACGACAGACGATTTCGCCACTCTAGATTTCGTCACCGCTACCTCTCCGCACCCACGTCCGCGGTCTGGTTCCGCCCCCAAGTCCTCTTCCCGCCCCTCGACCTTCCCCGAATACTCAGTAAGTGAAGGTCGATTTCTTCCCGGACGTCTCATCGCCAGCCGCTACCGAATTATTGCGCTGCTAGGCAAGGGAGGTATGGGCGAAGTCTATCGTGCCGACGATCTCACCCTCGGCCAGGCCGTTGCTCTGAAATTTCTGCCTGACACTGCCGCGAGTGACGAGGCGCTGCTCGAGCGCTTTCGCAACGAAGTTCGCATCGCCCGACGCGTGTCGCATCCGAACGTGTGCCGCGTCTACGACGTTGGCGACGTCGACGGTCAGACTTTTTTCACCATGGAGTACGTCGATGGGGAGGACCTCGCATCATTGCTTCGCCGCATCGGGCGCCTTCCGCAGGACAAAGCTATCGAGATCGCACGGCAGCTTTGCGCGGGGCTCGCCGCCGCTCATGCCAAGGGTGTTCTGCATCGCGATTTGAAGCCGGCCAACGTCATGCTCGATGGTCGTGGCCAAGTCGTCATCACCGATTTCGGTTTGGCGGGAGTCGCCGACGATATTCGTGGATCGGAAGTGCGCAGCGGAACGCCTGCCTATATGGCGCCTGAGCAACTCGCGGGCAAAGAGGTCAGCACTCGGAGCGACATTTACGCGCTCGGTCTTGTGCTCTACGAAGTCTTCACGGGCAAACGTGCGTTCGCCGAGAAAATGGCAGGAGCGTTGCACGGCGATCTCGATCGGACTCCCAGCCGCCCTTCCTCGGTCGTGAAAGATCTCGATCCCATCATCGAGAAGGTAATTCTTCGCTGTCTTGAGACCGAAGCCTCGTCGCGGCCGGCGACAGCCCTCGCGGTAGCCGCCGCATTACCAGGCGGAGATCCCTTAGCGGCCGCCCTAGCTGCCGGAGAAACTCCGTCTCCACAGATGGTCGCCGCAGCAGGAGAAAAAGAAGGACTCCGTCCGCCCATCGCCGCCGCCATTCTCGCGGCGATCCTGCTCGGCCTATCCCTGGTGGTTTATCTTTCGATCCGTTACAGCGCCTACGAAAAGATGGGTCTGGAATTGACGCCCGAAGTTCTCACGCAGAAATCCCACGAAATCATCTCGTATTTAGGCTACCCAGCGCGTCCGACTGACACTGGACACGGTCTCAGAATTGACAACGATTTTCAGGACTCGGTCGAGAAGAACGATAAGCCGCGTCCGGATTGGAATGCCGTCCTCGCCGCCAGGCCATCGATGTTGCAATACTGGTACCGCCAGAGTCCCGACAACATGGTTGCCAGCGACTTCCGCGACAATCTGCTGACGCCGGGAATCCTCACCGAGCATGATCCTCCGACGCTGCTCTCCGGCATGATCAATCTCGAACTCGATCCGCAGGGACGCCTGACGTATTTCCAGGCAATCCCCGATCAGAAGCTTTCGGAAACAAAGGAGACCTCGTCAACTCAGTCCGCAACAGCCGATTGGAAGCTTCTGTTCGATGCCGCAGGTTTGGATCAATCGAAGTTGCAACCCGCACAACCCGCATGGAATTCCTTGGCCGCCTTTGACTCACGTGCAGCCTGGACCGGAGTCTGGCCGGGATCGACCCGCTCGCTGCGTGTAGAGGCCGCTTCTTATCACGGCAAGCCCGTCTTCTTCTCGTTGATCGGCGATTGGTCGAAGCCGGATCGCATGAAGAACACGCAGCCAAAAACCTTCGGGGAAAAACTTAGCCGCATCATTGGGTTGGTCCTGCTCTTTTCAGCTTTGCTCGGTTCCGGATTTCTTGCCCGCAGAAACTACCGTCACGGACGAGGCGACCGCAAGGGCGCGCTTCGGTTGGCGACTGCAATATTCCTCTTCGAGATGGGCCTGTTTCTTTGCCTCAGCCACCTACCCTCTATCGGAGACGCGATCGGGCTAGCCGTCCTTGCTATCAGCACCGCATTCTTTCTTTCAGGAGCTATGTGGATGTTGTACATGGCGGTGGAGCCCTGGGTCCGGCGGCAATGGCCGAAAACCATCATCTCCTGGAGTAGGGTCTTGGCGGGGGCTTGGCACGATCCGGTGGTGGGCCGCGATATTCTGCTCGGCGTCGCGCTCGGCGTGGTTTGGATTCTCGTCTTCCAGATTCGCTACATCCCGATGATGCACATGGGAGCTGCTCCTGCCATGGGCGGAACCGATGCGCTCATGGGAGGAAGGCTCGCCCTGGGCGGATGGCTCCGGCAGTGGCCTCAGTCCATTCAGGCGACCCTCGTCTTCTTTCTCCTTTTGCTCGGATTAAAAGTTTTGCTCCGCAAAGAATGGATCGCCGCGATTGTTTTCGTGGCGATCTTTGCCGTGCCGCGTGGGCTCACGAGTACCTACACGTCGATCGAACTGCCGGCACAAATCCTCGTGTACGGCATAGCCCTATTGATAGTGCTTCGGTTTGGGCTGGTGCCGCTGGCCTGCGCCATTTTCACGATCGACATGCTGGCCGGAGTGCCTTTTTCCGCCGATTTGTCCACCTGGTACATGCCCACATCAATCGCGGCCTTGCTCAGCGTCGTTGCCATCGCCGGTTGGGGTTTCTACCACTCCCTCGGCGGCGAACCGCTGTGGAAGGAACAGCCGGAGTAGGGCCCTGACGTTGTCAATTTGCTATGGACCGTTCCGCTCAACGCCTTTCGAACGTCCGACGCTCCAAGTCCCGTTTGGGATGCATTCCGCAACTCCTTCTGCTCATCGCCCTTGGCCTGTTCGTCTCGATTGTCGTGACGGGAATCATCGGCCCGTGGGGATTCTTCTTCGGCGGGAACTTCCACATTCTCCCCGATTGGCATGGCTGGGGAGTTCTGCACGCCAAGAGCGGACGCTACGTGATCTACGTTCGCTTTCAGCCCCGTAATTCCGGAAGCCGTATTTATCCCGGTCCCAGCGTTGGCGGGAGCGCTTACCTGTGTACCCCTCGAGGCGAGACTTTTTACATGAAGCTAGGCGGCGGAATGCGCCGTGGCATCGGCCTCAACACCGACGGAGAGAACATTTCTTTGTACATGAATAACCATTCCAGCATCCTGTCAAATCTGAATGCCGATTACCGCCCGTCGATTGAATTCCGTGGCAAGTGGCAGAACCCCAACATCGTCATGGACGATCACGGAAGCATCGGCCGCGCATTCAACAATGACGGGACCGTCTACCGCGAGCACAATCAGAGTCGACCGTACATGGCAGAAGTGGTCCCAGTCACGCTGACGCCCGGCTCCTACTCCGACTTCGAAGCTGCCTGCAAAGCGCATTGATGGTCGGCAATTGATGTTGGAAGGTTTTACTGCCAGCCCATCGTTCAACTGCCGACCTAGGTCCAGCGCACTACTTCTAAGCATGAACCGACGCCCAACAGAGTCTTAACAGGGTGTCATCGTGAACCGCGGCGAAGCCGCGGTGAACGACCCTACGTTCGTCGGCAGTTTAGATGAAGGCGATGGGAGTGCCCGGAAGCTCCGTAGTTAAGTCGGCACTGCTACAACCTTTGAATCGGTGCTCAGAGAAGGAATCTCGACTGCGACTTAAGAAAAGACAGCTTGCATCTCTGCAGGCTTTCGGCTCATCTAAACCTTGACAGCAAACCACTCAAGTCTTAGCATGGTAGTCGGCGCAATCATATTTCTATTGATTTTAAAGCACTTATAAAGTTTAGGAGGAAGGTTACATGTCAAAGATTATCGGAATTGACCTCGGAACCACCAATTCCTGCGTTGCCGTGATGGAAGGTGGCGAACCCAAGGTCATTGCTAATGAAGAAGGAGGGCGGACAACGCCTTCAGTAGTTGGATTTACCAAGACCGGCGAGCGGCTCGTCGGACAGGTCGCGAAACGGCAGGCGATCACCAATCCCGAAAACACGGTCTATTCGATCAAGCGTTTTATGGGGCGCCGCTACAACGAGGTCAGCGAAGAGATCAAGATGGTCCCCTACAAGGTCGTCCAGTCGGGCGACCACGTTGCAGTTCTGGCGCAGGGCAAGGAATACACGCCACCTCAGATCTCAGCACTTATTCTTCAGAAACTGAAGAAGGCCGCCGAAGACTATCTCGGTGAAAAAGTCACCGAAGCCGTCATTACCGTTCCGGCATACTTCAACGACGCGCAACGTCAGGCGACAAAAGACGCCGGACAGATTGCCGGCCTCGAAGTGAAGCGCATCATCAACGAGCCCACGGCAGCGGCTCTCGCCTACGGTCTCGACAAAGGTAAAGATGAAACCATCGCCGTGTATGACTTCGGCGGCGGAACCTTTGACATTTCGATTCTTGAAGTCGGCGAAGGCGTAATTGAAGTTAAAGCTACCAATGGCGACACGCACCTGGGCGGTGACAACCTCGACCAGCGAATCGTCGATTGGCTTATTGACGAATTCAAGAAGGACGAAGGCCTCGATCTTCGCGGCAAGGGTAACGAAATGGCGCTGCAACGTCTGCGCGACGCGGCCGAGCGCGCCAAGATCGAGCTCTCCACAACCATGGAGACCGAGATCAATCTGCCTTTCATCACCGCGGATGCCACTGGACCGAAGCACCTGGTCAAGAAGATGACCCGCTCGAAGCTGGAAGGTATGGTCGAAGAGATCATCCAGCGCTCGGTCGGCCCGTGCAAGCAGTGCATGAAGGACGCGGGCGTCGACACCAGCAAGATCAACGAAGTCGTGCTGGTCGGCGGACAAACCCGCATGCCCCGCATCCAGACGCTCGTGAAAGAGCTCTTCGGACGCGAAGGCCATAAGGGCGTGAATCCCGATGAAGTAGTCGCCATCGGCGCGGGCATCCAGGGTGGAGTGCTCAAGGGCGAAGTAAAAGACCTGCTCTTGCTCGACGTCACTCCGTTGTCGCTTTCGATTGAAACTTTGGGTGGTGTCTCGACGCCCATGATTCCGCGTAACACAACGATTCCGACAAAAAAGACGGAAACGTTTTCGACCGCGGCCGATAGCCAGACGTCGGTTGAAGTTCACGTGCTGCAGGGCGAACGGCCCATGGCAGCGCAGAACCGGACTCTGGGCAAGTTTCACTTGACCGGAATTCCACCTGCGCCGCGCGGTGTTCCGCAGATCGAAGTTACGTTCGACATCGATGCAAACGGCATCCTCAACGTGACCGCGAAAGACACCGCCACGCAAAAGGATCAGAAGATTACGATCACGTCGTCTTCCGGTCTGTCGAAGGAAGAAGTCGAGCGCATGGCGAAAGAAGCTGACGCCCACTCCGCCGAAGACAAGGCGCAGAGGGATTCGATCGAAGCCAAGAATCAGCTCGACTCGATGGTCTACAACATCGAGAAGATGCTGAAAGAGCAGGGAGACAAGATCTCCGGCTCCGAACGCGGCGACGTCGAAAACGCACTGTCCGATGCCAAGAAAGCGCTCGAATCGAACGACAAGGCGCAAATGGAGAAGGCTCGCGAGACGCTGACTGCCGCCTCGCACAAGTTGGCCGAGCAGATGTATAAAGCTGCTCAGCCCGCTGGGGGCGCGCAATCCGGACCGGGCGCAGGCCCGTCCGCCGGTGGCCCAGAGCCGGGCACCAACGGCTCTGGCCAGAAGAAGGACGAGGGCGTGATCGACGCTGAGTACGTAGACGTGGAAGACAAGAAGTGATCGCGTAAAGCGGGGCGTCTGAGCCCCGCTGCGATCATCCCGAGCGTAGCGAGGGATCTTGAGTATTGAGAGCGCTTGAAAAATTTGTCCTTCTAGACGGAGTGGCTGCTTCGCAAACGCGAAGCAGCCATCAAATTCAAGGACGCTTTCGCGCAGTCCGCGAAGCGCATTTACGAGATGTAGCCCAGACCTTCGAGGAAACTTAGTCCAAGACAACGTGTTTAAGTACAGAAAGCGTGAGTTCGGCGAAACGGAACTCCGATGGGGGAGATAGACTTTGGACTTTCAGATCAATGACGAAACTTATTTTCTCAGCCTCGCTGAAAACGAACGGCGCTGGCTCGTATTCGTGGAAACTCCGACCGGAGTGCGCGGGATACCTGTTTACAACGACGCTCCAGACTTCGAAGATGTCTCGGTCGTGGTAGAAGATCAAGATCGGCGCAAGATCGTAAACTGACCGCGTGTGGCGCGGGCGCCCTCGCCCGCGTCTGTCCTCACACAACTCCTGATAATGGCCACTACAACAAAAAAAGATTATTACGAAATACTCGGAGTGAAAAAGTCTGCCTCCTCCGACGAAATCCGGAAGGCGTTTCGCAAACTTGCGCGTAAGTATCACCCTGACGTGAACCCCGGAGATAAGTCTTCCGAAGAAAAATTCAAATCGATCTCCGAGGCCAATGAAGTTCTGAGCGATCCCAAGAAACGCAAAATCTACGATCAGGTCGGCTTCTACTCTGACAACATCGATCCCGCTACGGCCGAGGCCTACGCCCGCGCCGGTAATTCAGGCGGCGGAGGATTTCAAGGCGGCTTTCCGGGCGGCGCACAGCCTGGAGGCCAAGGCGTGCCCTTCGACTTCGGCGGATTCGATTTTTCGGATCTGATCAACAATGCCGGCCGCGGTCAGAGAACCTCGGGGAGCGGAGGCGGTTTTCGCGACATTTTCTCCGGCATCTTTGGAGGAGGACGCGGCGTCCAAGCCGACGAAGGTCCCGAGCCTGGTACCGATCTGGAATATCAGGTAAACGTTCCGTTCTGGACTGCAATCCGCGGTGGCGTCATGCGTCTCAACATCACGCGCCAGGATGTCTGTTCGCAATGCCACGGACAGGGATCCCTCGAGGCTCCCGGCAAATGCCCTGAGTGCGGTGGATCTGGACAGATCACTCAGACCGGCGGACGCATGAAGTTCAACGTCCAGTGTCCGCGATGCCATGGCACCGGAAAGAATCTCACAACCTGTCCGACCTGCCATGGCGAAGGCACGATTACAAACACCGAACCCCTTGAAGTTCGCATCAAGGCTGGAACCCGCGATGGGCAGCGCATCCGCTTGCCCGGCAAGGGCAATGCCGGGGCGCACGGTGGAACTCCCGGTGATCTTTACGCGATCATCCGCACGGGCGACCACCCGATTTTTCACCGCGACGGGGACGACATCTCTTTGACGGTTCCGGTGAGCGCTACTGAAGCGGCCTTGGGAGCAAAGATAGAGGTGCCGACCATCGATGGCCGCGCTCTGTTGAAGATTCCACCCGGAACGCAGTCGGGCCAGAAACTTCGCTTGCGAGAAAAGGGAGTGCCGTCGGCCACAAGGGAAGGCGTCCGCGGCGACGAGATCGTCGAGATCACGGTGAACGTCCCTATGCCTCGCGACGAGCGCACAAAGGAACTGCTCCGCGAATTGGCGAAACTCAACCC
Source organism: uncultured Acidobacteriota bacterium (assembly GCA_963801895.1). Classification (GTDB taxonomy): domain Bacteria; phylum Acidobacteriota; class Terriglobia; order Terriglobales; family Acidobacteriaceae; genus Sulfotelmatobacter. Next base: position 208,472 of record CAWDGM010000002.1, on the reverse strand, counting down.
AGAAGATCCGCGAGCCGACCTCTGGTCGAAAGTCTAAAGCGTCCAGCCGGGCCGCAAGAACCTCGTCGCAGAAACCTCGGAACTCAAACTCTGAAAACAGTTGTGCTGTCATCCTCAGACGAAGGTTTGCCCTCCGAGCGTGCGTGCCCGCACGTAAAGGACGATCAGAGATTGCGGGCAACGTTCCTCCCTTATCAATTTCACAAAACATTCCAAAAAAATCTTGCATCTGTGGAAATTTCCCGTAATCTCACTACTGCGAACTAACTCCGCCGAAATGCCCGGGAAATCGCTCACTCCCGGGAGCCGCGAAACGAAAGTCAAGGGAGACGCGGTGGCGAGAGTGAGTCGTTTGAGGAGGAAGCCATAGGAATTGGCAACAGCTAGCCGTCAACAACTGGAGAAGTCCCAGCCTCTCGCCGCCGTACCCACCCGGAAAAAATTCGTTCGCCTCACGCTCTGGCCCTTGGTCGCCGCCACCTTCTTCATGGTGTCGGGCGGAACCTACGGTACCGAAGACATCGTGCACGGCGCCGGGTACGGACGTGCCATCCTGATTTTGCTCATCACCCCGCTGCTCTGGAGCCTGCCTACAGCCTTCATGATCGGCGAGCTGTCGAGCGCGCTGCCCTACGAAGGCGGTTATTACGCTTGGGTGCGCCGCGCCATGGGCAATTTCTGGGGATTTCAGGAAGCCTGGCTCTCGTTGATTGCCTCCATCTTCGACATGGCGATCTATCCCACCCTGTTCGTCGCGTACCTGACTCGCATGTTCCCGTGGTTTCAGGTGGCGAATCGCGGATGGTGGGTCGCTCTGGCCGTCGTCATCGCCTGTGCGCTCCTTAATATCGCCGGCGTCAAGGTCGTCTCCCTGACTTCCCTCTGGCTGTTTCTTGCCTTGTCGGCGCCGTTCGCGGCGATTGCGATTCTGGCTCCCTTCAAGATCGGAGCGCTCGCCAACGCCGTAACCCGGCCCACCACCTCTACTGTCGACATCCTCGGTGGCCTCCTCATCTGCATGTGGAACTACATGGGATGGGACAACGCCTCTACAATCGCCACGGAAGTTGAGCGCCCGCAGCGCACCTATCCGCGTGCGATGGTCGTCGCGGTGTGCATCGTGGCCGTGAGCTACATTCTCCCGTTTGCCGCCATGTGGATGACTGGACTTACACCCACCGCATGGGAAACGGGTTCTTGGGCCGATATTGCTGGACTTCTTGGCGGACCGCTTCTCCGCGTTGGCGTCGTCCTAGGCGGCATGATCAGCGCCTTTGGCATGTTCAACGCTCTGGTCATGAGCTATTCGCGACTGCCGCTCGCGATGGCGCAGGATGGCATGCTGCCGGCAGTCTTCGGCAGGCTGCAGAAAAAGTCGCGCGCGCCGTGGGTTGCGATCATCGCACTCGCGATGGGCTGGGCGATGTGCCTCGGACTCGGTTTCGCCAGGCTTGTAACGCTCGACATCCTGCTCTACGGTGCCAGCCTTTTCCTGGAGTTCATGGCGCTGGCCGTATTGCGCTTCCGCGAACCCGACCTTGCCCGGCCCTTTAAGGTTCCGGGCGGCAGGCTTGGAGCCATCGCGATCGGCATTCCCCCCATCATGCTTCTGGCTTTCTCCGTTATCCGCAGCCAGCATGAATCGATTTTGGGGATGAGTTCCTTCGCCTTCGGGATGATCCTGATCGCTGCGGGATTCATAGCCTACGCTGTCAACCATTTGTTGAAGCCAGCAGGATGGTCGCCGCAACCAGAAGAAAAGCCTCAACCCGCAGCTTGAGACAGCGCGTCATCCGGAGCGCTAGAGGAGGATACATACAGTTTGCTGGACTGCCTTCGGGCTGCCTGAGTCAATAAAAAAAGAGAGGGCGAGATCACCTGGCCCTCTCTATATTCTTTCAAAGTTAGCCTACGCTGCAGCCTTGGCCTGATCTCGCAACATCTTCACTTGGTCGTGAGCTTTCTGCACGCTCCCGGCCTGTCTGCGGACGATCTCCGCCACATTGCTGGGCAGGGACTCAGACAACGCCTTCTGATAGTTCGCTTTGGCGTTATCTTCGCCGGCCTCGACCGATTCAAGAATCGTTTTGTCACCGCCACCAAGCGCTACTTTCGTGTCGATCCACGCGCGATGCATGGCACCCGAAACTGAACCGGTTGGCTTCTTGTTGGGCTCGCCTAGCCGCGTCTGCTCTTGCCGCAATTCTTCGGCAAAGCGTCCACGCTCCAGCCGTTGCTCATTAAAGAAGGTTTTCAGATCCGTCCGCTTGGCGTGCTCGGCGGCGTCCTGATATCCCTTCTGTCCGTCTTTACACGTTTCGATGAGGTCTTCTAACACACTCAGAGTCTTATCGTTATCCATGCGTTATCCTCCGCACCTTTGGATGCTCTACTCCACTCTGGGTTTGGCAGGAATTACGGGAGGAACTAGGAAGATCTTGAAGCCGTGCTCTAGAATCGAAACATTCATCCAATCACGAAAAGAATCTGAAATCGCTGTAGACAGGATCAGCGTACGTAGCTTGCTGGCTAAATCCTGCGGGGCGAAGGGAAACAGTGACGAAAAGAAAATCCAAAGGCGCGTACATGATCTCCTCGGTTGCGGAGATGTACGGCATCCATCCGCAAACCTTGCGGCTCTACGAACGTGAGGGACTGCTCAAACCGTCGCGGACGGAAGGCAACACTCGTCTCTATACCGACGAGGACCTGCAGCGCCTCGAATTCATCCTGTCGCTAGCCCGCGATCTCGGTGTGAATATCGCCGGCATGGCGATCATCCTGCAAATGCGCGAGCGTATGGAAGAGATGCAGCACCAGATCCAGGAATTCGTGCAATACATCCAGCAGGAAGTCCTCACCAGAGCAAACGCCGCCGCCGACCCCTCGAAGGGAGCCATCGTCCCAGTCCGCAGATCGATGATTTCCCCAAGCGTGCAACCCTCAAAGAAACGGTAGTACGCCTTCCAATGGTGAGACCCTGTCGTTCGCAAGAGCTGTCATTCACAAGAGCTTGTCATCCGTAAATGATCTGTCATCCGCAAACGATCTGTCATTCTGAGGAGGTACGCAGTACCCCCGAGGAACCCTACGAAGGTCGGAAGCCCAAATTGCAGCCAACGGGATCGTTTCCTCTGCCGAAGTCATAGTCATTCCCCATCGACTGCATCGCAGCTTCCCGTACGATCCTTCACGGTACCGGCGCTGCTGTTCAGGATGAGACGGAGGTATGATGTAGACGCTGCATGCTCCCCTTCAAGCTCGTCTACAGCGACGCCTACTACCTTCCGATCGGCAGCCACGTTTTTCCCGCCGAAAAATATCGCCGCGTCCGCGATCGCCTGCTATCGACGAGCGCGGCAAGTCCCGAAGACTTTCTCGAGCCTCAGCCCGCCAACGATCAGGATATTCTGCTCGTCCACAAGCCGGAATATGTCCATAAATTGCGATCCGGCACGCTCACTCAGCGCGAAGAGATGCAGATGGAGATCCCTTACTCCCGAGAGCTGGTTGACGCCTTCTGGCTTGCGGCCGGAGGATCGATTCTTGCCGCGCGGCACGCCCTGAGTGACAGGGTTTGCATCAGTATCGGCGGGGGATTTCACCACGCCTATCCCGATCACGGCGAAGGATTTTGCATGATTCACGACGTAGCGGTGGCGATACGTCGCTTGCAGCGCGACGACAAAATCCGCACCGCGATGACCGTTGATTGCGATGTGCATCAGGGCAACGGTACAGCCGCGATTTTTGCAGGCACTCGCACGGAAAGCTTGCCGCTGCCATCCGTCTCGACCTCAACCCTCACGCAGTCCGACGCGGCGCCCACCAAAATGCGTGGAGCTCACGCCGGCGACGTCTTCACCATCTCGTTACACCAGCACAACAACTATCCGCAGTACAAGCCGCCGTCATCGATCGACGTCGACCTGCCCGACGGCATCGGTGACGATGACTACCTTGCCTGGCTCGACAACGCACTGAGTTCCGGATTGCGCCAGTTCGAACCCGACCTGATTTGTTACATCGCCGGCGCCGATCCGTACCGCGAAGATCAACTCGGAGGCCTCGATCTGAGCATCGAGGGTTTGAAAAAGCGCGATGAGCTGGTCTTCCGCGTCGCGCGAGCCCGAGGCATCCCGATAATGGTCACCTACGCCGGCGGCTACGCCCGCAACGTAGAAGACACGGTAACGATCCACACCAACACAATCCTGGCGGCAAGAGGCGTTTTCGTGTAGGGGCGGACGCATTCGTCCGCCCCGAGGAGCGAAAGCGACGAGTGCGAAAGCCGAGGTAGGAAAACACACCCTACTCTCCTCGAATCCGATCACTCTCAGCATGTCATTACGCTTAGCGCAACCCCGGACGAATGCGTCCGGGACTACCTGAGCCTGTCGCTGGCCCGCGCCAGACTGCTAAAATAAATCCTCATCATGTTTGAGAACTTACAGGAAAAACTTCAACGCGCCTTCAAGTCTCTCCGCGGCCAGGCAACACTGACCGAGGAAAACATTGACGAGGCGCTCCGCGAAATTCGGCTGGCACTGCTCGAGGCCGACGTCAACTTTAAGGTCGTCAAGCAGTTGATCGACCAGATCCGCGTCAAAGCCGTCGGTCAGGAAGTAATGACCGCGCTTTCTCCCGGAGAGCAGGTCATCAAGATTCTGCGCGATGAACTGGTCGACGTCCTTGGCAAAGATACGGCACGCGTGAAGTTCGCGTCGCAGCCGCCGACGGTGATTTTGATGGCCGGACTGCAAGGCTCCGGCAAAACGACCACGTCGGGAAAGCTGGCGAACTGGCTAAAGAATGGCGGACATCGTCCTCTGCTGGTTTCGGTCGACGTTTACCGCCCCGCGGCGCGCGAGCAGTTGAAAGTTGTCGCCCAGGCTGTGAAGAGCCACATCTACGAGGGCGAGGTCGGCGAAGCGAACACCGCGACCGTCGAGCGCCTGGTGAAAGAAGCGCGTCGCGAGGCCATCGTCTCCGGATGCGATGTGCTTATCGTCGATACCGCCGGACGCTTGCACATCGACGACGACCTGATGGACGAGATGCAGTCGCTGAAGAAGCTGCTGAATCCATCGGAGATTTTATTCGTCGCTGACGCTATGACTGGACAGGACGCAGTCCGCTCGGCCGAAGAGTTCCACAAGAAGCTTTCGCTAACGGGAGTTGTGTTGACGAAGATGGATGGCGATGCTCGCGGTGGTGCGGCGCTGTCGATTCGTCAGGTCACAGGCCAGCCCATCAAGTTCATCGGCATTGGTGAAAAATATGATGCGCTGGAGCCGTTCCATCCCGACCGCATCGTGTCCCGCATTCTTGGAATGGGCGACATCCTGTCGCTGATCGAGCGTGCCGAGCAGCAGATCGACAAGAAAAAAGCTGCCGAGATGGCAACCAAGGCGCTGTCGGGGGATGGTTTCTCCCTCGAAGACTTTCGCGACCAGCTGCGGCAGGTGAAAAAGATGGGATCCATGAAGAGCATCATGGGCATGTTGCCGTCGATCGGACCGTTCTCGGGTTTGCAAAAGGCCGCCGACCAAGTAGATGAAAAACAAATTAACCGCGTCGAGGCGATTATCAGCTCGATGACGATGCACGAGCGCAATCATCACGAGGTCATCAATGGTAGTCGCCGGAAGCGCATCGCCCGCGGTTCAGGGACAACGATCCAGGAAGTGAACAACCTTCTGCGACAGTACGCGCAAATGAAGAAGATGTTCAAGCAGATGGGCAAGCCGAGCTTCATGCGCAGAATGGCCGGAATGAAACTGCCGGGGATGTAGAGGAAGTTACTAAACTAGTGGTTAGTTGTAATTCCTTTGTTCAGCGATAAACCTAACGCCCTGTCATCCTGAGCGGAGTTGCCGCGAGCGAAGCGAAAGGCAATGCAGTCCGAAGGATCGCTATAACCTTGCAGCACCACAACTATGAAATGGCGTTCGCTCGAAGAAGCCAAACCGCCGACCGACACTCGGCCGCTACGCGAGATCCTGGCCGACCGGAAAGCTCTGATCGCCAAGTACGTTCCGCCTGCGACTCAGGCCGTTCACGAAAAGGTCGTTGCTGAACTGAAAGCGCGACAACTCGCGGCGAATATTTTGCCGGTCGGCGCGAAGGCTCCCGAATTCGAGTTGCAGGATCACGACGGCAGGATTGTTTCCTCACGCGAACTCCTCGCCAACGGACTCGTCGTGATCTGTTTCATCCGAGGGCGATGGTGCCCCTTTTGTGTGGGCCAGATGGAGGCGATGAATCTTGTCGTTCCCCGAATCGAGAGTGCCGCAGCGTCGCTGATCGCGATCTCTCCGCAGACCGTGAAGCAGTCATTCTTCATGCACGATCAACACAAGCTGCGGTTTCCGCTGCTGTCGGATGCAGGCAACAGTCTCGCGCGCCAGTTCGGCTTGACGTATCGAGTTCCCGTGGAGCAGGAAGCGATCTATCGAAGAGCCTTCGTCAACCTGCCTCTCACAAACGGCGACGAGAGCTGGGAGTTACCGATCCCCGCTACGTTCATCGTCGATCGCGACGGCAGCATTCTGTACGCATCGGCGAACGAGGATTACACCGATCGTGCCGAGCCAGCGGAAATTATTCGCGTCCTCGAACGAGCACAGTGAGACGGTTCATTTCGCCGGAAGCATGTCGATCAACTCTTGTTGCCCTTCGAGCAGGTAGTGCGCGATGAACGTCATGGGTACGTCTCCGGCATTGTCGAATCGGACAATCACGGTCTCGGCGGGTTCATAGAAACTGGACCCGGCAGGCAGCATGATGACGGGTTGTCCTTCAACCTCGAGGACGGCCGTGCCTTCGACGACGTAACCAATCACCGGGCATGGATGTTTGTGACGTCCAGTCTGTTGATGAGGTCCGAAGCGGATCTCCCGCACGTCAACCGCGGTCACGCGCTTGGATCCGAAGGGAACGGTGAGCAAGGGTTTTCGAACGATCGTGCTGATTGTCTCTGTGTGCATCATGGTTTTTCGATGCAAGAAGCCGGCTCCGGTTGCAGGAATGATCGCTTTCGTGTTGCGTTGACTCTTGCATTCTTCCGATACACTGGTATTTCATGCACTACATCTACGGCATCAATTCGGTAACCGAGGCCCTGAAGGCGCGTGGACGCGCGTTTGAGTGGGTCGGCATGGCCAAAGAGCGTCACGACCTGCGCCTGCAGCGGCTTATCGAAGAATGCCGGAAGATCGGTTTGCCCGTGCGCTTTCTGCAGCGTACCGAACTCGACCGCATGGCCGGAAACGCCGCGCATCAAGGGGTCGTTGCAGTCACGTCTGCGAAACAGTACAACGATCTGCCGGACGTGATCTCGGCCAAGCGTGCGGAGTATTCATTGATCGTCGTTCTCGACGGCGTAGAAGATCCTCACAATCTGGGCGCGATTCTGCGCACGGCAGACGCTGCCGGCGCGAACGGCATTGTCATTCCTGAGCGCCGTGCCGCTGCGGTTACGGGAACCGTTACCAAGGCGTCGGCTGGAGCGAGCGAGCATCTGCCGATCGCGAAAGTTACGAATATTTCGCGGACGGTCGAAGAGTTGAAAGAAAACAATATTTGGACCGTCGGACTCGACGAACGTGCGAAGCAGACCTACGACGAACTTGATTACAAGATGGACTGTGCGCTAGTCCTTGGCGGAGAAGGAAAGGGCCTGCACGATCTGGTTAAGCGAAAGTGCGATTTCCTGGTTTCGATCCCCATGCTTGGCAAGGTGCCATCGCTAAATGTTTCGGTCGCTGCCGCGGTCGTGCTTTATGAGATCGTGCGCCAGCGAAGAAGCCGAAACGGCGCATCCAAGGAAGAATGAAGTTCTTTGAAATAAAATGCAGTGCAAAGACTCTGTGCCTCCTCTGCTTCCTCTGCTTCCTCTGTGCATCCTCTTTGAGTCTTGCCCTGGATCGCGAAGCATTCTCAATCACTAACTACGATCTAAATCTTCAAGTCGAGCCGCAACAGCACCGTCTTGGTGTTCGCGGAAAAATCACGCTCCGCAATGACAGTGCGATTCCACAGAAGGTCGCGGTGCTCCAGATTTCGTCCTCGCTGGACTGGCGATCGATCCGAGCGGCAGACAAAGCCTTGCAGTTTGTCTCCCAACCGTACACCTCCGATATCGATCACACAGGAAGTCTCTCGGAAGCGATCGTGACACTGCCTCAGGCGGTTGCGCCCAAGGGTACCATCGACATCGACATCGCCTATGAAGGCATCATCGTACTCGACGCGACCCGGTTGACTCGTATCGGCACGCCCGAGGACGTAGCGCGAAGCACCGACTGGGACGAGATCGGAACCACCTTCTCCGCGGTGCGAGGAGCGGGATACGTAGCATGGTATCCGCTCGCAACCGAGGTGGCGAATCTTTCCGAAGAGAATGCTCTGTTCGAAGTGCTGGCTCGATGGAAGCGGCGCGAAGCCGGATCGGCCATGCATTTGAAGATTGCTGTTACACAAGAGACTGGTGAAGAGGCGCCCGAATTATTCTTCAATCATTCCAACTGTTTTTTCATGATGGAACAAATCTCGCGCTCACAACATCTTAGCTCTGAGTGCAACTACGAGCCGCTTGGATCGACGGCGCCGGCGTTTGTGATTGGACATTACTCGTTGCTGAGTCGTCCGGTCATCGAGGTTCACTTTCTGAAGGGACACGATGCCTCAGCGGTCGAATTTGCGGATGCTGCAGCCAAGGTTGTTCCCTTGATCACGGACTGGTTCGGGGCGCAACGCCAGAAAGCTCAAACCGCCGATCTGCCCGATCCGAAGGCCGCCTCATTTGAAAGCGGCCCTCTGCTGCTCCGGCCGCTTGCGAATGTAGATTCAAATCTCACCGGCCTCGCCGCCGCCCATCAGCTCACCCATGCTGCAATTTCTTCTTTTCGTCCGTGGATTGACGAAGGTCTTGCTCATTTCGCGCAGGCTCTCTATGTCGAGCAGCAGAAGGGCAGACCGGCCGCCCTCGAGCACATGGCATTACACGGTTCCGCGCTCAAAGAGATCGAGTCGCCATCGACGCCGCGATCGGACAGCGAAGCAAGCGATTCGCTTGTGAATACGACCAATGAGGAACTCTATCGCGGCAAGGCAATGTTTGTCTGGTGGATGTTGCGCGATATGGTCGGCGAAGCATCTCTAAAGAAAGCTATAGGCGCTTACCATTCCGAGCAGGATAAAGAGCCTTCTTACATCCAACGCTTGATCTCTGCGCAGACTCAGCGCGATCTAGAGTGGTTCTTCGACGACTGGGTCTACCGCGACCGCGGCCTGCCGGATTTCAAGATCGAATCCGCATTCTCCCGCAAGACACTAAACAATTCCTACATACTGACCGTGACGGTGGACGATCTCGGGAACGCCGGAGCGGAAGTTCCCATTGTCGTCCAATTCGCTAAGGGCGAGGTTTCGCGACGTCTTGAAGTCCGATCGAAGAGCAAGGCGACGATTCGTATCGAAGCGCCGTCAGCACCGCAACAAGTCGTGGTAAATGATGGCAGCGTTCCGGAAAGCGATATGACGAACAATAAGTTCACCGTAGAGGCGGCGAGAGACTAGTACCAACACAGCTCAACACGGACGCCACCTACAATCACCGGGATCGACGGTATGTCTCGTGCCAGCAGTCTTGCTTGCTCCGTGATAATTTGTTCGTTCGTTTCGGAGGGACATTTGCCCTACATCCAGTTTCTTGGCGCGGCCGGTACCGTGACCGGCTCGAAGCATCTCATCAACACTGGCGATCTTTCGGGTAAAAAAGGGATTCAGGTGCTCGTTGACTGCGGACTCTTCCAGGGACCGAAAGAGTGGCGCGAGCATAACTGGCGCGGCACACCGATGCCCGCAAAGGAAATTGATGCCGTCATTCTCACGCACGCGCATCTGGATCATTGCGGCTGGATTCCACGCCTCGTCAGCGGTGGATTTCGCGGACCGATCTACGCCACAGCACCGACTATTGATTTGTGCGGAATCATTCTGCCGGACTCAGGCCATCTTCAGGAAGAAGACGCGCGTTTTTATAACAAGGTCAACAAGTCGAAGCACCATCCGGCGTTGCCACTTTACACGTTCGACGAAGCACAAAATTCGCTGCAATATTTCAGGCCTGTACAAATGGAGGAGACGGTACCTCTGTCGCCTGAACTGTCATTCCGCTTTGTCCCCGCAGCGCATATTTTGGGATCGTGCATGGCGGAGATATCCCTGTCGTCAAACGGCCAAACCAGGCACTTGCTGTTCACTGGCGATATTGGACGAGTTCGCGACCACAAAGTGGCGCCGGGTAAGGTCGTGCATTCCGGACCAGCCGAGGGAGAGACTGCAGACCTAGTAGTCATGGAATCCACGTACGGCAACCGGATTCATCCCAAGGAAGACCCGATGCCTGAACTGGCGAAATTGATTACGGCAACCGCGAATCGCGGAGGCAGTGTGATTGTTCCCGCATTTGCCATCGAGCGCACGCAGAAATTCGTATTCATAGTCAAGAATTTGATCGAGTCTGGGCAAATTCCCCGCATGCCGGTTTTCTGCGACAGTCCGATGGCGATCAAGGCCGTCGAAATATTTTTGAAACACGACGACGAATACAGTGACGAGACGCGTCAGATGATTCGCAAATACGGCTCGCCTCTGCAATGGCCGGGTTTTACCTTCGCGTCTACGCCCGAAGAATCGAAGAGGATCAACGCCACGACGATGCCGTCGGTCATCATTTCATCGAGCGGCATGGTGACAGGCGGACGCATCCTGCATCACCTTGCGCAACGGCTGCCCGATCCGAGAAACCTTGTATTGTTCATCGGTTTCCAGGCTCCGGGTACGCGAGGATTCGCGATCAAAAGCAGGAGCCCAGAGGTGAAGATCTTCGGCGACTTTGTGCCGATCCGCGCGCAGACGGCGGCGCTAGAGCAATTCAGCGATCATGCTGATCCGCCGGAGCTGTTGCAGTGGCTGCGGACGTTTAAGAACACTCCCTCCGCTACTTACTTGGTTCACGGAGAGCCGGATGCCTCGGGGCAGTTGCGTGAGTTGATGCACCGAGAGCTGGGATGGAATGTGCAGGTCGCGCAGTACCAGGAGAAGGTTGAACTCGGGTGAGATTTGCCTCGATTGGACTGGGGCGCGAGGCGGGACTAGGCCGACAATTACGCTGAGCTAGTGAATCGGGTTAAGGCGTCTAGCTTTTTTGCGGCCTCGCCAGAGTCGATCGACTTGGCTGCGATCGGAATTGCCTTTTCCAGGCTTTCGGCGCGGCTCGCCGCTACCAGGGCAGCTGCGGAGTTGAGAAGGACTACGTCTCTCCGCGGAGACTTTTCTCCGCTTAACACCGCGCGAATAATTTCGGCATTTTCCTTGGCGTCTCCGCCCGCGATTTCCTGCAAAGACGCGGGCGTCATCCCGAATTCCTCGGGCTCGACTTCGTAGGAACGCAGAGTCCCTTCCCGTGCCTCCGCGATGCGGGTCTTTCCGGTGATAGTGATTTCATCCAAACCATCGAGCCCATGGACGACGAGAGCCCTGCGCAGTCCTAGCATACTCAGGACCTCCGCAAGCTTTTCCACCAGGTCGAGCGAATAGACCCCTACGACTTGTCCGTTGGCGCGTGCCGGATTTGTCAGAGGACCCATCAGATTGAACATGGTGCGAAGGCGCAGATCCCGGCGCACGGCCTGTACCTGCTTCATCGAAGGATGAAGATTGGGAGCATACAGGAAACAGATGCCCACTTCGCGCAGGCATTGCGCCGAACGCTGAGGCGAGAGCTGGATGTTGATGCCCAGAGCTTCAATGACGTCGGCCGAGCCGCACTTTGAACTGATGCTTCGATTGCCGTGTTTCGCGACTTTGACGCCTACTCCGGCGGTAACTAAGGCCGTGGCCGTAGAAATGTTGAAGGTGCCGCTGGTGTCGCCACCCGTGCCGCTGGTGTCGATCAGAGAGTCGTCGGAATGCTCTTCCGCGAGTGCGTCCCGGCCCGTACCGGCAACCACGGCATCCGCTCGTTCGACGGGCAATGGCGCGGCCGCCGAACGGATGGCCTCGGCGAATCCCACGATCTCCTCGACGGTCTCGCCTTTCATCCGTAGCGCAACGAGGAGAGCGGCAATTTGTGCATCGGAGCAGTTTCCTGCCAGTACTTCGGCCATCACCGCCCGGGCATCTTCCCGAGAAAGCGAATCGTTGTGATTGGTGAGTCGGTGGAGTGCGTCGAGAATCATTGGCTTTCGTGATGGATAGCGTAGCACTTCCCAGCGGCTCACCCACAAGCGGGGCAAGGAGGCCGATTCAGGTTGTTACTGGGCTGCCGCTGAGGCGCTTCTTCAGATAGTCCCGCCAGTCTTCCGGTAAAGCCGGTGTGGCGATGGCTTTCTCTAGGAGATCGCCGTTGTAGGGGTCATCGGCGAACAGATGGTTCATCTCTGAGATGGTGATCCCGTCGGCCTCATGGCTCAGGAATTCGATTTCATTTCCGACCTCAACCGTCCCTTCTTGCTCAACGGAGAAATAAAATCCGCTTCGCCCGCTGCGGAGGAAGCGCGCCAGGATGTCGTTCCGTTGAAACTTTGCCGCTAGCTTGTAGCAGGGAATGCGAGGCTGGCGCACCATGAGGATCGACGACCCAACTTTCAAGCGGTCTCCGATATGAAGATCGTTTTCCAGTAACCCCTCGGTTGTGAAGTTCTCTCCGAACATTCCCCACGGGAGATTCATGCCCGGGAATTCGTGCCTCCAAAAGGCGTAATGTTCGGATGGGTATCCATACACGGCTTTAAAAGGACCTCCGTGCACGGTGAGGTCAGCCTGGCGGTCGCCATCGAGATTGAGGGCGCGAAGGGCGACGGGTCCGGTGACCGGAGACTTGAAGATCCCCGTCTTGACGGTCTGCCCTCTGTAGGCCGCCAGGCGCGGCAGCGCGACATTGAGTGAAATGATTTTCAATGTTCCCCCGAACACCAGCCTTCGGCACGAGCGGTACAGGTTGGATGTTTCTTACGTGCCGGCAGACGCAAGAGTGCGGCAGCTCATTTTGGGATTATCTTACTCCGAGGGCCCGTTCTACGTTGCCCCCTCCCCGTATCTTCTATAAAATTACAGGTTTGCTGCCCGCTGTGCGACGCCGCAATCAAGGTCCTTCCGATTTCTTACTGGCGAGTTCTTCATTATGAAAATTCATGAGTATCAGGCAAAGGCAATCCTTAAGAAGTATGGTGTGACGGTTCCTCGGGGATCGATGGCCACCTCGCGCGACGAGGCGGAGTCGATTGCCAAAGAGTTGTTCGATTCAGGGGCGAATGGCGTAGTCGTGAAGGCCCAGATTCACGCCGGCGGCCGCGGTAAGGGCGGTGGTGTAAAGATTGCAAAGTCGGTGGATGAAGCAGGTGATCTTGCCGGAAAGATGCTCGGCATGAAGCTGGTGACGCACCAGACCGGTCCTGAAGGCCGCATCGTGCGTCGTCTGCTGATTGAAGAGACGCTTCCAATTGCCAAGGAATTGTATTTGGGAATTCTGGTTGATCGCGCCGAAGGCAAGCCGGTGTTTATGGCATCTGCCGCAGGTGGAATGGATATCGAGCAGGTAGCAGCGGAGAATCCCGATGCGATCTTGAAACAACACATCGATCCGGGGATGGGGCTCGAGGGCTTTCAAGCACGGAAAATCGCATTCATGCTGGGCCTCAGCGGAAAGCAGATCACTCCTGCGGTGCAGTTCCTTACCAGCCTGTATAAGGCGTTTCTCGACACGGACTCCTCGCTGCTCGAGATCAATCCTTTCATCACTACAACGGACGGGCGGCTGTTCGCGCTTGATGCCAAAATCACATTCGACGACAACGCCTTGTTCCGCCATGCGGACCTGCGAGAGTTACGGGATATTACGGAAGAAGATCCGCTGGAGGTCGAAGCCTCGAAGTACAGCCTCAACTACATCAAGCTCGACGGCAATGTCGGATGCATGGTGAATGGCGCGGGGCTGGCGATGGCGACCATGGACATCATCAAGTATGCCGGGGGCATGCCTGCGAATTTTCTCGACGTCGGCGGTGGCGCAAGTTCCGAGCAGGTTGGGCACGCATTCGAAATCCTGCTGAGCGACAAGAACGTGAAAGCGGTGCTGATCAATATCTTCGGAGGCATACTACGGGTAGACACACTGGCCACCGGTGTGGTCGAAGCGGCGCGCAGGACGAATATCAAGCTGCCCATCGTCTTGCGGCTCGAGGGCACGAACGTCGATGAAGGCAAGAAGATCCTGATGAATTCAGGGCTCAACTTTACCGTGACCGATACGATGAAGGATGCTGCGGACAAAGTTGTTGCGGCCGCTCGAGGTACGCTCGGCGTCACGGAGTGGCGCTGAAAATTACGTTCGTCAGACAATTTCTAGATTCTGGAGTTTTTGAAGCGAGGAATTCTTCATATGTCAATTCTGGTTGATAAAGATACGCGGTTACTTGTTCAAGGACTCACCGGACGCGAAGGCACTTTCCATGCGAAGGCCAGCGCGGCGTATGGAACCAAGATCGTTGGCGGAATCACGCCCGGCAAAGGCGGCACGACGCATGAAGGCTGGCCGATCTTTAATACAGTTCGTGAAGCTGTCGAGAAAACTGGCGCGAATGCCACGGTAATTTTTGTTCCCCCGCCATTTGCGGCTGACGCAATTATGGAAGCCGCCGACGCGGAAATCGATTTGATCGTCTGCATCACGGAAGGCATCCCGACGCTCGATATGGTGAAGGCATGGGAGTTCCTGCAGGACCGGCGTTCGCGGCTGATCGGGCCGAACTGTCCTGGGATCATCTCGCCCGGCAAATGCAAGATCGGCATCATGCCGGCGTCGATTCATAAACAGGGATCGATCGGTATCGTGTCGCGATCAGGCACCCTCACCTACGAAGCCGTGCATCAGTTGACGCAGCGCGGCATAGGGCAATCGACGGCGATCGGGATTGGCGGCGATCCCATCATTGGCACGAACTTTATTGACGCGCTGGATCTTTTCAATCGGGATCCCGAGACCGAAGCGGTCATTATGATAGGCGAGATTGGCGGCAATGCCGAAGAGCAGGCGGCCGAGTTCGTAAAGACGCATATGAAGAAGCCGGTCGTCGGATTTATCGCTGGCCAGACGGCGCCCCCGGGACGCCGGATGGGCCACGCGGGAGCGATCATCTCGGGCGGGAAGGGAACTGCTGCCGAGAAGATCAAAGCGCTTGAAAGCTGCGGGATTCGAGTAGCGAAATCGCCGGCGGCAATTGGTGAAACTTTGGCTGCGGCGGTTGGAGTCAACGCCTAGGAACTTTGCTTTCTTCTGAACGGAATCAGGATTGAGCGTCGTGACAGCCACGGCGCTGTTTTTTGTAGAAAGTCACAGACTTAAAACCCAAGGATCAACGATCGAACATGAAGACTCTGGAACGTACCTTCACCATCGTCAAGCCTGACGCTGTTCGCCGGAACGCTGTGGGCGACATCATCGAGCAATTCGAAAAAAACAACTTCCGCATCCTCGCCATGAAGATGCTGCAAATCTCCAAGCACCAGGCGGAGCAGTTCTATGCCGTGCACGCCAGTCGGCCCTTCTTCAATACGCTGACGGACTTCATGTCGAGCGGCCCGATCGTGGTGCTGGCGCTCGAGAAGGAAAATGCCATCGCCGACCTGCGCAAGCTGATGGGTGCCACCAACCCGGCTCAGGCGGAAGAAGGCACGATCCGGAAGAAGTGGGCGACCAATATCGAGCACAACGCCATTCACGGCTCGGATGCGGAAGACACGGCTCGCTTCGAGTTGAGCTATTTCTTTGCCGGATACGAACTAGCAAAGTAGCGCCGGCATCCTGCCGGCTGTCCCGCGGGCGTCTCGCCCGCGTCTGGCAGGCTCGTCCCCTCGCCTCGCGCAGGTCGAGAGCTACACGAACTACAGGAGCACGTCCATGCCCATGGTTCAGGTCACTATGCTTGCGGGCCGCACTGCCGATCAGAAGCGGAAGATCGCGAAGCGCATTACCGACGCTCTCGTGGAAGAAGCCGGAGCTCGGCGCGAAGGAATCATCGTCGCTTTCCACGAGTTATCGAAGGAGAGTTATGCTTCGGGCGGCGAGCTAATGGCGGACAAGAAGTAGTCGATTTACCGCAGACAACTTCTCTTGGCCAGACGCGGAAAGGAGTATCCGCGCCCCGTAGATATCTGCAGCCTACCCTAGCGGCTCGAACAGATGGCCTTCCACACGGTCTCCGACTTTTGGCAGATCTTTGCGGGCGATTTGCAGAAAATAGGGTGTGGCTCGATGCGCTTCGAGCGCCGCATCATCCTTGTATTGTTCGTAGACAAAAAAACGGCGGGCCTCGGTTTTGTGCCGGTGCGCCTGGAACATGAGACAGCCCGGCTCTTTGCGGGCTTGTTCGGTCAGCTTTTCAAATAGCGCGGCAACCTCAGCTTCGTGACCAGCCTTTGCCATCCAGGTGACTGCCAACACCACCATCTTCTTGCTCCTAGCCGGCGGCCTGCGCCGGGGAAGCAATTTTAGGCCTTCTTTGCGGAAGTCTTCAACTCGGCTACGAACTCATCGAGTAGGATCGTATGGTCGCGATCGGGGCCGGTGGAAATCATGCCAACCTTTGCTCCGGTTTCTTTGGCGATAAACGCCAGGTAGTCGCGGGCCTGTTTCGGTAGCTTGTCGTAATAAGTAATGCCTTCGGTCGACGTTTTCCAGCCGGGGAACTTCTCGTAGAGGCACTCCATTTTGTCGAATCCGCTGGACTGCGCAGGTAGTTCGTCGGTCTGCTTGCCGTCGATCTTAAATCCGACGCAGACGGGAATCTCCGCCAGTTCATCGAGGACATCGAGTTTGGTGACCACCAGCCACGACGTTCCATTGATCATGCCGGAATAACGCAGTAACGGCAGATCGAGCCATCCCGTGCGGCGTGGACGTCCTGTCACGGCCCCGTACTCGTTGCCTCGCTTTCGCAGATTGTCGCCGGCATCGCCTTTGTCCTCGGTCGGGAATGGACCTTCGCCGACGCGCGTGCAATAGGCCTTGGTGATGCCGATAACCGCATTGATGGCATTCGGAGGCACCCCTGTGCCGATCACTGCTCCGCCGGAAGTCGCGCTGGAAGAGGTCACAAAAGGATATGTGCCGTGATCGATGTCGAGCATTGTCCCCTGCGCGCCCTCGAACAACACCGACTCGCCATTGGCCAATGCCTTGTTCAACAACGACGCCGTGTCGCAAACGAACGGAGCTATTTTTTCCGCGGCCTGCGCGTATTCGATATACATCTTGTCCGCATCGACCGGCTCGGAATTGAAAAGCGCGTGAACGATCATATTCTTTTCGCGCACCGCGTTTTCGATGTGCGTCTTAAGCAATTTCAGGTCAAGCAAGTCGACTACCCGCAAACCGCGGCGTCCCATCTTGTCCTCGTAGGCAGGACCGATTCCTCTGGAGGTGGTGCCGATCTTCACTCGTCCAGGAGCATTTTCCGACGCCAGTTCGATCATGCGGTGGTAGGGCAAGATCACATGCGCACGGTTCGAAACGAACAAGTTGCCGTCAACTTGCACCCCGGCATCCCGCAATGCACCCGCCTCCTTCAGAAACGCGAGGGGATCAAGCACAACACCGTTGCCGATTACGCTGCGGCACCCTTTGCGAAGGACTCCGCACGGCACTAACTGTAGAATAAATTTCTTGCCATTGATGATGACGGTGTGGCCGGCATTGTGTCCTCCGGCATAGCGGGCAACAACTGAAAAGTTCTCCGACAGTACGTCGACGATCTTCCCTTTGCCTTCATCGCCCCACTGGGCGCCAACGATCACGGCAGTCTTGCCTTTGTTCAATTCGATCTCCGTTAGGGAAATTTCGAGGGGCGCGATTTGGCTGCGCTCTTCCCGGGGTCGCACACTTCTTACCCGCGAGAAGACTGCACAATGGAATTACGGGAATAAAAGCGGAGAAGACGTGTACGTACTATCTTATCGTGTTGGCCGCGCGGATGGCAACGCGAGAGAAGCATTAATCCAGAAGACAAGGTGGAGTGTCCTTCGTGCTACTTCGTGACCTTTGTGGTTGGAGGTTTCCGCTTCGGTTAAGATGCACTCGAGGATTCGACTGACCACGGTGCCGTGATGCCAAAGTTCGAGAAGCACATCTTCGTATGCGGAAACCAACGTCCGCCGGGCAATCCGCGCGGATGCTGCGATCCTTCCGCGGAAGCGAAACTGCAAAAATCGTTTAAGCAGAAGCTGGCGCAACGTGGCCTCAAGGCCCGCGTACGGGCCAACCAATCGGGCTGCCTGGATCAGTGTGAGCATGGCCCGACAGTTGTTGTATATCCAGAAGCCGTCTGGTACGGCGGAGTCCAAGTCTCAGACGTAGACGAAATTGTGGACTCGCATATCATCGGCGGACACCCGGTGGAGCGTTTGAGAATCGCCGACGCTTGCCTCAACACAGAGACCTGCGAGCACCGTAAGCCGAAAGCTTAAACGTTCGGGACAATCCGCCTCCGGCTTTACTTTTTTCGGCTGCGGCCCGTACCTTGAATTCATGCCCGCGTATTTCACTCCTGATCTCTTTCGCTTCCTTACTCGTCTCAAGCGCAACAACCGGCGCGAGTGGTTCCTCGCTCACAAGGATGAGTACGAATCCTTCGCGCACCAGCCTGCTCTGCGTTTCATTAACGATTTTACCGGACCGTTGTACAAAATCACGCCGTATCTGGTTTGTGATCCTCGCTCGTCTCGCGGCTCGCTTTTCAGAATTTATCGCGACACGCGCTTCTCGTCGGACAAGCGTCCTTACAAGAGCCACATTGCGATGCGGTTTTCGCATCGCGGCAAGGATGTTCATTCGCCCGGCTTCTATCTGCATCTCGAACCCGGCGGCTGTTTTGCCGCTTCCGGTCTCTGGCACCCGGAGCCACACACTCTGTTGAAAGTTCGCAATGCCATCGTGGATCGGAGCGACGAATGGCGTCCGATCCGCAAACTGCTCAATTGGGATGATGCCAGCAAGCTGTCGCGTCCGCCGCGCGGTTTTCCAAGTGACCATGAATTTGTGGACGATCTGAAGCTGCGCGATCTGGGCACAGCGATCGAGTTCACCGACCAGCAGGTGTGCAGTCCAGCATTCATGACGACATTCGCGAAGGCCTGCGGCAAGATGTCGCCGATGGCGCAGTTCCTGAGCAGCGCATTGGGCTTGCAGTTTTGATTCGAGAAGAGCGAGCGTTTCGGGGCGGGCCGGCTCGCTCTTATTTTCGGAATGCTTTCTGAATGAGCGTGTAGCGCGCCGCCCCGATCAATCCACAATTGTCGTTCAAGACGATTTTGACCGGCATATCCTTCAGCAAGGACGACATGCGGCCCTTGTCGAGAAATGCCTGAAGGAATGAAGTCTCTTTCATCTTTTCGACATTCTTGGCCGCGATGATGCCGGCTATGAATATTCCTCCGGTTGTCATGTAACGAAGAGCGCAGTTTCCAGTCTCCGCCCCGAAGACGCTGACGAAAAGAGCCATCGTCTGCTGGCAAAGGGCGGACTTGCCTTCAATCGCAAGTTTCGAGATCAAAGCGGGAGCGTCATGAGCAGCGCCTATCTGATCGTGAAGTGAGGCGGGCTCTTCCGCTTTTTTAGTATCTCGAAGAAAGTCATAGATATTCCGGATGCCCGGACCGGAAAGAACGCGCTCGCAACTGATTCGTCCGTATTTCTTTTGAAGGTAACTGAGCAGTTCGACCTGCAGAGAATCTTTGGGAGCAAAGTCAGCGTGGCCGCCTTCGCAGGCAAACGGATGATGGCGGAAGCCGTCCCAATACAAGCCGGCTACGCCAAGCCCTGTGCGGGCAGAGATGACGGCGCGATTTCCTTCCGCGTCTTCCAGGCCCTCGCTGAGTGTCACGAAGTCTTTCGATTCGAGGGCATCGATGCCATACGCGTAGGCTTCCAGATCGTTGAGCAATCCGACAGAGTCGAGCTTAAGCTGCGATGCGAGTTCGCGGGAATCGATGGTCCAGGGCAGGTTCGAAATCTTGCTCTTACCGCTCCGAACTGGCCCGGCCACGCCGAAGCAGGCGCTGTGCACGGGAATTTGCTCGGTGCGGATGAACTGCACAAGGATTTCCTGCAAGCCGGCATGTTCCTGGCTCTCGTAAGTCTTCTCGACCGCGCAATCGAGACGATTGCCTTCCGTCTGGTATGCAGCCAGCCGCGTGCGGGTGCCGCCGATATCGCCTACAAGAATCACGGTTCAATCCTCCTCCACTGGCGGTTGTCAGACGCCAGCAAGAAATCAGACTCGGCAGGACCCCACGAGCCAGAAGCATAGTTAGGAAATTTGCGGGGCGGCAGCGCCCGCCAGACGTCAAGCATCGGATCGACGACGCTCCATCCGGCTTCGACCATGTCCGCGCGCTGAAAAAGAGTTGCGTCTCCGATCATGCAGTCGTAAAGCAACACTTCGTACCCGGTGTACGCATCTGCTCCGAAGTATTGCGAGTACTCAAAGCTCATGTCGACGGAGCCCACGCGCAGAAGTGGTCCGGGAATCTTCGCTCCGAAATTCAAGGCAATCCCTTCCGTCGGCTGAATCTGAATGACCAGCGTGTTGGTGTGCGGCTTGTGCAACGGAGCTTTGCGAAACAGTTCGAAAGGAGTCTTTCGGAACTGGATCGTAATCTCCGTGTGACGCTTGGCCAGCCTCTTGCCGGTGCGCAGGTAGAAGGGCACACCTGCCCATCGCCAATTGTCTATGTTTAACTTGAGGGCCACGAAAGTTTCGGTGCGCGATTCAGGTGAAACGCCCGGTTCCGTTTTGTAGGCTGGGACCCGCTCGTCGCCGATTACGCCTTCTCCATATTGTCCCCGGACACTGCGCAGCAGCACGTCCTCGGAGTTTAGCGGCTGGATAGAATGCAGCACCTTGGCTTGCTCGTTGCGGACCGCATCGGCATGAAACGACACCGGCGACTCCATTGCGATGAGGCTTAACAACTGCATCATGTGATTCGGGACCATGTCTCGCAGTGTGCCCGCATTGTCGAAGTACGCGCCGCGCCGCTCGACGCCGACCGTCTCGGCATTGGTAATCTGTACGTGATCGATGTAGCGTCGATTCCAGATAGGCTCAAAGATCGCATTGTCGAAGCGGAAGACCATGATGTTCTGCACGGTCTCTTTGCCGAGGTAGTGGTCGATACGGTAGATCTGGCTCTCCTGCAGGACGCTGCGAATGTCGCGGTTTAGCGTCTTGGCCGATTCGAGATCTTGTCCGAATGGCTTCTCGATCACTACGCGGCGCCATTGGCCGTCGCTCTGCCGCGAAAGGCCAGCCTTCCCCAGTTGCTGCACAATCGGCGCAAAAAATTTGGGCGCCGTTGCCATATAGAAGAGATAGTTGCCCGCGGTATGGCGCTCGACATCAACTTGCGCGAGTCGGTCTTTAAGGCGCAAAAAAGTGTTGGGATCGGCGAAGTCTCCGCGCTCGTAAAACAGCCGCGGACGCAGCCACGCAATCGATTCCGTTTCGTTGGATGGCAGAAATTCGCTGACCTGGTCACGAAAAGCGTCCGGGCTGAGGTCGTCGACTGATACCCCAACCACGGCAAAGTCTTCCGGCAAAAGCTTGGCTTTGACCAGGTTGAGAAGTGCCGGGACCAGCTTGCGTTTTGTCAGGTCTCCGGACGCTCCAAACAAAACGAAGACGCACGGCCCCGCTGCCTTGCCGGCCGTCTGCTGCTCAGCCAATGAAGTACCCGGAATCGATGCGGCCATGCTCAGTGCGAGTCCACCAGAGAAAGAAGTGGAGAGCATTTTAGGCTAAAGAGTAAAGAATCTCCTAACCGGGGAAGGAGTGGCGTGGCGCACTTCCACTTTCGGGTTTGCGGGAGCTTTTCCCTCACAAATGAAAAACCCCGCTCGTGGAAACTCTCCGCGAGCGGGGAAGTAGGAAATGCTCAGTTTTAGAAGACTAGTCGTGCTCCAAGTTGGAATTCTCTGGGATCAAAGGCTCCTGTGATCGCACCGAAGTTTCCGGCACCGGTATTGAGACTGATGCCGCCCGTGTTAACGTCTCCACGGAACTGGGTGTGATTCCATGTGTTGAATGCATCGGCGCGAAGCTCGAAGCGGCTGCCGCGAGATTCGTTGATCAGGAAGCTCTTGAACAACGAGAGATTCCAGTTCTGCCGCCCGGGGCCACGCAGCGCGTTGAATCCGAGATTACCGTAGATGTCAGTTCCGACTCCCGTCGGCACCGAAAATACAGCCGGGTTGAACCATGAGCTGACTGTCTTTGGATACGTGATCGATCCATTGAGGTTCGGCCGGTTCCCGGAATTCTGAATCACGCTCGCCACGTTGCTACCGGTGACGCCCAGATTCAAGGGCGCTCCGGAATTCGCCGTTACGATGCCGGACAATTGCCATCCTCCCAGCGTCGTCTTCAGCATACGGTTTTGAGTCGTTCTGAAGATGGGAAGCTGGTACACGAAGTTCACAAATGCCACCTGGGTGCGATCGTACGAAGAGGGGCCGACATCATATTGCCATCCTGCGTACGGGTTGGTGATGTTGTTGAGGTCTCCGCCGCTGCCATTTCCGCCAGCGTTGGGATCGATCGCGCGAGCCACGGTGTAACCGAGTTGCATCTGCAGGTCACGACGCAGGTTTCCGTGCAGCTCGGCCTGGAAGGCATTGTAATGACCGTTCTGGCCGTTTTCTGCCAACCGGATTGCGCCGAAGCCTCTGTAGTTGTACAGCTCGTTGATTCCTGATCCACCTGATGCGATTAGGGCCGGCAACATCGCGAAAGGTGGCAGATTGACTTCCCGGTAGTAATCCATATGGCGATTCTGACTTCCGACATAAGCCAGAGACAGAACCGTCTTGCTGCTAAGCGATTGCTGCACCCCAAGGCTGTACTGATAAGTGGTGGGCAGTCTGTAGCCGACAGCCTGGATTCCCGTAACGCCGAGAGGCAGCACCGGCAGGCTGGCTGCCGTGATTGTGTCTCCCGTCTTTACATTCAAGCCGGGGTTGGATAGCGAAACGTTGTTGAGTGTTGGGCTGGCATTCATCGGCGGATTGGTTGCGCCGTTGTACATGTCGTTGCCTTGAATGCGGTCGAACATGATTCCGAATCCGCCGCGGACGACCGTCTTGCCCTGTCCTGTGAGGTCATAGGCAAATCCGACGCGTGGACCGAAGTTCTTCCACGTATTGTTAACGAGTCCCTTGGGGATTCCGTTCACGCCGCCGATTCCCATTCCGTTGGTATAGAACTGTAGTCCCGCCAGAATCGGATTCGGGCTGCTGCCCAATCCGGGGCTTGCAGCGGTGCAACCGAAGTTCCCGGTCGCCGACGCCGCAGCAGAGCAAATGTTCCCGCTGCCATCATTCCAGAACGTGGCGGCATTTGCGGGATTGTAGAGGTTCGGGTAGAAGTTCGCGGACTGCTGGTTTGCCTCATAGGTATGCGGCATGCCGTCCCAACGGAGTCCGAGGTTCAGGGTCAAACGCCGGGTTGCGCGCCAGTTATCCTGCGCGTACGCGCCGTAAGACAGGTTGTTCCAGTGGCCGGTTTGCTGGACGGCATTTTCGGTGTACTGCTGCGAGTAGCCGAGCAGGAAATCGGCGAAGTCGTATCCGCAACTTACCGAGGAAGATCCCGTGCAGCCAGATGGACTGGTGAACGATCCGTTGAAATTGAAGTTGCCTTCGGTGTTGGCAAACCACGACTGGACTTTCTTGTATTGCATCCAGCTGAATCCAAACTTCAGCTGGTGCGAACCCTTCGTCCAGGAAATATCGTCGCGAAGCTGGTAGTCGTTCGCTTCGTTATTCCACGGAGTCCAGTTCGCCGTATAGTTCGAGCCCGTGATTCCGTTCAAATTGATGGAAGGAATGCGCTCGAGCGCGTTCGGTCCGGTGAACAGGCGGTTGAACTGGAAGCCCGACGGGGCCGAGACCAATCCCTGCGGCAGGATGTGAATGCGGTTTCCGTCGTAGTTGAACGCGACTTCATTCAGCAACGTCGGGTTGATCATATGGGTCAAGTGAACGACGGCGCTGTACGCGGGATTCCCGAACGTATTGCCGATCGTGGGAACGTTGTCGCCGCTCCACATCGTGTTGCCGTAGTTCTGCGAGATCTGCTCTGAGATCAAGTGACCGAACACCGAGAACTTGCTGTTGATCTGATGATCAACGCGCACAATCTCTTCCTTTACCTTGGTGGGAACGTTGTTGCCGCCGATGAAACTCGCTCCGCTGGTTGCTTTCGGGAAAATGCCGCCGTACGCGCCGCCGGCGTTCAGAAGCGAATTTGCATTCTGGTCAATGAGGCAGGCCGGAATCGTATTGTTCGGGAACGGGCTTCCGGGTACGAGCGTCGCCAGAACGGCCGGTGAGCAACTCGCACCGAAGTTCGCTACGCCCGTCGGGACCACGATGTCGAGCGTCTTACCGTTATAGGTGGCAGGCAGAACCGCATCGCCGGCAGCATTGGGATATGCGCTCGCCGGTGGGACGGTCTGGTTGAGCAGTTGCCCCTGGATCAAGCTGCGCCACTCCATATTGTAAAAGAAAAACGTCTTGTGTTCCTTCTTCCAGAAATCCACTGGGCCGCCACCGTTGAAACCGTAGAGGTTGTAACGGAGTTCCGCGACCGGGTTCGGCGCGGGGTTGAAGTAATTGCGCGAATCGAGAGCGTCGTTGCGCCCGAACCACCAGGCGTTGGCGTGAAAATCCCTGGTGCCTGACTTGACCACCTGCGTGATCGTCGATGCACCGGTCATTCCATACTCCGCGCTGTAGTTCGAGGTATTCATCCGGAATTCGCCAATCGATTCCAGGGATGGCGCGACGCTGGCCTGGCTGCCGCCGCGATCGAGGTTCTCGCCGCCATCAATGAGCATGAGGTTGTGGCCCATTCGCTGCCCGTTGATGCTCACGTTGTTGTCGCCACTGACAGCCGTGGGGCTGATGTTGTCGCCTTGAAGGCTGACAGCTCCTGCCGTGAGCGAATACAGGTTATATAGCGTTCTACCATTGGTAGGCAGATCGCTGACCTGCTTCGCTGTGACTACGCTGCTCACGTCGCCGGATTCCGTCTGCACCGCAACGGGATTCGCTTCGACTGTGATCGTATCTTGTGTGTTGCCGACCTGCAGGTTGAAATCGACGCGGGTTCGATCTCCCACCTGAAGCAGCAGGTCTTTGTTTTCTGCCACCTTGAAGCCGCTTGCTTGCGCGCGCACGGTGTAGCGCCCTATGTGAAGTTCAGGCGCAACAAACTGGCCGTCCGGCCCGGTAGTGACGGTGCGGGAGATCCCGGTATCGTTGTTGGTGATTAAGATAGAAGCGCTTGGAACCGCCGCGCCCGTGGGATCCATAACTGTGCCCACGATGGTTGCTTCCTGAGCTGTAGCCATGGAACCGAACAAGGCACACATAAGTAAGAGTAAGAAAAGAAATCGAAGGTCAAACCTTTTTATAAACAGGCTGAGACCCTCGCCAAACGACGAGAGTAAGTTCATTTCCAGCCTCCTGGAAGTTATCAAGAGATTCACGAGACTCGACACACTGCAAAGGCCGCATCATTGATCAATACTGTTTACGTGTTACCGTTGGTGGATCATTACTGTCAAGAAGAAAAATCGATTTTCTAATAGCGATGAAGCATTTTGGGTGTGATCGTAATCACGCCCATCCTGGACCCATGCTTGCAGCGAAATCGGAGTTTTACATCCCACTTTGAGAAAGTGTTTCTCCGCAGAAAATCGATGGCCCACGCCGCCGTTCGTTGCACGCCGCCTTAGTAGGATTTATTAGAACGGCTAAGTATTCCGTGATCTCAATCATGTAGAGGCGTACGTAGGATCATCTGGAGTTAGAGAAAGCCGGCGAGGTCTTTAGTGTCATCCTGAGCGCCGGCTATGTCGTCGCGAGGGACCCTACGGTGCCGATAGCTTCTATGCGGTGGGCGGGGACGCCTTCACTGCATGCAGAGAGACGCAGACATCCTCGGCACAGCCTTATTAGAATTCCCTTACGCCCGGACGGCTATCGCGGTGCCACGGAACTTTTCCCTGCATCATGTTGGCGAAGCTGCGGCTCGGATTCAATACCCCCCGTAGCAGGATTCGGGTGATATGACTGTTCGTGCGCGATTCCCACCGTTTCACAACATACTTATCGAGCGCATCTTCGCCCATCATCCAGCCCAGCCCGACGACAGGAGTGACGACCCAATCAACAACGCCTGTCTTCACAGGCACTTTCTGAATATTCCCGATGGAGGCCTCGCTCAGCGGACCGATTTCAAACTGCAGGCTGAACGCCGCCGAGAAGGCCGTGGCTCTCAGGCGGCTGTTCCAGTACGCCGAGGTATTTCCAAACTCGACCTGGCGATAGCGGGGATCGTTTGCGATCTCCAGAAATCCCGCCGCGCTGCCTTCCATGGGATGGTCGATGTAGTTCACAAAAAATGGATCGCCGTCATTCCATCCGTGAATATTGACTACGGCGTCTTTGTAGTCCCGAAAGAATGGACCCGACAAGCCAGCTCGTGTGTCGCTTTCGGTCGCCAACCGGAACGCCTGTTGGAAAAGCAGGAACCGTGTGGAAGCAACCGTGAGTCTGCCCCACTCGATTCGTTGATCGTCGGACGTCCGGATTCGAGTCAGCGGCTTCGTGGACGACTTTGTGGAAGTCCGAATCGTTTCGCTGGAACTTTCACCGGGATCGTCGAATCCCACGGATTTGTTGCCACTCAGGATCGATTTCACTCCTAAGCGAATGCAATCTGGCGGTAAATCGGAATCGGGACGCGTCAGGTGACGAAGCGCGGTCGACGCTGCAAATGGGCATGCGGGATTCACGTGTCGCGGCGGAACGGGCACTGCTCCTGGCTGACGCACTGCGGGCTGAAAGACTTCCGATACTGCAGTTTGCGAACGAGCCAACACAGGTTGCATCACCAGGGCAAGCAGGAGCAACCCAAACCAGGTCCACGATCGGCTAGTACGCTGTCTGTACTGAATACTCACGAGAACCCACGCCGCATCTTTCGTCGATTAGCGAAGTACATTCTGCCGCGTGAGCGCGACAACACGTCCCTCACACATTGTTGCCTCGCCAGGGCGTCTCATTTTTTGTAACACGGAATTCGTCCTGAAAAACTTAGGCCTAACGCACTAGCAGGGTCAAACAACGTAACGTAAACGGACGGCGAACCGAGTCGCTATACGGTGAATCCTGCATCTGTGGAGAATTGAGTTGAGATGGAAGTTTGTCAACGGATGGAACGGCGCGATCATTCAACCAATTTCAACGATAACAATGCCAGATTTTGATTGTGGTAGGCACGGCAGGATTCGAACCTGCAACCCTCGGATTAGAAATCCGATGCTCTATCCGTTTGAGCTACGCGCCCCCCGTCTGTCCATAACATTTTAGCTGAAACACTTTGCTACAACGTTTTCGGGTTCGCCTTTTGCTCGGGCGTCATCTAGACCACCCGTTCGCGACACGATCGTAAGAAAAATTGGCCACTCATTGCCGGAAGAAAATACTCGCCTTCGAAAAACACGCAGCCCTTTGCTGTGAAACTAGCGTTGGTAGTTTGCGCTGCTCTCCCTTCGTGAACCTTAGTGTCCTTAGTGGTTGAGGCTGTTACCTGCAGCCTGGCCACGTCGAAATTTTCAAACCGTCAAAAAAGCCGAGTCAGGTCGAACCTATTCTCGCGAGTTGCACCAACTATCTTTTTTCTCTCCGATTCGAATGCAAAACGCATGCATCCAAGACTAAAAGGACGGGTCCATGTTGTTAAAACCTATTCTTCAGACTTGGGGTCGTGCGATCTCCGGACGGGCTCCTTCGCTTTCTCTCGAGATTACGCGAGAATGTCCGTTGCGATGTCCGGGCTGCTATGCCTACGAAGATGCGCATCTGGGCACGACCAACTTGCGCAGTCTTGCCGACTTTAAAGGTGAGGAACTAGTCACGCGCGTTCTCGATCTCGTCGACCAGTACAGGCCACTTCATCTTTCGATTGTCGGCGGCGATCCGCTGGTACGGTTCCGTGAACTGGACACGATTTTGCCGCAACTTAGCGCGCGCGGAATTCATGTGCAGGTTGTAACCAGTGCATTCCGGCAGATTCCGGCGGCATGGGCGCGCATTCTCAATCTTCGGATTTCGGTGTCGGTGGACGGTTTGCAACCGGAGCACGATCTGCGACGAAGGCCCGCCACCTACGAACGCATACTTCAAAATATTCAGGGCCATCGCGTTGCCATTCACTGCACCGTCACCAGCGCGATGACGAAACGTAGCGGATACATTCCTGATTTCCTGGAATTCTGGTCGGGCAATCCCGCGGTGGAGAAGATATGGATCAGCCTGTTCACGCCTCAGCGCGGAGCGAACAACGTCGAGTGCCTGACCGCGGAAGACCGGACCAACGTGATTGAACTGCTGATTCGGGTGCGCCCCAATTTTCCTAAACTCGATATGCCCGAAGCCGTGCTGCGCGAATTTCTTTCCCCTCCCGCGTCGCCCGATCAATGCATCTTCGCCAAAACGACGAGAACCGTCTCTGCTGATTTCAAGACGCAAGTGAAGCCCTGCCAGTTCGGTGGGGATCCGGATTGTTCGCGCTGCGGTTGCATCGCGTCCATGGGGCTGGCTGCCATCGGCCATCGCAAACTGATCGGCCCGCTCACCGCGGGACACATCTTCTGGACCTCGAGTTCAATCGGTCACTATGTTCAGTTGGCGGGGAAAATTGTGAGCCGCAAATTCGGTCATTGAAACCCGGAGTGACCACATCGGCATGGCGCTACGTAGAAGACTCCTTCTACATGAAAGGCCCAGACAGACTGCACGAAATCACTGAAGCCTCATTGTCGGCATGAACTCTCATTTCTACACCTTTCACCGGATAGAAGATCCGCTCTTCGAAGCGCACTCTCACAGTATGCCGAAGCGCATTCTGGTAGTCGACGACAGCGCTTTGGTGGTGAAGTCCCTCAGGTGTTCTCTCGAAAGCATTCCAGATTGGGTTGTGGGCGGGGAAGCAGCAAACGGACGCGAGGCGATTGAAAAAGTTCAGCGCCTCAATCCGGATCTCGTCATTCTTGATCTTTCCATGCCTGTAATGAATGGGATTGACGCTGCCAAAGAATTATCGCGAATTCGCCCCGATCTCCCGGTCGTGATGTTTACGAACACTCCTGAAGTTGCCATGGGATCGCTGCCCCGTGGGTGCTGGAGCGTCGTCTCCAAGACCGAAGTCTCCAGGCTGATTAGAGTGATCAGCGAAATCTTCGAGAAAGCAGCCTGATTACGAGGAAGCGCACGCGGCAACCCCGCGCTGCCGGTAATATCCAAAAAATCCTGCAAACGCCCTGAAAAGTGGCGCCGCCGTCCCGGCGGCTGTCGGAAGGGGCATCTAGCCCTCTTAGTCGGGTCCGTCTAGCAAATACCTGCAATTCTGGAATAATGTCTTGACGATAGTCGTGACAACGTGTATATTATTGTTGAATGCGAAATGAACCGCCCGCCAAACCCCGCCGGCCTTTTGGCAGTCCGGAAGAAGACACTTTCATTGCTGTGCAACGCACCGCCGATGCCCTGGCCCGAAACGTAGAGAAGGTACTGCGTTCCGCCGACATTTCACCCACGCAATACAACGTGCTGCGCATCCTGCGTGGCGCTCCAGAAGGCCTGCAGTGCAGCGAGATCGGGAAGCGCATGATCACGCGTGATCCTGATATCACCCGACTATTGGACCGCCTGGAAAAGCGCGCGCTGATCGCCCGTCATCGCGATACCAAAGATCGACGTATGGTCCTGACCTGCATCACTGCAGCCGGGCTGAAGTGTCTCTCCGACCTCGACGGGCCGGTGAATGATGTGCACAAGGCTCAGCTTGGCCATCTCGGAAATGAACGCCTCAAGTCGCTGAAGGAATTGCTCGAAACGGCCCGAATGAATCTAGCCTAATTTTTTTGCATCTATAGTCGTTATAACGATCATCTGTACAACAGGAGGTTCAAACCTATGAGCACCGCGACCGCAACTGCAGTAGGAATCAGCACTTGGAATATCGATCCCGTTCACTCTCACGCCCAGTTCAAGGTCAAGCACCTGATGATCTCGAACGTAAAGGGTGAGTTCACCACCATCACTGGCAGCCTTAAGTATGACGCCGAGAACGTCGCCAATTCGCAGGTTGAAGCGTCGATCGACGCCTCCACAATCAATACGCGAGACGCACAGCGCGACGGTCATCTGAAGAGCCCCGACTTCTTCGACGTGGCCAAGTTTCCTCAACTTACGTTCAAGTCCACCCACGTTTCGAAGACGGGTGACGGAGAGCTGTCGGTCGCGGGCGAACTGACGATCCATGGGGTCACGCGCAACGTTGAATTCGACGTGGAAGACCTGAGCGGGCCAGCGAAGGATCCATGGGGTAACACGCGCCTCGGCCTGTCCGCCACCACGAAGATTAATCGCAAAGAGTTCGGCTTGACTTGGAACAGCGCACTAGAAACCGGCGGCGTCCTGGTTGGCGATGAAGTGGCCATCACGCTAGACGTCGAATTCATCAAGGCGTAACGTCCACAAGATCGATGTCATCCTGAGGAGGGCGAAAAGCCCCCCGAGGGACCGTACGAAGTTAATTACCATCGATGCAGTAGATGAGACTGCCACACAGCAAGCACCCGAGGGCACTCCTCTGCACCGCATCAAAGCTTTCGGCCCGCGTAAGGTCCCTCGCGCCGGCTGCGCCGCCGCTCAGGATGACATGCTGCGCAGACGACACGCTGCACAAGGAATAGAGCGATTGCAAAGCAGAACAAACTCCAGATCGATGTCATCCTGAGGAGGGCGAAAGCCCTCCGAGGGACCGTACGAAATCGATCACCATCGATGCAGTAGATAAGATCGCCACACAGCCACCCTATCTGCCCAGCTGTGGCCCCAGCACCAGACCGATCTCAATTCGCATGGCCGTCATTTAAAGCGAACTCCCACTCCTGCTCGCCTCGATGCAACAGAACCTCGCGATCCTCGGGCAGAATCCAGCGCTGCTTGATGAGGTCGTCCAGCGCTTTAGAGTAGCGGGCAAGATAATCTTCACGCCCCGAGTAACGCTCACCAATCGACTTGCGCGGGTCGCCAGTCTTCCGCCTCTCGTCGGCGGTCTTCGGGAAAGAAATGTACGACGCTTCAAAGGAGACACGCTGATCGGCTGCTCCAATAGAGACATCGCGCAGATTCCACGCAGCGTAGGTCGCGAGCGGAACGGTGATCGCGGGCAGTCGAACGCCGTCGCGCTCATTGCCATCCACGTCGACTTGAGGCACAAGCACGGGGAATGCTTTTCCAACCTTCGGAGGCTCGAGGCTCAACGTTCCTTCCTGCCATTTTGGTCCAAAATAAATTTCGTAAGCCGCATTCGCCTCGTGCGGTTTTTTCACGCCGGGCAGAGTTGGAAATGTGTATGCCTGCAGGGGCACCAACGTTCCATCACTGGTTCTTGGATAGCTGCTTGGCGGGGGCAGCGTCTCACTTCTTACCCACGCGTCCATGTTCGCGATCATCGATCGCCAGAAGAACCGCACCGGTAGCGGGGATTGCGGCTCTTGCCCTAAGAGATCGCGCTGTCCTTTGGCCGGAGGAAACGGCCCGCTGAAATGTTGCAACCCAGTGAAGTGATAGATGCGAACGTTGTCTGAAATCTTCGCATCGCTCTTGCCATCGATGCTTACGTGAGTCAACGCAGCCACGCGTCCCCAATACTCGTACGACGTGTTTGAGAGAAAGATCCTGGGAGCGACCTTTTCCGCCAGCGCGCGATCGAGAATTCCGGACGACACTCCTGTGGCAGGATCTCTCTCGGGCAGATCGGTGAACGGAAAGACATCCGTGGGAAAGAAAATAGACGATGTAGGCTGCGCATCGCGCGAAGGCTGCGCGAAACGATAATTGAAGCTGCCGCGGCCGGCTCCCGCTACGTGCGCCAGCACACCATCGAGAGCAATCTTGCCGTCTTCGTCGGCGTTGAAGCCTTCATAAAGAAGGTCGCGCAGGAAGCGTCCGTTTTGTGAAATGCCTTCGCCATAGATGCGCTCGGCGGGGGTGATGGCGTTAGAGTCATGCTTGGCGTAAGAGGCGAAATCGCGAATGGCGGCGAAGCCAAGTCCGGCCACGAGCGGGTCCGCCACAACGTAAACGTATTCATAAATCTTTCCGGCGTGAAATCCACCATTCAGATGAATATGCCGGTCGCTGGGGACGATCTTACCGTCGACAGTGTGCGCGAACTGCCACTCGCTGCGCGGAACGACGGTGCGTTGCCCCTCGCGCGAGTCACGCACAGTCAGCGCGTTGCGCGCATCGTCCGGTGCCGACACCGCGTATTCGGTCCCGCCTATGTTTCCCATCATTAGATGTCCCAACGGAATCTCTGGCGTGTCCTGGGACAACATGAGATCACCGCGTAGCAATCCCGTGATGGTCCTGCCGTTATCCTTCGCAATCGGAGCATAGAGTCGCAGCGCATCGGCGCCAGACGCGTCCCACTGCCAACCGAGGCTGACGAAAGTGAAGCCGTGATTGAACAGCCAGGCATCACCCACATCATTCGCGGCATTCCAATCTCCGCCATCGACAATTGATACGATGCGGGAACTGCCGCGATTCGGAACCTCGAGCAGCATCGAACCGTTAGCCTTGCGAGCATCTTTTGGATGAATGGCGACGAAGTCCGCGGAAAATTCCACCTGGCCGTCATGCAAGTTGACGGCGTTCTTGAGATCAACAATCCGCTGGTTATGTGGATTGGCTACGGCGACCGAGAAGTAGACCCGTCCCGCAATTCGCTCATAGGCACCGGCGTTTCCGAACTGCTTGCCATTCTGGATGTCACTTCGCGAGGAAACGTCCACGCGAACGACGCGAGCCTGAAGCGACACTACTGCCAAGAAGAGTAGGAAACTTACGAGGACGCTGCGCGACATGCGCGGAAGGATAGCACGGCCACGGCGAGGCGCATTTTCGGCGGGATTATCCGGCGGCCACGAGCGGTTCGGTCACGACTTCAACCCGTGCGAATTCCTCTACGCGCTGCGTTTTGAGCTTGCTCAACACGTAATTCAGCAGAGGCCTGTCACCACGGCGAATCTCCTGGAACTCCACGCCCATTCCCAGATTGTCGACCAGATACTTGACCTGTGCCTTCAGCGCGACGCTGACGTCGAAGACGCTTAGCATCAACCGAAAGTCTGTGCCGGGTCTGAGCGAGTCTGCCGCTGTGATCCGCGCACCGTATTCAGAGATTTGGTCCACCTCGCCGGCCACTCGCTGCACGCCGTCCATCACCTCCGCTTGTCCTGCGACATAGAAGCGCGGACTGCGTCGGCGGTTCGCATCCCCTCGCCCGAAGCTGCTCGCTGGAGCGCGTTGCAGGCGGGTATCGAGAATGATCGGCTGGTACTGCTCCTTCATCTGGCGCAACTCTTCATCCCAGGGGATGCGGCCTTCGACGCACTGCACGGTGAACTGGCCCCGTAGCGGCGTGGCTGGATCGGCCGTCCAAATCACCTGGCAGACAGCCTTGTTGCGTCCGCGTTCGACGGTAACGAGGTCGCCGACCTTCACATCTCGCGAACTGAGCAGCCTTGCACCGTGCGGGTGAATGTCATAGGTGCAGGCCATCTCCGCCGGCCCTCGCCCCTCGTCACCCACGAGGCTCCAGCGCACAGGGACGGCAAGATGGACCAGCTTGCTGGTAAGCAATCCCTCTTCTGGTGCGGCTTTGAGTTTGCTTTCCAAGTCTGCTGACCTGACGAAACGTTACCAGTACATGTCCGAGTGGGCAATGTACCCTCGTAATCAAGTAATGGTTACTTTATTCGGGTTACTGCCGTGGACAGGAGAGATGGCAAAGCTGCTTGAGCAAAAAAATCCCTGGCAGGTTTTCAACAGAGTGAGCCCGAATCTTCGCTTGCAGGATTTGCTCGTCTCGTTGAAGATGGGGACAACTCCTTGCGTTCGATGAAATCGTCTCTGCTCAAGTCACCGTCTGGCCGCCCGCTGTCTGCTTCGGCTGCAAAGTTGCGCTTGCTGAAGCGTCTGCGATGCACGCTGCGTTACGAGAAGAGCGCATGGGCCACGGGCGCGCAGCTCGTGGCAGGAGTCGACGAAGTTGGCCGGGGATCGCTGTTCGGATGCGTCGTCGCGGCCGCTGTGATTCTCGATCCTGCGTATCGGGTGCGCGGTCTGCGCGATTCGAAGCTGTTGCCCGCGGAGCGGCGTGTGGTACTGGCGGAGCGTATCCGCGAACATGCGGTCGCATGGGCCGTGGCGGCGGTGGATGCCGCCCGCATCGATCAGATCAACATCTACCATGCATCGCGTGCCGCAATGCACGAGGCGGTCAGCCAACTCGTTCCCGCGGCGGATCACCTGCTGATCGATGCCATGAAACTGAATCTCGAGGTGCCTCAGAAATCTATTATTCATGGCGATGCGCTTTCAGCATCAATCGCGGCGGCTTCGATTCTGGCCAAGGTGGAGCGCGACCGCATGATGTGCGAGTGGGATGCGGTGTTCCCGGAATACGGACTGGCCTCACACAAAGGCTACAGCACGCCGAAGCATTTGGCGGCTCTGCGTGAACTTGGCCCAACGCCACTGCATCGCCAGTCGTTCGCGCCGGTGTGGCAGAATCCTGTGCCACAAGAAGCATTTGGTTTTATGCAGGACGACGAAGAGGCCGAACTCGTTGCCGAGGAGATGGCGGTCGAGGGACTGGCTGGGTAAGGCACTAAAAGTTTACAAAATGTTCCTTTGGGAACATTCCAAAGTACAATTTTGTACGTACAAAACAGGGATAAATGACTCGTAAGCAGAGAGTTACGCCGATTTCGAAGAAAGCGCAGCCGGTATTGAAAAAAAGTCGCAGCACCAGGTCGGGCACCTCCCGGGGAAGCGACAAAGGGCGCAGGAACCTAACCCTAATGGCGTCTGCCGGCGGGCCGAGGCGTGCCAAGGCGACTGTAGACCGCATCCTGGAATACTACCGTCCATTGAAGAAACCGGTGACCCTGCGGCTGGATGCCGATGTGATCGCGTGGTTCAAGAAAGATGGTAAGCGCTACCAGACTAGGATCAACATCGCTCTAAGACGGGTCATGGAGCGGGAGATGAAGGCGGCGAGTTAGCTTTCGTCGCATTTCCTTCAGCATCACTTTGTGAAAAAGTTTCCATTTCTGCCGAGTTTCAATCAACTTTTCCGTTCTCTTGCTCCGTTGGTAACGGCAGGGCATTGGCTGGTGCATGCCGCAGGGCGATCTTTTCTTCTGCATGGGTGCTGCACGGAGGTCGTACGGTCCTTCGGAGGGCTTATAGCCCTCCTCAGGATGACATTGATCTTTAGGATTTCTCTTGCTGCGGACATCCGCTCGTGTCGCTTGCCTTGCACCGAAACAAGCTTGTCAATAATCCATCGCTGACTTGCACCGTTGGTAGCGGTATCAAGGCGGTGCCTGAGGCATGCAGCAGGGCGATCTTTTCTACTGCATGGGTGCTGCACTGAGGTCGTACGGTCCTTCGGAGGGCTTTTCGCCCTCCTCGGGATGACACCAGCATTAGTTAATGACATCGAGCATTAGGTGGCTATCGCTACGCTAAGCGGTTACTTATGCTTGCTATGAGTTGTCATCCTGAGCGGCGGCGAAGCCGGCGCGAACGACCTTACGTATGTGTCGGGCTTTGATGATGTGGAAGGGATTGGTGCATGCGGCGGGGTGACCTTTTCTACTGCATCGGCGAAGCATGACTTTGTACGGTCCTTGGGAGGGCTTCTCGCCCTCCTCAGGATGACATCGCTTTGAAAGATTTCCCTTGCTACGTACGACCGCTCTTGTGCTTGCCATGGTGTCATCCAGAGCGGTGCTTACCCGCGCGTTGATCGGCTTTGGCGTGCTTTCCGTCACAGACTTTTTCCCAGAGACAACTTACAAGTTGAGAGAGTACTCGCGGTCACTGTAGACGACCGAAAGGAGCCATGATGATCTTGCATCGAAAGCTCTTTTGGCTCTGTGCTCTGGTCTTTTTTCCCTTTCTGAGCACGTTTCTTCTCGCCCAGCAGAAACCACCAATTGTTTCCTATAACTTGAACGTCACAATCGATCCGTGGATGGAAACGATCCTGGTCCGCGGCGATGTTGCCGTCCCGTTCAGCGAAGCTGGAGCGCGAACCGTTCAGTTCGCACTGCACGAAACTTTCGAGATCAAGCAAATGTCCGTGGACGGACGGAAATCCAAGTTCTCTTCGCATCGAGCTGTGCCGACGATGCTGCATCCCGCGAGACAAATGGTTACAGTGAACCTTCCGTCTGCAACGCCGGCCGAGACGGTTCACGTGCAACTCGAGTATGTGGGCACGCTAAAGCAGATACCGGAGTTCGGAACAACGGAGAATCAGAAGGTGGCGTTGGACGATCAGATCAACCCACGACTTGTGGAGTTGGCGAATTATTCTTCGTGGTATCCACAGTTTTTCGACTTTGGACGGCCAATTGAGGTCCATCTCGAAGTCTCGCTACCCGACGGATGGATGGCTATCTGCTCGGGACGTAAGATTGAAGACCGCGTGCGCGACGGGCGAGCGGTCACGCGCTGGTCCTCGCTGAAAGACACGGACATCCTTATTACGGCTGCGCCAAACTATAAGCGCAAGGTGGTTTCAGGCGCTCAGGGAGAGGTTGAGATTTACTCCACACGGCTGCCAGACGAGTTCATCGCAAGAGAAGGCGGTGAAATCCTGGCCGTGATGAATTTGTTCAGCGAAGGGCTGGGCGAACCGACCGTTGCTTCTAGCAGCATCAAGCATGTGTTCTCTCCGAAGCACAAAGGACAGGGAAGAGCGGGCATTGCGCGTACGGGCATGATCGTGACTTCAGAAGGGCGTGTGCTCGAGGAGTTGGCGAAGAATCCAAAGTATTCCTTGTTTCAGGACGTCGCGCATGAGATCGGCCACTTCTGGTGGAACTTCGGAGCGGGGCAGGGGGATTGGATCAACGAAAGCTTTGCAGAGTATTCGTCGGCGATCGCGGTAGAGAAGATCTTGTCGGAGGAGCAGTTTCGAAAAGTGCTAGAGGGATATCGCACCGCGGTGGCGACGCTATCTGCGGACGCGCCGTCGCTCGCGACCGTTCCGGCCGATGGATCGGGGTTTGTGGTCCGCTACTACAAGGGGTCGCTGATGCTTCATGCGATACGCGAAGCATTGGGAGACGATGCGTTCTTCCAGGCGGCGCGCGCATTTTTCGATAGCTACCGTGACGGATCCATCGGGACTGTGGAGTTCCGCAGTTTCTGGAAGGCTCGGCTGGGTGATAGGAAAGAGCTCGTAGACCAATGGTTGGATTCCAGCGGCGGGCTGCCGGAGGCCGGAATACACGCCTTTCGTCAAAATTTTCATTCTCTGTAGCTTCAACGCTCGGCACATTCACGCGGCATCTCGGCGCTTTTAGCGAGGCGATCCTTTTCTACGGTATCGGTGGCGCATTATGTCGTACGGTCCTTCGGAGGGCTTTTCGCCCTCCTCAGGATGACATTGATCTTTAGGATTTCTCTTGCTGCGCACATCCGCTCGTGTCGCTTGCCTTGTACCGAAACAAGCTTGTCAGTAATCCTTTGACTTGAGCTGCTTCAAAAGGCTGGTGTTGTTTTCCAAAGCCCTTTGCAGGATTTCCGCTTGCTGTTTCGCCGTCGCCCAGTCTTGCTTTTCTACGGCTTCGGTCAGGCCCGGGAGTTCGAGGTGGGCGTAGGTGAATCTCGCGCCGTAGAGGATGTGTTTGAACCAGGGGCGTTCTGGGATGCCGTCAGGGTTAAGCCAGTTGCGCTCGACCTGCATCATGCCGTGATTCAGAGTGGCGGCCAGTTCGGCGTCGATCTTTCCAGTTGCTAGTTTGCGGGCGAGCGACTCGTTCAACTTCTTTCCTGCTGATTCGAAGTTGTCGATTGCATCGAGTACTGGCTTGAGATCCAATGGCGGATGCTGTCGAGCTTCGCTCGACTGGACAGCCGAGGGCGGCTGTCCCCACATCATTTTTTCGTTTGCTTTGGCGAGATCACTGACGAATTGACGGATATTGCTCGCATATTTAGCAAAGTCGAAGGGGAGGAGATCGGCGTTCGCGAGGCGCAGAGATGTCACTCCCCAGAGTTGCGACATGAGCGTGTGGTATCGGTATCCGGGGTCGCCGAAGTGGTTCATCCAGAAGAAGTCGTCGTAGGCCGAGTGGTAGACGCCGTAATCGCCTTCGAATCCCAGGCCGAGAACGGGGACGCCGACGAAGTTCAGGAATACGGTGTGATCAGATCCGCTGCCGATGCGGGTGTCGGCGAGAGTGTCATCAAGGACGCCGGAACTGCTGAATTGGCCCGACTTGTTTCCTTCTCGTCTCTCTTGCTCGACCGTCGACTTCCACGCGTCGTAGAGGCTCTTTCCGGCCGGATCGTTCAACGTGCGGCTTGTCTCAACCAGCATGGGCGCTAACGAAGCGACAGCTTGTCCGTGAAAGTTCGGGCCTGACGTGGCTTCGTCAACGTTGATGTAGGCGACCGCTTTGTTGCGCAACTCGTCTGCGAATTGCTCTCCCCATTCGGTGGAGCCGGTCAGTCCAACCTCTTCTCCGTCCCAACTGCAGACGACGATGGTACGGCGTGGACGCATCCCATCCTTTGTGAGTTGGCCCAAGGCGCGCGTGAGTTCCATCATGCTGGCGGTTCCGCTGGAGGGATCTACCGCGCCGAAGACCCAGGCGTCGCGGTGATTGCCCAGGACGATCCATTCGTCGGGAAGGTCGGAGCCGCGAATGCGTCCTTCGACGACGTAGTAAGGTTGCGTGCCGTTTTCCATCTCGATCTTCAGGTGTACCTTCACGCGTTCGCCACCGAGGTGATACTGGAAGGGAAGCCCGCCTTGCCAGTTTTCCGGTGCTGCGGGGCCGTCCATTTTTTCGAGAAGCGGCTTGGCGTCGTGCCAGGAGAGCGGCAACGCCATGATCTTCGGCGCGGACATAGCGTCTTCGATCGAAATTCGCTTGGCGCCGGGGACTGATGCCCATCCGGGAGTGAGCGGATCGCCTGGAACCATGAAGTCGTAGGTGATCGCGCCGCGCTGGATGTGATATTCGGGTCCCCATGGACCGTGGGGATCGACCTTACCTTTCTTGTCGCCGTCCTCTTGCGGATCGCTGTAGATAAGGAGAGCAGCAGCACCTTCCCGCTGCGCCGTCAGCGCCTTGAATCCGCGATAGCTGTAAGGGTTGGAGTAGCGGACGAGAACGACCTTACCTTTGACGTTGATGCCATTGCTTCGGAGCAGGGCGTAGTCTTCGGGATTGCCGCTGTGCGCATAGACGACCGGGGCTGTGACTTCGCCGGAGATCGACATACCGGTCCACGCGCCGCTGATGGCGGGATTTTTGGAGTCGTCATCTCCCGGCAGCGGAGTTTCGCGGAGAAGAGCCGTGTATTTCGTTGGTGCGATCATCTCCAGTTCAGCATGCTTCGGATTTGTCCCGTAAACATCGTAGCGGCGGATGATGACGTCCTCGAGTCCTTGCTTCTGCCATTCGTCGCGAATGTATTCGGCGAGTTCGTTGTTACGCTTCGATCCGGCGACGTGAGGCTCCTGGGTGAAGATGCGGTGCTGCCGGCGCTCTTCGTCGGGGGTAGGTATGGATTTGAACTTGGATTCGATTACGGTTTCGCGAGCGGCCGAGGCGGGAGTGAATCCGAGTATGGATTGGGCGGTAGCGCTTGCCAGTAGCAGGAGCGGGATAGCGGCGGAGCGAAGCATGCGCGGATTGTATCGCAGGCCAGGGTGCCTCCCGGGGATGTCATGCTGAGCGGCGGCGAAGCCGGCGTGAGGGACCTTGCGTGGGCGAATAGCGATGATGTGGTGGAGGGGAATGCCTTTGGCGCATGCAGTGTGGCAATCTTTTCGACTGCATCGGTGCCGCATGACGTCGTACGGTCCCTCGGAGGGCTTATCGCCCTCCTCAGGATGGCATTGCTTTTTGAAGTTTCTTTATGCTGCGCGCAACCGCTCGTCTGCCACGGAGATGTCATTCTGAGCGGCGGCGAAGCCGGCGTGAGGGACCTTACGTGGGCGAATAGCGATGATGTGGTGGAGGGGAATGCCTTTGGCGCATGCAGTGTGGCGATCTTTTTCAGTGCACGGGTGATGTCGGACGTCGTACGGTCCTTCGGAGGGCTTACGCCCTCCTCAGGATGACACTGCTTTTTGAAGTTTCTTTATGCTGCGCGCAACCGCTCGTCTGCCACGGAGATGTCATTCTGAGCGGCGGCGAAGCCGGCGTGAGGGACCTTACGTGGGCGAATAGCGATGATGTGGTGGAGGGGAATGCTTTTGGCGCATGCAGTGTGGCAATCTTTTCGACTGCATCGGTGCCGCATGACGTCGTACGGTCCCTCGGAGGGCTTACGCCCTCCTCAGGATGACACTGGGAAGAAGTGTTGGAAATCGCCTCTTAAATCAACTTGCGGTCTGGTTGGTAGCGGTGTCGCTGATACCAGCCGTAGCTGAGGTCTTTCCACTTTGGGTTGATTGATTCGATAAGTTGAACTTTTTCTTCTCGACGCCACGCCTTCATTTCTTTTTCTCTTCGGATCGCGGTTAGTACTGAACCATGCCGTTCGAAGTAGACGAGATTGGTCACGTTGTACTTGGAGGTAAATCCAGCGAACGCGTGTGTTTTGTGCTGGAAGACTCGCTGTTCGATCTTGCTCGTCATGCCGATGTAGAGAACCCGTCGCTGGCTTGCCAGGATGTAGACGTAGTAGATCTTTGGCATCCACTGATCATGCGGTTGATAAAGCGCTGACGCGGTGATGGGTGACACGGATTGGAATTGAGCGTTTCAAAGCGGGAATGCCGAAGCACTGTCATCCTGAGCGGCGGCGAAGCCGGTGCGAGGGA
Organism: uncultured Acidobacteriota bacterium; assembly: GCA_963801895.1. Classification (GTDB taxonomy): domain Bacteria; phylum Acidobacteriota; class Terriglobia; order Terriglobales; family Acidobacteriaceae; genus Sulfotelmatobacter. The sequence continues at coordinate 167,397 of CAWDGM010000002.1, read as the reverse complement.
CCTTACGTGAGCGAATAGCGTTGATGTGGTGAAGGGGAATGCCTTTGGCCCATGCAGTGTGGCAATCTTTTCGACTGCATCGGTGCCGCATGACGTCGTACGGTCCTTCGGAGGGCTTATCGCCCTCCTCAGGATGACATCGATTTTTGAGGATTTTTCGTGCTGCACACGGCCGCTCTTGTGGTCTGCCGCTGAGTTGTCATCCTGAGCGGCGGCGAAGCCGGCGTGAGGGACCTTGCGTGAGCGAATGGTTTGACGGCGTGGACGGGATTGCCTCCGGTGCATGCGGTGTGGCGATCTTTTCGACTGCATCGGCGCTGGATGACGTCGTACGGTCCCTCGGAGGGCTTACGCCCTCCTCAGGATGACATCTTTGAGACAGATTGAGTTCGCTTACTTTGCTTTCAGGATTTCTGACAGCAGGTCTGGTTTGGAATCGTCACGGACGAGGTGCGGATACTTTTCGCCTCCGTGGTAGTCGAGCTTGTAGGTCTTGTAGTAATCGGTGTTTTCGACCAGCAGTTCAATTGGCGCGCTGCCGCTCTTCGCGGACTTGATCGCGTCGCGGAGAAGTTCAGCGGAAAACTTGCGGCCGTTCACAGCCACGACCTTCATGCCCGGACCGATTCCGGCTTGGGCTGCGAGTTCACCTTCAATCGTGTCGGAGACGCCTCCGTCTTCACGCAGTTGGAGGCCGAGGGCTAATGCGGCCGGCACGAAGTGAAACATTCCTCCCGCGCTCGTAAGCATGTCAGATGGAGTTTCGTCGTAGGTGACTTTCCATCCGCTGCCCTCGATGCCACCGAGAGGAGCGCCCGGGCCGTGATTGGTGAGGCGCTCGGTCCAGAATCCGCGCCAGTCATAGGGAACGACCTGGTTTAAGGCGCTCACGATGTCATCGAATGTGTAGGTCTTCAGCGCGGGGCCGGTACTGGGCGCGCCGTGGAAGACATGACAGAAGTCATCGATCGATTTCGCATTCTTGCTTTGCTGGCGAATGATGACGTCGACCCAGAGCCAGTTCAGCGTGTCTTCATCGTAAAAATCGGTGCCGCGGCGCCAGGAGTACCAAGCTTGGGGCGAGAAGTAGAGCTGCGGAGCGGCGTCGGCGGTGTCTTGCAGGTTGCGCCAGTCGCGGCCGGGTAGATGATCGAGGCGGGCGGCGGTGATAGCGAGATCGTCACGATCCTGATCGTTGGTCAGCAGACCACTGCGTGCGGTAAGCACAAAGCCGAGATAGTTTGTGAGACCTTCGTAGACCCAGAGGAGATCGTCTTGCATCGGCTGCTGGTAGTCGGGTGTCGCGAGGTCGGCGGGGCGGCGAAATTTTCCGTTCCACGAGTGAACGTATTCATGAGGCAGCAGGCTCGCGGACAACTTACGGGAACCTTCGTCAACCAATGCGCGTTCGTCGACGCGGCTGTCATCGGATTCGTGATGTTCGAGTCCGAAGTGGGCGACATGGTCGCTGAGCGTGTAGAGGAAGTGATAGTCGCGATAGTGGTGGGCTCCGAAGAGTTTCTGCGCCTGATCGACGAGACTCTTGTAGCGGTCCCAGACTTCGGCGGGAGCTTCGAGGGCCGCGGCACTGTCGGCGGCGATATCCATTTCAGTTTGAGGATCCTGTGCGAGGGGAACAACCTTGAGGAATTCTCCCGTGATGACGGGTGAATCGACGAGGGTGGTTAACGAGACAGGATTGAAATGAATTTCGTTTCCACTCTGGCTGGCGATGGGCAGCGGAGTGCCGCACTTCCATCCATCAGGAATTTTCAGGGATGCGGTGTAGTTGATGTCGTCGGACTTGTATCCCTTGGGATAAAGAAGGACTTGATTCCAACTGATGACGGCGAGCTTGTCAGTGGCGGAGGACCCGGCGGAGAATCCGCCTTCCAGAGTTGCCGGAGAGAGGAAGTCGAGTTCGGCAGCGACTTCGGTCACGCCCGAGGGAACTTCCACGTGAATGGTGAAGCCGTCGAGGGTATCGCGGCGCCATTTGAGCGCCTTGCCGGCAGCGCTGAATTTGAGGCCTGCCAGATCGTCTACCGGGCCGTCGGGCGCGTGCTCGCCGGGAATCCACTTGGGATAGTAAAGAGTCAGATCGCCGGCAGTGGCCGGGAACTTCAAAGAGGCGTGGAAAATCTTGCGCGGAGCGTGCGTGGCATCGACCGAGATGGTGACGTTAGGCGGATTCGCAGCCCAACTGAAAACCGAACAGATGGCAAGGCAAAGAACTCCCAGGGCGCTAGTGACTTTCATTTTCCCCCTCGACGATGTGAAGCAATCCCACAGCGGCAAACAGAAAACTATAGCAGCGGGTGAGTGGGAGCGTACAGGGAGGGAGCCGCTGATATGATTCCGCAGTGTCGCGGCGAGGAAAGTTCATTACATTTGAAGGACTCGATGGGACCGGCAAGAGCACGCAAATGCGGAAGCTCGCGGTCGCGCTGCGTGCGGCGGGACACGAGGTTATCGAGACACGAGAGCCCGGGGGAACCGCCACCGGAGAGAAGATTCGCCGAGTCCTGCTGGATTCGAGAACTGCCGGGCTGGATCCTCTGGCGGAGATGGCATTGATGTTCGCCTCGAGGGCGCAGCACATCGCCGAGGTGATCGAGCCGGGGCTTGCGGCGGGTGCGATTGTGTTGTGCGATCGCTTCACGGATTCCACGGAGGCTTACCAGGGAAGCGGGCGAAGGCTTGGGAGCCAGCCAGTGCTGGAGTTACATCGCGTTTTGTGCGGGAATCTACAGCCGGATTTGACGCTGCTGCTGGATTCAAATCCGCACACCAGCGTGAGCCGGGCCCGGCGGCGCAATAAGCGTGATTCGAAAAACGTGGGCCGCAGCCACGATGAAAACCGGTTCGAGCAGGAGACGCGGGCGTTCTTCGGCAGGGTGCGTGAGGGGTTTGCGGCGATTGCAAAGCGCGAGCCGGGGCGGGTGGTGACTGTCGACGCGCGAGGGACACCGGGCCAGACGCATCAGAAAATTCTGGATGTGGTGCGAAGGAAGGTGAAGGTGTAGGCCCCTGCTGGTTGCCAACGAGGTGTCATCCTGAGCGGCGGCGAAGCCGGCGGGAAGGACCTTACGTTAGCGAATGACTTGATGACGTGAACGGGACTGCAAATGGTACATGCAGCGTGGTGATCTTTTTCGCTGCATCCGAGATGCATGACTTCGTACGGTCCTTCGGAGGGCTTTCGCCCTCCTCAGGATGACATGGATTTTGGAGGGTTTCTCTTGGTGCGAACAACTGTTCTTGTGTTCGCCAACGAGGTGTCATCCTGAGCGGCGGCGAAGCCGGCGGGAAGGACCTTAGGTGGGTGTCTGGATTGATTGTGTGGTCGGGAATGCCTCTGGTGCATGCAGTGTGGTGATCTTTTTTGCTGCATCCGAGCTGCATGACTTCGTACGGTCCCTCGGAGGGCTTTCGCCCTCCTCGGGATGACATCGATTTTGGAGGGTTTCTCTTGGTGCGAACAACTGTTGGTTCGCCAACGAAATGTCATCCTGAGCGGCGGCGAAGCCAGCGCGAGGGACCCTACGTCAGCGAATGATTTGATGACGTGGATGGGAATGCAAGTGGTGCATGCAGTGTAGAGTTCCTTTCGGCTGCATCGGTGGTGCCGAACGTCGTAAGGTCCGTCGGAGGGCTCTCGCCCTCCTCAGGATGACAAGAGTGCAAGGAATTTGCTGATCATGTTTTCTGACTTTCACGGTAACGCCGACATCGTTCATCGCTTGCGCGACATGCTGGCGCGCGATCACTTTCCTCATGCTGTTGTACTCGCCGGCGGACAGGGAGCGGGAAAGTACACGCTGGCAATGATGCTGGCGCAGACGCTGAACTGCCTGACGCCTCCAAAGTCCGATGGCTTGCCTGATTTTTGTGGTACCTGCGCCAACTGCACGCGCATCGCGCAGGCCGCCGATCTCGACGCGCGATTTGCCGAGGCGGTTGAGGCGCGGGAGAACTTGCGCGAAACCGATAAAAAAGAAACGCGCATCATGATCCAGACCCATCCGGACGTGCTGGTGATCCCTCCGGATCCTCCTCAGATGATGGTCAAGGTGGATCAGGTGCGGCGCGTCATCGAGACCATCTACTACCGTCCCGCCGAAGGCAAGGAAAAGGTCTACATCTTTACCGACTCGGCGTTCATGAAGGAGGCGGCGAATTCGCTGCTGAAGGTGCTGGAGGAGCCTCCAGAGTTTGCGACGATCTTTCTTCTGACCGAAAACGTCGGGGAGTTGCTGCCGACAATTCGCTCGCGCTCGATGGTCTTCACCTTGGCCGCGTTAACCGGGGAAGAGATCGAACGCGATTTGGCGAAGCATCATCCGGATTGGAAGCCAGCGCAGCGTGCCCTGGTAGCGCGGCTCTGCGAAGGGTGCGTAGGGCGGGCGCGCAGTTTCGACCTTGCCGGATACACCGCGGCTCGCGATCACGCACTGGCGATTCTGAATTCAGCGCTGCGGGGCGGCGATCACAGCGAGCTCTTCAAGATTACGGAGTCGTACCGCCCTGGCGCGGAGGGTCGAACGAAGACGGAAGCGCTGATCCGTACTCTTTATTCTTTGCTTCGGGATCTGGCGTTCATCGAATCGGGAGCGCCCGAGTTAATACGGAATACGGACATCGGAACGGAATTGAAACGAATGTCGGAGTCAGCCGATTTTGTCTGGATCACCGCCGCGTCGGACCGGCTCGCTGAAGTTGAACGAGGCATGCGCAGGAATCTGCTGCGATCGTTATCTCTTGATGCCTTTGCCACGGCACTCGAAAAATAGGAAATCCTTCCCGATCGCAAGGCAGCCGTTGCGAAGTGTAGACATCCTCGCTAGATAGGCGCAGCTCCCGGTGGTTGTCCACCGTCCGCCGGTAACCTGGCCGGAGATTACCTATGGCATCTGCGTTGGCACCTCGAAATCCCCTAATCTACTTGTGTTTCAGGCGGTTGGCGTAAATTACTCCGCTGGTTCTACACCCTTCGGAGAGATTGCCGGGTCTCTGACCCCCGCCTATAATCGACCTACTCTGGTAGATGTTTCTCCGTCAGGTTTCCGGGTAGGTCACGAAGGGTGAAGTCTGTTTGCTCCCTTCGAGCGAGGACTTTGAGTTTAGGTCGATACCCGGATATGCGAAAACGCCTGCAAATTGCATTAATGCTGACTGCAACGACGGCAATCGCGACCTCTTTCCCTCCAACTATGTCCTGTGCCTGGGCTGCTGAAGGTGACAGCACGAAACAGGGCATCACGACCACAGAAGAACACGGACGCAAGATCTACGTGAATGAAGACGAGCCCAAGGCGCGCCCAGTGGCTCCGCAGCCGAAGCGCACGGGCCTCGTTTACTGGAGCAGCAAGGAAAATCGCTGGAAACCAGTCATTACCGCCAGCGCTGCGTCAATGAAGGCGGCCCGGTCGGCGGCCGCGGAAGTAAGTGGATACTTCGGCAAGGACACCGCGCAATCCGCTTCGGCGAAGATCGTCGCAGCCAACGCCCGGGGACATCAGGCTTCGGCGGAAGAGATTGATGCGTCGATTGTTATGGCTGCGGCCAGGCACAACGTCGATCCCAATCTTGTGCGGGCTGTCGTAAAAGTCGAGTCCAATTTCAATTCCAATGCCGTTTCCCGCAAGGGCGCCATGGGCCTGATGCAGCTGATGCCGGCTACGGCGCGCTCTCTGAACCTGCAGAACCCCTTCGATCCGGAACAAAACGTGGACGCCGGGGTTAGACATTTAAAGCACCTCTTGGAGAACTATAATGGGGACGTGAACCTGACCTTGGCGGCATATAACGCGGGGTCGGGCGCGGTGGCCCGCAGTGCTGGCATTCCCCGTTTTGCCGAAACCCAGAATTATGTCCGGAGGATCACGAACCTCTACTACGGGGGAGGCACTGTCTCTTTGGGCGGATCGTTCCGCGATCCTGTTCGGGTTCAACGGGATTCAAGGGGCGTTTTGTACATCAGCAACACCGAATAGTTGGACAGCATCTAGTTTAGAAGCTGGTATTTGTTTTCTCTCAGGTACCCAGGCAGTTCAACTTGGCGTAAGTGGATCGCAGACAAGGAAGCGAACCCAGCGCGCGAGTTATGCGCCAAAGCTTGCGGCGCGTTACGCGACTGGTCCAAATTCCGTTCACTGCATCCCAGGCATGTTTTTCGGCCGCCCTGCCGGAGACATGAAATTGGACCGGGCACTTTGAAAAAAACTTCGAGTCACCGCACGCTGGTTTGGGGAGCGCTACTTGTGGTGGTTGCCCTTCCCGGAATGCAGGCTCACGCTCGCGCCCGCTATCGTCACAGCGAATCCTGGGCCCGAGAGCGTTACGCTGTGGCCGACCGGCTGCGCGAAGCCTTGAACGGGCGTCCGCAGAACGAGCGCTCTCGCCGCGACTACCAGCGTGTACTTAACTCCTATCGCGCCGTATACCTTGGGGCGCCTGCTTCTTCCAAGGCCGATCCCAGTGCGGTCGCAGTAGCTGAGACCCTGGTTGAGATGGGGCGTCGCTTTGATGACGACAAGATCCTGAACGAGGCGATCTCGCAATACCGGTTCGTTCGCCGCGAATATCCTGGCAGCCGCGATCGATGCAACGCGCTGTTCACGATCGGCGAGATTTACAAGGACGACCTGAACGATCCCGAGAAGGCTCGCGCTGTCTTCCAGGATTTTTTGACCAAATATCCGAAAAACCAGCTGGCTGATGATGCGCAGGATGCCATCTCGGACCTCAATCAGCAGGCCGAGGCGGCCCGGAAGGCCGAAGCGAAACGGGATAGCGCGAAGAAAGCCTCGGAAAGAGCCGCTGGCAAGACGACCGAGGGGACGAGAGCGTCCGAGGACGACGACAAGAGATCATCCGACGTCTCCACGGAGTTTACCGCTCCTGCCGATTCCAACTCCAGTCACCTTGCGCGCGTTACTCGGATTCGGCATTGGTCCACGCCGGACTACTCACGGGTCGCGATCGATCTGGAAAGCGAAATCAAGTTTGGCTCGCAGAGAATTTCCAAGCCGGACCGCATCTTCTTCGATTTGCGGGACACGAAACTGGCTTCAACGCTGGTGGGCAAGACCTTTGACGTAGATGACGGCTTCCTCAAGAAAATCAGGATCGCGCAGTTCCAGCCCGGCCGTACGCGGGTTGTTCTTGAGGTCGACGACCTGTCCGCCTACGAAGCGTTTCTTTTGCCGAATCCATACCGGCTGATCATTGATATTCACGGGAAGAACGATTCCAAAAGTGCGCGTCGCAGATCGTTGAAGGATGATCCGACAGCGATGGCGGATCTGGAAGCGCCCCCGAAGGCCGGCACAAAGACAGATTCGGACGCCCAGCCAGCAGCGGATTCGGCGCCTGCGACGACGAAGGATGACCTCCGCGCTACAGCGGGGAAGGCTCCGGTGACGACGCAGGATGTTGGCGATGACGTGAAGGTCGTTTCAGCGACTGCGGCAGAGGCGAAGCGAGGAAAGTTCGATCTTCCGAAGCAGGTCGACGCGAGCAGGGAAGTTCCGGCTGTAACAAAAGTTGTGGTTGAAGCTGACGACGATGATGACGCGGCTGACAGCACGACTGCGGCCACGCGTGCGTCGAGCCGGGCACGAGCCAAGGCTCCATCAAAACTCGCGACAACGACGCGCAAGGGAAGCGATTTTGATGTGCGGGAGGCGAGGCCCACCGCGAGCGGAGATCGTTCGCTGATTCGTGCCCTTGGACTGAAAATCGGGAAGATCGTGATCGATCCCGGCCATGGCGGACACGATACCGGGACCATAGGCCCGAACGGTCTGCAGGAGAAAGATCTGGTGCTCGAAGTTGGACGGCGATTGGGCAAGATGCTCGAAACCCGGCTAGGAGCAGAAGTCGTCTACACGCGGAAGAACGACACTTTCATTCCGCTGGAAACTCGTACGGCGATCGCCAACCAGCAGCGTGCAGATTTATTTGTCTCGGTTCACGCGAATTCAAGCCGCGATCCTGACGCACGCGGTGTGGAAACTTACTACCTGAATTTCACTTCTTCCCCAGAAGCACTGGAAGTGGCGGCACGCGAGAACGCGGTCTCGGAGAAGTCGATTTACGAGCTGCAGGACCTCGTCAAGAAGATCGCGCTGAAAGAGAAGATCGAGGAGTCTCGCGAGTTTGCCGGCGATGTGCAGCAGTCGTTGCACAGCGGCCTGTCTGCAAAAAATCCGGGCATTCGGAATCGCGGCGTCAAGAAAGCGCCGTTCATCGTGCTGATTGGCGCGAATATGCCGTCGATTTTGGCGGAAATCTCTTTCGTTTCGAATCCCGGGGACGAGCACCGGCTTGAGACCAGTGACTATCGCCAGCGAATCGCCGAGTCGCTTTATCGCGGAATCGCGAAGTACGTCGATGGATTGAGTGGCGTGAAGATGGCCAGCAAGATGGACAAGGCTGCCGGACAGTAGTCACATGGCGGGTGCGTGGGCGGGGCGCCCACGCTACAGCCGGCGGGACGCCGGCGCTACAGTCAATCTCACTTTTTCTCTCGTGCAATCTTTGCGTTGCTCGACGTTACTTCGGTGTTCCTCTGAACTCTCCCCTCTCAGTTATTTGATTTTCCATATGCTCTAATTGCGAGAGAACCCTTTCGCCGTGAGGTGACAGGTTCGAAACTGCATGGCTTCTTCTGCCGTCAAGCCGGCGCTCGCTCCAAAGGAATCCTCTGCGAGCTTTTTCTCCACCGCGAAAGTCAGGCTGGTGCTGTGCCTGCTGCTTGCGGCGATGACGGTTGGTCTTTACAACTCCGCCACTCACCACGGATTCGCCAACTACGACGACGATCGCTACATCCAGACGAACGCTCACGTGCGAGCCGGATTGGCCTGGTCGACTGTGACGTGGGCTTTTACGACGTTCAACGAGGCGAACTGGCATCCGCTCACATGGCTTTCACACGCCCTGGATTGCCAGCTCTTCGATCTCAATGCGGTGGGCCATCACTACACGAGCCTGCTATTTCATGCCGGTAACGTCGTGTTGCTTTTTCTTTTGTTCGTTCGACTGACTGGGTCGACGGCAAGAGGCTTGGCGGTCGCTGCTCTCTTTGCCGTTCATCCGCTGAATGTTGAATCCGTGGCGTGGGTGGCCGAGCGTAAGAGTGTGCTGGCGATGTTCTTCTTCCTGCTAGCTCTGCATGCTTATGTCTGGTACGCGCGACGCCCCAGCGTGGAGCGATATGTGCTTGTTGGCGCCTTGTTCGCGATGGGATTGATGTCGAAGCCGATGGTGATTACGCTGCCCTTCGTCTTGTTGCTGCTCGACTATTGGCCTCTGCAAAGAATGCGTGCGGCGTTTTTGTCCCACGGTGACGCAACAGAATCAGCAACTGGCGGAGAGCAACAGTCATTGTGGCGGCTCTGCGCTGAGAAGCTTCCATTGTTCGCGCTTTCGGCCGGCAGCGCCGTTGTCACGATGGCCGCCCAGCGGGCAGGAGGCGCGATTACCTACAACGCTGCGCATGCCCCTTGGCTGCGAATTGAAAACGCGTTGGTCTGTTACGTGATGTACCTCGTGAAGGCCGTCTGGCCCTCGCGACTCGCGATTTTGTATCCGTATCCGCATCCGCATTCATTACCTGTCTGGAAGGTCCTCGCCTCGGGATTGATTCTGGCGACGATTACGTTTCTGGTGGTTCGATACCGCGAGCGTCGTTATCTGCCGGTCGGATGGTTCTGGTTTCTGGGCACGATGGTTCCGATGGTTGGCTTGGTGCAGGTGGGGAATCAGGCGATGGCCGACCGCTACGCCTACCTGCCCTTCATCGGACTATTCTTAATGGTCGTTTGGGGCATCGCTGATATTGCGGGACGATTCGCGCTGGCGAAAGGCGAAGCTGAACTCGCGTTGTCGAGTAAAGGTCGTTCTGCCGCGCTTGTGGGTGTGACCTCATGCATTGTTGTGGCACTCGGTGCGGTGACGGTTACTCAATTGTCGTACTGGCGCGACGATCTCACTCTTTGGACGCACACGCTGGCGGTGACTCAGGGAAATTTCGTAGCTGAGAACAACGTCGGCGCTGTCCTTGCGCAGCAAGGACGGACTGAGGAAGCGGTTGTGCATCTGCGCGCCGCGTCTGAGATTGAGCCGGGCGATCCGGTCAGCCAACTGAACCTTGGAGTGTACGCACAACAACACGGCGACTTGAGGCAAGCGGTCATGCGCTACGAGGCGGCGTTGCAGCTTGCTACCGACACGCGCATTCGGGCCTCTGCGTATGCCAATCTCGGTCAAATCTATTTTTCCCAGAGAGACTATCCGCGCGCTCGCATTGCCCTTGAATCAGCAGCGAGACTAAACAATCCGTATCCGATCCAACTAGGGCTGCTGGCGCAGAAAGCCGGAGACTGGAACGTAGCGGCCCAATACTACGCATACGCGCTATCGCTTCAGCCCACCGATGTCGGGTTCCTGCTGCTCGAGCAGGCCCTTCGCGGCGCAGGCAATGAAAAAGACGCCTTGCGGTCCCATCAGCAGGCGCAACTTCACTCCAACGATCTTGGCCGGGCGCAACAAACGGTAGACGATTTGTTGCGGCAGTGACAGCGGCTCCAACCTTGAGTCTTGTCCTACGCGGAGTTTCCTCCCGATCTTCACGCTCCATGTCAAAATCTCGTAAACGCTGAATCGACCCTGTCCTAGCCTGCATCCTGAGGAAAGAGATTTTTGTCAGGAGAACGTTGAATGGGTATCACGCAAAGAGAAAAGGGAGCGCGCTTTCGTGCATTGCATGAAGCGCCGGGTACGTTTTTGATTCCGAATCCGTGGGATGTGGGCTCCGCGCTTATTCTGGCAGGCCTCGGATTCAAAGCACTGGCAACATCCAGTGCGGCCTCTGCATTGTCAATCGGCCGGCGCGACGGCAAGCTTTCGCGAGATCAGGCATTGGCACATGCAAAGGCAGTCAATGAGGCCACTGATTTGCCGGTCTCAGCGGACCTGGAGAACGGCTTCGGCGATACTCCGGACCACGTAGCGGAGACCGTTCGTCGCGCCGCAGACGCGGGGCTCGTGGGATGCACGATTGAGGATTCCACCCACGATCCTGCCAAACCACTCTACGATGAGAGCCTTGCCGTCGAGAGGATTGTCGCCGGCGTTGAGGCCGCACGCTCGTTGCCCTTCTCCTTCCTGCTTACCGCGCGAGCCCACAATTTTCTTTACGACAATCCGAGTTTGGATGACACCATACGGCGCCTCCAAGCTTTTGAAAGAGTGGGAGCCGATGTGCTGTTTGCCCCGGGATTGCCGGATATCGCCGCGGTGCGATCCGTACGCAGCGCCGTCACGAAGCCTTTCAACTTCATGGTGGGTATCAAAGGGAAATCATTCTCGGTTCGTGAGCTCGCCGATGCTGGAGTGAAACGCATCAGCCTCGCCACATCGCTCTATCGCGCTGCGATGACCGGCTTTCTGCACGCAGCCAAAGAGGTGACCGAGGACGGCACTTTTGGTTTCCTGAACGAGAGCGTGGGTACGCCGGAACTGGTCAAATTGATGCAGATCTAGAAAGCGGCGCTGCGGAAGAAGCTACTGAGTCGTCTGGAATTCCATGTTCTCGTTGACCGAGATCTGCGAAGGAGAGCCAGCGGCATTCTCACCCGTGCGGGTCGCTACGACACGAAAGCTGCTGGAACTCGTTTGGACCTCGTAGGAGTAAGGAGGCCGTTCCCGCGCGATCGTCAAAGACTTACTTGAGATGAGCTCGTCAAGTGAGGCGTACTTCCCCTCGAGCGCGAAGTAGCCACGTTCCGCTTGCGCGATCGTCATGAGGTCGGAGCGCACTCCGGTGACGTTGACTGCTGCTTGCGGGTTGGTCGTCCCTGCTGCTGCAGATGCGCTTTGCGCTTGATGCGTGTAGAAATACACTCCCGCACCGAGTCCAAACAACAGCATCAGAAAACCGAACAGTCGGCCCATGAATCAATTGCACAGGGAACAGGTCGGCGAGACAAGTAACGTTTGGACAGCGACACTTGGATATGATGACGCTGCTCGGGACGTCAGGTCACTCTTATGCTGCCGGCTTCTTCAGTGCCTGGTCGCACTCCCGAATGGAGCGCTGCAAGTCATCGACGGATTTCGCGTCCGATGGAGAGGGCGAGATGTTTAACTTCGGGTCGAGCCAGAAACTCAGGGACTTTTGAAAGCTCGATCGCGCATTCTGCCACATTGTGCGTCGGGACCCTCCGGCGTTGACTCGATCTTTCGCCATGACTGCATACAGGTTCCCGATGCTCTGGTAGCGGTTGGCTAAAGCCTGCGCTGCATCGACGTTGGTGGGGTCGGATGCCGATCGTCGCTTGGCCGCTTCCACACCACGTAAGTAGTACTGCAAAGCAAGACTCAGTTTCCCGAATTTCTTTTCGGCCTCGCCAAGATGGCCGTAAATCAGGGAAATGTCGCGATCGATTCGCCGGTTGGTCGGATCTTTTGCTGCGATGGCATCAGCAATTTTTGCTGCCTCGAGCAGATCCCTTATGCCGCGTGCATCGCCCTCGGCTAACGCTATATCGCCGGTACTCAGGTATCCCACGGAAAGGTTTCTCTGTAAGAGAGTGTTCGTTGGATTGGCAGCGGCCAATTGCTGGAAAACCTGGAGTGCGATCGTGTATTCACCGCGCGCGGCCGACGCCTGTCCGGTGTGTTCATAGACGAAGCCAAGCTTGTCATGCGCGACCCCGACCATGCGACGAAAGCCGATTGAGTCAGGATGCGCGGCCGACAACTGTTCGAACTCCGCCAGGGCTTCTTTGTACTCGGCGGTCGCCGGCGGCCAGTCGGGAACGTCGATTAGCACGTCGCCGAGCGCCACGTGCGCCGCAGCGAGCTCACCACGCTCGTGGGGTGAATTGGGGTCCAGAGTAACGAGTGTCTGGCGGATGGCCAGCACCTGGCGACTTTTCTCCATGGCGCCCGCTTTGTCGCCGGTGGAATAGAGAGCATCCGCCATTTTGAGATAGCTGCTGGCAAGGTCAGATTGCGCGTTTAGATCCTTTGGATGGTTCCGGGCGAGTGTTTCGCGAATGGCCAACGCTTTCTGGTAGCTCTTTACGGCCCCGGAGGTATCTCCCACATTGCCGAAGAAGAAATATCCCTGGACATCCCCGACGCGCTCGTAGGCGAAGCCAAGTTCGCGCATCAGGGAGGGATCGTTTCCTCCTTCTGCATAGAGGCTGTCGAGATACTGCAGAGCGCGATCGACCAGAAGTTTTCTGGCGGGAGTAGATCCGGGCAAGTCGCGGATGGAGTCATGAATCTCGAACATCAGAGAGTTGGCCAGCTTCCGCACGTCATTGAAGCGTCGCTCGGCGCGAGCCTGCTGGACGCGGGCTATTCGAGCTTCGTAGAGAGTGGCGGCCAGCCCAGCAATGAGCGCCAGAGCGATGGCAAAGGCGGCAACCACTCCGGCCCGATGCCGCCGCACGAATTTGGAAGCGCGATAACGGAAGGTGTCCTTGGTAGCGCTGACTGGAAGGTGATCCAGATGGCGTTGGATGTCCGTTGCCATCTTCTCCACGGAAGCGTAGCGCCGCTGCGGTTCCTTCCGCAGCGCCATCATCACGATGTTGTCGAGGTCACCTCGAAGCTGTTGGCTGAGTTTTTCGGGCGAAGTGATTCCGCCGAAGTTTTCCAAAGCAGATTCAGGCTTGTCTCCGGAGCCAGCATCTCGCGTTGCCGCACTAGTGTTCATGGGCACTGACATTCTTGTGAGGCGACCCTTGAGCCGCAGAAGCTGAAGTTGGCTTCCGCCTGGACGAGGCGGTATTTTCCCCGGAGCGCGGGGACGAGTCAAGGCGAATGAATGCTGGATTACAACGGAGTGACGCGACTAGAGATGGGTTGAGCCAGCCTCAGGGTGTTGCGGTCGAGTGATGGCGCAAAACGGCCAGCAGACTTGTGTGGGATCTGCTGGCCGGTGGTGCACTCGACACGATCTCGCTATCGAATGGAGCTGCCGACTTGCGAAAACACGTTGCTGGCGTTCGACCCGATCAGCCGGACCGTCCCCATCACAATTACGAGGACTACCGCGAGCATGACCGAATATTCGGCAACGTCCTGACCTTCTTCGTCCAACCAGAGATTACGCAACGTATGGAACATATCCTCCCCCGGTACTTAGGCAATGCTTGAAGCTTGAGAGAGCGCGGCCTGCGGAGCGAGCGAAGTCTGCTGCTCCGGGGCGAGCCCCCATGCTTCTTTATCTTGTGTCACAGCTGTTAGCCCAACCTGGAACTCTGCGGTTCCTTTCATTCTCTTGATCCAGACAACGCGAAACTGCATTCGCCGCTGGCGATAAAAAACCGTCACCTCATCGAGTACATTAAGCTCACGTCGAATCGAGGCCAAACGCGCGCCGGTTGCGGTTACATCCAGCGTGTGTGCCAGCTCTTCAAACGCTTTGCCGGCACTGTCCTTGCCCTTGATCCTCACGGGAAGAACAGCTTTCGTGCGATTTCCCCGACGCTGATTCACTCCCGCACTACCCGATGGCATTCTGTCACCCACGGCTAGTTTGCCCCGATCTCCTGTCTATGTGAATGGCTCTGACGTGTAGGAGCAAAGCACGAAGGTGGCTCTTTCTCATTAGAAAGGGAAGGTTTTAAGAATCAAGCAGTTGCGTCCGAGTTTTGTCGGAGGGCAGGGTGACCGTTTGAGCTGCAACCTGCTAGACCCAAAGCTGGAATTGACGACAATCCGAATGAATTTGACGATCTGAGTGACTTTGCCGCAACTTTCACCCCCCGTTGACAACGTTCACGCGGCGCGCCGTTCACTACGAAAACACTGCCAATAGAGAGGAACGCGTGCAAGGCGCAGGAAACTTTTCCAGCGCTCCTGTGGTCTAATGAACAGGACCCGGTTAGGTCCTCGAGCATTATGAGATCCCCCCTTTCCTTGCGTCTTTTCACGCTTTTTGTCTTTTTGTCCAGCCTCGCACTCGCGGCGAATCCGCCGGCAAATCAGGCCCCGCCCCTGCTTCCGAATCAGTTCGGAGGATGGCAAATCCAGGGCGCTCCGCACGTCAGCACCGATTCTTCAGCAGCTGACTCCACCAACGCGCAGGTTCTCAAGGAGTACAGATTCTCTGACCTGGCTTCCGCGACATACACGCGAGACGACGGACGAACCCTTAAAATCCGCGCTGCTCGATTCGCGGATGCCTCCGGCGCATTTGGCGCCTACACGTTTTATCTGCAACCCGAGATGACGAAGGAGCAGATCGGAGATCAAGCCGCTTCTCTCAGTGATCGGGTTCTCTTTTATCGCGGACATGTGCTGGTCGACGCACAATTCAGCAAGGAGACGCCGATGTCGGGAGCAGAACTGCGGGAACTGGCTGGAACTCTGCCGCGTCCGCCCGGAAATTCCGGCAATCTGCCGTCGTTCATTGAATTCCTGCCCCGGCGCGGATACGTCGCTAATACGCAGAAATATGTGATGGGGCCGGTTGCATTGGCTGCCATTGCCCCTCCTGTGTCTGCGGAGCAGGTGGATTTCAACTCTAGTTCCGAAGTGAGTATCGCTCACTACAGCACGTCCAGCGGCGAAGCGACGTTGACGCTGATCTCGTACCCCACACCGCAGCTCGCGGCCGAGCATCTCCGCCGCATCGACGCGGCACATCAGGTTGTGCAACAGCAAGCCGGATCTTCCGCTGTTGGAGGGTCGGGCACTTTTTTCGACAAACGCACGGGACCGATCATCGCGATCGCAAGTGGAGGAATCTCCGACAGCGATGCGAAGTCTCTGCTGGGCATGGTCAATTACGAAGCGAGTGTTACGTGGAACACGCCGACCGGCAGCGCGGAAGCTCACGATTTGTACATGCTGATTTTGAATATCGTGATTTTGTGCGGGATTCTCGGCGGCCTGGCGATTATCGCGGGCGTCGCCTTCGGCGGATTCCGGATTCTGATGAAGCGCCTATATCCGGACAAGGTTTTTGACCGTCCGGAGCACATGGAGTTCATCTCCCTGCACCTCACCGAGGCGGCGGTGAAGGGGGGCTCGCAGCGGCCTCAGGACGCTTCCGGCGACGCCCGCTAGACCCTCTTCGATCCAAGTAAGTCTCTTAGAAAGACTGGCTTACAACCTTCCAAAGCCTGTTTTGTCTCAATTTGCTACAGCGATCCACAATGTTGACCGCTTTGATAAATCATTGAAAACAAAGACATTTATTTCCTAAAAATCGCTTGACACCCCCGTTTTTCGACTCATAAGATTTCGGCAGAAAGTTTTGACGGCTTTGCCTCCGTTGGAACTATTCTCCCTTGAAAAGAAGAGGCCGCCCAGTTGCCGGGTGGCCTTTTCGTTTTGCACCCCAAATTTCAGATGAAAAACTGTTCTCGCTGCAAGAATGGAACTGTTGTGCGATGTTTTCGTATTTAACTTAGAGTAGTGGCTCGAAAGAACCGTTGAGGTCTTGGAACGTCAGGAGCGAAATCATGTACTGCGATAAATGCGGTGCGGTCGTACAAGGCGGCCAGGCCTTTTGCAGCAAGTGCGGCAAGCAGATCGTAGGACCGGTTTCCCTGATGCAACCGCTGCCGGGACGAGTGCAAGGACACGTGCGCCTGCTTGCTTTGTTCTGGCTCGCATTCTCCGCATTCAATACTGTTGGAGCGGTGATCCTCTACGTGATGGCCAATACGTTTTTTGTGCACATGTTCCAGATGCAAGGGCCGGATTCACCGATGGGCTTTCTGCGTCCTCTGCTAAGCGTTGTGGCCATACTGCTGTTCGCGAAAGCTGGCCTCGGGTTCGTAGCGGGTTGGGGATTATTGCAGCAGGAAAAGTGGGCGCGCACCCTGGCGCTGGTTCTGGCGTTCGTCTCGCTGTTCACCAACATTCCGTTTGGGACGGCTCTCGGTGTTTACACCATGTGGGTTCTGCTGCCGGCCGAATCGGAACGGGAGTACGACGCGCTCTCCGAGGCTCGCGCTGCCTGATTCGTGACTCAAAAACTTTAACCACTAAGGGCACGAAGGTTCACGAAGTCAGATCATTCTTTGCAGATTAACAACCCAGGGAAGATTTCCCTCGGGCACGCTCTTGCTTTACGGTTTGTACAGTGCCGTTTAGAATCGATGACAGGCCGACGTAGCTCAGTTGGTAGAGCAGCCGATTCGTAATCGGCAGGTCAGCGGTTCAAGTCCGCTCGTCGGCTCCATTCATCAACCTGCCTTCATTTCGCATCACCTCTAGTCTTACAAGTCGGGCAACGATGTGAAGTCGTGAGAGAATTCCTCCCGTCGACGACGCAGCACATTCGATCGCCGTTCAATTCCCTTTGTCCGAGAGCTGTTCATGACTTCTGCCACCTCATCCAAGTACTCGCTGCTGAGAGCTGCCACAATCTCTGCTCTGGCCGTGATCCTTTCTCTGTTCGCGGCAGGACAGCAGCCAGCCCCGACCAATTGGACCGCGGAGCAGGACCATCAAAACATGATGGATCAGCTGGGCATCAAAGCGCTTCGACCCGGCCCTAGTGGAAATGAAAAGGATCCCAATCACGCCAACTACGACGAGACGAAAGCCGACATCTACGGAGATCTTCCCGACGCGCTCACGATGAAGAATGGGCAGAAAGTGACTTCGGCGGATCAGTGGTGGAAGCAGCGGCGCCCGGAGATTGTCGAAGACTTCGAACGCGAGGTGATCGGCCGAGTTCCACCAAATGTGCCTAAAATTTCATGGTCGGTGAAAACTTCAGCGGAATCGAAGGCCGGAGCTTTCTCCGTTATCGAAAAACAGTTGATAGGACACGCGGTTAACTCAGCGTATCCATCGATCAGCGTCGACATCACCATGACGCTGGTCACGCCGGGGAATGCGAAAGGCCCGGTGCCGGTGATGATCATGTTCAGCAGCGAGGCGATCCGCCAGTTTATGGCGAGTCATCCGGAATTCAAGAAGATGTTGGGAGATGATCCGCCGGCGACGGAACAGCTCATCGCCAATGGCTGGGGCTATGCACTACTCGATACCAGCAGCATCCAGGCGGACAATGGCGGAGGCTTGACGAAGGGGATCATCGGTCTTACGAACAAGGGGCAAGCTAGAAAGCCTGCGGACTGGGGCGCGCTGCGAGCGTGGGCATGGGGCGCGTCGCGCGGGCTCGACTACCTGGAGACCGATGCCAGCGTTGACGCCAAGCGCGTGGGCATCGAAGGCGTATCCCGCTATGGCAAGGCCGCGCTCGTGACCATGGCGTTCGATGCACGGTTCGCGGTGGTGCTGGTGGGCTCCTCGGGAGAAGGAGGGACGAAGCCTCACCGTCGCAATTTAGGGGAAGAGGTGGAGAATCTAACAGGCCCCGGTGAATATCACTGGATGGCCGGCAACTTCTTACAGTACGGCGCGGCCGAGTCGTCGTTCGGGAGCAAGAATGCCAGCAACTTACCTGTCGACTCGAATGAGTTGATCGCATTGTGCGCTCCGCGATTGACGTTCATCAGCTACGGCGTTCCTGAGATGGGGGACGCAAAATGGCTCGACCAGCAGGGCAGCTTCATGGCGACCGTGGCCAGCGGTCCCGTCTTCCGACTGTTGGGTGCGAAGGATCTTGGAGTGAATGACGACTATCGCTCTGCGAAGATGCCGCCCGTGAATACGGGATTGCTCGAAGGGCAGCTCGCTTGGCGGCAGCACGACGCGGGACACACCGATGCTCCGAACTGGAAGTACTTTATCCCTTGGGCCAACAAGTTCTTTCATTATGTTCCCCAGACCTGGCATCTCCCGGCCGATCTGCCGGTCTTTCGGGCGGATGCGAATTCCATGGTCGCTCATTCCCAGCTGCTCGCAAAGGCGAAGGCATCGGGTATCGACGTTTACTTCGAAGGCGATTCGATCACGCGACGCTGGGATGCGACTGACTATCCAGAATTGATGGCGAATTGGAAACAGAATTTCTTTGGATGGAATGCGGCGGACTTCGGATGGGGTGGCGATCGAACTCAGAACATTTTATGGCGCCTGCAGAACGGAGAGTTAGACGGGGTCAATCCCAAGGTCGTAGTTCTACTCGCCGGAACAAATAACGTTAGCGATCGTGCCGCTCCTGGAAGTGACGAGGAGAAGGCAGGCGACATAACGCGAGGGGTACAGGCGATTTTGCGGGTGCTTCAGGAAAAGGCTCCGGCGGCGACGATCATTGTGATGGGGATCTTTCCGAGGAACGACAATCCAGCCTTTATGCCCATCATCGACAAGATCAATCACAAGCTGTCGCAGATCGCTGATGGCAAGAAGATTCGGTACCTAAATATCAACGAGAAGCTCGCCGACCACAATGGAATGCTGTTCGACGGAATGATGAACCCCGACAAACTCCATCTCACGGTCAAGGCGTATCAGGTTTGGGCGGATGCATTGAAACCTGAGCTCACCGAACTGCTGGGGCCTCCTGCGGCTTCGGATCACGCCCCGGCGCCGACGGGTGATCCTGAGTCGCACCACTAAACGGACCTCGAAGTGCGAAGTAAACTCGACGTCACAGCTTGGTGCTATTCGCGCCTGAGTTCGTTTTCGGTTGTCCCCGTGACGGTGACAAAGCGAATCGTTCCCGCGCTATCTTCGAACACCAATCCTATCTGTCCGTGGTTCACGACAGCGCCTGCGAGGTGGCCGTAGGATTTCGGTATGCCTCCCTGCACGGGAGTCTTGTCATAGCGGGCGAGTTGGCCCTCTTTCATCCCGGTGACACTGACGAATCGGATCACGCCGTCGGTGTCTTCAAATACCAGCCCAGTGCCGATCGAGTCGGCGATCACTGCCGAAAGCTTTCCATAGGCCTTGGGGACCGACGCGTGTTCGTCATTTCCAGCATGCGCGAGTATCGGATGGTGGGTGCCGGCGACATATCCGCCGACAATCAGAAATACTCCGCCTACAACGAAAAGAATTCGCTTTCGCATAGTTGTGTTCCTTTCACCAATGAGCAGAAGGGATTGTTATGGCGAGACCAGAATCTTGTGCATCATGCCCAGATCCTCATGTAACAGGATGTGGCAGTGAAACAAGAACGTTCCGGCGGTTGTGGGATCGGTGAAGTCCATCCGAACTTTCACGCTGTGATACGGTCCTTTTCCCTCCCAGAAGGGAATTTCGATGGTGTCGCGCAGATCCGTATTCTGCACGGGCTTGCCATCCACTTCGAGGACGCGGAAGTGAATCTGGTGCATGTGGAATGCGTGAGTCTCAAGCGCGCGGTTTTCGATGGTCCAGTCTTCGATCGCTCCCACTTTTGTTGAGATTACCGGCTGCTCATTCGGATCAAACACCTTCTGCTTCTGCCCGTCCACGGTGATGTAGAACTGGATCGGTCCGTTGGTTCCGCCAAATTCCTCGGAGAAGTAGAGTTTTCGCTGCGTGGTCGCTGGCTGGACGGCAAAGTCGCGAAATTTGAGGCCTTCTGCGGACGGAGGAGTCGACTCCGGCATATGCGAGGACGATGTCGCACCGCTCGTCTGGATCGTGGCAAGGTTGCTGGAGACGTCGAGGTTTCCGGTCGGGCCGGTGTCGTAGGTGTCGGTGAAGAAGGTGGCGGTTCCTCCTGCGGGAGGTGCTTGCACAATGAATTCAGCCCGGCCTGCCGGAGGCACAAGGATCGTGGTCTGCATTCTCGTCTGCGCCAGCGGATAACCATCGAGAGCGATCATCTCCAGCGCTGTCGGCGTCCCGTTCACCTGCACTTGCAGTTGCAAAAAATCCTGCAGCGTGGCGTTGGCCACGCGCCAGAACTGTTTTTCTCCGGGCTTCATCTTGATGACAGGAAGCTGAGCGAGAAAAGGCGATTGATAGTTGAGCGTCAGAAGGTACGGTCCCGGAATCCAGGGAACCAGATATTGCTGCCGGATGACAAAGACGCGTTCCGTGAGTCCTGCCACCTCGGGACGAACCTTCTCCATCCCACCACGATGAGGGCGCCCGCCGCTCCTCCGTTGACCTGAAACTCGGTAAAGCCGTGGACGTGCGGATGGTACCAATAAAGTCCCGGAGGTTGAGTTGCGGGGATGTGCACCGCGTACTGGAAGCCTGGCGAGCCCGGTTGAATCAGAGTGTTGATGACGTCGTCCTGATGGCAGACGGGAGGGACGTTCATTCCGTGAAAATGCACGTTTGTCGAACTAATCGTCGGCGTTCCGCGATCGCCGCAGATCGGACCTGCCGGCGCTGCCATATTCATCTTCGTCGAGTCGCCATCGGTGACTCCGTTGACGACGTTCAAGTTCAAAACATCTCCGGGATTGACGCGCAGCGTCGGAGCTTCAATGACCTGGTTTCCTGCCTGATACCTGTAACAGTAGTGCGTGTAGCCGCCGGCATCAACCGAATGACCGAGAGTGAATCGCGCGTTGAGGGCTCCATTCTGCGAGGAGATGCTGAAAGGGTCAGCGACAACCGTCCCGGAACTCGGCCTATCCGGACAACCCTCCGCGTATCCACTCGCCACTGAAAGTCCGCCGAGGACAATTGCAAACAACCACTTCGATACCCGGTAGAGGCTCAAACCCTTCATTCTCGTGTGCTCCTGATTCATTGCGGTGGATTCAGTTCGTCTACAGCCCTAGAAAGATCTGGGTGGAAAGGTGCCGATCGAAAGCAATCCCGGAGTATTGGGATCGGCCACCGGTGAGCCCGCCGCTTCCCGCAACGTGCACTTCTGGCCGGATGAGGAAATCGTCACCATTGCGATTCCGGAGATCGAGCCGAATTCTGCGACGTAGACACCGCCACCGTTCCCGGTCTGGCTGATCGGAACGATACCTCCGAGGTAGGACCAGTTCTGCGACTGCCCAGCGATCCTTCCAGAAGTGCATCCAGGTGAAAGCTTGCCGGTCTTCTTGTCGAAGAAGAGCGCCGTGACGGCGGCGCCCTGCGTGTCGGCGACGTAAAGAGTAGTTTCGTCCGGGCTCAGCACAATGTTGCTGGAGCTTATGCTTGCCTTTGACTTGTACACCGTGGTCTTTAAAATTCTGCCCGACGAGATGTCCGCGACTTCCACGTTCAGGCTGGTAGATGTGTCGCCGAAAATCGCAAAGTGTCCGTCGCTCGTGATGTCGATGGAATTTGGGTAAGTTGCGCCCTGGGAACTGAGAGTCGCCGTGGAGATCTGCCTGTCCCCATTCGATAGCGGCGTCCCCGCCGAAATGTCGAACGATTCCAGCGAGCCGTCAGTATAGGTGGCGATCAGTATGTTTCGATGAACTGCCATGCCGTTGATAATGCCTTCGTGGGCGCCTTTTACGGCTGTATCTCCGATGAAAGTCAGGCCGCAACCGGGTTCAATGTGGAAGGTTCCGATGGTGTTGGAGTCGCTGAAACTCGCGTAGAAGTAATTGCTGTTCATTGCCAGCCCGATGCCATTGGAAGTTCCGGCATCGGTGTCGGAGCCGCCCGCACTGCCGGCCACCGTCAGCGTGCTGATGGCGATGCCAACGATGTCACCGAATCGCGCTTCGGATGCAAATACACACTGCTGGTCTCGGCTGTTGAGGACGGCGATCCGGTTCATTCCGAAATAGCCACCGCCGCCGCCGTACTGTCCGGTTTGCACCTGTTGCTGGAAGACGGGCACTCCGTTCGGCCCTACAGTAAAGAAACCGACCCCGGTCAGAAACGGAAAAGCCAGATCATCGTTGGAAATTATGTATTGCGTTCCTGCGAAGCCAACCCCGCTCACTCCGAGCAGAAGCACGAGCAGAAAAAAGAAAAGGGATCCCGAAAACCTCTTCATGGCGCTTCAGTAAATCACGCGATGAAGGCGCTTTCCAAGAAAAAATGACGCAAGTTGTTGAAGGCCAAAGACTATGGCAGATAGTTTGCACATTCCGGATACATCTTGCATACCCGCGGCGCGAGGCCAAATTGAAGAGCAAATTGATCTCAGAATGATTCGAGATTGAATCGCGTGGGACGGAAGCCAGGCGCTCCCTGAGCAGACTTTCCAGGAACTACGTTCTGCTTGAGCAGTGCTGCGACTTCCGCCTGGATGGTTTGCCGTTCCTTCATGCCGATCGTGGTGAAACGGAACGGCTGCAAATATCCCATGCCGCCTCGCATTGGAAACAGCAGTTGCGCCTTCGATTGGAGGATGCCAGGACCGAATCGAAACATCAGCGAGATTTCGGTGCGCTCGTCGAGGCAGACTGCGACATCCAGCAGTCCGCCCGTCACCGATAGTGTCCGCAGTTTGCCGGTCAGCTGCCGGCCATTCTCAAGATGGATCGTGGCCGACACGATTCCCTGCAAATTCACGCGCGGCGCGCGCGGTTCGAAGAGCGCCTTATTCGGCCGATTCCATTTCATTTCGATGACACGAAGCCGTACAATCCGCGGGTCGCTGCGGAGTGAGTGACCATCTCACTGTGCTGCACATTTGCGATCAGCAGGGTGCTGGTCCGGCGCATCTTTCTCCAGTCGTACTCGTAAGCCGTCCCGCACGACAGGCAAATCTGGTAGTGGCGACCATTATCATCAATGCGCGGCCACGAAAACCGGTGCGTGCATCCGCGATGGAGGAGATGTTTCAGCAGATTCAATGGGTCACCGCCTGGTTCCGGCTCTTCCAATGGTCGAGCCAGCGAGAAAAAAATGGTTTGTGGGGGCTCTCCAGCATTCCTTGCAGCGTGGATAGCAATACGTTTGGAGGTTGGGACTTCGATAGAAACGAGTCGACAGCTTCCAGTTTGTTTTTCGGAAGCGGCCCGTAAGCGGAGAGAAGCATGATCGGCACGTTGGAATTGATGCGCTTCATCTTCGCAGCCACTACGTCGCCCTTCATCCCAGGCATTTGATAGTCGAGGACCACCGCATCCACCGGCCGCGAACGAAACAGTTGCAGGCCGACATCACCGTCAGTAGCTTCCAAAACCTCGTAACCGCTTTGTTCCAGCAACATCTTCCGTCCGATGAGGCCGTTCCAGTGGTCGTCAATACAAAGAATCGTTGCCTTCCTGCGAGACATGTACTTCCTCTCATCGAGCCAAGCCAGGTTGTAATGTTCAGCGGCGTTGCTCCACGGGAAGCGACAACTGCTGGACTGCGAAGTGGTAGGCAAGTCGATTCTGCGTAACCTATGGAAAACGTTCAAATTACGAACGGGCACTTTGGTGACAGTTACCTTCGGAGAGAGGGTGATTCGAGGGCAGTGCAGGGCGTCAGAAGAGCTTCCGTATCCCCCTTTCGTGCCATACATGGCACGAGGGGGCCATTTACGCTCTTGGGGCTTGAGCTTAGAGTTGATTTCGAGCAGCACTTGGGGGAGGGCTGATCAACAGACGTCCCGAGACTCAAATCGAGTCTGGGGCGTTTTGTTTTGTGCGCAAAAATCCTAATATCCTTCAGGTGACCTTCAGGCGGGCGATAGCACGGCCGAGCTATTCACGAATTGTGGGGGTCGACGTAGAGTAGTTCTTGAGCAGCACTTGGGGGAGGGCTGATCAGCAGACGTCCTGAGACTCAATCGAGTCCAGGGCGTTTTGTTTTGCGTGAAATTTGGGGATATTGAGCGCGTGACTCTAAGGGGATTCCTTAGCACGGGCGTGCCATTCACGAATTTCGTTGGAAGACGTAGAGTAGTTCTCGAGCAGCACTTGGGGGAGGGCTGATCAACGGACGTCCTGAGACTCAATCGAGTCCAGGGCGTTTTGTTTTGCGTGCGAGAATCCGCTTCTTACGAAGGACTCT
Organism: uncultured Acidobacteriota bacterium; assembly: GCA_963801895.1. Classification (GTDB taxonomy): domain Bacteria; phylum Acidobacteriota; class Terriglobia; order Terriglobales; family Acidobacteriaceae; genus Sulfotelmatobacter. Next base: position 142,653 of record CAWDGM010000002.1, on the reverse strand, counting down.
GAACGAAAGTCCCTGGCACGGCCGGGCCATTCACGGATTTGAGGAATGGACGTAGAGTAATTCTCGAGCAGCACTTGGGGGAGGGCTGATCAACAGACGTCCCGGGACTCAAATCGAGTCCGGGGCGTTTTGTTTTGCGGCCGAAAATTCCTCGAACTAACCCATAGTGATAAATTTGTGGGCACCCTTTGTTCTGACGAACCATGGGTCTGCAAGCAGAATGGTCGAGGAGATTTCATGTCAGTCCCCCTGGCGCGTCGCGAATTTCTAGCCGGCATAGTCGCGATGACGGCTGCCGGCGCCACCCCCAGATTCATGGCGCAAACAGCCTCCGACTCGCCAGTATTTAAAGTTGCAGTCATCAACGATGAAATTTCCCAGGATTTCGGCCACGCCTGCGAAGTGGCTTCGCGGGACTTCGGCATGCAATGGATCGAGCTGCGGGGCATGTGGAAAAAGAACATTGTTAATCTGGACGAGAAAGAAGTAGCGGAAGCCCGCCGGATTCTCGAAAAGTTCCAGCTCAAGGTCACCGATGTGGCCAGTCCTCTGTTTAAGACTGACTGGCCGGGTGCTCCGAAATCCAAGTTCAGCGAAGACAAAAGTTTTGGCGCCAACTTCACCTTTGAGCAGCAGGACGAGGTGCTGGATCGCGCTATCGAGATGGCTCACGCATTCGGCACCAATCGGGTCCGGTGCTTCGATTTCTGGCGCCTTGCCGATCAGGCTCCCTACCGGCAGGCAATTAACGAGCGTTTGCGAAGCGCGGCGCAGAAGGCAGCCAAGAAGGACATCATTCTCGTCCTCGAAAACGAGCCCGCGTGCAACACCGCAACCGGAGCCGAGTCGGCCAAGGTGCTCGAAGGCGTCAAGGAGAAAAACTTCATGTTGAACTGGGATCCGGGAAACGCTGCCGCGAGCGGCGAAATCCCTTATCCCGATGGATACAAGCTGTTGCCCAAGGAACGCATTGGTCATTGCCACTGCAAGGACGTAGTGAAGAAGGACAACAAGTACGACTGGGCACCCGTAGGTGGAGGACTGATCGATTGGGCAGGCCAGTTCAGGGCCCTGAAGTCTGACGGTTATCGGTTCGCGGTGAGTCTTGAGACGCATTGGGCCGGAGGCGGTACGCCCGAAGAATCCACCCGAAAGAGCTGGGCGGGGATGAAGAAACTCCTGCAACAGGCCGATGTGATTTAGTCCCACGAACCAGCTTTGCCGGGTCAGTCGAAGATTTTCCTAAGAACTCAATGACAAGGGAATTCACGGCAGTGAAGCCGCAACATTCATGATCGGTGCCGTCGATATAGGCGGAACAAAAATCGCGGTGGGTGTGGTCGACGATAACGGCAAGGTGCTTTCACGGATGGAAGCTCCCACCGATCCCAACCGTTACTCTGATGCGATTGAATTGATCGCGCACATGCTGCGTAAGACCGCGCAACGCTCCGGAGCTGAACTTTCGGGCATCGGAATCGGATCAACGGGGCCCGTCGATCCTCTCCTTGGTGAGTTTGGCGACGTGGATTTTCTTCCTGGTTGGCGAGGAAAGAGTCCCGTGAAAGATCTCGCACAGGTGTTCAACGTGCGCGTCGCTTTGGAAAACGATGGAGACGCTGCCGCTTTGGCCGAAGCCGGATGGGGCGCGGGGCGCAATCGCTCCCGGCTGATCTACGTCACGGTTGGCACGGGCATTGGCGGAGGCATCGTCATCGACGGCAAGCTTTACCGTGGCGCTGGCGGCGCTCATCCCGAGATCGGTCATCATGTCGTCGACCCTGCTGGACCGGAATGCACCTGTGGTTTTCGCGGATGTTGGGAATCTCTTGCGGCAGGGCCCGCGATGGCTGCATGGGTCGAGCGCAACGCTCCTGCGGACTATCGACATCGCCAGGGAATCACGGCGAAAAGAATTTGTGAACTTGCCCAGGCAGGCGATGCGATCGCAATCCAGGCCGTGGAACACGAGGCCTTTTACCTGGGGCTAGGTCTGGCGAATCTGATCAACCTGTTTACTCCCGATGCGATCGTCCTGAGCGGCAGCGTCATGAAAAGTGCGGAACTATTCCTCGGGAAAATAAAAGCATTGATCAGCAGCGGCTGCAGATTTGTTCCGGCAGAAAAAACCGAACTGATGCTCGCCTCTCTTGGCGACGACACCAACCTCATCGGCGCAGCCAGAGTGTGGCACTACCGCTTCAAGGAGTAGCGCCGGCGTCCCGCCGGCCGTCGCCAGGGCATCTTGCTCTCGCGTCTAAGCGCTCTACTCAGCTTCCAGTTTCCACGTCCAATCTGCTACTGTTTCCTGTTTGCCTCGGTGTGATTGCCATCACATCAAGCGCGGCCGATCCCGTGAAAGTATTTCTTTCCGGTTATCGTCAGGCGGCAGGGAAAGGACGAGAGCAGCGTGATCGTTGGAGTTCCGAAAGAAAGCTATCCCGGAGAGCGCCGAGTAGCGCTCGTCCCTGTCGTCATCCCCATTCTCGCGAAAGCCGGGATCGAAGTTCTTATTGAAAAAGATGCGGGAGAGCAGGCCGGCTACCCGGACGGCGCCTACCTGGAAAAGGGAGCGAAGATCGCTCCAGATCGTCCGGCAGTTTTCGCGAATGCCGACATTATCGCGCAGGTCCTTTGTTACGGCTCGAACGACGCCACTGGAGAAGCGGACCTCGCGCTCATGCGCAGCGGTCAGATACTGATGGGCTTCCTCCGGCCGTTCGGTTCCGTTGATGTCATCCAGCGAATCGCTCAAGCCGGAATCACCAGCTTCTCAGTCGAACTCATGCCGCGCACCACCCGGGCGCAAAGCATGGACGCGCTCTCATCCATGGGCACCGTCTGCGGTTACAAAGCCGTGCTACTAGCTGCGGAGACTTCGCCGCGGATCTTTCCCATGATGACGACGGCGGCCGGCACGATTACTCCTGCCCGGGTATTTGTGATCGGTGCCGGAGTCGCGGGCTTACAAGCTATATCGACCGCGAGGCGTCTCGGCGCGGTCGCGTCGGCCTACGACATGCGACCCGCCGCCAAAGAGCAAGTGCAAAGCTTAGGCGGACGTTTCGTCGAACTGCCGATCGAAGCGCAGAACGCGCAGGACGCTCGCGGATACGGAACCGCCCAGGACGAATCTTTCTACGCCCGCCAGCGAGAACTGCTCACGCGGGTCGTTGCTGAAAGTGACATTGTGATCTCTGCAGCGGTCATACCGGGCAAGAAATCTCCCGTGCTGATTACGGCCGATATGGTCAAGGGGATGGCTCCCGGTTCGGTAATTGTCGATCTTGCTGCGGAGCGCGGCGGCAACTGCGAACTTACGCAAACCGGCGAGACGGTTCAGGTGCATGGCGTAACTATCATCGGCGCCATCAACCTTGCCAGCAGCGTTCCCTATCATGCCAGCCAGATGTATGCGCGCAATCTCACGACTTACCTCACCTACATGGTGAAAGAGGGTAAGTTGCAACTCAACCTGCAGGACGAGATTGTGCGCGAAACGCTGATCACAAATGGCGGTGAAGTTGTAAACAACCGCGTGCGAGAGTTTTTTAAGCTGCCTGCATTGGCACAAGCCGGTGGATAGGGCCTGTTCTTCTGTCATCCTGATTCGCAACTGAACTGAGGTTTGCATGGGTTCCAATCTGATTGACGCGTTGTTCGTTTTCATGCTGGCGGCCTTCATCGGTTTTGAAGTCATTCGGCATGTGTCCCCGCTGCTGCACACCCCCCTCATGTCTCTAACGAATGCCCTCGATGCCATCGCTGTCGTCGGTGCGATCGTGCTGGTGGGTGAGAAAAAGAGCACGTTCGCCACAGTGCTCGGCGTCATCGCGATCGTGGCAGCGACCAGCAATGTCGTCGGTGGATTCATCATCACGGACCGGATGCTGAAGATGTTCAAGACCAGCCGTCCTGCCAAGCCGCAGGGGACGAAGCCCTGATATGAATCCAGAGTTCGCAGGAAGCCAGTACATCATCGAAATCATTTACCTCATTGCCAGCGCCCTGTTCATCCTGTCGCTGAAGTGGATGAGTTCTCCGACCACGGCCCGGCATGGCATTTTAGCGGGCGAGATCGGCATGGTGCTGGCCATCGGCGGCACGCTGTTACGTCACGGCATCATCGACTGGAAGTGGATCATCATCGCGCTCGTTCTCGGAACGGGCATCGGCATCCCGCTTGGCAACGTTCAAATGACTGCAGTGCCGCAGCGGACGGCCCTGAGCCATGCTTTCGGGGCTCTGTGCGTCACGCTAGTCGGAACCGCTGAGTTCTATCTCCGCGCGCCGGACGTTTCTAAGTTCATGATGTCGGTCCTCTCGATGGAAGTGATCCTCGGAGGGCTGACATTTACCGGCAGCCTGATGGCGGCGGGAAAACTGCAGGAGGTCTTGCCCCAGAGACCGATCACCTACAAAGGGCAGAATCTCGTTAATTTCCTTCTGTTTTCCGTTGCGGTTGGCAGCGCGGTGTACCTCGTGTTTCATCCGGGCGAAAAGGAACTTTTCCCCCTCGTCGTGGGGATCTCGCTCGTCATCGGAGTTTTACTCGTTATTCCGATCGGCGGCGCGGATATGCCGACGGTGATCTCCCTGTTGAATTCGTACGCCGGGCTTTCCGCTGCGGCGATGGGATTTGTCCTGAACTCCAAGCTTCTGATTATTGCCGGAGCACTCGATGGTTCGTCGGGATTCATCCTATCCGTCATCATGTCCAAGGCGATGAACCGCTCGTTTACGAATGTCCTGTTCGGCGCGTTCGGCCAGGTGCAAGCGGCGGCCGCGGGCGGGCAGGAAGCCAAGCCGGTGCGCAGTGCCACGCCGGAAGAGGCGGCCGCGATCCTGTCGGCGGCAAATAAGGTTGTCATCGTGCCGGGATACGGCATGGCCGTCGCGCAGGCTCAGCACAAGGTCCGCGAGTTGTACGATGCGTTGAGCAAGAAGGGAGTCGAAGTTCGCTTCGCGATTCATCCAGTCGCGGGACGCATGCCCGGCCACATGAACGTCTTGCTTGCCGAAGCCGACATTCCCTACGATCGATTGATCGAGATGGACGAGATCAATGGTGACTTCCCGCAAACCGACGTGGCTCTGATTATCGGCGCCAATGATGTCACCAATCCCGCAGCTAGAACCGATCAATCCAGCCCCATTTTCGGCATGCCGATTCTCGACGTGGACAAAGCGCATACTGTGATGGTGATCAAGCGCGGCATGAGTCCAGGTTTTGCGGGAATCGACAATCCGCTCTACTACCTTGACCGGACGCTGATGCTGTTCGGAGATGCCAAGCAGTTCGTCGGTGGAATTGTGCGCGAGTTAGCCGGCGGACATTAGGGTCTGGTGTGCGGCTGAAAGAATTCACGTCCGCTAATTTCAATAGGCTTCACGACTCCGTAAATCGCTGGTGACGCGATTGAGTAGCGCGTTGCCAGTCATTCTTGAAGAAGGTAGGTTTATGCGAATACTTTTCCAAACGCTCTCATCGCTGATCGCTGTGCTTCTACTTTCGATTCTCTCCTCAGCTCAATCCAAACCCCAACTCAACCTTATGCCGATGCCTGCCAACGTTCAGCCGGGTTCGGGGCAACTGGCCATTACACAGGCCTTCTCTGTCTCGGTATCCGGGACGCACGACGCTTCGCTCGACAACGGTGTCCGGCGCTTTACTGCACAGCTAGCTAAACAAACCGGCATTCCATTTCGTCCTAAGCAGGGAGCTGCCGCCACGCTCGACGTTCATGTCGACCATGGCCGCGAAGCAATTCAGAAACTCGGGGAAGATGAATCTTACGACCTTTCCATCTCCGATTCCGGCGCGAAACTCACCGCTCCGACGCCGCTAGGGGCGCTTTACGGGCTGCAGACCTTTCTCCAGCTTGTTCAGATCACGCCCGACGGTTTCGCAGTCCCAGCCGTCACTATCAAAGATCAACCGCGCTTTCCTTGGCGAGGATTGCTCATCGATGTCAGCCGCCACTTCATTCCGATCGAAGTTCTCAAGCGCAATCTCGACGGCCTAGTCGCAGTCAAAATGAACGTCCTGCACTGGCATCTTTCCGATGACCAGGGATTTCGCGTCGAGAGCAAAGTGTTCCCGAAGCTCACGGGAATGGGCTCCGACGAGAAGTTCTACACGCAGGCCGAAATCAAGGACTTCCTTGCTTACGCGCACGACCGCGGAATCCGCGTGATCCCCGAGTTTGATATGCCTGGGCACGCTCGATCGTGGGTCATCGGCTATCCCGAACTCGCGAGCGGGTCGGGCCCGTACACGCTCCAGGACGGCGACGCGATCCTCGATCCGACGCGCGAGTCGACTTACAAATTCCTGGAGAAGTTCATTGCCGAGATGACGAAGCTGTTTCCGGACGAATACTTCCATATCGGAGGCGACGAGGTCGACGGCAAGGAGTGGGATGCGAATCCGAAAATTCAGGACTTCATGCATGCTCACAACTTGAAGAACAACAAGGATCTGCAAGCCTATTTCAATCAGCGGCTGGAAAAAATTGTCACGAAGAATCACAAGACGATGGTGGGGTGGGACGAGATTCTGCATCCTGACTTACCGAAGACCATCGTCGTGCAGTCTTGGCGTGGACAAGAGTCGTTGGCCACCGCGGCGCAGCAGGGATATCGCGGCATTCTTTCTTACGGATACTATATTGACCTAATGTGGCCGGCGGCGCGTCATTATGCCGTGGATCCGATGAGCGGCGCGGCCGCGAACCTCACTCCAGAACAGAAAAAACTCATCCTCGGAGGCGAAGCGGCGCAGTGGGCGGAGTGGGTCACCCCTGAGAATGTCGATTCTCACATCTGGCCGCGCAATGCCGCGATCGCCGAGAGGTTGTGGTCTCCCCAAGACACGGTCGACGTCGCATCGATGTATAAACGCATGCGAGCCGTCAGCTATGAACTGGAATTCCTTGGCCTGACTCACAATGCCGCGCGCGAACAGATGCTGCAACGCATGGTCGGAACTTCTGATGCAACGCCGCTGCGCGTACTGGCGGATGTCGTCGAACCGGTGAAGGATTACAACCGGTGGAGCAGCCACGAGAATGGGCCGATTAACTTCAATGCGCCGCTGACCAACCTGATTGACGCGGTCTATCCGGAGAGTGACGCTGCACGCCACTTCGGAGAACTCGTGACGGCATACATCCAGACCGGCTACAAGGACAAGGCCGCGGAGGCTGAGATCCGGTCATCGCTCGTGCTGTGGCGCGACAACGATGTCAGGCTGCATCCACTGCTTACCCAATCGTCGCTTTTGAAAGAGGAAGTTTCTCTGTCGCAAAACCTGTCGATGGTAGCGAGTGCCGGACTCAATGCGCTGGATTATCTGGACCGAGGCCAGACGGAGCCTGAGCTCTGGAAGGCTCAGCAACTCGCAGTAATTGAAATCGCCAAGAAGCCGGTTGCCGGACTTCTCCTGCAGATTACTGCACCGGTGCAACAACTCGTAGAAGCGAGCGGAGGCGGATCCCACTAGCCCCCGCTGCGCTGAATTTCGCTACGGCGTGAACTTGTAAATGGCGCCATCGTTGCCGGTGCCGCCATGCACGGTCGCGCCGTAGAAAGTCCCGGCCGTACCGCTAACGAGTCCGTTGTACGCGAAGCCGGGGCTAGGAGTGCCCGGGAATCGATACACGACGCTCTCGGTCCACGCGCCAGCGGTATTTTTCGTCATTTTGAAAATCACTCCGCAGCCGCAGGAGGTTGCACCGCCTTCGCTCGTGGTCCCGTAAAAATTCCCGGCAGCATCCGCAGCTAGCGTGCTGATCGGGCTTGCGCCATCGCTTCCGCCTTTGAAGCTGTACAAAACGCTTTCGGTCCACTTGCTTCCATTGCGTGTGAGCTTGTAGACCGTCCCAAAAGCGTGAGTGCCAGCGTAGTAGGTCGTTCCGTATAGATTCCCGGACTTGTCGGCGATCACTCCGCCGTAAGGCAGTGCGCCGTCAGGTTGATTCTTGAACGCGTACAAGGTCTTGAAAGTCCATTTTCCCGCGCTGGGGGTCATTTCGTAGACCACGCCAGATCCGTTCGAGCCACCGACAGTGCAGACGCCGAATAGATTTCCAGTGGCATCGATCAGGATTCGCCCTGCCGATCCGCCGCTTCCATCGTTGCCTCCGGTAAACGTGTGGATGACTAGGAAGGTCCAGGCCGTAGCGCCTTTCGGCTTGAGTTGATATACGACGCCCACGCCTTTAGATCCGCCAGTGGGTGTGGTGCCATAAATATTTCCGGCTTTGTCGAGCACGACCGGACTCCCAGGGCCCGAGCCGTCCGTCCCGCCGGTGAACGTGTGGATCACGCTCTGGGTCCAGCTTGCACCGGAATGAGTGAGCTTGAAGAGGACTCCGCAGCCGCCCTCGCACGATCCGCTTCCGCCGGTAACAGCCGTACCATAGAGATTGCCCTGCGCGTCGAGCGTCACACCCTTGTAAGGCTCTCCACCATCCGCGCCACCGGTAAAGTTGTAGAGCACGGTATGTACGCCTGCCGGAGTTACCTCGAATACTGTGCCGCTTCCGAAGAGGCCGCCTTGCACGGATGTGCCGTAGAGGTTGCCCGAGCTATCCGCGACGAGTTCTGTATCGGTGTACTCGCCATCGGCGTTGCCGCCGAAGCTGTAGATCAATTTCGTAGTATTGGCAGCCCACGCAGTGGCGGCCAGCATTGCCATGACTGCCAGATTCTTTCTCGTTGCTCGCAAGAATTGTTCGCCTTCCATGCAGCCCTCCGGATGGGATTTGAATGGAAACAGGTACGGCGGTGAATGGGCTAGAACTCTACCACTGCTGGCCTCTGTTCGCATAAGAAAAGCGTAAATGGCGTGATATCCTAATACTTCCAGCTGCGCACCGTCTTGGCGGAATTCCTCGCAGTTCCTGAAGAAATTCAGAAGAGCCCATACAGAAGAGAAGCCACAATCATGCTTTCAGTCAGCAATGTTTCCATGCGCTACGGCGCGAAAATTTTGTTCGATGAAGTCTCGACGGCGTTCACGCCAGGCAAGCGATACGGTTTGACCGGTCCCAACGGTGCGGGCAAGTCTACGTTCATGAAGCTGCTTAGCGGGGAACTTGAGCCACAAAAAGGGACTGTCGTTCGGCCCCGCAAGCTCGGAGTTCTCAGCCAGGATCAGTTCGCTTTCGACGCCTTCACTGTTATCGATACCGTCATCATGGGCAATCGGCGACTCTGGGCGGCCATGCAAGAGCGGGACGCGATCTACGCCAAGCACGACATGACCGACGAAGATGGCATGAAGCTTGGCGAGCTTGAGGGCATTGTTGGCGAAGAAGACGGCTACTCGGCGGAAAGCGATGCCGCGATCCTGTTGCAAGGCCTGGACATTCCCGAGGAGTTACACTCTCGCAAGATGAACGAACTTCAGGGCGGACAGAAGGTCCGTATCCTTCTGGCTCAAGCGTTGTTCGGGCATCCCCAGGCCTTACTGCTGGACGAACCCACCAACTATCTTGACCTCGATTCGATTCACTGGCTCCAGGGATTCCTCAACGCATACGACGGCATCGTCATCACGATCTCGCACGATCGCCATTTCCTGAACAGCATCTGCACTCACATCGCCGACATCGACTACGAAACCATCATCACCTACACCGGCACATACGATGACATGGTTGTGGCGAAGACGCAGGTACGGTCGCAGATCGAGTCGCAGAATGCACAACGCGAGAAAAAAATTGCGCAGTTAAATGAATTCATTGCCCGGTTCGCTGCCGGAACCCGTTCCAGCCAGGTTCAGTCGCGCCGCAAAGAAGTAGAGCGACTCCAGGTGACCGAGCTGGCGAGATCAAACATTCAGCGCCCGTTCATCAAGTTCGAGCAGAAGAGACCGTCGGGCAAGCACATCCTTGAAGTCGAGCATCTTGCCAAGGCCTACGGCGACAAGCGGGTGATCCGCGATTTCACTGCCAGCATCACCCGTGGCGAAAAGATCGCACTCATGGGGCGCAACGGAGCAGGTAAAACTACGCTTATCAACGCCCTGCTGGCGAATTCGCCCACGACGCCTGATACCGAGCTGCGTCACACCAGCGGCGGATACGACGGACCCTTTGTCGACTCCGGCAAAGTGATCTGGGGGCACGAAGCGTCCATTGGATATTTCGCACAAGACCATCGCAGCCTGATCGAAGACGGCACCACGGCCATCGAATGGCTGCACCAGTGGGACCCCGCGGCAGTGACCGAAGAACTGCGTGGGATTCTCGGTCAGATGCTTTTCCAGCGCGAAGAAGCCAGCAAGTCGACGAGCGTGTTGTCAGGTGGCGAAGCGGCACGCCTTCTCTTCTGTAAGTTGATGTTGCAGAAGCCGAATGTTCTCGTGTTCGACGAGCCCACGAACCACCTTGATCTAGAGTCGATCAACGCTTTGAACATCGCACTGCAGCGATATCAGGGAACCGTATTTCTCGTGACCCACGATCACGACCTCATCGACGAAGTGGCGACGCGCATTTGGCACTTCGAGAGCGATCACAAGATCACGGACTTCAAGGGGACGTACGAGGAGTATCAGGCCGCGGTCACGACGGTTTAGATTGCACCATATCCGGTGCATGTAAATTAACCAGATTCTCCACAGCTTTTCACAGTGTTTACAGTTGCGTTAACTCCGCAATTTGAAAGATAATGAGCGGAAATGCTCCCGCGGAGGGCCGCGGAGCGTTGGGTAGTTGGTCTCGTGTACAGTCGATCTGACCTACTAAGGATTTTGCACATTTCACCGCGCCAGCTGGCGAACTGGGAGCGGAACGGTTTAGTCGTGCCTGCCCAAGCCTACAGTTTTTCCGATCTTCTCGAACTCAAAAAGATTCGTGATCTCTGCGCGATGAGCGTCCGCCCCGCGGTGATTCGCCGTTCGCTCGACGCCATGCGCAAGCAGTCTGAGGGAGTTGAAAAGCCGCTTCTGGAAGCGGGTGCGTCGCGTACTGCCAAGCATCGTGTGGCGTTCCGCCACGACGGCAAGCTGCTGGAGCCGATCGCAGGCCAATTCCTGATGGACTTTTCCGAGCGCGAAAAAGTGTTGACCAGCACTCCGGTGCCGCACTCCGAGCCAACTCCTCGCGAGACGGAAGTTGCTTCGTGGTTTGCGCGTGGCATCTCGCTCGAAGAAGATCCCAACACGCAGATCGAGGCGATCGCGGCCTATCACAAGGTACTGGAGCTCGAGCCGGCACACGCCGCGGCGCATATCAATCTGGGAACGCTTTACTACAACCGCCAGGATTTCATGTTAGCCGAGAAACATTACCGGCGTGCCATCGAGTCCGACGCCCGATATGCGTTGGCCTACTTCGATTTGGGCAACGTGCTGGATGAGACTGGACGCGTTCACGAAGCGATCCAGACTTATAAGACAGCGCTTCAGTTGGCCCCAACTTACGCCGATGCTCACTACAATCTCGCGCTGGCCTTCGAAAAGATCCGCGAGCCGCGCAAGGCCCTGAAACATTGGGAAGCCTACATAAAACTTGATACCGCCGGACCGTGGTCCGTGCACGCCCGCAGCCAGATCAAGCGGATCCTCCAAGGTGAAGGCTTGAAGCTGGTCTACAAACGCGGGTAGCAAAGCTCAAAGCTTTAACCACAAAGGACACGAAGTCACACGAAGTAAACCCAAAAGATTCAGAGAAGGACTTCGTGTAACTTTGTGTCCTTTGTGGTTAAAGATCTTGCCTTTCCATCCACGAAGTCCCGTTAACGAAGCGCTTGATGCCGTCTTTCAGATAGACCACGTTAAAGTTGATGAGCAATCCAATCGACTTGCCGCTGAGCTTGAGGTAGGAGATGACCTGCGCGTGATGGACGGGAGAAATCCCTTCCACGGACTTGATTTCCACGACTACGAGATTTTCGACCAGGAGATCGATTGGTACCCTAGATCCAGCTTCGCGCCCCGATAAACAACGGGAACTCCAACCTGAGTGGCGGCCATGTAACCGGCACGTTGCAATTCGTGTTGCAGGCACGCCTGATAGGCGCTTTCCAATAGTCCCGGTCCAAGTTCGGTATCGACCTTCATTGCTGCAGTGACGACCGCCCGACTCACGTCCTGAGCGCTTCGATGCCGGATTGCAAAAGAAGCCATAGCCTGATCAGAATTAGAAGGTTCTCGCGTAACAATCCGTGCTACCCGTCACAATGTGACGAGAATCGGCCATAGCAATCCAAATCGGGAACCACAAAGGGCACGAAGTTACACGAAGGAAGCGCCTAGTTTTTCCTTAGTGATCCTTCGTGTCCTTTGTGGTTAAAGAATTTTGGAAGTCGAAGCGAATGGTGCAGGATGCTACCATAAACGGTTCGCCCTACTTCCGCGACGAAGGTGCTCTCATGCCCGAAACCCTGCAAGCCGCATTGCCCGCGCCGATCACCACGCTGACCGAAGACGAAATCCTCTTCCGCGACAACATCCATCAGTTCGCCGATGAGAAGGTTCGTCCTCTGGTCAAGGAGATGGACGAAAAGGCCGTTTTCGATAAGGATCTGATCCACGACTTCTTTCAGCTTGGCCTGATGGGCATCGAGATCCCGGAGCAATACGGCGGAGGTGGCGCGAAGTTTTTCGAGGCTATCCTTGCCGTGGAAGAGCTCTCGCGCGTCGACGCGTCCTCGGGCGTGATTGTCGATGTGCAGAATACGCTGGTCAATAACGCTTTGTTGCGATGGGGCTCTGAAGAACAGAAGAAGCGCTACCTCCCGAAGATGGCTACCGAACTCCTGGGTGCGTATGCACTCAGCGAAGCGGGCTCCGGCTCTGACGCCTTCGCGCTGCAGACGCGTGCCGTACTCAAGGGCTCAGACTACGTAATCAACGGCCGCAAGTTGTGGATCACCAACGGCAAGGAGGCTGGCCTCTTCGTTCTCTTTGCCACGATTGATCCAGCGGCGGGATACAAGGGCATAACCGCCTTCCTGATCGACAAGGACTTCTCCGGCTTCACAGTTGGCAAGAAAGAAGACAAGCTCGGAATCCGCGCTTCTTCTACTTGTGAATTAATCGTCGAAGATTGCCGTGTCCCCAGGGAAAATGTGCTCGGAGAACCGGGGAAGGGTTACAAGATCGCGATCGAGACGCTGAACGAAGGACGGATCGGTATTGGCGCCCAAATGATCGGACTGGCGCGCGGCGCGTGGGAATTTGCCTGCAAGTACGCGGTCGAGCGCAAGGCGTTCGGCAAATCAATTTCCGATTTCCAGGGAATCCAGTTCCAGATTGCGCAGATGGCCACCGAACTCGAGGCGGCGCGCCTGATGGTCTATAACTGCGCCCGCATGAAGGACGCCGGCGTGAACTTCGTGAAGGAAGCCGCCATGACCAAGCTGTTTGCCAGCCAGGTGGCCGAGCGCGTGACCTCGCTCGCCATCGAGATCTACGGTGGCTATGGATTTACCAAGGACTATCCGGTAGAGAAGTATTGGCGCGATGCCAAGATCGGAAAGATCTACGAAGGCACGTCGAACATGCAGCTGGCTACAATCGCAAAGCTTGTGCTCGGGAAGTAGGCGACTGCTGAGCAGCTACGGGGTGAAATGCAACTCCACTGTTTCCTTGGACTCGGTGCCCGGAGCGAACTTCCATAGCGAGACGGCATTCTGAGCCGCTTGCACCAGCAGCGGACTTCCTCCGACGGCGTCTACTTTCTTGACTGTCCCGTCAGGTGACACCATGGCGATCACTTTCACCGTTCCCCCGAGGTTCATCCGCTTTGCTATGGCAGGGTACTGTGGCTCCACCTTCCGGACGATTTTGCGTCCAGTTTCGGTGGAGGATTGTTCGCTTTGCGCGGTTCCCCTGCTGCTGAACACGCACACAAAGACGATCACGGCGACGAGGATAACGCGCACTCGCATAATGTCCGCGACCACAGGGGGAAACTCCCTCCCGAAGGGTTGCGGTTCCGATAGTAAAGGCACCGAATCCGAGGCCAAAGTGACCGGAGTAACGCATGGAATCACGCTCCGGTAATGCAGAGAAAACCATCTTTCCGCTAAATGTTCCTTGCTCATTATGTGCATCGAGTTGCACTTTCAACCGTTGGCCATGCTTTGCGTTCGCAGCTTAAGTCGATCATTTTCAATAACTTGCGTCCGAGGTTTTCATTGGTGCGCTGGATGCACTTGATCTCTTGTTAGAGTTTCACTAGGCGAAGACCGGGGTGCCTTTTGAAGATTGAAATTAGTACGGCGGAATCGACCGATTTGGGCGTTCAACCAGTTGCTCCCAAGAAGCACAGTTGGCTGCCAGTTCTCGTTGTTTTGTTCCTGATTTCTTATGGCCTCATGACCATGCTGATAGTGGAGCAGGGCCGAACCATCGAAAACCAGAGAACCTTGATCCACGAGCTGTTCAAAGACGCCTCGGAACTGTCTGCGGCGAAAACCAAAGCTCAGGAACAACACGTAGCCGATCAGGCACTAGCACAGGATCTGGCCGCACAGGCTCCATCGCCCTCTGTTCAGGCGCACCGGAATTCTCCAAACCACGCTCCGTCGACCCAGGCGCAAACGAAACAATCCCCGTCTTCCCAGGTGGGTGTGCAGCAGGATGTACAAGTAGCCAGACCAAAAACTCGCGTGCCGGTACCGACCCGACCGGCATCCGAGGTTGCGGATACTGGCAGATCGTTGATCACGATTTAAGGCCGCGTGCGGATTGATAGATCCGCCGTTTGACCCGCTTCTCTGTGGATGTGAGTTGTCAGTAAAAGGAAGAGCAGGAAACAATGAAGGTTCTGACCCTAGCCTTGTTGTTCAGTCTGCCGGTGAGCCCAATCGTTCCACAAAAGCCCCTGCGGCAACCGACGACCCAGATCACCAAACACTCGAAGGGCGGACGCTGGTACTTTGCGGCCAGCGGACACGCCGTCTACTGTTACGGCCCAGTGATGACCGTGCCGCAAGCCAATGGCGATCTGCAACGCGTCGCCACCTTCTGCCGCGACGGCAGCGCCGTAGTTCCGCTAAAAGACTAACCCATCCGCACCTGCCTGTTGGGAGCAGCCACCGCGACGCGCGCTCCGATCTCCGTCGCGCGATGGCTCTCGCGACACAACAGCCTTCCATAAGGTCGTTCGATTCCGGACGGCGCACCGGCTCGGACGAAATCGCTGTCTGCGTCCTCGACGGCATTAAACGCATCAAACGCCAGGGTATCTAAAATGATGTTGCTATCCTTCCGCAACCCTCGACCCCGGAGATCATCATGTCCATTCGCCCAGTGAAGCGCCTTATCAAGTCCAAGCCCACGCTCGAAGGAGCCGGAGTTCACCTTCGCCGGGCCTTCGGCTTTGGCAGCACCTCGGAGTTCGATCCGTTCCTGCTGCTGGATGATTTCCGCAACGATGTTCCCGAGGATTATTTGTCCGGATTTCCGTGGCATCCACACCGCGGGATCGAGACGATCACTTACGTTCTGGCAGGCACCGTCGAACATGGCGATAGCATGGGCAACCGCGGCGCCATAGCTTCTGGCGACGTTCAATGGATGACAGCAGGAAGTGGCATCATCCACCAGGAGATGCCGAAGGGCGACGCCATCGGACGCATGCATGGATTTCAGCTCTGGGCGAATCTTCCGTCAGCGCTGAAGATGACCTCGCCGCGCTACCAGGAAGTGAAGACGGGAGACATCCCCGAAGTGACCGACAACGATGGCACCCACGTTCGCATCGTTTGCGGAAATTTCTGGGGAAAGTCTGGCCCGGTCGATGGCATCGCTGCCGATCCGATCTATCTCGATGTGTCGGTCCCTCCGGGAAAACGCAAGACGCTCCCGGTCGAGACAACTCGGCACGCGTTCGCCTATGTCTTCGCTGGCGATGGGAAGTTCTGCAACGCTTCAGGGCCACTCGCCGTTCCAACCGAAGGCGTGGGATGGGCGGACACCAAGCCTCCAGCTGACGCACAGAATCGCTCGCTGGTAGTTTTTGACAGCGGCGACGAAGTTTCCGTGCAAGCCGGAGAAGATGGAATCCGCTTCCTCTTGGTATCTGGAAAACCGCTGGAAGAGCCCGTGGCATGGTACGGTCCCATCGTCATGAACACGCAACAGGAACTGCAGCAGGCCTTCAGCGAACTGGAAAAAGGAACGTTCCTGAAAAAGTAAGAATCGAAGCTGCCAAGACGCACGAGAGGTTTCCTTAGTGAAACTTCGTGGCCTTTGTGGTTAACGATCTTGAAGTGATAAGAATTCCATCCAATCATGCCCGAACTCCCAGAAGTAGAGACCATAGCCCGCGGCCTCGCAAAGCGTGTAACTGGAGACGTGATCGAATCCGTGTGGCTTGGCCAAAAGAAAGAGCCACTTAAATCTCCAGCCCATGAAATTGCTGCGGCCCTTGAACACACGCAGATAGCGGCCGTGCGTAGGATGGGCAAACACATTGTCCTTGATCTTGACCGCGTAGCGTCCGCAAGCCGGAGCAAGCACAAGCCAAAGAAGTCATCGTCGAAAACAACGGTGCCAAGCGCCGCACCGACGGAATCCAGAGCTCAATGGATCGTCCACCTCGGCATGACGGGTCGCCTGCAGGTCTGCGCCGCACAAGATGAGATCGCAAAGCATACCCACGCCATCGCCAAGCTGGCATCAGGAAGGGAATTGCGCTTCGTCGATCCCCGGCGCTTCGGCCGCCTGAGTGTCGCGACGGAATTCGACGCCACTGGAATCGAGCCTCTCGAAATCGATCTGGACCGCTTCGTCGCTCTCTTCCGCGGACGCAAGACTCCCATCAAAAGCGCCCTGCTGAATCAAAAGCTGCTTCGTGGCGTCGGAAATATCTATGCCGACGAATCACTTTTTCGCGCAGGCATTCGCCCAAAGCGGCGCGCTTCCACCATCACGCGCGATCAGCTGAAGAAACTGCACGAGTTCCTCAAAGATGTTCTCAACGAGGCGATCACGCTCGGAGGTTCTTCGGTCTCTGACTACGTCAATGCCGAGGGCGAAGCCGGATTTTTCCAGCTTCAGCATCGCGTCTACGGCAGGGAAGCCGAGCCCTGTCTTCGCTGTAAGACACCCATCAAGCGCATTGTCATCGCTGGTCGCAGCAGCCATTATTGCCCCAAATGCCAGAAGTGAGCACACAGCGCGGATGGCAGATTAGCGATTCAGATCTTCAATCTGAAATCGTCAATCGCGAATCATCAATTTCCGCTCGATTCTGTTACTCTCGTTCGTTATGCCTGATTACTCCATCGGCGTCGATATGGGAGGTACCAATCTCCGTATCGCCGCCATCACCACCGAAGGCACGCTCATTGAAAAGATCACTCTCGGCGTTAAAGTCGCACTGGGGCGTGATTACGTAATTGGCGAGATGTGTGACGCCATCCACCGTTTGACGGAGCAACACCGCACCAGCGGGAGCTTCCTCGGCGCCGGCATCGGCGTCCCCGGCATCATCGACATGGAGCACGGCATGATGCGCAAGTCTGCCAATCTCCCCGGATGGTCGGACTATCCCGTGCGCGACGAAATCGAACGTCGCCTCGGTGCCCGCGTCTTTCTCGACAACGACGCCAACGTCGCCGCTCTCGGCGAAAAGTGGTTGGGCGCAGCCAAAGATGCCGAGAACATGGCCATGCTCACACTCGGCACCGGCATCGGCGGCGCCATAGTCCTGAACGGCAAGCTCTTCTACGGCATGAGCGGCATGGCTGGTGAATTCGGACACGTCACGATAGAGCCCAACGGCGTTCCTTGCGGTTGCGGCAACCACGGATGCGCAGAACGCTATGCCTCTGCCACTGCCGTCGTGCGCATGGCGCGTGAGGCGATCGAATCGGGTAAGTCACCCGAGCTTGCGAAAGCGGCCAATTCCGATCCCGAATTCAGCGCCAAGTCCATCTACAATCTCGCGATCCAGGGCAATCTCGATGCCAAGCGAATCTTTGAACGCTTCGGCGAGGCACTGGGAATGCTGCTTGCCGACCTCGTCAACGTCCTCGATCTCGAAATGTTCGTGATCGGTGGCGGCGTAGTCAGCGCATGGGATGCGTTCGCTCCGAAAATGTTCGCAGAACTGCGAGAGCGGTCACTTGTCTACGCAGCAAGCGCTCCGGAAGATAACGTTCACAAGAAGGAAGGCGCCTCAGCGCAGATTGCGCCGTACACCAAGAAGAAAACGATCATCACGCAGGCTTTGCTGGGAAGTGACGCGGGTTTGTACGGCGCTGCCAGGCTCCCGCACGCATAAAAGTAGGGGCGAAGCCTGCACCGCATTACAGCACAGTGTTGTAGATCTTGTGGATCGCGTTCAGAAACGCCTGGTTCTGCTGCTGCGTACCGATGCTGACACGGATGCAGGTCGGTGCTCCCCAGCCGCGAAGCGGACGCACGCTGATCCCTTCGACTCGCAGTCTTTCCGCGATCGCTCCCGCATCTTCTGACAAGTCGCAGTAGAGAAAGTTCGCTGACGTCGGAACCACGCGAAATCCCATTTCTGACAGCGCTACTCCGATGACCTGCGCGTGGGACGCGTTGGTAGTCACTGTGCGTTCCACATGCTTCTGATCCTCAAGAGCCGCCAGCGCCCCCGCCTGCGCCAGCGACGACACCGAAAACGTATTTCGCATCTGCGCGCAGTATGACAGCAGTTCCGCCGGTCCCATCCCGTAGCCAATGCGAAGTCCCGCCAGGCCGTAGGCTTTCGAGAACGTTCTCAAAACGACGACATTCGATCCCTGTGCGATGTAGTTGAGCGATCGCGGATATTCCACCTGTCGCCGCGCAGCAAAGTGCGTGGCATATTCGTAATACGCCTCGTCGAGAACGACCACCACGTGCCCGGGAACTTCCGAAACAAATCGATCGACGGACGACGCATCCAACATCGTTCCGGTTGGATTATTCGGATTTGCGATGAACACGATGCGGGTGTGCTCATTGATGGCGTTCAGTATTGCGCCGAGATCGATCGCGTCGTCGCGCATCGGAGTTTCGATCAGTTCGGCTCCGGTTGCATGGACGGCCATCGAATACACGATGAACGACCGTTCGCTGGTTACAGCGTTCTTGCCGGGCGTCAGCAAGGTTTGGCATAGAAGTCCCAACAGCGCCGTCGATCCGGCCGTAACCAGAACCTGCTCCACGGGTAAATCGTGGTGATGGGCCAGTTGCAAACGAAGCTGGCTGCAATCGTCGTCCGGATAGGCGCTCGCGGTCATCAACCCGGACTGCAGTGCCTGGACAGCCCGTGAGGACGGGCCATATGGATTTTCGTTCGAATCGAGACTGATAAGGCGGGGCCGCGTACTTTGCGCACTGGTGCTCGGAACGTGCGGGGGGAGGTAGCTCCCCATTTCGCGTACCGGCTTTGAAACCAGGTCAAAAAAGCGGCTCATATTAGCCGTACATCATGCCATAAATTTCTTGTCGCCAGTTCCTTTAGTTGCGGATTTCAATCGCTCCACTTCTCTAAGTGTTAACGATCGGAATTCTCCCGGCGGCACGTCCAGACTCAACGGCCCATAACGAACTCGCTTGATTTTTTCTACGTGATGGCCAACTGCTTCGAACATTCGGCGGATTTGCCGGTTCCTTCCCTCAATCAGTGTGATCTCATACCACGGATTCGCCGCCACCTTCACAATCTTGACCAGCGCGGGTCCAGTCTTCACGCGCTTGCCATCGTCGGTGCCAATCGAAAGGCCGGCTCGCAACTTCGCAATCGCCTCCTCTTTGGGAGTTCCAGCGACTTTCACGACATAGGTTTTTGGAACATGCGACGAAGCTTTCATCAACCGGTTCGCCAGCTCTCCATCATTGGTCAACAGCAGCAGTCCCTCGCTCGCATAGTCGAGACGCCCCACGGGGTAAACACGGCCCTTCACACCGCGAATTAGGTCCATCACCGTCGGCCGCTTTTCCGGATCGCTCATCGTGGTCACATATCCCTTTGGCTTGTTTAGCAAGAGATAGACGTGCCGGTGCTGGCCGCCCTGAAGCAGCTTTCCATTGACGCGAATGTGATCAGTCTCCGCATCAGCCTTCGTGCCGAGTTCGGTGACGATCGTTCCGTTGACTTGGACGTGGCCGGACGAAATCAACTCCTCGGCCTTTCGCCGCGAAGCGACACCGGCGGCTGCGATGATCTTCTGTAGTCTCTCTTGGGGCATGTAGGAATGATTCTAGTGCAGCAGGGAGCCGATGAGTGGTCTTTCACGGCCAGCGTGGACTGCTTGAATAAATGGAGGCTTCTAGCCGGCCTTCTCTTCCGCGGGCGCTTCCGTAACCGCGGGCTCCTGCTGGCTTTCCGTGCGTTCCGCCGTTGGAGCAGCGGTGCTCTCGCTTTCCGCCGGAACTAGCTCCGCTTGGAAGGATTCAGCGACGAGCTTTTCGAATTCCTCCATGCTGGGCAATTCGTTGACATCCTTCAATCCGAATCGCATCAGGAATTCTTTGGTCGTTTTGTAAAGGATGGGACGCCCAATGACTTGCTTTCGACCACCGGTGGTGATGAGTTTGCGGTCAAGCAGCGTACCAATCACGCCACCCGAATCCACACCACGAATATCGTTGATCTCAGGCACCGTGACGGGCTGCTTGTATGCGATCACAGCGAGCGTCTCGAGCGCAGGCAAAGACAGCCGGATAGGAGGTTTCAGGCTCTTGGCAAACGAGCGCACAACTTCATGTTGCTCCGGTTTGGTCGACATGCGATACCCGCCGGCGACTTGCCGAACCTCGATGCCATGATCGGCCGCTTCGTATGCTGCGACCAGCTCATCAAGGCACGATCGCACCCGCGCCTTGATCTCCGCATCGCTTGAAGTACCCTCGGCGACGACAGTATCCTTCACTAGCGCAGTCATCTGCTCCACGGTAATAGGCGTCTCCGCCGCGTAAATAATAGCCTCGAGTTGTGCTCGCAAAGACATGTCCAGTTAACGTAAATCAGAAGCGCAGTATCGCCGATTCATGTAGCGCCGCTGTCGAGACGACTGACCCGCTTTCGGCGGTTACTTCCAGTCGTCTCGAACCGCAGCTCTCTCATTCATCACTTCGTCGAAGTGCGTATGCTTCCGGATCGCGATCTCTCCGAACAGTTTCTCCTGCCGCACCTGGATCGCCTGTAACCTCACCAGCTCCAGCAAGGCGAGAAACATGCAGACCAGAGCCTGACGCGACGAAACCTTCATCAGAATCTGCTTCAGCCGGATAGGCCGATCTTCGAGCGACAGCCGCCGCCGCAAATAGTCGATCATCTGGCCAACAGTGACCGTTTCCTCGTCAACGTTCAGAACAGGCCGTGTCCGCACCCGTTCCAGAATTTGCTGAAACGTCTTGACCAGGTCGATCACGTCGGCCGCAATCTCCGGCTCTGTCCCCTCGGCATCCATAAACTCCTTCAGTGAGGGATTCGTCAGAACCGCATCTTCGATCTGCTGCTTTTGTAGAAGCATCTGGGCGGCCGACTTGAACTTCTCATGCTCGAGCAGCCGATTGACCAGTTCGCTGCGAGGATCTTCCGCGTCTTCAGCGGTCGCCAATGGATCGCGCGGCAATAACATCTTCGACTTGATGTGAATCAGGACCGCCGCCATGTAAATGAAGTCGGCGGCGACGTTCACATCCAGTTCGCGAATCTTTTCTACATACGAGAGATATTGGGCGGTAATTTTCGCGATCGGAATATCGTAGATGTCGATATCCTGCTTGCGAATCAGATCGAGCAGCAGGTCGAGCGGTCCCTCATAGACGTCGGTGACCGCCACCGCAAACGGAAAGTCGCTCTCTTCTTTCTTCTTGCCCGCGTCTTTCGCCGGCTTGCCGACGCCAGTCCCGGCAACGATTGCAGGCGCGACGACATTCCCATTCCCGCCAACGATTTTTGCTTCTTCCGTCATTTGATTCACGATTCCGGGGTGCCCCATCCTTGTCGCGCATTTAGCGACAGGGTGGGGATTCTGACTCACGAGAGAAACTGTTATTTCCCCTCGTACTCCAGAGACATCCCCATCGCGGCCCGTACAACTTCCATCGTGTCACCGGCGGCTTTCCGAGCCCGCTGCGTGCCCGCCTCCAGAATATCCCAGGCAAGCCGCGGATTCTCCTCAAATTTCTTGCGTCGCTCCTGCATGGGACTCAACAACTGCACCAGCGAGTCTGCGGCCCAGCCCTTGCACTCGATGCACCCGATCCCCGCCGATCGGCAGCCCTCGTTCACCTTGGCCATCGTCTCTTTGCTGCTGAAAATTTTGTGGAGATCGCCTACGGGGCAAACGTCCGGATTCCCGGGGTCCGATCGCCGTACTCGCGCCGGATCAGTCACCATCGTCTTCAGCTTTTGCCGCACGACCGGCTCCGGATCCGTAAGCATGATCGTGTTTCCATACGACTTCGACATCTTGCGGCCGTCCGTTCCAGGTAGCTTCGCGGCGGGCGTCAGCAGTGTTTGAGCTTCCGGAAATACAGGCTTCGCAGTGCCATAAAAACTGTTGAACCGGCGCGTGATCTCGCGGGTTAACTCGACGTGCGCCGCCTGGTCCTCGCCGACGGGAACGACATCCGCCCTGTAGACCATGATGTCGGCCGCTTGCAGCAGCGGATATCCGAGAAACCCGTAAGTCCCAAGATCTTTTTCCTTCAGATTGTCACGCTGCTCTTTGTATGTGGGAACGCGTTCCAGCCAGCTCAGTGGAGTAATCATGGAAAGCAGCAAGTGAAGCTCCGCATGTGCAGGCACATGAGACTGAAGGAACAGCACCGACTTCTCAGGATCGAGTCCGGCCGCCAGCCAGTCGAACGTGACTTCGAGCGAATTTTCTTTCACGTGCGACGTGTCGGCATAGTCGGTCGTCAATGCGTGCCAGTCGACCACGCAGAAAAAGCACTCGTACTGATCCTGCATCCCGACCCAGTTCTGCAAGGCGCCTACATAGTTGCCGAGATGCAGCTTTCCAGTCGGACGCATGCCGCTCAGCACGCGTTTGCGAGTTGAAGAAGAAGCCGTCATTCGTTAGAAAACCCCGCGCGAAATGCCGCGTCAGGAAGCCCGAAGTAAAAGAGGGCCCTATGCGGGGAAGCCGCCAGCACTCGATGGCGGCCAATGAAAATCAGATGTTGCAGTATCATGCAGGGCTGAATTCGATACTACCATGCGCGCCTGTTCGTAGGCCGGCCGTGGAGCGGGCGCCTCGCCCGCGTGCCTTTCCCAGCACAGTTCGGCCGGAGCGCTTTCTACCGCTTCTCCAAACTCTTCTGCAGCTCCTCTGGAGCGATCGACTTCACCTTGATCGGCTTTGCCGGAATCCCACCCACGATGTGATACGGAGACACGTCCTTCGATGCCACTCCAACCGATCCCACAATCCCGTGCTCTCCCACCTTGACGCCGCTCAATACCGTCGCGTGATAGGTCACACGGGCCTTGGGCCCGATCTCGGTCTTATGGTTGTCTACGATCATGCCATCATTCAGATCGTGCGAGTGCGAATAAACGTTGGCGTAATCGGAAATTGACGATCCCTCGTGCACGATGATTTCCCCGCGATCATCCAGCAGAACGTACTTATGGATCGTGCAGTTGTCCTCAATCGTCAGGTTGTATCCGTAGGAGAATTCAATTCCATGGAATAGCTTTACGTTCTTCCCGATATGTTTGAAAATGTGCCGCGCCAGCATGGCTCGCACCCTGTATCCAAGCCAGTGATTCAATCCAGCGGGTGATCGGTCGAACATCATCCAGAACCAGATCAGCGGCTTGCGCTCTGCATACTTGACTGGATCCACATCACCGTAATATTCGGGCTCGAGAGTTGTGTTGCGAGGATCAAACGAATGCGTCAGAACTTGCTCGGCTAAACCCTCGGCGGGCGTTGTATACGGCCGTCCTAAGTAAAGTTGGTGCAACGCGTCCCGGACCACGTCACTGCGATGTTCCGGATCTCGATTCATGAACTCCTGATCGAGTTTGTCGATCCACTCAAGAAACGATTTCTCGGCCGGCGGTGTAGGCGTCAACGCCCGGTATTCATATCGAGGCATAGTTGTTCTCAAGAATGCGAACGCAATTGAGTTCACTGCAAGCTGAGTCATCCTGATCGCATCAGGACCCCAATCAGGGATCGAGCAATCCACCCAAGCTCCCCACCATAGCACAATCAAATGCTCTATAATTCGCGCGCCTCACTCATCTCTCAGACTTGTGACCACTCTGGCCCGAAAACTGCGCGCCCTCGACTACTTCACCCTGGGATGGGGAACGATGGTGGGCGTCGGCTGGCTGGTGGTCATGGACGACTGGCTGCTTCGAGGAGGAGGACTCGGCACGCTTCTCGGCTTCGCTATTGGCGGTGCGCTTTTGCTGCCCATCGGCTGGGTCTACGGGAAGCTCATTCGAGCCATGCCAGACGCTGCCGGAGAAATTGCTTACACTTCGGCAGTCTTTCCTCGTGGCATCAGTTTCGCAACCGGTTGGATGATGACGCTCGCATACTTCATCGTCTGCCCCTGGGAAGCCGTCGCGGTGGGACGCGTCGCAGCTTTCATTTTCCCGCGCATCGACTCAATCGAACTCTATCGCGTCGCCGGCAAGCCGGTATTCCTCCCGCATCTCCTCGTGGGATTAGGCCTGACCGCATTTCTAACGGTCCTCAACTATCGCGGAGTTCGCCTCAGCGCGACCTTCCAGAACTGGACCAGCCTTGGGACTCTCGCACTATTCATACTCTTCGTAGTGCTGGGTGTGAGCCACGGCTCGCTTGCCAATGTGCCGCCACTCTTTACTCATGCGCCTCTCGTATCGATTCTTCTCGTGATTCAGATTGTTCCCTATTTCATGACCGGATTCGAATCTGTAGGCAAAGCCTCGGAAGAAGCCAGCGCCGGATTCAGCAGCGACGGCTTCATGCGCGCCATCTGGACGGCGATCGTGATCGGTACGCTTTTCTACGCAACGATCGTCGCCGCCGTCGCATTCGTCGCCCCGTGGCGCGGATTAACGAATGACAGATTCATGACCGCCGTTGCGTTTCAGCAGGCCTTCGGTTCCCGCTGGATCGTCAACATCATTCTCGCAGCGGCGCTGCTCTCGCTATTCAAATGTTTCAACGGAAACTTCGTCGCCGCGAGTCGCCTGATCTTCGCTCTGGGACGCCGCGGCATGATCGCGCCTCGCGCCGGAATGATTCACGCGCGCTATCAAACGCCGTCCGCCGCCGTACTCAGTGTGGGCATTGCAACAGCGAGCTGTATGTTGCTCGGCGACGCGATCCTTGTTCCAATCACTGAAGTTGGCTCGGTTGCCTGTGCCATCGGATGGTCTGCTGCATGCGCCTCATGCCTTGGCCTGGCGCGTTCAGGTGCCGGACCATTACAACTCACATCGTTCGAGCAGCTCACGGCCGCCTTTGGACTGATAGTCGCCGTCGCCCTGGCGCTGATGAAACTGGTCCCGCTGATCCCGGGTCATTTCACGGGATACGAGTGGCTGGCTCTCGCGTGTTGGATCACCGTGGGCGTCGTATTAGCACGAAGCCGTAGTACCGGCGTCCCGCCGGCTGTCTAGCGGGCGTGTTCGCCCGCCACCCCGAAAGGGGAGGAGAAGAAAAAATGTTCAATCGTCGCCGAACGTTGTTATTGATGTCGGTCCTTATTGCGGCAGGTCTGCAAGCCCAAGCCCCGGCGGCATTCGACCTGATCATCACCAACGGCCACATCATGGATGGCACGGGCTCACCATGGTATTCAGGTGACCTCGGCATTCGTGACGGCAAGATCGCCGCCATCGGCAATCTCTCCTCCGCACCGCGGAAGCGCACCATCGATGCCGCCGGCAAAGTGGTCGCGCCTGGGTTCATCGATATGCTGGGGCAGTCCGAACTGACGATCCTCGTGAACCCACATCTACCCTCAAAGATCTATCAAGGGATCACCTCGGAAATCACCGGAGAAGGAAACTCAATCGCGCCGCTGGACGATGCAATCATTCAATCCGATCGCGGCGGCTACGAGCAGTACAAGATCGAACCGGATTGGCGCACTCTGCGCCAATATTTTGCGCGCCTTGAGAAGCAGGGAATGGGTATAAATCTCGCGACGTTTGTCGGCGCGACTCAAGTGCGGCGGATGATTCTCGGCGATGACAACAAGCAGCCTTCCCCTGAGCAACTTGAGCAAATGAAATCGCTCGTCCGTGATGCTATGAAAGACGGCGCAGTCGGAGTATCTACCTCGCTCGAATACGCGCCTGCCCCCTACGCCAAAACTGAGGAATTGATCGCGCTAGCGGCGGAAGCCGGCAAACTCGGCGGCGTCTACGCTACCCACATGCGCAACGAAAGCGATTCGATCCTGGAGTCGATCGACGAAGCTCTCCGCATCGGCCGCGAAGGCCACATTCCCGTGGAGATCTGGCACATCAAAGTTGCGGGCAAGGGCAATTGGGGACGCATGCCCGAAGTCATCTCCAAAATCAATGCGGCCCGCGCTTCGGGTGCCGACGTCTCCGCAGACACGTACGCCTATACCGCCTGGTACAACGATTTCTCAGCATTCATTCCGCCGTGGGCGCACGACGGCGGCACGCAAAAGCTGGTGGAACGTTTGAAAGATGCTGCGACTCGCGAGCGCATTCGCAAAGACATGATGACGCCATCACGGGAGTGGGACAACGAGTGGCAAGAAATCCCCGGACCAGAGGCGATCATGATCGGTGCGGTGCAGAATTCGCAGCTGATGCCGCTGCTTGGCAAACGTCTCTCCGAAGTCGCTAAGCTCTGGAATAAAGATCCGATGGACGCGCTGTTCGACCTGCTAATTCAGGATCCTACCACCAGCGTCGCCGTCTTCGGCATGTCGCAGCCCGACGTCACGCTTGCGTTGCAACAGGCTTGGGTTTCGATCGACAACGACTCGGAGGGAACGTCGCCCGAGGGACTTCTCGGCCAGGCACATCCCCATCCTCGCGCGTACGGTACGTTTCCTCGGGTCCTCAGCAAATACGTCCGCGACGAAAAGGCTCTGACTCTCGAAGACGCAATTCGAAAGTTTACGGCGCTGCCGGCGCAGCGCATGCACCTTACCGATCGCGGCGTCCTCAAGCAAGGTATGTGGGCCGACGTTGTCGTATTTGACCCGGCAACCGTCCGCGACCGGGCAACCTTTGACAATCCCAACCAGCTTTCGGAAGGAATGGACTTTGTCCTGGTGAATGGCGTGCCCGTGATCGATCAGGGCAAGATGACGAACGCTCTTCCAGGAAGAGTTCTGCGTGGACCGGCGTACACGCCGTGACTCCAAGCGGCTAGCGGAGCGTGAGCGATCGTACCGTCTATCGCCGATGTCCTCCTGAGCGCCGGAGGAGCCGGCGCGAGGGATCCTAGTGGCGCGGGTTTTGATGTGGTGGAGCGGAATGATTTAGGCGCATGCAGCAAGAAGACCTTTTTCACTGCATCGGTGGTGCACAACGTCGTGAAGTCCTGCGAAGAAGTTTCGCGTCTGCAGAATGAGTGGCTGCTAACGATGTCATCCTGAGCACCGGCGAAGCCGGCGCGAGGGACCCTACGAGTACGGAAAGCTTTGATGTGGTGTAGGGGAATCCAAGGTTGCCTGCAGTGAGAAGCCTCCTCCACTGCATCGCTAGTGCAGGCGCAAATGTCGCCCCTACTTTGACGGTATCGCCTTAAGTCGTGCTTGTTCAGACCCTGTCATCGGGGCAATCTGCGGCTCCGCAAGCGTGCCCGTGATCGTGTAGCCTGCGGTTGCTGTTCCGCCCGGAACTCGCGTTAACTTGATGTCAACCTCGCGAGCCAGGGAAGCAGTTCCACTCAGATCGTAATCTCCTTGCGCCGAGTCGACGGTAGCGTTCTGGATCGCGATCGTTCCCGCTTTCAGATTCGCCAAGCCGACAAGATGGTTAACGTGAAAAGCATCGGCACCGTCCTCGAAAGAAATGTGCGGGAACGCTCCGTCGTTCATCTCCACGTCTACAACGCCCTCAGCCGACTGCCAGAAACCGGTTGGACATTTGCCGCTCACCTCATACTTGGCATCGGCTGTTCCGGTGACCCAATCGTCTTGCATCGCTTCTGCGAATTCCGCAAGGGTGACGCCGCTAAACTGTCCGCTCCCTTTGCAGGTGGGTGACTTGGCGTTGAAATCGGCACGCCATTCGCCGCGATGCTTGCCTCCCATAAAATCCGCGTTTAAATCCGAGATCTGGATCTTTCCCTCGTCCACATTCAAATTCGCGGACGCGTGCGTCGCAGTCAGTCCATGGATCTCGAATCGTTCCGCCGTAAGGCGCCCAGACGCGCGCAAATTCGCGATCCACGAGTTCGTGCCTTGTTTGGACGGCTGCAACACGCGATACCAGGGCTGTTTGCCCAAGCTGGGATTTACCCACTCACTCAGCCGGTAGAGTGTTATCTGATTGGCATTCAGAGTGAATCGCATCAGGCACGACATCCCGCAGCCTCTCGGCATCTCGATCGAACCCGTCCAACTCGTGCCCGCCACTTTCGCATTCAACTTCGTTACCCGAATCTTGTCGGATAGTAGCTGCAAATCGGCCGAAACAATGTCGATCGGTCCGCCAACATCACGTGTCGCTATTTGTGCATTCCGCAACTTCGCTGTTCCCGTGGCGTGTGGGGCAACGAATCCTGCGGCCCTTCCATCGCCCTTGCCCGCCCACATCCCTGCAAATTCAAGATCGAGTTGCGCGATGCCATCCGCCTTCGTCGGTAAAACTGGCAGTCCAAGGATCCGTGCCAGGCTCAAAGTCGAACTGATCTGGCTTTCACCCGAAACCGTCAGCTCATAGCCGCTGCGCGTCATCCACGCGCGAATGACTGGACCCTTCGCTCTCGGCGCTCCAAGGGTGAATGGACCGAATTCAATGTGCGGAGTGTAAGAATCTTCCGGGGGAATTTCTTTGTAGACGGCGTAACGAGCGTGCGCCGGCGTGCTGGTGCTGTTCGACACGGAGAACGGGATCGTTTGCGGACCAAGTTCCGACTTGTTCGCGCTCGATGTTAGATGCAGGTCCGCGATTTCTCCCGTGCCTTCGAAGTGAGGCTTGAGGCCGGTTGCCGCGTTTTCCCGCATCGAAAGTTTTCCGTGAATCGTCCCGTCCGCCTCGAGATCTTCGGGTAGATTCTTGTTCGACCTCTCGACTAGCGTGGCTACAAGCCCGGCGGGAACATCCTCCGCACGGACCATCACCGCATAGTGGTGGCTTCCAGGAAATCCAAGATCTCCCGTCATCGTGATCAGTCCTCGGGCAACCGGAGCGCTGCAGGTCACTTCATGAAATTCGTGAGTCAGCGCGCTGTAGCTGCCGTCGCAGTTGGCTGCCATGTGCAGAGCCTTGCCGCTGGTGATGTCGTATCGCCGGAACTGGTCAATCGAGGCCCTGCTGCTGACCTGCATCGCCGACGGAGTTCCCATCAAGGCAACGTCGACCTGAATCTCGCCTCGCCAGCCTTTGTCGTTTCCAGTCAGAAATTTTGTGACTTGACCGAGTTGCGCCTTCTTCCATTCCAGGTTGATCTGAAGCGGCGTGTCGCGAAGATTCTGCGCGCGCTGCCAAGTTCCGTTCAGTTGCACTTGGCCGGTGTCGTTCAGATTCAAATCGGTTCGGAACGGCTGGCCTTTCAGACGCACGCCCCAGGTATTTTCGGAATCCTGCCACAATGAGAAGTCCGTGTTGGTCAGCGCGTAAGGCTTTTTCTCGGCGCCATTCTTGAAGTTAATTCGCGCGGATGCGGCCTCGATATAGGGAAAAGCCGGACGGTGCTCCGTCTTGGATTTTCCCGTCGGTGCAAGCGGAATGTGCGCAGTGCGCTCAAGAAGCGCAGCCAGGTTCCATCTTCCATCGTCGCTGTGGACAAGGTTTAGGCTGGGCTCAGTGAGCTCCAATCGCGCGATTTCGAGCCTGCCGCGTACCAGCGAGGTCAAACGCAGAGCGGCAGTGACTTCGCTCGCGCGCAGAATCGGCTCGGCTCCGAAGGATGGATCGTCATACACCACCAGGTTTTCAAGGTCGAATCCTGGCCAGGGTAGCAGCCGAATTTCCACCGAACCAATATCGACAGGCCGCCCTACGCCGGCGCTGATGGATGTGATGATGCGGGATTTTAGAGGCGAAGCGCCCGGCCGAAGCACAAACAGGGCCAGCAGGATTACAGCTGCCACCGCGATCACGCGCCGTCTGGAATAAGAGATTTTCACTGCGCCCTTGCTTCAGGCTATCGAGACGTCACCGAACGACCTGGAGGGTCCGTTTCCAGCGCGTTTCGTCGAAGAAATGCAGAACCACTTTGCCAAGAAACGCCAGCCTGTCACTCCAATCCGTCTTCAAGTACTGATTATCGGGGGTTTCAAATGACCAGTAAATGAACATCGGGCGGCCAATCACATTTTCCTTCGGGATGAACCCCCAGTAGCGGCTGTCCAGGCTCACGCCCCGATGGTCCCCCATGGCGAAGTAATGATCCGGCGGCACGACAATATCGTCGCCCTGGATGTACGAAGGCAAATCGATCGCCCAATTCGACCAGACATTAGGATCGTCGGTCGGCGGCACGGCTGGAAAATTATTCCGGTACACGTCAGCCGGTGTGTCCCGATCGGTGTCGAGATAGGGCTCCGTCAGAGCCTCGCCATTCCGGTACACCACGCCATTCCGCAAGTGAATGCGATCTCCAGGAAGGCCGATAATGCGCTTTACCACGTACAAGCCGAGAGTCTGGGGCGAGAGGAATACGACGATGTCCCGGAAGTGTACTTCGCGGTAGGGAAGCAATGGGCCGATCCATTTGCTCTTCGGAGCAAACTGAATGCGATTCACAAACACGTGGTCGCCGATCAACAGCGTCTTTTCCATCGAGCTTGATGGAATCTCAAACGCCTGCACTACGAACGTAATAATGAAGAGCCCGGTCACCAGCACAGCGGCGAGCGACGACAGGAACTCGACCGTCGTTTCCTTAGGCTTTTCTTCCGCGGCAGCCTTGTCTACAGCTTCTTCTTCCTTCTTCTTCGCCACAATCGTTTTCGTGCTCATACGGGATGGATAACCTGGGGAATTGCTTCAGCTGCGGAAGCGCCCGCCACACTCTCAGTGTACCAGTCTCAGCGTGCGGTTCCAGCGGGTGATCCGAAAGATGTGTGTGACAGCGTACGCTAAATGTTGCAACCTGCCGCCGACCGAGCCTTCAGGATTTCTGTCCCAATCCTGCACTGACCAGTAGATCACCAGCGGCCTTCCAATGATATTCTCGCGCGGAACGAATCCCCAATACCGGCTGTCCTGGCTATCGTCGCGGTTGTCACCCATCACGAAGTAGTGCCCTTGGGGGACTATCAACTCGCCGTCCTCCACCAGTTTCCTCATCTCCAGCCACCATTTGCCTTCCAACCCGTATGCCGGGATGTCGGTTCGAGGAAAGTTATCGCGGAAGGCATTGTTCGGTGGTTCAAGAAAGCGCACGTATGGTTCTTCGATCCCCTTGCCGTTGATGAAGACTTTTTTGTTGACCAGACGCAGCCGATCACCGGGCACGCCAATCACGCGCTTCACAAAATGCTGTTGCGGGTCCACCGGATAGTGGAATACCACAATGTCTCCGCGAGAGATTCTCTGATAGGGCATCAGGTGATTTCCCAAACCTTGGCCGCCGTAGCAGAGTTTATTCACCAGAAGATAGTCGCCCACCAGCAGTGTGTTCTCCATCGATTCCGATGGAATCTGGAAGGCCTGCACAATGAATGTGATTACGAAGATCGCGATGACGACTGTGCCCATCAACGATTGCAGGGAACTGATCAGATCGCTTCCGAAATTCGCTGTCGGGCGGCTAGGGGTGGGTACGGATTGAACAGGCTCGGTCGGAGCAGAACCCGGTGGATTCGGATCAACAATTACGACGGGCGAATCCTGCGAGGGCAAATCCGCAGATTCCATTGGCGACGCCGTGAGGTGGTTTGAAGGATCCATCTACTCTACTTTTCCACCGGCTGCGGAACTTTTGCAGCCTTCTCTTCTGTCGCCTTCGTCCGCGATGCAAGAAATGTAAGTAACTGCCGCGCAGCATCCTGCTCTGCAGTCTTCTTCGTCGATCCCTGCGCCCGGCCGACGAACTCTGCGCTCTTTCCATTCTTGCCGTTCAAACGCGCTTCCACGGTGAATGTCTTGCTGTGCTCGGGTCCTGCCTCTTCTACCAATACGTACAACGGTTGGGGCAAGCCAAGGCTCTGAACCGCTTCTTGTAGGGCCGACTTGAAGTCTGTGATCGGCAGCGCGCCGCCGCCCTGCTCCATGCGTTCCAGTTCCGGCTCAATCACGTTGCGAATCACGAAATCCCGCGCTATCTCCAGACCGCCATCCAGATAGATGGCGGCCAAAATCGCTTCCAAAGCGTCCACTAGCAGCGCAGTCTTGCTGCGGCCGCCGCTCTTCTCTTCGCCGCGTCCCAGACGCAGATAATGTCCCAACTCAAGCTGCTGGGCCACGCGGATCAGATGCCGCTCACTCACTAGATGCGCACG
Organism: uncultured Acidobacteriota bacterium; assembly: GCA_963801895.1. Lineage (GTDB taxonomy): Bacteria > Acidobacteriota > Terriglobia > Terriglobales > Acidobacteriaceae > Sulfotelmatobacter. The sequence goes on along the minus strand of CAWDGM010000002.1, from coordinate 110,102 downwards.
AAGCTTGGAAAGTTCCCCTTCACGAAAGTGGGGAAACCGTTGGAACAGCTCTTCGCTTGTAACTAAAGCAAGTACAGCATCTCCCAGAAACTCGAGCTGCTCATTGTCGTTAACTTTGTACTTGCTCTCTCCCGCCTGCTGCGCTTCCATCTCGCGCGCCTGGGAGCTATGGGTCACGGCCTGCTCAATGACAGCACGCCGGCGAAAGTGGTAGCCCAGGCCCTCTTCCAACGCCGTGATTTCACGTTCCTTCATAGGTGGACAATGCCGATGGAGAAAAATCCATGCGGAGATCGACCATGTGGTAACAGCCGCGCCCGACCGGGCAGTTCGATTTCTGGCGTCTCGCTATTTTGGCCGGCTGTTAGTTCTTCGGAGCCGCTTGCCCCGGCGCCGTACCGCCGCTCAGCTTCGTCAGCCGGTCCTGTTCTGCTCGTGCCGCTTTTCCCGCCGGCGAGTCGGGATGGTCTTTGGTGAGATCCACCGCCTGATTCGCGTACTTCAACGCGTCCGGAACCTTGTTCTGCATGTCGAGGGCAACGGCCAGCCGCAGTACAGCGACCGAATCGACCTGCTCTGGGAAGATTTCGATCGACTTCCGCAGATTCGTCTCTGCTTCCGGATAATTCTTCGCGTTCGAAGCCAGGGTACCTATGATCGCGTAGGACTCGGATTTGATATAGCGCTTGAACTGGTCAACTTTCTCCGGCGGGTATCCCGCGGTCGGTACGTCGGTGTCCACTGTGACCAATGCGCGCTCCGCGTCCTTTTTGGCTTCGGCCAGCTTTTGATCTTTGTCCAGATCCGTGTCTCGTGTCCGTTCCGCCAGCACTTGCGCGACGCTCACCAGTGCCTCCGGATCATCCGCATCGAACGTAAGCGCTTTCTGGGACATCTCCATCATCTTGTCGCCATTGTTGGCTGCCTGGTACTTCTGCATCGCCGCTTTGTAGACGACCACCTTCAGCTCGCTGTCCGGAAACTTGGTCGCGAAATCATCCGCGGCTTTCTCCGCTGCCGCAGCATCCGTCAGTTGCATCGCAGCCTTGTATGCCTCGAACTCCGGCTGCGTCTTCGCAGCTGGAGGGCGCTTGCCCACCGTTGCTGCCGCCTGTCCCGCAGGCGCGTTCTGTGCGGCTGGCTTGTCTTGGGCTCCACTCGATACGCACATCCCTAGCACCGCGATTACTACCGCTGCTCGCTTCATGAGCTCTCCTCGACTCTGACTTGTTTCCGAATCGCCGTTACATTCAACTTTGCATTTTATCGCAGCGAACATCGCAGCGCGTTTTCCAGCTCAGCACCTCTTACAAACAAATTCATTGCTGCGGCTTTGCCGGGGGCTCGTAGGCTTGCTGCAGTCCTCGTTCGGCGGCAGCCTTTACCTCGGGCAACTCTGAACCGCTCGTCAGCGCCGCGCGATACTCATTCATCGCCGCTTCGCGGTCCTCCTTCATGTCCATGATTCTCCCCAGGTAAACGTGGGACCAGGCGACGACTTTAGGATCCTTCGTGGCCTGAATAGCCTTCTGGAAATTCCCCAGCGCGCCCTCACGATCCTTGTTCGCCACCGCCACCTGCGCCAGGATGAACAGTGCTCTCCCCTCGTCTCCGATTTTCTTGTCCAGCGCCTGTTGCGCCAGTTCCTGCGCCCCTTTCGGGTCTCCGGCGGCCAGCCGCTTCTCGGCCGTCATCAGCATCCGGCGATCCTCGAGTCGCGACAACTGCACCAGTTCCGGCGCCGATGCTCGAGCGAACTGCACTTCTCCCGCCGCCTTTTCCTGCTGGCGCACGTCGATCGCGTTCAGAATGTCGGAATACATGTTCTTGAAACCCGCAGGGTCTTTCTCGAAGGCGAGCAGGGAAGTATAGAAATACCGTGTGAGGATGTATCCCTGCTTGACCGCGTCATCAACGGCCTGCAGACGCATCGGTTCCGCCGTCTGCTTCGTTCCCATCGTGCGGATCTCAATCGCCCGCACCAGGCACTCCGTCACCAGCAGCGAGATGTCACTCTTGAAACTGTCTTCCAGCGGAGCACGCTTCACCGACTGCAGCAATGGCTCTAGCCTCTTGACGGATGAGAAATGTTTCTCAGCCATCGGATCCAGCAGGTAATGAAGATAGGTATGCCGGATCTGCGGCATCTTCAGCGGATCAACTGAGCTTGCATCCGGGGAAGGGAACACGACGACGTAATAGTCGCTTCCATAGTTGCGCGCATTCGCCTGGTTCGGATCTCCTAGGAAGTCCAGATAAATTGTGAACGTCCGGCCCAGGTATCCACCGGACTGCAACTTCAGATAGATGTCCGTGTCGAATACCATCTTGGCTAAGGGGACGTGATAGCGCTCCACCAAAGCGGCATAATTCGCGCGATGCCGCTCCCAAATGGAATGCAAGTCTGCCTTCTCGTAGAAACGTTCCAGCAGTGCGCCGAATCCTGCGATGGGAACCGCGTCCGGAGGCATCTCGTCCTCTTTTACTCGCGGTAGAAAGTGCGGAGGCCCTTGCAGGTACAGCGCCAGCGAAACGAATTGCGAAAGATCGTGCGAGGAATCTTTCCCCTTGTGCGCGACATACCAGTCGCACATCGTCGTGAGCGCCGCTTGCGCCTCTTCCGATTGCTTCAGATTCTTCTGCACTTCGGCGCGGATGTTAAGGCGCTGCGCGTCCGAGGCATTCAGATTCGCGTCGTACCCGCACGCGTTCAATGCGCTGAGCACCGAGAACACGGTTTCGTTCGTATCGAGAGTGATGGGTGTGGGACTATCCGCTCGACACAGCGGACTCAGCAGCCCCAATAGGGCCGCAACTACACATGCTCGCAGACCAGAACTTTGGAAACGACTCAGGAATCCCTCCCGCAGGATGGCCACCCGAGGGCCTCGATCCCGACGGCTACCACAAGATAGGCAGAGAACACCTACAAGTCTAAGAGCTTACGGCCAAGGGGGTCAAACTGCACTGGGGGAGAGATATACAGGGCGGGAAAATTCCTACACCCACCCTCGACCACTGGACAGGGGTTGACGTTGGTTCTGGGCCTGGGGGCCGGCTCGTGCGTGCGAGGGAGGAAACTCAAACACAGTGACGACACGTATCTGGAGTAAAATGCAGGACCGAAATGCCCCTAGTTCATGATCTGAAGTACGCCCTTCGGTTTTGGTGTCGCCGTCCGTGGCAGGCAGCATTTGTTGTGTCCGCTCTCGCAATCGGTATCGGCGCGAGTACAGGTGTGTTCTGCGTAGTAAACGCCTTGGTGCTGCGGTCCCTTCCATTTCGCGATCCAGATCGCCTTGCGCTTTTGCATGATTTTATCCCGCCTCACGATAGCGCCCAACAGTTCCACGCTTGGCGTCAAAACTCTACTTATCTGATGGACGCTGCGCTTTTTGAAGAAAACGACGCTAACCTTGTCGCAAACCGGGACGCGAGTCGAGCGCACGTCGTCCAGACCACATGGAATTTCTTCTCCCTCTTGGGGGTTCGGCCAGTGCTGGGACGCGGACTTGCGCCCGGGGACGACATAAATGGATCAGGCTGGGGACTGCCCGGTCCGAACTCAGAGGCCGTGATCGGTTATGGATTATGGCAGCAGTTTTTCGGCGGCGGACCGAACGTCCTTGGCTCAATAATCCAAGTCGATGGTAAACCGCTCACAATCGTGGGCGTCGCACCACCGGGATTTGATTATCCGGGGCAGGCCGTTCTCTGGAAACCGGCAGCGTTCAGTCCCGGAAACAATGGGTGGGGAACCGTTGCGCGCCTCAAGCCCAACGTTTCGTGGCGTCAGGCGCACGCAGCGTTTACCGTCGAAGTGACTCGCCTCTCACAAACAGGAAAATTTGACATCTCCAACCTGCGCCCCGGCATCCTGTCGCTTCAGAGTGGACTCTTGGGCGCCACCAGAAATGCTTCGCTGATATTCATGGGCGCAGCTGTCATAGTTCTGTTGATCGCCTGCATGAACGTTGCCAATCTCTTGCTAGCCCGTACCGCCGACCGGGTAGCAGAACTGTTCATACGTTCCGCTTTAGGGGCGAGCCGCATCAGGTTGGCACGCCAGCTCTTCACTGAGTGTTTGCTCCTGTCGTTGCTCGCAACTTTGCTCGGACTAGCCATCGCCTGGTACATAACTTCGTTTGCTGCGAAAGTTGAGCCCCCGCCACTGGGGACGCAATCGTACTTCATGTTCGATCAAAGGGTGTTTATTTTCACGGTGGCGACTTCGCTGTTAACAGCATTACTGTTTGGCGTCGTACCGTCCTTGTACCCAAGTCGGCTATCAGCTTTTAGTTTACGGAGTCGCAACACGAGTCACGGCTCACGATGGTTGCGCGAAAGCCTGATTGGAGCGCAGGTAATGCTCACGGTTGTTCTTCTCGCGGGTTCGGTGTCGCTAGGGCGCGCCTTCATGGACTTGATGAGAACGGATCGCGGCTACGGCGTGCAGGGTATCGTCACGGCAAGCGTCTCGCTGGATGGAAGTAGTCACCAGTTAAAAAATCGACAGCTTACATATTTCGAGGATGCAATTGCACGCCTTCAGATGCTTCCCGGAGTCCGCACCGCAAGCGCGACCGAATTTCTTCCCTTGTACGCTAATGCCTTTGTCGGAGGACCATTCGAGTTGGATCATCGTCCTGCGGCACGTGGTTCTTCCATGATCCCGGTCTTATCCGGATATTTCCGGGCCATGGGAGCTCAGATTCTTTACGGACGTGAATTCACCGATGCGGAAATCCGTTCCGGGGCACGAGTGGCTGTAGTGAATGAGCCGTTCGCCGCCGGATTCGGAATCCCGCAGAACGTTATTGGTCATCAGCTCACCATGGATGAGGACAGCTGGCGAATCGTCGGCGTGGTGAAAGCCATGGAGTACGAGACTGATCCGACAATCGCAGGCGGCAATCAAGTCTTCATCCCTTCTACAACTCCAGGTAGCTTCTTCTCGACCTTCGTCGTTCGCGTGGACGGCCAAGCTAACGACTACGTAGCGCTGGTCCGTGACACCATTCAATCCGTTGACCCACAAGTTCCCGTATACAGCGCAAAGACGATGGAGCAGAGGCTGGATGAGTTCTTCGTACGTCCCCGATTCTTCCGGACTGCTATCTGGCTATTTACAGGATTCACGATGCTGCTAGCGGTAATTGGGATATATGGCATCGTTGCGTACACCATCGTTCAGAGAAACCACGAAATGGGTGTACGCATCGCACTCGGCAAGACCTCACTTCAACTAAGGGGTATGCTTTTGAGGCAGGGCTTGCTGACGGTGGTGATTGGGGCTCTCGTCGGAATAGCCGCAGCGCAACTGACGGGCCGTTTTCTCGAAGGACTGACAAATGGGGCAAAAGCGGTCGGTCTTGCTGTGTCCACGTGTTTGCTCCTGTTCTTCGCTGCGGTAGCATCGGCGAGCATCTGGTCAGCCACGCGGCGCATCGCCACCCTGGACATCATCTCGATATTACGCAGCGAGTAACCGTCAATCGTAGGTCCGCGTCGTTCAGGCTCGCAGTGCTCTCCGCGAACGCACGCACGACCGGGCGTCACGGCGTTCCTCTAACAAAGATTTTAGCTTTTCTGTTGATCGCGAAATGGCCCCTTCTCTACTCACGCCCTTGCGCGCGCACGAGCCACACGCGTGGGCGCGCCCAAGGCCCAAAACCAACGTCAACCCCTGTTCAGCAGTGGAGGATGGGAGTAGGAACTTTTCCGCCCTCTATATCTCTCCCGTCAAACTGCACTGCATCTTTCCCTCAGCTTCGTTATGATTCCCATTCTGTGATTCGGACATTTGAGTGAGGTGATCATGCCGGAGCGTAAGACCGCTCTTGTAACCGGCGCAAGCCGCGGGATTGGGAAGGAGATCGCCCTGGAGTTGGCTCGCAATGGATATCGCGTCGCCGTCAACTACTACAATGATCCCGCCTCCATGGTTGAGGAGACGATCGCCGAGATTCGAAGCCTCCACGCTTCCGGCGCGGATGACGTCCTCGCGCTTCAGGCGGACATTCGCTCGAGCGCCCAGGTCAAGGCGATGTTTGAAAAGGCCATTTCCGCCTTCGGCCATCTCGACCTTCTGGTGAACAACGCGGGAGTCCAAACCTGGAAACCACTTCTCGAAGTCACTGAAGAGGAATGGGATCTCGTCGTCGACACAAACCTTAAAGGATGCTTCCTGTGCACCCAGCAGGCCGCCCGCTACATGAAAAACCACGGCGGTGGCGCGATCGTGAATCTTGGATCCGGCTGCAATAAGCTTGCCTTTCCATCGCTGGTTGCCTACACAGCGAGCAAAGGCGGGATCGAGATGTTCACCAAAGAAGCCGCAGTCGAACTCGGCCAATATGGGATTCGAGTGAATTGCATCGCGCCCGGATCGATCGAGTCCGAGCGTACGCGTCAGGAAGATCCCGATTACGCTGGAACCTGGTCGCGCCTCACGCCGCTCGGCCGCGTCGGAACGACCTCCGATATCGGCCCGACCGTAGTATTCCTGGCGAGCCCGGGAGCTTCCTTCATCAGCGGCCAAACCATCGGCATCGACGGCGCATTATTCACCAAGGCCCAGTGGCCCTATCAAAAGTAGCCAGCAGATGTGGCGCGGGCGCCTCGCCCGCGTTCTTGAGTGGATAATTTCGAGCCGACTTGCCCTATGGCACGTAAGGTCTAGCATACCCGTAACGTCGCTTCCTTCCTCGGCTTACACGATAATCCGGCAATGGATTTCGTTGATGTCTTTTCTGGTTTTCTTCACCCCGTAGCCTACGGATCGGCGGCTGTTGTCGTCCTTCTGGTGGTGGTTCGCCTCCGGACGCCGCGTCGTTCCCCCGCGCTCATCGAGCGCACGCCCCGCCGCTAGTCCGCCGGTTGCCTCATCCGCATTCCGCGTGAGATATTACTCTGCTCCTGGCTTTGTGCAGCGTGTGCAACGCTATGTGTGCCCGAGTAAATCTGACAAATGCGCCTTATCCCCCGCGACACCAAATTCTTCGACCTTTTCGCCGAACTCTCTGCCAATCTCACTGACGGCGCCAAGCTCCTTCGTACCATCCTCGCCGATCCTCGTGACTTGGCGATGCGCGTCAGCCAGGTACAGGCGATCGAACACAAGGGCGACCGAGCTACCCATTCCATCATCACCAAGCTGAATCAGACATTCATTACGCCATTTGACCGTGAAGATATCCATCGCTTGGCCTCTTCGCTCGACGACGTGCTCGACTTCGTCAATTCTGCTGCGCTACGCCTCGTCATGTACAAGATCACCGATCCCCCTCCGGTTTCTGCCGAGCTCGCGGGATTGATCGTGCTGCAGTGCGAGGAACTCGCCAAGGGCGTTTCGCTCCTCGAAAAGAATGGCCATGTCATGGAGCACTGTGAAGAGGTAAATCGGCTGGAAGACATGGCTGATCACGTCAGCCGCCGCGCGATTGCGGACCTGTTTGAGAACGAAAAGAATCCCATCCACCTCATTAAGTTGAAGGAGCTGTACGAAGTCCTGGAATATGCCACGGATAAAGCGGAAGACGCCGCCAACGTCCTCGAAGCCATCGTTCTCAAAAGCACCTGAACATTTGCATGCCCTTGAGAAATCTCTGCATGCTTAACAAACAGAGTTTGCAGCCTCGCATAAAGACTGTCGACGTCAGCGCAGGACTGCGCGCCAAATCTTCGCCTCAGCCGACAGCGCACTTTCCTGGTTTCGCGGAAGACCCTTCCGGCTGTGCAAGCAACCGTGAAAGAGCGGCCCTTCAAGGGCCGCGTCTCCGTCGCGTTGGAGTCTGGGCTCTAGCCCCGTGTTCCGGAGGCCAGGCTCCCGATGAATAAAGACGTCGTTCTCGTCCTGATCACGATTCTGGTCGCGCTGATCTTCGACTTCCTCAACGGTTTTCACGATTCCGCCAACAGCATTGCTACTGTCGTTTCTACTCGTGTCCTTTCTCCGAAGCTTGCCGTCCTCTGGGCCGCCGCCTTCAACTTCCTTGCCGCTTTTTTTCTCGGAACCGCGGTCGCCAAAACGATCGGGAAGGGAATGATCCGGCTCGATCACGTGGATCAATACGTCGTCATGGCTGGACTCTTCGGCGCCATCGTGTGGGACCTTCTTACTTGGTGGTGGGGACTTCCCACCTCCTCGTCTCACGCCCTGATCGGCGGTTACGCCGGCGCCGCCATGATGCATGCCGCAGTCCACACCGGTGCCAGATCCATGTTCACCGTGATCATTCCGGATGGATGGTACAAAACACTGATCTTCATCATCGTTGCCCCGGTCATGGGGATGGTGCTCGGCCTGACTTTCTTTGTGGCCGCTCATTGGATCCTGCAGAACAAGCCTCCGCAAACCGTCGACAAATGGTTCCGCAAGCTCCAGCTACTTTCAGCCGCAGCCTACAGCCTTGGTCACGGCGGGAATGACGCGCAGAAAACTATGGGCATCGTCGCGGGCGCACTCTACACGGCTGGTTTCATGTCCAAGTCCGACATGCTTGGTAACTGGGGACGCTATCACTGGCCCATCATCTTAGCGGCGCACGCGGCCATTGCTGCCGGAACATATTTCGGCGGATGGCGCATCGTCCACACTATGGGCCAGAAGATTACGAAGTTGAAGCCGCTTGGCGGATTCTGTGCCGAAAGCGCAGGCGCCATCACGCTCTTCGGCACTGCACTCGCGGGCATTCCCGTCAGTACCACGCACACCATCACGGGAGCGATCGTCGGCGTCGGAGCCGTTCATCGCCTCTCAGCCGTCCGGTGGGGTGTCGCGGGTCGCATCGTCTGGGCATGGATGTTGACAATCCCGGCCTCCGCAGTGGTCGCAGGCGCAACCTTCTATCTGATTCACTTCATTCACCCCAGCTAGCTCCTCCGGCGACCACGAAGTTCAGCAACTCCCTTCCCAAAAACGGCAACTGATCTAGAGATACGTGGTGCCCCACTTTTGTCCCATTCGACGGAAGTGGGGTTTTCCACGAAGGCGTTACAAGGAGGAATTCCATGACAAAGAGTTTTAACCGTTTGCTCTTCTGTATCCTTCTCGTCGGATTGACTTCCGTGTGGGCTGTCGCGCAAGATTCCGACTCAGACAAAAACGCAAATTCCAAAGATCAGGTTCGCACCATGACCGGATGCCTGACGAAATCCGGCAGCGGCAATGAATACCTGTTAACCGCATCCGACGGCAGCACCTGGGAAATTCACTCCAACAACTCCGTCGACCTGGCGGGCAATGTCGGTCAGAAGGTGGACGTCAAGGGTGTGGTAGATCACGACAAGATGCACAACATGAAAGAAGACGCAAAACAGATGGGTCACGACGCCGGAGCGAAGAACAACACCGCAGAACACGGACACCTTAAGGTGACCGACCTGCACAAGACCGGCGATTCCTGCGAGCAATAACGGCTAGATAGAGAACCCATTCAGTGAAGGCAAGTGCCCCATTTCGAGCGCGCAACGCGCAGAAATGGGGCGCTGTGATTTGAATAGAAATTTCTTAAGGGAGTAGCGTGGTAGGAAGTAGCGCCGGCTGTCGCGAGTGCGTCTCGCACTCGCTTTCCTGGCTTAAGGATTCGGCAAAATCTGCTTCTCAGTACTCGCAGCCGCTACCCGCTTCGCCTTCCGGTACACACTCGCCACCGCGAGCGTCCAGAAGGGAACCAGATCCACCCCGGGCACCAGCTTGGCAAAAAAAGACGGCAAGAATTCCCAGTGCCAGCCCAGCAGGTGAATCATCGCCGCTGCTACGCCAACGTCCAGCAGGTCATCGGCGGGAGACAACGCGCCGGCTACGAACAAGGGAAACACGACCAGCTGCAGCGCATCAGCAGCAATCGCCAGTAGCATCGCCGACAGAAACTGCGGTCCCGGAGAAATCTGAATCGGATCATCCGACATAGCGAAAACCCTGATTCTCTGATTCTAGACGATACCGCCGCCGCGCGCGCCCCTCAAGTATCGCCGCGACCTGCCGATATCCTTACTGCAAAGCCCGTGTGCATCGCGACGCGATTTCGGGCACAGACGCAATGAGCACAACGAAAATCCTTTTGGTGGATGACAGCAAGTTTCTGCGGATCGCTACCGAGCGGGCCCTCGCGCGCGCCGGATACGAAGTGTTCACCGCCAACGATGGGGAAGAAGCCCTTCAGGTCGCTCGCGATAAAAAGCCCGACGTCATCCTCCTCGACATGCTTCTTCCCAAACTCACAGGGCCCGACGTGCTGAAGATTCTCAAGAAAGATGCAGATACCGCCCATATCTCAGTCGTCGTTCTTAGCGGCCTGTCCCAGAAGAACGCCGTCCGTTTGAAACAGGACGGCGCCTGCGCCTACCTCGAGAAATCGTCCATGAATCTCGACAAAGGCTGCGAAGGCCTTCTCTCGGCCCTGGCAGACATCCTCCTCCGCCAAAAGGTCAAGAAGGCGAAAGCGTTGCAACTCTAAAGCCGCCACAGGTCGTGTAGCCCCGGACGCATTCGTCCGGGGTGGCGCGCAAAGCGCGCAATGGGGTGTTTGTCATACCACGGCACGTCCTTCGCTGTGAAATGATCGAAAGCCAGGCCAACGAAAGGGCGTCGGAAAGCCCTGGAGCCTGCTTCAAGCCAGATTGTTCCAGTTGAACGCCTCGGCAGAACTTTCGTAACTCTTCCAGACGATCCCGCTCAAAATAAATCACTTACCTCCGGGAACCCCAGACACCCGGCCGGAGTCTATGTTATGTGAGAGTTTCGGCAAGACCGCAAAGCTTTCAAAACGTTCGGGCCTGTGAAATATCAGGGCGCGTTCGGGTGGAAAATCCTATAATCAGGGGACGCCAACATGGCGGGAGCAACCACCTTGGGAGATCTTGCAAGTGCGATAGGGGTTCGGTCGCAGGAAGAAGCGGCCATTGTCGCAGACCTGAAAGCCGGTTCCGAAGCGGCGTACGCCTGGCTGATCGGCGAGTTTCAACAGCCTGTCTATGGCCTCGTCTATCGCATTGTGAACGACCCGGCCGACGCTGCCGATACCACGCAGGACGTCTTCCTGAAGGTGTTTCGCGGCATGAATCATTTTCACGGCGAGTCGAGTCTCAAGACCTGGATCTATCGCATCGCGCTGCACGAGGCCGCGAACCGTCGGCGCTGGTGGTTCCGGCACAAGGCTCGCGAGACGTCGATCGAGCCGGCGGAGTCTGACACGCCGACGCCGGGAGAGAACGCATTGCAGGTTGCTCTCACCGATCACGCGGAGTCGCCTTTCGACAATGTCGCTCATCGCGAGGTCCAGAGCCGGGTTGAAGAAGAGTTGAGAAAGGTCCCAGAGCCATACCGCACTACGCTCATTCTTCGCGACCTGGAAGAGATGTCTTACGAGGAGATCGCTGAAGTGCTCGAGATCTCGCTTGGGACGGTGAAGTCCCGCCTGACGCGCGGCCGGGACGCATTGCGCCAGCGGCTTGCAGCTTATGTCCGCGAAGTTGGTGATGAACTGGGGTTGACCGCTCCGGGCCGGGGCAAGACAGAGGGCCGTAATTCGCGGTCGCAGGAATCTGGAGGGGGTAGAAGGGTCGAGGTGATGCCATGATCGCCATTGGGAAGAAGGGGCAAACATCCGGACTGCAGTGCCCCGCGGCGAAGCGTCTGATGTCGCCATATCTTGATGGAGCGGTGACCGGCACGGAGATGCTGGCGCTGCAGAAACACCTGTCTCATTGCGACGGCTGCAATCAGGAGTACGTGTCGCTCCGCCGCACGCAGCAACTGCTGTCCGCCATGCCGCGTCCCAAGATGCCGGCGGACCTCGGACTCAACTTGCGGCTGGCGATCTCGCGCGAGGCTGCTCAGAAACGCCGCCCCGCGTTCGAGGGTCTTCGTGTCCGCCTGGAAAATGCCATGGAAGCGTTCATGGTTCCTGCCACCGCAGGTTTCCTGAGCGCCCTCATCATCTTCGGCATCGCCATGGTCTACTTCGTCACTCCGTCGTCCCTTCAGGCCAATAACGATGTTCCGCTGGTCATGGTGAATACCGGCCCCGAATTGCAACCCAGCGCATTCGGCATGACCATGGATTCGATCGATGCGGAATCTCTCGTCATCGAAGCCGAAGTGGATGCCAACGGCCGCGTCCAGGATTATCGAATCCTCTCCGATCCGGCCGACTCGAAGGAAGTGCTGCCGCAGGTAAAGCGAATGCTGATCTTCACGACGTTCCGCCCGGCCCTGTCGATGGGCAGGCCCACGCCCAGTCGCGCAGTCCTGTCCTTCTCGAAAATCAGCGTAAAGGGCTAAGCATCCGCCGAGCCAAAGAAAACAAGATAAGGAAAGCAACTGCCGCCGTGAGTAGCGCCGAAAGTACCAATGCAGGAAACTCCTACTCCCCACGACACAGTTCACCCTAATACCAGAAGCAGCAAAATCCTTCGTGTACCTTCGTGCCCTTTGTGGTAAAGGGTTTAAGGAAATCGACACCGTCCGCAGCATTTTCTAGAGCCGCTCTGCCAGCGCCGTATTCATTCCACACTCCTGAAACCTGCACCAGAACACCCTCTTGAACCATCCCGGACTGCACTCCCTCCCCGCCTCTGCGCAAGCCTCAATCGAGTTCACGCGGCCGGGCACCGGCCTCTTTTGGCGCAACAGATGCCACGCCTCCTTGTACGGACCATACTTCGCGCACTTCAACTTCGGGTACAGCGCAATGCTCCCTTGTCCCACCACCATCTCCGCCGGGATGATGTACCACAACTCTTCCTGGAACACGTACGCCGCAAGATACTCAAACGGATCCCCCTCATAGGGTCCATTGCATCCCCGTACCGTGCACGAATATCCTCCTCGATCTTTGAACATGGTCGACTTCACCTGCACCCGCACGAACGCCCCCTCATGCTCCACGGCAAAGTCGTACGGCATCACTTCGCCCCAGGGCTTGTTCAAATGCAGACCCAGCTCAATCGCCCGCAACATGAACTTCAACTCCACCCATTCCCCGCGCACCTTCGGATGCTTGATCCCCATCCCCCGATTTTTCATACACACCTCCGCCTCGTCCCGTAAAGTCCAGAACGTCAGAAAATAACTTGTCGTTGATCTGCCGCCGAAGAACTAGCTGCTCAAAAAGGGGAAGTAATCAGAGAACTGCAGCTCACAAAACGGATGCCATCCTGAGCGAGCGCAAAGCGCTCGTGAAGGACCTTAACGCTGCCTGCACCGCCACGAGCGATGCCAGGATCACCCATTCTCCATCCCCAAAACAAAAGGCGCGGCCAGAATTTGGTCGCGCCTCTACACCAAGTTGACAATCCCATACCCTAAAGTCGAACGCAAGAAAAATCGAAGCGAAAACAGAAAAACATCCGACCGAAATTCCTATTTCGGGAATGAGCAACTCATGTGGGGACAGCGCCCCCGGTGTCCGGGCGGCCCGGTAGTTTCGGGCCGCAGTGCCAAAGGACGTGTCGTGTAGGGTCGGACGCATTCGTCCGACCCGGCCCGGGCAGTATCGGGCCGTGGCAGCGCAACGGTCGCTTACACGCCGAAACCTTCGGTATTTGCGCTGTCAAACGTCCCGGCTGTGTTGACCTAATTCTCGCCTGATCGTCGAAGTCGCAGTCCAGGAGACTTGATCCATGCCAATCACGCTGAAGATGTGCCGAAGGAACGCACTCCGAGGTTTGCCGCTGCTGGCTCTCACTATGTCGATTTGTCTGTTTACCGCGCCGTCGTTCGCCGCTCCTGCCATGACCGATACGGACCGCGAACATCTCCAGGTGCACTTCGAGATGACCACGCAAATGGTGGGCGAGTTGGTGCGCGGGTTGTCGCCGGCGCAATTGGAGTACAAAGCGTCGCCGGACCGCTGGAGCATCCGGGAGGTGGTTTCCCACCTGGCGGTGGCTGAACCTGATTATTGGCGCGACATCCAGAAATCCCTCAAAGCGGCGCCGGACATGAAAGAGAAGAAATCGTCTGCTACCGACGCAGACATCATGTGGTACGGCATCGATCGCGTGGTGCATACCAAGACCGGCGGTGGGCACGAAAAAGTCGATACCTACAAGGACGCGGGCGAAGCTTTAGGGAAGTTTCAAGCCTTGCGCGGCACCATGATCGAATACATCAAGACCACCAACGATGACATGAGAGCGCACAGCTTCGGAGACCGGGAGGTGATCGATTGCTGGCAGTGGATGCTGGAAATATCCACGCATGCGGAGCGCCACATCCAGCAGATCCGCGAGATCAAGAACGATCCGAACTTCCCGAAGAAATAAATACAGCGTCTAGAGGAAGCGAAAAGACAATGTGGAGCGGGCGCCCACGCCCGCTGCCGTTGCCGCTCGACTCTTTGCGCAATGCTGAGAAAGCGCAGATGTAAACCCGCGAAGTGACGAGTGCGCAAAGGCGGACGGCAATCGTCCCGTTGGTTGACAGGAAAGGGCTAGACTTCGGGCTTCATGCTTCGGCCTTCGAACAAAAAGCTGCGGCCCAAAACTTCTGTGCCGCCAGACAGCCGAAGGCGGCTGTCCCTACTTTGGATTCGGCACGACCAAACAACAAGGCCCCATCCTGTCGCAAACGCGACTCGGATGAGGCCGATTCTTGCTGACGCCGGAAGCCCGACGCCCGCCGTTAAGTTCCTTCGTTCCAGCCCGCCAGATACTCTTCCTGCTCCGGCGTCAGGCGGTCGATCTTGATGCCCATTGACTCGAGCTTCAATTTAGCTACCCGCTTGTCGAGTTCGTCGGGAACTTTGTAGACAGTCTTCTCAAGCTTCTTCGAGTTCTTCACCATGTACTCGACTGAGAGAGCCTGGTCCGCGAAGCTCATATCCATCACCGACGCGGGGTGCCCTTCGGCGGCAGCCAGATTGATCAGTCGGCCTTCGCCGAGCAAGTTGATCTTGCGTCCATCCTTTAGCGAGTACTCTTCGACGAAGTTGCGCGTCGTCCGCTTCGAGGATGACATGGCCTCGAGCGCCGGGATGTCGATCTCGACGTTGAAGTGCCCCGAGTTGGAAATGATCGCCCCATCTTTCATCAGCGCGAAATGTTCTTTCGTCAGGACGCTCTTGTTGCCGGTGACCGTGCAGAACACGTCTCCAAGTTTGGCCGCTTCAGTCATCGACATCACGCGGAAACCATCCATCACGGCCTCAAGCGCCTTCGTCGGATCAACTTCAGTGATGAATACTTCCGCGCCAGCTCCGCGAGCGCGGGAAGCAAGACCGCGTCCGCACCATCCGTAACCTGCTACAACGAACTTCGATCCGGCGAGAAGAAAATTTGTCGCGCGGATGATTCCGTCGATGGTGGACTGTCCGGTGCCGTAGCGGTTGTCGAACAGGTGCTTGGTGTCGGCGTCATTGACGGCGACGATGGGGAACTTCAGCACGCCTTCCTTCGCCATCGCGCGCAGTCGGATCACACCCGTCGTCGTCTCTTCCGTTCCTCCGACAACGCCTTCGAGGGCATCGGTGCGCTTGGTGTGCAGGATGCCGACGAGGTCGGCACCGTCATCCATGGTGATATGCGGCTTGTGGTCGATGGCCGCGAGGATGTGGGTGTAGTAGGTGTCGTTGTCCTCGCCCTTGATGGCGAAGACGGGAATGTTGTGGTCGCGCACGAGGGAAGCGGCGACGTCGTCCTGGGTGGAGAGAGGATTTGAAGCGCAGAGCACGACTTCGGCGCCGCCGTCGCGTAGGCAGATCGCGAGGTTCGCGGTCTCGGCGGTGACGTGCAGGCAGGCGGAGATGCGGATGCCCGCCAGCGGCTGGTTCTTGATGAATTCCTTGCGGATGATCTGCAGCACCTTCATGGACTGGTTGGCCCACTCGATGCGCTTCTTGCCCAGATCGGCCAGTTCGACATTTTTAATATCGCAATTCACTGCTGCGGTTGACATGCGTTCCCCTTAATGGCGCGCGTTAGGCGGCGTAAAAAATTATGTAGATATTGACGGCCTGGGATGACGTGATCCCACTACTATTTTCGCAGAATACCGGGGTTTCGGACAGAGATATTGGTGCGGCTGCAAACCCTTTCACCACAAAGGACACGTAGGTTCACTCAGGAAATCGATTTACTTCGTGTTACCTCGTGTCCTTCGTGGTTACAGGTTTGTCTTTTCTACTTTCGCGCGCCTGCGGGTTCCCGGAGACCTGCGTCGCTAGCCAGCTTGGCCGCCTTGTCGGTCGCTTCCCATGTGAAGTCGGCATCGCTGCGTCCGAAGTGTCCATAGGCTGCGGTCTTCTTGTAGATCGGACGGCGCAGATTCAGGGAGTCGATGATGCCGCGCGGCGTCAGCTTGAAGTGTGCGCGCACGATATCGGGGATGGTCGCCGGGTCGACCTTTTCGGTCCCGAAGGTTTCTACCAGGATGCTGACCGGATCAGCAACGCCGATCGCGTAGGCAAGTTGAACTTCGCACCGATCCGCAAGTCCGCCGGCGACAATATTCTTCGCGATGTGGCGTGCCATGTATGCGGCGGAGCGATCGACCTTGGTCGGATCTTTCCCGCTGAATGCGCCGCCGCCGTGACGTCCCATACCGCCGTAGGTGTCGACGATAATCTTGCGCCCGGTAAGACCGGTATCACCCATCGGGCCGCCGATCACAAATCTTCCCGTTGGATTGATGTGATACTTCGTGTCCTCGTCGAGGAGTTCGGCGGGAATGACGGCCTGAATCACATTCTTCAGAATGCTCGAGCGCAGTTCCTCGTTGGAGACATTCTCCGCATGCTGAGTCGAAATGACGACCGCATCCACGCGAAGCACCTTTCCGTTCGCATCGTATTCCACTGTGACTTGGGATTTGCCGTCAGGCCGGAGGAAGGGAAGCATTCCGTTCTTGCGAACCACTGAGAGCCGCTGCGTAAGCTTGTGCGCGAGCGCAATGGGAGTCGGCATCAACTCCGCATTCTCATTCACCGCATACCCAAACATCATTCCCTGGTCGCCGGCGCCGCCTGTGTCTACGCCCATGGCGATGTCGCCGGACTGCTTGTTGATGCTGGAGATGACGGCGCAGGTGTTGCAATCGAAGCCGTGGAGGGCGTTGTCGTATCCGATCGATTGGACGGTGCCGCGAACGACTTGCTGAAAATCTACGTAAGCCTTGGTGGTGATTTCGCCGGCGATGACGACGAGTCCCGTGGCGGTAAGAGTTTCGCAAGCTACGCGGCTGGCGGGATCGTCTGCGAGGCAAGCGTCGAGGATTGCGTCGGAGATCTGATCGGCGATTTTATCGGGGTGACCTTCAGTGACGGATTCAGATGTGAACAGATAACGAGTCTTGGATGGCAAGTTTTAAGTCTCCTTCGTGCACGTGCCCGTGGTCATGCGATTTTCTTTGCCTCGAGCGCTTCGTGCCAAAAAACTGGGACTCTTGAATTGAGCGGATCCTGGGAGATCCACGCTGCAAGGGCGAGACGCCCTCGCGACAGCCGGCAAGATGCCGACGCTACGTAATTATCAAGTCCTATTGAAAAGGCTAACAGAGGCACTTCCGAGGCGCAACGATTTTGGCCGTAAGCGACTGAGAGGGAGTTAAATAGCGCAAATTCAGGTGTGGATGGGGCGATACTGGCTTCGGTCAGCCTGCGCGCAAGAACGCGTTGCCTGCTAGTGAAGAGAGATTTTGACGAGGATTTCGAGACTACTTTCTGGCGTAGCGGTTCGTCACTAGAGCGATGGGGAGTCCTATGCAGAAGATGTGAATGATGACGCCGATCACCATGCCCCTCACCGTGAAGGGATATTTGCGAGCAGCAGAAAGTGGAACGACGATGCGGCTCATGAAGAAGTAAACCGCGATGCCGTAAAGAGGTCCGGCTACTAGAGGGCTGTTGATGAGGAACGGGATCGAGCGGCTCGCCAGCACGTACACGGCGGCGGCCGAGGTGGCGATGAGAAACTGAAAGAACAGCCCAAGGAGTGCTGTCGCCAGTCCGCCTGAAAACGAGCGAGTGCCGAGGACTCCGGCGGCGATGCCTTGCAGCAGAGGGATGGGTTTGGCTCCGAGATATCCGTAGACAACAATTGCAGCGGTGATGTCGAGAGCTCCAGCGAGCAAACCTGCCGGCAGAATTGCACGTGAGATCCCGAACGTTGAAGTGGAATAGCTATTCATAGAGTTGATTCACGGTTCTCAATTCGATGTTGCGGGTGACGACTTCAGTCCGGAGTTATCGAATACCAGAGTTCTCACTTCGGATTGGCCCCCCTGAGGCGCGATTTCTTTCCCGTTGACGACGAAGCTGATCGCGGCCGCATTGCCAACCTTCACTACGAATTCACGAGACGCGTGGAACGATGGATGCGCGGGTGCAATGAGAGTTTCCTGCGCGACGAGTTGTCCATCTGCCGTGACGGAAACCCAGGAGTTTTCTGAAGCGCGCACAATGAGGGTGAAAGAGCCAGCAGCAGGCGCAGACGCCGGCGCCGGAGTCTTCACGACAGGCTTATCAAAAGTGCGGATGGTGACGTCGTCCTTGTCGTCATTCTTGTCCGTGGCATCAGTTGCGGCGGTTGCGGACGGTGCTGCCGGCTGGGCGGTTGGAGAATTCAAAGTTGGGGATTGTCCCGGCGACGTCGCTGGCACAGTGGTCGGCGGTTTCGCTACGGGCGTGTCCGGAGTGGGTTCGCTGGGTGCAGGGTGAATCGCGCTGGGTTTTATCGCTGCCATGTTCAAGGCGCGCGGACGGGTCCACAATAAAATTCCGAGGACGAGCACAACTACGGCAACAGCGACGAGTCTCCAAGGAATTTCGATTGGAGGATTGGGAGTTCGGTTACGCGGAGGACGCGGCCGTTCCGCACGCGCCGACTGGATCATGGCAGGCTGTTTGACTGGCGGGGGCGGGGCTACTGTCACAGAAGCTGGCCGGCGAGTGACTGCTGGAGATTTCGCCGCTGTCGTTTTTTCGGGCTGATTCTCCGGTTGCCACGCGGCTTGCTGGGCTTCGATGCGGGCCTGCTGAATTTCACGGAGGCGAACCTGATATTCGGTGATGGCCTCTTCCGGATTGAGGGCCAGATGCTTGGCGTAGGCGCGGATGAAGCCCTTGTTGAAGACGCCGCCGGGGAGTTGATCGAAGTTTTCGTCCTCGATGGCGCGCAGCATTTTCGGACTGATCTTGATGACGTTGGAGACGTCGTCGAAGGACAGTTCTCTGGTTTCGCGCGCTTTCCGAAATTTCTGTCCGAACTCGCCCATGATTTGTGGTTTGGCGGAGAGACGTTGGAGACATGATAGGACATGGCGGACGCAGTGGCTACAGGGAAGGGCAGCGCGATGTTCTCTTTTCGACTACTCCGGTAGGCTAGTGTGGACTTTGCTTTTGGAAAACAATTACCACTAAGGGCACGAAGTTACACGAATGAGGCTATTCAACAACGTTACGGGCGGGCAGCATCAACAACCGCCCCCGCTTCAGCAGCGCCCGCAGTGCATGAGCATGCGTTTTACGCAACCACTCTACGCACTATCCCTGGTCTCTATCGTACGAGGTGATCCCGTCCACTACCGTTTCAGGATCACGCTGACGTAAGGTCCCTCGCGCCAGCTTCGCCGGCACTCAGGATGACACGGCATTAAGTGAGGCGAAGAACATCTGCCACTATGGGCACGAAGTTACACGAAGGAGTCTATTCACGACGGGCGGCCAGCTCCAACAATGACCTCGCATCAGACGGTTCCCGCCGTGCATGAGCATGCGTTTTACGCAACCACTCTACGCACTATCCCTGGTCTTTATCGTCGAGGCGATCCCGTCCTTTACCGTTTCAGGATCACGCTGACGTAAGGTCCTTCGCGCCGACTTCGCCGGCACTCAGGATGACACGGCATTAAGTGAGGCGAAGAACATCTGCCACTATGGGCACGAAGTTACACGAAGGAGTCTATTCACGACGGGCGGCCAGCTCCAACAATGACCTCGCATCAGACGGTTCCCGCCGTGCATGAGCACGCGTTTTAGGCAACCACCTACGCACTATCTCTGGTCTTTATCGTCGAGGCGATCCCGTCCTTTACCGTTTCAGGATCACGCTGACGTAAGGTCCCTCGCGCCAGCTTCGCCGGCACTCAGGATGACACGGCATTAAGTGAGGCGAAGAACATCTGCCACTATGGGCACGAAGTTACACGAAGGAGTCTATTCACGACGGGCGGCCAGCTCCAACAATGACCTCGCATCAGACGGTTCCCGCCGTGCATGAGCACGCGTTTTAGGCAACCACCTACGCACTATCTCTGGTCTTTATCGTCGAGGCGATCCCGTCCACTACCGTTTCACGATCACGCTGACGTAAGGTCCTTCGCGCCGACTTCACCGGCACTCAGGATGACATGGCATTGGATACGGCGCAGTTGGTTTACCACGAAAGTGATGCGCTTGCGTTTCACGCAACCACTCTACGCACTATCTCTGGTCTTTATCGTACGAGGCGATCCCGCCCACTACCGTTTCAGGATCACGCTGACGTAAGGTCCCTCGCGCCGACTTCGCCGGCACTCAGGATGACACGGCATTGGATACGGCGCAGTTGGTTTACCACGAAAGTGATGCGCTTGCGTTTCATGGAACCGCTCTACGCACTATCTCTGGTCTTAGCGCACGAGTCGATCCCGTCCACTACCGTTTCAGGATCACGCTGACGTAAGGTCCTTCGTGCCGGCTTTGCCGGCACTCAGGATGACATCGCATTGGATACGGCCAAGTTGGTTTGCTACGAAAGTGATGCGCTTGCGTTTCATGCAACCGCTCTAGGAACTATCTCTGGTCTTCATCGTACGAGGTCTTCCCGCCGACCATCGTTTCAGGATCACGCTGACGTAAGGTCCTTCGCGCCGGCTTCGCCGGCACTCAGGATGACACGGCATTGGACAACGCGAAGTTCATTTACCGTTACTCGCAGCGGAGCGCGGCCACGGGGTTGATACGCGTCGCCCGCCGGGCTGGAATGTAACAAGCCAACATCGCCACGAATCCGAGCCCGGCCGCCACAGCCACGAACGTCGCCGGGTCGGTGGGTTGAACGCCGTACAGCAACTTTGCCATGAGCCGTGAAAGCACGAGAGCTCCTGCGATGCCCGTCACCGAACCGGCCAATGCCAGCCTCATCCCCTGGCGCGCGACCAATAGCAGAACATCTCCCCGGGTCGCCCCCAGCGACATCCGCACACCGATCTCATGCGTTCTGCGCGACGCCGAATAGCCGATCACTCCATAGATCCCGACGCTCGCAAGGACTAGCGCAACTACCGCGAAGATTGTGAGCAGGAGCATTTCAAATCGCGGTTGTGCGGTGGCATCGGCCACAACGCCGTCCATGGTGACGACTTGGGAGATCGCAAGGTTTCGGTCGAACGACCATGCCGCTTCCTTCATCGATGAAGCGAGGGCTGCGGGGTCAGACGCGGTTCGCGCTACCAGCGTAATGTATTTTTCGTGGTCAGCGGCTTGCGCTTTGGAATCGCCCATGAAGTCGGGATTCTGGAATGCCGCCAGGTATGCTTCAGGGCCAGGATCGGCCGCCCAATTATCCTGCTTCGCATCCTTTGCGATTCCAATGACCGTGACCCATGTCGGGTTCTTCGGGTCGTCGTCGAATGAAACGCGTTTGCCGATGGGATCTTCGCCGGGCCAAAATTCTTTGGCAGCACGTTCATTGATGACCACGACACCAGGAGCAATGGCGGTGTCGGCATCGTTTACTTCGCGCCCTCGAACGATCGGCAGGCGCATGGCATTGAAATATCCGGGCGTAACGATTCGGTAAACGGCACGGGGCGATTCTCCTGGTCTGGGCTTGGGACGGCCCTCGATGGTGAAGGACCATCCCCAGATGTCTCCGGCCAAGGGCAGATGATTGATCGCGCCGGCTGCCTCTACCCCGGGAAGCGAACGGACGCGCTCGAGCAAGAGTGGATAGAAGACAGCACGGCGGCCTGGGTCGGCTTCTCGCGAACCGGCGACCGAAACGACCATCGAGATCACGTTGTGGGGATTGAAACCGGCGTCCACAGCCTGAAGCGCGGCGAAAGTACGAATCATCAGGCCGGCGCCGATCAACAGCATGAGAGCGAGCGCGAACTCGGAAACTACCAAAAGGCTGCGCAGGCGATTGCGCGTCTTGCCCTCGGATTGACTGCGACCACCTTCCTTCAGGGTGTCATTTACCTCAATCGACCAAGCCTGTAGAGCGGGCGCCAGACCGAATCCTACGCTGGTCAGGATGGTCGCACCTGCGAGAAAAAGCGCAGCGCGGGCGTCAATTGTTACTGATTGCACGCGTGGGATGCTGTCCGGGCTGATCGCGAGCAATGCACGAGTCGCGATCGCGGCGAGCGCCAACCCGGCCGCACCACCCAAACCGCCGAGCAGCAGGCTTTCGGTCAGGAACTGTCGAACGATACGCCCTCTTCGCGCACCCAGCGCGGCTCGCACGGCGACCTCCTTCTGACGCGAGGACGCACGCGCTAACAGCATGTGGGCGACGTTTGCGCAGGTGATGAGCAGGACGAAAATTACTGCCGCGAGCAGCACAAGGAGTGGAGTCTCGATCGGGCCGACGACCTTTTCTTTGAGCGGAGTCACGACAACATTGCGGTTTGTACCAGGATATGTCTGCTCGAGCCGTCCGGTGATGCCCGCAATTTCTGCGCGAGCCTGGCTCAGCGAAGCACCAGGATTCAGGCGTGCAAAGATCCGCAGACTGTTACCAGTGCGGCTGTGGATTCTCGATCCAAACGCGTTGGGCACCCAGAGTTCGCCACTTGCCCAGAATGGGGAGAACTGAAATCCGCGCGGCATCACGCCCACTACAACGTAGCCATTACCATCGAGAAGGATTTGCTTCCCGAGCACGTTGGGATCGCCAGAAAACCTCCGCTGCCACAATCCATAGCTGAGGATGACCTCGTGGTCCGCTCCGTCTTTATCTTCGCCTTCGACGAACAGACGCCCCAACATCGGGTTAACTCCGAGCATGGGGAAGAGATTCTGCGTCACCTTCAGCCCGTAGATATGTTCCGGCGAGTCGATGCCGGTCAGGTTGGGAGACCAATAATCGGCGGCGCCCATGGAGGAAAAAGAACGACTCTGGTCGCGCCAGTCGATGTAGTTCCCGACGGCGACAGGATTGTCGCCATTCATCAGAATGGTGACGAGCTGATCGGAGTCGCGATAAGCGAGCGGCCGAAGCAGCACGGCATCGACGACGCTGAAGATGGCGGTGTTCGCGCCAATTCCGAGAGCAAGAACGGCAACGGTGACAATTGTGAAACCCGGAGCATGCATCATGGTGCGGAAGCCGTGCTTCACATCCTGCGCAAGCGTTTCGAGGAAGGTTACACCGACTGCGTCGCGACACTGATCTTTGGTCGTCTCCATGCCCCCGAATTCCAAGCGCGCCCGGCGTAACGCTTCGTGCTCCGCGAGACCATCACGCATCAGGTCGGTTGCGCGGGCTTCGAGATGGAATCGCATCTCTTCGTCCATCTCACGTTCAGTGCGGTTGCGCCGCAGCATGGCTGAAGTCCAAGAACGAATTTGGACCCAAAAATTCATAGCTCCTCCGGTGTCGTCTGGAGAATTCCGGCGATGACAGCGGTCATTTGATTCCAGCGTTCGGCTTCTGAGTTCAGCCGGCGTTTCCCAGCTGCGGTGAGCCGGTAATAGCGAGCACGTCGCTTGTTCTCGGACTCTCCCCATTCGCTGGCAATCCAGCCGTGATGTTCGAGCCGGTAGAGCGCGGGGTAAAGAGATCCCTGCTGAATTTCCAGCCGTTCCTTCGAAATCTGCTGAATCCGCAGCAGAATTCCGTAGCCGTGCAACGGGCTGAGGGAGATCGCTTTCAGAATCAGCATGTCGAGAGTGCCTTGCAAAAGATCGAGCTGTTTCTCCATTCGGCGCCTTCCTAGATTGTCTAGGAATACGCGGTGCTCTCCTAGATTGTCAAGGAGAGAGACGATGTGGGAAGTCAAAGAAAAACCGTTTACCACTAAGGGCACGAAGTTGCACGAAGGCAGACTTTGGGAACTGAGCTTGTGGAACCCCTTCGGGTTTAGGAAGTGTCGGCTGTCTGGGCGAGGCACCCACACGACAGCCGGCAGCGACGCCGGGCGCCACGATCTCACGAGAATTCTTAGACCAACGGTTGATCCGGGTTGTAGTTGTGGCGCAGGGTCAATGAGCCGTCTGGATTGATCTTTTGGCGGCACGCCCAACGGACCGAGTGACGTACTCCCTTCACCTCGAGTTCTGCCTTCAGCCGCAAACCTTCCCATTGCACTCCTGCGGGAAGGATGAGCATGGCTTGATGAACTCCCACTGGTTTGGGAAATCCAGGATCGATGCAGCCGGATACGTGGATTTTGCCGTCATCGCTGAGGATGCTGAGACGAAGCACTCCGGGGACGGGCGTGATTCCATCGTTCGCGAGGCCGATCACCAGACCCGTTACCCCGTCCCGCTTGAAGGTCCAAATAAACGACGGGCGGATGCGGTATCCGATCTGGCGGGCCATTTCGTCAATTGGCTCCGGGAATTTTTCGTAATAACTCAAGAGATTGCCGGCAGATTGCGTATGCCAACTCCAAAGGGAGAGATAGTTGACCCCGACATCGGCGGCGTGGGAGATGATCTGTTCGTTGTAGGTAATTCCATCCGCGTCGATCTGGAGTTCCTTGGAATCGCCTGTCGTGAACCCAACTTCACAGATGGCAGCTGCCCAGGGTGGGCGATAGCTCAAAGCTTCGATCTGTGTGTTCTCGATGAAGATCGTGTCGGTACGCAGCCAGTTGCCGGTGCGCATGGTGCGATCGAGGAGGTCGGAGTTGCCGACGTTGCTGAAGTCTGGCTGCGTGTTTGTGGCCAACGGGGTTTTGGTCCAGTGTTCGAGTTGCGTTTCGAACATTGCAGCCCAGGTCTGTTCCGCGACCAACTGGCTGGGAAATGGATTGCCTTCGAACGGCCATGTGTGTCCTTCACCCCAGAAGCCGTACATCATCGTGTCCATGAATTCGACTTGCGGATGGCCGTTGAGCTCGGCCGCCAGCAACTCATTGAGCTCGCGAAACGCGGCCTGGTAGGCCGGGTGGTCGTAACGGGGCACGCGGTTATCTTTGCGGTAGCGCATTTGCGCCGGGTTGCCCTTCCACTCGCCCTTGAGTTTTACGTAGGGGACCTTGTTGAGAAGAAAGTCCGGCATTCCAGGATCGGGAAAGTCTGGATTTTCCAGCATTACCCGAAACCCGACGCGCTTGTCGTAGCGGCGAGCCAGTTCGAAGATAACCCTCCACCATTCCGGGAAGTCAAGGCGTCCAGGTCGCTTCTGAACATCGCGCCAATTGGGGCGAATGTAGATCTTTTGCGCGAAGGGAAGCTTGATCAAATCCTCTAGCGTTTGCTCCTCGGTTTGACCGGGGACACGGAGGGGACCGGTGTCGTCGGAGCAGTAGACCATGAGTCCCATGCCGTAATTACTGACGATGTCCCGGGAAGGAGACGTGACCATGCTGACATCGCTTTCGGGAACCACCGCACTGGGGCCGTACTGTGGGAACGGTCCTTGATAAAGGCGATCAGAGATTAGAGGACCCGGCCCCCAATCATATTTGTCCCAGTTGTGCTCGGGGATAGAGGCGTTGGCACGGGGCTTGTAGAGTCCGACTGCTAGTCCCGTAGCTGTGGCAGACTTCAAGAAGCTGCGTCGATCCATTGGCCGCTCCTCCAGGTGATATGGAAATGGTACTCCTGAACGAAATGACACGAAAGATTCAGAAATGATTCGTAATGGACTGGAGTTTACGTCGCGAAAAGCCATTCAGCCGATTCGGTCATCCCTGCGGCGGCTGTATGACCGGTCCCAGCCACTGCATTGCAGGGATCGGCTGACGTAGGGTGCCTCGCGCCGGCTTTGCCGGCACTCAGGATGACATCGTGTGGGTGGGGTTCCGGCGTTATCCTTCGGCACCGTTGGGGATCACACCGCGCCGACTAGTTGGCGTTGCGGACGATTTGTTCGGCTTGGGCTTGTGCACTTTCGAAAGAGGGAGCGACGCCCCATCCGACGACTTCGGAAGGCCTGCGCTGCTGGACGACATAGTAGAAGTTTGGAGCCAGAACGAGTTTGTCGGCGACGATTTCGGACCAGTAATTTCCATTGCGAATGGAAACTCCGGAATAAATGGGGCTGGGATTCGCTTCAGAGACATGCGCCCGATGCGCCTCAATTACGCTCGCGAGTACTCGAGGCGCGAATTTGCTCATGTCGTATTGGCATAGGCCGGTGGCGGGACGGCCGGGGAAGCATTCCTCCACCATGTGTTCGTAGTCGAGCAACTGGTCGCATTCGTCTCGGCCTTCGATCGCCCAGGAAAGTTCACCGGCAGTACGGAAGCCAGTGAAGCCTTTCCCCACTGCCTCGTCAAGAGACCGCATCAGCATGTCCCGCATGACCTTAGGCTCGAACCTGTGATTGGGGAAATAAACTTCGTCTTCCTTGTGAATTTCGAGGGCTCCACGGCGAATCGCGTCATCGGTGTCGATGCCGAGAAAGCGGAGATCGAAGAGGAGGCGCTGGCCGATGTGGGCTTTTTGCGCGCAGAAGCAGCGCTCCCCGCGACGGAGACCTTCCGCGATGTAGGGTGTGAGGACTTCACGAAGCGCCTCCTCAGAGCGGTAGAAGACGCAGATGTGATCTCCGTGTCGGAATTGAAAGAGAGGGGATTGGCGAATCATGGCAGTCCTGTTTAATGCTCGAAATTCAAGGTGCTGCGTGGGAATTTAACACAAAGAGGAGAAAAATCAGGTGAAGTGTAGGGCAAACGACGAATCTAGAACAAATCGGTGTCAGGCTGATGAGTTGGGTGTGTACGGGGCGGGACGCCTCTGCTACAGCCCGGCAGAATGCGGGCGCTACTCGGGGTTTGAGTCGGGAGTGGTGGAAGATTTTCGCAGGGTTACGGTGAACTGGGCTTTGCAGTTCGATGAAGGATCCTGAAAGGCGTTGGCGGTGCGCTCGCCTTCGGTGGCTTCGAAGAAAAGTCCGCGACGGGGGTTGGTCGGGAGTCCGGCAAGGCGGGCTTTGCCGTCGACGTTGGTGCCGACCTCGAGATCAAGCTTGTGAAAGCGGCCGTAGGCGACGCGGA
Organism: uncultured Acidobacteriota bacterium; assembly: GCA_963801895.1. Taxonomy (GTDB): domain Bacteria; phylum Acidobacteriota; class Terriglobia; order Terriglobales; family Acidobacteriaceae; genus Sulfotelmatobacter. The sequence continues at coordinate 82,945 of CAWDGM010000002.1, read as the reverse complement.
CCGAGACCTTCGCGTTGTAGACCGGCTTGCCCGCGGTGTCATTTACGGTGAAGTCAGCGGAGCAGGGTCCGAGGGCACCGTCGACGACGGGGATGGAGTGGGGGTCGGGAGGGTTCTGGGCTGAGACTGGGATTCTGAGACAAAGTGCGAGAGCCACGAATGCGATCAGCCGGGTTGCTGTGCTCATAGACAGAGATTATCTCGCGGCGGCGGACTGAGTCGAGGGTTGCTGTTCTTAAGTCCGATATCAGAATCTCAAACTTTTCGCTTTTATTCGCCATAGGGACTTTCTGTGTCTGGCGGTGGCTTGCGGGGTACTGGTTACTATGGTTCGTTGCCGGTGTACGAAAGCGACGCATATAATTTTTTGAACGTCACCCTTCCATCGAGGAACAAACGGGATTTCCATGCCTGAGGCCGGTACCCAATTGACCCGCCACACCCAGGAAGTAACGATTTTTCATGACGTGGCCAAGGCCCTCACGTCGTCGCTGGACCTCGACTCGATTTTGCAGACCATCATGGAAAAAATGGCGGAGTATTTCCGTCCGGACACGTGGTCGCTGCTGATGGTGGACGAGGCGCATGAGGAGCTTTACTTCGCGATCGCCGTGGGCGACAAGGCGGAAGCTCTCAAGAATGTGCGCCTGAAGGTGGGTGAGGGAATCGCCGGGTGGGTGGCAAAGCACGGAGAGGCGCGGGTGGTACCGGATGTGCGCGCCGATCCTTACTTCGCGAGCCGGGTTGATGAGACGACGAAGTGGGAGACGCGCTCAGTGATCTGCGTTCCGCTTCGGTCGAAGCTGCGGGTGCTGGGCGTGATCCAGCTCGTGAATGTCGACATGGAGCAGTTCAAGCAGGCAGAGCTTTTCTTCCTGCAATCGCTTTGTGATTACGCGGCGATCGCCATTGAAAACGCGCGGTGGGTGGAGAAGATCCAGGAACTGACGATCACCGACGATTGCACCGGCCTGTACAACGCGCGGCACCTTTATAAGACGTTGGAGACGGAAGTCTACCGGTCGTCACGATTCGGATATGAATTCAGCGTGTTGTTTATCGATCTGGACCACTTCAAGTCGGTGAACGATACACACGGGCATTTGATCGGAAGCAAGCTGCTGGCGGAGATCGGGTATCTGATCAAGGCGCAGTTGCGGCTCATCGATTTCGCGTTTCGCTACGGCGGCGACGAGTTTGTCGTGCTGCTGCCACAGACGGGAAAAGATCAAGCGTTGGTGGTGGCGAAGAGATTGCGCGACGGTCTACGCGCGAGCGCGTTCTGCAAAGAAGAAGAATTGAATCTGAATGTGCGAGCGTCGATAGGGGTGGCGACCTATCCGCATGACGCGCGTACCGCCCACGACGTGATCCGGCAGGCGGATGGAATGATGTACGTAGTGAAGAACTCCACGCGGGACAATATCGGGATTGCTCAGCGCGGGATGCTACGGGAGTAGGAATAATGAAACCGGCGACGGGCTTCCGGCGCTCGGCTTCCGTCTCGATATGTGATGGAACTGTTGCTTGTCCCTTCTTTTCTCAGGCCGTGACGGACTTCTCATGCTCCGCCTTTCGGAATCGAGCCAGATCGCACTGGAACTTGCCTAGATCTTTGGCGATCAAATTTGCCAGATGACGGATGAGCAGCACGCGCTCCAGCGAAGGCGAATCTAGCGGGGTATCCTCGGCAAGCAGATCACAGTGACCGATGATGGCCGACAATCTGTTGATCAGATCGTGGGCTACGGCGCATTCCGGCTGATACTTGCCTTGCGAGTCATGCATATTATCCTTCCTGCCGTTTGATTCCATTGTCGGCCTGGATCGGATGTTGAGATGTGAGCGGGGTCACGGGACTGGACGCCTCGGCGGCTAAAGCCGCACGCCTTTGCTGTGCTGTTGCGGCGCGGCTTGAAGCCGCGCCCTTTCAAAACAGGCGCGCTAGGCAACGTCTAATCCTAGACAGGCTTGCGTCGAATCCGAGAATCATGCTCGTGGCGCGGCTGCCGGTGCTTCGAAAGTTGGAAAGCAGTGGCGGAGTTCGGTTTGAAGAACTGTTGGGCTGTGCCGGTGATCCCTGACAGAAGCGGGCGGGGGCGCCCGCTCCACAAGTTCGTTTTTCTAAACATCTTTGGGAGAAGACCCAGCTTGTTGGGTCGTCGGAGGATGCTAGCTACTCTGGACTAAGCGAAGGTAGACGGGCTGGACGCCGGCGCCGCTTTTATTATTTATTTTTTTCGGGCTTCCAGGGATTTGGGTTGGCGGGCGCCTTGGGGTTTACGCCGAAATCCCAGACGTACAAGTTCATTCCTTCCGTACTCATTTCGACTACGGCGTATTCGCCCGCCGTGAGGGTTTCGGTGGGCGTGAGTTTTAGCCAGCCTCCGGCGACGCGCGCGATCGTGGTCTTAATCAGGTGTTGCTCCTGGCTGACCTTGCCGGTGACTTGGCGTTTCACTCCACCGATGATGCGCTTGTCTCCTTTAATCTGCGTGCGAACGATGCGGAAGCGGTCGAAGGGAACGATTGCCTTTTCCGGTTGCTGGGGTTGTTGCGGCTGTTGCGGTTTCTGCTGGGCCAGGTCCGACGAAGTGGAAGGTTGAGCGGGTTGATCAGGAACATCGTCGATATTCAGGTAGAGAGATGGCACTTCGACATGGGCTTGAATCTTTGCGTGCGATCCATCGATCTCGATGGTTTGCTTCATTGAGGCGATGGGATTGATGGCGCCTTTAAGAATGTTGCCTTTGGTGTTCCGGTTTACGTCGCCCGCGCTCTGTTGTACTTCGAGGAGCTGAGGCTCTCCCTGAAAATTGTCGAGCAGAAAAACTCCGGAGTCTTCCGGAATGCGAAGGCCAGGAGCGACTTCGGGCAACTTGGCTTGCTCGCGTTTGCTTTCTTCTTCGAGTTCCTTGTCGAGGCGGGCGGCTTCGGGCGAGGCGGCTGCGGCGGCACGTTCTTTTTCATATTTGTCCGTGGCGGGCCAGTCGACGAGAGAGTTGGGAAGTTCCTCCCACTCTTCGCGCTCGGAGCTGTAGTAGCGGACACGGTCTCCTTTGACCTCGTACTTGGTGACGACTTGATAGGAGCCGTCTTTGAGAACGATGCGATGAACGGGGTCACGTTGCGCCGTCGCGGGTAGAGAAGAGAAAATCAGCAGGGCGAGGATCGCGATGAACAGGATTCGCGAGCTCTTGGTGGTCGTCGACATGGTTGCCTTTATTATCGTACTGGTCGCGAGTCGAGTCGAATTCTTCGGGCTCTCCAGTGGGATGGTTGGACAGGCAGCGGAGATGCTTAGATAGACCGCCCAATTCCAGAGTGGGTCCAAACTCAAAATCCCCACTTCCGGCAAAGGCTGCCGGAAATGGGGCACCCGGTTGGGGCACCCGACTCTTCGGGAATCGTTCAACCTCGCGGCCCTTCGCACGATGGTTCACCTTACAAACTGGGGATCGCCGCTTGTAGTATGCTGAGGGTCGCGCAGACACTGCAGGAAACGATGAAACGGAATTTCCTCTCAACCATTCTCCTTACCCTTGTATCGACCGCGATCGTGTCAGCACAATCGGGACCTGTGCCCGAGGCATCGCCTGCGGGCGGATCGTCCGCGCAGGGGAGTCCGGTTTCGTACGCTTCGGTGACGCAGCTGAACGGAATCTTGTCGCAGCTGGAGAACACGGCGAAAGCGACGCAGGGAGACCTGGGAAAGCTTCGCATCGAGCGGTGGAAGACGGACAATTCCTACAAGAAGCAGGCGCTGGGAAATGTGGACTCGATTCAGCGGAACCTGCAGGGGGCGATGCCCGAGATCATCGGGCAATTGCGCGCCGCCCCGGAAGACCTCTCGGTAACGTTCAAGCTCTACCGCAATCTCGATGCGTTATACGACGTGCTGGGTGGCGTGGTTGAGGGCGCGGGAGCATTCGGATCGAAAGACGACATGCAGTCGCTTTCGAACGATCTGAATACGTTTGAGGCGGGACGCAAACAGCTTGCAGAGCGCATTGAGAGTCTGAGTTCTACGAAGGAAGCGGAGATTGTAAGGTTGCGCGCCGATTTGAGGGCCGCGCAAGTGGCGGCGGAGCCTCCGAAGAAAATCGTTGTGGATGATACGGAGCCTCCAAAGAAACCGGCTGCGAAGAAGAAGGCTCCTGCGAAGCCTAAGAGTACGACTCCGACGGCGGGCCAACCGACGCCGCCCGCACCGGCACCAACCAAGCCGCAATAAATAAGAATCGCTTTCAAGTCCCGCCGGCCAAGCAGGGCATTTTTCGATCATTGCTTTGCGGAGATCGTTCCCTTCGAATCTGGTAATCTTCCTCTCACATCTACATTTCACATTGTCACGTTTTGACCTCATTCTCGTGAGCCCGCATGGCAGGATTGCGGCGGTCTTCTGCGGTGTGGCCATTCTCTGGGTCGTACTGCTGGATGCGTTTGAGACCGTAGTCCTGCCTCGCCGGGTACTAAGAAATTTCCGGCTCACGGCTTACTTCTACCGGCGAACCTGGGTGCCTTGGCGGAAGATCGCGCGGCGCATCAAGAACGTTTCGCGACAGCAGAACTTTTTGGGGTATTTTGGGCCGCTGTCGCTGATCCTGTTGCTCGCTTTCTGGGCCGCTGGACTGATTTTAGGATTTGCGCTGATTCAGTATGGGATCGGCGGACACGAACAACTGAGCAATGAACCGTTGACGTTCGGGAGAATCCTGTATCACAGCGGAGAGACTTTTTTCACGCTCGGGTATGGCGACATTCTTCCTACGAGCGGCGGCGCGCGAATTCTGTCAGTGATCGAGTCGGGGATGGGATTCGGATTCCTCGGCGTCGTGATCGGGTACATCCCGGTGGTGTATTCATCGTTCTCGAGGCGCGAGATCCAGATTTCGGTGCTGGATGCGCGCGCAGGATCGCCACCATCGGCGACGGAGTTGCTGGTGCGGCTCGCGGGGAGGACAGAGGATCCGGGGATGGATCAGACCGTCCTCGATGAGGTGCTCCGCGACTGGGAGCGGTGGTCGGCAGAGTTGCTGGAGAGCCAGATTTCATATCCGGTGCTGACTTTTTTTCGATCGCAGCACAGTAACCAGTCATGGCTGGCGGCGTTGACGACGATGCTGGACGTAACGTCTCTGGTGCTGACGGGAATTGAGGGCGTGCATCCGGGCCAGGCGAAGTTGACGTTCGCCATGGCCCGTCATGCGGCGGTGGACCTGGCGCAGGTGGTGAATGCGAAACATGATCCGGATGCAGAGGACCGACTGCCCGAGTCGGAACTCGTGGAAGTGCGCAAGGTGCTGGAATCGGCGGGACTGCGACTGAGAGACGACGACTACGCTCACAACAAACTCCTAAAGTTGCGATCAATGTATGAGCCGTACGTGCATGCGACGGGGCGGAATCTGATGCTGACGCTGCCTCATTGGAGATACGCGGAGAAGAAACGCGACAACTGGCAGGCGGGGCCATGGGATCGATTGATCCAGGCGCGGGGATTGGCGGGATTGAGGGCGAAGGCGCCGGGCGGAAAAGGTCCGATGGTGGGTGAAGATCATTTCTGAATCAAAGGGCTAAGGCCCCAAATCCTCTCGTTACTTTCGCGTCCTTAGAGGGTAGGTCTCCACTTCTTACTTCTGCTATCGGCGGCCCGTTGTGACCACGAGGTTTCGTTGTCGCGTGCTAACATCCTTCGTTTCGTAGTTGCGAGTGCATGAAACATACAGGCGAGAACGTAGTGCGGATCGAGGCGGAAGCTCTGCGGGCATTGGCCGACCGCATTGCGGGACCGATGGCCTCGGCATTTGAGCGCGCGGTGGAACTCCTGGCGTGTTGCGCCGGGCGCGTGGTCGTGACCGGAATGGGAAAAAGCGGGCTGATCGCGCGAAAGATTGCTGCGACTCTGAGTTCGACCGGAACTCCGGCGCTGTATTTGCATCCGGTAGAGGCGTTACACGGAGATCTGGGGATGGTCGTGAAGGGAGACGTCGTGATGGCGCTCTCGGCGAGCGGCGAGACGGAGGAAATCCTGGCGCTGCTGGCGACTATCAAGCGGTTGCTTGTGCCTTTGATTTCGATGACCGGAGATGAGATTTGCGGGAGTCACGCGTCGCAAAAGACGCCGGAGCAGGATCAAGCAGTGCGTTCGAACGCGAGGAACGCAAGGTCCCTCGACTTCGCTCGGGATGACAAAGCCGCAGGGTTCCTCGGCTTCGCTCGGGATGACAAGGACTCTAAGATCTCGACCTTGGCTTCGGCTGCAGACGTGGCTTTGGATTGTTCCGTGGCACGCGAAGCTTGTTCGCTCGGGCTGGCGCCGACTGCTTCTACGACGACGATGCTGGCATTGGGCGATGCGCTGGCGGTGGCGTTGAGCGAGCAGCGCGGTTTCAAGGAAGAAGACTTCGCCAACTTGCATCCTGGAGGGAAGTTGGGCAAGCGGTTGGCGCGCGTGGAATCGCTGATGCACTCGGGGGAGGCGCTGCCTTGCGTCAGCCCGCAGGCGAAGATGCCGGATGTAATTTATGAAATGTCGCGAAAGAAATTGGGAGTGACGGCGGTGATCGAAGGCGAAAAGCTTGTGGGAATCATTAGTGACGGAGACTTGCGACGGCTGCTCGAAAAGCGCGGCAAAGATGTGATGGACCTGACGGCCGAGGAGGCCATGACGCGCGATCCGAAAGCAATCGGCGTGGGAGAATTCGCCGCGACGGCGCTCGCCATCATGGAAGAGAAGAAGATTACCTCACTGATGGTTGTGGGCGAGGGATCGAAGCTGGAGGGGATCGTACACCTGCACGATCTTTGGGGAATTGAATTGATGTAGGGTTCGACCTACTGTTCGGGCAGGGGAGTGACGTCTGGAATTCGGGGGTACAATGGGCGGCATGTATCACTATGATCCTGGTACCGCGCTGGAAGAGCTGACTGAGGATGCTACTCTGCCGAATCCTGTGCATGTGCGGGATATGATTTTGCGAAAACATCCGTCGACCGACAAGGCGTTGGAGTTGAACCGGATGTTTATCGAGTATCAGAAGTTTTTCGGCGAAGCGCAGAAGTTGGGGAAAGAGATTCTGAAGCAGTTGGCTCGGTAGGCTTCGCGGCGACAATCTAGAACCTTTCACCACAAAGGACACGAAGTTTCACGAAGGAACCTCTCTTCGTTTTGCGTCCATCATCACCATCTTCCCGTACATACTTCTCTCTCTTCTTTGGACATATCCTGTTTTCGTTGATCTTTCGTTCATCATTTACAATTTAGGATTCTTCTTTCAATCGAGAACCCCACTTTATGCATCGTTGGTCCGAACTGTTTATTCCTACATTGCGCGAAGCGCCAGCGGACGCCGAAGTGGCGTCACACAAATTCCTAGTGCGAGCTGGATATATCCGACAGCTTGCGGCTGGAATCTATTCGTATCTTTTTCTGGGCAACCGGTCGTTCAACAAGATCATGGGGATCGTGCGGCAGGAGATGGACAAGATTGGGCAAGAGTTCTACTTGCCGGCCCTGCACCCGCGCGAGATATGGGAAGTATCCGGCCGCTGGTCTTTGATGGGGGAAAATCTTTTCCGACTCAAGGACCGCAAAGGCGCAGATATGGCGCTGGGCATGACCGAAGAGGAGGTCATGACTTCGATTGCTCTAAAGGAATTGCGGAGCTACAAGCAGTTGCCGCAGATCTGGTATCAGATCGCGCCGAAGTTTCGCGATGAGCCACGTCCGAGGTCGGGCCTACTTCGCGTGCGGCAGTTCATGATGAAGGATTCATACTCGTTCGATATTGATGCGACGGGGCTCGATGTTTCGTACAAAAAGCATTACGAGGCGTATTGCCGCATTTTCGATCGTTGCGGGTTGAAGTACATGGTGGTCGAGGCGGACTCGGGCGCGATGGGAGGCAAGGAATCGCACGAGTTTATGGTACGCACTCCGGCCGGGGAGGATCGGATTGTGAGTTGCGACGGTTGCAACTACGCCGCGAACATGGAGAAGGCGACGTCAAAACTGGAGAGCGTGGCTGACCTTACGGCGGAGGGAGATGGAAATCCGCTCGAGGTACACACTCCGGGCCAGAAGACGATCGAGGATGTCGCGAAGTTTTTGGGAGTATCTCCGAAGAACAAGATCAAGACGCTTGCGTACACGGCAGATGAAGTTGACGAGAAAGGAAAGAAGACTTCGCGCGCGATCGTGGTGTTGATGCGGGGCGATCATCAACTGAACGAGGCCAAGTTCAACGGGATCGTGGGGACGGCGACTCGTCCGATGGAAGAGGGCGATATCAAGGCATTATTCAAGTCTCCGGCGGGATATCTGGGCCCAGTGGGTATTGAATGGGCCCCGGATCTCTCGAAACTCGACGTCAAGCCGGTGCTTCTGGTCGACAAGGCTCTGGAGGGGAGAACGAATTTAATCGCCGGCGCGAACAAAGAGGACTATCACCTGAAGAATCTGACGCCAGGAAAAAACTTCATCCCGACGGCGTATGCGGATTTGCGCGCGGTGACGGCGGGCGAGGCGTGTCCAAACTGCGGCAGGCCGTTGCGGATCGACACGGCGGTAGAGATCGGGCACATCTTCAAACTCGGCTACCGGTATTCGGAAGCGATGGGCGCGCGTGTGCTCGACAAGAACGGCAAGGAAGTGATGCCGATCATGGGCTGCTATGGGATCGGGATCGAGCGCATTCTCACTGCTGCGGTTGAGCAGGGGAACGACGAGAACGGGTTCTGGCTGCCACCGACGATTGCTCCATTTGAAATCGTGGTGGCGCCGGTCAACGTGAAGGATGAGACGGTCAAGAACGCAGCCGAAGACATCGCGAAGAAGTTGGAGAGTGCCGGATTTGATGTCGTGCTCGACGATCGGGACGAACGGCCGGGAGTGAAGTTCAAAGATGCAGACCTGGTGGGTATCCCTTTCAGAATCACCGTCGGGAAGAAGGTTACCGAAGGTACCGTGGAAGTCGTTTTACGTTCGACTCGGGAAATGCGCGATGTTACGATTTCCGCGATCGTCGAACATTTTCAAGGGTTGCTCGGCCGGGCGGGGTGAGGTATGCCTGTCTCGTTGAGCGGATACGGGATATGGGAACACTCAAGGCACTCATCGGGTTTCTGGCAATCGTCGCCGCCATCTATTGCGGATTCCAGATTATTCCTCCGGAATTGACGAACTACTCATTCCAGGATGATCTGCGTGATATCGCAATGGTGGGCGGGTCGAATCCGCATACGACGGACCAGCAACTGCTTGAGTCTGTGATGAAAAGGGCGCAGGAACACTCGATCACGCTTGCTCCGGAGCAGGTAACGGTGCAAAGGATCGGGACGCCGGGAGCTCCGGCGGTCTATGTTGGCGTGGACTATTCCGTGCCTGTAAATCTTCCTGGATATAACCTGACATTACATTTCACTCCTTCGAGCGGAAACCTGGGAAGGTAACGAGAAAGAATTTCGCTCCAGCAAATACTAGTGTCGAGACGGCGCGCCTCATGGCGCGCCTTTCTTTTTGCGCGGAATGAATGCGAATTGAGGCTGGTTGAGGTTTGCGACAAGAGATCGCTGGTGCAGTGGAACTGTGTCGGTTCGGCGACTCTAACCATGACATTGGTAATCTTGTCACTCGGTTACGCGAGACCTACTATCGCCCGTGGGAAAAGCGATTTTTGCGCTAATCCGACGTCTAGGCGGAGGCGGTTTCATGGAGATGAAGTTTCGGGCGCTCCTGAGTTTAGCAGTCGTGCTGCTGGTGGCATCGCTGATGGGTTGCGGTGGCCATTACAAATGCGGCACTACGTTCGGCAATGCCACTTGTAACGGTTCAGGATCCGGGATCGGCGGGGGAACGGGAACGGGCACCACAATTGCCGCTGGCAACGCCGCAGTGCTCACTTACTTCCTCAGCGGAAACACCCTGGATGCTGCCGGTTTCGGCGGATCTACGTTTGCGGGATTGTCGGGTTACACAGCGCCCACTCTTCCGTCCGGATTTGCCGATCTGATGACCATTGTGAACAAGCAGTTTGTCTATGTTCCGATGGGGGATACCACCATCCAGGGTTTCAGCATCAACCGCTCGACCGGCGCTCTGACGCCGATTCCGGGCAGCCCTTTCCAGACCAACGGCGGCGGGACGACAGATGGCGCATGGAGCGATCCTAAAGGGCGATTCCTATTTGTAGGCAGCGAAGCCACGAACTCTATTTGGGTTTTTACGATCGATCCGAAAACCGGAGCTCTTACCGAGACGGCAGGATCACCTTACTCAACAGGATTCATCGCGGCCGACATCATGGCAGTGGATGCCAGCGGCAAGTTTCTGTACGCAGGGCAGCTTACGCCCTCTGCGGGAGTGGCGGGATTCTCGATTGACCAGACGACGGGAGCACTCACGCAGATTCCCGGCAGCCCGTTCAATCTCGGAATAGCTCAAATCCGAACGACACCGACAGGCGAATTCCTGATGGGCGTACAAGAAATTCAGGATCAGGGAAGCCTGGCTACCGACAATCACGTCTACGTGTATTCGATCAATACAATCTCGGGAGTACCGACGCCTGTCAGCGGCTCGCCGTTTGTGACGACGGCTGCACCCTATGACTTGACGATTTCTCCCAATGGGAAGTTCGTCTACATGCCGGAGGTCAATGGCACTACGTTGGCTCCTCTGGAAGGATTCCAGATCAATACAACGACGGGGGCTCTCACAGCGTTGTCCGGATCACCGTTCAGTTCACTGCCGGTTGTCACGCAATGTCAGTTTGACCAAGCAGGCTTGGCCATGATTTGCGCTGGAAGTGGCGCGCAGATGACAGCTCTGTCTGCCAATCAGACCAGCGGAGCTCTGACCCATGCTGCGGACTTTACGTCCAGTCCGTTTGCATTCGCGGTGACAAACTAGAGCCAAATTCGAGGCTTGAGAGGTTAACGGCTTGGAGACCCGCACTTGCTGCGGGTCTCTTTTCGTTTCTACCGGGAAGGGTACAATATAAGCAAATTCGACCCACCGGCACTACGATGGCGAGCCCATCTGTACCGCCGGGAACTGGATAGTTCCTACCTAAACAAGGCAAATGAAAACCTTTTTGTGCGGCAAGACGTCTGAAAGTAAACAAGAATCCGAGGGCGTCTTCTGTCAAAACAGATAAGATCATCGAGAGCGCCCAGACTGTGACCATCAAGATCAGGATTCCGAAAGCGAATGGAGAGCCATCGGGCGTAGGGCCACGTTGGCTGCCGCGGGATCCGCTGATGCGGGCCGCTCTGCTCGTATTCCTGATCGTGGCAGTCTCGGTAACCGCCTTCTTTTCCTATTACTACATCAAGTACGACCGGATCATTGAGAAGCGCTTCCGGACGCCGGTGTTCGCGAACTCCGCGAAGATTTACGCCCTGCCACGGGTGATACGCGAAGGGCAGAAGATCGAAGGGCGGGAAATTGCGACGGACCTGCGTCGTGCCGGCTACTCGGAGCGGGAAGGCGAATCGAAGCTTGGGACTTTCCACCTGGGCAACGGCGGAATTGAGATCACACCTGGAGCGGAGTCGTATCACAGCCCGGAGCCAGCGCGCATCACGATCGGAGAGGGCCAGGTTACGCGGATCACGAGCCGCGGCACGGACCTATCGGCATACGAACTGGAGCCGCAGTTAGTGACCGCTCTGTTCGATGCGGAGCAAAGATCGAAGCGGCAAGTAGTGAGATACAACGATATCCCCCCGGTGATGGTGCAGGCGGTGCTCGCGATCGAAGACCGTCGGTTCTTCGAGCACAGCGGGATCAACTTCGGGCGGACCATCGAGGCGGTTTGGGAAGATGTCGTCCATCAGCGGCGGGCGCAAGGCGGATCGACGCTGACGCAACAGCTGGCACGCGGATTCTTTCTGACTCCGGAGAAAGCGATCAAGCGGAAGTTGACGGAGATGCTGATCGCCGAGGAGCTGGAACAGAAGTTTTCGAAGCAGCAGATCTTCGAGTTCTATGCGAACTGGGTGAATCTGGGACAGCGGGGATCGTTCGGGATCAGCGGCTTCGCCGAGGCTTCGAGGTCCTATTTCAATAAGGATCTCAAGGACATTTCGCTGCCGGAAGCGGCATTGCTGGCGGGAATCATCCAGGGACCGAGCCGGTTGTCGCCTTACCGGCATCCGGAACGCGCCCTTGAACGGCGAAATCTGGTGCTCGACGCGATGGTCGAGACGCACGCGATCACCAAAGAGCAAGACGACAAGGCGAAAGCGACCCCACTGAAGTTGGCGCCGCCGAATGTCGAGTCAAGCGACGCACCCTATTTTGTGGACATGGTCCGCGACACCCTGACCAGCAAATTCAGCGAGACCGATCTGAACGACTCGTCTTATCGCATCTACACGACCCTCGATCCTGACCTGCAGAAGGTGGCCGCGCAAGCGGTGGAGACCGGGATCAAGCTGGTCGATGACCAGGTCAAGAAGCTTCGGACCAAAAAGGTGAAGGTCGGCAAGAAGTATGAAACGAAGGTTCTGCCGGGGCCCCAAGCTCAGGTGGCGATGGTAGCGATTGATCCGCATACAGGAGCGGTGCTGGCGCTGGTTGGCGGGCGAGACTACGGATTCAGCCAGCTAAACCATGCGGTCGCAAAGAGGCCAACGGGATCGATCTTTAAACCATTCGTCTATGCCGCAGCGATGAATACTGCACTCGACGGATCGCAGACGGTGATCACGCCCGCTTCGACGGTGACGGATGCGCCTACCAGTTTTGCGTATGGCGATCAAATCTACGAGCCGCGAAATTACAAAGAGGAATATCACGGGGACGTGACCCTGCGGTACGCGCTGGCAATGTCTCTGAATAACGCGACGGTGAAGGTGGCGGAAGAAGTTGGCTACGACAAAGTTGCGGATCTTGCGAAGTCGGCGGGAATCGTCTCAGTGAAGGCGACGCCGGCAATGGCGCTGGGATCATACGATGCTTCGCCGCTGGATATGGCGGGGGCATACACGTCTTTCGCGAACAATGGGGAGAAGCTGTCGCCGAGCCTGTTGCGTTCCGTGCGGAATGGCAAGGGCGACGTCATTGCGAACTACACGACGGACCGGAAGCAGGTAATGGATCCGCGGATCGCCTACGTCATGACCAACATGATGGAAGGCGTCATCAACAACGGACTGGGATATACGGCGGTCCGGTTACGCGGATTTACGCCGCCAGCGGCAGGCAAAACCGGCAGTTCGCACGACGGCTGGTTTGCCGGATATACGTCGAATCTACTGTGCATTGTTTGGGTCGGATATGACGACTACAGCGACCTGAGGCTGAGCGGAGCGCAGACGGCGGCGCCGATCTGGGCAGAGTTCATGAAGCGGGCTTCCGCGCTGTCGCAGTACTCCGATATGAAGCCGTTTTCCCAGCCGTCCGGTGTGGTGGATGTGCAACTGGACAAGGCTACGAACCGGCTGGCAACTCCCAATTGCACCGACGACTATGTGTCGGCGTTCGTGGCCGGCACGGAACCCCGCGATACCTGCGATGAGCAGGCGGGGATGAAAGGATTCTTCTCCCGGCTATTCGGCGGGGATAGGACGCCGGTGGTGCAGCCTCCACCCCAGGAGGCTAACGCCCAGAATCCGAACAATCCTCAGGAACCTAAGAAAAAGAAGGGTTTCTTCGGCAAGATTGCAGGAATGTTCAAGGATGACAAAGGTTCGGCTCCGGAGTCTAAACCACCAGCAGAGGGTGGTCAGGATGCGCCGCATCAGTAGAGGCTCTGGGCTTTCGGCGCTCGGCCGTTCAGGCCAAAACACAGGTTAGAGCGGCCTCTCGGCAGGTTACCGAAAATCATCGCAGACCGCCCAAAACTGTGCCAGAATAAGTCGGCAAGACTTGGGGGGTGTACCGTGGCATTCTTCCCGAAACGTCTCCTTGTTACCGCTTCGCTCTTAACCTTCGGTTTCACTACGCTTCCCGCCGCTTCTCAGGCTCAGCAAGTTCAAATCAAGCCGCCATTGATTCGGAGCATTGATCCGCCGGCGAAGGACGCTACCGTCGCCGACTTGGAGATGCGGGCGGACCAGTTGCGCGCGGGAAAACTGTATCTGGACGCGCTCGATTACTATCGCGCAGCGCTGGAGAAGCAGCCACACTCCGCGAGTCTGCTGAACAAGATTGGCATCACCGAACTGATGATGCAGCGGTACCGCGAGGCGAAGAAGTCGTTCGAGCAGGCGATCAAGGCAAACAAGCAGGCAGCGGATGCCTACAACAATTTGGGTGTCGTTTTCTATGAGCAACGGAAATATGGTGCCGCTGTGAAGCAATACCGACGGGCCATCGCGATTGATGGAACGTCGGCTTCGTTTTACAGCAATCTGGGCGCTGCGTTGTTCTCAAAGAAAGAGTTCGAACCGGCGGTTCTGGCTTACCAGAAGGCGGTGGAGATTGATCCCAACGTCTTCGAGAGAACGTCGCGGGGTGGAGTGCAGGCGCAGTTGCCGAGTCCCGAGGATCGCGCACATTACGACTACACGGTGGCCAAGCTTTACGCGAAGATGGGATTCTCGGACCGCTCGCTCGAGTATCTGAGGAAGGCGATGGAAGAGGGCTACAAGGATTTCAAGAACGTATACAAAGACTCTGAATTCGCCGAACTGCGGAAGGACAAGCGGTTCACGGAGTTAGTGTCGTCGAAGATACCGACGTTGCCGGAGTAGGATCGCGGCATTCTCCAGGACTGCTTAGAAGACTCTAGGCCTTCTTTCCTCTTCTGACCGCGGGGGCAGGATGCCATCACTACAGCCAGCAGGTTGCCGGCGCTACTGATCCGCCCGGCCTGCTGTTCGGCTTCTATTTTCTTCCTGATGCTTGTCCCTTAACGACTTACTCTTTCCGGTCTTGAGCGTCGTATGTCACGAGGATATTTCTGACTATGCGAATTTCGTCTGCCTTCTGTTCGTCTGGGTTTCAACGAATAGTTTTTCTCGTTGCGTGTTCTCTGGCAGTACACGCGCAGGACGCGCCCATGTTTCGAGGAAACGCTCAGCACACTGGAGTCTACTCAGCGACCGGTGTTGCAAGTCTTAGTGGATTGAAGTGGAAGTTCCATACCAACGGAATGGTGATTGGATCGGCGGCAGTTTCAGGAGGGTTGGTTTACGTCGGGAGCACAGACGGAAACATGTATGCGGTGGACGCGGAATCAGGCAATCAAAAGTGGAAGTTTGATGTGAAGAGCCGCGTGGTATCGTCTCCAGCGGTTTCGGAAGGAGTGGTTTACTTCGCTGCATATGACGGAAATTTTTATGCCGTAGGATCCGCGGATGGACAGGTGAAATGGAAATTCAAAACTGGCGGCGAGCGCCGATTTGCAGGAAAGCATTTGCATGGCGTGCAACCGGCCAGCGAGACGATGCCGGATCCCTTTGATGTGTATCTTTCATCGCCGGTCGTTTGGAAGGGAGCGATATTTTTCGGGAGCGGAGACGGGAATATCTATTCGCTGAATGCGCAATCCGGA
This sequence comes from uncultured Acidobacteriota bacterium, assembly GCA_963801895.1. GTDB lineage: Bacteria > Acidobacteriota > Terriglobia > Terriglobales > Acidobacteriaceae > Sulfotelmatobacter. Next base: position 67,439 of record CAWDGM010000002.1, on the reverse strand, counting down.
GCGCTGAACTGGAAGTTCAAGACGGGCGACATCGTACACGCGTCACCGGCGATTGATGATGGGACACTCTTCGTTGGCAGTTGGGACAGTTATTTCTATGCGCTGGATGCCTCGAATGGAAAAGAGAAATGGCGTTTTAAGACTGGAGAAGATCCGGAGATCTACAACCAAGTGGGCATCCAGTCGTCGGCATCGGTGGCGGATGGCGTCGTCTATTTTGGATGCCGCGATTCCCATCTGTATGCGCTTGACTCCAAGACTGGACAGAAAAAATGGGAGTTTCCGACGAATGGCTCATGGGTGGTGTCGTCTCCGGCGGTGAAAGACGGAGTTGTGTATTTCGTGACTTCCGACTCGAGTACGCTGTTTGCCCTCGACGCTAAGTCAGGCGCGATGCAACATTCAATGAAGACCAATCACTGGTTCATGTACTCGTCCCCAGCGGTAGCGGGAGGAATGCTGTATGTGGGCTCGACGCAAGGACGATTGATGGCGGTCGACGTGTCGACTCTTACAACCAAGTGGAACTTTGAGACGGACGGGATGAAGGAAAACGGGGCGAAATATACAAAGGCTGACAGCACGCCGAACATGGAATTGATTTACCGCTCCGATTTTTACGATGACATGGTCTCGGGGCTCAACACCATGCTGACCATGGGAGCGATCATTTCGTCTCCGGTGGTGGTCGACCGCACAATTTTTGTCGGAAGTACGGACGGAAATTTATATGCGTTGAAATGAGAATCAATCTTTATAAAAACGCGTATTCGTCGATTCAACAATTGTTGTTGTGAAGCTCTCGCGGACGGGAGATGGGTTTTACAAAGTTTTACAAAAATAGACGGAACTTCGTCGCGCAAGGGTGTTTAATCTTTTCACATACTCCTGAAAACAACAGGGTGAGTAAGGAGAAACGGTAGCCCATCGGATGCTGACCCGAGCACGCCCCAAGCAAGCATCCGATGGGTTTTTTCTTTCAGCTTCTAACTACTAGCTTCTAGCCCAAAAGAATCTCTGCCCCGCTTCTCATTGAACTGTGGGGCTGCGTTCGCCTATGTAGGCTTCTACGATCTCTTTCCATTTGCCTTGGGCTTTCAGGATGAACTCGACTGCGTCGCGGAGGGCGCCTTCGCCTCCCGCGTTGGGGGTGATGTAGTGCGCTTCCTTTTTGACTTCGGCGCGGGCGTTTTTTACTGCGATCGACAGTCCGCCGGCGCGCATGGCAGGGAGGTCGATGACGTCGTCGCCGACGAAGGCAGCCTCGTCCAACTTTAGTCCGGCTTCCTTGACGATTTCCTCGAAAGCAGTGCGTTTGTCCTGGATGCCTTGGCGGACGAACTCGAGCTTCAGGTCGCGGGCGCGCAGCGCAACTGTCTCAGAGATACGTTTCGTGATGAGTCCGGTGCGGATACCGGCCAGACGAGCCAAAGAGATCGATGTGCCGTCGTGGGCATGGAATCCCTTGGCTTCGATGAGGGATTGGCTGTGGAGGCCGAAGCCTCCCTGGCCGCCGTGCTTCGCGGATTGTTCAAGCACGCTTTGCTGGGTTCCGGCCGGAGCGGGGAAGATAAAGAGCTTGCCGTCGGTCAGGACTCCGTCGACGTCGAACAGCAGAAGCTTGATCTTGCGGGCGCGAGATTGAGCGGAAAGTTTGGGCATCGGCGGGATTCTAGCATTGTGGGGGAGGGCACCTGAGGGTTGGATCGAAGTCGCCCCCGAACCTTGCCAGACGACAGTGCGTCTAAGGATGGGGATTCGTTATTTTTGCCCGGTCGAGTGCGGCGTTGATTGATGCTCCCGGCACGCGTCGCTTTGCTCCGCGGGGCGGACGAATGCCTCCGCCCCTACACGAGGCGTGTCTTATGGTTTGAGTGCTACTGCTGCTTCCAGGTCTTCGGAGGCTTTGTTCATGCCTGCCGAGATTTTTTCCAGGACCTGGGCGACCATCGGGATTTGGGCGTCTGCTTCGGTCCACTTTTTCTCGTCCATGTATTCGCGGACGGCGGCGACCGGTTTGGCACCATATCCCGTGTAGGCTCCCGGGGCGTAGATCTGATTTTTGAACCATGGCCGTTCGGGTAGGCCCTTCTCATTCAGAAAAAGGCGTGAAATTTCCAGCAAGTCGGCATTGACCTTATCGAGCGCCTGCGGTGAAACCGGCGCCGTGTTGTTGCGGAATTTGGTCAGAGCTTTGCCGTATCGCTCCGCACTTTTCTTCATCAGTTCGAGAGAGTTCTTCATCGGTGCGAAGTTCATGTAGGGAGGGACGGTTTCGACGGGTGGCGGCAACATTGTTTTGTGGGGATCAGCAATCGCGTTGAAGACGCCTTCCTGCAGTTCTAGATTTCGTTCGGTGAATTCGTCCTGCTTGTCCTTCAAAAGTTTTTCGAGATCCGATTCATATTTGGAGATTGCTTCTGCCTGGGGAGCATAGTCGTAGGGAAGCAGGTCGGCATTCGCGACTCGGAGGATCGCAGTGCCGGCAGTTTGCGCGAGAGCGCGGCCATAGACGAAGTCTCCGTCGGAGAAGTGCGTGTACCAATAAAAATCGTCGTAGATAGAGTGGTACTGGTCGCCTTCGTCTTCGCCTCCAAATCCGATGTCCAGCGAAGGGATGCCGGCATAGTCCTGAAAGGCGGTGTAGTCGGAGCCGTCTCCCAGGGCGTCAACGCGAAGGTCGGAGAGCTTGCGAACCTTACCGCGTTCATCGGCGTCCTTAGCGTGGGAAATGGCGCGCAGGTGAGCCCGGTCGAAAATGGAAATATTCTTTTCAGGATCATTGATGTCTCGCGCGACCGCGCTGATCATGGGCTGAAGATCTTGTGTGCCGCCTGCTCCGAAAAATCCTCGCTCATTGCCATCGGTGTTGAGATACAGAACTGCGTGCTTTTTCAAATCGTCGAGATGGGTTTCAACCCATTCGACAGAGCCGAGAAGACCTGGTTCTTCTCCGTCCCATGCGCAGTAGATGATGGTGCGTTTGGGAGTCCACCCTTGCTTGTGCAATTCACCGAGCATTCGCGCTTCCTCAAGCTCGGGGGCCATTCCAGCGATGGGATCGTCGGCGCCATTTACCCATGCGTCGTGATGATTCCCGCGAATGACCCATTGGTCGGGAGCGGAACCGGGCATAGTGGCGATCACGTCGTAGAGCGGTTTAGTGTCCCAGTTCGAGGTGACCTTGAGGTGCACGCGCGCGGGACCGGGTCCGAGATGATACGTGAGTGGAAGATTGCCGCGCCAAGGTTCCGGTGCGATTTGACCTTGCAATGCAGAAAGGAAAGGCTGTGCGTCGGAATAGGAGATCGGCAAGACGGGAATTTTGGTTATGGTCTTGGCTTCTTTCAAGGCGAGACGCTTTACGCCTGGAGTAGCTCCGACGCCGGGCGTTAGAGGATCGCCGGGATAGTCGGTGTCCATCACGCTGCCGCGTTGCACGCTGTCGCGAGATCGCCAGCCGCCGGCGGGGAAATCGTCTCCGAAGAAGTAGCCGTCTCCGCGGGGGTCGGAATAGATGATGCAGCCGAGGGCACCGTGCTCCGCGGCGACTTTTGGCTTTACGCCCCGCCAGCCGGAACCGTATCGGGCGATGACGATCGCGCCCTTGACGGAAACACCCATACGGTCGAGTTGTTCGTAGTCTTCGCGATTGCCGAAGTTCACGTAGACGAGCGGACCGGTCACGTCTCCGTCCGCAGAATAGGCGTTATAGGTGGGGAGTTGTTCGGAAGTCTGATTCGAAGTGGGATCGATCGCGAGGATCGGCTCCTGCAATTTCGCTTTGTACGGTTTGGGTGAGAGCAATTCGAGCACACGCTCTTTCGGCGTGGGGAAGAGAACGTCGAAAGATTCGAGATGAACGTCGTATCCCCACTCTTTGAAGCGGGCTAGCATCCACTCAGCGTTGTCTTTGTCATAGGGCGAGCCCACGTGGTGGGGACGCGCACTCAGCCGGCGCATGTTCTCGCGAATATTTGAGGCCTGGATTCCGTTTTGAAATTTCTTTTCCAGTTCGCGCTCTGTGGCGGAGCCCTGCACTGTGTAACCGAGGAGCGGTCCTGAAGAGGCTGATGGTGTGGGACTTTGGTCGGAGGCTGATTGTGCATTAACGTAAGAAATGAAACAGAACAGCAAGAGATACGTAGCCAGCGAGCGCAGCAAGGTCAAATTGTTTGCCCCCGGAATCGAGATGGATTGGGAATTCTATCATCGGCGCCGCGGGGGATTTGAGGCGGTTGGCGGTGGTTTGGGAAAACGGATGATCTTAAGATTGATGCAGCAGGCACGCGTCGCTTTGCTCCGCGGGGCGGACGAATGCGTCCGCCCCTACACAAGATGATTCGTCCCTTACACTGATCAGCCATACTCGGACTTATAAGGAGTGCCAATGAATCGGAGACAGATAATAAAGGGCGCGGGAATGATCGCTGGCGCAGCGGCACTTGCTGGCGCGCAGAGTTCGCAGATGTCGGGCAAGAGCAAGATTGTTGTGACCGGGGGACATCCGGGAGATCCGGAGTACGGATGTGGCGGAACCGTTGCGAGATTAACTGCGCTCGGTCACGAAGTGGTGCTGCTCTATCTGAACGACGGAGCGTGGGAGACGTCGGGCGCAATTCGTACCGCAGAGGCAAAAAAAGCATGCGAGATATTGAAGGCGCGTCCGTCGTATGCCAGCCAAACCAACGGGCACGCGATCGTGGACAATGCGCACTACCAGGAATTTCAGAAAATCATTGAAACGGAAAATCCGGATGCCGTTTTTACGCAGTGGATGGTGGACAATCATCCGGACCACCGGGCGGTTGCCAACTTGACGTACGAAGCATGGAAACAACTGAAGCACAAGTTCGCTTTGTACTACTACGAGGTGTCGGACGGAGAGGACACAAATCCGTTTCCGGCACCCACGCATTACGTCGATATCTCGGACGTGGCGGAGACGAAGCGTGCGGCGTGCTATGCGCATGCCAGCCAGACGCCCGATCGCTATTACGAGTTGCAGGACACGGTGGCGGCTTTTCGCGGGTACCAGATGGGAGTGAAACGGGCGGAGGGTTATTTCATGCAGATCGGGAGTCCGTACGACATTTTTGCGCGGCTACGATTGTGAAACGCAGTCAGCAAAAGCTTTTACCACTAAGGACACTAAGTTTCACTGAGGATACCTAAGCTTTAAGCGAACATTTGGCGAAGGTGTGATTTCGGATTAGAATGTCCCGATGCAGTCGATGCCTCAGTCTATCGCCTGGGCCCACCCGCTTGTAGCCGAATGGTTTGTGTCTCGATTCGGTACTCCAACAGAGCCACAGGAGCAGGGGTGGCCCCACATCCTTGCTGGTCGAACCACTCTCATTTCAGCGCCCACAGGCTCCGGAAAAACTCTTGCCGCATTTCTGGCCTGCATCGATCAACTCGTTCGTAAGGCGCTGGCCGGGCAACTGAGCGATCGGACCGAGGTGCTGTATGTCTCCCCGTTGAAGGCCCTGGGGAATGACATCCAGAAAAACCTGGAACTTCCGCTGGGAGAGATTCTGGCGCTTGCCGGGGCGCGCGGGCTTTTGATGCCCGAGATTCGTACGGCCGTGCGAACCGGCGACACATTGATGCAGGAACGCCGGGCGATGCTGAAGCGGCCGCCGCACATCCTGGTGACGACGCCGGAGTCTTTATACATTTTGCTGACCGCAGACAAGAGCCGGGCAATCCTGCGGGATGTCGAGACGGTCATTGTGGATGAAATTCATGCCGTGGCCGATGACAAGCGCGGAGCGCACCTGGCTCTGTCGCTGGAGCGGCTGGATGCGCTGACCCATCGGCGTCCACTGAGGATTGGGTTGTCGGCGACGCAGAAGCCGATTGAGGAAGTGGCGCGGTTCCTGACGGGAACGCGAGATCGAGAGGGCCTCGCGACAGGCCGCGAGGACGCTTCTGATGACGATGCGGTCATTGTGAATGTCGGGCATAAGCGGAAGATTGATCTGGCGGTGGAGGTTCCTCCGATGCCGCTGGGGCCGGTGGCTTCGAATGAGATGTGGGACGCGATCTACGACCGGCTGGTGGAGTTGGTGAACCAGCATCGATCGACGCTGGTGTTCGTGAATACGCGGAGGATGGCGGAGCGGATCGCGCATGAGTTGGGCGGGCGGATAGGGGAAGAAAATGTCGCGGCCCATCACGGGAGTTTATCCAGAAAGCTGAGGCTGACGGCGGAGACGAAGCTGAAGGAAGGGCGCGTTCGGGTTCTGGTAGCGACGGCCTCGCTGGAACTTGGAATTGATGTTGGCTTCGTGGATCTCGCAGTGCAGATTAATTCTCCGCGTTCGATTGCGGTGGCGCTGCAGCGGGTGGGTCGGTCGGGTCACTGGCGCGGGGCTGTGCCGAAAGGGCGATTCTTCGCCACAACCCGGGATGACTTGATGGAGTGCGCGGCTCTGGCACAGGCGATCAAGGCAGGAGATCTGGATCGGCTAATGATCCCGGAGGCTCCACTCGATGTGCTGGCGCAGCAGATCGTGGCGGCTTGTGCTGCGAGTGGGGGCCGGACCGGGTCACCTTTTGGGACGGAGCACGGACTGGATGGCAGCGAAAACGCCGGTGCTACCGTCGGCACGGAGAGCTTGGTTGGCGACGGCGGGTGGGATGAGGATGAGTTGTATGCGTTGTCGCGACGTGCTTATCCGTATCGGGATTTGAAGCGGGAGACATTCGATTCGATTCTGGAGATGCTGTCGGAAGGGATTGCGGCGAAACGCGGTCGTTATGGGGCCTACATCCATCGCGACCGGGTAAACAGGAAATTGCGAGCGCGGCGTGGCGCACGGCTGGCGGCGATCACCAGCGGAGGAGCGATCCCAGACAACGCGCTGTACACAGTGGTCGCGGAGCCTGATCAAGTGGTGGTTGGAACCGTCGACGAAGATTTCGCGGTGGAAAGTAATCGCGGCGACATCATGTTGCTGGGGAACACCTCGTGGATCATTCACCGCGTTGAAACGAATTCGGGACGAATGCTGGTGCAAGATGCGCATGGTGCGCCCCCGAGTGTTCCTTTCTGGCGGGGGGAAGCGCCGGCACGGACCCAGGAACTTTCTGAATATGTTGGAAACCTTCGCGAGAAGATCAGCGAAATGCTGCCCGGAACCTCGCCGGTGGGATTTTCGGCGACTCAGCCCGAAGTAGCCGCTGCCGTTGCGTGGCTGAAAGAAGAGTGCGGACTCGATGATTCCGGAGCCGAGCAGGCCATTGAATACATCCTGCAGGGCCGGGCGGTTTTGGGCGCGGTACCGACGCAGACTACGGTGATAGCGGAACGATTCTTTGATGAAGGCGGCGGGATGCAGTTGGTGATCCACGCGCCGTTTGGTGGAAGGATCAACAAAGCCTGGGGCTTGTCGCTGCGCAAGAGATTCTGCCGCGGGTTCAATTTTGAGCTGCAAGCGGCCGCAACGGATAACGGGTTGAATATCGCCTTAGCCGAGCAGCACAGCTTTCCGTTGGGGGATGTTTTTCATTTTCTGCAAGCCGATTCGGTGCAGCCGATTCTGGAGCAAGCGGCTCTGGATTCTCCGATCTTCGGCACGCGTTGGCGATGGGATGCAAGCCGAGCGCTGGCGCTATTGCGCTTTCAGAACGGCAAGAAGGTACCGCCACAGATACAGCGTATCCGGTCGGATGATTTGCTGGCGTCCGTGTTTCCGGATGCGGCAGCGTGCTTCGAAAACATCGAGGGAGAGCGCCAGATCCCGGATCATCCATTGGTCGGTGAGGTAATGAAGGATGTGCTTACCGAGGCGATGGATGTCGAAGGGCTGAAGGCGTTGCTTCGAGGAATGGCGTCGGGAGCAATCCGAGTGCTGGCAGTGGATACTCCTGTGCCGTCACAGTTCTCGCACGAGATTCTGAATGCAAATCCGTATGCATATCTGGATGATGCGCCGTTGGAAGAGAGGCGGGCCCGAGCCGTGGAGATGCGGCGGGTGCTGCCTGAATCCGTGCTTGAAGAAGTGGGAAAGCTTGATCCGGAAGCTATCGCGAAGGTTCGCGAGGAAGCGTGGCCGGATGTGCGCGACGCGGACGAACTTCATGACGTGCTGCACACTCTGGTAGCGCTGCCGGAAGACTTGGACCGGACTGATCTAGGCAGATCCGCGCTTGAGAGCGGTTTTCAAATTGGCAGCGACCGATGGACAGTGTTTTTCGAACAGCTTGTGCGGCAAGGACGGGCTGGTGTTGGCGTCTGGGCCGAGGCCCAGACGGCCTCGGGACAGCCGGCGCGACTCCGGCGCTATTGGGTGGCTGCTGAGCGGGCTCGGAGCTTTCGCTCGCTTTTCTCTGAGGCTTCGTTCGAGCGCGAACTTGCGGAGGTCGAATCCGGTGATGTCTCTCGGGATGACGCTTTGCTGACTCTCGTCACCGGATGGATGTCACATATCGGTCCTACGACTTCTTCGCAGCTTGGCGCTGCTTTGGGTCTGGCTGCTTCCGACATTGAAAAGGCTTTGCTTCGGATGGAGGCTACGGGGACTGTTCTGCGTGGAAAGTTCGTTGGCAGCGCAAGCATGCGGGCAGGGGTGCCCTCGCCACATGGACTGAAGGAAGCTGAGACAGAGTGGTGTGAGCGGCGGCTCCTGGCTAGGATTCACCGGTTGACCGTCGGAATGCTGCGAAGGCAGATCGAGCCGGTGAGTGCAGCCACCTTCATGCGGTGGCTAATGAAGTGGCAACACGTAGCGCCCGGTTCGCAGGTGTCCGGGCAACGCGGGACGCTGGAGGTCGTGCAGCAGTTGCAGGGATTTGAAATTCCGGCAAGCGCATGGGAGCGACGCGTTCTGGCACGAAGAATCGCCGACTACGATCCGCAGTGGCTCGATCAGCTTTGCCTGACTGGTGCTCTTGGGTGGGGGCGGCTGTCGCCCCATCCCGCGACATTGGATTCAGGAGGAGGAGGCGACTCGGGGGCACCTCGACAACGACGAGTGATTCCGACCAGCGTCGCTCCGATTACTTTCTTTGTGAGAGAGGAAGCGGATTGGATGGCCCTGCACCGCAATCCTCACCTAGTGGAAAATCGACCAAACAATGGATCGGAGCCGCATTCGGACGAGGGACGAGGACTCAGTAGCGGCGCGCAAACGGTTCTGAAACATCTGGGAGAACGCGGTGCCTCTTTCTTTGCAGACATTGTGCGTGGAACGGGAAAGCTGAAGGCAGAGATTGAAACCGCATTGTGGGAACTGGTGGCGGCCGGACTGGTGACTGCCGATGGCTTTGATAACCTCCGGTGTCTGATCGATCCGAAGAGACGGACCGAGCCAGGGATGGGGCGAAGCTTGCGTCCGCGGCACAACGCGGGACGGTGGGCATTGTTGAACGCGGATGGTACGGCGGAACGACCGAGGGCGGTAGAGGCAGCGTGCTGGATGCTACTGCGTCGTTACGGAATTGTGATCCGAGACTTGCTGGCAAGGGAAGCGAACTTGCCTCCGTGGCGGGAAATGCTGATGGCCTTTCGGCGGCTAGAAGATCGCGGAGAAATCCGGGGAGGCCGTTTTGTGGATGGATTCTTGGGAGAGCAGTTTGCCTTGCCGGTCGCAGTCGAGTCGCTGCGGGCAATGAGAAATCAGCCGCTCAGCGGAGAGACCATCACGCTGTCGGCTGCAGATCCGTTAAACCTGGTTGGTATTCTGGTTCCGGGGGAGAGGGTTCCTGCGATTTCCGGACGCACAGTGAGTTACCGGGACGGCATTGTCGTGGTGGAAGACTCGAGGTTGGCGGCTGAAGCGGTGGCGGGCTAGATCTGCAACTGACTCCGTGTTACTTGGACCTTGGGCTGTTGCGCCTATATGCGGGGAAAAGAAAAAAGGTCAGGGCTCGATGAGGGGGTCCCCCGAGCCTCTGACCAGCGATCCCGGCTAGGACTTCTCGAAAGCGCTTCCCCCATCGCTTTTGCCGAGCATCCGCAATCTTATAGATTGCATGTGCAGTTCCAATGTGGGCCGAGCGTCTCCGTACGAGGACGGAAGGTTCCTAAACAATCCTCCTGCAATGATTTAGACCTGTTGCTGGATTGCTGCGCGGAACTGGCTTTTTGGGGGCAGGCAGGAAAAAGCCTATCCAATCAGATAGGATGACTAACCGTTCGGATATTGGAAACCAAGGCGTTAGAACATGTAATTGGGCCCGCGCTATGTTAGAAATCTGCGGTGAGTTGGAGACCTGATTGCGGCCGAGACTTGTAGTGATTGCGGGACCCTCGAAAGATGCAACCGTTCCATTGCCTGAAGGGGAAGCCACCCTCGGGCGCGATCCAGCCAACCAGGTAGCGGTCGTAGATCCGTCCGTTTCGAGAAAACATTGCATGTTCCGTCCAGAGGATGGGCGATTCCAGATCAAGGATCTGGACAGCCGGAACGGAACCCTCGTCAACGGAGTACCCGTAAAAGAAGAATGGCTGCGACATGGGGATCAGATCGCCACCGGCGATTCGACGTTCGTATTCCTCACAGAAGAGGAAGACTCCGTCCTACCGGGGAGCCGGGTTGAATTTGATGACAACCGACCGACGGCTGAGACGAAGGTTATCTATCCGAAGGAAGTGGTTTATCTGCAGCCGGAGAAGCTGTCGAGCGAGTTGCCCAAGGGTTCGCAGCTGGCGCGCAACCTGAATGCGCTTCTCAAGATCAGCCGCGTCGTGCACGCGATTCGAGATCTGGAAGAGTTGCAGGCGCAGATATTGGATCTGATTTTTGAAGTTGTTCCAGCAAGCCGGGGAGCGATTTTGATGTCGGAGGGGGCAGGGCAGGATTTCAACTGTCTCTACGCACGCACCCGTCAGGCGGGCCCGCAGCTGGTGCGGGTCAGCCGAACCATTGCCCGCCAGGTGATGAACGAGAATGTGGGAATTCTGGGCGTCGACGTGCCGGCTACCGGCAAGTTTCGTGACGTAGAGAGCCTCGTCGTTGCCGATGTGCGATCGCTGATATGCGTCCCTTTGAGCGTTTTTCAGCGAATGATTGGGTGTATCTACCTCGATAGCACCAATGCCGCGAACCGTTTCAGCGAGGATCACCTGCAATTGACGGCAGCGGTGGCTGGAATTTCGGCAGTGGCGCTCGACAATGCGCGGCGGTTGCAATGGCTGGAACAGGAAAATCAGCGGCTGACTACGGAGATCAGGCAAGAACAGAGCCTGGTGGGAGAGAGCTCGCGGATCAAAGAAATTTTCCAATTTATCGCGCGGGTTGCTCCTGCTGATTCGACTGTTTTGATCGAAGGGGAAAGCGGCACAGGAAAAGAACTCGCAGCGCGCGCATTGCATCGCAACAGCCGGCGTTCGAGCAAGCCATTTGTCGCGATCAATTGCGCGGCGATTCCGGAATCACTTCTGGAGACCGATCTTTTCGGTCACGAACGCGGAGCATTCACAGGAGCTGCCGGGCTTAAGAAGGGGCGGCTGGAGGTTGCTGACGGCGGAGTTGTCTTCCTGGACGAGATCGGGGAACTGGCTCCGACACTTCAAGTCAAATTGCTCCGCGTATTGCAGGAGCGAGAGTTTGAGAGGGTGGGCGGAATTCATCCGATCAAGATCGATGTACGCCTCATAGCGGCAACGAATCGGGAATTGACCGAAGCCGTGCGAAAAGGCGAGTTCCGCCAGGACCTTTATTTCCGGCTCAACGTGGTGAAGTTGACGATGCCGTCGTTACGAGACCGAAGGGATGACATTCCGATGCTGACGCGGCATTTCATCCAGAAACATGCGAAGCGGTGCAAAGTGAAGACCAAGCCGGTTTCTCGCGAGGCGATGGCGGCGCTCGTTAACTACGACTGGCCCGGAAATGTACGCGAACTAGAGAACGCAGTAGAACGCGCGCTGGTGATGGGCTCGTCGGACATGTTGCTGTTCGAAGATTTGCCGGAATCGCTGCTGGAGCAGTCTTCTCCAGCCGCGATGCATGAGGGGAAATATCATGCGAGCGTCAAAGAGTTGAAGAAGCGGTTGATCGTGGATGCGGTTGAACAGACCCGCGGGAACTACTCGGATGCGGCTGGGATTTTAGGAGTGCACCCGAACTATTTGCATCGATTGATACGCAATCTTGGATTGAAAGACGAATTGAATAATTCTCTGCGCCCGCGCGGGAAGATGTCGGGCGGGGCAGCGTAGTCAGCGTTCTGCAGCTGGTTCTGCCGGAAGTGGAAGCTGGAGAAGGCGGGCCGGGTCCAGATAGATTCCCTGCCAGCGCACTCTGATATCGAGGTGGGGTCCGGTGGCACGTCCTGTGCCGCCGCTCAATCCGATGAGCTGTCCACGTTGTACCTTGTCGCCTTCCTTCACCTTGCATTCGGAGAGGTGCAGGTAGAGGGTCAGCAAGTCTTGCCCGTGGTCAATGACGACGAAATTTCCTTCGTAATAGAGAAATCGAGCCAGCAGGACGGTGCCTTCGTTCATGGCCGTGACCGGAGTACCGGTGCGAACGCGGTAATCGAGTCCCCAATGAGGGCGTTGCGCAACGCCGTTGAAAATTCGCTGCGAACCGTAGACGTCGGACGTGGAAGCATCGACCGGGGCTGTAAAGTTACCGTTCCATTCACGCTCAGCTGTGACGCGACTTAGGAACTCCTGCTTGATCTTGCTTGCTTCGGCGATATCAGCCTGTTGTTTTGGATCGGGCTCGGTAAACTTCTTTTCGACTGCAAGCTCTACCTTGATCTTAGGATAGGAAGCCGCAGCGACAGCGAAGGTGTGCTTGAAAGACACTGGAGCTTTGGTAGCTGAGGTCTGTCCGGTCAACTGAAGCGAATATTTGCCGGGATTCGTTTCGAAGCCGGTTCCAGCCAGCGCAAACCAGGTTTTCGTCGAGGCCTTGTAGCTGAAGGTGATCTGGTGGCCGAGCCATGTTCCAGACAGAGAGTCAAGCTTCATTGCAGGCTTCACCACGAACAGGACTGGCGCACCGTTAACGAGGCGGGCGGGTTGCGATTGGGCGGTCCAGTTGGCGGCTGACGAGACGGTCGCGCAATTCGGGACGAGGAAGACCAAGAGCAAAAATCGCATTGCGCTCTGAGTATTTCGGCGGTGTACTTTCCTGCGGTACGGCAAAATGCTGAGAGGAAACATCACCTCATCAGCCTAGCACTTTGCTGAAACGTGCAATCTATAATCCAGCGGTGCGCATCCGGATTCTTACTGGGGCTGTTGGCTGGCTGCTGTGCAGTGACCGATGATGAGATGGATGAAATCTCGAATGCCGTGAGCAACGGCACTCCAATTGAGATTCGACCGTAAGAATTTGGAAAACTGAAGAGCTATTTCTTGGCCGCTGCTTTGATGCCGAAGATCCGCAGCTGGCCTTTACTCGCGACAAAGACCTGTCCTTTGGCGACGAGTGGAACGAGATTGGCGTTGCCTCCGATGTTCGGCCAGGCCCCCGCTCGAATCTTGACGAGTTGCTTCATCGATCCGTTAGTGACCGATTTAGGATTGAACGCGTAGAGATAGATCGGATTTCCAACCTCGCTGGTGGGCCGGGAGAGCGCCCAGATGATTGGATTCGTGTTTCCGTTCGAAGAAATCGTGGTAAAGAATCCTGGATCTTGCACGGTGGCGGCCAGGGCTGGCGACTGGGAGACTTTGGTTAACTTCGCAGACGGTGTGGTCTGGATTTTGTACACGAATACCGAACGTCCGCCGCTGCTGACGACGCGTCCGACACCATCGGCCGGATCCACGAAGTAGGATTGCCCGCACCAGCAGGCACCGACACTGTAGGTGGCGAGGTTATGGTTCGCCGTTGGAGAGTAGCCTCCAAGGGAGTCTTCATTCATCATGAAGAGATTGCCATCTTTACCGGCCGCGACCGCGATGTGGGGGGTCGAACCCGGCTGCTCAGGCAGGACGAGCACCCCTCCGGATCCGAAATCTTGGTCGGTTTTATCAAGCACAGACTGATTTTTGGGAGTGAACAGGTCCAGAACTGTGGAGAGGTCCGGAGAAACTTTGACGACACTTTCCTGGATGTTGCTAACACCGTCGTATGTCGTCCCGGAAGGATCAGAGTTTCCGGTGATGAACAGGATGTTGCCATTATCGTCGGTGGAAGGACCGTACCCTGACATCCAGATCGCGGACAGGAAGTAGTTATTGGGCGAGGTGGCGAGCGTGTCGAGCACTTGATTCGCGGGAAGAGGAGTCAACGATCCAGTCGACCATCCGAGAAGCCAGCCGCGCGACAGGCTGGGAGAAAAGTCACAGAAGCTTCCAAAAGCGGCGTAGACCGTGCCGTTGGAGAGCAACAGGGCGGGACGCTGGCGTTGATACGTTGCATTGAAATTGAATGTGGAGCCGTCGAGCAGGGTATGGGAGGCCACCACTAACTGAGGCGTGACTTTGTCGGTGAGACTGCCGAGATCGAGAGCATGCAGGCGATAGGCGGGACCAGTTGCGTCATGGGTGTAGATCATCACATAAAGAGTGTTGCTGCTGAGATCGATTACAGGAGTGGAGTTGATCCCAACGTTGGGTCCGTTGTTCCCGCATCCCAGGGGACGTGCGACCGGAGTTCCGAAGTTTGGACTGAGAAGCACGGTGCCGGTTTTCGCGTCGATCGCGTAGACTGTGTTTCCCTCGGTGGCGACGTAGACAATGTCGTGTAATCCTTTGTGGCTGCCTGCTATGACGTTGACGGAAGGAACGAAAAGAGGCTGTGCATCGACTTGGTCGTTGAGCGTGACCCCGTGCAGCATCGCAAAGGATGTGCTGCCGACATTGGCCGGGGTCAACACGGTTTCGTGTGAGTTCCAGCCAGTGCGATTATTGTCGACGTGATAAGTGGTGATGGCCTGACCGGCGACGATAGTAACGCACGAAAGAATAACTAGAGTCAGCGCAACGACGGCGCGAGAAATGGAGAGACGGACGCGAAGTGGCAGCATGGCGATGTCCTTGTGGATTGCTTGAGCAGTGAACCGGGGCCGGATACAAAGCGCCTTGGGGAGAGGCGAAATGAGCTTACGCCATCTTGCATGGAGCGTATAGAGACCAAGGTCTCACACGACGGCCGTGTTGGTGGTAGCCTCTGCATACTTTTGCAACGACTGAAGGTTAGGTTGAGGAGGGCGAATGGGTGACGCCACGGTGGCGACTGAACGACCGGAACTCGTGCGCGGCCTGAACGTTTGGCACGCGGTTTCGATTGTGGCGGGCACGATCATCGGCAGCGGGATATTTCTGGTTCCTGCTGAGATGATGCAGGCCGTGGGCTCGGCCGGATTAGTCTATCTGGCATGGGTGGTGGGCGGGCTACTCTCGTTTTTTGGAGCATTGACGTATGCCGAACTGGGCGCGGTGCGCCCGTTTTCCGGCGGTGAATATGTTTACGTCCGTGACGCGTACGGGCCGCTGCCAGGTTTCTTGTATGGCTGGACGTGGTTTCTCATTGCCAAGCCGGCGTCGATCGCCAGCGTGACCTCAGGGCTGGTGCGCGTATTGGGAACCTTCTCTGCATTCAGTTTCTTGCCGCAAACACTTTGTGCCATCCCCGTCACTTCAAGCCGAATGCTTGTCATCACCTACGGCCATCTTTTTGCCATTGCGGCGAACGTTCTGATCACGGGACTCAACTACATTGGCGTCCGCAAGGCGGGAAACTTTCAGTTTGCATTCACCGTGCTGAAAGTGGCGATGATCATTGGCATCGCGTTCGTTGCTCTGACAGCGAGTTCCGGGTCATGGAGCAACTTCGGCACAAGTTTTGCCGGAGCCAGGGGAGGAATCGAAGGTTTCATGGCCGCGCTGGTTGCGGCGTTGTGGGCCTACGACGGGTGGAACGACCTGAACATGGTGAGCGAAGAGGTGCAACGTCCGGAGAAGAACATTCCGATTGCTTTGATTGCAGGTGTGGGAGTGGTGGCCGTCCTTTATATGGGGATGAATGCGGGGATTCAGCGTGCGCTGCCGGCGAGCGCAATTGCGCAAGCGGCCGTTCCGGCCGCCGCCGCGGGTGAAGCGGCGCTCGGAAAATGGGGCGTATCTCTGGTATCGATTGGAATGATTGTCTCGATGCTGGCGACGCTGAATGGCACCATCATGAGCGGTGGGCGAGTGCCGTTTGCGGTGGCGCGAGATGGATACCTGTTCAAGGCGCTGGCCGAAGTGCATCCGAAGTTTCACACACCAGGATTGGCCCTCGTGATTCAAGGGGCAGTCGCAATCGTGCTGGTGCTTGTCGGAGGAGCGTTCCGGGAACTGTTCTCACTAGCAATTTTCGCCGAGTGGCTGTTCTATGTTGTGGCGGCAAGCACGATTTTCGTGTTCCGCAAGCGAGAGCCGGATGTGCATCGTCCTTACCGGACGATGGGGTATCCAATTGTGCCGGCGTTGTTTATTGGGACTGCGGCAGTTTTGCTCTACTACACCTTCGTCAGCAATCTGAAGAATTCCATTGGGGGCGTGATCGTCATTCTACTTGGAATTCCCGTGTATCTGTGGTTCGCGCGGCGGCGAGGTGAGACCCCGGCGCCGCGCGAACGTTAGTGAGATTAAGAGGGCGGTTTCTGGAGCAAGATTGCGTTAGTCCCCTTGGTGAGCGAGTTCCTCTTCTTCCTTTTCCTTTTCTTGTTGCGTCACCTGAGGCGTGTACTCGCCTTCTCTCAGTATCTTTGAACCGCGGTCGAAGGAATGGCCCGTCACTAGTCCGAGAACGAACCAGCCCAGCACCATCGCTCCGAAGGCGAAGAGTGTGTCGCCGAACATCCGCATCCAGCGCAGGCGCGTGACGATAGGCGTCTGCATGAATTCGGAAGAACGTGCGTACCAGGTTCCGAATTCGACGGAGGCCCAGGCCTGCATCAATCCGATGGGAAGCATGCTGAACAGGACCATCGCGGCCAGTCCGATGTTGATCGACCAGAACGCGATTGATAGAGGGCGATCTTTCCACATCAACCCCGGGCGAAGGGCGCGCAGGCAGAAGAGCATGAGCCCGAGGCCGAGCATGCCATATACACCGAACAGCGCGGTGTGCCCGTGCACGGGGGTCAGGTTCAATCCTTGCACGTAATAAAGGGCGATTGGCGGATTGATCATGAAACCAAAGAGGCCGGCGCCCACAAAGTTCCAGAACGCCACGGCGATGAAGAAATAGATTGGCCACTTGTAGGCGCTGATCCATGGATTGTCGGCAGTTCTACGAGAGAGGCGGATATTCTCCCATGCTTCGAATCCGATCAATACGAGAGGCACGACTTCGAAGGCGCTGAACACGGCCCCCAAAGCCAGAACCGCGGAAGGTGCACCGGTGAAATACAAGTGATGGAATGTGCCGATGATGCCTCCCGAGAGATAGATGACGGTCGAGAAGAGGACACCGCGCGTGGCCGTCGAGACCGAGAGCAACTTGAGTCTCGTGAGCAGGAAGGCAATGACGACGGTGGCGAAGACTTCGAAGAACCCTTCCACCCAAAGATGCACAACCCACCAGCGCCAGTACTCGGCGGTGATCAAAGGACTGCGTTGTCCATACATTAATCCGGCAGAGTAGAAGAGAGGAATCGCGATGCTGGAAATAAGGAACAACATCAGCAAGGAGTAATTCTCGTCGTGCCGTTTCAGGGCCGGTTTAATACCGCGCCACATCAGCCAGAGCCAGAAGGTCAGGCCGACAAAGAGCAGGATCTGCCAGAGGCGACCAAGATCAACGTACTCGTATCCTTGCGAACCGAGCCAGAACCAGAGGTTACCGAGCTTCTGCTCAATTCCAAGCCACTCTCCGGCGAGTGAGCCGACGACCACCGCCACGACCGCTCCAAACAAAAGGTTGACACCAAGGCGCTGGCCTTTCGGTTCAGCGCCGCTTACCGCGGGAACGATATAAAGGCCCGTGGCTAGCCATGAAGTGGCAATCCAGAAGATGCCGATCTGCAAGTGCCAGGTACGAGCGATCGAATAAGGGAGCCACTTCGCTAAGGGAATCCCGTAGAAGCCGTTGCCCTCGACCCCGTAGTGCGCCACGATGGCGCCAAGTGCGACCTGCACTACCCAAAGGGCGGCGACAACGAAGAAGTACTTCACCGTTGCCTTTTGGGATGGAGTTGGTTGCAGGCCTAGCAAAGGATCACGCCGGGGCATTTTGCCGGAGGACGGTGAGTGTTCCTGTGAGGCGAAATACCAGACCATCCCACCGATGCCGCCGAGCAGAAGGACGAAACTGATCACGCTCCAGACAATCGTGCCGCCCGTCGGGCGATTGCCGACGAGTTCTTCATGCGGCCAGTTTTGCGTGTAGCTGACGTTCTGGCCGGGACGGTCTGTGCTCGCGGCCCATGCTGTCCACCAGAAGAACGCGGCCATCTCGCGCTGCTTGGTCGGGTCGGTGAGGGCGCCGGCAGGAATTGCGTATGCATCCCGGCCATTTCCGTAAATGTCAGCATAGTAGGCGGCGAGCTCTTCGAAGGCCGCAGCACGATCGCCATCTATCACGATCGTGTCCGTCGACGAATCGTAGGTGTTTTTTCGTGTAATTTCGGTGAGCCGCTCTTGCAGCCCGGCTCGCGATTCAGCCGGCATCCCAGAATAATCAGCGAATCCCTGTAGTCGCGCCCAGCGATTGAGCACGATTTCCGACTGGCGGTGAAGATAGTCGGCGCTCCAGTCGGGCGCTACATACGCGCCGTGTCCCCAGATGGTGCCGATTTCCTGACCGCCAGTGGATTGCCAGACGTTCTGACCGTCGCGGATCGTTTCTCCGGTGAACAACACGCGTCCGTCGGCGGTCGCCACCTTTGCGGGGATTGGAGGGCCGTTGCTGATGGCTTTGTATCCGACTCCTCCCAGTACTGAGAATGAAACAAACATGACCACGCCAAGCGCGATCCAAAGTTTTCGGTATTGCATGGCTCGGTTCTCCTAACAAATGCTTATCGGATGAAACAGCAAACGCGGGCCCGTTTCGAGACTACTCCATCGCGATCGCTCGCGGAAACAGGATGTTGTTTTCCAGATGGATGTGTTGGTGGAGATCGGATTCAAACTCCGACATCGCCTGGTACAGAGTGTGGTAACTAACACAACCGTCCGGCGGAGTGGTGTAGCCGCTGCTCGCTTCGCGAATCGCCCGCAAGGCGTTGCCAGCCGAATCGTGCTCGTGCTCCATCATGGAGACGGGATTCTGCAAGCTGCCGAACGGAGGCGGCACCACCGGTTCATGCTGGATGACCGCTTCCTCCATCCTCACGATGTACGGAAACAAGACGTTCTCCTCTTTCATCAGGTGCAGGCTCAGCTCTGCAGACAATGCTTGAAAGCTGGAGCGGATCTGGAGCAACTCGGGATGATTCTTGCCGTGGACGGAGCAAACTTTGTCCAAAAGCGGAGTGACGCGTGCAAGTTCCTCCCGCGTGTACCTGTGGTGGGTGTTCTGGATGTGGGAGATCAGTTCGGCTAGAGATTCTTTCTGCCAATCGCGGACTGGTTGTTGGGCGCGGGCGGCCTGGTCGGCCATTTCGAGCGAATCGATCACCTCGTTCATTGAGAGGTTGGCGACTCGGCAAGCTTCTTCCAGAGACTTGTTGCCTCCGCAGCAGTAGTCGATACCCAGTTTTTCAAAGATCCTTGTTGCGGAAGCGCTTTCCAGCGCTAATTCACGCACAGTCTTCTCGGCGGTTACGCTCATCATGTTCTCCTTGCGACCCGGCTTGTTGTGTGGGTCGTGCTCTATGTGCCGAGACTAGAGGAGTAGAAGGCTCCTGCCGATGACTTTTGTCACAGTCGCGACGAAAGGCTCGGAAGTGACGATTTCGTGGAGATTTCAGGATGAAGGTGGATAAGAGTAGCGGAGGTTGGCTCCCATGAAACGGCAACTATTCAGGGGAGTCTGTTTCGGATTCCAGGGCTTTCAGATCGAACACGGTAACAGTGCGGCCGTCGATTTTGAGAATACCTTCCGACTGCAAGCGCGAAAGATTGCGGGACACGAGCTCGCGGACGGTGCCAATTTGCGAAGCCAATTCCTGATTGCTGATGGGCAAGCTGACTTCCACACCCGCGGCGGCGGGCTTGCCTTCCTTCTGAGCCAGACGCAATAGAAACGCTGCGAGCCGGTGCCTTACTGTCGTAAACGAAAGCTCTTCAATAATCCCGACGAGCCGACGGAGGCGCGAACCCACTACACGCAGCACCTTGAGGGCGACCTGCGGATGCTTAAGGCAAAGTGCTTGAAAGTCCTGTTTGCTGACGAAGAGCAGGATGGCATCATCGATTGCCGTTACCGATGCGGGATAACTGCCACCATCAAAAACCGGGAGCTCCGCGATAGAACTGCCCGGTCCATCGATGCTGAGCACTTGTTCGCGCCCGTTGGCTGAACTCTTGAAAATGCGGACATGGCCGGATTCAACGACATATAGTCCCGTGCAGGGCTCGCCTTCGCTGAAAACATTCTCTCCTGCGGCGTAATGGCGAGGCACCGCTCTCTGGGTAAGAAAGCTCAGCTCGCTATCGGTCAGACCCGAAAATATGGGGACCTTGGGGAGCGTCTCCCGAGCGAGTGGAGATGGCGTCGGACACGACGGCAATTGTACTGGAGAGACGGCGGGCGGATGCGTCAGGTTATCGGGGACGCCGTGACGTGAGAACTCTTGGTGGACCTGGTCGGGATCGAACCGACGACCTCTTCCATGCCATGGAAGCGCGCTCCCAGCTGCGCCACAGGCCCACTTGTGGGGACACTACCGGTCTGATAGGAAATGACCTCGATTATTCTCGCTGAGCTTGCGCGGATAGTCAACGCGTGTGCCTTTCTGCACTGCGAGGGCTGCAGCCACGGTGGGCGGAGACTGAGAAACCTTTAACCACCAAAGACACTAGGGTTCACGAAAGAATACCCTTGGGCGACTAGACCTTCTGTGCTTTCGGTGGAAAGACGTTTTACCACCAAGGACACAAGGGTCCACGAAGGAAAATTTCGATGTTGTAGTTTCTTCCATTTCTTCCACAGGACTTTTCTGCCATAATTGATCGTGCACCCCACCTGCACCATTTTTCAAAAACAATTTAAAGCGAGGAAGAGATGCCAGCGAAGTACATCTTTGTAACGGGCGGAGTTGTGTCTTCACTCGGCAAGGGGCTGGCCGCGGCTTCGATTGGCTGCCTGCTGGAGAGCCGCGGAATCAAGGTCAACATCATGAAGTTCGATCCGTATCTGAACGTCGATCCGGGAACGATGTCGCCGTTTCAGCATGGTGAAGTTTTCGTCACCGACGACGGAGCCGAAACGGATCTCGACCTCGGGCACTACGAACGCTTTACGCACGCCAAACTTTCCCGCGATAACAACTGGACGACCGGCCGCCTGTACGAGCAGATCATTGCCAAAGAGCGACGTGGCGATTATCTCGGCAAGACGGTACAGGTAATTCCGCATGTCACGAATGAAATCAAGGCGGCAATGAAGAAGGTCGCGCAAGACGTGGACGTGGCCATTGTCGAGATCGGCGGCACGGTTGGCGATATCGAGTCACTGCCGTTTATGGAAGCGATCCGGCAGATGCGTCAGGAACTGGGTCGCGATCACACGTTATTTGTGCATGTGACGCTGGTACCGTTTATCGCGGCGGCGCAAGAGTTGAAGACCAAGCCGACGCAGCACTCAGTGAAGGAGCTTGCTCAGCATCGGAATTCAGCCGGATATTTTGCTTTGCCGCACCGACCGCTTTCTGGCGAAGGAGATGAAATCGAAGATTGCGCTGTTCTGCAACGTCCCGGAAGAGGCCGTGATCACGGCGAAGGATGTGTCTTCGGTGTACGAAGTGCCGCTCGTGTTTGCCAATGAGAATGTGGACACTCTGGTGTTGAAGTGCCTGCGCATGGATGCGAAAGACCGAGACCTGTCGAAGTGGGAGGACATTGTCCATCGTGTGTACAACCCGAAAGACACAGTAACGATCGGGATTGTCGGGAAATACGTAGAGTACGAAGATTCGTACAAGTCGCTGAAAGAGGCACTCGTTCACGGATCGCTGGCGCACAATCTGAAGTTACAGCTGAACTGGATCGAGGCTGAGGGCCTCGAAACCGGCGACAAGAGCTACGAGGCGCAACTTGAAGGCTATGACGGGATCCTTGTGCCCGGGGGATTTGGCAAGCGCGGCATTGAAGGTATGTTGATGGCGATTCGCTATGCCCGCGAGAAAAAGGTTCCTTACTTCGGAATCTGCCTGGGGATGCAGACGGCTTGCATTGAATTTGCGCGGAACGTCGTTGGTCTTGAGGAAGCGAACTCGAGCGAGTTCGATCCAGCGACGCCGCATCGCGTGATCTACAAACTACGCGAGTTGCGTGGCGTGGAAGAACTTGGCGGCACGATGCGATTAGGCGCGTGGCCCTGCAAGATTGAGCCCAATACGCTGGCGCACAAGATTTATGGTAAGGCGGAGATCAGCGAGCGCCACCGGCACCGTTATGAGTTCAATCGGGAATACGAGGAGCCGATGACGGCGGCGGGCTTGCGAATTTCCGGATCGACACCAGACGGGACTTATGTGGAGATGGTCGAACTGTCGGATCATCCGCACTTTATTGGATGCCAGTTCCATCCCGAGTTCAAATCGAAGCCGCTCGAGCCGCATCCTCTGTTCAGTTCTTTCATTGGTGCGGCGTATGAGCACGGCTCGAAGCGGCGAGCGGAAAAAGAGACGGCAGCTGTGGAGATGTTTCACCGTCCTGAGAAAGTAAGAATCTGAACGATCTCAGAAATTACCGAATTCCTTTGACGATTGACGTCGAAGCGAAGCGGGCTGACATCGAAACCGTCGAGAACCGATGAGTATTTCCTTTCAAGTCGGAGACATTCATGTTGGTACCGGTGATCTTTTCCTAATAGCCGGACCATGCGTGATCGAGAGTGAGGAGCACGCAATCCGGATGGCAGAGATCATCAAGGGTGTGGCACGATCGCTCAATTTTCCGTTTTTCTTCAAGGCGAGTTATGACAAGGCGAACCGCACATCCGTTCGTAGCTTTCGTGGGCCGGGGCTAAAGGAGGGGCTGCGAATTCTGAAGAAGGTCAAGAACGAAGTCCATATTCCGATTTTGACAGACGTGCATCAAGCGGCGGACGTCCCGGCGGTGGCAGAAGTTGTCGATGTACTGCAGATCCCGGCATTTTTGTGCCGTCAGACTGATCTTGTTGTAGCCGCGGCTCTCAGCGGGCGCGCGGTGAACATTAAGAAGGGGCAGTTCGTCGCTCCTTTGGATATGCGACATGCTGTCGAAAAATGTCGTGATGCAGGAAACACGCAAGTCTTCCTGACGGAGCGTGGTTCGAGCTTCGGGTACAACAATCTAGTCGTAGATATGCGGTCCCTGGCGATCATGCGGAAGTTTGCGCCCGTCGTTTTCGATGCGACGCACTCGGTGCAACTGCCATCATCGCAAGCTGACGACCAAGGTCCGGCGGTCAGCGGGGGGCAGCCGGAGTTCATTCCGCTGATGGCGAGAGCAGCCGTCGCAGCCGGCGTGGACGGGGTGTTCATGGAAGTGCATGACAATCCGAAGGAGGCGAAGTCCGACGGAGCGAATGCACTGGAGTCCACCAAGCTGCGAGGCGTATTAAAGGAGTTGCTGGCGGTGAAGGCGGCACTGACCGAAGCGCACGCGACGCCGTAGAAAAATCCCCACTTCCGGCAAAATCGGCCGGAAATGGGGCACCCAGTCCATCTCACAAATTCCAAGGCACGATTAGTTCGGCGCGCATATTTCCCTTACCACACCTCAGTTCTGTCTTCGAATCGCTGTGTTAAATTGAACTTCTTCGTATGAAACATATTGCCAATTGGGCGTTGAATGCGGCCTCCGCTCGGGGGGCGAGCTACGCGGACGTTCGCGTCATTGCGCAACGGAGCCGCGCTTTGACGACCAAGAATGGCAAGGTAGGAAGCGCCTGGGATGCGGAGTCGATTGGAATGAACGTGCGCGCTATTGCCGACGGCGCGTGGGGATTCGCGGCATCGTCCGAGTTGGGAAGGGGAGCGGTCGAGGCAACTGCTGCAAAAGCAGTGGAAATTGCGCGAGCGTCTGCACGGGTAAAACGCGAGAATGTCCACCTTGCCCCGGAGAAACCAGCCGTCGCCGAGTGGAGCACGCCGTTCAAAATTGATCCATTCACGATTTCAGTTGAACAGCACATCGATCTGCTGTTGAAAATCGACGCTGAACTCCGTGCGGTCTCCGGCGTCACATTGGCCGAAGCTAACCTGAATTTCAATCGCGAAGAACAATGGTTGATGTCGTCGGAAGGGTCCGACATTCACCAGACCAAGCTCTCGACCGGCGCGGGATATGCAGCGTACGCATTCGCAGGAAACGAAATTCAAAAGCGATCGTACCCGAACTCTTTTGGCGGCCAATGGCAGAACAAGGGATACGAGCTCATCGATGAATTGAAGTTAGTTGAGAACGCACGCCGGATTGCGGAAGAAGCGGTCGCGCTGCACAAGGCCGATCAATGTCCTGAGGGGAAGTTCGACATCATTCTCGATAGTTCGCAATTGGGTTTGCAGATTCATGAATCCGTGGGGCATCCGATCGAACTCGATCGTGTGCTAGGAATGGAGGCGAACTTTGCGGGCACCTCGTTTCTGACTTTGGACAAACTGCGAACGCTGCGCTACGGGAGCGAGCTCGTAAATGTCGTGGCCGATGCTCGGCAGGAGCACGGTCCCGGCCTCGGAACTTTCGGATTCGACGATGAAGGCGTTGCGGCACAGTGCACTCCCATCATCACGCAGGGCTTGTTCACCGGATATTTGAGCTCGCGGGATACGGCACACACCATCGGAGAAACCCGGTCCGGGGGAACGCTGCGCGCTGAAGGATGGAACCGGCTGCCGATGATCCGGATGACGAACATCAGCCTGCTACCGGGCCCCAAACCACTAAGCCTGGAAGAACTAATTGCATCAACAGATTACGGCGTCCTGATGCAGACGAACCGCTCGTGGTCGATTGATGACAAACGATACAACTTTCAGTTCGGTTGCGAGATTGGATGGGAAATCAAGAAGGGTAAACGGGCGAGGATGGTGAAAAATCCATCGTACTCGGGAATCACAACAGAGTTCTGGAACTCGCTGGATGCGATTTGCTCCCGCGATGAGTGGACGCTGTGGGGAACGCCGAATTGCGGCAAGGGCCAACCGCAGCAAGTGATGGGAACGGGACATGGTGCATCTCCATCGCGCTTCCGAGGCGTCAAGGTCGGAAGTGCGTTCAAAGGAAACTAACGATCGGAGCGGTTTTGCGGAGCTGGTGCCAATCAATCGAATGCTGACGAAAGAACAAGCCGGCGATATTTTCGATCGCATCAAAAGGCTCTCGACCGCTGATGAGGTGGAAGTTTTCCTTTCTGGCGGGCACTTCGCCCTGACTCGATTTGCAAACAATACAATTCATCAAAACGTCGCCGAGGAAAATCATGTCGTGTCAGTGCGAACGGTCTTCGGAGGTCGCACCGCACGGGCCGTTACGAACAGGTTCGATGACGAGAGCCTGCGGCAAGTAGTCAGTTCTTCTGAAAGCCTGGCAAAGGTACAACACCCGGATCCCGATTTGCTGCCGATGCCGACTTCCAATGAGGTGCGCGAAGCCTCCGATGGCAGAGTGCAACCGTCCAGACACTTTGCACACACCGCTGCGATTACACCTGAGATTCGAGCGGAGGGGGTTCGCAAAATCGTCGGAGTGGCGGACCGCCACAAGCTCACCACTGCCGGAGTGTATTCGAGCGGCGAGTCGTTCGAAGGAATCTTCAATTCGCGTGGGCTAAGCACCTGGCATACGCAGACCTCTGCCGAAGTTTCCATCACGATGATCTCGCCGGATTCGTCTGGATGGCAAAAGGCAAATTCGCCTGATGCGACGCAAGTCGATCCGTTAATGCTGGCCGAGATTGCGGCGAGGAAGGCGGTGGAATCAGCGGGACCGCGCGAAGTTCCGGCGGGGAAGTACACCGTGATTCTGGAACCAGCAGCTGTGCTCGACATCGTGGGATTCATGTTCTGGGATTTTTCGGGCATGGCAATTCTGGACCAGCGATCTTTTCTGGCGGGGCGCCTCGGCACGAAATTATTTGGCGACAATGTGACCATCTGGGACGACGTCACCCACCCGCTGCAAACGGGGGCGCCGTTCGACGGAGAAGGCATGACGCGGCGTATTGTTCCTTTGGTCGAAAACGGAATTGTGAAAAGAGTTGTTTACGCACGAGCGACTGCCGAAAGAATGAAGAAGTCCGAATATAGAGACAACGTGGGTGTGATCGAAGCTACCGGACACGGTTTCTCTTTACCGAACGAGATGGGTGAGATGCCAATGAATATTGTGGTTGCTCCGGTCAGCGATCCGCAATCGGTAAAGCAGATGATCGCTTCTACGGAACGCGGCGTACTCGTAACGCGTTTGTGGTACATCCGCGAGGTCGAGCCCTTCGAAAAAATGCTGACTGGAATGACGCGCGATGGAACATTCTATGTTGAGAATGGACGCGTGCAGGGGGGCCTGCGCAATTTTCGCTTTAACGAGAGCCTGATTCACATGCTTTCAAACGTTGAGGCGATGAGCGTGCCAATGCGGTCATGCGGCGAAGAGTCGTTCGATATGGTGGTGCCTGCCATGAAGGTTAAAGACTTCAACTTTACAGAGGTTACGAAGTTTTGAGGCAACGAGTCGGCCAGCGCTTCTGAGTCTTTCCCCACTTCTCAGTAAGGTTCTAACTTTGCATTCTGGCGATTTTTCATCCTCCAACGCCGGGATTTATCCGATTTTTCACCGAATTTAACCCGGAAATTCGGTTAGTCTCGGGCCAGTTGGGGGTTGCAATAACCCTCGCCGAAACGCTCCTAATCCCTTCAAAGAAAAGTAGTTAAGCCCCAACTGTTCAATGACTTCGGTAACTTTGTTTGCTTGATTCCGGGGTGTACGCTGCCCTTGAGTTGAGCAGAATTCCGGACCGCACAATGTGTGTTCGCCGGAAGGAAGGTTGTTCCAACAGTGGCAGCGGAAGGCACAGCACCGATGACCGAAGCGCAGATGAACGGCGGTCAATACGAAGACATGCAGGGCGCGGCACGGTTCCCGCTCCATCTTCCCGCGTCGGTGAAAACGCAAGGCACCGCGTATTCCGCGGAAACAGAAAACATCTCTGCCAACGGAGTTTTGTTCGCGATGGACAAGGACGTTCCCGTGGGATCGATGGTTGATTTCACAATTCTTTTGCCGTCGGACGTGATGGGAACCAGGCGCGACGTACAAATCGATTGCCGCGGGCGCGTGGTCCGCAGCTTTGACGATCGAGGACGGCGCGGCGTGGGTGTAGTGATCGACGAATACCACTTTGAGCGCGTGTAGGCGCAAGAGATTACATGGCTACGATTCCGACTAACGTGGAAGGAAATCTCGGGGCAGGCGACGACAAAGGACAGTTCGTCCGAGTGATTCTGGCCGATACGCAGGCCATTTTCCGCGCCGGCTTGAGGAAAGTCTTCGCCTTGGAAGACGACATCCGCGTCGTGGGACAGGCCGAAACCCTGCCGCAGACTCAGTCAGCCGTCGCGAAGTTTTCAGCGGACGTGTTGATCTTCGAAGCAGCCCTGACTCCGAATCCGGTCGAATCGATTGCGGAGATTCTTCACCAGAATCCGAAGTTGCGAGTAATCGTGGTCACACCTGGCGCGGACGAGGAGTTGACGTTAGAGCTGTTCCGCCGCGGGGCCCACGGGATCGTTTCGCGCGAGGTTGAACCGGAATTATTGGTCGAGTGCCTGCGAACCGTTGTGGCAGGAGAGACGTGGCTCGACAAACAAGGCGTGAGCTGGGTGATGCAGGCGTATCGCAGCCAAAATAACAGGACGACCGGCGCGCGACCCAAGGTTCAACTTACGCCGAAGGAAACCTTGATCGTGTCGTGCGTGACGCAAGGAATGAAGAATAAAGAAATCGCCTTGCGTGTCGGGACCACGGAACAGGTTGTAAAGAACTATCTTCGGAAGGTCTATGACAAGCTTGGAGTGGCGGATCGCCTCGAACTGGCCCTTTACTGCTTGAATCATCACGTGGTAGACAATACGAAAGTGCCTCCAGCACCGGTGCCGGCTGCTACGGTTGCAATCGCAGCGGCCGCGGGGGCGTCAGCTTCTGGTAGCGCTGTGCCTTCGCCATCGTCCTCAACTCCGGACGATGGAGAGAAACTCTCCTAGTCCGTTCTCGTCCTTCACCGCTTTCCGGTTGCGGATTCAGCGAATTCACCCATAGAATTGAAAGCAGCACTCGGCCACATGCGAATGTGCGTGCAACGGCTGAGTAGCAGCTTCCTGAGAGTCGTTCCCTCAACGAATTCTCGCCGGAGAGATGGCCGAGTGGCTGAAGGCGCACGCTTGGAAAGCGTGTTTAGGGGAAACTCTAACGTGGGTTCGAATCCCACTCTCTCCGCCAGTCTTCCACCCGCATAAACACTAGCATTTCTCGTGGTTTTCTTGACGCCTGTGCTAAAACTGTGCTACCGTCCTCTCAGTGGGGTTCGGAGAGGATCGGTTATGGAATCGCAACCGCTTCAGCTCACGGACGAAGAAAAAGCCATCCTTCGGGCGAACAATCGCAAATGGCACGTCACGCCCGGCCCGCCAATCATCACAATTTTTGTGCGACACGCCACGAGCTGCAAATATCGCGGCGATGAGTTTTATAAGAACTGTCACTGCCGAAAACATCTGCGCTGGAGCAGCGGCAGAGAACAGCACCGCAAGACGGCGGGCACGCGCTCGTGGGCAGCAGCCGAGGAGAAAAAGCGCGAACTGGAGGACCAACTCTCGGGGCGCACACCTGAAGTAAAGCCCGAACAAGAGCAACGCGAGACGCAAGCGTGCATTGATATCTTCCTCCAGGACAAGCAAAATCAGGGCATCACCGAGAAAGTCATCGACAAGTACACCCGCGAGTTGGCGCGGCTACGCACGTTTTGCGAGGGCAAGAGCGTTTACACCGTGCAGGGCATCACGCGGGAATTGCTCACCGCCTTCTGTGCTACTTGGCCAGACCTTTACCCATCCAGCTACACCCGCGCCAAGGTCCGCGAGCGCGTGCGGTCCTTCCTTCGCTACTGCTTCGAAGCGCAATGGATTCCGCGCATACCTCCGCTGCCCAAGATCAAAATTGATGAGCCGCCCACGATGCCGCTCACCGCTGCCGAATACACGCGCTTGCTGGATGCGGTGTACGGGACGGTTGCGGACCCGGAGCAGCGGGCCAGGGTGCATGCGCTCTTTCAGCTCATGCGCTGGAGCGGCCTTGCAATTCGTGATGCGCTCACGCTTAAGCGGGCGGGAAATCCAGTTCGACAAGGCGAAGCAACTGCACCGTATTGTGACAGCACGCCAAAAAACCGGTACGCACGTAAGCGTACCCATTCCACCCGAGATTGCGGACGAGTTGCTCAAAGTGGCGAATGGAAATCCCGAGTACGTTTTCTGGAGCGGGAAGGGCGAGGAAGAAAGCATCACGAAGAATTGGGCGAAGTACTACATTGCCCCGATGCTTCAAGGCCGCGAAAATCCCAGAACGACGGCCACATGATGAGCCACCGATTGCGGGACACGTTCGCGGTGGACCTCTTGGAGAAAGGCGTCCCGCTGGAGGAAGTTTCAAAGCTGCTCGGGCATGAGTCCATCAAGACCACGGAGCGCCACTATGCGAAATGGGTGAAAGGCCGACAAGACCGTCTAGACAGTCTTGTGACGGCCACGTGGGCCAAGGACTATTGAGCAACAGCATGCGGAGCCGTGGGAGCCTCCAGCACTAGCCCCACGTTCAAACCGTGAATAATCTCATGGGCACAACTGTTAGCAATGTTGTGTGAAAGTCTCAGCAAGTCGTTCTTCTGATCGGCCTGACCGGCCGCTCCGCAATCGGTCCTCAAACACTCCTGAAACTCCGCGATAGCTTGGTGGAGTTCGTTGTTCTCGATGATTGGTGAAGGGCCGTAGAAAAAACGCCTGAACTCATTGAGGGCTTTATGGCGCTCCGCGCTATCGGGTGAGGTAGCTATTGTGGACGTTGTCGTCGAAACGTCAACGCACATATCCATAACCTTTGAGTAATACTGCTTTTGGGCCTCAATTTGGGCAACTGTCGCTTGGAACTCGAAGGTCTTGCTGTCTTTCTCTCTAGCGTCAAAGTATTGCCTTAGTGTGTAAAGCCCCCCGGCCACTAATCCAAGTGCCGTTATCGCAGTAAACGTACAGTTCCAGAATCTGGCCGCTTCCTCACTCATGGTGGGTTGGACGATCTTCATAAAATTACTCGCCAAGTCAGCATGGCGGATTCAGTTTTCTATCAATTTAGTCAATGCCTTTTTGGGTGCGGTCTTTTGTGGTTTTATTTTCTTTTCGGATAACCGGCCAGCCTCCAGAGTGCCCACGACGCACATCACAGCACTGGCAACGCGCGCGCCAAAACACCGCTAAGCTTGATCGCGCAGAAACCGTAGTCAGCGGCCCGCCGATACCTTTTGAAAATTGAAGGCTCTCATCGGCAGGAATCAAGCTCGTTGTAAAAGGCTCGTTTAAGCATCTCACCCTTCTTTACTTTCCGAAACACAGTAGCATCCATTGCACCACTTGGCGCCCACGAGCCTTTTCTGAAAGAATCACCGTTCACGTCCCATTAGACTATGCCACTTTCACTCCCCGAATTCGTCGAGCGCTGGAAAAACGTCCAAACACTTCCCGCACCAGAGTTAACTTGCTCTAGGGTGAGATTCTTGTCCTTCCCGTAAACGAAGGCCCAGATTTCGTCTGTCTGTACGCGGCGAACGCAAAGATTTCTGACGTGGGTGTCGTGGTATTCAGCAGCCGCACAACCCACGTCTTTTAGGAGTTTCAGGACAGTGTGTTTGGTAACGCCAGTCATGCGGCACGTAGCATTAATCGAAACGCCTTCTACGCGCGGCGACCACTTGCGAACGCTTCGAAATCGGTATGCGATTCATTCTGGAATTATAATAAAATTATTATAGACAAGGGGCAACCGATATTATAATATTTTTGTTATAATATGCCTTGGACGATATATGATTACCGCGATCGAAGGGGGAAGAACCCTGTTTTGGAGTGGTGCGTCCGGTTACAGAAGAAAGATATAGCTCGTATGAATCATCGAATCGACATGCTTGAGAAAAAAGGGAAAGATTTTTGTCCGAATTTAGCAGGCCCACTACATGGATCGCCGCACCTGTACAAGATTAGGGTGAATGGCAACGTAGCTCCTCGTCTTCTTCTTTGCAAAGGTCCGATAGATATGGAAGGGGAGTTCACGCTTTTGTTGGGAGAATTTGAACGGGATGATGAACTACCAGAGGGAACGCTAGAAAAGGCGGAGTCTTTCAGGCAGGAAATAATCGTAAACCCAAATGAGCGAAGGGGGCTGCATGAGCGAGCTAAGAAATAATTTGCGGTCGGAGTTTCACGACAAAGAATACCGACATGCCTATGCAGATGACTCGTTGAACACCTTCATCGCCACACAGATAAAAGTATTGCGTGAGCAAAGAGACCTTACGCAAAAGGCGCTGGCTGAGCGCACTGGAATGGCTCAACCGCGAATCGCAGTGTTGGAGGATATTAATTACTCGTCATGGAGCATTAACACGCTTCGCCGTATAGCAGAGGCATTCGATCTTAGGCTGTCGGTAAGGTTTGAAGCGTTTTCAAGCCTTATTCCTGAAATCGAATCAATGAGCGAAACTACGTTGCAACGCGATTCGTTCGAGAATGATGTTTGGTTCCACAAGAAAGGCGTTCAACAAATCTCTCTTGGTTCAGCAATGATGGCCGCCGGTAATACGGCGCAAGTCTACGCAATTGAACAATTCGGTGCTGCACTCCCGAGGAATAAAGGCTATGGCGCTATCGAAGTGGCTACGAGGGCGGCACAATGAAGCTCGTATCGGTCGATGCAGCTAAGGCGACTTGGCTTTTTCCTCTCAACGAATGGAATCCCACAGGACGAAGCTTTTCACTCATATTTGTTGAATTGACGAAACGATACGTCTTTAAGAAAGCTCCGTCTCACGATATGGACTATGATCCTGAGGCAAAGGGACTAATATTCAACCAGGGGGAATTTACTAATCGAAACGGCAATGCGGTTAACGTTAAGCTATCTCTCTTTCCTGATGGTGTGGTAGCCGAAACGTGGTCTTCGACTACAGACTCAGAAGATTTTCTAAGAGACGCAATGAACTGGATTCGAACTGAACATGGGATTAGCTTGCCCACAGATCGTCTCGTCACTACGCTTTATTTGAGCCAATTGACAGTGTCCATGGAGCGAAAGCATGGGCTCGTTGTGTCGAAACTTCAAGCACTGTCCGACATCGTGAGCCGCAAAATGGCCGAATCAGGCCGAACTAACAAAGGGTTCGTTACCGGTGGATTTAGCTTGTGGGCGACGAACTGGGACGAAAACCTTGCTCCTGCGCCATATAGGTTCGAGCTTAAATCAGGCAGTAAGCCGGGTGAGAACCGGTACTTCGCGGCCGCGCCATTGCCTACGGATTCCCACATCGAAGTGTTGGAGGAACAGGAACGGCTATTGCTCTAGCCTTCCGTAGCTTGTCTCACGACCCGAACAGCGGCTTGGCTGGCATCCTCGTCGCATTGGTGCGCTTCAAACTGCGCTTGAATTTCCGGCCGTGTACCTCGGAACTGATGGCCGAATCCTCCGCAAACTCCCCAAGGTTGCGCATCGTTGAAAACCGTCAGTTTTCGGATTGTTTGGTTCGCCATATAGAGAGTTTTCCACAGCGCCGACCGGATTGCTAGACCTGTGGATTTCAAACTGCACCACTACCAAACTTTTCATATCGCGCAGTAATCACCGGGTTCCACTATGCCCTGAGCTGGTTTCGCTAGACCCAAATCAGGTGTGCCACGTCATCAATGAGGCCGATTTTTCCGACTGTGAGGCGATTCGTGGTGCCAACGCCGTTTATTGGCTAATAGCACAGTTCTAGCGCAGGCTCTAGTGCAATACATCTGCCCTTTCCGTGTACGGAAAAAGCATGGATTCTCGCAGTGTTTCCTTTTGCAGACTGCCATCCGGTTCGCCAGTTTGGATTGTACAAACCAGATAGCGCGGTCCATCTCCGAATGTCGGGCCATTACGACATACCGAGCTCGCAATTTCTCAGCGTCCTCTCCCAGTTGCGCTCCCACAGTCTCCGAGGCGTTATGGTAGCGGGCGAGAAATAGAATCCAGTCCCGTATATACAGGTCGGAAGCACGAAATGCCGTTCGCAATAGACGGCCTACCGAGCCGACCTTTACGTAGAGTCTTTCTCTCTTTTCGCCCGAAAGCTTGGCAACCTCGCTTTGCCTGAGAACAAACTCCGGGTCAAAGAAATGGTTCGCCCAACGCAAAATCAATCGCTTGGCGACAGGTGCTGGAATGTAATCAGCAGTTTGTTGCGTCACTATTAGCCTTTCTGGAATTAAATGATAGCCTGATTATATAAGGAATAAATCAACAAATGACGTTCGGCTTTGGAAAGTGATATCGGGAAAAGATTTAGTTTAACCCTCTCGGTACCGAGCCAGCAATAGCAAAACAAGCGCGGGCCGCTGTATCGCGGGGGCGCCGGCCTCGCTCTTCACACAAAAGTGTAGTCCTCCTCTTCAACGAGGGCAGAAGGGCAAAGCAAATGAACCTCAAACTCCGTTGGGCGCGTTTCTTCACGATTGCCGGTTGGGATTGGTCCTTATCACGGAACCCGAGATTTGATTTCCTCGTCAAGTGGCCGGGCGTTGATTCTGACGACAACTGCGAACACTTTCTCCATGTGCGGGTCTGTGACGAGTCCCGCGAAGAACTCGCGTCCCGACGCGCAGGCATCTGGGACGCGACCCAAACATACACCAGCCCCCACCCCGCGCTGTTTGGCGATGGCCCCGAGAACACATTTTTCTCTTTGATTTGGGGCATGGGCGGAGGTGAGTACTCGTTACCCTCGTTCGGAAAACCAGGTATGCGAGAAATTTGGGAGCGAGCGGCCCATGATTAGCTATCAGATCAACGGTGTGAGCCTGTTTCCGCGCCTTTGTTGTGACGTTTGCCACAAGCCCATCGACAACCAAGACGGATTTACTCATGCGAGCGAGTCCGGTGAGACAACATTCACTCACGCGGGGGAGTGCGACCGCAAGGTACAACACACTCCGGCTTCGTTCTTTGGAAGCGAGAGGCTAACGGCTTTCTTCGTAAGACTTCTGCTCAACACAAACATCGGGCCTAAGGAATTGGAGGATGTCACCCCGATTCTTCGTGATGGTTTTATAGGAATAGTCGCAAGCCGCAAGAATTTGGATCGGAAGCTGCCATGACCTTCCTGGGGATAGCGCTTAGTTGTCTCGCCCAAGGATTCCGCATCCACCCGCTGGGACCTGAAACGAAAGAACCCCTAACGCATCACGGCTGGAAGGATGCGTCCAGCGACGAAACACAAGTCCGCGAATGGTGGAGGAAATGGCCGAGCGCTAATGTGGGCATCGCGTGCGGGCCAAGCGGGCTGTGCGTGGTGGACTGTGACCACGGACTCAACAGCGCGGAAGAGTTTTACGCTTGGCGGGAGAAGGTGGGATTGCCCGAAACGTACACAGTACGCACGGGCCGCCGTGAATCCTTTGGCGTCCACATGTATTACTCGGGTGCTATTCCTACCGTCACGTGGGATAACTTGCAGGGATGCAGCGGTGACATTAAAAGCCTTGGCGGCTATGTGCTCGCGGCAGGGTGCATCCATCCGGACAGCAAGGAAAAGTATGAAGTCCTCTGCCCCGCGCCTATTGTGCCCACACCGGACATGGTGCGGGCTTGGCGGTCCAGCAAGCCCGATACAGGCAAGGGGGATGAGCCGATTACGGAAAATCGAAACATCCGGCTCACCAGTATCGCGGGTAAGCTGCGTAACGCCGGGCTGTCCCATGACGCGCTGGAGGCCGCACTACTCCACGTCAATGCGGAACGATGCGTACCGCCAATGGATGAGGAGGAAGTGCAGAGAATTGCCGATAACGTCGCCAAATACCCTTTGCCCGAGCCGATGGGCGAAGTGATCATTGGCAAGTCAGCCGCGCTACCAGCCGAAACAGCGACGGTGGAAGAACTCAACCAAGCCCTCCGCGCCACGCCATTGCCCAAATATCCCCTTTCGGTGTGGGAGGGCACGCTGTACCTAGACTTTGCCAAACGTGCGGCTCGCGGCAACTTTGTACCGCTGGAGTTTTTCATTGAAGGCGCGATGACTTGCGCCGGTGCCATGGTGGCCAACAATCTTCACGGCATCAGTGAGGAAATTACGCCACGCCTGTACACGGTCTTGCTGGCCTTCGCCGGAATCGGCAAGGGCACCACGTTTCGCCGCATTCGGCAAATAGCGCCAAGCAGCCGATTGCTCAACATCGTCTCCGAACTCAACGCGCCGCGCCCCCACTCAAGCGTAGCGTTGCTTGCCCGCGCCGGGTCCGAGCCGGGACTTAATGACGCGCTGCTTGCCTGCCCCTACGTGCTTCTGGACTTTGAGGAGATGGACCGCATGATGGAAAAGACCCGCATTGAGGGCAGTGGGGCCGCGCTCATGTCTGTTATCCGCACCCTGTTTGATGACATCGCGCCCGGAATCACCACCACAAGCACGCGGAAGGAAGCGGCCCCGGTAGGGTATCTGTCCTTGCTCGGTGCCATGACGCCCTCTCTGTGGCGGCGTTCTATGGAGGGTCAAGATTCATACGGCACGGGGTTGGGTGGGCGCTTCAACCTTGTGGCAACGAATGAGGAACGAACAGCAGCCACCCTACTGCCAATGGAGATAGGCGACCTGCAAAGCACACTGGATGCAAAACTCGCCGCGCTGGAGCATAACGAAACCACGATTAGCACCGAGCCGGACGCCCTGGACGTGCTCGCCGAGTGGTGGAAGTCCAGCAAGGGCAGACCGCATTACAACCGGGTCAACGTCATAGCCCACCGCAAGGCGTTACACCTTGCATGGATTCGAGACTTGCCGGTAATCACCAAGGAAATCATGCTGCAGGCCGTCCAGTTGGCGGACTATTTGGTGCGTGTGCGCGATGCATTCGGTGTCACGAAAGGTGAGGATAGGACAGCCATAGGGGAAAATCGAGTGTTACACATCCTACGCCAGATAGCCCCCAAGGCCGTGCGCTCCAGAAAGGTGGTTGAGCTGTTGGACGGGATTATGAGCCGGGCATCCGTGTATCGCGCTCTGGAGTCCCTAATGGCCTCGGGCGAGCTGGAGAAGTTTAACGTCACAGGGGATGGGAGGCCCTACGCCATTTACCGCATTAGTCTCACCTAGTCTTGCCGTGTGCCCCCCTATGTATTACCACACTAATACGCACACATACCGAGACTATAGAGACAACATACCCTATATCTAAGAAAAGAAGAAGGTTAAACAGTCTTGCGGGAAGTCGCAAGGTAGTCGGGAGTCGATTTTTTCAATGACTTACGGCGCTAGTGAGACCAACCAAGATACGCCGTTTGGGACTGTCGCAGAGGTCAAAAAGGACATTTATGAGGAGAACGAGAAAACGAAAACCCAAGCCGGTGCCACGTTGTGTATGCGGTCAGCCGATCACACACCCACCAATTGCGCCGGGCGCACCTTGGCCTATCCGGGGTGTGCCGGCGAATGTTATCGCGGCGGGCCATTGGGCGCATGCGCCTAACCCCGATTGTCAGTGTGCTGTGTGCAACAGTCTTAGGTAGCAGCGATGCAAACGTATCCTGGAATGCGGACATTACAGGGGCGTAAGTCCTTTATTTCCTGACACTGTGGTAAAAAAGGCACAGTAAGTGCTTAATTTCGCAACAATTGGTCAAATTCAAATAATTCTTGTTTGTGGGAATTTTCCAGACTGCGGGCTTTCCACGGGTTTTGTCCCAGAGATTTTACCCCGCCCCCGGTCCTCGAATTTTGATTGGAGCGATAGGCGCTAGTGCTTTTTGGGCTGGAGTGACGCGGCCGAATTTTTCAGCACGGCAATCTTGGTCATGCCATCAAGCCTGCACTCGTGGTCGTTCAGTTCGTCAACCATGCCTTTCGCCACTTCCTCAATCACTGAAAGTCTGCGAGTGCATTCTGAATCGAACCATCCGAGCGCTCCGCCTTTTCTTGCAAAATTTGACAGCTACCGATGATGACTGTGAGCTTGTTATAAAATAGTGAGACAGCAAGCATGTCGGCTGGTGCCTGTTCCCCTTTGAAAACTCCATAGTGCAGGACCACCTTTGCCCGTCCTTGCATTACATTTTTTCAACAGACGTTTTGCTGGAATGTGATTTCCATCACGTGTACCGGTGTCCTCGTCCACCGACAGCCGGGACACTCAGGCTGGCATGAGGACTAAGCGCACCGGACCGCCCGCCTTTAGTCCGAGGGTGTTAATGAGTCACACTTCCCGTGTGGCATTGATGAGTATTGAACTCATCACGAATCCGCAAAAGTACGTCGTCCACTCTCTCGCCTGGTTTCGGTTCTGCAGTGAACGTTTGCTTGCAATGGCTGCATCGGGACACAATGTCCGGCTTCTGCATGTCGATGTTATCGAAGCGAAGATACCGATCCGCTGTAATCATTATTTGCGACCTCAACAAGATTGGGGAACCGACTGAGGCTGAAGAACCCTGTGGACCTCAAGACGCCAAGTGATCACGTCCAAGAGCGCCACTACGTCCATACCTGAATTGAGCAACTCGATCATCTGTTCGAGACTAAACCCAGCCTGCTCGCCAACAACAGCTAATTTCCAGAT
Source organism: uncultured Acidobacteriota bacterium (assembly GCA_963801895.1). Classification (GTDB taxonomy): domain Bacteria; phylum Acidobacteriota; class Terriglobia; order Terriglobales; family Acidobacteriaceae; genus Sulfotelmatobacter. The sequence continues at coordinate 29,555 of CAWDGM010000002.1, read as the reverse complement.
CGCGTTGACGCGTGATTGGTTTTCCATACTCGCCCCCCCCGATTTTCCGAAAGGATCACATGTTCGCAGTGGTTGATCTGTGATTGAGATCACAGGCTCTTGATAACGAACGCACGGTTTCTCAGAGGGCGGGGGAGAGGCCATCTCGGCCCATCCGTTTCTCCGATTGCTGCACCGATCGAAGCTTTTAGTGCGCTTCCACACTCGAACTGATAACGGAGTACAATTTTGCGCCATGCCCGTCAACGACATCAACTCTTTCCGATCTGTTTTTCGCGGTCAGGTTTTCGAACCCGCAGATGTCGGTTACGATGATGCCCGCCAGATCTGGAATGCTAGCGTCCGCAAACTCCCCAGCGTGATCGCGCGTTGTTCTGGCCTTGCTGACGTAGTCGCTGCGGTCAATTTTGGAGGTGCCAGCAATCTCCTGACTGCGATTCGTGGTGGCGGACATAATGTTGGTGGCCGTGCTCTTTGCGACGACGGGTTGGTGATCGATCTCTCCCGAATGAGATCCGTTTTCGTCGGTAAAGCCAACCAGAGAGTGCGAGTAGAAGGCGGAGCTACTCTCGGTGACTTGGACCGGGGAACGCATGTTTTTGGTTTGGCGGTACCGTGCGGCATTGTGTCCAAAACGGGGATAGGCGGCCTGACGCTCGGAGGCGGGGTTGGATGGTTGGTTCGTAAATATGGGATGACCATCGACAACTTGTTGTCTGCGGAGGTGGTCACAGCCGATGGGAAAGTGCTGACCGCCAGTACGAATGAAAACGACGATCTCTTCTGGGCGCTGCGCGGAGGCGGTGGGAATTTTGGCGTCGTGACCTCGTTCGAGTTCCAGGCTCACCCAGTTGCGAAGGTTTTAGGCGGGCTACTTCTCTATCCTCGAAAGACGGCGACTGAGGTGATCCGGCACTTCCGTGATTACATGGCATCGGCCCCCGACGAACTCACAGCGTACGCCGCTCTTCTTCACGGCCCGGACGGTTCTCCGCTGGTTGGAATAATTTCTTGCTATTGCGGCAATATTGCGGATGGGGAGCGTCTTTTGCAACCTTTGCGCAAGTTCGGCAACCCGGTTGTTGACGGTATTCAGGCGTTGGCATTTCCGGTCATGCAGTCCCTGCTTGGCCCATCGTTCCCGGACGGCAATCAGAATTACTGGAAGTCCACATTGCAACGGGAGTTGACGGACGACGCGATCGCAGCGATTGTCGAGCACGCCAATTCACTGCTCTCTCCCCTTTCTCTCGTTGTTCTCGAATACTACGGGGGTGCTGCTGGCCGAGTTTCGAGCGAAGCCACCGCGTTCCCGCACCGCAACTTGCCGTGGGATATTTTATTCATAGCGCAGTGGACCGATCTCCTTCAGACTGACACACATCGAAACTGGGCCCGAACGGGAGAGGAAATACTGCGCCCTTTCTCGCAGAACGCACATCTTCTTTCCGCGCTCGACATCGAAACAGAAGAGATCATCAAAACAGCCTTCGGACCGAACCTGACACGCCTGACTGCCATCAAGAAAAAGTACGATCCGACCAATTTCTTTCGCGTGAATCAGAACATCAATCCGGGAACTCATGCGAGTCATTGACTGCGACGAGGTAGGTGGCCTGTCGATTAAGGTATGAAATGTGTGACCGATCACCCGGGGTGCGACCATCGGGTTCTCTCCGAGGACGCGAGGCGATTGGGCATGCCCGGACGCAGGCGAAAGACCAATGCGCGGGCCATCAATGAGGTTCAGGTTCCCGCCGATACATCCCAGTACCTCTTCTGTTCCCAATCCATGTATCTGTCAAAGTCAACCCAGCCCTCTCAGCGACAACAGACATCGCATCATTCGGCGCGTGAACACCGAGTGCTGACCCCTACTCGAGATGTTGATTGCAATTCTGACGCCTGGACAGTGGTGGTAGAGGCGAAAAAGGGTTTCCCCTAGCGATTGGTGGCAAATGCGCGAACTTGATCTGCCTGGCGAGGCCGAACATCCTAAGGGTCCAGATTCCATACCAGTTCATATCTACTTCGTACCACCGGAGGCCGTGTCGCGCGGAAGTGGGATGTGCATGATGGTTGTTGTGCCAACCCTCGCCAAACGTAAGCAGGGCCACAAGCCAGTTATTCGTAGAATCGTCTCGTGTTGCGAAGCGACGAGAACCCCAGATGTGTGTGGCTGAATTCACCAACCACGTAGCATGCAATCCGACGACCGTGCGCAAGAACACTCCCCACATGAGAAAGGGCCATCCACCGACAAATAGAAGGAACAAGCCAATCGCTGCGATCGGCAGGTAGTGATACTTGGTGATCCATCGATGAAACCTATCATGAGCGAGATCAGGCACGTAGCGAGCCAGCGTGACTGTATCGTCGTGCATGGACCGCCCTATGAGAATCCAGCCCATGTGAGACCACCACTTTCCATCACGCGGTGAGTGCGGATCTCCTTCCTGATCCGTAAACTGATGATGAATTCGGTGCGTAGCGACCCAGAAGATGGGTCCGCCCTCAAGAGTAAGAGTCCCGCAGAGCGTTAGAAAATACTCGACCCATTTGGGAGTTGTATAGCTGCGATGGGTGAGCAGGCGATGGTACCCCATCCCTATACCTAGGCTTCCGGATACCCACCAGAGAGCAATTGCGAAAAATAAAGCTTTCCAGGTGAAAAAGAATATTGCGGCAACAGCGCCGATGTGAAAAGCGGCCATAAAAGAGGTTGTTATCCAGTTAATGTCGTTGTTTTCGACTAAGTGCTTAGCTGCATCTTGGTTTTCCAATTGAATGGCTCCTTACCGTTGTTGATAACTCGGGCGAGCGCACAGTGTCGCTCTTGGGGGCTCCGCTACCGAAACTGCTGCGGACTCGAACTGGATCGCGTCTGCCGCGGCCACCAATTAGTGTCGAACTTCAAAGCCGGGAAAGCTGTTCAGAATTGATCGCTTGCAGAACGGCGGCCACGAGGGCTTCTCGGAGACGGTCGACCCGTGGATTTTGTGGTCGCCGAGCCCAACGACTCCAGGCGACTATTGTTTGCTCACTTGATCCAGAAAAGTCGAGTTCGAAACGCTGATGTCCCGGCCTTCGCTCTCCAAGATTGCGTGGGTCGCTGTAACAGCCCGCAGAACTCCTTGCTGACCGGCGATTTCCAGATTCTTGCCCACTTCCAGAAATTTGCGCGCATAGAATCCAGCAACCATGTTCCGAATAATATCGCGAGTCCCCAATCCGAACGAAAGACCAAAAGCAATCGCGGCCCCGCCCAGAACGAAGCTCGTCACGATCCGAACCATCTCCGTGTCGATCTTCAACTGGGCAACGGCCATCATCGCTAACACAAACAGGATCAAACCGGAAACCAGCTTCCCTAGCGAAGGAGCGAAGTCAATCCCCGAACTTTCCGCCGACTGTGCGACCATCTGTCCGGCGAATTGGCCAACTGTGCTACCCAGGATCAGCAACAAAAGCGCGGCTACGATGTTGGGAAGGTACCCAAAAAACGCACCGATCGAGTTCGAGATGGCCACCAGCCCGAGCGCATCGCTCGCAGTCTTCGCCAGAAGGAAGAGGACCAGAAAATAGACGAGCCGCGGGATGAAAAGATTCAACTGCTGGCGCAGTCCAATCCGTTGGAGGGTCTTGTCCACTCCCGCCTTTTCAATTAAGGCATCAAAGCGTACCCGCACCAGGATCATGCGCAATGTGACTTCCACAAGCTTGGCCACCAACAAGCCGGCAACCACTAGCAAAATCCCGACAGCGACCTTAGGGGCGGCGGCAATCATCGAATTCAACAAATTGCCGAAAGACTCGAGAAGCTTTGCTTTCATGACTGTCCTCCTTTCGGAGAGTTGCGAGAAGGGCCCAGAAGCTGAATAAGCGCATTCCAGACTTCCATCAGAATTAGCTTAGGAGCATTCCAAGAAAAGGAAGCAATGTGTGACGTGGCCGTTCGTCGATATATCTTTCGACGAATGCGGTCAAGGAACTTGGACGAAGCGTCCACTTCAAGATCTGCCAAAATCAAAACGGGTTCACCTGGGTCCAGATCATCTCCGTCCGTGGGCTCGCGGTCTAGGGGATCGTTGTTCATTGCCTTATCGATCGGCGCTCGAAGTCTGGCGAGCCTGATAGCGGTTACGAAATTCTTCGCGTGCGCGTTTAATACGCATTTTCACAGCCGACAGGCTGATACCAAGTGTTTGCGCGACCTCATCGTAAGAAAGTTCGTCCATATCGCAGAGGATCAGCGGAACACGCAGGGTCTCCGACATGGAGTCCAGAATCCTGACTATTAGTTGACGCTCGCCGATTGCCTCGGCTTGCTTCTGGGCAGTTGGCGGGACCTGTAATTGGTCGCGTTCATGGACTTCGAATTCCTCAATGTCGATGTAAGACCGCCCCTCTTGCTTCTTAAGATGATTCAAACAGTGATTGATCTTGATTCGCTGCAGCCAATGGCGGAAGGATGATTTTCCTTCGAAACGGGTCAGACCGAAGAACGCTTTGACCATAACTTCTTGCGCCAGATCCTCCGCATTGTTGGGATCGCGCGTGATATGCCTGCAGTTGGCTACGACCCGGCCTTGATGTTGCCGCACCAGTTGCTCGAAGGCATGAAGGTCACCCTCGGGGGCTTCACGTGCTTGCCGCACGAGATCGGCATCCGGGTCCAGCGGGGCCAACTCTACGCTTTCTTCATCGGATGGAGTCACAAGCCCATGAGCATCTCACAAAGGAAGCTTTTTTCTCTACTGGTTATTGACCAATCTCACACCAATAATGTCACATTTTTAGCAGAATCTCAGGATGGCAACGATACGCCTCCTGGCAAAATCAAGTCTGGAGCCAAGCTTCCAAAGGTCTGAAAATGTGAGTCCTCTTCTGCGGCAATGGACGACGGAGTCCTGACCGCTCTCCTTGGAGTAGGAGCCTGATTCCGACTCGAACATATCCATTCGCCCTGACCAACGTTGTAGTGCAAAGTGACTTTTGTCGCCGGCCCACGGTCTCTACGTGATGAGCGCGAGTCTGCCTCCCTTCGGACTTGCGGTCCTAAAGCAAATCGACAGCAGTTGAATAAGTTTCGGCCAACCCCTCCAACGGAACACCATTTTCGTTTCTGACTACCGGAGACGCAGGCCGATGGGCGTGAGTTCGGCCATCGGTTTGTGGCTGCCGGGGCAAACGGGCACGACGACTGCTGGGATTGAGGTTTCATGGCATTCAGTTATGTGATCGACCCGAGCAACCGGCTGGCCGTAATTACTGCGTCGGGCGTCATTACAGCCGAGGAAATCGTGGCACACTCACTTCGAGTGAGACACGTTCCAGGTTATGACGTGAGTCTTCGGCATCTTCTAGATCTGAATCTGGTCACGCAGACGCGATTGTCTGCGGACGAGGTAAAGGGTTTCGCGCGGAAATGCACCTTCACGCCTGAGTCTCCGTGCGCTATTGTGGCGCGCAACCCGGTCGCCTTCGGTTTGGCGCGTATGTTTCAGATTTATCACGAGACATTTGGGGGTCATGCGGAAGCGATCTTCGTCTCCGAAGACCTGATTTCGGCAAAGCGGTGGCTTGCAGGTGACGCCTCTTTTAGAAGAACGGGCTGACATCGTGAGAGGTGTGACCCAAGGCTCCCATCACTGTGATGTGACTTTTCCGAAGAAGCCCTTGTCTCTATCCATGAAAGCAAAGTCTCGGAGACGCCAGTTTTCCGCGACTCCAAGAATCGGATTAGCAACACGCCCATCCCTTGGAGGAGGAGGCCTATGTTCGAGAACAGCCTCGTGCCAGACTCGGCTGATGCCCATCCTAGCAACCTGAGCGAAGAACAAATGAACGATAAAGTTGCCGATTGTGGCCAAGATGATGAGACCGCCGAGTTGGTCGTGAATCAGAATCTTTTGAGGACTATCAACTTATATCGGCCTAGATGTTCAAGTACGGCAGATTTCTAGAAACTAGCCCAACTAAATCGGAGACCCCCAAATGAACGGATTCAAGCAGTTTTTGCTTCGAGGCAATGTCGTTGATCTGGCGGTAGGTGTCGTCATCGGTGCTGCATTCGGTGCGGTTGTCACTTCGCTAGTCAAGGACTTGCTCACCCCACTAATCGCAGCCTTGGTGAAGCAGCCGGACTTCTCCGGGCTCACCTTTACTCTCAACGGCAGCAAGTTTCTTTATGGCGAGTTCATCAATGCCCTGCTGTCATTTCTGATCATTTCCACTGCTGTGTATTTCTTCGTAGTACTGCCGATCAACGCTTTGGTTGCTCGCACGCGTAGAGATCCGGCTCCCGCAGACCCAACCACTAAGAAGTGTTCGGAATGTCTGAGCGAGATTCCGATCCAAGCCCGTCGTTGTGCGCACTGCACGTCGACAGTAGGAACGCTCGCTGCCTAATTCAAGCCCATCTGGACCCGGCGCCCCATCGATCACGGGTTCGTCATTTCGTGTCGGCATGTGTCGACTATGTGGAGGAATACCTTGAGAAAAACAAGTATCTGGATTCTGCCGTTAGTCGTGATCCTCTCCTGCAGCGTATTTGCAGATCACATTGTCCTGAAGAACGGTGACCGACTGACGGGGGCGATCATGAAGTCAGACGGTAAGGATATCGTGATCAAGAGCGAGATAGCGGGAGAAGTGACGGTGCCTCTGAATTCTGTTCAGAAAATCGTCTCGACCGCCCCATTACATGTGTTCTTAAAGAATGGGCAAAAGGTTGTAGGACCGGTTTCAACGTCGAACGGCAATCTCGAAGTAGAGACCAAGTCCGCCGGCGCGGTCCGGGTCTCGAAAGATAGCATTCTTCTGATTCGCAATGAAGCCGATCAGGCTGCATATGAGAAGTCCTTGCACCCCTCCTTCTCGGAAGGATGGAGTGGTGGCGTCAACATGGGATTTGCTTTGACTCGCGGCAACAGCGAGACCAAGAACCTCAACATCGCATTTTTGGCTAGCCGCAAAGGGTTTCACGACAAGCTGTCGCTCTATGAAAACTCCGTCTATGCCACGAACGACGTACCGACAGCATCTCCGCACACGACGGCGAACACGATCGGCGGCGGCGCCCGCTACGACCATGACGTCAACCCACGCCTCTTCGGTTTCGTAAATGGCGATTTCTACCACGATGGACTGCAGAGCCTAGATCTGAGGGCCTTGTTCGGCGGTGGTCTGGGCCTGCACGCGATCGCGAACCCGGCGACCACACTCGATTTCCTTGGCGGTGTGAACTACACGCATGAAAGCTACTCCGCATTCTTCAGCCCGCCAACTCCTCCGAACATTCTAGTGCAGGCAGTGACCCACAGCTTCATGGGCCTGACCCTAGGCGACGATTTCATGCACAAGGTGAGCAAGAATACAGTATTCACCCAAAACCTTTACATCTATCCCAACCTGAGCGACACCGGTCAGTACCGGGGAACGTTCGGTCTCGGACTGGTCACGAAGATCAACAATTGGCTCGGCTGGCAGAACTCGTTCGGAGACATCTACGTCAGCAATCCTCCGGAAGGGAAGAAGAAGAATGATCTGCTGTTCTCGACTGGATTGAACTTCTCATTCGGACACTAGAAATTCAGCCAGACACTTTCAGGCACATCGTCATCGGATATAGGAGGAGTGCTTGTAGAGCTTACCCTGCTGTGATCTTTGGGCTTCGCGGGGAGGGACGCCGGACTTAGACGATTGCGGTTGCAGATTCGATTTTGGCTGCCCGCAACATTGTTAAGAATGAATATAGCAAATAACGAAAAGGAGACCGCTGATGAAAACGAAAATAATGTCGATAATCCTAAGTGCGTTAATGCCCTTTACCTTAATGGCGGGACTAGCCATGGCTCAGTCGAGTCCGTCTACTGCTGGCGGAGCCAAGAAGCCGACCGCCACCACCGCAAAACAAGCTGCCGCCGAAGACCTAGTCGACCTTAATACGGCGACAAAAGAACAGTTGTCCGCCCTTCCAGGAATCGGCGATGTGTATTCGCAGAAGATCATCGACAGCCGGCCTTACAAGGCCAAGACCGATCTCGTAAGTAAGAAAGTGATTCCGCAGGCGACATATAGAAAAATCTCACACAAAGTAATTGCGAGACAAAAGTGAGGATGTGGTTCATCAAGTCACACCCAATTTCCGCACAAGTTGGAATGGACGTCCGAGCCGAAAACACTAAACTGATTCGCTCCGTGGCATTCGCCGTCGCGTCCATCTGTGATTTAGATCACATCTTTTCTCAAAATACTGGTAGTAACGTCTTCGTGTCCAAGCTAAACACCTCTGTCGCCAATCGGTGACGGTCTGTTGTGGACACGAACGATACTCTCAAGGAGGGCCTTAAGCCATGCCGGAGAGAGTATTTCACAAGAAGAACAAAGGATTGGAGCCGTAAGGCGGAGCTCATATCTGCGGTTAACGAGCGAGGGGCTGAGAAGTGGCCAGAGGGAGTTAGGAGAGCCGGGCGGAACCATTTTAGATCGAATCGAAGCCCTTGGGGTGCTCCCAGGACCCAAGACGTAGGAGAGATGTGCCATGTCATTTGCGCCATAGACGCTTCGAAGGTTTGTCACAGTGCGGCCTTGAAATGCATTTCGGACTGAGGAGTGACTGATTGGAGCTGAATCTGCCACGGGGAGTGTGTTTGATTCGCTCGATGATCTCATAGTCAATCTAACGCTCCTGGAAAAGGCAGTAGTGGGTATGCGGCACGTCTGGCCATATGCGGGGAGGGATTTGATGTGAAAATGTCGACTCAGTGATTGAAGAGGGTGAATTGCACTTTACGGAAATCAGATGCACTGTCCCTAACTGACAATCAAGGCTATTTCGTTCTCCCGCCGCAGTGCGGGACGACGAACTGTGCGGCCTCTTTGCAAAAGATGGGCTGCCGCTTACGAGGTGGTCCCATGGTTCTGGGAGATGGACTCAAAGTACGGAATCTCTGCCGCCAGATCGAAGAAGAAAAAGATCCTCACAAGTTCAGGGAGCTTATGAGACGTTTGAACGACTTGCTCGACGAAAATCCGGTAGCCAGCGAGGAATCTGAAAAGAAGGAAGAAAAATAGCCGAGAGGACGGCCCGGACACAATGTCGCCGAACGAGTCTGGAGTCAAGATGATCGCGAAACTGACGAACGCCCGATGCGAAATCGAAGATGCCCTAAACCTATCAATCCCTGCCGCGCGTTATAACCCCGCGATGATTTCAGAAGCCACGCGTAAGAAATTGTCAAACATTGTCGATGAACTTGATGCTGTACTGCAGCAGCTTGAGAAGTCTCATTGATGAATTTGGTAACCTCGCCTCACAATTTTGGAGAGTTGTAATCATTCATAAGAAAGATCGAATTCGCCTTTGACCTGCCGCCAAACATTCATGGGTGTAAGGCCGGTTTGTTTGCATAAATATGCACTACGAATATTTTTCCATTGCAAATGACGGCGGACTCTTTTCATAATGTATAGAACCTTCGCCCTTTCTGTAGCGGCAGGAAGAGGTGCTCCATGTCTGGAGAGAATTCCTTCCTATGTTCCATCTGTTTCATTCCCGTCAATTTGAAAAACTGCAAAATTGATGAACTCGCGCGGCCCCTCCACGAGGACTGCTACGCCAAATGGCTAGGGGAAGTCAAAAATGGTACGAGCGAAAAAAAGCCGCCTGCAAAGGCCGGTGACCGACGGAGAATAAAAATGCCCCCAGAGTAGTGGGGGCCGGGGCTAATTCTGGAAAATAACCTCTTCGCCTCAGGGGTGATGATGGCGGGAAGCACTGTACCGTCGGGCAATACCAGCGAGGTGAGAATTCCGCGTGCGGGCCGCACATTTTCGTCGAATCGACATGTAATGTGGTAGTCCGCACCAGTACTCCATTTTCGAAAACCTGGACGCTCACCTCGCCAGTACAGTCAGAATTCACATTCTGCGTTCCGGTGAAGGTCTCATCCGCGATATCCCCGTTCAAGCTTCTGGTCTGGCTGCCTGTGATGTTTCCCGCCGCGACGGTCGCCCATGCTGGGCTGGGCAAAAGCAGATCCTCGGCTCGATAGCCTCCGCTCGGACCCACGTTTTCAGCAGTTGCTATCCCCCATGAACTGTCCTGTTTAGACCATGAAACCGTTTTTCTACACAGCCCCGAACGTTTTCCTGGCTTTTTTGGAATCGAAAAATTCATCCCTCGCGGAGCCGATCAACTCGCCAGAGTCATCGAGTCCGGGATTTCAGCACTTGTTTGCTACATTTTCTTGCTCAGATTTGCCGCCGCGATGCTGACCTTCTGCATTTCCGGCCCCGTTCTTATCCCTGCCTTGAAACCAAGGTGTAGTACATGCATCCGTCGACAGCTTGGGAGCCTACACTGCATCCCGTCCGGAGACCGGCCTTCTCCCTCGAAAACACTTGCTCAGGCGATGCGCGGCTGGAGAGTGACTGAGTGTCCGAGGCTCTCCAAGCGCTTGACCAAGTATCGTCTCAAGCCGTCCGCGTGGAGTCGGTCGAAGTAGTTACCGCCCAGATCGGTGTAGGCGCAGCGCTTCCGTTGGAGGTGATATCCAATCACCAGGATGCTATGGGCAACGGCAATGATGGCGCACTTTCTGCCTCGACGAGCAGCAAGCTTCTTAAACTGAGCTGAGAGATAGGTGTTCTTCGTGCGAGCTGCAGCCCATGCGGATTGACAGGCCATACGACGCAACCAGGGACTGCCTTTACGGATCTTGCTGCTGATCCGCTTGCCTGCACTCTCGTTGTTGCCGGGACACACGCCTGCCCAGCTAGCAAGATGCGCTGCGGTCGGGAACTGACTAACATCTGCTCCCATCTCTGCGATGAAACTCCAAGCCGCCACACGATCCACCCCGGGAACCGTCACCCAGCGATTCAATGCCTCCGCCAAGTCTTCGTGCTGTTGCCCGAGTTGCTCGAGTCGAGCGTCTAACAACTCGATTTCAGTTTCGATAAAGTACAGTTGGCGAAGCAGGCTCTGCAGAAGAAAGCGATGATGATCTCGCACCTGGCCTTCTAGAGCTGCCTGTAATTGCGGGATCTTGGCGCGCAAGTGCCCAAGAGCGAGGTCCGCGAGCCGTTCGGGGCTCTGTTCACCGCCGATGATAGCCGCGAGCATCGCTCGGCCACTCTTACCGAGGGTGTTGCTGGCAACGCTTGCGAGCTTGAGATTGGCATCCTCGAGCACTTTCTGAATCCGGCTGGCAATACGAGAATGCTCCTGCGACAAACTGGTTCGTGCCCTGGTGAGATCCCGCAGATCGCGAATCACCAACCGGGGTATGAAGCTGCCCCGCAGCAGTCCATGTTGCAAGAGTTCCGCGATCCACTGACAGTCCTTGGTGTCCGTCTTGCGTCCGGGAACTGCCTTGATGTGTTGGGCGTTTGCCAGAACGATCTGAAAATGAGTTTCGAGAACGTTCCACACAGGTTTCCAATAAACACCCGTGGATTCCATGGCCACGTGCTCAACGCCAAACTCCTGCAACCACAAAACCAACTCTCGAAGCTCGCGGGTCGTGCACCCGCAGCGGCGAATATGCTTCAACGGTTTGCCGGATTGCGCTATCAGAACACAAGCAGTGATGGAGGACTTGTGTACATCCAGTCCACAGCACCGCGGATACAAAACTTCCATGGCTGTCTCCTTCCGCCGTGCGACGTAAGGATGCACAAATCGCGAAAGTCTCCCTCGCGTGCTCCTCTCCGAAGAGAAGGCGACAGACCGTTGTACTCAACGGCATCCAGGGTCAAACTCATCCGCGGGCTCTTGGGCTCCACTAAGGCGAACGACCACATACGTCGACGGCTCCGACAGCCTAACTCGTTTTCATGGGCCGTTGTGCCCCGAAACGGACATGTAGAACTCATCCCGTTGTTAACGACAATCATCGCGTGGTTCTTAGGGATAACGTGTATACTTGCGCCGCCTCAGCACCAACACAATCCATTGTTTCCGGCGGTCGAAGGTGCGATTCGCGTTCGCGAGGCCAAGGAGACTACCCATGAAAAAATCTTTTCCCTTGCGCGGCTGTTTACTGACTGCGCTTGCATTGACAACTTTCTGCGCCGCGTCTTGGGCACAGGGCAATATCCGCACGGTGCTGTTCGTAAGGGTGAAAATGGGCCAGGAGGAAAGCTGGAAGGCGGCCGTCAAAGACTATGCAGCGTTGGTGAAAAAAGCAGGGTCCGAACAGGGATTCACTGTCTGGGAATCGCAAAGTGGACCGTCGCAACATGCGGTTGTCTATTATTCCTCTAAGTGGAAGCAACTGGGGGAACAGGATCCCAAACTGCAGTCCGTCGAAGCCGACATGGCAAGGATGTTTGCCCGTTTGGACACGGTGACCGACAGCATCGAAACCTGGATCGACGAAATGCAGCCCGACATGATGATCCGCTCGAAGGAGGTTCCACCTTTTGTACGAGTCGCCCGGACGCGCGTCGTCTCCGGCAAGATGGATGACCTCAAAGCACTCTTCCGAGATCAGATCGTGCCCGCCGTGAAGAAGTCCGGTGCCACCGACTACGGAGTGGCTGTGGCCCGCTTTGGCACGCCGTCGAATGAACTCCACAGCTACTTAGGGTTAAACGGCTGGGGGGAACTGGATGGACCGATTGGCGTGGAGAAGGGGATGAGCGCTTCCGAATTTAAAGCGTTTCAGGCTAAGTTGGCGCCGCTGATAGAGAGTACGGAATGGAGCATGTGGAAGTACGAACCCGAGCTTAGCTACTTCCTCCCGGCAAAGTAGGAAGCTGGCAGAGGCCAGCAAAGACCGGCGGAGTCGGACTCACCACAAGAGAGGCACGCTCGTGGCGTGCTTCTCTTTGCTTCCCATCTGCATATGAGGCAGGGGCACGCAACTGTTGAGAATCAACATTACACTCAAAACCCCTCAATTAGAGCTATAGCGTGATTGTGACAGTTGACCTTCACTGTGTTAACCTGCGACTCCCAAAAAGGCTAGCCGGAGGTTGAGGAATGCGGATAATCTCTTTTGCTGGAATGGCATCATTGATCTTCCTGATCGCATCTATTTGCAACGGCCAATCGATCCCCAAGCCGCTCTTGCTCGAAAAGAATGAGGGACAGGTGAGGACCCGCCGACCTCGCCCCAAGCCAAGTCCCGCATCACAATTCATGCTGAAGGTTGATCCGGAGACGAATGGCTCAGAGCATCTAATCGTGGGCACAGAGGACATAGCGCCCGGCGCGTCAATACCCACACACAAACATCCAAGGGAGGACGAAGTCGTCTTGATCCATTCCGGCGCGGCTCACGTTTTACTTGGGGAACAGGAACGGGATTTGCATGCAGGCGGGCTCGTCTTCATTCCCGCCAATACATGGATCGGGTTGAAGAATATTTCGGCGGAACCGCTCAGCGTAACGTTCATCTTTTCAGCACCAGGTTTTGAGGAGTTCCAGCGGTGCATATCGGTGCCAGCGGCTGAGACTCCAACGCCGATGACCGAGGACGACCTAAAGCGCTGTGAGGCCCATGGACACATGATTTACAAGTAATTGGCGAAAAACTCCCTATTGCAGTCATCATGGGTCTAGCGACATCCACTGTTAATAACAGCTGAGCTCCAGTTTGGTCGTCGACTGATCTTTCGGAGCAAGGGCGTGCAGTATGCGATTTGTCGAATCTCGGTTACCGAGGTTTAATCCCGGCGGCTTTGATGATACGTGCAGCGTTTTCACTCTCGCTCACGACAAAGTGCGCGAATCCAGGCTGAGTCATACTCATTTTATCGGCGCCGTGCTTCGTCAGCCAATCGCGCATATCAGGCGCGGCCAGAACCCGGGCGATGTCCTTCGCTAGTTTGTTCACCACTCCGGCTGGAGTGCCTGCGCGCACCCATACCCCATACCAAATTGGATAGTCGAAGCCCGTGACGCCCGCCTGACGATCGTGGGTACTTCTGATAGCAAGAGTCAGCGCGTGTTGGTCGTTACGCCCAACGCGCGCAGCCTGCGATCTCTTACGCCTTGGCCGACATCCGTGCGGGCACCTACCTGATCACACCGCAATGTTTGCGACCAAAGAACTGATTCAGTCGCTGATGGCGCGACAGAGTGCGCCTTGTTCCGGACCGAGAGGCAGCCGTGCCTTTCTCCATCAATTCCGAAGTTTCTCGAATAGCTCGGCTCTAGTGTCTACGTGACCCAAATCACACTTGGCTGTGATTACCCCCCTCGTGGTTTCCTACTGCCCACCGTAGTATCACGCCAACTATAACTCTGACGCTCAGAAAAGGTGCTCACTGGAGCGATAGATGCCCTTCATACCCGATGTTTTACGCCACGAATCGTGAGGGGCACCGGAGCGTTTGTGCGGGTCTGTACTGAGTTTTCAAGAAGCCTGAGACTAAAAGGAAAATCACAATGAGAAAAGCAGCGGCGATCTTCTTACTCACCGTGGTTCCTATCCTAGTTCTGCTGTTTATTTCTGCATTGAATCCGCCGAAGGTGGAGGCGGTTCCGAGCTACGCGCGGCAAACGGGCTTGGCCTGCAGTGGCTGCCACTACACTCCTCCGGAGCTAAACCCAGCCGGACGACGGTTCAAGCTGCTCGGTTACGTCGACAGAGCGGACGAGACAAAGGTCGTCAAAGACGGATCCGGGAAAGAAGCGTGCGGCGCTTGACCTTCTTGGCGTCCCTGCCTCTTTCCGCCATGCTTGAGACCTCATTTACCTCGACGAAGTCACCAGTGCCCGGACACGCAGAATGGCAGCGTTGAATTGCCGCAGGACGTCTCGTTATTCCTCTCAGGCGCATGGACGACCCACGTCGGCAGTTTTATGCAAGTGACTTACGACACGCAGGACGACCACTTCAGCATCGACAACACTGATGTCCGCTACGCGAATACGACGAAGCTGGGCGGTAAGGAACTGGTCTACGGACTGAACGTCAACAACAATCCCACGGTCGAGGATCTGTGGAACAGCACGCCAGCATGGGGCTTTTCCTGGGTCGCGGATGATTGGGCGCCGACTCCCACCGCTGCTCCCATCCTTACATCTCTAGGGCAGGACGTCGCAGGTTTCGGTGGCTATGCCATGTGGAACAACCACCTGTATGTGGACGCGACGCTCTATCGCTCCGCAACATGTCGGCGGTGCTCAGCCGAATGCAGGAACCGATTTTGGATTCAACGTTCGCGGAGTTGCTCCGTACTGGCGCGTGGCGTGGCAGCAACTCACCGGGAAAACGCAGTATGAGTTCGGTGCCTACGGCATGCACATGCGATCGAGTCCCGGCGCGATCACTGGGCTGGAGGACAAGTTCACGGACTGGGCGGTGGACGCTCAGATCGATCGCACCCTATTCAGAACCGACGTGCTTTCGTTGCGAGGCACATACATTCGCGAGAATTCAAACCTGGCAGCTACTGCCGCCGCTGGGTGCGGCCTTACCGGGCAGTCATCATCTGAACACGTTTCTCGCCAACGCCGAATACCACATCGGCAATCGAGTATTCGGGCACGTTCGGTTGGTTCGACACCAGCGGCACCGTCGATCCACTCTCTTTACCCGCAAAGCGCCGTGAGCGGAAGCGCCAATGGCGACCCGAGAGGCGCGGGTTATATCGCGAACTTCTCGTACTGGCCGTGGCAGAACCTGCAACTGTCGGCGCAATACACCGGATACACACGCTTCAACGGCGGCACGACGAACTACGACGGGGCGGGCCGCAATGCCAGCGGCAACAACACCGTTCTATCTGGTCGCAAGATTCATTTTCTGAGAAACAGCTGAGATATCTATCGACTGCAAATGAAAAGGAGAACGAGCGCGATGAAATACAAAGGATTCGTATTGATGCTAGTAGTGACTGGGCTTGTGCATGGCAGCGTGGGCGGGCGATATCGAGGGCAAAGTCACCGGCATGAAAGGACACTCGGTGGTTTATGTCGACGCCATCGCGGGCAAGACCTTCCCGGCTCCCAAAGATCATCCAGTGATGGATCAAAAGGGACTGATGTTCGCGCCGCACATCATGACCGTGCAACAGGGCACGACCGTTGAGTTCCTGAATAGCGACACCGTACAACACAACGTCTTCTGGACTGCGATCGGCGGCGACAAGAAAGCCGGACACAATCTCGGAACGTGGCCGAAAGGTGAAAAGCGCTCCTTCACTTTCGATAAGCCTGGCGTCGTGCCGGTGCTCTGCAATGTGCACCCGGAAATGGCGGGATATATCATTGTCAGCCCAACTCCGTATTTTGCCGAGACGGACGACAGCGGCAAGTTACAAGATCAAAGACGTTCCCGACGGCAGCTACACGGTCACGGTCTGGCACGAAGGCGCGAAGAACCAGTCCAAGCCGGTGACCGTTGCCGGTGGGGGCAAGGCGGATTTCACTCTGACGAAGTAAGGAGCTACGGCGGTAAGCAGCGGGGAGCGATCGTCTTGACGTTCCGCTCCCCGATTTGCTTGTCGCATACCTGAAGACTGCGTTGACGTTCAGCCGTCTCCGAACTCGGAAACGCTTGCAATGCTGAAGCGATTCAAGAACAAGAAGGTCGACGCGGATTGGCTGCACACCAACTTCCCCTGCATGATGGCCTGCCCGGCGCACACCAATGCCGGACGCTATGTCGGCCTGATTGCCGAGGGCCGCTTCGAAGAAGCCTACCGCATGGCGCGCGATCCGAATCCTCTGGCCAGCATCTGCGGGCGAGTATGCGCGCATCCCTGCGAGACCGCCTGCCGCCGCGGCGAGATCGACCGGCCCATTTCCATTCGCGCGTCTGAAGCGTTTCCTGACCGAGCAGTATGGGCCTGAGTCGAAGCATCCCATCAACGTCAACGAAGGACGAGTGCAGAAGAAGCTTCCTTATAAGGTTGCGATCGTCGGCGGCGGCCCGGTAGGACTCTCGGCAGCGCACGATCTCGCCCTGATGGGCTACGCGGTCACGATTTTCGAAGCCGCTCCGGTCGCCGGCGGAATGCTGTACCTGGGAATTCCGGAATATCGATTGCCGCGTGATGTAGTCGAAGCTCAGGTGCGCGAGATTCTTGAAACTGGTGACATTACGCTCAAGCTGAATCACGCGGCCGGACGCGACTTCACCATTTCCGATCTGCGCCAGCAGGGATTCGACGCCGTGCTGGTCGCAGTGGGCGCGCATCGCAGCCGCGATCTCAGCATTCCGGGCGTTGATCTCGACGGCGTGCACAAGGGCATCGACTTTCTGCTCAACGTAAACCTTGGGTACAAGTTCACGATCGGCAAGAAAGTGATCGTGATCGGCGGCGGCAACGTCGCCATGGACGTGGCTCGCTCCGCAGCGCGCGAAGTAGTTCAAGCAGCACGCCGGCGGCGTGAAGGATCTTGAGCCTTCGGCCGAAAACGTATCCGCCGTCGCCACGAAAGAAATGGTCGATATTTCGCTCTCTGCTCTGCGCATGGGCGCGCGTGAAGTGAATCTGGTCTGCCTCGAGCGCACGCGAAGAAATGCCCGCCGCACTCGAAGAAATTGTGGAAGCGGAAGAAGAGGGCATCGTCATGCATCCCGGGCTTGGGCCAAAGCGCATTCTCGGCAAGGACGGCAAGGTCACGGCCCTCGAGACGCTGAAGACGAAGTGGGTCTTCGATCAGAACAAGCGTTTCAATCCTGCCTTCTACGACAACAGCGAAACCCAGATCGAGTGCGACACCATCATCATGGCGATCGGGCAGGCGCCGCGCCTCGATTTCCTACGCCGGAAGACAAAGTCGAGCTGTCGCCACGCGGTCTGATCGCCGTCAACCCGCAAACGCTGATGACGTCGGCCGCCGGCATCTTCGCCGGTGGCGACTGCGTGTTCGGACCTCGTCTCATCATCGACAGCGTCGGCGACGGCAAACGCGCGGCGGTGGGCATTGACGAATATCTGCGAGGTGGTAAGCACCCGGAGCCCATCATCGAAGTCGAATTGCTTAAGCGGCACGCCATGCCGCTCGACTATCTCGACATCAACCGCCAGCCCGTACCCATGCTGCCCCTCGAACGGCGCACCGGCGTAACCGAAGTCGAAGTCGGCTACGACGCTCCCGGCAGCGATGGCCGAGGCGCAACGCTGCCTGCACTGCTGGGTCAACACGATCTTCGAAGGCAGTCCCGAAGACGGCACCATGTGCATCCTGTGCGGTGGGTGCGTGGACGTTTGTCCGGAAAAATGCCTGGAACTGGTTTCGCTCGATCGCATCGCGTTCGAACCGGAGACGGTGCAGCACATTCGCGACAACCAGGAATTGTTCGGCGTGGAATTCGACGAAGTTGCGGCCGACGAACTGGGAGTCGTCACTGGCTCCGCGATGTTGAAGGATGAAACGCGATGCATCCGCTGCGGTCTTTGCGCGATGCGCTGTCCCAGTGGGCACGATCACGATGGAGTCGTACAACCTGATTCCCGCCGAGCCGACGGGTTTGATCTCGATCGCGGCGATCGGTGCAGGATTGCAGAAGTAGACAAGAGTCATTCATGGCAGACGAGCAGCAGAACGTGACCCTGAATCCGACAAACGAGCTGAATCGTCGGCAATTCTTCGCGAAACTGGGGCTGGGCTCGCTGAGCATTGCGGCAGTAGGCACGGCGGCCTTCGCCTATCAATATCTCGAGCCGAATGTGCTCTACGAACCATCGCCAGTGGTCAACGCCGGCAAGCCGGACCGTTATCCGCTGGGTAGCGTGACGCATCGACGTGAACTCGGGGATCTACATCATTCACTCGCAAGAGGGCTTCTTCTCGCTGAGCGCGGTCTGCACGCATCTGGGCTGCATGACCGCGTGGAAAGCCGGAGTCGAATCAGATCGCCTGTCCTTGTCACGGCAGCAAGTTCGAGCAGAACGGTAAGAAAGATCGAAGGCCCCGCACCCAAGCCGTTGCCGTGGAAGCGCATCTGGCTCAACGACGACGGCGATCTGCTAGTAGATCGATCGACCGACGTGCTGCCGCTGGCGCGCGATTCCTTCGTGAGGGTCTGATATGGCAAAAACGGTAGACCAATATTTCGACGACTGCGCGGCACGCGCGTGTGGCGCTCAATCTTCCGCAGCGGCACCGGATCCAGCACGCTGAAGCGCGCGCTGGCGATTCAGCAGAACGTGTTTCTGCACCTGTTCTCCACCAAGGTACGCACTCGCATGCTCAGCTTCAGTGCGACGTGGTATCTGGGTACGCTGACGCTAGGAACATTTCTGATCCTGGTCGCGACGGGCATTCCGCTGATGTTCTACTACCATCCGTCAGTGCCGCAGGCCTACGCGGACACCAAAGATCTGCAGTTCGTAGTTTCTTCCGGATTGTTTCTGCGCAACCTGCATCGCTGGTCGGCGCACGCCATGGTGTTCCTGGTATTCGCTCACATGTTCAAGGTTTTTTATCGCGGCGCTTATCGCTCACCGCGCGAGTTCAACTGGGTGATCGGCGTGATTCTCCTTCTGATCACGCTCCTGCTTGAGCTATACGGGATACCTGCTGCCATGGGACCAACTGGCGTACTGGGCCATCACCGTGGGATCGAACATCGCCTCGGCAGTACCGATAATTGGCTACAAGATTCACTTCCTGTTGCTGGGTGGGAATGCCGTCAATGCCAACGCGCTGCTGCGCTTCTATGTGCTGCACTGCATGATTCTGCCGCTAACAGCGATGTTCTTCGTCGCAATTCACTTCTGGCGGATTCGCAAGGACGGCGGACTTTACTCGCACGCTAATGAACCGGCGACAGTGCGGGCTAATCTGCGGGCGCGAAGCGCGAACGCGGAGGAGAGGCAATAGCCATGGCCGATTCCAAAGATTTCGTTGCCAAACTCGACTCCAATGCAAAACGGTCTCCGCGCAGGATCGTCTTCATCACGCGCCGTACTTCGGCGCAGGTGAAGGCAGAAACAGAAGATCAAGTTCAGACTTTCCCGGAGGCGCTGTTCAGGGCAGCGGTGGCAGTGATGACGCTCGCCATTGTACTGGTGTGGATTGCATTGATTTTCAACGCACCCCTCGAAGGCCTCGCGGATCCGTCGCACACCCCGAATCCAGCGAAAGCCCCGTGGTACTTCCTGGGGTTGCAAGAGATGCTCCACTACTTTCCTCCGATGGTGGCTGGGGTCCTTGTGCCAGGGTTGGTAGTGATGGCGTTGATCGTCATACCGTACTTCAAGGTCAACATTGAGGCCGACGGACTGTTCCTGAAAGATCGGGCTCAGCGGCTGCGTATCTTCTCTGTCGTCGCCAGCGGTTTGTCCCTGTTCCTTCTTCTGTTCAAAGTCTACGCAGCATTGGTCCCAACACTGATTGTGGCCGGGTTGATGCTCTTGGCGGCGGAGAGTTCTTTGCAGTCGCCTTCTGAATTTCGTCGGTATCTCGCTGCGAGACCTCTTTCGTTCTGGGTGATGACCTGGTTCCTATTCCAACTAGTGGTTCTGACGGCTATAGGCACATTTTTTCGCGGCCCGGCATGGACATGGGTCTGGCCCTGGCAGGGTTAATAAAGGATGCGGTATTCATGAACGACAAATCGAAATCGCTGTGGCAAAGGCTTTTCGGCGATAGCGTCCGCGCCTTCGGATCGGTCAGCCTTATTTTCCTGCTATCCCTTGCTGTCGCCCCCGCAAAGAACTTCTTCAGCGAGTGGCGGCACTACCAGCATGCCTACCTCAAAATCATCCGCAATCGCAGCGACGCAAACACTCTGCAGCGCCACTTCCGTGCCGGCATTGAGCAAGTCTGGCTCCCTGAACTCGGAGTAGTTGACCGTTGCACCAGTTGCCACGTGGGACTAAAGGAAGCTAGCCTCACGGATGTTTCGACCCAACCATTTCGCACTCATCCCGTCATTCCCCACAAGCTCGATGAGTTCGGGTGCACGGTTTGCCATCGCGGGCAGGGTGCCGCAACGACGGTCGCGGAAGCGCATAACAGCACTTTGGCTTGGGAGCAACCGATCCTTCCGGCTAGATACATCGAATCGTCCTGTGGAGAGTGCCACCGGGGATCTCTACCCGGCACGCCGCAGCTAAATCAGGGACGCAATCTGCTCGCACGGGAAGGATGTGTGCACTGCCACACCGTCAGGCAGCCGGACGGCAACACAATGAAAGCGACGGACGATCCGCCGTCACTATCGCACATCGCCGACAAGACGACGCGTGAATGGACCTATGCGTGGCTCAAAGATCCGCAAGCCTACGCATCGACCGCAACGATGCCGAACTTCAAGCTCAGCGACGACGACGCCCGCGACGTATCGGCTTTCCTCATCGCGAACAGCGCGCCCATACCGGGGGACACTGCAAGCCTTTCTGCGAAACCGTCCGCCGACCCAACCGCCGGTCCCAGCCTTTACGGAGAATCCTTCTGCGCCTCTTGTCATGCCATGCAAAATGCGGCAGGCAATGTCGTCGGTGGCGATGTGGGTCCAGAGTTGACCCGGATTGGCGACAAAATCAAGGCGGAATGGCTGCAAGCTTGGCTGCAGAATCCGCGTACTTACGACCCGCGAACGGGCATGCCCCACTATCGCTTCAGCGATGCACAGGTCTCGACACTCTCAGGATTTCTTCTTGCCAAAACAGATTCGGACCTGCTCGCAAATATACATCTCGAGCCTGCGACATCAGATCAAATCGCTCACGGCAAGCGCCTTGTCTCTGACTACGGTTGCGCGTCGTGTCACGAAATCGCAGGCATCAAAACACCGGAAAACTTTGCTCCTGAACTCAGCACCATCGGAAGCAAGCCTGTAACGCAACTCATTTTTCTGCGTGGAATGCCACATACCTTGCCGGACTACATTGCCGGAAAGATCAAACAGCCTCGCGCATTTTCCGCTGGCTTGAAGATGCCGCAGTACAGGCTCACCCCATCGCAAATTGACTCCCTTACTACGGCCCTCCTATCGTTGAACGACCGTTCTCACACCCTACCGCCGTCACTCGCGGTTGCCGGCGCGTCCGAGTCGGACTACCAACCTGCCGGCAGAGCCGGAAAACTGATGACCGACCTCGCATGCTTCTCTTGCCATCGCATCAACGGCCACGGCAGCGATATGGCACCGGACCTCACATGGGAGGGAAGTTCCGTGCAGCGCGAGTGGCTGGCCCGGTTTCTGAAGAATCCCGGCACACTTCGTCCGTCGCTGATTCGCCGCATGCCGCGCTTCAATCTGACGGATAGCGAAGTAAACGAACTGACCGACTACATCATGACCGTCTACCAGAGCCCCACGGTGGATCGTGACTCCATGCCGTTGAACGGATATGCGCAAGGCGAGGTGGAATTGGGAAAGCAGCTCTTCTATGGCAAGTACTCATGTCAAGGTTGCCACATTGTTGACTCCAAAACCGACAAGGGCTACATCGGTCCTACTTTGACTCACGTCGGTTCACGTCTGACGGCAGCCTGGATTTATCAATGGATCAAAAATCCGCAGGCACTGCGTCCTGGAACGATCGAACCCAGTCGAGCGATGAACGACGAAGACGCTCGCGCTGTCACCGCATTTCTGATTTCTCAAAAAGGCGGCGCGACACAGGAGGCTACGAAGAAATGACCCGTTGCTCGCCACCGATGTTGCTAATCGTTTCGGTGATCGTTGCCACTCTGGCCACATCCTGTTCGCGCGGAAATCAATCGGCCACTCCTCCGAAGCCCAGAGCATTCGGTGCCGCCATCGTTGAATCAAGTGGGGGCAAGCAAGTTGCGCAGACGGGAGCACTACTGCCGCAGCCGGTTGCTGTTCAAGTCAACGACGATAAGGGATCTGCAGTCGCAGACGCGCTTATCGAATTTGAGGCCGCTCCCGGAGTCACATTTGATCCGCCCAACGGCCTTAGCGACTCCAGCGGCCAAGTCACTACGAACATTTCTGTCGGAGGGATAGCTGGCCGCTACGAGGTCACTGCGTACACCTTCGACAAATCTCACAAGAAGGTGGAATGCAAACTCGAAGAAATCGCTCTTGGGTATCAGCAGACGCTGGGACGGCATCTCAACGATCAATACTGTGAGCGCTGCCACAACCCCGAATCGACGGTAGAACGCGTTTCCAACTACGACAACCTAGAGATCAAGCCGCACCCCTTCTCTGAAGGAGACACTCTGAACAAGATCAGCGACGCCGATCTCACGGCGATCATTTCCCACGGGGGACAAGCCCTTGGCAAGTCGGCCCTAATGCCAGCATGGGGGAACAGGCTCAGCAAATCCGAGATACAAGCGCTGATCTCTTTCATCCGTGCTGTTTCGGATCCGCCATCTCGCGATGCTGGGCCACTCTTTGAAAACAAATAGATGTGGTTGGTGTACCGTAAACCGCAACCTCATTGTGGTTCGTAATCGCCCAATGCAGTGCGCCCACTGTACTAGCGCTCGTTACAGCGACACTCACGCTGTCTGGACGGGGCTTGGCATCTTCTGAGCGAGAACAGAACTGCCGAGTTGAGATAACAACACGGCAAGCGAGATGATACGACCGAGGACTGAGTCCAAAGGGAAATCCCGCAAAATATGTCGCAGACGTTCTGAAGAAATTTCTCACTCAGATCATTCAGATAAATGTCGAGGAGAGCTGATTCAGGAAACAAGTTGACGAAGACGGAAACACAATTTCACTGTGTTGCGAGTGCTGTTGTTTAGTCATTATCTCGTCCGATGACGATGAGATCGGGCTTGCCAAACAAAGCCATGAGTGCCTGTAGTGGCGTTCCAAGAAAACTCTCCTATCCAGTAACCGCGAACGACAGCGGGCAGGGAACCATCCCAAGGACGCCAGACGCGGAGACGTGCTGCGTAGAATATGAAGATCCAACGAGGTGAGTTCCATCACTGACAGCCCCTTGCCTGAGTGCTAGAAGCAAGACAAGGGGGTTTGATCATGGAACCTCGAGACTATGGGCGACAGGAAAAGTTCTACGGAACCTTGGAAGAATGCGTCAAGAAATTCGGAGGAAGTGCTCAGTTCAGGATCTCGCAACCATCAGAGTTCCTCAGAGGAGCCTACCGAGGAGGCCGGCGCAGGGCAGAAATGAGAAATGAAAGCATCCTAATAATCGAGTATGTAGAACTACCGGACACTTTCTGCGACGTCTGGTCCGAACCGAGGAAATGGCGGGAAACGGTTCCCCGAAGGGCGCCTCTGTCAGACTCCGGAAAAAGTTAGGCCGCGGATTCCCCGCCAATCCCCAACCAAAGACGTGACCAATCCTCGACTTTGCGACACTTTGCAATGCAGTCCTGGGAACGTCAAAATGGAGCAAATCCAATCGCTTCAATCATTTCGCCCATCAACTGCGGATCACGTGCGAATTCCCTGCTGAGTGCTCGAGGAAGCGTAAGTCGTGTAGATTCCGCACGTTGCCTAGACCCTTCAAGTCCACCACCCCGACCCCGATGTCAGCCGGCGAACGTACACTTTCGTCGCAACTCTCTCCCACAAAATTTGAAATTGGGTTGTGATTCCGATCACTGACGAACCACAAGGCCTCTGCCACAATGCAGCGCGTTAGCCTTCACCATTGCGCTAACGTGCGGAAGGCTCAGCTTCCCAACGAGCGGCGAAGTTGGGCCTTGCGCCCTCAATTTCAGATTAACCTTCTGGGTTATTCTGACGCTCTCGCGTTCGGTTTCCGCACCCCCGGGGCCTGGTAGTCCTCCGGCTTCATCGGTACGTCGTTCACAATCAGAAATTCCCCCCAAAGTTATACCGGTGCAGGACGCAACGGTCTGTCGCTATCAATTCCCACCATCGAATTCTACTGGCTACGGTGACTTCAATTCACGAACCGCTCTTGCCTAGTCATCAGTCGCTTTCTTAAGTTCATCGCTCAAAAGAGATGGGTCGAGTGCCGTCGTTTTTCTGAGCGCATCCAGGATCCTCTGCACTCTCTCTTCGGCTCTGCGTACATCGTCGATGGTTGACATATCCGCCCCCGTTACTGCCCGAAAATGGTCTCGCTTACAGTTCGAATGTCCATCAAACTAAGTTTACAGGTCGAGCGCCGGATCGACTTCACTCGCGAAGCTGTCGGTTAGCGGACTGTCGTGGTGATCGAGTAGTCTGGCGAGGCGTAAACTACTTCGCCATCCACCAAGGTCATCAGGCACTTCAGATCTTTGACTTGGTTGGCGTTGGCAAGTTTTCCGGTGATATTTGGCCGAAGAAGAGCGTCATTGCGGCAACAAGTAGAACCAAACATGTCACCCAGAAAACCCAGAACACCAAGATCCGCGTTTGTTGCGACCGTACCAGAAACTCGAAGAGCCCAACGAAATCCACATGATTGCGGCGTGCCATTTTGTGAGGGCTGCTCCCGGAGCTATGATTCTCACAGTTGACTCGGCTGCGCGATTGCGAACTTCCTCGATTCAGAAAAAAGCCCTGTCTAGGAGACATGGCTGAACCAAAGACGCCACGAGCTATTCCGGCTTCATCCCCATTTGTTTAATCATATCCTTCTGCTCTGCCGTCCACGTGCCGGACATGTCTCCGTGCTGCATGAGGAGTTTTTTCTTTGAGTACATCTCCTTTGTCGTGTGAAACTCTTTCACATTGGCCTGGTGGCCCGACAGATCCCATTCTCCGACACCTTTGTCGTGGTACTTGAAAACAACGTTATATCAAGGTACGTGATTTGATTACCCCAAAGATCCATCGCTGGAACCAAGTGCAGCGGCTTTCCGTCGCTGTCCCGCTTCATCACGCCTTTCTCCTCAAGAATGTCAGGGATCGTAAGCGTATAGGTGTTCTTGTCGGGCGATTCCCTGAAATCGATCGACACGACTTTGCTTCCAACGATGTGTGGCGGGTTCCATCCGAACATGAATGCAAGCATTTCACTGAATGCTTCCCGCTGCGCAGGTGTCGAACTCTTGTCGAAATACGCAGTTCCTTGGACCTTGCTGGCATCGTGATCGATTAGATCGCCAACGACCACGGCCTTGAAGCCGGCCATGTCAACTTTTCCGTAGTGTCCTCGCTTGATGTAGGTAAAGTCGGCGGCGTCGCAGCTACCATGGTTTGGATGGCCATTCGAACGGCATGGACAAGCGTAAGCAGTGCACTGGCATTCTGTCATGCTGATGCCTTGCACATCGAAATCAGGAATATTCTTGGGTGCGCTCTTGGGCTCGTCAGCAGATGCAAAACCGGAAAGAGCAAACGCAAGCATAAACATCGATAGAGTCTTCATAATCTCCTCCCTTCAGGAACTCCTGTCGAGCGCAGTAACTGTACGACCGACATGGTTTGTGGTCAAGCACTCATCCGGGGGTCGCGATTTCAGTCGATGGAAAGTGGGCTAGAGCTTCCGAAGGTAGATTTAGGTTTCGCAAAACGAACTCAGTCTCGAATTGAGCGCGGGCAAATATCCGCACCGCTTTGCCGTCTCGGATCCGACCTTTGGCCCTAGCATTACCCGTGAAGAAGACGCGGTGTATACCCCATAATCGGGAACTCTAGTGTCTTCCGTGAAGTGGGTTCCCGTTAGGTCAACGGCCTGACTGCTTCCGGAATCGCCATATCGCCGCAAGCGCGTTAGAATGCCTTGCGAAAACGCAGGTGTTACGAAGCATGATTCGCACCAAGACTTCACGGCGAACGTTCCTGCAAAGTACGGCAGTCGTGGGAGCAGCTTGCATGGTCGGCTCATCGTCGTTGGCAAGTCCACTTCGAACTTCGGTCATCGTTGTCGGGGCGGGTGCATTCGGTGGGTGGTCAGCTCTTCATCTTGTCGAGATGGGTGCGAAAGTCACTCTGCTGGACGCATGGGGACCGGGAAATTCTCGCGCAAGCTCCGGCGGCGAGACGCGCACGATTCGTGCTACCTATGGTCCAGCGCACGTCTTGTACATCAAGATGGTGGCTCGGGCGTTGCAGCTGTGGCGCGAGTACCAGCAACGGTGGAGTCTGAAGCTTTTCTTCCAGAGCGGTGCGCTGCGGATGGCCGGCGCAGATGACTCTTATGAGACCGCTGCATTGCCGGCCCTACAGGAGGCTGGTATTCGATTTGAGAAGCTTTCGACCGCTGACTGCGCCACGCGCTGGCCGCAAATCAATTTCGACGGCGTGTCCTGGAGCGTTTTCGAACCCGACTCCGGCTTTCTCGCTGCGCGGCGCGGGTGCGAGGCCGTTCTGGAGGCGTTCCTCAAGGCGGGAGGCGACTACCGGCAAGCACAGGCCACCCCGTCCGCAATCGCTGCGAATCGCATGAACGGAATCGATGTCGGTCATGGCGAGATCCTCAAAGCTGACGCTTATGTTTTTGCGCTCGGTCCATGGCTCGGAAAGGTATTCCCGTTCCTGGCACCAACCATTACTCCCACTCGGCAGGAAGTCTTCTTTTTCGGTACTCCCGCTGGCGATGTGCGCTTCTCTGAAGCGCAACTGCCAACCTGGATTGATGGAGGCAAACGTCCGTTTTTCGGTGTGCCCGGAAATCATTGGCGGGGCTTCAAGATTGCTGACGATACCCGCGGACCGGTGATCGATCCCTCTACGATGGAGCGGGAGATTTCGGAAGAAAAACTGTCCGCCACACGTGAGTATTTGCGCATGCGCTTTCCTGCGATGGCGGATGCTCCCCTGCTTGAAAGTCGTGTCTGCCAGTATGAAAACTCGACGGATCACAACTTTATTTTGGATCGTCATCCCGAAGCGGAAAACGTCTGGATTGTCGGCGGAGGCTCAGGTCATGGCTTCAAGCATGGGCCAGTGATGGGTGAGATGGTCGCCGGCGCTGTTCTAGACAGGAAGGCTCCGCCGTCAGAGATGACTCTAGGCCGCCTAATACAAAAATGACCTCCGCGCACGTATCACGGGCGATCCTGAAGTAGTCCCACGATTAACGTTGCCACGTCACAGGCACAATGGCAGAACCCGCTGTTACTCGTCGAACGATAGTCCGAATGCCAAAATGGTCGAGGCGAATGTGGCCGGGATTGCGTCCGAATCCATCCGGGGAGCGGCTTAGGATCCCAAGCCGGCTTCTCGTCCATGATCGTCTGCCTTTGTCATAGCCAACTTCCGGATTGCCGACGATACGGGAGCTGTTTTTGGCCACCTCTGGTTGACCGTTCAGAAGGCGTTTATTTTGTCTTCGAGACGTTATGACGGAAGACGTCATTCGTTGACTGGCAAAAGCCCCATCCGTAAGATGAGTCAACCTGAAGGTGAGAATCCCCTAGTGATCGGGAAGACCATCTCGCACTACCGCATCGTCGAGAAGTTGGGCGGCGGCGGGATGGGCATCGTCTACAAAGCCGCGGACGTGAAACTCGACCGCTTCGTGGCTCTCAAATTCCTTCCTGATGAGGTTGCCAAAGACCTACAAGCCCTTAGCCGCTTCGAGCGTGAGGCCAAGGCCGCCTCCGCGCTGAATCATCCCAACATTTGTACGATTTATGAAATCGACGACCAGCACAAACAAATGTTTATCGCGATGGAGTTTCTCGACGGCATCACGCTTAAGCACCGGATTGCGGGCCGTCCGATGGAGACGGAGCTGATTCTATCGCTGGCCATCGAGATTGCCGATGCACTGGACGCGGCCCACGCCCAGGGCATAATCCACCGCGACATCAAACCCGCCAACATCTTCGTCACCAAGCGCGGACACGCCAAAATTCTGGACTTCGGTCTGGCCAAAGTAACGAGCCCGGCCAGTTCTTCCAGCCAGATTGCCGCGGCCAACACGCTGACCGGAACGCTGCAGGATTCGCATCTGACCAGTCCGGGCACCGCGGTGGGGACGGTCTCCTACATGTCGCCCGAGCAAGTCCGCGCCAAGGAGTTGGACGGACGCACGGATCTGTTCTCATTTGGCGCCGTACTCTATGAAATGGCGACCGGGGCGTTGCCTTTCCGTGGTGAAAGCACAGGCGTGATCTTCGATGGGATCCTGAACCGCGCTCCCTTGTCTCCCCTGCGACTGAACCCTGATCTTCCGCCCAAGCTGGAAGACATTGTCAACAAGGCTCTGGAGAAGGATCGTGACTTGCGCTATCAACACGCTTCGGAGATTCAGTCCGATCTGAAGCGGCTGAGGAGGGAGACGGAGTCGGGGAGGATCTCAGCCGAAACTTCACCTTCAACTTCCATGATGGCGGGGAACTCTGCATCTCAGGTTCACAAGATTGTATCTTCTTCAACGCCGTCATCATCGAGTGCTTTACCTATCGCTGAAGTCCGGCGTCACCGGGGCGCGTTGATCGGCTCTGCAGTTCTGGCGATGGCGCTGATAGCTGCCGCGGGTCTTGGTATTTACAAACTCGTACACCGCTCGGCACCGGCATTCGATGCACGCAATCTCGGCATTCGGCCACTTACCGACCATGGGGAAGTCACGAATTTCGCGGCTATCTCGCCGGATGGAAGGTTGGTGGCATACGGCCGGAGGGAGGGCGAACGGAGTCTGCGGGTGAAGCAGGTGGCTACCGACAGTGAGGTGACAGTGGTACCGCCCCAAGCGGGTCTCTTCGGGTTGGGTGCGACGTTTACGCCCGACGGGAATTATCTGTACTACCCGCACGGCGATCCTGCCAA
>CAWDGM010000001.1:1785000-2823789 GCA_963801895.1 uncultured Acidobacteriota bacterium | reverse complement strand
GATGTCATTGGATACCGACGTTATGGGAACGATCGCCGTGGGCGGTCCACCGGTTACCGTGATCACGGCCTATCCAGGGCAAGACGTTCACCTAACCTTTACCGCTCTTTCAGGTCAGCGAGTTGTGGCGTATGCCACTAGCGTTTCGAATCCGAGCGCAACCTTGAATCTTGTTTCTCCTGCCGGGAGCGTAGTAGCGAGCGTACCCATCAATAACAGCCCATCAGGACAAACCTTCTTCCTGGATACGCCCGCAGCGGCATTAAGTCCGGCTACATATCAGCTTTGGGTGCAGCATTCCGGCACCAACTTCGGAAGTGAGACGCTCCAGCTCGTAGATGCAACGGATTTTAGTGGATCAATGGCAGTACCGGCCGCAGGCAGCGCTGGAACGGCCACGCGCGTGCCCACGACTGGCAGTCTGATTGCAGGCCAGAACGGAAACTTAACCTTTAACGGTACGTCTGGACAAAAGCTGAGTTTCAATCTCTTGAACTCGACGATTGGAACGGCAGCTTCATCTTGCCTTGCCAACGTTTACGACCCTAGTCACACGGCATTGGAATTCGGCAATTGTGGAACGGGCAACGCCGGATACATGGACACGTTGACCTTGACCAGCACGGGAACCTATAGCCTCTACCTCGACCCGCAATCCACTTCAACCGGCAGTATCTCGGCATCCATCAATAACGACCAAGATGTGACTACGCCTACCATTTCGATCGGCGGAGCCGCAGTCACTTCACAGACTACCGTTGCTGGACAAGACGTGCGACTCAGCTTCACGCCGACAGCGGCGCAGCCAAGGATCGCCGTGCAGATAACGAATGTCACGGCCCCATTCGCAACTCTCAATCTGTGGAATGGGACTTCAACGCAAGCATCGGTCGCAATCAATAACAGTCCGGCAGGCCAGGTCTTTTTCCTTGACACGCAGGCGGTGAACTCAGGTCAGCAGTACCAGCTCTGGGTGCAACACAATGCGACGAACATCGGCAAGGAAACGATGCAGATCAAGAGCGTGCCCGCCGATCTCACACATACAAGTACGGTCGGAGGAGCTGCTTACGTCTTTTCTACGCAGGCCGGTCAGAATGCCAACATTACGTTCACCATCTCGACTAGCAAAGCAATCACGGTTCACTGGACCAGCGGAACTTATCCCACGACATTGAACTGCTATGTGAGAGTCACCGGTCCAAGTCCATCTAACAATCAGGTCGGCTTCGGCAATTGCAACGCAGCTACGGGCACGGTCAGTTTAGGCACGATCGCGGCTGGCACCTACAACATTCTCGTTGACCCACAGGCACAGAGTTCGGGTGGAATGAGCTTGACCGTAACGAATCCGTAAGACGAGAGAGAACAATGATTAAAAGTGTTCGGTTGATTCTGTTTGCGTTGTCCACCGTTCTGATTGCATCGCTGATGTCTCCGAGCGCTTCGGCAAAGATGCACAGGCTCGCCAGAGCCGGAAGCACGGCTGAAAACGCTTCGACGCTCATCGGATCCACTCGAACGCTGCTTCCAGATGGCCGCTTGCTGATCGTCGGTGGACAAGATCGCAGTGGTCACGTGCAGCCTTCTCTCTCGGTTGTGAGTCCGATCACTGGGGAGCTTGCGACGCTAGAGATAAACCTGCGATATCCTCGCGCGGGACACACTACAACTGTCCTGCCCGATGGCACAGCCGTCATTCTGGGAGGAATCGGAGAAGACGGCAAACTAGTGGCATCGCCGGAGCTGTTCGACCCTCTAGCGGGGACGCTCCGTTTGCTTCCGACTCCTGGACCGGTTCCACGTGCTTTTCACACGGCAACTCTTCTCACGGAAGGGCGCGTGTTGATCGCAGGCGGCGTCTCTGCTAGCGGTACATCTGCAACCACGGTAGAACTATGGGATCCGCGTGGCCAGCATACCGCAATCTTGTCTGCGCAAGTCGCGTTAGCACGCCGAAATCATACTGCGACGCTTCTGGCTGACGGGCGAGTTCTGTTTGCGGGAGGTACAGACCAAAGGGGCAATCCTGCAACCAATGCTCTAGTATTCGACTCGCAGTCCCAAGCGATTTCCTCGATCACTGACCTCACTTCGATCCAGCAATCGAATGGCACGTTGACAGAGATGCGCGCGTCCTCGCCACAAGACGGTGCGGAAAACGTTGCACTGGATACATTGATCGCAGTACGGTTCTCGCGACCCGTACTGATGGCAAGCATCAGCACCGGCACAACGACTCTCCAAGGACCCGAAGGCATCATAAATGCCAGGGCCATCGCTGCTGAGGGAGGAATGCTGGCCTTTGTTACACCGATCTCCCAGTTGCAGTCGGGTGCGAGCTATACGGTAAGAATCGCGGGAGCCGTCGATCTTTCCAGTCAGACCGTGGCCTCAGCCGAGTTCACCTTCTCTACGATGGGCGAAACGTCCGGTTCATCGGGAGGCAACGGTGAAGAATGGACGCCGACCGCTGACTGGCAGACCCATCGTGGCCCATCGAAATACGAGTCGCTTCCGAATCTCCAAGCTGCACGGGGAACGACCGCTCTCGCAGGTCAGGTGCTAAAGTTGAACGGCGACCCTCTGGTGCATACGACCCTTTCGATTGGAAGTCGGAAAACGGAGTCGGACAGCACAGGACGTTTTTTGCTCACCGACATTCCATCCGGCCATCAGGTGCTCGTCATCGATGGGACTACAGCGAACGTTCCCGGCAAGAAATATGGCCGGTACGAATTCGGCGATGAAATCAAAGCGGGCATCACCAACAAGCTCGACTTCAAGATATGGATGTCGATGCTTGATATGGCTCACGAAGTCACAATCGCTTCGCCTACCACGAAGGAAACGGTTCTGAGCACGCCAACAATCCCCGGACTGGAGCTTCACTTGCCCCCTGGCACGGTCATCACGGATGCGAGCGGCAAGCCGGTCACCAAGATTACGATTACGCCGATTCCGACTGACAGGCCACCATTTCCGCTACCATTCGTTACCGTCCCCACGTATTTCACGATCCAGCCTGGCGGGGCGTACATCTCTGTACGCGGCAACGGCCCGAAGGGCGCTCGCTTGTTTTATCCGAACCCGGAGCGCAAGCCAGCAGGAGTACACTTCGCGTTTTGGAATTACAATGCGGATCACAATGGCTGGTACGTTTACGGCCAAGGCGTTGTAAACAAATTTCAAACTCAAGTGGTGCCAGATCCAGGAGTGGTGATCTACGAATTCACCGGGGCCATGGTGGGTTCCGGATCTCCCGGAGCAAACACACAAGGCACACCCGCCGATAAGTCGAAGGATGGTGAGCCCGTTCAACTCTCCAGTGGCTTGTTCGCTTATAACAAGACGGACATCGTGCTACAAGATGTCATTCCGATCTCACTCACGCGTACATACCGACCCAACGATAGTTGGTCACGACCGTTTGGAATTGGATCATCGCACCCGTATGAAATGTTTCTGGGAGGCGATGGCAACGGATTTGGCACTACGGCGTATATCGATTTGATCCTTCCGGACAGCACTCGCATCCACTTCGTTGGCGTCGGTTCTCCGACCTACACAACCTATCTCCATTCCGCTGCGGGAACACCGTGGTACGGGGCGACAATATCGTTAACGCCGAGCAACCCGAACAACTATCCGCTACCATCGGGGATTTACTTACAAACGAAAGACGGCACGATTTACGCCTTTCCGGATGCCCCGGGGTCGGTCAACCCTGGGTGTCAGGCCTTAATCCAGATAACGGATCGCTATGGTAACCGGGTTCAGGTCAGCCGCAATACCGATGCGAATTGCACCATCGCGCAGATAACATCGCCTAGTGGGCGCTACATCCAGTTCACCTACGATACGTCGTTCAGGGTTAAGACGGCGACCGACAACATCGGCAGGCAAGTCCAGTACAACTACGACGGGAGCGGTCGTCTACAGACAGTGATCGATGCCAACTCCCAAACCTGGACTTACGGATACGACTCCTTGAATCGAATGACCACGATCCAAGATCCACGGCTGATTACTTATCTGACGAACGTTTACGACAGCGCCGGGCGCGTCTTTCAGCAATACCTAGCCGATGGCACCAGTTTTTATCAGTACAACTGGACGGCCACGTCCAATACCACTAATGTCAGTTTCAGCGCCAATGGAGGCTCTGGCGGCACTCCCTCATATCAAGTGCTGAATTTCCGTTCCTGTTCTGGTTGCAGCGAAGGATTTCTGCCGCTGATCTCGCAGGTGGATGTGATCGATCCACGCGGCTTTACGCGACGTGTGGTCTTCAATTCGAACGGTTACACCAGTAGCGATACCCGAGCTCTGGGAAAAACAGAACAGGAAACTACGACATTCGTCTATTACCCCGACAACCTGCTCTCAAGCGTTACCGATCAGCTGAGTCGCGTGACGGCGTTCAGTTATGATGCCGATGCCAATCCGACATCCGTCACTCAATTGAGCGGAACCTCGAACGCGATCACGGCCACCGCACAGTACGACAGCATTTTCAATCAACCCATTCTGGTGACCGATCCACTGGGCAACAACACACGATACAGCTACGACACGTATGGAAATCTTACGACCTTGACTGATCCTTTAGGCCATCAGATGACTTTCGGTTATAACGGGATCGGCCTGCCTGTTTCCGTCACTGACGCTCTCCAACATACGACGCAGATGGGATACGACCTCGGTGATTTAGTAAGCGTCACCGATCCTATGTCGAACACGACATCCGTCTATCGAGACGGGGCGGGGCGGATCACAACGAAGACAGACCCTCTCGGGAACACGACAAAATATCAATACAATCCGCTGAATCAGGTTACACAGGTGACGGACCCTGCTCAAGGAATCACCACGGTCTCCTACGATGTAAACGGCAATCTGAAAAGTGTGCTTGACCCTCGTCAGCAAGGAACGGGGAATAAAACCGCGTACACCTACGACAGCTTCGATCATCTCCTGACAAGGAGTGATCCACTCACCAGACAAGAAAGCTATGTCTTCGACCAGCTCGGAAACTTAACCAGCTTCACGGATCGTCGTGGGAAGGTTGCGACGTTTCAGTATGACGGCATCAACCGGCGAACATTCGCAGGCTACGGAACGCTCCCCGGCCCTACTTACGAGAGCACAATTGCCTACACGTATGACGGTGGCGATCGCTTGAGCAAGATCGTCGATTCCACGTCAGGGACGATAACGCCCGTCTTCGACGGACTGGATCGCCTGACCTCGGAATCAACACCGCAAGGTGCTGTCACTTACGGCTACGACAAAGACAGCAGGCTGACCAGCGCCACAGTGAGCGGTCAGACGAGCGTCTGCTATTCCTACGACATCGCAAGCCGCCTAACAGGAATTGGGCAGGGCACATGTCCGGTGGGAAGCAATACGACCGTATTCGGGTATGACAACGCGAATCGGCGTAGCACGCTGACCCTGTCGAACGGAATCGTGTTGACATACGGGTACGACAATGACTCCCGAATCAGCAGTATGAGCTATGCCCTGGGTACGAAGTCTGTGGCGAGCTTGACCTATCAGTACGACGCTGCGAGCAGGCGAACTCAACAAGGCGGGAGCTTGGCGGCGACGAACTTTCCTCTGGCTGCGACTTCCGCGATTTACGATGTAGCCAACGAACTCACAAGCTGGAACGGCACCACCATTGGCTATGACAGCAACGGGAACATTCAAACTGATGGCGTTGCCACCTACACCTGGAATGCGCGCAATCAGTTGACGAGTCGCGGAACCACCAATTTCCTCTACGATTCGTTTGGACGAAGAACGCTCAACGCGCTCGGTAATAATTTGCTTTACGAAGCTTGGAACGTTGCCCAAGAATTATCTGGCATCACGCCTGTCGCGAACCGAGTGCTTGGTGGGATTCGACGAGTCATTCAGTCGCACCGACTCTGGCGGAACGTTGACGCCGATCACGGATGCACTCGGGAGCGTGCGGGCGCTTGCGAATTCTTCCGGCAACATCGCCACCCAATATGGGTACGACCCCTTTGGGAACACGACCAGCTATGGCGCGGGAAGCTCGAACGTGTTCCAATACACCGGGCGTGAAAACGATGGGAACGGACTTTACTACTATCGTGCTAGATATTACAGCCCAGCCCTCGGACGGTTCATCTCTGAAGACCCACTTGGAGTCAAGGGAGGTAGTAACGTTTATACTTACGTTACAGATGATCCTGTAAATGCAATAGATCCTTGGGGACTGTATGCATGGTGCTACTTCAATCAACTCGCGGGCGGAATAGTGTGTTACGGAGATGATGGAAGTTCCATGTCTGATCCGACCGCGTACTCCGGATACGGCTCCGGAAAAAACAACCCAGCATGGGTAACATGGCCGGAACTCGGGCCAATACCCGAAGGTGATTATTGGATCGATCCCGGGTATGATGGAAGTCTGGGGAAACCTCAGTTCCCCCTCCATCCAGTAAAGGATCCGTTCATGCGCATACCAAACATGGCTTTCCGGGATCCTAATTCTTTCCTGGTGCACGCTGATAGTGCAGCTCACCCTGGAATGGCCTCTCGTGGATGCATTATTACAAGCAGGGCTCTAAGAGTATGGCTTGCACAACAAGGCGGAGGCGTGACTGAAGTATACAATCCGATGAACGATCCGATAAATAAAAGAATTCGTCTAACAACGCCGTAGCCTTTCGAGTAGGAGCCAAGGGGATGCGCATTCGTCGATCAGTCAAGTTGGCCATCTGTATCGTGTGCTTTGTGAGTTTTCCGATCTTCGGACAAAGTAGAGCTAGTCTGAAGTTAGATCGCGAAGCGCTGACAGTCCTCGGACTAACGATTGGTTCAAGCACCAGCGCAGAAGTGGAACGAAAGCTAGGTAGAAGTCGAACGTTCAAAGCAAGTGGAAGCAGCGGCGCTAGCGACGTAAGATGCTATCGATCAGCTTCTCCAGGCGACGACACCGTAGTAACGTTTTATTTTGGTGCGTTAGGGGGATGGATCGATTTGACAAAGGTCGCAATCTCAACGAAGAAGGCTTCACCTGTAAATGCAAGCTGGTGTACACAAAATGGGGAAGTTTCGCGCAATCTAGAATTCCTTAAAGGACTGACGCTTGGTGCGTCTCCTGCGGATGTGGTTCATATCCTGGGATCACCATCGCGTAGATCGAAAAACGGTCTGACGTACTATGTGTCCCGTCCTTGTTCAAACCAAGGCATGAAGGCAGGTACCACGCCTCCTGGGTCGTGTGTAATAGTAGATTCCGTCCGCACCAGATTCGAAGATGGACTGGTTTATGCAAGCTTCTATCAGTTTACAGATCAATAAGGATTAGACTCGACTGTGATGAGAAGTTGAGACATATCGGTAATTGTTGCAATTCAACTAGACGACGCAGGCGGGAAGAGTGTTTCGCGATTCTCTCTCAAGCCTGTGTTTCAATGCCACGCTGTAGATTGGCAGTCTCAAATCGTCCCGGTCGTTCGATGCTCATGAGTGCATGAATTATTCGATACAAGCCGATTCTGTGCAACAACGAGGCATAGTGCGGGGATTCCTCGCGCCGATTTCAGGCTTGCTCCAACTTGCCAAGTGGAATCTCGACGATCGCCCTTCCCTGCAATGCCAAGTCGCTGAGCACGACGGGTCGTAGCGTTCACGAAAGACGTTGTATAGGTGTCGTCTGGTCGTTCCGCAATCGTGATAGCGATCATGTCCAATTCTCACCCGGACGAAGCGGGTTGCACAATCGGCCAGACGCTCGGGTTTTCCGTTTGCGTTGGGTTTGGGATCGCGGTAGGATTGAGACAGAAAGACACAAATCGACTAGAGGATGAGAACCCATTCGTGTAGGCGATTGGGTTTTCGCTTTTCGGCGTGGATCTCATCGAGCGATGTTGCAGGGCTTTTCCGGAAGACGCACGACAGATAAGGACGATCAGGCGACGCTATTTTCTCGGAGTAGCATTGCAACTGGCGCTGCTCGTATTGCTCGGCGTGGCTCTGGCAAAGAGCAGGATCACGGGGCGACACTTGCTCGCAATAGCTGCTATCTGGTTTGCGGTTGTGCTGGCGTGGAATCAACTGGGGCCGTCGTCCTTTTTTTTGAGCCTGGGCAAGCGCAGTCCCGCTAACATCGCCCTCGTTTACGCATTCGCCTCGCTCATTCAGGTATTCACGTTCGGCTGGCTTCTCCCGCTTGGCGTAGGGATCTATCGGATATGGTGAGATAGGGAGCGGGTACAGCCAGTCAAGATCCCTGACCGTCGTAATCAGTCGTTCAAGACTGTCGCCCCGTTCGATGATGTGTGTAAGGCGCTTAGCGGTCAATCATTTCGCCGAAGTCGGTTCACCGTCTGTAATTATCCATCCGAATTGTCTTGCAGCTTGACGGATGTATTCTTTCTGCCGGTCGTCGGCGGCAGCTAGATCAGCGGGTTTTGTGTTTGTCGGGTTGTCAACAGTTTCAACTTCGACTACTTTGACGAGGATTTCGTCTCCCACGGCCAGCTCTCTCTACGCCCAACCCATTCGACGTGTTCTTTCTTCGGAGTGACAAGGCCCCCGACACGCAGCATTGCCTCGTCCCGGTGACTGCTAACTACGTAGGTGACGATAGCAGTGAGGACGCCATCCTCACCGATACCACCCACACAAAGTTTCTTGTCGTTCAGGAGTACTTCAAAGGACCTTCATAGACGGTATTTTAATCATGAAAGCCTCACCCGGGTGTGCTCGGTTTCTTTGAGACGGGCATTAATAGTCATTAACTCCACAGACGCAAGTCCGCATTCATGCCTGATTCCATTCTGGTCAATCCTGAGAACTCATCGGGAACCGTTGCAGTCTAGCGCTGGCCATTCTTCGTCGATCAACGCCCATCAAAGGTAATCCTCGACCGGAGGCGGTGAGCTGCTTACAATCAGGAATGCGTTTCTTGCTGTTTCTCGCATTGGCCTGTTCCACTGTCATGGCCGCTTTAGAGGTCGTTGTCCGACTTCGACTTAGAAAAGCCGGAGAGCAATCCCCACCCTTCCAGGGCGGCTTGTTCAACCAAGCGAAATATCTCAGGCTACGAAAGAAACATCACTGGTCAGGATGGCCAGTTTATTTGATTTGGACAGTATGGTCTGCGAGCATCGTGTTCATGCTTTTCAACCTCCTGTACAACACCGTCCTTCGGCATAAGAGGTTTTGACTTGCGAGGAAGGGAGTTGCGATGACGGAATCTTCGATACGAGCGATCACCCAACAGCTCGACGAAGTGATGGCTCAGCTGCGTGTTGCCAAAGAATCGGAGACGAGATTCGCGCTCCTTGCAGAGGCCAGGGTTTTAGTGGCGAAGCTTGATGAGCTGATACTTGCGTCGGCGAAGTCAGACTCACTAGACCTCAAGCCGTGGAAATAAGACAGCGCTGATCCCTGAGCATCCCTTCGTAGGCGACGAATGGAACCTGAATGACCATAAACGTCAGTGTATTCGAACCAACACCGGTCTCGCTTGTATATGTCCTATGACCATCAGGCCGTGAACTTCTGGCAGAGCGGCTACTTCATCAATACCCGTGCTGAGCTGAAAAATACTCGGCCCGGATTTCGTAGGTGCCTGCCGATTTCGCGATGTTTGTCAGAGTGGTGTGCCAGGATCTTCCCTCTCCCGGCTTCAATAGAACGTAGACAGCGAGCACTTCTCTGGCCGGAGAGCTGGCTCCCAAAAAGTCTCCCGCACAGCCGTGTACGGAAGTTG
This sequence comes from uncultured Acidobacteriota bacterium, assembly GCA_963801895.1. Lineage (GTDB taxonomy): Bacteria > Acidobacteriota > Terriglobia > Terriglobales > Acidobacteriaceae > Sulfotelmatobacter. The sequence goes on along the minus strand of CAWDGM010000001.1, from coordinate 2,814,029 downwards.
ATGCCCGATTTCCTTGAAGTGTGTAGATGTCTACGGAGAAGCCCGTCTGACAGGTCTCATCCCAGTCGCCGAAGAAGTTGGGCAGGTAAGCGCCACTGGAGCCAGCCTTAATCGTTAGCATCACACCGAGATCTTGTCCTAGCCCAAGCTCATAGCGATCTGGCTTTATCGTGACCGTTATGAGCCTGCTTTTCGCTACGTACCAGTCTTGAACTCGGCTCTTGAGCGAGGGGAAGAGTTGATAAACACAGCAGCACGATCATGGGGAACCGGTTCACAGAGTCTTAGACACGGGAAACGGTTTCAAGGTTCGGGCGAAAAGGTACGAAGCGTTATGTTGACTATTAGAGGTTGCGTCGTAAAATTGATGCGATTTCCCGTGACGACATCCCTCAATAAGAGCACGCGCACAACAGCTCGATGAGAGCTGCGGCAGTCATGTCAGGAACAAATTGTGAAACGCCGATAGATTGAGTAATTGGAGGGCTGGCAGGATGAAGCGCGCTTGCTTAATCGTATTGTCACTAGCTGCGCTTGCGGTAGGCAGCGATGCCAGGAAGAGCCATCCTGACTACGTGCCTGATAAGAAAACCGCTGAACGCATCGGGGAGGCGGTTCTCATCGGCCGATACGGTAACGAACGGGTCGACAAAGAGCGTCCTCTGCTTGTTGACGACTCCGGTAAGGATTATTGGATCGTTCAGATAGCTCCCCGCAAGAATGGAATGCCAGAGAAGGGCGGCGGGCCTGCGGTGTGGATCAACAAACGCTCAGGATGCTTGCAGATTATGGAGTACATGAAGTGATCGCCGTTGCGAGCAACGTCTCTCCGCTACCGCGCAAGATTAGCCACTTCTACGTGTCGAAGGTCGGGAGCGGCGGTAGGCAAGGAATACGAAGACGAGGGAATGAAAGATCGCGCTTATGAAGAGACACCAAAGCGCTGTTCCAACAGACCATCGGATACATGGCACGGACCAGGATCGAACGGCTGTGCAGCGAGGCGGTCATTAACGCGTTGCTGAATCTCGGGTGTCTTCGCCGCAGCCGCGCGTAATTCACGTAGCAAATCCCACTGATCGAAATTGCTGGTCCACTTCGTCCCAGCGAGCTTTTTTGCTAACTCGCAACGCTGATAGAGGGGCGACGTTGGTTGCTCTTCGCTGCCGGTTCGTTCTTGCTCCAGCAGTACTTCCTCTTCTACTAATGCCCGATGACGATCGATTTGGTCCTGCCGCCATTTTGCGACCAACTCTTGGCGCTTTCGCTTCTGTTCGCGGATGGGTGCGACGAAATCGTCAGCTCCGCCCTCGACAAATGTTTTCGGCGCTTGCCGCATTTCGAAGTCGTCACGGTGTTTAACGAATTCTGCGTAGCCTTCGTACAGCTCTTCGTGGGTGTAAGTGGCAAGCAGGCGACCGATCTCGGCGCGATACTTTCCGGAGAAGGAAGGCTGGCACAAATTCTGGTTCCGACCGATTATGAACAGCTTTGAGCACACCGCCGCGATTTCTTCTTGGGAAGGTGTCGCTTTTGGGTTTCGCTTTGCTGTTGACTCTGAGGAAGAGGGGGAGAGGTTTTGGCGGTTGGTTTCCTCACTCTCCTCTACTTTTTCCTCTACTATTTCCTCCTGCACACGACCTTCCTCGCAAGTCTTTGCATTATTGCGTGCTTCACCCATTTCGGTCGATTCCAGCGCCGCCATATTTGCCGCCAGCGCCGCCATATTTGCCGGGGCTCCCGCCATATTTGGCGGAGCTGAAAAGTTCAAGCAGCCAATAATGCCGATCCAGCGTTTCCCGTCGCTTCGACTTTTTCACGGAGTCTGTGAGGGCTATCCTGGTGCCACGGTTACCACCATGAACCACAATCAGCCCCTCTTCTTTGAGAATTCCTAATACGCGATGGAAAGACCGCTCGGTCGTGCGGAACCGTTTCGCCCATTCAGGCTGACTCATCGATGTGCCGCCGAGTACCAGACCGAATTTCTTATCTCCGTTCGGAACAACGCACGTAACGGCGTCGGCGAGCTGAGCGTAAAGGCCGAACGCCTCACTCTGCTTCGGCACTAGCCGATCGAGAATATCGCGGGGGATGATTGCGAAGAATCTAGTGGGTGTGGTTACCTGGGCTGCTGACACTGGGATAGTCCTCATGTATTCGCGTTTGTACGGTCTGCCGGATCAAGATCGGTCTTCCATCTTTCAGGTCAATCTGGATATCGCCCCACATTCGCTGAGCTGCTGCTTCCGCGAGCATGGCCTCGATCTTCTTCAATACTGTGCTATTCACGCTCCACTCCTTTGTCTCCGCCAACAAATCTTCCATTTATCCGCATCGCGGACTGAATCCTAGTAATTTTCAGACGCCCAACGGCGGCGCACTTGGCTGATTGTCATCTGCGTCCAGACGCCTCGCTAGAATTACTTGCTGTGCGATGGCGAGGCAGCGTAGCGCGTGTACCCGTCCATACTCTAGGACCGTGCCCTTACCGGGTCTCACGGTTCCTCCGCAGATCTCACAGATCGACTGCTGTACTCGCTGATCGCCGTTGGCTATTCGAGTGGTTTTCATTTGATTGCCTCTCTGCACCTGGAAAATCCGGTCATGTTTCCTTCGGATCAATTGTCTTGTCGTGCTACTTCGATCGCCCGTGCGAACTTGGAACTGGGGAGCGGGGGCAAGGGCGTGAACGTTACCTGCTGGCCGATCCACGGAACAGCGGGGAACGTCAGGAAGCTGCGCCCATAGGCGAAGTGCTGCACCTTATCCGCGTCCTTAATGATTGCCCAGAAGATGGCAGAGCGAGATTTGCCGACGTAGCAGATGTAGCCCGCCAGTCGGTTCTGCTTCGCCCGCTTCTTTGACTGATTTGCATGTGATCTCACTTGTCTCCTGAAAAGCCAAAGGGCGACATCCTTGGTTAAGGACGCCGCCCGATGTAGTGAAAGATCCGACGCAGATGCGTCAGAAACTTGAACGATCAAATCACTACACTTGGCTGTGCCCCAGGGCAGTGGTGCCCCGTGTCAGAGGGAGTTCCCGTCAGAAAGACCCTCTACTTGTGTAAATTTCCTCGTAAGCTGTTGAAAAACTGGTTAGGGGAACTTCCAGTGACAGAGAGTGTTCAACCTGATCGCAGGAATAAACACCCTCCGTAATTCTTAGATTTCCCCGCAACCTGTTGATTCTCGGCAAGAGCAGATTCGGCGAGACAACACAGCTCCCTCGGAACGAACAGGCGGTACTTTCGCGAATTTACTCAGTTTGATTTGAGTTCAACGGCGGGATCAGGCCGTCAGTTTCCTTTGCCAGTTTTTCCACGATACCCCGAATACTGTTCTCTGTGAGCTGATTTTCCCAACATGTTTGACCATCGATCATGATGATGCCCTTCGACGTAACCCAACAGATGGCACCGCCGATGTAACGGAGCTTCTCGTTTCCACTTATTCCAATCTGGCACACGTCGCCAGGGAGGATGTGATTGCGAATCGTTTCCGCAATGTCCACATCGCGGCTTTCGTTCGAGAAATCGTTGTAGTAAACGGTGAGCACGATTGATGGGTACTGATCGTACCAGCCAAAGCTAAAGTATTCATTTTTCTGGTGCCAGAATCCCTCCTCATTCGAAGCGTGCTCTCTAAGCACGACGACGTCAGGATCGGCCATGAACGCCGCGCGGTCCTTCACGCGGAAGGAAGTGCTTTCTAAGCATCCGTAAAAATCAGACATGATTTTCTCCTTTGGCTGTCTAGAGTGTTTCTATGACGGAGCGCATGAGCCCTCCGCTCCTGCACAAACGGAAACGAACCCCGGGAAAATTGGCGCGAGCTTCTACTTCATCACGTCCCCGTTGATACTGACGACCCGTGTGACAATTTCCCCACACGGAGTTTTCGAAGACACCTGACTTTATTGAGATAGCCTCGCCGATTAATTCTTTTTTCAGGTCGGCCGTTCTGAGCACTCCGCTTATATTGACGTATGTAAATGTGAGGAGGAATCATCCGACTGTTCCGATGACGGACGAAAGAAGAAGTGAAGCTGCCGGGGATCAATGCCCGCGAAGTATCGATCGGCCTCTCCTCACCGTTCCACACTCGCCTCACCCTACGCGACGGTCTACCCTTCTTCGGCTGGTATCGAATCCGACGCCTTTTGCAACAGGCCATCTTCTTCATGCGGCACCTAGCGTTCCCCGCATCCAACGAGCGAGCGAGCCTGGGTCAAAGAGAAGAGATCCGCCGAAGCGAAAGGAAGGGATGGCGTGATTTCGGGCTAAGCGGTAGACCGTTCCGCAGGTGACGCGAAACAGTTCGGCGACTTCACTCGCTACGAGCGCGTGGTCGGTGTGTTCGAGTTTATCGATCAGCCCGCCATGGAATGAGCGAGCAAGGGCTGGTAACGGCGATGCCTTCGGCACAAGCTTCTCCCCGGACATGGCGCTCACGCGCCGGGAATGTCCTCAGTTTGTAGGGAGAACGCCCGGTGGAAACATCCGCACTGCGGGTTAGTTCATGCGCGCTTGGCCCTAGGTAGAAGCGGCGCGCTTAGTGCCGGTTAGCGGCCCGAAATTGATATCGGACAAATATATGACGGCGTCCCATATTGAGTCCGGATGCTGGCTCCCCGGACCGCGCCTGCATACAAGCAATCAAATTTCAATTGCTGTATACATTATACTACAATATAGGCCATAAGCGCAATGGGTAACCCCTTATGTAGCGTATGCAGCGCAACTATTCGAGAAGAGATAAGTGATACTGATGATACTGTTCTATGCGAAATTAACGCCACGAACGCACACAGCTTGACAATAATGATCAAAGCCTTGAGGTTGATACAGCCTTGTAAACACTGGTCATTGTGCTTAAATATCAGGGAAAACCGAGAAATCGCCTTGACTGACCAATAGAATCCCTCCCTCTCCGCCAGTTCCCTCAATTCAATCATCTAGAGCGGATCGGCCAAGATCGTGCTCGATTTAGGAAATTCCTTCCAGTGGGGGATCGGGCGAAAATGAGACTTGGTTGCCAATTCCCCGCTCGCATGCGGAAGAGTCTTTGGGTTTTGCGGCCTCACAAAAAGCCTTTCGATGATCGCCAACCCTCAATGAGTGACTCGCTGGGGAAAGAGCACTCACCAGCGAACAGGTTGGCGGAAGGACGGCGCATGCATCCTCATCGAGAATTTGCCCGCACGGGGACAATGAGTGCTATGGCGATGTTTCAACAGTTACCAGCGACGGCATCGCATTTCGCTACGAACGGGTGGGACAATCGTTCAATGAGTTCACGGCAAGTCTTGATTGTCGGCGGCATCGCTGGGCTGACCGTATCGAGTGTGGTGCTTGCGCTGCTTGGCTCGGCGTGGTGGGCGTTCTCGTCATCGGCAAGAGCGACCTAATGTATGTCTTCTGGCTGTCCTCGCTGGTGCGCGTTACGGGTTGGCGCAGCACGATTCCGGGCATGATGATCACGGCATCGTCAGTTGTGATCAACTGCTGGCTCTACATGGCGATTGCATATGCACTGCTCTGGTTTGCGCGGCTCTTTCGCAACTAGTTGACGGCGATCAGGTGCCTTACACTCATTCACCTGCTGTGGAAGACAAACAAGAGTATTGCCGTAATAAGGGCGATGCCAAAGCATCAATCGTGCTCTGGCCAGTTTTTCGAACTAGATTCCATCCCACTTCTTACACGAACACCACCGCAAACTCCAATGAGCGCAGATTGAGCGCCGACTGCCGTTTCTCACCGACCCTTCAGGGGAGTTGGCCATACACACTTCCAACCACTAGCTTGGAACACCATGATACGTGCGTAGAAACTCAATTGACGAAGACAGTCTGGTTTCGACAGTTATCTTTCAACTCAGTGATTCGCCGGTCGTCCGCGCATTAATATTTCCTGGTAATGTCCGGATACATCGCCAAGTATCTTCAATGGCAATTATTAGAGTCGTCCTGGAAGGGAATTCACGCAACCTATGGAGTTGAACTCCCTTTTCACGCATCGGACTTAATTGCTGCAGATCGACCCGCGAACCGGTGTGAAATCCGAAAAGCTGTAACACATTCTTCGATCTGACCTCTTACGCAGCCGCTCTCCGGTAGCAAAATAGAACCTAACTTGCTGGGGTGATGTTCTGATTTACGCGGAAAAAGTTCGTCGGGTCGTACTTTGTTTTGATGACTGCAAGGCGTCCGTAGTTGTCGCGGAACGATGCTTGAACCCGCTCTTGCCCTTCATCCATCATGAAGTTGACGTACGCCCCTCCCGCTGAATGGGGATGCAACGCGTCGTAATAGTTCTTGCACCAGTCGGTGATTGCTCTGGCGTTGGCAGGGTCGGGGTCTACCCCGACGATGACCTCAGCGAACAAAGCTTCCCGGAAGCTGTACGCCGTGTCGTTCTTGCCCACCCGTTGTGCTGCCCCATTGACGGGATAAAGGTGCATGGTGGAAAGCATAGTCGGCAGCTTCGACCCGTGCTCGACGTGCTTGGTGATGGCAGCATCGCTCAACTTCGTGAAGTTGTCGGCCCGCCAGTACCACTGCATTCCGGAAACGAACAAGCCGTCGAAAGCACTCTGCACAGCGGGAAACGGTGCAGGACCAACAGCATCGAGGAGCGGCTTTCCGACGCTGCGCATTGATCGCGTTGCTTTCTCGGTTGCCTCAGCCGTTCCCGTGCTGCACCAGACAATGCCACAGACCTTTTTCATGTGAAGGTTTTCAGGAAACGTGGGAGCGGGAGGGACAACAAGAAAAGCAAAGAAACCATTGACCTCTTCGGGAGCTGTGAGAATGAATTCGCGATAGGATTTCAGAACGTCCTCCGCCTGCTCAAGCGGCCAGAACGTGGGCCCGAACTGAACGGTGCTTACGGGATGCATCTGGAACTCGAACGAGGTCACGACGCCGAAGTTTCCGCCGCCACCTCGTACGGCCCAAAATAGGTCATCGTTCTCATTGGCGTTTGCGGTGACGAACCGCCCGTCTGCCAGAACAATGTCCACAGAGAGCAAATTGTCGATGGTTAGCCCATATCGACGTGTCAGGTAACCGATACCTCCTCCCAGAGTCAGTCCAGCCACTCCAGTGGTCGAGATGAAGCCAGAGGGCGTAGCCATCCCGAAAGCATGGGTGGCATGGTCTACGTCGCCCCAGACGCATCCAGCCGCGACCCGTACCGTATTCGCAAAGGGGTCAACACGCACGCCTTTCATCTGCGAAAGATCAATCACGAGTCCTCCGTCGCAGGTCCCAAGTCCGGCGCCGTTGTGACCGCCGCCGCGAATCGCAGTCAGCAGGTCATTCTCGCGGCCGTAACGGACCGCAGCCATAACGTCACTGACGTCAACCGCACGCACAATGAGTGCCGGCCGCTTGTCGATCATTCCGTTGTAGACCTTACGTGCCACGTCGTATGCGGCATCAGCGGGTTGGATCAGCTGCCCCCGAATGGCGGTTTTCAGTTGTTCGAGAGACTGTGCCATAGAGATTTTTCTCCTTGCAGCGATAACTACTTAGTGTCAGGAACCTTCGAGCGGTCGACGCGCTTGCTCCAAGATGAATCGTGAAGTCGAAGATGATACCTCTGGAATCCCTTTGGTCGAGGAATATAGCACACCGATCCACACATTTCCTTCAAGGCGGCGGTGCCCAGATGCTGAACATTTGCATCGGGCAAACAAGTGTTGGCCGATCAAATCGCGGCTTTCGAAGGTGCGCTGAGCGCGCACCAACTAGATGAAATTTTGTCCATCCCGATTATTAGTCTTTACACAATGGCAAAAGCTGGTCGTGTCCCATGCCTGAGGGTGGGGGCATCAGTAAGTTTCAGCCCGGCTACAGTCGCGCGTTGGCTTCGGGAAAATGGCGGTTAAAAATCGTTAAGAGTCCTATAGTCTATGTCAGTTTCTGCCAATGCGATTCGATCAATGAGCAGCGAAATCGGAGTTGATCTTGCTTGAAAGTTCCGTATTCCCAGCTATCAAAGGCATCCGCCGTTCAACTTCCGGCTTGCCCGTTATCCACCCAGAATGGTTAGCTCCATGGAGGCGATTCCATTGAAGTCGGGGATCGAACAATCAACCGAGGGCGTGCTGTGCTCTCTACATCAACTCCTCTACGAAACCGCGCGTCACGTCCCCGGGTATCCGCATGTCAGCCTGCGCCAGCGGTCCTGCATCCAGCACTGGCTCTGCTCCATGAAGAGTCGGCACATCGGTGCGTTCGAAGAACTTACCGATTGGAATCTCGTCGCCCCAAAGAAGGGACTTTCCCATCGCGGCCATCCAGTCCGCGGGATCGTACCCCGAGTCATCTTCGAGTTTCTTCACGCGAGGACGGAACCATTGGTACGTATTGTCGTGGTTGTAGGTGACGCACGGGCTGAAGACATCCAAGAACGAGAAACCCTTGTGCTGGATGCCTTGCTTGATCAGATCCGTCAAGTGTTTCTGTTCGGCGCTGAACCCGCGGGCGACGAATGTGGCTCCGGCGGCGAGAGCGAGTGAAATTGGATTCACGGGCGCTTCGATGTTGCCAAAGGGCATGCTCTTGGTTTTCATACCAAGGCGACTGGTAGGCGAGGTCTGGCCGGTGGTAAGACCGTAGATCTGGTTGTCCATCACGATGTACAGGAGGTCAACGTTCCGCCGAATATTGTGTACGAAGTGATTGCCACCGATGCCGAAACCGTCACCGTCGCCCCCCGTGACCAGTACAGTCAGATCGTGATTTGCAAGTTTCATTCCTGTGGCTACAGCCAGAGCCCGACCGTGCAGAGTGTGCATGCCATAGGTATTGATGAAGCCGGGGAAATTTGACGAACAGCCGATACCGCTAATGGTAACCACGTTGTGGTTTGGTATCTGCAACTCGACCAGCGCCTTCTGAACTGCGGCGAGTACTCCAAAATCTCCGCATCCGGGGCACCAGTCGGGTTCGACCTTGCCTTTCAAGTCGCTCATTGCCACGTGGTTGGTAGCTGCCAGAGCTGTCACCATTTTGCATCCTCCTTAAACCAGGATTTCATGCGCGGGCACAGAGAGCGTGGTCTTGCCACTTAGTTGCTCCTTCACTGCTTCCACGATGTGATGGGGCATGAACGGTTCCCCGTCATACTTTCGGATATATCCGTCAGGCACGAAGCTCGTTTCGCTGCGCAGGTATCGGGCGAACTGGCCGCTGTAGTTGTTCTCCACAATGACTGTTAGCCGGGCATGCTTGAGGATGTCCAGAATTGCTTCGCCGTGGAGTGGCACGAGCCAACGGATCTGGAGCTGATTGGTTGAAATGCCCTGCTCCGTGAGGATTTCGCAGGCCTCCTCGATCACACCTTTAGTGGAGCCCCAGCCGATCAGCGTGACATCCGCATCGCGCGGACCCCACATCACCGGCGGGGCCACCGCTGCTTCGATACCGGCAACCTTTCTCATGCGCTTTTCCATCATGGCGCGGCGCTTTCGTGGGTTCGTGAATTCGTCACTGATCAAGACGCCGTCTTCATCGTGCTCGTCGCTGGCAGCAGTGTGGGTATGGCCGGGGACACCGGGAATGGCCCGAGGAGAAACACCGCTTTCAGTGATCTTGTAACGTTTGTAAATTCCGTCTCCATTCGCTCCGGGTGTGGAAGAAGCGTTGGTGATCAGCTCGCCGCGATCGATGACGGGAGCGAAATCCAAGACTTGCGGATCGACGCTGAGCCTCCCTTCCGACAGCAATAGGTCACAGAGCACGATGCCCGGACATTGAAATCGGTCGGCGATGTTGAAAATTTCTGGGATGACTTTGAAGCAATCTCCAATGTCGAGCGGTGCCACCAGCGCTCTCGGATAGTCGCCGAAAGCAGCGCCCAGCATTTGCCAGAGATCGCCTTGCTCGGTCTTGGTGGGAACACCTGTGGATGGGCCAGCCCTTTGGCAGTCGATTACTACCACGGGAGTTTCCATCATGGCTGAAAGGCCGAGGCCCTCGCTCATCAGTGCAAAGCCGCCGCCGGACGTGGCACACATGGACCGGACGCCGGCATGCGCCGCTCCGATGGCCATGTTCACTACACCAATCTCATCTTCCACCTGCCGGACCAGAATGCCTGCCTTGCGGGCATGGGCCGCCATCCAATGGAGAACTCCGGTCGAAGGGCTCATCGGATAGGCACAATAGAATTTCACTCCTGCAGCCGCTCCTCCCATGGCCATTGCGGTGTTGCCGCTGAGCACGGCATAGCGGCTTCCGGTCATTGGAAGTGGCCAGGCGAATGGCCTGAAATTTGCAGTGGCAAACTCATAGCCAGCTCGCGCGATCCCAATGTTTTCCGACACCACGGCTTCGCCTTTCTTCTTGAACTGCTCAGCGAGAACCTCCTCCAGTGCCTGGAAACCAACTCCCATCATGCTGAGACCAGCGCCGAGAGCGAGCGTGTTCTGGGCCACTTTATTTCGACTGATGTCCGCCAGCTTGGAAACGGGTAGCGGGCAAAGCTGCGCACCCTCTGCGGCGACACCCGGCTTGATCGTGTCAGAGTTGTAGAGGCATGCAGCGCCGGCGGTCAGCAGTCCTAGGTGGCGATCCATCGCGTCCTGGTTCAGAGGGATCATCAAATCCACGTGGTCGCCCATGTTGGTGACCTTCTCTGGGCCGGTGCGGATCGTAAGAAAAGTGTGACCACCGCGGATAATCGACTGGTATGCGTTGTAAGCGTTCAGGTGCAAACCCCGGCGGCTGAAAATCTTGGCGAAGATGTCGCCCGGCGTAGCGACGCCTTGACCGGCGGCGCCCCCGATACCGATGGCAAAGGTCTGCTTCATGGCATTCTCCTATCTGGGATACGTTCCCGAAATGTAGCCTTCCAACTCCTGTATGGTTTGCGCTTGACCGGAGATAATCCACTTCACCAAGTCGCCAATCGATGCCACTCCAACCACGATGTCATTCTGCACGACCGGCAGATGACGAAAATGGTGCTTGGTCATAATGGCCATACACTCGTCGACGGTGTGCTGCGGACTCACGAAAACAACCGGGCTGCTCATGATCTGGCGGACCAGAGTTTTCTTTGAAGAATGGCCCTGAAGAATTACTTTGCGAGCGTAGTCTCGCTCCGACAGGATGCCGACCAGCTTATGGCTGGAAATGACCAGCAAAGCGCCAATCCCGTGCTCGGCCATCTTCTCAATCGCATCGTAGACCGACTGGTCGGGCTCTATCGACAGCACTCTATTCCCGTCTTTGCTTTTCAGCACTGACTCAATCGTGTCGGAAAGTTTCATCAGGCCTCCTTGCTGATGCTGTTCCCTAACGGTTCACGGATCGCATACTAGGCTGCCTTGTGGCATCGCCGGAACAGGGTGTGTCCTCCCCTTCACGTTCTCGAAGCAAGAATCGCATTTGAACCGGTACGTCCCTGGATCAGGAAACCCGTAGGAGCAAAGCGATAAGAGGGAAGGTGATTTGAGGACTTTGCGTGACGGGATGGAGATTCCCCGACTGAGTAGCACGGCCCCTCCTCACTGCGCAGGGAACCCCATGCGGTCAATTCTGCACCACGGCCCGAGAGAAACGTCTGCATCGGGTTCTCGGTTGCCTGACAGTTTTGGCGAACGATAAGGCCGTTTACTCAGTCGCTATAGGAAGACAGAGAAATCCTACACCCGGGAGGCAATCTCACGCCAGACGCAACAAGCTGAACAGTCGTGGTGCATAGCTGATTGGTTCCTCGCTGTGTAAATGCCAGAAGAATCAGGCTTGGCCAGCACGCCACATTTCCGGCGGATATCCGTCGATTGTGGGCTAGTAGTCTGCAAACCCGACGTTGCCTATGACAAAGAACCGACGATTATCGACGAGAAGTCGTTATGGGTTTTGATTGCGTCCACTCCGCTCGCTCGCATTGTGCGACGTGTTGTGCGATTCGATGCCACGATCGATCAACTCCCGGATTACCCGTCATCCGCTCACCGAGTTGTGACGGTCCCGATCCACGTCTCTTGAACCGGCCGTCCGCGAGTTGAGGGACGAAAGCAGACCTAGCAATGCCGATTCCTTTAAGAAGCTTCGCCGTGAAGCCTTTCTGCTCACCGTGAACGCCTCATTTGAGAAGGAGTTTAGAGTAGGCGCATTTTAACTTGCGGAACTTAGATCCGTCGAACGTTGAAGCTTCGGAGTGTATTGTTGGCAAACTGGAAATTTCGCGTGACAAAGCCCGACGCTCAACACCTGGCGAGTGCTGAGGCTAACTTTCGACTAGCGAGCTCTTGGCGGCACCTATAGACTTTCGCAGAATTCATGCAGGCGTTCATTGAAGCTCGGTGCGTCGTCCCAGAAAGGTGCGTGCCCCGTATTGGACATTATTTGAACATGTGCGCGAGGCCTCAATGATTTGTGTTGATCGACAGCATCGCGCTTGACAATCGCATCCGCAGCTCCATGCGTAATCAGCACAGGTTTACGAAGCCTCGGCAGAAGATCGTCGTTAGTGAAGGAGCGCGAAAAGAGCCCATGGCGGACATACGGGGGAACGGAGATGTTGTATCCGAGCATGAGGTAGAGATCGTCGGTCGAGGGTTCCTGGACGAAGCACAGCCGCAGCAAGGTTTTCAGCCCGGCGAGAGTCGTTTCTGTGTCCGTGGAGAAGAATTGCGGGACGAGGGCGAGAAACTCAGGAGTGAGAACCGACAAAGCTTCCTCGCTGCCAAGCTTTGTGACCGCCCCGACAAACTGGAGACTGCCCACTCGGTCTTCACCATAATGGCGAAGGTAGTCGAGAAAGACAAGTGGACCGTACGACCAGCCAGAGAGTACTGGGTGGTCAAGGTTTAGCCCCTGAATGACCGCGTTCACATCATCAGCCCACAACTTCGAGTCGTTGTACGCGTCCGCCGGCTTATCCGAGAGACCATGACCTCTCATGTCCAGTGCGACCAGCCGATGATGATCCGAAAGGCTCGACTCCAATTGACGAGTCCATTGGAGCCAGCACTGTGACGCCCCGTGGAGGAACAAAATCGGGCGACCCTCAGGATTTCCCATTTCTACGACATGCAACCGGGCACCACCGCCCCCTACGATTCCATGACTTCTCATCATGGTCCCTCCATCGAAGCGTCGCATTCACTTTCGATCAAATGGTCAGGTTGGGCGATCCTTCGTATCGGAGAGGATTTTGTCACGATGAAGATTGAATTGTCATTCAATTCATTTTGGCTCTGAATATCGGATCCGATTGAGAGCCGCTCCGTGTTGCATAAATATCCAACGAAGCCTTCCTCCAAGGATGAGCCTTGAACTTCAGGACCATTCGGAAAAACTTACCAGCCAAAATTTCAGGCTCTCGCGAGTGCAGGGAGAAGGGCATTCTGGCCAACTGTATCCATTGAGTCTGGCATTACTTCGCACTTGCGTCCCGTTAATTTGGATGTAGACTTGCTTGGGTATGAAATCGAGGGGGCGGAAGGCCTAAGTTGTCGGTCCGGAGAGGGACTTGGGCCTTTCAATGGTTAGAATTTGTGCCAGAAGAGCCCTCAAAGTCTCGTTTGGATTTCTCGACGCTTGAGTATCGTCTTGAATTGTTGATAAATGCCCTCAAGGCTGTTTCAGACGATAAGGTCAAACGCGCAATACTCCGCGAAATGCAAGTTCTCTTGGCTCACGCCGACCAAGACCTGTAGTTTCAATTTTCGGCAAGAGCAATCCGTGATTTCTCAGAAACGTTACCTTCATTTCGAAAACCTCGAGATGTCGCGGCCGGAAATTGTGTTCGGAATGCAGCCATTGCGGGCGACAATTCAAATCGGAAGTCCGATTTGGCAAGCGGATCGACGACGTACTGTTTCGCATCCGAGCCGCATACAACGCCCACCAGTGCTCTACGTCTGGAACCTGAAATGAGACCACGGCGCTAAAGTCCAAAAGATCAGTAGAGAATCGTGGACACCAAACTAGACCTTCGGACAACATGTACTAGTGAGCGACGCATAACTATCCTCGATAATGTAATATTCCGTTCCGGGCGGCTGTCCTGCAAGGATTGCGCGGTTGCCAGACGTGGCGTGCCAAGTGCCCTCCCCGACAGTCGCCCATTGTTGCCCTGCTCCGCCAAGCGGCCAATTGCAACGTTCATTTCAGGGCGTTTGATCCTCACTCTCTAATTCCCGATCTCGCCCTCAGCGGTGTTTTGGCTCCGGCGGTAAAAGAAACCACCTCGCCCTAAGGCCCTACGCAACGTATGTCGGGCCAATCTATTTCGGCCGACGAAAGTTCCCCACCTACCGGTATCAACGACTTCTTGCCACAGGATTTTGGCTTCTTTCGACATAGGCGTGAATGTCTGTGCAATTTCGATGGACATACATTCAGCAAAGCGAGAGCATTGTCAGTCGATAGGTGGGAGGACGCTGATGTCATCCATCGAAGACGTACGTTCCGCTGAACAGAGAGTGCAAAGGATTCTGGATGCGCTCAGAAAGACAAACGCACTTGATTCAACGCGCCTGAGCGATGAACTGAAGAAAGCAACAGACGAGTACGCAAAAGCAGTTCGTGAATTGAAGCCACCGTAGGCTGCCGCTGTGGCTGAGGCTCAAAGAATTCGAATAACAATAACAAGGTTGAAGGCATCCGAACACTTCACGCAGAAAACCCTGAGAATAAAGCGTCCGAACAAAGCATTGATTCCAAAATCCGTTAGCGGAATGTCGTGGTGACTGAGGAGTCTGGCAAGGCGTAAACCACTTCGCCATCCACCAAAGTCATCAGGCACTTCAGGTCCTTGACTTGGTTGGTGGAGACCGTGTAGAAGTCGCGGTCCCAAATCGCAATGTCTGCTTGCTTCCCTGTCTCGAGCGAACCGATTTTGTTCTCCAGAAACATCTGCCGCGCGGCCCACGCGGTATAGCTGCGCAGCGCCGTATGCATGTCGATGGCTTCTTCGGTGCCGAAAGGTTGGAGGCCATAAATGCCTTTGGCAGTTTGGCGCGCGGCGGAGGCCCAGAGGCCGTAACGGGCAGCAAACGGAGTGACGGGATAGTCAGAACCGCCTGACCAAAGGATTCCTCGCGCCTGTAGAGTCTTGAGCGGCTCCAGATGCTGGCCGCGTTTGGGACCATAACTCGAGGCGTAGATGTCGCCGATCCACCATAAGAATCCAGGCTGCAACTCGGGATAGCCGGCGTCGTATTTCTTCTGGAGGGTCGTCATCACATCGAGGGCGTGAGGAGTGGGAAGGTTGGCGTGGATGATGCTGTGGCGCAGTCCGGCATGGGGATGCTCCTGCTCGACGAGAGCGTAGGTATCGACAGTCCAGTCCATAGCGCGATCGCCGACTGCATGTGTGCCGACGGGGACGCCATTCCTGTGGAACAGGCGCACCATCTCTTGATAAACAGCTGGGTCGGTTTGTGGATAACCGCGGTTCGGCGCCCCCGAGCTGGTGACGTCAGGTGTTTTTGCGTCACGCAGCCAGTCGTCGTAGACCCAGCCTGTGCGCGCACCGCCGGAGCCATCCATATAGATTTTGACGCCACACGAGAGCAGGTGATCGTTCCCGAGAGTGGCGGGCATGCGGGGAACCGAATTAATATTGGCGAGCGCCGCTTTCGCTGATTCGACAGTCGAACCAGCGTGCCATAGTACGCAGACGCGCTCCTTTAATTGGCCTTCGTCGAGAAGCGACTTATAAGCGTCCCAATGGATGCGCTGGATGTCGGGATCTTTGAAGGCCGTCATCCCTTCGCCGAGAAGTTGCTTTTGAATATGCAAAATGCCCTGCCGCCATTGTTCGAGAGTGGTAGCGGGGATAAGTTCTTTGATCAAATCCATCACCGAGTCTTCTTTGAGAACCCCGGTGGGAGCGCCGTTAGGATCGCGATCAATGGTGCCGGCGGTTGGGTCTGGAGTGGCGGCTGTGATATGGGCCAGTTTGAGAGCGACAGAGTTGGCCACTCCGTAATGCCCTGTGGTGTGTGTAAGCCACACGGGATTGTTGGGAGAAATGACATCAAGGTCGGCTGCGGTGACGTAGCGGTGATCGGTTAGCTTGCCTTCATCCCAACCGGCGCCAGTTACCCATTCGCCGCGCTTCACCGTTGAGATCCTGGCTTTGACACGAGCCACGATTTCTGCCACCGAAGTAGCATCCGAGAGTTGGATGCCATAGAGTTCGTCCACGCCTCCACCGGCAATGTGCGCGTGTGTGTCTATGAGGCCGGGAGTCGCGGCATGACCGTGGAGGTCAACGACCCGAACACCAGGCGAAGTGTTGGCAAACTTCAGCACTTCAGCGTCGGTGCCAGTTTTCACGATGATGCCCTGGCGGATCGCGAGTGCCTGGACGACGGAGTCTTGCGCATCCACAGTGAGGATACGGCCGTGAAGCAGTAGCACATCCGCGGTGGGGTTTTGCGCAGGGAGCACTCGAGTCAAGAGCACAATGGCTAACAAGAAGATTGATACACGGAGCGTCTGGAGAACAGATGACATTGGATTTTTCGGCGGCTTGGTTCGCCTGGCTCAAGGAAGTGTAAATCACGCGGCGACGTTCACCCATCGAAGACTGCGTGATTCTACGGACGCTGCTGTTCCTTGAGGTGGAGAGAGGTCGACAAACAGGTAGCAGCACCGGCTGAAGCGAGAACGCCTAACTTGCAGCGAGCGAAATATTGGCTCAATCAAGAGTGCGGATGGAAGGATGGCGTCAGTGGCTAGCTCGGTGAAGAGACCCGAAGTGACGAATAATCAAACCGACTTCACTCCGACCGGCCTTCTGATGAAGGCGATTACACGTTTTGACTCGATGATGAGTGCTATGACGATGTTTCACCAACTACCGTTTGCTACGGCTACAATTCTCTAAATCTCGGGTCCGTTACGGTCGTGACGCAGTAATCCTTCAGGCGGTGGACTATGTCTTCGCGGATGGTTTTGGGTCTCGTGTGTTCGCTGGTTGTGATGCTGCAAGGTTCGGTTGATTATCCAACGAAAACCGTGCGGATAATCGAACCATTCGGTGCTGGTGGTGGACCTGACATCATAGCTCGCGCCATCAGTCCGAAGCTAACCGCGCTATGGGGTCAGCTCGTGACAGTCGAGAACCATCCGGGCGCGGGGAGTACGGCGGCGCCCGCTCTGGTTGCGCAGTTGCCGGCTGATGGTTACACCTTGCTAGTTAACACCAGCGCTCAGGCTTACGGCGCCGCGCTGTTGAAGAATCTGCCGTATGACCCGTTGAACGATTTCATCCCGGTCGCTCCCCTTACCAGCCAACCCTACGTGCTGGTGGCGGCCACGTCATCAGGCATCGCCTCAGTCCGCGATCTCATTGCTGCAGCGAAGGCAAAGCCGGGCGAGCTGAAGTTCGGCTCGGCGGGCATAGGCACCGGCACTCACCTGGGGGCCGAGAAATTTAATCTAGCGACGGGCATTAAGGCCGTCCACGTGCCCGGCAACACGATCCCCGAAGCGATTGCCGATATGGTCGCAGGCCGTACCACTTACCTCATTACACCGATCTCTTACGCCTTGGCCGACATCCGTGCGGGCAGGCTGCGCGCTTTGGGCGTAACGACCAACACCCGCTCACCTTTGCTGCCAGAAGTGCCCACGATCGCTGAGGCCGGCGTCACGGGCTTCGACTATCCAATCTGGTATGGGGTATGGGTGCGCACAGGCACTCCGGCCGGAGTGGTGGACAAACTAGCGAAGGACATTGACCGGGTTCTGGCTGCGCCTGATCTGCGCGACTGGCTGGCGAAGCACGGGGCCGATCCAATGAGTATGACGCAGCCTGAGTTCGCGCACTTTGTAGTGAGCGAGAGCGAAAACGCCGCACGTATCATCAAAGCCGCCGGGATCAAACCTCGGTAACCGAGATTCTACAAATCGCATCTGCACCACTCGGCAAAACAAACGTCTTCTTTTACGACAACGACAAATCCACTTGACTCCGGCCGGCCGTCTCAAGGCGATTACACGTTTTGACCGCTGGTCAATGTGCACGATGGCGATTTATCAACATCTGTCCAAATTGCCACGGACAAGGAAGAAGACGTGCGACCAATGACGCTTGCTCGTCAGCAGGTTTGCCGGGGTCGCGGGTTTTGAATCAAGTTAAGCGGCTACTGCGATGTCAGAATTTGCGTTAGCCAGCATCGTCATCATTTCTTGCAACGAAACAGCATTGATCGGTTGGATCGAACGGATGAGTTCCAATCTCGCGCGAACTGCCATTCTCGGATTGAAGACTCTGAGCGGAATACCTTTGTCATGCGCCCAACGTTCGAGAAACACAATCATGCCTAGGCCGCCTCCTTCAAGAGCGGCTACCTCCGAAAGGTCAAGCACAATGAGGCGTGAGTCTCTCAACGACATCACTGCTCTCCGGAGCTTAAAAGCGGCTTCGCTACGAACGATTCTGCCTTGGCATTCGACAATTCCCAGGTGGCCTATTCTCTCGATGAAAAGATCTAGCATGACCGTGCTCCTAGTTGAAGTTTTGACTGCACGATCTGTGCCACGGCACTAAAGCTACTTTTTTCTGTCGATTGGGCATTGCAGAGCCGAACGAGACAAGAACTTTCGCCCTACGATGGCGAAAATTTGCGCTACAGAAAATGCTGTAGTTCAAAACGTGCTCTTGCGTGAGATCGCCGCTCTGGATACGAACCGCGTGTTCAACGTGCCATTCTCGCCAGTGTCAACGAATGAACCGTCGAGCCATACACCGACATGAGACGACTAAATAGTGAGTGGCAAACTCGGTCCGCAGTTCGATCGAAGCTTTCCGACGTACAGAAGGGAACCTGCCTTTGATTTGATTGATGTGAGATAGCGATTCCTCCCACTTGACTAGGTCAGCCACTGCCCCCGTATTTAGCGAATAGTTCTGACTTGTAAGGGGATGCCTGCGAATGTCGGGGTGGTTGCGACATCCCCGAAAAGTTCATCCACTGGCCTCCTTTGTCGGGTTGCGGGCGGGCAGAGTTTCGGGCTAGGCTTTCGCCATGAAGTTTCGCACCGTGCGCAAAACGAACCTTCCCGGACTCACGGCAGTTACCGCCATGATCCAAGCCCTTCCGATGATCATGACATTGCTGCTACTGCCTCCAAAAGCAGTGCCGCAAGCCCTCCAATCGAAAGTGCGAATCTCCCAGGTGCGCGAGCACATGCTGGTAACCACGGAATGGCTGGCGCGCCACCTAACAGATTCTGCGGTTGTCGTCCTCCATGTGGCGCGAGAACGCTCGGACTACGACGCCGGACACCTCCCCGGCTCCCGCTTCCTGGCTGTGTCCGAGATCACCCGCACACGCGACATGGTCTCCAACGAACTTGCCCCGGTGGAGGATCTTAAGAAGGTTTTTGAATCTCTCGGGGTGGGAGACGGGACGCAAGTCATTCTCTATGGCGAGCGGCAGGGGTTGTGGGCGGCACGCGCATGGTTCACTCTCGACTACCTCGGTCATGGCGACAAGGCGGCCCTGCTAGATGGCAATATCGAGAAATGGCGGCGCGAGAATCGCCCGTTGACGACAGACGCTTCGCCCATCAAGCCTGCTATCTTCAGTCCCCATGTACAGCCAGCGGCGCTCGTCACCTTGCCGATGATGCGCGATCTTTCGGGCCAGGCCCTCAACACCACTTCGTCGCCGGCGATACTCTTGGATGCACGCCCACCGGCACAGTATCGAGGCGAGGAAAGCGCATCCGACACGCCGCGTCCCGGCCACATCCCCGGTGCCCGCAGCCTCTACTGGATGACCACTCTGAAAAGCACGGGAAATCCGCAGATGCTTACCCCTTCGGAACTGCGCCGCCTCTACCAGTCCGCGGGCCTTACTCCCGGGCGCAGGGTTGTGACCTACTGCCACTCTGGCGTGCAGGGCGCGCACGCCTATTTCACCGCCAAGTACCTGGGTTATGACGTCGCTCTCTACGACGGCTCCTTTCAAGAGTGGAGCAACGCGGCCGGAACGCAGGTAGCGACGGGGAAGTAGGCACTATGCGCCTGCTAGCGGATTGAATTTCGATCAGAACCATTGTTAACAGATGGGAGAGAAGGCCGGTCTCCGGACGGGATGCGGTGTACGCTCCCAAGTTATCGACATGCTCCAAGACGGAAGTCGATTACGAACGTAACGGCAATCGTGGGCCTGTTTTTTCAACGAAGCATCCATGAAATAGAAAGCCCCACTCCTCCCGAGCGGGGCTTCAGTCTTCTCCCGTCATAACCGTAATCGAGCGCTGAACCGACGACGAATAAGCAGAACGACTGTGCTATGGCGCGATCGGCAGTTGCGCATTCGCCACCACCTGCCACTTCCCACTTTGTTTTTGGAACACGTGAAGGCTACGGTGCGCCTCGGTAACTTCTTTGCCATCCTGCGTGCCCTTCGTGGTGCCGCGGTGTGTCATCACCACCACGTCCGAGCTCAGCATCTCGAATTTGTATTCGTCGGGGGTGTACGTGGAATTCTGGACGCCGGCGCTGGCGGCGGTGTTGGTCGAAACCAACTGCTGCTTGTCTTGTGCTTCGCCCTTAGGGCCGACCGCGAGCACGTGGTCGCTAATAATCTTGTCGAGCTTGGCGGTGTCTGCCCCGGATTGTCCCCACTCCTTGTCGAGCGCGATCAAAGCCTGTTGTACATCGTTGGGAACTTCTTTGGCTTGACTGTCGACAACCAACAACATAGTCGTACACACCAGCGTAATCACGAGACTGCGCTTCATGGGTAGAACTCCTTGAATGTCTTTCTTTTTTCAGCGTGGATGCTACGTCGTGCTGGCAGGCCGGGACTGGTCAGAACTGCTCACTCTTTGCGAAAATCTGCGGGGCCACTGGCGGGTTTTCATCCCTTCGCGGCCCTCGCGCAGCAGTGAGGTCACAACCCAACTCAACCCTAGGGTCCCTGTTGTTAACAGATGGATGAGAAGGCAGGTCTCCGGACGGAATGCGGTGTACGGGACAGTCCTCTCCCCAAGCGAGCGGCTTCGCACACCAACGCCATAAGGAGGACTGTCCCGGAGCTACATCTTGTTGTAGACGACAGTCTGGGCGTTCGCCTGGCCGGTTCCGTGAACCGTGAGTGTCAACGTCTTGCCATCAGGCGAGACTTCAAATTTAGTGTGGTCCATTGCCTCGCCCTTCACTTTGTCGGTGACTTCGAGCGTATGTGCGTTGACACGCTTGCCTGACGACATTGAGCCGGGCGCGACATTCGGACCCTTCTCTTCGTAATCCTTGCCGTCGAATTTCATGCTGAGGGTATCTTTGTAAGCAGGCGTATTGAAACTCAGGCCGTCGCCTTCGTAGGCCTGAATCTCCCACTCATCGGGAGAGGTGAATTTCACGTCGGTATCCTCCCATGTTCCTCCCCAACCCGAGCCGCCGCTGACTTTTTTCATCACAACCGTGAAATCGTCGGTTGTGCCGTCGGGCTTGTTGCCCGTTCCCTTAATCGTCTGCGTCTTCCCGTCTGCCGAAAGCGTGTGAGTCATGGAACTGAGAACCCTGCCATCCTTCTTGATCACCATCTTCCAGTTGTTGGCATCTACGGGAGTGATCGCTACCGTGTTTCCGAACTGGGTCGGCTGATCGGTGCCGTCGGTTGTATAGGTGCTGGTCACGTTGCCGGATGTCCATTTGTATTTGCTGCCGCCGAGGTCCTCGATTTTGGTTTGCTCGCCGGTGAACTTGCTTTTCTCCATGTTCAGCTTCCATTTCCCGACAAAGGGATCGTCCGCAGCCCAGAGTGTGCTCGCGAGTAAGCACGCAAGCACGAGTGAAGCATAGAAGTGTTTCATAGTTCCCCTCCGGCGGCGGATTATAGACCGTAGCCCGGCAAACACAAGCGGGAAGATACCGGCAACGGTAAAAGTCTATCGCAAGAAATTCGGTTGGATAGAAAGTTGAATGTGGACACAAGTAGACGACTATGACGCTCTACGATAAGGCCCGGCACAGAGTTGCTGTTCGAGTAGATTAGCTAATTCAGTTTCACCATGGGCACCCAGTGGGGGGAACCACGCGTCTTCACTCATTGACCCTCAAGGAGTGGAATGGCGATTTTGCAACAACTAACGGCAGATGCAAGCGCGGTTCTAATGTCCTTGCACAGCCGGGACTCGGAATAAATTCACGATACGTTCGTCAATTCGCTGGTTCGATGCGAGATTCGCGGCTGCTGCGCCGGCAGCACGGGGCAGCCGACTATTACCGCGGCGTCGGTGGTCCCCAATACTTCTCCATCCAATTCACCACTTCTTTGATCATCTCGTTTCGTGGGATGTTGTGTGATGCCTCATAAACGACGCGGCGTTTATGTTCAGGTGGGGTGCCAAAAAACTTGAATAGCGGCTCCTGCGAGGTGGCGGTGGGGAAAAAGTAGTCGAATCGCCCGTTGAGCATCAACACCGGGGTTTTAACGTGCGGCGCGAAGTTCACTGCATCTGCTTCCGGTAGCGAGGGCTGCAGATAGAAGCCGCCCATATAGACCACAGCAAGGGACAGTCGGGGTTCGGTCGCAAGAAATATTGGCGCGAGGCCGGTGCTCAAACCGATATATCCGATTCGGTCCTTTGCGATGTCAGAACGAGTCCGGAGGTAATCGACGGAGCGCCCGAAATCCTTCGACCACATGATCATATGGTCACGATATGCCGCCGTCATATTAGGAGTATCGTCGACTCCATCAACACGCTCGAACGTGCTTTTGTAGATAGGGTATAGGAAGGCACGACCGCTCCGCATAATGAAGTTGAATCGATCGAAATCCGTGGTCGTAGCGCTGGAGCGCTCATAGAAAATGTTCCCACCAGAGAAACCTATCATCGCCTGATATGGCGGCTTCGCATTTTTGGGCAGAAACAGATAGGCGAGAATCCGCTCATCACCATATGCCGCGGCGTAGCTTACCTTTTCCATGCGCCAGTCAGGTGACGTATCGTCCACCAACTCCGCCTCCACCTTCAGCTCTCCGTGATCGAACGAGTAGATGCTGCGCCAAGCCTCGAAAACTGCCGAACTGACAGGTTTTATCTTCCGAACATCGCGAGACGGCGTATGGATGATCTGCGTAAGCGCCGGTGACAAATCCTCCGGGCGGTCTACTTTGATGCAGCGAATTCCGCTGTTCGCGTGTCGTGCAAACGGCGACTGCACATCCCAAGTCGTGAACATATACACGGGTTCGTTCCATGCGCCCCCCAGGATGTAGCGTTCAGTGCCGGTGGAATTCAAAGCCCACTCTTTCACATTGCCAGCCATGTCAGTCGTGCCACCGCGGGTAATGCCGCCCGCCGCGCCAACCGCGCGCAAAGACCTGCCATCAGCATTGCTAGCTGGCACCACATCACCGCTCAGTCGCAGGTCCGCTGCCCGAGCCCAGTGATAGATCGTCGGCAGCGACTTGCCCGCCCAGCGTGCAAATGCCGCAGCTTCGTACCAACTTACCCCGCCCACTGGATAATTGTCTTGCCCGGCGACATACGTACTCATCTCCCACTCAGCGGGGCCTGGGCGGCTCGTCGCGTCACGGAAGAGTGCCATGGCCGCCTCGAAAGTCAGAGGCCGCCCGTCTTTCACGAATGGCTCTTGCCAGAGCTCAGGGCGACGATAACCGCCTTCATCGACGAACCGTTTGAAGTCGCGATTCGTAACCTCGTACCGATCAATCCAGTAATCCGGCAGGTGGACTTCGGAGAGATGTTCAAGGCCAGGCATAAATATGTGGAACGGTGCATCGGATGATGCGATGCGTGCCATGCCGGGTGGTACGTATTTGGGATCGAAGAGCGTGAACCGGCCGCGAAACTCCTGCCCGAAAGGACCAGGACCAACGTCCTCCGCCATCTCCCGACCCGCCATTTCGACCTTCCAGTGCATGAGGCCGCGTGGCACGTTGGATTCGACAGGGGCTTTGCCGAGCGGCCGCCACGGCTCTCCGCTTCGGCCGTATGGGCGGTAGAAGACTTCACCGCCGGCGGGATCGGACTTGATGACGGCGCGCCGCGAGATCCCCCTCATCTCCTCTGCAAGGAGCGGATCGTCAGGGATGAGAGGCTTCACCTGGTGCGCCAGGCGGTAAGCGTCGTCAAACCGATCTGCATCCGCCAACCTGACGATTTCTGGCAGCGCGACATGCGTCGCCCAGCGAACTTTCGCGTTGCGTCTCGCCGACCACGCCATAAACCCGGTGGCAACACAGAGTGCGATGGCCGCGATCAGAATGAGCGTGCGCCGCGACGTTCCGGCGCGTGTCGACGTAGCCGATTGACTACTTGAGTCAGTCGCGCGCTCATTGGCCGATTTAGCCAATTCGCTCCCCAGGTCAGTAGCGTGCTGACAATGCAGCTCCACCACATTGTGGGTCCCATTGGAATCGATATTGGGCGCTTGATTGACCCGAGCGATAAAGCGATAACCACGGCGTGGAACTGTCTCGATATAGTTCGGATCGGTGGCAGAGTCGCCGAGATTCTCGCGCAACCGGTTGACTGCGGCGTTGAGACCGTGTTCGAAGTCGCCGTTCGTGGCCCCGGGCCACAGTTTCTGTTGCAATTCTTCCCGGGTCACCAGCTTCCCACAGTTGTTTACAAGCACGACCAGGACTTGGATTGCCTGACCCGAGAGTTTCAGGCGAGCGCCGTCCTTGCGCAGCTCTTCACTGTCAATCAACAGCTCGTAGGGACCGAAACAGACTGAGCCTTTGGCCCGACTGGAGTCTGAAAACATGGCTCATGCTCCGCGGCGTAAGAGTGTACCACCGTTTCCGAATCCCAAAAATGCTGCCGTGCCCGAATACGTCTCAATACCTTGCCTTAGTTTCAACGACCTACGATGTGACCTGCTGCTATCCATTTTGTACTTTGACAGCATTGAGGTAGCAGCAAACGCCGCTCAAGTTCGGTGGCACCGACGAGGTGTCCGCTGTGAAATCGAGGTTACTGATCGTCATTCTTTCCGCCGCCTGCGCTGCGTCGACGCAAACCGTGCGCGCCGTTCCTGTGCATCTGGAGGCGATCGCCTCTATTCCGAACGCGATCCAGTTCTTCTGCATGCACGACTATGAGAACCAAGCTTGTCTGAAGGACTGCGTCGCACTCCGACATGCCCTGGCATCGTATCCCCTGGAGCGTCTCGGGGCGTGGTCGTTCCTGTTAGTTCCTACTGACGACTGGAGGAAGATGATGCGTGGCCTGCACCTCAATCCTGTGAGTCCTGCATTCTCGAACCTCGACCAGCACATAATCGTCCTTGAGAGCAGCCTGATTACCGCGAGCCCCACCCGTGACAAGAAGCTTCTCCAAACCTTCGGCGTAGTGGGAGGTGCTTTGCTCGACCTCGCAGTTACTCACGAGCTGGGACACTCGATTTGCCATGAGGGAGACGAACGGCGGGTAGATGACTATGCTCGCGAACTGCGCCAGACGAAGACAGTGGATTGCACTAAAACTTCGGAAGGTCGATGAAGGAGACGATCGGCCTTTTGCCTATCTGAAGCTGATGCTCGACAACATCGGCGAGTTATCGCTTCAACGAAGGGGAAGGGGGATGTCATGCACCAATTCATCAGAGTCGTTCTCGTAGCGGCCGGCTGCCTGATCGCGTGGTTGACCGCGGTAATGCCAACGTCCGCGATCGCGAACACGCACCTGGTCCACCCCGGTGATTCGATCCAAGCTGCCGTGGACGCCGCCTCGCCAGGCGACACAATAATCGTGAATGCCGGTACGTATCGCGAGAGCGTGAAGATTCGAACAGATGGGCTCACCTTACTTGCCAAAGGCAGTGTCACTCTCAAACCGTTGAAGTATGGTGCTGGCCAATGTTATCTGCCCGGTCACGTGGCTGGGTTGTGTGTCGTGCCCATCGACCTCGATCCTAGCGTGGGAAGCTATACGAGGAGGGTACGTGACGTCACCATAACTGGTTTTCGTATCGTCGGTTTCGACGACGGCGTGTTCGGCTTCGGCACCGAGAACTTCAAAGTGTCACACGTGGCCGCGATCGACAATATCGACTACGGTGTCGCGTCGTTCGACGGGATCGGCACGCGGATTACGCGGAACGCGACCAGCGGCAGCCGAGACGCTGGCATTTATGTCGGAGACTCAGTAGACGCCAACGCCGCGGTCATGAACAACCGCAGTTGGAACAATGCGTTGGGCATCCTGGTCCGGCACAGTCACAAGGTAGTCGTGTCCCACAACGAAGTTTGGGGGAACTGCCTTGGAGTGTTTCTGCTGTCCGACATTGAAGCTGGGGGCAGTGGCCACATCACGGTGCAACACAACACGGTGAGCGCCAACAACAACTTTTGCCCGAATTTCGAGGGGTTCCTGCCCGATCTCGGGGGAGGCGGCATTGTGCTCGCCGGGTCTCAGCACGACATCATCTTTCAGAACGTCGTAAAACAGAACCGGGGCAGCACTCTCTTTTCAGGCGGAATCGTTATGATCACCAATACATTGCCAAATCCAGACGGGTCATTCGATGTATCGCTAGACAACCTTGCGGCTTTCAACGGGCTGAGCGGCAATGAACCAGCTGACATCGTGACCGATGCGGCGAGCACGCCGAACGCCTTCGTGCGCAATCGGTGCGACACGTCTATACCCGACGGGCTGTGCGGTTTTTAGCGGCGCGGCTACGAGCACGTCACATGCTCGCACTGCATAGAGCGCATCATGGCGCTCTCCTGACAATAAACGGCGCCATTTTGACGGAGGTCACTTACTTTGGCTTTCCGCAGACCGCTGTTGGCTGAAGCCCATACATTTCTTCACTAGAAAACTAACCACCACGCTTCCGCAGTCAGTCAGAAATTGCGTGAGGATAAAATCTCACACAACCTCCGATCCGAAAGGAGGGCAAGGCGCCACGCCTAGCCATCTTAAAAATGCTGACCGGGGAAACGGAGAGGATTCGAGCCAAATCTTTCGCCGTCAGAGTACCCCCGAAAGCCTCAATCTGATCTGCCGAAGTTTTCGCGGCGAGATATCACATCACCTGTCTTGTGCCCCCATAGTTCTGCACCGTGCCGAATCCTTTCCAGAAGCGGCATCGCCCACGAGGTCTTGCCGACACCGGACGGAGCACCGATCAGAGACAACTGGCCTTTATGAGTCCTCGCGTTTGGTCTTTCGCGATAATTCCTTCTAGGCCGGACTGAAGAGGCCGGACTGTCCTGATCACTCAGCCATCACTCTTAGCTTCCGAACGAAAAACCTCTTGACTTCCAAATTCTTTCGCTATATTACGATTGATTACGCTTACCCCATCCCTTGATATGACATGGATGTCGCGACACCATTTTCCGACAGCCCACAAAAAATGCCGGCGAACCACCAACTCAAGGACTCAAGCATCAAGCTGTGGGACCTTTTGCGTGGCAATCGCCAGTCCGGGGCAGGCGGGATATATGCCGTGTGCTCCGCTCACCCGGCGGTGATCGAAGCCGGTATCGAGCAATCGCTAGAAGATGGTTCGATCTTCCTGGTGGAGTCGACTTCTAGCCAAGTCAATCAGTCCGGTGGCTACACTGGCCTGACACCCGGCGCGTTCGCGCAATTCGTTCATTCCGCTGCGCGGAACGCCGGACTACCGGCATCGCAGGTCGTGCTCGGCGGAGACCACCTCGGACCTTTCCCGTGGCGAGATGAGACGTCACTTAGCGCACTAAAAAAAGCTTGTGCGCTGGTGCATGATTGTGTGCTTGCGGGATACAAGAAGATCCACCTCGATGCGAGTATGCCTTGCAGCGACGACAAGAATGGAACCGTTACGGAGCTAACGGTTGCCGAGCGAGCCGCTATCTTGTGCCAGGCCGCGGAGGAAGCTTCTCGGGAACTACCTTCGGGTCGATCGCAATTAGTTTATGTGATCGGAACCGAAGTTCCTGCGCCTGGCGGCGAATCTGTCGACGCACACTCGCCCATAGTAACGAAAGCTGAGGATGCTCATCGAACGCTGGAAACCTTCAAGCGGGCTTTTATAGAACGGGGACTTTCGTCCGCTTGGGGGAGAGTGATCGCGTTAGTTGTTCAGCCAGGAGTAGATTTCGGATCCAGCGCGATCTTCGGCTACGATCGTGCGAAAGCACAGTCGTTGTCGGCTGCACTGTCAGAAAGTCCTGGAATCGTCTTTGAAGCACATTCCACGGACTACCAATCTCTCCAAGCCTTAGCCCGGATGGTCGAGGATCATTTCGCGATCCTGAAAGTAGGCCCGTGGTTAACGTTCGCCTTCCGCGAGGCGGTGTTGGCTTTGAGCGCCATTGAGCGCGAGCTGTTAGCAGCGACGTCACCGCAAGAAATCTCACACGTGCGCGAAGCCTTGGAAGCGGCAATGCTGCGCGACCCGGGCTATTGGCGCTCTTACTATCGCGGCGATGAAGACGAGGTGCGCCGCGATCTCATCTACGGCTACAGCGATCGTTGCCGATACTATTGGAAGCAGCCTGCGGTTCAGGAGGAGCTCGCTCGATTGATCAGCAATCTTGAACGAAGACCGGTCCCTCTTACCCTCGTCAGCCAGTACCTGCCCCTGGAATACGAAGCAATCCGGACAGGAGAACTGCAGGGGCTGCCTCAACGGATGATTCAGTATCACATTCGCCGAGTTCTGCGTGTCTACGCTGACGCGTGCTCAACAAGCTAGGGAAACTTAAGTAGTCCCTTCACATGTTGAAATGCCCATCCAGACTGCGAAGGAGAAGCTGGCGGAGTGGGGCGGCATCTTCAGTAGGCATGAGTCCGTGTCAGACGAGAGGGGTGTTCTGATGTCTACGAATGGGAAAGCAGTTGCACAAGCTGACGGAGACCGATTGGAAAGGCTGAAAGTTAAAACGTTCCCAAGGCTTTGGGCCTCGACAGCCGCTCTCGCCGTTGTGTTTTCCTTCTGGTCACCCGCTTCCGCTGCGGATGCCTCCACCAGCACTCCTCGGATTCAAGGGAACCAACTGAGAGTCGAATTCGATCGCTTCTTGCACAGCCGCGTGGTAGCGCGCTTTGACGGCAAGGAGACGACGCTGGGTCCATTTGTTGCCAGTGAGAGCGCGACAATCGCCGACAAAACCTGGAGCGAGTTTTCACTGGTGTCACAAAAGAACGAGCGGGTTAGCGATGATCTCGGAGCAGGAGAGCGGCTCATCGTTGCGGGAAAATCCGGACCACTCACCAAAGAAGTGACCGTCACCATCTACGATGAATTCCCCGCAATGGCTTTCTTTGATGTCCGTTACACGAACAGCGGTGCGGCCAAGCTCACTGTTACAGGCTGGACCAACAACGCCTACACGCTGAACGCCCAGCGCAATACCCGCATGCCGTCCTTCTGGTCTTATCAAAGCGGTTCCTATGAGAAACGCCCAGACTGGATTGTTCCGTTGAAGACCAACTTCCGACAGAAAAATTTTCTCGGCATGAACGCCAGCGACTACGGTGGTGGCACGCCGATCGTTGACGTCTGGCGTCGAGATGTTGGCGTCGCAGTCGGACACGTCGACCCGCGGCCAAGGCTGGTTTCGCTGCCTGTGTCGATGCCAGATTCTGGCCATGCCAAGATCGCCGTAAATTATCAGCATGCGAGCACGCTGAATCCGGGAGAGAGTCTCAATACGTTCCATACTTTCGTGGCCGTTCATCAGGGGGACTATTTCCGCACACTGGTCGATTACCGGCGATTCATGATGAAGAGGCAAGCGTTCCAGACTCCCCCACCTCCAGAGGCCGGGTTCGGGGCAATCTGGTGCGCGTGGGGCTACGGACGAACGATGCAGCCCAAACAACTGCTCGACACGTTACCGACGGTCAAGCGCATGGGATTCGTCTGGGTCACGCTCGACGATGGATGGCAGAACAATGTGGGCGATTGGGCGCTCGATCCCAAGAAGTTTCCGCGCGGCGATGCGGATATGAAGGCTTTGGTGGACCGCATCCACCAGGAAGGTTTTCGCGCCCAGCTCTGGTGGTCTCCGCTCAGCGCGATACCAACGTCGGAACTGCTGAAGGATCATCCCGACTACGAACTGCTGAATCGTGATGGTTCCAAGCGAAAAGTCTCCTGGTGGAATTCCTACTACCTCTGTCCGGCGGAGCATCGAGTTGTGGAGTATCACAAGGCTCTGGTGAAGAAGATCCTTGTGGATTGGGGGTTCGATGGCCTGAAGCTGGATGGGCAGGACATGAACGGGGTGCCCGCCTGCTACAACCCCGCTCACCACCACAAACAGCCGGAGGACTCTGTCGAGGCCTTGCCGGATCTTTTCCGCGCGATCTACGAAACCGCGCAAACGGTGAAGCCCGGAGCGCTGGTGGAGTTCTGTCCTTGCGGAACCGCGTATTCATTCTTCACTATGCCGCATTTCAATATGTCCGTTGCCTCCGATCCCCGGAGTTCGTTCCAAGTCCGATCGAAGGCGAAAACGTTAAAGGCCCTGATGGGAGACTCGGTCCCATACTTCGGCGATCACGTCGAACTGAGCGATGGAGGAGATGACTTTGCTTCCACCGTTGGAGTCGGCGGTGTCGTGGGAACACAGTTTGTCCTGCCCGCGCTGGCTGAGAAACGAAGCAAGTCCGATCTGACACCGCTGCGGGAAAAAGAATTTGAAACTTGGCTCCGCATCTATCGCGAAAAGATGCTCTCCCAAGGCCAATATCTTGGACAACTTTACGACATTGGTTTTGATGTGCCTGAGACGCACGTCATCCGCAAGCAGCAGGGTCTGTACTACGCCTTTTATGCGAAGCAATGGAAAGGTCCGGTCGAGCTACGCGGCCTGGAAGACAGAACCTACGACGTCGTCGACTATGTCAATGGAACGAAACTTGGCACCGTATCCGGACGCAATGCCCGCCTGACGGTTGAGTTTGAAAAACATCTGCTTCTGGAAGTGCGGCCGCAGTGAATTGCCGAGCGGGCAACACTTGCCCGAGGAGTAGGCGATGAAAAAGTTACGGTTCAGTGCAGTCTTGCTGCTTCTGTGCGGAATGGCGTTTGCTTCGACCGCGTCGTTCACGCAGCCCCGGTTAGCGATCTTCCTGAGCAAAACCAGCTACCACCACGCGTGGGAAACGAGTCAACTGGCTGGACACGGCTGGGTCGGCATCGCGACGCTGGCGGGCATCCCTTACGACACACTCTTTGTTGAGGAAATTCCCGGTCACGAGGAACTATCGAAGTACTCCACGCTGGTGTTTGCCCAGGCAACGCTGGTAGATGACGCCACGTACTCGCAGATCGTACTTCGCTTGCGCACCTATCTCGTGGGCAACCGCAGCGTAATCCTCGACGGCCCACTCGCCACCAAAGACGAGAACGAGAAAGAGCGCGATCATCACGATCTCGATGATCTGCTCGGACTGGAATACAAGGGACTGCAGGGTGGAACCGAATACCGAATTCGAGTCGCTTCAAATGATCATTATGTGACGCGTGGTTTCGAGGTGTCGCAGTTTCTGACGCCGGTCCTTGCTTCGGCCACGAATGTTTTGCAGCCGAGGTCCGGCGGCAACGTGTTACTGGTCTCGACGGATGGCCAACATACTTATCCTTATCTTTCCTGCGCCGCACGGGGGAATGACCGTGTTGTCCTCGTGAGTGACTTTGGAACCCCAGCAGGTGCAGGAACTTTCTTCCGTAATGATCCGCCGCAGGTTGCTTATTCGAACCAGCTCTGGAATGCGATGATCCGCGCGGTTCATTGGGCCACGTATGGTGATGTGGACGTCCCGTTTCCTGCTCCGCAGATTTCCAACGCAAACCTGACTGCGGTGGTGAGATTCGACGGCGACAATAGCGGCGACCTGAACTACCAACTCAAGACGCTCAATTTTCTTACCGGTGTCGCGCAGGATACCGGCGTTGTGCCCCTCTATACGTGGGTATCCAGCTTTGTGAAGAAGGCAGGCTGGGACAAGCTAGCGCCGCTCGGCAAGCGTCTCGAGGATCTCGGCGGCGAGGTCGGAACTCATAGCAAGTTCCACGAAATAGATCGCAAGATGACTCCCGATCGTTGGCGCGAGGAACTCGACGACTCAGTCTCGGAAATCGAACAGAACATGCGGGCGCAAGGCTATCCCATTCGCAAGATCCAATCCATGATCAACCCGGGAGACACCATCCCGATGGAAGACTATGGTGAAGTAGCTCGGCGCTTCTCCCTCTACATGACCCATGGCCTGGAGCAGAGCGTGCCGCTAGGTTTTGGCAACATGACCTGGTTTACCGGCGGCAACAAGGACTTCGTTGTCCTCGAAAATTCTCCCCACCCCGACTACCAGTGGTTCTATGACCCCACGTGGAGCTATTCGACAGCTCAAATTACGGCCAACGAAGAAGCCATCTTCGACCACATGTTTCGCGACGTCGGGCGTGGTGTGATCTTCAACGAGATGTGGCACGACTACTCGATCTCGTCGGCGCCCGTCCATGAAGGCAAGGACAAGCGCATCACCAATGAGAATAACTTTCCGTTCTACGAGGCAATGAAAACGAAGTGGGGGACGCTTCCGATCTATTGCCCCGAACCGCAAGAGCTGGCACAGAAATTGCGCGCGATGGCGCAATGGAATTATTCGTGGAAAGGTTCGGACGACGCGATCGAGATGACGATTGACCTTTCGAGTCTGCGCCGAAATGACACCGCAGAATCGCTGGGCGGCATGGGAGTCCGCGTTGAGAACACCCGGAAATTCATACAGTCAGCGTTGATCGATGGACGCTTGCACCTTGCCTTTGATGATCGGTTGTTGATTCTGCCGAATCTTACGCCCGGAAGGAAGCACACCATCACGATGAGGTTGGGCCCTCAACCAACAACTGCACCCCATCTGACATACGTGTCGAAGCTGATGACCGATGTGAAGCCGACGCCTGCTGGGTTGCTGTTCAATGTAAAGGCGAAATCAAAGGTCAGGTTCGCCGCTGCATCCGCCGAACCGGCAATCGCACTGAACGCCGACTGGCAGGAGTGGGATAGCAATGACGGTCACATCAAAGGGTTCGTGCGCTCGGACGGTGGAATTGAGCTAGTAAAGGTATCAGCCTCCGGATTTCATCTCACGCGAGCAAGCCTGCCGATCCTCGCAGTGAACGAAAAGCCCGGCAGGATGGTATTGCGACTAGCGGCGCCAGGGCCGGAACCGCCGCACGTTAGCTTGCGATCGGGCCAACAGTTGCGTCGAGCGACACTGAGCGGCCAAGATCTGAAAATAAGAAATGTCGGCCGGACGTACGAACTGGACCTCCCCACTTTCGCGAAAGAATCAGAACTAATTCTCTATTTCACGGAAACGAATCGTTGACCGCCTGCTAGGACGCCACCAACTCTTGCACGTTAGTCGGCACTTTGGTCAGCGTTTCGACTCGCGTGCCGTATTTGCCCAGAGTGTTCTCTATGACGCAGAAATCGAAGCCCGGGATCACGACGTCATTCCATCGGTCACCGATTCCGCGCAACGCTACGTCCAGCATAGTGACAATCTGATTGCCTAATGGTTCCTGGCTGTCGAGCGTGATGGCGCCGAAGAATTCCTGGCATTCGGTATAGCCTGAGTTGTGCGTGCCGGTGTAGGGCTTCTGTTGTGCTAGATTGATCTCCCGGCCAATGCGACGCGAGATCTCCTGCGAGTGTCCTGCAAAGAAATCGACGAGGGACTGTTCTTGCAGGCGGGCCGGCAATTGTTTGCCAGCGACTTCCCGATACCAATGCTCGCCGACGTTGTAACCCTGTTCGACCAAATCAAACCAGTACTTTTGCTCAGGCTTCACTTTCGTGGGTGAGTCGACGGCGATAACGGAACGGCGGATACAGGCTGTCAGGCCATCGCGCTTCGGCGCGACGCCGAGGTGAACCCAATCGCCCTCGCGAATTTGCCGGTTCAGTGCTGGACCAATCAGCGTGCGATTGGCGGTGTTGGCTCCCACCATGATTTGAAAGCCGTCGCGCTCAGAACCCAGCATCCGTCCAACCCACGCGCCCCAAGCTGCGATTTCGGTTTCGAGACGCCCGGGGCGGAGAACTGCCAGCATGGCGCGTAACATCGCATCCGCAACAATGCAGGCATCCGCAATGAGACGCATCTCAATCTCGCTCTTCTCATATTTCACGCGAAAGTACAGTTCCTGTGCGTCGACAACGCCTTCGCGGCCATAGATGTTCTGCAGGTATTCGATTAGACCTGCGGGGATCACCTGACGAGGAGTCAGCAAAGCAATGTGGTCGACGTCTTTGCCTGCGGCGGCTTTGATGACATCCTCAAGCCGCTCTGCCCGGATGGGGTATTTCTCGTCCGCCAACTGAAGTAGTTCAACTTTGTGGACCGTGGCGCCTGCACGGCTCGCGAGTTGCTCGGCAACGTAGCCGCCCTCCAAGCCCGCCACAACGTGAAAACCATTTGGCGCGATAACACCGGCCACCTGCTCGATCGAGACATTTGTATTTCCGCCGAGATAAGGAACGTCTCCGGCATACTGCTCGTCGGAAAAGACGAGGCCAACGGTGTGACCATGATGCTGCAACGCCTGGTTGGTGCGGCGAACACGCGCCTGGAACTCCTCAAGAGGCGCAATGTACTCGCGGTCAATGGCGGGAGTGTCCTGCAGAACGCGAAGGACCTTGTCCAAGTCCGTGCGGTGTGCTTCGAAAGGTGGTCGAGAGTTCATTGAAGTTTGGCCCTGTTCCCTGGTTATAATTTGTTTTCTCAAGCAGCTATTGTTGGATATCAGCCGTCTTGCGATTGACATTCCATCCGTCGATTTCGACGCTGGGAGTCGCCTTGTTCTTATCGTCGATCTGATATGTCGCGGTCACCTGGCGCGTTTCCCCTGGCAGCAAAGCGAAGTAATTGTCCTGCCAGAGCACCGGCAAAATTTCATTGTCCGCCTCTCCTTCGCGGCTGACGCGCCCGCTCAAGGATTTGTTGACCGTCAGATGCACAGCCAGCGCCAGAGTCGATGTCGGGTTGTGGACAGTAACGGTGGTCGAACTCTCCTGGCCATCTTTCTTATATTTGCCGCTGACGTCAAGGTTGACGCGCGGCAGCGTGTTCAACGCGGTGTAGTCGGCGAAAGTCTTGGTTGGCGACCAAGTCGAGATATCGTATTCGCCAGTGGAATCTTCTTCCTGCCTGCTCCAATCGATGGTTTCCTCGCGGTTGGAAAGCCAATAAAAATTCCTGCTCTTCACTTGGCCCTCCGACACAAGGGTGAGGCTAACGAAGTAGGTCGTGCTGAGCCCGCCGATCACGGGCAACGTAAACACTCGCGTACTGCTGTCGGAGCCCACATTCAGTTCGGCGTCTTTCGAAAACTTTTCAGTCATGTCGAGGTTGTAGACCTTGGCTGTCACCTTCAGGTTGGCAAAGGGTTGGTAATAGGAGTTCACGACCACGATCGAACGGTCATCGTAGGAATACTGCACGTGCAGCGGTTCACACGCCTTCTTCACCCCGAAATACGAACCCGCGGGCCGAAGATACCAGTCGTACATGTGCCAGATCATGCTCGGCCAGGCATTGTTTAACATCCATTGAATGATACCGGTCGAGGTGTACTTGTTCCGGCCGTATGCTTCCATCATGGCGCGGTGGGCTTCATAGGCTTGCATTTGCGCTTTGAGTGCGTAGGCATCCACTGACTTCGCCGGCCCATAGCGTTTGTTGAGAGCCTCAGTGAACACGTTCAGAGTATGAGACATCCCGCCGGCGTGGTATTCCCACACGGAATCAATGGGCCAAAGGTGGTCTGGCGGAAGCATGCGGCGCAGGCTGGCCACGGGGGGGATCGCAGGCCCCGGACTGGTCTCGGTGTTGAAACCGAAAGCGCCGCCGTGTCGTGTGTCGAGATACCAGAATGAGGGCGCGACATATTCGTAAGGTCCCGTCATCTTCACGCCGCTGGGTCCGACGGTGGTAGTGCGGCCTGCCGCGGACGAGATGGAGGGGTTTGGCCAATCCAGCTCTTGCAGGATTCCCAAGTATAGTTTTTCGATGCGAGGCGGAGGAGCGAAGTCACTGCCATACATCCAGCTGATTACGGACGGATGGCGCTCCAGCCGCCGAATCTGGTCGCGCAGAGAATCTCCCGCAATTGTTTCGGTTTCTTTATCCCAGGCAGGCCAGTTTTCCCATTGATCACAACAACACCAGCCGGGCATCACGAGAATTCCCATCTCGTCGGCGAGGTCGAAGAAGTGCTCATTCTCCAGTTTGCCCTCCAGTCGCACCGTGTTGAGGTTGAGATCGCGCACGTAGTTTAGTTCGGCCTGCTGCTTCTCCGGCGAGGATCGCAGCAGCAGATCGAAGCTATAACCAGCTCCTCGGATGAGAATGTTTTTGCCATTGATTTGAAAGATACGGTGACCTTTCTCGTCAATTTTTGAAGTAACTTGGCGTACTCCGAAGCGGGTATGCGCTGAATCGGAGACTTGTCCCAGCACCTCGACCGTCAGGTCGAGTGGGTAGAGATCCTGCCTTCCTACCTGCGCCGGCCACCATAGGCGGGGATTGGCGATGACGAGTTGCGGAAACTTCTCTGGCGTGATGTGGACCACTTGAGTTTCTTTCGGGCCGAGGTGCACTGTCTGCTCGAAGGAAAGGTTTCCGATGTGACCTTTCACAAGACACTCGACAGGGTGGTCGGATGCATTCGTCAGCTCTGCCCGTATCGTCAGCATGGCGCGGTCGGCGGAAGGAAGGTCGAGCTTAGTTAGGACAGCTGGATAGCGCAGCGCGATTGGGCCGGTAGTGGTGATGTGTACGTCACGCCAGATGCCCATCTCTTTATCGGGAGGCATGGGAGCCCAGTCAACCAATGTGATGGCCAAGTCGCGCGGCTGAGGTGGAAATATTTCGACAGCGAGGGAATTGGCTTGGCCGGGCTTTACGGATGATGTCACATTAAGGTTGAACAGTCGCCAAGTGCCAACCACATTTTCTGATGAGGCGATCTGCACGCCGTTCATCCAGACGTTCGCCCGGTAGTTGATACCGTCGAAACCAAGCCATACCGTTCTTCCGCTGTATTCGGGCGGGAGTTTGAACTCGGTGCGATACCACCACGACTGTCGGAACGGACTGGCAGGCGGCATGGGGACATTGGAGAAATCCTCGAAGATCGGGTAGGTCGTGCCGGGGATTGAGCGCAGGTTCAGGCCCGTGTACGGATCGGGGTAGACCTTGTCCTCGACCAGCGCGCTCATGACCGTTGAGGGCAGCGTGGCGGGATACCAGTCGCGCGTGGAGAACCCGACACTCGAGATTGCTTCTCCGCCCGCATGTACATCGGCTGAAGGCTGAATGAACCAATTGTCGCGAAGTACTGTGGTGCCGGGATCGGTGACTTCTTTGGAGAAGGCTGAGGTTGTGCCAACGAGGAAGACAAGAACCAAGCTGAGAAGACCAAGATTCACACTCCGAACTATCAATGACGCCCCTCTTCGAGTCAAATTGGAAAGCGAACCCGAGCGCAGTGCGACATGATGACGGTTCGACGCAGCCAAGCGCAACGTTGCTGACCGATTGTAGTGCCTTGGAGAAGGTTGCACCGGATCACGGACTAGCCGGAAGGTGGTCCTGGCCACTAACAGCGTCGCTTCCGACCGACGACGTGACATCCACGATTCCTTGGCTTCGAGCGAAGCCTGCTAAAAACTCTCGCGGAGCAATTGTCACAAGTGGCTGAATCAACCTAAGGGAACAAATTCTGCAAATGCGGTGGGCGAAACGGGTGCCTTTTAGGCGTCATGAGGCCTGATTGACGGCCTATCCAGTTCTAACTATTAATTTAATAGTTGACACGCGTAATTCTGTGCAATATAAATTACCAAACTATTAATCATTTAATTGTTTCGGCGAATGGAGGTATCTTTGGCGCGGAAAAAGTCACCGAACTTAACCGAAGGTGAACTACGGCTGATGAACGTAGTGTGGGAGGAAGGGCGAGTAACGGTAGGTGATGTGGCAGCATCATTGCCGGACAACCCCCCGCTTGCGTACAGCACGGTGCTGACGACGCTGCGCATTCTCGAGGCCAAGGGTTACCTGCGGCACACGAAGAAAGGGCGCGCCTTCATCTATGAGCCCATTATTGCGCGAGAAGAAG
This sequence comes from uncultured Acidobacteriota bacterium, assembly GCA_963801895.1. Classification (GTDB taxonomy): domain Bacteria; phylum Acidobacteriota; class Terriglobia; order Terriglobales; family Acidobacteriaceae; genus Sulfotelmatobacter. The sequence goes on along the minus strand of CAWDGM010000001.1, from coordinate 2,775,916 downwards.
CCAGCCGTACCGCACTGCGTCATCTGGTGAACCGCTTTTTCGGGGGCTCGCGCGAACTACTGGTAGTCAATCTGCTTAAAGAGGAAAAAATAGGCCGAGCCGAAATGCGGCGCATCAAGAGGATGATCGCGGAGAGTGAGCAAGGAGAGCAGAAATGACACACACCAACTTCGCCATAGCAACTCTTTTTAATGGGATCTGTCAGGGCACAATTCTAGCGGCGGTGATGTGGGTCGTCCTGAAAATGCTTCCGCGATTAAACTCCGCGACTCGCTTCATGGTTCTCTGGATGACATTGATCGCTGTTTTCGCGCTGCCGATCTGGCTCATGTTGCTTAAAGCACCCATCACTACCGGGACTCAACCGGATTCGCATCCGCTTGCAACAACGAACGCGCCTGCGGCCACAACGGTTGCTCCTGTGAAAAGTCGGTACACGGAATTGAAGCCTGGCGCGAATCTCGAGTCAGATCCTGCATTAATTCCTGAATCGAACCGAGAATCTGCACCTCAACAAAATTTCGGTTCCGCGCTGAGAAACGCGGCCACCATGGCCTCATTGGCAATGATGGAGGCGTTTGCTCATCCATTGATTCGTATTCGCTCTGGAAAGATTCTCGCCGCGATGGAGATTTTCTGGCTTTTCTCTTCCCTAGTGATGCTGGTAAGGCTCGCAGGTGGATACCGCGAGCTGAGAAGGTTGAAATCAGGCGCGACGCCGGCTCCCGACCGCTGGCAGCTGCGGTTGCGGCGGCTGTGTGCAATGAACGGCGTTCGGCGGCAGACGCGATTGCTCATCTCTAGGGAGATCGCGGGCCCGATGTCGCTCGGATTTATCGATCCGGCGATCCTAATCCCTTGGGCGTTTCTCGACAAACTGTCGGACGCGGAACTCGACCACATCGTGATGCACGAACTCGCGCACCTACAGCGCCGAGATGATTGGACGAACCTGGCACAGAGATTTATTGAAGCAGTGCTACCAATTCAGCCGGCGGTCTACTGGCTCAGTCATCGGATGTCACTCGAGCGTGAGATGGCATGCGATGACTGGGTGATCGCAGCAACGGGAACCGCGAAGCCGTACGCGGCTTCGCTAACGAAAGTGGCAGAACTCTCGCAATTTGGGCCTGCCGGCATTCTGGCCGCAGGGGCGACGGGAAATCAGTCCCAGCTCCTTCAGCGCGTTCGTTACATGCTGGACAGAACCAGGAACGCAGCTCCGAAAGTCGTTTTTGGTCCGCTGGCAGCGGCGGTTGCCGCGATTGCCGGGTTGATCTATTTGGGCGCGCGGGCTCCGCAGATGATCGCGTTCGCCCAGAATCCGGCAAACGGAAACAGCCAGAAGGCGCTTACTGTGGCAAAAGCGCCAAAAGCACTGTATTCACTGCAGGCAATGGAAGCCGCAAGTGCGACGCTGACTCCTCCAGTACCGTTGGGGTCGCATGCATCGCGAACCCAAGTCGCGGTGCTTAGTACACCCGCACCGGTAGCGCAGGCTGCCACTTCTCCGTTGGCGCCACCAGCGCCTCTAGCGCCCAGCACTTCGCTATCAGCCATGGCGCCGTCAGCGCCTGTAGCCTCGCCCCAGAGTGGCGACACTCATACGGAATTTACAACCCGGAATGGGTTGACGTCACTGAAAGTGAAAATTGACGGGGCAATCGAATTCACTGACGACGATCACGGCGTCAAGTCTTTGTCCCCCCATGGATATTTCATCATTGAGGAAGGGAATTGGTTTTCCGGACGCGTGTATGAGGTAAAGGCGGACGCTAACGGAAATCTTACCAAGACCTACTCAGTGGGCCGGACTTCGAAACCTTTGGACGACGACGGGCGTGCTTGGCTGGCGCGCCTGCTCCCACAGGTAATTCGCGACACCGGGATCGCAGCAGAATCCCGCGTCGCGCGAAAACTCGGTCAAGGCGGTCCGCCGGCTGTGCTAGCCGAGATCGGATTGATTCACAGCGACGGATCGAGGCGCATTTATCTGGAGCAACTCTTCTCGCAAGCGACACTGAATACGCAGCAACTCAAAGATTCCGCAAAATTAATTCGGGAAATCTCGTCGGATGGCGACAAGGCGCAGGTCCTGATTACTGTGGATGACAAGTATTTTACCGGGGATCTTCGTTCGTACCTTTTTGACGCAGCCGAAAGCATTAATTCCGATGGCGACAAGCGAAGGGTACTTTTCGACATCATCAATAAGGATGCGGCAAACATTGAATCTCTTGTACGTGCGACACGTGCCGCAAGGCGCATCTCCTCCGACGGAGACAAGGCTGAAGTGCTAGTCCAGATGGCGAGGCCGTATCGTGCGAGTGATGAACTGTATATGGCGTATTTCGAGGCGGTGAATTCGATTTCGTCGGATGGGGATCACGCCCGCGTTCTCTCGAAATTGCTGACGGCGCATGGTGACGATAGCTACACACTAGCTAGGATCCTGCGCTCCGCTGAAAAAATCTCCTCGGACGGTGACAAGGCTCGCGTCCTCAGAGAAGCCGTCTCTAGTTACCACGACGACCAGGCCATACGAAAGGCATTCTTTGACGCGGCGAATTCCATTTCGAGCGATGGCGACCACCAACAGGTACTTGTGGCTCTAGTCCACCGGCAGGGAATTGGGCCAGACACGCTTGGAGCAATCGCGAATTCTGCACAGCGAATTTCGTCGGATGGGGATAAAGCTCGCGTCCTTGTGGACCTCGCTGGGGCGAATATTGAGCCGGCTCGAGATGCTTTTTTTGCTGCTGCGGACAGCATCCATTCGGATGGAGATCGCTCTCGCGTTCTAACGGCAGTTCTCGACAAGCCGGGAACTTCGAGCGCTATGGCGATTGCAGCGATTCACTCGGCTACGGGGATTTCCTCAGCGGGCGATATGGCGCACGTGCTGTTGGACGCAGCGAATCGCTATTCCAATGATCCGGGTGCAAGAGAAGCTCTCCGCAAAGCCGTAGAAAGCTTGCATTCGGATGGTGAATATCGAGCGGTGATGTCTCAAATCGAGCGGCATCGCGGAAGCATCTAACGCAGAAAACACTCTTCCCTGAAAATTGCTTACTGATTTGCCGACCGATGAGAGGTGCACTTGTCACCCCTATCCTGTCAATTCAGTGACGCGATCGGCATTCCTCGCTGGACTGGTTGCATGAGCCGATCTGGCCTGGCCGCGGAAACGTGCGGGGGGCGTGTCAAACTCGCGTTTGAAAGCACGATTAAAAGCGGCTTCGGACTCATAGCCAACTTCGGATGCGATCTGTGCCACTGAATAACTGGTCGAGGAAAGCATCTGCGCTCCCAACTGAAGTCGCCAGCGCGTGAGATACGCCATGGGAGGCTCGTTGAGATAATGCCGGAAGCGCTCAGCCAGCACCGAGCGCGACAGGCCAGATTCTTTTGCAAGGGAAGCAATTGTCCAGGGATGCGCGGGATCCCGATGCATCAGGGCCAGCGTCTTTCCAATCTCGGAATCACGGGCACCAGCCAGCCAACCAGTTTGCTCGGCTGGAAGGTGGGCAATGTAGGTCCGCAGAGTTTCCACGAACAAAACCTCCGACAGTTTGGACAAGACCGCTTCTCCGCCGGCGCGAGAAGCGTCCGCCTCGTTGACTGAAAAACGAATCGAGTTCTCCAGCCATCTGCCCGAAGCATCGTTACGAATGCTGACTTTGAATACCGACGGCAGACCGCTAAGAAAAATCTGGCTCAGCCGCGGCTCGCAGGCCATGAAGCCGCAGACGAATTTCGTAATTTCCCCTCCACCACCCATACTGGATCGCTTCAGACCCTGAGCAAAGATTCGAGCAAGTTCCTTCTGCATATCCACAGACTTCGCCGCAGGCCCGTTTTCCAGGAAATGAGCGTCGCCATGGGGGAAGATCACGATATCGCCAGCTTCAAGAAAGATGCGCTCGCCATCCACCAGCCGGGCAGACGCACGCCCTTCCGTCAGTAAGTGATAAACGATAACGTGTCTCGCGTCCGGCGCTACATATGGTGCGACCGTGCGGGAGGGTGGCGAGCAAAAACTCCACGGTGAGGAGAATTCGCCGTTGTAAAACAATGCGCCCTGCAGCTTCACCACCTTGAGAACTTCGGAAAGCACATCCATATGCCCTCCTGCGGACTTTCTGCAAAACTCTCTGGACTCTAGAGCAAATCATCATACGGGAAGGCTGCCATGAGCAAGAAAGCCGGACGTGCGGACAAGTATTGGATCGCAATAGTAGCGCATAGTAGGCCTCGTTGAAGCGTCGCAACCAGAAGCGCAGCAACCAGAAGCGCCGCAAGGTAAATCGAAATTCAAAGGGAGATGTCGAATGCCAACCACTGGCGAAATTCTAGATCAGCATCTGAAATGCTTTGGCGAGAACGATCTCGATGGTGTTGTCGCGGACTACTCATCGGATGCCGTGTTGTTCGTACCTGACAGACCGTTAAGGGGACCGGAGGCAATCAAGCCTTTTTTCCGAGCCTTCTTCGCAGAGTTTGCCAAACCTGGAGCGTCATTTTCGATGCGTCAGCGATACGTCGAGGGTGAATACGCTTACATATTGTGGAGCGCGGAAACGGCAGACAATTTGTACGAAGCCGCTACCGACACCTTCGTTGTGCGGGACGGGAAGATCGTGGCGCAGTCCTTTGCCGCCAAGATCACTCCGAAGCAGTGAACGGACGGTTAAACACGCTGTTTGGGCGTGCTCGCACGCAAACGCAACCGTCAATGAATCTCCAAAAGGGAGGAAAGATGAATGTCTTTTGTTCAAGTGAAGTTGGCCGAAGAAGCGGCCACGCCGACAGACGGGACGGCGATCGTCGCTCCCTCTTGGTTCTGGGAAGACATTGAAGGCGTTCTTAGCGCTGAATGGGAAATTGGCGGGTTGGCCACGCCGACCGACGAAATCCGTGCACTCATTGCAGGCGAATAAAAAACATCGGAGGGAATATGAACACCATCACAATTGCACCTGAAGTCAGCGGGCTGAAGGCACGACTAAAAGATACATGGATGGCGGGAGACTACGATCGCTTCTCGCGCTACATGGAGCAAGGCGCACGTATTTTTTACGAGCAACTCGACGTTCCAGCCGGGTGCCAGTTGCTCGATGTCGCCTGTGGCTCGGGTCAGGTTGCACTGTGGGCGGCGCGGGATGGAGTGAACGTCACTGGCGTGGACATCGCGCCGAATCTTGTGCAGCGCGCGCAGGCACGGGCCGACGCGGAAAACCTCAGAGCTCGTTTTGTTGAAGGTGACGCCGAGGATCTTCCATTTGAAGATGCCCGCTTCGACATCGTAGTCAGCTTGGTGGGAGCGATGTTTGCCCCGCGACCGGAACTGGTTGCTCGCGAACTATTGCGAGTCTGTAGTCCCGGAGGAATGATCGCTATGGGAAATTGGACGCGAGAAGGGTTCATCGGGCAAATGTTCAAAACCTTCGCAAAGTTCATTGCGCCCTCTGGAATGCCGGCGCCGGTACTGTGGGGCGACGAAGCGGTTGTACGCGAGCGACTGGGCCATGGAGTTTCTGACCTTAAGATGAGGCGCCTGCAATACACCTTCAGCTATCCTTTTCCACCGGCAGATGTGGTCGAGTTCTTCCGTCAGTATTATGGACCCACAAATCGCGCGTTTGCTTCGCTGGGTGAATCGGATGCGAGGAAGCTGCGAGCTGACCTGGAAGCACTGTGGTCTGCGCACAATCGTGGAGGAGATGAGTTCACCGTGGTTTCATCGGAGTACCTGGAAGTGATCGCGGTGAGAGCCTAAGGTCTGAATCCTCACCGCAAAATGTTTGCATGACAAGGAGATAAGAAAATGCCTCAAATGCGTCCCGATCCAACTTTTTACCCGTCACCCGGCATGGCAATGCAAGCTCCAGCAGAACGGCTCGCCTACGTTGCCCTGCTCAACGCCGGCAAGAATGGACAGCGCGATGCGATGGGCGTTGTTGACCTCGATCCGAACTCCTCGGAGTATGGACGACTCGTCGGACAAACAGATTTTCCGCGAGGCGATAATGAACTGCATCACTTCGGCTGGAATGCCTGCAGCGCGTGCCTTTGTCCGCAAGCTCCGCATCCGCATATGGAGCGCCGCTACCTGATCGTACCGGGCATCGGGTCCTCGCGGATTTACATTCTCGATACCAAGCCGGACCCAAAACAGCCGAAGATCGTGAAAATAATCGAGCCCGAAGAGTTCATCAAAAAAACCGGGTACACCTCGCCCCATACGATTCATTGCGGGCCCGACTGCATCTATGGAAGCGCACTCGGATCGGCCACTGGTGACGGCCCCGGCGGCATTTTTCTGATGGACGCGAACACCTTCGAACTGAAAGGTCAGTGGGAAAAAGATCGCGGCCCGCAGCAACTGGCCTACGACTTCTGGTGGCACCTAGGACACGACACGATGATTACGTCGGAGTGGGGCACCCCGAATATGGTGAAAGACGGCGTCAATCCAGAGTTGCTCCTGGCCGGGAAATATGGACACAAGATTCATATTTGGGATCTGGACAAGCGACGCCATCAGCAGGAAATTGATCTTGGCGCGGAACAGCAGTGGGTGCTGGAGCTGCGGCCCTCTCACGATCCAAATAAGACCTACGGTTTCGTCGGAGTCGGTATTTCTCTGAAAGACCTGTCGTCGTCGATCTGGATGTGGTACCGCGACGACGGCGGGAAGAATGGCAAGTGGGCCGTCCGGAAACTGATTGAAATCCCCGCTGAGCCCGCTGACCCTGAAAAGCTTCCTCCGCTGTTGAAGGGCTTCAAAGCGGTGCCGCCGCTGGTGACCGACATCAACCTGTCTCTCGACGACCGCTTCCTCTATGTTTCGTGCTGGGGGACCGGGGAGTTTATTCAATATGATGTCTCGGACCCGGTTAACCCAAAGAAGACAGGCTCGGTCCATCTCGGCGGCATCGTGCGTCGTGCGGCTCATCCCAGTAAGCCGAACCAGCCGCTCAACGGTGGGCCCCAGATGGTTGAGATCAGCCGCGATGGCAAGCGCATCTATTTCACCAATTCGCTTTACGCGCCGTGGGATGAGCAGATCTATCCCGACGGGTTGAAGAGCTGGATGGTGAAACTTGACGCGGACCCGAAGGGCGGAATGAAACTCGACGAGACATTCTTCGTCGAGTTCGACAGCCTGCGCGCGCATCAAGTGAGGCTGGAGGGTGGGGACGCCTCGTCTGATTCTTACTGCTACTCAGAGGCAAAATGACGCACGAGATGGGCTCAACGGCGTTGTGGCTGATGCTGCTCCTTGGCGCCTACCACGGAATCAACCCAGGAATGGGTTGGCTCTTCGCGGTGGCGCTGGGGATGCAGGAGCAGAAGGGGAGTGCGGTGGCGCGAGCGCTCGTCCCGATTGCGTTCGGACACGCTTTGTCGATTGGAATCGTGGTAGTGACTGCAGCGTTTGTCGGAATGGCCCTGCCGCGGGAGGTGATCCGCTATTCAGTCGCTGCGCTTCTATTCGGTCTTGGAATCTTCTCGCTGGCGCGCCATTACCATCCGCGATGGGTTCGCATGCGGGTGGGATTTCGAGATCTGACGCTGTGGTCCTTCCTGATGGCAACGGCGCACGGTGCTGGTCTGATGTTGCTGCCAGTGCTGCTGAGCGGCAGCACGGTTGAAGCGGCTGACCACACGGCAGGTCACCATCACACGTTCGCAGCAGCCAGCCCTCTCACAGCAGTGCTGGCAACCGCTGTGCATACGATCGCCTATCTTGCGGTAACCGGTCTCATCGCCGGGGTGGTCTATCGCAAGTTCGGGCTCGCAATTCTACGCAAGGCGTGGCTGAATCTCGACGCAGTATGGGCCGCAGCGCTCGTGGTGACCAGCATTGTCACTCTGCTGATGTAGCGAAACGACAAAATCGGAGCGGCTGACTATAACGACAACCGCTCCGATTGAGGTTAGAACTCGTAACGCAGCGCGAACTGCATTACGCGTGGGCTAGTGAGCAACCGGCTGTAATTGCCGAAGGTGCTCGCGTTCGTAATCGACAGCGAGAGGGATTGCACGTTGAACCGGTTCAGGTTCAGCGCATTGAAGACCTCCCAGCGGAAACGAATCGCCTGGGACTCGCGTACGTGCCACAGCTTGCCTAGTCCCAAGTCCAGACCGGCGAAACCGTCGCCACGCAGAGTATTCCGTTGGCCGCTTTCGCCAGGGAACAGCGCTCGGAATGCGCCGAGTCCATTTGCGCCCTGGGGATCGGCGAACAGGTTGACACTACCGTCCGACCCAACCGTTTTGTGCACCACTGGTTTTCCGATCGTCTGCGCGAATCCGCTCAGTTCCCAGTTAGTGGGCCAATTGGCGCCGTTTGTTACGCTAACCGGAAAACCGCTGGTCCAGCGGGCCACACCGGTAAGCTCCCAGCCACCGATAACAGCATCCGTGAGTCTTCCCGAATCACGACCAAGCATCTTGCCTCGCCCAAAAGGCAGCTCGGCAATCCAGTTTGCATTGAACTGGTGAGTGGTATCGAAATCCGAGACGCCACGATGCTGGTTCGGGTCCCAAACGTTGATGACCTGCCCGCCCAAACCTCCGGTCGTGCCTTGAATTCTCTGGGCATCGGATGCCAAGTCGATCGACTTCGAGAATGTGTAGTTGAAGTCAAACTGCACGCCCTGCGCCATGGCCCTGCGTAAGTTGAGTTGCAACGCGTGGTAGGTCGAGTTGCTGTTCGATCTCCACGCGTACAAGGATGCGAATTGTGGACTGAGGAACGTGAACCCAGATTGAGTCCCGGCATTGGGTTCACTCGCCCCAATGCCCTGGTAAAAAATCTGCTGGTCCTGTGGCAGGTTAATTGTGGTGAAATCTTGAATGCCACCCTGATCCAGTGCTTGGATCGTGGTGGTCTCTCCCACGGTCCCGACGTAAGGACAATTAAGGTCATAAATGGCTTGAGCCGCACTTGCGGTGGGCATCGGATTTCCCGTGCTTGTGCAGTTCGACATCGTGTACATCCCGCCTGGCTTCAAAGGCTGGATGACGTCGGCCCAATACTGGGCAGCTGCGCCAATTGAAGCTGGATCAAAGTTGTCGCTGGTCACGCCATTGCGCGCGGCTTCCGAAAGCGGACGAATCGCCTTGAAGTAATCCAGTCCAGATTTCGGATCCACGAGGTCCAGCGGCATGGCCAAATCCGTTTGAGTCAAGAGCCGACGAGCCAGTCGTCCGACGTAGGTCGCTTGGACTGCAAAGCCGTGTGGGAGCTGGTGTGACACCGATAGGTCCAACATGTAGGAGTAAGGTGTTCTCAGCTTGTCATCCATTCCCCAGTAGACCTGAAAAGCGTCGGGTGGGAACTGCGTGGGAAATGTTCCTCCCGGACTGCTGGCGAAGATTTGATTTTGGCTGTAGTCGGTAGTCGGGATCGTGTGCAGGTCCGTAAGGCGTGGCGCACTCACGAGAGTTTGCTGTGCGGCGAGGTTACTCAGGTTGGTTGACATACCGAACGATCCTTGCTGATCGAACGTGCTCAGCAAGGTTTGGCCGAGGTGATCGTAGGCCATGCCGAATCCCGCGCGGATCGAAGTATTGGGCTCAGGACTCCACGCAATGGCGATCCGCGGCGCGAAATCCTTTTTGTCTAAATGGTAGAACCCCGGTTTCCCATTCGCGGGACCCGCGAGGTCAAATGAGAGTAGTGGACTTTGATTGGAAGGAATTCCCTGCAGCATGTCATTACGGCGCTGGTTAAACCAGTCGCTCAAACTGATGGTCGGCGCAACCTGGAGTCCGTTTGTCTCCCAGGGAGGAGAAAACAGCGAGTAACGAAGTCCAAGCGTGACTGTGAGGTTTGGCCGAACCTTCCACGTATCTTGGCCATAAAACTCGAAGTAGTTCTGGGCAAAGCGCCTTTTCACGGCTTCGCCTTCCGACTGCGGCGCTCCCGATCTCAGGAAGTTGTACTGCGCATCGACCTCCGTGACCATGCCGAGTAGAGCGGCCAGCGGATAGTCGTAACCCTGGGCAAAATCGTCCGAGACTACCGGGAAACCCCAAGCACCGGGGTCCATGTGATCCTTCTGTCCTGTGGTCGCCATGCCGCCCACGTCTAGCCAGGAGGCATTGGTCACACCCTGGCTGAAGGAATTACGAAAACTCCCTTGCGCCTGGCGCGCGAAGCCAATGTTCGTGCCGAATTGTATTGTGTGCTTTCCTCTAGACCACGAAATGTCATCGATCAAGTTGTGAATGGGAAGCTGGAAGTTCGAGCTGCGCACTACTGCGAGATCGGATCCGTCGCCTGTCTCATTATTATTCAGCGTGCGAAAAAAGATGAAGGGTTGGGTGTCATCGTTTCCGAGGGTGCCGAGGCTCTGGCGCGTGTACCCCCAGCGGAAAGTATTAAGGAGAGTGTTGCTGAGTGTGGCAGAGTAGCCGAGCGCAAAACCCTTGCTGTAGTCCACAAAATTGCGCAGCGGCGGCGTGCCGGGCAAATATGGAACGTCATTTTGCGTATCATTGCGTAAGCCGCCCCGCCAGTACAAGGTGTGGGTGCCTTTTGAATTTAGTGTGTAGTCGACACGCGCAATGTACCAGTCGTTGTTCTTGGCAATCGGTCCCTTGAAGCGATATCCCGAAAAATTGACTCCGTAGCCTACCGAACCGTCATTCGCGTGCGGGAATCCCTGAAAATACGCAAGCATGGCGGCGTTGGGGCCTTTAGGAGCCTGAGTGACAGGGTCCATCATGGTGAGATCGGCCGGCGATAGCCCGAAATAGCCCGCTGGAACAGCGTAATTTTGTTGACTCGCACCCTGAACACTGGATCCGGGACATGCAGTGGAATCAGCGCACTGATACATCATTACGCCGTCGCGCAATGCATCCGTTGGAACCACGCGCAAGGCACTGTTCTCTTCTCGCTGTCGGGCACCCTCGTAATTTGCAAAAAAGAAAAGCCGGTTCTTAATGATCGGTCCGCCGACCGCCGCACCGAAAATATTGCGGATTAGTTTTGGAGGACGATTGGGTTCTCCTGACGAGAGTTGGGACTGTTTTACAAAGTAATCGTTGGCGCTGGTGGCAGTGTTTCGGTGATATTCATAGAGAGCACCGTGGAAGCTGTTGGTGCCGCTCTTCGTTACTAGAGAGACCTGCGCACCCGACGAACGCCCTTCATCTGCGTTGTAGTTGCTCGTGGTAACTCGGAACTCCTGCACCGAATCCGGCGTGATCGGAAGCACCGAGGTGAAGGCATCGCCGGCCGCATTGTCGTTGACGTCCACGCCGTCGAGCGTGATGTTGCTTTGATCGCTGCGAGCGCCGTTCACGGCGCCGCTACGCGTGTCGACGGTCCGGTCAATGTCGGTTCTGTTTCCGATGTAGGAAACGCCCGCCTGCAGCGAAAGCAAATCAGGCACGTTTCGGCCTTCCATGGGCAGCGACTTAACTTGCGTCTCGTTGAACGCGTTTCCTACGGACGCGTCTGTCGTATTGATGACCGGGGCTTCGCCCGCGACCTCGACCGTTTCGGAGGCTGTGCCGACCTCGAGTTTCAAATTGATGATTGCTGGCGTGTCAACGAGCAACTGGATTTGCTTCTGCTCGGTTTTGCGGAAGCCTGACCTCTCGACTGTAAGCTGGTAGGTCCCCGGCTGCAGCTGCGGAAATTCATAATCGCCGCTCGCGTTGGTTGTGATCGTGCGGGTAAAGCCACGCTCCGGACTGGCCAGCGTCACACTGGCTCCCGAAACTGTGGCCATGGTCGGATCAGTGACGGTTCCGCGTAGAGACGTGGTCCCTGACTGGGCAAGCGCGAGCGTACTCATCGCGATCAGATAGAAGAACAGCTTTGTCACTACAGGTGAACCTGAGCGCATAAGAAAAATCCTCCCACCCGACGCGGGTGTTTTCCTTGTTCACCATCCGAACGAGCTCGTCGATTATCGGCGGTGAGTTAATGGCAAGGGATTCTGCAGGGAACGTACGCAGACTTACAAGACAAAAATGGACTAAGTCGAATAATTTATATCTCTTAACTAGACATCGTCGAAGTGTTCAGATAAGACGATTAGTCGCGCTAACAGTAAGCCTGTGACAATCGCTCTGTGTTGGGTGGTCGTATTTTAGGGACCAGTAACTGACTATTGGATACGAGTTGCGTGTTCTTCTCGTTTCGAAATTCCGCAACAACGGAATCAGCATCAGCGACGCAATCACGGCACATGGCCGGATCGAATAGCTTCTTTAATCGAAACAGAGCGTGATGGATTTCGACGAGGCAGGAAATCGCCTGTTTCTCATCACGAATCACGGTCTGACGATCGTTAAGTTGCCTCGCCACCGGTTTCGATCGGCTATCTGAATCCGGCGAGTGGATCGACTTCGGCGGGACTGCAGTCGACAATTCGCGTCGGATTCGTGGAAATGGAATGCCAAATCCTCCAGCCTCTAACCCTCCTTGAACATCCTTCCCAGGCAGAGGACAGGGGACCGCAAACGTCCATCAGAAGCATCTTCCCTGCGCTATTGTCAGAATTGTGTCCACCTCGAATTCGGACGATTTCATGACTCTCTCCCAAATAACGGCACTGTCCGCAATTCTGATCTCCGCAATCTGTGCCGGAACCATCGCAACGCCTGCTGGATCCGACCCCGTGAACGATATTGATCACTCGGTCAGGCCCGGCGACGACTTCTATCGATATGCCAATGGTGGTTGGTTGACGACGGTCCCAGCAGGGCAGTCCACGTGGGATACGCGCGCGATATTGACGAAGAGGACAAGCGAACGCGTTAGCAGCATTATTCACGAGGCGGCCGCAACACCTTCACCTGCGGTTAGCATTGCTGAAAAAGTTGGCACGTACTATGCGAGCTTTATGGACGAGTCGAGTATCGAGTCAAAGGAGTTGAAGCCGCTTGCCCACGAAATGTCGGCAATAGCGTCAATCACGAACAGACCGTCACTGTCAGCGTATCTGGGCACAACGTTGAACAGCGAGGTCGACGGATTGACGACTAATTCCGACCACGTTTTCGGCGTGTGGATCAATCAAGGGTTCGAAGACGCGGAGCACAACTTCCCGCACATCTTGCAGGGTGGTTTGGGTATGCCGGATCGCGACGCGTACCTCGACTCATCGCCCAAGATGGTGGAGTTGCGTGCTCAGTATCTGGCGCACATTGCAGCTGTCTTGAAGTTCGCGCGTATCGCAGCCGCGAACGAGCGGGCGGCACATGTCTTATCTCTTGAAGTTCGCATCGCGCAGGCACACGCTCCTGATGCCGACGCCGCTGATGTTTCAAAGCAGAACAATCTTTGGCGGCATGCTGACTTTGTTGTCAAAGCCCCCGGTATGAACTGGGGCGAATACTTCACATCTGCCGGCCTTACAGAGCAGCCTAACTTCATCGTCTGGCAGCCGTCGGCTGTGACTGGTGTCTCCGCTCTCGTAGGGAGCGCAGAGATAGAAGTGTGGAAGGACTATCTAAGATTTCATCTGATCGAACAATATGCCGATGTCCTGCCCAAAGAGATTGCGATGGAGCACTTCAATTTTGTTGGAAAGATCCTGTCAGGCGCATCGCAAATGCCCGACAGAGAATCGAGCGCAATCACCGCGACAAACGGGGCCCTGGGGCAGGGCGTTAGCCAACTTTATACGCAACGCTATTTCCCTCCGGATGCCAAGGCGAAGGCGCAGGCCATGGCGGCGGATCTGATCACCGCTTATCGGGCCCGAATTTCAAACGTCAAATGGATGTCGACAAAAACGAAGGCGAAGGCGCTGGCAAAGCTGGCCGCGCTCAAGGTGGGCATCGGCTATCCGGATGTATGGATCGATTACTCTTCGCTGGAAGTCAAACGGGGAGACGCTTTCGGAAACATGCGTCGGGCGGAAGCCTTCAATCGTTCGCGCAACCTCGCAAAGCTGAAACAAGCGGTTGATCCCATCGAGTGGCCAATGAATCCGCACGTTCCGGGAGCCGTCATCATGTTCAGCCCTAACGCAGAGTTCTTTTCAGCTGGCATTCTGCAGCCGCCTTATTTCGATAGCCAAGGCGACCCGGCGTATAACTATGGCTCCGCCGGAGCTGGCATGGCGCATGAAATCAGCCATAGCTTCGATGAATTGGGAAATATTTACGACGAAAAGGGCCGCCTCGCCAATTGGTGGACGGCTGAAGACAAGGCCCGCTTCGATGCGGAGGCTGCGAAACTAGTAGCCCAATTTAGCGCTTACTGTCCGTTGTCCGATTTATGCCTGAATGGCAAGCAGGTTCAGACAGAAAACGTCGCTGATCTTGCCGGTCTGCTGGTCGCACACGACGCGTACTTGCTGTCATTGAAGGGTAAGCCTGACAACGTCGTCGGCGAGTTGACGGGCGAGCAGCGCTTTTTCTTGGCATTCGCTCAAAGATGGCGCAGGGTCCAGAGCGAAGATTCGCTGCGCCGCCAGATTAAGAGCGACACCCATCCACCGGGACAATATCGCAGTGACACTGTACGCAACGTCGGAGACTGGTACAAGGCCTATCACATTTCTGCCGCTGACAGCCTTTTTCTGAAGCCGGAAGACCGTGTTGAAATGTGGTGATGTATTCTCCTTATGCCGCTTGCGCGAATTGAGGCTGCGCGCAATGTGAGCAACGGCGAGCGTCAAGGGGAATTTCGCTCAGACATTCACCACACTTCTTCGTAGTGGGATCGGCTGGCACAGGACTCTTCCTCATGCGCGTGATCATCATATTCACCGGTTGCACGACAAAGAAATAGATCGCTGCGGCCACCAGGACGAACGTGATGCAGGCGTTCAGGAAATCTCCAATCGGAAACAGTGTTCCGTTGAGGGTGAAGGAGATCGCCGAAAAATCCGGCTTGTGGACAATCGCTGCGATCAGTGGCGTCAGGACATCCTTTGTTAACGCCGTTACCACGCCTCCGAAGGCTGCGCCAATCACCACGCCCACGGCCATATCGACAACGTTTCCGCGAAGAACAAACTTCTTGAACCCATCCAACATAAAACCTCCCTGTGTTCTTAATTGTGGGCCAATGTAAGGGTAGACGAACACCGCGGTCAAGCGTGCGGCGGCGTCGCAGATGAGGCTTTGGGGCCTGTTAAACAGCGAGATTGAGTCGAGACTTATACGGACTCTAAGAGGAAGGCGTAGGCAGTGTGCGAAGTTCACTGATTGGCGGTAGCAGACAACACTAAATCAGAAGGCGCCGTCAATTTTAGTCCCACGTCTTCTACTCGCAGGGGTTTGCTGAAGTAATAACCTTGCATTTCGTCACACTGCCGTGCACGCAGGAATGCAAGTTGTCCCTCGGTCTCGACTCCTTCGGCGATGACTTTCAAGTTCAGGCCTTTGGCCAAACTGATGATCGCTGTTGCGATGACGGCGGCATCAGCATTGGTGGCGACATCGTGGATGAACGATCGATCAATTTTCAATTTGCTGACCGGAAACTGGCGCAGATAACTCAGGCTGGAGTAACCGGTTCCGAAGTCATCGATGGCGAGTTTCAGTCCCATGTCCTTCAAGTCTTGCATCACCGCGAAAACGACATCGGCATTCTTTGTCAGCAGGCTCTCGGTGAGTTCCAATTCCAGAAAGTGAGGAGCGAGATCGGACTCCCGCAAGATCTTCTTGATCATCTCCCGGAAGCCTTCTTGCCTGAACTGGATGGCCGAGACATTGACAGCAACGCAAATGGGAGGCAGGCCTTGCTTCTGCCACTCATGAAGCTGGACGCAGGCAGTTCGCAAGACCCATTCGCCGATCGGTATGATGATGCCACTATTTTCGGCGACCTTTATGAATTTGTCCGGTGGCACCGAGCCTAAGTCGGGATGCGTCCAGCGAAGGAGCGCTTCAAGACCCACGATACGCCCCGTACCGATGTGGACTTGAGGCTGATACATCAGCGATAGCTCTTGATTTTCTAGTGCTGACCGCAGACCGCGTTCCAGCGTGGAGCGCTCGAGCACGTGTGCATTCATTTCTCGGGTAAAGAACCGGTAGCGGTTGCGTCCACTTTCCTTGGCTCCGTACATCGCGGCATCGGCATTGGTGATGAGTGACTCGGCATCATCTCCGTGCTCCGGCCATACGCAGATTCCCAGGCTGCAACTTATCTTGAGCGATCGTCCCTGGATAAGAAATTCCGACGCCATGGCATTGACGATTCTCTTCGCGGCCGCGGCCGCATCCGACCTGCAGCCCAGGCCATTCAACACAATAAGAAATTCGTCTCCGCCAACCCTTGCGACGGTATCCTGATCTCGAGTTTGCTCCTTCAACCGTGTAGCCACTTCGTGCAAAAGGAGATCGCCAACCGAATGTCCAAGTGAATCGTTGATAATTTTGAAGCGGTCGAGATCGAGAAATAAAAGGCCGACACGCTCACTGCGGCGGCGGGCGTTTGCCAGCGCCTGGGTTAGACGGTCGCGAAGCAGAATGCGATTTGGCAGCCCTGTCAAGGCATCGTAATAGGCTAGAAACTGTACTTGTTGTTCCGCACGCCTGCTCTGTGTGATGTCCTGGGCAATCCCGCACATACCAGTTACTTCACCGCCCGCATTCTGTTGGCGCTCGCCGCGAATCATGATCCAGGCTGTGGTTCCGTCCGGACGAACGATTTCCAATTCCAGTTCGCAGGAAGTACCAGACAGAAGTGTCTTCTCAAACTGGGATGTCAGGCGCTGCCAGCTCTCTTGGGTAAGCAGCTTTTCTTGTTCGGCAAATAAAGGAGGCGGCAAAGACGGATCGAAGCCCATGATGCGATAGAGCTCGACAGTCCAGGTGACCCGTCCAGTTTTTACATCGAACGTCCAACTTCCCAGTCGTCCGACTCGTTGGGCTTCCCTCAAACCGGCTTCGCTCAGCCGAAGTTCTCGTTCGGAACGCTTGCCTTGGGTGACTACAGCTCCGAGACATAGGGTTGTGAAGCCGAGCGAAATCATCGCCAGCTGAAGCCTCGGTAGAGATCCGCGAGGCACGTGGGTCAAGCAAGCTGCTGATGTCAGGCCCAGATTAATTGCAAAAGTCGTCAGCGTAGCCCCCGGCAGTCCTCGCTTCACCGCTACCCATATAAGCGGAATAAAAAGGAGATATAGAGGTTGATACGGCGCCGCAGGGGTAAAGCCAAACACGATCCAGATTGCAGCGAGGATACACAAGAGCTGAGCCGAGATCTCGACAATGTCTCCTTTGGAAAGTACGCGACGGCACGCAACGAGGGGGAATGGGATGGTCGTGGATTGCATCCAGCGAGATACAGACGGCGCGACAACGACAAGAAGAAATGGGGTGAAGGTCAGAATGGAAATTGCATCGCTTCCCAACCAATCCATGACGGTTCTAAGGCTATCGTCACGGCTGATGTAGCCGTCACCCCAGAGCGTCAGCATTCCGGTAATTGCAGTGAAAACCTCAGCAACGAGAAAGACCAATAGATAGCGCCCGACGTCGCGAACTCTCTGCAATCGAGGATCGATGCGCCAGTGTCTTCTCAAAATTATGGCGGCCCCGGCGTACCATATATAAATGCCGATTACCCCGGGCAACCCACACCAGGCGAAGAAGTGTCGATGGTAGTTAAGCAAGGCAGCCACCAAGCCTGATATGAAGACCACCGGGGCATAGCCCACGCCACCGTACAGCAGCACCGCGACGGCTAAACCCGCGGGCAGGTACGTGGGAGGCGCACCCTCCCAATGCTGCGATGCCGCCGAGGATCCGTCGGTCAATAAAAACAGTGAGAAAAATACAATGGCGAACATCACCTGTTTATAGGCGGGAATATTCCGGCGCACCTGTTGATGCGGAGCTGTTTGCACAAAATAAGAGGTGCTCACCTTCGGTACTATCGGCAGTTTCTTAACTTTGGCCTTCGCCCAAACGAAGTATTGGATGTTACCGACGGGCCGCCTTTTCCAGGAACAGGTCTAGTAGTGTGCGGGAATAAGTTAGAGAAAGCTAATTGCTCTGGAAGGGAAAAGACGTAGAGGTCTTCGGCGGTTAAGTGTCCTACTCGGCTGCGGATTCAATCTTTTGGCTTCGCGTTCTCAGGATTTCGCCCACAAGAAAAAGATCGGTAAGCAACGCCCTTAAGTGGATCGAGGCATTTAAGTTGTCGATCAGCTGAGAACTGATCGAGGGTTGAGCCAGGACCAGTTCGATCGCGGCCAGCGAGTCCGTTGAGTCGCGATCAATCACCGCTTCGAACGCGCGGTACCGTCCAGCAGGCTCAAGCTCGTGCTCGGCAACAGCCAACGCGTAGCTATCAGCGAGTCCTTTGAGTGCTTGAGAGGTGCGCTCCAGAAAGGTGCGGATTCGACTTCCCGAACTGTTGCCTTCATCGCGGGGCAATCCCTGGCCGGCATAGGCGAGCATGAATTCGTAGCATTCCTCAAGTGTGTCACATCGTGCCAGAAACTCAATCGCCATCGGCCATCCCCCGCTGGGTATTCGGCAGAGTCTTGACGACCCAACGCTTGGGATCGTGCTCCTTCGCATAAAACTCGCGACTCATGGAACCTACAATCATCGATGCGGTGATCGGCAGTTTCTCCGGACGAACCGCGAAATAAATGTGCACTATCACGAGCGTGATAAGCCCTACCCCAGCCAGTCCGTGCAACACATACATCAGCCCCCAAGTCATGTCGGTAAACAAATAAGGATTGCGTGGAAAGAAAATCGTGCGGACGCGCGACATCATGAACAGGCCAGTTGCAATCACGGCCAGGCCAGTGAGCATGACAGCACCGTGATACATCTTGTTCTCAAGCGGATACTTCGCGAACTTGCGCGGGAGAGGCGCCACCTTGCCGAAGAAACGCAGCGTGCGGTTCCTCGCGTCCTCGAGATCGGCACGATCCGGCCAGATGGACCAGAAGTCCAAGAAGAACGTAGCATGAACCACATGGAAGAGGATCGAGATCGTTAGCACGGTTCCCGCGATCCAATGGTACGTCACCCAATTGAATTGAAAACCCACCTTAGGCAGGAACGCTGTGAATAGCAGAACCAGCATGGATGCTGCCATGATCCAATGAAAGGCGCGCGCCACGAAAGAATGACGCGGGATGCGCTTCGGCAATTGCGATGGCGCCGGCTCGGAAGCGTCAAGAGCGAATTCCTTCTCTTTCGCAAAATAGCGAACGTAGATCGCGTGGACCACGAGAAATGCCATGCCAGAGATCAGGGCCACCCAAATCAAGAACCATGCGATGTGAATCGGGACGTTTTGCCCCAGCGGACTGATCGCCCACTCTACGATGCCCATGTTGCCTCCTGCACTCCGCTGATGGCCCGCTTTACCAGATTGCGCATTAATGGGATCTTGTAGGCGTTAAACTGCAGCGGAACTGCCCCTTGCACTGCGAGCCTGCCGGCAGCTTCGCCGGTCGACGGATTGCGCTGCTTTCCCCGTACGGAATCTTCAACAGACCTCAGTCGCAACGGCCGCGCCGCGACTGCGTTAACCGCGATTCGTATATCCTGAATCGAATCTCCAGAAATCCTCATTGCGGACGCAACATTCATGAGTGGAAAATCCCACACGTTTCGGTCGCGGATTTTTTCGAAATAAAACTGCGTCCCAGCCCACATGTATGGAATTCGAATCGCCGTAAGCAGATATCCGGGCTTCAGGATGTTCATATGCGTGATATCGAGATCTGGCCCGACGAAATAGTTCTCGGCATCGAGCACCTGCTCGCCCTTGGGAGTCTGCACCACGAACTTCGCGTCCAGAGCGATTAAAGCAGGAGCTGTATCCGACGGATTCACAGCGACGCAGCGCTCGGCATGAAGGATGGCATGCTCACGGTTGCGGCCAACAGGAGTATCCGCATAGCAGATGTTTCCGCCCGCGCGATAGCAAGGCCATCCCGCGCGGTAATACCAGCAGCGCGCATCCTGCGAGACGTTGCCGCCAAGCGTACCCTGATTCCGGATCTGTGGAGACGCAACCAGTTCTCCCGCCTGCGACAGCAGTCCATATTTTTCCTTGATCAGGGGATGACTAACGACTTCGGTGAGAGTGGTCATCGAGCCGATCTCGACTCCGTCGGAGGTCGGACGGATACCGCGCAGCTCTTCGATTCCGCTCAGATCGACCAAAGCCTTGGGTTTCTTGATGCGATCCTTCAGCCAGTCAAAGCTGTCAAGCCCCCCAGCCATAATCCACGCATCGCTGCCATGCTGCTCTAGCAACTTTCGAGCGTCGCTAACGGAACTCGGCTGAAACAACTGGAAGGCCGGCATTACGTCTCGAATTACTGCCATGTCGCTCTCCGTTTCGGTTCGTTGCGGTAAAACGATGTCAAAGTGTTCGCAGAAACAGGCTCAAATAAATGCAGTCAACGGATCCTGCACCGGCCGTCCTGCCTCAAGAGAGGTCAGAATCGTGTCCAGAGTGACCGGTGCCCTGCGATAAATCTCGTCGCCCAGAGCGTCCGACAAAGCGTTAAGGATCGCGCCGCAACCTCCGCCAACCGGAGGCTCGCCAATTCCTCGAGCGCCCACTGGTGTCTCCGGATCAGGGATGTCGAGTGCCGCCCATTGCATATTCACGGGCGTGTCGAGAATCGTCGGAGGCTTTGTGTGATGGAAGCGCCGCGAGATCGTGTGCCCGTATTGCGGATCGAATACCCATTTCTGGCCGATGGCGTGGCCGATGCCCAAAATCGACCTCCCAAGCACCTGCCCGCCGAGTGCCTTCGGGTGAATGACGGAGCCCACGTCGGCGACCGCTAAAAAGTCGGTGATGTAGTACTTGCCAGTTTCGAGATCGACCTCGACCTCAGCAAAGGTAGCGACGTAGGAGAACGACTGTCCGTCGTGCGGATATGTGTCTTTCGCGGCAGCGATCAATCCCTGCCCGGCGAGAGCTGCAATGGATGCCTTGGTGTATTTATTAACGTCCTGCGGCGGCTCGTGTCCGTCGTAGATTCCGCCGAGTTGTATGGCTCGTTGCGCAGCCTGCGCCAAGGTCATGCCGCTGCCCCCACCCTTACGAAAAACGCGTTCGTTCGCGACCTCGTATTGGTCTGGCGTTCCGCCGTGAGTCTTCGCCGCGATTTCTTGCAGCTTCTTCTTTCCATCCATGGCCGCGGCGTGAGCGGCTCGCGTCATGGCGTGAGTGGTCTGGCTGCCTCCGGATACACAAGTCCACGGAAGATTCTTTGACGTATTGCCCCAGGTGACGTCGCACTTTTCCCATGGCACTCCAAGCACTTCGGCGACAACGCGATGGACATCCGTAATCGACTCGGTGCCGAGGTTTCCGATGCCGGACTGAATGGCGATCCGGCCATCTGGTTTGATAATGAAGAGTCCGTCGTATCCAGTGGACCCCGCGAAGAATCCGCTGGTGGATACTCCGACTCCACGCACTTTGGTCCCGCTCCGCTTGTTTTGAGCGATTCGTGCCTTCCACTGAAATTGTTCTGCGCCTCGATCAAAGGCTTCTTTCAAGAAAGCACTGGTCGAATGCGCGCGCTTTCCGTCGCGTTCCGGCCCCCACGGAGCTTTTCCTTCGGGGCTATTGATCTTGCGGATCTCGACCTGATCAACCGAAAGCTTGCGCGCCGCCTTCGCCAGCAGGGGTTCCATCAGGATGATGCCTTGCATCCCTCCCGGTGCGCTCTGCGCTCCTCGCGGAGGGGTATTGGTCAGCACCGTTAAGCCGCGCCAGCGCATCGCCTGCGGCTGATAAAGAAGTGAAACGATCACGCCCGAGGCTCCGACATCGCCGACTGCGTCGTAGGGACCGTTGTTGCAGATGGCATACATGTCAACCGCGGTGATGCGGCCATCTTTCGCGAATCCTACTTTCATACGGCCTTGAAATCCGGGGCGGGCGCGCCCGATGAAATGCTCCTCTTCTCGACTGATGCGCATCATCACCGGAGCATTTGCTTTCTTCGCCAGCAGCGCGGGAATAATCGCAAAGATGTAACCCGTGGCTTTGCTGCCGAAACCGCCTCCGGTGTATTCGCTGATAAGCACAATTTGCTGCGGGTCCATGTTGAGCCAGCGGCCGAGACCCGCAAGAGTCTGCACCGTGCTCTGCGTGCCCATGTGGATGAATACTTTTCCGTTCTGCCAATAGGCGAGCGCGGTACGAGGCTCGAGAGTCTGATGACTGGTGTCGGGCGTGGCGAAAGTTTCGTCGAGCACGAGCGCAGCGTTCTTAAAACCGCCTTCGGTGTCCCCGTAGCTCCACTCATCCTGAGGCTTTCCCATCGGCAATCGGCCCTGCTTCAGCTCCGCAAAGTCAGCAGAAGTCCACTTTAGTTCCCCAACTTTGGGCGGAGGTGGACTGACTTTCTCTCCCGCCTTTGCGGGCGGAGGAGGCTGCTTGATCCAAACGTTACCCTCGACCCGGGGGTTTGGCCCGCCGGGCCGGAGCGTATCCAGGGGATCGACGGCGAAGGGAAGGTGTTCGAAATCTATTTCGATTTTTTCGATTGCCTCGGCGGCGGTAAGTTCGTCGACGGCAGCAACCGCCAGTACAGGTTCTCCCTGATACAGAGGTTCGTTGGTCAGGGCTTTCTCGCCTTGTTGGTTGGCCTTGATGACGACGCCAAGGTCGGTCACGCTGTCAGCAGGCGCTGGAAGATCGTCCTGCGTAAGGATCGCTTTAACACCCGGCATCGCCAACGCTTTACTCACGTCGAGACGTTTCACGCGACCGTGAGCCACGGGACTCAGCAGCAGCTTGCAGAAGAGCATCCCTTCAGCACGGTAATCTTCGGCATACTTCGATTTCCCCGTCACCTTGGCGTAAAGATCTGGCGTCGGGTAATCCTTGCCCAGCACTTTATATTTTGTGCCGAATTTTTGCTGATTGGGCTTCCACTCGTTAGGCATGAGCGTTCCCCTTCCTCAGATTTTCCGCGCCGCGCATCATGGCGGTAAGAATCTTGTCGTAATCCTGGCAGCGACATAAATTTCCGGAGATGCCATGTGCAAGCTCCGCGCGCGTGGGGTTGGGATTGGTTTTCAGAAAACCAACGGTCGACATGATGAAACCTGACATGCAGAAAGCGCACTGGAAGCCCTGTTCGTCGATCACTCCCTGTTGCACCGGGTGCAATGTTCCGTCTGCCTTTGCCAAGCCCTCGATCGATACCACTTTCTTGTTGCGGACGGTGTGGGTGAGGACGGAGCAAGAATAATGGGGAACATCGTCGATCAGAACGGTGCATGCTCCGCACTCGGCACGATCGCACCCCAGCTTGGTTCCCGTAAGGCCGAGCTTGTAACGCAGCGTCCACGCAAGCGTCTCTTGTTTCATCACGTCCACACGCCGTTGCTGGCCATTCACGTTGATCGTGATGAGACGATCGCCGGCGTCGCCGGATTGGCCGAAGATGCTGGAAGCGCGGAAAAGATAGCCGGCCGAGGAGACGGCCGCTCCACCACAAATCACGCCTTTAATGAAATTACGCCGGGAAACGCCTTTGGCTTCAGCGTCGAGTACGTCCGATTTCTCATTCACGTCGCACCTGCTTTTCGACCCACTCGCTGTGCATATATTGTGCACCCTAAGGCCGGCACATGCACGATTCGAAACCGAAAAAAGTTCATCCTGCCCTAAATCAAAAATCCGCGCGTGATATATTCGCGCCGTTAAACAGGGTCCCGATTAATTACAAATCATGACAGTCCATGTTGGATTGATCGGTGGCGGAAACATCAGCAACACTCATGCCCGTGCTGCCTCAGCCATACCGAGAGTGAAGATTGCTGCAGTTTATGGCACGAATACCGAAAAGATTGTTCACCTGTGCCAGACCTGCGGTGGAACTCCCTACCAGAGTATCGACGAATTCTTAAATCACAAACCGATGGATATGGTCATCATCGGGAGCCCTTCGGGATTGCACGCTGTTCATGGCGTAGCGGCCGCTCGCCGCGGGATCCACGTCCTGACCGAGAAGCCGATCGACATTTCTACCGAACGTACGGATCAACTTATCTCAGCTGCAGACGAGGGCGGTGTAAAACTCGGAGTGATATTCCAGGACCGCTTCAAGCCAGATATATTGCGACTCAAACGCCATATAGAAGACGCCGTTATCGGAAGGCCGCTGCTGATCGATTCCAGCGTCCAGTGGTATCGGCCGGCCGAGTACTACAGTGGTTCAAAGTGGCGAGGCACGCTCGCTCTCGACGGCGGTGGAGCGCTTATCAATCAGGCGGTGCATACAGTCGATTTATTGCTGTGGCTCTTTGGGGATGTGCAGCGCGTGCAGGCGAACATTGCCACCACTCTGCATGCGATCGAAGGTGAAGATACGGCTGTCGCTCTCCTTGAGTTTGCGAATGGAGCGACCGGCACCCTGCTGGCGACGACTGCATCTTTCCCTGGCTATCCGCGGCGGATTGCCGTGAGTGGAACGAACGGAACGATCATCCTGGAGCACGATCGCATTGTCGCTATCGATTTGCGAGACGGGGAGCACAGAATTGCTGTCGCTCCGCCGGCGAAAGAGATAGAAAACACTGGCTCCGCGGCTGTCACAGATTTTTCAGGACACCAAGCTGTCTTGGAAGATTTTATTCGAGCCATTCAGGAAGATAGGATGCCTCGGGTTGATGGCCGCGAAGGGCGCCGCAGCGTCGCGTTGATCGAGCAGATTTACCGCGCTGCTGGAAGGAGAACTAGCTGATGGCGACTGGCTTGAGACGCGGTGTGAGGACGTGAAGAAGCGCCAATGCCAAAAGATACGCCGAGCCTGCGATCAAAAACGGGATCATATAACTACCAGTCCATTGCAGAACGTAACCCACGATTTTCGCCATCAACATCCCCCCAATGGCTCCCGCCATGCCACCAATTCCGACGACCGATCCAACGGCCTCCGTCGGGAATAGGTCCGACGCCACGCTGAACAGATTGGCCGAAAAGCCCTGATGCGCCGACGCTGCAAGGCCGATCAGGGCAACCGCACCCCACAAGCTTTCGACCCGGTATGCGAAGACGATCGGTATGACGCTCAAGGCGCAAATGAGCATGGTCGACTTGCGCGCGATATTTACGTTGCTTCCGCGATGGATCATCCACGAAGAGAGCCAGCCGCCGGCGACGCTTCCGATGTCGGCAAGCAGATAAATCACCATTATCGGGATACCAATCTGCATCAGTTTGAGGCCGTGGCTACGCTGTAGGAAATCCGGAATCCAGAACAGCAGAAACCACCAGATGGGATCGGTGGCAAACTTGCAGACGACAAACGCCCACGTCTGACGATGAGAGAGCAACTTGATCCACTTTGTTTTCGGAGGTGCTGCCGGACGATCGCTGAGAATGTATTGCAGTTCTCCTTTCGATAGAAGGGGATGCTCTTCCGGCTTGCGGTAGAGCAACAGCCAAAAAATCAACCAGAGGAAACCCAGTGATCCTGTAGCGACGAAGGCGATCCGCCACCCATAGTGAATCGTCACCCACGGCACGATGAGCGGTGTAAGAATTGCACCGACGTTCGTGCCTGCATTGAAGATTCCAGTGGCGAGTGCGCGCTCCTTTTGAGGGAACCATTCAGCGACGGTCTTGATGCTCGCGGGGAAGACCCCGGACTCTCCGAGGCCCAATGCAGATCGCAATACAACGAAGCTGAGAAACGATCCACCGGCGGCGTGCGCGATCGAGGCGAGGCTCCAGAAAATCATCGAAAGCGCGTAGCCGAGTCGCGTGCCGAGCTTGTCAACAACCCTGCCGACGACAACCATACCCACGGCATAAGCGGCCTGAAAGGCAAATACCAGGTTGCTGTAGTCAATTTCGTTCCAGCCAAACTCGTGTTGAAGAGTCGTCTTCAGAACTCCAAGAACCTGTCGGTCCATGTAGTTCTTGGTCACTCCAAACAGGAGGAGTGTGCAGATCACCCATCGGAAGCGGCCGATGTGACAGGCCAGACTAGCGGAACTTGTTCCGCCTTGCGGAGAGCGCGTTTCCACTTCGGACTGGGGCGGGCGCTCCATAGGTGTTTAGTTTTGTTTCCAGAGGCCCAGCCTCAGAACGCAATCTTTCAGAATTTCTCTTTCACAGTCCGGCCGCGTTGGGCTTGCGGGATGGGCAAGATCGCTAGGTATTCGGCCGGTCAAGTGAAGAAACATTGCAGCAGAATGTTTGTAGGCCGGCACTGGATCGCGGAACGCGACATTGCCGAGATATTGAAGAGCGTCGGACAGCGCGTAATAGGCAGGGTCGCCCGCCAGCCACAGACGATCGCGCTCCGCGAATTTCTCGGGCGAAAATGTCGCCAGGCCCAGCAGGTAGTCGGAGCCATACTCGATCATGTTGATGCCGAGATCGTTTCCTGTATAGATGCGAAAATCGGGCCGATGCAGATCACGCGCCTGGAGCCGCTTGACTTCGAGCAATCGATCGAGGGAGGAGTGCTTGATGCCCTTGATCTCGGGAATCTCCAGGATTCGCCTGAAAGTTTCGCCATCGAACATTTCGCCGTTTGGAGCGAATTTTGGGCTGAGTTCGAAGGCCAGTACTTGGGCGTAACCCTGACTAATGCTCCTGTAGGCCGCCGCCTTCTCGGCGGGCGATTTGCCGTGCAATCTCACCGTCTGGAAAATGATGGGGATGCCGCCAGCGTCGACAATTGCATCCATTTGCCTGCGATAAAGCGTAACCACATCGCCGCTATGGCCTTCAATAAAGGCGCCCGCGACGAAAGGCATCCCTCCGAGACACTCCCGAGTCCAACGCAAGACTTGCTGCTTCTCTGAATCCTTCAACAGGTTCACATAGCCCGTGTCCATGTTGACGGCGTTCATCAAACCTGCTCGATGCGTAGAAAACAAGTGTTGTTGAAAGGCGTCAACGGCGATCCTCCCCGATGCCTCATAAGGAAGCAACGCCGCCGCGATGCCTTGGACTTTTCGGAGAGGCTTCTTCAATCCGATCAGAGTGTCGATCGTCAGCGTCGTCATCGGGCCGCGAGCTCCAATGCGAATTCTATTGTCCGGGCTCTAGTCACTTCTACGCCTGTGGCGTCTGAACTCCTTTCAAAACTTTAAGCTGCCCTGCAAGCGCAGAGTCTCTGTAATAGTCATCCAGCGGATAACAACCCGAGGGCAGTCCTTTGCGCGGCGCCGTCGTGCAGTCGCTAAATGTCCGACAAATTCTCTTGCGCTCAAGCGGCTTTCCCGCAGATGCGTGCCACAGTATCTCCGGATAAGACAGCACCATGCGCCCCAGACCGACCAGGTCCGTCCATC
The DNA here is from genome assembly GCA_963801895.1 of uncultured Acidobacteriota bacterium. Classification (GTDB taxonomy): domain Bacteria; phylum Acidobacteriota; class Terriglobia; order Terriglobales; family Acidobacteriaceae; genus Sulfotelmatobacter. The sequence continues at coordinate 2,748,658 of CAWDGM010000001.1, read as the reverse complement.
CGTCGCGTATCGCAGCCTGCGCGACCAACGGCAAGAATTCCTGCAGGTAACTGTACCCGGTTCCTACGAAAATCATCTTCGGAAAATGTTGTTTCAATCGCCGGGTCGCGTCCATCTGGCGAGCCACTCCGACAAGGGGGTCTTCAGGAGGGAAATATCCATCGGAGGGAGGATAGAGCGCCGGTCGCTGAATGTGAGGATTGTAATAAGGACTGCCGGCTGTCACATTTACAAGTCGAATGTCCAATTCCTGCAGCAACGAAAGGAAGCGAAAAGGCTCGCTGAGATCCATTTCTACTGGATTGTCCGCGTCTACACCAAACCCCCATTTGTAAGGAACGAGATCGTCGTAGTTCTCAGGCACTCCCAAACCTGATTGTCCGTTACTCGAACCGCTCGTCTCCGGCCGAAATGGCACAGTGTCGAACGCCGAAAAACGTACGCCGATCTCCAATCGCGGAGCAATAGCGCGTACGCCCTCCACAATTTCACGAATAAAGCGAGTCCTGTTCTCGAAGCTCCCGCCGTATTTTCCCGGCCTCGTGTGCGCGCTGAGAAATTCGTGCGCCAAATATCCGTGGCAGTGTTTGATGTCGACGAAATCGAATCCGAGCTCGTCAGCGGCGGCAGCTGCGCGATGAAAATCCTCGATGATTTTTTCAATCTGTGAGTCGTCGAGCGTGGGAAAATCGGCCGGCAACTGGAGTCGCCTATCCAGAATGGGATGGTGATAGACGATCACCGGCTCATTGCGATGTTGTACATTCGGCCGACAGTACCGACCGGAGTGCGTGAGTTGCAGTCCTACGACAGGATCGTTTGTCGAGGCCGAAAGTTCACGGTGCTCTTGCAACAGATTCTCGCGTAGTTGCGAGAGACCCTGCATGGTCTGGTCGGCGATCACCAGTTGATTCGGATTCGCGCGGCCAGCGTGCGAGACAGCTACGGCTTCACCACCCCAGATCAGGCCCGCTCCGCTCTCGCCGAAACGTCGCCATCTCCGGATCGTATGTTCGCTCGGATTGCCATCCGCTGTGCCGTCCCATCCTTCCATCGGTTGCACTGCAATACGGTTTTGAAGGGTCAGCCGTCCGCATTGAACATGGTGCCGGAGTGGCGATTCCTCCCCGGTGACGATCTCCCTGTCACACGGAATCGTCACGCCCAGGGACACGAGATGCTCATTGAAACGATCAACATTTTTCAGGCTGGCGACGCGTACGATGGCACGCGCGGTCATGCGGTTCTCCCTGACTTCGGCAAGGCAACGACGGCGGCCGCGCCGAGAAGAGCTAGCGCGACCAGAATGACGCAGCCGCTCTGATAACTTCCACTCGTGTCCCGCAAGTGCCCGATCAACATCGGAGACAGCGCCTCCGCGACACCACCCGCCGTAAGGATGACACCCATGAGCCTGCCCAGAATCTTGATCCCGAAGATCTCCGCTGTCATCAGCGGGATGATCATGAAATCGCCGCCCAGTCCGATGCCAAAGATCGCCGCTGCGAGAGACAAAACGAGCGGATTTGTGCTCAAGAACAAGAACGGAATTCCCACCGCCACAAGAAGGTAGATCAGCAGCATGACATACTTCTTCGAAATGCGATCCGCCATCCACCCCATAAGTATCCTGCCGACAATACTGAAAGCCAGGACCAGCGACACGATTCTCGCCGAGGCAGTTTGCGCATACTGACGATCGAGGCTCAGCAGCAATTTAAGATTGTGCTGCGCTCCGCTGACGGCCGCGATCGAGCACATGCTGCCGAATATCAGCAGCCATAGCGACAGAGTCTTGAATGCACTTTTCACTTCGGCCGACGTCGCACTCGGGTGATCACTCTCAGTTCGAGGCGTTTCTTTCACCGCGAGCGCAAACGGGAGTGCGATAACGATCATGATGACGCCGAGTACGCGCAACGATCCTTGCCAGCCGAGACGCGTGTAGAGAAACGAGGTGATCCACGGAACGGCAGCTCCCCCGAATCCAATTCCCAGGTAGGCGAGCCCCATGGCTTTTCCCCGGGATGCCACGAAGCGTTGCGAGATGAGCACCTGTGACGGAAGCGGTCCTCCGCAAACGTAGCCGAGCGCGTTGAGCAGGTAAAAAAAATAGAACCACGACAAAGTCGAGATGCTGCCCAACCCGACAAGGGCCAATCCTGCCACCAAAATTCCTACGATCATCAGGCGCCGTGGCCCGAAACGATCCACGACCCAACCCGCGATGAACCCGAAAACCGGGCCGACGACCAGTTTGCTGAGAGCATTTCCGGAAGTGACTTGCGCACGCGTCCAACCGAACTCCCGAACCATGAAGTCGTAGTAGAACGGCAAACCCCACAGAGCGAGACCAACGACACAAAACATTGAGAAAAATGATGCAGCCAGGGCAAGGTAGGACGCCCGGGCTTCGACTCGATTGGGGACGTGCAAATTCTCACGAGCAGTGGAGTCGCCGCTTCTAACGTCGATTTTGTTGTCGTCGGTATCCAACCGCATGATTGGCGGCTCATCGCTCTGCGAAACTCGGGCTAGGAATCCGCTCCTGGACCGATGGCCACAACATAATAATTGGCTGCGGTCGAGCCGACGTTACGAATTCCGTGTTCTTCATTTGTGCGCACAAATCCCAATCCTCCGGGACCGATGACGGACTTGGCGCCGTTGATCGTCAGTTCGACGGTGCCCTCGCGGATGAGCCACATTTCCGAGTGAACATGATGATGAGGAGGATGCGGAGCACCATTTGGCGGAAGCTTAGTTTCGTGGACCTCCACGGTCTCGCCAGTTGCTAATTTGCCCTTCATAATGCTTCGAAACTCGGCCTTCTCGTGAGTCACCACTGGCAGCTTGTCGAACTCAAAAGCGGCCGAGGGCAAAGTTTCTCCTTGGGCTCCAAACGCATGCAATCCGACTACGGGCAACAGCGCGGGCAGGAGGGAACAGACATCTCTTCTCGACATCGACATGACGACACCCCTTTGCATCCGGGTGCAAGCCGTCCAAGCAGCGGTACGGGGGCGGCGTCTGCACTCAAGCGCAGCCTGTTTTTTACGTTCGCGATATGCAGCGTGTCAAACCGAAGCAGTTCCAAAATTTCACGAAAGGCCAAATGCGTTTGGCGGGTTAATTCCTGTATTGTATAGGCGCTCGCTGTTGATTGATCTTGGACGAGTGTTCGCGTTTCACAGGATGAAAACAAGTTCGCCGCTAGTTTTGAAACCGAAAGAGGATTGCCGCTGGGATCTGGTAAGTCTCGGAGAAGTCATGTTGCGCCTTGATCCCGGCGACGGACGCGTCTCCACCACTCGACAGTTTCAAGTCTGGGAAGGCGGCGGAGAGTACAACGTCGCTCGCGGGCTACGACGGTGTTTTGGAATGCGGACCACCATTGTGACCGCTCTCGCGGACAATCCTGTCGGCAGGCTAGTCGAAGACCTGATATTGCAAGGTGGCGTCGATCTATCCCATTTGCGTTGGGTGCCTTATGACGACGTTGGCCGCGCGGTACGCAATGGTCTGAACTTCACAGAGCGCGGATTCGGTGTCAGGGCGGCACTAGGCTGCTCCGATCGCGGACATACCGCCATCGCACAGTTGAAACCCGGGCAAATCGATTGGCAAAAAATCTTCGCTACCGAAGGTGTCCGCTGGTTCCACACGGGAGGAATTTTCGCGGCCCTTTCGGATACGACGCCTCGGGTGGCTCGGGAAGCGATGGAGGCCGCCCACCGCAACGGCACCATCGTTTCCTATGACCTCAATTACCGCGCATCGCTTTGGAAAGCGGTGGGTGGACACGCCAAGGCGATCGAAGTCAACTCGCAGCTTGCTCCTTTGATCGATGTGATGGTCGGAAACGAAGAAGACTTCACCGCCGCACTCGGATTCAAGGTTGAAAGTGCGGATGAAAACCTCTCGCAACTCGACACCGGAAGTTTTCGACGCATGATGAAGAAAGTCGGAGAAAAATATCCGAATCTCAAGGTTGTGGCCACTACTTTGCGCGCGGCTAAAACCGCCAGTAGGAATGATTGGGGAGCCATCTGCTATTGCGGAGGCGAGTTCTATGAGGCGCACCCAATGCCTGACCTTGAGATCTTCGACCGCGTTGGCGGCGGAGACTCCTTTGCCTCCGGTCTCATTTACGGTTTGCTCTCTGATCGAGATCCCCAGTGGGCTGTTGACTGTGGGTGCGCTCACGGAGCGCTGGCTATGACTACACCAGGCGATACGACCATGGCGACTTTCTCAGAAGTCGAGCGGGTCATGAAGGGCGGAACGGCGCGGGTGCAACGATAGATGAATAAGAAACAGATTCTTCAGCAGATCAACAAAGTCGGACTCGTGCCGGTTTTGCGTGCGCCTTCCGCCGATGCTGCCATCGCTGCGGCAAGTGCCATTGAGGCCGGTGGAGTTCCGATCCTCGAAGTGACGATGACGGTTCCCGGCGCGATCGACGTGATCGCGGCCGTCGTCAAGAGTTCCCAAGGGCGGGTGCTTGTCGGCGCGGGTACAGTTCTCGATGCGGAAACGGCCCGTGCTTGCATTCTTGCCGGGGCACAGTTCGTTGTCAGCCCTGCGCTGAATGTGAAAACCATCGAATTGTGCCAGCGTTACTCGGTCCCCGTAATTCCAGGAGCGCTCACTCCCACCGAAATCGTTACCGCATGGGAAGCGGGTGCGGATGTCGTAAAGGTATTTCCATGTAGCGCTGTTGGAGGTGCGAAATATCTCGCTGCACTGCGTGGGCCACTGCCGCAAATCGACTTGATTCCGACGGGAGGAGTATCGCTCTCGACCGCGGCGGAATTTCTGAACTCGGGTGCATTTGCTCTCGGCGTGGGCTCGGACCTCGTCGATATCACAGCGCTGAAAAACGGGAAACCGGAAGTGATCACTGAAAACGCGCGGAAATATCTCGCCATCGTCGAGCGGGCGCGTTCCTAGGAAAGGCAGGTCTGTATCGTTTCATGGGCAAGTCTTTGTTTGATCTGACAGGGAAAGTTGCGGTCGTGGTTGGCGGAACTTCGGGTATCGGAGCGGCGCTCTCGCTTGGCCTGGCGCAGGCCGGTGCCGATGTAATCGCTTCATCAAAAACAGAAGCCAAAGTCAGCGAAGTTGCGCAACAAATCGAAGGCGAAGGGCGGAAGACTCTCCGGATGACCAGCAACGTCGGCGACCGCGGATCGCTCGAGAAACTCCGCGATGCGATCCTCGAGAAATTTGGCAAGATCGACATTCTTGTAAATTGCGCTGGCATCACCAAGAAAGCCCCGACGCTCGATTTCCCTGAGTCAACGTGGGAAGAAATAATGGAAGTGAACCTCACAGGGACTCTCCGCGGCTGTCAGGTATTCGGGAAGCACATGCTCGAACGCAAGTCCGGACGCATTATCAATATCGCCTCATTGGCGACCAATCTGGCTCTCTTCGAGGTGTCCGCCTACGGGGCAAGCAAGGCTGCCGTGGGAGCGCTGACCAAGTCACTCGCGGTGGAGTGGTCCCGCCACGGCGTTCTGGTGAACGCAATTGCGCCCGGAGTATTTCGAACTTCATTGAATGCCAAATTGCTGGATAGCACCGAGCGCGGGCGCGAATTCCTGATCAGAACTCCCATGGGGAGATTCGGTCAAACCCAGGAACTCGTCGGAGCCGCGGTGTATCTCGCATCTGACGCATCTTCGTACGTAACGGGAACTCTTCTGGTCGTCGACGGCGGAATGATGGCTAGCGGCGTCAATCAGTAACGAGACTCTCCATCGGATCTGCAGCGGCGCACTCGTTTAGGCCGATTGCTTGCGCGGTCCCATCGAACTCAGCCTGCCAAGGTAGCCGCCAACACCGAGCGCGCGGTGATCTTTGAAGTCACGATTCATCAGGGAGATTTCGTCGGGACTTCCATAGCCTCGATCGTAGGCCTGCTTTGATACCTGATACGCTTTCGTCTCCCGCGACTTCCATCGCACCACCCCGGCTCCAATACATGAGCAATAGAGCGCATACTCCTCGACCGATCCGATGAGCATGGACACCAGATACGAGCCATTCCCGAACCGCCGAAACGACAGAAGATATCGAGTTCGGCAGTTAGGGCACTCCACGCAGTGGCGAATGCGGGACATTCCAAGTGGGTCCGGAACGAAAAATATCGTTCTCCCAAGTTGAACCCACGCGCTAGACCGCGCAAGATCCACTTGGCGCGCAATCGGGATAGCCACCTCCTTCCGCCAACCAACTTTCTTGGAGCGGCTTTTACTGCAATCCAATCCGTTTGTCCTCCCCTTCCGTACTTGGGTTTGTAGACGGAACCGCTCCTGATTCGCGGACAGCAGCAGTGTCCACGTAATTCCGTCCCGGCCCCGTCACAACTCAACTCCCAGAGGTTAATAACATGAAGCAAATGAAGTCCATGGTCGCACTCGCCTTGGCCCTGCTCATGCTGGTGCCTTCCAGCCTGTTCGCGTCAAGTCACCGGGAAGCGCCGATAACCGCGCTCGATCGCACAGCCGACGTGACTGACTGGTATGCATTTGTCAGCTACGATCATCCCGATCGGGTCACGATGATTCTTAACGTCGACCCGTTCCTTGAACCTGCCAACGGTCCCAACTACTTCCCGTTCGATCCCAACGTTCTCTACGAGATGAAGATCGACAACAATCAGGACGGCGTGGAAGACATCACCTTCCAGTTCCGTTTTAATACCGAGATACGTCAGCCCGGAGTCTTCACCGGTTTTGTCGGCGGCATCGCGGGATTTCCTCCAATCACATCGCTGTCAGGAACGGGCTCTGAGGGTCTTAGCCTTCGTCAGAGCTACACGGTGTCGATGGTTCGTCATGGGCACATCACATGCCTGAGCTGCAACCAAACGCTCTACGCAGTCCCGTCGAACGTCGGGCTCCGGACCATGCCTGACTATCAATCGCTGTTCAATCAGGGACTCTACGACCTCGGCAACAACGTTCGCGTCTTTGCCGGAACGGTCGACGATCCCTTTTACATCGATCTGGGCGCTGCTTTTGATTCTCTAAATTTTCGAATGGGAGTCGGCGGCGTTCTACCTGCGGCAGAGGACGCCGACGACACGCACAACTACGCTCCCGACGCCGTCGCCGGATACAACGTCAACTCCATCGTGCTCGAACTGCCAATCGCTCTGCTGACAGTGGACGGCAAGATTCACCCAGCGACCGACAAGCAGGCCGTGATCGGAACATATGGCACGACCTCGCGCCACAAAATCACCGTGCGGCGTTCGCCGAATCCGGAGAATGATCTCGGCGCATTCCAGCAGGTGCAGCGTGAAGGCAACCCTTTGATCAACGAGCTGATCATCGGAACTGGATCGAAAGACCGCTTCAGCATGGACGATCCCAAGAACGACGCTCAGTTTGCGGACTTCGTTCTCAATCCGGTGCTGGCAACGGTGTTCGGTTCGATCGGCATTCCGGTGGCGCCTCCGCCGCGCACTGATCTGCTGATCCTGGCGCAGTATCAAGCTCCAATCTGTCCGGGTTGCGGTCCGAAGGATGTGGGACCGATTGCCGATCTTCTGCGATTGAATACAGGCATTCCTCCGACTGCGGTTGGCAGCCAGAAGCGCCTGGGATTTGTCGCCGGCGATCTCGCTGGTTTCCCGAATGGACGCCGTCCAATCGATGATGTTGTCGACATCGCAGCCCGCGCTGTCGCCGGCATTCTTGTGGACGGCACGAAGTTCGGCACCGCGATCGGTGATGGAGTACAGCTGAATCCGGAAGGCTACGGCGCCACATTCCCATACGTACTGCCTGCCAACAGTGGACGCAATTCGGTTCACATCGGCCCCGGCCAGGCAGGTTGCACTGGTCAGCCCGACGGCATTTGCCCTGTTCAGTAACCACCATCAGTGGCCGCTGCATTCACAGCGGCGGCCACGCCCTTCAGCCGAAATGAGGATCGTCATGAAAAAAACTTTGGCAGTGATCGTTCTAGGTATCGCCGGACTCACTTTCGCACAGAGCGACGGCGCAACGCTCTCGCCCGCGGAGCAAAGCATCGCAAACGCGAGGCAGGAAATTCAGAAGAAGCCCTCCCAATACTCCGGGTACGACCATCTTGCGATTGCGTTGTCCCGCCGCGCCCGCGAAACGTCGGATGTCAACTTTTATGAGCAAGCAGAAGATGCACTGAAAAAGTCTCTTGAGCTTTCGCCGAACAATCTCGAAGCAGAAAAAATTCACGTCTGGCTGCTGCTCGGCAGGCACGAGTTCCCTGCAGCGCTGGAGGCAGCAAAGGCTCTCAACAAACGAATACCGGACGACGTGCTGATATACGGATTTCTCACCGATGCGAACGCGGAGTTGGGCAACTATAGCGACGCCGAAGCAGCTACGCAGTGGATGCTCAACCTTCGCCCGGGGAATCTTCCGGGGATGACGCGCGCCGCCTATCTCCGCGAGCTGTTCGGCGATATCGACGGCGCATACGAATTGATGGACATGGCATTTCAGGCTGCCCCACCGACCGAAACGGAAGACCGCGCCTGGATTCTCAGCCAGATGGGCCATTTGCGATTCATCGCCGGGAAGACCGACGAAGCTGAAAACATTTTGAAGCAGGCTTTGGTTATTTTTCCCGGATATCACTACGCGCTGGGGAATCTTGCGAAAGTCCGGATCGTGCAGAAGCGTTACGACGAAGCGGTCGTGCTGCTGCAACAACGGTACGACGCCGCTCCTCACGCGGAGAATTTGTACGATCTCGCGGAAGCACTACATCTGGCGAAACGGGATTCTGACGCCAACCGCGATTTCACGGAGTTCGAAAAGAAATCCCTGCTTGAGTCCGTTCGGAAAGACAACTCAGACCGCGAGTTGGTCTTCTACTACGCCGACTACGCGAAGCAACCTGCGAAGGCCCTGAAGATCGCGGAACAGGAATATGCATGGCGCCATGATGTCTACACGCTCGACGCTTATGCCTGGGCGTTGCACGTGAACGGCAAAGACGCAGACGCTCGTAAGCAAATTGAGACGGCTCTGGCAGTAGGGGTCAGGGACGCGAAACTTTTTGCTCACGCCGGAGAGATCGCCTTGCGGCTGGGCGATCACGTGGCTGCTGAGCGATACCTCAAAACGTCAGCTTCGCTTCATGCGACGGGATCAGAACAAGCGGGTCTGGTGCTGGAAAATCTGGGCAGCTTTCGGTAGTCCAGTCGCGACACTACGAGAGCAATATCAAGATCACGTCTGGCGCACGAAGCCGGAACTGCGACTCTCCGGCTTCGTCTTCCCCTACCTCACTTCGAAAGCGTACGAGCCCGATCCAACCTTGAGCGTGTACTGTCCGTCCTCCGCCGGTGCATCGATCGCCTTGCCATCTTCCGTGAGATGCTTCCCTCGGATGGCCGGCAGCACAACTTTCGCGGAAGTATTCGGCGGTATCGTGATTCGTAACGAGAACGGCCCGCTTGGAGTTCCTTTCCAATCACTCACAATCTTGCCGTAGATTGATTCGTACTCTGCCCGGGCTGCCGTCATGCGCGAATCGAGCCGAGGATGAAGCACGATCTCTTTGAACCCAGGGGAATCCGGCATGGTGTCGATTCCCGCGGAGTAGCGATAGACCCACGCCATGACCGATCCGAATGCATAGTGGTTATACGAGTTCATGGCCGGATCGCCCGTATCTCCGTTCCATCTCTCCCACCACGTCGTCGCCCCCTTGGCCAGCATGTATCCCCATGAAGGATAGGTATCGTTCAGCAAAAGACGATAAGCAACATCTGTCCGCCCATGATCCGACAAGGTAAAGAGCAGAAACGGAGTTCCCAAAAAGCCCGTTGTGAGATGACCGTTGTGCGCGTCAATGTCTTTGACTAGACGATCGACCATCCCGCTTTCGAGCGACTTTGGCGCCATCTTCGTGTAGAGCGCAACGACATAGGAGGTTTGCGTTCCCGTTCCAACCTGTCCGTCGTTCTTGACGTACTCCTTCTGAAACGCGCTACGAATGCTTTCAAAAAGATCTTCGTAACGCTTGGCATCTGAGTCTTTGCCGATGGCATGCCCCATCTGCGACATCATTTGTGCCATCAGGGCCCAGTAGGCGGTCGCCAGCAAGCTTTTGTCGGTATTCTCGTCTGGTGCAAGCCAGTCCGCGAAATTGAATCCCAGCGCATTCTTCCGCACGTAATCTGGATTGTGACGTTGAATAAGTTCCATCCAGCGATCCATCGCACTCCAACTGTCCTCGAGCAACGCTGTGTTTCCGTACTGCACCCACGTCGTCCAAGGAACAATGACGCCTGCGTCGCCCCACCCTGGAGCGCCGATCATCGGTGCGCTTTCATCCGGAAACTCATCCTCCTGGACAAGGACGTTAGGCGACACATTGGAAAATGCACCCGACTTGCTCTGCGCGTCTACGACATCTTGCATAAACTTCTGCGAGAAAGCAGCGATGTCGAAGTTGTAGCTTCCGGTTCGCCAGAAGACTTCCGCGTCTCCCATCCAACCCAGCCGCTCGTCGCGCTGAGGACAGTCCGTCGGAATACTCACAAAATTTCCGCGTTGTCCCCAGATTCCGATCGACCACATGCGGTTCACTAGGTCGCTGGACGTTTGCAAACGGCCGACCGGATCTCCGCTGATGCTGCTCACAACGTTGCCCGTGATCGAACTGAGGGACGGCTTTCCGGGAAAGCCCGTGACTTCGACATAGCGGAATCCGTGGAACGTAAAATGAGGCGCGAACGTCTCTTCTCCGCCTCCACGCAGAACGTATGAGTCCATCGCCTCGGCGTTTCGAAGATTCTGCGTATAAATCCCTCCGTCAGGATTCAATATCTCCGCAAATCGCAGGTGCACTCTCGTGCCAGCGGCCCCCTTCACCCTCAGCGTTGCCCATCCCACCATGTTCTGGCCCATGTCGAATAGATAAGCCCCGTTCGCCAGAGGCGTTATGTGTTTCGGGTCGATCGTGGACACCACTTTCACAGGGGCATCGATTTGACTGGAGACTGCAATCTGCGGAGCATCTGCAATTACGGCCGACGACCAGCGTGAGTCATCGAACTCCGCTTTCTCCCAACCCGGCTGTTCCAGTCGCGCGTCATATCTCTCTCCGTCATAGATCGTGGATTTGAGAATGGGAGATGACGCCGCCTTCCACGCATCATCAGTCAGCACGGACTCATGGCTGCCATCGGCGTAGGTGATTTCGAGTTGCGCCAGGAAACGGTCTGGCAGACGAAAGTAGTGAATCCCGTACCAGGTCAGGGGACTGCCATACCATCCATCGCCCAGAATCGCGCCGATCGCATTCGATCCATTTGCCAAAAGGTTGGTGACATCGTAGGTCTGATATAGAACTCGTTTGCGGTAGTCAGTGAACTCTGGCGTCAGGACATTCTCACTCACGCTCTTTTCGTTGAGAGAGACGCGATAACTGCCTAACGCAGTCACGTACAATCGCGCGGACTGGACCGATTTCGAAAGCTGGAACGTGTGACGCAGATACGCAGCGGGCGCGGGCAATGGACCGGGATCGCCGAACCTCGGATCTGCCAACTCCGCCACGACATTCGCGGGCTGCCAGTCTGGTTGAGCTCCCTCAAGACGCGCTTTCCAGGTTGAGTCGGTAGGGAAGCGTTGCACGTTGCCATCAGAAGAAACCACTTTCACTAACGCCGCCAGCGCCGCTTTCGGCGGCTTTGATGCATCCGGGCCAAATTCAGGAGGCTCTGGCGCGGCGACAGTGATCTCGATGACATTATCGCCAACGACAAGCTGATCAGCAATCTCGAACCGATCAAAAGTGTTCCAGTGATTCTTGGCGCCGACAACATGTCCGTTGAGCTTCGCGACAAAGTTGCCGCGACCGGCTACAAAAAGTGCGGCACTCTTCGGTTTCTGCTGGAGCGTTGTGACGACTCGAAAGTCCGCGGTGGTCTTCGGTGTCACAGACATTGCGTCTTGCCCCGAAACCCATATCCACCGGATCTTTTCGCGGTCCGCCTCACCTTCCGGATTTTTCCACGTGATCCATTTTGCTTTCCAGTCGTCCGCATGCAGCAAGCCCATCTCCCACCATGCGGACTCCCCCGACTCTGAAGCCTTTCCGGCGGCATCCCACACACGAACTTTCCAGTAGTAACGCTGCCGCGATTCCAGCGCAGGGCCTTTATAAGCGACGTTCACTGATGCGTCGGAGTTTGTGCGCCCACTGTCCCAAACGTCAGCAGTGCCACTCTTGAGGCCGTCGGGCGTGCTCGCCACAAGAATCTGGTAAGCCGACTGCTTCCAGTTCCGTTCGGTGTTGTCGCTTTGCCACGACAGACGAGGAACGCCCCGGTCGATGCCGAGTGGGTTCTGCATGTATTCGCAGCGCAGGTGTACGGGCGCGGCAGAAGTAGATGTTATTCCGAACAACAAGAACGAAAAGAGCAATGGCAGGGATCTACGCAAAGGCGTCTCCTTTTCAGCCCCTCCGGGGGTCAGTGTGCCGTCGGGGATAGAACGCTGTCTCTATTGAGCAATGGTATTTCGCGACCGCGCGCCGAAACTTTCTCGACGGACTCGATGCGTCCATCGCGCACCAGCAGTGCGCAATCAAAGTTGTTCACGGTCGGGCAGACATGTCGCGGGATTAGAAGCAATGGCTCGCCGACAGCAGGAGCTTCACGCCCGTTCGCCACCTTCATCGGAAGATGTTCTTCGCTGGGTGACAAAGGCTCGAGTTCCGGATGCCCCATCACCACGCAAGTTGGGACTCCTGCGTCGGCCGATACGGACTTGTGTCCCGCATCGCAAGTGATGATGCCTGCGTGAGGATGGCTCACAACTCTCGTCAGCACCATCGCCGCCGGCGCGTAACCATATGCACCCGATAGCTGCGCCAGACTAGTCGCGTCGCAGTAGACAATCGTGCCGGGCGACACGCGATGAAGAAATTCTCGGTCGCGGAAGCCCGGGTACGAAAGCGAAGCGGGAAAAGTCGGCGTCCCCGCGGTGATCACTTCCGGCATGTCGAAACCGCACCGCCGGATCTCGTTCACCACTTCAACGAGACGACCGTACCCTGCATGAGCCGACGCCGTTCGATCCGCCTCTTCCAGGCCACCGAACTGACCGTCGTAGTAGTGCAATCCACCAAACTGCAAATCCTTGGCGTGCACGTCTTGAATGAGAGCCAGTATCTTTTTGATCTCGGAGATTTCGATTCCCGTCCGGTTCATCCCAGGATTGATATCCAGAAAGATCCGAACCGAACTGCCACGCCACTGCCGAACCTGCTCTTCATTTTCTGCTAGCACACCTATCCTAACTTTGGGGAATTCGTCTACGATTTCACGCGCCCGCCGCGCATTGGCACCCATCACCGGATAGGCGAGAAGGACATCCGCCGCACCGTTGCGGCAAGCCTGAAGCAGTTCAAGTGTAGTAGCACACTTGAAACTTCTGATGCCATGCTCCACCATTTTCTGCAACGTGTAGTTTAGTTTTGCCGTTTTGACATGCGGGCGCCACCGATTCGCCTCGCCTTGCATTGGTTCCAAGGTGCGCGAAATATTTGATTCGATAATCTCCGGATAGATAACGAGAGCGGGTGTAAGAACACTTTCGATCTCCGGAACGCGGTAGTGCTCATTCCATGCGAAATCACTCAGCATGAGTTTCAGCGTGCTCATTGCGGTTTCGATGATACGCGCACAAGGCCAACCCGACCACTGATGAGCTCATGTAGGGGCGGACGCATTCGTCCGCCCGGTCGAGCAAGCTCGACCTGTTTGAAGGACAGGGCTATCGCCCTGTTTACAATCTGAAAAACCTACCGCATTCGTCCGCCCCGGACGAATGCGTCCGGGGCTACACGAGCAGAAAAGGGCGTTCGCAGAATTCGGCTGTCACGTTGAAATGAATCGCGGGCGCATCTCCCCCCAAACAAGAGTGTTCGCCCTATGAAATCCTCTCTGGTTGACCCAGCACCGCGCGACGAGTACGCTCTGGGTTCCGCTTTCAATGCCAGGCGATCCACATCCGCACTCAAAACACAACGGACTTGTCCGCGGCCTCGGCCTTTGGGCCGCAACGGCGATTGTTATCGGCGACACGATCGGTACCGGCGTTTTCCTGGTATCGAGCGACATGGCACGGATCGCGGGCTCTCCCGCGCTAGTCATCGCCGCCTGGATTCTGGGCGGCGTTGTCGTTTTATTCGGAGCGTTCTGCTACGCGGAACTTGGCGCCGCGTTTCCTAAGTCTGGCGGCCCCTTCGTCTATCTCGGCCGGGCTCTCGGTCCTCTCTGGGGATTTCTCTTCGGATGGATGAGTTCTTTTCTCGATCGTCCCGTTGCGATGGCTGGGTTGGCGGCGGGATTCATACGATTTCTGAGCTTCTTTTTCCCCGTAGTTGCGACCCCGCTCTTCACCCGCCACATCGGCAGCTACGAATTCAACTTCGCCACGGCTCAACCTCTGGCTGCGCTGGTCGTGGTGATCGTGACAGGAGTGAACTATTTCAGTGTGCGCTTGAGCGGCGCTATACAAGTTCTCATGACGGCACTGAAAATTCTGACGGTGCTACTCATCATCGTGGGAGGGTTACTGTTCGGTGCGACGCATGCGGCTCAACCGATAGCGTTGGGGGGTTCGATCGGCCTCGGAACCTTTGGCGCTTTGCTCACTGCGCTGGTTCCCGCGATGTGGGCGTACAACGGCTTTAACGATCTCGGAGATCTCGGAGAAGAAATCAAAGAACCGGGGAAGAATATTCCACGCTCCATCTTGCTTGGCCTGGCCGTGGTTGGCACCCTCTATCTCCTTGTGAACTTCACTTATTTCCGCGTGTTGCCTTTCTCCATCGCTGCAACGTCCCCTCACATTGCCTCCGATGCCGTGCAGTCCTTTGCCGGATCACGCGGCGCCGTGTGGATAACGATCGCAATGGCTCTGTCTGCTCTCGGAGCTCTGCACGTAGTTGTGCTGACAGGTGCGCGCATTCCATTCGCGATGGCGCGCGACGGTGTTTTCTTTCGATTCGCGGCGCGCCTCCATCCTTCGACGCATGCCCCCACCGGTTCGCTTCTCTTCCTGGGCACAGTCGCCACTCTGCTTGCTCTGACGGGCACATTCGAGGAGCTTTACTCTCTCTTCGTATTTGCGGTCTGGATTTTTTTTGCCCTTACTGCAATCGCCCTACTTCGTTTACGCCGCATCGAACCCGAGCTGCTACGTCCGTACCGCGTGTGGGGTTACCCGATCACGCCGCTGATCTTCCTGCTCGCAGCCGTTGCTCTCACGGTGAATTTATGGATGGTCCGCCCGGTTCGGTCTTCCATCGGTTTGCTCGTTATCCTCTGCGGAATTCCCTTCTTCTATCGATGGCGAAATCGCGTCACCGACCTCTCGAAATAGGGCATCCTCAAAACGTGCAGAAGCGGGATTCTTCGCTCCCCAGAGAGCCAGCTAAAATTGCTCAACGCGACCGCATTCATCCTTGAGCAAGTGCGATGACCACGAACACTTCTCTCGATCGAATCCGGTGGTTGTTTTCATCCGCTGAAGGTCCCACGGACCGACATCTTCCACGCTGGCTCTTTCTACGCGCTCTGGGATTGATCTATTTCTCGGCCTTCGTCTCGCTCGTTTTTCAGATTCGTGGCCTGATCGGTCCTGAAGGAATTCTTCCGGCGAACGAATATCTGGAAGCGGTCGCGCATTCGCTCGGACATCTCCGAGGTGTGTGGTTCGCTCCAACACTGTTCTGGTTCTCCGCCGGAACCTACATGTTGATCTCGGCCTGCTGGATAGGCATGATCGCTTCCCTGCTCTTGACAGTGAATTTCTGGCCGCGGGGAATGTTGGTCATATGCTTTATTTGCTTTCTATCTTTTGTCAGTGCGGCGCAGGACTTTTCCAGCTATCAGTCTGACGGGATGTTGCTCGAGGCCGGTTTCATCTCACTCTTCTATGCGCCGTCCGGCTTTCGTCCGGGCTGGGCATTGGCATCGCCACCATCTCGAGCCAGCATGTTCCTCCTTCAATGGGAATGGTTTCGCATCTATTTCGAATCAGGGGTGGCAAAACTCGCGGGTGGAGATCCCGAGTGGCGAAACTTCACCGCGATGGATAACTACTACCAGGATGGACCGCTTCCTACCTGGATCGGCTGGTACGTTCAGCACCTGCCGCACTGGTTCCACGCTGCGACCGTATATGCGACCTTGGTGCTTGAGTTGGGAATCGTATGGATGTTCTTCTTGCCGCGTCGATGGCGACTGATCTGTTTCTTCATCGTCACGCCGTGGGAGATCGGCGTCATCCTCACCGCCAACTACACCTTTCTGAATTACCTGGTGCTAGTCCTCGGCTTCCTTTTGTTAGACGATCATTTTTTGCGGCGCTTCCTACCTGTGAAGTTGAAAGCATCGTTCCCGCGGTCCCCCGCGAGCCCACATATTGGCTCGCAGGAAACATCTGCATCTTCCGCCCGAGTTCTATCCTCACTGAGGGTGTCTGCCGCAACGTTGCTGTTGAGTTGGGTGTTTTATGCGACGACCGCTCAACTGCTCGCGATGTTTTCGACGATTCCGTTTCCCACGGCACCGATAGTGGCGCTTGATCCATTTCGCATCGCCAACCGATATGGCCTTTTTGGGATCATGACTCGCGGACGCTACGAAATTGAGTTTCAAGGATCCAGCGACGGAAGCACTTGGGTTGCGTATCCATTTCTCTTCAAGCCTCAGGATCTCGAGCAGGCGCCCGGCATCTACGCGCCATATCAGCCGCGGTTCGACTGGAATCTTTGGTTCGCATCATTGGGATCCTGGCGGGAATATTCGATCGTGCCCAAGATTGAGATACGGTTGCTTGATAACAACCACGATGTCCTGTCTCTTTTTGCCGGTAATCCGTTTGCACAGCGACCGCCACGTCAGGTCCGCGCCGTCATTTGGCAATATTGGTTTACGACCATTTCGGAAAAGCATCAGAGCGGCCGGTGGTGGCGCCGTCAATACGTGGGGCTTTATGCTCCAACCATTGAACGGAGTGATGATGGCACAATCCATGCTCTCGAATGGCCACACTTGGAGATCGAGAGAACCGATTGATCCGTTATCTAGAGTGTCGATTAAGTCGCCTTGATCGTGGCGAGAGTTGCGTCAGGAGATTCGCGTGAGCCGCAAAGCGTGTGTGATTGGCGCCGGTCCGAATGGCCTTTCGGCAGCGATTGTGCTGGCTCAGGGCGGAATGCAAGTTGAGGTCTTTGAGGCTGAGCCCCAGCCTGGAGGTGGAGCGCGCACTCTCGAACTCACGTTGCCCGGATATCAACACGATTTCGGATCGGCGGTCCATCCTCTCGCGATCGGATCTCCCTTTTTCTCGTCGCTTTCCCTGGAAAAGCGCGGATTGACGTGGATTCACTCACCCGCTGCGCTCGCCCATCCGCTGGACGATGGCACAGCAGTGGTGCTGGAGCAAGATCTGGCTCGCGTTGGATCGTCACTGGGTGAAGACGCCGGCGCCTGGCGAAAGCTGATGGGCCCGTTCTCCGATCGTTGGAAAGACTTGGCCAATGGAGCGCTTCGTCCCCTCACCTCTCTGCCGCGGCATCCGATGCTAATGGCGAAGCTTGGGTTGAAATCCCTCCCTTCCGCACGCACAACGAGCCGGCGTTTTCGAAGCGAGCGCACTCGAGCTCTGTTTGCGGGGATCGCGGCACACTCGTTCTTGTCGCTCGACCAACCGATCAGCTCGGCCGCCGCGGTCCTGCTCGGCGCAGCACTGCATGCGGTCGGTTGGCCAATCCCGGCGGGTGGGGCGCAATCGATCACCAACTCTCTTTGTCGCTGCCTTTCCGAACTCGGGATGAGTGTGACCCCCTCAACTCGAATCGAGAGTCTAACGAATCTGCCGGACTATGCGCTGACTCTCTGCGACGTCACGCCGCGTCAGCTAGTCCAACTCGCAGGCAATCGCCTGTCAGATTCTTACCGTCACAAGCTTGAACGCTACCGGTATGGTCCCGGTGTATTCAAGGTCGACTATGCGCTGCGCGAACCGATCCCGTGGACCGCGGCCGACTGCCGTCACGCCGCAACGGTCCACTTGGGTGGAACGTTCGATGAAATCGCTGCCTCGGAGGCAGCCATGAGCGCCGGGCAACATGCGGAGCTGCCTTTCGTCCTGCTGTCGCAGCCAACTCTGTTTGATCCGACGCGTGCCCCTGCGGACCGGCACATCGCCTGGGCCTACTGTCACGTGCCAAATGGATCCACATTCGACATGCTGGGTCGTCTGGAAGACCAGATTGCACGATATGCCCCGGGATTCCGCGATTGTGTTCTCAAGCGCCGAGTCTTCGCTTCGGCTGATCTCGAAGCCATGGATGCCAATCTTGTCGGCGGTGATGTGAGCGGCGGTAGCCTGGATTTGCGCCAACTCTTCATTCGTCCCACACGGCATAACTACGCGACCTCAGCTAACGATATCTTCATTTGCTCATCCTCGACGCCTCCCGGGGGAGGAGTTCACGGCATGTGCGGTTATCATGCCGCAAGCCTCGCGCTATCCAAGATCGGCTAAAAGATTTCTCTGCAGGCAAGAATACTGGGGAGCCTACACTCGCTTCTTGCCCGAATACGACTGATTGTCAGCCCCATACGCAGACGCAGCGCGGTACGCAGCACGCCCAACCGTCGTCGCACTCGATATACAGCGAAGACCGGATCATCGCGGGTTCAAGTTGGGGCTATAAGTTTGTTATGTCACAACCTGCGAAAAAACAAGATGTAAACCTCGACGAGCGTTCACCAGAACTCAAAGGTGACTTTGAAGCCCAGTTGGACGACTTGGGAGACGATCCCGGTCAAGTGGGGCGAGACAGTGCCGGCCAGTCTGGCGACGTTCAGGGCCTGTCCCACATTGCAGACGCAAGCGACGAATCGGTTGAGGAGTTGGCCGAGGAAGATCAAGCTCTCGAAGCTTCCGTGATCGAAGGGGCGGAGGACGCCGCCGACCATCCCGAACGACCTGTGCACACGCACCAGGACTACGGACACCCAGAGGATGTTCCAGCGCGCAACCGAAAAGACGAAGCCGCCTGAACTTTTACGAATCGATGGGGCACACATTTTTGGTGCGCCCTATCGCTGTTTGGCTAGGCTGCTTCTCTCGATGCAGGATGGGCGTTCACCAAGTCCGGCTTGCCGTGCGCCGGACGATGGATTTCCTGTCGAAGACTGGGCCGTCTCCTGATTGGTGCTTCTGGCAATCGGACGGTGCGTCCGCTTTGGATTGACTCGCGGATGGCCGACACGATTCGCACATCAGCCATTCCTTCGAAACCCGAAGGTTCCGGCTCGTTGTTCTTCAACACGCAATCGGAAAAATAAGCGATCTCGGCCGCAAACTGGTCCCGCTTTAAGTAGGTCTTCGTCTTCGTTTTGTCGCCAATCGTGAGGTGATGCTTGATCGCCTCCGCATACTCATATGCCGGATCCGCCGTCAGTTTTCCTTTCGTTCCGAGCAAGCTAAAGCGGCTGACATCCGATGCGCCAAAGCTGCATGTGAACGTCGCGATGCGCTCGCCCGGAAAGCGAAGGGTAGCCGATACCATTTCCTCCGTCTTTACAAATCGCGCGTCCTGCCCCGATGCTGCGATGGCGAGCACCTCGACAGGCTCCGCTCGAAAGAGATAACGCGCCGCGTTAATGCAGTAGACCCCCATGTCGTAAAGCGGTCCGCCGCCCTGCGACGAGCTTTCAGTCACACGTACATTCTTGTCCGCTACTTGTTGGGAGAATTCAGAAGTGAAGAAACGCAGATCGCCCAGTTTGCCACTCTGCGCCAAAGCGATCGCTTCGAGGTTTCCTGCCTCGAAGTGCAGCCGGTAGGCAATCATCAGCTTCGCGTCATTTTGCTGGGATGCCGTCACCATTGCCCGACATTCCTCTTCCGTCACTGCCATCGGCTTTTCGCAGAGAACGTGCACACCGGCGGCACACGCTCGGACAGCATATTCCCGATGCAAATGGTTCGGCAGGGCCAGGTAAACCGCATCGACGTTTGAAAGCGCTCGGCTGTAGTCATCGTAGGAATACAAATGCGCAATCCCGTATTTTTCCCCCAGCGCCTTCAGCTTTTCCTGATCACTTGAAACGAGCGCGAATAGTTCGGAATTATACGTATTAACGAATGCAGGGAGTACAGCCACTTGGGCGATGTGTCCCAACCCTACCACTGCGTAGCGAATACGTTTCTTCGAGGAGCGTCCAGTCATGAGTCCCCCAGCGAAAAATTTCATTTTCCGACAATAGGTAATAGATGCATTAACGCTGGGAGGGTATGGCAACAAGGTGGTCGAGCGAGTCAGGGTCGGTCCGTACCACCGAAACATTTCCATGTTTTTCATGGGAGGCGCCTGCATCGTTCCCTCGGTAACCGTCCCTCCAATCCCGACAACTTATGTCGATTCAATGGCATCACAAGTCAGGCTGGGGCGCTGCACGCCTCAATTCTCTAGTCCTGAATGAAGTAAGCAGCTCCATGCTTACTCGGAAATGGTTCGGTGCCGTCGTATGCGGTTGTCGCTTCTTGGGTTCTGGCTGATCAGTGCCGCGATTACCTTCGCCCAGCTGGCTCCAAGAACTCCCCAGGCTGGATACGAGGGCCAAAACGTCACTGCGGTTTCGCTGATCGCGAATCCCCATCGAGATCTTGCTCCGTTCTTTCCTCTGGTGACACAAGGGTCGAATACTCCTTACTCACAGGAAAAAATTCAAGCGAGCGCCGATGCGTTAAAGAAAGCCGGGAACTTCAAGGAGGTTCGCGTGGAAGTCGTCCCTGATATTACCGGCCTTCGAGTGAGCTTCCTGCTCGAGCCCTCCTTCTACCTTGGGGTCCTGCAGTTCCCGGGAGCGGTCAAGCGTTTCTCGTATATCCGTTTGTTGCAGGTCGCGAACCTTTCTGACGAAGACCCTTACGATCCTTCGCGCATCACAGTTGCTGAAAATTCGCTCAAGAACTTCCTGAACAAAAACGGATATTTTCAGGCGATCGTGCATGCCGTTATCGCAATCGATGACGCCCACGAACTGGTCAATGTTTCTTTCAAAGTCGAAATGGGTAAGCGCGCCAAGATCGCCTCTGTCCGGATCGACGGTCCAGATCAGCCTGAGAATGCGAAGCTGCTTCACGCGATGCAATCTCTGCGCGCGCGACTTTCCGGCGCTCTCGTCAAGCCGGGAAAGCCCTACACCCCGTCACGCATCACGGCGGCGACGACGCAGATGAAGCGCATTTTGTCGAAACAACACCGCTTCGCCAGCACTATTAAAGAAAACCCTCCGCAATACGACACTGCCACCAATCGTGTCGCCGTTTCTTTCAAAGTGGAAGTCGGCCCAGTCGTCGATATCCGCACGGAAGGCGCCAAGCTGACGGTGATCCCCTTTCTCGCGGGAAGGCAGATGAAGAAGCTGATTCCCATCTACTCGGAAGGCACGGTCGACCGTGACCTGGTTGAGGAAGGCCAGCGCAACCTAGTCGACTACTTTCAAAAGAAGGGCTTCAACAACGTTAAAGTGACCACCGAGTTTCAGAGGAAGCCCGACCAGATTCTGATTGTCTACAAGATCGACCGCGGGAAAAAGCATAAGGTGGACCGGATTGCTTTCCACGGAAACGCTAAAGTTCAGGAAGCCGAACTCATCGAGCAGGTCGCCGTCAAAAAATCTCACATCTGGACCCACGGCAGCCTGAGCGAAAAGCTACTGAAACAAAGCGCCGGCAATATCGAATCTCTATACCGCGACCGCGGGTACGAAAACGTTAAAGTTACATCCCGAACCTCTGAACGCGATAACAAAATCGACGTCGACTTCGATGTTGCGGAAGGACCCCAGACGGTGGTGCAAGACGTTCAGGTCTCAGGCAACGATCATGTCGAATACAGCCAGCTCACTGCTCCAAAAGGTTTTCAGCTCCGTGCTGGAGCGCCATTCTCGCCCCGAAAACTCGCGGAAGATCGCAACCGGATTTCCGCCACGTATCTGGATCGCGGTTATCTGAACGTCGATGTTAAGGCGACCATTGGGCGTGATCCTTCTGACCCACAACATGTCAATATCACCTACGCCATTACGGAGCGACAGACGGTGCGTGTCAGTGAAGTTGTCTACCTGGGTGAGGAGAGAACCAGGCAATTGCTGATCGTGAAGACAGCCCAGCTTCCATCCGAAGCCCCCATGCGGCGTCGGACGCTTCTGGAGTCCGAAAGTCACCTTTACGATTTGGGGATCTTCGATTGGTCGAGTGTGGGGCCGAGAAAGCCTATTACCGATCAGACCGATGAAATGGCATTGGTAAAGGTCCACGAGGCCAAGCGCAACGAACTCACTTACGGCTTCGGATTCGAGATCTCACATAGGGGCGGCAACATCCCCACGGGCACGGTCGCTCTGCCCGGAGGCGGGACGATTGGACTCGGCGGCAATCAGATCGCGCCTAGCCAGTCGACGTTCGCCAGCCCCCGGGGCCTCATCGAATTCACCCGACGCAACATGCGTGGGCTTGCCGAAACTGCGAGCGCTTCGATTCTCCTGTCACGGCTCGATCAGAAAGCGCTCACCAGCTACAACCAGCCCCACTTCATTGGATCAAACTGGCAATCTCTGACCAGCTTTTCTTTAGAGCGAAGTAGTGAAAACCCTCTTTTTACCGCCACGCTTGGCGATCTCTCATTCCAGGTCGAACGGCAGATAAGCAAGAAGAGCAATACTCGTCTCCAGCTTCGCTACGACTTTAATAAAACATCCCTTTCGCATCTGTTGGTTCCAGATTTGGTTCTGGATCGCGACCGTAGCGTGCTGCTGTCTACACTCTCAGCGACGATCATCCGGGACACGAGAGACAAGCCCCTCGACGCCCACCGCGGAATGTTCTCCACCGTAGACTTCAGCCTTACTCCTACTGCCTTCGGATCGAGCGCAAACTTTGCCAAGCTCTTTGGCCAATACGCCTTTTACAAACCGGTCCATTCCATCGTCTTTGCCAACAGCATCCGCCTCGGATTGGCCTCGCCCTTTGCCGGTAGCTTCGTACCCACCAGCCAGCTCTTCTTTTCTGGAGGCGGCACGACGCTTCGTAGTTTTCCGATCAACGAGGCAGGTCCGCAGCGGCTCGTTCCCTTCTGCGACGTGTTGCAGAATCAGTCCGGCTGCGTCAATGTAACGGTGCCAGTCGGTGGACGGCAGCTGTTCATCCTAAATTCTGAAATGCGCTTCCCCACGCACATTAACAAATCGCTGGGCGCAGTCATCTTTTACGACGGCGGAAATGTATATAGCGCCATCAATTTCCGTAACTTTATCGACAATTACACCAACACCGTAGGGATCGGCCTGCGTTATGCCACGCCCATTGGGCCCGTCCGCATTGATCTGGGACGCAATCTGAACCCAGTTCCCGGAATCAATCCCACGCAGTACTACATAACGGTTGGGCAGGCCTTTTGAGGACGTCATGAAATGGAAACGCATTATCGGATGGGCGTTGGCAGGATTCGCCGCTCTCCTGATCATCGCAGCGGTCGGCGGATACTTGTATCTGAAGACGAATAGCTTTCAGCGCTTCGCCATCAACGAAATCGTTGATAAGGCCAACTCCGCAACTGGCGGCCAAATCGAAATCGGGGGATTCGACTTCAATCTCGGGACATTGACGGCTCACCTGTACAACATCACGGTGCACGGTACCGAAAGCGCCGATCAGCCGCCCCTGCTTAGCGCCGACAAACTCACCGTCAGCCTGCGAATCATTTCGGCTCTGCACCGACAAGTGACGCTGCGTGAACTTCTCATCGAGCACCCCGTCGTTCACTTTCAGGTCACTGCTGATGGAAAAAACAATCTGCCTGCCGCTCCTCCAAGTCAAAATTCCGGCAACAGCACTAGTGTGTTCGACCTCGGGATCGAGCATGCCCAAGTGATCAATGGAGAAGTCAATTACAACGATCGAAAAATTCCGTTGGCAGCGGATCTTTACGAACTCGGCACCGACATCCATTTTGATTCTTTGGCCAAGCGCTACGCAGGTGAACTGTCCTACAAGAATGGGCATCTTCAGTATGCCGACTACTCGCCACTTCCACACAACCTGAATCTGAAGTTCAGTGCTACGCCGGACCGGCTGGAAGTGCAGCCGGCAGTCCTGCAGATCGGCTCTTCTGATGTGACCCTGCGAGCGCAGCTTTCGAATTATGCAAATCCGGTGGCGGACGGTGACTATGAAATCCGCATCCACACCCAAGACTTTGCGGCACTCTCTCCCTCGGTGAAGCCAGCGGGTGATGTCTCGCTGACGGGCAAGCTCCGGTACCAGCCCTCGGGAAATCAGCCACTTCTGCGCGCGCTCTCGATCGACGGACAGATTGCCAGCGACGCGCTAATCGCGGTCGCGACAGGCCGACGTATTGACGTCAAGAATCTGCAGGGGACTTACCGCCTGGCGAACGGCAGTTTGGACCTAACCAATGTGAGCTTGGAATCCTTTGGAGGAAAGCTCACTGCTGCCGGGAAAATGCAGCACCTGGATGGGACGCCGGAAACGAGTGTGCAAGCCACACTGAGTGGAATTTCGCTTAGGGAACTGCAGCGTGCGGCCGGCAGTCAGCAAATCCCCGGAGCCGCATTGTCGGGAACGCTCCGCGGCAAAGCCGATGCCGCGTGGAAGGGCTCGATCGACAATTTGCGAGCGCACTCCGACCTTTCCGTACAAGCCCTCGCGAGCAGTCGCTCCAATCCAACTGCGAAGGAAGTTCCTGTTAACGGAGCGATCCACGCAGCCTACGACGGAAAACGCCAGTCCGTGGAATTGCACGACACGTCGATCCAGATGCCGTCCGCGAAGCTGACGGCGCAAGGCACGATCAGCAACAACTCCAGTCTCCAACTCAAAGTTGTCGCCAACGATCTGCATCAGCTCGTATCTCTTGCTTCGTCTTTTGGTTCATCGCAACCGCAACTGCCTTCGGTCTCCGGTTCAGCAACCGTCAACGCCACCGTGCGGGGGTCGATCCAGAAACCTGTCATCGAGGCGCAGCTCGACGCTCAAAACCTAGAAGTTGAAGGTAGTGAGTGGAAGTCGGCCAGCATTGCGATGCAGGCGAATTCCTCCGGCGTCACCGTCAGCAGCGCGTCCCTCATCAACGCCGGTCAAGGTCGAATGAATCTCAGCGCTAAGCTTGGACTGAAGAACTGGGCGTACGAACCCGCCAGCCCCGTCCAGGCCCACCTTGACGCCCAGCAGCTAAGCATCGGAGATCTTCTCAGGCTGGCCAAGCAGAATTTGCCCGTGAGCGGAAACCTGTCCGCCAAAGTCGATTTCCAGGGATCGCAGCTTAAACCTTCCGGCTCTGGCTCGGCGCAGATTGCGAACGCGCGTGCCTATGGCGAGCCCATCCAGGATCTCTCCGCCAAATTTCACACGGAGAGCGACACGATTGTTTCCACGTTACGCGTTGCAGCACCTGCGGGCGCAATTGACGCCGATGTTTCATTCACGCCTAAAACGAAGGCGTATATAGCTAAAGTCGACGCTCCGGCGCTGGTCTTGCAGAAGCTTCAAACTTTGCAGGAAAAGAACCTGGGCATCAACGGCACTGTTTCGTTCACCGCGAATGGAGAGGGAACGGTTGACAATCCTCAACTCGTCGCCTCCATGCAACTGCCGCAGCTCTCGATTCGCGACAAGTCCATTTCGAACCTCAAAGCAGATCTGAAAGTCGCGGAGCATGTCGCCAACCTGAATCTCGATTCTCAGGTGGCAGAAGCTGCGGTCCACGCGCGCGGAAAGATAAACCTTACTGGGGATTATGAAACTGACGCTACTATCGATACGGGAGTCATTCCTTTTGCTCCTCTGATGGCTGCCTACGCGCCAAGCGTGCCGCCCGAGCTGAACGGACAGTCGGAGTTGCATGCGACTCTGAAAGGTCCGTTGAAGGACAAAACCAGGCTTGAAGCGCATATTGCGATCCCGACCTTGAAGGCGACGTATCGAACGCTAGAAATCGGTATCGTGCAGCCGATCCGCGCGGACTATGCAGACTCTGTTATTAACTTGCAGCCTGCCGAAATCACAGGCACCGGCACATCTCTCCGTGCACAAGGCCGAATACCGATCGCTGGATCGTCGGCTCCCACGCTGACGGCCCAAGGTTCCGTTGACGTTCGCATCCTGCAGATTTTCGCGCCCACGCTCGCCAGTTCCGGAACACTCGCGCTCGACGTCCGGTCGGCGGGTTCCGATATCGCCGGCCAATTGCAGTTCCGCAACGTGTCGTTGATTCCGGAAGATGCCCCTGTCGGCATATCGAAACTGAATGGAACGGTCGACATCGGAAATAATCGTCTCGAAGTTTCGAAGATGACCGCACAAATCGGCGGCGGGCCCATCACCGTTGGTGGTTCTATCACATACAAGCCCAGCGTCCAGTTCAATCTGGCATTGCAGGGGCAGTCGATGCGCCTCCGCTATCCCGACGGTCTCCGCTCACTGCTCGACGCGAATCTAACATTCGCTGGAAACACCGAAGACTCTACGCTCAGTGGACGTGTACTGCTCGACAATCTGTCTTTTACTCCCGATTTCGATCTATCGAAGTTCGCGGATCAGTTCAGCACAGGTAGCACCTACTCGCAGCCAGGTTTTGCGGACACAATCAAGCTCGCAATCAGTGCGCAGTCTCAAAACAATGTAAATGCCGTTAGCTCGCAGATTAGCGTTGCCGGACAAGTTGCCCTGCAAGTGGGCGGAACAGCCGCCAATCCCGTGATTACAGGACGCACCACTCTTACTTCAGGCGAACTGTTCTACCGCAACGTGCGTTACCAGCTGCAGCGCGGAATCATCACCTTTGACAACCCCAACGAGACTCATCCGGTGATGAATGTTTCGGTCGCTACTACGATTGAGCAATACAACCTGACACTGACCATGCGAGGGCCGCTCGACAAGCTCACTACCGCCTACGTTTCCGATCCCCCGCTCCCCACAGCCGACATCATCAATCTAGTGGCACGCGGCAAAACGACGGAGGAGCAGGCCGCCAGTAGCCAGAGTACGGACTCGATGATTGCCTCACAGGTCGCTGGACAAGTTGCAGGCAGCGTGCAAAAACTAGCGGGACTTTCGGGTCTCCAGATCGATCCCACTCTCGGTGGCAGCCAAAACCCCTCGGCTCGAGTTGCCATTCAGCAGCGTGTGACCAAAAATCTATTGTTCTCGTTCTCCACCAATGTGTCGGAGCCCGGCAGTGAGGTGGTGCAGGGGGAATACCAGATCAACAAGCGCTGGTCAGTGAATGTGCAGCGCGATCAGCTGGGCGGAGTCTCGATCGACGGGCGATACCACAAACAGTTCTGAACGCTCGGTGCGTGAGCAGCGGGCTTTCAGGAAATGATCGTAACGATTTCGAGATCTTCCGGCTTATTCTCACAGTGCACAAGCACCGAATCGCCTCGTCGCTCGAGAAGCAAATCGGCCGTGGCCTTGCCACAGCGCAAATTTCGAATGGCGAGCTGCGGAATACCTTCCGGCAGAAATGGCCCGTCAAATACGATCCGTCCCCGCTCGGCCTGCACCGTGATTCCCAGGCAAGCTTCGAGAATCAGAAACGGCGCGGCAGCTGCCCATGCCTGTGGCGAGCACGCCACCGGATAAAGAGTCGGACCTTCGGTCGGCCGTCTTTTCAATCCACAGAACAACTCTGGTAATCGATGGAGCTCGACTTCGTCGCTCAGATCGAGCAGAGCAAGAAGAATTTGTCCCGCCATCTTTGGAAATCCAAACTTTGCCATGCCACTGGCGATCACCGAATTGTCGTGCGGCCACACGGATCCGTTGTGATACGACAGCGGGTTATATCGCGCCTCGGTCGTTGCCACAGTGCGGATGCCCCATCCCGTAAAAAAATCTTCTACCATCAACGTCTCTGCCACGCGGCGAGCTCGTTCCGAAGAGGCGATTCCTGTGAATAGACAATGCCCGGCATTCGACGTACGGACTTTGCAAGGTTGCTTATGGCCATCCAGCGCCAGAGCGTACATCCCAAGGTCGTTACTCCAGAATTTTTCTTCGAACGAGGTACGCAGGTTCTCCGCCTGCAGCTCCAGCTCACAACACTGATCCACATTTCCCAGGATGCGCGTCAGTTTCGCGGCAGCCAATTTGGCCGCATAGACGTAGCCTTGCACTTCGCACAATGCGATCGGGGGATCAGCGATCTTTCCGTCTGCGTGAAAGACGGAGTCGTTCGAATCTTTCCAGCCTTGTTGAACCAGTCCTTTTCCGGAGTGGCGGCTGTATTCAACAAAGCCATCGCCATCAACGTCGCCATATTCATCGATCCACCGCAGGGCTCGCTCGACGTGGGGCCACAGTTTTTCAAGGAAAACGCGATCGCCAGTGCGGTCGAAGTACGCGCCCGCAAGCATCACAAAAAGCGGAGTTGCATCCACGCTGCCGTAATACTTGCCGAAGGGAACCTCCCCCAGCGCGGCCATTTCACTGTGCCGCATCTCGTGCAGAATCTTGCCCGGCTCCGAATCCGCAACCGGGTCAGATGAGTCCGCCTGCGTCTTTGCCAGAAACTCGAGCACTCCTTTTGCAATTTCAGGATTGAGCCACAACGTTTGCAGCGCGGTGATAATTCCATCCCGGCCAAACACTGTGCTAAACCAGGGCACGCCGGCATATGGATAGCCGCTCTCGGGATTTCCCGCAATCATCATTTCGAGGTCGGAAAGAGACCTTGCAATCCAATCACTGAATCTCGAATTTGAACTCGTGATCTGCGGAAACCCCTTGGCCAGACCTGCCAATTCGAAGCGTGCGGCCGACAACGCTTCGCTATAGCCGACGAAGTCATGCCCCCGCTCGCGATTGCAACAAAACTCCAACTGCAGTGTCACATTGTCTTTCGGACGCAGGCTGATTTCGAATTCGAATCCAGTTTCTGAGGTGGAAATTGGGGTCACATCACTCTCGATGGTTGTTTCGCGCACGACGCGATCAAGCCCTTCATAGCAGAGCACGGCTGAATTGCCCGCGAGCTCAGGTTCCAGCCGGCGTCCCTTTCGCGCTCGCTCTGTTCCCCGAACCTCGAAAATGTCCGCAAAATCGGCATCGAAGCCGACGCTTAGCGGGATTTCCAGATCATCCAGCCCATGATTAACAAAGTGCAGTTTTTCAAAGCACGAATCACGCCACAGGAACCTCGATCGGACCAGGTGCAGCACGCCCCGGTTGATCGCGATCGCATCTTCGCGAAACACGTCGAGGTTCGCGATGTCCGCGGTAAATAGAAAATTGTTTGTCGCGACGGTCGAACTCAGCAGTAATGGTCGCGCATGCCAAAGATCCAACGACAGCGCGGAAAGATGGCGCATCCCGTTGTAGAATAGGCCTTCCTCTCCAAGACCGGAAGTCTGCACATCCCCGAGTCGGTCGAAGACGAAGAACATTTTTCCGTACTTGAGTACCCGGGCGCGATCGTCCGCCCGGGAGGCGGTGGTCGCTATGTAGTACTGGGCGTTTGCGATTCCACTTCCATCCAATTCAATACTCCCTCTTCGACCGTTATCGAGGCCGACTTTGGATGAACAAGTTTTTGATAGATTTTGAGATATTTGGCCGCCATACTGTCATCGGTGAAGTTTAGCTCGAATTGACTGCGGCATTCAGCCCGATCGATTTTGTCGATTCTTTTCACTGCTCGCACTGCCTCTTCAATATTCTGAACGAGAAATCCGCCGACACCATGCGGAATGATTTCCGGAACCGAGCCAAAAGGATACGCGATCACCGGCGTTCCGCATGCCAGCGACTCGATCATGACCAGCCCAAAGGGTTCGGGCCAATTTATCGGAAACAGCAATGCGGCCGCGTTTCCCAGAAATTCCTGCTTTTCCGAACCCCCAATCTCGCCGATAAACTCGATCAGAGGATGAGTCATTAGATGTTTGATCTTCGCGTCGTAATATTCCCGATCCGCGCGGTCGATCTTGGCCGCGATCTTCAACTTCATCCCGGATCGAATCGCGATCTCAATCGCGTGATCAATCCCCTTCTCGGGAGATACGCGCCCCAGAAACGCCAAGTACTCGCCCTTCCCAGGGTTAAGCGAAAGCATGTTTGCCGGCATTCCATGCGGGACCGTACCTACCCAGTTCACCCAGCTCAACGGCTCCCGTTGAGCGTCCGAAATGGAAACTACCGGAACCTCTCTATATTCCTTGTACAGCGGCACCAAGTCGGGTATATCAAGCCTGCCGTGAAGCGTGGTGAGGCAGGGCACTCTCTCTCGCCGGCTCCGTGAAAAATGCAAATAGTCAGTGTGAAAATGAATGAGGTCGAAATCCTCAGCGTGGCTGAATACTTCCTCGACCATCAGTACGTGATGGGCCAAAGGATCAATGCAATCCGGATCCAGCCGAAGAGCCTTCTTGGACGCCGCAATCAAGTGTGCATTCGTGACCGAGTCTCCGCTCGCAAAGAGCGTCACTTGATGTCCGAGTGACACCAGTTTTTCGGTAAGCCACGAAACTACTCTTTCCGTGCCTCCGTAATATCGTGGTGGGACGCTTTCATAGAGTGGCGCAACCTGAGCAATTCGCATTCAATTGTGGCTCCCTCTAGCTGCGAGACCCGTGCAGTGGCGGATGGCACGAAATCTCCAACAATGTCGAAAGTGGCTGCTTTGCCCGGAGCCAATTGCAACTCTAACTGCCCCTGCAACCTACATACCTTGAGATGTTTTCCAGTCCTTTCTGGTTGGCGGGGCCCGTCACCCCCTGTGTCGATTCACCCACAACCTTTGATCAGCAGTGGGCACCGAATGCGCTGACAAATCTTGTAGAAAGGAAGTTGAGCACGCTTGTATCAGATGCCGCGCCGCATGCGAAGTCAAGCCGCGAATAGACAGAAGTCCGACTCAGGTGCGGAACGCCTCGATTTTCCTGCTGTTCTCTTTGATCTCGACGGCACGCTCATCGACAGCAACTACCATCATGTAATCGCGTGGGAGCAGGCTCTGCGGGCGGCGAAAATCGTTATTCCCACTTGGAAGATTCATCGCCGCATAGGCATGAGCGGAAAATCGTTTCTGCCCGAGCTGCTTCGAGAAATAGGGCGCGGGCGAAAAAGTATCGATATTGGGTTCCTCGAGAAAGCTCATGACGATCTGTTCAGCCGCAAGATTAGAGATCTCGCTCCGTTGCCGGGGGCGAATCAATTATTGCGGCATCTCACTAGGCACAAGATTCCGATAGCAATAGCAACCACTGGCGGCCGTGCCGCAACCACACGCCTGCTCCGGCAACTCACCGTCCCAGCAAGGATGGAGATTGTCACTGGCGATGACGTGGAGAAAGCGAAGCCATCTCCCGATATTTTCGTTACGGCCGCGCAACGATTGAACGTTCCGATTGGAGACTGCATAGTGGTTGGTGACAGCGCATGGGATCTCCTGGCAGCTGGACGCAAGAACGCCCTCGGTGTAGGGGTGATGTCGGGGGGATACGGAGAAGAGGAACTCGAACGCGCCGGCGCCTTCCGCGTTTATTCCGACCCCGCTGACATGCTTCTGCACCTCGAGCAACTCGGGCTTCCCGGCGTGTAGTTCTATTCAAGGATTCTCCGAAACCTCGTACGGTGGGCGCCGTATTGCTCCGTCCATACAACTTGCCTACAGTTTTCGTTAGGTTTAGGGCTCGTTTACCCGCCGCCATGTAGCTGTTCCGCTAGCTGCCCGGCCATTCTCTACGCAAATCTCTGAGGTTTCAAAGACATGAGTTTGTTCTCTCCGTTTGGCAATCGCGCGACGCTTCTCTTTTTTTGTGGAATGTTGATTGTCCTTATGGCGTTTTCGACAGGTTGTGGCAGCAGCAACAGCAACATGAATGCCGGCACACCTACACCACCGGCGCCCCCACGCAATCCCTCGACACCTCCGGTCCCGATTACCTGGTCACCGCAAACAAGCCCGCTTCCCGCGCCGCCCGCGCAGGTTCCTCCTCCCCCGGGCTCGGATGATTCTCTCTCGCAATAACCAGTCCCACAGATGGCGCAACGAGTACATCGCCGCTTCACATCGTGGCGTCTGCTAGGCCGACAAATCCCATCTTCTTCATGCGCGTTTACGTCGATCAACTTGCCGTGTATTTCACCTTCACGAGTTCCATCGACACGCAGATCTTCGTAGGCCCTGGACAACATGCCATCGAAATCATGGCTGAAGACAATCAGGGATATATCACGGCCACGATTCTCAACGTCAACGTGACCACACAGGCGGCAACCACCATCAGTTCGATTCAGGCTTTGCCAGGATGGCAGTCATGCTCCGCGACTTTCCCCGTAGGCTCAGGCCGCGATGGACAAATCTGTGCCGCCGGCCTGGGAACCGCTGACTCGTCGCTCATTCAGGATCAGACCACCCCGGCTATGGACAGGAACTCCGCCAAGTTCACGATGGGCGGCCCTACTCCGTATTCCAACATGCTCTATTTCAATCCGATCGCTGGCGGAAATAACGTCAGCCATTTTAACTACGATCTTTATTTTTATATCGACAATCCCACAGCATCCCAGGCTATTGAGTTCGATATAAATCAGACATATGGCGGAAAAAGATGGGTCTGGGGATCGGAATGCAACTTCAACGGTTCGGGTAAGTGGGACATATGGGACGACATCAACGGTTGGCAACCTACCGTCATCCCCTGTACCCCGTTCCCAGCCAATACGTGGATTCACCTTGTGTGGGACGTGGAGCGCGTCGGAGACCAGGTCCACTACATCAGCCTAACGGTTGGCGACCAAACGTACGACGTTGATACCTATTATCCAAATCAGCCCGACTGGACGCTGGAAGAAATCGACGTCGCCTTCCAGATGGACGGCAACTTTGAGCAGGCGCCGTATAACGTCTGGCTTGATCAAATCACGTTGACTGCGAACTGAGATCTTTCTGAACTCATCCGCGCAATTTCGAAACTGCGCAGACAACTTCTCTACAGCAACTCGGAAACTCTCATACAGAAAATGTTCTATCCCTTCGTGAGGCCGCAAAATACTAACCTCTGCAGAGGAGGTCGCCATGCCGGAAAAAGAAACTTTGGAACGTGCTCATGAAGATGAACGGGAAGGCAAATCTCCCAGCACGCAAGCGGGAGAGTTCGTACGCGAAGAGATCCATCACGTCCGTGAAGGAAAGCACGGAGCGGCCTCGACCAAGCAGGCAATCGCTATTGGCTTGTCAAAAGCGCGCCGCGCCGGGGTGAAGTTGCAGGCACCAGCAAAGGGCAAAACGTCAGCGGACACTGCCGAGAAGGCCGCACAAGATTATCGCAAAGGGCAGAGCGGTAGTCGGAGGAAGCCATCGGCGACCCGGTCCCGCGCCACCAGCCAAGCGCTAAAGAAGAAAGGCCATTCCGCTGCTTCCAGTTCTGCTCTCTCGCGGCAGGCCAAGACTGCCGCGCGCAAACGCAGTGCAAGTGCTCGACATGAATCTGCGATGAAAGCGAGTCGGACACGAAAAGCCAGTTAGCAAGTTTTGTGAGGTGAACTCCTAATGATTCGTAAATTGAAAAGCGGGCAATACCGTCTCTACTCGCGCAAGAAAAATGCCAAGACCGGAAAGCGCCGCAACCTCGGAACGTTCGCCAGTCGCCAAGCTGCGGAGTCGCATGAAAAAGCGGTCCAGTACTTCAAGCACCACTAGCCGTAAAAAGAAAACCGGTGGGCGAAGTTCCAGGCGTTGGGTGGCGAGAGTTAAAACCGACTCAACCCACCCTCCCGCCGGACTGTTCGCTAAACACGCGGAAACCATCGCGCGCACACTCGCCTCGAAGCGCGGCTCGCCCAAAGGTCCGAGCTCCGGAATGCGCATGCTGAACTACTTCATCAATCGCGGCGGCCGCGGGTTGTCGGCCAGACGACGCGCTCAGCTTCAGAAAGCAAAAGCGCTTCTGTCCGTGCGTTCGCAAAGCTCAAACCTTCAAAGTTGTCCAAGTCCCGCTAGTCCAAATTCTTCGAATCACATTCGTTTCCACCGTTGTCGGCCCACTGACTTCCTGCTTTCCCTCGCATCCGCTGCAAATCGCCTGGGCTTAGCACTCCCGTGTCAAAATACAAGCTTTTGTCTTTGACTCTCAGGTGAACGCTGTATACATTGATTTCACTCCGCTCAACTTCCGCTTTTGCCCTTGATCACTTCGGGCTGGCGGCTGTGCTAGACCCAAGAGGTGTTCCCGTATTTTCTGGCCGCCGGAACGCCTATGTTTCCAGGACCTTACAGGGGTCTCAACCAAAATTCCTCCTGGAGTTAATTCTTACGATGACGAAGTCTGCCTCGATCTCAACGGCCATTTTTGCATGCTTTTCTAGCGCAATATTTGCGTTCGCCGGAGTTACAGTAACCAGTCCTTCCAATAACAGCACTGTCGGCACTTCCGTGAAATTCGTGGCAACCGCTACCGCTTCAGGATGCTCCAAGGGCGTCGCCTCGATGGGAATCTACCCGCAGGCGTTCCAACTCGCGTACGTTACGAATGGGGCCAGCCTCAATACCAACCTGAATCTAAATCCTGGATCGTACGCCGTCGTCGTGCAGGAGTGGGACAACTGTGGCGGAGCATCCACCAAGACCGTAAACATCACGGTCAACTCCTCCACCAAGACCGGGGTATACGTCACTTCGCCAGCGAACAAGAGCACGGTCGGATCGCCGGTGAACTTCTCTGCGACCGCAACCTCGAGTTGCTCGCTGGGCGTAGCTTCAATGGGCATTTACACTTCGCCCTCAAAGCTGGCATATGTGGTGAACGGCGCCAGCCTCAATACGAATCTCACCCTTAGTCCCGGAACGTACAACACGACAGTTGAGGAGTGGGACAAGTGCGGTGGCGCCTCCACTACTCCGGTCACCATCACTGTGAGTTCTTCCGGGAAGACCTTCACCAACCTGCATAGCAGTGGCGGATGGAACGGCTATGCGCAGCAACCTCCCACCTACGCAGATTGCACGAACTGCACTCCCAGCGGGCCGGGCACTACGTGGGCGATGTATCAGAACAAGAAGTCACCCACAATGTCCGGCAACTCTACCCAGTTCGATATCGGCGGCAACATGAACTATTCCGATGTCCTCTGGAACAACCATCTCATCGGCGACCTCTCGTCACAGGGATTGCCAGACACCAGTCACACCCTTGTTCAAACACTGCACACTTTCACCTACGACGTTTATTTCTGGGGAAGCAATCTAGGCGCATCACAGGCCCTCGAGTTCGACATCAACCAATTCTTCGATGGACTCGGCTTCACTTGGGGACACGAATGCCGGATCGCAGGTGGAAACGAATGGGATATCTGGGACAACGTAAAGAAGAAATGGACAGGAACCGGAATCGCCTGCAGTCCGTTGGAGAACGCGTGGAATCACCTCGTCATCCAAGTGCAACGGACTTCCAGCAATCAGTTGCTGTATCAGTCAATCACGCTGAATGGCGAAACCCACACACTGAACTGGACCTACGCTCCCTACTCCGCTCCGGGTTGGCACGGAATCACGATCAACTACCAGATGGATGGCAACTACCAGCAGGCCGACTACACTGTGTTCGTCGACAAATTGAATTTCACCTACGAGTGAGGTGAACCGTTGCTCCGCTCACGGCCTCGTTGACACGAGCTATACGTCAGCGAGGCCGTTCCGCTCTGTTTAGCCGAAGTGGGCAGAGTCATCGCGATGACTAGCGTCTCCTCGACGTCGAACAAGAGGATTCCATATCCTGCTCAACTGCTACCTGCCCGCTCACTCCCTGTGGCGTAGTTCCAGCTGTCACGCCTTCGCTGCCAAAGCAGCCGGAGATGCGGGTCAACGAGTATGGCGATCCCAAGTTCGAATAGAAGATCGCCCCTTGTGCAGCGGAGTTATTCAGCCCGTTGTCACACAGCCAGCCCGAGATTCCCGTCTTCCGGAAATTTAATGACGTTGTGGGTTGGACAATCGACTGCTCCAGCCACGACTGATTTGCCGATTGCGGAGTAGGGGTCGATGGCTGACAAGCCTGGCCCGTGTAGTGACTGATCGTTGAGATGAATTGATTTACGTACTGGGGCCGGTTTTCATACGGAGCGCCGTTTGTGGGGACAACCGTCACAGGAGGAACATCCGGAGTTTCGCATCCCTTTTCCATATCCGACATGACAGGCCCTGACAACAGTTCCACGTGCTCCAGTTGATCAATGCCGTACTCGGTCATTGAATAAGCCAGCGCCGAACTGCCTGCGCTGTGCCCCTGCCCGCAGAGGGCTCCCTTAACGGTCTGCGACAGGTAGTTAAGAAGCGTGGCCGGACGGCATGCTCCCGCCAGGATATCCGGGGCCTGCCCCGTCGTTTCCCACCCCGGGGTATCCCACATCGTATCGATCACAGTGAACCCAGCTTTGTAATAATCGCTGGCGAAAGCTCCTCCCATCGGGCGCGTCCCACTCGAACCAGTGAACAACACGATGTTGCCTCTTGATCCGGCCGGCGCCTTCGTGCCGATCGTGACTCCCGTGTCCAGCGTGCCTTGACAGCTTTGTATGGTCAGATGTTGGCATGAAGAACCCGCAGCGAATCCTGACGGACACGCAACCTGCTGAACATTAGTGACTCGCCCCAATGAATTTTGTGCAAACGAGGCGGTGGTGAGAAAGAGAGATACCGACAGCATCCATTTCATAGCACGTTCCTTTGATTGATTTGTCTGATGACTGAGTTTTGCTTGCACTTCTCCTCGGGAATCCGAGGTTGCCGAATTGGGCGACAACTCTCCCGGCCCCCGCGTCTGGAAGCTCGATTAGTCGAAGTGAGCGCTAGCGCCAGCCTCGAGTGCCGGCAGGGAATTACCAGTCGCGTTCCGGACAGAGCGCCAAGGGCGCATATCCAGCGGACTAATAACACACGCTTTCAAAGATCATTCCGAGCAAGAATCATTCCGGCTTGGATCGCGGTTTGATTACGTCCCACCGCCGGAGTTCTTGCATCAGTCTGAAGCGACAAGAAGGCCGATTGACGACTTGATCGTCCAACTACTATCGCAACTAGGTCATTATGGAAAGGGATGCATGATCACTCGTTTGCGTTGGTAATCAAAGGTTCATTGGAAAGCGAAGGGGACACAAGTCGTTGCTAATATTGATGTAGTCAGAAGGGCAGTTCGTCTCCCAGGGGCAGCCCATCCCAAGAGACGAATCCCTTTCCGCTAGGACGCTAGTGTCGAGCGATGCAGGAAAGTTCCATCTCCTGCTCGACAGCTACCTGTCCTTTCACCGCTTGCGGAGTGTTTCCCTGCTGTACGCCTTCGCTCCCCGTACATCCTGAGACACGAGTCAGTGAGTACGGCGACTGCAGCGACGAATAGAAGATGGCCCCTTGGGCCGCAGAATTGTTCAGCCCGTTGTCGCACACCCATCCTGAAATTCCGGTATTCGGAAAATTCAGCACCGCGCCACGTTGCACAATGGATTGTCCCAGCCAGTCCGCATTCGCCGTTTCGGTGGTGGGTGTTCGTGGCTGGCAGACCTCGCCAGTGTAGTGACTCACGGCGGCGATGAACTGGTTTACGTATTGAGGTCCATTGGTAAAGATTGCCCCGTTGCTGGGCACCACCGTAACCGGGGGCGCAAGCGGATTCTCGCAGCCCTGCTCCAGATCGGACATCACAGGCCCCGACAGCAACTCCACATGGTCGAGCCGGTCAATGCCATAATGCGACATCGAATAGGCCAGCGCGGAACTGCCGGCGCTGTGTCCCTGGGCGCAGAATGCTCCCTTTACGTTCTGCGAAAGATAGCTCAGTAAAGTTGCCGGACGGCACGCTCCGTTAAGAATGCTCGCCGTTTGTCCTGTTCCCTCCCAGCCTGGGGGATCCCACATCGTATCGATCACGGTAAATCCAAACTTGGAATAGTCTTTGACGAACGGCCCGCTCATCGGCCTTGTCCCGTTCGAACCATTAAACAGCACGATCGTTCCCTTGGCTGCGGCAGCGGTCTTCGTCCCAATCGTTACGCCCGTATCATTTGTGTTGGCACAACTCGCGATGGTCAGGTGCTGGCATGATGAGCCGGTCGCAAATCCCGGAGGACACGCGACTGTTTGGGCATTTGTGACTTTTCCCAGCGGATTCTGGGCTATCGACAGCGTAGATAAGAATGCGAAAAGAATGATGACCCACTTCATGACTCGTTTTTTCCCCTCGTTGAACCGGTGCCGTCTCTTCCATTGAAGTTTTTCGGTCATCCGGAATTTTTTATCTGGCCCTGTGCTTTGCAGGATTCCAACTCCTGCCGCTTCTCTCCGTAAGCTGAAGCACAACTTCGCGTGTCTTGCCGTACCGCGGACATGTTCGTCTGAACATCTATCCGCTGTGAAAAAGAAAAGCCTCCTTGGAACTCGGCTGATCCCAAAGTGCGTCGTTCCGTTAAGGACTTTCCCCTGCTTGTCCAGTAGGACAGTCTGATTTCTGGTGTTGGAACAGATTTCTCCTCGCAAGCTCATCAAAGCAGAGCTCAGCACGGACCTTGAGGGCGGGTCTCAACTGTGGACCAGAGAGGTGCGATGATGGAAATGGAAGGGTAGCCCTTGAGCCAACCGGGCTATATGTAAGTTGTTTATTACAATGGGCCTACGCCGTAAGCGTAGCTCGGGCAACGCGTAGGCAACTTCGTGCAACTAACAAATTAGTTGACCTTTCCCGCAGTTCAACGTCGAATTAAGAAACTAGGAGGATCCGTGGCCCGCAGCAAGTCCGCAACCCTGACCGAAGCCGAGTTGCGCATCATGAATGTCCTCTGGGACCGGGGTTCGTCCACGGTGCACGAAGTTCTGCAGCGTCTGCCGGCGGAACCCGCGCTGGCGTACAACTCCGTCCTCACGATTATTCGGATCCTGGAGAAAAAGGGCTACGTCCAGCACGCGAAAGATAAGCGCGCTCATGTGTACAGTCCCAGCGTCGATCGGAAGGATGCCTCCCGCTTCGAGGTTCGCCATCTCGTTAGCCGCTTCTTTGGCAACTCCGATGAACTGCTGGTGCTGAATATTTTGGAAGAGAAGAGTATCGATCCCGACGAGTTGCAACGTCTCCGAGATCTTCTGGATAGGACAAAGTAACTACCTCGATGACGCTCGAACTTCAAACGATCGCACAGTATTCGGCGCTTCGGATCGTCGACTCCATTACCGAGGGAACTCTGGTCGCCGCCTTCGCCGCGATCGTGTATCGCCTCGCCCGTCGCCAATCCGCGGGCACTCG
Organism: uncultured Acidobacteriota bacterium; assembly: GCA_963801895.1. Lineage (GTDB taxonomy): Bacteria > Acidobacteriota > Terriglobia > Terriglobales > Acidobacteriaceae > Sulfotelmatobacter. Next base: position 2,709,294 of record CAWDGM010000001.1, on the reverse strand, counting down.
ATTCGCGATCTGGTTTTCCGCTCTCATCGCGATTGCTGGGCTGCCGCTTCTCGGAGGGCTGTCTATTCAGAGCCGCGTCCCGAACGCAATCCATCGGGCAGCCATCACCATTCCGAACACCTGGGCTCTATACGTCTTTTCAGCCTGGGCAGTGATCGCCGGATACTTCCTGGTTGGCGTCGCTCGCGCCGTCTGGCATCTTCATTCTCTTCGTAAGCGATGCACGCCGCTCGCTCCGAGTGATCTGCCTGCGATCATGCAGGAGACCCTTCGTCGGTCGAATCTCTCGCGTAAGGTAGTGATCTGCACATCGAAGCAGGTACGCGTGCCCACCGCGCTGGGACTCGCCCGGCCCGCAATCGTGATCCCTGATTGGGCAATGCGTGAGCTTTCGCCCGCCGACGTGAATCAGATTCTGTTGCACGAGCTCGCGCACCTTCGCCGCTGGGACGACTGGACCAACCTCGCCCAGCAGTTGGTAAGAGCGCTCTTCTTCTTTCATCCCGCCATATGGTGGATCGAGAACAAAGCCGCCCTCGAGCGCGAGATCGCTTGTGACGACGCCGTGCTCGCCGAAACTGCCAGCCCAAGAGCGTACGCCGAGTGCCTTGCGCATCTCGCCGAGCGCAGCTTCATCCAACGCAGCCTGGCGATGGCACAGGCCGCTGTCGGACGCCTTCGTGAGACGACGTTCCGTGTAGCACAGATTTTGGACGTCAATCGTCCTCGAGCCAGCGCTCGCGGATGGAAGCCCGCCGCCAGCTTGGTAGTGGGTTTTGCGGTCGTGTGCGCCGTGTTTGCCGAGAGGTCTCCCAAGCTGATAGGGTTCGCGAACGTTATTCCGCAGGCCCAACTCGTGAACTTAGGTACGTCGCCTGTACAGGATCCATCACCTGAACTGTCACCATCGCAGGAGTTGCCGGCAGGAGTTCACGTTACTCCGGCGAAGTTGATTGAGAAACCGGCTCCCGCGCTCATTCATCACAACAAGAAGACCTCAGCGGCGCATCGCGTTGTTCTCAGACCGAAAGCTGGAACTCTTGTTCACCTCACCAGCATCGAGGTGGTGGCTCCGGTTCCTGTGGCTGAAACTCTTTTTGTCTTCTTCCACAACGCAAGTGAAAATGCTACCGGACAACCGCCTTATCAGATTGAAATGTTCCGCGTGATGCTGGTGCATTACGTCGTGGAACCCGTCAGCAGCCAAACTCCCGCGAAGAAGACCTAATGAAAGATGTGAATTCGAACCAGTTTCAACCGTAAAGTTTTATTAACTAACGAATTAGTTCTAGCAAATCTCGAAAGGATGCAACACAAAATGAATGCAGCAAAATGGTGGAACGAAAGCACAAAGAAATGGACGCGGCGTCTCGCCTTGCCTGTGCTCGCAGTAGCAATGGCCGCCTCGATCTCAACCTATGAATTTGCCAAGCCGACGGCAGCGCGAGCGGCTGAAGCGGCGCCCGCAGCCGCTCCGCTCGACATCGACAGTGTCAGCGCGTTGATATCGCTCGATAAGGCCATGGAAACGTTGGCGGCCCACGTTACTCCAGCCGTCGTCAACGTCACCGTCACTTCCAAAACCAAGCCGCAGATGGCAGGCCGGGATGTCCCGGAGGATATGCAGCAATTCTTCGGACAGGGCAATCCGTTCGGTCAGTTCTTCGGTCCCGGCATGCGCCAGCGCCAGCCTCAGATCGAACATGGTATGGGCAGCGGCGTCGTAATCTCGCCCGATGGTTACATCGTCACCAACAATCACGTTGTCGACGGTGCAGTCGACATCCGCGTTACCACCAGCAACCGTCACATCATGAAAGCCAAGCTCATCGGAACTGATCCTCTGACTGATCTCGCTGTCATCAAGGTCGAGGGCGGGTCGAATCTGGCCAGTGCACCGTGGGGGGATTCGAAACAGCTTCGCCAGGGTCAGACAGTATTGGCCTTTGGCAATCCCTACGGATTTCGCTTCACCGTTACACGCGGAATCGTGAGCGCGCTGAACCGCGCCAACCCTGATCCGACTGACCGTAGTAAGCCGGGACAGTTCATTCAGACCGACGCCGCCATCAACCCCGGCAACTCGGGTGGACCGCTGGTTGACGCTCGCGGCGAAGTTGTTGGTATCAACACGTTCCTGATCTCGCCTTCGGGCTCATTCTCGGGAATGGGCTTTGCCATCCCGACGCAGATCGTCCGTCCCACCGTGGAAGCTCTCATTCGCGATGGCAAGGTCAGCCACGGGCGCATCGGTATCGGCATCTCTGACGTAACTCCGGAAAACGCGAAATTCTTCGATGACACCAACGCCAGCGGAGCGGTAGTGACGCAAGTCGATGCCGATTCTCCTGGAGGTAAAGCTGGTCTTCAGACCGGAGACGTGATCACCGAGATCAACGGCCAGAAGGTCGCCGATTCCGGAGAGCTCCAGGTGATCGTCGGACAAACCAAACCCGGCACCAAGGTCGAACTGACGGTCCTTCGCGAAGGCAAGACCATGAAGGTCCCGGTCACGCTCGAAGATCTCGGCAACCGGTCCGCAGAATCCGGATCACGCTCTGGCGAAGGACAACAAGGCAAGGCCCGCTGGGGAGTTGGTCTCGGAAATCTCACGCCGGAACTCCGCGATCAAATACAGGCTCCGCGTGAAATCAAGGGAGCGGTGATCGAGCAGGTGCAGCCCGGCAGCCCGGCCGATAACGCCGGACTTCAGCAGGGTGACATCATCCTGGAAGTGAACCGTCACAAGGTCCAGTCCGCCAGTGAAGTGCAACAGGCCCTGTCCAGCGTGCCGCAGGGTGAGGATGCATTGTTGTTGGTGTGGTCGAATGGCGGCAACACGTTCCGTGTCCTCCACTCCACGGACGGCGCGTAAGAACAAATAATGTGGGTTGCCCCACCCTTGTCGCGCATTTTGCGACAGGGTGGGGATTTTGACGTGAAGATCCCAAAACTCGCAAACGGATTTTTCCACGCACGAATCACCACGCAACCGCCCCCCGCGTTTGACAGCCTCAACCTTCAACCCCTAACCTGATTTGCTCTGCTATGAAAGTTCTGGTCCTAGGAGGTGGCGGGCGCGAACATGCGCTGGTGTGGAAGCTGAAGCAATCCCCGCGCGTTTCTCAGCTTTATTGCGCTCCCGGCAACGGGGGGATCTCCGATGAGGCCGAGTGCCTTCCCGCTGACCTAAAAAGCCTCGATGCCATCACTGAGCTTGCCGTTCGTCTGCAGCCCGACCTCACGATCGTCGGCCCGGAACTTCCGCTGACCCTTGGTGTCGTGGACGAGTTCAATCGCCGAGGGTGGCCCGTTTTCGGTCCAACCAAAGCCGCAGCTCAACTCGAATCGAGCAAAAGCTTTGCCAAGGAATTTCTCCAGCGCCATCACATCCCTACAGCTCACTTCGCAATTTGCGACTCCATCGAGCAGGTCCGTGACGCCCTTGGGCACTTCCACATGCCGGTTGTCGTGAAGGCCGACGGTCTAGCTGCTGGCAAAGGTGTGGTCATCGCCAAAGGGAAAGAGGAAGCGGCCAGCGTCGCGGCCGAAATGCTCAGCGGCCGGATGCTCGGCGACGCGGGCGCGCGCGTTGTACTCGAAGAATGTCTGACGGGAGATGAGCTTTCCTTCCTGCTCTTTAGTGACGGAGAGCGCGTAGCTCCTCTGGTTGCCGCTCAGGATCACAAGCGGGTCGGCGACGGCGACACCGGTCCGAACACCGGAGGCATGGGAGCCTATTCCATACAGGAACTTGTCGATTTGCCGATGCGGGATTGGTTGGTCAACCACATTGCCACACCCGTCGTGGCCGGCATGAAGGCCGAGGGCAACCCGTTCAAGGGTGTCCTTTATTGCGGATTAATGATGACGGCGCGCGGGCCCATGGTCCTCGAATTCAACTGCCGATTCGGCGATCCCGAAACGCAACCCATCTTGATGCGGTTGGAAAGCGATTTGGTCGATGTGGTTCAGGCGTCGATCGAAGGACGTATCAGCGAAGAGGACTTCAGGTGGTCGCAGGATGCGTCAGTCTGCGTGGTGATGTCTTCTGGAGGCTATCCCGGAACCTTTGCAGTAGGAAAACGAATTGATGGACTCGACGAGGCGGCTGCCGTCGAAGGTGTGAAAGTTTTTCATGCAGGCACTTCGAAGCGTGATGGCATCTACTATTCGGCGGGAGGTCGTGTCCTTGGAGTGACGGCTCGCGCCCCGAACCTGCAGACCTCGGTCGATCGCGCGTACAAGGCCTGTAGCCAGATAACATTTGACGGGGCACATTACCGCAAAGACATTGCCGCCCGCGCGCTCAAGAAATAGTTCGTTCTGTCGTAACCAGGTAACTTCAAAACTTTGAGAGAAGGTGCAATGAGCAATCCACAGGTTTCAATTGTGATGGGAAGTGATTCAGATCTGGAAATCATGCGCGAGGCCGGCAAGGCGCTCGATGAGTTCGGTATCCCCTTCGAGATCGACGTAACCTCGGCTCACCGTTCCCCGGATCGCACAGCCGACTTCGCGCGCAAGGCCGCCGACCGCGGCATCCGGGTCATCATCGCTGGGGCTGGCGGCGCAGCCCATCTCGCCGGTGTCATCGCGGCGCACACCACGCTCCCAGTCATCGGCGTCCCGATTCCGTCGACTTCGCTAAACGGCATGGATTCTCTGCTTGCTACAGTGCAAATGCCGGCTGGAATTCCCGTGGCTACTGTCGCGATTGGGAAGCCGGGCGCGACCAACGCGGGCATTCTCGCCGCCCAGATGATCGGTCTGTCGGACGCGTCAATTGCCAAGAAACTTCATGGGCATAAGGAGAAGCTTGCCCGCGGCGTGGAAGAGAAATCGAAGAAGTTGAAAAACTCGTAACACAAAAATCATGGGGACGGCACTCTCGCCGTCCCCACCCAAACCACGCGCACAACGACTAAAGCTTCAGACCTTTCAGGTACTCTCGGAAAGGTCCGCCCAGATCGTCTCGCTTGAGTGCGAATTCGACTGTCGCTTTCAGGAATCCCAGCTTGTCTCCCGTGTCATAACGGTTCCCTTCATAAACGTACGCATACATCTTTTCCTGTTTCAAAAGCATGCGCATTCCATCGGTCAGCTGCAATTCCCCGCCGGCCCCCGTTTTCGTCTTTGCAAGACAGTCAAAAATCGCGGGCGTGAGAATGTACCTGCCAATGATTGCGAGGTTCGACGGCGCTTCTTCGGGTTTCGGCTTCTCCACCATGTTGCGTATTTCGAACAGCCGTCCGTTGAACCCGTTCACGGGCTGGGCGTCGAACACTCCATACGACGAAATCATCTTGCCTTCAACCACCTGGGCCGCAATCACGCTGCACTGTTTCTCGTCGAATACGTTTACCATCTGCTTCAATGCCGGCACGCGGCTATCAATCACATCGTCAGCCAGCAGCACCGCGAAAGGCTCATGACCGACCATTTCGCGTGCCATCAGCACGGCATGCCCGAGACCCAGAGCTTCCTTTTGCCGGACATATCCCACATAGATCATGTCCGAGATATTACGCACAATCTTGAGCAGGTCCGTCTTGCCACGTTCCTCAAGCATTTTTTCCAGTTCATAACTGACGTCGAAGTGATCTTCGATCGCCTGCTTGCCACGACCCGTGATGATCAGGATCTGGTCGCATCCCGAGGCCATTGCTTCTTCAACTCCGTATTGAATGATGGGCTTGTCAACCAGGGGGAGCATCTCTTTAGGTTGTGCCTTCGTGGCGGGCAAAAAACGAGTGCCCAATCCTGCAGCAGGAAACACGGCTTTGCGAACTTTCATGGTCATGAGAAATTGTTCAATTCTTTCTTCAGTCTGACAAACCCGCAATTGTAGCTTCTGCTGCCGAACCTTGGCATACGGGAAGTAACGTAGAAGGACGAGAGGCGGCGCAGGCGTCGTTCACCCTCACGTCTCCCCTACGAATTTCCGCCTCACTTACCAGCGACCAGCACAACAAAAGTATTAGGTACAACTGATGGCCACGGATGCGGATTATTCGCCGTAGGTGCCGGTGGCGGGCCAAATTTCGCCGTCACAACGAATACATTATGAGTCTTCGAATCCAGCGCCATGGTCCGTGCTCCCTCTTGTGTCTTCACGTTCTCCACGGTCGTAAACTTGTCGGCGGATTCCTCTTTCACCACCGTCAGCACTCCGTCTTCCCCGCACGACGCGAACGCCAGTCCGGTCTCACCGTCGAACGCGGTGGCGTCGACGCCCTCGCCAATCGCCGGAGTCGCGATTACCTTCCCGCTATCAGCATCCACCACGGCCATCATCTTGTTGCCGCAGCCAGAAAAGAGTCGCCGGTTCTTCCGATCGATTGCTAGTCCACTGGGCTCCTTGCACGGTGCGAGCGGCCACCTCGCTCTGACTTCCATCTTGTTCGGATCGATGACTTCAATTTCGCTCTTGTCCTCGATGTTGACGAACACTTCAGCTTTTCCATCGCTGACCGCGAACTCTGGCTTGCCATCGAGCGGGACCGTTCCAATCATCTTTCCGCTGGCCGCATCGATTACGCTCGAGTCATGACTCTTCCCATTGAATGTGAAAACACGTTTCGTGGAAGGGTCATAAAGAATTGCGTCGGGATTCTCTCCGACCTTAACCTTGCTAGTTGTCGCCAGGCTTTTGATATCGAAGACGCTGACCGTTCCTTCGCGACCGTTGCTGGTGAATCCTCGTCCAAGTTCTGGCGCGAGTGCAATCCCGTGAACGCCCGGAGTATCGCTAATATCTCCCACACTCGTGCCTGAATCCGAATCGAGCACCATGACGTGCGTTCCCCGAGAAAGATATAGCCGCCGTGCGTTCGCATCGTTGACCAGGTAGTCCCATCCACCCTCACCGCCAACTTTGTACGTCTTCAAAACGTGATATCCCGGACCAGCCGCGGCGAAAACGACTGTAGCAAGCGACAAGCTGATGGCGGACTTCCACCACATGGACTTCACTGACATAAATCCTCCCTCGATTGTGCTGCAATTGGCGCCGAATTGGCTTTTCTGAGCGCCTCAGATTTGTTGAGCAAGCTACTCTGTGTTTGAACTGAAGTAACTTTACCGTATTTTGCCAGCCCTCCTAGACTTCTTTATATGGACGTCTTCCGGCAATCTCCGCAGGATGCAACGCCGCCATCCGACCCGCGCCTCCGGCCAACACCTGATTACGGAACGCTTGGGCCCGGGACCGATATCAGGGGCGACAGGGCATCGGTAATGGGACCATCGCCAAATGGTCGCCGGAAACCTGGAATACCATCGGGACAGGTCCTCGCCGTCCTCATCGGATTCTTCGCCGCACTCATCGCTGGAGTAGTCGGCAAATCGAATTTGCGGTGGGATGAAATCGCCGGCTCCTTTTCAAACCGCAACGACAAACCGGCCTCTGCGAAGGATTTGAAGAAGATCGATCGCTTGAATCCACAAAGACAGGCGGAGGCATTACTCGAACTCGCGGTAAGTCATTCCGACGGCGCCACCGAGCAGATTTCTTCGCGTGTTAGCGGATGGCACGGAAAAGTGCGCTGGAATTCGCAGATCGCCACCCTCGCCGCGGCGGCATTAAACTCTGACGACATGCGTACGCGCGAATCCGGCATCGAGGTCGAACTCGCAGCGTACGGCCTCGCCAAGAATCCGGCGAGTTTCGAATATGTTCTGAAATTGTCGCAGTCCCCCGATCACGCGCGTAAGATTTGGGCGTTATGGGCTCTTGGCCTGATGGCGAATCGCGGCGTCGGAATAGACCGCGCGATGGAAGCATTGATCGCCCACGTTTCCGACGCGGATGTGGACTCTCGCCGTTGGGCCGTCGAGGGACTCGCTCTTGCCGGAACCGATCAGGCAATCGAGGTCCTTCTGAAGTCGATGCACGACGACGAGTCCCCAGTGGTCCGCGAACGCGCCGCCTGCGGGCTGGCGGAGTCCGGCATGTTCACTCCCGAGCAAAGACTTTTAGCTGTCCCTCAATTGCTGACCTACACCGACGACTCGACACTCGATGCGCAGACTCGCGGATGGTCATTCCAGGCCTTAGGCGACATCACACATCAGCGTCTCCCCAGCACCTCCCAGGCATGGCGCATCTGGTACGAAAAACAATCCCTCAATCGGTAATTAGCATGGACCCTCTGCCCGCCCCACCGGCGCCTCGCGGTTCGCCGCTCGGGAGGTTTCGTTTATGGAACGAGGAACTCACTCCGCCATCTTTGCTACGTGCAACTCAAATCCGGTTTTCGGTAACAACGAAGTCAGCGAAAACACCTTAAAACCATCCCCGGTCACTTCTGTGTGTCGATAAATCCCAGGCTCGCTCTCAATCGTCTCTCTGCGCCCATCCATGTCCGCGAGAAACGCCTGCGCCTTCTCGGTTTTGACGTCCTCACCCTTCGCCCTTGTGACCACTGCCTCTGACGCGTACGAGCGCACCAGCTTGGGCCAATACTTCGTCAGCAGGTCCGTGCCGGCAAACACATCGGCCCAGATGATGCGCCCGTTCACCGCCACTACCACCCCCACCGCATTTTGATCGCGAAGCTGACGAATCAAGCCCTGGTAATTCTGTTCGATCGGCTTAGCAATCGCATCGACCTTCCGCTTGACCTCTTCGTTCTCGTTCATCTTCGCGTATGACGTGGTTTGTGCAAGCTCCGCTTGCACGCTGGGAGCGGTGGAGGCGACTTCGACGGACATTTCATTCTTCTGTGTGTTTACCGCATCCCAGACTTCGTTCTGGTTCTTATCCGCCATCGCTTTCTTTCGAACCGACGGCTGTGCCATCACCGCCATTGGCACTGCGGGGGCGGCCGCGCCTCCCACCACCCTTGCGCCATACACAGCTTCCGACGCACCGAAGTGCTGGCTCGTGGCGACCCAACGCCCGGGCTCTACGCAAAACACGCTCAGGTCGATCGGATCGCTCTCTGCCGGAACAATCCTGTCTTTACCGATAACGCGATCCTGTTTGCCTCCGCTCACAATTTCACCCGCGAGGAGCAATAGCGGACGCTTGGAATTATTCACCAGCACCAGCCGGTTGACTTCGGCGCCTTCGTGGCGGACGCCTGTCGCTGGATGCCGGCGCACGAGCCCTTGCACATTCCCCGCTTCCGTAACGACAACATCACCCGAGTGCAGCCCCTCATCCAAGGTCAGAAATTCGCTCGTGGAGTAGTTTTTCGAAGTGACAATGGGAAAAACCGTTAAGTTGCCGTGGCGGATTGGATCGAGCACCCTGTAACCGGAACCGACTTCTCCGGCGCGCGCATCACGCTCATTCATTACCACCAGCCCGGCAACAATCAGCAGGACCGTCAAAGCCAACACTATCTTCGGACTCATAAACGCTCCTCCCTGGTCGGACGGGCGCGCCCTGTCCAAAAGGAAGTTCCGCCGGCGCCGCTGGCGCGACTCCAGCGTGGGAACGCCCGTCCATTCGACTCTGGGTGAAGAACGCCCCCACCCACCCCTGCTTGCACCAAATATTTGTATTCATGGGGGAGGGGATTTCGTCTACTCCGCCGCCCTGCTGCAAGTGGACGGGCTTACATTCGATTTCCAATTCATGCACCTTTAACAAGTCGGTTTTATTCTCATAACAAAACGAATATCCAAGTTAACCTCATTTAACGTATATTAGTTAACTTACATTAATGCTGATTCGCCGCCATCTCGTATTCTTCTGCGCCATCATCATCCTGCTCAGCTCGATATCTCTCTCCCAGCAAACGCCCGACCCGACTCACGATGCGGTCCTCGAAAATCCTGAATCGATGTTTCCTCACCTAACGAACACAAAGTTCTGGCTATCTGGCCAGTCCAACTTCATCTTCCAGGCTCATCCCCAATTCCATGCCCTCTACAGCGGACCGCACAGCCTCGGCACGCTCTACGACAAAGCGACCTCTCGACTGATCACCCTCTACACTGGTGTTCGACTCAACAACTCGAGCGAAGTTCTCGTTGACATTGAAGAAGCCGGGGGCGCCGCGCTCAGCACAGGTTTCGGTTTGGCGGGAGACACCAACCTCGACATTGTCCGCAATCCTTCGCTCAGTAAAGCTCCATACTTCGGTCGCGGCATGTATCACGCAGTTTTGGCACTCAGTCCCGACAAGATCGAGAACCAGCGCAACGCCTTCTCCCTATTCGACGAACTCCCGCGCCGCCGCCTCGAGTTCCGGATTGGCAAGTTCAGCATGCCCGATTTTTTCGACATCAATTCCGTCGGTTCCGACACACATTTTCAATTCGTGAACTGGACCACCGACAACAACGGCGCGTGGGACTATGCGGCCGACACCCGTGGCTACACCGTCGGCACAATTCTTGACTTCGAAGACCGCAACTGGGGACTGCGGTTCGGCGAAATGCTGGTGCCGAAAGTCGCCAATGGCATCGACCTTGTCTACAAACCCTGGCAGGTTCATGCCGAGAATTTCGAATTCGAGCTGCGACGCGGATTCATTCCCGGTAAGACGGGGATCCTCCGCGCACTGGCGTACGTGAACTCCGCCAACATGGGAATCTATCGCGATCAGGTAATTAAGGCATCCGAGGTTGCCGCGACGCCCGATATCACCGACCATGCGTGGCGCATCACTCGCAAGTATGGCTTCGGCCTCAATCTCGAGCAAAGTCTGTCCGGGTATATCACCGCATTTGCCCGCTTCGGATGGAATGACGGCAAGACGGAATCGTTCGCTTATACAGAGGTGGACCAAACCGTGAGCAGCGGTCTCGGAGCGAACGGTGCATGGTGGCACCGCAAACAGGATCGCGCTGGAATAGCATTCGTCTCGAATGCCATCAAGAAGGATCACCAGAACTATCTCGCTGCCGGAGGCCTTGGATTCCTGCTAGGGGATGGACAGCTGACGTATGGTCGCGAGAACATCCTCGAAAGCTATTACACGGTGCACGTGTGGCGAGGAATCTATCTGGCTCCAGGGGCCCAGCACATCAACAACCCCGGCTACAACCGCGATCGCGGCCCAGTAATTGTCCCATCATTTCGTGCGCACGTGGAGTTCTGAACGAATTTGTCAGATCGAACGCCGCAGCGATTTCACTGGTAAGGAAACCTATTTCGCCATTTCCCCGTTGAACTGCTGAATCACGCTGTAACATTCGCATGCCGAACTCTCAAGTTTCTTCCGATTCAATACCCGCACCGCGCCATGCGTGTATTCGATGATCTTCTTTTTCTGCAGCGAACCCGCGGCAAGGCTGACACTCGGACGATCCGTGCCCAACATCGTCGCCAGAAAATCATGTGTGATCTTCAGAAGGCCAGAGTCAACGCGATCTTGCGTGAGCAGAAGCCAACGCGCCAGCCGTTGCTCCAGATCGTGAAGCCGATTGCAGCCCGCGGTTTGCGCAACCTGCAGTCCGTGAACGGCGGCATAGCGGTTCAAAGTCTCTTTCAGTGTCGGGCACGATTTCAGGGCACCAGCGAGCGCGTCGACGCTGATCCTGAAGCCGTTGCCCTCAACCTGCATCACCGCCCGGTGCGGACTTCGCCGCAGTCCCGCCGCAACGGGTATAGGAACGAACCCTTCATTGCCAATCACTCCGACTTCGACAGTGTCGCCATTTTTGGTTTCGAAGACTAGAGACACCATCCCTGAGTTCAGAAAGTAGGCATCCTGCAATTTCTCTCGCGGCTCGTTCAGGATGAAACGCGATGGCAATTCTACAAACTTCAATTCGCCGCGTATTTTTGAAAACTCTTCTTCAGGAATTGCGAGAAGAATTGAATTAGTTATCGCTTTTCCTTCTACGTTCGTCCGCTCGCCGGCCCTCAGAAACGAGCCCTCGTTCGCAGAGACAACAGTTCGCTTGGTCTTTCGCAAAGTATCCTCCGTTTTCACATAGCTAACTTCAGATGCCGGTTGGCTCGGGAGCAGTTCTCAGACGCGTTCGGTAGTCTCGCCGTCGAAATCCCGCAAGGGTATACGGAGTTTTCTGTACGTTGTAGCCTGAGCTCAAAATCTGATTGGTGATTTCACCATCGTCCGCGTTTAGTTGAAAGAGGATGAGCGTGCCGCAGTGCCTGTCCCGAAAAGCGGACATGCTGAATTTTCCCCTTGCATGCACCTGGAATCGTGATATCACGGTTCCACTTCCTCCTCGTGAATTGGCTGTGCCCCTGGAATTTTCTTCCGGTGAGGTAACTTCGTATGACGTCCGACAGACCCTCTCTCATCGCGGTTGCCCTTCTGATGCTTAGCCAGATTTGCCCCGCGCAGGATTTCAAAAAGCAGGTCATCTATCAGATCGTGACCGACCGTTTCTTTGACGGCAGCACGTCGAACGACAATCCTTCGCAAAGTTCCGGTCTCTTCGACTCGTCTAAGACCAACTGGTTCGCCTATTGGGGCGGCGATCTTGCGGGCATCCAGGCGAAGATGGCTTACCTCAAGGGAATGGGCGTTACCGCCATCTGGATCTCTCCGACCGTCGACAACGAAAATCTCAACATGAACATCGGCACACCAATTTCCGCGCCCTATCACGGGTACGACGCTCGCGACTTCATGAAAATCGACGAGCATTTCGGGGACACCGCGAATTCCTGGACAGCGTTCACCAACCTCACCACCGCGGCTCACACGAACGGCATCAAGGTCATTGTCGACGTCGCCAACAACCACTCCAACTACAACGGTGGTGGAGAACTCGGCGCCCTCTACAACAACGGCACGTTTATGGCCTCCGCCAGCAACGACCCCAACGGATACTTCCACCACAATCCCGACATCGCCGACTACAATGATCGCTATCAGCTGCAGTACTACACGCTGGTTGGCCTTGAAGACTTAAATCAGGAAAATTCCACGATCGATAGCTATCTGAAAACCGCGATCCACCAATTCCAATCGCATGGGGCCGACGGATTCCGCCTCGACGCCATCAAGCATGTCACGTGGGGCTGGGAATACTCGCTGGCCAATTCGGTGTTCAACCAGAGTCCGTCTTTTCTCTTCGGCGAGTGGTACAACAATGATCCCTTCGATCCTCTTTATCACGATGCTTATAAGTTCGCGAATAAGTCGGGGATCAGCGAATTGGACTTCGGCTTCAATTCCGCAGTCCGCGATGTGTTTGCCGGCAACGCCAACTTCTCGGAGATTGATAGCACCATCTCGACGGAAAACGCCAACTTCACCTGGAATAGTGACCTCGTCACCTTCTTCGACAGCCACGATGAATCCCGTCTGCTGACACTCAATAACAACAACAATCGGCTGCACGAAGCGATGGCATTTTTGCTGACGTCACGTGGAATTCCGGTGATTCTCTACGGAGACGAGCAATATCTGCATAACGACACCAACAACGGGAACGATCCCTATAACCGCGTGTGGATGAGTTCGTTCAGCACCACGACGACGGCCTATCAACTCATCAACAAGTTGGCCGCCTTGCGCCAAACCAACAATGCACTCGCGTACGGCGGATTTCAGCAACGCTGGATCAACAACGACGTCTACGTCTTCGAGCGCAAATTCTTCAATGACGTGGTGCTGGTCGCGATCAATAAGAATGACACCACGGGATACGCGATCTCCGGCCTCAATACCGCCCTGCCCGCCAAAACCTACACCGACTTTCTCGGCGGAATCCTGGGGGGCTTCGGTCTTACCGTTAGCGCGGGCAGCGGCGGCAACAATCCGGCGGGAAATTTCACCTTACCCGCACACACCGTTGCCGTCTGGCAATCGGTTGGAGCAGCAACAGCTCCTCAAGTCGGATCCATCGGACCGACCGTCGGGCAGCCGGGAATGAAGATCACCATCGCCGGTAGAGGTTTTGGAACCACGACCGGTTCGGTGCTGTTCGGAACCACGACGGCCGCTATTCAGTCGTGGTCTGACACCTTGGCGACGTTCGCGGTGCCGGCAGTGACGAATGGTGTATACCAGGCGCAGCTGAAAACGACAGCCGGGACCTCTGCCAACACGATTCAATTCACAGTGCTGGCTGCGCAGTTGATTCCCGTGACCTTTACGGTGAACAACGCGACGCCGACCAGCCCGGGAGATTACATCTTCCTGACCGGCAACACGATCGAGTTAGGAAACTGGGGAACGACATTCGGCGCGGCTGTCGGGCCCATGCTCTCTCCGAATTATCCGAACTGGTTCCTGAATACGTCGCTGCCCGCCAGCACGACGGTGCAATTCAAGTTCATCAAAATTGCCGCGAACGGGACCGTGACATGGGAGAACGGGGCTAACCATCAGTACACGGTACCGGCAACTGGCACGGGATTTGTGACCGTGAGTTGGCAGAACTAATGCGAGGGTGTTGCGGGAAAACGGAGGGGGTCGAGAGCCAGCACCACGACCAAGCGGCGTCTGTTCGATGATGAAAGCGAATACAATCATCCCGCCATGACCGTGACGGTGCGATCATTCGCTAAGATCAACTTGGGTTTGAGGATTGGCGACCGCCGGAGCGACGGCTTTCACGAACTGCTTACCGTCTATCAGACAATCGGACTGCACGACGTCATCCGCGTGGCTGTTGGGCGGGGCACCGGAATAGAGATTCGTTGTGCGGATCCCCGAGTGCCGAGGGACGAATCCAACACATGTTTTCGCATCGCCGAGCTCGCGCTGCGAAGCTTACGGGCGAAGGGACGCGTCATTGTCGATATCGAGAAGAGGCTGCCGGTTCAGGGCGGGCTCGGAGGGGCGTCAGCGAACGCGGTCGCGACGCTGTTGGGGATTGAGCGCGCTCTTCGCAAGAGATTGTCGGCAGCGGAAAAGTTCACCATCGCGGCGGAGGTCGGTTCAGATCTGCCGTTGTTTCTCGTGGGCGGAACGGTTTTGGGAGTGGGGCGGGGCGAGCAGGTGTATCCCTTGGAAGATTTTCCGGCAACTCCATGCGTTGTGGTAACTCCGGAAATAGGGGTGTCAACTCCGAAAGCCTTCGCACAATGGGATCGAAGGCAGGAGCAAAAGCATCAGGTCTCCCAAGAACGCCGCCAAAAATTGACGCTGTCTGCGGCCTCCGATAGAATGAATGGGCTTGGTCGTGGGTTGTCGGCATGGCTGAGCGAGCTGCACTCCAGTGCTCCTTGTGGAAGGGGCCAAGCCGGGAATCCACTTCTCGGGCTTGTCCGGGCTGGGATTGATAACGACTTTGAAAGAGTCGTCTTTCCTGAGTATCCCGAACTGCGTGAAGGTAAGCGTGCGCTTGAGGACGCTGGCGCGAAATTTGCGTCGTTATCCGGCTCTGGCTCTACGCTTTATGGGCTATTTGGTTCGGGCGCGGCGGCACTGAGGGCGGCCGTAACGCTGCAGAAGCGCGGCTTGACGGCCCTGGCAACATCGACCCTGACTCGCCGGAGTTACTGGCGCCGGGTGATGGGCTGAAGTCGTGCTTGGGGTAGGGCTCGGTCGCGCTCTCCTGACCGGTAAGGTGGCCGTAGCCGGATGTGGGCGGCGCGAATTTTTCATTGTTGAATTGTGGTTGTTGATTGAAAATGGAGTCCCCTCAGAAGGGGAAATCAACATTCCACGATCGACAGTTGTTTCATTGGGCCGTCGACTAATGGTAGGTCAAGTGCCTTTGGAGCACTTTGTCTAGGTTCGAATCCTAGCGGCCCAGCCAGAAAAACGAATAGCAGGCTAAGCGCTGAAAGCAAGCCAGGAGCCCAGAAACGACCATGGCTACTTTAGTCACGCCGCCCGACAAAGCCGAGAAGGTTGAAAAGAGAAGTGCGCCAGTGACCGATGAAAAGCCCGAGCGGAAGCAGCGTCCGCGCGCGGATGAGAAGTTCAAGATTTTCAGCGCCACGGCAAATGAGCCGTTAGCGGATGAGGTCTGCCACTTTCTCGGGATGCAGCGTGGCCAGGCGCAGGTCACGCGCTTTGCCGACGGCGAGTGCTACGTGCAGATTCAGGAGAATGTGCGCGGCGCCGACGTTTTTGTGATGCAGCCAACGTGCCGTCCCGTAGACGAGCATTTGATGGAGTTGCTGCTCATGATTGACGCGCTGAAGCGCGCGTCGGCACGGCGCATCACGGCGGTGATCCCGTACTTCGGGTATGCGCGGCAGGATCGGAAAGACAAGCCGCGAAGCCCGATTTCGTCGAAGCTGGTCGCGGATCTGTTGACCACCGCGGGTGCGAACCGGGCGCTGATTGTGGATTTGCATACGCCGCAGTTGCAGGGTTTTTTCAACATACCGGTGGACCATTTGTTCGCGTCTCCGGTGCTGGTGGATCACTTCCGCAAGCTGGCGCTGCCGAATCTGACGGTGGTTTCACCGGACGCAGGCGGCGTGGAGCGCGCGCGTTTTTTCGCGAAAAAGGTGGATGCCGCGCTGGCGATCGTCGATAAGCGGCGGGTCGAAATGAATGTGGCTGAGATCATGCACGTGATTGGAGACGTACACGGGCGGACTTGCCTGATCATCGATGACTTGATCGACACGGCTGGAACGTTAGTCAAGACAGCGGCGGCGTTGAAAGAAAATGGCGCAACGGAAGTTTACGCGTGCGCTTCGCATGCTGTGCTGTCGGGTCCGGCGGTGGAGAACATTCGGAACTCGGTGATTAAGGAACTTGTGGTAACGAATACGATTCCGCTGAACCCCGCAGCCGATGCGGCGCGGACGGAGAAGGGCGGCAAGATTTCCGTGTTGTCGATTGCGGGACTGATTGGCCGGGCGATTCAGGCCAATCACGAAGAGACTTCGGTGAGTAAGTTGTTTATCTGAGCGCGAAGGCGGCGTCGTAAGGCAAAGTTTTTTTAGACATCTGAATAATATAGATAGGAACTGACATTTATGGCGACTGCATTGGAAACGAACGTACTGGAAGCACAACCGAGGGATCCGGGCACGAAAAATGACGCGAAGCGCGTCCGGCGTGAAGGAAAGATTCCGGCCGTGGTCTACGGCGCGGGTAAAGATTCCGCCCCGATTACTGTCGATCCGCGGGTGGTAACGCGAATCCTGAACTCGGAGACCGGACACAACACAATTTTCGATCTCACACTGAACGGCGAGAAGACGAAGGCCATGATTGTGGACTGGCAGTATGAGCCGATCAAGGGCCGCCTGCTGCACATCGATCTCAAGCGCATCGCGCTCGACAAGGTGTTGCGCGTGAGCGTGCCGATTTTCCTGGTGGGCGAATCGGCCGGCGTTAAACAAGAGGGTGGCATCATGGAACAAATGCTGCGCGAGGTCGAAATCGAGTGCTTGCCGGCGGACATTCCCAGTCACATTGATGCCGATGTCAGCCAACTGACCTTCGGGAAGGTGCTGCGCGTTGAGGACCTTCCCCACTCCAATAAGGTGAAGTTCCTTACTGACGCGAACCAGCCCGTTGCCCACGTGACGTCAGTGAAGGAAGAAGTCGTGGCGACGCCTGATGCAACAGCAGTTGAGGCGGCAGCTCCGAGCGAGCCTGAAGTTATCAAGAAGGGTAAGCAGGAGACCGACGAAGAGGGCGAGGCCGGAGCGGAAAAGACCGAAAAGAAGGACAAGAAGTAAGGGAACGAGCCGGACGAAAGCTGTGCGCCCGGCTCAGCCAATCCTCCGCGGGGCAAGATGCCTCGTCTCTGGATGGCAGTTAGGTAGGAGCAAGGAAGCGAATCTGGCGTGAAACTGATTGTTGGACTTGGCAATCCTGGAATCGAATATCAGTTTTCGCCGCACAATCTGGGATTTCTGGCGATTGATCGGATCGCGGGAAATCTGGGTGTGGAAGTCAGAAATCGGCAATGCCGGGCCATGACGGCGCGGACAGTGATCTCCGATCAGATGGTACTGCTAGCCAAGCCGGAGACGTTCATGAACTTGAGCGGCCTGGCAGTGCGGGAGCTGTTGCGAGAGTATGAAGCGACACCGGAATCGGACCTGATTGTGATTCAGGACGAGTTGGACTTTCCGCTCGGCACGTTGCGAATTCATACCCGGCGCAGCTCGGCGGGTCACAACGGGATTGAATCGATCATCGGGGCTTTGAATACGCAGGATTTTCTGCGGATTCGGATTGGCGTGGCTCCCGAGCGCAAGGTCGGAGATGGCGCCGAGTATTTGCTGGCTCCGATGCGCAAGGCGGATCTGGCGGTCGTGGATGGAGTGCTCGACACCGCAGAGGACGCGGTGAAGATGATTCTTAGGGAAGGTCCGGCAGCGGCGATGAACCGGTTTAACCGCAAAGAGCCGGAGGATAAGGAAGCGAGCTAGCTCGCTGGACAGACAAGCAGTTGCGCCAAACGGACGATCTCGCAGCAGGAAACGCAGCGATTCGAAGCGGCGCATGATCCTTCGCGAGATAAGCGCCTTGCGCTGGATTTTAAATTTTGGATTTTTGGAGATAACGAATGAATCGTACCTATGAGTTGATGTTCATTGTCCGGCCGGATATGCAGGAAGAGGACCTGGACAAACTGATTTCGACATTGCAGTCGGTCGTACCCCCCTCGGGCGGAAACGTGGTGCGGGTCGACAAAATGGGCAAGCGCCGTCTGGCGTACGCCGTGCGGCGTTTCCACGACGGCATTTACGTCCTGATGGTGATTGAAGGCGGAGGTCCGGTAATCCACGAACTGGAGCGCCGTCTGCGCGTCACAGAACCGGTCATCAAGTTCTTGACCGTCCGTGTCGATGAGGAGCAAAAGCGGCTGGACAAGATCAAGAAGCTGCGCGATTCGAAGAAAAAGGTGAGCGCGCAACCGGCTGCGGCCGCGCCGGCGACGCCAGAGCCTGCACCGGCTCCGGCGGCGGAAGCTCCGGCAACGGCGTAGTTTGGTTTTAAGATTTGCGTGAAGTTGAGGCGCAGACGAAGGCATTGCTCGAGTGGCTCGGAAGGTGAGCCGGCGAGTTCATAAAGATTGGCGTCGCGGCACGCGTGACGCAACATAGAGGAGAGTTATGGCTGACGAGACGAAAGCACCAGAGCAGCAAACGGCGGCTCCAACGGAGAGGCCGCGGTCGGACGGGCCACGGCCGGGCGGAGATCGTCCGAGGTTTGGCGGAGGCGGTCGTCCCGGTGGACCTCCGCGCGAAGGAGGCGGCGGAAGAAAATTTTTCCGGCGCAAGAAGGTTTGCAAGTTTTGCACCGAGAAGATTGAAGACATCAACTACAAGGACTACCGGCTGCTGGGCCAGTTTGTGGCCGAGAGCGGGAAGATCGTGCCGCGCCGTTTGACCGGCGTGTGCGCTCCGCATCAACACAGGCTGTCGTCTGCGATCAAACAGGCGCGCAATATCGCTTTGCTGCCGTTTGCCGGACGCGCATCGTAAAGAATCAGCTTCTAGCTCCTAGCTTCTGGCCTCTAGCAAAATGGGGTGGGGGCTATGCTGGGCTGGAAGCTACAAGCTAGGAGCCATTATGGAAGTCATTCTGAAGGAAGATGTAGCGAAGCTGGGATCGCGCGGCGACGTGGTAAAAGTCGCGGCAGGATATGGGCGGAATTATCTTCTACCGCGCAAACTGGCGATACAGGCCAATGACAGCAACAAAGCCGTCATCGTCCAGATGAAGGCGGCTGCGGTGCGGCGTTCCGCGAAGGAAAAGGTGCAGGCCGAAGAACTGGCGAAACAGTTCGACGGAGTTTCGTTGACGTTCACTCGCAAGTCGGGTGAGAACGATCAACTCTTTGGCTCAGTCACGTCAGGGGATCTCGCAGATGCGCTGACAAAGAAGAGCTTCAATGTCGATCGCCGGAAGATCCAACTGCATGAGCCGTTAAAGACCTTGGGCGAGTTCACCGTTCCGGTGAAGCTGCACAAAGACGTGACGGCGCATTTGAAGGTGGTGATCGAGAAGGAAGCCACCGAGGAGTAGTGCGGGGGATTACCAGTCGTGCGGTTGCGCGGGCAGGATGCCGGTATCGTGTGACCGAACCTCCGGTTGCTACAGAAATAGTGCACTTGCTGTGCCAAAACGGCGGCCCAAACTTTGGGTCGCTGTTGTGTTTTGCGCCTAAATCTTTGTCCCAGAAGCACCTAGCTTCGCCAAAATATCCCTGTAGAGCCTATAATTCCTGCTCACGGTTCTGTTGATTCTCCGTCTATTCCTGTGCAAGCCCGGATGACTATAAAGCCGGGCAGGTAGAGGACATAGCGACAATGCCGGCCGGTGTTTGGGCGATACCATTTGCGGTTGGCGGACGGGCCCACTCGAGAGAGAGTGAGTTAGCTGAGAGAGTCAGTAAGACCGACCCCGTGCGGGGCCGAATGGCTGGGCAAGAACGCCGAATCGATGACACGATGTTAATCCGCGAAGCGCAGCGGGGAAACCGCGCAGCCTTCGAGGAACTCGTTCGTCATTACGACCAGGCCGTGCTGCGGCTGGCGCTCCATCTGACCGGAACCGAGCAAGACGCTCAGGACGTCTATCAAGACGCCTTCCTCAAAGCCTACAAGAATATTGGCAGCTTCCGTTTCGAGTGCTCCTTCTACACATGGATTTACCGGATCGTGACCAATCTGTGTCTCGATCATCTGCGTAAGAAGAGCGTGCGAAAAGAGGACGCACCGGTCGCGAAGGATTCCGACGGCGGCGAGTACGATTTGCTGGATCAGGTGCCAGATGCGCGCGCAGGAGCAAACCCGGAACGCGATTTGATGCGGCGGCAGTTGGGTTCGAGGATCGCGGGAGCGCTAGAGAAGCTCACACCGCGGGAACGCATGGTGTTCGAGTTGAAGCATTACCACGGATTGAAACTTCGGACCGTGGGCGAGATTTTGCATACGACGGAAGAGACCGCCAAGAACACGCTCTTCCGCGCCACGCAGAAGCTGCGTGGCGCTTTATCGGATATGCGGTAGACAGTTTTGCTTGAGTGCGAGGCTGCGTCCTTGCCAGACGGTGAATGCGACCGTTGTGATATGCGCAGAGGTGATTATGAAGTGTGAATGGGTTCGAGAAAACTTTGTGCTTCACGTTTATGGCGAGTTGGCTGATGACGCCCGCCACGAATTGGAGCAACACGTGGCCCGCTGTGCCGATTGTGCAGCCGAACTGAAGGCTGAGCAGGAGTTTCACGAGCTTCTGTCACAGGACCGGGCAGCCGATCCGACTCCGAATCTGCTGGCGTCCTCACGCATGCGGCTGCAGGAAGGCTTGGAGACGACGCAGCAAGGCAGCTTCTGGAGCCGGCTGGCATTCGATCCAACGAATTGGCTGCGGCAAGTTCGATTCTCCCCGGCACTCGCCTCTGTCATTCTCATTTTCGGCTTTGCTGGCGGTGTTGGGGCAACGTATAAGTTTTATGGGCAACACAATCCAGGCATCCCGCTAATTTCCCAGAATGGCCCTGCAAGCAATGGCACTCCCGCCGAAGCTTCGATTGCAGCGATCGATTCCATTACTCCCGTTCCGGGAACTGACCAGGTAAGCATCAAGTACAACACGGTTTCTACCCAGCAGACCCAAGGTTCGTTGGGCGATCAGCAGATCCAGCAATTGCTGCTTTACGCAGCTCGAAGCAATTACAACTCTGGGGTACGTGTGGATTCTGTTGGGCTATTGGCACAACGAAGCAGCGACACCCAAGTGCGCGAAGCCTTGATTTACGCGTTGCAGAACGACACTAATCCGGGCGTTCGCCTGAAGTCGATCGACGCTCTCGGCAACTACGTGAAGACCGACACGAACGTGCGCGATGCGGTGTTGCGGGCACTGGTGAACGATGACAATTCGGGTGTACGAATTGAAGCACTGCGGCTGATCGAGCCGGTCAAAGCTGATGGAAGCGTGCGGGGCGTGCTAATGGCTCTGGCCGCTAAGGATTCCAGCCAGTACATCAAGTCGCAGGCTCGGACGATGCTGGCCCAGTTGCCGGAAATTGATTAGTGAAATCCCCGCTCGTCCGCAGAAATGCGGGTCCAGCATGGGGACACGCAGATAGACACATTATTGGCGAGAAGCGAGGCAATCATTTGAAACGAGCGCTACAAATCGTCGGGCTAGCCAGTGCGCTGGCTCTACTTACGTCGCTGGCCGCGGCGCAAGAAACACGCGTATCCCGCGAAGGAGGTGCATGGGGCCAGGAGGTCACAGGCTCGCTCAGCGGGGTGAAGGTTCTCAGGGTCAAGGTTGATATGGGTTCGGTAATAGTTCGTGGCGGGCAGCAGCAAGAGATTAACTACGTCGTTCATACGAATTTCGGCAATTCTTCGGAGCAGGACGCCCGGCGCCAGTTTGATCAATACAAAATAAGTGCTTACGTGAAAGGTGACACTGCCTGGATCGTGGGGGATTGGCAGGGTAGCAAGCGTCCCCGACATTTTTCTGGCCAGTTCAACATTAACGTTCCGCGTGAAATTGCTCTAGTCAAACTCGAAACCGACGGTGGGAGCGTTGACACCAGCGGTATCGCCGGGCGTGTGGAAGCTGAGAGCGGCGGGGGTGGCATCCGCGTGGATGACATTGGTGGAGGAGTGAGCGCCGAGACCGGAGGCGGATCGATTGACGTCGGCACCGTCACCGGCGATCTCGGACTGCACACGGGTGGTGGTTCCATCGCCATCCATCACGCCAACGGCAAAGTACTCGCGGAAACAGGCGGCGGCAGCGTGCGAATCGATTCCGGCACGCAAGGGGCTACGGTAGAAACGGGCGGCGGCAGCATTGAAGTCCGGCAGTGCGCCGGAAAAGTGAGGGTTACCACCGGCGGCGGCAGTGTGGACTTAAGCGATGTCGGCGGCCCGGCCGAGATTGAAACGGGCGGAGGTGGCATCCGCCTGACGTCAGCTAAGGGACACGTTCACGCAGAGACGGGCGGTGGCGGTATCGAACTTTATGGAGTGCCCTCTGCTCGAGCTGAAACCAGCGCCGGAGGGATTACTGTGAAGCTTGTGAATACCGGTGGCGAACGCTTGGATTCAGATCTGGAGACCGGAGCGGGAGACATCACGGTCTATATCGCATCCGACGTCGCGGTGAACGTCCGCGCCAGTGTAGATATGGGCAATGGCCATCGTATTACGTCGGATTTTTCCGAGATTCACCCAAGGACGGAAGGCGACCAGTGGAACAAGACTTTGACGGCGGACGGCGCTTTGAATGGAGGAGGCCCCGTAGTCAAAGTTCACACGTCGAGCGGCGATATCTGCATCAAGCGTGCAAGTCGCTAGAGCCGTCCGTCTGATGGAATGCAGGTAAGGTCAGCCAGGAAGTAGCGTTCGAGTCAGTCTCTTGAGCCTGCGATAGCGACGTAAATGCCGTTATTGCATCTGCCGGAGGCAGATTGAGGGAATCACCATGCGCAGACAGTTGGTAATTGTTGGTGGCTTGATGTTGTCGCTCGTCGGCTTTTCCAACGGAGCGCAAAACTGGACGGTAGATCAGCCAGCACATCCTTGGGTTGTTGCCAGCGAGGACGGCGGCACGACTTCTTACCTCGGCGTCGATATTGCGGACGTCACCACCGAGCGCTTGTCCGCCCTGAAATTGAAAGAGGAAAAGGGTGTAGAAGTGACGATGGTCGACCAGGATGCTCCGGCCGGCAAAGCTGGCATCAAGGAGCACGACGTCATCCTTACGATGAATGGAACGGCGATCGAAAGTGGAGCACAGCTGCGCAGGATGATCCACGAGACGCCTCCGGGACGCCTGGTATCGTTTGGGGTAAGCCGTGACGGTCAGCCGCTGACCCTCAAAGTTCAGCTGGCGGACAAACACAAAGAGTTCTCATTTGTAACACCCAACCCAGACGTTCACGTCAAGATTCCCGACATCCGCATACCTGACATCGACATACCGTCGATGAATATGGTTGTCGTAACTTCTTCCGCGCGTAGCGGGTTGATGGTCGAGAACATCACGCCGCAACTGGGTGAGTTTTTCGGAGTCAAGAACGGCAACGGCGTTCTGGTCCGCTCCGTTGAAAAGGGCAGCCGGGCCGAGAAGGCGGGATTTCGAGCTGGCGACGTAATCGTGAAGGTGAATGCGCAGGCTGTGCACGACACCAGCGATTTCTCGCATGCCGTGCGTTCGCGAAATGGCGATTCCATCAGTGTCGGATTGATCCGCGACAAGAAGGAACAGAATCTGAATTTGTCGCTCCCTGCCCGCAAGGAATCGAGCGATGTTTTCGAGGAAGAAAGTTTCGGAGTTGAGCCTGCGATCGAGGCAGAGTCTGAGCTGCAGTTGAGCAAGCTGCAATCCGAACTGGCCAGTCTGCGGCCACAGTTGCAACTTGCGGCGGACGAATCACGCCGAGCCGTACGCGAGATGCGCGACGGATTGTGCAGGGAGCAACAGCAGATCCGGCAGCAAACCGAAACCCAAAAGAAGCAGCTGAAGAGAGACCTTGAGCATTTGCGTCTTCAGCTTTCGAAGATGCGAGGAGAGTGGCTGTAGAGAAGGTCAGTTGCCGCCTGCGGCGGCGTTTGTGGCGTGGGCAAGGAAAATGCGATTGCGTCCTGCCTGTTTTGCGGCGTAGAGGCCGCGATCTGCAGCACGAACGAGTTCATCCCGGCTTCTGCCATGTGTCGGGAAAGATGCGATACCAGCGCTAATCGTAACCATCCGCGGAACTCCCGGGAATTGCCAGTCAGCCACCATCTTGCGCAGCTTCTCAGCGATCGATAGCGCCTGATGCTCATTCGTCTGTGTGAGCAGAATGGCGAATTCCTCTCCACCGTACCGACACACAACATCGATCTTGCGCACTTGCTGGTGAAAAATGCTCGAAACCTGCCGTAATACCTCGTCGCCCAGCAGATGGCCGAATTCGTCATTTAGCTGCTTGAATTTGTCGATATCTGCAATGATGACCGCCATTGCCGTTCCATAACGGCGGGCACGCTCGATCTCTTCCATGATTCTCAGATCAAAGAATCGGCGGTTGAAGATGCCCGTCAACCCGTCCAGATAGGCCAGCTGCTTCACGCGCTGAACATAGTGGGCATTCTGTATGGAGTTGGCGCAAATGTCCGCTACTGATTCAAGCGACTGCAGCTCGTTCTTGTGAAATGCATTACGCTTGGAGCTATGCAGAGTAAGCACGCCATGGGTTTGACCAAACGAGATGAGAGGGATGCTCATCCGCGAAGCACATTCCTTGAATAAGCGCGGAGAGTCGGGTGACTTCTGCAGATCATTCTCGATGACTGTTTCGTTAGTTGAGATCACCTCGCACCACGGACGTTGGCTGGATGAGAAACGTCCGGAAATTGGGAAGCATGGTGTCATCGCTCCATGGTGAGCGCGCATGACTAGATCGTTCTCATCCCGCAGATAGAGTGAAACGTGTGAAACCTGGAATGCCTGTTGGATCACAGAACAAGCGCGAACCAGCAAGTCTTCCAACTCCATGACTGCCGTGCTCTGCTGGGCAATGGCATTGATCGCCTGCAATTGCCTCGCTTTTTCCCGCTCCAGGGAATACAAGCGGGAATTTTCGAGAGCGAGAGAGGCCTGGTTGGAGAAGAGCTGAAGTAATCCGATAGTTTCATGATCGAAGTGATTGAGACGATCGCTCTGACAGTCAAGCACTCCAATGACTTCGTCCCGAACCATGAGTGGGATCGCCAGCTCAGACCGCGTAGATTCCGCAGCGCAGACATATCGCGAGTCCTGGCTGACATCGGGAACGTAAATCGCTTCTTTCTGCAGAACAGCGGCACCTGTAATACCTTGCTTTGTTGAGAGGCACACCTCGTCTTTGCCGAAGTCCCAACCTACCTGAGATCGAACGCGGAGCTGCTGAGTGTCTTTGTCGTGCAACAAGATAGCGACATTCGGCAGGTGAAAATTGTCATGGACAATGGCCAGGATGCGGCGTAGCACCTCGTCCAAGTCAAAGGTCGAGAGCACCGCCTGGCCTGCCTCATAAAGGACCGCAATTTTCGGCATTCCAACGGATTCTATCGTTGGGCAGGTAACCTCCGATGTTCCGAAGGTAACCTGTCCAAATCATTTTTTTCTTTGAATCTGCTCTTACCGCCATTTGCGGGCTGTGCGGATCAGGCCGTATGCAACCAGGCAGAACCAGAAGTCGACAACCATTCCCAGATCCATGCGAAAAGGGCGATGCCGCGCGGCTACAGGCAATGAGGGCACAAGCAGGAAGTACACCAAGTTTCCGAGAATGATAGACAACAGCGTCTGGAGGAAATTGACGGACACCAATGGTTTAGACACCGAGTTGCCGCCTCCGGGATTGTGGAAAGTCTCCCGAAATCGCGCTGATTTGACGGGATTTCCTGAAGACCTACGGTCACTCCAAGCGATGCTTGGGCTGCTCCTGCTATTCTTTCGGTGCTCTATCCGTTCGCCGGGTTGCGAAGACGGTGAGCCCACCCGGAACCTCGCGCTCATGCTTGAACTCTCCACGCCCGTTCAATACGTAAAGGGCGTCGGTCCGCGAATCGCGGAAGCGCTGGCGGCCAAGGAGATCCGAACGGTAGGAGAACTCCTTCACTATCTGCCTTTCCGCTATGAAGACCGCCTGAATCCGCGAGGTATCGCGGAACTCCGTCCCGGAGAGATGGCGACAGTGGTTGCCGAAGTACGGAACTCAGGACTTTTCCGTACGCGGAGGATGCCAATCTTCCAGCTGACAGTTGGACAAGGACGCGCGAAGCTGCGTTGCCTTTGGTTCAACGCCACGTATCTGCAGGGTAAGTTCACTGCGGGCCAGATGATTGCGCTCTATGGCAAAGTTGAACAGGATCAGCGCAGCCGCGAGTTGCAGATCGTCCAGCCACAGTTTGAAATCCTCGGAGATCCTGCAGACGCGGGCGAAAGCGCGGTGGAGGCGAAAGCTGCGCAGTCACTGGAAATCGGACGAATTGTTCCGATCTACGAGGCGACGGGAAAACTTACACCGCGCTGGTTTCGCCGAATCATCCGCACGGCACTCGACAATCTGACCCCTGATCTGCCGGATCCTATTCCTGCGGCCGTTCGATCGCACTTGGGTTTGATCTCTCCGCGAGAGGCGCTCTGGAACGTTCATTGGCCCGAACCGGGGGAAAGCCTCGCAAATCTGCAATCGTTTCGAACCGCTGCACATATTCGGCTGATTTTTGATGAGTTATTTTTCGTCGAGCTAGGCCTCGAACTCAAGCGACGACAGCAAAGAGCTCAGACTGGTATTGCATTTCAGCTCGACGATCGGGCGAGGGGCGCGATTCGGAAGATTCTGCCGTTTCACCCGACAACGGCCCAGAAGCGGGTGCTTAAAGAAATTGCCGCCGATATGGAAAAGCCATATCCGATGCGTCGGTTGTTGCAAGGCGACGTGGGATCGGGGAAGACGATCGTCGCCTTTGAAGCTGCGATCATCGCAATTGAGAACGGGTACCAGGTGGCCCTGATGGCGCCCACCGAGATACTGGCGCAGCAGCACTACTTTTCGGCGAGACGGATTCTGGAGAGTGCGGGATATCGCATCGTGGTACTGACGGGTTCGCTGGAGGCTGATCGGAAACGCGATATCCGGCGTCACATCGCACAGGGGAATGCACAACTCGTCATCGGAACCCATGCCCTGCTCGAAGAGAAGGTGGAATTTGGAAACTTAGGGCTGGTGATCGTCGATGAACAGCACCGCTTTGGAGTAATGCAACGGCTCAAGCTGATGAAGAAGTCGGGCGATGAGAATACGCGAGCCACGCAGGACGTGGCCAAAGTGGAGGAGGTCCCTGCTGAGGTTGCGGCGACACGTCTCAGCAAAGAGCCTGCGGAACCTGACGTTTTGGTGATGACGGCGACTCCGATTCCACGCACCCTCGCGCTAACACTTTACGGAGATCTCGACCTAAGTGTGCTCGATGAACTACCTCCGGGACGGACGCCGATTGTCACGAAGTGCGTCAGCGATGAGCAATCTCCGAAAGTGTGGGAGTTCGTCCGGAAGCAGGTCACGGCAGGGCATCAGGCGTATGTCGTCTATCCGGTCATCGCAGAGAACGAAGAAAGCGAACTTAAGGCAGCCATCAAGATGTTTCGGGAATTGAGTGGCCGCATTTTTTCGGATCTCAAGGTGGGATTGCTCCACGGCCGCCTCGAGGCGGAGCTGAAAGATCAAGTGATGCGGCTGTTCCAGAAGGGCGAACTCCACATTTTGGTTTCGACCACAGTCATCGAGGTTGGGGTGGATGTGCCAAACGCCACCATCATGGTGATCGAGCATGCCGAACGGTTTGGGCTGGCGCAGTTGCACCAGTTGCGTGGACGCATCGGCCGAGGGGCTGCAAAATCCTATTGCGTTCTGATGACGGGGGGGAAAGTTACGGAGGAAGGCCAGCGCAGACTTGATGCCATGGTGCGGACGAATGATGGCTTCAAGATCGCCGAACTCGATCTGGAACTGCGCGGACCCGGAGAATTCTTCGGCACTCGCCAGGCTGGTCTACCAAGTTTTCGGGTGGCCAACATCATTCGCGACGCACAATTGCTGGAGGCCGCCAAGCTAGAAGCTGCGTCGGTTTTAGCCGGACCGAACTCGGAGATTTCCGCGGACGAAATCAGTCGCGCGCTGGTGCAAATGCGCTCCCGCTGGCACCACACTTACGCACTGGTTGAAGTCGGGTGAGGTATTGGATTTCAGAATTGCTACTATGGTTCATAGGACAACGGTTTCCTGGTTAACCTCATTGTCTTGCGAAACTTCCAACCGGCGGATCCTCGGAATGAGAGTGCTGCGAAGATCGGCTCTCCTACTCTCGTGCAGTGTCATCCTTATTTTCGGATCCGCACATGCGCAGTATCTCGGCTATTCGTCCAAAGCGGATTCTAAGCGAGGCGAACAGCTGTATAAGGCAGCTTGTTCTTCCTGCCACGGAAGCGACGGGCAGGGTACACCTAAAACGATAGCCGGGTTCGAGCCACCAGAAACCTTTCCGGATTTCAGCAAATGCGACCAGACAACACCCGAGGTGAACTCCGCTTACAAGGCCGTGATTACGCGAGGCGGACCTCGTCGCGGCTTTTCAGAGATCATGCCTGCGTTCGGACAAGCATTAAGCTCCGATGAGATCGACGACCTCATCGCATACTTGCGCCACTTCTGCCGGGAGGAACGAAAGTGGCCTCGCGGGGAGCTGAATCTTCCTAGAGCGATCGTGACTGAAAAGGCGTTTCCGGAAGATGAAACAGTTATCTCGACCGGGATCAATGTACAGGGGACGCCGGGAAATGAAAGCCACATTATCCACGAGTTGCGATTTGGCGTGAACAACCAGATCGAAGTGGACGTACCGATCCAGTTCCAAGATCAAAACCACGTTTGGTATGGCGGCGTGGGCGATGCGACGCTTGCGGTGAAACGCGTCATGTACTCCAACCTTGTTAGCGGATCCATTTTGAGTGTGCAGGGTGGACTTCTTATCCCCAGCGGGAACCGCTCTCGCGGCTTTGGTTCAGGCACGACTACCTTCGAAACATTTACCGCCTTCGATCAAGTATTCCGAAGCGATACGTTCATCCAGACGCAATTCGGAGCTGATCTTCCATTCCATACGAGCATTGCACCGCAATTCCATATTCTTCAATTCTGCAATCGGTCAAAGCTTCGCGTCGGACCACCGTCTGGGCCGTCTGTGGTCTCCGATGATCGAATTCGTGGCGGCTCGTGATCTCACAACTGGGGCCCGAACGGAGTGGGACGTAATCCCGCAAGTTCAGGTTACGATCAGCCGCCGACAGCACATCCGCGGCGATCTTGGTTTGCGAATTCCTGCGACAGAAACGGCGGTCCGGCAGAAACAGCTCGTGTTCTACCTGCTTTGGGACTGGCAGGACGGCAAGTTGACGGAAGGCTGGTAATGGCGAGACGAATCAGTCTGGTCTTCGCGGCAGTGATCGTACTGATGTTCATGTTGTCTCAGCGCGTGAGAGGCCGCGATTCGCACGACGGTTTAAAGCCGGAGTTTCAGACATCGGATCGTTGTTTCGCATGCCACAATCAATTGACGACGCCGAGCGGCCGCGATGTTTCGATCGGGCTCTCGTGGCGACCGAGCGTGATGGCAAACTCCTCACGCGATCCCTACTGGCAAGCTAGCGTGCGCCGCGAGACGATCGATCATTCGCAGTTGGTGCAAGACATTCAGGACGAATGCTCCGTCTGCCACATGCCAGTCGCGCGTTACGAAGCAAAAGTGAAGGGACAGAAAGGGAAGATTTTTGATTTTTTGCCGTTCGATGCTGATCCGAAGAAGTCGGCGGCCGCGGCTGACGGCGTGACCTGCTCCATCTGTCACCAGATCAGCAACGAGAAGCTCGGAACCCGCGACAGCTTCAACGGGGGATTCGTCATTCACACCCCCACGAACAAGGATGATCGGCACGAGTACGGGCCATTCGACATTACGCCCGGCAATCAGCGCATCATGCAAACGTCCACGGGAGGCTACCAACCTACGGCGGCCAAGCATATTCGCGATTCTGCCCTATGCGGAACGTGCCATCAGTTGTACACAACGGCCTACGGTTCTGACGGCAAGCCAGTCGGTTATCTGGCTGAACAGATGCCGTATCTGGAATGGCAACACAGTGACTATCCTGCAAAGTACAGCTGTCAAGGCTGTCACATGCCAGAGGTGAGCGAACCAGTCGCGATCAGTTCCGTTTTAGGTACGCCTCGCGTCGGCATGCACCGCCATACGTTCGTCGGCGCAAATTCGCTGCTGCAAAACATGTTGAACCGATATCGGGACGATTTGAGCGTCGCGGCGCTGCCGAACGAACTGACGGCTGCGGCCGAAGAGACGACTGCATTCCTCCAGTCGGAGGCAGCGCGACTTGAGATCCAGAACTTGAACATCGCTGATGGACGGTTGCAGGCAGACGTCGTTGTAACCAATCTTTCCGGACACAAGCTTCCGACGGCCTATCCTTCCCGACGGGCGTGGCTGCATTTTTCGGTACACGACCGCGACGGAAAACTGGTGTTCGATTCCGGTGCGCTCAATCTGGATGGTTCGATTGCCGGGAACGACAACGATGCCGATCCGGCACGCTACGAACCTCACTACCGCGAAATCAGCAGCAGCGACCAAGTGCAAATCTACGAACCAATTTTGAGGGATTCGGGCGGACAGGTTACAACTGGCCTGCTGTCAGCTGTCGGCTACATCAAAGACAACCGACTTCTTCCGACTGGATTTGATAAACAAACCGCGGACAAAGACATCGCAGTGGCAGGAGATGCCGCCGACGATCCCGACTTCGCCGCTGGCTCAGACCGCGTGCGATATAACATTCCACTCGGAGGTGAGAGTGGCCCGTTCCATATTGAAGCAGAATTGTGCTACCAGTCGATCGGATTTCGCTGGGCACACAATCTAGCCACGTACAGAGCGACCGAAACCGAACGTTTTGTTCGCTACTACGACTCGATGGGAGCCACGACTGAAACAGTGTTAACCCGAACACAAGCTACGCGATAGAGCGGATTCTTCCAGGGATAAGGACGCTCCAAACGTCGGTACCGAATCGACCTGTTAAAATCTAGAAGATGGCAGGCGCGTCGCAACTTATACAGATTGAGCTGAGTCCACCGCCCCGAACTCCCAAGCCCCAGTGGCTGAGGGCGAAGGCCCCTGTCGGCGACAATTTTCACAATCTCAAGAAATTGGCCCGCGGACTCGGGCTTCACACTGTGTGTGAGTCTGCCCAATGCCCGAATATTGGGGAATGCTGGAATCACAAGACCGCCACGTTTATGCTGCTGGGCGATATCTGTACACGCCGGTGCGGATTTTGCGCCGTACCGAAGGGCCGTCCGCAGCCAATTGATTTCGAAGAACCCCAGCGCGTTGCAGAGGCTGTTGCCACACTCGGATTGAAGCACGCGGTTGTAACGAGCGTGAACCGCGATGATGACAATATCGGAAGTGCCCGTGTCTTTGCCGAAACCATTCGCGCGATTCGAGAACTGACACCGGATTGTCGGGTCGAGGTGCTGATCCCGGACTTCCAAGGTCTGGAAGAGTCGCTGCGAATTGTCCTCGATGCGCAACCTGATGTGCTCAATCACAATACCGAAACCGTTCCCCGGCTGTACCGCTCGGTCCGGTCGGGAGCTCGTTACGAACGAACTCTGACGCTCCTGGAAAGTGCCAAGAGATTCTCTCCAGCAACGGTGACGAAAAGTGGCGTGATGGTGGGTCTAGGCGAGTCTAGCGAGGAACTCATCGAAGTCTTCCGCGATCTGGGTATGCGTGGCGTGGACATCCTGACGGTGGGTCAGTATCTGCGGCCCTCGAAGGATCATCTGCCCATCGCGCGTTTTTATGAACCCGCCGAGTTCGAATATTTGCGGGAGCAAGCCCTCCGTTTTGGATTTCGCCACGTTGAGTCAGGTCCGCTGGTTCGATCCAGTTATCATGCACATGAGCACGCCGACGCCGCTGCCACACCGCGAGCGGTATCGTAGCTCGCGCCGGATAAATGTTCCCACCATCGTTGCTTTCCAAAAGGACTTGCAACAGAGAATGACTACCCCCTCTAAAGAAATTGTCATCAAGGGGACCGTTTGATGGTAACGGCCCTCTTGGTAGTTCTCGGTTTCGTCGCCGGACTCCTGGGAGCGTTGACGGGCATTGGAGGCGGAGTCATTCTGACGCCGATCCTGGCGTTGCATTTCGGTATTCCCATACGGCAAGCCATCGGAACGAGCCTGGTCGCAGTGATTACAACTTCTGCGGCCAGTTCCTCCGTTCACCTGCAGCGGCACACCACCGACATCCGATTGGGCATGACTCTTGAGTTAGCTACGTCGCTCGGCGCCGCAGTGATGGCTTACCTGGTTGGCTATTTCAACCGAAATGTCTTGGAAGGATTGTTTGCGGCATTCCTGCTTTACAGCGCGATCACTATTCTGAGCAAGGGGGGCAAGGTGAAGACTGGAGAGGGCGTACCGACCTCGCCGAACGGAGAGACCGTAATTCCTCCCTATGAGCCGAAGCGGTATCCACTAGGTCTTTCGGCATCGTTGGTGGCAGGGGCGTTATCCGGCCTTCTGGGAATCGGCGGCGGCCCGATTAAGGTTCCTGTGATGTACATCTTCATGGAGGTTCCCTTAATGGTGGCGACCGCCACCTCGAACTTCATGATTGGTGTGACGGCAGCCGCTAGTTCGATGGTCTACTACCGGCGCGGCGACATTCTGGTCCAGGCTGCCGCTCCTCTTGCGGTCGGCGTCTTTGTCGGATCGTTGCTGGGAGCGCGCCTGGCTCCTCGCGTACACACCAAGATTGTGGTGTATCTGCTGGTCGGCGTCATGTTTTACCTTGCCGGTCACCTGGCAATTCATTTGTTGAGAGGTGGAATGTGAGTCAGTTACGAGAGCCGGCATTCGATCGCGTCGTGGCGTTCGTACTGCGAACGGGAGCATTTACGTGCTTCTTCGTCATGCTGGCTGGGCTTATCGACGGGATATTCATGAAGGGGCACATTTCGGCAGATATCGAACGCGTGGGCGTTTTGCTAATGCTGGCTACGCCGGTGGTGCGGGTGATCGTTTCTTGCTTCTTGTTTTTTCGCGAGAAGGACTACAAGTACGGGTGGATCTCTTTCGGAGTCCTGATGATTCTCGTGTTGGGCTCAGTCTTCGGTATCGGCGAGCACTGACGCTCAGAAGATGTGGAGCTTGATACTGAGATACTTCTTCGGATTCTCGCGAATTGCCTTTACCAGGCCCCTGGTTTCAACGAGCATCTCGTTGGCATTGTTGTAGAGCGTCTCGTCTTTGAATAGCTTCCCCGCGGTTCCTTGCCCAGCTTCCAGTTGGCTCGTCAGTTCGGAAAGTTTCGTGACCGTAACATCGATCTTCTTCGCGAGTTCCTCATCTTTGGTCAGCTTCCCAAGAGTTCCTTTTCCTGCGTCGATGTTGTCAGTGATCTTCTTGAGGTTCGCGATGGTATCGTTGGCGCTGTTGTATAGGGCAGGATCTTTCAAGAATTTTCCGGCGGTTCCCTTCCCCTGCTGAAGGTCATCAATCACGGCGTTCATCTTGTCGAGAGTGGCGATGAATTTGTCATACGCGTCCCTGCGGCTGATGAGTGCGCCCAAGCTACCTTGCCCGTTACCGATGTCCTCGATGATCTTCTGGAAGTCGGCCACGGTTGCCGAAAACTTGTTATAGAGGGAAGGGTCGTAGATCAGCTTTCCGAGAGATCCCTTGCCACTTTCGGCGAATGCCAGGATACGATCGGCGCGCTTCAAAAGGGCGTCCATGTTCTGAAGTGTGCTCTGGCTGGCACGGACAACTTGGTTGAAATCGGGATGCACTTGCGTCGGGAGCGTGTCGCCGTCCTGCACAGGGGTTCCAACGGCTTGTGAGCTGTCGATGTCGAGATATGTTTCGCCGAGTACCCCTGCAGTCTCGAGAGACGTCATCGAATCCCGACGGAGATTGAAGCCGTACTTGGTGCTGACCTTGACAGTGACTTCGACCGGTGTGAGTTGCTTGTCTTTGTCCGGCACGACGCGAATCAGCGTTACGTTGCCGATGTCGACTCCGCTGAGGCGCACTGGAGCGCCGACGCGCAGTCCTTCTGCGTTATCGAAATAAGACTTCAGCGTGATCCGCGGTGTGAATAGTCCGGACGTTCCGGACATGAGGAAGAGGAGAAAGCCGAGGGTGAGACTCGCGACGATCACCGTGATCCCAACACGAAGCTGTGACCACTTGAGCTGCTTCTGGCTAGGCAATGGCTTTCCTCATGACCCCAGTGAAGATTGTATTGCAGAGACCTACGCCGCAGCTGAAATCACAGGCCTTCACTCTCAGCACGCCCATCGCTGAATCATAACAAAATCGGAGCTTTGCCCATCGCAGAGGGACGCAACAAAGGCACCGTCAGAAGGGCGATCACGTAGGCGGCGGCTCCGCAGGCCAGAGTGACGGTTAATCCAAATTGAATGGCGATGACCATCGCCATAACCGATCCCAGCACGCTGGCGGCAGCATTCATCGCCCAAGCCCACTCCACGGCATTGTCGGGGGCTGAGGCTAGGGCGCGAAGCCCGGTAGGAAACGGCATCCCCATGACGAAACCTAGAGGAATGAGAAGAACGCCGCTGACAAAGAGGCGGAAGCCAAAGTCCATACCAACCAAAGCAGCTAGCCGGCTTGGGAGGAAAAAAATGTAGGCCAAAAGCGTGGCTACCACGAGGATGAGCGGTACCCATCCCATTTCAGCCTTGGGGATCCAGATGCGCGAGAAGAGACTGCCGGCGCCACTCGACAGCATCAGGAGGAAAATCACCACGGTCAGAGCGTAAGTGGGATGACCGAGAAACAGCACGAAGCGTTGGATGAACGCGATCTCAACCAGAATGTAGCCGAGACCAACCGCCACGAAGTAGAGAAGGGGGATCGCGGACTGTTGCGACTGGCCTTGTAGCAGCGCGAGCGGCAGAACGAGGAACGAAAAAACCGCGAGCACTGAGATGACCAGTACGAGCAGGAGAACCATGACGCCAAGATTTACTTTCCAATCGACGCCGTGATGAAGCCCCTTCTCATTCAGCATCTGTCCTAGCTTCAAGGTGAAAAAGAAGAAAGGAGAATTGTCATCGACCGGAGCGACGTTGTAAGCGTAGCTGCGAGCAAATCCGTGAGGATCGTTGCTTAAGATGAGATCCGAGAAAGGGTTCTTTCCGGGTTGGGATGGGGAATACAGGGACTTCAACTCAGAGTAGCCAGCGAAGTGCTTGTTTACCGCCGCTTCTTCGTCCGGAGTGAATCCGGTTTTCTTTGCGAGGACCACAACCGGAATTCCGTCTTCATTGAGCAATCCCTGGGAAGCGACGACGAAATTGCGCGCAGGATTGGGCACTCCGAGTTGATGCAGTGCTTCCATGGCTACTGAAA
Organism: uncultured Acidobacteriota bacterium; assembly: GCA_963801895.1. Taxonomy (GTDB): domain Bacteria; phylum Acidobacteriota; class Terriglobia; order Terriglobales; family Acidobacteriaceae; genus Sulfotelmatobacter. The sequence continues at coordinate 2,673,459 of CAWDGM010000001.1, read as the reverse complement.
CGACACGTAAAGCTTCTCTGGGCTCGCGAAACTCCCAGCGCGTGATCGCGATCATGCCATCGGGCTTGAGATGGTCGAAGTATTCACGGAAGGCGTTCACCGTGTACAGATTGTTTTCGCTGAGCGCGAAGGCCCCCGCTGCAGTTGAGGCCCATGTGTCAACCAGTGTCATCTGGACAACGTCAAATCGCAGGCTAGTCGAGCGAATGAAGGAACGGCCATCGGTGAGTTCAATATGGACGTCCGGACGTTCGTACAGATGCTGGGCGTAGTCAGCGTAGCGGCCGCGCATGATCGTATTGGCGATGATGGGATTAATCTCAATTCCCGTCACGCTCGCGCTGCCGTTCGCCACAGCGCGAAGGACGTCTACTCCTCCTCCGGGCCCGATAATGGCAAAGTCTCCGTGAGGCCTTAGGACATTCGCAAGGGCCGGAGGAGCGGCCATGAGATTGTGCTCCCATTCTGTGCCTTTCCAATGCGATAAATTCGCATTCATGATGTAGGTCGAGGCATCAGCGTCGATGACGATAACCTTTGCCTGATTCTGGCGGTCGACCTCGACACGAGACAAGGCGTTCCATCGCGCAAACTCCACCCAGGCCGGGTCTCGGAACATTCCCTTCGCATATACGACGTCAACCAATCGTCCGGAGTGATTGGCTGCAATCAATGCGCACAGAGCTAACCCAATCAGCGCGGCGTTTCTGCGGACGGAGAGACTCTCGGCCCAGACGATTGCCGAGACAGCCAAAACAACGCCCGCTCCGATGATTACGTTTGGGCCGCCAAGCCAATTCAAGAGGGGCACGATGGCAAGGCAAGCGAGAGCGCCGCCACAAAGGTCCGCGCCGTAGAGTTTCGGTATGCGCGTGTTTTCACGTGCGAAGACGATCGAAAAGAGCAGTCCGATGAGGAAGAAGGGGACGGCAGCGGATAAATAGAGCAATGTCAGCCGCAGAAAGTTCTTGCCCGTGAGATTCAGGGCGACAGGAACATGCAGCACGATCTCGAGTACGACAAGCACGATCACAGAATTCGCAAGGCATAGACGCGAGGCGACGCTGCGGGTGGAGAGACTTGCAAGGCGTGCCTTCAGCAGATACGCGAATACTCCTCCTGCGCCCAGACCGAGAAGGGCGATGGAGATGGACAGAAATGCGAAGTGATAGAACAACACAACGGAGAAAAGTCTAGTGAGGGCGAGTTCGAGCAACAGAGCGGAGAAGCTCGTTAGCGCGAGCGCTGCAAGCAAAGTTTTCTCTGGGAATTCCACCCTGCTCGCGGTAGGGACCGGCGTGGGAGCTATCACAGCCATCATTGGGTTGAAGGCGACAGTCTAGCAGATGGTCCGCTGGCAAATCGTCGTAGCGTCCTCGAGGCAGGCTCGCGGCTAGCTTTCTAGAATCACCTGCGCAATAGCTTGCTCTTCGGTGTGAGAAATCGACAGAGCGACATTCTTTACGCCGAGTTTGGCGGCAAACTCGCCTGCCTTGCCATGAAATGTCATGGTCGGACGTCCTCCTGGCATTCGAGTGACCTCACAATCCCGCCAGCGCACGCCGAAGTTCCATCCTGTACCTAATGCCTTCATCGCGGCTTCCTTCGAAGCGAAGCGGGCTGCGTAGCGTTCGATCCGGTTGGCCTTGGAGTCGCAATAACGAATCTCGCCAGCGGTGTAGATGCGCCCAAGGAATCGCTGTCCGAAGCGCTCGATCGCCTCCCGGATGCGAGGAACCTCCGCGATATCAATACCCGTGCCTACAATCATGTGATCTCCGCAGAGAATCTTACAGCAATCGATCTCCGCGATAGAGCAGCCGGCCGTCCACCATGCGGGCTTCGTTCGTGAGTTCATGCGGCCTCGCCGGTCCTGTCCCGTCGATGTGCAGGACTTTATTGCCATGGGCGACGAGCCAGTCGGAAACAAGCATCCGGTGGCAGCGGAAATACACACGCTCGGCGCACATGTATGCAGTTCGAGATTGTTCAGCCTGGGTCAGCAGTTCCGTGATCGCATGTCCAAACTGAGGCGTGAGCATGTAGTCCGCATAGTTGCGGAAGCTTTGGTTGCGGAGCGCTATATTCGGGGATTCATCGAGAATCGTCTTGCGGTAGCCACCGAGGTTTTTCATCCACCTGTAATGGATTTGTGCAGCGGGCAGAGTTTTTTCTAGCGAATCACGGTTGAATTGCGGCAAGCGGCGTGACATCGGAAACGCTCGAATGTCGATTAACGTTTCAACCTGATGAGCCCGCAGTGCTGAAATCAGATCTTCCAGTGCGCGCGTGGAATGGCCGATTGTAAAAAGCGTTGCCAATACTTGTTCGATGCGGATTGCGGTCTAGGTGATGCGGACGATGGCATCGACGACGTCAGTGTCCTGCTCCGGAAAAACCGTCCGCAGATCAAGCAAGACCCTTCCATCTTCGACGCGGGCAATGATCGGCGGATTGGATGCCCGCAGGCGCGAAGACAACTCGTCAGCACTCAGATCAGCGTGACTCAGAGCAATGAGTCGAGTGGGGAGCACGGAGGAGGGCGCAGCGCCTCCGCCGATCAGTGACTCACCATCAATGATTTCGAGTCTGAGTTTCTCTGAGATGTGAGCCAGCCTTACCGAAACGGTTTCTGCGCGGGTAGCGATTTCATCCTTCGCCAGGCCCATCATTTTCAAAGTGAGCACAGCATCAAAATCTTGCTTCACGTACGCGAGAAGCGTTGCCTCAAGGGCGGCATAAATGAGCTTGTCGACGCGGAGGGCGCGAAATAAAGAATTGGATCGCATCCGCGCGATCAGACCAGAGCGGCCGGTGAGAAGCCCCGCCTGGGGACCACCCAAAAGCTTGTCGCCGCTGTAGGTGACCACATCGACTCCAGCGCGAAGGCTATCCAGAACGCTAGGCTCGCCGGCGATGCCGAAAGTTCTTAAGTCGACCAGCGCACCGCTTCCCAGATCCTCCAGTAGTGGCAAGGACTTCCGGAGTGCGAGATCGACCATGTCGCCGATAGACGGCTGCTCCGTGAAGCCGGTGATCTCGAAATTCGATCGATGCACTCGAAGCAATAGACGCGTGCGGTCGTTGATGGCATTCTCGTAATCGGCAACGCGAGTCCTGTTCGTCGTGCCTACTTCGCGCAGCGTCGCGCCAGATTTGGCCATGACATCAGGAATTCGAAAAGATCCACCGATCTCGACCAGTTCGCCGCGTGAAACGATCACCTCGCCGCCGTCTGCAAGAGAATTCAGCGCTAACAGCACGGCCGCGGCGTTGTTGTTGACGACGATAGTCGAGACATCCGTAATCTTCCGAAAAGAGCTTGCGAAACAGGCGATCGACATGGACGTCGCGCTTGCCGCGTTCTCCGGATTCGCAGGTCGAACTCAAGATTGCTGTATTGATTGGCGGTTTCGAGAACGTGTGCGAGCGTTTGGTTTGCCAGGGGAGCGCGGCCCAGGTTGGTGTGCAGAATGACCCCGGTAGCGTTGATGACTGAGCGGAGGTGATGGGTCAAGGATTTCCGAGCCTCGGTCTCAATTGCTCCGGCGATACCCGCGACGGCAACTCGAAGCGACTCGGCATCAAGCAATTCGGAAGCGATCTGATCACGAAGGCGCCCAAGAACAGCACGGGCGGCATCGGCAACCGCGACCGAACCATGAGATTGAATAGACGGATTGAGTTGTGGCGACCGAATCAGTTCGTCGATCGCAGGCAACTCGCGAAAGAGTTCGAGGTTCACCATGCTTCGCTGACTCTCGGATTATCCCATGTGGGGCCGGGACAAAGCCTGACCCTAAATTGTATGCAGATATGCCAGCAAGCTTTCGATGTCCTGGGAGCTCAGTTTCTGGTTGTATCCCGGCATCTCTTTTCGGCCAAGCCGGACGATGTCAGAAACGCGATCGTCGTTCGCCGGTAGTCCGCTCAGAGACAGATATTTGCGTTGGAAGATCCCCTGAAGGCCGGGGCCCTTTTTGCCGCGGGTGGAGTAGGCCTCGTGGCAACGGGCGCATTCTGCATCGTAAATCTTTCTTCCGGCGGACTGTTGTGGATTGAGGCCAAGCTCCGCGTCGGATTTCCGACGTTCAACATCACATCCTGTGCAAAGGGCGAGCGACGTCAACAAAATGCCGATCAGACGGAAACCCAAAGATCGTTGCGCACTTGATCGCAGAATCACACTTTTCGGCCGCAATTGCGAATAACCCTCCGTGGGCACAGCCTTCTTTGGCGCCGTTCTAATGATAAAGTAAAGCGTTCTTTAGCTCCGCGATGACTGTCATCATCAAACGTGTATACGAATCGCCAAGCCGTACCGATGGCTTTCGCGTGCTCGTCGACCGGCTCTGGCCGAGAGGCCTGACGAAGGAAGCAGCGGTTATACATGAGTGGCTGCGCGATATTGCTCCGTCGAACGACCTGCGGCACTGGTATCACTCAAACAAAGAGCAGTGGGCGCTGTTCCGGCGCAAATACCTGGCAGAACTTTTTCAGCCGGAGTGCGAAGAAGCATTGGGACACCTTTACGAGCTTTCACGCCAGCGAAAGCGGCTCACATTGTTGTTTGCTTCAAAGGAAATGATTCGTAATAACGCCACGGTCTTGAAGGAATTGCTGGATGGAGTTCGTAAGCCACCCAAGGGCACCGGACCCTCAGCCACGCGTACTGCAAATTCTCGCCGAACAGCAGTCAGGCGCAGGTAGCGATCTTCCCCGCATTTCCCGACCCTAAAGGCTCACCTTCTTTCCTGTGGGACCTAAAGTCTTTCATCATTCCTCCCGGTGATTGAGCAGTGCACAGCGGCCAGGGCATGACCTCATTTAGAATCGGGACCGATGAGGCCAGTTTTCCAGTGGAACATCGGCTCGCGATCACTCGTATTGGGCAAACGCACGCTGATTATGGGCATCGTGAATGTCACGCCCGACTCTTTTTCCGATGGCGGGCAGTTTCTGGATCGCGATGAAGCCCTGAAGCACGCGGAGCGCCTGCTCAATGAAGGCGCCGACATCATCGACGTTGGGGGAGAATCGACTCGTCCTGGAGCGAATGTCAGTCTTCCAGCTTCCTCTGGTATGGAAGAGAAGAAGGCCCCGACCGCTGGCAGCAGGCTCGCATGGACTGCTCCGGCGGTGAACGTCGACGAGGAACTCAACCGGGTTATTCCGGTTATTTCCGAGCTGAAAAAGCGTCATCCATCCACCGTGATATCGGTAGATACCTACAAAGCCACGGTTGCGCGCGCGGCGGTGGCAGCCGGAGCCGAAGTCGTGAACGACGTCAGCGGATTTCGGTGGGACACCCAGATGACGAAGACCGTGGCAGAACTCAAGTGTGGAGCGGTGCTCATGCATATGCGAGGACGTCCGGAGGAATGGCGGGACCTGCCGCCTGCGGGCGATGTCGTGTTGCTGATTAAGCGCGAATTGAAGGACTGGGCCGAAAAGGCAGTGCTTGCGGGAGTACGGCGAGAGAGGATCATTCTCGATCCGGGATTCGGTTTCGGCAAGAAATTCGATGAGAACTACCCGGTGATTGCCCGTTTGAGTGATTTGCAGTCTGCGGGGTTTCCCCTTCTGGCCGGTGTATCACGAAAATCCTTTATCGGCCGAACCTTGGCTCGTGATGGTAAGGATGCTTCCGCGGGCGACCGCCTTTCCGGCACTTTGGCGGCAGAAACGGCGCTCGTCTTGCGGGGAGCGCACGTCATTCGGACCCACGATGTGCGGGCTTCATGCGAAGCGGCGCGAGTGGCAGATGCGATCTTGGCGGCCCGCTAAGCAAGGGAGTCGGATTTCTATTGCTGTGAAATTATGCCTTTCACTTTTTCCTGACAGTCCGTGGAGTTCTTCCAAATCGTAATTGCGGCAACACAGAGCTTGTAATTGTCCTCAAAATGAACGCGAACATTTCTGCACGACCTATCAAACCCCTGATATGGATCCTCTTACAGTTCTCTCGACCGACGCACGGGTAACTGTACGTCGGCCGGGCAAGCCCGATTCCGAAGGCGGTTGCGTCATCTACTGGATGCAGCGTGCACATCGCGGAATCGATAATCCTGCCTTGGACGTTGCAGTAGAAGCTGCAAATGTTCTGAAGAAACCGGTGGTGGCCTTTCTTGCGCCAATCCCGTTTTACCCGCATGCCAACCTGCGGCATTACCGATTTCTCAATGAGGGCATCGCGGATATTGCTGACGCTCTGGCGAAAAGAAACATTGGTTTCGTGCTGCGACGGTATCCCGAACACAGCTTGGTGAAGTTTTGCGATGAGGTTAAAGCTGCGCTTGTGGTCGGCGATGAGAATCCTATGCGCGAGCCCGAAAATTGGCGGCGAATCGCGACAAAAAAACTGAGAATTCCTCTCTGGACTGTGGATGCTGATGTCATTGTGCCATCGAGGTTGCTGGAGAAGGCGCAATATGCGGCCCATACGATTCGCCCGCGGCTACAGGCGCAACTGAAAACGTATCTTGTTGCTCCGCGGAATTTGTGCGCGCATGTGGCTTGGAAGAAGCCGCGCGACCTCGAATCCCTTAAACCCGACGTCGATATCACTGAAGGTTGGCGGCTTGATCGATCGGTTGAGCCGGTTTCAAACTGGCGAGGAGGAAGCTCCGAGGCTTTGCGACTGCTGACGGAGTTTGTGGACAAAAAACTGCATGACTACGGAACGCAACGGAACAAGCCTGAGACGGATCGTACTAGCCGGCTCTCGCCGTATTTACATTTCGGACACATAAGCCCCATCACCGTGGCACTCGCTGTTCAGAAAGCCGACGCCCCCAAAGCAGACAGAGAAGCGTTCCTGAACCAGATCATCACCTGGAGAGAACTGGCCATAAACCTGGTTCAATTCAATCCGGACTACGACAATTTCGAATGCGGGGAACCGTGGGCTCATCGCACCCTCGCAAAGCATGCGAAAGACTCCCGCCCAGTGCTTTACACGGAGAAGCAACTGGAGAACGCCGAAACCTACGACGAACTGTGGAATGCCTCACAGATGCAGATGGTTCAGAAGGGCTGGATGCACAACTACATGCGCATGTACTGGGCGAAGAAGATTTTGGAGTGGAGTCGAACTCCGTCGGAGGCGCACCGCATCGCGGTTTGGTTGAACGATAAATATTTTCTGGATGGTCGCGATCCGAATGGATATGCCGGCGTCGCTTGGGCAATCGTCGGGAAGTTTGACCGGCCGTGGTTCGAGCGGGCCATATTCGGCCAGATTCGTTTCATGTCAGGGGCCAGCACGGGAAAGAAGTTCAACAGCAAGGAATACATCCGGCAGAATCTCACGCATCCCTTGTTTTAGCAGCCGATCAAGCTCATGGGAACGAAATTTGCGAGGCGTCAGAATGCTTTCGTCGAGTCCAGCAGTATCGTCACTGGGCCTTCGTTGACGAGTTCGACCTGCATCATCTCCTGAAACCGGCCAGTCTCACATCGCACGCCGCCGCTGCGTATGTTTTCGACAAAGGCTTCGTAAAGGCGGCGCGCGCTTTCAGGGGGAGCAGCCTCATCGAATGACGGACGTTTGCCGCGCCTGACGTCTCCGTACAGAGTGAATTGGGAAACCAGAAGAACGCTTCCATTAACGTCGAGCACGCTGCGATTCATCTTGCCGTTCTCGTCCTCGAAGATGCGGAGGTCAACGATCTTCGCGGCCAAATAAGTTACATCGGTCTCGGTGTCCGCTTGACCGACCCCCAACAATACAAGCAAACCCAAGCCAATCTCGCCAGTGGTCAAGCCGTTCACCGTTACCTTAGCCCTACTGACCCTCTGTACGACGGCCCTCATCGGTATCTCCCATATTTCTAGCATCAAAGCGGCGAGCTAGTGATACTACGCAGCGTCTGCGCAGATTGACCCCGGCAAGCGCCAACTATTAGGATTCAAAGGTGCAATCCCCAGCTCATCAAGGCATTGCCAGAAGTGAGATAGCCCTTCCTTTACACTAATTCACCGGGACCATTACACTACACACTTGCCTTTTTCCGTGCTGTAGTGCGCGAGTCGTACAACGTTTTTGGAGGGCCAGAGACGGGGCCAGCATAGACAAGAGCCGCGATTGCGCAACTTTGACACCAGAATTCAAATCTAATCGAGCCAAACGAGGAGACACATGGCAGCCGTTGACGAGAAGGTAAAGCAGATTATCGTGGAACAATTGGGAGTGGACGAAGGCGAAGTGACATCAAGCGCGTCGTTTGTCGACGACCTAGGAGCAGACTCGCTGGACACTGTCGAGCTGGTGATGGCGTTCGAAGAAGCCTTTGACATCGAGATTCCCGACGAAGACGCGGAGAAGATTCGGACCGTGCAAGATGCCGTGGACTATATTGGCAAGCACGCGAAAGCGGGGAAATAGTTGGGACGCAGGGTCGTCGTTACAGGCCTGGGTTTGATCTGTGCAGTGGGGAATTCCACCGAAGATGTTTGGAAGGCTCTGCTCGCAGGCAAGAGCGGTGTTTCTAGAATCACCAGCTTCGACGCCAGCGCCTTTGCCTGCCAGATCGCTGCCAGTGTCAGGGACTTCGACCCGCTGAACTTCATCGAAAAGAAAGAGCTGAAAAAGATGGCGCGCTTCATCCACCTGGCGATCGCAGCCTCGGATGAAGCCATGAAAATGTCCGCCCTCAAGGTCACCCCAGAGAACGAGGAACGAGTCGGCGTTCACATTGGGTCGGGGATTGGAGGATTCGACATCATCGAGCGCGAACACAACGCGCTGATCGAAGGCGGACCACGCAAGATCTCACCATTTTTTATTCCCGCCGCCATCATTAACCTTGCCGCCGGCCAAGTCTCCATGCGCTTCGGCGCCAAGGGGCCGAACGAAGCGACGGCGACCGCTTGCACCACGAGTGCACATTCCATCGGGGATTCCTTTCGTATCATTCAGCACAACGATGCCGATGTAATGATTGCGGGTGGTGCCGAGGCCGCGATCACCCCTATGGGAGTTGGCGGATTCGCAGCCATGCGTGCTCTTTCAACGCGCAATGACGATCCCGAAAAGGCGAGCCGCCCGTGGGATCAAGGGCGAGATGGGTTCGTCATCGGCGAAGGTTCGGGAATCCTGATTCTCGAAGAACTCGAGTATGCGCGGAAACGCGGGGCAAAGATCCTTGCCGAAGTTGCCGGATACGGAATGTCAGGCGACGCCTATCACATGACGCAACCCGCTCCCGAGCATGAAGGCGGGTTTCGCGTGATGCGAAATGCGGTGCGAGACGCCGGCGTTACGCCAGATGTCGTCAACTATGTCAATGCTCACGGAACATCCACGCCGATTGGCGACACCCTCGAGGCTCACGCGATCCGCAACTTCTTTGGAGAGCGCAAAGTCGCAGTGAGCTCTACCAAGTCCATGACAGGACACCTGCTCGGCGGTGCCGGAGGTTTGGAAGCCGGCATTACCGTGCTGGCCCTGCGCGACCAGATTTTGCCTCCCACCATTAACCTGGAAAATCCTGAACCTGATACCGCCGGGATGGACCTCGTGCCGAACCATGCACGCAAAGCTGAACTCGAGTACGCAATGTCGAACTCGTTTGGTTTCGGCGGCACAAATGGCGCCCTTCTTTTCCGACGCTGGAGTGAGTAATCTCGCCGCCGCCGTTGACAAACGCCATAATAACGACTTCGCCTTCGGTCCCATCCAGCTGTATGACTGAAAGCGATCAGGGCGCAATCCTTGGTACCCGGACCCGCTGTTACCAATGGGACCGCGCGGCATCAATCGGAATTGCCACCCCGCAAATGCCTCTGACCGATAAGTTTGCAGGGTAATGTACCTTCTCGCGCTTCCGTCGCGCGGTAATGGCCCTTCTCTATGCCCGGTGTTGTCCTTTGGGTCGTTGCCACGTCCCTGACCCTATTTCACAATTGTTTTCGAAAGTTGAGTCTCTTCCCTCATTATGGATAAAGCTTTCGCCGCCACGCTCGCCCCAATACCGATTACTCGCAAAACCGCAGCCCGCGCCGCATTGGTCGGCTTTAACGAGCCCCATCTCGCCTTGTTGTCAGAATGTTTCCGGCAATTCGGAATTGAACCCGTGCCGGTTTCGACTCATGCAGCCGAGCGTCTTCACAAGGAGAAGTTCGAAGCCTGCGTCCTGAAACTGGCGAACGGTGCAGAAGACTTGATGGAAGCCGCGCGCAGTTCCCGATCCAACAGCCGATGCGTTATCTATGGGGTTGGCGGCAGCGCACAGGAAGCTATGCGATTCTCGAAGTACGGGATCAACGCCATGTTTCACGAACCGCTAGAGCGCCCGGCGATGCTGAAACTTGTGCGTGCGACCCGGTTGCTGGTGCTGCATGAATTTCGCCGCTACGTGCGAATCCCGGTTATGACCGAGGTGTCTGTCGTCGGAGATGGACGCCGCATCAGCGCGACCAGCATCGAGATGAGTACGGGCGGAATGTCAATGAAGAGCCCCGAGGATTTTTCCATCGGAGCGAATGTTGAAATCTCATTCGCGTTGATGACTTTGCCGCGTGTGATCGTGCGAGGCATTGTCAGCTGGAATAATCCAAAATCGCTTGGAGTCCGGTTCGACGCTAACGACGAGCGGCGTTTGCGGGTGAAGACCTGGATTGATTCTTACCTCGAGAATTGACCTTCTCCGATCGCTGGCACGATAATTCCTGGCCGAATGCGGACGGGAACATCAACGCCGTCATTCTCCGTCTTTCAGCTCGCGCCCAGGAGTGTTCGGCCCTTCCGCCAATTCTGTGTGTTTGGGCGACCCATTCCTGCCTTTACAATGGCGTGTGCCCTCCACTGCAACTTCGGAAACGGGTGTCCACGAACCTGCATCTGGTCCGCGCCGTTGGTCTGTTCGCCAGCGCATAGTGCTGAGTCTCATTGTCTGGGCCGGATATTGGTTTATCCGCTTGCTCGGCCCAACGCTGCGTGTCAGCGTGTCTTACGAAGACGGTGCCCAGAAAACGTTGGATGCGCGACCGCTGGTAGCGTCCTTCTGGCATGAGTGCATGATCCCCGCGACCTATCTTTTCCGCCATATGGGGATTCGTGTGATGAGCAGCTTCAGTTACGATGGCGAGTACATGGGACGCATCATCCGCCGATTCGGATTCGTGGCCGTAAAAGGCTCGAGCAGCCGCAATCCCATACGAGCCCTCTTGGGCCTTCGCAGGGCGCTCGACGACGGGTGGACCGTCGCATTTACCCTCGATGGTCCGCGCGGTCCACGGCGCACGGTGAAGCCCGGTCCCGCCGGACTAGCACGATCCTCGGGAGTCGCGATGACGGCTTTCCATGCCGCCGTGGACAAAGCCTGGGTTCTGCGCAGTTGGGACCGGATGATGATTCCGAAGCCCTTCTCCCGCGTGTTGGTGCGGGTCAGCAAGCTTATGCCGGTTCCGGACGGAGTGAGCGACGAGGATCTCGACCGCTACGGCACGCAGCTACAGGAGACCCTTGATCGCGTGAGCGCTTTCGCAGAAACGAACGTCAGCAAAACGGGCACGCATGAATTTCCTTTTTACAAGCGCTCTTGAGACATCGAGAAAACATCATGAGATCGAAACGAGCGGTGTTGTTGTCTGCCATGGTGCTGAGTTTCCTCGCCAAATCTCCGGCTCAGGAAAAACGAATCACTGCCCGCGACATCGTCGCCGCGATCCAGGGCCAGGTTGGCGTAGAGTGGAAAAAAGACACGGTAGATACGTTCAAAGCCGGCAATCCTGATACAGAAGTGACGGGCATCGCCGTGACCATGATGGCCACGATGGATGTTCTCCAGCGAGCTTCGTCCAAGGGGCTGAACTTCGTCATCACCCATGAGCCAACGTTTTATGCGCATCTAGACAAGCCGGAAGGCTTGCCGGAAAACGATGCCGTCTGGGCGGAAAAGCGGGCCTTTATTGAGAAGCATGGCATGGTCATCTGGCGATTTCACGATCACTGGCACATGCGCAAGCCGGATGGAATTGAAGCCGGAGTCGTCCGAACACTGGGTTGGGAGAAATTCCAGACGCCAGACAATCAATACCTGTTTGTGATGCCGGAGACAACACTAAGGGAGCTCGCCGGTAACGTAGCAAAGAGTCTGGGCTCCCCAGTCGTGCGGGTGGTTGGCGATCCGGACATGAAGTTGACCAAAGTAGGCCTCAGTCCGGGGGCGGCCGGCTTCCAACGGGAAACCCATGCCCTGGAACGCGACGATGTGCAGGCGCTACTCGTGGGCGAGACGCGAGAATGGGAAACCGTGGAGTACGCCGCCGATGCGGTAACAGAAGGCCGTAAGAAAGCGCTCATCGTTATCGGGCACATTCCCAGCGAGCAGCCGGGAATGGAGGAGTGTTCGCGGTGGCTGAATGGATTTGTTAAGTCAGTTCCCGTGGAATTCGTGCCGGCCAGGCAGCCTTTTTGGCTGGCGACTCAAGGAAAGTAGCTGGCGCCGATCTCTGTTATTCGAGGGTAGAGCCGAGCTGTTGGTATTTGTATCTCTTGCCGTCCCAGTACAGAACAGAAGAGGTGTTTTCACCCTCACCGACTTCTTCCATGTAAACGCCTAGCACGGTCTTTTTCTTCGTGGTCAGCTTTTTTACAGTCAAAGTCTTGAACGGAAGATTGATCAGCAGGAACTTTCCCTTGGGCGTTTCTGCCTGCCACGCATCGGTTTCGCCGCCATGAACGATTAGCAAACTGATGCCGCGTCGATCAGGCGCGTCTGAAGCGAACGTTGACGTAACCTTCACGTCGGTGTAACCGAGGAATGTGTCGTATGGATCTGCCACGATGAAGCTATATTCGTCCTTGTCGGCCATCGGATTTTTGCATTTAGCTGCGACGACGAGATCGTCAATGCCATCCCCGTCAAGGTCTGCGACAAACTGTCGTGGCCCTGCAATCAGCGAACAGTTGTCGCCAAATTGTTTGTGAATGTACTCGTTGGTGATCGCAGGCGACGGCGAAGTCGCGTGAGCCAGCGGCGGCGCAGGCTGTTTCTTTGTGTCGGCAGCGCCTGCTAAAGCGCAGGTCAAACCAAGCGTGCAAATGAGGAGAGCTGACTGGTACGACATGAACTTACTGTAATCCCGTTTTGCACACTTCGGTAGATCAGCACTGGTAACGGAAGTAACGACGGCTTTTAACCGGATCTAGCGCCGAAAATGTTCCCATCCGCCTGGACTAAGAGTACGAGATGCGCCGTCTGAATCTCTGACGATGATCTTGCGTGAGCGAGTGATCTTGCCAATTTCGGTGAGCGGGATCCCGTCAAACTGAGGGGGAACCGCTTTGCCGCGAGGAACGGTGAACAAGAGTTCATAATCCTCTCCACCATGCAGGGCGAGTTCCAGAGAGGCTTGGCGGACTGGCTTGCCGACACGAGCCCGCGGAATAAGGGCCGCTTCAATTTGGGCGCCCACGCCGCTTTCTTCGCAAAGGTGGGCTAGGTCGACTGAAAGTCCGTCGCTGGTATCGATCAAGGCAGACGCAATTTTCTTTTCGCGGAGCACCCTGCCAATTCCTATCCGGGGTTCCGGGAAAAAATGTCGTTCATATTGGCTAGGGCTTAGTTTCTTGCGAGGGTGTGCCCTCATCTCGAAAATGGCAGCAGCGGATGCGCCCAGCTCTCCACTGATGAATATCCGGTCTCCGGGTTTTGCTCCAGAACGCATTAGCGCCTTTCGCTTTCGGAACGGCGCCAACAACAATGATGTCGGCGATGATCCCGGCTGAGGACTCCGCCGTATCGCCACCGGCCAGAGACGCATGGTGCTTCCTTGCAAGTCGGAGCAGGCCCTTGAAAAATGCCCGTACCCACATCTGCGGGACAGTGCGGGGCAGGGCAAGAGAGAGAAAAACTGCAACGGGCTGGCCACCCATCGCTGCGATGTCACTGAGACCTCGTGCGAGACAGCGATGGCCCACGGAATCAGGGGAGTGCCAGTCCCGGCGGAAATGCACTCCCTCGAGAGAGAAATCCGTCGTTACGAGGATGTCGTCGCTTGGCTGAAAGCGCAGGACGGAGCAGTCGTCCCCTATCCCCACGAGGACGCCTGTATCGCGCTGTCCAAGCCGCCAACGCGGGTGATTTCCCTCGGCCGCCATCCGACGGATTTGGCCGATCAACGATCGTTCGGGCAGGGGCATGGTGGCATTACTATACCGCTCGGTAATTTCCTGTAAGGCCGTTGCTGGTTACCGGCCTTCCGTAATGCCCCATCTGCCTTCCGCGTCGTTGACAGGGGGAACCCAGTTTGTTACCGTTAACCAGTCATTCACAACCTTTGGCCGGGCTAAGTACTGCAATTGGTTGGCATTGCAGAGAAGTAGAAGGTTTTAATCTCGGTCGCAGTTCTGGTTGGCGCGGGCATGCGAGACGAGTTTCCTTTCCCAAGATTGGAATCGCATCCCTCAAAAAAATCAGTCAGTCCGAACGGGCTTTTTGCAACTAAGAAGTCGTGCCCGAAATTCCGGACCTGGTGCTAAACGAACTCGAGGACGAGGATTTGCAGAAGCGCTTCTACATCCTTTTCGTTGCCCGTGGGGACGACGGGCAGCTCCGCAAGATCTCGATCCCAGTGCATTACCTGTACGTTTTTGTAGTGGGCGCCGCAATCGGATTTCTAAGCCTCACCGGCATTGCAAGCTCTTACACCCGGATGCTTCTGAAGGTTTCTCAGTTCAACCAACTGCGCACGGAAAAAGATCAGCTTAAAGTGAACTATTCGCGGCTCGAAAAAGTCGCAAAAGAGCGCGATGTGCAGGTCGCGTCTCTAGGCTCCATAGCAGGTGAGGTTTCCGCCCTTTACGGCTTGAAATCGGAGCCGACACTGGTCACCGCGACTTCAGAGCAAATCGAAGATGCGGACGTCAGCTCGTCAATCGACCAGCTTCATGCGCTGCGAACTTCCGCTCTGTCCGGAGCGACCATGGTTGGTTTGACAATGGGCTTGACCCGCAACGCCACAACCGCCGATTGGGCCAAAGCGAATTCGGCCCCCAATCTATGGCCTGTCGAGGGCCAAGTTACCGGCAGTTTCGGGGAGCGAATTGACCCGTTCAACGGCGAAGGAGCGTTCCACAGTGGTGTCGACATTGGCAGCAACTATGGGGCGAAGATCATCGCACCCGCGGATGGTGTCGTGACCTACACCGACAGCATGGGTGGATACGGCAAGGCGATCATGATCAGCCACGGAAACGGAATCAGCACCCGCTACGGGCACCTCTCAGGATTCGCTGTTACAGCCGGGCAGCACGTCCACCGAGGCGATTTGATCGGGTTCGTGGGTGCCAGCGGCCGCTCTACGGGGCCACATCTCCACTACGAAGTCCGAATCAACGACACACCCGTAAATCCCTATAAGTATCTCCGCATTACCGTCGCCAACAGCTACGGCTTGACCACAGGCAGCTAGGAATTTCGGTTTAATTCCCTTCACCATCTAGATCTGAGCGCCAACGAGGCCCCCTCCCCTTCGGGAATATCACCCTTATTTATCCTCTTCCATCCTTAGTCTGATGGTCTGTTGGGAGAGCTCATACCAACCGCCAATCCCCGGCGATTCGTAACGTTTTCTTCGTTACTGCGGTAATCGGACGAAACAAACAAGCTGCCCGAATCCGCGCGCGGCGCGGCTAACATATTAGGAAACCCTCCCCCGTTCATGCGTGGCGATCGAGTGCCCGCGACTCGAGGATCATGGACAACAGTGACACGAAGCGTTTTGGCAGATATGAGATCGTTGGCGAACTAGGCCGCGGCGCCATGGGCGTGGTCTATAAGGCCCGCGACCCGCAGATCGATCGCCTGGTTGCGGTGAAAACCGTTTCCTTGTGGGGCCAGGAGCCAGAGGAAGAAAAAGAGTTCCGGCTCCGCTTCATGAACGAGGCTCAGGCTGCAGGGCGTCTTCACCATTCCGGAATTGTCGGCGTATTCGACGTCGGGGAGAATCCTGACAATCTCGACCCTTACATCGTCCTGGAATATGTCCAGGGCGAATCGCTGCACCGGGTGCTGGCGCGCGAGCACAAACTACCGTTGGAGACGGCCCTCCAGCTTGCGGTAGAGATCGCAGACGCTCTCGACTATGCCCATGCACAAGGCGTGATTCATCGTGACGTCAAACCCGCCAACATACTGATCACGCAAGACGGACACGCGAAGATCGCGGACTTTGGCATTGCGAAGCTGAACCTCGCCCATTTCACGATTCCCGGCCGCGTGCTTGGCACGCCGGCGTATATGGCTCCTGAGCAACTCAGCGGGGAGGGCGCCGACGGACGTTCCGATCTTTTCTCACTGGGAGTGATTTTGTACGCGATGGTTACGGGGCATTCTCCATTTCAGGGGAACAGTGCTACGACGGTCTGCTTTAAGGTAGCCAACCGAGAACCTATCGCCGCCAGCGCTTTGGACATGGCGCTACCTCCCGCACTGGATATGGTGATTTCGCGAGCCATGGCGAAAGATCCTGACCAGAGGTACCAGCGGGGTTCCGAATTCGCTGACGATCTACGGCAACTCCAACAACCATCGAAGCAGCGCTCCACCACTACTTCGCTGCAGGCCGCCACCGCTACGGGCACGCGATCTGGATTCGCGCATGAGGCAGGCGCGGGGGTTGCGACAGCATCGTCTGAAAAAGCAGTAGAGCAAGCTCAGAAGGTTGTGGATCACATCCTTTTCAAAGCCCCGGTCCGCGACCTCGTCCTGGGAGCGGCGACCATCGTTCTGCTTGTAATTGTTGGAACGCAGTCGAAGATGTTGGTCAGTGCGTCCAAAATTTCTGAGAACTCCACCAATTCAACGATCGGTGCGCCGCCTCTGGCTGGGCCTGATTTCCCCGCGCTGACAAAGGACTCATCGCGGTCAAAAGCTTCTACAACTATTCCGGTTGCCAGCGAGGCACCAAAGAAAATTGCCTCAAAGCCGATTCGCGCCAAAGCTGCCGAAGCACCTATGTCCACCCTCGATCTGGCGGTTCAACATCAATTCAAGGACGCCACCCTGTTCGTGTGGGTTGATGACAAGTTGGTCCTCAAACGGCCATTGCATGGCGGAGCCCAGAAAAAGTTGGTGGTGTTCAACGGCATTCGAGGAGTTGATTCGGAGAGCTTGAAGATTCCCGCCGGGAAGCACCTTTTGCGATTCCGGGCGCTATCTACCGATCAGACCGCCGATCTCTCGAAAACGGTATCGGCCGAGTTCGTTGAAGGTGACACCAAGTCGGCCCAACTCACCTTCGATAAGCACAACAGCTCCATGCGGCTTACCTGGGAATAGCCGAAAGAGTAGCTGTTGGTAGGGCAAAGCACTGAATATATTGTCGCCACGGACGCTACAGGTCGAGCGGAGCTTACTGCCTCAGGCCCATCCAGTTCTCTGAGACCACCAGTGAGTTTCCGGGATTCTGCGGGTCGTATTTCACCGAGGTGTGAAGTCCGAGCCGGCAGGAGTGCAGATTGATCCACTGCCGCAGATACGTCACATCCTGAGAGCACTCATAGGACACGCCAGCGACATCATATTTGTAGATAAGCATGGTCGCGGCGTGATGGTTATTCGCAGCGGCTAGTTCCTGGACATCAATGACCGTTCCGTCCGTGATGCGTCCGGAGCCTTCCAGCCATGCCCGCCGTTCCTGTTCGAGTTCCTCGGCCGTCTTCGGTTTCCGGCGCAAAAGGAAATACGCTCCGGACAGGGCGGCTCCGCCACTGATCACCAAGCCATAAAGTCGAAGCGAATCCATAGGGAGAGATGAAGTCGAAGAAACTGACCAACTCCATATTCAGAATAAGCGGAAACAATGCTGCGCGGAAGTGGTTCTGAGGTTACGGAGGTGCCGGGGTCTGTGAAAAACCTGGACGGCAACGGACGGAGAGCAAGTTGTCGCTATTTATTCTGGCCGCAGACACTCTTGCTGACTAGATCGGCGAATCCGCCTTCCGGAGACTTGCCGAACTGGTCATCATGAGTCGCTTTCTTGCTGACCACGAAGCGTCCACTACGGTCGCGAGAGTAGAACCACTGCGTCGTGGGAGACACATCGCCGTTACTGCAATTAAATTTTACGCGGGCGCGCATCTCCACAAACGGTCCACCTTGCGGAAGCTGCGCTGGTTCTTTGTACTCAACCCTCACCAATGCTGTGCGCTGGTTGTTCTTCAGAACACGCACGGAGCTGATCGACACTTTGTCGCCGCTCTCAGTTTGGCCAACAGTGCGCCAGTCTCCCGCAGCCAGCACCAGGGTCACGACGAGCACAGGTGTGAGCGCGATCGCAACAAGAATGAACAGGGCCTTTTTCAATTATTGTCGTCCCAAGCAAACTGCGCCCCTTACTGTGGGGTAAAGGTCCGAATCTGTCAACTAAGTTGTCGACATGCGTACCTTCCAGTTGACCTTGATGGTATCGTTACGGAACCGATCCTGGAGCCGGACCTTCATGGAAACCCTTCATTCTGGAAAGTTTATCTCTCCTGTTGGCTCGCTATTCCTCGCCGCCTCCTCAGCGGGGTTGGTTGCCCTCGAGTTCGACAGGCATGTCCTTGGAAGCCAGACAATTCGAGCAACTCCAGCCAATGCAAGAAGAGGTGAGCGATTTCAATTCGTGGACTCACCCGTAAAGATGGGTTCGTACATTCGCGAGTTGAAGGAATACTTTGGTGGCACGCGCCGAAAGTTCAGTTTTCCCCTCGACCTGCGCGGAACCGACTTCCAACTCGAATGCTGGCAGGCGTTGTTGGCGATACCGTTTGGAGAGACTCGAAGCTATGGAGATATCGCACGGGCGGTCAACCGCCCCCAAGGGTTTCGCGCCGTAGGCATGGCGAACAATCGGAATCCAATCGCGATCGTGGTCCCGTGTCACCGTGTAATCGCCTCCGATGGGACTCTTTGCGGGTACGGCGGTGGTTTGGATATAAAGCGAAAGCTTCTGGAACTGGAAGGCGCGATCAGCGGAACCTTGGCGGCGTAGCGCTTCGCATGGAGTAGCTCACTCGGGCACTTTCCAACACCTCAGACCATCGGCGAGGATCAAAGTGGTGAGCCAGTCGTTTCGACGGCGTTGACTACGAATCCCAAAGCTTCCACGCTGCGCAAGGCGGGACTCTTTTATCTCGTCTTCGTGATGTTCTCCTATACAACGGGCGGCCCGTTTGGGCTCGAAGACATGGTTACGACTTCGGGACCGGGCATAACCCTGGTGTATTTGCTTCTTCTTCCATTCTTTTGGTGCATCCCCGTCTCGCTTGTCTCCGCTGAGCTCACTACTGCGATGCCAGTCGAAGGAGGCTTCTACCGCTGGACCCGCGCTGCGTTTGGCGACTTCTGGGGATTTCTGGCAGGGTGGTGGAACTGGTCCGCTTCCTTTCTGCTGGGAGGTGCGTACGCTGTCTTGTTTACGGATTACCTCGCCTACTATTTCCCTCACATGACGTGGTGGGAACACTACCTAGTTTCGGTTGCACTGATAGCTCTACTGACGTGGATCAATGTGCGCGGCATCCAGATGGTCGGTCAGGTCGCCACCGTGCTCGAGATATTCATCTTCATTCCGGTGCTCGCGATGGTGGCAATGGCCTTCATGCGCTGGCATCAGAATCCGTTTCACCCATTTGTTGTTCCAAGTCAGCCGACTTTCAAAGTGTTCGGAGTCGGGTTGGCGCTGGGTTTATGGCTTTACTCCGGATACGAACAGCTTTCGACTGTGGCGGAAGAGGTTGAAAACCCGCAGAGGGCCTATCCGCGTGCTTTAGCGACGGTTGTGCCGCTCTCCATTGCAGCATACTTCTTGCCGACGCTCGCAGGACTGGCCTCAGCCGGAAATTGGCAAAAGTGGCATACCGGTTTCTTCTCGGACGCCGCCCGCATCATCGGTGGTCCATGGCTGGGCACATGGATGACCTTGGCCGCCATGGTCGGAAATGTGGCACTTCTGAACAGCACGATCCTTACAACGACTCGCATGCCGTTTGCGATGGCGGAAGACGGATACCTTCCTGATCGGTTAACCCGCAAACATCGGAGGCATGGCACTCCGTGGCTGGCGATTGTCATATCAGCGGTCATTTATGCCCTGCTGGCATGGCAGAGTCTGGGACAATTGATTTCCGTCTACATCTGGCTGCGATCGGCGACAACGGTGCTGACGGTGTTGTCCGCGTGGAAGTTGCGCCGCAGCAGGCCGGAGCTGAAACGGTCTTTTATCGTCCCAGGTGGCGGGATGGGCTTGCTGTATGTTGTGGGTGCGCCGGTGGTGATGGCACTCGTGGCTTTGTTGGGAGCCGACCGATTCGCAACCATTGGAGGCGTCATCGCACTGTTAATTGGCCCGGCTACCTATGCGATTGTTCGCATCGTTACGAGAACGGCCGACCGACCCTGAAGTTGCGCAGCCAACGAGACGAGGCAATTCGAACACGTTTCGCCCGAACCTCGAGACTTCCGCTAGCTCACCCAATCCAGGAACTTATACCAGGCCCCCGCTAGGGGCAGGAACCAGGGGTTGCCGTTGTACAGTCCAAGGGGTGCACCGGGAAAGGGGATCCCAACGAACGGATTATCCGGTTTGTCTCCGGCCATCATTTCCGCGATCTTCTGGCCCTGATACGTGGCCATGGCGACTCCATGGCCGGCGTATCCGACCGCGTAGTAGATGCCATCCATCTGGCCGGCATGCGGCATGATGTCGAAGGCAAAGTCGAGAGTTCCTCCCCAAACGTATTCGATCTTTGCATCCGCCAGTTGTGGATAGACTCCCACCATACCTTTACGAAGAATGTCCGCACTTTGCCGCACTGTCTGGTCGTTCTCGGGAAAGAATGCGGCGCGGCCGCCGAACAACATGCGTCCGTCCGGCGTCAGGCGGTAGTAATAGAGATAGTTCTTCGAATCGTAGATCATTCGATTCCGCGGGCTCAATTCCCGGGCGAGCGCCGGGGGCAAGACTTCCGTCGTGATGATGAAAGAACCAATCGGAATGATCTTCTTCTGCAAAGTGGGAGTGGCCGCTCCCGTGTAGCCGCTCGTTCCTACGAAAACTTCGTGCGCCCAAAGTGGGCCGCGCGCTGTGCTGAGCTTCCATCCCATCTCGCCGTCGCGCGACTCCCGCTGGATCGTATGGACGCGGGCGTGTTCGAAGACGACGGCTCCCGCTTTCGTCGCGGCTCGTGCGAGTCCAGCTACGTACCGTGCCGGATTGCAGCCGGCGCTGATTTCGTCGACCATGCCTCCGAAGTAAATGCTCGATCCGATCTCTTGACCTAATTCACTTTTCTGCACCACTCGGAGACGGTGGTTAAATTCCACTTCGATAATTTCTGCTTGCCGTCGGTAGTCATCGAAATGCTTTTGTTTACATGCGACTTCGAGATGTCCGCAACGCGAGAACGAGCAGTCGATCGCCTCTTCGCTGACGACTTTTTCTACACAGTTAAGAGAATCGAGCGCAGCGGCGTACATCCTGCGAGTGAGTTCGCGCCCGTACATCGAAATCAGCTTGCTCACTCCCAACTTCATGCCGGTAAGGACCATCCCTCCATTGCGGGAGCTTGCGCCCCAGCCAATGGTTTCGCTCTCGAGCACGGCCACCCGGGCACCGCGCTTGGCTAAGGTGCGTGCGGCGGAAAGGCCGGTAAACCCCGATCCGACGACGGCGACGTCCACGGTATCTGGCAGTGACTGAGAAGCATCAGATGTTGGGAACTCCGTGGTGGTGAGCCAAAAGTTGTGTTCCTGCAGGAGCATGTTGGCGAGTCAAGAAAGTCTTAAGACCACAGAGGTGATGCGATGTTCAGGATGATCGAGCATTCTAACGTAGGCGTGTGCGATGGTACATGTACTCCAGTTCTCAAAGCCATGCGATTGCGGCCACCTCGGTAATCTTGCTGCGGTTACTCGTGCCCCCTAGTCTGGAAACATGGGGCTTCGCTGTTTTCTGTTCAGCTCAGATCAGGGAACCATCGCGTCGATCGGCCAGATATTGAAAGGCCTCGACATCGAAGCGGAATCTTGCTCTGAAGCCGTCACGGCAGTCGACAAGATAGCAAATTCAGTATTTCAGATCGTTATCGTCGACTGGGATAAGCAGGCCGAGGCCGCACTGCTGCTCTCGGCGGCGCGAGAGCGAAAAGCCTCGGAACGGCCGGTCACACTGGCAATTGTCAGCGATGACCTCAGTTTCCCGAGGGCTCTGCAAGCCGGCGCGAACTCCGTGTTGCGAAGGCCCATCGTAGTCAGTCAGGCAAGAGATACGCTCAGGACCGCGCGCGATCTCCTTCGTTCTAAGCGTGACGTCTCTTCGCCGGCGGCAAGCAAAACACCCGTCGCGGCAGCGGTTGCCGGATCGAAATCCACAATCCCGGCGAGCATGGAAACGGGAAAAGAACGAACTCTGCGCGCCGGAGAATTTTTGCACGCCGGGTCGATGTCGCCAGGGGGCTCCTTCGAAACAGAGTCCGATGTCTTAGGTGCTCAGCATCAACCCGCTCCGGAACCGGTGGATCCATTGAAAGACTTGGAACCCGTAGCGGCCTCGGTCATGTCTGAGAGAGCCTCAGCCATACCTCCGCAGCCCGGCGATGAGCCGCGTGGCCTGGAGTGGTATTTGAAGGCGCGCGGAATTGCTCGACAGGGCCCGGCAGCGCAGGCCGCCGCGCCTGCACCTGCTCCATCCAACACGAAGCCGGAACTTCTCGGATGGGAGCAGGCTTCTTCCTCCAATGCTGAGAAGCCGACTCTTGGAAACACCCTCGCTGACCAGCTTAAGCCTCAGAAATCAATGGTCCAGGAACAGCAGAAAGAAGCGGAGCTGTTTGCCTACATCGATGGAAACGGACAGAACCTCGAAGAGCCAAGCCAACGCCGTTTGCGGCTCGGAAAGGGCCCGATCATCGGCGCCCTTTTGCTTGCCGCTCTGGCGATTGCAGCCGCTCCACAGGCTCCTTGGCACTCGCGTATTCGAACGGTGTGGCTACGAGGTCAGAAAAGTCTGCACGCATGGCTCAATCCTCAGCCGCTGACGCCGGCCCAAGCCCCGCCTTCGCATGAGAACTTCGCTCGTGCTGGTGACGAATACAAGTTGCCGGTGGCGGAGACGATTCCAGATGCGACGACGGACCCATCCCAAATCCAAGTCGTGCCCGTGATCGATCCGACGGCAAAGAAGCCACCCTCTGACGGTGCGAACCCGGGGCAACCTTCCGTGCAACCGGAGACGAACAACGATCCGTTTGATCCACCAAAAGATTTGGGGACGCAGGGCGTTGAGACGCAAGCTCCGCCGACGGCGACGATATCGTCCACGGCGACGACGCAGCGCTCGGTCCCGCCGTCAGTGAGTCATGACGAAGTGCCTTCGGCGAGTACACAGCAACACGGTGAAACCGCACAGCCGCCCGTACCGGCGATATCGACCCAGATCCCAAAAATTCAGCATACGCAGATTCCTGCTCCGAACAACATTCCCTCCAGCCTGAAATC
Organism: uncultured Acidobacteriota bacterium; assembly: GCA_963801895.1. Lineage (GTDB taxonomy): Bacteria > Acidobacteriota > Terriglobia > Terriglobales > Acidobacteriaceae > Sulfotelmatobacter. The sequence continues at coordinate 2,649,970 of CAWDGM010000001.1, read as the reverse complement.
TCAGATGGCTACGTCCACGCCTGAGGCGAGTGGAAACAAGCCAGTGGAGGCAGCGCTACCCTCCATCGAGCCGATTGTTGTGGCGGAAGGAGTCGAACGTTCGCTGCTGTTGGAACAGGCTGCGTTGAGCTATCCCGGTAATGCGAAGGGTCAAACTGGGACGGTCATCCTTCAGGTCTTTATCGGGCGGGACGGCACCGTGCAGGACGCAAAATTCCTGCAAGGCTCGCTGGCCTTCGCGCGAACCGCGATTGAAGGGGTGAAGCTCTGGAAGTTCAAGCCATACCTGATGAATGGCAGGCCAGCCTCTGTGCAGACCCTGCTGACGATCCACTTCAAACCGTCCCCGTAGAACCTAAGTAGTTTGTTATGTTGCTCTTCAACTGATCGTCATCTCAACCGTTCGGTCCGTAGATTGATCGTGGGGGCCTTGTTACCGAAGGGATACAAATCGAGCAGCCGAGGGGGCGTGTCTCGCATCTAGAGATATAATGGAATGAGTTCGATAGTATCCTTCCACAGAGTTCACAACAGAATGTCCATGAAAACCAAAGCAGCGATTCTCGTCACCTCTTTTGCTGTACTCCTCTTCGTAGTCGTCGGATCGATGGGCGGCGTTCATGCTTCGTCGAATGACGGTTCCTACCGTCAACTGCAGGTTTACAGCGAAGTGCTTTCCCGCGTCCGCAGTGAGTACGTCGAGGAGCCCAACATTCCCAAGGTGACGGACGGCGCGCTGCACGGCCTTCTCGAATCGTTGGATTCGAATTCCAGTTACTTGTCTGCCGAAGCATACAAGGCCTTCAAGTCTCACAAGGCGGAAGGAAAGGCGGGAATCGGTGCGGTCGTTTCGAAGCGCTTCGGATATGCCGCGGTGGTTGCTGTGCTACCGGGATCTCCCGCCGAAAAAGCGGGGATCGAGGCGACCGACATTTTCGAAGCGATCGAAGGGCTGAGCACGCGGGAGATGTCGTTGCCTGAAATACGGAATCTTTTGGTGGGGACGCCAGGATCGACCCTTAGCGTGCAAGTTGTCCGAGCGCGCAAGGCGGAACCGCAGAAGGTCGTGATTACACGCGACGTCGTTAGTATTCCTCCGGTTACCGAGAAGATGATGGATGACGGTATCGGCTATGTGAAAGTTGAGGCCCTTACCAAAGGCAAAGTGCAGGAAGTCGCTGCCAAAGTGAAGTCTCTTGAGAAATCTGGGGCAAAGAAAATTCTGCTGGATATACGAAACTGTGCCGAGGGAGATGAAACTGAAGGTATCGCCGCTGCCAATCTTTTTCTGAATCACGGCACGATTACCTATCTCCAGGGACAAAAATACCCGCGCGAAGCATTCAACGCGGACTCAGGGAAGGCGATTACAGCGCTCCCGCTGGCCGTCCTGGTCAATCGGGGTACAGCCGGAGCTGCGGAGATTGTCGCAGCTGCGGTTCTCGAAAACGCACGCGGCGATGTTGTAGGGGACAAGACCTTCGGAGATGGCTCGGTCCAAAAGACGCTCGATCTTCCCGATGGTGGCGCATTAATTCTGTCGGTGGCGAAATATTATTCGCCGAGCGGCAAGGCCATCCAGGACACGGCGATCACACCAAACGTCGTTATTGCTGATGTGGCAGATGACGCCGTTGTTCCCGAGGAGGAGGAGACGCCAGCGACTCCTCAGGAAGACGTAAAACCGAAAAACACGGTGGATGATCAACTCAACAAAGCGGTGGAAGTACTGAAGAGCCGTAAAAGCTAACGATTCCTGCAACATCAAAGAAGGACGGCCTCAGTGCTGTCCTTTTGTTTTGTGCGGTTCCTCCTACCATTCCTGACGGATGGATACGGCATGAGGCCGCACACGCGGTCTTCTTTGTGCGGCGTTCTGATATCGTACCCGTGTAAACATCCCGACCTCGGAGTTCGAAAGCCACCCAACGCATGGAGCCAGCTACTCAGTCGTTTAGCTCAGTTTCGTTTCTACTACTGATTTCAGTTCTTGCGGTGCTAGTCGTGTATCGAGTTTTTCGCCGGCTGAAGACTTCGGCATCTGCTCCGGGGCGTCTGGAATTTGAGATTGAGCCGCTTGGTGGTTTTAACTATGGTCAGCTGATTCTCATCAGTGTCTTGAGCTTGTTCATTGAGATGCTGATGATCCGTTGGGTCTCGTCCGAGATCCGAATCTTCGCCTACTTCAAGAATTTCGTGCTAGTCGCTTGCTTTCTGGGATTCGGCCTTGGCTGTTATCTGTGTCGTCGGCGAATCCAGCTCATGGCGCTTATCACGCCTCTACTTCTGCTTACTGTCATTCTGAAAGCGCCAATCTCACCCCTGCGTCGTAGCCTGGCGGACTTGCCACATATGCTCGGAGCCAGTGTCGAAGTCCACGTCTGGGGAGTTCCTGCGCTGCCCACCAGTTGGACGGGCATGCTCCTCGCCATGGCCTTTGTGGTCCCGTTGTTCGCGTTGATTGCAACGGCGTTCATTCCCTTCGGGCAGCTTGTGGGATGGTATTTAGAAAACGCCCCTAAAGGGGTTACGGCCTACAGCGTCAACGTACTGGCTAGTCTGGCGGGAATCGCCGCCTTCACGTTGCTATCTTTTCTCCACCAGCCACCTTGGGTCTGGTTGCTGGTGGTTGCGATTCTTTCGCTTATTGTGTTCTGGAAAAATGTTGCCGGGCGCAACACACTCGCCATCGTTTTTCTCGTTTGCGTAGCCCTGCTCGCGATTCCCGATCACCGCAACGCAACGACGTACTGGTCGCCCTATCAGAAGCTGACGATACGGCCAATTCTGAACGACGGGCACCTCGATGCCTATGCGCTAACAACCAACGACTCTCTGTACCAGACCATCGTCAATCTCTCGCCGGAATTTGTGCAGTCGCATCCTGACGTGTTCCGCCGCCATCCGGTGGAGTGGAATTCGTACAATATGCCGTACCGTTTCTACCCATCGCCGACTTCGGTTCTTGTCCTTGGCTCAGGTATGGGAAACGACGTGGCAGCCGCGCTTCGCAACGGTGCCGGACGAGTTCAGGCTGTCGAGATCGATCCGCTGATTCTGAAGCTGGGACGAGAGCTGCATTTCGAACATCCCTACCAGAACCCGCGTGTGCAGGTCGCGTTGAACGACGCGCGCAGTTACATCGAGAACAGCCACGATCAATTTGACATCATCGTTTTTTCTCTTCTCGATTCCCACACGACGGCGTCGCACTTCACCAATATCCGCATCGACAACTACGTCTACACTCGAGAGGCGTTTCAGCGCGCAAGACTGTTGTTAAAACCTGACGGTCTCTTCATCGTGAAGTTTCAGGTCGACAATCCGTGGATTGCCTTTCGCCTGCAAAGGCTGATGCAGGAGGCATTCGGGCAGAATCCAATTCAGTTCCAAACGGATATTGGCGGTTATGACAGCTCGGGGCGCTTTTTCGTCGCCGGTTCGGCCGAGCGGCTTGCCAAGGCCGCTGCCGATCCGGCTCTCGGACCGTATCTTGCGTCGCATGGCAATATGCCGATGCAGGCCGCGAGTGTAACCACGGACGACTGGCCCTATTTCTACCAGCACGAGCCTGGATTGCCGATCAGCGTAATTCTTGTGTCTGTTGCCGTCTTGATCATCTTTGGATGGTTTCTTCGCCAAACCAGTGGGGAAGGCGGCCGCATCGATCTGCACTTCATGTTCTTAGGTGCAGGTTTCATGTTGCTCGAAGCACAGATCGTCAGCAAAATGGCGCTTCTTTTCGGGACCACCTGGGTTGTGAACGCGGTGGTCGTCTCGGCGTTATTGTGCTTGATCGTCGGGGCTAATCTCGTCTACAGCGCCTTCCCGCGGATTCCGTTGGCGGCAGCATACGCAGGTTTGTTCCTATCGTTGGCGGTGATGTTTGGCGTGCCTATGCAGAAATTGTTTTTTGAGTCCTGGTTGTTGCGAGCAGTTGTCTCCACATTGGCCCTATGCAGTCCAGTATTCTTTGCCGGCATCATCTTTATCTCAAGCTTTGCGCGAGCGGGATTCCGTGGCAGTGCTCTGGGATCCAACCTATTCGGTTCGCTGCTCGGTGGGCTGCTGGAATCATCTTCTCTATGGCTCGGACTGAAGTCGCTGACGATCCTAGCGGCGCTTCTGTACGCAGGGTCCGCGATCTTCCTGAACAAGGTCTCAGAACGGGATTCTTCTGCGGGGTCGGATCAGATTCCCAGCCTTGCTTCACAAGGCCGCAACTGAGCTCTGCACTGAGGATTTTCCCTGCTAGACCGCGTGACCTTAGTGGTAAAGCTTTGGAGTTCGTAACACCGGCCATCCCGGCGCTGCCGGTGCTATCCTGAGCTTTACTCTCCATGAAATCTCTCTACGAAGATCTTCCATCGGTGGAAATCGGTGGCCGCAGGCTTGTTGGCCGTGTCTTGTTTGGCCTGCTGGTTCTGATTTCGGTGCTGGTGGGAGCAACGGCCGGTTTGGTATTGGTGTACACCACTGACCTTCCGCAAGTAGACGCCCTCGAAGCTTATCGCCCGAGCTCAATTACCCAACTGTATGACGATCACAACCGCGTGATCGGTTCCTTCGCGTTGCAGCGTCGGGTTGTCGCGAGCTACGAAGACTATCCTCCGGTCCTACGAGATGCTCTGGTCTCGATTGAAGATAAGGATTTTTATCGCCACTCGGGGATTAATTTCTTCCGAATCGTCGGCGCCGCGTATCGTGACATTGAGTCGGGAGGCAAGGTGCAGGGAGCCTCAACGCTCACGATGCAGCTTGCCCGCAATTTGTTCCTGTCTCCCGACCGCCGCTGGCAGCGCAAGGTACAAGAAGCGATGCTCGCAATCCAGATCGAGCGCCGCTTCACCAAGCCGCAGATATTCACACTGTATGCAAATCAGATTTTCCTGGGGCATGGCGTCTACGGCTTTGAATCCGCTTCGGAGTTTTACTTCAATAAACCTGCGAAGAATTTGACGCTTGATGAAGCCGCTTTGCTGGCCGGGTTGCCCAAGGGACCCACCATCTACTCGCCGATCAATCATCCTGATCGCGCGCAAAAACGCCGCAATCTAGTCATCAACGCGATGCTTGAAGACGGCAAAATAACGGCGGCCCAGGCCGATGTGACTCGTTCTGCTCCACTGGAACTTCATCTGGCCCACGATCCCAACTCACTAGCTCCCTACTTCGTCGAAGAAGTTCGACGCTATCTGGAAGGAAAGTACGGAACCGACCAGGTGCATGAGGGTGGACTAAAGGTATACACGTCTCTGGACGTCGACCTGCAGAGGGCAGCAAACCAAGCCGTGCTCGATGGCCTCGCTGCCTATGAACGACGTCACGGATGGAAGGGACATCTCGAGAACGTCATTGATGAGGGTGCTGTTCTCGAAAAATATTTCAATCCCGATTGGGACGATGATCTCCAGGTCAATGGTTACGTTCATGCGCTCGTAACTTCGGCCGGCACAGGAATCGCGACGCTCAAGTTCGGGCGTTACACCGCGGCAATCGGGCAAACCGACGTTGCGTGGACCCAGCAGAAACTGGCCAGCATCCTCAAGACTGGCGACGTGTGCTACGTCAAGATTCTGTCGCTGGGCGACAACGGTGCGGCTCGCGTCAGTTTTGAACAGGACTCCGGTGGCCAGGGCGCTCTGATGGCCATCGACAATGCCACCGGCGGTATCCGAGCGCTTGTCGGGGGCCGCGATTTCAATGCGTCCAAGTTTGATCGGGCGACTCAGGCATTCCGCCAGGTGGGTTCATCCTTCAAACCCTATGTCTACACCACGGTCATCGATGGCGGCGCCACTCCGGATGACACGATCCTTGATGAACCGGTCAGCTTCGAAACGCCCTCGGGAGCCTACACTCCGCATAATTATGACGAAAAGTTTGAAGGGATCATTACTCTGCGGCGGGCGCTCGCCCAATCAAGAAACATCCCGGCATTGAAGCTGGCGAACAAAGTTGGGATTCGAAATGTAATCGATTATGCCGAGCGCTTTGGTATCACAGCAAAACTGCCGCCCTATCTCCCCGTCGCGCTCGGATCAGCCGAGATAACGCTTCTTGAGCAAACGGCTGCTTATAGCGTCTTTCCAAACGATGGGGTTCGCGTGACACCGCGATACATCACGCGCGTGACGGACTACGAAGACCGCGTTTTGGAAGAGGATTTTCCCGATGTGAAAGACGTTATCAGCGAGCGAACCGCGCGCATCATGACCTACATGCTGCGTGAGGTCGTTCTGCACGGCACTGGCGTTGCCGCTGCCAAACTGGCATTTCCAGTGGCTGGGAAAACCGGCACGACGAATGATTTCACGGACGCATGGTTCGTAGGTTTTTCCCCGACGATGACGTGTGGGGTCTGGGTTGGCTACGACGAGAAGAGATCGCTCGGTGCGAAAGAAACGGGAGCGCACGCGGCGCTTCCCATCTGGATCAACTTTATGACGCCAGCGATGGCAGGCAAGGACCCCGGCGACTTTCAGCAGGCGCCGATCGCTCCCCATGTAGTCGCGCAAAAAGTGGACACTCCGGACGCCGCCCCGGCGGCTGAAGAATCGCATTGACAGGTTTCTAAAGATCCACCCTCGACCCAAGCGAACAAACCCATTACCATCGCTCCGAAAGGGAAACCTATGCGTAACGTCTTCTTAGGTCTTTTGTTTTTTCTTGCATTCGTCGTCCGATTTCCAAGTCTGCAGGCCGCGCCGGACGAATCGACCGCTGTGGAACGAGTATTGCGTATTCAACAAGACGCCTGGAACCGGCACGATCTCGACGAGTTCATGGCTGGTTACTGGAATTCTTCTGACCTGACATTCTTCTCCAGTGCCAAACAGACCAGCGGATGGCAGGCCACTATCGACCGATACCGCGCGACCTACGACAGCCCGGGGCACGAAATGGGAAAGCTGGAATTCTCCGCGTTGCGCATCGAAATGTTGAGTCCGGACTCGGCGTTTGTGCGTGGTGCATGGCATCTCACGATGTCTGACGGAAAAACACCGCACGGTCTCTTCACGCTGATCTTCCGGAAGTTCCCGAACGGGTGGAAAATCATTCACGATCACACGTCGGTCGCGGAATGATGAGTCCAAAAGATCGAATGTTTAAATGGTTTGAAATCACCAGAATGATGACGTCCGATATTGGCCAGCCTCGCCCTGAATGAAGCATCTACTGACTGTGCACAGGAGTTTTTGGGTGAGGAATGAAGGCGCGTAGGCAGTAGACATTCTTGACATGGACCAAAGCAGGAAGGATGAGGACTGTGAGTCTTGCTTACAAGAATATTGAATCACCTGTCGGAAAGCTGAAGCTGGTCGCCACCGGGAAAGGACTAGTGGCCATACTGTGGGACCGCGACAATACTCGACGGGTTCGGCTGAGTGATTTGGTTAGGAATGACGAACATCCCGTTTTACTTGAGACGGAACGGCAGCTCGGCGACTACTTTGCTGGGAAACGGAAAAAGTTTTCGATCGCGCTCGATATGAGAGGTACGAACTTCCAGAGGAACGTCTGGCAGGCGCTACTCGCGATACCGTTTGGCGAGACCAGAAGCTACGGGCAACTCGCGAGACAACTGGGCAATCCAAGAGCGACGCGAGCCGTCGGCGCCGCGAATGGGAAAAAACCGATTTCCATCATCGTCCCCTGCCATCGCGTTATTGGTTCGACCGGGAAACTGACTGGCTTCGCGGGCGGCCTTCAAGCGAAATCTTATTTGCTCCGACTTGAGGGCGGCGATCCCGGCGATCGCAACTCCACCATGGGGTCGGCTGCCGTCGCCCGACAAGCAGGAATATAAGACCCGATCATCTCCGCCGACGTCATCGCAAGCACAGCAAGAGTGTTAGATGAATCAGACTAACTGACTCCAGATCATCATCAGGCGGTGTACATCCCGATACGGAAGTGAGTTCAGCAGAACCGTTTGAATCACCGAGAAGATCGAGGTGTTCGCTCCAACTGCCAGAGCCAGGGTCAGAATGGCGACTGCACCAAAGACGGGATCTTTGGGAAGTTGTCGGAGCACGTATCGAAAATCCTGCAGAATTCCGTGCATGGGCACCAACCGAACGAAGAGGCCGAATGGAGTAGCCTCGACGTTTCTTCTCGCACTGTCCCATCGCAACTTTGCGTCCAATGTCCGTGAGAGTAAGACGCTGAAAATATTGAGGCTATCGCTGCTAGATAACAGATGGTTGGGTTGACGGTGTCCGAATTGGGGAGCCGCTGTCCAACGATGGACAGCCTCCACCATCTCAAGAAAGGGATCGCGAGGCCTCTGGCAAGTGTTTATTGATCGTGCCAGTGGAAGAGCTTATGGGTAATCTTCCACTCTCCGTTCAACTTGAGCAGGGTAAACACATCGGAAGCGCGAGCATTGGCTCCAGCCAACTTCCCGGACCAGCGTTGAACCTCGAGATGAACTACGGCAATACTTTCGATGATCTCGATTCGCGCAAAGCGTGGATTGATATTCGGTGCCGGGCCGTTCTCCGTGATCCATTGGAATACGTGTTCAATCGATCCGCTGTATTCGACGCCTTGGCAGTAGCCGGATATGGTTGCTGAAGGATGAAACGCAGCGCGCATGCGATCGCCGTCACCTGCACGTGCACCTTCGATATATCGATGCATGGTGCGGGTGATCGCATCATGTTCAGTCAGGTATGCGTTGGCGGATGCTTTTGCCGGAGAAGACACCGCTTCATCAGTCGAAATTGATGCTGAGCAAGTAGTTCGCGATCGGCTCCAGGCCTCGATCTCATGCCTATACGCGAAAACTGTGTCCTGTTTTTCGTGACCGCGGCGGTGAACTGGAAGCCCTTCGCTGGCCTCCCAACGGCGGACAGTGCGTTCGCTGCGGTCCAGGTAGGCCGCAATCTGTTTCCACGACTCCAGCGTTTTCTGTGGGGTGTTTCGCTCGTGCATGACAACCCCCGCGGAAGACTATACCAAAGGCCCGTAAGCTAGTTCGCGGCCCCGTCGTGCCAATGAAACGCTTTCTGAATAATCTGCCAACCGCCCGGTACTTTGATAAGAGTAAACAGGTCTGACATGCGGACATCGGAGCCAGCCAAACGACCCGACCAGCCCGTCACCTCCAGACGAACAACGGCAATCGAATCTAGGATGTCCACGCTAACCAAGCGCGGCTCAATCTTGGGAGCAGGGCCGTTCTTGTCAATCCAGTCGAAGAGGAACTGCGTTCCGATGGCGAGTTGCTCCCCGGCATAACCGAAGAACGAAGCGTTCGGGTGGAATGCGGGACGCATCAAATCGCTCTTGCCCTGTTTGCTTCCGTCGATATACATCTGCACGGTTTTGGCGATTGCGTCGTATTCAGTGAGATATTCGCTTTTGGTCATTCGCAGACAGTAGGATCGGCTGCAACGGGGCGTCAACAGCCAAACGTGGCCAAAGTTGGTCGCGAAGATACGCATTCTGCACGGCCAACAAGGTTCGGCATTCGAGAATCCCGTCGTTATATACTCGACATCAGTCAAGAGCGGTGTTGGGGCGATTGGGAGCCGTTCTCCTCCAGGCGACAAATGGAAGAACCGAAAAAGCCGGGCGGCCCGGTTCGGGGAGGCACCAAAAATCCAGCTGGGATCGGTGTTTCCAGCGGTACCGGCAGTTCGCCTTCTTCTCCGCTAGAGTCCGACAGCCCGACTCTCGTCGATTTCCCTCAAGTAGTCTCAGACTCTACAAATCCTGAGGATCCAGAGGCCACTTTTGTCGATGTCGATGCCACCATGGCCGACGTAATTCCGCGACTGAAGCAGCCTCCAGCAGTGCGCCGTCAATCTCCGCAGCGCCAGGTTTCCACACCCCTGCTTGAGCCCGGCGATGTTCTGGGAAATCGCTACGAAATTCTTCAGCTTCTCGGCGAAGGAGGCATGGGAGCGGTTTACCAGGCCCGGGATCGTGAACTTGATCGTCCCGTCGCTCTCAAGCTGATTCGCCCTGAATTGGCCTCCAGCCCTTCGATGCTCGCCAGGTTCAAGCAAGAACTTCTGCTTTCCCGTCAGGTCACACACAAGAATGTGATCCGGATTTATGACCTCGGTGATGCCGATGGAGTGAAGTTCATCACGATGGAGTTCGTTGAGGGCCGGGATCTTCGATCGCTGATCGAGGAGAAAAAGAAGTTTTCTCCCGAGGAAGCCATCCGGATCATGCAGCAGATATGCGAGGCGTTAGATGCATCGCACAGCGTGGGAATCATTCATCGAGATCTAAAGCCTCAGAACATCATGCAGGAAGAGGGTGGCCGGATCTTGGTAATGGATTTCGGCCTCGCGCGCACCATGGAAGGCGACGGGATGACCCAGACGGGAGCCTTGGTCGGCACCATGGAATATATGTCACCGGAACAGGCGCTTGGTAAGGAACTTGATCAGCGCTCGGATATTTTCACTGCAGGGCTCATCTTGTACGAGTTGCTCACAGGCAAGATGCCTTTCAAGGCAGAAAGTGTATTAGCGAGCCTGATCAAGCGCACGCAGGAGCGCGCAATTCCGGTTGCCGATCATGACAACACGATTCCGGGCGCGCTGAGCGGCATTGTTAGCAAGTGTATGGAGCGCGATCCAGCTTTGCGCTATCAGAGCGCAAAGGAATTGCTGCTCGACATGGATTCGTGGCAAGGCAAGCGTGCGGCAGCGACGCTTGGTTTCCATGCCGACGTCAAGCCTTGGGGGCAGACGATTCCCTGGCCGCTGCTCGGAGGCATCCTTGCAGTGCTGGTGCTGGCGATCGTCGGATACTTCTTTCGCAACGCTTTGTTTTCACTGGCGCCTACGAAGGGAGCCGGCGGCCCCGTTTTATCGCTAGCCGTGATGCCCTTCCAGAATGCGTCTGGCGATGACTCGTTGGATTGGCTGGGTCCTAGCCTGGCGGACATGCTCAGTACGGATATCGGTCAATCCTCTCATCTCCGAACAGTCTCTCCCGACCGCGTGCAGCAAGTGTTCCACGATTTGAGAATCACCCCGAATTCGAGTGTGGACTCCTCGACGTTGGGACGCGTCGCGGAATTCACAAACGCCGATACTCTGGTCTGGGGGCGTTACACGCGTCTGGGAGATCAGGTTCGGATCGACGCGACGCTACAGGATCGAAAACACAATCGTACTGTTCAGGTGAAAGCGGAAGCGGCCAGCCAGAAGGATATTTCGGGCGCAGTCGACCGTCTGGCAGAGTTGATTCGACAGAACCTCTCTCTCTCCTCCGACCTGGTGAAGGAATTGAAGGCGCAGTCGTTCAAGCCGACATCGAACTCGGTGGAGGCTTTGCGCGACTACAACGAAGGTCTCCAACTCCTACGCCAGGGAAACAACCTCGAAGCCCAGAAGCGCCTGCTGTCGGCTACTAATGAAGACCAGCAATTTGCGGAAGCCTACTCGCGTCTCTCGGAGTCCTACTCCGCGTTGGGTTACGACAACGAAGCAGAGCAGGCGGCACGGCGCGCCGTCGAACTAAGCCAGGGACTTCCGTTGGCTCAAAGATACTTTATCGAAGCCAGCCGAGCGCGAATCGCGAAAGATAATGCGAAGGCGATTGCGGCCTATCAGAATCTGGAAAAGAGCTTCCCCGATAACCTAGATGTGCTTTCCGCGCTGGGAAGTCTTTACGAAGATGCGGGCGACTTCGATAAGGCTCGTTCGTACTACGGTAAGGTCCTGCAGGCCGACGGGAAAAATATCGACACTTTGCTTGCTATGGGTCGGGTCGAGATTAAAGCCGGAAATCCGCAGCAAGGTCTCGATCCTCTCGATCGGGCCCGTCACCTCGCCATTGATGTCGACAACCAGGAGCAGCAGGCTCTCATCCTGCAGGCGACGGGTATCGCCTACCGGCTGATGAATAAACCAGCCGAAGCCCTGCGAAATTATCAGGACGCGTTAGCGATTAACCAGCGACTCGGGCAGAAGCGCGGTGTCGCCGCGGGCTTGGCTGAAATCGCGCAGGTCCAACTAATGTTGGGAAAACCCAATGAGGCCCTCGGCTCTTATAACCAGGCTCTAAAAATCCGTAAAGATATCGGCGCCAAGAAAGAGGCGGGCGACACCCTCATCGATTTGGGCAACTTCTATCTCGACCGAGGCCAGCCCGACCAGGCGATGCTGGCGTTCAAGGAGTCACTCCAGGTACAACGCGATGCGGGTGACGACACGTATCAGAGCCTATGTCTAAATAACATCGCGAATGCCTATGCGATGAAAGGTGAATTCGAAGATGCTCTCACCTATCTACAGCAGGCGCTACAGATTCGTGAAAAGCTGAGTGTCCCTGGAGATATCGCGCAAACATTACAAAGTCTGGGAACAGCATATGCGGCGCTGGGTCAGTATGACGACGCGATGAAGTCGTACATGCGCGGCATGGACTTATATCGCAAATCCGGCGACAACCAGGGCGCCGCAGCAATCTCGCGTGCCATGGGGCTCATTTTCGAGACGCAAGGCCGGATTGGCCCGGCTATCGGCGCGTTGCAGGACGCGGTGAAGGCACTTCGCTCGAACAGCGATCGCAGCGCGAATATGGCCGAAGCCCTGAATGATCTGGCCGATGCTTTGGCCAAGGGTGGAATGGGATCGCAGTCTGCCGCGCTGATATCGGAAGCGCAGGAATTGGCTCGCGGGTTGAAGAATGAAGCTTTGCTCGCGTCGATCCTGAACAGCCAGGGCGATTCGTACTTTTACCAAGGTGATCTCAAATCCGCAAAGAGTTCTTATGATCAGGCCGTGCGGCTAGCTGCGCGCACGTCGGACAAAGATCTTGCCCTCACATCGAGGCTCAACGCGAATCGTCTTGCAATAGCCGACGGACGGGCTCATGTTGCCGCTTCCGACCTGCAAAAACTGGGACAGCAGGCTGATTCGCAGGGCCGAAAATACATCTCGGTACTCACTTCGACGCTGCTCTCGGAGGCGATGATCGCGACTGGGGAACACGCTCCCGCACGTCAGGAGCTACAACGGAACTTGGGAAAGAGCGAAAGACTCGGTACACGCCTGGAAACGGCTCGCATCCACTTCCTGCTCGGCAAGGCTTTTCGGCTCAGTGGAAATACTTCAGACGCTCGCAGCCAATATCTCCAGTCCAAGACGCTGCTCGACGACATCGCAAAGGAGCAAGGCGCCGAGCACTTGCTCGAGCGCTATGATCTCAAGCCGATGTACGACGAGATCAAGCAGTCCACCAATTAACCACCGCCGCAAATTCATCAATACCTTAGGCTCATCTCTTTCTAGGTGCTTAAGAACAAGTTTCCTGCCGGACCGGATGGGCAGAATCATTGACTAGTGATCGCCTCCACCCTTGACCGTGAGAGTCACTTTTGTGCTGTGAACAAGAGCGCCGTTTGCATACGACCCTGTGAAGGTCAGGTAGAAGGTGCCATGAGAGCAGTTCTTATTTGGAGTTATCGTGACGGTGGACTTGGCTGTTCCTCCCAACGTGACCACTGACGGCGAGATGGAGCATTGCGAATTCTTCGGATTGCCCGAGCAACTCAATGTCACCGAACCTGTGAGACCCCCGATCGGAGTGACGGTGATGGTATATACCGCCTTGTGACCTGAAGAAATTGTTTGAGATGTCGGGCTTGCAGTGATCGAGAAGTCACCGACACTCACCTGAACCGAACTGGCAGTTGAACTCGCTGCGAAGCTCGAGTCTCCGGGGTAGCTCGCAGTCAAGGTACGTGTCCCCGCAGTAGCAAACGTGATCGAACAATTCGCGACCACCACTGTGGCAGAGCAACTCTCGCCAGTATTGGCTTTCACTGTGACTGTGCCTGTGGGCAACGTGACCTGCGTCGATCCAACGACAGTAAAAGTGATCTTCGCGGGGCTATTCGGCAGCACCGGATTGGGAGAAACGGATGTAATCGTCGTAGTCGTCGTTGCCTTGTTCACAACCAGACTCACGGTTTTTGTAACGGTGGAATAGGTAGCGGAATCCGTTGGCGTGAACGTCACCGACAAAGTTTGGGTTCCGACGGACAGAATTGTGCCCGCGGCAGGGGAGTAAACGAAAGTCCCCGGGACGCTTGCCGTGGCATTGAGCTGAGTTGAACTGAGCGCTGTGCCGTAAGTGATCGGCGCTGGTGTGGCCCAAGTAACAGTCGGAATCGTTTTCCCAACCGTATATGTAACTGAACTCGCAGGGCTGACGTTTCCGACCAAATCTTGCGAGTTCACCGTGAAGGTGTGTGTCCCAACCGTGTTGTCCACTGTGCTAGTCAACGTCCCGGTATTCGCGGTTGGCGGAATCTGCGCGCTCCCCGAAGGACCGCACAGCACCACTCCTGACCCTCCATCCGAACAACTATATGTTGCGGTGACCGTCTGACCGGCCATGGGCGATGCGGGAGAGATGGTTGGCGCGGTGATGGCGGGGGCTTTCTTATCGACTTCAAACGGACCAAAAGATCCCTGCGACGGCTGCGGTGCGGAACTATTTCCTGCGACATCTTTCACCGTCACAGCCGGGATGGTCGTGCTGCTCGTTTCCGTTCCTGCTGGAACGGTCGTCGAAACCGAGAACGACGATGGACCAACCAGACCCGAACCTCCCGGATTGTCGCTTGCTGTACACGGGACGGCGACGTCCGTGGACTGCCACGTCACTGTTGGCGGCGTACAAGCAAGAGTTGGCGCCGTAAGATCGAAGTTGATCGAAAACGTTGGAGTAGACGTACTGACGTTGTTCCCGCTGCTCGTTACCACCGTTTCAACGGTGCTCACGCTATCCGTTGCTGCGTAGGTGATCACGGTTCCGCCCTCCGCAGTTCCTGGAATCGAGATCGTTCCAGTCGCGCCATTGATCGTCCCGGAAGATGGACTCGGCACATTGGCTCCCACGACTGAGTAGTTGATCGAGGTGACCGTCGGAAGCGAAGAAGGAGGGTTCGGGTTGTTGCTCGGCACTACGTCGATGCCGTTGAAGGTCACACTTACGGGGCCATTGGCCCACCCGTTGTTCAGCGTCGGAGACGTCGTGATACTTGTGCTGGGCTGAACGTTGCCAAGGATTGGAATCAGGATCGAGTTGAAATTTTTCGTACCGCCAGTGCTTTTGACAGCGTCGCCGTTGATTCCCGTAAATATGCTGACCAGTCCCTTGCACGTGTTGTCTGCTGATGCTCCGCAGCTCAACGCTGTGTCTTTGCCCATCACGTAGCCCGGTGCGATGATGGGTTTCTGCGACGGATCGAGGTTGTAAGTATTCGAAACCTCGATCACTGGATTTGTCGTGGTCAGGCAGTTCGCCCCCGAGGGAACGGAACTCGTGGGAGTGGTACATAGGTCGGTGGTTGTCACGCAGGAGAAGTTCCCGTTCCCCGTGTCTTGATGCTGGCAGGTGCTGCCTTGGAAGGGGGTATTGCTCACAAGGTCGGAAAACTGCTGATCCGTAATCGCCTGAACCGTTCCTTGCATGAACACGCCTTGGAACGCGCTCACTGGCAAGCCACTCTGGGAATAATCCGTTGCGGCGGTCAACTCCGAGGTGTAATTGAAGTTGGTGACCGTGGTCTGCAAGGGTTCATTGATCGTGATCGGTGAGAGCGGCCATTGGCTGAACGACCAGCTCACAATGTCATTGTTCTCAACCGACGATCCGGTCGCCGCCGTGAATCCCAGATAGGCGCTGCTTCCACTGGTCAGATTGAGCTGTTGGGTGATATCTAGTGTGGTCTGCAGAATGAGCGTGCTGTCAAAGTAGACGCTGAGGTTGTTGCAGTTGGAGGTGCAATTTCCCGGTGGCAGATAGTTCACCGTTATCGTATGCGTCAGGGCGTCGGTCAGGGAAAGGCCGCCGGGTAAACTCTGAAGGGCAAGCTTCGCGGGACTGCCGCTCGGGCAGATGTAATTGTGGTCTGCGCTGTTGGGCGAAAGAGAGTTGCTGGTGTTCGGGCCGCAGCTCTGGACTGCGATGTGATTCCCGTTCGGATCGCCGTAGTCCGAGTTCGTGTGCGAATCGAGTTCGATGGCCAGGCTGTTTAGGATCGCACTGCCAACTCCGCTCGCAGTCGACACATCGTTATTGCCATAGGCCAAGTTTTGGCCATTCCCTGTGTAACCCAACGCGCCGGTTCCCGCGGGATCATTCTGAATCACAAGGGCCAGGCCGTCGGCTGGAAATGAGCATCCCGGGCAGGAGTTCGTTTTCGAGATCTGAAACTGGAACGCGGTCGTGAACCCGCTGGATAGCGGTTGTTGGACCTTAAACCAAGCGGCCCCGTGCTGATTCTGGTTTGCCGCCGTCAATCGCAAAACCCCACCACTGGCAACTTGGGGCTTGGATGGAGAACCGTTGGTCAAGACCTGACAGGCTGGCGGCGGAGTCGCACTGTTTGCGCAGACGTTGCTGGCGCTAAATCCCCCAACAGGAAAGTTGAATGACTGAGCAAGCGCCGGTCCTGCGACCAAGATTGGAAGACACGTCAACGTCAATACGCAACAAAACCCCAGTTTCCTGCGCATACCCATTCTCCGTTCGCCCCACGAGCAACTCGCGGAATCGCCTATAAAGGTTTAATTGTTTGCGGGAACTTCCACGGCCGGTAATAAAACCGGTATCACCTACGATTGTTGGCTGCAGGTGTTTCTTGGGGGAGAATAAACAAAAACAGCCGACGGCCATTGTCGACGCACGCATCCGGTGTGTCAAGCAGAAACCCGCTGTCGGACGCGGCTTTCCGCCGCTAAGACCAGCAGCATCCGCATTTATTCGCTGCCCGTTGCCTCCGAAGTCACATCGCTCAATTCTCACTACGAAGGTGCTGCCTTCATGCAAACTCGAGATGTTCATGCGCGAAACGTACAAGTATCGCCCGGTGGAGTTCACAACACCCTACGCGACTATGCAATTTCCTTCATCCCGATGAATGAGACTCGTCAACGCGTCGATCCGATCACGGCTAGTTGTACAACTCCGAGTCCTGGTTTCACGACGAAGAATTCCTTGACACCAGAAATCTGCGGGCGCAGACTCATCCTCTCGACCGAGCCCACCATCCCATGGTTCTGGTCCGGTCATCCGAAAGTAGCGATTCTGTTTCGCTACGTCCCGGGTAGCAAGCCTGAAGATAGGAAAACCGCCATGGCAAGCATTGGTGACGTTTCCGTATCGCACATTGCATCTAGCCTCGCGCAGAACATTGCCACCAGTGGGCCAGCCACCCCCGGCAATACAGCCGGAACGAAGCCCGACGCATCCATCGCAACCGAAATGAAGGGTGCTTTCGATAGTCTGCTGCAATCGCAGCGAAACGCTTCGGGACGTCCATCCACGGATTCTCTTATCGCTCCACTGGCACCGTTTTCGACGCCCTCCGTCTCAGGAGACGGCTTGATGAACGCGCTGAAGGAAGCGGTTGGCGCCTTCCAGGAGTTGTCAGGTACGAAGCAAAACGTGTTGCAGCAGCTTGACCAATCTCCCGGCATGCAACACCCTTCGACGGTCGGCGACCAACAGCTAGCACAGCTCCCGAGTAAGCAGTTCGGTTCGACGGTTGGCGACCAACAACTGGCTCAGCTTCCTGACAAACAGCATGCCTCAAATCTTGGGAGCCAACAGCTGGCGCAACTTTCCAGCAAGCAATTCGCATCCACCGTCGGAGACCAACAACTGGCTCAGCTTTCTGAAAAACAGCATGCCTCAAATCTTGGGAGCCAACAGCTGGCGCAACTTTCCAGCAAGCAATTCGCATCCACTGTCGGGGACCAACAACTGGCTCAGCTCTCTGACAAGCAGCATATTTCGAATCTTGGGGACCAGCAGCTAGCCCAGCTTTCTGACAAGCAGCGCGCCTCCGGCCTGGGTGACAAGCAATTGTCACCTTCCATACAGACTGACGGAAGTCCCTCTGAGAACCGAGGGATCAAGATGCTCGATCAGTGCACCAACTTCTTCAGCCTGCTCCACAAACTTGTTAGCGGGGACCAGGACCTCGCGGCAAAAGCACGCGGGGTGCTGCGCTAATTACAGGAGTCTCGATGGCCGACGCGAACGTTCTGAAAATCACAACCGGTGGCGACCTCGCAAAGTATTTCGGTCTCACCTCAGTGCATATGGACGCGTTTTCAGCTCTCGGGCTGCAGTTGTTTCAGCAAGGCCGGATGGAGGATGCCGCGACTGTTTTTCAGGGCATTATCGCGCTAGATGAGCACTCATATATCGGCCATGCTGGCATGGGTGCTCTTGCTCTGGCACAAAATCCACCTGACCTGAAAATGGCCGTCTATAGCCTGCAGTTGGCTGCCCACCTGAATCCACATGACCCTAACGTACACGCGAATTTGGGAGAAGCCCTTTTACGCTCGGCTCGTTTCGACCAAGCCGCGGCTGCTTTCGCGCGCGCTCTCGCGCTCGATCCCGAACAAGTGCACGCTGGTACGAAACGAGCTCACGCCATCATCCGCGCCATCGACCTGATCGCCGAGAACGTAAGCCATGGGCGTTCTCTTGTTGATTCGCACTCCGTGCCCCAGACGAAGGCGGGGGACTGATATCGACTCGCCTGCGTAATGAAACCATCCTCCGAACGAGTTCATGAGCTCCAGCAACTACGCGAACTGCTTCTTGATGTCGGCATTCCGTCGTTTCTTTCCCCGTCGACGGCGAGCGTGCAGTCCGACCCGACCAACGATCCTGAAGTCATCGGAACCCGGCGCACCCTTTTCCGGCTTCTTTGTCTCGGTGAGACCGTCGAATATTCTGCGATCGATCGCATTCTTCCTGATGAAGCAATTAGAGCGCTGGAACAAGTTGGCATTTTTCAAGTCAATGGGGAACATCTTACGTTGGGAGAGTATCGCCTCGTTTATCACCTAGGCCTGTTTCTCTTCTGTCATCGGATATCCGCTCACGCCAAGTTCTACTACGGTACAGACTCGCTTGCACTCAGCCGCGTGCTTAGCCCGGTGACCGGTACAGTGCTTGATCTTTGTGCCGGCGTCGGAGCACAGTCTCTGTTTTGCGCCCGTACAGCATCTCGCGTAACTGCCGTCGAAATCGAGCCATTAGCCGAGCCGATTTTCTGGACCAATTCGGCTATGAACGGCCTGAGTGAGAACATCGAATTTCTTTCTGGGGATCTATTCGCGCCGGTACGCGAACGAAAGTTCGATCGTATCTGCGCCAACCCGCCGTTCTTACCCGTTCCCCCGAAAGTTCGTTTTCCGCTCTACGCCGGCGGCGGAGGTGATGGTCTAGAGATCGTTCGGCGCTTGCTGGAGGGACTTCCGGATCATCTGTCAGCCGACGGAGAATGTCAGATAATAGCTTCTGCTCTAGGAAATTCTCGTGGCCCCAACCTATCTTCCTTGGACGACCTGCCAGTCACTGCGAATCTAAGAATCCACGTTTCCTGTTACACGTACGAGGAGCTTTCACAAAGAACGCTGAGCCTATTCGCCGCGACTGCACTGGAATGCAATGGCTCGGGCGACGCCAGTGACGAATACCGCAAACATTTCCGCGAATTAGATGCAACGCACCTGTACTACTTCGTTCTGCGGGCTTGCTTCGCATAAAACATTCATAACGCTGAATCGAGTGATTGCCGGGCTTTCGTGCGCCGATTGGAAGGCTCTCTATCTCGATGCCAGCACGTTTGTTGATGGTATTCCGGATTTTCTTGAGACTAATTGGTGCGGAAAATGCGAGTTAATATGCTGGCCGAGAAACATTTCCTGTACTAATCCTTTGCTGCGTGAGACAGATGCTCCAGAGACGCGCTACAATCAGCATGCGAGGAGGGGGTCCTCAAATGACAAATATGGGAAGTGTAGTTCAGCTGTTGAAGAAGGAACATGAGAGGTTGACCAAGCAAATTCAAGGCGTGTCCGCTGCTCTCGCAGCTTTCGGCGCGTCTTACTCCAATGGAAATCGAACTGGGACTGGAACAATATCCGCGGCAGGACGCGCACGCATAGCCGCGGCGCAGCGGGCTCGTTGGGCAAAGCTGAAGGGAAAAGGCCCGAGGTCCGCTTCCACCACGATGCCCAAAAAACGAACCATGTCTGTCGCGGCTCGAAAAAGGATAGCGGCAGCACAGCGTGCGAGGTGGGCCAGAGTGAGAGCTGGAAAGTGATCGGCTTGGCAGGGAAACGTACTTACTTAGCCTGCATGCACGGTGCTTAGCTGTTTTGAGCATCCTGTCCTTAGGTACTGGTTTTGTAGTGATGATCATTGCGTGCTCTGTTGTCGGACCCAAATGGCTTCGAGGCACTGGCATTTTCCTCAGTGCCTCAACATGCCCCTTGGATCACTGAGCTGCTGAGTGTCGGCGACGTTTTCGGGCATCAACGATCAGTTGGCCTCAGGACATCCGCGAGATTCTGCCTTACCCCTGCCCAGCAATCCCTTCTTCGTTTCAGCCCCGCCTCTAGCTAGAGGGGACTCACAATCGTCGTCGATTTACGAACTGTGAATCTCGTTTCGCCACGCATCGATTCCAGTCGATCGTTCCACTGATTTGAGTCTGAGCCCATTGTGTATCATTTACTGGTTTAGGAGAATGTGGCACTCTGAAAAGCGAATGAACAAAGATTGCGTACTGGTGACCGGATCCTGCGGGCTGATAGGCTCTGAGGTCTGCGTTCATTTTCACCAGGCCGGATTCTCGGTGATCGGTGTTGACAATAATCAGCGAGCGGTCTTTTTCGGATCCGAGGGAGACACTTCGTGGTCACTGCAGAGACTGCGTCAAGAGATTCCTGGTTACCAGCACTACGCGATTGATATTAGAGACCGCGACAGTATCCTTCGGCTAATCGAAAGCGCGAGACCCACCGTCATCGTGCACACTGCTGCCCAGCCGTCGCATGACCGGGCCGCCCAGATCGCCTTCGACGACTTCGATACGAACGCCGGCGGCACAATGAACCTGTTAGAAGCCGCACGCCGCTGGGCGCCTGAGTCGCCGTTCATTCACATGTCAACCAACAAGGTTTATGGTGACGGGCCCAACAGACTGGCTCTTGTTGAAAAAGAAACGCGTTGGGATTATGCCGATCCCGAGTACCGTTCAGGAATTCCCGAGCACTTTTCAATCGATCAATCACTGCACTCCCTGTTCGGCGCTTCCAAGGTGGCTTCAGACGTAATGGTGCAAGAATATGGTCGCTATTTCGGAATGCCTACGTGTGCTTTACGTGGTGGCTGTCTCACCGGACCCAACCACTCTGGTGTCGAACTTCATGGATTTCTGAGCTACCTCATCCGCTGCAACCTCACTCACAAGGAGTACAAGGTGTTTGGTTACAAGGGAAAGCAGGTCCGCGACAACATTCACTCGGAAGATGTCGCCCGATTCATGCTCGCCTTTGCCAAGAAACCTCGTTCCGGGGAGGTTTACAACCTGGGTGGTGGATTGGAGAATTCTTGTTCAATCTTGGAAGCGTTTGCTTTGACCGCCGAGTGTTCGGGACAAAAGCAAGTCTGGACCTATGTTGATACGAATCGCGTAGGAGACCACATCTGTTATTACAGTGATTTGAGGAAGATGAAGGCCCACTATCCAGAATGGGGCATTACCAAGAGCCTAAAGCAGACCATCGGGGAAATTGTGGAATCGTGGTCCTCCAGACTCTTGAATGCAGGATAGGATGAAGGTACTGATCTCAGGCGTTTGCGGCTTCGTCGGCAGTCATCTCGCCCGTTACCTGATCGAGTCGTTCGAAAACATCTCGATCGTCGGGATCGATAACCTTGCGAGATCAGGAAGTGAGACGAATAGAATTTCCCTCCGGCGCCTCGGCGTGAAACTCCACCACGGCGACATCCGCATGGCAAGTGATGTGGAAGCGCTTCCGACTGCAAATTGGGTTATCGATGCAGCGGCACAGCCCAGTGTATTGGCAGGTCGTGACGGCAAGACCAGTGTGCGGCAGTTGCTGGAACATAATCTCCTCGGTACCATCAATTTACTGGAGTACTGCCGCAACTCGTCGGCCGGTTTCATTCTACTTAGCACGAGCCGTGTGTATTCGATTCCAGCCCTCACGCAGTTGCCCTTGCAAGTGGAAGCCTCATCCTTCGTCCTTGATCTTGAGAAGGCACTTCCGCCCGGTATCAGTTGTGAAGGTTTGGATGAAACTTTCAGCAACAAGGCACCGATCTCTCTTTATGGAGCAACGAAACTCGCTTCAGAGCAACTTGCTCAAGAATTTGCAACTGCATTTCACCTTCCCACGTGGATCAACCGTTGCGGCGTCCTCGCAGGAGCTGCACAGTTTGGGACTGCCGAGCAAGGCATTTTCTCTTTTTGGCTGCACGCACATTCAACAAGGCGTCCATTAAGATACCTGGGTTTCGGAGGTCACGGATATCAGGTCCGAGATGCGCTGCACCCGCGCGATCTAGCGTTGATGGTAGATTTCCAAGTGCGCAGCAGCAGTGTGGGCGATATGGTGAATGTTTCGGGGGGACGGGCGAATTCCATGTCCTTGGCACAGTTGACGGCGTGGTGCAATGCTAGATTTGGAGCCCACGTTCCAATCTCCGACGGCTCCGAACGGCACTATGACATTCCGTGGCTAATTCTGGACTCGGGGAAAGCCCACGATACCACCGGCTGGAAACCCTCCATCGGTTTGGAGCAGATTCTCGAGGAGATCGCGGACCACGCCGTCGCAAATCCTGACTGGCTCGATCGGTGCGGAGTATGAATGGCAGGTCCCGGCTAGATCCGGACCTCAAGCTTCTGTCGATCGTCATACCAGCCCGAGATGAAGAAGGCTGCATCGAGTCGACGGTCGAACATCTCCATCTAGAGCTGCGGCTGAACGGCATAAAACACGAAATCATCGTTGTAGATGACGGTAGCGTGGATCGCACAGCCGACATCGTTACATTGCTCGGCGAGCGGATTCCCGAGGCCCGTCTGGTCAAGAACGGGCCGCCACACGGATTTGGTCGCGCGATCGAGCGCGGCCTGCGGAGCATGAGTGGGGACGCAGTCGTAATCATGATGGCCGACGAGTCGGACGATTGCCGCGATGTAGTGCGCTACTGGAACACTCTCAATCAAGGCTGGGATGCGGTTTTCGGATCACGTTTTATGAAAGGCGGAGGCGTTATCGACTATCCGTGGTTGAAGCTGCGGATCAATCGCATGGCCAATCTTTTCATCCGAATTCTGTTTGGAGTTTCTCTTAACGACACGACCAATGCATTTAAGGCCTATCGGCGCAAAGTCATCGAAGGCTGTCAGCCGTTGCTGTCGGCCCACTTCAATCTCACTGTCGAAATGCCGCTGAAAACTATTATTCGCGGGTATTCCTGGACTGTAATCCCGATCACCTGGCGCAATCGTCGAACTGGAGTGGCCAAATTGAAAATTCAGGAAATGGGCAGCCGTTATCTATTTATATGTCTCTACTTGTGGCTGGAGAAATATCTGAGTCGCGGCGACTATAAGCAGCAACCTTCCGAGCGCGCGATAAGCCCAGCTAGTGAATAGCACAGATCACGGTCTCTTCGGCAAAGCATAAAGGTGCTGCTCAATCACCCGGCTAAGCACCACTCTTTCAAACTCTGGCTCGTCTGGTTTATAGTCCGCGACTAGTGGATCGATAGTCGGAGAGTTCAACTCTGGATTATCACGATAGTGACTCAGGCCAGCAAGAATCATCCTCCTCCTCGCCGAAAGATGCTTGTTTGCGTTCAGGTCGCCCAGAATCAGGAAGCCCACTGCAACCACAACGCACGCCAGATAGAAACGCCTCCCTGCTGCGAAACTGAAGCGGGTACTTAGATACCCGTTAAGAAATGAATAGCAGAAAATCAAGAGCAGAATCGAATAGATGCTGTATCGAGACTCGATCGTCCCGCGAAGCCATCCGACAAGTACGGCTGTGCCCAAGATCCAAAGCGTGAAGTAGAACGGAACGGGTTTGACCTGTTCAAATCGCGAATACACGGCAAGGCTGAAAACTCCGAATATAGCGATACCTAATAAGGCGGCAGGCCAACGAAACGGGATCGCGCACCCCATAAATGCAAAGAGATAGCCTACCTTCGAGATCAGCGACGTATGGTGCAGTCGCTGAAATGATTCGTGATACGGAACGTAATGATACAGGTAGACAGCTATGGGTATGAGGAAGCCGCCGCTCCAAACGAGAGATGCAGCTATTCGGCGCTGACGTAGAAGCATCAAGAGCCCTACCGGCGCCAGAAGAAATCCATTCGCGGAAGAGAGAGCTGCCAAAATGCCGGAAGCACAGCCGACGAGCAAACGAGTCGGACTCGGAGAATCATCTTTTGAAGACAACATGCCGATAGCAAGAAGGCTAAAGAGAATCACCGAAAGATTCTGCAGGCTAGGTGCGGCCCAATTAACGGTTTCCCAATAGGTGAGCGCAAAGAACAGAGCGCTAATTGGCAAAAACTCGATTAGTTGGCGCCGCAGTGAGCGTTCGTCAGGTCGATAAGTATGCCAGAGAAGGTATGCGATTGGGAGTAGTAATAGATTGCCGAGGATGACCAAGAATCCAAAGTTAAGATGGCCCACGATCGCCATTTCTGTAGCCACAACGAAATGGACGAAAGCGAGCTTGTAGTCATTATTCTGTGTCGTCGCTGCCGCCAATAGCTTTGATTGAAGCGTCGGTAATAGATGATAGTCACTTGCGAACGACAAGATCACCGCATAATCGTCCTGGTAGGGGACAGAAATGCCGTTCTCGCATAGGATTCCGTAGGCTACTATGGCCGGAAGAAGCACAACAAAGAAGATCAGAAAAGGAACTAGCGATCGCTGGTCCGCGGGCTTTGGCGCATCATCAGTAGCCATGGGGGATCCGTCGCTATGAGCGGCTCGCTGGAGTTCCGCAGTGTCACTCTTCATCGAGTCAAACGAAACGTCAGTGCTTTGCGACCATCGTCGAACCGTATGATAAATCGCCACTCTCACCTTTACAAACCATGGCGCGGACAATCTCACGTACCAGCAGGATATTGCGCATGAGCAAGGAAAATCCAGTGTTGGTATTGGCTTCGGGAGACGATGCGCAACTGGCAATGTTGAATGGACTGCCGCACACAGTTTGTGGCGACCACGCCGCGTGTGCACAGGCAGTGAAAGACGCTACCGTGATTCTGCAATGGTCTGGCACGCGCGAGTTGCTCCGCACATTGTGGAGAATGTCCAGCAAAGTGCGCTGGATACATTCCCGGGCAGCGGGCGTAGACAACCTGCTCTTTCCCGAATTGATTGAGAGCGACGTCATTTTGACCAATGGTAGGGGTGTGTTCAGCCCGTCCTTGGGAGAGTTTGTGGTCGCCGCTATTCTCTATTTTGCGAAGGACCTCCGCCGCATGATTCGAAACCAGGGCGCACATGTGTGGGAACAATTCGACGTGAAAGAGATTGCTGGACAAACGGTCGGAATCCTGGGCTATGGCGACATTGGTCGGGCCGTAGCTTCCCGTGTGAAGGCTTTGAGCATGCGTGTGCTGGCGACCAAGCGACATGTTTCCGGATCAATCGACCCCCTGGTGGAACATTTTTACAAGTCGGAGGAGCGGAAGCAGATGTTGGCGCTCTGCGACTACGTTGTGGCGACTGCTCCTTTGACTTCGGAGACGCGGCACATGATCAGCGATGCGGAGTTCGCGGTGATGAAACCGACGGCCGTGGTGATCAACGTCGGACGTGGTCCGGTCATCGATGAAGAGGCTTTACTGCGTGCGCTCACCTCGAAGCGGATCAAAGGAGCGGGTTTGGACGTATTTGAGCACGAACCACTCCCGCCGCGACATCCGCTATATGAGTTGGAGAATGTGCTACTTTCGCCGCATTGCGCGGACCACACCGCCGACTGGCAGGATCAGGCCATGCGCTTCTTTCTGGAGCAGTATCGCAAATTTGACCGTGGCGAACCGTTAATGAACGTTGTTGATAAGCGGCTCGGATATTGAGCAGGAATGCTTTCCATTCGTTCGCAAGCTGATGTGTTGTTCTCCGCTCCGAAGAACAGTTTCGACTAAAAGCGTCCCAGCCCCTGTTCGGCCGAAATTAACTGGCTACGCATCCACGGCAATTTTCCTGGAAGATGGAAACGAATGCTGGCGTCGACACCCGTCACTAGAAACTCATCCGGTCCCAACTTTGGGATGAAGGATAGTCACCACGACTTCGCAACAGACGCGGAATAGGGCAAGCAAAAAAGCCATCAATGATCCGTTCGCTTTACAACCGACGTTTGACAAGCGATAGGATTTAGGTCAGACTCAGTTCGCTTCGATCCCACCCCGGCAAGGCATTCTCCCCCGATTGAAGCTGGGCCCCTTCCGGTAAGCACACCCAACTCTTCACGAGCCTCGGCTCATTCACCTAGGGGAAATTATGCGCATCCGATTCTCAATTTCTACGATCAAAAGCAAGCTTAGAAAAGTGTTGAAACCCATCACCGTTGTTTCTTCCGCCCTGTTCGTCACCGGCGGCGTAACTTTGGCAGTCTTGGCCGGCCACCTGCCGGTACCAGCCGCGAGTAAGACCGCTCACACCGCCGGCACTGCTACTCCGGCACAAACCGGGGTAAGCAATGCGACCGGCCCGATCGCGATTGCCGTCCATCCTCAATCTGCGCCGATAACTTCCGCAGTGACGCAGCAGTTCACAGCTACGGTCACGGGAACGACCAATAGTTCCGTCAACTGGTACGTAGACGGGGTCTTAGGCGGCAACGAAGCGGTTGGCTGGATAGATTCGAACGGACTTTACACTCCGCCAACAAATTTCGTGGTGGGAAAACACACGATCAAGGCAACGAGCCAGGTCGACACGACCAAGTCCGGTTCTGCAACTGGCTTCTTGACTGGCATCCAGGGTGTTTACACCAACAAGAATGACAACTCGCGCGATGGTCTGAATTCGCAAGAGACAGTGCTAACTCCGACAAACGTAAAGGTGGCTACTTTCGGAAAACTGTTTTCCTATGTCACTGACGGAACAGTCCAGGCTCAGCCTCTCTATGTTGCAAACGTATTTATTCCCACTCCCCTACATGGGACGCCAGGTTTTTACAACGTCATTTATTTCGCCACTGCGAATGACAGTGTCTACGCCTACGATGCCGACGGAAAAGTTCTCGGCACGCTCTGGAAGGATAGTTTCATCAATCCTCCCAGCGTAGTGCCGGTGCCCGGTACGTGCGCCGTTGCCAACGTGTCAATCATCGGCATCACGCCGACGCCCGTCATTGATCCCGCGACGAACACGATGTATGTGGAAGCGCGAACTCTGGAGGGTCAAACGACGGCTTGCTCTGGAACGTATGTGCACCGTTTGCACGCTCTCGACATCGCAACCGGTCAGGAGAAGTTCGGCGGGCCGGTCGAAATTCACGCCTCAGTTCCAGGGACGGGCGCAGGGAGCGTGAACGGCGTGGTGACATTCGATACGCGACGTGAGAACTCC
This sequence comes from uncultured Acidobacteriota bacterium, assembly GCA_963801895.1. Taxonomy (GTDB): domain Bacteria; phylum Acidobacteriota; class Terriglobia; order Terriglobales; family Acidobacteriaceae; genus Sulfotelmatobacter. The sequence continues at coordinate 2,622,516 of CAWDGM010000001.1, read as the reverse complement.
AGGCCGGGTTTGCTGCTTTCAAAAGCAGCGGGCGACGTCAACAGCGTGGTGTATATGGCCACGGCGTCGAACGAAGACACCGAGCCGTATCACGGCTGGGTCTTGGGGTACGATTCGCAAACTCTGGCGCAGAAGTATGTTCTCTGTACGACGCCGAACGGGTCTGCCGGTGGAGTTTGGCACATGGGTGGCGGGCTCGCGGCGGATACGAGTGGGAATATTTTTGTGCAGACGGGAAACGGAACATTCGACAGCAAGGGCGATTTTGGGGAGTCGGTACTAAAGCTGACACCGAGCAATGGCACCTTGAAAATTGCCGATTCCTTCACTCCAAGCAATTTCTCGACTCTCAATCACCAGGACTGGGACGTTTCTTCGGGCGGCCTTTTGCTGCTGCCGAACCAGCCGGGAGCTAATCCACATTTGATGGTCGGCGGGGGCAAGGAAGGAACGATTTATGTGATGAACCGAGACAAACTCGGCGGCCACCAGGCAACCAGTAACAAGATCGTGCAGTACATCGTGGGGGCGATCAAGGGATCTGTTGTGGGAGTTGAACCCTTCAATGGAATCTGGAACGCTCCTAGCTACTTCAATGGCAATGTTTACATCTTCGGACAGAACGACTTTCCAAAGATGTTCACCTTGAAAAACGGCTTGCTGCCGACCAAGGCAACTTCCACTGCCAAGGTCAGCATGCGTGGGCCGGCAGCCATGATATCGGCGAATGGCACGACGAACGGCATCGTGTGGGTGTTGCAGTATGACACCACCAAGCCGACGCTGTGGGCTTTCAACCCAACCAATCTTACGCAGGAGTACTACGACAGCAACCAGAACGCTGCACGAGACAAGGTCGGGACCAGGGGAGTTGCGCGAGTGAATCCCACGATTGCGAACGGCCGGGTCTACGTACCAGCAAACAACACTGTGCTCGTGTACGGGCTCCTGCCGTAGTGCTTTTGGCACTGCTCGTGTAAGGGCGGACGCATTCGTCCGCCCCTCGGAGCACCGCGACGAGTGTCGGAGGTCTCGAGGCAACCGCATCCAATCTCCGCGCAGAAGTAACCCGCCAATCGAGATCAGGTCCAACGTCGTAGAGAAAATTCAGAACGCTTGTCAATGTTCCCCTCCGACTGCTCGCCCGAAAATAGGCTGACCGACCTCGATATTTAGATTTTTCCTTTCTTGTAACACTCTGTTAACAATCAAGGGTGTACAACATCGAGACTATGCAACCCGAGGATACGAAGGCCAAATCTGTCTGGGACCACATCGCAGAGAGCCAGGAATTCCGCGATCTGATGGCGACGAAGCGTGTATTTATCGTTCCCGCATTCATTTTCTTCGTCGTTTACTACTTCGCGTTGCCCGTGCTGGTTGGATATGCGCCTCAGTTCATGGCGACGAAGGTGATTGGGCAAGTCAATCTGGCATATTTGTTCGCGCTGTCGCAATTTATTGTGGCGTGGATCATCGCCGCCCTATATGTGAAAGCCGCAGGGACCTTTGACCGGTTGGCCAAAGACATTCTGGATAAGGCGCAGAACACGAAAAGGGAGAAACCGTGACCATCTCTCTGATCATGTTCCTGATGTTCATCGCTATTACGCTTGGGATCACGTATTGGGCCTCGAAAAGGTCGGCTGGCGCGAGTGCCTATTTTGCGGCTAGCCGGCAGATTAAAGGATGGCAGAACGGAATCGCGGTGGCCGGCGACTACATGAGCGCGGCCTCGTTCCTAGGTATTGCGGGAATCATCGCCTTCCAGGGATACGACGGATTTCTGTTTTCGGTCGGCTGGTTGGTCGCCTACCTGACCGTACTGCTGGTCATCGCGGAACCGTTGCGCAATGCCGGAAAGTACACGATGGCAGATGTACTGGCATACAGGCTGAACCCGCGCCCTGTTCGAGCGATGGCGTCGCTCAGCACGTTGACCGTGAGCACGTTTTACATGATTGCGCAGATGGTGGGCGCCGGTGCGTTAGTGAAATTGCTGCTTGGAGGATACGTCACCTATAACCAGGCGGTGATCGCAGTCGGGATCCTCATGATTGTGTATGTAGTTTTCGGCGGGATGCTGGCGACGACTTGGGTCCAGATCGTCAAGGCCGTGTTGCTTATGGCTGGGACGATATTGCTCAGTTTCCTCGTCATCGCTCACTTTCATTTCAGCTTGGGCGAATTCTTCAACGCGATTGCTCATGTGACGTATCACGACCCGCAGGGACAAACAGTCGTAAAGGACTTCCTCCAGCCGGGGCTTCGCTACAAACCGCCATATGGTCCGCTGGACCTGATATCGCTGGGACTGGCGCTGATTTTTGGCACTGCTGGGCTGCCGCACATTCTGGTTCGGTTCTACACCGTGCCTGACGCCAAAACCGCGCGGCACAGCGTGGTCTGGGCGATGGTACTCATCGGAAGTTTCTACATTATGACGACGTTCCTCGGATTCGGGGCAGCAACGATCGTCGGTCCGGACTATATCAAGGTGCACGGCGGAACAAACATGAGCGCTCCCTTGCTGGCACAGGCGCTGGCGGGAAGCATCTTCTTCGCATTTATTTCTGCAATTGCATTTGCCACGATACTTGCCGTGGTAGCTGGCCTGACTATCAGCGCCACCACGTCGTTCTCGCATGATCTCTGGACAAACGTCATTCATCGAGGAGTGCAGAGAAAACCTGGCGAGGAGGTGCTGGTAGCGCGAATTTCAGCATTTGTGATTGGCGCGATCGCGATTGCGATCGCGATTTACCTTGGGCCGACGGCGAATGTTGCTTTCTTGGTCGCGCTGGCTTTCGCAGTGGCTGCCTCGGCCAATCTGCCGGTCATCGTGTTGTCCATCTTCTGGCGGAGGTTCAATACAGCAGGCGCAGTTTCGGGACTGGCTGTCGGACTTATATCCTCGATTGGTCTCATTCTGGTGAGTCCCAGTTTGATGGCAATCGATCCGCCCACGGTCACGGGAGCAGCGCGGCACTTGATTCAGGCTAAAGCGTGGTTTCCGCTGGAGAATCCGGGAATTTTGAGCATTCCGCTCGGATTTTTTGCTGCCATCGCCGGGACATTAATCAGTCGCGAGCCTACATCTCAACACAAGTTCAACGAACTGCTAGTGCGATCAAACACGGGCCTGGGTGCGGAGTAGGCCGATGAGGACTCCGCAGTGGGCATCGCCCTAATATTGATCGGTGGATTGAACTAGTTCGGCGGAAACGGGCGATTACGTCGAATAAAAAACGCGCGAATGCGCCGTAGCAGATAGGAAAATCGTCGGTTCGTGCCGCACACTTTGAGGTGGCTTGGGCGAGATCGCTTTCACCGTCGAGAGCTTGACTAGCAACTTTTCAACCCTCTTTTGTTCATGAGGCTGGGGAAGGATTGTCTGCGTCATGGCATTCATTGTCCCATGCAGACCGAGCTTTGAGTGTTAAAAGATGTCTATAAAAGTTGCACCGAGATTGGTGCTAAACGATGCTCGAAACGCTCTGACCTGCTGCGGCCGTGCAGGTCGTCACTGTTGTGGCTGCTGTGCGTTCGCAGACTCAGACTGAGTCTCGTCAAGGAATTGAGACCACTCCTCGTCTGCGGCGAATTCTTCGTCTGGCGGCAGAACTGCCTCCGAAGGTGTCACGCGAACTCGGACTTGAAGTTGCGTCTCAGCTTTGCCCTTCATCACTCCCATGGTTGGCGGAACGTCGGCATAGTCGCGGCCAATTGCAGTCCGGATGTGACGCTCGCCTGCCAGGCGATTCGTCGTAGGATCAAAACCCACCCATCCCATACCTGGGAGAAAAGCTTCCACCCAAGCATGGGTGGCACCATCGGCCAAGGCGAGAGCATCCTCGCCTCCTTGATAGAGGTATCCGCTCACGTACCGGCATGGAATTCCGATGTTTCGCACCAACGCGATCATGATGTGCGCGAAATCCTGGCAAACACCTTTTCGTGACCGGAGCGCGTGTTCGATCGGTGAGTTTACACTGGTGCTTTTCTTCACATAACTGAACGTTTGGTGCACGCCGGTGGCGATGTCTCTCAGAATTTCGAGCGGAGGCCGATCCTGCCTGTTGGTTACTCCAATTTCTTTTGCCAGGTCTTCCAATTCAGGTGATGGACGAGCGAAGTGACTTGCGGCGAGCATGTCCCAATGATCCTCGACTTCGATAAGTTGCTCCAAACGGCCCCAGTCGTCATTGTCAGTGAAATCAGGAATCGATGGCTGTCCGTCGATATTTACCAATATATCGGCGATGATCGTGAGTTGTTCGTGCTTTGCAGGCAGATCGAAATGATGGATCAGGTTGCCATAGGAGTCGGTGTAGCCGAAGATGCGGACGCGTGGATTGACGGACAGCTGAAACACAAAGCAGCGCTGATTGCCCTCGCTTCTGGGGTGCATGCGAACCTCCATCATGCTCTGCCAGACTGGACGGCTGTACCGGTACCGCGTGAAATGTCGGATAGCGTAGAACATCAGTTTTCGAAAGCAACATCAATTGGATATTCGATGTAAACCTCGTGCGCCGCCGCGTGTAAGTCGCGACATTGTTCGATAATCTCCGTTAGATATTTATGCAATTCGCGCATGATCTCTTCCACTTGTATATACGCAACCATCGAACGTAGACGGCCCATCAGTTTTTCGATTCGCTCCGTACGCCGGCCGTAGGAGAGATTGCTGATCGAAGTTAACGCCTGATGCATTCGGTCGAGAGAATAGCGTACGGAATAGGGAAACTCAGGCTTTAACAGTAAGAATGCAGCGATTCGTTCCGGTTTCAATTCCGCAGTGCAGGCCTTGCAATAGGCCTCGAACGCGGCACAGCTGGTTAGCAAGCCCACCCAGTCCAGATCGTCGGCGTGCTTATCTACGGCAAAATAGGAATCCACCAGTACGCACAAATTGTGCGCCCGCTCGATGTGTTTACCTAGCTGTATGAAATGCCAGCCTTCGTCGTGACTCATCGTCGAGTCGGTGACTCCTATGAACCGGTAAGAGCCTTCTCGAACTTGGCGCACCATCCGCATTGCGCCGGCATCATCGCCGGACTCGAGTTCAGGGCCAGTTACTTCATGAAACAATCGATTCAGATGCTCCCACATCTCTGAACTGATCTCTTCTCTGACTTGCCGCGCATTTTCCCGCGCTCCACCTATGCATTTAACGATGGAAAAAGCGCCTTCCGGATCTGAGACCAAGAGGAAAAGAGCACGGTGCGGATCTACGTTTCCGGTGGCGGCGCCTGGAGCAAGCGACGAAACCGCGCGGAACCAGCGCTCCTCCTTGGAAAATTTTGCAGGATTCAAGATCAAGCCGTATGTCGCTTCGAGGACCCGAGCGGCATTATCGGCTCTTTCGAAATAACGGCTCATCCAATACAGACTGTCGGCTACTCGTGAAAGCATAGTTGTTTGTCGCTTCCCGAATCACTAGTCGTTCAAGACCCACGTATCTTTCGATCCTCCGCCCTGAGACGAATTAACAACCAGGGAGCCCTTTTGAAGCGCCACGCGAGTAAGACCGCCGGGAACGATGGTGATCTCTTCGCCGTAAAGAACGTAAGGTCGAAGGTCTACGTGCCGGGGTTCGATCATGCCGTCCACAAAGCATGGCGCTGTCGAGAGGTTTATGGTCGGCTGAGCGATATAGTTCCGCGGCTGCGCCTGAATTCTTTGTTTGAATTCTTCGCGTTGTTCCTCCGTGCTGTGCGGACCAATCAACATTCCGTAACCGCCCGATTCGCCAACCGCCTTTACAACATACTCATCCAGCCTTTGGCATACGTGATCACGCTGCACCGGATCCGACATAAGCAGTGTTTCCACGTTTTCTAAAATCGGATCCTGGTCCAGATAATAGCGAATGATTTTGGGAATGTATGCGTAGATGGCCTTGTCGTCGGCGACTCCTGTCCCCAAGGCATTCGCAAAGCCGATGTTGCCTGCACGATACGCGTTGAAAAGGCCTACGGCGCCCAGCGAGGATCCATGCTCGAAGACCAAAGGATCGAGGTAGTCGTCGTCTATTCGTCGGTAGATCACGTCGACACGTTCGAGTCCGAACGTAGTGCGCATATAAACCATGTTGTCGTGCACTATCAAATCGCGGCCTTCCACGAGTTCAATGCCCATTTGCCGCGCGAGGTAAGCATGCTCAAAATATGCGGAGTTGTAAGCACCGGGCGTCAGTAAGACTACAGTCGGATCGGGACGTCCCTCCGGCGCCACCGATCGCAATGTGGACAGAAGTGCCTGGCTGTATTGCTCAATTGGCCGCACCCGGCACTTTTGGAACAATCCGGGGAATATCTGCTTCATCACGCGTCGGCTCGTCAGCATGTAAGAGACGCCGCTGGGAACTCGCAAATTGTCTTCGAGGACGACAAACTCCCCGTCCGGAGTCCGAATCAGGTCCGTCCCGACAATCGTGATGTAGACGTCGCGGGGAACCCTGATATTCCGCATCTCACGGCGGTAGTGTTTGCAGGTGTAGATAATTTTCCCGGGAATAACACCGTCGGAAATGATCTTGGCCTCATGGTAGACATCCTTCAAAAAAAGGTTCAGCGCCGTGATTCGCTGCTTCAAACCCCTTTCGATTTTCTGCCATTCTCCCGCCGTTACGATTCGGGGCAGAAGGTCATTCGGGAAGATGCGCTCCGTCCCCTTGTCATTCCCGTAGACGGTAAATGTAATTCCTTGATTGAGGAACGATTGATCGGCCTCGTGCTTGCTGCGACGCAAGTCATCCGGACCAAGATTCAGGAGTAGATCGTGCAGCGGGCGATAGTGATCTCTGGGCTCACCGACAGCCTTAAACATCTCGTCATACGCGCCATTCAATTCGTAGTGGCGAAGGGCTTTCTCGCCGCCATGGTCCGAAACTTCGGTTTCTGTAATCATTTCGGCGAGGCCCGATGGTCGCAAGAATAGCGCATACCGCATCCAGTCGAAGACGGGGAAAATTGATTCGCGGCATTAAAAAAACGACGTTCACGCCGATATAATGAGCCTTACCCTCTGGACCGCGCCACTGCTCCGATGCCATTCGCCTGCTTTTCGTTGCCGGCAGGCTGGAATTCGATGTCGGGAAGCTGCTCCACTGCACGCCTCAGCGATTGTTCCCAACTCGAGTGAATCAGATTCAAGTCTCGATCACCTGCTGAAACCCTACGATACCGGGTGATCTCTAGAGAATCTTTCTGATAAAGAAGCAGGTCGAAGGGTGGCCCAACCGTCACATTCGATCGCATGGTCGCGTCGAGCGATAAGAGTGCATACTTAGCTGCGACCTCCAAAGAGGTAGTGGATTGAATGCCTCGGTCCAGGATAGGCCGCCCATACTTGCACTCACCAAGTTGCAAGTACAAGGAATCCTCGGTAGCTGATAACGGATTTCCTTGAGGATAAATTAGATAGAGGTTCGGTTCTTGCCCACGGACCTGCCCTCCCAGGAGCAAATGAACATTAAAACTGAATGAATCGCGCTCGAGCGAGGCTCGGTCAATATCGGAAATCCTCCGCACGCAATCTCCTACGATGCGGGCTGCATCGTAGAGCGACGTGGCTTGGGCCAGCCCTCGCCCGGAATCAAAGTCGTCGCCGAGCAGAGTAATGACAGATTGGCTAATGGAAAGGCTCCCGCTGCTTAAAATCACGAAAACCCGCTCTCCCGGTTGGACAAAGAGATGCATTTTGCGGCATGTGTTGACCTGATCGAACCCGGCGTTGGTCCGGGAGTCCGAAGCCAGCACAAGCCCTTCCCGCGTCATAATGCCCAAACAATATGTCACTTTCTCTCCTATGGAAAAGCTAACGGATAATACGCGCTCCGTGCCATCGAATTTATAATCCATCCCAGAAATAAAAAAGTGGAAAATCTTCCGTCGGGCATGGATGCTTTTCGCATCTGATTGTGGCTATTTATCCTCAGCGTCAAGGAACTCCTGAAACTTCGATGATGATTCGATTGGGCTACGACATTCAGTTCGAGACGGTCGGAGAAGTGCCGATCGTGACGCTGCTCAACGTTCACCCGTCGCGGACAGCGGATTTGCGAGAGCCCGACGAACTTCGCACGGATCCTCTGGTGAAGATCGAGAAGTATCAGGACGCCTTTGGCAACCGGGCTTGCCGCCTGCTTGTACCGCAGGGAACCGTTCGGCTCCACAACTCGACTCTTATTGAAGATTCCGGCTCCCCTGATACGGAAGATCCGGAGGCAGAAGAAATACCTGTCAATAAACTTCCGTTGGATGTCCTCCCCTATCTGATGAACAGTCGTTACTGCGAGGTGGACTTGTTGTCGAACACTGCTTCGGAATTATTTTGGAATGCTCCGCGGGGCTGGAAGCGCGTTCAGGCAGTTTGCGATTGGGTGCACAACAAGGTCACTTTCGGGTACGAGTTTTCCAGCCCAATTCGTACAGCACTCGGGGTCTACACAGAGCGGGTTGGCGTTTGCCGCGATTTCCAGCATCTTGCGATCACCTTTTGTCGAGCTCTCAATATCCCAGCTCGTTATGCCACTGGATATCTCGGCGATATCGGAGTTCCCCTGGCTCCATGCCCCATGGATTTCAGCGCGTGGTTTGAGGTCTTCCTGGGCGGTCGGTGGTGGACGTTCGATGCAAGACACAACGTTCGGCGGATCGGTCGTGTGCTGATGGCAACTGGGCGCGACGCAACCGATTGCGCGATCACGACCTCATTCGGAAAGGCAAAGCTGGTTCGATTCTACGTAACGAGTGACGAGGTGAAGAGCGATGGCCTCGCATCCGAGACGACGGCCATGAACCTTTCTTCGAACTCGCGGCCCTGATTCCCGCTACGCCTTGCTGGCTTCGTTTAAAACCTCCCGTAACCGCTGTGCAACGATCATGTCTTCTCCGGGCTGTAGCATCCAAACACCGACCACGATCGTATTCGGTCCCCCCGGTAATCCAGCACTCGCGGGAGCACCTCCTGTGGAAGGGTTCAGTTCAATTCGCGGCTTGCCTTCGCGCATCTTCTGCATGACCGCCGCGCCGTTGATTTTGATCCGACTTTCATCGTAAGTGATAAGCAAGTGGGGAACGTGATTGGCAACTTCAGGAATGAATATCTTCGTCTGCACCGTTGAAATCGTACTCAAATGTTTGGCGATACGACTGGCTCTCTGCTGGCATAGCGCCTCGATGCTGGCGTCATCCTGCTTGAGGAAGTGGTCCACCGCTGCCACGAGACCAATGATTTCCTCCTTCGCTACTTTCATGCCGCGTCCGATCGTGTTTGAGTTTGGGGAGTTGTTTTTCTTTGCAGCGTCGATCAGATCTTTTCTACCCAACAGCAAGCCGGTGCATTGCGGTCCGCGAAGTCCCTTGCCTCCCGAAAAGGTCACTAGATCGAACCCCATCTTTGTGTAATTCCACAGGTTGGAAATTGGCGGGACGTCTGCGGCCGCGTCATTGAAACACGGCACTCCGTGCTGATGAGCTACTCGCACCCAATCCTCACGGCTGATCTTGCCTACGCCCGCGTTAAAAAAATGCGCCATGACAGTGCGTTCGGTGAACGCTTGCTCATATTGTTCAAGCGTTTCTACCTCCACAAAAAGAATGCCGCAATTACGGATGGCGTGGTCATAACCATATCGATGAGATTTCTGAACGATGACTTCATTCTTGAGCCCCGACATGTCCGTGGGAATGTCCAGGATTGGCTGCTCATTTCCCATGGTGATGCATGCCGCCGTTCCCACTACGAGCGCCGCGGCTGCGCCGGCAGTGACAAGGGCCGCCTCGCACTGAAGCTTTTTGGCCAAATAGGATCCCGATGCATCGATGAGTTCATTGAGATTCACCGGTTTCTTGCCCGCAAGTTCGATCGCCGCCCGTACTTCGTCAGGCATAGTGGACGCCGAAAGAACCGTATATGTGCCAGCCGCATTGATGAACGGCTTTACGCCGAGTTTCTGGTAATAGTCCACTGCCTCGGGAGCCGCCTTTGCTGATTCCGCTCCCTCCAGGTTAGAAACGCCAGAAAGCATTGCACCGCCGGCAAGAACCGCTTGTGCGCCATCGTGTAGAAGCTTTCGACGACTCATCCGTACCATGGCAATTCCTCCTTGGGCACATCGCGCTGTATGGTTCAGTCGCGAGGATAGTCGTCTGCTTTCGCTGGCAGCGACTCACTGCGGTCTGGCGTCGTGAAATATTGCGGGCGAGCCTTTTCCCACTCGACCATGCTGAGACCGGAAGGATCGTACAGAATTCTTCCTGCACGAATCGTCATTCTGGCCATTATTCGCACATTTGCATCCATCTTCGCGACACCACAATCGATATAGCCAAAACGGCCTTTCATCAATTCGAGAACTGCGATGTCGGCGTCTGCGCCTACCGTCAGCGTTCCGAGTTGCGGTCTGTGAATCTCATTCGCCGGATTCACGGTTGATCGGCGAATCACATCGTCGAGTGGGACACCCATCGCTAGAAATTTCGACATCACGTTGTTCATGCTAACGACGGTGTAATTGCCGGTATGCAAGTCAGTGGAGAAGGAGTCAGGAATGAATCCCTGTTTCTCAGCGGGTACCGCATTCCGAAACCAGAAGCTTCCACTTCCATGCCCTACGTCAAAAAAGACGCCGCGTGCTCGGGCTTGGGCCATGATGGGATTAATTTTTCCATCTGCAAGAATGATCGGGAACTGCTGAGCAAAGACATGAGTGTGAATGTCGCCCGGGCGCATTTTCTTGAGAATCAGATCGTCGTAGCTTCTTTCCGAACGAGGCCAGAAGTCATACATGACGGGAACATTCGCGAGCGCGGCGCATTCGATCGCGCGGTCGACCGCAGCCCAAGGCACATGTTCCCCATCCCACGGCTCTCTCGTCCAGTAGTGCGCGGTCTTAACTCCTACGATGAGGTCCGGATATCGTTTGATCGTTGCGGCGCACAGCTTTGAATCCATCTGATCCACGCTCTGCTCGAGTCCTCCGCCCATGCCATTCGCAACAATGTTGAGAAAAGCCAACACTCTCACCTTGGCGCGGTCGATGACCTCCTCCTTTTCGGTGAGGAAAGTTTCGGCGCCCGCAGTGCCGGCATCCACGATCGTAGTCACGCCCGACTCCAAAGCCAGATCTGCCGGAATTCCCAACGGCAAAGCATGCGCTCGCCCTTCAGGAGCGAACCAATCGAGTGGAGAGCCTCCATGTCCTACGTGATAGTGAATGTCGATGAGCCCCGGTGTGACGTAGAGCTTTGACACGTCCACAACCTTGCCCGCCTGCTCGACAGAAATGTTCTTTTCAACGGCGGCGATTTTGCCCTGCAACACCGCGATATCGCGCACTTCATCGATGTGATTAGCAGGGTCAATGACATGTCCGCCTTTCAGTAACAAATCGTAGTGAGGGGCTTGCGCAAATGTCGCGACAGGTAAGCCGAAGGTGATTACGGCGGAAACGATGACGGCGAAATGCGTCTTCATCCAATTCGTCATTATGCCTCTGTGGTTTTGTTGAAGCGAAAGTGTACTCAGTGCGCCTGAGATTGTCATTATTTCTGGCGCGTCTCATTTCACCAGGGTTGTAAGAACATCGTCACTGGCGTAATCTGATCGCGATTTTCTGCTGCATCTAGCGAGATTCGAATAGGGATCCGGAAGGCATCATGGATCGTCGCACTTTCGTGAAAGCGGGTTGCATTGGTAGCGCGTCGCTACTTGTGCAGGGGCTCGATCCGATGGTTCGGGCAGAGTCCGCTCCTGTTGCGGTTCCGCCAATCGAACTCCATGGACTCGCCGACTACAAGCCGTCACCAATGGGAATGCCTGGGCTCTATCCAGGGCGCGTCGTTGAGATCCACGAAGCCAGTGCTATTGTGCGTAAACGAGTTTCGCAACCCATAGTCAGCCGCATGCTCGACCGGGGCATGAAAGAGTTGACAGGGGCGAGCTCCGCCCGTGATGCCTGGGCGAAATTTATTCAGCCGACCGATGTTGTCGGAATCAAGATCAATCCATCCGGCGCACCGGCTTGCTGTTCATCGCCAGAGATCGTGCGCGAAATCATCAGCTCGGTTCAGTTGGTCGGAGTGCCCGCTCGCAATATTGTTGTGTACGACCGCTACTCGTACGAGATAGACCTCGGGAGCTATCAAACGCTAATGCCTGCAGGTGTTCGGATCGTGGGCATCCAGGAGGCCTTCGGAAGCGGAGCTGGTTATGAGTCCAACGTCTATTGCGATGCTAACTTCTTCGGAGAGTGGGAAACGCGCTCCTACATGGCGAGCATTGTAGTTCACGAAGTGACCAAGATCATCAACGTCCCGACGATGAAAGACCACTCGGCTTCTGGAACTACTGGGGCTCTTAAGAACTTGGCGTACGGCTCTTTTAACAATGTGGCCCGTACACACCGTGCTCCGTATTCTTTTACCAATCCATTGATCGGCAAAATGTGTACGGTCGAGCCCCTACGCTCCAAAGCCGTCCTACACATCATGGACGGTATGCGGCAGGTGTGGCATGGCGGGCCGCTCACCCAGGTCCAGCAGTTCATTGATCAAACCGGCATTCTTCTTGTGTCGACGGACCCCGTTGCCATGGACAGCATTGAACTCGAGGCGATTGAGAATAAGCGGCGGGAACGGGGCGCGCCTTCCTTGTGGCAGCACGACGCCAAGAGCATTACCGCGGACAACGATGAATTTCATCGAGATGCTTCGAAGAACTTGTTCTATCGCCAACCGGGGCATGTTGCTGCTGCTGGTCAGCTTGGGCTTGGCGTTGCGGATCTTAAACAAATTGATCGTCGTGTCCTCTCGGTTTAAACGCCAATGTCGCGCGAAGCAGGTAATTCCAAATCTGAAGACTGGCCCACCCTTCTCAAAGATAATGCTCGAACGGGAGGGCAGGGAATGCGTCCGACTCGCTCGCCAGAGCGAGCCTTGTGGCAGTTTCGCGCTGGCGGATCCGTTCGTTCTGCGCCGGTTCTCGCTGGCGAAACGCTGCATGTTGCCTCTTTGTCTGGTGTGCTCCACGCCATCGATGTTGTAACGGGCACGCCTAAATGGAAATTCAAGGCCGACGGTCAGATTCATTCCACGCCATCGCTGTATGCGGACAAAGTCCTTTTCGGTTCCGATGGCGGCAAAGTATATGCAGTCGATCGCAACACCGGAACTAAAGTATGGGAGGTTCCGACCGACGCTGAGGTATGGGCATCTCCGGTCATCCGCAACCAGGTTGCGTTTTTCGGGAGTGCGGACGCGCGAGTCTATGCAGTCGAAGCATCACATGGTGAGCGACGGTGGACGCAGCAACTCGGCGGACGAATTTATTCCACGATCTTTGCCGCCGAGCAGCAACTCTATGTTGGGTGTGGAGACGGCAACGTATATTGCCTTGACTCGTCCTCTGGAAAGACACGGTGGCAAGCGCTGACAGGCAGCGGCATCGATTCCTCTCCTGCCGTAGTTGATGATCTGGTCCTGATCGGCTCTCAGGATTTCTTCTTTTACGCGATACACGCGACTACTGGGCAAGTCCAATGGAAATACGAGACAGGCTTGGGCATTGCCTCGTCACCCGCCAATTGGAAAGACTTAACGGTTTTTGGCAGCAAGGATGGCTATCTCTACGCACTTGAAACTCAAACCGGCAAATTGCGATGGAAGACCCTCGTGGGCGAGGTGGTGACTGCATCCCCGGTGATCGGCGACGGGTTCGTGTATGTACAGTCGGGTGCTACGTTTGCGTTGGACGCCACGAATGGCAAGATCGTGTGGAGAGCAGCCCTTGCGGGCGCAATCCAATCTGTCCCGGTGCTTGCGGGTGACACGATTTATCTGGCAGGCCTGAGCGGTGAGGTTTATGCGCTGCGGTAAGCGACATGCGTCGATGGTGATCGGCGTCTTGCTGGTCTCTGCTTTTGTCCAGTGTTCCGAAAACAAGAATCTCGTATACAAAAAGAAATACATCATGGGCACCGTTTTCGAAATTGCCGCCTATGACCAATCTCCTGAACATGCTGCCGATGCCATTGAGAAGGCGTTTAACGAGATCGTCCGTCTCGATGATCTGCTGAGCGATTACAAACCCGACAGCGCGCTGAGCAAGTTGAACCGCACTGCGCATTTTCATGACGCGGAAGTTCCGGCGGATTTGTATCGTGTGATCGAGCAGGCTGTGAAATTTTCGAGGTTGTCAGGTGGAAAGTTTGACATCTCGGTCGCGCCTTTAGTGAACTTATGGAAAGCCGCCCTCCGCGGAGAGAGCACACCGTCCCAGGAGAAGGAAGATCAGGTTCGAAGCTGCGTTGGCTACCAGAAGATACAACTGATCCCCACGAACCGAATTGCTTTTCAATCACCTTGCTTGCAGTTAGATCTTGGCGGTATTGGCAAAGGTTATGCCGTAGACCGTGCTGCCGACGTTTTGCGCTCGCTCGGCATTCATGACGCCTTAATTAACGCAGGAGGAAGCACAATCCTGGCGTTGGGTTCGCCGCCTGATCAAAAAGCATGGCTCTTACATCTCAGGGATCCTTCGAACAAAATCGATCCGCAGGTCTTGCTAAAGGATGAAAGTGTTTCCACTTCGGAACAAACGCCGCACAGTTTGCTGGGGAACGATGCACCCGGCCACATCATTGATCCGGATACAGGCATGCCCCTGAAAACGGATTTCGCAGTCAGCGCTATTTCAAAAACCGCGACAGAATCGGATGCGCTCTCAACCACGTTGCTGTTGCTCGGGCCGATAAACGGGCGGGCCTTGATCAACAAGGTGGAAAATGTCTCCGCGGTGTGGGTCTCACCCGAAGGACAAATCGAAACCGTACTAGGCGGTGCGCAAATTCTGTTTGGCACAGTCGGAAGCCGCTCCGCAGGCAGCGAGCACCAATGAGCATGCGAAACACGATTTTCGCTTTTTCGTTTTTGTTGGTCTCGAGTTTTGCATGGAGCACCGTCTTCATTCGGTGGACTAGTTCGTCTTTACCTCCGACGGCCGCGGAGTTCGGTATAACTGACCTGGTGATTCCGTGGAGCAATAGTTTTCAGGCACAGGTGCGAGCGGCCCGCTCTCGAGGATATCGAGTCTATGTCGAAGTGTCGCTAGATAAGGCGGCAGCCGCTGCAACAAGCGGGAGTGAGTTGGCAGGCATTATCGTCACCGCTCAGGCATCCGAGAACGCGGAGGTCAAAAAAGCCCTTCCTAAGTTGCGCGAGGCTCATCCCAAGCTCAAATTCCTGGTACTCGACCTGGAGGGCAAGCAGCCACAAATGCGCGGAAGTTTGGTAATCAAAAAAGGGTCTGTATTGGAAGTTTCGAGTCCCACGGCCCAGCCGTGGATCGATACGAATCTCGCTTTAGTCAAGGTTGATCAACGGGCTCACCGGGAGCAGTCTCCGATGTACAAATTTTCCTGGGGAGCACAGTCGGATTCCGGCCAACAACGACCAACACTGACGGCAGACGATTACTCCCTGGCGGTAGCCGAGGCTGGCGCATTTCATGCGGACCTGATTCTGGATGTTGACGATCGCCTGCAGCAAGGCATCAGCAGTCGTGATCCGCAGGCTTTGACTCTCTGGAATCAAGTGCGTCTTTACGCCAACTTTTATTCACATTCTGCAGACGCAGGAATGAAAGCCGCGGCAAATGTAGCACTCGTGGTTGACGATCTCGACCCAAGTGACGAGGCCATGAATCTTCTGGCTCGTCACAACATTCCATTCAAGGTTTTCGTCGCCGGAGACTTGAAATTGGAGGATTTTGATGCCTTTAACGTTGTAGTCGTATTCGCAAAGCCCGATCGATCAACGAGTGAGCGGATGAGCGATCTGGCAACTCGGGGCAAGACGGTCGTTCTTGTCGATGCACATAGCTCGTATCCATGGCAGAACCGGCCCGCGGAGCGCCTGAACGAACACGTGCTGTCCTATGTCATTGGAAATGGAAAAGTCCTTGAGCTTTCGGAACCCGTCACCGATCCTGAGACGTTTGCGCAGGACATCCGCCGGTTGATCGGAACTCAAAATGTTCTCATGAACCTGTGGAACGGACTGACTACGATTGCGGTACCGTACGCTCAACCCGGCGAAAATGTGAAGTTGCTGGAACTTATCAACTACTCGGGAGATCCCGTTCGCCTGCAAGTGCAGGTCAAAGGATCGTACTCTTCCATTCGTTACGAATCACCGGAACTTAAATGTTGCGAGTCGCTTGTTCCCGCAGAGCACAACGGGTTCACCGAGTTTGTAATACCAGATTTGCGAATTGCCGGACGTGTGCATTTAGAGGGAAACCATACGTCCAACTCCCTCTCCAATAAGAAGTAAACCCTAGCGGAATCTGCGGATGAAAAGCGTGTGACGGTCCGATCGATAAAGGCCCAAGACGTAGAGCACGACCTTGCCTTTTGTCGAATAGATTTCCTGGCGAATCCGAAGGACGGCCGAGCCGGGAGATATGTCCAGCAATCGCGCGCTATTAGGATCGGCCGTAGTAGCGTCGACTTCTTCGTCGGCATGAGCTATTCGGAGACCATAGTCATGCTCCAGAACAGAAAACAGTGACGTTCGGTCAAGGCGCGCCCTAGTCAAGTCTGCAAACTCGTTCGCGGAGAGATAGCACGTCTCGATCGCGAACGGTTCATCTCCGCCAAGTCTCAGTCGCTCGATCTTCACCAGCGGACTCGAAGCCGGCAAACCTAGACGCGCGGTAACCTCCTGCTCGGACTTGATCACGCCCAGCGAAAGCAATTTGGACGAAACAGGGAGTCCGCGCCCGGACATCTGCTCCGTGTAGCTCATTAGCTTGTTGAAATGAATTTTCGGCGGGGCGACGAAAGTACCCGCTCCACGGCGCCGCACGACCATCCCCTCGCGCTCGAGTCCGGTGAGTGCGTGGCGGGCGGTCATCAGGCTAACCCCGTGAATCCTCGCCAGTTCGCGCTCCGAGTCAACAATGTCGCCGGGTCTCAACTGTCCCGACTCAAGGCGTTTGACGATTGTGACTTGAATTCTCTTGTAGGCCGGCGGCCCGTTTTTCCGGAGTTGTGGCATTGGACGATACCCCGAGCAGTCGCACCATACTACAAAGTGCTCTAGAGCTCCAACATAAAACTGCGGTGGCAAGCCGCTGCCGGGCACTCGAACTCGGTCGATCGTCCCTTGGGCTTGTTGCTAGCTATCGGCGCGGCCGACCCACCGAAAGAACGAT
The DNA here is from genome assembly GCA_963801895.1 of uncultured Acidobacteriota bacterium. Lineage (GTDB taxonomy): Bacteria > Acidobacteriota > Terriglobia > Terriglobales > Acidobacteriaceae > Sulfotelmatobacter. The sequence continues at coordinate 2,605,290 of CAWDGM010000001.1, read as the reverse complement.
CTTGTGGGCGTAAACACAGTAGTTTCATGATGATTTAAAGCACTCGGCACGTCTTCTTGATGAAATGTACCGCGCAGTGCGAGTCGACATTTCGTTTATGTTGTTTTTCAGCTAGTGCAAACCAATTAAAAAAATTGTGCCTGACCCCATTTTTTTCTTGACGAGCATCCGCATTCCGCTATATAGCATGTCCCCATCTTCTTTTCTCGGGTCGAGGAGGGTTGTGATGAGACGACCGTCGTTTGTGTTTTGCTGCTTCGTCCTTCTGCTGGTGGCCGCAACCGGGACGTTCCATTCCGCGTGGGGCCAGGAAGTAACCGCCGCCATCGTCGGAACCGTGGTGGATGCCAGTGGGGCGCCCATCAAGGGCGCGTCAGTCGTTGCTTCCGATGTCGATCACGGAACTCAGTCCACCGTGCTCACCAACGATGCGGGGGCTTACAACCTGAACCGGCTCGCTGTCGGCACCTACACGCTCAAGGTGACGTCGCCGGGATTTCAGACGGCGGTACATCCGCCTCTGACCCTGGTTTTGAATCAGACCGCGCGTATCGATGTCCAGATGAAGGTCGGGACAGTTACTGAAAGTGTGGAAGTGACTGGCGGGGCGCCGATCCTAAAGACCGAGTCCGCGCAGGTAGACACCATCATCGATGCGAAGACGAATGACCAGCTTCCGCTCGCGACGCGGAATTACGTACAGTTGACTCTGCTGGCGCCGGGCTCAGTGACCCCGAATCCTAAGAGTTTCAACAACGGCGACAACACCGCCAGCGGAGGACGGCCGTACATCAACGGCAACCGCGAGCAGGCAAACAACTTCATTCTCGACGGCGTGGATAACAACCAGGTATCGGACAACCTGGTTGGGTTTACTCCGGCGCCGGATGCGATTCAGGAATTCAATCTGATTACTCAAAATGCCTCCGCCGAGTTCGGAAATTATCAGGGCGGCATCGTTAGCACGACGATCAAGTCTGGAACTAACGGCTTTCACGGCGATCTCTGGGAGTTCTTCCGCAACGACAAGCTCAACTCGAACTCTTGGGAAAACCGATTCAATGGAAGCCCCAGGCCGAAGCTGCGCTGGAACATGTTTGGAGGCACGGTCGGCGGCCCGATCATCAAGAACAAGCTCTTCTTCTTCTTCGACTATCAGGCACAACGTTTTGATCATCCTTCGACCACGCTTCCGCTGAGTGTTTTCACCACTGCGGAGCGGGCGGGAGACTTTGGCGACATCTGCAATACTGGCTTCACTGGCGGTATTTGCAACGACAGAATTCCAAATCCTAAAGGCGGCCCCGACCTCATCGCGCACCAGTTGTACGACCCTCTAAACGCAAACGCCCCGTTTGCGAATAACGTGATCACCGAACCGATTGATCCGGTGGCTAGCGCATTATTCGCGTCGTCTCTGTATCCCACTCCGGTCGGCGCAGGTACTCAGGCCAACGCGAGCTATACCCAGAACGGCTTGGTCAACACCAGCCAGTACGACATAAAGATTGACTTCAATGCGACGGCCAATAACCATATCTTTGGCCGATATTCCCATGCTAAGCAGCACAATCCCACGCTCAATTCGTTTGCGTTGCTGGGAACCGGTTTCTCCGACGCCCCGATTGACAACTATGTCGTCGACTGGAGCCACACTTTTAATTCGAACTTGCTCAATGATCTCCGCTTCGGCGTCAATCACGTCAAGCTGCACAACGGCACCGAGTTCGCCAGCACCGTCGGAAATTTAGGTACTGATCTGGGAATCGCAAACGCCAACGCTGGTGGTCCCGGCTTGCTCGAACTTGGTTTCAACGGTGGAAACCCCAGTGGACCCGGCACAGGAGTTCTTACCAATGTCGGCAGCAACGGAGTGCAACAGCGTTTTCAGGATGCGGTGATTCAATTCTCTGATGCGGTGGTCATGACTCATAACCGCCATGTGCTTCACATGGGTTTCGAGTACTGGCGCGACCGCATCAACACCTTCTACACCGGCAACAGCGGAGCGTTGGGAGCCATCATTTTCAACGGCGCGTTCACCTCGTCTGATCCTACGAACGTCACTCCGGCTGAGGGCGGCTACGGCGGTGCCGACTTCTATCTGGGGCTGCCCTCCTCGTACGGCAAGGGTGTTTCCGGTGGAGAATGGGGGCAGCGGGCCAGCATTTTCGCCGGGTACATCCAGGACGATTGGAGAGCCACCAACAATCTAACTATCAACCTCGGACTGCGCTACGAGGCTCACACACCCTGGGTTGAGATTCAAGACAGACAAGTCAATTTCGACCTGATCACCGGCGAAGTAATTGCACCGAATTGTTCCAAGGTCAATCTCGGCACCGCTCCCGTGACGTGCAGACCAGGAAGCCGTGGCCTGTACGACGGTACCTACGGAGCTAAGAATTTCCAGCCGCGTATCGGATTTGCCTGGACGCCCGCGATGCTCGGTGACAAGACGGTTATCCGAGGCGCCTATAGCATCTCGTCCTATCTGGAAGGCACCGGAACGAATCTTCGCCTTCCGATCAACCCACCCTTTACCGCCGCTGAAACCTTGGCGCAGTACAACAACATTCCGCTTCCACCGACGTCCACGGATGATGGTCTGGCACCGGTTGGGGCGGCGAGCGACCCATTCGCTGGAGCTTTGGTCCGCGTCTGGGATCCTCATGTCCAACCCGCGATCACGCAGCAGTGGAATGGAACGGTCCAGCACCAGTTCGGCACCAATACCATCCAGGTCGGTTACGTCGGCCAGCATGGCACGCACTTGATGGTCCCGATGCCCTACCTGCAGAAGCAGTTGCTGGCGAATAGCGCTTGCGCAACCCCGCCATGCACTGCACCCAGCGTCTTTTTCTCCGGGAATCCGGCATTCCAGTCTGATATCTCTCAAATCTCAGGCACGGCGTCGGTCGGAAGCATGAACTACCACGCGCTGCAAGCAGTCTTTCAGAAGCGCTACTCGAGCGGCCTGCAGTACCAGGTTGCTTACACCTTCTCCCGCTGCAGAACTGATAACAGCGGATACTACGGCAACTGGGGAGCGCAATCCGCGCCGGCCAATCCGTATTATCAGAATCTCTACGATCCCAAAGCGGATTGGGCTGATTGCTTCTTTGACTCGAAGCATGTTCTCAGCTCCTACGCGGTTTATGACATTCCATTTGGTCGTGGCCGGAGATTTGGACACGATACAAACAAGGCAGTCGATGCGATAGTTGGCGGCTGGTCCATTGCCCCGATCATCTCCATTCACTCAGGATTTCCGCTGGCCCTTTATGACTTTGGCACCGATGTCACCGGCACAAATTCGCGAGGATTGCGTCCGGACTGTGGAGCCGGGGCAGGAAGAACCTTCGGTCGAAAATCTGTTCTCGATGCCAACGGAAAATATCTGGGCTACCAGTGGTTCGATGCTTCTCCGTACTCAGCGCCCGCGGTGGGAACTTTCGGCAATTGTCCCGCTCAAGGGCCGGTTCGTGGACCAGGCTACGGAGATCTCGACTTAAGCTTGCAAAAGAACTTCCTCTTCACGGAAGCGATCAGGCTGCAGTTCCGAGCGGACTTCCTGAATGCATTTAACCGCGTGAACCTCAACACTCCGGCTACGGCGTTGGGCGACAACATGGGCCTCGTAAATACCTCGTCAGACCCACGAGTCATCCAGTTCTCTCTCAAGCTGTACTACTGAAGTGGCTGATATTATGGGGCAGATGTTCTCCAACATCTGCCCCATTTCTATGTTTTTTACCCGCGGCCCACTGATTATTCTCGCCCTGGCAGCTCTGCCCATCGCTTTCGGACAAGCGGCAAAGCCCGCGGCTGTGGATAACCCCGCAGTCAGTGCGCAGCGGGGAATCAAACTCGCTCAAAATGGACACTGTGACGAAGCTCTACCCGTGCTGATAAGAGTCTCCCGGCGTCTCACCGACAAGACTGTAAGGCGAACCGCCGCATTTGCCGGAATCCGCTGCGCCATGCTGCTCAATCAGCAAGATGCAGCCATCGATTTTCTTCGGCTCTTGAACCGCGATTTCCCGTCCGATCCCGAGGTGCTTGCACTCGCGGTCCACACATACTCCGATCTCTCGACCAGGGCCGCGCAGCAGCTCGCAATGACGGCTCCAAATTCGATTGACGCTCACAAGCTCAATGCCGAGGCGCTCGAGGCGCAAGGCAAATGGGACGAAGCCGAGAAAGAGTACAAATCGATCCTTCAGAAGAACCCACAGCTCCCCGGAATTCATTTCCTTCTGGGACGGTTGCTGCTGTCCAAACCTGATCCTGGCCCAACTGTAGCCGAAGAGGCAAAAAAGGAATTTCAGCAGGAATTGGAGCTGGATCCTGCAAATGCCGGAGCAGAATATGTTCTGGGAGAGTTGGCCCGTGAGCAGAACCAGTGGCCGGAAGCCATTCAACATTTTTCTCGCGCCACCGAACTCGATACTGGGTTCGGTGATGCCTATCTGGGTTTAGGTATCGCGCTGCTGTCAGCGAAACGATTTCCCGATGCGATTCCACCTCTGCAAACCGCCGTCAAACTCGAGCCGCGGAATCCAGCCTCCCACTACAACCTTGCAACCGCGCTAAATCGGGTTGGGCGCAAGGAAGAGGCAGACAAGGAATTCGCGATTCACCGTAAGATGACGCAAAAGGACGAAGCGGGACAGGGGCAGCCGGAAGGGCAGTCTCAAAGCCCGAATTGAACGGTTCGACCTCTTAACACTAAAGAAGCAGTGAACAAATTCTCCACGAAGAAAATCCGTCGCCAGCTTCTCACGTCCCGCCGCGATTTCCTCAGAAACAGCGCAGGAATGCTCGCGATTGGCGCACTTCCGCTACCCTTTCCGTCACTCGCCGATTCGAATTATCCGTTTGAAGAGGTTCTTCCGGCAAAGAGCGGTATCCGCTGGACTCACACCTCAGGAAAATCACAGGAGAGGTTTCTCCCTGAAACCACAGGCCCTGGTTGCGCCTTCCTTGACTACGACAACGACGGGTGGATGGACATTTACCTCGTCAATAGCGGGAAATGTGATTTTTACGACCCTAATCCTCCCTTGCGAAATGCCCTCTATCGCAACAATCGGGACGGTAGCTTCACGGACGTTACCGAGAAAGCCGGCGTTCCCGGCGGCGGATACGGCCAAGGCGTAGCGGTTGGGGACTACGATGGCGATGGGTTCCCTGATCTCTATGTCACGCAGTACGGAAAAAGCATCCTCTATCACAACAACGGAGATGGAACGTTCACCGATGTGACGGAGAAAGCCGGCTTAGCTGCCCCGGGATGGTCCTCCAGCGCGGTCTGGTTCGATTACGACAACGACGGCAAGCTCGATTTGTTTGTCTGCCAATTCGTAGAGTTCTCGAAAGCCCTGAACAAGTCGTGTGGCCCCGGCGAAGAGGGAAAGCATGGGTACTGCATTCCGCGTCTCTACAAGCCCGCGTCGAGTTGGCTGTTTCACAACAACGGTGACGGGACGTTTACCGACGTCAGCAAAGCCTCGGGCGTAGCAGCCTCTCTCGGGAAAGCATGGGGCGTGGTTGCGACGGACCTCAACAATGACGGCCTGCTCGACCTATTCGTCAGCAATGACACCGCTCCGAACTTCGTCTTCATGAACCGCGGGAAAGGCCGGTTCGAAGAAACCGGAACTTATGCAGGAGTGGCCTACAGCGCCGACGGCCGCGCTCGCTCCGGGATGGGGTTAGACTCTGCAGATTTTAACCAGGATGGATGGCTAGATCTTTTCGTTGCCAACATCGATCTGGAGCGATTTTCCATCTATCAGAACAATCACGATGAAACCTACGACGATCAGGCGGGCCCCACTGGAATTGGAATGGCGACGCGGCTCATGAGTGGTTGGGGGCTCAAGTTCTTCGACTACGACAACGATGGAACTCTCGACTTGTTTCTCGCAAACGGAAATCCGGATGACCTGATTGAAAGCCTGCACAGTCAGGTGAAATATCAGGAGCCTCTGATGCTGTTTCGCAATACCGGCAAGAGTTTCCTGAATGTCAGCGCGCAGAGTGGCCCCGTGTTCGCCAAACCGTTATCGGCTCGCGGCATGGCAATTGGAGATTTCGACAATGACGGTGGAATTGATGTCCTCGTTGCAGTGAATGACGGTGCGCCCGTGCTTCTGCGCAACACGGTTGGACGTCAGAACCACTGGCTTGGGGTCAACCTGGTCGGGAAAAAATCAAATCCTGACGCCATTGGCGCCCGAATCACGTATCAGTCCGGAGACCTGAAGCAACAGCGAATGAAGGTCGGCGGAGGAAGTTTTTTGTCGGCTCACGACCCGCGCATCGTACTGGGTGTCGGGAAACGAGCAAAGATCGACTGGTTGGAGATTCAGTGGCCCCAACCAAGTAGCAAGGTCGAGCGGATTGTCGACCTACCGATCGACCGTTACATCACGATTGTCGAAGGCACTGGCAAATGGAAGTAAGTGGCAAGAGCAACCTCGCTCAGGTACGTGCTGCAATTCCCCGTTGGAACTTCACGCCGCACGCGATGCCTGGGATGCGGTGTTTCTACCGACTGTAAATGGATCGCCGATGAGCCAGCGCCATGAGCCATCTGGCTGACGACGCGCGACCTCAATCGCATATACGCACATCGGCTGCGGCGACGACACCTCCCACCGGGTATGCATTAGCGCGATTTCACCAGATTGAATGATTTGTTTAATGCTGAAATCAAACTTGGCCCTGGCAGCCGCGAGGGGAGCCAACTCGTTCCGGAGTTCTTGCATGCCGTGCTTGAGTTCGCGCTCCTGGTTCAGAAATACTGCCTCGGGATCATAGACGCTCAACAGAGACTCGATGTCGCCCGCGGCCATGTACTGCTTGAACAGTTCACAGATCTCTTCAGGATTTCTCGCTGCCACCGTTGCACCTCCATACAGATTTGATGCCACAGGTTATGACGAGGTTTGGTTCCACTCCACGCCTTATCCTAAAGTTCTGCGCTCTCTCTGGCCGAAGGTCTTTGGGAGATTGATTTCGTCTACTGGGGGTTGCAGCTAGTGGAAATGGCCATTTCTTAGCAACTTCCGCAGACCCTGTCCGAAAATACGGTTTGTAGCCCTTTTTGAAATGGAGGCTTGCACCAGGCTTTCGATCTGGAGCAAGAAGGCGGCTTCATGAAGATTGGCAGCAATGCACTGGCAGCGGATTGGGAAGGGTCGCCAGACCCTAACGTCGCACAGGTGCGTCCGGGAGAATCTTTATCCCAGATCGCGGCTCGGTTGGGCATCAGCCCCGAGGATTTGCAGAAAGCCAATCCGCAGATCGCAGACCCGAACAGTCTGACGGCCGGTTCCGAAATCCGGATTCCAGCACACACTCAATCTCTCACAGATTTGGGTGGCTCGGCCGAAGCCGGGAATGTCGAAGGCGGAACCTCAGGGTCGGCGAAGTACATGGAGCGCCAGTTTGAATCCAGCCTGATGCGGTCTTCACTCGCGGGAGCCGACAATTTGAGCTTCATGCCTGCAAATACCTCGCCCGGTGGCGGCGGTGGGATCGCCCAGATGCCTCCGGTGGCAGACCCCGTGGGCGAACGTGCCGCGCTGGGCGACCAGAACGATCTCAAGGCAGGATTACGCCAAGCCTACTCTACGGCCGAACATCTCGGCATCAAGCACGAAGACATTGTTTCGATGTTGCAAACAATGGTCGCGAATCCTCCACTGACCTCCGAGAAGATGAACCGGGCGTTGCACCTGTTCTTCATGGCGAAGGACCTGTCTCCGGCCGACCGCAAGCTGGTGGATGATGCCTTCAAGTCGTCCCATGGCGATCCAACCCAAGTGGAGGCGCTATCGAAACTGGTGGCGGATCCCAAATTCACCAACGCGAGCACGCAGACCAAGAAACAGTGGCTAGACAAGTTCAATAGCCTGGCGAACAGCCCGCAGGTGCAGAACCTGGGTCCGGAGGAGAAGAGCATTGTTACCCAGGCACTCACCTCGGACCCCCCGCCGTCTGCGGACAAGATCACCAAGACGCTGGATGTCATTCACTCCGCCAAAGATCTTTCGCCGGGGGACCACAAGCTTTTCCTCGACGGCCTGAAGGCGGCGGGCGGGGATCCCACGTATGCGGCTAATCTCCAGAAACTTATTCAAGACCCTAAGTTCAAGAACCTCAAGCCCGCGGAAAAGACCGCCGTTCTCAGCCAGACGAAGAACTACGCGGACCCCAGCGCGGTAGCCAACATCGATCGCTTGCTGCACAAGGACTGGTTCCGCTCCGAGAGCCTCGACGACAAGCAGCGTTCGCTCAAACTCATCGGAAGGCTATCCACGTACGTGAACGGCGACAAGCAGGTCATCGGAAACACCCTGGACAAGTTGCTCGGTGACCATTCGCCGATCAAGCTCGATTGGAAGACATATCCAACCTCGAAGAAGCACGGCACCACCTATGGCGAGATGGGAGATAACGAGTTGTCTCTCAACAAAGGAAAGATTCCGGCTGGTAACGACAAACTTCACGAAGACGAAGATCTGAATGACCTCGCTATCGGGACTACTACGCACGAAGTGAATCACTTCGTGAATCACGATAAGGTCGGCAACACGTTTCAGTATTTTGAAGACGAGTATCGGGCCTGGTTCGTGGCCTTCAAGGCCGAGCATGGACGCTCACCGACCAATGAGGAGGCCATGGAGCAGCGCGTAGCGTGGCAATTAAATCCTGACAGTTCGTATGGCCAGCATGCGGCTGCAGCCATGAAGCATCCGAAGGAGGCTGAGAAGTTCTATCATTTTCTTTCGGAGATGACCGGAATGAAGGTCGACGCCAAGAATTGGAAAGAGGCGGTCAAATCAGATCCGGCGACATGGCCCGACAAGGGGCAGTCGACGGCGCCAGTTCCATCGGGGAGCCTTGATAACCACTAGACGGTTTCGATGGCTGCTGTTCGGGGCGCTGCTGGGGCTGAGCCGACTGCACGCGGAAGGGATAAATATGGATGACAAGCTTCATCAGAAAATCGCCGAGGCCGTCCACGCCGAGTACGGGTGGAAGTTGGAAGAGGTCGAAATCAACGAAGTGGATCGGCTGCGCCGGTCCTCTTGCGCGTTCTTTACCACAGCGAGCAAAGTGCGTCCGCTTTCCTACCAGCCGAACTACGCAGTGCTGCGCGGGACCGAAGTCATCGGAATCGGTGATCACGAAGCAGCCACGAAGATTCTGGACGCCTGCTCCGACGATGCACCCGCCGACTGGTGGGCAGAGATCATCACTCGCTTCCACCAAGATGTAGGAGGTGGGATCGTACTGACCGATGAATCCGTACGGCCGGACGTGGTGCGCAAACTTGCAAAGGCGGGCAAGTCATTCACAGCTCCCACATTCGACGACAGCAAGAGCAGCGTAAGCTTCCTGTTGCTTGATCCCGAGGCGTACATCGTGTACAGCGTCAAGGCCACGCGGATCCCATCAGGCAAAGTCGAGGTTGTCAAGACGAGATTGCTTTCGAAGACATCCGACGGCAACCCAAACGGGCAGACAACGACCATCGATCCTCGAGAGAAGATCGGGCAGGGATTGCGCTAGTCCGCGTCGAAGAGAGTCGGTTGCGAACTCATCCGTCTTTTCTTTGCCCGCCCTTTTGCTTTCAACGCAACGGTTTCCTATTCACAACAAGCGGAACTCGGACAATACTTACCCGGTTCATAGATGTCGAGCTTGAGTTTCAATCGGACGAAAGGGGGTAACCCGTGGGAGTGTGGGGAACTGGCCTCTTCTCAGACGACGTAGCTTGCGACATACGTGATCACTATCGTCAGTTGCTGGAAGATGGTGCCGAGGATGGCGCCGCGACGCAGTCAACTCTTGAAAAGTTCGCGCCGTGTTTCGAGGACTCCGATGGCATCGCGCTGATTGCTTTCGCTGTGACCCAGTCGAAGCTTGGCCGACTGGAACCTGATGTTCGCGATCGCGCTGTCGCTATCATCGATGCTGGCGCGGACCTGACGGTTTGGGAACGAGAGAATCCGAAGCTGCTGCCGAAGCGCCGAGCGGTGCTCGACAAAGCTCGAACGCAGCTGACCGGTCCGCAGCCGCGCCGGAGACGCCTACGCCCGCCGAAGCGAGAGCTCTGCGGCCTTGCCGCTGGAGACGTTCTTGCTCTCGCGCTTCCACGGCGTCTGGCCCTGTTGCGCGTGGTGCGGGTGCACGCTCATCGCCTTGGCGAAACGCCAGTGCTCGAAGAACTGGACTTCGATGGCACTGAGGTACCCACTCGCGATACGCTCGAGGGCCTCGGTCCCCGAGTGAAGGATCCCATAACCTTCATGCATCCCTTGGCATCCGATACGCGCTTCACTGCATTCGTTAATCAGAATGTCGACTGGCAACAGGCTGGTTTTCAGAAGGTACAGACGATTGGAGCTCGGCCCGGCGACGAGCAAGCGGCGCTGCCTAGCAGCGGCATCTCATGGAAAGAGCTCGCCGAACGCTACCGTCGTCGAGCGGCACCGTAACCCGTCAATTGCAGAACAGCATCGCCGACGTGTCTTTATTGTTCGCAGGGTTGCGTTGCACTGCGGAAAGCAGCGCAACCAGACTATGGACGGTGGAGTTTTTGTTAGACGCCACCGCGGACAGCGTTACGTAAGCCCTGAAAAGATATGCTCTGTTGACTTAGTCTAGGTATCTCCGCTTACAGCTAGGCAAACGAAAGTCTGGCGGAGAGGGAGGGATCAACATCCACCGCAAGGCGCCAAAAAATGAAAAAGGTACGGAACCTCCCGCAGCTCCGCACCCCTCCATGCTGTCAATCTTTAACTACTGCAACTGGGCGAGCAAAATTTCTTGTGAAGCGGGGATGTTCTGTGCCCGCAACTCAGCTTCCGCGTTGCCCTCGGGTAGCTGATAGGCGGCTTCGCTACCTTTGACCTGTATCCCTGCCAGGAAGTACTTCTCACCATACTTGTGGAAGATCAGCGCACTACCGCTCGATCTTTTTGTGGTGCTGCCCGGCCGGGTCATCACGAACAATGCCACCTTTGCAGCCGAATTGTGAATGACGAGGGTTCTTGGATCTGTGCCGGCTCGTTGCACGACGCACTGGCCAGCGGGAACCAGTGTGTTGCCGGCTCGAAATTGGAACGGCACCTTTGCTACCAGGCCGTTGCTCCCTATCTGCGCCGATGCCAGGAGAGGCATCATTGTTACGACGATCGCCAACAACTGCTTTGCATACTTCATAAATCGCCTCCAGGGTTGATTTGCTTGCATCGGGGAAAGTGAGGCGATCTTGCATCGAAGGGGAATAAATGTCCATGGAGCAGGTCTGAATTGGTATCAACCTATCTGAAGAACAGCGGGCTTTTGAATCCGGCGACGCGCAGGCTTGACGCAGTAGTATGTCGCAATCGAGCTTACTGTTCGACATCGAACATCCAGCAATGAGGAAATCAGATTTTGAAGGCCGCCAGGGAGATTTAGTATAAACGCCTCCCGGAGAAGGCAAATCGGAGTCAAGTGGGTTTTTGGTTCAGTCCAGCTTCGAGTACTCGTTTGGGCTTGCTTCAAGATTGGTATGTCAGGGTCACGCTTGCGAAGCATTCGCACGCGCCATACCAAGACGCGCCAACGCCCCCGTCCAGCAATTCCAGATGATGCCGCTGTGCTCGACAATCTCTTGGAATTCAGCTTCGGCCGCGCGGCCCTGCCCACCAAATAAGAAGGCCTGGCCGCGCAGGTAAGTCGGATATAGGCACGAAATGTTTTGCCCCAGCGTCTCCCCGGACTCTATAGGGTGTGCAGGTTGAGGAACATCCACTTCTACAGCTGAGTTGCTTTTGTGAAGCGCCACCTCTAGCCGAATCGTGGGCAGCCAAAGCAGCCGTATCTGGGTGTCCAATAGAAAGCGGCCTCCTAACTCGCGAGCCAGAGACTCACCACGTCTCACATCACCGGGTCATCGCGAACGCAAGCGCTGCTTCGCTGGTGATGACCCGGTTTCTCTGCGCTAGCCTCAACCTTCAGATGCATTCCGCCCTGCTTCGCCGTGCTCGAAGGGCCAGAACGAAGCCGCGAAGCGACTCTGGTCAGCCATCCACCGAGCTTCATTGAGCGAGCGGAGGACGGGGTATTTACGGCCCACAAGTGACCCTCGGTTTCTTTGAACCCGTTCGCCAATCATTCCAGTTCGGCCATGACTCATCGTCCTCGTCTTGACTGGACCCGCGGCCAGATCGTTTTGAGTCCGGCCTGCTTAAAATCAAATTTCCGGAACCCAGGGACATCGTGGCGGATCATGAGGAACGAAGTCTAGGCGAAATCGCTCAGCTACGGATAACACCAGCGCCTTGCAACTAGCGCTGGAATAATGTTTGACCGTTTTTTTACTTTCTCTCACTTTACGAATCCCGTGTTGTTGATACCCTGAAGCTAGACATACTGAACGTCATTCAGCGCATTCCCTCTTGGCACGCTTCTTGGACGCTGAGTTGTGACGAGCATCATCCTCTATGCTTCGAATGACGTCCGGTTAAGTCGAAGATGTGCCGGGGCCGCATCGCTGTAGCAATTACCATGCAAAGTGAGCATCAAAGAGCCAGCCGACAGTCCAATACAGGGAACCTTTGATGGATGTAGGGATCTGTGAATAGCGCGTCTCAAGAGATCGGTACTGCAACCGAGACCGACGGACCTTCGACTGCTCAACCATGGGCACTTCGGACAGCGCTCGCCGGCCTGATCGGCAACGTTCTCGAGTGGTTCGATTTCGCGGTGTACGGATATTTTGCCAGCGATATTGGGCAACAGTTCTTTCCCCAATCGAGCCGTGCCGCTCAACAGCTACTGGCGTTCGCCGTTTTCGCTCTTGGGTTTTTCGCAAGGCCGGTTGGCGGCTTGGCGCTCGGGAGGATCGGTGACCGGATAGGGCGCCGTGCACTTCTCACGCTGTCCATCGCGCTAATGGGTGGAGCGACGCTCATCATGGGCTTGCTTCCGACCTATCAGCAGATTGGGGTGGCCGCACCGCTCATGCTAGTCACGATGCGCCTGATTCAGGGTTTCTCTGTTGGTGGCGAGTTCACGGGCTCCATGGTATTTACAACGGAGTCGTCATCTCCGCTGACGCGCGGGCTCATCAGTAGCTCCACGGCTGTAGGAACGACGCTGGGATTCATACTCGGCTCAGGCTCGGCGTGGTTGATCACCTCGTCTCTGACCACGAAACAAGTCGCAGATTGGGGCTGGCGGCTGCCGTTTGTGGGGAGTGTTCTCTTCTGTATCGTCGGATGGTTCCTGCGCCGCGGACTGCGCGAGACTGCGGAAGGGCAGAAGGCGGTCGCGCTTCGACCTCCCCTGATTTCGTCTCTCATCGCCGACTGGCTGCCGATGGTGCGAACGTTCGGTATTGTCGCCGCCACGAACGCCGCTTACTACTTGACCTTTACTTACATGGTGGAACGCAGGAAAAGCCTCGCCGGCGGAGGCAGCACTTTTCTCCTCGCCAACACGTTGAGTCTCGTGGTGGTATTGATCGCAAAACCGCTTGGTGGGTGGCTCTCGGATCGAGTTGGGAGGCGTAGGCTAATGCTCATCCTGACGGTCGCCATCATTTGTCTCATCTATCCGATGTTTCTCCTGATGCTCTCCGGGACGCCGCAAAACTTTATGATGGGACAGGTCCTCTTGGCGGTGCCCATCGGAATGGCGCTTGGACTTCAGGGTGCAATGGTGGTCGAAATTTTCCCCCTCCGCACTCGGGTGACGTCGATGAGTATCGCCTACAGTGTCACACTCGCACTTGCTGGGGGAACCGCTCCTCTGGTGTCGGCTTGGCTCATCGAAACACTGGGACAAGCACTTGCACCCGCCTATTACGTCATACTGCACGGAGCCGTCGGCCTGGCTTTGATGTGGCCAATGCAGGAGACGAACAACCGCGCACTCGATGAGTGAGTAGGATCTGAACGTTTCCAGAAACGGTTTGGACGTTGCGGAAAAGACCTATCCATCCTCGATTGCCTTGTTCGATCCGAGACTTGCGATCTTCACCAAATTCGCATGATGAAGGTCGAAGCGCATGATCTCGTCCGCGTTGCTCAGCTTGAATACCGTCCTCCAAACCGAGTCCTGACTTAGTGAAGGAAGTGTTTAGCACGATTCGCTTTTGCAAGCTTGCAGATAACCCTTTGTGAGTGAATCGCCGCCAGCGCCACCACGCATCCAGCCCGCGACTCTCCTGCTCACTTGCTGGGAGGGACTGCTTCCATCAGCAACGCAAGAGACTTCTTGAAGCTCTTCATTCCCTCAGTAAGACCTTTGTAGTGCCCAAGTCGCACAACGACGAGGTCGTGAGACGGAATCATCATCGTCTTCTGCCCGCCGGCACCCGACATGAAGTAAGCGCTCCTTGGCACCGGGTAGGAGCCGTCGCCGTTGATCCAGAAGAAACCGCCGTATACCGGGTTCCGGTCGGCCACCCATGCCGGCGCCAGAGTGCTGACAAACCTCACAAAGCCCTCGGGTAGAATTCGCTCTCCGTTCCAGATGCCGTTCTGAAGATAGAGATTACCCAGCCGTGTCCAATCCCGCGCTGAGGCGAACTCATGACCTTGGCTCAGAAAGTTGCCAAATGGGTCAGTCTCCAGGACCATGGTGCGCATGCCAAGTTTGTCAAACAACGAGCGCCGCGGAAATGAAAGGTACTCCTCGCCGCGCTTCTCCACCGCCAGCCGGATAAGGTAGTTCGTCAAGACCGGGTCGGTGTTGCGATACCGCCCGACTTTTCCCGGAAGCCATTGCAGCGGCCGAGTGGCCGCATAGTGGAAAGAGTCGACCCCGCCGGTGTACAGGTACAGGTGGTCCGGATATGTGCCGGTAGGATCGTAGTCGGGATCCTCGAGCGCCTTGATGCGGAGCCCACTCGACATATGCAGCAAGTCGGCGATTCGGATCTCCGACCGCAGGTCCTTTTCGTCTTGCCACTCCGGAATAGGCGCAGGCTGCCATAGTGCGTACACGCCCTGCTGGATCAGTACACCCATCAGCGTGGCGGTTACGCTCTTTCCCATCGACCAACTCTCGAGAGGCGTCTGCGACGTGATACCCGGCGCGTATCGCTCGGCGATGATCCTTCCCTTCCAGGTCACGACGAAAGCGCCAGTCTTCCCCTCCGGCGGATCGAAGGCCGCATCCACTGCCTCTTTCACCTTCGCCATGTCGAGTTCGGAAGGAGGCGGATCATCTGGCAGCACGTCGCCCATCGGCCATGCTTGCTTCGAGGCATCGGGCAAGGTGCTCCTGAGTTTCACGGGATTGAAGCTGACCCGCTCCTTGCCTACGGGGAGTGTGACGCATCCCTGATCCCCGAGGTAGACAGCGGTGCGAGTCACCCCACCGGGCACCGTAACGTGCACCTGCTTGTGCTCACGGTCCACGACCGGCTTGCCGAGCTTTGCGCGCATCTCGTACGGAGCCGTGAAGTAACCAACATTTTCCGCGGCGAAGTCGGGATCGAGCCCAGTGATGAATACTGCGGAACACATGACTTTGGCGAAGCCGGCCGCGTGGTGCGACAGCGGATCGCCGGGTGGAGCGACATACGTTGTATCCAGCTCAAACGCCTTTGCTCGCGAGATAAGTGCCGCCGGGTTCGGAGGCGCGTCCGGCGCAGAGAGGGCCGATTTGGTGGCGCCGGTCTGCTGTGTCTGGGCGCCAGTGACTAAGCATGCCAACAAGAATGCGTTTACTAAAGCTCGCATGAGATACATTTCTCCTGGTTTCCGCTAGTTCGCAGTGCCAGCCGCGAACGTTACTCAACTTTTTCTGGATGCGCTTTTTCCCATGCGCGCATATTGCTTCGGGACTGGTTGAAAATTCGGATGTAGTTGTCGCGCGCGACCTGGCGCGTTAGCGTGGGTCCCAGTTCTCTCCAAAGCGGGTCCCAAGCGTCATAGCTGGCTCTCACAAGTTGCCAATCCGCTGTAGCCCCTTTGTCGCTACCGTACAAAAACCGATCGGGATGCTTGCGGATCAGATCGGCTGTCATCTTGAGGTGCTCGGGAGTGTCGGTAAAGTAGTTCGCAATCACCGGGCCCCATGAAATATCGATGTTCACATGCCTGAATGCAGGATCTGCCAACATCTCGTCGAGATATTTCCAGTGGTTCGGATACGGTTGCACGCCGCGGCCATTCCCCATGAAGTGGGCCCAGATCATGGTCACGTTCGGATGTCTTTTTAGGAATGCCTTGAAGGCATCAAGATATTGGGGCTTATCCGGCCTGAAGGCAAAGAAAACGCGAGCGGCGGGATCATTGCGCAGCGCCAGGTTACTCGGGGTATCATGATCGCAATGCACAACGGCGACCGCCTTCATCTCTCCGATCACGTCAAAGACGGAGTCGATGGACGCGCTATAAAGACTGGGCGGCCCTCCCGCAATTTTCTCCGAGAACTCCTGTTTTTTGAAGTGGATTTCACCAAATCCACTCCACACGCCCGGGTATAAGCGAACCATCTTCCTGATGTACTCTCCGGCCCGCGCATCTTTTAGATTGAACGCGCTCATAAGCGGATCAACTCGTGCGCGATCTGGCTCCGCCAGAGTCAGAACCTTGTGCGCCACCAACACATCCTGAATCGCATTGTAGTAGAGCACTTGGCCGTCAGTCTGTGTGTAGTACTCCGGCGCTAAATCACCGTCAATGAGTGGATCATAAGAGAGGGTAACCGCGAGGCCCATCAGAGTGGAACGGCAGACGTGATTGTTCATCATCTTAATTATGTCCGCCAGGCGCGGGCCATCTGCTTTGAAGTCCTGGATGTGAAAATGCGCGTCATTGTAGAGACAATCGCTGGCGTCCTGCGCCACGGCTCTCGCTGGCACAAATGATCTAGCGGCTAATACCGCTGCTAAGAGGAAAAGAATATCCCTGGTTCGCATGTTGCGGTTTCTCCTCCAAGGGGACCTTCGCCCCATGGGGTTGCTTCTGTCGGGGTGTGTTGGATCTCTTTTGTTTTTACTTCTGAGAATTGAAACGCTGCATGATGCGACTTAGGTGATCGCCATGGCGATCGCTTGCAGCAGGTAGCATGTCCAGCGGAAGCGGGGCGCTTGTCGGATTGTTTTCACCATAGGTTGGGAATGATCTCAAGTTCGTTCCTTCGATGTGTCATCGGTTGTCACCGGAGTGTCATTTTGGTGGCACCTCGGCATTTCGAAAGTTCGCGAGTACGAATCGAGTTGACCCGCGAGCAGCGACCGCTCAAGTTGGCCATCAGGAATTTCGGTTTTTGGCAACGAAGGACAAATCGCAACCGAGGTTGGTACATCCCGTGTTGAAACGACGCCAAGAGCGTCGAGCACGGCGGGTCGTGCACGAGGAGTTTCTACACTGGATTGAAGGGGAAGACACGGCTGGTCCGGAGTCCGCATACATCGCGATAGCCCAAGATGCTTGGGACTTGATCGCACACCAAGCGATTTTGAATCGCTCGCCAGCCTCAGCCCAGGCACTGCAAGTCGCAGTAAACGCCAAACGGTACCAGAATTGTCCTGCGCTGCTTGTGCAATCCGCTCGTTTCTGAATCGTAGCTCGTGCTTGCCGACATCTATGAGTGCAATGCCATGTCCCCTCTCTGAGCCTGCATACCGGGCTGGAAAGTCGTATACCGAATGAGGATTGTTGAAGCATCGGAAAGTCGCCTGGTTTTCGGTATCGAGAACATCAGCACCGTTCGCTACTCATTCATATCTGTGCTTCACCCAGGTTATGACTGTTTGATTGTGCTTCCGATTTCTCTGTCGATTCGTGCACAGTGCGGACCCGGCTGGAGAACTTGGCGCGTTCCAAGCCAGGCGATTACACGTTTTGACCGCTGGTTAGTGCGTAGTCGAACTGACGCAGGCTAAATCATGCCATTCGCCTATTTGAGGGAATCCAAAGATGGTCTAGGTTCCCGTGCATTTCTTTTGGTTGGAGCATCCGCGGCCGAAATCGAGACAGTCGCACCCGTGTACCAAGCGAGGGTCTGCATTCGCGTTTACTCGAAGTACATCTCGTAATGAGTGGAGCTTGGCTCTAGCTCCAGCAGGAAATCCTCGTCGAAGGCGTAATACTTCGCCACACTGATGTCGTCTCCGGCAAAGGCGCGGACCGCATCCTCCGACTCCCAAAAAGTGATCATCAGAAAATGTGCGGTAAGGCCCTCCAGACGACGCAGGGCGTATGCGCCCTTGTTGCCGGGCGTCGACCGGTAGTCGGGTATAGCGACAGTTCGCATCAAGTGTAGGTACTCCTCACTCTTGGCTGCTGATGTTGCGCCATGCCAGATTCGGGTGATCATGTGGAGCTCCTTTCGTGTCGTTTGCGTCCGGAACACTTTAGATGTCGCAAGCGGGCGACTGCACTCCCAACCGTCAACGAAATTGTGGTCGCGATGTTTGGTTCACAATCGCGACCTTCTGCATCACCACGATAGCGAGTCTTTTCCGCGCAGTTCTTGCGCTTATTTCACCACTATCACAGCGCCGTTTGTGCTCGCTTGCCGCCAAAAGTACTCGGATCAGCATGGACGATTTAGGTGTGACGTATCAATTCAACAACTTGCGCGTTGTTGTAGAGGGGCCACCTAAATGCACCAACTAGGCAGAGTGAGCATCAATTCTCCTCTTTCAGGTTTCCTGAAACTAAGTCAGCCCATCTGGAGTTCTCTTCTTCTTAGCGACTACAACCTTTAGGAGGTTGCCTATGTTTGCACGCAATATCTCTATCCATCTGAAATTAAATATGCTCTCCGACTACACACGAGCATTTGACAACGACATCCTTCCTTTACTTCGTAAGCAGCGTGGCTTTAAAGACGAACTCACCTTCGCTGGTCCCGGCGGAGTGGACGTGACCGCGATCAGCCTGTGGGAGAATAAGACCGATGCCGATACGTACAACACGAACACGTATCCGCAGGTCTTGAAGACGCTGGCGAGATTCATCGAGGGAACGCCCAAGGTTCAGAACTTTGACGTCGTCAACTCGACGTTCCACAAGATTTCCGCTCCTGCTTTGGTGAACGCCTAAGAACCGCCGAGAAGGCGGTTAAGACCGCCTTCTCATTCCTTGCAAAATCACTCGGTTCCTGCCCCGTTTTGGTCTACATGCCTAAGAAACGAAGAATGTCCGCCAGCTCCCGTCCGCGGATTGCTGCCGCCGAGATCTTGCCACAATTCACCGCTTGCTTCCATAAGCAGCCCCAAAAGCTGAAAGAGGTCCGTGCCGCCAGTTACCAAGGTTCATGAAAAACTGCTTGCGATCGACACCTTGGCAACGTCCTTTCGAATTGTCAACTACAGAGCAATTTGGAGTTATGGTGGGAATCACATGGTGCTTGCACTGGCCGACAGGCGCCCCAATCCTTGGGAAAGGCAGAGTGCTATGCACAACGCAGATACCACCACATGCCGTCGCAGTTCGAGAGTGCCGACTGCAGTCCAAATCCTGGTAACTAGTCTAGAAGGAATGCATTTCTCAGATGTGTGTGAAACCATGGTCGTCAACGCACATGGTTGCGCAATGTTGACACGGGTCAAGCTTGAGAATGGCATTCCGTTGCACTTTCATAGCAAGGACGGCCGCCAGACCACAGCTCGCGTGGTCAGTTGTCAATCGACCGGCCCGGATCATCGAACCTGGAGGCTGGGAGCGAAGCTCGACCAGCCTGAGAACTTCTGGGGACTGAGAGAGTGTCCTCAAGACTGGACGCTTCCGGAGGCCGCTCCCGCCCCGCCGAAGCTTTTCCAAGTTAAGCCCCCGAACCCTCCTGCCTTCCAAGAGTTGCCTCGCCATGGAAACCAGACCCCGGACGCTTTGCTCGACCGAGCAGCTCGGCAATTTGAAGCACAGATGAAGAGGATGATCACAGAAATGGTAACCCCGCTCCAGGCTGAAATCGTGACGCTCAAGGATCGGTTGGCGCGGCGAGAAGCGAATCCTAGTCGCTTTGAGGTATCGCTTTCCAGTATCCCTGCCGAGCTCGAACAACAGATAGAGTCACGTCTTCGGAAGGATCTCGGACCGAAAGTGGTGAGCGAGGCGCGCGAACAATCTGCGCATCTGCTGGCGTCAGCTAAGACGATAGTTGACCAGCAAACCGGCGAAGTGCGCGAAAACTTTCGCCGCATGGCCGCGGAACAGCTTGGTGCCGTCGAGAAGCGGGCACAGGAAATCTCCGCCGCGATCTCTCATAACACCCAAGAGCATGTGCGTGGTGGTTTGGAAGAGTTTCAGCAGAAATTGTCGGATGGAGGCAACTCCCTAAAACTTTTGAGCGAGGAGCTCCTGGAGTTTCTTCAGCAGAACTTGAATGCCGAACACGAAGCGCGCCGCGGAGACCTAGACCAACTCCGCGCAGCGGTCGCGTCAGAATCATTGCGTTTACAGCAGGAGATTGGATCTTTAGATACCCGCATCGGAAAGTTGGACCAATCGACCAGTTCTTTGGAGTCTGGCCTGGACCAACGCCTTAGCCGAATTTCCAGCGATACAGTGAAGGATACGCGCATGCAATTCGAAAGTGCTGCGAATGAGACTCTGGAAGACTTGACAGCACGCAGCGCCGCTTTGCTTCGCGATCAAATGGATGAGACAAGCGGAAACATGAAGAAGATCCACGAGGCAATCGTCGAATCAGTTTCCGAGTTATTGAAGAGCCAGTCGGCGAATGCTCTGCAGGCTTTCGAGGATTCTATGGACCATCTGGCAAGGCTCTCCGTCGAACGCTGGAGGCTCAAATTGGAAGGAGGCTTGACTGCCATGACAAAGAGTCTGAATGACCAATTCCGGTTGCAGGACGACAATCCTGAAACTAGACCCCTACTTCACAACTGATGACAGCCCGAGCTGCGATGCCGGCCTCGCAGAGTGCAGAGCAGTAATGGACCTGCATCGCTCTTTTCTCACCGAGTCTATGTGAGAACAAAACTGCGTTGTTCCCTTTGAGTAGCGCGAGGCAACATCGCCTGAGGCTAAAAGCAGATATGGCGTCAAAACTTCTTAAGCGACTCCTCGGAATACTGTGTCGTCATGAATTCTCCTGGCCTCATAGCGGTGTTTGCGGCCAGGATTACCAGGTGTGCGTCCGCTGCGGTACCGTATACGAATATGATTGGGTTACGATGCGTCGTACGCGCCGGTTGGCGTCAGCGTTGCGAGGTCAGGCAGAATTCAAAAGTTAAATCACCGTAATGATTAGGTATCCCGCTCCCCTCACCGAGGGGAGTTCGAAGCAGTAATCATGATCGCTGTCGGGATCGAAGAGATGGTTGGGTCGAACTAAGTCTTGCCCCTCACGATTAGAAGCGAGCCTAGGTTGGATACGCGCAAACCAACTACGAGAGCGAAATGGCGCTCCTCTACGAGTGCAGGGAGTAGTGTACGTACATCGTGCTTGACATCGCCGCCATTGTTAGAGATGGCGATATTACGTCAACTGACGACCCGCTAGGCATCGTTTCGATGCACAATTCCGAGGATCATCCCGATGAAAAGTCCCAGCGTTGCCGTACCTAGGGTGACGAAATAGTTTCCCGACGGAAGAGATAACAGCCAGCCCAGAACCGCTCCGGCCACAAGCCCCGTCACCGTAAATTTCAGGATGTTTCTAGTTTCCGCTTGCACGGGTCAAACGCTCAATGAGTGATATCGCGATGTTACAACAGTTGACGTAGTAGATTAGCGCGGAAGGCCAATGTCTACAGGCAAGTAGTCCGATCGATTTTCGCTGGAGGGTTGAAGTTTCTGATTTTTCGCCGCTGTTGTTTACGGCGTCTGCGCGGCGGGCCTTAGGATTCAGGAAGCAAGTTCTCCATCCTCAAAGGACATCCGTGAGCGTGTCGAACTTGGCATGACTGTGAATCAAATCGAACCTGCGGCGACAGCGTTTGAAGGATGGCAAGTTCTCCGAGACGATGGCGTATTGGTGATCTCCACCCGCTCCTACCATGACAAGAGCCCGGTTTGCAGGGTCGCGATTGACCCAAGCACACATCGAGCCACTTCCAAATCCATTGGGCCGCTGCATTGTCATCAAACGCTAGTCGGAATTGCTCCCAATCTAAGTCATCGAAGGCCCGGATAAAGCGGGCGAGCGTGTCGCGGACATCGGCGTCCGCAGGTTGCGACTGAGCGAACATTGGAGGATCGAGAAGCAGTGCGACAGCTACGGCAATTCGGCCGATCATACTGAAGGAGTATAGGGGCAAGAACGTACCTGGTACCACCGCGTCTTGATGGAATGGGTTTTGAGCGTAATGGCGTGTTACGCCAACTGACGGCTTCCGATTTGCCGACCACCCGCCCGGAGTGTCAGCGGCGGGGGATGGCCAGCGTTTCTGGTACAAGTCGGTTACACAGCTGTTTGCAAGATCCTTATTGTCGGAACTGAGATCATCGCGGAGCTGAACAATCAGTAGTCAGCTGAACAGTAGTCAGCTAAAGTGCTCGCATGCGCACAGTAGGATCGCGGGTTGTTATCACCCTGGCCTTGATCGCGATGACTTGGACGGTATCGAGCCAGCAGGTCAGGCGATCGATTGGGAGCGCCGCACCTGGGATCCAGCGCACACCAGCCGATGCAGCCACCCTTGCGACGCGACAGCGTTTTTTAGAGATGTTTGCTCGCTCCTACTTCCCAGGACGAACCGGCCAACTCCTGATCGTGCCGCGCGAACGCGACTTCATCACGCGGGCTGACGTAGCGTTCATGCACGGTTCGCCGTGGACGTATGACGTAGAGATTCCGCTGATGTTTGCGGGCCCCGCTGTAAGAACGGGAAAGTACCCGACTCCGGCCGAGCAGCAGGACGTTGCGCCAACCCTTGCGGCTGCGCTTGGCGTGCAGATGCCTCCCACCACGACAGGCCGCGTATTACCCGTTTTACGCACGGGTTTTGCTCGACCACGAGTGGTCATGCTGCTCGTCTTGGATGGCATGCGCCAGGATTACTTCGATCGCTACGCCGCGTCCATGCCAACGCTCACCGCTCTACGCCAGCGCAGTGCCTGGTTCACGCAGGCGCGGGTTAACGTTCTTCCGACCAACACAGCCGTGGGGCACTCGACGCTCTCGACCGGGACCGATCCCAGCGTGCACGGAATTACAGGGGTCAGCGTCTACGAGCGTACGCAAGGTCGCCGCCACGACTCTTTCGCTGGAGAGACGCCGCAAGACCTCATGGTATTGACGCTGGCTGACGTCTGGCAGCTGGAGACGGCCGGTCGCGCGATCATATTGGCACAGGGCAGCATCGACCGAGCGGCGACGCCGCTTGCAGGGCACGGAGCGTGTCAGTTGAATGGAGTGCCAGTCGTCCTCGCAAGCTACGATCAGGACACAGGTAATTGGACCACAAACCCTAACTGTTTCCGGCTGCCTGCATATCTGAAGGATCGCAACGCGAAAACGCTGTGGCCAGCGAGTGGGGAGTGGATGAGTCACAAAATTGACTCGGCCCAGGCGGTGCGATATTCGGCTCTGTTTCCGGCATTCGAAGCCGATGCGATGGCCGCGATGATTGAGCGAGAGCCGGTGGGCGAAGACAAAGTTCCAGATCTCATTCTGCTGAACTACAAAGGTGCGGATTTCGTGGGCCACAAGTACGGTCCGGATTCAGAAGAGCTGCGCGTCACGCTCGGCGAGATGGATCGCCAGTTGAAGCGATTGCTGAGTGTGTTAGAAGCAAAGGTTGGTGATGACTATCTCCTCGCGGTGACCGCGGACCATGGCATGCCATCGGAACCATCGTCGCCGGATCGCCGGCACCTTGCACCATCAATCGTAGACCTGCTGCACGAGAACTTTGATCCCGAGGCGAAGCAGCTGATCGCTTCCTTCGAACCGGAAAACGGCCAGATCTTCGTCGATGAGAACCGGCTGTCGTCTCTCGGTCTGACGTTGCGTGACCTGGCTCGTTTCCTCGAATCACAACCATTCCTGTTTGCGGTGTTCACAAACGACGATGTGCGCTCAGCCGCTAACGCGCTGAAGCCTGCGACGCCGACGGCAAGGCACTCGAAGTACAGATAGAGTCGGCCCGACAACGCGTCGCAATCGAGCTGTTCCTTTTCAGATGACGGGCAAACCCGAAGTAACCGTTGTAATCAGGCGTTGACACGTTTTGACCGTGTCGGTGAGCGCTATGGGGATTTGTCGGAAACCGTCAGGCATATACGTCCCATCTGAGTTCGCGATTATTGATGGAAATAGGCCGCCGAACTAGGCGAGGATGTCCCTGCCCTTGACTTCCCTGGCCGTGGAGCGTACGCTCCGCGCGGCTCTGGGAGTGGGGCTGCCCGAGCTTCCAATCTCATCCACGTTAGGTCGAAGCCACTTCGATGACCCAAGGAGGTCACATCCATGAACAAGATATTCAGTTGTGTTATGGGAACGATGTTCTTATGGGGAGGGTTGGGAATTGCCATCGCGCAGGAAGGGCCAGCCACGACTCCTCCTCCCAAGGTCATGCAGATTATCCGCGAGTTTGTGAGGCCCGGAAAAGGCGGCGCCGCGCATGAGAAAGGGGAGAGCGCATTTGTGCAGGCATTTACCCGCGCCAAGTGGCCGACCCGTTACTTTGCGGCGACTGCGCTGACCGGAAGACCGCGCGTACTGTTCTTCGTTGCCTACGATTCGTTCGAGGCTTGGGAGAAAGACGCCCTGGCGACCCAGAAGAATGTGGCGCTGTCGGCGGCACTGGACCGCGCTTCGGCGAACGATGGCGAGTTGCTGAGCGACACGGACACATCGGTCCTGACCTATAACGAAGAGCAAAGTCTGCGCGCCCCGGTGGATATCGCCCATATGCGGTATTTCGAAATTTCCCTGTACCGCGTGCGTCCGGGACACCGAACTCAATGGAACGAGCTTGTCAAACTGGTGAAGGCCGCCTACGAGAAGGTTCCAGACACTCATTGGGCAATGTACGAGGCGGTGTTTGGGCAGGAAGATGTGACCTACGTGGTGATCATCCCCAGGAAGTCTGCGGCGGAGATCGACCAGAGCATGATGAACGAGAAACGGTTTGTTGATGCA
This sequence comes from uncultured Acidobacteriota bacterium, assembly GCA_963801895.1. Lineage (GTDB taxonomy): Bacteria > Acidobacteriota > Terriglobia > Terriglobales > Acidobacteriaceae > Sulfotelmatobacter. The sequence continues at coordinate 2,580,204 of CAWDGM010000001.1, read as the reverse complement.
ATGGGCGAGGACGGCATGAAGAAGCTGGTGGAGTTGGAGTCAGCGGCAGTGGAGTTTACGCAAACCAACCTGTTCCAGTTCAGCCCGGCGATGAGCTATCCGCGGGACGAGTGGGTGACGGCGGATCCGGAGTTCTGGAAAATCCATGCCCCGAAGCCCGCTGCCAAGGCTGAGGAGAAACCGTAGTCTGCGAAGCTCCTATTTTATGAAAGTCCCACTTCTCCCTGCCGTTAGGAGAAGTGGGATTCCTGTCTTAAATGGCTGACCGCTCTCAGACGTCAACTCCTCAACTCTGGTCAATACCTACCCTGGCCAGATCGTTATTTTTCTCCAAGAGTCACATCTGGATTTTGCGCCAAGTGAACGCAGCGGGTTGGGGAACCAAAGCGCTCATCGGGCCGTGAGGTCACATTCGCGGCGGCGACACACACTCAGAAGTCTCTGGCACTCGTGACCCTCCAGGCCCACATTGCCAGCACGAGGCTGAGAGCAAAGCTGAAAGCGATTCCGTTCCATGGAATCTGCCCGCGAATCAGGTAAGTGGACGGATCGATCATGTGCATCGGAGTGATCGCGTCCTGCAGATTCAGCCGCTTCAATGACTCAATAACGCGAGTGCTGTTATTTACCGCAAAGACGACCGCAATTCCGATTCCGGCGCTTGTAAAATCTCCGGGAAAAAGCGTGGATGCTAACAGACCAATTGAGTAAAACAGCATTCCGCCGAGTCCGAGACGCAGGCCCAGGAGGAACGCGTCACCGACTGGATAGTCGCCACCGGACAGTGCGGCGATGACCGGAACCGAAAGCGCAGGTATAAGCGCGGCAGCCATCGATTGAATAGCGCCATTCAGAGAACGATAGAGAAACCAGCTGGTTCTGCTGACCGGCAAGGATAAGGTATAGTCCACAGACCCAACCGCCCGCTCCCGGAGGAGACCGCCGAGGCCCAGGAACATAGCGGAAAAACCCCAGAACAGGAAGAGTGCACCCCTGATCGTTCGCACGCCGGCCTCGTGGAAGTCCTTCGACTCGATGACGACCCTCTCGGCTTTGGCGTTGTAGAACACAGAAGCGCTGGTCACGACTAGCAGAGTGACAAGAATGAAAAAAAAGCGCGACCGTGATTCGCGCCAGACTTTACGAATCGGCATGGTCTTTTTTCACCTTCTCCAGGAACAACTCTTTCAGTCCGACGGATTGCACTTCGACGGACTTCGCGGCAAGTAGCGGACCAAGTGCGGCAATTTCATCGACGTCGCGGCTCGCGAGAATGCTTATCGTTCTCCCCCGCACGATGACCTGGTCCACACCGTTCCTTCTGAACGCTTCCGGGGGAGGTGGATCATCGAATACGAGATTGATGCGCCGAAACTTCTGCTGGAGATGGTCTAGTGAGCCTTCGAGAATGACTCGCCCTTTTTCGATGGCGATGATGTGATCGGCGATTTGCTCAACCTCCGCAACCTGATGAGACGAGAAGAATATGGTGGTGCCGTCAGCGGCCTGCTGGACTAGGCTCTGCAGCATCTGCTCGGTCATTACCGGATCGAGACCTTCGCTCGGCTCATCGAGGATAAGGAACTCCGAGTGGCGGCACAGGTTGAGCAAAAGGCCCAGCTTCGTCCGCATGCCCTTTGAAAGAGCGCCGACTTTCCGGTCCAGAGGAAGTTCAAAATCCGTGAGCAGGCGGGTTTCGGTCTCGACGCGCCAGGTCGGAAAAAACGGACGCGTGAATGCAATGATCTCCCGCACAGTCATGTACGAGTAGAGCCGCTTGTCCTCGCCGAGAAAACCGATGCGGCGGCGAACCGCGACAGATCCTGTGGGCTCGCCAAGCACGGTCGCCTCACCTGAGGTTTGTCGGATCACGTCGAGAAGAATTTTGATGGTTGTGGTCTTGCCCGAGCCGTTCCGGCCCAGGAAACCCACAATATGCCCCCAGGGAACGGTCATGGTCAGTCCCGCCAACGCATAACTGTCCCCGAATCGTTTCGTAAGTTCCCTCGTCTCGACGGCGGCCTTCATCGCGTTGTGGTCTCCTCGATCCATTCCGCTTCGAATAGACGGCGGCTCTCGTCGTCACTAAGACCCATGCTCCTCAGCTTTCGTATGGTTTCCTTCACGACAACCGAAGCTTCCCGGAACCTACGGAGACGCGATTTTGCGAGGTTGCCCTTTTCGACGTACGCTCCGGCGCCATGTCGCAGGCGAATTAGGCCTTCCTGTGCGAGATCGTCATATGCCTTCACCACAGTGTTTGGGCTAACGACAAGGTCCTCCGCCAATGTGCGAATCGCAGGCAACTGATCTCCCTCAACCAAGGCGCCGATTTCGATTGAGTGCTTGATCTGTTCGACAATTTGCAGATAGATCGGAACCCCTGAGGATGGGTTCAGGCGTATCAGCATAGGGCAGTAGTGTATCACAGTAATGATACAGTGCAAGTCATACATCTCTGGCTAATACTGTCCGGCTCCCGCTCTCTCGGGGAACCGTTTGTTCGTGATCGGAGAGCAGCAGCGGGCACAGTTACAGCGCTTCGATGCAAAATTGAAGCAATTCGTTCCGTTTCTGAATGGTATCTCCGCCGGCGAAATTGATTTCTCCCGAGACGGCAAGTGGCTCACCTACGTCAGCTATCCCGACTATCTTTTGTGGCGAAGCAGAAACGACGGTAGTGAAAGATTGCAGTTAACCTATGCTCCAGTGAGCGTCTCAATGCCGCGCTGGTCGCACGATAGCCGGAAGATCGCTTTTTGGTGCGTCGCTCCGGGGAAATCCCCCAAAGTCTGTATCGTCTCCGCGGATGGAGGCGCGAGTGAACAAGTCCGGATGGATGAGCAGCATTGGCCCGATGATCCGCAGTGGTCGCCGGATGGCAAGTCATTGCTGCTTGCCCTCTATCCTCCTGGGATTGCCGGCACAAGACCGGACTTTTCGATAGTTCAATACGACCTGGAAAACAAGAAAATCACCACTCTGCCGGGGAGCGAGGGCATGCTGGGACCGCGATGGTCGCCCGACGGACGATACATCTCAACCTTCTCTGCGAACACCCGAAAAATGATGCTCCTCGAATTGAGTACTGGAAAGTGGTCCGAGTTGGCAGCAGGAACCGTCCTGCAGTATCCCAACTGGTCCCCCGACAGTAGATACGCGTATTTCGAAGATCTGGGAGCAGACGGCCCAGAGATCGACAGAGTATCGGTGGCGACCCGGAAGAAAGAGCGAGTGACCGTGTTGAAAGGCGTGGAACGCGTGTCGATGCTGGAGTCTGGCGTACCCTGGAATGGCGTGGCGCCGGAGGGCTCGCCTCTGACTATGCGTGACGTAGGCAACCGTGAGTTGTATTCGCTCGATTTGCAGTTGCCCTAGTAAGGTCGTTCACTAAGCTTCGTCTTCTAGCTGGCCTATACATAGACCAAATCGGACGGTCATACGGGATTGTTCCCGAGCTGCAGGCGAACGGAAGTTAAAGCGTTGAAACAAGGCGATCTCCCCGGGTTGCGCCGTCTGTTTGCAGGATAGGCGAAAGGAAGTTCAACCTTGTGCCATGAAGATGTCTCGCCAAGTAGAAATAATAGCGGGTGGTCCTGCAGTTCAAAATGTTCCACTTGAATTACTTGTACGTACATTTTGCCGGAGCCTAGCGTATCGCCAAATGCGTGAACGGAAACGCATACGCCTGCAGGGTCACCATGATTCCAACCAGAGCCGCCAGCGCAACGCTGTGGAAGAACACGTAACGCAAGATGTCTCCTTCGTGTCCGTACCACTCGGTTGCGGTGCTAGCCACGACGATGCTCTGCGCATCAATCATCTTGCCCATCACGCCGCCACAACTGTTCGCGGCCGCCATCAGGGTGGAGGGCACTCCGATTTGTTCGGCTGAAATTCTTTGCAGGCTCCCAAAGAGCACATTCGACGAGGTGTCCGAGCCGGTCAGCGCTACGCCCAACCAGCCGAGCATGGTGCCAAAAAACGGATAGAGCACGCCCGTGCGGGCAAAGGCAAGGCCCATAGCGGCGTCCAGCCCTGAATATCGCGTGAGGTAGCCAATGGAGAGCATGGCCGCGATCGTAAGTAACGAGAAGCGCACCCGCACGATCGTCTTCCAGTAAACGTGGGCCATCCTCCAGGGCGTGAAGCCCATGATCAGCCCCGAGATCACCGCCGCCACCAAAATGCCCGACCCGGTAGCAGTCAGCCAGTTCAGCGAATACACGGCAGCTTCCGGCGTCGGCTTGCGCACCACCGGCGGCACGCGCTGTATCATCAGGTGCAATCCCGCGACTGGAAACCTCGGCGCCAATAGCTTGTCGAGCGCAGTCTTCACGGTTGGCAAACCCCACGCGAAAACTAAAACGCTCAAAACTAGCCAGGGTAACCAAGCTCTTGCCACGAGCGCCCGGCTGTGGCCGTGGGTGCCGCGCGCCGCGCGTTCACCCTCGTGCTCGAAGCCCCAGATGCGCTTGGGACGCCACTTCAATAGAAATCCAGTTAAAGCCGCCATAGAAACCACGGCGGCGACCACATCCACCAGCCACGGCCCATGGAAATTAGAAATGAGAAATTGTGGGATGGCGAAAAATACGCCTGCCACCAATACCGCCGGCCAAACTTCGATCATTCCTGCAAAGCCGGCGAATGCCCACACCAGCCAGAACGGCACCAGAACCGAGAAGAACGGCAAGATACGTCCCGCTTGCGCGCTCAACTGCAGAAGATCCAATCCAGTAACTCCCTGCAGGGCGATCAGTGGAGTTCCAATCGCGCCGTACGCCACCGGCGCAGTGTTCGCGATCAGTGACAGCCCCGACGCCTGGAGCGGCTTGAATCCCAAACCGATCAATACAGCCGCGGTCACGGCTACCGGCGTGCCAAAGCCGGCCGCGCCTTCAAAGAACGCGCCGAAGCTGAAAGCTATCAGCAGCAATTGCAGACGCCGGTCTTGGGTGATCTCCGTCAGGCTCTCCTGCAGCACCTTGAACAGTCCCGCCTCGCAGGTGAGTTGATACATGAAGATGACGTTCAGGATGATCCAACCGATCGGCAGCATGCCGTAGCCTGCGCCCAATACAACCGTCTTGGCGGCCAGGCTGGCGGGCATACCGAAAATCCAGATCGAGCAGATGAGCGATGTAGCCAGACCGACCAGCGCGGAATAATGAGCCTTCATGTGCAGCAGCGCCAGCGATCCGAGCAGCACGACCACAGGTAACGCGGCCAGCAGCGCCGACAGCCACCAGCGTCCGGTCGGGTCGTAGTTCTGGGGCCAGGGATGGGCAAGTGGCGGAATTCTCAAAATCAGTACAGCTGCAACGATCGTCGCCAGGAGCGCCACGATCCACGCCACTGGGTTGGCCGATGTGGGAGAGACTTGAGTTGGCGGGGCGGTCGTAGAGGTCAATGGTTCCTCCTGGAGCCTGCACGTATTTCGTGAGGCATTCTAGTCCTCCGAGCCCTCTTTAAACTCTCAAAAGCAAGTGTGGCTGCCGGCAGGGCGAGGCGAATGCTGGTCGATAGGCTTGACGCTTCAACCACGCCCCTTGAGGTTGGATACGAAAGTATTAGTTCAATCGCGAATTAAGACGCTACTTCGGCCAGCCGTCGAAGCGCGACATCAAAGCCCTCCGAGAACCGAAACTCCGCTGAAATGAGCTCTGCATGATGGCGAATCGTGAGAGTTGGAGGGGTCTTCTTGAATTGTTGCCAACAGGATTGCTAGGTATGTTGGATTGAAGCGACCACGCACCACCCGTGGCTAACGACTTCTCTATGAAGGTGGTGCAGATGGAACACCGGGCGGCCTAACTCATGGAGAACTGATATCGTTCTTTCCCACTTATTCACCGGATGGGAAGAAGATCGCCTTTGAAGGAGATTCGCCGCAGAGTGCCGACATTTTTACGATGAATGCAGACGGGTCGGACATTACGAAAATCACAAGCCATCTTGTAGAGAACTGCTTCGGCAACTGTGTCATATCTGACTGGGGCGCAGAACCGGCGGAGTGAAGCGCTTTGCCCGAGACAGAACAATCCGGCGCGATCCTCAACCAACAAGAAACACTTGTCGGGGTAAATGCGAGAGACCTCCTTATCGGCGAGAAGAATTTGTCTGATTCGTATCACGCCCGAAATCATTTCTTTAACAGGCGACTCAGAGCCATCTCTGGTGGCGGAGCGTTGGAATCCATGATGGCATCTGCAGCCATTTCACCCATTACCGGTCCACGTTTGACGCCATGCCCTGAGCCGCCGCCGAGAATCCAGGCATCCTGCGCCTCGGGGTGACAATCGAGAATAAAATTGTGATCGGTGGAATTGTCATACTGACAAACACGATTCTCCAGCATTGGTGTGAATTTGGCGGCAGGCGTCGTCGGTAATAGAAGCCGCAGTTGACAGTGAATCGGTGAGCTCCGGAGGAGACTTGCGTGCGCGTGTAAACCAATCTGGACCAGAGTCCAATCGCCAGTCGAGGAACTGAATCCGTGAATGCTGTCGCTCGAAGGATCTGACGTTAAGCGCTCCACCTCGGCGAAATCGGATGACGTAAATTCTTTCGTCGAATGATTGCCCGCGTGGAAAGCAGGCCGAACAACAGCTTTGCCATCATAGAAAGCGACCAGTTTTCCGTTAGGCGACAGAAGCATCACAACAGACACGATGCAGTGGGTAAGGAAAGCTAGCCCCCGATTCTGCGGTGGATCAGAAAAGTCTCGGCGCGAAATCCTTCAGGTCCCGGCGCCAGGTTTGCCATTCGTGGTCGGTGCCGGGTGACTCGTAGAAAACGTGTTGTATGTTTGCTTCCTGAAGCGATGTGTGCAGTCTCTGGAGTCCTGCACGCATTCTCTCCGGCTCCTTCGTTCCGACGCCGAGCCAGAGCAAGTGCACCTTTTTGGAAAATGCCGCCGAATCCGAGAACACTCCGTTGTAGTCAGTTTTGGGATCCAGTTTACGATCTCCGAGCACGAGCAGACCGCCCGCTCCACTGAAGCCGCCGATGTAGGAGAAGAGATCCAGATGATTCAGGGTGATCTGGTAGGTCTGCATGCCACCCATGGATAGGCCTGCCATCGCTCGATGATCGCGATCGGGCAACGTTCGGAAGGTGGAATCAACGTAAGGAATGAGAGCTTGCGTTACATCATCCTCGAATGCCGCCGCCATATCCTGCATCGCCTTCAACATCTCAGGCGAACCAAATCCCTTTGCGAACAAGTCGACGGGCACCTCGCCCGCGCGATGAGCATAGCCATAGGCCATCACTACGATCATCGGCTTGCAACCTTTGGCGGCGATCAAATTGTCGAGGATGAAATTCGCGTCACCCTGACGCACCCATCCGGTCTCGTCCTCCCCGGCACCATGTTGAAGATATAGGACCGGATAGCGCACTCCAGTTTTAGTATCGTAATCGGGCGGCAGATAGACCAGCGCATGCCGCCAAGTTCCCGTTACCTTCGAGTTGTACCAGACCTCGCGAACCGCGCCGTGCGGGACATCTTGGATCGAATAGTAGGTCGAGCCCGGCTCCGGAACTTCAACACCGCTTGCAGGCTTGCCTCCTCCGAAGAACGCATGGGTGTTTGGATCGCTGACCTCCGCACCATCGACGATCAATGTGTAGTAGTGGAAACCAGGGACTAGTGGCGCAGTAGTAATCGTCCAGAATCCATCTTGCTGTTTCTCCATGTCCAGTTTCGGACCGCTCCAGAAGTTCAGCCGAACCTTGTTTGCGTCCGGAGCTTTCACGCGAACCTGCACTCTGCCGGCGCTGTCAACGCGCGGATATTCAGCTGCCCAGACATTTGTCGCAGAGGGATGAAAACTGCCTGATTCCTGTGCGTAACAAAAATTCCAAGATAGCAAGGCCAGGATTATGAGTCGTCGCATGTTTGCTCCTTACGTTGTTATGAATGTTCCTAGATATCAAGCGATATCTTCGTGCGGTTCAGATCCGCAGTTTGTGAGCTTTGCCTTCACTGCTCGACTGAGACCACAGTCACAGATTTGGGCTCCAGCTTTAGCGTCAGCTTGCCTCCCTGAACCTGAACGGGAATTGACTTCGGGGTGACCGTTTTAGCCGCGTCGAAAGTATTGACACTGTCGACCTTCGATGCTGTCAGAGTTTCTCCGCTCGCTGCTTTGGCTGTAACGCCATTCAGACCTGCCTCAATTTCGATAGAATCATTGGGATCGAGATTTGTAATCTCCAGCCACAACTTGCCGTTAGTGTCTTTCGCCGCGATCGCGTCTACCCGCGGAAGGGCGATGGCTGCATGCGTGTACCAGCCGGGGTCAAACGTCACGGGAACAAAGGTGGCATCCTGGAAGGGCACATACATTTTGAAGACGTAATAGGTGGGAGTAAGAACCATCTTCTCTTTGTCGGTGATAATCATGGCCTGCAGCACGTTGATCATCTGGGCGATGTTGGCGCCGCGTACCCGGTCGGCATGACGAGCGAAGATATTCAGATTCAGAGCGGCGAGAATGGCATCCCTCAGGCTGTTCTGCTGAACCAGGAACCCGGGATTGCTGCCCGGCAACGGCGCGTACCAGCCTCCCCATTCGTCAACAAAGAGCGCCACTCTTTTGTCGGGATCATACTTGTCCATAATCGCTGAGTGCTTGCTGATCAGACCTTCCATGTCCAAGGTAGATTTGAGTATCTGGCTGTATTCAGTTTCACCGAAGCCCACCGAAGCGTAAGACGGCGGCCAGTGGCCCACCGTGTAGTTGTGCATAGAAAGTCCATTGATGTCCCAGCTCCACGTGTGTTGCTGATAAGCCTTCATTACGGTTTCCGTCCATTCGGTCCAACGCGGCCCATCGCCACCGGGACCGACGGCGATCTTCAGCATCTGATCCTTATCTTGCTGGGCTGGATTGAAGTTCCTCACGAAGCGGCTGTATATCTTCATCTGGCTGACGTAATAGTCTGGCGTCATGTTGCCGCCACAATCCCAGCTTTCGTTACCGATGCCGAGCAGAGGAATTCTGTATGAAGCCGGATGCCCGTTGGCGGCACGCTCTTTCGCCAGGGTCGTGGGAGGCGCGGCTGTCATGTATTCCAGCCATTCGGCCGCCTCCTGCGGGGTGCCGGAACCGACATTGACCGAGACGTACGCTCCCGCTCCGATCTGCTCGATGAAGTCCATGAACTCATGCGTGCCAAACGTGTTCGGCTCAGTGACTCCGCCCCAGTTCGGGTTCAGAGTTACCGATCGTTGAGGGCCGATACCCTTGCGCCAGTGATATTCATCGGCGAAGCAACCGCCGGGCCAACGAACGTTCGGGACTTTGATCGCTTTCAACGCGCCGACAACATCGTTGCGAATGCCACGAGTGTTCGGAATTCTGGAATCCGGCCCGACCCAAATGCCTTCATAAATGCCATGTCCAAGATGCTCTGCGAATTGCCCGAAAATATTGCGGTCGATTTTTGCACCAGTTTTTGTCGCGTCAATCGAGAGCTCAACCTTCTGGGCAGCTGTCATTGGCACAGTGACACCCAAAACGATCAGCGTGAAGACGACAAGTGGTAAACGCATAGAAGTGATTTCCTTGAAACAGAAGTAACTAACGGCAATCAAAATTGGCTGCATCTTGCGTGTCGTCGCGCCCCTTGTACTGGGCGTGCTTCGGATAAGGACATAAAGGCCGGCTCCGTCCAGGGAAGGCCTTACCGGTTGCGATGATTGATGAAGGCAATGTCCCCTTCTCAACCCAGTTGACAATAGCGTCCAACAAATCAAACTGGTCTAAGGCTTGTCCTCCGCCACAATGACTCATCGCTGGCACGAAATAGAACTGACTCCACTTCGACACGCCGTCGAGGCCCCCATTGGCCGCCGCCATATTTTTGAAGTATTCGAAAGTATCGAGAGGCGAGAACCAGGGATCGCTATCACCGTGGTAGAAGATCAATTTCCCTCCGTGCGTGGAGAAGGTCGTCAGATTCGTGGACATCGAATCCACAAGCGGCTGGCTCGCCGCCAGCGCTTCCTTGTCAACGTCCATTGTCATGTCCGCCGTTGCAGGGCCGAAAATGCCCGGGCCGGGCGAGAGCAAGCCTCGTAACGGCGGCCCGTTCGTGATGCCTGTGTCATATAGAAATCCAGCATAGACCTGGGTTCCACTCGTGGTCTTAGGCCCTTCAATGATCTTCTTTATGGCAAGCACTTTCTCGGAAGCTAAACAGGATGCATTCGTTTTGCCCTTGCACACCAGCACTTCAGGGTCAAAGTCACACCCCATTGGATCGGAGATCAACCCATCAGCTATGCCGTCTTTCGCGTCACACTGCTTGATGAGAGCATCTCTGATCAGTTTGCGGTCGTCGTCGGTTATCGACTGCTCGATGATTGGCTTTCCGTTTGCATCTCTAGGAGCAATTTGATTGAACGCGATGGGAACCCATCGGCCAATCGCAAGGTTGGAAAGTCCGGTGCGCATTGCGGGATCGCCCGAGATAATGCCGTTGAAGACTGTGGGATAACGCTGCGACAAAATCATGCCTTCGCGTCCACCGGTAGAGCATCCGGAAAAATACGAAAAGGCTGGCGCTTTGCCATAGTGTTGCGCGATGAGTTGTTTTGCTAATGCAGCGACCTTAACGTTGGCGAGATAAGCAAAATCCAGATACGCCTGCTGATCGCGTATGAAATCGAAATCAAATCCCGGGTGGTGGCTTTGGTGACCCGAGTCTGTGCTTACGACGGCAAAGCCGCGTTTGAGAGCGGGAGTGTCGCCGGCGGCGTTCAAACCAAGGGGCGCCATAACGACGCCGTTGCTACCGGCTCCGCCCTGCATTAGAAAATCGCCATTCCATTGATCGGGCATGGCCAAAGCGAAAGTGATGCCAAACTCTTCTCCGTTCACTCCTGTGCGGCGGTCCATCAAACCTTCGACTCGGCAATATGCCGGTAAAGAAGCAGTGCGGGTCTGGCTCCACGGGATCGCCTCGGTGGTTCCATCTGCAATCTCCACCGATTTGGTGATTTCGACATTTTCGGCTTTGAAGCTGGTCAGCTTCGCGCAGGAGTTCGGCTGCTGCGCCCGCACGGAAGCGGTCAAGACAAATACCAGCAGCAAGTTTCGAAGCAATTTGATATGCATATCGCTCAATCTGCTAATCGCCGCAACTATTCCGGTAGAGTGACCTGTCCCTTCACTTCAAAATTCCCGTTGACTAATGGAACTCCTGTCCCAGGTTGGCCACTCCCGATGGAGAGCGTGTACCTGCCTTGCGCCACGATGATGTCTCCCAGATCGGTGACCATGCTGAGGTCACGCGGATTCAATTGAAACTGGACTTGCTGGCTCGCTCCGGGCTCGAGATGGACGCGCTGAAATCCGCGGAGTGCGCGCCGTGGTGCACCCGCGACTTCCGGAAATTGCAAGTACACCTCGACGACTTCATCTCCGGCGAGTTTCCCAGTGTTCGTGACCGTGACCGAGGTATGCAAAGGATCACCTGCATTGACCGGGCCGTCCGGCAGCACGAGATTGCCGTAGGCGAATGTTGTATAGCTTAGTCCGAATCCGAAAGGCCAAAGTGGTTCGTTGTCGAAGTAACGATAGGTACGTCCTTTCATTGAGTAATCTTCAAAATTCGGAAGCTGGCGAACATCTTTGTAGAAGGTGACGGGAAGGCGTCCCGCCGGGTTATTCTTGCCGCTCAGTGTTTCAGCGATGGCGCTTCCTCCCTCTTCGCCGGAGTACCAGGACTCGAGGATGGCGTTGGCATGCTCCTTGGCCCAGTTCACGCTAAGAGCGCTGCCGTTCATCAACACGATGACGAGAGGCTTGCCGCTCGCGGCAAGTGCCTCAATCAAATCTTCTTCGGGCTGCGGCAAATCGAGCGTGGTGCGGTCGCCGCCGGAAAAACCGGGCTGACTCACCGGCATCTCTTCGCCCTCGAGGCGACTCGTGATACCAACAACGGCGACAACCACGTCCGCATTCTTTGCAGCCGCGACTGCCGCGGGATCGGGCCTGTTGTTCACGCGAGCCCAAAGAAGCCGTGCTTCTGGCTTGCCCTCTCCGGTCCGGCCGTAAAGGACCTCGAGCTTTGCAGGGTGACCTCTTTCGAGATGAAGCGGGCTAAGATTGATGTTCTTGCCCCAGAGCGTCGTAATCTCCTTGCCATCGACCAGGAGGCGGCCGAAGCCATCCACGCTTAGCCCCAACAGATAGTCGCCTGTTGCCGTGGGGTTGAGAGAACCACTCCACTGCACCGAGAGGCCGGGAATTCCTTTCGCTTGTTCGGGAACATTGCTTTCGTTCAAATCTATGGAGGAATCGACACGCAAGGTGAGGGGGGTTGGCTTAGCGTCGAAGCTGGGCCGCGAACTGTATTCGGCCTTGAGTCCGGGCTTGCCGTCTGGAGTAGTTAGGGCAGAGGCGGGTACGAGATCTGCCTGATTGGAAAGAAACTGAGTACCGGGCACGTATGTGATCTCTGCGTTTGGGAACTCGGCTTTCATTCCTTCCCGCACGCTGACGGTATGCGAGGTGCTGCCGTTGTAGTTGCCGAGCAGAACGGCCGTCTGATCTGCGAGAGGGCCGACGATGGCAATGCGCTTGGCAGATTTCAGCGGCACGGCGCCATCATTCTTTAGCAGAACCATCGATTCATTGGCTATGCGGCGAGCAAGCTCGCGGTGAGCGGGACTGTCGAGTTGCTTCTCGTCGATGTTCATATACGGCACAGCCGCCGGCGGATCGAACATTCCAAGACGAATGCGGGCGGTGAACAGGCGAATTAGAGCGATATCGAGCGTGCTTTCCGGAAGATACCCCTGCTGCACAGCCTCGATATAAGGCCGATAATCATGGTCGTCACTTACTTTTGCAAAGTCGATACATTCATTGTCCATGCCGCGGATCACCGAAATTGCCGAGGCCTGCGGTTGCGTTGCACGGTAGTGGTGGCCGTTAAAAACGTTTCGCACCGCGTCGCAGTCAGAGACAACATAGCCTTGGAAGTCCCATGCGCCGCGTAGAATGTGCTGCAGCAGAAATTGGCTGGCGCAGGCGGGCTCACCGTTGATCGCGTTGTAAGCACACATCACCGACGCCGCCTTGCCTTCGACGACGGCCGCGCGAAATGCAGGCAGGTACGTATCTTCCTCGTCGTGCTTGCTAACGTCCACGTCGGTGAAGTGACGGGTAGGCTCGGGACCACTATGAACGGCATAGTGTTTGGGTGTAGCGATAACGCGGTAATAGCGGGGATCGTCACCCTGCATGCCAGTGACAAAAGCGACGGCCAACCGAGCAGTTAAGAAAGGATCTTCCCCATAAGTTTCCTGGCCCCGTCCCCAGCGGGGATCGCGAAAGATGTTAACGTTCGGCGCCCAGAAATCAAGGCCCTCGAAGATGTTTGAGTGCCCGGCGCGCTCGTGCTGTGCGTGCTTGATCCGACCCTCGATGCCGATGGCCGTTGCCATCTCGTGAATGCGGGGAGCATCGAACGTGGCGGCAAGGCCAATGGGTTCGGGAAATTCGGTTACACCATCGGAAATGACGCCGTGCAAGGCCTCGCTCCACCAATCGTAGGAAGGAATGTTCAGGCGTGGGACTGCGCGTGCCTGGTTCACCATCTGTGAAGCCTTCTCTTCAAGCGTCATGCGGTGGACCAAATCCGCAGCGCGCGCTTCGGGAGGGAGCTTTGGATTCATGTAGGGATAGCTTGAAGACTCTTGGGCAATTGCTGGGCAGAATATGAGGGCAAAATACGATATGAAAATGGCTCCGACGAGTCTTTTGCAACGTTCCATCCATCTCCTCCTGAACCAAAGCACGGATTTGGGCTGGGATTCCAAGTTGTGGCGAAGCTCGGCCTTCGAAAATAGGACTGACTTCTACGACCAGACTGCAAAACGATAGCGACAGCGAATGCGTTCGTGGCAGCTTCGAGACCCTGAGGCGGTTCCAAGATCAGCCGTTTTTGAGGTACCGCTAACTGTAACGAACCGCCGTCAAAAATGCCAGACTGGGCCCAGAGAAAACGACCTACCGGCTTTGCTTGCGTTTAATCCTTGCTCGAGCCTTCTTTGAGACATTCTTGCCCGGTCGCCGCTGTGTTGATTCGCGCACAATCAACTCGGGCTGCAGCACGAGAGTTTCCGGCTTGGGTGGCGCTTTTGAGTTCAGAATGCGCAGCGCAATTCGGGCAGCTTCTTCTCCGATTCTTCGGCTGTGCTGATCGATGCTGGAAAGTGGGATCCGCAGCGAGTCGTCGTAGTGAAGATTCCCGCAGCCCACGACGGACAAATCTTGTGGGATTCGAACTCCGTGATCCAAGGCATAGTTCATGGCACCCATGGCCAAAGGATCATTGAAGCAGAAGAGTCCATCGGGCCTTGGCTTAAGACTCAAAAGTTGGCGCATAGCTTCTGCACCGCCCTGCTTGGTTCCAACGTCGCCCTTGCGCTGCGTGATGACGTAATCGTCAACCAATCTCATCCCTGCTTGCGCTAAGGCTCGCTTATAACCTTCTATCCGGCGAATTGCAGGACTGATTTCAGGTCCACAAATATGAGCGATCCGTTCGCAGCCGATGTCGATCAAGTGCTTGGTGGCGAGCATCCCCACCAGTTCATCATCTACCCCTACGAAATTCGTCGAAAGTCCAGGCAGGCATCGATCAATCAATACATACGGTGTGTCCTGTTTTTCAATCTGAAAGAAAATGTCGACGGTCGTTCGGCACGATGCAACGATCAAGATGTCTAGCCTACGCGCCAGCAAGTGATTGATCTCGACCTCTTCCAGTTCGGGATCTTCGTCGGAGGAGGAAACGATCAGATAGTAGCCGCTTTGCCTCAAGACTTCGGACAGAGACTTGGCAACTTCCGCAAAGAATGGGTGGAGTAAATCAGGAACAACCAGACCCACCAGGTAAGACCGGCCAGTGACCAGACTCCGCGCCGCAAAGTTGGGGCGATAATCCAGTTCCTTCACGCGCGCAAGTACACGCTCGCGAGTCTCGTCTCCGATATCTGGATGGTTTCTCAGTACCTTAGAGATCGTGATCAGGGATAGTCCAAGGTCTTTGGCGATGTCCTTCATTCGTATGTTCATATCCAGCTCTCGACACTGTTTGTTGACAGCGATAACTTTACCGATTACTTTCCACGGAGTACAGCCATGAGAGCACTAGTTCTCCGCAAACCCGGGCAAGCTGATCTGGAAACTATCGCGGAACCGACGCTTACGGACGCGAGCGTACTGCTCAAAGTGCGCTTTGTAGGGTTCTGCGGCAGCGATTTGAATTCATTTCGCGGACTCAACCCGCTCGTCGCCTATCCTCGCATTCTCGGTCATGAAATATCGGCTACGGTGGTGCAAGACTCAGGACGTGAAGCCCCGCTATCTGCAGGGACGAACGTAGCCGTGTCCCCATATACCAACTGCGGGCAATGCTCCTCCTGTCTACGGGGACGTCCGAACGCCTGTCAATTCAATCAGACTCTCGGAGTCCAAAGGGATGGCGCCCTCACCGAGTTCATTGTGATGCCGCGAGAAAAACTATATCCCGCCAAGCTGACTTTGAAGGAGTTGTGCCTCGTTGAACCACTGACGGTTGGATTTCACGCCGTCACACGTGGACGTGTCACCGCAGAAGATACAGTGGCAATTTGGGGTTGTGGAGGAGTGGGACTTGGTGTCGTGGCAGCTGCAAGTTCCGGAGGTGCGTGCACGATCTGTATTGACGTGGATGACGAAAAACTTGAGTTGGCGCGCTTGGCTGGCGCCCAATTCACGATTAATAGCAGGCAAGAACCGCTTCACGAGCGATTGCTGGAACTGACGGAAGGCCGCGGACCGGATGTTGCCGTCGAAGCGATTGGTACGGCGGCTACGTTTCTAGCAGCGGTAGAAGAAGTGGCATTCACCGGACGCGTCGTATACATCGGGTACGCTAAAGAGCCGGTGAGCTACGAAACCAGGGTATTCGTTCAGAAAGAACTGGACATCGTCGGCTCAAGAAATGCTCAGCCGGCCGATTTCGAAGCCGTGATCAAGCTTCTCGAGGGGCAAAGGTTCCCCAGTGATGAAGCGGTGAGTATGGTCGTTCCCCTTGAGCAAGCAGCTGATGCATTGCGCGGCTGGAGCGAGAATCCATCGCGTTTCAGAAAGATTATGGTCAACATGGACTAACGTTTTCATTGTTAATTTTAGGTGCGATTGCTGCTCCAACAGAAGTTCCTGCTGAATTGATCCGACAGAAATCGACGGTGAGTCCGACGAAAGGACAACAATGTTTTCACCTCGTTTACCCTCATTTCTTGAAGCTGGCATAAATTTGTTTCTGCTTTCCGCGCTTTCTTTAACGCACGCCCAGAGTGCCACGGCTCCAACCGCTACTCAAGACCCGGCTAGCATCGATCAAATCTGGCAGAAAGCCAGCAGCAAATACGATTCAGAACGTGCCACGTTGCTGAAAAAAGTCGACACCGTGGATCAGCAGGGTCCGTTCCGGGCGGACTGGGAATCACTCCAGAAATATGAAGCACCCGAATGGTACAAGGACGCGAAGTTCGGCATTTTCATTCATTGGGGAGCTTACTCAGTCCCGGCTTTTAGCAGTGAATGGTATCCCAGAAATATGTATGAGCCTGGATTGGACGCATACAAGCATCACATCGCCACTTACGGACCGCAGGACAAGTTCGGCTACAAAGACTTTATCCCTATGTTCAAGGCCGAGCATTTTGATCCTTCCGCCTGGGCGGAGCTGTTCAAAAAAGCGGGTGCAAAATACGTCGTCCCCGTTGCAGAACATCACGACGGCTTTGCCATGTACGACAGCGGGTTGAGCGATTGGACGGCGGTCAAGATGGGACCGCATCGCGATGTGATTGGTGATCTATCCAAGGCAGTGCGAGCCGAGGGACTGCATTTTGGAGTCTCGTCGCATCGTGTAGAACACGATTTCTTCCTGGGTGTGGGTCGCAAGATCGCATCGGATGTTAACGACCCGCGATATGCCGCCTTCTATGGTCCAGCACAGGTCGGAGTCATCAACTGGGGAACTCCCGTCGGTAATGACTTCACTTATGTATCGTCGGGATGGGCCAACGATTGGCTGGCTCGGGGTGCTGAACTCGTCGAAAAATACCATCCCGACATCGTCTACTTCGATTGGTGGATCGGACAGGCCTCGATCCGGCCAAATCTTACCAAGTTCGCCGCCTTTTACTACAACGCTTCTCTAAAGTATGGCGACCACGTCGGGGTGGTGAACTACAAAGACTATGCCATGCAGGAACACTCCGGGGTGCTCGACTTGGAACGTGGACAGCTTGGCGATATCCGCCCACTCTACTGGCAAACCGACACCTCCGTGAGTAACAAATCATGGGGCTATATCAAGGACGACACGTTCAAATCGCCTGAGTTCGTGGTCCATCAGCTCATTGATATCGTCAGCAAGAACGGCAATCTGCTGCTGAATATCGGCCCACGCTCGGATGGCACGATCCCGGAGGAAGTGCAGCAAGTTCTTCTTGATGTCGGCGCGTGGCTGAATGTGAATGGGGATGCGATCTACGGTACTCGGCCATGGAGGATCTATGGTGAAGGTCCAACCAAGGTAGCCGCTGGATCTTTTCACGATACCGACACGACGCGCTATACAGCCGAGGACTTTCGTTTCACCGCCAAAGGCAATGTGCTCTACGCGATTGGACTCGGCTGGCCTACGAATGGCGAGGCTGTGATTCACGCACTTGCCTCAACCGCCGGGGCAGAAAAGGTTAAATCCGTAGCTCTGGTTGGAAGCGATGCGAAGCTGCCGTTCGATCAGCGCACCGACGGCCTCCATGTTCAGGTGCCGGCGCAAGGCCCAGCAAAATATGCTTACGCGCTCCGCATAACTTTCCCTTGAATCGTCACTAGGCGCGGGTCGGAGGCGCCCGGAAAGCCACTCACTAAGTGCCCATGCTCACGAATCGACGACGCTTCGTCAAGACGGCCGGCACCATAGGAATCGGCGCACTTGTGCCATCTCACCTCTTCACCGGTCAGAAAGATCCCCGGCCATTCGAATGGACCAGCGGAAACCTCTCCTTTTCGTTTGACGTAGATGCTGGAAGACTGCGGCAGAAGCGTATCGTTCCCTTCGGTCATTCCCAAGAGCAGAACAGCGCATCTGGTGTCGAAATCGCCCTACAATGCAGCGGAGAAAATTCTCCAGATCCAGGTGTGAAATCGAGCATGGGCCAGCCGGGCGCCCGATTGTTGTTCGCGGGCTACCGCGAGGAGTCTGCGGGGGCGAATAAGCGGCTGATCTGCACGCACACCGACCCGATTTTGAATCTGCAAGTGGATTCTGTGTATGAGGGGTTCGAAGGGGTTCCCGTCGTCCGTCGGCATTCACGAGTCACGAATAGCAGTGGTGTAGCGATCGGTATTGAGTTCTTGAGTTCGGCAATGCTCCACGGTCTCGCCGACCCACAGCGATTTGACAGCGAACTTCGCATCCACCTCGCAGGCAACAGTTGGATGGCAGAGGGATAGTGGCACGCGTTTCGCCCTTCCGAAATGAGCTTTGTTGAAAACGAACGAACAAGTTGGTCCGAGGCGAAAGCCGGAAGCATCGGCAGTTGGTCGACAGAACGATATCTGCCGATGGCGATAGTCGAAAACCTGAAATTAGGTTTAGCTTGGTTCTGGCAAATCGAACACAACGGGTCATGGTATTGGGAAATCTCCAACGTTTCGTTGCGCAGTGGCTACGCTGATGATGTATACGCGTATCTCGGCGGCCCAGACGACCTGCACTCCGCAGCCTGGAAGCGTTTAAAACCTGGGGAAAGTTACGAAACCGTTCCTATCGCAATTGGCTGCGTGCAAGGTGGCTTCGCGGCAGCAGTTGAGGCACTGACTTGGTATCGGCGCGTTGCCCGTGCCAGGGAAAGCACTAGCAATTCGCGATGTCCTGTCATCTTTAATGACTACATGAATTGTCTCTGGGGCGATCCCTCAGAGGAGAAGGAATTGCCGCTAATCGCTGCTGCCGCAAAAGCTGGATGCGAATACTTTGTAATCGACGCAGGATGGTATGCAGAACTTAAAGAGGATTGCAGCCAAACTATAGGTTCGTGGCAGCCGACTTCCAGTCGGTGGACGCATGGACTCAAATTCGTATTTGATCAGATTCGACGCAGTGGAATGACACCCGGACTTTGGCTCGAGCCGGAGGTTGCGGGAGCAAAATCAGTGCTCGCAGGAAAACCAGACAATTGGTTCTTCGTGAGGCATGGCAAAAGGGTGCTAAAGAATTCACGATATCTGCTGGACTTCCGAAACCCGGAGGTGACGGCTTACCTAGATGAGGTAGTTGCGAGACTTGTAAACGACTACGGCGTTGGCTACATCAAAATGGATTACAACGTCGATTCGCTGCAAGGAACAGAGCTCAATGCAGATAGCTTTGGGCAGGGTCTGCTTGAGCACAATCGTGCCCATCTCGCATGGCTCGAAAACATTCTGAAGCGCTACCCCCGCCTGGCGATTGAGAACTGTGGCAGCGGAGGCGGACGTATGGATTACGCCATGCTAATTCGCCTGCAGATACAGTCGATGACGGACCAAGAGAATTATCGAAAGCTTCCCGCGATCCTGGTTGGTGCCTCGGCGGCTGCTCTGCCGGAGCAGTTGGCAATCTGGTCTTATCCCTTGCAGAATTCTGATGCCGATCAAGCCAGCTTCAACATGGTCACTGCCATGTTGTGCCGTATTCACCAAAGCGGCCGCCTGGATTCGTTATCAACCGACGCGGGAAGGCAAGTAGCGGAGGGCATCAGGATCTACAAGGAAGTCCTTCGTCAACACATTCCTGAAGCAGTTCCGTTCTATCCCCTCGGAATGTCTGACATCACAAATCCCATCGCTCCGGTTGCTCTCGGTATGCGCTCTCCAATGCAGATTCTGCTTGGAGTCTGGCGACTCGATGGTCCCCCAACGGCGCGAATCCCCTGGACACAACCAGAACCCAGGCTCCTGTATCCGAGCGATCTTGGAATTAAGATTGCGGCATTACAAGGAAGTTTGCAGATCGAATTTCCGAGGCGCCGCATGGCTTGCTTACTCACTGCTTAAAGCCCCAGTGGCGATTTTTGTGAACGCCAAATCGATGTTCGGCTGATCAGAAAGTTCCCGATGATACACTTCGCCCCTCAGCGATCAACTGTGAAACTCTCACCTATTTATGCATTCCGGTGGGCCCTGGTCGTTACTGTCCTGAGCGCACGATTCCTTGCGCAGACAGCTCCGGGCGTACAAGACATGAATGGAATGCAGGCGGATCAACGCATTTCCACTTATGAGACCGCGCCGAACACCGCGGTGATCATCGTTCACACCTTCGCTGAAGAGAAGCCCACCAGTCTTGACCGCTCGGCTCGAGTAGGTTTGACGAATCTCGCAAACCATTCCGGAGGATTCCTAGTCGTCCCCGGCCACGAGGCAGCAGTATTCGTCAATACAGTTCTGGGCAAGTACGTCATTTCGGTCACCGCTGTCGGATATCTAAGCGCCAGTCTTGAGATCAATGTTTTGAGCCCCGTGCGACAAGATATCGACATCGTGCTTCACCGCGATCCAGCCGCCATCAGCATCAGTGAAGCATCAGGTCTCATGCCCGGAAAAGCGCGGAAGGAAGCAAAACGTGCTGTATCTCTCTTGAAATCTGGTGATTTTAATAATGCCGAGAAGCGTTTGAAAACGTCATATGGTCTAGCACCATCGAATGCGGATGTGAATTTCCTGCTGGGATATTTGTATTTCCAGAAGAACGATTACGCGCAGGCTGCAACCTATTTGGAAACGGCCGCCAAACTCAGCCCTCATTCCGCCCAAACGCTATCGCTGTTGGGCAGAACGAAGCTGGCGTTACAGAACTACTCGGAAGCTCGTTCCGCGCTCGAACAAGCGATCCTCGTCGATTCAGAAGAATGGCTGCCACATGACTTATTGGCTTCTACTTATCTCCACCAGAGGGAATACGACAAGGCTCGCGACGAAGCGCAGATTGCCGTTACGAAGAGTGCGAGATTGGGGAAGAACGCTTTAGGCGCTGCTGAACTCACCCTAGGACAGGCATTGATTGGACTCGGCCAGAACGACGAAGGGATTCAGGCCCTTCGCCTATTTCTTAGGGAATCTCCTCCTGAAAACATGGTCGAGCCAGTTCGTGCTCTTATCAAAAAGGTAGAAGGTGGGAATCAAGCAACGGGAGCAAGTTCGGGGACTGCCGCGTCAACTGATCCACTCATGGCTCCGCCCAAGCTTGTTCTCTCGATGCAGACCTGGCGTCCGCCCGATATCGACGACGTTAAGCCGGCCCTTGACCAAGGCGTACCTTGTTCTAAGGCTCAGGTGCTCGCAGCGGCGGGACAGCGCGTACAGGAGTTGGTTCAGGACATCACCCGCTTCACTGCGGACGAGGATCTGTTCCACAAATCGCTGGACGGGGCTGGGCTTTCAAGCCACGCAGAAACAAGAAAGTACTACTATGGCGCCATAATTTCGTCGAAACCGGGATCGATTTTGATCGAGGATTATAGCGAAGATAGAGTTCCTCAGAGTGGTTATCCCGACGGGATCTCAAGCAAGGGCTTCATCGCACTCGCGCTCGTTTTTCATCCAGACATGCAGGGCGACTTCGATTTCGACTGCGAAGGACAAGCCAAGTGGCTTGGAAGACTCTCTTGGTTAATACACTTTCGCCAGCGTCCCGACCGTCCAAATCGCATGCAGGACTACACTGTCGGTGGCCAGACTTATCGCATCGACTTGAAGGGAAGAGCCTGGATTTCTTCCGACACTTCTCAAGTCGTCCACATTGAGGCCGACATCGTTAACCCCATGCACGAGATCCAAATGCTCAGCCAACATCAAGTTGTGGAGTACGGCCCGGTGCCGTTTGCAAAGAAAAACGCGATCCTGTGGTTGCCAAAAAACGTCGAGATCTACTTCGACTTTCGTAAGCATCGTTATTACAGGCACTACACCTTCGATCACTACATGCTTTTCGATGTCGATGTATTAGAAAAGGTCAAACTCCCGCCGGAAGCCGCCCCCTCAGAAACCACCCCATCAACAGAGAAGAGCCCGAACTAGTCACTGTTCGGCCTTCCGAACCACCGCCCGAAAATTTGTTGCATTCGGTCGGACTGTTGAAAATTCGCCGCCAGACGCGCACAAAATCCTTATAATCGTTACCTGTACCGCTAACTATGCACAAGAGAAAGACCCTCGTTGAAATCGCACGCTTGGCCAACGTGTCGACAGCGACTGTTTCCCGCACGATCAATCGTGTGCCCACAGTCGACCCTATTCTGGCCAGACGCATTCGTCGAGTGATTGAAAAGGAAGGTTACTTTCCCAATACCAACGCGCGCGCTTTGGTCCGAGGACACAGTCGCACTCTTGGCCTTGTTGTGTCCGAAATCACCAATCCCTTTTTCCCAGAGATCGTACAAACTTTCGCGAAACTGGGCGTTCAGCACAATTATGAGATCTTGTTGAGCTCGATCGACCGCGATCAGCGATTGCTAGAGACAACCGCCCGGCAGATGATCGAGCGTGGCGTGGGTGCGGTTGCGATCTTGACCTTTGGCGGCGAGGCGCCCCTTATCGATGCGCTGACGGCGCGAAACATTGCCGTGTTCGCCGTTGACGCCGAGCCACCTCGACCGTTGCTCAAGACCATTCAGATTGATTACGAGCACGGTATCCGCCAAGCTGTACAGCACCTGGCGGCGTTGGGACATGAGCGGATCGCTTTTGTCGGCGGGCCACAACAGTTGAAGACCGCGGTAATGCGAAAAGCCGCCGTCCAAAAATGCTTGGAAGAGATTGGTTTAGAGCTTTTTCCGGAATTATTCGTAGATGGGGATCACACGACCGACGCCGGGGTGAAGGCACTAACCAGCCTGGTCGCAAGGCAGGATCGCGCCTCGGCAGTGCTCTGCTCGAACGATATGACGGCTATCGGCGTGATGCGAGCCGCATTCGACCTCGGTCTCAATATTCCGCGAGACTTGTCGCTCGTCGGGTTCGACGACATCCGGCTGGCGCAATTTACGACTCCTCCATTGACCACGGTGCAAATGTCGCAGGCCGAGATCGCCCGCTTGTCATTCTCGGGATTGCTGGATTCTCTCGATCATTCACGCCGTGGAAACGTACGGCAGGTCTATTCGATTAGGACGAACCTCGTGATTCGACATTCGACGGCGATCGCACCCGATTGGCTTAACTACAGAGCGGCAAACGCATTCCCGGGCGCAGATACGGCATTAAAGGTTGGCAAAAAAATGCCATCGAAGAAGGGCCGAAGTTTTTCGCTTGCCGCCGCCTCAAGGAGAACTATTTTTGTTCCAGCAACTTGAGGCCGGACACTTCCATTCCGTGCGTCGCCATTCGATGATCGAATCCGGGCACTTCTAAGCGACTTACTTGTGTTAATGTTTCTGCGCAGTAGGAGTATGGGAATGCTTCCACGTTGTAGCTTCCTCATAGTTGTGCTTTCGGCATCAATTGCCGCTTCCCCGCAGGCCCAAACATCAAACCCCGACGCACAATCGATTCCCACCTTCAAAGCCAAGGCTCGTCTAGTTCTGCTCGATGTCGTCGTGACTGACAGTAAGGGCGAGGCAGTTACGGGACTCAAGAAGGAGGATTTCGAAGTTGTTGAAGATGGTAAACCGCAGTCAGTTTCTACTTTCGAAGAGCACAAAGGCACGCCACCTACGCAGACCAGGCTGCCGTCGATGCCACCCAATGTTTACACGAACTTTCCGTTGGTGCAGACCGCCGATTCAGTAAACGTCATCCTTCTCGATGCTCTCAATACTCCGACGTCCGACCAGGTATACGTGCATAAGCAGATGATCAAGTATGTGAAGACGATTCCGCCCTACACCCATGTGGCAATCTTTACCCTCGCATCTCGGCTGCGCATGTTACAAGGAATTACGACAGATTCTTCACTGTTGCTGGCGGCGATTAGCAACGCAAAAGTTGGACCAACTCCATCGCCGCTACGCGCCTCGACGGTTGAAAGCGATGCCGACCGGAGCCGCATCGACTTCCTGACAAACGAGGCTCAAGGTCCTGCGTCACCGAACCCGACATTGGCCCAGGCCGCAGTTGATCCGATCAATGCAACCAGACAGTTTCTCAACGATACTGCGCTCTTTCAGATCGAGTCGCGCATCAGCATAACGCTCGAAGCCATGCAGCAACTGGCGCGCTATCTTGCCGACATTCCTGGCCGCAAGAACGTCATCTGGTTATCTGGCTCGTTTCCTTCGGGCATGGTGCCTGATTCGGACTTGACGGATCCCTTCAGTGGGGCAACCAGTTTTCAGGAACAAATCCGGAAGACTACCAACTTGCTCACCACGGCGCAGATCTCGCTATATCCCATCGCCGCTGAGGGCCTCACTTCCGATGTCGCATTTCAGGCAAACAATCGCGAGATCACGGAACGGAGAGGCAATCTCTCCATGCAGGACACATTGCGGGAGTCGCAGAAGGCTACCATCAATCTGGATGCCAGCCATGCTTCCATGGAGCAACTCGCTAGGGACACGGGCGGCCAAGCGATCTACAACACCAACGGGTTAAACGATGCTTTGACCCGCGTTGTCAACAACGGTACCCGTTACTACTCACTGGCGTATTCGCCCAGCAAAGCTAATATGGACGGGAAGTACCGGCACATTCAGGTGAAGCTCGTCACGCGTAAGGAAACACTCGCCTACCGCCGCGGTTATTACGCAGAAGATACGCAGGCCGATTCCGGACAGAAAAGGAATCTCGATCCATTAATGCAGTTGATGGGGCGAAATCTTCCCGATTACACGCAGATTGTCTACAAAGTGCTGGTCCAGCCAACGAATCCGCAACCACCGCCAGGTGCTCCTCGTGCCGGTAGCAATGCAGAACTCAAGGGCGCGATCACCCGCTACGGGGTTGACTTCGCCGTTTCAGTGGACGACCTTCGGATCGAGTCCGGCTCAGATGGCTCACGCCACGGCAATATCGAGGTCATGCTTATCGCCTACGATCCGCAGGGAGAACCATTAAATCTTGTGGTTGGCCGCAGCAAGATTCGTATTCCAGCCAAAGACTATGCCGATGTTCAGCGAAGCGGCCTGCAAATCCATAAGGAAATCGATGTTCCACAGGGTGAAGCATTTCTGCGTACCGGCATTTACGATCTAGAATCCAATAGCGGGGGTACGCTTGGACTTCCGTTGCGAAACCATGGGGCATCACCTGCTAGATAGTGTGATGAGCGCATTGCCGGCTACAGGGATTTTTCGGCACTCGAAACGAGTCCACATCTTGCATCCCTACGCTCCGACGCAAGATTTCAAAGTTTGGTCAATCGCTATCGTTCTAGCCAACGCTGAACTGCAGTTGGAGAAAGTGGCTCAGTCCTCTCCTCCCAAAGATGTGAACGGTAACAACTCCGCAGAAAATTGTGATAAGAAAGGGCATCCTTAGGAACTGCAGAGCCGCTCAAGCGAAGATCTCGTTGACCTTCTCGCGCACTTTTTGACTCCGTGACGGCTTCAGATAGCGCATCGTCGACTCCATATCAGAATGACCCAGCCACTGCTGCACCGTGCGCAGATCCACACCAGCCCACAAACATCGTGTCGCAAATGTCGCTCTGAACTTGTGTAGCCAGAAGTTGTCCTTGTCGAGCTTTGCCCGCTCAGCGCAGACCTTCAGGCAGTCGAGGAAATCCAACTTCGGATTGCACCCTTTCGTAGGAAAGACGAGATTACAACTCTTGTCCGTTTTCGCTTTCCAAGCTTTCAGTTTCTTCATCAATTTCGTCGGAATGGGAATTTCCCGTTCCTTGTAGGCCTTCGGAGTCCAGCTTCGGTCGAGCTTATGACTCACGCGCACCGTCGCCGCCGCGAAGTTCACATCCGACCAGTACGTATGCATCGCTTCCTGCTCGCGCATTCCAGTCATAAGAAAGAACTCGAACCAGAGTCGCTCCTCGTCGTCACACGATTTGAAGAGTTTTTCGAGCTCTGCCTCCTCGTACATCTCCGGTTCTTCTTCTGTGTAGCGGGGCCAATCGTTTTTGCCGACAAGGCCGCGGATCCCGTTTGCCTTCAGGAAGGTCATCACCGTCTCAAATTTGTTGTAGGTGGACCGAGGAGATTGCGTTTTCTTCTCACGAAGGAAGCTCGAAAACTTCAGAAGATCGTGGCGTTCGATCTCGTTCAGGAAGAGTTTTCGGCAGGACTCAGTGAAGTAGTTCAGTGCCGTCGTGTAAGCGGCCAGGGTCTTAGGCTTCTTGGTGAGTTCTGTTTCCTCCAGAAACTGTGCGACTGCGGCGGCAACCGACGGGTGTCCGTTGCCATTCTCAGGCAGTATTGAAACGCCGCTGTTCAGGGCATGCAGCTCGGCTTCTTTACGCTCACGGCGTGCTGCGGCGTCCTGAGCATCCTTGCCAACGGAGAGGCGGATCCGCCTGCCTCTTTCACGCCATTCAAGGTAATAAGCACCTTCAGGATGACGCTCCGGCTCGCCGTTTATGAGGACGACATCGGGTCGAATGCGGCCATTGGCGGCGAGCACGACGGGGCAGTATCGGGGGCCCTTACTGGTTTGAACGCGTTTGGTGAGGTTGACTTCGCGGGCTTGCGTGTTGGGCACTGGGACGACCTCCGAACGAATTCAGTATCTCGGTAGGTATCACCAGTGTACAACTAATTGATAACAAATACTATGGCGGAGAGGGAGGGATTCGAACCCTCGGTACAGGTGTTAGCCCGTACAACGGTTTAGCAAACCGCCGCATTCGGCCACTCTGCCACCTCTCCGACACGTGAGTTGAGCAACTCTCGGAAGAGTCTCTCACCGACTGTGCGATGCAATGAACAGCGGCGGCTTTTTCAGGCAAGCCATCCTCAATCCGATATTACACCACGGATGTGCGCCCCGGCACCAGTGAAACAACTCGCTCCCGCTTCAAATGTCTGCGCGTAAGGAATGTTCCGGTCACGCCGCGTCTCGTCAAAGCACCTGAGGTAGTAACGTGGTCGGCTCCTTTGTGTCGACAGTTGCGTGAGTCTCTCTCCGCCAAGACCGCTGCAGTCTCTGCAAATGACAATCCGCGCCTGCATCAACAGCTTGTCGAACCTCAATTCGCCCTCCGTATTTGCTACTAGCCCATTTCTTCCAACCGTCTTGTGATCATTGGCATCGCAATGCAGACACAAAAATGGGTTTTATGGCTGACTCTGTCCTTCATACTGACGAACAATTGGCATCGATTTGGAGCCTCGGCGGCTTATCGTGGCGAGAGCTGGGACGGCGTGTTTGGGGTGGGATAAATCAAAACGATCTGCTCAATCGGGGATACGAACTCGCCTATAATTTCTTGTTCGCAGTATTTCCCTTGCTGTTCTTTCTCTTTGCGCTTTTAGGAATATTCGCTTCCGAAGGTGGAAGGCTGCGGAATGACTTCTTCGGCTATCTTCACCTTCTTCTGCCTCCCGCCGCATATCAAATCTTATCCCGAACAATCGCCGAGATAACGGCAAACAGTGTCGCTGGAAAGCTTACTTTCGGACTTGTATTGGCGCTCTATTCAGCGTCCTCGGGAATGACGCAGTTAATATCCACTCTTAACGCGGCCTACGAAGTTCGCGAAGAGCGCTCATGGCTGAAAGTGCATGGCATCTCGCTTGCGCTGACATTGGCGATATCAGTGCTGGCGATTGGCTCTCTTTTTCTGGTTCTTGCGGGCGGACAATTAATTAATTCTGTCGGTCTTCTTGTGGGGCTTCATACGGCCGCAGTCGTCGCCGCCAAGCTCTTGCAATGGACTTTGGCTATGGGGTTCGTGGTGTTGGCGTTCGCCCTTGTCTACTACTTTGCTCCCGACGTTGAGGAGCAGCACTGGTATTGGATCACTCCTGGCTCCGTGATCGGAGTGGCGCTGTGGGCAGCCGCGTCTGCTGGTCTCCGCGCTTATCTGCATTTCTTTAACAACTACACCAAGAGTTACGGATCGCTTGGGGCGGTGATGATCCTCATGCTCTGGTTTTATGTCGCCGGACTGGCTGTTTTGATCGGAGGGCAGGTAAACGCCACGATAGAGCATGCGGCGGCGGAACATGGTCACATCGAGGCGAAGGAACCCGGGCAGAAGGCGGCGTAGCCGACACCTCTTGCTCAGTTCGACCGCTTCGAGAGGGATCGATGTTTAGCAGCGGCCACTGCCGGCGCGCTCAATCGGCAATTTCCAGTCTTTCGCGGACACGTACCCTGCTCGTATCCACGCAAATCGTGTAAGCAAAGAGCCTGCAATAGAACTCCACGCTGCCCACCGGCGCAATGATCCCGCGCGTTTTAATGATCCAATTGAACTTGCCGTTCGGAGGGCCAACGGGATTGGGCCGGAGAGAGCACCGCCAGCGCGGGTAAGCCAGCCGCTGCTACCGTGTTTTAACGGATCAAGATGTCGATGTGACCGGCTTTCAATTCGAAGACCCTCCCAGCATTCAAAAATGGCAGCACCCATGCCCAGCGCTTGAAGAGCGCGACTCTTCTGATGTCCAGCCAACTCGAGAATCCCAACAGCGGTTCCAAGAGCCGACGCTGCAAAGTGCAACGGGAGGTCGCCGGCATTGTGATTCCAGACTGGAATCGCGGTTGCTCCGATCAGGACTCCTGTGTAATTGGAAAAGGGGAGACCCAGCGCGAGCGATGCTGCTTGTCCTGCATTTTCGATCACGCGAATTGGAAGGGACGGCCCGTATCGTTCCCTCAGAAATCCAGCAAACGCTGTTGCGATTGCGCCACTCGAAAATCCCAATAGCGTCCAGACCCCGACAGACATCGGGCTTTGCAGCTTAAACACTCGCAGCATGGCGAGGAAGCGCTCAGGTCGCCCCAGATCGGCGATTAAAAGCGGCGGCGAAATAATTGAACCCGCGGCAGCGATCCAACGAGCGTGTTGCACCAATTTACGATCGGCGCCGGTATAGTTGGCGATGGCCCCAATAACGGCGGCGGCTCCTGCAGCACCACCTACAAAGAAATAGAGGGGAACCTCCCATGTCCAGGGAGGTTGCTTCAACAAAGGGATGCCGTAGTAGCCAGTTTCCGGACTTGCCTGCGGAAGGGGGGCCCCCGCTGGGCGGTTCGCGATCTTCGACTGGCTTTGTCGCTCGGCCTCACGGCGTATCTCTTCGAGCCGCCTCTCTCGCGCGATCAACGACCCCCCTAAGTCGTTCATGGGAACGGGATCACTCATCTCGAAGGGGACTCTTTCATCAGAAATGCGAGCAGCGTGCCGCCCAGGAGCAAGCCCGCGGCCAACGCTGAAGATGTCCAGCTCTTCCTCAAATACTGGGTTGGAACAACCGGATTGGGGGGCAAGTTGTAAGTGCGTGGATCGCCGCGAACGATGAACATCGCGTGGGTACCGCGAACGCTAGTCTCCGCGGAATCGTAAAGGACGGCGTCCTTCATTCCGCGTTCGTGCAGATCAGTCAATCTCTGTTGCGCGGCTTGCCGAAGGTCATCGATCTCGCCAAACTTGATTGATTCGGTGGGGCAGGCCTTGGCGCATGCCGGCTGTAAGCCGGCCTTCTGACGGTCATAGCAAAAAGTACACTTGAATGCGCGACCGTCTTTCTGGTTCCGTTCGACTACTCCGAAGGGACAGGACGTCACGCAATATCCGCAGCCATTACAAACATCGGGCTGTATGAATACGCCGCCGAATTCAGTTCGAACGATAGACCCCGTAGGACAGGCCTCGAGACAACCCGCGTCCTCGCAATGCTTGCAGACGTCCGACGAGAACGTCCATGAGGCTTGCTCTGCCGCATTTCCCCCCAAACCCGGGACTGGAGGTTGTTCGACAAACTTTACGTGGCGCCAGGTCGATGCACCGACGGCGCCTGTATTGTCATACGACAAACCGCTCCAGTTGAGACCATCTTCGGCGATGCCATTCCACTCTTTGCATGCAACTTCGCACGCCTTACAGCCGATGCAAAGAGTAGAGTCGGTCAAAAAAGCAGTTACGGTCATGCGCTTCTTCCCGTGACAACATCGAGTTGCTGCAAAACATCTTTGCCGCGCGGACGCCGGCCGGGGATCACATTACAAACGAGTGCTTTCGTTTCCATGATGCGTACATTGGGCTCTTCGCTGATCACCAGCAGATCATTCACGATGTCGCCCGTGACGTTTCCCTGGTATCCCCAATGATAGGGGAGACCCACTTGATGAATCCTACGGCCGTCTACAAAGAGAGGCCTCATTCTGTGCGTAACCATGACTCGCGCTTCGATGATCGCTCGAGGCGTAGTGATCATTGCCCATCCTTGGTGTTCCAGTCCCAGCTCTCCGGCAAGCTCGGGAGAGATCTCGGTGAAAAGTTCCGGTTGAAGCTCACTCAAGTGTGAGAGATGTCGCGACATCCCGCCTGCAGTGTGATGCTCGGTTAGTCTGTAGGTTGTAAGGATGTACGGGAAGCGCGAATCTTGTGGCGCTGCATAGGGATTGTCGGGCCGTTTCTTGCGATCTGACGCCGGATTCGTCTGCTGCGAATAGAGAGGATTCACGAGAATAGATTCGAGTGGCTCATAGTGCGTGGGCAGTGGGCCATCCTTCAGCCCGCTCGGCACGTACAACCAACCGACTCCGTCGGGATGCAAAGTGAACGGTCTTGCTCCGCCGAGAGCTTCCGTTCCGCGGCCGTTCCTGAGGTTGGGTGCGGTGTCGGGTGCAGTGTCTTTGTCGTAGTCAGGAGTATCAAGACCAGTCCATTGACGCTTGGATTCATCCCACCAAACCAACTTCTTTCGCTCGCTCCAAGGCTTGCCGTCGGGACGGGCAGACGCGCGGTTATAAATGATGCGGCAATCGTTCGGCCATGCAAATCCCCAGCCGTGGCCGAGCAGATCTTTCGAGCCTCTTTCCAGAGCGCGATTGCGTTCCGCCTCTGGAAACACGCCGCAATAGATCCATGCTCCACAGGCTGTGGATCCATCTTTTTTTATATCCTTTATATGGGTGAGCTGTTTGTGATCCGCGACGGTGAACCCGTTAACCTCTTTTAACACGTCTTTCGCGCTGGGTTCCTGATGTTTCCCTTCCAACGAATATTCCCAAGTGAGGGCCGCCAACCCGTCGTTTCGATGGCGCGGATCTTTGAGAGCTTTGGTTTTCACACGTCGTCCCAGATGATAGATAAACCAAAGGTCGCTGCGGGCGTCCCCGGGAGGATCGACTGCTTTTTCTCTGGACTGCAAAAGCCGTTGCGTATTCGTGAATGTGCCCTCCTTTTCTGCAGTCCCTGCCGCAGGAAACAAGAACACTTCGGTGCCGATCTCCTCGGTGCGGAGCTCGCCGCGCTCCACCTCAGGAGACGCGTACCAAAATGAGGCCGTTTCGGTCTCGACCATGTCGCGCACAACTAACCATTTCAGCTTTGCGAGAGCTTTTCGCTCCAATCGACCGTTTGAGGCTCCTACCGCCGGATTTTGGCCCATCACGAATAGTCCTTCCATCTTTCCGTCCGCCATGTCGAGCCAGTATCCGAAATGCGAATGGTCCCCAGTGACCTTAGGCAGCCAGTCGAAACCCCAGCTGTTATCCTTTCGAGCGCCTTCGCCGTAGTACGCCTTCATCAAGCTGATGAAATATTCGTCGAAGTTGGCCCAAAGCCCAGTTCGTGAACGGTGCCGCTTTATGTAGTCTGCGAATTTGCGGGAGTCTTCTTCGAACGTCGGCATCGGGATGTAACCCGGCAGGATGTCGTACAACGTGGGAATATCAGTCGAACCCTGAATCGAGGCATGACCACGTAACGCCAAAATTCCGCCACCCGGGCGGCCAATATTCCCAAGAAGGAGTTGCAATATGGCGGCAGTTCGAATCAGTTGCACACCTTTTGAATGCTGGGTCCACCCAACGGCATAGCAGATGGCGCCGGTCTTTTCCGGGCCCGACGCTGAAATGAACGTCTCTGTCGTTTTCAAGAAGACGTCTTGGGAAATGCCGCAGTACCGCTCTACCATCTCCGGCGTATAGCGCGCGAAGTGCCTCTTCAGCACTTGGAAAACACATCTGGGATCTTGAAGAGATGGATCAGCCTCGAACTTTGCAGCGTCTTGAGCCTCGCCGCCGCGGTCCTTGCCGTGCCCTCCTGCGGCCGTTGAATGTCCTGGCTTCTGCTCCCCACCTTCGCTTGGAGAGCCCCGATAGAACCAGGTTTCGGGGTCATATTTATTCTTTTCGGCATTCCATCCAGAGAACAATCCATCAAGCTCTTCGGTATCGCGGAAGTCGTCGCGGAGAAGCGTGCCAGCATTCGTGTAATGCGTTACATACTCACGGAAATCTCTGTTGTTCTCGAGTATGTAGTTCACCATCGCGCCGAGAAAGATAATGTCGCTGCCTGCGCGCAAAGGAACCCAAACATCCGCCATGGCCGAAGTTCGAGTGTACCGGGGGTCAACATGTATGACCTTCGCCCCCTTCTCCCGGGCTTCCATCACCCACTGAAATCCCACTGGATGGTTCTCAGCCATGGAAGACCCCATAATAAGGATGGCGTCAGAGTTGCTGAGATCCTGTTGCGCCGTGGTCGCGCCGCCGCGACCGAGCGATGTGCCCAGACCGGGCACCGTAGAGCTGTGTCATATCCGGGCCTGGTTGCTTACGCACACCATGCCCAACCCCGCACTGAAAAGCTTCTTGATGAGATAGTTCTCCTCATTGTCGAGAGTGGCTCCTCCCAAGTGAGCCATGGCGGTGGTGTGCATCAAGGGCGAGCCGCCGCGAGTCTCCTCAAAAGTGCGGTCACGTGTATCCCACGCCCGGTCAGCGACCATGTCCATCGCCCTGTCCAAAGGAATCGTTTGCCAAGTCCTCGAAAAAGGAGCGCGATAAAGTACCTCCGTCAGACGCCCTTTGTGCGTATGAAGCTCGTAAGTGTCTGCCCCTTTCGGGCAAAGATGGCCGCGAGAAATGGGAGACGCAGGATCACCTTCGATCGAAACCAGCTTTCCACCCTTGTGATAGACAAGCTGCCCGCATCCCACGGCACAGTACGGGCAAATTGATCGAGCCACGAGAGCGCCCAATGTCTTCGGACCGAGGCTGCGAGTTCGGTCGGACATCGATTCTGGGCCGGTGCCATCTGCGCCGGTTCGAATCTGCTGAATCAGCGGCCAGTTAGAGATGAGTTTTCTTAACACTAAGTCTCCGGAGATTTTTGGAGCGTCTATAAGTGATTCTAGCGAACTTCTCCCCATAGTGAGGTCTTGTGACATTATCGCTTTTTGCCGTTTTGTGGCTCTCAATCGGATGATCGAATCGTGCGCACGCGGAGTCCATACCCTCTTTCGAGTATCACAATGTCGTAGTTGGCGATGGCAACCGAGCGCTTTCGATGTACTGGAGATTACAGGCCTTTCTACACTCCAATACCGTGCTCGACGGATGGCTAACGAATTTATCAAGAGGTACCAATAACCTTGGGACCTGGTACTGGGACTTTCAGCACGCATGAGGTGGATGATGGCTAAACGCAAGAACGCGAAAAATTGGTTAAGGATGGCACTCAAATGCGGCCTTCTGGCCACCGACGCAAGCGTCTGGGAGGCAATGCATCATCTACTGGAAGAAGGCTCTGGAACCATGCAAAGCGCGTTCGACCGTGCTGACAAACTCGGAGAGGAAAGAGATAGAAAGTCATCGTGGTCCCACGCTTCTACGCTCCTCGTGGGTGCCGGTATTGGGGTCGGGTTGGGCCTATTGTTCGCCCCAGTTTCGGGAGAAGAGGCGCGCGGCGCCATTCGCGACACCGCCTCTAAGGTTAGAACGAGGGTACGTGACGTTGCGGCGTGGGCAGGACGAAAGAATTCTTCTGCAAGAAGAGACTACGCAATTTACGCAAATTGAAGGATGCCACTCGCAGTAGTCGTGAGATGGATGTCATTTTTGATTTTAGAAGGATGGTTTTATGAAAACACCTTTTCTCATTGGGCGCATATTGTTCGGCGGTTTCTTTCTCTACAACGGCATTAATCATTTGAAAGAACGCAAGAAGATGGCATCGTACACAGCCTCGAAGGGCGTGCCTGCTTCCGAATTGGCGGTCACTTTATCAGCCGTACCACTCATCGCGGGAGGCACCAGCCTACTACTGGGCGTTAAGCCGAGGTTGGGAGCGGTGGCTATTCTGGGGTTTCTCGCAGGAGTCACGCCCATCATGCACGACTTTTGGCGGAACCAGGATCCTTCGGAGCGGACAAACAACATGATTTCCTTTATGAAAAACGTCGCGCTTGCCGGCGGTGCGCTCGCCTTGATGGGCGTCGACGAGCCGTGGGAGGCCAGTGTCCCCGTTGGAAGGCCGACGTTGTCGCAGAAGGTTCGAGCGTTAGCTCGCAGGGCTGCATAGGCGAGTCGTTAAGTCGCATCGAAGTTCCCTACTTCCCTTTCCTAATGCACGCCCCACAGGGAGCCCATCTGAGCCTGTTCGGGTTTCGTAACGCAAATCTGTCTTTGCGCCGGCTTTTCAAAAAGTCGTAGACAATGCCACCAATACCGAGGGGAGAGGGCGTTGGATCCGGATGGCTGCCCGACGTGCGGGGGTTCTGGATACATTGCGAAGCCGGTTGACCTCAATGGTAAGGTCGAGGGCATCGCGTTTATCCGATTAAAATGTCCCGCGTGCGGTGGTACTGGCCGGAAACGCTCGATCTCACCGACGACCACGAGCTGACCGCACGGCTTGTGGTGTTGCGAAACGTGCTGAGCCGGACCGTCATACTTCCCGTCCTAAGGACGACGGTCCGGTTCCACGATCTGCCCCTTAAGCAATCCCCGCTGTTCGAGTCCCGAGCCGACGTTTTCCCGGAGCGATTTCCAGGCGATTTCGTCCATTTGCTTTGGCGCGATAGAGCGCCTTGTCGGCAGCCTCCAGAACAACATCGGAATCCGAATTCTCAGTCTGTGATGTCGCCACTCCAATACTGACTGTGACTGAGAGATCCGTCGCCGATCTTTCCTGCGCCAGCTGCCGGATCGCATCCGCCTTGCGCCTATTCGCAGGCACCGGTCTTTGACTTCTTCTGTCTGGTCCCCTGGGAGCTTGACGGCGATCAACTCCGCGAAGGTGGAATCTCGACAGCTCGATGGCTACTCGCAGTTGTTCGAGGTGGTCGACCACTTGTGGGGTAGTTTTTCCGGAAAACAAGACGATGAATTCCTCACCACCAAACCGGTAGGCTTGCCCACCGCCTGTGACTCGCGACAATCTGCCAGCAACCAGTTTCAACACCTGGTCTCCGGTGTCATGGCCATACTTGTCGTTGAATTGCTTGAAATGATCGATGTCGACAACTGCCAGGCAATAAGGCTCGACCAGGTGCTGCAGCGCTTCGTTGAAGGCCCGACGCGAGGGCAATGCTGTTAGTTCGTCGTGATAGGCAAGAAGGTAGGAATTTTCAATGATCGCGACATCGAGGATACACGCCGCCGTTGCAAAAAACAGGGTGGAAGCATAGGCGGACCTAATTTCATAGAAAAAAAGAACAAGAGCCGAAAAGGACCAGAACAGCGCGCTATCGGTAGCTCGCCTGGTTATCAAAAAGCGAACAATCAGAAAAATGCCGGCGACGGCGAATGTATAAAAAGAATAAGAGGGTAACAAAGTCGCCGCTGCGTGGTGAATATGTGCCTGCGAAGCTTGGATCCCTTGTTCGTTACGCCCGAGCACAAATACTCCGGCAGATTCTACAAATGCAAGAAGGGCGGCGGGGCCGATTGACGCGAGCGAAAGGCCGGTTTCCCGCATGAACGAAATGAAAACAATGTTGACCGGCAATAGAATGCTCATGGCTCGGATAGTGGCCACAACTGCGGGCTCGAGCAAGTGCGCACGCCCGAAGATTTCTACTGCCTGCCCGGATATCAGGAGGACGCAAAGAACGAAGAAGATTCGCCGAGAGTGAAATCGCCAGGCCAGGATCATTCCACCGAGCACGGCGCAGTATGAGAGAAAACTGAGCGCTGGGGGTGTCAGGTTTGGCCAGCCAAATGACCAGATTACTAAGCTCGCAAGAAGCAAGGCTCCGCCCGGAACGAAAAATGAGCCAAGCGTTCTTGAGCTCCAGATAGGCACACGTCCCCCGAAGGTCCTATCTTGAAATTATCTCTACGGGACCGCGTTGGCGGAATTGTCCGCTAAGGTTCAAATCGCTATCTACGAACCCTGACCTCACCCACAACTTTTGCTTCCCATTTCAAAAAGCAGTCCCGAATCTGAAACCACATACCTTGGTTTTCCCTCAATTGTGGCTGAGTCTGAACCGTTTCTAACTAGACTGAGGTTGTTCGGTTAAGGATGGTTCACATTTATGCGAATTCTTATAGCGGAAGATGACGAAGCGTTAGCCCGATTTGTCCGACAAGGTTTGGAAGGGGAACGATACAGTGTTGATGTCTATCCGGATGGCGAGCAGGCCCGCGCCGCCGGGCTCGAAACGGACTACGATGTCGCCATTCTAGATCTAAACCTTCCAAAAATAGACGGCGTAGCAATTCTGCGGGAACTACGGATCAGAAAGCCTTCTTTGCCGGTTCTCGTGCTCACGCAGCGCACAAAAGTTGAAGATCGCGTTCAGTGCCTTGATATGGGTGCTGACGACTACCTCAGCAAACCGTTTTCCTTCAGCGAGTTGTCGGCTCGCATCCGGGCGCTACTGCGTCGCAGTCACTTGCCATCTGAATCAATACTAAGCGTGGCTGACTTGAAAATCGATCGGGTACAGCGGCTGGTGGAACGCTCCGGCCGAAGGATCGAACTCACGGGCAAAGAATTTGCACTTCTCGAATACTTGATGTGCAACACGGGCCGAAAGGTGACACGTTCGATGATCATCGAACACGTCTGGAACCTTACTTTTGATACGACCACCAACGTCGTCGATGTTTACATCAACTACGGCCTCCGGGTCACCGAGGTTACTCCGTGAGTTTACACGCGATGGCCAGCGCTAGCGTATCAGACTGGAATCCAAGCTTGCGCGGATTGTTGTCACGATACAGGCAGAACTTCGGTCCCGATGGGTGCATTCACAGCCGCCGATTTTGGCGAAAATGGCGCCGAGGATCCAATTCGATTTCTCTCGCGGGCTCTCTCTACTGTCTCGACGAATGCCTGGAAAGGGCTATTCTTAAACAACTACGGCGACTACCGGTGGCCACCAGTCACCCCACCAACCATCGAATACCGCTGGGCCTTGTCCTGTTATCAAAGAAACAAATCACGCCTGAGCAGTTGCGCACAGCTCTCGACGCGCAACGGAGCGCAGGCCGTGGCCGAATCGGGGAATGGCTGCAAGAATTGGGTTTCGTCAACGAACGGCAGGTGACCGCAGCTTTGGCGCGCCAGTGGTCATGCCCAATTTTGTCGGAGACCTCTCACTTTTCGGGATCGCAAAACGACCTCCAAATTCCTGTCACGCTTATGGAACACTTTGCGATGATGCAAGTGGAATACATAGCAGCCAATGCAACCATTCATGTGGCGTTCGGCGAAGGCATCGACTATACGGCCCTTTACGCGATTGAACAGATGACCGGCTGTCGAACCGAACCGTGTATGGCCCTTTCCAGCTTCATAAGAGGCGAGATTCAGGCTCTTGCCCGCCGTCGCGATGGAAACGAGATTGTGTTCAATCATGTAGTGGATGAAGCGGAACTTTCCCGCATTGTCTGCAGCTATTGCGCTCGATTAGGATCATCCGAAATTCGGCTCGACGCCTGTGGTCCCTATGTCTGGGTTCGCCTGTCCCGACCTTCGCGTCATGCAATAGATCTATTGATCCGCTCGCCCCGCGCTGCCCCCTGACGAGATCTCGCTTTATCAAGTCCCGAATGGAGGCGCAGAAGCCTGCTTACCTCTCGAACGATTCTGCTGCATCGTGCGGACTTCCTGCACACGAAGCATTCAGAGTCCGATCCGACGCAGCATCTCTTCGAACCGGGTGTCTGATCGCAGAACACTCCATTTCGGATCCGCCCTGAGAAAACTTAGCCGCACGTCGTGTTCCTTGTAAGCACTATCCAGATACGCGAAAGCTCGATCGTTCTCGCCCAGCGCAGCGTGAATCACCGCCATGCTGTTGGAGGGCACGTGGCGTTGCTCGGCTAACATTTTCAGTTCTTGCAGTACCGCGTTCGCCTCCTCACTTTCACCTGCGAGAGCCAATGCGTATCCAATCATCGAAATCGTTTCACTGTTACCGCCAGAGAATGCTTTTGCCTTCTCGAACGCAGCGATTGCCTCCCTGTAGTCATGTGCCGCGACGTGCAGCTTTCCGTCGACCAGGTGCGCAACCCAGAAGTTCTGGTCGATCTCGAACGTCCTTGCGATTTGCGCACGCGCGTCGCTGTTGCGTCCTGCGAAGTGGAGGAATACGCCCAGATTCGCATTGATGATCAGCGACAGAGGGTCCAGCTCTGCGGCTCGCTGGCCTTCTGCGACCGCTTCATCGTGCCGCGATAAAATCGACAACAGGACGGCGTAACCGTGGTGAACTTCCCCGCTGTTAGGGCTCAGCTCAATTGCGCGCTCGATCTCAAGCTCTGCGCCAGCCCAATCCCAATCGAACCAGAATCGGGCAAACGCGAGAGCCGTGTGCGCGTCAGCCAGCGTCGGATCGATTTCGAGCGCCTTCAGCGCCGCAGCCTTGGCCTTAGGGAAAGCATCCAGAGGTGCGACATCGCTGGTAATCGGAAGTCTCCGGTATGCCTCGGCCACCCATGCATACGCGAGTCCATATGTGGGATCGATGTCGATGGCTTGCTGGAAGAACACGATGCTCTTGCGAATGCCCGGCCGCGTCAACTTGCTGATGTGATGCCGGCCCAGCAGGTACTGGTGGTAGGCATCCACATTTTCGGTGTAGCGTTGGGTAAGTTTTCTCCGCTCGTCGTAATCGAGCCGCAGAGCGAGCGCCGCCACCACTTTCTCGGCAATTGTGTCTTGCACATCAAAAACGTCGGTGAATTCCTGATCGAATTTCTGGACCCACAGGGACGTCCCATCCGCGACCCTCAGCAGTCGCACCGTGACTCGGATTCGAGTTCCATCCCGTTGGATGCTGCCGTCAAGAACGGAGTCCACTGCGAGTTCCCGTGCCGCCAAAACTGGGTCTTGTTCCAGGCCGTTATAACGGCGCACAGAGCCGAGGGGGCAGACGATCATTGCGCGGCTGCTGCTCAGCCGGGCGATCAAAGTGTCCGCCATCCCCATTTCCAGGACCTCGTCGCGATGCTCGGCAACTAACGGCTTGAACGGCAACACGGCCAGGGTTCGAATCGCATGAGTTGCTACCGCAGCCCTTGTCCGTACTGCGGGAATGAAACGATATCCCCGGCCCGGGATAGTGATGATGTAACGGTTATCTTTCGGATTCTCTCCCAGCGCGCGCCGCAGAGTGGAGATGTTCTGGTTGAGATTGTTTTCTTCCACAACCGTGTCGTTCCAGACGGCACGGATCAGGTCGTCCTTGTCCACCACCTCTCCCTGATGCCGCACGAGGTGGAGGAGGGTATCGAAGACCTTGGGAGTGATCCGCACTGGCTCGCCAGCTCGCGATAGCACTCGAGTGCTTGTTTCGATGCGGAAATCGCCGAATTCGTGGATTTCGGTCTCGGACATCGTCATAGGGGGTCTTTGAACAGATCGTTGGGAATCTCAGAAACTTCAAACCAAATTTCAGAAGCTTTCAGGCTATGTCCAAAGACT
The DNA here is from genome assembly GCA_963801895.1 of uncultured Acidobacteriota bacterium. GTDB lineage: Bacteria > Acidobacteriota > Terriglobia > Terriglobales > Acidobacteriaceae > Sulfotelmatobacter. The sequence goes on along the minus strand of CAWDGM010000001.1, from coordinate 2,540,346 downwards.
TCCGCGGCAGCTTGCACGAGTATCGTCCCAGATCGGCCGGAAAATCAATCCGGCACAAACTCAAGGCATCAGGAGATCAATATGAACGTTAGACTTCTAAAGAGCTTCTGTGCGCTCGCGACATTGGCGGGGGCGCTCGCACTCACAACCGAAAGAAACGCCGTCGCACAATCTAGCCATGAAGCAGCCAATGCGGGCTTCTTGGTAGGAACATGGTCGGTGCAAGTTCAACTTGTCGACTGTACCAGCGGCACTCAACTCGGCCTTCCTTTTTGGTCGCTGCTAACCTTCGCGCGAGGCGGAACCCTCACCGAGACCACTGCCAACCCCAATTTCTTTCCCACGGAGCGCGGCCCGGGCCACGGTTTTTGGATCGCTAACAAGAGAGGATACACGGCCGCTTCGACGGCGTTCATAACCCTCAGCGGCGTGCTTCAGACAACGCAAGTCATCCGGCAAAGCATTCACGTGGGAGCAACTCCAGACACGTTCGAAAGCACTGCCACCACCGAAATCTCGGATCTGAGCGGAAACGTGATCAAAAGTGGCTGTGCGACAGCCACAGCGACGCGATTCAAATAGATATCGAGATCGGATGGTGAAAAGCACGGACCCCACGTCTCTTCTTCGAGACGTGGGGATTTTCAGATGAGTAGATTTATGCTCCGACAGGTTGTGGTTTGCTCGCCAGAAGTTGTCTGAGCACATACTGCAGGATGCCGCCGTTGGCGTAATAGAGAGCCTCTTGCGGAGTATCGATTCTCACCAGCAGAGTGAATTCCGTTGTCTTTCCGTCCGCTGTGGCTCGGACTCTCACCACACTTCCCGCAGCAAAACGGTCAACGATGTTTCGAATTCCGGCGATTTCGAAGACCTCTTCGCCAGTCAGTTTGAGAGATTCAGCATTTTGTCCAGCCAGGAACTGCAGGGGCAGGATGCCCATGCCGACCAGGTTCGAGCGGTGGATGCGCTCGTAGCTTTCGGCGATCACAGCGCGCACGCCCAGCAGGGCCGGGCCTTTTGCCGCCCAGTCGCGTGACGATCCTGAGCCGTACTCTTTGCCCGCAAGAATTACGAGCGGCGTGCCCTCTGCACGATATTTTTCCGACGCATCGAAGATTGACATCTCGGCGTCGGTTGGCAGGTGACGTGTGTACCCGCCTTCTGTGGAGACCAGCTTATTCCGCAGCCGGACGTTGGCGAAAGTACCGCGGACCATTACTTCATGATTGCCCCGACGTGATCCGTAAGAATTGAAGTCCGAGGGCTTCACTCCATGTTCCTGGAGATATTTTCCTGCAGGGCCGTCTTTCTTGATCGAGCCCGCGGGCGAAATGTGATCCGTCGTCACACTGTCGCCGAGAACAGCCAGAACGCGCGCACCGCTGATCTCCCCGACAGGCGCGGGCCTCACGTCCATGTCGTCGAAGTACGGAGCGCGACGGATGTAAGTGGAGTCCCCCTCCCACGCGTAGGTTTCGCCCTTGGGGACGTTGAGGCCGCGCCAGCGCTCGTCTCCCTGAAAGACCTCGGCGTAGGACTTCGAAAACATTTCAGAGGAGATCGACCGTTCCATGGTTTCTTCAATCTCGCGCGAACTTGGCCAAATGTCGGCGAGATAGACAGGTTGGCCGTCTTTTCCTTTTCCGAGCGGATCCTTGCGCAAGTCCACATCGATGCGGCCGGCGAGCGCGAAAGCTACGACCAGAGGCGGCGACATCAGGTAATTGGCGCGCACTTCGGAGTTGATGCGGCCTTCGAAGTTGCGGTTCCCCGACAGTACCGAGGCCACCACCAATTCTTTGTCGTCGATGGCCTTCGAGACCTCGTCAGGAAGCGGGCCGGAATTGCCGATGCACGTCGTGCATCCGTATCCGACTGTATGGAACTTGAGCTTCTCCAGATACGGCGTCAAGCCGGCCTTGGCGAGATAATCGGTCACCGTTTTTGATCCGGGAGCGAGGGACGTTTTGACCCAAGCCGGAACGGTCAGACCCTTCTCGACCGCTTTCTTCGCAAGGAGTCCGGCTCCGATGAGCACAGAAGGGTTCGAAGTATTTGTACAGGATGTAATTGCGGCTATCACTACACTGCCGTGAGTCAACGAATATTGCACCGATTGCGAGACGTGCTTGTGGACACTTGGATCTTCTACACCAACGGCGGTCATGCCGCCTTCCTGCTCCAGGCGCGCACTGGTAGCGGCTGGGATTCCGGGAATCGGCCCGGTCTTCCCGGCAGGCTTCGGTTTCATGAGGGAAGGAAGTGCCTTGTTGAACGACTCACCTGCCAGTGACAGAACGACTCGATCCTGGGGACGCTTTGGGCCCGCCAGGCTCGGCTCGACCGCCCCGAGATCAAGCGACAGCGATTCGGAATACTCGGCTTCGGGAGTCTTGTCGTCGTGAAACAATCCCTGCTCGCGCGCATACGCTTCGACGAGCGCAATCTGCTCCGCGCTGCGTCCGGTGAGCTTCAGATATTTCAACGTCTCTTTATCGATCGGGAAAATGCCGCAGGTCGCACCGTACTCGGGAGACATGTTCGCAATCGTTGCACGATCGGCAAGGGACAAGTGATGCAGCCCGGGCCCAAAGTATTCGACGAACTTTCCAACCACTCCGTGCTTGCGCAACATCTCCGTAACGGTGAGAACCAGATCGGTAGCGGTCGCGCCCTCGCGCAAGCGCCCGGTCAACTTCACACCCACCACAAGCGGAATCAGCATTGAGACCGGCTGACCGAGCATTGCCGCTTCCGCCTCAATTCCACCCACACCCCACCCCAAGACTCCCAACCCATTGACCATGGTGGAATGACTGTCCGTGCCTACCAGGGTGTCGGGATAGGCAGTCCGCTTGCCGGAACCTTCGTGAACGAAGACGACGCGCGCGAGGTATTCGAGATTGACTTGGTGAACGATGCCGGTGTCGGGCGGGACGATGGCAAGATTGCGGAACCCTGTTTGTCCCCAACGGAGAAACGAATAGCGCTCTTTATTGCGCTGGAATTCGAGAAGCGCGTTCATGTCAAGCGCGTTCGCGGTGCCGAACTCGTCGACCTGCACGGAGTGATCGATCACCAGCTCAACGGGTTGAAGAGGATTGATCAGGGTGGCATCTCCGCCGAGCTGTTTCATGGCGTCGCGCATTGCGGCGAGGTCGACGACGCATGGTACACCGGTGAAGTCCTGCAGAAGAACGCGGCTTGGAGTGAAGGCAATTTCTTTGTCAGGCTTCGAATTGCTGTTCCACTTTGCCAGCGCGCGCACTTCTTCCTTGGTGACGTTGCGGCCATCTTCGGTACGGAGCAAATTCTCCAGAAGAATGCGCAGGGAGAACGGCAGATGCTGCGTGGAGATCCCCTGCTTATCAAGCGCGTCGAGGCGGTAGATTTCGTATTCCTTGCTGCCGACTTTGAGGGTGGAACGGCTATTAAAACTGTTTACCGACATGATGTGCCTTCCTTGGAAGGATAATTGCGCGCACAGGCGTGGCGCTACGTAGATCGCAACTCATTAGTGTAATTCGTTTCGGCGGAAATTGCGTAGGGCACGGCCCTTGTTGTTCTGGAGACTACATGGGTCCTTCGCTTCGCCGAGGAGGACCTGTTCTCTTTTAACTTTTTGTTTTGCGAGCGGTTCAGATTTTTGATGGCCTTGGCTTTCCCTCAAAATCTCCACTTCGGCGAAGGCGGGGGAAATGCGGCACCCGCTTTGTGTTGCAAGAGTGGCTTCTAGGTTCGTTCTCTGTGGGGGATCGGTCACAATCCTGTAAAATCTTTAGTGAACACAGTGATGTTTCTTATGAAACGACGTTTTTCAGTTTTTCTTCTTGCGGTATGTGGACTCGCCTTCGTGGCTCCCATGGACGCACAGGTTTATTCGAAACCCAAATCCGCTTCGCAGAGTCCTACCAAACTGGAGCGTAAGCAGCAGAAGGCGCAGAAGAAATATGCCAAGGCTCAGAAGAAGGCCGAGAGGAAGATGCTGAAGACGGAACGTAAGAACAGCATGCGGTATCCGTCGAAGCCGTATTAGTCTTGGCTTCTACTGTGTATGCAGCCTAGGTGGTCCTTTCGGCTGTATGGTAGCGTAGGATTTCGTACGGTCCCTCGAATGCCTTCGCCCTTCTCAGAATGAGAGCGTGAGGCTTTTTCCCGCTTTGCGGACCTTTTGCTCGCTGTACTACCTTGCGCGCAGTAGAAGGACTGGGACGCGGATTCGGTGCTGGACGCGGCTGGCGGTGGTACCAAGAAATAGATCGCCTAGAAATCGGTGACCGTGGGTACTCATCGCAACCAGATCGCAGCCTTTGTTCTCGACCCAATTCACGATCTGCTCTGATGGCTCGCCATAGGCGAGTTCTGCCTCAGCGGGGATCCCCTCGTTCTGAAACTCCGCCTGAACGCGGTGAAGATACGCGGTATCTTCCGAGATTTCCGGGCTGACGGCGTCGGCGCCGTAGGTTCGCGCAGCCCATCCGTCGGCCACGTGAAGGAGCACGAGCCGGCTGCTGGCCAGGCGCGCGAGCTGTTTGATGTGTTCGATGATGGCGCGGTCGGTCGTAGTACCGTCCAGCGTCACCAATATCTTTCCGTACATGACTTTTGCCTAACCGTGCCGCGAATCAGCCTCCCACGATCAAGTGCCATACGGTTCGCACCGAGTCGGGAAGACCATAAATGTCCATCGAAGTGATGAGGATAGCACTGGCCCATCCTGCGGCCAGCAGGAAGGAACCGTTTCTCCATGTGCCCATCCGCTTGCGGGAACTTGTGAAGTGAAGAAGCGGAAACATTGCAAACGGCAATTGCAATGCAAGCACGACCTGGCTCAACGTGAGCAGGTCAGTGACGCTGTTGTCGCCGCGAAGACCAATGACAAGTACCGCCGGAAGTATGGCGAGAGATCGCGTGATGAGCCTTCGCAGCCAAGGCTGAATTCGCCAGTGCATGAAGCCTTCCATGACGACTTGGCCAGCGAGCGTTCCAGTAATCGTGCTGCTTTGTCCTGCGGCCAGAAGGGCGACGGCGAACAGAGTGCTGGCGGCGGCCGTACCCAACAGAGGAGCGAGCGTCAGATAGGCGACGCGAATCCAGTCACTGGAAGCGTTGAACGTAACGAAATGTCCACCGGGAACGGTCACGCCCTCCTTGCCATAAAACACTGTTGCAGCGAGTACCAGGATAGCGGCATTCACAAAGAATGCGACTGTCAGCGCGACGGTGGAATCGATGGTGTTGAATTGCAATGCACGGCGAATGGAGGAATTATCTTTCTGGAGGCGCCGGCTTTGCACGAGGGCGGAGTGCAGGTAGAGATTGTGCGGCATGACCGTGGCGCCGATGATACCTATGGCCACGTAGAGCATGCCCGCTTCGCGAAAGCGCGGGGTCAGCAAGGCTTTTCCAAGCTCCAAAAAACGCGGCTGCGTCTGCGGAAGCACGAAGATCTCAATGAAGTAACAAACGGCGATTGTTGCGACGAGCAGCAGGACAACCGCTTCAATGGTGCGCATGCCAAAACGTTGGAGGCCAAGGAGAAGAAGGACATCGAGTCCGGTGATGATAACTGCCCACAGCAAGGGAATATGAAAGAGAAGATTTAGAGCAACGGCGCTGCCCAGCACTTCGGCGAGATCGCAGGCTCCGATGGCGACTTCACTGAGCAGCCAGTTGGGCCAACGCGTCCAGCGGGGATACCAGTCGCGGCAGCACTGCGCGAGGTCTTTTCCGGTGACGACGCCCAGGCGCGCTGAGATGACTTGCATGAAGATGGCCATCACGCTGGCGAGGCCTACCACCCACAGCAGTCCGTATTTGAATTGCGCGCCGCCTTGGAGGTCCGTGCCCCAGTTGCCGGGGTCCATATATCCAACGCTGACCAGAATTGCGGGGCCGACGAAGGCCTTCCATTGTTGCCAGAAATTAGCTTCGTGATGGGGGACTTCTACAGATCCGTGTACATTCGCAAGAGATAAATTGTCGCCATGACGAGACCCAAGATTACCCGGAACAGGAAGAGCGGGATGGACGGGTTCATTTGGGTGATTCATCTTGTTTTAGAGAAAATATGCCCGAGTGATCTGATGTTAATAAGTGTACACCACGGAATGTTAACTATAGTTAACTAATTTTGTTGGACTGGGAACCCCTATTCTTCGCATGCGGACGCTCATCCGTCGCTCCCTCACCATCTTGTTCCTCCGTGCAGCGCTTTGCTTTGCCTTGGCGGGGACGGACGAATGCGTCCGTACCTACACGAGCATCGTGGAATATAATTTGGCTTCGCATGGCTCTACCTGCTGGTACGAAGCTTGGTCCGTATGAAATCCAATCGCCGCTTGGTGCCGGCGGGATGGGGGAGGTGTATCGCGCCCTGGATATGCGGCTAGAACGAACCGTTGCCGTCAAGATTCTGCCTTCCCACCTGTCTAAAGATCCAGAAGCGCAACAGCGGTTCGAGCGCGAGGCACGGGTCATTTCTTCCTTGAATCATCCGAACATTTGCACTCTCTACGACGTTGGCCAGGACGATACCGTTCACTACCTCGTCATGGAATACCTGGAGGGGGAGACGCTCGCGGACCGTTTATGTCGAAGTCCGCTGCCGATGGCGCAGGTTCTGAAGCACGGGGTCGAGATTTGCGAAGGGCTCGAGAAAGCGCATCGGTGCGGCGTGGTGCATCGCGACCTGAAACCCGGAAACGTCATGCTGACCAAAACAGGAGCGAAGCTGATGGATTTCGGGCTGGCGAAGACGGCCGTGGTGCGGACCGATTCTTCGTCGAGCCTTACAGTCACGATGTCGACTCCTATGGGAAGCCATCCGCTGACCGCGGAGGGCACGGTGGTAGGCACATTCCAGTACATGTCGCCGGAGCAGGTGGAAGGCAAAGAAGCTGACGCGCGATCGGACATCTTCGCACTGGGGGCTTTGCTGCACGAGATGGCGACGGGCAAATGCGCGTTCGAAGGAAAGACGGCGGCGAGTGCGATGGCGGCGGTGCTGGAGAGGGATCCAGTGTCGATTTCGTCCGTGCTGCCGATAGCACCTGCTGGGCTCGATCACGTCGTGCATGGATGCCTTCAAAAAGACCCGGAGGAACGCTGGCAGTGTGCCGCAGATGTGGGGCGCGAGTTGCGATGGATTGCTGCAGGCGGATCGGGAACCGGCGCAGCCGCGATGCATGCGACGGCGCAGGCCAGACGATGGCGCTGGCATGTGGCCTACGCCACTCTGGCAGCGGTATTGCTCGGGCTACTTGTGTGGTCGATTTCACGGGTGCACGAACCAGCGAGAACGATGCGATCGTTTTTGCCGCCGCCCGAGCAGACGAATTTCGATTTCACCGGCGATTTTTCCGGACCGGCGGTGATTAATTCGCAAGGCACAGCAATTGCGTTCAGTGCACGTTCGCCCAAAGAACGCGGCGCGATTTGGGTACAGAATCTCGGCGAGGTTGCGGCGAAGAAACTTGACGGCACCGAAGGTGCTTCCTTTCCGTTCTGGTCGGCGGACGGACGGTGGCTTGGCTTTTTCAGCGACGCTCGCTTAAAAAAAGTGCAGGCGACTGGCGGCCCGGTCACGATTCTCGCGGATGCTCCGAATCCTCGAGGTGGAACGTGGAATCAGGAAAACCAAATCATCTATGAGCCGGACTACCGGGATACATTGTGGCGGATCAGCGCTGCCGGCGGCACTCCCACACGACTGACGCAGTTCGACAACGGAAAGCACACCACGCACCGGTGGCCGGAGTTCCTCCCCGATGGAAAGCACTTTTTGTTTTTCGCCACGAGCCATTCTGGCGACACCGAACGGGGAATCTATTTCGGTTCGATCGCGGATGGTTCGTACAAGCATGTTCTGGATTCGGATTCGGGGGCGCAATACGCATCCGGATATCTGCTCTATCACGTGCAGTCCCAGTTGCTGGCGCAAAAGTTTAATGCTACGACCGGGGCACTGTCGGGCGATCCGCTGTTGGTAGCGAACGCGGTGGAATACGACATGGGCACCTGGCACACGACTTTTTCCGCGAGCCAAAATGGCCTCATGATTTACGAGCCGGGGGTCAAGACGCTTGGGATCGACCTCCACTGGATGGATCGAAAAGGGAACACTTTGGGAAAGGTCGCCGACCGCAACTTCTACAAAGGGGCCGGGCGACTCTCCCCAGATGGGAAGCGCCTGGCGGTGGCTATGGGTGACCCGCAAGCGGACATCTGGGTCATCGATTTGGCGAAGGGATCGCGAACAAGGCTGACGTTTGGAGGAGCGACACACCTTCAGCCCTCATGGTCTGCTGATGGGCAACGCGTGATCTATATCCGGCAGAACGGAAATACCGTGATCTCGGGAAGCACGATTCGGATACGCAATGCAAGTGGAGGCGGGCAAGAAGAAATTCTTACGACTCCAGATGAGCCGGCGACACTGCTCTCGCCGCAGTTTTCTCCTGACGGCCATTACGTCGTTTATACGTCACAAAAAGGACCAACCGGAATCGCGGTATGGGCAATGACGCTGACGGGCGAAAAGAAAGCATTCGCGGTTGTGCCACCGCCCGCACCTCCAGCGCGACTCGTACAGTCCCGACTGTCCCCGAATGGAAAATGGCTGGCATACAGTTCCACCGAATCAGGTCGAGAAGAAGTCTATGTCACGCATTTCCCGAGTGGCCAGGGCCGCTGGCAGGTATCGCAGACGGGAGGAACGTTTCCATCGTGGAGTGGTGACGGCAAGGAAATCTGGTTCACAGCGACTGACCTGACGATGTATTCCGCCACCGTTAATTTGAAGAGTGAAGAGTTCGAGATATCACCGTTGCACTCGCTATTTCCGCTTACCTACACATCTCCGCTTGGGACGCCTTACGATGTTAGTCCTGACGCGCAGCGTATTATCCTGAACACAATTCCGGACACAATTCCAACCCCGCTCGTGCTGGTCACGAACTGGACGGGAGAACTGAAGCAGTAAGAAGGATGTTCCGGGGCCAACATTGTGACCTCTAAACCACTTCAATGCTTGGTGCGAATCTGAGACAACCAGACTCTTTCTGAGGCTGCGGGGCCTAGCGAGACTGTGCCTGCCGGAGTCGCGAGCGTTAGCGTCTGATCGTAGTTGCGCTCCAGCAGGCGGAGTTTGGATCCAGGGCGAACGCCGCGATGCTCAAGGAATTCGAGAAGTCCGCGATCGCGTTCGTAGATTCCGCTGACGGTGTAGTTGGTCTCCAGTTCAGCGTCGGCGAGAAGAACCAGGCCACGGCGACGACGACTGGAGGAGCTTTCCATCTCGCTTAGATTTCCGTGAGGACAGGCTTCGCCGGATCCGAGCTTTGCCAGAAGCTTGGCTTCGAAATCGGGCGAGACTGCGTGCTCGAGGCGCTCGGCCTCGTCGTGAACTTTCCACCACTCCATGCCGAACATCTCAGATAGCATCCGCTCGATGAGGTGATGGCGGAGAGTGAGACGGCGGGCGATCTTGCGTCCTTCGGCGGTGAGGCGAACTTCCCCGCTACTTTCGACGCGGACAAGGCCATCTTTTTTGAGGCGACGAAGGGCCATGGTCACGGCGGGCGGAGAGACTTTCAACAATTGCGCGAGACGCGCAGAGATGACCGCTTCGCCTTCGGTCTCGGCTTCGAGGATGGACTTGAGGTAGTCCTCCTTGGAGACGGTGATCATTGTGGGGTGATTATACTGCGGGGAGTTAAGCGTAGTTAATACTGGGAGGTTGATGGGGCTCTTTTGAGAAACGCAGAGAAGGCCTTGCAACGGCTGTGGCGCTTTCAACTTACTTGGGGTCCCTCGCTTCGCTCAGGATGACACTGTGCTTGGCGTGGTTGATTCGCTGCGACATTTCTCTCTCGTCCTCAATCTGACAAGCACTTCTTATGTGTCGGCGACGCGGGTGAAAGCAAAAAGGACAGTCCGGAGCCCCCGAGACTGTCCTTCAAACCCTCCCGGTTAGAAGGGTAACTTGATGACTTGAAGGTACTGATGGGATGTTGCGTTGCGGTTGCAGAATGATGAATATCTGGTGAATTCCTGTTTGCGACCGCTGCTATAGTATTCGATTGCAATTGCAGAACATCTTCTTTCTCCGCGGGGAGAGGACTTGATGTCGACTACGTCAACGCGAAAAACCGAAAAGTCGAAGCGCCTGCAAGAGCGCGCGGAGAGCATGATTCCCGGCGGAGTGAACTCTCCGGTACGGGCGTTTCGGTCAGTGGGCACCGATCCGCCGTTCATCGTGCGCGGCAAGGGATCGCACATCTGGGACGCAGACGAAAATGAATACATCGACTACATCGGATCGTGGGGGCCACTGATTCTAGGTCACGCGGACCCGGCTGTGCTCGATGCGATCGTTGGAGCAGCCTGCAACGGGACCAGCTTTGGAGCGTCCACGGCATCGGAAGCGGACTTGGCGGAGCTGGTGCTGGGCGCGTTTCCCAGCATGCAGAAAGTTCGCTTCGTAAGCTCGGGGACCGAAGCAACGATGTCGGCTATCCGCCTGGCGCGAGCCTATACAAAACGAAAATATATTGTGAAGTTTGAAGGCTGCTACCACGGACACGCGGACGCGCTGTTGGTGAAGGCAGGGTCGGGCGTGGCAACCCTGGGGATTGCAGGATCGGCGGGGGTTCCCGATGAGTTCATACAGTTCTCATTGGCGCTGCCGTTCAATAATCTTTCGGCGCTGGAGCACGCCTTTCAAAAATACAAACACCAGATTGCTTGCGTGATCGTTGAGCCGGTGGTCGGAAATATGGGATGCGTTCCGGCGGCGGACGACTACTTGGTCGGGCTGCGGATGATCACAGAGCGCGAGCGGTCTGTGCTGATATTCGACGAGGTGATGACCGGATTTCGCGTGGCGTTTGGCGGAGCGCAGGAGTTGTACAACATCAAGCCGGACTTGACGACGCTCGGCAAGATCATTGGTGGAGGATTGCCGGTGGGAGCGTACGGCGGTCCGAAAGAGATCATGGATCTGGTAGCGCCGCTTGGTCCGATGTACCAGGCGGGGACGCTCTCGGGGAATCCGCTGGCGATGGCTGCGGGATGCGCGATGGTGAAGCAGTTGCGCGATCGCAAGGGAGAAATCTATTCGCGGTTGGAAAAGTTGAGTGCCGCGTTGGTAGATGGCGTTGCTGCGGCTGCAAAGGAAGTCGGAGTCCCCCTGTGCCACAACCGGGTGGGATCGATGTTCACTTGGTTCTTTCAGGATGGACCGGTGACGGATTGGGATTCGGCGGCGAAGTCCAATACTGAAGCATTCGGAAAGTTCTTCCGCGGGATGCTGGATAGTGGGGTTTATTTGCCTCCTTCGCAGTATGAAGCAGCGTTCCTTGGTGCGGCGCACACGGAGGACGATGTGCAGCGGACGGTTGCTGCTGCTAAGAAAGCTCTTGCTGCGGCCAAGAGCTAGGTGTCGGTTCGAAATCCTTCTCTCTTTGTCGTTCTTACTTTGGCGCTGTCCAAAAAATCCTTGACCACGAAGGGCACAAAGGTTCACGAAGGGAATCCTACGTATGTGGTTGCTGGCCTGCTCGATGCAAGGCCTCCCAACTGTCCGGTCTGGCAAATCTGAACGGAAGTGGGACACTCGGTGTGGAGACCGATTTTACTGCGGCGCACTTACACTGAACGCTACCTCATCATTTTTGAAATGGTTGGGAATTCGTAGCCTTTGTGTTTGTAGCGTGAGATCAGGTGGTCCGTGGCGATGACCGTCTGGGAGCGGTCTGCGCCCATGCCGCGGTGACCGCCATCGTGGAGGAGGATCACATCGCCTCCTCGAATTTGTTTTGCGCATTTTGCCTCGATCTGCGCAGCCGGCGGCGCGTTCCAGTCGTATCCCGTGACATTCCACATCACTGGTTCAAGATTTAGCTCTCGGACTATTCGAAGAACTGCGGGGCGGCGTCCTCCGAACGGAGGTCGGAAGAGATTCGAGTGTTGGCCGAGCGTATCCTCGAGTATCGATCTGCAATCGGCGAGTTCTTTGCGGATCTCGGATTCGCTTGTGAAGATCAGCGATGGGTGAGTGAAGGTGTGATTGCCGACGACGTGGCCGGCGTTGACGATTTCGCGGGCGATGTCGGGTCGTTCCCGGACGAAACGTCCCACGAGAAAGAATGTTGCCTTCACTTCGTGGCGGGCAAGAACATCGAGAAGGTGGAAGGTGTGTGGGTCGTTTGGTCCGTCGTCGTACGTGAAGGCGATTTGCTTCACTCCGCGCGGGAGACCGATGAATGTATGACCGTACCACTGTCCAGTGGGCGCCATTGACTGGTAGCAGGCAGTGCCCGCGAGGGCGCCGAGAGCGGCGGTTCCGGCCAGTAGCGTTGCTAGCATGCGAGGATTGTAAATCGAGTCTGGGCTGTGGTTTTTCCAGCGGTCTTTCCATCTGTGGCGGAGACTCGTCGCTGGGACCGTGACGGAGCAGGCTGGCAGGGGTCCTTCGCCTCGCTCAGGATGACACTGATTTTGATGTCACTGGTTCAACGATAACGATAGTGACCTTGAGAGCCTTTCGCTTACGATCGCAGTAAATTCTTGATTACGATGAATTGTGCAAATGTTTTCCTTCGCTAATAACTTTCCCCACAATTGCCACTAACCCGTATCCGAGATATCCTGCCAATTCAGAAATAATCTCACCGACCTCATGGCAAATCTTTTCGAACTCCCCAGGTACATCGCAGTGGAGGGTCCCATCCGAGTTGGTAAAAGCACGCTGGCACGAATCCTGGCGGAGCGGTTGAACGCCCAGAGGGTGACGGAACCGGAGGAGAATCCGTTTCTTGGCTCTTTTTATGACGGGGAACGCGGAGCGGCGTTTCAGACGCAGTTCACTTATCTGGTCCAGCGATTTGAGCAGTTGCAAGCGCTCGATGTCGGCCCACGGTCGCAGAGAACCGTGGTGGCAGATTTTATTTTCGAGAAGGACAAGCTTTTTGCGTGCCTGAATCTAACCGATCAGGAACTGGATACGTACAACCGTTACTACAATCATTTCCGAGGGCAATTGCCTACACCCGATCTTGTGATTTATTTGCAGGCCACGCCTGATGTTCTGAAGAAACGTCTGAAGAAAAAGAATGCGGTAGGCGAGAAGGCGGTTAGTGACGAATACCTCGAAGAAGTAGTGAAAGCGTATGAGCATTTTTTCTTTCACTACACATCTTCGGATCTGCTGATTGTGAATACGTCAGATATCGACTTTGTCGATCGAAATGAAGACCTGCAAGAATTGTTGCGCAAGGTGACCGAGCCCATCAAGGGCACGCAGTATTTCTTGCCCCTTGGCGGCCAGGACGCTGCAAGCGCTTGAGATCAGATCAGCAGCCTCGGGATTTCTGGATGGAGCGCCCGTCCAAGATCGGGGCCGGGAAACCGGCATTACGCCGGCGCTACCGCGGGCCGTCGTAAACTGTAAAATATTGAAAATGCACGGTCAACGGCGCGAAATGGCAACCACGGATTTCATGGAATTCGGGCTTAAATGCGATTAGAATGCTCTCAGCGCTATTGAAGCTTGTTCGGTTCGAGGTGCGTACAGGCTCTATCCGCCAGAGGTGGAAGGGCACTGGAGGACACGATGAGTTTGACACCAATCGGGTTCCGTCGTCCTGACGGGACCGGACAGAAGATCACTACCGCCTCTCTGCGAGAGCGGAAATTCCGACACGAACCTATTACCTGCATTACTGCGTACGACTATTCGGCTGCGCGCCTGGTGGACGAGGCTGGCGTCGAGATGGTTCTGGTCGGCGACTCACTGGCGCAAACAATGCTCGGCTACGAGAACACTCTCTCGGTCACGGTTGATGAGATGCTGCATCATGTAAAGGCTGTCCGCCGAGGAGTGAAGCAGGCATTGCTCGTCGCAGACATGCCATACGGCTCATACCAGGTCGACCACCGCGATGCTGTGCTCAATGCCACGCGCTTCGTGAAAGAAGGCGGAGCCGAGGTCGTGAAGATAGAGGGCGGCGAGAAGCGCGCGGACCTGATCAGGCACATCATCGACGCCGAAATCCCGGTGGCCGGGCACATCGGCCTGACGCCGCAGTCCGTAAACGTAATGGGCGGCTATAAGGTGCAGGGCAAGAATTTAAGCGGGATCGAGCAACTGATGCGGGATGCGGTCGCCCTGGATCGAGCAGGAGTCGCCTGCTTGTATCTTGAGGGGATTCCGCGCGAAGTTGCAGCAATGATCACGGCCGAGGTCAGCACGCCGACGATCGGAATCGGCGCTGGGCCGGAGTGCGACGGGCAGGTACTGGTTTTTCATGACATTCTGCACCTCACGTTTGGGCCTCCGGCGAAGTTTGTGCGGCGGTATGGAGATGCGGCAGCGCTGATCTCGCAAGCGGTGCAGGCGTTTCGCGCCGATGTCCGGTCGCGCCAATATCCGTCGGACGAGGAGTCGTATCACCTGCCGAAGGACACCAAAGCGGGCCTGGACACCGTGCTGGCTCGGAAGCGGGCAATGGGACGGTAACTTTACGGAACCGGGGCGTTTTGTTTTGCGTATTGTTAGACAGTGGGTCGCCTTGGACGCCAATTTAGTCGGCGTCCCGAAGGTGCTGGGCTAAACCTGTGCTCGGCTAACCCAGGAGGTATCCAAAAATGCTTGCAACATTCTTCCCGTTTTTCGGTCTTGGTTTCGCCGTTCCTCTAGCGCTGTATTTCCTGCCTTCGATCATTGCCTTGGCACGGAACAAGCGGGACACGCTTGCGATTTTCCTGCTCAACTTGTTCCTTGGCTGGAGCGTTATCGGGTGGTTTGTGGCACTGATATGGTCCGCCAAACATGACGCTCCCCTAATGGTGAGGTAAACTGCGGCTGGTGAATTCTCTCGGGATGCGTCTGGCAACAGTTCTCATGGCAAGCATGTCGCTCGCGGCTTGTTCACATGACAGCACGGCGACGACACCTGACTCTCAGACCGCCCTGCAGGCAATCCCTCCAGCGGATGCAGTTAAATACAACCAGCTCAGGGACCTGAAGAACTGGAGGAATCCGTATCTGATCGTTCGCATCGACGGGGTGGCATTGCTCGACGCCGCAGACAACGCTGAGATCCACCTAAAAACGGAAGAATTGCTTCCGACGCTGGCGAAGCTGCCTCCTTCTAAATGGCCTTATGGCCGCGTAGTCGCTGCGACAGAAAATGGCTTGGTAACTTCGGAGCAGGATCGCGTAGCGATTCGACGGAACAAGGGCATCATTGGCGGATTGCTGGAGAGCGCCCATATCGCGGTAAAGTGGGTGCCCTCGGCGTGACAGGTGTCTTCGACCGTCGACCCATTGCAAGTCTCTAGAACTCTGATTGTTTCCACATAAAAACCTTCAATGAAAATCTGCAGCACAATCGTCGAAATGCGCACTGCTTCGCGGGCAGGACGCGGCGAAAGCAAGCGTCTAGGATTTGTGCCCACGATGGGAGCACTGCACGAAGGCCACATATCGCTGGTTCGCGCGGCGCGCGCGGCGAACGATCTTGTAGCAGCTTCGATCTTCGTCAACCCCACACAGTTCGGCCCAAATGAAGATCTGGCGAAGTATCCGCGATCGTTCGATCGCGACTCCGATTTGCTGGAAAAAGAGGGTGTCGACTTGCTGTTCGCGCCATCGGTGGAAGAGATGTATCCGACGGGCGCAGTCACTTGGGTGAACGTGGAGAAATTGAGCGAGAAGCTGGATGGAGGTTCGCGGCCCGGACACTTTCGAGGCGTGACTACAGTCGTTGCGAAACTGTTTCATGTGGTTGAACCGCATGCTGCCTTCTTCGGACAAAAAGATGCGGCGCAGGTCGCCATCATCCGGAGGATGGTGAAGGATCTCGATATCCCCGTCGAGATTGTGGTTTGCCCGATCGTGCGCGAGTCCGACGGACTGGCCATGAGTTCGCGTAATGCGTATCTCAATCCTGGACAGAGAATGCAGGCGCTTGCGCTTCATCGATCGTTGATTCAAGTACAAAAGCTGTCCGCTCAGGGAGAAAAGGCTTCTTCAGTCCTGAGCGAAGCTGGGCGGCAGGAATTTGCTGCAGAGAGGGGCGTGCGTCTGGACTATTTTGCGATTGTGAATCCGGATAGCCTAGAACCTGTGGACGACGCATCTCGCGGCGCCCTCGTCGCGGTGGCTGCTTATGTAGGAAACACGCGTCTAATCGACAACGTTCTGATCTAGACCTGCTTGGCACGCTCAACTTTCGAATTTATGGGCAGGTATCACATCCAAATCTTGAACCACAAAGGACACGAAGTTACACGAAGGAATGCGTGCCGAACGTTCCAATTAAATTGTTAGAACACATCGCTCTCAGCCGTGCTCGTAGCGTTTGCGATTGGCTACGGTTGAGGGGCGGAAGCTATGGATTCGGGCTCGGGTTGCAGGCGCTGGCGGACTAGGTTGTCCACCTGCTGCCAGAGATAGGGATCGCAGTCGCTCTGCATGTGGTCGGGAGTGAAGGTGCGATCGAACCATGACGTCAGCTCACACTTCACTGGCGACTCCCGGTAGTCGAAGCGAAAATTTCCGATGATCTGCGTCTTGGCGTCGTTCGCGGCATGGATGACGGGGCGTCCGTGAATGAATCCGTGCGGCTGATAGAAGTTCGCGGCTGCGGCAACATTCTCGGGGATGACATCGTCGTGTTGCCACGGCTTGCGCACGCTGTCGACTTGGACGGTAAGTAACACAGGCACACCGACGCGGTCTAACTCTCGGGCCAAGAGAACAACGGCGGAAGCTCCCCAGCTGTGACCGAAGAGAATAATATGGGCTTGCGATTTTTCGTGATCGCTAAGGGAACCGTTGCGATCCCCGTCGAGTAACTTCATGATCGTGTTGTAAGCGGTCTTGCGATGGCGATTTTCGAAGACGTGTACGTAGGAATTTCGAGGAAGAGTGCGCTGGGTTCGCCTCGCGAACTGAACGGGCCCCTGATTAGGATTGTCATGGCGCACGAAACCTCCAACGAATCCAACGAGGATGTATGACGGAGGGGTGCTCGACGTGGTCGCAACGCTGCCATCGGCTGCCCATACCGGGGAAGCAACGAGTGCCGCAAGGGCCAACAACAGAATTCGAGGGCGCGTGAGACCAGGCACGCGGAGGCTCCTTACTGAACGACCTTACTTTTGAGATGTTCGCGACGCTGCCTGGGTTGCGGAATTTTTCCTCACAGCGCCTCCCCAAGCAGAAGGAGGACTTAAGACCGAAAGCCGCTTGCAGCAAGGCTTCCGGCCTATCCAACCCGGGGGACAGTCTACACCCGGCTGTCAAGCCGGACGAGCTTTTTCGGCCCAGAAACGTAGGAATTGCCGGTGAGGAAGTAGCGCAGGGGGTTTTCGGCAGCCTTCGTGATGCCGATGCGTGGGCTGGTGGCGATCCTGCCGGGCTGGTAACCGTCGTCACCGATCCAAAGCGTACCTTCGGGGGAGGTCAGGTCAGCACCGTTGTCGCGGCTGCGGGTGATGCAGAAAGCTGCACACAGCCGTCCGGGGCCACTGGTGAGACGGCGTAGGTCTTTGGCAGAGGCCAAGTCGATTTGGCGAGCGGCGGCCATCTCCTCGATGCCGGTAAGTGGTTCGAGGGCGCGGAAAAGGACGCACCCCGCACGTCCCACGGGCTCGCAGGAAACATTCAGGCAATAGTGATTGCCATAGATGAAGTAAACGTAGGCGTAGCCGGGTGGTCCGAAAATCACGGAGTTTCGTGGCGTGTTGCCTGCGGCGGAGTGGGCGGCTGGGTCATTAACCCCCAGGTAGGCTTCAACTTCAACTATGCGGGCAGTGAGACGCGTTGTGTCCGTCCGGCGTACCAGGACTTTTCCGAGAAGGTCGCGCGCTACACTGCGTGGCTTGCGGACGAAGAAGGCGCGATCCAGGGGGTCAATGAGAGCGTGAGCGGCCTTCTGGGACAGAGGCATGCTGCATTTTAAACACCTCCCGCTTTTGGTGCGGTTGTCAGAAGTGAGCGGGAACGCTGGCGCTACCAGCGACGCTTGACTAGATTGGCTTTGGCTCGGTGTTGCGGGCCGCTGTAACGTTGGAGGGCTTATCTGAGAAAGTCTTGCCGGGTTCGAAGGCGATCTTTTCGTGTTTGGATCCGACTTTGCGGATGGCGTCGTGCCAGCCATCATCCCAGGCGATGTGCGCTTCGCCATCCACGAGAGTCCATGTGCCGTGCACAGAGCCGATGGTTTTCTTTGCGTTGCCATTTTCTTCGAGCGTAATGAAGAACTTGCCGCCGTTGCCTTCACCGACTTCCCATTTTCCGACGAAATGATTTCGGCCAGGCGTCGCCGCGGTTACGTCAGGCTCGGAGAACTCGATGCGTTCGACATCGGAGGTAATCTTCTCCTTGTGACCGTCGTTGTAAACAATTGCGGACGCCTTGAGGTCGATGCGGGTAATTTCGCCCGCAGCCAGGCTAGTATGGTGACCGTCTTTGAATGTGATGACGATGGTGCCGTGGTTGGCGGGGTCCGGGTAGGCAAGAGCCCCTGCGACAAAGAGTAGCAAGCCACCTGAAACTACGATCAAGCGAACCCGAGTGCGCATGACTTTTCTCCTCAGCAGACTGGCAAAACGCGACTGCACCATGATACGAGGCTACCGGCAATGTTCCGACGTTCACATAGCCCCGCGTTTATTCGCTATGCGGCACCCCTCGATGCCTCTTTCAAGTAGGCCAAGACTTCTTCGGCATGGCCTTCGGGCTTCACTTTCTCGAAGATATGCTGAATTTTGCCGTCCGGTCCGATAACGAACGTGGTACGAGCTACGCCCCATACCTTCTTGCCGTACATGTTCTTTTCTTTCATCACGCCGAAGGCTTCGGCGGTTTTCTTGTCAGCATCGGCCAGGAGGGTGAACGGCAAGCTGAACTTGTCCTGAAATTTCTTTTGTGCTTTTGATGTATCTGGGGATATGCCGAGCAGCACGGCGCCAGTCTTCTGCATCTTTTTGTAAGAGTCGCGAAATTCGCAGGCCTCGATGGTGCATCCTGGAGTGTCGGCCCGAGGATAAAAATAGAGGACTACAGTCTTGCCGCGCAGATCTTTCAGCGCGATCTCTTTTCCATTCTCGTCCTGCAGAGTGAAGTCGGGAGCTTTATCATTGACCTTCATGGGGATTTCTCCGGGAAAAACGAAGTTGAGCGCGGGAAATGCCGCCGTCAGGGCGTCCAATGCGTTCTCAGGAATTTTACACCGATGGATTATCTCTGGCGTGATGGCGCTCGCCTCAATACTTGCGTGCGCCGTAGAGCCGGTTGTCGCCCAGGAAGAACGTCCTCAGATTCCCGTGGGTGAACGGAAGGCTCCGCGGAAAAAAGACGCCGGGCCACGCGCGTTCGGATTGCTTCAACTGGAGGCCAACGGCAAGGCTACTCTGATCCCCATTGCGATTCTGATCAACGGCAAGTTCTGGGATGCCACCGCCTACAAAGCAGACCCGATTCCGATGTCTCTCGACTCGGGCGTTGTCTATGAGGGGGAACGGACCGGCAATTCACTGGGGCTTTTTACGGTCGCAGGCGCCCTGCACATCAACACACCAAATGGACAACCTCCGTGGATAGGAACGGGGACGTGGCGCCCGGTAGGCACCGAACCGCCGTCGAAGCCCGCGAAAGCCGAAGGCGCGCCGGTCGGAATTGATCCGGGGGATGAGCCTCCGCCACGGCTGACTCGTGACGTAAACGCTGCAAAGCCTCCATCGAACAGCGCTCCGGCGGCGAGCAAGGCGCCGGCTTCGACCGCTCCTGAGGCCTCGAAGGGAGGACAGTCCAGCAATGGAGATGGGCCGCCGCGTTTGACTAAGGGTGAGACTCCCGCCGCCACACCGCCGAGTGGCCCAACGTCGAGCCAAGGTCAGACTTCCGGCGCTCCGTCAGCTCCGGGTGCATCCGAGAAAAAAGACTCAGAAACGAAGCCAGATGCGCATCCGAATGTTCCGGCGTCCGACAGCGGCGCGAGTGCGCGTAACCGTCCAGTGCTGCGGCGCGGAAAGCCTGCGGAATCGTTCGCCGATGAGGATATCCCCGGCTACAGCCGACCTGGCACTGCAGCGGCATCCGGGAATGGTGGGAAAGTTGCCGCGGCATCGGCCGCCGCCAAGAGTGATGTGCAGCTTATCCCCGCCATTTCGGATGCATCGGTCTCGATGCCACGGTCATTCACCTTTGAGTGGCTCAAGGGCGAAGAGGGAGACCGGCGAAAGCAGATGATGGATTTGGCGAAAGAACAGGTCCGAGGCTACGTTGTTGCGAGAGCCAAGTCGCAGATCAGCGCAAAGCCGGTTCGCTCGACCGCGGCACCTAAACCGGTCAAGCTGCCTGAACCGATTTTCGAAAACGTGCAGATGATCGCCTACGATCTGTGGAACTCTAATCAACCAGTCATACTGCTCAGCGCAGAAGCGCACATGCCTGCACCCGCGCCCGGGGCTCCTCATTCCGATGTGGATGCGGAGATGAAGTATTCGGTGTTGCTGATTGCGTATCCGGATATTTACAACAATCTTCACAAGCTTTATTACGGCGTGACCGACAAGTTACATCTGGATGTGATTCCACGGCTCGAGTTGATCGACGCCGTCGATGCGGATGGAGATGGTCGCGGCGAGCTTCTGTTCCGCAAGACAACGGATACCGCGACAGGATGGGTCTTGTATCGGGCCACTGCGGATAAGTTGTGGAAGGCATTTGATAGCTTGAACTCGGAGTAAGGGCGACCCCTTTTGCCTAGAGTTGCGTGGACAGGTGCCCGCGCGACCGGCGAACCCTTCGACTCCGCTCGGGCCAACGCGCCAGCGCTACAGCCTAACGTGTATTATTTCCGTTCTCTTTTTTCTTCTTCTTTACACACCATTTGCGGGAGGGATTGTGAACATCCGTCGGTTGCTCGTTCTGGGTGGAGCGTTTTTTCTCTTGGTCGCGCTGGGATTCGCGCAGGATGAAGACTTCAGCAAAGTTCAGATCAAGGTGACGAAAGTAGCCGGAAGCGTATACATGCTGGAAGGCTCAGGTGGGAATATCGGGGCGTCGGTGGGCGACGATGGCATCGTTATCGTGGACGATCAGTACGCGCCTCTCGCCGACAAGATCCAAACAGCGCTGAAAGGAATCACCGACAAGCCGGTGCGTTTCGTAATCAACACGCACTACCACGGCGATCATACCGGGGGAAACGAGTACTTCCAGAAGCAGGCCCCGATCATCGCGCATGACAATGTGCGCAAACGGCTCGAGGAAGGTGGGAAGGGCGGAAACGGCGGCTCGATTTCTTCGGATCACAAGCCGGCCGCGAAGGGGGCGCTGCCTATCATCACTTTCGATCACGACGTCACCGTGCACCTGAACGGCGAGGACATCCGCGCGCTATATTTTCCCGCTGGACATACGGATGGCGATGCGGTCATTTTCTTTCCCAAGTCGAACGTCGTGCACATGGGCGACGATTTTGTGACCTACGGCTTTCCTTTCATCGACGTGGACAGCGGCGGCAGCATTGAGGGGATGATTGACGGCGTTGAGAAAGTGTTGACGCAGGTGCCGGCCGACGTGAAGATCATCCCCGGACATGGACCGATATCAAACTTGGATGATGTGCGCGCTTACCTAAAAATGCTGAAAGAGACACGCGATGCCGTGGCTAAAGCGCTCAAACAGCGCAAGAGCCTGGATCAGATGAAACAGGCGAAGATACTAGCTCCGTGGAAGAAATACGCGGGTGACTTTGTCAACGAAGACACTTTCATTGAGACGCTTTACAATTCTCTAACCGGCCAGAAAAACAACAAATTCGTGAAACACAACTAAGCAGGCGGGCCGGGAAATTGTTAGGGAGTACTGTCCACTTGCGCCCGAGCAGACGTCAATTCCTCCACAAACTTTTTGGCGCAGGCGCGGCAATATCCCTGCCTGCCTGCTTCGCAGGATGCAGTTCTTCAAAGGCCGGAACGTCTACATCTGCTTCGTCCGAACCGTTTTCCATTTCCCCAGCAGCCGCTTTCCCCAAGGGATTCTTCTGGGGAACCGCCACGGCTTCCTATCAGATCGAGGGCGCGTGGAACGAGGATGGCAAGGGCGAATCGGTCTGGGACCACTTTGCGCACAGTCCAGGCAAAATTAAAAATGGCGACACCGGCGACGTTGCATGCGATTCGTACCATCGCTGGCGCGAAGACATCGCACTGATGCGGGCGATGAACTTGAACAGCTACCGTTTTTCGATCTCGTGGCCTCGCATTCAGGCTTCAGGGTCAGGAGCGGCCAACGCAGCCGGCATTGATTACTACAGTCGCCTGGTTGATGCGCTGCTCGAAGCGCGCATCCGGCCGCTGGTGACTCTGTATCACTGGGATCTACCACAGGCGCTCGAGGATGCCGGGGGATGGCCGAACCGCGACACTGCGGGGCACTTCACCGACTACGTGCAACTCATGGCCCACGCGCTGGGAGACCGGGTATCCGACTGGATTTTGTTCAACGAACCAGATGCGTTCGTCGATCTTGGATACCTGGAAGGCACGCACGCTCCTGGGCGCAAAAGTATTCTGGATTTCTTGCGGGCCACTCACGTTGTCAATGTCGCCCAGGGCGACGGATTCCGGGCGTTGAAGTCGGTGCAGCCTTCGGCGCGAGTTGGAAGCGCTTTAAGTATGTCTCCGTGCGAGCCGGCAACAAATTCACCGGAAGACCGGCTGGCCGCTGATCGTGCACACGCGATTTCGAATACCTGGTTTTTGGATCCGGCTCTGCGGGGACGCTATTCCGATGCCTTAACTTTCTTACCCGAAACGGCGATGCGCATCAAAGCGGGGGATATGGAGAGGACACGCGCACCGCTTGATTTCATCGGCATTAACCTCTACTACCGGACGATCGCATCGGCTCCGGGAACAATGGAACGCTTCTCTCATGCGCAGGAGTGGCTCTTCCCGGTGAAGATGGATGGCGGGCAAAAAGGTCCGAAAACGGATTTCGGCTGGGAGGTCTGGCCGATGGCGCTCTATGAGATGGTTATGCGGATCACGCGCGACTATAACCGTCCTGTCATCGAGATCACCGAGAGCGGATGTGCCTATAACGATGGGCCGGATACCAGCGGTGTTGTCCGGGATGGACGGCGCATTGAATACCATCATCAGTATCTTTCAGCTCTGTCGCGTGCGATCGGCGAAGGAGCGGACGTGCGCGGATATCACGCCTGGAGCCTGCTGGATAATTTCGAGTGGGCTGAGGGGTTCAGCCAAAGATTTGGATTGGCTTACGTGGACTTCAAGACTCAGCTGCGCTCGGTCAAGGATTCGGGACGGTGGTTTACGAGGGTGGCCGCGGAGAATCGAATTTCGGCGGGATAGTGTACGACTTCCAATGGCAATTCGCCGAAGTGTGCCGAAATCAGCAATCTAAATTCTGCAATCTAAAATCTCTTACTTTCCCTGCATCACCAATTCGCCATTCTCAATTTTTAAATCTCCTACGCCGTCGGGCAGTTTGAGCCGATCACGCTGTTCGGAAAGCTTCTTCTGGAGAGCGGGATTGACGAGCGAGACAGGGACGCTGAGATCTCCAACCTTGAATTCTGTGGGATCGAATGTTGCGTAACCATCCTTGTCGCCAAGGTGCCCCGATACTGTGATCCAAACGTCTTTGCCAGCGATCTCGGTGAGGAACTGGCCATGTACGACGTCACCATCGAAGCTGACCTGCTGATCTTTAATGGCCGGAGCGCTGGTGCCAATGTTGGCCTCGGGAGTAAGTCCAGCCGCCCCGACATTTCCCAGAGACTGTGAAAGGACCGCGCTGATTTCGTCCGAATTCAGGTGAACTTCCGGCCTTGCAGCGGACGAGAACGGCGACGAGTGACCCGCATCGGGTTTGATGATCGTGGAGGCACTGCTCGACTGAACCTGACCGGTGGCCTGCTGGAAGTCAGCCATTTTTTGATCGAACGACTGCGCGTGCTCCGCGACCGCAGCCGGAGGCTGCGGCTTGGCTACGGGTGCCGGTCTCTTCAGGACGAGAACGATGGCGACAAGCGAAGCGAGTAGCGTAGCTATACTGATGATGCGATCCAGTTTAAGTTTCATTTGATTCGATGGCGGCCTCGACAGAGGCCTGAAGTCTATGATATCGAGGTCAAAGCCTAAGTATCAGGTGACGTTAGTCACTGGAGACTTTAACGTCAGATTGCATTTACAAAACTCAGGCTAGCTTTTTCTGCAGCAACTCATTGACGATTTGCGGGCTGGCTTGCCCTTTGGACGCTTTCATGACTTGGCCGACGAAAAACCCCAGCATGGTCTTCTTGCCGGCCCGGTACTGCTCCAACTGCTTGGGATTGGTGGCGAGAATCTCGTCGATGATTTTTTCGAGAGCCGATGTGTCGGTGGATTGCTGTGGGCGTCCTTCCTCTTCGTAAACGACGGGAAAATCCTTGCCGCGTTCGAAGCTAAGATCGTAAAGATCCTTCAGCATTTTGCCGGAGATGGTTCCGGCCTCCACCAGATCGGCGGACACTGCGACGCCCGACATCGAGATCGGTGATTGTTCGATCGAGATTGCCTTGGCTTTTAGGCGTCCCATGAGTTCACCCTGAACGAGATTGGCAACTCGCTTGGGATTTTTGGCAGCTTTTGCCGCCTTCTCAAACTGGTCGGCAAGGGACTTTGAAAAAGTCAAGACCTGGGCATCGTATTCCGTGATGCCATAGTCGGTGACCATGCGGGCCCGGCGGGCTTCGGGCAACTCAGGCAACGCGCGGGAAATTTCCGACTTCCATTTGTCGTCTACGATCAACGGCAAGAGGTCAGGCTCAGGAAAATATCGGTAGTCATGCGCCTGTTCTTTGGAGCGCATCCCGTATGTTTTCCCTTCGTTGGAGTTGTACAGGCGGGTTTCCTGGGTGATCTTGTCGCCGGACTCGATCACGTCGATATGACGTCCGATCTCGTATTCCAGCGCCTCGCGAATGAACCGGAAGGAATTCACATTCTTGATTTCGGTCTTCGTACCAAGCTGCTTTCGACCGCGCGGACGAATACTGACGTTGGCGTCGGCGCGTAGCGATCCTTCTTCCATGTTGCAGTCGCTGACACCCGTGTAGAGGATGATCTCCTTCAGGCGTGTCAGGTATTCGTAGGCTTCGTCGGGAGTGGACATGTCAGGTTCACTGACGATCTCTATCAACGGAACCCCAGTGCGGTTAAGGTCGATTGCAGTCTTTTCGCCGGAGTCGGGAAAGCCTTCGTGCAGGCTCTTACCAGCGTCCTCTTCAAGGTGGACACGCGTGATGCCAATTTTCTTTTTGCCGGAGGTGGCAGGAATTTCGATGTAGCCAAATTCGGCGAGAGGCTTGTCGTATTGCGAAATTTGATAGCCCTTTGGGAGATCGGGGTAGAAGTAGTTCTTTCGGGCGAAGATCGAGGTTTCGTTGATGCGGCAATTCAGTGCCATCGCAGCGAGCGTAGCGAATTCCACGGCTTTCTCGTTGAGCACCGGAAGGGCGCCTGGCATACCCACGCAGACCGGACAGACATTGGAGTTCGGTGGCGCTCCAAATCGTGTCGAGCACGAGCAGAATATCTTCGTGCCGGTCAGAAGATGTACGTGAACTTCAAGGCCGATCACTGGCTCGAATTTCGGATGAGCGGCGATCGATGTCTCGGCTGTTGCCATATTTGGTCGATTATAAATCCGTGCTTGCGACTCAAAGGACATTAACCACTAAGGACACGAAAGACCCACGAAGGAAACCTGCGCCTTCTCTTGGCACGTACTGCCACTTTCTATGGATTCTTTGGGGCGTCCAGATATTTGTCGGCGAGTATTTCGAAGTACATCAACTCGGAGCCTTTTGCGTTGGCGACTCCAGTGACGTCAATGTTGGCTCCGCGCAACGGCGAGTTGATCCCGCCAATGTCGAAGAAAAGAAATCCAGACTGAGTTGAATGCGGCTCGACGGCTTTGGCCGCGAATTGCGAGGACTCGATCTCGTCCATCTCTTTCTTGCTGACCCCAGTCTTGACTTTGTGCGGAAGAGGGATGGGGCTCGGGCGCGTGCTGGATTGCGGATTCGTGAGTCGACGATACAGATCGTCGGTAGTGACGGGTGTAAGCTTCGATCGATTCGCAGTGATGAGCGTGATCCGCATGTTTGCGATCGAGACAGGTTGATCTCCATCGTTGGTGACGATGAAGAAGATCGGCAGATATCCGTGATCGGCAAAGTTCACGGAAAAAATCTTCGCCTTTTCAGCGGAGTCGTAGGGGTCTGCCGCGATCGCAACCTGCTCGTCCCGATGAAAATCGTGAGCAGGGTAGTTGATAGCGGACTTGGCTTCCGGCTTTACAAAATTCTTCGACGCCAGAACTGCCGGCACAATGCACGCAGCACAAAGCGTCAAGGCCGCGATGCGCAAAATCGATCGCAAGAAGAGCTGCATGCGGCAATTATAGAGCGAGGAGTGCCCCGGTTGCTGATCGCAGCAGTTTAGAATGGCTTCGCTTGCTCTACTTCATCTACAGCTGTGCGCTTGGCTTGATTCTGTTGTTGACGTCGCCGTACTGGCTCTATCAGTCTCTACGACACGGCAAATATCGGCGCGGATTTGCAGAACGGATCGGACGAGTGCCTGCGAGGCTTGGGGCGCCAACTTTTGAGGGACAGCGCGCGATATGGATTCATGCCGTTTCGGTAGGGGAAGTACTCGCGATTAGTGGTCTCATCAGTCAGATGCGAAACGCTTTTCCGGAACACCCGGTGGTGATTTCGACTACCACGGATACGGGGCAGGAATTGGCTCGCAAGCGATTCGGGGCAGACAACGTATTTTATTTTCCGATGGATTTCGCATTCGCGATCCGTCGATACTTGCGCGCATTGAAACCCAAAATGGTTATTCTCGCGGAGACCGAGTTTTGGCCGAATCTTCTTCGACTCTCGCACGCGAGCGGCGCGCGGATAGTCGTGGTGAATGCGCGTATTTCGAACCGTTCTTTGCCTCGTTACGCGCGATTTCGTTGGGCGTTGCTGAAGATGCTGGTGAATGTGGATCTGTTCCTGACGCAGACGGATGATGACGCTGCACGGTTGCAAACGATCGGAGCGGACCCGAACCGGGTACAGGTGACAGGAAATCTGAAGTTCGACGTGAATTTACCCTCTCCGCCGGCAATTGTTGAGCAGCTCCGCAAGTCACTGGCTGCAGAAGGTGCCGGCCCAGTGCTGGTCTGCGGCAGCACTGTCGACGATGAGGAAGCTCCTCTGCTCAAGGCGTTTGAGAACGTGCTGGCGAGCCATCCCCATGCGGTGATGATCCTGGCTCCGCGCCATCCGCAGAGATTCGACAACGTTGCAATCTTGGTCCAGCAGATGAATATCCGCGTGTTCCGTAGATCGCTTTGGCAGGGCGAATCCCTGGGTGGCGGAGTGTTCCTGGTGGATTCGATCGGAGAGTTGTCAGCACTGTATGCCTTGGCAGACGTGGCCTTTGTGGGAGGCAGCCTCGTACCGCGTGGTGGACACAATATTATCGAGCCCGCGCAACATGGAGTTGCCATCGTCACAGGCACGCACACGGAAAATTTCAGGGACATTGTGGGACTGTTACAGAGACGTGACGCAGTGAGGATCGTCAGCCTGTCGGAGTTGCCGCTAACGCTGATGCATCTGCTCGCGGACGACGGAGAGCGAAGAGCGCTTGGTCGCCGTGCGAAAGAGACGATCCTCTCCCAGATGGGCGCCACATCTCGAACGTTAGAGGCGATCCGGGCATTGCTATTGCAAGAGAGAGAGGCGCACAACGTGTCCGCTGCGCGCAAAGAGTGAACCCTCTTGGCAGCATTTACGGTGGCCTGGTTGGAGCTCGTAATCGGCTCTACAATCACGGTATTTTGCCCGTCCGCAAGCTGCAAGGGCCCGTGATCAGCGTGGGAAATCTTTCTGCCGGTGGTTCGGGCAAGACTCCCTTCGTGATGCTGTTGGGAGGATTGCTGCAGAACCGCGGCGTGAAATTTGATGTGCTATCGCGTGGTTACGGTCGAAGGAGCCGCGGAGTTCGGCTGGTCGATCCGGCGGGACTCGCACAGGAATTTGGCGATGAACCGCTGTTGATCGCGCGAAAACTTCAGGCGCAAGTCGTGGTCGGCGAAGACCGGTATGCCGCAGGCCGTTTCGCCGAGTCGAACTTCGGGACACAGCTGCACATTCTGGATGATGGCTTCCAGCATCGTGGCCTTGCGCGCGACTTCGACATCGTTCTTGTCACGCCGCAGGATGCCACCGACCGGATGCTTCCAACTGGAAGGTTGCGGGAGAAGCTCAGCTCGTTGCGGCGCGCAGACGCGGTAGTGTTGGCCAGCGGCGCGTCGGCAGAGTCGTTTCCTCTCGACGGAAAGCTTGTTTGGCGAGTGCGGCGCGGGATCGCTCCAAAGAACGTATCGTCGCGTCCCATCGTTTTTTGTGGGATTGCAAGGCCACAAAGCTTCGTTTTGCAATTGCGGGCCGCGAATATTGAGCCTGTCGCCGAAGCCTTCTACCGCGATCATCACGCGTACGACGAGAAGGATGTGCGTGAGTTGCTGGAATTGAAACGGCGGAGTGAGGCGGGCGGGTTTGTGACTACCGAGAAAGATGCTGTCAATCTTGGCCCCTATCTTTCGGCTCTGGAACCGCTATCCGTTGTGCCTGTCCGGATGGAGTTGGCGGAGGGAACTGCGGCCGTGGATTGCATTCTGCGGAAGATCGGCGAACGCACAGCTTAAGTCGCGAGAGTGTATGGTTGGGATCGATTTTTATTCATGGCTAGTGGGGCATAACGCCGGTACTGTCTTGTTATGACACTGTCGATACCGGCTCTCGGCGACGGGTGGATTCCACGGGGCGCGTGAGAGAATCGATTGTCCGATGACCAAGCATCTGAAAGAAGCGGAGCGTCTCAGGAAGATCGTCGAGGCGTTCCCCAACATCACGGTGACCGTTCTGGGCGACTTAGTCGCGGACGAATTCGTTTTCGGCGAAATCTCTCGCGTGTCGCGCGAAGCTCCGGTGCTCATCCTGAAGCATCGCGAGCGGACGATCGTGCCCGGTGGCGGAGCAAATGCCACGAACAACCTGGCGGACCTGGGCGTGAATGTACTTCCCGTAGGAATTGTTGGAGATGACGAAGCGGGACGCCTACTGCTGAAACACTTCCGGCATAAGAAAATCCCTGTCAGCGGCGTGCTGAAGGATAAAAGCTACACTACTGTCACGAAGACACGAATTCTCGCTGGCATGACGCATACATCGCGGCAGCAGGTAGTAAGGGTCGATCGTGAGCCGAGCGAGGCGCCAAATAGCCATCTCACGCGAGAACTCTATCTAGCGGCGAGAAACTACGCACACGCGTCCGACGCGTTGTTGGTTTCCGACTACGGCTATGGCGCGGCGACTCCAGCTATCGTGAGCACGCTGCGCGAAAAGGGAAAGATGGGAACGGTGCCCATCGTTCTCGATTCGCGTTACCGCATGCTGCAATATGCCGGCGTTACGGCTGCGACCCCGAACGAACCCGAAGTCGAAGAAGCGCTCGGAACCACCATCGGACAGGACTGGGATAAGCTGCTGGTCGCGGGTGAGAAGTTGATGGCCCACATGAAATTGCAGTCACTGGTCATCACAAGAGGGCGCGACGGCATGGTGGCCTTTGACAGAAACCATAAGCCGATCGATTTGCCGATTTTCGGATCGGACCAGGTAGCCGACGTCACAGGCGCAGGAGATACGGTGATTGCATCGTTCACTGCCGCACTGGCGGCGGGAGCTACTACGGAAGAAGCGGCGCAACTTGCGAATTACGCCGGCGGCATCGTAGTCATGAAGCGTGGCACAGCGACGGTGTCGCGCGAAGAGTTGCTGAGCGCTATCGAGCAAACACCGCCGATCACACGACCTCATTGAGTGAAGACAGCAAAATTCTGAGCCGGAACCAGTTGCGTCAGCGAGTGGAGCAATGGCGTCGTGATGGACATCGAATAATCCTCGCAAACGGCAACTTCGACCTGCTGCACGTGGGTCATGTGCGCTACTTGCACGGCGCAAAAGCTCTTGGCGGCAAGCTCGTGGTTGCCATCAACTCCGATGAGTCAGTCCGGACGCTGAAGGGCGAAGGGCGTCCGATCATGCCCGAGGCCGAGCGCGCCGAGATCGTCGCCGCGCTCTCAGACGTCGACGCAGTCGTCATTTTTCCGGAGCTCGACGTGCGGGCGATCATCGGCGAGATACGCCCGGACATCCAGGCGAAGGGAACGGATTACACCGCCGACTCGGTACCGGAGCGCGATGTTATGGCCGAGCACGGGGGACGCGTCGAAATTGTGGGGGATCCGAAAGATCACTCCACCAGCGAGATTATCCGCTCACGCCTTACCCCGAGGAGCACTTGATCGGAAACCCCAGCCCTTCCAAGATAGATCGCCTGCTCATTGTGCGTCTCAGCGCGATGGGGGACGTGATCCACACTTTACCCGCTGCGCAAGCTTTGCGAGAAGCGTTTCCGGACGCAATGATTGGCTGGCTCATTGAAGAAAGATGGGCAGAACTCCTATGCGCTCCGGATACCCCGCGTCGCGGAGCTCGCTCCGCCCAACGTCCTCTGGCCGATTGGGTTCACCCCGTCAACCTAGCCGGGTGGCGAAAGTCGTTATTCACGACGCCGACGATCGAACAGATTGTACGCACATGGAATGACGTCCGGGCGGCGCACTACGACGTAGCGATCGACTTGCAGGGAGCAATTCGGTCCGCAGTGCTGGCTCGGTGGTCGGGTGCACCGGTGATTTACGGATCGGCGCAGCCGCGCGAACTCCCAGCGAGCCTGTGGTACAGCCGCCAAACGATTCCCAATGGTAGCCACGTGATCGAGCAAAATCTATGCGTAGCTTCTGCTGTGGCTGAGAGAAAACTTTTGGTTCCGCGAGTTCAGTTTCCCGTCAGCAATGGCGCGGAGGAGAGAATTCAGCGGCAACTTGAAGAGGTGGGCAACGGAAGGTTCCTGATATTAAATCCGGGGGCGGGATGGGGAGCCAAACGCTGGCCACCTGAACGGTATGGCGCGGCGGCAAACGCGCTGGCGGCCCATGGAATGAAGTCGATCGTGAACTACGGCCCCGGGGAGGAGAGGCTAGCTCGGCAAGTGGAAGATGCCAGCGGGGGGAGTGCGAGGTCCATCCGTTGTTCGATTACAGAATTAATTGCGCTGACTCGGCGAGCGAGTTTATTCGTCGGAGGCGATACCGGTCCGTTGCATCTGGCCGCCGCCTTGCAGGTACCCGTGGTGGCCATCTTTGGGCCGACCGATCCTGAGCGCAACGGGCCGTATGGAACGCGAAGTGTCGTGCTACGAAATCCTGCCAGTCCGACTACGCATGCGCGAAATCCGCGGCCTGATGAGGGAATGCTTGAGATCGGGGTCGACGCTGTGGTGGCCGCAGCGCGCAAGATGATCGATCAGAAGGCGACCGAGGGCGCTCATGGCTGAATGGTCGAAGATCGCGCGGCGCATTCGAGTGCCGCTGGGATTTCTATTTGCGATTGTGTATTTTTGGCTCGCTCGACCAACCTGGCGGTTGCTGGGTGTCGGCGGAGCGCTGGTGATTCTGGGCCTTCTGGTTCGCGCACTGGCCTCGGGACACGTTCGAAAGAATGAGGCGCTGGCGACTTCGGGACCTTACGCTCATACGCGAAATCCGCTTTATCTCGGCTCGCTGACGATCGGGATCGGATTCGCTGTTGCAGCACGAAGCTGGTGGGTGGGAATTTTGCTGGTCCTGATGTTCTTCGCGATCTATCTGCCAGTGATTCGTTCGGAAGAAGTATTTCTGAGAGAGAAGTTCGCGGACTTCGAGGAGTACGCTCGCGGAGTTCCGAGAATTGTCCCGAGGATTACGGCGTGGAAATCTGTAGAATCCGGCGGATTCTCGATGGAATTGTATCTGAAGCATCGCGAGTACAACGCGTTGCTTGGAGCAGTGGCGATGATGGCGGGGCTGATCGTGAAGATGAAAATGTCTTTGGGCTAGTATTTTATTTCGAACATCAGGACCCGAAATAGGCGAACAGTAATAACAATCCTCCCAGGCCTACGACGACCAAAGCTTTCTCCATAAAACTGAAGGAGCCGATAAAGCCGAACACCGGACTCAGCAGGCCTTTGGGCTCTTCGGGTAGAGCCGGAGGCGGGACTACGGGCTCTGGAGCGGCTGCTGGCGGGGGAGGCGGAGGCACTGGAGCCGCAGCCACTTTTTCAGGCTGATCGGCAAACTTGAGGTTGAGGGCATATCCTGGAATCTCGATCAGGTCGTCCACACTGATGCGAGTCTTCACCGATCTTTTCAGCCGGGTTCCATTGAGCCACGTTCCGTTGCTGCTGAGATCGGTCAGGAATAGGTTTGTGCCCTCGGCGGTTATAACCAAGTGCTCGCGAGAAAGATCGGGTCCATCGAGGAGTACACCTTGCTCTGCGCCGCGGCCGATGACCAACCCGTCGCCGATTGCAGACCGAACCTCACGAGTGGTGGAGTCGGCCTTGGCCCGGATCGAGAGCAGGATGTCCATCTTCTAGGGCAAGGCCTTTCGCAGATAAGTCTCGATTCGCTGGCGGAAAATCGGGTCCTCAGACATGAAATCGCTCAGATGTTGCTTTTGGGCGCTGGAGAGGGGCGTTGAGGCTGTCTGCGAATTGACGATTTCGAGGGCGGACGAGCGCACCAACTTATCGAGCTTTGCCGGATCCTGGAGATCGGCCTTGCTGAACTTCGGGCCTTCCGCCGGCGAAGACACGGATTCCGTAGTTGAAGATCCCGGAGGTCCCTGGACAACCGAGAAATTTCGATTCGGCTTCGCGTCGCCGGTTTGATCGGCGGATGGGTAATTTATCTGGCCGAAATTCCCTGTCGGCTTGATGTCAGCCATAACTCTAGCTCACGAAAATCTTACAACGTCGGTCATTTCCAGCAGCCTACGAGCCAGTTTTCCGGAACTGCCTAAAGGATCAAGAGACATGGCCGTCTTTAAATGAGTGCGGGCTGTCTCTTTGTCTTTCCGAAAAAGGAAAACCTCTCCCAAATGGGCGTAAGCAAATGCGCTCCGCGGATTCAATTCAAGCGCTCGGCGATAATGAGCTTCAGCAGCATCAAAATGACTCTGCTGAAACTCAACCGTTCCTAGAAAAACTTCCGGGAAATCATGATTGGGGTAGAGCGCCTTCACCCCTGTAAAAACATCATGAGCCGCCTGAAAGTTGCTCGCGTCGCGATAAATAAGTCCAGACTCAACCAGAAATGCCAGTTCATCGTTGGAGGGCGCAATCGTCCACTTCGCTGTCATTTCCGGACTCCTATCGATCCAGCATTTAGTTGATGTTACGGATGGCGTCCATGGCCGAATC
The DNA here is from genome assembly GCA_963801895.1 of uncultured Acidobacteriota bacterium. GTDB lineage: Bacteria > Acidobacteriota > Terriglobia > Terriglobales > Acidobacteriaceae > Sulfotelmatobacter. The sequence continues at coordinate 2,506,872 of CAWDGM010000001.1, read as the reverse complement.
ATGCCGGCTCTTGACCACAGCCGAAACAGCCTGAAAGGCCTCTTGCTCCACGCTCATCTGCTGCTGCAACTGCAGGAATTTCATGCTGTCGCCGAGCAAGCCGGTTTGGTTGATACCACTCGTACCGCTGATGGCACCGCCAATGAGGCCACCGATGCCGGGCATGAACATGTTGCCAACACCGCCCACGATACCGCCCAACACCCGCCGGAAACCGCTTGGCTGGGGCTGCGGCTGCGTGGCTTGCACAATCTGATCGAGGCTGTAATTAGGAGTTCCTGCACCACTCAAAATGCTGTTGAAGTTTGCCATGGGAGTTCGCCTCCTAATTAGATTATCGTGACTTAGTCACAGATGTTGCTATTTTTGCTCGACCGATTTGTTCCTCATCTCGGTCAAAGCGCGTAGTAGATCTAAGGATCGTCCGAAAGCCGTCATGGCTGCCTTGGCGCGCTCCTTGTCGGTGCCGGCGCCTGATTTGATGATGCCATCAAGCTGCCGGCAAGTCTTTTCAACTTTGCTCAGCAGAGGTGGCGGCTCTTCTGTGGAAAGTAGCTTCTCGAATTGAGGAAAGTGGCGCCAGCCGATGTCTTCCTTTGCGCGTACAGCTGGCTGCGTCTTTTGCACGCTCTTCATGAGTTACGCCTCTCTATCCCTGATTGGCTCTGTAGTATCATCCGTTTCTGATGTCGGAAGACCTGCGCCCAATCAGCATTCAAACCATCCCTGACGCCATTCGCATTATGAACGGGTCATCGGATGGAACGTCACTCGAGTATCATCTCGACTTTTTCAGCTTTCTGTCGCTCCAGGGATACTGGAATTTCTCTTCCGCGCACTCGCTGATCCGGTATGTCGACGGCGAGGCGGCAGCTATCATTCTTGCCTGCACGGATCCCGATTCGCACGAAGCGTACATCTTGTATTGGGGAACGATTCCCAAGTTCCGCACTCGCAAGATCGCCCAAAGCCTTTTTGAGGCCTGCTGCCAACGTTTGTTTGCCGCTGGATACGTCATGCTTTACGGCGTCTCTGTACCGGATCGTCCAGTACGCCGATACCGGTTCATCCAAGCAGCGCCGGAGTTCAATCTGTTCGACATGGAAGCCCGGTCGGTTACCGTGCCAGCCGCTGATCCTCGCTTCGAAATCCGAAATGCTGATGTTGCTGCAATTTCCCGTATTCAACTGCCCACCGGAGACCGCCTCCACTGGTCGCAGCGGCCCGCTTTCCTCAATCATGCCGCGTCTCGGATGCAGTTCTTCGGAGCGTTCGAGCAAGACACTTTGAAAACGTATGCCGTCGTCCTTCCGGGGGCATCGAACCGCGCCGAACTCGTCGATCTCCGCTCGAGTGTCAGTGACCTGGCCGCCGGCTATGAGTTGCTCCGTCATATCTTTATTAGCACGTACTCGCCGCCCTTTGCGGCAACCCATGTCTTCGACGAAAGTTACAGCCATCGACTGCTGAGCAATGTAGGCTTCGCAGTCAGTCGGCGATTCTGCATGCTCACTCGAGATCTATGCGCTACATGTTCCGCGCCAGCACAGCTCAAGACTTCGCCGCAATCTGAGCTTGCACCGGAGGAGAAATCATCCCCAAGGGCTGCAAGTTGATTTGTGGTGTGAGCTGATCGTAGCTAAGAACTGTCACGTCAGGAATTCCAAAGTCCAGAAGTCGTTTTACGAACCTACGAATCTCGCTATCGGTCACTATGACCGGCCGCTGCGCTCCTGGCGGGAGATCGCCGATCTGCGCCCTGGCCGCGTCCAGCACTTGTCGGCTCATCGCGGGATCCATCGCCAGATACGAACCGCTTGCACTCTGGCGGATCGAGTTACGGAACATCTCCTCGAACTCAGGATCGAGGCGATAAATGAACAGCAATGGACGGCCCTGCGATATCTGGTAGCAGATCTTCGCCTTAAGTCCGACGCGTACCTGCTCGGTGAGAGCGAGGACTTCATGCTCGATCCGGCCCCACTCGCACAGGATCTGAAGAACTGTCTTCAGGTCCCGAATTGAAACGCCTTCTTCGACAAGCCTCTTCAGAATCTCAGTCAAAGTCTGGAGGGAAACTGTTTTCGGTACCGTCTCCTCCACCAGCGTTGGGTATGGTCCCTTCAGAGCGGTGACCATACGCTGCACCTCTTGCAGTCCGATGAATTCCTTGGCATTTTTTCGCAGATAGTCCGCGAGATGAAGTAGCAGGACGTCGGGTGTGTCCCAAACCTGGTAGCCGACGCCGCGGGCGCGCTCAGCCTGATCGCGCGAGAGCCAGGCCGCGGGCTTTCCAGTAGCGGGATTGGCGGTGGTCTCTCCCGTAAAACCGTAGACAGCGAGGTTTTCCGCCGAATCGCTAACCAGAACGGCATCAAGACGAACCTGGCCATTCACGATCGGCACCTCGTTCGCCCAGATGGTGTAGCTACCTGGCTCTCCGGGCATGTTGCCCTTGATCTGGATTGGAGGGAAGATGACGCCTAGTTCGAAGTACAAGCCGTTGCGGATGGCGATCAGCCGATCGTAGAACTTCTTTCCTTCTTCCGTGTCGACATTGACGTAAGGGGTCAGAGCTTCACTGGCCTGAAGCACCAGGGGAAGAGTCAGAGAAATTTGCGGATCTTCACCAGACTTGGCCGCCAATTGCTGGACTTGCTCGGCGGCGGCAACCTTGATGCTTTGCGCCTTGTAGAGGCCATAGGAAAGCGATCCGGTGACCCCCGCCAGGATGAAAAAGGGGACCTTGGGCAGCCCGGGAATGAGTGCAAGTATCGTCAGCAAGCCGGAGGCGACGGCAATTGCTTTGGGCTGACCGAGAATCTGCCCAGCGACATCTTTGCCCAAGTTCGAGTCTTTATCTTCCGATGCGACGCGGGTGACAACCATGCCTGCTGAAATCGAGATCAACAGCGCGGGAATCTGCGATACAAGGCCGTTGCCAATCGTCAGGATGGAATAAGTTTGCACCGCATCCATGACGGTCATGTCGTTCATCGCTACGCCGATGATCAATCCGCCGACGATGTTGATGAGGGTGATGACAATGCTCGCGATGGCGTCGCCTTTAACGAATTTCATCGCGCCATCCATCGCACCGTAGAACTGACTTTCGCGCGCGAGCCCCTCACGACGTACACGCGCCTGCTGGAAATCGATAATGCCGGCGCGCATGTCAGCGTCAATACTCATCTGTTTGCCCGGCATGGCATCAAGGGTGAAGCGAGCGGAGACTTCGGCTACGCGCTCGGAACCTTTGGTAATGACGATGAACTGGACGAGAGTAATGATCAGAAAAATTACAGCGCCGACGACGAAGTTACCGCTGACGACGAACATGCCAAATGACCGGATCACCTCGCCTGCATCGGCTTTGAGCAGAATGAGGCGGGTAGCCGCAATATCAAGGGACAACCGGTAGAGCGTGGTAATCAACAGTAGTGTTGGGAACGAAGCGATCTGGATAGGTCCCGAAATGTAGATCGAGACCATCAGGATGGTCACCGCCACCGTGATGTTGACCGTCAGAAAGATGTCGAGCAGGAATGTGGGGAGGGGAATGATCATGAGTCCGACCATCACCCCGACCATGGCGACCAGAATCAGGTCAGCGAAGCGGGTCAGGACCCCCTGAAGGTTCCCACCTGCGATCTCTTTCTTAATTCCGAGGAAATATCCCTGAATGTCGACCATCTGATTTCTAAAAAACCACGAAGTGCTACTGAAATCAGCGCCGGACGCCCCCTCCCCCCGGTAGGGCGTCCGGCACAGATTCGACTACTCACCAGCTTGGTTAGCTTGCTTTCGCCAATCCAGCTTCCTTGCGTCGTTGAGCTTCCTGAATGATCGCGTCGATTCCGGCGACCAAGGCTCGGGCGCGATTCACACCCGGATCCTTGTGGTTCGAGTCGAGCGCGAAGGCCTTTTCCAGATGCTCTTTGGCCTCTAGCACTTTGCCCTGCCGAAGCAACGTTTCACCCAAGTTTGCCTGAATGCTGGCGTCGTCCGGCTTCAGTTCTGCGGCTCGAGACAGGTTCGTGTAAGCCGCTTCGAGATCCGCCGGTTTCCTGGCCAACGCTACTGCTCCAGCTCCAGCAAAGCCCAAGTAGTTGTTGGCGTCCAACGCTGCAGCGCCACGGAACATCGTGTTGGCATCGTCGAGTTTGCCTTGCTGGTACTTGTTGTAACCGAGTGCGACGATGGCCTTCACTTGGTTTTCGGTAACGCCCAGCACCTGGGCGGGCTGCTCGCCGGCTTCGATTCTCTTAACTAGATCGGCCGCGGTCACTTGCTGTGCCATTCTCGTATCCTCCTTAAGCTGATATCTGGCTGGTTGCCAATGTTTAGTGGACGTTCTGCATCGCCGTTGACGCAGCTTCACCCATCTGGCTGATTTCCTTACTCAATTCCTGGAACAGCATCATCATCTGCTGCATTTGCAGCTGCAGTTGTAACGATTGATTCATCGAATCCTGCATCTGGCCCATGCCCTGAGTTGGATCGCCGCCTCCGAAGGAGCCTCCGAATGGATTGCCAGCGCCTCCAGCGCCCCCGGCCCCACCAGTTGCTCCGCCACCGCCTGCTCCGCCGGCACCTGGAAAGATTCCACCCAAGCCGCCCGGTCCAAAGATTCCACCGAGGCCACCCTGCCCACCCTGTCCGCCAAGGATCCCGCCGAGACCGCCCAGAGGATTATTGATGATCCCACCCAAGGAACCAGGGAACCCGCTGCTGATACCCGGCAGTCCACCGAGGATTCCGCCAAGACCGCCCAGAAGTCCCCCTCCGCCGCCTTGTGAACCTCCGCCAGCCTGCGTCAGACCACCAAAAATACCGGCCAAAGAGCCTAGTTCGGGCATCCCGATAAGACTTCCGGCGATTGTGTCAACTGTTGGATTTGAAAGCAGACTTCCTACCCCTTGGGCCACTCCACCCACAGCCTGCTCAACACCGTTCACTACTCCACTAATTACGTCTCCCATGTTGTGCCTCCTTCCCTTTCAGATCTTGGGCCGATTTGCTGTCCCAATTCACACAAGTTATCGGGTATACCGGGGGGAAGTTGCTAAGTTCTTTTAGCGGCCCGGAGCGCCAGCCGCCCGCATACGCCGCACAAGCCTTTCGACGGAACGGCCCTCGCCGTTTCTACGGAGGATCTCGAGATCTTCCTTGGCCTTATCCCAGCTGCGAATTTCGCAATAGGCTTCGCAACGCCGTGCGCGAGCGGTATGGTTGGCGGGATTGTTGTGAAGCACGAAAGTCAGCTCGTCTACGGCTCTTGTAGCATTACCGGTAGCCATGCAGAGGACGGCCAGAGCCATCCGGCAATAGGCGTTCGTGGGGTCGAGCGCTACGAGAGCGCTGAAGATAATACCGGCTTCCTGGTAGCAGCCCTGGCGGTAGAAGGCGTAGCCGCGGTCCGCCAAGAGGTAGATTTCCTCGGTCGTCCAACCCATTTCAGGCATATTCATCCTCGCGTTACAGAAGCGTTCTGCGAAACGATCGAATCTTCGGTCTGTTGCATGTCCATCAGCATGTCGAGCATCACGCGAACGGACTGTTGCGCGTGCGGATCCCCAGAGGGGCTCGCGGTTGCTGATTTATCATGCCTCGTCAGCATGCTGCGCCAACGAGTCCTCTCGCTCTCTGCGTCGCGAATCTCCAGAGTATTTGGGCGCGGCGGTGGCTCGAGAAAGGTAGCGTCCGGAGGGCGGGCGTCGAGATTCAACTCCCGCTGCCAGCTCACGGGGACTTCGGTGACCGGTCCGCGGAGCTGGTCCTGGAAAGAAACGCTAGTCTCCACGGAGGCAGGAAGCTCCGGCAGCTTTCCCGGTTCCAGCGACGGCAACGTGTAGTCAACTCTCATGTTTCCTCCTAGGCGTTTGCATTGGCCAACTGATACACGAAGTTCAGAACTTCGGCCACGGCTTCATAGAGATCTTCCGGAATGTCGTGCCCGATTTCCAGATCGAACAGGCTATGCGCCAGCCCGATGTTGCGGACAACGGGAACCTGACTCTTCTTTGCAATATCGATAATCCGAAGAGCCATCGAGTCCTGGCCTTTGGCCGTCACCTGGGGTGCCTGCATGGTCTTCTCGTTGTACTGCAACGCGATAGCGAGGTGGGTAGGGTTGGCCACGATAACCGTAGCCTTTGGGACATTGTGGGCAACGCTCTCGTGCATCATCTGCTCGAATAGATGACGGCGCTGGTGCTTAACATGCGGATCGCCTTCCTGCTCCTTGTACTCCTGCTTGATATCTTCCTTGCTCATCATCATTTTCTTCATGAAGAGCTTCTTCTGGATCACAAAGTCCGCTCCTCCGAGAATGACGAAAACCACGCCAACCTTCAGCAAAATACTCGACATGAGATGTGCCGCCAACTTGGCGGTTTGGGTCAACGGAACACCAACGGTGGGGATGATGTCGACGAGTCCACCCTTGATAGCGCTGTAGAGCACCCATAGAACCACCACGAACTTGACGAGATTCTTGACCATCTCGATATAGGTCTTGGAACTGAAGAAGATGTTCTTGAAGCCGCTCGCCGGATTCAGCTTGTCGAACTTCGGCTTTATCACTTCCGGAGCAAAGAGCGCTTTGACCTGGACAAAGTTCGAGGCCACGGCTGCAATCATGAGCGCGGCCATCAGCGGTGCCGTCAGGAGCATGAATTTCGAGGAGGCATAGCCGAAGCGGCTCATCATCTGGCTCAACTGCATGTTTCCGCTCAGAACAGCGGGCTGAAACGTCTGTGTCATGAGCCCGCCCAGCTCGGAAACGTAGGTGGGTCCACCTAAAGTCAGGACAGCTGCCGCAGTCATGAACAGCAGAGCTTGGGTGAAGTCTTTGCTCTTAAAGACCTCGCCCTTTTTCCGCGATTCATTCAGGCGTTTCTGTGTCGGCTGTTCTGTCTTTTCGCCGGGCATTTACTGACCCCTAAAAATCCTGCTCACGCGATGTGCACAACGAACTGCTTGATCTGCTCAATCATTCCCGCAAAATAGCCGGGCATACGACTCACCAGATACGACAGCGCGAGAAGAAACACTGCCAAACCGAACATCGCCTTCATCGGCTGGCTTTCCTGATGCACATTCAGGCCCGAGGCAACCTTTCCGATGGCTCCGAAACTCACGTCGACAAGAAAAAGAGCCAGGAGTACCGGTGCACTGAGTTGTACCGCAATCAAAAGGCTCTCTCCCGTATAGCGGGCCATCTGTTCCATCGCGGCCATCGTTCCACCGCTGAACTGCGGAAAATCAAGAAGAGGCATCTTCTGGAAACTGCCGGCCAACGCGCGCAGGAACAGCAAGTGCCCGTTTAGAACCAGGAACAGAACCAGGGATGCCTGGAGTTGTAGTTGTCCCAGCAGAGAAACGTTGTTCTCGAGCTGAGGGGCAAAGAAGGTGGCCTGGCTCATGCCGCGGGAGTAATCCATTGTTGCACCCGCCATCTGCACGCTCTGGAAAATGATCTGAGATAGGAAGCCGATCGTGGACCCAATCACCGCCTCCTTTATCAGAAGGCATAAAACGCGAAGGCTGCTCAGCTCTCCGGCATTCAAGTGCGGCGCGAGCGTCGGAAAGACGAGAATGCTGATCAGAGCGGCCAGCCCCACTTTGACTTGCGGAGACACGGTCTTTCCCCCCATGAATGGGGTCAGGGTAATCGCGGTGACGAGACGCGTCACAATCAGCCCGAAAAGCACGATGAAAGTGCCGACGTCATCGTGAAATCCGATGCTTGCCAGAATGTGCTGGAGGGCGGCTAGCATGGTGGAACTCTCTAGCGCACCGACGGTATCGTTTCAAAAAGAACCACGGTGAACTGAACGGACTGCGCCAGGATCCACGGCCCGAGAATGGCTACTGCCAGAAATACTCCGGCGAGCTTGGGAACGAAACTCAGAGTTTGGTCCTGAATCTGAGTGGTTGCCTGAAGGATGCTCATCACGAGTCCGATGAGCATGCTGGCCAGCATAGGGCCAGCCGAGAGCAGTAACACGAGCATCAACCCTTCCCGCAATATCCGAACGATCGCCTCGACGCTCAAAGTCCTTCTCCTCTAGACGTAGCTCAGTACAAGGCCCCGCACGATCAGGAACCAGCCATCGACGACAACGAAAAGCAGCAACTTGAACGGCAGAGAAATTACGCTGGGCGAGAGCATTTGCATTCCCATGGCCAGCAGGATGTTTGCGACCACCATGTCGACGACGATGAATGGCACGAAGATCAGGAAGCCGACCTCGAAAGCTTCTTTTAGCTGGCTAGTCACGAACGCCGGCATGAGTATCTGAAAGTCTTCTTTGTCAGGCCGCGGTACCTCGGTATTGGGCCGCGCTGCAGGCTTCGCCGCCTGCGGAGCCGAGGGAACTGGCACCGCCGAGGCTTGAGCGGGGACGGGTGCTGACGAACTATCGGTTGCTGGTACTGGCTTCGCGGCAGAGGCGGATGTCTGCGGCTTCTCAGCGGCGCTGTATTCCAGCCTTACGGCGAGGTCCATGAAGAGCTCGCGGTCTTTGGCCTGCGCGTGTTTCGACAAGAAATGACGGAGGGGCTCCTTGGCCTTCGTACTAGCATCGAAAATGCTTTTGACGCTCGCCTCGGAAAAGATGTCTTTCGAATTCGCGACCGACCCGACCGTGTCGTACATCTGCCGCACCACCGGGACCATGATGAAGATGGTGAGAACGAACGCCAGCCCGGTGATGATCTGGTTAGGCGGCACCTGCTGCGTACCAAGCGCGTTTCGCAGGATCGATAGAACGACGGAGATCTTCACGAACGAAGTCAACATGATGACGATGAACGGAGCCAGCGCGAGTGCTCCGAGCACAATCACCATCACAACCGGATTCGCGACCGGGCCACCAGTTTGGGCGCTCGCAAGCGCGGGGCACACGAGCATCCCAACCAAAAAAATGCCCTGCATCGTGCCAAGCCATCTACGCATGTCACTCGGCCTTTCCAACCCGCTGAAACCGGCTTAACAACTGCTTAAAATCCTTATGAGGCGGATCCGTTTGGCTTACTGATCGCACGATTTCGGCTGCGTTTTCATCGTTGACAGCAGTGAGATATTCCACCTGATTTTCAGCGGTGCCAATAAGGAACACCTGCGATCCAGCCTTCACCAGGTACAGACTTTTTCTCGGTTCGAGTGCATAGCGAGCCAAAACTTCTATTGGTCCATTGGCCCGGTTCCGGGTGCCAAAGAACCAGGGCAATCCAACCCGAAGCGTGAGGTAAGCCAGCACCAGGACACCACCGAGCCCGCACAGTACTTCGATGTACTGAACGATCTGCGAATTGATGGACCCCAACTGGTCGGAGACGCTGGAAGCCGGTTCCAGGCAGAGGATAGTCATCACCCATTTCTCCAACTCAGCACGCGGACCGCGAGGTTTCCCTCGACTTCGACCAACTCGCCATCGCCCAGAAATTTCCCGTTCACCAGTAATCGCACCGGTTCCGTTTTCGAGGCACCAAGCTCGATTACGGTTCCGGGGCTGAACGATTGAATCTCGGCCAAGGTGAACTCCTTCTCCGCGAGAACCACGTGCAGCCGTACCGGCAGAGCTTCTACCGCCGACCTGGTTAGAGATGCTGTCTCGTCAGCGCCGTTTGGCAAGGATAATCCCCCCTCTAGATATTTATCGATCTTGAACCTTGTGAAGTTGCTTCCATCGGCGGTCATCGACCAGCCGTGGCTGAAGTTTTTTGGGAAGAGGATGGCGGGGGCGTGTTGGGCAACAATGATGTCACCCAGACCGAGTTGGGAAATTTCGTCGAACGAGAGGTCGACGAATCCGGCAGCAACCGGCAACTGCCAGGTTAGCTTCGTGAAACTACCAACACCGGCGGCTGTAATTTCTGCTTCGCCATTGTTGAGAAATCCGAACGGGAGAAATACACGAAAATCCCCGGTTGAGTCGCCGACACGAACAGCGAAGCTGAGAGAAACACCGCGAGCGTTGTCTGGACTCTTGCTCCGAACGTCTCTTGCAAACGAGAAGCGCATGGGAAAATTCAGCTTCCTGTTAAGTCGTTCCAGAATGGCGAAGAGGACGAAACCCAGGAAAGTTTCATCGGATGGTACGGCAGACGCGATTCCGAGCCCCAAGGGGAAAAAAGCGCGCTGGCGAAGAGCTTCTAGAAACGCAGGACTGACATGAACCAAGGCTCGTTCGCTACTCGGATTCGCATCGATAGCAAAGACCGAGTAACCACGGGGTGCCTGTTGCGTATAGTCCCCTCGACTGGAAAGTTGCAGAGTGCAATCGCTGAGACTGATATCAGTTTCGGGCGCCCAACGGGTATCAAGCAGGATGCGGAAACGGTACGGAAACACCGTAAACTGATCACCAGCGCGGACAAGCTGCTTCTCGCGGGCGGGCAGCCGAGTGTCCCACAGGTAAGTGCCAAGCTGGCCACCTTGATCCTCCAGGTAGAATTGGCCATCTTTCACAAAAAGCCGCGCATGCTTGCTGGCAATGGCAGTGGCCGACAAGACCACATCGTTGTCGGTTTGGCGCCCTAGGGATATTTCCTGTTTCGATCCAAACTCTAGTGTCTTTTCGCCGAATTTTGTGTCGACGAGGTGCGTCTGGATAAGCCGGATTTGGTAGCCCTCCGGCTTCTCGAGGAGATGTCCGAAAATATCGGCGACCCAGGCACGCCAATCCTGCTGACTGGGAGCCGCACGGCAATACCAGTTCCACAGACGGACTTCGTTTCGTGAAAGTGATGGTAGATTCTCGAAACGATAGCGAACCATAGACCGTGGTTCTGAGCCCAAGCGAACTCCCACTAGCGTCCCCTGCCCTGACGCCCACTCTGATTGCCGAAATTCGAGCGTCCCTCGGAATCCTGGGAGCGAGCGGCTTCCTTGGGTCCCGAAACCTTGATCGTTGAGACTGTCACTCCGCGGTCATTAAGTCCCTGAGTTAGCGCTGGCAGATTTTTCTGCAATAGCGACGAAACCTGATCGGAAGAGCTCTGGAACTGAATCGAGACCCCCTCTGCCTGCCGTTCGATGCGAATGTTCAGGCCTTTGAGGGTGTTGGAATGCAGCTCAATTTGTACTTCCTTATTTCCCTCGGCATTCACGGCAACCGAGATTTCCCGCACCAACTGCTGGAGTTCGGGCGGTACCGCGACAATGTGCTTACCCTCGACGGGCGCCGTCTCCAGGGGGCGGTCGAGTCCGGATTGTTGCTGGATGATGTCCAGAGTGGAGGGATCCGGTCCGCCTTGCCCACCTTTTGCACCACCCTGGGACTGATTGGCATCCTGCCCGGCGTCGCGCTTTTTAGTCAGCATCTTTGAGAAGCTGGAATTTTCGGCGGCGTCTTTATCCCGCGTGTCTGTCTTTACGTTCCTGTCGTTGCTCGACGACTGCGTGTCGCTGATTTTCATATTGAACGCCTCCTCGTCATGTACAAGACGTTCCCGATCTCATCGAGTTCCGAATCTTCCTTTTCGCGCAACTCACGCACAAAACGCTCTTCCTGTTTGGCCCGATGCTTTTGCAGTATCTCCACTTCGCGGGTTGCGGCCTGCACTTGCTTCTTCGCCTCCTGCACCCGGGTTTCGCATTGGTCGACCACACTGCGCTGCGCGTTGACGTCGCCTTGCGCGTCTTCGATCTGCAATGCCACTGCTCTCGCGTATTCAACGCGCTCCTGGACCTTCATCGCGTTTAACGCGACGCCGTCGGCCGGCTTGCTGAGCAGTTCGCGGCGCATTTGTTGTCGTTTCTCCACCAGAGCCTGCAGGGCCTGTTGCAAACTGCGCAGCGTGGCTTGCTGGCTCTCGAGCTCCTTCTGCGCCTCGCCCAAATCACGCTCGGCGTCTTTCTTTATCTCCTCCTTCTGTTCGAGGAGAGGCTCAAGCCGGTATGAAAACTCAGACGCCATCAGTTCTCACCCGGCGGGAAAATGCTTTTCAAGCTCTCGAGGGAACCAGCAAAGTTTGACTTGTCATCCGTCGCCTGCTTCAAGAACGAATCGATAGCGGAAATCTTGGAGATGGCATTGTCGACGCGTTTATCCGTACCCGTCTTGTAAGCCCCTAAAATAATCAGATCTTCATTCTTCTTGTAGGTAGCGAGGGCATCGCGGAGCGCGCCCGCACTCTTGCGATGATCCTTGTCTGTGACTGCTCCCATCACTCGACTGGCGCTCTCGAGGATGTTGATCGCGGGATAGTGATTCCGAGCGGCAAGCTCTCGAGACAAAATGATGTGGCCGTCCAGAATCGATCGAACTTCATCCGCGACGGGTTCGTTCATGTCATCGCCCGCGACCAGGACGGTGTAGATCGCGGTAATCGATCCCTTATCAGAGTTTCCGGAGCGCTCCAGCAGCTTAGGCAGTTCGGCGAAGACGGAAGGTGTATATCCGGCACGAGCTGGGGGCTCGCCGCACGCGAGGCCGATCTCACGCTGAGCACGTGCGAAGCGCGTGACCGAGTCCATCATGAGAATAACTTTCAGTCCTTTGTTCCGGAAATATTCGGCGATGGCGGTACCGACATAAGCGGCCTTCAGGCGCACCATCGAAGACTCATTCGAGGTAGCGCAAACGATGACCGATCGCTTCACGCCTTCCGGGCCGAGATCATTTTCTATAAAGTCGCGGACTTCACGGCCGCGTTCGCCGACCAGGGTAATGACGTTGACGTCGGCCTCGGTATTGCGAGCAATCATGCCGAGCAGAGTGCTCTTGCCGCCTCCGGCCGCAGCGAACAGACCGATGCGCTGGCCTTCGCCAGCGGTCAACACCGCGTCGATCGCACGGACTCCGAGCGAGATCGGCTTGCTTACTCGTTGTCGCTTCAAGGGATCCGGCGGGTAGCCGAGGACAGGAAATTCCTCGTTGCAGTTAAGAGGGCCCTTGAACTCGGCATCCATGGGCTCTCCCAAGCCATTGAGCACACGGCCGAGCAAGGCGTCGCCTACTTTCACGGTGAGGCAATTCCCTGTGGGAACGACTTCGCTGTGCGGCCCGACGTTGACCAGTTCGCCCAGCGGCATCAACAGAACATCGCCGTCACGAAAGCCAACGACTTCCGCCTTGACTGGTTCAGGAGAACGCGGACTCCGGATCAGACATAACTCGCCGATCCAGGCTTCAGGGAGTGCGGCCTTCACGACCAGTCCCACAACTTCCTTCACTCTTCCGCGAACCTGAACGGAGGACGTGCGTTCCACTCGATCCAGGTACCTTCGAATATCGGCAACGTTATTGGCCATGTCGTCGGTCCTAGTCTGGGGAACTGTTGCGGATCAACGCATCTTCCAGGCACTTCAACTGCGTTTCGAGGCGGGCATCAATAATTCCCAACTCACTTTCGATGACACAGCCGCCGGCGGGAATACTGCTGGAAGGAACAATCTCAATGTCGCTGCCACCACCCAGGAATTGCCTTAAGCGATCGACCTGAGCACGCACGTACTGGGCCTCGGCATCGTTGACTTGAATGGCAAGATTCTTACCGGTGCGAGTTCCCTTGATGACTTCTCGCACGATGGCCAGGATAGTCTCTGGATTCTGCTTCAGCTCTTCGCCGATAATCTTTCGGGCGATGTGCACGGAAAGCTGCAACATCGTCTCTTCCCAATTCTTGGTCAGCTCATCCGATCGCTTTCGCGAACGGATCAAGATGTCATTCCACGCCGCCAACCCTTCGGCGTTGCCCTCCTGGCGGCCCTGCTCGCGAATCCGATCCCGCTCGCGCATCGCCTCTTCCACGATTTGTTTTGCTTTTTCCTGGGCTTGTGTAACTACATCGCGGGCTTCGCGACTCGCCTCATATGCTTCGCGCTTCAGTACCTTGGGCGTGGAACCCACGACCTTGTCGAGGACGACATCGGCTTTGAGAATCTTTTCATCCATTTTGTTCGGCCAACCACGAAATGCACCAAGGCTGCAGCGAAGGCGGCAAATCCGCCAGGTTAAGTCCGACGCGGCGATACAGATCGCGGCGCATCGAGACATACTCGTCTTCGCGGAGCCTCATCCATTTCTGCAGCAATTCGTTCTTCGGAAGAGACTTGAGTTCCGCCAAAACCTTGATCGCCTGCTCCCTCTCTGGATCGGACAACAACGAGAGGGACGGTTCGAGTTGCTCTGGGAATCGGAGCAATCCTAAGTAGCAGAACACTTCCAGGTTCACCTAAGTCCTCGCAACCTTACAACTTTTATCGCGTCGAAGAACTCACCAGCGCACCGGAGACGTTCTGACCCGCGATTTGCTGCTGAAGTTTTTCGATCTTCGATCTCTGCCAACGGCTCTTCGCCACAAGCGCGAGGCAACCAACACTCGACAAAGCCAACAGGCCCAACGCAGCCAGCAAAAACTCCTGATTTCCGAGAATCGGTATCAGACTGTGGTCGACCGTCTGCTTCGGCGAAATCTTCTTGTAGATGACGGCAACATTTTCCGCTTGGAGGCCCTCAACCGCACGGGCGACCAACTTCTTTACGTCTTCTTCCGAGAGAGGCGACGCATCCCCGCGATACTTGATGAGAACTGACGCTGTTGGGGGCACGCGGTCCGTCTTGTCGAGAATCGGGCTGCTGTCCGGCATGACAACAAGTACGTGCGCGTCGACTACGCCGTCGACAGATTTCAGGGTTCGGCTGATCTCGCCGGAAGTGCCGAGCAGAAGGCGCGCCCGTTCTTCCGTTGCGGTTGGAATCATCCCCGCATTGGAGAAAACATCTTCAAGACCGTGGTCCTTCTGCCGGGGAAGGCCGTTCTCCTGAAGGACCCGCCAGGCGCGGGCCAGATTCTGGTCGCCGCCCTTGATGACGACGCTCCATTTCTCCTCCCCTTTTTTCTCGCTTGCAGCTTTCCCCGCAGAAGCATCGATGCCGTTCTCGTTCAGCAGGACGACAATTTCCTGCGCGTCCTGCTCGTTCAGCCCACTCTGGAGTTCGTGTGTAACACAACCACACAGTACGACCACCAAGCCCAATACAACTATCGACTCGACAGTTCTTAACCGGCTCAATTTGCCCTCGATTAAAGTTCGCAATCCTACACCTGCGTTTGCAGAATGTTCTTCATCCCTGAAGTCACCTGGTCCACGACCTTACTCATGAGTTCAACATTCTCAGTGAGTTGATACATGCTCATCTGTATTTTCAAAAGTTGCTGAGGACTCTCGCCACCCTTGATCGAGTTCATGAGCTTCCCGGCATCCTGAAACTGCGTATCGATGCTGGCAAGGCGATCGCGAAAAGGCTGAAACGCCGGCGTCTTCGGGAGCGCGTTTATCCGCTTGGTCAATTGATCGACGTTTACCTTCGCGTTTTTCATGTTTACATCGAGTATCTGACGGGGCGACGCGCCTTTTTGCAGGCGGGTGGTCATGTCCTTTTCCATGGCCTTTTGCTTCTGCATGGAAACCTGTTTCACTTCAGGTGGAATTTCTACCCGTTGTGCGTCGCGATCCTGAACGTCGGCACGCACCCGGTCGAATTTCGACTCGCCGGTCTTGGCAGGGGTGGGTTTATCTTGCCCGCCCACCACGTCGAGAACTTTGCCGGCTCCGGCTTTGGCGATTGGGTCGACCATACAACCACATTATCGGACGGGCGAGGGAAACGTTGCGGGGGTGGGGCCAACTCTGGGCGCGGTGAGGCGCGCTAATTGTTGGCGCAACATTTCCAGCGACTTGGCGTGCAGGCGGCAAACCCAGGACTTGGACAGCCCGAGCTTGCGCCCCGTCTCTTCCAGCGTAAGACCTTCAAAATAACAATATTCCAGGACCCGGCGGTTGGTTTCTGGCAACTGGGCCAAGGACGATCGAAGATTATCGCTCTGTTGTGCGCGAACGACCTCTTCTTCCGCAGAGCGCTTGCTGTGGTCCTCCGGCTCCTGGGGCATCGTCTCTAGTGAGAGCATGTAGCAGCTCACCAGGTTCGAGGTCATATCCTTCAAGTCCTGCAGCTGCCCGGCGGCTGAACCGACGCGCGGAGCTTCTCCGGAAACGTCCTGCAAGTATTCGTTGGCGTGCATCTCGAAGCGCATCTGCTGGTAAACGCCTTTGGAATACCAGCCCATTTTCCGCAATCCATCGTAGATGGCGCCCTTGATGCGGTAGTACGCAAACGTTTTGAACTGGACACCGCGAGTGCGGTCAAAGGAATTCGCCGCTTCCACCAGGCCTAGTTCGGCCCATCCTTGAATGTCTTTTCTTTCAAGATCGGGTGGGAGCTTGCGAATGACCTCGGCAGCTATCGCATGCGAATACGAAATGTGCGCCTCGATGAGCTTGTCAGCCTCTGCCCGGACGGAAGGTTGCTGGGCGTACTCTTTGGCATTCGTCTGCTTCATAGAGTTGGGCGGCGACATACTTTCCGCTCCCATAGAGCGCTGGTCTACGTGAGACCTAAACAAAAATGTTTCTTAATTACCCCGAAAGGCGACAGGTGCGTTGCGCTCCACGACCGGCTTCTGGTTTAAGTCCATGCAAACAGGAGTGGACAATTAAACGCGGAATCAGAAGTACGGGTGTTTTGAAACTTGAGGAGACGCTACTCTTTTAAACTGAGTCCAGGATGAATGCCTGGCAACGCCATCAGCCGACCCACTTTCGGCGTGGTTCAGTTTACACCAACTCCTTCGAGAGGCAAGCGTAATGTTGCGCGAAAACGAGACAGTTTACAGGCGGAAGACATTTGCAGGTTTGAGGCAAGTTTCCGCCGCTATCCCAGCGCGTTTTTTCGTGAGACAAGTCCGTTTGACGCTGGTCCAATCTCGAGTTTTCGTGAGCTTACGTCGAACGACGGTGCGCCGAACCAATCATCCGCCCGGAGATGAGGGCGCTAGCTACGGCCAAGCCGGAGGAGATCAACATCACGATGCGAAATCCGAAAACGAAAGACTTCCCAACCGCGAGCTTGATGGCCGACACCGAGGCGAGATCAAGGCCGGCGGGGGCCTGGAGCGCTCCCAACCTGCTTTGATTCGCAAGGACAACTTTGACGACATCGCCGGGGAGTTGGAGGCCGCTCAAGGTGTGGCTGAGTCGCACTCCAAAAGCCTCGATCATAACGATCCCGAACACCGCAACTGCCAGCACGCCCGCAACTCGCGCGACGGCATTGTTGACGCCCGAGGCCGTCCCCGCAAGATCTTCATCCACGGAAGTCATTACGACAGTGGTTAACGGAGCTACGGTGAGTGCCATTCCAAATCCGAGAACGAGCATCGCAGGAAAAAACGATGTCCAATAGTTGCTCCCGACGGAGGGGAGCGCAAAAGATGCAAATCCCAGCGCTACGATCAGGGGGCCGATCATTAACGGGGATTTCGACCCATACTTGGCAACCAGCCCACCGGACCATCGGGAGAGAAGGAACATCAGCACGATCAGAGGCAGTATGGCCGCGCCTGTTGCCGTGGTCGAATAGCCTTGCACCTGGATCAAATTGAGCGGAAACAAGAAAAAGAAGATTCCAATCGCCGAGTAAAGAAATAGCGTGAGCAGGTTCGCGCCCGCGAAACTCGACGAGCGAAAGAGGCCGAGAGGGAACATTGGCGATTCGGCGTTGGCCTCTAAGATGACGAACCCAATCATCAAACCGAAGCCTGCTGTGAGACTTCCGTATATCAGAGGATTATGCCATCCCAAGGTGCCGGCTTCGACGAATCCAGCAATGAGACCGCCAAGTCCGAAAGTGGCTAATAAAGCGCCTAGCCAGTCCACACGCCGGGCTGCCTTACTACGACTCTCAGGAATCTTCCAGAGGGCGATGGCGACTACCGCCACCGCCAACGGGAGATTTATGAAAAACACCGCCCGCCAGGACCAGTGCCCAACCATCCAGCCTCCCATCACTGGACCGACGGCTGTGGTGATGGCGGTGAAGCCGGACCAAGTCCCGATGGCTTGACCGCGACTCTTTTCGTCGAAGGAGGCGCTGATGATGGCCAGACTTCCCGGAACCAGCAGGGCGGCACCGATACCTTGGAGGCTTCGGGCGAGGATGATTTGTTGAATGCTCTGAGCGAATCCGCACCCGACCGAGGCTAGAGCGAATGTTGCCACTCCGAGGACGAAAACCAGGCGGCGGCCGAACAGGTCTCCGAGCGATCCACCGACCAGGATGAGCGCCCCGAGAAACAGTCCATAGGATTCGACAACCCATTGCATGTTCGCCACCGTCGTTTGAAAACTCGACTGGAGGGCAGGTAGTGCCACGTTGACGACGGTGCTGTCGATGAAGGCGAGGCTGGAACCTAGAATCGTTGCGGCGAGAATCCATTTCTGGGCGTTGGGCTCAGGCGAGGAATTGCCGCTCGCCGACTGGACCGCGACCCTGTCACCTTGTGTTCGCACCAGCCTAGGATGCCGGCTCCGGCAGATTGGCTTCCGAACTTCGGAACGCACAATCCGAATCGGGGTAGATCGAAATGTGCATCCCATACAATGGGCTGAGATGAAAAAGCGCACTCTTGCTGTGCTTTTCTTTTTCTTCTGGAGAACTGCGTCTGGACTTCATGGGCAGACTGGCACCGAAACTGAAGTTGATCGTCAGTTGGAGAAAGCCTCCAGTCTTTTTGAGCACGGCCACACGGACGAATCCAAGAAAATCTACGAGACCGTCGTCACTACGTTGCGAGGGCGCCCTGCATCGCCTCAACTCGGATTTGCGCTGAATGGACTTAGTAAAATCAGCGCCGCGATCGGTGATTACAAGGGTTCGATCGAATATGCCAGACAATCGGCCACGACGTACCACAGCGTGGGCGACTCGAGTGGCGAAGCTCACGCGCTGAATAATCAGGGTATCGCGCAAATCCAGACGGGCAGCTATACGGTAGCGCAGGGGACGCTGGAGGCGGCTCTGTCACTGAGTCGGCAAAGCCAGGACTTGGAGAACCAAGTCCAAGTGTTGAACAACCTGGGAAGCGCATACTTCTACCCTGGCCGATATTCGGAGGCGTCACGTCGCTACGATGACGCGATGACGCTGGTGAACCAGAACCCTGCCGCGAAGTGGAGCCCTTACTGGCGCCAAATCACAAGTTTCAATCAGGCAACGCTGTATCAACGGCTCGGGCGCTATGAACGCGCTATGCAGATCTACCGCGAGGTGGAACAGTCGTCGAAAGATCTCACCGCCAGCGATCGCGCGCATTTGTTCGCAAACCTTGGCGCACTTTATCGCAGGCTTGGCGACCCCTATAAAGCTCTCGACATCTATCGAGCGGCGCAGAAGCTTTATTCGGAGCAACACGACGCAGCTGGAGAGCTGACCGTCACTAAAAATATCGGGATCGTCTATGCGCTAGATATGGAGGATCTCACGCAGGCGAAACGATTTTTCGGCTCAGCGATTTTACTTGCGCAGAAGGCGCACAACCGGCGGGAAGAAATGCAAGCTCATCTTTATCTCGGCGAGACACTATTTCGGTCGAAAGACTTTGCGAATGCCAAAGAGGAATTCGATTCTTCGAAATCACTGGCTGCCGAGCTCGGTACGACCGAAGAGCAGTGGAAGTCTCTTTATGGTGTCGGTCGGATCGAAGAGCAGATCGGGAATTTGTCCGCCGCCGAAACAAACTACCGTGAAGCGGTCGCGCTGATCGAGAAGACCCGCAGTCAACTCCAATTAGCGGCTCTGCGGTCGGACTTCTTTGCAGATAAGCGAGAAGCTTACGACGCGTTGATTGGCTTGCTGATGCGTCGCAATGATGCCAAAGAGGCATTCTCGTTCCTCGAACGAAGCCGCGCACGAAATTTTCAGGACAGACTGCAGACTCAGACTGGTGCACAAACTAAAGGCAGCGAATCGCAGGGCCTGGCACTGACGTTGGCACTCACTCAAGCCAACATTCCGGCAGAGACTGCGCTATTGGAGTATTGGAGTTCCGGCGATCAGGTCGGGCTGGTTTGGTGCACGCGGAGCAAGTCTGGAATGCTGGTGAAGAAATTATCTGCGACCCAGTTCGAGAATATTCGCAAGTATCTCGATGGAATGCCGGACGACTTAGGTGGAAACTGGCATGATCAAATCCGTATCTTCGACAGCCTTCTTCCTGATGACCCGACATTGTTTGAGGGCATTCGCCATTGGTTGATCGTGCCCGACGGGTGGATCAGCTATATCCCGTTCGACCTGGTTCGTGGCGGAAACTCAAGTTTGCCATTGATTGAAAGTCTCGACATCGCGTACCTCCCGACCGCAGCCCTTCTTTTTCGATCGAGAGGAAACACAAGGATTCAGCTTCCCTGGAGTCATGCGTTCGTAGCGTTCGGAGATCCGCGCGTTGGCGAGAACAAAGATCTCGACTCGGAGGAATCACCCGCACTGGATAGCACGCAAGTCCTGCCGTTCTCGTCCCAGGAAATATTGGACATCGCGAATCTAGTCCGGGGCGAAAAGAAAATTTTCCTGCGCGAGAACGATTTGAAGAAGTACTTCCTCAGCTCGACTTCGAACTCCGCGTTCTTACTCCATGTAAGCACGCATGCTTTTGCCGACGCGGACAATCCAGAAAACTCGAGGTTGCTGTTCTCCCCTGAGGCAGCAAACATGGGCTCTGACTACGTGTTCCTGCGCGAGCTTTACGATCTAGATCTCAGCCATGTGAATTTGGCGGTAATTTCGGCCTGCGATACGGAACGCGGAAAGATGGTTCGCGGCGAGGGCGTGCAGGCATTCAGCCGGGCTCTTCTATCTGCTGGAGCTGCATCGTCCGTGACGGCATTGTGGCGCGTGGATGACGAGATTACGGCTGAGTTTATGAAGCAGTTCTACTTTCTTGCGCTGAATGAACACAAACCGAAAGCGGAGGCCCTACGCCTCGCAAAGCTACGGTTTCTGCACTCCAATTCTAAGGTGGCCGATCCTCGAGCTTGGGCCGCTTTCGTGCTGAATGGAGATGGAGCTACGCCCCTCCCCTCCGTAGTGTCTTGGGGAGAGGTGACGTTGCTCCTCGGTGTCCTGTCGGCTGGCGCCTTGCTTGGCGGAATCTGGATTTTTCTACGGCAACGTGGTCGGATCGATCGGCAGGACGATGCTCGTGCTGTCATCCGCTAGCATCCCCAGCATCTGAATCGGCTGATCGGAAGAGACGCTAACGCTAGTCCCAGTCGCAGGCGACGCTCCCGGGAAATACTCCTTAAAGTCTCGCGTCATGCTGGCGTTTACGCCCAGCGTTATGTTCTTTGTTGCCAGCAAGCTCCCGGTTTTCGATTTCAGTTGAAGAACCACGTTCGCTTTAACCGCATTCAGGTTCTGCAAAGCCAAGGCGCTGAAAATCGTACCTTGCAGTGTCGGATGGAAGTAGCCGAGTTTCCAAGTGGTCTGTGCGAAAAGCGCCATGCTGGAGGCGATCAACGCGTGGGTACTCTTTCCAACCGCAGTTGAACGCTGGTATGGATAGTAGGTCACTTTTTCATTGTTGCTGTTCGTGACGCGTATTCTTCTTCCGCGGATGGCAAACGCCTTCGAGAGCGTCACCTGGATCAAAGTCGGGCTTATGTAGTCGGTTGACGCAATCTTTGCTTCATTGATATCAACCTGACATGATGGGTCGAAGCCGACTCCCTTGATGGATATCACCGTTCCGGGCTGAATCGTGCCGCCCCCGGGCGTGACATCAGAGATTGCCATGGTGCCGCCGACGGTCATCGTGCCAGACTTCAGTTCCACTGCATAAAGCTTAGAACTGGGGTTGTAGTAGAGCGAATTGCTGGCATCCAGCGTGAGCGGAACGGTCTGCCCTACCTTCGCTCCATCGGTCACCGGGACGGCGATCGTCATCACCGGCGTATCGAGCTCAGTGCCGAAGGTTGTCAGCGGAGAATTGAAAAACAGCTGCGTGCTGCCGTTCTTACCGACAGCGATACCATCAGCGTCTCCGGTCGGACTGTAGACGGCTGCGTCTCGGATGGATCCTAGGATCGCAGCAGGAGCCACTCCAGCATTCGGAATCAGGGCAGGTGGAACTAACGCAGATCTCGCTGAACCCAATTTCATCCCTTGACGGCCCTTCAAGATCGGATTCGGTTCGGTGACGAAAACCTGGACTTGCAACGTACCGCCGGGGGGAACCGTGGGGCTTTGGACAGAGAGGCTGACCCCATTAAATGGCGCTTCGACGGGCTCCTGAGCCGCGCTGAAGCTAGCGGCTAATCCCAGCGTTATGACCGTTGTAAATCGAAATACACGATTGAATTTCTGACACACTTTTCCCATGACACGAATCCTCGATTGGCGGAAATCCGCTAATTAGAAACAGCTGACTTTCTTGAGACGGAGAATCTTTTAGCTTGAGAAACGGCGAGCGTCCGTTCCTGCGAATCCAGCGCGGTGACTTGCCAGAGCACTGGTTTACCTGGAAGCATTTTAGCTTGTGTGGCGCTTGGTATTGTAAGAGATGTGTAATTTGTCGACGCGGACCAAAGCAGAGCATGATCCACTTCCATGACCTCCACCTTGTACTTGGTCGCTCCCGCAAAAGCCTTCCATTCCAATAACTTAGGAGCCTGAGTGAGTTCTCCGGCGGGACTGACAAGTTGGACCTCCTGTGACCGGTAGACCGACGGACCCGAGCCCAGACTAGCGTTCAGATCGGGCTGTCGAGATGCTCGGAGCACAAAAAAGCTGGCCGTCGTGATTACCGCCAAGGCCGCAACGGGCATCAGCCACCTTGCATGGCCAGCGGAGAATAACCTCGCAAACCAACTCGTGGAAGCTGACGCAACTCGCGTGACTTTGCCAGGGTTCTTGATTTGCTCCAGCCGGCGCTCGAGGTCTGAACTGATCCAAGCCACGGCTGCACCCTCGCCCGGAAGCGGGGTGGCCTCTTCGAATTCTTTCAACATCGCTAGTTCGGCTTGGCACCGCGGGCAACTCGCGAGGTGTGGGTTTTGCTTTGAGGGATCGTCCAGCAGTCGCTCCAATTCCTGCACCGAGAGACAATCCTGCTTCATGGCCAGAGCAGTTTTTAATGTAGATCGGTCAATCATTTGTGGCGTCCTTATATTTCTGCGGCCTTCTCGCGCGCCGCACGTTGTTGCACTAACCGGGCCAGTTTTCGTTTCGCGCTGACAATGTAGGCCTTGGCGCCGCTCTGATTCTCCAGCCGCAGCATGCGACTGATTGTGTCCAGAGGCATTTCTTCACCGTAATGCAGCGTAAACACTATCTTTTCCGTTTCGTCCAAGCCTTGGGTAAGCAATTCCGAAATCATGCGCGCCGAAGACTGGCGTTCTGCCTCGTCGTAAGGGCTTGCGCTCCGGTCGGGGATCGCTCCAATGAAGTCTTCGTCGACTTCGGCCTTGAGCTCAGTCGCTTGCCTTGTATTGGCTCGCACGGCATTTAGACAATGATTCCGTGCGATGGAGAACAACCAAGTTGAGAATTTGGATTGACCCTGGAATGCCTTTAGGTTTTGGTAGGCCTTGGTGAAGATTTCTTGCGACAGATCGGCGGCTGCCTCGCGATCCTCTACGAAACGAAGGCACCATCGGGCCACTCGTGAATAGTTCCGTCGAAACAGCTCATTGATGCAAAGCTCGCTTTCTTCACTATTGGCAGCGTCCCGGTAACGCGAAGCGAGCTCCTCGTCGGAAAAGTTTTCGAGGGGCATCCTCCCGATTATAGCAACCGACTTGGCCCCTCGTTGCCGGCTTCCTGCCTCTCGGAAAGGCCAGTTATGAAGATTCAAGCCAGCAAGAAGCGAATCGCACATCTTCGATCTCCGAAGCAAAAAAAAAAGAATTAGGGGCGATTCCGCCGCCCTGCACTGAGTAGGACACCTTATCTGCGGTCGCCGGAACAGAAATCTTTTCGCCAGAAATCTGTTCCGCCTGCATTCGGCAACGTGTCTCAGCTTTACGAACAGAGACCGAAACGAAACGGAAAGGCCTCAGTTCGATAGGCACCTGGCAATTCTGGCGGCCAGGAAATGAAACCCACAGAAAACAAGGAGAATCACTTTGAATTTCAAAATGTTCGCTCTGACCGCAGGAATGGCCATCGCTGCATCCACGATGGCAGGTGCTACCGCTAAGGCGCCGGCTTCCACTTCCAACCAGCTTCTTTTGCAAGGCTCGACCGCTTCCGGCGTATTGATCGCAAGGGAGAAAGAACCCGGGGACGATCGCGGTAGGGATCGCCGGCATGATGACAAAGGCAAGGACGGAAAGAACCACAAGGCCTTCCAGACTGTTGCCCGCGAGAAAGAACCCGGGGACGATCGCGGCAAGCATCGCCGGCACGATGACAAGGGTAAGGACGGAAAGAACCACAAGGCCTTCCAGACCATTGCTCGGGAACGAGAGCCCGGCGACGATCGCGGCAAGGATCGCCGGCATGACGACAAGGGCAAGGATGGCAAGGGCCACAAGCTCGTAGAGCGCGTTGCCTAAGTTGTAACCATAGAGGGCCTCGGGGGGCGCACTTCCCGAGGCCTTCACTTTTACAGTCAAGCACCTATCCAGAAACGAACCACAGAACTTGATCGAATAGTCCTAAATGAAATCCCTGTTCCAATTCGTTCGACACACAAGCATCGTCGCCCTGGTATTGAACGTGGTTACAGTCGTTCATGCGAAAACGGCAGCAACTCGTACGGCGCAACTTGCAGTGCCCCATGTTTTCAGTGCACCCACGTTGAGCGACTATCTCGATGGTCGAGAGAGGCCACAAGAACTGCGCATATCCGATTTCCGGCAACGAGATCCCTACGATGGCGAACCTGCGATCTCTCGTACTACGGCGTATATCTCGCACGACGAGAACAACATCTACGCAGTCTTCGTCTGTAAGGATGTCGCCGGAAAGGCTCGCGCTCACATCGGCCGACGAGACGACCTCACAGGTGATGAGACCGTGAGTTTCATGCTAGATACCTTTCACGATGGCAGGCACGCTTACGAATTCATCGCTAATCCGTTGGGCGTGCAAATGGACGGAATGATCACCGAGGGCCAGGATGAAGATTACAGTTTCGATGCGGTGTGGAAATCAGAGGGCCGAAGGACTGCGGACGGCTATGTTGTGTGGATGGCGATTCCTTTCAAGAGCCTGCGATTTCATTCCGGGGATGCGACCTCTTGGGGAATCGCCTTCGGTCGCATCATTCCGACAAACAACGAGTCAGACACCTGGCCGCACCTCACGAGGAGTATCGACGGCTATGTCCCGCAGTTTGCCGCTCTGGGAGCACTGGTTGACGTAAAGTCCGGGCGAGGCCTCCAGCTTATTCCATATGTTTTCGGAAGCCGTCAGAAATTTTTGGACAATGGCAGGGCAACTCCGTTCTTCCATTCCACTACTGAGTCACGCGTAGGACTCGATGCGAAATATGTTCTGCGCGATCGGTTTACATTCGACTTCACAGCAAATCCCGACTTCAGCCAGGTCGAGTCCGACGAGCCGCAGGTGACGATCAATCAGCGCTACGAAGTCTTCTTCCCCGAGAAGCGGCCGTTCTTCACGGAAAGCGCCGGATACTTTCAAACTCCGGAAACCTTGTTTTTCTCGCGGCGTGTAGTCGATCCGCAATTCGGGGCGCGTATGACCGGAAAAGCTGCAGGTTGGACCCTCGGGTTACTTTCGATCGATGATCGATCCGCCAGCCAGTTGCTATCGGAGGGCGGCGAGAGCGGACGCGCCCATATCGGGGTAGCGCGCGTACAGCGCGATGTGGGCAAGGAATCCACTGTGGGAGCTTTCTTCTCGCAGTACAGTTTCGGGTCGAGCTCCAATCGCGTGATGTCGGTCGATTCCAGAATCAAGTTGAATCCAAACTGGATTGTCACGGCACAGGGCGCGCATTCATTGGCACGCGATCTCGACGGACTCGAAGCGCACGGCCATAGTCTTCTGGCTGAAGTGTCGCAGGTCGGACGTCATTTCACTTCCGACACCACCTTCCGCGACCGAAGTCCCGCATTCAGGGCCGATCTCGGATTTATTCCGCGCGTTGACCTGCGACTCATCAAGAACGCGACGAACTACCGATGGCGCCCAGAGAATGGAGCGGTCGTCAGCTTCGGTCCAAGCCTTCTGACCTCGATGGACTGGAACTACGCGGGACAGATGCAGGACTGGTCGGTCGATTCCTCGTTCGCAGTGAATCTAAGACGGTCAACCAGCGTCACGGCTGGAAGAACTGAAGTGTTTGAACGCTTCCAGAATCTGCCATTTCGCCAAAATGCGACTTACGCATATTTATCTAGCGAAGTATTCGACTGGGCCGCGATTGACGCATCGTATACGCGCGGCACGAACATCAACTATTTTCCTGCACAGGGCCTGTTCTCGTTCCTCGCGAACTCGACAGACGCGGATCTTGGCCTGACGTTGCGGCCGACTCGCCGGCTCCGGGCTGCCGAGACTTACATCTTTGATGCCCTCCATACTATCCCGGGGGTTGCGCAGGTCGGACCAGCAGGCTCGATTTTCAACAATCATCTTCTGCGGACAAAAGTAAGCTATCAATTCACGAACCGGTTCTCCTTGAGGGCGATCATCGACTACAACGCTGTATTGTCGAACCCCGCGCTGGTCGATCTCGAACGTTCCAAGCATATCGGCCTCGACTTTCTCTTCAGTTACACGGTAAATCCGGGCACAGCGATCTATGTCGGATATTCGAATCAATTCGAGAACATTCGCCTCGCCGACCATGCCATACAGCGCGTGGCAACACCCGGCCTGATGACGGGAAATCAGATATTCGTCAAAGTCAGCTACCTGTTCCGCCCCTGATTGCACTCCAGACAGAATCACAAACCCGTTCTGTGGTCGGACGAATTCATCTCTCAATTTTTAGGAAAAGGTGGAAGGCGCGCGCTGCGTGCCGATTCATACTACAGGAGCAACATACGAGGCAGATATGACTCGCGGGCCGCTCCCTATCCTCGCCGCGACTTTTTCCTTTCTGTTCTGCATCTGCAGTCGTATCTTTGGCAGTAACTTCCCCTCACCTCTTCTGCTTTTGTGGTGTTTGATCTCGACGCGTTAATGCTCGCAATAGTGTCGCAACGATAGTTATTACGATTGTGAAATTCGTACTTTGATCACACAGCCCTTAGTGCCCGTACTCAAGTTGAACTAACATAACTAGGGCGACTTAGCGTGGCGCTAACACCGAATCTTGTAGGTTTAAAGATCTACATATCAATCAAACATATAGAGATACTTATGAATTGCGGGATGCCAAATTTTGACCTGATATAGAAGGTGCGGTGCGTCTTGGTGAAGCGTGTTGAGGGCGAGATGGATTCTGGCAGCGGAACGATCAAGAAGCACAGAGTGTTCGTGGTGGATGACCATCCTATCGTGCGCTACGGATTAGGTCTGTTAATTAATGGAGAAAAAGACCTGATGGTGTGCGGAGAGGCTGAAAATGCGCTCGCTGCACTGGAGTCGATCCGAGCGTCCGAGGCCACGATCATCATTGTTGACATTTCGTTGAACGGACCAGATGGCTTGGACCTTCTTAAAGACCTTCGAACAACCTACCCGCATCTTCCTATTTTAATTCTCTCGATGCACGATGAGTTCATGTACGCGGAACGCGCACTCCGCGCAGGTGCCCGAGGTTACGTCATGAAGCAAGACGCAACCGAAACAGTTCTGGTTGCGCTCAGGCGAATCCTGAACGGCGAGATCTATGTAAGCGACAGGATTTCCGATCGCATGGTGCAGCGCTACATTCGCAGCCGGGCTGCCGGGCAGCCGGCGTCGGTGGCGGATTTAACCGACCGTGAACTGGAAGTGTTCCGGCTAATTGGCGAAGGGCATTCGACACGCCAAATCGCCGACGTCTTGCACATCAGCGTAAAGACTGTGGAGTCCTATCAAGCGCACATCAAGGAGAAGCTGTCACTCCGAAGCGGTCGTGAGCTGGTTCAGCACGCGATTCAATGGAGCGTGGGCGGAAAGACCGCCTAGTCTTCCTGATGGTGGCGCGGGCCCCCGGCCTTGCCTGTCAAACGAGTTTCCACGACGCAGCTGTTTCGCACCATGATGCCTAGCGGGCTGGCTTCCGGCCTTCGATGGTATCTTTGTCATGAATCATCATCCCAACGGCCTCACAGATCTGATGGATGTACTAAAAAACCTTTTTGAAAAGCAGTTTCACATCCCCGTCGAGCGGGTGCAACCCGTACAGGGCGAACTGGGCGGATCTGGCCGCAAGATCATTCGTCTGAGCGGTGGCGGCAAGAATGCCATCGGCATTCTCTACGGTGTTCGAGAGGAAAATGCAGCGTTTCTGGAATTCTCCCGACATTTTAGAAAACATGGCTTGCCGGTACCCGAAATCTATGGCGAGGATCTGGATCACGGGGCCTATCTGGAGGAAGATCTCGGCGACACTTCGTTGTTCGAATTCTTGTCGAAGAATCGGCAAGGCGAGAAGATCGCTCCCCCGGTTGTCGAAGCCTACCGCCAAACCATTTCGATCCTGCCACGTTTTCAGGTCGAGGCAAGCCGCGATCTGAACTACAAGGTCTGCTACCCGCGCGGAAGCTTCGATCGGCAATCGATCTCGTGGGATTTGAACTACTTCAAATATTATTTCCTCCGGCTGGCCGGAATACCCTTCAGCGAACAAGCTCTCGAGCATGATTTCAGCCGGCTCACGAAGTTTCTGTTGAGTGCGCCGCGCGACTATTTTCTTTATCGCGATTTCCAGTCGCGAAACATCATGCTGCCCGACGGCCATCCTTATTTCTCTGGACTACCAGGGTGGGCGCAAGGGCGCACTGCAATATGACGTGGCATCGCTGCTCTACGATGCAAAAGCCGACCTCCCGCCCGACCTTCGGCAACAACTTCTAGATCACTATTTGGGAGCGCTACAGGGCTTCGTCGACGTCAAGCGTGAAGAGTTCATGCAGCACTACTACGCTTACGTGTACGTCCGCATCATGCAGGCGCTAGGTGCGTACGGTTTTCGCGGATTTTACGAACGCAAAGTCCATTTTCTGCAGAGCGTGCCTTACGCGCTGAAAAATCTCCGCTGGCTACTCCACAACGTAACCCTGCCGATCGCGCTGCCAACACTGCTGGAGGCGTTCCACAGCATGTTGGCGTCGGAGAAGTTGCAGGGCCTGGCAACCGATGCCGACAATCTTGTGGTTCGCATCTTCAGTTTCTCGTTCCATCGCGGCCTCCCAAAGGACGACAGCGGAAACGGCGGAGGATTTGTTTTCGATGGCCGCAGCTTGCCCAACCCGGGCCGCGAAGAGCGTTACAAATCGCTGACGGGACGCGATACGCCGGTGATTGACTACCTAAATCAGCAGGAAGGTGTTCACCAATTTCTCGCCAGTGTGATGTCGCTGGTCGATGCCAGCGTCTCCAATTACCAGCAACGTGGATTCAAGAATCTTATGATCTCGTTCGGTTGCACGGGCGGCCAGCACCGGTCCGTGTACTTAGCTGAAAACGTGGCCAAGCGGCTGCGCGGTCGGCCCGGTGTCGATGTCGTCGTTTCTCACCGGGAACTGGATCGCATGGAGGTTGAGAAAGCACAGGCGGAGAAGGCCGGGAAATGAAGGCGATGGTTTTGGCAGCGGGCCTAGGCACGCGGTTGCGGCCGCTAACCGATGATCGTCCAAAGGCGCTGGTGGAAGTTGCCGGCCAGACGATGCTCGAGATCACTCTGCGACGGCTCGCCTCTTTCGACATTCGAGAAGTCATCGTCAATGTTCATCACTTCGCCGAGTTGGTTCTCGAATATCTTCGGGAGAACGACAATTTCGGCATGCAGATCGAAGTTTCCCGCGAAGATGTACTGCTCGATACCGGCGGCGGCCTAAAGAAGGCGGCCTGGTTCTTTCAGACGGGTGGCGGTAGTGACGAGCCGTTCGTGTTGCATAACGTCGATGTTCTGAGCAACATCGATCTCCGTAAGATGCTCGTATTTCACACTGAGAGCGGTGCCCTCTCCACTTTGGCGGTACGGGAGCGAGAGACGTCCCGCTACCTTTTGTTCGATCAGGAAAACCAGCTTTGCGGCCGTAGAGCCGGTCGCGGCCAAGCCGATGAGGTCGTTCGACGAGCAGAAAAGATGCGTGGTCTGGCATTCTCCGGGATACACGTCATCTCTCCGCGGTTGCTGACGACGATGTCGGAAGAAGGAATCTTCTCAATCATCGATACCTATCTTCGCCTTGCCGCGCAAGGAGAGAGCATTCGTGCATTTCGCGCGGACGAGTACTATTGGAGAGATTTAGGGAAGCCTGAGAACATCGCACAAGCGGCCGTTGATATGCAGAGTAAGAGCTCGCTATTCGGAAAAACGAAGCAGACGTCCTGACTTTTGCGCTTGCGGCCCGTGGTTGGCTTCGATACCATCTCAGCACATCTTCAAATAGTTATGCGCAGACCGTATTCGCAAAGAATCCGTGCCGTGATGATTCGGGTACCGGCTTTAGTATCCGCCACGGCGTGGAGGGAACCGGAGAGCTGAGAGAGAAGAAAGCACAAGCTCCCTAAAATCCCGCCCGCCAGAATCGCTGGCTCGGCGGGTTTTGTCTTTTGGGAAAGACTGGAGTGAGGAGCCGTATGGCCGAGAAGACGACGGGCAAGACGATGACCGGAGCCGGCATTTTGTGGGAGTGCATCGAGCGAGAAGGCGTGAAACACGTTTTCGGATATCCCGGTGGTGCGATTCTTCCGGCGTACGATGCCCTCAAGCACAGCAGCATTCATCACATCCTGGTGCGCCACGAGCAAGGCGCAACGCACATGGCGGATGGCTACGCACGCGCCAGTGGCCAGGTCGGAGTTGCCGTTGCGACCTCCGGTCCCGGAGCTACCAACATGGTCACCGGGATCGCTACAGCGATGCTCGACTCATCGCCGATTGTATGCATAACTGGACAAGTGGGAAGCAAACTCATCGGCTCCGACGCCTTCCAGGAAACTGACATCACCGGTGTCACTCTGCCGATTACGAAGCACAACTATCTTGTGACGCATGCCAACGAAGTGGCGCGCACGATCCGCGAAGCATTTTATGTTGCCCGCTCCGGACGACCTGGACCTGTGCTCGTTGACATCACGAAAGACGCTCAACAAACGTCGTGCGAGTTCGACTGGGAAGCTGCGAAGCCTCAATTGCCGGGATATCGTCCTGATCTGTCACCAGCTCCAAAAGAATACGAGGAGGCTCTGGCACTTATTCACAATGCCAAGAGGCCGGTGATTCTTGCAGGCCACGGCATCATCATCTCCGGCGCGATGAACGAGGTGCGTGATTTCGCGGAACGAGCAGGAGTGCCGGTCGCGCTGACGCTGCTCGGAATTGGAGCGTTCCCCGCGGCACACCCTCTCAACCTTGGAATGATGGGCATGCACGGCGAAGCCTGGGTGAACCACACGATTCAAGAAGCGGACCTGCTGCTCGCGTTCGGAATGCGTTTCGATGACCGGGTAACGGGAAATTTGAAAACATACGCCCCCAACGCGAAGAAAATCCATATCGAGATCGATCCCGCCGAGATTAATAAAAACGTCAAAGTGGATGTGGCTCTGGTTGGCGATCTCCGCGATGTGCTGAACGATCTGCTGCCGCGAGTGGAGTCGATCGATCGCAGCGAGTGGCTGGATTTCATCGACAAGCTGAAGGGCGATTCGGCGGTACGCGATATCCAAAATCTGCCCGACAGCGGCCATCTCTATGCGGCGCACGTCATCAACGATCTGTGGCGCGAGACCCGGGACGCCGAGACTGTGGTTGTCACCGATGTCGGACAGCATCAGATGTGGGAGGCGCAGTACTACAAGCATGAGAAGCCTCGTAGCCTTATAACCAGCGGCGGTTTGGGAACGATGGGCTTTGCCTTGCCGGCCGCCATCGGCGCAAAAGTCGCGAGACCGGAAGCCGAGGTCTGGGTTGTGGTTGGCGATGGAGGATTCCAAATGACTTTGTGCGAACTCGCCACCATCGTGCAAGAAAAACTAAAGGTGAATATAGCGATCATAAATAACGGATTTCTTGGAATGGTTCGCCAATGGCAGGAATTCTTCTACGAGCGGAACTATGCCGCAACTCCGCTGCTGAACCCTGATTTCGCGAAGCTGGGAGAGGCCTATGGTATTCGTAGCATGACCGTCACAGAACGATCGCAGGTGATCCCCTCGGTGCGGGCAGCGCGAGAACACGATGGTCCGGTCCTCATCAATTTCAAGGTGGAGCAGGAAGATACGGTTTATCCCATGGTTGCCGCTGGAGCAGCATTGCATGAAATGATTCGACGGCCCAGCAAGATTGTCGAAACGGCGGCGGATGAGTAAAAAAATGCTGAATACTTACGTCGTGTATGTGGAAAACAAACCGGGCGTACTGACGCGCGTGGCATCGCTCTTTCGTCGACGAGCCTTCAACATCGATTCCCTCACAGTAGGACGCACCGAAAAACCTGAAGTGTCTCGAATGACGATTACAGTTGACGCCGATCAGGACCAGGCGCGCCGGATCGAAGCGAATCTGTACAAACTGGTGAACGTACTGCTGGTCGAGAACATAACCAAGGAGCCGTCGATCGTGCGTGATCTCGCGATGATTAAGGTGGCAGCCACGCACGAAGCCCGATCACATGTACTGGAACTTGCCAGTGTCTTTCGCGCCCGAGTCGTCGATGTCGCTCCGGAATCGCTCACGATCGAGATCACGGGCGCCGAGGATAAGATCGACGGCCTGCTCGAGGTCTTGCGTCCTTATGGCGTTCTTGAGATGGTCCGCACCGGAATTGTGGCCATGCGGCGCGGAAAAACCTCTGGTACTGCGACCGCGGCTGTCAATGACGTCGCGGATCTGGCTGACGATGGAGTATCTCAGTCGGTGTAATTTCAGCGGGCCTGTTTCGAGGTCGTTAAAGTCCGCTTTTCAGCGATAGCCATGTCGCGTATCTGATTCAGATAACCGACGTAAATTGGAATGGGAATGTCGGGAGAATCGCCATCGTTCAGAAAATGTGAAAGGCGAATCTCCTGCGGAATAGAAGCGATAACCTCTCTGAATCTCGATATCTTAAGGAATTTCACTTTCCATATTTCGAGCATCAGAGAGCGAAATTCTTCGCTGATAAATCCGAACTTTCGATTTTCAAGATAGATGCCATCGAAATGCCACGCAGCCAGCGTCTGTCGAATCGGATCGGTTGGCAATGAGTAGGTGTAAACAAGATGAAAGACGTCAGCCAAATCTCCCCACAACACTTTTTCTTCGTAGGCGGTAAATCGGAACGGCTGGTGGAGGCGTTGCTGGGAGGCTCGCGCCCGTTCTTCAGAGCCCAACGAGTGCTTATCAAGTTCATCACGGAACCATCGCAAGCGATCTCTGGTCAGGTTATGGCGCAGAAACTCGACGGCATAAGCGTCGCGTAGATGAATCTTCGGATCGTCGTCCAAGCGCTTCAACCATGACGCCCATTCCGCCTGTCCCATGTCAACCAGCAAGACCTTTATCTCGGCGACCGTAACGTCGGGATGATATTTCACGGCTTGCCAAAAGTGCTCTGTCGAATCGTACGTTGACCCGTACAGTTGTATTCCCTCTTCGATCGGATACCAGTTAGACAAAACACGTCCTGGAATCGATGGAGAAGCGCTCCAACAGTTCAGAGAATGCTTCCACTTCTCCTGCACTTCGAGAAACGTTTCTAGATAGCCTTCCGGAATTGGCTCCTTGATTTTGTGGATCGCCTCCGAAAGCTCGGCGCGGGTATGGGTAACCAGAGTCTCCAAAGGACGCTCATCGAGCATGGACACAACTCGGCTTTCAAGTCCACGGCGTAGAAGATCACGACGAAGGTCATTGCGAGCCTTTTCCGTGAACTCGGGGCTTGAATTCCAGCGTCGAAGTTGCGCGTCAATGTAGGGGAACATTTCAGCCAGGGACTGGAATTCGATGAAACCGTGGAGAGCGAAGGTCACCATATTCCCATCTTTGCGGATCACCGTGGAAGGCTCCACAAGTGCCTGTAAAGAAATGGGTTCTGCGTGCGCTGGAATGTTCAGGAAGATCAAGAGGGCCAAGCTAGGCCAGGTCCAATTCATCACCGCAAAGTTCTTTGTTGCCAGCATCGAGTAAGCCCTTCGAGGCAGTTGTCAGCAGAGAATCATCCCACGTTTGTCAACCCCGGGAAGTTCGGCCCGATGTTACCGAAGTTTCACAAAAAACTCCCAAATCATTGTTTCTAAATGCCTTAGCTGTTATTTATGTGAACGTCGGGCTGCATCTCCCGCAGCTCACCTCTTACACGCATGACTGGAGCAACCAGCATCTCTTTAGGTCTGCCGGAACATTCTCGCTCGTGGCGGGGACTGTCGATGCCGGCCAAACTGTTCATCAGCTTCATGGTTACATCGGGGCTGGCTACCCTTGTTTACGGCGGCATTCATCAAAGCAGCAAGAACATCGCCGAGTTCATCTGCTACCTCGGCATCGCCATCCTTGCATCGCGCCTCAAAGTAAATCTGCCAGGAATCACCGGCACTCTGTCGGTAAATTTTCTTTTCATTCTGGTTGGAGTACTCGAGCTCAGCTTCACTGAGACGCTGATCCTGGGCGCGATTTCGATGGTAGCCCAGTGTCTCTATCCGGATCGGCCAAAGGCGATACAGCTTACGTTCAACGTCTGCGCGGGCAGCGTCTCCACTTCGCTCGCATATCTTGCCTATCACCATCCGCTGATGAATCTTTTGATCGGAAGCCGTCCCGTTTTGCTCGGGCTGGCGGCGACAGTTTACTTCATCGCGAACGCGGGCTCGATAGCGACTGTCATCTCCCTCACTGAGCGTCGACCTCTCAATCGAATCCTTGTCGATTGCTATTTTTGGTCGTTTCCCTATTACCTTGTCGGCGCTGGAATTGCCGGAGTCATCGCCTGGTTAAATCAGAAGTTCAATTGGGAGACATCTCTTCTCATTCTTCCCGCCGTCTATCTGATCTACAGGTCCTATCGCCTCTACCTTGGCAAACTCGAAGACGAAAAGCGCCATGTCGAGGAGATGGCGAATCTGCATCTCCGAACCATCGAAGCTCTTGCGCTGGCCATTGAGGCCAAAGATCATACGACTCACGAGCATCTGCAGCGGGTGCGGGTCTACGCCATTGAAGTCGCAAAAGAAATTGGTGTCAGCGGCCCTGAACTAGAGGCGTTGCATGCCGCCGCTCTGTTACATGACATCGGTAAGCTGGCAGTGCCGGAACACATCATTTCGAAACCGGGACGGCTGACTCCAGAAGAGTTCGAAAAGATGAAGATTCACACCCTGGTTGGGGCCGAGATCCTGGAACGCGTCCGGTTCCCCTATCCTGTGGTGCCAATCGTTCGCGCGCATCACGAAAAATGGGATGGCTCGGGCTACCCGATGGGACTGAAAGGTGCAGAGATTCCGATTGGCGCGCGCATCTTGTCCGCTGTGGACTACCTGGACGCCCTCGCTTCCGACCGGCAGTATCGTCGCGCTCTGCCGCTGAAAGACGTGATGCAGAAGCTCGCTGCGGAGGCCGGCAAGTCGTTCGATCCGAAGGTTGTCGAAATCCTGCAACGCCGTTACCAGCATCTGGAGCATCTCGCAGTCGCCAAATCGGCGGAGGATCCGAACGCTCTGCTTTCTACGGGAATTAAGATCGAACGCGGCCTCGAGCCTGCTGCGGGATTCGAAAACACATTGGCTCAGGATTACGCGGGAAGGGAGAACACATTCCTCTCTTCCATCGCTGCTGCGCGTCAGGAAGCACAAGCCTTGTTTGAGCTCAGCCAGGACTTGGGCGCGTCCCTCAGTCTCGGAGAGACGCTCTCCGTATTTTCGGTAAAGCTCAAGCCCATGGTCCCCTACGATGCCATCACGATCTACATCAAGCGCGACGAAGAACTGGTACCGGAATATGTGAATGGAGACAACTACCGTCTCTTCTCATCGCTCCGGATACCTGTTGGGCAGGGACTTTCCGGCTGGGTCGCTCACAATCGCAAACCGATCGTAAATGGCAATCCTTCGGTCGAACCGGGGTATTTGAACGATCCGTCGAAGTTCAGCACGTTACGATCCGCCTTGGCAGTGCCGCTTGAAGGCGTCTCCGGAATTATCGGCGTGCTCGCCCTCTACCGTAGTGAGCGCGATGCATTCACCTCCGATCACTTGCGCATCTTGCTCGCGGTAAGCGGAAAGATGGCGCTGGCGATCGAGAATGCACTGAAATATCAACAAGCCGAAAATTCGGCTATCACTGACTACCTTACCGGCCTGCCGAATGCGCGATCACTGTTCCTGCAATTGGATCGCGAGTTGGCTCGCTGCAAGCGCGATAACTCTACCCTGACCGTCATGGTTTCAGACATGGACGGTTTCAAGCAGATCAACGACCGCTTCGGGCACCTCGAAGGAAACCGTGTCCTCCGCCTGTTTGCCCAAGCGTTGAAAGATAGCTGCCGGGAGTACGACTACGTAGCGCGTATGGGCGGCGATGAGTTCGTCGTCATCGCGCCGGGTCTGGCCGCGGACTCAGCGGGCAAAAAAGCAGAACAGATGCGCGCTCTCGCGCGTCAGGCGGGAAGCGAAGTTTGCGGAGAAGAGATACTTTCGTTGAGCGTAGGTCGGGCTCTGTATCCGGATGACGGCAAGGATGCTGAACAACTACTGGCCGAAGCCGATCGCCGGATGTACCTCGAAAAACAGAAGCAGCTTTCCTACAAGGATCGGCGGTCGCACCCGCGCCTTAAATGCCGGGTAACGATCGAAGTACATATGGAAGAAGGTGGCGTGCCACTCTTCGCCAATATCTCTGACATCAGCCTCGGAGGATGCTATGTGGAGACAAGCACGATCTTGTCGGCGGGCAGCAAGATTAAACTGGGATTCTCGATGGATGATCCGTCGCTATCTGCCGACGGAGTTGTTGCCCGGTTGGATCCTGGCACCGGCATTGCGGTCCAGTTCCGGGAGATGAATCGGGAGGGACGCGAGCGCATGTTCCGCATCCTCGAGTTTGTCCAGAAAACAACCTCGTTCTATAACCAGCGATATTTGGATAGCCTCACAAAGACCTAGCCCTACGTAATATCTGGTCCAGCCTGCGTTCTCGTTTTCACGCTGTCACGTTGTCGCACGCACGATCTCGGACGCGATGTCTTGCAATGGCAAAATCTTGTCGGCAAGTCCAGAACGAGCGACGAATCCCGGCATGCCCCAAACCACGCTGCTGGCTTCATCCTGGACATAGACACGCCCGCCCTGCGCTCTGAGCATTTCACATCCTCGCAACCCATCCTGACCCATACCTGTCAGAATCACCCCTAAAGTTCGCGCACCGTAGACGCTAGCCACAGAGCGAAACAGCACATCTACGGAAGGACGGCAAAAATTCTCCCTGGGACCTTGGTGCGTGCTGACTCGTACGCCTCCTGGATCCTGTTGCACGACCATATGAAAATCGCCGGGCGCGATCAGCGCATAGCCCGGAGACAATCTTTCTCCTGATTTGCACTCTCTGACGGGCAAGGCGGATTTTGTGCTGAGGCGGGCCGCCAGCATCGACGTGAAAATCGGCGGCATATGCTGCGCAATGAGAAGAGGAACAGACAAGTCTGCCGGGAGCTGCGGAATCAATCGCGCGAGCGCATCGGGTCCGCCAGTTGAAACGCCGATGACCACCACTTGGGCCTGCAAGAAGAGTCGAGGCTTGGCGGAAAGAACTGGCGGTACGTGCTTCTTCGGCGAGAATATCGCGCTCGTCCTCGGTTCAGGCAGATGGCACAGCACGCGAATTTTCGGAATTAACTCGCCGCCGATGGCTTGGAGGGTCGCGACTCCGTTGAAGTTGCTGGGCTTGGTTACGTAATCCGTTGCACCCAAGCTCAGGGCCTCCAGGGTGACCGCCGCCCCACGTTCCGTTAGCGTACTGAACATGATGATCGGAACACGCGTATCGATTTTACGGAGTTCGCGAACTGTCTCCAGGCCGTCCATTTCCGGCATTTCGATGTCGAGCAGGACGATGTCGGGCTTTAACATCGGAAATTTAGCCAGTGCGATGCGGCCGTTCATCGCGGTTCCGGCAACCTCGAGTTCCGGATCTGCCGAGATGGCAACTGTGAGGGCCTTACGAACGACGACCGCATCGTCGACAAGCAGAACGCGTTTTTTCGTGGCCGGAATCAAATGCTTTGCCTTGGAAAAGTGAGAGCGCCTAGCTCTCACGGGTTATTTGCTGAACCCGACTAACGTCCGCTTTGAGCGGCTCGTGCCTTTGCGTGGCTCTTGGATGAGACGGCACTATTGCTCTCTCCGTCTCCGAGCTTGAACTGATCGACCAAACTGCTGAGTTGAGTCGCCATCTCGGTAAGTTGCTGTGCAGCTTTAAGAGTGTCCTGGGCGCCGCGCGTTGTACTCTCGGCTGCAGTCGCAACTCCCTGGATGTTCTGCGAAATCTCGCCCGACCCTTTCGCGGCTTCCTGGACGTTGCGCGACATCTCATTGGTAGTTGCGCTCTGCTCTTCGACCGCCGTTGCAATGGTCCCCGAGATATCGTTTATTTGGTTGATGACTCCAGTGATGCTGCCAATGGCCTCCACGGCGCGCTTGGTGTCGTCCTGGATCGCAGTTATTTTTTGGCTGATATCTTCGGTCGCCTTTGCGGTCTGCTTGGCAAGCTCTTTAACTTCATTCGCAACCACCGCGAAGCCTTTGCCTGCTTCTCCAGCCCGAGCTGCCTCAATCGTGGCGTTGAGAGCGAGAAGGTTTGTCTGCTGCGCAATCGAGGTGATCACTTTGATCACCTGCCCGATCTCGGCGCTGGACTCGCCGAGTTTGGCGACCGTGGCATTGGCATCCGTCGCTGTCTTGACTGCATCGCCGGCGACCTTGGCCGCTTCGCCCGCGTTGCTAGCGATACTCTGCACGGTGGATGTCATCTCTTCAGCTCCGGTGGCGACGCTATTCAAGTTTGTGGTCACCTGCTGCGTTGCAGTGGCCACAGTACTGGCCTGTGCAGACGTCTCTTCGGCGTTGCTGCTCATCTGCTGGCTGGTAGCGGCCAGTTGCTGAGAAGAACTGGAGAGAGCCTGCGCATTCTTGGCGATCGATTTCATGCTGTCCTGCAGAGTATCAGCCGTCTTGTTGGTCGCTGCGCCGACCGCTTCCAGTGCTTCGATGCAGGCATTCAGATTGTTCTTGATGGTGTTGAAATCGCCGTTGTAGGTGTCGGTGATCTTTACCCGCTTGCTGGATCCCGCCAGCCGGCGGGTGTAGTCATTCTCCGCCATGGATTGCAGGATCTCGCTGGCCTCGGTGAGCCCTACCGAAATTTCGTCGACGTAGCGAGCGGACACATTCAGCGGGCCGATGACGGCATCCAGCGTATTGTTCACGCCTTCCACGACCCTGCGGTAGTCTCCTTGATGCTTCGCAGCATCGGCACGGGTTGCGAGTTTGCCTTCCACCGCGGCGTTTGCCAGCATCCCAGCGTCGGCGATGAGCGCCTGAATATTCGTCATCATCAGAATGAATGAGGGGATGATCTGATCCTGCTCGCTCCGGCGGCCAACCTTCTTGTAGTCCGCGAGATCTTCAAGGTTGCCCTCGGCAACTTTTGCAATGGTGCTTACCAGATGGGTAAATCGATCCTGGACCGAATTGATGCCGGTAGCGAGATCTGAGAATATTCCGACGTATTTCCCAGTCATGCGTCGAGTGAGATCGTTCACGGCGATCCTGTTGGCAACCTCCGTGCCTTCCTGCAGCCCGCCCAATCCGTCGACGCAAGCGTTCAAATTGTTCTTGATGACATTGAAATCGCCGTTGTAGTTATCGGTGATCCTGGGAGGGATGATCCCCTTAGCGATTTTGTCGACGTAGTCTGCGGCTACGTTGAGCGGACTAATGACGGCGTCCAGCGTAGCATTGACGCCCTCCACCACTTTGCGGAAGTCTCCTGCATGCTTGGTCGCATCGGCTCGCGTCGAAAGCTTGCCGTCGACCGCCGCTGCAGAAAGCATGTTGGCGTCCTTCACCAGCGCGTTTACAGCGTCGATGGACTGGTTCATCGCCCGCAACAGATCTCCAAACTCGTCCTGTCCCAAAACCGCGTCGGATTTCTGGAGATTCCCGGAAGCGATGGCTTTCGCCAAACGCACCGCCGAATCAGTGCCGGACGAGACCCCCTTCCCAATGGCTAGCCCGAGTATGGCAATAATGACGCTAACGAGAATGGAGGCACCGACCAGAATGGAAAGGCTCAGCGTCACACTCTTCTTGCCGGTGTCCTCGAGTTCGGCCTTTCGAGCGCGCGCCAGCTCCGCCGCTTGTTTGGTTGCTTCCAGGGACCGAATCACGATAGGCCGAGCGCGGTCTCGACCCAGTTGCGCGGCGTTTCGCTTTCCCTCTTTCAGGGCCGGTATGATCTCATTTTGCACGATGCCAATGTATTCCGTACCGGCTTCGTAGCCCTGCCTGGAAACGAGGTCTTTGATCTTCCCCTCAGGTAGTCTTTTCTTCCACTCTTCGTTGGCTTCGACATAGGCTTTCGCTCGTTCCTGGAAGAGGGCGAAATC
Source organism: uncultured Acidobacteriota bacterium (assembly GCA_963801895.1). Taxonomy (GTDB): domain Bacteria; phylum Acidobacteriota; class Terriglobia; order Terriglobales; family Acidobacteriaceae; genus Sulfotelmatobacter. Next base: position 2,466,308 of record CAWDGM010000001.1, on the reverse strand, counting down.
TTCGGGATAGTCTTTTGGCTCGTCCCCCATCATCTTCAGAGTCACGTAGCGCACTCGCTCCACGTCGAGTGCAGCCGGCACGATGTCAGAGCTCAGCTCGGCATTAAAGTTCATCTCGCTGTCTATCTCGCCACCCACCTTGACCTTCTCGATCGTGAAGTAAGAAACGACCGATACGATAACCAAGCCTAGAACTGCCCCTGTCACCAGAAACCTGAGTCTGGCTGCAACTTTCAAATTCTGAATGTTCAACATGTTTTTTTCCTTCTTTATCTTTCAAGTTTTGATTCCCAGAGCCAGTTCGCTGACAGCATGCAGAACGCACTCGTATTCGGTCTGGAATGTTCTGTGATTCGTTTACACCTGAGCCATAGCCGATTCTTTTGCGGAGCCGGATATCGCGGTTACGCTCGAAATGTTGAGTTCAAGAAGCAATTGCCGCGGCAGCTTGTAAACTCCTACCACCATGGCACGGGTAGGACCGCGCAGAGTTTCAGGAGGCGGCTCCAGGGTGTCTTTTTCAACTTCGATGACATCTCCGATCTCATCCACGAGAAAGCTGACGACGCCATCTTCGGTTCGAACTACTACGTTCATGGGAAGTTGTGTATCGGGCCGCTCCTCCATGTCGAAGCGTCGGCGCAGATCGATGGCCATCACGATCTGGCCTCGCAGGTTGATAAGACCGCGCACCACCTCCGGGCCAAGCGGCACCCGCGTCATTTGCTGATAGCGAATCACTTCTTGAACCTGTTCCACAGGAACACCAAAGCACTGATCCTGCAGGAAGAACGTACAGAACTGTTGCGTACTCGCCATGTAAATTGCGCTCCTTTGAACTACGCTTGCTCGAGCATTTGAGGAATCCTTGCGGCGGCGACCAGCGCCGGAACATCGAGAATGTCAGTCGTGCGTTTCTGGATCACGGCGGAGCCCAGGATGCCTACGCGGCCCGTCTGGCGCTGCATCACAAAACCCTCCTCCACAATGTCCAGAATTCGGTCCACCACTAGTCCCACACTTCTCCCCTTGTCGGAATAGACCACAACGTGCAATGAATCCTGCGCAGTCTCCAACCGCTTTCGAAGGGAGCTCTCGAATTTCTCCGCGACCCGAATCAGCGGCATGATCTGTCCGCGATATTGAACGACCTCATGGTCCCCGGCGACCTCGATGAGGTTGCGTGGAAATTCTTCGAGTCGAGCGACCAGGCCAAGATCTACAGCCATCCGTCCCGTTTCGCCGTACTGAAAGAGCAGGAACGCATTTCGGCCGCCTTGCTGAGCTGCTGCGGTTGTCACGAGCGGATCATTTTCAGCGAACAGTTGATCTCGAATTCCGCTCACGACGTTGGCACGTTGGGCCAGCCCAAGTACATCAAGAATCAGCGCCACCCGGCCGTCGCCCATGATGGTGGCGCCGGCATAAGCGTTGATACTTTTCAGCTGCTTGCCGAGCGGCTTGACGACAATTTCTTCGGTATCGTTGATCTCATCCACGACCAGCCCGAATTGGCGGTCATCGGCTCGCAGAATTACGATGTTGACGTTGTGAACGTTGGCATCCGAGTCGCTGGTTTGGATACCGGTCGAAAGGTCCCTCCGAAGATCAGCCTTCAATTCCTGCTTCAAATACATCAGGGGCAGTAACCGACCTCGCAAGCGATACACGGGAGCACCGTTCACCTTTTCCAGTCCAGTTCGCGCTTGTTCTCCCTCGAGTCGTACCAGTTCGAGAAGATTCACCTGAGGAACGGCATAGCGATCGCCAGCGGTGGTGACAATCAATGCAGGGATAATCGCTAGCGTGAGCGGGATCTTCATGCGAACCGTCGTGCCCTTGCCGCTTATCGAGTGCACGTCAACCGTACCCCCGATTTTCTCGACGTTAGTTTTGACAACGTCCATGCCGACCCCTCGACCGGAAACCTTCGTCACTTTTTCGGCGGTTGAAAAACCAGGCAGGAAGATCATGTTGAAGATCTCCTGATCTGGCGTTCGTGCAGCCTGCTGCGCAGATGCGAGTCCGCGTTCGATAGCTTTCTGACGAATCTTCTCCACACTTAGACCAACGCCATCGTCGATGATTTCGATGTTGACCTGCCCGCCCTCGTGGAAGGCCCGCAGCTTCAGAACACCCGCGGCTTCCTTACCCGCATGTTTGCGAGTCTCAGGAAGTTCAATACCGTGGTCGATGCAATTGCGAACTAAGTGAGTCAGGGGATCTTTGATCGCTTCAATAATCGTGCGATCGAGTTCGGTATCCTGGCCCTCCATTTCGAGCCGAACCTCTTTGCTGCAGGTAAGGGCGAGATCACGAACCGTGCGAGGAAACTTGTTCCAAACGTTGCCGATCGGCTGCATGCGTGTCTTCATTACTTCTTCTTGCAGTTCCGTCGCGATTAGGTTCATCCGCTGAGAGACGGCCTGAAACGCCGTGTCCTGCGTGCCGTTCGAGAACTGAAGCAGTTGATTGCGAGCCAGTACCAACTCACCGACGAGGTTCATCAGCCGGTCCAGCAGATTCACTCCCACTCGGATCGTCTCGATCGGCGAGTCAGGATTACGCTGCTGCACCGCTTGCTGGGCTGCGGCGACGTCCTCCGGGCGCACGGCGCCTTGCGCAACAAGAATTTCTCCGATCTTGCGACGGCCCAGTTCCTGAAGCTCGAGAGCACTGGCGAGATCTTCGGCGCGGATCTTTCCCTGTTCAATCAGAACGCCGCCGATCTTCGCTGGATCTGGTTTTTCCGCCGAATCGTTAAATTCGGCAGACGGAGCTGGCGCCGGCCTCTCGCTTTTTGGGCTTGATGGAGAGCCCGTCAAGTTTTGATTTCCAGGAGCGAGGCTGCCAGTCTGAAGTTGGGTCAACTGCCCGATGAGTGCCGCATGATCATCATCGCCATCCTTTTCCGTGGCCTCGATTTGCCCAAGCATGCGGCGTACGCCATCGACCATGGACAACAACGCGCTCGTTATCTCAGCAGTAAGCGTTAGTTCGCCATCTCGGAGTTTCGACAGCAGGCTCTCGCCAGCATGTGCCAGTTTTTCCAGTCGGCCAAAACCGAGAAAGCCACAGCTACCCTTGATCGTATGGATCGTTCGAAAAATGCTTGCGAGGAGTTCCTTGGATGAAGGTTCGACTTCCAACTTCACTAGATCCTGATCCAGCCTGTCGAGATTTTCCGCACTCTCGATAAGAAAATCTTTAACGATTTCGTCCATGCTCGGGAACTCCTGCTGTTTCTCTAGCAATCTCGAATCCCCGGGCAGTGCAAAACATAGTCGAAGGGTCGTAGGCGGTCGACGGAGTGAGGAAAAACGTCAACGCAGCCGCAACGGTTGCTTCTCGTTAATTGGTCCACCAGTTCGGGATTCTCGGCGTTTCCAAGGCTTGAAGCTCCCCTCACAGGTCCGTACACTTAGGGAATGCACGTCCATGTGCACCGTGCGGGCAGTCCTACCAAGGTATTGACGATCTCGCTGGGCGTCACTTTGGCCTACATCGCCCTTCTGGTAGTCGCGGGAATCCGGTCTCATTCCTTGGCGTTGCTGTCGGAAGCTGGGCATAATCTGTCGGACTTCCTCGCGTTGCTTTTGTCTCTGGTCGCCGTTTACTTCCAGTCACGTCCCGCCAGTTCCACCAAGACTTATGGATATCACCGCGCGGGAGTCCTAGCGGCCTTGGTGAACGCCAGCTCGCTGGTAATTGTCTCCTTCTTCATTCTGTATGAGGCGTTCCGTCGCCTTCAGCATCCTGAGCACGTGCAGGCTAGTGTCATGATGTGGGTCGCCGGTGCAGGCGTCGTGATGAACGGTGTAATTGCGTTGCTGCTGTATCGCTCTGGTGGGGATGTGAACATACGGAGCGCGTTGTTGCACGAGGTTGGTGACACACTATCGACCGCTGCCGTGATTGCAGGTGGCTGGGCGATCATGGTTACCGGCAATTACTGGATTGATTCAGCTTTGTCCGTCGGTATTGGCGTTTTGATTCTGTGGTCTGGTTTCGGTATCGTGCGCGAGACGCTTAATATCCTCCTCGAAGGAACGCCTCGGGGGATGAAGCTGGAAAGAATCGAGTCGGCGATCCGAGGAGTTGAGGGGGTGAACGATGTGCACGACCTTCATGTGTGGAGTATTGGAAGCGAAACCCATGCGCTTTCATGCCACGTTTCCATCGCCGACATTCCCCCTTCGGTGAGCGAGCGCATCCTGCGTGATGTCAAGGAACGCTTGTTCCACGATTTTCACATCGATCACACTACCATTCAGTTCGAGCATGTGGTCTGCGAAGTCGCCCACGGCTGCGTCATTCCGGTAGCCGATACTTCCGAACATCAACATCACAGTCACTGACGGTAAACTCAGGCTTTATCACGCCCCTCCGTTTGGGAGTCGAACACCTTTTCTACGGTTGCGATGTTGTCTGCCTCGTCCGGGGACTTATCTCTGCGCAGGCGAATGATCCTCGGGAAACGCAGCGCGTACCCGCTCTCATGACGATCGGAGCGCATCATGTTGTTGAATGCCACTTCCAGCACAATCTTCGGCTCGACTGTCCGCCGGAATCCCTCATCTTCGATTGTGTGTTCCAGAAACCACTTCGTCATTTCAACGATCTCGTCATCGGTCAAGCCGGAATAAGCCTTGCCGATGTTGACCAGTCGGTCGCCGTCCCAAACGGCAAAGGTGTAGTCGCTCAAGACGCCGATACGTTTCCCGTGCCCGTACTCTGCCGCCGTCACGACCACATCAAGCGTGGCCAGTTCGCGCTTCATCTTGAGCCATGACTTGCCGCGCTTGCCGGGCGTGTACGTCGACGAAACATCCTTGATCATGAGCCCTTCATTACCTCGTCGTCGTGCGGCAACAAATAGTTCTTCCAACTTTTCCGGCGATTCTGCCCAAAAAGCCGGAGCCCGGATGATGCTTGCCTTGATTGCCAAGGCGCGATCTGTATCCACCTCGAAGGAAAATGAGCTTTGTGCGTGCTGATCTGACGGCACCCGTGCAATAGCTTCCTTCCGAGGCGCTGCCAACAGAGAGTCGAGCGCGCGGGCGCGCTCGCCCAGTGGCCTTTCGATCAACAAATCTCCTCCCGCATACAAAATGTCGAAGGCCAGAAACGCGACCGGATTTTCCCGCATCATCTTCTCGCTTACCTTTTTTCTTCCCAGGCGTTGCTGCAGAGCGCTGAACGGACGAGCCGATCCCAAATTCTTCGCCTTTTTCTCGCCTACGTCAGACAGTTCTTCGTCGACGATGACGGTCGCATCCGCCAAGCTTTCGGGATATTGCCACGCTACGATCTCACCGTCGAGAATGACGTCTTGCGGCAATCCCGCGAATGCAGGTGGCAGTTCAGGGAAGGATTCGGTGATCTCGTCACGCGTCCGGGAAAAGATCTTTACCTCGCTTCCTGAGATGTGAGCCTGAGCGCGAATGCCGTCATATTTGTCTTCGACTGCGGCCTCGGAGAAATAACTCAATCCTTCCTCGGTTGATTCCACGGCACTTGCAAGCATGAAGCCTAAAGGATGAAACAGGCGCATTCTGGCTTCAGACAAGCGGCCGCTCGCAGCCAGGCGCAGCGTTTCGCCGATATCTCCCAGCAGCATGTTCGTTCGCTGCACGTCGGGCAGAGTTTCCGAATATGCCTTCGCGATCGCCTCTTCCACCAAGCTCTCTTTCAGTCCGATTCGCAGCTCTCCGGTCATGATCTTCACGATATATTTCGCTTCCAGCCGACTTGCGCGAGAGAGCAGATGACGTACGCTCGCGACTTTATCGGCAGGAGAACGCGTGGCAGCCACTCCACGGAATTCCCTCTCGACGTCTAGGATTTCCAATCCGCTACCCGGTCGGTCAGGAAGCAAATCTCCCGCGACTGCCCCTAGGTCGCCGAGCCTCCGATACGCCGCGGTCAAGTCCGACTCTTGCTTTTCAGCGAGTTCAGCCACGATCCGCCACAAGGATCGTCCCCCTATTTGCAGGGTAGTTTCTTCCCACATTGGAAAGGGGCGACCGGAAAGAAAAACGGCTGAAACTGAGGCCTCGTCTACACTTCGAGATCGCAGGTAGTCTGCGACGAGCGAGGTTTTGACAAGCTTTTTCGTCGTCCCTGCGATCTGCTCACACACGGAACTGAACTTCTTCATGAAGCTGCCTCTGCTACCAACATTGATTGACGCCGAGAGAACACTCGGAGATGGACTAACTTGCTTGCATGCTTAGAGTTAGCGACAGAAAGCGTCTATCCCCCTCCCAAAACCTGTGATAATCTAGAGTTGCGTCTCGCCCGCCTCAGGAGCATCTAAATAGTCGTGCGTCGTTTTCTTAACTATCTTCGGTTTTTCGTTGCGGTTCAACTTTTGCCTGCTCTTGAGAGTGGCGAAGAAACCCTAGTCGGCGGCCAGGCCGTTCTTGAAGGCGTTATGATGCGCTCTCCGCATGCTTGGTCCATCGCATGCCGTCGCCCTTCCGGTGAAGTCGTAACCATGACCGAACCGCTGGAACGACCGTCCGAGAAGCACAAATGGATGGCGTGGCCAGTGGTTCGTGGAGTCATGACCTTGGGCTATGCCATGACGCTGGGATATCGCGCTTTGCGCTTCTCGGCCAATGTAGCCATCGAAGAAATTATGCGGGAACCGGGCTCGGCGAAGGATCAGAATCCCGTAACCGCAGCCAAGTTACAATCCTCCGGTCCGTCATCGAGTTCTAAGTCAAGCGAGAAGGCTGCCACCATCAGCAGCTGGTTGGCAGGAGTTAACATTGTGATCTCGCTGGCCTTCTTTATATTTATGTATAAGTACATCCCGCTACTAGCGGCCACAGAATTGAAGAAGATCGATCCTGCCCTCGGTGGACGAATTGTTTTCAATCTGGTGGATGGCGGGATTCGCCTCGCGTTGTTCCTTTTATTTATCTGGGGCGTTTCGCTGTGGAAAGATATACGCCGGGTTTATGAGTATCACGGCGCCGAGCATAAAACTGTTTTCGCTTTCGAGGATGGAAAGCAGCTCGAAACCGCGGAAGTTCAGAAGTACTCCACTTTCCACCCTCGGTGCGGAACAAGCTTCCTCATGACCGTGATGCTGATTTCGATCGGCTTCTACATGCTTGTGCCGTACACCACATTCTGGGCGCGCTTTGCGTCCCGCATTGTTCTCTTGCCTGTCATCGCAGGCGTTTCGTACGAGATCATTCGCTTCGCCGCCAAGCATCGCGGATCTCTCTTTGCGCTCATTACCGCGCCGGGCCTGTGGCTGCAGCGGATCACGACCAAGCCTCCTTCCGATGAACAGGCTCAGTGCGCCATCGTAGCCCTTGATCATGCCATGTCTCTCGAGAAAGAGCGTGGCGGTGAACTCGTGATTGCCTAGCGGCCCCGCCGCGAATACTTCTCCTCGCCTCCCGATCTCAATACAATGCCGTATAGAGATGCGTCTACTGCGTCTCTCGACACCCCTGTAGACACGACCGACATGTAACGTAACGCGTCGTTACGGAGCGATTCAAATGTTTGAACGACTTGATCAAATCGAAGCTCGCTACGAAGACTTGACCAGCGCTCTGGCTTCGCCGGACATCGTTAACGACTCCTCGAAATACCAGAAGACCGCCAAGGCGCACGCCGAGATTGCGCCCATCGTCGAAAAATATCGGGAGTACAAGGATCTGACGAAGGGCATCGCCGACAGCAAAGCGATGCTGGTCGATGAGAAGGATGCCGACATGCGCGCGTATGCCCAGGAAGAATTGGGCAAACTTGAGTCGAGAATCACAGGTGTGGAAGAGGATCTCAAAGTCCTGCTGCTTCCCAAGGATCCTAACGACGAAAAAAACGTCATTCTTGAGATTCGCGCGGGTACCGGAGGAGACGAAGCTACTCTCTTCGCCGCTGAGATCTTTCGCATGTACACCCGCTATGCAGAGATTCAGCGTTGGAAGGTGGAGGTGCTGTCCACATCAGAGTCGTCGGTTGGAGGGCTCAAGGAAGTCATCGCAATTATCGAAGGCAATCGCGTCTTCTCCCAATTGAAATACGAAAGCGGCGTCCATCGGGTACAGCGAGTTCCCGCTACGGAGCAGCAGGGTCGCGTTCACACTTCAGCCGTGACGGTTGCCGTGCTCCCCGAGGCCGAAGATGTCGACATCAAGATTGAAGCCAAGGACCTGCGTATCGATACTTTCTGTTCGTCTGGTCCCGGCGGGCAGTCGGTGAATACAACGTACTCCGCCGTTCGTATCACTCACATCCCCACTAACACCGTAGTCAGTTGCCAGGACGAGAAGTCACAGATCAAGAACCGCGAAAAGGGTATGCGCGTGTTGCGCTCCCGACTTTATGAAATCGAAATGGAAAAGCAGCAGGAGGCACTGGCAAAAGAGCGCAGATCGATGGTCAAATCGGGAGATCGTAGCGAGAAAATTCGTACGTACAATTTCCCCCAGAATCGCCTTACGGACCATCGAATTGGCTTCACTATCCATCAGCTTGACGCCGTAATGGACGGGAAGATTCAGCCGCTGATAGAGGCCCTGATTACTCACTACCAGGCTGAGAAAATGAAGCAGGAAACCGCTGGCGTCGTTTAATTCCGCAGACCCGACAACCTAAAGCTGTGGACATGTCACCTAAGCGCTGTCATGCAAGGCAGGAAATCCCGTTCTCTTCTGGCTCTGGCTGGCTTCGGGCTTGCTACGGCTGGGGTTGCTTGGTACGGCTCGCGATATAGCCGAAGCAGTCGACGCGACCCTTGGTACGACGAGCTCGACAAACCCAGTTTCACGCCGCCTGACAAGGTTTTCCCGGTGGTCTGGACTTCGCTTTATGCTCTCATTGCCTGGTCTGGATGGCGCATTTGGAGCGCAGCGCCATCACGCGAGCGGAATGCAGCTCTTCGCCTTTGGATTTCTCAACTAGCCGAAAATGCCCAGTGGTCGAAATTATTCTTCGGACAGCACCGCCCCACGCTGGCTCTTGCTGACGTGCTCGCCCTGGAAGGCACAATCTTCTCTTACATCACCGCAGCTCGAAAGGTTGATTCGGCAGCAGCTACCGCCTTCGTGCCCTATGCAGCCTGGGTGGCATTCGCTACCGTACTCAATGCTGAGATCATCCGCCGTAATCCCAGAGCTGCCTAACGACTGCACGGTGTGTTGAAATAGTTGGGTGCAACTCAAGCCAGTTTTGGCATCAGCAATCGAGAAGCTGACTGCGAACTATGTTCCTTCTCCCCGCCTTAACGCCGAGCTTCTTCTTATGTTTGTGCTGGGCTGCGACCGCGCTCACCTGTATGCCCATCCTGACCGGGAGCTAACCGGCGAAGAGGTAGCCCGTTTCGACAACGCTCTTAAAGAACGAACACGCGGAGTTCCCTCTCAATACATCACGGGACATCAGGAATTCTGGGGGATGGACCTCATCGTCACCCCAGCAGTCCTCATTCCGCGTCCCGAGACTGAACATCTGATCGAGACGGTGATTCAACTTTCGGCGGCTAATCCCGCGCATTCAACAGCCATCGACCAAGACCCCTCCAGTGCGCGCATCTCCGGAAAATCTGTTTTTCGTTTTGCCGATGTGGGAACCGGTTCCGGCTGTATCGCCCTCGCCCTCGCGAAGGAATTCTCCCAAGCAGAAATTCATGCCACTGATATATCTCCATCGGCTCTTGAAGTCGCCCGCGCCAATGCCGCTCGGCTCCAACTAGACTCGCACATTCAATTTCACCAAGTGGACCTCTTGAAAAACCTAACGCCCTGGTTCGACATCATCGTGTCGAATCCGCCCTACGTCGGAAACAGGGAAGAGGATCAGGTGCAACTAGAGGTGCGCAAGTTCGAGCCACGATCGGCGGTGTTCGCCGGACCGACGGGTGTAGAAATCATCGCGCGCCTGATACCGCAGGCTTTCACGATGCTGCGGCCCGGTGGATGGCTGGTAATTGAGATCAGTGGCACGATTGTCCACCTTGTCCGTCCGATGTTCGCTGAGTGGGTTGACATGGAAGTTATAAACGACCTTCAGTCGATACCCAGAGTGGTCCGGGCGCGAAAAGCCGTGTGACGGGTCGGCATTCCATTTAAATCTCTTCGCAGATTCTCCTCTCACGCAAATGTGCACTTTCTTGCACACAACAATCTCAAGCACGTCGACAGTTTTCATTTGACTCGCGGCTAGGATTGGCCGCTTAATACTAGCCACTCTAGTACGTCTCTCAAACGTAGATACACGGACGGTGGGGTCTATCCATCCAACCGATTTCCCGCAGGTTAGCCAGTGCAAGGAGAACGCTCGATGAAATCACACAAAGCTCGCAACTTCGTAGTCGGCATATTCGCTACGGCAATGTTCGCTTCCTCATTTTCAGCAGGGCAACTGTCGGTAGACCAGGTTGCCGCTACAAACAAAATTCTGCAGCAAGTTAAATCCGGAATTAACAAGTTGCCTCCTTCACATCAACTGATGCTCGACGGCTACGCAAACATTGGAAGAATCGCAGACGTCTGGCAGGCCTACGGAATGCGGCTAGCTGATCCTTCCTTCGTTGCGCGCGCAAAAATTTCGAACACTCTCGCCGCGACGGCGTCTTCTCCAACGGTTGGAGTAACTCGCGTTTCGAATCCGGGGACCGATGTTGCGTTTTCTGCTTTCGGCGGATTCACCCAAAGCGAGACGTCAACCGCGCGATGCGGAAATAATGTAGTCGTCGGCTTCAACGATTCCGGGAGCGTCTTCGAAACACCTTTTTTCTTTACTGGAAGCGGAGGCCAGTCGTTCAGCGGTTCATCGTATTCGACTGATGGGGGCGCGACCTTCACGGATGCAGGCCCAGTCAACCCAGGCCCGACCACTTTCAATTTTCTCGGTGGAGATCCGGGCTTGAACTGCTCGGACGCTAACACTTTCTATTACACGCAGATATTCGACTATGACGACGCCAGCGGAAATCCGTTTGCGGCGATCTCTATCAATACTTCCACGGACGGCGGCAGGACATGGAGCGATCCGGCTGCAGCAGTTGCAAAGGACGGCTTCAGCCACCTGCTCGACAAACCTTGGTCGACCATAGATCCGGTTCATCGCAACAGAATTTTCGTCTCCTACACTGATTTCGACTTTTCCGAGAAAAACAGCTGCGGCAACAATTTCCCCAATCGGACTGCGATCGAGTTCGTATTGTCGGCTGATAACGGAGCGACATGGAGTAAACCCATCGTCGTCACTGAGGCGTGCGGAGCCGCCGCGGTGCAAGGCTCCCAGCTTGCCGTCAATTCGAAGGGAATCGTGTACATCTCATGGGTGAATCTTGGCAGCAACTTTCCTCTGGGGCCTCGCAGCATCCAGATCGCCAGTTTCAACCAAGGCAATCTCACACCGCCGGTAACGGTTGATCCGGCCGTTCAGCCCGGTGGAGATTCATTCTCCCTGCAGGGAGACTTCCGCGATTTCCTGGACATGTCTATGGCAGTTGATCATTCCGGAAGTGCGACCGACGGAGCGATCTACATCACGTGGTCTGACGGCCGCGACAAGGAAGTGGTCGATCCGCTCGCTACTCAGGGCTTTTATGCCTATGACGACATTTTCCTGCGCGCGTCATTCGATGGCGGGAAAACGTGGGGTTCCGGCCCGAAGAAGGTAAACAGTGACACGCAGCCCTCGATGGGTAGCGGACACGATCACTATCAATCGGGAGTGGCTGTCGATAAACGTGGTGTAGTGGGCGTCTGTTGGTACGACCGGCGCGCTGATGCCGAGAACTTCGCCATTCGCCGGCACTGCGGCGAATCCGGTAATTCGGGCGCCAGTTTCTCAGACAGCGACATCGGCATGGCGGCGTTCGCTCCCACCCACGGTATCGACCTGTTTATTAATCCTGCCTACATGGGGGACTATGACCAGTTGACTACCGACTTCCTGAACCAGAACTCCGGCTTCGTCGGAGCATTTCAGAATCAGACGAACCGCGGCAATCCTGACGCGGTCGCTCACTCGCAGAATTAATTTTCTATCCCCAACGCTCGGGGGCAGCCGAAAGGCTGCCCCTTTTCTCTTAGCGTACGAAGTTGTAGGTCAGCGACGCGACGTCGCGGGCTGGATCTCCTCCACATCAATGACGTCAGTGGGATACTTCCCGGTATAGCAGGCGGAACAGTACGAAATCTTTTCACCTTCGCCACACGCCTTCTTCAATCCTTCGAGCGAAAGATAAGCGAGCGAGTCTGCGCCAATGTAGTCGCGGATCTCATCGACGGATTTGTTGGCAGCGATGAGCTGATTTCGCGAGGGCGTATCCACGCCGTAATAGCAGGGAGAAATCGTTGGAGGGCATGAGATTCGCATGTGAACCTCGCTGGCTCCGGCATTGCGGATCATGCGGACAATCTTCCGGCTCGTAGTGCCCCGTACTATCGAATCGTCAATCAGTACTACGCGCTTGCCCTGAAGCAACGAACGCACGGGATTGAGCTTGAGCTTCACCCCAAAATCACGAACGCTCTGGCTTGGCTCGATAAATGTTCGTCCAACATAATGATTTCGGATCAGCGCAAAGCGGAAGGGTATGCCGCTCTCGGCCGAGTAGCCGACCGCCGCCGTGACCCCGGAATCTGGAACCGGCACCACCAGATCAGCCTCGACGCCGGCTTCTCGCGCCAGTTGTCGCCCCAGTTCCTCTCGGCTCGTCTGCACCGGGCGTCCAAAGACCAGGCTGTCAGGACGCGAGAAATAGACATGTTCGAAGATGCAGCTCGACTGCGGCGCTGCAGTCGAATAGAAGCGGGAACTTACACCTTCTGGTCCAACAACGATTAGTTCCCCCGGCTTCACATCGCGGACGTAATCCGCACCTATAAGATCGAAAGCGCAGGTTTCTGAAGCGAAAACGATTGTGTCGTGCTTTTGACCTTCCAATGCGGGAATGCGCCCCATTGCCAATGGACGGAAACCGCGCGGATCGCGCACCGCAAAAATACGGTCATTGCTCATCATCACGAGCGAAAATGCGCCTTCGACACGTCGCAGGGCGTCGGCCATCGCTTCGGGCAGCGTCTGCTCCTTCGACAATGCAATCAGATGAACAATTACCTCGGTATCGCTGTTGGTCTGGAAAATCGATCCCTGGCTCTCTAGGCGTGCACGCAACTGAGTTGCATTGACAAGGTTTCCATTGTGCGCCACTCCGATCGAGCCCTTGTTCGATTGCACAAGGATCGGCTGAGCATTGAGCAGAGCCGAATCGCCAGCCGTGGAGTAGCGGGTGTGGCCGATCGCGATGGTGCCGCGCATCTTGGAAAGCGTTTCTTCAGTAAATATCTCGGCAACTGAGCCCATAGCTTTGTGCGCCCGCGAAACCATGCCGTCAGAAGTGACGATCCCCGCCGACTCCTGTCCGCGATGTTGCAACGCGTGCAGCCCAAGATATGCCAGCGTCTCCGCCTCCGGATGAGCGAAGATTGCCACCACGCCGCACTCGTCGTGAAATTTGTCAGGAATCTGCATTTGAAAAATCGCCTTTTGTCCTTCGCAACCTTGTGAAACCTTCAACAGCAATGTCTCTGCGTTGGCCGACATCGAACATCAATCGGCCGTGAGCACTTCTGGGTCGGTCTTCAGCGCAGCTTCCAGCGCGGATTCGTAGCCCTCACGTAACTCGCCTACCGTACTAGACACGGCGGGCTTTCCATCGATCAAAATTTCAAATCTTTCGGCCACCGTTTCTCCGATCGACTCAGCCGAGACGCCATGTTTCTCCACCACTTCTTTGATTCTCCCCAGGCTCAATGGGTCGCACGAGATCAGAATGCGGCTCGCATCTTCCCCGAACAAGGCATATTCCGTAAAAAGCCCGTTGGACGCCAAATTCACCTTGGCTCCGATGCCGCTCGGAAACGTCTTTTCAGCCAGGGCAACGGCAATGCCGCCTTCAGCACAGTCGTGCGTAGACTCCACCAGCCCTTTCTGAATCAATTCGACGATCGACTTTTGAAGCGCCGCTTCCTTCTCCAAATTCAGTTGTGGAGGGTACCCCCACAATGTCCCGAGAATTTCCTTCGCATATTCGGAGGAGCCGAACTCGGTCTCGGCATCGGTGATATCGCCGACTTCCGCCGCTCGCAATAGCACAATCGTGCGCCCAGGCGTAGAGAACGGCATCTTCGACGCTTTGTGGACGTCGTCTAGAATTCCCACCACGCCCAGTACCGGCGTCGGATAAATTCCCTCACCCAGCGTCTCGTTGTAAAAGCTAACGTTGCCCCCAGTGATGGGAATTTCCAATTCTTCACATGCCTTAGTGATTCCATCGATCGTCTGAGAAAACTGCCACATGATGTGCGGCTTTTCCGGATTTCCGAAGTTCAGGCAGTTGGTAGCGCCGACAGGCGTTGCGCCGGAGCATGCGACCTTTCGCGCGGCTTCGGCGACAGCGTGCATCGCGCCGAGTCTCGGATCGAGATAGCACCATCGGCCATTGCCGTCGAGAGCCATCGACAGCCCGCGCTGTGAGCCCTTGATCCGAATAACGCCCGCGTCGCCCGCCCCCGGCGCCTCCACGGTGTTTGTCTGTACCATGTGGTCGTATTGTTGCCAGACCCAGCGTTTTCCGCAGATGTTAGGACTCGCCAGCAGATCCTTCAAAGCACGAGTGAGATCAGCTGCTTTTTCAAAGTTCATCTGTTCCGGCTTCTCACGGGAAACCGGAGGCTCCCATCGCGACAAAGGACGCTTGTACACCGGAGCCTCGTCGGTCAGAGCAGCGTTCGGTATCTCGGCCACAATCTTGCCATGCTCGAGCACGCGAAGCTTGTTGCCAGCCGTCACCGTTCCAACTTCGACCGCATCCAGACCCCACTTTTCAAATACGCGATACACTTCCCGCTCTCTTCCCTTTTGTGCGACGAGCAGCATCCGCTCCTGGGACTCGCTCAGCATGATCTCGTATGGAGTCATGCCGGTCTCGCGCTGCGGCACCCGGTCTAGTTCTATCTCGATTCCGACGCCTCCGCGTCCACCCATTTCGCAAGTAGAGCAGGTAAGACCTGCCGCACCCATGTCCTGAATGCCGACAATAGCGCCGGTCTGCATCGCTTCGAGGCAGGCTTCCAGCAGAAGCTTCTCCAGAAATGGATCGCCTACCTGTACGTTAGGCCGCTTCCCCTCTGATGCCTCGCTGAATTCCTCGCTGGCCATTGTCGCACCATGAATTCCGTCGCGGCCCGTTTTGGCACCAACGTAAATCACGGGATTGCCTTCGCCGGCGGCGCGCGCGTAAAAAATTTCGTTCTTCTTTACTAGTCCCAGCGCGAAGGCATTCACCAGCGGATTTCCCGAGTAGCACGGTTCAAACTTGGTCTCACCGCCCAAATTGGGTACGCCGAAGCAGTTCCCGTAAGAAGCCACGCCGCCGACGACCCCATCCATCACCGAGTGGTTTTTATGCAATTCCTTCGGAGTTACATCCGATTGCCTGCCGGCACTTTTCGAATCCAAATCTGCGGAACCGGATTGCGACGCGCGAATCGGCCCAAACCGCAGCGAATCCATCACCGCAACCGGCCGCGCTCCCATAGTGAAGATGTCTCGCAAAATACCGCCGACTCCGGTCGTCGCTCCCTGAAACGGCTCGATGAACGAGGGATGATTGTGCGACTCTATTTTGAATGCACAGGCCCAGCCGTCGCCGATATCGATGATGCCAGCGTTTTCCCCCGGCCCCTGAAGGACGCGTTTGCTGCGTGTTGGAAGCCTCTTCAAGTGCACACGGGAAGATTTATAGGAACAGTGCTCGCTCCACATCACGCTAAAGATCCCGAGTTCCGTCAGCGTAGGCTCGCGATTGCCAAGCAACTGCTTGATCTTCTCGTATTCATCCGCAGTCAAGCCATGTTGCCGTAGGGTGTCCGGAGAAAAAGCAGAAGTTAAAAAGGTAGCCATGGGAAGGAGTTTCTATTGTCGCATTTCGGACCATTGCCGCGATAGGGTCCGTTAGATTGCCACAAAAATGTGCCGGATGGCCGAAATCGGCGGCCTGAATGGGCGTGCCGAGTCAACTTCCCCCGCCTATCTCAGCAGGTGAGAGAAGTAAATCACGAATAAAACGCTGAGCCCGCCGACGGTTGCAAGGATCAGCAGCAGAAGGAGGTTCGACTTGGCCGCAGGCTTACTCCTTGTCGGAGATGCGCCTGCTACTGGAGGCTTGGTAGAGGATTGTGGAGCCACCATAACCACGGTCCGGTTTGCTCGCTGGGCGACCGAAAGAATTCCGGACCGCAATACAGACAAATCCGTTGCCCGTTTGTCGGTGCGTTTCTCGATCATACTTTCAATCAGGTCTGACAATGCCGCTGGACATTCTGGCAACAATGTCTTCGCCGCAGGCGCTTTATTTTCCAACTCTGAATGCCATCGCAACCAATCCAGGTCCGAATGTTGATTTGGAAAGGTCGCGACGAAAAGATTCCTCCCCAGTAAAATCTCGTAGAACATGAAACCCAGCGAATAAATGTGCGTGCCCGCAACGGTTTTATCGTCGCCCTTTGCCTTTTCGGTAAACAGTTCCGGAGCAGCGTAGCGGGGCACTCCCAACATAGTTGCATCAGACTGGCTGCTCGCCTCCTCGACTCGAATGCTGACCTTCCCTCGTCGATCAAAGCGAATGTTTTGAGGAAACAGAATCGCATTCTTATGATTGGCTTGGTACATCGCGCTGAGCGCTTCCAAAATTCTTGCAAATGGAGAAAGAACCGCCTGCATCTGTGCAGGACTCTCTTTGAGGAAGTCCGCCAGGCTTGTAGTTTCATCGCCAGGTTTAGCGGGCACTATGGGATCAGCAGACGGTGGAGGGGAGAGCGCTGCCGGGCCAAGGCCGGGCTTTGGCGCAGCCCTCGATTCGCTGTTTGGCACTTTGATTTCAGACTGCACACTCGACTTAGGCGCAGGCGGGACCTTGGAAGCATCGGCCTTTTGCGCCGCTGCCGGCGGAACTTTTACTGGCGGAGGCACGATTGGCCGAGGTTCAGTTAGTGGGACACTCGCACCCTTTGCAGGCGCCGATGAGGACTCGCGCACAGGTTTAGGGGAAGCTCCGGCAAGAACGGCAATCCCTTCGCTCGACACCAAAGGACTGATATTGGTGCCTAACCCGGCCCAGAATGCGCTGGCCACGGCATCTGAAAACGATCGCGCCGTTGCATACCTGTCGTATACCGCCTTGGCCAAGGCCTTGGCACAAACTGGATCGAATGACGAGGGGACTTGCGTGTTGACTACGGAAACCGGTGTTTCACTCTGCCGATGGTCACACACACGCGCCACGAGTGTTCCTGCTGGCCCGGCAAATGGGGCCACGCCAGTCAGCAGCTCGTAGAGGATGATGCCGGCGGAGAAAACGTCGGACCGACGATCTGCAGGTCTGCCCATAAATTGTTCGGGCGACATGTAGCAGGCATTCGCGGGTTCTAGCTTGGCTATGCCAAAATCCGTGATTCGAAGGGCACCCCCGTCAGTCAACAACAGGTTCGACGGCTGAATCTCGAGGTGCACGACGCCGTGTTCGTGGGCGTAATCCAGCGCCGCAAGCAGTTGCGTTATGAGGCTTGCCGCATCCGCTACGGATATTCGTGCCTGCTCCTTGAGGCCCGAGCCTTCGATGTATTCGGTGGCGATGAAGGCAAATCCCTGATCTTCGCCGTACTCATACACAGGCACAATAGCGGGATGTTGTAGTTTGACTGCGGCTTTGGCTTCAGCTTCGAAGAGCTTTACCGCATCCGGTCCGTATTTCTCCAGGCGCTGGAGGGGCACGGTCTTGAGAGAGACCGTTCGACGGTGAACAGGATCAACCCCTTTATAGACTTCTCCAGTGCGTCCCCTCGCAAGAGTTCCAACGATCTCGAAACGTCCGAGCCGCTCTGGATGCGACGTAGCACCGCGCATAGGATAGCTTTCCGGCATTACGACGAGAGACTCTCATCGTCATCCGATCAACGATTCAAAGCTGATCGGAGTTCGCAGATTGAGCGCTAAATTGTAGCACCGCGTGAGGATATCCGGCCCTGGGAATGGTCTAGTGACAAGGGGGACAGGACTCTTTAAGCGTTCGTTTTGAATTCGCCGGGTCGGGATTCAGCAAACCTTAAGCGTGCGAGCCGGGTTGATGGGGGCATTCCCGGATATCCCGAATTCGCGAAGTCACAATTGGGGCATCGTAGTCCGGGTGATGGAATTCCAAGTGCATACCGCGCCCCACGAAATCTACTTTGAGCAAGGATCCGCCCCAGCTCGAGCCGGCAACGGCCACCAGCACCGGCTCAGGACAGTATCGCGGATGTCCCGAGATCAACACTTCTCCCTGGCCCAAAACTTCGGCGGTGTAGCAGCGATTCGAAGTTTCGATTTCGAGGACAGTGTGCTGAGGCAGGTTGTGCAGAAACACTCCGCCCTCGATCTCCGATTGAACGATATTGTGCCGTTCGATATCGCCTATGTTTCGCCTGGCGTTCCAGCTTGTGTGTGTTTCTCTCACAAGTCTCCGATAGCTAGAATGTATACGACAGACCGACCAGCGGAACAGGCTTTGAGTGCAACCCTGCCTCGTTCACCTGAAACAGAACGTTGGCAACGACGAGCAATTTCCCCACCGGATTCAATTTTCCGCCCACAGAGATATAGGCCTGATTAATCGTCGCCGTGGTTGACGTAAGGTCAGCATGGGGATTGCCGGCTGCGTCCACAAAGGTCACATTGGACATTCGTTTCGAGTTGATCAGCGACTGGCCGATGTAATCCCCCGTGACACTCAGACGGTGAGTCACACCAATATCAACGCCAGCACTATAGGTAAGCGCGTCGGGCAAGTGCGCCTTTGTATCGTTGGTGACGTCGCCGGAAAGGACGGAGTCTCCATTGCGTTGGTAGCCGAACGTACCGTGCGGAGAAATCCGGCCGGAATAGGAAACCGTAACGAATGGGCGGACGCCCCAAGTTCCGGATCCAAGGAAGTTCTGCTCATCTCCTGTCGGAAGGTGTAAGTCTGCGCCTACTGCCAGCCCGGCCTTCTCGCCTTTCAGGATTTCGTATTTTCCGCGAATCACGATGTCGCCAATGCCACTGGCAGACTTACCATCGAAGAAATCGGCGCTACTGCTGGAGAAAAAAGCCTCATGGTTGGGGATCTGTGCACTCGTAGGATCGAACTGGTGCACGCAGCAGGGAGGGATATCGGCGCTCGTCTCGAAGCTGTCGATTGTTCCGCCGGAATTGAAGCTACTACGAACTTGGAGAATCGGGATGGCCACGGACAGGTCAAACCGGTCTGTAACGCCGACGGTGGCGACACCCACAAATTGATGCACCTTCAGGTCAAGCCTATTCTGGGTGGCAATGATGTCTTGTGCAAAGACTGGTTCACCATTTACGCAGGTGAGTGGCGGTCCGCACGATTCATGTTCGTGCTGGAAGACGGCTCCGAAGTTGCGCAGGTTCACCCCATCCGCCTTATCAAAATTGAAATATTGATAGGCGAACCCCACGAAAATCTTGTGCTTGCCGATCGTCTCCGGTCGTTCGGTAAGTATCGGGCCGAACCCCTCGGTTTGTCGCGAGACCACGCCCAGAGAGGGATTGAATGAGAAAACGAAACCCGACACCGGCGAGGTGATCGGCAATTGGCTGATCTGCGTACCAATCTCGGCGTTCAACGGAACGAGGCTTTGCAGCGCGGAATTCGTGAAATGCACTTCGTGCTTGAATGCGCCCGTAGGATTCAATGGGCCGCCATGATTAGTTCCGACAAGGCCTCCGGGCCCGTACACTTGCGGCACGAGACAAATTAGCTCGCCGGATCGCGCAGGAATGTTACTGGCAGCGGTTGAGGATTGCGTAGGGCACGGACCTTGCGCCAGGCACACGGTGGCACCAACTGTCATAAAAAGCACACTGAACAAACGAGCGACGCGCTGCATAAAGCCTCCTAGAATTTTTCTAGCGAATTGAATTGATTCGCCAAGTTCCACCCTGAGTCCGGTTTAACTGCATTACGATCTTCGCCGAATTTTTTCCTGATTTTCCGCCAGCCGCATACTTCAGCGTTTGCGTGAATTTCACGGTAGCGCTGTCCCCGTTGACTTCGGATTGCGAGACCTGGTACTGCAAGCTAAGGTCTGACGCCTGCCGGAAGAAGTCTCCAACGCTCTTGATCTGGATTTCCGTCATACCCGGCCAAATTGTCTGTAACGCTTGCACGTCGCGAGCTTCGTACGCCTTTTGATAACGACTTAGAACTTCAAGGACAGCCTTGTTATCGTCCACAGCCGGAGGCTGAGTTGCGCGCAAGTCGCCGCTGGACCGCGATTCGTTCGCGCGCGGGGTAGCGGCCACATGGCTCAGATCGTCCGCCTTTTTTCTCGCTTCCGCTGCATGTCGTCCCTCGGGATAATTTCCGATGTAGCTCTTGAGACTCGACAAATTGTTCTGGTCTGTGTGCTGCCAACTTAGATCGTCCAACTTGGCCTCAGCCTTGTCGTGATAGCTGCCCGATGGATATTTCCGCAAGAAACTCTGCAGGCCATTCGCGTCGGTTGAGTTCTCTAGACCGCGCCACTCAAGGTCCGCGACATTGTTGCGTGCCTGCTGTACATATTTGCCGTTCGGAAACTGTTCGAGATACTGGCTGTATCCGGACGCGGTGCCAGCGCTCGTCGCTTTTCCCCAATACAGGTCTTCCAGTTTGGCATGTGCCTGGCTGGTGAACTGTCCCCCGGGATGACGCTTCACAAAGCTGTCGACTGCTTGAATGTCCTGCGAATCCTTGAGCCGCTGCCATTCACTCTGTTCGGCGCTCGGGCCGGCGGTTACTACGGGCGGCTTGCTTGGGGCAAAATCGTCGCCAGTTAATTGAACCGTGCTTCCGCCGGAAAATTCCCGCTGCACTGGCGTCTGTTCTCGATTTCGGGCCAGCAGCTGAATTTGATGGCTGCCGGGAGCAACATCACGAGCGAAGTTGCCCCGACGATTCGTTCTGCCAACTTGCTTTTGGTCTAGTACTACTTCGACCCCCGGCGGAGCGTTCTTAACCTCCAACCGGGCAGTTTCCGGCTTTGAAGGAACGGCGCTCGCCTCCTCACTGGTGCGCGGCAATGGCACGAGGGTGATCGCGATCGGGTTTGAAGCATTGGCGTCAACCGAGATTGACTTGGTCAACGACTGGTATCCCGCATGATCGATCTGCAAATCATGGTCACCGGGCGTGAGTTTGAGGCTGCAGTTCGGAGTAACACAGGATTCGCCGGTCTCGACACTGCGGACCGTCGCCCCTGCTGGCGTTGTTTCGACTCGGACTGGTACCGCGACTGCGGTCGGCGAGGTCGGCGCCGGATTGCGACGCGAAACCTTCCAGACCAGTCCGCCGAGCGCAGCAGCCAATACGACTCCGGCGGCTACATACAGCAATAGTGGTTGCTTGGGCGAATCCGCAGGCTTGGCCGCTGAAATGGCTGTAGGCACGGACTCGACGATCCGACGCTTCTTCTCTTCGACCTCTCGCCGTTGCTTTTGCTGCCTCTGAGCCTTCCTGTCCTGCTCAACCTGTAACGCCCGCTGCTTTTCCTCCCGATGTCTTTGCTTTTCGAGATCGCGGATGGACTTCTCGAGCGAACGCTTGATCTCGAGAAACTGCACATCTCGAGGAAACGCCTGCAGCCCCTCATTGACTTTCTGAAATGCAGCCGAAAGATTTCCTTGCGCCTGCAGGTTCTGGATCGCTTCCAGAATTCCCGTTCTACGGCTGCGCTCTTCCTGAGCTTTCCTTTCAGTCTCAATGCTGCGTTCGATTTCCTGCCTGAGCGCGACGAATCTAGGCTCGTCAGGGAATGATGAATATACTGAATTGATTTCACTGAGCGCGCGCTGTCGATCCCCGCTTTGCGCAACGGTCCGGACTTCGTCCAGTCGACGTTTTATGAGCTGCTCGCGCGACTGCTTCTCCCATGCATCCCGAAGTTTTGCGACCTCGCGCGAATCCGGCCGTATCGTGGCAGCTTGCTCGAGGAGCATCTGCGCCTCTTGAGGGTTAACCGCCATCGCCTGCTGGCAGCCTTGCAGGGCGGTATCTAGTGCAGGCCCGGATATCGCCGGATCCCCGTTCGCCGCATCCAGGGAGCGTCCGATCAGTTCGGCGCCTCTCTGCCACCGCTGTGCCTTGAACTCGCCCTGGGCCTTGCCGAGCAGCGAAAGCCCCTCTTGCCGCTGCTTGATGAGGGCGTCGCGCGTAACCGCCAACTCCGTCAGTTGGGTATCGCCCGAAAATTCACGCAGGGCGTCAGCCAGAAGGGAATTGGCGCCGTTCAGATCGAATGTGCCGAGCGATTCGCGAATGGAGCGAATCCGGTCAGCTTTCTTCGTTGCGCGCGCCTGGTCTTGCAGTTTGCGCAAGCGAGCGATCGAGTTTTCGACATCAGGATGCGCAATCCCGAGATCCGCAATTGCTGCCCACGATCGAATCGCCCGGTCATAGTTACGTGAAGCTTCATGGCTCTGCGCTTCGGCGGCCAGCGACGAAACCTTCCGTGCCACTTCCCGCGCTTTGGCGAGGCTCTCTTGCAGGCTGGCGAGAGCCGGATAGGTGCGCAGCGCTTCTTCCAGAATCCGCACGCGCCCTTCTGCGCTAGACTCGCGCCGTACCCGGTCCTCAACCTCGGCAACGTACTTTTCTTTTTCGCTGCGCTCGCGCTCTCGCCGCGCAAGATCCTCTTTTTCGCTCAACGCCCGGCGCAGTGCATCGTGCAGTTCCAGCAAACGACGCTCAGTGGGGAATTGCTCCAGTCCGCTCGAAACCACTCCCAGCGCGTTTTCAATGCCCGCCTGCGCTTGCCGGCGCTTCGCCTCGTCAAGGAATTCACGAATCGATTCTTCCCGTTTTGCGTTGACGATTTTTTCCTGAATCGCGTCGGGGACCACTGCACTCGGATTTAGTTGCGAAAGCGTTTGCAGAAGATACTCTGCGTGCCGCCAATCCTGATTCGCTGCAGTTGAAGCCGCAGATTCTACTGACCCCAAAACCTTGTTTCGAATGATGGGATCCCGTGTAACAAGCGGCCCGATACGCGAGCAAACATCCGCTCCTTCGCGCCAGTTTCCTTTGGCAAAGAAACCCCGTGCGCTGTCGAGCAATGTTTCAGCGTCGGCCCTGCGCTGCACCGACTGTTCGAGCGCCTTCGAAGCCTGCTGGAGCTCGCGATTCTGCGGAAACTCCGCCAAAGAACGCCGCAGAATCGAAGCTGCCTCGGAGTGCACCCCTTCGCCCATCAGTCGGTCGATTTCAGACCGGTACTTTCGGGCCTGTGCATTTGCAGCTTCCTGTTGCAATGCCTGGAACGAATCGCTTAGCTTCCGAGGCACCTTTCCTGCAATCGTATTCACCAGCGAGAGACGTTCGATCGCCTGATCAGGCCGGCCTTCGCTCATCAGAGCGCGGCTTTCGGTCAGAGCCTGTTCCAGAGACTCAGCAACCGCCTGCGCTTCCTTTTGTTCGATCTCAGCGAGGAGCTTGGTCACTTCCGGCGTGCGACCATGGAGGCGAACAAATTCATTGAGCGCGGATCGTGCAGCATCAAATTCGCCACGCGAGGACTGAACTCGTGCTTTCTCGAGGACTTGTTCGATTTGTTGAAGCCGTTCCGCCTGCTGCTGCGCTTTATTGCGCAGTGCGAGAAAGCGTCGGTCCCGCGAAAACGATCGGGGTTGCGATTCGAGATAGCGAAGCGCCTCTGCTGGCCTCTGGGCCTGAATCATGCCTTCGGTATTAGTCAGGACCTCTTCCAAGAGCTTGCGGTTGTCGGCGGCGGCTTGGTGAGCCTGTGCCAGGATCAGCCGCAGTTCTTCGTCTGGCGCCTCCGCCAGAGCTGCTTCCAACACCTCTACCGCTTTTTCGTAGTCGCCCTCTTTAACAAAAGCCTGGGCATTTTCGGACGCCTCGTCGGCGATTTTTCTTCGCCTGTCCGCGATCTGCTGTTCAATCGTGAACTGCAGCAAATCATCGATTTCAGGATTGCTTCCGAGCTCCGACTGCGCCGTCTGAAGCGTCTGAATCGCAGCGGCGTATTGCTGGAGGCGCAGTTCGTCTTTGGCGCGCCGCACAAACTCCAGTTTTCTTGCCTCCAGTTTTTGCCGCTCCAGCGTCTCGCGAACGACGCTCATTAGAGAGTCGAGTTGCGTGTCGCTTCCCACCTTGTCGCGAGCCGACTGCAGCACTTCGAGAACTTCGCCAGCCCGGCCGGCTTCGAGCAGTTTGCGGGCCTGCGAGACCTGTTCCTCGATGAATTGCTTGCGTTCGGCGAACACGCGCTGCTTGTGAGCGAGATCCTTAAGCTTTTGCAGTCCGCGATCTTCCGGGAAGTCTTGCAGCGCCGATTCTGCCCGGGAATGGGCCTCGTGGAATTCGTCCCGGTCCAGATTGGCTTCGATGTCTTTCTTTATGGCCTCCAATGCCTTTCGACGTTTTTCCTGCTCTCTCGCCGCCTGCACAGTCTCAATCAAGGAACGGAGTTGCGGAGTGTCAGGATCGATGGCCTCAGCTTTGCGAAGCACCTCCATCGCCAAGGTGAAATTCCGCGATGTGAATTCTTTGCGAGCTTCCTCGATCAAGTCCAGCGCTTGCCGGCGTTGCGCTCTTTGGTCCCAATCACGCTGGATCATGCGATGGAGCGATTTGGCGTGAACGTCGTCCGGGGCCACAGACAAAGCTTCCTCAATCGCGTGCATCGCAGAATCCAGATCGCCATGCTCAAAGGCAGCCTCAGCGCGGCTTACCGACTGCTGCAGCCTTTCCGATTTGGTCTTCGCATCCTGAACGCTTGAACGCAGTCGGTGAAGATCGGGATCGGTTGTGTGAAGAGACATTGCTTTCTGGATCAGGTCCAGTGCCAGAACGAACTGCTCCTTCTGGTATGCCTCTTCCGCCTGAGTGCGCAGTTGTCGCACCTGCGCTCCAACTTCCTGTTGCTGAATCCGCTGCTGTGTGGCTCGCGAAAGCTCGACCGCCCGCGTATTGTGGCGATCAATTTTCAGAACTTCAGAGAGCTTGTCTCGGGCTTTCACGAGCTCTTCTTGAGACAGCAACCGTTCCGCTTCGTTGAGCCTCTCTTCAACAACCTCGTCCTGAAGGCGAGATCGAATTTGGACAAGGTCAAACGCGAGGTCCTGCGCCGACGAATATCTCTCTTCGCGATCCTTCGCTAGTGCCCGCAAAATGATCTCGTCGATCTCCGAAGGAAATGAAGGATCGTAATCCGCGACCGGACGCGGCCGCTCATGCATGATCTTGAGCAACGTCGCCGCGGGAGTTTCGCCTTCGAACGGCAGATGCGATGTGAGCAATTGATGAAACACGACGCCAAGAGAGAAAATGTCCGTCCGCGCATCTACCTGCTTACCGCTGATCTGTTCAGGCGACATGTAGGGCAGACTTCCCAGCAGTTGCCCGGTACGCGTCACCGTCCGATTACCAATATGTGCGATTCCGAAGTCGACGATTTTCACGCCGCTGTCCTTCAGAACCATAATGTTTCCCGGCTTGATATCACGATGAACGACGCCCCGCTGGTGCGCGTACGTCAGGCCGTCGCAAACTTCGAGGATGAAGTTGATCTGGTCAAGCAACGGGAGAGATCGATTCGACTGGATCACGGCATCCAGCGTCTCGCCCTCCAGGTACTCCATCACGAGATAGGGACTGCCCTCGTGGTCCCCCAGCTCGTAGACGGTAACGATATTTCGATGGTGTAAATTGCCTGTCGACTGGGCTTCGCGGTAGAAGCGTTGCAGCAGATCTGGATTATCGACGTAATCCAGAGTCGTCATCATCTTGATCGCGACGGACCGTCCAAGAAGCGGGTCGTTGGCCTTGTAGACGACGCCCATGCCGCCCTTCCCAAGAAGGCCGACGACTTCGTACTTACCGATCTTGATCGGTTTCTTGAGAGGCATGGAAAATATTCATTCCTCAAGACAAACAGGTGCGGGGGTGCACCATGCTCCTGAGAATTCCTGATAATTCGTAGGTCTTTTAGAGAGAGGCCCCTGCTGACACGTACACCCGACCCGTTGCGGTAGCAGGCGGGAAATCGGCTCCCCACATCCCTGAGGCGACATTTTCCTACAAATCTTGCTTCCCTAGCAAACAGTAGTCAATCTTTTTACAAAGACGGCCCTGTCCACACTATCGACGATAGGAGGGTAGATCTGGCCGCCAAAACACAGCTTGTCTTAGGCTTAATAGTGATTGTTCTTGATGATTCGTTACGCGGCGTGAAGAGCTTTTTGGGGATTATCCCTCTGCGCCATGCCAACACCGCCAGTGCAGCTAGCAGGAGGAGGACGGCAACAATAACCAGGCCGGTCTTGTTTCCGCTTCTTTCTTTTTCGTAGCCCGCCGAATCCTCACTGGCGGGTATGTCGCGCGAAGCAGTAGGTACGGGCGTTACAACGGTGCGACTGGCTTGCTGTGCAACCGCTTTCAACCGCGCAAGCACCGTCGCCGGGTCCGTAACCCTCTTTGCAAGATCCTTTTCCATCATCGATTCCAGGAGGTCCGAAAGAGCTGTAGGACTATCAGCCAACTGCGACTTTAGCGTCGGCGCGGCTTTGGTGGTGTCAGCGTGCCAACGCAGCCAATCCAGGTCGGTCTTGTTGGGGAAGGCCATCGCAAAACGGGCACGGCCGAGCAGAATTTCGTAAAACATCAATCCGAGCGCATAAACATCCGCCGTTCTCGGAGACAGGTCGGCAGTTGCGCTCTTTTCGGCAAGAATCTCGGGCGCCGCATAGCGCGGACTTCCCACCGCGCCCACAATCGTGCCTCGGATCGAAGTTGTGGATGCCACTCGAATCGATGCCTTGCCCAGCCGGTCAAACAGGATGTTCTGCGGCACCAGGCCATCGGTCTTGCCATTCGCGTCGTAGAGCCGGATCAGAGCCTCGACCGACGCTGAAAATGCGTAGATGACTCGGTCCACGGCAGGAGGATTTTCTGCCAAATAACCGGCAAGGCTTTCCGGCTGTTTACCAAGTAGGTTCTCGAGACGCTCGACAACGCTCGTCTCAGGGCCTGGTTTATGGAGATTCTCCGGATCGGGAGATAGAGAAGGGCCCTCTTCGCGCCCGGCCGGTCTGACCTCATTTGGCTGTCGAGTGTCCTTCGACGGATGAACATCTTTTCTGGGTGGAGTTTTAAGGTTCGACGGATCTGGCGTTACTGGTCTTGGCGACAAGTTCATTGGTCCGGACTTTGCGCTGGATATCACCGGCGGCAGATCGTCTGATGTCAGGTCTGGAAAGGTAGCGGTCTCAATGTCGGCGCTGTCCTTAACCGATCGCCCGCTGGCTTCGAACTTCTTCGCCCCTGGACGTTTGGCCAGAAATCCGTTTCGGTCATCATCATTGCCGAGGCTCTCCGACGCCAGTTCGTACAGCATGCCCAGGTCGGTCGCTTTCATCGCTGCTTCCTTCACAACAATGCGCGCCAGTGGTCCCAGAAAAGGGGCCAGTTCCTTTTCCACGCTTCGCAGCGTCTCGACCGGGAAGGATGAGGACGCCGTAGACTTCGGCGAAGCAGCGGGCTGTGCTTTTGGAACGGACGGTTTGGCGCGAGATTTCCTGGATTCTGTCCTCATCGACGACAAGAAGGCAGATACCGCAGTTTCGTTTGAAACTAAATTCCTCGGCGATTCGCCCATCGCCTCCACGTACGCCGCCGAGATTTCATCGCAGAATTTCTGCGCGCTCGAAGAACGATCGGTCCTCTTTTTCGCCAAAGATTTTGCGCAGACGTGATCGAAAATTTTTGGAACACTGGGCTTGGCCTGCGAAGCAGGAACCTGTGAGCCTTGACGAATTTGATCTGCGAGAGCTTCGGGCGGGCCAGGGAAAGCTGGCGTATTCGTCAGCAATTCGTACAAAAAAGCTCCCGCTGAAAACACGTCGGAGCGCTGATCAATCTCGATGCCGCTAACCTGTTCCGGGGATCTGTAAGCCGAATCCGGATCTCCGCCTGGTGGGCCACCAAAGTTCGTCACCTTCAGCTGCCCTTTACTCGTTAGAACCAAGTTGGAAGGCTTGATGTTCAGGTGCAGAACGCCTTGGCTGTGCGCATAGTCAAGCGCTTTCAACAGCTGTGTGACTAGGCTGCCTGCGTCAAGGATCGGAACACGTAGCCTCGGCTGAAGATTGCATCCCTCAACGAACTCGCACACCACAAATGCCGTCCCGGAATCTTCACCATATTCGTAGACTTCTACGATTCCAGGATGCTTCAGCTTTGTGGATACCTCCACCTGCTTTTTGAAGCGAGAAATGAGCTTCGCAACCTCTTTGTCTTTGGAGTCCTTGGTGACAGTTTGCAAAGCGACTTTGCGGCCCGATGAGGGATCAAGGGCGCGATACGACCGAACCTTCCCTATCGTTTGGAGTGCTTCCAGTACCTGGTATTTTCCGATTCGATTGGGTTGGGACATCGCGGAGCAAGAGCACAAATTCGTAAGGTTATTTACCCCAGTTACTTCCCCGACAGGAAGACGGGTTGGATCTCATGGAACAAGCAAATCAGCCAGCAATATGCTTTTGCAAAGGCCTAAATTCCTGATGATTCTCCCGCTGGCTGGACACAAATTGTAGCACTTGTGATGACCTGACCTTGATGACGGCCGAACGACGGAGCTGTCGACAATCGTTCCAAGGCGATGAGTGCTCTAAGGCCTACTTCCGAGGGCTATCGCTTGTCCGCGTTATACTTTGCGGGTTCCGCGAACATGCCCTTCAACCAGAAGCGGCGCTTAGGAGGCACCATGAAAATCGGCTTGTACAGCGTCACCTACCGGGGAGTTTGGTACCGCGGCCCGGCAGTAGATATCTTCAGCCTCGTGCGGCTGGCGAAGCGGCAGGGTTGGGAGGGGCTAGAGCTGGACGCCGAGCGTCCTCACGCTGCGCCCATGGATCTCTCCATCGACGATCGAAAGCGGTTGCGTGATCTCGCGGGCGAGTTGGGACTCGAGTTGTGCGCGGTCTCGCCGAATTGTGACCTCTCCAGTCCTGTACCCGTTCAGCGCGAAGCCATGATCGGTTACGTGCGGGAGTGCATCAAGATGGCGCACGACCTGGGCGCCCCGATCTGCAAGATCTTCGCGGCATGGCGCGGCATCACGCTCCATGATGGCCTCGCCACATATGACGATACCTACAGCTACAACCAGTACGGATTCTGGAGGGGGGACCGTCGAGGGTTCGTGGTCGAATCCATGCGGGAACTCTGCAAGGTTGCCGATGATTATGGCGTCGTGCTCGCGATGCAAAACCATGGGCCCGACATCGTCAACCGTTATCAGGACGTACTGTCCCTAATTAAAGAGGTCGGTTCGCCAGTGTTCAAGGCGTGCATGGATATCAACATCGAACCCGAAGCAGATTCTCCGGAGCATGCTCGCGAGATGGCGTTGGTCAGCGGAACTCTTCAAGTCCATTCGCATGTGAATGGAGAATTCGCGAGATCGTCGGATGGGAATGTCTACTTAGCCGCTGGCGGCTATTTCGACGACAACTTCTGGGGACGGCAAGTTGCCTATCCGGCCTATATCGATTCGCTAGCAATGTCCGGATACCAGGGCTACATGAATTGGGAGTTCTGTCACCCGGGTCGGGAGAACGGAAAACCAGCCGGGATCGAGTATGTTCACAACCAGACGAAAATGGCGTTCGAATATCTCTCGGCCCTGCGGGCCGCAGCCGAGCAGAAGGCGCAGTTGACCACAGCCAGCTAACGCACTATCGCACTCGCACTCGGGGATCTAAAACACAGCCCTGTCGCAATTCGATTTGTCACTCGTATCTCAGCGCTATCATTGGATCTACCTTGGCCGCGCGGTATGCCGGTATGAAGCACGCCACCAAGGCGACGGACGTGAGCAGAAGAGACACGCCCACGAACGTTACGGGATCCGTTGCGCTCACTCCGAAAAGTAAAGTTTTCATCAGGCGCGTGCCTAGAAGAGAGGCAACCACTCCGATGCCCACACCCGTGGCGGCTAACCTTGCACCGTGTCCCAAGACCAGAGCCAGTACATCCGTGCGACCTGCGCCAAGGGCCATACGCACTCCAATTTCTTTGGTACGTTGTCCGACCATGTAAGAAATTACGCTATAGATGCCCACCGTCGCGAGCACCAATGCGAGGCCGGCAAAGCAGGCAAGCAGCATCATAGAAAAACGCTGGGCCGCAAGCGAATCGGCAATCAATTGATCCATGGTCTGCGCGGCGTAGACCACTTGCTCATTGCTCATCTGTTTGCTGGCGCGGCGTATCGAATCGAATAGGCCGAGTTCGCTTCCCGCCTCCCGCACTACAACACCAGCTCCCGACGGGGCTCTGGCAATGTACTCGTCTGGCATCTGCATCCACGGAATGTAGAACTGGGCGCGGAGCGATTGGTTGTCGTCTGCTTGAAGCCCCCATTGCCGGACATGCCCGACCACTCCCACGATCTCGACCAGGTCATCACGGCCGTTCAAGTGGATTCGCCTTCCGATTGGATTTTGGTTCGGAAAGTAGGTGGCTGCAAAGACATCATCGACCACGACGATACGAGGTGAGCGCTCGTCATCCTGGCGAGAGATGAAGCGGCCATGCCGAAGCGGAATTTGCATGACCCTCAAGTAGTCCGGCCCGACGATGTAGTCGATGGCCCAGTTCATGTCGTTTTGGCTGTTCGGCTTCGGTTGACCTTCGAGCCAGAAGAGCTGCTCGTCATCTCCGCCCATTGGTAACGATTCCCACGTCTGCGAAACGGCTTGAACGCCGGGAACAGATGCCAGCTTGTTATCCAGTTCACGAAAGGAAGATCGAATCGTGTCCGGGCTGGCCTTCAGCAATGAAGGAGACAGTGAAATCCCAAAATTTAGGACGTTGTGCGCATTGAAACCAGGATCGACGTGCCAGAGCCCGACAAGGCTTCTTATCATCAAGCCGGCGGCTACCAACAGAACCAGCGCGAGCGCCATTTCAACGATAACGAAAACGCCTTGTGCACGGTGACGCCTGCCACTGCCGCCACGACCGCCGTCCTGAAGCGCGAACCCCGCTTTGAGCCGCGATGTTTTTACTGCAGGGGCCAGACCAAATAGTATTCCTGCCAACAAGGAGATCCCGGTGGTGAAGAAAAGTACCCGCGCGTCCAAGCCGACCGTTTCGGCCCGCGGAAGAGCGCTGGGTAGCACGCTGAGCGCAGCCCGTGTGCCCCATGCTGCCAGGATCAAGCCTAGTCCCGCACCAGCGATGGCCAGCAGAATACTCTCCGTGAGCAACTGCCTGACAATTCGCGGTTGGCTGGCGCCCAGCGCATTGCGAATTGCAAATTCTCGATTTCTTCCTATTGCCCGAGTCAACAGCAGGTTTGCAAGATTCACGCAGACAATCAAGAGAACAAATCCCACCGCACCCAGTAGCACAAGTAGCAGAGACTGAACCGAGCCGACCATTTCTTGCTTGAGCGGATTCACTCGCGCGCTAATGTCCTTGTTTGCGTCCGGATAGGCGATCGCGAGGTTCTGCGTGACTCGCTGCATATCAGCCCGCGCCTGCTGTATCGAGACACCGCGTCTCAGCCGCCCAATCCCGTGAATGCCCAGACCTGCTCCACGATTTCGAAGCAGCGGATTGCTCCATTGGTTGATCGACACGTAAACATCTGAGTCCCGAAAGCTGGGAAGGAGAAGGTGAGTCACGGAAATCACGCCGATGATGGTGAAATTCCTGCCGTCTAGCGTAAGGCTCTTGCCCAGTACCTGCGTTGAGGAGCCTAGTTTCCGAGTCCAAAATCCTTCGCTGACGATCGCGACTGGATTCGCGCCAACCTGATCCTCATCGGGCGTGAAAGTGCGTCCCATGAGTGGCTTCACGCCGAGCAACGGAAAGAAATCGGATGTAACGAACTCGGCGCTTACCTGCTCGGGCTCACCCGTGCCGGTGAGGCTGAACGCTGTAGCGCGAGCGACCGCCATCGAAGAGAACGTACGATTCTCTTTCTGCCAATCGACAAAATTGAGATAGGAGATGGAGCCTCCCTCAAAATTGGGCTTGTTCTCATGGATCCCGACGAGCTGATCCGAATCAGGGAAGGGCAGCGGATTGAGGAGTACGCCGTTGACCACCGAGAACAATGCGGTATTGGCTCCGATCCCGAGTGCCAGCGTGACGATGGCGATTGCCGTGAACCCAGGATTCTTTCGTAGCACCCTCAGGCCATAGCGCACGTCTTGAATAAGGGTTTCCATAAGTCTCCTCAGGATCAAGCTTCGTTGCAGTCCTCTGGCCAAGTTGCGGGTCAGGCTATCTGATTCACCAATATTGCTCGGGGGATCCGGATGAAACTCTTACCGGAATTTGGCTTGTCCGCCAGTGGAATTGGGTGTTCATTAGCGGACGGCTGGTACATAAATGGATTCGACCGCTTACGTATCGCTTTTTTATTGTCTCGTTCGGCGAACCTGCAAAGCGAAGGGGCCCCGCTTGTCGCGGGACAAGGGCCAGTGTATTCTCTCCGACACAGAGTTACCTCCATGCGCGGCTTTACTTGAATCCGTCCCTCCTAAACCTCCGGCGGCGGTTCGCAACGAAAATCGGATAGTGAAAACACTTCTTACCTTTTATTTTCAGAGGGGAACCTATGAATAGGCGCATCTTTCTCCAATCGACCGGCGCAATCTGCGCTGGTTTGGCAGTCTCAAAATCAATGCCGGTCTTTGCGGACGCATTGCAGCCGGACGGCGGGTGGCGGACTTTCGAGGTCACCTCAAGGGTAGAAGTGCTGAAACCTAACGGGGTGACCCATATATGGCTGCCGTCAGCGCTGATTCGCGATACACCATTTCAGCGGACACATGCCAACAAGTTCAGCGCTGAGGGCGGATCAGCAAAATTCACCAAGGACAAGCCGAACGCACTTGGTATCGTCTCGGCGGCGTACCCCGCTGGAGCGAAACCTGTGCTGATGTTGACCAGCCAGGTTTCGTTGAAGAACTACGCCGTCGATCTCTCCGCGCCCGCCAGAGCGCCGCGTGTTTCAAAAGAAGAGCTCGCCTATTTTCTTCAGCCCAGTCGTTACGTGCCGACGGACGGCATCGTGAAAGAGACCGCGCTCAAGGCGACCGCCGGCGCCACCACTGACGTGGAGAAAGCACGCGCGATTTACGAGTGGGTGGTGGACAACACTTTCCGCGATCCGAAAGTTCGGGGCTGCGGGCGTGGCGACATTCGGTTCATGCTGGAGTCGGGCGACATGGGGGGCAAATGTGCCGACTTGAATGCCCTTTACGTTGGACTGGCACGCTCCGCAGGCTTGCCCGCGCGGCATGTTTATGGTTTGCGAATTGCCAAATCCGACCTAGGATACACAAGCCTTGGACTAGCAACGGACAAAGCCACCAAGGGTCAACACTGCCGCTCGGAGGTATACCTTCGCGAACACGGCTGGTTCCCGGTGGATCCGGCGGATGTACGCAAGGTAGTTCTGGAAGAGCCTCCTGGCAATCGCCCGCTGACCGATGAAATGGTATCGAAGGCCCGCAAGCGCTTGTTCGGATCGTGGGAGATGAACTGGATGGCGTATAACTACGCGCACGACGTAGCGCTGCCAGGTTCCGCAAAACAACCGCTGGTTTATTTCATGTATCCGCAGGCGGAAACCGCCGAAGGGCGAGTGGATCCATTCGACCCGGATAACTTCAAGTACGAAATCACAGTCAAGGAGATGAGCTGAGAGTTCCGGGGTCGACGCGGCAGTCCTGTCAGAGAGTGTGAAAAAATGCCCCGATTCGTCGGGGCATGTTGTTTGCGGGGAAGGCTTGCTCAGTCTGCAGCTACTGCCTGTTTTCTCTTCCATTCTCTTGCTTCTTCCGATTTTGCCCATTCCCCTGCCACCTGACCGGTTGCGACGTTCAGGCGATTCCACACATTCGTGGTGCCAATCCAAAGAATGAGAGCCGCGAGGCCACGCTCGTCGTAGTATCGTGCCGCTTCTGCCCAGATTGGATCCGGAACCGGATCGGATCGATCGCTCAATCGCGTTACGGCTTCGGTGAGAGCAAGCGCCGCGCGTTCGGCGTCGGTGAAATAAGGAGCATCCTTCCAAGCCGAGACCGCGAAGAGGCGTTCGTATGTTTCGTCCTTTGTCTTAAAGTGAAAGTTCATGTCCACGCAAACGCTGCAGCCGTTAATCTGGCTGGCCCGCAGGTGAACGAGATCGAGCGTTCGCTTTGGAACGCCGCCTTGTTCGGCAGCCTTCGAGAGGTTTTGCAGCGCTTCCATCGCGCCATCGAGGACAAATACCGGTTGTTTCATCCGTGCTTGCATGTGTGAATCTCCTTCTAGAAACTCTCAATTTTTTCTTTCAATACCCTGACGAATCGCACCTAAGAAATGTGACTGCAGAGCTGCTGGACAAAAAACTCGATCGTCTTGTCACAAAATCTGGATTTGGTTCGTCATTGTATGAGTGCCATGAAACGGCAATCTGCGGAGGAAGGGTCTAAGCATTTGCGCCAGCAGAAGTCCGCGTTTGGGCGGGGCCCAGAGAGGAATGTAATCGTATGGCCGAACAAGAATGGTTAGCGGAAAAGTTCGAAGAAAACCGCGGCCATCTGCGAGCGGTAGCCTACCGCATGCTGGGTTCGCTCAACGAAGCCGATGATGCCGTGCAAGAGGCCTGGTTGCGCCTGAGCCGATCTGATGCGGACGAGATCGAGAACCTCGGAGGATGGCTGACCACGGTAGTCTCCCGCGTTTGTCTGGACGTATTACGTTCGCGGTCGACGCGAAGAGAAGAGGCACTGGATGCGCAGGTGACTGAGCCAGTTGCCAACATCGAGCGACAACGGGATCCGGAACAAGAGACCCTCATGGCCGATTCAATCGGCGCGGCGTTGTTGATCGTCCTTGACAGGCTGGATCCGGCCGAACGGCTCGCTTTCGTATTGCACGATATGTTTGCTGTTTCTTTTGACGAAATCGCCTCAATTCTTGGACGCTCGTCAGAGGCGTCCAGACAACTGGCAAGCCGAGCGCGCCGTCGTGTTCAGGGATCACCAGCAATTCCGAAGGTTAGCCTGGCGGAGCAACGGCAGGTCGTCGATGCCTTTCTCACGGCCCTGCGCACCGGTGACTTCGAAGGACTCGTCGCCGTACTCGACCCCGACGTCGTAGTGAAATTGGACGAAGCAGCCGGGCGTCCCGGAACGCCGAGAGAGATTCATGGTGCACGAAACTGGGCGAAAGGAGCAGTTGCATTTTCGCGAAACCTTGAAGGTGTCGTAGAGCCCATGTTGGTCAACGGAGAAGTGGGTTTGGTTTGGGCGCCGCAAGGGCGGGTGTTTCGCGTGCTGCGCTTATCCATTCACGACGGGAAAATTGCAACGGTTGATATCGTCGCCGACCCATCCCGTCTAGCCGAATTTGAAATTACGGTACTCGACAAATAAAGATGTTTGATCCCTTCCAAGTTTGCCAGAGTGATTCTGTGACTTGCTCTCTACGTGTCGAGGAGTGCTCAGTAGGATTCGTCGTCGACTCGCGATCGGCTACGGGGAAGGCGGATTCAGACGTGCAAATTCAGCCTTGGCTTCTCGTAGGATAGGCGTGTCTGGATCGGCGTCTTTCCAAGTAGAAAAAAAAATCTCGTAGGCGCGGACTGCCTTTGTTGTTTCACCAGACATCGCGTACGCCCGGCCGAGCCCTAGGTTCGCGATAGCTCCCACTGCGAATGTTGCGAGTGGTCGGTGGGCCACGACTTTCTCAAACTCAACAGCGGCCTCCGTGCCCTGGCGCGACAATAAGAGCGCTTGCCCTCGAAAATACACGGGATACAAAGTTGCAATCGGCTGTGGACTGCCCAATTCATATGGAAGAGCCGGTTGTAAGGCTTGCAGCGCACTGGCCCCATCCTTGCGGCTCAGTTGAATTGCTGCTCGAATCGTAGGCAGCCAGTATGATTGCACCATCGTATCAAGCGGAGACTCACGCTCGATTTGATCGGCAATGGATTTTGCACGATCTCCCTTTCCCGCGCGTGCGAAAACCAAAGCCACGAGGGTAAGCGTGTCTCGATTCCTGGCCAGCTTCAGGGCGGCCTCGGCCTGCTTGGCTGCCTCTTTCGGATCCTCTAAGTCGGTCTCGTGCAAAGCACCCAGTGCCTGCCAGAACGCTGCAGTCTCCTTCGAACCGCTCTGGGCGGCCGACTCGGTGGCACGCCGAGAAAATTCTCGGGCCTTCCTGACATGACCCCTGGCAACCTCGATGTCAGCCTGGACTGCCATAAAGAGATCCTCGATTCCCGGCTTTCCCATCGCCCACTCAAGTTCCTTCTGCGTTCCGGAGATATCGCCGCGCAGAAAGGCAACCTGTAAAAGCACCACATGCAGACCCGCGTCATCCAGATGGCGGGCAAATGCCTGGTTCACCGTAGCTATTGCATCCTCGAAGCGATTCAGACAGGCGTATGAGAGCGCAAGATTTTCGTAGATAAGCACTCCATTGGACTCCACTCGCAACGCATCCTGGTGCTCGGCCAGAGAATTCTCATTCTGTCCCAGATACATGAATATGTTGCCGACATTCGTTCGCGGCGTCGCGTCGGTAGGGTACTCGCGCTCCCACTGTTCATAGATCGGAATCGCCTTCTCCAGCTCGCCGGTTACAGAACCATAGTAGTGACCAAGGATGTGAAACCGTTCACGTTCACTCACGCGCTCCCTTAGTTCGTAGGCCTTGGCAAAGTTGTCGGCGGCCAGCCCACGCTGCTGGAGGTTCTCGTACACCGTGCCCAGATTGACGTAGGCGCTGGCAAAGTTGGGATCCAGCTCGACAGCCCGCTTCATGTAAGGAAGGGCTTCGGACTCTCCTTTTGTGTTCCAGGCTTTCTGTCCGAGACTGAGTTCTCGGAGGGCTTCAAGAGAGGGAGTTGTTGCCTCAATCAGCGGCACGTCGAATTTCTGCACGGTGCTGAGAGATTCACCGAGTTCTTGGCGCAGCTTTGAGGCTGCTTGACCCAGCGAAACCAACACTTGTTCCTTGCTGCTCGCGGTTAGCTGCTCCTGGGCGAGGGTCTCCCCGTTATGGCAGTTGACGGCTTTCAATCCGACAACATACGAGGTGCCAAGACTGCCAATCGCTCCCGCTACATATGCTTTGCTCCCCGCGCGTTGGCACACTTCGCTGGCCACAGCTGGAGTGAGAGCCGTCGTGGGCTCACGCGTCATCAGCTTGAGAGTCTTGGCTATCTTGCCTTCTGGAAGAATGTTGAGAAAAGGAGATTGTCTTAGCGTAACCGTCAGCGCTTGCTTGAGAGTGTCGTCGAAAATGGGATCGCCCGTAGAGTTGGCAAAATCCCCGAGCACAATTGTGTCCGCCGCGGTGAGCCGGTTCACACGACGTCCCGCCAGGTAGATGGCCCCGGAGACGACAAGCGCGGCAATGATTCCTGCCCCAGCCAGCCACCGGAGCGTTGAGCGAGGTCGGGCGCTTTCCCTCGCTCTTGAGACCTGATCAGTTTTTGCCGGTATCGCCTCCGGGCTGGAGTGGGCTGCATGCGTACCTGACGCAGATCGTAGCTTCTCGTCGATTTCGGACTTCACCGACTGCAGATCTCTGCGAATGTCAGCAGCAGATTGATAGCGATGGTTGCGGTCTTTCTCAACCGCTTTATTAATGATGGATTCCAATTCCGGCAACGCGTCGGGCCGAAGCTGGCGGACGGGCACAATCGGCTGCCCCAACACTGCTTCCTGAATCCCCGTCGCAGTGCTTCCTGAGAAGCCCCGGTGCCCGGTCGTCATTTCATAAAGCACCAAGCCAAACGAAAACAGATCCGTGCGCGCGTCCAATTCTTCGCGTCGCACCTGTTCCGGGGAAAGATAAGACGGTGTGCCCAGGGAGTCTCCTGTTTGAGTGAGGCTGATATCGGAGTGCGGAGGATGCACTTCCGTTTTCTCGCGGTCTTCATCTTCACCATTCGTCTCAGGCGTTTCAACGTCCAGAAACTTGGCCACTCCGAAGTCCAGGATTTTGGCTTCGCCTCGATTTGTGATGAAAATATTGGTCGGCTTGATATCCCGGTGAACAATGCCTTTTCTGTGCGCGGCGTCCAATCCATCAGCAATCTGAATGGCGAATCCTACAACGTCATTCAGGCGCGAGATTCCTGTCGTTGTCGGCGCGGCCTCGATCCACTCTCGGAGCGTTTGCCCTTCCAGCAACTGCATCACAATGAAAGGCTGACCCTCGTGCTCGCCGAGTTCGTAAATGGCGCAGATGTTCGGATGATCGAGCGCGGATGCGGCGCGCGCCTCGCGTTGAATCCGATCAAGAGCTTTCGGGTCACTCGCCAGCTCACTCGGAAGGAATTTCAAAGCCACCGCCCGGCCCAGCTTGAGGTCCTCGGCTTTGTAGACCACTCCCATTCCGCCGCCGCCCAATACCCGGAGGATCCGGTAATGAGAGATCTTCTTGCCGATCAAAACTCCTGAGGACGGCCCCAATGTCGCCACAGATTCTGCATCGGGAGAAGAGCCTAGTTCTTCTACCTCGGCGATGAATCGATATCCCCGGCCGGTAAGAGTTTGGACAAAGCGAGGCCGCTCGGGATCGTCTTTAAGAACCTGGCGGATTTTGCGGATCGCCGCATTGATGCTGTTGTCCGTGTCGAGGTATACGTCTTTTCCCCACACTCGCTCGACGATCTGATCCCGGCCGACGAGTTGCCCGCGCCGCGCGATCAGCAGCAACAGCAACTCCATTGGGATGCGTTCCAGCTTCAGCAGTTGACCGGATCGGCGTAGTTCGTACGCTCGCGGGTCAAGCTCAAACTCGCCCCCAAACCGCACCAATTTTGTTGAAATTGCCCCGCCGGATGCCATCACTACCGCCCTACGACGAATGGTGCCACATTCTACATCACCGGAACGCCGTACATCTCCAAGATTTTCACCAGGTTACGGCCATTCATGACAATTAAGACGTTCTTCATTCCCCGCTATTGGATAGATCATCAATCTACGGCAAATTGCACGAGTGCTTTCGAGACTCGAGGGGTCCGGGCCCCATTGGGGTCCGGCCACAATTAGAGACCGCTTCCCGATCAGGTGAAAAAGTGTTGGAAAGGAACGTGTCATGAACCACTCCGGGCAAGGCAGCAACGATCGCCAGAATGATGCTCCGCTCGACCCGCAAGCGTCCGTTCGCCGTCGCCCCATGCTCGCAGACGCAGCCTGTTCACCGCGCTCGGCGGTGGCCCTCTCCGCTCTTTCGGCTGTGAACTGGCTCAGCAGGAAAGTGGCAGTCCTCTTCCGATGGAGGGCGACCGTTCGTCCCAGTGCAGCGGTGGAGGTTCAAAACGTCACCCTGAAATTGCATGACCGGTCCGGAGGAACTCCCGTGAAAATCCATCTGCCAATCGTTGCGAGCACCGTCGTTGCGTTGCTGAATTTGTCTCCAATATTGCACGCTCAATTGATCGATAGTACGCAGGCACCAAACACCGCGAAAGCGGGCATAAACAAATCGCTGCAAGACGAGATCGGCGCAGGACGTGGCAATACTCTCACTCCAAACTCTTCGATCTACATCATCAGTCGCGATCCCTATCGCTCCATCCGCCGCGGTCGCCAACTCTTCCAGCGCAAATTCACCCACGCCCAGGGACAAGGGCCCAACCAAGGGGACGGCCTTGGTGACATCAACACAGATATCGCCATTGGCGCTGGACTCTCCGACAGTTGCGCATCCTGTCACGGCCGTCCGCGCGGATCGGCGGGCACCGGGGGCAACGTCGCGACGCGTCCCGACAGTCGCGACGCGGCTCACCTATTCGGTCTCGGGCTGAAAGAAATGCTCGCCGATGAAATCACGACCGACCTGCGCACTACGCGCGACCTCGCCATCGCCCGCGCTCGGCAGACCAAACATTCGGTAACCTCAAACTTATCTAGCAAGGGAATCGCCTATGGACGCATCACTGCCAAACCCGACGGCTCGCTCGACACGTCCAAAGTATCGGGAGTCGATTCTGATCTGCGCGTGAAGCCCTTCTTTGCGGAAGGGAGTACCATCTCCATTCGAGAGTTCATTGTAGGTGCCCTGCACAATGAGATGGGACTCGAGGCTTCATCCGATCCGGACCTTCTGGCGGCGAGCGCTGGCGGGCGCGTGGTCACGCCCTCGGGAATGGTGCTAGACGGCTCCAAAGACAAGATCAGTGCCCCGCCTCAACCTGATGCGGAGAATGGAAACGAAATTGATCCCGCCTTGGTGGATCATCTCGAGTTCTATCTGTTGAACTACTTTAAGCCAGGGCACGCTGCCCAGAGCACGCAAACCAACAATGGGCGGCAAACCTTCATCAAAATCGGCTGCGCTTCTTGTCATATCGCCGACCTCACCATCAACCATGACCGCCGAGTAGCCGATGTGGAGACGGCTTACGACAGCGTAAATGGCGTATTCAACAGCATGTTTTCTACCGCCACCACTCTCTACTACACGCAAGACGACGGAAGCGGACAACCTTTGTTGAAGCTGCCGATGGGCAACTCGTTCTTAGTGAAAGATATCTTTACCGACTTCAAGCGTCATGACCTGGGGCTAAACTTTTACGAGCGCAACTGGGCGGGCACTCTGCAAACCCAGTTCCTCACCCGCCCGCTATGGGGAGTCGGGACGACCGGACCCTATGGTCACGATGGCCGAAGCATCACTCTCAACGACGTCATCTTGCGCCATGGAGGAGAAGCACAGACGGCCCGTGATGCCTTTGCCGCGCTAATGCCCTTGCAGGCTAGCAACCTTCTGAGTTTTCTCAACTCATTGGTTCTG
The DNA here is from genome assembly GCA_963801895.1 of uncultured Acidobacteriota bacterium. Taxonomy (GTDB): domain Bacteria; phylum Acidobacteriota; class Terriglobia; order Terriglobales; family Acidobacteriaceae; genus Sulfotelmatobacter. Next base: position 2,425,393 of record CAWDGM010000001.1, on the reverse strand, counting down.
TTTCCGCCGGACGATACCGCCTCTAACCTTGATCCTGCGGACCCGACACAGCAGAACTTCCCACAGTTCGGCCACGGCAGCATCAAGCTGACCGTGCTGTTCAACGATCCCACGGACCCGGAATAGCGGACACCGCCAGTTGTACGTCCTTCATTGATTTGCTAGTTCGAGAGTCAGCGATCTCGCCAGCTTGGGGTAGGAGCAGGAGTGATGCGAAAGGATTGACGTCCAATGGCAAAGCTGACAAAAATCACACTTACGCCCGCTCTGTGCCCGCTCCCGCCGGACCTCGTGCAAGTTGTGACGAGATGGTGGCGGCGGTAGGACTCGAACCTACGACCTACGGATTATGAGACCGTCGCTCTAACCACCTGAGCTACACCGCCACTGGTTGAGGAACTGCGAAAGGAAACTTTTGCTGGTTGGAACCGGCGCTTTCGCTGGATGGAAATAACGAGCCTGTCGGAGCATTACTTCCAATCATCGATTCTAGAAGCGCATTGAAAATAGGTCAAACCCTCGCGCCTAGACGGGATATATACTCTGCGGCATGATCATCGGTTCCCATTTCCTGCTCTATAGCAAGGATCCCGAAGCCGATCGCGCGTTCTTCCGCGACGTCCTCCAGTTTCCCTTTGTAGATGTCGGTCACGGATGGATGATCTTCGGAGTGTCTCCCGCAGAAGCCGCCATTCACCCTGTGGACGGTGACTTCTCGCAGCAGCACGCAGGTGACGATCTGCTCGGCGCTGTACTTTATTTGATGTGCGACGACCTTGACGCGATGGTCTCCTCGCTGAACCAAAAAAATGTCCGTTGCTCCGATGTGCAAAAGGCGCCTTGGGGAACTCTGACGCACATCACTCTTCCCAGCGGAGGCAAGATCGGAATGTATCAACCGGCCCACGCCACCGCCCTCAACCTTGCCAGGAAATAACTTGACCTGCCGATGAAAGCTATTGCCGTCATTCCTGCCCGTTTGGCTTCTACGCGCCTGCCGCGAAAAATGCTTCGCGAGATCGGCGGCAAACCGTTGATCGGACACGTGTACGAAGCTGTGCGTTCCTCCCCCCTCCTTCATGACGTGATCATCGCTACCGATTCCGAAGAAATCATGACGGCGTGCAGAGAAAATGGTTGGCAGTCGAAGATCACATCTTCCTCTCATCGCAGTGGGACGGAGCGAGTGCACGAGATCTCCTGCAGCGAGGCGGCTGATGTTTACCTCAACGTGCAAGGCGACGAACCTCTTGTGCGGGCGGAACAACTTGCCTCGCTTCTCCAGGTAATGAACAATTCGGCTGCCGACGTCGGCACATTGATGACTCCGGCAGCAGCGATCGACATCCCAAATCCGAATGCAGTCAAGGTGGTGGTCGATCGGGGCGGTCGCGCGTTGTATTTTTCCCGCTCCACCATTCCGTTCGACCGCGACGGCACTGAGCCCCGCTATTTCAAGCATCTTGGTCTTTACGCGTATCGCAAATCCGCCTTGGACCGATTCGTGACCTTGCCTGAATCTAGTTTGGAGAAGAGTGAACGGCTCGAGCAACTGCGATTTTTGGAAAATGGAATCTCGATTTATGTCGGCGAAACTCCGCACGACAGCATCGGTGTCGATACCGAAGAGGATTTACAGCGAGTGAAAGAGATTCTGCAAAAGCCTTGATTCGCGATTTGAGACTAGTCGTTGATGCCCTATCTTGAGCGTTCTGCCTCGAGGCGTTCTCGTAGCCGCCCGCGACTTTGCTCGGCGAGTTTCCGGCAAGCCCCAGGGCTCATCATCGCGTCGGAGCCGCCTCCTCTTTCTCGCGTTTCAAGCCGATCCCATAGTCCCGAAACCTCCGGATGCGGCGTGAGCAGGATGTCACACACCGTACTCTCCAGGAACGCGAAGCTCCTTTCGAAATCGCTCAGCGCTTGCGGATACTCTCGACGGTCAGAGAACTTGAACCCTGGCGCCGAGACCGGCGTGAGACTGTCCGCGTAGACCATCTGGTGGCACACGCTGCTTTCACATGATTTCCAGGTCCAGCTAGTGCCTCCAGGAGTATGGCCGGGTGTTAGATGGGCCGTCAGCACGGCATCTCCAAGCACGATTGCTTCGCCGTCCCGGAAAGTGTGCACGTTCTTAACCTCAGCAATCGGACTGAGCGATCCATATTGCGGATCGCCCCGGCCCACGCCACCCTTCCTCATCACGCTGGCACTCCACACACTAGCCAGTACACGCGCCCCACTAAGCCGCTGCAATTCGGCGATTCCGCCAGCATGGTCAAAGTGCGCATGCGTGTTCACGATGATCTTCACATCTGTAATCCGAAAACCCAAAGACTGGACATTCGAAGCAATCTGCTTGGCTGACTCAGGCAGAGCGCCATCAATCAATATGTGCCCTTGCCGCGATGTGATCAAAATCGATCCCAGCCCGTGTGGACCGACGTAGTAGGTGTTACCGAATACGCGAAACGGCTTTTGAGGTTGGTTCCATTCCGCACATTGCGGGCAACGTCGAGCGATATCTTTCGCCGCTGCACACGCCGACAGAACGACTAGCAGGCAAAACAATCTTGTTCGTAGATTCACGATCTCAAACCTGTGGGTGCGCGTCCTGGGTTCGTCCCCAGTCTTCCGCGGCAGCAAGACGGCGGGAAATGGAAGGGTGAGAGTGGAAGAACCATTCCACCCATTTTGAGGGGGCTCGCTCCGCGAGATTCTGCTCCGCTAATTTGTTCATCGATGAGATGAAGGGTACGATGCTCGACGTGCTCTCGAACACATAGCGGTCCGCTTGCCGTTCATTGAATCGCGAGTAGGCGTTCATGGCCGGCATCAGCAGGAGTGACAGCACAACCGATACGAGCGCCAGCAGAGGAAGATTCGCAAAATCGGAAAGCTCCTCGAACATGTGTTGATCGACTGCGTAGTGCAGCGTCCAGTTAGCCGCCCAGAATCCGAGTAAAGTGATCCCTGCCTGTACGAAAATACTTTTGAGTATGTGACGGTGGAAGTGATGTCCCAGCTCATGAGCGAGAACAGCTTCAACTTCGTCGGGTGTGTAGTTATCCAGCAGCGTGTCGGACAAAATAATGCGTCGTGTACTGCCCAATCCTGTCAGGGCCGCATTCGCCTTCTTGCTTTTTTCCGAGAGCCTCCAGCGATATACCCCTCGCACGCGAGTTCCTGCGCGTTCGCTCAATACGATCAGCCGCCTTCGCAACTCTTCATCGTCCAGCGGTTCGAATTTGTAAAAGATAGGGAACAACACGACAGGCGCGAGTTGCGCCAGCAGAATGAACAATCCCATGCACAGCGCCCACGCGAGCAACCACCATCGCTGCGGCCACTGGCGGATCGTGAAGTAAAGCAGTTCTACCACGATGCCGCCCATCACTAATCCAACCAGAAACTCCTTGACCTGATCCCACGCCCAGGATCCGAACTTCTGGTTCGATAGTTTGAAACTGCGTTCCAGCCGGAATCCGTAATAATCCAGCCCGATGCCGATGGATTTGCTGATCGCAAGCAAAAGAAGCAGATAGATGAAGAGAGAAAGTGAGTACGTCTGGAATCCCCAATGGTAGGCCAAATCGCGAAGCCGATCGGACCAACGCGTAGCCAGAAGAACGACGAGGAAGACAAATCCGAAGGCGAAGTCAGCGATCCCCAACCAGCGCCGGACCAGGTTGTAGCGATGCGCCTCTGGACTGTCTGTTTGCGCCGAAACTGGATCGTTTGCCATATCAGATGACACGATAACTATCGCCTGATCCCACAGCCTCAACCTCTGCTCAAGCCTTCCTGACGAACGCCTCGCCGGCCGCCAGGATTTCACTCACCAGCTCAGGAGACGAAGCCTCACTGTAAAGACGGAGCAGTGGTTCGGTCCCCGAGGCACGGAACAAGAGCCACGCTTCAGCTCCATTTCCGTTGGTCGGAGCATCCAGAAAGAACTTCACGCCGTCCATTGTCTCTTTCTTCAAGACTCTGTAGCGGCCCAACGTCTGCGTGCTTTGTGCGCGTGCACGCTGTATTGCGTTTTGCTTCACATCTTCGGGGATGTGCAGGTCGCGTCGGCCGTAAAAATGTGGTCCGAACTCGCGCTGTAAGTCGGCGACCAATTGTCCCAGCGGCTTGCCCTCTTCTGCCATTACATTCGCCAAAAGCAGACAATTCAAAACGCCATCACGCTCGGGAAGAAAGCGCGAATAGCCGATTCCACCGGATTCCTCTCCGCCCATGAGAATGTCACGCTCCATCATGAGGTCGGCGACGTACTTAAATCCAATTGATGTCTCGTGGAGTTTACGTCCGTACTTCGCGCATATCCGGTCGAGCATCCGGGTCGTGTTGAAGGCACGCACGACATCGCCCGGCCACTTCTTGCGCTCCAGCAACCATCGCAGCAACACGCAAAAGATCTTATGTGAGTCGACGAACGCGCCATCCTCGGCCACCGCTCCGATCCGGTCGGCATCTCCATCGGTTGCGAGGCCGGCATCGCATTTCTCGCGGACGACGGTTTCCTGCAGCAGTGCCGTATGCGGCTCAATAGGTTCGGGGTTAATGCCGGGGAAGAGTGGGTTCAGTTCTTGCCGAATTGCGACGCACTGCACACCGCGTTCTGCGAAGATTCCAGCCAGAATGCCGCGACCGGAGCCATACATGGCATCTACCGCGAACTTGAATTGCGTCTTGGCGATCAGATTCATATCTGCGAAGGAACAGACCGCAGCGATGTAATCTTTCTTCAGATCTACTTGCTCTACCGACGCCTTCTTGCCGGCCGGCGCTGTGCCCGCTGCCATCTCTTCTTCGATCTTCTTCATGATCGCTGGAGTGGCGGATCCGCCGAAATTGCCCTTGAACTTGACTCCATTCCAATTCCAGGGGTTGTGGCTCGACGTAACCATCACCCCGCCGGCTCTTTTTTGGGTCTTCACCGCGTAGGAGACTGCCGGAGTGGGAGTGTAATCGTTAGCCAGAACAACCGGAATTTCAGCGCCCGCGATCACTTCTGCGACGAGTTGTGCAGCGCGCGGAGATGCGAAACGAGCGTCGTACCCGACCACCACTCCTTGTTTCGCATCCTCATATTTCAAAACGTACGAGGCAATCGCGAAGGCAACACGTCGCACATTGTCGAAAGTGAAGTCGTCGGCAATGATGCCGCGCCAACCGTCGGTCCCGAATTTGATTTCTTGTGCCATGCGTAAAGGAACTGTCAGTTTAAGGTTCTCCGCCACCAGAAACACGGCCCCGCATCGTGAAGAGACGAAATCGCGCTCCGGAATCTATGTCAGCTTGTGCAGCTTTTTCTCGTCGAGGAATTTCACCACCTTACCGACATCCTGCGCATGTTGGCGGGTCGTGATCAACAGTGCATCCGGTGTTTCCACCACGACGAGATCGGTCACACCCACGGCCGCAACAAACTTCCCCGGAGCATGCACATAGTTACCTCGTGCATTCAGCAAAAACACGCCGGAACTGGCCACCATGTTGCCTTCGGGAGGCGTGCTCCGTGCGGTCTGGTGCTCGTGCAGCGCTGTCCATGATCCCAGATCATTCCATCCGAAATCTGCGGGAAGGCAGAAGATATTTCCGCCCTGCTCGCCTTTTGCGGAACGCGGCTCCAGCACGGCGTAATCGACGCTAATGTTTTCGCACTTCGGATAGACCTTCTTGAAGACAGCAGCGAACTTCCGCGTTCCGTAGGAGGCTGCGATTTCCTCAAGAAAACCTGCAGTCTTGGGCAGGTGCTCTTTCACAGCGTCGGCCAAGGTCTGGGCGCTCCACAAAAACATGCCGCTGTTCCAGAAGAAATTTCCAGCGGCAACAAATTCGGCGGCACGTTCGGCGTTGGGTTTTTCCGTGAATCGGCGGACATGCAACGCATCGCCCTGAAACAATCCGCCAGCTTCGATGTATCCGTAGCCAGTCTCCGCACGATTCGGACGGATACCGAGCACCACAATGTTCGGCCCCGCCGCCGCAACTTCAATTCCCCGCTCCAATGTTTCGCGGTAGCGTTTCTCGTCGGCAATGACATGATCCGACGGAAACATCCCGATCACTGCCTGGGGATTCTCACGAATCAGCAAGAACGCCGCCAGCCCAATTGCTGGTGCCGTGTTCCTACCAACGGGCTCTGCGAGGATCTGCGCCTTGGGGAGTCTCGGCAGTTGCTTTGCGATAGCCGATTTCAGATCGTCGTTCGTAACCACCCAAAATCTTTTCGCCGGAGCGAGCGGCAACAGTCGCGCTACCGTCTGTTGGATCATTGTCTGCTTGCCGTCGAGCGCCAGCAATTGCTTGGCGCGGCGCCTCCGGCTCAGTGGCCAGAACCGCGTCCCGCGTCCGCCAGCAAGAATTACAGGATGAAAGTTTGATTCTTTAGACACGAATTTTTCACGACTGCGATGTGAGACCGAAGCTACATTCTCGTATCGGGCTCCGGTAGTGCTTTTCCCGGCACATATGCCCTCAGAAACTCCAGAGACCATTGCGGTCGAATACCAAAGGTTTGCACGCAAGCCGGAACCACCACCGCATCTCCCTTTGCCAGCGTGACCGGCGGCATACCTGCCGCCTCGACCACACCGGCGCCCTCCACTGCCACCAGTATCTGTACGGAACTTTTTCCTGAATCGTCCTGAGTTTGAAGTTGAATGGGATCTTTGGCCTCAAACATATCGACCACAAAATACGGAGCGGCGATCAACGAAGCATGCCGGTTGTTGCCCGTCTGCTCGGGAGCCGGCCTCAGAACCTTACCGGACTTCACTTTTTCCTTCACCGCCGCCAAGCCATCTTTGAGATGCAGCTCCCTGGGCCGGCCATAGTCGTACAGACGATACGTCGTGTCCGACTGCTGCTGGGTTTCGACGATCACTGATCCCGGGCCCAAGGTATGGACGGTTCCGCCGGCAACGTAAATCATGTCGCCAGTAAAAACGTCGAGCCAGTTCATAACTTCCTCGGCGCGATTTTGGTGAATTGCTTCTTCCAACTGAGCAGCCGTCACTCCCTGCTTCAGACCGAGGCCGATCTGCGAACCCGGCTTGGCGTGGGCAACGTACCAGCACTCGGTTTTTCCCCACGGCTGACCAACGCGCAACGCCTGCGCGTCATCCGGATGTACTTGCACTGAAAGCTTTTCGTGTGGAAAAAGGAACTTCAAGAGCAAGGGAAATCGTTTCGGATCTCGCGCCGCGTCCCCAACCAGTGCGCGCTGATGTTGTTCGCTGAGTTGGGCCAGAGTTTTTCCTGAGAGTGGTCCGTTTGCGACTTTGCAGTCATCTCCGCTAAGCCAGGACTCTCCGATCTTTTCGTTGAATTTGTGATTCGGATAGATCGGAGAGAGATCCTGCGTACCCCAAGGCCGTGGATCGAATCCCGGAAGCATTAAGAATGGATAGAGACTCTGCATTCGAAAACTTTAGCCGACAAAAAAGACCGCTCGCTAACAGAACGGCCTTTGCCGAACCAACCTCTTGTGCTCCGAAACTCTAGACCTCGCCGAGAAACTTGCGCATCCGTGCCAGTCCGCGATCCAGTTCCGCTTTCGATGTCGCGTACGATACGCGGATGTGTTCGGTCGTACCGAACCCTTCACCCGGCACCGTCGCCACATGCGCCTCACGCAACAGCCGCCCTGCCACATCTGATGCGGATTTCAACCCGCCTCGCCCCAGAAACGCGGAGATGTTCGGATAAGCATAAAACGCCCCCTCCGGCATCGTGCAACTTACCCCCGGTATGGAGCGCAAGCCATCCACCACGTGATCCCGAAGCTCGATGTACTCGCGGCGCATTTGCTCAACACACTCCTGAGGTCCCTTGAGGGCCGCCACGGCCGCCTTCTGCACGATCGATGTTGGATTTGAGGTCGACTGGCTCTGCAACTTCGCCATTGCGTTGATCACCGCCGACGACGCCATCGCGTATCCCAGCCGCCATCCAGTCATCGCATAAGTCTTCGACAGCGATCCAAGGATCACCATGCGATCCTTGTATTCGCGCAGCGCGCCGACCGAAAAATTCTTTCCCGTGTAGTTCAGGTACACGTAGCACTCGTCGGAGAGAACCCAGATTCCGCGCTCATGCGCCAGACGCACTACCTCGGTCATATCATCGGGGCTCATCACCGCGCCTGAAGGATTCGATGGCGAATTGAGAATGATGGCTTTCGTCCGCGAAGTAATCAGCCGCGACACCATCTCTGCCGTCACCCGGAATCCTTGCGTCTCATCTGACTCCAACAAAACGCAATTGCCGCCGGCATAGCGGATGATGTCCTTGAACGAAACCCAGTACGGGACCGGAAGAATCACCTCGTCGCCGTGATCAACAAGCACCTGGATCGCATTGAACAGCGCATTCTTCCCGCCAGTCGACGCCACCACTTCCTCCCGACGGTAGTCGGAATCAAAGTCCACGTTGTGCCGATGTGCGATCGCATCGCGCAGTTCCGGGGTTCCCGCCACAGCCGTGTACTTCGTGAAATTCCCTTGGATCGCTGCAATCGCAGCGTCCTTGATGTGTTGCGGCGTGGAAAAATGTGGCTCACCTGCGCCGAAATCGACGACGTCGATTCCCTGCGAGCGCAGCTTGTCCGCTTCGGCTACCACCGCCATCGTCGCGGAAGGTTCAATTCGGTTGATTCGGTCCGTCAGTCTGAGGGCTTCCGTCGTTGCCGTTGTCATGACTTCTTCTTTCTTCTCCTGGAAACTTCAGCTACTCGTGCTTCGTTCAGCTTGTAAGCGGACTCCAATTTCTGGCGCAGCTGCTGCTCAACAGCTTCTGGCACCAACCCCTTCACCGGACCGCCCGCTTGTGCAACCTCTCTGACCAGCCGCGAACTCACGTACGAGTATTTGTCGGCCGGCATCATGAATACCGTTTCGAGAGTGGGCTCAAGCTTGCGATTCATCAACGCCATCTGCAGCTCGTACTCGTAGTCGCTGATCGCTCGTATGCCTCGCAACACGCAGATGGCGTCGATCGATTTCGCATACTCCACCATCAAACCCTCGAAGGTATCAATCCGCACGTTCTGCAAGTCTGCGGTCAATTCCTTCAGCATGTCCAGACGCTCCGACAGGCTGAACATGGGAACCTTCTCGGGATTCCGCAGGATGGCTACCACCAGCTCTTCGAAGATCTTGCTTCCTCGTTGAATTAAATCGAGGTGCCCGTTCGTCGGCGGATCGAACGACCCGGGATAGATAGCCGTACCCTTATTCAATGTTCCTCACCGGAACAACAAGGTTCCGCAGTATGGAGCGATGAAGAGATTTTATGCGGGCAGGAGCATCAATGGCAATTCAAGCGAAGGAAAGATTCGGAGACAGAAGGGAGAGCCGGGCGCGGCTCGCGAGAACCGAGCCACGCCCGGAGGCACAAAATCTAGCGCTTGGCTGCTATCGGAACCTTCACAGGCTCCGGCGGAGCGCTCGGCATGGTGGTCACCCGGGCCGCCGCCGCCCCATTGGTCGGTGCATTCGTGGCAGCTGCCGGCGCGGGTGTAGCGATCAGGCCCAACGCTTTCCTGACCTCTACGTCCAGCCTCGCCATCACATCTTTATTGTCTTTCAGGAACTGACGCGCATTTTCACGACCTTGTCCGATACGCTCGCTCTTGTAGCTGAACCATGATCCGGACTTGTCGATGATGTTGTTATTCACCGCCAGGTCGAGCAGATCGCCTTCACGCGAAATTCCTTCTCCGTAAAGGATGTCGAATTCCGCGTCGCGGAATGGTGGAGCGACTTTGTTCTTGACCACCTTCACTTTTGTGCGCGATCCGATGACTACGTCACCCTCTTTTATGGCCGCAATCCGCCGGATATCGACTCTCACTGACGAATAGAACTTCAGTGCCTTGCCGCCCGTAGTCGTCTCGGGATTGCCGAACATGACCCCGATTTTTTCGCGAATCTGGTTGATGAAGACCAGGCACGTACGCGATTTAGAGACCGTACCCGTCAACTTTCGCAACGCCTGCGACATCAATCGGGCCTGCAAACCCATATGGCTGTCGCCCATCTCACCGTCAAGTTCAGCCTTGGGCACCAGCGCCGCAACCGAGTCCACCACCAGCACGTCGATCGAGTTCGACCGTACCAGCGCCTCCGTGATCTCCAGCGCCTGCTCCCCGTAGTCCGGCTGCGAAACCAGCAAGTTGTCGACATCCACGCCCAATTTCTTGGCGTATCCGGGATCAAGGGCATGCTCCGCGTCCACGAATGCAGCCATGCCACCGGTTTTCTGGGCCTCCGCGATTACCTGCAGAGTAACGGTCGTTTTGCCTGAAGACTCCGGTCCAAACACCTCCACCACGCGTCCCCGTGGAAATCCGCCCACTCCGAGCGCTGCGTCGAACGAGATCGACCCGGTCGAGATCACCGAAATCGGCAAAATCGCATCCTTCGACCCCAGCCGCATGATCGATCCCTTGCCGAACTGCTTTTCGATCTGCGATACCGCCAGTTCGATCGCCTTGCCCCGCTCGTCTGCCATGAAGTGGCTCCTTTAAAACTGCTTTGTGAATATGGCCGGATTATACATAGGAATTGAAGCGAAGAAAAGGCGAATCTAGAGAATTACCTGTGGAAGGTTCCAGAATGGACCTCTCAACTAGGGACAAATCCCTTCGGACCCAACATATTTGTCGCGCAACATTCCATCCGTTCCGAAAATCATCACCACATGAATCACATAACTGCAAGGGAACTGTTCAGCGATGGTCTCGCTCCTTGCCCAAACGGCCGTTTCTCCGGGTTGCGCTGTCATTTCCGCCTTACCACTCGAGAAAACTAAGCCTCCCTTATGCATTTCTTGCTCGCTACCGCTAAGGCCTGCTCTCTTCAGAACCGCTCGCGCCGGGGTCAAGCCCATTCCCACGGTCAGATCGGCTCGTAGGGCTTGTTCTTCCGATTTGAGTCGCTGCATACCATGAGGCCAGATTGGGCTCAGCGGTGGTACGCAGGCTAGGCCAAACAGCGCCACTACTGGCAGAAGTAGGATGCGAATGACCTTCTTGACTTTGGACTCCGCCAATCTTAGCCCGTATTTCAAAATCGGATAAGCGACGGACGAATAAATCACTACGTTGCATAGCAGAACTGGAATAGGATGGCCCAACTCCGACCACTTAGGAAGAAACAATGAAGTGGCAACTCCGCCCGGGGTGATAGCCACAAGCGAAAAGTAAACCACTAAGGAGAAATGAACGTTAAGTGCGAGTACGGCGAGTGACGTAAATCCTGCACAGCCAGCAAAGCTAGAAACAACAACGGCATTGAATGCGTGCTGGTCGCCGGCCGTTCTTGTACGGATTCAGGCTTCAGCGGATTACCTCTGCAGCAAATCCACCGGCGCTGTCACATCATGAACCCGGAAATACTTCGCCAGCGCCGGATACTTCCTCGCGACTGCCTCATACATCGCATACGCGACATTGCGATAGGAAATATGGCCCGCTGGCGTTGTCCGCAACTCTGAAATATAGACCGCTTCGGCAAAGTCCATCTTGAAGAGCGCCCGCTTTCGATACGCTAGAGGAATCGCATACTGCGAGTTCTCTTCCGCCTCGGGCGTGCCACGCGACGCCAATTTCTCGACTCCGGCCTGAACCCGGCGCATCGTAGCTTCGAACCGCCCCCGCACGCCTGCATCTTCCATATCCAGCAACATCTCGAATCCGTGCTGTGTGGTGAAGCCCTGCATGACCTGGATGCATCTGCGATGACGGTGCATATCCCGGAAGCCACCCGCGTCCATCAGGATGTCGAAGCGGAACTGATGGCCGGCCCTGAAGCCCCGCAACATTTCGTCATACTTGCCGCGATGCCTCAGCCCAAGGTCGATGATCTCGCGCCGCCGCCGTTCGCCCGCCACTTGCACCGCCTGCCGAATCTGCCGGTACGAATAGTGACAGTGCTCGTACAGCAAGGTCGTCGCGATCTCGAGCTCCAGCGGTTCTTCATCCAAAAGGTCGACGATCGCTTTGCAAGGAGCCACTGGTTCCTTCGCCATCAACTCTCGCGCCGCCTGCCGCAGCTCCCGTCGCGTCTCCATCTCGTAAGGATTCGGATCCGCATATTTCACCAGCGTCGGCGCCACTCGCACCTCGCGCATCAATTCCTGCTCGGCACGCGCGCCCAACTTCGGATCGAGCGCCCTGATCTGCGATACCAGGTCCTGCAGCGATTCCGCATTCACGTTGTACGCCGCGCCGGTGGCCGCTTTCTTCAGCGATTCGCCCAGACTTCGAACTTCTTTATGTGTGTGCGACAACAGGTGAGCAACCTGGGTCTCCAGCGTCCGCGCATTAACGATCTCGCCCAACGAGGTGTTGGTGGCGAGCGGTAATAAATAACGCGTGATATCAAACGCCCGAGCCTTGAGCGTGCGCTCGTACGCTTCTTGTCTCAAGTCACCGGGCTTCGGCGTGATGTTGATCAGGTACTGCGTCATGTGCGCCGAAAGCGCATCGTATTCCGCGAACAGAAAGTCCAAGGTCTCGCGATATAGCTTCCGTGCCTCTTCGTCAGACCCGAAATCTGGGGTGTAATAACCACTCTTCCTGAAGTCCTGATACCGTGTCGAGCGCTCCTGCCCATCCCAGCGCTGTTCGTCGGCCAGTTCAATTGCGGCCAGGATCGACAGTCGTTCAATCGCCAGCGCGATGTGCGCCAGGTCGGCGATGGAACGGTGACCGTACTGAAAATAGAAGGTATTTAGAAACTTTTCCGCCTTCTGTGAACTGATCTCCCGCAGCGATTCCTTCATCGATAGCGCGGATCGCGAGTACTTCGCCATCGCATATGCCTGAATCTCCGGCTCAACGCCAAAGACCGCGAACACTTCCGTTGACGGCTCATCCGTGGACGGCTTCTCGATGGGAGCAATATTCTCCGCAGTGGCGGCCTTGTTCGGAGACCGATGACCGGAACCGCCGGAAATTGAGTCCGCCGCGGATGAGGTTCGGTTCGAAGGGTCGGGCATTACGATCACTTCATTCTTCGCTGTGTGAGGCATGAGTGTCCGAATGTTAACGGGCAGCATTGTGAATGCGCAATGAGTGACACGAAAGATACTGGTACCGGCGCCGCGCTAGACTGATCGGTGGATCCGATCCTTCAGTCGATAGCGCATCGGCCCTGGCCTCTGTCTGCCGGACCGTGGGTGATGAAGCAGACGTGGCACGACTTGCTCTTCGCCCATTGGCCAGTGCCACACGCCGACCTGCGCCGGTTGGTTCCGGAACAGCTGACACTCGACACTTTCGATAATCAATGCTGGGTAGGGGTCGTCCCTTTTCATATGAGGGCGATTCGCGGACGCTTCCTTCCGCCGCTGCCGGGACTTTCAAGATTTCCGGAATTAAATGTGAGAACCTACGTGACTCACAGCGGCAAGCCGGGCGTCTATTTCTTTAGCCTTGATGCCGCGACCTTGCCTGCTGTCTGGGCCGCGCGAGCCTTCTATCACCTGCCCTACTTCCACGCGGACATGTCATCCGAGGATCGCTGGGACTATTCATTACTCGTCCCGCCGGCGGGATAACCCCGCTGAGTTTCGGGGACGCTATCGCGCCGTCGCGCCTGTTCAACTGCGCGACAAAGGTTCATTCGAACACTGGTTGTCCGAACGCTATTGTCTCTACACCACCGTTCGCCATAAGGTGTACCGCGGCGAGATTCACCATCAGCAGTGGCCTCTGCAAAACGCCGAAGCTGAATTCCAAATCAACACTGTCGCAGCCGCGGCCGGCGTCGCTTTGCCCGACACTTCGCCTTCGTTACTCTTTGCTCGCAGATTCGAGGTTCTGATCTGGCCCCTACGACGCATCGAATAGCCGCGCCGACGATATAATCACGCTTCCACAGCAGATTTCTTGAAGAGGAAATCGGGAGAACTTGAATGTCTCTATCAGGACGAGTTGCATTCGTTACTGGCGCGTCGCAAGGCATCGGGCGTACCTGCGCGGTCAGGCTCGCCAAAGACGGGGCATCCGTCGCCGTCGCCGCACGGAATAAAGAAAAGTTGGACGAACTAGTGGACGAGATATCGGCTGCGGGCGGAAAAGCCCATGCGATCGCTCTCGACGTTGCGGACGAAAACCAAGTCAAATCCGCCGTCAAAGCAGTCATCGCTCAGTTCGGCAAAATCGACGTCCTGGTCAATAACGCCGGTATAACGCGCGATCAACTCGTAATGCGCATGAAGCGCACCGACTGGGATGCCGTGCTCCAGACCAATCTCACTTCCGCCTATCTCTGCATTCAGCAGGTCATCCCCTCCATGCTCAAGCAGCGCTGGGGTCGGATCGTCAACATCACCAGCGTCTTCGGACAGATGGGCCAGGCTGGGCAAGCGAACTATTCAGCCTCTAAAGCCGGCCTGATCGGCCTCACTATGGCCATTGCGCGCGAGGTCGGATCACGCAGCATCACTTGCAACGCAGTGGCCCCTGGATTCATCGAAACGGCTATGACCGCCGTTCTCAGCGACGAGTTCAAGCAGAGCGCAGTCAAGCAGATACCTCTTGGCCGTGTGGGAACTTCCGAAGATGTCGCCAGCGCAGTCGCGTTTCTTGCTTCGGACGAAGCGTCGTACATCACGGGCCACGTCCTGAACGTGAACGGCGGAATGCTGATGGGATAGACAGTTGAAGTCAACGCCGACTATTCCTGAGAATAATAGAACTGAGGAAATGAAATCCGATTCGATCGGTTCATCAAAATCTGGCTTGGCGTCCTACGCAAGCTCGGCGGTGAAAGCCCTTGCGTTCTTCCAGGCAGAATCCAACGAACACGTCGCACAGGCCCGTGAACTTTTTCTTGAATACGCACAGTCCCTGGGTTTCAGTCTCTGCTTCCAAAACTTCGATAAGGAGCTCGCCGAACTGCCGGGAGATTACGCTCCTCCCTCGGGACGCCTTATCTTGGCCGAATACGAGGGTCAACTGGCCGGATGCGTGGCTCTCCACAAGCTAGACGACATTACCTGCGAAATGAAGCGCCTCTATCTCCGGCCGCACGTTCGAGGAAAGAGACTAGGCCGGGTTCTCGTGGACTGCATCATCTCCGAAGCTCGCCAAATCGGCTACAAACGCATGCGTCTCGACACTGTTGAGCCGGTGATGAAAGATGCCGTCGCCATGTACCGCAAGATCGGCTTCCGGGAAATCGCACCTTACTGCGCAAATCCAATGCCCGGCGCTCTCTACATGGAACTCTCGTTGTAATCCTCGGCGAGTTCGATAAGAATATTCGCGCACGATTTTCGAAAGGACGTCCTACATGCGAACCTTCCTGCCCGCCTTCGCCGTGTTGCTTTTCATCGCGACTGCCTTTTCCGCCGACAGCAAAGATGTGACCTACAAGAGCGGCGATGAAAACGTGCACGCCACTATTTATATTCCGTCGGGAAAAGGACCGTTCCCGGCGCTGATTGTCGTCCACGAGTGGTGGGGACTGAATGATTGGGTGAAGGAACAGGCATCGAAGCTCTCAGACCAGGGATATGTCGCGCTCGCTGTCGATCTTTATCGCGGCAAGGTTGCTACTACGCCCGACCAGGCACACGAGATCATGCGCGGCGTCCCTGAGGACCGCGCCAAACGCGACCTCCATGCGGCCTTCGAATTTCTCTCTGTGCAGCCCAACGTTAAAAAAGATCGCATCGGCTCGATCGGCTGGTGCATGGGCGGGGGCTACGCCCTCGACGTAGCGCTCCAAGAGCCAGCACTCGCGGCTGCTGTCATCAATTACGGACACCTCGCGACCGATCCCGAAGCTTTGAAGAAAATCAACGCTCCCATCCTTGGGCTGTTCGGCGCCCAGGATCGTGGTATTACTCCCGACGACGTTCACAAGTTCGCGGAGGCCCTCGGCAAGATGGGGAAGAAAATAGATGTGAAGATCTACGACGACGCTGGCCACGCTTTTGAGAATCCGAACAACAAAGAGGGCTACCGCGCCGAGGACGCAGCCGATGCTTGGCGGCGAACCACCGACTTTCTGGCCGCAAATCTCAAGAAATAGAACCGCTGCGCGGCGGCGTGCCGAGCCCGAAACGAAGCGCCTCTCGCTTCCCGACCGTTACTTATACATCGTATAAATAATCACCTTCACCGGCAAAAGTCTGCTCACGAGCTTTCACGTTTCGTATAGCACCTTCGGGTGTCGAATGGCACAAATTTCCCACTTGCCAGAAGTTGGCGCTCTGGTTACTATGGCCCATCCTGAAATGCTCCCTACCATGAATATCGGCGAGACGATCCGCAACTACCGGCTTCAGAAAGGTATGTCTCAGGGCGACATCGAAAAGCGAACCGGGCTTCTTCGCTGCTACCTATCGCGGGTCGAAAACGGTCACACCATCCCCTCGCTCGATACGCTCTCGAAAATCGCCGGCGCGATGGAACTACCGCTCTCACAGTTTTTCTCGGAGCCAGGTCATAGCAACGGATCTAAGGGCTTGCCCCAGCTGTCAGACGACGAAGTCCGCTTCCTGAGCCAGATCCGACGTTATTCCGCCAGTCTCAACGACAGTGACCGCAAGCTTGTCCTCGCCATGGTTAAGAAGATGGCGTCGAACTCTGCAAAGTAAATTCAGCCCTCAGCATATTCAACTAGTTTGTCCGCGGTCGCCTGCGTTATCCATCGGCTCCAGCTACCATCGACCACCATAGACCTTACTTTCGTACACTCCCGTCCGTGTCCGACAGATACCTCGCCTTCTTTACACATGCTCAATAAACTGTGCTTGGAGAGACCTGTGACAACGGACGAAGAACTGAACCTTCTCGACTCACAACTGCGCCGCCTGAAAATTGAGTACGAGATTTTCTTCAGTAATCCCACCAAGCGCCCGCCCGCCGACATCGAGTGGAAGGTGCTCAGTCTGTTGCGCAAATTTTCCGACGGCGGACGAATGAATTTCTCTCAGCGTTATCGCTACAACGAGATGGCCCAGCGATACGCCCTTTACAGCGACTTGTGGAGAAAGAAATCTCGGATCCGCGAAGAGGGCTATCGCCGGCCTCAGGATGCGCTTCTTTCCGTTCAGGGAGTTCGCTCCGCAGAGGAAGAGCACAAGCCGCAGCATCATCCGGTTTACGGCGTGAGTCACGCGGCCGCTGCCGCAGCAGCAGGCGCCGCACCTGCCACTCCGCAACCATTCACCCTTCAAAGCGTTGACCAGGGCGAGCGTGAACAGGTTGAGCGCCTCTATAACACTCTTGTCGCCGCAAAGAAAAAAGCCGGCGAGAACGTATCGGGCAATATCGATTCCTTTACCACCTTCGTTCAGAAGAAAACCGAACAGATCCGCAAGCAATACAAATGCGACAGCGTCGAATACTCCGTCGAACTCACCGACGGACAGGTCAAGCTGAAAGCAAAAGCGAAAAGCTAGCGCTCCCGTAAGCCACCTGACGTACCATCGCCATCCTTCGTCTGCCTTTGTGTCCTTCGTAGTGAACGAATTTTGCTGGTAGAATTTTTGGTCGCCACTCAGAGTTTGCTCATCTTAAGGGACCTCATGCCAGCCAGAATTCAGCGTGCCATTCTCAGCGTCACCGATAAAACCGGCCTTGTGGAGTTCGCCCGCAAACTCGCGCAGCAAAAGATCGAACTGATCTCAACCGGAGGCACGGCAAAACTCCTGCGCGATTCCGGAATCGAAGTGAAAGATATCTCGGATCTGACGGGTTTTCCCGAAATGCTTGATGGCCGAGTAAAGACTCTTCATCCGAAGGTGCACGGCGGAATTCTGCATCGTCGCGCAGATCCAAAGCACGTTGCAGCCGTCGAAAAACATGACATCGCCCCCATCGACATGATTGTCGTCAACCTTTATGCCTTTGAGAAGACGGCTTCCAAACCGGGCGTTCGTGTTGAAGAATTGATTGAGAACATCGATATCGGCGGACCGTCGATGATTCGTTCGGCGGCTAAGAATTTTCAGGATGTAGCCGTAGTCACGTCGCCGGCGGATTACGATGCGATCGCCACCGAGCTGGCGAATTCCGGTGGCTCACTGTCTCATGCGACGAAATGGCGTCTCGCGCAAAAAGCATTCGCCACGACTGCCGCCTACGACTCCGCGATCGCCTCCACATTGGAGCGAATCAGCGCCGACTCGTCTGACCTGCCGCCAGAAACATCCGGATTTCCCAACACTCTGCGCTTCTCCTTCCATAAGACGCTTGACCTTCGATATGGGGAAAATCCTCACCAGAAGGCAGCGATGTATTCGGATGGCTCCGGTACAGGTGTGGCCAACGCCCGCCAGCTGCAGGGCAAAGAACTGTCGTTCAACAACATCGTCGATTTACAGGCGGCCTGGGATCTGGCCCAGGAGTTCGACGAACCGGTGTGTGCCATCATCAAGCACACCAATCCGTGCGGCACAGCCACTGGCAAGAGTTTGGCCGAGGCTTACCAGCGCGCCCTTGAGTGCGATCCGGTCTCTGCCTTCGGCGGAGTCATCGGTGTCAACCGACCCGTCGACGCCGCTGCGGCCGAGGAGATGCATAAGCTGTTCCTTGAGGTGATCGCCGCTCCCGCCTTCGATGAAGCTGCCAAAGCAAAATTTGCTTCCAAGAAAAACTTGCGACTCGTCGAAGTGAATGCAGCCAATCAGAAATGGGTATTGAAGAATGTTTCCGGGGGGATGCTCGTGCAGGACACGGATGTCCATTTCCTCAAGGAAGCCGAACTCAAAGTCGTTACCAAGCGCCCTCCCACGCCGGAGGAAACCAGGGCTCTCCTTTTTGCCTGGAAGGTTTGCAAACATGTGAAGTCGAATGCCATCGTCTACGCCAGGGACGGCCAGACGGTTGGAGTTGGCGCGGGACAGATGTCACGGGTCGACTCGGCAAAAATCGGTGCAATGAAAGCTCAACTTCCGCTAAAAGGCACCGTCGCGGCTTCGGACGCTTTCTTCCCCTTCCCGGATGGAGTCGAAGAAATCGCCAAGGCCGGCGCCACAGCCATCATTCAGCCCGGCGGCTCCCAACGAGACCCCGAAGTGATCGAAGCAGCTGACCGCCTCGGATTGGCGATGGTCTTCACCGGAGTCCGTCACTTCCGCCACTAGAGGTGACGACGAGGCCTATTTTACGCGGCAATCGACGGCAAGTTGATGGACTACTGTTGTAATTCTTGACATATCTTGACGCTCCCAACGGTCCCTGTCCTTTCGGATTTAGTCCGTGCCCAATTTCTTTCGCCATCGGGCGGCTCGGGGTAGAATAAAAGCACCTTTTCCCCGACGGGTTTGCATCCAAAGAAGTTGACGCTCCGAAACGCGCTTCAAGCGCAGTCAGGTCCAGGATGAATAGAATTTTTTGCCCTATTTTGATGAGTTTGGCGGCCGTCGCCGCTGTCGGTCAAACCAGCCAACCGTCCGGCTCCGCCACCGCGGTTCAACCCGACACGAAGACAGTGCAGGCCTCGGCGCATAAGGTCGACAAAGCCACTTCTTACTATCACTACGCCTTGGCGCACATGTATGAAGAAATGGTCACGGCGTACGGGCGCAGCGACCTGGCGGTGAAGGCAACTGAAGAATATCGGCTCGCGATCGAAGCGGACCCTTCATCCGAATTCCTGACCTCTGCCCTGGCTGAACTCTACGTCAAGACTGGCCGCATCGCAGACGCGGTCAAAGAAGCCCAAGACATCATCAAGCGTGACCCGAAGAACCTCGAAGCGCACAAGCTTCTGGGACGCATTTATCTACGGTCGCTCGGCGACATGCCCGGCGGCAACGGTTCGGACAATATTCTGAAGCTCGCGATCGATCAGTACGAACAAATCGTGAAGCTCGAGCCCGACAGCGTTGACGATCACCTTCTCCTCGGCCGCCTCTACCGTCTCAACAATGACCTGCAGAAGGCCGAAACTGAACTCAAGACAGCAATCAAGATCGATGCCAGTTCCGAAGAAGCGGTCACCACGCTGGCGATGCTTTATACGGACGAAGGCGACACGAACCATGCATTGAAAGTGCTGAGTTCGATTCCTGATTCTGCGCGCTCCGCCAAGCTTTACTCAGCCCTCGGCGCCGCGTATGAGCAACGCAAAGACTACAAGAGCGCAATCGACGCTTACAAACATTCGGTTGTCCTCGACCGCGACAACCTCGACTCGATCCGCGGCTTGGCCGAGAACTACCTGAACGACGGCCAACTCGAGGCCTCTCTCGAACAATATAAAGTCATCGCGGACTCGAATCCCGAGGATGCCCAAACCTACATCCGAATCGCAGAAATTTATCGCCGGCAGGGCAAGTACGATCTGGCACTCGAAAATCTCAAGCGTGCGGATACCCTCGTTCCTGACACGATGGACGTTCCCTACAGCATGGCCGCCGTATATCAGGCCCAGGGACGTTATGACGACGCCGTCAAACTACTGCAAGAGCTGCTGAAGAAAACCGAGAAGGCAGAGACATCTGGGGCAAGCCAGGCCGACCGCAATAACCGGGCGATCTTTATCGAGCGCCTCGGGATGATCTATCGCGAACAGGAAAATTACACTGCTGCCGTCGACACCTTCCGCAAGATGCTGGTCCTGGGAGACGACAACGCCCGCAGTGGCTATCAGGAAATCATCGACACCTATCGCGAAGCCAAGCAGTGGCCCCAGGCGACGGCGACCGCAAAAGAGGCCGTGCAAAAGCTTCCGGAAGACCGTGACCTGCGCATGGTGCTCGATGCCCAACTCGCTGATATGGGTGAAGTCGACAAGTCCGCTGCAGATATCCGGTCCATGCTCAAGGGCGGTCCGGAAGATCGCGATGCTTACATCCGCTTGGGAATAATCTACACGCGTGCCAAGCGCTGGAACGATGCTTTGGAAGCACTGGCCAAGGCGGATCAGCTTTCCACAAAGACGGACGACAAGGCTTACGTTTACTTCCTGCGTGGCGACCTTTACCAGCGCCAGAAGATGTTCGATCAGGCAGAAGTCGAGTTCAAGAAGGTCTTGTCATCGACTCCGCCAACCGATCCCCAATCAGCGGCCACCCTGAACTACCTCGGGTATATGAATGCCGATCGTGGCGTGAGGCTCGAGGAGTCGCTCAACTTCATCAAGCAGGCGCTGACCTTCGAACCGAATAACGCCGCTTACCTCGATTCTCTGGGTTGGGCCTACTTCAAGCTTGGCAAATACGATATGGCGGAAGAAAGCCTGAACAAAGCCGCCGCCCACATGGGATCGGATCCAACCGTGCAGGAACATCTCGGCGATCTGTATCAGAAGACCGGCCGCCTCAAACTGGCTGCCGCTCATTGGGATCGTGCCGTTCAGGAATGGAACAAGACCGTTCCCGCCGAGCAAGACAGCGACGCTTTCGCCAAAGTGCAGCAAAAGCTGGACGCAGCAAAAGTGAAGCTAGCCAAAGAAGACAGCTCGAAGCAATAGGCCGCAATCGCAAGCGAAGTAGAGTGGCGCCGGCGTCTCGCCCTCGAAGGCGGAAGTTTAAGAAAGTTTGTCGGCGAGCCTGAAAACCCGGTCATTGCTAGACTTCAGGCATGCTCTCAAACGCTGCGCCCCTAGCCATAAGAGAAGCCTCAATCGCTGACATCCCCGAGATCCTTCGTATTCGCCGCGGCATGTACTCCGACATGCACTACGATGACGCAGCCAATCTTGATCAGATGGCCGCCCACACCTCGGACTACCTCGCAAACGCAATCCCGAACGGCTCGTTTCGCGCGTGGCTGGCAGAGGATGTTAACCGTGTTGTCGCCGGAGGCGCCATCATCATCAGTCCATGGCCGGCACATCCTTACGATCTCGAATGCCGTCGAGCTACCATTCTGAATGTCTACACGCAACCTGACTACCGGCGGCGCGGTATCGCACGCCGTCTGATGGAAACTATGATTGCTTGGTGCAAAGAGGAAGGCTTCGCGCGAATCACGCTCCACGCGAGCGACGACGGACGGCGTCTTTACGAATCTCTCGGATTTGAACTCAGCAACGAAATGCGCCTCAGCTTGCGATAACAATCGGGGCCCGCCCACTTAACTCCAAAGGCAACAGTAGCCAGATGCTAACTGTTCCAGGGCGACTGCTAACGATTCGGCTATCAACCGTCTGCTATGCTTCACTCATGCTGGCCGCCTACGCGGTGCACATCGAGCAATCCCGCGGACGTCGTTATCCGGAGACCCAGCATCCCTACCGCAACGACTTTCAACGCGACCGCGACCGTGTGATTCACGCTCGCGCATTTCGGCGCCTGGAAGCCAAAACTCAGGTCTTTACGCGCCGGTATAGCGACCATTTCCGCAACCGCCTGACCCACACGCTCGAGGTCACTCAGATATCCCGTACCATTGCCGGAGCGCTCCGTCTGAATGTCGATCTCGCCGAAGCCCTCGGCCTGGTCCATGATATTGGTCACACTCCATTTGGCCATGCCGGGGAGAAGGCTCTCGACGCCTGCATGCGGGCGCATGGACTCTCGTTCGAGCACAATCTCCACGCCCTGCGTATCGTGGAGGACTTTGAGCAGCGCTATGCCGCTTTCCGCGGACTGAATCTGACCTTTGAGGTGCGGGAAGGCATCATCAAGCATTCCCATGACTACAGGGGCCAGGACTATCCGGAACTGGCTGAGTATCTTCTCGACGAGCGGCCTCCTCTGGAGGCCCAACTCATCGATCTCACCGACGAGATCGCTTATAACACCGCCGACCTTGACGACGGTTACGAAGCACAGATCCTGTCGCTCGATCAGATCCGCCAAGGCATTCCCGTCTTCGAACGCTTCTTTCTCGAGGTGGAACAGATCTATCCAGACGCGCCCGTCAAACTGAAATTCAATGAGACGGTCAAACGCGTGCTTGAATCGCTTTCGTCGACGACCTCATCAGGAACACGCAGAAGCAAATTGACGAGGCGGGAGTTAAAACTCTGGAAGATGTTCGGCATCATCATCGGCGGCTTGCCGGATTCAGCGCAACAGTCGATGCCGAGCGGAAGCGAAGCAAGGATTTCCTGTACGAGAATCTCTACTACAGCGCCGCGCTCTCAGACGAGAAAGGTGATGCGGAGCGCGTGATTGGCGGACTTTTTTCATTCTGGATGAGTCACCCCGAGTCCCTTCCCCCGAACTATCAGGAGAAGGCGAAGGAAGAATCACTCCCCCGGATCGTTTGCGATTACATCGCCGGCATGACTGATCCGTTTATCCTCGACCAATACGACAAATACTGTGGCAGTTAGGTTTTCTTCGTCTACAGAACCTCGCTCAACCTGCGAATTCCTTCGCGAATCTGATTTTCCCTGATGCGCGAGTAGCCGAGCATGATTCCCGTTCGCGACGGTTTCTTCAAAAAGTATCCGGAAATTCCATATACGCCCACACCCTTGCCGGCAGCGGCAGACAGAACGGCATCTTCCGTCACCCGTCGCTTCGGCCATAGCACGACATGTGCCCCTCCACCATCGCCGGTGACTTCGACTCGTTCTCCCAGGTATTTGTCGATCGACTCGATCAATGCATCCCGGCACGCCGCGTTCCTTCTGCGCACTCGTCGCAGATACCGCTCATACATCCCGCTCGAAATAAATTCAGCCAAAGTCTCCTGTTCCAATGTCGCGGTGTGCCGGTCGCAAAGCCACTTTGCCGCCGTAAACGCCTGGACGAGAGCTCGTGGTGCGATCAGATATCCGATCCGCAGAGCAGAAAAGACTGTTCGCGAAAACGTTCCGATATAAATCACGCGTCCTTCACGGTCCAGACCCTGCAGAGATTCGAGCGGCTGGTCGCCGTAGCGAAACTCGCCATCGTAGTCATCTTCCACAACAACAGCATTCGTTCGTTTAGCCCACTTGAGCAGCGCCAATCGACGCGCCAACGGCAAGATAGCTCCTGTTGGAAATTGGTGGGAAGGAGTGACAAACGTTATTCGAGTTCCGGGAGCGAGCTTCTCCGGATTCAATCCATCCCTGTCCAGACCAACAGGAAGCAACTGCGCCCCGGCCGCAAGCAGGATTTCCCGAGTTCCCTGATAGCTCGGATCCTCGATAGCGACCCGGTCTCCCGGCTCTATGAGAACACGCGCAATCAGGTCCAGCGCCTGCTGCGACCCATTCACGATTGTGATCTGGGCTGGATCGCAGACTACGGCCCGCGACCGTCTCAAGTGGGCGCAGACGGCTTCCCGCAACGCATTACTTCCGCCGGCTGGACCGTAGTCGAGTTCCGAAACCGGCGCTCTGCGAGCGCAGCGCAACAACATGCGCCTCCACATCTCAAAAGGAAATTTCTCAAGGTCGCTTCGGCCGTAAGCAAAATCATAGGGAAGCAAGCGTGGCTTGGGCTGGGGAAAGTTCATTCGCGTCCATGCCGCCGCCGCAGACGATCCAAAGCGCGATTGGCGCAGCCTGGCATTTTTTTGGAAGCGGCCGCCATGGTCCATCCTGATCTCTCCGGAGACATACGTTCCCGACCCGGAGCGAGCGACCGCAAACCCCTCAGCCAGTAACTGGTCATACGCCAACAGGACCACCGTTCTGGAAATGCCAAGCTGATCTGCCAGGTCTCGTGTGGAAGGAAGCTTTTCTCCGCCTCGAAGCCCTCCCGTCAGGATGGCCTCTCGCAGGTGCTGGTAGACCTGCCCAAACAGGGGACCGCTAGTCCTCGAAAGCGGTATCGTCAAGAACATAAAAAGTGGACCTTCAAAAATACCACATGAGTTGTCATGCTGAAGCTGTTGGGGTGTCGCGCGATTTCACGAGATAACAAAACATCCGCTCGCCCACGGAGAATTCAATGATTCGCTTCCACAGCCTTCGGCCTTGCTCACTTTTGATCGCATTTCTCTTGGCATCGCTCTCGATGCCCCTCCTGGCGCAATCCGATTCAGACACTCCCAAAGCCGTCGTGAAACCACGCCAGCACCACGATGGGCAGCATGATTTCGACTTCGAAGCAGGCACGTGGAAAATCCATCTGAGGCGGCTCCTACATCCTTTGACGGGCTCCGCCACATGGACGGAGTTCGACGGCACAACCGTCACGCGGCAAATCTGGAACGGCCGTGCGGAGATTGAACAATTCGAGACTGTCGGCTCTGCGGGACACGTGGAGGGTCTCACCCTCCGTCTCTACAATCCCCAATCCAACCAATGGAGCCTTTATTGGGCAAATGCAAGCAACGGAATCGTTGGTCCGCCCACAATTGGTGAATTCGAGAATGGTCAAGGCGAGTTTTACGATCAAGAACCGATCAACGGCCGAGCTATCCTCGTGCGCTTCATCTGGTCGCGGATTACCCCCAACACTGCTCACTTCGAGCAATCATTCTCCGACGATGGCGGCAAAACCTGGGAGGTCAATTGGATTACCGATCAGACCCGCATCAGCGAAGAGGAATTCAAGGCGCAGGCGGAAGCTAGCACACCCAAACTGGATGCGCCCACATCCGCACACGATGGACAGCATGATTTTGACTTTGAATTCGGAAACTGGAAGGCTCATTTGAAGCGCCTCCAACGTCCCCTGACAGGCTCTGACACCTGGATTGAATATGACGGAACCTCGGTCGTCAAAAAACTCTGGAATGGTCGCGCCAATATCGGCGAACTCGAAGTGGGAAATAAGGACAGTCACATCGAAGGGCTCACGCTCCGTCTCTACAACCCTCAATCGCACCAGTGGCGCCTCTACTGGGCAAATAGCAATGATGGGACCCTAACGATGCCGCCGACGGTTGGTGGATACTCAAACGGGCGTGGAGAATTCTTCGATCAGGAAGACTTCGGAGATAAGGGCATCTTCGTTCGCTTCGTTTTTTCCGACATCTCCCAAGACTCGTTCAAGACAGAGCAAGCATTCTCCGTCGACAACAAAGCCTGGGAACCGAACTGGCAAGCCATCTTCACCCGCGACCAGCAATAACGAGTTGCGGAGACTAAACGAGACCATGTGGAGACAGCCGCCCCGGCTGTCTGATCGAGCGAAGCTCGATTAGTTTCTTAGTTCGCAAGCAATGGCTTCACGGATAAAGATTGCCTTACTCTCCAGCCACTCTGCTCACCACATCAAACAAGATCATGGGCCCGCGTTTCACTTCGTCCACGCGGATCCTCTCGTCATTCCCGTGTTCCGTGTTTCCCTCTTCATCGGTCGCCGTATACGGATTAAATCCGTAGGCCACTATACCCATTGGCCGATACCGTTGATTCTCCGTGTATCCGCTCGTGATGTGAGGAACTACCGGCGTTCCCGGAAAATAGCTCGCCGACACTTCCCGAATCGCGGCAAACAATGCGTTGTCTGTTCCCGAGTAATTGGCGACGCGAAATTCCGGATTCAGCGGCTCGATCGTCACGTTCGGATCGTTCACCACTTTACTCACGGCTGCGAGCACGGCTTTCGGGTCGCCGCCGGGCAATATTCGGACGTCCAAATTCGCCCACGCTTCCGGCGGAATCACGTTGGTCTGTCCAGACCCACCCATCATGGTCAAAGAAATCGTGTCGCGCAGCAGGAAGTTCAGCGACTCGTTCCGTTCGACATGGTCCTGGAATTCCTTGTCTTCTACCGCCTTCCGAACATCGCGATAGTAGGCTGCTTCTTTTGGCCCTTCATAGGGGGCCATGTCGCGCAAGAACTCGTCCACAACCGGCAACACCCGTAACGGCGTGCGATACGCAAGAATTTTGTCGAGAGCTCGAACAAGACGATTGGGCGCGGATTCCGGGTTCGGCCTCGACCCATGACCGGGCCGGCCATGTGCGACCACATGGAGCCAATACGTGGTCTTCTCTCCTACGTCGACACCCACGTACTTGACCTTGCCATTCTCCAGCAAATTTTCTCCGCCTTCGTTGATGAGGAATTCGGCGTTCCCCAGCAAATCTTTCTGATGATCGATGAACCAATCCGTTCCGCTGCCATCGGCCTCTTCGTCCGAGACCGCCAGGAAGATCACATCCCGGTCCAGCGCAACCTTCTCACGCTTCAGCATCACCATGACTACTAGTTGCGCGAGTCCTTCATCTTTCATGTCCTGTGCGCCGCGTCCCCAGATATAGCCATCCTTGATCTCACCGCTGAACGGAGGAACGCGCCAGTGGGTCGCGTCGCTGGTCACCACATCCATATGGTTCAGCAAAATTATGGGACGCTTTGCAGTGGCGGTCGTATGGGGCAGGCGCGCCCACAAGTCGCCGCGTCCGGGTGCGTAGTCGAACGAACGGTGTTCAATTCCTTCCTGGTTAAGGATCCGTTTATAGAACTCGACCGCTTTCGCCTCGTTGCCCGGCGGATTCGTCGTATCGATCCGCAAATACTCCTGCATCCATTTCACGGACAAATCCGAATACTGCTTCACTCTCTCCGCCGGAATCTTCGAAGAAGATGTCGCCGAAACACCTGCCAACGTTACTGAGCTGAAAGAAAGCGCACACAGCAGAACCACGCTCGCGGTACAGATGTTCCAGTGGAATCCCTCTCGGCTGTCAACGGGCAAATTGCCTCCTTATTGCATTTTTTTGCGCTTCCAACCACGCCCTATCTGGTGAAAACAAACGGCTTTTTAACCGTCAGTAACCGGGTAACCATCTCTGGTTTCCACGCAGTTTTTATATCAGGTTTGCCAAAATTACCCTGCCTTTTCACTCTCTCCCTGTCATCCCCCTCCATGCCGATTTACAATAGCCATAGTTATCAAGTGCTTAGCCTTAGAACGGACAGGCTCGATTTGGCATCCCACATGTAATAGAACAAGTCGGCGCCGATGCGTTGGGCGCCTCGAGTTCAAGGCCTGGCGTAGCGTCAGCGCCGGCCGGCTCAGCAACTCTGCAGCTTTCCTTAACTAGTTTGGACGCAACATTAGATTTTAAGCACACCAACCGGTGTGTCGGTGTGGAGCGTCAATGCTCCCCCAAAACTTGGAGGAAGTAATTTATGAATAACCGTCTCATCGTCGCCCTGCCGTTGGCCGCCATTCTCGCAATGCCGGTCCTCGCGCAGACAACTTCGTCTAGCACCGATCAGGCCCAGCCCGCCGCTCAGTCGACTTCCACCGACAGCTCCGCTAACGCGACTGGCAAGGCTCCTCTGGCTCCCCCATCGCGCGAAGGCTTCTGGGGACGCGTAAATCCCTTCGCCCGGAAAAAGTATGTGCAGCGACAGACCGAGCCGATTCGCGACCGCGTCAACGAGCTCGATGAGCTGACTTCTGCGAACGGCAAGTCCATCAAGGACACCGATTCTCGCGCCCAGGCTGGCATCAAGCTCGCCTCCGACAAGGCGAACGAAGCCGACCAGCACGCCATCGAGGCCGGCAACAAGGCGACTCAGGCGCAGCAGTCCGCGCAGCAGGTCACCACGAAAGTTCAAACCGTCGAGACCGTTGTCAGCAACATCGATCAGTACAAGGCCTCGAACCAGACGGAAATCCGCTTCCGACCCGGTCAGACCGTTCTGAGCAAGAACGCGAAGGACGCTCTTGACCAGATGGCCGGCGGCGTAAAGGGACAGCGCGGCTACATCATCGAGGTTCAGGGCTTCTCGTCCGGCAAAGGACAGACGGCCATTACGACCTCGCAGAAGATGGCCGAGTCGGTCGTCCGCTACCTCGTCCTCAACCACGAGATTCCGGTCTACCGCATCTACCTCGTCGGCATGGGCAATGCCCCTGTTCCGGCGTCGACGGATGACACCGCGAAGTCGAAGCACGCCAGTGGTGGCCGCGTCGAAGTCAGCCTCCTGAAGAATGACCTCGAGCAGCTCTCCAGCAACAGCGGAGCCCCCATGATGAGCGGCGACCAGGCCCAGCAACCGAAATAGTCGATTGCAGCAAGAAGTGCCTTCCCCTAGAAAGCCTCTCGCGCAAGCGAGAGGCTTTCTTAATTGTCAGCTGAGTGACCTGTAGCGCCGGCGTCTCGCCGGCTGTCCCGAGCGCGTCTCGCGCTCGGTCCTGACATCTAGAGTTGCTCGTCGAACTGGTACTTAAAACCTTTCTCCGCCTCCCTGCTTCCACTTCAACCTCTCCCGCGTCCATAATCCTGACCATGACTAACGTGAAGCTTGCCCTCCGCCAGTTCCGCAAGTCTCCTGGATTCGCCGTCACTGTCATCCTGACGATCGCGCTCGGCATTGGCGCGAACACTGCAATCTTCACGCTGGTCCACGCGATTCTGCTGAAGTCTCTGCCGGTGACCAATCCCGCAACTCTATTTCGCATCGGCGATCTCGACGATTGCTGCGTCAACGGAGGCTTCGAGAACGACGACGGCGACTTCGATCTGTTTTCCTACGATCTGTACCGGCACTTCCAGGACACGACTCCCGAATTCGAGCAACTCGCCGCTTTTCAATCGGGCCGCAACATGATGAACGTCCGCGTGGGGAACGCAGCAGCAAAATCGGAGCGCACAGAATACGTCTCGGGCAATTACTTCTCAACGTTCGGACTTGGGGCTTACGCGGGCAGGGTGATCCTCCCGTCCGATGACGTGCCGGGAGCGGCGCCGGTGGCCGTCCTGAGCTTCGCGGCATGGCAGGCATCGCATGCAGGGGATCCGAATCTGATCGGCTCGACCATCTACATCCAGAGTCAGCCCGTCACTATCGTCGGAGTCGCACCGCCCGGCTTCTTTGGAGATCGCATTGATGCGAATCCGCCTGCCATCTGGATCCCCCTCAACGTCGAGCCCGTCCTCGAGGGCCGCACCAGTCTCCTCAAACAACCAGACACGAACTGGCTTTACGCGCTTGGCCGTGTGAAGCCTGGCGTCACGGCTGGCGCACTGCAGGCAAAGATCTCCAACAACCTTCGGCAATGGCTTGCTACGCAGCCGGCGTACACGTCCAACGGAGGTGACACCCAGATTCACAAGCAGCACGTCGTCGTGGTTCCGGGTGGCGCGGGCATTCAGAACCTTCAGCAGCAGACCGGCAGTGGGCTCCACTTGCTTGTAGCGATTTCCGCTCTCGTGTTGTTGGTCGCATGCGCGAATATCGCCAATCTCTTGCTCGCCAAGGGCACGGCGCGCCGAGCCGAGACTTCGATTCGAACGGCGTTGGGAGCTGCGCGCTCCACCCTTATCCGCCAGGTCTTGATGGAGAGTCTTATCCTCTCCGTCACGGGCGGCATCATCGGAATTGGCATCGCCTATGCCGGCGCGCGGATGATTCTCAATCTCGCGTTCCCTGAAGCGACGCAGATGCCCATCCACGCCAGCCCTTCGCCGATCGTCCTCGGTTTTGCGTTCCTTCTCTCGCTGGCGACGGGAATTATTTTCGGGATTGTTCCCGCTTGGATCTCCTCTCACGCCGATCCAGCCGAAGCTCTGCGCGGCCTCAATCGCGCTACTGGCGACCGTTCGCTCTTGCCGCAAAAGGTCCTTATCGTTTTGCAGGCGGCACTCTCTCTGGTGCTTCTCGTCGGCGCAGGTCTCATGACGAAGACTCTGCGCAACCTGGAAAAGCAGAATTTTGGGCTCACTACTTCGAACCGCTATGTGCTGCACTTCGATCCGATGGGCGCGGGCTACGATCTGGAGCACATTGGAGCTTTCAACCAACAGCTCGAGCGCGACTTCAGCGCTCTGCCCGGCGTCAAGAGTGTGGGCATCGCTCTGTACAGCGCGCTCGAAGGCAATAATTGGGGCGAAGGTGTCCGCATTGAGGGGCGTCCCGCGCCCGGTCCGGAAGACAACATTGGCTCCTCGTGGGACCGTGTTAGCCCTCATTTTTTCGACACCGTCGGCCAACCCATCATTCGGGGACGCGGCTTCACTGAGCAGGACACCGCTACTTCCCGCATGGTCGCCGTAGTTAATCAGACGTTCGTAAAGAAGTTTTTTCCCAAGGAAGATCCCATCGGCCATCACTTCGGAACCTTCGATCAGAAGTACGCCGGGGACTATGAAATTGTCGGCATTGTTGCCGACGCGAAATATAACAATCCTCGCGACGATTTTCGTCCGATGTACTTCCGTCCTCTGAGCCAGTTGAACACCACGATTAAGGAACGCAGCGCGATCACCGCCGAGAGCAGATCATTGTTCCCCAACTCGATCACAATTCAGTTTTCCGGTACGGCCTCGTCGCTCGAATCCATGGCTCGCCGAACGCTCGCGAACATCAATCCTGATCTCACGATCATCGATTTCAAATCGCTGGATTATCAGGTCGCTGACAATTTCAACCAGGAACGCCTGATCACGCGGCTAACCGGCCTGTTCGGATTGCTCGCGCTAATTCTGGCTTCCGTTGGCCTTTACGGCATCACTGCGTATTCGGTCGCACGCCGTACCAGCGAAATCGGACTTCGCATGGCATTAGGCGCAAACCGAGGCACCGTCATCGCTCTGGTGTTAAAGAAAGCGCTTCTTCTCGTGGCGCTAGGCCTGGCAATCGGCATACCCGTCGCATTAGTCGGAGGACGTCTGATGTCGACTCAGCTCTATGGTGTTCGCACCTACGATCCGCTAACGCTAGCGGTTGCGGTGCTGGTTCTTTCCGCATTCGCCGCTCTGGCGGGATTCATCCCGGCGAAGCGCGCAGCCAGCATCGAGCCCATGAACGCCCTTCGCATCGAGTAGGACGGCCGCGATATCCATGCGCCACTCCTTTGACGCCTCTCACCTGCTACGATTCTTGTGGCATGAAGTCGATCATCGTCGGCACGGCTGGACACATCGATCACGGGAAAACGGCGCTGGTTAAGGCTTTGACCGGAATCGATGCGGACCGGCTTCAGGAAGAGAAACGGCGTGGCATCACCATCGATCTCGGTTTTGCGCACATGGACTTGCCCGCCGCCAACGGCGAGACTCTCCACCTTGGATTCGTTGACGTTCCGGGACACGAACGCTTCGTGCGAAACATGCTTGCTGGCGTTGCCGGCATCGATCTCGTGTTGCTGGTGATCGCAGCCGACGAGTCCATCAAGCCGCAAACGCGCGAGCACTTCGACATTCTGAAATTGCTGGGCGTGCAACACGGAATCACGGTGCTCACCAAGTCGGACGCTGTCGATCCGGATACTCTCGACGTCGTTCGGCTCGAAGTCGAGGAGTTTCTTCGTGGCACATTTCTGGAAACTCCTGCGTCACCCATCGTGGCCGTAAGTTCTTTGACAGGCTCTGGCCTTGATGATTTGAAATCTGCGATGGCCGCGGCGTCCGCTAACCTGCGGCCGCGAGATCCGCAGGCCTTCCCTCGTTTGCCAATCGATCGCGTTTTCACAATGAAGGGCTTCGGCACCGTAGTCACCGGAACTCTGATGTCGGGCACAATCCACCGCGAAGAAGAGCTCGAAGTATTTCCCACCGGACAGCACGTCAGGGTGAGGGGCGTGCAAGTGCATGGACGCGCTGCGGATCAAGCTACGGCAGGTCAGCGCACAGCACTGAATCTCGCCGGCGCTGCCACCGAGGACTTGTCACGTGGAATGACGCTGGCGCCTGCGGCCACTTTCCAATCAACGCGCCTTCTGGATGTTCGACTCTCACTGCTGCCATCTGCTCCTCGGGCATTGAAGAATCGAAGCCGCGTGCACTTCCATGCCAACACCATGGAAACCGTCGCCGAAGTCAGTTTTCATGGGACAAAGCAACTGAGTCCCGGAGCCGAAGCGTTCGGCCGGATGAAGCTGCCGATCTCAGCGTTGCTCTTGCCTGGCGACCGATTCATCATCCGGCAATTTTCACCAGTTGTAACAATCGGTGGCGGCACCGTCCTCGATAGCCTTCCCATCCCGCGCGCGAAACAGCTCGACTCTTTTTTGCAGGTATTGGCAAGCGGTTTGCCGGAAACCATCCTTGAAACCCGAGTGGCACGACGCGGCCAAGCGGGGGTTGCGCTATCTCGCCTCATCGCGGAAACAGGATGGACGAAAACGGTCATCGAAAAGGCGCTTTCCTCGGCCGTAAAGGAGAATCGGATCTCGCGCATTACCGACATCTTCGTTAACGCCTCGGATCTTTCCTCGCTCCAGAAGTCAATCGTCGCCAGTGTCGGCATGTTCCATCAGAAAAACCCGCTGATGCCTGGCATCACGAAAGAAGCGTTGCGGGAAGTGGTGAAAGCGTCCCCGGAGATTTTCGCCTCAACTCTGAATCTTCTCGCATCGACTCGAAAGATCGAGGCCGATGGAGACTTGGTTCGCCTACCGGGACGCGGCGTGGTTCTGAAGGACGAAGAGGCAGAGTCGAAGAAGCAAATCGAGGAAGCATTCGCAACGAGTGGGCTGAAGGTTCCGGCTCTGAACGAAGTGCTTGCTGGACTAAAAATCGACAAAGCTCGGGCCCAAAAAATCGTGACCCTGTTACTGCGAGACAAGGTTCTGATCAAGATTTCAGAACAGCTGGTCTTTCACCGTTCGGCACTCGAGAGCCTACGCCGCACCATCGCTTCGCAGAAAGCCAAGTCACCGAAGATCGACGTTTCAACGTTCAAAGAACTGACGGGCGTCAGTCGAAAATATGCGATTCCCTTGCTCGAGTATCTCGACCGCGAACGCGTAACCCGCAGGGTGGGAGATGCGCGGGAAATACTGTGAAGTTCAGCTGTTTCAGCTCACAGTCTGAATCTTCAAATCTTTTCTTCCGGAAACTCAACTTTCAGTCCCAACGGATCCGTGAATCGGTTGGTGAGGTTGGCGAGACCCGCGAGCATATGGATATCCACGATCTCAGGCTCCGAGAAATTCGCCTTCAACGTATCGAAATCCGCATCATTGATGTCGCGCGGGCTTTTCGTCAACTTCTCGATATACCTTAGCGCGGCCTGCTCTTTTGGGCTGAAGCTCGAATAGTCTCCTGCCTTGAGAGCTGCCCAATTTTCCGGAGCCAGTCCTGTTCGTTTCGACGAAGCCAGATGATGCTGCGTGCAATACCGGCATTGGTTGATCAGCGAAACTCTCAGGTAGATCATCTCGTACAGCTTCCGATCCAGCGATCGGCCGACGCTGGAATAAAAGCTCAGAAAGTTCTTGAGCATCTCCGGACGGTGTGCCAATGCCTTTTGCACGTTTCCCGGCTTGCCACGGAGGACCTTTTCATAAATCTCCTTCACATCATCGGGTGCGGTTTCGGGTGCAACCAGGGAAATGCGAGCCATCAAATCCTCCGAGCATAAGATTCGAAGTTCCATCTGGCGGAAGCTTCGATAATTTAGGTTATCAGTACAAGGTAGACACATCAGCCGGCTATCGGCCTACGGCGAGCCGGGTGGCGAGGCGGGCAGGCAGTCCTGCCTCAAAGATCCGGTCCTGCGCCTCTTTCAGGTTATAGGGAGTACGGTGGAAATGGACGACATTAGCCTCGGTATCGAACAGCGCAAAGGCAGCCCTCCAGTCGCCGTCTCGCGGCTGGCCCACAGACCCCGGAT
The DNA here is from genome assembly GCA_963801895.1 of uncultured Acidobacteriota bacterium. GTDB lineage: Bacteria > Acidobacteriota > Terriglobia > Terriglobales > Acidobacteriaceae > Sulfotelmatobacter. The sequence continues at coordinate 2,390,998 of CAWDGM010000001.1, read as the reverse complement.
TGATCAGATATCGTGCTCCGTCTTTCAAGTGCAACTGCACCGCCTCTGCCTGTCCGACGGTTTTATATTCCGGACGGAATCCATCTGCCGAAGATCCGTTCGCAAAGAATCCGCCTTGCAGATGGGTGTGTCCGAAAAAAGTCAGCGAGTTCGTTAACGTGATCAGCGGAGCGAGTGCATCTCCCAGCGAGACAACGTACTCGTCTTCATCGCTCGGCGAACCATGCACAAACTGTACGTCGGGGATTTCCGGCAGCGACACTGGCCCGCCCGGCAGATCCCGAAGCCACGCAAGATTCTCACGCGTGAGTTCGTGTCGCGTCCACATGGCGGCAGCCGCTGCCATCGGATTAAAGTCGTCGAGGCTCATCAACCCCGTCGCTGCCTTGTCGTGGTTTCCGCGAACGAACATCTTGCAAACTTCCCGCGAACGGTCAGTCACTTCGTTCGGGCTTGCACCGTAGCCCACGATGTCGCCTTGGTTCACGGCCATGTCGAACGATGGAGCAGCGGCGAGACAAGCATCGAGCGCTTCCAGGTTGGCGTGAATGTCGCTCAGCAGCAATATACGCACGGATCACCGGGCAAACTGCCGATTATAGCCGAGTTCCAGATTTGCGTTTCCAGCGGCTGAGGCCGTTGTAAAATTCGCTGCGTGGGATGGCAATTCAAGGGCTCGACTCCCGTTTGGGCCAAAATTCTCGCGGGCGTTCTTGTCGTAAACACACTCCTCCAACTGGCGGCATCATTTTCTATTCCCCGATGGTCGCCCCTGCAGCCTGATGATTTCCACTCATATCCGATTCGCCAAAGGGGAGGCCCGACTTTCTTCGTTCAGCCTTGGCTTGGGATCTATTCCGACTACGGGCTCTACGCTGGCTTCGCCCTGCTACTGCTGTTCTTCCTGCTTCTTTTGATAAATCGCGATCAATTGGAACGCACACCCTGACGATTCACCACCGGACATCGTGCCCAATGTCCAGCCGCAACCTCGATCAGGGACGGCAAAGCGCGAACGCATTCGGGAACGCGGAACTCGCATCGCGGTTCAAACGCACATCCGGTCGGCATCGCATGAAGTGCTGGAACCGTGCCCTCGATCGTTCGCAGAGGCTGCGATCGATCGGTTTTCAGATCGGGCACCGCATGCAGCAGACCTCGAGTGTATGGATGCGCTGGCGCCCGAAAGATATCGGCCCTCGCACCGAGCTCAACTAGGCATCCTGCATACATCACCGCGACCCGGTCCGCGACTTCCGACACTACGGCCAGATCGTGCGATATGAAAAGCATCGCAAGGCCAAACTTTCTGCGCAGCTCAGCCAGTAGCTCGAGAATTTGCGCCTGGATCGTCACATCGAGCGCCGTGGTAGGTTCATCTGCAATCAGCAGCTGCGGTCGGTTCACGATCGCCATCGCGATCATGATTCTCTGCCTCATTCCGCCGGAGAGCTGGTGAGGATAGTCGCGCGCGCGTCGCTCCGCATCCGGAATCGCGACATCATTCATCGCGTCGACCGCGCGCTTCCAGGCTTCTTCTCTCGATGCGGAATGATGAGCGGTGACCGCCTCCGCGATCTGATCTCCAACGCGCATCACGGGATTCAGTGCCGTCATTGGCTCCTGAAAGATCATCCCTATGCGCGATCCTCGCAGTTGCCGCATATCTTCGTCGCTGACAGAAGCCAGATCTCGGGGCGTCGCGTTCTGCTCCGTGAAGACGATCTCTCCACTAACCTTTGCCTGAAACGGCAGAAGGCGCATGATGGCTAGGGATGTGATCGACTTTCCGGATCCAGACTCGCCGACCAATCCCAGCACTTCGCTCGGCGCAATCGAGAAACTGAGATCGCGGACCGCTGGAGGCGCCCCGAACGAGTTGCGGCCTTCCGACCGGTTCGGCGCAGAGAAAGAAATATTCAGATTCCGGATGTCGAGCAGTGAGGCCACACCCAATGTTAGCAGGCAGTAACCAAAGCCCTGGTCCCGGGGCGGCCGCTGGAACAACTCAGACGATTACGGGTTGCCCAATATCAAAGGCAAACCATTCTTGGGATTGCCAACGACGACTACCTTGGTGTTGGGGCTCTTGGCCAGCGTCTCGGTAGCCTCAATCCCTTTCCACTCAAGCAGCGACGGTGTGATTCCTTGCGCTACGATCTGCTGGAAATCCCTCACGCCGGCTGCTTCGATGCGCTTTCGTTGCGCCTCTTGCGTCTCCTTCTGCAAGCGGAAGTTCATCGCCAGCGCTTCCTGCTCGGCCTGCTGCTTTGCCTCGATCGAGGCCTTCAGCGTTGCAGGCAACTGGATATCGCGTAGCAAGACATTTTCCACGGTAATTCCGCGCTGGCTGAGCGACTGCGTAATCTGATCGGTGATCTGCTTGGCCACCATCTCGCGCTCGCCCGTGTAAAGAGCATTCGCGGTATGTGACGCCGTTGATTCGCGGATCGCCGATCGCAGCGTCGGCTCAACCACCACAGTCTCGTAGTCGGCGCCGATACGCTGGAACACATCCGCCGCTCGATCTGGATTCAGGTGATAAATCAGAGACGTGTCGAGCGCCATCATGAGTCCTTCGCTCGAAGGCACGCTCGCCGATTCCTTGAGAGTCTGCGTCTGAATGGACATCTCGTTATTCGTCTTGAGCGGATTGATGAGATGCATGCCCTCGCCCAGCGTCTCGCCTGTCACACGCCCGAATAGGGTAAGGACGCCGACGTGCCCCGTGGCGACCCGTGTTACCGAGCTCAGAACCAGGATCACCAGGAGGAATGCAATGATTCCCAAGCCCACCAGGCGGAGCACATTTCCGCCGTGGCCTCCGGTGTCAATTACTCGGCCGCGCGTAGGATCAAAGATCGTCATGGAAGTCCCCCATCCCGATTGTAAGAGTGCTCCGGCAACGGGATAAGTAGCTTGCAAGGGGCAGGACCTTGTGAGGGGAACGTCCGACTCCCCGCCTGACGGCTATCCGAAACGCTCGTAAACCTGGCGGAAGTTTGGATGCAGGAGCCGAAAGCCGGACACCGGCAGCCCCATCGCCAAAGGCCTGAATCTTGCCCGATGGCCACCGCATCTCTTACAGTAAGCCTATGAGCAAGATTCACATTCCTACGCCTTTGCGACAGTATGTCGGCAAACAGGCCTCGGTCGACGTTGGGGGAAAAACCGTCGGTGAGGCCATGACCGCGCTGGTTGAAAAGCATCCCGACCTCCGCAAACACCTCTACACGGACGAGGGCAAGCTGCGCGCTTTCGTCAATCTTTACGTCAACGACGAGGACATCCGCTACCTGCAGAAAGAGGCGACCGCCCTGCAGGATAGTGATAACATTTCGATTGTGCCGTCCATTGCTGGCGGTCTGATTTAGCTCGAATGAGCTTGATCTCGACAATGTTGAATCCGGACATATACAACCCGCTCACGACGCCCGCCAAGACAATGCGCTGTTGTATGTGTTGCCCTTCCTGTTATTAGTCGTCTTTCGCCGTTTCGATCCCAACAAGGCGTAAATCAAACGAGGACTTTATGGCTACTACCGCAGAACTTCCAGTGACGCTCGACAAAGACGAGATTCTCCGCTACTCGCGGCACCTGATCATGCCCGAGGTCGGCATGGAAGGACAGCAAAAGCTCAAGGCCGCGCGCGTGCTGTGCATCGGCACCGGCGGATTGGGTTCGCCCCTCGCCCTCTATCTGGCTGCCGCCGGAGTGGGTACTCTCGGTCTCGTCGACTTCGACGTGGTGGACTACACCAATCTGCAGCGCCAGATCATCCACTCGACGGCCGACGTTGGCCGCAAGAAGCTCGACTCGGCGGCCGACAAGCTGAGGGGTCTCAATCCCTACCTGAACCTCAAAACGTTCGACACCATGTTGAACAGTTCGAACGCGCTTGAACTCTTTCGCGACTTCGACATCATCGCCGACGGCACTGACAACTTCCCGACGCGTTACCTTGTGAACGACGCTTGCGTGCTCACTGGAAAACCGAACGTCTACGGATCAATTTTTCGCTTCGAAGGACAAGCCAGCGTCTTCGCGACCGAGGACGGTCCGTGCTACCGCTGCTTGTATCCCGAGCCGCCTCCACCGGGCTTAGTACCTTCCTGCGCGGAAGGCGGAGTCCTCGGAATCCTTCCCGGCCTGGTTGGAGTGATGCAGGCCACCGAAGTCATCAAACTGATTCTGGGGATCGGCGATCCTTTGATCGGACGCCTGCTGCTGATCGACGCGCTGGGCATGAAGTTTCGCGAACTGAAGCTCCGCAAGAACCCGGATTGCCCTGTTTGCGGAACTCACCCAACCGTGACCAAGCTGATAGACTACAACGAATTTTGCGGTATTCGAGGTGAGGAGAAGCCTGTGAGCAACGGAGTTCCTGAAATTCAGGTCGAAGAATTGAAACGCCGGTTGGACGCGAAGGAAGATTTGTTCGTGCTCGACGTTAGAGAGCCGCACGAGTATCAGATCTGCAATCTTGGCGGATACCTGATTCCACTCAACGATCTGCCGAAACGTGTCAACGAGCTCGACTCAAGTCGAGAGATCGTCGTGCATTGCAAGATGGGTGGACGCAGCGCAAAGGCAGTGCAATTCCTCCAGCAATCCGGCTTCACCAAGATCCATAACTTGGCCGGCGGAATCACCGCCTGGTCCGATCGCGTGGATCCCAAAGTCCCGAAGTACTAAACGGTTCACTAACATGGTTAAGCAAAGGGAGCGCTCCGGCGCTCCCTTTAAACTGCCTACAAGGACGACCTCATGTCCGGGCACCGCTGGTATCAACGCAGTGCCTCTTCAGCGGATTGCCTCGTATCAGGGCATCGCTTCAGCGATGCCGCAGTTGGTACAACGTCGGTGCCGCCTTCAGGCGCTGTGACTAACCGGACTTTGCCAGTGATGAAAGGGAGCGTCTGAGCGGTCCCTTCATCACGTGCAACTTAATTCGATTTTTCCAGCGTAGCGGTCAAATGCGCTTCGGACCCGGATCCCACGGAGATTTCTCTGGACCACTCCTTGAAGCCTGCCATCTTCACTCGAACCGTATGTTTTCCTGGCTTCAATTTCACGGTCGCCGGAGCGTTCCCACAAAACTGATCATCCGAGTAAATTTCGCCTCCGTCTGGTACCGTTGCTATCGCGACCGTTCCGATTCCGCCTGCATCGGTCGTTGCCGCTGTCGATTTTGTCTCGGCTACTGTCTGCGTCTCACCCGCGTCTTTCGCCACGCTGGTTGAAACTCCCACTGGGACAAAGCTTCGATCCTTTTCGCTGACTGAAACCGGCGCGCCGCTGACTCCCTGAAGTGCGACCAGGATGGCGCGATAGTTGTCCTTGTCACCCTGGAGAAGAATTCCGGAGTTCTTTCCGTCAGGCGTGTTGTATTGAATTCCGATGTAGTGCAGACGGGTCTTATGAAAGAGTCCAAAGAGCGCTACCGGCGCGACCAGGATTGCCAACGCAACCATCGTTCCCACTCTTCGGTGAGCCTCCTGACCATAACTCAACGACGTTACCGACTTGGGCGGTATATCCACCTTCACTTTATCCTTCGTCTCGAGGGTAATTGCATCCGGCGACACGATGAGCTTGTTGTCCCAATCTTTCGGATCAACGTGCGATGCTACCGAACCACCGTTGTATCGAACCTTGGTGAAGGTATTCCCTTGGCCATAAGCAAGTAGCGCCGAGGTAAGAAAAAAGGCGAGAACTTTTCTGAGGACACGCATACCGACCTCGATACCGAGCAGAATCGAACGCCAGACTATACGCTTGGGTCCGCACTTCCGCAATGACTTCGGGTATCTCAGCACTAAGGGGGTATTCGGCTGTTCGGAAATGGAAAAGGGGAGCACCATGTGCTCCCCTTCCCTTAGTTTCTGTTCGTAGTTACTACTTGCTCGAGCCTGATTGCATCTGGTCTCCAGCTTCGCCAATTTCCAGCGCGAACTTCTTGCCCTCGAAACGGGCTCCAGCAAGAGTGTTGGTGCCGTCGTCTTTCTTCTGGAGCACGGCGGCGTTGTTCTGAGCAGGAGCGCTTAGATCCACAACTTTCGCCGGAACCTTCGCCAGCACATTCTTTCCCTGCATGATGCTGACTTCAACTGCCGGCCCGCTTCCTTCCCACTCCAGTTTATAGTCGCCGGCCTTCAGCTTGGTGCCATTTACCGTTGTCGGATTTTGCAGCGTCAGGCTAGCCTTCGTGGCTGCAAAGGCGCTCGAGGCAAGCAGTACTGCCATTCCCATCACAAGAGTCTTCGAAACTGTCGCGAACTTCATAGCTGCTCCTTATTTTCTTTCCCGAAAATACGTCGGGAAACGGTTGGGGCGGCCCCGGTTCGCGACGACGCGAGAAAACGCTTGAGTTTCCCCACGAATCGCCTACAATGCTGCCGCCGGGGTTGTGCACGCAAGTCACAAGCTTGCGCTGCCGCGATGGGGGTTGTCTCACCTGGGCCGCCAAACCGAGCGTGAGAAAATCCCCAGACCCCGCATTCAAATCTCTATTCCCACAGGCCAGCGTCACCTCTGCGCCGGCGTTTTTCACCTCAGCAAGTTACGTCATCTACGCTGCGAAAGTTCCATGCTCGCGTTCAATGCCGTTCGTAATGGTTGGACGTGGAGTGAATCCTTCCGATAGCAAAATTCGATAGCTGTTCGTCCCAGAAGTAAGGAACATCGCTGTTGTGTTTTGTGTTGTGGTGGCATAACGGCAACGAGCGCAACCCAGGGAATCTGGATTGCGCTCTGCATGTTTTGACGAAAAAGACTGGTGAACGATTCAGAACTTTGCCGCGGAGAACCTAGTCGGTGTCGCCGTGCTGCCGCTCGACGGACCATATATGCGCTTGGTCCTTTTCGAAGGGATATATGTGCACCATCCAGTTAAAGATCACCGGACGAAAAGTTCCACCCGCAGCGTCGCACGCTTCCTGCGTGTGAATCGAACCGCGCAATCCGAATGGAGAATTCGGAGCCAGCATTTCGGTCTTTCTGCCGGCTGGCGCCGAACAGAAGTTCACGTGCTCATGCCATTGAGCAATACTCAACGGGATCCGTGCATCCAGTTCCTCTTCGGTCGAATGTTTAGGTGCGGTGTACATCACACCGATCAACTTGTAGTCCTCGCCCTGCTTTTCGTACAACAGCGACGTAGGATGATCGGGATTGAAACGGAATTCCGCTTCGCCTGCGTTAGCGTAGTTGGTGAAGTGATACATCTTCTGCGGAATGTTCGGCAGAAAAATCTTGAAGCCATCCGCCAGCGCTACGTGATAGTCCTTGTATTTCTCCGCGGCCCGGCGCGCTTCTTCCGCAATCTGCTGCGCTCGCATCGCATCCCCCGGTTGAACCGGGCGCGGCGCCGTCATCTTCATGTGGGGACCCATGTCCATGTGACCTTCCATGGAGTGCATGGCGTGCGCGCCCGCATCGCTGTCTGCTTTGTCGTTCCCCATCGCCATGTCTTTATGCGACATATCCATTCCAGGCAGGGATTGTTGCCCGGCCGCCGGCGCGCTCTGGGATTGGCCCCACGCTATGCTGCACAGCGCAATGCTGGCGAGACTTATACGAAGTACAAGAAGACGAAACATTGGCGTCCCCCGAATCACTAATTACAAACCCACACAGGGTACGGATGTTTCGCCGGCAAAATGGTTGCAGTAACTATTACAGAGGTAACGTCCGTTTGTGCACCACGATAAAAGTTCGATGTCATCCTGAGTGGCGGCGAAGCCGGCACGAGGGACCCTACGTCGGTGTGCGCCACTGCAGCAGTGTCGAGGGGCCATACCTAAAGCAAGCAGTAACACAGCTAACGAGAGTCAGCCCTTGCGCTTGTAGTGGATCGGCCAGTTCACCTGCCAGGTCTTCCCATCGTCCTTCGACGACTCCCAACTCCAGTCGAACTCATTCGAACCAATGTTTTTCCAGACCATCCTCTGCAGGAATCGCTTGCCGTCTTTGCCGGTCGCCTCGCGCTGCAAAATCATCTGGCCGTCTTTGAAGTCACCCACGAAGTCGAGATAGCCGCCCTGGTTGTCGACCCATGTCTGTTTCCAGTGATTCGATGGCAAGTCGTAAATCGAGAGGCTCGTACCCAGAAGGCTGGACCCATCGAGGCTGGAGAAATTTTCCTGCACGATACATTGGTCGAGAATCCGCTTGATGTTGTTTGTGCCGTGGCCAGGCGCTCCACCGTTTTGAGCGGGCCACGTGAGGTCTCCATTCGCCAACCCAGAAGTCGAATTGTTTCTGCTGCGCCGCTGTACACGGGTTCGGCGGAGTGCTGGCCGTTTGCGCGACAACTAACGAAGCAAGAAACAGGAGAGTGAGCACGACTCGGATCATGAGCATCTTTCTCAGACGAACGTGACCGCAAAATGTACTTTGATGGCGGCTCGTCCCTGTTTCTGGTAAATCTAGCTGCTTGACCTTGCATTTCATCCTTCTTATTTTTTTCGCTGGCGTCATAGGCGGAGCCTTGAATTCGGTCGCGGGCGGCGGCAGTTTCGTCGCGTTCCCGGCGCTGCTGTTTGTAGGCGTTCCACCGATCCCGGCGAACGCCACCAATACGATCGCCCTTTGGACTGCCGCCGCGGCCAGCGGAGGCGCCTACCGCAACCGGCTCGATGTTCCACGCCGCGTCATGATTCCTCTCCTAGCCGCAAGCCTGATCGGCGGACTGGTCGGCGCGCTCCTGCTATTGAAAACTCCGGCGCACACCTTCATGCGTGTGCTGCCTTGGCTTACGCTAGGCGCGACTCTGCTGTTCGCTTTCGGCAAGAAGCTGGCGGGACAACGCGGATCTTTGCTTGAGCATGAAACTTCGCAGCGAGCGCTTATTGGAGCAACTCTTTTCCAGCTGGCCGTCGCAGTCTACGGCGGCTATTTCGGCGGCGGCATGGGCATCGTAATGCTCGCCATGCTGGCCGCCGTCGGCATGACTGATATCCACGCCATGAATGCGCTGAAAAGCGTGATGGGATTTGTGATCAACGGCGTCGCAGTCGTCACATTCATCGTGGCTCGCGCCGTCTACTGGAAACAGGGCGCCGTGATGATCGTCGGCGCCATTGCGGGAGGATACCTGGGAGCTCACTACGCGATGAAACTGCCGCAAGTATGGATCCGGTGGTTCGTCGTGCTCGTAGGCGCAGGAATGACGATCTACTTCTTCTGGAAGGCGTACTAAGCACGTGTAGCCACGGACGCATTCGTCCGTGGCGGCCGAAGGCCGTGGGACAAACTCAAATGCGTCCGTAAGCCCAACGTTCTGCGGTGCTCTTAGGAGAGAGGCGCGGAGACGTGTTCGTGCACGATCATCCACTTGCCGTCCTCGTTCTCAAAGACAACCGTCCAGCGGAAATTTCCCATCTCCACTTTGCCCGCCTTCGTCGTCATCTGCTCGGCGATGGTCGCAGTCGCCCACACAAGGTCGCCGTGCGGATGAATCGCGGCATCGTCGTTGACGGTAAACTTCGCGCTCTTGTATCCAGCGAGAACGCCCTTCACACCCTTCTCATACTCGTCCCAGCTGCCATACTTCAACGGCGCGAGATCAAAAAAAGTATGCGGGCCCGAGGCGTAAAACTTGGCAGTGTTGGCAGGATCCAGGGTCGACCAGCCGTCCCAGATTTTCTGCAGATAGGCTTTGTCAGGTGCAGCGCCCGCGGACGACTTCTTCATCGCAGGCTTCTGAGTTTGAGCGGATAGGGTGAGCGCCACAAAGCAAACGGAAACGGTAAGAATTCCCTTCAACATGCTTTCCTCCACAAATTCCGGCGGAATTCTCGCATAGACGAAAGCGAAAAACCACTGCATAGCAATCCGCTCATGTGTTTGACCGGCTTCCGTATAGCACGCTACAATAATTGGGTTTGCCTGTACTCGCCGACCCGTTCTGGGGACGCCTGCCTTGGCTGCTGAAGCGCCGCGGCGGAAAACACAGCAAGCAAAGAAAATCAGCAAAGCCCTTCGAAAGCGCCCGTGTGCGCTTTGGGTCCGTTATCAGGTTGTCCGTACGGGCTGAGTTTCAACGATATTGGATGGAGGCAAATATGTACGCGGTTATCCGCGCCGGTGGAAAGCAGTACCGGGTGGCGCCCGGCGATGTGATTCGGGTAGAGAAAGTTGCGAACGGCACCGACGGACAGGTTGAGTTCCCGGTGGTGGCGGTTTCCGGCGAAGAAGGACAGATCGGAAATCAGTCGGACGCGCGCGTTGTCGGCGAAGTCGTGGGCGAAGGACGCGGCGCGAAAATCCTGGTCTTCCACTACAAGCGCAAGAAGCAGTACAAGAAGCTGCGCGGGCACCGGCAAGCTTTCACGTCTGTGCGGATCGCCGAGATCGCCTTTGGCGGACAGAGCTTCAAGGCTCCCGAGCTTCCAAAGAAGGAAGCGAAACCGAAAAAGGTGAAGGCGGAGTCTGAGGAACACGACACGCCCAAAGCCAAGAAGAGTGCGGGCAAGAAAGCCGCGCCCAAAAAGGCCGCGAAGAAGGCAGCCAAGAAGAAATCTTAAGCTCTGAGGGCGAAAGCCCTCGCGACAGCCGGCGGTAACGCCGGCGCTACTTTTCGAGGAAACGATATGGCTCATAAAAAAGGTCAGGGAACATCACGAAACGGGCGCGATTCGAACGCGCAGCGCCTGGGATTCAAGGCATTCGGCGGACAGGTTGTGCCGGGTGGAACTATCATTGTGCGGCAGCGCGGCACGCGCGTGAAGCCAGGCCTGAATGTTGGCCGCGGAAAAGACGACACTCTGTTTGCCAAGATCACGGGGCGCATTAAATTCCTGAACAAGGGATCCATGGGCAAGTTCGTGATGGTGGAACCGATCGAAGCGAAGTAACAGTGATGTGGCGGGCTTGTCTCGTCCACGCTCCTTTCCTACAGCAGAGACTTACCGGCCTCGCTTGCAGCGGGGCTTTTCTGTTGCAGTTGGCGTAACCCATGTTTATCGATGAAGCCAAAATCCGCGTAAAGGCCGGTGACGGCGGCAATGGCTGCATGGCCTTCCGCCGCGAGAAGTTTGTGCCGCGCGGCGGACCTTCCGGCGGAGATGGCGGCAAAGGCGGCGACATCGTCATGGAATCCAGCGAGCGCCACAACACGCTGGTGCACTTCCGCTTCAATCCTGAACACAAGGCCGAGCGCGGGCGTCACGGCGAAGGTTCCAACAAGACCGGACGCGAGGGCGCAGATGTGCTGCTCAAAGTTCCGGTCGGAACCATCGTCTACGACGACGAGACCGGAGAAAAAGCCTTCGAGTTTACTCATCCCGACGAAAAGTTCGTGATCGCACGCGGAGGACGAGGCGGACGCGGAAACGCGCGCTTCGCGACGTCCGTGCATCAGGCTCCGCGCGAACATGAAGCGGGACGTCCTGGCGAAGAACACACATATCGGCTGGAACTCAAGCTGCTCGCGGATGTTGGGCTGGTCGGATATCCGAACGTTGGCAAATCGACGCTGATCTCTCGCATTTCTTCGGCGCGGCCGAAGATCGCAGATTATCCCTTCACGACGCTCGAACCGAACCTAGGAGTAGTTGCCGTTGGCGATGCCAGAGATGAGGTCAGCTTCGTGGTCGCGGATATCCCAGGACTGATTGAGGGCGCGCACACAGGATCTGGATTGGGCACGCAGTTTCTGCGGCACATCGAGAGAACGCGTCTCTTGGTACATCTGGTGGATGTTTCCGATGCGAGCGGCCGCGAGGATGTGGAGCGAGACGTTGTCGTGATCACCGAAGAACTGGCCAGCTTCGGCGCGCATCTCGAAGAGAAGCCCATGGTCATGGTCGCGTCGAAAATTGACGTCGCTAACAAAGACAAAGTCGCCAAGTTGAAGCGCTATTGTAAAAAGCACAAGCTTAAGCTGTACGAGATTTCTGCGGTCACGGGCAAAGGAATTGAAGAGCTGAAATTCGCGATCGCCGAAGAAGTCCAAAAGCTGAGAGACGCAGACCTGAAAGAGGCTGTCTAGCATCGCAGCAGTGCGCCTTCCTTCAAAAAAATCTTCAGCTTTGAAGCGTGTTCCAATTTCCTGAAATGGGAACGGTCGCGGACTTCGAGGTATCCCCCCTCCCCCCTTGTCTAACGAATTCATCGGGTTAGCAGAAAATCTGCCAAAAATCTATGGGGCAGAACAAGTTAGGGGCAAAATCTTGATTTCAAAGAACTTAATAGTGAAGATCGAGGCCAGCGTTTCCAAAATGGAACGAAGGTCGAAGCTGTCACGCTGTCTCGGCCTCGACGATGATCGCGCGTTCGGGATGAGCGACGCAAGGTCAGATGTCACATCGATGGTGTGGATAAGCTGTGATGTCGCGGCATTGGTTGAAAATTAATTGCCCCTTTCCGCGCGCGCGATGACACAAACCGAAGCTCTACGACATTTCCGCAGTAAACCGGCAGCGAGTACCAGAGCCTAGTCGTGGCGCAGGGTTTCCATGGGATCAACCTCGGTGGCATGGCGCGCAGGGACATAGCTGGCTATAAGCGTCACGGCCATCAAAAGCGATGAAACCAGAAACAGTGTCGGCACGTCGTGAGGTTTCACTCCGTAGAGGAATTCGGCAAGTAATGGCGCTGCGGCAAACGAACCGACCCCGCCAATCAGCACGCCGAAAAACGAAAGCATCATCGCCTGCCGCAAAACCAGTCGCACCACATCCTTCCGCTGCGCGCCCAGCGCCATGCGCAGGCCAAGTTCGTGGCTGCGCTCGCTGACGGAATAGGAGATCACGCCGTAAATCCCGATCGCAGCAAGAAGCAACGCCATCCCCGCAAAAATTCCCAACATCTGAGAGAGAGCGCTCCATTGCCGCGCCGACCTTGAAACGGTTTCGTCGACCATCCTGACCCCGAAGACGGCTGAATCGGGGGCGAGTGCCGAAATCGTCCGGCGCACGTCTTCGATCAGCGCAGCCGACGCATGTTGCGCGCGGATGACCAGGGCTTTGTGAACCCGACTTTCCGTCCAACCGGGCACGGTGCGGGCGGGCAGTTGCGGATAGGCGATGTACGCCTGAGGTCGCGACTCCATGGTTAGCTCGAACTGTTTCACGTTTCCCACGATGCCGACAATCTGCCGAGGCTTTTCGTCGGGGGAGGAGTCGAATGCAATCTCCTGTCCAATGGGATCTTCGTGCGGCCAGAACTGTCGCGCCATCGCTTCGTTGATTACGGCCACCCACGCCGATGTCTCTGTGTCCTGCTCGGTGATGCCGCGGCCTCGCAGGATCGGGATGCCCATCAAGCGAAAATAATCCGGACTGACAGAATCCCGAAGAGTGTCCGGCTTTTCGGCAGAAGCCACCGCGCGGCCGGTTATAGTGAATCCCGGCCACGCATGTTGGGGGTTCTCCGCAAGCGGCAGCCAGTCTACCAACGCTGCACTCTGGACGCCCGGCATCGATTTGACGCGCTCCAGCACCTGGCGACAGAAAATTCCAACTGGCGGATTTATTACGTTGAACCCGGTTTTTTCTTGGTCCATCGCATTCATGTACTTGTCTCCAGTCAGCCGTACTTCGGCGGTGAGGAGATGGTCGGGATTGAAACCCGGGTCCGTGTGCAAGACGCGAGTCAGCGTGTTAATCATCAGCCCGGCACAAATCAAAGAGACTAACGCCACCGCAATTTCGGCGACGACCAGGATGTTCCGCGTGCGATGGCGTGACTTAGTGGCCGTGCTGCGGCCTCCTTCGCGCAGGCAGTCGTTGACGTCGCTTTTCGATGCACGAAAAGCTGGGATTAGCCCGAACACTAGTCCGGTAACGATGCAGGTCCCGAAGGTGAAGAGTACAACCCGGCCGTCTAGCGAGACGCCTTCGATTGGAATCTGCCTTGACGAGAGCAAATTGAGAAGCCGGAGGCCCCAAAAGGACAAAGCTAGACCAGCGACTCCGCCCAGAAGAGAGAGCACAACGCTTTCAGTCAGCAATTGCCGGATCAGACTTTTCCGGCTCGCGCCCAGTGCAACGCGAACCCCAAATTCCCGCCTTCGCCCGTCTCCACGAACCATCAGCAGGTTGGCGACATTTACGCACGCAATCAGCAGAACAAATCCAACCGCCAGGAAGAGCAGATAAAGCACCTGCTCCGACCAGCCGAACAGGCCCTTCTGCAAGGGCTCAACGCGCACTCCCACTTCTTTATAGTTGGCGGGAAAAGCTTGTGACAGGCGCTGCGCCGTCAGGTTCATACCCGCTTGAGCTTGCTCTAGAGAAACGCCCCGCTTGAGTTTGCCGATGGCAAATAGCCATCTCGGGTCATCAAAACCGGACTCTGCGGGATTTGCCGTGCCGTGGATGAAATAAGCCTCAGGGACTCCTGTGCCAAAGAGGTTGAATCCCGGATTCAGAACCGCAATCACCGACGTTGAGGCAGTGTCGACGAAGATACTGCGCCCGAGCACATTCGGGTCACTCCTGAAATGGTGTTGCCAGAATTCATAGCTGATGGCGACACCCTCTGATCCCCGTTTCTCGTCCGTGGGAAGTGCGCCTAAGAAAGCTTTGATACCCAGCAGCGAAAATAGCCGGGTGCTGACGTGTTGAACACCGACCCGTTCCGCACCGCCCGCGCTCGACATCGCGACCATATCCGGCCCCGATACTGACTCGATCTGCTCGAAGACGTGGTTATCGGCTCTCCAGTGAGCTACGTCGGTGTCGGAGACCGGTCCGTGTGCTTGCGGATATTTCTGATAGGTAAGTGAGAGGGCGACCAGACGATCGTGATCAGGATAGGGCAGAGGACGCAGAAGGAGCGCATCGATAGCGCTGAAAATCGTCGCAGTGCCGCCGACTCCCAGAGTCAGCGTCAGGACTGCGACCAGCGTAAAAGCCGGTCGCTTGCACATTCCGCGAGCGGTGTAGCGCAGGTCCTGGCCAAGGGCTTCGATCCAACCCGTTATGGACCCGAGGCGGAACACGTCAGATGTAACTCCCTGCCGAGCAGGTACTTTGTACTACGCTGGCCGTTGTTTTTCCAGGCCCGCTAAGGGTCAAAATGTGAGCGGCCTCGCGGCCGCCTTTTCAGCTACTGACGCAAAACGAATGAATCGCTTTCGCCGGGGAGAACGAATGTCCGAGGATACATGGGCTGTTTCCCGCCTCGGCGCACCATTCTCCCCGATTAACTTCCCCTTGGATATGGGACTGGGCGAACGCAATGGGATTTCACCTGAACCCCCGACACCCTCCTTCGTCCAGAGGTTTCATTGCGCGCTTGCGCGCAACCCCGGACGAATGCGTCCGGGGCTACATGGGCTGTTTCCCGCCTCGGCGCACCACTCTCCCCCGACGAACTTCCCCTTGGATATGGGACTGGGCGAACGCAATGGGATTTCACCTGAACGCCCGACACCCTCCTTCGACCGGCGGTTTCATTGCGCGCTTGCGCGCAACCCCGGACGAATGCGTCCGGGGTTACATGGGCTGTTTCCCGCCTCGGCGCACCATTCTCCCCGATCAACTTCCCCTTGGATATGGGACGGGAGCGAACGCAATGGGATTTCACATGAACGCCCGACGCCCTCCTTCGACCAGCGGTTTCATTGCGCGCTGGCGCGCAACCCCGGACGAATGCGTCCGGGGCTACACGATCTGACGCCGGCGCTACTCACAGATCTTGGGGATCTTCAGTTACGCGCGCGGCAGGGGGCCGTGCTGGAAGTGGTATTGGAGAATCCGAGCGGCCAAGGCGGGGCTTAGCGCATTCCCGCGGGACTCGATCGTGCGAACAACTTCACCGCGGCAAACCACTTCTGTTCCGGACAATCCGGCAATCTCGGCTGGGAGAACGAGATTGATTTCGACCTGAGAGCTGGGCTGTATGGTTTCGTTGGCCTGGAAAAGCATTCCAGAACGGCTGATGTTTTCGGTCGTGCCTTCGTGCCATTGCTTCTCTCCGAGACGGCGATAGCGAAGAGGCAAGTGCAGCTGGAACCGCTGCGCGCGCGTGGGAGGAGCTTCCTTCGCGCGAATCGCGGGTGGTGGTTCTACGGATTGCAAAGACATAGCGACCTCCGGGGGAATAGGCGAAGCATCGATCACTTCGCGCACCTTGCTTTTCAGGTCGCGAAGGTTGAAGGGCTTCTGGAGCAGGCGAACGCCGGCATCCAGCATACCGTTGTGTCCGATTACGTTCTCCGTGTAGCCAGACATGTAGAGTATTTTCACGTTTGGGCGGATTTCGGAAATGCGCTGCGCCAGCTCGCGGCCATTCATGCCGGGCATGATGACGTCAGTCAGCAAGAGGTGAATGACGCCCTCATGCGCCACGGCGATTTGCATCGCGACCGCTCCATCGGCAGCCTCGATGACTCTATATCCCTGCTTCTCCAGGTATTGACGCGCCAGGTAGCGGAGATTGGCTTCGTCTTCAACGAGCAGGATGGTTTCGTGGCCGGGTTCAACCTTCTGCGCGGTAACGGGCGTCGCGATCTGCGCGGCCGTCTCGCCCATCGAAGCGACGCGTGGCAGGTAGATCTTGAACGTCGTCCCTCGTCCTACCTCGCTGTAAACCCAAATGTAGCCGCCGCTCTGCTTGACGATGCCATAGACCGTAGAAAGGCCAAGTCCAGTTCCTTTCGGACCCTTCGTCGTGAAGAACGGCTCAAAAATGTGGGACTGGGTGTCGGAGTCCATCCCGGCGCCTGTATCGGCGATTGACACCATCACGTAGTCGCCAGCCCGCAGCGGACCATGAACCCGGGCGTAGTCTTCATCGAGAGTCGCGTTGGCAGTTTCGATGGTCAGCTTTCCGCCCGATGGCATGGCATCGCGTGCGTTGACCGCCAGGTTCATGATGACCTGTTCGATCTGACCGCCATCGGCGCGCACGGGCCAAAGGTTTTGCGCCGGAACCATGACGAGATCGATGTCCTCCCCGATCATGCGGTTGAGCATCTTCAAATTTTCGGTGACGATGTCGTTCAGGTTGACGATTCGAGGAGCCAGCATCTGCTTGCGGCTGAAGGCAAGAAGCTGGCGAGTGAGCGACGATGCGCGCTCCGCAGCGCTGGCAATTTCCTGCGCGGGTCCGCGGAGGTGAGGCTCGGCCCCGAGACGCTCGAGCAGGAACTCCGAGTACCCGGAGATCACCATCAACAGATTGTTGAAGTCGTGTGCGATTCCTCCCGCGAGTCGACCGACGGCTTCCATTTTTTGCGACTGGCGCAGTTGCTGCTCGAGCGCGCGGCGCTCGGTGATGTCTTCGGCAAACAGTTCGAAGACGACGCCCTCCTTGCGCCCGTTGGAGACGGAGCGACCGGAGACCCGCACGACCGTGGTCTTGCCCCCTTTGCGTTTCCACTCGGCATTCAGTCCTCGGAAAGGTTCTGGGGAACGCAAGATATCCGCCAGATCAAACCATTGATCGCCGTCTGCGTAGAGGCTGTAGATGTGCTGGCCGACCAGGTCGTTCGAAGCAGTCAGCCCCAATAATTCGAGAAATGCCGGATTGGCATCGAGGATTTTTCCGGTCGAATCGCAACTGCAAATGCCGTAGGGAGCATTGGTGACCAGAGAGCGAAAGTTTAGCTCGGATCTCCGCAGGCTCTCTTGTGCCGAACGCAAAGCGGCATTGAGCCAGCAGATCAGCATCGCGATGAAGAAGAAGAGCGAGAGGCGAAGGATCGCGGTGCGCAGCTGGTCCGGAGTATGCTGTCCGACGAGCGAGAAGTATGCACCGACGGTGAGAGCGAACGAAGTTGCGACGAGCCCCGGCTTCCAGCCGCCGTACCATGCGCTCACCATGACGGCAACGCCGAACAACGCAAGGCGGCTCTCCGAGACATCGGCGAGCATCACAGTTGGAATGAGGGCGAGAGCCGTGCTGAGGACAGCTACGCCATATCGCAAGATAGGCGCGCGAGCGGCGGGGATGCGAAGTAGGGGGAGGGTTACTCGCATGTCAACCATAGTAGTTCGAAAAATGGCAACAAGCATAGTTACAGGAGTTCAGTAGTAAACGCCAGTGGAGTCTTTTCTCTGTGTCCGTTTGTACGCATCGAGATGTCCGAATGGACAATGGCGAGCACTTCCAGCTTGCATCTGGTGACGCGAATCTGGACACTATCCCGGACTACAAATCAGCATGAACATAGGACTCTTCGGCGGGACGTTCGACCCGGTCCATCGTGGACATCTCGCGCTCGCGCGCTCGGCGCTGGAAAGGTGCAAGCTGCACCGCATCTGTTTTGTTCCGGCCAACATTCCTCCGCACAAACAGCGCCAGCCACTGTCCTCATTCGCGCACCGGTTCGCCATGCTGGCCCTGGCGACGGAATCGGAGAAAGTATTCGTGCCTTCGCTGCTGGAGGCCCCAGAAGAGGGCAGCGGCAGCAAAAAAGAAAAACCGAACTACACCATCGACACAGTGCGCCGGATGAAACAGTCATTTAGGAACAGCGACCGTCTGTTTCTGTTGATTGGCATGGATGCGTTCGCGGAGATTGCGAGCTGGCATCAGTGCGAAGCTTTGTTCCGCGAGTGCGAATTCATCGTCGCCTCGAGGCCGGGCTTTTCCCTGGCGGACGTGGCGAGCGCTTTACCGGAAAAGCTCCGGCCGCGGGCGGAAGTGATGAAGCCGTTTCACAAGCAGCCACCGAGTGGAGACCTGGTGCTTCCGGGAGTCACGATTCATCTGCTCGACAACTTGAACCAGCCGGCCTCGGCGACTGCGATCCGCCAGGCAGCATCCGCGGGGAAGCCGATGGGCCGGTTCGTGGAGCCGGGCGTCGCGGATTACATAAAGAAGGTTGGGCTCTATCGCTAGGAAAGTCCGAACCCATACTGCCGCCTTCGCTCCGTGTAGCCACGCACGCATTCGTCCGTGGCGGCCGAGGGCCGCGGGAGCGTTCCACCACCGATGGGCACTCCACAGGTCTCGCTTTCGCTCGACCGGGCGGACGAATGCGTCCGCCCCTACACAGGCGGCGTGAATGGTTTCGGCTGGAAATCTGGGAGCATGATTCTGTCGGTTACAATGGAAGTCGCCTGATTGAGCAGAGCAATGACTCAGGCCAACGACTAAACAGGAGATTTCATGGCTCAGAATCACTACGTGACCAAGACGAAGCGAAGGCAGAAAAGCGGAAAGCGAAAAGATCCCTCTGCCGCGACCATGGCGAAGCTGCGGGAACTGGCAGCAGCGGACGCAAAGAAATCCGGCAAGTAACGCGAACCTCGGCTGGCGCCCTCGGATCGGCGTAACATTTCCAACCTCAAGAACTGACCACTGCGGACTGAATGAAGAAAACAGAAATCAAGAAACAAGTCGCTGCTGCCATACAAGCCTGCCTGGAGAAGAAGGCCGAAGAACTCAGCATCCTGGAAATGGAAAAAGGGTCGGGAGCATTTACCGACTACTTCGTGCTGTGCAGCGGCACGAATCCGCGCCAGGTGCAGGCCATCGCCGACGAAGTTGAGCTACGGCTGAAGAACGCGGGGTTGCGTCCGACACATGTTGAAGGGTACAAGCAGGCCGAATGGGTGCTGGTCGACTACGTCGATTTCGTCGTGCACGTGTTTTCCGAAAAGGCCCGGAAGTTTTACGATCTCGAGCGGCTCTGGAAGTCGGCGAAGCGTCTTGAGCCCTCCGACCTAAAGGCCGCGCCGCGAGCTCGAAAAACTGTGACCAAGCCGGCTGCCTCGAAGAAGAAACGCAAAGTGAAGGCCTGACCCGCCTCGCAGCTCACGAAAAATCCAGATCTAAAAAAGAAACGCCAGACACTTCCCGGTCTGGCGTTTTTATGTTCGAAATCGTGAGTGCGTGCGCTAAGCCGCGCGGCCCATCACGGGCTGCGTGCAGTGCGAGCAACGCTTTGCCTGGATAGGGATTTCGCTCAGGCACTCGGGACATTGTTTCGTGGTCGGATCCGGTGGCTTCTCGCCGCGATGCATGCGGGCGATGAGAGCATTCACGGGAACTACTACGAAGAAGTAGACAGCTGCGGCAATCAGGACAAAAGAAATGCAAGCGTTGATGAACTCGCCAATCGGGAAAACCGTGCCATTGATGTTGAATTTGATGTTGGAATAATCCGGCTTGCCAACGATCAGCGCGATTAGAGGTGTAAGAAAGGCTTTTGTTAGTTCGGTGACCACGCCAGCAAACGCCGCGCCGATTACGACGCCGACCGCCATATCCACAACATTTCCACGCAGGATAAATTTCTTGAAGCCGTCGAGCATAAATAGCCTCCGAAATTGAAGTGGGGCCAACTGTAAGGCAGGAAATGCGGCTGGTCAAGCCCAACCAGGCTCCCAATGGGGAGATGTAAGATCCGGTTGCAAAACACAACACTAGCGGGGGCGTCGAGGGATTCACTCCGAAAAAGACTAGGATCGGAGTGCTTTATGCGGGGAGGGCGATCTTTTCGACTGCATCAACTGTGTATGACGCCGTCGGGTCCTTCGGAGCGGCTGCGCCTCTCCTCAGGATGACAGAGCTTGCCAGGGGTTTCTCTTGCTTGAAATCGTCTTCAGATCCGCATCGGCATGACGATATAGCGGTACTTGTAGTCATCGCCTTCTGCAGGGCGTAACTGGCCGGCTGATTGGGAATCCTTCAGCTCGAGCCGAACTTCGGCTGTGCCGGCGGCCTTCAGAAATTCGATCAGATAGGCAGCGTTGAAACCAATCGTCAGCGGCTCTCCGTTGTAGGAGACTTCCAACGAATCCTCGGACTCTCCGGCCTCGGTGGATGACGCCGAGATCTTGACCTCGCCCTTTTCCAACCGCAAGCGCACCGCGCGCGAACGCTCATCGGCAAACTGAGCCACGCGGAGGATCGCGGAATTCAATTCGTCGGCGTTCAAAGGAACAACCTTGCTGTTGTCCTTGGGCAGGACCGCCTCAAAGTTCGGGAAGTTTCCGGTGAGTTGCCGCGATGTCAGAAGACGCGATCCGATCCGGAAGAACAACGTCGATTCGTCCTTGGCGAATTCGATGGTGTCGGCGTCGGTGGAGTCGAGCAGGGACTTCAGCTCATCCATCGCCTTCTTCGGTACAAGCGTCTTCATCTCCCCTGAAACGCCGTCGAACTTTCCGCCACTGCGCTCACAATGCGCCAGGCGATGTCCATCGGTTGCGACCATGGTGATGGATTCGGGTTTGAGCAGCATCAGCGCACCGTTGAGCGTATAGCGCGATTCTTCGTTGGAGATGGCAAAACCTGTCCGGGCAATCAGTCCGCGCAATACTTGCGACGGAATCGTGATGGCTCCCGCGGTCGGAAACGCCGGCAAGCTGGGGAAGTTCGACTTCGCCATGCCGACCATCTTGGTGTTGGAGCGGCCACAGCGAATGCTGACCCAGTGGTTGTCGAGCAACTTGATTGTGATCTCGGCGTCGGGAAGCAGCTTCACGTAGTCGTGCAGCTTGCGTGCCGGGATGGTGCACGATCCTTCTTTTTTCACCTTCGCACTGCACGATGTGCGCAGGCTGAGGTCGAGATCGGTCGCGGTGAGCGATAGTCGGTCTCCGGACGCTTCGAACAAATAGTTGGAAAGGATTGGAATTGTGGTCTTGCGCTCGACCACACCTTGCGTGGCTGTCAGTTCACGCAGCAACTCGAACTTGCTGACTGTGATCTCCATAGTCCCCGCAGCAACGGCGGCTTCTACCGGCATAACGTCCGTCTCCCGAAAACGAAACTTGCCGTGCTACTTCTGGTACTACCTTATATCAAATGCAAAACCTATAAAACCAGTAGTAACAGTAGGCGATGCGGAGAAGTGGAAAACTTTCTTAAGTTGCCTACTGCCAGCGGCTTCTGAGGCCAGCCCTCATGTTAGAAATCGGTCCCATTCACTTCGGACGCCGCACTCTATCCAGGCCCTTATTCTGATTTCGACTGCGCCTTGCACAAGTTCCACAAGCCATTCACAACGATCTGCGAGGAAGACTGTATTCCAAAGTGGAAATTGCAGTCGAGAGCGCGATTCAACCGCCTAATTGCTCGGTCAATTTATTGATGAGCCTGTTCAAATCTTTATCGTTCTTGCGGGCTTCTTCAATCTTTTCGACCGAGTGCAGAACCGTAGTGTGATGTTTGCCGCCAAACTGACGTCCGATTTCAGGCAGCGATGCTTCCGTCAAATGTTTGGCCAGGTACATCGCAATCTGCCGCGGATAAACGATCGCACGGGAATTGTTCTTGGCTTTGATCTCGACCAGGCGCAATCCAAATTGTTCTGCGACCATTTTCTGGATGGACTCGATGGTGACCTTGCGGGCCTGCGAGTCGATGAAATTCTTTAGAACCTGCTGCGCGTAAGGAAGTGTGATCTCAGCGCCGATCAGGGACGAGTGCGCGACGAGGCGGATGAGCGCTCCCTCGAGCTCGCGGACATTGGACCGGATGTTCGAAGCAACGTAGAGCGCGACATCGGTCGGCAGAGTGACCTTCTCTTGCTCTGCCTTCTTCTGAAGAATCGCGACCTTGGTTTCCAAGTCGGGTGGTTGGATGTCGGCGATGAGTCCCCACTCGAAGCGGCTGCGCAGTCGATCTTCAATCTCAGCTAATTCCTTGGGCGAGCGATCGCTCGCGATCACGATCTGTTTCAGAGACTCATGCAGAGCGTTGAAGGTATGGAAGAACTCTTCTTGAGTGCGCTCCTTCTGAGCGAGGAACTGGATGTCATCGATGAGAAGCACATCGACTCCGCGAAAACGATCGCGGAAACTTGTCATCTTGTCGTAGCGCAGCGAATTGATCATGTCGTTGGTGAACTTCTCGCTGGATACGTAGCAGATCGCTGCCTGTGGCATGCGCCGCTTGATCTCGTGTCCGATGGCTTGCATCAGGTGGGTCTTGCCCATGCCGACGGGGCCATAGAGGAACAAGGGGTTATAAGCTTTCGACGGACGTTCGGCGACTGCCTGGCAGGCAGCGTGGGCAAACTGGTTTCCGCTGCCGATCACGAAGGCATCGAAGGTGTAACGCGGATTGAGTTGCGCGGCGCCATCCCAGTCGAAGCGCGATTGCGAGGGACCGACGCTGACGCTGGGTGCCGAGAGGCCGCCATCATGTCGCACCGGAGTCGCGGCCGGATCGTCTTCCGGCGTCACGAACTTCACATCGTTGAAGCCCAGACCCAGAACGTCGATCGCTTCCTGAATTAAGTCCGCGTATTTGTCACCGGCGTGACGAAATTCAACGGTAGGAACACGAACGAAGAGAATGCCGCCGCTGGAGTGACTGTAACGAGTCGGCTTGAGCCAGGTGTCGTAAGAGTGCCGATTGATTTTCTTTTCCAGCGCATCGAGGATCCGCGCCCAGGGATTTGGGGAGAGAGTTGTGCTAGGAGCTGACATATATGAAATTTTCACCACGCGGCGCCCTGGCGGCTGGTCAATGAGCGCCTGTTAAGACTGCCGTTTTATGGAAAGCTGAACCAGTTAATTCTACGCGGAATGCGCTTGTTTTTCGATGCACTGCTGCAAATGTTGGCGAAGCCAGAAAAGCAGAACCAGTCCGGCATACTAGCACAAAAAATTTTCGTGACGCAGAAAACTTCTGACGGGAATTTTTCGTGATGCTCATTCATCTACTGAATCCATCAGGCTGTCAAGTACCGCGTCTATAACTGCCGCAGGGAATGTGCAGAAGTGCGATGCGTTTCGAAAAATTTCTAATGTGAGACGCCGTGAAGCTCGGGAAAAAATCTCTGACGTTAAAATCTCAACTCCTGCACGAGATGCGAGTCACGTTTGCCACACTTGCGACACACCTCTCGATTGGTATCAGAGAAATTTTGACGCGCATGTGACAACGATCACAGATTTAAGGGAGCGACCTCCTTCCAAGTAACTGAACACTGAGTGGTTGGAGAAGTCTCGAAGGTGAGGGCGAACGTCGTGGGGACCTGCTGAACGGAGTTTTGACGTGAAGACAGCACCTCCCCGACCGTTGGCGGGCCGTTTGTTACGAAAGCCTGCGCTGATTTATACTTTCAGTTTGTCCCAAGACCGTCGAACTAGTCAGGAGCAGCGAACTTTTCATGCCGAAGCGTACATTCCAACCCAACCGGCGCAAGCGATCCAAGAAGCACGGATTTCGCACGCGCATGAAGACCCAGGGCGGCCAGAAGGTTTTATCACGCCGCCGCGCCAAGGGGCGCAAGCGGGTCTCAGTGAAGCCTGGTTTCCGCGAATAGTCCCGTGTGCCGCGGATTATCGTCCGCGAAACCGTGAGCATTCAAGTGAGTTTTAAAGGCACTGTGATCGCCAGTGTGCCCGAAGAATCGGATAAGAGTGCCAGGCAGCCGGCGAGGAAGTTCCCTCGCAGCGCCCGCCTCTTGCGTCATTCGGACTATGAGCGCGTCTACAAGCAGGGCCGGCGGCACTTTTCAGCGTCAATGACAGTTTTTTACTGGCAGCGGCCTGATGAAGCTCAGTCCGGACTGAAGCCCGGAGTCGCTCCTGGAGTGCGCATGGGATTCACCGTCGGGCGTGCTCTCGGAGGAGCAGTTCAACGAAATCGTATCAAGCGGCGGCTGCGGGAGGCTGTCCGATTGACCCGGCCAATGAAGACACCGAACGCGGATGTCGTGATAAATCCGAAGAAAACGGTACTAACTCTGGATTTCCAGGTGTTGCTGAACGAAATCCGTCAAGCCTTCGTAGTCATTGAGAAGAAGCTTTCTCCGACGCGGGGAATCTAGTTTTGGGGCTGTCTCCCGAGGAAAGCAGACATCACGAGCTGACCGGTCGTCCTTGCCATGCGCCATTTATTTCAACGCGTTGCGCTCCAGTTGCTGCGGGCCTACAAGTGGGCGGTTTCACCGTTATTCCCTCCAGCCTGCCGGTACGTCCCGACATGTTCGGAGTACGCGATGGAGGCCGTGGAGCGATTTGGCGCCTTCCGTGGTGGATGGATGTCTCTAGTTCGGTTGTTGCGTTGTCATCCTTTTGCAAAGGGTGGATATGATCCCGTCGTGTCAGGCCCATCCGACACCGATCAGAGACTGACGACCGAACAACGGCAGCGCGCAGTCTGAGGAACTCAAAAACACTTTGGCAGAATATAAAAATCCTCAACAAGAACCGGGCAGCGAGAAGCGACTGCTCCTGATCTTCCTGGTCACGTTCGTTGTGATGCTCTTGGCCCAGCCGCTGTTGAAGAAGTATTTTCCAACGCCGGCGGCTCCCCAGAACCAGCCCGCTCAAGCGCAGCCTGCGCCCGCTGCTACAAATACTCCCCCGGTGAAGACTCCCGCTGTCGTTACTCCAGCAACTGGCGTAACTAAACAGGCCGCAGCGGAGACCGAGACCGTCATCGAGAACGACCTCTACCGCATCACGTTCACGAATCGTGGCGCAGAAGTGAAGTCCTGGATCCTGAAGAAGTACGACAATGACGCCGAGAACGGGCCGCTGGATCTGGTCAACCAGGCCGCGGCAGCGCAATTTGGGCGTCCGCTGTCGTTGTGGGCCTACGACGACGACCTGCGCGGCCGTCTGGCCTCCGCGTTATACGTGAGCTCCGCCGAAGGCCGGCAAAGTGCGCCAACCAGCGTTACTTTTGAATACGCGGACGATGTGATTTCCGTCAGAAAGAAACTGAGCTTCGACAACAGCTACATTGTGACCGTCGACGCAAGCGTGACGTATAGAGGCAAGCCGGCTCCGGCGCTCCCGGCCTGGCCTTCAGGATTCGGCGATCAGACGACGCCGGCCTTCTATGCTGCGTCCGCGATCGATTACCAGTTCAACAAGAATATCGAACGACTGCCAACGAAAAAGATCAGCGGCGGAGCGACGGTGCCCGGCCCATTCCACTGGGCCGGTCCGACTGACCAATATTTCGCCGCCGTGTTCATACCAGATGATCCGGCATCGACTTCGATGGTCACGTTGCGCAACCCGCTGTCGATTCTTCGCGATCCGCAAAAAGATCAGAAGGAGAAGACCACAGTCGAGATTCTGGGCGTGGCGGTCGGCAGCCTGCACGGGAGCACCTCCGGGCGCATCTTCGTTGGTCCGAAAGAACTCGAGGTGCTCCAAAAGATTCCTGTGCCTGGAGTTACCGGAGCGGACAACGATCTGAGTGGGCTGGTGGACTTCGGAATCTGGGGCCTTATCGCCAAGCCACTCTTCATCTGGCTGAAGTGGACGTACCATCACATCATCGGCAACTGGGGATGGGCGATTGTTCTCCAAACCCTGATCATCAGCCTGGCCCTGCTTCCGCTGCGCATTACGCAGATGAAGTCGATGCTGAAGATGCAGCGGGTTGCACCACAGATCAAGTCCATTCAGGAGAAATACAAAAAGTACAGCCTTCGTGATCCGCGGAAGGCCGCGATGAACGAAGAGATCAGTTCGCTTTACAAAAAAGAAGGTGTGAATCCTGCCGGCGGCTGTTTGCCGATGTTGATCCAGTTGCCGTTTCTATATGCCTACTACAAGATGCTATCGGTTGCGCTCGACCTGCGGCATGCTCACTGGCTCTGGATTCACGATCTCTCGGCGGCTGACCCCCTCTACCTGTTGCCGATTTTCATGGTGGTCAGCATGCTCATCACGCAGAAGATGACGCCGCAGGCGGGTATGGACCCTGCGCAGCAAAGGATGATGAACATCATGATGCCGCTGATGATGGGTTTCATCTTCTTCCGACTGCCCGCCGGACTGAACCTGTATTACGCAGAAAGCAATCTGATTTCGATCGCCCAGCAGGCGGTAATGAACCGGACATCGCTTGGCCGGGAGATGCGCGAGATGATGGCCAAGCGGGCTCGAAAGAAAGACAAGTGATGCGAAATGCTCTTGGCTATTGGCTTTTAGCTCCTGGCTTTGTGTTGCCGGCGACGCTTGCGGGCAAGCCACTACCAGAGAGATTTGAAACTTACGCGAGCTGATAGCCAACAGCCAATAGCCAACAGCCAAAACGAACCAAGAGCCGTTATATGACCATTCCTGATAAAGTCGCTGCCGCAAACAAGATCAATGGATTTCTGCAGGCCGTTGTAACCCACGGTGGTCTGCGTCTTAAATACCGGATCGTGGTTGATCCGCCGATTCCCGAGAACCGTGATTGGGAGAAGCCGGATATCCTCGTCGATTTCACCGGCCCTGATTCCGCCATGCTGCTGGATCGCGGCGGGGAACTGTTGCGCGCTCTCGAACTGCTTGCGCTCGAGATGCTGCGGCTACCTTCGGGCGAGCACGAAAAGATATCGTTTGATTGCCAGAATCACCGCTCCCAGCGGATACAGGAACTTCGCATGGCTGCCAGCGTTGCGGCTGAGAAGGTGCGCAAGACGGGAACTCCCTATCAGTTCAGTCCCATGTCGTCGCGGGAGAGACGGATCGTTCATCTCGCGCTGAGGGATGAAGCCGATCTGCATACGGAGAGCGAGGGCGAAGGGATGCGCCGCTGCCTGGTGGTCTATCCCAAAGACTACAGACCTGCCGGAAAGCCAGCGCCCCGCATGTTGCCCTAGTGTCGGACCGCGTGGACGGGGCCATATTCGCCCCGTTCACGGCGCGAATGTCCCACTCCGGCGATCGTCATACGATAAATTGCAATGGAGAGACGCAGAACCTGCCGCGACATTCCACTTATTACTTTCTTGATCCCTGCCGGGTGCACCGAAGACGAATACTAGTTTTTCCCACTTGCCCTTGATTAGCGTGATTCAAGCGACGCTTGGCTTACTTTTCGTCTCATTGGACCCACGAGCTAACCCTGCTGATTCCCACGATTGTGTAGCCCCGGACGCATTCGTCCGGGGTTCCTCGCAAAGCGAGCAATGACCGGCTCGCCGGCGAAAGAGAGTGTCAGGGTTCGAGCAATCCGGCGCGTCGCTTCGCTCCGCGGGGCGGACGAATGCGTCCGCCCCTACATGTTCCGGGCCGGCAATCGGGATTGGATTCAGAACAAAAAAGGGGCGTCCATGGGGCCGCCCTAAAGGAATGGCAATCTGATCAAGGCAAATCTTATTTTCCTGCCGCTGCTCCGGCTGCCGCTGGAGTTGTTGCAGCATTCTTCATGCTTTCAATCTTGTTCAGGACGTTCTCCAAGCTCGCCCCGGTGTCGGTGCAGCCATCGACGTAGGGATGCCGAGTTCCGTCGGCATGCAGGACCAGAATCCTGGTTTCCGCATTGCCTTTCTTTGCCACATACGGCAAGTGATGCCGGTCGTTGCGGCTCAAGGTGGCTCCCAGAACGACCAGGTCGAATTTCGATTTCTTCAGGGCTTCATCCACGCCCTTGCGGCCGATGGCCTGCTGAACTGCATGTCCGGCCTTTTCCATCGCAGGAGCCTGGCTCGCCAAAATATCCTCATCACCTTCGCCATAAAGAATTGTAAGTTTTGCTTTTGACATTGATACCCCATCCTCGCTTTGGCACCTGCTTGCCGTGCCTGCAAGAACGGTAGCAACGGGTGGAAGGCCAAGAAACGTCACCAAAGACCCATGCCGAACGACACTGATCTGGGACAGCGGGCGGCCTGGCCACTCTAAAGGTCTTTCCCAAAAGTGCCTTGGGCTATACACTTCTGCGCGGAGGGCTTTCCACATCATGCACGCCACCATTGTCTGGAGAGCTGTGCTCATAACGTTATTGTTGACACCTGCGCTGGCTGCACAGTCCGGCAGCGCTCCTACTTCCACCACCACCTGCAACCTGGAGGATGGCCGCCAGGTTTACATCCGCTACAACGCTGTCGCCGCCAACAAGGAGAAGATTAACAACGGCAAGCCGTGGGCTCCGGGCGGTGTGCCGATGACGCTTTTCAGTGAAGCGCAGCTGAGCCTGGGAAGTTCATTGATCCCGATCGGGGCGTATTCCGTGTATCCCATTCCTGCACGAGGCAATTGGACGCTGGCCATTAACAAGAACGTAACGCCCGGGGCGGCATATGACGAAAAGCAGGATGTCGCCCGCGCCCAGATGGAGTCCGCCCAAGTTGACCAGGCTTCCGAAACGCTGGAAGTGGCTTTCGCTCACGTGGGGGCGAGATGCACCCTGCGCGTCTACATCGGGAAGACAGCGTCGTTCGCAGACTTTACCGCGAAGTAGGAGTGGTGCGGGCGTCTCGCCTGCGAAAGTCGGTCCTTCGCGCTCACGTTCCGCCAGGTTCGCATTGGCGGCACAGCACCGACAGTCCCGCAAAACTGGCAAGGATGCGACAATGCCCCCCATGCGCCGCATCCTCTTACTCTTTCTCGTTGCCACGGCCGCCGCCCAATCGACCCTGCACCTGCAAAACTCCCAGACCACAGAAAGCCTTCGCGGAGTCAGCGCGGTATCCAAACGAGTGGCATGGGCAAGCGGAACTCACGGCACCTATTTGAGGACGATCGACGGTGGACGGAACTGGACGGCGGCCCAGGTTCCCGACGCTGACAAGGTGGATTTTCGTGCAGTGGTAGCTTTCTCTGCGGATGAAGCGTTCTTGATGTCCGCGGGACCGGGAGAGCAATCGCGCATTTACCGGACGAGCGACGCTGGACGCCACTGGGAACTTCAGTACACGAACTCCAATCCCAAGGCGTTCTTCGATTCGATGGTATTTTGGGATCGCAGGCATGGTCTCATCCTCGGCGATCCGATTCCGGATGAATCCGGCAAGCTGAAGTTCGAACTGCTTGAAACCGATGACGGTCACACCTGGACCACGATCTCCTCAGTGAAAATGCCCGCAGCGGTGGAGGGCGAAGGAGCGTTCGCGGCTTCGAACACTTGCATTGCGATCCTTGGAATGAAACACGCCTTAGACCAAGCGACAGCTTCCATCGATCCCAACATCTGGTTCGCTACGGGAGGAAAAGTGGCGAGGGTGTTCCATTCTGCCGATGGGGGTGCGAGTTGGCAGGTCTCCGAGACGCCAATTGTGCACGGCGCAGAGTCAGCGGGGATCTTCTCGATCGCATTTCGCGACGCTCGCCACGGCGTCATCGCCGGCGGAGATTACAAGCAGCCCAAACAAGATGGACCGAATCTTGCATTCACCGATGATGGCGGCAAGACGTGGACGCTCTCGCCGGTTCATCCGCAGGAATACTTTTCTGGGGTCGCGTATGCAGCCGGTTCCGGCCACCCCGAAAAGCTGTTCGTGGTCGCCACGGAGTCCGTTCTGGATCTCCGTCCGCCATCCATTGTCAAGCGCGCGAGCGCTAAGGTCGTGCCCGGCAGCGCGTGGAATGCCGTCAGCGTTGCGCCTGACGGCGTGGAGTGGGTCGCAGGATCGAAGGGCACTCTCGCTCGGATCGGCAAATAACCCACCTGCGCCGTCGCATCCTCTGATCCCCGTTACGAATCTAACTGAACCTGCAATATTACGAGGACTCATGCCCAAAGACATGCAGAGTAAAGACACGCAGCTTAAAGACACTCAGAAAGATCACATCGATTCGCTCCGCGAACATCTCATCGAACTTCTAAAAGGCGGGAACGCCCATGCGAAGTTTGAAGACGCCATCAAAGGCCTTCCACCTAAGCTCCGAGGAGTGACCCCGGAGAACTTTCCGCATTCTCCGTGGATGCTTCTGGAACATCTGCGTATCGCACAGTGGGACATTCTGGAATTCAGCCGCAGCGCGAAACACAAGTCGCCGAAATGGCCGGAAGGCTATTGGCCGAAGGACCCGCAACCGTCCAGTGAGGCAGCATGGGACGAGAGCGTTTCGAAATTCAGCGCCGATCTGAAAGCGATGCAGGAACTGGTATCGAATCCTAAGACGGATCTGTTCGCGCCGATCAAAGGAGGCGATGGCCAGACCGTGCTGCGGGAGGCATTGCTCGTCGCCGACCACAATGCGTATCACGTTGCGCAAATTGTGGATGTCCGGCGATTGCTGGGCGCTTGGAAAGATTAACAACTGCAATTTCTAGCGTTCGGTTCGCCACAGCCGCCGGGACGGGGGCCCTACTGAACCCCATTCTTATTTCGCTACCGCCAAATGGAGATTGTCGCCGACGGCTTGCGTCTTGCTGCGTTTTCTAAACACTACGCGGACTTCTTCTCTCCATCGCTCGTCGATGCCCACGAACGCCCATTCGATGTCCGGCGAAATGTAGCGCAACAGGATGTCGGTCGAGGGATGTACGCGCAGGGCCGGCGCGACCATAAAGAGTAGCGGAGATTCCTGCGATATCTCGCGGCCGCCGAAATAGCCGAACTTGAGGAACTCACCCCGTCCGTTATGCCATTGCACCCGGGCCCAATAGTCGAGACCCTGGAGGGGCAGGTGAATATCTTCATCAGCTTTCAATTCCACGACGGCGAGGCGTCCTTCGCGCGTCAAAGTCAGCACGTCGATCATCGCGCGGTCTGCGGCTGAGAACGCTGGAACCTGCGAGTAGACCGACTCCGTCTCGAGTCGCACGTCGATCACGCTGACGTCGGTCATCACTAGGGACTCCAGCCAGCGCTCGGGATGCATGCGAAACAGGCGTTCCCCGCGTGGTCCGTAGGGATGGCGGCAGTTGCGCAGCGTGGTAAGGAGTTCCAGAAAGAGCGTCCAATTCCGATCGTCCAGCACACGCTCTTCGGCACCCACGCCGAATCGGATTTCCTGCTTGTTGCGAAACGTCACGGCCTCGGCTGTGAGGGAGGCACGAGCGAACTCGAGGCCGCGCCATCGGAACGCAATCTCCGCGGGCGACAATACGACAACCTCGGAAGCCGGAACGATCGCTTTAATCCGCCCGATCGAGTCGGCGAAGCGCTCGTGCGCGGCGGCCTCATTGGTGGCGTGGACGAGTCGCGTCGCGACGTTGCCGCGGTCGGTCGAATCGATCTCCGCCACGGCGTCGTGACGCTCGTCAAATTCGAACAGCCTCCATTTGGCAGCGGCCCTATTCAGATTCGCCATGCGCTCGCGCACCAAGCTGGAACAGCCCGAGGGCACAAACAGTAAGAGACCTTCCACTAGCATTCGTCCGGCCGACACCTGGCGGCAAACGTCGAGCCAAAGAATGCCGAAGGTTAGCGAGGCGTCGATGGAACCTTGCGACTCCGAGGCGTTTACTCCAAGAAGAGCGAACGCCGACTGCCCCTGTTTCAGGAGCCCGCGGGCATAGATCGGACCGAAGGATTTTTCGAGGTCCACACCGGTGGTCAACCGGTTAATAGCGAATCCAGGGAAATGTCGCTCAATGGCGCGGCGCAACTTATGTTCGTAACTTGCCCTTGCCGCCCTTTTTGCGGAGGGCGAGCGACGGTCCCGGTTCCGGCAAATCTCCAGTTTTGTAGGACGCGCCTGCCCCAGCTTCTGCACCGCCAGGCGCAGCGTCGCACCTTTGATCTCGGCGTCGATTACACGCCGTACCGTGTTTCGTTCGGTAGACCAGAGGTGGAGCAGGCATTTGTTGTATTCGCCCGAGATCGAGTACCTGGCTTGGCCCAAATCGAACGCGACAGCGCCATCTTCGAGTACAACGGCTCCCGACGCTTCGGCCAGAAAATCCGCAACTGTACGGCTTAGCGACTCCGGGGTCACGTCCAGATTGTCTACATGCGGACCACCGCCGTCTGTGACGAGTGACCATCGCGATTGAAGAGGCTGTGGAAACAAATCTACGGGGGACGGCCCCTAACGGCGTGTGGGATAATGTCTATCATCCACTCTGGCCACCAGGGGACTCACCGCGGGCAACGATCCCGTCGGAAATACTCGCAGGCTGGACCGGCACACGTTCAACGACCAGAAGCAGCAAAGAGAAGCGCAGGCTGCGCCACACCGAGATTTGAAGGAATTTCAATAAGGAGCGCCTTCGAGTCCGTACTGATTTCGGAGGCATCTAATACACGTGGAAAAGATTAACGATAAAGCCCGCTTTTTCTTCGAGAACTACGGCCTCACCGAACACGATCTGGAGCGATACCTGGCAGCGGCCCTCTCCGCCGGAGGCGACTACGCTGACCTCTATTTTGAGTACCTCTCATCGACCTCATTAATGGTCGACGAGTCGATGGTGAAATCGGCCTCGCAGGGGATCTCCGCCGGGTGCGGAGTTCGCGTTGTCTCGGGCGAACGGACCGGATACGCGTATACCGACGATCTTTCTTCGGACCGCATCCTGCACGCCGCCCGCACGGCTGCTTTGATCGCCAGTGCTCCCGCGAAAACAACCGTAACTGGATTCCAGAAGACTGCCGCTCGCAGCCTTTATCCCGTGACGTTGCCTTCGGTGGATGCCGAGATCAGCGCCAAGGTCGAGCTGGTGATGCGCGCCGATAAGGCCGCCCGCGCGTACGATCCGCGTATCCAAGAAGTCCGCGCCAGCTATGCCGACGAACTCCGCAACATCCTGGTCGTCGCTTCGGATGGAACGTTTGCCGAAGATTCTCAACCGCTGGCCCGCATGAACGTCTCGTGCATCGCAAAGACACCGACCAACTCTGCTCGCGGATCGTCTGGTGGCGGAGGGCGCGTGGCGCTCGACTTCTTCTTCAGCGACAAGAGTCCCGAATATTTCGCTAAGGAATCGGCTCGTCAGGCGCTCCTGCAACTCGACGCGCGCGAGGCGCCCGCCGGAGACATGGAAGTTGTCCTCGGGCCGGGATGGCCCGGAGTCCTTCTACACGAAGCAGTCGGACACGGACTCGAAGCCGATTTCAATCGCAAGAAGACCTCTGCGTTCGCCGGCTCTGATCGGCAAGCGTGTAGCCAGTGAGGGTTGCACCGTCGTTGACAACGGCACCATGCCATGGCGCCGCGGGTCGCTCAATGTGGACGACGAAGGCGAGCCCACGCAGGAGACCGTTCTGATCGAAAAGGGAATCCTCAAGGGATATCTCAGCGACAAGCTTTCCTCGCGCCTTATGGGTATCGCCGACACTGGCAACGGGCGGCGCGAAAGCTACGAGCACATTCCCATGCCACGCATGACCAATACCTACATGCTGGCGGGGCAGGACAATCCCGAAGACATCATTCGCTCTGTGAAGCACGGCGTTTATGCCGTTAACTTCGGCGGAGGACAGGTCGACATCACCAACGGAAAGTTCGTCTTCTCGGCGAGCGAAGCGTACATGATTGAAGGTGGCAAGATTACGGCTCCGATCAAAGGCGCCACCCTGATCGGTAACGGCCCCGACGTCCTGACACGAGTCAGCATGGTGGGCAATGATCTGAAGCTGGACGAAGGCGTGGGCACCTGCGGCAAAGACGGCCAGGCAGTGCCGGTCGGCGTGGGCATCCCAACGCTGAAAATAGATCGCCTCACAGTAGGCGGCACTGCAAGAAAAGACCCCGGCGGCTTCATGCAATAGCTTGTGTAGGGACGGTCGCATTCGTCCGTCCCCCGCGAACAAAGCAAAAGATCCCCGCATTTCCTTCGTGGACTTGTACCCTTTGTGGTTAAAGACTTTCTATGCCAACAGAACTCGAAACCAGAAACCCGAAACTGGAAACTGACTTAAAGGCCGTCGCCCAGGATATCGTGGCACGCGCGATGAAGGGCGGCGCTACCGCGGCCGAATGCGTTGTCCGCGAAGGCGATGAATTTTCCACGCTGGTGCGGCTCGGCCAGGTAGAAACGCTGAAGGAATCCGGCTCGCGGTCGATCGGTGTCCGGGTTTTCTTTGGACAGCGTGCGGCCAGCACATACTCAAGCGACTTCTCCGCCAAGGGCCTCGACCTCATGGTGAGCTCCGCGCTCACCCTCGCGAAGATTACTTCGGAAGATCCGTTCGGCGGAATTCCCGCAGCCGATCAACTTGGACAGCTTTCCGGCGACCTTGATCTTTATCACGAGGACGTCTACTCGCTGGCGGGTGCTGACCGTATCGATTACGCCCGTCGCGCAGAAAAGGCTGCGCTCGATTTCGATCCCCGCATTAAGAACTCCGAAGGAGGATCGTTCGACGCTGCCACCGGGCGCAAAGTACTGGCGAACTCCCACGGATTTGTTGGCCAGTACGCGCGTTCCTACTGTTCGGTGGCCGCCGTGCCGATCGCTCAAACCGATGATGGGGCAATGCAGCGGGACTACTGGTACTCGGTCTCACGTACGCTGAGGAAACTCGACGCTCCCGAAAAAGTCGGCCGAACCGCCGCCGAGCGAACTCTGCGCCGCCTCGGCGCGAAAAAAGTAAAGACTGCTAGGGTTCCGATTGTTTTCGATCCGATGGTATCGACGTCGATCCTTGAACACATCTTCGAGGGCATTAACGGAGACTCCGTCTACCGCGGCGCATCCTTCCTTGCCGGCAAACTCGGGCAAAAGATTGCCGGAGACAACGTCAACGTTATTGACGATGGAACCATTCCCGGCGGCTTCGGTACCAGCCCCTTCGATGGCGAAGGCATTCCCACGCGACGCACCGTCGTGATCGAGAATGGGGTTCTCAAATCGTACTTGCTGAACACCTACACTGCCAAGAAACTCGGGCTGCAGACGACAGCCAATGCGTCGCGAGGGCTGGCCGGCACGCCTGGCATCGGCCCCGGCAATTATTTCCTGCAGCCGGGACCAAAGACTCCGAAAGAACTGATCGCTGGGATTAAGGAGGGTCTTTACGTCACAGAATTCCTCGGACAGGGTGCGAACCTGGTGACGGGGGATTATTCTCGTGGCGCCTCCGGTATGTGGATTCAAAACGGCGAGTTGGCATTTCCGGTAGAAGAAATCACGGTCGCAGGAAATCTGAAAGAGCTGTTTTTCAATATCGCCGAGATCGCAAATGACCTGGAGTTCCGCGGGTCGGTTGCCTGTCCCACGATCCGGATCGAGGGCCTGACGGTAGGCGGCGAATAAGCTCGTGTAGGGACGGACGCATTCGTCCGTCCCCCGAAGCGAAGCGAGGGCGAGCGTCACGAAGTAATTGAATTTCGGCGCGGATCTTGACTTTGTGCGTGCCCGTCACCTGAAATTTCGGCTGCACTCAAACACCGATGAAATTTGCCAAGATCACCTTCTACATCGCCTTTGTGTGGGGCATCGTCATTCTCACCCCGCTTTATTTCATGTTCGACATGATTGGCCGGCAGGATCCTCCACCCATCACTCATCCCGGATTTTTCTATGGATTTGTAGGCGTAGGGTTGGCGTGGCAGATAGCGTTTTTCGTCATCGCGCGAGATCCCGTTCGCCTGCGTCCGATGATGATTCCATCGATTCTTGAAAAATTCAGCTTCGTCACAGCGATGATTGTGTTGTACACGCAACATCGCGTTCATCCGTCGGACCTGTTCCTGGTCGCGATCGACGGCCTGCTCGGTGTGCTGTTCCTGGTAGCTTTTGTCCGGACTCCGGTCATGGCTAAAGATCGCTGATTTTTCCTTCGCTGGTTCGCGGCTGAACACCTACGCCCTCTGGCAAGTCCGTTCTCGATCCGACTGTGTTCTTCAGTCCCCTCTGCTGAAAGCGTTTCTTGCAGAGTGAGAACTGCACTTGCTTCTTGCACTCAAGGCGCTCCAAGGTTTAGACATTCCTGTTCACCACAGGGAGATCCTATGAACCGCCGCTCTTTTCTGAAGTACGCCAACCTCGCCGGAATGGCCGCCGCGCTTCCAACCGCCAGCTTCGCCGAAGATACTAAGAATCCTGCAGGCACTGCGCCCAAAGCATCCTCGCCCAATAGCATTCTTCTGAAAGACTACCGGCCACGGTCGATCTACAAAGTCCCTGTCACGAAGGTTGAGAAAGCCAAGTATCCGATCATCGACATGCACTCGCATCCCTACGCGAAGACGGAAGCCGAGATCACCACGTGGCTCAAGAATATGGATACAGCCAATGTTGAGAAGACGATGATCCTGACCATGGCGACTGGCAAAGAGTTCGACGATACTTACGCGAAATATTCGAAGTATCCGGGTCGCTTTCAGGTATGGTGTGGCCTCGACTTAACTGGCTACAACAAGCCGGATTTCGCCGCTCACGCTGTACAGGAGCTGGAGCGTTGTCACGAGAAAGGGGCTCGCGGTATCGGCGAGATCCACGACAAGGGTAAGGGTCTGCAATCAGGAAAGCTCAAAGCGCCGGGAATGCACCCGGACGACGAACGCATGGATGCCGTTTGGGAAAAAGCGGGCGAACTTCACATGCCGATCAGCCTTCACGTCGCCGACCCCATCTGGATGTACCAGCCGATGGACAAGCACAATGACGGCCTGATGAACGCCTTTGAATGGCGCCTCGACAACCAGCCGAATATCGTGAAGCTCGATGGCATGGTCGAGATTCTCGAGCATACGGTCGCGCGCCATCGCAAAACGACGTTCGTCGCCTGCCACCTCGCTAACCTCGACTACGATCTTGCACATCTCGGCGAAGTGTTCGACCGCCATCCAAACCTGCATGCAGACATTTCCGCTAGATACGCGGAGACCGCGCCCATCCCGCGCTTTGCCGCGAAGTTCTACGAGAAATATTCGGATCGTCTCGTCTATGGGACCGACATGGGATTTGACCTGGACATGTATCACGTGACTTTCCGCATTCTCGAGTCGCAGGACGAGCACTTCTACGAAACTGAACAGTTCGGGTATCACTGGCCGCTGTACGGCTTCGGACTGGACGACGATATTCTGAAGCGAGTGTATCGGGATAACGCCGTCAAACTGCTGGCCTCGGGCTAACCGAAGGATGCTGATCCGGAGCGGAAATACAATGCGGCTCTCGAAAATCGACAACTAAATCCCGACGTCCTACAATCGCCTCATGGATACCCTCGGCCAGCCAACATCTTCGGTGCAAGAACGCGATTCCAGCCGGATGATCATCATGATCGCCGTTGTGGTCGTCATTGGGATCGGCTTGGCGGCGGCTCTCCTCCTTCGCCAACCACCCAAAGCGGTGAAGCCTCCGTCGCCCTACATCGCCAAGCTCAAGCTTTCCGATTTCAAAATGAGCGCGGCCGAAAACTTCATTGGAGCCACGGTGAGCTATATCGATGGATCGGTCGCCAACACCGGTGACAAGACGGTGACCCACATCATGGTACAAGTGAATTTTGAAGATTCCATGGGCCAGCTTGCCCAGCGGGAAGAAATTCCCCTGCGTGTAGTGCGGACGAACGGAGCCTATTTGGAGCCGGTCGACCTGAACGTCGCGCCCCTAGCGCCAGGTCAGACGATGCCATTCCGACTGACCTTCGATAGCATCTCCGCGCAGTGGAACCACCAGTATCCCGATCTGAGCATCACAGACGTGACGGTGAAATAAGGTCCCACCAAAGAAGCCCTGTCATCCTGAGCAAAGCGAAGGATCCCATGTCCGTAGATTCCCGCACAGACTTCGCAAGGAGTTTCCGCCCCAAGCGTCCGCTACAATTGAGCCGTGCCTGAAACCAAACCATTCCGCTTGACGGAGTCTGTTAAAGCCGCGGGTTGAGCTTCCAAGCTGAGTCCGGCGGTGCTGGACACGGTGCTTGGGAAATTAGCCCGGCAACACGACCCTAACGTTCTGGTCGGCTTCGATCACGCCGACGACGCCGGAGTGTATCTAATTGGCCCCGAGCAGGCTCTCGTGCAGACCGTGGATTTTTTCACGCCGATCGTTGACGACCCTTACACCTTCGGACAGATCGCGGCCACCAACTCGCTGAGCGACGTCTACGCGATGGGAGGCAGGCCGCTCACATCGCTTGCGCTCGTTTGTTTCCCCGATAAAGCGGACATCGAAATTCTTGAACGAATCCTCGCCGGGGGCCTCTCGAAGATGATGGAAGCCGGATGCACGGTGATCGGCGGCCACAGCATCCGGGACGAAGAAACTAAATTCGGATACTCGGTGACGGGAACAATCCATCCGAAAAAGATTTACGCGAACAACGGAGCAAAGCCCGGAGACGCGCTGATCCTCACGAAGGCGTTAGGCACGGGAGTGATCTCCACAGCAATCAAGAAGGGGAAGGCAGAACAACGTTGGATCGATGCCGCGATCACATCGATGACCACGCTGAACAAGAAGGCGGCGGAAGTCATCACGGGCGCGGGTCAACGATCGATTCAGGAGGTGGCGGATCCAGACCGTCCGACACAAGCTTCTGAAGCCGAGCGCCTGAAGCCCAGCGCCGGCTTCGAAATCAGCACCATGACCGACATCACGGGCTTCGGCTTGATCGGCCACGCGAGGGAATTGGCCCTGGCGTCAAACGTATCGATCCGAATCGATGCGATGAAGGTCCCGCTTCTAGAAGGCGCTCTCGATTGTGTGCGCGCGGGCTATGTCCCGGGAGGCCTGAAGAACAATCGGGACTTTGCCGAATGCATGGTCGACTACGGGGCCGGGATATCTGACGACCTTCGCACCATCTTGTACGATCCGCAGACCGCTGGTGGGCTGCTCATCTCGACTCCGCATGCGGAAAACCTGCTAAAGGTGTTGAACGAACGCGGTGTCCCTGCGGTAAGAATTGGCGACGTGACTTCCGCTGAAAAACCCAGAATCTACGTAGCGGCCTAGTCTCTCGCCACGTTGCTTGGTCGCTCCATCAACTCCAAGACGCTTGCCAGATGGTGGTCGTCGTGTTCTGCGGCGAAATACAAGTGGTCGACGAGCCGCATCGGCGTTTTCAATCGAGGATGCAGCATCGTGCTGGAAAACAATTTCACGTCCAAACCGTGAAGCCGCGTCACCAGCGCCGACCTCGCCCTGCGAAACTGTTGGAGAATTTCTGAAATCGGGCGAGCATTGTGATTTGCCTGGTGCGTCTTCGTATTCTTGAGATCGGCCGGCGTAAGCTGATCTCCACCACGAACAAAATCCTCCACACGCGCCATCCACAGGGATTCGAGATCCAGCAGATGTCCGGCATGCTCTTGAGCGGACCATTTTTCGGCAGGCTTCCGGATGAGCACTTCCTGCGGTTGCTCGCGCACCAGGTCCTCGCGCCGCGCCGGGGTACCGAGCAGTCGCACTCTGATATTCGGATACAACTCCGCCGGGAACGAAAGATCAAATTTCCTTTCAAACCATGCTGCCACCTCGCCCATCAAGCCTCCATTCTCCGCTTCTATCCAGACAACAATGATGCGATGCAGTTCGTGCCAGACTCAACAATTCAAGCGGCGTGCTTTTTTTGGTGTGCGGGATGCGCCTTGAGCGCGAGGAATTTGTCCTTGCCTGAGGACCGCACTGCAC
This sequence comes from uncultured Acidobacteriota bacterium, assembly GCA_963801895.1. GTDB lineage: Bacteria > Acidobacteriota > Terriglobia > Terriglobales > Acidobacteriaceae > Sulfotelmatobacter. The sequence goes on along the minus strand of CAWDGM010000001.1, from coordinate 2,350,920 downwards.
CCTCGCCCGTCTTTCGGCATCTATAATTGTGATTCTTCTGCCAGTATTTCCACCCTGCAAGGAGCCATCATGCAATCACGTAATCTCGGTCGCGCCGGCCTCAAGGTTTCAGTCCAGGGTCTCGGATGCATGGGCATGTCCGATTTCTACTCAGGACGCGATGACGCAGAGTCTGTCGCCACCATTCACCGTGCCCTCGAACTTGGCATCAACTTTCTTGATACGTCTGACGCATACGGGCCGCATACCAACGAAGAACTCGTCGGGCGCGCCATCAAGGGCAAGCGCGATAAGGTCGTGCTCGCCACCAAATTTGGCATTCTGCGCGATCCGAAGAATCCGACCACACGCGGTGTCAGCGGAAAACCAGAGTATGTCCGCCAATCGTGCGAAGGCAGTCTCCGCCGCCTCGACGTCGACACGATTGATCTCTACTACCTGCACCGCGTTGACCCCAAGACACCGATCGAAGAGACGGTGGGCGCCATGGCCGAACTCGTGAAGGAGGGGAAGGTGCGCTATCTCGGCCTTTCGGAAGCCGGCCCAGATACGCTTCGCCGTGCTGTCAAAGTGCATCCCATCGCCGCGTTGCAGACCGAATACTCGCTCTGGACGCGGGATCCCGAGGTGGATGTTCTGGCCACCTGCCGCGAACTCGGAATTGGTTTTGTGGCATACAGTCCGCTCGGCCGCGGATTTCTCACGGGACAATTCCGCCGTTTCGAAGATCTTGCTCCGGATGACTACCGGCGCAGCAGCCCACGCTTTCAAGGCGAAAACTTCCAGAAGAATCTCGACGTTCTGCACAAGGTCGAGGAGCTGGCGAAGGAGAAGCATTGCACGCCCTCGCAGTTGGCGCTTGCGTGGGTGCTGGCGCAGGGCGATGATATCGTGCCTATCCCCGGCACCAAGCGTCGAAAGTATCTGGAAGAGAATGCGGGGGCGGTTGACGTGAAGCTCACCAAGGAAGATCTAGCACGCATCGATGAAGTCTTTCCGCCCGACGTGGCCTCCGGCGATCGTTATCCGCAAAGTATGATGGCGCTAGTCGATCGCTGAGAAAATGTAGGAACGGACGCGTCGTGCGTCCAGCGAATTCAAAGCCAAGCGCGAACCGCAGATATCTTCGCGCTCCTCGCCGAGCGCAGCTCGACCTGTCATCCTGAACGGCGGCGCAGCCGCCGCGAGGGACCCTACGTAAGCCTCCAGCTTCCGTGGCGTGAGAGGGAATGCCCATGGCGTGCAGTGGGTTTGCATCGAAATTCGGGATGTGCTGCAGACATTGCGATTAAGCACGAATCATCTAAGTAACCTCGAAGAAATTCCCACTTCATCTCCTGAAACGCCTCATTGTCGGACGCCGAGTTCGCATGAGGGTCCTGCACCACTGTTTCCACTCCACCACATAACTATCTCGGTACCCGTATTGACGCTGTTCCCGGAACCGTCCTATGCTGACCTGCGAGCGCGAAGGGCGCCTCCAGTCCGCGGAAAGGGCCGTGCCCACCTCCACTAATTTTTCGAAGGCTACGAACCTTCTTTCAGCCTGATTCGTGCGGACTCCAGGCGTGCTCTTGAAAGGAGCTTCGTATGTTTCCTAATCCGCAAGACGCCCTCCCCATACCCGCGCGCCCGAGTCTCAAACAATACAAAAAGCTGGCAAAAGATCTCGCAGAGGTCGCCTCCGCCGACAATCCGGCGGCGCTTCGCGAATGGACGGCAAAGTGGATCGCCTCGCTCGTGAAGTTGGCGAAGGTCACGATCACTCCTCAACTTCCAGTCGAGGCGGACCGCTGGGTCGATCAGGTGGTGGAATTCACGTGCCGGCAGAAAGGAACGTCGAAAAAACTTCCGCTCACTCAGGCGCAATTCATTCTGGCACGCTCGCAAGGCTTTGACAGCTGGCCGAAGTTTGCCAAACATGTTGAAGCACTCGAGCACGGAAACTCACCCACTTCAAATTTCGAGCGCGCGGCCGAAGCGATTGTTACTGGCGATATCGACACGCTGAAAGTGCTACTCCGCACCGATCCTGACTTAATACGCGCCCGCTCCACCCGCGAGCATCACGCCAACTTGCTGCACTACGTCTCCGCCAATGGCATAGAAGGCTATCGCCAGACGACGCCCAAGAACATTGTTCGAATCACGAAACTGCTTCTTGACGCCGGGGCCGACGTTAGCGCGACGGCCGACGTATATGGGGGAGGTGCGAATACGTTGATGCTGACCGCTACAAGCCTTCATCCCGAACAAGCGGGCGTGCAGGAAGAACTGCTCGACCTCCTGTTGCAACGTGGTGCTTCTCTCAGAAACACGGACGACCAGGGCATGAACATCGTCAACGCCGCTCTCGCCAACGGCCGGGTTCACGCTGCGGAATTTCTGTCGCAGCGAGGGGCGCCGGTCGACCTCGAAGCCGCTGCCGGATTAGGGCTAATCCAGCTAGTGCAAAACTTTTTCGATACGAGTGGGAACCTCATTGCTCCCGCGACGCAATTGCAGATCGAACGGGGCTTCCTGCTGGCTTGCCAGTATGGCCGCAACGTCGTGGTCGAGTTCCTGCTCAACCGTGGCGTGACCGTTCACACGGATGCCGGCACCGGCATGACCGCCCTGCATTGCGCCGTGGTCGGGGCGCATTTGGAGACAGTCAACCTGCTGATCGCTCGCGGCGCGAATCTCGAAACGCTGAATTGCTACGATGGCACAGCGCTTGGTCAGGCGTTCTGGTGCGCCTTCCACAATGATGGTGTGGATTTTGTTCCAGTGGTCGAACTGCTGCTCAAGGCTGGAGCAAAAGTCCTCGAGGGGACGCTGGCCTGGGTCTCGCAGCAGAAGGCGTCGCCAAGATTGAAGCAGCGACTGGCCGACCTGGTTGGCTCGCGGGGCTAGACAGGCCAGGGGCACTTTACTCGTATACTGGGCGGGGTTTACCAATCGCGCTCGTCATGCGTTGCCCTGTGTTGAACATCAAGTTCAACAGGAGGAGCCGTCATGTACTACGCCACGCTCCGTGCCATTGTCACAACGTGTGCCATTTTGTTGCTAGCTGGGCACAATTCTCCCAAGGAGATTCCCGTGAGCACCGAACAAAAAGTTCAGTCGCAGGGACAGGCAACACGCGCCGCCATCGACGCCTTCAATGCAGCGTTCAATCGTCACGATGCCGATGCTCTGGCGTCGCTCCTAACCGACGATACTATCTTTGAGGACACCTCTCCCGCGCCTGACGGCCGCCGTGTCGAAGGAAAAGCCGCGGTGGTCGAGTTCTGGCGGGCATGGTTCGCGCGTAACGCCGACGCGCGCTTCGAAGCGGAGGAAGTCATCATCAGTGGCAATCGCGCTACGGTGCCGTGGGTCTATCGCAAGCTGCGAAACGGTCAGCCCTGGCACCTGCGCGGCGTTGACATCTTCACGGTTCGCAGCGGAAAAGTCGCCGCCAAACTCGCCTACGTGAAGGGATAAGGCACGGTCACGGCGATTCAAACTGCGGCTCCGGCCTTACACAGGCGTCAGCGTGAATACTCGGTCACCTTCTCGTCGACCACGGCAGCAACATATTTTCCTGATTGCAAGTCGCGCACCTGCACCACGCGATGTCCTTCGCGCGCAAGCTTTCCCCAACGGCTTGGCTTTTCGGCATTCTGCTCGATCGCCTGATACTCTTTTTCGCCAATATTGAATTTCACCGTCCGAAATCTGCGGGTGCCAGTGCGGGTGACCCGTGATCGTTTCGCTTCGACCAAAACTTCCGTACCGCTCATCATCTGTTCCGCGACGCTTACCAAAATGCCATGATCGAGCATGACAAGGCTCCGAGCCTCCCGCATCTGATTCATACTCCGGCCGACACGACTTGCCCCGGCGCGCCCGCCGCCATTTCTTCCTGAGCCAGGCGACGACGATAGTGTACGTGCCGCCATCGTGTCATCTCCACCAGAGGTTTCCACACAGGATTTACCAGATCATGCTTGATAAGCAAATGCCAGAAACGATTCGAGCGCTTGTATAGATACGACATGGCGACATACAGCGGCACTGCCTGCCACTGGGTCGGCCGGCGGCGCCAGATCGAGGCATGCGAGAAGAGTCTCTGATAGATCCATGCATAGCCTTGTTCAAGCTCCTCGGGCGTCATGTGTTTCGGACGGAACACGGCATGCCCCGTATCATAGAGCGTCCAGTCGCGATGCAGGATTCTGTCCTCCGCCTCCATCTGCCGAAACAATGGCGTGGCCGGATAAGGCGTGAGAATGTGAAACGTCGCGCACTCCAGCCGATTCTCTTCGATCCATTCTGCCGTGCGCGCGAATACATCTTTGCGGTCGTGGTCGAAGCCAAGCACAAACGATCCGTTTACCTGGATGCCGTAGTCGTGCAACATTTGGACGCGGCGTGCATAGTCGGAGGTTTTCGGCGTCTTCTTGTTGGAGTCGGAAAGATTGCTGTCGGAGAGCGACTCGAAGCCGATGAATACCCCAGTGCAGCCGGCAAGGGCCATGTTTCGAATCAGTGATGGGTCGTCCGTCACGTCAATCGTGACCGCCGCGCTCCATATTTTGTTCAGGGGCCGCATCGCCATGCACAACGCGTGCAGATAGTCTCGGCGCGAACCAAGGTTGTTGTCGACGAACACCGCGTAGGGCTGGTCGTCGGCTTTGAACTCATTCACGACCTGCTGCGGGTCACGCATCCGGTACGGCATGCGTAAGTCCATCGGTCGCGAGATAGCAAAATCCGCAACGGTTGTGGCACCCCCGCGTGGCGATGAGGCTCGTCGTCGTCAGAAAACTGTGACGCGGCAGAATGGAGCGCCGTGGTGCTGGATCCTCGCGATAGTCATTCTCGTACGTGGCCACATAACGTGGTTGAAGATTGTCGGCTTCCACGTCGCGCAAGATCCGCGGCCACAATTGCACACCATCCCCGAGTGCCAGCGCGTCGGCGTGAGACGCGCACTCGTCAGGGCAAGACAAGCACGTGCAAACCGCCGAGAATCACCTTTGAACCGCGCTTGCGATACCAGTCTGCGAGCAGGAACGCGCGCCTCGCGAAGGTCAAGTGAACCGTGATTCCGACCAACTCCGGCATTGGGCGATCACGGCGGGCGGCCGTCCAGCAGGTTCTCATCCCAATAATCGATCCGCCAGTGATCCGGAGTGGTGGCGGCAAAGCTGGTCAACGCCAAACTCGGAGTGAGGACGTGCTTGCCGAAACTGGCATGAGCGTCTTTCGGGTAGAACGGATTGATCAAGAGTGCGTATCGCGATTGACACGGTCCGCCGGGCTCGAACGCATCGAGGACCGGTGCTTACATCATTTCAGGAGGAATCCAGCGTTGCGAGATGGTTTCCAGGAATGGTTGTTCAGGGTCGATCATGCGTCGTACTTTATAACACAAAGTACTTCACGTCAAGCAGACCCGCATGATAGACGCATGCGATTCATTACTCGAGTCTTAGAGTGGAGTCGATCTGGTAAAGTTCGCGACAGAAGGAATGAAACCAATCCAGGATACGAGACGACCCGTCGGCATCACCATCATTGCGCTCCTCTTTTGCGCGATCGCAATTTATCTCTGGACGGTAGGAGCGACCCTGTTGCTCTCGCCGGGAACGATCTCCATGATGGCGGGAAGGCATTTCATGTACGGACTCGAACTGGCCGGACCTTACATGGCACTCCTGTTCGGAGCCGGCTACGCCCTCGTTGCATGGGGATTGTTTCGTCTGCACAACTGGGCGCGCTGGGGCGTGATCGTGGTGTTGGTGCTCGGTGTGGCGACCCTTGTTCCTGCGATCTCGATGGCGGAATTGGGTGTTCCGGTGCTCTGGTATGGACTCCAGATCGCGCTTCGCGTCGCGATCGGATGGTACATCACGCAAGCGCCCGCCGTGCTCGACGCATTTCACCGACAAATCCTAGTGACGTCGCAGCTTCGACGAAATTGCTCATTACGGCGCGCTACTACTCTTTCAGTTCGCGGATCCAGATATTCCGATAGCGAACCGGATCGCCATGGTCCTGCAACTGCAGCGGCAAGCTTCTCAGCATGTTTCTTGTATGGAGGCCGTTCGCCGTGAGCCGTCGGCCCCGTGAGTTCGACGTTGTCCTGTACCAGCACGCCGTTATGAAGAATCGTCATGCGCGCAGGATGCGTGACTTTTCCGTCGGCGGCGAAGCGCGGCTGATGAAAGATGACGTCGTACGTCTGCCACTGTCGCCGGAGGGCGCGAAGCGTTGACCAGCGGAGGATATTGTCCGTAGACCGCCGAGGCTTGTCCGTCGGCGTAGGTCTTGTTCTCGTACGAATCGAGCACCTGGATTTCGTACAGTCCCATCGGGAAGACGCCGCTGTTGCCGCGCTCCTGGCTCTCTCCATGACGGCGGAGATGGCTCCGAGAATTCAATGTGAAGCTGGCAGTCTCCGAAAGAATCGCGGGTCGAAATATTCCCGGTCTTCGCGGTGACTTCCATGTAGCCGTTCTCAACCTTCCACTTCGCAGCGTTGCCGTCTTTGTCGACCCAGTGCGACAGATCTTTGCCGTCGAATAAAACGACTGCGTCAGATGGAGGACGTCCCGGAGTGTCTTGCGTGCTTGCCGTTCCGGGATCGATGACTGGAGGAGTAGGACGATTGAGGTCGTGAATTTTCCATTTCATAGGTGCCTGGGCGGAACAAAGTTGAACCAACATCGTTATGACCGCGAACGACAGCAAGTGATGTTTGCGCATGAGCATGGCCTCGTCGGCCAACATCATAAACCTTTGTTATGAATCCGCACGGACCAATGGCTCCAAACCACAAAGGACACGAAGTTCCACGAAGGAGATTCTAAAATCGAGCACCTTCGTGATACTTCGTGTCCTTCGTGGTTAATGCCTTGCAGCCCGTGGGCGATCAGCGCTTGGACTTTGCCGGCTCTTTCTCCCCAACCCGCTTACTCACGACGAACGTCATCTTGGCGGTTTTCTTGTCGGCGTCAACGACCACGTGATCGCCATGCAGCACCTCGCCATCGAGGATCTTCAAAGCGAGAGGATCCTGGATCAGCTTCTGGATCGCGCGCTTCAACGGCCGAGCTCCGAAGTTTGGATCGTAGCCCTGCGTGAACATGAGATCCTTGGCCGCGTCCGTCAACTCCAGCGAAATCTTGCGATCGGCCAGCAGCCGTCGAACGTCTTCGAGGCGAAGCTCGATGATCTTGACCAGCTGTTCTTTGCCCAACGGACGGAACACGATGATGTCGTCCACACGATTCAAGAAACTCAGGCTTGAAGTGCGAGTGCAGGAGGTTCTGAACCTGCTGCGCGGCATTATCGAACTCTGCGTCAGAACGAATTCCATCTGCCTGCAGCAGCTGCGATCCGATGTTCGACGTCATGATGATGATCGTATTTTTGAAGTCGACCACCCTGCCCTTGCCGTCGGTGAGACGTCCATCATCCATCATCTGCAGCAGAACGTTGAACACGTCTGGATGCGCCTTTTCAATTTCGTCGAAAAGCACGACCGCATACGGGCGGCGCCGGACTTGTTCGGTGAGCTGTCCACCCTCTTCGTAGCCGACGTATCCCGGAGGCGCGCCGATCAGTCGTGCGACGGAATGTTTTTCCATGTACTCGGACATGTCAATGCGGAGCATCGCTCGCTCGTCGTCAAACAAAAATTCGGCAAGCGCGCGGGCAAGCTCGGTCTTCCCGACTCCGGTCGGTCCAAGAAAAATGAATGAGCCGATCGGCCGCTTGGGATCGCTCAATCCGGCGCGCGAACGGCGAATGGCGTTCGCAACTCGCTCCAATGCCGGATCCTGGCCGACGACACGCTGTCGCAGACGTTCCTCCATCGTAACCAGCTTCTTTACTTCGCCTTCCAGCATTTTGGAAACTGGAATTCCCGTCCACTTGGAGATGATGCCGGCGACATCTTCTTCATCCACTTCTTCCTTAAGCATGCGGACGCCACTCTGCGATTCCATCTGCTTGCTGAGCTTGGCAAGTTCCTGCTCAGCCTGCGGAATCTTTCCATAGCGGATCTCCGCAACCCGCTCGTTATTGCCCTTCCGGAGCTCAGCCTGCTCGTCAACCTTGAGCTTCTCGATCTGCTCTTTCAAGGCACGGACCCGCGCTATCAGATCCTTTTCCTTTTTCCAGTTCGCTTTCAGGGTGTTGGATTTCTCGCGAATCTCCGCCAGTTCCTTCTCGATGATTGCCAGCCGTTCCCGGGAATTCGCGTCATCTTCCTTCTTCAGCGCCTGCTTCTCGATCTCGAGCTGCGTAGCCTTCCGCTCGAGTTGATCGATGTCAGTCGGCAGTGAGTCGATCTGGATGCGCAGCGATGCGGCTGCTTCATCGATCAAATCGATGGCCTTGTCGGGCAAAAACCGGTCCGATATGTAGCGATGCGACAGAGTCGCGGCCGCAACGATCGAAGAGTCTTTGATGCGAACGCCGTGATGCACCTCGTATTTCTCCTTGAGTCCACGCAGAATCGAGATCGTGTCTTCGACATTGGGCTCGCCCACGAACACAATCTGGAAGCGGCGTTCGAGCGCCGCATCTTTCTCGATGTACTTGCGGTATTCGTTCAGCGTAGTCGCGCCGATCGCACGCAACTCTCCGCGGGCCAGCGCGGGCTTCAGCATGTTGGAGGCGTCGATTGCGCCCTCGGCGGCACCGGCCCCGACGAGCGTATGCAGCTCATCGATGAACAGAATGACCTGTCCCTGCGAGTCTTCAATTTCCTTGAGAACGGCCTTCAGCCGGTCTTCGAATTCGCCGCGGTACTTGGCGCCGGCCAGCATCGCTCCAAGGTCAAGCGCGACCACGCGCTTGTTCTTGAGCGCCTCGGGAACGTCGCCGGAGATAATGCGCTGCGCCAGTCCTTCCACAATGGCAGTCTTGCCAACACCTGGTTCGCCGATCAATACCGGATTGTTCTTCGTGCGTCGAGACAATACCTGGACCACGCGGCGAATTTCCTCATCGCGGCCGATCACGGGATCGAGCTTGCCCCGCCGAGCCTGTTCGTTGAGGTCGCGCGCATAACGCTCCAGCGCCTGGTATTTTGCTTCTGGATTCTGGTCGGTCACTTTCTGCGATCCTCGCACCACCGAGAGAGCCTTCAGGATCGCGTCGTACGTTGCGCCATGACGCGCGAGGATCTGCTGCGCCACGTCGCGCTTCATATGCGTCACCGCCAGCAGCAGGTGCTCGGTCGAAACGTACTCGTCCTTGAAGTTCGACGCTTCTTTGAATGCCTGCTCCAGCATCCCACTGGCTTCATTCGACAGTGTTGCTTGCGCGGATTGTCCCGAGACTTTCGGCAGCTTCTCAAGTTCGCGATAGACCTCGCTCAGCACGGCTTGCGGCCCGATGCCGATCTTTTCGAGGACGGGCGGGACGATGCCCTCTTTGTCTTCGAGCAGCGCCGCCAGCAAATGGGTCGGCTGCAGCTCGGGATTGCCGTGCTCGGAAGCAAGCTCGTTCGCTCGCTGGACGGCTTCCTGCGCTTTGACGGTAAATTTGTCCCAACGAATTGGCATAGCTGATCTCTACTTTCTTGTTGTCATTCTGAGCGAAGCGAAGAACCTCTGCAACCTTGCCGAACCGCATCACATATTTGAGTATTTCAGTCTTCCGGTTCGCTCGGCATGACACGCGATTGATGCCCAAATAAAACGGGAGGCGGTCACCTGCCGCCTCCCGTCCTAAAGGGGCCAAAGCCCGCATTTCTTTCGCTTGATCGTGGTGCTAAAGCGCCGCTCTCCCGGTTGTGCGGTTACACCAACCGCTCGGCTTCGCCTGCGGGGGGACGGACGAATGCGTCCGTCCCTACACGAACAATTACGCGGCTTTGCTGGGGCCCTTGCCTTCCAGAGTCTTTTCGGTGGATTTGCTGCCGCCGACGTTGACTTTGATCTGCTTGGGTTTCGCTTCGGCCTTCTTGGGCAAGCTGATCTTCAGGACGCCCTTGTCGTAGTCCGCCGAGACATTCTCGGTGTCCACGGTGGTGGGCAGGGTGAAGTTGCGGGTGAAGCTGCCATATTGACGCTCCACGCGACGATAGTTCTCTTCCTTCTCTTCCTTCTCGATCTTGCGCTCGCCGTGCACGGTGAGGGTGTTGTTCTCTACGCGGATGTCGATGTCCTTCTCGTCGATTCCGGGCACTTCAATCTTCAGAGTGACCTTGTGCTCGTCTTCGTAGACGTCGACAGCGGGGGCAAAGCTCGAGGTTGTCAGAGCGTCGTCCTGGCCGGCACCGGTATAAGACTCGCGAAACGCGCGGTTGATGCGCTCTTGCAGCGTGGCAAACTCACGGAAGGGCTCGAAACGGGTTAGAACGGTCATGGCTAAATCCTCCAAAATTTAAGTTGAATCAAAGCTTTTGGACCGAATCAGCTAGTGGCCTGTTTCGGTCGCTAACTATTAGACGCATCGTTAGCGTAAAAGAAGCATAAAAGTTGAGCGTATTATTGTCAACAATATAATATGCTTCTTTTTCATCAACTTACATGGCCGATAACGCACTTCAGGTAGCTCGTTTCAGGGACATTCATCAGGATTGGGTGGTCTTTCCCCTGCCCTCGGACCTCCAGCAGGCGAAGCGTCCGGTGGGAATCGAGGCAGGCGCTGCCGAGCATTTCCAGGAAATTCGCCTCGCTGACATGGTAGGAGCAGGAGCAGGTCACGAGCGTCCCGCCCGGTCGAAGCATCTTGAGCGCACGGAGATTGAGTTCCTTATATCCGCGCAGGGCCGCGTCCAGATCGCGCTTGGTCTTGGCGAACGCAGGCGGATCGAGGACGATGGCGTCATACCTGCGATTCGCGCCAGAATAGTCCTTCAGCAGATCGAAGGCGTTGGCCTCGATCCATTCAATCTCCCGTGCGTTCAGCGTGGCATTCTGGTCAGCCACCTCGAGTGCGGGACGGGAACTATCGACGCCCGTCACCTGCGAGCACGACTTCGCGAGGTGGAGCGCAAATCCCCCTTGGTAGCAGAAAACGTCGAGCGCTTCTCCCTTTGCATACCCGGCCGCGGCGGCGTAGTTCTCCCGCTGGTCAAGGAAAGCGCCGGTCTTCTGTCCTTCGACCGCGTCGAAATGGAACTGCACCGAGTTCATCGCAAATGTGGTGGAAGTCCTGGTTCCATGGAGAAGGCGCGATGCGCTGGCTGGAAGGGTCTCAAGTTCCCGGACTCGCGGATCGATTCGTTCGAAGATTGAATCCGGGTTCAGTTCCTTGACCAGTTGCGAGACGATCGCTTCGCGGATGCCATCGGTGTCCATCGCCTGCGTGAGGATCTGTACCGAAAGAATGTCGTTGTAGCGATCGACGATGAGGCCAGGCAGAAAATCAGCCTCGCTGAAGATCAGGCGGTAGGCTTTCGTGTCACGCACGATCGGCTTCCGATAGGCGATCGCTTCGGAGATCCGTTTTCGGATGAGCGCTGGAAGATCCGTGACCGGATCCGGCGAGATGAGTCGAATGGCGATTTGCGAAGAACTGGAGTAAAGCGCCGACCCAAAAGACTTGCCGCGATGATCGGTTACGGTGACGAGAGCGCCGGCCGGAACTTCATCGGCCGACTCGATGTCTGAGCGGTAGACCCAGACGTGGCCAGACTTCAAACGAGAAATGCCTCGAGTCGAGACCTTAACCACGGGAAGAGAACTTGGGGGCATCCAGCCATCTTAAATGCTGGCCTTTTGCATGCCGCGCCCGCTACTTTTCTCTTTGCAGCTCCCGGTACGCCTCGCTCTTGGAAACTCCTCGTTCCTTCGCTACGCGCTTCAATGCCGTTTTCTCGTCGATACTCTCATCCGCCATGAGTTGATGGACGCGATCGCGGACGCTCACGCGGCTCAGCTCCCGCAATTTTGCCTCAGCATCCTCTTCGGCCTTCGCAATCAGCAACGTAATCTCGCCCTTCACGGCTTCGCGCTGCTTGAGGTTAGCGAGGACTTCGGCGGCAGTTCCACGCAGAAACTCTTCATGTATCTTCGTGAGCTCACGGGCGACCACCACATGCCTGGATTCGCCGAGAATCTCCGCGACATCCGAAAGCGCTTCCACAATCCGATGTGGGGCTTCGTAGAATGCCTGCGTCTCCGGAACATTCTCGATCTTCTCGAGCACGGCGCGACGCTCTCCTCGTTTTGCCGGCAGAAATCCGTGAAAGCGAAAATTTTCGGATGGCAAGCCGCTGGCGACTAGCGCCGCCACAAATGCGGATGCGCCGGGCACGGGAATGACAGGCAAGTGATGACGGATCGCCAATGTGACCAGCCGGTAGCCGGGGTCTGAGATTGCGGGCATTCCGGCATCGGTGACCAGGGCAACGCTCGTGCCTTCCTGCATCTCTTTCACGAGCTCCGCCGATCGCGTCATCTCGTTGTGTTCGTGGTAGCTCGTCGTCCGAGTAGAGATCGCATAGTGGTTCAACAGCTTCTGAGTCTGGCGAGTGTCCTCGCAGGCGATGACGTCGACTTCTTTCAAGACACGCAAGGCTCGCAGCGTGATGTCCTCGAGATTTCCGATCGGCGTTGCCACCAGATAAAGCGCCGGAACGCTCGCAGCATCGCTCATGGGCGAAGTCTATCATCGGCGTGGAATGCAGGACGTCTTCGTCTGCCCAGATGATTTTGAACAAAAAAAGGCCCCGGATCGAGGGAACCGGGGTCGGAGATTTACCGCTTGCCCTAAGTTTGAAAAGCGAGCCAAGTCTACTCAGTAAAAAGGGAACTACCAGACCTAATATTCGATTTCCTTTCGAATTGCATTTGCCTGCATCGGTAGAACGGAAATCTTGCATCGAGCCTTGCCAGCGGCGTTGCCTAATAACACGCACACCCTTGCTCTCAAGCGGTCGCCGAAAGGTGGAGCGATCAAGCCGGAATGCCGTGTTCAGTTCCCGCCGTAAATTGACGGGCGCAGCATTCATCCCTAGAATCAAAGAGAGTCTTAAGAAGTTACCAACCGTCTCAGCCCATGCCACTTTACGAATATCTCTGCAAAAAATGCGGTCATCGCTTCGAAAAAATCCTTAAGTTTTCCGATAAGCCGATCAAGAAGTGTCCGGAATGCGGGGGAGTCGTAGAGCAGGTAATCTCCGCCCCAGCCGTGCAGTTCAAGGGTTCGGGCTGGTATGTCACCGACTACGCTAAAAAATCGAATACTTCCGGGAGTAGTAGCAACAGCGGGGAAAGCTCGAGTAAAGACTCGAAGGAGTCGAAGGACTCCAAGGATTCGAAGAAGGAAGACAAGAAGCAGTCAGACTCTTCTGCGAAAGACAGTAGCAGAGAGAGCAGTAGTAGGAAGTCGGAGAAGTCCTCGAAGTAAGCGTTGCCCACAGTGGGCGACAGCGGTTCCTCCACCTCGCCCTGTCCCTTACAAGCTTTCGCCTCGGTCGCTATCGACGACCGCGCTTCCCAACAGCTATTTCAGTTCCCGATCGAAATGCTCCTGGATCATCGTGAACAGGTGCACCCGCGCGTCTTTCCCCGCAATGCTGTGAGTCTTGTTGGGATAGATCATCAGCCGGAATTGCTTGCCAGCACTGATCAGGGCGTTGATCATCTGAATGCTGTTTTGGAAATGAACGTTGTCATCGCTCGTGCCATGCACCAGCAGCAGCGCGCCGTGTAACTTGTCGGCCGATTTCGTGACGTCCGACTGCTCGTAGCCTTCCTTGTCGTCCTTCAGCAGCCCCATGTAGCGCTCGGTGTAAATCGAATCGTAGTTGACCTGGTTGGTTACCGGGGCAACGGCCACTCCCGCGCGGAAGCGTTCGGAATGCGTCATGGCGTACAAAGTCATCGATCCACCATTCGACCATCCCCAAATCGCGATACGATCTTTGTCGAGCTGCGGATACTGGGCGAGCAATTGATCGAGCGCGGAGAGCTGGTCTTTGAGCTCGAGGCCTCCGAATTCATGGCGGATCGCGATCTGGAATTTGCGGTCGCGTCCGGGAGTGCCGCGATTGTCGACCGCGAAAATCGCGAATCCCTTGCGAGCCAGGACCTCATCGAAAGCACTCGGAACGCCCTTCATTACCATCTGTGCCGCCGGGCCGCCATAAATATTCACAATGACTGGAATCTTGCCGCTGCCGGAGTTTTCAGGCGGCAGCAGAAGGCGCCCGTACAACACCGTTCCATCGTCAGCCTTGAACTCCAGAAACTTGGGGGAACGCAATCCGTATTCCGCGATCTCGTCTCGCGCCTTCCATACGTCATTGCACGAGCCGCCCACGGCGCACAGATTTGTGCGCACCGCGGCTTGAGGGCCGAAATACGTGTGCGAATAGTGCTTTCCGTCGTCGCTGAAGTTGGCGAAGTGCTGTCCCTCTTCGGTCGTCAAAGCCTTGAGCCCGGACCCGTCCAGCTGCACCGAACAAAGATGCGTCTGCCTTGGATCGTCTTTATTTGTGGACAGAAAAACAGTGCCCGAGCCTTCATCCGCGCCTTCGATACCAAGCACCTGGTAGTCGCCCTGTTCCAGTTGCTTTTCCAGCTTGGCATCGGCGCTCATAGGATTCTGCTTGTCGAAGCTGTAGAGGTAGACGTGCATGTTGCCGTCACGCCAACTCGGCCACAGAAATTGCGGCTTGGATTTCAGGAAATGCACTTCGAGATGTTCGAAGTCGATCCATGCGCCCGGTGTCGCTTCCGTCAGGACCAGGCGCGACTTGCCTGACTTGGAATCGACAAAGTAGAGATCGAGCTTGTCCTCGGTTCGGTTCAGTACTTCGGCCCAGATCACCCCCTCGCTTACCCAGCCGAAGCGCGGAATGTAAGTGTCTTCGTCGCTGCTAAGAGAGACCCAGCGAACCTTGCCCTTGTCCGCGTCCACAACGCCAAGCTTGACCACAGGATTCGGATCGCCAACCTTCGGATATTTCTCCGGGTCGACGGCAGGATGCGTGGGCATCCAGTCGGTGATGGGATACGTCGGAACTTTGCTCTCATCCATGTGGAGGAATGCGATCTGCTTGCCGTCGGGAGACCAGAAGTAATTGCTGCGTACGCCGAGCTCTTCGGCATATACCCAGTCAATGTCTCCATTCAGCAGATCTTCGCCAGTGTCGTGGGTGAGTTGCTTCTCGTCTTTTCCCGAGATCGGACGGACATACAGATTGTGCTTGCGCACGTAGGCAACGCGATTTCCGTCAGGAGAGAATTTCGGATCGCCGCTCGGATCGCTTGCGGAGGTGAACTGAACCGCCGTTTCTGACGCCAGGTCGTAGTACCAGAGCTGACCCTGCGAATCGAACATGAGATGTTTCGAATCAGGAGCCCAGATGTACGCCGCTACGTGATAGCGCGTAAGGCGCTCTTTCTCGCGCTCGTTCTTGACCTTGTTGACGTCGGTATCGAGCGATGCCAGCTTCGCGGCGCTGACCAATATCTTCTTTTCGCCCGTGGCGGCATCCACGTACCAGAGTTCGCCTTTCTCACCCTTATCGTCGCGTTGTACGAACGACAATTTCGTGCCGTCCGGGCTCCACTCCATGGTCTCAGGTCCCCGCCCTGTAAGGCCGCCGGGCTGAAACATCTCCTCGATGGTCAATGGCTTGGTTGGAGTGGTTTGCGCTTCGGACTTGAAGAAAACAGAACTGGTCATCACGAGCGCAGCAACGCAGGACAGAATGGCGAGCTTTCTGATCACGAATCGACCTCACAGGAAGGAATGACAGCGGACCCAGACGCGAACGAACGAGTGTACACCGCACGGGGCTGGGGCTGCACGGATGTGAAATTGGCGTTCCGGCGGTCCAGCGCAACGCTCCGGAGAATCGAATATCCGCGTAAAATCGGGCTTCCGCGCGTGTTAGAATCGAACCAGCCGGATGCTCCCCGAAATAGAAAACCTGCTGAAATTACAGGATACGGACAAGGAAATTCGCCGTCTCCAGGACGAAGTTGCCGAACTTCCGAAGCGCGTGGCCGCGATTGAACTGAAGCTGGCCGGCACCAAGGCGCAATTGGAAAAAGCCCAGGCCGCCGTGAAGGCCGATGAGGCCAACCGGCGCAAGTTCGATACCGCCATCAACGACCTCCGCGGCAAAATTTCCAAGTATCGCGACCAGTCTCTCGACGTCAAAACTAATGAGCAGTACAAAGCCTTACTGCACGAAATCCAGTTCGCGGAAAAAGAAATCGCCGCGAATGAGGACAAGATCCTTGAGCTGATGGTGAATGCCGACGCCCGCGACAAAGAAGTGAAGGCTGCGCAAGCCGAATTGAAAGCGGAGGCCGCCGAGATCGAGCAGGAAAAAGAGCAGGCGCGCCAGAAAACGACTGAAGACGAGAAGCTACTGGCGGAATGGAGAGCGAAGCGCGACCAGCTTCGCGGTGGCGTACGCGAAGATCTGTTGCGGCACTACGAGCGCGTCTCCAAGTTTCGCGGAAGCGGCATCTCCGAAGTTCGCGATCACAAGTGCATGGCGTGCCAGGTCATGCTGCGCCCGCAGACTTACAACGACGTCCGGTCCGGCAAAGAAACCGTTGTTTGCGACTCCTGCCAGCGAATCCTCTATTTCAATCCGAAAGAGGAGTTGGTCGACCAGAAGCCCGGGGCGAATCGGGCAAAGCGTCATCATCCGAAGATCGACGCCTCGCAGGCGTGGTATCACCGTCCAGAGTTTCTGGATTTGGGCGAAGTGTTTCTCTGCCTCACCAACTCTCGCGGACAAGCCAGTCGGCGCGTGTATGACGTGCATACCGGCCGTCAGATCGGCGACATCCTGGTTCGCGAAGGTGACTTCCGGCAGGCGTTCCCTGAAGATATTACCGGAGCAACGCGCCTCAACGGGAACTGGAGCGAAGACGAACTGGATGGTTTCGGCGACGAGCTCCCGATGGTGATTCTGGATTCCCTGAACTCAGATTTAGCTCTGGCGCGTCACGAAGCAGCATCCGGATCGCACGCCAAGACCGCAGTTTCCGCCTCATCCGAACAAGCCGCCAGCTAGCAGCCCAATGTAGGGGCGGACGCATTCGTCCGCCCGGTCGAGCGAAAGCGAGACCTGTGGAGTGCCCATCAGCAGATAAGATCCCACGGCCTGTCGGCCGCCACGGACGAATGCGTCCGCGGCTACACAACCGCTCCTACTTTCCGGCGAGTTCCTTCTTCACCTGATCGCTGACGGTCTTTCCGTCGACGCGCATGCCCGCGGCGTTGAATTTCGCCATCGCATTCGGTATGGGGGCGGACGCAAGAGCCTGCCTTGAGCGAAGTCGAACTTGATGGTTTCCTTGACCAGCTTCCGATGGTAAAGCGCACAGTTCCAGACTGAGGCTTTTGTGTAGGGGCGGACGCATTCGTCCGCCCGGTCGAGCAAAGCGAGACCTGTGCAGCGCCCATCCGTGGGAAGGGGTCGCCACGGCCTTCGGCCGCCACGGACGAATGCGTCCGTGGCTACACAACCGCCGCTACTTTCCCGCGAGTTCCTTCTTCACCAGATCGCTGACGGTCTTTCCGTCGACGCGCATGCCCGCGGCGTTGAATTTCGCCATCGCATTCTTCATTACCGTGCCCATGTCCTTCATGGTCGGTGCACCCATCTCTGCGATGGCAGCCTTGACTCCGGCCGCGATGTCGTCCTCACTGGCCGCCTTTGGCAGGTAACTTTCGATCACCACGATCTCAGCAGCTTCCTTGTCGGCCATTTCCTGCCGGCCGCCCTTGGTGAACTGCTCGACCGACTCCTTCCGCTGTTTGATCAGGGTCGAGAGCACCGCCTGCGATTCTTTGTCATCAAGCGGAGACATCTTTTCGACAGCCTTAAGCTGCAACGCACTCTTTACCATGCGAAGCGTCGAGAGTCGCGCTTCTTCTTTGGCCTTCATCGCGGTAACAATGTCTTTTTGAATCTGATCGACTAGAGGCATGTAGGAATTATAGACGGCAGCTGAGATCCGGGTTTCCATACGGCTACCACGCACGTGACATCGCACGTTTTCCTGACCCAATTCCTGACTTCGTGCATCAGATGCTCAGGAGGAATCACATGGGAAAACTAGCGATCTGGGCCCAGCTCGAAGCCAAGCCAGGAAAAGAAAAAGAACTCGAAGACTTCCTGAAGTCAGCACAACCCCTGGCGGAGCGCGAACCCGGCACAGTAACGTGGTATGCGATCAAGATGGGGCCGGGGAAATACGGGATCTTCGATACTTTCAACGACGAAAACGGCCGGAATGCTCACCTGAACGGAGACATCGCGAAAGCGTTGTTCGCTAAAGCTGATCAACTGCTCGCCTCAGCTCCGAAGATCGATAAGCCCGAAGTACTCGCATCGAAGACGGCCCGCTGAATCGTTTAACTCTGAAAGCCGCTCTCTTAGAAGTTCCGCATTGTGTCAACCAAACTGATTATCCCCACCCGGTTGCAAGTTCTTGCGACATGGGTGGGCGTTTCAGCTACTGTAATCGCCTTCCCCGCCATTGATGCGCTGATCGCGCGCAATTCCTATAAACTACTTGTTCATCTCTGTCCTAAGGATTGCCTTCATGCTGCATAAGAATCGCCTTTTTACTCCCGGACCCACCCCTCTTCTGCCAGCGGCCCAGACCGCAATGGCGGCGTTTACCGCGCATCATCGAACTGCTGATTTCAAGGCGCTATTTCAGCGCGTCCTGGCAGACATGAAGGAATTTGTTGGAACCAGCAACGACGTGTTGGTGCTGGCCTCATCAGGCACAGGTGTCATGGAAGCGTCCGTCTCGAATCTCACCTCGCCCGGCGACAGAGTTCTGGTGCTGACCGCTGGAAAGTTTGGCGAACGCTGGACCGGCCTGGCCAAAGCCTTCGGTTGCAACGTCGACGTCCTGAGCGTCCCATACGGCGCGACGTTTTCGCTGGATGAAGTGCGCAGCCGCGTTACCCCGGATCTTCGTGCTGTCTATGTGCAAGCGACTGAGAGTTCCACCGGTGCCCGCCACGATATTCAGAGCATCGCCAAAATCGTGCGCGCGCAGGGCGACAACACTTTGCTCGTGGTCGACGCGATCACCGGTCTCGGAACCACCCATCTCGATGTCGACGGCTGGGGCATCGACGTCATCATCGGCGGATCGCAGAAGGCGCTCATGATGCCTCCCGGGCTGGGCTATTGCGCGGTTAGCGAGCGTGCGTGGAAGCGTATGGAAACGACGACCTCGCCGCGGTTTTACTTCGATCTCCGAAAAGAGAGGAAGTCGGCAGCCAAGGGCGAGACGGTTTATACACCCGCGACCTCGTTGTTTGCGGCCTTAGGAGCCGCTCTCGAATTTATCCGGAGCATGGGGAAAGGCGATCTGGCGAAGGGCCGCGAAGAGCTCGTCAACAACGCCGAGCAGTGCGCCGAGATGACTCGAGCCGGAGCCAAAGCGCTCGGCCTCAAGCTGTACGCTTCCACGCCGGCCGCCGCCCTTACGGCCATTACTGCACCCGACGGAGTGGATTCCGGGAAAATCGTGAAAGAGTTTCGCGAGTCGTTCGATGCCGTTGTGGCCAACGGACAAGGCGAGATGAAGGGCAAGCTCTTCCGCATCGCGCACATCGGGTACTACGACTATCTGGATACGATCGGCATCCTGGGAGCGCTGGAGCAGGTGCTTGCCCGCGTCACCGACAAGGACGTCGAATACGGAGCCGCGGTTAGGGCCGCGCAGCAAGTGTACGCGCGGAGCACAGAAGCGGCCGTGTCGGCCCGTTAACGTTCCTCCGAACACATTGCGCTCGAAGTGAGGCGAGGCGCCCTCCCCGCCTTTCCATGAGTAAAAGGAAAAATCCGCGATGGCCCTAATGCTGCCATCCCTGAATAGGCTTTCGCACGGAACGCTTCTCGAGCCGTAACGTTGTGGCAGTGAGAATCACAAAATTAGTGAAAGTCACATTTTGAAGTGTCTGAGGAGGATCTTTTGAAACTGCGGTCGGTGTTGGCAATTGCAGCAGTGGGCGTGGTGACGGCGGGTACGAGCCGGGCCGATTTCAAGTACACACAGCAGAGCAAGGTAACCGGAGGCGCCCTGGCAGGCGTTACGAAGTCCCTGGGCGTTTTCAGCAAAAGCGCCCGGCAAATGAATGAACCCCAAAACTCGACCACCATGGTTCGCGGCAATCGCATGCGCACCGAGCAATCGACCGGTGAAGTCGAAATCATCGATCTCGATGGCCGGCGGATCGTTCACATCGATCCCGCCAAGAAAACTTACTCGGTGGTGACCTTCGACCAGATCAAGCAGCAGGTCGAGCAGGCCCAGGCGAAAGCAAAGGAGGAGCAGACGAAGTCTGTTCCCAAGAATGACGACAAGCAGAGCGTGACGATGGTTCCGAAGTTTGACATGCAAGCTACCGGTCAAACTGGCACCGTCATGAACCTCCCGGTCAAAGAAATCAAGATGCGCATCGACATGCTCTTCCAATCGACCGACCCGAAGACGCAAGCCGATCTGGAGAAATCAAAATCTTCCATTTGGATGACGGGAGACTCTTGGTATGGAACCATCCCGGGCTATGAAGAGGTTCGGCAGTTTTACGTGAAGATGGCGAAGGAAGTGAACTGGCTACCGGGCTCCATGGGAATGTCCAACGCGCAGATGGGGCAGGCGGCGGCAGAGTTGCGGAAGAACGCAGTCAAAGTTGACGGCATGCCGCTCGTGCAGTTCACCAGTTTCGGATTGGCCTCAAATGGTCAGACCGGACAAGGCTCGGGCCAGGATTCAGCGGGCCAGCCACCCCAGAACCAGAATTCGTCAAACGACAGCACGCCCACCAGCCCGAAAGAAGCGCTCGCAAAAGGGATCGGCGGGCTGTTCGGTAAGAAGAAAGAGAAACAACAGCAGAACGAAGCCGCCAAAGATCCCAATGCCATCCCCGCACCGGCTCCCATCCCCGGTTCGATGATGGACATGAAGATTGAGGTCCTCTCGTACTCCAAAGAGAGTTTGGACGCGAGCCTGTTTGAAATTCCGGCCGGCTATACGCAAGTTCAGGCTGACACCAAGACAGAAAACGCGAAATAGCAGAATCTTGAAAGATCGAAGGGCCGGCTGCAGCTATCGCCGGCCTTCCGTTTGAAAAGGCCGCTACTAGTGAAGATTATCGTCGCAGAAAAAATCTCGGCGTCGGCCGTGGCCCAACTGCAGGAGCCCGGCTGGATCGTTCTTACGCCCGATCAGCTCGATGGAAAATTGCCGGAGCACCTCGAGTCAGCTGACGCGCTGATCGTTCGCTCCGCCGTGCAGGCCGATGCCAAACTGCTCGAGCACGCTCACAAGCTTCGCGTCATTGGACGTGCGGGCGTCGGTGTCGACAACATTGATCTTGATGCCGCGACGCACAAGGGCATCGCGGTGATGAATACGCCCGGAGCCAACGCCGTGGCGGTCGCCGAGCAGACTCTCGCCATGATGCTGGCTATGGCGCGCCACTTGTGCCGCGCTGATGCCCTTATGCACGCCGGCAAGTGGGAGAAGAAGTCGCTGCAGGGAACCGAACTGCGCGGCAAGACGCTGGGGATCGTCGGGCTGGGCCGGATCGGAATGGAAGTGGCGCGCCGTGCCCGCGCTTTTGGCATGGAGTTGGTCGGGCACGATCCTTTCGTATCCGTCGCAATCGCAAAGGAGCAGGCTATCCGGCTGGCAGGACTAGAGGAAGTGTACGCAGCCGCCGACTACATTACGCTGCATGTTGGGTTGACGCCGCAGACGACTGGCATGATCAACCAGGCGTCCATCGCGAAGATGAAGAAAGGCGTGCGCCTCGTGAACTGTGCCCGGGGCGAACTGGTGAACGAATCCGATCTGGCACGGGCGCTTCAAGAGGGACAGGTAGCTGGAGCTGCTCTCGACGTATTCACCGAAGAACCTCTGAAGAACTCACCGCTCACTTCTCTTGCGAATGTCATCCTGACACCGCACGTCGGAGGATCCACGTTCGAGGCGCAGGAGGCCGTGGGTGTTCAGATCGCCCGCCAGGTAAAGGAATTCCTGAAACATGGCGTGATCCAGAATGCGGTGAATGTTCCGTCCGTCTCCGCCGAAGAATATGCGCTCATGCAGCCCTACATCATTCTTGCGGAGCGTATGGGAGCATTTCTGGCGCACGTGGCGGAGGGTTCGCTGGAGGAGATTTCCATACGGTACAGCGGCCACATCGGAGAGTGGAAGACAGAATTAATCCGCAACGCCGCCATCAAGGGAATTCTGAACCAGGCGCTGGAGGAGAAGGCGAACCTGGTGAATGCCGCCACGATAGCAAATGAGCGCGGGCTGAAAATCCTCGAATCGCATAAGGAAAAAAGTTCCGGCGGTTCCGGCAGCGTTCTTTCCATCTTCCTCAAGACCTCGTCCGAGGAACACATGGTGAAGGGCGCGGTGCTGCACGGCGAGGCGCCGCGGCTGCTGGGCGTGGATGGCATCGATGTGGAAGCGCCTCTGGAACGTAACTTGATCTATATGCGCAATCGCGACGTGCCCGGCGTGATCGGCAAGGTCGGAACCATCCTGGGCGAGGAATCCATCAATATCGCCGACTTCTCGCTCGGTCGTCGCAGCGGCGAGACGTCAGAACAAGCGCGGGAAGCGATCGCTGTCGTGCACGTAGATGGACGCGTTCCCGAAGCGGTTTTAACCAGATTGAAAGAGATTCCTGCGGTCCACACGGCGAAAGCGGTTCGCCTGTTCTAACGGCGAACTAGGATTGCAGCTCATCCCGCCGCAGCTTGCGGCTTTCGGCCAGCAGGGCCATCGAGTGCATCAGGTTTTGCAATGTCACAATGCCGACCAGGCGCTCTTCTTCTACGATTGGAATGATGCTGGAACTCCGGGCTGTCAGCTTGCGAAAGGCCGAACTTAGCGAGTCGTGGCGGACGGAAACGTCGAAGAACTTGCTCATCACGGCTTGTACATAACCATTCCCTTCCGCGCGCAGCGCGTCCAGGATGCGAGCCTTCGAGATCACTCCCACCATATCGCTTCCTCGGACCACGGGAAAATCATCCTGCAGCGAATGCACCGCCTTTTCCAGGGCGTCTTCCAGTGTGTCCGCGGGAGAGAGCGTGGCAAAGTCGGTAAGCATGACTTCGTCCAGCCGAACGTTGTCGAGAACGGACTGAAATACCAGCGCGCGTTCTTCCAGTTGGGCTGCTGAGAACACAATCACGCCCACCATCGTCAGCCAGCTATCGCTGAAGAGTCCGGCGAAAACCAGAACTAACGAGATCGCCGTGCTGATGGAGACGGCGCGCCGCGTGGCGGACGAAATGTCCGTCGTGCGCGAGAACAAGGCCCGTACAATGCGTCCGCCATCGAGAGGATACGCGGGCATCAGGTTCAGAATCGCGATATACAGATTGGCCCACACCACGCTCTTGGCGAGCTGCGACGCCTGCAAGAACGGCCACTTCCAAAACTCAATTCCCTTGCCGCTGGCGGAGATCACCGCGAACGACAGACTTGCCAGCGCCAGGTTCATCAATGGTCCGACGAGAGCGAGCCAGATTTCGCGCTTCCAGAAAAAAGCCGGAGCCTGTTTTTCTTGGCGAGGTTCTTCATAGAGCGCTACGCCTGTGATCGGCAGAAGGATTACGGCTTTGGGTACTAAGCCCACCCGTCGCGATGCGAGCATGTGCGCTGCTTCATGCGCTGCCACGCACGCCAGAATAATGGCGCACAGAGCGAGATCGCGCGGGCCGTTTGCCGACCCTTTTGCGGCGTATTCAGTCCAGAAAACAAACATCGGCAGTATCAGGAATGTGAGGTGCACACGCACATCTACGCCGAATAGTCGTCCAACCGGGATGGACCAGCTTCGCATACGGATTCGCTGCTTTTATTCTACATGCACAGATATAGTGGTTGCGGCACCGAAGGTTCAGAGGCCATGCGAGTGATATCGGGAAAATATCGGAGTCGACCCTTGCGTTCGCTTCGCGGAATGGATATTCGCCCCACATCAGATCGGTTGCGGGAAACGCTGTTCAACGTGCTCACCGCTGGAAATCCAGCCGCGCTCGAAGGCAGCGTGTGGCTGGATCTGTTCGCGGGCACCGGCGCCATCGGAATCGAAGCGCTCAGCCGCGGCGCGAAGGCGGTACATTTCGTCGAGAGTTCACCGTCAGCAGCGAACATGATCCGCACTAACCTTCACAGCCTCGGGGTCAAGGAAGGCTTCAATATCCTGGAGGACGAGCTGCCGCGGGCGTTCTGGCGCATGGAGCGCCAGAGGGTGGCTGCCGATGTGGCATTTATCGATCCGCCTTACCGGATGCAGGATGTCTACGCGAAAACGCTGAGTGCGCTCGCCGAATCGTCTTTAATCTGGGCAATGTCGGTGGTGATTGCGGAACACGAAAAGAAATTTGATCCAGGAGATGAGTTCGGGCCGCTGCGTAGATTTCGGCATCTGGCCCAGGGAAGCGCGGCGCTCAGTTTCTATCGAATGGGAAATGCGGCGGAGGTACGCATGTGAGTTGCCTCCTCCGCCAGCTACATAATCAATTCGTCAGTGCGGCGAACGATGGGATGCTGCATTTCCTGCAGATCGTTCTTCACCATATTTAGTCCGTAGACGCACTCCTCGAAATTCTTCGAGAGGCTCGCGAACAGCGGCGCCACCTTCGCATACTCGAAGTGCTCAAACTTCGAGACGATGTAGTAGCTTTCTTTCCCGGCTTTCACCAGGTCCACAAGATTTTCGACTCTCTGGCGCCGCAACCGGAAATGGTTGATGCTCTCGGGAAACATCCCGGCGAAGAACAGAGTGAAATCGCCGATGTGCTTGCGCACCTGGCGTTCGCGATCGAACGACGGCGCTGGCCCATAAACTGGATCGGACTCGATCAGCATCTCGCCGACATCGTCGAGCGGTCGATGAGAGGAATTGCGAATCTTGAATAGTTGATCGGCCTCGCAGAATTCTGCGAGTAGGTGGGAAACGTAGGCGACAATCTGCGGATCGCGAATCCCGATCTCTTCTGCGTAGTGCCGCCCAACCAGGTCTTGAAATAGCTGCTGCAGCGGATGCGACTCTTCAACCATACGAAGGCCCCCTGAACTCCGCGCCAACCACGGAGTTTCAGCCACATGCGTGTCTAGATAACCTACTTCTGTCCTCAAACGCAAGTGACTTTTGTTTATCGGAGAGATTCATTTTGCTGATTTGTTAGAAGGTGCCTCATCCTCATCGAGTTGTGCAGTGAATCTGGTAGAAGCGAGTGCCGCAGAAGTTAACTAAGCGTCGGAATTCATCCGAGATTGCTGGCAGTCTCCGAAGTCGGCTGCCAAAAACTTGCTGTTCGCCGCGCCTATAACCGCACGCGCGCCGGATTCTGACTTGCTCAAGATAGAATTTAGTGGAAGGAGAACATCGAATGGAGCGGCAGAACATTTCGAGCGGTGCCAAGTGGGAGCCGATTGTCGGTTACTCTCGTGCGGTGAAGATGGGTTCCTACGTCCACGTTTCAGGCACAACCGCGACGGGAGCGGATGGGAACATCGTCGGTATCGGCGACTTCTATGCTCAGGCGATCCAGACACTGAAGAATATTGAAAGCGCTTTGACCAAGGCAGGCGCCAGCATGAAAGATGTCGTTCGCACCCGCATCTACGTCACCGACATCAGCCAATGGGAGCATGTGGGCAAGGCTCACGGCGAGTTCTTCGGAAATATTCGGCCCGCGACCTCGATGGTCCAGGTCGCCGCGCTCATCTCCCCAGAGATACTCGTCGAGATCGAGGCCGACGCCGTAGTGTCATAAGAAGTTCAGGCAAGCTGTTTTGTCATCTGCACAAAATGACATGGAATTCGCGTAGCGGCTGCTTCATCGAATGGGAGCGTGCCCGTTTCGACGTACCCATGTCGCCGGTAGAAGGCGGGCAGTTCCTGGCGGAGATTGACAAGCCGTAGATCGACGAACCGGCATCCGGCGTTCGCGCAGAAGTTCTCGGCGGCATTCATCAGCTTCGAGCCCATACCAGATCTTTGGTTTTCCGGATCAACCGATAGCAGTCCGAGGTAGGCCCTGTCTCCATTTATTTCGACGTAAACGCATCCGCTCAGTTTCCTTCCTTCTTCGATGACAAGAAATGTTCCTTTCTTCAGGCTGGCGCGAACGAAATCTGGCGTGACCCGGTCGCCGTCGACGAAGAACGATTCCGCTTTCCGAAATGCGGCGTTGATGAGCGCCGTGAGAGCTTCGGCGTCGTCCTCCACCGCGACGCACACCGTCGCAGTCGATTCCGGAATTGAACGTTCAGCCATCCTCTTCTCTCCAACTCTGTAGCGCTGTGCGCTGGTATGCCCTCTGAGTATAGAATCCTTGCCGCTCAAGGATGCCACTGCGACGAGTACACTCGCCATCCTCGGAGGTCACGTGAAACATCTTCTTGCCTCAGTCATTCTCGCCACTGCGGCCATCGCCATGGCGCAATCGCCGGCGCAATCGAGCGCCGGACAGGTTACGGTCATTCGTGCTGGGACCCTGATCGACGGCAAGTCCGACAAGCCGCGACACGACCAAGTCATCATTGTCCGCGGAAACAAGATTGAAAGCGTATCCGACGCGACAGGCGCGAAGATCCCGTCCGGTGCACAGGTCATCGACCTGTCGAAAGAGACGATCCTTCCTGGTCTGATCGATTCGCACACGCACATTTTTCTGCAGGGCGAAGATCCTGCCCACGGAGGTTACGACGCCAACATCCTGACCGCCCCTCTCGCGCTGCGGGCAGCGAGGGCAACGGTTGCCGCCCGTCGTGCACTCGAACAAGGATTCACCACGCTGCGCGATGTCGAGACGGAAGGCGCAGGATACGGCGACATCGGCATCAAGCAGGCCATCGAGGGTGGATTCATCCCGGGACCTCGCCTGCTGGTGGCGACTCGAGCTATCTCGACTACCGGCGGATATCAGTTGGAAGGGTACGCGCCGGAACTCGAGATGCCCAAGGGCGCGCAGATTGTCGACGGGCCAGTCGAAGCCCGCAAGGCCGCTCGAGAGCAACTCGACCATGGCGCTGACTGGATCAAGGTCTACATGACACACCGTTCGTGGGTCGGAAAGAACGGCGAGTTGATGGCTCAGCCGACATTGACCGTGGAAGAGTTGCGGGCTGTCGTCGACGAGACCCACGGCTGGGGCAAGAAGGTCGCCTGTCACGCCTACACCGGCATCGGTTTGCACCGCGCGCTTGATGGAGGATGCGACTCCATCGAGCACGGCCTCGATCTCGACGATCCGGCGATCGCGCAGATGCTCAAGCAGGGAACATGGTACGTTCCAACCATCGGTGTCTACTACACCGACTGGGCGGCACCCGACACGCCGGAAGGCCGTCGCGATCGCCTCCGAGCGTCGACTCACGAGGTCTCATTCAAAAAGGCACTTAAGTCCGGAGTCAAGATCGTCTTCGGTACCGACATGGGCGGAATCCCCTGGACCGAACCCATCGCCGAGGAATTCTCGCGCATGGTCAGCTTCGGCATGCCGCCGATGGATGCCATTCAAAGCGCCACGTCGCGGGCCGCAGTCATGCTGGACATGGAAGGCAAGGTCGGTGCACTGACTCCCGGCGCATTTGCTGACATCATCGCTGTAAAAGGCGATCCGCTGCAGAACATCAAAGGACTTGAGAGCGTCTCGTTCGTGATGAAAAACGGCGAGGTCTTCCGCTCAAAATAGAAGCTTGAACATTAGAAGCTCGAAATTGAAAATGTTACCCCACATAGTGTTGTCATCCTGAGCGAAGCGAAGGACCCCACGTGCGCCAGCAGCGACGAAGAAGCAGACAGGCGTTCTTACTGCGGACTGATCCGTCCGAGACTTTCCCAGCCGAAGACCGTTGGCAGGGCAGGTCTTTCGTCCCCACTCCCAAATTTCCTTGACAAGCGCTCCGCCGCGAGCATAATGCCTCAATCCAGATCAGTCGGTCGAAACCGATGACCGGCTGTCGCATTACTGGCGGAGGTGCTTGATGAGCGTCTTAGAGCTTTGCGACCGCGAGATTGCGGCGGTGGGATTGGAAGCTTCCGTTGCCGATGCCATCCACAAGATGCTGGACTATCACGTCGGCGCCGTTGCCGTCGTGGACGATGAATTTCGCGTCGCGGGCATTTTCACCGAGCGCGACGTTCTTCGCAAACTGTCGCTCAGCCGCATGGACCCGCAGGTGACGTCGGTGCGCGAACTCATGACCACCCCGGTTGAAATGGCGACACGCGGAACGAACGCGGGCGAGGCTCTCGGAATCATGCTCGAGCGCCATTTCCGCCATCTCCCCGTCGCCGACGATAACGGCAAGTTGCTGGGCATGCTTTCGATTCGAAATCTTCTGGAGTGGCGCGTAGACGATTTGACCCATCAGTTGGATGCGCTCGAGCAGTACGTCTCGAACGACGGGCCGGGTGGTTAGGACTCGACGGGCTGATGCCCGATCCCACCACTTCCGCCTCTGCAAATTCGCCTTCCAGGCTCACGCAAACTCTTTTGATGGCTGCTCCCTCTTCTCTCAAAACGATTGCTGTCGTTCGCATCGCAACATCTTTTTTCTTCCTGTTTTTCGGCGAATATAAAGTCGTAGGCCCAGCCTTCGCCCATGGCGGATTTCAGAACTATCTCCACGACTACATCAACACCACCGCAGTCAGCTTTTACCGCCCTTTCCTTTCCGGAATCGTGCTGCCGCACGCAGTGTTCTTCGGCTACGCTGTCGGTGTCATCGAGCTCATCATTGGGATCTCGCTCCTGCTCGGATTGTGGGTACGCATTGCAAGCGTTGTGGGTATTTTGTTTTTGCTGAACCTGACATTGGCGGCCTGGTGGGACGCCGGACACGGCGTTGCAGTGTGGCACTATTTCGGCGCGCGTCTCGATACGTTGCCTCTTCTGCTATTGCTGGTCATCTTTTTTGCCGTCGATGCTGGAACAGTCTGGGGACTCGATAGAGTGCGCCACTGAAGTTTTCGACGCGAGTCGGTGCACTAACTGAGAAATTCAAGAAAGGGAAATGAATGATGAAGCAAGTGTGGGGAGTTGTCTTGGCAGTAGGTTTCGCACTATCGGGGTTGCAGGGAAGCGCACAGGCGCAACGGCGTGTGGTGGTGCATGCAGGCCACGTCCTCGATGTGAAGTCGGGCAAGACGCTCAACGATCAAACGATCTTCGTCGAAGACGGAAAGATTGTCAGCGTTGGTCCGTCGGCCCCGGCGAATGCCGGCGATGCCGTCCGGATCGAATTGCCGAATGCGACACTGCTGCCCGGATTGATTGATGCTCACACGCACCTGACCATGAATCCCGAGTTTGGGTACGAGACGCTTGCCATTTCCGCTCCGCGCGAGGCTCTGATCGGCGCCAAGAATGCCCGCGTCACGCTCCTAGCCGGATTCACCACCGTCCGGAATGTTGGCGCAGGCAAGTTCACCGACGTCGCTCTACGCGATGCCATCAATGCCGGGGACGTGCCGGGCCCGCGCATCGTTGCCAGCGGCCCTGCGCTGGGAATTACCGGCGGACACTGCGACAACAATATGCTGCCCTTCGATTATCACGCGACCGATGACGGAGTCGCAGACGGTGTTGCCGCCGTTCAGCACAAGGTGCGCGAGAACATCAAGTATGGCGCGGATGTCATCAAGGTATGCGCTACGGGAGGCGTGCTCTCCCTCGGCGACAATCCGCAGCACTCCCAGTACACGCTCGAGGAAATGAAAGCGATCGTTGCCGACGCGCATCGACTCGGGCGCAAGGTCGCCGCCCACGCGCATGGCGCGGAAGGAATTCGCTGGGCCGCAGAGGCCGGCGTTGACTCCATCGAGCACGGCTCTTATATCGACGACGCAGCCATTGCGGTGATGAAGGAGCACGGAACGTATCTGGTTCCGACGCTTTACCTGGGTGATTGGATGATCGATAACGCCGGACTCACAAGGCTGCCTGCACCCCTACTGGCCAAAGCGCGGGACGTGATCCCGGCCGCGCGAAAAAACATTGCTCATGCGTTTTCAAGCGGAGTCAAAGTCGCATTCGGCACCGACGCCGCAGTCTATCCACACGGAATGAACGGACACGAATTCGCCGTCATGGTGAAGTTGGGGCTCACGCCATTGCAGGCAATTCAGGCAGCGACCGTGAATGCCGCTGATCTGCTGGGATGGTCCGGCAAAGTAGGTACGCTCGAACCGGGTGCCTGGGCCGATATCGTAGCCGTGGACGCCGATCCGACGAAAGACGTAACGACCTTGGAGCGCGTGAAGTTTGTGATGAAGGGCGGCGAAGTGGTGAAGAACGAATATGGAAAATAAATGTGTTGCCGTGCGTCTGGAGCAAGAAGTGGAACGCCGAAGGACAGTTGTAATTCCTTCGTGAAACTTCGTGTCCTTTGTGGTTGAAGGTTTTTCCTTACAAAACTGGAACGGACCCTGAGATGTCCGAAAGATGTTTTAGAGGGAACACGAGAAGCGTTCGCCATCTATTTCTTCCGAGCTTGCTCGGTGACCCAGTCCGTCCAATAGGAAGAAGCGCCGCTTGCCAGCAGGGTCCCCTTGCCTTCAACTGCATCCACGAAGTTCGCGATTGTCGGCAGGTGCACGTTGCTGTGCACAGGCAGGCTTTCCCGGCCTCCGGGATAGATCAGATCAGGTCCGTTCAGCGGCGACATTTCCATCTCGCCGTCAGTGCCGCGGATGCGGCACTCATCGCGGTTCACCTTCGAATGCCACCGCACGTCGACCACCCCGCGAACTCCGCTTTCATATTCGATCAGCGCCGTGGCGTTGTCCTCGACGGCGTAGCGATACACCACGTTAGAGAGTTGTGCGGTCACTCGCTGTGGCTGCCCAAACAGAAAGTTGAGGACGTCGATGCGATGCGACGCGATATCGAACAGCGGGCCGCCACCTGATTTGACGGGATCGAACAGCCATCCGCGATTTCCGCTGCCGTCGAAATCCATGTGATTGGTCAGTTCGGCGAACACAGGTTTTCCGATCACGCCCGCCGCGAGCAGCTCTTTTGCGCGCTGCACTTTCGGATAGCATCGCCTGTAATACGCGACTCCGAACGTTTTTCCTGTCTCTTCCGCCGTTCGCACCATGAGGCGGGCCTCGGCCTCATTCATTGCCATCGGCTTTTCGCACAGCACATGTCGCCCAGCGCGCAGTGACTGAATGGTCTGCGGAGAGTGCATAAAAACCGGAGTGCCAACGTATACCGCGTGAACTTCAGGATCGGCCAGAGCAGCATCGAGAGTCGCAAACACGCGAGCGTCGTAAGGCTTGGCTTTCGCAGGATCGCGTGTCACGAATCCGTACAAGCGGCTGCGCGGCTCGGCTTGAATTGCGGGGATGACGCGGCGAATGGTGATGTCGCCGATTCCGATGACGATCCAGTTGAGCAAACCTTCACACCTCGAAACCTCTTTTTCACTACAAAATCAAAAGGCCGACCGAGGCCGGCCTTCGATTCGAATTCTAAACAAAACTACTTCTTCGGTGCGATCGCGTCTTTCGCGGCTTTGGCGACGCGGAACTTCACGACCGTCTTTGCCTTGATCTGGATCGGTTCGCCCGTCTGGGGGTTGCGTCCAACGCGGGCCTTGCGGTGCGCCTTCACCAGGCGGCCGAGGCCGGGCACTACGAAAATGCCGTTCTTCTTTGTCTCTTTGATAGCCGTGTCGGCGAGATGCTCAAGAAATGCCGCCGCTGTTTTGTTGGGCAGCTCAGTCTTCTCCGCCAGTTGCCGGATCAGCTGAGTTTTGGTCAAACCTGCAGCCATACTTCCTCCTCGAAAAAATCGGTTTAATACCAGCGCGGGTATCTTATATCCATGAGCCTGTGGAAAAACACCTTATTTTATGAGGGTTTTATACTTTGTGCACGCGGAAGAGCCCGTCTTTACAGGTGCTTCGTGTCACGACGATGCCCAAACAGGCATTCCATGCGTATCCGCGTGGTAACCCCCATGTGATGAAAGTCACATCAAAAAGTCAGAGAAGGGTGTTGGCACACTCGCGCAGGCGGCGCCGACAGTAGCGCCGGCGTCCAGCTGGCTGTAGTGGCGGCGTCCTCGCCGCCACAAGCTTGCAGCGGCACGACAAACGAAGCTACTACCCACGACACAACCCTTCCCCACTCCCACTCAATGCAATAATTAGAACAAAGAGGCCTGTCTTGACCTGTGTCATCTGCGAAATTCGAAAAGAAAAGCGATTCTGTCCGGCCGTGCACGGACGCATCTGCCCGCAATGTTGCGGCGAACAGCGTGAAGTGACCCTCGATTGCCCCAGCGACTGCCCCTACCTGCGACAGGCTCGCGAGCACGAGAAGCCGCGCTCGGCCGATCAGATCGATCCCGCCGGACTTTTTCTGCAGGTCGAATTTTCCGACCAGTTTATGTACGAAAAGGAGCATCTGCTGATGGGGCTCACCTACGCCCTGGCTAAGGCTGCCCGTGCAGATCACACCCTTCACGACCAGGACCTGATTGCAGCCCTCTCGATGCTGGCCACGATCTACGAGCGCCGCCTCAATTCCGGCCTGGTGTACGAACCGCCGTTGACCAGTGAGCCGCAGAGACGCGCCGTCGCTGAGATCGAGAACATGGTCAAGGAATATCGCGAAGCCGAGCAGAAACACGTGGGCTACTCGACGTTGCGCGATTCTGAAGTCTTGAAGGCCCTGGTGTTCCTGGTACGGCTCGGCTACGGCCGTACCTCGGGCCGCCCGAAGTCGCGAGCGTTCATAGAATTTCTCTACGCGCAATTTCCCGAAAAAGAGTCCGCAGTGGTTACACCGCAGGAAGCCGGCAGCCGGATCATCATCCCGTAAAGCCGTTGGGAATCGCCTCGAATCGTGTAGCCACGGACGCATTCGTCCGTGGGGGCCGAAGGCCGTGGGGCCGCTTCTCGATGAATTGGGTGCTCCACAGGCTCGCTTCGCGACCGGGCGGACGAATGCGTCCGCCCCTACACAATCTGCTTCATTGCTGGTTTCGGCAGAAAATCAGGAGGTGTGATTCAAGACGCTTCTAGCTCGCGGACTATGCAATTGCCGCAGACCAGGAATAAGCAATTAGCCGATCCGCCGCACGGTCTGCCCAGCCGGCAAGGCCTCCAAAAGCTGTTTCACCGTCTTCTTCAGCAATGGATGCCGCACATCCGGCGCGATCTCAGCCAAGGGCTCAAGTACGAACCGCCGTCCCGCCATCGCTGGGTGAGGGATCGTGAGATCGGAAGAATCAATCACCATGTCGTCGAAGAGAAGGATGTCGATATCGATGATGCGTGGCCCTTTCTTCTGAACCCGCTGCCGCCCCATTTTCTTCTCGATGGCGAGCAGCGCAACCATCAGCCGATCGGCGGTTTCGGCGGTCTCAAGCGAAACCGCACAGTTCAAAAACCATGCCTGATCGGTAAACTCCACCGGCTCTGTTTCGTAAATCGAGGAAACGGCCACGACGTGACCCAAGGCAGCCAGGCGCGCAATCGCGTCCCTCAGATGAGCCTCGCGATCTTCTATGTTCGATCCCAGCGACAGCAATCCTAGATGCTGCATGCGCGTGCTCTTACCAATAAGCTATGAAGCCCGCACCGACCGGTGATCGGTGAAGAAAATAAAGAATCTGAGCAACCGAGGGTCCAACACCTTGGTCACTACCGAACGCGGGCGCTTGCCTCCTACAATCATTGCATGACGTTGGAGTCTCTGCTGCTGAGTCGTGACCCGGAATTAGTCCGTGTATTGCGGCCTACTCTCGAAAAAATGTCCATTGACGTAGAAATCTGTCAGGAAGCACGGACAGGCTCGGACATGCTGGTCTCCGACAAGTTCGACGCCGTGATTGTCGATTGCGACGATCTCAACGGCGGTCTGGCCCTGCTTCAGGGCCTGCGAAATACGCCCAGCAACCGAACGTCAGTCGCCTTCGCCGTCCTGAACGGAAAAAGAACCACCACCCAGGAAGCCTTCGGCATGGGTGCGAATTTTGTCTTGCAGAAACCGATCAGCGGCCTGAACGCCTCCCGCTGTTTCCATGCCGCGCTGAATTTCATGCTGAAAGAGCGTCGCCGGTATTTCCGCGAGCCCGTCAAGATGACGGTTCAGGTCGTGCAAGAAGGCAAGACGCTTGTCGCGACCAGCACCAACATCAGCGAAGGCGGCATCGCGCTAATGCTCAACCAGGCCCTGCCGAAGGGCGCGGCGCCTCTGCTGAAATTCTCCCTGCCCAATTCCAACCTTCACATGGAAGTGGAATCCGAAGTGGCATGGAGCAACATGAAAGGTCTGGCCGGCTTCCGCTTCCACAACGTCCCCAAGAATTCGCAGGAACGGCTCGAGCGATGGCTCGATGAACGAATGGAACAGGAATTTCCCGGGGCGAAAGAACGCCTGGCGGCCGTAGAACCCGACTCCCACAACTAACCCCAAACAAACATCAGAACGCTGCGGAATCAAGACCCTTCGTGATACTTCGTATCCTTCGTGGTTGACGCTCTTACCTCCCCACAAAACGGGAACCTTCCTTTGAACTTTGCGGGCTCCTTGTCCCCATGGCACGCTCGTAGACCTGGAGAATTACTGATGGCTACCCATAGCTTCCGCGTCGCCAAGATGCAAAGAACATTGCAATATTTCGAAAATGATGTGCCCCTGCTGAATCTGCGGGTAAAAGAGTTATCGAGTGAGCAGCAGGAATCCGCGCGCAAGTTTGCCGCTGCTGTAATCAGTCAAGGAAGAGCCGAACTCGAACGATTGTTGCAGGAGCAGCCGATTCACCTGGATGGCAACGATCCTGAAGAGCCGCCCTGCGAACCGGCGGATTGATCTGAGAGTTTAAAGAGAGTTCCCGGCGGCAGCCTCGCTGCTGCGATTGGAAGCTTCCGATGCCTCATCGCTGGGGAAGGTGACCTCTTCCCACATGGATTTATCGCGCAGGATGCGCGACACCAGCGCGGTGTGCATTGCGTGGCCGGCGCGGTCCGCCACCACTTTACCTAGCAACTGCTTCCCTAAAAGCGCCAGATCTCCCACCAGGTCCAACACCTTGTGTCGGACGAACTCATCTGGAAACCGAAGCGGGCCGTTCTCGATACCGTCATGAGTCAACACGATGCAGTTTTCTCGGGAAGCCCCGCGGATCAATCCCATGTTCCGCATGGCCTGCTCATCTTCCCGCGATCCAAATGTGCGCGCCGCGGCCACATGCCGCAGATAACTTCCGTTCGTCAACTCCACTTGAAATGTTTCCTTGCCGATGAGCGGATGCGGGAAGTTGATCGAATAAGAAACCGAGTATCTGTCTGACGGATATACCGCGATAAATTTGTTTCCCTCGCGCACTTCGAGCTCTCGCGAGATCTTCAGATACTTGCGCGGTTTACGCTGCTTGCGGATCCCCGCCTTCTGAATCATCTCCACAAACGGCTTCGCGCTCCCATCCAGGATGGGAAGCTCCAGATTGTCGAGCTCTATGATCGCGTTGTCGATGCCGACACCAATAATCGCCGACAATACGTGCTCCGTGGTCGAAATGAGCACGCCCTTCTTCATCAAGCTGGTCGCGTAGCTCACGCGTGCCACGTTGCGGCTCACCGCCTCGATCTCGAAGCCGTCTAGATCGGTGCGGCGAAAGACGATCCCGGTCCCCGACGGAGCCGGAAGCATCCGCATGGAAACGGGCGCGCCGCTGTGGAGGCCGACGCCGCTGCACTCCACCGTCGAGCGAATTGTCTGCTCGTGAGTCAAGACAGGTCTGGCTGTTTACTCTGAATGAAACAGGCTAACGCTGACTCACGAAATCCGTCTGTGGCAAAAAAGCCACAGTCCGTGGCGGAATTATCATGCAAAACAACGCTCTCGCCACTTCTTTACGTGGTGAGACAAATATTTACAAATGAGAGAGATACGGATGTTATGCCGACTGAAATCGCTCCTCTTGGAGGAGGCTCCTAGAACCTACTTCTTGCCGGATTTCGCCGGCTTGTTGGGGTTATAGCCGGAGTTAGGATCGAACATGGCGGGGTCCAGCCCCTGGTTAATCGTCACAGAATTAAGGAAGCGCTGGTTGGCCATATCTCCGTTAAAGTAGCGCGTCAGATTAAAGGGAACCATGACTCCGGAAACGGCCTTGTAGTTCTCATACACTTCTTCTTCGAGATTCTTCTGCCGATCGACCGGGTCGCGCCACTCGAAAGTCTTCTTTACGGGAAGATGTGACTCCGTATCGAAGTAAAGCGTCACGCTCTCATTCTGGGAGTTGATCAGCGTCACTCGGAATGCGGAATGCTGCGCGGCGATGGCGTTGCCTTCGAAAAGCATGACTACGCCTGCATCGTTGATCCACGTGCGCAATATTGTCTCAAGCGAGAAGCGCCGCCGGCGAAGGTATTCCTCGAGATCCTTTTGTTCGATCGCATGAGGACCCTTGAACGTGATTTCCCAGGCTTTGTTGCCTACGTACAACTCGGCAATGTCGCGTTCTTTCGTGAGTTCGACGCGCTCTTTGTCGGGAAATTCCGCGAAGCCCCAGAACACGCCACCGCTGCCGGTAGGGCGGCCAGAATGGAAACCATAGCCTCGGCCCTGTATCTCGCGGTCGCGAATCGTTAGGTACGTCTGCCCGCCTAGCGCCTCAATCCCCTGCTCAATAATTGACTTCGCCTTGGACGCGTTCTGGGTGGCTTCCTTGTCCGCAGAAATTTTGCCGGAAGTGGTCTTATCGCCTTGTGCTGAAGACGCGCTTGGTGTCGACGCTTGAGACTGATTCAGCGGAGATCCTTGGCTTGCTGTGCCCCTCGGCTGCTCCCAAGCATAGGAACAGGCCGAACACACCATAACCAGGATCGGAAAGAACACTTTCATCTTTATTCAGGGAGTGAGCGCGCCCAATCAGAATTGTAGCGTTTTTCGTGGGTTTTCTGCCGCAGCGATAAGGCTCCTCATACTCCTTGGATGCACGAAAAGCGCTCGATGCAAACCGGAAAGCCTCATTTTTATGGCCCAAAACCGGTCCACTTAGCCCACTAGTACCGCGCCACCATTGACGTTAAATACTTCTCCGGTAATGAATCCGGCGTGCTCAGTACACAGGAAAAGCACTGGCGCAGCAATCTCTTCCGGACGTCCAACGCGTCCCAAGGGGATCGTCGCTCGTATGTGGTCACCGGTCCCCGGAGCGGCCAGAGCGTCGGCGCTCATGTCCGTATCAACCCAGCCCGGAGCCACGCAGTTTACGTAGATGCCGTCCCGGGCAAGCTCCGATGCCAGGCTCTTCACCATACTGATGATTGCCCCCTTCGTTGCTGAGTAGTCGCAATGAAACGCCTCACCACGCTGACCGCTGGTGGAGCTGATCAATACAATGTGTCCCGCGGGACCATTCGTTCGTGGCTGCGATTTGATCTGGGCGACGGCATGCTTCACCAAACCGAAAACGCCGTCGAGATTAACCGACAGCGTCGAGCGCCATTGCTCATCGGACATGCGCTCGATCGGAACATCTTCCACCGGCCACACTCCGTGATTGGCAACAACGATGTCGAGGCGTCCAAAATGTTTTGTTGTCGCTTCAACCAGAGAGCGCGCGGCTTGCGGAGAATTAAGATCGCACGCAATCGGATGACATGTCTGGGTACCACATTCTTTTGCGAGCGCATGAGCCTGTGCCTCGGCGCTGCGATAGCTGAAAGCAACTTTCGCGCCGGCGGCGGCAAACATGCGAACCGTAGCGGCCCCAATGCCCCGCGATCCACCCGAGATCAGCGCGACCTTTCCTGAGAGCGATAAAGGGATTCCCATAACAGACAAGTTTACTCAATCTGTTGTCATCCCGAACGCCGGCGAATCTACTCAATCCGATGACCCTACGTTCGCCGAGATCACTGCT
Source organism: uncultured Acidobacteriota bacterium (assembly GCA_963801895.1). GTDB lineage: Bacteria > Acidobacteriota > Terriglobia > Terriglobales > Acidobacteriaceae > Sulfotelmatobacter. Next base: position 2,313,047 of record CAWDGM010000001.1, on the reverse strand, counting down.
GCAGTGGAGGGGACGTCAAATGTTGCGTGCAGTACAAGCAAGAGCAGCGACTGTCATCCTGAACGGCGGCGAAGCCGGCGAGAGGGACCCTACGTTCGCGGGGGATCTCTGATGCAATGGACGGGACGTCAAACAGTGCATGCAGTGCAGAGAAGGTAGCGATTGCACCGGCAGCAACGAAGATGTCGAAACGGCCCTCCAGAGGGCTCGGCGCTTCCTAAAGATGACATCTATCGGATCTTGTCTCGCAAACCATAACCGCTCGCATAGTCTGTCACGAACCTGTCATCCTGAAAGCCGGCAAAGCCGGCGAGAGGGACCCTACGTTCGCGGAGATCTGTGATGCAGTGGACGGGACGTCAATTGGTGCATGCAGTGCAAGGAAGAGCAGCGACTGCACGGGGCGTAAGAGATGTCGAGCGGTCCTCAGAGGGGCTTCAGCCCCGAGGCAGAAGCTAAATCCCCGAGCTGGCCGTGCGTTCCGACTTCAATCCGCGCAGAAGCAATCGCACCAGCATGCCGTCGAAACGTGTTCCGCTCATCTTCGACAATTCATCGAGAGCCTGTTCGGGAGTACGCGCCGAAGAGAACGACTGCTCCGTCACCATGTTGGCGTAAGCATCCGCCAGCCCGATAATCCGCGCCCAGAGCGGGATTTCCTCCCCTCGCAAGCCGTCTGGATAGCCCGACCCGTCGAACCTTTGATGATGATGCTCGATGGCTTCCCGCATCATCGTTGAGTTGGGAATCGCCCCAACGATCTCCGCGCCTACATGAGCGTGCATGCGTAGCTGAAAGAACTCATCGTCGGTGAGCGGTCCCGGCTTGTTGAGAAGTTGCTCCGAAACAAAAATCTTTCCCACATCGTGGATGCGCGCCGCATACACAAGATCGGTAGTCTCGTCTGACGAGAGTCCCAGTGCCCGCGCCATCACTTCGGTGTATCGCGCCACGACGTCGCCGTGTCCGGAAATCTGCATCTCACGCGACTCGGCCGCGCGGCTCAACGACTCGATCGCTTCTTTGAGCAGCGGAACATTGCAGGTTTCGTCCCCGCCGCAAAGTTTGTAGAGCGTGCTCGTCAGCTCTTCCAGTTGCTCAGGCCCCATGCGCTCACGCTGCAGGAATCCTTCGATGTACGCCGAGATCTGCTGGCGCTGGCGGGCAAAGTCCTGGCCTTCGACGAATTCCTGCGCCGTCGAAACGGAATTTCCGCCAGAACGCTTGGAGACGTACATTCCCGCGTCGGCCACGCGGATGATGTCTTCGATCGAAAATCCGTGCATCGGGAAGCTGGCAACGCCGAAGCTACCGGTGATGCTGTGCTCGCTCAGCATGGGGTCGGTTTCCAACCATTGCCGCAGCCGTTCGGCCAGCACTTGTGCCTGTTCCGCACCGGTTTCCGGCATCAGCACGATGAACTCGTCGCCGCCGTAGCGCGCCACCACATTCGATTGACGCGACTTCTGTTCCAGCAACCGTCCCACGCGTGCCAGCACCAGGTCGCCTTCGAAATGGCCCATCGAGTCGTTCACTTCTTTGAACTTGTCGAGGTCGATAAGAACAACCGAGAACGGGCGCCCCGATCGAGATGCGCGCTTCCATTCCGCCGACAGAGCCTCCCAGAAGAATCGCCGCGTTTTGATACCCGTCAGCCCATCCGTGATGGACTGTTGCTGCAGCTTCTGGAATACGAACGCGTTGTGCAGTGCTGTCGCGAGCAGGTCGGCCAGAGTATTGAGAATCAGCACGTCCTGAGGCAAGAATGCATTCTCGCTCCGGCTCTCGATGTTCAGAACGCCGAGGAGAGATTCTCCATACGTGATCGGAATGCAAAGCACCGCGCGTGAATCGGGAAGAATACTCGTGAGATTTCCCGGCAATGCGTTCTGTACCAACGCGCGTTCGCCGGTACGCGCCACTCGTCCGAGAATGCCGCTTCCCAGCGGGATCCGCTTTCCGGTCGCGTGCGCGGTGGCGCCCGCTTCGGCTTTGATTTCGACTTCCTTCGTTCCGTAGTCCAGCAGGCCGATGCCGATGTGATCGAAGCTGAAATTTTTCTGGATCTCTCCCGCGATCTGGCTCAGCATGTGCACCGGATCGTCGCTCGAAATCGCCGTCCGCGACACGTTGTTCAGAAATGCAAGCTGCTTTGAGCGCCTTTGCTCTTCCGCGAACAGCCGCGCATTCTCAACGGCCACCGAGACCTGTCCCGCTGCCGTTACCAGCACGTCGAGATCGCGCTGCTCGAAAACGAATTCCCGGTCAGGATTCATCGCGACCATGATTCCAGAGGCTTTGTTCCCCATGAAGATGGGGGCGGCAATCAGGCACTTCGCGGGACGCTGCGGCACGTGCGAAATTCCCAGGCGTTGCCGCGAATTCTCGAGATCAGATCGAATCAGCAGCGGTTCGCCCGTGCGAATCACATATTCAGTGAAGGCATTGCGGATCTCGCGCCTGCGTTTCGGGAGCACTCGGTTGTCGCGCACCTCAAGATCGAAACGTATCTCCTCCGGTTCTTGAAATGCGATGTAGAAGTGGCTGGTGTCGAAAATCTGGCCGAGTTCCACTTGGATCGTGTGCAGGATCTCGTCCTGATCGAGCCGCGAGCTGATAGCCTTCCCAATCTCGGTTAAAAGTTCGTACTCCTTGGTCCGGCGATGGGCATCGTGGCTGACAACGTAATTTTCCAGCGTGAGCGCCAGTTGCAGCGTCAGCCCCACCATCAGGTGTGGACCCGACGATCCGAAGGCCCGGCGTTCCGCATGAGGGAATAGGATCACGCCGAAGTTGTGCTCACGGGTCTGCAGGTTAACCGCGGTTACATGCTGCACATTCGCGGAGGCCATGATCCTTCTGAACTGCGCGAACGTACCTACCGACGAGACGGGCAAGGGCTCAGCCAACTCAGGCAGGTTCTGTGCGATCAGGATTCCGCTTCGGCGATAAGCGAGGTCTGATACGTAATCTCCCGCGCCCGTGCGCTCCAGGTCTCCGACGAAATTGTCAGTAAAGCCCTGCTGCACCGAGGGCAACAAGCCGCGCCAGCGTTCGCTGATGATGATCGCGGCGCAATCCATATTGAGTGCAGTTCGCAAACGTCCCAGTGCCGCTTGCATGCTCGGGACGAGGTCTTCCGCAAACAGCAGCCGCCGCGGATCGACGCCCAGCGTCGACAACGCCAGCGTGTTTTCCTGCACCGCGTTGCGCTGGTTTTCAAATAAGACCATCACCATCGCAATGCCCAACAGCATCTGCGGCACAGGCCCAAACAACCGGCTGGCGTTTCCGAATGTCTCGATCACCGGGTTCTGCAATTGCCCCACGCCCATCAACACGCCCCACAGTGCAAGCGCAATCGCCAGTACTTGAAACGCCAGAGATCGGCGCTTGTGTCCGTTGAGCAGGAAAACCAGCGAGCAATAAAGCAGGACTATGGCTAGACCGAGACCCAAACGGATTGCCGGCTGCGCATTTGTCCGGAACACTCCACTGACGATGTGTCCGCGAAGCGTCAACAGCGCTAGGACGACGCCGGTCCCCCCGAGCGCCGCGTCGTACCAACGCGGCTGCGCGGGTCCGCGCATCATGCGCGTTGAGACAAAAATGCACAGTGCCATCGCCACCAGAAACAACTCGCTGATGAAAAAGGCGACGGATGATTCCGGAAAATAATCGAATATGTAGTGCAGCGAATATGCCGCCCAGGCAAACTGCCACGCGCGAAAATATTGCTGACGGCTTTGCTCATACAGGTATGTAAATACGAGGAACAGCAGAGCCGAAACAAATCCGGGTATAAGGACGGAGGTTATGGTGACACTGTTCATAGGGTCGTTAGAGACACCTCTGACCTAACCTTCTTTAGGTCAGTTTCGGGGGGAAACAGTGCCCCAATGGTTTCACACCACTTCTCGAAAAACAACATTATTTAAGTAACCAAAGGCCTTGGATTTCGTTTTGAATCATGCGGTTGCACGCAAAATCGATTTGGCTCTCCGGCTTGACGCTCAGGTGCGCCGACCGTACCATCGAAAGTTCGCCCTAACCCTAATGTCTACCTCCGCCAGCACGTCTCCGCTGCGAGTGCGTTTTGCGCCCTCTCCGACTGGTTTTCTGCACGTCGGAAGCGCTCGCACCTTCATCTTCAATTGGCTCTACGCGCGCAGAAATAACGGCACCATGATCCTGCGCCTCGATGACACCGACGTCGAACGCAACACCGACGCCTCCGTCAATTCGATCTTCGAAGGATTGAAATGGCTGGGCCTTAGTTGGGACGAAGAGTACAAGCAGTCCGAGCGCGGAACGCTCCACCGCAAGATGGCTGACGCGATTCTTGCCAAGGGACTCGCTTACCGCGACTTTACCCCTGCGCACACGGGAGACAGTGAGAAGTCCCGAGCGCAAGGCACATGGCTGTTCAATCCCGGGATGAGGGAACTGTCTCCCGAGGAGAGCGATCGTCGCGCCGCCGCTGGCGAGCTTTTTGCATTGCGCTTTCGCGTTCCTCGCGAAGGACAGACAGTTCGCTTCAAAGATGCCGTGTACGGCGATCAGGAAAAAGCAGGCGCCGATATCGAAGACTTCGCGCTGCTGCGCTCCGACGGCATGCCCACATATCACTTGGCCTCCTGTGCGGACGATGCAGATCTGAAGATCAGCCACATTATCCGCGGGCAAGACCATCTTTCGAACACCTTCAAGCATGTCCTGATCTTCGAGGCCGCCGGATATACACCTCCGCAATTCGCGCATCTGCCGCTGTTGGTCGCGCCTGATGGAACCAAGCTCTCGAAGCGACGCCACGGACCAGTCGTCAGCGTGACAACCTACCGCGATGCGGGATTTCTCCCAGAGGCCTTCATCAACTTCCTTTGCCTGCTCGGCTGGTCTCCGAAAAATGACCGTGAGCAGATGACCCAGCAGGAATTGGTTGCCGCATTCTCGCTCGAGGGAATCAATCGCGCGAATGCTGTCGTGAACTTCAAAGAGCCCGCCACAACTCCTGAGGAGACCTTCGATCCGAAATCGGTGTGGTTGAACGCCGAGCACATTCGCGCGCTCGCCATCTACGATCTGAGCCAGCGACTCCTGCCGATCGTGCAAGAGGCCGGACTCGCCGTCACCCCTGAAAGGATGTTGCAGATCACCCCGTTGATCCGCGAGCGTATCAAACTGCTCCGCGATGTCCTGACCGCGGCCGACTTCTTCTTCGTCGAGCAGTTACCGCCCTACGATCCGGCTGAACTGATCCCGCAGAAGGGTGACGTAGCGATGGCCGCGAGAGTTCTGCAGAAAGCACAGAGCAGTCTTGCCGGACGTCGAGTTCAAACACGATCCGCTTGATCAAGCCATGCGAGCCGCAGCGCAGGATCTCGGCCTCAAAGCCGGACAGATGTTCCAGCCAGTCCGAGTCGCCGTATGCGGCCGGAAGAACGCGCCTCCGCTGTTCGAAACCCTCGAAGTTCTGGGAAAAGAAAAAACTCTGCAAAGAATCGACCAAGCCCTGAAAAAACTAGCCTGAAGCGGCAGGAACAGTATCGCCGGCATCCTGCCGGCTGTCGCGGGGGCGACTCGCCCCCGCACCATGGCCAGCTCCGCTCCTCTGCTCCGGACATTTCTTGCAACCTTCACCCTCTCAGCTCGATCTATTGCAGAACAGCACACACCACGCAAACATTCATTTCCTAAGTTCGATTCCAAAAAAATACGAGGACTCTCCCATGAAAGCAGTGCAAGTCAGCAAGCCAGGCGGAAACTTCGAGGTGGTGGATCGTCCCACACCGGAGCCAGCGAAAGGACAGGTTCGCATCAAAGTTGAAGCCTGCGGCGTGTGCCACAGCGATGTGCTCGTGAAAGAAGGCCTTTGGCCAGGCCTGCAATATCCGCGAGTTCCCGGGCACGAAATCGCCGGACGCGTCGACAAGATTGGCCCCGACGTCACGCTATGGAAGACGGGACAGCGCGTCGGCGTTGGTTGGCATGGCGGGCATTGTTTCGAGTGCGAACCTTGCCGCCGTGGTGATTTCATCAACTGCAAGTTTCAAAAGGTCACCGGCATTCACTACGATGGAGGCTACGCGGAATACGTGATCATTCCGGCTGAGGCCGTCGCGCTTATGCCTGAAGACCTGCGTGACGACGAAGCGGCGCCTCTGCTTTGCGCCGGCATCACCGTCTTCAACGCGCTTCGCAACTCCGGAGCGCGGGCCGGACAGCTCGTCGCCGTGCAGGGCATCGGCGGATTGGGACATCTGGGAATTCAATATGCGCGCCAGATGGGATTTCGCACCGTCGCCATCGGTCGTGGCAGCGACAAGAAAGAGCTGGCCACGAAACTCGGCGCGCACGAATACATCGATAACAGTGCTGGATCGCCGGCAGAGGCCTTGCAGAAGATGGGCGGGGCGAGCGTCGTCGTCGCCACTGCTCCGGACTCGAAATCGATGTCGGATCTGGTCGATGGACTGGGCCCGAACGGCACTCTGATGGTGATTGGAGCCGGGACAGGATCGCTGGCGGCTACACCGTGCAACTCATTTTTGGAAACAGGTTGATTCGCGGATGGGCCTCAGGAACCGCTCGCGATTCCCAGGACACGCTGGAATTCAGCGCGCTGAGCGGTGTTCGTCCGATGATCGAACGCTTTCCGCTGGCGAAGGCCGCTGAAGCGTACGAACGGATGAGCAGCGGACGCGCTAGATTCCGGGCCGTTCTGACGATGAGCTAACAACGTATCTGCGAGCAAGAGCCGACTCCATTTCTGCGCGGGCGACCGGTTCGGCAATCACTGTTGTTGAAGAATAATTAGGGCGTGAAAGCATCGGAAATGCTCTCACGCCCTTTTTACCTGCGCGCTAACCTCGCTCAAACGGCCGACGAACTTAGGCGAGATCGAACAGCAGAACCTCGGCGCTCTCTGTACCCTTGATTGTCAGCTTCTCTTCGTCGGTGATCGCCGCGCCATCGCCCTGTTGCATCTCCTTCCCATTCAGTTCCACAGCGCCGCGTGCAACTTGCAACCACGCGTGGCGTCCCGCAGCCATCTGGTGAGTAACTTCCTCTCCGGGTTTGAGCAGCGAGACATACAGCTTCGCGTCCTGGTTGATCTTGACCGAACCGTCGCTCGCTTCGCGCGAAGCAATCAGACGCAGCTTCCCTCGCTTCTCTTCTTCCGGAAACGACTTCTGCTCGTAACTCGGAGCAAGAGCCGCTTTCTCCGGCTGAATCCAGATCTGCAGCAGGTGCACAGAGTCCGTCTTCGAGGGATTGAACTCACTGTGCCGAATGCCGGAGCCTGCGGTCATGCGCTGTCCATCGCCAGGCAAAATCACCGAACCTGTTCCCAGACTGTCTTTGTGCTCAAGCTTGCCCTCAAGAACATAGGTGATGATTTCCATGTCGCGATGCGGATGAGTCGGAAATCCGTTATTTGGAGCGACCCAGTCTTCGTTGATGACGCGCAGCGAACGAAATCCCATCCACTTCGGATCCCAATAGTCCGCGAAGCTGAAGGTGTGATGAGTTTTGAGCCAGCCGTGGTCTCCGCCACCGCGCTGGTCGGCAGAACGTATCTGTATCATGATCTTTCTCCCGGTATTAATTAACTTATAACTATTAGATGCTCGAGGGATTCAGCCAGGCTCTTCGGGTGGGGATGGCGGATTTCTTCGGTTAGGCCCGAAAATGCGAGTTTGAAAACGGGAAGAAGTGGCCGGGGATGGGGGTATCCCCCCCTCGATCTTGCGCATCAATGATTTAGCGGAAAATTCGCTTTCAATCTATGGCGCTCAATCGATTGCGGGCAAAATCTTGAGCGGCAAGGCCTTAGCTCGCTGGATCCCTTCCGCTTCACCCCAGTCACGGCGTCGCCGTCCAGCAGAATGCCAGAGTTCGAAATCACGGCGCAAGGTCAGATGTCACACGATTCCGACAGCGACTGTGAATATATGATAACCAGAGAGTAATGAGCGTAGCCCCGCCGTTCCGGTATGGCACACTGAATCCATGCGGCAAATCAGCCTTGGCGACTTTGAACTCAGCGTTTTCTCTGACGGGACGTATCCACTGGATGGCGGCGCATTCTTCGGCGTGATTCCGAAGGTGATGTGGTCGAGGAAAATGCAGGCCGACGACAAGAACCACATCACCTCGGGACTGAATTCACTGCTGGTGCGTACCGGGAAGGAAACTAGTACTCATCGAGACCGGGATCGGGAACAAGCTTCCCGACCGCATGGTGAAGTTTTACGGACAGCCGGCCAAACTGCTGGAGAACCTTGCAAGCGCCGGCGTCGGACCCGAAGACATCGATATCGTGATCAATTCGCACCTGCACTTCGATCACTGTGGCTGGAACACGGTCCGCGACAAAAACGGCGCGATTGTGCCGACATTCCCGCGCGCGAGATATTTTGCTCCCGAAGGCGAGTGGAAGTATGCGCAGCGTCCGAGCGAACGCGATTCGATCAGCTTCATCTCGGACAACTACGATCCGCTGGTTGAAAGCGGTCGGATGTTGCTGCTCGAGGACACAGAAGAAATCGTCCCGGGAATTTCGGTGAAGACATTCCCCGGCCACACCGCGCACATGCAGGCGGTGATCGTCGAGAGTGGCGGTAAGACGGCGTGTTACATCTCCGATTTGATGCCGACCTCCGCGCACATCGATCTGACCTGGGGCATGGGATTCGATCTCTATCCGCTCGACACGATCGCGAGCAAGAAGAAATATTACGAGCGTGCGATCCCAGAGAAGTGGCTGACGGTTTTCACGCACGACGCTCGGACGCCGTGGGCGTACATCGAAGATGGCGGCATGGGGAAGATGGTGGCAAAGCCAGTCGTGTAGCCCCGGACGCATTCGTCCGGGGCGGCCGCAGGCCGTGTGGCGATTGGACCACTGTTGCCCGACTACACAGGTCGAGCTGTCGCTCGACCGGGCGGACGAATGCGTCCGCCCCTACACAAGCATTGCGGGTTTTCCTCGCCGTCACTCCTATTCATCATTTCATCTCAGTTGTGAAAAGAAGTGTAAAGTTTCGGCGCTTCTTTGTAATTTTGCTGACGTTCTCGCAATTCCGCGTGCTAGAAATTCGCTAGTCAGCAACTGTGCGCTGAGTCGAGGCATCTGGAAACTGTCGCGTCGATTTCAAAACGCGACGGCGCACTCCGCGTCTAAAAATTCTAAGCGAGGGTACCTAATGAAGCGATTGGCGGTAGTTGGTGGAATTTGTGTTTCATTTCTGCTGGGAGCGGCGATGACTGCGGTTGCCCAGGATGAACACCGCGACGAGAGAAAAGAAGAACATCGCGAAGTCCGGCAGGATGAGCACCGCGAACATGCAGAACGAAGGGAAGAGCACAGGATTGCGGATGAACATTTCCGCGAGCGCTTCGGACGCGAACATCACTTCGCAATCCGCCACGTGAACGTGGTAGAAGGTCGTCCGCGCTTCGCCTACGGCGGATACAACTTCGAAATCGTGCAGGCATGGCCGCACGGATGGTCTTACAACGACAACACCTACATCGACTTCGTCGACGGCGGATACTACCTGTTTAACGACAGGCATCCGGGAGTAAGAGTGGCCGTAACTGTGCTGCCCTAATCCGTGTAGCCACGGACGCATTCGTCCGTGGCGGCCGAAGGCCGTGTACGCCGTCGGCTGTAGCCACTGACTCATATGTCGAACTGTCTCCCGACAGGGGCGGACGAATGCGTGCGCCCCTACACGAGAGCTTGGTGGCTAGAGTTCGCGGACGAGGGCGTCCGGGCCACATTGGGGGACTCTTACGTACAGCCGCGCTTCGAAGAAGGCTTCTACGCGGCAGAGAATTTCCGGCGCGCTTTTCGATTCGTAGATTTCTTTTCGCAGGTGCGCGCCGCCCGGGACGCCGTGGGTGAACCACGAGGCGAACTGCTTCATCTTCCCAACCGCGTCAGGTAACTCTTCCTCAATCAGCATCCGGAAATAAGTGCGAATCATTTCGTAGCGATCGGCTTCAGAGGGATGGTCGTACAAAGATCCTGTGTAGCCACGGACGCATTCGTCCGTGGCGGCCGAAGGCCGTAAGAGCGCTCGCCCGCAGTCAGGTGATTCAGAGATCTCGCTCCGCTCGACCGAGCGGACGAATGCGTCCGCCCCTACATGGCTAGAGTTCGCGGACGAGGGCGTCCGGGCCACATTGGGGGACGCTTACGTACAGCCGTGCTTCGAAGAAGGCTTCTACGCGGCAGAGAATTTCCGGCGCGCTTTTTGATTCGTAGATTTCCTTTCGCAGATGCGCGCCGCCCGGGACGCCGTGGGTGAACCACGAGGCGAACTGCTTCATCTTGCCGACGGCGTCGGGGAGTTCTTCCTCGATCAGCATCCGGAAGTAAGTGCGGATCATTTCGTAGCGATCGGCTTCAGAGGGATGGTCGTACAAAGATCCTGTGTAGCCACGGACGCATTCGTCCGTGGCGGCCGAAGGCCGTGGGGACGCTTGGCCACCGTTGGGCGATGCAAAGGTCGAGCCTCGCTCGACCGAGCGGACGAATGCGTCCGCCCCTACACCAGCTTCCGCCCCTGCACTGGCACGTACATATTGCTCAATCTGTCGGAAGATCCACGGATTCGACGGTGCCATCCGGCCGATCATGACTGCGTCGCATCCGGTCTGGGTGACCATCGCGCATGCGTCTTCCGGCGTGCGAACGTCGCCGTTGCCGATGACCGGAATCTTCACCGCGTCTTTCACCGCGGCAATCCATTCCCAATTGGCCTGGCCGCCGTAGCCTTGCTCGCGCGTGCGCGCATGCAGCGCGACGGCTGCCAGGCCGCAGTCTTCGGCCATCCTCGCAAGTTCGACGCAGACAATTTCCTGCTCGCTCCAGCCGGCGCGGAATTTCACAGTGAACGGAATCTTCACGGCGGCGCGCACCGCCTCGAAGATTTTCCCGATTGCGGGCAGGTCGCGCAGAAGGCCCGATCCTCCGTTGCACTTCACCACCTTTTTCGCAGGACAGCCGAGATTCAGATCAACCAGGTCGAAGCCGAATCCTTCGACCATCTTCGCGGCCTCCGCCATCACATACGGATCGCTGCCAAACAGTTGCGCGGAGATCGGGTGCTCGTCTTCGTAGAAATGAAGATAGCGCTTGGCCTTCTGATCCTTCTTGCGCAGGACGCCGTCGGCCGAGGTGAACTCGGTCATGATCAGGCCGCACCCGCCCAAGTTGCGAATGAAGCGGCGGAAGACCGTGTCGGTGACGCCGGCCATAGGCGCGAGCACGGTGGCAGGAGACAGCGTGATCGATCCGATCTGAAGTGTGCTCGGGACAGGCCTCAGTTCGCGGGCGGGGGCGCGCGCGCCACACGAGGTCGAATTGTCCCAGAACTTGCGCACGATTCTCTATTGTAGCTGGCAAGCAAAAGCCCCCGCCGGAGCGAGGGCTTGATTCTGTTGGTCCGCGAGACCGTTACTTCTTGGCCGTTTCGGCCTTGGCGTACTTGCGGCGGAAGCGCTCCACGCGACCGGCGGTGTCCATCAGCTTCTGCTTGCCCGTGAAAAACGGATGGCAGTTCGAGCAGATTTCCACGCCGATGTCGCCCTTATGGGTCGAGCGCGTCGTAAAGGTATTGCCGCACGCACAATGCACGCGGACTTCGTTATAAGAAGGATGGATAGCTGCTTTCATCTGGGTCTACCTCGATTCGGGTCATTTGATTCTACCGGAAGCCCGAAGGATTCGGCAATCCCGGACGGGGCCGCGCTGAGTAGCTGCGCGAAACCGTATCTCTCAAGGAATAAACGCCTTAACCTGTCAGCGAAGGGTGGTTCGTGTTCGGTAAGCCAAGGGGCTTGTCGCAGAGAGTCGTTACCGCCCTCGCTTCAGCCACCGCATAAACGAAGGTTCGACGGAACCCTGCCGGATCGTTTATTTTCGATCGGCGTTTCCTTCGCGACAGGCTACGAAGTGCTTCGAATGAGAGAATCCATCCACCGAACGTACGGCCGCCAAGCCTTCGGGCTTGATCCCGCCGGTTATCACACAGCGCGACCCGCATACCCCGACTGGGTGTTTGATGTCCTATGTGAGCGTTGTGGTCTCGCGCCCAATGCGGTCACATTCGAGATTGGTGCCGGGACGGGAACAGCGACTCACCGTTTACTTGAGTTGGGTGCCAACCCTCTGGTTGCCGTAGAGCCAGATGATCGCCTCGCATCCTTCCTTCGGGAGACCATTCAGGACAAGGCACTCACAATCGTGGCTGCGACTTTTGAAGAGGCCGTGTTGCAAGAGGGCAGCTTTGATATCGGTTTCAGCGCCACCGCATTCCATTGGTTAGCAGAGGACACTGCTTTGACAAGAGTTGCCAAACTGCTCCGTCAGGGCGGGTGGTGGGCAATGGTCTGGAACGTGTTCGGCGATTCACAACGCCCCGACCCCTTCCACGAGGCAACAAAAGAACTTCTCAAAGGTCCTTCGGGTCCTTCGGAGGGTAACGGCGAAATTCCTTTCGCTCTCGATGCTGAGGCCAGGGTAGCGTCGCTGGAGAAAACCCATGCCTTCGACAGCGTTGAGCACCGAACCAGCCCATGGTCGCTCGTCCTCGACGCTGATCAAACTGTCGCCCTCTATGCGACCTATTCCAACATCAACATCCGCCCGGACCGCGAGGCCGTGCTTAATGAGCTGCGTCGTGTTGCGCGCGACGAGTTCCACGGATGCGTGACCCGCAATATGGTCACGAGCCTATACATTGCGCGACGCCGATCCTGACCCTGTCACTACGTGACCGCAACGACCCTAGTGCATCGCCCGCAGGGGCTTGAAAAGCGGCGGTCCCAGCAACTCCATGCCGTGCTTTGCCATGACCTCTTTCATGGTCTTTTCCGCGCCGGCCATATCGTGCACGTTCGCCATTTCGCGTCCCATTTCATCAAAGAACTTCTCGAAGCCCCCGGGCAGGCACATCAGGATCAGCTTGCCCTCCTGAGAACTGACGTTCGCCCAGACGTGCGGGATCCCCTTCGGCAGCCAGATGCTGGCGCCGACCGGCAGCGTGTGCTCTTCGCCGCCGGCTTTGAAAAGGAACTCACCGGAGAGCACGTAGTACCACTCGTCCTCGCGATGATGCACGTGCTGGTACGGTCCGGTCTGGGGCATGGCGCTCAGCTCGAAAGCGGTACAGGACCCGCCGCTTTCCTCCGAGGTCAGTTTGCAGGGTGAGAGTTTTGCTTGCTGGGCAGTCGCGAAGGAGAAGCGGCTTTCTCCGGGCTTGGCTACCGTGACTTTTCCGGTCGCAGGCGTTTGCGCCCGCAGCAGCGGCGTGACCGAGGCGATTCCGAAAAAGTAGAGCAGCGTACGGCGGTCGAGGTCGGGCATGGGTGGGAACTATACAGAGAGCTTTGAAAACTTTTCAATAACCAGCGTGTGATCGAACCCGCAACCTCTTCAGAACCGGAACAGGTAGCTGACCTTTACGAAGAACTGGCGGCTGTCATTGATATAGCCGCGAGCAGTGTTGGTTACAAATCCGGCGGAGGAAGGTCCTCCGGGCACGACATTAAGGTTCTGCAGGTCGCTGTTGTATCCGACGTAGATCGCCGTTCCGGGATGGACCAGGTACGTCACGAGGAAGTCAGCGTTGAACTGCCGCGACGTCGGAAGGTAGGTATAAGGAGATCCGACTCCGGGCGTTCCCGCGAGAAGCGCGTTGTATTGCAGGATCAGGCGCAGTGAAAGTTGCGGAGTGAATTGCCAGTTGATTTTGCTGCGAAGGATGTGGTCGTTGAAAATGCCTCGTCCCGCGCCGGGAGTTTCGGATTGCGTGAACAGGAAGGCGTTGTTGGTGCTGCGCAGTCGTTCGAACAGGTAAGTATTCTCGATCTTCAGCGGCTTCATGGGACGAACGGTCACGCTGATCTGTCCATAATCTTCACGCGCGACGAAGGGTTGGTTGTACGGTCCAGGTGTTGCCGACGGTGCCGCTACAAAGTTCACGGCATCACCCCAATAGTAGTTGGCGAAAAGAGTTGCCTTCTTGAAGTAGCCGCTCTGGATGCTGGCTCCGCTAGTGTGCTCGTGGAAATCCTGGTTCAACGCGGACGAGCAGTAGCCATAAAAGCAGAAATCCTGGGGCCGCAGCCGCTCGCGCAGTTCTTCATAGGGCCGCAGGTTAATGAGCGTCTGTCCCCGCCCCTGAATGACAAAGTACGGGATGTAATCGGTGTCGAGCCTAAGTCCGGTATGGTCGAAATCGTAACGCGCCACGATTGTCGGTCCCCAGTCGACAATCCATCCTTTGGTCGGACGGAAGCGGTAGTCGGCTTCCTGCACGGTTTCGCGGATGTCGACGCGGTTGATGAATCCGGGGATCGAGACGAAACCGGGACTGATGTCGTTGTAGATGCCGTCGTAGGTAAAGTGCAGTCCGTCGCGGTGCAACTCGAGCCGTTCGGCGGGTCCGGCGTAATGATTGTCGTTGCCGCGATTGCCCGAACTGAATGGGTAATAGTTGGCCTCGCAGTTATTTGACGAATACGTCGGCGCGAAGAAATTGCCGAGAATGTTGCTGGAACTCGTTACGGCCTGACCGTCGAGCGTCCAGTTGGGATTGAGCTTCAGACGCGTGTCGACGCCGCCGATACGGTTGTACTCGCCGGTCGTGGGACATTCCCAATCGGTGTAGAGAGCACCCACGCTCGATTGCTTGAAAATGTCGCGGCTCACACGGGCAATGCTGAAGTATGAGCGCACGTCCGACAGTGGAAAGTAGTCGGGAAGAGCCAGCCCGGGGCTGCGGTCGTCAGTCGCCATCAACCCCACGGAATAGGGTCCATCTTTTCCAGTCAGCCGAACTCCGGCTGAAGGATCGCCGATGTTGCGCGTGAACATCAGGTTCATCGGCGTGCGGAAGAAATCTTCGTTCTCCAGGAAGAAAGGGCGCTTCTCGGGAAAGTAGACGGCATATCGCTGGTTGACGGTGATCTGCGGGTCTTCCGACTCGACCTGGCTGAAGTCCGGATTCGCGGTCAAGTCGAGCGTGTAGTGATCGCGAAAGACGAACTTGGCGTCCATGCCGGGCTGGCCCTGGGCGGTGGCCTTCTGAAAATAAGGATTGCTGAAATCGCGGGTGTCGAGCGCCCGGAATCCGCGCATCACGCTATACGGTATAAGTTCGATGTCGCGTCCTGGAGAAATACCTTCCAGCCCGTGGAGTGTCGCCGCCTGGCCCAGCCTACCTTCCACCTTGTAGGAGACGTGCGGCCAGAAAGAGTCTTCTGTTTTGCGGGTGACGCCCCGATAGAGAATGATTCCCCAGTCTTGTAACTTCGTCGCGGGAAAGCGAAGGCTCTTGAAGGGAATCGACATGAGCACGACGAATCCGTGGGCCGTGACCTTGCCGTGCGAATCCCACACGGTGTCGAACGAAGTGTCGAAGTGTCCCTGCGTTTGTTCCTCGCGGGAGGCCTCGGTCCAAATGGCGTCCCACTGCACGCCGAGCGGTGTGGTTTGGAAAGCGTAGGCGCGGCGGCGGTCGTGAAACGTGTCGAGCATGATCTCGACCTGATCGTCGTCGAAGATGTCTTCGCGCCGCGACATGCGTGCGCGCACCTTGCCCGGATCGTCGAAGCAAACGAAAACAACGTATAGGCTTTTCTGGTCGTATCCCAGATAGGCCGCGGTGGGCTCGGTCACCGCTTCCCCATCGTGCGGATTACGTTGGGTGAAGCCGGTCACCTTCACCATCCGTTGTGCTGTCTCGCCTTCCGGCGTCATGGAGAGGAATTCATCCAGTTTCGGAGGGTGCTCGAGACGGGGAATCGTGAGCGAAGGAGGCTCGATCGCAGGCTTCGGCGCCGGCTCCACCTTCGGATTCTTGATGGGGGGCTCGGGCTCCTGCGCGGACGGAGAAGGTTCCTGATTCGAAGGGGTGACCTCCTGCGGCGGTGCAGGAGGAGGAGTTTCCGGGAGTGGATTGGGTCTCTGCGGAGACTGAGGATTCTGCGGAGCGTTGGTTGAATTCTGGGACTGCGGAGCCTGTGTCGGAACGGCGAAAGCAGAGCAGCAAAAGCCCAGCAGAATTAAGCCGAGGACCGGCAGCTGCCTAAGAGGAAGAACGAATCGACCCAAGACTCGACGCAAACGGAAAGCTCCCCACTCCTCCGCGGCCCCCTATTCCGTGGAAGTCAGCAAGATACACCATGTCGATACGAAACAGAAAGAGTGTATTTGTTATGAAATGTAAAAGCGTGAACCACAAGAGACACGAAGTATCACTACGAGATCCATGAAGGTGCGAATACAGAGCAAGCTCCGCTTTCCTTCGTGTACCCTCGTGTCCTTTGTGGTTATTGATTTTGCTGCGAATCAGAACAGCGTGCTCTGCCGCCGGTTGGGAGTAATTCCGAAGTGTTCGTACGCTAGTTGCGTGGCGACGCGGCCCCGTTGGGTGCGATCCAGAAAGCCGATCTGCATCAGGAAAGGTTCGTAGATCTCTTCGATCGCGTCGGGTTCTTCGGCCAGCACCGCAGCCAGCGTATTCACGCCCACCGGCCCGCCCTGGTACTTCTCGATGATTGTCAGCAGGAGGCGGCGGTCGACTTCGTCGAATCCGTACTGATCGACCTCGAGCATTTCTAGCGCGGCCTTGGCTGTGGGCTTGTCGATCTTACCCGCTCCGCGCACTTGTGCGAAGTCGCGGACGCGCCGTAAAAGACGGTTGGCAATCCTCGGAGTGCCGCGGGAACGGCTGGCAATCTCAATCGAGCCGGCATCATCGATCTCGACTCCCAAGATTTCGGCCGATCGCTCGACGATCACGCGCAGATCTTCCGGCGTATAGAACTCGAGCCTCAACACGATTCCAAAGCGCGCGCGCAATGGAGCCGAGATCAATCCCGCACGCGTGGTCGCACCGACAAACGTGAAGGGCTTCACTTCCAGCGTGTGCGTCCGCGCCGACGGTCCCTGCCCGATGATGATGTCGAGCTTGTAGTCTTCGAGCGCCGAATACAGCAGCTCTTCGAGAACAGGCTGCAGCCGGTGGATCTCATCCACAAACAGCACCTGTCTCTCGAGCAGGTTGGTGATGATCGCCGTCAGGTCGCCCTTGATTTGCAGCAAGGGAGCGGCTGTCGGCTGGAAGTGCACACCCAGTTCGTTCGCGATGATATTGGCCAGCGTGGTCTTGCCGAGCCCCGGAGGTCCGTACAGCAAGACGTGATCCATGGCCTCGCCGCGCGACTTGGCGGCCTCGATGGCGACCGAGAGATTCTCCTTAACTTTCTTCTGGCCGATGAATTCCGCAAGCCGCTGGGGACGGAGTTTAAGTTCGAACGACGAATCGTCCCCAACAGGCGCAGCCGATACTAGCCGCTCGCCTTTGGAATCGAAATCGGGGTTGTCGGCGACGGTGGGCACTCTTCGGGATAGTAGAACGAAATGCGAAAGCGCGCAATTTGTTCATCTGCGCAGGATCTGTCCCGTGGATTAACACAGCGCCTGCTCATGTCGAGGTCCGCCACGGCCTGCGGCCGCCCCGGACGAATGCGTCCGGGGCTACACGTTCCGCCCCCAGCAATGTCCGTGTAGCGGCGGACGCATTCGTCCGCCCGCGTTCTTGGCGCTGCATAGTCGTGAAACATGAATGTAGAAGTAAATATATATATATATAATGGTATAATAGTTGTTGTATGGCGATCAATATAAAGAGCTTAGAGGCAGAGCGTCTAGCGCGTGAAGTAGCTGCAAAGACTGGCGAATCGCTAACGGAGGCGATCCAGAAATCCCTGGCAGAGCGTCTTGATCGGCTGAAGCGTCAGCGCAGGAGCCACATTTTACTGGGTCAACTCGAAGACATTCTCCAACGGGTCGACAAGTTGCCGGTGCTCGATCCGCGGCCTCCAGATGAAATCGTCGGCTACGACGAGAACGGTCTGCCGGGTTAACACGCGCCCATGGTGATCGACACCTCAGCACTTGCCGCCATCTTCTTCGCGGAGCCGGAGCGACAGAAATTTCTCGGCGCCATCACCTCTGCCGAAAGTCGACTTGTGTCTGCCGCGACTCTGCTCGAGACCGGAATCGTTGTGGAGGCGCGTCAAGGCGAATCAGCGGGCCGCGAGTTCGATTTGTTTGTCGTGCGTGCGGATCTCCAGGTTGTGCCGGTTGATTCCGAGCAAGTGGAGATAGCTCGATTCGCGTGGCGCAGATATGGAAAGGGCAGGCATCGAGCGGGCCTCAACTACGGAGACTGTTTCGCTTACGCGCTCGCGAAATCGACTGCGGAACCGCTGCTGGCGAAGGGCTCGGACTTCTCCATGACCGACATTGCAATGGTTCCATAGTCAGCCCGTGGTCACGTCAAGCGCGTCCACGGCCTGCGGCCGCCCCGGACGAGTGCGTCCGGGGCTACACGATCCGCCTTAGCAATGTCCGTGTAGCGGCGGACGCATGCGTCCGCCGGCGTTAACCATCGCCACGGCTATTTCGGGTACCACTCCAGCAAGCGCACTTCGATGCCGCTTCCTTCCAAGGCCTTCTGGAATACCGACAGATCAGATCCCCGGTAGTGATACGGAATCACAACCTTAGGATGAAACGCCTTCACCGCGTCGGCCGCTTCTTCGGGCGGCATGGTATAAGGCAGGTTCATGCATACAAACGCGACGTCGATATTCTTCAGCGCCCGCATCTCCGGCACGCCCTCTGTATCGCCGGAGAAATAGAATCTCTTCCCGCCGTAAGTGAGGACGTATCCGTTGCCGCGTCCTTTGTCATGAAACAGCTTGCCCGCTGCCGGTCCACGCTTGAGGTTGTACGCGGGAATCGCCTCGACGCTGAAGCTTCCCCAGGTTTTTGTTTCGCCGTTCGCGATCGGTTTCGCGGTCGTCACGGTCTGCACCACGGCAGCAGGCGCAAAGATCTCAGTTCCATCTTTACTGACCGCCTTGATCGAGTCCGGATCCATGTGATCGCCATGAATGTCGGTGATCAGAATCAAATCGGCCTTCGGTGTTCCATCGAGTTTCGCGGGCTTGGCCGGATCAAGGTAAATCGTCTTGCCTCCCGCTTCGATCAACGTACTCGCATGATTCAGCGGCGTGATCTTGACCGGTCCAGCGGAGGAGGTGAAGGTTTGCGTCTGGGCGGAGACGGATACTGCGAGTGCAAGGGTGGTGGCAACAGCGAGCAGGATGGCTTTCATGACGAACCTCATATCGATTGTCCGTGCGGATCACCTTACTCCTGTTTGGACAGGTGGCCGTCACGGAAGAAGAATATCTTCTTATCGCCCGACGGCAGAGTCAACGTCGTCCGAACGGAATCCCCGTCGAGCAGGTCATATTCGAAGTGATAGGTTTTTCCGTCCGTCAACGCCTGCTCACTAACTCGGCCCCGCCAGTACCTGTTGCGTAGGAGAAGATTCTTCTTTCCGTCCACGATCGCCGTGAGAAGCCACGGCTCGTAACCGGCATCGTTAACTAGCCTCTGATATTCGAATTGATACAGCGTCTGAGTGCCGTCAGAAACTGTTTCCAGATGTCCGCCGGCATCGTAGGAATACTTGCGCACATGGCCTGCATCATCTTCGGCTTCGACAATACGGTCGGCGGCATCATACTGCAGCCTGATCGTATGACCACCCGGTGAGACGATTTCCTTCAGATTTCTGACTTTGTCCCTTCGCAACTGGATGCGATGACCTTGCGAATCGTCCATCTCGGTGGCCGCTCCTTGTGCGAACGACTTGGAGTAATACGCTTCGGGAAAGAGGAACTTACGGCCGTCGCGGAAGGTTAAGGACCAGCCGTCCCCGTTCCACGCGGTAATCACGCCATAGAATTCCGATGAAGTCGTGCTATGACGGAACGCAGCGTCCGCGTAGCCCGTGCCCTTCGAGGCACGCGGCATGTGAACCTGGTAGCCGTCCTCCAGGTTTAGATCCATGTACGTGTACGGAAATCGCGTCCCCGTCGGGCAAATGTCATAGGGATGGTTTCCTCCGACACCAAATGCGCGAACATGGTTATCCCATGTGATATAGGTGCGCGTCAGCGCCACGGGCATGACGTCCTGAACGAAGAGATCCGTTTGGCGAAGGACGAAACGCCCGGAGTGCAAATCCACATCGAACTCATCCACCGGCGAGTCATGGCGGGTGGTCGGCTGGACGAGGGAGACCTCAGTTTTCAACTTGGGGAGAGAAGACCTCGAGTCGTGTGAATGGATCAAATACGGAAAGGAACCGTCCCACGCCGGGGGCGAGTCAGTGAAGGGAAGCAACTCTATTTTTGCAGGGCGCGACGGCCACCAGAACAGTGTCGCAGCAATTACGACAAGGACTGTGAACACTCCCCACTTCAATGCCGACTGCCAAGTCATCCCGCGATGATAATCAATAGTCCGATCATGATGATGGCGGCATCGGCCATTGTTGCGAACATCAGCGCAACCACGAAGCGGCCGGCATCCTGCAGCTTGTCAGGTGAAATCGCGGATCGTTCGCAGACAACTGTATGGCCCCACTCGTCGCCGTATCGCTGCTCTTGCGTGCTTCCGTGCATTGCCATGTAACCGATGAGTCCGAAGAAGAGAGCGTCCACGAAATACCCCAACTCACGCACGATGGCGCCTTTGAGCCGGCACGGTTCGCCTTCCTCGTCCATAACAACGATTGACAGCAGACGCTTTCCCACGCTGCTTCCATGTACAGTCGTAAAGATCACGTGATAGGCGATCACGCCTAAAATCCCGCAGGCGAATCCGATAAATCCCGGGTGTCGCAACTTGAGGACGATGAGGCGAGAAACGTGGCCTCCGGAGGCGAGAACAACCATACGGCCGAAAAGATAACCGGCACTATAACTCACCGCAAAATGCAACGCCATGTCGATAATGCGCGCAATTGCCCGCGGCCAAAAACTCACACCAGAGAGCACTCCTGGTGCCGCGATATAGCCGCCAAAAGTAGGAAGCGGAGTTGGAGAAAAGCTATTCGTTAAATTTGACGCAGGTGCAGACATCAGTCACCTCGGCTCTACCTGTGAATGGAATGTTTGTCGCGCCTTTGAGGGAGGAGTTGGGACGGCGCGTCGGGTAACGGAGGTGGATCATACACCGGCGCTTTAGAGCCGGAAAGACGAAAGATTCTGCACTATCTCAAGGGATTGAGGTCAGAATCGAGCTGCGCACTCGATGCCCGGATGGGAAATCCGGACCTCGCATAAGTCCCCTACTTCCTTCACATAAAGAGAGCGAGATTATTCCTCTTCTTCCTTCACCTCGCCGCGCGCCGCCTTGGCCTTCTCGACAATCTTTTCCTGCAGTTGCCCCGGCACCACATCGTAGTGGTGCATTTCCATATTGAAGCTGCCACGGCCCTGCGTCATCGATGTCAGCTCGACGCCGTACGTCAGCATCTCTGCCATGGGGACCTCGGCTTTCACGACGGTATTGCCGCCCTTGTTGTCCATGCCCTGGATACGGCCGCGTCGGCTGTTCAGGTCACCCATGATCGATCCGGCAAAGTCGTCAGGAACCGTGATTTCTACGTTCATCACGGGTTCGAGCAGCGTGGGCTTCGCGACCTCCATCGCCTTGCGGAACGCGATGCGGCCGGCCATCTGGAATGACATGTCATTGGAATCTACGTCGTGGTACGAACCGTCGTAGAGAACGACGCGGAAGTCGACAACAGGAAATCCGGCGAGATATCCGCGCGCCGCAGCGTCCTTGATTCCCTTTTCGATGGCGGGAATGTAGTTCTTCGGAATCGCACCGCCGAAAATGTCGTTGACGAATTCGAACTGTCCGCCGCGCGGCAGCGGCTCCATCTTGATCTTGCAATCGCCGTACTGCCCGTGTCCCCCGGTCTGCTTCTTGTGGCGCCCTTGCACGTCGGCCTTGCCACGAATCGTTTCGCGATACGGCACCTTGGGAGCTTTCAGCACAACTTCAGTGTGATATCGCTTCTTGAGTTTCGCGACCACGACTTCGATGTGCTGTTGCCCTGTGCCCGCGATCAAAAATTCCTGCGTCTGCGGATCGCGGAAGAATCGCAGCATCGCGTCTTCTTCCATGAGCTTGTGCAGGCCCGGACCGAGTTTGTCTTCATCGGCGCGGCTCTTGGGTTCGATCGCAAAAGTGATGGCCGGCTCGGGCAGCTTCACTCGCGGATATTGAATGGGCGCAGATTTATCTCCAAGAGTGTCTCCGGTCAACGCATCTTTCAATTTGGCGACGGCTCCAATGTCTCCGGCATGCAGCTCGTTGACCGGGATCGCCGTCTTTCCCTGCATGCTTGAAATGTGCGCGAATTTTTCCTGCGAACCCTTGCTGTAGTTCAGCAGTGTCGCATCATTCTTCAACACGCCCGAGAACACTTTGAAATACGAGATACGTCCCGCAAATGCATCCGACACCGTTTTGAATACGTAAAGCGAGACCGGCTCCTCGTCCGTCTCGTGGCGCTTCGGAACGTCGCCATTCCCGCCAGCTGGCTCTCCCTGCACCCACTCATGCTCCGAAGGCGCCGGAGTGTAGTCGACGATGAAGTCCATGATACGGTCAGCGCCGATGTTTCCAAGACCCGAGCTAAAGATCACCGGGAAAATCTTGTCCTCGCGAATCGCGTTGTGCAGCGATGGGACGAGATCTTCTTCCCCGAGAGTGCCCGCTTCGAAGAACTTCTCCATCAACTTGTCATCGCCTTCGGCGACCAGCTCGACCAGGCGCTCGTGCGCTTCCTGGGCCTGATCCTTCAGGTTGGCCGGAATGTCCGTCTCTTTTCCTTTGCCGTTTCCTCCAAGCTCGTAGGTGTACGCCTTCATGCGGACCAGGTCGATGACGCCAGTCAGATTTTTCTCCGCCCCGATCGGCAATTCGATCGGAATCACGTCGCGTCCGAAGGCGTTCCTCAGCGATTCCAGCACGCGCTCGGCATCGGCGCGGTCGCGGTCCATGCGATTCACCACGATCAGACGGGGAGTCTTATATTCCTCGCAATAGTTCCACACCCGCTGGGTTACGACTTCCACGCCGGCGACCCCGTCCACCACTACGATGGCGGCGTCGACAACGGGCAGGTCCATCTTGGCTTCATGCACGAACATGCTGAAGCCCGGAGTATCGAGAATGTTGATCTTGGTCGTTCCCCATTCGACCACGGCTGCGCCGGTCGCAATTGACATCTTGCGGGCGATTTCTTCTTCGTCGTAGTCGGTGGTGGCTGAGCCGTCATCGACACGGCCGAGGCGCTGCGTGGCGCCCGAGGTGTACAGCATGGCCGAAACCAGTGAGGTCTTGCCCGCATGCCCATGGCCGACCATCGCGACATTCCTGATGTTTGCTCCGGAATAGACTTTCAAATTGAGCTCCTTCAGGCAGGAGTGGCAAGAGATGGCCTATGAAGAGGATGAGGGCGTATCAGGCCAGACCGACGTACCTGCCAAAACAAAGGATGCTATCACGCGGCCAGCGAACGCCTCAACCGCACCAGCAACATTGTGGCCGCTTTCAGCGCCAGAGGGCTATAATCCACGCCATTCGAAGTCTTGGGGCTGTCACCGCGGGCAAGCCAGTAGCGGTTCTTTCGATCAGTGTCGGAGGTTTGGCGTGAAGTCGACCATGATGTCGTCTCCGCTGTTGCTCACTTGCATGCTCGAGCGAGCCGCAAAGCTGTTTCCCAATGTCGAGATCGTTTCCTCACGCTGTGACGGTACGCGTCATCGCTACACGTACCACGATCTGCATCGCCGCTCCCGCCAATTGGCTGCGGCCCTCAAACGTGCGGGCCTTGCCAAGGGAGATCGCGTCGCCACCTTAATGTGGAACGAGCATGAGCATCTAGAAACCTACTTCGGCGTGCCTTCCATGGGCGGCGTCCTGCATACGTTGAACCTCCGGCTGCATCCAGAAGAGATCGCTTACATCGTCAACCATGCGCAGGATCGTTTTCTGATCGTCGACGACGTATTGCTCGATGTGTTCGAGAAATTCCGGCCGCATGTTCAGCTCGAGCGTGTGTTTGTTGTGAGCCACGGCGCAGTCGAGATTCCCAAAGAATGCTCGTCCTATGAGGCGTTTCTCGCGGAGTCGAATGGCGAGCCCAACTATCCGGACCTTTCGGAAGAAGATCCGGCCGCCATGTGCTACACCTCGGGCACTACCGGAAAGCCAAAGGGTGTCGTCTATTCACATCGAGCGCTCGCGCTGCATTCCCTCACGATTGCGTTGCCCGATCAACTTCATTTCAGTTGCTACGACACAGTTCTTCCAGCGATGTCGATGTTTCACGCGAATGCGTGGGGATTTCCCTACGCTGCCACCATGACCGGCGCGCGCCAAGTGTTTCCGGGACGCAATCTGCAACCTGATGCGCTTCTCGATTTGCTCGAGAGCGAGCGCGTGACGCTCACTGGCGGAGTTCCCACCGTCTGGCTCGCTGTGCTGAATGCCCTGGATTGTCATCCCGGCCGCTGGAAGCTGGCTGAAGGCCTGCGTGTGGTGGTTGCAGGATCCGCCGCACCCGAGTCCATGTTCCGCCGCTTCGACAAGCTGGGCGTGCGCGTCATTCAACCCTGGGGCATGACCGAAACCGCACCGCTCGCCACCGTCTGCGGCCTTAAGCCCCACATGGAGCGTTGGTCCGACGATGAGCGTTATTCTCTTCGCGCCAAGCAGGGAGTGCCTTCGCCTTTCATCGACGTGAGGGCGGTCGGCGATTCCGGCGAGATTCCGTGGGACGGCACAACTGTCGGCGAGCTGCATGTGCGCGGTCCCTGGGTTGCGAGCAGTTACTTCAAGCTCGACCCGGGAGATCGCTGGACTGCCGACGGCTGGTTTCGAACCGGGGACGTCGTCAGCATCGATCCCGAAGGTTACGTAAAAATCACCGACCGCGTAAAAGACTTGATCAAATCGGGTGGCGAGTGGATCAGCTCGGTCGATCTCGAAAATGCCTTGGTCGCGCACGAGTCGGTGAAAGAGGCCGCGGTCATTGCTGTGGCGCATCCCAAGTGGCAGGAGCGACCGCTTGCGGTAATCGTTCTGAAAGACGGGTGCCAGCTTGACGATTCCGAATTACGCAATTTCCTCTCGAAGCGTTTTGCCCGCTGGCAATTGCCCGACGCCTTCGTCTTCGTAGAGGAACTACCGCACACCGCCACAGGCAAGCTCCTCAAAAGCAAGCTCCGCCAGGATTTCGATCACTACCAATGGGAGCCGTCGTAGCAAATCTTGTGTAGCGACGGACGCATTCGTCCGTCCCGCAAAGGTTCGTGTAGCGACGGACGCATTCGTCCGTCCCGCAAAGGCGAAGCCGAGCGGAGCTTTTTCATATTGGTAGAGAAGTGCTGAATCTGAAACCGAACCCAGCCATGCAGGTGTATGATCCTCACCGCATGCTAGGCCACCGCACCAACGAGCAGTGGATCGCCCAATATTCGAGCAGCCACCAGCACCCCGTAAACCGTCTCTGCCACACGCTCGGCATCCCCACCATTGTTCTTTCGCTCGGCATGTTCGTCGCCAGCATCTTCTACCATCGCCTTTGGATCGCCGCTCTTTCGCTGTTTGCAATTGGATGGATCCTTCAGTTCGTGGGCCATGCCTTCGAAGGCAAGCCTCCGGAATTTTTTCACGACTGGCGATTCCTCTTCGTCGGCGTGCGCTGGTGGTGGGCCAAGATCAACGGCCGCGCCTGAAGCAGCGCTCAATCCGCGAGGGTTTGCAAACCACGATCGACGCGGCATTTGGCCATATGAGTCTTTTCCGCTCCGCCTTTTTCGTGTTAGAAATACCTCCGGCCTATTGGGGAGGCCCGGCATGCCGTCTGTCCGAAAAACTCGGGAATTACACAATCATCACTTCGATTCGACCGTTTGGAATGACTTTCAGTTTCGCGACGACGACATCGTCGTCGCCTCCTACGCCAAGGCGGGTACCACCTGGACGCAGCAGATCGTCGGCCAATTAATCTTCGGCGGAGATCCGAACATCCCAGTGGCAGAGCTGTCGCCCTGGATCGATTTGCGAGTCCCGCCCAAGCACATTAAGCTGCCCGCACTCGAGGCGCAAACTCACCGGCGCTTCCTGAAGACACACCTTCCCGTAGATGCGCTCGTGTTTTCAGAGAAGGCCAAATACATTTACGTGGCCCGCGATGCCCGCGACGTGATGTGGAGCATGTACAACCATCACGCCAACGCGAACGAAAAGTGGTATGAGCTTCTAAACGACACGCCCGGCCGCGTAGGTCCTCCGATTGAACCTCCGCCGGCAGACATCCGTCAGTACTGGCGCGATTGGATGGAGAAGGACGGCTATCCGTTCTGGTCGCTCTGGGACAACATGAGATCGTGGTGGGCGATTCGCGAATTACCCAATGTACTGTTCCTGCATTTCAACAATCTCAAGCAGGATATGCCGGGACAGATCCGGCGCATCGCAGCGTTTCTGAACATCAAGGTCGATGAGTCCCGTTGGCCCGCGATTCTTGAGTACTGCTCCTTCGACTGGATGAAGCGCAACGCCGAGAAGTACGCTCCTCTCGGCGGAACCATCTGGGAAGGCGGCGGCGGAACGTTCATCAACAAAGGTGTGAACGGCCGCTGGAAAGATGTCCTCACCGCGGAAGAATGCGCTGAGTACGAAGCCCGCACAATCCGCGAATTAGGCCCAGAGTGCGCCCGCTGGATGAACACCGGCGAAGGTCTAAGCTAGAAATTGTGAAGTGTAGGGGGCGGACGCATTCGTCCGCCTGCGGAGCGTTAGCGACGCATAACCAGCGACGCCGTCGAAAAGATCGCCATGAAAAGATGGCCACGAAGAGATGACCGTCAAAACAATGCCCACAAAAAACGATGTCATCCTGAGAAGGGCGAAGCCGTTCGAGGGACCGTACGACAGCTGAGCACCGTCGATGCCGTCGAAAAGATCGCCACACCACATGCAGCACTTCCATTTCCCAACCACGTCAATCACAACCAGACGCTCAAGTAAGGTCCCTCACGCCGGCTTCGCCGCCGCTCAGGATGACATGTCAATGGCAATCGGAAGGGGGTAGCAAGAAAGAGGGTGGTAAGAAAGAGAATGGCGGCAAAAACAAAGGACCGCAAAACGATGACGCAAAAGCAATAACCCCAAAAAAGATGTCATCCTGAGAAAGGGCGAAGCCGTTCGAGGGACCGTACGACAGCCGAGCACCATCGATGCAGTCGAAAAGACCGCCACACCGCATGCAGGATTTCCCTCGCGGCCACGTACCAACTAGCATCCCTTCGCCGCGGCCAAAATATCGAGACCCGCTCCCAAATGTTTTTACATCTCCCTGACATCGGCGAGCCCCACGCCGGTTGCACGCTCCACAACTTCTGTTCTATGCTCAAACCACCCTGGGGTTTCTGTCTTACCCAAGAAACATGCAGCGTTTGACCGCTCGACTTCTGCTGCTGTTCGCGCTTGCCGGAAATTTTCTTCCGTTCGCGCTGGCGACGACGTCTGCCTCTCCTCATGCCTGCTGTATCAGAAAGTCCGCGCATCCATGCCACAGCTCCGCTGAAACTCAGGGACTCTCGATCAGCAGCCGCTCGTGCTGCAGCCAGGATTGCTCCCGTGCGGTTACGACCTCGCAGTCGGCTCAGCCCCGCTCGCCGATCGCAGCTCTCGCGCAACTGACGGTCTCTGCCTCGTTCGCAGATCAGGATCATGTCGCGACTCTTGCCGACTTTCCAGCATCCCGCTCGGCGCGCGCTCCTCCGCAACTCTCCATCGCCTGACATTTCAATTCAACTACCCGCACGCCTCGACACTCGTGCGGAGGCCATGTCTTTTATCTGGCCACAGGCGGCTCAGCCTCGCGCTGCAGTCAGCGATTGATGTCATTTGGAGATTTCATGCGTTCGTCGCGCTTTCAGCTTCTTCTTGTGCTTTTGATCTTGCCGCTCTCGGCCATCGCATCTGTCGTCGGGTCCGTGCGCGGCATCATTCATGATCCGCAGCATCGTCCCGTACAGAATGCGATGGTGATGATCCATGCCAAGGCCTCGGACTGGTCGTCCACCGTCAACTCCGATCCCGGTGGAAACTTCGTCTTCAACGCCGTTCCTCTCGGCGAATATGTCGTCACCGTCGCGGGCGTCGGATTCGAGCAGAGTCGGCAGGACGTGATGGTGATCTCCGGTTCGCAACCGGTGCTGCACTTTGCTCTCAGCGTGGCCGGAACGAAAGAGACCGTGGACGTTACCAGCACGGTCGAAGCTGCGCCGACCGACACGGCTACGCCGACCACGGTTGTTGACCGCCAGGAACTCGCGCGCACGCCGGGAGCGGCCCGCACTAACAGCCTCGCGATGATCACCGACTTTGTGCCGGGGTCCTACATCACCCACGATCAGCTCCACATTCGCGGAGGACATCAGACGAGTTGGCTGGTCGACGGAGTTCCCGTTCCCAACACCAACATCGCCTCCAATCTCGGACCGCAATTCGATCCCAAGGACATCGACTATCTCGAAGTAAGCCGCGGTAGCTACGGAGCGGAATTCGGCGATCGCACGTACGGCGTCTTCAACGTCATTCCGCGTACCGGATTCGAGCGCAACCGCCAGGCGGAACTCGTCCTCAGCGCCGGCAATTTCTACCAGACCAACGATGCCTTCAGCTTCGGCAGCCACACCGAGCGCTTCGCCTACTACGCCAGCGTGAATGGAAACCGCAGCAATCTGGGTATCGGCACGCCCGTCCCGCAGGTGGTGCACGACGCCGCCAACGGCTATGGCGGCTTCGGCTCGTTCATTTTCAACGCCGATCCTTCCAACCAGCTTCGCCTCACGACATCTCTTCGCCGCGACTACTATCAGATTCCCTACGACCCGTTTCCCAACGACATCGAGAACGCCGACATTCCCGAGAATGATTTCTCCGCGCAATTCCCCAGCATCGGACTTCGCGACAGCGATCATGAATCCGACGCGCTCGTGAATGTTTCCTGGGTGCACACGTTCAACTCGAAAGCGTTGATGACCATATCGCCCTTCTACCACCACAACGCTGCCAACTACACCAGCCCCCTAACCGATTTTCCAGTGGCGGCAACGCAGGAACGCAGCTCGAACTACGCCGGTGGACAAGCCAGCTTCAACGCGAACGTGGGCAGGAATAATTTTCAGGCGGGCGTCTACAGCTTCTATCAGACCAACCGCGAGAGTTTCGGCGCTGTGTTCAATGATGGCAGCGGAAATCCACCGTTCACTGATCTCGAACGACCAACCGGCAGTCTCACGGCCTTCTTCTTCGACGACAAGTTCAAGCCGTTTTCCTGGCTGACCCTCACGGCAGGCATGCGCCCGACGCACTTTGCGGGCAACAACGGATTCACTGAAAACGCGATCAGCCCGCGCTTCGGCGCAGCCCTCACCATCCCGCGCCTGAACTGGACCTTCCGCGGATTCTACGGTCACTACTATCAGGCTCCGCCGCTAGTCACCGCATCCGGATCTTTGATCGACCTGTGCAACCAGAACGATTGCGGATTCACCACGCTTCGCGGAGAGCGCGACGAGGAATTCCAGTTCGGCGTCGCAGTTCCGTACCACGGATGGACGCTTGACGCCGACTCCTTCCGCACGCGCGTCGACAACTTCTTCGACCACGAAGTGATTGGAG
This sequence comes from uncultured Acidobacteriota bacterium, assembly GCA_963801895.1. GTDB lineage: Bacteria > Acidobacteriota > Terriglobia > Terriglobales > Acidobacteriaceae > Sulfotelmatobacter. Next base: position 2,283,379 of record CAWDGM010000001.1, on the reverse strand, counting down.
AATCCAATCTGTTCTTCCCGTTGACCATCGAGAAGGCCTTGATTCGCGGATGGGAGCTCACCCTTCGTTCGCCCCGCCTCGCTCACCGCGCGCAACTTCATCTCGCGTATTCGAACCAGATCATTCAAGGAGGCGGCGCCATCACCGGGGGACTCACCGATTTCGACACGCTCGAATTCGGCGTCCTCGACCACGACCAGCGCCACACGTTGAACTTCGGCGGCGACATCACGTTGCCTTGGCGTTCGTATGCGTCGACGAATATTTGCTACGGATCAGGCTTCGTAAATGGATTCCCGGGACAGCCCTATCCCGGCGACTATCTACCGCAGCACACATCGTTCGACCTGACGCTGGGGAAAGAATTCGGAGAGAACTTCTCGGCCTCGGTGAGTGCGTTGAACGTAGCCAACCGCCGCGTTGAGCTAGACAACAGCGAAACCTTCGGCGGCTTTCACTGGAACAATCCGCGTGAAATGTTCGTGGAACTGAAATACCGATTCCATTTCTAGAGAAGTTCAGTGATCCCCTGTGGCCCCTGTGTTGAAATATTTTGATGCAGTAGTTATTTCTGCCCAAGAGTCTCGCGCAGCAGCTCCTCCACGTCACCCAGCTTCTCGCCCATCAAGTTCAGCTTGCGTGCCAGACCCTGAATTTCCAGCTCGGAGCGCCGGTTCACATCGAAATCGAGCTCACCGCGCAACCGGTCTTTCGTGTCTTGCCGGTTCTGGCTCATCATGATGACGGGCGCCTGTAGCGCGGCCAGCATCGAGAGGAACAGGTTCAGCAAAATGAACGGATACGGATCCCATCCACGATTGCCCAACAACGAAGTGGTCGTGACGTACGCAACGAGGAAAAGCAAAAAGCTGATGATGAATCTCCACGACCCGCCGAATCCTGCGACAGAGTCGGCAATTCGTTCTCCGAACGTGGCATCCCCCTCGATCACTTCGTTCGGATGTCGAAGCGCCCGCAAGCGCACCAACTGCTGCGAAGCGTGAAATTGCCTGCCCAGGACCTGAAGCATATCCATTCCCGCGAGCGGCTTGCGTTGGAGCAACACCGCGATGTCATGACGGTCGACTTCGATGCAGACAGCTTCGTCCACCGCTGCAGCCTCCGTCTGATGCGCTGTCTGTTCCAGCATCGAAGCGAAGCCGAAAAATTCTCCGTGCGTTGGTTCGTCGACTACGACTTCCTGATGCTCGTTATCGACGGTCGACACCCGCACCCTGCCCGACACCACGACGTAGGCGCGCCCGTTGTTGTCACCGATCTTGTAAATGCGCTGCCGCGGCTTAAATGACCTTACCTCTACCTGCTCGGCCAGGACCGCGCTCTCTTCTTCGTCGAGCAATGCGAAAAGTGGAACGTGCTTCAGAACTTCAGGATTGCATGCCATGAATAGCGTCTCCCGGTGAAATCCAGACCGCGTAGGATGGCACAAGAAGCAGCCAGAATCCAGACCCAGCCAGAAAAGTTAACCAACCCGCAACACTCCCAGCCCAGTGTAAGGACGGACGCATTCGTCCGTCCCCGATGCGAAGCGAGGCCTACGCCAGGGTGCCCCACCCTTGTCGCGGTGTATGCGACAGGGTGGGGATTTTGAAGTGAAGGAACTAAGCGCAGTCGAAGGGCACGCCCTGAGAGAAGTCGAAGGAGCCGTACCCTCACCAGAGTCGAAAGGGATTTTTTACTTAACGGCGACATCCCCGGCTAGCAATGCCCTCCAAAGCCGGTTTACATTGTTGATAACGTGAAAAAGCCAACCAGCAAAACGACAGCGATCATCCTCGTCTGTTTCACTATTCTTCTAGGCTCATCCTGCAACCGCTCCAAGGGTTCGAACGTCAAGCGTTACCACTTCACTGGCCGGATCGTCTCGATAGACGCCCAGTCCGAATCGGCTTTCATCAACGGTGACGACGTCCCCGGCTTTATGGACGCCATGGGTATGTCCTACAAAATCAAGCCTGCGTATGCCTTGCACGAGATCGCGCCCGGAGATTCCATCACCGCCGATGTAGTCGTGGTTGAGAAAGTCCCGAAGAATGAAAATGAGCCTTCGGAGTACTGGCTCGAGAATTTGAAAGTCACAGGGCATGCCAAGGCCCCGCCAGCTAAGGGATCGGGCGCGCTGCACATGCCCGCGCCCGGCGACGACGTTCCGGATTTTGCTTTCACCAACCAGGATGGCAAGCCGACCACGCTTGAGCACTTCCGCGGCAAAACTCTGCTGGTGACATTCATCTACACGCGGTGCCCGTTTCCGGATTTCTGTCCGCGCATGAGCAGCAACTTCGACGAGGTGTACAAGCAGCTCGGAACAAATCCATCGCTGGCGAACGCTCACCTTGTGAGCATCAGCTTCGATCCTGAACATGACACGCCGAAGGTGTTACGTGAATACGCGTTCTCGGTCGCGCACACGCACGACGCTGCTTTGTTTCGGAAGTGGGAGTTCGTCGTTCCGCGCGCTGGCGACCTTCCGAAGATCGCGGATTATTTCGCGCTTACCGTCAAGCCGGAGGGTGGTCTCATCACGCACAACCTCAGCACCGCCGTAATCGGTCCGGACCGCAAAATTGTGGCCTGGTACCACGGCAGCGACTGGCAGGTTTCTGATCTAATCAAAGATGTCGCAAGCGCGAATCCGCAAAAGTCGTAGCGCTGCGAAATTAAAGGAACGTTCGTCATGAAATATGTCCTGCTCATCCTGGCCGTCCTCGGCATCGTCGTTTCATCCCTCGCACTTCGCGAGCACTATCGCGAATACGGCGACTCGCCGTGCAGCATCAACGAGCATTGGGACTGCGGCGTGGTCAATCACAGCCGCTACGCCATGCTCGGCCCGATCCCGGTGGCGACGGTGGGAATCGCAGGCTACATCCTGATGGCAGTGCTGGCTTTCATCGGTGCGTATCGGTTGCTACTCGTGCCGGCGCTTGCAGGACTGATCTTCTCGCTCTACCTCGCAAACATCGAAGCCCACATTCTCGGCGTATGGTGCATCTACTGCGTGATTTCGCTGGGAATAGTCTCCACAATGTCGATCCTCACGGTAGGAGCAGTCTTCGCCGGCGGGGGCCGAAAAAAGACAGCACCCTGAAGAGGCGGAATTGATTTTCCTTAGTGAACCTTAGTGCCCTTAGTGGTTAAAGGGTTGATGTGAGCGGTAAAAGCCTGTCGTATGCCAGCGCAATTTCTGTACACAGAATGTCATCGTCTCTCTACACGATGTCATCCTGAGGAGGGCGCAAGCCCGACGAAGGACCCTACGACCGCCAGCCCCGCGGATACAGCAGAAAAGGTCACCCCGACCGCAGCCCTCTCCGGGCGCAGCAACTCACAATTCCTCTGCACAATGTCATCCTGAGGAGGGCGCGAGCCCGACGAAGGACCCTACGACCGCCAGCCCCGCGGATACAGCAGAAAAGGTCACCCAACCGCAGCCCTCTCCGGGCGCAGCAACTCACAATTCCTCTGCACGATGTCATCCTGAGGAGGGCGCAAGCCCGACGAAGGACCTACGACCGCAAGTCCCGTCGATGCAGCAGAAAAGGTCACCTCAACCGCAGCCCTATCCGAGCTCAGCAACCAGGCGCACATCGAAGGTGTCTGTGAAAAAAAATATCAAGGGGGAGCTATACCGCACACTATTTCTGAGAATTCTTGTGCTTGGCGCCGATCTTCTTATTGATATCCGCGGCGAATTCCACGAAGAAATTCAGTAGCGCTCCGTAGCCCGCCTGGCCCAACACAGCGTAGGTCGCATTGGTCCACGGGCCAGGATGGTCCGGCTTCCACGTGCTCGAGATGAGCCCGCCGCCAAACGAACCTCCGTAAAGCGCCCACTGCGGCCGCAATTTCCCCGAGCTGTTATAGGTCAAAAAATTCCGCATGATCGCGTGGCGTGTGCGCGGCCAGAAGGTGGCACAATTGCAGCGGTCATACCGTGGCTCGTAATTCAGTGCCGCATTGCCTAGATAAGCCAGCGTGTTGGCCGAGATAAATTGTCCCTCGCGCGACGCGAAGCGTTCGCCGTAACCGCCCCAACCCCCTTGCCACTGGGGAACTCCGCGCGCCTGATCGATGCCTGCCGCGAACATGCGTTTGAAGTAATCGCTGGGCCGCGTCAGCGTCTGCTGCAGATAAATCTGCCGCCGCTCTTTCGATGTCAGGGGCGAGCGTTTGTGCCCTTTCTCGATATAGTCGCCGGTGAACCATCCGCTTTCCCAATCGCGCGCCTTGTTCAGCGCTTGTTGCGCGATGCCCTCGTTCCCTTGCTCCTGACCACCGGGTGCATCCTTCTTATCGTCGTCTTTTTGCGGTTTCGACGAATCTTGCGCGAAGTGTTTGTTGTCTGGACTGGCGGGCGCCGACGTTTCCTGGGCCGTCATCACTACGCAGCCGATAGTACACAGCACGAGACAAAACACAATTCGACGCAACCCGATGTATGCGGAGAGCATTCTTCCCAAGACTTTCACCCTGCCGCAGCCCCGGCAGCTTTCACATGGAGTTTTGAACGTGTCGCGACAACGCGATTGACCCCTTTTCGATGCAATCTCGACACACCCGTGTTGCTGGACAAGTGTGAAGCATTCGTCAAACTAAATGATGTCATCCTGAGAAGGGGCGAAGCCGTTCGAAGGACCGTACGACTCCGTGCACTATCGATGCAGTAGAAAAAGAACGCCGGCGACCCGTCCCGGATGTCATCCTGAGAAGGGCGAAGCCATTCGAAGGACCGTACGACTCCGTGCACCATCGATGCAGGAGAAAAAGAACGCCGGTGACCCGTCCCGGATGTCATCCTGAAGAAGGGCGAAGCCATTCGAAGGACCGTACGACGCCATGCGTCATCGATGCAGTAGAAAAGAAAACCCATGCCGCAGTAAGCGAGACGACACCAGACCCCGACTTACCCGCGCTCGAACGCGTGCTTCTTCTCCAACTCCTCCAGACCGGCGCGCCGCGCGTTCTCAAATCGCTCGCCCTGATTCATCAAACCGGCCGTCGCCTCGGCCCACTCGCCATCGATGCGCAGCAATCCCTGTCCGCCCACCAACCGGCACGCCACTTCCACAAGATGCGCTGGAGTCGTCTGCACATACTGAGCTTCCGCGGGATCGCCAATCCAGACTCGCACGCCGCTCGACCCCGACTGGTTCAGTTTCGTCTCCCAATAAACTTTTCTCTCGATGAACTCTGCCATCACGTCGTCGGTGGCCTTGCCGAATACCCACTGCTCGCGCTTGAAGTCATAGTGCCGGCTCGAAAACGGCACGGGCAACAGCTTTCCCGACTTCAGAAATTCAATCTGCCGCCGGTCGACTTCCTTCCGCAACGCATTGATCACCGGAGCCTCGGCATCCTTCGGCTCGAGCGATGGCATGACTTCCTTCACCGTCTGCGACAAATTCACCGCGACCGGCGCATGCAGTCCCTCCGATCCTTCCAGTCGGATGTCGCCATGCACCACCCAGAAATCCGCACCAGACGTCGACTGGTGAAACGGCCACGCCAGCTTTATCGTGAGCGGCAGCCCACTCAGCGTCACCCAAATCTTATTTTCTGTTCCCACGGTCCCGCCATCCTCCCGCTCTGTTCGTGAAGAATTTGTCTGATGGAATTCTACAAGCACTAGCCGCTGAATGGACAAAGGCCGAAGTTGAGAAGATGTTCCCGCCCCAGCAACAGCTCGCGCGGCCCGCCACAAAGCTGTCATCCTGAATGCCGGCAAAGCCGGCACGAGGGACCCTACGAAGGTGTCGAGCGGTGTGAAGTGGACGGGATTGCCCGTGTTTCATGCAGTGTGGCGACGTTGTCGACAGCGGCGAGTGCAGGAAGTCGAAAGGTCCTTCGAAGGCCTGCGCCCTTCTCAGGATGACATACTTTGCGAAGATCCCTCGCCTGCAAGCGCCAGAGCGGCCACCACAAACCTGTCATCCTGAGCGGCGGCGAAGCCGGCACGAGGGACCCTACGTAGGTGTCAGGCTGTGATGAAGTAGATGGGAATGAAACATCTGCCTGCAGCGTAGCCCTCCAAAGCATCGCGAGTGCAGAACGCTCGCAGGGCTACACACCGTCCAGAGTAGACCGCACCTTTGCTCCCAGTTCGACCTTATCAAAGGGCTTTTGCAGCAATTTCACGCCGGGCTCAAGCACGCGATGCTGCACCACCATGTCATCGGTGTAGCCGGTCATGTAAACCACTCGCGTCTGAGGGCGCTTGCTCAAAATCTTCTCCGCCAGCAGCCGTCCACTCATGCCGGGCATGATCACGTCGGTCAACAGCAGATGGATCGTGTCAGTGAACGTTTCGGCGATCCGGATCGCCTGTTCTGCGTTCGACGCCTCCAGCACTTTGTATCCGTAGCCTTCCAGGAAAATTCGAGTCAGTTCACGCAGATCGGGTTCGTCCTCGGCAACGAGAATCGTTTCCTTGCCGCCCGCAGTTCCTTTCTGGCCGACTCGGTCCATCGCGGGAATCTTCGCGGCCTCTTCGGCAGCAGGCAAATAAATGCGGAAGCTTGCTCCGTGCCTTGATTCACTTTCCGCGTAGATACTTCCGCCGCTTTGCTTCACGATGCCGTAGACCATCGCCAATCCCAGTCCCGTACCCTTGCCCATAGGTTTCGTGCTGAAGAATGGCTCGAAGATGTGTGGCAGCGTTGCCGAATCCATTCCCGTGCCGGTGTCGGTGACCTTTAACATCACGTACCGGCCGGCTTCCAGATCCAGATCGCGCGCCTGATCCGGAGTGACAATCACGTTCGACGTCTCCATGGTGAGCTTGCCGCCTTGCGGCATTGCGTCTCTGGAGTTGATTGCCAGGTTCATCAGAACCTGCTCAATCTGTCCGGGATCGGCTTTGACTGGCATTAACGACGGGTGCAGCACCGCGACCAATTCAATGTCTTCGCCGATGACGCGGGACAGCATTTTCTGAACATCCGCGACGGCCCCATTCAAATCGAGAACCTTGGGCTGCAGCACTTGCTTGCGGCTGAAAGCGAGAAGTTGCTGCGTGAGCGATGCGGCCCGCAACGCCGCGCGGCGAATCTGTTCCAGTCCGCTTTTCGCGCGATCATCCACACCCGAGGCGAGCAGCAGTTCCCCGTGTCCCATGATGATGCTCAAAATATTGTTGAAGTCATGCGCGACGCCGCCGGCCAGCCTGCCGATGGCCTCCATCTGCTGCGCATTTCTCAGTTGCTCTTCAAGGTGCATCTGCTCGGTGACGTCGCGGGTGATGCCCCACGTCCGTACCCAGTGTCCATTGATCACCATGCCGATCATGGTGTTGCGAAAAATTTTTTTCTGTCCTTGAGCGTCCACCTCACGTGATTCCTGGTCCGTGATCCGATATCCCGCGTTGATGAATTCCTCCATGAATCGGCGCGACACAGGATCTTTGAGCACAAGAAATTCCGCGAGCGGCTTGCCGATCAATTCTTTCGCCGACGGGCGTCCATACATCTTCGCCATCGCGTCGTTGCATTCCGCCATGTACCCGTGCTCGTGCCCCCAGCGCAGTTGCTCGTCGATCGACAGCGTGCACGGCACCGGGGGCACATACTCCATGCGGAAAATTCCTTCCGAGCTTTGCTCGACGAACGTGCGGTAGCGCAACTCGCTTTCGCGCAGCGCCCGGTCCACCTGCTTGCGTTCGGTGATGTCGATCAGCATGCCGCGCGTCAGGCGCTTTCCCGTTTGCAGATCACGCACCACCACTGCCTCGTCGCGCAACCAGACTTCATGGCCGTCCTGCCGACGCATCCGGTACTCGACGCGAAACGGAGTTCCTTCCTCCCACGTGTCTTCCTGTTGCGCGACCGCATGATCCTCGGGATTCAGATGATTCCACCAGAACCACGGATCGGCCATGCATTCTTCGGGACGAAATCCGAGAATCGTCGACACCTGCGGGCTGAGATACAGGAACCGGCCCTGCGCGCCCGCCTCTGCAACATACGAAATCGCGGGTACCTGCTCTACGAGTTGCCGGTATTTTGCCTCGGCATCGCGCAGCGCCGCCGTAGCGCGCCTGCCTTCTTCCTGCGACCGGATCGCCGTAATCCCAAGCGCGAGATTGTTCGCGACTTCGTTGAGTAGCGCAACCTCCGACGCCTCAAACGCGCCTACGTGGTCGGCATAAATCGCAAGCACGCCGAAAGGAGTTCCCGAAACCCGGAGCGGCATGCACAGCACGCCTTTGTATCCTCGCTCCAGCGCGGCCTGCCGCCATGGTTCGAACGACGGATCGTTCTCGAGGTCGCCGAACACGCAATTCCGGTTCTCGCGAATCGCCGTTCCCGAAGGCCCGCGTCCCGCCGGTGTGTCGGACCAGCGCAGATCGAGCTTCTCCAGATACCCGTTGTCGTGTCCGGCATACGCCACTGGCCGGATCGTCTTCTCCTCATCGTGTTCCGCGTACGCAATGCCCGACATCCGATATCCCCCGACGCGCACGATGATGTCGCAGATCTGGTTCAGCAAATCCTGCTCGCTGTTCGCTTGCGCCAGCACCTGGCTGCAGGCGCTCAGCGCGCGCAACGCGCGGTTCAACCGCCGCAGTTCATCGTTGATTTCGGTTTCGCGGTCGGAATGGCCCGCAAGATTTTCCGGGATGTGCGTACTCCGTAATCCAGTTGAAGGATCCTCGGACGAAGGAAAAGACTTGGAAGGCTTCGTTCCCACTGGCGTGTGCACAACTATGGATTACGAGATACCGCGCAATTTTGATGCATCCTCAGCGCGGCGACAATAGTGTACAGGTTTCCCCAAGCCATCCCGGAAGAAAGTGAACGCTTCCGGAGATCCGAAATTTCGCGAGTCACGCGACGCTGAGCTGTCCTTCGTGGAACTTCGTGCCCTTAGTGGTGAAAGGGTTTTTGCCTGCGTAAAACATCCGTTGCGATCAAGAAACTACTTACCCTTCCTCCGAACCTTAGTTCCCATCTTTAACAGCTTTCTGACCGTCCCCGTCGGCAGCGCTTTCATTTGGTCGTACAACTCGGTCACTGCCTCGAAAAATCCAGCCATCGACTCGAGGCGCTCTCGCGTGAAATCCGCCCCAGATTCTTTCGGGTCGAGATCCGCCAGGCACTGCCGCAAAATCTCCCGCGTCGGATCGATCTCTCTCCGCTTCCGCTGCTCGATCACGAGCCGGAACATCTCCCACACGTCCTTCATCGATTCGTAGTGCTCCCGACGGTCGCCCAGCACGTGCACTGCGCGCACAATCCCCCAAGTCTCCAGTTCGCGGATGGAAGTGCTCACATTCGATCGCGCCACGCTTAGCGTCTCCGCGATCTCCTCGGCGGGCAATGCCGTCGGCGAGAGATAGAGCAGCGCATGGATCTGCGCCACAGTCCGGTTGATCCCCCACCGCGTCCCCATCTCTCCCCAGTGAAGGATGTACTGCTTCTGCACTCCAGTAAGTTCGGGCATGTCGTTCCTTTCAGTACAAACAGAATATAAGGAAACGGCGAGTCTCGTGTAGGGGCGGACGCGTTCGTCCGCCCCGAGGAGCGCAGCGACGAGTGCCGGCAGGTCGCAGCGAACGTGGCCCAGCCAGATGTTTCTCGCGCTCAGCAGTGTTATTGCGCCTGCGAGCAACCCCGGACGAATGCATGCCGGGGCTACACGATCAGATCGGTTGACGCGGGATAAGGTACAAAAGGAATAAGAGGAGATCGCGAAAGCGATTGCTGAGATCTAAAGCCGGAAGCCGAGGACGGAGGGCGGAAGCCGGAAGGGCGGGCGTCTTCGCCCGCCGACCCAAACCATCAAATCACGTCAGCAGAAATCTACTTGCAGCTAACGCTAGGATTGTCCTTCGCCAAGTCCAGGCAAGCCTGGTGCTGCTTGGCCTTCTTAGCCGCGTCGCCGAGACTTTCCTTACTCGGCGCCGGAGCTACTGCTTCCTGTGCCGTCGGAGCCGAAATCGTCACAAGCTGCGCCGGCTGCTGCGGAGCATCCACCGCTTGGCTTCCCGCGGGCTTCAGCACCGCCGGATTCGTCGCAGGCGCTGCGGCCGCTGCAGGGGTCCGTCCATGCGTCTGCCAATCGGCCGTAATGAGCTGGCACGCATCCTTCGCAGCGTTGCCCACCGTATGGGTGGCGCTGGTTCCAAGAATGTCGCCATCATGATTCGCGACCTGCACCTGGCTGTTGCTGCGCAGAAGTCCGCGATTTTTCTTCGACTCACGATTCAACATGATCGTGTAGTCGGCGTTGGATTGGTTGAGAGTCACGGTGACTGCGGAACAGTCCTTCTGCAAGTCCTTTGTGACTTCCATTCCCTCGTCATGCGCGTCCATCGTCGATCGCGAGCCCCAAGCGCCCCAATGTTTCCCGCCAGTTTCCGATCCTGAGCTGGTTACATCCTGCGATCCTTTGCCCTGCACGAATACGCGGGGCTTGTCCTGCGCACAAAGTACAACCGAAGAAACGGTAAGGAAAGTGAGACAGACGAGTTGCTTGTTCATCCTCACAGTGTGGTTTCTGACATGAGCCGAATCAAATGACCAAAGTTCGAGCACGTTTGAGCACATGTAGGGACGGACGCATTCGTCCGTCCCGCTGGATGCTGACAAGCCGAATACGCTCATTCCAGCGGCTCCCGAATTTCCATCCAGGACGCAGGCCGCCAGAAAAAATTGGTATTAGAAGAGGGTGCCCCACCCTTGTCGCGAAGTGTGCGACAGGGTGGGGATTTTGAACTCGCTGGAAAGTAGCAAACCAAGTGTAGCGACGGACGCATTCGTCCGTCCCGCTGAGCGAAGCGAAGCGCCGGCGGATGTTGACAAGCCGAATACGATCATTCCAGTCGGCTCCCGAATTCCCCATCCAGGACGCAGGCCGCCAGAAAAAATTGGTATTAGAAGAGGGTGCCCCACCCTTGTCGCGAAGTGTGCGACAGGGTGGGGCTTTTGAACTCGCTGGAAAGTAGCAAACCAAGTGTAGCGACGGACGCATTCGTCCGTCCCGCTGGATTCTGACAAGCCGAATACGCTCATTCCAGCGGCTCCCGAATTTCCATCCAGGACGCAGGCCGCCAGAAAAAATTGTTATTAGAAGAGGGTGCCCCACCCTTGTCGCGAAGTGTGCGACAGGGTGGGGCTTTTGAACTCGCTGGAAAATAGCAAACCAAGTGTAGGGACGGACGCATTCGTCCGCCGCCGAATGTTGACTGTCGTTTGCGCCATTCCCACCAAGCCCAAAGGCCCCTCGCTATAATTCCCCATCGACCCAACATCCCATTCCGTCACCTTCCCCATCTACCTTCATCTCGGCCGCTATTCCATTCACCCGCATCTCTTCTTCGAAGCTCTTTCCTATGTCGTCGCGTTCCTCATCTACCTCCGCCTCCGCCGCCGTTTCGGAGATCCCATCATCGCGCCGCTTCGCTGGTCCGCCATCGCTGCGGCGGTCGCCGGAGCCGCGTTCGGTTCCAAGCTTCTATTCTGGCTCGAAGACCCGCAACAGACCCTTCAGCATCTTCACGACCCCGCGTATCTTCTCGGCGGCAAGACCATCGTCGGAGCGTTGATCTTCGGCCTCGCGCTCGTGGAAATCGTAAAACGCAGCATCGGACTCCGAACCTCCACCGGAGATCTCTATGCCATCCCTCTGGCGATAGGCATCGCCATTGGCCGTATCGGATGTTTCCTCACCGGCCTTTCGGATAACACTTATGGCAAGCCCACAAGCCTTCCCTGGGCCATCAATTTCGGCGACGGCATCCCGCGCCATCCCACACAGCTCTACGAAATAGTCTTCCTATTAGTCCTCACCCCGGTCCTTTTTTATGTGTTGAAGAAGATCGCCAGCAAAAAAAACTCTGTCATCCTGAGCGGAGCCGTGACGAAGCGAAGCGAAGTCGCGGCGCAGTCGAAGGACCCCGCGTCCTCCGCCGCCACAACCGGCCTATCAAGGAATTTCCAAACGTCCCCGACCGTCCCACAGAAAGCCCACTTCCTCCCCGGCGACGCCTTCAAACTCTTCATGGTCGCCTACATGACGTTCCGTCTCCTCTGCGACTTCATCAAGCCGTACCCGCGGATATACCTCGGCCTCGGCGGAATTCAATGGGCCTGTGCTCTCGTCTTGCTTTACTATGTGCCGGACATTGCCCGCTGGCTTCGCGGTCAAATGCTCCAAACCGTCCGCGCCTGAGCGGACCCTTCTCATCACGACGACAACGAATGGAACGTTGGGCTGCCAACACGCTTCGCACTCTCGGCATCATCCTGACCGCGGGATTCGTGATTATCACCAGCCTGCTCCTCGCCCTTCTCTCCCTCTGCGCCGCTCAAGGTGGCATCGGAGGAACCAAGCATCCCGAGCAAGTCGTTCCCTACGCAGTCGGAGCAGTGCTGGTTCTGATTGGCGGCATCGTTCTCATCATCAAACTCGCTCGTGGCATTTCACTTTCGCACGACATGCCATTACCCGCCGCACCGACTGCCCTGCCCACCGTCGTCGACGCCGACCAACCGTCCGTCCCGCTTCATCTTCATCTTTCCCCTCGTGGCCGCACCGCAATCGACCGTCTCGTTCTGGCCCTCGCCGCGCAAATCGTCATCAGCGCCATCGGATGGATTGTCGGTCAGCTCAACTTTTGGACTGCGCCAACCGGCTTCGCCCGTCACAACTGGACGCTGATGCTGCTCGCTCCCTTCGTCCTCTATCACATCCCGTACGCTCTTCTCATTTATGGTCTTCTCAAGCGACCCGATCGTCTGGCCTTCACATATTCCATCGCGGTTCCAGCTGTCCTGATTCTGCAATCTGTCTTCAGCCTGGCTGTTGTTGGTTATTACTACGTCCACCACCCCGCAGGCTTTGCGCTCTTCGTGATTCCCTGGGCGATCCACATCGTCGTCCTCGTCCTCGCCTATCAGGCCATCCAGCAAGTAGGACTGCATCCCGCCCCCTCATCACTCATCGTGGCCGCAGTCGTGACGTTCCTCTTCTTCACAGTAATCCACGGCCTAACCCCGTTCATCTACCGCTTCACCGCCAGATAAGAAATCACAAAACACATCCAAGCTGTCATCCTGAGAAGGGCGAAAGCCGTTCGAAGGACCGTACGAAGCGAAGCACCAGCAATGCAGTAGAAAAGACCACCACACGGTAAAAATCAGGCAAGAGAACTCGTGAACCACCACCACGGATGTCATGCTGAGAAGGGCGAAAGCCGTTCGAAGGACCGTACGAAGCGAAGCACGCAGCGATGCAGTAGAAAAGATCACCACACGGTAAAGATCAGAGGCAAGAGAACTCGCGAGCCACGATCACGGATGTCATGCTGAGAAGGGCGAAAGCCGTTCGAAGGACCGTACGAAGCGAAGCACCAGCAATGCAGTAGAAAAGATCACCACACGGTAAAAATCAGAGGCAAGAGAACTCGTGAACCACCACCACGGATGTCATCCTGAGAAGGGCGAAAGCCGTTCTAAGGACCGTACGAAGCGAAGCACGCAGCAATGCAGTAGAAAAGATCACCACACGGTAAAAATCAGAGGCAAGAGAACTCGCAAACCACCACCACGGATGTCATCCTGAGAAGGGCGAAAGCCGTTCGAAGGACCGTACGAAGCGAAGCACGCAGCAATGCAGTAGAAAAGATCACCACACGGTAAAAATCAGAGGCAAGAGAACTCGTGAACCACTATCCCAGATGTCATCCTGAGAAGGGCGAAAGCCGTTCGAAGGACCGTACGAAGCGAAGCACCAGCAATGCAGTAGAAAAGATCACCACACGGTAAAGATCAGAGGCAAGAGAACTCGCAAACCACCACCACGGATGTCATCCTGAGAAGGGCGAAAGCCGTTCGAGGGACCATACGAAGCGACGCACGCAGCAATGCAGTAGAAAAGATCACCACACGGTAAAAATCAGAGGCAAGAGAACTCGCAAGCACCACGTAATGTAACCTGCGAACATCCGAATAGGAAAATTCATCCGCATCAATTAAGCTCCCCTGCTGAGAGAAGTCATGGCGAAGACCCGTCCCTACCTCTTCTACGATGTGGCAATCTCCATCTGCTCCACCTGCTACCGCAAGGTAGAAGCCAAGACGGTGTTCGAGGGCGACTCTGTTTTCCTCCTCAAGCGCTGCCCGCAACATGGCTCCGAAAAAGTTCTCATCGCCGACGATATCGACTACTACCGCCGCTGCCGCGAAGTGTTTATCAAGCCGCCTGAGATGCCGCTCGTCTACAACACTCCCGTCAAATGGGGATGCCCCTACGATTGCGGTCTTTGCACCGATCACGAACAGCACTCCTGCCTCACCCTCGTCGAAATTTGCGACTACTGTAACCTGCGCTGCCCCGTCTGCTACGCCGACAGCGGACCCGAACGTCAGCAATTCCGCAGCGTCGAACTGATCGAGAAGATGCTCGACGCTGTCGTCCGCAATGAAGGACATCCCGACGTGGTCCAGATTTCTGGCGGAGAGCCAACCGTCCATCCAAACTTTTTCGAGATTATCGAACTCGCCAAGGCTCGTCCCATTCGCCATCTGATGGTAAACACCAACGGAGTGCGCATCGCGCAGGACGAAGAGTTTGTGAAGCGACTGGCCGACGTGAAGGAAGATTTTGAAGTCTACTTGCAGTTCGATTCGTTCGAGCGCGATCCACTGATACAACTTCGCGGAGCCGATCTGCGCCGCATCCGTGAAGACGCCATCGAGAAGCTGAACCGCTACAACATCTCCACCAATCTGGTCGTTACGCTCAAGAAAGGACTGAACGACCACGAGATCGGCAAGACCATCGACTACGCCCTGCAGCAACCGTGCGTAAGAGGCGTGACGTTCCAGCCAATCCAGGACGCAGGCCGCCTGGAAACATTGGTCTCAGAAGCGGGTGCCCCACCCTTGTCGCGCAGTATGCGACAGGGTGGGGATTTTGACTCCCTGGAAAAAGGCAAGCCAAGTGTAGGGATGGACGCATTCGTCCGTCCCGCTGAGCAAAGCGAAGCGCTGGAAAGTGTCGAGATGGTGCCGGCCGGTGTTACCGGAAGGAGAGTATTAGACAGTCAACGCAAAGCAATCCGCAATTTCAATCCCACCACAGACCGTCTCACACTCACCGAAGTCCGCCGAAAAATCCTCGAGCAGACCAATGTGTTCCGCCCGGAAGATGTTATTCCCGTCCCCTGTCATCCCGATTCGCTGGCGATGGCGTACGCGCTCAAGCTGAATGGCAAAGTGACGCCGCTGACCAGCATGATCCCATCTGACGTACTGATAAACGGAGCCGCCAATACGATATTGTACGAACAGGATCCCGCCGTCCGCGACAATCTCTTCAAGCTCTTCGCTACCAACCACTCTCCACGCTCGCAGGCCGGAACTCTTCGCGAACTTCTCTGCTGTCTCCCGAAAGTGTTCGTGCCCGACGCAATCACCTACGAAAATATTTTCCGCGTGATCATCATGCAGTTCATCGACGCCCACTCCTTCGACGTGCGCAGCGTCAAGAAAACCTGTGTCCACATCGTCCACCCCGACGGCCGCCTGATCCCATTCGATACCTACAACCTCTTCTACCGCGACGACCTCGAGCGAACCCGCCTCACGCCGCTCCGCAACCAAGCGGCGGCAGCCCTGGCAGCCTTGTAACCGTAGAGTCGTCTTGTAGCGCCGGCAGCTTGCCCTGAGCGAAGTCGAAGGGTCCCGCCGGCTGTAGCGGCGGCATCTTGCCGCCGCATCGTAAGCGAAGAGAAGTTTTTGATTGCTTCCCAGATAAAGTGAAGCGGTGAAATACAGCGGTCGTCTCAACACACACTTCCGCGCTGTGATGTGAGAAGGGAGAAAACAGAGAGCAAACGCTAATTCGCTTGCGAGCTGGACGGGTCGCTGAGTGCAATCAGCTTGCCGGGGGGGTACTCTTCCGGCCTTAACGGCACCTCGGGATTGTGGTTCACGATCGTCAACACATTCCCGCTGCGCACGCCTTGAACCGTAAGGCTCTGACTCTCCGCTTCTAACACGCGGTACTGCTCGTCAAAGATTTCCCGATTCGTGGCTTTCATAATCGATTGGGATGCTGATTTCGTATTGAAGGTGCCCCTTCTAATTTTCATAGATCGCCAATCAACTGTCGCGTCAGGGGCCGAAACCCCTGATATTTCAATCATGTTGCTCACGCCCGAGTGCCCCAAGTAGACGATGCATCGTTCCGGGGCAACTGTCAATCGCACTTTCGTCCATGTGCCGTGCGCTTCACTATCGGCAAATGGGAGACCAGTTATGCCCTGATCGGCGCCAATCGTCTGTTCCGCTTTCCTGCATTAGATGCACAAAGGATGGAGGAGTGTTCACCTAACCAGACCATTTGGATCGCAAAGTTACAACTCTTTGACGTGGTTTTTCCTCCCGTTCCAACGAAGTACTTGGCGAAGCTTCAAGTTCGTCCTTTCAAGGAGCAATGCGCAGAGCGCGGCCGACTCCAAAATTGTCCGTGTCGAATTTCGTGACCGTCTACAATCGACCACCGTGGATCCCGATCGCATCGCGGAGCTTCTACGACCTTACATAGGACTCGCGCAAGAGATTCCATGCGGCGCGGAAAGATTGTTTACGGATATATCGATATACATCGATCTATTAATCCGTTGGAACGCGCGCATGAACCTCACCGCCATCCGCGACCCCGAAGAGATCGTGACGCGTCACTTCGGCGAGAGCCTCTTCGCCGCCCGTTATCTCTTCCCTTCAAGGTGTGGGACGGACCTTGTCAGTTCGAAAGGCTCGGACTTGAGCGCGTCAGTTGCGGACGGAAGCGAAGTTGTCGCTACGCACGCGGCAATCGCTCAGAGCAGCGCAGGCAGCGCCAATACACGTGTTGACGAAGACAACGCTGCAGAGGCTGAAGCAGAAAATAAAGGCAACGACGCTGAGGTCGAAGCCGAAAGTGAAGCCAACGATGCACAGGCCGAAGCAGAGAGTGATGAAGTTGCGGGAGCAGCCGCGAAGCGGCGACAGAATAAAGCCCACGGCGCAAGCCGTGGGTCAATCGCTCAACACGATCAAGCTGCGGAGCAGCGAAAGAAACTCACCCTGGCAGACCTGGGATCCGGCGCGGGATTCCCAGGCATCCCCATCAAACTATGGGCTCCGGACATATCGCTGACGTTGATCGAATCGAACCAGAAAAAATCCGTCTTCCTCCGCGAGGTAAGCCGCGCCCTTACATTGACGGACATCGATATACAAAACACCCGCGCAGAAGATCTTCGCGCCGCGTCATTCGATGTCGTCACGCTGCGTGCCGTAGAAAAATTCCAGACGATCCTCCCCACAGCCGCGTCGCTGGTCGGCCCTCACGGCCGCCTGGTCCTCCTACTAGGCTCGGCCCAGCTCCCAGAAGCAAAACGCCTGCTGCCGCGGTTCACGTCAAAGCTATCAATGCCAATCCCAAACTCCCGCTCCCGCTGCCTACTAGTAGCAAACCCAAAAGAAGAGGGGGTGCCGACTAAGTTATCATCACGATAAAAGTGGGAAAAATCTTAGATTATAAGGTAATTTTCAATTAATAATGGCGTTTTTAGGCGGTAAGTGGAGTTTAAAAGGAACTGCAGCGCGTGTTTAGATCCATGTTGCACGAGGTCGCACGTAAAATGCGTTCAAAAAACGGATTTTACAAAATGTTCCCAAAGGAACACTTTGTAAATTATGTAGTCCCTATAAGACGTATTGCCTTCCAAAGAGCGCCAAAAGTGTTCCCAAAGGAACATATCGTCGAAGGCTAAAGTCCTGTCCAAAGGGCCTTGCCGCTCGGTCCTCGCTACTCAAACGTCTCGCGGTCTCCGGGCACACCTCCCAGCTACCAAGAGTGCCCAAGCTGCACCCGCCCCCGGCGGGAATCAAAGAATGTTCCTGCAGGAACACATAAGCGTTTGTGCACCCGGATCTCGTGTCCGTCGTGGAGGCTCAAGTCTGGGCTCTGCCAATCCTCTGGAGTAATTCCACCTACGATCTAGCTTGACTGACCGTCAGAGTGTTCCTGCAGGAACACTCTGGTTGGCTCCTGCCCAAGAGCTCTCCGGAGGGCCAAGTAATTCTTCGATCCCACTTCACGGGTGGATGCGCCACACCCTTACAACCCGTGAAATGTTCCTTCAGGAACACTTCTAGCGCCTACGCCTCACTCCGCTTCGATCTGACCAATGTGTTCCTTTAGGAACATTTCGGCTGTTTTTGCACAAGAATCGTGAGAATGCACAGCAAATCTGATTGCATTTGAAATGCAATGCGTTATGCTGCGAAATAGCTCTGCTTCTCCAGACAATTTCATGGGACGCGTTATCGCTGTTGCCAATCAGAAGGGCGGCGTGGGAAAGACTACGACCGCCATCAACCTGGCTGCGTCTTTTGCGGCCGCAGAAGTCAACACGCTGCTTGTCGATTGCGATCCGCAATCGAATGCCACCAGCGGCCTCGGCTTCGCCAAGGATCCTGACCGCGTCAGTTCCTATCATTTGCTTCTAGGCGCTGCCACTGGTGAGGAGGCGTTGCTCACGACAGAGCTCGAACAGCTCTGGCTGATTCCAGCGCACAAGAACCTCATCGGCGCCAACATTGAGCTGGTGGACGCAGAGTCGCGGGAGTTTCGCATGCGCGACGCGCTTGCTCCATTGCGTGATCGCTTCCAGTTCATCGTGCTGGATTGTCCGCCAGCGCTTGACCTGCTCACGTTGAACGCGCTGGTCGCGGCCGATGCGGTCCTCATCCCGATGCAGGGCGAGTACTTTGCGCTCGAGGGTATCAGCGAGCTGCTCGACACGATCGAGCGCATCCGCGCGAACCTCAATCCGACGCTGGGTATCGAGGGTGTTGTCCTCACCATGCTCGACGAGCGCACCAACCTGGCGCAGCAGGTGATGGCTGAGCTGAAGAATTTCTTTGGCGAGAAGCTATGCCGCACGACTGTGCCGCGCAACATCCGGCTGGCTGAGGCGCCCAGTCATGGCAAGGCAGCGCTGGTATACGACCCGCGATCGAAGGGCGCTGAGAGTTACATCCGGCTGGCGAAAGAGATCATTGAGAGACAGCCATCGGCCATCGTGGTCGAGCCTGCGCAAGAGGTGGCGGCAGAAGCCGCGCCGGACGCGGCGGTCGAGGAGATGCCGGCGGTTGCGGAAGAGATGGATAAGAGCGCGTAGTATATCGATGGACGTCTATGTATTATATTGATGAGCGTCGATATACGCACCGAAATGCATATATCCTTCGCGGCTCACTGCTGCCGCTCAGGATGACAAGACATTCGTGATGATGAGGGATATCCGAGGACACCACTGATGAATACGGCTACGGCGGGAAATGTGACGGGGCATCCAGGCGACAAAGATAAAGATAAGGATAAAGAGAAGCTGGAGAAGAGGCGGGCGCTGGGTCGGGGGCTGGCTTCATTGCTGCCCGGGCCGAGGGTGGTACCGTCGGCCGCGCCGACCTCCAGTCCTGTTGCTCCTCATGCGGCTCCGACGCAGGCCGCTCCGACTCGCGCTCCAATCGATCATCCGATGAAGGGAGATATTCGAGCGGTTGTCGAAGAGAGTGCCGGGGCCTCGTCCGCTGGCGCGGAGGGACAGCCGGGGGCGGCTGTCTCCACATTTTCTCTTCCCACCTCATTCTCTGCTCCCACCTCTCCTGTAGAGCCTTCTGCTTCATCGACTCCCACCGGCGCGCCTAGCGCTCCGACTGCGGAAGGAGCGGCCTCGATTGAGTTGATGGCGCAGGCAGAGTCGCGAGTTCCGGGAAATCTTGTTATTAACCTCGCGATCACCGACATCGACAAGAATCCATTTCAGACCCGCTACGTCGAAGACAACGACGCTCTCGAGGAGTTGTCGGATTCGATCAAAGCGAATGGAGTGGTGCAGCCCATCGTGGTGCGCCCGTCGGATGAGGAGGATGGGCGGTACATATCTGGTGCTTGGCGAGCGGCGATTGCATGCGTCGAAGAAAGCAGGAAAGACGCACATCCCGGCGCTGGTGAGGAAGGTCTCACTGCAGCAGGCCGCGGAGATGACGATTGTCGAAAACCTGCAGCGCGAGGATTTGAGCCCGCTGGAGCAAGCCGAATCATTCCGCGTCCTGAGCAACCAGTTTCAATTGACGCAACAGCAGATCGCAGAGCGCGTGGGACTGTCGCGCGTGTCGGTGACGAACTACATGCGGCTACTGAAGCTGCCGGTCGAAGTGATGCAGCTGCTGGCGGAGAAAAAAATAAATTTCGCCAAGGCAAAGGAATTGCTAAAACTCGGCGACAACGATCGCATTGCCGAGGCAGCGCTCTACGCTGTGAAAAAAGGAATGAACATCGAGCAGATCGAGATGCTGGTGTTGCGCATGGAAGGAATGCTCGATCCGCTGCCCGACATGCCGGGGCAGGTGAAGCGAAAGAGCAGCGGAGCGCGGTGGGTTGATCCGAATGTACGCGCGGCGCAGACGGACCTGGAGCGGTTGCTCGGGGTGCGAGTGAGGATCCGTGACCGGAAGGGTAAAGGAAAGATCGTGATCGAGTACTCGACTGTGGATGACTATGAACGGGTGGTCGAGATGTTGCGCGCCAAGCGCTGAAATTCGCTGAACCTATTTGGTAACCTGGTGGGAACCTTTCCTGTATTTTCGGGATTCCGTTCATTACAAGCGGCTATCTTTTGCGGATTTGTGGAGTTGAGACCATGTTTTTCGCCCGCTTTTGGATTTCTCCTCGCTGTATTCAGGGCGAGCGCAGGCTTTCTTTTTCCAGAGATCACTTAGGACGGAATCTAACTTCTAACGTGGTGGGAAACAGCCGCCGTTTTTCGACCCTTTGAGGTCTGCATTCCCATTTTAATTAAGATTTGTGGAATCCCTCGGGGTATTGTGGGATTTCACTGACGAATTTTCGTAACTTAAACGGCCACCGGGGCTAAGGCCCTTTTCTCTACTCGCATTTTTGCGCGGCCCTGGAAGGGCCGCTCTTCCACGGCGCATTGACTCGAGATAAGGTGTCCCTACGGGACACTGCTGGATTTGATTGTGGTTCCCGCCAGTGAACTGGCGGGCTATTTTCGAGCGTCACTGACGTTTGTGCGCGTGACTAAGGCGCTCGTGGGGCTGAAGCCCGTTTCTCTACTCGTATCTTTACGCGGCCCTCGAAGGGCCGCTCTTCCACGGCGGCGCATTGGGTCGAGAATAAGGTGTCCGTACGGGACACTGCTGGATTTGATTGTGGTTCCCGCCAGTGAACTGGCGGGCTATTTTCGAGCGTCACTGACGTTTGTGCGCGTGACTAAGGCGCTCGTGGGGCTGAAGCCCGTTTCTCTACTCGTATCTTTACGCGGCCCTTGAAGGGCCGCTCTTCCACGGCGGCGCATTGGGTCGAGAATAAGGTGTCCGTACGGGACACTACAGGATTTGATTGCGGTTCCCGCCAGTGAACTGGCGGGCTATTTTCGAGCGTCACTGACGTTTGTGCGCGTGACTAAGGCGCCCGTGGGGCTGAAGCCCGCTTCTCTACTCGCATCTTTACGCGGCCCTTGAAGGGTCGCTCTTCCACGGCGGCGCATTGGGTCGAGAATAAGGTGTCCGTACGGGACACTGCAGGATTTGATTGTCGTTCCCGCCAGTGAACTGGCGGGCTATTTTCGAGCGCGGAGGCTTAGTTGGCGTAACATCGCGATTACACTCATTCAATGCTTGAGCCGGTCAGTGTTTCAAACTCTTGAAAAGATGGATGGCGAGGGCTCCCATTCCTGCCCCGATTATGAAAATCAACGCTCCCAGCCAGCCCAACCCCGGTAGTACTCGCCGAAGACGATGGAGACGACGAAAGCGAAAATCATCAGAGCAGACTTCAAAACCCTCCGGATGAACTTCTCGCCCGGTTCCATCCACGGAGTATATCCGAGGCGAAAGCGCTCTCGCGGATCTCGGCTGGCGAAACATCCCGATTACACACATCGTTCCTGGTAGCGCTATCTTGACGTGACTTGGCGCGGTAAATTAACTGTGGGCCTAATGGAACATGGAGTCCTCAATCACAGTTGAGACGGACCTGTTTGAACACAGGCTAGTGAAACCGCATTTCATTAATCCCTGCTGCTTCGGAGAGGACTTCGCGGCGTGGTTGATTCGCGAACTCGCGCCGCTGACGCAGTCACGGTTCAGGTTCTCGGAACCTATGCAAGAAGACTACGGATGGGGCTTTTGGTCTTGGTTTGGGAAAGACCGCTTCTGGATTGCCCTTTCATACGTTGGAGATGGACCCCAAGAACCGCCTGCGCAGTGGGTCATTTCAGTCACTTGCGATCCCGGGTTCAACCTGATCAAGAGGCTCTTTCGCAAACCAGATCAGCAGGCGCTGCAAACGCTATCAGATCGCGTGAGGCAGGTCATAATGAAAGAGAGCAACTTCAAGATAGTGCCTCATCCGCGCTATTCAGCTTGACTAGCGTAAGCATAGTAACCGGGACCTGCCGGGCCGTCCGTTGATGAAATGCGCATTTCACTCATCGACTGCGTCGGCATTTGCTGGGACACCGGACTCGTTGCTGCGGCACTCGCGATACTGTCGACAAGGTCGCTTCACTGCGTGCAGCTGTTTCATTCCCATCTACGTCATCACAGCCCGACACCTACGTAGGGTCCCTCGTGCCGGCTTCGCCGTCACTCAGGATGACAGTTTTGTGGCAAACCGCACGAGCGGTTGTCAGCAAGAGATCTTCGCAAACTTTGTCATCCTGAGAAAGGCTCCGTGAATCTCGGCTCTCAATTCGCTGGTCTTTCCGGGGCGCAATGGCATGCAAGTTTGGCGAAAAATCCCCAGTGCAAAAAACGGGAGTCAACGCAAAGGGCCGCCCCAAATTAAGCTGACTGCTGCTGCGCATCCGATTACGAGAGGTTCGGGAATTTTCCAGCGCAACAAGACGGCGAGACTAACAACCGCGATGACGATCGTTGGAACGTCGTTGAGCGAACGTCGTCCTAGAACCACTACGGCGCCCGCGATAGCTCCCGTCGCTGCTGCTGTAACTCCGCGCACGAAAGCATTCAACTGCGAATTCTTCGCCCATCGTTTGTACGACGGCGCGAGAGCGATAACGACGAAGTAGACCGGGACAAATATGCCGAGTGCGGCGACAGTCGCTCCCTTGATTCCTGCGACCAGATAGCCGATGAAAGCGACCGTGATGACCACGGGGCCAGGAGTAATCATTGCGACGGCGACCGCATCGACGAACTGGTGCTCAGTCAACCAGTGATGCCCCTGCACGACACCGCCGTAGAGAAACGGCACGACCGCCAGACCGCTCCCGAAGACAAATAGTCCCGCTTTCGCAAAATAAAAGAATAGTTCCGACAAGGGACCGCTGGTGGGAAGCAGTGCGGGAGAAACAAACAACCCCAACATTGCTGACTGGGGATGTGAGAGCGGGAACGCTTTGAAAATCACCGCGACAACTCCGCCCAGGAGAAAAAGCCAGATGATTTCGCGTGAAGTCCACGCCGTCGATACGGCGAGAACGGCGAAAATACCCCAGAGCAATTTGTCCTTACCGAGCGTCAATTTTGTCAGCTTGAATGTCGAACGGGTGATGATCCCGATGACCGCGGCTCCGACGCCGTAGAAAATTTCCTGCATCCATCTAAGACCGCCGTAACGAACATAAGCGGCTGACAACGCGACAACCATCACGAACGACGGCAAGACAAAGGCGATGCCGACCGCCGTCGCACCGAGTACGCCAGCCTTGACGTAGCCGAGGTACATTGCAAGTTGCGCCGCGAGGGGACCGGGAGCGAGTTGAGCCAGCGCAAGACCTTCGATGTAGTCCTGCTGGCTGACCCAACCTCGCTCATCGACCAAGTCCTGTTGCATGTGTCCGGCGAGGGCGATTGGCCCGCCGAAACCAACCGTTCCGAGCCAAAGGAAATAACCGACGAATTGGAAGAGCGAGACGTCCGTCGTAGGCGCGGGCTGGGAGACCGTGTTCATTTCGCCGAGTTTGTCTTATCGAATGCTGCTTTCAATCCTTTCGCCAACTTGACCGCAAACCACGGCGGCACTCGGCGAATTTTGCACTCATTGCCGAGATGTTACCCAAATAGCTGCGTCACTGCCAAACGAAAGTTGGACTTCTCGCTTTTTGGGCTGGCGTGATTAGGCTGAGTTCTTGCTGGCATCTTCCGCCGTGCTAACCTGCTACTCCTGATTCGTAAGGAACTCTCATGAAAGATTTGAAACGACTATTTACGGTCTCGACTGCGCTCGTCTTTTCTCTTTTGACTTGCAGTCCCAGGACGCTGGGTCAGGCTGCCAGTGGCGATTTGGCGACGGGCAAGATTCAGACACTGAAGATCACGGTGCTCTCCACAATGCTGGTAGGCGAGCCGGCGGGAATCGGAGAGTGGGGATTTGCGGCGCTGGTCGAGGCGAACGGGCACCGGGTGCTGGTCGATACGGGAGCGCATCCGGAGACGGTGTTGCGGAATGCACGCGAACTGAAGATTGACTTGTCGGATGTGCACGAGGTGATCCTCACGCACAATCACGACGATCATGTCAGCGGACTGATGGCGTTGCGGCGCGAACTGATGAAGAGAGACCGCGCGGCGATGTCGGTTGTACACGTGGGCAAGGGAATTTTTTACAGCCGTCCTACAGCTCGAGGCGAGGACAACGTGATGATCGAGATGCGAAAAGAGTTTGAGTCGACCGGAGGAAAATTCGTGGAACACGCGGAGTGGGCGGAGATTTTTCCGGGATGGTGGCTGACGGGTCCGGTGCCGAGAAAATATCCGGAGCACAACTGGAGCGGGTTGGGAAAGATGCGGGCTCCGGAGGGAGTGGTGGAGGACAACATTCCCGAGGATCAGTCCCTGGTGTTGGATACGGCGAAAGGATTGGTGGTGGTGACTGGCTGTGGGCACGCTGGGATTGTCAACATTTTGACCGACGCCAATGCGAGGTTTCGCGGGCTTCCGGTATATGGAGTGGTGGGAGGACTGCACCTGTTCCCCGCGAGCGATGAGCAGCTGAACTGGACCGGCGATGAGATGAAGGAATTCCATGTGGCGAATATTCTGGGCGCGCACTGCACCGGGATCGAGGCCGTGTACCGGTTGCGGGATCGTGCAGGGTTGACGCGGAAGTCGGCGGTAGTGTCCACGGTGGGATCGACGTTTACGTTGTCGGAGGGGATTGTTACTGGGGAGCTGGCGAAGTGACGTCCGACGTATGCGCTGAGGCGTGGTTAGAGGCGAGGGCGAGACGCCCTCGCGACAGCCGGCAGGATGCCGGCGCTACTGTCGCTCTTGGGATCGGTTATCAGAGATCACTGTGGGACCAGACAGCTTTCGCTTCCGATGATTGTGTCTTTG
Organism: uncultured Acidobacteriota bacterium; assembly: GCA_963801895.1. Classification (GTDB taxonomy): domain Bacteria; phylum Acidobacteriota; class Terriglobia; order Terriglobales; family Acidobacteriaceae; genus Sulfotelmatobacter. The sequence goes on along the minus strand of CAWDGM010000001.1, from coordinate 2,257,973 downwards.
TTGCGACACTTGGAAGGAACGGGTGTTTGCGGTGGGGTGATCCTTCTTACTGCAGTGGCGGTGCCTGGCGTCGTATGGTCCTTCGGAGGGCTTTCGCCCTCCTTCAGGATGACATCTGGTTAGGGGATCGGTAATGTCTTTGTACTCACCAGTCCGGATATCTGACAATTTTGTCTAACCGGCGCTTTGCGCCGGGTGCGGACGAATGCGTCCGCCCTACACAAGCACTTTTGTTAGCCCGTTTGGGATTTTCTGGTTCTGGTACGCGAGCTACATGTGTGACACTTCGCCCGGTCTGTAATCCGACGTTGTGAAAATTGCTTAGTTCGCTTCGCGCAGGTAAATTTGCGTCAATCGTACTCGGGATTGTGTGCTTGCATATACAGCGGATGCGGTAACCTTTTTGAGTGAGCAGGCGGAAAATCCTACGCAAATTTCAGTTTGGTCATCCGCTCCCACATTTTTCATAGTCCAGAGCGAGGGCGAGACTCCCTCGCGACAGCCGGCAGGATGCCGGCGCTACTGGCGTGATTTCGGATATCGCGCTCGGAATTCGAGCGGGTTTCGGAGGATGATTTATGAAATGGTCCGGGCAGCAATTTCTTGTTGTTTACTCTGCGGTGGTTAGCACTGTGTTTGCTGCTGTTCTGGTTGGCGGAGCCAGTTCTCACGGGACGCAGACTTTGGATGAGATCGAGGTGCATCGCATCAACGTCGTGGAACCGGACGGAACGCTGAGGATGGTGATCTCGAACAAGGCGAGGCTGCCCGGCGTGATAGTGCACGGGAAGGAATCGCGGCAGTCGGATCGTCCACAGGCAGGAATGCTTTTTTACAACGATGAGGGATCGGAGAACGGCGGGCTGATTTTCGGCGGCCGGAAGAACGAGAAGGGGGAGGTGGTCGATTCGGGAGGAAGTCTGTCGTTCGACAAGTATGGCGAGAACCAGATCGTTCAACTCGCGGGAGTGGATGATTCCACGGACCGATTCGCGGGGTTGGCGGTCAGCGACAAGAACCGACGTATCTGGGTGGGGAGGAAGGACGATGGACGAGCGTCGGTGGAGTTGATGGATGCGCACGGGAAGAAACGGATTGTGATGGAAGTATCGAACGAGGGTGTGCCGAGTTTGTCGTTCTTGGATGACGCGGGGCGGGTGGTGCGGCGGATTAGGGGCGATGCTAAAGAGTGATTGATAGACGTTTCTGCCAGACGCTTCTGGGTTCGTTGCCGGGTTCCAGAGTGCGGGCGGGGCGCCCGCGCTACAGCCGGCAGGATGCTGGTTCTAGGAATTGCATTTGTCGCTAGCTTTTGGTTTCAAGAACCGCGCACTGACCAACTTCCGGAATGACCGCGACACCTCGCCCTTGGCAGACACACGGAGAGCGTATGAATAATAGCGACACCATCCCTGAACGAATCGCTAATTCTCCCTATTTACTCGACAATGCTGGACGTGAAGTCCGGACTCAGCGAGTTCTGGCGAGTTTTGAACAGGCTAGTGGTTCATGGAACCAAAAGAATCACTTTGACTTAAGGCAATACCCTTGGAAAATCTCTATAAAGCTTCGGCTGTTCCCTTCGGCAAAGCGCTGTTGTTTTGTCGGAAATCGATCTTTCACGACCAATTCCGTATGCAGAGGCGCACGTGAGTCGGGGGCTTCCAGCCCAGGGAGAAGTAAACATGGCAGGACAGGTCGTTTTGTACTTTGAGGACCAAGCAGACGCGCTGCGATTTGCTCTGGCCGCAGGTTCAGTGATGTCGGGGGATGGGGCAAAGTTCACAACGGATCTAGTGCAGGAGACGGCGCGAATTACGCGTATTCGGCTGGATGCTGTGAACGCCGGGAGCGGGAAGAAGTCCGGTAACGGACGCGTCGCCTGAGCTCTTAGCCGTCCTGTCAGACCTCGACTCTCGAAAACTCAGGCTGCCTCCCAGGCGGCAGGGAACGACGTTGTCCGCGCAGAAATTCCTCTCCACACTATCCAAATGAACTTGGCGGCCTAAAACGGGCTAGGCAGTGCCCGCGTTGGTGAACGCTTCAATGGCATCACCCAGCGTGGGAAACATCAGGAAGACCTGTTCTACCTTCGTGATCTCCAGAACCTTGAGGACTCGCTTGTTGACTCCGGTGAGAGCCATACGACGTCCTGATTTCGTGCATGAAGTGCAGGCGCTCACAAGCGAACCCAAGCCCGACGAATCGAGATAGGGCACGCCTGACAAATCCAGAATCATGGTGGGAGCGCTCTCGCGTCTGACAGCGTTGAGAAACGAAGATACGTTCTCCATGGTCAGCGGACCACGCAGGCTCAGCACCCCACTGTCGAGATGGTCGATTTCTAACGGCTCAGAAGACATGGGGAGCGATTCTAGGCCAGATGACAAGTACGATTCAAGCTGGCGAATCGAAATGGTCAGCGTCGCGGTGTCGGTCCCACCCTTTGTAATCTTTTTGTTTTTTCTCTGCGGTGAAGATATTTGCAAACGGGTCTGCGGCTAGGATGATGTCAACGGCATGTGGGGGGAAACGGATGATGAAAGAAATTGGACGTCGATCCCGGCAGCGTCATACCTCAAAGCAATCTTCCTGCAAGACATCCTAAGGGAAATCAAGCCCGCGTTCTGCTGAGTTCGGTTTTCGGACCCTACGCGCAAGACGATGAGTTCGGCAGCCGCTCCATCAATCCGATGGAGCTATATCACAATCAGGTTACGCGCGCCCAGGGAAGCTTCTCTTTGCGCATGTTCCATCGTTCATGGGGCATCATGCTGATCCAGTCGAACATTTCTGCGCCATGTACTGTGCTCGACTTTCCTTCGCGGGAAGCTTTCGCCCGGGAGATCACGACGCATCAGTACGACGTCATCGGCATTTCGTCGATCATCGTGAATGTAGGGAAGGTCCGCGAGATGTGCCGGATGACGCGTCAACTGTCGCCCGGCTCGACCATTGTCGTGGGCGGGCACGTTGCGGCTATCCCAGAAATTGAGCGCTTGATCGACGCCGATCACATCGTTCGCGGTGAGGGCGTGTCGTGGATGCGGAAATATCTTGGTGATGACGAGACTGCGCCCATCGGGCACCCTGCCATCGTGTCCGGGATGAAGACGCGGATCATGGGTATCCGGTTGCCGGAGCGTAAAGGCGCGACAGCGGCGACGATTATTCCATCTGTCGGCTGCCCCATGGGATGCAACTTCTGCACGACCTCCGCCTTCTTCGGCGGGAAAGGAAAGTTCGTCAACTTTTTCGAGACGGGCGACGAACTGTTCGAGGTCATGAATCGCATGGAGAATGAGCTTAAGGTTCACTCGTTTTTCGTGATGGACGAGAATTTTCTTCTCCATCGCGACCGGGCGATGCGGTTGCTGGAGCGGATGAAAGCAGCCCAGAAGAGCTGGACGATGTCGGTCTTTGCGTCGGCGAATGCCATTCGAAAATATTCGATGCAGGAACTGGTGGAGCTGGGCGTTTCCTGGCTATGGATGGGACTGGAGTCGCCACGTTCGAACTACAGCAAGCTGCAAGGCACGGATACGAGAGAACTGACACACGAGCTGCGAGAGCATGGCATACGGGTGCAAGGGTCGACGATCATCGGACTTGAGCATCACACGCCGGAGAACATCGAAGCGGAGATTGAGCATGCGATATCACATGACACTGATTTCCACCAATTCATGCTCTACACACCGGTGCCGGGCACGCCCCTATACCAGACCATGTCGGAGCAGAAGCGCTTGCTCACGGATGTGGACTATGCCGACGTCCATGGGCAATTCAAATTCAATTTCGAACATGCCGCAATCTCACGTGACGATTCAAAGCGATTTCTGGATTGGGCATTCTGGCGAGATTTTGAGCGGAATGGCCCGTCGCTCTACCGCATGTCGAAAACCCTGCTCGCGGGCTGGCATCGGTATAGGGATTGGCCGGATGCGAGAGTACGGGAACGGTTCTCTCGGGAGATGTACCGCTTGAGCGGTGTCTACAGTTCTGCGCTCTGGGCGATGGAGCGGCAATTTAGGAAAGTGAATGTAGATGTGAGTGAAAAAATCCGCGAATTGCGGCAGGAGTTCGCTCGCGAATCGGGATTCGTGTCGCGGATGATCCCGGCGATCCTGGGGCCCGTCTTTCTGTGGACAACCAGGCGGGAAGAGAAGCGTTTGGCGCGGGGAAAGACCTACGAGCCGCCGACGATCCTGGAGCGGCACAACTGGAACGCAGCATAGGTACTAAGTAGGCCGGAAAAATACATCAAGCGCGTGTTGGCAGTGGAAGGTGGGGCCCTTCAACCGGTACGACGAGCGGAAAGAAGGTCGAGGATCTCGCGAAGCCCTTGGCGTATGTGCAGGATTTCCTGCGTGCCCTGCGTGGGAAAGGGAATGGCGGATTGTGTCTTGTCCGTCTTGGTCTCGGAACGCAGTTGCTGGCGCGCACCCGAGATGGTGAAGCCCTGATCGTATAGAAGCTGTTTGATACGCAGTACGCTCTCGACATCGCGCTTGCGATACATCCGCTGGCCGGTGCTGCTTTTGACCGGCTTCAATTGCGGGAACTCTGACTCCCAGAAGCGAAGCACATAAGCGGGAAGATGGCATAGAGAGGCGACTTCGCCGATGCGGAAGTAGAGCTTGTCGGGAATGAGGATTGCATGCCCGTTGTGCTTGCCCGTGCTTTTCTTCTTCGCCTTCATGTAGAGCCGATCAGCTGTAGCGGGTGTGTTCGCTTATTTTGACACAGGTCCAGCGAGGCACAACAAAATTCCGCAAGCGGTCTAAAAGAGATAACTGCTTTGGGGAAGGATGATCTTGATGGCTGTCGGACCAACCACGTTCAAGTGGTCATCGCGTCTAGCGCGTGCTCGCCAGCAGCGTGTGCAGCGCGAAATTGAAAAGCCCCTTAAGAGGTGCTTCCCCTAAGAGGCTAGTGAAAAATCGACGTATGTGCGAGATTTCGTCCCGCGAGCGGTTAGTGTTTCTTCTTTTTTGCCTTCTTCTTCGTTGCCATGAAGGTGCCTCCGTGAACGATTTTCCCTTGCAAGGGTTGACGACTGCGGGCCCTTAACTTGAAAGACCAACCCTATTTGTAGTAGGTGAAGATCCTTTGACTCAAGATATTGCGGCACTATTGCAGAAGTGTCAATAGAATTTTGTCAATTTGATGGGGAATTCTAAGGAAAAAACCGCGCGCGGAAACTTCGAAGAGCGAGTCTGCGCGAACATACGTGCCCGCTTGCCTTCCTGACGACGCGATGTGAAGTGAATCTGCGGCTGCTAATATCGCCTGATGCGGCGCGATCCGGTTGAACTGGAAATTTTCAAGAACCTCTACCACTCCATCGCAGAAGAGATGGGAGCGGCGCTGCGCAGGACTGCTTTTTCCCCAAACATCAAGGAGCGACGCGACTACTCGTGCGCGGTGTTCGACGGAGATGGAGAGGTGATCGCGATGGGCGATCACATGCCCGTGCACCTCGGATCAATGCCACTCTCGGTGCGCGCTGCGATCGATGCAGGGCGCATGAATCCTGGCGATGTCGTGATGTTGAACGATCCATTTCGCGGAGGAACACACCTTCCGGACATCACGCTGGTTGCACCTGTATATGTGCGATCAGCACGGCGTCGCGAACTCGCAAAACCTCAGTTTTATGTCGCGTCGCGGGCTCACCACTCCGACGTTGGAGGGACCTATCCAGGCTCGATGGGCCTTTGCCGCGAGATCTACCAGGAGGGCGTGAGAATGCCACCGGTGAAGCTCATGCAGGGTGGGGAGATGAACCGCGATGTGCTTGCGATGTTGCTGAACAACGTACGAACCCCTCAGGAACGCGAGGGCGACCTTGGGGCTCAGCTTGCGGCCTGCCACACCGGTGCCGATCGATTGCGTGAGGTTTGCGCACGCTACGGGGCGGAACGGGCCGAGGGTGTGGCCGCCGAGTTGCTGAACTACTCGGAAGATCTAATGAGCGCATTTGTGGAGAGTGTCCCGGCAGGTGACTACCGAGTTGAGGATTTTCTCGACGGTGATGGAATTAGCGAGCGACCTGTGAAGATCGCGGTTGCGATTCGATTTCGTCGTGCGCTGAAAAAGCATCGGCGTGACAAAACCACCGGCAGCGGACGGCTAAGATACGGGGTTACGGTTGACTTCGCAGGAAGCGACTCCCAGGTTGAAGGCAGCATCAATGCGGTTTTCGCGATCACGTATTCGGCCTGCTTCTACGTATTTCGGTGTTTGCTGGCCGAAGACGTTCCGGCCACGGCTGGGCTGATGCGTCCGATTCAGGTGGTTGCGCCCGAAGGCAGCGTGGTGAATGCGCGGCCGCCGGCAGCGGTCGCGGGGGGGAACGTGGAGACCTCCCAACGAATCGTGGACGTCTTGCTGCGGGCCCTTTCGGAAGCAATTCCGGAACGGGTTCCAGCCGCGGCTTCGGGAACGATGAACAATCTGACGATCGGCGGAATCGATCCGCGCACCGGCGAACCGTTTACGTACTACGAAACGATTGCGGGAGGTATGGGCGCGAGACCGGGGAAGCCAGGGGTTTCAGGTGTGCACACACACATGACGAATTCGCTAAACACGCCGGCCGAGGCGTTGGAGCATGCGTATCCGCTACGAGTGCGCTCATATTCGCTGCGCAGCGACAGCGGCGGCCCAGGACGGTTTTGTGGAGGCGAAGGAATCGTGCGGGAAATCGAAGTGCTCACCGATTGCGACGTGACCCTGTTGGCCGATCGCCGGACAGCGGGACCGTGGGGTCTTCAGGGCGGATCGGCGGGCGCTACGGGCGCGGCATTTATCAAGCGCAGGGACGGTTCGATAGAGAAAATGGGAGGAAAGTTCAGCGCACGCCTGCGAAAGTTCGAACAAATCAAGATCGAAACGCCTGGGGGCGGGGGCTGGGGAAAAGCCGCCGAGAAATAGCTTAAATGTCTGTAGTCAAAATCGTTGCGAGGGATGCCGCATGCCTTTTGAAGTCAGCCAACACTATCTCGAGGAAGCTCGACGCCAACTTCATGGATATAAACGGATGGGAGAGAGCGCAATGGCGCAACTCAAGGACGAGGATTTCTTCGTCACCCTAGATCCGGAGGCCAATTCGGTTGCGATCCTTGTGAAGCATCTGGCGGGGAATATGAGATCGCGCTTTACCGATTTCCTGACCAGCGATGGCGAGAAGGCGGACCGACAACGGGACCGGGAATTTGAGATCACGAGCTCAACCACTCGTGCAGACGTTCTTCAATGGTGGGAAGAAGGATGGAACCGGGTTTTCTCAGCGATCGATCCGCTCAAGCCCGAGGACGTGATGCGCGTAGTGACGATTCGCAGCGAGCCTCACACCGTGCTTCAAGCCATTAATCGCCAGATCGCGCACTATTCACAGCACATTGGACAGATTGTCTTGCTGGCAAAGCATTTCCGATCGAACGAGTGGAAGACCCTGAGCGTTCCACGGGGGAAGTCCGAGGAGTTCAATCGGATGGCGCTCGAGAAGGCCAAGAACTGAGGCTCATCTTGGAGCCATCGTCTGACGATGGACGGAGAGTCAGGGCTTAGCAGCGGCGGAGGTTTTTTCCTGGCCTGATTTTGGCCACGATGGAGAGAGAAGTTCTGTTCTCCAGAGGGGCCCGCCCATGAACGACAGCGTTTCCGACTTAACAAAAGCAGGAATCTCGCCCCCCAGTACCCAAACGTGGGCGTCGGGTGGCTGTTTGCCTACCAGAGGGGCGACCACTCCCGCCACGCCACCGATTTCAACCTTGATGACGTAGTGAGCAGCCTCCCGCTTGGAGCCCTCAAGGGAAAAAGAGTCGTTCCCCGCGGAACTGATTGCGAGCTTCACAATGCGAGGCTTCGGCGTCGCAACCACCATCGATAACTTGGGGAGCAAGCCTCCCGGCCGAACATTCTTCAGCAAGGTGAGAATGAGGCCATTCGCGAGGTCGGGAGGGAGCTTCATGTGTTCGGTTTCGACCTTTTCTTCGCCCTTATCGTCCGTGTAGCGCACGGTGACCTGTCCGGTAGCGGTCGAGACGGCAATCTCACTTGCGTTCTTGAATGCGGGCCCTTTCTGGATCAGCCGGTACGAGATCAGGCTGAAGATGTCGCGCTGCGAGAAAACTGTAGTCTCATCCTGCAAAGAACCATCTTTGAAGTGAAAGACTAAATGGCTCGTGATCTGGTTGCCGTGAGCTACTTGCATAAGGTCCCCGGCAGCTATGGGGTCGCCCTCCAACGTACTGAGCGAGAGAAAGCCGTGAATGGAGCCCTCTTTGTAGTGGACCGCAACAGTCTGTGCGGGTAGTGCGGCCGTCAGCGAGAGACCACTGAACATCACGACGATGGCACGTAGTTGAGCAGTCAAAGCGTTCACCTCGTTCTCAGGCAGCGATTCGATGCGATCGCACAGGAAGCGGTTTGCGTGATTGCGTCAACGCGATCTTTGGCGTGCGGGTTTTTGCAAACTTTTGACAGCGTCCGGAAGCAGAGGCTGTCGCAATACAGTTCGCTTGCGATGCTAGAATCATACGTTTTGTGCTTTCGTAGTTTTTGGCATCGTATTGGATAGGTGGCAATCATGGCTGGAACAATGCTGGCGGTGGTCAAACCGGAGGCGGCGCCGGGCGCTGACGTCCGCGAGGTGAAGATTCCCGCCTTCGGACGCACTGACGTGCTGGTCAAGGTGAAGGTGGCGTCTATCTGCGGCACTGATCTGCATATCTACAACTGGGATCGCTGGGCGCAGAACCGCATTCACCCTCCGCTCATACCGGGGCACGAGTTCTGCGGCGAGGTAGCTGCGTTCGGAGATGAAGTAACCAGCGTCAAGGAAGGGGATTTCGTTTCGGCCGAGATGCATGTGGCGTGCGGCAAATGCCTGCAATGCCGCACCGGCGAAGCTCATATTTGCCAGAACGTAAAGATCATCGGCGTGGATGCCAACGGGGCGTTCGCGGAGTACGTAGTAATTCCGGAATCGAACATCTGGAAGCTCGATCCGGCCATTCCCACTGACTACGCTTCGATCCTCGATCCATTGGGAAATGCGGTGCACACGGTTCTCGCGGGAGAGATTGCCGCGAAGACGGTGGCCATCACGGGATGTGGCCCAATTGGGCTGTTTTCGATCGCTGTCGCGAAAGCTGTGGGTGCTACCTCAGTATTTGCGATCGAAGTGAACGAGCATCGCGCGCGCGTCGCGCGTGAGATGGAGGCAGACTACGTTCTCAATCCCGCGCAGGAAGACGTTAATCGTATCGTGATGGAGAAGACGGGCGGCCTGGGCGTGGACGTCGTTCTCGAGATGGCTGGGCATCCGGACTCGATTCGAACAGCTTTCGACATTGTCCGGCGCGGCGGACGAATCTCTCTGCTTGGGCTGACGTCGAAGCCAATCTCGCTCAATTTCTCGGAAGACATCATCTTCAAGGGGTTGACGATCCAGGGCATCAATGGGCGGCGGATGTATCAGACCTGGTATCAGATGACCGCGTTGCTGAAGAGCGGCAAGCTCAATTTGCATCCGGTGATCACCGACCGTATTTCGATGAAGGATTTCGGCCTCGCAATGGAGCGATTGAAGACCGGAGAGGCGAGCAAGATCCTGGTCTATCCGAACGGAGTTCGGTGACGTGCGCTGACCAGCGCGTTTGGCATCCAATAAGAGCAGAGAGTGAATGAGTCTCGACGCTTACGTACGTTGCACGTGCATTCGTGATGGCAAGGCGAAGAAGCCGCATCCTATCCCCGACCGGCTTATATGGGATGAATCGAATGCTCCGTCTCTGAGCGGAGATCCAACGGAGGAAGAGTGGGAAGCGCACGACACATGGGTGCAGGAAGCGTGCGAGCATGAAGGACTTCTGGTCTCCGAGTTTCTCGGCAACATCACGCGGGTGCAACACGTGCGCGAGTTTCTCCGCGGATTGCAGGGTGATCCAGGACCCAAATTCCCGGTTCTTCTAAAGAGAGTGGTTTACGACGGCACTCATACGGGCGACTGGATACCAATCAAGCAATCACCAGCCCTTCTCCGCGAAGTGACGCTTGTGTTGGGATCGAGCGACATTCTGACCCAGGGCGAGAAGGAATTCTTCGAGAGCATGAAGCGGCTCTGCGAGGCCAGTATCGCGAGCAAGAATCCGATTATTTTCTGAGGCTGAATCCATGACAACCGCAACTCGCACGAATCCGCTTTCGTATCTCACGAGCCAATTGGACGAACTCAAGGCAAAGGGAACCCACTTCAACTTGCGGGTGCTTGACGACGAGCAGGCGCCGGTATGCACGTTTGACGGAAAGAGAGTCATTAATCTGGCGTCGAATAACTATTTGGGCCTGACCACGCATCCCAAGCTGCGAGAGGCGGCGCTTGAGGCTACAAGGAAATACGGTGTCGGGTCCGGAGCCGTGCGAACGATTGCCGGCACGATGAAGATCCACATGGAACTGGAGGAGAAGATCGCGAAGTTCAAGAACGTGGAAGCCTGTGTGGTCTTCCAGTCAGGCTTCGCCGCGAATGCGGGCACGGTTTCTGCTGTCCTGGGAAAAGACGACTTTATTGTTTCCGATGCGCTGAACCACGCATCGATCATCGACGGAGCGAGGCTTTCGAAGGCGAAGATCTTGGTCTATCGCCACAAGGATGTTGCGCATGCGGAAGAGCAATTGGCCAGCGTGAAAGATCAGCCAGGGAAAAAGTTGCTGATCACCGACGGAGTGTTTTCCATGGATGGAGATATAGGCCCTTTACCTGGCCTGTGCGATCTTGCCGAAAGGTATGGCGCGATCATGATGGTCGACGACGCGCACGCGTCCGGAGTGCTGGGAAAAAACGGGCGGGGCACCATCGATCATTTCTCGATGCATGGGAGGGTTGACATCCAGGTTGGAACGTTGTCGAAGGCGATTGGAGCGCTAGGCGGTTACGTCTGCGGGACGCGAGACTTGATCGATTTTCTCTATCACAGGGCGAGGCCGTTCCTGTTCTCCACTTCTCATCCACCGTCGGTCGCGGCAACCTGCATTGCGGCATTCGACGTTTTGGAAAGTGAACCGGAGCGCATAGAAAAACTTTGGGAAAACACACGCTTCTGGAAGAAAGAACTTGGCCTGCTTGGCTTCGACATCGGGGGGAAGGCCACGCCGGCTAGCGAAACACCTATCACTCCAATCATCATCGGCGACGGAAAGCTCACGATGGACTTTTCGCGTGAGCTATTCAAAGACGGAGTGCTCGGCACCGGCATTGCGTTTCCGACCGTGCCGGAAGGGAAAGCGCGCATTCGCACGATCATGACTGCGACGCACACGAAAGAAGAGCTGGAGCAAGCTCTTGAAGTCCTGAAGAAAGTCGGCCGCCAGATGAAAGTTTTGGCGAACTAGTCGATCCCGCATCACTTCGAATCAAACATCTGTCTCGCCGTTTCCTCAGGCGAGGCCGTCTCTGGATGCTCGGCTTTCCACCGCATGGCTGCGGTGATGCGCGTTCTGCCGCTCGGATGATCGAAGAAGAGGAATTCTTCGATCGGCCCTGGCTCCATCTTGCGATACTCCCCAAGCAATAGGTCGACATTCGCTTCGCCATCCGGCTGGCGCGCTGCGTTGAGGCCGTACATGTCGGCCTCGAATTCCATCGTGCGAGTGATGGTATTGCCTACGGGCGTGGTGAAAAAGAAGAACGCCGACAAAACGATGACTGCGACTGGTAGAACCGCCACATCCGATACGCCGCTAACGTCCCAGTCATCCCCATAGCGCGCGATCATAAATTTCAAACCCCAGTTCAGGAAGGCGAATCCGATGACCAACACGACGCCTTCCATCACGAATCCCTTGTAGGCGTGGTTGAGCACATAGTGTCCCATCTCGTGACCCATGGTGGTTTCGATCTCAGGGAGCGTACACCGCTTCAGCAGGTTGTCATTGAGAGAGATGCGCTCGGTGCCGGCAAATCCGCTGACATTCGCGCTTACTCGATTGGATTGGCGCGAGGCATCGAATTCGTAGACGTCGGTCGCAGGAATTCCATTGGCGCGAGCCATGCTCAGGATTGGATCCTTGATCCTCGGATCTTGCACCGTCCTGTACTTGTTGAATAGCGGAGAAATGTAGACAGGACCGATCAAGACCACGAAGGCCAGAAACACGAGCATGACCGCAGCGCCCCATATCCACCAATTTCGGGGGAGTCTTCTCACAACACCAAACAGCGGGATCATCAGGATCGCTCCCAGCACCACGAGAACCGCAAGTCCCACCAATTGATCGCGGAACCAGTCTCCGAAGCTCATGTTGGAGAGCGCATATTTATGTTCACGGAAGTAGCCTTCGTAGGCGGTCAGCGGAAAGTTGATGATCGAAATGACAATGATGAACTGAATCCAGTAGAGCGCCGTCTGAAGCGAACGAAATCGCGTGATTCGTTGAGCGAGGTTGCGCATTCCCGCGGATAGCCGGAAGCGCAGCAGCAACCACATGATAAAGACGGTTGCGACGAAGTCCCAGAGTTGAAGCCAGTACCCGCCTTCGAAGTAGGCATTCGAACGCGCCCGCTGAGCCGCAGGCATTTTGGCGAGATAGGTGTTTACCGCGGCGTTCACATCGAATGCTGGCGCTGCCTGCGGTTCGGCCTGAGAGTTTGTCTGAGCTGTGGAGCAGTTGGAAAGGAAACACCAAAGAATGAAAAGTGCGCATATCCAACGAACGACAGGCCGCATGTTTCCCTCCCGTGTTCAGCTTTCGCGATATACGAATTTTCCGCCTACGATTGTCGCAATGACTCTACCCGTGAACCGCCACCCATCAAAGGGAGTGTTATGTGACATCGAATGCGATTTGTCAGCTTCAAAGGTCCAGCGCTTTTTGGGATCGAAGATGGTTACGTCAGCGAAGTTCCCGCGTGCCAACGAACCGCGATGTGGAAGATCGAAAACTTTGGCCGGGCCTGCGGTGAAAAGCTCTACGATCCGAGTCAGCGGTATCTTGTGCTCACGATGGAGTTGGGTAATCGCCAGCGCCAGGGCGGTTTCGAGGCCGGTGATGCCAAATGATGCGCGTTCGAATTCAACTTGTTTTTCATGCGCGGCGTGAGGTGCGTGATCGGTGGCGACGGCGTCAACGGTGCCGTCGGAAAGCGCGACCAGGATCGCTTCTCGATCAGCCGCGGAACGCAACGGGGGGTTCATCTTGAAGTTGGTGTCATATTCTCCGACATTCTCGTCGATGAGCGCGAAATGATGCGGAGTGACTTCGCAGGTCACGCGGGCCTTGGCGCGCTTGCCGCGGCGAACGGCTTTGAGTGCATCTGAAGTCGATAGGTGTGCCACATGAAGTCGCGACTCAGGGATCTGTTGGGCCAGGGTGACGTCACGATCTACGACCGTAGCCTCGGCCGATGCCGGCATTGCGCGCAGACCCAGTCGGAAACTGGTTGGTCCGGCATTCATCGAGCAATTTTCGGTGACGCGAGTGTCTTCCGCGTGCTGAACGACTGGAAAATTCAGCTCTGCGCCGAGATGCAAAGCCATGCGCATGACGTCGTCGTCGAGTATAGGCTTGCCATCATCAGTAACGGCCACTGCTCCGGCGTGCTGCAGAGCGGCGAAGTCGGTGAGTGCCCCTCCGAGGCTGCCTCGCGTTGCAGCTGCGATTGGAAAGACGTTCACGACGGCTGCCCTGTCGGGATGGCGTATCCATGCGACCCATTCCGCGGTGTCGACGACTGGCGCGGTGTTGGGCATGGTGCAGACCGAAGTGAATCCTCCGGCTGCAGCGGAAGCGGTGCCAGTCGCGATGGTCTCTTTATGGCTTTGGCCGGGCTCACGAAGATGAACGTGAAGATCGATGAATCCGGGGGCGACGACTAGTCCGCGGGCATCGAATCTTTCGTCGGCCGATCCGCGAATTTTATTGGGCGCCGCAATTTCGGCGACGCGTCCATCGCGCAGCAAGACGTCCATCGGAGCGTTGATTTTCTCCGCGGGATCGATGAGATGCCCGCCCTTGATCAGAATGCTCTTCGGCTCGGGCTTACTCATTGCTCCACCCGAAAGCATGCATAGATTCTTCGATTGGCGCAGGGTGCCAAGACATGAAGTTCATTTCGCCTTTCCGAAGGCTCGGGCGAGGATTGCCATTCTCGTGGGAACTCCGTTGTGAACCTCTTCAACAATTACCGACTGAGGGCCATCCGCCACTTCGGCAGTTAATTCCAGACCTCGAATGATCGGGCCAGGATGCATCACGATGGCGTCGCGCTTTGCCAGTTTCAAGCGGGCCGTCGTCATCTGGTATCTGGCAATGTAGTCCTGCAGACGAATTTTCTGTCCGGCGAGGCGCTCTGACTGCACACGCAGGAGCATCACTACATCGGTTCCGCGCAATGCGTCTTCGATGTGGCGAGTCACTCGCAAGCCGGGCACCAGAGTCGCAGCGACGTCGGGAACAAATTCCGGCGGCCCGCACAAAGTGATCTTCACTCCTAGGCGGGTCAACAGATGGCAGGCACTTCGAGCGACCCGACTGTGAAAGATATCGCCGATGATCGTCGCGTGCAGACCGTTCAGCGATTTCTTGTGCTTCAGAATCGTGACGGCATCGAGCAGCGCTTGCGAAGGGTGCTCGTGCATACCGTCGCCTGCATTGATGACGGGAATGTCGAGGTGGCGAGCCATCAGGTGAGGAGCGCCGGCCGACGGGTGCCGCATCACGATGCAGTCCGCTCCCACAGCTCGAAGCGTGTATCCGGTGTCTAAGACCGATTCTCCTTTTTCAATGCTGGATCCCGAAGACTGAACGAGGACCGTCATGGCGCCGAGTGACTTGGCGGCAACTTCGAAGGAGGTACGGGTGCGGGTGGATGCCTCGTAAAAGAGAAGCACAATCCGCTTTCCGCGCAAAAGAGGACGCGGCTTCTGCGGATTCATGCGGCGAGCCATCTTAAGCAGGCCGAGAATTTCCTTTGTCTCGAGATGTTCAATCCCGAGCAGTGAACCGCGAGTGGGCTGATTCATCGGAAAAAGTGCAAACGGTGCATCATACGCGGAGCGCAGAAAGGGCTGCAAGGGTCTCAGTCACCATCGCGCGAATCAGGGCCGGCGACGCTTAAAAATTGTTCCAGCTACCGCTCCGCCCAGGCCGCCGAGGACGATCGAGGCGAGCAGCGCGAATATGATGCTAATCAGCATGAATGTCTGGAAGCCCCCGGGAGTCTTAACCCAATCAAGAAATGCCAGAACCTGCGGATCGGTTGCCTGTGATGCGGCCTGCTGCATTTTCGACAACAAGTCCGCACGAACCTGTTCACTTCTATGTGCCACCAAAGTCAACAAAACTTCGAAAATGGCAGTCATAGCGAACGATAGCAGCCCGCCAATGGATCCAAACGCGGCTTCTGTCCTGACCCTAACGTTGGTTTCGTGGCGTCCCTGCCGATAAAAAACGACCGCGAGAAATCCGGCACTGAACATCGCCACGAAGGGGTTTAGCCCCAAGCGTACCAGCAGCGATGCCACGAGCGCCGCCAAGGCACACGGCTTTAATGCCTGCGACCATTGCATGGGCAGCGCAAGGACGGGCACGGTTTGCGATGCCGGGAGGTCCACGTGTTCGTTCGAAGTGGAGATCGCTTCTGCGAAGGAGCCTGCGGTTGGTACGGGTTCCGGAAGCACCACGCGAATCTGCGGCGCTGCACAGTGAGGGCAAAACGGCCTGCCTTCTTCCACTGCCTGGCCGCACTTATAACAGGGTTGTTCCATCGTTACCGGGGACGAGATCGAGAAGGCACGCCTGAAATTAACGCAGAGCGAGGGCAGGAAGCAAGGCGCGCTGGAGGAGCACGCCTTGCACTGATTGGCTACAGGACGTTAGATCTCGCCCTTCTTGCCTCGAGTGTGCACGTATACGAGGGCGAAGGTCGTCTCTTTGTTGGAGTCGGATGGCTCAACCGCAACGACACGCTGGTCGTCTTCGGTACCCACCTTCAGTTCAGTAACAGGGCCCGACTTCTGTTCGCACTTGAGTTCCTTGCTGTGCTCCGAATCCTTGTCGTCATCGTGTACATCTACGTCGCCGCCATGCTTGTCCGAATGACATTCGAGGACTTTGCCGTAACGCTTGAGCTTGTCACGATAGAAGTCGAGAATTCGGGATGGAGAATCATTCGAAACGTAGCTCGCAACCAGCAGCTTCATGCCGAAGGCTTCGGTCAGGATGCTGAGATTAGCCTGGTTCTTGTTGTTGTCATCTCCGGCTTTTGGGCGCGCGCCAGGATAGAGGGGTACGCCGATCTTTTTGGCATCCGCATCTTCGCCGATGTGCATGTCACCGACCGGGCTCTGAATGTCGATTTTCTTGTCGTGCGAATCAGAGCTCTGGGAAAAGAGGGGAAGGGTCAACGCAGTCGTGAATACAAGCGAAAGTGCCAGGCGGCGAAACATAGAAATCCTCCTATCGAAGGGGCCCTAGATGTCCGTATCTTTGCCGTGAGTCCGGACGTAGACCAGTGAGAAACTGGAACCTTCTCCTTCTGGCTCAATGGCAACGATATGTTGATTCTCTTTCGTTCCTACCTTCAGTTCGATGTTGACGCCCTTAGAACCTTCGCATGTCAGCTCATGCGAGGAACCATGGTCTTTTATGTCTGAATCGACATCAAGATGAGTCGTGTGGCACACGAGGACGTTTCCGTATTTCTTTAATTGATCTTTGTAGTAGGCGACAACTTTGTCGGGCGCATCGGTGGACTCGTATTGAAGCGCAACCACTTTCAGTCCATAGCCAAAGCCAGAGATGTTTACGTTGGCGCTCTTGTCGTCGCCATCCGAGTCTTTGTCTTTCTGCTTTGCGCCAGGATAGATCGGGATGCCGACTTCCTGTGGATCCGGCGCCTTAGTCACATGGATACCGCCCATGGGCGTTTTTATGTCTACTTGTTTTTCTTCGCCGTTCTGTCCTTTCTTGACATTCAAACTGCAGGCAGGCAGGAGGAACAACGCGGCTGCGGCCAGCACTAAACCGCAGGCTGCTGTCGGAGATTTAATTGTGCGCATGAGAAGTTCCTCCTTTGGCGAGTTGAGCAGGGCGCTGCAGCCCGACTCCACGATCCGCAATATTTGGAATGGTGACGGGAAGATGCCCCTGAATCGGGATCTCGCCGAATAGGGCCTTCACCGCTGCAAGCTCGGAAACGGTCGCATTGGAAAACGTGCAAATATAGTTTTCAATTTTGGTGAAGTCACCCGCCAAGTACGGATTCCCCATCGCGACTACCGCAGTTTTTTGAGCAGCGCGGTCCAACAGTTGCTGCAAAAGCGTGCCGGTTGCATCTGCCATGGCTACGGTGTTCCCCATTTTGCCCGCCGACGGGATTACATAGACGGCCGCTATCACGGTCTGTGCTTCGTCCACAGCCTTCAGCACTTCGTCAGTCATGCCGCCCGCAATACGCGGATCCACGCAGATCACGCGCGCGTCCGGGATGCGGGTTCGAAATTCGCGCCCAAAAGCACGACCGGATTCTGATCGCACGTCGTCGGAGAAAAGCACAGCCAATGTCTGGTTGTGTGTCTCCTCTTTGGTCATATACGGAAGCCCGGCCTTTGGGGTTCCCTTGGATTTCAGCGGAAGAACCTTGCCGTTGTCGCGAACCAGGGTGATCGCGGAATCCGCGATATGTTGTCCGATCGCCATGTTTTCAGGCTTGCCAACCGAACTCGACAAGGTCTCAAGGTCGACCAAGCGGGCTTCGTTCAAACCAAGAGATGCCTTTGTTCTCAGTATCTTAAGGACCGATCGATCAAGACGCTCAGCCGAGATCTCACCGGATGAGACAGCCTTCACCATCGAGTGGTAGGAGGCCGGCAAGTCGGCCGGGATAATAAGCAAATCGTTTCCAGCTTTGAAGGCTTCGACGGCCGCTCGGCCGATGTCGTTGGCAAAAAGGTGAGTAAGGCCGGCCATGTCGAGAGCGTCGGTGACGACGATCCCGCTGAAGCCAAGCTGCTTTTCCAGCAAATCGGAAACGACATTGGTAGAGATGGTCGCGACGTGGTTAGGATCGGCGTCGAGGGCGGGAACTGTCACGTGGGCTACCATCACCGAATCTACTCCGGCGGCGATCGCCTGCCGGAACGGCGGGAGCTCAACGGATTCGAGGTGAGCGCGATCGACGTTGACGCTGGCAACACCCAAATGGGAGTCCGTCGCAGTGTCGCCGTGGCCAGGGAAATGCTTCACCGTAGTTAACATGCCACCCTCGTGAGCGCCCTTGATGTAGGCCGAGACAAGATCGCCGACTTGCTTCGGATCTTCTCCAAATGACCGGGTATTGATGATTGGGTTCGCAGGATTCGAATTCACGTCCGCATCGGGAAAAAAGTTCCAGTGCACACCGATTGCGCGGGCCTCCTGAGCAGTGATGCGGCCGAAGGCTTCCGCGTCTTCTGCCTTTCCGTCGGCTCCGAATGCCATGGCATGCGGAAAGTTCGTCGCTCCCATCAGACGAATGGAGACCCCGCGCTCGAAATCAGCTGCGAAGATCAGTGGAAGCTTGGACTCCTTCTGGAGGCGGTTCAGGAGTTCCGCCGCCTCGTAGGGCTCGCTTCGCAGAAGCAGTGGCCCATCGACGTGAACAGTCATCGCGAACGAGCCCACGTTGTACTTCTTCATGGCATCCAGGAGGTCCAGATACTCGGGACTCTCGATGTTGAGAAAACTGGCGCGGCACCAGACCATGAAGAGCTGTCCGACCTTCTCCTCAACCGTCATCTTGCTCAGAGTTTTTTCCGCCCATTTGTCGGCCTTGCGGTCCTTACGGACCGGAAGCGGCTGGTACTTGTCCTTGGCAAACGCGGGCAAGGCAAGGGCAGACAGAAGCAGCAAAAGAGTAAGGAGTTTCCGCATGCAGGAACGATAGCAGAAGGAGAGGCGCTTAATGAGACTTAGCTGGCGCAACAGAACGAGCGGCTGAAAGCGTCTGGAGTGTTTCAGCCTGGATCGATTCGTCGTCACCGAAACCTCTGAGCCAGACTACGTCCGGTTCGCGGCGAAACCACGTCATCTGTCGCTTTGCGTAGTTGCGGTGTCCTTGTTGCGATAACTGCAAGGCTTGAGACTGACTGATTTCGCCGCGCAAGAATTGGGAAGCCTGTTTGTATCCGAGTGATGCCAGTGGCCTGGCATCCGTGCCGTATTTGCCGACCAAGCCACGAGTCTCTTCCACGAGGCCGCCTTCGAACATCTGCTGGGCACGCCGATTGATGCGCTCATAAAGGGCGGTTCGATCGGGATCGAGGCCGAGCCGCAGGATGCGGAATCCCTGAAGGGGATCGCGTCCCTTCCGCCATAGGTCTGACATGCGGCTGCGTGAACTCACGCATACCTCGACAGCACGGATCAGTTTCGGCAAGTCGTTTGGATGAACGTTCTGTGCAGTCGCCTTATCCAGACGCTGGAGTATGCCGTGCAGGTGCGCCGAGCCTCGATGCGCCGCAATCTCACGGAGCCGCTCGCGCAAATCTTCGGAGCGTTCCGGACCGGGGAAAAGGCCATCCAGCAAGGCACGCAAGTAGAGTCCAGTGCCTCCGACAACGATTGGCAGATGCCGACGAGCGCCGATCTCTCTCAGTACCGCGCGCGCCTGACGTGCATATTCGCCTGCCGTGACCGGTTGTGTGGGATCAACAAAATCCAGAAGGTGATGGGGCGCCTGGGCCCGTTCACTTGGGGTAGGCTTGGCGGTCCCGATATTGAACTCGCGGTACATCGCCACCGAGTCACAGTTGACGATCTCTCCGTCGAATCGCTTAGCGACCGCCAAGGATAGCGCCGTCTTACCACTGGCTGTCGGGCCGAGAATCACAAGGAGTAGAGGTGGGGATTCAGCCGTTTCGCCAACGTGCGATTTCACGTTCAGCGGATGCTCCAATTGATGAAGTGCCAGTAGCGAATCAGGGTTAGGATCAGCAACAGCGCTGCAATCAACAGAAGGCCTGTCGTCTCCGACGCATAGACAGTGTGCCGGTGATGGACGTTCCCGGAATCCTTCGTTGGCTCTGGGGAAGGCACATCGATATTGTAGCTCTGCCACCTACAGGATCGAAGGACTGAGATAGGTCTCACTGCGATGCTAAACTACGCGTCGTCCATGGCCGTTCCTCCAAACCAAGCCAAGATCGCAAAGTTCGGAGTATTCGAGGTCGATCTCGTCACGGGAGAGCTGCGCAAGAGCGGCGTCAAATTGCGGTTGCAGGGACAACCCTTCCAGGTCTTGACATTCCTACTAGAGCGCGCCGGTGAGGTCGTGACACGCGAGGAGTTACAGCAGAAGCTCTGGCCATCGGATACGTTCGTTGATTTTGATCACAGCCTGAACACCGCGATCAACAAGGTGCGGGAGGCGCTGGGGGATTCCGCTTCAAACCCGAGATACGTTGAAACGCTGGCCCGGCGCGGATATCGCTTTATAGCGCCGATCCGAAATGAGCAGCCTGCCGTTAGCGTCGCACCTGCCCCGCCAGCGGTCCCAGTGGTTGTAAAGTCCCCTGAACCTGAGAGGCGGCGGCTACACCCGGAACTTGAAGTACCGATTCCTAGTCGCACGCTTACCCGGACTCTCTTCGCTCTCACGCAAGTCATGTATCTGTGTTTCTACCTGGCGGCCCTATTTCGACTGCGCTCGATCGAAGGCATAGCCGACTCGTTTCTGCCTCCATGGGCGTCCATGGCGCTGGAAGCAGCCGTGTTAGTCACAGCCGGCGTGGGTATCCCATTGCGGCTGTATCTTATTTCAGGGATTGGTTTTGACTATCAACGGCTGGGGGAAAAGTTTCGCCAGCTTTTTCCGTTTATTTTGGCTTTGGATCAGTTGTGGGCAATAGCGCCGTTTCTGCTGATGCAGAAAATTGGGCTGGGGGCGGCTTTCGCTGTCAGCGCTGCGCTGCTGTATCTTCCGTTTTCCGAGCGAACCTTGATCCGGATGGCTTATGTCGAACCAATGGGTAGCTAATTCCGTGGAACCAATCTCACGCTTTCGCCGTAACCACGTCTAACAGGCGGATGTGAAGGTGTGTCTGCCCGCCGGAGGATCTTATGAAACGAGTTGGAATGAAGCACCTGGGGCTGATTGTCCTGGCATTTTCGGCTGCTGCTGCGTTGCCCGCCCATGCCGACGAATGGTCCAAGACGTATACGATCAGCGGAAAAGCTGATCTTCGCGTCGAAACGTCTGACGCCAACATTCGGGTCACCACCTGGGATCAAAACACGATCGAGGCGAAAGTCATTACGACCCGGTACAAGATTGGCGAGGACGGCATTCGTGTGGAAGAGAGGCAGAACGGGGATTCTGTAGAAATCGACGTGCGATATCCGCACCACAATTTCAACGTGGAATGGCATTCTCACCGGGTCGACATCGTGATTCAGATGCCCCGCGAGGGCAATGTCAAT
Organism: uncultured Acidobacteriota bacterium; assembly: GCA_963801895.1. GTDB lineage: Bacteria > Acidobacteriota > Terriglobia > Terriglobales > Acidobacteriaceae > Sulfotelmatobacter. The sequence continues at coordinate 2,236,505 of CAWDGM010000001.1, read as the reverse complement.
TTGCGCACTGGCGACGGCAAAATCGAACTGGAAGGCCTCAAAGGCTCCATGGATTTGCATACGGGCGACGGATCGGAACGAGTGGAAAGAATCGACGGCAAACTCCATGCCACCACTGGCGACGGTCACATCGAGGCGAACGGTCGCTTCGATGAACTCGAGGTGAAGACTGGTGATGGCCGCGTGGATGTTCGCGCGGGCACTGGTTCTTCCCTTGCGGCGGGCTGGAGACTCGAAACCGGGGACGGCAGCGTTTCGTTAGAAGTCCCGGGAGATTTAGCTGCGGACGTCGATCTTCGCACCAGCGATGGACATATCGACCTCGAAATGCCGGTGACGACGTCGGGCAATCTTCGGCAAAACGAGATCCACGGGAAACTCAATGGTGGAGGCAACCCGCTCACAATTCGGACGGGAGACGGGTCGATCCATCTGAGGAAGGGCTGATCCTCAAGGCCTTCCGCGTTAATTTCGGATAGTTTGTATCGGCCAGAAAATCTTGCCGCTGGCAAGGCGTGCGTCACGGCTTTATAGTCTTAGGTCCGCACTTTTGACTTCTCAAGAGGTCCAGATGGTACTCCTCCGACGCTGCATGTTCGCGCTCGCGATCACATGTCTCCCTCTTTCGGTAAATGCCCAGCAATCGAGTTCGCCAAAGCATGTGCCGGCGCTTGACGTTACATCGATGGACCGGAGTGTCGACCCGTGCGTCGATTTCTTCGCTTACTCCTGCGGCGGATGGATCAAGAACAATCCCATCCCTGCCGACCAATCTTCGTGGGACACCTATTCGAAGATGCAGGACGAGAATTTGGCGCGTCTAAGAAGCATTCTGGAGGAAGCATCATCTCCGACCTCAGGCAGGAGTGCGGTCAACCAGAAGATCGGCGACTACTACGCCTCCTGTATGGACGAGAAGGCCATTGACGCAAAAGGCTCTGACCCGCTCAAGCCGGGACTCGACCGGATCGCGAAGCTCAGTTCGAAGTCGGAGCTTGCCGATGTTGCCGGATCGATGATTCATACGAATGTGCTGTTCCGCTTCGACTCGATCCAGGATTTTCGCGACGCCAGCCAGGTGATTGCCGACGCAGACCAGGGCGGACTCGGCCTCCCCGATCGTGACTACTACCTCAAGGACGACGCCAAATCGGAGGAACTCCGCAAGGCGTATGTCGCTCACGTGCAGAAGATGTTCGAGCTTCTGGGAGACAAGCCAGATTCCGCCGCCGCCGGGTCGCAAACCGTGATGCGGATTGAGACCGCGTTAGCCAAAGGCTCAATGACGCGGGTAGAGCGCCGCGATCCGAAGGCTCTCGATCACAAACTGACTAGCGGAGACCTCGAAAAACTCTCTCCGGATTTCGGGTGGCACACGTATTTCGCGAAGGTAGGGATTCCATCACTCGACAGTCTGAATGTCGCGGTTCCTAATTACTTCAAGACGATGAACGAGGAGATTGCGAAAGAAAATCTGGACGATTGGAAAACGTACCTGCGCTGGCATCTTGTGCATGCGAATGCACCTTTCCTGTCGTCCGCGTTCCTCAATGAAAATTTCGCTTTCTACGGGAAGACCCTTCGAGGGCAAGAGGAATTGCAGGCTCGCTGGAAACGCTGTACGGAAGGTGTGGACGACGACCTGGGCGAAGCACTGGGCCAGGCATATGTGCAGAAGTATTTCGGCCCGCAATCCAAACAGCAGGCCTTAAAGATGGTGAACGAAATCGAAGCCGCGATGCAGCAAGACATTAATGGCTTGCCCTGGATGTCGGCTGCAACAAAGCAGCAGGCAATTGTGAAACTTCACGGGATGGCCAACAAGATCGGTTATCCCGACAAGTGGCGCGACTACAGCAGGATCGAGATTGTAAGAGGCGATGAGTTGGGCAACGTGGAACGGGCGCGAGTGTTTGAATTCAACCGCCAGCTGGCGAAGATCGGGAAGCCGGTGGATCGAGGCGAATGGGACATGACCCCTCCGACGGTGAATGCTTACTACAATCCGCAAATGAACGACATCAATTTTCCGGCGGGAGTTTTGCAGCCTCCCGCGTTCGATCCGGATTCCGACGCGGCTCCCAACTACGGAGATACCGGTGGCACCATTGGCCACGAGCTCACGCATGGCTTCGATGACGAAGGCAGGCAGTTCGACGCGAAGGGCAATCTCCGGGATTGGTGGACGGAGGAAGATGGAAAAGAATTCGTAAAGCGGGCCAGTTGCATCTCGGATCAGTATTCGGGATACACGATCATCGACGACATCAAGATCAACGGCAAGTTGACGTTAGGCGAAGATGTCGCCGACCTGGGCGGTCTGATGCTCGCATACGTGGCATGGCAAGCAGACACCAAGAGCCAAAAGCTGTCACCGATTGACGGGTTAACTCCCGATCAGCGTTTCTTCGTTGGATACGGCCAGAGCTGGTGCGGGCACACGAAGGACGAGACCAAGAGGTTGCGAGCCACGGTTGATCCGCACTCTCCGGAAAAGTACCGCACCAATGGAGTCGTTTCAAACATGCCTCAGTTTCAGGAAGCGTTTCACTGTAAGGCGGGCTCGCCTATGGTGAATCAAAACCGCTGCAGAGTGTGGTAAGGCAACGAAACCGCTGGGACTATTTCGAAGGAAGTTAAGTTTTGGATCGGGGCATCGCTTCAGCGGTGCCATAACCCGTTCAGACTGAATGCGCCTTTAGGCGCTGTCGGGGCGTGGAGAGTGTCATCAATCCGGGCCAAGTTTGGGGTTTAGCCTCCCGGCCATAAAATCATCCGTTCGAATGAGCGATTCAGGGGAGTAGACCGCGTTCTTTGCCTAATTGCACTGCCTGCGTGCGACGCTTCGCGCCCAACTTATCAAAAACCCGGCTGGAATGGGTCTTGACCGTATTCTCGCTGACGTAGAGTTTTTCGGCGATCTCTCGATTACTCATTCCTTGGGCGATCAGTTCGAGGATCTCGAATTCCCGCCGCGTGATGCCAAGATCCTCCCGCTTTTTCTCGTCTGGAATGAAGGAACGGCCAGCCGGAACCGCTACTGGGACTTCCTGAACAGTGACTTTCTGCTGAGGTTTGGTAAGTCTGATACCAAGCCAGATGCCGAGGGCAGCAAAGGTGGTGGCGATCAGGGCACCGTAGATTTCGAACGAGTGCTCAATGACCAGAAATCGATACTGGGTCCATTGCAGCACGGCGATCAGAACGCCGCCAACCAGGCCGTATAGGAGGACGTGCGATTTCATAGCTCCGGGGCAAAACTTGCGATGGGATTATCTCATCAAGAATGGCATGTGGATGATCGCGGTCGACGGCAATCGGCTCGGGCCATCAAGAACGGGCTTTCTTGGTCCTTTGGCCTTTGATAGAGTACGCGTTCGAATTCTGAAGACCCTCGCCGATTGCGGTGGGCAGTCCAAGGTACGCAATCCCCCAGGAGTAGCGTGAGATTAGTCTATTATTCGCTCGCCAACTTCCCCGACGGCAGTCGGGAGCATCAGTGGTTTCAAAGTATCCGAAGCCTGCGAGCCCACAACGAATCGATTCCGGTCTGGCTCCTCCTCTTTAATGGGGCCGGCACTGAACTGCAGCGCGAGGCCGAGCGATGGAATGTTCACGTGGTTTTCCTCGGCGACTATGAAGAATTCTTGCAGCGACTGCATGCGCGAGGCTCCGTTCTCGCTCTTTATCCGACATTCCACAAATTTTTGGCTTTGGAGAAGCTGCCGCTAGAGGGTCTGAGTCAGCTCCTCTACCTTGATTGCGACACGTTCTTTTTCGACGATGTGAATCTTCTTTTTGATGGCCATGCGACGCAGGACTGGTACGCGCGCGAGGAGCCCAGTTCACGGCGAAGCCATCTCGGCTACAAGCCGCAGCACGTCGATGAAATACTGCTCCAATACATCGCACGTAACGAAAACGTGAAATATGTCCCGCCGTTCAATTCCGGGGTTTGTCTGCTGAATCACGGCATCTGGCATATGCTGGGCGGGCTGCGCGACGCTTACCTCGATCTGGCCTGGCGTCTATTATGTGGCCGAGAACTCGCCGGACATGACTTTGACCTGGCTGATCCGCGAATTCGCCATGCAGTCCTGAATACCCTTACGGATAAGGATCGAGCCGACGCGCTTCCGTATCCTTCGGCGAACGATTGGATCATCGAGCAGATCGCATTGTGGCTGTCGCTGGGTCGGCTGCCAGATTTTTCTCTCGGCACTTTCTCATCCGCGGAGGTCACGCAGGGCGGAGAGTTCGCAGCCCTCCTCAACACAGAACACAGATGCGTTCTTGCCCACTACTTCAGCGGAGTGCAACAAGAGTTCTTCTCATCCGTGCAGGCAATTGCTGCCTGAGTGTGCCCGTAGATATAGGGCATTGCTACGCTGCCCGTACCCGCTGATTTGCAGAACAGCTTTTCACTGCGTAAAGGCCGTGATAAGGTGCCCCGCGGCGGATTTTTCCAAGAGAGAGAAACCAATGCAGAGGCGGACTTTCCTGAACATGGCAGGTGGTGTGGCGATGACGGCGGCTTTCAAACCCAATGCTCTTGCCGATGGGCAGGAGTCGAAACACTTGGTTCTGTACCCCGACGCGGCAGTTGAAGTGATTGATCCTCGTTTCGCCAAGTACCGAGTGATCAATGCCGCAGTCGAGCGCTTGTTCACCGGCACTCGTTGGGCGGAGGGTCCCGTGTGGGTTGCGGATGGCAGATACCTTCTTTTCAGCGACATCCCCAACAACCGCATTTTGCGCTGGCTTGAGGAAACCGGAGAGGTCAGCGTTTTTCGCAGTCCATCGAACTACAGCAACGGCAACTGCCGGGACCGCGAAGGCAGGCTGCTAACCTGCGAGCACGATACGCGCCGCGTAACGCGAACCGAACACGATGGCACTATCACGGTGCTCATGGATAGTATTCAGGGCAAGAAGCTCAATGCTCCAAACGATATCGTGGTCCATTCTGACGGGGCCATCTGGTTTAGTGATCCCGGCTACGGCATTATGTCGAACTACGAGGGCCACAAAGCAGCTTTCGAGTTGCCCGCCAACGTCTATCGGCTCGACCCCAAGACGCGTGATGCGACCGTCGTTGCGAGCGATTTGGATAAGCCCAACGGCCTTTGCTTCTCTCCCGACGAGAAAAAACTCTACATTGTAGATACGGGAACTCCGAAGCACCCCGGCGATCCTTCCCCGATTCGCGTGTATGACGTTGTTGACGGAGTCCGACTGAAGAACGGTCGACTCTTTGTGAACATGTCGCCGGGTTCATCTGATGGCATTCGCTGCGATGTGGATGGCAACGTCTGGTCCGCTGCTGGGTGGGTCGGCGAGGGCTTCAACGGCGTCCATGTCTTCGCGCCCGACGGCACCCTCATCGGGAAGATTCATCTCCCCGAGACGTGTGCCAATCTCTGCTTCGGCGGGGCCAAGAAGAATCGACTCTTTATGGTGGCCAGCCAGTCTCTGTACTCGATTTACGTCGGCACTGAAGGCGCCCAGGTGCCTTGATGGACTTTGATTCCGACCTGGCACATAAACTTCTCGAGTACTGCCTTACACAATCCACGTGCAGTTTTCTTCCGTACTTCAAAGCGGGGGACTTTGCATGAAGTCAGGACACGCCGCTACGCAAGGCATGCAAGACATCCGGGACCGCTTGCGTTCGTATTCCCTTCTCGATGCGATTACTTCTCGCCGTTCGCGGCGCTTTGCGCTCGGCATGAAGCTTAACGGCGGACCGCTTACATACGACAGCCCGGAAGCCCCAGAACCACTTTCTCAAGGGGAGGAAGCGGCTTTGGCCTTTGCCGCATGCGGCCTAACCGGATACGCGATGGCGGAACTGCCGTACGAATCGGGACGTGTGCCTAATGCCGGCGGCGGAAACATCATGAAGCAGTTTGTCGCGCGAACTGTGCCTAGTGCCGACGCGCTCCACACGGTGATTGTTTTTCTTATCAACGATAACGGTACATGGATGCTGCGTCGACCCCAGGACTTCCCTCCTTCGGAAATCGGGGACCTGGTAGCGGCCGCGAGGGAGCACCGGCTCGATGACGTTTTCGTCCGCAGTCGAGTCACCATCTCCGATAAACGCGTCGATGTTCCGAGGGAACTTCCATTTGTACCGCCATTTAATAAGTGGTCTGCCAATCTGGCCGGTTCTACGTATTTCATTGCCGTTAATGAACTGACTGCGCTTTACCTCAACATTCTCTTGTCATGCTTCAGTGCAGATTTCAACTATTTCGTCGTGGATGAGCGCAGAGGTTTCCGTCCGGCAGGCATAGGGAAATATGCGAAGTCAAAGGGCGGAACATTGCATGACGATCCGCGCGACGGACGCTTCATGACCGTCGGCTTCCTTGAGTCCTGGCTGTTTGAACTGGCGGCTGTAGAGCAAGGAGCAGTCATGCAGAACCTTGGTTTGATGACCCAGGCTCTCGGCCTTGGCGGATTTCCGCACTTCGCCGCCCATCCTTTTGGTTGGACTGAAGCACTCGGCTTCCGCATGGAGCGGCCAAAGTTCTCGCGAGCCATCGCTGCATCGCCCGTAATCAAGTTTGTGCTGGGAATTTCAGGAAAGGATATTGAGCTCCCGACAGCCGTGGGCTTGGAAAGAAACGGGCAGGTGCTTATCAAACCTTTCTGCCCTCCGTATTACCCGACGATGAAGGACGCCGTTCTTGCTTTTCTCGAGAGCAAATTTGCGCCCGGCAAGGGCTCATTTCGGGATGGCGGCGCTACCACGGCGTGGCTGGATGCACGATCTGTCCAGGCATGCATTCCCGAGTACTCGCCTACTGCGGTACAGGCGACCATAGATTATTGTGAGTATGTCTACAGCCGTTACGGTCGTTTTCCAGCGGCGTGCGGACCGTTTCGCACCGTGCTGGCTTACCAGGCGCATCGCCTGGACCGCGACTTCTACGCGCGTTTTTATCGCCCGGAATGCGTGTGACAGGTGGCTGCGATTACTTTCGCCGGGAGTCCGGTGGCACCAAATTGTTCGCGCGATAGTAGACCACAAGCTGACCGTAATGCTCGCCGCTGTGCTCGATCGCGAACGTCCAGATGTAGGAGTTGTGGGCCAGCCGATTACCGAAGAATTTGGTTGTATTGTCCAGCCCCGCATCACCCTGCTGTTGAATCACCTTCGCTCCGTCGGCGACGGCCTCCTGCACAAACTTGACGACGTCAGCCTTGGTCTTGAAAGCATCACGCGTCGGATTGTCGCCTTCGCCGAAGTCGGGTCCAATGTTTGATCCGGCAATCCTTCGTATTACGACAAAATCCAGCGCCGCGGCGTGGAGAAGATTCAGGGCGAAAGTACGCTCGTCCTTCTGCAGCTTGAAATCATATTTGTCTTCGGGAAAATCCTGCGCCATGGCGACGAGTTTGTTCCCGATGTCGTTCCACCTGTCCAACATCTCCTCAGATCGGGACCGCGCAGGCCCCGTAGGCTGGTTCTGTGTTTGCGCCTGACTCGGAAGGCTCATTCCGACGGCAGCAAAAAGAGCGACCGTAACTAGCGTAAGTCGATTCATTTTGCAGAGGCTCCTTATTTGATCTGTGTGCGGAGTTCCAACTGCGGGTTAGACGTAGCATTCCTCGCGAAGTTTGAGTATTTTACAAACCGTGCTCGCACTCAAAGATTTGAACGAACATTGGAAGACTTGTCGAACTCGACTCAGTTTCGTTCTCCCCTGCTGGCCGGCGGCACAATCCCGTTCATCCGCAAATATTCGATCATTTGGCCGTAGTGATCGTATGCGTGCGCGACGCCGAATTCGACCAAATGCAAACGGGTGGTCTTGCGTTTCTCCGGCGTCTGCAACATGTTTTGCACGGTCAACGTGGCCGCGGCCCTGTGGCCCAATGCAAAAGAATCTTTAAGGAACTGGATGATCTCGGCTTTGCGCTTCAAGGTCTCCGGGCCATTGCCGTCTTTCAATCCGTCTGGAAGTTTCTCACCAGTGAGCGCCGACCACATGAAGTAATTGGAAGTGGCAATGTGCTTGACCTCGACGGCAAATGTGCGTACGCCCTTGTACTCGCCGGCCGGGATGTTCAAGCTTTCCGGAGAAAAGTTGAACCTGTCTACCGGCATGGCCTCGGCAGCATCCACCACCAGCTTTTCGACAGTGCCGATCTCGCGATCTTCGTTAGCGGCCAGAGTCAGCGCACTGTTCGCATCGGGAGATTGTTTGGCTGTTTGTGCGTGACCATAGAAAATCGCTCCCGGTGCAATTAGCAGAGTGGCTGCAATAAGCACAGACGAGTAGAGATTCATCGCTGTTTTCTCCTTAATGGATTCGGCAGCATCGGCTGACGGGTTCGCAGATTAGACGTGGTTGAACCGAAGGCGTTTCGTTCAAATTTCAGTACTGAATCGGAACTGTCGGCAACAACCTCTTAAGCTAGAGGGCTTTGTTTATGAATTGATTGGTCGGCATTAACAGACGATTTTAAAACTTTTCTCTTCCTGAACACCCTCAGAATTCGCACCCATTGTGATCGCCGTCACTGTGAGAGGTGGCGAGCCGGCATACTTTGGACGTGAAGGCTCCGCAACCTTCCCAGCTGGCGTGTCCCGGCCAGAAATTCTCGAACGCTGTATCGGACACCTCCCGACCGGATCCCAGGAACTCGAAAAATCTGCTGGCTCCTCCGTGAGCCCGCTGCGCTCTGCAGCGATGTTCCCGCCATTCCTGCGTGGACGCGGCCTGGAAGGATTCACAGAGACCGAAGAGGAGACTACTTATGACAACGCATGCTCAGCCGTTCACCCGGGTTGGTCGAGTTTGTCTTGTAGGCACCGCGATTCTGTTGCTCTCAGGATTCTGCTTCAGCCAGGCGTCTATCTCGCTATCACTTACGAGCGGTCCACCCACGACCAAATTATTCGTCTCGGGCAGTGGCTTTGCAGCCAAGGCCGTCATCGACATTTACTTCGGCAGCCAACGCGCGGCGATGGCTACGGCCAGCGGCTCGGGATCGTTTTCCCAGATTGCCATTGTGGCGCCCGCATGGGAGCCGCCAGGGACATATCGGGTGAAAGCGGTCCCGCGCCGGGGCGGCACTAGCGCGTCGGCGAAATTCCTGATCCGCACCAACTGGAGTCAATTCCACTTCGACAACATGATGCGCTGGAACCCTTACGAGAATGTGCTTAATGTCAACAATGTCGGGAGCCTTCAAGAGAAGGCAACCTACTCATACTGGCGCGAGGACGACTATATTACCTATCCGCTTGTGGCGAATGGAGTGCTCTATACGAGCAACTATGACGGCAGCAGCATCTATGCACTCAACGCCAGCACTGGCGACCTGCTGTGGAAGTACTCCGTCGAAGGCGTCAATTACGGCCCCTTTCTGTTCGCTGTGAAAGATGGCACTGCCTATGCCTCCTATGACAAGCTGTACGCACTGAACGCCAACACCGGCACCTTGCTGTGGAGCGCTACCGGGGGATTTCTCGGCACGCCCACCGTGGCGAATGGAGTGGTGTATGTCGGCTCACAGGATGGAAGTGTGTATGCGCATAACGTCACCACCGGCACCACGCTATGGAGCTATGCCACCGGCGACTTAGTGGAGTCTTCTCCTGCTGTGGCAAACGGAATGGTGTACTTTGGCTCGGATGATCACAATGTATACGCTCTGAAGGCCGGTACTGGCGCCCTGCAGTGGAAGTACATCACCGGCAGCTATGTGCTGTCGTCGCCCGCGGTAGCGAATCGTGTCGTGTATGTCGGCTCAAACGACGGCAACCTGTACGCACTCGATGGCAGCACCGGCGCGCTGGTCTGGAGGTACTCGACCGGTGGCGCTATATGGGACGCTTCTCCAGCCGTGGCGAACGGAGTCGTATACATCAGTTCCTACGATCAGAACCTGTATGCGCTTAACGCCAGCACCGGCGCCTTGCTATGGATACACGCCACAGGCTGTCTGCCCGGGATGGGCGGCGTTGGTTACTGCTCGCCCGCCGTGGCGAACGGAGTGGTGTATGTCTGTGGCGGGGGCAGGCTGCTCGCGATTAACGCGAGCACAGGCACTGAACTGTGGTCGTCCGATATACAGAGCCCACACGGGGCGCCAATCGTCGCGGATGGCATCGTTTACGTCGCCAACGACCACTCCGAGATTGACGTCTACGGGCTCAAGTGAAAGGAGAGAACGTAGATTGATGGTCCGCGCTAACAGACGATTTTAGAACTTTCCTTCTGCTCGGCTTTCCGAAAGACGGATTCAAACTCGTTTTTCACTGCAATCTCTAGAGCCAGGGAGTAGCCAAACGATTTGACGCATTCGGTGTGGTCTCGGACAATCAACAGCATGAAAAGGCGTGGACTCCTAGAATTCCTCCGCTATGCACTCGGCCCTACATTGTACGTACAGAATTGAACGTATGGCATTGCGAGATACGACGCGCTACTTTGCAACAACTGTGTTACGGGGTTGTTAAAAAGGAACTCACGACAGAGGCGTTTCATGCTAGCCCCGATCCGTCGGGGCATTTTTGTGCGCGACAATCTCCAACGAATCGGACGGGCAAGCTTTTGCGGTGAGCATACAGGAAAAGCTGTATGCCCTACGATCTGCCCTAGTGTAAATATTTGTAAACAGGGGTTGCAGTTCACAAGAGGTAATCCCGATGGTTCTGGGCGATGGAATCGAAGTGAGGGAGCTATGCCGCCAGATCGAAGAAGAGAAGGACCCTCATCGGTTTACCGAACTTGTGAAGCGCTTGAACGACTTGCTGGATGGAGAATTGGCAAGTGGAAAGCGATCTGAACAGCAAGAAAACAAGTAACCGCGCCCGAGGCCCAACCCCATGGATAACAGCAACATTTCGTCCGCCATCAACCTGATTAAACAGGAAATTAACAAACTTCAAGACGAGCAGAACGCGGCGTTGAAGTCCGCAGCATACCTCGGAATGACGTCCTCTATCGCAAAGCAATGCGACGAACGACGCCTCCAAATTACAGAACTGGCGCAGAAGTTGATGGACCTTCAGAGAACTGCCCAGCCCACTGAAACCCCGAAGCTTCAGGATGAAGTGGCCGCAAGCGAAGCAAGCGGTGCAGTTCCGAAACCAACAGAGCCCCTTGAGAACTAGCCATCCCTCGCATTTTCCCAGTTTCGGTTTAATGCTACTGATTCAGCTTAGAGGGACGCATCACCGGCAAGGAAACTGCCGATGGCCCGTTCAAAAGTGCGTAGGGCGGATGGCTTGCCTGCTGAAATGAGCATGCGGGGGTAGCAGTCTTCATGAACGGCCTGCCCGTGCTCATCGGTCTTGCTTTCAGTTAAATCGACAGCTTTTCTGCAGATGACGCAGCGCGGAAGCCAACTTTCGTAAGACATAAGCCTCCTCTGGGAGAGACTTCCCCACGCTACCGCTGAAGCAATCTGACGTCCGAGCCGTATTGCTCATCGGCCCGACAACCGTACGATTTCGTGCCGACAAGTCGTTGCAGCCGGAGCGATTCCACGTAAAGCATTTGGAATGTATTGGTCGGGACGGGCAGATTTGAACTGCCGACCCCTCGCACCCCAAGCGAGTGCTCTACCAGGCTGAGCCACGTCCCGACTGGAAGGAATCCGCTGATTTTGCGGGTGCCGTGCGGCACCACTCATCGTTCAGCGGAGGGGTTTAACTCTGCAATTCTACACCACGCGTCGACTTGATCGCCTTCCATCGGCGCTGGAGAAGCATCGGCTTCCGAGAAAAATACATAGATCCTTCGCTTCGCTCAGGATGACAGGGCAGGTTTTCGGGCCGGGATGACAGGGGCGGGTTCGGGTCAGGATGACAGAGAAACTGAGATTAATCCAGGTCGCGCCAGTTTGGACCTACGCCCATCTCGACCTGTAGGGGGACTTCGAGGTCGTGAGCTTTTTCCATGTGCGCGCGGACCAGCGACCGCATGGTGTCCAGTTCATTTTCGGGGACTTCGAATACAAGTTCGTCGTGAACCTGCAGCGTCATCCGCGATTTCAAGCCCTGCTCGCGAAGCGCTTTGTCGATGCGGATCATCGCGATCTTGATGAGATCTGCGGCTGTTCCCTGCAATGGGGTGTTCACGGCGGTGCGCTCGGCGAATCCTCGCTGATTCGAGTTCTTGCTGTTGATGTCCGGAATCGGGCGAATGCGCCCGAACAGCGTGCTAACCTTCATGTCGCGGCGTGCTTCTTCGAGCGTTTTGTCGATGAACGCGCGCACCCCGCTGTATTTCTCAAAGTAGGCGCTGATGAACTGCTTTGCCTCGCTGGGCTCGATGCCAAGTTGCTGCGAGAGTCCGAAGGCGGAGAGGCCGTAAACGATGCCGAAATTTACCACCTTCGCCTGTCGTCGATGATCTGCCGTGACCATCAATGGCGGAACTCCGAAGACCTGGGACGCGGTGAGCGTGTGAACATCGTCGCCACGACGATAGGCTTCGACGAGCAGCGAGTCATGCGAGAAGTGCGCCAGCAGACGCAGTTCGATCTGAGAGTAGTCGGCGGTCAGCAGAACGTGTCCGGGTTCGGCGATGAACGCGGCGCGTATGCCGCGGCCGAGTTCGGTGCGGATCGGGATATTCTGCAGGTTCGGATTCGCCGAAGAGAGTCTGCCGGTCGCCGTGCCCGTCTGTGCGAAGGTGGTGTGCAGACGTCCAGTCGTGGGATTGATAAGTACCGGAAGAGCATCCACGTAGGTCGACTTCAGCTTCGTCAACTGGCGGTAGTCGAGGACCATGCGCGCGATCGGATGATTTTCCGCAAGCTCTTCGAGAACATCGACGGCGGTCGAGATCATCCGGCCCTTGCCATACTTGACTGGCTTTGGCAGGTTCATGCGGTTGAAGAGCACGTCGCCGAGTTGCTTCGGAGAGCCGACGTTGAATTCCATGCCAGCCGCTTCGTAAATCTGCTTTGCCTGGGATGAAATTTCGCGTTCGAGTTCGGTCGACATCTTTGCGAGGGCTGCGGTGTCGATCTTGACTCCCGCCTGCTCCATGCGCGCCAGAACGTGAACGAGAGGAAGGTCGATCTCTTCGTAAAGGCTGGTCAGTCCCGCCTGATCGACTTCTGCCTGCAATGCGGATGTAAGCCTGCCAGTGATGTCGGCGGATTCAGCCAGTTCGCCTGCGAGGTTCAGATTGAAGCGGCGCAGCGCTACGTCCGAAAGGCTGTGCGACGAGTACGTCGGATCGAGGAGGTACGAATAGAGCATCGGATCATGCCGTACGCCTTCGATCTCGAGCTTGGTCGTGGTGATGGCGTGAAGCGTGCTTTTATAGTCATGAATCGACTTGGGGAAGCTTGGATCCTTGAGAGCCGACAACACTTTCGCGGCCGCTTCTCCGGAATCAAGTTTCACAGTAGCCGCAGTCGCGGCCGACGCGGAAATGGCGAGCCGTCTCGGCGCGATCTCGGGAACCGCCATTCCCGTTGCACCGCCCATGAGAGATAGCTGAGCATCCGGGGCGTCGGCTTCTTCATTCTCCGTGTCCGTCTCGTCCCTAACATCCGGCGCCTGCTTCTCGATTGCGACGCTGAGAAATCCTCCGCTCGCCGCTCGCAGAATCTGATCCACATCATCCGCCGACTTCGCGTCGGTGTAGTGCGTCTCGCTCACCTCGACCACGGGGAGCAGTTCCTTCAATAGCGATGTGAACTCGAGTTCGGTAAACAGCGAGCGCAGGGCGTCCACGTCCGGCTGTCCGACGCGCATGGAATTCACATCGAGTTCAACGGGCACGTCCATATCGATGGTCGCCATCTTCTTGCTGAACAGGATGGTGTCGCGATTATTCAGAAGAGATTCGCGGTAGGTCTTTCGTTCGACTTCGGACGCGCGATCGAGCGCCTGTTCCACCGTTCCAAAGCGCTTGATGATTTCAACGGAACCTTTGTCGCCGATTCCTGGCGCGCCAGGAATATTGTCGATGGAATCTCCGCGGAGCGCCATGACATCGATGACCCGCTCTGGTGGAACTCCGAGAATTTCTTCGACCTTAGCGGCATCGCAGATGAGATTGTCCTTCGGGGGATTGAGGATGTGGATCTTGTCATTCACGAGCTGCATCATGTCTTTATCGCTCGACACAATGTAGACAGAGTGAGCAGACTCAGTCGCTTTGCGCGCGAGAGTTCCGATAACATCGTCGGCCTCGAAGCGCGTAACTCCGATCATCGGGATGCGATAAGCCTCAAGAGCGCGCCGGATGTAAGGCACCTGCTGCGCAAGATCCTCGGGCATCGCCTTGCGATTAGCCTTGTAACCTTTGTATTCGACTTCGGTGAAGGTTTGCGTCTTGATGTCAAACTTGCGAACCGAGGTGATAGCCTCCGCCTGTTCCTTGCGAAACGTAGTGCCGGCAACATCGAAAACTGCGGCGAGGTATTCGGGTGAGAAATCATCGCGCAGTTTGCGCAACATGTTCACGAAGACGTAGATTGCCGCGGTGGGCAGGCCGGTTTTAGTCGACATGGGTCGCTGTCGCGCCATGGCGTGATAGGCGCGAAAAATGAACGACATCGTGTCGATCAGGAAGATGCGACCGTGCGATGCCGCGGGCGCAGGAACGGCCTTGGGCTTGCGAACGGGCGTATCCACGGGCTCGGTCGTGGCAGCTAATGCCGATGATTTCTTGCGAGGGGCCAAGAGCCTAGTTTAGCAGTAGGTCGCACGATTAGAAGTCCACGCGAAAGTTTGCCTCGACAAATTTGCTGCTCTTGTTTCCGTCCGGGTTGCGGAATACCAGGTAGTACTTCACAGGCTGGTTCATCGAAGGTGGGAAGTCGAAGTTGACGGCCTGGTTGTGGGATCCTTCCACAGAGAACATAGCTTCGCTTGGCCTGCCCGTGGCGGCGTTGGTCTGCTGCTCTTCGTTGAGGATGACGAAATCGATGTTTGCCGTGTCATCCGATGCGCCGTGAAGCTTTCCCGCGAACGATTGAAAGATGCCGTGCAGATGCGGACGAGAGATGTGAGCCGGAATGTCGAACGGGAATGTAGACGCAGTTTTGACGCTGAAAGTTTTTTCCAGAACAGTCTGCGACGTGCCCGCGGGCGTAGGAGCGACACGTTCCGGCGTCGGTTCGACGGGCTGCGACGGAGTCGACGGAGGCTGCTTCTTGGAGCAGGCTGAACCGCACAAAAGAGCGATTACGATCATCATCAGGGCTCGATTTACGCGATGGAAGATCGACAATCGACGCTCCGCTTATTTTCCGAACATAGTATTGAAATGAAGCTGGATCTCGCCGCAGGTGCCTTGTTCAGGCGAGTACACGACACAGGTGTCAAAAGGGCGCGAGTAGACATGAAGACTTACAGCGCGCTCGTTAAACTCCTTGGGATTCAGAACGCGATGAACTGGATCGTCAGGATTCACGGCGCACGGTTGTGACACGTTCATTTCGACAGTGTTCAGCGGCTCGAGCTTGCAACGGCCGCCTTCTATGTCCTGATGCACGAGATGAAAGTTTTCGACTTGAAGGCGCCCAATCGGAACCGCCATCCAGCAGTTCTGATCGCGGTGGTTGTGGACTGAACTGAACTGTCCAACCTCCCAACAGATCGCCATCAATTCATAAAGAGGGGTGCGATCAATCAAATTGCGGGTGTAGTGCTGCCGGTCCCAGTTCAAATAGGGAGAGAGAGAATCCGCGTCAACGGGCGTGTCCTGAAGAAAGCGCCGGAGAGGTTCGACGCTATCGAACATTGATGACGGCATCTGTCTCAGTTCCTCTACCAGACGCTGAATGGGGACTGTTTTCGCCGTTGTGATCATGATCCGCTCCGGTAAAAGTATAGCTCTGACGAAGTGAGATCCGCTCGTAAACCCGGACGCTAACCTTACCGGCAGTAGTTCAAGCGCTATCTGCCAGCCCCCAGGATTTCCTTAGTTTCAGCTTGTGCCACAGAGGGATACACTGCGCCTTTCCGACGACGTAAGTCCTTGGGCAACTCCGATTTCATCAGCCACAAGCCGGCAGCCACGGCCGCAGCCCAGGTGATCGAAACAAGTGCAAGTTGAACAATGTCATCGACACGCCTCCCATGTCCGGCGGTCAATGGTACTTTCGCCACCTGAAAGCTGATTGCGCCTGCAATCAACGCAGTGGCGGACGCTTTTCCCAGCTCTCCCCAGCGCAGATCGAGAATCGATACAAGCTTTCTGCGGTGTAGCAATCCCGCCAGCACTAAGAGGTTCAGCCCGATCCCGACGTCCGAAGCCCACGCCAGGCCGACGACACCGAATTTATTGAACAGCACCGAGTACACCGGCAGCGATGCCGCCGTCACAATCGTGACCGCCAGCATGGGCGTCAGCGTATTGCCCGAGGCATAAAAAGCGCGCGCATAAAGTCCTTGCGCCGACCACAACACTAGAGACAACGAAAACCAAAAAAAGTAGACGGCCGTGGGTTGCGTATCCGATGGCAGGAATCTGCCGCGTCGATAGACCAGGTCGATAAGCGGCAGCGATACTGCCATCATCCAGGTCGTCGCAAGTATGGCCGCCGCAGAAACGCGGTACACCGAATCGTTTACGGTTTCCGCGAACTCTTTCAGTCGCTTCTCGTTGAACAAGCGTGCGAAGAAGGGTAGCGAAGCCTGGCCTGTGGCCTGTCCAAGTACCGCAATGGGCACGGCAAACAGCCGCTTGGCATAGTTCAGCCGGGTGATGTCGCCGACTCCCTTTGCCGCGTAGTGACGCAAGATCCAGTCATCCGCTGTCACCAGAGACACACCGAGCATCAACGGCACCGACAGCTTCACCCACTCCCGAAATGCTGGATTCGAGATGTCAAACGACGGGCGGTAACCTGTTCCGATTCGAGCCGCCCCGATTGCACTTGCCAGAAAAGGTCCGGCAAAGCTCCCTATCAACGCGCCATACGCGAGAGACGCGATTCCAAAATGTCGTCCACCAAGCACGCCACCAAGAATAATGAAGACGTTATAGATCAACGGCCCGAAAGCAGGAAAGAGAAAGAGCCGGTGCGATAGCAATACCGCCGAGACCACTCCACCAACGTAAAAGAAAATCTGCGCGGGAAGCAGGATCCGAGTCAGATGAATGGTGAGCTCGATCTTGTCCGGCGTGAAGTCCTTCACGTACCAGCGGAGAAACTGCGGCGTGAAAATCTCCGCGAACACCGTCCCCACAATCATCACTGCTGTCATGACGGTGATAATGATGGAGAAAGTTTTCTGCGCATCGGCGTCCCGCTTTTCCGCCAGAAACCGCGTGTAGATTGCAATGAAGGTGATGGACGCGGAACCGCCTGCCACGATGTAGTTCAGGAAATCCGGAAGGGTGAATGCTGTTACATAGGCGTCCGTGGTTCCGGCTGCGCCATATTCCCACGCAATATACGCATCCCGCACATAGCCGATCACGCGTGACAGCATGACCGCGGTGATCAGGAGTAAGGTCGCGGAAAACGCCGTGTGCTGGTGGGACGGTCGGAAGAAGCGCAGCAGTTTTGTCATCGAGACCTGATCAGGTTCCAATCTTAACGGAATCTCAAACGGCCAGTGTTGATCGATTCGCATCCCGCCAGTGGGCTTACCGAAAGAGGAATCCGACAGTGCGATAATCGGTTGTGCCCGTCTCCACACCATCTGGCATCCGATCGTCGGTATTTCGCCGCTCGTTCCGCAAGTCCTTCCCCTCCGCCGTGCGCGGGGAAGGCGCGTACATCTGGGACAGCGACGGCAAGCGTTACCTGGATCTTGCGGGATCTGCTGCCGTCAATTTCGTCGGGCATGGCGTGCCGGAGATTTCGGCCGCGATGCGAGAGCAGGCTGGAAAGCTCGAGTTTGTTCACACCAGCCAATTCACGACAGAAGTGGCCGAGGAATACGCGAAGGAATTACTGGCATTCGCCGGTGAACACTTTCGCGGCGGAGCCGTTTACTTCACGTCAGGTGGGTCGGAATCGATCGAGACAGCTCTGAAGCTGGCGCGACAATATCAGATCGAAATCGGGCAGACACGGCGATACCAGGTGCTCAGCCGGCAACAGAGTTATCACGGCTCCACTCTGGGTGCACTGTCGATCTCCGGAAACAAGCGGCGCCGCGAAATTTATCTGCCGATGGTGAAGGAGTTCGCTCACGTCGGCGCGCCGTGTTGCTATCGCTGTTCGTTCGACTGCAGTGATGGCTGCCGCAATTGTGGACAGGAATATGCCGCCGAGCTTGAGCATGCGATCGAGTCCTCCAACGGAGAAGCTGCCGCGTTCATTTTCGAGCCCGTCAGTGGCGCAACTCTCGGTGCTGTCGTGCCGCCTCCGGGTTATTTAGCAACCATCAGCGAGATCTGCCGACGTCACGGGGTGCTCCTTCTCGCGGACGAGGTCATGACCGGCATGGGACGCACGGGACGTAACTTTGCCGTCGAGCACTCGGCGATCGCTCCCGATATTCTGATCACAGCCAAGGGTCTGTCGAGCGGCTATGCGCCTCTGGGCGCCGTAATCGCAAGCAAGAAAGTGGTCGATGCGATCGCGGAGGGGACCGGAGCCTTCCTTCACGGCTTTACCTATAACGCACATCCTGTATCTCTAGCTGCTGGCCGTGCCGTGCTCCGTCACATCCAGGACAATGACCTTGTCGATACTGCGAACGATAGCCGTTCCGGAAGCGTAGGACCGCAGTTTAAGAAAGCTTTGCAAAGTCTGCTTCAAGCGAATTCAGTCGGAGATGTGCGGGGAATCGGCCTGCTCTGGGCCGTAGAATTCGTTGCCAATAAGAAGACGAAGCAGCCCTATCCTGCGGAGAGAAATTTCGCCGGATTGGTCGCGGCAAAGGCAATGGAACGCGGCCTTCTCGTCTATCCCATGCAGGGCAGCGTGGACGGCGTTCAAGGCGATCACCTCCTTCTCGCCCCGCCCGCCATAGTCACCACTGACCAAATCGGGTGGTCGGTGGATCAACTATCGACTTCCATTATGGAAGCGGCTTCGCAATAGCCTCTCGCGGCACTGGATAGTTCCGCTTTACCCTCCTGTTTTCAAAAACTTAGACGATGATCGGAGTTTGATGCCCAGTGCATTGCCGATCAGGCCCTCTTCGGCGAAATTCGTTCCGGAAGCGAGGAGTCCGGGGTCCAAGCAACAGGCCACCGCAGACGTCTCGCACAAAGCCATGAGCGAACTTTGCGATTACGCCGGCATACAGCCCTCCACGAAAGGGCGCCGCTTGATTCCCTTTCCTAAAATGCTGCGGGTACAAGAAAGCTGGGTTTCGGCCGCCGAGAAACGTGCTCTTCTCTGGCTTGCCGCGCACACGCCTGAGCGAATCGGCCCCGATCATCTCACCCTGTTAGGCCTGACGGCACAGGTCGGGGCCGGTGTGTGCTACGCACTCGCGGCTTGGAATCGCCTCGCATTAATTGGAGTCATCGCCTGCTTGGCCCTGAATTGGCTCGGTGACTCTCTGGACGGAACCTTGGCGAGGGTTCGGCAGTGTCAGAGGCCGCGATATGGCTTTTACGTGGATCACATGGTCGACAGCTTTGGGGCGCTCGCTCTGATGGGCGGTCTGGCATTGTCGGGATATATGCATCCCGGGATCGCGATCGGTTTGCTGGTCGCGTTTCTGATGCTGTCAATCCAGTCTTATCTGGCGACGCACGCGATCGGCGAGTTTCGGCTCTCATTCTGGGGATTCGGTCCAACCGAACTCAGAATCTTGCTGGCCGCCGGCAACGTGGCTCTCTTCTGGAAGCCGATCGTGCATGTCTTCGGTGCCGCATACCTCTTGTTCGACGTCGGTGGTCTGATCGGTCTGATCGGCATGGGGCTGATGGTGGTCGTGTTCACGCTAAAGAATACGGCTCGCCTCTATCGCATGGAGAGAGTCTAAATATGAATACGCCTTCGATGGACGGCCAAGCCTCGCCCTCGCTGCTGTTGCGATGGTTCAGGTTCAACTCCGTGGGCGGGATGGGGATCATCGTTCAGTTCGGGGCGCTGTTCTTGCTTCGAACCGTGCTGGATTTTCATTACATGGCTGCGACCGCGATCGCGGTAGAGGCAGCCGTGGTCCACAACTTCGTCTGGCACGAACAGTTCACCTGGTCGGACCGGGTCGATAGTTCTTGGAGAGGCTCTGTGGGACGACTGATACGGTTCAACTTCACCACGGGAGCAGTTTCAATCCTCGGAAATTTGGCCCTGATGAAGGTGATGGTGGGTCTGGGTGAGATGAATTACTTGGTCGCAAACGCGATCGCCATCGCCTTGTGCTCGACCGCGAACTTTGTAGTAAGCGAGACCTGGGTCTTCGAAAAATGAAAGTCGCTTTGTGCGGCCTTGAAACTACCTTATCGCAAACCGGATTCAGTCTTTGATCTTCACGACGACTTTCCCGTAGTTCTTTCCTTCTTCCAGAAGCTTGTACGCTTCCAAGGCTCGCTCAAGCGGGAACACGTGGCCGATCTGGGGAGCAACCTTTCGCTCGCTGATCCAACGCGATAGTTGCTGCCATGCTGGATCCATGATGTCTTTTCGCTGGGACAAATATGTGAGCCACAGCCCTTGAACGATGCCGGATTTGGCGTACATCGCCCGGAGGTCGAGTTTGGGAGCCTTGCCAGTGGCCGTGCCGTACTGAATGACGCGCCCGAAGTCACGGAGACAACGAATACTCTTTGCGGTGTGATCACCGCCGAGCATTTCGAAAACAACGTCGACACCCTCGCCTCGCGTCAGATTTTTCACCATCTCTTCGTAGTCATGCTGCTTGTAGTTGATCCCGTGCTGTAAACCAAGTTCTTTGACTTTCGCCAGCTTTTCATCGGAAGACGAGGTCCCGTACATCTCAATTCCAAGCAGACGTCCGATCTGCACGGCCGCAGTGCCTACTCCCCCGGCAACCGCATGGATCAAGGCGCGGGGAACGCGGCGGGAACCAGTCATCTGCTGGCCAGAATTTCCGGTCAGGCCCGCTTGCCAGTATCCGAGATAGGCAGTGAAATAATTCACTGGAAAAGCCGCAGCCTGTTCGTCGCTCCAATGATCGGGCACTGGCCACAGCAAGTTGGGCGAGACAGCGGTCTTCTCAGCAAATGCTCCCCACTGGGAATATCCCATTACGCGATGGTCACTTTTCTCCTCAAGGCCTGCGAATTCTCTGCCCACGACGAGCGGAGGCGGAGGTGTTCCCGGGTACCCTCCTTTGGTAGTCATGAAATCGGCAAAATTGAGACCTCCTGCGTTCACGCGGACCACGCTTTGACCATCCTTTGGCGATGGCTCGGGCATGTCCCGGACGGAGAGGGCTTCGGGGCCCGAGAGATTGAGAAGAACCAGCGCTTTCATGGGAAAAGTCTAGCAGTGTGGAAAGGATGGAGTCAGTGATTACAGCAGCAACTGAAAAAAATGGCCCGCCGGGTAGAGGATCAGAGTTTTGATCCTGTCCGCGGGCCATGAAACTGTTGCTACTTCACCAGGCTATAGCACAACGAACAACGCGATGCGCACGCCAGGGTGGAGCAGATTAAAGAGGAAATACTCGCCGTCGATGTAGTCGACGTAGCAATCGTCGGTGTAGGCCCACTCTGCTGGCCACGGATCGACGAACACGAAACTATAGCCGCTGTAGACGAAGCCTTGCTGGCCCTCGATCACTGTAGTGCGTTGCACTTTGACGGTGTGGCTTCGTCCGAAGTTCGAACGGAACTTGTCGTCGGGGATGTGACCGCTCTTTCCTGCCGGGCGCGCATGCGCCGTGGAATTCTGCTGAGCGGACATCTGGCGGTTGTCCTTCATTTGCTCGTTCTGCTTCACCTGCTCATTCTGCTTCATTTGCTGCTGGTTCTGCTTCATCTGCTCGTGTGATTGCTTCTCCTGCTCTTTCTGCTCTTTCTTATCTTGCTTTGACGGTTTGGCCTCGTCCTGGCGCGGCGGCTTCATCTCGTGGTCTTGAGGAGCATTCATCTGATCCTGACGAGACTCGGGCCGAGGTTCTTCCTGACGTGGTTGTTTGGGTTCTTGAGGTTTTCCGTCCTGTGCGTAAAGAGATCCGGAAGCGGAGACTAAGATCGTGAGAAACGCCAAATTAATAAATCGCAAAGCTCGCATCATATCCTCCAAGGTTGGTCTTGACGGACTACTACGGGCCGAGCGACCTGCTTTCAGCAAATCGCGCTCACAAATATGGATGCCGATCCCGTGAGCGGGACGGGCAGGGTAATTGCTGTAAGTCCATGTGTGAATTGGCTGTAGGTGAACAGCTCAAAGTCGTCGAGCGTCTCAGTGCATGGATTCAGTGCTGCGTTCTCGACGGCGCCTGGGACAGGGCATGTGGCCCTCGCCACTGCCTTTTGGCGGGTATATACTCATTTCGTAATTGTGATCTCCGGCCAAGCCCCTTGTGGCCGGACGGGGCGCGCTTTTATCCCCTACATTATTGCGCTCCGCATGCGAAAGGCCGATTCCCGCCGGGGGCGGCGTGGAAGGGCACGGGTGCATCACCTTCATTAGCGGGGGAGATTTGCATCCGCGGGGAGGTTTACCGTGGATATCATTTTTGTTCGCCTTCTTTTTGTAATTGTTGTAGCTACCACTTGTTTCGTCATCGATCCTTTCAACTTGCCTCGCCCTTGGGACGCAGGCGTAGGCACTCTGATTGGCGCTGCCATTGTTGTCTTTGAATGGAAGCTTCGCGCCGTAAGTCTCAAGCGGCTGATCGGCGCTGCCATCGGCAGCTTCCTCGGAATCTGCGGCGCTTATCTTTTTGCCTTGGTCATTCGCAGCAGTGTGCCTGCTGGAAACAACCAAAGCTTCCTGCAGATACTAGTCATGCTCTTGATGGCCTACGTCGGGCTGGTGGTTGGTGCCAGCAAGGGAGACCTACTTAACCTCGCGGCGCTGGGCGGGATTTTTGGGGGCGAGAAACAAGGCAAGAAAAGCTACAAGATCCTGGACACCAGCGTCATCATCGATGGGCGCATCGCCGACATTGCCGAGACCGGTTTCCTCGACGGCGTGATCGTGACGCCGCAATTCGTATTGCGGGAGTTACAGCTGGTCGCCGACTCAGCCGACTCTTTAAAGCGAAATCGGGGGCGCCGCGGACTGGACATTCTGCAGCGCCTGCAGAAGGTGGCAACACTGCAGATCCAGATCGTCGAAGACGATTTTCCGGCCGTTCGCGAGGTCGATCTTAAGCTGATTGAGCTGGCAAAGCTGTACGAAGGCAAGATCATCACCAACGACTTCAACCTCAACAAGGTTGCACAGTTGCAGGGGGTCGAGGTGCTGAACATCAATGAGTTGGCCAACTCCCTGAAGCCGATCGTGCTGCCCGGCGAAACCATGCGAGTATTCATCCTGAAAGAGGGGAAGGAATACAACCAGGGAGTCGCTTACCTCGACGACGGCACGATGGTCGTGGTCGACAATGCACGCAAAATGATTGGCAAGACCATCGATGTGTCAGTGACTTCCGTTCTGCAGACGACTGCCGGGAAAATGATCTTCGGCAAGTGGGACGAGCGAGCGGCATATTCACGGCAGGCAACACCGGTACCCTCACCCGTGGCAACGATTTCCGTGCCTGTTCCGAGCCCGGCAGCGACCGTCCCCAGTTCGGGCCTCGAGAAGCCGACTACTTAACCGTCCTGTGCGACTCGCCATGGCAGTGGGAGCATCGACCACAGGTGTCGTACGCTTCCGTGATCCCCGAAGTAGGCTGAGATCGTCTCATCCCGAATCCGCCTGCTATCCTGGCCTGCTTTCCCGATATCCCAGCACCATGAAAACTATCGATCGCTCCCGTTTGCAAACTCTGATGCAACGCGAACAGAAGAAGTTCGTGGACGAGCATCCCAAGTCGAAAGCTCTCTTTGATCGCGCCAGCAAATCGCTCTTAAGCGGCGTCCCCATGAACTGGATGGCGAAATGGGCTGGCGCCTTCCCGCCATTTGTGCGCGAGGCACAAGGCGCGCATTTCTTCGACGTCGACGGTCACCGTTATATCGATTTCTGCCTGGGAGATACCGGAGCCATGACCGGACACTCGCCGTCGGCGACCGTAAGGGCCGCTGAAGAACAGATGCGCCGCGGCATTACTCTCATGCTTCCTGGCGAAGACGCGATTTTCGTCGCTGAAGAACTACAGAAGCGATTCAATCTTTCCTACTGGCAATTTGCGCTGACCGCGACCGATGCAAATCGATTCTCGATCCGGCTGGCTCGGCAGATTACCGGACGCCCCAAGATCCTGGTTTTCAATTGGTGCTATCACGGCACCGTCGACGAAACATTCATCAGCATCGGCACTGACGGAGCGGCAGGTCCGAGGCCGGGCAACATTGGGCCACCCGTAGACCCAACCGTTACGACCAAAGTTATCGAATTCAATGATCTGGACAGCCTGAAGCAAGCTCTATCCGCGGGAGATGTGGCGTGCGTTCTTGCCGAGCCCGCAATGACCAACGTCGGCATTGTGCATCCCCTGCCCGGATATCACGAGGCGCTGCGCCAGATCACGCGAGACAGCGGCACCATCCTCATCATTGATGAGACGCACACGATATGTGCCGGACCGGGCGGTTACACACGCGCACATAATCTTGATCCCGATGTAATCGTGTTCGGAAAGGCTATCGGAGGAGGCGTCCCGGGCGCAGCCTACGGCTTTTCAAAAGAGGTCGCGGATCGCATCGTGGCCAAGCAGGAGCTTGAGAATTGCGATGTTGGCGGAATTGGCGGGACTCTCGCCGGAAACGCGCTTTCCCTGGCCGCCATGCGTGCGACGCTAACCAAAGTACTGACCAAGGAAGCTTTTGATCGCATGATCCCGATGGCCGAACGCTGGACCGCGGGCGTGAAGAAGGCGATCGCAGAAGCCGACCTTCCCTGGCACGTTACGCAACTCGGATGCCGCGCGGAATATATGTTTGGACCGGAGCCAAAAAATGGCGGCCAGGCGCACGACGCCATGGACTTCGAGCTTGAGCGATTCATGCACCTGTATGCCATGAATCGTGGCATCCTGCTTACTCCGTTTCACAACATGGCTTTGATGTGTCCACAGACCGAAGCCGAAGACGTCGACAAGCATACAAAAGTATTTCGGGAGGCGGTAAGGGAGCTGGTGGCTTAGCGATGGAAGAACGATCCCGTCATGCGGGGCCATTCGATCAGCAGCAATGTTCTGTTAGGCTGTTTTCTCCTGCATGAGACGGATCGATTTGAAGGCACTGTGGCTTGCCTGTGCGCTGATGCTATGTGCGGCTTGCGCAACGGTCGCGCCGCCACAACCTCCTTCGCTCGTTCTGCCCAAGCCGCCGTCGGATTTACACGCTCGCCGCAAAGGCGACCGCGTTTTTCTCACCTGGACGCTTCCAACTATGACTACCGACAGGCAGTCGATTCATGAGCTGGGGGCGACGCAGATTTGTCGAGGAATGGTTGGGAAGCTTCTGCAGTGCGGAGTGCCGGTAGGAAAGGTCACGTTGCAGGCTCCGCCCCTGACGGCACCTGCGAAGAAAAAAGCCGCTGGTTCGTATTCCGATACCCTTCCCACGGATTTGGAGAGTGATTCACCATCTGCTTTTGCGACGTATGCAGTCGAGGTTCTCAACCGTGACGGCCGAGGTGCTGGAATTTCGAATCAGGTGCGCGTGTCATTGCTCCGTACACTACCTCCGCCCACAAACCTGCAAGCCCGAGTCATGGCGGAGGGTGTAGTCATCAGTTGGAATGGCCAGTCCCCATCGGCCGTGTCGCCACTGCGCCACGTATACCGCGTGTATCGGGGGGAGGAAGGCCAGACCCCAACGATGATCGCAGAAATTCCGGCTGACACACGTGATCAGCAATTCACTTTCACCGATTCGGAGATGGAGTGGCAAAAAACGTACGAATATCATGCCGAAACTGTCGCGTTGTTCTCTGAACCGGGTAAGAAAATGATCGAAGTCGAGGGCGACGACACACCCGCATTGAAAGTTTTTGCCGATGACGTCTTTCCTCCCAGCGTACCTTCCGGATTGCAGGCAGTTTCTTCGGGTCCCGGGCAGCAGCGCTTCGTCGATCTCATCTGGGCGCCCGTGTCGGACGTCGATCTGGCTGGCTACAACGTGTATCGGCGGGCTGATGGCGGACCTGCCATTAAGGTGAACGCGGAGGCAGTGCGAGCGCCAGCGTATCGCGATAGCGCTGTGGAGTCTGCGAAGCGATACGCCTACTCCGTAACCGCGGTGGACTCGCGCGGCAATGAAAGTGCGCATTCGCAGGAAGCAACGGAGACGGTTCCGTGAACTGCGACGACTCGAATCCTCTCCCGATCCAGATTGCGAAATAGTTTTTCAATTGTTGGGCAACGATATCTGAGGATGTGTTTAGATATTCCAGATGAAATATTGCCGGTTTCAACACGCTGGGGAAGTACAGTACGGGCTGGTCGAGACGGTGGGCGGGCGGGACGCGATTGTGCGACTCCTGCTGACGCCACCCGAACAGGCCGATGGTGATCTGGAAAGCCTGCGCACGCGCAAGATAGACGCGATCCCGCTCGAAAATGCCACACTGCTGGCACCCGTGCGCCCGACCAAGATTGTTTGCGTTGGGCGGAATTATCGCGAACATGCCGCGGAGTTGGGGCACGAGGTTCCGAAAGAGCCACTGATTTTCTTGAAGGCCACGTCTGCGTTGCTACCCCCAGGTGGCGTCGTTCGTCGGCCCAAGATTTCCGGCCGTGTGGATTTCGAAGGTGAGCTTGGTGTTGTGATCGGAAAAACCTGTTTTCAACCCGCACAAGACGCGGATATACGCCAGTTCATCCTGGGCTACACCTGTGTGAATGACGTAACCGCGCGTGACCTACAGAACAAGGACGGTCAATGGAGCCGCGCCAAAGGTTTCGACACTTTTTGTCCGGTCGGGCCAATTGTTACCGATGAGATAGATCCGTGGAAGGGCGTTACCGTAGAAACACGCGTCAACGGCGAGGTGAAGCAGCAAGGCAACACTACCGATTTCATATTCGCGTTGGACACCATCATCCGCTACATCGCACAGGCGATGACGCTCTTTCCGGGAGATCTTATTCCAACTGGTACACCGTCGGGAGTGGGTCCGGTAGTGGCGGGCGACAACATGGAAATCAAAGTCGAAGGAGTGGGCGTGCTCAGGAACGCTGTGGCTGACGAATAGCCTATTGCAGCCGGAATCGTTCCCGAATCAGTCGTTGCAGGCGCGGTTTGTATAGCAGATCGAACGCAAGTTCTTTATCGGGGAACATCGCCAGCGCGGCGCGCTTGGCGCCAGCTGAGAGTTCCGCAGCCTCTTCCACAGTCAGGTTCGGGTCTTGGCCAATCACCGACATCACCATACTGATCATCAACTGGAGGCGGCGAATCTTGCGAGCTTCATCTTCGCGTTCGCGAAGACTGTCGTTCTCCGGCAAAGGGAAACGGTCCCGGTTTTCCGCTGACTGAATGTTCATGCTATCCCCTTTTTCTCCCACAGAAATTGGATGACTCGCCGGGCCACGGCGTTGCGCATTCGGTTCCGCTCATTCTGCCTGAGTTTGACAGGAAAACAATAGCTCCAAAGCTGCCCTTCGATAGATTCGAACCGTAAGCGGCGTTATGAGCAAACCTATGACTTGGAAGCAGCATCCACCAACCGGAGCCAGAGAACGGCTTGATGAGTGTAAAATTTTTGGGTTGAAGGGTTTCGGTCCATGCCGAACCCGGAATGGGAGATTTCATGTCCGATGCGCGTACCTCCACCGATTCGCAGCAAAGTCCTGATCCGAACGAGAAGCTGGTCAAAGTATTCGGTTCAGAGCAAGAGTCGGAAGCTCTCGTGGTGAAGGGCCTTCTTGAGTCGGCTGGGATCGATAGTGACCTCACGTCTACATCGCTCGTTCAGGATGCCTTTCCGGGGCTCGGAGGAATGATCATCCTGGTTCGGCAGGAGGATGCCGAATTGGCCCAAAAGGTGATTTCCGAAAATCGCACGCCTGTACCCGATGACGACGAAACGGCCGAGATTGCGGCTATTGAAGAGCCGCCACAGCAGGCGTGACAGTCCGGCCGTCCAGGTAGAAACTGACCGCTCCATCGACGTCGGTTCGATACACGTTTGTCCCGCCTGCCGCCAGCCGGTTAAGCGTGTCGATGCGCGGCAGGCCAAATGGATTTCCTGAACCGACCGAAATAATCGCGAATTCGGGCCGCGCAGCATCTACGAGTTCCGAGGTCGTAGCGTTCGCACTTCCGTGGTGCCCCACCTTCAACAAATTCGCCCTCGGATGTTCCATCGCCGCCACGCGCCGTTCCACCGTCTTCTCGGCGTCGCCCTCCAGTAGCACCGCAGTGTCCGCATAACTCACACGCAACACCAGGGAATCGTTATTCTGCGGTTTGTCTCGCGTTGGCCAATCGCTGGGGGGAAAGAGCACGCGGACGCTGGCTCCACCGAAATTAAATTCGTCGCCTTCCCAGTGGCGCACGATCTTGACGCCGGTATTCTCGGCTGTGGCGGTGACTCGGTCGAGCGCGGCACTCGGAGGCATCAGGCCGACCCACAGCTCTTTCGGCCTGAAATTCCGAATGACGGATTGCATTCCGCCGATGTGATCTGAGTGGCCATGCGTGATGGCTACGGCGTCAAGGCGAGAGATGCCGCGGAACCACAGATACGGGGAGACGACGTCTTCTCCAAAATCGAGTTGCGAGCCGCCGGGGCCGATGGGGCCGCCTGCATCCACCAGCAAAGTCCTCCCCTCTGGAGTGATCAGCAGAATCGCATCCCCTTCACCGACATCGATCGAAGTTACTTCCAACACACCCGCGTGAATTTGCGGCTTGGGAGGGAGGAACGCCAACGCTAGCGAAACCAGTCCGATCGGGACTAGTCCCGCCGCCACCAGCCAACCGCGAAGGCGGGCGCACCAGATTGCCAACACCAGCGCGGCGAGGGCGGCACCAATCATGAACACCGACGGCATGGCGATCCGCCAATCCGACATGCGCAGTGCTCCCAAGCTGTGAACGGAGCCGGCGATGCCGTTGATGGCGAAGGTTGTCAGCAGGGCAGGAATTTTAGCGAGCGGCAGCGAAATAAATCCGGTGCCCAGCGCGGCAATGGCGGCTGGCATCATGAGCTGCGTCAATGGGACGACGATCAGATTTGCTGGCAGTCCAGCCGTAGTGGCGCGGTGAAAGTAATATGCCATGGGCAGCGCCAAGCCGACCTGCATGACGGCCGAGATGAAGACCACTTCCAGTGCTCCCAGAGTGAACCGCGTAAGTCCAAGGACGAGCCAGCGGGACCATCGATCTCCGATGAAGCGTGCGGCGCGGACGGTGATGAGTTGCAAATCAACTCGAAACTGTGCGACCTGTGGCGGCAATCTGATTCCGTAGTCTTTCGAGTTCCAATTTCTCAGGGCGTGCTTGTATAGCTGCGTCGTGCGTTGCAGCATCGGCAGGCAGACCCCGGCGACGATCAGTACGCAAAGAAACGTCATCTGGAAGCTAGCGGTGAAGAGTTGAGCCGGATCGAAGATCACGAGGCCGAGCGCTGCACTGCCGAGTGCGTTGAGCATCGCGCGCTGACGAAAGACTAGTCGTGCAACCAGATAAACGGCGCACATCAGAGCCGCCCGCCAGACGGGCGCCCCCACTTCAGTGACGAACGCGTATGAAATACATGATCCAATCGTCACCACGACCGCCGGCGCTTCTGGCATCCCACATCTGCGCACCACCCAGAAAATCAGCATCGCCAGGATGCTGACGTTCATCCCGGAAACCACAAGGACGTGATAGGTTCCCGACTTCTGAAAATCGAGCCGCGTGTCTCGATTGATGAAGGCATCTTCGCCGATCACCATAGCATCGATCAAAGCCGCTTCACTTTGAGGCCAGATCTCATGGACTTTGGCGATTACAGCCCGGTGAAGTCGGCTGCCCCAATCGGAAATCTTACTTCCAGAGAAGCCACCCGCCACTTCGATGTCTTCGAACTTGGCTGATCCCAGAGCGACGACACCACGATCAGAAAGATATCCCTGGTAGTCGAAGGCTCCCGGATTCCGAAAATTGCGCGGCAATTTCAGCTTAGCCGTAAGTCGGATGCGTTCCCCGTAGTGGAACACTCGCATTGCCGGGCAAGGCCGTGTCTCCGGCCGTTCCGACGATGTTTCGTTCTCGCAAGAGTCCGGACGCTGGGCATAGATGCTCAGGCGAATGCCAGCATGAATCGTCCCTGCTCCTGGTTCGGAGCCGATCTGTTCCGTTTCGACGTCGAGCGTCTGTCGGTCTTCGCCGAAAGCGCCAGGCTGAAGTCGTCCATCACGCACTACGTGCGCGACGATTCGTGTCTTTTCACGATTGGCGAATTTCTCAATGTGGCTGTCATGCTCCCGCGAGTATCTCGTCGCTTGAATATGGAGTGCGCCAGTCAAAAACAGAGCTCCGAGAACTACTGCCCATCCAAGTCTTGGACGTCGAATCGTGAAATACCACCCGGCCCCAATGAAGACCACCAGGCCTAGGATCCACCACACGACAGGCCTCCAATGGCTGACACCGAAGACGATTCCGGATGAATAGGCGAGGGCCGCCCAGAACATCGGTTGTCGCGGTGGTTTATAACGGGGGTCTGAAGGAGAGTACGGCGTCATACCACTCTGTACCTGAGCGGGTTGCGGCAACTTTCGGCCCGCGACGAGGCCGCGATCGACAACCGATGAGGTGAGGTGGGAGTATCGCTCCGCAAAGAGAACTTGGGCGAAATCGTATCAGCGAGCGAGGTGGACCACGGTTTCAAGATGGAAGGTGTGCGGAAATAGATCGACCAGATGAACTTGCTCGAGGCGGTAGCCGCCTTTGAGCAGGACCGCCAGATCACGAGCCAACGTGGAAGGATCGCACGAAACATAAACAACGCGTGGCGCGCCCAAGGTCACCAACATTCGCGCCACGCGTTCTCCCAAGCCACTTCGGGGCGGGTCCACCACCGCCAGGTCGGGCCTATGAAAATTATGAGGGAGGACTGTGCCCTTCCCAACTCGCCCCGAATCTTCCAAACGGGCCAGGTATTGCTCCGTGGTGGCCTGGACCGCCTCTCCATTCGAGGTCTGATTGTAGGAAAGATCGGGTGAGGATGTCTGTGACGACTCGACAGAAACGATGTGATGGATGTCACTAGCTAAGGCTGTGGAAAACAATCCCACGCCAGCATAGAGGTCTAGAGCGAGCTCTCCCGACTGGCCACCGACGACAATTCCCACTAATTCGTCAATAAGATAGCGGTTGGTTTGGAAGAAAGATCCGGCCGTAACTCGATACGACTTTCGTTGCGTTGTATAGGTAAGGTGGTCCGCGCCCGAGGTAAGAAATTTTTCCGGTGTATGCCGTGTCGCCGGAGAAGTCTCCCGAAATGCGACGACACCTGTGATCTGAGGCATCGATGTCCGAAGGTCTTCCGTCCACGAACGAGCCGCGGCTCGCCGGACTTCATTCGTACACGACACCTCGATCAGCAACTCGGTGTCGTTCGCATTGGAAAAGAATTCCACTTCCCCAACTCCTGGCGGGACTTTTCCAGCGCGCCCGCTCTCCCAAAGCAGTGCTATCCCCCGATTGATGAGGGGCGAACTTATGGGGCACTGTTCAATCGCCAGAAGTTCGTGCGACGCCAGCTTGAAATAGCCACAGGTAAAGTCCGGACCAGTACGGACCTGAAGGCGAGAGCGATTCCGATAGTTCCACGGCGGTGAAGGATGTAACTGGATATCGACCGGAATCTCGATCTTCGCCGTACGCCGCAAAGTCTCGCGAAGGATCTCTTTCTTGATCTCAAGCTGGTGATCGTATTCCGCATGCTGGTAGTGACATCCGCCGCACCGGGTGAAGTATGGACAAGCCGGTTCAATTCTTTTCGGCGAGGATTCAATCACTCTTTCCAGTTGTGCGCGAACAAAACCAGCCTTTTGTTCGCGGATTGATGCCTCGACAGTTTCGCCCGTGAGGACAAACGGGACGAAGACGGCCTTCTGACGTCCGCTCGCGTCGGCCGGTAGGTGGCCGAGCCCGTCACCGCCATAGATCAGTTTTTCAATTGATATCTGCAAGAAGTGATTCTAAGCGAACTACAGAGATCTGCCGGCCGCCGCCCCCGATGCCCAGGCCCATTGGAAGTTAAATCCGCCAAGATGGCCGGTCACATCAACTACTTCGCCGATGAAAAAAAGGCCAGAGACTTTGCGGCTCTCCATCGTCTTGGCTGACAGATCGTCGGTGTCGACTCCACCGACGGTTACCTCGGCTTTATCGAATCCTTCGCTTCCTGCAGGTTTGAAGCTCCACGAATGCAGGTGTTGTTCGAAATCCGAGAGTGCCGCGTTCGTCCACGAAGTAGGCGCATTCAGCTCCAGCCAGCGATCGGCCAGGCGATGGGGCAATGCTTTTCTTATCTCGGCGCCCAGCGTGCGAAGATCTCGCGGCGTTTTCGGATCGTAGAAGGGCGCTGCAATCTCGTGGTCCGGAGCAAGATCGATCCGAATTTCGCGCGAATCATTCCAGTAGGACGATATCTGAAGAATGGCCGGGCCGCTGAGGCCCCGATGCGTTACCAACATCTTTTCGCGAAATACCTGCCCCGGCACAGATGCCAGTACTTCTGTGGAGATTCCTGAAAGATCGCGATACCGCGACAAATCTTCAAAGTTGAACAACAGCGGCACGAGCCCTGGCTTGGGTTCTCGAATCTTCAGCCCGAACTGCGTGGCCAAATCGTAGCCAAAGGAAGTCGCGCCCACCTTCGGAATCGACAGGCCTCCGGTTGCAACGACAAGCGCCGACGCCTGGAAACAAGCGGCCGAAGTGGTGACCACGAAATCTGGCGCTTTGGTCACCTCACGAATGTCCACGCCTTGGAAGATTGACACGCCCACGGCTTGGCATTCTGTCTCGAGCATGGCAAGGATGTCGCGAGCGGAGCGATCGCAAAATAACTGCCCCAAGGTTTTTTCGTGATAAGGGATTCGGTGCTTATCAACGAGGGCAATAAAGTCTTCGGGTGTGTAGCGAGCGAGCGCGGACTTCGCAAAGTGTGGATTGGCTGAGATGAAATTTTCCGGCTTGCAATGAAGGTTTGTGAAGTTGCACCGGCCGCCACCCGAGATCAAAATCTTTTTTCCCAGACGATCGG
Source organism: uncultured Acidobacteriota bacterium (assembly GCA_963801895.1). GTDB lineage: Bacteria > Acidobacteriota > Terriglobia > Terriglobales > Acidobacteriaceae > Sulfotelmatobacter. The sequence continues at coordinate 2,203,298 of CAWDGM010000001.1, read as the reverse complement.
AGCGTTCCAGGACCGCGACCCGCCGGCCCCGCTTGCCGGCCTCGATCGCGCACATCAGCCCGGCCGCCCCGGCCCCGAGAATCAACACGTCGAAGTTTTGCGTCACAGCATCACATGTAAAACAGGCTGAGGCGAGGGAGTCGATATTTCTCTAGGAGCTTCTTGTGCAGGTATTGTTTCTGAAGCTGATCAATCTGAAATCCAGACATCTTGCGGCGGTAGGGAGCAAGTTCGCGATCAGCTTCGGCGCGAATCAGGACTAGTTCTTCATCCGCAGTGGAAGTGAGTAGCACGGCATACAGCTTCTCCTCCAAAACGGTCAAGCGCCGCTCAAGATCCTCGAGGCTTGTCAGAGCTTTGTTCTTCGTATCGGCAGCTAGCTGTCGAAGGGTCTTGATTGTTTCGGAAATCAGAGGTCCAGCTGGCGCTCCTCCCATCTGCGGAAGCTTCGTGGCTACCAGCAACTCAGCATTCCTAAGCAGGAAAGACGAAACCGCTTCCGGCCCGAAGCCCGGCGCTTTGCTCTTGTCGGGGAATGGAGTATCGGCCGCACCCACTGCAGCTTCTTTCATCTCCTCGGCCGCCGCCAATACCTCCTGCGAACAATATGCCAAGCTGTTCACCTTTTTCGCTTTCGAAGGCCGCTGATCATAGCGGTCGAACGCCGCGTCAATGCCGCGCAGCACCGCCTCCAGAGGAATCCCAGCGTCTTTCCACGTCTCAATGAGAGCCCAATCCAACGTCGACAAGAGCAATCCGCCTCCGCGACGCTGTAAATAGCGGTCCTCAGTTTCGGTAAAGTAGTTGAAGTAGTTTTCCACGAAAGGCTAACGATCGGCACGCGGCGAAGGAATTGCAGCGGAGCTGTGACCGCCTTGAGTTTTCTTTCCTGCTTTCGAGGCGGATTTTGAATCAGGCTTCGTTGCCGCCAGGTCTTTCCTCGTTGACGCATTGCGTTCCCAGATGATGCGCAAGCCTTCGAGAGTCAAAAACTCATCCACATTCTTGATGAATTTCGATCCTGTGCCGATCATCGGCCCAAGACCGCCCGTTGCAATCACCTGGGTCTGTGCTCCCAGTTCCACCATCAGCAGTTCGAGAATCCCGTCGACCAGCCCGAGATAGCCATAGTAGAGGCCAGATTGCAGGCTCCCCACTGTGTTCGATCCAATTACGCGAGCGGGTTTGCGAATCTCTACGCGAGGCAACCGCGCCGTGCGCTCGAAGAGCGCGTCCGCGGAAATGCCGATACCCGGACAAATCACTCCTCCCAGATATTCGCCTTTCGAAGAAACGCAGTCGAAGGTGGTGGCGGTGCCGAAGTCGACAATCACGCACGGCCCACCATACTTATCGAATGCCGCGACCGCGTTCACGATGCGGTCTGCCCCCACCTCAGCAGGATTGTCGTAATGAACCGGCATACCGGTCTTCACGCCAGGCTCGATAAACAGTGGCCGCAGACTGAAGTAGCGTTCGCACACTTGGCGAAGCACTGGATCGAGCGGGGGAACCACTGACGAGACGACGATACCGTGAATGCCCTTCGATTCCAGACCCGCCATCGAAAACAAGTTGCGGAAAAGCACGCCGTATTCGTCGACAGTGCTGGTGCGGGATGTGGCAACGCGCCAATTGGCTAGTAAACGCTCGTACCCGTCCGTATCGTCGGGCGCAGCATTTGACATTTGAGGAGCGCGAGCGAAAACGCCAAGGACCGTATTCGTATTGCCCACATCGATCACAAGTAACATGGCAGCGCTTCCTCGTCCTTCATCGTTCCCGTACCGTGCCGCTCAACACTGTCTGAATTCCGTAAGCAGTGCGAAGCTGTAGAAACCCGCGAGGATCCAAACCTTCTGTGACACCTTCCATCGCGCGCCCATTTTCCTCGATGCGGACCTTCTTCCCTTTCACCCACGAAGAATTCTCTGCAAACCGCTGCAAAATGTCTTTGTGATCTCCGGAGTTTAAGATTAGTGAGTGATACTCGGTGTCGAGCGATTTTAGCAAAGCGGCAACTAGTTCCACCCTCGACCAAGCCTTACCCGTAACAAGTTGAAGCGATGTTGCGTTCAGGCCCTTGGGAAAGCTCTCCTGGTTCACGTTGATGCCGATTCCAACGACGATGTAGCGCACGCGGATGGCCTCCGCGTTCATCTCGGTCAAGATGCCGCATATCTTCTGGTCGCCGATAAGGACATCGTTAGGCCATTTGAGATCTGGAGTCACAGCGGGATCCACGCTCTGAATCGCCGATTTAACCGCCAGTCCAGCCGCGAGCGACAAAGCAAGAACATCCGAAGGGGGAAGCGATGGTCGCAAAACCACCGAACAATAAATTCCCGTCGATCGTGGCGACTGCCACGAGTTTGATCCGCGTCCTCGCCCGGCCGTCTGTTCTTCAGCCAGGAACACACTTCCATGCGGTGCGCCTTCTGCCGCTGCCGCCATAGCTGCGGTATTCGTCGATCCTATCTTGTAGAAGTGATGAAGATTTGCGTCGAAGATGGTTCTTCGCACCATCGGACGGAGAATCTCTGGAAGAAGCAAATCGGGGACCGAACGAAGTTGATATCCGGTGGCGGGATGCCCGGCGATGTCTACCCCTAAGCCTCGCAACTGCTGGATCAGACGCCAGACTTCCGAGCGATTGGAAGAAATATCCTGAGCGATCTTCGTTCCACTCATCACTACCGTCGCGTGCTTCATCAGGGACCGCACGATGAGGCCGAGGCGAAGGTCGGTTGGCTGAAGTTGGTACGAATCGGCTGCCGCCGCTCGCGATGCATTGCGTGATCGAATTGGGCTACTTTTGGCGATGCGGGAATTATCTGCGAATCCAGCCCAAACGACAATTACGAGGCCACAACGCGCATGTTCAAGTCGGCAGCCTGGGGCGAGTGAGTGAGCAGGCCCACTGAGATAAAGTCGACCCCAGTTTCGGCGTAAGCGCGAACATTTTCCAGGCGAATTCCTCCGGAGCATTCCACCGGGACGTGACGTCCGGGCTTTTCGGCGTCAGGACGAGCACAGCGCTCCACTGCGCGCCGGACATCTTCTGGAGACATGTTGTCCAAAAGAATGCCTTCCGCACCGGCTGCGAGAGCCTGCTCCAGTTCGTCCATCGAACGGACTTCGACTTCGATAGGCTGAGAGCCGCGACGATTACGGTGCGCGCTTTCCAGAGCCTGCGGAATGCCACCAGCCAGAACAATGTGATTGCTCTTGATTAGTACGCCATCGGAGAGATCGAGGCGGTGATTCTGTCCCCCACCGCACCGCACAGCATATTTGTCTACAGTGCGCAGACCGGGAGCGGTCTTGCGGGTGTCAAGAATGCGTGCCTTCGTTCCCGCGACAGCTTCGACAAATTTGCGGGTCACCGTCGCGATGCCGCTCATCCGCTGTAAGAAGTTGAGGATGACCCGCTCGCACGACAGGACCACTCGCGCATTGTGCCTTACGACCGCAACGGACTGTCCTTTATGCAACCGGACTCCGTCAAAGATTTCGGGATGGGTAGTTACTTCGTAGTGGGCAGTCACAGCTCCGTCTAAAGCGGCGTATACGTCGAAGATGCGAGCGATGCTTCCGATTCCCGACAGAATGCAATCCTGCTTGGCCAGGATTGTTGCCGAAGCGCGCTGGTTCGGATCGATGCAAGCGTAGCTGGTCGCATCGCGCGTTGCACGGTCTTCCAGGAGCGCATTCTCGAGAATTGCGGTAAGCCGTCTTGAATTCCAGTCCATAGAGCCTTCTACCGGAAATCTTCTCTTGCCAGCGGGTCCAGGTCCTTACTGGCAGCCTAATTCTTTTAGCTTGCTAACGGTCTTTTCCTTCAGCAGAGACAGTTCCTGTTGCTGCCTACGCAGGTTTTCCACCACGTTGGCTGGAGCCTTGGCCAGAAATTGCTCATTACCCAACTGCCGCTGTCCGCTGCCGATACCTTTTTCGAACTTCTCGAGTTCCTTCTTGAGTCGTTCACATTCCGCAGCGACATCAACCTTGCGCTCGTAAATCACGTGCACGTCAAAGCGCGCAGTGCTGCGGGTCCCCGTCAATTTGGTCAGCGACTCTTGCGTGAACTGAATCGTGTCGACGTTGGCCAGCCGCTCGACGGCACCGCGATTGTGCTCAATCATCGTACGAATTTCAGGTTCGCTCGCATAGACGCTGATTGGAACCTTCACCTTCGGCTCAACCTTCAACTCGGCCCGAACATTGCGGATGTTTACGATCAGGTCTTGCATGATCGCCATCTGCCTTTCGGCTGCAAGATCGTATTGCTTCGAATCCGCCTGAGGATATGCGGTCAGGGCAATCGATTTTGTGCTCGACCGGCCGTCGTTCAGGGCTTGCCAGATTTCCTCGGTAATGAACGGCATCACAGGATGCAGCAAGCGCAGTGATGCATCGAACAATACGACCAGATTGGTGCAAGCTTGCTGGGTTGAGGAGCTGTCGGCGCCATCTTCGACATTGAGCCGCGGCTTAATCAGCTCCAGGTACCAATCGCAGAATTCGCCCCAGAAAAAATCGTAAATCCGATTCGCCGCCTCGTGAAAGCGGTAGGTTGTGAGCGCGTCATTCACGTCCGAGACAACCCGATTGAAGCGCGAGAGAATCCAGCGATCTTCGAGAGTAGACGCCTGAAACTCCGGAATCCCTGCAGCCGTGAAATCCTCGCCCATCGGACCGGGGCGAGACCGGTAGCCGATCCGTTCCATGTTCATGAACAGGAATCGGGCGGCATTCCATATCTTGTTCGCAAAGGCGCGATAGCCGTCAGTACGCGCTTCGTTGAAGGCGATATCGGTTCCGGGGGCCGCCATCGCGGCTAGGGTGAAGCGTGTTGCATCCGTCCCAAAGCGTTCGATAATCTCCAGCGGATCGATCACGTTCCCCTTGGTCTTCGACATCTTCTGCCGATCGGCATCACGCACAAGCGCATGAATGTAGACCTGGCGAAAGGGCACGCTGTCATTCTTTTTCTGGGCCCAACCGCTTGCAGCCTTTATCGCGGGATCCTGCTGGTGTCCCTGCATGAAGTGGCAGCCGAACATGATCATCCGGGCGACCCAGAAGAAAAGAATCTCGTACGCCGTAATCAATAGCGTGGTTGGATAAAAAACCGCCTGATCGCGGGTTTTCTCCGGCCATCCTAAAGTCGTAAAAGGAAGCAGTCCCGACGAAAACCATGTATCGAGGACGTCGGGAACCTGCTCCAATTTGGTGCTCCCACATTTCGTGCACTTGGTGGGAGTCTCGCGGGCTACGATCACTGCCTTGCAGTCGCCACAGGTCCAGGCCGGAATGCGATGTCCCCACCACAACTGGCGAGAGATGCACCAGTCATGGATGTTGTTCATCCAGTTCAGATAGACCTGGCGATGATTCTCGGGGACGATCGTGATCTCGCCGCTCTCGACGGCCTCCTTTGCGCGATCAGCCAAGGGCTGGATCTTGATGAACCACTGCTCTGACAGGCGCGGCTCGACGATTGTCCCGCAGCGCTCGCACTTGCCAATCGAGAGCGTGTAATCTTTCTCGGCGACGAGAAATCCCTGCTCCTGCAAATCGTGCAAGACGCGTTTGCGCGCTTCGAACCGATCCAGACCCGCATAAGCGCCGGCATTCTGGTTCATGTGCGCATGTTCGTCCATCACGTTGATCTGTGGCAGATCGTGACGCAGGCCTGCTTGAAAATCGTTGGGATCGTGTGCCGGCGTCACCTTGACCGCTCCCGTACCGAATTCAGGCTGCGCAAGTTCGTCAGTGATGATGGGGATTTCCCGTCCCATCAGCGGCACGAGCACCTTTTTCCCGTGCAACAGCTTGTACCGCTCATCCTTCGCATTGACGGCGATAGCGGTATCTCCCAGCATCGTCTCCGGGCGGGTGGTTGCGACGGTGATGAATTCCTTGGTGCCGATTACCGGGTAACGAATCTCCCACAATTTTCCGGCAACTTCTTCGTGCTTTACCTCGAGATCGGAGATAGCGGTTTCGTGCCACGGGCACCAGTTGACGATGTAGTTCCCGCGGTAAATCAGTCCTTCTTCGTAAAGACGGACGAACACCTCGCGCACCGCGTGCGAAAGGTTCTCGTCCATCGTGAAGTATTCGCGACTCCAATCGACCGATGCACCCAGTCTCTTCATCTGGTCGAGAATGGCGCCGCCGTACAACTTCTTCCACTCCCACACGCGCTCGATAAACTTCTCGCGGCCCATGTCCCGACGCTTCTTGCCCTCCTGCGTCAGCTGACGTTCAACCATCATTTGGGTTGCGATGCCCGCGTGATCGGTCCCCGGAAGCCATAAGGTGATGAACCCGCGCATCCGGTGCCAGCGCACGATAATGTCCATCTGCGTCTGGTTGAGCATGTGGCCCATGTGAAGGCGGCCAGTCACGTTGGGCGGCGGCAGGAGAAGCGTAAATACGGGGCGAGTCTCCCCGGGAGGCGGAGTAGCGACCGCGAACAGCTTTTCGTTGATCCAGTAATCGGCCCAGCGCGTCTCAATGGCGCCAGGTTCGTACGCTTTGGGTAATTCGCGGGGCATAGAAGCAGTCAGCACTCAGCCGCCAGCAATCACCCAGTCGAAATGGGACACGAACTCCGCTCGACTGACCGCTGAATGCTGAATGCTGAGTGCTCTTCTGATCTTACAGGCGAGAGAAAAGAAGGGTCAAACGTCGGAGGGGAGAAGGGAAAGACATGGTGGTAGAGCCCCCCTATGTGAAATCGTGTTGAACAGGGAATGAATCTCAGCTCCCACTCGCGATTTCACTCGTTGACCGTAGTTGGTGGAAACGCTGTTAACAACAATCAAAAAGCAGGGTGTGAAATCAGCCCGGGGATAATCAAAGGAAGTCGAGTTCCACGCGACCGAAGTAGGATTTAACGCAACGATAATTTTCTAGAGTATTTGATATCCCGACGTGGGAGCGATTTTCCTGTTAGCCGATCCCTAAATCGAAAACGCCGGATTACCTTCTATCACCTTCTGCTCGAGATTCGGACGTTCGTGCTTGCGCCAGAGTCTTGCAGCGTGTCGAACCCGATAGAGAATAGGTCCGCCATCCGGCTGGTCCTGGCGAACGATGGGACGCGGCAGGCAGATGAATTCCGTTTCCAGCCGGTCCGCTGCTGCGTGCACAACCGCATAGCCATGGCCGCCCATGTCAATAAACGACAGGTGCGGTGACAAATCGCGATTGGAAAGCTGGCGGGCCTTCTGCACGTCACCACTCTTGGAATATTCCAGGCACGACCGAACCCCGTGACGCACCAGCATATTAATCGTGGGTTGCGGACGGTTGTCACCAGGACCTTGCCCGACGAACAGAGCCCGCAGCGGGGCGTCCTTCTTCACCTGGTGTTCCATTGCCTCTACCGCTCCGGGCGCGGAGATTGATCCTGTCACGAACGCCACGCCTACGGGGTCAAAGGACTTCGGCGGGAGAGACTTCGCCGATAGACCAGCCCAGAAGCTATGCGCGTCGCCCGCCACCGTGGCAAACCCCGTAATCCCCTGTTTTTGAATGAAATCATAGATTTCACCGCGCTCCTGAGGGGCAGTGCTGAAGTCCACGCCGCCAAAGCTAGCATACCCAGCACCGGGCCACGCGCTTGCAACCATCCCTGCGGGAAGGTTCAGCGGGTCGGCGCGCATATCCAGCGTCGAAGTGGTGCTTCCCCAGATCTTCCACGTAGCTTTCGAATTTCGCAGTCGTTCCAGAAACCACGCTTTTTGCTCGGCTCCGAGTATGGTCTGCGCGGGATCCGCCTTACGGAGGTTCTGAACTTGCTTGTCCCCGAAACGGATCGTGTTGGGCGGTTTGCCTCCGTTGTAATCCCGGCCCCCATCGATGATCTCCAGCACCTCCTCAGGAAAAAACTCCGAATAGTCCTTATTCGAGAAATCTGCGTCATCGAACTTGGTTCCGGGATCCTGCGATCGGTAGCTTCGCTCGTCGGTGATCATGAGTTCCACGTTCCGGCCCCAGCGCAGCGACCGGTATCCCTTCAGACTATGGATCGCCGCCAGATTGTTGGCCTCCTGCCCGAGTCCATGCTCATCGAAAACAGTGACCGGGGCATCCTGAACCTTAGGTGGGTTGAACTCTTCCAACGAGGAACCACCGCTCTTCACCATACGCGCGGGCTGATACTCAAAAAATGCCTGCATGGCAGCAACCTTGCGCGTCTGTGCGGGCCGCGTTTTGCCGTTGAACACTTGCAAGGCTTGCCATCCTTGCCAGCTGTATTCATGGTTATCCCACATGGGAACAAAGGGCCAGCGGGCACGAGCGTCCTGGAGGTCGGGATCATGCAGGTAGGCTTGATACACAGCACGATAGTCATTTACGTCCACTGGGATGTGGAAGTCCTGAATCTTTTCTCCCTTCGGATAACGAACGATTTCCCTTACCTTGCGGTCGTAGTAAGTGGCGCGGTCCTCCGGATACCAGACCATTTCGTATATGAAGTCGCCTAGGTGCAGAACAAAGCTGAGCCGGTCCTGCTCAGAAGCGTGCTCATCCTCGAAGATCATTCTTCGGTACGCGTTCTGCGCTCCGAGATTTGCATTCTGACAACTGACGAACGCGAAGTGTACCGGCCGAGAATCATCATCGGCAGGCGCGGTGATGGTGCGGCCGAGGCGACTGCCGGAACCCTCAGGATCGGTAAAGCGATACCAATAGACCTGGGCGGGCTTCAGTCCTCCGACCAGCACACGACAGGTCCAATCCGCCTCCGCCGAAATCGTCACTCTCTGGGTTGCGATGACACGCTGGAACGTCTGGTCGAGCGCCACTTCGACGATCAATTCCTGGGCCGGTTTAGGCTGCGGTTCGGACTGCGGAGCCCGCCGGGTCCACAGCAATACGCTCGTGCTGTCGGGATCGCCGGAGGCTACCCCTTCCGGGAAAAGGTCGCGACGCTCGCGCCAGGCAATCTTCGAAGGAGTCGAGATTGAGCGACCCCAAGCCGCTTCCGCACCAAGCACCGCAGCCACAGCCAGAAAATCGCGACGGCTAATATTTCCCATGCAGTAACTCCTTCTTCCCGCTGCAAGGCCCACTCATACTTGAAATGAGGCGTCTCGTCCCAAAATCGTGAGAGCGAACATGTCGGCCCGCTATCTTGGACGGTCCAGCGCTGCGAGCGTGATCACAAGATCTTGCCTTTCCCATCAATGAACCGCAGGCGGCATCGATACACACAAGACGGGGTATTTCCCTGGTTTTTGGAGCTTATCCCGCAGGTAACTGTACCGGCCTTGTCCCGAAGGTAACTGTACAGTTGTTACATTCGTGTGTATTCCAGACATGTAAGTACTTTCGTTCCCCAAGGAGCAACCATGTCAGCGATCATCTGCGGCCTGTACCTTCTGCTGCCCGCCATCATCTGCACGGCGGTCAGTGTGCGTAACGTGATCTTTGGCGATGTCGTCTAGGCTTTCACAGCCCCCCAGCGGATCCTGGCCAGCTCGGTGGCGGTCGCCACGATCACGACATTGCAAACTGCTCTCGCTTCAAGACAGCTCATCCACTGTCCCGGTACGATCCCTAGCTTTACGCGCAGCACTTCGGCCCGAGCTCCGTGGATGGTAGAACTCTGGCGCAGTTGCCAGCGCCAGGCTTCGTCCGTGCTATTCCAAGCCGCATTTTGCGAAAACTGGTGAAACATTCCCATTACACTCATTGACCTTCCGGCAGGTACTCTCGGGGTCAATGAGTGTTAACGCCTGATAACGTCAGTCATCTCGTAATCTCACGCTCTCGTAGATAGACTCCGTTCATGGCGGATTCACCGTATGCTCCTTTCTCACTCGGAAGATGGGATCCGTATCAGCGGAGTCCATTGCTGTCGCTTCGGAATGGAACGATCAAATTCATACCCGGCAAAGGAACCCAAGGAGCATTTGAAGCAAAAGAAGCCGCGTTCCCATCCGGCGCCAGACTTGAGTACCGTGTTCAGAAAGGAGATATGTACTTCGATGGTGACCACAGTCAGTCTCTCGGGAGGACCCTCTGGGTGGTTGCACCTGACGGAAGCAAGAATATGCTGGCAAGTGGTTTCATCCTGTACATGAGTTTGCCGGTCGCGGCGAGAAACCTGAGGAAACTCGGCATTCTATTCCGGGCGGTAAGTTTTTACGAGGGCAAAGACGGGCAGGTCATTGAGCATGAAATTTCAATTCCACAATCAGGAGCTCAGTCCACGATGGCGTTTTTTCTCGGTTTGTCCAATCTTTGGCTTGGAGCAATAGCAGGGGCTTTCATTCACAGTTTGAGCCAGATCATCGCTCTGGGAGCCTTTGCGTTTGCGATCCTCGCCATCGTGACCTTGCGATCTGCTGGCTCAAAACGCGTTGCGTCCCTCGCCGTAACCTCAACGCTAATCACCTATGCGGCTGGCTACTTGGTTGTAGTGGTGCTCGTTCGATCCGTTCTCAGCGGGTTTACGGGAAGATAACTGGCGTAAAATCGCGATTTCACTCAAAATCCCGCTTTGCCGCTCAAAGCGTGTAATCGCCTGTTAACAGCAATTGAGAACCGAAAAGCTACAATGCGTGCATGAGGCGGTCACGGCTACTTCTTGCCAGTGCTTCACTTGGGGCTCTCGTCTCCTGTCTTATCAGTGCTGCGATGTGGGCAGTGAAGGTCGGGCCTTGGTTTCCCCCTTTTTGGCCCGGCTGGTTTATTGCCATCGCTAGCGTTGTTGTGACTGGTAGGCGGTCGGATACGTTGACGGCAACATTGATTGCAACGATTGGCAACGCCGTATTCTATGCTTTGATCTCATTTTGGCTGATTAGGGCCGACGCATTGTCGAACGGAAGAATCGGACGATATTTCCTTCGATAGTTGGCGAAACATCGCCTTACACTCATCGAGGGTTCGCCCGAGACCCTCGGTAGGGTCGATGAGTGTTAACGCTGATTACAAAAGTTGACGCATATACTTCCACTGTGAAGTCAAATCGCAGTGTCGGCGAGCAGGTTGGGGCGGGATTCCGGTTGTAATGCCGGCTGCCAGGTCTTCGTCTTCGGGAGTGCAGCGGGAACAGGAACGAGTCTTCCAATATGTCGATGAGCCGAACAATTGCAATGACCGCTTGGATTTGCCTAATTAGTACGTTAGCTCCACTTTCGGCTCAAGGACCAGATGCCAGGGAACCTCTCAATTATGTGAGCTTGATTCGCGTGATAGCCATTCCGAAGGCATATGACGACCGTAAAATAAGGGTCGCCGGGTACCTCGATTACAATGGCATTGATCGGAACGTAGGCATCTACGTAACAGAGGCCGACGGTAAGAATTTCATTCGGTCCAACTCAGTCGACCTTGAAATCGGAGAAGCAACCGCAGAAAAGGCACGTGGACAGTATGTGATTTTAGAAGCGACGTACCACGCGCCAAAGGGCTCTCTCAGTGACTATACAAATGGATACTTTGATCACGTCACTCGCCTCAAAAGTTGGAAAAGAGGCGACTCCTCAAAATAAGCTCTGAGTTGGGGCGGCACCTGTTCGGGGACTCTCTCGATTGGAAGTCAGCGAGTTGAGGAGTTTCATGTCCATAATGCCCGTGTTGATGGTCGCATGGTTTTATGCAGTCGGATGGTTACTCGATTAGTGGCAGCACAGGCGATGTTTGAGAAGGTCATCGACGAGTGCATGATTCCCGAAAAATCGCGATTACACTCATTGACTAGTAATCACAACTTTTCTGTTGTGCAGTTTATGGATGGCCTTTATCACCTTTCGCAGAGTACGCCGCTTAATGGTGTTTTCCCCCCGCTAGGAGCGTGCGACGTAAACGTTTGCCGCAGCTTCAGAGATACACGGCTTTTCCACTCAGTTGTCCGAACGCCGAGTTGAATTGGCAGCCGATCTTAGCGCCCCTGGTCCAGGATGGAAGCTTGGGACACTTTTTCCGCGCAATTAGCTATCCCCGTCAAATGTCGAAACTGTTTGACACCCCCACTGATACCGGACACGGCGCTTTTAGCGCCAACAACGCATAACGCATGGAGTGTAGAATCCGAATCGATCTTGCTTTTTCGGTGAACCCAGCGACAGTGGGAAAGTTGACCTTCTGTGGAGAACCATGCGCAACCCTGATGCCGCGGCGGCTATCGAGGATTCGAGCAACCTGCGCAATCGCCTTCCTCCCAGAATCCTTCTTGCCGTCTACTTGATTCATCTAGTAGTTCCGCTGGTCCTGGCCCTCGATTCGTTTCGTATCATCATCGAAGGTAAGGCAGACAATCCCACGCGCGCGGTGGGCTCTGTCTGCTTGGCCTGGATAGCCGCGGCCTTGGGTGCGCTGCTGCTGACTCGCGACCGCGCGGCCTTCCTGAATAGAATGGCCAAGCCCCTACTGGTTTTTTTGGGGATCTGCATCGCGCTGGCAATTGGCGAAGTCGCTGTCCGAGCTAAGCTCCAGTACTTCAATCGGGCCGTGCTGAAGTATCCACCTGGAAAGTACGAGTTCGACTATACCCGCTGGCACATTCTCGGCGTGTCACCCAAAGTCACATTTACTGTCAACGCGATGGGCCTGCGCGGCCCGATGCCACCTCAAGGGGGCAACGTCTACAAAGTCATTACCATAGGTGGAAGTACAACGGAGTCCATGTCTCAGAGTGACGACCAGGAATGGCCTCATCTTCTCATGGTGGAGTTGAACCAGCGGCAGAAGGGATTGCCGGTTTGGGTGGGGAATGCCGGGGTGAGCGGCTTGACCACGGTCGACCATGCTTCTTGCCTGCGCCAACTACCCGTGTTGCATCAGGCCGACATGTTGATCTTCCTCATCGGCGTGAACGATCTGACTGCTGCTTTACTGTTCAATGGAGCATCGACTCGAGAGGTGCTTGAGGACAGGGCTGATCTCTTCATCGAGCATGCGCCCGTTGGGGTTTCTCATGTGCGCGGATTGCTGCGCCGCTCCTGGCTATTGGCGTTCATGCGGAATTCCATGCAGCATCTGTCGCAGATGATCTTTACACGGGGATCGGCATCGTCATCCCGCGCTGCCGGGCCCGTCCTGCCGCTCCCCGATCTGCGATTAGCTCTCGAGGAATATGCCCAGCGCGTGCGCAACCTGGAGCAGCAGTGCCGCCAGTACCATCGGCGCTGCGTTTTTCTCACTCAACCTACCATGTGGCGCACTGGACTAACTGCCGCGGAAGAAGGTGTGCTCTATGGGGGCGGTGCGGGATATCGCGGTGTCGCCCGCGGCTATGTCACCGCTCCCGAGCTAGGTCGTGCTATGGCGGCATACAACCAAATGTTGCTCGCGGTCTGTCGCACCGACCAATTGGAGTGTTACGATTTAGCCTCTGCTATACCGAAGGATCTCTCAGCCTTCTCTGACGAATCGCACTACAACGACAATGGCGCACGCTTGGTAGCAAATTATCTCGCCGAGCACCTGCTGGCTTCCCCTCCCCTCGATGGAAGCATAGGGAGCTCTGTCAGGAGCTGCAGACGGTGCCGATCACTGAGTTCTCCTCTGTCTCCTAACGGTCGTTAACGATCACCACTCAAACTAGGGACAATGAGTGAAATGGAGATGCTTCAACAGTTGGCGCCCATCCCTTCAATGGACGTGGACGCCCGTCTACAAGCCACCGCGCAAACTCCAGTATCGTCCAGACACTAACGGCAACTACAAGAGCGCCAGAAGTCCGTCGTCTCGATCTGATTCTCTTTCGTATAGACTGTCTTGCCATGACAGCAGGTTGGGCCTTGCTATCGGCGGTCGCTTTGTTTGTCGGCATCCTTTTATGTCTCAACGTGGGATTTCGGTGGGGTCGGCGGCGCGCGTCGAGAGATAGGGAAGACGCTCACGAAGGAATTGGCACAATCGAAGCCGCCATATTCGCTCTCTTGGGACTACTGCTGGGCTTCAGTTTTGCGGGCGCCACGTCACGGTTCGACGCTCGACAGCAATTGGTCGTTGAGGAAGCCAATGCGATTAGTACAGCTTATCTTCGACTCGATCTGCTTCCGCAGGCGGAACAGCCAGAATTGCGGACACTATTTCGCCAGTATGTGGAATCGCGCCTGCTCGCCTACAAAAACATTGGCGACCAGGAAGCTATCGACCGTGAGTTGACTCACGGCGCGCAAATACAAATGCAAATATGGCAGGCGGGACTGACCGCAGCCAGTCATGACATGAGTCGCGAGGCGCTACGTCTTCTTGTACCGGCGCTAAATGAAATGATGGACGTCACCACGGCCCGAGCCGTAGCCCTTCACACTTATTTGCCCCCGTTGATCTTCCTGTTACTGGTGAGTGTTGCACTGTTGAGCGGATTATTGGCGGGGTATGCGATGGCACGACGCAAGCATCGTAGCGGCATGCACATGTTCCTCTACGCTGGCGTCGTGGCACTTACCGTCTACGCGGTTCTCGATCTCGACCAGCCCAGATCAGGGTTAATCCGACTCACAGCAGCGGACCACTCCCTGGAGCAATTGAGAGAGTCGATTCGATAGCACCCAATGACCGAGAAGAGGATTGAAATGAGTTCCGCCTTGTCGCTTGGTCGCGACCAGGCGATCATTCTCATCTGAATCTGTACTGATTGTTTTCGTGTGAGTGTGCGAACTTCCGAGCGGTGACTACTTTTTCTTTCCCAGCTTGCGCGAGATCTCTTCGACAATCTTGGGCCGGAGGTCGGCTAATACACTATCCACGATGCTGGCAATGGCCGGGTCTGATTCGAAGTCCATAGCCGCTTCTTCCGGACTGTTTTCTGCGCCCGCAGCCACTGCCATTGCGTTTTTGGAAGGTGCGTCAGAAAATTGCTGCGGCTCGGTGTCGCCCGACTCGCGACTGCGGTGCCAATTCGCCCACGCTGCGGCAGTTGATGCCGCCATGTCCGATTCTTTTTCGCCCGAGTGAGCGGTAACGCTGGCTGCGGTGGTCTCAGAAGCTGCGGCAGGCACCTCCGCAGTTTCGATCGCGTCATGATTCTGTGATGGCTCTGCGATGGTGGCCGTCATTTCCGCGGAAATATTGTTTTCCGATCGTACTTCGGAGAATTCTTCCTGCTGCGAAGTCGCCGATATCTCTGTTTCGGGCTGAACTGACGAAGTAGTTACAGCCGGGGCAGAATCGGCGGTTGCTTCTGGCATCGGCGCGACTTCGTTCGCCGAAGATGCAGCCTCCAAATCCGGAGCAACTGACGCCTGAAATGAATCCGTCACATCGGAAGATTCCACGACCTCGGATTCCGGCGCGGCAACAGCAGCCTCAACCGGAACGGTCTCGGCCGCCTCAAACTTCGCTTCAGACTCCGTCGAAGCGAGCTCAGAACTGATCGATGATTCCACCGGCGCAACTGCATCGGTTGCCGAAGAGCTGGATTCGTTTGCCTGGGTCGCAGCGTAGGCGGCATACGCCTGCTGCATTTCCTGTTCCAGGGAGATACCGGCGTCCTCTGGAGCGAGATCTACAGCAACAACCGTCCAGTGAGGTCGTGTGCCTTGAGAGTCCGCGGCGATGAGTGCCGCCATGGTCGCCGGCTCCCCTGATCGTTGACCCTCTGCGGCCGGGGATACCGCTGCTACCGGTATCTCGGTAGCAGCAGACGCTACGTCCTCTTCATTCGATTTTTCCGACGAGCCTTCCGGCGCGATTGCAGCAGTTGTCGGCGGTGGCTCATTTTCGATGGCTATCGTGTTCTGGACAGCCTCCACGTTTTCCGTAGAATCCGCTGCTTCCACGGTCATCTCAGGGACTTGTCTGGCTTCTTCAGCTTTATTTTCGAGAATTCTGCCTTGGACTTGAGCGGCTGCAGCAGCCAGAGCCGCGATCTCTTCCGGGGTGACGTCTTTCGGCAACCCTTCAGGAGCGAGCGCGCCGAGATCGACGCTTTCTTCTTCCACCGACCTGGATTTTTCCGAACGCGAATGATCCACCACGGTCCGCAAATCCTTGTTCACCGCGTTGTAGATCGCCGGATCGTCGCCATCCGCCTCCACGGCCGCTTCAGTCTTTTTCTTTGCGGGAAAGGAGATTCGGCTTTTCCAACCAGAATCCTCTGCAGGAGCCTTCTCGCTTCGGCCTTCGTCAATCGCGGCGCTAGCGCGCGCGAGACGTCCTGGCTTAGAAGCCTCGGCCCGCGGAACAATCTTATCTTCCAGTTTGCTGAGAGCACTCAGCAGTTCGCTGGCTTCAAACGGCTTGATGATGTACCCGTCAGCGCGGACGCGCTTGGCTTCATCGGTTTTGAAGGGTTCCAGCTTCCCGACCGTCAGCAGAACCGGAATACGGGCGGTTTCTCCGGCTTCTTTCAGCCGCTGGCAGACTTCAAGCCCGCTGTAGCCAGGCATATAGACATCAAGAACGATCAAATCCGGTTTTTGCTCGCCGATCTTCTTAAGCGCAGCCGAACCATTATTAACCGTGATCACTTCGTATCCCGCATCCGCAAGGATTTTCCGGCCCATATTCTGGGCGGTCACGCTGTCGTCGGCGAGCAGTATCTTCCTGGCCAAAGGTTTCCTCTGATGAGGGGAGATATCGCGAAGGTAACCTGAGCCTCAACCCAAGTCAATGATCTAAAAGGGAAGTAACACGTTACCACTGGCCAGCATCTTGTGCGCGAACGACTTGCAGATGCGGCAAATTTGAAATCGAAAGTAACTGCCGCCTATGCCTAAAGATTGAAGTCTAGAATGGGACCACCTTCTTCAGACCTTTTTTCCTCTTCTTCTTACTACTTGAAAGGTCCTGATCGGACGCAGGCGCCGAATCATCGGAAGCCGCGGTCGCGGACGATGACTGACCCTGCTGAATCTCGTTGACCTGAGCCGGCGGAGGCAACGACGGGTCGGCGCCATTGTCAATTGGCTTCAATTCGTTCGAGTCGGCCGGAGCAGTAGGCTTCAGCTCGTTGGGATCAGCAGCAGGCGGCGTGGCAGTCCCCGCGGCTGGCGCGGTGAACGGGGATCCAGTCGCCGGATTGGTAGCATCCCCAGCCGGAGCTATGCCAGACGTCGGAGGCTGGTCGGGCTTTACGATTTCGACCGTCGCACCGGTTTTTTCATTCAGCCCGGCCGCTGCGAAAGCTTCGCCGCGCACAACCGTTGTTGCAGCGAGAGGCTCCGTATCAACCAGGGTCGGTTCGCCCACTGTGGCGGCTCGGGCCATGTCAGGACCCTTTTTGATCAGGCCCATGAATCTTTGGGCCATGGAAGTTTCGTTCCGGCTTGCGATTTCAGCCTTATTCTGCGCGACCGCTCCCTTGGTCGGACGCGGAACAGCCTGATGCAGAGCAGTCAACCGCTTCTTTGCATCTTCCGACCGATCCATCATCGGATAGCGAGTCAGAATCTTGTCATAAGCTTCAGAGGCTTTCCTGGTGAGCTCTCCGATGTACTTCGACTTCGAATCTTCCGTTGCGCATCCACGCGGCATATTGTGCGCGTCGCACGACGGAGCATTTCGAATGCGCGTAATCTGGCCTTCGTAGTTCTGGCCCAGCAGGAACAACGCCTCGTCGGCACGGCTATACAGCGGATATTTATCCACTAGAGATTGCAGGCGCGCAATCGACGCGGGGTAAGACTCGCGCAAATAGTAAAACCGGCCGATGCCGAACTCTCGTTCACCCAACACCTCCTGCACTTCAAGCAGCCTCTGCTTGGCTTCAGGAACGAGCTTGCTGTCCGGATATTGCAGGATCACCTTGCGGTATTCATCCTCTGCTCGCTTCGCATGCGTATAGTCGCGATCCGCCTTCTCCATCTGCTGGTAGTGAATGTTCGCGATCTTCAGCTGCGCTTCAGCCGCTTCCGGCATGTTGGGGAAGAAGATCTCGAAGTCGCTGTATTCCTGTTCAGCCTGTGCCAGAGCTGCCGTTCCGCCCTCCGCGTACCACGAGTCACCGACCGCCAGCTTGGCGCGAGCAATAAATTCGGAATCAGGATAAGTGTTGATCAGGGTTTGCAGCGTGAGGCGGGCCACGTCAAAGCGGTTGTGACGCATCGCTTCCATGGCCTTGTCAAAGAGAACCTTGTCGGGCTGTTTCGAGCCGACATTGGCCAAAGGATTGACGGACTTCTTGTTCGTGCAAGCAGCCGTTAGCGCCAATAAAGTTGCCAGCGCAGCGATCATCGAAATTCGACGTGACATAAAACCTCGGAAAATCATGTTGTTGTTCCGGATCGTTGGTCCGGACAAGTCGAGAGTCAAGCCCTCAAATTGGACGTTCTAGACTTTCTGGAGTGCTGCCTCGGTCGCCGCCCTCATCAGTTCCTCGGCATTCTTCTTTGGATCACCACTGCCGAACACGGCGTTGCCTGCTACTAAAATTTCTGCGCCCGCCCGGACCACCTCAGCAACGGTATCGAGCGCGACGCCACCGTCCACTTCGATCCGAAAATTCAGTCCCCGCTCCCGCCGGATCTCAGTTAAGCGCCGCATTTTGTGTAACGTCGAAGGAATGAACTTCTGCGCACCAAAGCCTGGATTGACGGACATCACCAGGACGTAGTCGACGATGTCGAGCACTTCGTCCAACGTATCCACAGGCGTCGCCGGATTGATCACCACGCCAGCCAGGCAGTCATGACTCTTGATCAGGTGGAGCGTTCGATTCAAATGGCGGCATGCTTCCTGGTGTACCGAGATCCAATCAATGCCCGCGTCCGCAAATACGGGAATGAACTCGTCGGGATTCTCAATCATGAGGTGAGAGTCGAGGGGCAGCTTCGTCACTTTGCGAAGAGACTTGACCACTGGCGGTCCGATAGTGAGGTTCGGCACGAAATGCCCATCCATGATGTCTACGTGGATGACACTCGCTCCGCCTTCGCTGGCGGCATGAACATGCTCGCCGAGCCGGGCAAAATCAGCCGAAAGGATGGATGCTGCGAGCTCGATCAAAACCGATGCCTCAGACCTGGTTTTTCACACGGACGCTTGTGAAAATTCTAACAGACCAGCCATGTGGCGCGGGCGCCCCCGCCCGCGAAAAGCCAGAAGTCCCGCCATGTGTCTCAGCCTACCTGTCCCGCGAGCCCAACAAGCGCCTGTCGTCAGATTCGTCATGGTACCCTCGTCCGGCGTGTCGTCAATTACCCAACTCGCACCTGCGGTCTACTCGGTCGCCGCCGTCTTCATCTGGGGCACTTCAGACTTCGCAGGCGGATACGCATCCAAACGGGCCAACGCCTTCGTCTTTACGGCATTTTCCCATCTTTGTGCTTTCGCCTTAATGTTGGTGATCGCAATCGCCCAGCATGGGGCTTTTCCAAGCCGGACAAGCATCGCCTGGGCTCTGGCGGCGGGCGGATCCGGCGGATTCGCTTTGGCAATCTTCTATCGTGCCTTGGCGGGTGGACAGATGGGCCTGACCGCGCCCATCGCAGCCCTGCTCGGCGCGGCAATCCCCACAATGGTGGACGTTGCGATCGAGGGCGCTCCGAGTCGATGGTCCATTGCCGGCTTCGTGCTCGCCGTTCTCGCCATCTGGCTGATCACGCGTCCGGAACCTCAGGGACAAAACGACGAAACAGGACATCCGAAAGGTGTCGTTGCGGCCGCCTTGGCGGGAGTCGGATTCGCCGGATTTTACCTCTGCGTCCACCAGGCTAGCGGCTCTGCCAGTTGGATCGCGGCGATCACCCGCATCGGGTCCTTCGCTACGACCGCCGTGGCGGTTCTAGCCACACGCGCTCCCGTCAAACTCGACCGGTCGGCACTCGCATTGGGAACTCTCGCCGGTTTTTTTGACATCCTGGGAAGTACGCTGTTCATATATGCCAGCCAGCGAGGCCGGCTGGACGAAGCGGTCGTCATCACGTCACTTTATCCAGCCGTTACCGTGTTGCTCGCGCGGCTTTTCTTGCACGAACACTTCAGCCGTTGGAAATTTGTCGGACTGTTGGCGGCGTTGGCAGCTGTGCCACTTATCTCCGCGGGATAGCGATTGGGTCGGAGCGAGGACCAAAGGGAAACCACCCATGCAACCGCATCCATATCAACTCTTCTTTCTTGCGGTAGGATCTCTTCGTGCCTCTGATTGAAATCCGGAACCTGAGCAAGGTCTTTTCGCCTCTCAACTCTCCTTTTGGAGGAAAGCCGCGGCGGGAGGTTCGGGCAGTCGATGACGTGTCTCTCGATATCCATGCCGGCGAAACGCTGGGCCTGGTCGGCGAATCTGGGTCCGGCAAGAGCACACTGGGGCGCCTCATCCTCAGGCTCATCGAACCGACCTCTGGAACGATCCAACTGGAAGGGCGCAATCTGCTGTCCGCTAATGCTCGCGAGATGAGAAGCCTGCGGCGTGATCTGCAGATCATCTTTCAGGATCCCTTCGCATCGCTCGACCCCCGTTACCGCGTGGAAGACATCATTGCGGAACCACTAGTGATCCACGGTGCGGCGCGCCGCAGTGATCACGAACGGGACAGCGCACTTCCGACGGACATCCGTTCGCGGGTCAGGGAACTCCTTCGCGCCGTCGGTTTGGATGAGTCCGCGCGCAGCCGGTATCCGCATGAATTCTCTGGCGGACAGCGGCAGCGCATTGGGATTGCACGCGCGTTGGCATTGCGGCCTAAATTCGTGGTATGCGACGAGCCTGTATCTGCACTCGATGTGAGTGTCGGGGCGCAAATCGTGAATCTCTTGGCTCAATTGCAGCGCGATTTCGGCCTGACCTATTTGTTCATTTCCCATTCCATGCCGGTGGTGCGCTACATCTCAACTCGGATCGCAGTCATGTACCGCGGAAAGATAGTTGAAGTGGGGGAAACGGAACGTGTCTCGACAAACCCTGCCCACGCCTACACGCGCAGTCTCCTCGAAGCCACACCCCAGCTCCGCGCGTAGTGATGAATAACTTTTCGATTAATTCGATGGCCCATTCGAGCCCGTACTTAGCGTGAGTGGCGGGTCCGCAAAAAAAACTGCGATCCAAAGGCCAGGCCCGACAAAACGCAGGCCAGAAGTCGCGGAGGGACCCTTGATAATAGCCCAGCGCTTCAGCGCTGGGATCCGCGCGTCCATCCAGAGAGTGCCGGAGGCACGCCTGATCCACTACCGCAGCCGTACCATCTCCGACGGAGCGCAACAACGCAGTCGATCCCCCAAGGCATGGATAAGGCCGACCGCTTGTACAGGACCTCATTACACGTCTAGAATGCCTTCGAAACTTTGCAAGGAGGGAATTCATGGCTGCCGCGCCGGTCATCCCCACGACACCAGAGCCAGCACAACCTGCCGGGTTATCTCAAGGCGAGCGCATTATCGACACGTTCATAGCGCCGTCGAAGACCTTTACCGATCTCCGCCGAAGCGCGAGCTGGTGGGCGCCGTGGCTGTTGATTTCTCTGTGCTCGCTAGTATTCATTTACGCGATCGCCCGACAAGTCACCTTCGAGCAGATCAGCAAGAACCAGATCTCGCATTCCAAGCGCGCAGATCAATTCGACAAGCTGCCGGCGGATCAGCAGGAAAAACAGTTACAAATTTCAAGCAAGATCATCCAGGGATTTGGCTACGGCAGTCCATTACTGATTCTTTTCTTCTCGTTGATCTCGACGGTCGTTCTGTGGGCAACGTTCAAAGTTGTGGCGGGTGCGGAAACCACATTCGGGCAGGCATATGCGATCACGATTTATGCTGGCCTCCCCGGAGTGATAGGAGCGATTCTCGGGAGTATCGCGCTTTTTGCAGGCGTCAACCCGGAAGGTTTCGACATAAACAATCCCGTCGGGACCAACCTTGCCTATTACCTCGATCCCGACACGACCGGAAAGTTTATCCGGGGAATGGCCTCGTCGCTTGACGTCATTACGATCTGGACTCTGATCCTGACGGCCATTGGATATGCGTGTACCAGCAATAAGGTCAAACGCTCCACAGCCCTGATGATTGTGATTGGCTGGTATCTAGCCTACAAGTTGATCACCTCAGGGCTCGCCACGATGTCGTGATTCCCAGAGCGAAGGGATTAACCAGCGATCGATTCGATCGCCCTTACTAATTCTGGTGGAAGGGCCCTCTCCGCGCTGGCCAGATCCTCCTTCATGTGTTCATCGCTGGAGGTGCCGGTCAACGGCACAATCCCAACTGCGCGTGAGAACGCGAATATCATTTGCGGCACGGTCACGCCGAGCCGCTTCGCGACGTCGATTACAGGAGGATGATTCGCCACTTCCTGATTCGCGGTGAGCAGCGAGAACCCCTGATATGTGATCTGATTTGCGCGGCAGAACGATCGGATATCGCGATCCCATCCGAGATGCGCAAAGCACCGATTCTGCACGAAGGCGGGGAGTTCCAGACCGATCGTCTTCATTCGTTCGAGATGTCCTAAAGAGACGTTGCTCACGCCAAGCTGGCGAATTTGTCCGGCGTCTCGTCCTTTCCGCATCGCCTCCCAAACTTCGCTGTCTGCTTCAGTCCAGTCATAGGGAGAAGATGGGCCATGCAGGACGTAACTGTCGACATATTCGGTGCGGAGATGCTCCAACGAACTTGCGAGTGACTGTGAGACCTGCGCTGCCAACGATGCCTGTGGGTCGTAAGGCAATCGGTGATCCTGCCCTCGTTGGTATGTGAACTTCGTCTGCAGAAACACTTCTTGCCTGGTGACTAAGCCCTCGTTAATAGCAGCGACTACTGCTTCTCCTACAGCGGCCTCGAAATAATGCTTGCGCTGGTTCGCGGTGTCGATGCCTCGGAATCCCGCTCGCAGTGCGCGCTCCGTCAATGTGGCGGTTCTGTCTTCCTTCCAGGCGGTACCGTACAAGAATGCAGGAATGGATAACGGTGACATCGGCTCCCACGTGGCGTGCGGAATGACAAGACGCCCGCAGGTGCGATTCTACACACCGCGGGTGGTTGGATTTTAGAAGGCGGTATATCCTTGATGGCCTCAGGAGGATTTCGTGAAACTCACTTCAGCTATCGTTTTTCTTTTCGTTTGTGCGACCGTGTCACTGGCCCAAACTGCGAGTGCGCCTAAGAGTGCCGGCCCAGCCGCGCCGGGAGCAACCAAAGATCCCGTGGCAACAGGCTTGCGCATGCTGGTGCAGCGTTCGCAAGGCAACACTATTTCCGCCATAGAGGCCATGCCGGCAGATAAGTTTTCTTTCAAACCCACTCCGGATCAGATCACGTTCGCGCACCTCGCCGCCCACATCGCGAGTTCCAATAATTTCCTGTGCTCGAAGGCCGCAGACGTTCCGGCTCCGAAGGTGGATGAGCCGAAGGACACAGATTCAAAAGATCAGCTTCTTTCCGCGGTGAAAGCTTCCTTCGCGTTCTGCAGCGATGCGCTGGGCAAGATGGATGATTCCAAGCTGGGCGACCAGGTCGAGCTTTTTGGAGGCAGGCAGTTCCCGCGCTCGATGGCAGCGTTGGGCTTGGCCAGCGGATGGGCCGACCACTACGGAGCGGCGGCGATGTATCTGCGGCTCAACGGGATTACTCCCCCGTCAGCTCAGCCAAAGAAGTAATGGGGAAAAGAGCGAACAGTTATTTGATCTGAACGAGGTCGCCCGACGGCATGGCCGGAGCAGTTGAGTCCGGGCGCTGTGGGGCGCGCCACGAGTCGAAAATCGATACTTGATGGACGCATGAGACGGTGCAGTTAGGCGCGCAGGATTTCTCGTTCAGATATTCCCGCCGTATGTCGTCGCGCGTGTAGCTCTCCAGCGGAACTCCGGGATAGCCGCGCTGCTGTGAACAGTAGTGAACCAGTCCGTTCTCGCAGATATAGAGGTAGCGGGCACCAGCGCGGCATCGCCAATCATTGGGCAGCCCTTTGGCGATGTTGTCCTGGAATGCGTTGACGCGCGTGAAGCTGCTCTTTTCGAGAGCTTGCATCTCGTGGTAGATCCTGCGCTCCTCGTCCCCCAGCGGCTGCAATTGTCCGCTGCCGTCGTGGATAATTCCGATGGTCGATGTGAAGCCGAGTTCTACGGCTCGCTTTCCAATCACCAACGCATCCTGAGGATGGGAAATGCCGCCGCCGACAACGGAGTTGATGTTGACGTGAAAGTCGGCATACTCGGCGAGCAGTTGCAGTTTCTTATCCAGAACCTTCAGGCTCTTTTTCGATACCTCGTCCGGATTGACGTTGTCGATAGAAATCTGCAGCCATTCCAATCCTGCGCGATTCAAGCGTTTAATCCGCTCCGGAACGAGCAGATATCCATTCGTGATGAGACCCGCGATCATGCCATTGGCGCGGATACGGCGTATCACATCGTCGAGCTCAGGATGCATGAGGGGCTCGCCGCCCGATATCGTTACTACCGACGTTCCCAGAGCACCGAGCTTGTCGATGCGCCGGTACATCTCTTCTATCGGCACCGGCTTCGAGAAATCGTCGAACTCATTGCAGTAGGTGCAAGCGAGGTTGCAGCGCCGCATCGGAATGATGTGCGCGAGCAGCGGGTGGTCGGTCGAGGCCAGCGCGCTGGCGGCCATACGCGCTCCGCGTATATTTCGGTGCACAGCTTTGGCACGGCGACGCAATTTTGTGAGAAGTGTCAGCATGAATGAGTAACCTCTATTACAACATATGCCGACTTTGGTTGTGTGAGGGGTAACAGTGTTCGGCGAGATTACGACGTTAAGTGGCTTGAATCCACAATCGTTGGATTTCCCGCGAAATGCCTCACCTAACGGGCTGTTGCTGACACACGTGCCCGGCCTTCTGCAGTAGAGTCAGAGCGTCGTCCCTCAGCTCTTCGGGAATCAACACATAGTCAGTGTCGTAGGTCGAAACTGCGAAGATCGGGATGCTGTTTTCCGACAGAGGTTGAATGAAGGCCAGCAATACACCCGTCAGTGAAAACTCGAACGGGCCTTCGAGTTTCAGGCAAGCCCAGCGCTTTCTCTGACCGCCATCGGCCGGACAATTTTCAAGCGGACAGACAATGGACAATTCTTCCCCGGTGCGCGTGATGGAAGTGAACTCTCCCTTAGCTGCCCAATCGGGAACCGGAGCGTCAGCCGCATGACGCGTGACCGCGTACGAGCCGGCAAGCACACGGAATCTTAGTTGATGCTGTTCCATCTTTGACATTCTGCAAGTACCGACACGTTATGAATCCACCGCTTTAAGCACCGCGGCGCGCGCCAACAGGCGCGTTGAGTCGAGCGTAGGCAGGGGCGATACCTCCGGAGTGATCAGCAAGGGAATCTCCGTGCAGCCGAGCACCACCGCGTCGCATCCCTCGTCTTTCATGCCCCGGATCACCTCCACGAAATACGCCTGAGATCGAGGAAGAATCTGCCCGTTTACCAGTTCGTCGAAGATGACCTGGTTGATGCGCTCGCGTTGTTCGGGCCGAGGAGTGCGGCTTTCAATGTGAGCCGATTTTAAAGCCTCCCGGTATACGGGACCTTCCATCAGGTAGCGCGTTCCCAGAACCGCCAGGCGCGCGAACTGTCTTCGTTGCGCATCCTTTGCGACCTCACGCCCGATATGCAGCCACGGCCGTGGCGAGCGATGTTCGACAAGATCGAACACCTGATGAATGGTGTTGTCAGGACAGATCAAAAAATCGGCGCCGGCTCGGGCGAGTTTATCGGCTGACCCGAGCATCAGTTCCGCAACTCCGGGCCAGTCCCCCGCATTGATACATTTCATATATTGCGCGAGAGGGAACGAATGCAGGGAGACCTCGGGATGATCGTGATTCCCGATGATCGCGCCGCCCTCGATTGAGATGGTTCGATAGCAGAGGGCGGCCCCCTCGGTGCTGCACGCGACGATGCCGATGTGTAACATCCTGTCAGTTTGATCTAAGGAGTGCGTGATCGTACTCAGCCGGTGATTGCAGCGGGAGCGGTCGCGTACGGACTTGTATCCCGGTAACGCTTCTCGAACTCCTCGCGCGTGCAGATGGTCTTCAGATCCACCACGCGGTCAATCGCAAGGATCCCATCGAGATGGTCGATCTCGTGCTGCAGCAACTCTGAGAGGTTTCGCTCAACGCCTGCTTCGACTTGAGAAGTTTCACCGTTCAAATTCTGATAGCGCACCGTGATTTGTCGATGCCGTTCCACCTGCATGAAAATCGAAAGAAAACTGAGGCAGGCATCCCAGACGATTATCTTTTCTTCGCTCCTGCTGATGATTTCCGGATTGATCAGAGGCCACGGGTCAGCGTCTGGCAGTTTGAGGAATATGACGCGCTGCAACACGCCAATTTGTGGAGCGGCGATCGCGCGTCCGTAGCCAGTCGACATTCGCCAATGAGAGAGCGTATCGCCCAGATCGCGCACTAACTGGTGCGTCTCACGGCTCGTAGGATCGGGAACGCGAGCAGCCTTCTCACGCAGGATCGGATCGCCGAGTTGGAGAACGGTTTTAACCGCCATGTTGTGATCAATCCACTAACTGATTTTTCTACCTCGCTACCGCCGCATCAAAGAGGCTCAACAGTTCCAATTTCTTCTCGGCAGGCAGAAATGATGCTTCGAACGAGTTGCGTGCCAGTTCGCGCAAATGCTCGTCGGTAAATCCGAAGGTGTCCTGCGCAAGCTGGTATTCCCGCGCCAACGTCGTTCCGAAAAGCGCAGGATCGTCCGTATTAAGCGTCACCATCACTCCCTGTTCGAAGTAGCTCTTCAGGGGATGCTCTTGAATCGACTTACATACACCAGTACGAAGATTGCTTGTCAGGCAAATCTCGAGCGGAATCTGACGATAGGCTAGCTCTTCGACGAGGTCGGGGTCCTGCGCAGCGCTGAGGCCATGTCCGATGCGCTCCGCGTGCAGGTTGAGGGCTCCCCATATGGACTCTGCCGGCCCTGTTTCGCCGCCATGCGCGGTCAGCCTGAGCCCGTGCTCCTCTGCATATGCATAAACACCACGGAAGAGTTCCGGCGGAGCCTTTTGCTCATCACCGCCGATTCCGATACCCACCACGTGCCTGCTCTGATATCGCACCGCCAGTTCGAAGACCCTTTGGGCCTCCTCCACTCCAAAATGACGCGTGGCGTCAAAAATCCAGAGAAGTGAAACTCCGAAATCTCGGGCTCCCCGCGTGCGGCCGCGCTCCATGCCCTCGAATATGGCTTCAAAGTCTTGCTTCCGATAGAGGCATACACCGACGGCGACATACACCTCTGCGTGCAGAACGTTTTCTTCCTTCAGTTGCTGCATGAGACGGTAAGTGGCCAGTTCAAAGTCCTCTGGTCCACGCAGATGGGCGCTCACTTCTTTGAATGCCATCAAGAAGCTGGAAAAGTCCGTGTAACGGTAGAGGGCCTCAGTTTCCGCGAGCGTCGCTTTATCGCCGTGACGGCGGCGGAGTTCGAGCAAGGTCGTTGCATCGACGGCTCCCTCCAGATGCAAATGCAACTCTGCCTTGGGAAGCTGACGGATGAAGGCATTTGGTGTTCGTTCTACTGCGGCGGGCATAATTTCCGATTGTAGTTGGCAGCGTCGAGATTTGCGAGAGGTGGAAAACTTCGTGTTGACAATTGTTTCCGTTACAATCCGATGTTTCCAAAAGATGGAGGGGACTTAGATGCGTCGACGCATACTCTGGAAGTCCATGAGCAACGCGGTACTCCTGCTGTGCGCTAGTGCCTTTGCCGCATCTTCCGCGCCGCAGGTGAAGACGAAGTCCGGCATAGTCGAAGGGAAAGAGATGGGCAAGGTCCATGCGTTCCTGGGAATCCCTTATTCCGCTCCGCCCGTGGGTGACCTGCGTTGGAAGCCTCCTATGCCCGTCAAAAAATGGGGCGGGGTGCGCAAAGCCACCAATTTCGGGGCTTATTGTCTTCAAGGCAATATTTACGGCGACATGGATTTCCGTGGTGCTACGAGTAGCGAAGATTGTCTCTTCCTGAATGTTTGGGCGCCAGCCGATCCGTCGAAGAAAAAGCTCCCCGTCATGGTGTGGATTTACGGCGGCGGCTTCGTCGCGGGTTCCACCTCGGAAGGCAGGCAGGACGGTACTCACCTGGCGGAGCAGGGAGTGATCGTTGTCTCGATGAATTACCGCCTCGGCGTTTTCGGGTTTCTTGTTCACCCGGAATTAGCGAAGGAATCAGGCCGGAATTCGGCAGGCAACTACGGTTTGCTCGACCAATTGGCTGCCCTGCGATGGGTACACGATAACATCGCGGCGTTTGGCGGGGATCCTGGCAACGTGACGATATTCGGAGAAAGCGCCGGCAGTTTTTCGGTCAGCGCACAGATGGCCTCGCCGCTGGCCAAAGGGCTCTTCCAGAAAGCGATCGGAGAGAGCGGAGCAGCATTCTCGAGTAGCGGTCTTTCCTTCGATCCTCTTTCGGTGCGCGAGAAGAAGGATGCAAAAACCGTCAGTGAAAAGCTGGGTGTATCGAAACTTGCAGAGCTTCGCGCGCTTCCCGCGGAGAAGTTGCTGGAAGTTTTCGGCAAGCCGGGACCCGATGCATTCGACTTCGGTCCAGACATCGACGGATATTTTCTGCCCGAATCTGTATCCGCCATTTTTGCGGCAGGGAAGCAGAACGACGTCCCATTGCTGGCCGGTTGGAACCATGACGAAGGCAGTTTCGAGGTCGCTTTTTCTCCTCAGAAACCCACCGCCGAAACCATGAAAGCGAATGCTCAAAAAGATTTTGGCGACAAGGCGGACGAATTCTTGCGATTGTATCCAATCGACACAGACGAACACGTGCAGAGTTCGGCGCTAGACTTCGCCAGCGATCAGTTCATCTCGCTGTCGACATGGGCTTGGATCGAGGCGCAGAGCAAGACCGGAAAGCACCCGATTTATCGCTATCGGTTTGATCTGGCTCCGCCCGCCTCCGATCCGAACGCACCGAAGCTGGGGGCTTTCCACTCTGCTGAAATCGAGTATGTATTCGGGCAACTGGATACCAAGGCAGGAATTTCGTGGCGCGCAGAGGATCGTCAACTCAGTGAACTGATGCAGAAGTATTGGATCAATTTTGCGCGTGGCGGCGACCCCAACGGACCAAGCTTGCCAACGTGGCCGAAGTATTCGTCATCCGACGGGTTTCAGGTGATGCTCCTCGGCACTCAGCCGACCGCGCATAAAGATGACTTGCGCGATCGTTACCTGTTCTTGGCCGCCAACTGGAAAAAGTAAGACAGCGAGGCCGGACCGTATTTCTCCGCGATCCTTCTATTTCGGTGCGAACTCGCTTCGATGGCGGCTGTACATAAAATAGATCAACAGTCCGAGAGCGAGCCACGCGAAGAATCGCAGCCAAGTCAGGATCGGCAGTCCCGACATGAGCAGGACGCAGAAGCTCACGCTCAGCACAGGCGCCGCAATGCCGCCGGGAGCGCGGAAGCCACGATGGCGTTCGGGATCGCGATAGCGAAGAATAATCACCCCGATAGAGACCAGCACGAAGGCAAACAGCGTGCCGATGTTGGACAAGTCCGAGAGCGTTCCGATGTCGAGAATTCCTGCAGGAATGCCGACGACAAAGCCCGCAATCCAGGTTGCCGTTGCCGGAGTACGGAAGCGGGGATGAACTCGCCCGAAGAGCTTGGGAAGCAATCCGTCGCGCGACATCGAAAACCAGACACGCGCCTGTCCGAGCTGAAACACAAGCAGCGATGAAATCATTCCCATCATGGCGCCGAACAGAACGCCAAGTTCCACCCATCGCAATGTATTTGATCCGCTGCTGGTAACCAGCCGCTTCAGGCTGTTTGCGACCGGAGCAGCGTCATCGAGCAGCGATTGCCAGTTCACGACACCAGTCAAGACAATAGCGACCCCTATATAGAGGAGGGTGCATACGATCAGCGTGGCGATGATGCCGATGGGGAGATCCCGTTGAGGATTCTTCGCCTCTTCCGCAGCGGTCGACACCGAGTCGAACCCGATGTAGGTGAAGAAAATGATGGAACCTCCGGTCAAAACTCCCGACCATCCCATCGGAGCAAACGGGTGCCAGTTGTCGCGATTGATGTAATGCGACGCAGCGATGATGAAGGCAAGGATAGCGGCGATCTTCAGGATCACCATGGTGTTGTTCGCCCCGGCCGATTCGCGAATGCCGCGGACAAGAATTACGGTGAGAAACATCACCACCAGAAATGCTGGAATATTGAAGCCGAAATGGAGGCCTGAAGGGTAGAGCATGTTGCCCTTCAGATCTGACATTCCCGCCGGGAGATACGCGGGCGAGATCCAGCGCAATGCGGGTCGAATGCCGAACCACTCCAGCATGTCAACCAAGTGAGCGGAGAAACCGACGCTCACAGCCATGTTGCTGACGGCATACTCCAGGATGAGGTCCCAGCCGATAATCCACGCGATCAGCTCGCCCATCGTCGCGTAGGTGTAGGTGTAGGCGCTCCCGGCGATCGGGATCATAGAGGCCAGTTCCGCATAGCAAAGCGCGGTGAATCCACAAACCACCGCAACCAGGACGAGTGACAACGCCAGCGCTGGACCGGCACCGGGCCGCCCGAGCGTTGCGTGGTGCCGGATTATGTAGTCCAGCAGCGGTGCATTCAGGATCGAGGACGTATCGAACTTTTGTCCTGCGATAGCGGTGCCGACGACCGTGAAGATGCCAGAGCCAATGACCGCTCCGATGCCGAGGGCTGTCAAAGAGATCGGGCCCAGAGTCTTCTTAAGTTTCCGTTCCGGATCTTCCGAGTCGGAGATCAGTTTGTCGATCGATTTGCAGCAAAAGAGCTGGCTGTCTGAGGTACGGATGGTTTTATTGGAAGGAGGCTCTGAGGTTGTGGGTTCCGGCAAAGGGTCTGATTCTCCTAGCTAGCGTGGCTAACGATGGGAAGCGGTTGACCTCCAGCCTGTCCGACTTCAACAGAACGAACTAAGGTCAACCGCCAGCCCGTTATTTCCTTACCGCTTCGCCTGACCGCGCGCCAACTTCTTTACCTTCGGCTTTTTTGAACCACGCGGATAGTCACGCGGCTTCAATGGCTTTTCCGCTTTGCGCTTTTTGCGTGCGGTGCGTTTAGTTTTCTTGCGATCTTCTTTGCTGAGTTTGCTTGTATTTGCCATGAACGAATGTATTTATCCTCTTTTTTCTGTTATCTCTTGCCGTTGACTGTCGCTGCTCCCAGGCAATGACTACTCTCTGAACGTCCTGGTCCTTCTCGGCGCGACCGTCAGACTACGCGCGCTCCAACTGGGCGTACTTCTCCACCAGTTTCTTTAAGCCGAAGCGTGGAAATTGTACCGTAATCTTCGCTTCTTCGCCTTCGCCTTCGCGCTGATACACCGTACCTTCGCCGTATTTCGGATGCCGGACCTTCTGGCCGGGACGAAATCCACGCTTGCCGGTCGGTTCTTCAACCGCCACCTTGGGAATCGAGAACTTCTTTCCGCGGCTGGCGAAGAACTCGGCGATGTTCTCAATCGAATTGTAGGGTCGGGCAGCAACCGTCGGTTTCGTTGAGGTAGTTGACCTTTTGGCTGCTTCGCCCGCGTGCCATGACGTGCTCTGATCCTCATCTTCGTATGAATAGTGAGAGGAGTACTCGTCGTGGCTTCGCGCGGGGGGGCTCAGTGATGTGCGTGTTCCACGGGCTCGAGCGTTTCCCAATTCTTCGATCAGCGGCCCGGGCACTTCTTCCAGAAACCTGGACGGTACGCTGGCCTCAGGAAGTTCTGTTCCATAGCGTCGCCTGTAGACAGCCCGCGTAAGAATCAGCTGATCCATTGCGCGGGTCATCCCCACGTAGCAAAGACGCCGTTCTTCTTCAATGTCTTCCGGAACGAGCATGGTGCGGGAGTGAGGGAAGAGTCCTTCTTCGAGTCCACTTAGGAAAACCAGCGGAAACTCCAGGCCCTTAGCCGCATGCAAGCTCATCAGGGTAATCTGGGCGCGCTCGTCATAATCGTCCGCGTCGGCAATCAGGGCTGCATGATCGAGAAACTGGTCAAGGGTCTCGGCGCGATCTCGCGAGTCCATAGCCGCGTTGACCAACTCTCGCAGGTTTTCGATCCGCGAAAAGGCTTCCGGAGTGTCTTCGTCTTCCAGCGCCTTGATGTAGCCAGTGCGGTCGATCAAGAATTTCAGGACGTCTGCCGTGCTGACAGTCGGAGCTGGGAAGGAACTCGAACCATCAGGCCCTTCTGATTGTGGGAGTGGCGTCGGCTCAACCTCTGCAACCGGATGTGGCTCGCCGTTCCCGTTTCCGTCGATCTGATCGTGAGCGCCAAAATCGAAGGAGAAATTTCCGAACTCCGCAGGGTCGAACTCAGTCGCATCGCCGCCGCGGGCTGGGTCGGAAGAGTCGAGATTCGGTTCATCTAATGCCACTTCCTCCGGCAGACTCGCCTCCGAGGCAATTGCGCTCTCATCGAGTTGTTCCACGAAGTTCCCAGCCAGCATTGCCTGGGCATCGCGAATGAGTTGCTGAAAGCTTTTCAGGGATGCAAGCGCCCGCGGGGGCAGCAACTGACGCCTGATTGCTTCGCTGAGCGCGCCCCACAGAGACAAGCCGGTTTCCAAAGCAAGCCGTTCCAGAACATCAATCGTGCCTTTCCCGATGCCACGGACGGGAGTGTTGATGACGCGAAGCAGTGAAATTGTGTCGTCCGGGTTCTGGATCACTTTCAAGTACGAGATCATGTCCTTGATCTCGGCCCGCTCGTAAAACGAAAATCCGCCCACGACGTGATATTTCAATCCATACCGGCGCATGCCTTCTTCAAAGAGCCGCGACTGCGAATTGGTTCGGTAGAGCACAGCGGCACGGGGAGAGTCACCGCGTTCAGTCGCCTCTCTCACGTAGCGCGCGATCCAATCCGCCGCGAATAGGGCTTCATTCTCACCGTCGGGAGCTTCGTAGTAACCGATCTTGGTGCCGCCCTGTCGAGCCGTCCAAAGATTTTTTCCCTTGCGGCGGACGTTGTTCGCTACCACAGCAGATGCAGCCTGCAAGATATTTTGGGTGGACCGATAATTCTGTTCGAGACGGATGATCTTGGCTTCAGGGAAGTCCTGCTCGAATTCGAGGATGTTTCGAATGTCCGCACCGCGCCATGAGTAGATCGATTGATCTTCATCGCCCACGGCGCAAACGTTGTGGCTTTCACCGGCCAGCATTCTCATCAGCTCGTACTGTGGACGATTCGTGTCCTGGTATTCGTCAATCAGCAGATATTGGAATTTGCGATTGTAGTATTCCCGCACTTGCGGGGCGGATTTTAGAAGTCGCACAGCATCAAGCAGCAGGTCGTCGAAATCAAGCGCATTCGCCTTCCGCAATTCCTTCCGATACTCCTCATAAAGATGAGCGATCCGCTCGGTCTTCGGATCGGCAGACTGCAAATACAACTCCTGCGGATCGAGCATATGATTTTTCGCCCATGAGATTCTTGAGAGCACGGTTCGCGGAGTGAGTTGCTTGTCGTCGAGCCCGAAGCGTTTCATCAACGACTTGATGACGGACTGCTGGTCGCCTTCGTCGTAAATAACGAAACTCTTCGTGTGGCCGATTGGCTTCTGCCCCGGCGTAGCGGAGGGAATCCTCATGGCCTCGATATCACGCCGCAGCATCCGCACGCAAAACGAGTGGAACGTGGAGATGACGGGCTTGGCGATGCTGAGACCGCCCACCAACTTATCGACCCGCTCCGCCATCTCGGCCGCAGCTTTGTTGGTGAATGTCATGGCCAGAATGGACTCTGGCATTACCCCTTTTTGTTCAATGAGATACGCGATCCGGTAGGTAATGACACGGGTTTTCCCGCTGCCCGCACCCGCAAGGATCAGCACGGGGCCTTCAGCGGTCTCGACGGCTTCGCGCTGCTGCGGATTTAATTGTTCGAGGAAAGACAATGCCAACGCCGCTCCGACTACTTTCCAATTCTACAAGCTAATAGCGGCATCGGACGTGTGGACGAATTTGAGACTGAATGAAAATCAGTTCAAAGCTCTTGCGAGGGTGACAGGCGCGAGACTGGCGCGACAGTAGCTGATATCGAGCGCTGCCGGCGAAAACGAGCCGACTATTTGCGCAAAAAAGAAGTCCCGGCCGAAGCCGGGACTCCAACTACTCAATTGGCAAACCACTAAGAAGCCTTGCGCTGACGGTCGAGGTTTTCGTTGTCTTGGTCGTTCTGGCCGCTCTTCTTCTGCTGCTGTTGTCCAGTTTGACCGCTCTGCTGGCCGGTCTGTCCAGTTTTATCTCGACCCTGCTGATCCGACTGGTTACCTTGTTGATTGGTCTGCCCAGTCTGTTGTCCACCCTGTTGACGGTTTTTTTCCATATCGTCTGCCATGAATAGTCCTCCCTTTTCAGTACGCGTCTCGGCGCACCTGATTGGTTTAAGGAACTGCTTACGATTTAGTTGCCCTTACCTCACCGGAGGTTGGCGCAATCGCTCCGCGACAAAGCGATTCAATCGATCTGGGAAATTTGGGGCGACACAGTGTTTTTGTGAGTTGAAACTTTCAACTTCTCCAACGCTTCCTGCGTCTTCGACCATGCAGAAGGATTGCGCTTGGTGGCAACCGAAGCATTCGGGTCCTGATAAAACGAGAGAATGTTTTCGCGCAGTTCTGGAGTTATGGAATCGAAATTCTTCTCAGCTAACTCGTCGAGCAGACGCGCGTACGCATTGTCGGTGAGCCCATATTCTCCTGCTTTAGTGCTGCGGCCGGTGTCGAAGTCCATGTTTGCAAGATGCAGTTGGTTCTTTTCCACCTCCGCGAGCAGCATCTTATAGTTTTCCACGGTGCGATTGACACTCGCGATATACAAGTCCTCAGTTTGTTGAGTGGGGATCTTGAAATCCAGCGCCTTGAAGGGACCTACCTTCGGTACAAACCGCAGAAAGAATGCCAAGATTTTCGTCCCGAAGCCAGGCCGGCGATATCCTTTGCCCCATTCTTTCTGATAATTCGCCCGGGACAGGTAATAGCGAAATTTCCGCGCATTGAAATTGGGCGTTTCCTTAACAAGTTCCTGTTTTCGCGCGAGGAGTGCAACTCTGGTCATCTCGGGCAACACGCGACTGATAGAACGCCGAAACGTCCCGATCGCCAGATCCTCATTTGGAATGACCTCGGACAGTGGAATGTTGTACGTATCCAAGAAAGCCCGTTCCATTACCGGCTTGGCAATTTCGAACCCGATGAAGTCGTGATAACGGTCTGAGGTGTAACGGTTTTTGGCTACCTGCGTAACATCGAAGCCGAATTCCGTACGGATATGTGCCTTGGGATTCTCTTCGTAGGTGACCTCGTTTCCGAACTTTTTTCGAAGCTCGGGAAATTCAAGCGCGACAGCCCGATTCACCGTCGGATGTCCCATGTTGTCGGCGGAGTAATGGGCCAGAGCCCCGAGAGAGAATGCAAATTCTTCCAGCGTGCTAGCCTCATTCACCAAATTGACGATGAAATCGCCACTGCGGACGTAGTGCGTCAGATCACTGAAGTACTTGTTCCCAAAAGGGTAGTAGCCCATGTCCTGGATCAGCGAGCCACCGTAGGCGAAGGCATGTGCACGTTTTAAGTCATCGACGGTGGCCGAAGGATAACGGGCCTTGATGAGCGGCAATAAATCGTCCTTCCACACCAGGTCCACGATTTGCTCGTGCGATAGAACCGAATATGCCCGGGATCTACAGACAGGACCTAAGAAGAGGCCTAGGCTCAAGATTATAGGAAGCCACGCGAGTCGAGCTTGAGGAAGAATTCGCGACATGAAGAACACGTTCGCAGCGGGACGACGTGAAACTCACAGCTCTTGTTAGTTGCCTAGACTAGCGCAGAGTTGCTAGGTATGACCAACATTGAACCAAATCGTAAGTTCAGCCATTTGAATCCCAGAAGTTAGCCAGATCGTCATGCAGCGAATATGTGCCCGCTGTACAGACATTTACAGGGTCGGATACGAGATTCGCGTTAATGACACCCCGATGCCCCCGTAATAACTTCTTACACTGGGCGCGGTGGAGATCAAAGCCCACCTGGTACGCCGATCACGAGTTTCGGAGAAAAACATGAGCATCTGGACAATATTGTTCGTCATTCTGCTGATCGCGTGGATCGGCGGCTTCACGGTATTTCACGTCGCAGGCGGCCTGATCCATCTACTTCTGGTGTTTGCGGTCATTTCCCTCATTTTGCATTTTGTCATGGGAAGAAGCGCGGCCTGACCCAGACCTCGAATCGCCAGAAAAAATTGAAGGGCACATAAACGGCGATACCGGATCTGACTTCGGTATCGCCTTGTGCTTTATGTCACACGAACCTTAAAGAGAATGCGCAGGCAAGAAAGACCTCGTCTTTGTTCGCAACCGTCAGCGGCAATTCTTCCTCTAATTCCGCCGCCGGTTCAGTTTAAATGGCCACTAGATAGAGCCTAAGGAACGTGGCTCGGCCAACCGTCCGCGGCTCTCAATTGTGCCGAGCATGTGCTGTACCAAGGCCCTTGAATGCAGTAATTTCGCGTCAAGCCGGTCAGGAGAAAACTTATGCAAAAACGTGCCGTTCATGCGGTGTTGTTTGCGTTTGTAATTTTGATTTTGTCGTCTCCGTCGTTCGCTCAGCTCCGAATTTCTGTTTCGTTTGGTCCGCCAGCTCTTCCCGTTTACGAACAGCCTCTTTGCCCCGGCGAGGGGTACCTATGGACGCCGGGATTCTGGGCCTGGGATGCTGATTACAACGACTATTATTGGGTCCCGGGGACTTGGATACTGCCTCCTCAACCTGAGGTGCTCTGGACGCCTCCGTATTGGGCTTGGGTCGATGGAGCTTTCGTTTTTTATGATGGCTACTGGGGACCCCAAGTCGGCTTCTACGGCGGCATAGATTACGGGTACGGCTACTTCGGAGAAGGATTCGTTGGCGGTAGATGGGACCGTGGGCACTTTTTCTATAACCGTTCCGTCACCAACATAAACGTCACCGAGATCCACAACGTCTATAACACCACCGTCATCAACACGAGCACCCGTACAAACCGGGTCAGCTTTAATGGCGGCAACGGCGGGGTTAACAGGAGGCCCACTCCTCAGGAAGAGGCCGCGTCCCGTGAGCGGCACATACCGCCCGCATCCACACAGTTGCAGCACCTGCAGGCGGCGCGTGGGAACCAGGAGTTCCGGGCGTCCGCAAATCACGGCAAGCCTCCGGTAGCGGCGACCGCTCGGCCAGCCCAGTTCTCAGGACGCGATGCAGTTCCGGCGCGTGAAGCTGGGGCACAGTACAATCCGCCGGCCAACCGCGGCGGCAATCCACCTCGCAATGAAAATGCGACTCCGCCTCGGAATGAAAATGGTAACCGTCCACCGACATTCAGTCACCCTAGCGAGTTGCCGCCGATGGAGCGTCCGAGCGCACCGAATACTGGCAATGCGAAGCTGGACAAGAGATATCAGCAACAGGAGCAGAAGCTCCAACAAAAGCAGGAACAAGCTCGGCAGAAGTTGCAACAGCAGCAGGAGAAAGACCATCAGCAAATGATGAAACGAAACGCTGACGAGGCGCGCAAGCAGCAGACTGAGCAAAGACACCAGCAGCAGACTCAGCAATTGCAGCAACGGCAGACGCAGGAGCAGCAGCGAATGCAGCAACGACAGGCTCCCCCTCCACAGAGGTCCGAGCCCAAACCGCCCAAGGAAAGATAGCAAGACCACGCAGTACTCGACTGGGGCATCAGCTCAAGTGCTGGTGCCCCGTTTCTCGCGCTATCGAGATGAAACGATAGTCTCCTCACTTGGCTGGTTATTCGACACTTTCTCGTGAGGTTCTGTTTCAGACAAGCGTCGAAGCTGCAGCAGCGCTTCCGGTAAGTTGGTGCAAACGGCATCTGTACAAGACGGCCCGACGCGCTCTTGAGCTTTGGGAACACCGCCGGCAAAGCCCCACAGGCCAACTACGATTTCGATCTCCGGAAAACGGGCGCGTAAACGCTTGCACAGGGAACGCGCCTGCCCTACGGCGAATGGCGGCAAGGCCGAGATGCAAACGATTTGATATTCGCCATGTTCCACCTGTTCCAGCATTTTTTCCACAGTATCGATCGCCAGATATCGACAATGCTCGTTTCCAGCACGCCGAACTAGCTGACACAGCATCATTCCGACGAGTTCGTCAGCATCATCACGGGCAG
This sequence comes from uncultured Acidobacteriota bacterium, assembly GCA_963801895.1. Classification (GTDB taxonomy): domain Bacteria; phylum Acidobacteriota; class Terriglobia; order Terriglobales; family Acidobacteriaceae; genus Sulfotelmatobacter. The sequence goes on along the minus strand of CAWDGM010000001.1, from coordinate 2,165,206 downwards.
GAACGCAAACGATCTTTGCGGCGGAAAACCGTGATTCCGGCACATGGCCAGTGGGCAGATGCTCTCCAGCCGGCGCTGTGGCGGGCTGATCCAGGTCATCGATCAATTCTCTCGTCGATTGGGAGATGAATTCGCTCGACTTCTCGCCCAAAACGTCGCTGTGGCGATCCTCTTCAGCTAGCCGCAATGCCGGAATCAACACCGATCCGTAAAAGTCCTCCAGCGGTTTGTCTTCGAGGTATGTTTTGGCCACATTTCTTGCCTCATCCGAATCCATAGCCAGCAGCCTCTGGTAATACACCTCCTGAGGTGACAGAACGGGGTCGTCCCCGAGCAATACTTCCAGGAAGTTCATCTGAGGCACGTATCGACCGACCAGAATGAGGCAGAGTGTTAGAGGAGTGGACAAGATCAGGCCGACAGGTCCCCAGAGCGTTGCCCAAAAAGCTGCTGCTACAAGAATCGCAAATGGCGAAACGCCGATGTGAGATCCGTAGAGCCACGGCTCAACAACGTTGGCCACGAGTAGTTCCAGAATGGCGAAGAGTGCGAAGGCCAGCAGGCACTGAGACCAACCGGGAAAAACCGCTGCTGCCATCGCCATAGGAAACGCAACTGCAATCCATGTACCGACATACGGAACGAAGCGAAGCATGGCTCCAATGGCTCCCCAAAGGAGAGCGTGAGGAATTCCGATCCAGAACAAACCGAGCCCAAACAGCAAGCCGTAGCAGCCATTGACCAGGAATTGTAGGAGAAGATACCGGCTCAACCGGTCACTGGCATCTTCCAGTGCTTGCGTCATGACGGAAAGCTGGCCCGCACCGCCCAATCGGATCAAGCGATTTCGCAAGTCCTCGCGGTTGATCAACATAAAGGCCACGAAGATGACAACGAGAAACGCCGTTTCGATCGGACCTGCCAGCGGGCCCAGGAACTCCCGCAGATCCTGAACCAGGTTGGATGGCGGCGCAGTGACCTGCACCGCAATAGGCCGCCCGTTGCGCGCACCGTCTTTACTGTTTCTCGCCGCGTCCGCTGCCGCCGCCGGCGCGACAGCTAACTCTCTATTCAGTTCCTGAACAGTAGCGGTCGCTTGCACAATGGGGGCGTTTTTGTGGGAATGAAGAGCGTGAATTTTGTCCTCGAGATTCGTTTTGTAATCCCGGACGTGACTCGTAATCTCCAGAAGTTGGCCTGCAACACCCCAGCCGATCGTCCCCACGAGCGCGAAGCAGAGCGTCAAAACGATGAGTACAGACGGAAGCCTTCCCAGATGAATTTTTTGCAGCCAGCTCACGAGCGGGGTAAGCAGGAAGCTGAAAACCAAAGCCAAGGCGATGGGTATGAGGATATTGCGGCCGAAGTACAAAATGGCGACCGTTGCCGCCACCGCAATGATCAGAGATGCGTTGGAGGAAGAAGTTGAAGTGGAAAGATTCGGTGTTCGAAGCATCGCCGGCCCCCCGGAACCTAGTTGCATCGGACAGAAAAAATCGGGGCCCCGGAGAGTTCATTACGCCGATAGCCCCGAATACGAATTGCGAAAAAAACTATCCCGCGCGTTTGAGACGTACGTTGGTTACGGGTTCATCGACGGCGGCTTCTCCGGTAGATGCAATGTCCTGAGCTCCGGTTCGCTTGAGGATGTCTTTTGCTCGCTTCGTCCAGTCGGAATCGTCGGAATGAACGGACAACAGGATGCCGCCGTCTTTCACCTGGCCCTCGTAGCGCTTAGCCTCGTATTCTGGAATTCCCAATCCGATGAGGGCGCCCGCAATACCGCCCACCGTCCCCCCAACACCTGCCCCCGCGAGAGCCGCCATCAGGGGTCCGGCAGCGATGAAGGGTCCCAGAGTGGGAACAGCCAGCGCGCCGATACCGACGAGCCAGCCGAGTGCTCCCCCAATCACGACGCCAGTTCCCGCGCCGGCCGTAGCGCCTTCTGGAGCCTTCGTGTTTTTCTCGTGCGCGAAATCTCTGGTTCCGGCGCTCTCCGGAAAAAGAACCGAGATATCGGTGTTCCGGAACCCTCCCGCCTTCAGTTCGTCAACTCCAATCTCGACGCTTGTGAGCGATGGGTATATGCCAAATACAGCGGTATTTTTACCTGCCACGATGAACCCTCCTTTAATCGGCATGCTGCAGTCAGCGCTGCAATTTAGAAAAATGGTCGTCCATATTCACTAAGTGATTCTTTGATCCGACCGCCCCAAGATCAACGAACGCGAGGCAGACTCCGGTGATTCAAAAATACTTTCGCGGGCAGCACCCTGACTATCAGGTCTCGTATCTAGCTAAAGCGCGGAATTGTCTGTACATAGTGTGTCTCCCCTCGCTCGGGATTTCTCAACGTGGGTTATGCCGGACCCCAAATCGCGCTGCGGATGGTTTCTAGCCTCGGTTCTCCCTTCCCACCGCATGTCCCAGAAGCGGAGAGTGAAAGGATTGGAATAAGCAAGGTCGCCCGAGCCGGTGAGTAGGAGTCATGCAGCGCGTCAGAGTGACCACTCCCTACAGGAAATACCGTAGGGATTTGCTTTAGGCGGCCATGCTCCAATAGCGGCTGTAATTCCGACTGGGGGCTGAGGAGCTTGCCTTGCTCCTCGCGGTGTCGGAGTTCCTAATTTCCTAGTCAACTGGGCGCGTAATGAGCGTATTTCTTCCCTCGCATATAGGCGCGAAATCCATCAAATCTTTCCTTAGTTCCATCGCCATTGAGACGGCTAAAGGTACGCAATCTCGTCTCCATGGGAGAGACCTGAAATGAAACGATCATCAACACTGAATGAGAACGCGGAGAACACTCCTGCTTCTCCGGTGCCGCCATCTTCCCGACGCAACGGAAAGTCTAAGGCTGCCGACGAGTCGCCCGACCTCTCCATAATTCTCTCGAGCTTGCAAAGCATGCGGGACGGCGATTTCACCGTGCGCCTCCCGGGTACATGGGTCGGGCTCGCAGGAAAAGTGGCAGACACTTTTAACGACATCGTTGCGGCCAATCAACACATGTCGCAGGAACTGAAGCGTGTCGGCCAGGCCGTCGGCAAACAGGGAAGGACCCGCGAGCGCGCTCGATTCCCCGAGTTCAGAGGGGCGTGGGGCGAAATGGAGATTTCGGTCAACACCCTCGTCGAAGACCTGCTGCGTCCAACCGCCGAGGTGACTCGCGCGATCGCCGCAGTCGCGCAGGGCGACCTGACTCAGACAGTACGTCTCGATGTGGACGGCCGGCCGTTAGAAGGCGAATTTCTTAGATCGGCCAACCTTGTGAATACGATGATTCAGCAGTTGGGCGTGTTCACGGCCGAGGTGACGCGCGTGGCGCGCGAAGTAGGTACGGAAGGCAAACTAGGTGGACAAGCGCAGGTGCCTGACGTTGCCGGTACATGGAAAGACCTTACGGACAACGTCAACCTGATGGCCAGCAACCTCACCGGCCAGGTCCGAAACATTGCCGAGGTTGCGACCGCAGTCGCGAGCGGCGATCTCTCCCGCAAAATTACGGTCGACGTCAGAGGCGAGATTCTCCAGTTGAAAGAGGCCATCAACACGATGGTGGATCAACTGCGTTCGTTCGCGTCAGAAGTGACGCGTGTGGCTCGCGAAGTCGGTACAGACGGAAAACTCGGCGGACAGGCGGTTGTACCCGGCGTGGCCGGAACCTGGAAGGATCTTACGGATTCCGTCAACGCCATGGCCGGAAACCTGACTGCTCAGGTCCGAAACATCGCAGAAGTTACGACGGCCGTCGCCCGGGGCGATCTGTCCCGCAAAATTACCGTCGATGTGAAGGGGGAAATTCTCGAACTGAAAGACACCATCAATACGATGGTCGATCAATTGAACGCATTCGCCGGTGAAGTAACTCGCGTTGCTCGGGAAGTGGGAACCGAAGGAAAGCTCGGCGGTCAGGCGCAGGTGCCTGGTGTCGGAGGAACGTGGAAAGATCTCACCGACAACGTCAACTTCATGGCCAGCAACCTGACGGGCCAAGTCCGAAACATCGCCGAAGTGGCAACTGCGATTGCAAGTGGCGACCTGTCGCGCAAAATCACGGTCGACGTGCGCGGCGAAATCCTCCAGCTGAAAGAAACCCTTAACACAATGGTCGATCAGCTGAATCGGTTCGCGGGTGAAGTGACGCGTGTGGCCCGCGAAGTCGGTACTGAAGGTCGTTTGGGTGGACAGGCCAACGTGCCCGGCGTCGCTGGAACCTGGAAGGATCTCACCGACTCAGTAAACTCCATGGCCGGTAACCTTACTGGCCAGGTCAGAAACATTGCCGAAGTGACGACGGCAGTCGCCCGTGGCGACTTGTCGCGCAAGATCACGGTCGATGTGAAGGGCGAAATTCTCGAACTGAAGAACACCATCAACACGATGGTCGATCAATTGAACGCGTTCGCTGGCGAAGTAACTCGCGTTGCTCGCGAGGTCGGCACGGAAGGAAAGCTTGGTGGGCAGGCGCAGGTGCCAGGCGTTGCCGGAACCTGGAAGGATCTCACCGACAACGTCAACTTTATGGCGAACAACCTGACGGGCCAGGTCCGCAATATCGCGGAAGTGGCAACGGCCGTGGCTCGCGGCGACTTGTCGCGCAAAATCACGGTCGATGTGAAGGGCGAAATTCTCGAACTGAAAGACACGATGAACACGATGGTCGATCAGTTGCGATCGTTCGCGTCGGAAGTCACTCGTGTAGCCCGAGAAGTCGGTACGGACGGCAAACTCGGCGGACAGGCTCTCGTCCCCGGCGTTGGCGGAACCTGGAAAGATCTGACCGATTCGGTTAACTCCATGGCAAGTAACCTGACAGGACAGGTACGCAATATCGCTGAAGTTTCTACGGCTATTGCGAGCGGTGACTTGTCGAAGAAAATCACCGTCAACGTTAGCGGAGAAATTCTGCTCCTGAAAGAAACCATCAACACGATGGTCGACCAGTTGAACGCGTTTGCCGCCGAAGTAACCCGCGTCGCCCGCGAAGTCGGCTCGGACGGAAAGCTCGGCGGCCAGGCACAGGTGCCCGGAGTAGCCGGTACATGGAAGGATCTGACCGATAACGTGAACTTCATGGCCAGCAACCTGACTGGCCAGGTCCGAAACATCGCTGAGGTCACGACGGCCGTGGCTCGCGGCGATTTGTCGCGCAAGATCACGGTCGATGTAAAGGGCGAAATTCTCGAATTGAAAAACACCATCAATACGATGGTCGACCAGCTCAATGCTTTCGCCGGCGAAGTAACCCGTGTTGCTCGCGAAGTCGGAACCGATGGGAAGCTGGGAGGCCAGGCGCAGGTTCCGGGCGTTGCCGGTACCTGGAAGGATCTCACGGACAACGTGAACTTCATGGCCAGCAACCTGACTGGCCAAGTACGAAACATTGCAGAAGTTGCAACGGCCATCGCAACCGGCGATCTTTCGAAGAAGATTACCGTCGACGTGCGCGGCGAAATTCTCCAACTGAAAGAGACGTTGAACACGATGGTCGAGCAGCTGCGATCGTTTGCAGCCGAAGTTACGCGCGTGGCTCGCGAAGTTGGTTCGGAAGGCCGGCTCGGCGGGCAGGCCAACGTCCCGGGCGTGGCCGGTACGTGGAAGGATCTTACCGACTCCGTCAACGCTATGGCAGGCAATTTGACGGCACAGGTTCGAAATATCGCAGAAGTCACAACCGCCGTTGCCCGCGGCGACTTGTCCCGCAAGATTACGGTCGATGTGAAGGGCGAAATTCTCGAATTGAAGAACACCATCAATACGATGGTCGACCAGCTCAACGCATTCGCGGCCGAAGTCACTCGCGTGGCCCGCGAAGTCGGCACCGACGGAAAGCTCGGTGGACAAGCACAAGTTCCGGGCGTTGCCGGCACATGGAAGGATTTGACCGATAACGTCAACGTCATGGCCGTGAACCTGACTGAACAGGTGCGCGGAATCGTGAAGGTCGTTACGGCTGTGGCGAACGGTGACCTCACGCAGAAGTTGACGGTGAACGCGAAGGGCGAAGTCGCAGCCCTCGCGGAAACGATCAACAACATGACCGGCACTCTCGCAACGTTTGCGGACCAGGTTACAACTGTAGCCCGCGAAGTCGGCGTCGAAGGCCGCTTGGGCGGACAGGCAAACGTGCCGGGTGCTGCCGGAACCTGGAAGGATCTCACTGGAAACGTCAACCTGCTTGCGGACAACCTTACGAACCAGGTTCGCGCCATCGCTGAGGTTGCGACGGCGGTAACGAAGGGCGACTTGACGCGATCGATTCAGGTCGAAGCCAGCGGTGAAGTCGCGGAATTGAAAGACAACATCAACACGATGATTGACAACCTTCGTCTTACGACCGATCGAAACACGGAGCAGGATTGGCTCAAGACGAACCTTGCGAGATTCACAGGCATGTTGCAGGGCCAGCGCGATCTTGCGACCGTAGGCCGGATGCTTCTGTCAGAACTCGCTCCGCTGGTGAACGCGCAACAGGGCGTCATCTACCAAATGGAAACGGAAAATTCCGGCGGCATGGTGCTGTTGTCTGCTTTCGCTGATGACGGCGAAAGCGGCCATCTTCGCCGCTTGAAGATCGGTGAAGGACTTGTGGGCCAGGTGGCATCGGAAAAGCGCCGCATGCTGATCTCGGACCTTCCTGACAAGACTGTCCCTATCCGGTCTGGATTGTTCCAATCAGTACCGCAAAACGTGATCGTACTTCCGGTGCTATTTGAAGATCGCGTCAAGGCCGTCATCGAACTGGCATCACTGAACAACTTCACAGCCTCTCACCTCGCTTTCCTTGAACAGCTCACGGCCAGCATCGGTATTGTGCTGAACAGTATCGAAGCGACAATGCAGACCGAAGGCCTGTTGAAACAGTCACAGCAGCTGGCGGCCGAACTTCAGACGCAGCAGAAAGAACTGCAGCAGACCAACGAGCAGCTGGCACAGAAAGCGCAACAACTCGCTGAGCAAAACGTGGAAGTCGAACGGAAGAACCAGGAAATCGAGCAAGCCCGCCGCGCACTGGAGGAGAAAGCGAAAGAACTCGCGCTAACGTCCAAGTACAAATCGGAGTTCCTGGCGAACATGTCGCACGAGTTGCGAACTCCATTGAACTCGATTCTTGTGCTCGGCCAGCAGCTCAGTGAGAACCCCGATCACAATCTGACTCCGAAGCAGGTTGAGTTCGCTCGCACGATTCACGGAGCAGGAACGGACTTGTTAAACCTGATCAGCGATATTCTCGATCTCTCAAAGATCGAATCGGGAACGGTATCCGTCGAGGCGGAGGAAGTCTTCTTCGCGAATCTGCTCGAGATGGTTGCAAGACCGTTCCGTCACGAGGCGGAAAACCGCAGGCTGTCGTTCGAGGTGCAAACGGATCCGCACCTCACGCGGAGTCTGGTTACGGACTCCAAGCGCCTGCAGCAGGTGCTCAAGAATCTGCTGTCGAACGCCTTCAAGTTCACCGAGCATGGCACCGTTCGCATGTCGGTATCCGTCGCACAAAAAGGATGGAGCGAGGAACATCCGATTCTCAGCGGCGCGGCTTCAGTCGTTGCCTTCCAGGTCGCTGATTCAGGAATCGGCATTGCTCCCGACAAACAGCGCATCATCTTCGAGGCATTCCAACAAGCGGATGCCAGTACCAGCCGGAAATACGGCGGGACCGGTCTGGGGTTGGCCATCAGCCGCGAACTGGCAAGCCTGCTCGGCGGTGAAATTCAGCTGAGGAGCACTCCGGGGCAAGGCAGCGTGTTTACGCTATATCTGCCGTTGACCTACGTAGGACCCTCGGCCTCGCGACTGACACCATCGGACCTGAGGGATGCAGCGATGCCGTTGCAACTCTCGAAGATCGTTGTGTCCGAGCGGCCGGCCGAACAGATCGCGGATGATCGCGACAACCTGCAGCCTGACGACGCCGTGTTGCTGATCGTTGAAGACGATCCTCATTACGCGCGCGTTCTTTGTGACCTTTCGCGCGACAGGGGATTCAAGGTCCTGGTCGCACTCCGTGGCTCCGAAGCTCTCGCGTTGGCCAGAGAGTTCCATCCCACGGCTGTGTCGTTGGATGTATTCCTGCCGGACATGCTGGGCTGGACGGTCTTGAATCACCTGAAGCAGGATCCTGCGACACGGCATATACCGGTACAGATGTTGACACTCGACGAGGATCGACATCATGGATTGGCTCGCGGTGCGTTTGCGTTTGTAACCAAACCGACGAGCCCAGAAGAACTGGAGTCGGCCCTCTCTCGCATCAAGCAGTACGCGGCTCCCCGGCGCAAACGGTTGCTGATCGTCGAAGATAATCCCGCGGAGCAACTCAGCATACGCGAGCTTCTCGGTTACGACGACATCGATGTGATTGTCGCCGCCACCGGAGCCGAAGCTCTTCAACTCGTGGAACGCGAATCGTTCGACTGTGTTGTTCTTGATCTGCGGCTGCCCGACATGACTGGTTTCGACATCCTTGAGCGCCTCAGAGATATTCCTCAAGTCAGTGACTTGCCGGTCGTCGTCTTTACCGGGAAGGAATTGTCGCCTGAGGAAGACGCTCGACTACACACGTTGGCGCGCAGTGTTGTGGTCAAAGGTGTTGAGTCTCCGGAGAGATTGCTGGATGAAACAGCTTTATTCCTTCATCGCGTGGTCGCCGATCTGCCCGCGGAGAAGCAGCGAATGCTCGACCGTCTGCATCGCTCCGATGAAGCACTTGTCGGAAAGAAGGTGCTGGTTGTTGACGACGATATGCGCAATATCTTTGCGCTCAGCAGCGTACTCGAGCGTCGCGGCATGGCAGTGTTGACGGCCGGAACCGGGCGCGAAGCAATCTCGATGTTGGAATCGACGCCGGACGTAGCGATTGTCTTGATGGACATCATGATGCCTGAGATGGACGGCTACGCCACCATGCAGGTGATCCGACAAAACGACTCATTCCGCCGTTTGCCGATCATCGCGTTGACCGCGAAAGCGATGAAAGGCGATCGCGAGAAATGCCTGGAGGCGGGCGCTTCCGAGTATCTGGCGAAGCCCGTAAATACTGAGCAGCTCTTGTCGGCGTTGCGCATGTGGCTACACCGGTGAGTGCTGCTTACGAGCATTTTAGAGTAAAGAGGACGCATCTATTGACGTTACCCCGAGAGTGGCAGACCGACTGATGAGTGTCGACGAAAAAGTAAACATCCTGATGGTCGATGATCAGCCGGGCAAACTGCTCAGCTACGAGGCGATCCTCGCCGAACTGGATGAGAACCTGATCACGGCGACGTCCGCCAAGGAGGCGCTGGAAAAACTGTTGAAGATGGATGTTGCCGCCGTGCTGATGGACGTCAGCATGCCGGAAATCGACGGATTCGAGCTGGCCGAGATTATTCGCCAGCATCCGCGATTCCAAAAAACCGCGATCATCTTCGTTTCTGCCGTCCACCTCACCGATCTCGATCGTCTCAAGGGATATCAGCACGGGGCTGTCGACTACCTCTCGGTGCCGATTGTTCCTGATGTTCTGCGGGCCAAGGTGCGCGTGTTCGCGGAATTGCACCGGAAGAAACTGCAGCTTCAACGGCTCAACAGTGCTCTGGAGGAACGGGTAGCCGAACGAACCCGTGAACTCGAGCGCCGCGCCGTAGACCTGCAAAAGCTGAACAACGACCTGGCTCAGAAGAATCAGGAACTGGATGCCATCGTGCAGACCGCTCCAGACATCATTTTCAGCCGGCAGGCGGACGGTACACGGGATTACATCAGCAGCCGTTTCTACGACTACACCGGAGCGCCGGCGGGTTCGGCCATCGGATTGGGCTGGCTCGAGTATCTGCACCCGGAGGACAAAGAACAAAGTCTGCAGCACTGGCTGCGTTGCGTTGAATCTGGCGAGATGTACGAATCCGAATACAGGCTCAGAGGCGCGGATTCACACTATCGCTGGTTTCGAGCTCGCGCTGTCCCGCTCAGAGACGCTGCAGGAGGAATCCTGAAGTGGTACGGGACGTGTTCTGATATTCACGACAGCAAGATGCTGGAGCAATCGATTCGCAACAATGCGATTGAGCTGGAGAGGCTGGTAGATAGCCGCACAGCGGAGCTGAGACGTCTGTCGGGTCGCTTGATGACGCTGCAGGACGAAGAGCGCCGGCGAATTGCGCGCGAGATTCATGACGGATTGGGTCAGGAACTGGCTGCCGCCAAGATGATTCTGGACGGGATCTTGTCCAAGAATGCTTCTCCGCCCATGCAGCAGGCTTCAATTGACGCCAGCCAGTTGGTTGACCGGGCCATACAGCAAGTCCGCTCGATTTCACATCTGCTTCATCCCCCGCTTCTCGATGAGGTGGGCTTGGTCTCCGCCTTGCGATGGTTTCTGGAGGGGCTATCGGAGCGCAGTGGAATTGAGGTACGCCTCGAAGTTCAACCGCCGGATCTCGCCCGCTTGAAGTCGGAACTCGAAACAGCAATCTTCCGCATTGTTCAGGAAGCACTGACCAACATGTTCCGCCATTCGGGGGCTCGCAACGGGATGGTAAGCGTGCTCGAAAAAGACGGCAGCATAATCGTCACCGTTCGTGATGACGGCAAAGGGATCGAAGATCAAGTTGTACAGCTCCGTCCAGATCGCCTGGGAATCGGAATCGGAGGCATGCGCCAACGAGTCTCTGAATTGGGCGGAACTCTGCGCCTCGCAAATGCCAATCCCGGAACGATCGTAGAAGTCGTGATTCCGGTAAAGCGGCATCAATCAATGGGAATTCCAGTTACTGCCTGAACAACTATCAGCTACGCAGCCTTCAATCGGTCAACCTTCGTTTCATCCGCTTTGATCTCCACCTGTTCATGCTTGATATCAAGGCGCAGACGGTTGTAGATGCTCATGTACTGATTCGCCACCCACACGAGAGCAAATAGCGAGACCAGGTAGCCTCGCCAATCCGGATAGAGCAGCTTGAAGCGTGTGATAAAGAGAAAAGCTGCGGCAACGTAGTGGCTGAAACAGTATTCACAAGTGAAGAGATAAAAGAACTTTCTGCGAAGAATATTCCGCGCGCTGGTGCACTGTTTTTGGCAGTATTGCCGCGGCTCCCGGAAAACCTCTTCGTGCGTCACAGTCCATGCGACGGAAGCGATGGGGATTCCTAAAATTAAAAGCCACGCGGCTTGCAGGCTCAAAGGCATCATGGTGAAGATTGGATGCGTCGACCCGTACAGAGGTCAATATTTGCGCATCCATCGCGGGCCGGAAGGGCCAGATTTACGCTCTAATACAGCCCTTCCCCTAGGGTGATTCGCAAGGGTTCAGTGCTTCAGTCGATTCAAATAGCACGTTGAGCTTGCTAGTCTCTGAAATACAGCTTGCGGGTGAGTACGTCCCTCTTCGGGAGTGACTGCACACGGCGGCCCTCGTCGAGCCTTTGCAGTTTGATCGACTTGGAAGCCGTCCCTATTCACCCGCAGGCGTTTCCTTCCCGGCTTACTCGCAAATCCTGTCCAGGATAGGGGTTCCCGTTGATTGTCGCGGCTGTCTTCCATCCGCAAACTTGGTCTATGACAGTTCGCATCGTCACATTTCGACGGCCCCACTCTCGGGTTGGCGCCGGTGAACGACTTCAAAAGGAGAATCATGAGATCAACCAAACTGGTTTCGTTGCTGATAGTACTGTGTGCCGTTGCGGTAGGGCTTGGGTGCTCCGAAAAACAAAAAGCGCCTGATATTTCAGGTGACGTACGAAACGCGCTTAATCAGGTGGGCTTGAACGACGTAAGCGTCAGCCAGGATCGAGACAAGGGTGTCGTAACGCTGAAAGGTGAAGTGGGAACTCAGGACGATAAGGCACGTGCGGAATCGATTGCAAAATCCATTGCAGGAGGCGAAGTCATTTCGAATGAAATCGGCGTCCGGCCTAATGGAAATGAGAGTACTGCGAAGAAAGTCGATTCAGATCTGGACTCGGCCATTGACAAGAATTTGAGCGCGGCGCTGACCGAGCACCACATGAAAAGCGACGTTAACTATGACGTAAAGAACGGGGTCGTGACTTTGAAGGGCGATGTGCCCTCACAAACTGAACGCTCAACGGTCGAAAAGTTAGCCCAGCAAGTGCCGAACGTAAAGCAGGTCGTGAACGAAATCGATGTGAAGCACCAGAAAGCTACGTCAACTAAATAGAACGTCCGATCCATAAAAGGCTCGCTTACACTCCTGCAAGTGAGCCGTTCTTTTTTGGATCAAGCACTCAGGCGACAGAAAGAAAGGCTCCCTTTCGGGAGCCTTTTGATCTAAATTCCTAAAGTCTCAGCGAACCGCAGAGCCCCTTACAAGGTGCCCGACCAGAGAAACCAAGAAGAGCACCAGGAACACAATGAACAATATCTTAGCGATGCCTGCTGAGGCGACCGCGATTCCTGTAAAGCCCAGCACTCCAGCGATCAACGCCACTACCAGGAAGACCAATGCCCAATAAAGCATAAGTTCCCCTCCACTCAGAGTTGAAATCGTTTGCAGGATAGCCACAAACTACACGCCGTCGTATCAGAGCGAACTTGTAATTCGGTTCCGATTTTGCTGTAGAAATCTCGCCAGAAAAGAAGGAGCGGATGCCAGTCCGTCCCAGAGGACCGGCACCCGCTTGGGGGGCGTTGTGTCGAGTAGAGATTGCAGAGTAGACGTCGACCAAAATGATCACAATACCGTGAAACCTGTAGGGCGGCTTAGGTTCTGAGCCGGCAGAACCGTGGATTTCGGAAAACCTCGGGAGAGATATCGGCTTGTTTACTGCCAAATCCTGATGGGACGAGATGGCGGCAAGCGATAGCTTAGCGTCGCAGTCAAGTAGCAGGTGCTCACGTGGAGCACAGAGAGAGAGAACAAACGATGCCAAAGAATCTGCGAAGAAGTCTCCTGGTGCTGAGCATTTGTTCGTTGTTGGTTGGAGCTGGTTGGGCGGCAGACGACAAAGACCAGTCCGATATCGCGAAGAGGTTAGACGCCTCGTCGAAGGTTTTGGAAGAAGTCATGGGGACACCGGACAAGGCAATTCCAGACAAAGTTATGAGCGGTGCGAAATGCATCGCGGTCATTCCCTCGATGGTGAAGATCGCTGTTGGTTTCGGCGGCAATCACGGCAAAGGCGTAGCGACCTGCCGAACCGCAAGAGGATGGAGCGCTCCGGCACCAATCACTATCACTGGCGGAAGCTGGGGTCTGCAACTGGGCGGCCAGGCGGTCGACCTCGTCATGGTTGTAATGAACCAGTCTGGCATGGACCACCTGTTGTCGAGCAAGTTTAAGCTCGGTGCTGATGCTTCAGCGGCTGCGGGCCCGGTCGGACGTGACGCCGCAGCGGATACCGACATTAAGATGCGATCCGAAGTTCTGACCTATTCCCGAGCGCGCGGTCTGTTTGCTGGCGTGGATCTGAGCGGCGCCGCATTGACGCAGGATAAGGACGAAACGCGCTTGCTTTACGGCAAGTTCGAGCCGTTCGGCGACATTCTCAGCGGCAAGGTTCGTCCGAATGCTACAACCGAGCCCTTCTTGGCGACCGTTCGCAAGTATTCGGCGCAGAGTAAGGAATCGAGTTCGAATGCTGAACCAGGAAGTGCGACTGCCGGCAAATAACGGTGCTGTTCTTTTTGCGACGTAACTAAGCGTGACGTCCGATTCGTAGCGATTTAAAACCGGATTCAACAGGAGAGACACATGTATACGATTCTTATGGTGGTTCTGATCCTACTGCTTCTCGGTGCCCTGCCGACATGGCCTTACAGCCGTTCGTGGGGGTATTACCCTAGTGGCGGTTTGGGACTTGTTCTTGTAGTGGTCATCGTTTTACTTCTCGCTGGGCGGTTGTGACCAAAACGCCTTAGCTCATTGACGGAAAATGGTGGGATCTTGACGATCCCACCATTTTGTTTTTCGATATCCGAGCGCGATTCGTCATCGCAATGGGCGCACAGCTAGAAACCTGCTATTGCTTTCCCGCATCTATCTTTTGAACAACCAACAGACGACTGAGGAGTATGAATGCCGAGTCACCAAAATGCTGCCTACCATGGTCAGACCTTTTCGCGTGCTGGGGCACAAAGGGTGGGCGGGCAAAGAGTGAATGACATACGTTTAGTGCCCAGTGCTCGTTCCAGCAGCGCTGGCGCCCCGATTCAAATTTGGGGGCAGTACAACAACTACCGAGCCAACGGAGTGGCAGCGTCCGCGATCGTTCACATCGCACTTATTGGCTTGCTGGCCAGCGGCATTTTCGTAAGCCATCAGATCACTCAGCGGGAGACGCGGCAGACTGTCACCCTTATCGCGCCTTCGCCAGACACATACACAATGCCAGTGGCGAAGACAGTGGTGAGCGGCGGAGGTGGGGGCGGAGATCGCGATCCCATTCCAGTTCCAAAGGGACATCCGCCCAAGGCCGCTTTGCAACAGATCACTCCGCCAGCCATCGTCATGCGAAATGAAAAGCCGCGGCTGGCTGTCGAGCCTACAGTTGTCGCTCCTCCAACGATTAACGTCGCAAATAATCACATGCCCAATATTGGTACCTCTTCGGCCGTTGTCATGCCGGCGGCGCCTCCGTCAAACGGCCCGGGATCGGGCGGCGGTATTGGATCCGGATCAGGGGGCGGAGCAGGCGTAGGACATGGACCCGGAATCGGTGCGGGCAGCGGCGGTGGAATCGGGGGCGGAGTTTATAAAGTCGGCGGGGGAATATCAGCGCCAACGGCAGTTTCTTCTCCAGATCCCGACTACACCGAAGATGCGCGCAGGGCCAAGAAGCAGGGGACATGCGTGCTTTGGCTCATCGTTGACTCGACCGGACATCCTCGCGATATACGAGTAGCTCGCGGACTTGGATTCGGTCTCGACGCGAAGGCTGTTGAGGCAGTGAAGCAATGGCGCTTCCAGCCTGCACTGAAGGATGGCAAACCTGTCGATGTTCAAATCAGCGTGGAAGTGGACTTCCACCTCTACTGAGAAGTTTCTGTCAATCCGGGTGATCCCTTACGGCGAGAGTTTCTCCCGCCGTTTTCCTAGTAGAAACTAGAAATTCCCCGACAAGGCTTAATGGACGCCACTTTCCTTAGGAACTGGAACTGGAAGTTTTACAGCGTCTCCTGAGGGACCTTACAGATGTGACCCGATAGAAGGGTTGGCTGCTTTTTTCTACTCTAACTGAGTTGTTCGCCGATACCTAGTGCGAACAAACTTTGGAAACTGTAAGGAGAGCTAACCGTGGCGACCTGTGCGATACCCGCGACAGAAGCGAATGTTATCCCTTCATCGACTGTTAAAGGACGTGACGATTCCCAGATTAACCTGGTGAAGCGTGCACAAGCAGGCGACGAACAGGCCTTTGCGACCCTTTTTCAGCAGCACAAGAACCGTGTCTATTCCGTTTGTCTTCTGATGACGAAAGACGTGGCAGAAGCCGAGGATCTTACCCAGGAGGCTTTCCTGCAAGTTTTTCGCACCGTCAGCTCCTTCCGAGGTGACGCTGCCTTCTCGACCTGGCTGTATCGGGTTGCTGTGAACACCGTGCTGATGAAGCTCCGTCGGCGGAAATCTCCCCCCACAGTTTCTCTCGACGAGCCAGTTAACTCGGAATCTCCATCGCTTCATCGCGACTTTGGCAAGAACGACCCGGACCTAAGCGGAGTTGTTGATCGAATCGCATTGCGTCGAGCGCTCGAAGAGCTTCCTGAAGGCTGCCGGACAATCTTTGCTCTTCATGAAGTGGAAGGCTACCAGCATCACGAGATCGCTCAATTGTTGGATTGCTCGATTGGTAACTCAAAATCTCAGCTGCACAAGGCAAAACTGAAGATGCGTTCCCTGCTGTTCCCGAAGACCAGGATTCGCCGCCGTTCGGCCAAGGCCGTCTCGGCAAACTTCGCCCGCGCCACGGCACGATAGATCGTCAAAATCAATTCTTTGTGGAAATGTTCACCCGGGGGATGCAGATAGAGTGCCGAAGGCGATTGTCATAGTAGAAGAGGAACAGGGAGTTGCGCACCCTTTCGGCCAAACTGAAGCCCTGACACAAGATGCGACGCGAAATAGCGCGTTGGCTAGTGTTGAAATATTAGGGCAATCTGTAGTGCGTCGAACGATCGATACTCTGGTACGCAGCGGCCTTGACTCGATAACTGTGTTCTCCGGAAGCTTGGCAGATGCGGACGGCTTCGCGGAATTTCCACAGGTTGTACTGTTTTCTCCCCGAGATCTGTGGGCGGGCGCGGGTAAGGCGTTAATTGAGCACAAGAACAGCGGAACGGACGCTGTCCTGATCCTTGGATTGGGAGCATACATCGAATTCGACCCTGCCGATGCATTTCAGTTTCATCGCGAAAATAAAGAAGGCGCCGTGCGGGGTCTCGACGACCGAGGGCCATTGAATCTCTGGATAGTGGATCCGGCACAGATTCCCGACGACGCGGACCTCCTCTCCATACTGCGCACAATCACAGCAACAAATTATCCGGTGCGGGGTTACGTTAATCGACTCGAGGGTGCCTCGGATTTGCGTCGACTTGTAGTGGACAGTTTCAACGGGCATTGCCGGTTGCGGCCCTACGGGATTGAGGTACGACCTGCAGTATGGATGGGAGAGAATGCGCAAATTGAGAAGGACGCGCGTCTTGTGCCTCCCGTTTTCATCGGGCGTTCAGTTACGATCGCTCGGCAGGCGCTCATTACTCGCTGCAGTAGCATCGAGCGAAATTCCCATATTGACTATGGGACTGTTGTTGAAGACACCTCTGTGCTCGCGAACACCTACGTGGGAATCGGGCTGGAAGTGTCCCACTCGATCGTTGATGGGGAAAACTTGTTGAATTTGCACCATGGCGTGCTTGTACAAATCGCGGATTCCGCGGTGATGCGAATTAACAAGTCGCTCACAGGCATGAGTCGCCACTCTTGGACCGATTTTGGAGCGGAAGAAATGGCGTCGGCCAACTAACCATCGAGGGATGGGATCTGTTTTTTCACTGTTGCACTGGTTGTTGAGCGGTCAAAAATTTAAAAGGGGTAGCAAAAATGCTTACCAGCGGGCCCGTTGTGGTGATGCAAGTGCCGGAGGAAATGAATGTCGGCGCAGTGAACAAATTCATGCTTGAGGTAAAGCCTCTGCTGGAGGCGAATCGCCCGCGAATGGTCCTCGACTGCTCACAGATTCGCACAATCGACAGTGCAGGGGTAGAAGCTCTTTTGCAGTGCCTCGAGGAAGCTTTGAAGCGGGATGGTGACCTGAAACTCGCTTCGCTTTCTCCTCAATCCGAAGTGATTCTTGAACTCATGCGCGTTGCCCGCGTGTTTGAAACATTCGAGACATGCGACCTCGCGGTACGAAGCTTCAACGCAGTTCCCGTTAACTCCACACCGCAAGACGCTCCCTGGTATACGACGGTATTCGGCGAACTGGGTACTCTGAAGCAAGCGAGCTAGGTCGATCGGAGACCTCATGGCCTTTCCTGGAAAACACCTCCTCCGCATTGCAGGTTGCGCAATTGTTCTTAGCGCCCCGCTGTTTGCGCAGGATATCGGTACTCATGATTCGGAAAAACCAGCTTCCATCGTGCTGGAGACTTCCGCTCCAAATGTGACTGCTACAGCGGAGCTTCCGGATAGTCCCGGAAGTGCGTGGTTAGAGTCTCAAACCCAATCCGGGCAGCCCAATAGTTCTTCCAATTCAACCTCCGTCTTACAGCAGCAGCCGAACCCACAACAGCCGCAGAAGACAGAGCAGCCAGTCGGGACGGCAGCCGCCGAAGGGCCTGCAGTGAAAGGAATCACGGCGGCTGAGCCTGCGGGCGTTGCTATCGCACCAGGAAAACAGCGGCGCGTGCGCACCATTGTTATCAAAGTGGGAGCCATACTGGGAGCGGGGGCTGCCATCGGTACCGTAATCGCGCTGAGCGCCGGAACGTCAAGCAAGCCTCCTGGCGCGCGCTGACCCTTGATTCTTCGTCTCTTTCAACCTGTCGCCGGAATTCTCGCATGATCACCGTAAGTTTTTCTGGAATTGATGGAGCCGGGAAGAGTACGCAGATAGATACTCTCCGGGGTTTTCTCAAAAAAGAAGGGCGTTCCTGCGAGCTTTATACTTTTTGGGATGATGTGGTCGCTCTTCGTTCCTGGCGCGAGGGTGTGAGTCACAAAGTGTTCAAAGGCGATCGAGGTGTCGGTAGTCCCGACAATCCAATCCAGCGCCGCGATAAGAACGTCGCAAGTTGGTACGTAATCCTGCTGCGATTCTTTCTTTACGCGCTTGATGCAATTAAGCTGCGATTCAAGGTGGACAAGATAGGATCCAAGTCCGACGTCATTATTTTTGATCGCTATATTTACGACGAACTTGCAAATCTCCCGCTTCATCTCCCGCTCGGAAAAAGATTTGCACACGCATTGCTGAAAGTTGTCCCACACCCTGATTTCGCTTTCCTTCTGGATGCGGAGCCAGAAAGTGCTGTTATTCGAAAGCCCGAATACCCGTTGGACTTTGTTCGTCGCAATCGGGATGCCTACTTAAGCATCAGCACGATGGCTGGAATGACAGTCCTCCCGCCTGAAAGTGCCGATAGCACTGCAGAAGCGGTTATCGCAGCTGTGCGACGCCGCCTCCCGCCAAACCCTATCGTGGGCTCGCCGCTAGATTTTCAAAGCGCGAAAGCGGAGCCCGCGAATGTCTCCTTGGGGTAAATCGAGCGCAGCTATCTGGTCCTGGTCTGCAACATCTTCAACATAACCTTCATCGAATCTAGGACGGCTCAGAAACTGGAGATGAATGAAGATTTGTCTGGTTACCACTTTTCCTCCAAGTACCGGAGGCCTTAGCGAATATGGTTTCCATATCGCCAGGGAATTGCAACGGAATCCATTCCTGAACCTCACCGTTCTGGCGGATCAACTTTCGTCCAACGAACCTGAGTTGGAAGGCTTTACGGTTCTGCGTTGCTGGTCATTCGACGATCCGGGTAGCGTGATTCGTCTGATGAAAACGCTGCGGACTTTGCGGCCCGACGTCGTGTGGTTCAACCTACTCTTTAGCACATTCGGTCGCAATCCTTTCGTTGCATTCAGTGGCCTTCTCACTCCCTTGCTGGCTCGCCTGAGCGGACGCTATACCCATGTCACCCTTCATCACTTGATGGACACGGTGGAGCTGAAGGACGCAGGAATTCGCCACGAGCAGTTGTATCGCATAGCGGGGACCGTGGCGACAAAGATGCTTCTCTTGTCGGATTCGGTATCGGTTTTAATGCCCGGCTACCGCCAGATATTGAACAACAAGTATGGCCGTGACAATGTGCACTTGCGCGCTCACGGGATCCTCACCCGTCGCCCTGAGTTGCCCGACTTTTCGATGCGCGGAAAGCCGCATCGCATTCTCGCTTTCGGCAAATGGGGAACGTACAAGCGGCTCGAATTGATGATCGAAGCATTTCGTATTCTTGCCGAGAAGTCACCCGAAACAAGGCTGGTTGTTGCGGGAGGCGATCACCCGCAGGCGCAAGGCTATACCGAGTTGATGAAGAAGCTATGCGCAGAGGATCCCAGCATCGAGTTCCGCGGCTACATCCCGGAAGAAGAGTTGCGCGACTTATTTCAGAGCTGCAGTGTCGCCGTCATGCCATATTCCTCGTCAACGGGGTGCAGCGGTGTCGCACATCTCGCTTGCGCATACGGAGTGCCGATCGTCTGTGCGGATCTTCCCGACTTTCGACAAATGGCGCAAGACGAAGAATTAGCTATCGAATTTCATCCGCCTGCCAGTGCCGAAGGCCTTGCGGAATGCCTGCTAAGTCTCTTGGGCAATGAAAACAAACAACGCGATATGGCGACGCAGAATTTTGCAGCTGCGTTGCGAATGACAATGCCGAATGTCGTTCAAAAATATCTCCGGCACTTCGAGCTTCAACAACGAGTACAGACGTTGCGCCACGTCTCCCGAGTTCGCAGGCTTCCGCGATGGGTTCCCTCGAAATCGCTGATCCTGCGTCTCATGACCAGAAATTCGCTGGCGTGGACGCGGCGCTCTTCTGTGATCGACCATCCTTCAAACGGTTTCTCTCACCTGAATTCACTTAACCGTAATCGCGACGGAGGTGGAGACCTGGGTGTTAGCAGCGTTCCCGTTCACGGTGACAACGTAGTTGCTAGGCCGCGCAGGGGAGGCAGCATTGACCGTACCGATCGAACTTCCGCCGCAAGACGTACTTCCAACGACCAGGACGGCGGCAACACAGACCGCCAAAATAGACCCGATCCGCTTGTCATTCCACTTCCCGACCAGCGTCAGGCCAAAAAAACCGATGCCCAAAGCGCCGGTGGCAAAGAAAAAGCTGCGTTGTTTGTCGCCGGCGGAAGCGATGGAGCTCGCGACCACAGTCAACTCGGAGCTGGCCCCACCCGAACCGGGAGTGACGGATGACGGAGCGAAGGAACAGCTCCAACTGGAGGGCAATCCTGAGCACGACAGGTCGACTGTCGAATCGAATGAGCCGGCGCCCGGCGATATCAGAACGGTCACCTTGCCCTTTCCACCCGACGCGATATCAAGAGACGCCGGAGTCGTTGCCATAGTCAGTCCCCCGCCGACTGCGGATCCGCCCTTGCAGCTCAAGGTCACCTGAACCTTGGACGAAATGTGATTCTTAAATGAAGACTTTCCTACGGACTGCACGTACGCGCTGTAGGAGCCGTTGGCGAATCCGAAGCTGCAGAGATTGATCGAACTACTGCCCGGATACACATTGGCCAGAGACATCAAATTCTGCCCGTCTGTGCTGATGTATGGGACGTAGTGATCGATCGTGCTCTGGTCGCCTTTCACAGTCCACTTCAAGGACCCACCTGAAACCGATGCCGTGAGACTGAAGCAATTGTCGATGCCGGACTCGATTTCGGTTCCTTCTTCGTAGTCGTTCCAGGTCACGAGTTGGAGGGCTGGAAGCTGTTTGCCAGAATCGAATCGGCTGTTGAGTTCCGAGAATGTCTGCAGCCAGGTCTGGCCGCACTGCTGTCCCATCACGCGATGAGATCCCCAAGGAGCGAGGGTATCGTTGAAACCTTTATATGTTGCGCCAACGGTTTGCTCGCTGCCGAAGGAGAGCCCAGTGGCGTAGAAGCTGTCGAGGTAGTTGAGGCCGTAATTGGCTTGCGTAGGCATCACCCAGGAATAGCTTCCGTCGCTCAGAACGTGTCCGAAGCCGTCGTTGTTTTGAAAGACGAACTGGGGCTGTGTCGAGAGAGCCGCGCTCGCTGCGTTCCAGTCGACCGAGTAGGAAAGATCGATGTTGAAGTTGGTGACGACGGGACGTCCATCCCACTTCATGTACGCGGGAGATGGAAAGTAGGTCTGCTCGATGTACTGCAGATCGGCCACCAATGCCTGCTGCGGTGAACATCCTTTACAGGAGTACCACTGGATTGCGCCTTGGTCGATCATGATCGCAAAGGTAAAGCCGGGATGTGTTTCAGCTTCGGCCATAACAAGCTTTGTGGCTTTATCGATATCGTTGCTGGTTCCCGTCCCGTACCAGTCGATGACTACGCCATTGATGCCTCTGCTGATCATGTCGTTGATCTGCCGATGCACCTGCGCGGCATCCGTAGAGCTGTATCCGACGTTCATGTGGTTGGTGCCGCCGAACCACAGCATGAGATGGGCATATACCTTGGTGTTGGCACCCGCATAAAGCAACGAATGCACGTCAGTCTTGCTGACGTTTCCCGCACCGGTGTTGCCGTTGGTTTGCGCCAAGAAACTGTTGGCCGCGCTCGTGTTATTTGTGGTCAGAGCTTTCAGAGTGGTTGTGGGTACGACGGATGTTCCCGCCACGCACACTCCCGTTGTGAACAGGAGCGCTAGTACAGCGCACAGATTTTTTCGACACATCTGCCCTCAGGAGCGGAGATTACCGGGGCTTTCTGAGTCGGTCTGAGAGGGAGGCACGCAAGCCTGTAGATTCCTCACAGCCGGAACTCTGGGACTTTCTGGGACCGGAGGATCTTATTTGGCGGATGCCATTTTGTAAAAGGTAACGTTAGTTGGCGAACCTCTGTGCCAACCACTCTCGTGGCATGCGCCCGCCATGACCTTCAAATTTCAGTGCAAGAGTTTGCCCCTAAAGCACTGTGTCCGAGCGGCCTATTGGCGAAGAAGAAGCGACTGAGAGGCCACACCGGAGCCAACATCCGGGCCTGAGAAGTCATCAAATCTGGGCGCTTAATTCTGTTCGCCCCCAAGGATAGGTGGTTCGATGGCCCTCAATGCAAGAATCCGGGCATCTGTGTTTTCAGGAATTGTTTCGCTTTCATTCGTGTGGTCAGGCTGCCAAGGTGTTCAGCAAGGAGCTTCATCCACGCCGCCGCCGGATCCCGGTATTAAGTCGATCAACCACATCATATTTATGGCGCAGGAGAACCGCTCCTTCGACAATTATTTCTCGCAGTTGCCGGCCTATTGGGCGGCGAATGGATTCCCGTCTCAGTCGCTCGAGGTCATGTCGCCGACCGCTTCAAACCCAAGCTTCGACGGCACGACGCAGGTCTCAGCCTTTCACCTGGCAACGCAATGCGTCGAGAACCTGAGTCCTTCCTGGCAGGAGAGCCACCTCGACTGGAACCTTAATGATCCAAGTTCTACGACAGCAAAAATGGATGGTTTTGTGTGGAATGCCGCCAATTTCGCGATCAACGAAAACGCGGGGGGCGCCAACCCTCAGTACACCGACACAGCGGGTATCCGGGCGATGGGGTATTACAACGGAGACGATCTACCTTACTACTACTCCATGGCGTCGAACTTCGCTACGTCAGACCAGTGGTTTGCGCCCGCGTTAGACCGCACGCAGGTCAACCGTATGTATTTATTTGCTGCCACCTCGCAGGGATATGCTTATCCGCCGGGAACAAATGCCGCAGATAACGCTCCACTCACCGCGCCAACGATTTTCGACTCACTGACAAAGGCCGGAGTGAGTTGGAAAGTCTATTACAGCGACGACCTGTGCCCCACCACGCCGGGGGATGCGCAACATCCACGTGGAGCCATCGCGCATGATGCATCGGCGGGATCCGGGCCTTGCACTTACCTGACACAGTTCGCAGAATTCGCGCCTCCGAATGCTTTGCCTTCCAACGTTGTGCCTGTCTCGCAGTACCTCACCGACGTTCAGGCCGGGACGCTGCCCTCGGTCGCATTCATTGAAGCGGGGTATGAGTCCGGACGCGACGAACATCCGAGTTCTGGCACGGATATTCAGACCGGCGCGGAATACGTCTCCACTCTGATCAATCCGTTGATGAGCAGTCCTTCCTGGAAGGACTCCGCCTTCATCCTTACTTACGATGAGCCCGGCGGTCTGTATGACCACGTCGCGCCTATCGCGACGGTGAACCCCGATGGAATTGCTCCCATCGATCTTCAACCGAACGATATCTGCACGCCCACGAATCTTCCGAACGCGCCAAATTGCAACTTCAACTACACGGGGTATCGCCTTCCGCTGATCGTCGTTTCACCGTTCACAAAGAAAAACTATATCTCGCACACTCCGGCGGACTTCACCGCAATATTGAGATTCATCGAGGCCAGGTTTGGTCTCGATCCCTTGACCGCGAGGGACGCAGCGCAGATGGACATGACCGAATTCTTCGACTTCGTGAATGTTCCTTGGGCGACGCCGCCAACTAATATCCCTTCACAACCCACGAATGGCGTATGCAACGCCGCCACTTTACAGTGATCCAGAGCTTCGCAGTCCGGCAATAAGCAAGATGGGCCCGATCTATGGCATCGGGCCCTTTTTCTTGTATTGATGTGTTCTACAGATTCGAACAAGATTGGGGACGTATCGAGCGCAACGGCACGAGCACGCCCATTACTTGCTGTCGTGATCGACGGTCAAACTGCGAGCGACATACTTCGAACCCTCGAAGTTCGCGAGCACGGTGACTATGGCTCCGGCGTGCAAGTTCTCATCCGGAACGACGGAAGGATCGAGATAGATTTCATACGTCTTATTGTCGGTAGAAGAATTCAGAACAACAAGCCCTGACCGGAGATCAACATGAGTGACCTCGCCCACAAATGTGAATTTGCCTCCCGGCACTGCAAGAATGGAGATTTCACGTGCCACGCCGGGCAGATCATTCTGCGGGCTGAAGACCACTGATATCAGAAATCCCGGGACCACTTCTCTGCCGTCCACCGTGCGGCCGTTCTCCATAAATTTGGTGGCAGCGTCCCAACGAATGCGAACCGGCTCCGGTGAGATTTTGTCCCGCAACGTCAGCTCGTTGTGATCATTGCTCAAGACCGTACCACCGCTTTGAGCGAGTGAAGGAGCCGCCTTGACTCGTATCGCCCGCGCGAATACTGAACTGCCGTCAAGCACCGTCTCCAAATAAACGCGGTCGCCTTGTTTCAGATCGGCAATCGTAGCCTCATTCGTTCCGAGATAGACTTTTGTACGAGGGTCAAAGAGCGCGGTGACTTTTCCGCCCCCGAAAACCGCGAGGCTCATGCGGTCGCGAATGCGGTCAAGCTGCGAGATTGTCCCGCCGATCAGAGTCGCATTTCCCTTTGTAATGGGAGGCAGATCGGGCAACAGGCTGGCTGGGTCGACATTAATGCCTTCCGTGGATGGATCGGCCGCGTCCAAAGGCACCACTTTGGCCTTGTCGGCGCTGGGGTTACCCTTTGTCGCCGAGATCACGGACGACGCGCCGTCGGAGGACGATTGGCATAGTCCAAATGTCGTGAAGGACACTGCGATTACAACTAACCCTGCCAGGCGAAT
This sequence comes from uncultured Acidobacteriota bacterium, assembly GCA_963801895.1. Taxonomy (GTDB): domain Bacteria; phylum Acidobacteriota; class Terriglobia; order Terriglobales; family Acidobacteriaceae; genus Sulfotelmatobacter. The sequence goes on along the minus strand of CAWDGM010000001.1, from coordinate 2,140,396 downwards.
CAAAGTACGAGTTTCGGCTTTAGATTCCATCGCCAGTTTGGATGCCGCTCAGATGTCCTGCGTAGGCCCCTATATTTCGTTCGCCCCCTCCGGATCGTATCTTCCGGCAAACAATAGCGGTTGACTGGCATCCAACCTAGGTCGTTAAGCGTTTGATTTCAGCTATGGCCATGAATTCCAAAGCGTTTGTCGTTTCTCTATTACTGGCGGCGTTTCCGGCGGTGGTGCCAACCCGCGTGCATGCGGGGGATTTGAAGATAACGATCCCGAGGCGTGGCATCCTTACCCCTGTTCAGCGTTTGAACCGCGAGGGCGTGGAGGCCGTTCGCAAGCACAACTTCAAGAAGGCTGAGGAATTGTTTTACAAGGCCTACCTGTTCGATCCGGACAATGCATTCACTCTGAACAACCTCGGCTACGTTTCTGAATTACAGGGCGAACTTGAGCAGGCTCAAAAGTTCTACGCTCTGGCAGCGTCTCAACCAAGCGATGCCGTCGTTGATATTGCGAGTTCGCGTCAGCTTGAAGGACGCCCCATGAAAGAGGCTTTGTCGGTGGCAGCGGAGCCACTCCAGGCAAACCACGTCAATGTTGAGGCTGTGCGCTTGCTCGGACAAGGCAGGGCCGCCGAAGCAGACATACTTCTCCAACGCGCCCTGAAGAGAGATCCGAACGACGTGTTCGCTCTGAACAACATGGGCGCGGCGAAGGAAATGGAAGGTGAAGTTGAAGAGGCTCTGGCGTATTTCGACAGAGCTGCAAAAGGCGGAACGGATGCAACCGCTGTGGTCACCACGAACTCTTCCTGGCGTGGGCGTCCCGTAAGCCAGATGGCAGCGGAGAATGCGAAGAAATTGCGCGACCATCTCGCGCATCAGAATGATGTGGCCGAACAGGTGGCACAACTTAACCTGCGCGGGGTGTCCGCTGTGAACCGTAATGATCTGCGCTCAGCTGAAGGGGCTTTTCGAAAAGCCTATGCGCTTGATCCCAATAACGCATTCGCCCAGAACAATATCGGATATGTTGCCGAGATGGAGGGGGATCGCGAGACGGCGGAGTTCTTTTATGCCCGCGCACGGCAGAGTATGGGAGCGTCGGCCGTGGCGGGAGTGGCCAGTCGAAGCACAGCAGAGGGGAAAAAGCTTGACGCCATAGCCGGCGACAATACGACTCGCGTCGATACTAAGGTCGCTAAGGAGCGGGATACCTTACAGAGGCAGAACGAACCCGCGGTTCTTCGGCGCCGCGACAATACCGTGGTCGACGAGTCCATTCAGCTGGCCGATCCGGATAGCCCTCCGCCATCCCAATAGCGGACTTACGAATCGATCTCCGCGAAGCGTCCGATGTCTGATTCAGGGTCGTAGAAAAGATGACGCACAAGATTCGTAAAGTAGCGTGACAGTGTGTTGACGTTGGTGCGATACCAGCAGCACTGAGTCATCGTGTGGGACAGTCCGCAGATGAACTGAAAACTATCGAGCGCCGCTGGTGGTTGCGCTAGCATTGCAGCCGCCATCCGGTGATTGCCGTCCAGTATCGTTAGCGGACTTTTGGCGTTAACCCCGATTAACAATACTGTGGGGCTCGCGGTACCGTCACGAACGGGTCCGCTGAGTCTGCGAAGCTTTTGAAAGAATTCGTCCTCCGGCGACTCGCGCCCCTTCAGCCGCAACGACTCGAGCATGTCAGTGAAGTAGAAGCTGCCATCCGCAACGCGGCGCCACTGTGCACGAGGAAAGAAACGTATTCTTTCCAGATCCGACTGGCTAAGCTCCACTTTGTGCCATTGCGTATCGCGCGGCAGTTCGCGCCACATTGCTCCGCGACGCAAGAACAACAGGGCGCGTCGCAAAGCGTTCTCTCGTTCATTTTCAAGATCTGGATTGTCGACGACATGCTCGAATTCCTGCCGGTACTCCTCGAACTCCGGATGATGGAACTCACTCCTCAGAAATTCCGCAATCACCTCGGGTTCACTCATGGATCGCACCATGCGCAAGCTGCCATACGACGGATCTTCGTCCGGCGCAATCTCGCGGCGCAGGAGAGGCAGCGCCACCGCGACAAACAGAATGACCATCAACGCCAGCTGCACGAAAATCACTTCCTGCAAGCTGCCGTGGAACAAACAAATGCCAATGACGAACGCTGCGCTGAAAGCCAGCTGCACCCAACTGGTATTGGCGATTTTGCGCGACATCTCATAAGTGATTAACACCGAGCTGAGGGAATAAATTCCTGTGGTGATGGCGTACAGAATTAGCAGAGCAGCTAGACCGCCTATATTTCCAAGCTCGAAATGAGAACCGAATAAAGCCCGCCACAAAACACTTGGTATTGCCCACAGGCCAAGGATCAGTACGGACAAAATAATAAACACCAGGAACAGTGACATGAAGAGGACAGGCCGGGCTTCCCGATCGCTCGATCGAGTTGCTGCCGATACCGGAAACATGGTGTTCACCACCGACCACGCGCACATGTTCACGAGTCGCCCCACCAGCGATACCGCAGCGTAGATGCCCGCCAGATCGGGGGTGAAGAAGTGCTTGACCAGAACGATGTCGAAGTTATTTATCACCACTTGGCCGGCGAAAAATACAATCGCCTGCAGCCCTTCCCCTGAGGAGATCGATATCCCGGAAGTCTGAAATGAGTGCAATCCGGGACTCGGTTTTGCCAGTAAATAGGAGGCGACTACCGCCAAAACACTCGCCATCACGGCGCCTTTCACACCCAAGCCCATCTCGATCAGCAGGTAAGCCCCGCCGAGACGCACCAACCCTTCGAGCATAAAGTTGATAGCAAGGGCCTTGAAGGCGTGAACGCCTTGAATGTATCCACGTCGCACGCCGAGAGGGATGTAGAAGGCTGTTCCGATCGCGAGTAGCGAGATCAGGTTCGGATCCGGAAGGTTGAGATACCTGGCCAGTGCGCCGTTAAACAAAAACAGAAATAACCCAAGGCCGGTGCCGGCGATCCACGATCGCAGGTGCAGGTTCGCAAATACTGACTGCTTCTCTTCGATGGTCGCACAACTGGCTACGTATTTTGCGCAGACCACCTGAAAGGAAAGGGTGATCGCGGAGGCAAGCATCAGCAACGTGTAAACGGCCGTCGCATGCGCGAATCCGGTCGGTCCCAGCAGGCGCGCGGTCGCCACGTTGTAGATGAGGTTGGTAACTCCAACCAGGCCGGATCCGGCAAGCAGCGTCAGGCTGCCACCGAGAAGTTTCTGACGCAAAGCTTTAGCTTGCATCCTCGAAGCGCCCGGAGGATGGCTCGGAGACGAGTCTCCGATTCGGATTTTCCCCGTGAGTGTCATGACCCGGTTGGCGGGCTACCTCAAAACAGCGTGAAATGGACAATCGGCAGCACAGTACTCTTGCCGGTGCTGGATCCGGGGAAGTCATAGAACGTCTGTTGCCGAACTCCGAACGAGAAACGCATTGGGTAGGCGACGGGAATTTCTCCCCCGCCGTCGCTGATATTGCCGTGTATCGCGCGTGTGTACGACACGAGAAACTCGCTCTGCACGTTGTCGTACGCGTGATATCCCATACCTCGCGACATCACGAACGAACCCTGAACGCTCCATCGCGGTGTTGCACGGAAGTCGAAACGCCCGCCAGGGAGCAGCGCCTGAGCGATGGCAAATTGAGTGGTCTGCACGCGCCACGAGCGTAGATCCTCGGCGAGAACAGCCGCAGTCAACCTTCGCCCGAACTTATGTTGAAGTCCGACATACGCCGTGGTGTTGAAGTATTCCTGTACAGCCGGACGAAACAGCAAATCACGAACGGAGTATCCCGTAATCAGAGATGTGCTTCCCCAAGGGCGACCGACGGTAAATTCAATGTTAGCGAACAAGTCTCGAGAGTGAAGATTCTGATCGAGGAACGGGCCGGTCTCGTGCTGGGCGCTTCCGGTAATTGCAACCCAATTGAAGAAAGAATTTGTGCTCAGGTACAGGAATTGGCGGAAAAGGTTCTGATTCATGAACACCGGTGAAATCGAGTCGCGGCGCACCGTAAATTGCAGTCCGCCGTTGAAAGTAATCGAATTCTGGCCGAAACGGAGAACCGGGCTGATGCCACCGTTGAGAATTGTGTCGTAAGTGTGACGATCCTGAACAATGCCGACGCTCGGATACAAAAGGCGTCCGGAGGTCATCGCCTCACCGACGAAGCCGGTGATGGCTGGCAGGTTACCGAGATGAACCCGATAGTGCGATTCCGCCAGACTCTGAAACGAGTGCCGCGGGGGAGGAAGCATCGCTGGATCCGTGACCTTCAACATTCTCGCGTCCAGCGTGTAGACATTGATGTCCTCGAGCACTGGCCCGAAGTTTGCCTCCGGAACCACGCTTAAGTTGTTCGTAATCGGTCGGCCTTCCTGATCTGCGGCGGCGTATTGTGAAGTTTCGGCAATGCCTTGATCTTCCTCACCCGCTACCGTGCTCGCCTGGGCGAAACTCGCCAACGAATGCAGCGGGTCTTGCTTCTGCCGATAAAGGTTAGCGGAAGCCATCATGTAATCGTAGTCGTCACGATAGTCATCGGCGGGACCGAGATGCGCGAGCGTGGCGCCTGCTTTTGCAGTGTTGCCTTCGGCGAGATACGTATTCGTGAGTCCCAGTGCGACGGTTCGGCGATTGGCGCCGGCAAGCTGGGCTTTGTTGAAATAGGTTTCGGCAAGATCGAAATTGTGCATCGCGAGAAATAAACTGCCCGCCTCCGCAAAATCCTCGCCCTTTACCGGAGAAGCTGGGGAGAGTCGCGCTTCCGCGAACCCCAGTGCTATCTGACGTTCGGCCTCGTCGTAGTGTCCCTCGTGCAAGAAGATCTGCGCTATCGACAAGCGGATGCCGATGCGATCTCCTCCCGGAACGTCCAAAGCACGTGAAAATCGTTGCATCGCGGAGTTTGTGTCGCCCAAAGCAAGGAATGCTTCGCCTGTGGCGGTGAAGGTTTCGACCCGGTTTCCGCCAAAACGTTCGGCCGATTCGATGTCACGGAGCGCCTCGTCCCGCTTTCCTTGCTTGGCAAAAATCTGCGCGCGTAATGCGTAAATCGAGGAATCAGAAGGAGACAACTTGGTAGCGGTATTCAGCGCCTCGGTGGCCTCGTCGTAGCGCCGCATGCGGTAGAGCGAATCAGCATAAGCCAGTTCGGTCGGCAGATCGTTCTGATCTTCGGTTAAAGCAATTCGATATTCGCCTGCCGCATGTGGGAAATCCTGCTCCTGCCGGAATGCCTCGGCGCGAGCCAGGTGCATGGGTCGCGAATTGCCGAGAATCTTCTGCGCAGCATCCAGGTGCGTGAGAGCAGGTTTCGGACGGCGTAGCTGCAGATCCGCGAAAGCTAGTCCGAGATGTGCCCGGCCGTTGTCTGGCTGCAGTTTGAGAGCGGTTTGAAAATCCTGAGTGGCCTTTTCTGCCTCTCGCAGATCGTTCAGCACGAAGCCACGGTTCACGTAGCCCGTGGTCATCTTCGGATCACGTTCCAGCGCTAGTGTGAAATTCTCGAGCGCGGCTTTCGGGTTCCCATCGTGTGCATAAACATTTCCGGCGATGAGCGGGAGATCCTTATCGTTCGGAATCACCGGTTCATATTTGTTGACTAGAGCGAGCGCCTCTTCCAGTCGACCCAGGTAATACAAATCGTAGGCAAGGTAAACGACGCCTTCGCGATCATGCGGTAGCTTCTCGAGGACGCTGTATCCCAGCTTTGCGGATTCCTCGTATTGACCCTTAAAGGTGAGAAACCGCTCCTTCTCGCGCTGCACCTGAGGACTGGCGTTCATCTTCGGCGACGCTCTTTGCAGCCAGCGCTGCGCCAGATTCAGGTCGTGAGATTCCATCGCAGCGTTCGCACCGCCGGCTACTATGAGCGGGTTCGATGCCAATCGCTGGTAGGCGTTTTCATAGTCAGTTCCAGCTTGCTTGAACTTTCCTTCTGCCGTGTGCAGGTCACCAAGCGCGAGGTATGGAGCGAAATCCTTGGGATGCGCGGCCATCGCGCGAGAGAAGTACGACTCGGCAAGCTTTGCGTCCCCGGCGTCACGAGCGAGATAGCCGAGGGCAGAGAGTGACTGGCGGTTGTTCCGATCGATCTCCAGAATTTTCGTGAATGTGTCGCGCGCAGCGTCCTTCTGTCCCATCTTCCACTGCAGATTGCCAAAATTCGTAAGCGAATTGACGTTATTCGGCGACAATGCCAGTGCATCTTTCAAGTCACGATTGGCGGACTCAAGATCGCCCGAGGCAGACTCGATCGCAGCCCTTAGCCTCAACATTTCAGGACGCGCCCCTTCCGGCACGTTCACGTGCTGGATAGTGAGAAAGGCCGATGAGAGCTGATCTTTCGCGTTTGTTTCGTCACCCTCACGCGTATAGAGCTCATAGAGATTCAATCGAAGCTCGATCGGGTAAAGAGGCCCCTCCGCTGCATTAGGAGGAAGATTGTTGATCGCCGTCCTGTATTCCTGCTCTGCGTCCGCTGTGCGGTTCTCAGAATCTGCAATGCCGGCAAGGATGGCGTGCAGCCGGTAATGATTCGCATCGAGCTGTTTGGCTGCATCCAAAAACTGCTGAGCCTCGTCAGGCCGTCCGGCGTTCACCCACGCCTGCGCGGCACTTAAGTTGAGACCGATGTTGCCCTTCGCAGCTTTGGCGATTCGAGAGTAGAGGGCCGCCGACTCCTGTTGCTTGCCTGCCAGCCCGAACGTATATGCGAGTTCAGCCTGAATGTCAGAGGTTTTCGTGGGAATCGACTGCAAAGTCGATATCGCTTCGTCGTACTTGCCCTGGTCACGGAATTGCCCGGCGACCGCCCGCAGAACTTCAGGATCGTGAGGAGCCTTGCTCCTGGCGCGATTCAAGTATCGCGCCGATTCTTCAGGCTGACCCATGCGATCGTAGGCGTGGGCAATCAGCAGGTCAGTATGGGGTGAAGGTTGCAGAGCAGCGGCGCGCTGAAGAAAAGTGAGTGAGACCTTTGGATCGCTGCCGAGCAAAAGTTCTCCGGCAAGCTGAAGACTGCTCGCGTCTTTCGGATTAGCATCGATGACCCTTCGAAGCAATTGCTCCGCTTCCTGGTCGCGCCCCATTTTCGCGTAGGTCTGGGCTAACCCGGCCAATCCTCGAATCGACTCTGGCTGTTGTTTCAGGCCGCGATTGTAGGAGTCGACAGACAGCGAGTACTTTTCGTTTAGACGCGCAGCGTATCCGAGCAAGAACCATAGTTCGGCATTTTGCGGCGCAGAGTTCGCTGCCTGCTGCGCATAGGAAACTGCAGCAGCGTAATCGTTTCTCTTCAGTGCATCTTGCGCTGCACGGGCTTGGCGCGCGACGTCAATTCCCGCGCCCCAACTGAAGTCCGGCTTCTTTTGCTGCTCCGAGTCATCGCCTACTTGTTTCTTGGATTCTTGGCCTGGCTCCGGCGACGCTCCTCCCAAGTCATAGGTCTGCGCCGCTCCGATGGAGGGGAGCACGAGAGCTATGGCAAGGCAAAAGCTAGTGAGCGGGTTCTTGCTTTTCACGTCGTCACCACGCATCCAAAAGTTAAAGTCAAGCGAATGAGCAGTACCCGCGGCCGAGGGGCCCAGCGGTCTCTTTCAGATGCTGCGGAAGGGCTCAAGTTTGCTTGGAACACTGGGATAAGGAGTACAGCCTGAGGCGGATGCATGAGATTCGCTACAAACCCCCGCAGTCTCTTTTGAATCTCATAACCTGCGAAAGCACGCGAGCACACCGCATGACCCGACCCGAAAGCTTTTCTCGTCCAATTCCGCTGTTGGCGATCGTTTTAGTGGCATTGGCCGTTCACGGACCCTTGCTGCTGATGCAGCTTCCGGCTGGATCGTTTGATACAAACTTCCACATTTTTCTCGCGTCGCACTACGCGCACCACTGGTTCAATCCGTGGAATGAAAAGTGGTTCGCGGGATTCTCACAGACGACGTATCCGCCGCTGACTCACCAATGGATTGCGCTCGTATCGACGGTCACCGGTCTGAAGATGGGCTACATGATCGTGCAACTGATTGCGATCCTGTTGTTGCCGGTCGGTGTATACCGCTTTGCGAGAATCTGGGCTGAGGAACGGGCCGCGTCGTATGCAGCTTTGGGCAGCGTGTTTCTTGGAGCTCTTGCCTTCCTGACCTACCAGGCTGGACAGCTCGCCACGATTGCGTCCGCAGCTTTGTATCTGAATGCGCTGCCGTATTTCTTCGACTGGTCGACGGAAGGCTCCGTTCGCTCGTTCTTGAAAGGCGTGGTGGTAAGCCTTGCGGCAGCCGCCGCCCACCACGTGACGCTGATCTTTGGAACCGTGCTGTTTGCCGGTCCGGTACTATGGCTCGCGCTGCAGGATGCGCATGATGGCCGAACGAGAGGTTCACTGGGGAAAGTTTTCGCGCGCGCTGCGGCTTTTGCAGCCGTCGTGGGTGTTGGCGTCGGGGCTGTCCTGCTCCCCTATTGGCTCACTCTGCTTCAACATCCGATCCACCAGATTCCAATTCCGCACGACAGCCGATCGAACTTCCTGCTGAATTCAATCACTGGCATCAACTACTTCGTGATTCCTTATGGCGCTTTGATCCTCGCTCTGCCGTTCATCTTATTCCGCGGCGCTGCCGACAGGCGGTTGCGTCCGTTGTTGATGGGTTTCTGGCTGACATTCATTTTTGGGTTGGGCGGCACCACCCCGCTGCCTCGTTGGCTTCTCGGGCGTGCATTCGACATTCTGACATTCGAACGCTTTACCTTTTGGGCCACGCTCATGGCAATGCCGATCGTGGGTATCCTCGCGCTTGAGTTGCTCGATCGTTTTCAGGCGAAAGCGGCGGTCGGACTGGCACTCGCAGCAGTCGCCACCATCGGCGGGGCATTGGCGTGGCTAACCGCGAACCCTTATCGACCCAGCGCCGCGGTGAACGTCGATCCCGTCATTGCCTTTCTGAACCGCGACGGCCACGACTCGTTCCGATATCTGACGCTTGGATTCGGCAGTGAACTCGCCAAGGTGTCCACTTACACCGACGCCAGCAGCGTAGACGGAGACTACAATTCGGCGCGACTACTGCCTGAAATGACCCACTACGGGTCTGCGCAGCTTACCAATGCAAAGTTTTATGGATCTGCCGGTATGGCTTCGCTACGTGCGATGCTCGAACACGCCAACCGCTACGGCCTAAGATTCATATTCGTCCACGATCGCTACTACGAGCCACTCTTGACATTCGCAGGCTGGCGCAAGACCGAGAGCTTCAACAACGGCGACATCAGCGCATGGTCGAAGGATGATGTCCCCCCGGCTCACAGAATCGAGTCGGACGCGGTTCCTTCTGCATGGATGGGACTGATGTGGGGCACTCTGCCGGTGGGCGCAAGCATTTTTGCAATTTTCCTCGTGTTACTTCTGCCCTCCCGGCCTCGTTCGCGAAGGGTTTCGGAATCTCCTCTATCCGTGAAAGAGGAGTTGGAAGAGACGCACTATGTCGCCTGAGGAACAGAAATGAAAAGAACTCTTCTGCTCGTAGTCGTCGTTGTCGCGGTGACCACGGCATTGGTTTTGGTGGGCTTGCACGGCAAAGGTCGCTCCACCGGAACCATAGGGGTTGCGGCAGGCTCCGCTTTGCCCGGGTTCAGCGAGAATGCGAATACGCCTGAGCAGGGCCTGGCCAATTTCCTATCGGACATTCAGCGCAGACATTGGAGCCAGGCTTTTTCCAGCACTGAGCGGACAAACAGCAGCCTGACCGAAGAGGAATTTACGCGAGAGTGGGTCGGCGCAAACGGCGGCCTGAGGGCTTTCTCGGGTCTCGAGAGATATGAGGCTCGTCCTTTGCACGCGACCAACTCAGATGCGCAAATGCGCGTGCGCTTGCAATGGTCTACTCCAGTTGGGCCGGTTGACGATGTTCGGGATTTCAATCTCGTCCGGCGTGGCGATCGCTGGAAAGTTGTTTGGGATCAGACTCCGCCACCGAACGTGCCGGCTCAATTGATTCCAGTGAACTATTTGCGATGGGATCTGGTTTCCGGAAACGCCGGAGGCAGTGATTGGGGTGCCCGCAATGTCGACGGACCGCACGTCCGGATTGTTTCGATGAATGCGGTGGATTCTGCGGAAGGTGCTGTGGTGATGGGCGAAGTCGTCAATGAAGACACAATTCCGGCTTTTGTGAATGTGAACGCCACGTTGGTCGATGCTGCGGGAAACGCGATCGACGACGAAAGCAGCTTCGACAAGATCGTCCACATTCTTCTGCCGAAGCAAGTGTCGCCCTATCGCATCGATTTTCCCAAGGTCAATCTCGCACAAGTAAAAAATGTCCGCATGGATGTAAAGGCATCACTCGTTCCCGCGTCATCCGATCCAGTCATTGGAGTCATGAACCAAAAGATCGATGCCGATGCTCAGGGACACGCGGTTCTCCGCGGCGAATTGTTCAACGAAAGCGGCCAGACCGTGAACATTCCTCATGTTATTGCAAGTTTCTATGACAACAGCGGGAAGGTGGTTTGGGTATCGGATGGATACGTTGAACAAGCGTTGTTGCCGCAGGCCACAGAACCGTTTGCTGTAGAGATTCCTAAATCGCTCGCCGGGAAGGTGCAGAACTTTCATGTTGTCGTCAACCACTACACTTTGCAGCAGTCGTAGAGTTGCTACGTGCTTGGGGATCACTCTGATCGCCTTGTTCGTCATCGCGTCTTTATCCGCTCAGGACGCGACTCTGCGACCTCCGGCTCAAGCGATTGCCGGGCAGGCAATATCTCTGGCCACGACTGGAAGTGGAGCAGCGACGTTTTATCTCTCCGGACCGGCGTCCTCAGCGAAACGCCAGGTTCAGCTCGGAAGCGACATCCAACTACAGGGGAATGAACTGCAGAGTTCCGGGCGTTACGTCGCTATCGTTTGTGCAATGGCGTGCAGCAGCGCGACCTTCTTTGTCGCTCCTGCGAACGCTGCCAGCCTTACATTCCTCGCCCATCCATCTCGAGTTCCGGTTGGACAGATTGATGCGATCAGCGGTGTGGCCTTGGCCTCGGATAGCTTCCAGAATCTGGTGCTGACACCAGCAACGGTAAACATCCAGCTTGCTGCGAAGAGGGCCGCGCCCGAAACTCACGACCTCCAAACGAAGAATGGAATCGCGTGGTTTCGCACGAATTCTGCGAAGAGCGCTGGACCGCTCCAGCTCACAGCCTCATTGAATGGTGTCTCCGTCCGAAGAGTAGTGCAATCAGTTGCTTCCGAACCCTGCAATCTGCGGATCAAAGGCCAGCGCACGGCCAAGGGAGTCTCGATAGAGACCGAACCCATTCGCGACTGCGCAGGGAATGCGGTGCCGGATGGAACAGTCGTCACGTTCACAGCGCGCAATGGATCTCAGATCAGCACCGTGGATGCTCCGATCAAGCAGGACGTCGCTCGAGCGCAATTCGCGACGAGCGGACCCATCGTCGTCTCTGCGGCTTCCGGGGTCGTGTTGGGAAATGAGCTGCGCATTGGGGACAGTCGATGAGCAGACCGTACCGGGCTATCGGATTCTTAGGTCGCAATGCAATGTGGCTGATTGCGGTCAGTCTGCTTCTGTCACTCGAGTGCCTTGCGGCTGATAGTCCACAAGTCACGCTGAATGCCACAAAGGCTGCTCCGCGCGCGGTTGAGAGCCTGACAGAGCGCAGTGTTGTTCGCGACTATAAATTCGCATGGGTGAGTCTCTCGCAAGCACTGGAGTCGAACTCGACGGCAATGTTGAACGGACTGTTCGAAGGAAATGCAAGCGAGTGGCTGAAGAATGCTGTCACCGATCAACGACGCCAGGGCCTCACCTCGCGATACTCGAATCAGACCCACAAGTTGGAAGCCGTCTTCTATGCTCCGGAAGGCGATCTAATGGAGTTGCATGACACGGCCGAATACGATACCCAGATATTTGACGGCGACAAGTCGATCCACACGGAACATGCGGTGGTGCACTACGTGGTCCTGATGACTCCCGCCGCCGATCGATGGGTGATCCGGCAACTGCAGGCCATGCCACAATTCTGAGGCCCCTGAGTCGCCAACCGCACAAATCGACCCAGCATCTAATTTTCATCAAGCGGTGACTTTAATGGAGCGTCCTTTTGTCGAAAAGGCTGTTAGCCCTGGCAGTTGTATGTTTCATGGTAAGTAGTGGCTGTACTACGCCAGGAATGCACAAGGTGCCCCAGCAGAATTTGCAGGCTCCGGGTACGGGTCCAAAGTTGCTCGCAGTTTACATGCCGTGGTTTGGCGACCACGTGCACTTGGACGTTGGATACGCGAGTTATGATCCGGGCGTTCTGCGTCGGCAGATCATGCAGGCTCGCCACATGGGCGTATCCGCGTTTGTGGTGGATTGGTACGGCAAGACAAATCCCTTTTCCAACCGAAATTTCGCGATTCTCCAAGAGGCGGCGGACGACAGCCACTTCCAGGTAGCTCTTCTATATAACGAGCCTGAGGACGAGGATTCGCAGGCTACCGACGACGCCATTGCCTCACTAGACGAGGCGTATCGGGTGTACATCGGACCCGAAGCTCCCCACCGCGGAGCCTATCTGACCTACAACGGTCGGCCCATGATTTTCATTTTTCCGAAGCAGGGGCACGTCGACTGGAATCGCGTGGTGGAGCACTGCAACCGCTGGGACGCTCCACCTCTCTTCTTTTATAAGGATGAACCTCCGGCGCAATACGCGAACAGCTTTGCCGGAATTTATCCGTGGGTACAACCAGGGCAGAAGGGATGGAGTCCAGATGGCAGCAATTGGGGCGAACAATATCTGGACGACTTCTACCGCAAGATGCGGAGCAAGCACGCCGACAAGATCGCCGTGGGAGGAGCGTGGCCAGGCTTTGATGACTCTTCCGCGAAGTGGGGCTTGAACCGTCACATGCAGACCAGGTGCGGGCAAACGTTTGAAGATACGCTCCATCTCTATACGCGTCACTTCGACTCTGCCCACCCTCTGCCGTTCTTGATGATTGAAACCTGGAATGACTACGAAGAGGGCACTGCGATCGAACGATTGAGCTACGCCAAGTGCAGCCAGAACGGAAGTCCCGTAACCGGAACACCCTGACAGATATGACTGTGAAATCTCCAGCCAACGAATGCAGTGCGCCTGTGGCGCCGATTCGCGACTCGTCGAAGCCCCTTCAACTGCTATCCGAACTGCTATTTCCAGCTGGTTCGAAGGATCTCGGGCAGTCCGGCGTCCCAGACTCGCATACCCAATATCCTGCGCACACGATCGAACTGGCGGCAGGCTTTGACCATTCCAGTTTGACCGAACTGAAAAATCTGGCGGCATCAAATCATACGGTGGTCCGTTGCTTCACGCCGTTGCGCCAGATATACAGCGCTTGTGGCCTTAGCGAAGAATCGCAGGTGGTTTCAGCCGCTCTCGACGAAGAGGAAAACCGCATTCGCCGTGCGCTAAGTTTTCTCAGTGAGATTTCGTCGGAGCTCGAGGATTGCGGCTGCCCCATCATGGTGATCAAGTCTCTGGATCATTGGCCGGATCTCGGCAGCGACCTCGACCTGTATACGGACTCATCCCCAACGCACTTGATGCAAGCAATGAAGGAGCGGTTCAATGCCGCCGTTGCCGACCGGAGCTGGGGAGATCGATTGGCGAACAAATGGAACTTCGTGGTTCCCGGCTTGCCGGAGCTGGTAGAAGTCCACGTCGGCCGTCTGGGCCAGACGGGCGAACAGACTGCGGTCACTCGATCGCTTTCAACTCGGTCACAGCGCATCCAGATGCAGGATCTTGAATTCCGTGTTCCGGCTCCCGAAGATCGAATTGTAATCAGCACCCTTCAGCGGATGTACCGACACTTCTACATTCGCCTCTGTGATATTGCTGACAATGCGAAGCTGCTAGACCAGCATTTGGTCGATTTTGACTACCTCGAGGCTCTGTCCTCCGATGCTGGCTTATGGGACGGTGTCGCGACGTACCTTTCCATTGTTTCCCAATACGTATCGGGCTATCGCGGCCGCGGCGTTGACCTGCCAGAGAACCTAGTCAAGGCAGCGAAATTCGGGGCCGATAAGGTCCGTTACCGGAAGACTTTTCTTCGCGTTCCGATCGTTCCCCATTCGATCGCACTCTATGCGAAGGAGCTCCGCAAGCTGCTGCAAAACGGGGAGATTCACAATGGACTGCGCCTGAGCCTGCTTCCGGGGCTAGCAACTGCGGCGGCGCTGGAGCAAAAGTTCACTGGAAGCGACAAAGGTATCTGGTAGAGCTTGGTATCGCCGACGCACGTAACAAGGCCGGCTCTACTGGTTTCACCGGATTGTCCGGCTGTTTCTGGCTCCCTAACCTTGGACTACAGTCAGGCGTGGGACGGGAAGTGCTGGCAAAACAGGGAGTTGAAGCTAGCGAGAGCAGCCTAACCGTGCCCGCGTAAGCATTTGATGGTACGTGTAAGCCATTGTTTCTGCCAAAGGAAAGGTGCAGCTACACCTGTTGAGCCGAGGCTTCACGTGCCCCGTATACTCCTAGTCGACGACAATCCGGCAGTACGTCGCTATTTGCGCGCGATTCTCGAACAACAAGAGTCATGGCAAGTATGCGGTGAGGCCCGAACCGGCGCGGAAGCCTTACACCAGGTCCTTGAATCGCCCCCCGATCTGATCGTCCTCGACTACCAAATGCCTGACCTGAATGGCGTCGATGTGGCCAGGCAGATTTCCGAGATGTTCCCGAAAATCCCCATTCTGATGGTCACTTTGCACCTGTCACGGCAGTTGGCCGACGCAGCGCGTGAGGCGGGCGTTCGAGGAGCCTGTGCCAAGCAGGATATAGGGTCCGTGGTCGAAGCCGTGGACGTTCTCCTTCACGATCAAACTTATTTCCCAGTGATTTCGGCAAGCCAGACGGCGTAAAACTGTGTTAGCGACTGAATATTTGGCTAAATACAGGATTCTCTGTATTGGAGCCAAAAGTCGCCAAATATAGCCTCAAAGCGTGCATTTGAGCGGATCCCAGTGCCCACGCTCATCGACTTGTGTGGAATCTCGCGGACAATTGGTCAGGCAGTCACATCTGTGCAGAGGTAAAATGTGGCGAATCGTCTGGTCGGTCTCCCTTCAAGGAACTGAAACGGAATGACAATTCGCATACTGTTGGTCGATGACCATCCTATCGTCAGACAGGGCCTGAAAACGCTTTTGGAAGGGCACTCTGGCTGGGAAGTCATTGGAGAAGCCTCCGACGGCGCCGAGGCGGTCGAGAAGGCCAAGGATCTGAGTCCCGACGTCATGGTTCTGGATGTAACCATGCCCAGAATGAACGGTCTGGAGGCCTGTCGCCTTTTGCGACGACAATCGCCGGCATTAGAGATATTGTTTGTCACACAGCATGATTCACCGCAGATGATGCGGGAAGCGCTCGAGGCCGGGGCGCGCGGATACGTGGTGAAATCCAATGCGGCTCGAGATTTATTGTCGGCAGTGGAAGCCGTAAGTCAACATCGAGTGTTCACAGCTTTGAACGGGCGAAATGTCCCCGAATTGAGTTGAGATTTGGCTGAACCCTGCAGTCTATCTTGCTCTCGAGAGGTCGGAATATGAAACTCAGAATTCTTTTGGCTGATGATCACGAAATCGTGCGGCGCGGATTGCGTGCGCTTTTGGAAAAACATGAGGGTTGGGAAGTCTGCGGAGAAGCCGGGGATGGCCGCGAGGCGGTGGAAAAGGCCCTGCAACTGAATCCGGATGTCGTCATCGTCGACATCGGCATGCCCAACCTGAATGGGCTCGACACGACTCGCCAATTGCTGCAGCACGATCCGCATTTCAAAGTAATCGTCTTGACGATTACGGACTCGGATCAGGTAATCCGCGAGGCGCTTGACGCCGGTGCGAGAGGCTTCGTATTGAAGTCCGATGCAGCTCGGGACTTGGTCTCTGCGGTCGAGGCCTTGCAGAACAAGCGGATGTTCTTCACTCCACGTGTGAACGATCTGGTTCTGGCAGGGTTCCTGGAAAAAGGACAGACTGTATCGCGGAATGAAGCTCCGAAACTCCCAACTCTAACCGCCAGAGAACGAGAGATCACTCAGCTGCTCGCAGAAGGCAACAGTTCCAAAGAGGTCGCTTCGCTTCTGAACCTCAGCACGAAGACGGTGGAGACTCATCGCAGCAATATCATGCGAAAGTTGAGCTTCCATTCGATTCGCGACCTTGTTGTCTACGCCATCAAGAACAATCTCATTCAGATTGAATTGCCGCCTCCGCCGAAAACTCCCGCCGGACCGACGGCTGCGTAGATCAGCCGCTAAAAAAAAACAAGTGCCAATTCTCGAGACGCCTCTAGCGAAGCGTCTCGCCCGGGTAATATCCATCCCGCGTTCGGACATCGAGCCGCTTCCGAGATCCGGTTTTCGCTTCTACTTTGATTCGCTGATAGCCTTGTCCCGTCGCGTTTCCTGGGCTATACGTGAGCGTGTATTGGCTCCGCACGTCGCGCGCGACCGCTTTGGTGATGCTGTCCACATCCTCGAGAGTATTCGGGAAGTATGCGACGCCTCCCGTCTCTGATGCGAGTCTCTGAAGCGCATCCCGGCCAGTACGCGTCAATCCGGAATCGGTTAGTCCGATTGCATACACCGTGGGCCCCTTGTTCGATTCCAGCTTGCGCAACGCCTGGTCCAAGGTCTCTCGGCTCATATTGTCCTGCCCGTCTGTGATCACCAGGAGGACCTTCTTGTTGAGGCGTGGATTGTTCCGCAGATGAACCTCGGAAGCTACAACGGCGTCGTACAAGGCGGTGCTTCCGCGAGTAGATGTCTGGTGCAGGGCCGCCTGGAGAAGGCTCGCGTTCGAGGTGAAATCTTGATCCAAGTACGGGGTTTGACTGAAGTTCACTACGAAGATCTCGTCCTGCGGATTGCTCGCCTGCAGCAGATTCGCAACTGCCTGACTGACCTTGGCGCGCTTATCGCGCATTGAGCCTGAGTTGTCTACGACGATGCCAATCGCTACCGGCACATCTTCGCGACGGAACGAGGTGATCGTCTGCTGCTGTCCATTTTGGTAAACCGTAAAAGCGCTGCGATCAAGCGAGGTCACCGGCTGGCCAGATTCATCGACGACCGTAGCGTGCAGAACCACTTCCTGCACCTGCTTTTTGAAAACGAATCTTCCCTGATCGTCGGCAGCGCCGTCTTTCGGAAGTGGAGTGATTGAATCGGGTCGTGCAGGTTCCTCCGCAGACGACGGTGGAGGAGCAGTTCGCGGTGGCAGCGACATCGGATCGTCGTTGTATACAGGCGCACTTTCGGAGTTTTGCTGCGGCGCCGCTGGCTCTTGTGCCATCACGATCTGGCCGAGCGCAACTACCGTAAGCAAGACTAGTCGCCGCCCCAGAAAGACCAGTGACGTATTGCGAAACATTCTCCAACCTCCCGCGCTGCTTAGATGCATCTTCGTTCAATTTCGGCAACAATTCCGGGTAACCGTCGTGTACATGAAATCCTGTAGAACTTGCGATTGTCAGTCGTAGAAGAACAGGAAAAAGTTACACGCAGGTTTAGGGACCGTGCACTGAAGCAACTGAGCAGTAAAGAATTTCGCGTTTGGCAGCATTTGTGCAACGGCTTCGGCATCGTCTCGCAAATGTGAATGGGCGAGAAGTCGTGTGCCGAAGAGCCTTGAACCTGAAGTTGTACGAGGAGGTTGACGTTGCTTCGAGTTCTCATTGCTGACGATCACGAAGTGGCCAGGCGTGGAATTCGCGCCTTATTAGAGAGTCACGAGAATTGGGAAGTATGCGCTGAAGCCAAGGATGGTCGCGAAGCAGTGGAACTCGCAGCCAGCGAAAGGCCAGATCTAATTCTCCTCGACATTGGCATGCCGAATTTGAACGGCTTGGAAGCTGCACGCCAGATTCTTACGGTGTCGCCCGATGTCCCTATATTGATTCTGACGATGCACGATTCCGACAATGTCGTTCGGGAGGTGCTCCGGGCTGGCGCCCGGGGCTTCCTGCTTAAATCCGATGCCGGCCGGGATCTGGTTGCTGCCGTCGAAGCACTACAGGTGCAGAGAACTTTCTTTACGAACAGAGTGAGCCAGATGGTTCTCGACGGCTTCCTGGAGCGCGGCAATACGGAAAAAATTGCGGATGATGGCTCGGGTGACGTACTTACAGCTCGAGAACGGGAAGTCATCCAGTTGTTAGCAGAGGGAAAAACCAGTAAGGAAGTCGCGGTTACTCTCAACCTCAGCGTGAAAACCGCAGAGACGCATCGTACGAATCTCATGCGGAAGCTTGGCTTGCATTCCGTTGCAGACCTCACCCGGTACGCGGTGCGAAACGGTATCGTGCAGGTTTTCTAGCCCTTCTTAACCTCACCCAATCAACACTGCGCTGTCCGCGCCTAAATGGATTGGGCTTTGTGAGTAAGGACTTCCCCTTATAGACCTTCTTTCGTCCGATGCTTAGGTTGGTCGCTGGCAATTAGCTCCAAAAGGGGGAATGGAAACGCATGCTCTGGACAATTGCGGTCATATTGCTGGTCTTGTGGCTGCTTGGATTGGTCAGTTCGTACACGCTTGGCGGGTTTATTCACATTTTGCTGGTTTTAGCGATCATCGCGGTCCTGGTCAGGATCATTCAAGGTCGCAACCCCGTCTAGTGGTCTCAAACCTTGGACCGTCGCTTGGTCGCGATGTTTCGTGAGGGAAGTAAGAAAGGCAACAAACTTTGGTGACGCATGACGTCATCTCAGCATACGTAAAACGATCCAGCCCGTGGTTTCGCTCACGTCTGCGGCGCTGCGGACACACAGCAACAGCCAGCAAGAACTATGGCGAATCTCATAAGGAGAATCGAACATGAATAAAGATCGCGTCGAAGGCAAAGTGAAAGACGTAGCGGGACGTATTGAACGCCAAGCAGGCGAATGGACGAACGATCCGAAGAAAGAGGCAGAAGGCGCCGCCAAGCAGGTCGAAGGGAAAGTACAAAACGCATGGGGAAAAGCCAAGGACGCCGTTGACAACGCTGCTTCGAAGCCGCCGAAACGGGCTGAGCCGGAGACTGACAGCGAAGAAAATGAATCCGAAACTGCTCGCCGATCACGAGGCTAGAACCGCTTGATTTTTGAGCAGGGTTATCGAGCGATCGCTCGAAAGCCCTGCTTTTCTGCTCTTATATACCCCCTTAAACCTCAGGAATTCCCCTAGTGCATGGAAGAAGCAAACGGTTTCTCAGCAATGTATTCTCCGCGCCCGGGTATTTCATTGTATTTCGCCGGTTTTCGCGACTGTCTAACATCGGTGCCCGGGGCAGAAGAAAATGGCAACCGTACCGAAACCGCACGACGCACCAGTCGCTGTTCAGAAACTCACCTTCGAACAGGCCGTGGCAACGATCCAGACGGTCGGCGTTACAAGACCCACTCCGTTGCAGCGGCGGTCCATTCCGATCATGCTGCGTGTTGACGCGCAGTCCCGGCAAAAGCGCGCAGTGAAAGACGCTGCGCGTGCACTGTCTCAGTTGTGGGATCTCTCTCCTCATCTCGTTCGCTAGGAGGTGTTTACTCATGCTGCGTGTGCTTAGCGTGTTTCTTCTAGTGTTCTTTTTGCTCAGCATCATCGTGCACTTGGCCCAAATGGCAATCGTATTTGGGGCCGTAGCCGTTGGGTTGACTTTGATTGACGTGGCGATGTCCCGGCTTCAGAAAAACCCAAGACCCGTGAGGATGCGCCGAGAGCTTCATTTCTGAAAGGAATGCGGCTGGTGGGGTTCTGCTATGACGTCTCTAGGGCTTTGATACAGCAAGCGCTCTATGGAACCAGAGCATCACTAAACCTACGCTTGAAGCAAGGCTAGTTCTTTCGGCGTACTTGCATTGGAGGTCTCTATGACACGAACGTCAAATGTGATCGCTTTTGTGCTCTTTGCAGGGGCGCTTTTCGCCGTGGGTCAAGACGGGCCTCTCGCTTCACCTTTCCCTGAGGATGCAATCGCTCCTCGTGAGCTGATCGCTTGGTCGCGCGTTCAGAAGCCACAGCCGGCACCTCAGCCACTCCCGCCGCCAGACACCGCGGTTCCTCAGCCGGACCAGGATTCCAAGGCACCCGCAGATCCTCAAGGGCAACAGGCCCCAAGCCAAAGCCCCGAGCCCGCTGTTCAATCGTTCGTCGGCAAGATTGTTAAAGACGGCGCTACGTATGTATTGAAAGTTTCCGGGAGTACGGCCTATCAACTTGAGGGCGCAGAAAACGCCAATCAGTATGAAGACAAAAACGTGAAGGTCGTGGGCAGCCTCGAGCGAGGTGGCAGCACGATCCACGTTGTAAAAATCGAACTGCTGTCCTGAATGGGAGGTTACCTCCCAGAAATTTGATACAAGTTTCACCCGAGTGTCAGGTAACTCGGCAGATCGTATCTTCAGATATTCCGACAGCCTAATCCGCCTTTCTACGGAGTTATCCATGAACGCTCCTGTTGCAGCTGCGTATGGTGTTTATCCCCGGCATGTGGCGCTCCCGGATGTCGTTCACGCCTTGAATCAGGCGGGGTACGGAAATTCGAATATCTGCATGGTGCTGTCGCCGGCTCATCCTCATGCCGCTGCGCTAGCCGAAGGCAGCACTCTCCAAGGTAGGCAAGAAGATACTGCAATCAGCACTCGCGTGATGGAATGGTTTTCGGCGCTGGGTGCAGTTGTGATTCCGACAATCTGTTTCTTCGTCCGCACTCAGGCATTCCTGCAGGCGGTGGTAAGCGAGCAGAATATTCCTTCTCTGTCTCGAGGGTCGCGAACGCTAATTGGTTTGGGGTTCTCTCTGGAGGATGCTAAAAGACTGGGTCACCAGGTAACCGACGTTGGGGCACTGATCTACGTGTCCTGCGCAGAGAATGCTAAGGCCGATCGAGCCATCAAGTTGCTGCGAAGCACTGGCGCGAACGAAGCTGCCAGCCTGAGCCTTTTGCGGGCATCAGCGGCGGTGGCCTGAGAGGTCCCGTGATCCGTTTCCGTTGCCGGGTACTTCCTACCCTCTTCCATGGCCGGTCAGTGATCGCTTTCAGCTTCGACTCCATTTATGCCCTTGGCTTTCATCAGGGTGGAGAAGGTCGATTTGGTCAGACGAATGGTAGGCCAGTTGCATGCATTTTGTTACATCAGATTTAGTCTTGAGATGTTTTCCTGCAAGCAGGGAGGAGCGTCACTGAAATGAAAGTTCACCGGCTCTGGCTTGAGATTTTGTTGCTCGGAACTGCGGTTGCATTCGGGTTCGCATTAGTGGTGGCGACCTTCACTGCGGTCGCTGGCGCCGTCGATAATAATCGTACCCCGGCCGCAACAAGCCAGAATTCATCAGAAAAAGCTTTTGAGGGAATGGTCACCTGCTCCCGATGTGGCCCGAAACACTCTACAAAAGTTGATCAGAATGCTGAGGTCTGCGTTCGCGTCTGCGTCCATGGCGGTGCCAGTTTTGCGCTGGTAAGCGGCGATTCCTTGTATGTTCTTGATGGAGATTTAGTGGCTCTCAAGAAATTGGCCGGGCAGCGCGTGCGCGTTTTGGGCGCTCTCCATGGAAATACGATAAAGGTTTCCTCAGCCGAAGCGCAGAGCTGACGACAGCGCTCGCCTTTTCACACCTAACAAAGTTCCAGTCCCACGTTTCCGATCTTTCAGCTTTTGGCATCTGAAGGTCATGCCAACCGCATCGAGATTCGAATATTCTCTTCGCCTGCCATCCGAACCTTCACCGCCGCCAATCCAGGATCCCATTGATCCACCCGAAAATCCGGATGTTCCAGTGCGCGAACCCGATCCGGAAGATCCAGGCCAGATCTGAACACAGGCGGCATCACCCTACAGGGAACCGCCGATTGTTCCACCCCTGCGGGCAAACAATACTGATTCAGATAGTTCAAGAACGCTTAACTGAAGCAGCTGACGCTGTCCGAAACCACAGCCAAGGAGGAAAAATGTCACACTACGGCATCTTAAGAGATGTTGCAGTCACTCAGACCGGGGAAGATATTCGCGGTTCGCATCTGTACGGCGTGAATGACGAGAAATTAGGAAAGATTGATGATGTGATCTTCAATCACTCTACCGGTGACATCGGCTATGTTGTGGTCGATACCGGTGGATGGCTAAGCACGAAAAAGTTTATCGTGCCGGCGGATGGCCTGCGTGCCTCAGCAAAGCACAAGGATGATTTTGAGGCGACGCTGACAAAAGACCAGGTGGAAAGCTTTCCACCCTATGACGAGTCGAATTTAGACTCCGACGACAAGTGGTCCGACTACGAAGGACGCTTTCGCTCCAAGTGGGTCTCGGACCCTGTCATGCATCGCGCGGAGACTGACCGGAACATCACTCCGACGACTCAGCAGACCACAGGAAACATCGAGTCTGAACGTGCCGCCGCGAGCGCTCATGGCGTCCCTGGTGCCTCGCGATCTGGACCGGTGTCTATGGCTGGGAATCGAAGCTCCGCTGCGTCGGATTCTCGAGCAGCCTCCGCTGTCACAGAACGCGCCGTCCCCGCCGGTACCGACTCGGTCGTGATCAGCAACAGCGCCGTTGGAATTGGCGGCCGTTGGGATACGTTCCAGAGTCGCTTGCGTGAAAGACGGAAAGAAGTTGTGGCTGCTTGCAACACCTGCTCGGGTGAATCGGCCGTGAAGCGCGGATCGGAAAGCGCCGGGAGCCTCAGAAAAGCCGTTTAACAGCTTACGATCAAATGAAAGCTCCGAGGATTCCTCTTCAGGACGAAGGGAATTTCGGAGCTTTTCTCTGTTCTGGAGACTTCGCCTGATACGTTTCGGCACTCGTCGCCGTGCGCCGCTAGACCAGATCGCCGAAGTTTTTACCTACCGCGCGGAATTCGGCGCGACCTTCCACAATCGCGCCAAAGCGGTGGCCGCATCGGACAATGCCCGCTTCTCTGCGCTGAGAGAGGATTCCGGGACGGCGCGGCCGGCTCGCTGAACAATCGGGCGCCGGTAGCGAGATGCTTGGCCAGTCAAACCTACTTCGTAAATATCCCGTACTGCGTTTTCAAACGCACGCTTTAGGTTTCCACTTGCAGGAAGAGATGGTTGCGAAGCCTTGCTGATCATAGAGAGTGATTAACCTCTACTTCGTTAAAGTTGATAGCAGCACTCTAGAGTGAGTGAAGACTGGCGACAATACAGGGCAGTCTGCAACGGGGAATGAGAGTAACTCTTATTGCGGAAAGAAAACGCCTAAGGGAAATACGGGAAAGTCCTGTCCTCGCTCCGCTGGGACCCCGAGACCATTAGGCTTCATTGGGCTCGGGAAAGGTGCGATTTCTCAACGCGCGGAGTGCATACAGGGCGTCATCCAGGATCTGTTCCTCTTCGATATGGTCAGCATCGACCATAAGGAGCACTCTGCTTCGCTCGAGGATTGCGTTTTCCGCTTCAGCAATTCGTTGTGGCACCTTGGTCCGGTCGGTTTCGAAGAGTGCGGCGTGGTACAGCGTGTGCCATTCGGCGCCTTCACTGACAGTGCGGTTCTTGGTCGAAGAAGAATTCGGGGCAAGCTGATTCATAAGTTCAGGTGCCTTTCCCGGGAGAGACACTTGGTTGAACGGTTCCCAACGCCGGCAATTTTGCAGGCTAGCCGGCAAAAATCCGTGCCGCTATCAGGTGATCAGGGTATTTGGCTTTTTGTATGGGAAGAAAAAGGGAGGGCATTGGCTGCCCTCCCTGCAGGTCTACGGGACTGTTTATGCGGCGCGCTTGGAGTTCTTTCCCGAACGCGAGCGGGTTTCGGGGACTTCGGAAGCTTCTTCCTCATCGCTCGAACCCTCGTTCGCTTCAGCATTGATCTGTTCGGCTAGCTGAGTCAGCTTTTCGTCGGTTTCCTTTTCTTCCTGTAACGTCTGTTCAATCAGTTGCACATGGTCATCTTCACCAAGAAGTTCGGCGAGTGCCCGAACCGTTCCGTATCCAGCGATCTCGTAGTGCTCTACGCGCTGCGCAGCACCGATGATCGCGGCATCCATCACCGGATCGTCGTATTTCTCCGCCATCGTCTCAGCGCCCTCTTTCACTAGGCCTTCCATACCCACACACTTCTTGCCCGTGGGCTTCTCGTCCAACGTCTCGAAAATCTGTTCGAGTCGCGATACGTGCTCGGACGTCTGGCGTAGGTGCTCTTCAAAACCTTGCCTCAACTCCGCGTTAGTTGATGCTTTGGCCATTTTTGGAAGGGCCTTCACTAGTTGAGTCTCGGCGCTGTATAGATCTTTAAGTTCGTCGATATAGAGCTGTCGTAATGAATCTTGTGGCATTTACTCTCCTCCTCTGCTGGGTAGCCAGCGAAGTGAGCGGCATTCACTGGAGTTCATTTGAAAAGTATTTTTCTGCGGAGGCGCAAACAATACCCGCGATGCTGTAATGGATTTACCGCCACCCTGACTTTGCTGAGCTAGCGGGTGGTTCTGTGGCCTGAGTCTGAGGAAGGCTCTGGGCCCTTCCGATTAAAATCCAGGCCGAAGTGGGGCTCAGATTGCGTGCCGGTGATTTTAAATGGAACCTTAGTCCCAACGCCGTCTTTGGCGAAGAATGGGTCCACCGGTTTCAGCAAAATAGACTTCCAGCCGGTCATCATCTGCGAAAGCTTCGCATCAAGCTTGAGAGTCCCATGGAAGTCGAAAGTCTTGCCGTCAAGAGTGTATTGGCCGTCCAAGTCGGCGTGGGTGCCAGGAACGGAGAAGTGCAGCAAGGAGAAAGCAAGGATCCCCTGCTTCAAGACGAAATTGCCGTGGATATCTGAAGTGACGTTAATGTCCGCCGCGTCCTTCGCCAACTTTGGCTGCCCCTGGCTTCGCAGGCTAATCCCATTGATGCGGGTCTGTAGTTTATCGTTTGAAAAATGAGCGGCGGGAATACCGAAATTCCCTACCAAGCCGATCCGATCGCTAATGTCCGCAGGGCCGGGTGGAATGGACAATTTTGTTTTCATCCTTATTACTCCGGACATTACCGGTGGATCGGTTTTCACTCCCATAGTCAGCAAATCCTCAATGCGCGCTTTCCCCAGAAGGACATCCAGTTCTATATCGTGTCCCTTCGGATTGTCCGTCCGCACGACTTTTCCCCTCGCCGAGAATGTTGAATTCAAGACTCGGGCGTTTACTGGCTCGAGATACGTGTCGCCGTCCGTTCCGTCGACAATAGCGTGGAATTCGGTGTGCAGGGGCACCTTATGACCGCTCACATCCAGCTGAAAATCTGGAGTATCGGTTGTACCAGCGGCCTCAATGCGTCCCAGGGTCCCCGAGTAATGGCCAGTGGATGACAGGATTCCGCCAATGCCTTTGATCGTGTTTAGATCGGCGTGGGTGAACGAATAGTCCCCTTGCACCGCCGAGTCGCGCGGATTCGTTTCATCCAGTGGTCCAAACGTCCCAAACGACTGGATGTCGCCGACTGGCTTCGGGTTCACCAGTTTGGCCTCAAATCGCATCGGCTGACCCGGCCCAACATCTCTCATTCGAAGGTCGCCGATATCGAATTCCAGGGGCGCTTTGCCCGGTTTGTCCGTATTGATCATCAGCTTCGCATCCGAGCAGGAAAAACGGTCGACAATAATGCTGGTTTTTCCTCCCGATCGCCGAAGATTTGTCATCTGCTTCCGCTGGTTCTTGGGAGGGATATTCATGATCAATCCGCTCAGATACACAGTGTCGACGTGCATCGGTTCACGAAACAAGCTGCGCACTGTTGCCTGAAAGCGGAACTCCCCGATCTCGAAGAGAGGCTGCACTCCGGCTTGCCACGGATTCGGGTCGGTCAATCCGTATATCTGTAGTCCCTTGCCGTCGACATGAAGGCCATCGGCGATCCAGACGTGAATCTCGGATAATTCGACGCGGCTTCGAAAACGAGCGGAGAGGGTTTCGATTACGCGCGTGCGAAGAATGGGCTCAGCGCGGGCAATTACAATGCGGACAGCAACAGCGAGAAGTACAACAAAAGCGAGGGCGATTCCGGCCAGCCATCGCCACTTCCGAGAGCGACGGCGACCCGACGGAGTGACAGAAGATGAGCGGATGTTTTCAGACTGAGCTTTAGATGGCACAGCCAAGACTTACAAATAGTACGCGCAACTCCTCTAGTCAATCAGGTAATTCATGCATGGGAGGACACGTGTAGGGGCGGACGCATTCGTCCGCCCCGCGGAGCGAAGCGACGCGTGTCCGCCACAAAACTCTACAGTCTGCTTAACGCTACAGTTTCATTACGGTCTTGATGAATATTTCACCCCGAACCCTACTCCTCAAGCCACTCATCCCCATCTAGAGAATCGATTTTGTAGGCCCCGAATCGGAATTGATCCCCCAAGAAAAGTAAGCAAAGCCTGTAACGCCGATGTATCATGGCGCGTTACTGCATTCCTGTTCCCTCAAGGGTGAACACCACATATGGCCATTGCCCCCAGCACTTCTACCTCTGTAACGACATCGAACACCGGACAAAGCTACGGCGCTCCCCTGGCCACGGTAACAACGTTGTTTTTCATGTGGGGATTCCTGACTTGCCTGAATGACATCCTCGTGCCTCATTTGAAATCGATTTTCGACCTCAACTACACGAGGGTAATGCTGATTCAGTTTGCGTTCTTCGGGGCCTATTTCATCTTCTCGCTACCATCGGCGAGGATCATCGACTGGATTGGCTATCAGCGGTCTATGGTGGTGGGCTTGCTGACGATGGGTCTGGGCGCCTTTTTGTTTGTGCCAGCTGCCAGCGTTCCCTCGTATCCGCTGTTTCTTGGAGCGTTGATCGTGCTCGCTGCCGGGATCACGTGTTTGCAGGTTGCGGCAAATCCTTACGTCACGGTCCTAGGTAAGCCGGAAACAGCTTCCAGCCGGCTCAATCTCACCCAGGCATTCAATTCACTGGGAACCTTCCTTGCACCATTCTTCGGCGGCTTGTTTATACTGACGGTCGCCCGAAACATCGACGACATTCGAGCGCTGGCGCCGGACGCCTTGCAGCAATTTCGGCTGCACGAAGCCGCAACGGTAAAAACGCCCTATATCGGGCTTGGAATCGCGCTCGTCTTGCTGGCGATCGCGATCGGAAGCTTTAAACTGCCCAAAATTGAACACGCACAACACAAAGTCGGCGAAAAAGTGACCGACTCGATTTGGAAGCACAAGAATCTGATCTTCGGGGCCATCGGAATATTCGTCTACGTCGGCGCCGAGGTCTCAATTGGCAGCTTCCTCGTAAACTATTTTGGACAACCGGAAATCGGTGGACTTACTGAAAAAGTCGCCGCCAGTTTCGTGGCCTTCTACTGGGGCGGAGCGATGGTTGGACGGTTCATCGGATCAGCCCTGCTTCAGAAAGTAAAAACTGGAAACCTGCTCGGCCTTTGCGCTATTTGTGCCGGAGCGCTTGTGGCTGTCTCGATGCTGACGACCGGTCACGTCGCGATGTATAGCATCATTCTTGTCGGTTTCTTCAATTCGATCATGTTCCCGAGTATCTTCACCCTGGGCGTCGCCGAACTTGGTCCGCTTACCGGCGATGGATCTGGAATCATGATCATGGCTATCGTGGGAGGAGCAATCATCCCAGTTGCTCAAGGTTGGATCGCGGATCAGATTGGTATTCACCATGCCTTCTTTCTGCCTGTGATCTGCTATTTGTACATCCTGTTCTTCGCACTGAGTGGTTCCAAACCGAACAGCGAGCGCCGCGCGGCTGCTTGATGAATGGGCTGCCGTTCTCGGACGGGTGATAATGACAGGTGGTCAGCTGGCAACCCTGGTTTGGTAGAATCTCAGTGAATCAGTCGGGGCGGTCCTCAACTAAAACGATTTAAAAATCCATGGCACAAGTAAAGAAGCTTGGCCAGAAGCCTGAAGTGGTCACGCTAAAGGCCGTCGCGCAATATCTGGGGCTTACTCCGGGAACTGTGTCCGCCGTTCTCAACGACTCGCCGTCTGCGCGTTCCATCCCGCAGGAAACCAAGAATCGAATCCACGCGGCCGCCAAGGAGCTCAACTACCGGCCGAACTTCTTTGCACGGACTCTTCGAAACAAGCGAACCTACACGATCGGCGTGATCGCCGAGGAAATCGGCGATTCTTACAGTTCACCCATCATCAGCGGTATCGAACAATACCTCCGCAGCCGGAACTACTTCTTCCTCACCGTGGTGCACCGCCATGACCCTGTGCTGTTGACGCGATATTCTCAGTTGCTGTCAGAGCGAGGCGTCGAAGGAATTATCACCGTTGATACGACGGTGCAGGAAGCGCCCCTACTGCCGACCGTCGCCATCGCTGGACATAAGAAACTTAAGGGAGTCACCAATATCGTGCTCGACCACGAAAAGGCAGCCAACCTGGCGCTCAACCACCTTAAGAGTCTGCGGCACGAGCGGATTGCCTTCATGAGAGGAAATCCGGTCAGTTCCGATTCCAAGGACCGGTGGGATGCGATCTGCCGAGTGGCCTCTCAGCTCGGCCTGGAAATCGACCCCGAATTGACCATGCAGATCAGCACCGACGATCCCACGCCCATGTTGGGCTATCCATTTACTAAGCAACTTTTGGCCACGAAGAGAAAGTTTACGGCGCTGTTTGCTTATAACGACATTTCAGCCATCGGCGCCATCCGGGCCTTGCAGGAAGAAGGTCTGCGGGTCCCTCAAGACGTATCGGTCATGGGATTCGACGACATCCCCGGCGCTGCCTTTCACAATCCGAGCCTGACCACCGTCCGCCAGCCACTCAGCCGGATGGGCGAAGTCGCCGCCCAGAGCCTGCTTGAGCGTATTGAGGGAAAGAAAGAGTATCCGTCCGAGATTGCGATTGAGCCGGAACTGGTGGTGCGCGAGTCGACCGCGCTGGCACCATGCCTCTCCTAGCATTCCGGTTAACCGACGCCTAAAATCGCTCAGGTTTAACGATGTCCCAGACAGACGGATCGACCGTTTCGGCCAGAGCGCTCACCATCATCTCCTGCGTTGCCTTCATCCCGATCGGGATCGCAACGGTGCTGCTCGGTCCTATGTTGCCGTCGCTGTCAGCCCGTTGGTCGCTAAACTATTCGCAGGCCGGCGCGCTCTTTACCGCTCAATACATCGCCTCCACCTGTGCCGTTGCCCTCTCCGGAGCAATCGTGTCCTGGAAAGGATTTCAGTTTGCGATCAAATGCGGATTGGTCTTGATCGCAGTCGGCCTCGCGCTGCTCCTCACCGGCCCGCGAATGTTGGGGATCGCCTGCATTGCCGTCTATGGAACAGGGCTCGGGATCGCCGTGCCCGCGGCCAACCTGCTCGTTGCCGAAGTGAATGTGGACCATCGCAGCGCTGCCCTGAACTGGCTCAATTTTTCCTGGAGTGCCGGCGCCGTTTCATGCCCTTTCCTCGTTGCAGCCGCAGTGCGAGCGCAAGCGATTCCTTTTTTTCTGCGGTCCTCTGCGGTTTTGTCAATCGTTGTGGCAATCGGTATGACGTTCATGTCCACGCATTCGCGGAATGCCGCTTTCACCAGCGGGAAAAAGTGGATCGATCTACCGAGTATGCGGTCGAAACTTTCCGCCTTGTTCGGGCTGGCGATGCTTTTCTTCCTCTACGTCGGCACAGAAAACGCTTTTGGCGGATGGGCAGCGTCGTACGCGAAGACGTTGAACGCATTGACGCCAGCAGAGGCGCTCATTACGCCGTCATTTTTCTATGCGGCACTCATGATCGGACGACTGGTCGCGCCCTTCCTTCTGAAAAGTTTGGACGAAGTCAGGCTCGTTCGAGGTGGGCTATTGCTCGCGTGTCTGGGGGTGGCTGGAATGTTGGCCTCACACAGCACAGGCACAGTTCTCATAAGCGCCAGCGTGGCAGGACTCGGATTGTCTTCCGTCTATCCCATCACGATTGCTCTTTTGTCGAGAGAATTTGGATCGGCATCATCCGGTTTGGGTTCTGTGATGTTTGTACTGTCAAATATCGGTGGCGGACTTTTGCCATGGATGGTCGGAGTCTGGTCGAACCGCTCCGGATCACTCAAAACCGGGCTATTGCTACCGCTTTTCGGATGCGCCCTGATGCTTGGCTTCTATTTTCAAAACTGGGTCTCGAAGAAACGAGAACAGACGGCCGTTACGTCTCCGTCATCGGTTGAATGATCAAAGAGTGGCTGGTAATTGTGGGTTGGCTACGCGCGAACCAGTCTTCCAGCTAACCGAAAAACGCGAACGACTCGGTATAACGGAAACAGTGCCTCGGGAATTCGGACTGCCGCCCACTCGCTTGGCCCCGGCGTAAGCGCAAGGCGTGAGACGAATCGCATGCGATCTATCGGCCTTTCGCGCAATCGGACCATGAGTCGAAAATAGTCGAGTGACTCGACGTCGTAGACTCTGCCGTCGGCGATTTGCGCAAGAAGTTCATCTGCCAATTGCACCGATGCTTCGTCATTAGGCAAGACGCCTTCTGACTTTTCCGGAACGGTGATGTTAAAGAGCTTTTCTGTCATTCGCAGAGTGACCCCCAAGATCCGAACGATGCCCAGGGAAACCGCCTGCGATCCAATCCAGTCCCAGTCTAGAGAGGGAAGCGCAGCGACCCTGCTGATGTCGCAAAGCCAGATGAGACGTCCCCAAACATGCTTGGCCGCGTGCAACGAAAGAATGATGAACAGATCTTCCGGCGAGGGTGTCTTCATCGAGTGGCCGGCAACTTCTATCGTTGTCGCTCGCTCGAAGATCGAGTCCATTGCATAGTCGACCGCGTAGAATCGCGGCTGAATTGCCCATTGAACTTCAAGAAGATTTCTGCCGAGTGCGCTATCGAAAGAAAACTCGTAGCCCGATCGCAGATATGCAACTTCCTGCGCCACCGATAGACACGCCTTCGATTCGTAGCCCAGGTCTTTGAGGATCGGCTTCGCCTGCGGCAGATCATCCCTTCGCATCAAAACATCGATATCTCCTGCCTGGCGCAACGCAATATCGCCATACACAGCTTCTGCGAGAGCCACACCCTTGTAAGGGAGCACTTGCACGCCAACCGAACTGAGAGCGTCGGCCACACGGATCAATTCACTCGAAAGAAAAAGCGCCTTATGTACGTTGGATCGGTAATACTGCCTCAGATTGTTCATTTCGGCAGTCGGCACGGACTCCTCGACGTGTGACAGGAGGTTGAATAGAAGCGGCTGCAATCCGTGCCGATCCGCCAATTCAATAAGCGTAGGCCACTGGATCGATGATCGCAAAACCACCCGTACGCGTTCCAAGTCCTCGGCAGATAAATCTCTGGCGCACGATGCTCGCAGCAGAGTCCACTCTGCCGCAAGCTTGGAAGTGAAGGGATCCATTTTGACCGGGACAGGGAAAGAAGAACGTACTACGCAATCGCGCTGGTTGCCGCACTCGATGGC
Organism: uncultured Acidobacteriota bacterium; assembly: GCA_963801895.1. Taxonomy (GTDB): domain Bacteria; phylum Acidobacteriota; class Terriglobia; order Terriglobales; family Acidobacteriaceae; genus Sulfotelmatobacter. The sequence goes on along the minus strand of CAWDGM010000001.1, from coordinate 2,108,935 downwards.
GTCGCTCGAATCTGCACCAATTTGCCGGCGGACTGCTTCTTGGCGAGCATGTTCGCGGAGGGCACTCCAGTTCTGGCAAACGACTTCTCGCAGTCCTGCGAAGACGGACCGCGCATGTTTCCCTCCATGTACGCCAAGCCGGGGCAGCGCGTACACGTTGAGCCGTGCGTACAAGAAGAGCAAGTGGTCAGATCGCGCAGCCGTATCGAGCGAACTTCGTTCATTTGCCCCGAATGCCGCCAGATATCGACAAACCGCTCCTTCCGAACATTTCCAGTGGGAAGCGGAAATTGCACACAGGGGAAGACATCGCCGTAGGGGGACACGTAGCAGGCGGTATGTCCAGCGCTGCAAGGGAGAGCATCGAGCGCATCTCCATCCGGCCCTGCGGGAATCGCGCAGAATTCTTCGACATCGCCTACAAGCGAGGTATCGCGGAAGACTTGCCGCAATTCGCTGTGGCCGACCCCGAGACCTACGGTCGAGCGGTCACCGTCCATCATCGGCGTGACGGTTGGATCCAATGTGCATTCGACGTCCAGATCCGCAGCCAATGCCCGTACGTGAGGGTAGTCCTGCATGTTCTGCGCCATCAGCACATTCGCGATGATGACCTTCAGTCCTTGAGCCTTTAGGAACCGGATTGCCTCCACTGACCGTTTGAGAGATCCGGGGATGAGAGTGATCGCATCATGCACCTCCGGACGGTGCGAATAAATGCTGATCTGTATCGACTCAACTCCGAGATCCAGCAACCGCGCTGCTTCGCGCTCCCTGATCAGAATCGCGTTGGTCTTAAGCTTTACGCAGAACATCAACCGCCGCGCATATTCCAGAATCGTGAAAAAGTCTTTGCGCAGGAAAATTTCGCCGCCGCTGAGTGTAAGGATGAAAACTCCGGCGTCTGCCATCTCGTCCAGCAGATGCTTGATTTCGTCGGTAGTCATCTCGCCATGATCGTGATGGTCGAGATAGCAGTGAACACAACGCTCGTTGCAGCGATAGGTGAGATCGAGTTGAACGTTCAGAGGGATATTCAGGCGCAAGGCCTTGGATGTCATCTCCTCAAGAAGACCGCTCATCGGGGCTCTCCCGCCACAGGCACTGAACTCGCGATCGGTTGTTCGGAAATCTGCAGAATCTGATGGTTAGCCAACTCCCGGGCAAGATGTTCAGCATCACGGAGCGCGGTCGTGGCCTCGACTTCAAACTTGGTGCAGATGCGTTCTTCGACGATCCTTTCCAGGGGAGTTCTGCCGTCAGCGGACTGCCAAAGGATTGTCGCCGTTTCATTGAGCGTGAACAATGTGCTGTCTTTGCCGGACATGATCATCATTTCACCCTCGAGACTGCGTGCCGCCACCCGCGGATTGCGTGCCAGATACAGATTACTCATCCGATTAGCTCCCATACTCGCGCGTCCGGAACAAATGTTAGCCGGAACACCGGCACGCGGCTGACAAACTCAAAAGCGGAGTTGAACGTAGCTTGCACGAGTTCCTCGTCCTCCGCAAAGAATAGAAGATTGGCGAGAAGTCCTCGGGTCGCTTCACCTGGCGTGACCGGATCGATCTGGTTTCGTGGGCCTTTTGCCAACAAGTAAAGGGCTGAAACCGGCGCCGACACATTCTCGCCAAGCCTGGCCAGTTCACCGGTAAACGGAGTTCCGAACGCCGTATAGCCATTGTCACAGCGGCGAACATACGAAATCTCATCGGTCAGCAGGGTCGCATCGGGAGGAGCGAGCCTCGAGATGGTGGTCTTGCCCGCCTCCGATACTCCCGCGAAAAGAAAAGCCCTGCCGTTGCGAATGGCGCTCGCAGAATGCAGTAAGAAACCTCCCTGCCGTGCGAGGAGCAACGTGTGAACGATTCGAAGAACGGAGTCGATCGAGTAGGGGTTAGGCGTCTGGCGAATCGAACCGCGGCGTTGTTTCGGATACCATTCCGCAAAGAAATCGCCGCGCTCCAAAGTCCACCGACCATTCTCCTGACGAACCCTGACGTCAGCATCACGTTCTTGAAACGGTTGAGGCATCAATTCGACATCGAACTCTATCTCTGCATTCCCCGTCTCGCGCACGTAGCCCGTATACCGATCTCGAAGCAACGCGAGGAAATTAACATCCGAAGTATTGATTCGAACCGGCATATCGCCGATTTCGATCACGACACTTAGCAATTCGAGCTGTGAACTCAATGGTCCCAAGGGAAATTCGGTTTCTAAGTAGTTTGGTTCGGCGTAGTCTGGCGCAGATTATGTATTCCCACAATGATACGCGCCGCTATCTCTGATCGTCGGGCCAGATTCGCGACCATACGGTCCTGCAGGCTCAACGTCCGGCTCGGTTCGATGCATCTGCCATTGCGCAAGACAAAGGATATTCGTCCCAGCACTTGGTTGTCACCCACTGGCGGATCCGCGGCAGTCATGGCATCTCCACGCGTCAGAAATCCAGCGGTTTCGACGTCCTTTGACACTAAGCGGTGCGCAAACAGCCGGCGGTTACGGCTCACCAGCACGATGTCGCCTTGGACCAAAGCCGATCGTCCTGCCCGTTCAACGATGAGGGTGTCCCCAGGACGCACAGTGGGTAGCATGCTCCATCCCGTAACCTTCAGCCGGAGAAGTCCGGACGTGCGAAGCACTTCCGCCGCCATCTCGCATTTGATGGAGTGCACTTCGTCAAAAGTGGATGCGTTTTGTCCCATCAAGGTGTCGGATGAATCGAAAACAGAGCCTGAATCCGTGGATTTCCACGAGGCAGCGCAGCATGCTTTCTGAACTTCGAACAACGGATTTTTGTACTCTACTCCTGCCGGGCAGCACTGGCAAACATTAGAAATGCCGGGTTATTTGCTCTGCAGGAAAACGCCGCGGCTAGGCCCAGTCTAGGGCTCATCAAATATCAAGTGACTATCGATTTCATTTTTCGATCAATGCCCCGTTCGCATTACTAGTTCTAGCCCGTACAATGGGGGAACCTCTCCTGATTGCAACAATATCAAGAGCAGAACACAAAGACCTGAAACGGAGGTTGGCGAAGCAATTGGACGGATATGAGATAGCAGGAGTGGATCAAGCCGTGCCGGCGAACGAGTTCAAGAGCGTCCTGTCACTGGAAGAGATCGCAAATTTGGCTCCAGATGGCAGCCAATCAGCGGAAACGCTGATGAACCTTGTAGCGCTCATTGCCAAAAGATTCCGTACAGACGTGTGTTCAGCATACCTGCTGGAGCCCGATCGCGCCAATCTGGTGCTCGCCGCTACCGTCGGTCTGCGACGTGAGTGTGTCGGCCGGCTGCGAATGGCGGTGAACGAAGGGCTCACTGGTCTTGTCGCGGAAATGGTGCATCCAGTTGCCGTCAGCCAGGTGAAGAATCATCCCCGCTTCAAGTATTTCCGCGATGCCGGGGAAGACGCCTACCAGTCATTTCTGGGAGTTCCCATCATCGATCGCGGCATTCTCCAAGGAGTGCTTGTCGTCCAGACCATCGAAGCACGCGTTTTCAGCGCGGACGAAATCCAGATGCTAACCGAGGCCGCCTCGCAGGTTGCGCCGGTCGTAAGCGAGGCTCGTACCCTCGACCGTTTTATCGCGCCTCTGCAAGAGCGCCTTTGGGCCCTCGCCAGAAACTTGTGGTGGAGTTGGGATCATAACTCGGCCAGCCTCTTTCTCGACCTTGATCCCACGCGCTGGAGCGAACTGAATCACAATCCTGTAGCGCTCCTGTCGGAAATTCCTTTGTCCAAATTGGAGACGCGTGCAGCCGAACTCATGCTGCATAGCCGAGTCAATTACGCATACCGCCGGATGCTGGAATACCTGGAAGCCGATCGCACCTGGGGCGCGAGGCACGCCGGAGTACTGCGACCGCATCCCGTCGCATATTTTTCTGCTGAATTCGGATTGCACGAGTCGCTGCCCGTCTATTCCGGCGGCCTGGGGGTTCTTTCCGGAGATCACATAAAAAGCGCGTCCGATCTGGACATCCCCCTGGTTGGCATCGGCCTTTTCTACGGTCAAGGATATTTCCGGCAACGTCTTGATATCAACGGGTGGCAACGCGAAGAGTACCTTAAGACCGACGTCAACCAGCTTCCCATGGAAGCTGCGATCGGCACAGACGGCAGGCCGGTCGTGGTCGAAATAGAAACTCGAAGCGGACTTCTTCAGGCGAAGGTTTGGCGAGTCAAGGTCGGACGTCGAACTCTGTTTTTGCTGGATTCTGATGTCCCGGGAAATGCTCCCGAGGATCGCGAACTGACCTCCCGCTTGTATGGCGGGGATTTGCGCATCCGCATTCGGCAGGAACTCCTGCTTGGCGTCGGTGGCCTGCGAGCATTGAAAGCTCTCGGGATTTCGCCCGGAGTTCTTCACCTCAACGAAGGTCACAGTGCCTTTGCCGTGCTTGAGGCGATCCGCCTCCGGATGGATGAAGAGGGCATCGGCTTCGACGCGGCGGTTCCGCGTGTATCTCGCGAAGTCGTATTCACGACTCACACCCCCGTTCCGGCAGGACACGACCGGTTCGATGCGAAATTGGTGGAAGAGCATCTCGGTCCCCTGCGCGAGGCCCTCGGCCTTTCCCATGAAAGCTTGATGGGGCTCGGTCGGGAAAATACCCACAATTCCGAAGAACTCTTCTGTATGACGGTGCTCGCCCTTCGCCTTTCACGGCGAGCGAACGCGGTTTCTGCGCTGCATGGCGAAGTCTCCCGCGCCATGTGGACTGGGCTGTTTCGCGGAAAGCCCGAGGATGAGGTACCGATCGGTCATATCACGAACGGCGTTCACGTCCCAACGTGGCTCGCTCCTCAGATGTTTCGTCTTTACGATCGCCACCTTGGCACGGACTGGCAGCAGCGAGGCTCCGAAGCCAAGACCTGGTTGGGGATCGAGAATGTTGACGATGGCGAACTCTGGGAAACCCACCTCAACCTCAAATCCCAGTTGATCGAATTCGTTCGACGTAGAGCTGTTGAACAAGCTGAGCGCCGAGGTGAGTCGGCCGAAGTGTTACAGCGCCTGGAACGCGTGCTGAGTCCGGACGCTCTTACCATCGGGTTCGCGCGGCGATTTGCGACCTATAAACGCGCCAACCTTATATTGACGGACATCGAGCGCATGGCCTCGATGGTGAATGATCCTAATCGCCCGGTGCAATTTGTGTTTGCCGGAAAGGCGCACCCGCTGGACGAGCCGGGCAAGCGTGTCTTGCAACAGATTGCCGAGTTGATGCGTGATCCCAAGTTCCGCGACAAGTTCGTTTTTGTCGAAGACTACGACATCAATGTTGGTCGCCACTTTGTGCAAGGTGTAGACGTCTGGTTGAACAATCCCCGCAGGCCACTTGAAGCGTCAGGCACCAGCGGCCAAAAAGTCGTTCTCAATGGAGGATTAAACCTTTCAATCCTGGACGGGTGGTGGGCTGAGGCTTTTGACGGGGTGAATGGCTTTGCAATCGGCACCGGCCGCACCCACTCAAATATGAATGTGCATGACGCGCGCGACGGCGAGGACCTGATGCGTACGTTGCGCGACGAGGTCATCTCTCTGTATTACCAGCGCGATCGAGACGGCCTGCCTCGAGGTTGGATCAAACGCATGAAGCGTACCATCCGCACTCTCGGATGGCGTTTCAACGCGGAACGCATGGTGATGGATTACACGCAGAAATGCTACGTCCCGGCCGCAGGTGGTACGTCCAGCGATATGCGCGCCAACTCATAGCTTCAAACTGTCCATCGATAGCGTGTGGTGTCCTTACCGGCTGCCCAAAAGCCCGCGACATGGTTTTACAGGTCGCGGCTTCAGCCGCAAGTTCAGCTCTGGCTGTTGGCGCTGAAAAACCGCCTCGTCGCCGTCGTCATAACCGACAAAACAAAAGACTTCCAGTCTTTGGATCCAATCAGATGGGAGTGAAGGCTACAGAATTCCTCCAAAATCCGAAGTAACCTACACGTTCGTGCGATTGTTTGGCGCCAGCAGCCTGCCTACAATGAAGACACCTGCCGCCAATCAATGGGATCGAACGGATCTCTGATTTGACAGGTTTCCTCCGAAGCCATTGGCTGCGCTTATGAATGCGGACCCTTCACACGAAATGCCCAGATTTTCCGAATCCAATCGATGGAAAGACTTCATGAAGGCGCATGCAGTCTGCGCTGCTTTGTTGTGCCTTGGCTTGCTGAGCGGTTGCGGCTCCGGCAGTTTCGCGCCAGGTATCGGTGGAAATCTGAAATCGATCGAGATCACACCCGCCGGACCGTCTGTTCCGTTAGGAGAAACCCAACAATTTACCGCTATCGGCCACTACCGTGATGGATCGACACAGGACATTACTGCCACGGTCGCCTGGTCTTCCTCCAACACCAGCGTAGCCACAATTTCGGGCTCAGGTTTCGCCAGCACCCATTCGACAGGATCGATCACCGTTGACGCCACTTTGTCGGGAGTCTCTGGCGCTGGCACGTTCACAGTTACCGACGCCGTTCTGGTCTCGATCGCCATCACTCCTGCCAATCCGGCGATCATTCTCGGCACTCTGAATCAGTTCACAGCCACTGGAACATTTTCCGATCAGACCACGAAGGACATTACCGCGACAGTCGCCTGGAGTTCTTCGAACCGCAACATTGCGTCGATCGACGGCGGCGGGTTGGCAGCGGCTCTCGCCCTTGGTTCGCTTTCCATCTCAGCGACCTCCAACTCGATCAGCGGGAGCACGTCGGTAAGCGTCCAGGCTCCGACCTTACTTTCAATCTCGATCTTTCCGGCAAACGGACGCATAGCAGTCGGAACGACAACGCAGTTTCATGCCCTCGGCAATTACTCGGATGGGTCCGTTCAAAACGTGACCCGTGACGTGACCTGGGCCTCATCCAATACTGCGGTAGCGCAGATCATCGACACGGGCCTGTCGAGAGGTCAGTCTCCGGGAACTACGACCATTACTGCGACCCTCGGGTCCATCATTGGCTCGACCACATTCACCATCACGAATGCGACGATCGTGTCGATCAATGTAACCCCCGCATCGCAGACGATTGCAGTCGGAACCACGCTCGATTTCAGCGCGGCCGGCCGGTTCAGCGATGGCAGCGTGCAGAACATCACGGACGATGTGACATGGAGCTCTGACAACACAGCGATCGCGACCAATGGAGGCAACTCCACTACTACCGCGGTCAGTCCGGGCACAGCTAACATTTCTGCTACCTTCAACGCGGTCTCCGGCTCGGCACCGCTCATCGTGAGCTCGGCGACCGTCACCTCCATCGCCATAAATCCACCCACCGCCGAAATGGCGCCCAATACTTTCGTGGATTGTGTTGCCATCGCGACCTTAAGCGACGGCACGACGCAAGCCGTCACGAACAACGCCACTTGGAGTTCGTCCGACACGGGGGTCGCCCAGGTCGACAATGCGGGCAGCGTGGGCGCAGTTTCCGCAGGGAACGCGGTGATCTCCGCACAGTTCGGCGGAGCCACGGGAACCAGCACCATCCTGGTCAACCCGGATCTGACGTCAATTAAGGTCTCGCCGGCCAGCACCAGCATACCCGCGCAAACCGGAGTCGACTTCACTGCGCTTGCAACATTTGCAGATGGCAAGACTCAAGACGTGACAGACTTCGCGATATGGACGTCTTCCGCGCCCACGGTCGCAACTGTATCCGTGGGAACTGCCAACGGCCTGTCCTCCGGAACTTCCACCATCGTGGCTGTGCTCGATGGGCAGGCGGGATCCGCGAAACTGACGGTCACAGGCGCAAAGGCCATCTCGCTTGTCGTTACTCCTGCGTCTGCCGCTCTCGCACTGGGCGGTTCCACAAAGTTCAAGGCCATAGCGAAATTTAGCGATGGCACGACCGCAGATGTCACGCCTCGGGTCACCTGGACATTGTCCTCGCCAGAGGTCGCGAGTATAACGTCATCGGGCATCGCAAGAAGCGCTCGCGCCGGAAGCAGCATTGTGACCGCGACCATGAAGGACATGAGCGGAACCGCTGTTCTGAGTGTTCACTAAATGAAATTGCGTATCAAAAACGAAGCAGCCCGATCGCAAAGTAGGGTGAAGGAGTCAAGGAGAACCTTGCGACTCTTGATAAAGCTGTTCACTCTCGCGATCGTTCTGTCTACTCCTTTGTTCGCGCAATATGGTCCTTCAATCGCCGCTGAAAGCACTCCCAGCGATATCGCTGTCGGTTATTCCTTTCTGAACTTGGGTTTTTCAGGGAAGCCGGCAGTTCGTTTAAATGGCATTGAGGCCAGCGGAACGATCAACGTGAATCCGAGCTGGGGCGCGACTTTAGATTCCAGTTATGTTCGGGCCGGAAGAGATCCCGAGTCCGGACATAGTAGCTCAGTTTTTAGCGCCTTCGCAGGTCCGGTATTTGTTGCGGCTCAGAAACATAATATGCGTTTCCTCATTCGACCACTGGTAGGCATGACCTTGGTGGACGGATCCGTACCGGTAAACGACGTGTTCTACAGGGGATGGCAGTCACGCTTTTCCTGGGCAATTGGAGCCGGAGTAGAACGCACCCTGTCCCCATCCTATGCTGTTCGCTTCAACGTCGATTATCTGCGGGCCCATTTTTTGGACTCGACCGGGGCCGTGGGAGCCCAGAACGGAATTCGCGTGGGTACGAATTTCGTGTTTCGCCTTTCTCCACGATCGCGAAACTCCCACATCGACAGAGATCAGAATTAGCTCCCGCCTCTGGGTAATCGCTGCAGGCGTTAGCTAATTGTTGTTTGTGAAGACTCCTCTGGGCCTTGTTCGTTTGGACTCGAAGGCACGAGAACAAGTTGGGAGAACCCCAGATCGTGACATTGAACAGACCAAGCTTCTCGCGAGAGTTTTTTGTCTATCAATTGATTAACAGCGAGAAACGGATTGAATTCGCGATCGCCCCGCGACATGCGAAATAATCCGGGCCCCACTTGTAATTCCCAACCACTTCGGATCATCGCTAGCGCCAAAGCGGCGGCGAAAAGGCCCGCGGCGCGAGTTGTCCGCTGCTCCGGTGAGAGGAGCATGCCTTTGGGGTCACGAATACGAGATCCGATCTGGCGCAACTTCGGGACCTCATCAGGCAGGGATTCGGCAGTAATTCCTCTCAGCGGTTCTGCATACTCCGAGACGAAATGCTGCCACCCCGGGATCGTGACTCGGATAGCCACGTCGTCCCATGAAACGTACTTCAGGGATCCTGGGCGTATATCGTCCGAGCGGTTTTCGACGAAACTAAGTTCAGCCTCTCGCAGGTTCTCAAGCAAACAACTAGCGGTCCGCGAATCCTGTGGCGCGGAGTTGTCGGGCAATTTCTGCACGGCTCCTATCCGGTCACGGAGGGGCGGGTGGGTATCATAAGGTTCGGACTTCTCTTCGCGCAGCCTTCTCTCGAGACTCTTGCTTAGCCCCTCGGAGATCTCGGGCATGGCCATAAAACGCGTGAGGCCATCCCCAATGGCAACAAGGCTGCCCATGTTCAAAACGGGCTGAACCTCCTGATTCCAATAAGTGGGCCAAACAGCTGCGGTGCTCTGGAGTGCCTGCAGTCCATCGATGAGATTTTGGCGGCCGGCGACAATACAGGCAAGTTCGTCGGCGCGGTACTCTTGCTTCCTCGAAATGAAGTTGCTGACGCGAAGAAACGAGATAAAGTACCACTTCAACAACGTAGTCACAGTCATGTACATTGCGGCCAGAACGGCGATGCGGGCAAGTTGTCCGACCGACCCGATATTTTCGAAGATACGGACAATGGAAGCCTTCGTTCGGTAAACCCAAGGACCGAGGCTTGTATCGCCGCCAAAATAATGAGCAAATTCGTGGGCGAGCACGGCGCGGAACTGGGAGACAGTCATCGTTGAAAACAGCGGCAGACCCAAACCCATAATGCGCCGAGTGCCAAATCCCATGAACCCGCCACGGTCGGCGACGAAGGCGTTGGCGTCGCCTATGAGATACACATCGCGAGGAAGGGGTTCACTGAGTGCGGCGGCTATACTTTCGATTTCGGCGAAAAGACGCGGATGGCGGGATCGTTCGAGGAGCACTCCTGGGGCGGTGAATGCCTCTCGACGTGGGATGAGAGACCAGAGCATGGTGGCCGCGATGAGGATGCCAAAGAGCAATATCAGTACATCCCAGCCGTGTCCCGACTGGGCACGCGAGACAATCATGTAAGGAAGCCAGACGCTGCCGACTGCCAGAAGGGCGACGAATAAGTAAGAGCCGATCACCATCACGATCGCGAGAATCGCGAAAACTGCCATCGAGGGACGGCGCGGGATCTCCACCTTAGGAAGAGCCATAGAAACGCGGCATCATAACATGACTGCGCTGCGACTCTTGAAAAGCAATCGGCCAATGCCGGCGCGATCAAAGTGTAAGTCAGACCAACGTCACCTCGACTAGTGACACTCGAGGGTTAGCGCTGAGGGTCTCAGATGGTGCCCAATCAGTTCTCTGCGGCCTGCTAGAGATTGCGTGGAACAGGGGCGCTCGTACTCCGTGCTCTAGGCAGAACGACTCGAACGGCACAGCCACGAACTCCGATTCGATTGCCGATTTCAATTCGCCCGCCGTGGGCCTCCGCAATTTGGCGAGACAGAACCAGCCCTACTCCGCTCCCATTGGGCTTAGTCGTATAAAACGGTGTGAACACGTTCGCCGGATTGAGAAGACCTGGGCCATTGTCGTTGATCGTCAGCACCACTTCTTCAGGATCCGCATTCCACTGCACTTCCACTTCTTTCCGCTCCGGTTGCGGAGCATCGGACTGCACTTCGCTCGATGTGGTGGTCGATTCGAGCACCGCGTCTGTAGCATTCCGAAGCAAATTGATGAGCATTTGTTCTAACTGATCAGGGTCCGCCTGAAACACGATGTCTGGGCCGGGCTGCACGCAGACCTTGATCCGTGTCTCAAGACCCGCCGCTCGATCAATGAGCGGAGCTAGCCTGACCTCTCTTAAGACAGGGGCCGGCATCTGCGCCAATCTCCGGTACGCCTCCAGGAACCGGTGAAGCGACGCTGAGCGGGCTTCGATAATTTCCAGGCCTCGCTGCAGGTCACTTTTGACCTCAGCTTCCATCGGTATCGACGAGACTCTCGATCCTAAACTTCCGGCGATCGACTTGATTGGCGCCAGGGAATTGCTGAGTTCGTGACCGAGCACGCGGATCAGCCTCTGCCAGGCACGCCGCTCCTCTTCGCGCAACGCCCGGCTGACATCCGACAAAACAACGAGCGTATGCGGAACACCGTTCTGTCGAAATGAGCTTCGCCTCAGAAGCCACCGAGCCTGGGAATCGGTAAGATTGAGTTCGACTACGCTTTCGTTGTCCGAAGTCAGGAACGGCTCCAGATTGAGTTCAGCAGCGGTGCGGCCAACCATGCGGAATCTCATCTGGCGCATCAGATGTTCACCCGCGGGATTTACGAGGCGCAAGACAGAATTAGGATCAAAAGCGAACAAGGGCGCGTCGATCTCGTCGACCACTCGCTGCAACAGCGCCGTCGCTTCGATCGCCCGTACCTTCTGATCCGAAAGCATGTCCGCCAGGGCGTTCACTTCCAGCGACAGCTCTCCCAGGGCATCTTCGCTGACAGCGTTTCGCGCGCGAAAAGAATAGTCCTCTTCCCGCAGCGATCCGATTACGTTTGCCAGAGTTTGTAACGGGCGAGTCGTCTGTTCCTGCAGAGCGAGCGCAAGCAGCCACCAGACGAACAACTCCGCTCCCAGCAAGGCTAAGCGGGATTCAAGCGCCCAAGGTTGCATCCAGACGAGGACGCCGCTGACAGCGAGTCCGGGTAATGCAACCAGAAATGAGTAGAGGCTGATTCGATTTTCGTAGAGAAGCCGGGCTCGCTTTTTGGGTCGGGAATTCTTTGGGCCGGTTAGGCTAGACCCCATATTTCTCCATACGGCGATACAACGCGCCCCGGCTCAAACCCAACGCTTCAGCAGCCTGACTGACATTCCCTTGGAATCGTTGAAGAGCCTTTCGAACCAGCACAGCTTCAACTGCTTCCAGACTCAGTTCCTCGAGATTTTGGGTCTGACTCCGTTGCGAGGTCAGAGATAAGTCGGCCGGCTGAATTTCCGACGTTCGGCACATTAACACAGCGCGCTCGATCGTGTGCTCCAGTTCGCGCACATTCCCCGGCCACGAGAATTGTTTCAAGGCCTGAATGGCGGCCGGATCGAATCTTTGCACAGGCCGTCGATAACGCGAGGCATACCGCGATAGGAAGTGCGCCGCCAGCACGGGGATATCTTCACGGCGTTCTCGCAGCGCCGGAACGTGAATCTCCACGGTGTTCAACCGAAACAGAAGATCTTCGCGAAACTGCCCTGCGGCACATGCTGCCGGCAGATCGCTGTTCGTCGCCGATAGAACACGGACATTCACACGTCGTGAGCGCGACGATCCCACACGCTCAATCTCGCCGGATTCCAGCACGCGCAGCAGTTTAGCTTGCTGCCGTAGAGGAACGTTGCCGATCTCGTCGAGGAAAATGGTACCCCCGTCAGCCAGTTCGAACCGCCCGATGCGATCGGTACGTGCATCGGTGAACGCACCCTTTACGTGCCCGAACAGCTCGCTTTCAAAAACTCCGTCAGGGATCGCCCCTGTGTTCACCGCTACCAGCGGTCTCGAGGCTCTGCCACTCAATGCGTGAAGCGTCTGAGCGACCACTTCTTTGCCCGTCCCGTGCTCGCCCGTAATCAAGACATTGGCATCCGACGGCCCAACTCGGGCGATTGTGTCCAACACGGGTTGCATGGCGGGTGATGTAGCGAGGAACTCGGGCCTACCTTCCGCCCGCAACAGGCGGTTTTCAGCTTCAAGCCTGGCCGCATGTTGCAATGCGCGATGCAGTTCTACCTGTGTACGCAAGATCGAAACGAGGCGTTCATTCTCCCACGGCTTCTGAACAAAGTCGCGGGCCCCTCGCCGCATAGCTTCCACGGCGAGTTCCACATTTGCCCATGCAGTCATGACGATGACCGGAACAGTCGCATCGGAAGAAACAATCTGCGAGAGCAGATCGAGGCCTTCCTGGCCAGACGTCGTGTCGCGAGTATAGTTCAGGTCAATGAGGACCGCATCGTACGAGTTAGTCGCAAGAGCGTCGCGGACGGCCGCCGGACTTGAAACTTTGTCCACACGGTAACCCTGAGGCCGCAACAGAAAGTCGAGAGCCTCCAGAATGTGAGACTGATCGTCGGCAGCGAGGATGCGAACCTGTCCCTTAGCTTCGCTGCGAAATGGCTGTAGCTCTGTATCCCCGGATTTGACTGTTGTCGGCATATCGTTACGGATCAGTGAGAGACCGCGCCCCGGATCGCATCCTGAATCAGTATGCCATTATGTTCCAGCGTCGTCCCCGTCGCGCGATCTAATTCGACTTTGGCCTTCTGAAAGATCGTCTGGGCGTTGACCAGATCTAATTCCGACAGTGCCAAGTCGCGTTGAGCGGACAGCGTTTGATAACTGGAACCGGCTCCCAGTTCCTGCTCCTTCTTGGTGATGTCAAAAGTTCTCTGCGCCAGATCGCGTGCCTTTCGCGCTGCCTCGACCCGGGCTCCGGTCTGGTCGAGAGCATACTGCGCGTTGCGTACTTCGATCCGGACCTGCTTCTTCAATTGCTCCATGCGCAATTCGGCCTGCCGATATTCCAGTTCTGAGCGGAACTGATCGGCCTTTGCTACCCGATTTCGGATTGGAATCGCCAGATTGAGCCCGACGTAGTAATCAGGTGAAGAATTGTTAAAAGTATTCTGAAGAGCGCCGACAAAATCCGTGGGAACGTTTGAGACATTTTGTCCAAGGTTATAGATCGGATTCAAAGGTCCGGCCAAGCCAGAACCTCCATAGAAGGCGACGAGTGACAGTGACGGAAGTAGCGCATTACGTGCCGCCCGGCGGCTGATCTGGCGGTTCACGAGATCGATATCAGACTCAGCAAGGTCTGGACGATTATGCTGCGCTTCCGCAATCAGATCTTGTATCTGGTGCGTCGCCTGGATGGTCGCCGTATCCATCTTATCGGTTGGCACCACAGGCATTGCCTCCAGCACCGGATCATCCAGGCTCTTGGTAATCGCGTTCTTCATCAGTGTCTCTTGCAGTTGAAGACTGGTTCGCGCGATGGTCAGGTCTTGATCACGCTTCGACACCTCGGCTTCCGCGCGCATCACATCCATGGCTGGAACGCTCTCGAGCTGCAACTGCTTCTTCGCGTTCTCAAAAGTTTGCTGTGCGAACGAGAATGACTGTTCGTTTACCTGGGTCTGTTCATAGGCGCTCACCAGGTCCCAGTAGATGTTTTCAATCTGCGTAATGGTCGCGATCACCTGATCTTTGAACGCGATGTCGGAAATCTTCTTGTTGTTCTTGGCGATATTCAGGTAACGCAGGTTTGGGCCAAAGCCAAATCCCGCCAGCAGTTCTTGTTGGATTTGGAAGCGGAAAGTCGAGTTCAGCGATGGCGATAGGTTGAAGAACGGACTGTTCGTAGATTGTCGCGCATTTGAGAAAGTGGCATTGATACTGGTTCCTGTCGGAAACGCCTGACTGAAAACTGCGTTGACCTGAGTCGTGTTCAGTTGCAGCGACGGAACGCCATAAATCTGCTGGTTCGCAAGAGGAGACGTCTGATGCTCATTGCCTCCGGTGAGGCCGATGAACGGATCGTAGGATGAAACCGCAGTGCCCGCTCCAAGCGTCGATTGAACGAGTCCCGATGCGCCGGCTCCGGCGCCGCCCGCTCCACCGGTCGTCCCACCAGCACCGGCTCCTGGGGCTCCTGTTCCGAAACCGCCTACGCCGCCGCCAGGAGTACCTTGGACAACGCCGGTATTGACCCCACGGAAAAATCCTCCCGCCTGCGTACGAAGAATGTCGGTTTTCGCAATCGGAAGATTGTAACGAGCGATCGCCAGATCGAGGTTGTCCTCGAGTGCCAGTTCAATCGCATCCTTGAGCGAGAGGAAAAGCTTTCCATCCCGAACCAGTTGATCAATGCGTGCGGAGTTATTGAGCATTGGTTCCGGCACGGTATCAGGCATGTAGGCATTCAACGGGTTGTGGGACTTCGGCATTTCGTAGTTCAAAGGTGCCGGTTTTGGCGCAGGGGCCTGAGGCAAAGCAGCCGCATCAGGCGTTTGAGAAAAAAGATAGCCTGCCAGTGCCATCCACATGCCTGCCGATATCGCGCCGATCTTAAGAGTTCTTGCAACCGTCAGACTCACGATGCGCTGACCTCCGCTGGCTGGGTAAGCGCCGGGTTCGAGGTGTCTGCGACCATCCATCCGTCTCGCAGCTGGATCGTGCGGTTTCCGTAGCCTGCGTTGACCTCCGAGTGCGTCACCTGGACGATCGTCGTCCCTTGCTGATTCAGATCGCGAAACAGTTCCATAATCTCCTTGGCTTGCGTGGAGTGAAGGTTGCCGGTAGGTTCATCGGCAAGCAATAAAGACGGCTTGTGAATGACAGCCCGGGCAATTCCAACAAGTTGCTGTTGTCCACCCGAAAGCTGACTCGGATACAGATCTTTTTTTGCCACGATTTGGAACCGATCCAGCGTGTCAGCGACGAGACTTTGCCGTTCGCGGCGCGGGATGTCCTTGTACGAGAGAGGCAAGTCGATGTTTTCCTGCACCGTCAGGTCATCGAGCAAGTGATAGCTCTGAAAGACCATGCCGATATTTCGTTTGGCCACTTCGGCGCGCTGCTTGCGCTTCATCTGGTGCACTCCTTCCTCCCGGAACCAGTACTCGCCTTCCCAGCTGTCATCCAGCAAAGCGAGCACGTTTAGCAGGGACGATTTCCCCGCTCCGGAAGGACCCATGACGGTGATGAATTCACCTTCGCGAATGTCGAGATTGACCCGGCGCAGTACCCAAGTTTGTCCTGCGGGAGTTTTATAACTGCGTTCTAAATTCTTGAGTTCGATCATCTTCAAATCTCCAATTCTTCGAATCTATTCATCGCGCAATGCCACCATCGGATCCACGCGAGCCGCCCGTAGCGCCGGAATGTAAGCCGCCGCCAGGCCGACGATAGCCACAGCCACGCACACTGTCGACATCACGTACGGATCGCGGGATCTCGTTTCATACAGCATGCTTCGCAGGATCGACGAAGAGGCCAGCGCCGCGGCCACGCCGACTGCGATTCCAGCAAGCAGCAAGATCGAGGCCTCCTGCAGCACCATCTTTAAGACAGATCCGCGCTGCGCACCCAGCGCCATCCGCACTCCGATCTCGCGCTTTCGGCGCGACACCGAATAGGTCATCATGCCGTACAACCCGACGATGGTGAGCGTGATCGCCATGCCAGCAAAAGTGCTGAGCAGGATCATCGCAAACCGCGATTCCGACAGCTGAACGAACATCAACTCCTTCATGGTTCGAACTTGGGTGACTGGGATATCTTTGTCGATCGATGACACGATTCGCTGGACGCTTGCCGCCAGGCTGTTTGAATCAAGCGACGTGCGGATCACCGAGTAGACGCAGCACCAGGCCTCAAGCTGATCGGCAGGGAGATACATTGCCGGTCTGATTTCACGCTGCGTGGCCGACAGACGAATGTTGCCGACCACTCCCACGACTTCGCGCCACGGCGGTCCGTCCTTTCCTGTGCTCGCCCCCGGCTTCAATCGTTTTCCCAGCACCGACTCGCCCGGAAAAAATTTGTCCGCAAAGGCCCGGTTCACAATCATCACCTGTGCCGCCTTGGAATGGTCTCGCTCCGAGAAGTCGCGACCTTGCAGCACTGGAATATGCATGGTCTCGAAATATCCTGGCGTGATCGGCGCGATATCTGCGCTCGGTTGCGACCCTTCCGAAGTCGGATGCTCCGGGTCCTCGAAGGTGATCACTGCGCCGTCGTTCGTCATCGGCAGAATCATGACGCCCGAAGCCGACTGAACGCCCGGCATCGCACGCAGCTGGCTGAAATACTCGCGATAGAACTGAGACCGCGTGTCTTTGTAATGGCTATCTGGTGTTTCGAAGTAGAGCGTAGTCAAGTTCGCGGGATTGAAGCCATCATTCGCCTGCAGCAGTCTCTTGAAGCTGGTGATCAAAAGCCCAGCGGCAACCGCCAGCACCAAGCCCAAGGCCACCTGACCCACGATCAGCGACGATCGTAGCCAATCGTGCCCAAACACCTCGCTGCGTCCACCTTCTTTCAATGTTGCGACAAGGTTGGTTCGGGATCCGGCCAGCGCCGGAACAATTCCAAAAATGATCCCGCAGAGCACTGACAAGCCGACAGCGAATGTGAGCATGCGCAGATCAACACCTGCATTCGCCGCACGCGGTACACTGTCACCGATCAATGAAAGCATTGCCGGCGTGGCGAGGAAGGCCAGCCCGCAACCCGCAACACCGCCGGCGGCGCCCAGGACGAGGCTCTCAGCAAGTAATTGACGAACAAGTCTCCTCTTTCCTGCTCCCAGAGCCGATCGCAGGGCAATCTCACGCTGTCGTTCCCGCATTCGAGCAAGTAGAAGATTCGCGATATTTCCGCAAGCAATAAAGAGGACGAGGCCTACGGAGCCCAGTACAACCATCAGTGCTGTCCGCGTATTGCCAAGCAGCGCGTCGACCTCGTTGATGACCCGCGCCAAATCGTGCTTCGTATTCGTATTGGGATATTGCTTGGAGAGGTTAATCGCGATTTGTTTTAGATCCTGGTTCGCATCCCCGACATTAGCGCCCGGCTTCAATCGTCCAAATACATTCAAAAAGTGCGAACCGCGATTCTTGGTGTTTGGCTTCGGATCATTCGGATCGTCGTCAACGGCGAGTGTCGTCCACACCGCATTCGATGGCCGGGTAATGGGAAAGCGGAAGTTTTGCGGCATCACACCGATGATCGTGTACAACTCGCCGCTGAGACGCACCGCTTGCCCTAAGATCGCTTCGCTCTTGGCAAACTGCGAGGTCCACAGGGCATGGCTGATCAGGATGACCCGAGTTCCGGCCTTCTCCTCGTCCGGTGTGAAGCCGCGGCCAAGCTCGGGACTCACCCCGAGCGCGGGCAGCAGGTCCCAGGAAACTATTTCCGCATCGACCTGTATCGGGCGGTCAAGGCCAGTCAGCGTAAACAGGTTGTCATGATACGAGACAAGATGTTCGAGCGTGTGATTCTGAGCGCGCCAGTCGAAAAAGTCCGGATAGCATATGGCACTCGGCTGCGGATTGCGCGAATTGATCGATTGCGCCTCAACCAGTTGCTGTGGTTGATGGTACGGTAGCGGCCGGAGCATTACCGCATCTACCACGCTGAAAACCGCAGTGTTCGCGCCGATGCCGATCGCGAGCGTTACAACCGCAATCGCGGCGAAACCCGGATTCTTACGCAGTTGCCGCAGAGCATAACGCAGGTCTTGCATGATATTGGTAAGCACGTTCACAGCCTCCTATTCATAGCGCAGTGCCGTCATGGGATCGATTCTCGTAGCCCAGCGGGCGGGGATATACGCGGCCAATGCCGCTACCAATGCCAACACGGTCGTCAAAATGACAAAGATCGACGTGTCCATCTGAACGACGCCATACAGTGCGCTGGATAACAGCCTGGCTAGGACCGCAGACAAGACCAGTCCGATCGTCAGGCCGATCACCGCCATCTTCGCTGCTGAAGAAGCGACCAGCCGAAGAACGTCAAATCGCTGAGCCCCGAGTGCGATTCGCACACCGATCTCGTGCGTTCGCTGCGCCACGGAATAGGCCATCAATGCGAAGATGCCGGCCGACGCCAGGGTGAGAGCGATTACGCCGAATATGAACATCATTTTGGCGGACGACTCCACGCCGCTGGCGTTGTCAGACACCACCTGTTCGAGGGTTCTTACGTCGTACCCGGGGGTGTCGCGTTCGATTTGCCGGAGCCGTTCAGCAATCGGGACGGCATAATCCCGCGGACCACTAGCCGTTCTCACGACGATCGCCGACGAGGTCGATGGCATCTGTGTGAAGGGAACATATGTCGTCGGATCTGGTTGCGCCTCGAACGCGCTCGACCGAATATCGCCAACCACGCCGACGACTTGCCGCAAAGGCTCGTGCCCGTCGCGGTTGCCCAGCTTGATATGCTTCCCGATCGGATCCTGCCCTGGCCAGTTGTGGTTGGCCATACTCTCGCTGATAACAGCAACCGGCGCAGAACTGCGGGTGTCCTGCTGCGAAATTCCGCGTCCCTTCAACACAGGAATTCTCAGCGTTGCAAACAGATCGGCCGACGCCACCTGAGAAATCGTGGTGGGAGTGTCTCCTTTAGGAGCGGGAGGAGCGCCTTCGGCACTGTATTCCGTCCAGTTCCATGACCAACCTGAGGGCAGGCTCGTTATGCAGGCTGCAGAACGAACCCCAGGCATCGCTGCGAGCTCTCTCAACACTCGGTCGTAATAACCAAGAATTTGATCGTTGCTTTGGTATTTCGCTTCGGGCAGAGACAGCCGAAGAGTCATCACATGCGAGCGGTCGAATCCCATCTCCACATTCAGAAGATGGCGGAATCCTTTAATCATCAGGCCCGCGCCGATCAGCAGCACCAATGCCAAAGCAATCTCGGATGTCACAAGTAAAAAGCGAATGCTTCCTGTTCCGCCGGTGCTGGTTGCGCCACGCGAATTTTCTTTTAGTACGTCACCAGCCTGGCATCGAGAGAACCGCACAGCGGGAACCAGTCCCGCCAAAATTCCGGTGAGGATTGCCAGGGCAATCGTGAATCCCAGCACCCGAAAATCAACTTGAACCTGCTTTAAGCCCGGTACGTGCTCGAGGATGATGGGAGGTATCCCCCGGCGAAGCAGCCCCATTCCCCAACTTGAAAGTATGACTCCAGCGGCCGCCCCGATCAGCGATAGAAGCGTGCTCTCAATCAACAACTGCCGGATCAGTTGCCATCGACTCGCCCCCAGACCGACACGGACGGCGATCTCCCTCTGACGGCTCGACGCCCGAGCGAGTTGAAGATTTGCAACATTGACGCAAGCCAGCACCAGCACAAAGACTGCTGCGCCCATGAGGACGAGCACAAATTGCCGCGTGCCGGTTGTGACATCTTCGGCAAGACTGACAACGCGAACACCGTGCCCTTCGTTGGTCGATGGATATTCGCGGCCGAGCTGATTTGCGATTGCTTGAAGTTCAGCGCCTGAACTCTTTATCGACGCGTTCGGCCGGAGCCTTCCGATTACCACCAGGTAGTGGTCTGCCCGGTTCGCAATTTCAGACGAGAGGTCCAGCGGCGTCCAAACCTCCGCCCCGGCCGGAAACGTGGCCTCCTGACCGGCCACGCCGACAACGGTGAATTTCTGGCCGTTCAACTGTAGATTTTGCCCCAGGATCGAGGTGTCGTTCGCAAAGTGCTTTTTCCAGAATCCGTGACTGACGATGACAACCGGCGCTGCGCCTTGCTGGAAATCAGCCGCGCCGAGGTTCCTCCCCAATTTCGGCGCCACGCCGATCAAACTGAAAAAATCTGGCGTGACTCGGTATCCTTCGACCCTCTCAGCCAAGCCCTCGGATGTCAGATTTGCGTCCCAGCCATGAACGGCAGCGAGTTGCTGGAAGGCGTGGGCATGTTCGCTCCAGTCCTGAAAATTTGCGGGAGCCGCCTTCACACTCGTGGCCTCTTGCTTCGGCGCAGTTTCCCAGACGGCTACAACGCGATTCAGGTCGGGGAAGCCGAACGGCCGAAGTATCAGCGCATTTACGTTGCTGAAGATTGCCGTATTTGAGCCGATCCCCAACGCCAAAGTGACCACCGCCACAGCGGTGAAGCCGCGGTGAATGCGGAGTTGCCGCAGTCCGTAGACAACATCCCCGAAAATTCCAGTCATAATTTGTCCACCTTATTTACTCGTTCCGCAGAGCAACCAGAGGATCAACCTGCATTGCCCTTCGTGCCGGAATGTAGCAAGCGGCCAAAGTCACAAGACCAACCAACGAGGAAACGGAGACGTAGGTGATTGGATCGAGCGCGCTAACGCCGTAGAGTTGAGTTGCCAACAGCTTTGTAAGCAAAAATGCGCCGATCAGGCCCAGCACAATTCCGACCAGAGAAAATTTTCCGCCTTCTTTCATTACTAGTAGAAGAACGTCGGTCCGCTGCGCGCCCAGAGCCATCCGTACACCCATTTCTCTTCTTCTGCGCGAGACGAGGAAAGACAGTACTCCGTAGATCCCTACAACGCCCAGCGCAAGCGCCACTCCTGCGAATGTCGCAAACAAAATGGTTGTGGATGCTGGAGTCGAAGCAGCCTCCGTGACGACGGTTTGCATCGTGCGTATCTCGCTCACCGGCACGTCAGGACTGAAAGCCGTCAAAGTGCTGCGAAGGAGATTGATTGCGTTCGGATCGTCCGCATTCATGCGCACCACAACCGTCATCTCCGATGGCAATCGGCCATCCTCCACAGTGGATAGCGGCGTGTATGGCACGTATGCCGTGCCCTTCATGAACCCCGGTTCGCTGTTTTGCAGATCGTAGGCCTTCACGTCCGCAACCACCCCTACTACTGTCCGCCATTGTTTTTCGCCGACAAAGCGGACATGCCGTCCGACGGGCGATGCCTTGGGCCAGAATTTTCGCGCGGTCGTTGCTGGTATCACCACGACCGGAGGTCCCCCAGCCTCGTCCGATTCAGTAAACCAGCGCCCTGATACCAGAGGAATTCCCATTACGCGGAGATAGTCGGACGTGACAATATCCAGCCAGAACAGTGGTTGAGTCTCCGTCGAAGACGCAATCGAAAAATTCTCGAGATCGAAGGAACGTTTGGTAACACGCCCGCCGAGGGGCAACGTATTCACTAGCGAGGCGCTACTTACGCCCGGTGTTGTTCGAACCCGATCGATCAGGCTTCGATAAAACGCAAGACAGCGCTGACTATCGCTGCAAAAGGATTCATCCGGGGTGACACGTGCAGTCAGAACTTTCTCTGGACGGAAACCGGTGTCGACGTGCGAGATCGCCCAGAAACTTCTGATTAGCAATCCTGCACCAATCACCAGAAGAACGGAGAGAGCAACCTCCGCAATCGCCAGCGAACCTCGCAATTGTCGCGAGATCGAGATCACGGCACCGCGTGCCACGGAGTTGAGCGACTCGGAAAGATGAGAGCGTGAAGACTGTAATGCCGGCGCCAGCCCGAAAGCCAGGCCAGTCAGAATGGCCAGGCCGCCGGCGAATATGAGCACGCGCCAATCAAGGTGAACGTCCAGCAAACGGGGAGTATTCGAAGGCAGGGCAGTTTTCAGAACGCTCAGTCCCGCTGCTGCCAAAGCTATGCCCAGCCCCGCGCCAAGCATCGCAAGTAGCACACTCTCGGTCAGCAATTGCCGAACGAGCCGTGCCGGTGGCGCTCCCAGGGCCGAACGAATTCCCATTTCTTTCTCGCGAGTCGCAGCGCGCGATAGCGTCAGGTTTGCTACGTTCGCGCAAGCAATCATCAGGACGAGTGCCACGGCGCCCAAAAGCAGAAGAAGTCTTGTCTTCACGTCGGCGACCATCCCGTCGCGCAGCTCGACGACGCTGACGTCCGCGTTCCAACTTGCAGGCATGGTCCAGGGAAACAACGCAAACACATGGGACTGGAACAATCGCATTTCTGCTCCAGCCTGTGCCATCGTTGAACCGGGACGGAGTCTGCCAATGACTGGCATGAAGTCTCCGGCCCAAGTCGTTGCTGGATTCGTCGGGTCGTTGTGCAGCGGCACCCACAACTGCGTCTTCGCAGATGGAAAACGGAAGTCGGCGGGCATGACACCCAGAATTTGTCTGCCTGTGCCTTCCAACTCGATCGTTCTGCCAATCAACGTAGGATCGCCGTGAAAACGTTGCTCCCACAAATCGTGACTCAAAATGACGTAGTTATCGGCGCCAGGCGCGTCTTCTCCAGAAGCGAAGGTTCTGCCAAGCTCGGCGCGCACTCCGAGAATCGAGAGCAGTTCGGCGGAGACCGCAGTTCCCGTCAGCCGAACCGGATCTCCAACATGTGTGAGATTGAATTCGTGACCTTCCGCGTAAGCAGCCACCTCCATGGTGTGAACCTGCTCGTGCATCGCCGCGAACGCGCCCTTGGGATAGGTGCCTGTCACGCTCACCAGTTCCGAGGATTGCGGATACGGCAGAGGCCGCAGCAGGATACCGCTGACAAGACTGAAGATCGCCGTATTGGCGCCGATCCCGAGCGCAAGCGTAAAGGTAGCTACCGATGTAAATCCCAGGCTCTTGCGCAATTGACGAAGTCCGAAGCGGACATCTTGAAACAATCCTGTCATAGGTTCCTTCCCCGCAATGATCCCGCTTTGCGAAACGTTAGAAAAAAATTCATCTACGCGTTCCCGCAGAAGTTCTCGTTGTCCTCACTCGTAGCGCAAAGCCTCCGTCGGCTCTACGCTGGCGGCTCTTCTTGCAGGAAGATAACTGGCCATCAGCGCCGCCGCCGCAAGCACCACGGTTACCGCACAAAGTGTGGATACGTCCCATGATCGGACACCGAACAGCAAACCACGGATCATTGCAGCCGCGCCGACCGCTCCCAGAAGCCCGATCGCGATGCCGAATCCCGCCAGCCACGCGGCTTCCCGCAGGATGAGTTGATAGACCGATCCTCTCTGCGCGCCGAGCGCCATCCGCACTCCAATCTCACGCGTTCTGCAACTAACCGAGTACGAAATAACTCCATACAGTCCGATGACGCCGAGGAGCAGAGCCAATACCGCGAATCCTCCCACAAGCCAGGCCGACGATCGATGTAGATAAGCCGAAGGCGAGTCGTTAATTCTGTCGCTCATAGTCGCGATATCCATGGTGCCGATTCCTGGATCGACCTCATGAATTGCCGCGACTGCGGTCGGAAGAATAGTCTGTTCGGCTTGTGAGGTTCGAATCACAACCGAAAAATAAGTGTCGGGGCTCTGTTCAAACGGGTAGTACACCGCCGGCCAAATTTGCGAATCGAGCGAGCCGTCCTTGATGTCTTCCACTACCCCGACAATTTCGCTAATCGACTTCGCAGAAAGCTCGGTGTCGCCGATCTTCTTTCCGATCGGGTCTTCTCCGGGAAAATACTGCCGCGCCAGCTTCTGATTGATGATGACAACCCGCGGTTTCGATCCATCCTCCGCCTCTGTGAAATATCGACCCTGCAAGAGTCTCGCTTTCAAAGTCGCGAAGAACGCCGGGCTCACGTCTCTCTGGTTGACCTCGTTATGTTCCCCGCTGTAGGGCTTTCCGACGATACGAATCCACGTCGTATTGCCGTTGAAGCTGACGGGCAGTACGCTAGATACGCCCACGGACTCAACTCCGGGTAAGCTTGCGATGCGGCTCAGGATCTTGTGTTCGGCGTCGATCTGCTGCGTTTCCTTCGCATAGGTAGTGTCGGAAAGCGCCACGCGCATCGTGGCTAAATGGTCGGTCTGAAATCCGACTTCGACATGCAGCAAGTTATAAAGGCTTTTCCCCAACAGCCCCGCAGAAACGAGCAGCACAACCGCAACGGCAAGCTCCACTACGACGAGATTCGAGCCGAACCGGCGCCATAGCGTTCCCGCGTATCCCCGTCCCCCTTCTGCAAGGCCAGAGCGTATTTCCCGCAAAGGCAAGCGAGCGATGGGAGTGATCGAGAAGACGATCAGTGCTGTAAGCGCAAGCAGCGCGGCGAAGGCAAGCGTGTGACTGCTCAAACCAAGTCCATCTAGGTACGGCATGTACGACAGCATGTCCTTGGAGAGTAGGCTGGTGAGAATTCGGATCGCAGCCTGAGCTCCGATCAATCCAATCAGAACGCCGGCCGTCACCAGCACCAGTCCATCGGCGGTAAATTGCCGGACCAGTCTCAAACGTGACGCGCCCAGAGCGCCGCGTACCGCGATTTCGCGTTTTCTGCTTTCCGAGCGCACCAGTAACAGGCTCGTCACATTCACACAGGCGATCACCAGCAGCAGGCCTGCACCGCCCAACAGGGCCAACAGCACGGGACGAATGTCCGACACGATCACTTCCGACAAAGGTGCGACGAATGCCCCTTGACCTCGATTGTCCGTGGGATATTGCAGCTCCAACTGGCTTGCGATCGATTTCATGTTCGCTCTGGCCATTTCGACAGAAACGCCGTCCTTGAGCCGGCCGATACCGTCGAGATAATGGCAACTGCGCCGCACGCTGCACGAATCCGTCGCGTGAAGCGTCGTCCAGAATTCCGCATTTCCGCGCGGTGCGAATTGAAAGCTCTGTGGCAACACACCAATGATCGTGTGCGGTACGCCGCTGAGTGTCACACTTTGCCCGACCACGTCGGGGCGGCCGCCATATCGCTTCTGCCACGTCGAGTAGCCAAGAATCACGGTGAATGGGGCCGCCGGCAAGTCTTCCCCATCGTGGAAATCGCGGCCCAGCATGGGAGTGATGCCCAGCGTCCGAAAAAAGCCGTCGCTTACCTTGACGGCAGGGACCGGTTCTGCGCCGCCTTCTTTGCTCAGCAAGTATCCGGTGCCGTTGTACACATCCATCGTGCGGAAAACCTGGTTCGATTTCTTCCAGTCGAGATAGTCCGGGTACGAGATGTTGGCCCGCGGAATCATCGCGATACTCTCGGTCACGAAGACAAGCCGCGACGGATCCGCGTAGGGCAGAGGCTTGATCAATGCCGCATCGACGAATGCAAAGATCGCGGCGCTCGCGCAGATCCCGAGTGACAGGATCAGGATGGCAGTGGCGGCAAATGCCGGACTCTGGCGCAACTGGCGAATTGCATATCGAAGATCCTGCACTAGACCTGTCATTGTCAGTTCCTTCACTCGTAGCGAAGTGCGGTTATGGGTTGTACTCGCACCGCTCGGCCTGCGGGAATGCACGCGGAAAGCAATGCGACGAAAGCGATCGCCACGATAACGATTGCCAACGTCACGGGGTCGCGATAAGAAACTCCAAATAGCTGGCTCTTCACGAAACTTCCCAGCGCGATTGCAAGTGGTGTCGCGACCCCAATGCTCCACCCGGTCATCGTCAGCACTTCACGCAATACCATGCGCACGACCGCCCCTCGGGAGGCGCCCAGCGCCATGCGAACTCCAATTTCGCGAGTACGCTGCGCGATGGTGTATGCCAGCACGCCGTAGATTCCGATTCCGCTGATAAATACAGCGACGATGCCAAAGCTTGCGGCGAGGAAAGCGAGAATTCGTTCCGAGGAAAGCGTGGTGTCGATCTCTGCATTCATCGATTGCAGCGAATCGACCACCAGTTTGGAATCAAGTCCTCCGACTGCAGCGCGGATTGCGCGAGCCGCGTTTTCGTCCGCGGTACGGCTTCGAACATAAACCGCCACAGATCCGGGCTCTACATCCTGAAAAATCGGAGAATAAAAGATCGGCGCATTGGTCTCGTGCAGGCTTCTGTGCTTGGCGTTTCCCGCCACTCCGACGATCTGCAGCGGCTGATTTTTCTTGCCCACTGAGAATGTTCTGCCAATCGCATCCAGATCGTTGGCGAAGAACTTGTGCACGAAGTTCTCATTCACCACCGCAACCTTCAACGAAGTGGGAACGTCCGAATCCGTAAACGCGCGGCCCGCAACGACCGGAATACGTAAAGTCGAAAAATACTCCGGCGTTACGTGTTCCCACTCGAAGCTCATGCGCTCGCCTTCCTGCGCCTGATACCCAGGAACTTCGATGGAGAACGTGCTGTCCGAATTCGCCAGTAGCGGATCGTCGGTCATGCCTACCGACTGCAACTCGGGCTGAGCTGTAAGCCTTTCCTGCAACCGCTTGTACAGCGAACCAATAGCATTGGACTGATATCCCGCAAGATGAGGATCAAGCTGAAACGTGACGAGATGTTCAGTCACGAAACCGACGTCCACAGATTTGAGATTTCGCAGAGTTCGACTAAAGAGTCCCGCTCCGACCAGCAACAGCAGGCTAAGCGCGATCTGCGCGCTCACTGTGAGGCGCCGAAACCTCGAGTCCGACAGTTCCCCTGTACCCGTTTGTTGCCTCAGGGCGGGCGTGATGCGCGGCCGGTAAAATTGCAGCATTGGGGCAAGACTGAATAGCAGGCTGGCAATCACCGACAACGCGAAGCAAAATGCCAGCAGGCGCGGATTCGGTGTCGTTGTGAGAGAGGTCGTCCCTACGCCGTTTGACGCCGGATCGATCAAGTAAATCAACGCCTTCGTCAGCAAGGGCGAGACGACCAGACCGCACACGCCTCCCGTCAGGCCGAGGACCAGTCCTTCGACGAGTAACTGCCCAAGAACTCTAACGCGGGTCGCTCCCAGGGAGTAGCGAACCGACATCTCTCGAACGCGGCCCGCAGCACGAACCAGCAGCAGGCTTCCAACGTTCGCTATCGCCATCAACGTCAGCAGGAACACCATTCCCGTCAAAATGAGCAGAGGGATCCGCAACGATTCGCGAAGCGGCGAAAATCCTTTGGATCCGTCCAGCAGTGTCAGATAACTCTTAGCGACAAACCGGTCGCGAAACTGTTGGCTCTTCGTCGGGATGTCTTCCAGTTCCCGAGCGCGTAAGGCCTTCCACAACGGATTGATGCCGGCCTCCGCGGTTCTGACGCTAAGCCCGGGCTTCAACCGCGCAACGATGTTCAGCCACTTTGATCGGGGATCCTCAAGTTCGTCCCACAACGGAGTCATCTGCGCTTTCATCGTGATGGGCACGAAGAAATCCGGACGGGTACCGGAAATCACGCTATCGAATCCGGGCTGAACCACGCCAACGATCGTGAACGGCGATCCGTTGACCAGGATGCTCTGGTTGATCACAAGCGGATCGGAGGAGAACCGGGTTTTCCAATAATTGTGGCTAAGGACAACGACCGGCGAAGAACCGCGCGTCTTGCTGTCTTCATCAAGAAACAATCGCCCGAGCGCGGGCTTTACACCTAGAACCGAAAAGTAGTTGCCCGTGACCAGTTCGCTGTTCGCGAGCGTGGAGGCATTTTTCCATTGAACGCCAACCTGCGTGGGGAACATCGCGAGCGTTCCTGCAAATACGCTATTGCGGTCACGCAGCTCGCGATACATCGGGTACGAAAAATATTGGTGATCGTCTCCTCCGTAGGAACTCGCATGACCGGTCTCCGAACCTGCGTACTGCAACATTGCCAACTCGTCAGGATCCGCGACGGGCAGTTGACGGAGCAAGACCTGCTCCACCAGAGAGAAGATGGCGGCGTTGGCGCCAATGCTGACCGCCAGCGTGATCACGGCAACAAACGCGAATGCGGGATACCTCCGCAATTGACGGAGAGCATGACGAATGTTCTGGAGTACCGTTTCCATGAATTTCACTCGTAGCGTAAGGCCACTATCGGATCGATCTTCGCCGCACGCCGAGCCGGGAAGTAGGCCGCCAGCACAATCACGCCCGGGGCATCGGCATCAGAAGGAAGGATGGGTCTGCCAATCGCAGGTTCGACCCCAAGTGTTTCAAAGAAAGTGCCGGAGACGGTCTCAGCCAGCCCCTGCCCTGCGGCCCCCTCCGGGCTGCTTCGCACGCTGACCCGGATCGGAAAACTTCCGTTCGCGCACACGTTTTGGAAGGGATCGTGTTGCTGTTCGACTTGTTTGTAGAAATCGAAGGGAAATATGTCCAGAGGGCCCGGGCCAATGCCATCGAGTTGCCCCGCATCCGAGCCATCTCCAAAGGAAGAAAGTTGCTCGGGCTGTCGTACAGGAAGAGATTTCAGGATCAGCTTATCGATCAACGTGAAGATCGCCGTGTTGGCTCCGATGCCCAAAGCAAGGGAAACGATAGCGATCAACGTAAATCCCGGCTTGCGCCAGATCTGACGCAAAGCAAATCTCAAGTCCTGCACGACGCCGTTCATGCCTGCACGTCCGCCATCAGCTTCTTGAGTTCTTCCTCGGCAACAACCTTGCCGTCAAACAAATGCACTTCACGTTGCGCGTGTTTGGCGAAGCGCGGATCGTGCGTCACCATACAGATCGTGGCCCCGTCGCGATGCAGGTCGGCCAGGAGCTCCATGACAGCCTCGCCGTTTCGCGAGTCCAGGTTTCCGGTAGGTTCGTCAGCCAGCAGAATCGACGGCTTTCCCCCAAGTGCTCGAGCCACAGCTACGCGCTGCTGCTGACCCCCGGAAAGTTGCGAGGGATAGTGCCGCACACGATGCGCCATGCCAACGCGTTCGAGCGCCTCCATGACGCGCGTCTTCCGTTCCGCTGATGGCATTCGCTGCCGGTACGTGAGCGGCAATTCGACGTTCTCGTACACCGTCAGATCGCCGATGAGATTGAAACTCTGGAAGATGAATCCGATTTCCTGGTTTCGAATTCGAGCCCGTTCGGCGAAGTCCAGATTCTCAACTGGCTTGGTGTTCAGGAGGTACCGGCCGCCTGTCGGAGTGTCCAGCAATCCAATAATCGACAACAGCGTCGACTTTCCGCATCCGGATGGGCCCGACATCGCCACATACTCGCCCTTGTTGACCGAGAGATGAACGCCCGAGAGCGCGTGCGTCTCGATTTCGTCTGTGTAAAAAACCTTCGTCATGTCGGAAATCTGGATCAGTGGCAGAGCTGCTTCTGTCATGTGTTCCTCGTCTTGAGAAATTTCGTTCTTTATTCTTGGAGCCGAATGCGGTCGGTATTGTCCCAGCGCGACATGTCGGAAAGAATTACCGTGTCGCCCTGATGCAATCCCTCCACAACCTGAATCGAATTCACGGATGCCCGGCCTACCTTTACCGGTACGCGGATAGCCTCGCTAGGTCCGTCCGGCCGCTCGAGTTTGAAAAGACTGATCGTACTGTTCTCTTGCCCGAAGGCCGGCCGCCCAACGTAAAGCACGTCATCCAGCCGTTCCAGATCGACCGTTCCGTCTACGCTCAGGTCCGGACGTGCCCCGCGAGGCAACTCGCCTGATAGTTTGACGTCCACAGTGACCGTTCCGTTTTGTACGGCCGGATCAACTCGCATCACGGTGCCAGAAATAACGCCGTTGTGAGTGTCGACCGTTGCCGGCTCACCAATCTGGACGTCTCTAGCCTGCGTCTCAGCGATCTTCAATTCCGCCATCAGGTGATTCGGCTGCACGATCTTGGCAAGCATGGCGCCCGGGGCGACATGTTCTCCAACATGCAGTGGCAGTTCCACCAGGACGCCATCGATCTTGGCTCGAACTTTGAGCGCGTCCATCTGCTTCTGCTTTAATTCAGCCAGAACACGCATCTGCTCGACCTTGGCCTGCTGGCCTGCCAATTGCGCATCGATCGATTTCTGGGTGCTCGCCAGGCTCTGATCTTCGAGCCCGTTTCGAATCGTGAGTTCGTCTGCTTTCCCCTTCGAATTCTTGTATGCCAGCCCTGAGATGACCCCAAGATCGTAGAGTGCCTTGTCCGTCTGTGACTGCAATTGTGACTGCGAGTAGTCCGCCTTGACGGTAGCCGCGCTGGCCTTCTGGTGCATCAGGTCGCTTTCCAATTTCGTGCGCTGGCTCTGATATTCCGCCTCAGCTGCCTTGTATTGAAGCCGAGCATCCACTGCGGCCTGCTCCACTTGGGAATTGCTCATGTCGAGCAACACGGTGTCCGGCTTGACGAGCGAACCGGGCAGCATGCGGATGCGAACCACAGTTGCCTCGGTCTCCGCAGGAATTTGCAGAACGGATTCCTGCGAAGGCACGAGCGATCCGATGCCCCGGACTTGCCGAAGCATGGAGCCTCGTTTGACGGAGTCGGTCCACACGGTCCCGCGCTCCACGGTCGGAGCGGCTGGTCTGAGTCGATAGACGACGAAGGTGAGGGCCGCGACAATAACTACGACGATGGCGCCGATAATGATCTGGCGGCGGCGTTTGCGTTCTCTGAATTCTGGGCGAGCGATATCCATTCGCAGATGGATTGGCAATCACCCCGCCAATCGGCCCACCTTCTAATCAGTTGAATTGGCTGGGGATAAGAGCCGAACATAACAGCATCATCGCGGGCTCCTGTCCGGTAGGCGATTTGACTGTCCATGATTGGACAGTCCGATTTGATCAATCTTGAACCAAATTTTTCTTCGGAGCGCTGAACTTTTCTGAACTCAGCAGGCCAATCTCAAGGGCGTATCGCACAATGTCAGTTCGCGATTTAAGTCCCAGCTTTTCCGCGAAGCGCCCGCGATAAGTTTCGACGGTCTTGACTCCGATGTAGAGCTGCTCGGAGATTTCACGGCTGCTGAATCCTTCGGCCACAAGCTTCAGAACTTGGAGCTCCCGATCGCTGAGAACATCCTGCGTCTTCTTGCGCGCACGCTCGGGCAGAGCAAACTCCAAAAGATTCGATGCCAACTCGGAATCGATGTAGGTACGGCCCTTACTGACGGCGCGTATCGCAGACAGCAGATCGGCGTCGACGCTTTTCTTCAACACGTAGCCATTGGCTCCAGCCGCCAGTGCCGTACGCAGGTACGCAGGCTCCTCGTGCATCGTCAAAAGCAGAATGCGAATCGAGGAATTGCCTTTCACGATGTCGCTGATGGCGTGCAAGCCACCCCTTTGCGGCATGGTCACATCCAGGAGAACAACATCGGGGGAGACCTCGCGGGCGAATTGCACGGCTTCGTCGCCATTTTGTGCCTCGGCCACAACCATCATGTCCACCTGCGAGTCGATTAGCATTCGCAATCCCGCTCGCAAGATCGCATGGTCATCGGCAATCAGTATCCGGATTTTCGATTTCTTCGACATGCGCTAAACGACCAGTTCTTCCGAACGTCTGCCCGCTTTCGCCGGAATGCGCAAACTCAGAAGAACTCCGGCATCCGGGGTCGATGTGAGCTGCAAGCTTCCGCCGAGAATGGCTGCTCGCTGCCGCATCCCTTCGATCCCCAAGTGTCGTATCGAGGTCGATGATTGATTGCCGACAGGCAGGCCGCGTCCGTCATCCTGTATCGTCAATTCCAGTTGGTCGCCCCTCCGGCAAAAGTGTATCCCCACATTTTTGGCTCGCGAGTGTCTCGCCACATTCGTCAGGGCTTCCTGCACAATGCGATACAAATTGATTTGTTCATCGCGGCTGTAGCCGGAAAAATCCTCGTCGCCAAATTTTATGTCTACGCCAATCTTCTGGGTTCGTGAAAAATCGTCGCAGTAGCGGCGGACGGCAGTTTCAAACCCCAGGTCGTCCAGAACACTTGAGTGCAGGCCTCGCGACAGCCTTCCCAACTCGTCGATCGCGTTCGAGGCAATCTCCCGCAAATTCTTAGCTTGATTTTTGGCGTCTGCCAGACGCCGCACGTCGCTCAGCGTACGTAAGCCTACCAAGAGCGATGTCATCAACTGACCCGCCTCGTCGTGCAGTTCACGAGCAATCCGTCGCCGTTCATCTTCCTGCGCCAGCAGGACGCGTTCCAGCAACAGTCGGCGGATCTCCTCGTTCTTCTCCGCCTCCTGCAAGGCGAGGCGCTCGGTAATGTCTTGCACAATTACCAGGCGGACGTCTTTTCCGTTCAGTTCCAATCGTGCGCAAATCATCTCGACGTCAGCCGACTTCCCATTTTTCTTTCGATGCCGGCAATTGCGCGAGACGGCAGAAGACTGCGAACGATCGACAAGAAACGAAGAGACGGCGTCGCGGTCTCGGGGGACAAAGACGTCCCCCAGGGACAACGATGTGAATTCGTCTCTTGTATAGCCGTAGAACTGAACGGCCGCCGTATTCACTGCCAGAATCGCCAGGTCATGCGAGTCGAAAACGAAACAAGGAAGAGGATTCGCCTCGAAAAAAGATCGGTATTGCATCTGCGATTGCCACAGCGCCTCGTCCGCGCGGCGAATGCGTAACAAAGCGCGGATCGTTGCGGTCAATTCATCAGGATCGATCGGCTGCACCAGGTACGCATCAGCACCGCCTTCAAGGCCGGCGACGCGCGCTTCTGTGCTCACCAAAGTTGCCGATACCTGAAGCACGGGTGTTCGGGACGTGGACTCGTTTGACTTGATCTGTCTGCAGACCTCGATGCCGTTGATGTCGGGCAAGTTGACATCGAGCACAATCAGATCTGGACCGGAGCAACTCAATTCGAGCGCCTCCCTGCCCGTCCTGGCTTCTATCACGCGAAACCCAGCGCGACGCAGGACCCGCGATACGGCATACCTCTGGGCCTCCGTGTCATCGGCACACAGGATTGTGCCCTCAATCTTCTCCGTCGCATCGGACATCGAGTTAGGCTCCAAGCTTCAGAATTATGCACCGCCAACGAGGCCCTGACGAGGGCCTGTAAGGTTTTTCCTTACATCGCGCCGGATTATCAGTAAATCTTCCTATTCACTTCTTTCCTCGCCGGATGCGAACCTTTTACTTGTCAAATAAGGCCTTGGTGGTTATTCGCACAGTGAGCAGCGAATAGAGGTCGCAGACGGTCAGTCCCCTGCATGAAACGGGTTCAGCAGGCCTCGACTGCGTGCAAATAAAAACCATGTGGAAAAATACAACCGTTCCTGATTTCTTGCGGAGAAATTTAGGTGAGCGTCGCTTTGAGGGATTGCGTCTTCAACTATAATCCGAAAAATCCCAGCCCTCTTCACGATGCGTAAGACCCCAGGCTTGGAATCTCGGGACTTTCATCTGTTCCCTCATTCAAAGACTAACGGAGAGCACTGAAATGGCAACGTCTCTAAACAAGAATATGAGCAACTTGGGCTCGATCATTTCCCAACATCGAGACAGCATTCTCGGCGGCTGGCTTCGCGATATGCTGGGCACGACGCGCCGAAGCGATCTGATGAAAGAAGTGGAGTTGCAGACCCAATGCAACCAATTTCTCGGGCTTTTAGCGCAGGCCACCTCTCAAAGCGGAAATGTCCAATCCGCAGCTTACGATCCTCTTCGAGATATGTTGACAGACGTTTCCAGGACTCGCGCCATCCAGGGATTCAGCGCCCGAGAGACCGCGACATTCGTGCTGTCGATCAAGCAGCCGCTCTTCACAGCGGTCCGTGAATCCTTGGGCAACGATGCGACCGCCATAGCCGATGAAATGTGGAACACCACCGAATTGATCGACAGCCTGGGCCTCTACACCACGGAAGCCTACTTAAAGAATCGCGAAGAAACCATCCGCCGCCAGCAGGAAGAGATGTTAGAGCTTTCGACGCCGGTCGTGAAACTTTGGGAAGGAATACTTGCATTGCCGCTCATCGGCACCCTCGATAGTGCCCGAACCCAAATCGTTATGGAATCGCTGCTTGAGGCGATCGTTCAGACGAACTCAAAAGTCGCGATCATTGACATCACCGGTGTACCTACCGTCGACACGGTCGTGGCTCAGCACCTCCTGAAAACTGTTACAGCCGCTCGCTTGATGGGCGCAGATTGCATCATCAGCGGCGTTCGGCCGCAAATCGCGCAGACGATCGTCCATCTGGGAATCAACCTCCTGGATGTCACGACAAAGGCGACTCTGTCCGACGCCTTCGCAATCGCCCTTCAAAGGTCCGGTTTCAAATTCGTCCGGCCGCAGAAAAAGGAATCACGAGAAGTGGAATCACGAGAAGAAGAAAGAGAAAGGTAGGAGTCGCGTGGAGAAGATTCCAATATTGCGGATGGGTGAATTCTTGCTGGTCACCATTCAGGTGGATATGCACGATCGCCTCGCGATGACCCTGCAGGATGATCTGACAAACCGCATCAGCCAGACAGGGGCAAAGGGCGTCTTGATCGACATCTCGAGCCTGGAGATCGTCGACTCTTTCATTGGGCGGATGCTTGGAAATATCGCATCCATGTCTCGTGTGCTGGATGCGCAAACTGTGGTCGTGGGAATGCAGCCGGCCGTCGCCATTACGCTGGTCGAACTTGGCATGTCGTTGGACGGCGTCCGCACCGCTCTGAATGTAGATGCGGGTATGGAGCTTCTCCGCAACTCCATGGACGATCACAAGGAACCTCAATATGGCAGTCGTTTCTACTGAAAGTCTGCCGGTAGTGTCGGAAGCAGATGTGGTCACCGTACGCCGGCGTGTGCGCGAAACGGCCGCCAAACTGGGCTTTAGCCTGGTCGATCAGACGAAATTCGTTACCGCTGCGAGTGAACTTGCCCGCAACACTCTGATTCACGGCAAGGGCGGAGAGATGGAATTGACTCTCCTCAACGGTCCGCGGGCTGGCATCCGCCTGGTCTTTCAGGACAAGGGCCCCGGAATTACAGATATCGATCTTGCACTGCGCGATGGCTTTACCACAGGCTCGGGTCTCGGACTGGGTTTGGGCGGTGCCAAACGATTGGTCAACGAATTCGAGTGCATGTCACGCCCGGGAGAAGGTACCCGGGTCACGGTCACCCGCTGGAAATAGAAGTAGGACACATTGGCTCAACTGAAGAAGGACATTTCCGATCCCTCACATGCCGGTGAAGTACGGCGTGGCGTCGTGGCGTGCGCACAGGCGATCGGGATGGACGAAACCGATTGCGGGAAGGTGGCCATCGCTGTAACCGAGATGACCACGAACATCGTGAAACACGCCAAGACCGGGCGGGTGTTGTGGGAGACCATCGAACATCACGGCAAGCCCGGCTTGCGAATCATCTCGTTGGACCGGGGCCCTGGCATCGCAGACATATCGTCAGCACTGCGCGACGGTTACTCGACGTCCGGAACGTCGGGCAATGGTCTGGGTGCGGTCCGTCGCCTCGCCACAAGATTTGACCTCTATTCCTTGCCAGATCGCGGTACCTGCGTTTTTACAGAATTTTGGCCGCACGCCAAGCTTCCCGATGCCAACTCTTTCCTGCTGGGTGTGGTTTCGCAGGCGGTGCGTGGCGAGACGCGATGCGGCGACGGCTGGGGAATGAAACCCAGCGCTGACAACTCGTTCTTCATGGTGGTCGACGGTCTCGGGCACGGCATTTTTGCGGCCGAGGCAGCGCGTGAAGCAGAAAGAGTATTGAACGACTCCAAAGCTACTTCAGCCGCCACACTTCTGCGTGACTTTCATGACGCTCTGAAGAAAACACGAGGAGCAGCCGGGGCTATTGCAGCGATTTCGAAAGAAAAGGGCGTGCTGGTCTTCGCCGGAATTGGCAACATTTCCTGCACTGTCCTCAACGAGCGGACTCGTCGCGGTATGGCGAGCCACAACGGAACGCTCGGGCACCAACTGCACAAGATTCAGGAGTTCACGGTTCCCTGGAATCCTGACAGCATTCTCATCATGCACTCTGATGGCTTGGGGACCAAGTGGGACTTCAGTCACTATCCGGGTTTGACCAGAAAACATCCGAGTGTGATTGCAGCGGTTCTTTACCGGGATTTTGAACGCGAACGCGATGACGTGACCGTGCTGGCCGCTAAGAATTTCGAATAGGTGTCATTGTGGCTCTGAATCTTTTGCGAATGGAAATACGACGAGAGCATGACGTTGTGCTCGTTCGCCAGCGTGCGCGGCAGATCGCGGCCTCGTTAAAATTCGACTCCCAGGAGCAGACTCGAATCGCCACTGCACTATCGGAACTTGCCCGCAACGCATTTGAATACGGCGGAGGTGGAGTCGTCGAATTTCGCGTTGAAACGAGTCCTACACCGGCGCTGTCGATCAGCGTCATCGACAAGGGACCGGGTATCGAGAAAATCAAGGAGATTCTCGACGGTAAGTATGTTTCTCCTACGGGCATGGGCCTCGGCCTGATTGGAGCCCGTCGGCTGATGGACTTCTTCGCGGTCGACACGTCTTCCAAAGGGACGAAGGTCACTGTCGTCAAGAACATCCCTGCTCGTTTTACCGGCCTGTCCAAAAAAGAATTGGATGGATTGCTCTCCAAGATTGAGCTTCAGGTCCCGCAGAATGCTTATGAAGAGCTCCAGCAGCAAAATCAGGAACTCCTCAGAACGTTGGATGAACTGCGAGCGCGGCAACAGGAACTCGCACAACTGAATCGGGAGTTGGATGACACCAATCGCGGCGTAGTTGCGCTTTACGCTGAATTGGACGACAGGGCGGATTTCTTGCAGAGAGCGTCGGAACTGAAGAGCCATTTTCTCTCGAACATGAGCCATGAGTTCCGGACTCCGCTGAATTCTATTTCCGCATTGAGCCAGATCCTGCTTGACCGAATGGACGGTGAACTGACTGAGGAACAAGAAAAGCAAGTTCGGTTCATCAAAAGCTCCGCACAAGATCTCACGGACTTGGTCAATGATCTTCTCGATCTTGCAAAAGTTGAGGCCGGAAAAGTTACGATCCGTCCCACCAACTTTGATGTGAATACGATCTTCGCCGCTTTACGCGGCATGTTGCGCCCGTTGCTCACGCAGAATTCGTCGGTAAAGCTAATCTTCGACGATCCCAGCGAAACGATTCAGCTGTTCAGCGACGAGGGCAAAGTTTCGCAAATCCTCCGAAACTTCATCTCGAACGCTCTGAAATTCACGGAACGCGGCGAAGTGCGAGTGAGCGTGTCGCGTGGCGCGGACAACACAGTCGCTTTTGCGGTCTCGGATACCGGCATCGGAATTGCCAAGGAAAATCAGGAGCGCATTTTCCAGGAATGGACGCAAATCGACGGCAAACTCCAGAAGGTTGCCAAAGGCTCAGGACTTGGTCTTCCGCTTTCCCGAAAACTCGCCCAGTTGCTCGGCGGAAATGTTTTCGTAACCAGTGAGATCGGGATCGGCTCCACCTTTACGGCCGTTATTCCCGTCACGTTTCGGGGACAGACCGAGGTTGCATTCGTGCCGGATGTCAATCGCGACCTCGATGCCGACAAAATTCCCGTTCTCGTCGTCGAGGACAATCGCGAAGCGCTCTTCATTTACGAAAAATATTTGAAGGGCGGCAAATTCCAGGTAGTCCCGGCAAGCAATATCTCTGAAGCGCGCGCAGCCCTGCTTTCGTTTCGGCCCCGCGCAATCGTCCTTGATGTTTTGCTGCAAGGCGAGCATTCATGGGATTTCTTGCAAGACCTCAAAGCGGATCCGGAAACTCGAGGCATTCCCGTCTATGTGATCACCGTCGTCGATAACCGCGAGAAGGCTCTCTCGCTAGGAGCGGATGGATTTCATTCGAAACCCGTGGACCGCGCCTGGCTCATGAATCAGCTCGAACCACTGGTGTCGTCGAAGCTGAAGCCCCGGATTCTGATCATTGATGACGACGTTACATCGCGCTACCTGGTCAAAAATCTGCTCGCCGACAGCGACTGCGAAGTGCTCGAAGCGAGCGGCGGCTCGGAAGGACTGCGAATGATAAAGGAATTCAACCCGGACTTGGTTGTGCTCGATTTGACCATGGAGGGTCTGGCCGGTTTCGATGTGCTGGCAACGCTTCGCGAAAATGAGGCAACCAATCACCTGCCTGTCATCATTCACACGTCAAAATCACTTGAGGACGAAGATTATTCTCGATTACGCAGCGCAATAGATGTCATTCCAAAAAGTGTCATGGGGACCCGTGATCTCGCGGTCTCAAGATTTTCCCAAGCATTTCAAAAAGCAGGGCTGAAATACGTAGCTCGTGCCGGCAACCAACCGGTTGTCTCGGAATAGGACCGCATGCCTGAAGAAGTCGCATTGAAGATTTTATCTGTCGACGACAACGATGCCATTCGCTACTCGTTCACTCGCTACCTGCGTGATGGCGGCTACGAGGTCATCGAAGCCCGCAACGGAAGCGAAGCCCTGCGATTGGCGCGCACCAATCCCGCGCTGATCACGCTCGACATCAATTTGCCGGACATGGATGGCTACGAAATTTGCCGCAGGCTCAAAGACGATCCTGCCACCCGAGATATTCCAGTCCTGCATATTTCCGCGTCCTGCGTGGAATCCGGAGATCGCGTGCGAGGCCTCGAGGGCGGCGCCGACGCCTATCTTTCCGAACCTGTCGATCGTCTCGAATTGCTCGCCACCGTCAAGGCGCTCTTACGCATGCGTCAGGCGCAAAGAGAGGCAAGACGCCAGGCCGTGGAGGCGGAAACTGCGCGAGAAGAATTGAAGAAGATCAACCAGACTCTCGAGACTCGGGTTCACCAGCGCACCGCCGAACTCGAGCGGCAGCGTCTTGAAGTGCAGGATCTCTCGAGCCAATTGCTTCAAGCGCAGGACGAAGAGCGTCGCAGGATCTCGCGGGAACTTCACGACAGCACAGGCCAGCTGCTCGTGGCTCTGACCATGAATCTGGCTCGGCTCAAGTCAGAGCATGTGTTAACTCCGGCTGCGGACGCGGTGATCGACGACACTTCGGCGGTCGTCGACGAAATGAGCCGGCAAATCAGAACCATGTCCTATCTGCTTCATCCGCCTTTGCTCGATGAAGCGGGGTTGGCTTCGGCAGTCAAGTGGTATATCGAAGGTTTCTCGAACCGCAGCTCGGTCGATGTGACGCTCGAACTGCCTTCCGACCTCGGACGATTGCCCCAAGAACTGGAAATCACACTCTTTCGACTGATCCAGGAGTCTCTCACAAACATCCACCGCCACTCCGGCAGCAACACCGCTTTGATTCGCGTGCACCGAAATTCGGATGAAGTTCTACTCGAGATTCTCGATTCTGGGAAGGGTTTAGCATCCTCTCGCCTGACAGATCAGCACGCCCGCCGTGGAGTCGGTATCCTCGGGATGAAAGAACGCGTGCGCAGATTCGGCGGGACGCTTGATATTTTATCGGCCCCTACCGGAACGACCGTCCATGCGACTCTTCCGATCGCGCCTAAATCGGCCGCATAGCGGGCCAGCGCCCTCGCCCTAGCGTTTTACTCGCACCTGCACCCGTGTTCCATCGGGAAGGCTTCCATCCAACTCGACCTTTCCATCCCTCACAACGCCTTCAAATTCGTGTGGGGTGGCCTGCGTCATCTTAAGCGGCGCACTTGCTTCTTGACCTCTTCGTCCCATGCCCTTGTCCATCGCGTCATTCGCCAGGCGATCGGCTTCCTGATTGTGCTCACGCAGCGCGTGGCCGATTGAAAACCATTCCAATTGAGCGATCAGCTGTTTCGCGCGCCCATGCAGGTCCTGGAGTGTGGCGTTCTTCACTTTGTAGATGCCTTTGATCTGGCGCACTAGCAGTTCAGAATCGCTGATGAGTTTCAGCGCCTTAGGCCCATGTTGGATCGAATATTCCAGCGCCGCGATCAATCCCTGGTACTCGGCAAAATTGTTGGTTTGATGTCCAAGATATTCGCTCAAGGCAGCCACTTTGCGCCCAGTTTCGTCCTTAATCACTACGCCGTAACCTGCAGGCCCCGGATTTCCCCGCGCTCCTCCATCGCTGTGCGCGATCAGAAAGTGTGCAGGCGGATTCTCTCTCGATTCGGCAGAATGCTTGGCGCTGTTGTGAATCGGCGATCGGTCAAAGTAATTCGAAGGCATAGGCGAGTTTAACAAGCGGCCATCAAATCCCGAAAATCCCATCTGCAGATTGACCCCATCTGCGTCCGAAGGCTCGCAAGACGATAGACTAATGATCGATGTGTTTCGGACATCGAAGCTGTGGAGATGGAGACAATGACCAAGGCCGTCAAGATCGTTGGCGCGGGCCTTGCCGGCTCAGAAGCAGCCTGGCAGTGCGCACGTCGAGGTTTGGACGTCGACCTGTACGAGATGCGCCCTGTGCGCTCAACCCCCGCTCATCAAACCTCTGACTTTGCCGAACTCGTCTGTTCGAACTCTCTCAAGTCTGACAGCGAGAATACTGCTCCGTGGCTTTTAAAAGAGGAGATGCGCCGTGCCGGATCTTTATTGTTGCAGATTGCGCACGAATGCTCAGTGCCAGCCGGCCATGCGCTCGCCGTCGACCGCGTGACCTTCGCAACTCGCGTGACAGAAGCGATTTCGGGAGAGTCCAGAATCCGGATTCATCGTGAAGAAGTCAGCGCGATCGACGAAGCGGAAGATATCACGATCATCGCTACTGGTCCGCTGACCTCCGATGCTCTTGCGGCGGAAATCGCACGCCTCAGCGAAGCCGCCCATCCGCTAAATGGAAATTCCGACTCGCTCAATCCCCATCTCTATTTCTACGATTCAATCAGTCCGATCGTTGAAGCCGATTCCATCGACATGTCCCGCGTCTACATGGCCGCGCGCTATGACAAGGGTTCGGCAGATTACATCAACTGCCCGATGACCGAGCCGGAATACGCCCGGTTTTACGATGCGCTCGTTGCTGCGCAATCTGTCGAAGAGAAAGATTGGGAAAAGCTGAACTACTTCGAAAGCTGTCTGCCCATCGAAGAGATCGCCCGGCGCGGCCGCGATACGCTGCGCTTCGGCCCGATGAAGCCCGTAGGACTGAGAGATCCGCGCACCGGAAAAATGCCATATGCGGTTGTGCAACTACGTCAGGAAAATCAGCGGGCGGATTCCTTTAACATCGTAGGGTTTCAGAATCACCTGCGATTCGGCGAGCAGGCTCGCGTGTTGCGGCTCATTCCGGGCCTTGAGAATGCCCGTTTTCTTCGCTATGGTCAAATCCATCGCAATACCTACATCAACGCTCCCTCGCTTTTATCTGAGACGTTGCAGATGAAGCAGCATCCGAGGGTATTCTTTGCCGGGCAAATTTGCGGAGTGGAAGGTTATGTCGAGTCGATTGCCACTGGACTACTGGCCGGTGTCTATGCCGCGGCGTTGGCACAAGAAATTTCGATGAATCCCGTTCCTCGTGCATCCGCCTTCGGTTCGCTTACCCATTACGTGACTCGGTCCGACCCGAAGAATTTTCAGCCGGCAAATATCACCTTCGATTTGTTGCCTCCGCTGGAGACCAAGATCCGCGACCGCAAAGAGCGCCACCGAGCCCAGTGTGAACTCGCCTTACAAAAGTTCGATCCATGGCTCGAAGAAGCCCTGGGGTCCCATCCCGTAAAGCAATAGCATCGGGTTGTGTAGGGGCGGACGCATTCGTCCGCCCCGCGGAGCAAGCGACGCGTGTGCAGCGCCTAAAGAGCCGGCAACCTGCTTCGATATAAGTCTTACGTAAGGTTTACGCAGTTGTGTAGGGGCGGACGCATTCGTCCGCCCCGCGGAGCAAAGCGCCGCGTGTGCAGCGCCTAAAGAGCCGGCACCCTGCTTCGATATAAGTTTTACGTAAGGTTTGCGCAGTTGTGTAGGGGCGAACGCATTTCGTCCGCCCCGCGGAGCAAAGCGCCGCGTGTGCAGCGCCTAAAGAGCCGGCAACCTGCTTCGATATAAGTTTTACGTAAGGTTTGCGCAGTTGTGTAGGGGCGGACGCATTCGTCCGCCCCGCGGAGCAAAGCGCCGCGTGTGCAGCGCCTAAAGAGCCGGCAACCTGCTTCGATATAAGTTTTACGTAAGGTTTGCGCAGTTGTGTAGGGGCGGACGCATTCGTCCGCCCCGCGGAGCAAAGCGCCGCGTGTGCAGCGCCTAAAGAGCCGGCAACCTGCTTCGATATAAGTTTTACGTAAGGTTTGCGCAGTTGTGTAGGGGCGAAGCATTTCGTCCGCCCCGCGGAGCAAAGCGACGCGTCTGCAGTGCCTGAACAGTCGGCAACCTGCATCGACCATAAGCCTTATGTAAGGTAGCGCAGGGAAATTCCGGCAAATTTTGCTGCAACAAATCCCAACCCCAATGCGTACCTACCATCAGAAGACGGGGGATTACCTTCTCCACCCGCCTCCGTCCAACCTTTGTCATGACGTTGAAAGACCTGATTTTCGACGTACTTCGCACGTTATGGGCGCACAAGCTGCGAGCATTTCTGACCATGTTCGGCATCGCCTGGGGCATCGTGTCCATTGTCCTGATGGTGGCTGCCGGCGAAGGCCTTCGCAAAGGCCAGGAAGAGCAGGCTCGAAATCTCGGCAAAGACGTCATGATCGTGTTTCACGGAAGAACCAGCCTCCAAGCCGGTGGAACACACGCCGGACGCGTCATCCACTGGGACGCTCAGGATGTTCCGGTGGTGCAGGCGGAGTCGCCGGATTGCGAACACGCCATCCCTGAGCTAGAGCAGGACACAGTTCGAACGCACTCGAACTTCAATAACGCAGCCCTCACAGTGACCGGATCATTTCCCCCATTCGCCTACATCCGAAGTCTCGATGTCGGCGCTGGCCGTTTCTATGATTGGGACGACATGCGCGAAGCGCGACGCGTTGCCTTCCTCGGCTCAGACGCGGCCAAGCAATTATTTCCTGGTCGAAATCCTGTGGGCGACAACATTTATCTCAACGACTTTCCCTACACGGTAATCGGCGTCATGGCGAAGAAGAAGCAGGATTCCAGCTATGACGGATGGGATGTCAATAAAGTCTTCCTTCCCTTTGCCGCAATGCGCCGTGATTTTCCTGACAAGCCGCCTGGAACCAGCTCGACATTCGATCAACTGCTGGTGACGCCTCGCTCCGTGGGGCAGCATGAAGCTTGCAAGCACGAGGTACGCACCGCTCTCGCCCGCATGCATCGCTACGACCCCAACGACAAAGAGGCTTGTCCCATCTGGGATACCGTACAGGAGGCTCAAGCCTTCAAAACCATGACGGACGGAATGAAGTTCTTCCTCGGCGCCGTCGGCATCGTAACGCTGGTGCTGGGTGGCATCGGAGTCATGAATGTCATGCTGGTCGCAGTCAGAGAGCGCACGCGCGAGATCGGCGTTCGCAAAGCCATCGGTGCTCCGGCAGGCACCATCCTTCGTCAATTCTTCTTCGAGGCACTGATCATCGCGCTTCTGAGCGGAGCGATCGGCCTGGGCGTAGCTTTCGGGTTTTGTGCGCTTGTCAACATGCTGCCGATGCCGGACTTTTTTGCCGGTCTGATTCCGAGCTGGAGTTCTGGCTTGATCGCGGCGGGTTTACTCGGAGCCATTGCCGTTGGCGCGGCTCTCTATCCGGCAAGGCGCGCCGCCTCAATCGATCCAATCGAGGCGCTTCGCTACGAGGCAGGCGGATGAAGAGCATGAAACACATAATTCGTGGGTTTTTCCTTCGTGCGACTTAGTGTCCTTAGTGGTGAAAGATTTTGATGTTATTCGAAATCATCGTTGAAGCCTGGACTGCTCTCAAGCGCAACATCACGCGCAGCTTTCTCACGATGCTTGGCATTGTCTGGGGCATTGCTACCGTTACTCTTCTCATTGCATACGGCAGCAGTTTCCGCAGCGTTCTGGTGCACGGCTTCGATGCGTTCGGAAAGAGCGTCGTTATCTGTTGGCCGCAGCAAACCAGCGAGCAGCCCGGCGGACAACGTGCCGGCAAAAAAGTTGTGCTCGAGCAATCCGACCTCGAGATGGTGAAGGCAACCGCACCCCTGGTAAAACATGTTTGTCTCGAGACCGTCCGGCG
Organism: uncultured Acidobacteriota bacterium; assembly: GCA_963801895.1. Lineage (GTDB taxonomy): Bacteria > Acidobacteriota > Terriglobia > Terriglobales > Acidobacteriaceae > Sulfotelmatobacter. The sequence continues at coordinate 2,064,611 of CAWDGM010000001.1, read as the reverse complement.
CCCTGGAATCGCTTATGGCGATCGCCTGGTGGGTACAGCTCCTGTTCGCGGTGTCTGCCCCGAATATGGGGAGATGCGCAATGAAGTGCCACTCGAGGGCCGCTGGATCAACGCTGAAGATGAAATGGAACGGCGCCGCGTCATCTTTCTGGGCGGGCGTCTAAAGGAACAGCTCTTTAGCGGCCGCCCCGCGGTCGGTGAGACCGTCACGGTCGCCGGTGTCCGCTTCACCGTCATCGGCGTGATGGCTCGAAAGATTCAGTTGAGCAACTATTTTTCCAGCGATGACCAGTCCTCGTGGATTCCGTATTCCGCCGCCGGCGATTTGTGGAATACGCGATATGCAGCAGTGATGGTTTTCGAGCCGATCGCCCCACAGTATGAGAAAAAGGCGATGGCACAGGTTCTTGCCGCGGTGGCAACGCGCCAAAACTTTTCGCCCACAGATCCGAAGGCATTCCAGATGTTTGGCCGCGACGAGTTTCGTCCTGTGATCGATGCGCTCACCATTGGATTGCAGGTGCTTCTGACCTTCATTGGGACGCTAACACTCGGTATCGGTGGAGTTGGCGTCATGAACATCATGCTCGTCTCGGTGGACGAGCGAATTCGCGAGATAGGCTTGCGCCGTGCCCTCGGCGCCCGCAAACGCCATATCAAGCTTCAGTTTCTGGCCGAAACGCTGCTCATCATGATTCTCGGAGGCGCAATCGGCGTGGCACTCTCGTTCTTCGTCGCATGGGCGGTCGGAACGCTTCCCTTGATGGGCCCGCTGTTCGAAGACGATTCCGGCCAAGCCGACATACACCTTCGCATCTCGATGGTCACGGTGCTGCTTTCCTCCGCAGTGCTGTTGATTGTCGGCGTGATCAGCGGCATGGTTCCAGCACTCCGCGCCTCAAAGCTAGATCCAGTAGAAGCCCTCCGCTACGAATAGCCATCAATCGAATATCGATCTGCAAGAACGTGGAAGGCGCCGGGTCAAGAGCCGCGCAGGCCATAGTCCATGCCGCTTCGTATCGGGGCATCGCTTCAGCGATGCCGTAATCGATGCACATTCCATACCGCCTTCAGGCGCTGCAACCCTCCGGAGCCTGCCAACGAATTTCCGAAGACAAGGAGACTCCAGCCGCCGGAGCAAAACGTGGAAGAGCGGCCCTTCAGCGCCGCGAAAAGGTTCTAAAAACGCGAGAGGGCTTTAGCCCCCGTGCCCCGTAGCAAGAACCCCGCCTCAATGACCGTCGCGTTCCACTCCGCCACGAATAAATTTGCCCCACGCCTCGGTTCGCAGTACCTTGCTCATGAGAGGCTAGAGGGCACCTTGCCAATTTCCGCGGTCGATACGATCACCCTAGCGTTTCGCCACACGAAGCGACAGCTCATCGAGCCCTTCCGTTTCTGGCAATGGACGCGTCTGGCTATCGTTGGCCTGCTGGCCGGAGAGATGGGTTCTGGTGGAGGATTCAATGTTCCCTCCGGATTTCATATCCCTCAGCAAGGCGGCGGCTCTTCCCGGCATCTGATGGCGCAGGGATTACCTCACCTTGATCCGGCCGCGCTTGCTGCACTGATTGCCGTTGCTGTGATCATCGGCTTCGTTTTCATGATCATAATGCTCTACGTGAGCAGCGTCATGCGCTTCGTCCTGTTCGACAGTGTGCTCGCGAAGGAATGCAAGATCCGCAAAAGTTGGATAGCGCGGCAAGGCCCCGGTTGGAAATTCTTTCTGTGGCATATCGGATTCCTGCTGGTCATGATCGCCGCCTCCGTAATCCTCCTTGGGATTCCAGCGGCTCTCGCATTTGGCATGGGATGGTTCAACCAGCCGCGTCAACATCTGGCACCTCTCATCATTCTCGGCTTGCTTACGTTCGCTGTTTTCTTCCTCTTCGTCATCGCAACAGCCTTGGTGCAGGTGCTGACGAAGGATTTCGTCGTGCCACAGATGGCGCTGGAAGGTATCAGCGCAATCGAAGGTTGGCGTAGATTGTGGGCAATGATGCAAGCCGAAAAGAGCGGCTACGCCGTCTACATCGGGATGAAGATCGTCCTCGCAATCGGCGCGGGGATCGTCATCGGAATCGCCACGATCCTGCTCGGTCTCCTAATCGCGGTACCGGCGATCGTAGTTGCAATCGTCACAGTTATGACTGGCAAGAGCGCTGGCCTGGAGTGGAATGTCTTTACGATTACCGCAGCCGTCGTGGCAGGATGCGTGCTATTCGCAATCTTCTTCTACGTCGTAGCCCTGATCTCGGTCCCCGCTATCGTCTTCTTTCCCGCCTACTCCATTTATTTCTTCGCTCCGCGCTATCGTCCCCTGAGCCTGGTGCTATACCCGCCCCCAGCCGCTTCGCCGCTCCTGACGTCAAACACCTGGCCGCCCCCAGAACCCCCAGAAATTCCTCCCACCCCACAGCCAGCATAAGAGCTCGTGTAGGGGCGGACGCATTCGTCCGCCCCGAGGAGCAAAGCGACGAGTGCCCACCGCCTGAGCCAGCAAGAAAACAGGCAGACCGGGTGTTAGGTGAGGTGAACAACATCCCTCAAAGGCTGCCCACCCTACGCGGCTAAGGAATCGCAAAAAAATGATGTAGCGAACGCGATCATCGGTTCAAATAGCACCCATGAAACTCAAGATTGCCTGGATCGGAAAAACAAAGACTAAAGCAATCGATGCCCTGACGGACGACTATCTCGGCCGGATCTCACGCTACGTTCCTGCCGAAGGAGTCGTGCTGCGTTCGCAGGAAGAAATACTGCCCAAGTTTGGTGCGTCTGCAAAAAGTGGAAAGTCGACGCTGGTGCTGATGGATTCCCGAGGCAGGGAGTTTTCGTCAGAAGCCTTTGCGGGATTCTTGCAGAACTACCTGGATCGCAATCCGCTGCCATTGGTCTTTGCCATCGGTGGAGCGGACGGATTCGACCCGACTGTCAAAGCCAAGGCCGAGCACGTGATCTCACTCGGAAAGATGACGCTTCCCCACGAACTTGCCCGCATCGTCCTGCTCGAACAGATTTACAGGGCATTCACGATCATGAAGGGACATCCCTATCACACGGGACACTGACATCTCGCCCGCAATTACTTTCCCGCAATCAGTATCTTGAGAACTTCGGCCGCCAAGTCGCGAGCCCCCACTTCTTCCATATTCGCGAGCACGACAACTCCCAAACGCTGCCTCGGAGCGATGAGGAAAGCCGTACTCGTGCCTTGCTGCCCGCCGGTGTGGCCAACGGTAGCAACGCCATTTTCTTCTCCGTTGCCCCATCCAAGTCCGTAGCCGTCTTTCGAGCCATCGAGCGGTTTCAGAGGCGTCCACATCAACTCGCGCGTCGAGGGCTTAATCAGCTTGTCGTCCAGAATGGCAGTTTCGAATCGCGCCATATCCTCGGCAGATGACAGCCATCCACCGCCCGGAATCTTGTAACTCGAATCCAGAAATTCTGCATTCTGGACGGTTCCCGACGCCGTCTTCTGATAAAAGCGCGTGCGATACGGAATGATGGCAAAGCGGTCATCTGCAACTGTGTGGTCCATTCCCGCGGGTTCGAAAACGTTCTGCCCCATGAAGTCGGTGTACTTGCGCTTGGAAGCGCCTTCGATCACGCATCCCACAACCGTGTAACCCTGCGTCGAGTAGTGGAATTGCCTCCCGGGTTCCGAGAGCAATGCATCGTTCTTGAAAAAGTCCAGTCCCGCCTGGATCGGATTGTCAAAGTGCTTGGTGTTTCCCAGCTCCGGGTCGTCCTGGGAACCTGACTTGTAATGGCGGATTCCCGCGAGATGTCCCATGACTTCACGCGTGGTGATCGTCGCCGATTTCTGGGGAAATGCTGGACAATACTTTTGGACCGGTGCATCCAGATCGAGCTGGCCGCGCTCGACAAGCTCCATTGCGGCGGTGGCACTAAGAGGCTTGGAAATCGAAGCCAAGCGGAACAGAGTATGTTCCGTAACCGGCGTGTTGTTTTCAAGATCGGCGAAGCCGAAGCCGCTTGCCCACTCCATCTTCCCGTCCTCTACGACCGAAACGGAGAGTCCAGGCACGTGGGTTGTGGCCATGAATTTCGCAACGGCGGCTTCGATCTGCGTTCGCTTCTCGCTGGGTAACTCCTTGTTTTGTGCCTGCGAATAGGATCCCAAAACACTGAAAACGCAGATCAGCAAGACGGCAGACAGAGAAATTCGAAAGAGTCTTGTCGAAAATGACATCATGTAACCCCCCAATGAGGGGCTCATTGTAGCAAGAGGATGAGGCGAAGATTGCGACTCGAGCAGTTGCTCGGGATTACTGCGTTACGGTCGCTTGATAGCTGACCGCTTGCCAGTGACCAGACTTGCGAACCCACACACGCGTGTAACGATAAGGACCGCTGAAGTCCTCACCCAGCTGATGTCCCTTTACATCGGCACGTGCTGTGACAATCGCGGTGTCGCCATAGAGACGAACCACCATGTCGCTCACGTCGATCGTGTCGTAACGGAGCTGTCCGCTCCGGCGCGCCGACATGGCTTCCTTCTTCGTTGTCACCTGTCCGAGCGGAGTGATCGCAACGTAGTCGTCCGCCAACGTCCGCTGAGGAAACTCCGCATCCCTGCGAAGGCTGGCTTCCTTCGCCTGGCGTTCCATCTCGATGATTTCACGAATCGTGTCCTGATCTCCGGCGTCGATCGACGCTACTTTCGGCCGCACCGATACGCGCTGCGCTGCGAAGGTGGGAACAGCGGCAAGCACGCATGACAGTAACACTGCACATTTGTTGCCTAGCATGAGACCTCCGCATTTCGCGAGGGGACAGAGATCCGCCTGACCGACACTACGCAAAATTGGATGCTTGAGTTCCGTGGAAAAATCCGCAAATCGTAAAGATTTCTTTTCATGCTGGTAACCGATGAGACCCCGACGGACAAAAACGCTTCTCTGAATGAAGACTGAACTCGAGGGTGTTTCATTAACAATTAAGTGAAAAATATTCGATCCAGCGCTAGCCCCTGACCCGAGTCTCGAACTTCATTCGAACAACGATGAAGTACGAAGTGCAACTCCCCTTCCACCTCAAATGCACTGCAAACGATTGATAATGCAGCCTCCAGAGGCAGCACCATACGGGCTTCGCTTGTCCACGATGGGACGAGTTGTCCACTACCGGACACGAATCTGCTGACAATGCGGACTACTCCGTGTCGGAAAGCTGACGAAAATGTGTAGCACCGGACGCATTCGTCCGGCGTGCAATGAGGACATTGCTTGTGAAAATGGCCCCGTTGAGATCCGAGTCGTTCGGCACTCGTCTCTTCGCTCAGAGGGGTGGACGAATGCGTCCGGGCCTAACAAGCGCCGAGCGTGCAGCGGTCGAGGCGCTCATTCTAGTAGAATCAAACTTCCGGCAAGCATGAGTGACATACGTCGCGGTCTCATTATCGTAAACACTGGACCTGGTAAGGGTAAGACGACGGCCGCCATGGGAACTGCGCTGCGTGCCGTGGGACAAGGCATGCGCGTGCTCATGCTGCAGTTTTTGAAGGGATCCTGGCACTACGGCGAGCTTGATGCGGTGCAGGCCTTCGGGGACAAGTTCGTCATGAAGCAAATGGGCCGGGGGTTTGTTAAGGTCGGTGCCGAAAAGCCTGATCCCGACGATGTTCGCATGGTGGACGAGGCTTGGGGCGACTCCGCGAAGGCCATTCAATCCGGTGAGTGGGACCTGGTGGTTCTCGACGAGATCAACTATGCGATCAGCTACGGCATGCTTGATCCGGCGAAAGTCGTGGATTGCCTGAAAACAAAGCCGGAGATGGTGCATGTCATCTTGACGGGTAGGAACGCGCACCCCACAATTGTCGAGGTTGCAGATACAGTTACCGAGATGCGCCAGGTCAAGCACGCATATGAAAAAGGCGTGATGGCGCAAAGAGGCATCGAATACTAGCTATTTTGTAATTTGGTAACTGAAAACTCCGGGTCCGAACCCGGTTCAAAATACGAAAATTACCAAATTTCTCAATTACTAAATTTTCTATGGCTTGGTTTAAGCGCGAATCCGGAGAGCTCGACACTTCAGGCGAGAAGAAAGTCCGAACTGAAGGGCTGTGGGTGAAGTGCGAGGGCTGCCGCCAGATCATCTGGAAAAAAGATCTGGAAGAAAATTTGAATGTTTGTCCCAAGTGCGACAAGCATTTTCGAATCGATGCTCGCACTCGACTAGCCCAGCTTCTGGACGACAATCAATACGAGGTATTCGATTCGGATATCTCGTCCACGGATCCGTTGAAGTTCGTCGACCTGAAGCCGTATTCCTCGAGGCTCAAGCAAGCGCAACAGGATACCGGCCTTCAGGATGCCATTATCAACGCCCAAGGCAAGCTGATGGGACGTCCGGTGATCGCAAGCGTCATGGAGTACTCCTTCATTGGAGGCAGCATGGGCGCTGCAGTCGGAGAGGGCATCACGCGCGCAGTCGAGCGCGCGGCCGACACCAAGATTCCCTTGATTATTGTTTCCGCGTCAGGCGGGGCCCGAATGATGGAAGGCGTCATCAGCCTGATGCAATTAGCAAAGATTTCGGCGGCACTGGCGAAACTGGACAAGACGAAAGTCCCTTATATCTCGCTCCTGACGGACCCAACCACAGGAGGCGTGACTGCCTCGTTCGCAATGCTCGGCGACTTGAACATTGCCGAACCAGGCGCCCTCATTGGTTTTGCGGGCCCGCGAGTGATTGAGCAGACAATTCGGCAGAAGCTGCCGCCCGGCTTCCAGCGCAGCGAATTCCTGCTGGAACACGGGATGCTTGATGCCGTGGTGCCGCGCAAGCAACTGAAGCCGTACATCTCCAGGGCACTTGATTTCATGGCAGCGTGAGCGGTCCACTCAAGACCGCGTCGAAACGACGCTGAGACGCTTCCCAGACTCTTGCTCAAAAACTGCCGCTGAAATCTGATCGGATGATTTGACAGCCATGTCGTACGAAGCCGCAGTAGCCAACATGTTCGCGCTCGGGCACGAACTGGCGAATACCCCGTCGAATAAGTTCGATTTGGACCACATGCGGGTATTGCTTGCAGCCGTAGACCATCCGGAGCGCACGTTTCCCAGTGTCCTGATTGCGGGGACGAACGGCAAAGGTTCCACCGCTGCCACCCTTGCTTCCATTCTGAAAGCCTCAGGTCTCAGGACCGGCCTTTATACCTCGCCGCATCTGATCCGCATCAACGAGCGAATTCGCATTAATGGCGAGGAGATCAGCGACGCCGATTTTGCGGCCATTCACGATGATCTAGATCGGGTAGCGGTGCGTTTGGTCCAGGAGCAGAGCTTGCCTTGGCACCCTAGCTTTTTCGAGATGATGACCGGGATCGCCTTTGCCTACTTCTCACGAGAAAACGTCGACATTGCAGTGCTCGAAGTGGGCATGGGAGGCCGCCTTGATGCCACAAACGTCGTCGAGCCTGCGATTAGCGTGATCACCGACATTTCGCTCGATCATCAGAAATTCCTGGGAAACACTGTTACGGAGATCGCCAAAGAGAAAGCAGGCATCATCCGGCCGGGCGGCATTGTCGTAACGCTGCCGCAACAGCCTGAGGCCAATGACGTTATCGGGAATACGATTCTCAACCTGAATGCGATCGGAATCAGCGCGGTTCCGTGTGTGCCTCCAGTTTCACCGGCCAGTCCGGACTATCTCGTCTCGCCTGAGCGTGGGGAAAACGACAAGGAGAAACTTAAGTCGCGGAGTGTTTATCGGTATCCACTCCAGGTGATGGGGAAGCAGATTCTGGTTGAGACTCCACTGATTGGCCGTCACCAGTTGCGAAATGTTGCGCTTGCCATCGCCGTCGCGGAGCAACTCCAGAAGAAGGGTTTTGCCGGCATCACGCCCGACGCAATCGAGAGGGGTGTCCGTTCGACGCGCTGGCCCGGTCGCTTCCAAATCGAGCCTGCTCGCGATGGTCGTCCCGAGATCGTCCTGGATGTGGCCCACAACCCAGCTGGAGCGTGGGCCCTTCGTGCTGCTTTGTCAGACCGCTACGAGGACAGTCCCTTGGTCTTTGTTTTTGGAGCCATGCGCGACAAAGCCATTGCAGAAATGACGGAAATCTTGTTCCCCCTTGCATCGGGAGTGATCGCCACCCGGGCGGAAAACCCCCGTTCTGCCACGCCGGAGGAGATCACTCTCGCGGCAGCCCGAACGAGCATCGAAGTCGAAATGGTGCCAGAGGTTGGGTCAGCGATTGAACAGGCCTTGGTCTTGGCCGATCGGAAAGCGCCGATCGTGATCACCGGGTCCATCTATTTGGTCGGAGAGGCCATGAAGTACCTTAAATTGCACGCGTGAACTGGGGACATTTTCCCCTAGAATGGAGTTGTGCGGGATTTGAATTCATCAGTTGAGCAGGTCGACAGCGAGCGGCCAGACGTTCGCCGGGTGCAAACGCAGGTGCTTCGGCCTGAACGCAGAAGCCCGCATGCGATTCCCGGGAAAAAGTATGGGTGGGCGAGCCGCATACGTTCCTACCTGATCTTTGATCCCTTAATCTGGGCCTACACTTTTGTCCTGGGGATCCTGGCTCTTCCAGGCGGTATGTTCGATCGAAGCGGCCGGCGTTTGCATTGGTTTTCGCAAACCTGGTCATGGCTGATCATGAAAACAATCCTCTCACCGGTCAAAGTTACCGGCCTCGACAGGATCGACACCTCAAAACCTCACGTCTACGCGGCGAATCACTCCTCTGCGCTCGACATCCCAGTGCTTTACGTAAATCTCCCGTTTCAGTTTCGCATCGCGTTCAAGAAGGAATTGTTGGCGTACCCGGTAGTGGGCTGGCAACTGAAGCGATCGGGTCAAATCTGCATCGATCAGCAGAACCCCTCACATTCGATCAGTAGCATCCGCGCGGCACTAAAAGGGCTGAAGGCAGGACTTCCCCTGGTGATCTTTCCCGAGGGTGGACGATCGCCCGATGGCGAGATCAAGCCCTTCCTGCCGGGCGCTTTCTTTCTCGCCCTCAAGGCTCAGGTGGACATTGTTCCAGTCGCGCTGGTGGGAACCTTCGAACTGCTGCCCATGGACACTTTCCACATCAAGTGCCGTCCGCTTGAGATGAGAGTCGGCGATCCGATCTCGACGGCAGGACTCACCCTGAGAGATCTGGAAACCCTCTCCACAAAGGTTCAGAAGGCCGTCGAGGATTTGTACTACCGACCTTAAAGAACGCCCCGGGATGGGAGGCTCGCCGGTAGACGGCCTCTAGTTCCCAGGTTTCACGCCGCTCGTTTCGTCTCGTTGCACAGTTCCTGGTAGTGTTCGCGCCCACGCTGGTATCCGCGAGTGAATGGCTCTTCAACCTTTGCGTCCGGGTATTGTTTTTGAACGTCCTCCAAAGCGGCGTTCATCTCCGCTGATATCTGATCGAACTCCAGGCAGCGCGTTTTGGCATTCATAGCCGCCTGAAAGCCGAGCCGAAAGAACTTTTCATCCTCGGAGAAACTCCTGGTCGTCTGCGGATAGCGGGTTTCTTCTGAATTACGCAGTCCGATCCACCATTGCTCACGCGCAGCATCGACTGATTCCGCCCCTTCGTTGTCGAGCACCTCGCGAACTTTCGACGCGGAATCGCCGTCGTCTGCGAGCGCTACGACAACGCTACGGCCCTTGCGGAGGGCGTCTTCATAGACAAAGATCTCATCCTCGGGCAGGCCTTGATACGAATCCCGCTCGACTTTGTTTCCTGTAGCCGCGCCGACTGTGGCGCCGGCGGCTCCAAGAATCGCCGTCCCGAGCAATCCAAACGCGGTGATTAGACCGACGCCGGGGACGAGGGCCATTAATAACGAGCCACCCGTGATCCCGATGCCACCGCCAAGCAATGCGCCAATCGCTCCGCCCATGCCGGGCTGTTCGGTTGCGTCGGTAGCTACCGACTTCATTTCTTTATCAACCTGGTCGACAGATCCAGGAGTCAACAGAGTGATCCGATCTGTTGGGATTCCGGCTGCATGTGCGGCAGTCACGGCGCGCTCCGCCGCGTCTCGGGTCTTGAATACTCCGGTGATCGCTTCCACTGTTCACCTCACTTGAAGATTTTGTACGACAGGGTCTCGGCTGCCTCAGACTGGGGTCAAGAGCAATTTTGGATGCAAAATCGATCGCCAGCAGCCATCTATAAAACGCCCAATTTGCCGGATTTTAACCTGCCGTAACTTTTTCTCGGCACGGCAGTTTACCCTATGTAAGCCAGGCCGCGGAGAAATCGTTGAAGGCTTTGAGAAAAGAGGCGGACGACCGGCTTCTTGTGGAAGCTGCGCAGCAGGACCCCGCCCGCTTTGCCGACCTTTACGAAATCAACTTCGAGCGGGTCTATGCGTATATAACGCGCCGTGTGCAAGACCGTTCCGAAGCCGAAGATCTGACAGCGGAAGTATTTCATCATGCTTTGGCGAACCTGAAACGATTCGAGTGGAGGGGCATCCCGTTTTCCGCGTGGCTGTATCGAATTGCAGCGAACTTGATATCGGACCGGTGGCATCGTTCCGGACGCGAAGTTTCGGACGAAACTCAAATTGAGTTGGCGCAGGCCAGTCCTAAGGAAATCGAAGAAGTGGAGAGGCGCGCAACGATATTTCGACTCGTCGACGATTTACCGCCGGACCAAAAGCAGGTGCTCGTGTTGCGGTTCGTCGAGGAGAAGAGCATCAAAGAGGTCGCTCGGAAGATAGGAAAGACCGAAGGCGCTGTGAAGCAGTTGCAGTTTCGCGCCGTAAGCAACTTGCGCGCGCGCATGGAGGGTACCCATGCCTAAGCGCTCTTTGAATCCTGGAAAAGACGCACCCAAGAATGTCGAACTCCTTAACAAGGCGATCGACAAGATGTTGTCGACGCAGAATCATCAACCTGATGGCGGGGCAAAGGTCAGCAAATCGGAAAGCGGGGTCGAGCCTCTGTTACGTATCGCGGCGGAATTGCGCAATCTGCCGAATGCGAATTTCAAGGCACGATTGAAATCGAAATTGGAGGGGAAGAAAACCATGTCCACCGTTGCTGAGCCCGTAACTGCCGTTCGCACCACCGCTTCGCCTAACTTGTCATTCAAGGATGCGGCCAAGGCGATTGAGTTCTACAAGACCGCTTTAGGCGCAAAAGAACTGTTTCGATTCGAGGCAGGTGGAAGCGTCCCCCATGCCGAGATTGCGATCGGCGATTCCGTGATCACACTTTCCGATGAGTGGCCGCAAGGCGGGCGCTTCAGCGCCGAAACTCTGGGAGCTTCTTCGGTTCAAATGAACGTTCGCGTAGCAGATGTTGATTCATTCGCCGAAAACGCCATCAGAGCCGGTCTCGAAGTGAAACGTCCGATTCAGGATCAGTTTTATGGAAGTCGTGACGTGTTACTCGCCGATCCCTTCGGCTACACGTGGCGCGTTTACACCGTGAAAGAGGAGATGTCGGTAGACGAGATGCATCGTCGTATGGAGCGGCTGACGCACGGGCCCGAAGGCGGAGCCATGCCCGGCAAGTCGGCGCCGGCTATACCTCGCGGTTTGCGAATGGTGACTCCGTACCTGGTCGCCGAAGATGGCGAAGCGCTCATCGATTTCGTGAAGCAGGCATTTGACGCAGAGGAAACCTTGCGAGCCGTGATGCCAACTGGCGTGCACGGGGAGGTCAAGCTTGGCGATTCAACATTGATGCTGGGGGGAGGAATCAAGGGCAGAAAATTCCCCGGCACATTTCAACCAAATGCATTGCACGTGTATGTCGAAGATGCGGATGTGACCTACGCCAAGGCGCTTGCGGCTGGGGCTGTTTCCATCGACGAGCCGCGCGATCAGGAGTATGGAGAGCGCTCGGCAACGGTGAAGGATTCCGCTGGGAATTACTGGTACATCGCGACCTACCAGGGAAAAGGCCTTGTACCGGAAGGTCTTCACAACGTGAACCCGTACCTGCACCCCTTGCGAGCCGAACCTTTGATCAGCTTCCTAAAGCGCGGATTTGGGGCCGAGGAGGTCGCACGATACGCCTCTCCGGATGGCGTCGTCCACCACGCGGTGGTACGCATCGGTGATTCCGTTGTCGAAATGGGTGAAGCACATGGCAAGTACGCTCCCATGGAAGCCATGTTCTACGTCTTCGTGCCGGATATGGACGCGGTCTACAGGCGTGCCATAGCCGCCGGGGCGACTTCATTCCAGGAGCCGACCGATCAGCCCTATGGAGACCGGAACGCCGGAGTGAAAGATGCGTTCGGCAACAAGTGGTACATCGCGACGCACGTAAAAGATGTGATCTAGCCAGGTTGGAACTTGCGGGGGTCGAAACCAGAGGGGCGGGCGCACACCGTCCCCTTTTTGCGCTTGTACGGACAGCGCTGTTAGGTCCCGCGATTACGAATCTAGTTTGTTATGAGGACGTCTTAGAATTTAGGAGGAAGGGATTTCCCCAACAAGCGTTCCTTCTGACGTCGGCTAGGTCCACTCCAACTCACGGATCGCTCTTGTGTACTCGTCACTCGCGCTTCTAAGTTCGGCACCAAGGTAATTCGGATCTTCTGTTTTGGACGTCTTCATATTGTCCAGAATAGTCTTCATCTTCTCCTCGGCTGACCTCACTTCGTTCATGGTGCACATATCGTAATGCTCCTTCACCATTAGGGATGATGCCTCACTCTACAAAAGAAACATGGTCAATTTTGCACTGGCGCAGGACACTTGGCGAAAGTCCGGCTATTTACAGCGTCTGATTTCTGAGATAAAGTTTTCGGCGAAAAAGGGAAGCGACCGAGTCCGGGACAGTAACACCAGCCAACAATCGGAGGAGGGATCCCATGCGTTTCAGATTAGCGATCTGCGTCGTGTTACTCGGCGGTTTTGCCTTGTTAGCAATTCCGCAGCCTGCCGCGCACGGCACTCAAGACCATCATCGCGTTGTATCTTCCTCGCCCGCACAAACGAGTTCGACACTCTCGCAAGTCGCCTTTCGTAGCGCTGTTAGCGCAGCAGCATGCACAGTGATGGGACGCCCCTGTAACCCGCGAGCTTCCACATGCTGCCGGGGCTTGAGTTGCGTCTTCCGCGGCGGATCGACAAGAGTCGGCTATCAGTGTTGGATAGGAAGATCGGCAAATGCCTCCACCGGTACATCCTGGGAATTAAGCGTGAACGCGCTTGACCGTGATGACCTGACCGCAGTTCTCCAATAGTCGATCCATCGCGAGTGAAGCAAATGAGTAGTCCGCCGGGCACCCGGATCTAACATGGATTTATTGCGGCTCCCTCGGCTGGCGGACTTCGTGAGACTGGTTCGACAAATTGGGTTGACTGTAACCTCTCAACTCTGACAATATTCCGGCTCCGAGTCGGCGCGCTAACCGAGTTCCTCATGCCGCGAAACACAGCAGCACAGTCCCTCTGCAGGTTGGGGCTCCTTTCCCGCCTCATCGATCAGGGCAAGCTCGCGTCAGGATTGTGATCGCATCCCAGTTTCACCGCTCATCGTCATCGCAACGATGACATTCGGCTCCAGTGTTCGTCGAAGCTAGCAGCCTTTTCTTTCGCCTCAGCCAGGGAGGTTTTTCAATGCGCATCTCAAAGTCCGCTCTCGTCGGACTCGCTCTTCTATTGACGCCGATTTTCGCCGCAGCTCAGGAAGCAAACGGCCGGGTCATTGGAACGGTCTACGATCAGCAAGGCGCCGTCATCCCTGGCGTCCAAATTACTGTGACGAACACAGCGACGGCTGTGTCGCGCACCACCACCACCGACCGCGACGGACATTTTCAGGTGCTGGAGCTCCCGATCGGAACATACCAGGTGACGGCGCGACAACCGGGCTTCCAGTCTGTTGTCAGCGAGGCGCAGAAATTGCTCATCGGCCAGTCGTTGCGCGTGGACATGAAGATGCAGGTCGGGGCCACAACACAGACGTTGAATGTTGAAGCGATCGGTGCTCCGGTAGAAACGGTGAACGCGACCCTGGGACAATCCGTTTCCAGCCGTGCACTGGTCAATCTGCCGCTGAACGGCCGCGACGTGATGGATCTCGCTCTACTACAGCCGGGCGTAACTGAAAGCAATGATGACAACGCCGGGGCGGGAAACTTCAGCATTGCCGGAGGGCGCACCGATTCCATCACCTATCTGCTCGACGGCGGAATCAACAACGACCTGCTCGACAATAGCCAACTGCTAAATCCGAATCCTGATTCCGTTGCGGAGTTTCGCCTTCTGACCAGTAACTACTCAGCGGAGTACGGACGCAACGGCGGCGGAATTATCAGCGTGGTGACGAAGTCGGGCACTAATCGCTTCCATGGCAGCGCTTTCGAATTTCTCAGAAATACCAGCTTCAATGCGAACAACTATTTCAACATCGTCTCCGGCCTTCCCAGGGACGACCTCAAGCGGAACCAGTTTGGCGGCACCATCGGCGGACCGATTCTGAAAGATCGCCTTTTCTTTTTCGCCGCGTACCAGGGCCAGCGCCAAATTCTCAACCAGCCGGTCTTTAACAACACGGTCTTTACGCCAGAGCAGTTGGGCGGAGATTTTTCGAACGGCGGCGATCCTGATCCCGGCGTCGTAGCGTTCCTGCAAGCGAATCCATACTTTCAGCCGGATCCGGCGCTCGCAGCGCAGGGCATCATCGATCCCAACAGCTTCGACACCGTCGCCAAGAATTACATTGCGGCTAATCTGATTCCGACAGCGCCCACTGGGCTGCTTTCCTATCAAGACAGGACCGTGGATGATCGAGATGAGTTGACCACCAAGTTCGATTTCACTCCGAATACGAAAGACAGATTCTCCGGTACGTGGGGGATGAACCGAAATCCTCAGTTGAACCCAGGCTCGATCCAGGGATATTCCGACCGCGTGCAATCCTGGTATTACTTTTTGAACCTTGGCTACACGCGGATCGTCACCCCCGCGGTACTGAACGAACTCCACTTCGTGACTCACCGCAGCAACTACAAGAGTCACGTTCCCGACAGAAAGCTTCCCTTTCCGTCCGAGCTGGGAATCGCAGTTACGCCCGACGAGGCGACCGGTCCCACGAATCTTTACTTCAACGACTCGGGCCTGCTTACCGGCTTCAGTGAGAACGGCCCCACAAGGTATGTGGAAAACACCTTCTCTTGGACCGACACTCTCACGTGGACACATGGCTCTCATAACTGGAAATTGGGAGCGGGCTTCTCGCCTTACCAGCAGAATCTTAAATATGACTTCTACATCAACGGCGAATTCGACTATGCGGGCGACTCCAGTTTCGCGTCGGGAAATGAGTTCGCAGATTTCCTGCTAGGCATGCCGTACGGATATTTCCAGCAGGCCGCCGCCCCCTCCAACATTCGCAGCAAGAGCACCTACGTTTTTGGTCAGGATGAATGGCACGTGCGCAAGAACCTGGTGCTGACACTCGGCCTTCGCTATGAATACAACACTCCCAAGTCCGACACGCAGGGACGCTTATTCTTCGTCATCCCGGGAGAGCAATCGAAGAGATTTACCAATGCGCCGGTGGGCCTGGTGTACCCCGGCGATGCGGGAGCGCCGTGGGGCACGAATTTTCCGGACAAGAATGACTTCGCGCCGCGCTTCGGATTTGCCTGGGATCCTCGTGGCGACGGCAAGATGAGCGTGCGCGGCGGCATTGGAGTCTTCTACGACATTCTGAAAGGAGAAGACAATCTGCAATACAACGGGCAGCCGCCTTTCGTGGGGAGCGCGAACCTGTTCTTTGACGCGCCCGCTCAGCCCATCACGAGCGGGCTCAACCTGATGTCAGATCCGTTCGGCGCTGCGGGAGTGCCGAATTCATTTCCATCGCAGCCTCCGCCGTCAAACATCGATTTCTCGCAGTTTCTGCCGATCAACGGAACCTACTCGGTGTACGTCACCGATCCTCATCTGCGCACGCCCTACATCTACCAGTACAACTTGAGCGTGCAGCGGGAACTGCCCTCCAGCATGGTGGCGGAGATGAGTTACGTCGGAAGCTCTGGACACAAGCTGACATCAGCCGTCGACGTGAATCCCACGATTCTCGGAACGACGGATCGCGTCCTCAACCTGGCTCCAGGAAACGACGAAAACAGCTTCGGCCCGATGCCTGAGCTGCGCAACGTCTCGCGCGCGCATTACAACAGCCTGGAGGCGAGCCTCACGCGGCAGCCAAAGAACTCGCGGTTCGGCACGAACTATTTCACTCTCGCATATACGTATGCGCACAACCTCGACAACGCATCCGGATTTGAGCAACGCAACTACATCGTCCCCGCTTACGAGCCGCAACACTTCTATGGTTCCGGAGACAGCGATATCCGGCACCGCATCAGTTTCAGCGGCGGTTGGGACTTGCCCTTCGATCGGGCGTGGCGTCCGAATCGGCTGACCAAGGGCTGGAGCCTCTATCCGATCGTGACTTGGCGAACTGGCTTCCCCTTCGACATCGGCGCTCGCGCACCCGGCCGTTTTGATCCCACGAATCCCGGGCCATCGGGAGCTGGGGACCCGCAGCTAATCAACGCGGAGCAAGTTGGTCCGATCCGGTATTTCGATCCGCGCCAGAAGACGACGATCAACGTGATCGACTACTTCAGCAGCATTGGTTCGAGCACGTGCGACCCGGTGATCACTCCGGTGACCGGAAATTTCTATTTCGATCCCAACAGCTTTACCAACGCTCTGTACTACAACACGGACGGAAGCAATCCGTGCTTCCCAACCTTCGACCCGGTCAACAATCCATCGCAGCGCACGTACGGCATTCCTCGGAATCTGCTGCGCGGTCCGCACCAGACGAACTTCGACCTTGCGCTGGCAAAAACGACGGCGCTCAAGGAGAACATGAGTCTCGAGTTTCGCGTGGAGTGCTTCAACATCTTCAACCATCCGGAATTCGCGAATCCATCGACGAACGTCGATCTGACCTTCTCGACATTTGGACAAATCACGTCGACAGGATCGTTCCGAAGCTCGGCCCCGCGCATCATCCAGTTGGCAGCACGCTTCAGCTTCTGAAAGTTCTGGAAGATGCTTTGCCGAAGCGGGAGGGTGGCCTATTCAAGCCGGCTTTTGGCTTGAGTGGGCAAGTGCCATAACCAGAAGGAATGCTGCATGAGAGCCGTGGAAGAACAGCGAGTTGAGGAAGAGCGGCGCTTTTAGCGCGGCGTTCAGCGCGCAAGAAAAAGGGCTTTAGCTCCCGTCATTCCCCGGCCGAATCCCCGTTCTTCTCCAGATACCGACGAAAATAATTCGCTGCCGCCTGCATCCGTTCCAACCCATTCCTCGGAAACCTCGGAGCCTCAGCCGGCACCGTCGGTGTCTCTACTCCTTCGCTCTCCGACGCCTTCCGCAACAAAGCCCAAGCCTCCCGATAAGGCTCGTACTTCGCCTCGGCGCCCACGGTGCACAGAGAAATCGACTTCAACCCATAAATCTCCCGCGCCGGAATGATGTACCACGCATCTTCTGGGATCACATACGCCGCCAGATAATCAAACGCTCCCCTCCGATACGGCTTGTGACTGCTGCACGTCGAGCAGATATATCCCTCGCCCTTCTCCAGCCGCGCGATCGTACACTTCACCTGCACCGCCACAAACTTTCCCGGACGCCCCACCACGCAGTCATAGCTCCGCGAGTCTCCCCAAGGCTTACTGGCCGCCAACCCTTCCTCGCTAGCCCGCGCCAGAAACACCGACTCCGCCCACTCCCCCCGCTTCTTCTTGTCTTGGATAATTTTCGTCTTCCGCTTCTTCACACGCTCTGCTCCTCACCGTCCATCATCCGGACCAGCCCAACCGCTCAACCCCTGTCATCCCGACCAAGCCGCAGGACTGGTGCAACCAGTCCGAGGCGCGTGGAGAGACCTTATGTTTTGTTTGTGAGCCGAAATTCGAAAATGACGCGGGTGCCCCATTTCTCCCCGATTTTGGGAGAAGTGGGGATTCTCGCCAACGCCACCTCATCTTCTAATTGGAATTTCCTGAAAAGCAGAACGCAAGCAAATACCACAAAGATGAGAAAGAGCCTCCCAAAACGGGACGGCGGCGTCAACCACTCCAACGTGTCATCCTGCACGACCTGAGTGATTACCGGCAGCCTCTCCGCATGTCATCCTGAGGCGCCAATCTTTTGGCGCCGAGGGACCTTACGACACGCCGCCATCCCGATGCTGTCGACGAGTTTATAAGCCACGACGCAACCGTAAGAACGGCGACAGAATATTGCGATTCAATATTCGCCCTATCGCGAAAAGTATCCGGTCTTCGTGCGCACCTTGAATCCATCGTTCTTGGGCCGGATCACGATCTTGCGAAAAGAGTCATCTTTGATGGGATTGCTCGGATAGTAAGCCAGTTCGTAGGAGCTGCGCAGTTCTTCCCCGATTTGATGAAAGTACGTGTGCGGATCGACGACCTGCGCGTCAAATACAGCGCCACCTGTCTCTTTCGCGATGCGATCCATCACCCGGATTCCGTACTGGTTCCGGGCCGTAATCTTGCCATGTTCTTTTTGCGTATAGCGGATCGGGAACAACATGACATTCGCGCTCTGCGCGGCTTCAATCGTCGTCATCATGTCATGAGAGCTGGAGTTGTCTTCGCCGTCGCTGAAGATCAGCAGGGCCCGCCGCCCTTTCTCATTCGCGAGTTTTTCGATCGAATAGAAGATGGAATCGTAGAACGCCGTCCCGAGGTCGCGCGACTCCTTCGGACCGAGCTCCGGAAAATGTTTGTCATCATGCTCGAAGTGGCTGAGCCCATCCAGAATTTCGGCGCTCGATTGCGTGAGGTCGCTCACCAGACGAAGATGATTGCCGAAGCACAGCATGAAGGCACGGTCCTTGGGCCCAAGGACATCTTGCAGAAAAACCTCCAGGTCATGCTTGTGCTGCTTGGAGTAATGCTCCTGGCTGCCACTCGCGTCCACAATCAATCCAAGAGTAAGCGGGACGTCGGAACTCCGCGAAAAGAATGAAATCTTCTGAGCAACGGCGTCTTCAAGAACCTCGAAATCGTCCTTACTGAGGTTGTCGACCAGCGCCCCTCGGGCATCCCGCACCGAAAACGACACATTGACCAGGTTGACTTTGACTCGAAACGGCTCCTGCGAAAAGCAACCTATCGCAGCGAACAGCGTCAGCAGCAAAGCAAAACTTCGCATGGCGATATAGAGTAAGCCATTCCTACAGACGTAAGGAAACGAAATTGGTTACCGCTGCATTAGTGTTGACGAGGCCTGAATAATCGTGGGAGAGCTATGTGAGAAATTGAAAAGGCTCCGTAGGAACGAAAGAAAAATGCTGCGCAACTGTTAAGTGATAGCAAAGCGGGGAATGAGTGAGTGCCGTCAGCCTTTCGGACGTGTCATCCTGAGGCGCCAATCTTTTGGCGCCGAAGGACCTTACGACCGCTGCCATCCCGATGCTGTCGACGAGTGCATAGGCGACGACTGCGGCCAGCGAACAGCGACAAAATATTACGATTTCAAATTCGCAATCCTGCGCAGTTTGTAGAAAAGCTCCACTAGATTGAGTCCGAGTGGACCGCATGCGAGCGCGCAGCGAAAAGGCTCTGTCCGATGTTGAACTCACCCACTCAAGCCAAAATCGGGCTTGATGGGCCGCCCGCCCAAAAGGGGACGGCGGCGTCAACCACTCCAACATGTCATCCTGCACGACCTGATTGATACTGGCAGGTCAGCCTCTCGGGGCTTGTCATCCTGAGGCGCCAATCCTTTGGCGCCTAGGGACCTTACGACACGCCGCCATCCCGATGCTGCCGACGAGTCGTAGGCAACGCTTCAGCCGGGGACCGGCGCAAGAATGCAGCCGACGGCGCAAGCTGTGGGTGGAATTGAGAAGTCGAGCAAGTTCCGTGGGAGCGAAAGAAAAATACTGCGCAACTGCTAAGACGGCAAAACTTCATATCCAAAGTCTTCGCTTAAGTGATAGCGGGGCCGGGAGTGAGTGCCGCCGACCTCGCCGGACGTGTCATCCTGAGGCGCCAATCCTTTGGCGCCGAGGGACCTTACGACACGCCGCCATCCCGATGCTGCCGACGAGTCGTAGGCAACGCTTCAGCCGGGGACCGGCGCAAGAATGCAGCCGACAGCGCAAGCTGTGGGTGGAATTGAGAAGTCGAGCAAGTTCCGTGGGAGCGAAAGAAAAATACTGCGCAACTGCTAAGACGGCAAAACTCCATATCCAAAGTCTTCGCTTAAGTGATAGCGGGGCCGGGAGTGAGTGCCGCCGACCTCTCCGGACGTGTCATCCTGAGGCGCCAATCCTTTGGCGCCGAGGGACCTTACGACACGCCGCCATCCCGATGCAGTCGACGAGTCGTAGGCAACGCTTCAGCCGGGGACCGGCGCAAGAATGCAGCCGACAGCGCAAGCTGTGGGTGGAATTGAGAAGTCGAGCAAGTTCCGTGGGAGCGAAAGAAAAATACTGCGCAACTGCTAAGACGGCAAAACTCCATATCCAAAGTCTTCGCTTAAGTGATAGCGGGGCCGGGAGTGAGTGCCGCCGACCTCTCCGGACGTGTCATCCTGAGGCGCCAATCCTTTGGCGCCGAGGGACCTTACGACCGCCGCCATCCCGATGCAATCGACGACTTCATATCGACGAAGGCAGCCAGGGAACGGCGACAGAATACTACGAACTCCATCATTCGCAATCCTGCGCAGTTTGTAGATAAGCTCCACCACATTCATTGAAACGCGCTCAAGAAGGGATCGTGCCAGCACCGCGAAGACTGCCCGTGGAAGCAGCTTTCCCATCAGGCAACCGGCAGCGAAGGACGGATTGAGAATGAGTCCGAGTAGGCACGCGAGTGCGCAGCAAAAAGCCTTTGTCCGGCCATCGAACTGGCCCACTCAATCCAAAGTCGGGCTTGAATGGGCCACCCGCCGTTTAATTCCACCAGTCAAGCCAAAACCGGCCTCGAATGGGCCACACGTCGAAGTCCACAACGTGGAAGAGCGGCCCTTCAAGGGTAGCGTAAAGCCTCTACGCCGTGTCCTCCTGAGGTGCCAATCCTTTGGCGCCGAAGGACCTTACGACCGACAACGAGTCCCTTACCGCGAAAACGTAATTCCGCGGCCAAGCACGATGATGAATACTAGGCAGGCAATAGCACCCACCACGATCCACGCCACGCTACGCTGAATTGGCGCCCGTCTTTCTTCCGGGGTTACCGTCCATTTGCGCATCATGCTGGGCAGGCTCATCAATCCTGCGTTTGCACCAAGCGTGGACGGCAAAGCAGAAGCGAAGACGTAGAATAATCCAGCGGGATTGAGCACGCCTGCAAGCAACGCCAACAAGCCGTCGGTGAAATACGGCGTCCAGCACAACCGACGGAGTCTCGCCGATCTCTCATCTCTGCCATGAAATTGTTTTAGCTTGGACGCCACAAGCAGCATGGACGCGTAGTAAGACACCACGCCCAGCAGAATCAATCCCGCCCGCCACATCCAGTGCGGTTGCAGGCCGCGAATCACGGCCGCCCAATCCCCGAAGTTGGCGACGCCAGAAAACAGGAAATAGCCTGTGCCGGTAAAAAGATTTCCCGCCATGGCGAGCACCAGGAAGTAGAACGTGACAGGCTTGTATCGTTGCGGCTTAAGCAGCAGTAGCCAGAAGATCCCTGCGAAGAGCAGATTCACCAGCGTGCCATTCGCCGAGATCCATCGCGAGTCAATATCACTCTGCAGGGCGACTGTGCTCATCGTCAGCTGCCGAGCTCCGCTCAGCCACGCTGTAACGCCATGACCCAGCCCTTCATGCAAGACATCCTGAAGGATGCAGGCAAGTGCTGAGAGTGCGATCACGGTGGGCAGATCGTCTTTCGTGGAAACGGCGGAGGCTGGCATGACGCCCTCTTATAGCACATGCGCCACTTTGGTCTTTGCGGGGGTGGCCCATTCAAGCCCGATTTTGGCTTGAGTGGGGCAATCTCAACGATCGCAACCGATTCCTAAACAAAAAAGGCACGGCCGAAGCCGTGCCTTCTTCAAGTTGTTTCTCTGCGCTCTCCGCGAGCTCGGCGGTGAAAAGAACCGCTAGTCTCTTACCCCATCCATGAACGCGCGCAGTTTGCGCGAACGTGACGGATGCCGCAGCTTGCGCAGCGCTTTGGCTTCGATCTGGCGAATACGTTCGCGTGTAACCGCGAAGCTCTGCCCGACTTCTTCCAGCGTGTGCTCGCTGCCGTCTTCGAGACCGAAACGCATCTTGATGACTTTCTCTTCGCGCGGGGTCAGCGTGCGCAGGACCTGTCCAGTCTGGTCCTTCAGGTTCACGTTGATCACGGCTTCCGCCGGCGAAACTACCGCGCGGTCCTCGATGAAGTCGCCAAGGTGAGAATCTTCCTCTTCGCCGATCGGCGTTTCGAGGGAGATCGGTTCCTGTGCGATCTTCAGAACTTTGCGTACTTTCGCGACCGGGATATCCATGCGCTTGGCAATCTCTTCCGACGTAGGTTCGCGTCCCAGTTCCTGCACAAGCTGACGCGAGGTGCGGATCAGCTTGTTGATCGTTTCGATCATGTGTACCGGAATGCGAATCGTACGCGCCTGATCGGCAATCGCGCGGGTGATGGCCTGCCGAATCCACCAAGTGGCGTACGTCGAAAACTTGTAGCCACGGCGGTATTCGAATTTGTCGACGGCCTTCATCAGTCCAATGTTGCCTTCCTGGATCAGGTCGAGGAACTGCAGACCGCGGTTGGTGTATTTCTTCGCGATCGAAACTACGAGACGGAGGTTAGCCTCGATCAGCTCGCGCTTGGCCTGCTCCGCATCCATGTCGCCCTGGATGATCTCGCGCTGTGTGCGCTTGAGCTCCTGGAACAACACGCCGGTTTCGAGTTCGAGCTTTTCGACTTCGCCGCGAATCGCACGCGACTGGCGGCGATATTCTTTCTTTTGCTCTTCACTGCGGGTCGCGTCAGCCTTGCGTTCAAGATTCGTGGCCTGGCGATCGAGCGAACGCATGCCGTCGACGGTTTTGTTGAGACGTTCGATCAGACGCTTGCGCTCGGCGTTGGTGAATCCGAGCTTTCGCACCGCGATCGACGTCGCAACAATTGCCCGTGCCAGCTTGCGGCGGGCGCGGCGATGATCCTTCGGCTTCTTCGTCTTCGATACTTCCTGAAATTTCTCTTCGAGGACCTGAGCCTTTTTGTAAAGCTTGGCCATGTCATCGATTTTTCCGGTGAACTCATTCAGGCGGTTCTGCAGGATCTCGTCCGTGATCTCTTCTTCATCGAAGGTCACGACTTCCTTGATCGAGCGAACGTTCTTCTTGAGGTCCTCCCCGAGAGTAAGTAATTCGCGAATCACGATGGGCGATCGCGAAAGAGCTTTCAGGACGCGCAGCTGTCCGCGCTCGATGCGCTTGGCAATTTCGACTTCGCCTTCGCGCGTGAGCAGCGGCACGGTTCCCATCTCGCGCAGGTACATGCGGACGGGATCATTGGTTTTTTCGAGTGCTCCGGGGGTGAGGTCGAGTTCGACATCCTCCCCTTCTTCCGATTCATCAAACTTCTTATCGAGTCCCGCGGAAGGCATTTTGGGGCCTTCGAGGACATCGATACCCTGCGTACCGATGGTTGTCAGCAGATCGTCAAGGTCTTCGGGACTGTGCACGTCATGCGGTATGAGGTCGTTGACCTGGTCATACGTGAGATATCCCTTTTCTTTTCCTGTGTCGATCAGCTTTTTTATATCGTCGTACTTGTCGTCAAGAGCCAAAGAGGTGTCCTTAAACTGTCAATTCCGCTCCACAGGAGCGTGTGGTAAAGTTCCGAAAAGGTGGGAATGTGGGTTTTGCGGGATTGTGCGGTTAGCACAAACCTGTTGAGTTTAGCACACAAGTGCTTACCCGTCTATCGGTTGCCCGCTTCAGACTCCCGCTTCCGGCGTTATCTGCAGAGATCCTAAATACTTAGATGGCTTCGCAAGGCTTTTTGTTTCAAGCAGTTTTCGAAGATTTCAGCCCTTCTTCCGCCAATCCTGGGTCCCGGAGCGCGCGACTGATGCGCTCCAATTCTTGCAACAAATCTTTTAAGCGCTCCCTTTCGCCCGCGAGCCCGGGCTTTTTCAGCTCGCGTTGCACCTGCTCCTGCCGGCGTTTGAGGTGAATGCGCCGCAGGGCGCGCACGGCGGCCTCGATGATCTCTGCCGTAAGGTCTTCATCCTCTTTCAGAAGGATCGACGCCAGCATGCGACGATCACTCTCCGTTGCCGGAACCTGCAATACATCGGCAACTTCGGGCCCGGCATTAAGCAGGCTCTCGGCGAGGGATTCGGTGGCAAGACCCTGATGCAATCCCTCATTTTGCAGGACGAAGTGAGCCTGACGCGTGGGATCGAATTCTTCCTCGGCTCCGTCTCGTTCTGAAATATGCTCCGCGTTTGGCTGGATCTGGCGCGCCGAGGCCAAGGCTCGAATCAGGACTTTTTCGGCGTCCGTGACTTGGGCCTCAGCTGGAGCTTTCACCGTAGCGGCGGAACGCGTGGCGGCGGTGTGGCGAAGTTCCTGGCGCAAGACGGAGGAATCGATCTGAAGTTTTTGTGCGACCTCGTGGGCGAGTTCGTCGCGGATGATGCGGCTCGGAATGCGTTGAATGTGCGGCAAGAGGTAATTGACCGCCCGGTGCTTGCCTTCGGCGCTTCGAACGGGAAACTGCACACGGGCGCGCTCGATCAGGTAGTCGAAATATTTTTGTGAGTTGCGTAGCGCCTCGCCGTAAGCCTCCTTCCCTTTGCGCCGGATGTAAAGATCGGGATCGAAGCCTTGTTCAAGCGTAAGGACTTTGATCTGGAATTCTTCTTCTATGAGCAGGCCGAGCGTGCGCTCCGTCGCCTTAGCTCCTGCGGTATCGGGATCAAAATTAACAACGGCATTCTTGCTGAAACGCGCGAGCAGCTTGGCTTGCAGTTCGGTGAAGGCCGTTCCGGAGCTGGCGATCACGTTATGAAATCCGGCCGCGTAGACGGAGATGCAATCCATCTGGCCTTCGACCAGGATTGCGTAATCGAACTTCTTGATCCACTCTTTGGCGAGATCCAGATTGAACAGCACGCGGCTCTTCGAATAGATCGGCGTCTCGGGTGAGTTGAGATATTTCGGTCCAGCCTTTTCGTCGGTAGAAAGAGTGCGTCCGGTGAATGCGATGATTCGTCCCGCGTCGCTCGTGATGGGGAACATCACGCGATTGCGGAATTTGGAGTACATCGCACTGCGTGCGTCAGGCGTCAGGCTTCGGGCTTCAGCAGATTGATCTGGGCTTCCGGCTTCCGGCTTTCGGCTTCCGGGGTTCCGAGTGTCAACATCCCCGCCCTGTCCGTCCAAAGAACGGACGGACAAGGACGGGGCACCCGCTTTTTCTTCCTGCTTCCACGAAAATAATCCGCTCTCGCGAAAAGCTTCTTCGCTGAATTCGGTTTTCAGGCGATCGCGAAGAAGGAAACCGGAATCGGGGGCGTAGCCGATGCGGAACTTCGCAATCATCTCGTCATTCAGTCCGCGTCCGGTGAGATATTCGCGGGCGCGGGCGCCTTCGGAGCGGCGCAGGCATTCCTGAAAAAATGCGACTGCTCGCTCGTGGATGTCGAGCAATTGTCCGCGAAGCCTTGCTTCCTTGGCCTCGCCCGGCGTGGAATAACTTGCCTTCGGAAGAGGAATGCCGAGCTTCTGCGCGACGAGGCGAACAGATTCGGGGAAAGTAATATTCTCGATTTTCTGGACGAAGCTGAAAACGTCGCCGGAGACGCCGCAACCAAAGCAGTGATAGAACTGGCGAGTGGCATGGACGGAGAACGATGGCGTCTTCTCACCATGGAATGGGCAGAGTCCGGAATAGTTCTGCGCGCCGGCCTTCTTCAGCTTGATGTAGTCGCCGATGATGCGGACGATGTCCGCCTGCTGCTTGACCGTGTACGCGAAATCGCCGGGGTTCGCCATTCAGTTCTTTGACTTCGGACTTCAGCCATCAGCCTTCGGAGCGTCAGCGCGACAGAGTTCCCGGATCGATTGTCAGCTATAAAACGCCTGAGTTGACTATACCGGAGCGGGATTTGCTGTGGAGAAGCTGTGGAATTCAGTCAATAGCGGTTGAGTGCTGAGGGAAACGGGGGATACGCCGAGCGCAGTGATTTCTCTGCGGAGTCAATGTTCAGTCGTCCCTACGGGACGATTGCTTCTGATCCGGAATTCCCGGCGCTGGAAGCGCCGGGCTATTTTCGGACGCCCCTCCGGGGCTGGCGGTTCAAGATCACCAACAGCAGTGTGCATTTCCACCGCCTCTTCTTTCCGGATGAAGCAATACCTTGTCATATTTCGCTCCTTCGGGGCTGGATGCATGGTCCGCCACATACCCACGGCTTGCGCCGTGGGCTGTATTCTTTCGCTCTTCGGAGCTTTCCTAAGAATCCTGCTCTACGGGGGGCTTTTATCACGCGAAAGAAGCTCGTTGCCGGGACGACCGCTCGAGCGCAAGTGTGTAGGGGCGGACGCATTCGTCCGCCCTGGCTGAGCAGGGCCAGCTTGTGTTTCTTTGTACGGCGACTGCACGGCCTTCGGCCGCCCCGGACGAATGCGTCCGGGGCTACATGATCTACACATCCAACTCCACTAGCGTTGCGCCTCCGCCACCTTCGTTTTGGGGGGCTTCTATTACGGACGACACGTGGGGGTGTTTCTGCAGCAATTGACGGAGGGCTTTGCGGAGGATTCCCATGCCGCTGCCGTGAACTACGCGGACGCGCGGTAGCCCCGCCAGGAACGCGCGGTCCACGAACTTCTCTACCTCTCGCGATGCGTCGTCGACCGTCTGGCCAATGACGTTGATCTCGCCGGGAACGTTCGCGTTTTCGCTATCCAGCGATACAGAGATTCCCCTCGCCCGCGCCGCTTTCACGGGGGTATCGCCAGGGTGCGAACTGGTGATCACTTCGGCGATGTCGTCGCGCGCAATCTTCATCTTCAACGCGCCCATTTCGACCTCGAAGTGATTGTCGTCGATCTTACGGGAGATGCGAGCCGAGCGTCCGGTGGACTTCAGCTTCACAGTGTCGCCCTCGGAAACGTGCTTAACGAGTTGCGGCTCGGCTTGCGGATCTCCTTTGTCTGCGCCCGTGGAATGAGCAACCACGGTCGAATCAAATTGCTCGCGAAACTCGCGGCGCATCTTGGCAATCCGGCGTTCGGCATCCTTGGAAAGCTTTTGGGCTGCCGCGCGATCTTGTACGGCGTTCACGGCCTCGCGGGCGTGGTATTCGAAGTCGCGCAACAGGGTCTCGAGTTTCTTCTCCATCTCGCGAATTTTGACTTGCTGCTCTTTCCGCCCTTCGGCGGCGAGATGAACTTTCTCTTTCTCGACTTCCTGTTCGCGAGTCTTCAGGCGCAAGCGTTCGTTTTCCGCTTCGCGAAGGTCGGCATGAAGTTTGTCGAGAAAATGGCCGACGTCACGAGCCTGTGTCCCGAGTTTGGCGCGAGCACTTTCGATGATCGCCGGATTCAACCCCAAGCGCTGCGCGATGTTGATACCGGCCGATGCTCCCGGCACTCCTACCTTGAGTTCGTAAGTTGGCTGGAGCGTGACCTCATTGAATCCCACGGAAGCGTTGATCACTCCAGCTGTGTTCGCTGCGTACACCTTCAGAGAAGTGTGGTGCGTAGAGATGATGGTCATCGAGCCAATACGTCCGAAGTGGGCGGCGATCGCCACTGCCAGGGCGGCGCCTTCCTCGGGATCGGTGGCAGAGCCGAGTTCGTCGAGCAGGACGAGGGATTGCGCAGAGGCGGTGCGGGAGATGAAATCGATGTTGGTGACGTGCGCGGAAAATGTCGAGAGATTCTGCTCGATCGACTGGTAATCGCCGATGTCCGCCAGCACGGCGTCGAAAACGGGAAGCTCGGCGCGATCCGCGGGCACCGGCATTCCCGCCTGAGCCATCAGGGCGAGGAGCCCGACGGTCTTCAGCGTGACCGTCTTACCGCCGGTGTTAGGTCCCGTGATGATGAGCTGGCGGCGCTCGCCTTCGAGTTCGACAGAAACCGGAACGATCGTGGCTCCCTTGCCTTTGAGATTTCTTTCCAGCAGGGGGTGCCTCGCATTGTGGAGCAACATACAACCATCTGGCTTTTGAGACGATTCGACTGCGCTTGCTTCGCTCGCTTGGGACGGACGAATGCGTCCGTCCCTACACAAGCTCACTTCCACGCAGTTGTAGTCTTCGGCGAACCTCGCTTTAGCAAACTGCAATTCAAGTTCGGAGAGGACATCGACAGCGCGGAGAATGTCTTGCGCCCGGGTTCCGATGCGCTGCGTCATTTCCAGCAGGATGCGATGAATCTCGACGAGTTCTTCTTCGAAGAGTCGGACGAGTTCGTTGTTCTGCTCGATGGTCTCCATCGGCTCGACGAACACGGTCTGTCCGCTGGAGCTTGCGCCGTGGACGACGCCCTGTACGCGGCGTTTCTGTTCGATCTTGACTGGGATAACGAAGCGCTCACCGCGGATGGTGATGAGTTCGTCCTGAACCGTGCCGCCTTCGGCGAGATGGCGCAGATATCCGCGGAGCGATTCCTGGATGGCGCGGCGCTGCTTTTCAATGTCGCGGCGGATGCGTGCCAGTTCGGGTGAAGCCTTGTCTTCGAGCGTCCCATCGGGCTGGATCTTGTTGCGGAAGGAGCGGAGGAATTCGCCGAAATCTGCAACCTCTGACGATAGTGAGCGAACACGCTTCCATTCCGATCGCATGGCGGCCGGAGGATGCGACGCAATTTCGCGCCACTCGGACGCGCGGTCGACTACGAGGATGACGTCTCGAATCTCCGTGGTTTCAAGGGCGACACCGGCGATGCGGGATTTTTCGACAAGGCCTGTGATCTCGATCAGTCCCAAAAAATCGAATCGGCCGCCGACGCGGCGGAATTCACGGATCTCAGTGGAAAGCTGCTGCTGGGTATCAATCCAATCTGCGTCTGTTGAGGGTGTGAGTGCGGAGATCCGGGCCTGTCCGAGAGGCGACGACGTGTATCCGCGCAGAAGTTCGCGGAGCGGCTCGAATTCGAGCACGCGGGAGGAACTATTCTCCAGCTCGGAAGGCATCGAGATTATGTTACAGGACTGTGCTCTCGGCGCCAGACGCCTCGTTTTTCTTTCCGCTGAGTCCCCTAAATCTTTAACCACTCAGGACACTAGGGTTCACGAAGGAAGGCAACTTCTCTTACCTCGCTACCACGACGACGCTCTCGCTCCACGGAAACATCTACTCGCTTCGCTCGGGGCGGACGAATGCGTCCGCCCCTACATTAGCTTTAAGGTTCAGTGGCAACCGACTTTCACTTGAACTACATCGATGGGATTCTTCTTTCCGGCTGAACCCCTAAATCTTTTAACCACTAAGGAACACTAAGGTTCACGAAGGAAACAACTACTCTTGCCTCGCGGCCACGGCTACGTCCTCGCTCCACCGAAACATCTACTCGCTTCGCTCGGGGCGGACGAATGCGTCCGCCCCTACATTAGCTTTAAGGTTCAGTGGCAACCGACTTTCACTTGAACTACATCGATGGGATTCTTCTTTCCGGCTGAACCCCTAAATCTTTTAACCACTAAGGACACTAAGGTTCACGAAGGAAGGCAACTTCTCTTACTCGCTTCGCTCGGGGCGGACGAATGCGTCCGCCCCTACATTAGCTTTAGGGTTCAGCTGCCACTTTCACTTGAACTACATCGATGGGATTCTTCTTTCCGGCTGAACCCCTAAATCGTTAACCACTAAGGAACACTAAGGTTCACGAAGGAAACAACTACTCTTGCCTCGCGGCCACGGCTACGTCCTCGCTCCACCGAAACATCTACTCGCTTCGCTCGGGGCGGACGAATGCGTCCGCCCCTACACAAGCTTTTCGATTTAGATGGATGCGGCGGCTTTTTGGGCGGCCCTCGCTTCGGGGATTGCTGGCAGGCGGATTAGGAACTGGGCTCCGCCCTGGGGTTGATTTTGGCAGGTGATTTGTCCGCCGTGGTCCTGAACTACGCCATACACGGCGCTGAGGCCGAGGCCCGTACCTTTGCCGACGGGCTTGGTGGTGTAGAAGGGATCGAAGACGCGCTGAGGATCACGGATGCCGGGACCGCTATCGGAAAACTTCAACACGATCTCGGACCCATGGCTTTGCGAGGAAATTTCGAGCGTGCCACCGCCTACTTCCTCGAGCGCGTCCATGGCGTTCTCAATGATTTCGACGAAGCCCTGGAACAACTGGTTGGCGTTGCCGTGAACTCGGGGCGAATTTTTGTCGAGCGCCAGCTTCACCTGGATCTTTCCAGCGGGGCGGCGTGCCTCGAGCATTTGAGTCGCCCGCGCCAGAAGGACGCCGAGATCGATCGGCGTCTTCTCTCCCGGCGCCTGCCGCGCGAAGCTGAGCAGGCTGGCGACCAGGTCGCGCGTGCGGCGGGCCTGATTCACAATCTTGCGGACGAGAGCGTTCTGCTCCTCAGTCAGCTTCTCCTTCGTCCAAAGCTGCTCTGAATAATCCATGATGGCGTTGAGCGGATGATCGATTTCCTGTGCGGCGCCTGCGACGATGTTTCCGAGCGAGGCAAGTTTTTCTTTCTGCACCAGTTCATTTTGCAGAAGTTTCTGGCTCTCATAGGCGCGGCGCGAGTCCTGCAGTAGACACATCAGAGCCTGATCCTGATGGTACTGACGAAGGAAGACGAATCCCCCGAGTACGAGCATGGCTGCGAGGACGGCGAACACACGGAAAACACGGGCCTCCACTTCAGAGTCGTCCACCAGCGCGGCCCAGAGGCCCATGACCGGTAATGACAGGATCGTCAACATGGCTAGCTGGGGAACGACCTTCTTCCACAAGCGATTCAGGTTGAAATCGACGCTGGTGAGCTCCCATTCGCGGGACGACCACGACGCCGCGGCGATCCAGACGATGGTTGCGACCAGCGGAACATCGTAGAGACTTCCCGAGTAGTAGGTATTATTCGCGGCGGCCCGATCGAGGAGCTGCGAGTTAATGGCATACACGAGGCTGGCGGCGAACAGATGTCCGTAAAGCCGCTTCCAGCCGCCTGAACTGGTCCATGTTGCCAGGCCCAGGATACCCAACAGCAAAGCATTCTCCAGGCCGAACAGCCGGTCATAGTTCACGTTGTACAGACGTGAATTCAACACGACGTACTGGTGAGGAAAAACGATAAAGGCATAGAGAAAGATCCACCATCCGAGCAGCATGAGAAAGCTGATCAGGCTGAGGAAGACCTTGCCTTCCTTCTTGCGAAGATCAGGGCGCCACGCTACTGCCGCTATCATCGGAACGGTGTGAAAGAACAAAATAATGTCGAAGAAAAATGGGTCAGGAATCGCTCGATGCAGTACGGTTTCCCAGATGGTCCACGCAATCTGATTGGTGATCCAGAGCGAGGAGCCCAGCGCCATCAGCGCCCAGAAGCTGCGCTGCTCTTTGGGCTGCGACCAGGCATTTTTGAGAGCCACGGCCAGCGTCGCCAACATGAGGAGAAGGCATGCGGCGTCGGCAAACGCAGTCAGGGCCGGTCCCTTTTTCGACAAAAGGGACACTACCGCGTAGGCCAGTGTGATTCCGGCCGCTGCGCAAAACCAGCGGTGGCGTCGAAACAGACTCATCCGGCCTCATTCTATGGGACGTATTTGGGGAATCCGAGAGCACAACGGAATACCTATGGTTACTTTAGTCACCCTTTCCATGGTAAAGACCGGGCTGACCAGCCATTTTGATAAGGAAGTGAGCCCTTGGGCCGGTGACTGGCGGCTATGCTTTACAATTTGGAATGACAGGTTTTCAACCTGTCCTGGTGACCAGCCATGGCATTTCCTGTGACCCGCCTGAGGCGACTGCGCCGAACCACTGAGCTACGCAACATGGTGAGCGAAACCCGGCTCACACCGGACGCGTTTGTCTATCCGATGTTCGTGTGTCCCGGGGAGGGCGTTCGCAAGGAAATTCGGTCCATGCCGGGTGTGTTCAACCTGTCCGTGGATGAAGCGGTTCGCGAGGCGCGGGAGGTTTATGGACTGGGCGTGCCGTCGGTGATCCTGTTCGGCCTGCCGGATAAGAAGGACGAAGTGGCGACGGGAGCATGGGCGGAGAACGGGATCGTGCAGCAAGCGACGCGCGCCATCAAGCGCGAGGCGCCCGGGCTTGTGCTCATGGGCGACGTGTGCCTGTGCGAGTACATGTCTCATGGGCATTGCGGAATCGTGAAGGCTGCGCCTCAATCGCTGGGAGCGGCTGTGGCGGCTCCTCCGGCGGCGACCGCGGAATACGAGATCGTGAACGACGCGACGCTTGAGCTGCTGGCGCGAACTTCCGTTTCGCTGGCCAAAGCAGGGATCGACATCATCGCGCCTTCTGACATGATGGATGGCCGGGTGGGTGCCATCCGCAGCGCGCTGGATGCTGCGGGGTTGATCAATACTCCGATTCTTTCGTACGCGGCGAAATTTGCTTCGGGATTTTATGGACCGTTTCGCGAGGCGGCCGATTCTGCTCCGCAGTTCGGAGACCGCCGCTCGTATCAGATGGACGGCGCGAATCTTCGAGAGGCCATGCGTGAGATCGAGGCGGACATCGAGGAAGGCGCGGATATGATCATGGTGAAGCCCGCGATGCCTTATCTTGATGTGATCGCTGCCGCACGCGAACGCTTCGATCTTCCGCTCGCCGCGTATCAAGTGTCAGGCGAGTACGCGATGATCGAAGCTGCTGCACGCAATGGCTGGATCGAGCGAGATCGCGTCATGATGGAATCGTTGCTCAGCATTCGGCGCGCAGGCGCGAGCATTATTCTTACTTACTACGCGAAAGACGCGGCGCGGCTGTTGTCGTAACAACGATCGCGCCTCGTAGGCATCCGTCCTTCCAACCTCTTGAACTTCGATGTGCAACCTGTTGCACATGGAGCCGCATCTATCCTTGGCCTCTTCGTGAAATTGAATAGACCTCGGCGGTCCGTCTAAGGCTTACCGTTTGCTCCGCGCCGGGAAACACAAGGAACCCTGTTTAATGCCCGGTAGTCGTTTCGCTGTAGAAGCTGGAAGCAGCCATTCTAGTGCTGTTCCGGCGCTCCCCTCATTTTTCATCATCGGCCCGCCACGTACGGGGACGAGCTGGCTGCATAACGTGCTGAGCCAGTGCGCATGGCTGTCGCATCCCACAAAGGAAACGCGATTCTTCGATAAGCATTTCGATCGTGGCCTTGCGTGGTACAGGTCGCACTATCGTCGCGCTGCCGGAGAACGGGCAATCGGCGAAGTTGCGCCGACCTATTTCGCATCTAGCGAAGCGCGGGAGCGAATTTCGACGCTAATCCCGCGGGCGAAGATCGTTTGCACGTTTCGCAATCCGGTCGACCGTATCGTCTCGCTATACCGGCTTAAGCGCGCGTATGGATTGATCCCTTGGAAACTTGAAGAAGCGTTGGCACTTGATCCAGAGCTGATGGAATCGAGCCGATATGCCGAGCACCTGAAAGCCTGGCGAAAGACGTTTGGCAGCGCTCAGGTGCTTGCGACGCTCCATGACGATATACAGACCGATCCCCAAGGCTATTTGAACCGCCTAGTGGACTTTATCGGCGTCGGCAGAATCAAGCTGGTTCCGTCGCAAGTTCGGCGCGTGCTGACGTCAGAAGACATGACCGAGCCTAGGCATTACTACCTCACACGCGGGGCTGCGATGATGGCCGATTGGGCTAAGAAACAGCGGCTGGATTCTGTGGTATCCACTGCGAAGAGGATCGGCGCCATGAAGTTGTTCGTTGGCGGGGGGAAACCCTTCGAAGATCTGTCGCGTCATCAGAAAGACAGGCTGCGCGAGCAGCTTCGTCCTGAGGTGGATGCGCTAGAAGATCTGCTGAATCGGGACTTGTCGGCTTGGAAATAAAAGTAACGCCTCATGCGAAAATCAAAATCCCCACCCTAACGTCGCAAACTGCGCGACGTTGAGGATGGGGCACCCCTTCTTTCTCTTTTTACCTTCACTACGCAACGACAATTCTTTTGTCAGTGCTTTGGCGTCAGGTCGCAGGCGTGGCGGACCTGCTCCATGTTCAGACCACCCGGGGTGAATTCGGCGATCTCACGGCCATTGCGAGTCGGCAATGCTACCTTGAAGACTTGGGCGCCGAGCATGCCGCGCGTGGTTCCTTTGTCCATCGACAGGAAATGTCCCCGAACCCAGTTCCATCCGTGATAGGAGTGGTCGCTGTCGATGCGGACCTCGACTTCGAGTTGCGGCTGGCCCCAGAAGCCGGGACGGTTCGGAGGTGGCAGCCGGACACCGGGATTAAAGTCGGCCAGCTTAAGCTTGCCGTCTTCGCAGTACAGCTCGACGCGAGGCTTGTAGTCGGGATCTTCCTTGAAATAGTTATCGGCGAGAAGTTGGAATCGAACTTTCTTGGCAGCGGTCATTTTGTCGACGGACTGGTATTGCATCCATTTTCCGCCGGCGCTGATGCCGTCCTGCTCATCCTGATAAGGACTCATGGTGCGCGTCTGCGCGAACGCCGAAGCGGCGCAGACTAGCGTCACACAGACGAAGGCGGCTTTGACAGCTAGGGAAATCGATTCAGTTTGACGAGAGGTGCGCGGTGCTTTCACAGAATCCTCCGGATACGACTTACATTGTTGGAACCCGGGTAAACGGTGAAAAGTTGCACGGATGGTACGGCCGTAATCGTCAACGAACGTCAATTTTCAGATCGAGATAGACCTGCGAACGATCGTCGAACTGGCTGACTGACTTGGTGTCGCTCTTTTTGCCCTTGTACTGGGCATAGACCTCGTAGTCGACGGCGGCGGAAAGGGCGGGAAATCGGTATCCGCCGTCAGCCCCTACGATATAGGTTTTGACGGTTCGATTGCGGGTATTAGTCACGTAAACGACAGCATCGACCAGGGGATTATCCTGGCCATCCAGAACCTTGCCGAAGAGCAATCGGCCGACGACTTTCTCTTTCTTGTCAGGGGTGGCGCTCGAAACGGCGCACATGCCCACAAAGATGAGGCAAAAGGCAACTACAGCGGTGATCACGGAGCGGTTGTGATTCATCGTGTTGTTATTGTCTCATGACGAGACAACCCCTTAGTGAGTTAGATGCAAGCCGGTGTCCTCGCGTTCGTCGTTGTAAATATGGACAGTTACCTCCTGAAGGAGGCGTAGCGGCTTACCATCGGCAGGCTTCAGATTCTTGAGATCCGCGGTGAGGATGTAGTCCGACTCGCCGGCAGGAACCCGCTGGGCGAACTCGCCCATGTGGTCGGAGTAGACCTGCCACTTCGGCTTTTTATCTTTGGCGCGGCGGATCTTTACGGCGACGCCGTACACGGGATGATCGTCAGGTCCCCATACGGTTCCAGCGATCAGCGCGTACGGGCGCTCTTTGGATTTGTTTGCGGCGTGAAGGCGGTATTCCGAACTGAGGCTTGGCAACAGGAGCAGAGCGAGCAGGATCGCGGTACGCGCCAGCTTCGCGTGAAGCCGGCCGCTGAGATCAGGAGTAGTCACCGTCTTCGCTTTCTCCTTCCTCTTCGTCGTCATCTTCCTCGTAGCCCTCTTCCACTGGTTTCAATTCAAGCGGGGCGGCGGTAACGACTTCGAAGTCGGTGCCGCATTCGGGGCAAGAAATAACTTCTCCCTCGTCGACTTCTTCTTCTTCGACATCCAGATTAGTTTCGCATTCGGGACAGAGCACCATAACGCCTCCTACGACGATTAGAGCCTCCTGATAATATTTAGATTCTCCACGGCGGTTGGTCAAGGGGCAGCCGCCCCGGGCCGGGAGAATTTCCGCATAAAGAACTGTAGCTCTTCTACGGTATTTCCCTGATGGGGGTTCCCTTGGCATGAGAATTGGCCCACGCAATGCGCCACTATTCCTCATTCCGGTGCTGGCGTTAGTCGCCTTCCGTACACAGGAATGTTCGGCCCAAATGGAAAAGCCGGAAGTGCCGATGACCGCGGATACAAAGATTGCGGGCGCATTGCAGCAAGTGTCCGCCGAACGCATTCGGGCGAATATCGAAAAACTGGTCAGTTTCGGAACGCGGCTTACCTTGTCGGCCCAGGATCCGTCTTCGATCGCCGCGGGACATGGAATCGGGGCCGCGCGCGAGTGGATCAAGTCGGAGTTTGAACGGTACTCGAAAGAGTGCGGTGGGTGTCTTGAGGTAAAGACGGACACCTTCACCGAACAGCCTGCCGACCGGATTCCAAAAGCTACGGAAATCACCAATGTTTATGCGGTTCTCAGAGGCACGGATCCAGAGAGGGCGAAACGGATCGTACTGGTCACCGGACATTATGATTCCCGCAACAGCGACACGCTCGACGCGAACGGCGATGCTCCGGGGGCGAACGATGACGCCAGTGGAACCTCGGTGAGCCTGGAGTGCGCCCGCGTGCTGAGCAAACTTAAATTTCCGGGAACCATCATCTTTCTTACGGTAGCTGGGGAGGAACAGGGACTGAACGGAAGCCATCATTTCGCGAAGATGGCGAAAGACGCAGGCTGGAATATAGAAGCGGTGCTGAATGACGACATCGTCGGCGGAAACAAGGGGGAGCAACAGGACCATTCGGTGATCCGTGTATTTTCCGAAGGGATACCGATTGCAACTACCGAGCAGGATCTCCAGCGAATTCGAGGACTGGGTGGCGAGAACGACTCGGGATCACGGGAACTGGCTCGATATATCGCGGATGTGGGACGATCGTACAAAACGGTAGTACGACCCCTGCTCGTTTTCCGCCAGGATCGCTACCTGCGGGGAGGGGACCACTATTCTTTCCTGGAGCAGGGATTCACCGCGGTGAGGTTAACCGAATTCCGCGAAGACTTTCATCACCAACATCAGAATGTCCGCACCGAAAATGGCATTGAGTATGGAGACGTTCCTCAGTTTGTTGACTTCGAGTACGTGGCCAACGTCGCGCGAGTGAATGCGGGAACGCTGGCGTCGCTGGCGTCGGCACCGGCGCCTCCCGGGAACGTTCATCTTCTGACTAGAAATCTGGAGAATGATTCGACGCTGACCTGGGATGCCGCCCCTGGGGCGACGGCTTATGAGGTCGTGTGGCGAGCTACGACGAGCCCGGAGTGGGAACATTTTGAGAGTGTGGGAAACGCGACTCGAGCGACAGTGAAGTTGTCAAAAGACAACGTCATCTTCGCGGTCCGGGCAGTGGACACCGAAGGACATCGCAGCCTACCCGTGATGCCAATACCGGAGCGTTAGGCGGGCAAGTTGGTCGAGCGAGTAGAATCAGATAGAGGCTAATCTGTGCGGCGAACCGGCGAACCAATGACGTTGAGCTTCCCACCATTCACCCGAGCGGTGGTCTGGCTGCTGGGAATCAATACGGCTGTTTTTCTGCTTGTGGAACTTCTACCGCTGCTTCGCCTGGATACGTTCGCCTTCTACATCGGCCGCTACTTCGGTCTCACGCCGGTCGATGTAGTTCACGGCTGGCTCTGGCAACTGGTTACATACAGCGTTCTGCATGCGGGCCTCATGCATCTGCTGGGGAACATGATCGGCCTCTGGATGTTCGGATCGGCCATTGAAAACGCGTGGGGTACGCGGCGTTTCCTGGAGCTGTACTGGTTAGGCGTGGTCGGCGGAGCGCTGACCACAGTGGCTCTTTCGTATTCTCACCTGCTGGGTGATCCAACCCGTCCAACAGTCGGAGCGTCTGCCGGGGTCTTCGCAATTTTGATGGCGTTCGGCATGCTGTTTGGGGACAACGAGATCATGATGATTCCGTTTCCCTTCCTGATTAAGGCAAAGTATTTCGTGGGAATCCTGATCGTGGTCACGCTTGCCTTCGCCATGAGCGGCGGCGGACAGGTTGCCTACGTCGCACATCTGGGCGG
Organism: uncultured Acidobacteriota bacterium; assembly: GCA_963801895.1. Taxonomy (GTDB): domain Bacteria; phylum Acidobacteriota; class Terriglobia; order Terriglobales; family Acidobacteriaceae; genus Sulfotelmatobacter. The sequence continues at coordinate 2,026,645 of CAWDGM010000001.1, read as the reverse complement.
CTTGTTTTTTGGATATCTCTACGTGAAGCGCGGGCCCAAGGGGAAGCCGGTCAACGTTGGGCTTTCCGAACGCTACTTCGGGCTGCGCAATTCCTACTATCGCTGGAAGCGGCGCCGGGCCGCCAGGAAATTCGAAGTCTACATGCGCCAGCATGACCGTGACGTTCACTTCGATGAACACGGCAATTACATTCCGCCAGACGACGATCCGGGAAAAGGAAACGGCGGGTCGAAATCGGGGTGGGTGAATTAGGCGGGTTCAGGTTTCAGGGTTTCAAGTTTTCAACAGCGCACCTCTTACGTCTGTCATCCTGAGCGCATCTCCTTAAATCTGCCATCCTTAGCGTAGAGGCCTCGCTTGGAATTCTGCTACAGCCGCTGCGAGAGAATGCCTGTCTGCATCGGTTAATGCTGCTTGGGAGTATGGGATCCTTCGCTCAGGATGACAGCCTTTATCAGAGCAGGAATCCACTACGGCGAGCTTCGCTCAGCCGGGGCGGACGAATGCGTCCGCCCCTACACAATTTGAGCGCAACGTCTTGGATCCTTTTCGCTTCGCTCAGGATGACAGCCTTTATCAGAGCAGGAATCCACTACGGCGAGCTTCGCTCAGCCGGGGCGGACGAATGCGTCCGCCCCTACACAATTTGAGCGCAACGTCTTGGATCCTTTTCGCTTCGCTCAGGATGTTGGGACGAAGAAGCTATTGAACTCCGCCAGGATCTCTTCGGTCAGGCCTTCCTTCTTCGCTTTTCCTTTCAAACCCAGATCGTGACCGGCGCCTTCGACGCCGACCAGTTTCACCTTGGCGGGAATCATCTTGATCGCTTTCTCAATCTCAGGGATTGAGCCGAATGGATCGCGCGTGCCGCTGATGAATAGAGTCGCTGTACGAAGGTCGGGCAAATGCTGAGTTCGTTGTTGTTCCGGCTTGCGCGGGGGATGCAGCGGATACGAGAGCAGGAGAAGGCCCGCGACGAGATCCGGTTCTTCAGCGCAGAGCATGCTGGATTGGCGTCCGCCGTAGGAGTGGCCTCCGAGAAACACCTTCCCGGAAACGATCTTCTGCATCTCCAGGACGGAGTTCTTCAGCCCTGCGCGATCACGCGAGGCGGTTGCCGGACTGGGAGGCCCGAAGGATCGCGTCTGACGGAACGGCAAATCAATGCGCAGCACGGTGAAACCGGCACCGGAGAACGTTTCGGACAGTGCCACTAGCAGCGGGGCTTGGGCGCTGGAACCGGCGCCGTGCGCCAGGATCAGGCCGTTGCCGTTCGAAGCCGAAGGCACGTGGAGAAATCCGCGAATGGGTGGATCGGTTTCGCGGGCGAAGGATTGGGGAGAAAGGCTGAGCGGCATCGATGAAATAGAGTTTACGCCCGAGAAGATTGCGGCGTCGCGGCCGAGACGCCCGCTCGATAGCCGGCGGGTCGCCGGCCGCTACTGAGTTCTACACCGGTACTGCTGTCAGAGTTTCGTAGACTTTCACGATTTGGATTTCGTTTCCCAGGCGCGCCCAGCAGCGCAGCATGTCGGGATCTTCCTGAGCGGAGCGGCGGCTCTCTTCCGATTTCCAGTAGCGCAGGAAAACGTAATGAGATTCGCGGTCGCGGTAGAGCATGTCGCGTCCGTAGCCCTTCGCCGCAACGATGGATGTAAGTTCACGGAAAGTTTCGAGTGCCACAATCTCCATGTCCGGTAGCGGTTCCCAGATGGCCACGGAGAGGATTTCGTCCGGCATAAGCGGGAATTATAGCTTGTGGCGGGGTGGCGGGCTTTTCAGCTTTCAGGTCGCAGCGCTCGCTCGGCTCAGAAGATTTTCGCTGCACGCCAACCCCTTGTTCCGGTAATTCACGCTCTCTGCGCTCGCGGGGCGGACGAATGCGTCCGCCCCTACACGATTAATGTTTTCGGGATGACTTCTTGGGATGGACGATGCGTTCGGCTTCCATTTCGGTGACCACGTGCAGCCGCATGAGATTTGTGGAGCCGGAGGCCTGGCGGGTGCCGGCGACTACGCCAAGGACGTCTCCGGGCTTGATTTGGCCGCGACGGACCAGATCCTGCTCGGCCATGGTCACCATCTGTTCGGCGGATCGCGCCTGCGGACAACGGACCGGATGCACACCCCAATAGAGATTCATGCGTTGCACGACCGTGGCCATGTGCGTGAAGGCGTAGATCGGGGCCTTCGGACGGTATTTCGAGATCATGCGGGCGGTGTTGCCGGTCTCGGTAAAGATAGCAATCGCGCCCATGGGAAGGTCTTCGGCCGAGTGTGCGATCGACTCGCAGATGGTCTCCGCCACCGAAAGGCTGTGATGCTCACGGCGGCGGCGGAATTGGACGAAGTCCGACATATTGCATTCGGCTTCGACGACGATCCGCGCCATAATCGACACCGACTCGCGCGGATACTGGCCGCTGGCGGTCTCAGCCGAAAGCATGACCGCATCGGTACCATCGAAAATGGCGTTGGCGACGTCACTTGCTTCGGCGCGAGTTGGCCGCGGATTCTCGATCATCGATTCCAGCATTTGGGTCGCGGTGATCACCGGCTTGCGCCAGGCGGCGGCCTGGCGGATCACATGCTTCTGGATGACTGGAACTTTTTCGGGCGCCATTTCGACGCCGAGATCTCCTCGCGCGACCATGACTCCGTCAGCGACTTGCAGGATCTCTTCCAGATGGTCGATCGCCTGCGGCTTTTCGAGTTTCGCGATTACGGGGACATCGCTCTTGTGCGAGGCGATGATCCGCTTCACCTCCGTGACATCGGCCGCCGTGCGCACGAACGAGAGAGCCACCGCGTCGACACCGTGGTCGAGTCCGAACTCGAGGTCCTTGCGATCTTTCGGAGTAAGAGCGGGAATCGATAGAGCGACGCCGGGAAGGTTGATCCCCTTGTGCTCCCCGAGCATGCCTCCGTTCAACACTTCGCATAGGACATCTTTTCCGCGCACACTGCGAACCCGGAGTTCAATGAGGCCATCGCTGAGCAGGATGCGAGCGCCAGGACTGACTTCTCGGGCGAGATCGGGAAACGTGGTCGAGATGCGGGTCGCAGTGCCTGGAACCTGTTGCGGAGTGATGGTGACAACGGACCCGGTCTTCAGCAGAACGGGCTCGTGCTTTTCCAAAGGTCCGGTGCGAATCTTCGGGCCTTGAAGATCCTGCAGAATGCAGACCGTGCGTCCTTCACGCGCCGCCGCACGGCGGAGGCGTTGGATGTTGTGGGAGTGGTCTTCGTGCGTTCCATGGGAGAAGTTGAGGCGGGCGATGTCCATGCCAAGACGCAGCAGTTCGCGCATGGCGGCTTCGTTGTTGCTGGCAGGGCCGATGGTGCAAATGATCTTGGCGCGGCGCAGGGCGGAATTGTGTACACCTTCGGCAGCAGATGCTTGTGTCAGTTTCAACTTGTCTCGCACTCGAATAGGAGTATCGGTAGGTTACAACATTCACTTCAAATCGTTCGAGATTCGTGCGAAAGCGGACATCGCGTCTTCACGAATCCGCTTCTCAATCGAGCGAGCTATCAGGTCCTTTTCGTGAAGCGATTCCGAGGCGGAAATCTGCATCGCTCCACGTTTTTATCGACGGCACAGTTCACGGTGCTGGCAACGCCTCGTCGAGCTTCGCTCGACTGGACAGCCGGGGCCGGCTGTCCCCACAAATTCATCCACTCTTTACGGCTTGCTGTTGATGGCGGTGAGTTCTTTACCCAGCATGGCTCGCGGGAATAGCAGGGCGTTGAACTCGGCGCCCACCAGCACTACCAGAGAAATCATATACATCCACACCAGCAGCGCCATGCCGGCGCCGAGCGATCCGTAGATCGTGGCGAAGTCGCCGAAGTGCTGCAAGTAAGCGCGAAATCCGACGGTGACGGAGAACCAGAGGAACGTCGCTAAGACCGAGCCGGGAATGACGCTGTGCCAAGGCTGCGTCCTGGGAACTGCAAAGTGATAGATCAGCGCGATGACCGAAATGGCGGTCAGAGTGGCAATCGCCCAGCGGATCATGCCCCAGAGCAACAGGATATAAGGGCTGTAGTCGGAGTCGATATAAGGCAGGAGGCGGGTTTCGAACTTGCTGCCCACGGCCACGAGCAGCGTGGCGAAGGTCATCGGCGTCAGGGCGAACACCACGAGAAGGAAGGCGATGAGGCGCTCCTTAACCAGGCCCCAGGTCTTCGGGAGCTCATAACAGCGGCGGAAGCCTTCCATCCAGGAAATCATGACGCCGGAGGCTGTCCACAACGTAATCGCGGTGGTCGTGACCAGAAAGCCTACGGGATGCTTGGCTCCGGCTTTCAAATAGTTGAGAACCGTACTGCCGCCGGCAGGCAGGATGCTGTCGAGGGCGTAGGAAATCTCGCGGAGGTAGGGCGCTCCTTTGCGCCAATTGGTGAGACTGGAGCCGACGAGGACCAGGACAGGGAAGAAAGTAAAGATCGAGGAATAAGCCGAGGCTTTGGCCGTGGCGAAGGCATCGTGAACGAACGCTCGCCAGAACGAGGCCCTTAACAGACGTAGGAGTCGCATCATGCGCTGCCCTAGAGTAGGGCCCGGAGGCACCGTGCGCAAAGAGGCAAGTTTGCGGGGTTCCTCAAGATGCAATCGCTGGGGGGTTGCGTGCATGGGCTGTTAGATGACAGCGTAAACAGTTTCGGGGGCGACGAATCGCCCCCGATACTTACTGTATTGACTTACTCCGCCGCCGGCAGTTCCGCGGTGAGTTCCTCGGTCTCGCCCTCGTGACGCATCATTTCGAGAGCGCGCTCGGCCTCTTCGTACGCAGCCGAAACCTCAGCCTGTACCTTGGCGGCAGCCTCTTCCATTTCTGGCGAGAGTCGCACGTTGCGGTAATACTCCATGCCGGTTCCGGCAGGGATGAGGCGTCCGACGATGACGTTCTCTTTCAGGCCTCGCAGGTGATCAACCTTGCCGTTGATGCTGGCTTCGGTGAGCACACGCGTGGTTTCCTGGAACGACGCCGCCGAGATGAACGAATCGGTCGAGAGCGAAGCCTTCGTGATACCGAGGAGCAGCGGCCGTCCAGTGGCCGGCTTGCCGCCCTGCGCAATCACGCGCTCGTTCTCTTCGCGGAAGGCGAACTTGTCGGTCTGCTCTTCGAGCAGGAACCGGGTATCGCCCACGTCCTCGACCTTCACCCAGCGCATCATCTGCCGCACAATCACTTCGATGTGCTTGTCGGAGATGTTCACGCCCTGGAGTCGGTAGACTTCCTGGATTTCGTTGACCAGGTAAGACTGCAGCTCCTTTTCGCCGAGGACAGCCAGGATGTCGTGCGGGTTGAGTGGGCCGTCCATGAGCGGTTCGCCCGCCTTGACGCGCTCGCCTTCCTGCACGTTGATGTGAACGCCGCGCGGAACCGAGTATTCCTTTTCGGTGCCGTTATCGGCAGTCACGTAGAGTTTGCGCTGGCCTTTCGAGACCTCGCCGAACTTGACCGTGCCATCGATTTCACTGATGACCGCAGTCTCATGCGGCTTGCGGGCTTCGAACAGCTCGACGACGCGCGGCAGACCACCGGTGATGTCTTTCGTCTTGGTGGTTTCACGCGGGATCTTCGCCAGGACATCGCCGGGAGTCACGGTGTCGCCGTCTTGAATCATCAAGTGGGCTCGCGAAGGCATCAGGTAGCGCTTGCTGGCCTTGCCCTTGATGACAATCGCGGGTTGCCGCTTCTCGTCAGGAGAATCGCCGACCACGTGACGTGACAGGCCGGTGACTTCGTCCACTTCTTCGTGGAGCGTGACGCCTTCCTGCAGGTCCTTGAACTGGACGGTTCCGCCGATTTCGGTGAGGATCGCGAAGGTGTACGGATCCCACTCGACCATGACCTGGCCGAGCGTAACCGGATCGCCGTCGTTGACCTTCAACTTGGCGCCATACACGACCGAGTAGCGCTCGCGCTCGCGGTTCTTTTCGTCCACGACTGCGATCGAACCCTGCCGGTTCATGACCACCAGATCGCCCGACTTGGCCTTGACCGTTTGCAATCCGATGAAGCGCACGACACCGTTGTTCTTGGCATCGAGACGCGACTGCTCGGATACTCGCGAAGCCGTACCACCGATGTGGAAGGTACGCATCGTTAGCTGCGTTCCAGGCTCGCCGATGGACTGCGCCGCGATGACTCCGGTGGCTTCGCCCAGTTCGACGAGGCGTCCGGACGCCAGGTTACGGCCGTAGCACATCACGCAGACGCCGCGTTTCGATTCGCAGGTCAGCACCGAGCGGATTTTTACGCGCTCGATACCGGCGGCCTGAATCGCTCCCGCGAGGTCTTCGGTAATTTCCTGGTTGATGTCGACCACAACGTTGCCGTCGTAGTCCTTGATCTTCTCGAGCGACACGCGGCCAACGATGCGGTCGCGTAGCGGTTCGATGATTTCGCCGGCTTCCACGATGCCTTGCACGTAGATGCCGTCGACCGTTCCGCAGTCGTACTCACTGATGATGACGTCTTGCGCGACGTCTACCAGGCGGCGAGTGAGATAGCCCGAGTCCGCAGTCTTGAGAGCGGTATCGGCCAGACCCTTACGAGCGCCGTGCGTCGAGACGAAATATTCGAGCACCGTCAGACCTTCACGGAAGTTGGCCGTGATCGGAGACTCGATGATTTCGCCGGAAGGCTTGGCCATCAATCCACGCATGCCGGAGAGCTGGCGGATCTGCTGTTTCGATCCTCGAGCTCCAGAGTCGGCCATGACGTAAATCGGGTTCATCTCGCCTTCTTTATCGCGGCGTTGCATTTCACCGAACATCTCGTCGGCGACTTTTTCGGTAATGCCCGACCAGATTTCGATGACCTTGTTGTAGCGCTCGCCGTTGGTGATGGCGCCGTCCAGGTATTGCTGCTGCACGGCCACGACCTGCTTCTCGGCATCCTTCACCAGGGTCTTCTTACTGTCGGGGATGACCATGTCGTCGATACCGATCGACAAGCCGGCGCGGGTCGCGAACTTGAAGCCCAACGACTTCACTTCGTCGAGCATCTTGACCGTAACCTCGAGGCCGAATCGAAGGTATCCGTAATTAACCAGAGCGCCGATACCTTTCTTCTTAAGCAGGCCGTTGATATACGGCATGCCCTCGGGCAACTGGTCGTTCAGAATCGCGCGGCCGACCGTCGTGTTGACAAACGAACGGTCCACCTGCACTGGATCGGTGTGGATGATGTCCTGATCGTCGTACGCGGTGGTCAGGTCGATCAACTCACCCGAATAGCGGAGGCGAATCGGGCTGAGTGTTTCGACTTCACCGGCGTCGAGCGCCATCAGAACTTCTTCGATGTTGGCGAACGCGCGGCCTTCACCCTTCGCACCCGGCTTCGATTTGGTCAAGTAATAGAGACCGAGAACCATGTCCTGCGTGGGCACGGTGATCGGCTGACCGGATGCCGGAGAAAGAATGTTGTGCGAGGCCAGCATCAGCACGCTGGCTTCAACCTGCGCTTCCGGAGACAGCGGAATATGAACCGCCATCTGGTCGCCGTCGAAGTCGGCGTTGAACGCCGTGCAGACCAGCGGGTGAATCTTGATGGCCTTGCCTTCGACCAGCACGGGCTCGAATGCCTGAATGCCCAGGCGGTGAAGCGTAGGAGCGCGGTTCAGAAGAACCGGGTGATCCTTAATGACTTCTTCCAGGATGTCCCAAACGATCGGCTCCTGCTGTTCGACCATTTCCTTGGCTTGCTTGATGGTCGTGACGTTGCCCGTCTGCTCGAGCCGGTGATAAATGAACGGCTTGAACAGTTCGAGCGCCATCTTCTTCGGCAGACCGCACTGGTGCAGCTTGAGTTCTGGACCAACGACGATGACTGAACGCCCGGAGTAGTCAACGCGCTTGCCGAGCAGGTTCTGGCGGAAGCGTCCCTGCTTGCCTTTCAGCGTGTCCGACAGAGACTTCAGCGGACGGTTGTTCGCACCGCGTAGAACGCGGCCACGACGTCCGTTGTCAAACAGGGCGTCGACAGCTTCCTGCAGCATGCGCTTTTCGTTGCGCACGATGACTTCAGGAGCGTGCAGGTCCATCAACTTCTTCAACCGGTTGTTACGGTTGATGACGCGGCGATACAGGTCGTTCAAGTCAGACGTGGCGAAGCGGCCGCCATCCAGTGGAACCAGGGGGCGGAGCTCCGGTGGAATGACCGGAATGACGTCGAGAATCATCCAGTGCGGCTTGTTGCCGCTCTTACGGAACGCTTCAACGACTTTCAAGCGCTTCGCGTACTTGAGCCGCTTCTGCAGCGAGCTCTCGTTCTTCATCTTCTCGCGCAGTTCGGTGGACAGCCCGTCGGTGTCGACGCGCTTCAAAAGTTCCTTGATCGCCTCGGCGCCCATCATGGCCTTGAATCCGGCTGGACGGTACTGCTGGTCGAGTTCGCGGAACTTCGCTTCGTCCTTGATGACCTCGCGCTCTTTTACCGGCGCATCGCCAGGTTCGACGACGACGTAGGCTTCGAAATAAAGAACGGATTCGAGATCGCGCAGCGAGATGTCGAGCAGATGCCCGATGCGGCTGGGCAATCCTTTGAAGAACCACACGTGCGAACAAGGCGATGCCAGCTCGATGTGGCCGAGACGCTCACGGCGGACTTTCGACAAGGTGACTTCGACGCCGCACTTGTCGCAGATCACTCCGCGGTGCTTCATGCGCTTGTATTTGCCGCACAAGCACTCCCAGTCAGTGACCGGGCCAAAGATGCGGGCGCAGAACAAACCGTCGCGCTCGGGTTTGAAGGTTCGGTAATTGATGGTCTCGGGCTTGGTGACTTCGCCATGCGACCAGCTCCGGATTTTTTCCGGAGAAGCCAGACTGATACGAATGGCGTCAAAGTCCGCGATCACATTTGCCATTTCGAATGGGCTCGAACGAAACAAGGTGTTCCTCCGCTTCCTGCAGATCTAACGCGTCCGCTTACGGAGCTCTGAATCAAGTACTCAGTACCTAGTACCCGGTACTCAGTTAACTCTCGCCTCTTCATGCGGCATTGAGCTCGTATGCCGCAGTGGCTGTAATTCAAGATGTCTTTGGACGTTTTCAGTACCCGAACTCAGCTCAGCTTTAACTGAGTACTGAGCATCGGGTACTGAGCACTGCCCTTAGTCCGCTGCCGCGCTTGCGGTCGGCTTTTTCTCGGTCGCCTTGATCAATTCGACGTCGAGACAGAGCGACTGCAGCTCGCGGATCAATACGTTGAAGGATTCCGGCACTCCGGGCTCCATGGCAGCCTCGCCCTTGACGATGGCCTCATAAATCTTGGTTCGGCCGTAAACGTCGTCGGACTTTGCCGTCAGCAGCTCTTGCAGGATGAACGCCGCTCCGTAAGCTTCCAGCGCCCAGACTTCCATTTCTCCGAAGCGCTGTCCGCCGAACTGCGCCTTACCGCCCAGCGGCTGCTGGGTGATCAGCGAGTACGGACCGATGGATCGAGCGTGAATCTTGTCGTCCACCAAGTGCGACAGTTTCAACATGTAGATGTAACCCACGGTGACCGGCTGTTCGAACTTCTCTCCAGTCATGCCGTCGCGCAGGTTCGTCTTGCCCGAGGTCGGCAATCCGGCGTGTTCGAGCAACGCCTTGATCTCACCTTCCTTGGATCCGTCGAATACCGGCGATCCCATGAACACGCCCTTGGTGAGCGTCGGAGCTACAGCTTCCAGCTCTTCGTCGCTCATGTCGGAGATGATGTCGGCGAGTTGCGAGTCCTTGAACAGGGCCTTCAACTCACGGCGAATCGCCTCCGTCCGCGTGTTCTCTTTCAGCAGTGTGGTGATCTTCTCGCCGAGGACGAAGCCGGCCCATCCGAGGTGGGTTTCAAGAATCTGTCCCACATTCATACGGGAAGGCACGCCAAGCGGGTTGAGGACGATCTCCACAGGCGTTCCGTCTTCGAGGTACGGCATATCCTCTTCGGGCAGAATGCGTGCGATGACGCCCTTGTTGCCGTGACGGCCGGCCATCTTGTCACCGACACTCAGCTTGCGCTTCATGGCGATGTAGACCTTGACCAGCTTGATCACGCCCGGGGGCAGTTCGTCGCCCTTGGTGAGTTTTTCCTTCTTCTCGTTAACGATCTTTTTGAGCACGTCGATCTGGCGCGAGGTCATTTCCTCGATCTCGTCGATCTGCTCGTTCACTCGCGGATCCTTGTCCGCATACTTGATGCGTTTCAGGTTGCGGGTCGAGATGCGCTCGATTTCGTCGCGCGTCAGGATGTTGCCCTTAGTCAGCAGGCGCTTGTTGGTGCGCTCGTCATGCAGGTCGGCCTGCACTTCCTTGCCGCCCAGGATGTTGTCGAGACGCTTCAACCGCTCGTCGGTCAGAATTCGGATTTCGTCCGAAAGGTTCTTTTCCAACTTCGCGATCTGCGTGGCTTCGATGGCTTTCGCGCGCTCGTCCTTTTCCTGGCCCTTGCGCGAGAAAATTTTCACGTCGACGATGACTCCCTCGATGCCCGGCGGGCAGTAGAGGGACGCATCACGCACGTCGCCGGCCTTTTCGCCGAAGATCGCGCGCAGCAGTTTCTCTTCCGGCGTGAGCTGGGTCTCGCCCTTCGGCGTAACCTTGCCTACCAGAATGTCGCCCTGCTTGATGCTGGCGCCGATGCGAATGACACCCGCTTCGTCCAGGTTGCGGAGCATCGACTCGCTGACGTTTGGAATGTCGCGGGTCACTTCCTCCGGACCAAGCTTCGTATCGCGGGCTTCGATCTCGTACTCCTCGATGTGAAGCGAGGTGTAGTAGTCGTCTTTCACCATGCGCTCGGAGACCAGGATCGCGTCTTCGAAGTTGTAGCCGCGCCACGGCATGAAGGCCACCAGGACGTTTCGTCCGAGTGCCAGTTCGCCGTGATCGGTGCAAGGACCGTCTGCGATGATCTCGCCCTTGATTACGCGCTGCCCCTTCTTGACCACCGGCTTCTGGTTGATGCAGGTGTTCTGGTTGGAGCGCTTGAACTTCGTGAGCTGGTAGATGTCGCTGCCAACCTCGCGCGACAACTGCGTCGGGTGATGCTCGCCCTCCACGCGCACGATGATTCGTTCGGAGTCGACCGAATCGATGATGCCGTTACGGCGGGCAAGAACCACGGCGCCTGAGTCGCGGGCCGTGACCCCTTCCATTCCCGTGCCGACAATCGGAGCCTGTGCGCGAAGCAAAGGCACCGACTGGCGTTGCATGTTCGCACCCATCAGAGCGCGGTTCGCGTCGTCGTGTTCGAGGAACGGAACCAGCGAAGCGGCCACAGAGACAAGTTGCTTCGGGCTGACATCGACGTAATCGACTTCTTCCCGGCTGACCAGCACAAAGTTGCCAGCCTTACGGGCGTTGACCAGGTCCGCTGCGATGCGTCCCTTGTCGTCAAGCTCCACGTTGGCCTGTGCAATCGTGTGGCGGTCTTCTTCCCAAGCCGAGAGATAGAACGAGAACGGCTCGATCAGCGCCGGTTTCTTTTTCTTGTCCTTCAGGTCTGCGTTGATCTTCTCGATCTCGTGCTTCTCGATGTGATCACCGACTTTGAAGTCACTGTCGCCAACGTTGACGATAGTGACGTAGTCGATGACGCGTCCGCTCTTGATCTTGCGATAGGGCGACTCGATGAAGCCGTAGTCGTTAATGCGCGCATAGCAACTCAACGACGAGATCAGACCGATGTTCGGACCTTCCGGCGTTTCAATCGGGCAGATACGGCCGTAGTGCGTGGGGTGAACGTCGCGCACTTCGAATCCGGCGCGCTCACGCGACAGACCGCCCGGCCCAAGGGCCGAGAGACGCCGCTTGTGCGTGATCTCGGAGAGCGGGTTGGTCTGATCCATGAACTGCGAGAGCTGTGACGATCCGAAGAATTCGCGGATCGCAGCCATTACTGGCTTCGCGTTGACCAGGTCGTGCGGCATCGCTGTCGACATTTCCTGGTACACGCTCATCTTTTCCTTGATGGCGCGCTCCATGCGGACCAGTCCGATGCGGAACTGGTTCTCCATCAACTCGCCGACCGCGCGAACGCGGCGGTTGCCGAGGTGATCGATGTCGTCGACCGCGCCCAGGTTCTTGCGCAGTTTGAGCAGGTACGCGATGGTCGCGTAGAAGTCATCCGGATCGAGCGTGCGCTTGTCGAGCGAGGTTGCTTCCTGGTTCTCGAACAGCTTGATGTTGAACTTCAAACGGCCCACGCGCGAGAAGTCGTACTTGCGTGGGTCGAAGAACATGCCATGAAACAGGGCAGTCGCCGTGTCCAGGGTCGGCGGATCGCCGGGACGCAGCTTGCGGTAGATCTCGATCAGAGCTTCCTGCGGAGTCTTGATCGCATCGCGCTTCAGCGTCTGGCTGATCACCGTTCCCACATCGTCGCGCTCAGGGAAGAAAAGGCTCATCTCCACCACGCCGGAATCGAGAATCTTCGAAACTTTGTCGGCCGTCACCTCGGAGTTGGCTTCGAGCATGACTTCGCCGGTGGTGGTGTCGACGACATCGCCGGCAGTCCACGCGCCTTCGAGGTCGGTGATATCGACTTCGATTTCGGTGATCTTCGCCTTCTGGATCTCTTTCAGCACCGCTGCGTTGATCTTGCGGCCGGAGTGCGCGAGTTCCTCGCCAGCCTTGTTCTTGACGCTGCGAGCCAGCTTCATGCCTATCAGGTTGGTTGGCTTCTCGCTGGTGGGATCGAGAGTCCAGTAAAGCTTCTTGTCGCGGACCGCAATCCGGTCCGTGGTATAGAACGTCTTGAGAATGTCTTCGCCGGAGCGAAGGCCGAGGGCGCGCAGAAAGATCGTGCCCAGGAACTTGCGCTTGCGGTCGATGCGGACATACAGAACGTTCTTCTGGTCGTATTCGAACTCAACCCACGAACCGCGGTAGGGAATGATCTTTCCCAGGAAGTAGGTGCGGTTGTTGGCAGTCTCGAAGAAGACTCCCGGCGAACGGTGCAACTGGCTTACGATGACGCGCTCGGTGCCGTTGATGATGAACGTACCGTTCTGCGTCATCAGCGGAACGTCGCCAAAAAAGACTTCCTGCTCTTTGATGTCGCGGATCGAACGGTTGCCGGTCTCGGCGTCCTTGTCGAAGATCGTCAGGCGCATCGTGACCTTCAACGGAGCGGAGTAGGTCATGCCGCGCTCTTCGCACTCTGCCACGTCGTACTTCAACTGCAATCCAACCGGATCGCCGCACTTGTTGCAGAAGTCAGGAGTGTTGGCGTTGTAGGTTCCGCACTTTCCGCAGAGAACCTCTCCCGGATGGAACGGATCGGTGATAACGGTATTGCCGCAATTCTTACAAGTGGTACGGAGGTGATGTAGCCCCTTGAGGTGACCGCACTTGCACTCCCAGTTACCAATGGCGTAATCCACAAACTCAAGTTGTGATACGTTGCGAAAATCGGTGATCGGGAAGACGGACTGAAACACCGCCTGCAAGCCGCCGTCTTCGCGCTCGCTGGGGAGCTTGTCCATCTGCAGAAAGCGGTCGTAAGAACGCTTCTGCACTTCGATCAAGTTCGGAATCTGAATAGTGGCCGGTATTTTGGAAAAATCAAAGCGTTTGCGGAAGGCATTTGTCATCGTTAAGAAACTCCCAATCTCACGCGCAGCCGAAGGCCGCGCTCAAACCGCGGAATGTGTTGGCGCTTATCGCGCCGCGGGACTTACGTTTGTGCAGAGCCAGAACAAATTTGGACCTAAAAGACGACGGGGCGCCCGCAGGGACAGTGGTTCCCGCTGACGCCAACCAAGGCGTTTTGCCATTTCTGATTTGAACTCTTTCGCGCCAGTTCTTCGGCCTGTTTCCGCCCTGCCTGCCCGCAGAGCAGCGTGCCTTAAACTTCCCTCGCGAGACTCGCTCGCGCTCGAGTGATACCTGGGAAGCGACGGTATATAGATGCTAACACCGCCTCCCAGGGTTCACAAGTAGGAACGTGCAAGATAATCGATTTTGCACTGATTCTAGTGCGCTTGGCTCATGTGGCGCGGACGCCCCCGTCCGCGAGTTGTGATCCTTCCCGAGAGCAGGAAGCGAACAACACGCTCACTGCGCTCGCTGGACGGCCGACGGCGGCCGTCCCCACATTGAGCCGCTACTTCACTTCGACAACAGCGCCAGCTTCAGTGAACTTCTTCTTGATCGTCTCGGCCTCTTCCTTGGAAACGCCTTCCTTCACGTTCTTGGGCGCTCCATCCACCAGTTCCTTGGCTTCTTTCAAGCCCAGGCTGGTGACTTCACGGACAGCCTTGATGACGTTAATTTTGTTAGCACCGACTTCCTTCAGGACTACGGTAAATTCGGTCTTCTCTTCGGCCGGAGCTGCTGCCGCTGCACCGCCACCGCCACCCGCGACCATCACGGGAGCCGCTGCCGCCGCCGACACACCCAGACGCGATTCCAGCTTCTTCACCAGTTCCGCCGCTTCCAGAAGCGACAGACCTACGATTGACTCTTCCAATTGTGCGAGATCCGCCATGTTGTTTCTCCAGTAATTTAGTCTCTTCTATTTTCGCCATCCGCAAGCCGGGTTTCCAGTGCGACCTGATCCATTTCCTCGCGCCAGACAACGTCTGGAATGGACCGCGCAACCCCCAACCTGCTGATAACCAAACCCTTAACACATTGAGTAATTGTGTGATTTGGTAATTGGGTAATTGAAAATCTCTTAAACCCTTGGCCGATTTTCAATCACACAATTTCTCAATTGCACAATTACCAATGGAAGCCCGCTCGATTCACTCGCGGGACGGACGAATGCGTCCGTCCCTACACAAGCTAGGCTTCCTTGAACTTTTTCTGCTGGACGCCCTGATCGACCACCACCGCAAGGTCTCGCGGAACGGCGCTCATCACAGTCGCCAGACGCTGCGCCGGAGCATTGATCAGGAACAGCAGCTTCGAATAGAGCTCTTCCTTCGAAGGCATGCTGGCCAGCGCTTCGATTTCTTTTATGTTGATGACTTTGCCTTCGACCACGCCAATCTTGAACGTGAACTCCGGCGTGTCTTTGGCGTACTTGGTCAGAGCCTTGGCCATCGCGACCGGATCTCCGGTCGTGTAGGCGATCGAGGTGACGCCCGCCAGATCCTTCAGCGCGCCTTCCACCTTGGTTCCCTTGGCAGCCTTCTCAGCCAAGGTGTTTTTGACCACCTTGTATTTCGCGCCCGCGCCCCGGAGGGTTTTACGCAGCTCGTAATCCTGGGCCACGGTCATCTTGGTATACGTCGCCACCACGATGTTTGAAACACCCTTCAGGTCGCTGCTCAGCTTCTCGACCTGTTCTGTCTTCCTTGCCTTAGTAACTGCCATGAGTCAATCCTCGTAAATGATCTTGTGTGCCTGGTAGGGACAGCCGCCTCGGCTGTCCGCAGCGCGTCAGCGCTGCTATGCCTTCGCCGCAGTCTCGATCGGCGTGACGTCCAGAGAAATTCCGGGACCCATCGTCGAACTCAGGTAGCAGCCCTTGATGTACTTGCCCTTGGCCACCGACGGCTTTGCCTTGATCACGCTGGTGATCAGGACCGTTGCGTTTTCGATGAGCTTGTCAGGTGAGAACGAAATCTTGCCGACCGGACAGTGCACCAGCGCGGTCTTGTCTGTGCGGAACTCGACCTTACCAGCCTTCACTTCCTGCACAGCCTTTCCCACGTCGAAGGTCACCGTTCCGGTCTTCGGATTCGGCATCAAGCCCTTCGGTCCGAGCACCTTTCCCAAGCGGCCGACGGACTTCATCACGTCAGGCGTCGCGATCAGCGCATCGAAGTCGGTCCAGTTTTCCTTCGTGATCTTCTCGACCATCTCTTCGCCGCCGGCAAAATCGGCTCCCGCCGCTTCGGCTTCCTTAATCTTGTCTCCAGTCGCGATGACCAGAACTTTTTTCGACTTGCCCAGACCGTGCGGCAGAACGACGGTGCCGCGGACCATCTGATCAGCGTGCTTGGGATCGACTCCCAATCGCATCGTGACTTCGACGGTCTCGTCGAACTTGGCAAATTTCACTTTCTGCAGGAGCGGAACCGCATCCTGCAGAACATATGGGCGCTGCTCAACGGCTGCGTGCGCCTTGGCAATGTTCTTTCCTTTTTTTTTGCTGCTCATTAGTTTTCCTGTCTCCCACCGATGACCGATGCTTCGATCACCCGTGGTACGTTTGACATTTGGTAATTGGGAAATTTAGTAATTGGGTAATTTGAAAACTCTTGATCACTGGATTTCAATTACTCAATTACTAAATCTCCCAATTACTCAATTCTTATCCGACTACTTCAATGCCCATCGATCTTGCCGTCCCGCGGACACTCTTGATCGCGGTCTCGACCGACGCTGCGTTCAGATCGGGCATCTTCTGCTTGGCGATCTCTTCTACCTGCTTCAGAGTGACTTTGCCGACTTTATCTTTGTTCGGCGTGCCAGATCCCTTGGCGATTCCAGCGGCGCGCTTCAGCAAGATTGATGCCGGAGGCGTCTTGGTGATGAAGGTGAATGAGCGGTCGTTGTAAACCGAAACCACGACCGGGATGATCAATCCTTCCATCTCCTTCTGGTTGGTTCTGGCATTGAACTGCTTGCAGAACTCCATGATGTTGATCTGTGCCTGGCCAAGGGCCGGGCCCACTGGCGGAGCCGGAGTGGCTTTGCCCGCCGCAATCTGCAATTTGACGTAACCTGTAACCTTTTTTGCCATGATCTCTCTTCCGTCGGCAGCGTGAGTCTAGGATTTTCGGCTCAACATTCTGCGGACTTTTTTCGAGACTTTCACCCTCACGGGCTAAAGCCCAGTCTCGTTCGGGGCTCTTACGGCACGGCTAAAGCCGTGCCCTGATACGAACCTTGCGGCCTGAAGCGATGCCGGCAATTTGAGATCGCGCAAAGCGCGGATTTCAATTACCAAATTACAAAATTACAAAATTTCCCAATTACCAAATTCTTACGCGACCTTTTCCACCTGGTTGAACTCCAGTTCCACCGGGGTCGAGCGGCCGAAGATGGTGACCATTACCTTCAGCGTCTCGCGGTCTTCGTTTACTTCGTCGACTACGCCGGTAAAGCTGGCAAAAGGTCCTTCGGTGATACGCACCGATTCGTTCTTCTCGAACTTGACCTTGAGCTTCGGCTTCTCGCGGCTGTCGGCAACTTTGTAGACGATGTGCTGAACTTCTTCATCGGAGAGCGGCGTTGGCTGCTGTCCGGTGCCCACGAATCCTGTTACGCGAGGCGTCGATTTCACGACATGCCAGACGTGATCGTCCATGTCCATTTCGACCAGCACGTAGCCGGGATAGAACATGCGCTCGGAGGTGTACTTCTTGCCTCCGCGGACTTCGGTTACGGATTCGGTCGGGATCAGCACCTTGCCGATCTTCTCCTGCAGCCCGAAGGCGGCGACGCGCGACTCGAGCGACTCCTTCACCTTGCGCTCAAATCCTGAATACGAGTGGATGATGTACCACTTCATATTCGGATTGCGTGGTGCTTCGCTGGCGCCGGCAGCGCCCTCTGCGCCGGGGGCCTGAGCCTCGCCTGCGCTGCTGGTTGCTGCTTCGGTTTTTTCTTCGTCCTGCATAATGGGTGCTTCTTTTGGACTCATTGTGTGGTCGCTATCGCACGCCGCTAGACGTGCGTTCTGAACGCTCGGAATAGGGCAGTCACGCCCTGCTGAATTACGAAATCAATCACCCAGAAATAGATGGCGAAAATCGCTACTGTGATGACTACTACTGTCGTCGTGCCCCGGACTTCCTTCCACGATGGCGCGGTAACCTTGCGCATCTCGGTGCGCACGTCGTTATAAAAGTTCCGCACCTTCTCGGGCCAGGACTTTACCCGCTCGCCAAAACTGTCACCGGCTGAATTTGCCATTTTCTTCGTCTCGACTGACATCGCTATTCCTGGCCTTGGCCCTTCTCTCCAAAAACTGGCAGGGGCGGAGGGATTCGAACCCCCAAGTTCGGTTTTGGAGACCGACAGTTTAACCGTTGAGCTTACGCCCCTGCATCGATTGGGTAATTGGATGATTGAGTAATTTGGTAATTGAAATTCAACACCTCAAGACGTTGGATTTTCAATGACACAATTACAAAATTTCCCAATTGCTCAATTACTTCACTTCTTTGTGCGGCGTGTGCTTACGGCAACGAGCGCAGAACTTCTTGAACTCCAACCGCTCGGTCGTCGTCTTCCGGTTCTTCGTCGTCGAATAATTCCGCTCTTTGCAGTCACCGCACTGTAACGTCACTATTTCTCGGGGCATTGCTCACTCCATGTGGCGCGGGCGCCCTCGCCCGCGTCTGCCGTCATCTTGGCTGCATGCAACGCGGACGAGGGCGTCCGCGCCACACTTGCTTACTGCACAATCTCCGCGATCGCGCCGGAGCCCACCGTGTGGCCGCCTTCGCGGATGGCGAAGCGCAAGCCCTTTTCCATCGCGACTGGCGTGATCAACTCGATCACCAGTTCCACGTTGTCGCCCGGCATCACCATCTCGGTGCCCGCCGGCAACTCCGCCACGCCCGTCACGTCCGTCGTTCGCAGATAGAACTGCGGCCGGTATCCCTTGAAGAACGGAGTATGCCGCCCGCCTTCTTCCTTCGTCAGGATGTACACCGTCGCCTTGAACTTCGTGTGCGGCGTGATCGATCCACCCTTGGCCAGCACCATGCCGCGCTCCACGTCGTCTTTGCCAATACCACGTAGCAAGAGACCGGCGTTGTCGCCCGCCATGCCTTCGTCCAGCTGCTTCTTGAACATCTCGACGCCGGTCACCACCGTCTTGCGCGTGTCGCGGAAGCCGACGATCTCCACTTCCTCGCCCACCTTCACCTTGCCGCGCTCGATTCGGCCCGTCACCACCGTGCCGCGTCCCGAGATCGAGAAGATATCTTCGATCGGCATCAGGAACGGCTTGTCCAGCTCGCGCGCCGGTTGCGGAACGCTCTTGTCCACCGCCTCCATCAGCGCATCAATCTGCTTCTCCCACTTCTCTTCGCCGTTCAAGGCTCCGAGAGCGGACAAGCGAATCACCGGCGCGTCGTCTCCCGGGAAGCCATAGCTTTTCAGCAACTCGCGCACTTCGAGCTCGACCAGATCCAGCAGTTCGGGATCATCCACCGCATCGCACTTGTTCAGCGCCACCACGATGTACGGCACACCGACCTGACGGGCCAAGAGCACGTGCTCGCGCGTCTGCGGCATCGGACCGTCCGTCGCCGCCACCACTAAGATCGCGCCATCCATCTGCGCCGCGCCCGTGATCATGTTCTTGATGTAGTCGGCGTGGCCCGGGCAATCCACATGCGCGTAGTGCCGGTTCGGCGTCTCGTACTCCACGTGCGCCGTGGCAATCGTGATGCCGCGCGCCTTCTCTTCCGGCGCGTTGTCGATCGAATCGAACGACCGGAACTTGATGTTCGGATTGTGCTTCGACAATACCTTCGTGATCGCCGCCGTCAACGTCGTCTTGCCGTGATCAATATGTCCAATCGTCCCTACGTTGCAGTGCGGCTTTGTCCGTTCAAATTTCTCTTTCGCCATAACCGTCCTCAGGGGCTAAAGCCCCGGAATTGTTATCCACCTGTGCGGCACGGCTGAAGCCGCGCCCTGATACGAACCTTGAATCGCCTACAGTTCAAGCTTCGTCAGTAGTACTGGTAAAGCTTCTTAAACTTGTGCCGCAGCGCTATGTCGATGCCTTCCAGCTTCGACAGGTAAAACTCGCGTATTTGCGCCTGGTCAGAAACGGTCAGCGCCTGATACAGCTGCTGCGCGTTTATTCCAGGCTCGCTGAAGCCTTCGAGGACTCGTTGGGCAAGAATCGCGTCAAAGTCGCGGACGCGAATTCCTTTGCGGTCGAGCTGCTTCAAAAACTGCTCGGCCTTCTCGGGCAAGAACGCCTTCTGCACGCCTGCTTGCAGCCCGGCGAACTCCTGCTCCTTCTCAACCTTGATCGCAGCCTGTTCGAAAGCCATGTTCTATTCTTGTACGACGCGGACGCTATCGCCCGTGTCCTGCCTCAATATCTGGAGCGGGAGACGGGAATCGAACCCGCGACCAACAGCTTGGAAGGCTGTGACTCTACCACTGAGTTACTCCCGCCCGCTTTCTCTGCTACCACCTGCCCTGCGGTCCTTCGACTTCGCTCAGAATCTCGCCAGCAGGCTCCCGCTTCGCTCACGCCTGCTTATCGGCTCGACTTGGAAGGCTGTGACTCTACCACTGAGTTACTCCCGCCCTGTAAATCAGCTGTCAGCGATCAGCCGCCAGCTAAAACCTCAGCGGCTAAAGCCGCGTCCTATATCGACTCCTGCGGGGATGGCTAAAGCCATGCCCTTCCACAAACTATTTACATCTTCCAAGTCTTGCGGCCCGGCTTTTGCTCGCGACTCGGGACGCGCGACTCAAACTTATATGGAGCCGATGACCAGGATTGAACTGGTGACCTCTCCCTTACCAAGGGAGTGCTCTACCAACTGAGCTACATCGGCCCGCAAACTCCCTACTCGGCGTCGCCTTTATCCGGATGCATTACTTCATTACGCCGCATCCAGCTTTTGAAGGCGAACAGTCCAAGAATCACCAGAGTTCCAGCTCGAAACTTTGTATTGCTGATCGTCGTCCACGTCAGGACTCCAAGAATGACGTATGCAACGAGAGCTGCTGCCAGGCGATTCACATTGATCACTGGTGCACAGGGAAGGATTCGAACCTTCGTACCTCGCTAGGAGGGACAGATTTACAGTCTGTTGGCTTTAACCACTCACCCACCTGTGCAAAATCTCTCGGGCGATGCGGCCGTTGCGCTCCGCAGACCACTCTCTTCAAGCCCGCGGCTCGCTTGCGCGACCCACAGACCCACGCAGCAACCTGTCACTTCAATTTCGCAAAACAGGGAAACCAAGGCTCGCGCAAGAAACCGCGAAGATCACTGCACGCCGGAAAAGTACCGAATGGAGTGCGTTGGAAAAACCTGTTGCGCCGCTAACCGAGTCCGCCGTCCGCCGGAAAATTCGTTGTGTGAGTTCCCTCGCAAACTACACTCGGGATTTCGGCTGCAGGCTCCCGCTTCGCTAACTCCTGCAAACCGCCTCAACTCTGGAGCTGGCGAAGGGATTCGAACCCCCGACCCTCTGATTACAAATCAGATGCTCTACCGACTGAGCTACGCCAGCAATTCTAGGGACTCCCGCGCCTTCGCGCGAACGAATCCCTCGGATCCCTTCCGAATGTCCGGGACAATTAGTTAAGTTATCACAACGAGAATCAGAGGCGCAACAACCCGCCCACTGTCAAGTCCGAGGACTAGTTTCAGTCCGCCCGCAACGCCTGCATCGGATCGATGGAAGCGGCGCGACGCGCAGGTAGCAGAGATGCAATAAGGGCTAGGGCCAGCAAGAATAGTGCAGCAACGCTTAGCCCCCATCTCATCGAAGGGACTTCCCACACACTCCACGAAAATATTCTTCCCATAGACGTTCGAGTGGTGTATGCTCTCTCACCTAGAACGTCGAGTGGAGAGTGTGCCGTGCCCGAGAGCAAGCCAACCAACAATGAAATGGTGCAGGGGACGCTCGACATGCTGGTCCTGAGAACTCTAGTGACGGGGCCGGCGCATGGCCACACTATCGCCCACGTCATTGAGCACACCTCGGAAAATGTCCTGGAAGTCGAACAAGGTTCCTTGTATCCAGCGTTGCACCGGTTGGAGCACCGAGGATGGGTCGTCTCTTATTGGGGGACGAGTGAAAACAACCGGAAGGCAAAGTTCTACAAGCTGACGGTAGCGGGCAAGAAGCAGTTGACCGCTGAGACTAACCGCTGGCGGCAGGTAGTCGCAGCGATCGGACGCATTCTCGGCGAAGTAACCGAGTAGGAGGAAGCCATGCTGAATCTCGGGCGATTTTTCCGGCGATCGCAGGAAGATGCGGAATTATCCCAGGAACTGGAAGCGCATCTGTCGCATGAGATCGACGACAACCTCGCCCGTGGCATGACTCCGGAGGAAGCGCGGCGTCGGGCTCGCGTAAAACTGGGAAATCCGCATGCCATACGCGATCAGGTGTGGGAGACCAACCGAATCGCGTGGCTCGAAGATACGTGGCGTGATCTTCACTACGCCGCTCGGACGTTGCTGCGTGCGCCGAGCTTCACCTGTGTTGCTTTACTGGTGATGGCACTCGGAATCGGCGCGAACACGGCGATCTACAGCTTTCTCGACGCACTGTTGCTGCGGGCTCTCCCCGTTTCCGACCCCGGGTCCCTGGTCGTCTTGAACTGGCACGCCAAGCGGACGAAACAGGATTTCGTCATGCAGAGCATGAGCGGCAACGTCGAAGATGATGACAAGCTCGGATCGGTCAGCGGCATATTTCCATATCCGTCATTTTCAATTTTCGAAAACAACCCAGGCATCTTCACCGATGTTTTCGCATACTGCCACGGAAGGGAAGCACGCGCCGTCAACTTCTCGATTCGCGGACAGGCCGAAACAGCAAGCGGCGAACTGGTTTCCGGCGGCTACTTCCGCGGACT
Organism: uncultured Acidobacteriota bacterium; assembly: GCA_963801895.1. Taxonomy (GTDB): domain Bacteria; phylum Acidobacteriota; class Terriglobia; order Terriglobales; family Acidobacteriaceae; genus Sulfotelmatobacter. The sequence continues at coordinate 2,004,107 of CAWDGM010000001.1, read as the reverse complement.
CGGCGTGGTCCCGACCGCTGGCCGCCTCATCGCTCCGGATGACGACCGCACAGGCGCCCCCGGCGTAGTCGTGGTGAGTCACGGATTCGCAGAAAGACATTTTGGATCGCCCGATCAGGCGGCAGGTCAATCCGTGATGATGAACAACGTTCCGTTCACTGTCGTGGGAGTTGTGCCGCCGGAGTTCTTCGGAGTCGACCCCTCGATCGCACCTGATTTTTACGTGCCCATGCACGCCAATCTGCTCCTGGGAGCCGCCGACCCCTTCGGCTTCAGAATCGCCGACTATCTGGACGCTCATTATTACTGGGTCGAAATGATGGCTCGACTTCGTCCCGGCGTTAGCCTGGCACAAGCACAAGCGCAGCTCGCCCCGCAGTTCGGACAATGGGTGGCGACCACCGCTACAAACGATCAGCAACGCTCCACCCTTCCCGCTCTTCATCTGAGAGAAGGTGGGAGCGGCATCGACACGTTGCGCCGGCGCTTCTCAAAACCGTTCTTCGTATTGATGACGCTGGTTGCGCTGATCCTCGCCATCGCATGTTCGAATGTTGCGAACTTGCTGCTCGCGCGCGCCTCCGTACGGCGTCGTGAAATTGCATTGCGGTTGAGCCAGGGAGCGAGCCGTTCTCGGATCGTCCGGCAATTGCTCACCGAGAGCATTCTTCTCTCCACCGCGTCAGGAGCGCTGGGCGTGCTCTTCGCGATCTGGGGAATTCGCTTTCTCTCGTCGCTCATCGAGGAGGAAAAGAACCGGATCGTCCTCAATGCGCAGTTGAACTGGCACGTACTCGCTTTGACCGCAGGCCTCGCATTGATGACTGGCATCGTGTTCGGACTGGTTCCAGCCTTGCAATCGACCAACGTCGACCTGACATCCGCGTTGAAAGAAACTCGCGGGAACCAGCCGCGGCGAACGTGGTCCATCCGAGCGTGGTCCAGTCGACCCAGGTCCACTCGAGCCGGGTCTAGTGGCTCGCAGCGCATAGCTCTATGGCCGGTCAGCGCAAATCACCTGCTGGTTGTTGGGCAAATTGCGCTTTCCCTCTTGATCCTCATTGCCGCCGGACTCTTCGTGCGAACGCTTTCGAATTTGCAATCGATCAATCTCGGATTCAACCGCGACCACTTGCTGCTGTTTGAGGTGAATGCAAGACAGTCCGGTCACCACGATCCCGAAATCGCAGAGTTCTATTCCAGCCTGAGGGAAAGACTCGCCTCAATTCCGGGAGTGCGCAACGCCACCTTAGCCCGCGGTTCCCTGATTGGTGGCGAAGAGCAGATGCCGATTGGCCTTCCAGGAGCGAAACCGGACGACGCCAACCGCTTCATGACCGTCGGCGCCTCATTCCTGGCCACGATGCAAATTCCGATCGTCGCCGGGAGGGATATCGAAGAACGCGATCGGCCAAACTCTGCACCTGTTGCCGTCATTAACGAAGAGTTCGCCAGAATCAATTTCAGCGGCCAGAATCCCCTGGGTCACCACCTGATTCTTTGGCAGGACGACAAGCAGGCTCGTGACATGGAAATTGTCGGCGTCGCGGGAAACGCGAGCTACGGCAACTTGAAGCGCGAAATCCCGCCTGTGATTTACATGCCTTACAACCAGGGATATCCCCAGCCGAACGAGATGCTATTTGCCCTCAGGACTGGCGGCGATCCGCTCGCCTACGTGAAGACCGTGCGCGAGGCAGTTCACGAGGCAGACGCGCGCCTGCCGATTTCGAAGGTGCGCACCCAGGAGGCTGAGGTTCAGGAAGGCATGCGGCAGGAAGTGGTTCTGGCTGAACTTTGCTCGGCCTTTGCCATACTGGCGCTCACCATCGCCTGCGTTGGCCTGTATGGCACCATTTCATACAGCGTGGCGCGACGCACCGGAGAGATCGGCATCCGCATGGCTCTGGGAGCGCGCCGCGGTCCGGTCCTTTGGATGGTTTTGCGAGAAGTCATCATTCTGGCAGCGGCGGGGCTCGCCATCAGTCTGCCGATCGCGTTCGCTACGTCGAAGTTCGTGCAATCCTTCCTGTTCGGGATGAAGGCCAACGACCCGAAGGCTCTCGTCCAGGCAGTCGTGATTTTGCTGGTCGCTGCCCTTCTTGCCGGATGCGTCCCGGCCCGAAGGGCATCTCACATCGATCCTGTCACGGCCCTTCGGCATGAGTAATAGCGGGTCAGAGTGCTATGATTTCATTCCTGACCGCATTTCATGCGAATTAGACGCTCTCTCCCTATCGCTCTCGCGGTCGTCATTGTTGCGGCGACGGTTACGCTGGCGGTCCAGCTCCGCAAGCACGCTCCTCCCGAACCCGCCCGCCTGTTGCCCGGTGCCGACGGCTTTCTCTACGCGAACTTCAATTGGATCCGCAAGGCGAGCAACGGCAAGCCCTTGTTTCCCGTTTCTCACGATCCCGAGTACGAACGCTTCATTCAGGAGACCGGATTCGACTACGAGCGAGACTTGGATGCGGTCGCTTTCGCCGTGCATTATCCGGAAAATTGGCCTGGCGGCGGGACCGGCGGCTCGGCGCCTGAAGCTCGATTCTCCGAAGTCTTCATAGGGCACTTCGACGCGACCAGATGTCTCGCCTATCTGAAGCGGACGGCAAAGTCGGTGGAGGACTACCGGTCCGTCGATATCTTCACCATCCCGATATCCGGGCGAACCGTACGCATTGCAATGCTGGGAATCGACACGGTGGCAGCCTCGAACCACGACGATCCGGCGGTAATTCATGGCATGGTCGATCGCTCACGCCGCCTGGCGTCTCCTTTTGGCGGACCTTCTTTGCTCAGGCGCTATTACCGGAGAGTGCAGCTTGCCAGCCCCGTTTGGTTGGTCGCACGCGTAGAGCCAAGCGCGCCGCAGTTCGAAGGATGGTCGACCGTCTTCGCGAAACCCGCAGACCTTGTTATGTCTGCCAGCTACAATCCCCTTCATCTGCCGCTTCGGTCGGGAGCGTTGCACGTACGAGCTGAAGCCTGGGCAGCGTCAGATGACGATGCTCGCAAGATCGCCGACAAGCTCAACGTTTTCCTGGCCATGTTTCACAGCGCCGAGGCCTCCGTCGGATCGCCGGGGACGGATGCAGACGTCAAACAAGTCTTTGACAGCCTTCAGGTCCGGCAGGAGGAGAGCCATGCCGCGATCTCCGCAACACTCCCCACGGAATTTTTCCGCAAGCTGGTGGACTCACCCGAACAGCTGTCGCCGCTGACGCAACCGGCCACGCCGCCAGAAGCACCGCCCCAGAGCAAAAAGGCGGCGAAAAAGAAGTAGTTTGCAACGTTCGGCGATCGTAGTCCGACCGAAGTGCAACTAAATCCGCCGCCGCGCGTCTTATTTTCGTGGCCTGAATTCAGCAGGTACAATAAGGACGAATGTCGAGCAATCCCACTTTCATCGCCGCTTTTTTCGCGGGCCTGATTTCCTTCCTGTCGCCATGTGTTCTTCCGCTGGTTCCTGGATACGTCTCAATGATTTCCGGCGTGGGCGTCGAGGAATTGAAATCGCCGCAAGCGCAGTTGATGCGCCGCGTGATGGTGAATTCGATTGGCTTCATCCTGGGATTCAGTGTGGTGTTTATAACGCTGGGGGCAATCTCGACCGAAGTCGGCCAACTCGCGGCGCGCTACAAACACACGCTCTCGATCGTAGCGGGCGTCGTCATCATCATCTTCGGAATACACCTGACTGGGATCTATAAGATCAAGTGGCTCTACACCGATGCCCGGCTGCATAGCGTAAAGGGAAGCAGCACTCTGATTGGCGCTTTTGTCGTCGGTTTCGCCTTTGCCTTCGGCTGGACTCCGTGTCTCGGCCCGATTCTCTCCGGCATCCTGGCGGTCGCCAGCGAGCAGGACACTTTGGTGAAGGGCATCCTTCTTTTAAGCGTTTACTCGCTCGGACTGGCCGTACCGTTCTTGCTGACATCACTTCTGATGGAGCGCTTCCTGAAGTTTTACAGCCGCTTCCGGTCGTACATGCACGCGCTCGAAGTGGCATCGGGAGCGCTGCTGATCGCCCTCGGAATATTGCTCGTGCTCGGGCGTTTCACACTCATCTCGAGCTGGCTGTCGTTCCTTAATCGTTTCGCATTGTGAGGTCTTGGATTTATGTCTATCTCTGAACAACCCTCGGTAACGCCGGAGAATCAGCCGAACGTCGGCGGAAATTCCAACTTCGAAAACGGGTCCGTCCCACCACCAGCGCCGAGCAGCAGTCGAAATCCGCTGGCTTTGGTCGTGGTCGCAGCGGTAGCCGCCGCGATGCTCTATGTGGGATTTCACATGGCCCGCAAGTCTGGACCGGAGGCGCCGGCGATTCTCGGCAAGTCAACGCCTGCTCCCGATTTCACCCTCGAATCGATCGACGGCAAAAGCCTGAAGCTGTCGGACCTGCGTGGCAAGGCCGTGGCTCTGAATTTCTGGGCCACGTGGTGCGGACCCTGCAAGATTGAGACGCCATGGCTCGTTCAAATGCAGGCCCAGTATGGTGGTGAGGGGCTACAAGTCCTTGGCGTTGCGATGGACGATTCGGGCAAGGACGAGATTGCCAAGTTCGCCAAAGACATGGGCGTGAACTATCCCGTGCTGCTGGGCAAGGAAGCAGTAGGGGATGAATACGGCGGCGTACCGGCTCTGCCAGAGACCTTCTTCATCGGACGTGACGGCAAAATTGTTGACAAGATCATCGGGCTGAAAGGGAAGGCCGAGATCGAGGATTCCATCAAGAAGGCCCTGAACACGACAAGCGCGAGCAATGGCGCGGCGCCGGCCGTCTTGCAGGCTCAGAATTGACAATAGATAGCATTCGGTTCCACGCCTATAGTTGAATGATCTGGGGGCCGCTTCTTCACAATGACCTCGCTCGTCCGAATCCCGGCGCTGTTGCTGGCCCTCATGGGATCTGCCTTGGCGCAGACAGGGAAGGCACCCTCGGTTTCGATGGCTCCAGTCGGCTTGGTTACCGCGCAGCGTGCCGCGCAGACGAAGGTGACGCTCAATTTTCGGGTGGCCTCCGGATTTCACATCAACTCCAACACTCCGAAATCCGAATTCCTGATTCCCACCGCGCTGAAAATGGACCTGCCCACCGACATCATTCTCGGCAAAATCGACTATCCCGATGGCAAGGATTTGACCTTCCCGTTCTCACCCGACGAAAAGTTGAACGTTTATAGCGGTGATTTCGACGTCAACCTGATGGTCCATCCGCTGCGTTCCGTAACGCCGGGAAAGTACGTCATGCACGGTATCCTGCGCTACCAGGCCTGCGACAACGCACAATGTTTCCCGCCAAAAGCTCTGCCCGTTAGCTTTGAAGTGAAGGTGGTGAAAGAGCCGCCCACTCCGCACAAGAATCCCGCGCAAAGTCCGCACATCCATAACTAGGCGGCAGCTCAGTCGTTAACTTCCGCTGGCTTTGACGAATCCCCTCTGCGTCTTTAACATTTCCGCGATGAAGCGACTGCTGCTTTGCCTTCTCCTTATTCTTACCGCGTGCTGCTACGCACAGATGTCGTTTCCCTCACTTCTGATCAATGACGTCACAGTCATCGACATGAAGGGCGGGCCGCCGCTCCCGCACCGTTCGGTTATCGTGCACGGGCATCGCATCCTGGCGATCGTCGGGCCGGAAGAACGCGCGAAGGCGCAACGCGTCGATGCGTTCCTCGTCGACGGCAAGGGCAAGTTTCTGATTCCCGGGCTCTGGGACATGCACGTCCATATGGTCTTCGGAGATTGGTTCCCACGAGGAAAGGAAGTGACGATACCGCTTTTCATCGCAAACGGAATTCTCGGCGTCCGCGATATGGGTGGCGAACTCGAAACCCTGCAGCAGTGGCGGAAGGAGATCATCGCCGGCACCCTGATTGGACCTCGCATCGTGATGTCGGGGCCGATGCTCGACGGACCGGCGCCGCGCTTTCCCAGTTCGATCGCCATCAAAACTCCCGAAGACGGACGCCGTGCCGTCGACGACTTGAAGAAGCGCGGCGCCGATTTCATCAAGCTGCAATCGCTCATTCCCGCGCGATGCAGTATTCGCCATTGCCGAAGAGGCACGCAAGCAGAACATCCCATTCGTCGGCCACGTGCCCGACGCGGTTCGAGCCTCAGAAGCGTCCAATGCGGGGCAGAAGAGCTTTGAGCATTTAATCGGAATTTTCGAAGGCAGTTCGCCGCTTGAAGATGAGTTCATCAAGGGGAAGAAGTCCGAAGGACAGTTTCTTTCGACCTACGATGCGAAGCGGGCAGAGACTCTATTCACGCTGCTGGCGAAGAATCACACTTGGCAGTGTCCAACGCTGGTCTGGGAACGCGGCGGCAACCTAATTGACGAAACCGACTTCGCCCACGACACACGCGCGAAGTACGCGCCGGCCTACTGGAAGGACGTGACCTGGAAGCGCTTCACCGAGCAGATCGTCCACGACTTCAATGCCGACGATCTCGCGACGCGAAAGCGCTTCGTTGAAAAAGAACTCGAACTCGTGAACGCAATGCATCACGCCGGTATTCCATTTCTCGCAGGGACCGACACGCCTCCAGGCGTCTACATATTTCCGGGGTTCAGCCTGCACGAGGAACTGCAGCGCTTTGTTGCCGCCGGATTTACTCCGGAGGAGGCGCTTCAGACTGCGACTATCAATCCGGCGAAGTTTCTTGGCATGGATGACAAGCTGGGAACCATCGAGCAGGGAAAGCTGGCGGATCTGGTGCTGCTAGACGCCAATCCGCTCGACGACATCCGGAACACACAGAAGATCGCTGGCGTTATCACGAACGGGCGGTATCTCTCGCGCAGCGATTTGGACAAGATGCTTTCGTCCGCTGAAAATGCGGCGAAAGCCCCATAGCTCGCCGCGATCTAGGCGAGGCGCTCATCCTTGGGTAGCGCGTTAGCGAGCGCGAGGATGCATCCGCCATAGAGCAGCGTGTCACCGAAGTAATTCATTCCCTCGATCTTTGCGCCGAGATTCGGATCTGACGATACCGCAAACACCAGCGGCACATACACGAGCAGAACCAGCAGAAAGATTTCAGCGCCCAGGTAGATCGCGGCGGTCCGCGCTTTTCTTCCTGCGAGAATCAAGGCGCCAGCGACCAGCAGAAACGCGCCGGTGAGATAGCCGATCGCAATACGCGCCGGAATCCATACGGGCGTCAGCTTCTCCAAGGGAACACCAGGCAGATGCTGCGGGTGCATGAAATGCTCGACCGCAAAAAAGATTGCAACGGTCGAGATAATGATCCGTCCCAGCGTGATCAGTGGGTGCCCGCCCGGCTCGCGTCCCGGGCTCAGCCGAGTCCGCGACAGCGCCCATGCGCCACCGGCAAACGAAAGATCTCTCACCGCGACGGCCCACGCAAACCGGTCGTGCGGATTCGCCATCACTCTCGGAATATGAATGGTGAGAACGAAAATGAAAATCATCAAGCCCAGCAGCGTGCCGGACCAGCGGGTCAGCACTCGCGTCGCGATGCTCAGGGAGGCAGCGAGCAACGCCACTCCGACGAAGTACGCCCAGAAGAGATGCCACGGAATCCAGGCCGGCACCTGCGCCGTGATGAACTTCGCCGCTCCCAGATGCTCGGTGCCGAAGATCGCCAGCGGGACTGCGATGCACATCCGGTTGAGGGCAACAATTTTCTCCGATCCCCGGGCCTTCGTTAGATCGGGCCAAGTCGTTGCCGCTGCTACCAAGAACGCCACCCCCGCCGCCACATAAGGCCAGAGCACCAGAGGCGAGATCGCCAGCAGAACTACAGTTGCAAGCATGAAGTATTAGCCGATCCGATAGAAGTTGGAGCTACCCTTTACCACCCTGTTTCTTTTCCACCCTGGCCCAGGTGTCTTTCAATGCGACGGTGCGATTGAATACGGGAGCGCCGGACTTCGAGTCGGGATCGGCACAGAAGTATCCGAGCCGTTCGAACTGGACCCGGCTGCCCGCCGAGGCGTTGGCGAGCGACGGCTCCAGCTTTGCATGCGGAATTATTTCCAGAGAATTCGGATTCAGATAGTCGAGCACATCCTTGCCATCTTCGATGTCACCCAGATTCTCTTTCGTGAAGAGATGTTCGTAAATCCGCACCTCGGCATCCACCGCGTGCGCGGCCGATACCCAGTGAATCGTGGATTTCACCTTGCGGCCATCGGGAGCATTCCCTCCCCGCGTCGCCGGATCGTAGGTGCAGTGCACTTCAATTACTTCACCGTTCGCGTCTTTCACCACGCCCTGGCAGGTAATAAAGTAGCCATATCTCAGACGCACTTCGCGTCCCGGGGTCAACCGGAAATATTTCGGCGGAGGAACCTCGCGAAAGTCATCCTGCTCGATGTAGAGAACCCGCGAGAAAGGAACCTTTCGAGCGCCCGCACTTTCGTCTTCCGGGTTATTTTGCGCGTCCATCTCTTCAACCTGATTCTCCGGATAATTGTCGATCACCACTTTGAGTGGATGTAGCACGGCCATTACTCGCGGCGCCCGCTTGTTCAGGTCTTCACGGACGAAATGCTCGAGCATCGCCAGCTCTACGATTCCATTGGTCCGTGAAACGCCCGCAGCTGAGACGAAATTCCGGATCGCTTCCGGCGTATATCCTCGGCGGCGCAAACCCGACAGCGTGGGCATGCGCGGATCATCCCAGCCGCGCACCGTCTTCTGTTCCACTAGCTGCCGCAACTTCCGCTTGCTCATCAGCGTGTAAGTCAGGCTGAGGCGGTCAAACTCAATTTGCTGTGACGGAAAGATTCCAAGCTGGTCGATGAACCAGCGATAAATCGGCTGATGGTCGGCGAACTCGAGAGAACACATCGAGTGCGTGACTTTCTCGAGCGAATCTGACTGACCATGCGCATAGTCGTACATCGGATAGATAGGCCACTTGTTTCCGGTGCGATGATGCTCGGCATGCAGTATCCGGTACATCACGGGATCGCGCATATTAATGTTGGGCGACGACATATCGACCTTCGCGCGTAAAACTCGCGATCCATCCGGAAACTCGCCGGCCCGCATTCGCTCGAACAGGTTCAGATTTTCTTCGACAGAACGACTACGGTAGGGACTATCTTTGCCCGGCTCGGTCAGCGTTCCCCGATACTTGCGAATCTCTTCCGCCGTCAGATCGTCGACATAGGCCTTGCCATCCTTAATTAACTTGATCGCCCATTCGTACAGCTGATCAAAGTAATCCGACGCATAAAACAGCCCGTCCCAGCGATAACCGAGCCACTTCACGTCCTCCATGATCGAGTCGACGTACTCGGTATCTTCCTTCTCGGGATTCGTGTCGTCGAAACGCAGGTTCGTATGTCCGTGGAATTCGTCCGCAAGACCGAAGTCCAGGCAGATGGCCTTGGCATGGCCGATGTGCAGGTATCCATTGGGTTCGGGAGGGAACCGCGTCTGCACGCGGCCCTCGAACTTGTTGGTCTTCTGGTCTTCAATAAGACGGTCACGGATGAAATTCGAAGGACGGGACTCGGGCGAATTATTCTCGCCAGTCGCGGCCTCTGCGGTTGAGGGAGTCATACTTTGATCTTACCGCAAAGAAAAAGAAGCACGGAGAGTCCGACCGGCTGTCCGTGCCTCTTCCAGACGCGTCTTCAGATGACGCGCGCAACCGCGGGTATCCGGCGCAACGTCGCCGTAGCTCCCCAGCTCAGCAGGATCGTTCCCACAGTTACCAGGGATCCCTTGGCGATGGCAGGCAGATTTGAATTCAGCAGGGTCAACTGCAGCCAGCTTACGAACATGTAGTGGATCAAATACATTCCGTAAGCGTTGGCACTGATGCTGTCGAAGATTCTTCCCTTCGAGTTCGCGAATCTCACGAACACTGCGAGAAAGGCAAAGCTCGAGGCAGCGCAGGAAAGAACGAACGTGAGATCGCTCGCAACCTCCCACGATCGGACGCCGGGGTGAGCGGTGATCGCCGCGACACCTGTACCCGTCGCAATACCAAATGCCAGCAGCGCGCCGATCGACCACAGCAGCCAGTGTCGTGCCAATTTTCCGGTCTGGGCCAGCAGCCCACTATTCAGTCCGCACGCGCCGACACCGGCACCGAGCAAGAAGTAAAGAAAGTAATTGAGGATTCGACTCGTCTGGAAGGTGAACGGACCAAATACGCTCCATCGGAACGAATTGAAAATCAATTCGAGCGGCACATAGGCGAGCACAGACAAGATCAGCAGCATCAGGAAAAATCTGCCCGGTCTGCGATCAGCTCCGGATGCGATTCTCGCAATGCGATCTCCCCATTTCGGCGACGCTACAAGAAGGACGGCCGCGACAACGTCGAATGCGAGCAGTACCCAGACAAACCAGGCAGGTCCAGCGGGCCAATTTCCCAGCGACATCCACTCATGCCAGAAGCCGTCTTTCGCACCGGTTTGCAGATAGGCCGGGTAATACGCGAGCGGTGCTACGAACGCTGCGGCCACTACAAAGGGTATCCCCAGTCGCAGCGCCCGATCGCGAACGAATTGTCCCGCTCCTTTTCTCTGCAAGCTAGGCCACACGAACAGGCCTGAGAGAAAGAACATCAGCGCCATGAAGAACATGTCGTTGAATCCAGCAAACAGTGCGAAGACGGTCGAATGCTGCGCATCGACAATAGGAAACGCGCTCCACCAGCGAGGTATCGCAACTAAAGAAGCCGGTGGCGGCGGCGCAAATGGGTGATACGCCAGCACCGCGTGATGTGCCAGCACGAGCAGAGTGATGAACGCTCGCAGGTATCCGATGGAAAGGTTATAAGTGCTGGAAACCGGCTTTCGGGTTTCCGTCGTACGTACAGGTTCAATAGCTAAAGCGGCTGACATGGCTGGTTTGCTCCAATCGTTGATTGAATTTGACGGACGAGGGTTCCCTGCGTCGTTCCAGTGGCGCTGGCTCGACACCATTCGTACTGGTGCAAAATTGTCGGAGAGCTTTTTTTCTAGAACACCTGCAGCGACGCAGACTGCATCGCGAGCGAAGTTCTTCCTCGGATATGCCGGATCAGCTTCCACGTCTGAATGACGGCGGCGATCGACAAGCCGATCCACACTGCGCCCATACTGAGAAAGATCGAGGCATTCGCGATCGTTGCCACGTGCGCGTAATGCGCCGACTCGGCGGCGTTAGACACGGGCACGACAAATGGTTGCCACGTTGCTGCAGTTGTTTGCAGCGCCGTGCCGATCATGAAGTTCAGCAAGGTCAACGATAGCGCCGTCTGCAACAGTTGGCTCCACAGCGGAAACCCGCTCCACTGCGGCTTCGACAAAATCAGCGCAGAGCGAACCGGAGCGATCAAGGACAGCGCCAGGATCGGATAATAAAAGGTGTGCCACATCGGTGCGGCCTTCAGGAACGATGCCGCTGGCCCGAGGATCAGCATCGGAGAGTGAACGACCAACAGCAGCCAGATAAACCCGATGATCCCGAACATCAGTTCGCAGGCAGTCTGCAAGAATGATGGCCGGCCTTCTTGCTTACGAACAGGCGGCAGACTCTTTGGATTCCATTCACTCTGAATCCCGGCAACGGCATGCGTGTATTCCAGGATCGCAAACACCAGAGTCACAATCCCGGCGGCAATGAACATTCCTGACCAGAGATTTCCCAGCGTCGTGACCACGGCCGCACCCCAATCGCCGTTCGCGTTGGCCAGGTTTACCGGGCCAAGAACGAAGATGAACACCGGAAGCAGGATCCAGAGCAGCACCATCTTCAATACGAACCAATACACGGGAAACAGGGCGGGACCAATCAAGTGTTGTTTGGGCGCAAGACGCGCAGCCACCGTAATCGGGCTGCCACAGCGCTTTAGGATCGCCGAAAGCTCCGCGTCGTTCAGCGGACGGCCAACGTCCTCTTCCTTCTCGTCGACCTGCGAACGCAGATCGTCCGCCAGTTCGGCAACCAGGTCCTGTTGCGCCTTCGGCATCCAGAACCGCACGGCTTGTAGATAACGCTCAATCAGTTCCATCGTGTTTCTCCTAGTCCATTCCATTCAGCACGTGAGTTTGTCCGCCGCCGCTCGGTTGACGGCGAATGAGCCGACGGAGGTGCGGCAGGCAATACCAGGCATAAACCAGGGCACTGATCAACAGGTAGCCCCATAGCCAACTCAACACACCCCAGAGGATGCTGCCGTTGAACACGAGCGCAAGGTGGCTGTAATGCTGGTTTGCTCCGTCGCTTGCCACCACATAGGGATAGGCCTTGATCATCGGATATTGCAGCGCCAAGCCAACAACGTTCACAAATAAGCGGGACACCGCCAGGATCCCAGGCCATTGCGGACACGCCAGATTGAGCGCGCGCTGACCGGCTCCGATCGCGAGCAGCAGCAAGATTGGCAGATAGAAGCGGTGCCACGAGGGCGCAAGCGCCAGGTGCGAAGATGCCGATCCGAATATGAGGCCAGGAAACGTTGGCACCAGCATCCACCAGATCGTGGATCCCCCCCAGATCGCCAATCCTACGGCCGAGTAAGGACGCGGAACGGGGATCAGCGGCGCCAGTTCAGCCGGAGGGTAGTACCAGGGTTGCGGAGATTTTCGCCGGACCAGGTTCAGGATCGTGAAGATCAGGGTCACGACTCCAATCTGGATGTAGACCGGACGGAGCAGCGCCGACAGCCGGACCGGTTCGTGGATGTACAGCAGGACACCCAGCGTCAGCAGAACGGCGATGGAGAGATTGCACGCGAGAATGATGAGATACATCGGGAACAGTTCCGGACCGATCAGCTCCCACCCGATGGTCAAGCTGCGGCTGTTCTGGCGGTAGCGTCGGGCCACGATCATCGGATCGCCCTGCTCTCGGAAGATCGCCATTTGTTCTGTGTCGCTGAGTCGGCGCCCGAGTTCGGCTTCGCGCGATTCGATCTGCGAGCGAAGCTCCACCGAGAGCTCAGCCACGATGTCGTCGCGCTGGTTTCGGGGCAAGTACCGCCTCACCGCTTTCAGATAACTGTCGAGAAGTTCCATGAATTGCCTATGCCTCTTGAAGAATGCGTCCCAATGACGCGTTGATGCTTTGCCACTCTTTCAGTAGCTGTTCCAGGACTTGCTCCCCCGTCGGGGACAAACGGTAAAAGCGCTTGTTGCGCTTATCCTCCTCACGCCACTGGCTGGACAAAAGTCCCTGGGTCTCCAGGCGGCGCAGCAAGGGATACAGAGTGCCTTCATCGATCTCCAGTCCGTCGTCGGCCAGTGCCTTTCGCAGCGTATATCCGTAACGCTCGGTCCGAAGTTGAGTCAGCACCGCCAGGCTCAAACAGCCGCGGCGAAGCTCGAGTTTCAGGTTCTCGAAGACCTCAGCCGTGTTGGTACCGTTCGCCATATAGTATGTGACGTACACTGTATGTGACACAGTATAGGTTGTCAAGGGAATTTTCGATGAAGCTTCGTGAGCTGGGTTCTCTACCCGCTAGGTGATTGATTATGAATGGTTAAAGGCGTTTGAGACGGAGGGCGATCCCGTTCTGAAAGGCAGGAGTTTTCACGCGCCAGTCTCCTCCTTTATGGTGCAGCCGATCCGACTTCAGGATTCCCGTGAGCACATCGACCCAGACCACTTCATAGTCTCCCGCGGGCAGATCAAAGGTGATTTCCGTCGGGCCGCTGCCATCCACGTAAGCCGCATGTACGCCTTTCGAGGACGACAACATGTGTGTGATGACGCCCTCGGCGTGTTTTACCGTCTTCGTGTCCGGTACCATTTCCACGAGCGGCAGGTCTTTCAAAAAATCGCTTAGGATACGAAGCCTTCGCCGGAGTTCGGCACTGCCACCGCCGGGACCGTTCGGTTCGTTATCCTGCCCATCTTCATGTCCAACGCTGAATGAATAATCCAGATTATCGAAGAGTCCGCCTCCGGCGAGCATGAAGTTCCAGGCTTGCCGCGCATACTTCTCGTCCTCGCGTCCCAGAAATCCCGTCTCGTCGTACGACAATGCTTTCCCCAAGCCATAGTTCAGCGATGCTGCGTCTGCGTAGGCGTAGTGGAAGTTCAACACGCTGACTCCGGGCAAAACGCTGCGCACGGGATAGAAGAAGTTGCAGCAATTCTGAGCAATCAGATGTCGCGCTTGAGGCGAAGAGTTCGGCAACGCGCTCTCTTCGCTAGTGATCCACTCGGCCACGCGCGCCTGCCAGGCCATCGTCGCGTCATCGGGCAGATCGATCGAGTTCGGATACTTGTCGCGGCCGCTAAACAAATACGGATTGACCACGTTCGCCAGCACCGGTCGATCCGACCACGGCTCATTCGCGATTTCAAAAATCACATTCGGATACGTGCTCGCCTCCCGCACCAGCTTCCGCGTGTATCGCTCCTGGTATCCGAGGATGTTTCCGTTCTCGAGCGTGTTCAACTTCTTCCAATCGATCTCATCTGTCGAGTTGACATTGTTCTCGCGTTTGAACGGGGAAAGATTCCACTGCACATCGGCATATTGCGAGGAGAACAAAGTGATCTCGACCACAACGCCGCGCCGGTTCGCTTCTTCCAGAAAGTCGTGCAGGCGTTGAAAATATTCAGGATTCCATTTCGACAAATCGAACTTGTTGCCGCCGCCCGCGTATCCAGCCGTGTCAGTGCGTGCCCATGGAGCCACGAACCTCCCGGGCGCGGGAGCAAGGTCGTTCCGCAAGATCCCGAATGACTTTGCCGGCATTTCTACGTAAGAACCGCCGAACAACCGCGTGTAGTTCATCCCCTCCGCTTCGAGCGTCTGCAGGTATTTGTGATAATCGAAGTCTCCGTTGAACACCGCGCCGTAGTGCTCCCCGCTTCCGATCAGCGCCATCGCTTTGCCGTGAAACAGGAAGTAGTGCGGATTCTGCGGATGCAACTGAACAGGAGTGTCGGTCTTCTGCTGAGCGAAAGTTGCCGTGGAGAAAAATGCAAATAAGCCCGTGGCCAAAAAACCCAGGGTGCCCCATTTTCGGCAGCTTTTGCCGGAAGTGTGGATTTTTCTCATACGCCGGCGCTCAGATCCCATCTCCCCTCCATCGAACGGGTCCATGATACTCGCCTAAGGCTCTGGACTGGCCCACAGTAAAGCCGTACAATCTCGCCGCCTGGGGAGGCTCAAATGAAAACGTTCAGCCTGAAGGGACTCTCTTTACTCGCCGTGCTCTCCTGCGGATTTGCCCCGACCGCCGTCCACGCACAATCTTTTCTCGGAACATGGGTCAGGAAGGCCGATCCTTCCGTCGGCGGCGGCATGAACATGACGGTTGAAGTCTGCTGCAGTGGCGGTCGCCGCATCAGCTACCGCATTCCCGGCAACGACGCTTTCCTGATGTCGATTGAAACCCACCTCGACGGGACCGACGCCCCATTGCTCATCGGAGGCAAGCCGAGCGGAGAAACCATGGCGATCAAACGCGTCGACGATCGACATGCAACGACCGTCCTGAAAATGAATGGTAAGACGTTCGGGACGTCCAAGGCCGAAGTATCCGCTGACGGAAAAACGCTGAATATCGAGAACGAATTTACTTCGGCTGAAGGTGGCAGACCGCCCGGCAGGTATCCCGAAGTCTGGGTGAGAAAATAACCAACGCCTCGGCTGAAGGCGCTAGGCGGGATCTACTCGTGCCGCAGAGCCTCGATGGGATCCAGCCGTGAGGCACGGAAGGCCGGGATCATCCCGCTGATCAGTCCCACGGCTCCGAGAATCAGCGTCGACGCAATCAAGGTCCCGGGAGCAATAATCAGCCGTATGTCGCCCGCCTCGCCATTTTTCGCGAAGGCGCTATACAGCGTCAGCCTGCCGACAGACAGCGCCACAATATAAGCGAGAATCACTCCCAGCAATCCGCCGATAAACGTGATGGTCAAGGCCTCGGCCAGAAACTGCATTAGGATGTAGCGCCGCTGAGCTCCCAGCGCCTTCTGCACCCCGATCTCGCGAGTACGTTGCGTGACCGATACCAGCATGATGTTCATCAGCCCAACCCCGCCGATTCCCAGAGTGAGCGTTCCAATGAATCCCATGAGAACCTTCAGGCCGAGCGTAATGATTTCAAACTGGTGCAACTGCGTCATCAGGTTGAACACCCGCACAGCCTGCCGGTCCGACTGGTTGAACTTGTGTTGAGTCGAGAGAATCGTCCGAACCGCTGGCTCGATGCGTTCAAACTCCGGCGTCTGAAAGTTGAACCAGATCGTGTCCAGGTAATGCGTGTCTTTCAAATCGCTCATCGTCGTGAAGGGAATGTAGACGACCCGGTTGATGTCGTCATTCCCTTCCTGCATCTTGGCGGTCAGCACCCCTACCACTTCGAAACTCAGCCCGTCCAGGCGAATGCGTTCTCCCAATGCATTGCGTCCCGAGAAGAGCTTGTCTTTCGCCTCCGCTCCTATCACGGCGACGCGTGCCCGCTGGACCTGGTCCTCCATGTTGTAGAAGCGTCCCTGCGCCAGCTTCAGCGAGCGGATCGCGTACACGTTCGGATTGTTCCCCGTCGCAGTAAAGGTGAAGACGCGTGTGTCGTACTGAACGCTGGACTGCTTGTCGACGCTGGGTGTGATCTGTGTGATCTGCGGCAGATTGGTTGACAGTGCGTCTACATCTTCTTGCGTGAACCTGATCTGCACGCCGGACTTCTGCCCACCCGCCTGTGTCGACGTCTTCCCTGGAACCACTATCACCAGCTTGGTGCCGAAGTTGGCGAAGATGTTCGCGCAAGCCTGCCCGAAGCCGTCCCCATAGGCGAGAAGCATGACGACGGTCGCGATACCCCAGGCCATACCCAGCATGGTGAGCGCCGTGCGCCGCCGGTTATGGCGCATCGCGGTATAAGCTTCGTCGAGCAGATCTCTGATCATCTGATTACTCCGACCGCAGCGCTTCTACCGGCTGTAACATCGCGGCCTTGCGCGCCGGATACAGCCCGGCCACGACTCCAGCCAAAGTGAGACAGCCGATCGCCAGCATTGCCGACATCGGCACCAGCTTCGGTGGATCGAATCCCTGCGGCCCCTGAACGCCACCCATCAAGGCCATAAGGCCGCCCGCGAAGGCGAGACCGAGCAATCCGCTGCCCAGCGTGAGCAGCAGTCCCTCGAGAAAGAAATGGAAGAGGATATTGCGGTTGGTTGCCCCGAGCGCCTTACGCAGGCCGATCTCCTGCGTGCGTTCACTGACGGCAACCAGCATGATATTGATTACGCCGATCGCTCCCAGAGCCAGCGTGACCATGCCCACCGCGCCAAGAAACATGTTCATGACGTCGAAGATCGTTCCGACCATCTTAGATTCCTGGATGGAGTCCCACTCATCGAAGGCATTCTGATCGCTAGCGTCAAAATCGTGATTCCGGCCGATGATCTTGTGCACATCTTCGCGTGCGATCGTGTGCTCGGACGCCACTTCCGGCTGGTATTCGACGAAAGAGATCGAGTTCTGATGATTCTCTCCCTTTAGCGGATACAGGGTCGCCATCACCTGGAAGGGAATGTAGCCGCGCATGTTCAGCCACATGTTGTCGCCGCGGCCCAGATGGGGCATGCTTCCCACTACTTCAAACCGGGTTCCATTCAAGAGAACGAACGACCCCAGCGAGGGGCGGCCCGGAAACAATGTCTTCAGCAGCTCATTGCCCAGGACGATGACATTTCTCCGCTGTGCTCCATCGAGCGCGTTGAGCCAGCGGCCCTCCTTCAGGGGAAGAAAACTGATGTCATTCAGTTGCGGCTCGACCCCCAGGATCTCCCCGCTGCCGGTCGCAAATTCGCTCACTTCGCGAAGATCGCTTCGGGAGATGATGGGACATGCATTCCGCACATGCGCCGCTTGCCGGATATCGGTGTAGTCCTGATAGGTGAGGAGGTAAGACCGCGCGGAATTCATGTTTCCTTTCACGGACGGCGCCCGTCCGGGAAAAAGGAACATGATGTCCTTGCCAAACTCGGCCAGTTCGCGCCGATTGCCGGACCGGAAGCCTTCTCCGACTCCGACGAGCAACAGCAGCGACCCGACGCCCCATGCGATTCCGAACATGGTCAGGAACGAACGCAGCTTGTGCGCCCACAAATTGCGGAAGATCTGCGCGAAAATGTCCAGGACCGTCCGC
Organism: uncultured Acidobacteriota bacterium; assembly: GCA_963801895.1. GTDB lineage: Bacteria > Acidobacteriota > Terriglobia > Terriglobales > Acidobacteriaceae > Sulfotelmatobacter. Next base: position 1,986,007 of record CAWDGM010000001.1, on the reverse strand, counting down.
ATGATTCACCTCGAAATTCCAGAATTCAGCCGCTTTGGCGCGTCATCCTTCCGGAGAGCTACTACTCCCGCTATAAACAACGACGGTCTGCGGACCTGAATGTTTACAATTCGGGACAAAAAAACTTCTGTAGCTCTTGGATAGATACGCACACCAAGGCCGCTAAGTTCCGCAGGATTGTCGACTTACTGTCATTAGACACCGGCCACGGGATGTGGGATGTCTACGAATTCGGGTCCAATCGGGACATTTTGGCCCCAAAAACGTGCGGTCCGGCACCGGCGTATCAACGCCAGTACCGGACCGCTCTACTCGTACGCTAGCTTTCTTTAAAGACTTACGCCCAACTAGAGTGAACCGAGGAACGCCAGCAGGTTCGCCGAGTCCGTCGAGTTCAGCCCTTTGTACTTGGTGAGGACGGTCGCCGCTTCACCGCCGTGCCGGCGGATGGCTGCATCGATCGTCTTTGACCCGTTGTCGTGCATCAGGCCGCCTGCTTTGGTCAGGATGTTCGACAAGCCCCAAAGCGGGGCGCTGCGCCACATGGTGAGGGACGCTTTCCCGATCCCATGCGGTTGGAATGGAAGCCCGCCGGAGTCGCCTGATCCCATGTCGTGGAGCAGGAAGTCCGAATACGGGCTGAAGGTTACGTTGCTCAACGACGATACGACCCCGGTCTTGCTCCCATTGGTGGTCCGGAGCGTGACGTTCTGCTGTGTGGTGAAGCTCTGGATGTGGCAGATGTTGCAACCGATGGTGTTGAACACCGTCTGGCCTGCCGTGGTCTTTGAGGTTGGCGGTTTCGGTGGAAGCGGCGCCAGCAACGCCTCGAACTGGGTCATTTTGATCATGTTGACCTGAAGGGGGTCTTGCGGTGAATTCTTGTCCGGCTGGCACGAGTTCGGGAACGCCAGTCCCTGCGGCAGGTGCTCGTTCGGATTGAATTGGGCCGCGTCGCCAAACAAGCTATTGCTGGTGGTGATTCCGAGCTCGTTGAACTCGGCGTTGGCGTTGAACTGGAACAGCGAAACCGCATCCAGCTTCGATCCAAACCGTCCCGGCCGGATCACGCCGTTCTCGTCGGGAACCATGTTCGCAACGCCGGTGACGCCGAACTGCTTGCTGATTCCGACGTTGGCCAGAATCGAAGCGTCCGGAATATTGTCGATCAAGCCAAAGCCGAATAGCTGTGGAGATCGCAGCAGGCTGACCACAGTGGCATCGGCCGGCACAACCTCGTGCGGCAGATTCTGGGCAGCGCCTCCGCCGGATGCGGCCAATCCGGACGATTTGGCAGTGTAGGTGAAGGTCGTGGTCGTCGGAACGCTGGCGATCGTAAACGACCCGTTGTACCCTCCCACCGGTACCGCGAGGACCTGCACTGTCTGTCCGGTCTTGAATCCATGCGCCGCTGTCGTCGTGATCGTAACGGTTGTGCCCGATTCGGTCGCACCGCCGGTTGCAATCTTCATCTGGTTGCAGGTCGGCAACGTTTGGAAGGTCGCATTCGAAATACCATGCTCCACCGGACCACCTTCATTCTCCGGGAAGGTTCCATTTCCATCGAGATAGTTAAAGGTGTTATCAGGATTCCATTTCCCAAAACGCGTGCCGAGATTGATGCCCGTATCTCCGGCCGTTCCAGTTAGTACGTTCGTCCCCGTACCATGGCACGTAAAGCATCCCGTCTTGGTGGAGACCGGTCCTAACCCGCGGATCGGATCCCATTTAATGACGAAGTTCGCGTATCCCCCGTTGAATAAGTTTGTAAGGCTGGGTGAAAGACCAGCCAAAGGACCCCCAAACTGCCCAACCGTCGGTGGCGGCGGTGGTGGTGGCGGACAGGTGGGGCACACAGCCTCAACTTTCTTTGCGTAACGCGCTGGTATGGCGATCACGCAGAGAGTGGCCAGTAGGCAAAGAGCAAGTGGCGCAATAAAGCGTTTCATGACGACTCCTGTTTTTTTAACTTCTTAAACTGATTTGTATTCCTCGCGAAGGGGAGAGAGCGCGAAGAGTGAAAAAAGTGCCCTGGTGGCCCTGGGTCCGTTACAGTCGCCGAAAGGTCGGCGACTCACAACTCAGCAACTTACTACGTGGCCCTGCTAGCTCGCAGCTTGTTCCTACTAACACGGCACTGTCAAGGTTGAATTTTTTTGCGCATTGTGGAAAACGACAACAACGCAGCAAAAATGATCCGACCGAGTAACAGACCGTCCGGTCCGCTCAATATCAGTTATCGGTCATTTGTACAGAGTGTTGCTGGAATTGTCGAACTAAGTTACTTCCGAGAATATCTTCAGGTCACTGCGGAAAATTCGGGAGTTAGCGCAAGAAGTTAGAACAAAAAGAAACGGGACCTTCCTCCCCCGAGTAGGGTCCCGTTTCCCAGCCGCGATTACTTAACGGCCCCTTCAGCCGCAAATTTAAAACACACGAGACATCGTGAAAATGGTTCGAACGTGGTAAGCACCCCACCCCAACGTGGTACACGGGCCTCATGATGAACCTTTCTAGTTAAGAGCTTGCAGCCTCCAACCAGGACAGGCGAGCTTCGCTCGCCGGCCGGACGAATGCGTCCGCCCCTACACAAACACTAGCGGTCATCCCGGCTCGTGTAGCCGCGGACGCATTCGTCCGCGGCGGCCGCAGGCCGTGCCAGCCCCTTCGGCGTCTCGAAACTAAAAAGGCACGACCAGAGCCGTGCCTTCTGAACCAAAACCGGCGCGAAATCCGCTTCCTTTTAATACGAGAACGATTGAATCTCCTTATCGTCCGTGTTGGGCCCATCCACGAATCCCGTTCGCTTATTGGGATTGATCGCAATATGCACCGGAATCACGTTCCCCGTTCCGTTGAAGCTCAGCCCGTCCACAGATTCCACGAAATTGCCTTTCGTGTCATAGACCTGAATGCTGCTGCCGGTCCCGGTGCTCGAAAACGGCTGAGCCACCAGAAACAGCTTGTTCACCGAGTCGTACACAATGTGTTGACCGGCAAACAGCGAATTTTCGTCCGCGTTCGGCAACCGATGACTGACGCCCTTCTTGGTCGCCAGAGTATAAAACTGGACTGAAGCGTCGAATGACGTCGTGGTGCAAGCGATCCCGTCCTGCGGATCGACAGCGATTCCGTTGATTACTCCCAAACCAAGCCCGGTAAACTTCGTGAACTTACCGGTCGCCAGGTCCATCGTCCCCACCATCGGCGGCACGATGAATTGGGAATTCTTCTGGTGACCCAGCACAACCTGGTTCTTCACGTTGTCGTAAGCGATCACAGGAGACTGTTCGAAGTTGAAGTCGGTATCGAGCACGGCGAAGGTCTTTCCAAACGTGTTCGCCGCCACGTTCGAACTGAACACCAGCGGACGCTGGTTCGTGCTCGTATCCAGGGCATACACCGCAACGTTCGGACTTCCCGCAGCTCGGCTCACTTCATTGATGACATGCGCCTGGTCGATCGGCGGCGTCCACGGACCGGTGAACTTGCCGGCGTTCACCGGATTCAGCAGGTTGTAGGTTCGTTTCACATTGAACAGGCTGATCACGTGTTCACGTTCGACGATCCCCACGGAGTTCGCCGTGATCCCTAGCGTCACAAAATCGTCCTTGGTCTCGGTCTTGGACACAATCTTGAGAATCTTTCCAGTCGCCGGGTCAAAAGTCTCGACTGCTGCCGTGATCGTTCCGTCCGCATGCTCGTTCGCCTCGGTGAGGATTCCCTGGCCGCCGTTCGGATCGATGTCGAAGCCGAAGATGATCCCTCCGAATTTCGGATGAACGATGATGTTCCCGGCCCCGGCCTCTGGATTCGCCTGGACGCTTTGCGCTGACGCGAAGGTCGCCGAACCGACGCAGGCTGCAACTAGCAGTAACAAGACAGTAGGAATCGATCGTTTCGGATGGGTTGGATTTTTCATTTTTCGCCCCTGATGGCTGGAATCTCTGCGAAAGGCAAGACGCAAAGTGTGGAGTAGCCTAGAGAAGGAGGCGCTTCCGAGGTGTCAGGGAATTGTAAAAATATTTCAACAAAATCGATCTTCTAGGCTCGCTTCGCCCACTGCGAAGAGAATCCGATGAGCCCCAAGATTGGTCCGGGCAGCAGTGCCCATACGACGTCGACGCCCCAGCGGTCAAATAGAGCCGTCGTCGCTGCGATCGAGATCATGGTGATCCCGAAGCCGATCGAAATCTGAATTGCCAGAGCGCCACCCACCATGTCAGGCGGACAACTTCGAGCTGAGAGCGCGGAGAATTGTGGCGAGTCGGCCACCACGCTCGCTCCCCAGACGAGGAACAGTACCAGCAACGCATTCGCGGGAAGGACCCGCCAGCCTAGCGCGAAGATGAGGCAACACGAACCCGAGAGTGCCAGCGATACCGCGGCGACCCGGGCACTCCCCGTTCCCTGGCTGAGCCTTCCGCCCAACACGCTTCCTATCGCTCCTGATGCGATGATGGCGAACACCAGTCCTGGCCAGTTCGACTGTTGCACGTTCAGGCTGACCGAGGTACGCGCCACCAGCGACGGCACGATGGTCCAGAACGCATAGACCTCCCACATGTGCCCGAAGTAGCCGAACGCGGCAGCGCGAAAGTCGGGCGAGGCAAATGCACTCATCGCGCCGCCTGCGCTCACTCCCGCCACCTTGCGCCGCAGGGTGAGATAAGGACCATCGCCCAGCGTGTAGATCAAAAAGGCTCCGAACAGAGCCAGCACCGACGAACTGAGGATAATGTGTTGCCACTTCCACGCTGCCCCGAACAGCCGCAGTGCATGCGGGAGTGCCGTTCCAATCGTGAGCATGGCAATCAGATAGGCCATCGCGGCTCCCGTTCTCTCGGGTGCCCACGTCACGATCAACTTCATCCCGATCGGGTAGATTCCCGCCAGGCACATGCCGACCAAAAACCGGAAGACTGCTCCGCTCGTAACTCCGGTCGCGAGCCATGCGAAACAGGCGTTGAAAACTGCACCCAGCACGGCACTGAACACAAAGATCTTGCTCGGCGCAAACCGGTCCGCCAGTCCGGTCACCGCCAGGAACAATGTCGCCAGGATGAAACCGAGTTGCACGGCGTCGGTGAGAATGCCGATGTCAGCGAAAGTCGCGCCCCACGCCTGCTTCAAATCTCCGGCGGCGCTGTTCGCGCTGAACCACAGCGACGTCCCCAGAAGCTGGGCGATCGCAATCGTCGCCACCGGACTCAAGCGCGACTCAGGTACGACTCCCGAGTTTTCAAAGGCTTCGTTCATCTAGCTGCGATTCGAGGTAAGAGGAGCGGTATACGTAATGGCGGTGCCGCTGAGACAGGTTTCTCCTTTTTGATTTCGAACCGAGACGGCGATCGTGCAGATCGGCTTATCCCCACGCACCGTCGCCACCTCTACCCTGCCCGTGATGGTGTCGCCGACGTAGACGGCCTTCACAAACTTGAGCTCAGTTCCAAGAAACACGGTGCCAGGGCCGGGCAAATCTTCCGCCACGATGGCATTCAGAATTCCTGATGTTACGCCGCCCTGCACGATCAATCCGCCGAACAGCGACTTGCGGGCTGCCTCCTCGTCATAGTGAAGAGGGTTCCGGTCGCCGGTAATCTCGGTGAAAAGCTCGATCTCGCGCTTTCCCACCGTACGCGAACGCTCCGCGTTCGCTCCAACCTTCGGCATCCCTTTGATAGTTCCGATCCATCCATTGTTTCCCACAGTTCCGCTCCATCGTTAGACGTAACCCGTATCCTACCTGAGCGCCGTTTCGCGTCTGGAAAGTATCGTCCCGAGTTGATTTTGCTTCCAAACCATAATCGGATCGCGGTTTACCTACGAAGGTCACGCGGCGCCGACTTTTACAAAGTCTTGACATTGCCACAATGGCTGCGCAGTAAATTTTGTTCCCGGATATTCCCATACCAGATTTGGGTTTAGTCGGGGTCAGCCGCTCCCTGCCCGACTTCAGATAGAAGGTTCCTCTCCAAAATCGTTTCACGCTTGAAGGAGGCTGTTTTATGTCTGCACGATTCCTTGTCAAGACCGGTCTGCTACTGACGCTGGCGCTTGTTTCGATCAGCGCCTTTGCGCAGTACAGGCAGGTCAACCTTGTCTCAACTTCTTCGCACACGACGCCGCACAATGATCCCAATCTGGTCAACGGTTGGGGAATCGCGTTCTTCCCAGGATCTCCTTACTGGGTCTCCGACAACGTCACCGGCAAATCGACTCTCTACGATCAATTCGGCAACATCATCCCCTTGGTTGTCACGATTCCACCAGCGCCCAGCCAGCCCTTTGGACCTGTCGGTACTCCCACCGGAATTATCGCCAACCCAACCGCAGGATTCGAGCTCACTGAAAACGGAGTTTCCGGAGCAGCCGCCTTCGTCTTTGCCACTCTGGACGGAACGATCAGCGGATGGGCCCCTACCGTCGACGGAACCAACGCCATCATCGCCGTCGATAACTCGGCGTCCTTCGCCCTCTACACCGGCCTCGCCTTCGCGCAGACTGGATCTCATGTCCTGCTCTACGCGGCGGACGCGGTCAACAACCGCATCGATGTCTACAACACGAAGTTCAAGTGGATCAAATCCTTCGGCGATCCCGCGCCCCCGGCGGGGTTGTCGGTATACGGAGTCCAGAACATCAACAACCAGATCTATGTGACCTACGCGAGCCCGGTTCCGTTTGCAGGTGGCGCAGTCGATGTATTCAGCCTGACAGGAAACTTCATCAAGCGGCTTTCGACGAACGGTCCTTCTGGCCCGCTGCAAGGCGCATGGGGAATGGCCATGTCGCCCAGTAATTTTGGCCCCTTCAGCAACGCTCTCCTGATCGGCAACGTCGATAACGGACACATCGACGCCTTCGATCCCAACAGCGGAGCCTTTCTCGGAAGTCTGCAAAATGCCCAGGGTGAAGACTTCCACATCGGTGGTCTGTGGGGACTTGCATTCGGCACCGGAGACCCGGTCACCGGCTCGAAAAATAACCTGTTCTTCACAGCCGGACCCGCCGGATACACCCAAGGCCTCTTCGGCAAGATTCTGCCGCCAGTCGACTGACCCATTGGTGTAATGAAAAAAAGAGCCTCGCGGTCAAAAGCCGCGAGGCTTTCTCGTGGGGCGGACGCCCTCGTCCGCCAGTCGAGCAAACCGAGACGGTAGCAGTTCGGTTCCATGAAGCTGACGCATTCTCAACCAAGCGACCGACCAGAAGCCGAAGCATGACCGGGTGTGTCGGATTCTAAGGATGCTTCCTGCCGTGTGAACTCTTCCAACTCTCGGCGCGACGATCGCCTTCCGCGATTTCGGACTCGCCCAGGGATTTCTTCGCCTCGTCGATCACAGCTCCGCTCTCCGCTACCGACGGTCGGGACAGCGCAAGCCACATGTAACCGGAAATTCGATCGTCCGGCGATTCAGCGTGTTTCAGCAGCCAACTCCCCAAATGGAATTGCGCTTCGCCGACGCCTTGTTCGGCTGCGAGGCGGTAATAGCGCAGCGCCGAAGCTGGATCCTGATCTCCGCCCTTTCCCTCCTCGCACATTGATGCGAAATTGTACTGCGCGTCGCCCTGTCCTTGATCCGCCGCAGCCTTGAAGAGCCGCCGCGCTTGCGCGTGGTCAACCTCAACTCCCTCGCCCAACACGTATCGCACACCTAAGCCAAACTCGCCATCGCGGTCACCTTTTTCAACGGAAAGCGTGTACCACTTCACGGCCCTCTCGAAGTCAGGCTTGCCCTTGACGCCATTCGAATAGATGTTACCCAGCATGGCTTGCCCTCTCGCGCTCCCAAGGTCCGCCGCTCTCTGATAGTTGGCGATCCCGCGATCTACATCCGCGGCCGACCCGTCCGGCGGATGCATATAAAACGCGCCAAGATCGAGCAGCGCGGGAGTTACATTCTGATCGGCCGCCGCCGTCAGCCAGCGGACGGACTCCTTATAGTCTTGCGGCACCCCGTTCCCGCGTCCATAAATGAGCGCCAGGTTGTACTGCGCAGTAGCGTCCCCGGCTTCGGCCGCTTTTCGAAACCACGATGTCGCCTGCGTCAAGTCCTGAGGAATTCCGGTTCCGTTCGCGTACATCAGCGCGATGTTCGTCGCCGCGTCCAGAGATCCTTGCTCCGCCGCCTTCTTGTACCAGTCGAGCGCCTCCGCAGGAGCGGGCTGCCCCGTCCCGATTCCCGTCTGCGCGAAATTTCCCAGCGATTCCTGCGCCGCCATGAATTTTCGGGCCGCTGCCTTCTGCAACAACTTCAACGCCACTTCGTCATCGCGTCTGAGCAACACCGCATCGTGGTACGCCAGTGCCAATAGCGTCTGCGCTTCAGGATCGCCCCCTTCGGATTTCTTCTCGAGAGCGTCGAGATCTTGCAGGCGCAGTTTGAGCGCTTTCGTCTGCAGTGTGTACGCACTCGATCGAGACTCCGCCGAGCGCGTCGCCAAAGCTGCTCTGGGCCGGTTCGGAAGTTCAGTGACTGCTGCGCCGGATGTCTTCTTGTTGGACGGTACGTTGTTGGACGGTGCGCCATTCGCCGCGGCATCGCTTGCCGACGCCTTGCTAGCAGCGGCTGGCGCGTTGAGTTCGACAACAAGTTTGCCTTCTGTTGCTTTGATCTCGAAGTCGACCGGCTTTCGAGAGTCCACGACAAGACGAGCAACGGGAGGACTTACTTGAAACATGGAAGTACGCAGCTGCCACACGGACCCGCCATGCACAGGGATCCGGCGGTTGCCTCCCGTAAGTTCGTATCCCGGAAAATCAATGACCAGACGGTCCGGGGATGTAAGTCGAACAACTTCAGGAGTAAATGGCGGGCTTGCGGAGATTTCGATCGCAACGCGATCCTTCAGCGAAGTGATCGCAACCTTTTTGATGACGCCGACTCGCGTCGATGCTACGGTCGCAGAGTTGGCCGTCTGCGCGCGGAGCCGCAACTCGACTCCCAGCGAGACGCACGCTATCCCAAGAAGTAAAGTTGCGGACAGGCGTAACCTCGATCTTCCTGCGCCGCGATGCATGCCACGCATTTTACGGAACAGTCGTCGCCGCCGCACGCCAAAATCCACACTCATCCAACGTGGCCGCGTTCAGGGAATCGTGACCTGGATCGGTTCCGACTTGATGCTCTCAAAGCCACTGATGTCGACCGCAGTCGCCGCGTAATAGTAGCTCGAGCCGTTCGCTACGCTAGCGTCGGCGTACATCGTCGCCGGAATCAGTCCTGAATTAACAATCTGCCAGTTCACTCCATCCCCTCCACGATACAAGTTGTATCCTGCAACGTTCGGTGAAGTCGACGCGGTCCAGCTCAGGTCCACGACGTGCACGGCCGCAGGCTGAATTGCGATGTTGTAGGAAACCTTCGAGATTTTCCCGCCGCAGCCCTTCACCTGCGCCGCGAAGGAAAACGTCGACGCGCTCGTCGGCGTGCCTGATAGATTCACTTTTTGCGTATTGCTCGAAGCGCTCCACACGACTCCATTCGGCAACGTTCCGGTAAGCGTCCACGCATAAGGAGTGCATCCATTTTTGGCAGTGATCGTTGCCGAATACGAAGTTCCTACCGTGCCGTTTGGCAACGTCAACGTTGAAATCGTAACTCCGGCGAACGATTGAGCGGAGTAAATGGCCACACAGAAAAGTAAAGATAGAAATCGCATAAGTTACAGTCGAACCTCCTCGAATGAGTCGCCTGTCTCAATCGCGAACTTATCGGTGAGGATCGATGTAACTCGTAACAGCGATTACATCCGCTTGTGATTCAAATCAAAACGGCGCCTAACTTACTCGAAACATGCGTTCCAAAACGGCAGCTCGATTTACTCGTTTGTTCATGGCCAATTGTTTATTTCGTCACGTTCCATCGTGAACTCCACTCGCGAGTGCATCACGCATTCGAAACAGCCGCATAATCATTGGCTGTTGTCCTTCTGAGCGGTTTTTTAAGGCGTTCGCCCGATTGAAACACTTTGCGCTTTCTTCTAAAAACACTGCACCACAACGTCATTTCCTCATCCTGAATTCTCGGGCTAGCAGGGCCGGCTAGGGATTCGATCGTCCACTAACTTCTGGCCACTTCTTATTTCCGCAATTCCAAGGGGGTAGTTCGCATGAGGCAGTACGCTGTCATCTGGTGTGTTCTCGTGGCGCTCGTCATCTGCGTAGGCTGTTCAGGAGGACAAGTGTCCGCCAACGAAATCCACTCTCCTTCCGCGGCCGTCACACCAAACTCTTCGGACCCTACACAGAATCCCGTCTCGAACGCGGCCACCGGAAAGTCGACCATCAAGCGATCTTTCTTCGGCGCCGACTTCAACGGCACCGAAGTCTGGCCTCCGACTGACGGACAGCATCAGGTCGCTACGCTCGGTGCGCTTCGTCTGTGGGACGATGGCGTGAAGTGGGGACAGATCAATACCGCTTCGGGAGTCTACAACTGGTCGAAGCTTGACAACTGGATCGCGAAGGCGCAGGCGCAACACCTCGACGTCCTCTACACTTTCGGCGACACACCTCAGTTCGCAGGCAGCATTCCCTCGAATAGCCCCTGCAACTCTCCCAGTCCTTATAGTTGCTCCTCCCCGAAAGATGTGAACCAGGATGGAACGGGCAGCGACTCCGATTTCTCCGCGTTCGTGACCGCGCTGGTCAATCGCTACAAAGGCCAGATCGCCTTCTACGAACTGTGGAATGAAGCGGACTGCAATTGCTACTTCGCCGGAACGCAGGCACAGATGGTTCGCATGGGCAAAGATGCTGCGGCGATCATTCGCTCCCACGATCCCGCCGCGAAAATCTTGAGCCCCTCCGCTCACGGCGGCACCATGGGCAGCTGGTTCGATGGATACATCAAAGCCGGAGGCGCTAAGAACTTCGACATCGTCGACGTTCACATGCGCGGCGCGGGCTCATCGAATTCCTCTCCCGAGGCTTTTCTCACCGTTTACAACGACGTGGTAAATCAGCTCTCGGCCAACAAGCTCACCAGTCTCCCGCTTTGGGATAGCGAGCATGGGATCAAGAAGAATCAGCTCACTGACGCCGACGAACTAGCCGGCTTCACGGCGCGGGAAATTGTGCTTCGCGCTGGCGTCGGGATTCAGCGCCAGTACGTTTATACCTGGGACAACAACCAGCCTTACGGTCTTCAGGGCAACGACTCTGGCACAGCATGGGACACAGTCGCCAATTGGCTCATCGGTCACAGCATCAGCCCGTGCGTAGCGAAAGGTTCGGTCTACACCTGCAACCTCGACAATGGACAGATCGTTTGGGACACGGCGCAGTCCTGTCACAACGGATCCTGCACCACTTCGAAGTACACCTATCCATCGGGCTACTCGTTTCAAACGGATCTGGAAGGCAAGAAGACGGCGATCAACGGCAATACGGTGTCGATCGGATACAAGCCGATCTTCCTGACGCGCTAGGCCGCGTCGTCGTGTAGCCCCGGACGCATTCGTCCGGGGCGGCCGAGGGCCGTGTTTGTACTGTGCATGATTGGCCGGTCCCACAGCCAAGCTTTAGCTCGAGGTGTTTTTCTTGCATTTACAACTGGCCGATGTCACGCCTGAGCTCCAGCTCGAGAGTCCGCTCGCGTCCGAATTCACGTCCGGGCGCGTTTCTTCTTCGAGCCCTTCGAGCTAGACGTTCCGATCCGACGCACCTTCCGAGTAAGGTTGTGAGCGGTATTCACCAAACCGACGTGCGAGAACGCCTGCGGGAAATTGCCAAGCAGCCGCTTCGCCACGGGATCATATTCTTCCGAAAGCAACCCTACATCGTTCCGAATCTCAAGAAGCCGCGCAAACAGGATCTCCGCCGCCTCCTGCCGTCCCTGCAGGCTGTAATTGTCGGCGAGCCAGAACGAACATGCCAGGAACTGTCCCTCGCCATGCGGCAAGCCATCGACCGCCGGATCGAGCGTGTAGCGCGCGACGAAGCCATCCTGCATCAGCTCGCGTTCAATCGCCTTCACAGTGCCAATCATTCGCGGATCATCTGCCGGCAGGAATCCGACCAGTGGGATCATCAGCAAGCTCGCATCGAGATGCTTCGAGCCGTAGTACTGCACGAACGAATTCATCTCCGTATTAAATCCTTCGCGACAGACCTGGTCGTGAATTTCGTCGCGCAACTTTGCCCACTGCACGCCATCTCCATCCGCGAACCAGCCGTGCTCGATCGCTCGCACGGCACGATCCATCGCAACCCATGCCATTACCTTCGAATGCGTGAAGTTTCGGCGCGGTCCGCGCATCTCCCAGATACCTTCGTCGGCTTTCGTCCACGCTGTTTCCAGAAAGCCGAGAATTTCCCTGCCGATCCCCTGCCCGTTCTGGCGGGGATTCGGTTCGAGCCCCGCCTCGCGCGCCTGGTACAGCGTGTTAATCACCTCGCCGAAAATATCCAACTGGAACTGCTTGTATGCGGCGTTCCCTGTGCGCACTGGAAGCGACCCTTCATATCCGGACAACCATGGCAATTCCAACTCGGTCAATCGCCGCTCGCCTCGCAGTCCATAAACAATGTTCAAATCCGATGGGCTTCCAGCCACGGCCCGCAGAAGCCACTCCCGCCATTCACGCGCCTCTTCGATATATCCAGCGCTGATCAAAGACTGCAAGGTGAGGCTTGCATCGCGCACCCAGCAGAACCTGTAATCCCAGTTGCGGACGCCCCCGATTTTCTCGGGCAACGATGTCGTCGGGGACGCAACAATTCCGCCCGTTGGAGTAAATGTCAGCGCCTTGAGTACAATCAGCGACCGCACGACCGCGTCACGCCATTTGCTGCGGTAGGTACAGCGATCCGACCACTCACACCACCAATCGTCCGTCATCTGGATTTTCTTCTCGACGTCCTTTGGCGCGGGCTCTTTCTTGTGCGACGAGAACCAAGTCAGATCAAACGGAACCCGCTGTCCTTTTTTCACCGTGAACTCGGCGAAGGTCTTGAGGTGTTCGGATCGAAGTGGAACGTCCGTCCGAAAGCTGAGCGTGTCCGGACCCGCAACCGCGGTGAGGCCGCGATTTGTTTTCCGTACCCAGGGCACCACCGAACCGTAGTCGAAGCGGATAATCAACTCCAGCTTCATCGGGACTTCCCCGCGCTTGCCCGTAACCACGCGCAAAAGCTCTGACACCGGATTTGTTGGCGGGGTCATACAGTCGGTCAGAACAACCGATCCGCTGTCGGTTTCGAATTCGGTTTCGAGGATCAGCGTGCCCGGCCGGTATCGGCGACGGATCTTCCGTATGGGTTCTGCGGGAGTGATCGACCAATGTCCGTGATCGGCGGTTCCGACAAGGGCCGCGAAGCATGCGCCCGAATCAAAGTGTGGAAAGCAGAGCCAGTCGATCGAGCCGTATTTCGATACCAGGGCCGCGGTGTGGCAGTCGCCAATCATCGCGTAGTCCTCAATGGGCAAAGACAGAAATCACCTCGCTCCCGCCGGGGATGTACTAAGATGCGGAACGAACAATCAGGGCTGCTGTAGATATAAGTCCGTAGCGCCGGCGTCCCGCCTTCGCAGCGCTGAAACTGCCCTCCGCCTATTCCTCGGAAAACCTGTAGCTGGCGTGGGTATCGTAATCGATCCCGTGTTTCTTCTTCAGTTCCTCGATGTAGCGCAGATCGCCTTTCGTATGAGGTCCCACCCCATCGTTGGTGTGAAGAATCATCTCCTCCAGACAACTGCCCAGGCTCATGTGTTTGCGCTGCGCGAGATCTTCCAGCAGGCCAGCGAGACGCTTCTCCAGCCGCACTGGCAGATCGACGCGCTCAATCTTGATCGGCTCTCCAACACCGTAAAGATGATGGCCAAATGAGAGGTAGTACCCGTGCAAGTCGCGCACCGAATAGTCCCGAATGCCGTAGTCGCGATCGGCGATTGGCTCCGCGATGTCCACCCCCCGCGCGCGATGAAACTCGTACAACTCATCCGCGTTGCCCACCACAAATGTCACGAAGCAGCCCTTCGGCTCGGGCGTTCCTTCGCGAAGAAACATCTGCACGTTTCCCAGATTCATTCCGGCAAACCTTGGCGGATCTCCCCACAGAAATCCGGTCGTGAATCCCAGCCGCTTCGAGTAGAACTCGACGGCCTCCGCTATATTCGCGACAGCCAGCCCGGCATGAATCTGATCGCAGTCCACTTTTGGCGCGGCCACAGTTCCCATCGCAACCTCCCTGGCTACGAGCAGCCATTCTAAACAGGCTGAAAGACTTATCCCAACCACCAGATTTCCGCAACTTTGCGGCCCCTCCGTCATCTATTAGAAGGAGAACTTGCCAGTTTACCTTGCAAGTTTGCCTGTTAAGCATCTATCGTCGGGATATATGGCACGCAAACCTCTGGAATCTTCGGTCATCGACTTCACCCAGGCGCTCGGACAACTGGTCCGCAGATTTCGCCGGGCGGCCGCTTCCCACGATCTTTCGCTGACCGAATGGTCCGTGATGGCGCGGCTCGATCGCGGCGGTCCCGCAACGACCGCCGATCTGGCACGTTCGGAGAATATGAAGCCCCAATCCATGGGAACCACCATCGCCGCGCTCGAAGCAGCGGGCATGGTGGAGCGCAAGCCGCACCCCACGGATGGACGCCAGATGAACATTCAGCTTACGACGAAAGGATTGTCCGTCAGAAATAGCGCCAAAGACGCCAAGCGAACCTGGCTGGTGCAGGCCATCTCCCAACTCGACGACAACGACCGCGAAACGCTGCTCAAGGCGGGCGAGATCATGAAGCGCCTGGCAAGCGAAGAAAGGAACGAAATAACGAAGTGACCAGCAATGGCACAGGAACTCAGCTTGCACTTCAGCCGGAGGCCACGACCGCCTCGCCGCCGGCGTCGTTCCTGAGCTCCATCTCGCACGCGTGGCGTGCGCTGCGTCATCGCAACTTCAAGCTCTTCTTCGTAGGTCAAGGTATCTCGGTCATCGGCACCTGGATGACTCGCCTCGCAACCACCTGGCTCGTCTACCGCCTCACCCACTCCGCACTGTTGTTGGGTGTCGTGAGCTTCGCAGGTCAGATCGTTTCCTTCTTGATCGGTCCGCTTGCCGGGGTGTGGGTCGAGCGTCTCGATCGGCGCAAGCTTCTTCTTTGGACGCAGGCCGCCGCCGCCGTCCAATCTCTAGCGCTCGCCGCTCTCACGCTCGCGCACCGTATCAATCTGACGGAAGTCATCGCTCTCACCGCGCTGCAGGGATTGATCAATGCCTTCGACATGCCGGCGCGCCAGTCGTTTCTCGTGCAGATGGTCGACAGCCGCGAAGACTTGCCCAACGCCATCGCCATCAATTCTTCGCTGGCCAACGGAGCGCGCCTCATCGGACCGGCGATCGCGGGCTTGCTCATCGCAGTAGTCGGGGAGGGCATCTGCTTCCTGGTGGATGGCCTCAGCTACTTCGCGGTTATTGCATCTTTATTAATGATGCGGATTCGGCCTCTCGAAGAGCGCCACACCGCCGCCACCATGCTCGAACAAATGCGCGAAGGATGGGATTACGTCAGGTCTTTTCGCCCGATACGCACAATCCTTCTTCTGTTCGCGCTGATCAGCCTGATGGGCTATCCCTACGCGGTGCTTCTGCCGATCTTTGCCAGCCAGGTTTTGCACGGCGGCGCTCAAACGCTCGGCTGGCTCACGGGAGCTTCCGGTATTGGCGCGCTCACGTCCGCCCTGTCTCTTGCCATACGCAAATCGGTCCGCGGGTTGACGCGCATGATCCAAATTGCGTCATTCATGCTCGGTATAACGCTGATCCTATTTGGCCTCTCACACACTTTGTGGCTCTCGCTTCTGTTGATGGCGTTCGTCGGGTTCGGCCTAATCCAGAACGCGTCGGTCAGCAACACGATCATTCAGTCGTTGGTGCCCGAAGATAAGCGCGCCCGCGTAATGGGTTATTACACGATGGCTTTCTTCGGATCGGCGCCGTTCGGCAGCCTGATGGCCGGCACCCTTGCAGAACATATCGGCGCTCCCCGAACCGTGATGATCACCGGAGCTCTCTGCATCGCAGGAGCAATCTGGTTCACCTTCGAATTGCCGAAAGTGAGGGCCGTCATGCGTCCAATCTACCGGCAGATGGGCGTTCTCCCAGCTCGCGACATGGACCTCATTTCACATGAACCCGAAGCGGTAGTCCGCCCGGTTTAAAGGAAGCGATGCCAATTACCAAGCTTGATCCCGTCACCGCGCTCGTAGTCATTGACCTCCAGAGAGGCATCGTCAGCCTACCAACCGTCCACCCAGTGCAGGAAGTCATCGCGAACGCAGCCATACTCGCGCGGAGTTTTCGCGCGCGTAGCTTGCCCGTAGTTCTCGTCAACGTAACCGGTGCCGCTCCTGGACGCACCGATGCTCCACGCCGCCACCTGTCCTTCCCGCCGGAATGGACCGAACTCGTGCCCGAACTCCAACAGCAGCCCAGCGACTATCTCGTCAGCAAGCAGCGCTTCGGTGCCTTTCTGGGCACAGATCTCGATCCCTATCTCCGCCACCGCGCCGCGACCCAGATCGTGCTGGCCGGCATTTCAACCAGCCTTGGCGTCGAATCCACCGGCCGTTGCGCCTACGATCTTGGATACAACGTGACTTTCGCCGTCGATGCGATGACCGATCGCGATCCCGACGTGCACCGCAACAGCGTCGAGAAGATCTTTCCCCGGCTTGGTGAATCCGGTACCACGGCTGACGTTCTACGCTTCTTGAACTCAGGTCGCTGAGACACAACACCCCAAAACAGGGATTCGTCCCTGTTAGCTATCGATTCCGCGAAGCGCTCGTCCACCCTCTGACTCTGCGAACCACGGAGACTCGATGGCTTTTGCTCTCTCGGTATTACATTCGCATCTTGTCTCGATGTCGATTGCGTTGCTTCTCTCAGTGCCAGGCCATTCCCAAACATCGCAGCCCCTCGCTGTCCCGCCCGACTCTCCGCGCTGGGACTTGCAGGAGGAGGCCAAGCCCGTCGACTATCAAGGCCGGAAATGCCTGCTCCTGAATGGCGGCGCCGCTGTCCTGAAAGATTTCGCAATGCGCGATGGCGTCATTGATGTGGACATTTCCACGCCCGCAAACCGCGGCTTCTTCGGAATCCAGTTTCGTATGATCAATGACGGCGCCGACTCTGAGTGGGTCTATCTCCGCCAGCACAAGTCCGGATTGCCCGACGCCATGCAATACACGCCAGTGCTTCATACCGGAGCCAACTGGCAACTCTTCAACGGACCAGGCTTCACCGGCGCCGTCGACATCCCGAAAGACACCTGGTTCCATCTGCGTCTCGAAGTCACCGGGGCTCAAGCCAAGCTCTTCGTCAAAGATATGGATAAGCCTGCGCTGGTGATGAACGACCTGAAAAGCGGCATCCAGAAGGGACAAGTCGCGCTTTACGTTCTCACCGGCGCAACCTATTTCTCGAACTTCGAGATTCGTACAACGCCCGACGTTCCATGGGAACGCCACCTCCCGCCGATGCCGACGGGAACTTTGACTAAGTGGAGTTTGTCTCCCGCCTATGATGCCCTGCAGCGTAATCCAGAGAAGTCTCTCTCGGACGCAGACAAATCTGCGATCCATTGGCAGGACGTCGAAGCCGAGCCACCCGGACTCATCGTGCTCTATCGCTATCTCGAAGCCCCCCACCCGAAAGTGACTTTCGCTGGAGACTTCTCCAAACGCCTCGAGCCGCAGCCCGGATCGAAGATGGTCTACGCGCGCACCGTCATCGAATCCGACCGCGATCAAGTCAGAAAGCTTTCCATCGGCTACAGTGACGAAGTCAGCGTCTTTCTCAACGGCGAAATTCTTTATCGCGGACGCAGCGCGCAATACTTTCGCGACCCCGGATTTCTGGGCATCGTGAATCCCGAAAACGACACGCTCTATCTCCCGTTGAAGAAAGGCCGCAATGAACTCATACTGGCCCTCACCGAACTCGGCGGCGGCTGGGGATTTATTTGCCGCCTTGAAGATTTAGGAAACTAGTACCGGAAGGGACGTCACCCGCAAAAGCAATAACCACAAAGGGCACGAAGTATCACGAAGGTTTTGATCCTGAAGGTTTCGGTCTTATTTAGTAAACCTTCGTGTCCTTCGTGGTTAGAGAGTTTGACGTTGGAATCCGCAGAAGAAGAGAGCCCCCAAATGATCTCTCGACGCACGGCAGTTCGCTGGATCGCATCCGCTTCAGCCGCAGCAACGCATCCCGGTTTCTTCTCCGCCGCCCGAAACATCTTCGCCGACGCGAAAGACGATCCTGCACCCGCGCTTGCCGCCGGCGCCCCGACATCGCCGGAGCGCCTCGCTCTAATCGAGACATTCCGGAAACAATCCGATGGCCTCGACAAGAAATTCGAAGCGCGTTCGCAGAAGGACGACTGGACCATGCTCTATCGGTTGTTCCATCCGGAAACTAAAGGAAAGTTGCCTCTCGTCGTTTATCTCCACGGCAGTGGCGGACAGGGTACCGACAACCTGAAGCAACTGGCCTTAGGAAATATTTTTGGTACGCGCGTCTGGCTGCTCCCCGGAAATCAAAAAGCATTCCCATGCTATGTTCTTGCTCCGCAGAGCGATCGCGGATGGGTCCGTTACGATCCCGCGAAACTCGAAAAAGGCGAATTCGAAATGGTCCCCGGCGAAGGCCAAGGTGTTGGCATGGTTTTGAAGACGATCGATGCCCTCATCCGCGAATTTCCCATCGATGAGAACCGCATCTATGCCATGGGTCAGTCGATGGGCGGAGCCGGCACGTGGAACCTGATCGCCAGCCGCCCCAAATTCTTCGCCGCCGCCGTCACTTGCTGCGGCAGCACCTCGAAAGACGACGGCACCGCCTCGATCCAGACGCCGCTCTGGAATTTCCACGGAGATGCCGACGGCACTGTCCCGATCTCGCTGTCGCGTGACCGAATCGCCGCCCGGCGAAAAGCTGGCGGCCATCCTCTCTCCTCCGAGTACGCCGGCGTCGACCACAATGTCTGGGAATGGGCGTTCACCGAGCCGGCACTGGTGAAGTGGCTGTTCGCTCAGCGGCGCGCCTGACTTCGCGTTGACGAACATGCGGCGTGTCTGTGCTAGCATCCTCAGCCATGTTCCAGACACAGAAGCCCAATGCACAGCAGTCCAACCCCTTGCGCTTGAGGCTTTCGGCGTGCGCACTCGCAGTCGCGACCTTTTCTCTCATGCTCTCCGCGTCCGCGCCGACTTGCCCAGCAAGAAATATCTCAATCTCGCCACCATCAAAGTCATGATTGCGGCCGCCGAAGCCGAGGCGCAACGACAGCACGTGGAAGTCACTCTTGTCATCGTCGACGAAAGTGGCAATCTGCTCTTCCTTCAGAAAGCTGACGCCGCCCCGCTGAACACGCTGCAATGGGCGCAGAAGAAAGCGCGTCACGCTGCGTTTTACAAAAGTCCATCCAAGGACGCCGCTGACTACGTCAAGAAAGGCAATGTCGAAGCCATGGCCTATCCCGATTACTTTCCAGGTCAGGGAGGACTTCCGATCATTGTCGACGGCCAGATTCTCGGCGGCATTGCCGCGAGCGGCGCGAAGTCCGAGATCGATGAAATGGTCGCACAGGCCGCCATCAACGCTCTCACCAAGAAGTAGTCACACTGAGCGACAGGAGGTCGTCTCGTGAAAAAGTTTCTCTTCCTGCTTCTCATCTTTCCCGCGCTATGGGCGCAGGATGCCGCGAAGAAGCCCGAGGCCGGCGAGCATCACGAATTTGTGATCAACAATTTCCGCACCGAGAGCGGCGTGACCTTGCCGGTCGCCCGCGTCGAGTACGGAACTTACGGACACCTCAACGCCGCCCGCGACAACGTCGTCCTTCTTCCTTCTCATTACATGGCGGACTATCACGGCTACGAGTGGCTCATCGGTCCCGGCCACGCGCTCGATACCTCTCAGCTCTTCCTCGTCGCCACCGAACTCTTCGGCAACGGGCACTCTTCCTCTCCCAGCAATACGCCAGAACCGCTTCACGGACCGCGCTTCCCCGTCACGACGATTCGCGACAACGTCGAAGCCGTTCACCGTCTTCTCATCGAAGAACTCAAAATCACTCACCTGCGCGCGATTATCGGATTTTCCATGGGATGTCAGCAGGCATTTCAATGGGCGGTGAGCTATCCCGAGTTCGCAGACCGCATCGTCGGCACCGCCGGCACTGCGAAGACCTACGGCCACGGCGTCGTTCGCCTCGAAAGCGAGATCGCGGCTCTCACCACCGACGCAGCGTTCAAAGATGGCGACTACACCACTCCGCCCACCAAGGGCATCGAAGCCTTTTCAATCGTATGGACCGCCTGGCTCTTTTCGCAAGAGTGGTGGCGCAAGGAACTATGGAAAGAAGGCGCCAAGCCGGGGACAACTTTCGAGAGCACCGTCCACGAGTTTCGCACCAACTTCATTCCCGGCGCTGACGCAAACGATCTCATTCTCCAGATGCGCACCTGGGAGCATCACGACGTCGGCACGACGCCAGGTTTCAACGGCGATACGGAACGCGCCCTGCGCTCAATCAAGGTTCCATTTCTCTACATGCCTTCCGAAACCGATCTCTACTTCCCGGTCGGCGACGCCCGCTACGAATCAGCATTCATCCCGCATTCTCAACTAGTCCCGATTCCATCGCTATGGGGACACACCGCCGGAGCAGGCGGCAGCCCCGCCGACGAAAAATTCCTCAACGAAAAAATAGGACAATTCCTGGCAGGCCGGATGCCCGCACAGTAAAGCGTGAACCGCACCGATGAAGGCCCTCCGGCTAAGCTCTGTCACCATCCGTACTCTTTTTACGCTGTCATCCTGAGCGAAGCGAGGACCCCACGACAGCCGCCAGAATCACGAACGCTTCAGGGAGTTCCCCGATGACGACAGCTTTCCCACTCGTTCATCCACGCCACAAAAGCAAAATGAGCCGCCTCCCGATGATGACGGCTCACCCCGCATTGTCGCAATCGCGCGAATCACCGCAACAAAACTCATTCGCGCGTTACGACTCGCCATCAACCTCAGACGGCGTTAAAACGTCTGCCCCGAAAACGATTCGCACTGAACGTTCGGATGCCAGTTCACAAACGCGCCATTCGGATTGTCCTTCCACGCCCAGACATGCAACGTGTAAAACGCGGGTAGTTCAAAGCGGTTCGGTGTTTCGAACAAATGGAACAGTTGCCCCATCAGCTCTGGCGGAGACGAATTCTTCTTGTTCCACGCATCCGCAAAAACCAGGAAATCTGCCCCAATCAGCTTCAGTCCGTTTTCTGTCGGCTCGTAGATCACAATCGTCGGCCGCGTCGGATCAATCACGCCCTTGTTCAGCAGGTCGCCATTAATGAAGTGCAGGCCCATCGCGCCCGAGTCCGGCCCGCTGACGCAACCGAATGAGAGCGCATATCCCTCTGCCTCGGCCACTCTCACGTCCTTAAACCTCTCGGTCGATTCCCGGACAATTCGGATCAGCGCACCCGCCTTGCGTTTCTGCTCCGGTGTTTCATGTTTTGTTATGGCGTGCGAGTGCGCCTCCTGCGCGATAGCTCGAGAGTAACCAATGTTCATCAAAACGAGTGCGATCATCGAATATCTCGTCGCAATTCGTCCGAAGGTAGTCATAGAAGCCTCCTGTCGATTTTTCGCTGGCTGCCTGGGAAGTGATGGCCTTGGGACATTGGCGGCCTGCTCCAAGGCGGTAGGTCCGCCTCGCAGTTTGGAAGGTAGCAATCGCTGGAAATAGAAATAACGAAGGAACGCCGAAGAAAAGCCGAACTATCGCAGAGGATCCCGCAAAAGTAGCGCCGCCATCCTGCCGGCCGTCGCTTAGCCGTCTCGGCTACTCACGGCAGGCGAGTGTACTGACCGCTTCAGTTTTTTTGGACTTAAACGTAGGTTTCTCAGCAACTTCACTCAGTGCGGCTTGGGCGCCGAACGAGTTCTCTTCTGCCACTCCGCACTCCGGAATACGTGCGGCCCCACTTCAATCAGGCGCGGCAGCATTTCAAACACCGAGATCGGCGTCCATCTCGCGCCCTCCCGTGTTCGGAAGCCCCGCCGGTTGATCTCTTCCGCGATGCGCGAGTAGGAACCCTCCTCCACCATCAGTTCCATCATCTGGAACAGCAACTCTTTCTCCCACCCATTCTCTTCGAGCCGCGCAGTCTCCGGCTCAAGCTTCAGCCCGAAGGGAACTTCCCCTGGAATTTTCCCTTCCGCGGTTTCAACATCCCGCTCCCATTCGACGGCTACCAGCTTCCATCCCTTTTCCATCTGCGCCTTCAGTTCTTCCGCTGCCAAAGGACCTGTAACTACCTGTCGTAGCCGCTCTTTCTTCATATCGACACGTCTCCCTGACGATCTTCACCACTGCGAAGCACCTGACGTTCCGCACGCTGCGCGGCGAAAGTCCCGCTCCTGCAATACGAAACGCACGTTGGACGTTCCCTGACCGTCCGCCCGTGGACTGAACTGTCCACTATCAGACAGGGCCTCCACCACACCGTTTCCTCGTGTTTTTTCGCGACCGATCAAAACATCCGCCACATGTTTTTGGATGATGTGGCAACTCACTGCTGCAACAGGATGGATACCGTTCCGTCCGTCAAGTTCGTGACCGCGAGGTCGAGTTTCCCGTCACCGTTGAAATCCGCCGCCACAATCTGGTACGGACCGGCGCCGGCCGCATAAGGCGAACTCGAAGCCTGTGTGAAGGTCCCATCCCCATTCCCCAGGAGCAGCGTTACGGTGCCGTCTCCGAAGTTTGCGACCGCTACGTCCACCTTACCGTCACGATTGAAATCTCCTGCGACAAGCGCGTCCGGTTGATTTCCAACTGGTACCACGGTCGGAACCTCAAACGTTCCATCGCCATTCCCTAACACGATCATCACCGAGTTGTCGTCGAAATCCGTCACCGCGAGATCCAGTTTCCCATCACCGTTGAAATCGCTCGTCACGACCGCAGAAAAATTCTTCCCGAGGGAAATCGGCGAACCACTCGCCTGCATGAATGTCCCGTCTCCTTTTCCAAGGGACACAGCCAATCCCGACCCCGGGTACGTGGTCGATCCACCACCGGCCACAATCGCATCCAGCCGTCCGTCCGCATCGAAGTCTCCCACCGCGACGGCTACCGGAAAGCCGGTAGTGTAAAGCGTACCCACGGCGGTGAATGCTCCCTCCCCGTAACCCAGAACCACGGGCGACGTCCCAGTAAGTTGATTTGCAATCGCCAGATCCAGATCCCCGTCGCCGTTAAAATCCGCTGCCTTGACGTCGGATGTCGGCTGACCAAGCGCGTTCGCAAACGCCGCCGACGATGCGACGAACGTTCCATTCCCATTCCCTAGCAGGATTACCGCGGCCTCGTTTTGGAAAAGGCCGACTGCCAATCCCACATGACCACTATGATTGAAATCCCCCGTGGCAATCGGCCCCGTGTAAGGGGATGCGAAGTCGTCGTATGGCGGACTTGGCACTAGCATCGGAGACCCGGTCGCCGGCCCAAACGTCCCGTCACCGTTCCCCAGGAACACGTACACGCTGGTAGTCGCTGCGATCGACAGGTCCGGCTTCCCATCTTCATTGAAGTCCGCAGTGGCCAATCCCAGCGGCCCATAAATCTGCAGCGGTGAATTTGCAGCATTCGCGAAGTTGACCGTCGGCTGAGGCGCTTCCACCAGGAAATACACCGCGTTGGAGCGCCCGCCGCCTGCTGCCGGATTCACAACGGTAACCGTTGCCGTCCCCGCGGTCGCAACCTTTGCCGCTGGTACGACCGCACTCAGATGTTCACCATCGATAAATGTCGTCGCCAGCGGCGCATGGTTGAAATCAACGGTCGCGCCGGAAACGAAACCGGTCCCGCTCACGTTCAACGTGAAACTGGCGCTGCCGGGCGAAACGGCTGTGGGCACAAGCGCTTGATTCAATAAGGGCACCGGGTTGCCCGGTGGCGTGCCGGAATTGATTTGGATGCTGAGAAAGCCGCTGTCCACGGTCACGCCGCTTGCGTCCGTTACCGTCCCGTCGAAGTACCACGTTCCGCCGCCCGTCGGGGTTCCGCTGATCGTTCCGGTATTAACATCAAGCGTCAGGCCGTCCGGCACCGATCCGCCCACTCTCCAACCCGTGATGATCGAGCCGTTGTACACACTCCACTGAAAAGGAGCCGTGCCGCCGGTGAGTGTGATGATTTGGCTGTACGGTTGGCCCACTGATCCGTTGGCTAACGTCTGAAACGGAATATTTGGGTACGGGTTCACGGTGATCTGCACTGATGCGGTCTTGCTCTGGTCTGCTGCGGATGTTGCCGTCACCGTTGCCTGTGCTGCGTTGGTCAGACTAGTCGTCGGGGAATTGTAGGTAACCGATGCCCCCATGGAATTGCTCAACGAGCCCGGTCCGCTCAAGGTCCACGAAACTCCCTTTGCGTTCGTATCATTCATTACGGTTGCCGTGAGGCCAACTGTGTTGCCCTGATCGATTGCCTGCGCCGAAGAAGGAGATAAACTCACCGAAATAGGCGGCCGCGACGAACCTGAACATCCGCACATAATCATCGTCATCGCGACGACGCACACCGCCACGCTGAAAGGGCCCATCCGGGACATGTTCCCTCCACATTTCTCGACACAGCATCTTACTCCCACTGTCTATCATTGCGGTGATCCCGCGCATGAGTCCTCAACCACGAAGCGAAGAACGCAAGGCGTCATAACCTTAGTGATACTTCGTGTCCTTTGTGGTGAATGCTGTTGAACGAAACTGGAGAACCGCGCGACTGTGCGATCCTGAACCGATATGGAAACCGTGTCAGATATTCAGATCAGGCTGGCTCGACCCTCAGACTGCGACCAGCTAGCGCGCATGCACGAAGCACTGTGGCCCAGCGCTTCTGCCGAAGAGCATGCCCAGGAGATCAGCGCGATCCTCGCAGGCACTTTTCCTCTGACGATGCCGCTGATCATCCTCGTTGCCGAGGCGAGTGATCGAAAGTTAGTTGGCTTCCTCGAAGTTGACTTACGCTCGCACGCGGACGGCTGCAACCCGGCGCGCCCAGTGGGCTATGTCGAGGGTTGGTACATCGCTGAAGACCACCGACATCAGGGAATCGGCCAGAAACTTATACAGGCGGCCGAAGACTGGGCACGCAACCAGGGATGTCTCGAGATGGCGTCCGATACATGGATCGACAACGAGGGCTCGCAACGCGCTCACGAAGCCTTAGGTTATGAAGTTGTCGACCGCTGCGTGCATTATCGTAAGACGCTGTGAGATGCCCACTCTAGTATCGGATCGAAGAACGAATGTGCAACTTCACCAACTGTTAACTTTCGGGTAGGTGTGCCGTAGTCATAACCTTCTAAGCGTCAGCGGTCTCAATCCCGTCGACAGCCGCTATCCTTTCTGCAGTTACAAAATCGTCCGCGTGGTGTACAACTCCACAGACAGGCTTCTGACCTGGAAAGTCCCAAAGGGAGGTGTCTGTGAGTCTCAGCAAACGTTGTGTTGCAGAATTTCTAGGAACGTTCTGGCTGGTTTTCGGCGGTTGCGGAAGCGCGGTCTTAGCGGCTGCATTTCCGAACCTGGGGATCGGCTTCGCGGGTGTCGCTCTGGCCTTCGGGCTGACGTTGCTCACCATGGCTTTTACCATCGGCCCGATTTCGGGATGTCATATCAACCCAGCGGTATCAATTGGGCTTGTAGTTGGAAAGCGCTTCCCGGTTTCCGAACTGCTGCCATATGTTGTGGCGCAGGTTTTGGGAGCAATGGTTGGTTCCGCCACCTTGTATGTCATTGCCAATGGCAAAGAAGGATTCGGGTTGGCCGGCGGATTTGCGTCGAATGGATACGGCATCCACTCTCCCGGTGGATACTCCTTGCTGGCGTGCTTCGTGGCTGAGGTTGTGCTGACCCTGTTTTTCCTGCTTGTGATTTTCGGTTCTACGGACGACCGCGCTCCCAAAGGATTCGCTCCCATCGCCATCGGGTTGTGTCTCACCCTGATCCACCTGATTTCTATTCCTGTCACGAATACTTCCGTCAACCCAGCGCGAAGCACGGGGCCTGCAATTCTCGTGGGAGGGTGGGCTCTCGCCCAATTATGGCTGTTCTGGGTTGCCCCGATCGTCGGCGCCGCATTGGCTGGCCTCATTTACTCCCAGCTCTTCGCGGAGGGCCAGCAGAAGACAGTTCGTGCCGCTGAGAGGTCTGACCGAAAATAACTCGCCGCATGTGTGGTCTTTTTCACCAAGGCAGCGCCCGGCGGTTCTCGTTCGCCGGACAGGCGGTCCTATCATTTTGCCAAGAAGGGTCTGCGCACCTACTGGAACGAATGGCCCGTCCGGCTGCGACTGGATCTAGAGACAAACTGAGTCGATGGGCACACCGACCATTACGTTTCCGAAGCTTCTCGACAAACTTCAACGGAACTATGGCAGCCCTGCACCGCCGCACTTGTCCGATCCACTAGAGCTTGTCATCTGGGAAAATATCGCATACCTGGCGAACGACGAACGCCGTGCCGAGGCGTTCACCAGCCTCAAACGAAACATTGGAACTCGTCCCGAGCAGATTCTCACTGCCAAGCGCAGCGCGCTCTCTGCGATCGCCAAGGCCGGCATACTCCCCGATCTGAGTTCGGAGAAACTTCTCACCATTGCCAGAATTGCCTATGAGGAGTTCGGCAGCGACCTGCAATCCGTTCTCAAGAAGCCTCTGCCCCAGGCGAAGAAAGCATTGAAGAAGTTTTCCGGCATCGGAGATCCGGGTGCAGAGAAGATACTCTTGTTTACCCGCTCCTATCCGTTGATGGCACTCGATTCGAACGGCTTGCGCGTGTTGTGTCGAGTGGGTTTTGCCAAGGAGCAATCCAACTATTCCATGACGTATCGCGCGGTCCAGGACGCGATTCGCCAGCAACTCCCCAAGGATTACGATTCGCTGATCCGAGCCCACCAGTTGCTCCGCCAGCACGGTCAGAAAATATGCAAACGGTCGAAGCCGCGCTGTGCCGAATGTCCTCTTAGGGACAGTTGCAACTATGGTCGGAAGGCGTGACCTCTGGCTTGTGGGCATCTCATGAGAGCAGCCAGCGAACTGGATTGCGCGAGCCTCAGCAGTTTCACGGGGTATGCGCCGCCAAAATCATCCGGATGATTTCCCCCATCTTGGCAGTAGGGATGACTGTATGCTCAGCCGCAGCGATGACTGTCGCGGAATCCTTGTTGACCGGTTCATTGTCCACTCGGTTCACGATCACAAGGTTCAACGACGGAATTACCATCGCGATGTGAACCCCGGCTCCACTCGCCATGAAACTTCCGGATGGAAGTCCCGTCCCATAGAGACTTGCGCCGTGATATTCAAGCCACCACAAGTTTTCATAACCGCCCGCGTCCGCATTGTGCCACTGGATCATCTCATCCGCATGGCGATTTTTTTCCACCCAGGCTTCGGGAATGATTTGCTTGTTTCCCCAGCGGCCATTTTGTAAGTAGAGCAAACCAAAACGTGCCAGATCGCGAGCGGTGATTTCGAAATGGTAAGCACGGTGCCTCGAAATCGGACCACCCATGTAATAGACGTCTTCGGGCTTGAAGTCCTGCATGCCGAGGGGAGTCGCGATGCGGCGGTAAAAAGCCTCACCGATGGAAAGACCGGTTTTCTTTTCCAGAATCGTGCCCAGCACATTGAAGTCCCAGTTGTTGTAGTACCAGAACGTTCCGCGCGGATGGCTCCCGCGCTGTGGACGAATGTTGATCATGTACTGCGTTTCGAAATCGACCGGATGGTAAACACCGGAACGCGCTCGCAACAGGTCTACAATCCTTGATTGCTTCTCTTCCTGAGTGAGCGATGGTGCATTGTCATCGACGCCGAGCTCGCCCAGTGTGTCGTTGATATCAATTACGCCGTCGGCAGAATAAATTCCGTAAAGCGCGCTGATCAGGCTCTTACGAATGGAATAGGAGCTGAGCTTTCGGTCAACGCTCCCGATCTCGTTCACCACTTCACCGTCCTGAATTACCATCAGGGCGGACGAGCCGGAGGCTTTCGCGAAGTCCAGGGCCGCCTTCAATTTCTCCGCCGACCAGCCATGTTTGGCGGGGATTCTTCATGACCTTCCAATTACGTTTTGGAACCTCTCCTGCTTGTGAGCACCGGACCACCAACAACATCACGAAGACGATCAGCCCCAGATTCCGCTTGAGCATGTCTTTCTCCTGATCGCACAAATGCGGCCCAACTCGAATCGTCGGCGATTGTAGACGAGACCGCCCGAATCCGTCCGGTTTTCGAGTCCGCCGCACTCCACAGCCAGCCTGCGCGTTTGATAACATTGCGGAAATCGGTCTTCGTGGAGGTCCAGATGTCTCATTTCACCCGACGTGAATTCCTGAAAACCGGACTTGCAGCGGGAACCGTTGCGATTGCCGGAAGTCTCCCGCTGATCGCACAACGCCGGACCGTCACCGACCTCGTCACCTTGGGAAGATCCGGCGTCAAAGTAACGCGGCTTGCATTCGGCACCGGCAGCTTCAGCGGCCAGGTGCAGCGCGATCTCGGACAGGATGGCTTCACGCGGCTGGTCCGCTACGCCTACGATCACGGCATCCGGTTCTTTCGAGACGGCCGAGTCTTACGGCGAGATGCACAAGATGCTAGGCGTGGCCCTCAAGGGCATTCCGCGCGACAGTTATCAACTCATGTCGAAGGTGACCACCCGCGAAGGCACGAACGCGCAGCAAAAGTTCGACGAGTTGCGCAAGCTGGCAAACACCGACTACTTCGACATCATGCTGCTGCACTGGCAACATACCCAGACTTGGCCCACCGATAGCAGCCGCTGGCAGGACGCCATTCTTGAAGCGGAATCAAAGAAGGTTGTCGTCAGTCACGGCGCGTCGGTTCACGGATTGCCCGCGTTGCGTCGGGTACCGGGAAACAAGTGGCTCGAAGTTGCCATGATTCGCATGAATCACAAAGGTAAGAGTATGGATGCCGAGTCTCCCGACATGTCGGAGACGGGAAATGTCCCCGAAGTGGTCGTGCACGTGAAAGAAGTTCGCAAGGAAGGAATGGGCGTGATCAGCATGAAGCTGGCGGGCGAAGGCACCTTCAACCGTGAGGACCGGCAGAAGGCGATGAAGTTCGCATTCGTGAACGCCGGCGTCGATTGCGTGACCGTCGGCTACAAGAGCCCAGCCGAGATCGACGAGGCCATTGAAAATCTGAACCTGGCATTGGCGTAGATCATCCGGCGCTGTGTCGGCCATCCGCAGATTCTTCCGTGCGTGGTGTCTACACCAACACGCCACATGCCGTCGCGTGTGCCTTTTGCAGCTTTCGTCTGGCTCGTCGCAGCAATCGCCTTTCGCTGTGTGGTCAAACCTCTCAGCACCGCAGGCTGAATGTGAGAGGCTTTGCTCATTGCTGTTTTGTGGATTGCGACGAAACTACCTGCCACTTTCCATTTCGCTTGACCCACGTGTCAGTGAAGCGATATTTCGCGCTTATATCCTGCCCCTTGTATGTGCCCTTCAGGTTATTGGTACCAGCGGCCACCGCGGTGTTGCCGTAGACGTGGACATTCAGGTCGCTCAGTTCCATCGACTGAAATTTCAGATCGCCTGAACTCAAGTCCTTCTTGTCTTGCGCCTTATCGGTGACGCGACCGCCGGGATCGGTGGTAATGATGTCATCCGCTTCAAATTGATCCACGGCAGCCGCACCATCCTTCACCGTCGCCTGTGCCCAGTTTTGTTCCTGTTTTTTGATCAGATCCTCGACGCCACTCGTGCCGGCCGCCTGTTGACTGGCAGCAAGAGACAGCGAAAACAAGCACAGCACTGCAAACACGATCACGTTCTTCATAACTCCTCCTTATAGCGGCGGCGATCATACTCCGCGTCGGCTTCGTCTGGCAATGCGCTTCCGGTCCCGGGAGTGTAGAATCGCTCTGAGGCTAGGGACGCGGGATTCAGCGGAAAATCGCCCCCAAGCAGCACCATCCCTTCCGAGAGCGGAAGCATCCAAAACATTCGATGAAAAAATCCTCCTGCTACGCATTCCTCCTCTTAACACTCTCATTTTGGCTGGTTTCTTGCGGAGGCGGAGGAAGCACGATCGGCACCGGAGGCGGTGGCGGAGGAACCGGGGGCGGTCCGCCCTGCAACGCCCAAGCCGGGACCACCTGCGAGTCCCTGTTGAGTAACGGTGTGACTCGCACCTACCTGCTGCACGTTCCGGCAAACTTCCAGAAGAACTCCGGCGCACTCGTCATCGCCCTGCACGGTTCGGGAAGCACCGGGCTCGCAATGGAAAGTCTTACCGGATTCAGTACACTCGCGGATCAAGTTGGATTTGCGGTTGCGTACCCAGATGGCGTGGTCGAGACCAGCACAGGCCTCACGGATTGGGGATATTTCTTCAACGACTTTACGGACGATGTAAGTTTCTTTCGTCACTTGATCCCCACGCTGCAAGCGAGTGTCGCACCTGATCCGAAGAAGATTTTTGTCACCGGGCATTCCGCCGGCGCGTTCATGTCGCATCGCCTCGGAGTCGAGCTCTCCGATCTTGTCGCGGGCATTGGCGTGGTAGAAGGCGCCATCTCAACCAGGGGAAACCCCACACCCGTCCCGCCTGCGCTTGGCCCGGTTTCCGTTCTGATGCTTCACGGCGATCAGGACCAAACCGTCCAGTACTGCGGCAGCGGAACCGACCTGTCGCAAGAGGATTCATTCAACTACTGGTCCGGTCCGTCGGGGAACAGTTGTACTACCGTCGACACGCAGTCAGCTCTCTGCGACCTTCAGGGAAATATCAGTCCGGTAATTGAGAAGCGCGCCACCAGTTGCAGCGGGAACACTGAAGTGCAGTTCTACAAGCTAATCGGCGGCGAACATTCCTGGACGACGAGCCCCATGAACGTTCAAGGCCAGACGCCTTACAACCCGGCCTTCGATTCGAATACAGGAATTATTACCCGGGATATCATCTGGAATTTCTTTGCCACTCACCCCAAGCCCTAGTCGTCGCCCGATTCCTCAAGGCTTCGGATGGTCCGCTGTGTAGGGATGGCAGCATGGTTTCTGCACGGGCGTGAACTCCATGATTTCGACGCGCGTCCCGTCGGGATCGTAAGCATCCAGGCTATCCTTGCCATCGCGCCCCACTTCGGGCCCGTCGAAAGTTTTTAGCCCTCTTGATCGAAGGCTCGCCGCGGCCGCGTGAACATCCTTGACTCCAAATGAGAAATGGTTTTGCACACCCAGTTCTTTATGGTCCGCGTTTGCAGGAATGTTCAGCATGTATTCGATCCAATCAGGACCGTCTGGAACCTGGAGTTCGTACCAATCAGTCCCGTCGTCCTTGAATCCGCCGCGCCAGTAAAGACGAAATCCGAGGACCTTCTCGTAGAAACGACTCTCGGCATCCAGGTCTTTAACCACGAAGCCGGCGTGGATCAGGCGCAAACCGATCTGGTTCGACGCAGGCCCGGATCCGATCTTCGACGGCGGCCTCTGGACGAAGGCCAGCGGATTTCCTTCTGCGTCATGGATGCGAAAGAACTGCGAGCCATCGGCGCTCTTCTCGATGGGACCCGGCACCAACCTGCGCGCAAGCAAATAATGTCGCAGGTCCGAAACGTTTTCGGTTGCGAACGCAACTTCCGCGAGCCAGCTTTTGTGCGGGTTACTCCTTATTTCATCAAGCTTCGTCCTCAATAGAAGCCGATGCTCCGATGGGGCCACCAGAAAACAGGTCTCCGGACCGGTGTACTCCGGACAGCCCGCAGTCAACCCCAGAATTTCAGAATAGAACCGTTTCGACTTTGCCAGATCGCTTACGTCAATCGTCACGTGATCGATGCCGGTAATTCGTGGTCTCCCCGGCTGTCCAGGCGCTTGAGATGCCATCGCCACACATGACAGCGCCAGGAAGAGCGCCAGAAGATTACGCGATGCCGTCAAGCTCACCATCGTTCGAAAGCGCTGCATACAAGCAAATCTTATCTCAGTTCCAAACACGCTCACGCCTGTCATCTCAAACACACTCACCCCTGTCATCCTGAGCAAAGCGAAGGATCCGTTTCACGCAAGCAGTGCGACATCCCCCAAAAGGAATTTCCGATTCCGCAGTGCAGAGCAAGAATTCACAGCAGTGCCGGAAGCACATCAGACTCCGCACGTCACATCGAAATCCCCGCCGACTGATAAATCTGGCTGATATACCGCATGTCGCGCAACCCTTCTTCGCCCGGCGACTTCGGCTCAAGCCCATTTTGAATGCAGTGAGTAAAGTGCTCGGCTTCAGCCTGAAAATGCGAGGGATCCCGCGCAGGATTCGGTTCGTCAAGTTTTGTCCCCTCATACTCGGCGCGCAACCGCAGTCCTTCGTAGACGAACGCCGAATCGACTTCGAGCCACCCCTTCGATCCATGGACGCGATAGAACCCTTCCATATTTGCGCCATACGTAGTGTTACAACTGGCAACGATTCCTGAGGGAAACTTCATCGTCCAGGAAACGTTTTCCTCGACCTCATCGAAGCGCCCATCGTGCTCGATAACAGAAGCATTCGCTGAGATGTGTACCGGCTCCTCGCCTGTCAGGTAGCGGCACGCGTTCAGCGAATAAATGCCTACATCGAAAAGCGGTCCTCCGCCCGCCAGCTTTTTGTTGAGCCGCCATTCCCCGCGGCCAATGTTGAAGCCGAAGGTGCTCTCGATAGCCTGCACCTGTCCGATTGCGCCTTGGCGAATAAGCTGGATCGCTTTCAAGTTTGTCGGCTCGTAATGGCAGCGATACGCAATCATCAGTTTGACCTTAGCCGACTTGCAAGCTGAAATCATCGCCTCGGCATCGGCAACGTTTGTCGACATCGGCTTCTCGCAAAGCACGTGCTTGCCCGCTTTGGCCGCGCGAATCGTGTACTCGGCGTGCATCGAGTTCGGCAAAGCAACGTAGACGGCATCAATCGCCGGGTTGCGCGTGATCTCGTCGAAATTTTCGTAGCTATAAATGGAGCTTGCCGGAACGCCGTACTCAGCCGCGATCCGCTCCGCCTTGTCGCGGTGGCCGCTGACGAGTCCCGTGATCTGCGAGGTGGTTGTGCTGCGCACGGCCGGCATGAAATGACTGGCGATACGGCCGAGACCGATGACACAATAACCAATCTTTCGTGAAGCGAGTTCCTGTGCAATCAGATTTGGAACAAACCGCGCTCCCAAAGCAAGCGCGCTCAGCTTGGCGAAGTCTCGACGTGTCACATTCATCGGGATAGTTTAACCCGTTGTCCAACCGGTGGCCTGAACCCTGCAGAATCTAACGTCGTGATACTTCGTGTCCTTCGTGGTAAAGCAGTTGCGGACGTTTCTCCATCAATGTCGCGTTCCGACAAAAAGCCGCCAGCCGATTTCCCTGTTTCCGTTTATCTTGATCCCATATCCCTGATAAGCTCCAGAATCGCCACTCCGAGCGCATTTGAAAATGGCAAGCGTTCCCATCCCCAAAGATAGAATCTCGGCCCGAGCCGCGCTGGTCGAAGAACACATCCGTCTCGAGAACGCTCACGATCTCGAAGGCGTCCTGCGCACCTTTGGTGACTCCGCAACCTACGACGACGAGCCTTGGGGCGAACACCACAAAGGACGAGATGGAGTTCGCAATTTCTACCAGCAGCTCATGGGAGCGATGCCCGATCTTGCCATCGATGTCCAGCATCGCTATATCACCGACGATGCCATCCTCGTCGAAGTCGTGATCAGCGGCACGCATCTCGGAGCCTGGCGCGGCCTTCCGCCCACCGGACGCCGAATCCAGTTCCCGCTCTGCGGCGTCTACACATTCGACAACAACGATCGCCTCGCCGGAGAGCGCATCTACTACGATCGGGCCACAGTCTTGCGGCAGCTCGGAGTCTTCTACGAGCCCCAAAGCACGATGGGCCAACTCTCCACTCTAGTCACTCATCCCGGCACCATCGCCCGAGCCCTCCTCCGCAAAATCTCCGGCAAATAGCGCTACGCGGGAGCTTTCCTTAGTGGACCTTCGTGTCCTTAGTGGTGAAAGGGTTTTGATTTGAAGTCGCCAAAAAAGCCTAATCCAAGAAGGACATTCCCCAATCCAAGCCCGAAGCGATAAGATGCTGGGGACTGATCGAGGAGGCCCTATGAGCAAGGAAATCTCACGCAGGCAGTTTCTTGAAAACGTCGGACTCGGCGCCGCCGCTGGCAGCAGCTTGCTCTTGCTGAAAGATGTCGCTGGCGCGTTGCCCGCCTCCGGTCAGATTCCCACGCGCAGCCTCGGGCGAACCGGCGCTAAGGTCTCCATCCTCGCCTTCGGATGCGGCAGCCGCTTCCTTATGTATAAGGAAGAAGAGGCCGCCACCGAGATCCTCAATCGCGCGATCGATATGGGCATCTCGTATCTCGACACCGCATACGCCTACGGAGACGGTGCCAGCGAAACGCGCGTAGGAAAAGTCATGGCGACTCGCCGCAAAGACGTCTGGCTCGCCACCAAAATTCCCGATCGCACCCGCGACGAATTCATGCGCCGTCTCGAAGCCAGCTTGAAACGCCTCAATACCGATCACGTCGACCTCGTCCACATCCACAGCCTCGGACAGGAAGACGATCTCGCCAAGATCGAAGCGCCCAACGGCGCAATGAAAGGATTGATGGAAGCTCGCGACCAGAAGATGGCACGCTTTGCCGGCATGACCAGCCACACCAACGGCGCCGTAATGGCCAAAGCCATCGAGCGTCACGATCTCGACTGCGTTCAAATGGCGCTCAACGCCTCGCGCAACGGACACTTCGAGGAACTCGCACTTCCCGCCGCCAACGCCAAGAAACTCGGCATCATCGCCATGAAGATCACCGGCCAGGAATTCCTCGTCGGCGAAGGTCCGGGCAAGGCCGACATGAACTCGCTACTCCGCTACTCGATGAGCCTACCGGTCACAACAGCGGTCGTCGGAATGCCGCGCCCGGAAATGCTCGCGCACAATGTCGAGATTGCTCGAAGCTTCTCTCCACTAAACGATCAGGAAAAAGAACGCCTCCGGCAGCAACTGGGCACATCCAGAGAAGGACTGGAGAAGAGGCTCGTCGGCCATCTCGACGGGCCAACCGCGAATCCGGAGATATTTTTAACCTAGCGCCAGCAGCGCCGAGCGTCAGTGCCGAAGGTCTACATGACAAATCCAGCTCGGCTGCTCCTGCGCGTTCCTGTTCCATGGGTCTTCGTACTCTGCTATCTGCTCGGAGTTGCGCTCGAACATTTCCATCACACGCCGGTTTCTGCGCTGGGCGATAGGCTCGCACTAGCCGCCGGCTACATACTCTTCATCGCTGGCGCCGTCATCGCCGGATGGGGCCTCTTTCTGTTTCGCAGCGCAGGAACCACGACCGTCCCCGGCAGACCCTCCGCGCAATTCGTAACCTCCGGACCATATCGCTTCACGCGCAATCCCATGTACGTCGGACTCACTCTCGCCTATCTCGGCGAAGCGGGACTGCTCAGGCAGGCTTGGCCGATCGCCACGCTGCCGCTCGTCCTAGCCTACGTCAACTGGATCGTCATCCCCCTCGAAGAAGCCAAGCTAACCGAAGTTTTCGGCAGTCAATACCGCTTCTACAAAACCCAAGTCCGCCGCTGGCTTTAAGGCCCGTGTAGCGACGGACGCATTCGTCCGTCCCGCAAAGGCGAAGCCGAGCGGCGCATCTGAAAATCAGGAGCGGGTAGGTAACAACGCCCCGGAGACCTAAATCAGAACGTGAAGCCGATCAGCGTGACTCTTCCAAAATCCCTGAAACGCTTTCGTATCTCCTGCACTATAGGGAGTAGACGCTTCGAGAACCGCGCACAGCGGACGCGAACTTCGAATTCGGAATGCCATCCAAAAGCATTGAGCACGGTTGCGGAACCGGGCTCGTCCCTATCCTGCCTCGAGCGAAGAGAATCGGCTTCCTCAAGACAGGATGGGGGTTTTTATCCCAACCCGTGTAGCGACGGACGCATTCGTCCGTCCCGCGGTGGCAAAGCCGAGCGGAGCTTCTAAGAATCCTAGAGCGTGTACCGCCGTAATCCCGACAGCTGCAAGAAAGTCAGCCAAACAAATCTCGGATTATTAAACAAATATCTCCGCCACAACCGCCGCGGTTCTTGCCACACACGAAAAATGGACGTAAGCCCTGTATTCAAAACCCACTCAGGCGCTTCCCGCGTCGTCCCACTCAAAATATCGAACGCCGCGCCCACGCCAATCATCAACTTCACGGGCAAGCGATCCTGATACTGCGCCATGAATCTTTCCTGTTTCGGCGCGCCCAGCCCACACCAGAAAACATCGGGACGCACGGCTTCAACCTGCCGGACCAGATCCTGTTCCTCTTCCTGACCAAGTGGACGAAACGGCGGCGTATAAGTTCCGACGATTTCCAGTCCGGGATACTTACCGGTCAACTCCGCCCTCAGCTTCTCAACGACGCCCGGCCGCCCACCATACAGAAAATGCCGGTATCCCTTCGCGACTGATCTTCCGCAAAGCGCCAGCATCAGGCGAGGCCCGTACACCCGGCCCATATTTCGAAATCCGTGATACTTGCCGAGCCACACCGTCGGCAGTCCGTCGGGCGTATTCAGAAACGCAGAATTCAGGATGCCGCGATACTGTGGATCGTTCTGCGCCTCAATAATCCCCTGCGCGCCGCACACGCAGATATATCCTCGTTCTCCCCGATCGAGCAGCGTCTCGATTTTCTCCAGCGCCGTATCCATCGTGAGAACACTTATCCCCACGCCGAGAATGTTGACTCGCTCTAGCGGCCTCGAATTTGCGATGTCATCGGGCACTAAGTGTCTGAAGCTAGTGTAGAACCTCTACTCGCTCCGCAGACGCATCCGACGGGTCCTGAGGGTTGTAATGAACCGAGTAACGGGCGACCGGGCAATCTCGTACTTTGTCAGCAACCCATCTGGCATCAGGGTCGAGATAACCCGAAGCAGCCCAAAGAGTGTATCGCCTTCCATCGACGATGTACTGGACCGAGCATTCCCCCTCGAATATTGCTCTTGGGAATCCACGAGTCGGAAATTCCTCAATAAGTCGGGCTACGCCAATTGGCGGAACGGCTTTCCAATTGATACGCTCTATCGCAATGAGACTTATCTTGACAGTCGAAGATGTTTTCGACATGGCGGGACGAGGTCTAGTCCTCACTCCGAAGATCCCAGACGATTTAGGTTTGCGGTTCGCCCAAACGACGCCGTTCAGCTCCGCACTCCCGATGGCCGCATCCTTGATACCCATATCGCCTACTTCTCTTCAGGAAAACCAAGTGGCGGTCGCCGTTTTTATGACATTGTTTTGCTCCGCGATCTTCAGAAGCGGGACGTCCCAATCGGAACCGAAGTTTGGCTTGCGGATGGGCGGAAGATCGCGGGGATTTGAGTGCAATAGCGATTGTTCGCCAACTTGACAGCGTCTCAGATCTACTTTTGTTGTGGGATGACCACCAAACCTCCGACCCAGTGCGGCAAGCGTAGAGCAGCGGGAGCTTTGTAGGCCCAGAACAAGAGCACATCTGACTTCTTCACAGCCTTCATGTCCCTAATGACATCCCGCAAATCAATCTCTCCTGTTAACGTCTCACCTGCTTTCACCGTGATCTGGGTGTTCCGGGGATCGTCTATCGGATATGCCAGTTCGAGCGCCTCTGCATTTGGCTTTGTCGCCACCAAAACCATGCTGTACCTGTTGCCCCAAGGCAACTCGAAGGGATTGAGCTTAATGTCATTCGCTGCACCGGATGTAAGACTCACCTGCAAGTGAAGGGGGTTCTCGCGACTCAACACGACTTCAACCCCCGGCTTTGCCGTATTTTGCGCGAATCCTACGTTTGCAACTGCTGCGAGGGAGATGACGGCAACCAGCAGTGTACGCATGCTCTATTGGACACCGGAACGTACAGTCGGAGCACGATTACAAGCGTAACTATTGAAACCAAGGCAATAACACTCAAAACCCTCAGCTCACTACTTCGGTTCATCAGGCCCGTAGCCAGTGCTCTCGTCATCGCTCTCCAAGAGCCTGACTAAAACGAAGCAAACGAGCAGCACGATGATTGAACCCACGAATAGGATCAATCCGGTATTCGTGGTCATGCGTGCAACCACAAACACCACAGCCGCAATTCCCGCTAGAACCTTGATAGCTCCGCGCAATAAGCGCTTTGGCACCGCACCATCTTCGCACAGGCGAATAGAAGCGCCAAAGGAGAGAAACTGTTGTTATCGGGCGATTTCGCTCGTTGACCATCACTGCACACTTTCCCCTGGCTGGACCAGATCCTGAGGATCTACTCTTTCCCACCGTCCCCGGATCTTTTCCTCCGGCGCATCTAAGGAATAGATTTCCCCGGTCTCCTTATCACGGAACCACTCTCGGTCCGGCGCGTACGGATGGGGCGTCATCACCGGAATCTGTTCGACGTAGCCTCTAGAAATGGCCTCCGAAAGCATCCGACGCAACTCCCGATAATCCCAATCGGAATCGAACTGCCGGGTCTCGTGCATGTCTCTGAAGACTCCCATGCGCTTCGGTTTACTCGCGGTTTAGCACGATGTGGATCATACGGAGCGCGGATCGCAGATGTAAACAAATGCAAAGCTTACGATCACAGACGGACCCGCCGACCGGTGTTACCCTCCTTCGTCCCGTTTGGGTAGGTCTGCCTGACGAGACTTCGTGGAGGTCGATCGTTGGACATCCTTGCTCACGCTCTTTGGACTGCGGGCGCGGTACTTCCACTTCGGCGACGGCTTCGAGTCCCGGTGTCTCTGGGTTGGGCAATTTTCTGGGGCGTCTTTCCCGACGTCTTCAGCTTCGCCATTCCGGCCGCGGTCCGAATCTGGTGGTTTCTCAGCGGCACCACGTCATCTCTGCTGCCGGATCCAAATGGGCCACAACATTTCCGCTTTGTGTGGCCGCTTTACTATGCCAGCCACAGTCTGCTCGTATTTGCGACGGCATTCGGCATCGCGTCGCTTCTTGCCCGGCGGCCGATGATAGAGATGCTTGCGTGGACTCTGCACATTCTCATCGACATTCCCACGCATCAAGGAATCTTCGCCCTCCATTTCCTTTGGCCGCTGTCGTCTTATGGGCTCTCAGGTATTCGTTGGGAAAATCACTGGTTTGCGGCCGCTAACTACACCGCATTACTCCTCCTGTATTCGTGGATATGGGTCGAAGGTAAAAAGCGCCACTCCCTGGAGAGGGTTATTCGGAGTGAACGAATTAAGGGAGCTGATGGAAATGAGCAAGTTCTAACGGCAGAGCTGCCTACATCGCGGTCTATCGAGACTTAATTTTCCAGCCAAGCTCTTCCGCCACCATGCGGACGTATTGCTTCTTCGCATTGAGCGTTTCTGCTGGATCATTCCGCAGTCTTCTAACAGGTTCGTCGGCTGATCCTGACTCGACTATCTTGACGGCGAGTTTCCTCTGCGACTCGAAGACGCCACGCTCAGCCCCTCACCGCCGCTTCGATGGCCGCCACATCGATCTTCTTCATCGGCATCATCGCCTGAAAGGCGCGCTTGGCCACGTCGCCACCCGCCGCCATGGCGTCGGTCAAAGCCCGTGGCGTAATCTGCCATGAGATACCCCATTTATCCTTGCACCAGCCGCATTGGCTTTCTTGACCGCCGTTACCGACAATGGCGTTCCAATAGCGGTCGGTTTCTTCCTGATTGTCAGTCGCGATCTGGAATGAGAAGGCCTCGCTGTGCTTGAAAGTGGGACCTCCGTTCAGACCGAGGCAAGGAATTCCCACCACGGTGAAGTCGACAGTCAGTACGTTTCCCGCTTTGCCGCCGGGATAATCGGAAGGGGCGCGATGCACAGCCGCAACGCTGCTGTCCGGGAAAGTTGTGGCGTAAAAGCGGGCCGCAGCCTCGGCGTCGTGGTCATACCAGAGACAAATCGTATTCTTGGAAATTTTCTTGGACATTTTGCCTACCCTTTCGTTCACCAGCACAAACGTTGCATTATAGACGGGTTGCCGCGTCGAACTTCGATGACATTCGTCGTGGCGGGGTTGTCCCTGACTGCAGTTCAGGAAATACCTTTGGCGACGTATTTAAACTGGGCGCGAGACCCGGCTCTGGATTTTCGCGTGTACCAGTAAATATGAGGATGCCCCGTTCTTCGCGCAGTTTGCGAAGGGCGGGAAGCACGAACGCAAACGCAATCCAATTTGGAAAAGAGATGAATAAGAAGCTTGATGTGGTATTGGTCGTCGCAATCTTTAGTTCTCAAGTCTATGCGGCTGGATGATGGAATCATCGGTGTATCCGATCACGGCGGTTGGGCGATCCTGATAACGGCCACGGCTAACGGGACGCTCCTCGACCGTCGCCGCGTCGAACTGGTAGACGACGATCTCCCCAAAATTCCGCATCACAGCGAAGGCCAAGGGCTTCCGCTCGATGAGGCAGTGGTGCTCGTAGAGCGCGTACGAGTTTCTGCGGAACGGCACGCGAAGCTTCGCCTCGAGTCGGTCGCAACGGCGTTGCCCGGACGCATCGTGGGCGTCGCGCTTCGCCAGTGCCCGGCGCTGCCGCCAACCATCGCCGAGCGGATCAAGGACTACCGCGCGCAAAACGTTGCCGACTGGGTGATGTACCGCAAGGCGCTAGCCGCCGCAGCCGAGGAGCGCGGCTGGCCCGTCCACTGGTACGACGCGAAGAAAGTGTTCGATGCAGCAAGTGTCGCACTGCACACCGACGATCTCGATGCCCACTTCCTCCAGCTTCGGAAGTCCATCGGGCCCCCATGGAACACCGATCACAAACTCGCCATGGCGGCAGCCATCACGGCCGCGAATGCAGTGAGCTCGTAAGGAAGTCGATATCTCGAGACGAAGCCTCAAGCCAATCAGAATCCTTCGTGATACTTCGTGTCCTTAGTGGTTAACGCTTTCGCTAGCCAGTAAGAAACTGCAACGATCACAGATGACACGCGAGTACAGAAGAAACGCAGGATCAGAAATCCTCACACCGCGCCGACTCCCTTCACAACCACCGGAATGGTCCGCACTAAAATCGAAAAGTCCAGCCACAGCGACCATTGGTCGACGTAGCGAAGATCCAGAAGCATCCACTGATCGAACGAAAGCAGGCTCCGTCCACTAATCTGATAAAGGCATGTGATTCCCGGCTTCACGCTGAAGCGCCGGTGATACTCGTTCTCCGGAAAGCCTTCGAGATCTTTGATCGTGAGCGGCCTCGGCCCCACTAAGCTCATGTTGCCGATCAGGACGTTGAGTAACTGCGGCAATTCATCCAGGCTTGTTCGTCTTAGAAGTTTACCGATCACAGTCACCCGCGGATCATCCTTCATTTTGAACGCAGCGCCGCCCGTGTCATTTTTCAGACGGGAATCGCCCAGATATTTCTCCGCATCAGGAATCATCGTGCGGAACTTATATATCTTGAATTTTTGTTTGTTAAGCCCGATGCGGTCCTGAATAAACATCACCGGACCGCGGGAAGATAACTTGATAGCGATCGAAATTACGAGTAACAACGGAAACAGCACAATAAGAAGGAGCGTAGCGGCCAGGATATCGATGCCGCGTTTGATGGCATGACTCAAGATAGACCTGGCGGACGCGACA
This sequence comes from uncultured Acidobacteriota bacterium, assembly GCA_963801895.1. GTDB lineage: Bacteria > Acidobacteriota > Terriglobia > Terriglobales > Acidobacteriaceae > Sulfotelmatobacter. Next base: position 1,944,278 of record CAWDGM010000001.1, on the reverse strand, counting down.
GGTTCGAGGTCCGCTCTTCAAGCGGCCGCATGTCGTTGAATAACAGGATGTTGCTAAACCAACCGAACTTATGCCGAGCATCATACTGCACCGTTGCGCGCTCCCCGCAATGGCACTTATTTACCATCTCGTTTACCTCTGTAAAGTATGTTGAAATGCCGATTTGGATGTGAGATCATCTCTGCCTCCCCTTAGCACCATCCTTAGATTCACTGCTTAAATGATTTTTGTTACGCACGGCGTTATATCGCCCTACAGCAGCGACCGCATCAGTCACGGGCTCTGTCTGCCTACCTCGCGAGCCGCGCTCCATCTTCAAGTCAGGCGCGAGAAATATGTTCCTCTGGCACAAGCGATCGTCGGCCAGGGCGACGCACTCACCGTCGACGACGCAACCTATGCGGGATTCGAACTCGCGCTTCTGGCGCGACGTTACGGACATGCTGTCTCCTGGTTCGTGAACGGCAGCCACGTCGAAAACAAGATCCAATACTTTCCGTTCCAGATCAGTCGCATGCTCGATGAGACCAGCGTTGCCGAATGCACCTTGGACGGAGTGACTTGGAATCTCGGCATCAAGGCGGATCGTCGTGCCTTGCGTGCGCGCATCAAGCAAACATATATGCGCATGCGATCTCAGGATGAGATCACCGATTTGATCGACCGGCTCGCAGTGAGCCTGCGCTCAGAATCAACAAACGCAGAGCACGCCTTGCGAACCGTAACGGCCACGGAACTCGCGCGCGCTGTTCTCGCCGGCGTCGACCTGCAGAATCACGGATGGAGCCATCTCAACCCGCAGGTTCTCACGGAAGCCGAACGCGCTGCCGAGATCGAGCAGAACGATAAATACCTTGCGCTCTTCCGGCGCGAAATCACTCCTGTCTTTGCTCCCGCATTCGGTCAGCGCGTTCTCCTGCCCTCGCCCGGACACTTCATCCTTCTCGCCAACCGCGGCCTCGTGCCAGACTATAAAGATGGAAACGTGCTCAATCGCAGCGATCTCTTGTTGACCAGCTCTCACGAGAACCGGCGTACCGATGTTGCCGCGCTCGAAAAAGATCGTCTCGCGGCTTAGCGCTCCCGCGCATGTCAGTCGCTAACGAGATCCGGGTAGAAATCACCATACTCGGCGCAGGTCCCACCGGAATCGGAACTGCTTGGCGGCTCTCACGAAATCCCTCAGCCAACGTCAACGGCTCTGATCACCCCAGTGGCGCTCAACCGTTCGCATTGATCGATGAGTCCCCCATTCCCGGAGGCCGCGCCGCTTCCTTCACCACTACCGAAGGATTCACCTTTGACTATGGCGGACACGTCCTCTTTCCGCACGCAGAATACCCGGAATTCATCGCCCTGCTCGACGAGGTCGTTCCCGCCTGGCACTGTTCGACTCCGATTCGCGGCGTGTGGATCGCCAACCGCCTCATCCCGACGCCGGTCCAGCGGAACATACATCGCCTCCCTTTGCCTGCGTTGGCGGAATGTTTATGGGGACTTCTTCGCCGCTCGCCCCTCGACGCCAGTGCGTCTGAGCCCACTCTGCAGCAGTATCTCGAAGAACAATTCGGCGAACCGCTCACTCGCCACGTGATGGGACCTCTGAATCGCAAGATGTGGGCGCACGATCCAGAATACGTCGGCAGTTCCTGGTCCTCGCATCGCAGCGGATCGAAAGAGCGCAACATTCCCGAAGTCCGCGTGCGCGGCATCCTCCGTAATCTCGTTCTCAATCGCGACGAGCCCGGGTGGACGCAATCCACCATGGTTCGCTATCCCGAGCAGGGCGGCATTGGAGCGATTTGGAAGAATGTTTTTTCTCGCCTTCCATCCAACACTCACCGTCTCGGATCCCGGGTTGTGCGCCTCAACACAAAAGAAAAAAGGTTGTGGCTCGACGATGGCTCGACAATGCGATACGAGCACCTCGTAAATTCGATCCCGCTGGATCTGTTTCTGCGCCTCCTGGAAGACCGCCCGGACCTGCGAGCGCGAGCCAGTGAATTTAGTCCGGCTAAAGTTCAGCTCTTCGGCTTCGGCCTTCACGGGTCGATGCCCGAAATGTTGCGCGCCGTTCACGCCGTAAATCTTCCCGAGCCTCACATTCCCTTCTGGCGCGTGAATCTTCCGTCCAACTTTTCTCCGAAAAATGTTCCGGACGCCGATCGCACCTGGTCGATCCTCTGCGAAAGCAGCGTTCACCGCAGCTCCGATACAAAACACGATCCCGCCCAGATCGAGGCCGCGCTGCGCCAGATTGGATTCATCAATCCCGCCAGCAAAGTGATTTCGATCTTCTCCACGGACCTGAAACACGGATATCCCGTACCTTTTGCCGGACGCGACAGGTTGCTCAACGAAGTGCAGCGCAAGCTCGAACAGTTACAAATCTACAGCCGCGGCCGTTTCGGGGGATGGCGATACGAAGTCTCCAATCAGGATCACGCCTTCATGCAAGGCGTCGAAATTGCCGACCGCCTCCGCACCGGCAAACCCGAGACTACCTACCGCAAAACGTGGTAACCACGCCGTGCAAACTCGTGCCCGTCGCCGTCTCGCATTAAATCAATCTTCTAAACGCAGCCGCCCTTTGAGACTGAATGCTCTGGTGAAAAGTCCTCTGGTTTGCCCGCCCCCAGCCGCATCCACCCCGTTCGGGAATTCCTCTTAACTGGAAAAAATAGTTGTGCTTCGAACGATTGGATGTATTATGGTCCCCGCTTTTTTACCTGTCCGGGATAGGCTGCCTTCCGCAAGTTTCAACATTCTGTCCGGGATCATGTAGCAAATCTACAAACGAGGAGAAAGCATGAAGTTGCGCTTATTTGTCGCAAGGTCGTTGGTGTGTTCCTCCCTGTTCGCGTCGGGCATTCTCGCGGCTGGCCAAACGCGCCGTGTTGTTGTCCCGCACGCTGCCGGAGTCACGCCTCCCCCTGTTCACCTCAAACACTCTTCCACTCCCGACGAGGTTGTCCCCGCAGGTGCAACCTGGACAAAGGCTAAGAACGCTCCGGCCGTTTCCGTTGGCGCCATGCTGCTGCTCACCGACGGCCGCGTCCTCGTTCACTCCGAGCCAAACTGCACTGGATGCACTGGCGACTACAACGACTGGTACACTCTCACTCCCGACAACACGGGCAGCTACGTCAACGGCACATGGAAGCAGGTCGCATCTTTTCCTAACGGATACAATCCCCTCTTCTTCGCCTCGGCTGTTCTGAAAGACGGCAAGGTCGCAGTGCAGGGCGGAGAATACAATTGCCCCAATTCCAGTTGCCAGGCCGTCTGGCAGTCGCTCGGTGCACTCTACGATCCCGTCGCCAACACGTGGACCTCCACCACGCCGCCCACCAAGAGCAATATCGGCGACGCCGAATCCGTCGTCCTTCCCGACGGAACCTGGATGGTTGCTCAATGCTGCGCCATCGCCTTTGGCAACAGCACGTCGCCCGTTTACTACACGTTCAACGAGAGCGCGCGCACCTTCACCACCAAGTCCAACGCCACCGACGGAAAGTTCGACGACTTCGACGAAGAAGGTTGGACGCTTCTTCCCAACAAGAAAGTTCTCACCGTCGACGCTTACACCAGCAACACCATCCTCACCGGCACGAACTCGGAACTTTACGACTCCTCCACCAACACCTGGACCACCGCCGGCAGCACCGTCAAGCAACTCTGGGATTCCGATTGCGGCAGCGGCTTTGGCAGCTTCGAAGTCGGACCGGCAGTTCTTCGTCCCGACGGCACAGTCTTCGCCACAGGCTCGAGCGACTGCGCACCAGGTCACACCGCCATCTACAACTCCACCAACAACACGTGGAAGCTCGGCCCTGATTTTCCGAGCAGCAATGCGGCCAACGACTCTCCCGCAGCTCTCGAAATCAACGGCAACGTCGTCGTCGAAGCCAGCCCCTTCAGCGGCACGTTCAGTCCTCCCTCGAAGTTTTATGAGTGGAACGGGACGAACCTTACCGCGATCGCAAATCCGCCGAACGCCGCAAACACGCCATCTTTCCAGGGTCACCTGCTCGTTCTGCCAAACGGACAGATCATGTACACCGACTACACGAAGGATGTCGAGTTCCTCACTTCGACCGGAACCTTCAACTCTTCGTGGCAGCCCACCGTCACCTCAGTCAACAGCACGCTCAGCACCGGATCGACGGTCACGATCTCGGGAACTCAATTTAACGGACTTTCTGAAGCTAACGCCTACGGCGATGACTTCCAGAACGCCAGCAACTATCCTCTCGTCCGTATCGTCAACAACGCGACCGGTCACGTCGTCTATGCCCGCACGCACGATCACAGCACGATGGGCGTTGCCACTGGTCCCACCGTCGTATCGACTAACTTCGATGTGCCCACGAATACGGAAACCGGGCCGAGCGAGTTGTTCGTCGTCGCAAACGGTATTCCGTCCGCGGGCACCGCGGTCACCATCACTGGTGGGAGCGGACTCACTCCCACAACAACAGCCCTCGCCTCCAGCGTAAATCCGTCGAACGTGAATCAAAACGTGACATTCACTGCTACCGTTACGCCGGTAAATTCGCCGGCTCCTACGGGAACGGTTAAGTTCACCTCGAACGGAACAACGATCACCGGATGCAGCGCTGTCACACTCGCCGCCGCCGGCACTGCAAAGTGCACCACCAAATTCGCGACGTCGGGAACCTTCTCGATCGTGGCTACCTACTCTGGCGACTCCAAGTACGCGGGCAGCACCAGCACCGCGCTCTCACAAGTAGTCAACGGCGGAACAGGCACCACTACTACGAAGCTGGTCTCCAGCAAGAATCCGTCGGTCGTGAGAGCTTCAGTGAAATTCACCGCCACCGTTACTCCAAGCACCGCGACGGGAACCGTGAAGTTCACCCGGAACGGAAGCACGCTGCCCAATTGTGGAGCCGTTAAACTCACTGCTGGCGCCGCGTCTTGCTCCATCGCGTTCTCGAAAACTGGCACCTTCTCGATGGTGGCCACGTATTCAGGTGACACCAAAAACCAGGGCAGCACCAGCCCAACTCTCTCTCAGGTAGTCAACGCGCACTAGAGAGAAAGTTGGTGAGCAAGAAGAAAAAGTAGAGAAAACAAACAAAGACCTGCTGGCGAGAGAACAGAAAGTAGCCAGCAGGTCTTCTTATTTGTAGCGCCGGCAAACTGGATATGGCGTTGGGCACCCTTTGGAAACGCACCCGGAGTTCGGCGCACTCCGTTCTTCCGCTTTTCCTTGATGTTGATAGGCCCGGACAAGGATCCTGCAATTCGTCGAGCCTTAGCGACTTGGTCGACACTAAATGGCGAAAGGCTAATCTCACTGCGGACGGGCAGTCCGATACAGCAACTGATCGACAAATATCTCGCGCAAGCGCACGTGGTGCCAAATGTCGTAATGGTGCTCAATGCTCTCGACACTCAGACTGCGATGGTAGAAGCCGGCGAGGGAATCGCCGTCATGCCATCGTTTTTGACCTACCTGCATGCCGCAACCGCGAGGTCGTGATGATCCGCCTCGTAAACCCGGTGGTAACCCTCAATTTTCACCAAATCCGAAGCCGAGGCAGAAAGCTGCCTCCAGCTGCCGAAGAATTCACTTCCTTCCTTAAGAACTACATCGCTCGATGGGCAGGGCGTGCGGGTGTTCTTTAGGCACGCAGTGACCGGCTCTACCCTTTGAGAAGGTCTCCGTTTCCTGGAAGGGGCTAATGGAGCAAGCGAGTGAGTGGCTACTCGGAACAATACCTCTTGAGTGAGCGCTTACCTGGGACCTGTCGATCTAGGATGGCGAAATCCGCATTTTCAGTTATCATTTGCCTCGAACGAATGCGCCCGCTACTCATCACTTGCGTTGTGGTCGGACTGCTGGCATCGGCAAGTGCCCAGTCGGCTTCAGACTCCCACATCGAGGGGGCATGGGAGGGCGAATCAAAGTGCACCGTCGCAGGTTCTCCATGTCACGACGAGCAGGCCCTTTATCGCATTTCTGCCGACAAGCAAGCGCCTTCTCAACTGAAGATCGACGCCTACAAAATTGTCGCTGGTACGCCAGAGTTCATGGGAGCTTTGATCTGCCACTACACGGACGGGACATCCGCCTTCACCTGCACCGCCAATACGCCCCGGCACGATGAATGGAAATTTCACCTCGAGGACAACATCCTCAGGGGGACGCTGACCCTCGACAACGGCGCGACTCTGTATCGGAGGGTTGTGCTCCATCGATCGTCCTCGAACGAGAACCCGAAGAAATAGCTGATGCCGGTTCTCATCTCCATGCTGCGCGGCGTCAACCTTGGTCCTCACAATCGGATCAAGATGGACGCCCTGCGCGCCCTTTACCAGACTTTGAAATTCGAAGATCCCCGCAGCTATGTGCAGAGCGGCAACATCATTTTCCGGACGAACGTGAAAAACACGCCGCAACTCGCTTCGAAAATCAAGGACGCGATCGAAAAGAAATTTGCCTGCCGGACCGAGGTCATCCTACGGACCACCGACGAACTCAGAAAAGCGATTGTCGCCAGCCCCTTCGCGAAACGGCACGATCTCGAGCCCGGCAAAATCCTCGTCACGTTTCTCGCAGGATCGCCAGCCCCAGGGTCGGAGACCAGCCTGGGGGCCTTCGATTCGTATCCCGAAGAGGTCTATCTGAACGGTCGCGAACTCTACATCTATTTTCCTGACGGCGCCGGCAAAAGCAAACTACCTTGGTCGAAGGTCGAGAAATTCCTGAAAGTCACAGGTACCGCTCGAAACTGGAACAGTGTGACCAACATGCTGGCGATCGCCGAGGAACTTGAGAAGGGCTGAATGTACAGATTTCAGGGTCAACATGCTCCGTCGCACGATCCTCGCTAAACGTCCAGACCAATCGAACGCATCAGTTCCAACCCGTTGCTCTTGGTCACAACTCCGTCTCGCAATGTGTAGTCGAACCTAATCTTTCCGTTCGCAAGTTCATCCTGGAAATGGACGTTGCGCAGGTGACCATCCAGCACACTGCCGATATTGGTGAGTGCTAGATCGTGCGTGCTCACTAGTCCGGTCGAACCTCGATCAACCAAGGCCTTCACGATGCCCTCGCTCCCGATCCGGCGGTCGTTCGAATTCGTTCCCTGGAGCAGTTCGTCGAGCAGAAAAAGCAGGTGAGGTTTTTTCCCTGCGAAATCCAGGATCTCTCGCAGTCGCTTGATCTCTGCATAGAACCGCGAGCTTCCCTCCTGCAGCGAATCATTCACTCGGATGCTTGCTCCAACCTGTAACGGACTCATTCGAAGCCGCTTCGCTCGAACCGGCCCGCCCGCCATCGCCAGCACAACATTGATTCCCACGGACCGAAGCAACGTGCTCTTGCCGGACATATTGGAACCACTCACCAGCAGGATTCGCGTGTCTCCGCTGATATTCACGGAGTTTCTTATACACACCGCTGCCGGAAGCAACGGATGTCCGATCCCCTCACCAACGAACGCCGCTGCGCCATCCAGAAACTCTGGAAAGGGATCTTCAGGGTGCTCGAAGCTGTAACTCGAAAGCGAAAGCAGCGCCTCCATCTCTCCAACAACGGCAACCCATCGTCGGACAGCATTACCATGTCGGCGCCGCCAGCGTTCCGCAGCAAACGCTACCTGGACCGAATACATCAGCGGGGCGTCGATGAGACGGACGAATACGTTATGTCGTGAATTGATGAAATCGACCAGATTTCTGAGCTTCGAGATTGCTCGCGACGCCGTGGATCCGCTCGACAGAAGTTCTCGTTGCAGAGACTCTACCTGTGGCCCTCGGAAGCTGTGTCTCTCAAACCGTTCCAGCAAACCCGACAAAAGGTCCAGATCCCGAAACGCGTGTTCAGTCCCGTGCAAGGTGTCGTCCAGCTTTTTGCGAACCCAATACGTAAGGATCGCTTCCGCCACCACCACGATCACGAATGGGGTAACGATTCCCTTGACCGCCCAGACGATCGCCGCGGCAATCGCCATCACTCCGAGGGACGGGGCAAGCCACGCCATCCATTCGTGGTTCATTCGTTCGGAAGATTCCGCCCACGTGACCAGCTCGTTCGGATGCACCCCGACCTTCGCGTCGTCTCCGAGCACAGCGAGATCTTCACGCAAATCGATCTCCTCTCGGAGTTCGCTGACTTTCAACTGGCGGTCCCGGATGTCGTCGACGCTTGCCGGAGCGAGCAGCCATCCTGCGAGCGTTTCTTCTCCCATTCGCGTACGGGCCACCGACATTAACTGGAACAAGCTGGCATTTCCAAATAGATCCAGGTCGCCGGAATAGACATGATGCGCGTCGGCGAACCGTTCGCCGGTTTCTCCGGTGCCGGCCCAGCGATCGTGAACACGAGCGAGTCCACGTTCATAGAATGAAACGGCGCGCTGCGCGAGATCCCTTGCACGAAGTACTCTCGAATGCCACACAGCAATGCCACCGAACGCCACAATAGGCGCAGCGATCCACCATACGGATAAGAGATGAGACCCAAACGCCAGCCATGCCAGCACCACGACGCAGGCGGCCAGCAATAGTCTGACATTCCCCAAACGCACGTGGATTTTGTCGAATTGGGCAACCCTCGCCACGCGCACAACGCGGCGCTGATCGTATTCTTCGGAAGGAATCACTGGATCAAAATGTAGCAGGTAGCGCTGAATACGAGGTAGAAGGCCTCACTTCGGGCTGGTATCCGAACCGCCAAACAACACCGCCCGCATCGAGATGCTTCCGAAATCGAATCCTTCATACGGATACGAGACATCGTCCTTGTCGTCGGTCGAGCCCGCGCAATAAAGCAGTGGCAGATAATGCTCGATACTCGGGTGCGCCGCGGCCAATAAACCTTCGCCCCATTTTTGCGGTGAAGCGAGCGTCTCCGCATCATGCGCATCGACCGCATTTTTCACGTTTGCATCGAATTCCTTTGCCCAGTCATACGCGCCGTGTGGGTCGTTCCAATCTATACGCCCCAAGTTGTGCACGATGTTCCCGCTTCCGAGGATCAGAACGCCACGCTCCCGCAACGACCGGATTTCTCTCCCCAGTTCCAGGTGCTCTCTCAAACTTTTGCGATCGTCTAAGCTCAGCTGAAATGCCGGTACATCCGCCTTGGGATACATATGCCGCAACACGCTCCACGAGCCGTGGTCCAAGCCCCATTCCTCGTCGGTCTTGATCTTCGGATCGGCAGCAACATTCCTAGCTTCTTCCGGTGCACCCGGCGCCGGATATTCCACCTCGTATAACGGTCGCGGAAATCCATAAAAATCGTGGATGGTTCGTGGATGCTCCGACACCATCACCTTCGACCCGGACGTCACCCAATGCGCCGAAACCACGCAAACGGCTTCCGGTCGCGGCAAACGCTCGCTCAAACCTCTCAGCGCTTGAGTGAAAGCATTATTTTCGATCGCGTTCATCGGAGACCCATGCCCGACAAACAGTACTGGCACTTTCACTGTAAGACTCCCCTCCCGCACAAACGGCTATATGAATAAAGCGGCGAGACAGATAGTTTGATTTAAAGAGACAAGAGAAAGATTCCGCTTGAGGGTAAAGGATCGTAGCCTACTGAAGGTCGGCCTTGTCCGGGTTGTAGTAAAAGCGGAAACGCAATGCGAGGTAAGGTCCGGTGAACTCGCCGGGTAATGGAGGAAATGGGTTCGACGCGGTGATGCCGGCCCAGGCAGCGCGATCCAAGGGGTCGTCTCCTGAAGTCGCAATCAACTTCATTCCCGCCACTTGCCCGTTTCGCGTGATTGCGAACTCGATGGCAAGCTTGCCTTTCTTGCCCATCAAGGCGGATTCCGGAATCGCCCGGTACCAGTTTTCTTTGACATCCTGCAGAATGCGTTGCAAATAAGGTCCAAAATCCACGCCCTGCGTGTCACTCAGAATATCCAGCGCCCCGTACTGACGCCCCTTCGCACCAGTTCCCAGTCCGAAGTCACCTTCCTGCCCTCCGCCTCCGCCGCGATTCGCAGCGGCTTGTTGCGTCGCCTGCGCGATCGCCGATCCGGCGGTCATCGATCCGGAATATTTGCTGAACGAGTTGTTGTTGGCCTGAGGCGGCGCTTGCAGCTGCGCGTTCTGATTGGTTTGGAACTGCGGACGCGGTGTTGCCTGCTGTGCCTGCTGCTGCTGTTGCGGAGCAGGCTGGTTTTGTGGCATCGCCTGTGGCGGTGCCGTTGCCGCTTGCGGAGTTCGCGGACCTGTCAGCCCGGGCGCGCCAGGAGGCGGCGTCGCGAGCATCTTTCGTAATTCTTTGGGATCCAGTTCGGGATGTTTTGAGGTCGCGATGCGATCTTTATCCGATCTGACGTTCGTATTCGGCTTCTGCGCCGGCTTCTGCAGATCCGGAGGCAGGGCGAGGAACGTCACATCTTTATCGCGGTTGGTATTAACGGGCACCACTACCGCGGTGTGCCATCCAACGACTTTCTCGATCAGTGGCAGATTCCACAACACGATGAACACGATCAGGTGGGCGATGATCGAAATCCACGCCGCTTCCCTCCGTCGCGAGCGCGACAGGTCATCCTGAAGCTGAATCAGAAGGTGCGGAACGCGAGCATCCAGTTCTCGATAGGCAATTTCCCAATCAGCCGTGTCATAAAGCCCAAGCTGTTCTGCCTGTGGTTTTTCCGGCGGAGCGACCGGATCCTGAAATGGAATTTGCGTGATAGGCATGCGCCGCTTTAGCTGTGTCCGCCTGTCGTTAGAAACGAAATACACTCTCGACGTTGCATCCAGCTCTCAAGGAAGAAAATGCAATCGCGGTGTGCACAGCCGGGTAGTCCTTATTTTCGCATCTTTCTGCCGATTCCGCTCCTCCCCAATGGGCCAACGACTTCGGTGTGTAAACATATGTAAAATAAGCTCGAACAGCACTCGATAAGAAAAAGAATCGATCGCGGCAGGGAAAAGTTGAGAATGTGCCGACGGGGTGAGGATTCCTGCCGTCGGCTGTGCGAGAATTCAGCTCAGCCGTGAGCCTTTCGCCATCCCAGCCAGCCCGACTTTCTTTCCGTGATCGCGGATTGCCTCGACAATTTCCAGGGCTAGCGCCAGGGATCTTTGTCCATCTTCAAGCGGAACGACTGGCGTCGACCGCTCTCGTACCGCGTGCAAAAACGATTTCAGTTCTGCATGCAGCGGCTCTTCCGAAGCCACAGAGGGCTTGCTAATTCCAATTTGAGGATTGACCGACGGATTTCCCGCCGAAGCCCCGTCGGCCCCAACCGTGAACACCAGGACTTCTTGCCGCCCGTAATCCAGCGAAACGTACTGCCGTGGCTGAAAAAAACGTAGTTTTCTTACCCGCTCGGTCGAAACCCGGCTCGCGGTGAAGTTCGCGATGCAGCCTGACTCCATTTCAAGGCGCACATTGGCGATATCCACCTTCCCCGACAAGATGGGCAGGCCGACAGCTCGCACTTCCTTCACAGCGGATTTCGAGAATGCGAGGACGATGTCCAGATCGTGAATCATGAGATCGAGCACGACGTCCACATCCAGCGAGCGCGGTGTGAATACGCTCAAGCGATGAACCTCGAAGAACATTGGCTGCGTGAGGAGCGGTAACGTCGCTCGGACCGCGGGATTGAATCGTTCGAGATGCCCAACCTGTGCGATGCGCTTGTGGTGCGCGGCAAGCTGAACCAGTTCCTGCGCCTCCGCCAGCGTGGCCGCCAGCGGCTTTTCAATCAGGACATCGACTCCCGCCTTCATCAAATCGCGCGCCACGGGCAGATGTTGCACCGTAGGAGCGGCCACCGACGCGGCTTGAAGCTCGCTGTGGGTAGTAAGAATCTGCTGCACTGAGCCGAATGCCTTGCAGCCGAATTCACGCGCCACCGCATCCGCGCGGCCAAGGTCCGGATCGACTACCCCCAGCAGCCTCACCGCTTCACCTTGCAGCTCAAGTTCTTTGTAAATGCGCGCGTGATTGCGTCCGAACACGCCTACGCCAACTACCGCGACCGAAATCGGATTGTGAGATGGCAGGAAAGATTCTCGCTGGCCAGTTGCCGCTGGAAATTGTAAACGCAATCGAAACAAAGAGCATCTGGACTGTCGCGGTTACCGGTGCAAGGTCCCGCCCGGTTTCGTTGTAGCCTTAGTCGATCTCGGAAAGGAACTTACTGCCCATGCGGACGATCGCCCTGCTGACCGTTTCCAACATCTTTATGACATTTGCCTGGTACGGACACCTCAAATTCCGCAACGTGGCGTTATTCAAGGTCATTCTGGTGAGTTGGCTCATCGCGTTCTTCGAATACTGCTTCCAGGTTCCGGCGAACCGCATCGGCTCGTACGAATTCAGCGCAGCGCAGCTAAAGACCATCCAGGAAGTCATCACCCTGACAGTATTTGCTGTCTTCTCAGTCCTCTACTTGAAGCAACCGCTCCGTTGGAACTATTTTGTCGGTTTCGCATTGATCGTCGCCGCAGTAGCAGTGATCTTCAAAAAATAAGCCGGTAGCGCTGGCGTCTCGCCGCCGCACTCAATCGGGGAGGGCGCTGCAAGAACAACTGTGGAAGAGCGGCCCTTCAGGGCCGCGTTAGGTCTCACAGGATGAGTGGGCTTCAGCCCCTGCCTTGTGCCTTCTTCAAAATCGCAATCTGCCCCGCATGATACAGCTCATGCTGCGCAATCCCGTGAAGCATGTGATAGAAATCGTACCGCTTCCCCGGCGCCCGTTCACGCAACCGCGAATCCGGAAGTCCCGCCACCGTCTTCACCAGCTTGTCATGGACGCGCTTCGATTCGGCGACTACTCTCTGCCACGCCCCTTCCGTCGGTCTTGACACCAGAGGAAAATTATCCGTCCCGGTCGGCTGCGACTTGGTTCCCGCCAGCCGAATCAATGCCACTTGATCCCACACCGCGACATGCATCAACAGCTCCCAGATGCTGTGTACATTCGGTATCGGATGGGCAGCGGCCGTTGCCGCGTCGGTATCTTCCAGCAGCTCAAGGATTGACGGTCCGTGCCATGCCGCTCCATAAAATGCTCGCCGTAGCTGATCGGCAATTCCGCTGGCTTCCGTCATAACTCCTGCCTTCGATCTCATCCAGCAACTCCCTCCGCCACAATGGCAATCTCACCGGCATCCGCCGCGTCCACTACCTTCTGTCCATCGAGTAGCAGGCACCTTCCCGCGTCCACCGAGAGACACGACGCCCCTGCCTTTTGCATCGTCTCGATCGTCTTCACGCCGATCACTGGAACATCGAATCGCATGTCCTGATTTGGTTTCGCGATCTTCACCACTGTCAACGATCTGCTCAGTGTTGAGGCTTCTTCGCGCAGGGAACGCATGATTTCCCCAGCGCGCTCGATCGTGGCATCCGTTCCCTCCATCGCCTCGACCGCAACGCACGCGGTTTCGGCAATGACGACTGTCTGACCGATATCGTGCCTGGCCAGTTCGCCCGCAACCGCTCGGCCGTAAACGATGTCCTTGCATTCCTGGTCGGTTGGTTTGCGTCGTGTCAGGACACCCGGCTTCACCAACAGCGGCTCGAGTAGTGTGGTGGAGTTCTCGAGCACGATCCCTTCGTCGGCCAGCACTTTGGCCACCGCGCCCAGCAGCGAATCCGTATTTCGCGTTGTAAGCGACAGCAACAGCTTCGCCAGCCGCCAATCCGGGCGGATGCTCGAAAAAATCTGCTTGTGCTTCACCTGGCCCGCCATCACTGCCCGCTTCACGCCCTCGCGATGGAAAGTCTCGATCAGCTTCGACAGTTCCCCCAGTGAGAGCCAATGCACCGACCTGGCGCCCTGAGACTCAATTTCCGGGAACGTTTCTTCCTTGATCGCTGCAACAACCACCTCGTATCCCTGTGCCCGCGCCGCGTCCAGCACGAGAAAAGGAAACTTGCCGTTGCCCGCGATAAGGCCGATGCTCTCCATGCCGGTAGCTTGAGCAAAGCGGTCGGCGATCAGCGCAGCTCGCTGAATCCGGCCGCAGCTTTATTTAATGACTCCTCGCTCTGACGACTCGATAAACCGAATCAGCATATCGACGTCTTCTCCGCGCTCGCCCTCCGATTTCAACTTCTCCAGAGCCTGCGACGTATTGAGCTTCGACGAAAGAAGGATCTTGTAGGCATGATGAATCTTCGCGATGCGTTCTTTCGCAAACCCGCGACGTTGCAAGCCGACCTTGTTCATCAGGAATGCATGCGTATCGCGAGGGGCGGATGTCATCGAAAATGGAAGCACATCCTGCGTGATGGTCGTTCCCCCGCCGATGTAGGAATGCGCGCCGATACGCACGAATTGATGGACTGGGCAGAGTGCGCCCACCACAGCGTATTCCTCCACTGTTACATGTCCGCCCAGCGTTGCGCCGTTCACCAGCATCGCGTCATCGCCGATCACGCAGTCGTGCCCAATGTGAGCGTACGCCATGATCAATATGCGGCTGCCAATCTTGGTCAGCCCTCCGCCTTTTGCTGTCCCGCGATTGATCGTGACACACTCGCGAATTTCGTTGTGATCGCCAATCTCGAGCCGCGTCGGTTCTCCTCGATACGTTATGTCCTGGGGCGCCATCCCGATGGCGCAAAAAGGGAAGAAGCCGTTGTCTTCTCCGATCTTCGTCGGACCCTCGATCGCCACATGCGACACCAGGTGGCATCCCTCACCCAGTTCCACGTTCGCGCCGATCACGCAGTATGGGCCCACTTTGCATGACGTGGGAACTTTCGCTTTCGGATCAATGATGGCTGTCGGATGTACGTTCATGAGAGGAGTTGTTGCCGCCTAAGCCAGGAATCTCTGGAACGCAAAAGGGTGCCTCATGTTTTTCTGCGGCTACTCTGCTAAAGACTCTTCGAATGTGTCCAGCAAACTACGTTTCGGAGTCGGCTGCGCCGTTGGACGCGCGCCCTCGAGAACTATCGATGAGTTGGCAAGAGACCATTGCCTCCGCTACTTTCTTGCTCCCAACGTAGGCGTAGCCCTGCATCTTGGCGGCCGTCATGCCCG
Source organism: uncultured Acidobacteriota bacterium (assembly GCA_963801895.1). GTDB lineage: Bacteria > Acidobacteriota > Terriglobia > Terriglobales > Acidobacteriaceae > Sulfotelmatobacter. The sequence goes on along the minus strand of CAWDGM010000001.1, from coordinate 1,929,267 downwards.
GGACTTCGCGCCAGCCCTTCAGTTCCACCTCAAGCCGCAACTGGTCTCCGGGGCCGACTGGCTTGCGGAACTTCGCGCGCTCAATTCCGGTAAACACCATTACCTTGTCACTGCGATCTTCAACCTCCGTCAGCAGCAAGGCTCCGCCCGCCTGAGCGATCGCTTCCACGATCAGCACGCCTGGCATGATCGGAAGCCCCGGAAAGTGGCCGAGGAAGAATGGTTCGTTGATAGTGACATTCTTGATTGCAACAATTCGCTCTTTGCGTTTGAGCTCGAGTACCCGATCAATCAGCAACAAAGGGTACCGATGCGGCAAAATCTTCAAAATATCGTGGATGTCGAGACCGGTCTTCGCCTCCTTCGACGCGTCTTCCGGCACAGGGCTACTCTCATTCATAGTTCGTCTCAAACGGCGTGAAGATTATACTGTACGGCGAGTGCCCCATTTCTCGCTCGCTTGGTGCGCGAGAAGTGGGGATTTTGTTGACTGCCGGAGATTTCATGGCTCGAAAGAACAGTTCTCGCAAAACCGCTAAAGCTCCTGACCGCGTTTGGTTCGATCGCCTGAAATACTTCGAGTCCCGCAAGCCCGCTCTCGTCCAAACCATTCGCGAATTCGTCGAGATCGAATCCCCTAGCGACAACAAACCCGCTGGCGATCGCATGGGATCGATCCTTGCGGACAAATTCGAAGCTATCGGCGGAAGAGCCCGCATTCATCCCGCCACCGACTTCGCTGACAACGTCCAGATTGATTTTCCCGGACGCGAGAACAAGCCAGTCCTCCTTCTCGGTCACTTCGACACTGTCTATCCGCTAGGAACCTTGGCCAGCATGCCGTGCCACGTGAAAGGTGATCGGCTCCACGGTCCCGGCGTTCTCGATATGAAGTCCGGGATCGCTCTCATGTTTTATGCCATCGAGGCGCTCAAAACGTGGCATGGAACCTTGCCGCGACCCGTCACCGTCTTTCTCGTTTCGGACGAAGAGGTCGGAAGCCATTCTTCTCGAGCCATCACTGAATCCTTAGCGAGAAAATCCGCCGGCGTGTTGGTGCTCGAACCGGCAGCCGGGCGGGGCGCAGTGAAGACTGCACGCAAAGGTGTCGGAGAATATTTCCTGAACGTGAAGGGCATTGCGTCTCACGCCGGACTCGACCCCGGCAAAGGACACAGCGCCATTGTTGAGCTCTCCCGCCAGATCACAGCAATGTCTAAGTTCAACGACCTGAAGCAAGGCATCTCGGTGAACCCGGGAATCATTCGCGGCGGGACTCGCACCAATGTAGTCGCCGCTGAGGCCGAGGTGGAGATCGACGTTCGCATCAAGCAAAGGAAACAGGCCGCGGCTCTCGATCGCAAGCTCCGTTCCATGAGGCCATTCGACAAACACTGCAAGCTTGGCATGGAAGGCGGCATCAATCGAATGCCGATGGAAAGAACAGCAGGAGTGGCCGCCCTTTACAAAAAGGCGAAAGCAATTGCACAACACATTGACTGGAATCTTGAGGAGGCCGCTGTGGGCGGAGGTTCCGACGGAAACTTTACCGCCGGCATCGGCATTCCTACACTGGACGGCATGGGAGGTTCGGGAACCGGCGCTCACGCCGTCCACGAGCACATCCTGATTTCGGAGCTCCCTCGACGCGCGCTACTTCTCGCCGGAATGATCGAAAGCGCCTAGGCCGAGTCGGTCCAATGCTCAAGTTCGTGGTCGTGCTCTACCGCCGCTCAGATCTGACTCCTGAACAGTTTCGCCGGCACTTGGAGGATGTGCATGCACCGTTGGCGAAGGCATTGCCGGGATTGAGAAAGTATCGTCAAAATCACGTCTTACCCGACGCCGCTCGCAATCATCCCGGCTGGGATGCCGTCATTGAACTCTACTTCGACAATCGCGCCAGCATGGAAGCCGCCTGGCAGAGCCCGCAAGGAGCGGCTTCGGACGCCGACCTCCCACTGTTCGCCGATCTCGATCGCACAACTTGGTCCGTCGTGGAGGAGGTCACTCTGCTGCCTTGAACACGAGAAAGTAATCCATGTTGTCGCCCTTCACAATGTCGTTCTGTTCGACGAGCTTGTACCCGGCTTCCTCCGCTTCCCGAATGACCACATCGCTGCTGACTCCGTGATCCGATCCATTGCCATTACGATCGATTACCCCAACTTTCGCCCCCGGACGCAGCGCAGCCCGCAAATTCTTCAACAACTCCACCGGGTGTGAAACTTCGTGATACGTCTTCAGCAAGAGCACTGCATCCACTGACCCGGCAGGCAACATCGGATCATCCGGCTTACTGAGAACCGTCTTGACGTTAGGCAACTTCTCTTTTCGTGCCCGCTGTTCGATATACCGCGTAGCCTCCGGATTGATGTCCACCGCGTAGACCAGTCCCAGCCCGCCAACCCGCTTCGCAGCTCGTACTGTGAACCATCCCGACCCCGCTCCGATGTCGGCCACGGACTTTGCATTCGAGATGCCCAGCATATCCATGACGCGGTTGATCTGTAGCCGCTCGTCCCGCCCCGGAGACTCAAATATCGAGAGGTCCCCCTTGTACGGATCGCTCGTCTTCCGCTGTTCGTGCGACGCTGCCGGAGCCTGCGCCCAACCTTGCGAAACGCCAATTCCAAATCCCGAAGCAATCGAGATTGCCAGTACGAAAGTCCGAAACTTCAACATGATCATCCTGCCTTCACGCAGCCCAGAGATAGACTTCCAATCCTTCCATTCGTAACCGCGCCTGATGGCATTAAGATGCGTGCTCTTTGACTACCCGCTCGGGGAAGCCTAGAATTTTCATAGGCGAAGATCGCCTTTCCAGCCGAGGTCTGCAATCTCAGGCTTGAAGACCTTAGGAGGGTGGATCCGTGGGCGGTAAAATTGGAATTACCGAAATCGTTATCATCGTCGCGATCGCGCTCCTTCTGTTCGGCCCCAGCAAGTTCGCAAACCTCGGCAAAAGTCTCGGAGAAGGTATCCGGAACTTCAAGTCCGCGGTAAAAGAAGACGACGAAAAGAAGGACGAAGACAAGCATTCCTGAGCGCGCTCATCTAGCCAGCACGCGAGACTATTGATTCCTGTTTCGTTCCCGTAGCATTCGATACACCATCGCTACCGGCAATCCCACGACATTGCTGTAATCGCCTTCGATCCGGGGAATCCACCGCGACGCCCTTCCCTGGATAGCGTACGCTCCCGCCTTATCCATCGGTTCCCCGGTCTCCACGTACTCGAGAATCTCTTGATCCGATATCTCGCTCATCGTTACCAGTGTCGTTTCGGATGCGGTTGTCACACCCTCTATCTCAGCTCTCGACTCGCTACTGCGCACTGGCTGAGTACCGACCGGCTTTGCCATACACACCCCGGTAATCACTCGATGCGTTTTCCCGGAGAGCATCCGCAGCATGCGCGCGGCGTCCTCTGCATTGGCGGGCTTGCCCAGGATCTCTCCCTTCACCTCGACAATCGTGTCTGCGCCAAGCACCACGTCCTGCGGACGGCTCTTCCACACCACGAGCGCCTTATCGCGAGCCAAGCGCTCGGCACACTCCCGCGCACCCTCACCGGCCAGCGGAGTTTCATCCACATTTGCCGGTTGCACCGCAAACGAAATGCCCGCGCTACGGAGAAGTTCCTGACGTCGTGGCGAAGCGGAGGCAAGAATCAGCATGCGACGGATTCTATCGAAGACATGTCGTCATCGCTCGCTGACCAATTCAATCCGATTTCCAAACGGATCGGCGATGTGGCATCGCCGAACTCCGGGGATATTTTCATCTTCAGTGACGCTCACTCCCGCCGACCGGAGACGCGCCGTGAGCCCTTCGTAGTTCGCGCAGCGCAGTGCCGGATGCGCCTTCTTCGCCGCGCGAAAATCCGCATCCACTCCCAGATGTACTTGCACACTTCCACTCGCGAACCAGCACCCGCCACGCCGAGCTAGCTCCGGCGGTTTGGGAAGCTCCACCATTCCAGGCAAGTCGCAATAAAAGCGTCGTGCAGACTCTTCCGCGCCAGCCGGCATCGCAAGCTGAACATGATCGATATCCGAAAATGGATGCTCAGCCATTAAAATCTACGAGGAAAAAAGGTTCAGGAATGCAGCCCTGAGTTCGAGTAATGGATACTAATGTCCTATCGAATCCCCACCGACCCTCGAACCGATTCAATCAGCTTTGCCGAATCGTATCCGACGCCATCTTTGAACACGGTTTCGACATTTTCAATGTCGTCAATCTTCTTCGACGGATCGCCTTCGATCACAACCATATCCGCCTGCTTACCCGCCGCAATTGTGCCGATATGATCAAGCTCACCAAGGTATTGCGCTCCGTTGTACGTCGCGATGTGGATCGCTTCCACTGGCGTGAATCCCGCTTCCACCAGCAACTCGACTTCTCGCTGATCTCCGAACCCCGCCAGGACTCCACCCATGCCGGTTGGATCGAGTCCGGCGAGCAATAGCCCTCCAGCCTTCGAGAACGCGTACTCGAACTCCATCTCCTTCTTGAAGGCGTTGGGCCACGGCGATACATCGGTGCCGTAGCGTTTTCGAATGGCCGCCGCGTCGCTGTACTTCAATCTTCGTTCCAGCACCTGCGATCGTGCATCCGCCGAAAGCGAATCCAGAACTCGCGGCTGAAGTGTCGGGCGCCCCGCAAAGCTTCCCATCTCAAACACCGGCAGCGTGGACGTCATGGCCACGTGGCGTGCGATCAGATCGAGCATCATCTCGCGCACTGGTCCCGCCTTCACATCAAGCTTTGCCATCAGCACCGGATCTTCTTCGTCCTTACATTCCCCCTGCTTCCGCCCCGGAACGAACTCGGAATCCACCATCAATCCGTGCTCGAGATCGTCGATTCCCAGCGCCGCGGCCTCGCGAAATCCGATCGTGCACAAATGTCCGGTCACTTTCGCCCCGCGCTTGTGCGCCGCCGTAATCGCTGCCGCAAGTTCATCGTGCGTGATGAACATGTATGCCTTGAAATTGTCGACGCCCTCGTCCAACCAGTAGTTCACGGTGCGCGTCGCGTCCTCGGGACCCGACAGCTGGTGCAATTGCACCGCCCACGATCCGGCCCCCTCCAGATACGGCCCGGTGACGTGCATCTTCGGCCCCGGCATCGAACCGGCATCCACCGCCTTCTTGATCTCGAGATCTGTGTAAGGCTCGAGCGAGCCAGTCGTCCTGATTGTCGTAACTCCACCAGCGAGATACAGCCGCGGAAAGCTGTACGCCATTTCTCCGAATGATCCCGGCCCGACCGGATAAAACATATGGTCGTGCATGCCGACTAGCCCCGGAATTACCGTTCGTCCGTGGAGATCCAATACCTGCGCCTCTTTCGGCACATTCGCCGACGGTGCATCTCCCACAGATTCGATCTTTCCGTGATTCAAAATCACGGTCTGATCTTCCTTGGCAGCCGATCCTTTTCCGTCAATCACTCGCACGTGAGTCAGAGCGATCACAGGGCCATCTACTTTGACGAACGCGCGCACCTCCGGCGAAATCGTCTGTCCCGCCGCCATCGAACAGTAACCAAGCAAGATGCCCGCAAGAAATGTCCGCATAATTCCTCCACTGTAGAGCGCACCGAGCGGCGCCCGGCGATTCCCCTCCGCAAGCAACCAGTCCAATCACGACCTGGCTCGGGAAGCGAGAGTAAACCAGAGTAGTCTGTAGGACAAGCGCATCGACTTTCGAAAGCCAAAGTCATCAAAAGATCTCCTTCGTGATCCTTCGTGTCCTTTGTGGTTCATGGTTTCCTCGCCCGCAGCACGAAGCCATCCCGGCCCGCGTCCAAAATCGCCTGTTAGAATGAGGGGTTAGCCACCCATCATGGATTCGCAGCACATCCGCAATTTCGCAATAATCGCGCATATCGACCACGGGAAGTCGACCTTGGCTGACCGCCTGCTCGAGCTGACCGGATCTCTCACGGCCCGCGAGATGCAAGCCCAGGTCCTTGACTCGATGGACCTCGAACGCGAGCGCGGTATCACCATCAAGGCTCACGCCGTACGCATGGTGTATACCGCACAAGACGGCGAGACCTACCAACTCAACTTGATCGACACTCCCGGCCACGTGGATTTTTCCTACGAAGTCTCACGCTCGCTCGCCTCTTGCGAAGGCGCGCTTCTCGTCGTGGATGCGTCGCAAGGTGTCGAAGCGCAAACTCTCGCGAACTCTTATCTCGCGATTAATCACGGCCTTGAGATTATCCCTGTCATCAATAAGATCGATCTCCAGAGCGCCGACATCCCTCGCACCAAGGAAATGATCGAGAGCGCTGTCGGCCTCGACGCCACCGACGCCGTGCTCATCAGCGCCAAAACCGGACAAGGCGTCCCCGATGTGCTCGAAGCCATCGTGAAGCGAGTTCCGCCGCCTAAGGGACAGCCCGAAAACCGGCTCCAGGCGCTGGTTTTCGACTCCTGGTTCGACGCCTACCGCGGGGTGATCGTACTCGCCCGAGTCTTTCAAGGATCTCTGCGGAAGAACCAGAGAATCCGCCTGATGTGGAACGGCACTACGTTCGACGCGGAGACTCTGGGCGTACTCACTCCGAAGCCCGTTGAGATCGATCAACTTCTGGCGGGTGAAGTCGGATTCATCGTAGCCAACATCAAGAACGTCGCTGATACAAAAATCGGCGACACCATCACCGACGACACGAATCCGGCCATCGAGCCGCTGCCCGGCTTCGAAGAAATCAAGCCGATGGTCTTCGCCGGACTCTACACCGTTGACGCGCACGAGCACACGCAACTCCGCGAAGCCCTCGAAAAGCTGCGACTCAACGACTCGTCTTTTTTCTTCGAGCCTGAAAGTTCCGTCGCCCTAGGCTTCGGCTTTCGCTGCGGATTCCTCGGCCTGCTTCACATGGAGATCATCCAGGAGCGGCTCGAGCGCGAATTTGGTCTCGATCTGATTACCACCGCGCCCGGAGTGCGTTACAAGATCACAAAGACCGACGGCGTGATGGTGGAAATCGATAATCCTTCGCGCTGGCTCGATCCAAGCGAAATCGCAAAAATCGAAGAGCCGGTCATTCTCGCCACCATACTCACCAACGAAGAATACGTCGGCGGAATCCTCGCCCTTGTCGAAGAAAAGCGCGGCAAGCAGAAAACCTTCGAGTATGTCAGCTCCTCGCGTGTCATGCTGCACTATGAATTGCCGCTGAACGAAATCGTTCTCGATTTCTACGACCGCCTCAAATCCGTCTCGCGCGGATACGCTTCCCTCGACTATCACCTCGCCGACTATTGGGAGTCACCCATGGTGAAACTCGACATCCTCGTTGCCGGCGAACCCGTCGATGCCCTCTCCATCATCGTGCATCGCGATTTTGCCTACGAACGCGGCAAGGCGCTGGTTTCGAAAATGAGAGAACTGATTCCGCGCCAGATGTTCGAAGTCCCCATACAAGCGTCGATTGGCGCGAAGATTATCGCCCGCGAAACTGTCCACGCCATGCGCAAAAATGTTCTGGCGAAGTGTTACGGCGGTGATATCAGCCGCAAGCGCAAGCTTCTGGAAAAGCAAAAAGAAGGCAAGAAACGCATGAAGCGAATCGGCCGCGTCGACATTCCCCAGGAAGCTTTCCTTGCCGTCCTGAAAGTGGGCGAAAGCAGCAGTAACTAAATTGCTCTGCCGCAGCGCCACTTAGCGGGCCGGCAGCCTGCCCTGAGCGAAGCCGAAGGGTCCCGCTGGCTGTAGCGGCGTTCTCGCCGACGCACGAAGCAAAAAATAACCGGAGTAGGTTTTAGGATTCAAGTGTGAAACCTGCAACTCAGCCACCAGCAACCTCTGCACTTCAACCATCCCAAAAATCTGGTGTATTCTCATTTCCATCATGCGTACAAAACTTACAAAGTTCTTCCCCCTAGTGGTCTTGCTCGCCGCTTCGCCGCTCTTCTCCCAGCAAACCGATCCGCAAGCCGGAAAGCCGGAAGACACTGAGTTTTACGAGCCTGTTCCCAAGATCGTGACACCGGGTGCGACCAACTCCGCTCCGCCCTCCGACGCCATCGTGTTGTTCGATGGCAAGAACCTCGACCAATGGGTTTCGGTGCAGGACAAGTCTCCTGCTAAGTGGAATGTTTCCGGCGGCATCATCACCGTGAACAAGACTGCGGGGAACATCGAGACCAAGCGCAGCTTTCACAACTATCAGCTTCACATTGAGTGGAAGATTCCCGAGAACATTACCGGCAGCGGGCAGACCCGCGGCAACAGCGGCGTGTTCCTTGCCTCGACGGGGACCGGGGACGCTGGCTACGAGTTGCAGGTTCTCGATTCGTATAACAACAAGACTTATGTGAATGGTCAGGCCGGCAGTATTTACAAGCAGGGCATTCCGCTTGCGAACGCCAACCGTAAGCCCGGTGAATGGCAAACCTACGACGTCGTTTGGACCGCTCCAATTTTCAACGACGACGGATCCGTAAAGACTCACGCCTTTGTCACCGTCTTCTTCAATGGCGTGCTCGTTCAGAACCACTTTGAATTGCAGGGAGAGACGCGCTACATCGGCAAGCCGTTCTACAAGAAGTTCGACGGAGCGCCCATCAAGTTGCAAGCTCACGGCGACCCCAGCGAGCCCATCAGCTACCGCAATATCTGGGTTCGCGAACTGCCGTAGCGCGGCGGCAGACGGCTGTAGCGGAAGCGTCTCGACTTCCGCAGTCCCTTCAATGAGCAAGAAAAGGGGGTGCCCACGATGCAGATGGAGCGGACAAAACACGGGGAAGCAGAGCCTTGAAAAGTCTCACCTGAGGTGACTTCGGTGGAGCATTCGGCTTCAGAAACGTCCAACAGGCTGCCCGTCAACTATCGCTGGGAACGATAGTAAGAATCAGGCTTTTTCATACGATACGCAGATTTAGTGCTCGTTCCCGGTCGCAAATTCGCACGACGTTTAACATTCCAATACGTACAAATGTGCAAATCTCAAATCCGGAATAACCGCAACCGCGAAGTGTACCCCAATATGTTAATGCCCGATGAATTGCATAACTGGTTACTAGTCATAGGCTTATACACGAGAAAAGCGCCTGCCGAGTACCGACCGATCGGTCTCGGATCGCACCGGCCTCAAAGCGAGGTTTTCAATTCCACAAGCTTTTCCACAGATCGGGCGCGGGCGCGAGAGAGTCTTCGCAAACTTAAGGCCCTACAGCACTTACCCTATGCCAGTACAGGAAACCCTGTACTATTCCTCGGATGCAATACCACCCTCCGCCAACGACTCAAAGCGGGTGCAATGCTTCAGAAAGGCCATCCGAACTCGTCCAATCGGTCCATTGCGTTGTTTGGAAATGATGATCTCCGCGCGTCCTTGCAACTCCGGATCATCTTGCTTGTAGACTTCCTCGCGAAAGATGAACATTACCAGATCGGCATCCTGCTCAATCGATCCTGACTCTCGCAAGTCGGCAAGTTGCGGGCGGTGATCTCCGCCGCGGCTCTCCGGAGCGCGGCTCAACTGCGAGAGCGCAATCACCGGAACGCTGAGTTCTTTCGCCAGCGCCTTCAGGCCTCGTGAAATCGCGGACACTTCTTGCGTTCGGTTTTCAAAACGCTTCCCGCCACCGGACATCAGCTGTAGATAGTCCACGATGATCAGGTCGAGCCGGCCTTGCGCTTGCTTAAGGCGCCTCGCCTTCGCACGCATCTCGCTTAAAGAAATTCCCGGAGTGTCATCAATGAAAATCGGAGCGTGCGCCAACTGCTCCATCGCGCGCACCACTTTCTTCGTGTCGTCCTGCCACAACGAACCGGTGCGCATCTTGTGCGCGTCCACCCTCGCCTGCGAACACAGCAAGCGCATCAACAATGCCTCGCGCGACATTTCGAGCGAGAACACGCCCACGACCTGCTGGTCTTCGATCGCGGCATTCTCGGCGATGTTCATCACGAATGCCGTCTTCCCCATCGATGGCCGCGCGGCGATGATCACCAGATCGGATCTCTGCAACCCGCTCGTCATCTCATCGAGGTCCGTATAATGCGTCGCCAGCCCAGTGATGCGCTGGCCGCGCTGCAGCAGTGCGTCGACGGAACCGAACGTTTCCCGGACGATCTCCTGCACGCCCATGAAGCCGCGGCCAATTCGCTTTTCCGAAAGCTGGAAGATCGCTGCTTCGGTGTCGCTCAGAACATCTTCCGCCGCATCCGACTGATCGCTCGCCCGCGCAATCGCGGTATTTGCAGCAGAGATCACTCCCCGTAGCAGCGCCTTGTCGCGCACGATCTTGACGTAGTGCTCGATGCTCGGACGATCGGGAACGCCCTCCACCAGGCTCGACACGTAAGCGACATCACCGATCGGCTGCAGATCCTTGTGCCGATCCAACTCCTCGATCAGCGTGATCATGTCGATCGGCCGCGAAGACTCCGCCAGATCCACCATCCGCGAGTAAATGCGCCGGTGCGAATCAAGCGAGAAATCCTCGATCCGCAAATGCTCGGCTGCCTGGTTGTACGCAAAGTTGTCGAGCAGAATCGCGCCCAGGATGGAGCGTTCAGCTTCTACATTCGCGGGGAGCGTGCTGATCGTGTACTCAGAAGTGGCCAAAGATTTTTCCCAGTAGAAAATTTTGCAGTGGCAAGCTGAACTCTAACCGCAAACGCCTTGTGAATGAATCGCGCACTCGTGGAAAAACGAGAATGAATAAAAAAATATTTGGCACGAAAAAGAGAATCAAATGATGATGAGAAGTGTAGGCGAACAAAACACGAATATCAAGCGGTATGCCTCTGGAAGGTTTTGAACAACGAGAAAGCAAAATCTGAGGAGTGAAAGTAGAATGCGGCCCGAGGGCCAGCCACCCCCGGACCGCATTATGCGTGGTTTCCTGGGCTGCCTCCGTCACCGCGGAGGCGGTGCAACGATCGCTTCAGCCCGACAGCGCCCGTAAACGAGCGCCGCTTTTGCCGATGCGGTGCGAATTCGTCATCTCGCGATCACGAATCCAGCAAACGTTGCTGTGGTCTGCGGCCTGTTCTGCTCCGAAAAGCAGAATGGAGATGAAGCCGCAATGCCGGGCTGCCAGCCGCGCTTGCGCGCGTATCTGGAAGTTTCCCCACGGCAATCCTCTTTCAAGTATCGCCGGCTACCACTGGCTCTGCCGCAATCATCGGGCGAGCCCAGGAACTCTCACGTTTCGCTGAACCCACTCTCAACCAGAATGTCGCGGCTCGCAACGATAAAAAGACATCCCACTGTGAAGAAACTGTGGACGACGATACTTCCTTGTGGAAGACGGAGGAAAACTAAGATTCGAATCCTGGCTGGATTTCGCGATCCATCGGATACTCAATAGCTTAGACGTAGTGTAAGGAAATCCCCGGCGCGCAGCTCGTTACAATGCCACTGGAGAGGTGCAATGCTCAGATTCGCAGCGTTGTTGCTTGTCGTATTCTTGGCTTCCATAAGCATTGCGGCTGCGGCGCCGCACGATCGTGAGTATTGGCGGGCGATCGCGAAAGATCGATATTCAGTCCCAGGGAACGATTCGGCCGACGCGCTTGCACCCGAGTTGAGCGCGATGCTTGCATCGCCCGATCCCGAGCTGCGCGACGATTTGGCCTATTCGATCCTGGCTCGCTGGATCTACCGCGGTCACTTTTCGGTTCCCACGATGGTCGCGCTCGCCGACGAGTGGCGCGGAAATCTCAAGGCTGGAATCGGAGAGAGCGGAACAAATTCGGTATTGAAGCGATCGTTCTCCGCTCTCTGCCTTTCGGAGTTGGCGAAGCGCGAGGCGAAATCTCCCTTCATGGGAGAAAAGCGCTTTCACGAACTGGTCGCAGAAGCCGTCGCGTACCTCAACGCCGAGCTCGACCTTCGCGGATACGACGCCAAGTTGCACTGGATTCATGCCACCGCGCACACGGCGGATCTTTTGGCCGCTCTTGCCAATAGTCCGTTGCTGTCGAAAGAAGAAGGAAACAGCATTCTTCACGCGATCGACGAGCGCCTCGTGACCGCGAAAGAGGTTTACACGCAAGGAGAGCAGGATCGTCTGGCGGCGGCGATTGTGTCGGTCATCCGGCGGAAGGATTTCGAAGCTTCGAAGTTCGAACCTTGGCTCGCTCATCTTCAAGAAGAAGACAGCGACGTCTGGAAAGAAACTACAGTCGCAGGACTGGCGCGATTTCAAAACCACAACTACATGCTGCAGGCGCTTACCGTTCGACTATCGCTACCAGACATTGCTCCAGGAATGGAAAAGCACAAAGAGGAAGTCGTAAAGCTGCTGTCGTCCCGGCTCGACTAAAAAATCTCGGCAACGCCCTTTTTCGAAGTCCCAATTTGAAACTGGAGCGGGCTTCCGGGTATCCCCCTCCCCCTCGGTCTATTGCAATCATTGAGTTAGGGGAAAATGGCCAAAAAATCTATGGGCCACAATCACTTGCGGGCAAAATCTTGATGTCAAAGAACTTAGCAGTCTTGATTCAAAGTGTCATTTCCGAATCGGGATAGATCTAGTCACCGCGAACCGTCATGGCCTCGATCATGATCGCAAATTCCAAATAGTCGCCGCAAGGTCAGATGTCACACGCGCTTGTGCAAAAGCGGCTCTTTGCTTGATGTTTTGGTGTTCCGGGCTCCGATCTACCACGGCTCAAAGCAGTCGTAGTTGCGCTGGCTGACAATCATGCCATCTTGGAACTTGAAGAACATAGCGGAATGAGCGCGCATCTCAGAGCCTGCGGATAAACTGCCGAAGGCGATGGCCAGCTTGCCAATCCAGAGTACTTCCACCACGACGTCATCGCCGTCCCCAACGTGATGCTTGATCTCATAGGTCTGGCTGGAAAGCAGCTTGCGACCTTTCTCGAACGCCTCCGCGAACCTGGAAAATGGGGAACGAAGGCCATTCGGGTAGATGCGGTTGGGAAGCTGCTCCATCATCGACTCCGGAGCGAACAGTTCCGCGATGGGGGTGAAGTCGCCGTCCTCGATGGACTTCAGATAGAGCTTAACTTTCTGGAGATTGCTGAGTGACTTGGGCATGACTGTCTCCGCCGACGTTGATTTTTCGCGTGAAATAGGGCCGGCAAACTCTCTCCGATCCTCAGTGCGTACAGCCGTTGTCCCCGGTCTTCAAGGTGAAGAGGGGCTCGAGTAGGGCCAAAACCTTCAGAAACCCTCGATTTTTGCCCGGTGGCAATGAGGTCTGGTGCGGCGACAAGCACATCCTCATCCATTTTGGGCTTCTGGCCTATCTCCCGACCCAAACTAAGGTAATGCACTTCCGAGTTAAGAGGTTACCCATTTTTGGGTTACTCTGCGGGAGCTTGGTGTTTGTGCCGGTTGTTTTTCGCCGATTCGTCTGTTCGTCCGTGATTACGGTTAGTTGGTTCTGGCCGCTTCCCTGGTGTTTCTAAAAAGAATTTGGAGGTTACTCGTCATGAGGTCCCAGTCCCCCCGTGTGTTCGCGGTGCTTGCGCTCGCGTTCACATTTGTGTCCAGCTTCAGCATTGGCCAGGCTGCGAGTTCGTCAGTTGCAGTCAGTATCACACCCGACATCGCCTCGGTGGTGTCATCACAAACCTTGCAGTTGACCGCTCTTATAAAGAACACTCCGAACGTTGCCGTACGGTGGTCAGCGACCGCTGGAACAATCACGAGTTCTGGTCTGTATCGCGCACCGAAAGTGACGGCTGATACCGTCGTGACGGTGACGGCGACAAGCGTCGCGAATCCTGGCAAATCTGACCGAGTGTCCATTGTGGTCAGGGCTCCCGAGCCCGCGCCGAAAGCGCAAGCGGCCACAGCGGCGGTAGCGGCATCGGGCAGCGCGACAATCAAGCAGTCCTTCTTTTCGTCTGGATTCAACGGCTTTCAAACGTGGCCTCCAACTGACGGCCAGAAGCAGGTCGCAACTCTCGGAGGCATTCGCCTTTGGGACGATAGCGTGAAGTGGGGACAGATTGAGACCGCCAAGGGCGTGTACGACTGGGCCAAACTGGACAGCATCATGGCCAAGGCGCAAGCCCAACATGTGGACGTGCTTTACACAATTGGCGACACACCGAAGTGGGCGGGCAAGATCCCCGCAGGTAGTCCGTGTGGCCCGACTGGGTCGTACAGTTGCTCTGCGCCGACGGATCTCAAGACCGACGGAACTGGCGCGAACGCGTATTTCTCCGATTTTGTCACCGCCCTGGTAAAGCGTTACAAGGGTCAGATTGCCTATTACGAACTCTGGAACGAGCCAGACTGCACGTGCTTCTGGAGCGGCAACAACGCCCAGATTGTGCGCATGGCGAAGGACGCCGCCTCCATCATCCGCTCCACGGACAAGGCTGCCAAAATCATCAGCCCTTCCGCGCACGGTCCCACCATGGCGACATGGTTTGACGGATTCATTGCAGCGGGTGGCGCTTCCACCTTCGACATCGTCAATGCGCACTTGCGAGGCAAGGGAAACGAAATCTCCAAACGTTGTTCCCGAATCCTTCCTCGCGATGTATGACGATTTGACGGCGGAAACCAAGAAGAAGAACCTGAGCAGTCTTCCCGTATGGGACGACGAGCACGGTATTAAACCGGAAGACAACATGAATGATAAGGACGAACTCGCGGGCTACATGGCTCGATCGATTGCCCTGCGGGCCGGAGTCGGAATCCAGCGTCAATACCTCTACACGTGGGACAAGAACGCGCAGGGTCAGGACGCCGGCACCGCCTGGAACGTCATGGCTGATTGGCTCATCGGCCACACTATCAGCCCTTGCAAGGCTTCGGGCACCGTCTACACCTGCAACGTTGATAATGGGCAGATCGTGTGGGATACGTCCAAGACCTGCAAGAAGGGGGTCTGCACGACTTCCAAGTACACCTATCCGTCGACTTATCACAATCAAACGGATCTTGACGGCGTGAAAAAGTCCATGAGCGGCGGTACGGTTTCGATCGGGTACAAGCCGATCTTCCTCACCGCAAACTAACTCTGCAGGCCCACAATCGGAGAATCGATTGTGGGCCTTGCGGATCTGTTTTTCGCGTCACACTCTGTTGGTTGCGGATTTCGGCCTTCCGAAGCCTGCAGCCGTTCGAACCAGCACATCGTTGTTTTGCTGCCCTTTACTCTCAAGCGGTGCCTGCGCGTAGATTTGTCTAAACCCACAAAAAGGCCACCTGATCGTTACCCGTCGCTGCGCGCATGACGCGTTCGACAACGCGCATCCCGTTTCCGCCGTTTGTGAATGCCGCGATGGCGGTGTGACTTTCCGGGTGCAAGAGAAAAAAGTTCTTCCAGCCGCCGTTGTCTCCCCATTGCCACAAATAGCGAGGCTGCGTTCCTTCATGTTCAACTCCGAAGCCGAGCGCCCATCCGAGCGCACTGTTGATGCGGGAGAGAGGTGTGCCGATCTGCGCGCGAATTGTGGGAGAAACGTCTCCTCTTCTCGGTGATGCTACATGCGCCAGAAACAGAGAATAGTCCTCCACCGTCGTTAGTAAACTGAAGGCGGCGTTCGGGCTAATCTCGTTTGGCAAGAGCGTCGTGCCCGCTGGCTCGTCCTTCACCATCGCCGCCACGATCTCTTCGTGATGCCATGCTGACAGAGGCTTTCCATTTGCCTCGATGAGTGCGAAGAGTTTCTTGGCAAATTCCGTGTTGTAGAAAGGGTCATCTCCGCGGTGACCGGCCACGATGCGCGCGTCGCCATCTGCTCGCCACAAATAGGTGGACGAGTTCATTCCTAGCGGCTTCATGACGCGGTCCTGCATCCACTGCTCGAACCCAACGCCGGTGATGTGTTCTACACAGCGCTGCAAGAAGTAAAAACCTTCGCCCGAGTAGCGGAACTTCGTGCCGGGCTCGAAGGCTGGAGTAAATTCCTGATTCTTATCTCCTCGCCAGTTCATCAATCCTGAAGAGTGGCTCAGGATGTGCCTTGCTGTAATCTTGTCCGACCATTTTCCCGTCGGCGCTCCATCGGCCAGATATTCCTTCAGCGGCTTATCGAGATCGAGTTTTCCTTCTTCGGCCAGTTGCAACGCTCCAAATGCGAAAACTTGCTTGCCCATGGAGGCTGCCGGGAACAGGGAGGTAGGAGTAATCGGCGCTTTCGTAGCCTGGCTCGATACTCCCGCATAGTGTTGCCAGGCCAACTTGCCGTCTTCGACCACTCCTATGCCTAGCCCCGGCAATTGTGCGAGTTCCATCAAGTGCGGCAGCGTTGCAAGAAATTCCTGGCTCGGCCGCCGAATCGCGTTCACCGAACCGGCAGCTTCTGCCCATCCGGAAACAGAAATCACCGACGCCGCCGCTGCGCCTGCGCTCAGTTGCAAGAATTCACGTCTCTGCATGAATGGCATAGATTGTTCAATTACTCCTTCGGTTGAGAGACGAACGAGAGTCGTGAAAGTCTCATTTTCTCTTTGAGCTTTCTAGAGTTTGCTGGCATGGCAAAGATGCCAAGCTGGAAAAAACTGGCGGTGCGGGTGTGTAACGGGGGTGGGAGTAGATAGACACTGTTCCCTGCAGTCCTCCTGAGCCCCTTCATCAACTGCCTCGGTTTGGCATTCACAGCTCGCCTACTTGTTTTTTGAGAACGAATTACTGAGGACGGTGATCTTTTTGCTTTGTTTGACGATCAAGTCAGCTGACTCTGCTCGCGTACAATCTCGGCTGATGCAGTTCGATCTTGGAGAACCGCTGCTGGCACCCCGTATTCTCCTGCATGGCTTTGCTGGAGCAGTCCTGATTGCTTTAGTTCTCTACCTCACGAATCCTTACTTCAGCATTCTGGAAGATGAAACTAGTATCGTAGTGGCCGCTAACTTGCCAGTCTCCCACACGGTGAAACTTTTCGCCCGGGGTGAAGGGCAGCACGAGCACCCGCCTCTGTCGGATTTACTTCTTCATTTCTGGCTGCCCGTGGCCGGAGTCAACCCTTCGCTGGTGCGTCTACCTTCCATTGTTTTTTATTCGCTTGCTCTAGTAACGCTCGCCGCAGCTGCGCACAAATTAGCAGGCGCAATGGCTTTCTATACGACCATGCTTTTCGGGTTGCTGTGGCCTTTGGGATTTCATTTCGGTCGCCTCGCTGGGTGGTATTCATTCACTTTTCTTCTACTTGGGCTTCTTACCCTGACATATTTGTGCTTCTTGGAAGCTCCAGGCTGGAAACGTTATTCGCTCGTAATTTGTGCCAGTTTCGCCGCCGTCACTTCCAACTACTTCTGTTGGTTTTTTGTCGCTTTCGTCATCCTAGACATGCTCATGACTTTCGGTCGCGCAGCCTTTCGCTACGCTGCCGTTTGCGTAGCGATTATGTTCATCGGATACGGCCCCGTTTGGATCAGTCTTGCGCACGAAGTGCGAGGTGTCGATCCCACTAGTGTCGGGCACGGAATTGAGGGCACGGTACTAAATGCGGGCTTTAATATCTATGCGCTTTTTGTAAGCGAATCTGTTGCGCCCTGGCTCTGGATAGTTAGCATTCCGGGAGCAATCGCAATTGGAATCGCACTGATCAGCATTCCCTGTCTGGTTAAGGATCGCACTCGCCGCTTTTATTTCGGCTTTATAGGCTCATTCGCGATAATGGCTGCACTCGGAATCATCGGAACGAAGCGATTGCTCTTCATTTCAGGTTGGCTGTTGATTGGAATCGGGTGCGCGCTCGCAAGCCCCACACGCCGCAATCTTCGCTTTGCGCTCGCGATTTCACTCTGTGTAACGGTCGTCATCGGATGGACTGGGATCTTAAATCGAAAGTATTACGCAGCCCTTCACTATGTTGAGCCATGGGCTGTTTTGGCGAGGAGCGCTGCTGAGAAAATCGGTGAAGATCAATTGGTGATCAGCAACAGTCCCTCTTTTCTGTTTTACCTGAATACTTCTCTTCATGACTTGAGGCTTTCGTCCAGCAATAGCACTAGATGGGCAATGGGGCCAAATGTTATCTCGCTGATGCAGTCTGAGATGCCGGAAAGTTTACCTGCTAAACAAGTAATGTTTGTACGCGGAGTGAACACGTCGGCGACGCAAAGGACGGCGCGGGCTGAACAGTGGATGATGTCGCACTGTCGATTAAATTCATCTGACAAGCTCCTGCACGACGACGGCTTCGAATTGAAGAAGCGATATTTCCATATTGATATTGACGATCCTTACCGAATTTGTGTCGAACGGTTCGACTGTCGTCGGTAGTGAATTTGACGATGGAGGACGGCCGGACACGGAAAGGCATCTTGAGCTAACACGATCTTTCATTTCCTCGCCTCACAGCCTCCAGCAGCTTCGAGCGCCCGGGGACAGACCACCCCCGGCCGCTGTTTGACCCTCCTCACTGGCTTCTTTAGACTGAAAGTTCCAATCATCCTTCAGGTTTAACTATGGCCGACAGCATTCATGTGAAGCTCCCGGACGGGAGTGTGAAAGAAGTTCCGCAGGGTACGACCGCGCTGGACATCGCGAAATCGATAAGTCCGCGACTTGCCGATGCGGCCCTGGCCGCTAAAACGAACGGAAACCTTATCGACCTGACTCGTCCATTGGACAAAGACACCGATCTTCGGCTCATTACCGACAAAGATCCGGAAGCGCTGGAGGTTTATCGTCATTCGTCGGCTCATTTGCTGGCGGCTGCGGTGCTCGAACTCTTTCCAGAAACCAAGTTGGGTCACGGGCCCGCTACCGAGACGGGATTTTTCTACGATTTTTATCGCCCGACGCCATTTACCCCCGACGACCTGGAAAAGATCGAGAAGAAAATGCAGGAACTGGTGCAGCAGAATCTTCCGTACGCGAGGGAATTTCTGCCGCGCGACCAGGGGCTCGCGCAGTTCAAGAACGATGGCGACTTCATGAAGTGCCACTTCATTGAACAGTTCACCAAGCCTGACGAAAAAATTTCCATCTATCGCACTGGTAAGTTCACTGACTTCTGCCGCGGTCCGCATATCCCGTCGACAGGAAAGATCAAGGCGTTCAAGCTGTTCAATATTGCTGGCGCTTATTGGCTGGGGGATGAGAAGAATCCTCAGCTGCAACGCATTTACGGAACGTCGTTCTTTTCGAAGAAGGATCTGGATGCGTATCTAAACAGTCTCGAAGAGGCGAAAAAGCGCGATCATCGCGTGCTCGGAAAGCAACTCGATCTGTTTTCCATCCAGGAACTCGCAGGGCCGGGATTGATCTTCTGGCATCCCAAGGGCGGAACCATCCGCAAAGAGATGGAAGACTGGATGCGCGATCAGTATGTGAAGCGCGGCTACTCTCTCGTGTACACGCCGCATGTCATGCGGCGCCAACTCTTTTTTACGTCTGGGCACGAAGGCTACTACGCGCAGAATTTCTTTGACTTCATGGAATTGGACGACGCCGAATACCGCGTCAAGCCGATGAATTGCCCGGGTCACATCCTTATCTACAAAGATTCGTTGCGATCGTATCGCGACCTGCCCGTCCGCCTGGGAGAACTTGGCACGGTTTACCGGTACGAACGGTCGGGCGTTATGCATGGCCTGCTTCGAGTTCGCGGCTTTACGCAAGATGATGCTCACATCTTTTGCACGCCCGAACAGATCGAAGGAGAGATTGCTGACTGCGTGGAATTTGCGCGCGACGTGCTCCGCGATTTCGGCTTCGACAAATTTCAGACGGAGCTCTCGACCTGGGATCCGAACGATCGAAAGAGCTTTGTGGGCAGTGAAGATCAGTGGAACCACGCGACGCAATCATTGGAAAAGGTTCTGCAGCGGCTGGGAATTGAGTACAAGACGATCCCGGGGGAAGCGGCGTTCTATGGGCCGAAGATCGATATCAAGCTGGTCGATGCGATCGGGCGCCTGTGGCAGCTCTCGACCGTACAGTTCGATTTCAATCTGCCTCAGCGCTTCGAACTCGAGTACGTCGCCGAGGACGGATCGCGCAAGCAGCCGGTCATGGTGCACCGGGCGTTGTACGGCTCGGTCGAGAGATTCTTCGGTGTGCTCATCGAGCACTATGCCGGGGCGTTTCCCGTGTGGCTGTCTCCGGTGCAGGTGGCGATGATCCCGATCAGCGAGCGGCATGCTGAGTACGCCAACAAAGTGGGTTCACAACTTAAGGCAATCGGCGTGCGCGTGGAGGTCGACGCGCGCAACGAGAAGATGAATGCCAAGATCCGCGAGCACGCCATGCAGAAGGTTCCGTTCCTCCTTGTAGTGGGAGATAAAGAGGCCGAGGTTGGAAAAGTAAACGTCCGGACGCGCGGGAAAGAGAAGACGGAAGATATGCTGGCGACCGAGTTCGTTGAAAAGATCGGAAAGCTCATTGCGGAGAAGAGTCCAGGGCTTTAGTTCGCTGACTGGAATTACGGGGAGAAGTTTTTGGGGATGGGTCGTTGCCGACTCATCCCTTTCATTTTTTTGAGACCGCGGGTTGTACCATGTTGGCGTGCATCCGCTCGCGCAACGCGTGCTTGACCATATTCGGAGGCAGGAACTGCTAAGGCCCGGGGACCGGGTTGGCGTTGCTGTTTCCGGAGGAATTGACTCGGTTGCCCTCCTTCGCTTGATGCTGGAGCTGCGAGGCGAGCTAGGGATTGTCCTGTCTGTCGTTCATTTCAATCACAAGCTGCGCGGGGCGGAGTCGGATGCGGACGAGCAATTCGTCGCGAATCTGGCTCGCGAACACGGCCTGGAATTTCATGCGGACAGCGGGGATGTGAAGCGGCACGCGGCCGACGAGAGGCGCAGCTTGGAGACTGCGGCTCGCGAGTTGAGATATGGATTCTTCCGACACCTTTTCGGTGAGGGGTCTGAACCGCAGGGGCTAAAGCCCTCTTCTATGAGCGAGGCTGATGGCACGGCTGAAGCCGTGCCCTTCCACGAACCTTCCTCGCTTCGCTCGGGTGAAGACGTTGCCACCCACGAACCTTCCTCGCTTCGCTCGGCTTCTGGTGGGGCTGATTCTGTTGTTGGTGTTCGTCTCGACAAGATTGCGACAGGACACAGTTTGGATGATCAGGCCGAGACGATTCTCATGCGTCTGATTCGCGGGGCGGGACTGCGAGGGCTGGGTGGGATTCATCCTCGAATTGCTGTCGAAGATGATGGTGGAGAAATGTTGGGCGAGATCATCCGGCCGCTGCTCGAAGTGCGCCGGCGTGAACTGGAGTCGTACCTCGGCAAAGTGAAGCAATCCTGGCGCGAAGATGCCACCAATCTTGATACCAAGTTCACGCGCAACCGGGTTCGCAAGCTGCTTGTGCCGCTGCTCGAGAATGAGTTCAATCCGTCGATTGCCGAGAATCTGTCCGAGTTGGCCGAGATCGCTCGCGGCGAGGAAGACTACTGGGATAACGAAATTGCGGGTTGGATGGGAACGGCCGTGCAATGGTCGGAGCCTGATTGGGCGCAGACCTCAACGGACGGCGGAGGGTTGGTCCAGATTGCGCTTGGTGCCGGCCCATCGCGCGTGTCTTCTAAACCTCAGTATGGTGAGTCTTCAGATCTGGAAGCGAAAATCGAAAACGCTCCGTGGTTGGTGGCCGACGCCACCGTCGATCGGTTCTGGTTTTTAAGTCAGCCTCTCGCGGTACAGCGCAGAGTCGTGAAAGCGATTGGAGAGCATGCGGGCATTCCACTCGAGTTCAAGCACGTCGATGAGACCGTTCACCTTGCGGAAGCTGAGGGGGACGACGGTAAGGCTGTCTCGCTGCCTCTCGGCTGGAAAGTCGTGCGTCAGCCAGGCCAACTCATCTTTATGACCACTGATTTGCGGGAGCCTGCTTCCACTCAAGACTATGAGTACGAACTCTCAGTTCCCGGCAGAATCAATGTTCCGGAGCTTGGCGTAACGATCGAGGTCCGGCGTCTGCCGGCGGACGCAGCGGCGGGGTATAATCCTCAGCACCTTCTGAATGCGGATTCTTTACCCGGACCGTTACGGGTGCGGAACTGGCGTCCAGGGGAGCGTTTCTGGCCGGCTCATACGAAATCCCCCAAGAAGATCAAAGAGCTTTTGCAAGAGCGTCATCTGGCGCAGCCCGATCGCAGGCTCTGGCCGGTTGTTGTAAGTGGCGGTGAGATCGTCTGGATGCGTGATTTCGCCACTCCCTCAAGGTTTCAGCCGAAGCCGGCGGGTCTAGCGATCTTGATCGAAGTGCAGCCTTACCAATGAATTAGGACGTCCCGCCGTACAGCGTGCCCGGAGGCACCCGATCCAATGAACGGTTCGAGAGTCCAACCCCTTCGTCAGGTCATCACCAGCGAGCAAATTCAGAAGAGAGTGAAGGAACTGGGCCGCCAGATTTCCGACGACTACAAGGGCCAGACCATTCAGATGCTGGCCGTCCTGGAAAATGCATTCATGTTTCTGGCGGATCTGGTTCGAAGCGTCGACGTGCCGGTAGTTTGCCAGTTCATCAAGCCGAGGTACAGCAAACCGCAGGCGTCCGCCGGGGACGTCATGGAGATTTTCTTCAGCCACGAGCCCGAGATCAAAGGACAGCATATCCTGCTTGTAGAAGGACTTGTACATTCCGGGATCACCAGCGAATTCCTGATGAGCGATCTCCGCGCCAGGGGCGCAGCGTCCGTCAAGCTGGTGACGCTGCTCGATCGCCAGTCAGCCCGTCGAGTCCCTTTGCAACCCGACTATTTTGGCTTCCTGGTGGATGAGACCTTTCTGGTGGGATATGGTCTGGGAGCTTCGGAACAGACCGACCGAAATTTGGCTTTTCTGGCGGCGTCAAACCAAAGAACTCCCGTGACTTAAGTCATAAATCTACGAGAGAGCGTTTTCTGCCTAGACGGGGTAGAATAAGGACAGGATTTTGCCAATCAAAATTCTCACTGGGGCATCTAATTCCTCTAGAGACGCCCTGGGAGTTAGTGTAGACGGCGTCGAATTTTAGGAGTCCTCTAGGTGAACTCAACTGTAAAGACCGTTTTGTTCTGGTTACTCATTGGGGTTTCGGCCCTGTTGTTGTGGCAAGTAGTCAAGAGCGCGCGCGACGGTCAAAAAGACAAAGAAGTAAATGCCACTCAGTTCATGAGTGACGTCGAGCAAAACAACGTCCGCGAACTCACGGCCAACGGTATGGAGGTTCGCGGCAAATACCGCGACGGCTCCGCGTTTCACACGACGCTGACGGGAACTTACTTCACGCCTGAAGTTCTCAAAGATCTTCGCAGCAAGAATGTCAATGTCACGTTTCACGACGCCAACAGCGGCAGTCTCCCATTGCAATTGTTAGGCACATGGGCTCCGCTCATCCTGTTGGGCGCCCTGTGGTTCTTCATGATCCGGCAGATGCAGACCGGCGGCAACAAGGCGTTGTCTTTCGGCAAGAGCCGGGCGCGGCTGCTCTCGATGCAGCAAAAGAAAGTCACGTTCAAGGACGTGGCGGGAGTCGAAGAAGCGAAGGAAGAGCTTCGGGAAATTATCGAATTCCTGCGCGAAGCCCAGAAGTTCCAGAAGTTAGGCGGCCGAATTCCTAAGGGAGTCCTGCTTGTCGGCCCTCCAGGCACTGGTAAGACCCTTTTGGCTAGGGCCGTGGCTGGCGAGGCCAATGTCCCGTTTTTCTCAATCTCTGGCTCCGATTTCGTTGAAATGTTTGTCGGTGTGGGCGCAAGCCGCGTCCGCGATCTGTTTGAGCAAGGCAAGAAAAACGCTCCCTGCATCATCTTCATCGACGAAATCGATGCCGTCGGTCGTCACCGCGGCGCCGGTTTAGGTGGTGGACACGACGAGCGCGAACAGACTCTGAACCAGTTGCTGGTTGAGATGGATGGCTTCGAGTCGAACGAAGGCGTGATCCTGATGGCCGCGACCAACCGGCCCGACGTGCTTGATCCTGCTCTTCTGAGGCCGGGACGCTTTGACCGTCGCGTCGTTGTCAGCCGTCCGGATGTGCGAGGACGTGAAGAAATCCTCCGGGTACATACGAGAAAGATTCCTCTTGCAGAGGATGTTGATCTTTCCGTGCTGGCTCGCGGAACTCCGGGATTCTCGGGCGCGGATTTGGCAAATATGGTGAATGAGGCAGCCCTGGCTGCGGCACGCCAGAATCGCAAGGCTGTACTTCACTACGATTTCGAGCTTGCTAAAGATAAGGTCCTCATGGGTGTGGAGCGCAAATCGTTGCTCCTGACCGATGAGGAGAAAAAGAATACGGCATACCACGAAGCAGGTCACGCGCTGGTAGCGGCAAAAATGCCGTATTCCGATCCACTGCACAAGGTCACGATCATTCCACGCGGGATGGCCTTGGGCGTCACGATGCAGCTCCCAACCGATGACCGGCACAACTACTACAAGAACTATCTCGAGACCCAGATAGCCATCCTGATGGGTGGCCGTATTGCGGAAGAGATGTTCTTGAATGTGATGAGCACGGGCGCCGGCAACGACATTGAGCGGGCAACCGATATGGCTCGCAAGATGGTCTGCGAATGGGGAATGAGCGAATTGGGCCCACTCACATTCGGGAAGAAGGAAGAGCAGATCTTCCTGGGCCGCGAGATTGCCCAGCATCGCGATTACAGCGAGGATACGGCGATCAAAATCGACCAGGAAGTGCGTAAGTTGGTCGGCAATGGCTACACAACGGCCCGCCAGATTATCTCGGATAATCGGGATATGCTGGAACGGATAGCCCGGGCTTTGATCGAGCGGGAAGTGCTTGATGCCAACGAAATCAAGCTGTTGGTCGAGGGCAAGGAACTCCCCCCGATTCAGCCCCCGCCAAGCAAGCCTGACGATGGCGTACAGCACGTGATTAAGCCTGATTTGCAGCCGGGACGGGCCAAGGGTGGCGAAAGACCAGCCACGGCTTAAATCCGGAACTTTAAGATACGAAAAGGCGGCCACTTTGGCCGCCTTTTTTTCTGGAAATGCAGCCCATTCCTGCTCAAATGGGTGGCGTTACTCAGTCGATTCGACGCGTATCGGCAGACTCCAAACGCGCGAATTTATGATATAATCTTTACAGTTGCAGTTGATCCTAAGTATTTGCAATTTCAATAACTTGAAGTAGATTTGATGGAGCTTCAAGAAGCCAGGATCAAGCCCTGCAATTCCAGCCAAGTTCCAGGTTTATTGCAGGATCGAATCAGAATAAGTCAGGACATTTTCGCGGAGCGGAATGGCCACCAAAGAGATCAATACTCCCATCGCTGACACTAAAGCAAAAAACGGAAAAGTAACGCCGATCAACGGAACAAACGGCAACAGCGACTACAACGCCGATTCGATTAAAGTTCTCGGCGGGATGGAAGCTGTGCGCAAGCGTCCCGCGATGTACATCGGATCAACCGGCGACTTGGGCTTGCACCACCTCGTCTACGAAGTCGTCGACAATTCCGTTGATGAAGCGCTGGCTGGCTTTGCGAGCAAGATCGACGTCAGGATTCACGACGACAACTCGATCACCGTGATCGATGACGGCCGCGGCATTCCTGTAGACGACATGGAAATCGACGGCGAGAAGATTTCCGCCGCGCAAGTTGTCATGACCACGCTGCACGCCGGAGGAAAGTTCGATTCCTCGACCTACAAAGTATCCGGTGGATTGCACGGCGTGGGCGTATCTTGCGTCAACGCTCTCAGCGAGGATCTCGAACTCGAGATCTGGCGCGATGGAACCACGTGGCAGCAGACGTATTCAAAAGGCGAGCCCACCAACAAGCTGCACAAGACCGGTGTCGCGAAGGTGAAAACAGGAACGAAAGTTCACTTCTTGCCGGATCGCAGCATTTTCACAGCGACTGAATACAACTACGACACTCTCGCGCAGCGCCTTCGCGAACTGGCGTTCCTGAACAAGGGACTGCTGATCACCCTGACAGATGACCGGGCGACCGATGCCAAGACGGGAGAGCCGAAGCATGCAGAGTTCAAGTACAACGGCGGAATCGCAGAGTTCATTAAGCATCTAAATCGTGGCAAGCAGGTTCTCCACGACAAGCCGATCTACATGGAGGACGACCGCAACGGCGTCCACATGGAGATTGGGCTTCAGTACAACGATGCGTACTCCGAGTCAGTTTTCAGCTTTGCCAACAACATCAACACGGTCGACGGCGGCACGCACCTCTCCGGCTTCCGCACGGCGTTGACCAGGACGATCAACTACGCTGGGCAGCAGATGGGGCTGTTCAAGGACGTGAAGGAAAATCTGACGGGTGACGACGTTCGTGAAGGTCTCGTGGCCGTTGTCAGCGTGAAGTTGCCGCAGCCGCAGTTTGAAGGACAGACCAAAGGCAAACTGAATTCCGATATCGCAGGCACAGTGACGCAATTTGTGAATGAGCGTCTCGGCGCCTTCTTTGAGCAGAATTCAACGGTTGCACGGAAGATCATCAATAAGGCGGTAGATGCGGCTCGTGCCCGAGAAGCAGCCCGCAAAGCTCGCGATCTCACGCGTCGGAAGGGTGCACTCGATTCGGGCGGACTGCCCGGTAAGCTTGCGGATTGTTCGGAGCGCGATCCCAACCGCTGCGAATTATTCCTGGTCGAGGGCGAGTCGGCAGGTGGTACCGCGAAACAGGGGCGCGACCGCCGTTTCCAGGCGATTCTGCCACTGAAAGGAAAGATCTTGAACGTAGAGAAGGCGCGCTACGACAAGATGCTAGCGCATGAGGAAATTCGGGCGATGATCACTGCGCTCGGAACCGGCATCGCGAAGGATGACTTCGATCCAACCAAGGTGCGGTACGGAAAAATTATCCTGATGACCGATGCTGACGTCGACGGCAGCCATATCCGGACGCTGTTGCTGACGTTCTTCTTTCGCCACATGCAGGATCTAATCAAGCGTGGCAACGTCTTCATCGCGCAGCCGCCGCTGTTCTCGCTGAAGAAGGGCAAGTCACAGCAGTACATCAAGGATGAGCGCGAGTTTGTAAAGGTGATGGTAAAGCGCGCTGCTGATGGGCTGTCGGTGAGATATGGTGAAGGTGCAGCCAAGCTTGAAGGCAAGGATCTGGCGCGGTTCATGACCGTCCTCGACGAGTATCTCGGCTTCTTCGAAAAACTCGACAAGCGCGTTCGCAACGAGCGCGTCACAGAGCTGGTCCCGAAATTTGATTTGGCAAAACGCGCTGACTTCGAGGGAGAGAAGAAGGCTCCACCGAAGAAGATTGAGCGGCTCGAGAAAGAACTCAAGAAGCTTCAGAAAGACGAAGGCTTCAAGAGCGTCGAGTCAAAGTTCGACGAAGAACATAATCTTTGGGAAGTTGGTTTCGTGAACAAGCATGGCGCGGAGCACGTCATCAACTGGGAACTGGCTTCCAGTGCCGAGTGCCGCCAACTGATTGCGAAGTTCAAGCAAATCGAGCCCTACATGGAGCCGCCGTTTGTAGTTGAGACGCTTGCGAAGGCTCCACCGGCGAGTGCGAATGGCGACGGCACGGATGCCGAAGGCGAATCCGCCGAGACTGAAAAGGCAGATAAGAAGGCAACCAAGCCTGTGAAACGCGCGAAGGAAGTGGAGATCGTTGAGAAGACGAATGTCCGCGACCTCCGCGACTATGTCATTAACGAGGGTCGGAAGGAATTCACCATCCAACGCTATAAAGGGCTGGGTGAGATGACCGCACCCCAGTTGTGGGAGACGACGATGGATCCGGAACGTCGTACATTGCTATCGGTGAAGCTGGAAGATATTGCCGAGTGCGAGACAATCTTCACCACGCTGATGGGCGAAGACGTGGAAGCGCGACGCAAGTTCATCGAAGAGAATGCACTGGACGTGAAGAACCTCGACATCTAGCTCTTTTGCTTCTGCGAGCAGAATCATTGGGCGGCCCTCGTGGCCGCCCATAGTTTTTCCCGGCAAAGGTTGCGACCGCTCCGCTTACAATGCGCAAATGAAGCGCTGGCAAATTCTGTCCCTCATGTTCTTCTGCACACCTGTCTGTGCAAGTGCCCAAACTGCCCTGGCTGCAACTCCTCCCATGGGCTGGAACAGTTGGGATTCATACGGCACTACGGTCCGCGAAGAACAAGTCAAGGCGAATGCCGACTGGATGGCGACACACCTCGCAGAGTTCGGCTGGAAATACATCGTCGTGGATATCCAATGGTACGAGCCGAATGCGCAGGGACACGATTACAAGCCCGGAGCCCCGCTGACGATCGATGCTTATGGTCGCTTAATACCCGCAGTGAACCGCTTCCCCAGTGCAGCGAACGGCGCAGGCTTCAAAGCGCTCGCCGACTACATTCACGCGAAGGGATTGAAGTTCGGCATTCACATCATGCGTGGGATCCCGCGGCAGGCCGTCGAAAAGAACCTGCCGATCAAAGGAACGCCGTATCACGCTGCCGATGTGGCCGACAAGGAAAACGCTTGTCGCTGGAATCCTGACATGTGGGGCGTCGACACAACCAAGCACGGGGCACAGGCTTACTACGATTCGATCGCCGAACTGTATGCGTCATGGGGCGTAGATTTCATTAAAGCCGACGACATGGGCAGCCACCTGTATCAGCCGGCGGAGATGAAAGCGCTGAGCCACGCCATGCGCAAGACAAGGCGTCCGATGGTGTTGAGTATCTCGCCCGGACCTGCGCCGCTTTCTGAGGCGGAGTTCTTCGAGAGGTACGCGCAGATGTGGCGAATTTCGGATGACTTCTGGGACGACTGGAAATTGCTAAGGCAGCAATTCGATTTCACTCGCGATTGGGCCTCGCTGGTGGGGAAAAACGAAACCTGGCCTGACGCCGACATGCTGCCGCTCGGCAAACTTCGCGTTACGGACAAAGAAGGCGGAGGCTCACCCTCCAAGTTCACTCCAGATGAACAGCAGACCGTGATGACGTTGTGGAGCATCTTCCGCTCGCCTCTGATCTTCGGCGGCGATCTACCGAGCAACGATGCGGCAACCACAGCCCTAATCACTAACAAGGAAGTTCTCGACGTGGATCAGAACAGCCATAAGGGACATCAAGTGCTACAGAAGGGAAACGTCCGTGTGTGGGAGGCGGAAGGCTCGCGGCCACAAGAACGCTATGTTGCTGTTTTCAATTTGAGCGAGGCCGATGAAGACGTGCGGTTGGCTTGGACTGAGATTGGGGTTTCAGGCTCGGTATCAGCGGTGCGTGATTTATGGAAGCACGAATCGGTCGGAGAGATTGGAGGCGTTAACGTCCGGCTACGCCCTCACGCGAGCGTTATGTATCGAGTCTCCGTTGGTTCTGCCAACTAGGTGGCGCCGGCGCAAGAATCGCTGGTCTCGCTGCTACTTCAGACCTTCCACGAGATAAAGATCAGCCAGCATTCTGTGGTATCCGAAGACACAAGTTTTCGCGTCAGCGGTCATCAGGATGGGTCCGATGTTTTCGACTCCAGCGGGATCTGTTGGCATGAGTTCTTTCCAGAAGCTCCGCTGCCCTGTCTGGACATTGATTTGAAAAACGCGAGCCGGAAGTTCGCCCGGCTGGTAAACGTAAATTGACGTCCCATCCGATGCCCACGTGATCGGCTGCTCGCCCGGATTCAGCCCGGGGATCGGACGAGGATCCCCTCCGTCAATCGGATACAAGTAACCGCGCTGATCGGGGCCGATGGCTGCCACAGACTTCGAGTCAGGAGAAATCGCGAACGTGTTTCCGTTAACGCCTTCAGGTGTTACGGCCCGGCTCTTGCCGGAGTCCACTTCGGTGACGTAAAGCTGTTCTCCCTTGTTTGGTTCATTGCCCGAAAACAGGATGTGCTTGCCGTCAGGAAACCAGTGAGCCCAGTTGTGATTGATGGAGTCGTGAGTGAGATCTTTGGACTGTCCAGCGCCGGTGGGCAGCAGCCTCAACTGTGCGGGCGAGACTTGCGTTTCGGTGATCGCCCATTTACCGTCCGGCGACAGAGCGAGTGCGTTTCCCTCTCCGAGCAGAACTGCCGGAGAGCCGTCGGTCTTGCGAATGTAGACGCCGTACGTGTATCCACCCGATTTGGAGTAAGCGAGCGACCCGCCACCGCCTTCTTCATCGAACAACAAAGTCTTTCCGTCGGGGGACAATTCACCGGGATAGGTGTAGTCGAGCCAGGAAAGCTCACGCTGTTTCCCGTCCGTTCCGAACCCCATCAGCTCGCGCCTCCAGCTGGCTCGCACCAGCAATACTTTGCCGTCCTTGGCAACATCCAGAAGCATCAACGCACCCGGCAGGCGCGCGATGGTTCTCAACTTTCCCCCTAAAGTGATCGCATAAAGGGTGCGATCCGTGCCTGACTTACTGGAGGTAAACCAGATTTCCTTGCCATCGGGAGACCAGGCCACTCCCTGGATGGTGAACATTTCTTTGGCGAGAATCTTCACGTGCCCGGCTAGATCCACGATCGCCAAGGCACCACTGTCATCGCCTTGCAACGGATGGTCTGCAAAGGCGATGAGGTCGCCCTTTGGGGAGATGCGTGGATGACCGATCCAGCCACCGGTCTGGTAGACGGGTTTGCCAATCGGATATTCCAGCCGGTTCATACCGCCAAAATCGCGAACAACCAGAAAATTCGATCCATCGGGCGACCAATCGGCCCATTGCACATTCTCGAGAACTTCTCGTGGCGCTCCGCCCGCAAGAGGGGCGCGAGCGAGGGTGCCCATTGTCACCCATGTGCCGATCGCGCGGCTATCGAGCAGGACGGCCATCTCGCCAGTCGAGGAGACCGACATCAACTGCGTGCGGCTTAGACCCATCGATCGCGATTCAGGAGCTTCGGGCCGCGCTGTGAAGACGTCGACAGGATTACCCTGCCATGCGGCGCTGTACAGGATGGTCTGGCCATCCGGGGCGAAGCGGGCAGAGCGGATGCTGCCGCGGCGAAAAGTGAGCTGACGATAGAGCGGAGGCTCCGGCGGCACGGAGGAGAAGTATTCTTTGCCGGCAAACAGTCCAGCCGCGGCAGCGAGAACAAGGCCGGCAACGAAAATCAAAGCGCCGAGCTTCCGTCGCGGACGCGATTCTGACACGGTTGAGACGAGCTGTCTTCCGGACGATGAGGCAGACTCTCCCTGCGGCACTACGGGAATTCGCTCAGAGTCGATGGAGCGCCTGATGCGCTTGAGGTCCGCCCGCATCTCTGCGGCGCTCTGGCAGCGCAGATCAGGATCCTTTTCGAGAGCTTTGTTGATCGTCTCTTCGAGCTTGATGGGCAGACGAGCGTTCAGCTTTACCGCACTCGTTGGCGTGCGATTGAGGATCGAATCGGTAACGACGGCAGAAGTCTCTCCACGAAATGGCAACACTCCGGTAGCCATCTCATACAGGACAACGCCGAATGAGAACAGGTCGGTGCGACCGTCGAGTTCCTTTCCTCGAAGCTGTTCGGGAGACATATAGGCCACGGTGCCGACTGCCGTTCCGGGATTCGTAAGATCGAGATTCGCGGAGTCGGCAATTGTTTGGGAATCCCCGCTGGTGGGGCGAGCGGCGCGGGCTACTTTGGCCAGCCCGAAATCGAGAATCTTGGCGTGTCCCCGGTCCGTGATGAAGATATTCGCCGGCTTAATATCGCGGTGGACGATCCCCTTCGCATGGGCCGCTTCCAACGCGTCGGCAACCTCAATAGATACGGTCAGCAGCCGATCGAGTTCCATCGGCTTGCCATCGATCAGGTGTTTCAATGTCTGTCCGGTCAGGCATTCCATCACGATGAAGGCATGGCCTTCGTGTTCGCCGATCTCATGAACGGTGCAAATGCCAGGATGGTTGAGAGCCGAGGCAGACCGCGCTTCCCGCCGAAATCGTTCAAGAGCTTGTGGATCGCCGGATGCGTCGTCTGGAAGGAATTTAAGAGCGACGAAACGTCCCAGGAAAGTATCTTCGGCCTTGTAGACGACACCCATTCCGCCTCCACCGAGCAACTCAATAATCCGGTAGTGGGAGACGGTTTGACCGATCATTGATTAAGAAGGAATCGAGGGTGGTCGGCCGCAACTGCGACGCCGAGCCATCTTAGGGTGAATGCGTAGCTGTCGTCAATGCAAGAGTGACCGGACCTCTCAAATGTCGAATCGGCGCTATCGCTGTGCTTCCGGTTCCTAAGGGGCGCCGGGAATAGGAACAAGCGGGGTGGGGAGCCCCGTGTCTGGTTTCTCTCCGTGATACACGCGTGACACGCCGCGGACGATTCGCCGCATTGGCAGCTCTCCCTTCGCGTCACTAAAAAAGACCTCTCCGATACGGGTTCCGCGATAGTACCAGCGCTTGAAGAGCGCAATATGCTCCATGGTTTGCATCGCCGACATCTTTTCCGCCTGGGGGAGTGCTGCAAGAGCCTGCTGAATTCGAGCTTCCATCGACTGCGACTTCGCGTGTTCCGAGGCTTGGATGCTGAACTGGAGTGGCCCTGAGATCTGCCCGCCTGCGACCTGAAAAAATGAAATCGAGCCCTCGATGTGACTGGGCTGCAACATCAGTCCCGAGAGTTGATCCAGGCGGTGAACGATCTCCGGAAGTTGCGAAACCAAGGGTTTGAGCTTCTCAACGCGCGCGTGAATTTGTGCCGCGTCTTCGAATGCCAGCGAGTCCGAGGCCGCTTCACGCTGGTGCGAAAGCTCGCGCCGCAACGACTCCCCGCTCGAATCGAAATATGACTGGACGCGCTTCACCTCGTCCGCATAGTCGCTGTCCGTGCACCCTTTGAAACAGGGAGCGAGGCACATTTTCATCTCGGAGTAGATGCAGCCCGGAAATGCCGGGTCGGGGTGCAGGTCGTCGATGCATCGCCGCATCTTGAAGAAATCAAGAGAGTGGTTCATGAACTTTTCAGCTGCGATCCGGGAAACGAACGGACCGTAGTAGAGGGCGCGGCCATTCAACCTGCCTAACCGCGTGGTGACAGAAGCGCGCGGATATTCGTTTTCAAGATGCAGCTTCACGAAGGGCGCGAAGCGGAAACGCAAGCGGTGCTGATAGGTCTCTGGAAAAGATTCTCGAAGAACTCGATAGAGAAGAAATCCGGATTCGAAGTCGGAGCCGGTAGGGGTGAATTCTATCGACCGAACGCGATCGCGCAAGTTCAACTTTTTCGTGCGCTCGGTGACTGGTCCGAGAAGCCGCTGCAGACGGCGGCGAAGATCCGCTGTCTTGCTGACGTAAGGTTCAGCCTGCGGGTCGCCACTGCGCAGCAGGAATACAGCGGGGCTGGACGGTGCGCAGGAGAAAATTTCCGAATCGCTCTCGGGGGCGAATTTCAGATGCTCCGTCAGCACCAGCTTATTCTATGGGAACGATCGCCAGAATGAGGTACCGAAGAGACTTCAAGCACGCGAGCTGTGCTTGCCGAGGCCGTTGGCGTTAGCGGAAATTTGCACTTCTAAACTTCTGCCTGAAGTCGGTGCCATCAAGGGTGATGATCCGGCACATCTCATGGAGACGGGAGCGCATGCGCTCGCCAATGCGATCTCCCAGAGTCTCGTTGCGTGTCGCCGATCTTATTTGCGAAACAGGTCCGGAGACTCCCGCCGCCGGTTGATCTTCGAAGTTTGTCGTAATGATGGTTGTGCGGTTGTCGTTGTAGCGCGTATTGAGGATCAGGCTGACCGTATCCCATACCCATTCGGTCGGCTTAACTGCTCCCAGCTCGTCGAGAACGAGGACGTCTGTCTCAAACACGGGACGAAGAACATCCAGTTCTGTAGTTTGGACGGTCGAGTTGTATGAGTTCTGGATCTGCTTTAGCAGCTCTCGATAGTCATAAAACAGGCATGGGATCCCGCGATTCTGAATTAGCTCCTTTACGATCCCGACGGCAAGATGAGTTTTGCCAGTCCCGATCTTGCCGATAATCAACAGGCCTTTATCTCCCCGCGGATCGCATCTCTTGGCGAAGTTCGATGCGACGAAATGAGCGTCGGCCAGAGAGGGATGCGCTCCCGGAAAATCCGTGTCGTAATTCGTGAGCTCGCAGTGTTCGTAACGCCGGGGGACGCGGGCAGCTTCGAGCAAAGTCTGGGCTCGCGCCCGCAGTAGACAGTCACAGCGCGTGACGCGACGGTCGTTGGCGCTAGAGCTGCCGTTTGACGCGGCGGAGGCCGTTTTCCAGCCAGACCCATTGCATAGAGGACAAATTTCTATCGAAGCCTTGATCACCTGAACGATTCCTTATTGCTCGAAAGTCCTCTTTCGACTTTGCACCCCGAACCCGGTTTTTTGCAAGTCGCAATCCCCTGCTCCCTGTGTACATTCTGTGAACGTTGGGGTTGTCTTGTGGAAGGCGGAGGAAAACCAATCACATCGTCGCCGAAACTGGCTCCAGACGCCGAATTACGGTCCAGGGGGTTGCGAAACGGGCTTCTGGCGCGGATTTTCACAGTTGACATTCTGGAAGGAGGGAGCACAATACGAGCGGTCAGGTTTCCCAACTCAGCTATAGCCACTATTCCTCCCGGTTTAGGCTGGGAACGAAAGAGACCTGCTAGGAGAGACTATGAACAAGGCCGATCTGGTTGACAAGATCGCAGGCGCATGTGAAATGAGCAAAGCGCAGGCCACGACCGCTATTGATACCGCAGTCGACAGCATTACCTCTGCCCTCCGCAAAGGAGATCGCGTAGCTCTGATAGGCTTCGGTACCTTCTCTGTTTCAGCGAGAAAGGCGCGAAACGGCCGCAATCCACAGACTGGCGCTACGATTAAAATTGCCGCCCGCAAGGTCGCGAAATTTACCCCTGGAGCCGAACTGAAAAAAGCAGTCAACAAGAAATAGTTCGGCATTGAGATTTCCAAACGGCAGGGGGTCGGCCCTGCCGTTTTTTGTTGGGACAATTACTCTGTATTTTGGATCAACATGCGTACTTCTCGTTTAGCTCATGGGCTTGTGTTGTTGGTAGCGGTTCTGGCGCTGAACATTGGCGCGCAGGAATCTCATCGCCTTCCATTCGGAAGTTGGCGAAGGCTTTCCGAGTCTCCGATCATTTCCCCTCAAGGCGCGACGTGGGAGGCTGCCGGCACCTTCAATCCCGCCGTAGTCGTGCATGGCAACGAGATCGTTATGCTTTACCGTGCCCAGGACAAACAAGGCACATCCCGTCTCGGCTATGCCGTGAGCAGGGACGAAATTCATTTCACGAGACGCGCAGAGCCCGTGCTTAGTCCCGAGGCAGATTACGAAAAAGATGGCGGTGTCGAAGACCCGAGGCTCGCCGAATTTGATGGCACGTACTATTTGACCTATACGGGATACAACAAGAAAGACGCGCAGCTCTGCCTCGCGACTTCGAAAGACCTGATTCACTGGGACCGGAAAGGTGTGATTATTCCCGCGAACAAAGGCAACTGGAATGTGAAGTGGACCAAGTCGGGCGCGATCGTTCCTGAAAAGATCGACGGGAAGTATTGGATGTATTTTCTGGGCACGAGCCCGGATAACAAGGATCAGGCTGGGCTGGCGTACTCATCCGATCTTCTTCACTGGAACGAGGCGACGCAGACTCCGGCGCTTCCTGTCAGGCCAGGGAAGTTTGATTCGCGCGTTGCAGAGCCAGGGCCCTCTCCTATCGTCACAGACGACGGCATCGTTCTCGTTTACAACGGCGCGGATGACAAGCTGGTGTATCGCACAGGCGTAGCGGTTTTCGATCGCAAAGACCCGCGTAAGTTGATCTGGAGGAGCGAGGAGCCTATTTTCATCCCTGAAAAGGACTGGGAAAAGGTGGGCCAGGTGCCGAACGTGGTTTTTGTGGAAGGCATGGTGCGACGGACCGACCGCTTTCTTTTCTACTACGGCGGTGGTGACACGAATGTTGGTGTTGCCGAATCGACCGTGAAGCGTTAAACGACCTCTGCTTGACCGGTGTCAAAGGGCGCTCCTACCATCAAATGGGGCTCATGCGAATCCAGATTTCTTTCTTACTGTGGATGTTGCTCTCCAGCCAGTTTGTTCCCGGCCATCCATTGCTATTTGGACAACAAGCGAAAGCCGCAGCAGCCGCTCCGATCGCAACCTTTGTTGACATCGCAGAGAAGACCGGACTCACGACGCAGAATATCTTTGGTGGCGTCGATACCAAGAAATACATCATTGAGACCACCGGCAATGGAGTCGCGCTACTCGATTACGACAACGATGGCTGGCTCGATATTTTCCTGGTGAACGGAACGCGGCTCGAAGGATTTCCGGCTGGTCGAGGTCCGACGAATCGTCTGTATCGCAACAATCACGACGGAACGTTCACCGACGTGACCGTTAAAGCCGGGCTGTCCGGAACCGGCTGGGGCCAAGGCGTGTGCGTCGGCGACTACGACAATGACGGATGGGAAGATATCTACGTCACCTACTATGGCAAGAACCGGCTTTACCACAACAATCGCGGGGTGTTCACAGAGGTTGCGGAGAAAGCCGGCGTCGCAGGATCCGGTAAGGCTTGGGGGACCGGTTGTGCATTTGTAGATTACGACCGCGACGGGCACCTCGATCTAGTAGTCGCCAACTATGTAGATTTTGACCTTTCAACTGCACCGGCTCCGGGAGAGCGCCCAACGTGCATGTGGAAGGGTGTTCCGGTGATGTGCGGACCTCGGGGCCTATCCGGCTCGAAGAACATTCTGTTCCACAGCCGCGGAGACGGAACTTTCGAGGACGTGACTACGAAAGCGCATATCGACCGCACCGACGGCCACTATGGGTTCAGTGTCTCGACCGTCGATTTTGACGAAGATGGCTGGACGGATATTTACATTGCGTGTGACAGCACTCCGAGCATTCTGTATCGGAATAATCATGATGGGACGTTCACCGACGTGGCGGTAACGTCGGGAGCCGCCTTCAACGAAGATGGACGCGAACAGGCGGGCATGGGTTCAACAATTGCCGATTTCAACGGCGATGGCCATCTCGATATCTTCAAGACGAACTTCTCCGACGACACATCGACCCTCTACAAGAATAATGCGGACGGTTCGTTCACCGATACCACGACCGCCGCGGGTCTCGGTCTCTACACGCAGTATCTTGGCTGGGGAACGATGTTTCTCGACATCGACAACGATGGATGGCCTGATCTACTGCTTGTGAACGGGCACGTCTATCCTGAGGTCGACAGTCAGCATCTAGGCAGCAATTACAAGGAGCCGAGGATTCTCTTTCACAACAACGGTAACGGGACGTTCAGCGACATCTCGGCCACGGCAGGCGGTTCGATTACAACCCCCGCTTCATCGCGCGGACTGGCTGTAGGTGATTTCTGGAACGATGGCAGGATCTCCGCGGTGATCAGCAACATGAATGCGATGCCCAGCCTATTGGTGAATCAAATTCGCAACGAGAATCATTGGATCGCGATTCGCACAGTCGGCACGAAGTCGAATCGGGATGGCATCGGAGCGAGAATACGAGTTAAGACGAGCACCCGAGTTTTTGTGGATGAAGTCCGCAGCGGGTCGAGCTACATCTCGAACAGCGACATGCGGGTTCACTTCGGTCTGGGCAAGGTAGACAAGATCGAATCAATCGAAGTCCGGTGGCCGAACGGGAATGCCGAGCTCTTCTCGAGCCCTCGCGTTGATGAAGTTGTAACGCTGACCGAAGGAAAAGGGACCGCCGTTGAGGCAGGTTCGAAAAAGTAAAGCCAGTCCTATTTGGAATTCTTCTTCGGAAACTGCATCGTGCGAGAAACGCCCTCGCCTTCCTTCACGTAAACCAGTTGGTTCACTTTGACGTCTTTCACCATATCGACTTGCCCGCTCGGCCATCGTACTTCGAGTATGTCGATCTTCTCTGCCTTACCCACGCCAAAATGCACTCGCAGATCGTTCTGCGAGAAGTAGCCGCCGCCGCTTCGTACTTCGTCGATTTGCTGGTGCGGCTTGGTTTCCCCAGGATTTCGTGTGACACAGACAATGCGAGCGCCGATACCGCTTCGATTCGACTTCGTGCCGATGGTGCGAACCTTGATCCAATTGTTATTGAGCTTCGAGTCGCAGCGCAGAAGTTGCGGATAATCATTGACCGTATTCACCACTATGTCGATGTCGCCGTCGTTATCGAAATCGCCGAAAGCGGCTCCCCGGCACGCTCGCGGATCCGATATGCCGGGGCCGGCCTGGAACGAAATATCGGCAAAGTGACCGTTCCGAAGATTCTGGTACAGAAGCTTACGCTGCGCGTATCCAGCCTCGGTTTTTAGCTGCTCGACTTCGGGATACACATGGCCATTACAGATCAGGATGTCCGGCCACCCGTCGTTATCCATGTCGAAGAATCCGCAGCCCCAGCCCAGAAACTGGGTGTGCGCCCCAAGCCCAGCGGTGAACGTTGTGTCCTCGAAATTGGCACCGCCTTGGTTTCGATAGAGAGAGGGCGTGTCGCCGGCGAAATTTGTTTTGACAATATCGAGATTGCCATCCATATCGTAATCTGCTGCGGAGACGCCCATCCCGGCCTGCGGCTTGCCGTCCGGACTCAATGCACAGCCAGCCTCAATCGCGATGTCCTGAAACTTTCCGTTCTTCTTGTTCTGATAGAGTGCGCTCGCCGTAGAGTCATCGGCAACGTAAATATCCGGCCAACCGTCATTGTCAAAATCCGCAGTGAGAACGCCGAGGCCGTACGTTCCGTTTGCGCCAAGAATTCCCGACGGTTCCGAGACGTCGGTGAAGGTGCCGTCCCCGTTGTTGTGATAGAGGATGTTCTTTCCGCCTTGCAGTCCAGGCGGACCACAAGCAACCATGACGCTTTTGTACAGGCACGGGCCGGATTCAGGCACGGGGGCGGTTGCCAGATCCATGTCGATGTAGTTTGCTACGAAAAGATCGAGCCGCCCGTCGCGATCGTAGTCCACAAATGCGCAGCCTGTATTCCAGCGCTTTCCGTTTCCGGCAACGCCCGCTTTCTGACTGACATCGCTGAACGTTCCGTCGCCGTTGTTGTGGTACAGGACATTTTTACCGAAATAGGTGACATAGAGGTCATCCCATCCGTCGTTGTCGTAGTCGCCGATACAGCATGCCTGGCCCCATCCGGAGTGAGCCAAGCCGGCTTTCAGAGTTACATCCGTAAAAGTGCCGTCGCGGTTATTGTGAAACAGATGCGAAGTAGGTTCACTTCCGGCGGGGAAGCCTTCAAGACGGGTACCATTCACGAGAAAAATGTCGAGCCAGCCATCGTTGTCGTAGTCGTAGAACGCAACTCCACAACCGGTTGTCTCAAGCAAATATTTGTTTTTGTG
The DNA here is from genome assembly GCA_963801895.1 of uncultured Acidobacteriota bacterium. GTDB lineage: Bacteria > Acidobacteriota > Terriglobia > Terriglobales > Acidobacteriaceae > Sulfotelmatobacter. The sequence goes on along the minus strand of CAWDGM010000001.1, from coordinate 1,890,120 downwards.
TTCGCCGCCGAAGATCGTCTTGGCATTCAGGCCGGATTCTCGCCCCACGTCGACGAAGGTGATTCCAAGATCGTTGCTCGCCGGCGCAACTTCTTTCGCGGGTTCCGGTTTCTGCGCTGTCGCCGTCTGAAATCGCGCTGGGCGAGACCATGCGAGGATACTCTCGAACGGAAGTACGAGCGCAATCCGGCATAGCGATTGAAGTAAAACGCGGCGTGAAGAAGACAAGAGTTTGCTGCCTGGCCCGATCGGCTCGTGCTAGAATTCGCCCCTTACCTCTTATATTCAGCGAACCGCGACTTTGCAAGTTTCGGCACGGGTACGATCCCCGATCCAAGAGAAAATCACGATGAATGCTGACTCGTTTGTTGCTCGCCTTTCGAATCCTCGATCTCGCGTTTTCGGTCGAGTTTTCCTGATTGCTGTCTGCATCGCTTGCTGTATCTCATCTCGCGCACAGCAGCCGGAGCAACCACTCGAATTGAGTCGCACGGTTCGCAGTTGGGAGTTTCTGCCCGTGGTCGGAACACGAGCTGGACTGTTTGGCAACGAAACAGGACGGTTCGAAGCCTGGGTCTACCCCTTAAAGTTGTTCCGTGAGTTTCACCTGACATTCCATATCGGCGATCGCGCTCTTCCCGCCGAAAGCCTCGCGCGTACTCTAACCGTGCGGCCAGAGTCTGCCTCGATCTTGTACGCGGGAGATTCTTTCAGAGTGCGTGAAACGCTTTGTGTCCCCGTCAATGAGCCGGGAGCGATCATCCTCTTTGAGACCGAGACGGAGCAACCGCTCGATATCGAAGTTGGCTTTGTCGGTGACTTTCAGCTCGAATGGCCCGCTGCGCTCGGCGGCACCTACATCAACTGGGATGAGAAAGAGCACGCGTTCGTTTTCGGGGAGGAGGCTAGAAAGTTCGCCGCTCTCATCGGCTCGCCCAGTGCGAACGACGCACATCTGTCCTACCAAACCAACTATTCGTCCTCCGATGAAAGCTCAGTCCGTCTTGGCGTGACCGCGAAAGGGAAGGACACAAAGCAGTTGGTGATTGCCGCGTCCGTGAACGGACTGGACGATGCGACGAAGCATTACCACGAATTGCTGAATTCGGCGACAGACCGACTCCGTCAGTCGGCTGACTATTACCGCAGCTATTTAGAAAAAACTGTCAGCCTTGACCTTCCAGATGCCACACTGCAACAAGCCTACGATTGGGCGCGAATCAGCACGGTTCAGGGTGTAGTGAACAATCCCTATCTCGGAACCGGGCTGGTAGCCGGATATCGCACGTCTGGCGTCGGTCAGCGTCCCGGTTTCGCATGGTTCTTTGGGAGAGATTCACTATGGACATCATTCGCGCTGAACGCTGAAGGTGATTTTGCGACCACGCGCACCGCTCTCGATTTTGTGAGCAAATATCAGCGGCAAGACGGCAAGGTTCCGCACGAGATTTCACAGAGCGCAAGCCTGGTTCCTTGGTTTAAAGATTATCCGTACCCTTACGTCTCTGCCGACGCCACTCCTCTTTTCATCATTGCGATGAATGACTACGCCATTCAGAGCGGGGATATAGCGTTCGCAAATACGAAGTGGGACAACCTGTGGCGCGCATATCAGTTCATGCGTTCGACCTATGATTCGCAGGGTTTCGCGCAGAACATGGGCGTCGGCCATGGGTGGATCGAAGGTGGCCCGCTCCTCCCCATCAAAAACGAGTACTACCAGGCGGGATTAGGCATCGAGGCTTTGCGCGCGTTATCGAATCTCGCGCACCTCGTGGGCAAGGGCGATATTAGCAAGCAGCTTCTCGCGGAGTACGACCACGCCAAGCCTCTTTTGGACGCAGCGTACTGGTCGCCAGAGCTAAAGAGCTTTGCCTACGCCCTTAAGCAAGATAACCAGCGAGGAAGCGAAGCCAGCGTGTTAACGACTGTACCGATGTGGTTTGGTCTCTCGGACGCAGATCATGCGGACCAGACAATCACAACGCTTGCCGCCGAGGAACATCAGGCAGATTGGGGAATGCGCATCATCTCCCGCCGGTCGAAAGTGTACGACGGATCTGGGTATCACTATGGATCGGTATGGCCGCTGTTCACCGGCTGGGCGTCGGTAGGTGAGTATCGCTATCACCGAGTCTTTCCTGCGTATACCAACCTGCGCTCGAACGCTTTGCTGGGTCTGGATGGTGCTTTGGGGCACTTCAGCGAAGTGCTGTCGGGCGATTACAACCAGTCATTCTCGACCAGTTCGCCCCACCAGATCTGGTCGGCTGCGATGGTTGTCAGTCCAATCCTGCGCGGGATGTTTGGACTTCAAACCGAAATAGAGAAGCATCAGATCAGCTTCACGCCGCATGTTCCCGCCGACTGGACTTCGTTTGCCATCCACAATCTCCAGGTGGATGGCGCTCAGGCGAATTTCAAATACCGAAAAACGACCGACACACTGACGCTCGATGCCGAGCGCGCAGGGAATGGGGAATGCTGGGTCGAGTTTGCTCCAGCGTTCAGTTTGCGGACTGAAATCGTTAGCGTTGAATTGAACGGACATTCTCTTCCCTTCAAAGCCGAGCTTAATCGCAACGACCAGCATGTTCGGATGCGATTCCAACTTCGCGATGCGCGCAACAGTCTCGTCATTCGCACCCGGAAAGATTTCGGCCTGGCGATGGCGAATGAACTGCCTCCTCTCGGCAGCGCCAGCCGCGGACTGCGGGTGATCTCAGAGTCTTGGAATGCCACCAAGAATCAGCTCGCTATCGATCTCTCCGGGCTTGGCGGCCACAAATACGAGATGGGTGTTTGGAATCCGAGTCAGGTTACGTCCGTCGATGGTGCAGCGCTGACAAGCGGCAAGCTGCAAATTGAGATGCCACAGGCGGGCGGCGATTCGTATGTCTCCCAGAAAGTGACTCTTCATTTCGAGCACTAAGGCTGTGTGTTTCCACAGACTATAAGAGACCCTTCCTCGACAATCTGAATACGAGAGGCGTTAAATCATAGTTGGCACGCCTCCGCCCGCTCGTTTCGGTGGACGGCGGCATTGTCATGCACGAACTGTCGATTGCGATGGGGATCGTAGAAGCTGCCATGGAAGAGGCCCAGCAGCGAGGGGTGCGAGTCGGCGCGGTTCACCTTCGCCTGGGTGCGTTGTCCGGCGTAGTGAAAGACGCGTTGCTCTTCTCTTATGAGGCAGCCTGCCTGGACACGCCGCTTGCAGGGTCCCAGTTGGTCATCGAAGATATTCCGGTAACCATCTTTTGCTCACATTGTGACGCTATGAAAATCCTTCCGTCGGTTCAGTCTTTTGTCTGCCCAGATTGCAGCACCCCGACCATCGATGTGAGGCGAGGCAAAGAATTGGAAGTGTTCGCATTGGAGATAGCCGAATGAGCGAGCCACGCCTCGTCGAAGTTCGACGAAACATCCTGAAGCAGAATGATGTCATCGCTCGTACTCTGCGGGAACAGTTTCAAGCGAACGGTGTGTTTGTGGTGAGCCTGGTCTCCAGTCCCGGCTCGGGGAAGACGGCTTTCCTCGAAAAGACGTTATCGGAACTCCGATCGAAATACCGGGTCGCAGCCCTCGTGGGTGATCTCGCCACGGAGAACGATGCCAATCGACTCGCGCGAAGCGGCGCTCCTGTAAAGCAAATTACCACCGGAACGCTGTGCCACCTGGAAGCGGCCATGGTCCAGAAAGCGCTACAGGATTGGGATACGGGCGCGCTGGATTTCTTGTTTATCGAAAACGTTGGCAATCTGGTTTGCCCGTCTTCGTACGATCTGGGAGAAAACCTGCGGCTCGTGCTGATGTCTGTAACGGAAGGTGAAGATAAGCCGCTGAAATATCCGACCATCTTCAATAGCGCTGATGTCGCCGTCATCACAAAAAATGAATTGGCGACTGCCGTGGAGTTTGATTGGGAGACAGCGCGCAAAAGCATTGAGTCGGTCCGGCCGGGCATGCAGATCTTCCGGTTGTCAGCGAAGACCGGAGACGGCATGAACGAGTATTTCGATTTCCTCGTCCAGCGACTGTCGCAAAGCCGCGGTCTCACGCCAGCCTGAAACCCAGCGCTATGTCAGGCTAACCTTGTGCCACTTTCGCGAGCTCATACACGGTCCGGCCCACGTATGTGATAAGCAGGGCTGCAACGCAGGCCATGGTGAGTGGACGATAGCTGGTCTCAAGCAAGTCCGCCAAAACTCCCGACACGAAGATAAACAGGAACGGGATTGCAGACAGAAGAAACCCCTCTCCTGCAACGTGCGGGTGAGCCATTCCGAGCACCACGAACAGAACGGCAACCAACAGGGGGGCTGTGTTGCCGAAATACCGCGTTCGCGGCCACGTGATGTAGGTGACGATGCAAACCGGAAACGCTATCGCTAATGCAGGACACGCGCGTCCGATTTCGAGTGCCACCTGCTTGTAGACTCCGGGCACGGTGAACCCTCGCCATGTGGCTCCCCAGAAAACAGCTTCTCGCATGCTTTGCACAAAAGCATGTCGGTCGAGAAAATAGAGCCCGAAGATCAAGAGTGAGGCCACGACACACGCGGCAATCCAGATGACGGTTCCTGCCCCTCGACGTACGGGCGCCATATAAAGCAAGAAGCCGAGCGCCATCGGAACCAGCACAATCAGAGAAAATTGGGATCCGATCGCAATTGCTAGTGAAACTCCGAGCAATACGATTCTCCGCCAGTTCCACAACACGACTTCTCTTGGAGCATAGAGTGTGTGAGCGACGGCGATACCGGTAAAGATCGTTCCGAATGCGCCCCATGCGGCAAGAATTTCGGGCTCAACGTGCCATACGGCACTTGCCTGGATCAATGAGGGCGAAAAGCAGTAAAGAATTAGCGCAACGAATCCCCCGGTATTGCCGCATAGCCGGCGCGCAACATACCAGAGCGACGCGCCGAGAAATAGACCGCAGGCGAGAAATGGCAGGCGGGGAAGCCATCGCCAGTAGCTCGCCGACTCAAAGTCGAAGTTGCGCGGCCAAATCAAGAGCGGTCCGGCGGATACCAGATAGATCAGGGGGGAATGCTCATTGTCGAAACCGCTGGTAGCCTCTCCGAAGGGATCGCGAACCACGTGGCCCGCCGTGGCTTCAAGAAACGGTGCCGCGGCGATGCCTTTGCCCTTCCACTGCTTCCAACCTTCACGGATCCTCATCGCCTCGCGGCCATCCATTCCTTCGGGACCGCTGAGCTCGCGATGAATTAACCACAAGCCTTGGGCCAGAAAAGCCAGTAAGAGCAATCCAGACAGAAATTGTGGGCGGCCGAAACGTTCTCGCGTGAAATATGGACGCATAAGCCCGAGCCGAGTGTTTTACCATGTCGGAGGCGGTTGCGCGAAAAGTTCTTCGATGAATGACTTCGGAACGAAGCAACAGGACGAATCGGCGGAAAGCTTGTCCCCGCGATTGTCCGGACCTGACTTCAGCGCGGCGTCCTCACCGTCTTATGCCCACACTCTTTTTTTTGGAGCTGACGGCCTGCGCCCCGGGTGGGGTTTTGCCTTCTACGCTCTCTCGTTCCTCACGTTGCAATGGTTTGCCTCGTACTTAGCCTGGTATCGGGACCTAGGCTACAGCGGACTGTGGTCGATGTTGCTGGAGGAATTAGGCAATTTTCTAGCTGCTTTGATTCCCGCGGCTGTGTTGGCTCGAATCGAAGGCCGCAAGTGGCGCCTGTACGGGTTGCCTCCTAGCAAGATTTTCGAACATTACCCTTGGATTGGAGCTTTGTGGGGCCTTGCTGGAATCAGTCTTTTGATGTTTTCGATTTACGCATTGCATGGTTTCTCATTCGGCCATGTCGTGCTCCACGGGCCACGCCTGGTGAGGTTTGCATGCTATTGGGCGCTGTTTTTTTTGCTGGTGGGACTTTTCGAAGAATTCCTGTTGCGCGGTTACTCGCTGTTCACTCTGGCCCGTGGAATCGGTTTCTGGCCGGCAGCCATTGTATTGTCGGGCGCCTTCGGGCTGATTCATTTGCGCAACGGAGGAGAGCAGTGGCCGGGATTACTCGCGGCAGCTTTCATCGGACTCTTCTTCTGCCTGACGCTACGCCGCACTGGCAGTCTATGGTTCGCGATCGGATTCCACGCCGCTTGGGATTGGGGCGAATCATTTTTGTATTCGGTGCCCGATAGCGGAACGGTCTCGCCGGGACACTTGCTGAGTTCCTCACTCCAAGGCCCTTCTTGGTTGAGCGGCGGTTCCGTCGGCCCGGAAGGCAGTGTTCTGTGCTTTGTTGTGATCGCGCTCATCTGGGCCACGTTCCACATGGTCTATCCGAGAGCGCTGTTTGTTCCGGAACAAGAGCTTGCTGAAGCCGGGATCGCAAAACGCGAGGCGCTGCATTCGCCGGAGTGAGTCTTTCGCGGCTTCTTCCAATTCGGGAGCTGATGCATCATCTCTCAGACTCTTTTCCACAGATCGTTTCTTAGGCACACCTATACTGACCTCATGCCCCCGGAAGTGGACCTGTTGACTCCGTTGCGCCGCTACTGGGGATACAATTCTTTCCGTCCGTTGCAAGAGCGAATCGTCAAGAGTCTGCTATCAGGCCACGACACCTGCGTCGTGATGCCGACAGGCGGGGGCAAATCGCTATGCTATCAATTGCCGGCGGTAATTTCGCAGAAGACGGCAATTGTCATCTCTCCCCTCATCGCGCTCATGCAGGATCAGGTTGAGCAGCTGGCTCAGATGGGCATTCCTGCGGCTCTACTCAACAGCTCGCTGACGGGCGAAGAACAGTCGCGTGTCTTGCGTCAGGCAAGGGACGGTGCGTTTCGGCTGCTTTATCTTTCGCCAGAGCGGCTGCAGCGCAGTGACACTCTGGGATGGTTGCAGCAACTGCCCATCTCGTTTTTTGCAATCGACGAGGCACACTGCATCTCGGAGTGGGGTCACGAATTTCGTCCTGAGTATCGTCAATTGAACCGGCTTCGCAGTCACTTTCCCGGTTGCCCGATCGCGGCGTTCACTGCGAGTGCAACTCGACACGTGCGACACGACATCCTCGGCCAGCTTCAACTGCAGAATCCCGACAAGTACATTGCAAGCTTTCATCGCCCCAACCTCAGGTATCTGGTTCGCGAATGTAGTACGGCCGAGCAGACTGCTCTACTGGTTTCGTCTCTTCGCAATTGTGCCGACGGCAATGTGATCGTCTACTCTCCGACGGTCGCGAAGGTGGAAGAAACCGTCGATTTTCTCGAGAACCAGGGAATTGCGGCAATTCCGTATCACGCCAAAATGCAAAGTGATGAAAGGCGGCGGAATCAGGAACGCTGGATGTCAGACGAGGTCCGAGTCCTCGTCGGGACGATTGCATTCGGTTTGGGGATCAACAAAGCCAGCGTTCGTGCGGTCATTCATCTGGCCTTACCCAAATCCGTCGAGCAGTATTACCAGGAGGCCGGCCGCGCGGGGCGGGACGGCAATCCTGCCGATTGCATATTGCTGTGGCGCAAGCAGGACGCCGGATTGTTGGGATATTTCGCGAACCAGATCCTTGATGCCGCCGAACGCGATCGCGCCTGGCAGCGCTATCGCACGATCCGCTCATTCGCGGAGGCGAACGAGTGCCGCCATCGGCAGATCTGCACGCACTTTGGAGAGAATCCGAAATGGTCGTCCTGCGATGCGTGCGACGTCTGCATAACGGCGCCGGACTGGCTGAAAGAAACGCCGACGCAATCGAGAGCTGCGAAAAACCTGGTCGTGCGAGGCTCCGTATCCCTTGCGGCGAAGGCCGGTTTTGATGGCGATGCAGACGTTCGCGAATACCTGCGCGAGTGGCGCAGAACAACTGCGAAGGAACAGGGTGTGCCCGCCTTTGTTGTCCTTCACGATACCTCACTCAACGAGGTTTGCCGGGTCCAACCGACTTCCATCAAAGAGTTGCTGAGCATCACAGGAATCGGCGAGAAGAAGGCCGAAATATTCGGAAGAAGTATTTTGGCCGCCCTGGAGAAATACCGCGAGGGGGCCAGAGCGACCGCTCCGGCTACAAAGAAGTCGGCTCCAGCTTTGGAGACGCTGCAGTTGCTATCACAAGGCCGAACTCTTGAAGAGATCGCGCAGGCCCGCGGCCGTCAGCTCGGAACCGTAGTTAGTTCCGTCGTGGCGTTGGTTGAAAATGGAGATATAGAGTTTCAATCGGCGTGGATCGATCGCAACAAGCAGGCGGTCATCGAGGCGGCCTGCAATCGTGTGGGCCTTAGCAAAATCGAGCGGCTTCGGAGCCTGAAAGATGTTCTGCCGCCCGAATGCACTTATGACGAGATCCGGCTGGTATTGGCTCATTTGCGGCGTGCAGCGAACTTGCCTCGCAAAGGCACGGATGACGTTGCACCGGACGAAGCGGCGGTGTCCTAGTGACTGAGTTTGTTGGGTTCTAGCCCTTCCCAATCCTGATATCATAGTTGCAAAGTTAACCTCTTTCGAGCCTCGGTCGCGCGACCGAGTGCCTGCACAGTGTCGCCTTAGTTTTTATAATTTGCCAGACCCGGCGCAAGGGACTATGGGGACTGCTATCAACAATTCGTTTTCGGCTCGACTTTCACGTAGCCCGGTACTGCGTTACATGGCGGCGATTGTCTCTACGTTGCTGGCATGCGTCATCTGCGCGGCTCTCAGCCACATTGGCGTCACGGCGGGAGCGTACCCAATTCTGTTGGTGGCTATCTCCTTCTCGGCATGGTTTTGCGGAGTCGGACCGGCGCTCGTTGCTACAGCACTCTCGCTATTAGCGACGCTCGTCAGATTCTTGCCACAATCGTTTACGCCTCTATCAAGAGATGAATGGATCGAGGTCTTCGTCTTCCTGTTCTCGTCGGGAATGGTCATAGCACTCGGAGAGGCCCGGCGTCGGCAAAACGACCTTTTGCTCAAGGCGCAAAGCGAGCTTGAATCCAAGGTCGAAGAACGGACGGCAGATCTGGACGCCGTGAACCGCAACTTGCGGGAGTTGTCGGCTCGCCTGATGCAACTGCAAGATGATGAACGCAGGCGTATTGCACGAGAATTGCACGATAGCGTAGGCCAGACACTGGCCGCTCTTGCCATGAACTTGTCGCTGGTTCGCGGCGACGTGGAACGGCTCAGCTTAATTGCCGCAACCCTCACCGACAGTGAAGGTCTGGTTCGGTCGATGAGCACCGAAGTGCGCACGATTTCTCATCTGCTGCATCCGCCGTTACTTGACGAGGCGGGCCTCATATCGGCGATTCGTTGGTATACAGACGGATTTGCCAAGCGCAGCAAAATTAAAGTCGACTTGGATCTTCCGGAAGATATGGAGCGGCTGTCCAGTGAAATGGAAACCGCCATCTTCCGCATCGTCCAAGAGTGTCTGACCAACATTCATCGGCATTCGGAGAGTCCCGTCGCCAAGATTCAAGTACGTCAACGCCACGACCACGTGCTCGTCGAAATCCAGGATAAGGGGAAAGGAATTCCCCTCGAGAAGCAAGAGGAGATGGCTTCGGCAGGAACGCCGGGAGTTGGAATCCGCGGAATGCGGGAGAGATTACGGCAACTGGGCGGAACGCTGGACATTTCGTCCAATTCCCATGGGACTCTCGTTTCGGTGCGATTGCCTGTAACAGGGAGCCATCGAATCGACGATGTAACGCTTGCCGGCCCGGCCGCCGCTTAGGACGCGCGGGGCTGGAACTCCGACGTGAGCTTTGCCGCCGCTTCGCGTCCGGAGCGGACACAATCTGGTACTCCGATTCCGCGATACGCGTTTCCCGCCAGGGCCAGTCCGGCAAGCGGACGGGTCAACTGGTCGATGCGCTGCAGGCGTTCAAGGTGACCAACTCCATACTGTGCCATTGCGGATTTCCATCGGTAGACTCGCGCAAAAACAGGCTCATCTCGAACGCCAAGAATCTGTTGCAACTCGTTCCGCACGATTGCAACAACTTGTTCGTCGCCCAATTCCCAAACCTGCTTGGCATTTTCTCCGGCAAAAAAGCACCGTAGCAAAGCTCGGTCCCCAGGGGCGCGATGCGGAAATTTGTTGTGAACAAAAGTGGCGGCCAGAAGGCGCTTGCCTTCGCTGCGCGGCACGAGGAATCCAAATCCAGGTGGCAAAGACTCGCGAACACCCCTATCGTAGCCAAGCCCAACCGTGATGGATGAGCTATACCCGACCGCATCCAATTCATGGGACAGCTCAGGGCTTACGGTGCGCAGCAAGCTGGCCGCGGCAGGACCGGGAGTAGCCACGACTACCGCGTCGAACTGCTCAGAGGTCGCGCCGGTGGATAGAAACCAGCCATGGCCCTCGCGCCGAATGGTGTCCACGCGGCAACTAGTTCGTAAGGAAGCAGGTGTCAGACGTGTGACAACACTATTCGCCATGTGCTCCATCCCATTCTTCAGGGACGTGAAGAGCGGCACAGCCGGTTTGCGTGGGCCAGACGATGCCTTCTTTCGCGCCGCCAGCATCGCCCGTCCCAGGCTCCCGTGATTTCGTTCCATCTCCGCGAATCGCGGGAGCACAGCGCGAACGCTGAGGGAGTCGGCTTCTCCTCCGTAAACTCCAGACAGCAACGGATCGGCAAGGCGGTCGACCATCTCTGGGCCATAGTGGCGCCGGACAAACTCTGCCACTGATTCGTCATGCTCGACCGCATGGGGCGGCTGAAACAGCTCACGCGCCATCCGCAATTTCGTCTTCCACGAAAAGAGCGGTGAGAGCCCAGTCGGCAGGATCTTTGTCGGGACCATGAACATGAGTCCATCCGGCATTTCGACCAGGCGTCTGCGAGTCAGGATGTAGGTCTTACGGTCAGCATCATTCGATCCGATGAGCTGATCGCCCAAGCCAAGGGCACGGCACAAATCTGCTGCCCATGGCTTCTCGCTGACAAAGGAATCAGGCCCTGCTTCGACCACGCATCCATCAATTACTTCGGTTCGTAATACGCCGCCAAGTCGTGGAGAGGATTCGTAGAGAACGTAATCAACATCTTGTCCGCTGCGCCGTTTCTCTTCGAGCTCGAAGGCGGCCGCCAGACCGGATATTCCTCCGCCGATGATCGCGACGCGCTTCATTGCGCACGGCTTCCGCTTTCCGGCTGAGCGGTGGCCGGTCCATGCTCCTGAACAAATCGTGCCAGGTTCTTCACGTTGTCGACCGGCGTCTCAGGCAGGATCCCGTGCCCGAGATTGAAGATGTGACCTGGCCGACCAGCGGCTAGACGAAGTATCTGTTCTGCTCGCGACTTCAGTTCCTTCCAATCAGCGAACAGAAGCACGGGATCGAGATTTCCTTGCACCGCGGATTGATGACTGAGGCGACTCCAACCCTCATCGAGCGGGATCCGCCAATCGAGACCGATTACGTCCGCTCCCGTTTCTCTCATTGCCAGTAAAAGAGTCGCGCTATCAGTACCGAAATAGATGACGGGCACCCCTGTCTTTTGCAGGGTTTTCACCATGCCCGTAACATGGGGCAGAACGTACTGCCGGTAGTCCTCAACGCTGAGGCACCCCACCCAGCTGTCAAAAATTTGAATGGCGTCGGCTCCCGCGCGAACCTGCTCCGCAGAATAGGCGCTGGTCACGGCAACCAGTTTACTCATCAGCACGTCCCAGTCTTTGGGCTGGTTGTACATCATCTTCTTCGCGTGGACATAATTCCGCGATCCGCCACCCTCGATCATGTAGCTGGCAAGGGTAAAAGGAGCGCCGCAGAATCCGATGACAGGCACACGATCGGCAAAGTGCTTCGCGACAAGAGAAACCGCTTCGGAGACGTATCCCAGATCGGCAGCGCGGTCGGTTCGAAGATTGGTGATGTCCTCTTTGGAGCGAACGGGCTTCTCGATGACCGGGCCTTCGTTTGGGGAGAAGTGAAAAGGCAACCCCATAACCTCAAGCGGCAGGAGCAGGTCGGCAAAGATGATTGCGGCGTCGACTCCCAGAATCTCAGCAGCGGTGATTGTGACTTCGGCTGCCAGGGATGGTTTTTTGCAGATTTCCAGCAACGAATGCTGTTTTCTGACTGCCCGGTATTCGGGCATGTAGCGCCCAGCCTGTCTCATGAACCAGACCGGTGTGTGATCCGTAAGTTGAGATTTGCAGGCGCGAACAAAGCTGGAATTTGGGGCTGACATGAATTGTTGAATTTAGCACTTTTACGCAGAATATGCTGTCACCAGCCGCACGCGATCGCGCTGTCCGGGCAACATACAAGCTCGCTTCCGATTACGTGCCACAATATGTAGAAGAGGCCCTATCCAGCGAATTTCTTTGCTTTCGTTTGGTTCGAAACGCATCTTGCGGCAAGCGAGCATTGCAGTCGTGACATTCGCGATTGTTCTTGTGCTTTGTGCGATGCAGAGTCCGGAACGTGGTGCAGATTCGAAAAGCGCTACCCAGCCAACGTTCTACAAGGATGTGCTACCCATCCTCCAAGCGCATTGTCAGAGCTGCCATCGCCCGGGAGAGGTGGCTCCCATGCCGTTGGTGACGTACGAACAAACGCGTCCTTGGGCAAGCTCGATTTCGCACGCGGTAGGGATGCGCATGATGCCTCCATGGTTCGCCGATCCGCGATATGGACACTTTGCCAACGACTCTTCGCTCACCGAACACCAAATCGCGACGATCTTGGCATGGGCTCAATCAGGCGCGGCCGCTGGCGAAGTACGGGACTCTCCGCCTCCGCGAGCATGGGTACGAGGTTGGAACATACCGAACCCTGATTTCATCGTGAAGATGCCTCAAGCGGTGAAGATTCCGGCTACCGGCGAGGTTGAGTACACGTACGAAATCGTGCCAACCCACTTTGCTGAGGATCGCTGGGTGCAGATGTCTGAGTTTCGTGCGGGCAGTCCGGCGCATGTGCATCACGCCGTGGTGTATATCCGTTCGCCGAATTCGTCGTGGCTGCGCAAAGCCCCAGTCGGGCAGCCGTTTACAGCGTCCACGCTGCAAGATCCGCAGGCCAGTCGCGAAGCTCACGAGACAACGAGCGATCTGCTTCTGGTATACGCGCCGGGGAGTGCTGCCGAGTCGTGGCCGGATGGAATGGCAAAATTCGTTCCTGCGGGCTCCGATCTTGTCTTCCAGATGCATTACACGACAAACGGAACTGCCGATAGCGATCAAACAAGTCTAGGCTTGGTGTTTGCCAAGGCTCCGCCTCAGCAGAGAGTTATCACGTTGCAACTGAATAATCACGCACTCATTATTCCCCCAGGAGCCGACGACTTCAGGGTCGAGGTGCAAGGTACTTTGCCCAAAGATGCGACACTTCTGAGTTTGTTCCCTCACATGCATCTTCGGGGAAAGAGATTCGAATACGATATCGTTCATGACGATCGGAGCGTGGAAGTCCTGCTCCGCGTCAACTATCACTTTCACTGGCAGCTGAGCTATCGGCTGGCTGAACCGCGGTTACTCAAGGCTGGAACGAAGCTTCGGGCGATTGCGTGGTACGACAATTCGGCCAATAACCCACACAATCCCGATCCGCACCGTACTGTGACTTGGGGCGATCAGACTTCCGACGAGATGATGGTCGGTTTTTTCGACGTGGCGGTTCCCGCTGCCATGGACAAATGGAAGTTTTTTGAGCGAGATGGCACCTCGATTCCCAGGCAGCCGTCGCATGGAACGCGCTAGCGATCGCCGCACTCGCTCTTGCGGCTTACTGTTTTCATCTGTAAAACTTGTATGGGTTCCCCCAAATTGAGCGCAAATCCCACCTCCACGCAACCAATTCCTGAGAACCCAGCTGGCTCACCACAGAAAATAGGAATTGCTTCCTATAGCGCAATCGCGCTTTTGTTTCTGGCTATCTTTTGCGGTTCGTTGTTCACTCCCGGATTGCTCGACGATGCCGACAGCACCCATGCGGAAGCTGCTCGTGAAATGTTCGTGACGGGCGACTATGTCACGCTCCACGTCAACGGCGTGCGTTACCTCGAGAAGGCCCCACTTCCATATTGGCTGGTTGCGGGTTCATATCACTTATTCGGTGTGAACGAGTTCGCCACGCGCTTGCCGATGGCGTTGTCCGTTGCGCTGCTCGGGATTCTCGCCGCGGTTTGGTCTGGTGAGGCGTTCGGCTCGCGGACTGCGGTCTACGCGGCGGTGTTCGTCTACACCGCGGCCGGAGTGTTCCTGTTCACCCGAATCTTGATCCCAGACGTACTGCTGAGCCTGCTGATTGCAGCCAGCCTCTATTTCTGGTTGACGGCGCTGGATCGCACCGGAAAGTTATGGCGATGGTACGCGGGATACGCGTGCATGGCCTTGGGCGTCCTGGTGAAAGGCTTGATTGCGATCGCATTTCCCGCTGCGGCTGCGCTGATCTACCTGGCATGGACCGGCGATTGGCGTCGGTGGCGAGAGTTTCGAATATTTTCAGGGCTAGCCCTGTTCCTGGCGATCGCTGCGCCTTGGCACATTTTGGCCGGCCTTCGCAATACAGGCGGGCAAGACGGCCACGGTTTTTTCTGGTTCTATTTCGTCAACGAACATTTTCTCCGCTTTTTGGGTAGGCGCTATCCTCGTGACTACAACAAGCTGCCCTGGGCACTGTACTGGTCACTGCATCTGGTCTGGTTGTTCCCATGGAGCCTCTACCTTCCCTCGATGATTCGGACGGCAATCGAAGCTCGAAAGCATCGGACAAGCGATTTTGCCAGCCGAACTCGACTGATGTGTTGGATTCTCGCAGGCGTTGTCCTGATCTTCTTCGCGATTTCGACTAATCAGGAGTACTACACTTTCCCGGCGTACTTGCCTTTGCTCATGCTGATGGCAGAAGGCGTCGCCCGACACGAATCGACCAACGACGGCCGGGGCGGCGGATGGCTACGTTTATCGTCATCCTTAATTGGCGTCATTGGACTGGCCGCGAGCATCACCTTGTTCGCACTTCTCTGGCAGTCAAGGAAGCTACCATTCGAACCGGACATCGGAAACGTTTTGGCGTCGCACGATATGGACACCGATACGTTGTCGACGTCCCACATGCTCGATCTGAGCTACGCGTCGTTTGCGGCGCTGCGACTGCCGGCGATCCTCGCGGCGATAACCCTGCTGATGGTATTTCCAAGTTCAATGCTTCTTCGCTTTAAGCGCCGCCACTATGCAGCGACCTGGACTTTGACACTGGGTATGGCGATATTTCTCGTGGCTGCGCATATCGCGCTGGGTAGATTCGGTCCGTACTTGTCATCGAAAGATTTGGCGACGCGGATCGCGGCGCAAGCGCACCCGCAGGATCACGTCATGATTTATGGCGATCAGGCCTTCGGGTCGTCTCTACTTTTTTATCTGCAAAGGCCTATTGAACTAGTAGAAGGCCGCACGACATCCATGTGGTTTGGATCGACATTTCCGGACTGCCCAAAAATTTACCTCACCGATTCGGACCTCGTGAAAGCGTGGGCCTCCCCCGGGCGCGTCTTTCTGTTCGTGCCTCCTCACCTGAAGGCCACTGTCGACAATCTCCTGCCAAATCGGAAGACTGTTGCCGAGGTGTCCGGCAAATACATCTACAGCAATCAGCCCTGACTTTTGCCTCTGTTAAACTTTCAAAATTCGCATGAAAGGCGGATGGATGATCAGACCAGTCCAGGTTGTGGCCAGTATTTTTGTGATTGCAGCGAGTGTATCTTTCATCGGCGCAGTGAAAGCGCAGCCCACGCGAACGTCACAGCCTTCCAGTTCCCAGGCATCCACCAGTCCCCTGGCAATAAAGAAAGCAGAAGAGCAGTTCAAGAATATTCAGGTTCTGAAGGGTGTTCCCGCCGACCAGTTGTTTCCAACCATGCAGTTCATTTCGGCGTCGCTCGGGGTTGAATGCGACTTCTGCCATGTGCAGGGAGCGTTCGAAAAAGACGACAAAAAGCCCAAGCAGTTTGCACGAAAAATGATGGAAATGATGTTCGCCATCAACAAAGACAACTTCGAAGGGCATCGTGCTGTGACTTGCTATTCGTGCCATCGCGGAAACGCCAAGCCGGCGGCTATTCCCGTGGTTATGTCCGACGAGGCCAACCGGACGACACCGAATATGCCAAGCCCCGCTCCGGAAGCGAAAGATTCTCAGCAGAATTCGGGACCTTCCGGCGATCAGTTGCTGGAAAAATTTGTCCAGGCGTCTGGCGGAGCTGCAGCAATCGACAAGATTAGTACCCGAGTCATGAAGGGCACTATGGATTTTGGCGGGAAGTCGGTCTCGATCGACATTTATGCCAAAGATCCTGGCAAGCGAATTTCCTTCGCTCACATGCCCGAAGGAGACAGCGTGACGGCGTTTAATGGTCAGGAGGGCTGGTTGGGCGCTCCGGGCCGGCCGCCGCGCGAGATGCACGGAAGCGATTTGGACGGAGCCGCCATCGATGCGGACTTGCATCTGCCTTCGCATCTCAGGCAGATGTTCAGTCAGCTTCTCGTCGAGCAGCCTGAAAAGATCGGCGATCAGCAAGTGAACGTCGTGTCGGGACAGCGCGAGGGAAAACCGCCGATCATTCTGTATTTCGATCAGCAATCAGGACTGCTGGTTCGCTTGGTGCGGTACGGGGAAACGGCGCTGGGCTGGTTACCAACCCAGATCGACTATGCGGACTATCGGGATGCTGACGGGGTGAAGGTGCCATACCGATGGACCTTAGCACGTCCGAGCGGACGCTTTACGATCCAGCTCAGCGAACTGAAGCAGAACGTTCCCGTGGACGATGCCAAATACGTCAAGCCCCCAGCTCCGCCGGAGGCTTTGAAAGGCCCGACCAAATAGGTTTTGACGTCTAACGGTGTGTTCTAGGGCGATCAGGAACGCGGGCGGCTCCCTTTATCTTCATGGCTGCTCGCGTGGGTGACGACTGCGTCGGCCTCGATCGTTACCTCGACCTCCGCGCCTTCTTTCAGCTTTACCTTATGACCATCCGCGTCTGTCAGCCGGTTAGGAACACGTATCTCCCGATACAGATGATCTGCTCCCTCGATGCCGATCTGCGCTTTTTCCGGCTCGCCCGAACTGGGATGCGGGCTGATTACCCTCTCCACCTTGCCTGGAAGCGTAGCAGTTGCTTTAGCCTTTTCTCCCGACACAGAACCTCCCCAAAATGCCCAAACCTGATTGAAGTGTGATTTTCGTCCTGAACGAGCTGTGGCATAAGTGTCTCAGGGTTTCTATGTACGCGCTATAGGTAAAAACCTGTAGTGGCAAAATTGTGCGGCTGGACGGGTTCGACCCGTGACATGGGACCTTGTTGCAAGAAATGGACCATTCGGCTCCCCGGGGCACTCGTCCGCCCAGACACTGCGGGCTCCATTCGACGATCTTCAGATAACAAAACCTGATAGCCACGATAAATAGTTTCGATTTCCGGAGGGGCCTAGCGGACGTTAGAGTGAGGCGTCGTTAAATTGCTCGCTCGATGCTGGGCGTCCACGCCTTGGAGTCAAGCTCTGTGTCTAACGGAAAACGATTGATTACCCTCCTGGGTGCGG
Organism: uncultured Acidobacteriota bacterium; assembly: GCA_963801895.1. Classification (GTDB taxonomy): domain Bacteria; phylum Acidobacteriota; class Terriglobia; order Terriglobales; family Acidobacteriaceae; genus Sulfotelmatobacter. The sequence continues at coordinate 1,872,605 of CAWDGM010000001.1, read as the reverse complement.
TCTTATTGCTGTTGAGCTCTGCGGCGCCCGTTCTTGCACAATCCGGCGCGATCGCGCCAAGTCCCTCCACTGATGTCACGGCCCGTCTGACCAAACTGGAGCAGCAGATCGCCGACGCGAAGAGTTCCGCCGACAATTCCTGGATGCTGACGAGTTCCGCTCTGGTCTTGATGATGACCGGACCCGGCCTCGCTCTGTTCTATGGTGGATTGGTGCGCAAGAAAAACGTCCTCGGCACGATGATGCAAAGCTTCGCCCTCATGGCGCTGGTTACCGTGCTCTGGGCTCTTTTCAGTTACAGCCTGTCGTTTGGCCAAGGGTACAGTTTCATCGGCGGTTTCCAGAACCTCTTTCTCAGAGGGGTTGGGCCGGCTCCAGACGCCGACTACGCTGCCACCATCCCCGCCCAGACCTTCATGGTCTATCAGTTGATGTTTGCCATCATCACGCCGGGTCTTATTGCTGGTGCCTTCGCAGAGCGGATGAAATTCAGCGCCATGATCGTGTTCATGATCCTCTGGTCGATCATCGTCTACGATCCCATGGCTCACATGGTATGGGGCAAGGGAGGATTGCTGAACGCTTCACTGGGAGGACATTTCCCCACTTTGGATTTCGCCGGTGGGACCGTGGTTCACATCACGTCAGGAGTATCCGCTCTGGTCTGCGCCTTGTATCTGGGCAAGCGAGTCGGATACCCGAAGGAACCCATGCCGCCGCACAGCGTGGTTCTCAGTTTCATCGGAGCGTGCCTGCTGTGGGTGGGATGGTTTGGTTTCAACGCTGGTAGCGCCTTAGGCGCGGGCAGCCTCGCCACAAGCGCATTCGTCGCCACGCACTTTGCTTCAGCAGCGGCTGCGATCGGCTGGGCCGGGGCGGAATGGATTCGCAACGGGAAGCCTAGCGTTCTCGGAGGAATTTCCGGTGCTGTCGCTGGACTTGTTGCCATCACCCCCGCCTCGGGCTTCGTGAAACCGATGCCCGCGTTGGTGATAGGACTCATCGCTGGGGTCTTCTGCTACTGGATGGTGGCCATCGTGAAGTCAAAGTTCGGCTACGACGATTCCCTCGATGCCTTCGGCGTCCACGGAGCCGGAGGTACCCTGGGCGCGCTCCTTACCGGAGTCTTCGCGACCAGCGTGGTTAATCCCATTTTCAAAGACTCACAGGGAAATGTGCTGCCCTCTGGGCTGATGGAAGGAAATGCGCATCAGCTTGTCAATCAGTTTGTGGGCGTGCTGATCTCATGGGTGCTTGCGATCGTGGGCACTCTGGCGATCCTTAAGCTTGTTGACGCGACCATTGGCTTGCGAGTCCCAGAAGAGGAAGAAGTGCAGGGCCTGGACCTCTCCCAGCACGGAGAAGAAGGTTACTATTGGGAAGCATCGGCGTAAGGGCATGCTGAGAGTTCTGGCCTTGCCCGCCCGCGGCTTGAAAAAAGCACAACAGGACTTGCAAATATCATGACGAAGATCGAAGCGGTCATACAAAACTCCAAGTTGGACGCGGTTAAGACGGCACTCCAGGAAATCGGCGTGGAAGGCATGACTGTATTGGAAGTTCGCGGTCATGGACGACAGAAAGGGCACACGGAGGTCTATCGCGGGCGCGAATACAGCGTCGATCTCATACCCAAAACGAAGATTGAGATGGTTTTGCCCGACGCTTTGGTAGAAAAGGCAGAGCAGGCGATTTTAACTGCTGCACGCACCGGAAAGATTGGTGATGGAAAAATCTTTCGTTCACGTGTCGACGAGGCCATTCGCATTCGCAATGATGAACGTGGCGAGGGTGCACTATAACTTTCTCCTTCTGCATCTGGGAGCCAATGCGCGACGCATTGGACTTTCCGGGTTTCGACAGGAGGCCGATTTTGAAGTGGTGATTAGCCTCCCTTTCGGCTGACGCCGCAGGGAGAATCACGTTGACGATGGCAGCATCCGCATTGATCGGTGAGCTAAGGGGTTCGATAATCGACGAATCAGCCTGCGTGCAGACCGAATTCGAAGCGACTGGTAACGGCCGGGTGGCCGTCGCTCAACGTACTCAGCTCATCGAAGATATCCTTTCGCGTTTGTGGCGGGACCTAGTCTCGCCCGACGAATCCAAGCCCGCAAATTTCACTTTGGTGGCCACCGGAGGATTCGGTCGAGGTTGGATGTTCCCCTATTCCGACGTCGACATCCTTTTCCTCTATGGCGACCGCGAAACGGAGCAGGCATTCAAGGATCAGGTACGTCGCTTCTCCCAGGAACTTTGGGATCTTCGGCTCAAACTGAGCCCGGTCTCTCGCACTCTCGCGGAGTGCGATCGCTACGACGCCAACAACACCGAGTTCACGATTTCCCTGTTGGATTGCCGTTACCTTGCCGGCGACCGCGACCTGTACCGCCGTCTTCATGACAAAGTTATTCCCAAGGTTGTCATGCGCGAGTCCAAAGCGTTGCTACAAGGCTTGGCGGAAGTGACACGTGAACGCCACGGAAAACACGGTTCTACTCTGTACCATCTCGAACCGAACCTCAAAGAAGCGCCCGGTGGATTACGCGACTGCAACGTGGCGAACTGGCTCGCCCTGATCTCTGCGATGGACAAGTTGCAGGATTGGCCCGACGCTAGCTCCCTTCGCGCTCCGGTTCGAAGGCAACTTGAGACGGCCATCGATTTTCTGATGTCGGCACGATGTTTCCTGCATTACCGTCACGGTCGCGATGACAACACGCTCAGTTGGGAGGCTCAGGATGAGGCCGCAGCCCGAAAGATTGGCGCCCCAGAATCCGGAGAACTCTCCGCCGCCGATTGGATGCGCATTTACTTCGGCCATGCTCGCGCCGTCCAGCGCACTGTAACCCAACTGTTGGAAGAAATTCCTGAAGCGTGGTCGGCCCTGTATCGTCAGGTGCAAAGCTGGCGAGCGCGCCTGACAACACCCGACTTTTCTGTTGTCGACGGGTTAATTTTTCTGCAGCAACCGTCAGCGCTGCAGGACCCTGAAGTGCTCCTGCGCCTGTTCCACTTTATGGCGCACCACGGCCTTAAACTTAGCGCTACAACGGAGTACCGCATCGAGCAAGCGCTTCCGGCCCTTGCTGCAACACCGCCGCGTGGTGCGGAGCTCTGGTTGTATCTTCAAGAGACTCTCTTGCAACCGCATGCCGCGGACGCACTTCGTGCGATGCACTCGCTCCGGCTGTTGGCCCTGCTCCTGCCCGAGTTGAAGCTCATCGACTCACTGGTCGTGCGCGATTTCTATCACCGCTTTACTGTGGACGAGCATTCGTTTCTGGCAATTGAGAGCCTCCATCGGCTCAAGCAATCGCAATCAGAGTGGGACAAGCGCTATGCGGAACTGCTGGGCGAACTAGAGAATCCCGAGTTGTTATATCTGGCACTCTTGTTGCACGACACGGGCAAAGGCATCGCTGAGGGCAATCACGTCGAGGCGAGTCTCGAAGTGGCGAATCGCGCGATGGATCGCCTGGATGTCGATCCTAAGGAACGCGCCGACGTAACATTTTTGATTGCAAACCACCTGGAACTGTCCGCCGCTCTACGGCGAGACATTTTCGATCCGACTACGGTTGCGTCTTTCGCAGAGAAAATCGGAACGCCCGAGCGACTCAAGATGCTCTGCCTTCTGACGTACGCGGACATCAAGGCCGTCAATCCGGAGGCTCTGACGCCATGGAAGGCCGAGAACGTCTGGCAGCTCTACATTTCGGCTGAGAACTATCTCAGCCGCAGCGCCGACCAGCGCGTGCACGCCGATGTCAATGATGAAAAACTGGCACGCCTGCGCTCTCTGGCGCCCGTTACCGGCAGCAAGTTCAAGGCTTTTTTGGAAGGCTTTCCACAACGGTATTTGCTCGTTCACACCGCGGAAGAGGTGATGCGTCACCTCCAGATGGCTGAGGAACTAGGTCGAGATCCGGTGCAGGTGGAACTGCGGCGAGGCCGTCATTGGTATGAACTGACACTCGTTGCTGGCGACCGTCCGTCCCTCTTCGCGAAACTGGCGGGCGTGCTGGCGGCTTGGGGAATGAATATCGTCAAGGCCAACGCATTTTCCAATCAGGCAGGAACGGTCGTCGACACACTGTTCTTCACCGATCGTTTTCGAACACTGGAACTGAATCTCTCCGAGTGGGATCGCTTCCGCCGAAGCGTGGCCAGCGTACTCGTCGGGGAGGCCGACCTCGACCGTATGCTGCGCGATCGCCAGCGCTCAGAGAAGGGCGCGATCGCCAAAGTGAAGGTAGAGACGAAAATCGAATTCGACGATGACTGCTCATCCACTAGTACGCTTGTGCAGGTCATTGCCCAGGACCGTCCGCGCCTGCTGCACCGCATCGCATCGTGCCTGTCGGATCAGCAGTGCAATATTGAGATCGCGTTGATCGACACGGAGGGACAGATGGCAATCGACACCTTCTATCTGACCTCGTCTGGAAAGAAGCTAGTGCCCGGCCATCAATTGCAGGTCAAGAAGGCGCTCCTGGAAAAATTAAAAGGGGAATGAACGATTCCCCTCTCAGCCAGCGTTAGATTTGTTCAGCGTTCTATTTTGCCGAGAATTTGAACACCGTTTTCTCTTTGAATGTTTCTCCCGGCTTCAGGATGGTACTCGGGAAATCCGGATGATTCGGCGAATCCGGAAAGTGCTGTGTCTCGAGGCAAAGTCCGTAGCGATGTTTGTAAACGTGCCCCTCTTTTCCCGTGATCGTTCCATCCAGAAAGTTTCCTGTGTAGAACTGCACTCCTGGCTGCGTAGTTGAAACTTCCAGCAGCCGCCCGCTTGTAGGCTCGGTCACACGAGCAGCGAGAACAAGTCCGGCACCTTTGCGGTTGAGGACGAAGTTATGGTCGTATCCATGCCCAAGAGTGATCTGCTCGTATTTGTCATCGATACGAGCCCCGACCTTGGTTGAAATCGTGAAATCGAATGGCGTGCCCTTGACAGGCCGAAGTTCGCCAGTAGGAATCAGGTTTTTGTCGACCGGAGTAAAGCGGTCGGCATTGATCATGATCTCGTGGTTCAGGATGTCCCCAGTGCCTTCTCCAGCGAGATTGAAATAGCTGTGCTGGCTCACGTTGATCGGCGTCGCCTTGTCGGTTGTTGCTTCGTAATCGAGGATCAGTTCATTCGTGTTCGTAAGAGTGTACGTAACTTTCACTTTCAGGTTGCCGGGAAACCCTTCTTCGCCGTCCTTGCTCAGATAACTGAACGCCACTCCTGTTTTGCCTTTGAGAGGTTCCGCATCCCAGACAACTTTATCGAAGGTTCGTGTGGTGCCACCGTGTAGCGTGTTCGGCCCGTCATTTTTCGGCAGCGTATAGGTCTTGCCGTCCAGGGAGAACGTTCCGTTGGCGATGCGGTTCGCATAACGGCCAACAATCGCTCCAAAGTACGGTGGATTCGGAACGTATCCTTCCATGTTTTCGTGACCCAGGACGACGTCCGCGAGTTGACCCTTGCGATCAGGAACTTTGATCGAGAGGATGATGCCCCCGTAGTTCATGGCATGCACTTCAACGCCGTGAGAGTTGGTAAGCGTGAACAAAGTGACGGGCCTCCCGTCCCGAGTGCCAATGGACTTCTGCTGCACTCCGGAACTGTGCTTCGTTGATTTTGTCTGAGAGAAAAGGGAAGTGCTGAGCACGAAGGTCAAAACGATGACGTAAGCGGATATTATGCGTCGTGGCATCATGGCGAAAGTGTACTACGGGAAAGTGAATTTGTGATGTCACGCTAAGGCGGCCTGGACTTGGGCATTGCAGTCCTGGCAGAAGTCGCTACGGCGGAGGTCGATCCACTCAACGGCATGCGAAGAGGCCATAACGCAGTCGTATTCCTGGCAGTGACGAAGTTCCAGAGTGTGCCCCAGCTCGTGGACGCACTCCTTCAACAGCCGCTGCCTCAGAACGTGATGATCTGACTGCAGCCCATAAAACTCCTGCCTCAGGCGAAAGGTCGACACGACCGAGCACGGGCCGCCGATCTGGGCTTCGCCAAAGACGTATTTCAGGATTGGGATGTACAGATCGACATCGGCAATGCCGATGAAGCGCCAGTCCTTCGGCCTGACAAGTTGCTGCATCCGTTGCAGGAGTTCGGACGAATGGAACTGCTGCCGTTCGGGATGGTACGCCAGCGCGGGATCGAGATCGAATGGCAGGATCTCGCAGTTCACGGGCAGTATTTTTGGAATCGACTCGCGCAACCATTCCAGAAGAGATATGTCAGTGGCCCCAATCCGGAGGAGGTGGACAAATTCCATGCAAGATCGCTTCCGTCAATGTCAGTTCTTGCTTGCAGCCGGAGTTCGGCTCCATCCATACCGCTTCAACTTATGGTGCAGAGTAACGCGATCGATATCGAGAACATCGGCCGCCCGGCTCTGGTTGCCTCCGCATTCCTCAAGCACCCGCAAGATGTGCAAGCGTTCCATTTCATCCAGGCTCTTTCCGGCCGTTGCTGGCGTCATCTGTTTGTAAATAAAGTCCTGCTCGCGAAGCTCCGAATCCTGCGCGACGACCATAGCCCTTTCAACAGCGTTCTCCAGTTCCCGAACGTTACCCATCCACGGCTGCTGTTGCAACTGCTGGAGGGCGCCTGGAGAAATTCTCGCGATCTGCTTGTTCATAGCCATCGAGAACTTGTGAATGAAATGCTCTACCAGCACGGGTATATCTTCACGTCTCTCTCGAAGCGGCGGGAGTTCGATATGAAATACATTCAGACGGTAAAAAAGATCCGGTCTGAATGAGCCCACTTCGATCATTTCTTCCAGGTTCTTGTTGGTCGCGGCTACGCATCGGAAATCAACCTTGATAACCTGATTTCCTCCTACTCGCGTTATTTCGCGCTCCTGGAGGACTCGCAGAAGATCCGTTTGTGTCTTCAGGCTGATATCGCCGATTTCATCCAGAAACACCGTGCCGCCCTCTGCGATCTCGAATTTCCCTTTCTTGCGAAACTGTGCGCCGGTGAACGCTCCCTTTTCGTGACCAAAGAGTTCGCTTTCGAGCAGTGTCTCAGTCAATGCGCCGCAGTGAATCGCTACGAGAGGATGAAAACGACGCAGGCTTGCGGCATGGATGGCTCGAACTACAAGCTCCTTGCCAGTCCCGCTTTCGCCGGTAATCAAAACATTGGCGTCCGTCGGCCCAACTGTCTCAATCGCCTCGCTCACTTTCCGCATTGCAGGGCTTCTGCCTACAAGATCGCCGGGATTTGTCGCCTCCGCTACTGTTCCTCGTAAACGAATGTTCTCTTTGTCCGCTCTTCGATGCGCCAGGGCTTTTTTAACAAGATGGGCCATTTCATCGGGATCAATAGGCTTGCTAACGTAGTCGTAGGCGCCGTTCTTCAGGGCTGCCACAGCGGTTTCAACCGAGGCATATCCCGTCATCATGATCACAGTCAGATCGGGGTCCAGCTCGTGAAGGCGCCGCTGCAACTCGATGCCATCGGTGCCATGCATCTTGATATCGAGAAGCGCAACATCCCATTTGTTTTCGGCCATTCGAGTGAGAGCTTCGCTGGCACTTTCCGCCGTGCCGATTTCGTATCCCTCTTCGCGAAACCACTTTCCCAGGGAGTCACGAACGCTCAGCTCGTCATCAACGATCAGCAGCTTAGACTGTGTTTCCACGTGCGATTACCTCCCGCCGGCGACCGCCGAGACGTGTTCGGTGGGCCCCGGCTCTACCGACTCCAGATCACTGCCGCATGGAAGAGTCAGAGTGAACGTCGTACCCTGACCGACCGCAGACTGTACGTTGATGTTTCCGTGATGGCGCTCGATAATGCTTTGGCAGATCGCGAGTCCGAGTCCTACTCCTCGTCCCGTCTCTTTTGTCGTCAGGAAGGGTTCGAAGATTCGCGGCAGAATCTCGGGTGGGATTCCGCTTCCGTCATCGCGAACAACGAGACACACATTCTTGTCCGCACACGAGGCAGTAATCCAAAGGTTTCCACCTTGCGGCATGGCGTCGACCGCATTCATCATCAGCGCCAGCAGGACCTGCTCTATCTGTGCGCCATCGCATAGCACCAAAGGCAAAGCTGGGTCGATCTGGGTCTGCACTTGAATGCCGGCAAGATCGCATTGATGCTGGACCAGTCGCAGTGATCGTTCGATGACCTGGTTCAGGTCTGTCTCTTGCAGATTCATTGGGGTCGTGCGGGAGAAGGTCAAAAGATTCCTCACCAGATCCCCACATCGCCGGCTTTCCGAAGCGATCAAATCGAGAGACTCGCAGATTTCATGCTGGTGGCCGTTAGAGTTGTCGTGATCGAGCCATCGTCGCAAGAGCTTGGCGTACGTCAGGATGCCGGATAGAGGATTGTTGATCTCGTGCGCCAGCACAGCCGCCATCTTCCCGATTGATGCCATCTTTTCGGTGTGCAAGGCGTGCTCATGGGCTCGTTTCAGCTCATTCGTTTTATGTTCAACCGTCTGTTCAAGCGTGTGGGTCCATGCAGCCTTCTCTTTGTGGTCCGATTCCAGTTCGCGGCTCATCTCGTTGAACGAACGAGCCAGTTCACCGATTTCATCGGCAGAGTGCACCTTTATCTGAAAGCCGAGATCGCCCGCGGCGAGATGTTCCGTTCCACGATGCAGATCTCGCACCGGCTTGCCCACTACTCGCCAAACGACCAGGGAACTAAGTGCGGCGATCAACAGCAATGCGCAGCCTGTGTAGACAACCATCCGTCGGGTGCCCTGGGCGAGTTGAACATCAGCTTTGGCGAGAGAAAGATTCGTATCGAGTACACCCAGAATCTTTTGTTCTGCGGGATGCGCGTGGCAGGCCGCATTCGAGCACGAGGGCTGATTTTCGATCGGCGTAATAATCCCAAGTACGCGCGTGCCGGCGGCACTTTTGTAAATCCTGAACCGGTCAGGGCGGTTCACTCGCGCCAATGGCTGTGACTGTGCGTGACAGGCGTAACAAGCTTCGGCGGTCTTATCCACGACGCGGCTTTGCTCGGTCGGATCGGTGGTATAGGTGATCCGCCCATCCTGATCAAAGATCCGGATCTTCTCCACTCCCGGCTCGGCTGCCATGGTCTGGATGGACTGGTAAAGTCCCTGCCGGTCGTTTCGCAGCATGTAGCTCGTAGTTCCGTGCTTGATCACATCGCTGATGCGCTCCGCGCTGAGCAATGTGTACTGTTCCAGGTGCTGACGGTGCAGGCGTACGTTGAGGTAGCCGAGCATGGCGAAGATCAGGAGCATCGTGCCAAGCAACAGGACGTTCAGCTTGGCGCTAAGGCTGTGAGTCAGCTCTAGCCAACTCGACCGGCTTGATTCAATCTCCGGCATGTTCGAGTACCGCGGGTGCACTGGCGACGCTGGTTTTCGTGTCTGCTAGAGAAGTTGCGGGAATCTCGAGTGTGGGAAAAATCGGTAGATACTTCACTGCCAGTCCAAACAGCGCGAACCCGATTGCAATGATCATCCCGGTGACAGCCAACTCCGACCACTTCGGGAAGTAGCGCACTCCCGTTGACCCTTCGAATCCCGTAATGCTGACATTCATTCGGTTGGTGATGAAGCCGAGGACGACAAGCACGGCTGAAAAGTAGAGACCGCCTGCGCTAGAGCGGACACGTCGCTGCGAAAGGAAGATCAACGGCAGAATTACCGCGAGTGTGATCTCGAGCCAGAACAAATAAGTTTCATATCCTGGGTGAAATGCAAGTTTGAGTGCGCCTCGATTTGCGAGATCTTCGAAGCGAAGAATGCCGTACACGCCAAGCACCACTACCAAGACCCTGCCCAACTCCTGCAGGACGGGCAATTCAAGTTGCAATCCGAAATGCTTGGAACTCATGGACGACTCGAAGATTGTCATCGCAAGTCCAACGGCAATCGCTGACAGGAAGAAGAATGCCGGCAGCAAAGGGCTGTACCAGAATGGGTGAAGCTTCTCGGGGACGATCAGATACAGAGTGCCGAGAGAGGATTGGTGCAGCGTGGAAAGGATTACCCCGAATATAACCAGGGGAATCAGCATTCGCCGCACCACCTTGAGCGGCCTGTGCAGGTGAAAGCGTTCCAGCACGATCGGAGAAAACTCGAGCGCCAGAACGGTCGTGTACAGCATCACGCAGTACGCGACTTCAAACATCACGGAGTGTGGGTTCTGCATGATGAGCGGGTGCCAGATGTTGTAAGGCTTGCCGAGATCAAACATCAGTGCGGCGCACACCAGTACATATCCGAGAAATGCAGTCAGGATGGTCGGCCGGATGATGGAATGCAGCCGCTTGATATTCAAAATATGTACCGCAGCGGTCAGCGTGAATCCGCCGGCCGCGAGCATGACGCCGCAGAGCACGTCAAAGCTGATCCAGATTCCCCATGGAAATTGATCGTTCAGGTGAGTCGATGCGCCCAATCCTTGTGTGAAACGCACGAACGTGGCATAGCCCCCGGCGATCATCAGAGCCAGAAAGATGATCTTCCAGAAGGTCAGGCGAAATATTTTCGGGCGCGCCATCATCGCTTCCATCCATTCTTTTTGTTCTGCTTCGACTCCTGCTCCTGTGCTTCGGCCGCAGCCACTTCTTCGCGGCGATGGGTAATCCACCACACTCCGCCCAGCATCATCCCTCCGAGGGGAACGAAATCAGGTATGTGTGAGAGGACCCGATAGGTCAGCATCGGCAGAGGATCTTTCGAAAGGTCCGCGCGGTATCCGAACGTCTCGAACGGAACTGAGGAGAGCAACAGAACAGAAGTCCCGCCAACTTCGTCGACCCCATAGACGTGGTCGACGTATTTTTCGGGATTGTCGCGGATTCTCTGCCGGGCCTCTTTGATCAGTTCGTCGCGCTCCCCAAACTTCGTAGCGCCTGTCGGACAGATCTCAGCACATGCAGTTTGATTCCCCTTGGCTACCCGGTCAGGGCACATCGTGCATTTCTGAACCTTTGGAAACAGCTTCGCCCACTCATACTTCGGAACACTGAATGGACAGGCCACCATGCAGTACCTGCAGCCCATGCATTTCGAAGCGTCGTAGGTGACCGGGCCGAGGGCGGTCTTCTTAAGTGCTCCGACGGGACACACCGAAGCGCAAGAGGGATCTGCGCAATTCATGCATAAGCGCCGCATGAATTTATCGCCTCGTGTCACGATGGCCGTCAGTTTGTGCGCGGACTGGTACTCTTCGCCGGCGACGGCATCGTCGTAGGCGAGGCCGTTTTGTGTCGCGCAGGCCTGCTCGCACTGCTTGCATCCGATACAAGCTGTGGAGTCATACAAGAGTGCTTTGCTCATGGCTTATCCCCCGGCATGACTCCCGGTGCAAACGGAGTCCGCCGGAAATCCTCGAACTGAGGCGAGTGTGCGATTACGGTCGTAACCGCAGACCAGATCCGGATCGCCACACAAGCTGCTTATTGCATCAGGAAACGCTGTCGCGACAAATCAGCAGCTTCAGCAGTTAAGATTCTCAACAAAGCCGAATAAGTCAGCCGTGACCTACATCACTTCTCAGCGTGACATTGATCAACATCAAGGCAGCACGCCGCTTATGGCTCAAGTTCGTTGCACTTTGCATCATGTGCCTGATGAGAAATGCAGCGGGTGATCAACTCTCCTCCAAGTACCGATAAACATTGGCCTTTCGCCTTCCAAGCGGCAATTCTCGCTAACTCTCGCTTTCTTCGTCCGTTGTGTTCTTCATCGACTCTGCATGTTGCTTTTGCAGCACTCATTTTCGTGTGCCGTTTGGAGGGGCGCCAACTCATTGAGGAAAAGTATGATCCGCGTTGTTGCGAACCAGCCAACGAGGGTTCCTTCATTTGGCGACGGAATTGCCTTTAGCAAAATGTGCTAGCTATCAAGATGAGCCAACGCTCGACGCGAGGTGGGTTATGACAGTCATCATGGTTTTGTTGACGTTCGCAATTTTCTTAATGATCGATTACATCAGGGGCCATAAACAGGTTTCCAAGCAACTCGCACCTCCAACTGCTGCTCGCATTACCACGGCGCGCATGCCCGCACTCGTCTCCGGATTCGAGGTTCCAGAGAACCTTCGCTATCATGCCGGACACACGTGGGCATTGAGCGAGAGTAGCGAAATGGTCCGCATCGGGATGGACGACTTTGCCTCTAAGCTCGTGGGAAAGATCGAAGGCATTTCTCTGCCACAACGCGGAAGATGGGTTCGCCAAGGGCAGAAGATCTGGACCATCCTGCGCGACGGCAAGTCGGTGGACATGGTGTCGCCAATTGAAGGAACCGTCACGGATGTAAACGACGCAGCCGCCAGAAATCCGGAACTCGCCCGCAGGGATCCTTATGGTGACGGATGGCTTGTCACAGTGCAGGCTCCCGACGCCAAAATTAACTTTCGGAACTTGCTGAATGGAACGCTGGCTCGCCTCTGGACAGAATCCGCCGCCCTGCAGCTTCGCAATCGGATGCCGGTATTAGCAGGCGCCTTAGCTCAGGATGGCGGCGTGGCAGTCGACGATCTCACGGCGCACATGCCAGACGAAGACTGGGCTGCCATCACGAAAGAATTCTTTCTCTCGTAGAATGCAACGACCCGCAATAAAGGATTCTGACCCGCGAATGTGCCGCCCTGCCAGGGGCGGCATTTTCATTTGGTTAGTTCTTGCGCGCGTGTGGAATAGGAGCGAAGGAGCGTCACTCCGATCGCAACCGCCGAACATAGCGAGAGAAAACGCAGGTACTGCGCAAACGGAACAACGGAGTCTCCGAAAATGGTTCGAATTGCTGCGAATGTGACGCTGCTCGCGCAAAGAGCGAAGTAAGCGCGCTCTATGAGGCAGCGCGAAACGCTGACTAGCCAGGAAAGTATCGCTGCGATCACAAGATAGACTGCGAGCAACGCAAAGTCAGCGGTGCTAACCCTCCCACCGAGAACTCCCGCTTTCGGCGACACGAAGCCATGCGTTGCGACTCCAAGAAAAATAACGGAATGAATCAGAGCGATCAGAACGCGCTTGCGATTGTTAAGAATTCCGTATTCGTTCATCAGAATCTTCAGTTTTGCAGAGCCCGGAGCGATCTTGTCGTGCCTCGTCACACTGTGACGAGTGATCCAAATCACCGAATCGCGGCAAGCCTTCTGGAATCACTCAATTCGGAGTGTTACCATCGCGTCCCATATGATCCAACACGCGCGGTTCCTGATCGCTCTCATTCCACTCCTGCTCGGCCTGAACCTGGTTGGACAGTCCCCTGCACCGGTGTCTCATCCGATCGTGCTGCATGCGGCTCGCCTGCTCGACATTAAAGCTGGAAAAATCATCAAACCCGGCGAGGTGCTGGTTCAAGGCGAGCAGATCGTGGAAGTCGGAACCTCGGTGAAACATCCTCCCGACGCTGAGGTCATCGACTTAGGCGATCGAACGCTCCTTCCCGGTCTGATCGATGCTCACATCCATCTCTTCCTTCACCCCGGGGCGGAAGATCTCCAGACGGTGCAAGAGTCTATTCCAGAACGCACGATCATGGCCACGCTGGCTGCTCGTGCCGACCTCATGGCCGGTTTCACCGCAGAGCGCGATATGGGAACCGAGGGCGCTGGCTCAGCCGACTCCGCTGTGCGGGATGCGATCGATGCCGGCAGTATTCCGGGTCCGCGGTTACGCGTGAGTGGGAATGCAGTCAACATCCTCGGAGGACACGAGGATGCGATCGGCTATAACCCTCAGCAGCACGTAATGCCGAATGCGGATTACGCGAACACAGCTGACGAACTCGTGGCCGTCATGCGTCAGCAATTCAAGGAGGGAGCCGACTTCATCAAGATTTACGAGACTGGCGCCGACTCCGTACAGAACGGACGTCTCACAACGCCGTACCAGTATTCAGAAGCGCAACTGGAAGCCGCGGTCAAAGAAGCGGCGCGCCTCGGCAAACACGTCGCCGTACACGCGACCGGGGAGCCCGGAACTTTATATGCTGCGCAGGCGGGAGTGGTCTCGATCGATCACGCGGATCAATTGAGCGACGAAACGATCCGCCTGATGAAAGAGAAGAAGATCTTTGCTGTTCCTACCTTCGCGATCTTCGAATACTTCGCGGAGCATGCGGCCACGCCGGAACGTGCCACGCATGAACGTCAAACGCTCGATCTGAAAATCCAGGAATTCAAGAAGCAGCTTGCCGCCGGAGTTCCTTTGGCGGTCGGATCGGATGTCGGACCCTTCCCTCACGGCACCCAAGCTCGCGAGATGGAACTGATGGTCAAATATGGGATGTCGCCTCTCGCGGTCCTTCAGGCAGATCTTGTGAATGGTGCGAAGCTACTGGGCTGGGAAGGTCACATCGGTTCCCTGGAAGCGGGTTACTGGGGAGACGTGATCGCCGTCTCTGGCGATCCGATAGAAGATATATCGGTGCTCAAAAACGTCAGCTTCGTAATGAAGGGGGGAGCGATCTATAAGAAATGACGCGTAGTGCGTCCCGGCCAAGCGGCGATTTTGCGCTCGCAGAAGCGCAGTTCTGCGCCGGAAAATCCACGCACCTGAGAAGTTCCGACCTTAAGAAAGGAAGGCCATACTGCCCAGAAAGGCTTTCGCCCTCGCGAAGCAAAACGCACGTCCACGATCTGCAAACTTGTGCACAATCGCGCGAATTCTAATGAGAGCAGAACCGTATCTGCAAGATTCCAAGTAGGTTACGGCGGCCAACGTCACTTCTCCGTGGCGTCCGGATTGCGCTTTCTCGGGTGTAAGCCGCTCGGCCTACACTTATGACCTTCCAACCAGTTTTGAAGATTTCTCGGGTCCTCGCACTCGCGTTATTCACTAGCATCCTTCTGAGTCACATCTCCGTCGCCCAGGGCCCTCTTCCGGACTCTCCGACACCGACACTAACATCATCATCGCCGTCGGCAGCCTTGATGATTGCGCCGTCGCGCGGTGACGTTGAGCATCACTTCTGGGACAGGCAGAACCGGATATTATTCGCCGCAAACGCGGCCATGTCTGCTGCAGACTTCGCGGTGACTCGCGCGAACCTGCGGAGCGGAGGCCAAGAACTCAATCCTGTCGTCCGCATGTTCGGCACTTCGACGTCAGGCCTCGCCATCAACTTCATCGGCGAGACCGCCGGCGTGATGAGCGCCAGCTACTTCTTCCACAAGACGGGACACCACAAACTCGAGCGCGCAGTCTCGCTGGTTAATATCGGCGCATCCGCCGGAGCGGTGGGCTACGGATTGTCGCACCGCTAACCTTCGACTGCGGGCCTTTCAGTTTCCCAGATCGCATACCCTGTCGCGATCTACCAGATAATCTTCGCCCCCAGCTGAATATGCCGCGATCCACCCGATCCGATGACGGGATTCGATGCGGCAACGTCCGGCGTGAACACGACGGTACCAATGTTGTCGGGAACGCCGAGGTCGGTATTCATAGTGAAGACGTCGAAGTTCGCGTGATTGAGGATGTTGAACACCTCGCCGCGAAGTTGCAGGCTCACTCTCTCTTTGAACTTCCACATTTTCGACAGCGACATGTCCCAATTGACGAACCTGGGTCCACGGAAGAGATTTCGGCCCATGTTGCCTTGCGTCGTGTCAGCCGGTGGCGTGATCACGGCGCTGCCTTGCTGGTAGCAACCGTAGAACAACAGGTTGTCGACCGTTCCATTTGCCGTTGCCTGCGCGAGACACGCAGGATTGCTGTGAGCATCGTCCGAGAAATCGAAGAAGGGTATCGGTGTCTTCGAGGACCAATGGATGTCTCCTGGATTGCCCGTGAAATTCCACCGGTCATTGAACTCGCCGGTGAAGCTGATGTCGTTGCTGAAGTCGCCCAGCGTGTAAGGCTCCCCGCTTTGTACGTTTACGATACTGGTCGCCTGCCATCCTTCCAGCAGCTGGCCTTTGGTCTTGATCGACGGCAGGTCGTAAGTCATAGATAGCGTGAAACGATGGCGCAGGTCGTAATCGCCATTTCCGCGCTCGGCGTTGTAGTTATTGCTATCGGGGGGAACGCCAGCCAGATTGCTCGTCGCCGTATCGATCGCGTGGCCGTATGTGTAGCCGGCCAGCAGGTACAAACCGTGCGAATACCGTTTAGTCAGAGTGACCTGCAATGAGTTGTAGTTGGAACTGGAACGATTACCCAGGAACTGCAGAAATCCAATCCACGGGAAGCAGGGACCGCCAAGTCCTGCGCCGTAGTCGGCATTCGCTGGGCAATTTGCGCGACCAACAATCGCCCGTCATCGTTTCGGATTCATCGTCGAAGGTCGGGTTGACCTGGTTAATGTCGGTCACGCTGTACAGTTTGACCCCATGATTAGCCACGTAGGCAATCTGCAACAAAGTTGATTTCGACAATTCCTGTTGCACGTTGACGTTCCAGTTCATAACGTAAGGCGTCTTCAGGTGCGGATCCACACCAAACACATCGCACTGGCTATCAAAACTGCAGACGCTTCCGGCCGAGCTGGCATTCGGAAATATGGTTGGAGCTTGGTTGGGCTCTAGCCAGTTAATTTGCGAACCGTCGCTCGAAATCTGCAGGAATGAAGAGATGGTACCGGTCGGAGCATGCACCCCGTTGACGTCCTCGTAAGCGATGCCGCTGGGATTGAGGTTCAGTCCTCCGCCATTAAACATGAAAGTTCGAATGGACGGCTGCTCGAAAATCATTCCGAATCCGGAGCGCAGCACGGTCTTCCCGCTGCCGAACACGTCCCACGCGACGCCAACTCGCGGAGACACGTTGTTGTAGTTGATCGGGTACGGTGAACCAAGCCCCTGACCCACCTGAAGCAATCCGCTGACCGAGTTCGGCGCATAGTTTGCCAGCAGGTTGTGGGAATCCTTGATGGGGGTTGTTATGTCGTACCGCAAACCAAGATTGAATGTGAGATTTCTTGTTGCCTTCAAGTCGTCTTGCACGAAGAATCCCATCGATTTCTGGTTGACCTTCCGGGAGGGGTCTCCGTACAGAAAACGCCAGCGCCTCACGTCTCCGCTCAGAAATTGATAGAGTTCCCGAAAATCGACGCGTCCGCGTCCGTTGCCTGCGCGGAAATAATCCACATTTCCGAATCGGAAATTTCCTCCGAACCGAATCGTGTGCCGCCCACGTGTATACGACGCAGTGTCAGAGAAACTATAGGTTGTGGTCGGAGTCGTATAGAGCGGCCAGCTCGAATTTCCGCCCATGTAGTCGAACTCCGATCCTACGGTTACGCGTGGGAATCCGAACAGGCGCGGATCGGTAACTCCGGTGGTCAACCCATACTGCGTAGGATTCACAGTGTGATCGACGGGAGCGATTGCCTCATTGAAGCTATTGAAACTGAAGCGCACCTCGTTCGACCATGCGGATGTCGGGTTCGAAGCCAGCGCCACGCCAAACACTTTTGTAATCGGGCTAGTCGTTGAGAGCCATTCTGGCCGAAGAGGAAATGCGTCTTCCTCGGTCTGGTTGGTGTTTCCGTAAATAAAGCGTGCACTCAGAAGATGATGGGGACTCAACGTGAAATCTGTTTTGGCGACCAGATTGTCTCCCCGATTTTGATTGTTGAAATCGAAGTTGATGGCTGCCGGATCAGTTTGTGACGAGGTGAATCCGGGGTTCGGCAGAAACAGACCTCTTAGCTGATCGCTCAGCGGGTTCAATGCGCAGGCAGAAGAAGAGTCGAAGCTCGCCTGGCAGTAGGCCACATTGTTGGGATCGTTGAAGTAAGCAATCGCGTCAGGCACGCTGTATAGAGCGGAATTCGGGCTTCCATCCGAGTTCGCAATGCCGCCCATCTGCGCCGCCAGAGACTCGGTCACTGGGCTATCGGTAACGCCCGGGTTGCCCACCCTGTCGCGAATGCCCTCATAGTTCACGAAGTAGAACCACTTGTCTTTGATGATCGGTCCGCCCAGCGATGCTCCGAATTCGTGCATCAGTAACGCGGACGTCGGTTGCGGCGCAGGATTGAAATAGTTGCGCGCGTCAAATGCCGCATTGCGATGGAAGTAGTAAGCCGACCCGTGCAGATCGTTCGTCCCCGACTTGATTCCGATGTTCATCACGAGACCCGGTTTCACGCCATAATCAGCGCTGGGACTTTCCTGCGTGTTGAACTCCTGTATAGCGTCCAATGGCAGAAAGCTCGCCGGAGTTCCAGAAATCCCCGCCTCGTTCATGACGGTTTCGCCGTAGTAGACATCGTTGTCGTCAGCACCATCGATGAAGAAGTTGTTGTCGTCAGGCCGGTTCCCGTTTGAAGTCACAGAATGAAATCCGCCGCCAGGAGTCCGTTGTACTCCGGGATGCAACTCAAGCAGATTTTGGAAGTCACGGCCCTGCACAGGGAGCTCCTCGATGGCTTTGTTCGACAGCACGCCGTTGAGAGTCGTATTCGTCGTGTCGGCAAGGGAGCCCTCGGCGCTGACTTGCAGGATCTCCGTGATAGCACCGGTCTGAAGTTTCATGTCGATGCGAGCATCTCGGGAAACCTCGAGTGCAAACTGCGTGCTGACAGCCTTCTTGAAGCCGGGCGCCTCTGCCGTGACCGTGTACATGCCGGGCTCTAGATTCGGAGCGACGTACGTTCCATCACTGGTCGTGACCAGTTGGCGCGTCATCTCAGTCTTGATGTTTGTGATCGAGATTTTGGCGCCGGGGATCACAGCTCCGGTCGGATCCGACACGGTGCCGAGAATACGGCCCTCCGAGGTCTGTCCAACGGCCATCGCGGTTACGAATATTGCAACGATGAAGACGGCGAAGTAGCGGGTCGCTCTCATTGAGATCTCCTTCTGTTAGTAAGTTCTTTCTTGGACGTTCTTGGGGGAAGAACGTGATTTAGCAGGGCAGCAAAAGCCCGGCCTCGAGCTTGCCCGCGTTAACGAGGAAAAAGAGTGCGTCTTGCCTGACGGTTCGAGGGGCTCGGCAACGGTCCAGTTTCATTAAGGATTAGGCAGACAGTTTTGCAAAGAAACGTAAAGGTGTCAATCTATAACAATCAAACGCGGTTGTGGTAAATCGTCGAACGCCGTTTCTTTCGCAATCTTGATTTGGCAGATAATCGTACAGGACCATAGGCTAATCGCTTCGGAGGAAAGACATTCACCATGAAGATCGCCAACAACATTACGGAACTCATCGGTAACACGCCACTCGTGCGTCTGAACAAAGTCACTCAAGGTTGCGTGGCCGAGGTTGTTGCGAAGCTCGAGAGCCAAAATCCTCTATCCAGCGTCAAGGATCGCATCGGCGTAAGCATGATCCTTGAGGCCGAACGGGCCGGAAAAATCCAACCCGGGAAAACTGTCCTCGTTGAGCCCACGAGCGGCAACACCGGAATCGGCCTGGCCTTCGTTGCCGCTGTCCGCGGGTACAAGTTGATCCTGACAATGCCGGACACCATGAGTTTGGAACGCCGGGTCCTGCTGCTGGCCTTCGGTGCGGAAATCGTTCTGACGCCCGGACCGCGCGGAATGACAGGCGCCATTCTGAAAGCCAAGGAAATTCTCGCCAGCAATCCCGATGGCTACATGCTGCAGCAGTTCGACAATGCCGCGAATCCCAAGATTCACGTCGAGACTACCGGGCCTGAAATCTGGAATGACACCGACGGACGCGTCGACATCCTTGTTTCTGGCGTTGGTACCGGAGGAACAATTACCGGGATCTGTCAGTTCATCAAACCGAAGAAGTCTTCGTTCCGGGCGGTAGCGGTCGAACCTGCCGACAGTCCCGTGCTTTCCGGCGGCAAGCCCTCTCCGCATAAAATCCAAGGGATCGGCGCCGGCTTCATTCCGAGTATACTGCGGCGCGATTTCATCGACGAAGTCGTCACCGTCACCAACGACGAAGCGATTGCCATGGCTCGCAGGCTTCCATTGGAAGAGGGGTTGTTTGTGGGAATCTCGTCAGGAGCGGCTGTCGTCGCGGCACTGAACGTCGCCCGTCGTCCCGAGAATGCCGGCAAGTTGATCGTCGTCATTCTGCCGTCATTCGGAGAGCGCTACCTCAGCAGTATCCTGTTTCAGGAACTTCGGGAGAAAGCCCTGCAGCTGCCTACTGTCGAACTTCCGGCTTGATCCACCGACATGCCGCATTTCTTTTCGCTAATTCGCGAAGACGTGGCCAACGTGGTCGAGCACGATCCTGCTGCCAAGTCACGATTGGAAGTTCTTCTTTGTTACGCAGGGCTGCACGCCGTCTGGTTTTACCGAATCAATCACTGGTTCTGGAATCATCGGATGTTCCTGCTCGCGCGCTGGTTTTCTCAAGTCGCGCGCCTGCTCACTGGCATTGAAGTCCATCCCGGCGCGAAGATCGGCCGCCGTCTGTTCATCGATCACGGGATGGGTGTGGTCATCGGCCAAACATCGATCATTGGAGACGATGTCACGCTTTATCAAGGAGTGACTCTCGGTGGCACCGGCAAAGAAGAGGGCAAACGCCATCCCACTCTCGAGGACAACGTCGTCGTTGGCGGCGGAGCAAAGATTCTCGGCAATATCACCATCGGCAAGAACTGCCGAATCGGTGCCGGTTCGGTCGTGCTCCGCAACGTGCCTGAGAATTCCACTGTTGTCGGTGTTCCAGGGCATATTGTCTTTCGTGAGGGCAAACGTGTTGTCATCACCGACCCGAAACAAATCAACGACCCCCTTTCCGAGGCGCTCGCCTCGGTGGCAACCGAAGTCAGCAAACTTCGCGAACGGGTGAAGCATCTGGAAGGTTCCGAAGCCCGGCATGATCCGATTCCCGAATCTTTACAAAGGATTATGGATGACCTCGACTATCAGATTTGAATAGCCGGGTTGCCATCCCATCGTGCGGTTCCACCTTGTTGATAGAGCGAATTACAACCTCTTTGACAATCGAAGCCGCGTACATTTAATGTTCCGTTGCGTAAACGTTTACGTGCCCAACGGCACTCTGACCGAAATTTGCAGGACCTGCCTTTTCCCCATGCTGCTGAAAAAACTTCGCGAAGAGGTGCTCGAGGCAAACCTGGAACTCGTTCGGCGCGGACTTGTCGTCTACACGTTTGGCAATGCCAGCGGTATCGATCGAAGCGAAGGTCTAGTTGCGATTAAGCCGAGCGGCGTTCCCTACGAAGAACTGACGCCAGCTCATATGGTTATCTTCGATCTGACTGGCAAACTCATCGAAGGGGAACTGCGCCCCTCCTCGGACCTCCCGACTCATCTCGAGTTGTACCGACAGTTCTTGAACATCGGAGGCGTGGCTCACACGCATTCGGAATTCGCGACCGCTTGGGCCCAAGCCGCTAAGCCGATCCCCTGTTTCGGAACTACCCACGCAGATTATTTCCACGGTTCAATCCCTGTGACTGATCAGCTTACAATCGACGAAATTTGTGGGGACTACGAACTCGAGACTGGAAAGGCCATCTGCAGGACCTTTACAAAGCACGATCCCGATTCCATTCCGGCGGTTCTCGTCAATGGTCATGCTCCCTTTGCCTGGGGCCGGACGCCGTCAGCCGCGGCGCACAACGCCGTAATTCTTGAATACGTAGCGAAGATGGCACTTCACACGCTCGCGATCAATGCGGATTCTGAGTCGCTGCCTCGCGAATTGCACGACAAGCACTTTTTGCGCAAGCACGGTCGCAACGCCTACTACGGACAGGTCAAGACACAATGAATCCTGCGCTCTTGCTGCTCACCACTCCCACACTGGTTCATCTTTCGGCAGTCGACTTGGTCATCATCGTCTTTTACTTCGCCCTGGTGCTTGCCATCGGCCTGTACTTGAAGGAGCAGGCCAATACCGGCGAAGACTTTTTCATGGCCGGGCGCGAAATGACTGCCTGGGTGGCCGGACTCGCGTTTCTGTCAGCGAACCTGGGATCGCTCGAGCTCATGGGATGGGCCGGCAATTCCTACAAGTACGGAATCCTGGCCGCGCACTGGTATTGGATTGGCGCCATCCCCGCGATGTTGTTCCTCGCGCTGGTGATGATGCCCTTCTATCACATCTGCAAGACGCACTCTGTACCCGGATATCTGAAGCTTCGTTTCGGTCCCGGCAGCCAAGCCATTTCCTCCATCTCGTTCGCCTTCATGACCGTGCTGATGAGCGGCATCAACATGTACGCCATGGCTGTCGTCATGCGCGTGGTTCTGGGATGGAACATGAACACCAGCATCCTGGTGTCCTCCGTTACGGTCGCGGCCTACGTGGCGCTTGGCGGCCTGCGTTCGGCCATCTTCAATGAGGTTCTCCAGTTCTTTCTGATCTGGGCGGGAGCATTGCTCATCCCAATTATGGGGCTCATCGAGGCGGGCGGATGGAGCGGGATGAAGGCGAAGATTCTGCAGAATCTTACCGAGCAACACGTCGCCAACCCCGGTGCCTACACCCATGCGTGGTCGACCCTCGGCAACTTCACGGACAATCCCATGGGTATCAATTGGGTCGGAATTGTCTTCGGTCTCGGTGCCGTGATCTCGATGGGTTACTGGACCACCGACTTTCTGGTTGTACAGCGCGTCCTCTCGGCGAAAGATCTGCGATCGGCCAAACTCGCTCCCATCATCGGCGCTGCTTTTAAAATGATGGTTCCGTTCATCGTCATTCTCCCCGGCCTGCTCGGCCTGGCGCTGTTACGCGATCCTCACGGAAGTTTGCTGCGCCTCGTTCCGGCCGACTTAGCATGGTCCCCTGAAGGACAGGCTCAGGGTCTCCACGGCTACGACGAGGTTCTTCCGCTGATGCTGGCACGCTACTGCGGACCGGGTCTACTCGGCCTCGGCATTACCGCTTTGATTGCAGGATTCATGTCCGGAATGGCAGGCAACGTCAGCGCCTTCACCACAGTTTGGACGTATGACATCTATGGCGCCCTGATCAATAAGAATGCGTCGGACGAATCCAAAGTGAAGATGGGCCGCTGGGTCACGATTCTCGGCGTTGTCGTCAGTATCGGCACCGCCTATCTAGTCATGCACGCCCAGAGCATCATGGACTACGTCCAGTCGCTCTTCAGCTTCTTCATCGCGCCTCTGTTTGGCACGGTCATTCTCGGCATGCTGTGGAAACGTGCAACCCCCGCCGGTGGCTGGACTGGCCTACTAGCTGGCACCTTGTCCTCGGTTGGCATGTATGCCTGGGTCAAGATCGACCCAACCGCTGTCAGGTATGTAGCGCTATCGTCACAGGCGCAAGATCAGGCACAAAACATGTTCCGTGCCTTATGGTGTTGGCTGATTTGCGTGATCGTCACGGTCGTCGTGAGTCTTTTGACCAAGCCCAAACCTGAGTCGGAACTGAAAGATCTGGTCTACGGCCTGACGCCCATTCCGCACGAAGAGACAGTCTCCATCTTTCACAGCCCCGTCTTCTGGGGTACGGTCGTCGCAGTGGTGTTCATCGCGCTGCAAATCATCTTCTGGTAGGGGGAAGACATGAAATCCGGCGGATCATTGTCAATTTGGTTTTTTATCGGCCTGTCGCTGGCGGTGAATGGAGCGGTGATATGCGCTACGGGGATATATGAGCTGATCTCTCCGCCTGCCACTCAGGTCGTGTTGTACCAGCTCCACGCCAATGTCTGGTGGGGCGCTGTTTTGCTAGTGCTTGGGTTGTTCTTTTGCATCCGGTTTTCCCCCGCGAAAGAACGGGCACGAATGGCAGGCACCCCGTAACTTCAACTGCTGAAGGGCGTCGCGTCGTGATTTCGCAAGGGCACGTCATTCGCTTTACCGCCCGCACGCACCAAGAATCCGTTTCATCCATAAAGAGGTTCGTCTATGTCTGACAAGAAGATGACGATGGGTGTCATCATCGGCAATCGTGGATTTTTTCCCGATCAGTTGGCGAAAGCGGGTCGCGAGGAGATGATTCAGGCGCTCGCCAAAGCCGGCATGGATGCCGTTGTGCTGGGGCCAGAAGACAGCAAGCATGGCGCTGTAG
The DNA here is from genome assembly GCA_963801895.1 of uncultured Acidobacteriota bacterium. GTDB lineage: Bacteria > Acidobacteriota > Terriglobia > Terriglobales > Acidobacteriaceae > Sulfotelmatobacter. Next base: position 1,848,688 of record CAWDGM010000001.1, on the reverse strand, counting down.
AGACTCACGAAGAGTCAAAGCGTTGTGCGGCGTTGTTCCAGAAAAATCGCGACAAGATCGACGGTGTGATCGTTTCGCTTCCCAATTTCGGGGACGAGCGCGCCATCGCCGACACGATTCGCCTCTCGCGCCTCGACGTACCTGTGCTGATACAAGCCACTCCCGATGATGCTTCGAAGATGACCATCCTGCATCGCCGCGACAGTTTCTGCGGAAAGATGTCGGCCTGCAACAACCTTCGCCAGTATCGAATTCCGTACTCGCTCACGCGGCTGCACACCGTAAGCCCTGATTCAGGCGATTTTCAAAACGACCTCGCATGGTTTGCCGCAGTTTGTCGCGTCGTCAACGGGATGCGCAATCTACGCGTGGGCAGCATCGGAGCGCGTCCGACTGCATTTAATACTGTTCGCTACAGCGAAAAGTTGCTCGAAGCCTCCGGCATATCCACCGAGACACTCGACCTGTCGGAAGTCTTCGGCCGGATCGCGAAATTGAAAGACGATGATTTCGGCGTTCAAGGCAAACTCGCAGAAATCAAGAAATATGTGACCACCGCCGGAGTTCCCGATCCTGCCCTCGTGAAGATGGCGAAAGCTCGGTTTCGTGATCGACACCTGGATGAAGCAGACCGATCTGCGGATCAGCGCCGTGCAGTGCTGGACGTCGATGGAAGAGTACTTTGGCGTCGTGCCCTGCACCATCATGAGCATGATGAGCAACAACCTGTTTCCAGCCGCCTGCGAAGTCGATGTCTGCGGCACGCTCAGCATGCATGCGCTCGCTCTTGCGTCGCAGACCCCAAGCGCTCTGCTCGACTGGAACAACAACTACGGTGATGACCCGGACAAAGCCGTGTGTTTCCATTGCAGCAATTTGCCCAAACATTTCTTCAAAGATGTCCGCATGGATTTCCAGGAGATCATCGCTGGAACGGTTGGTAAAGACAACACGTTCGGCACCGTCGTGGGCCGCGTCAAGCCTGGCGCCATGAGCTTCGCCCGATTCTCGACGGACGACACAGCTGGAGTTATCCGCGGCTATGTGGGCGAAGGGAAATTCACCGAAGATGCGCTGAATACATTTGGGGGCGTAGGGGTGGTCCAGATCCCCGCTCTGCAGAAGCTATTGCACTACATCTGCGAGAACGGATTTGAGCATCACGTTGCTGCGAATTTCTCGACGACCGCCGCAGCCGTTCACGAGGCGGCATCTCGTTACCTCGGATGGCAGATGCACTGGCATCAAAACTAATTTCCCGACATCCTGCTAAAAAGACTGCCCCCACTCTTCGCGATTTCGAAGGGTGGGGCTTTTTCAATCTGCACACTAGCGCTATCCGCCGGCAATCGCGCCAATAATCAGGAAAGGTTCTTTCCCGGATACGACCGCGTCAGGCAATGGTGCGTCGGGTGCTTCGTGCGTCAGATCTTCCTGACAGGCGAAGAATCGAAGGAATGCCCGCCGCTGCAAAGTTCCGTGATCCCGAATCGCCCCGCGGAGCATCGGATATGCAGCCTCGAGAGCATCCAGTACGGATCTCTGAGTCACCGGGCTTTGCACTTCGATCGTTAATTCTTGCCCGACGTGTGCCAGGGTACGGAGGTGTTGCGGAAGTTCAACTCGAATCTTAGCTGACATCTATGGAATCCTTACTTCACGTACGTCTCTTGCATGTAGAGAGCTTTCCATTCATTGCCCGTGCGAATCCAGACCTCGCCGAAGACGCTCTTAGCCTTCAGATTCTCACCGCCTGATTTCCCCTCGTACTGAGCGATGTAGGTCACCACCGCCGCGTTCGGTCCAGTCGGCTTCACCGTAAAATCGCTTAGCGTGTAGTTGAGAAGATCGTACTCATCCACAGCGTTGACTTCTGTTTTCTTGTCGCCGAACGTGGTGAGTCCTTCTTCGAACTGGCGGAATCCGTCATCGATCAAACTCGAGAGCGTGGCCTTGTCTTTTTTCTTGAAAGCGTCCCAAAGCTTCCGAACGTTTGCTTCGATCGCATCCGCGCCTTTGGGCTTGGCTGCAGGCTTCTTGTCCTGGGCGGTTGCGGCTCCTGCCAACGACAGCAATACCGCCACCGCAATCAATGCACGTTTCATATCTTCTCCCGGATAAAGTTCGAGTCATGCCACTGCCGTGGCGCTGATAGCAACGCACAACCCCGCAAAGTACGAATGCCGCGATCTGCCTCGGATGTGGGCGGAGAACACAGCGCTATTGCAGAGTCTGCACTTCGACCGACAGCACCGCCGGTAAATCCCTCACGATTGGCGACCAGGAGTCGCCTGCGTCAGGGGACACGTACACCTGACCGCCAGTCGTCCCAAAATAGATTCCGCACTTGTCCAAAGTATCGACGGCCATCGCATCCCGCAGAACATTCACGTAACAGTCCTTCTGCGGAAGACCCTTGGTTAGAGCTTCCCACTCATTGCCGCCGGTTTTGCTCCGGAAGACCCGCAGCTTTCCTTCATGTACGAAGTGCTCGCCATCGCTCTTGATCGGCACAACATAAACCGTCTCGGGTTCATGTGCGTGCACGTCGATGACGAACCCGAAGTCGGTGGGCAAATTTCCGCTGATCTTTGTCCACTGATCCCCCGCGTCATCGGACCGCATGACGTCCCAATGTTTCTGCATGAAAAGGACGCCCGGCCGCGTCGGATTCATCGCAACATGGTGCACGCAGTGGCCAATTTCAGATGTCGGATCGGGAATATATTTTGAATACAGGCCCTTGTTGATCGGCTTCCAGCTTGCCCCTCCGTCGTCTGTCCGGAAGGCGCCGGCCGCCGAAATCGCGATATAAATTCGACCCGGGTTGGCCGGATCGAGGATCACGGTGTGCAGGCACATCCCGCCCGCGCCCGGCTGCCACTTCGGCCCCGTGCCGTGACCGCGAAGTCCGGAGAGTTCGTTCCAGTTCTGTCCGCCATCCGTAGAACGGAAGAGAGCTGCATCTTCGACGCCGGCATAGACGGTGTCAGGATCTGTAAGCGAGGGTTCCAGGTGCCACACTCGCTTGAATTCCCAGGGATGTTGGGTGCCGTCATAAAACTGATGCGTGGTGAGCGGCTTTCCAGTCACCGGAGAAACGTCGTAGACGAACTTGTTGCTCTCGCCCTTGGGCATACCGCCGGGCTCCGCCCTCTCTCCTGGAGGTGTTCCAGGCTGGTACCAAGTCTTGCCGCCGTCGTCCGATCGTTGAATCACCTGCCCGAACCATCCGCTGGTTTGCGAAGCGTAGATTCGGTTGGGATCGGCGGGCGATCCTTTGAGGTGGTACAACTCCCAGCCCGAAAAATGCGGACCGCTCACCTCCCAGTTATCCCGCTTGCCATCGGATGTCAGTATGAACGCACCCTTGCGCGTGCCGACTAACACTCGAACTTTACTCATTTCTCTCTCTCCTATTTCTCGGCCAAAGTCTTGAGGTTTGCCAGGCCCTTTTCAAATTCGGAGCCGACTGCTTTGTCCATGTTCATGAATACGCTGACGACTTTCACGAGAAACGAACTCTTCCCGCTCATGCCCCAGGTGACGTTCGTTGTATCGCCGTTCGGCTGCAATGTAAACTCCACATCATTGTGACCTTCGATCGGCTTGATCATATCCAATTTTATTTTGATCTTCGACGACGGAGTGGATTCCACAATCTCAGTCCGGCCTTTCCCCGCCTTGCTGTTCCCGTCCCACTCATACACGGCGCCTGGACCACTGTCCGCCCCGGAGAAGCTTTTCTTCATCGCGGGATCGAGGCTTTCATAAGGTGACCACGCAGCCCAGGAATGAAAGTTGTTGATCATAGGAAAAATTTTTTCGGGTGGCGCTTTGATCGCCATCGTTCTCTCGATGTGGTACGCATCGGGCCGAGTCGCAGCGTAGGCAAGCAACGCAACGACAAAAATTGCGACGACCAAAACAATCTTTTTGAACATCAGCTTTCTCCTTGCGAAAGGCTAACTAGTTCTTTGGCCCTGACCCTTTCCGCGAATATACCCGAACGTAATCAACGAGCATTGTTTGTGGAAACTCCGTCGACGCATCGGGATTTCCTGGCCACCCCCCGCCGACCGCAACATTGAGCAGCAGGAAGAACGGATGGTCGTACACCCACTTCGCACCTTTCGGCAAATCGGCTGGCGTTCGTGTGGTGTAGAGCTGATCGTCCACATAGAAGCGGATTTCCTTTGGCTCCCACTCCACCGCATATACGTAAAAGTCGTTGAAGTATTTCCGTTCCCCGGACAGCGCGTGCGAAGTACCAATGCCACTCGAGCCGCTATACCCAGGACCGTGAATTGTTCCATGCACCAGATACGGCTCCTTACCGATGTTTTCCATGATGTCGATTTCGCCGGAATCGGGCCACGGGACCTTGTCGATGTTGGCGCCAAGCATCCAGAATGCCGGCCAGATGCCCTGTCCCTTTGGAATTTTGATCCGCGCTTCGAACCGCCCGTAAGCCTGTGAGAACTTGCCCTGCGTCTTCAGCCTCGCCGATGTATAGTTCCGGCTCACCCCATCTGGTCCTGCGAACTTCTCATCAAGTACCTGGATAACCAGATTTCCATCGTGAAGAGAGGCATTCTTCGTGCGGGACGTGTAGTACTCGAGCTCGTCGTTACCCCAGCCGTTGCCGCCAGTTTCCATCACCCATTTCGTGGTATCCACCGCGGACCCGTCCGGACCGTTGAACTCATCGTTCCACGTGAGGCTCCAGCCGGGGGGAGCGGATGGGGGTTGATTTGTCTGGGCGAACACAAACGATGACACTAGCGCTATCAAAAACGCCCCGTACCGTTTTGGGCGTATGCAACTCGTTCTCATTGATGCTCCATGAAATTGCTGACCGTTCGCAATATACTCACAACGTTAAGTTCCTGCCAGGAGAACCGCGTGTCAAGCGAACAGAACAGACGTACCTTCCTGAAATTGTCAGCTATGGGGATGGCCGCCGCCACCAGCGAATTCGCTTCAGCGGCGTCGCTGCTGCCGCCGTCCTCCGATATCACCGTTCGCGTCACGGGCGGCACGTCTCGCTACTCTACCGGCACTCCACTGGCTTGGCGTAGTTCGAATAAGACACCCGCGAACACTGTGGTTCTTGATCCCCAGAAAAAATATCAGGAGATGCTCGGATTCGGAGCAGCTTTTACCGATGCAGCCTGCTACACCTTCAACCGACTGGCAGCGCCCGCTCGCGACGAATTGTTTCACGAATTATTCGACCCATCCCAAATGGGATTGAACGTCTGCCGCACCTGCATAGGGGCAAGCGATTACTCGACAGAAGTATTCAGCTATGACGAAGGTGATCCCGATCCTGACATGAAGCGTTTTTCAATAGCTCATGATCAGGCCTATGTTTTGCCCATGCTGCGACAAGCGCGCAAACAGAATCCGGATCTGTTTCTGTTCTCCTCCCCCTGGAGTCCTCCGGGATGGATGAAGGCCGGTGGATCAATGCTCGGGGGCTCGATGCGCCAACGCTTCTTTGCCCCGTATGCGTTGTATTTCCTGAAGTTCTTGCAGGCGTATGCCGCCGAAGGCGTCCAGATTCAGGCGGTCACAGTTCAGAACGAGGTCGACACCGATCAGGATGGGAGGATGCCTGCGTGCTCCTGGCCTCAGGAATACGAGATCGGCTTTGTGAAAAACCACCTCGGCCCGATTCTTCAGCAGAATGGTCTCTCCACAAAGATTTGGATACTCGATCACAACTACAACCTATGGGGACGCGCAGTGGCCGAACTCGACGATCCGGATCTGCGCAAGTATTGCAACGCGATCGCATTTCACGCCTACGTCGGCACTCCCGAAATGATGAGCAAGGCGCACGACGCGCACCCCGATGCGCAGATGTTTTGGACGGAAGGTGGCCCCGACTATACCTCTCCTGACTATGCGACTGATTGGGCGAACTGGGGTAAGACTTACAGCCAGGCCATTCGCAACTGGTGTCAAGCCATCACCGGATGGAATCTTGCGCTTGATGAAAAGGGGCGTCCGAACATCGGCCCATTCCCCTGTGGCGGCATGGTTACGATTCATTCCCAGACGAAGGAGATCACTCGCAGCGGGCAGTACTGGGCCTTCGCGCATTTCTCCCGTAATGTCCGCCGGGGAGCTCACCGGTTCCAATCTGAGGGTCGACTGCCCGGCATTGAGCACGTAGCATTCGAGAACCCGGACGGCCAAAAAGTGCTGATCGTGACCAACACGGGAGAAGGCAAGACCGTTACGTTAAGTCAGGGAGGACGGACAGCCGATCTGTCGATGACACCGAACTCAATCGCTACCCTGCTTTGGACGTAGCCTGGCCTGTGAGCGAGAGTGAAGGATGAGCTGGCGTATGGTTCTGCCTCAGTAGCGCCGGCATCTTGCCGGCTGTCGCGTGGGCGTCACGCCCACGCAGCGCGAAGCTCCGAAAACATGGAAAAGTTACACCTCGCAAATCCACAAAATGGCTCTGACTCATTGAAAACAAAGGCTTGACGTTCGGAACTCCGTGTGCAACCTTTTAGACGTTCCCGTCCTCTGAATTGGTTCGGCAACTACTTTCGGGATGGCTGCTACATTCCTGTAGGTTGCTATAGGAAATTCGCTACGTCGTCTAGCAGTGTCGTTTCACGGCCACGAATAGTGGATCGTGCTGTGAATTTCGGATTCTTGCTCCACCCGGCAGTGCATTCGCCAACTGATGTCGCATTTTCCCTCGGCGTATTGAGTTTCCAACAAGCTTTGGATTGTCAGGACGTGTAGATGCGATTGCTAAGCGCCAGGCTCATCATCTCGCTCATCATCGGCGTCACAATTGTCTCTCTCTGCTCCTCGTACTATCAAAGCTATGTGTTAGCTCGGGGACTCCGCAAAGACCTTGACCGTCGCGCCCAAGTTCTTGGGGAAAGCCTTGCCAGCAACGTGGAACGCGACCTGGGCCGAGATGCCACACGGACGCTGCAAAGAACCGTGCAGCAGTTCGCGAACCGCGAACATCTGGCGGGCCTTGCTGTCTATGATCCTCAGGGCCACCCCGTTGCGGTGACCACGAACCTGCAGCCGCTCATGGAGAGCGCACCTGCAATCGTCTTCGACTCCCTCAAAGGAAATCACGACACCCACGCATTCCTTCGGATGGGGATCGCGTCGGTCCACATCTATGCACTTCCGCTTCATAACGGCGACCAATTGATCGGCAGCCTGGCAATCGTTCACGATTCCGGATACATAAGGTCTGAGAGCCTACGCATCTGGCGCGAAAATTTTCTTAGCGCCCTCGTTTATGTCATTCTCATCGTCTTAATCACCCTCCTGATTGTTCGGTGGAGCATTGCGGGTCCAATCGCGAGAACGGCCCGCTGGATGCGAGCTCTTCGCACCGGCCGCGCGATGTCCACGCGCATGAAGGAACCCGATCTTGATCTCTTCCGCCCACTGGTGCGCGAAGCGGCTACGCTCGCCGAGAGCCTGAATACCGCGCGCTCCGCTGCCGAGCTGGAGGCCCGCCTTCGCGTTACCGGAGAGTCGATCTGGACCGCCGATCGTTTGGCCGTTCACGTTCGCGCAAGACTCGAGGACGGAAAGCTTTTCGTTGTCGCCAATCGCGAGCCCTACATTCACATGCGGCGCGGCAAGACCGTCCAAGTCAGCGAACCGGCCAGCGGGCTGGTCACTGCAATCGAACCCGTCCTCCGCGCCTGTGGCGGAACCTGGGTCGCTCACGGTTCCGGCGATGCCGACATGGAAGCCGTGGACGATCATGATCGCCTGCTGGTTCCTCCCGACGACCCGCACTACACGTTGCGAAGAGTCTGGCTGTCGAAAGAGGAAGAGCAGGGCTATTACTACGGCTTTTCGAACGAGGGATTGTGGCCGCTCTGCCACATTGCACACACGCGCCCGCTATTTCGCGCTGCGGACTGGCAACACTATCAGGAGGTCAACCGCAAGTTTGCCGATGCTCTGCTGGAAGAAATGGAAGATGTGAAGCACCCCGTGGTGCTGGTGCAGGACTATCACTTCGCATTGCTTCCCCGGATGATCAAGCAGAAGAGACCGGATGCTCGCCTCGCAATCTTCTGGCACATTCCGTGGCCGAATCCGGAGGCGTTCGGTATCTGTCCGTGGCAACGTGAGCTGGTGGATGGCCTGCTGGGCGCTGATTTGATCGGATTTCACATCCAGGCGCACTGCACAAACTTTTTGCAAACCGTCGACCGGGTACTTGAGTCGCGCATCGATTGGGACCATTCCTCCGTGCAGAGACTGGATCACCGCACGCAGCTACGGCCGTTCCCGATCAGCGTCGAGCCCATGGATTCTCCCGCTGAAATTCCGCTCCAGTCGGCTTATGAAGAGCGAGCGCAATTGCTCAAGACGCTCGGAGTAGAAGCGGCTCTTATGGGTGTGGGCGTGGATCGTCTTGACTACACCAAAGGAATTCTCGAGCGGTTTCTTGCCATCGAACGATTCTTGGAAAAATACCCACGCTATCAGGGTGTCTTTACGTTCATCCAGATTGGCGCTCCCAGCCGTACTCACATTAAGCGATATCACGATTTGCAGGCCGAGGTGGAGGCCGAAGCAGATCGCATCAACTGGCGATTCCAGGCTGATCAGTGGAAGCCCATCGTTCTTCTGAAGCGCCAGCACAGTCATCGAGAGGTCGCCGCCTACTATCGCGCGGCGGATCTCTGTCTTGTGACCTCGCTGCATGATGGCATGAACCTGGTGGCAAAAGAATTCGTCGCGGCTCGCCGGGACGAACGCGGCGTGCTCATCCTGAGTTGCTTTACCGGCGCTGCCAGGGAATTGTTCGACGCTCTTCAGGTGAATCCCTACGACATCGATCAGACCGCGGAAGCGATTCGCGCAGCTCTCGAAATGCAATCCGAGGAAAAACAACTCCGCATGCAGCGGATGCGCAAGTCAGTGCGGGAAAACAACGTATATCGCTGGGCAGGAACGCTGATCGGAGAGCTCTGCGACGTTCGCCTCGACAACGCCGAGTCCTCGCCAACGAACTTCGGCGGCTTGTTTATCGCAGAACGCAGCTCAAGACGCGCGGCTGGATCGGATCGTTAAGTTAAGCCAGAAAGAACAGGGCGGCGTTTACCGAGGCCCGGTCCTACATTGAATTTATCCGGCGCGCAATCCCGCTAGAGGCTTTCGCTGGCATCTGCCGTAAGGCTCATCCCTGAGACCGGCAAATTGAGTATCGCTGCTGGCAGTTTCGGGCCCACGTTCATCCGCCGTGAAGCACTGTCGTTCTCGATTTGCCGGATGATTGTCTCCGCGGCGGACTCTCCCAGTGCGGCAAGCCGCAGATGTGTGTCCTCGCACAATGTCTCCCCGGGGTTCGCGTGATCCAACACAACAGAAGCTACGGGCAAGTCCATGTGATTCGGTACCGCAGCTTCGATCGCGATCACGCCTTCAATTCCCCTTTGCTGGAATTGCGCCGAGATGTGATCCGCATCGTCGAAGTCGGGCGTTCCCAACGCCAACAGATATCCCTTTTTGTGTAGCCGGCTCTGCACTCCCGCGACCACGCGCGCCACCGGTCCGCGTCCAAAATCGTGTGCCACGGCCGCCACCATGCGAGTCCGTTTGGTACGCAACGATCGGGCCCACAAATTTGGCTTGTAGTTCAATTCTGCGGCAGCTCGAAGCACCCGATCCTTTGTAGTCTGGGGTATAGCCTGCGACGCGGGTGTGTTGTTCAAAATGGCCGAAACAGAACACGGCGCAAGCCCCGCTCGATCGGCAACGGTTCGAAGGTTCACTGTCGTTTTCTTGATCGGCACGTCTCAACCTCGATAGTAGATAGCTCTGCCTCGACCGGATCTTCTCGGCGAGTGCATTCCTGGTTTGTTAGCGACTCGGTCAGATGAACTGACAATGACCCATTCGAGGGGAATCAAACGGAACGTTTGATTGTCTTCTGCAACCTTGCAGAACCGACGCAAATACTCTGACGCAATCGTTTCGGATAGTCCAACTCAAAAATCACATTGTAACGATCAATCTAGCCGTTGATATTTTCCATCGCTCGCTCGCCGCGATGTTGCCCCGCAATTCTTGCGAAGCCCTTGCTGCGTTATCCTCAAGTTGTGCCGTTCCGTTTCCCAGCTGCTGCCGACCGACAGTTGGTCCAGATCGTCGACGCTGCTTTGGCCGACGCAACCCGCCGTAGCGGGAAGTGGGTGACGTGTCATCCGGGCTGCACGCAGTGTTGTATCGGTGCTTTCGCCATCAATCAGCTGGATGCATTGAGGCTGCGCCGCGGCTTGGCCGTGCTGGAATCGGCCGCGCCGAAACAAGCCGCAGCCATCCGAGAGCGGGCGCTAGACTATCTCGCACGCGTTCGCGGCGACTTTCCTGGAGATCCGATCTCCGGTGTTTTAGACGAAAGCAAAGAGGGCAGCCGCCGATTCGAGGCCTTCGCGAATGACGAACCGTGCCCAGTGCTCGACCCAAACACTGGACTTTGTGAGCTCTACGAATCCCGGCCTATGACCTGCCGAGTATTCGGTCCTCCGGTTCGTTCCGACGGTGGTCTGGGTGTCTGTGAACTTTGTTTTGATGGAGCGACCGAAGAAGAAATCAGCTCCTGCGAAATGATCCCCGATCCCGACGACATGGAAACGAAGTTGTTGCGGCAGATCGAAGATCGCACCGAACTCCGCGGTAATACGATCATCGCCTTTGCGTTAACCCAAAAATGAGATCTGCACTCCAACAAAGAATCTTTCTGGCGCTCTTAGTAATTGCTCTTCTCTGTGCTGTGTTCATCCGGCAGTCAAAATCAGAATCCTCAACCGACGCATGGCTCCGCTACGCGCCTATCGAGTCGGCGGCAACACGAAGGCAATCCGTAGACAAAGTAGTAATGGTCGGCGACTCGATCGTCCTGAAAACCGCTCAGGAAGAATTGATCCACGGTATTAGAGAAATGGTCGGCGTCACCCTCACGTCGAGCGACGAGCCCACCCCGGGCTCAATAGTCTTGGGCACGTTCGAGGAGTTGCGCAAGATCTCTCCCGCTCTGTCATCTCCCGGCACTATGAAGCCGGACGGCTTCTGGATCACCCGGGCAAAGGTTCGAGGGGCGGCGGCTTGCCTCGTAATCACTGCGGCAAACGACCGCGGGGTTTTGTACGGAGTGTTCTCCCTTCTCAGCGAGGTTGCTCGCGGCGCGAATAGCAAGTCAGCTAATGAGTTCCAGCAGCCCTATACTCCCGTGAGGTGGGTCAATCAGTGGGACAATCTCGACGGGCGCATCGAACGCGGCTATGGAGGCCGCTCGATCTTTTTCGAGGATGGCAAGGTGCGCCGCGACCTGACTCGCGCCGGCCAGTATGCCCGCCTCCTGGCTTCTGTCGGCATCAATGGATGCACCATCAACAACGTCAACGCAGCTCCCGGCGTTCTCGAAGACAAATTCCTGGCGCAGGTTCGCCGGATTGCCGACGCATTTCGCCCATGGGGAGTGCAACTCTCTCTGTCTGTCGACCTCAGCACTCCGAAAGTGATCGGCGGCCTAGATACTTTCGATCCGCTTGATCCACGAGTCGCGGAGTGGTGGCGAAAAAAAGTTGATCAGATCTATCGTGAGATCCCCGACTTCGGCGGCTTTGTTGTAAAAGCTGACTCCGAAGGCCGCTCCGGTCCGTCCGCCTACGGACGCACTCACGCCGATGCGGCAAACGTGATCGCGCGTGCTCTCAAGCCTCACGGCGGCATCGTTTTTTATCGCGCCTTTGTCTACAACCACCATCTGGATTGGCGTGACCTGAAGAACGATCGTGCAAGGGCCGCCTACGACAACTTTCATCCCCTTGATGGCGCCTTTGAAGACAACGCCATCGTTCAAATCAAGAATGGCCCGATTGATTTTCAGGTCCGCGAACCTGCTTCACCGCTGTTTGCCGGATTGCGACGCACCAACGAATCAATCGAGCTGCAAATCACACAGGAGTACACCGGCCAGCAGAAGCATCTGTGCTTCCTCGTTCCCATGTGGAAAGAAGTTCTCGACTTCGATATGCGTGTCGACGGCAACCCCGCGCCGGTCAAGGACCTCGTATCTGGACGAATCTTCCATCGCCCGATTGGCGGATTTGTCGGTGTTGCCAATGTCGGATTGGACTTCGACTGGCTAGGTAGCCCTCTTGCGATGGCAAACCTTTATGGGTTTGGACGTCTTGCCTGGGATCCAAATCTCAGGGCGGAAACGATCGTGGACGAGTGGACGCGTCTGACCTTCGGCAATGACCCTCTCGTGATCAAAACCGTTAGCGAATTGCAGTTGGCTTCCTGGCGTGTGTACGAGGACTACACCGGACCGCTCGGTGCAGGAACGCTGACGAAGATCGAAGGAAATCACTATGATCCCGGTCCCGACACATCCGAAAGAAATGGCTGGGGACAATGGCACCGCGCCGATCAAAAAGGAATTGGGATGGATCGCACGATCGCAACAGGCACGGGCTACGTCGGTCAGTATGCCCCGGAAGTGCAGACTCTCTACGAATCGCTATCTCGCTGTCCCGATGAACTCCTGCTCTTCTTTCATCACGTGCCGTACACGCACGTTTTGAAATCGGGCAAGACTGTGGTTCAGCATGTCTATGACACACACTTCGAGGGCGCGGAGCGTGCCCGTGGTTTCATGGACAGTTGGAAGACTCTGCAGGGGCATGTCGACGACGAACGATATCGCGATATTCTGGCTCGCTTTCAATATCAAGCCGAGCAGGCCACGATTTGGCGCGACACAATCTGCAGCTGGATTCTCCGGCTCTCAGGAATTCCCGACCAGAAGAAGCGCGTTGCCGACCCACATTCTTAGTTAATCCCAGTTCGATGACCTTACCTCGCGAGCACAGTCCATCACCTTGCGCAATCTTTCAACTTCCGTTAACGTTTACGGTTCCGGAAAGCGCTAGTTCCCGGAATTTGCGCGCTGGCAGTACGGCCGGCCACGACGCAGGCCAACACAATGGGTCAACCTCCAACTACGCTCCGCGACATTGCCAGATCTCTTGGCACGTCAATCGGCACCGTACATCGGGCTCTCCACGACAATCCTGGAGTAAGCCCCGAGACCAAGGCCAAGGTTCAGCAGATGGCGCGAACCCTTGGCTACCGTCCGAATTTGGCAGCGCGCTATCTGTCGTCCAGAAAAACTTTGCGCATTTCGGTCAACACGCCCCAAGGTACGACGTCATTCTGGGATGAAGTCCGGGCGGGCATCCGAGAGGAAGCATCCTCGATTCTTCTCGAAACTGTGGACTTTGAATTTCGTACCTGTCCCCGGCTGGGCGAGGGCGAGAAGGAAGCTCTGGAAGCCGCCATCTCGGAAAAGGTCGACGGCATCATCATTTTTCCGAGTAGCCCTCAGACACTCCGCCCGTTTATTCGTCGCGCCGCTCGCGCCCATATCCCCATCGTTTGCGTCGCGACCGATGCTCCCAACAGCGGGAGATTGGGAATCGTTGCTGTCGATACCCTTGCCAGCGGTTCCATAGCCGCTGATCTCATGGGGCGGTTCGTCGCCGGACGGCAGGGCTCGATTGCCATTACGGTTTTTGACATGGCGATCACCGAGCACGCAGAAAAATACGGCGCATTTGAATCGACTCTGAAATCTTTCTATCCAAACTTGCAGCTCCTCAAACCGATCGAAGATCACGATGTCGAGAAAGAGGCTTACCGCAAGTGCCGTAAGCTGTTTGAAGACCATTCTGATCTGGCTGGAATCTATGTAACGACAGAAGCGTCCATCCCGGTGTTGCAGGCTGCCCGGAACGCGAACCTGATCGACCGTCTCACCATCATCACGACGGATCTTTTCCCCGGTCTCGTTCCGGAGATACGTTCCGGAGCGGTTGTTGCCACGATTTATCAGCGCCCACGGGCGCAAGGACAAATGGCGCTCCGCATGTTGCATGAGTTCCTGGCTGAAGGAGCTCAGAAATCTCATCAAGTGGCGCTGGCTCCTCACCTGGTTATGCGCGGCAACCTCGACTTCTTTTTGCGCCGGCAGTCGCAAGAGGCGCAGGACGAGAGTTCTCGACAGCGCCGCGACGTCGATCAGGAATTTGCTGAAGACTTCGCATGACACAACGGCCACGCAGATAAAAATCATGAACTATCTGGGCATTGATGTAGGTACTGGAGGAACGCGAGCGCTTGTCATCGACGCGCATGGCAGTGTCGTCGCCTCCGCCTCTGCAGAGCATCAGAACTTCGCCAGCCCACGCCCCGGCTGGGCGGAGCAGGACCCTCGCGATTGGTGGCAGGCCTGTGGCACAGCAGTTCGAAAGGCCCTTCAGTCCGCGAAGATCAATGCTGGTGATATCGCCTGTGTAGGCTTCTCCGGGCAAATGCATGGAGCTGTGCTGCTCGATCAGTCGGATGAGGTCGTACGCAGCGCGATCATCTGGTGCGACCAGCGCAGCGAGGCGCAAAGCCGCGAGCTGGAAGAGATGTTTGGCCGCGATCAGCTGATTCGCCTTACCTGTAATCCTCCGCTTACCAATTTCACATTAACCAAATTCCTGTGGGTGCGCGAGACCGAGCCCAAGAACTGGGACCGTGTCGCCCATGTCATGCTGCCAAAGGACTACGTTCGCTTCCGCCTTACGGGGGAACGCGCCATCGACATGGCAGACGCTTCCGGCACCCTCCTGCTCGATGTCGCCAATCGCCGCTGGTCCGCCGAGATCCTCAAGAAGACCGGAATTGATCAGAAACTTCTTCCCGCTCTGTTCGAGTCTCCGCAAGTGTGCGGCAAAGTTTCGAGTGCGGGAGCCGAGGCCACCGGTCTACGCGCGGGAACTCCAGTGGTCGCCGGAGCTGGCGATCAGGCTGCCGGGGCGGTCGGTATGGGCATCGCCCGTGCGGGTGCAGTCAGCGCTACCATCGGCACTTCGGGAGTCGTGTTCGCATCTACAGATCGTCCAGCGATGGATCCCCAAGGCCGGCTTCACACTTTCTGTCATGCAATCCCCGGACGCTGGCACGTCATGGGTGTGACGCAGGCAGCAGGACTTTCCCTTCGATGGTATCGGGATCAATTCGGGGCTTCATCGCCAGGAGTGCAGGCAAAGGATGGCCGCGATCCATACGACGTCTTCGCGGAAGAAGCTAGCAAAGCGCCGGCGGGATCTGAAGGCGCATTCTGGGCGCCGTACTTGATGGGTGAGCGTACTCCGCATCTTGATCCCAATGCACGCGCGGCATTGGTCGGACTGACGGCCTATCACACCCGGGCTCATGTCATCCGGGCGATCATCGAGGGCGTCGCCTTCAGCCTCAAAGACACGTTCACCATCTTTGAGGAGATGAAAATTCCGGTGACCTCGATTCGTCTGGGTGGCGGTGGTGCTCGCTCTAATTTGTGGCGGCAAATCCAGGCTGACGTGTACGGCCGGGAAGTTGAAATTGTCGAGGCAGAGGAAGGCGCGGCGTACGGAGCGGCAATCCTGGCAGGAACTGGTGCGGGAGGCTGGCAGTCCGTTGAGCAAGCCTGCGACGCACTCGTCCGCGTAGCGAAGAGGATTGCGCCGACGCCGAAGGATTCATCCACGATGCAATCCTGCTATCAGACATATAGAAAGATTTATCCAGCCCTCCGCGCGATTCAGTAGGGCGCCGCCACCCCGGGGGCTGTCGCGCGGGCGTCCGCGCCTGCGCTCAACTTCAGCGTTGTACAACTCTCACTTGGTTGGTTCTTTAACAGGAACGACGCGATCGGCCGCCACATTTTGCATCTGTTGCACAATCCCTGCCGGCCACCGGATTTCCACCGAATCCACCACAGCATTTGAGCCTAGGCCAAAATGGACTGGCCCTGCGCTTGACGATGCGTATCCAGCGCTGGTTGTCATGTGGTTGTACTGTGCCGCGGCTTTCGTGACCACTTTGATGCGCGCGCCAATGCCGTCGCGATTGCTCTTTGTGCCTTGCAGTTTGAATTCTATCCAGTGGTTGTTCCCGGGACTCTGGTTAATCCAGACTTCGCCGGGCGCGTTGATAGCGCTCACAACGATGTCCAGTTTGCCGTCGCCGTTCAGATCCCCGTACGCAGACCCACGATGTCTCGACGGAGGTTGCGCCGCGAAGCCGGCCTCCGCCGTCAGAGCCGAAAACTTCATTCCGCCGAGGTTTCTGAAAACTGTGTTGGGCTGCTCGATGGTCAGATTCGGGGCGGACAACAACGACTGCACGTGCCCTCTGGAAACGAAGATGTCCTTCCATCCGTCGTTGTCGAAGTCGGCGATATTCGGAGAGTAGCCCGCCATCGGCAAGGTCAGCTTCGTCAAACCGCTCTCGCGAGTTACCTCGGCGAAGCTTCCTTTTCCTGTGTTGCGGTATAGCGGAAAAGTTTCGCCATCCAGTGCCACCAGAAAAATGTCGGGATACCCATCGTTATCAATGTCGCGGAAATCCACGCCCATTCCCGAGATGTAAACCCCATCCTCACGTAGTGCGAGATTCTGTTCGAATGCGGCTTCCTCGAATTTTCCGCCCCCCTTGTTCACGAAGAATGAATTCATCAGCTTGTCGTTCGGAACGATCAGGTCCATCCGTCCGCTCGACTGCGAATCGGCCGCCGCAACGCCCATGCCCTTGCCAGGGTGCGCTCGAAATCCTGCGTCGACCGAGGCATCCCGGAACGTGCCATCTCCCTTATTGATGAAAAGCTGGTTCGGGGTTGGCTTGTACATCTTGGGATGGCAGTAATCCCGGTGCCCGTAGCCCTCGCAAACCGGCTCCTGATCGAAGCTCCACTTCAGATAATTGATGACAATCAGATCGAGCAATCCGTCGTTGTTTACATCAACCCATGCTCCTGCCACCGACCACAACGGGCCATACTCTGAATCCGGTTGATTGAGTCCAGCCTTAGCCGTGACATCGACAAACGTTCCGTCGCCCTTGTTGTGGTAGAGCGTATTTCGATAAACGCCTGCGACGAATATGTCTTCGTACCCGTCATTGTCGTAGTCTCCGATGGCAACACCGGTGTCGTATCCAACGCCCGCGAGTCCAGCCTTTTCAGTGACGTCGGTGAAGTGCCCTTTTCCGTCCCCTTCGAACAACCGATTCGAATATTTCGCGGAGTCCTTCTTCAGTGTCTTAAGGTCGGCTCCATTCGTGAAGAAAATGTCGAGTTTGCCGTCGTTGTTGTAATCGAAGACGGCGACGCCTCCGGCCATCGTTTCCGGAGCGTGCCGCTCCGGTGTTTCATCGCTATCGAGTTTGAAGTCAATCGCCTGAAACGCGAATTGGATCGGGCTGGCGCTCGAAGGCTGCGCAGCGGGAGTTGATGCCTGGGAGGTTTGGGTTTGCGAGCGCGCCGGATTGGGCGCGCTCGCGACGGATAGAAGAATAGTTGCCGTGATACAGCAGCGAACAGAACAACTTCTCATGTTGGACGCAGTGAATATGCCGGTTTCTATCTTACTCCGGCAACTTCTGCTCGCCTTGTATCATGAGATGAGTTTCCGCATGCGGTGCGCCTGTTCCTGGCTGCCCTCCACCGACTGTAATCAAATAGTCTCCAGCTGAAACGAAGCGATCGCCTGCTTCGTTCACGTAGCTCAGGTCGCGCGAATTCAGCGTCAACTTTACGTGCTTCTGTTCGCCAGCCTTCAGATTCAAGCGCGTAAATCCACGTAGAGCGCGGAGTGGAGCGCCCGGCAGCTTGGGGAAGGTGATGTATAGCTCAGCGACTTCATCGCCATCTCGCTTGCCAACGTTCTTCAAGTCCACTTCCACATCCAGTGGATCGCCCGCCTGTAGCGACGAATTCGAGAGCTTCATTCCGCTGTACTCGAATTTCGTGTAACTCAGGCCGTGTCCGAAGCCATACAACGGATCGCCCGTGAAGTAGCGATACGTGCGGTTTTTCATCGCATAGTCTTCGAACTCCGGAAGTTGCTCGACGCCCTTGTAGAACGTCACCGGCAGACGCCCGGCAGGATTATTGGTTCCCGCCAGAGTCTGAGCAATCGCTGTCCCGCCTTCTTCACCCGAGTACCATGCATCGATGATGGCGTTGGCGTGATCGTTCGCCCAATTCACGGCGAGGGCACTGCCGTTCATCAATACGACGACAAGAGGCTTGCCGCTTCCTTTCAAAGCGCCCAGCATTGCCTCTTCTTCGGCAGGCAATGCGAGGCTCGTGCGATCGCCGCCCTTGAATCCTGGAAGATCAACCTTCATCTCTTCACCTTCCAGATGCGACGTAATACCGACCACAGCCACTACCACGTCCGACTTTCGAGCCGCTTCCGCCGCTTCGAAGCTCGGATTCGCGCTCAGCGGGAGCCACACCAGTCTCGTGCCGAAGCCGCCTCGCATGCCTTCAATCCTGACGGCGTAGCGATGTCCTTTCACCAGATCCATCGTCACCATCTGGGGATTGGGATCATGCAAAACCGGGTCATCCACGATCATCTTGTCATCGAGCCACATGCGGTTCATCGAACCGACCAGCCCGATCTTGTATTGGCCGCTTTCAGCCGGAACAACAAAGCCGGACCAACGGACCGAAAAATCCTTCAAGCCCTCGGGCGGTGTGATCGCGTGAGAATTGGGATGAAAAAGTTGGAGGTCGACACCCGGATCCGTCCTCGTAACCTGCGGACTTCCACTGATCTCGCCCGCGAAATATTCCGCCTTAAGCCCGGCCTTACCGTCGTCCGTCGTCAATGACGACGTCGGAATCACCACCTCAGGGCGGAGGAAATTTGTCCCGGGAACGTACGATACCTGCGATGCGCCGAACTGTTTCCGAATTCCTTCCAGCACGCTCACCGCATGAGATGCAGTCCCTGCATAGTTTCCATGCAGTACTTCCGTCGACTCCGCCAGCGGCCCTACCACCAAAATTTTCTTAACACCGGGGCCGAAAGGCAGAACGCCGTCGTTCTTAAGCAGCACCATCGATTCTTGGGCGGTCTTGAGCGCCAGTTGACGGTGAGGCGCACTGTCGATTTCGGAATCAGGAGTCTTCGCATAGGGCACCATATCCGGAGGATCGAACATTCCCAGCCGCATGCGAGCGGTGAATAATCGTTTCAACGTGACATCAATGTCCGCTTCCGAGAGCAGACCCTGCTTCACCGCGTCGACGAACGGCTTGTAGTCGTGATCGTCTTTGGCGACGGTAAAGAAATCCGCGCATTCGTTATCCATTCCGGCCTTGTTGGAAATTGCCGCAGCTTCCGCTTGACTCTTGGTGAAATGGTGGCCCTGGAAGATATCCACAACGGCATCACAGTCGGAGACCACGTACCCGTTGAACTTCCACGCCCCGCGCAAAGTGTCCTTCAGCAGAAACGTGTTCGCGCATCCTGGCTCGCCATTCACGCGGTTGTACGCGCACATGACGGACTCCGCTTTTCCTTCTGTGACGGCTGCCCGAAACGCCGGCAGATACGTATCTTCCATGTCATGCTTCGACACCTTTACATCGATGCTGTGCCGCGATGGTTCAGGGCCGCTGTGTACCGCATAGTGCTTCGGAGTTGAGATCACGCGGAAATACTTGGGATCGTCACCCTGCAGGCCCTTTACGAACGCGACTCCCATGCGTCCAGTCAGAAACGGATCTTCTCCGTACGTCTCCTGTCCACGTCCCCAACGCGGATCGCGAAAAATGTTGATGTTCGGAGACCAGAAATCCAGTCCCTCCATGATGTCCCGTCGTCCGGCACGCACCGCCTGATTGTGCTTCGCGCGGGCCTCAGTTCCGATCACGACCGCCATCTCATGAATCAGCGAATCATCGAATGTTGCTGCCAATCCAATCGGCTCCGGAAAAACCGTCGCTGTCCCCGCATTGGCGACTCCATGCAGAGCCTCGCTCCACCAGTCGTAAGCAGGCACCTGCAAATCTGGAATCGCTCGCGCCTGATTCACCAACTGGGACGCCTTCTGCTCCAGCGTCATTCGATGGATCAGATCATCCACCCGAGCATCGATCGGTTGCGAAGGATCCAGATAGAGTGCTTTGTCGTTTGTTTGTGCACCTGAAGGAATGGTCAAAATCAAAGAAAGAAGAATGAGCAATATCGCGATTTGAATGCGCTTTCCCATGGGAATTCCTCCTCTGCAACTAGCACGATCGACCAGCGGCAAGATGTCGGAAAATTCGATTTTCTGCGCTCCGTTAACGATTACGGTCGACCGTCGCTTGTAGCACAGCGCTAGGGGGAGGTCAAGAAGCGGGGAGTTGCCCTTGCTACATTCTGTTCCTCTCCGTTCGATTACGGAACGAATTTCCTGATTACGCCGGCTGCTTGAGACAGGGAACTTACAACACCCGAATTCGCTTCGCGACACTTTCCGCGATGTTCCGTCGCAAAAAAAACGCGCCTCGGAATCCAAAACATCACCCCTGCAAAAACTTGCGAAGGTGACCTGTTAGCTACCTCCCGCGCTTCTGCTGAATTCTCAACCTGTGAGAAACAAGACAGTTCCTAGCGCCTGATTTTTGGTGTCAGCTGTGACTGGAGGTCGAACCCCCGAACGCCCCCTGTTTACGGCCCGAAACTCTCATCGAATGCCGCTGCGATATCGATTTTGTTCTTGACAAAGGTTTACAGATGCATGTATCTCCGTAAACGTTCACGGACCGCTCGGGTTTGTCCCATCCCAGAGGACTACCCGCTACCTATCGCTTTTTGGAGGCTGGCACAATGAAATCCCTCTCGCCCACGAATGCCGGGAGTCTCGGCCTATTCAAGCGCTGCGACCTTCGCCTGGTACTTCTGCTTGCGGCGTTGGTTCTGTTATTCGCCGCGCAAGGCCTGGCTCAGGAAGCCACTATCGTCGGAACAGTGACCGACCCTAGTGGTGCCGCAGTTCCTAACGTTTCCATCACGGTTACAAACATCGACACCGGTCTTACCCGAGCGCTGACCACCAGCGGCGATGGTCAGTACGTCGTTCCCGATCTTCGCATCGGTCACTACACGGTGAAAGCCGCCGCTGCAGGATTTAAAGTTGCCGAGCAACAGAACATCACGCTGCAGATCAACGACCGCAGCCGTATCGATTTCAAGCTGACAGTCGGCAGTGCGCAGGAGCAGGTCACCGTCGAAGCTGCCGCCATTGCGGTTCAGTCCGATACCGGCGAAGTGAGTAGCGTCATCACCGGACAGCAGATGACGCAGCTCGCCACCAACGGGCGCAGCATGTACTCACTGATTTCTCTCACGCCCGGCGCATCCAGCGGGCAGGGCGATTTCCAGATCCCAACGCCTGTGGGCGGCGATGCCAACGTCAGTTTCAATGGCATGCGCGAAAGTCATAACCTCTACCTCTTGGACGGCAGCGAGAGCAGCGACCGAGGCGGCGCCGGTGGTTCCGACGTTATGCCTTCCCTCGATGCCATCGCCGAGTTCCGCCAGATGACCTCCAACTACAGCGCTGAATACGGTTTGTCTTCAGCCGCCACGATGACCGCTGTCATCAAGTCGGGAACCAAGCAGTATCACGCCAGCGCCTGGGAGTTCCTCCGCAACGACGCGCTTGACGCTCGCAACTATTTCAACCCGGCTCCGCAAAAGGTGGCCGAACTTCGGTTCCACACTTTCGGCTTCAACGTGGGCGGTCCGGTTGACTTCTGGAAGAAAGAACACAAGACGTTCTTCTTTTACAACATGGAGTGGCGCCGCCTGATTCAGGGCCAGACGCTAAACCAGACTGTGCCCGATACCGCTTGGTACAACGGCGACGTGTCAGGTGGTCCCGCGCCCAACGTTCCAATCTTCGCTGGGGCGAACCCAGTCGTCAGTCAAGCGTACTTATTTAGAAACTGTCCGGGCCAAGCGGCTCCGGCAGGAATCGTGTCTGGCGCGCCCTTCCCGAATGCCACAATCCCGAGTTGCATGATCGATCCGAATGCGACAGCTCTGCTGAACGCTGGCATTTTCCCAGCGAACAACGCAGTGAACGGCAGCGGCAACCCGGTCTTCCAGGGCGGGAACAATGTCCCCACCAGCGTGAAGGAAGAGATCGTTCGCATTGACCATCAGTTCAGCAGCAAGTTCTCGGTCTTTGGCCACTACCTTGCCGAGCAGATTGCGCAGAACTTCGGAACGTCGATGTGGAGCGGCGACAATGTCCCAACCGCCAGCAACACCTTCGGCAACCCGTCCTACAGTTATGTGATCCACACGACCTATATGATCAGCCCGACGCTGTTGAACGAAGTTGCGTTCAATGCCAACGGCAACAAAATTGCCATCCTGCCGAGCAACCTGATCGCGCGTCCGAGCGGCTTTACCTCGAACCGTATCTTCAGCGGACCCAACAATCTCGACCGCATCCCGGAAATCCACCTTGCCGGCTACAACAACACTGACTACACGAACGCCAGTTGGCCCTGGAATAACAAGGCGGATGACTATCAGATCCGCGATGACATTTCTTGGACCAAGGGTGCGCACCAAATCAAAATGGGCGGTAGCTGGGCGATTTACAAGAAGGTTCAGGACCTCTTCGGCAACACGCAGGGTTCTTTCACCTTCAATAACAACTTCACCGGAAATGACTTCGCGGATTTCTTGCTAGGCACGGCTTCGGGCTACAACGAGCTGGCCGTACAAGACAGTGGTAAGTGGAACAATGTTTCCTGGGCTGCATATGCGCAGGACAACTGGCGCGTAAACAATCGCCTGACCTTGAACTTGGGCCTGCGTTGGGACGGCGCACCGCATACCTATGAGGCGAACAACCGGATGGGCAACTTCTATCCAAACCTGTATGATCCAGCCGCCGCTCCAATCTTCGCTGACACGGCCGGCAACAATATTGCACCCAACAGCCCCGGATTGGGCACTAGCCCGAACCCGATTCTGGCGGGTACCCAGTTCTATCTGAATGGTATCGGTATCCCCGGAAAGACTCCTGGGGTCCCGAAGGGCCTGGTCAACGATCACTGGGCCGCATTCGGTCCTCGCCTTGGCTTTGCTTATGATCTGACCGGAGCAGGCAAGACGATTCTCCGCGGCGGTTTCGGCATGATGTATGAACGCATCCAGGGCAACGATATGTACAACGCTGGCCCGAACGTGCCCTTCAGCACGAACATTAATTTCAGCAACATTCAAGTGGAAAATCCCGGCACGCAACTTAGCAACAATCAACCCCTCGTTGCACCTATCACGGTCGCTAGCATTACCGGCCTGGACAAGGTGAATAACAACTTGCCGCTCAGCTATCAGTACAGTATTGGCGTGCAGCGCGCTCTCTCTGCCCGCACTGTGCTGGAGTTCCAGTACGTTGGCAATCAGAACCGGAACCAGAACGCGTACCAGGAAACCAACCTTCCGAGTTCTGCCAACATCACCACGCTGTTCGCGAATAACAACGCTGACTACAACCTGCGCGTTCCGTATCTGGGGTTCCACTCCATCAGACAGACGGAGAACATACAGAGCTCGCACTACAATGGCTTCCAGGCTCAGGTTCACAGCCAACTTCGGCGTGACCTAACTCTTCAGGCAGCCTACACTTTGTCTCGGGCGATCGATCCTGCCACGGGCAACAATGGCGTCGGCGACTTGAATAACTTTGATAACCCCTACGATGTGCACTACGACAATGGCCCGTCCGGCCTGGATCGTACGCAAATCGCCTTCGTGAACTTCATCTACGACATCCCCCTCCTGAGAAACAGCTCCAACAAGCTGTTGAAGTCGACGGTCGGTGGATGGCAAGTGTCGGGAATCGTCAGCCTGCAAACGGGCGAGCCTATCCATATCTCGGAAGGCGGTATTCAGAACTGCGCCCAAGGGGTCAACAACGATCCCGTAAAGTGCGCGGGTTCGCTTGCCGGCACCGGTAACATCAGCAGCATCATTCCCAATGCGGATAATCGGCCCAACGTAAGTGGGGGCGTTCAGTATCCGAAGACGGTGAAGAGCTGGTTCAGTTCTTCCGCATTCTCCCCAACCGTGGCTGGAACCTGGGGCAACCTGCCTTTCAACAGCGTCCGTGGCCCTGGCCGTCAAAACTGGAACCTCGCTCTGTTTAAGCAGTTTGTATTCAGCGAGACTCGCGGCAGCAAACTGGAATTCCGCGCGGAATTCTTCAACGCGTTCAATCACACCGAATTCAACAACGTCAGCAACACCTTTACCAACGGTGATTTCGGTGCGGTTACGTCGGCTCATGACCCACGCGAAATTCAGCTTGGATTGAAGCTGTATTTCTAGTCGATGTTGGTGACCCTACTACCCCGCTCGCGGTTCGAATACGCGAGCGGGGTTTTCCTTGTGACTAATCTTTTTTGATGCGAGTCGTAAACGTTTACGGGCTGGATGGAGTCCGATAAGCTGATTCAGAGCATGAGGTTTCGTCTTTCGGAACTCGTTGTCCTTGCCTTGCTCGGTTGCTCGACTCTTCCCGCGCCGGCACAGACTCCTTCGGACGCTATGGCGTTAGAGCAACAGCAAAAATGGGCAGATGCTGCCCAAGCCTGGAAAGCCATCACAGTGCGCAATCCGTCCGATGCAGCAGCCTTCGCTAGCCTCGGAGTCGATCTGGCCAGGCAGCAAAAACTCGATGAAGCAGCGGCCGCCTATCGCAAGGCCCTGAAGTTGAATCCCAAAATGCCCGGCCTGCAATTGAACCTAGGCCTGGCCGAATTCAAGCAGGGCCACTTCAGCGGTGCCGCCACTGCCTTTCGATCAGCACTCGCTGCAGACGCCTCCAACGCGCAAGCTCAGACACTACTCGGCATGAGCTACTACGGCGCTAAGAAATTCGACCTCGCTTCGCAATACCTGGAACGCGCCAGCAAAGCCGATCCGGGCAATGCTGAACTCCATCAAATGCTTGCCCAGAGTTGCCTCTGGACGAAGAAACTCGACTGCGCGCAGAACGAGTTCAAACAGTTGTTGCAACAGAGTCCCGACTCCGCTCCCACGCACGTTCTCATGGGCGAAGCGCTGGATGGCCTCGGCCGCACTCAAGAAGCGATTGCTGAGTTTCAAGCCGCTGCCAGGATTTCTCCGAAGGAACCCAATCTCCATTTCGGACTCGGGTACCTTTTCTGGAAGACGCAGCAGTACGACGAAGCTCGCAAGGAATTCGAGGCAGAACTGGCCTTGGATCCGAATCACGCGCAGTCCCTCGCCTATCTCGGCGACATCCACTGGAAGAACAACGACGCCGATGCGGCCCTCCCTCTGCTTCAAAAGGCGATCAAGGCCAACAACAGCCTGCGGATTGCCTATGTCGACCTCGGCGCAATCTCCCTCCAGCAGAAACGCTACAAAGAAGCCGAAGCCTATCTTTCCAAGGCCGTAGCTCTAGAGCCGAACCAGCCCGATGCCCACTATCAAATGGGCCGTCTCTACCAGGCTCAGGGCAAAAGCGCCGAGGCAGAAGAAGAACTTCATAAAGTACGCGAGTTGCACGAAAAGGCCGACAGCCTGGTAGGGAAGATGGCAACGTCCCCGCCGGAAATCAAACCGGACGAATCTCAATAATCAAACTGCAAATATAAAGAGGAAAAACTCATGGGCAAGAAGGACGGAAGTTATACGCCGAAGCCGGAACACAAATTTTCTTTTGGTCTATGGACGCTGGGAAATCGTGGCCGCGATCCCTTTGGCGATGCGGTTCGTGGCACCTTCCCTCCAAACGACATCGTTTCGGTCCTCGGTGAAATCGGAGCGTGGGGTGTCAACCTGCACGACAACGACCTGGTGCCCATCGACGCCACGCCCTCCGAGCGAGACCGGATCGTGCGCGAATTCAAGAAAGCCTGTAAGGAGAGCGGAGTCGTCGTCCCCATGGCCACAGTCTCACTCTTTTTCCATCCGGTTTTCCGCGACGGAGCCTTCACTTCCAACGATCCCGAAGTTCGCGCCTACGCCATCCAGAAAACCATGCGTGCCATGGATCTGGGAGCCGAACTCGGCGCCAAGATATTTGTCCTTTGGGGAGGTCGCGAGGGAGTCGAGACCGATGCATGCCGCCGGGCCGACGAAGCCGTCAAGCGCCTGCGTGAAGCCGTGAACTACCTCTGCGAATACAGTGTCGCTCAAAAGTATGGATACAGGTTCGCTCTCGAAGCCAAGCCGAACGAGCCACGCGGCGACATCTATATGGCGACCACGGGGCACTATCTCGGATTCATTCCCACCCTCGATCGTCCAGAGATGGTCGGAGTCAATCCCGAAGTCGCGCACGAGCAGATGGCAGGCCTCAATTTTATGCACGGAGTCGCGCAGGCCTGGGAGGCCGGCAAGCTATTCCACATCGATCTGAACGACCAGGTGTCCGGACGTTATGATCAGGATCTCCGCTTCGGCTCAGCGAATCCCAAGACCGCCTTCTGGCTCGTGAAATTCCTGGAAGACGTCGGATATAACGGCCCGCGTCACTTCGACGCTCACGCCTACCGCACGGAGGACTACGAAGGCGTGAAAGACTTCGCGCGTGGCTGCATGCGCACGTATGTCATCCTGAAAGAGA
This sequence comes from uncultured Acidobacteriota bacterium, assembly GCA_963801895.1. Taxonomy (GTDB): domain Bacteria; phylum Acidobacteriota; class Terriglobia; order Terriglobales; family Acidobacteriaceae; genus Sulfotelmatobacter. The sequence goes on along the minus strand of CAWDGM010000001.1, from coordinate 1,822,168 downwards.
AGGCTGCGATTTGGAATGCGGACAAGGAAATTCAGGGAATTCTGAAAGAGATTTCGGGCGGCTCCCCCAAGGTCCCGTCGACCGGCAGCTACTCGCAAAAAGGTTCCGCCGCTTTGCTGAACCACATCTTCGACAAGGACGCGATCCTCAAGAAACGTCTACCCTATGAAAAACTCGATCAGCTGACGATCGACATACTGCTAGGAGCGAGATGAGCTGTGTAGGGGCGGACGCATTCGTCCGCCCCGCGAGCAAAGCGAGCGTGTCTGTAGTGTGAAGCAGTCCTGTAGCGAAGGCAAAGAAACGGAAGTGTGAAAACAAATCATGTAGGGACAGCCGCCCTCGGCTGTCCAGCCCGCGAAAGCGGGCTTATGGTTTGCGTACTAAACGGCGAACGCGGTTGACCTACGCGCGCCCCTTCTTCGCCGCGACGGCCCGCTTTCCTGCCACTTCCCACGGACGCTTCGGACGGTCCACCACCGGCTTGTCGCGGTTTTCAACTCGATCGTACTGGTACGCTTCGCTCACGGTTCCGAGCGATTCGTTGTAGAGACTCGGCAGCCCCAGAGCCTGTTTCAATTCCTCGGAGAACGACTGCAGGGCCTTCAACTGGTCGGCACTGGCGGGCACCTCGTTTTTCGAGGTCTTCAAAAACTGCTGGTAGCCTTTGTTGACCAGCTTCGAGATCTCGCTTCCAATCAGGTATCCCGGATATGCGAAGATCTTGACCCCATCCTCAGCGTCCTTCTGGATTGCCGCCGATACGTTGTATTTCCTCAGGAAAACGCGGCTATTCGTGCCGGGAGCGTCCGTAACGTCGAACCCGTTGTCGCGCAACCAAGCTAGCGCTTCCTCGTAGGTTCGTGCTTCAATTGTCTTAGCCATTTGCTGTACTTGACCTTTCCATATCCGCCCCGGCTGTGTTCGTTGTTTAGATGCGTTTTATATGAAGACCGGGCGTAACTTTACAGGGGCTGCATCGCCGGGCGAATCTAATTCATCTAAGCAAGATACTACATACCGTGTTTTCGGCTACATAACACATTACGTTCGTCACGGCGTGACGGTTCAGGCATGACATACGGATCAACAAAGACTGCAGAGGTTCCATCACCCAAACCCACCGGCCCTAGGGAAGTTGCTTCAGGCCTAGGAGAAACGCTGGGCCACAGCCTCATCGAACGCATCGGAAATACACCTCTGATCCGTCTCGACGCGGTTACTCGCGACCTCCCTGGCGTAGCACTTCTGGGTAAAGCGGAGTGGTACAACCCCGGCGGGTCGGTGAAGGATCGCGCCGCCGCGAACATCGTCTCCGAAGCCCGTCGCTCGGGATTACTGAATTCGGACAAGATTTTGCTCGATGCGACAAGCGGCAACACCGGCATCGCTTACGCCATGCTCGGCGCAGCCGAAGGATTTCCCGTCACCCTCTGCATGCCCGAAAATGTTTCGCGTGAGCGCAAACAGATCCTCCAAGGATATGGCGCCAACATTATGTATACCGATCCCGGCGATGGCTCAGATGGAGCGATCCGCATGGCGCGCCAGCTCGCTGCGCAACATCCGGACAAATACTTTTACGCAGACCAGTATTCCAACGACGCCAACTGGAAAGCGCACTACCATGCGACCGCAAACGAGATCTGGCAGCAAACCCAGGGTCGCGTCACCCACTTCGTTTCCATGCTTGGGACCAGCGGAACCTTTGTCGGCACCACTCGCCGTTTGAAAGAGCTGAATCCTTCGGTGAAGTGCATCTCCCTTCAGCCAGATTCCTCGTTTCACGGCATCGAAGGTGCCAAGCACATGGCGAGTGCCATCGTGCCGAAGATCTATGACTCGCGCTTGGCCGACCAGAATATCGAGATCTCTACCGAAGATTCGTACGCGATGGCGCGCCAGCTCTCCCGAGGTGCTGGCTTGCTCGTCGGTATCTCCGCGGCCGCAGCCGTAGTCGGATCCTTGAAAGTAGCGCGGGATCTGACTCTGAAGAGGAATCAGGAGGCAGTCATCGTCACGATTCTGTGCGATTCCGGCGACAAATACCTGAGCGAACGCTTCTGGAGCGAGGGGTGACGGTCACGTATCGAAAGACCGGGTGCCCCATCCTTCTCGCGTTTTTTGCGAGAGGGCGGGGCTTTTGACTTCGGGCCTTCTAGACGTAAACGAAAAGTCAATGGCGTATCAAAGAAAGTAAATCCGTCGATGCTAAGAATCTCCCGCACCAGCTACGACGCGATCCGTCATCACGGCGAAGAAACCTATCCGCACGAGTGCTGCGGAGTTCTCCTCGGCCGCTTCGAAGACGACGGTACCCGCGTCGTCACCACCACAGCCCGCTGCGGCAACACGCGCACCGATTCTGCTCACAATCGCTACAACATCGACCCGAAGGAACTGGTCCGCATCCAGCGCGAAGGGCGCGATCGCGGGGAAGATATCGTCGGCTTCTACCACTCCCATCCCGATCATCCGGCGCAATGGTCAAAGACGGACCATGAGGAAGCCCACTGGATCGGCTGCTCCTACGTGATCACCGCCGTAGAGAAGGGCAAAGCCGCAACCACGAACGCCTTCGAACTCACCGGCATAACCGAAGACGACAAACGCTTGGTAGACGAAAAGGTCGAAGTGGCGTGAATACGTTCGCAGTGACTTGTGCCGCACTGCGTCCGCGCCAATGATCCGAGCCAGCCGCGAAGTGGCGAAAGAATGCAGCCCACGGCGCAAGCCGTGGGGAAGTTGTTGCAGAAAGAACAAGCCCCGCAGGGGCGAAAGATCTTCTCCTAACGATCCCAATCCCTTTACAGGCGCCCCATTTGCCCGATTTCCACTAACCGCCAGCCATTCCAAAATCTGCCCGAACCTCAATTTCAATTCATGACGCCCCAAGTGCCGCATCCGGCAAGGCCTCTGAAAGATCTGCTCGCTCAACGCTGCACCAAATCCGGTCACGGGGCTGTGAACGGCGTGCACTCGATTGAAAATACGACTAGTTACAAGCGCGCATTTTTCGTTGACGTAAAAAATAGAAGGAGTACAACAAGATCGTTCTTTGACAGCTTCTTAAGTTTTTCCGGTTGGTGCGGCGTCCGGGGCTCAAGCGAAGTCACCTTCTAATCGCAAGATGAGAAGGAGGGCAAGCAAGGGTCTATAGCAAAGCGCTGGTCGAGGCGAACGAAGGAGAAATGTTGAAGGCAGGATAGAGTTCCGAGGCGTAGGGTAGGTTTATCCGGTTGGCGGTGAGCCCGGAGCCCAAGCGAAGATCGCGCGGAGGTCCCCGCAAGGGAAACTCTGAGAGCAGGTCGAGCGAGGGTCATTAAGCGAGCTACTGGCCGAGACGAATGGACTCCACACCACCTCGGAACTCTCTTACTTTTTGCGGGACAAGTAGCGCCGGCGTCCCGCCGGCTGTCCGGAGCGCATCTTGCCCTCCGTCTCTCTTGGAAACGAATATTGCCTCTGTAAGCAGAATCAACCATCAAGAAACGGCAACGCGCTCAAAAGAGCGGCTGTCTTTAGCTCGCATTCGCACGCCTGAAGTGATGATCCCCCCAATCAAATAACACCCGCCGATGAAGACCAGAGACGCGAATACACTGCCGGTCTTTTCATTGAGGCGCCCAACCACATAAGGGCCAACGATTCCTCCTGTCTGGCCGATGGAGTTGATCAGTCCGAAGCATGCCGCCGCAGCCGATTCTGTCAGCATCATGGTTGGAATCGACCAGAATGTGGGCAAGTATGCGAAGGTCAATCCGCCTCCCACTACGAACAACAACAGTGTGAATGAAAAATTATGAGCGGGTACCGCCAGCAACAGATACGCAACTCCTCCGCAAAACAACGGTATGGCGGAATGCCAGCGTCGCTCGCCCGCTCGATCGGAATGCCAGCCGTTCAGCAGCATCGTCGCAATTCCCAAGAGCCCGGGCAGCGACGCAAGGAAAGCAACTCGCGCGTTTGGCAGACCAGATAGTCGCTTGATGAAGGTTGGCAGCCAGTACGTATTCGCCAGCATCCCGGTGAGACCAAAAAAGTAAGCCACCACCAACAGCAGGATCCGCTTGTCACGAAACGCTTCGAAGATCCTGTAATCGCGTACCCGCTTCTTAGCGAGGGTCTCGTTCTTCAATTCCGCAACAATCCATTCGCGTTCGTCTTCGCGGAGCCAGCCCGCCTGCTCTGGCCGATCGGTTAGGAAGAAGATCGTGACGACACCGAGGACGATCGGTCCAATTCCTTCAATCACGAAGATCCAGCGCCATCCGCTGAGCCCTCGCCAATGTACTCCCAGTAACCAAGTCGCAATAAGGGAACCTGCAACGGCAGCTGAAGGAACAGCTGCGTAAAACGATGCGATGGCCTTGGCCCGATCCGAGTGTCTGAACCAGTGCGTAAGGTAGACGATGATGCCAGGAAAAAAGCTCGCTTCCGCGACCCCAACGAAAAAACGAACTGTATAAAACTGTGCCGGTGTGCGCACGAAGCCGTTGAATATGGTGGCCAGACCCCAAGTGATCATGATGCGGGCGAGCCATTTTCGGGCGCTCCACCGCTCCACAATGATTGATCCAGGGATTTCGAACAGGATGTATCCGAGGAAGAACATGCCGACGCCGAGCCCGTACGCAGTGTCGCTGAACCCTAGTTCGGCACTCATTCGCAGGTTAGCGAACGAAACGTTGGCGCGATCCACATAGCAGATCACGTACATCACAAACACGAACGGCAGTAGCCGGATCGCGATTCGCCTGCGCGCACGCATCCCGATCTCGCTGATATCGTCGTGCAACATGCTGCTGCGCGCTTCCTTTAACGCGCCTTTTCTGCAACGAAAAGAAACCGCGACAGCCGGCGTTCTTTCGCAATGCGCGCCGCTACTTCGAAGAACTGCTGCTGATGCTCGTAACTGTCGTCGCCCTCGATCTCGCGCAAGAACTTTTCCCTTGATTCTCGAGCTCGGCGGCGCCGCTCCGCGAGGTCGGCCATGTTTTGAGTCACGTCCTCCCGCGTTGTCAGTTTTAGCCCGCAATCCGCAACGACCTTCTCGTCATAACCTGCGGGGACGAACAGGAAAAAACCGATCGAGCCGCGCACCGCGATCTCATCCTTCGTGAGAGGCCCGGTCACGGTGATGGGATCGGTAAATAACAGCCGTCCGCCAGCCTTCAGCACTCGCGCCCATTCCGACAAAACGTGTGGTCGATCCGGCAAGTGGTTGATTGCGTCGATGCAGATGACGGCGTCAAACGCTGCGTCATCAAACGGTAGCCGCTCCGCTGCATTCGCTGTACGGAAGTCTGCGCGTTGGGTCATGCCTTTTTCCGCCGACAGCGACTTTGCCGCGGACACCGCGTCTTCATGGATATCCACGCCGACAAGCGAGCAGCCTGTTTTTTCTGCGATTCTCAATGCTGGCCCACCCGCGCCGCAGGCAACGTCGAGCAATTTCTTCCCGCTTCCCAACGCCAGTTGTCCCAGGAACCGATCCTGCTCATCGGCGGTGATCCAGCTGCTCTGTCCGATGTCTTCGCCAAATGCCTCGCGGCGAATCTCAGCGTAGAGCTGCGTTTGAAAATTCCCGTAGTTGGCGTCGTAGTGTCGGGAATCTTTCCCGGATTGTGCGGTCTTTTCCACGTTGGCTTCCTCTGTGGGCGTCTAGTTGTCCGTTATTTCCCCGCGTTTCCTGGTCCGCCAACCGGGTAGATTCGAGGGATTCGTTGCTCAAGCGCGGGCAACGCTGAGAATGCCGCGTGCGGCTCGCCCTGATACCAATACGCTACCGAGAAAAAATTATCCGAGCGATGATTTCCGTGGCCATGTTCAATCGTCGCGCGTAACGATTTCGTGAACGTGATCGGCGAATCGAGGTGGAATCGGTACACCGAGGAACGGCCGCCCGCTAATTCCTGGCCGACGACCGGAGCTCCAAACAGAGCATAGGCAAACGGATGTCCTCCGAAATCCCACGCCCCGGAAAAGTAATCCTCCGAACCGGTTCCGTTGATCGACGGAGTTCTTTCGCCGTCGACAAAGAACATGTCATCGCCCTCGCCCCACCACTTGTCTTGATTCTGCAGCACCGACATTGTCACACCGACAAAATGCCCGTTACCGGTTGCTTCCATCCACACATAGTTGCCTTCGCCGTTGGTATTCTTTTTCGCGTCCATGTCTCCGTTAGACCTCCACTCGTTTGTCCACCCATGATTCGGAGCGGCCTGGCGGTACTGTGCGTGAAAGTAGAGCGAGTCCGACGGCAGTGGCTTGCTGTAAGCGCGGTAGTCAATATTGAAATAGAAAGCGTCTGTCTTGATGGCGCCTTCGTTGGTCACCGTCATGCGCGCATGCTTCTGGAAAGGCATCGGAAAGAAGCAATTGAGAGCTTTGTTCGCACCAACAGACAATGGAGTCGATTGATACAGGTAATAATCTCCCAGGCCCAACCCGAAAAAGTCTCCCACCGGAGCCTCAACACTCGGCGTGCTCTCGCCGTCCCAATACATCCGCAGTACTATCGCCTTCAGATGATTCGGATCATCGCTCGCGATCGTAAACCACACGTGGCTCACGAGCCCCGGCCCATCGGCATCCAGCAGTGTGAGAGTCTCCCCCGGAGCAAGCGGACGCGCGTCCGCATTTCCGCCGCTGCGGTCGTAACTGGAAGCCCGCTTCTGCACATAGTCCTTCGCCTGCGGAAGCGTTTCAAGCCAGTTCGCCGGATCCTGCGCAAGAATCGGCAGACCTAGGGCGAGCACAGTGACTGCGAGGAGGAATGCACGTTTGGTCATCAAGGCCTCCAGCTTGAGGATCGACGGTGAAGAGCAGCCGTCCCAACGAATGCAGCCGCGAAGCGGCGCAAGAATGCAGCCCACGGCGTGAGCCGTGGGAGTCAGGACGAACGATGATACAGCTCCGTAGGAGCGCAAGAAAACTTATTTGCAAGCCAGCGGGGCGATGTCACACCCGGCTCACAGCGGTATGTTCCCGTGCTTCTTTGGCGGACTTTTCTCGCGCTTGGTCTCGAGCATTGCCAGCGCCTGGATCAATTTCTTGCGCGTGTCCCGCGGTTGAATCACGGCATCGACGAACCCGCGATCCGCGGCGATGTACGGATTGGCAAACCGGTCCCGGAATTCGTCGATCTTTTCCCGTCTCACCTGATCCCGTTTTGCTCCCGCCGCATCGAGTTCGCGCTTGTATACGATGTCGACCGCGCCTTCGGGCCCCATCACCGCAATTTCGGCGGTAGGCCACGCGTAGTTCACATCGGTGCGTATGTGTTTCGACGCCATCACGCAGTATGCCCCGCCATACGCCTTGCGCGTGATGACCGTAACCTTCGGCACGGTCGCCTCTGCGTAAGCGAACAGCAGTTTTGCTCCGTGCTTGATGATTCCCCCGTACTCTTGCGCGGTTCCCGGCAAAAATCCGGGCACATCTTCGAATGTCACGAGCGGAATGTTGAAGCAGTCGCAAAAGCGGACGAATCGTGCCCCTTTCACCGAAGCATTGATGTCCAGAGTTCCCGCCAGCATTGCCGGTTGGTTGGCCACGATTCCCACCGAACGTCCGTCGAGCCGCGCGAATCCCACGACAATATTCTTCGCGTAGTGTTCCTGCACTTCGAAAAAATATCCATCGTCAACGATCGGATGAATCACATCCTTGATGTCGTAGGGTTGGTTCGATTGCAGAGGAACCACCTTGTCCAGCGCGGGGTCGGCCCGGTCCGCAGGATCGGTGCACACCTTCCTGGGTGCTTCATCCAGATTGTTTGACGGAATAAAACTAAGCAGCTCGCGGACCATCGACAGGCACTCTGCGTCATCGTGCGCCAGAAAATGCGCAACGCCGGAGGTTTCGTTGTGTGTCATCGCGCCGCCGAGTTGTTCCTTCGTGACTTCCTCGTGTGTGACAGTCTTGATCACGTCAGGGCCGGTGATGAACATGTACGACGTATTGTTCACCATCATCACGAAGTCGGTAATCGCCGGGGAATAGACCGCCCCACCCGCGCAAGGACCCATGATTGCCGAAATCTGCGGGACCACGCCGCTGTAGAGTGTGTTGCGTAGAAAAATGTCGGCGTATCCCGCCAGCGACATCACACCTTCCTGAATCCGTGCTCCGCCCGAGTCATTCAATCCAATGACGGGCGCCCCCATCTTCGCAGCCAGATCCATGATCTTGACGATCTTTCCGGCATTCGCCTCGGACAGCGAGCCGCCAAATACCGTGAAATCCTGCGCGAATACATAGACGAGGCGTCCCTCGATCCTTCCATACCCCGTCACGAACCCGTCTCCATAAATCTTCTGCTCAGCCATCCCGAAATCATTGCAGCGGTGTGTGACCAGTTTGTCCGTCTCTTCGAACGTTCCTTCGTCCAGTAAAAACTCAATGCGCTCCCGCGCCGACATCTTTCCTTCTTTATGTTGGCGTTCGCGCCGCTTCGCGCCGCCTCCGTCTTCGGCGAGCTGATTTCTCCGCTTGAGTTCTGCGATCTTCTGTTCGAAATCCATGGGAAAGGATTATAGCCACAAACGTAGTGCTGCCGTCCCGGCGACTGTCCGGAGGGCGTCCCGCCCGCTGACCCTTACGTAACCTGTCGAAACTCGCATTCATCCGCTACCCTGCCTTTTGACCCACGTTAAGGAGGAGTAATGTCCCTAAAACTTTGGTTCCGTGCCGGCGCTGCCCTCGCTCTGTCGCTGACGCTCTCAGCGACGATCGCGATGGCAGACGATCACGGGCGCGGCCACGATAAGCACGATCGCGATGACGACCACGATCGTTGGCACGAGGAGCACCACGAAGGTCACGGCCACGGGCACGCTTACGGACATGAAAAGTACCGCGACCATGACCGCGACATCCATGATTGGTATCGCGCTCACTACCGCCATCTGCCACCGGGATTGGCAAAGCGCGACCGTCTGCCTCCCGGTCTCGAACGGCGTCTGATCGTAAGCCAGCCCCTGCCGCCTGAAATCCGCGTGCATGCGCAGCCGTGCCCTCGGGAGTTGGAAGTGATGCTTCCGCCCCCGCCTCCGAATTATGTCCACGCCGTGATCGGCGGCAACCTCGTGCTTTATAACCGAGTCAACTTCCAGGTCGCCGACGTCTTCCACTTCGACGCCACGTTCTAATACGCGCCAAGGGTGCCCCACCCTGGTCCTCCGTTTTTGGAGGACAGGGTGGGGATTTTGACTTTGTGTTTCTTCTGCCGCTGTGGGGTCCTTTCCCTGTGCGGTACACTGCCCTCAGTGTCCTCTCTTTCCGATCAAATGGGCTTCAACTTTCGCGGACCCGAGCGCCGCGTATGGAAGGTCCGTGACCTCGTTGCCGCCGTCCGCACCCACGTTGAGAAGGAATATTCAGATGCTTGGGTCGAAGGCGAAATCTCCAACTTTCGCACACCCGAGTCAGGGCACCTTTATTTCACGCTGAAAGACGGCAACGCCCAAATCAAGGTCGTCATGTTCCGCTCCTCGGCCCGTCTGTTGCGCTTCCGTCCCGCCGACGGACTGCAGGTTGTGATTCGCGGGCGCGTCACCATTTATGAGGATCGCGGCGAACTGCAAATCTCTGCTGAATACATCGAGCCTAAGGGCGCGGGATCGCTGCAACTGGCTTTCGAACAACTGAAAGCCAAGCTCGAGGCAGAGGGCCTTTTCGCATCCGAACGCAAGAAGCCGATCCCGTCGTTGCCATCGCGGATCGGCATCGTAACCTCAGCCCAGGCTGCGGCTCTGCGCGACATCCTCAACATTCTCCAGCGCCGTCACCACTCGGTAAACGTGACGATCTTTCCAGCCCAGGTTCAAGGGGACTTTGCAGCGCAGGAAGTCTCGGCAGGCGTACGTTACTTCAATGAGCAAGCGTCGGTCGACGTGATCATCGTCGCGCGCGGCGGAGGCTCCGCCGAAGACCTCGCCTCGTTCAACCATGAAGGGCTCGCCCGAGTTGTTGCTACCTCGCAAATTCCAGTTATCTCAGCCGTAGGCCACGAGACAGATTTCACCATCATCGACTTCGTAGCTGATCTCCGCGCACCTACACCGTCGGCGGCGGCCGAACTCGTAATCCGCTCCCGTCAGGAAATCGACGACCAGGCTTCTGCTCTTCACGAGCGTCTCAGCCGTGCGATGCGGTATCGCCTCCTGATGCATCGCCAGGCACTCACCGAGCTAGCTCAGCACGGATCCTTCGCCCGCATGATGGAATTGATCCGCCAGAGGCAGCAGAAGCTCGACGATCTGTCGCATCGCATGGAACTCGCCGAGCGCCAGATCATCCAACAGCTTCACCGCCGCTGGGAATCCGTTTCCGCTGCGGTCCGCCACTACGACATCCGTCTGGTCCTGTCCGGCATGCGAAAGGAACTCGATAGCCGTACCACAGCCCTTGTCGCCGTAACGCGCAACGTTCTTCTTCAACACAAAGTGCGCAGCGAGCGCCTGCAAACGGCCCTCGCGTCGCTCTCTCCCCTGGCGATTCTCGACCGCGGGTACGCCTTAATCTTCGACGCGAATGGGAAGCTGCTCAAAGACACGCAAACCGTCACCGTAGGCAGCTCCATTTCAGCCCGCCTCGCTCATGGGCACATCGAGGCCGAGGTTACAAAGAAGCGCGAGTAGGGCCAGTCAAGATGCCCTGCATTACAATGGAATTCCTGATCTTTCCGGCCTTGAGGAGCGAGATCTCGTTTGCTACCGGTCATCACATCCTGGCAACACGGTGCTTGGATCGCACTCGACATCTTTCTTGTTGCCCTCCTGATCTACCAGGTGCTGGTGATGATTCGCGGTACGCGCGCCGTCCCCATGCTCGTCGGCCTCGTGGTGGTCGCTGTTACCTTCTATTTTGCACGCGTCGGCGAACTCACTACGCTGAACTGGGTCGTCAGCCACTTCCTGCCCTACGTGGTTTTTGCGTTGATCGTTGTGTTCCAGTCGGAGATACGTCACGTGCTCGCCGATCTCGGGCGCCGCTTCACCTTCCTGCGAACCAGTTCGTCGGACAATGATGCGTACGACGACATCGTTCTCGCGGCCAATCTATTTTCCCAGCACCAAACCGGAGCCTTGATCGTCATCGAGCGTGAGATCGGCCTGCGTACTCACATCGAAAGCGGTGTTCCCCTCGATGCGCGGCTTTCCTACGATCTGCTTGCAACCGTCTTCCGGCCCAGCGCGCCCCTCCATGACGGCGCTGTCATCGTGCAGAAGGATCGCATCGCCGCGGCCGCCTGTTTTCTTCCACTCTCGATGAATCCGCTTTTATCGACACAGCTCGGAACTCGCCACCGCGCCGGTATCGGCATCACCGAAGAGACCGATGCCATCGCCGTGATCTGTTCGGAAGAAACCGGCGCGATCAGCTTTGCCGTGGGTGGAAATATCGAACGCGATCTCACCGTGGAACAACTGCGAGCCCGGCTCGGAAGCGAGTTGCGACGCCGTATCGCGCCAGTCCCACTGCCGACTTCTGTTGCCCGAACCATCGATGACGAGTCCGATGCCGCCCTCGATTCTCCGTTGATCGAACCCGCCCAGCGAAGGGCGGAACCCGGCTCCACGGAGCCCCGCGCATGATCTCTGTCTTCCAACGCTACGTCGTTCACAACTTCGGGTTGAAGATCGTCTCCCTGTTGTTAGCCACCGGACTTTGGTTCACCATTTCTCGCGACGAGCAACCTGCCGAAGTCGCAGTTCGCGCACCCATCGTTTTTCAGAACGTGCCGGCCGATCTTGAGATCAGTTCTGATTCCATTCCTGAAACGCAGATCCGCGTCCGTGGTCCCGAGCGCGTAATCCGGCAGCTGCGGGCTAATGAAGTGCAGGCCGAACTCGATCTTGGCGGAACCACTCCCCAGGAGCGGACGTTTGAACTCACCGCCCGTCAGGTTCGCCATCCGCGCGACGTCGTGGTCATGCAGATCGTGCCCAGCCAGCTCCGTCTCGCCTTCGATACTCGATTGACTCGCGAGGTCGCGATACATCCCAGGGTGATCGGCACTTTCGCGCAAGGGGAACAGATCGTCAGGGTCGATGCGGATCCGCCTCGCATCACCATCGTCGGACCGCGCCGTCACGTCGAGAAAATTGACACCGTCAATACGGATTCGATCGACGCCACCGGCACGCGCGGTACGGCCAACTTCACAACCAGCGCTTACGTTCCTGATCCATTGGTACAGATCGAGCAGTCCGCTACGATTCATGTCACTGTCGTCGTTCAGAAGGTCGGCGACGCCGCCTCACACTAGATTGCAAAAGGAACTTCGAGCAGAACTGAGCCCATCTTCCCCAGAGGAGGCAGATCCAGACTTCATCCCTCGATCGTTCGTCTCCGGCAGTTTTCTTCCTTATAATTGCTGTTCTTCTGCCAGCGTCCTGAAAGCTAAATGAGCGAGCAACGTCAACTCTTCGGTACCGACGGTATCCGTGGCGTCGCGGGACAATTTCCGCTGACGACGCAGAGTACGTACCTGATCGGCCGCGCACTCGGCCACGACCTCATGCACAGTGTGGCCAAGCCCCAGGCCGTCATCGGCCAGGACACTCGCGAGTCCAGCCGATGGATCGCCGATCGCATCGCTGAAGGCTTGGCCGCCGTTGGCGTGGATGTCCACAGCGCAGGCGTTATCACCACTCCCGGTGTCGCCTATCTCGCGCGCTCCCGAAAGATGGCTGCCGGAGTGGTTGTGTCCGCCTCTCACAATCCGTGGACTGACAACGGCATCAAGGTTTTTTCGGGAGATGGATTCAAGCTCAGCGACGCTCGCGAACTGGCCATCGAAAAAGAGATCTTCACGCTTTTAGAAAATCCGGGAGCCGCCGACGATACCGCTCTGAAAATTCCTCGGCCTTCACTCCCCGGCGAAGGCGACCTGCGCCATGCCTATATTCAATCGCTGACGTCCAGTGTTTCATCTGACCTCAGCCGGCTGCGCGCGCTTGTCGATTGCGCTAACGGTGCAGCCACTGCCGAAGCCCCGGAACTATTTCGTGCTCTGCGCATTCAGGCGACCTTCATTCACGTGTCGCCAAATGGCAAGAACATCAACGAGCAATGCGGGGCGTTGCATCCGGACACTCTTGGGAAAACGGTTGCAGCATCTGATGGCAAATTCGATCTCGGCATTACCTTCGACGGAGATGCGGACCGCGCCCTGTTCTGCGATGCGGCCGGACGTGTGATCAACGGAGATGGCGTGCTTCTCGCTGCCGCCCGCGACTTGCAAGATCAAGGCAAGCTGAAAGCCGATACCGTGGTCTCCACCACCATGTCAAACATGGGTCTTGAGATCGCGTTAAAGAAATCCGGCATTCGCATGTTGCGCGCCAACGTTGGCGACAAATATGTGCTTGAAGAGATGCTGAAGACCGGAGCCACTCTCGGCGGCGAGCAGTCCGGCCACATCATCTTTCGTGACGGAGATTCAACCACCGGCGACGGACTGCTGACCGCCCTCCGCCTGATGGACATCATGGTTCGTTCCGGCAGGCCACTTGCAGATCTGGTCGGCGACCTCAAAGTGTTTCCGCAAAAAATTCAAAACATCCGCGTCCGCGAAAAAGTGCCGTTCAACCATGTCCCTGCAATCAAAGCGGCTATCGAAGCGGCAGAGCGTGAACTGAATGGCAGCGGTCGAGTCGTCGTTCGTTACTCCGGCACTGAGGCCCTCGCCAGGGTAATGGTGGAAGCCGAATCCGAGTCCAAAATGCAATCCCTAACCGCTACCATAGCCGACGAGATCCAAAGGGCCTTGGGAATCTAATCGTGCAGGTGTGCTGTGGAAGAGCGGCGCTTAAGCGCCGCGAGCAGCGGACCATCAAAAAAAGGGCTTTGCCCAGTGGGAAGTGTCATTAGACTGCCTCAGCGGGTGTTCATTCGTCTTGAATTGCCGCCGGATTCATTCAGGCCCGGAGCGGGAAAGGCTCTCGACACATCGAAACGTGCGTGAGAGTCACTGTCAGCCTCGGCAATGTGCGGGGAAATTTGTGGGGGAATTCAAAGCGCGTGAACTGGCTGAATATCCGGGCTGACGGTGTGCCGGGGTCGGTGAGTGTAATCGCCTGATATCGGAGGTAATCTTCTCTCGCCGCTTGGGATGCGCGACAATTCCTACATCCGAGAGGGATTATGCGGATAGCCAAAACATCGTTGTTCATCGTCATTTTCTTCTCTTTCCTGAGCGCACGCGCTGCAACTGCTCAAGTGCAGCCCTGCACTACTACTGAAGCTCAACGTGCATTGGACAAGGCGGACAGGCTTCGAACTTGGGAGGCATTGTATAGCTCATACAACAAATTCAAAAGTTGTGATGACGGTGCCATTGCTGAGGGATATAGCGAATCCGTCGCACGGATTTTAGCGGACCACTGGAACACCGTGCGCAGATTCGCGCAGCTTGCGGATAATGATCTGTCGTTTCGAGCGTTTGTGATTCGGCACATCGACGCAACTTTGAACATAGATGATGTCCAGAAGATCAAGAACGCCGCACTAGCGCATTGTCCGAACGGGTTGCGGACGACGTGTAGCGACATAGCCAGACAGGCAGAATTTGCTTTGAAGGACGCGGTGTCTCCGTAGTTGGCGATAAATCGCTATTTCACTCATCATCCTGGGTCAAGCCTCGCGCGATTTGGAGAGTTCGTCCACTTCTCTCAGGGTGACCGATCCGCAAGTACATCCGAATCGGGTTGGGCGAGCAAGAGCAGCACGATCCCGATTACGGTGAACATTCGGAACGCGGTCTCCTGACCGTTCCACGATTTTGACTGCCACATGAGGAACCACTCCCCTCCTACCTCAAGGAAAGCGACCAACCACATCAGCAGCGCCAGCGCCAGGGCGGCAATTGCGGTGCTTTTGCTGCGATTGAAGACCTCGGCGGGCGCAGAGAGAACGCGGGCCAACCGAACGCCTCCCCACCAGCACAGCACCATTACGACGGACTCCCAAGCGATGATCGAAAGATAAAACGCAGTGTGCCATACCGGCGAGTTCATCGCGCGCCACATACCGTGATTTCCAGGAAACGTGGAATCCATCATCAGCACGTGGCGAACGAACTGGTAGTTCGACTCATAATCCGTGAGGTTATTGAAAACAACGAGTGTGTAAAACAATGCCACTGCCAAGATCACCGCCAATTTCGCGACACGAAGAATCATGGTTTCTCCCGGGATAGTGCCGGCGTCGGCGAGGATTGCACCCTGTTGGTAAAGGTCGCGAAATAGGCAGTCAATGCTCTAAGCGTCTCGACATCATAGGCAGGGTTTCCCGGCATTTGCGCTTGTGGATTCCGCGACTGCGGATTGCGAACGTAAGTCGCAAAATATTCCGGTGATGTTGCTGCCCAGGCGGAAAGCACGAGCCAGGGATGCTGCGCCTTGTCCCCGCCATATGAGCCCATCTTGTGGCAGCGAAGGCAATTCTGCTGTGCGATCCGATAGCCGGACTGCACGGCTGAGTTATCGCGCTGCGGGCCGCGAGGCGAGATGGAACCCATTACAGATTTTTCGTCACGGAATTCCAGGCGAATCACGCCCCAAGGAATCTGGGCTTCGTCGCGATGCGAGAGAATCGCTGCGCCGGGCGTGAATTCGCGGTGCGAGATCAGATACGGCCCCATATCCGCGTCGCCTTCAGCTGACTTGGGCCAACTCTCGGGCGGGTGTCCATTGATCTTC
The DNA here is from genome assembly GCA_963801895.1 of uncultured Acidobacteriota bacterium. Lineage (GTDB taxonomy): Bacteria > Acidobacteriota > Terriglobia > Terriglobales > Acidobacteriaceae > Sulfotelmatobacter. Next base: position 1,806,452 of record CAWDGM010000001.1, on the reverse strand, counting down.
AACACCAGTAGCGGATGATGCGACGCGAGATAGTGCCGCGGATAGTGCGCATGATAGCGGTCGTCGCAAACCGCAACCGCCATATCCGCCTTGGCCGAAACGGCAAGTGCTTTCATCACCTCTTCCAGCAGCACGCCACTGACTTCCGTTGGCCCTTTGAAATTTGAATCGTCGGTGACGGTGTAGCTGACCTGTGGCAAGGTCAGCAAATCTTCGCGGCTTATGTAGCGTGTAGCGCCGCGTGGCGCACCCTTCAAATCGCCGTTGAGTTCGAGATCGGTCGTTGCCAACCTTTGGCGATGCAGCCGTGGCGCGCCTTGGTGATTGGATTCAGACTGGGAGTGTCCGCAAGGCGCGACCGCAAGAATTACTGTCCCACTGACGATTGCAACACGAACGTAGGCACACAACGCATGCATGGGACATGGTATCTCGGAGCCGCCTGAAGGCTACATTTAAGTTTGCAGTAAGAGAGTAGCGGTCCTTTTTCCGAAGATCAAAGCCGTAGGCGCGTGGCACGCCGTAACCGAGTCCTAAGCACGTTGACACGACGTGGCCTACGAGGGATCGGTTTATTCGCTTCGGCCCATGGCTGGCGAAAAATCGCCATTACACTCATCACCCCCGCCCAGATGCACGGGCAACCGACCGTCGCTTCCCATGTAGTACATGGCTAGCCAATGAAAATCTTTCGTTACGCTGCTCAAACGATCTTCAATCGGGAACCGCAGAGCGAAGACAATGTTTCAGGCAGAAGACAGACGGCGCCTGATCGCATCTCGTTTTCAGGAAATCAAGGTGCGCGACTACCAAGTGGTCAGTCTTTACTTGCTGACGGGCCACGTTGTAACTCCTGATCCGTTACCGACGATCGAGGTCGATCCGAAACGGTGCTCTCGTTGCGCTGGCCACAAAAAACATGATGAGGAATTCTGCGGCGACTGCATGCCGATGGTTGAGCATGACAGGGATGCGCGGCGGCGACCGGTCCACCGAGGAAAGTCCATGTGGGAGGCTCGAGTCCATCCCGAAGCGATTTACCAACAGCTCAAGGGGCGAACTGGCTTTAATGACAGTTCCCTACGGCTTTTGCCCCTGAGGTCATGCACAACAATTTCTACCGTCGAGGATGGAACGGCTTTTCTCCTTCCCTCTCATCGACTGCATCAGGACTCTCAATGTCCAGATTCACAACCACAGGATCCTGTCCGCTCCTGACGACCACGGCTTCGCACGGCATGTCGGCGAGGGCATTCATTTCCTGGTGCGGCACGAAGGGCGGAACGTAAATGAAATCTCCCGGAGCCGCTTCATCGCAGAACTCCAAGTGATCGCCCCATCGCATCCGGGCCCGGCCTCGCACGACGTAGATAACCGTTTCGAGTTCGCCGTGATGATGCGGACCGGTTTTCGCATGCGGCTGAACAACCACGGTGCCTGCCCATAATTTGCTGGCGCCCGTGCGAGCATTAGTAATGGCAGCCGCCCGAGTCATTCCAGGGGTCTGGGGTGTGTTTGTGTCCAATTCTCCGGCACGGACAATCTTCACGCCGTGTTGCTTCCAGTCCAATCTTTCTCCGTTCCAACGTGGAGCCGCATCTCACTTTACAGCGAAAAATAAGTCTTTTTGTGCAGCCAGCTATTCTCGTCCCCGATCACCACATGATCCGGCCATGCTGGGGTTGTATTGACCAGCAGTCGCAGTCCGCTGGCACCGTTCGGCACATGAAACTCGACTTGCGTGGTGTAAGACTCCGCCGGACGAAGCGGAGTCATCAGCGAATGTCCTGCGCTTGAGACCGGCGTGTAAATCCGTCCCGCATCATCGAGCAGCACGACCTCTCGCGGAGATGGGGTGAGTGGCGCGTCTTTCGGCCGATTCGGCGACGTCGTCGTTTCATCAAAGCGAGTTCGCAGGGTAATCGTGTAACCCTTCGTCCCGGCTTCGGACAACGTCTTCACATCGGCGATCGAATACGCCAGGTGGCAGTCAATCTCGCAGAAGTATTTTTCCTGCCCTCGTGCCAGCGCGACTTCGTGGCTGGTCGCCGAGAACGCCAGCAGCAACGCGATATACACAGCCGCTCCGCCCCCCAATGCGACAAGCGAGATGCGCGCGAACTTCGGCTTTCGTGCAAACCAGAAAATCAATGCCGCGGCCACGGCCACAAACAACCCGCCACAAGCGGCCAGAAATCCGACGACGGCCAGCGGGGCCGGAAAGTTCATGTTGCTCGCGATATGAGTGCTCCACATAGTTGTCGATCTCCCGATCCACTTTGTATTGCAAAGCAAAAAGAGCAAAAAAAATTTACTTACTGTTCTCTTGTCACCCGAATCCACGCTTCCATCTGATCCAGATACTCGGAAAGAGCTTTGCGCCCGGTCGCGGTCAATCGATATTCGGTCCGCGGTACTCGGCCTTCGAAAAACTTGACGCACGAAATGTACTGCGCCTCTTCCAATTTCCTCGCGTGCACGCTCAGATTTCCGTCTGTCGTCTTGAGCACGCGTTTGAGATCGTTGAAACTCAGCGAATCGTTTGTGGCCAGCGCACTCACGATTCCCAGCCGGATTCGTTCATGAATCAAACGGTCGAGCTCGGGCAGCTCCGGAGCATGCTTCGTGGCATGCTCGCGAACCGTGGTATGCCCGTGCGCGTGAGCCCGAGGCTCGTGCTTCTCCTTGCGCTGCGACGATGCTGCTCTACCCACCGTGTCTCCTCGCGATCCACAACCCAAAAATGATGTGCAGTCCGCCGAAGCCCGCTGCAAGAAACCAGTTTCCCAGAGTGACAGGACCGAGCACCGCCAGACCTCCAAGCAGCATGAAGCACAACCCCATGACCGGCACAATCGGGACTGAGAACGACCCGCCCGTCATGATGCCTGCGCCATAGAGCAGAAGCCACGCGGCCGGCAGCGCGGATTGAAATCCACTGCGAAATAAAAGGAAGGTGAGAAACGCTCCCGCAACCAGCGGAGGCGCAAGCCCCAGTGCGACCTTGCGCGCCGGCCCGGAGAATAACGGTAGTCCCCGTCGGTTCGCTTTCCATGTGCAGGCCAGGAGCCCGATGGCTGCTGCCAGAAGCCCTTCGCCCAGCCACACTCGCAGCCACGCAAACGAAGTCGCCTGACGCGCAGCCAGTACGGCCGCAACAATCGCGGTCACGCCCAGCAACACTTGCCCCCATCCTGACACGGCGGTGAACGCCGCCGACCGCTCCATGGTGTCGCGGATAAAACGCAAGTCGTCGGCGACATCGGGAGTCATATCCCCGCCGTTGTCCCACGACAACGATCTCGTAGAGCGACGGAAACGCCGGACTCGATGAGGCTTCGGCTCGAACATTACCGAAAGCTTATCGGGAAAAACGCATACTGTCAAGTACTTTTCATTACAAAGTGGAGTCTGTTTCGCGAACGCAGAAGCTCTTCGCTCGTAGTTTTCTCAGCCAAAAGCTAAGAGCCAAGAGCCAAGAGCCAGAAGCCAGAAGCCCGAAGCCCGAAGTTCCCTACTTCGCCAACAGCCCAAACACGCCCACTCCGTTAGTCGTTCCCACGTAGACCTTGCCGTTCGCGATCATGGGTGTGATGAATTTGTTCCCGTTTCCAAAGTGATCGCGCCCGTTGGCAGCCTGATTCGAGTTGTAGATCTCGATTAATGTCGTCGCGTTATAAGCGTGCAACACGGCTGGACTGATATTCTCGGCGGCCCACACAATCACGTTCTTCCCGGCGCTCGCAGAAATGCTCGGCGTGGTTCCCGGATAACCGAACGAGTTTGTGCTCTTCGCCACCGCCGCGGTTAGCACCTTGGCATTCTTGAACTGAAATCGCAGCAGAGGTGAACCCACCGGTCCGTAATAAATGTTCCCGTTGAAAGCCGCTGGCATCGCCCATACGCCACCGGGCAATGCACCGGTTAACTCCTGGTAGACATTATTGCTGGTCGAACTGAACTTGCCCATGTTGGTTTGATTGACCACATATAGATTCGAGTCTTTGCCCGCTCCAACGGCAAGAGGCCAGCTTTTTCCAGCGGAATCCTTTTGGGTGATCAGCAACGTGCCTCCCGATCCCAAGTCCGTGTCGCTGGCGTTTTCCTGCGACTGGTTGTCCATCTCAAAATAGTCCGCCACCGCGAGTCCGGATTTGGTAGAGAGCTTCAGGAACGCATTTCCGTAGTCACCTTCCCCGGGGAACCCGGATGAATTCAGTGTCGTATCGAACACGCCATTCCCATCCAGCAGAAAGATGTTTCCAGTCCCGTCCGCCGCCATGCCCGCACCCGAATTCCAGATCGCTCCTTCATTTCCATTTGGAGTGATGTTCAGCACCGTAGTTTGCGCCAGTGTGTTGATGTTGTAGCCCATGATCCATCCCGTGTACGGACGGAAGTCGCAATGGGAAGCCCATGCCAAGTAGACCGTCGTTCCGATCACCAGTAGTCCGGCTCGCTCCTTATACTGTGCTGGGTCGAAAATGACCGAGCCTCCAGAGCTGTTATCCCCCGTGCCCGGATATTTCGCCGAGATATCGACCGGTCCCTTCTTCAATTCCGCGCCGCTCGTCACATCGAGTGCATGTAGACGCTGGTGATAGTTGCCCGAACCGTCCTTCGACATCGCAACGACGTACACCACCGGATTTCCTGTCTTCGGCCGCACCACAACCGGGGTCGACGTAACCCCGATCTCCGGCGATACCTGCGAGCATCCGCGATTGTCCGATGTCGTCTCCCCAGCCTTCAGAGTGGAGATGTGCCACAGGCTCGCTCCCGTGTCGGCGTCGTACGCATACACAGTCCCGTGCTCGGTCGCGACGATCAGCACGTTGTGTGTAACGCTTCCTATCTTCACCGCTGAAACGTACAGCGGCTCGGCATCCACCAATCCGTCCGCCGGAAGCGTGAATAACTTTCCGAAGGAAGCCGAATTCACATTGGTCAGCGTAAGAAGTGTTTCCTTGTTGTTCAGCCCGTTGCGGGCGTTGTTGTTATGGTAGGTCAACACATCCTGCGATTGAGCCATAGGCGCCCAGCAGATCGCCAGCAACAACATCGCTGATAAACTCCAGAAAGAGGACGGAACTGCCGCTGATTTGAGCGAGAACATTGAGGAGAGCCTCCCGGGGGATTGGTTGAGACGAGGGCGATTGCGGTTGTCCTAGAATACAGCGTGGGCAGCCAATTCAAGCGCGTCTTTCGCTCGGCGATCCCTGGAACGTGCCTCAGTTGGCCTAATACTCATCATTACTCTTGACGTATTTCGGACAGAATGTCGGATTTCGGAAAATTACTCGTCGTCCTTGGACTCGTCATCGTCATTGTCGGCGTCATCCTCATTGTTCTCGGACGCACCAATCTCCCGCTCGGCCGCCTGCCCGGCGACATCGTATATCGCGGTAAAAACACGACCTTTTACTTCCCCTTGGCAACTTCCATATTGCTGAGCGTCGTTCTCTCCATCGTGTTGTATCTTCTCGGCAAGTGGAGGCGCTAACACTCTGAGACCTCCTCCGCAATCTGACGTCCAGTTGACGGACCTGTTCTCGACCAATTAAATTCGTCGGACGCTGTAAATGTTCTTTGGAATCTCATTCGGAACGCGCGTCTTCGCCGCTTGGCGAAGACAGGGAAGCGGGTGTGAATCCCGCGCTGCCGCGCAACTGTAAGCGAGGAAATCGCCTAAGCCCACTGGAATATTCCGGGAAGGTCTTAGGTTTCTACGGACGGCTAGATCGTCCTTACTCGCAAAGCCAGGAGACCGGCGCGATCCGTCAACCTTAACCTCTTTCGCGTGAAAAGGAGGATGGAATGTTCCGATTCGTCGCTTCGTGCTGTCTCCTGCTACTTCCGATTGCAGCCTCGGCTGCAGACCTCACCGTCAAAGTTATTGATCCACAGTCGGCCTCGGTGTCCGGCGCTCAAGTCCTCCTCTCAAATGAGGCGAAGGTTATCGTCCGTAGCGCGACTTCGTCGGCGGAAGGCCAAGTCACCTTCAGTAACGTGCCCGCGGGCGCGTGGCAGATTCAGGTCTTCGCTCCTGGATTCGCGCCCGCAACCATCTCCGTGCCCGAAAGCAATAATGGCCCTGTTACCGTTCATCTGACTCTCGCCGCTGCATCGGAGACTGTCGTCGTCACCGCAACGCGAACTCCAGTGCCAGCCGACGCCACAGGTGCCAGCATCTCGACTCTTGAACAGGAAAATCTCGAAACGATGCAGCCCGTCGCCACATCCGACGCGCTCCGCTTTCTTCCAGGCGCCGTCGTCAGCAATTCCGGTCAACGTGGTGGCTTGACCTCGCTCTTCGTTCGAGGTGGCGACTCCGTTTACAACAAAGTGATCGTCGATGGAGTGCCCGTAACCGAACCGGGTGGGATTTTCGATTTCGGCACAGTACCTCTCGCCGAAGCCGATCGTCTCGAATTCCTGCGCGGCGCGCAGAGTACGCTCTACGGCAGCGACGCGATGACCAGCGTCGTCCAGCTTTTCACCCGCACCGGAACCGCGACCAAGCCTGAACTCCGCTTCGGCGCAGACGGCGGCAACTTCAATACGGCCCACGGATTCGCCTCGCTCTCTGGAGCGCACGGGATTTGGGATTACAACTTTTTTGCCGACCAATTCAACACCCAGGGCTTGGGAGTGAACGACGATTATTCGAATTCGCTGCAGGGCGCGAATGCCGGCGTCCGCTTGACGGACTACGCCTTCTTTCGCCTGCGCGTTCGCCATTCGAACAACCGCACCGGCATCCCCGGAGAGTGGAATTTCAATGGCGCCCCGTTACAGGCGCCAGACATTGACGCGCGCGCGCGACAAAACAATCTGCTCGCCAGCGCCGAACTTACCATTACCGGACCGTCCCACTGGCAGCACCGCCTCGAAGGATTTGAATACAATCACCGCACTCTGAACGAGGATGATGTGGCTGACCGCGGGTGCGATCCGGCAGCTTTCAACTTCGCGGACTGTTTCTTCCTCGACGCCGAACACGCGAACCGTGCCGGCTTCTTCTACCAGGCGGACTACACGCCGCGAAGCTGGGCTGAAACCAGCGTGGGATACCAGTTCGAAGACGAAAATGGAATCTTTGACACGCAGTTTCTTACCACCGACAACTTCGGCAACCCAATAATCGGCGACGATCTTACTCGCGGCGTACGTCTGAATCACGATCTCTTCATTCAGCAACGCATTACTCGCGGACGTTACTCTGTCGTTGGTGGCGTGCGCTTTGTGCACAACCCCAGCTTCGGTAACCGCGCCGTTCCCCGCGTCGCGGCCACCTTCCTGGCTGCGCGAGGAAACACCTGGCTCTCTGGAACACGCCTGCGCTTTTCTTATGCCGAAGGTATCAAAGAGCCCACGTTCGAAGAAACCTTCGGAATTACCGGAACGTTCCTCACTAACCCCAATCCGAATTTGAAGGCAGAACAAAATCGTGCCTTCGAGGCTGGCATTGAGCAAAGTTTCTGGAACAGCCGTTACTCGCTCTCAGCTGTCTATTTCAATAATCAGTTCCGTAACCAGATCGAGTTCGAATCGATCCCGCCGACCTTCGTTGGTCAGTTCTTCAACCTGAACCGCAGCATGGCGCACGGTGCGGAGATCGAACTGCGCGGCCGCTTGCGGACCCATCTCCAGATGGACGCCTCATACAACTACACCTCAACGCAGATTCTGGAGGCCCCGCTCTGCACGCCGGCAAATTTTTGCGATCCCATTAACGCCGCCGGATCGCCTTTGCTCCGACGCCCAAAGCATTCCTCTACGCTGCTCGTTTCCTACCTGGGAAATCGTTGGGGAGCGAATCTCGGCGGCAGCTTCGTTGGCCGTCGCCCCGACTCCGACTTCCTCGGCTTCGGCATCGATCACGCTGCCGGCTATATCCGTGCCGACCTCGGCGGATGGTTCGAGGTCCACCATCGCGTCACAGCCTACGCCAACATAGAAAACGCCCTCGACCGCCGCTACAACGAGGTCGTAGGCTATCCCGCTCTCCCAATCAACTTTCGCGCCGGCCTGCGTTTCCGCATCGGCGGCGAGTAGCCACAGGCGAGGAAATCGTAAGGTATCAAGGCGGCGTCTACTATCGCGAGTAGCAGTAATAAGTAGCCCCGGCATCCTGCCGGCCGTCGCGTGGGGGGCCCGCCCACGCTAGGCAATAGAAAAGACGAGTTCGAGAAGGTAGTTGGCGGAGAGAAGAGATCACGCCAGGACAAGTATGAGGGTAAAGGGCGAGAAGGCCGACAAGTGCCGGCATGAAATCGTCGACAAGTGCCGTGGAAGAGCGGCCCTTAAGGGCCGCGTAAAGGGAGCAAGCAGAAGAGGGGCTTTAGCCCCAGCCGAACTAGTTCTTATGTGGAGCCCGTGGCAACGGCATCGCAGACGCGATCTTCGCCCCGAAATATTTCGTTCGCGCCATCAACAACTTCTCAATATCAACTTCCTTCAGCGGCTGCTGCCGTCCCAGCAAATGCGTGACGAGCGCGATCTGCGCGAAGTGTTCCACCGTCTCCATCTTCATATACGCATGTTCGAGCGTATCCCCATAAGTCACGACGCCGTGATTCGACATGAGAATCGCGTCATACTCAGGGACGAATGGCTCCAAAGTCCGCGCCAATTCTGACGTTCCCGGCGTGCCGTATCGCGCCAGCGGAATGCACCCCAGCCCCATCACGACTTCGCACACCAGCGGTTCGGTCAAAGGAATTCCTGCCGCAGCAAATCCCGTCGCCGTAGGCGGATGCGCGTGCACAATCGCTTGCACGTCAGGACGCATTCGGTAAACCAGCAGATGCATCCCGATCTCGCTGGTTACATTGCGCTTGCCCGAGATTCGTTTGCCTTCCAGGTCGACGATCACCATGTCCGCCGTCTTCATGGCGCCCTTGCTCAAACAAGTCGGCGTTACCAGGATTCGATCGTCCTTGAGCCGCACGGAAAGATTGCCGTCCATCGCCGCTACGAACCCTCGCTCGTGCAGCATTCGGCCGTACCGGACGATATCTTCCCTATGTTTGCGTTCCGTAGGCATGAGTACCCTTAAGGCAGGATTGATAACCGCAGACCCAATCGCACCCGCATAGTACCAGCCTCGCAGTGGACGATACAACGCTATTTTCGAGAAAATCCTTCGTTATTTCGCACTTGAGAACTGCGCGGATCAGGCCTTTTTCCCTGTAATCTTTGTGTCGTGCTCGTCTCCGATTTTCAATACGACCTTCCTGCGGAGTTGATCGCGCAAGAGCCTCTCCCGGACCGTGCTGCCTCCAGCCTTCTACATCTTTCGACCTCCACCGGAACCTTCGAAGACCGCCACTTTCGTGAATTCCCCCAACTTTTGCGGCCCACCGATCTTCTGGTCTTCAACAACACAAAGGTATTTCCCGCTCGCTTGTATGGCCGCCGCGCCGGTCTCGCATCACAGGTTCTAAGCCCGAACAATCCGGCGTCGCGTGAATTTCTTCGCGGACGAATCGAGGTACTCCTCACTCGTCAGCTCCAACAGGATCCCAATGAGTGGGAATGCCTCGTTCGGCCCGGCCGAAAGATTGCCGTCGGCGAGCGCCTCTTCTTCGGTGATCATGATGAACTCGTCGCCGAGGTCGTTTCCCGCGGCGAATTCGGCGAGCGCCGCATTCGTTTTGCTCCAGTGACGGATTTCTTCGGAGCAGTCGAGAAACTCGGTCACGTTCCGCTTCCGCCCTACATCGATCGCGACGACTCCTCCGCCGATCGCATCCGCTATCAAACCGTCTATGCGCAGGAACGCGGGTCGGTCGCGGCGCCGACTGCCGGATTGCACTTCACTCCTGAAATCCTCGACCGCATCCGTCAGCGCGGTATTGAAACCGTCGAGGTCACGCTTCACGTTGGCCTCGGCACCTTTCAGCCCGTTCGCGCCGAACGCGTCGAGGATCATCAACTGCATTCGGAAAATTACGAGATCACGGATTCGGTAGCCTCCAGCATCAATCAGGCGCGTCGGAATTCTCGCCGCATCGTCGCCGTCGGCACTACTACGGTGCGCACCCTTGAGTTCTCAGCGCTGCGCAACGCGGGAGAAATCCGCGCCGGAAAAGGAGAGGCCAATCTGTTCATCTATCCCGGATTCAAATTTCAGATCGTGCAGGCGCTTCTCACCAATTTTCACCTGCCTAAATCAACCCTTCTGATGTTGGTTTCCGCTCTCGGCGGCAAGGAAAACGTTCTTCGCGCGTACAAACATGCGGTGATATCGGGCTACCGTTTTTATTCCTACGGGGATTGCATGTTCATTGACTGATTTGCGCACCACGTTGCCAACAACATCGTCCGCAACGCGGTTCTAACACCCGCCGCACGTCTACTGCTAAATCCCAGCTCATTTCTGAAGGTTTGTTGGTATGGCCTACAGTTCTTCACCAGTGCGAAACTCGATCAGTGCCACGGGAACTAGATGAACGGATTCAGCAACTATGCGCCCTCATCGCGGCAACTGAAGATGACGGAGAGCTGAATCGTTTGTGCGTGGAACTGCAGAAGGCCCTGAGCGAACATATCGGGTCCCTTCGCCAGCAGGTTGCAGACTTCAAGGCTTCGTCTGCGAGAAAGCGCTCTCCAGTGAAAGGAGAATAGGAGAGTGCTCGATGAAGCTTCAAAACGACAGATCAAGCATCTGTGTAATTTGATCGCGAACGAATCGGACCGTGATCGCTTTTCCCAGCTCATCAAAGAACTCAATCAGGTCTTTGAGTCGGCCGAACCTCGTTTCGAAAGCGATGACAATCGCGAACCATCGCCCGCCAACGCAAAGTCTCCGTAGGGCCTTCTTACAATACAGGCCCCTTTGCAATCCAAACCGGCATAGAAAGCTTTCAGCCTAACGCCTGGCGCCGGACGCCCCGAGTCTTCTCCATCCTGGCTGCGTCCCCCCACGACCTGTCTCATATCGAGACCAAGCCCGAAGGCCTAATTCAACGTTACTAACGTTACGTTGTGCGTTTCTCATTGGTGTCGTATCACTTTTGAGACGAGATTCTTAGTAGATTCTCATTCTGAGACGAGGCCGAATGTCCACCTTCTACATGGCTGCCTGGACCGATTCCGAGATGCTCCTTGGCTGTGATCACTTGCATACCACGATTGCCTCGGCAGTGGCGTGCGGTACCACTGCTGGCTCATATGTGATCGCTGTCGAGGGCGGGAGACTTCGCGCGTTGAACACACGCGAAGAACGGGAATTTCAAGTCCTGCGCTACGGAAACAACGGCCAATCCAATGTCGCCCGTACCATCGTGCCTTACGTCCTGATCAAAATCATCATGAACTGAAGCGCTCCCTTCTGTCCGGCAGTACTCAGCGAGCAAAACGAAGCGGGCACCTGGAAGGTGCCCGCTGCAAAACGCCCATACTTCGTTGCCTGGACTTACGCCCGGGCTCCGACTGCTGCCGACTCGCCGGCAGGCACGGCTTTCTCTTCGCCATTCGCCTTCTGCTGCTGTTGCGGCTGGCCGCCTTTGCGGATGTCGATGCCGCCCTTGAAGAACGCACCATCTTCAATCGAGATGCGTGCCGCAATGACGTCGCCCGTCAGGGAACCATCGCTGCGGATGTCGACGCGATCGCTCGCCGTCAAATTCCCGCGCACTTTTCCCAACACCACGATTTCACGCGCATTAATGTTCGCCGCCACGACTCCGTTGCGGCCAACCGTGACTCGATTTCCCGACAGATTGATGGAACCCTCGACCCGGCCGTCGATATAAAGCGACTCGGATCCGGTCACCTCGCCCTTGATCACGAGCGACTTGCCGATCGTGGCCTGGTCCGCGGTCGTGGTCGTCACTGGCCGGGGCGGCGCGGCGGGTTCACTCGACGCCATCACTGGCGCGCTCGGTGTAGATTGGGTCGGCCTCTCCGGCTCCGCCGGACGGCCAGGGGTCTGAGGCTGATTCGTGGGCTTCCACATGGGATAACTTATTCCTTTCCTTGTTGGAATTGAAGATCACTGGCCGCACTTACGTGACCAAAGCGAATTGTACTCCCGCCTCCCAAAATGGGTGCTGTGGAAATCCCTTTATTTGCAACGAAGGTAACCTCCGGAATCGGACGTTCGTTGACTTTCTGCTTTTCATCGCAGCTCATCCGAACCCCTGCCGGGGGTGGACTTTTCTGCCCGACTGCGTGTAACGATTCCGTAACTTTTTTTCTCCACCGTACCCTTTCACAGCCCTCAGGAGTTATTCTTTGTGGGACGAAGATTTATCGAAAGCGTTGCCATTTCCCGGCCCTGTAAAATCACCACCCAAGCTCTTCACGGAACTGGAGAATTCATGTCTGAATCAGCCGTCATCACTCCAACCGTCGCCCGGCCCGAACCGGGCGAGTACGATCCTTATTACGACCGCTACATCTCCCTTGTCGCGGGCAACGACATTCTCGGCATCCTCGAATCCCAGCGGCGCCAGATGCTGTTGTTGCTCTCCGGTCGCGACGATTCCGACGGCGACTTCCGCTACGCGCCCGATAAATGGTCCGTCAAGGAGCTGCTCGGCCACGTCAGCGACACCGAGCGCATCTTCGGTTATCGCGCCCTCCGCATCGCGCGCGGAGACCGCACGCCTATCGAAGGCTTCGAGCAGGATGACTACGTCCGCAACGGTCCGTTCGCCAGTCGTCCCTTGTGCGAGTTGATCGACGACTACATGGCTGTGCGTCGCGCCACCCTGACGCTGTTCCGCAACCTGGACGAACAGTCCTGGCAACGTCGCGGCATCGCCAATAACAATGAGGTCAGTGTCCGCGCAATCGCCTACACCACCGCCGGCCACGAACTGCATCATTTGAGGATTCTGGAGCAGAGATACTTCTCAATCAACAAGGGTTAGTTCGTGTGAAGAGCCTGCGCAACGCACGGGACAAGAACGAGATTCTCGCGCGGCTGGAAAAACTTCATCCCGGCAGTCAACGTCTCTGGGGAAAGATGTCTGTCCACCAGATGGTCTGCCATCTGAGCGACGGATACAAGGTTTACTCCGGCCAGATCCCCGCCGCGCCTGCGGGATCCCCCAGAAGATTCGTGAAGTACGTCGCCCTGTGGGTGCCTGTGCCCTGGCCGAAGGGCGTGAAGACCGTGGCAGAAGTGGACCAGGAGAGGGACGGCACTCGCCCCATCGAATTCATCCGCGACCTGGATGAACTCGCAATGCTGGTAGATCAGTTCACCAAGCTTCAGCCCGACTTCCGTTGGCCTGATCATCCGATCTTCGGCCGCATGTCCCACAGTGACTACATGCGCCTAGGCTATCTCCACCCGGATCATCACCTGCGCCAGTTCGGGATATAAAAACTGCCGCGCCGTTGATTGTGTAGGGGCGGACGCATTCGTCCGCCCGTCGAGCGAAGCTCGACTGAAGAATCGGGCTCAAGCCGACTCAAATAGGTGAGCCCAGGGGGCCGAGAGCCGAGAGCTAATAGCTAATACATAATCGTCCGCGTCAAATGATGCGGCCACGATGTCGTATGAAAATGTGTCCACAGCCGCGCATCAATCTGAGGAATGATGATCTGCTGGTCTTTCGGACGAATCTTGTTCACTTCATTCGCCAGCAGAGCCGTCGCATACAGGCAATGCGCACGGATCTCGATCTCCTGCCGGCTGTCCCGCGGAATCATCTGATAGGTGTTGATCGCCTTTTCCAGCTCAGGCGAATAGCTCGTCATTCCCATCAGCCGCAGCCCCACCGGCACGATGTAGTCGGCGAACGCTGTCATCTTCTGCGGATCTTCTAACTTGAACGCTCCCGTACCGTGCAGACCGGAATAGATCTGCCAGTAGCCCAGTTGCGTCAGCTTGTAAATTTTTATCTCGTGGCCGTCATATTGGCTAACATCGTTAAAGCGCGGAAACTCTGCCGCCAATTTCTCTACCAGTCCTTTCCCGTGATCGTAGAGCTTCGGCGAACAAGATTGAATGAAGTTATAAAAACGACCGTTGTACTTCGACGCCAAGATGCGCCCCTGCTTCGTGCAGCAGCCCCAGCTTCTCGTCAAGCATGGGTAATTCAATGTTTCCGGCGAAAACCTTCTCCATGTCCGCGCGCGTCATTTTCGCCAGATACTTCCCGTCGAGAATCGGGACGCCGTTGTCCATCGCCCGTTTCATGCATGCGAATAGCGCGTCTGAATCGGAATGATGTTCACCCGCATAATCCATCTGAAACTTCACATGCGTCTTGAAGTCGGTGAAAGCCGTATCGATCACCGTGCCCACCATGATGAAATCGATCGCAACATCCGGGGTCTTCTCCATGCCAAATGGCACGGCTAAATTCGGCAAGGGCAAGTCTTCGTAGGCCAGCCACCCGGCAACTTCCACGATCTTTTCGTAGTGGGTGTGCACGTCGCGCGAGTGTTCGATCACCGGGCGCAGGCTTTCGATCACAGGATCTCCCATCGGTTTCGGCCACGGAACGCTGGACTCACTCGTTGTCCAGATCGCCTTTGCCCCGGGCAAGCTGGAATTGGCCGCGATCCCGATCGCGCCCGCAGAAATGCCCTGCAACATCTCACGTCGCGTGAAGTTCATGGATTTCCTTTGTGCAGCGGGTAAACGATGCGGCAGCATCTTAGGACCGTACGGAGTTCAAGTCAACGCGCCGAAAGCCGAAAGCCGAACCGCCGAAGCCGAAAGCCGAAAGCCCAAAGCCCAAAGCCCAAAGCCCAAAGCCCAAAGCCCAAAGCCCAAAGCCCAAAGCCCAAAGCCCAGCCCTATACTTAAACTGACGATTACCAAAATGCTCTCCGACGCCGCCATCCTCAAACACATCGCCCGGCAGTCCAAGCATCAGGCAGGATACAAGCAGCTCGTTCGCGAACTCGGACTTCACGGCGCTGAGCGGAACGCGCTCGAGGGCCACCTTCAGAGGCTGGTGAAGAGCGGCGAACTCATCGCAATCGATTCCTCCCGTTACGCGCTCCCCCAGGCTGCAGCCGACAAAAATCTGATCGCTGGACGCCTCACCATGCATCGCGACGGATTCGGCTTCGTGATACCGGACTCGAAATCCTTGAGCCCGCAACTGAAGTCAAAGCTTTCGGGCGATATCTTCATTCCGCCGCACCAGATCGGCAACGCCATGCATGGAGACCTGGTGCTGGTCGACATCACAAACTTCCGCACCGACGGCCGCGCTGAAGGACGCATCGTTCGTCCCGTCAACCGCGCCAACGCGACGGTCGTGGGAACCTTCCACTACGGGAGCCGCCGCAACTACGTCACTCCCATCGATACAAAAATCACCCAGGAAATCGTAATCCCGGAAGGAATGGAGTTCCCCAACAATTCGTCGCCGGGTGCCCCATTTCCGGCCGACGTTGCCGGAAGTGGGGATTTTCAGGAAGAAAAGGAATCTCGATCGCATTCCAAAAAAGGCGGCACAAAAAAGTCCGTAGACCGCGTTCTAGGCGAAGAAGCCGCTCGTCACGCGGACTGGTCAAATCTCGAAGGCGTAGTCGTCGACGTAGAAATCACCGACTGGCCATCCGCCACGCAAAGCCCACGGGGCAGAGTAGTCGAGATTCTTGGCCGCGAAGACGATTTCGGTGTCGACGTCGAAATCACCATCCGCAAATTCCATCTCCCGCACCATTTCCCCGCAGCCACTCTTGAAGAAGCGCGGCGAATCCCGGCGACCATCCCATCGCGCGAACTCGAAAGTCGCCGCGACTTCTGCGATCTCCCCATCATCACCATCGACGGAGAAACCGCTCGCGACTTCGATGACGCTGTCCTCGTCCGGGTGCTCGCCAACAATAATTACGAACTCCAGGTCCATATCGCCGACGTCGCGCAGTACGTCACCCCTGACAGCGCGCTCGATCAGGAGGCCCGTCTCCGTGGCACCAGCGTCTACTTTCCCGACCGCGCCGTGCCCATGCTGCCGCTCGAACTCTCCACCGACATCTGCAGCTTGCGCCCGCAAGTCGATCGCCTCGTTCTCTCGTGCATCATGGAAATCGATCATCGTGGCGAGATCATCGGATATGACCTCAGCGAAGGTGTGATTCGCTCCGCCGAGCGCATGACCTACACAGCCGTTAACGCCGTTCTCGAAGGCGATGAGGCCCTGCGCAAGCGCTACGCACCGCTCGTGGAAAACTTCGAACGCATGCGCGACCTGGCCCAAATCCTTCACCGCAAGCGCGAGCGTCGCGGATCGATCGACTTCGATCTTCCCGAACCCGTCATCGAGTTCGACGAATTCGGATTGATGAAATCCATCACCCGTTCCGAGCGCAACATTGCGCACCGCCTCATCGAAGAGTTCATGCTTTCGGCCAACGAGACGGTAGCGCACCATCTCGAGTCACACCGTATCGCCAGTCTCTATCGAATTCACGAGAAGCCTGATGCTAAGCGCGTCTACGACTTCGAAACCATCGCCGCCACCTTCGGATACTCGCTTGGTGTCGGCGCGCTCCCCATCCACCGCGTCCAAATGAAAACGGATCGGCGCGCCAACTACGGCACTGGCAAGCGCACGCGTGAAATCGAGATTCCCAAGGAAGTTCACATCACCCCGCGCATGTATCAAAAGCTCACCGAGAAGATTGCGGGCAAGCCGGAAGAACGAATTCTCAGCTACCTGATGCTGCGCTCCCTGAAACAAGCCCGCTACTCGGAGGAAAATCTAGGACACTTCGCGCTGGCAGCTCCCACTTACACACACTTCACCAGCCCGATCCGCCGCTATCCGGATCTAATAGTCCATCGCATCCTGAAAGAGGTCCTCCGTTCCGGCACGACTTCCAACGCCCGAAGCCTGACGCCAGAAGGCGAACGCGAAACGCCGGAAGCCAGGAGCCTGGCGCCTGACGCCGACTCTCCATCCCCGTGGTCCAAACGCCGCGACCACGCTGCTCACCGCGAATCTCACGCCCCACTCGCGGGCCCCATCCCGCTCGAAGAACTTCACGACATCTCCGAGGAGTCCAGCCAATCCGAACGCCGCGCCGACGACGCCGAACGCGAACTGATGGAATGGAAGAAAGTGAAATTCATGCAGGACCGCGTCGGAGAAGAATTCAACGGCCTCATCACCAGCGTCACAAAATTCGGATTCTTCGTCGAACTGACAGATCTCTTCGTCGAAGGATTAGTCCCGCTGAACACTCTGATCGACGATCGTTACACCTACCACGAAAACACGCGCGAAATCATCGGACAGCATTCGCGCAAAATTTATCGAATAGGCCAGCAGCTGAAAGTGATCGTCGACCGCATCGACCCGGTAGAAAAGAAAATCAACTTCGCCGTCCTGGAAGAAGCTCCGCGAAAACGCGAAAAGAGCAGCAAACACGAAAAGCGTCGCAAACGCGAGAAACGCAAAGGCAGATAACCTCAAAGGGCAGAAGGACAACTCAACGCCACAAGAACGCAAGCATTCGGAACCTTTCCACCTTCCGAGAATTGTCATCCTGAGGCCCGCGTTGTGCGCGGGCCGAGGGACCTCAGTAACGCGTAAACTGGTAATGAAGCGTCCCACGCGGCGAACTCTTTCAGGCGAGGCGGAATGATTGCACGACACGAATGGCAGCGAGGCCAGTCAGACCAAACGGCCCAAGACCGAACTGATCGGGAGCGAATAGGAACGAAACGAGTTCGAACGAGCACGTGAAGAGCGGTCCTTCAGGGCCGCGTCAAGTTCAAAGAAGGAAGGGGCTTCAGCCCCTGGACCCTACTCCACGCGATAAGCCAAATTATCGAACCGCAATCCTTCCCCATTCCTGAATTCAAACACCACCCGCGACGACGCATTCCTCCACCCCGTACGTATCCTCTCCAACTTCCCGGGCTTGATCATGAACGACGTCGCCGAACTCTCACCAGACCGCACAATCACAGTAGCCTCGACCGCTCCGCCGTTGTACACATCCATCCCCGCAAAAACGCGACGAGCATAAAAGCTCACCTCAGCGCTCTTAGCCTTCGAGTCCGCCAACACCACATTGAAAGTGCCGAACCCGCCATCCGGCACTCCGATCTTCCACATGCCCGCGCCCCACTCCATCTCCACCGACGGATACTGCTTCAGCACCGTTCCCGCCCCCATATGCGGATCGTCAAACGAGACATACATCAGCGGAGCACTTCCATCGTGTCCCTGAACATCAACATCCCGCGCATCGTCATGTCGAATCCGCAGCACGCGCGAGGCGTCATCAAACGTATACCCCGGTTGCTCGAGATCCTTTCTCCGCGCCAGCGTCTTCCCACCGGCCATGACCGCATCCGGCACAAAGTCGAGCCGCAGCACATCCGACGACTGCGGATCGAACGTTGAATAAGTCACCGATCCCTTTCCATACTTGATCTTGGTGACCACTGAACTCGATCCGAGCAAATGCGATTCATTCGCTGGAGCCCACTCCGGCACGGCCCAGAAGGCATCCATCAATCGTCGCGGACCATCCGTAAATTCATCGGTGAACCACCACTGCGTGGAAAACGGAGCGTGCGCCTTCGCGGACAGTCCCTGAAAATACGTCACCCAGTTGTACGAGCGAAAAGCCTCATCCCGGTACGCGGCCTCGCCAGTCTTTGCAAAATAAAGCGCCTCCACCGCGGCCAGCCGCGACGTATGACTGTCGCAGCACTGATTCGGCAGATTGCAGCAGAAGTTCGTTCCGTTCCCCTGCTCCGTCGTGACGGTCGCGCCATGCACGATGTACTTCGGCCACTTCGGCGTCGTCTTCACCCACTCAATCAAACTTCGCGCATGCTCGCGCCACTGAGGATCTTTCTCCGGATGCAGCAGCACATATCGCGCAAACTCCAGCGGGATCACCTGGTTCATGTTTCCTATGCTTGCTACCGTATCTTCGAAATATCCAACCCACGCATTGTTCGCCAACGGATATTTCTTAAACCACTCCCACGCATCGGCGCGCACCCGCGTGTATCCCGCCATATCGCCCTGACCCAGCCGGATCAATTCATCGAACAGCATGATCGGCTCGATCACGTTGGCCGAATACGGACCCATCGGCGCCGCGTCGGCCTTCCCGTCCCGTGCATAAGCTCGCACCGGCCACGGAGAATGCTCCGCATCTCCCGTCTTGTAATTCTTCACCAGCGCATCGGCGCAACGGATGGCCGCGCGCAGATACTTTGTGTTCCCCGATATTTCGTAGAGCCGTAAATATCCGTAGCCATCCTCTCCAACGATGGGCGGTTCGACGTAATCCTCCGCGCCCAGCTGGCTCCATCCGCTGTAGCGCTTCGCTCCCGGATTCGCCGACGCATACGGCACCTGCGCCCACGCATATCCTTCGGGCGTCGTGCCGTTTTCCAGTTCGTAATCGACGAAGTCTTCAAGAAACGTCAGCGTGCGCGAATCGCCTGTGTACGGATATAGCCGCTCCACAAATCCTTCCATCATCGCCCGGAGATATCCGGTCGAATTCACCCAATGCGGATCGGGCTCCAGCTCAAACGTCGTCCGGTCAAAATCGAAGCAGCAATAAAAATAGGGAAGCCGCTGCCGGTTGAACTGATCCCAAAGAATGGTCCACTGAGTAAGGAAGTGTGATGAGTAGGAATAGCCCGTATCCGACGGCATGGGCCAGGGCAGCAGTTTCCCCTCGGAATCAAGCTGCACCGGACGCCCCGCGATCGTAGGTTCGTCCACGGTAGAAACGACAGGAAAGGGCTTCGACTGCGCCATGCCCAGCCCCGTGAACACCATCAAAACCGCAGTCCAAGCAGCTCGCATCAGCCAGTCTCCTCAATCGCAAGAAAAGTAAGTGTAAGGTCATGTCGATTCCAATAGCAGAGAGAATCGAGAAGCGCCGCCGTCCCGGCGGCCGTCGTGGCGGCGTCCTCGCCGCCACTCCGACTGACGAGCCAAACGTACAGAACTTCTAGTCACGGCAGCCGGGCCAGAACCCACCCAAGATCCTGTCAAGCCCCCTTACGATCACAAATGTCTATAACCTACTGAATCAATTCCGAATATATTTCCTGGAAAATGTCCACTTTACCCACTCCAAATTGATATTCTGGAAATAGAGAGTAGAAAAAAGCAGGCGGCCGACAAAGGCCGCCTTTTTTGTCGCTCGAAATCACCACGAGACGTGTAGCTCCGGACGCATTCGTCCGGAGCCCCATTCGAATACGAAAATGCATTCACCCGGTATGTCCATCCGCCACGCGAAGCAGCGCGGCGAATGGGCCGAGCTTCGTTTCATGACTCGCGCCACCGAACTCGGATTCCGTGTCAGCAAGCCCTGGGGCGACAGCGCTCCCTACGACCTCGCTACCGACCACCGCGGACGCTTCCGCCGCGTCCAGGTCAAATGCACCATCTTCCACCGCGGCAACTCCTACAAATGCCACCTCGACTCAAACGGCGTCCCCTACTCGCCGGATGACATCGACTTCATCGCCGCATGTGATCCCGTCCAGTTTTGGTCCACCCCGAATAGCCGCAAAGCGGCGAAAGAATTCAGCCCACGGCGCAAGCCGTGGGGACAGGCCCGTTCAACCAAACAAGCCCCGGAGGGGCGAAGGAAACTGATGAAGAAACTAATCCCAAATGTAGCGTTGGTCATAAGCCACATTGTTTTTCTCCAGGAACGCAACGAACTCCTGCTGGAACGAATGCCTCTGATGATGCTCCTCTTGCGCGGCGATATATTTCGTCACCACGGCAACGTTCGACTCGCTCACGCTGAACACTCCATATCCGGTCTGCCACCCGAACCCCGGCGAATGCTTCTCCCGTACCCAGCGCGACGAATTCGTTTTAACAATCCGCGCAATTTCCGCTGCCGAATGCACCGGACGGATCCGCATCAGTATGTGAACGTGATCGGTCGTGCCGTTGATGATCAACGACGTTCCGTCCATTTCACGAATGATGCCGCCCATGTATGCGAACAAATCGTCGCGAAACGCTTGCTCGATCAGAGCCCGCCGGCCCTGGGTGGAGAAGATCATGTGCAACAGGATGTTTCCAGAGGTATGAGCCATGATCTCTTTCGCCCTCACAGGGGCTCGGTGGTCGCCGTCTCTCACCCACGGCTTGCGCCGTGGGCTGCACTCTTCCGCCGCTTTGCGGCTGCGTCGGTGCCGGAGCAATCGCCCTTTTTTATAATTCCAGATGTTTCCGAGGTATGAGCCATGATCTCTTTCGCCCTCACAGGGGCTCGGTGGTCGCCGTCTCTCACCCACGGCTTGCGCCGTGGGCTGCACTCTTCCGCCGCTTTGCGGCTGCGTCGGTGCCGGAGCAATCGCCCCTACGCGAGCGAACCGTCAGATGTACGCGGACTCGGAGCCGTGGTTCATTCCGATTGTCTGCAAGGGACATTTCAAAGTCGGTGATCGATGTCACAGAGACCGCAGGGAGCCCAAATAGGAATCGAAAATTTAGCAGGACGTAGGGCTTGATGAG
>CAWDGM010000001.1:0-1780000 GCA_963801895.1 uncultured Acidobacteriota bacterium | reverse complement strand
AAGGTTTCCTGAGAAAGGTTAATCCGCTCAGGGTCAGGCGGTCCCTAAGGCGAGGCCGAAAGGCGTAGCCGATGGACATCCGGTTAATATTCCGGACCTCCCTTGTTTCGTTATCACGATGGGGTGACGCAGTAGGATAAGCAGGCCGTTCTATGGCTATAACGGTCGATGCGTGTAAGGTGTTTTCCGTAGGTAAATCCGCGGGGAAGCTATCACTGAGACGCAAAGCAGTACTCCGTATGGAGGAAAGCTGCCGATTCCACACTGCCAAGAAAAACCTCTAAGGAGAATATAAGGGAACCGTACCTCAAACCGACACAGGTAGACGAGGAGAATATCCAAAGGCGCTCGTGAGAACAGTTGGTAAGGAACTCGGCAATATAACCCCGTAACTTCGGGAGAAGGGGTGCCTCACTAGGGTGCAAGCCCGAAGAGGCCGCAGCGAAATGCGCACTGCGACTGTTTAACAAAAACACAGGTCTCTGCAAAGTCGAAAACGACGTATAGGGGCTGACGCCTGCCCGGTGCTGGAAGGTTAAAGGGAGAGGTCAACCGCAAGGTGAAGCTTCGAACTGAAGCCCCAGTGAACGGCGGCCGTAACTATAACGGTCCTAAGGTAGCGAAATTCCTTGTCGGGTAAGTTCCGACCTGCACGAATGGCGTAACGAAAGTGCGACTGTCTTGCCGACTGACACGGCGAACTTGTAGTGCCGGTGAAGATGCCGGTTGCCCGCAACTAGACGGAAAGACCCCGTGCACCTTTACTATACCTTTACCATGAACTATGGCCCTTGCTGCGCAGGATAGGTGGGAGGCTTTGATTCCAGGTTCTCGGACTTGGAGGAGCCAACGGTGAGATACCACCCTGCGAGATCTGTGGTTCTAACTTACTCCCGTAATCCGGGAGAGGGACATGGTAAGGCGGGTAGTTTGACTGGGGCGGTCGCCTCCTAAATTGTAACGGAGGCGCGCGAAGCTACGCTCAGGCTGTTTGGAAATCAGCCGACGAGTGCAAAAGCATAAGCGTGGTTAACTGCGAGACCTACAAGTCGAGCAGATACGAAAGTAGGCTTTAGTGATCCGGTGGTTCTGTATGGAAGGGCCATCGCTCAACGGATAAAAGGTACGCCGGGGATAACAGGCTGATCGGAGCCAAGAGTTCATATCGACGCTCCGGTTTGGCACCTCGATGTCGGCTCATCGCATCCTGGAGCTGTAGAAGGTTCCAAGGGTTAGGCTGTTCGCCTATTAAAGCGGTACGTGAGCTGGGTTCAGAACGTCGCGAGACAGTTCGGTCCCTATCTGTTGTGGGCGTAGGAGATTTGCGAGGACCTGTCCTTAGTACGAGAGGACCGGGATGGACGAACCTCTTGTGTTCGAGCTGTCACGCCAGTGGCACCGCTCGGTAGCGAAGTTCGGTTGTGATAACCGCTGAATGCATATAAGCGGGAAGCACTCCTCAAGATGAGATCTCCCAACCCGTAAGGGATAAGAAGGGCCCAGGTAGACTACCTGGTTGATAGGCTGGAGGTGGAAGCGCAGTAATGCGTGCAGCTTACCAGTACTAATCGCCCGTTCGGCTTGACCATAAAATTTACTCGGTGCAGAAAACAGTTATTAGTTCTCAGTTGCCGGTTTCAGTTCGAATCTGAACTGGAGACGGTGATGTTTGTTTGGAAGTTGTTCGAACCTGTTCGACTGAGAAGCAAGACTGATAACTGTGCGCCGACGCCTTTCGCAAGAAAGCAAGCCATGTAAGACAGGCTGAAATCGGAAATAAGCAAGATGAAAGTAAGCCGTCCAATCTATTCAGTTGTGAGGTTTCGTCCTCACGATCTTTGAGAATTTTGGCGTTTGAGATCCTTCGCGAAATGCGCTCAGGATTTCGGCGCGGCTCAGACGCCGCGCAAATGCCTCAAGTTTGCGGTGGTCTTCATTGAGTGGAGCAAAAGCTCCTCAATCGGGATAAGACCAAGCTAATAGCGAGAAGCTAGTAGCGAGCCGCTCAAGACGTCGGTAATCATACCGCGGGGGATCCACCCGTTCCCATCCCGAACACGGAAGTTAAGCCCCGCTGGGCCGATTGTACTGCACGCGAAAGTGTGTGGGAGAGTAGGTCGTTGCCGGCACTAATAAAGGCCGGTGTGAGAAATCTGACGGCCTTTTCCTTTTGCGCCTGACGCAATCCTTGACACGGGTGCCGAGACGAGGGCATGATGTGCGCGGCTACTGCCCAAAATTTTAGGGACTTCATGGCTGATAACCAAGCTAGAGAACACCACGGATTTCGTATCAACGATTGGGAGCAAGCGAAGTTCGAAGCTATTCGCGCCATTGTTGCCCAGGCTCGCGCGGTCATTCTCCAACGATTTCGTATTCCGACCTCACCCGACGCATAAATTCAATCTCTTTTGATCCACACGATTTTCGATTCCACCTTCTGCTATATGAGATCTCCATCGAGGAGGATGCCGCTGGTCGAGGGCTAATAAGCGCCCTCGTTGTTCATAAGGACGATGAGCGACCTGGCCAAGGATTCTGGGACATGGCCAAAGAACACAGAGATGTAACGGATAGAGAGCGCTGTTGGAGTAATGAAGTCGGAAAGGTCCTAACGCATTGCCAGAATCATCCCTTGGCGGTGTGACCGGAGTGCGAAAATGTCTGGGAGAGTGGGTTGTTGCCGGCATAAGTAATCGCTGCAGAGAAAAATGTGAACTGCCTTTTCCTTTGCGGTGGAGCGGGTGCCCGCGATTCAGCCTAACCCAAGAAGGTCCCACGGCGCAGTCGCAATTGCGCCGGTTCGTCTGGAGTAGTACGCCTGATGGATCTCAAAATGTTTTCTGCCTTCTCTTTTACACTTGTCTTCGACGATGCGGATGATTGCGAACTTGTCTTCATTGGACGTCTTGATCCCCACAACTGATGGGCTGAATATCGTCGAACCGCTTTGCCCAGCTTTTGATGGTGGATTCGCTGGAGACTGTTATCGCGCTAGCAAGTAACACGAAACTCCCTTTCAAGCTCGCCGTCGAGGCAGTTGCGTTGATACGGTGGCGTGGAACGCCTCCAAAGCGCTTGACGCCATTGCTTCAATGCAGCAGGTTAGTCAAGACGCCCGTACTGCTCACGCGGAGCGATAAGCCCAAACCAGAATCCTAGTTGCCGATGCGTGAGTCGTCCTAGCGATCGAAAAAGTCGATCTCGGCGCACCGATCCTTGACTCAACTTGATGCAACGCCTCTGGGCGGAAGTCACACCAGGCTCGACTGTGTGTTGGTCCCATTAACCCGACATGGCGGAGCGTCAACGCTGGACGACCGGAGGGAAGAGATGACGTTCTGACTTGGACATACACCTCGGTGCCCAGCACCTATCGCGAACATGCGGTGTGCGGCTTCCACTACAAAGGCCCGCATGACCCATCGCGAAATTAGTCTTTCTAACGCGTTCAGATTAGCTACGGTAAAGCTCGCGGCGATCCTGTTCCAAGCTACTCCATGAGATATAAACGCTCCGTTGTACTCTCGCAAAACAGTAGTCGCAGACTGATTACGAGTTTTGCGGTCATCGGTCCGTGATGTCCGGGCCATCTGCACGACGTTCTGTCCACTTGGTTCAATAGCGTCAAATGACGTCGGAAACGGAGTAGGGGGTCTACCACAACGAGAGACTCATCGAGTCATAATCGGCTGATCTGGACGTAAGCGGTGCAGACTACCTTCAGAACACGAGAGTGAAGGGGCCAGAGCAGTGACAGCCGGTTCGATTCCGTCGCAATAGCGATGTTCGCCCCGCAGTAATGCGTATAAATCTGCAACCTCGACGCCTTAAGTAACTGGTACTAGGCGCATAAATGCTTCGGATCCGTCGTTGAAGGTCTTCGTCGATCGTCTCGATGGGTCAATGTTCCGCTGTCACTTCGTTGCTGGAGTTGCGACTTACGGTTCGCGGTACGACCTGCATAAAACAAAGAAGGCAATGCCGAAGAGATCCTTCCGTACATCGCATCGCCCCTCCAGAAAGGATCCTTCGAAGCCCTCTAGGGGGTCTCCGCTCGGCAGGAAGCGAAAAGATCTCCACTGTCCAGTTCGTGCGTGGCCGCAAGATGGGCCTTTGTACAACGCAACGGTCGAGCACTCAAAGCCCGTCTTAGCCCTCGACACAGCCTAGCCACGCGAAGGCGCTGGAGCCCCCACCGCATCGCAAAGAAATCTGACGGTGGCCCCTTAAACGGGTCGAAGACTTGGGGACCTGAATTCGGTTTGCTCTCGCTACCGCCAGCTTCTTGGTTCGTTACTTCCCCTCTGGAACAAACCTTTTCACCGGTCAAACCTAGCGGTTGGCCGACGGTTTCCGATCCCTGCACAATGTTTCCCACCCGTTGGGAATGGAACAACCTTGTGGGAGCGACAGGCCGGGTCGAAATCGGATGTCCTGCCCGCGCGGCGGGAAGCCGCGATGTTGTTTACCTCCGATTCTGCCCACCCTCCCGCAAAAAGCGCGGGAAGGGTGGGGCAACCACATTCAAGATCCTGAGGGGCGGGTGGCCCATCTTCTGTGATTACCGGCCTCTCACCACGATAGAAGGTGCCCCATCCTTGCGTTCCCGGCAAGGGTGGGTAATTACGGGCTTACATTTCTTGTGATTTGGCCGATAAGTTGAGGTCCGTGCCGTCCACCCTTTCGCACAAAACGCGAAACGATGGGGCATCCTCTGTATCAATGATACCGGCAAAGGGCTGCCCTTCAATTGTGGGCCGCTCGGCTTTCTGTTGACGAATGAACAGGACTTTCGAGGAAATTTGGACTGTGATGCTCTGATGGCGTCTTGCTCCTGGATAGATTTCGCGGGTGGGGGCACCCGCGCCACACTTTGTGCGCACCGACCTTTTCTTTGTGCACCCTTCCTGAGAAAATTGAGCGCATCACAAACTATGAGCCGATCTGCTACTTACGGGACCACGATTGTCTTGGTGCATTTGCTGGTCAACATCGTGCATGGTCTTGCCCATCGAGTGCTCGGCATCGGTCTTACTCCGCTTGGGTCGGCCTTCGTGGTCGTCGTTATTCTGATACTTCCGTTGATTGCGATGGCGCTGCTTTGGACGATGCGGCGGCGACTCGGGCTTATCCTGCTCACACTTTCGATGTTCGGAGCTTTATTGTTCGGTCTGTATCATCACTTCGTCGCTGCCGGTCCAGATCACATCCATGCGCAGCCTTCTGGCGGATGGGGCGACGCGTTTGTGCTGACGTCTTATCTGCTGCTTATTTCGGAGGTGCTGGGAACTTATGTGGGCTTATTGTTCCTGAGCAAGAAAATCGAGTTACCCCATTCCTAGGCGCATCCCTTGCGGCTGGCGTGCAGACTTCAACTTCCCAAATACCCAAAAGGTCAAAATCCCCACTCTCTCGCAGACTGCGCGAGAAGGATAGGGCAACCCCTAGAGTCAAAATCCCCACCCTCTCGCAGACTGCGCGAGAAGGATAGGGCAACCCCTAGAGTCAAAATCCCCACCCTCTCGCAGACTGCGCGAGAAGGATGGGGCAACCCCTAGAGTCAAAATCCCCACCCTCTCGCAAACTGCGCGAGAAGGATGGGGCACCCGCTGCTTCGACGCCAATCGTGTCTTCTTAACCGGGTGAGGAACGGAACAGAGAGTTACGGATTCGGAGGAGCGCTCAATAGTTCGCAATGGTCGACGCACCTTACCGTCTCCGCCTCGACGGTGGCTTTCTTCTTCCCGGTAAACTCGATGTCGGGCAGGATCAGCAGCGTCTGCGTTCCATTGGCGACGTTAAAACTGCAATTGAAGCTCATCGACTGCACGCCGCGTTCTTTACATCCGGTCTGGTTGAGCGCCTCGTTGAGAGTTACGGACTTGTCGTAGACCTGGTCGGCGAGATGCGATGGCAACAGAGCCACCGTCAGCGGGATCGGCGACTTGATCTTCACGCTGAGTTCCTGTCCGTCGTGGTCAGGCGTCATCAGGCTGTAGACCTTTGGCGCCGTCGTGATCTGGTATTTTTCGTCGAGGATCCGGCGCCAGTGAAACTCGGGCTGAACGTAGCTGAAATACTGAATGTGGAGATCGTTGGGAGACATGAATGGCCGCGCTCCCGGCCCAAGGATCGCGCCAATCGTGGTCACTACGGGCCTTTCCGGCCTGCGCTCATCGCGGAAAGTGATAATCATCGGGCGATTTGACGGAAGATGACACTCGTAAATCGAGCTCGTGACATGCTCCTTCATGCAGAGGAAACTGAAATGTGCCGGGGCTCCGGGCTGCATGGAGGCGTCCCATTCGTCGGCCCAAGTCATGGCCACGGTGACCGGGTATCTGGAGTCAATCTGCACATGCATGTCCCCGCCCCCCACCGCGGGACGATAAACGCGGCCGGCGTGCAAACTTGCGGGCTCCAACGGAATTGTCTCGCTGTTGGCAGGACTCCAGTAAAAGCCGGCATTCTGAGCATACGAATTCCCGGCGAAGGCGCAGAACAGCAGCGCAGCGAAAATGGCAAAGTTCCTCATACTAGAAGTATTGGCTGGTCCATGCGGGTACCCTAGAGAATTCGCGAGAGGAGAGATTACGAAGGTACCAACTAGGGGGACCGCGGATTTGCGGGCGCTCCTGCCCGCTAAGTGCCCTGCTCGGTTAAAAGTCAAAATCCCTACCCTCTCGCAAAATGCGCGAGAAGGATGGGGCACCCTATTTCTGGATACTTACTTCTTCTTTGGTGCCCACATATCCGACTCGATCAGAGCGCACTTCTGCGCCATCTTGTAGCAGTAATAAAAGTGTGCCGCGTACTGGTTTCGCGAGTCGGAGCCGAAGGTGAATTTTAGTCCTGCTCGTTTGGCTGACAGGATGAAAGCTTCGTCCGGGACGTGCGCGACTTCGTTGATCTCGATTGCGATCTTTTTCTGCTTTGCGAGGTCGATGATGTGGTCGACACGCGGGCGCGTCCAGAGACGGTTGTATTCCCGCGCGATGGGGACTGGGAGGAAGGTCGGCCAGGCGAAGATGTCGATGGGTTCGGTGGTCAGAACCTGCTCGATGAACTGCATGTAGCGCGTCATGAACTCTTCCTCGTCGTCGACGTGCGTGTCGATTTGCCATGTGGCGAGGGAACTGCCGTCGCTGTTTGGCAGGGTGATCGCGTCCATCAAGACATAGTCGAGTTCGTCCAGCAGATTTTTCGAAAAGGGTTTCGACCATGCGGGATAGATCGGTTGTATACCGACACGCACGGGATACTTGCGCAGCGTGTCGATGTATTCGCGCAGGTCGGCGTCGGTCTTGAGTTTCTCGTTCGGTCCGGGATGCTCGACAACGCCGATCTGGACGCCGCGTTCTTTGCCCAGAGCGACTGCCTGGTCGATGGTGAGCATGGGGCTCAAGTGAACGTGATAGTCCGCGACCGGGAATGCTGGCTTGGGCGGCGTAGCGGACGTGGCGCCTCGAGCACCGAGACGAATCGGTGCAGCGAGAGCTGCGGAGGCGAGCATTGAGGTTTCAAGGAAAGTTCGGCGGGAGAAGGAGGAGTTCATCTGGAGAGCATATAACGCCACGGGATTGTCGATCAGTGATGGGTGTCACTGAATGAGGAGAAACTTAGGATGAGACAGTAGACGAAGGAAGCCTCGATTGAATATTTTCCACAGCGGGCGACACCTCAATCGGCACATTTTTCCAAAATGGAATGCTTACTCCGATCAAATCTTTTCTCTTACTTCGAAAAATCCAGCTTTGAGATCCAGGCGTTTGGATTCACGGTTTTCGCTTCGGCGACTGCGGCGCGGAACTTGTCCTGCACATCCTTCGGCATCTGCTTGAACGCGGCGCGGAGTTCCTGCGTGAGAGTCTTCAGCGTCTCCGACTGATCGAGCGGGTTTGTAGTCTGTCCCTTTTTGATGGCGAGCGCGTAGCTCTTGAGTTGATCTTTCATCGCGTCGAAGTCTCCGGTGCGCATTGCGGTGATCGTGGAATGCACATAGGCGCGCGCTTCCGTGGAGACGTTCGCTCCCGCAGCCGCGTCTGCTACGACTTCGGAGTCTGCCTTCGAAAGCCCCGGTTGTTTTGCCAGCCATTGCTGCAGTTCTTTTCCGCCCTTCGGAGTCTTGATCCAGTCCTGAAAGCCTTTCAGGTCGTTGGGTGCAGTGCCGAAGCCGGTCTTTTCCTGGCGGAATTTCCCGAGCCACTGTTGAGCCAGCTTTGAATCCGCAATATGCGTGCTCTCGTGAAAGAGAGTTCCGGAGGCTTTGCTCGGCGTCTCGAGTCTGTCGAGGCTGATGGCGAACGTTGGACGACCGGCAAGGTTTCCGGTATCGAAATGCTCCGATCCTGCTCCGGGCATGTTCTGGGGCAGATCGATGTTGATGACGTCCGGCTTGTCTTCGCCGGTCGATCGATTCAGGCTAATCTCGGATTCGGGAACACCGAAGACCAGCGATCCGAGTAGCTTCTCCGCTTGCGGAAGCTCCTCGGCGAGGCGGTCCATCTTCGCGCGCAGATCAGAAGGAATAGATTTTCCCTGAACACTTAACTCGCCGACTTGCCGGTTTAAGTCTTTCAGTTCGGCGCGAAGATCCTTTACGTGACTTACAACCTCGTTGATCTTGGCTGAGGAAGGCATGCCTTCGACGGCGAGCGTGGGAGTATCAGCCGCAGCTTGCAGTCCTCCGGCGAAGTTCGCGTTCGTCTGTACAGCGTGCCACTTGCCGTCAGTGCTCTGGAGGACCGCTGCAGGATCGGCGCCCGCCATGCGCGCTACCGCGATCGCCTGAAGGCGATTGTCGTATCCCTGCGGAGAGCCGACTTCTTTGCTCACCCGCACTTCTTCGCCATACTTGTTGACTCCGAGTCGCATGCCCAAGAACTGCGACGCTCCGGCAGCGCCTTGCGGGGTGCCGGCGTTCTGCACGCCGCTGGCGGCTTCATCGCGGGCCGTTCCCAAGTGGCTGCGAAACATGAAGGCGTCGAGCTGGCCTTCGAGGCGCTTGCCCTGTTCGAACGAGGGAGCTACTGGCGCGTCCATTGTTTGCGGGACTTCTTGCGGCCCCGGGGAAGTCTGCGCCGATGCTTCATCCTCTGTCGTGAAGGTGTTGGCCGGATTGACGCCACTATTTATCCGCATGGATTCCTCCTGCTCAAGCGCCATGATCCCGGAAGACGGGACACGTATTTCCAATGGACTGAGAGTGTCGGTCTAGTTATCGGAGGAGGAGGGAAAAGATTGCTCGGAAAACGGAATATTTGTCGCTGCGGCTGAGGCTTCGTGGACGACCTCATACACTGCGGGAGTCGAGCCAAAGTCCGCCCACTCAGGACGGTTCACCATCGCCAGGAAGTCGCTGTCATGAGCCGCCTTAAAGTCTTCGAACGACGCCCATTGCACGACATTGACGAAGCGGTAGCGCGCATCGGGAGCAAGGGAACGGTGCATCTTGTGCGAAAGGTATCCTTTCTTCGCGCGCATGTGTGCGTTGACCTGCTGAAAGAGGGCAAAGAATTCGTTCTCGCGTCCTGCGGGAACTTCGAAACAGTTGATCAGTGTTACGGCGGGCATGGGATCTCCTGGATTAGGGTGAGTCAACTCACCTTATGATGCCACTCTGCCGCGTGAAAGGGTCGATGGCTGTGCGTTTATAGGCTCGACAACTAGCAAAACCCCACCCTGCGAAACCGCGCAGGGTGGGGCAGCCATTTTATCGGTCCGCAGTGCGAGTGCGAGACGCACTCGCGACAGCCGGCGAGACGCCGGCGCTACTTGCTTCAGCTCTACGTTAGGCCGGGTGTAGCGACGCTCACTGCGGTTGTACTTTTTGCGGGAGGAATTGGGATCCGCCCAGGGCTGCGTTGGTGAAACCCACTACGAAGAACTGGTTTGGGTTGGGGATTGTTTTGCCATTGGCATCCGTTGTGGTGGAGAGGAAGTCGTTATCGTTGGCGATCCAGAGCGTGTGAACCGTCTTCGATCCGACTTTCACGTCGGCTCCGAAGGAGATGCCTTCAATTTTGGCGGGAATGGTTCCTGCGGAGATGCCGCTGCTGGTGAAAAGCTGAACGATGTCGAGGAATAGCGTTTTGCTCACTGCGAAGGTTGACGCTGTGAGTCCATCCATATCGCCGACGTCGGTTGCGCCATTCAGGTCAATCTTGAAAAGCTGTTTGACCTCGGCGTCGCTTTGATCGGCGCGTCCGTGACCGTCGCGCTCGTCGACGATGAATTCGTGACTGTTGAGCGCGAGGATTTCGCTAACTCCGGAACCGGCCGTAAGAAGGTACGCATATTGATGCGTCACCTTGGCCGAAGCGATGTCGATGGTCACGAGGCGCAGCAGGTTCTTCGCATCTCCGCCCAGTTTGGCATCTTGAATCAAAGCATTCTGCATGATGCCGACCAACGTCTTTCCATCCGGCGTTATCGCGAGACCTTCCATGCCCTTATTGGCCGTGCGTCCTACGGTGTTGCCGGAGATTTCGTCGTCGCCAACTGGAAAGAGATTCGGCACGTAGAAGCAGGAGGGAGAGCCTGGGTCGCACGGGAGCGCGAAGGATTGAATCCGTTTTCCCGACGCCCGGTCGAACTGGTAGACGTACGGCCCGTACTCATCGGAGATGAAAATGCTCTTGCCGTCGTTCGAAACGCGCAGACCCTCGGTGTCGAAACGAGCGTCATTTGCATTTCCGGAGTTTGCAGAGGGATCGAAGTTGTCGGAGCGCCCGGTGAAGTAGAAGTGAGATGCGTCGTTCAGAGGTGGAGCGCCGGGCCCGACTCCGAGTCCATCACCGGATCCGTAGACGAGGGGCGAGGGATTCCACAGCAGCGTGGTCTTCGAAAGCGTTGGAGTGAGGTTGAAGGGACGTCCTTTACCGCTGGTGTTGGGTGTCAGGCTCATGGTGACGGCATGAAAACGGTTGATGTAGCTGACCGTGTCGTCGATGTCAGAGTCGTATGAAACGGCGTTGGGTCCGCGGTCGGGGAGGGCGAGGAAGGTATTGCCTCCAGCGTAGGTAATGGCGGATCCCAAGCCACCGAGGATGTTGGCAGGAGCCTGGTTTTCGAGGGTGTAGTGCAATCCAGAGAGGTCGGCGAAGGAGCCGGCACTCGACCGATTAAGAGCTCCGACGGCGAGAAGAGAGAATTGCGCGTAGGTGAGCGGTGCGGCAAAGAGGGCGAGCAGCAAGGAAAGTAGCGTGATGCGGACTGCGAGATTTCTCACAGATGAATAGCCTCCCAAGAATTTTGGTGCACGGGGCTCATCATCGAAGGGCGTGAGAGTGGGGTCAAGTTAACAGATCGTGAAAATATTTTCGGGAGTTTACAAATGTTGACGAGTGGATTGTTTTGTCAGATCGCATCTCTTTGCTTACCTGTCAAAACAACTCATCGAGTCAAAATCCCCACCCTGTCGCAAAATGCGCGACAAGGGTGGGGCAACCTTCCTTAAGAAATAGAATCATGGCAACCGCAATCTGCGGCTGGTTCATCTGAAGGACATACTCTCCGCGCCGTTTACCCTCGAAACCACATTCCACACGAATTCATCACCTAAAAGGAGTTCGAAATGAAAATCAAGAATTTACAAAGCCTTTTTGAAACTGGCCTGCGATATGCGTACGACTGCGAGCAGAAGTTGGCGGAGAAGGGCATCCCCAGCATGATCGAAGCCGCATCTTCGGCGGAGTTAAGAACCGCGCTGGAGCAGCACCTCGAGGAAACGCGTACTCACGTTACGCGCGTTGAGAAAGTGTTTGGAATCATCGGCGCGGAGCCCAAAGCCGAAGACAACGACATCATCGACGAAATGACCGACGTGGCTGAAAACATGATTGACTCGACGGAAGACGGCTCGCCACTACGCGATGCCGTCCTGATTATTGCGGGAAATCAGGTCGAACACTACGAGATGGCTGCGTATGGATCGCTGGTCTCGTTTGCCCGGCAGTTGGGGTTCAGCGATGCTGCGCAGTTGCTGGAACAGACGTTGAATGAAGAGAAGGCGGCTGATGCGAAGCTGACGCAGATTGCGGAGACTTCGGTAAATCGACAGGCTAACCAGACACTAAAGGCTGCCTAATTCGAGTAAGTCAGTTCCTGCATTTCGATCAGAGATCCCACCCTACGAAATCGCGTAGGGTGGGGCAGCCTACATTGGTTGGACTAACGTCAAAAACCCCACCCTATCGCAAAGTGCGCGACAAGGGTGGGGCAACCTCATTGGTGTCTTACGTCGTTTTGGTTACTGCGCGGGCGATTCTTGCGCGACCGGTGCTGGGCCTTCGGCGGCCACTTCGGGCGTGGTCACCGGGTTGATCTTCACCGTCGACAGGATCTGCTCGAGGCGCGTGAAGACTTTATCCCGATCGACGTGTTTCACGAGTCCTTCTTCAGAGGCGTCGGTGGTGACGTTGAGGGCGAATTCGTAGCAAGCGCCGTTCTGGTAGATGTGGAAGTACTTGGAATCGCTCTGACGCGTTCCTTCACCTGAGACGGCTTCGGTGGCGCGCAGTTCCATGTCTCCAAATATCAGCTTGGACGCAAGGTCGTTGGTCTTCGATTTCGTATCAACTGAGGAATTCCCTTCGGAATTCGTGCTGGCCGTCATGGAGTCCTGTTTTGCGCCTTCCGTTGAGGGCACTTCGGACTTTGCAACCGATTTCATTTGCGGCACAGAGAATTCACTGCATTGATCGGCGGTCAACGTCTTGTTGATGCTCACGTTGAAATAGGCGGACGAGAAGTCCGTGTTTACGTAGTTGGTCTCGGGAAGCTCAACCGCGGCGAGAGCGACTCCGCCAGGCTGGACGAAGTTCATCGGAATCGGGTTGGACGCGACGAGTTGCGAGGCGGCATCACCGGTTTCGATGGCGTAGCGCCGTGGATATTCGAACGTCACTCCGGAAGTTTTGTCCGCATAGTTCACGGTTGCGGGCCGCTTGCGAACCACAGGCTTCTTCAGCGCCGGTTTGCTGTCGGCCTGGGAAGTTGGAGCAGGCGCGGGCTCTGGCGTTGGCGTTGACGGTTGCACTACGGGAGTCTGACTGTTGGAACTGACGGGTTTCGGTTTATCGCTGGAGCATCCGACGGTTACGGCGCAGATGATCAAAACAGCTGCGAAGACGTAGGCGTTGATGTCGCCTGCGATGTTTTTTCCCCAAGATACTGAGCTTGCGATGTTGCGAATAGCGTTGATGCGGGTCATGGTGGTTGCCTCCTGCCGGGTCACGGCGACTTGGCTAGGTGCACAGGGGCCACCATTCGGAAAGGAGTTGATTTTATTGAGGGTTAGATCAGTCAAGAAGTAAGTGGACCGTGGGGACTTCGACACGCCGTGGTCGGTGGGACACGTTATTTGGATGATCCCACCCTACGAAAATCACGTAGAGAGCGGGGCAGCCTTATTTAGATCAAAATTCCCACCCTTCTCTCAATCAATCCTCACTTCTTCCCTCAAATCAAATCCTCACTTCTTCCCTCAAATCAAAATCCCCACCCTGTCGCAGACTGCGCGACAAGGGTGGGGCACCCGCTGGGTTCGTCTTATTGCTTTTTGCAGAGACCGATCAGGTCGTTGGAGATTTGGGTGGCGCCGTCGAGCACATTGGGAATCGAGTGCGGGGCGTCGGCGACACAGGTTTGCTCTTTTCGGCTGGTGATCTTGTTGTACCAGTCGAGGCCGATGGGAATGGCGGAGCTGGTGTCGGTGCCACCGAAGACCACATTCACGTAGGTTTTGGGGAAGTTATAAACTGCGCCTGGCGCTTCGACGCTATCGTTCAGGAAGAACGTGGACCCTCCGGGAGGTGGAGTTCCTTTGACGGCATTGGAGCAGTACGCGTTCGGGCTATAGCCGGGATCCCAGACTGCGGCGTCGACAGTGCCAAAACATGTACCGACCATGCCTTTCCCGCAGAAGGTGTTCATCTTGCCCTGCTTGCACATGCATCCCCAGTCAAGACGCGCGGTCGGAGGACCGCTGGTGATTTCGGCCATCGAGATAATATTGTTGGAGCCGTACTGCGAGAGCGCGTAAGCGAGAGCACCCGCGCCGCCACTGTTGGCGGTGGCGCACATCGGCTTGGTGCTGTTGTTCTGGATCTTTGTGTAGACGTAGTTGGCAACCGTTGCCCAACGACAGGCTCCGGCGAGAACGCCTCCGGGACCTTGTACCCAACCGCCAGGCTGTCCGGTATTAAATGGAGTTCCAAACGAGATCTGAACAGTGCGGAATCCGGCGTTGAAGACGTTCTGTACGGCCGTTTTTCCGAAGGTGAAAATGGCATCGTAGAGACCGTTGCCGTCGGTGCCGGTGCCCCAGAGGACAGTGCCGAGGGGATTCACTGGAGTGTTCGTCTTGATATAGGCGAACACGTTGGCGACTCCCGGACAGGTGACCGTGAGCTGCTGGCAGGTACCGCCGGTAAGACCGCCGCCTTTACAGGCAATCGACTTCGAGGTTACGGTGCCCAAGGCGCGAGTAGCGTGGACGGTCTGGCCATCCAGCGCGTCGAGATCCTCATCTTGCGCGTACAAGGCACCGGTTAATAGAAGGGCCGCGACAGCGGCGAACAGAACTTTTCTCATCGAAGAATTACTCCTCTCACAGCTGGCTTGTAAATCAGGGTTCCGCAAAACACCTGAGCGGTTTCCGCTGGCGCCGCATGAGGTGACAAGTCTCCCATGGAGGTCGCAGGAAATGTCGCTTTGAAGATCGCTCCAGTTGGGGAGAGGAGCGAAAAATATCTGCCGTTAATCCCCGTCTTGATTGTCGGCGAAGAACAAATGCTGAACGAAATGCATCGGATGAAAATCGCACATTTTCGTTGCGATTTATCCAGTAACCGGAGTCTGAACCCAGTGCGCAAGGCCTGTCAAGCGGGGATTTCCACAAAGCCTCGCAGAAGGCCGTGGATAGCGGCCAAACGCATCCTGCCCTGCAATAAATTACACATTGAGTGCATTGTCATGGCGAGGATTTCGACGAATTGCCGGTTTTCAGATATCGTGGTCGGCTCCACAGAGATAACGTTTTGCAGGAGGTTGCGAATGGAATGGGTTGGCGCCACGCTCCGACATTCGATGTTGCTGTGTGCTCTGCTGGCATCGATTTGTGCCCGGCCAGCAATGGTGCAGGCGCAGTCGATTGGAGAAAGTCATTATTGATACCGATATCGGTGATGACGTGGATGACGCGTTTGCGCTGGCGCTGGCGGTCAAGAGTCCAGAGATTCAGATCCTTGGAGTGACGACTGCATTTGCTGAGACGGAGGCGCGGGCGAAGATCGTGGATCGTTTCCTGGGTGAGGTGGGGAGGGCTGACATCCCTGTTCTCGCCGGAAAGGCAGGCGGGAAGACTCCGATGTCGCAGCGGCGTTACGGGGAAGTCCTTCAATTTGCGAAGAGCTCTCATGCGGACGCTGCGGAATTCATCCTGGATCAGATCAAGAAATATCCTGGAGCGATCACAATGGTGGCGATTGGTCCACTAATGAACGTGGGAGAGGTGATCGATCGGGATGGTGCTACTTTCCGCAAGTTGAAGCGGGTCGTGATCATGGGAGGATCGGTGCGGCGTGGGTATGGAGACTATGGCTATAACGAGAGAGTGCCGCCGGCTCCGGAGTGGAACATCCTGAACGACGTGAAGTCGGCGCAGAAATTATTTGCGGCGGGCGTGCCCTTGTATGTGATGCCACTGGATTCGACACAACTGAAGCTGGACGAGGTGAAGCGGGCATTTCTGTTCACGAGAGGGACGCCGGTGACCGATCAACTGACGATCCTGTATCACATGTGGGCGCAGGAGACGCCGACGCTGTTTGATCCGATGGCGATGGCGTTTGTGTTGAAGCCGGATCTGTGTCCGGTGACGGCTTTGCGTATCCGAGTGGATGAGAAGGGATTCACGCGAGAGGAACCGGGAACGGCTAACGCTCAGGTTTGTCTGAATTCGGATCCGGAGAAATTCTTCCAGTTTTATTTGAGGAGAGTCGCGGAGAAGTGACGGGGTTTGGAATACGTTTGCATTCGTTACGCTTGCGAGTGCGCGGCCGGGACGGCCTCGCTCCAGTGGGCGGGACGCCGGCGCTACTCGGGTGGCGTTATCAGGGCTAGGAGTTCAACTATGTCATTTCACGAGAATTCGCGGCGCAAATTTCTTAGGGCCGCTGGAGTCGCGACCACTGTCCCAGCGGGAATGCTGTTGGGAAACACTGCGGCGTTTGCACAGGGGGAGACCGGCACGAAACATCCGGAGACGCGGGCCATTTTCTACGACGTGATGGCCTCTGGCGCGACGGGTGACGGAAAGACGATCGACAGTCCGGCGATCAATCGCGCGATCGATGACGCGGCCGCAAGCGGTGGCGGGACGGTGTTTCTGCGCGCGGGAAACTATCTCTGTTATTCAATTCACCTGAAGAGCAAAGTTGCGCTCTATCTCGACCAGGGGGCGACGATCATTGCGGCCGATCCCGCGACGGATACTGCTCATGGATACGATCTTGCCGAGCCGAAGCAGGCATGGGAGGACTATCAGGACTACGGGCACAACCACTGGCACAACAGTCTGATTTGGGGCGAAGGTCTCAATGATGTTTCGATCCTTGGGCCGGGGTTGATTTGGGGGAAGGGATTGAGCCGTGGATGGGGCGCGGGGCCGGTTGCGGAACATCCGGGAGTTGCGAATAAAGCGATCGCGCTTAAAAATTGCCGGAACGTGATTCTGCGGGATTTCTCGATCCTGCATGGCGGGCATTTCGGGATACTCGCCACGGGCGTTGACAATCTGACGATCGACAATCTGAAGATTGATACCAACCGCGACGGCATCGATATTGATTGCTGCCGCAACGTGCGGGTTTCAAACTGCAGCGTGAATTCTCCATGGGATGACGGCATTTGCCTGAAGAGTTCATTTGCGCTGGGCTATGCGCGCGCGACGGAGATGGTCACGATCACGAATTGCCTTTTGGCGGGCAGCTTCGAGGAAGGGGAACTTCTCAACGCGACGTACAAGCGCTTTCCGCCCGATACCAAGGTTCCGCGAACTGGGCGCATCAAGTTCGGAACGGAGTCAAATGGAGGCTTCAAGAACATCACGATTTCGAATTGCGTGTTCGACGGTTGCAATGGATTGGCGATCGAGAGCGTAGATGGGGCTGTGATCGAAGACGTGACCTGTACGAACATCACGATGCGCGATATCGCGGGCGCTCCTTTCTTTATGCGGCTGGGAGCGCGCATGCGAGGGCCGGCGGGAACTCCGGTAGGCATGATTCGGCGGGTGATTCTGGGCAATATCACGTGCATCAATGCAGCGCTGCCGAAGATTGGAGCGATCCTGGCAGGGATTCCCGGGCATCCGATTGAGGATGTGAAGATCAGCGACATCATGATCGTGCATCAGGGAAACGGAACACAGGGCGATGCTCAGCTTCTACTGCCGGAGAAAGAGAAGGAGTATCCGGAGCCGACGATGTTTGGCACTACGCCCGCACATGGTTTTTTCATTCGACATGTGCGAGGTTTGGAAGTGCATGCGATCAAGATTCAGACAGCGACTCCAGATGCACGGCCGGCCTTTGTTCTTGACGATGTGGAGGGAGCGGAGTTCGGGCGCATCAAGGCCGCGGTTACCGCGGGCTCGCCTACCTTTTTGTTGCGTAATGTGAAGGACTTCAATATTTACCGGAGTAAGCCGGTTCCGGACTCGGTGATTGCTGAGGCGGAGAAGAAGGAGATTTAGCGACCTCCTTGAGTGACAATACTCCCATACCAGACGAAAACCGCTTAGCGTTGGGGCAGCCGAAGTCATTGCGGTTTTTGGATTCAAATCCCCACTTCCGGCAAAGGCGGCCGGAAACGGGGCACCCGTGATCTCGATCAGACTTCAGAGTCAAAATCCCCACCCTCTCGCAAACTGCGCGAGAAGGATGGGGCACCCAGATTGTTGAGGACCTAATGAGAATTTGCAGACATCCGGTTATCGCGACCTTGATTTGGCTTGCGCTTTGTTCGGCGATGCTGGGGCAAGATCGGCAGGATGCCGATTTGATTGTTCGCCACGGTGTTGTGGTCACGATGGATGGGAACCGGAAGATTTATGAGGATGGCAGCGTGGCGGTGCGCGGGGACTCGATTGTGGCCGTGGGGCCAACTGCGGAAATTGAAGGACGTTATAAGTCCCCGCAATCGATCGACGCGCATGGTGGGCTCATCCTGCCGGGCTTCGTCAATGGACACACTCACGTGCCGATGACATTGTTCCGCGGGTTGCATGATGACGTGACTCTGAACGACTGGCTGTACAAGTACATTTTTCCTGCCGAAGCCAAAAACGTGAATGAAGACTTTGTGCGCTGGGGAACACGGCTGGCTGCGGCGGAGCAAATACGCTCGGGCGTAACGACATTCGCCGACATGTATTACTTCGAGGACGCTGTTGCGGAAGAGACGAAAGCCGCTGGAATGCGGGGAGTGCTAGGCGAGACATTCATTGATTTTCCGGCGCCGGATAACAAGAGCGAAGCAGAGATGCTCGCTTACACGGAGAAAT
Source organism: uncultured Acidobacteriota bacterium (assembly GCA_963801895.1). Taxonomy (GTDB): domain Bacteria; phylum Acidobacteriota; class Terriglobia; order Terriglobales; family Acidobacteriaceae; genus Sulfotelmatobacter. The sequence continues at coordinate 1,761,429 of CAWDGM010000001.1, read as the reverse complement.
TTCTGAAGCGATGGCAGGGGGATCCGCTGATTCATGCCGCTCCCGCTCCACATTCGATCTATACATGCTCAAAGAAGACATTGCAGGACGCGGCCGCGCTAGCGAGGAAATATCACGCACCGATTCTGATTCATTTGTCGGAGATGAAGAAGGAGTGGGAGGACAGCAAGAAGCAGAACGGAATGTCACCCGTGCAGTATCTGGAGAGTCTCGGGATTCTCGGTCCTGAGGTAGTGGGTGCGCATTGCATCTTTGTGGATGAAGCGGATTGGAAGACATTGGCGCAACGGGGAGTGGGATGCGTGCACAATCCGTCGAGCAACATGATGATCGCGAGCGGCGTGTCGCCGGTGGCGGAGATGCGAGAGGCTGGAGTGGCGGTGGGGCTCGGAACGGATGGTCCCGCTGGCAGCAACAACGATATGAATTTGATGGAAGAGATCGACCTGGCGGCGAAGCTGGCGAAGATCACAAAGATGAATCCTTTGGCGCTGAATGCAAAGGCTGTCGTCGAGATGGCAACGATCGACGGGGCACGTGCGCTCCACATGGAAAAGGACATTGGGTCGCTCGAAGCGGGAAAGAAGGCGGACCTGGTTTTGATCAACCTCGATAAGCCGAACGCAGTTCCCATGTACGACGTTTATGCGCAGATTGCGTATTCCCTCAAGGGAAGTAATGTGGAGACTGTGGTAATCGGCGGACGCGTCGTGATGAAAGACAGAAAATTGCTGACTGTCGATGAGCCCAAGGTGTTGGATAAGGCGCGGGAGTACGGGAAATCGGTGAAAGCATCGTTGGGGATGCAGTGAGATGTTATCGCTGACTATCGAAATTCGCCACCCTACAAAAACCGCGTACCGTGGGGTAGCCTCTCGTGCTCCTCTTGTAGACTCTCGACATGAAAACGATCCGTCCGATCCTATTCCTGATCTTCTTGATCGCTCTCATTTCAGATTGCCGAATTTCTTCCGCACAGAAGGTGGCGATCACCTTTGATGATCTGCCGCTGAATGGCGATCTGCCGCCCGGCGTCACACGAGTGCAGATCGCGCGCGACACGCTTGCCGTCCTGAAGGAGTGGCACGTGCCAGCATCGTATGGATTCGTGAACGCGAAGAAACTGGAGGGCAATCCGGATGCGGCGGAGGCTTTGAAGATCTGGGCTTCGGCGGAACCGTTTGCGAGTCATACCTACGCCCATCTCGACCTGAACGCGATTTCCGCGGAAGATTTTGAGCGGCAGGTGGAAGAGAACGAGCCCGCCCTGGAATTACTGGCGGCGAAGGACAACAACTGGCATTGGCTGCGCTATCCGTTTCTGCACGAGGGAGACACGGTTGAGAAACGGCGTGCGGGGCGTGCTTATCTCCGGGCGCACGGGTATCGCATCGCGCAGGTGACACTCGATTGGGAAGATTACATGTGGAACTCGGCGTATGCGCGCTGTGTGGCCAAGAGCGATGCCAAGTCGATTGAATGGCTGAAGTCGAGTTATCTCGGCATTGAAGCTTCGTATCTAGACCTAGGGCGCGATCTCGCAAAGCTGGTGTACGGGCACGATATCAATCACGTTCTGCTGCTTCACCTGGGAGCTTTCAGCAGCACGATTCTTCCCGACGCGTTGAAGCTTCTCGAAAATAAAGGATTCAAGATGGTGACGCTGGAAGAGGCGCAGAGCGACCCGGTGTATGAGACCGATCCGGATGCGGGGTCGAAGTACGGGGGCACCTTGCTCGAGCAGTGGATGGATGCGAAAAAGATCAAATTCCCGCCTGTGATGGAAAAGCCTTACAAAGAGGTACGGGAGATCTGTAAGTAAGTCGATAGGGGAAAAAACCACCCTACGAAAACCGCGGAGGGTGGGGCACCCGATGCCGTTTTGCTGGCGTCACCCGAAGCGACTTGTCTTTCGAGGGTTTCCGGAGACTTTGTAATCCTGCTGGTCCCTTATAATCAAAAGATTCTCTATGGTTGCCGTTCTCGAGAAGATTGTGGCCGCTACGCGGGCGCGGGTGGAGGCGTCCAAGCAAGATGCGGACTTGCGCTTGTTGCGGCGGCAGGGTGAATCCCATGTGCCGCGCGGGTTTCGGAAGGCATTGGCTTCGAAAAGCTTGACCGGGCCGGCGGTAATTGCGGAACTGAAAAAAGCTTCGCCGTCGAAAGGATTGATTCGAGCGAATTTTCATCCATTGGAACTGGCGACAGAGCTGGAGCAGGCTGGGGCAGCGGCATTGTCGGTGCTGACTGACGAGGAGTTTTTCCAAGGGTCGTTGCGAAATTTGCGGGAGGCGTCGGCGGCCGTTTCCATCCCTTGTCTGCGGAAGGACTTCATTATCGACGCGTTTCAGGTGGTCGAAGCGCGGGCGTATTCCGCGGATGCGATTTTGCTGATTGTGGCGGCGCTGTCTCAGCCGGCGCTGATCGCGTTGGCGCGCGAGGCCCGTGAGCAAGGGCTGGATGTTCTGTGTGAAGTCCATGACGCGGACGAGTTGGGACGCGCTCTCGATGCCGGGTGCGATTTGATTGGCGTGAACACGCGTGACCTGCGCACGTTCAAGGTCGATCTCGAAACGGCGTTTGCATTGGCGGAGAAGTTTCCTGATGGAGTTGTGCGAGTAGCGGAAAGCGGAATTCATTCTCCCGACGATATTGCCCGGTTGAGGGCTGCGGGATATAACGCATTTCTCGTGGGCGAGTCGTTGATGCGGGTGGAACGGCCGGGAGAGGCTCTGCGGGCGCTGTTTGCGACCAGCGGGGTTTTGAGCGGGCAATAGAGAAAGCCCCACTTCCGGCAAAGGCGGCCGGAAATGAGGGACCCGGCTGATCGTGAAGTCCCCACCCTACGAAAACCGCGTAGGGTGGGGCAGCCGGTCTCGGTTGCGCGCTAGCACGAGGTCCTTCGACTGCGGTTTTGCTTCGCTGATCACGAAGCAAAATCCTCGCTCAGGATGACCGAGTGAGTTAACAGCTAAACGCCGCTTTTATGACTTGGGTGAAGATTTGCGGGATGACGAATCTGGAAGATGCGCTCGCGGCAGCGGATGCCGGAGCGGATGCGGTGGGGTTCGTGTTTTATGAGAAGAGTCCGCGTTGCGTGACCGTGGAGACGGCGAAGGAGATTGTCGGGAAGCTGCCGAAGAGTGTGGAGAAGATTGGGGTGTTTGTGGATCAAAATGTGAATCCGATCGAGGTCCTAATTGAAGCGGGATTGACCGGCACCCAATCGTATTTCACTCCGGAAGAGGGACTGGCCGGGAGCGCACCGAGTTCGGGTCCGAAGGCGATCGGCGGCTGTCTTCTTCCGGCAAACGCAAAATTCATCATGGCGCTCCCGATGAGTCTGTTCGACGATCCGGCGAGTCAAATCGAATCCATGGTCGGAGGTTTGGCCCGATCAAAAGCGGAAAGGCCCGAGTTCCCAGTCCCGGAAGGAATTTTTGACACGTTCTTGCTCGATTCCGGAAGCGTGAAACAACCGGGTGGAACCGGACAGACCTTCGACTGGAACAAGGGCGGCGCGATCTCCGAAAGTATGCGGCAGAACGGGATGAAACTGATTGTGGCGGGGGGATTGAACTCTGAGAATGTCGGTGAGGCAATAAACATCCTGAAGCCTTGGGGAGTGGATGTGGTCTCGGGTGTCGAGGCTGCGCCGGGGAAGAAGGATCCGGAGAAAGTTCGGGCGTTTGTGCGGGCGGTGCGCGAGATAGATCGGAAGGTTGGTTAGGGATGGCTACGAGTCTTAGAACAACTAAAGTCAAAATCCCCACCCTGTCGCAGAAAGCGCGACAAGGATGGGGCACCCCCTCGTCAGCGCCTGGTTCGAAGCAGGAGCCTGGGCGATTTGGCGTTTACGGTGGGCGATACGTTCCTGAGACTTTGATGGCGGCGCTCGATGAACTCGAGGGCGAATATGAGAAGGCGAAAAAGGACCCGCAATTTCGGGCTCGGTTAGACGGGTTGCTGAAGACGTACGCGGGACGTCCGACACCGCTGTTTTTTGCGCGGCGGCTCACGGAGAAGCTGGGGGGAGCGAAGATTTATCTGAAGCGCGAAGACTTGCTGCATACTGGCGCGCACAAAATTAACAACTGCCTGGGGCAGGCTCTGCTGGTCGAGCGGATGCGAAAGCATCGCGTGATTGCTGAGACCGGCGCGGGACAGCATGGCGTTGCGACTGCGACAGTCTGTGCGCTGATGGGATTTGAGTGCGTGGTTTACATGGGTACGGAAGACATGCGCCGGCAGGAGTTGAATGTGTTCCGCATGCGATTGCTGGGTGCGGAGGTGCGCGGCGTGTCATCCGGATCGCGGACATTGAAAGATGCAATCAACGAGGCGATGCGTGACTGGGTGACGAACGTGCGCTCGACGCATTATCTGTTAGGGAGCGTGCTTGGAGCGCATCCTTATCCGACGATGGTGAGGGATTTCCATCGCGTGATCAGCCGCGAGGCACGCGCACAGATCTTGAAAGCGGAAGGAAAGCTGCCGACGGCCGTGATCGCATGCGTGGGCGGCGGATCGAATGCGATTGGGGCTTTTTACGAATTCATCAAGGACAAGAAGGTGCAGCTTATCGGAGTTGAGGCTGGCGGACGTGGAGAAACGCTGGGCGATCATGCAGCACGGTTTCGCGGGGGCTCCCCGGGCGTGTTGCAAGGAACATATTCGTACGTACTGCAGGACCTGGGGGGGCAGATTGCGTTAACGCATTCCGTTTCGGCTGGTCTGGACTATCCATCGATTGGTCCGGAGCATGCGGCGCTGCGGGATGCGGGGCGCGCGGAGTATGTGCCGGCGTCCGATGCGGAGGCGCTGGAGGCGACGACGGTTCTGGCGCGAACCGAGGGGATTATTCCAGCGCTTGAGTCGGCGCATGCTGTGGCCGAGGTGATCAAGCGCGCGCCTCGGATGAAGAAATCGGAAATCGTGATAGTGAATGTTTCCGGGCGCGGGGATAAGGACATTGGAATTTTGCGGGAGAATCTGAGGATCGAGTAGTTCCACTTTCGTCCGAGAACAACCAAAAGGCATTTACCAGTAAGGACACGAAGGTTCACGAAGTAAAGCTCAGAACGGCTATTTTTCAGGGCAGGGCGGAAGCAAGAGCACTTATGCCTCTTACTTTTTATAGAAAGCCGGCGCTCGTGGCGTACGTGACTTGCGGGGATCCCGATCTCGCGACGACGCGGGAGATTGTGCTGGCGGCGATCGAGGCCGGGGCGGACGTGATTGAGTTGGGAGTGCCGTTCAGCGATCCGGTAGCGGATGGCCCGGTGATCCAGCGGGCGAGCGAACGGGCGTTGAAGCACAACACATCGCTGGCCCAAGTGTTGACGCTGGCGGCCGAGATTCGGATCCAGGCGCAGTCGACAGGGTTGATTATTTTTTCGTACCTCAACCCCATTCTGCGAATGGGACTGGAAAAGTTCTGCAAGGTGGCGCGGGCTGCGGGAATCGACGGAGTCCTCGTGACGGATCTGCCGGTAGAAGAAGCTGGCGGGTATCTGCGAGCGATGCGGGAAAACGATCTTGCTCCGGTATTTCTTGCGGCACCCACGAGTCCGGATGCGCGGTTAAAGAGAATTGCGGATGCGTCACGCGGATTTGTTTATGCCGTCTCGCGAACTGGAGTTACGGGGCAGCGTCAGGAGTTGGCGGACGATGCACGCAAGCTGGTGAAGCGCTTGCGGAGTGTGACGAAGCTTCCGATCGCGCTGGGATTTGGGATATCGACTGCGGAGCAGTTTGCCGAGGTTGCCGAGTTTGCGGATGCGGTGGTCGTAGGAAGCGCGATTGTGGAAACGATTGAGCGCAACCGGGGCCGCGAATCAGAAGCTGTGAAGCAGTTTATTGAGGGGCTGCACGTAGGAAGTCCGGTTTCAGCGTAGGGGTGGGTGCGGGCCCATTTTGACCGAACTGAAGTCAACATCCCCATCCTCTCGCTAAATGCAGCGAGAAGGATGGGTCACCCGAGAATTTTTGCTTGGCTTATGGATATCGAAGACTGGCGTAAGAAAATCGATGACCTTGACCGGCAGCTAGTCTCGCTCTTGAGCGAGCGCGCCCGGGCGGCGGTCGAGATCGGAAAGCTCAAGCGCAATACATCGATGCCAATCTATGAACCGGATCGGGAACGGATTGTATTCTCGAATGTCCAGGAAATGAATCCGGGGCCACTGCACGGGCGGGACCTGGTCCGAATTTACGAACGTATTATCGATGTGATGAGAAACATCCAGAAGGAAGAGATTGTGACGAAGGCTGAGCCGTCTGAGTCGGAGACGGAGTTGGATTCAGAAGTCAATGATTGAAATAGCTTCCAGCTATCGGTTCTCACCTTTCACCTCAGAGGAAGGAACCGATGGCGGACGGCTGAAAGCTGAAGGCTTGTGCTTATGATTGTGGCGATGCAAGAAGGCGCGGATGAAGGGTTGATTCAGCAGGTCATCGAACATCTCGTGAAGATGGGGTTCGAGGTGCACCGATCGACTGGGGCGCGAATGACAGTGCTGGGGGCGGTTGGCGCGGGGATTGATTTTGACATTCGTAACCTCGAATTGTTGCCGGGAGTGCAAGAGGTTCACCGCATCAGTTCTCCATATAAGCTCGCGGGCCGCAGCTTTCGTCCTGAAGGAACGGTGGTGAAGCTGGCGAACGGTATTGGCATCGGTGGAAATGAAATCGTGGTGATGGCGGGACCGTGCTCGGTGGAGTCGCGAGAGCAGATTTTTTCTACCGCGGAATCCGTGGCGAAAGCTGGGGCGAAGGTGCTGCGAGGCGGAGCGTTCAAGCCGAGAAGCTCTCCGTATTCGTTCCAGGGCCACGGGGAAGAGGCTTTGAAGTTGCTTCGTGAGGCGGGAGACAAGTTTGGCCTGCTGGTGATCAGCGAAGTGATGGAGATTTCGCAGCTGCCTCTCATGATTCCATACGTTGACATTTTGCAGGTGGGTGCGCGCAATATGCAGAATTTCAATCTGTTGCGCGAACTGGGAAAAGTGCGCAAGCCGGTGTTACTGAAACGCGGCATCGCGGCCACGTTCGAGGAGTTGCTGCTCTCAGCCGAATACATTATGTCTGGCGGCAACTATGACGTGATTCTCTGTGAGCGCGGAATCCGGACGTTTGAGACGTATACGCGCAACACGATGGACATTTCGGCGATCCCTATCATTCACAAACTGTCTCATTTGCCGATGACTGCGGACCCTTCGCACGGGACGGGGCGTCGTGACAAGGTTTCTCCAATGGCCCGCGCGTCGGTGGCTGCGGGTGCGGATGCGCTGCTCATCGAGGTGCATTGCAACCCGGATAAAGCACTCTCGGATGGCGCACAATCCCTGTTCCCGGAGCAGTTTTCGAAGCTCATGGATGAGCTGAGGATGATTGCGCCGGCGGTGGGCAGGAGCATTGGATAGCTGCCATTCAGTAATTGTGGAATTTAGTAATTGTGTAATTTGAAAGACCACTGCTTACGTACCGTTCAATTACGCAATTATTAAATTTCTCCTTTACTCAATTTTGTCTATGCCGTTTCGGCAAATCACGATTATCGGGACCGGGCTGATTGGCGGATCGTTCGGGCTCGCGTTGCGGAAGCGAAAGTTCGCGGGCCGGATCGTAGGGTGCGATCGAGAAGCGACTCTGGCGAAGGCGCGAGATCGCGGTGCGATCGACGAGGGAAGTCCCAATCCCGGCGATGCCATGCGCGGAAGCCAAGTCGTAGTTTTAGCGACGCCCGTGCTGGGAATTATCGACCTCATCGAACGCGTCGGCTCGGTTTTGCCCTCGAAAGCCTTGCTGACCGATGTCGGAAGCACCAAGAGCGCAGTGTTGCAGCAGGCGCAGAGAGTATTTGGGAAGAACGCGGGCAAGCGGTTTTTGGCTGGACATCCCATGGCAGGGAAGGAGTTCAGCGGCGTTGATTTCGCTGATCCCGACTTGTTCGAGAAGGCGGTGTGGTTTTTCACTCCGTTGCCCGAGCAGAATCTGAATGAAGGAGTGTTTGCCGAGTTTGCCGGGATAATCGATCTGATCGGGGCGCGCGTAGCCGTGCTTCCGGCGGAGGAGCACGATCGACTGTGCGCATGGATCAGCCATGTTCCGCAGATGATCTCGACCGCTCTAGCGGCAGCCCTGGTCGAGGAGTTCGGGGCGGAGGCTCCCCTACTGCCTACTGGCGGTCGCGCTCTGCAGGAGATGACGCGGATCTCCGCGAGTCCATATTCGATGTGGCGGGATGTCGCCATCAGCAATCAGAAGAATCTGGCGGATGCTTTGTGGAAGGTGGAACAGCGGCTTGCGCATATCCGGGAGAATCTGGCGACACGACAGTTGGCGGAAGAGTTTGAGCAGGCGCACGCGTTGAGAAAAAGCGTTCCCAAGAAAAGCCAGGACAATTCCCAGCTTGGCCGGAAGGGGCGCAGTTAGGATGGAGCCCGAAGGTTTACCAGAGTCCGAACGAAATCCCCACTTCCGGTAACTACAGCCGGAAATGGGGCACCCGGGTCTATCTTTTGATCGGTGACCTTTCATCGGTAATCGAAGACCATTAATTCATTTAGAATCTCCTCGCTATGAACAAAGTTGTGGCCAATGCGGATGAGGCCATCCGCGACGTGTTTGACGGCGCGACAATCATGATCGGCGGCTTCGGACTGTGTGGCATGCCGGAGAACCTGATCCGGGCACTGGCGCGCAAGGGCACGTGCAACCTGCATACGATCAGCAACAATGTTGGGATCGACGGCGTGGGGAACGGGCTACTGCTGGCCGCTGGGCAGATCGTGCATCACATTGGCACCTACGTCGGCGAAAATAAGTTGCTGGAAGATATGGTGCTGAACGGAAAGATCAAGCTGGAGTTGGTTCCGCAGGGGACATTTTCAGAGCGCATTCGTGCCGGTGGGGCCGGCATTCCGGCGTTTTACACACCGACTGGCGTCGGCACGATCGTGGCGGATGGCAAAGAAACGCGCGAGTTCGATGGGCGCCTGTATGTGATGGAGCGCGGACTAAAGGCGGACTTCGCCTTTGTGAAGGCTTGGAAGGGTGACCGCGAAGGAAATTTGATCTATCGGAAGACCGCGAGGAATTTCAATCCCATGATGGCGACGGCAGCAAAGATCACGATTGCCGAGGTTGAACACCTTGTAGAGGTTGGGGAGATGGATGGGGATGGGATTCACACTCCGTCTATATATGTAAAACGAATCTTTCAAGGAGAGCTGTACGAGCGGAGGATCGAGCGGAAGACTGTGCGCAAGGCAGCGGGCGGGCAGTAGATTTCGCTGGGGCTGCAGCGAATTCGTTTTAGGGCCTTGCTAGTGGACAGGGACACGAGGTCCTTCGACTGCGGTTTTGCTTCGCTTTTCGCGAAGCAAAATCCTCGCTCAGGATGACAAGGGCTCACTGCGATCAGGTTATTTAATGATGACTAAACCAGCAAAAGATGTTGATAAGCGCGAGCGGATCGTGAAGCGGATTGCTCAGGAGTTGCGCGACGGTTTCTACGTGAACCTCGGCATCGGGATGCCGACACTCATTGCCAATCATGTGCCCGCTGGCATGGAGGTCACGCTGCAGTCAGAGAATGGAATGTTGGGGATCGGCCCGTATCCAGTGGAGGGGACGGAGGATCCGGATTTGATCAACGCTGGAAAAGAGACTGTAAGCGAGATGCCTGGCACTTCGTATTTCTCGAGCGCAGATTCGTTTGCGATGATTCGTGGCGGGCACATCGATTTGAGCGTGCTGGGAGCGATGGAAGTGGATGAGACCGGGAGCATCGCGAACTGGATGATCCCTGGAAAGATGGTGAAGGGCATGGGCGGGGCGATGGATCTGGTCGCCGGGGCCCGGCGGGTGGTGGTGGCAATGGAGCACACCACACGGGAAGGTGCTCCGAAGATTTTGAAGAAATGTACGCTACCACTCACAGGGGTGCGCGTGGTCGATACCATCGCGACGGAAATGGCTTACATCCGGGTCACCAAAGATGGTTTGGTGCTGGAAGAGGTCGCGCCTGGGTTGACTGCGGAGGATGTGCAGCGGGCTACCGAGGCGAGGCTGATTGTGAGTCCGAAGTTGAAAGTGATGGAGAGTTAGAGCCACGCCGCTGCGCGGCTGGACGGCCGAGGGCGGCCGTCCCCACACTGCGGGGCTGGATGGCCGAGGGCGGCCGTCCCCACACTGCGGGGCTGGATGGCCGAGGGCGGCCGTCCCCACTTTGCGGCCGGACACCTCTAGGACTTCGTTCAGGGGAGCGCCAAGTCCCGTTCTTTCGGGGTGGGGAGTTTCTCTTCCGCGGTTAACTGCTGAACCTGGGCGATGCGATCCTTTAAATTCTTTTCAGATTCGCTGGGCGTATGGATCATCTGCTGTCCCAATAACACATACATATTGAGCAAGCGGACCGCTCCCTGGGGCGAATAACCTGCTTCTGCGGCCAGCTTTACGCCAAAACGGTCGGCGCCAAATTCGCGGTCATGACCATAGCCAGGCAGAAACGGTTCGAACTTCATCTGGTCCGCAGATGCGAGCGTCAGGTGCTGCTTCGTCAATTCCTCGATGAGCCGATCGCGGCACTGATTCAGATCGACGTGTTCCATCTCATGGCCGAGGACGATGGCGAGCTGATCTTCGGTATCCATCATGGCGATGACGCCGGCGCCGATGAAGATTTCGCCGCCCGGAAGCGCGAAGGCGCTCTTGAATCCGGGATCGGAATCGAAGTGAATGTGGTAGGGGAGCTTACGCTTCGCGTGCGCCGCGAGAGTGTCGGCTACCTTTTGCAGATACTCGTCGATTTTCTTGGTTTGAGGCGTAGGTTCCAGACCTTCAGCCTTTGCGAACTTCGCAGCCAGAAGGCCGCCGATGCGAATTTCGTCCAGATCGCTCAGCGATGTGGGCGTAGTGGAATTCCGATCTTGCGCGGCGAGGCCAGAGGCGAGAATGGCTGAAATCAGTATTCCGACGCGGATATTCATATGTGTTGATGGACGGCCCGCGAATTACTTTGTTACAGCTGTGTCGTCTCGAGTGGGCCGTGGTGGATAGAAGGCAGGATCGAGTGCTGAATTCCGGGGATGGTTCGGCGGGTAACGGATGGATTCGTGGTTCCGATTCGTTCGGAACAGCGTGCCGGGTCGGGCATCGTGACGATGAAATGCTGAAGAAAAGCTAAATGGAAAATTCGCAAGTCAAATACCCCACCCTCTCGCAAACTGCGCGAGAAGGGTGGGGCACCCGCTTGTCTAGTCCGATCTATGCGGCAGCGATGCGGCGGATCAGGTCTTCTTGTTCTTGCCTGCTTTCTGCGCCGATGGTGAATGCGTCGAGGACGCCGAGCGAGAGCGCGAACTTGATTGCTTCGTCCTGTCGTGTGCGCAAGGCTCCCTGGCCTAGAATCTTCATCCCAACTACGGCTTTTCCCGAAGCTTTCATTTGCTTCAAGACACTGACTACCGTTGCGGGATCTGCGTCCATTTCTGCGCCGATCGGGTTGATTCGTGCCAGATCGATTTCCACCCACGGCGACTTTGCTGCAGCGCGCAGGGCGTCGATGGTGTGGCATGAGCAGCCGTGTGTGCGGATGATCCCCTTTTGTTTGGCCTCGGAGAGAACGTCCATCACGCTGCGATAGCGTTCGGTCCAGTCGCCTTCGGTTACGCAATGGATCAGGCAGATATCGATGTAATCAGTCCCGAGTTCGCGACGAAACCGTTCCAGGTCCGCGCGAGCGCCGGCGGCATCGCGAGAAAATGTCTTCGTGAGCACGGTGACCTTGTCGCGAGGGACATGTTTGAGTGCATCGGCGACATGCGGATGGCTGCCATAGGAGTCGGCCGCGTCGAAGAATCGCAGGCCGTGATCGTAGCCATTGCGCAGGAGGTCGGAAAGTCCCTGAATGCCAAGGGCAGTCTGGTGCGAATGATGTCCGACGCCGACCGTTCCGGTCCCCATTGCGAGGCGGCTGGTTTGAATTCCGGTCTTGCCCAGAGTGACGACGTCAGAGGCGGCAAACTTCTTGGGTAGAGTCTGCTCGGCAATGGCATTGAGGATGGAACTGGACGAGAGCCAAGCTACTCCAGCGGCTGTCGCGGTGCGGACGAGGAATTCGCGACGGTGCATTGCGTCCTCCTGAAGACTCGAATCTTTCTAAAAGGCTACACCAAGTTGCGGGAGGCGGGGAAGGCGCGGGGGCTTGCCATCTCGGTTTATTCCTTAGGAAAACAAACGATTTCTCGGAGGCGGATTGTTATGTTGAAAATTCGTCTACTCAAATCGCAAGGCCGCACAGGGCGTCCAGTTCCGGCGAGCGGGGGGAACCGGCAATCCTCGATCAATACACAAATCAAACTCGAAACGGCGCGGCGAGGAGGCGGAAGGGGAGCGTGATGCCGAGGTAGATGACCTCCAGCACACCGTGAACCGCGACCCCGACGATGCGAAACGGCAGAAGCAACAGCCAGATAAACGGATATGCAATCAGAGCGAGTAAGGCAAGGGGCCAACAGAGGATGAACAGAAGGCACCACAGCAAGAATGTGAACATAGCGGAGACCTCCTTCTTAACAATAGATACGCCTCGGCGGCGCGAAATGTTCCATGAATTTTCAGCCTGCCCGTCGAAGGACATCGGCGATGAAATCAGTCTTGGCCTCGGTGTAGGCATCCCGGTCGAGGTGAAATTGGCGTGCCAGTTTTCGCTTCAGCGCGGAGTACGCCGCCGCATCTTCAGGACGCGTGCGGAGAAAATCGCGGAAGGCGATATGCCGCGAGAATTCAACGGAATCGGGCGAGCAAATGTACAAATGTTGCGGGACGTCGTGGTAGGGGGCTTTGAAAGCGTCGCGCCCGGGAACGCCGAGATCTCCTTCATGCTGATATCCCAGCGCTGCCAGCTTGGAGATCGCGAGCGGTAAGTCAGCAGCGTTCTTTAGCAGAACGTCGACGTCGATGATGGGCTTGGCAGCCAAGCCCGCGACCGCGGTGCTGCCCACGTGTTCGACGGCAGAGGCAAGTTCACCCAGGGAAGGAGCAATCCGCGCGCGAATCTTTTCAAATTGCTGCGGCCAAAGGGGATTGTAATCCTCGATGATGATAGGGCCGGTCATTCGAATTGTTTGCGGAAACTGGCGAGTTGTTGCTGAATTTCGGCAAGTTCGGTGCGGAGATTCGATACTTCCGTCTCGAGCGCCGTGACGCGGTCGGCTACCGAGTTGGACCGATCAGGCGTCGCCGCAGTAACCGAGTGTGCCACAACCGGCTGCTCTGGAGGCTCTCCTGAGAACAAGTGCATGTAGCGGGATTCTTTGGTCCCGGGCTGGCGCGGAAGAATGCTGACGAGCGACGGTTCGCGTTGGGCCAGGCGGTCAAGAGTTGAAACGACATCTTCGAGCGCGTCGAAGTGATACATGCGATCGGTGCGGCCGCGAAGTTCTCCGGGTGTTTGTGGTCCGCGAAGAAGGAGCACGCAGAGGACGGCGATCTCGCGGCGGTCGAAGTTGAAGACCTCCTGGAGCCGGTGCTCAAACTTGGTGACGCGGCTATCGGCGCCGCTCGCGGGGCCCGCAAGGCGCTTTTCCTGCAGTGTAGCGAGAGCGTCCCGGACGGAGCCTTCGTCGAGAGTCATCACTGGCTCGCGATTATTTTTCTGATTGCAAGCATTCACCAGGGCGTTGAGCGACAGGGGATAGTAGTCCGGTGTGGTAATGTCCTTCTCGATAAGGGAGCCGAGGACCCGGGTTTCGATTTCCGTGAGAATCACTTGGGGGTTCAATCTTGTAATTTTAATTCAAGAGAGTTTCGGGGAGCTACGCCGGAAGGGCTTTCACCACAAAGGACACGGAGGAAAAACTTAGACTTCCTCACCGCCGAGATTCTCAAGAGGCACTCGGGAACAACTCAAAATCCCCACCCTACGAAAACCGCGTAGGGTGGGGCACGCTGATTGTTTCTTTAGAACAGTGCGGTGCTGCGACGCTTCCAGGTCTTGCCTTTGTCTTTGGCGATGTTTTCCATGTCGGCGACGTAGGCTCCTGCCTGAGTGAGGACGTGGTGGAGATCATTGCCGATGCTGATGAAGGTGAAACCCTTGTCGAGGAATTCGCCGACGCGTGATGTGCCGAACAGGAACAGACCGAGTATGACGTTGTTCTTGCGGGCGTTATCAATCAGGGCCTTGGTGGCGGCGTCGAGTTCGGGCGAAGTATACATGTCGGGGAACTTGTACTTTTCGTAGAGACCCATCGACATGCAGAGATCGTTCTGGCCGAGGAAGAGGATGTCGACACCGGGGACGGCGGCAATCTCGGCAATGTTCTTGATGCACGATGCGGTCTCAACCTGCAGGGCCACGATGCCTTCGTTATTCCAATTGCCGGCGTAGCCGAGAAGCCCAGCCCGGTTCATGCTGCGCTGTGGAAAATAGACAGAGCGCGTGCCGACCGTCGGGTATTTCATACAACTGACCGCCTCACGCGCTTCCTCGGCAGTGTTGATGTAGGGGACGAGAACGCCGTCGGCGCCCATGTCGAGCGCCTGCTGGATGCCGGGGCGGTCGTCGTATCCGCCAACGCGAACTAGAGACTTTGCGCCGCCATTCGCGATGCCGCTGAGCATGGCGGAGAGCTTTTCGTAGCCCATGGGGCCATGCTGGGTATCGACGAGCAGCCAATCGTATCCGCTGTGCGCAAGTTGCTCGGCGACGGTGGGACTGTGCGCGTTCAGAAAGAGCCCCATCTTGGGCTGTCCGGCGCGCAGCTGCTTTTTGAATTCAGATCCGCTCAGTGCGGGATCGGGCATAGTAGAAATCCTCCTTGCAATCGAATTGCGTAGTTTAACGTATGAGCCGCCGAACGAGGGCAAACAAGGCGTCAAATTTTTTGCAGCGTGACCCGGGGACAAGTGGGCGCGACCGACTGGCGCGTGCTCCGGGCAAATGTCGAAATGACAAGATCAGGCGGTGCGCCTATATTCGATGGTTGAGGGGCTTAACGTGCGTCTGCTTTTGAATTGGGTGCTGAGCGCGGTGGCCGTCTGGTTGGTGGCGCAGGTAGTGCCGGGCGTCCACGTGAACGGAGCGATGGCGGCCCTGATCGCCGCGCTGGCCATTGGCTTCATCAATGCCACGATTGGATTCGTTCTCAAGATTATTACTCTTCCACTGACGATGCTAACGCTGGGACTGTTCTGGCTGGTGATCAATGCGCTGATGCTGGAGTTGGCATCGGCAATCGTCCCCGGTTTTGAGGTGCATGGTTTTCTGGCTGCATTTCTGGGAGCGATTGTGCTGAGCCTGGTAAATGTTTTGTTGAAGGCGATTGTGATGCCTGGCAAAGACGGGCGCTAGGCGTTCGGCTCTTGGCTTCTGGCTCCCGCTTCCAGCTTAACTACTTTCACTCTTCTGGCCAGATTCAAGATCTTACTTAGGGATTAGTTCTTCTCCCGTTTGCGCGGCTTGAGCGATTCCCAATCTTCATTGGTTAGCGCTCTTCCCAGGTTGCTGAATTCGCCGGCTCCCTGCAGAAATTCTCCGCCGTCCATCCGAACTACTTCTCCGTTGATGTAGCCCGATTGATCGCTCACAAGAAATACTGCGAGGTTCGCGAGTTCTTCGACGGTGCCGAAGCGGTGAAGCGGATTGCGATCAAGGGCGAGCGCTTCGAGTTCCGGGCGTGGCAAAACGCGGGAGAAGGCCCCCTGCGTAGGAATTGGTCCCGGAGCGATGGCGTTCATCCGAATATTGCGATTGCCCCATTCCACGGCAAGGCTGCGAGTGAGCGCTTCCACTCCAGCTTTTGAGACGGCGGAGGGGACAACGTACGCGGAGCCTACGGGCGCGTAAGTGGCGGAGATGCTGAGCACCGTGCCGGGATGAGCGGAAGCGAGCCAGCGGCGTCCACAAGCCATGGTGCAGTGCAGTGTACCCATCAGAACGATGTTGATTACGGATTCCCAGGCGCGCGGCGAGAGCTCCTCGGTTCGTGCGATGAAGTTTCCCGCCGCGTTGTTAACGAGGACATCAAGCGGGGCTTCGCTCCATATGGAGTCGATCATGGCTTCGACTGCCTCGAGATTGCGCACATCGCAAGGGATGGGATGGATCGTCCCTTTCGGAGATAGTTCGGCGGCGGTGCTTTCGAGGACTTCCGCCCGGCGCCCGCAAATGTGGACAATGGCGCCCAGTTCAAGAAATCGCTCAGCCATACCTCTGCCGAGGCCCGTGCCTCCACCGGTGATGAGAATGCGTTTGTCTTTCAGAAGATCTGTGCGGAACATGGCAAATTGGGGAATTGGGAAATTTGTAATTGGGTGATTGAAAACCACGTTAGCTAAACGCTGGCCATCAATTACTCAGTCACTAAATTACACAATTACTCCATTCCACGGGCAGATTTCGGGTCAGAGCGGTCGCATGCCACGCGGAATCCGTAGTCGGAGTATTGGAACCCTGGGGGGATGCTGGAGCGGGCGGAACATCGGGATACCTTGATGTGATGACGCCAGGAACCACCGCGGGAAGACTTACGAGCGGGCTTCATCGCGCTTTGCTCGGGGCCCATCGGGTTTCGTGCGGGAGAGATCGCATAATAGTTCGGGTCGTACCAGTCACTGCACCATTCGTGAACGTTGTCACCGATGTCATACAGGCCGAAGGAGTTTGGAGCACAGCGAGCGACTGGTTCCGGCCCGGTTTGCCAGCGCTGCGCGTAATTCGGCAACGATTGGGGTGGAGCGTCTCCCCAGGGAAAGTGTTTTTGCTCGAGGCCTCCGCGAGCGGCGAACTCCCATTCTGCTTCGGTGGGCAAGCGGTGCTTGCGTCCGGAGTGCAAGGTGAGCCAATCGCAATAAAGATTGGCTTCATGCCACGATGCGCCAGCGACCGGCTGTTGTGGATCGTCGAAGTTTTTATCCCGCCAAAAAGGTGGCGGCTGCTTTCCGGTGGCGCGCAGGAAGCGACTATATTCGGCGTTGGTGACTTGAGTGGAGGCAAGGAAAAAAGAGTCGATCCACACGCGGTGAACGGGGCGTTCGCAGTCCTGGCCGGCGTCGGAGCCCATCAGAAACGAGCCTTCGGGGATTGGCACCAGAGTGGGTTCAAGAACGAGACTGGTGATCTCTTTTGGTGCCGGAGTCAGCATTGTGAAGTTGCTCGGCATGGTTTCCGATGCATAATTTTAACAGTGCGAACGGTTGGGGGGGACGGCAATGCCAGTGAAGAAGCTACGTTTCAAGACAAGGATCCAAGGGAAAGAGGTGGGTGTAGTTGCGGCAATCACTCCACCGGTCGACGTGCTGGAGTATTTTGGTACCCGTGCCCGAGTTCCGGTGCGTGGAACGATCAACGGTTTCGCATTTCGCTCATCGCTGATGCCGATGGGTGGTTGCCATATGATGCCGGTGAATAAGGCCCTGTGTAAGGGGGCGGACGCCAAGCCTGGAGATCTCGTGGACGTGGTGATGGAACGCGACGACGAAAAGCGGGTCGTCGAGGTTCCAGCTGAGCTCAAGAAAGAATTGGCGAAGAACAAGAAGGCGCAGGAGCGTTGGGAGAGCCTGTCATTTACGCACAAGAAAGAGATGGCGATTTCGATCCGTGATGCGAAACAGGAAGAGACAAAGAGGAGACGCCTGACCAAAGTAGTGCAGATACTGCGAACGGGTGCGAAGTGGACGGGCTGAAATCCTATCCTCGCGTTAGAAAGTCGCGACGGAGTTGATGAACGACTTCGGCAATATTGTTTTCCTGGAACAGCCGTATGGCAGCGATGCCGGCGGCGACCGATTCGAAACAGGAAGGGGCGTTCGCTAGAGTGATCCCTCCGAGAGCCAACACTGGAAGACCTGCTTTGCTCGCCTCACGAAGCAGGCCGAGACCGGCAGCCGGAATATCGGGCGAATCCTTTTTTTCGAATACTGGTGCGAAAACCGCGAACGTGGCTCCGGCGACTTTGGCTCGCGCGACTTCTTCGGGAGAGTGGCAGGACACTCCAATCGACGGGCTCGAGTAGCCTGCGGCTGTGCTGGACGCCGTCTTGCTCCAAACAGCTCTTACTTCTTGCGCGGAAATATCGTCGGAGCGGAGATGAATGCCATCGGCTTGAACCACCAAAGCAATGTCCGCTCGGGAGTTGACTAGAAGCTTCGTTCGTAGCTCACGGTTTTCATTTCTGAGAACCGATACGGACCTCATCGCTTCGCGCGCCAGAAGTTCGAGTTCGCGACTCGTTAGATCTTTTTCGCGCAGCTGGATGTAGTCGATGTTAGCGAGTACCGCTTCGCGTATCTTTTCCAAGAGGTGTTCGCGGCGACCGGCTTCATTTCCGTGGAACGCAGTGCGATCGGTGATGTAGCAAAGAAGGCAGCCTTCAGCCATCGGCTCTCAGTCATCAACAGAAATTCGAAACTTTTCGTGAGTCTACCCTCGTTCGGTTCAGGGCCTGGTCTTGGCGATTTCGGGTAGAACTTCTGCCTGGTGCTTTGGAACGCCGCCAAGATGGTGCTTGGTCAGACCTTCACGCAGGAATTCAAAGGCTTCCTCCGGACGGTCCGCGAACTTGAAGAGGCTGACATCCTCGGGCGAGACCGTTCCAGCATCGACGAATGCTTGAAAATTCAGGACGCGATGCCAGTACTCGCTGCCATAGATCACGACCATAATTTTCTTTGCCAGTTTGTCAGTCTGGGCGAGAGTCAGAATCTCGAACAGCTCGTCCATGGTGCCGAAGCCTCCGGGAAATATGACTAGTCCCTTGGCCAGATAGGCGAACCAGAATTTACGCATGAAAAAGTAGTGAAACTGAAAGTTCAGCGATGGCGTGATGAACTGGTTTGGATACTGCTCAAACGGAAGTTGAATATTGAGGCCGATGCTCTTGCCGCCCGCTTCGTGCGCACCGAGGTTTGCGGCTTCCATGATGCCGGGGCCTCCGCCGGTGGTAACGACGAAACGATGGCGCCGGGCAGGAATCTGGATGGACCATTTCGTCAGCATGTGAGCCAACTGCCGGGCATCTTCGTAGTACCGCGCCATGTCGACCCCTGCACGGGCCCGTTTCAGATCCTTTTCTAGTTGATCCGGGGGCGAGGCGACGTTGTTCTGCTCCACGGTGGCGAGGTACTTTGCTGCGCCCGTGCTGCCCTGGAAGCGTGCCGACCCGAAAAATACTACGGTGTCCTGGATCTGCTCACGGCGAAAACGAGCCAACGGTTCCTGGTACTCCGCGAGCATGCGGAGGATGCGACCGTCCGGGCTGTTAAGGAACGCTTCGTTCTGGTAGGCAACGGGGGCGGATTTGAGATGTTCGGTCATTTTCGACTCACGTTCTTGGTATCGAATAACTGCGTCCGCGTTTGCTGTGTTCTTTATGAGAGCGTTGCGCCGATCTAATAGGGAATTGCTCCGAAACCGGAAGACTTTATCTGGATCAGCGCCGAAGTCACGGAGAGTCCGGCTGAGTACCTGCAGTCAACAGGCTTGAACCTAAAAGCAATTCGCGGGTTAGTGCTGTTCGTGATAGTGCAGAGCCTCCCAGAAACCAATCCAGATGTCGAGCAGTCCCAGGCCGCTGCAGATGCCACGGAAAAAGCCGTTGGACACAATGGTGCGGAGAGATGGAAAAGAGAGCAAAAGGTAATTGTCTGTCCACTCCGGAGTCCACGGCAGAATGATCAACAAAACGCCAGCGACCGCGCTGATCAGAACGAACAAAAACACCGAGATCCGATGCATCCAGACTTCCACCGCATTTGGAGAGTCAAGCAGGGAGGTCTTCTCATCGGTCTGGGACGCCTGTTCTGGCGGCTTCGGAGGAGCGCCAAAGAGCGGATTGGGATCGATCATTCGATTGGACCCCGAGCGTCTCGGTCCCCAAAATGGATTCGAGAAAAAAATCGGCGGAGCGCTGCCGATGACGCTGGAGCGCAATTTGGCAGGCAAGCCATCCGGCTATTCTACGACTTCAGGGCCTTAATGCGCTCGGCGACGTCGCGGTAATCGATGTTGCTTCCGTAGACGTCCATGAAGTGCTTCAGAGCGGCGCGCTTGTCGCCAGAGACTTCGTAGGCGGAGGCAAGTTCGTAGTTGAGAGCGACGCGAGTTTCGCCGTCAATGCCGTTGACGCCAAGGGCTCGTTCGTACCAGCGAACAGCAGCTTCGGGAACACCCTTCTCGAGGAAGCATTGCGCGAGCCAGGTGTAGGTCTGCATGATCTGCGGGAATGGGTGTCCGCGGTCAAAGGACTGGCAAGCTTTCTGCAACTCGCCGATTGCTTCATCGAGCAAGCCCATTTCGCGGAACGCGATTCCAAGATTGTAGTGCGTTTCAGGATCTTCATCGGCGGAAGCAACATCGGCTTCGAGATCCTGCTTCAGCTCGCCGAACATTACGGCGAGATCCACTCCCGTGTCTTCGCCGAATGGCGAACTCTTGGCGGCGGAAACCGGAGGAGGCGCTACGGGCGCAACTGGGCGCTGCGGCGGAGGTACGTTGAGAGCCGGCGCCGTCCAAGCCACAGAGGCTGACGGAGCGGGCGGTGCTGCTGCTGACATAGGCACTGCAGGGGTGAATTGCGGAGCGGGCGGAGCGACGTGATGCGTCGACGCGGATGCGGCAGCGCTCGCGGCCAGAGGTGGCGCAACTTTTGGAGCCTCGACCGGAACGGGCGGCTTCGGAGCAGCTTTCGCTGCCGGAGAAGGAAGTTCGGGCTCGGGCACAGGCGCTGCCTTCAGGAAATCTTCTCCGAGCGAGGCCTCGATATCGGCGACGAATTCGCCAAGAACCGCTGCGGGCTGCGTTTCTGCGACCGCAGGCTCGGGCTGCGACCCAACCACAGGCGCAATCTCCGGCTGGGCTGGTTGGGCGACAGTTCCGGGCAGGAAACTGTCACCCAATGAGGACTCGAGATCGGTGACAAAATCTTTAAGGCCGCCAGCATGGGTTTCGGGCTCGGGTTCAGCTGCTGCGAGGGGGACTGGCGCCGGCGTCGCAACCGGGACTTGCTCAACCTTTGCAACTGGTTCGGGAACTGGAGGCACAGGCTCCGGCTCGACGGACACTTCGGCGACGGCCGGGATTTCCTGGACGGCTGGAGGTTCGGGCTCGGGCTCAATCGCGGCGGCTTCTTCAACCGCAACAGGAGTTTCTTCGACAACCTCGACAGAGGGGATGTCGTCTGCCGACAATTCTTCGACGACCGGCTCGACTGTAGCGGCTTCTTCCTCAGCGGCGGCGAGCGTAGCGGCATCGACCTCAGCGCGGAGTTCTGCGAGCATCGCGTGGTGCGGCGCCTGCGTCTGGAGCTTCGCCAAGGCAGCCATCGCCTGGGCGGCCATGCTGTGATCCAGATAGAAGCGAATTTCTTCAATGGTCTCGTCGGCCTTGCTTAGCTCAACTGGTTCTGGCTCTGCGGCAGCGACGGGTGCGGTCTCGGGTGTTTCTTCCGCGGATGTCTCCGCTTCGACGGTGATGTCCCCATCCCACTCAGACGAGAGATCGATTTCTTCGGTGTCCGACGCAACCTCTACCGGAGCAGGCTGGTCCGCGGCAGGCGAATCATCGACGACTGCGAATTCGGGTTCCGCGGCGGACTGCTGGGCAGCAGGCCACGCTATTTGCGCCGCTTCCGAGTGCGACTCAGCTTCGACCGCAGGTGCTTCATCAGGAGAGGCATCGATAAAGAATTCTGGAATTGATGATTCCGGTTGCGCGACCTCGGCTTCCTCAATGACTGGGGCGGTAGCTTCGATAACAATGGGCGCGTCATCCGGCGAAACGACGACTGCCGGCGGGGCAGAACGCTCTTCGTAGCGCTCAGCCAACTCACCATAACGCGTCGCTTCTTCGGGATATTCGGCTTCGGAATAAATGCGTTGCAACGTGCGGCAGCAAACGGCTGCGTCCGCGAAGCGCTCGGCGCGAGTGTGTAACGCGGCAAGACGCTGGTTGATACGCAGATCGTTTGGAGCCAACGGTAAAGCTCCGGTCAGCGGGCCGAGGGCCTTGGCCGGCATGTTGTAAGAAATGAAGAGCTCGGCGTCGGTCAGAGCGGACCGGATCGAGAGCGCAACTTCATCGGAATAGTGCTGGTGGACCGAAGGAGCGGTGGCCTCGAGATCGTCGAGGAGCACCACGGCTTCTTCCGGCGTGATGAGCTTGCTTCCAGAGGTGCCGCCAAGCTGGCTGACGACCTGCTGGTAATTCTGCATGTGCAGAGTGTTCTGAGGTTCGAGCTGGGCCAGCTTCTGATAGAGATCGCGGGAACGTGCCAGATCTCCGGATTGCACGCTGGCGTGAGCCAGAAGCTCCATGACTTCGCTGACGTGCGTCGTTTCTCCGGCCTTATGGAACAGGTCGAGTAATTTCTGGAGCGAGTCTGGATTGTCGCGGACGTGGCCGATGATCGTGTGCAGGCTATCCAGAACCTTGCTGGAATTCTCTGCCAGCAAGCGTTCGGCGTGCTGATCGAAAACCTGAAGCGCGTTTTCGTACTGCCCGGCCTGCATGAGAGCGTCCGAAAAGCTGGCGATTGCTGTCAGGTCGTTGTGGACCGTCAGCAACTTGTTTGCGATGGTTCCAGCTTCGGAGAGTTGTCCGGTCAGTAAATATGCTTTGAGAAGATCGCGCAATCCATCCGGTTTGGAATCGATGTCGGCGACTTTTTGCAGGATAGTCACCGCTCCGGCGGCATCGCCGGACTCGACCATATTCTTTCCCTGCATCAGCAGCGCGTAAGTGTTTCCTGGATCGAGGGTCAACATGCGCTGCAGAACTTCTTCGGCGGCGCCCAGTGATCCCTTGGCGCGCAGGCTTTCTGCGGCGGCCGAGAATATTTGCCAGGCTTCGTTCTTCTTTCCCATTCGCACATAAACTTCCGCCAAGCGGACGCGCATGGGACTGTTTTCGGGATCCATCTCGAGAATCTTTTGAAAGATTCGAATAGCGTTCTCGAGTTCGCCGGCCTTCAGAAATTCTTCGGCGACCTGGAGGTACTGCGCGCGGGCATCGTTGAAAAGACCCTGCTGGGTGTAGAGCTCAGCCAGCTTCAGCAAGCTCTCGAGAGATGGCGCCAGCTTGCAGATCTTCTTGTACATCGCGATGGCCTTGACCGTGAAACCCTGGCTGGCATAGGCATCGCCCACG
This sequence comes from uncultured Acidobacteriota bacterium, assembly GCA_963801895.1. Lineage (GTDB taxonomy): Bacteria > Acidobacteriota > Terriglobia > Terriglobales > Acidobacteriaceae > Sulfotelmatobacter. Next base: position 1,738,277 of record CAWDGM010000001.1, on the reverse strand, counting down.
TTCTTGAAGCATATGGTGGCCTTCTCGGATTCACCGAGACGCGAGTAAAGATCTCCAACGGTATTGGTGACGGTCAGATCCTTGGCGTCATTCTTGAGGATCTTCTCGTATTCGGAGATGGCATTCTGCAGCTTGCCCTGCTGGACATACTTCTCCGCATTGGCGAGAACCTTTTGCTTGTTGAAGCCGAACAATGCCATAAGAGCGCGAACTCCAGAGCCTGGTCTTGACAAAGAACCCGATCGTTTTCAATTTCTCGTCGGGTACATGCCTCGGAGGTCATCTCACCAATTGGCGAATGGACCTGCCGGACAAGGCCAATTGTACGTCTGGACGTCACGAACCGCATGGTTACCAAGGGTTACCGAAAGGGAGTGTACGACCGGGTTACTAATGGAACCGGACAGGGCAAGGAGATGAAGCGGATTGTGTAGTGATTGAAATAAAGGAGGATGAGCCCGCTGAGCGCATCCTCCCGAATAGATTTAGTGCCCGAGGAAATGCTCGAGAGCCTCGAGATCACCCTGCGCGAGGCCCATATACTTCTTGGCCTTTGCGGCATCCTTCTGCTGGAGAGCATTCTCCGCCTTCGACAGGTTCGCTTTCATGTCCGACTGTTTGGCGACGATGTCACCGCGAAGGCCGTAACCCGCGCTGTTCTGCTGCTGCTGAAGCTGATCGAGGCTGGTGTTCACGGCTCCGGCGCGGGAGGAAATCTGCTGCTCCTGATCTTCTAATTCTTCCAGCTCGGCGGCGTTGTTAGGGGCCGAGGCAACGGCGCCAGCACCGGCGTTCTTTCCCGCCATAGACGTAGCGGCGGAGCTTGTCGCAAGGCCGCTTTTAATTGCGCTTTCGGCCTCCCGCATGGCTGCGTTGACCATTGATCCAGGATCAACACCCGGCACGGGATTCTTTTTTGCAGGAACGGCATGTGGTTGGCTCGGCTTCGGAGCAGTGGGCGGAACGCTTGCGCTCTCCTCCGTGGCTGAGCCCTGCGGAGTTGGCGCGGAGGGCTGCGGCAATGCAGCGGAGTTCGTTGTATCCGGTGGGGTCACCGTTGACGGCGTCTGTGTCGCAGTGTCCGGAGGCGTTGCAGGCGAAGGCTGCGGTTCGGAGGTCTCCTGTTTCGGCGAACTTGTGGCTTGCGTCTTGCTCATGCGAGGCACGTAGATACCGGCCACCACCAATCCGGCCAAAACGATCAACGCTCCCAGCGTCATGTAAAGCCCGCGGTGGCTGCTGGGGTTGGGTGGAGGCATCGGAACCATCGGCGTTACTGGTGGCAACGGAGCAACTCGTGTTGCAGCAGGTATCGGTGGGGTTGGTGTCGGTTGACTGACCGGCAGTGGGGTCGGCACATTCAGAGTCGCCGTCGCGGCATCCGGAGAAACAGCCGCCACTCGTGGCATCGACAAGGTGGCTTCGGACTCCGGGTCAACGTGAACGTTGCGCAGAGCGTTGCGGAAGGCTTCGGCAGTCTGGAAGCGCTGAGCCGGATCCTTGGAGATCGCCATCAAAATGATTTCGTTCAGTGCCGGCGGCAATCCCGCGTGAAGTTCGATTGGAGGTTTCGGGACTTCCTTCACGTGAGCGGCCATGATGGAATAGTCGCTGTGTGCCTGGAACGGTCGCTGTCCAGTCACCAGTTCGTAGACCGAAATTCCCACCGAATAAAGGTCGGAGCGCGCATCCGTCACCTCGCCTTTTACCTGCTCGGGCGACATGTAGCTCAACGAGCCCAGCGTGGTTCCTGTCATCGTCAGAGAGCGGTCTTCGCCCGAACGCGCGATGCCGAAATCCATGACTTTGATGACACCCTGAGGCGTGAGAATGATGTTGGCAGGCTTGATGTCGCGGTGAATGACGTGCTGTCCGTGCGCGTAGCTCAGGGCATTCAAAACCTGGTCGGTGTAATTCAGTGTGTCGGAGACGGCTATGGGACCTGAGCTCAGGCGCTCAGCCAGCGTCGTCCCCTCGACGTACTCCATGATCATGACCAGCTGGTTGTCGATGGTGAGGGCCGTTCGAAGGGCGGCGATGTTCGGGTGATTCAGGCTGGCAAGGAGCTTGATCTCCCGCTGGAAGCGGGCCGCCAGCTCCTGCCGGGTCGCAACGTCGGGCAGCAATACCTTCATGGCCTCGATGCGGTCGGAAAGGACATTCCGGACCTTGTAAACCCGGCCCATACCTCCGCTGCCCAGTTCGCTGAGAATTTCGTAATCGCCCATCCGCTTGCCGACTTCTTCGCTCATGGAGAATCCTTATCGAATTGCCGAATGTTTTTGGGAAGCTCGCCTGACCCTGAATGTTGAGGATTCTCGCCCGTTTACGATTCTGTACCGGGTGAGAACACGAATTGGGGCGGATGCTTCAGGACACAAGGGGGCTTGCGCCGAACGCAATTATCGCTTCCAGTCCCTTTCGGGTCAAGGATTTGTCACTCCGCCGCGCACTCGATTTTAGGGTCGAAAGACTCTATCCGGCAGAAGGGGAACTGGACATGGAATCCCACCGGGTGCGGGCGACATTGAGCTTGTACTTGGCGTTATTGAGATTTTTGGCGGCTTTTCCCTGGATGTCCTGCCATCCCGGTTGCGAAGGACTGCGGGTCCGCAGAACGTTCAGATTTGTTTCTGCTTCTCCGGCGTAGAGCAGAGCGGCACCCATGTTTTCCGCGACGATGTGGTCGATGCCATTGGCGCGTTGCGTTGCGATGCTGAAATCGGCGGAGAAGATCTTAATTTCGTCCGGCAGATGAGGAAAGGTGTCGGAACCGATTCTCTCAAGCCAGTCGTCGATGGTATGAAGAGCGACGCGCAGTTGCAAGGCGACCGACCGCACGTCGGAAGTTCGTTCCTGCTCCAGTTGCTTCCGCAAAAGCGACAGGGTTTCGGCAGCGATTTCCGCCTGGCGATTTGAGGTGTCAACCTGCGCGCGGCTGGCGTCTGCCTGACGCTTGGAATGCCAGGCGTAGTAGATGTTGACCGCGGCGAGAACGACGACCAGCGCTGCGTTCGCGACGGCCGCGTACGCCATGACTTGGTTTACGGTAAGTCCGAAGGCTTTTTCTGGCATTGATAGTTCCGTGCGAAAGTATAGAACGGGTTGCTGACGCGAGGCATTCGATCCTTCGCACCTAATATCAATATGTTATGGGGCGTAAGCGACGGGACGTGTATTTTTCTAAGGATCAACACTCCGGCATAGCCAGGGAGAAAATCTGAATGACGTGGATTCGAACCGTTTCACTTTCGGAAGCAGATGAGAAGTTAAGGCGCGCAATCGAAGGGGAAAAGACGTTTTATCCGAAAGAGTACGCCGTGCCGGTACATCCGGATCCTTCCGGAGCATCTTCGATTGTCGGATCGCACACGCTGATTCCAGATGCGCTCTATCATGCGTTCAGTACCTTCGGCGCATTGATGTCTCCCGATTTGCCGCTCGAAAGACGGCAGCACGAGATGATCGCCACGATGGTCTCGGTGACCAACCGGTGCGTGTATTGAATCGAATCACACGCAGAGTTTCTGCGTAGGGTAACGCTCGATGCAGGGCTGGTCGAGGCTTTAGAAAAGGATTACACGACCGCTCCGATCACGCCGCAGGAGCGGGTGATGCTCGACTACGTCGTCAAACTGACGAAGGATGCGACGAAGGTCTGGAAGGACGACATCGAAGGATTGCGGAAAGCGGGCTTCGATGATCAGGGTATCCTGCAGATCACGTTGATCGCGTCGTGGTTCAACTACATCAATCGAGTTGCGGATGCGCTCGGAGTTGGACGGGAGTAGAACTTTCTCTCCGAGCGTTCATTCGTAGAAGGCACTCACTGGGCGAAGGTGTTGCACTGTTTCATATCGCCAGAGCTGAAGCCCTTCTGAAACCAGTCCATTCGTTGCTGCGAGCTGCCGTGAGTAAAGGTTTCCGGGTTTACGGTTCGGCCGGCCATTCGTTGCAGGCGATCATCGCCTACGGCCGCCGCAGCGGTTAGTCCCTCCCGAACTTCGCCTGGGTCGAGGAGCTTTCGTTGATCCGTCGAGTGTCCCCAAATTCCGGCAAAGCAGTCGGCTTGTAGTTCGAGCCTCTCGGATAGCTGGTTTGCTGCCCGGGGATTTTGCTGGCGCGCCTCCTGAACCTTTTCTTCGACTCCGATTATTTTCTGCACGTGATGCCCGAGTTCGTGCGCTAGTACATAGGCCTGGGCAAATTCGCCGGGAGCACCGAAGCGCTGCTTGAGTTCGTCATAAAACGCGAGGTCGATGTAAACTTTCTCGTTTTCGGGACAATAGAATGGGCCGCTTGCCGATTGCGCGACTCCGCAAGCTGAATTGATGCTGTCGCGGAACAGCGCCAATTTTGCGTGGCGGTAGCGAACACCTTCCTGCGACAAAATCTGGGTCCAGGTCTTCTGTGCGTCGTCCAGAACGAATGAGACGAATTGCACCAGAGGCTCTTCCTTCTGATCGAGAGCGGGATCGCGCTGCGTGGTTTGGGCGGGGGCGCTGCCGCCACCGAACCCTGCCAACGCCAGGAAATTTCGATGGAAAACCAGGCTCAGGACCAACAGAAGAAGGAAGCCGCCGATTCCGACGTGAATTCCTCCAAAGCCTCCGCCGCCGCTCTGGCCGCGATCATCTTCGATATCGTCACTGCGTCCACCGGGTGTCCAGCGCATGAATTCCTCCTGTGAAATCGCTCTCAGTGAAGCGGACGTTGAGTCTTGAACAGGTAGAACAACAGCACGAAGGGTGCGGCAAACAGCAGGCACATTATCAGCGATACGCCGGTAACGAACAACCAGTCTTGCCAGGTGTGCTGCTTGAGAGATTGCTGGTCACGGATCAAAAGGTTGTAGTTGCGGCGATTGGCCTTCCACGCGACGTGGGCCAGATCGCCGATGATCGGGATCGCTCCGAGCGTGTCTTCAATCGCCAGATTCACCATCATGCGAAGCACGGTGATGCGTGCGGCTCCGCGCCTCCATGCCGAGACCACGATGAAGAGAGAGGCAAGCGCGGCCAAAGCGTCACCGATGCCGGGAATCAAGCCGATCAGGGCATCCAGCCCGAAGCGAATGCGCGTCCCGGGAATGACGAAGCGATCATCGAGCCATGTCGCAATGAGATTGAGCTGCTCGTCCGACGCTGGTTCCGTGACGGCGGTCGATGCCGGCTTCAGCGGTGGAAGGATTTCGCCTCGAATATATGTCGGCTTTGCCATCGGAGAACGTTAGACGACCCAGGACACCCACTGGTTGCTCGTTAACGCTGTTTGCGGCAATTCGCTTGTCTCTCAGCCGCATTTATAGAGTATTCAATGGTTCGAAGGCTATTCGGGCTTCTGCGGCTTCCGTAGGATCGTTGTGATCTGCGCAAAATCCTCCGCAGTCAACGAATAGGAGCTGCCAAGTTGATCAGTGAGAATGCGGTTAATTTGTTCTTGCGGTTGCGCCTTCGTTTGGGCCAAAAACCTTGACCATTCTGTTGCTACGGCGGATCGCTCTTTCTCGTCGGCATCTCGACAGAATTCTCGGACGGCTTCTTCCGCCGAGCCATACTCGTCTTTCATGTCCTGATGGAAATATCCACGAAGAAAGCTTCGGAGTGAAGGAAAGTCGGCTGCCGAAATCGCTGGCGCGCTTTTCGCTGAAGGCTGAGGTTTCTCGGGATGCTTTGGAGGGGTCATGCGCGGCACTCCGGATAAGCGGTGAGAACGTGATAGCTGTTCGCGCCATCCCACCTGAGCACAATGACGGCGTGAGAGCAGGGCGCGACGCGATCCTCTCCGCGACGCAGCGTTCGTCCGAACGGGTGAGCGGAATCCCCGTCGTAGTCGAGGACAAGGTTCGGATGCCGGTCACGTTCGAGCCATCGCGAGATCTTCGCGCTTTGGTCGGCGATAGCCGCTCCAATAGCGTTCTCCGCACTTTGGCGATCGGTCCAGGTGGAAGCCGCGGAGATGTCGTGTTCGCGAGCCAGGCGTTCGCGAAGTTCGGCGTCGCTTCGCCCGACGTGTTTGCGAAGAGTGTGGCCTCCAGCGGCTTCGTCCTGGGAGAGATCGCGACGACGCTCGGCAAACGGCGGAGCGCTTGAGGCACGTCCGGTCGCTGCGGGGTGATCGCACGCCCCTGTGATGAACACGAGGGCGAGCAAGATCCCCGTGAACGCTCGCCGGCTGAAGATACTTCGCATTCGTGGGAGCCAGAGTACACAATCAGCCGCCGAAAAGCATTCCTACTCCCCGAGATCGAAGGCTTAGCCGGGGAAGCTATTACCGATTTGTGAAGCCTGATTCACTAGAATTGAATTGAAGTCCAAATAGGCCGTTCTTGCTGGTTGAACTGCTCTCTCATGGTCGAATCGCTCGCGCACTTTTTCCTCGAAAATTTTCAAGCTCACACGGACGAGTGTGCATTCCGGCAAAAGCGAGGCTACCGCATCGAATCATTCACTTACGGGGAAGTCCTTACGCTTGCTGCGCGGTTTGAACGCAATCTCGATACACGGGGAATAGTAAAGGGCGATCGGGTGATGGTGTGGGGGGAGAATTGCGCCGAGTGGGTGGCGGCATTCTTCGGATGCGCGCTTCGAGGGATCGTGGTTGTCCCGATGGACCACGCGGCATCCGCGGATTTTGCGTTGCGGGTCTCGCGGAAAGTCGAGGCGAAGCTGCTGGTCGTATCGCGAGCGCATGTTGCCGAAGTTGAGGGAGCAAATGTTCCAGTTCTGTGCCTGCAGGATTTTGCCAATAAATTGCCCGACGCGGAGGATGCGACCCCTTCAATTGCGGCACAGGCGGGCGACATCCTGCAGATCGTTTTTACTTCTGGCACAACAGCTGAGCCAAAAGGAGTCGTGATCACGCATGCGAATGTGCTAGCCAACATCGCTCCCTTGGAAAAGGAGATGCGCGGGTACTTGAAATATGAGCGTTTCGTGCATCCTGTGCGGTTTTTGAACCTGCTGCCACTGAGCCACGTCTTTGGGCAGTTTCTCGGGATGTTTCTGCCACCGCTGCTTGGCGGGACGGTGATCTTCCAGGAGGAGTTGCGGCCATCGGAGATCGTGAACACGATCCACGACGAACGGGTTGCTGTTCTCGTTTGCGTTCCGCGGGTGCTGCAGTCGTTGAGGCAAAAGATCGAAAGCGAGATCGATGCTCTCGGCCATATGGATTCCTTTCGCAGAAAATTCGTTAAGGCTCGCGAAAAACATTTTCTTCGAAGATGGTGGATTTTTCGTGCGGTGCGACGACAGTTCGGCTGGAAATTTTGGGCGTTCATCTCCGGAGGAGCCAGCCTGGATGGCGAAACGGAGGAATTTTGGGGGCGGCTTGGATACGCGGTGATCCAGGGATACGGCCTGACTGAAACCACTTCACTGATTAGCGTGAATCATCCTTTCCGATTGAGCAAGGGATCGATCGGGAAGATTCTCCCGGGACGAGAAGTAAAACTGGCAAGCGACGGAGAGATTCTGGTGCGCGGTGGCGGGGTTACGTCGGGATACTGGGGGGAAAGCGGAAACAGCGAAGTTTGCGGCGACGGGGGCTGGTATCGAACAGGCGATCTGGGAGCGCTCGATGCCGAGGGAAACCTCTACTTCAAGGGTCGGAAGAAGGAGGTGATCGTCACTCCCGCCGGGATGAACATTTATCCCGAAGATCTTGAGACTGCGTTGCGGGGACAGCCGGACGTGAAAGATTGCGTCGTCGTGGGAGTGGAGCGCGATGGAAATGCCGAACCTTGTGCCGTCGTGATTCTGCGTAGCGGGGCGATCGAGGAGGCAGTGCGGAGTGCGAATGAATCGCTGGCGGAATTCCAGCGCATGCGGATGTGGGTGGAGTGGCCGGAGGAGGACTTTCCGCGAACTTCAACATTCAAGCCTAAGCGAAATGCAATTGCAGAATGGGTACGGGCCAAAATGCAGCAGCGGGACGAGGCCGCCGAAGATTCTCCTCAGGGGCCACTTGCTGAGTTAATTTCGCGTATCACAAAGAGACCGATAGCAAGGTTGCACAGTGACTCTGCTCTCGATTCAGACTTGGGCCTGGGCTCATTGGATCGCGTTGAATTGCTTGGAGCGTTGGAAGACCGATACCAAGTCGATCTCGGTGAGGTGCGATTCAATGCGGTGCGCACAGTCGGCGACCTGGAACGTGTGCTGCGCGGAGACGCAAGACCCGCACCTAGATACCACTATCCAGCATGGGCCCTTCGATGGCCCACGACTTGGGCGCGATTTGCGGCGCACTACTTGCTGATGCGTCCAGCAATTCTGCTGTTGGGATGGCCGCGCATTATAGGCCGTGAGCATCTGAGAGGTGTTGATGGCCCGCTGCTGGTCGTCTCGAATCATATCGGAGACGTGGATCCTGGATTTATTCTCACAGCGTTGCCTGCCCGTTTCCGCCATCGTCTGGCAACTGCTACTGGGGGAGAAGCACTGGAAGGGCTCCGCGTGCCTCCTGATGAGCGATGGTTCGGTGGCCGGATATATGACCGCTTGAAATGGGTTCTAGGCGTGTCACTTCTGAACTTGTTTCCACTGCCCCGCGACGCCGGTTTCCGGCGCAGCTTTGCCTACGCGGGACAGGCTGTCGACCGTGGATACAACGTATTAGTGTTTCCGGAAGGACATCACACGACCGACGGGCGAATGAGAGAGTTCCGCTCTGGCATCGGACTGCTCGCGCAAAACCTGAACATTCCTGTTTTGCCAATGCGTATTGACGGCCTGTTCGAATTCAAGAAGGCCGGAAAGAAATTCGCACCGCCATGGAAGATTCAGGTTCGCATCGGCAAGCCAATGACGTTCTTGCAGAAGAACGATCCGAAAGAGATTGCTGCGGCGCTGCAAAGTGCGGTTGAACAACTATGACCCTAGCTTCCGAACGCATCATTCCTCGTTGACGTCGGCGTCTTCCTGGTTGAAGTCCGGCTGAATTTCAATCTCGGGAACCTTGGATTGTCGAAGCAATTGGTTCAGCGACGGCAACTCGGAAGTCTTGAACTGGGCCCAACGCTTCAAAACGTCAGCGCTTTCTCGACTGGTGGATTCTATCGCCATCGCCTGGGCCGACGTAGGAGCAGCGTTAGCTTGCCATACCTGCTGGTAAAGCGTACCGGCGGCCCCACTCACACGGGCCAGTGTTACCTCCTCGGAAGGTGGCGCGAAAAATCCGCCACCGCCGCCGAGAAGGGCATCCAGTTTTTTCTGGAAGGTTGAGATTGCATCCTTGGTCTGTGAGGCCGTTGCCGGATTGATCTTCTCGATCTGCGCGCGAAGCGATCCTGCCTGCAAGGACGCCTGCGCGATGTCCGACACGATTGCAGCCAGCTTTTTCTCGCTTTCAAATTTCCTCTGCAACTCCGCGGCCGGGGCCTTCACGCGTGGATCCATCTTCACCGTTAACGATGCAGTCGATGTTTTTCCGTCGACGCTCAGACGGACGGTGTACGTGCCGGGAAGCGCGGTAGGCCCCAGCGGGTAGCGGGGAGTGTCATGCGCAATGGCTGCGATGGGATATTCATGCCGAGTCGACACGGGCGCTGCGTAGTGCAGGTCCCAGATCCAGCGGTGCATGCCGGTTTCGTTCGATAGAGCGTGGTGCGGTCGTACCCAGTACAAGGGGATCAACTGCTTCTCAAGGTCTTCGTCGCTGATCTCAGGCTTGTCGGTGTTGGAAAACTTGCGGACCACATGTCCCTGAGCATCGAGAATCTCGAGCGACACTTGCTGGGCCGGAGATGGCAAATAGTAATCGATGGGTGCGCCATTGGGAGGGTTTGCTGCGACGGGTTCATCCGGTGGGAGCGGCGTGTCAGTGTTTGTGTTGCGCTGAACGCGATAAGCGGGCGCGGGTGCAAACAGGTGCGCCGAGTTCGTAACCGAGGCTGACAGTTCGCGGAGCGTCGCGATGTCATCGAGAATCCAGAACGAGCGCCCATGCGTGGCGACGATCAGATCGTTGTCATGAATCCACAGATCCCGCATGGAGGTGTGGGGGAGATTCAATTGCAGAGATTGCCAGTCATCGCCGTCGTCAAAAGAAACCCAGACACCGTTCTCCGTGCCGGCGTACAGAAGTCCCTTGCGCACGGGATCCTCGCGTACCGTGTCGACAGGCCCGAAGTCGGGTAGTCCGGCAGTGATCGATTTCCAGGTGCTTCCGCCGTCGTGCGTGCGCAAGAGATAAGGATGTTGATCGTTGATCCGGAACCTGCTGACGGATGCGTACGCGGTCTGCTCGTCAAAGTGAGAAGCGGAGATCTGCGTGACCTTGCTCCACGGAGTCACTTCCTTCGGAGTGATGTCGGTCCAGTTCTTCCCGCCGTCGCGGGTGATCCAGATGAGCCCGTCGTCGGTGCCCGCCCATAGAGTCGTGAGCGTCTTGAATGACGGAGCGAGCGAGTAGATGACACCGCGCTGCTTTTCTACGCCCTTGTTCGCCAGCGATCCGACACTCTCGGGGACGCCCGGTGTTTCGCGTGTTAGATCTTTGCTGATCGTCTGCCAGGTATTTCCTCCGTCCGTGGTTTTGAAGAGCACGTTGGTCGCGTAATAGAGCACATGGGGATCGACGGGCGAGAACATGAGAGGCTCAGTGCGATTCGCCCGAAACTTGGCGCTTCGCAGCGGGATGGGCGTGATGTTCTGCACCTCGCCGGTCGACCAGCGAAAGCGGGTGACCTCCGTCCGGCCGCCTCCGTACACAAGATCGGGGTTCAGCGGATCCGGAGCGACGTATCCGTACTCGATGACGCCGACTGGGTGCCAATCGCGGAACGTGACTGCGCCGTCGTTGCCGCGGCTGGAGATGCAGACTGAGCCGCTTTCCTGCTGCCCGCCGCAAACTCGATAGGGGAACGAGTTGTCGGTGATTACGTGATAAAGCTGGGCGGTCGGCTGGTTGTACCATGAACTCCACGACGCACCGCCGTTGACGGTGACGATCGCACCTTGATCGCTGACCAGAAGAATGGTGTTCCCGTTGTTGGGATTGATCCAAAGATTCTGGTAGTCATCTCCGCCGGGCGCGCCACGGAAACTGAGCCAGGTTTTGCCACCATCGGTCGATCGCATGGTGACTGTGCTGGCAACGTAGACGATGTCGGCATTTTTCGGATCCACTCGTGGAATCGGCAGGTCACCGCCTCCGATGCGGCCTGAGGGGCGCGGATCATCTGTAATTTTCGTCCAACTCCAGCCCGCGTCGTCGGAGCGGTAGACGTTTAACTTCCCAGCAGCCGTTCCTAGCGTCGCATAGAGGCGGTCGGAGTTACTGGGAGCGATCGCGATGTAGATCTGCGAAAGATCGTTCGGCAGGCCGTTCTTGAGTTGGTGCCATGTGGTGCCGCCATCAGTTGACTTGAAGAGCCCGCCCCCGGACCCATTGAACTCATTACCATCTTCCCAAGGGCCTTCGCGCACCTCCCACATCGATGCGTAAACGACGAGAGGATTGGTTGGGTCGATTTCTACGTCAGATCCGCCGGTGTTCTGGTCCTTCCAAATCACCCTGGTCCAATTCTGACCACCGTCGGTGGAGCGGTAGATGCCGCGCTCTTCGCTTGGTCCGTACGGATGCCCGAGCACTGCGGCGAAGACTTTGTTGGGATCACGCGGGTCGATGGCAAGGGCCGGAATTTGCTGACCATCACGAAGGCCAAGATGCGTCCATGTTTTGCCAGCGTCAGTCGACTTGTAGATTCCGTTGCCGACGGAGAGGTCCGGGCGATGAAGCCCCTCGCCACTGGCAACGTAGATGACGTTCGGATCAGATGGAGATACGGCGATTGCGCCGATTGACTGCGTAGACTCTTTATCGAAGATCGGGTTCCATGATCGGCCGTAGTCCTCCGATTTCCAGACGCCGCCATTGACTTGGCCTACGTAGAAGACATTGGGTTGGCTCGGCACCCCGGCGGCGGCGCGGGTCCGTCCTCCACGAAGCGGACCAATCATCCTCCAGTGCAATTCCTGATATGAATTATCCGGAACTTGCGCCGCACTCGTGATCGCTGACAGACAGGCGAGAGAAAGGAAAGTAACTCGGAGAATTGATTTCGATCGGTACACGCCAGCCCCCTCGGACTCCCACAACAAACTAGCTAGCATAAACCAAAATTCTGCGAGCGATGCCGGGTTGGGGCTCCGGAGTCACTCTCGCAAATAATCTTGGTCACGTTTTGGCGGCGCATTTATGATGGCGAAGCTTTAGAAGCCCATCATGACGTCGAGCTCGCGAAGATCACCTTCTTTCTCCCGTCGTATTCTTGGCGCATTTTTTCTTCTCGCGCTGCTCCTTTCTTCGGTTAAAGGTCACTCGCAAACGGCGGCTGTTCCTGAAGGTTCAGGACTGAAACCGATTCTCGATTACATCTCTTCCGGATGGGACACGCTTACACGTTCGATGACGGACTGCCAGAGCGTAGTGGATCCCAAGATCGCGGCCGCGGCTGTGATGTATTTGCCGGCTGGATTTGCCGAGCCACCCGCTGTGCAATCGATGAGTGGAAAGTGCAACGTTCGTATCGAGCACTTGCCGATGGAAATTCATCGGCTGGGCGAGATCGATGCCAGCAATTTCAATCCGCCGGGGTTGCTCTACCTTCCAGAGAAATATGTGGTGCCGGGCGGGCGATTCAACGAAATGTACGGTTGGGACAGCTACTTCATCATTCGAGGCTTGCTTGAGTCGGGACGCGTCGATCTTGCGAAAGGAATGGTCGACAACTTCTTTTTCGAAGTTGAGCATTACGGCGCCATGCTCAACGCGAACCGGACGTACTACCTGACTCGTTCACAACCACCGTTCATGAGTGCGATGGTGGTCGACGTTTACCAAGCGATGCAGAAGCAGGCCGGGCACAAAGATGCGAGTGGCGACCGGGAGTGGCTGGAACGCGCGTACTCGGATCTAGATAAAGACTACGGCATGTGGACGCGCGAACCTCATCTCGCAGGAGACACGGGGCTGTCGCGGTACTTTGATTTCGGAGAAGGACCTCCGCAAGAAGCACTGCAGGATGAAGCAGGATCCAACCGGAAAGTCGCAGAGTATTTCTTCTTTCATCCGGCCGAAGCAGACGGGTACCTGGTGCCAAAGGGAGAGGAAGCCAAGCAACCGGTGGCCGGCCCGCCTTATTCACTGCAGGTCTGCGAGGTTTCGCTCACCATGGCTCGCGGGGAATGTAATAAAACGGTCCAGTTCAAACTCAGCGCGGACTACTATAAAGGTGACCGCTCGATGCGCGAGTCGGGCTTCGACGTCAGTTCTCGCTTCGGTCCTTTTGGCTCAGCAACGCACCACTATGCTCCCGTGTGCCTGAATAGTCTGTTGTACAAAACTGAAAAGGATCTGGAGCAGATCAGTCTCTGGCTCGGGCACAGCGAAAACGCGAAAAAGTGGAACAAGCGTGCGGAAGAACGAAAGAAACTGATCACGCACTATCTCTGGAATGAGCAGAAGGGCCTATTCTTCGATTTCAACTTCAGCACGAAACGAATGTCGGACTACGAGTATGCTTCGACGTTCTATCCAATGTGGGCCGGCTTGGCGACGCCGCAACAGGCAAGAGCGGTAGTGGCAAATTTGAAGAAATTCGAAAAGCCGGGCGGGTTGCCCATGAGCACCGTAGACACCGGGGCGCAATGGGATCTTCCGTACGGGTGGGGAAACATCGAAATGGTGGCCATCAACGGCTTACGTCGTTATGGATTCAACGGCGATGCGGATCGCGTTTCCTACGAATTTCTGTCGATGGTCGCGGAGAACTTCCGCCGCGACGGCAACATCCGGGAGAAGTACAACGTGGTCACGCGGTCTTCCGAAGCGCACGCAGAACTCGGTTATCACATGAATGTGATCGGATTCGGTTGGACGAACGCCGCTTTCCTCGAACTCCTGCACGCACTGCCAAAGGAGTTGGTGGACCGACTGGAAGTTGAACAAAGCAAGCCGTTGCCAGCCGTGAACTGAGTGGGCTGGACTTAGAACTCGGGAATCGGCGCCTCATTGACGGTAATTTCCATCCCACCTAAGATGAAACACTCCGCCGCGGCCTCATGATCAACCAGACGATCTCGCACTACCGCATCACCGGCCAGTTAGGCAGTGGCGGCATGGGTGTGGTCTACGAAGCCGAGGATCTTACCTTGGGGCGCAAGGTAGCGCTGAAGTTCCTGCCTCCTCAGCTGTCGCGCGATCAGAACGCGCTTGATCGGTTCCTTCTCGAGGCGCGTACGGCGTCGGCACTGAATCATCCAAATATCTGCACCATTTACGCCGTAGAGAACGCTACAGGCGATGAAGACGCACAGTCGTTTATTGCCATGGAGTTGTTGGATGGACAAAACCTCGACCAGAAACTTGGTTCGGGGCAGATGTCGACCGGCTCGCTTCTCGACATCGCGATTCAACTTGCCGATGCCCTGGATGCCGCGCATGCGCGCGGAATTATTCACCGAGACATCAAACCCGCCAATATTTTTCTGTCACCGAGGGGACAAGTGAAGGTCCTCGATTTCGGGCTTGCCAAACTTGCGCGGCCAGAAATGGAAATGGACACGATCGGGGCAACGATGGACTCGCCTCGTCCCGCTAACCTTACCAGTCCCGGCGCGACGGTGGGGACCATTTCCTACATGTCTCCGGAACAGGCGCGCGGCGAAGACTTGGATGCTCGTAGTGACCTGTTCTCACTGGGCACCGTCATCTACCAGATGGCAACGGGGAAGATGCCCTTCAGCGGCGCTACCTCGGCCGTGGTGTTCCATGCGATCCTCGAACTCGATCCCGTCCCGCCCTCGCAGTTGAATGCGACCATTCCCCCGAAATTGCAGGAGATTATCGAAAAGCTACTGGAGAAGGATCGGGAGCTTCGTTATCAATCTGCAGCCGATCTCCGCGGAGACCTAAAACGGCTCAAGCGCGACACGGAGTCAGGACGGAAGACGCGGACTTCGTCGTCAGCAGCGATTGCCACTGTTCCTGATCCTCCAGGGCGGATCGGCGCTAGCTCCGGTAAGCAAGCGTCGTGTGCGCCATCAGTAGCAGCCGCGGTGAAGAAAAACAAGCTTGGCGTTGGCGCAATCATCGCGATCTACGCGGCGTTCATAGCGGCGGCCGGATACGGTATCTACTCGCTGGTGACCCGCAGTCGGATGCTGCCGTTCCAGAATTTTTCGGTGAGCAAGCTTACGGACACGGGAGATGCGGTGGCGGCAGCGATTTCCCCGGACGGCCAATACATTCTGACTTTAACTCGGAACAATGGACTCGCCAGCCTGTGGCTTCGCAACGTACCCACCAACAGCAATACGCAGGTGCAGCCTCCGGCGGACGTTTACTACGGAGGGTTACGGTTTTCGCGCGACGGCAACTATTTCTACTTCGTTCGAAGCGATCCGGGAAATCCTGAGCTGAAATTTCTGTATCGCGCTCCTTTGCTTGGGGGCGTAGCGCAAAAGTTGATCAGTGACGTCGACTCGAACATTACCTTCTCTCCGGATGGCCAGCAGTACGCTTTTATTCGTGAGGACAACCCTGATCCCGGAAAATACCGGCTGATCATTCGCCCTGTCAGCGGCGGGGACGAACGAGTCCTGACCAGCGGCTCGCTCTCGGAAGGACTCTACCAACCTGATTGGTCACCGGACGGCAAAACTATTGCGTGTTCCTCGATCCAAAACAGCAACACGCCGCAAGGGATCGTTACGATCGACGTCGCGACCGGCAAGCGAACTCCGATCTTCAGTAGCGCGAAGAAGTTCGTGGGTCGGCCGGCCTGGCTCCCCGATGGAAGCGCCTTGCTCGCGTCGTCGTGGGACCAATCAACCAATTTCAATCGATCGCAGATCGTACTTATTTCAAATTCGAATGGTAGTTTGACGCCGGTCACTCGCGATACGAACGACTACATTGACCTCAGCTTGGCCTCGAACGGGCATCTTTTAGCGACGATTTTGAATACGCCTCGTTGGAGTCTGTACCTGATGCAGAATCCAACGGACCCATCGCCGCGGCCGCTCTCATTCACCGGAGCCTACACCGACATTACGTGGACCCGAGACGGACAGATCATCAGCGACCAGGACAATCGGCTATTCCTGATTAACACTCAGACGGCGATGAAGACTCCGATCGCAACCGAAGAAGGGCATCCGGCTGGAGACCCCTCAGCCTGCCCGGATGGCCGCTATGTCGTATTCGTACTCGGATTTCATGCAAATTCCACGGATCAGAATATTTGGCGAGTCGATTCGTCTGGCGGCAATCTTACCCAGCTTACAAAAGGGAAGAACGATACGTATCCGATTTGTTCGCCGGATAGTCAGTCGGTGTATTTCGTCAGCCAACAGGAAGAAAACAAGCTGGCCATGGTTCCGATCGGTGGCGGTGAGGCCAAGGTTCTCACGGACGTGCCAATTTCGGGAACCGCGAACACGTTCGACATTTCTCCTGATGGAAAGCTCGTTGCATTCCCGACCCTTGAGCATTCCGGTGAGCACAAAGAGAGGCTGGCGCTATTGGAGACTGGCTCCGGCCACGTCGCCATGCGGGATCTGGATCGCCTCCGTTTCGGGATGATTCATTTCGACCAGTCGGGAAAAGGAGTGATTTATCCCGCCCGGGATGGCGGAGCGGACAATCTCTGGCTGCAGCCGCTCGACGGTTCAAAGGGACGTCAGCTCACCACTTTCACGTCGGAACATATCTGGGACTTTCACTGGTCCCCGGACGGAAAACATCTGGCACTGGTTCGCGGGCACAACGACGCTGACGTTGTGCTCATCCGCGATATGGTGAAATAGAGGCCGGAATCCCCCAGTTCGATCCTTGAGCTGATCCTAATTGCCTAAGGCGCTGAAAACACAGAATTCAAGTGGCCCAAAAACACTAAGGGCGGCCATTGCTGGCCGCCCTCATGCGGATTGTTACTTGCGAAGCGGTGTTAGACGCCCTTGACGTTCTCTGCCTGCCAGCCCTTGGGGCCTTTGACCACGTCAAACTGAACTTGCTGACCTTCCTGCAGACTGCGGAATCCGCTAGCCTGGATGGCGGAGAAATGCACGAAGACATCCTCGCCATTCTGACGGCTAATGAATCCGTAGCCCTTGGCGTCGTTAAACCACTTCACTGTTCCTGTTTCCATGTTGTTGCACGATCCTTTTTCTTTGATGTAGCGCTGAAACTTTCGGGATTCTTCTGCAGGCAGGTCACGCGCTAGGTTAAGCGGAGATGCTTGTACTGCGAAGGAGCTCTAAAGTCAAACGCAACTCTATTGTACGCGAAAATGCACAGAAATGGCTACATAATTCGCCAGGCCGCCTTGTTAAACAACTGAAATTGGGGATGTTATGTGGTCCGAGGCCGGGCGCCGGGCAAGATTCCATTTGCTACCTTTTTGCAAACCAATCATCATAGAGGCAATGCGATTGAAGATTTTTTTCAGCGTCACCCTTCTGGCAGCGACGTCCGCTTGGGCAGGTATTGTCGACAGCGTGCGGATGTCCCTCTCTCAGAGTAACTTCTCAGCCGCCGAGTCTCAGTTGGCGTCGTACCGCAGCCAACGCGGCATCGACGCCGAATACGTCGAGGCCTACTCGTGGATGGCGAGAGCTGCCCTGGATGCTGGCCAGTACGATCAGGCATCAGCCTATGCGAAAGAAACCAAGACGCTCGTGCTGGAACAACTGAAACAACGTGGCCTTGACGCCGAACCCCATTTACCGATGGCCTTGGGAGCCGCATTCGAAGTTCAATCCCAGGCGCTGGCCGCCCGGGGGCAGAAACCGCAGGCGGTAGCACTGCTTCAGTCCGCGCTACGCACGTACGGAAATACATCCATCCATGATCGTATTCAGAAAAACCTGAACCTCATATCGTTTCAGGGAAAGATTGCACCAGCCCTGAAAGCAGATCAATCGCTCGGATCGAACTTGCGTGCTGCGGCAGTTCTTAAGGGATCACCAGTGTTGCTCTTCTTCTGGGCGCACTGGTGTGGCGACTGCAAGGCTGAGGCGCCGATCATCACTCAACTGCGGTCTGAGTACGCGGGGAAGGGGTTGAAAGTGATCGGCCCCACACGGCTATACGGTTATACAGCGCAGATTGAACACGCGCGTCCGAGCGATGAGATGCAGTATATCGATGCGGTCCGGCATCGGTTCTACAGCGGTTTGCTGGATATGCCGGTGCCGATCAGCAAGTACAACTTTGAAGTCTACGGAGCATCCACCACGCCGACGCTCGTATTGCTCGATCGCACGGGAAAAGTGGCTTGGTACCATCCCGGGAGCAGTGCCATACGGCGAACTGCGCAGTGAGGTTGAAAAAGTGGTGAGATAGTTTTCGTGGCGCGGGCGCCCCCGCCCGCGACTGTAGACAGAATCCCACGGCCGGCATCCTCTCGCAGGTTTCTTCATAAAAGGCAACCTGACCCCGGTACAGAGGACTCGTTGAAAGTTCAGAAGAGTACGGATGATCGCGTTAACGCAGAAACTTCTGGCCCCGCGATCTGAGGTTCTCCCCAGCCATCACGTTTGTGATCCAGAGAAATCTGCGCCTACCGCAGACGCGGGCGGGGGCGCCCGCGCCACTAGACTACTTCACTTCTTTTAGCCTTCCGGTCTTCACGTCGTAGATGAATCCACGCACCGGGATTTGTTTCGGTATCCACGGGTGAGTCTTCACTTTGTGAATCTGCTGGCGCACGTTTTCTTCCAGATCGTCGAACGCATAGAAATGTGCGGGTTCGCTGGCGACAGTGCCCGTCTTTTCGGCTAGTTTCGAACGGAGTTCATATTCGTTGATTTTCAAGAGGCCGCAATCGGTGTGGTTGATGATGATGAATTCCTGCGTATCGAGCAGGTGATGCGAGACGATGAGCGAGCGGATCGCATCGTCGGTCGCTATCCCTCCGGCATTGCGGATCATGTGCGCGTCACCAGGACGCAGTCCAAGGCAATGCTCGAACAAAATGCGGGAGTCCATGCAGGCCAGCACGGCCGCGTGACGGCGTGGGCGGACCGAGAGATTGCCCAGGTTGAAGCTGCGCGCGAAGATTTCATTAGCTTGAAGGAGTTCATCAGCTACGGACAAAGTTGGCTCCTGTTGGGCGTTGATTTTCCACGTCTAGCGAAAGAGCAGGCATCTAGTAACCCCATTCTGGATGTCCCTGCTCGTTGGTCGCTCTTAGTTTACCCGTTACAATCGGCGCGTGAACCTCGAGGACACGATCGTTGCCATCGCGACTCCTTCCGGCAGAGGCGGCATCGGCGTAGTGCGGCTCTCCGGCCCGGAGGCCATAAACATTGCGATGCCGATGCTGCGGCTGAACCATGCACTCGAGCACGGTCGCGCGATCTTCGGGGAGTTAGTCGAACCAAGTGGTGCGGAGGCCCACGTCCGCAGGAAGCCCGGGACCATTACAACTTCCGTGGCGACAGCCGCCCCCGGACCTGCGACCGCGGAAAGTTGGGCCGCTGCTGATGACAACAAATCACACTGCGACACGCGGGCGGGGGCGCCCTCGCCACACGGAACCGAGCAGCGAATCGATGAAGTTGTAGTCACTTACTATGCAAAGCCGCATTCCTATACGACGGACGATGTGATTGAGATATCTGCTCATGGATCTCCTGTTGTGCTGGGGCACATTGTCGAACTCTGCACCGCCTCGGGCGCGCGCATGGCTGAGCCGGGAGAATTCACGATGCGCGCGTTCTTGCATGGCCGCATTGACCTGACGCAAGCGGAGGCTGTGCGTGATCTGATCGACTCGCAGACGCTCTACCAGGCGAAGGTGGCCGCGCAGCAACTGGAAGGCGCACTATCAAGGCGGCTGCAGCCCATCAAGCAAACTCTCGTCGAACTGATCGCCCTGCTCGAGGCGGGAATTGACTTTGCCGAAGACGACGTCTCTGTGCCGCAAGACGCGGTCATTCTCGAGTGCATGGCGAAGGTGCGCTCTCCGTTGGCGCAACTCGCCGCCAGTTTCGCCTACGGCAAAATCGTTCATGAAGGATTGACGCTGGCTATCGTGGGGCGTCCCAATGTCGGAAAGTCGAGTCTCTTCAATCGACTGGTCGAGCGCGATCGTGCGATCGTTACCGCAACCCCGGGAACGACCCGGGACTTGGTGACCGAGACCGTAGCCATTGGTGGGATTCCGATCAAGCTGGTCGACACCGCCGGAATTCGCAGCGCCCTGGACGAAGCCGAGTCAATCGGAATTCGCAAATCAATGGAGACATTGGCTGACGCAGACCTCGTCCTGGTTGTTCTTGATGCTTCACAATCGGACAACAGCGAGGATCAGGAACTGCTGACACAGGCGGGGAAGCAATCAGTCCTCGTGATCGAAAACAAATGTGACCTTGGCCTCGCGGATCACTCTCGGATGGCGGTTGAGTTGCCGCGGGTGCGCACATCTGCCCTGACAGGCGAGGGCATTCCAGAATTGCGGTCAGCGATTTTGAATCACCTCACTGGCGCCGGAGGGGCATTGGGCGAATCTGGCTTCTTGACGAACATTCGCCACAAACAGCAAATCGAAAACTCACTCTCAGCGCTCGACGCAGCGGACACCGCAATTCATGGAAGGGTCCCGCACGAAATGTTGCTGATGGATCTGTACAATGCGCTGCGCCCCCTGGACGCGATCACAGGAGCGACCACTACCGACGACATTCTCAATCTGATCTTCAGCACGTTTTGTATCGGCAAGTAGCTATTTCGAAAGCGCAGACAAAGCCTCGCGAAACAGGACATCGAACGACCCGGTTTTGCCATTTTTAGTCGCTGCGCTCAAACCCCTTTCTGCGATGGCGCGCTGATATCCAAGATTGACGAGCGCGGAGAGGACGTCCTCTTCGATCGGACCAAGGGCAGGCACAGCAGTTGTGACGGTCGCTCCGGGCACCGGCAATTTGTCGCGTAGCTCCAAGACCATTCGCTCGGCTGTTTTCTTTCCAATTCCTGGTATGCGCGTCAGGCGCGCCACGTCGTTGCCGCGAATCGCGCCCACCATCTCATCGGCGGCCATCCCACTCAGAATCGTGATCGCCAACTTCGGGCCGATCCCGCTCACCGTGATCAGCTTTTCGAACAGAAGTTTTTCCGAGTCGCGCAGAAATCCATACAGGGCGATCACGTCCTCGCGCACATGCGTGTGAACGTAGAGAGCCACCTCAGAGCCGACCGACGGCAAGTCCGAAAATGTGGGTACGCTGATGGTGACGTCGTATCCGACGCCAGCTGTTTCTACGATGGCCTGGTTGGGGTGCTTAGCCAGCAGAGTCCCGCGCAAATGAGCGATCATCGTGAGCCATTGTAGCGGCTCCACGATTGCATACTAAGGGACGCCGTCAATATTCCCCACGTGCAGTAGAATCAGCATAGGTTTCGGGCGCGTCGCGATTCTATGGGATGGGAAAAATTGCGCATCCGATTGGCCTTGTTGGCCCTCACGCTCGCTTTCGCGAGCCTAGTGGCTTCGGCCCAGCAACCAGCCGTGGACTTGGAAGGGCACGCAGTCGATCCATTTTCGTCTTCAGACAAAATTGTCGTACTGGTATTCGTTCGCCGGGACTGCCCAATCTCGGGCCGTTATGCTCCTTCGGTTCAGGCAATCAGTGAGCGCTATGCGGACCGCGCCAATTTCTGGCTGGTGTATCCCGACAGAAGTGAAACGCCGACCGCGATCCGCAAATCCGTGAGCGAATACGGATACCGTCTGTCTGCTTTGCAGGACCCCGGCCGGCAGTTGGTTAAGAGGGCGCAGGTGCAGATCACGCCCGAGGTGGCAGTGTTTGACCGCAACCGGCGACTGATTTATGACGGCCGAATTGACGACTGGTATATCGATCCGGTTCGAGCCCGCCGCGCGCCGACGACACATGAGCTCGAAGATGCGATTCGCGCCGCCATCGACGGTCGATCCGTCGCTAAGAATGAAGTCAGGGGAGTCGGATGCTATATCGCGGACCTGCCGTGACCTTCCGAGCGCGAGCATTTTTGATGTGTGGTCTTGTGCTAGCCGCGATCTGCTGCATGGCGGCCATGCTCGCCCATCCAGCGTCCTCCGCGGGCGCGGCGTCGGACGCGGCGACCGAGGTCACGTTTAACCGGAACATCGCTCCTATCATTTTTCATTCCTGCTCAAGCTGTCACCGTCCCGGTGAGGCTGCCCCGTTTTCGCTGTTGACCTACTCGGATGTCAAAAAGCACGCACGCCAGATTGTTGAGGTAACTCGTTCGCGATCGATGCCGCCATGGCTGCCCGAACCGCAAGAGCTCAAGTTCGCCGATGAGTTGCGTCTCTCGGATTCCGAAATCGCTCTGATCGGGAAATGGGTCGAACAAGGCGAGAACGAAGGGAATTCTGCGGACTTGCCCGCGCAGCCGAAGTTTGTGGAAGGATGGCTGCTTGGACAACCGGACGTCGTGCTCAACGCGACCAAGCCGCTCACGCTCCCGCCGCAAGGAACCGATACCTACTGGAACTTCATTTTTCCTGTTCCAATTCATGAGACACGATGGGTCAAGGCCGTTGAGATTCGTCCGGGCGACAAGCGTTACGTGCACCACGCGAACATTCTGGTAGATCGCGAAGAAGCGTCGCGTAAGCGGGAAAGCGAGCCGGGCGCGGGTTTCGGCGGCATGGAGATTCGCATCGAATCACAGGTATTCGATCCCGACAGCCATTTATTGTTCTGGAAGCCGGGAACCATTCCTTCTGCCGAGCCTGAGGGGATGTCGCTGCGCCTCGACAAGGGCACGGACCTGATTCTTAACACACATCTGCAGCCGTCGGGCAAGCCTGAAGTCATTCAACCGAGCATCGGCCTATATTTCACCTCGCAACCCGCGACAAAATTCCCCATGCTGGTGCAGCTTGAAAACGACGCCAAGCTCGATATTCCCGCGGGAGCAAAGGATTTTGTTGTCACTGACAAGTTCACCCTGCCGATCGATGTCGACCTGAGGGCGATCTATCCGCATGCGCACTATTTGGGTAAAGACATCCAGGCGACTGCGACATTTCCCGACGGAACAAGTAAAACGCTCATTCACATTCCCGGCTGGAACTTGAACTGGCAGGCCGTCTATCGGTACGCAAACCAGGTGCGATTGCCCAAAGGGACGACAATCGGCCTTCGCTACAGCTACGACAACTCAAACGAGAACCCGCTAAACCCCAATCGTCCCGCAGTCAGGGTCGTGGGCGGGAACCGGTCCACTGACGAGATGTGCCACTTGTGGCTGCAGGTCCTGCCGGTGAACGTCGATGCTGCGAAGGGTGATCCGCGAATGATTCTGCAGGAGGGGCTCGCGCGACATAACATCGAGAAGAATCCCGGCGACTTTGAGGCGCACTACAATCTAGGGTCGATGTTGCAGGCGCGGCGGGATCTGGAAGGCGCGATCCGCGAATATTCCGCGGGGGTGAAATTGCGCCCGCAAGATGCCACAGGGAACAATGCGCTGGGCGCAGCTCTCCTCGCCGCAGGCTCTCCCGATAAAGCCGCGGTTTACCTGATCGCGGCCCTGCAGGCACGTCCCGATTATTTCGATGCTCATTACAATTTAGGTTTCGCACTCGCGCAACAGGAGGACTTCCCGGGAGCGTCGAAGCAGTTTGCCGCCGCGTTGAAGTTGCAGCCCGGGGACGCAAATGTAGAAGCGAACCTCGGAGCCGCACTTGCTGAGATGGGACAATTGCTGGAAGCGAAATCGCATTTTGAGCGGGCGCTTCAGATTGATCCGAGCCAGCCGATTGCTAAAGAAAATCTTGAGGCGCTGCAAAAAGAGTTGAACGGGCGCTGACCTTTGTCTCGGCCCCCAGTCTCTACTTGAGTACTTATCATGCGAATAATCAGAGCGAATGTCCCGATAGCGTCCGCAGTAGGGGGTGTTGTGCTCATTGCGTTTTGCATACCTGCGAGGGCGGCGCAGCAAACGGCGCCTCCGGAAGCTCCTTCGACTGTGCATCAGGCAGAGAATGCAAAATTTTCTGCCGCTCGAAAGTCAATGCAACAAGGGAAAGTTGAAGATGCGATCGGTGAGCTGAAAACGATGGAAGCGAAAGACGCCACTACACCGGGGCTAGCTCTGGAATTGGGCACAGCCTACTACAAGAAGAGCGATTTCCCCACGGCGATTCAGTATCTGAAAAAAGCTAATGCGGAAGACCCGACCAATCAGGAAGCAACTCAGTTGCTTGGAATGTCCTACTACGCGGGAGGTCATCCCGCGGACGCCATTCCGCTGCTGGAGAAGGTGCAAGGCTGGATATCTCGTGCCAATGTGGACGGCTACTACATTCTGGGTACCTGCTATATCCAGACCAGAAATTACGACCAGGCTCGCGCCGCATTCGCCAAGATGTTTGACGTACCGGCGGATTCCGCCGCGGCATACCTGTTTACCGCGCGCATGCTCCTCCGCCAGGAGTACGACCCGATCGCCGAAGAATATGCGCAAAGAGCCGCTACTCTTGACCCGAAATTGCCCCTTGTGCACTACCTGCTGGGGGAGTTGTTCCTCTACAAATCACGCCTTCCCGAATCGATCGCGGAATTCCAAAAGGAGCTCGCAATCAATCCGGCACACGCTGCGACCTACTACAAACTCGCCGATGCTTACACGCGAGTGCAGAAATTCGACGACGCACAACGACTGTTGCAGCGCTCCATTCGACTCGATGCAACGTCGAGCGTGCCGTTCATTCTTATGGGCAAGGTGCTCGAGAAAAAAGGGGACTACGACCTGGCGGTTATCTCGCTAAAGCATGCAGTCACGATGGAGCCGAACAATCCGACGACTCACTATCTGCTGGGACAAGCTTACCGCGACATGGGTAACAAAGAGGCGGCAGACGCCGAGGTGAAGCGATCGCAAGAGCTGCACGCGAAAGACGATCTGCAATAGCCGCTTATTTCGATGCTTAGATCGCTGCCGCTTGATCCCGGCGCCGCGCCTGAATCTCGATGAACACATTCACGAGGGAAACCGCCGCAGGAGTTACTCCTGGGATCCGTGACGCTTGGCCAATCGTTCGTGGCCGCAGCTTCATCAGCTTCTCCTGCATTTCCCGCGAAAGTCCGCTGACCGAGCGATAGTCGAACCATTCCGGAATCGAGTGTTGTTCCGACTTCTTGAGGCGATCCATGGCCTTCTGCTGCTGAAGCAGATAGCCTTCGTACTTGATTTCTGTTTCCACCGCCTTCAGTTCGTTGCGCACTTCTGAAGAAAGCTTGAACACAGGCGAGACCGCGGGCACAGAGGAATTCCTCGCGAAGAATTCTGGCGCGCTTTGTCGCAGAACTGGCACTAGTTGCTCTACGGTAGCCTCAGGCCGCTTCAAAAGTTGCGCAAGGGGTTGGCCGATAGCCGACGTCCATCCATTAGGACTCGTGCCGTTGCCATCCGAAGCAGTCGATCCTTCGCCGCACTCTGCCTGACAATGTGCCACCATTTCCGCTGTCAGGCGGGTGGCCTCCAAGACCTTCTTCATATCCGCCAGCCGCTGCTGTTTTGCCTGGTAGTCTGCCCACGCCTCGTCGGAAATCAACCCAACGCGACGGCCGTGTGGAGTCAGCCGCCGGTCGGCATTGTCGATACGAAGGTGCAGGCGAAATTCCGCGCGCGACGTGAACATACGATACGGCTCGTTCGTCCCCTTCGATATCAGATCGTCGATCAGAATCGCGGTGTACGCCTCAGTGCGATCAAGAATCAGAGGCGGTTCGTTCTTGACTTGGAGGGCAGCGTTAATGCCCGCCATCAGGCCTTGGCACGCAGCCTCTTCGTAACCTGATGTGCCATTGATCTGGCCACCCAGGAACAGGCCGGCAATTTTGCGTGTCTCAAGCGTTCGCTCAAGTTCCGTAGGATCGATTGAATCATATTCAATCGCATAGCCGGGTCGAAGCATTTCGGCATTCTCAAGGCCCGGAATCGACTTCAGAATTTCCAGCTGCACTTCGACTGGAAGGGACGTGCTCATCCCGTTCACATAAATCTCGTGCGTATTCAGCCCTTCCGGCTCGAGAAAGAGCTGGTGCATTTCCTTGTCCGGGAACTTCACAATCTTGTCTTCGATCGATGGACAATAGCGCGGACCAATCGATTGAATCTGGCCGCTGTACATCGGCGAGCGGTGTACGTTTTCGCGAATAATGCGATGTGTCTCTGGCGTCGTCCAGGCGATGTAGCAAGGCACCTGCGAATCGTGATGCGCGACGCGCCTGGTGCGAAAGCTGAACGGGGTTGGATCGACGTCTCCGGGCTGTACTGGAAACTTCGACCAATCGATACTACGGCCATCGAGACGCGGCGGAGTTCCGGTCTTGAGCCGGCATCCCCGCAGGCCCAGATTCTTGAGCGCCTCTCCGAGCAACACGGCGTTGGGCTCCCCGGATCGTCCGGCGGGATACTGCTGCTCGCCGCAATGGATCAGGCCATTCAGGAATGTTCCCGTCGTGATGATGACCGCCTTGGCGCCGACGGTGCGGCCATCGCGAAGCTTGATGCCTAACACCCGGCGCTCGGCTTTCGGCGCTCGGCTTCGGAACTCATCTGTCTCGCTCATCGCTTCGAAGGCTGAACGCTCACAGCCCCCAGCTTCATCCAGAATCAGGTCCGCGACTTCGGCTTGCTTGATCTTCAAATTCGGCTGCGACTCGAGCACCTCGCGCATCTTCAGGCGATAAGCCTGCTTGTCGCACTGGGCGCGCGGAGACCAGACCGCCGGTCCGCGTGAAGTATTCAGCAGTCGGAACTGGATTCCGACCGCATCGGTGATCTCGCCCATGATTCCGCCGAGAGCATCAACTTCGCGAACGAGATGACCCTTAGCAATGCCGCCCACCGCGGGATTGCACGACATCTGGGCAATCAGGTCGACATTCAGGGTGTACAGCGCTGTCTTCAGACCCATGCGGGCAGCAGACATAGCGGCCTCGCATCCGGCATGGCCTGCGCCCACGACGACAACATCGAATTGTTCGGTAAACTGCATTCCAGATTTGTTCAGGAAACTTCAGGATGGTTCTGCTTTCATTCTAACAACTTAACCACATCGGTGAGGCGGATCACTTGCCCGTATCACGATCCGACCGTATATTTGGCAGTCACACCCCTTGCAGAGAGGATCCGATGACTACAGCTGAGTTTCTCCCCCAACTTGAAGCGCGCATCGCGAAATACGACCTGCTTTGCCATCCGTTTTACCAGGCGTGGTCTGCCGGCACCCTGACCCGCGACGACCTGCGTGAGTACGCCCAAGACTACTTTCATCATGTAGAGGCCTTCCCCTCCTATTTGGCGGCGTTAGGTTTGAGGCTGGAGGATGGCGACTTGCGACGAGCCGTTCTGGCGAACATGTGTGACGAAAAGGGAACCGAAGCAGAGTCAGGAAGAGAGGCTGTCCCGCATTGCGACCTGTGGCTGGATTTTGCCGAGGGAATGGGCTCCACCCGGAATCTGGAATGGCATAGTCCGATTCCGGAAATCAGGGAACTCATCCGTCACTTTTACAAGGTCGCGAATGAAGGAACAGTAGAAGAGGCGCTGGCCGCTTTCTACGCGTATGAGTCCCAGGTGCCGCGCATTGCTGAGGAGAAAGAGCAGGGACTGCGCGCAAAGTACGGCGCGGATGACAAAACCTGCGGATATTTTTCATTGCATACAACAGCGGACGTCTACCACTCGCGCGTGTGGCGCACTCAACTGGAAAAAAGGATTGCGGCAAAACCCGAGACGGCAGAAGCAGCACTGGACGCGGCCGAGAATGCCGCACAGATGCTCTGGAAGGCGCTGGATGGAATGGACGCCCGTCGAACTGTGTCAGCAGCCGCTTAGTACGAACAGCTTTACCACTCTTGAGCCAATGATTCCAGCGAATCGTTGGCTCATTTGTTTTGTGGAAGAAACCTACCGGACAGGAGAAAACCAACGACTGCCAGAAACTCCATCTCCATCGGTGTCATCTCCGACACGCACGGCCTGTTGAGGCCCGAGGCCATCGCTGCTTTGCAAGGTGCCGACTGCATTCTTCATGCTGGCGACGTCGGTGCTCGCGAGATCCTTGATCGGCTGGCCGAAATCGCTCCAGTCACTGCTATCCGGGGAAACATCGACAGCGATGCGTGGGCTCGCAAGCTACCGCAAACAGAAGTCGTAGAAGTCGGTGGCATTTCGATTTACATGCTGCACAACATCTCCAAGCTCGACTTGAAACCCGAAGCAGCCGGATTCAAAGTTGTGATCTACGGGCACAGTCACGTACCCAGGCAGGAGACAAAGAACGGCGTCCTGTTTTTCAATCCTGGCAGCGCCGGTCCCCGGCGCTTCAAACTGCCAGTGACAGTGGGGCGCATTACGGTCAGCAAACAGCAGGCTCGCGCCGAGATCGTCCAAATCCTCGACTGAGCTATCACTCGGCCTTCCGTTCGCATCGCCGGGTGTCGTGTGTTCCCGTTGCTACAATCCGAATGAATGTCATTGCAATTCAAGATTGAAGATGTCGCGGGTGGGGCCCGTCGCGGACGCATATGCACGCCTCATGCGGAGATCCAGACTCCCGTCTTCATGCCGGTCGGAACAGTCGCATCGGTAAAAGCGGTTCCGCAGGATGTTTTGGAGGATCTCGGTGCCCAGATCATCCTGGGCAACACCTATCACTTGTATTTGCGGCCCGGGGTAGATACGGTTCGGAAAATGGGCGGGCTTCACGACTTCATGTCGTGGCGACGCGCCATTCTCACTGATTCTGGCGGATTCCAGGTTTTCAGTCTGAATGAATTGAGGAAGATTAGCGAAGAGGGAGTGACGTTTCGGTCTCACCTCGACGGCTCACCCCACTTTTTCAGTCCCGAGAGCGCGATGGAGGCGCAGATTGGCATTGGCGCCGATATCATCATGGCTTTCGATGAATGCACCGAATTTCCTGCGGATGCGGCCCGTGCCCGCGCCTCGATGGAACTCACAGCCCGATGGGCAGCGCGAAGCAAGAAATATTTCGAGGACCATAAACATGAAGTCCCGTGGAAGGTAAGTGTAGGGACGGACGCATTCGTCCGTCCCGAGGAGCGAAGCTCCGAGTTCGTGACCGACGGCGCCATCCAATCTCTCTTCGGCATCGTGCAAGGCGGGATGGACCGCCAGTTGCGAAAAGAGTCTGCTGAGCGAACCATCGAAATCGGTTTCCCGGGGTACGCGGTTGGCGGACTAAGCGTTGGCGAGCCACGAGAGTTGACACGGGAAATCGTGGAATCGACGCTCGAACATCTTCCCAAGGATAAGCCGCGTTATCTCATGGGCGTGGGCACTCCAGAAGAGATCGTTCAGTACGCTGGAATGGGCATCGACATGATGGATTGCGTTCTTCCGACACGCGCGGCGCGCCACGGCCTCCTGTTCACGTCGGCCGGAAAAGTGTCGATCAAGCAGGCTCGCTATGCGCAGGATTCCGGACCGCTCGATGAAAAGTGCACCTGTCGCGTTTGTAAACGTTATTCTCGGGCCTATTTGCGCCATCTTTATGCATCTAACGAGATGCTGGCGCAGGTCCTGAACACGGTCCACAATCTTAGTTTCTACCTTGACACTATGCAGCGGGTGCGGCATTCTATCTCACTTGGGGAAGTGCCCCGTTCGCTTTCTGATGTCTGGTCCCAACCAAGACCGTAGACTGAACGGGAAACGTCCCCGGATTCAAGCCTGAGGCCAACGCATCCGGCCGAAGTCGATCCAAACCCCGTGGTGAAATAACACCTCCCGCGGTTTATGACGCGGGCATTTTTTCGCGGATTCATCCGCTCAGACCTCAAAGAGAATGCAATTTTTCTTGGCTGTGCAGACCGGTGGCGGCGGTATGGGATGGCTCAGTATCGCTCCGCTCGTCTTTATCTTCGCGATTTTCTACTTTCTTCTGATCCTGCCGCAGCAGCGGCGGCAGAAGAAGTGGCAAGGCATGCTGGACCAGCTCAAAACCGGTGACAAGGTAACCACCAGTGGCGGATTGCGTGGCACCATCATGGCGATCAAGGATGACTGTGTCCACTTGCGGGTTCCACCCAACAATCTGGTCGTGGAAGTGACCAAGGCCGCGGTGACCCAAGTCTCGACGAACGAGGAAGAAGTCAAAGCGAAATGAAGTTCTGAACTTCAAGTTTCTAGTTTCATGCAAAACCGAAGCTGGATCCTTGAACTCGAAACCGGAAACTCGAAACTGTATTTATGAACAAGAATCTTCTCTGGAAAACGCTGTTCATCGTCGGCACGATGCTCTTTTTCCTTTTCGGAATTTTTGGAGTTCCGAAGAGTCTCTCGGGCGAAGGGCTGCTTACAGCTCTGACGGACCAC
Source organism: uncultured Acidobacteriota bacterium (assembly GCA_963801895.1). Taxonomy (GTDB): domain Bacteria; phylum Acidobacteriota; class Terriglobia; order Terriglobales; family Acidobacteriaceae; genus Sulfotelmatobacter. Next base: position 1,707,899 of record CAWDGM010000001.1, on the reverse strand, counting down.
ATCCACCTCGGTCTTGATTTAAAGGGTGGAACGCACTTGATCTTGCAGGTGCATGTGAACGACGCGGTGAATGCAGACGCGCAAGGTGCGATCGAGACCCTGAAAGAGCAGTTTCGTACTCGTAAGATCGATTACACCGACATCTCGCAACCCGATCAGCAGAACAATCCCGATCACCTCGTTCTGAAAGGCATACAGCCTGCTTCGCGTTCCGACTTGCTGGGTATCGTTCGCGATCGGCTGCCGGAATACGACATCACTGGCGGTGCCGAAAATTCCTGGAACATGTCCATGAAGGCGTCGATGTTGACTGACCTGAAAAACAAGGCGGTCAGCCAGGCCATCGAGACAATCCGTAACCGCATCGATGCGCTCGGCGTCAGCGAGCCGACAATCCAAGAGCACGGACTGGGTCAATACCAGATTCTCGTGCAGTTGCCCGGAATTGACGATCCGGGACGCGTGAAAGACATCATGCAGTCCACGGCCATGCTTGAGATCAAGCAGTTCATGGGCGGTCCCTACCAGAGCGAGCAGGCGGCTCTGCAGGAAAAAGGCGGAGTGATGCCTGCCGACTCGATTCTGCTGCCGGGCCAGTGCGCCAACGGCAACGAACAGACCTGGTGTTTCGTTTCGCGAGTCTCAGCTGTAAGTGGAAAAGATCTTCGAAGCGCCGACCCCAGCACTGACCAGAACGGCCAACCAGCAGTGCACTTCAACCTGACGGGTGAAGGCGGCCAGCGCTTCTACAACTTCACGTCAAGCCACGTCGGTGACAGTCTTGCTGTGGTTCTCGACAATAAGGTTCAGGAAGTCGCAAATATCAAAGAGCCCATTCGCGACACGGGTGAGATCAGCGGTGGGCGCATGACGGAGCAGGCGGCGAAGGATCTTTCCATGGTGCTTCGCTCCGGCGCATTGCCTGCCAGCATCAGCTATCTGGAAGAGCGCACGGTCGGGCCGTCCCTGGGGGCGGACTCAATTCGTGCGGGAATTCGCGCGGCGGTGATTGGCATGGTCGCTGTGCTCATTTTCATGCTGATTTACTATCGCGGCGCGGGCGTGAATGCTGATGTCGCGCTGATCATGAACTTGATCATCCTGCTCGGCTTTCTCGGGTGGTCGACGATTGCCGGCGTCAACGTGGCGCTGACCTTACCCGGAATCGCCGGAGTGATATTGACGGTCGGTATGGGCGTTGATTCAAACGTGCTGATCTTTGAGCGTATTCGCGAAGAGTTGCGCAACGGCAAGACGCCTCCATCCGCAGTAGATCAGGGGTTCAGCCACGCTTGGATCACCATCGTCGACACTCACGTTACGACGATCGTTTCGGCGGCCATTCTTTTCATCTTCGGTACCGGTCCGGTGAAAGGATTCGCCACAACGCTGACCTTTGGTCTGCTGGCGAACCTGTTTACCGCCGTGTTCGTATCGCGCGCAATTTTCGAGTGGGTTCTTAGCCGCAAACAGCGTGGCGATGCGTTGAGTATTTAGTCCGCCTGCGAGGGCAGAAGCCCTCGAGCGAGCCGGTGATACACCGGCGGAACGAGTAAGTTAAAGATAAGGGGCACGACAACCGGTGGAGTTCTTTCATAACGTCAACATCGATTTTCTCGGTAAGAAGTGGTACTTCCTCGCGTTCTCTCTCGTTTTCAGCGTCGCGGGCCTGATCTCTATTTTGTTCTGGCACCACATTCCCTGGGGAGTTGATTTCCGGGGAGGCACGCTGGTGTATGTGAGGTTCTCTCATACTCCGGACTTGGGTGCTCTGCGTTCCGCAATGGATCGAGCAGGATTGAAGGATCCGAAGATCCAGCCTTATGACAGGCCCGAATACAACGAGGTGCTGATCGATCTTGACGTTCGCGAAACTAGCGAGAGTGCTCTGGACCAGGGAAAGCTGAAGATCATCAACGCGCTCGAAAAAAATGCTCCAGCCGGCAAGGTTGACCTCAACAACGCCAGTTCTCTGACGATCAAGAACTATCTGATGAACAAGGACCCCATGCACCTGGGGAGCGATGCAGACCAGAAATACACGGCGCAGGCGCAAGCCGTTACCAGTTTCCGCGACAAAGTGGCCGGAGGAGTTCTGAATTCCCTGGATCAATTGAAGGGCGCGGCTGGAGTCGATCCAGCGGTTGCCGCCTCCATCTCAGACGGTTTCTACCTGTCCGATTTCGGAGTTCGCGATGTCGCAATCGTGGGCCCACAGGTGGGCGGTCAGTTGAGAACTCAAGCTGGATTAGCGACTCTTTACTCGCTTTTGGGGATGCTGGTTTACCTGGGATTCCGATTCGAGTGGATCTATGGTGTTGCCGCTGTGGTTACGGTATTCCACGATACCCTGATCACTCTAGGGGCTTTTTCTCTGACGAATACCGACGTCTCCCTGACGGTGATTGCGGCCCTGCTCACGTTGATTGGTTACTCCAACAACGACACGATCGTGGTGTTTGACCGCATCCGCGAAAACATTAAGCTTATGCGGCGCGAAAAGCTGTCCGAGATCGTTAATCGCAGCATTAACCAAACCCTAAGCAGAACGATCTTGACAGCTGGCCTTACCTTCCTTACTGTACTTGCTCTCTTTTTGTTTGGGGGCGAGGTGCTCCGCGGATTCAGCCTCGCACTCGTAATCGGCATCTTAATCGGGACTTATTCGTCGATTGCGATCGCCGCACCGATCCTCGTGGCATACCAGGATTGGCGGATCGAAAAAGGGAAGCGTCCCGTCGCCATGCCGGGCAAAAGTAGGTAAGTTACCCGATGGCGTCGTGCGGATCAATGCGTTAGGCCTTCTAATGTACATTTTGAAGGACTTGCTCGTCACGCCTGTGTGGTGCAACCAACCCTCAGGTCTGGCAAAGAAACTGGGAGCAAAGGAGAAGTGGTCGGTGTCTAAATGTCCGTAGGGGTCTGAAGCAGTCTGGGAGAATCACAATGTTTGAAGACAGCCTTATCGAGTCCGGCGGCAAGCTGAAGACTAAAAGAGGGTGGACTTCCATCGTCTCGTTTGCGATTCAGATCATGATTATCGGCGTCATGGTTCTGATTCCATTGATCTTCACCGAAGCTTTGCCCAAGCAGCAATTGATGACATTCCTGGTGGCGCCTCCGCCACCCCCGCCTCCGCCACCACCGCCAGCCGCAGCTCCTGTCAAGGTCGTCAAGCAAATACAAACCGACATCGTCAACGGGGAACTGCGCACCCCGACCAAGATTCCCAAGAAAATTCAGATGATCAAGGAGGAAGAAGCCCCTCCACCGGTCATGGCATCGACGGGCGTCGTGGGTGGGGTACCCGGCGGCGTGCCTGGTGGTTCGATGGGCGGCGTAATCGGCAGCGTGTTGAGCTCCGCTCCGGTCGCAGTGCCTAAAATTGCCACCCCGCAGCGCGTACGTGTATCCTCTGGCGTGCAGTCCGGTCTTCTGGTCCGCAAGGTTCCACCGAACTATCCGCCGCTGGCACGTCAGGCGCGTATTCAGGGTACGGTGATTCTGCAGGCCCAGATCAGCAAAGACGGCAACATCGAGAACCTGCAGTTGATCAGCGGGCACCCGATGTTGGCGCCGGCTGCGATCGAAGCCGTGAAGCAATGGAAGTACAAGCCGTACCTGCTGAACGGGGAACCGGTCGAAGTTGAAACGCAGGTGCAGGTGAACTTCACGCTCGCCGGAGGCTAAACTTCCGTAGCGTGCGTGGTCAGAGTTAAGCGCTTTGAGTGTGTCTGGCCCTCCCCTTCCTATCTCAAGCAGGACGATAGGTGGGAAGGGCTTTTCAGGGAGCCAGACGTTGCCGCCATTGTTCCACTGGTGACCGGCATTCTGCATGCGCGGCCAGAGCCAGATTCCTACTGGTAATAAAAGTTCTTGGCCAGCGGTTGGCACCTCTAAGCGCATCAAAGTGTCCAAGTAAATAGCAAAGAGTTCCGAGGAGGGAAAGCAATTCATGTTCGCACTTCACGCAGGAGCTGTTCTCAGTCACGTACACGTCGCTGCCGCCTGGGTTGTCCAGGAGGGCGGAGGCGCCATGGCAACCGATCCCTTGGGCTTGTGGAAAGCCATGGGCTGGGTCGCTCGCACCGTCGTCATCATTCTGTTCATTATGTCCGGTTGGTCCATCGGCGTGATGATCGATCGTTGGATGGCCTACAGTGCAGCTCGTAAGCAATCGCGTGCTTTTGCCCCGGCAGTTGCCGGCGCTCTGCGCGACGGACGCATCGACGAAGCAATCAAGGTTGCTGAACGCAACAAAAAGAGCCACCTGGCCAAGGTTGTCACCGCTGGCCTGATGGAATTCAAGGCCCACCAGGACAGCCCGGGCGCAATCCCTGGCGAAACCATCGAAGCCTCCAAGCGCGCTCTGGAACGCACGGAAGCTATCGTTCACGCCGAATTGAAGCGTGGGTTGGGTGGTCTCGCAACGATCGGTTCGACCGCTCCCTTCGTGGGACTGTTCGGAACGGTTATGGGCATTCTGAACGCCTTCATCGGCATCAATAACTCGAAGGCTACCGGTCTGGCTGCAGTGGCCGGCGGTATCGCCGAGGCGTTGGTCACGACGGCTATCGGACTGCTGGTCGCGATTCCTGCCGTCATGATGTTCAACTATCTGACCGGTCGCGTGGAAGCGTTCGACGTCGAGATGGACAACTCGTCGAGCGAACTGATTGATTACTTCCTCAAGAAGCGCGGCGACGTTCGGCGGTAAGAGGCTCGGACTGGTTTCCGCAGTGAGTTGCTTGTCCGGCGCTGGATAATCCAGCGCCGGGCCTTCCCAACTTAGGCGGAGCGTCATTGGACGCGAACCGCGGCGGAATCCTGGGAGATACCAAGCTATGGGAATATCGAAACGAAACGAAGGAGCGAAGATCAGCTCCGAGATCAACGTCACGCCGATGGTGGACGTGATGCTGGTTCTGCTGATCATCTTCATGGTGGTCACGCCCATGTTGCAGAAAGGCATCAGCGTGGACATGGCCAAAGTGAACAACCCGGAGCAGATGCCGGACGCGGATAAGGAAGACGCTCTACTTGTCTCGATCACGCGAGACGGCAAGGTCTACTTCGGCAGTGAGCAGATTCAGGACGTCGACAATCTGACCACGAAAGTGAAAGATCGTTTCGCCAGCAAGCCTGGCGACCGCCGCGTTTACGTGAAGGCGGATATGCGGACTCGCTTCGGCGGAGTGGTAAAGGTGGTCGATAGCGTGCGAGCCGCCGGAGTCGATGATCTCGGCTTGCTCACCGATCAAAAGAAAACGGCTCCAAGCGCCCCACCGTCGCCAGCGACGCCCGGGCAATAGAGGAGAACTACCATGGGTATGGCAGTCGGCCCCAGCGGGGGCCAGAGCGCGAATATCAACGTAACGCCGCTTATCGACGTGCTGTTGGTGTTGCTGATCATCTTCATGGTGATCTCGCCTGTGACGCCGAAAGGATTGGATGCGCTGGTTCCCCAGCCGCCTCCGCCGAACGCGCCGAAGAATGATTCGCCCGATCGCACCGTCGTCGTGCAGTTGATTGATCGCGGTCCCGGGCAGGATCCAGGCGTAAAAATCAACAACGAAGATGCGACTTGGGACAATCTGCAGGGACGTCTCACCGACATCTATAAACAACGCGCGGAAAAAGTGATGTTTGTGAAGGGCGATGACGCTATTCCCTTCGCCAACGTTGCCAACGTGATTGATCTTGCCCACGCAGCTGGTGTGGACAAGGTAGGTCTCATCACCGCGAAAATTGAAGCGGGCACCTAAACTGCTCGACACGTAAGGCCAAGAGTCGCTCTTCTTACTCGGCCCGCGGCACGGAAGCTGTTTGCTTCCGTGCCATGACGGGCTCCGCTTGTCAAACCGCTGTCTCTAGGCCTAGGATGCTGTGGCGAGGGAGACTATTACCGCAATGAATAATCCTATAAAGCTGCTGACGCTGGCGGCCGTGATGCTGGCGCTCTTTTCTTCCGTTGGGTGCGACAAGCTCAGGGCTCGCGACCAGTTAAATAAAGGCGTGAAGTCCTACAAAGACAATCACTACGAAGAAGCCATCGGCCATTTCCAGGAAGCAGTTCGGCTGGATCCCAGCTTGATCAATGCTCGCATGTATCTGGCTACTGCTTTCGTCTCCCAATACATCCCCGGCGTTGATTCGCCGGACAATCTTCGCACTGCTCAGCAAGCCATCGACGAATATACCCGGGTCATCGACGCGAATCCGTCGCGCGATCAAAAGGTAAACAGCGCGAAAGGTATCGCTTACCTCTACCTGAATGAAAAGAGGTGGGACGATGCCAAGAAGTATTACCGAATGGCGTCCGACCTCGACCCCAATGATCCGGAGCCGTACTACTCCGTGGGCGTGATCGACTGGACAGCTTGTTACCAACCTCGCATGGAAAAGCGCGCGGCGCTGGGCATGAAGCCGGAAGAGCATCTGAATCCCAAGGACAAAGAACAGAAAAAGGCCTGCGACGAGCTCAAAACAAAGAATACCCCGGCGATTCAGGAAGGAATCGACAGTCTGAACAAGGCGATTCAGCTGCGTCCCGACTATGACGACGCGATGGCCTACATGAACCTGATGTACCGTGAACGTGCCGACGTTGAATGCGAGGATCAGGCTGCGCGCACTGAGGATCTGAAGACCGCTGATCACTGGGTCGACGAGACTCTGCGAGTGAAAAAGGCGAAAGCGGAAAAAGCGGCCCAAAACCAGACCGGCGGTATCACGGTGGACACGCCAAAATAGCAGCGATTGCACGCATCATATTTTAAAGGCCTCCCGTTTCATGGGAGGCTTTTTTGCTTCTAATCGTTCCCGCTATTTCTTTCGGTAAAGGCGGACTTCCACTTTGTTAAATTGCCACGAATTCATGGCGGGGAATGATTCTGTCAGACAACGAGAGAGCATCAAGGTTGTCGGATCCGGCTTGTCGGCCGTGCGATTGTTCATCAGCATGACCCAGAGTCGAGCATGTTTCCCGGAGATGCTGCCTACAAATTCCGCGGTGGGCTTTCCTGTGAAGTCGCGATAGTCCAGGCCTTGCCCGTGACTTGGAAACAGAATCTCCGGTCCCAGCTGTTTTACGAATTTCGGGCTAGCAGTATTTTCAGCCGCTCGGATCGAACGAAAAAACTCGTACGGTATCCGCGTCTCGGCGATGTGGAAGATGACGGCATCTTCCGGGCCAGCGTTGTCGAGAATAAAGTTGCTCGCCTGGGCTGAAGCGTCCCGCTCATTGTCGAAATCATTGCTATACACAAAGGGAATCAGCCGGGCCGACAGAATCAATATCGCAAGGAAGGATAGCGCGGTCGCCCAGCGATGCCGCAGACTCGCCACGCCAGCAGCAACAAGGATCACCAATGCTGGCAGGCAAAAAATCATGTAGCGCGGCAGAAAAACAGGGCGCGCAAAGGACAGCAGGAACGTCAACACGATGGGGAACACCAACCACAGCAGGAGGAACTGGTGGCGCCACACCTGCCAGGATTGCTGTCTCTGGAAAAGTCTCCTACCCAGAGGAATCAAAGCGGCCACGCCTGCTGCGGCGTAGAGGGCTGGCATCCCGCTAGTCAGATTTGTGCAGAAGGTCCACAAGTCACGAAGACCGGGACGTGGAATCCACTTGATCGGTCCCGCCCCGGTTTTCGCGATGAACACGATCAAAGGCAAGACGCCGACACCGATTGCGATCCACGCCTGGCGAATCTGCTTCGTCTGAAGCTGATCCCTTTGCGGCGATTTCCACCATCGCACGATCATCCAATGGACTGCCAGCATGATTAGTGCGTAGAAGTGTGCGTACGCGGCCAGAATCATTGTGAGGATATAGCCCAAACGCTTATGTCGATTGTTGGGAAGGCGTAGCCACGAGATCAAGAAACCACTGGAGAGAGCCGTCAACAGAACGAAAAGTTCATAGCTCCGCGCTTCTTGCGAATATCGAAGATCGAAGGCGTTAAAGGCGAGGAGCGCTGCTGACATCAGCGCGATCCGGCGGTCAAAGAGAAGACGCGCAACCCAATAAACTGACAGTACAGCGCCCGCTGCCATCAAAACTGACAAGCCGCGTATCCATTCGGGGCCGTGTCCCAAGTGCAGCCAGATTCGCAGCAAGACGTAATACAGCGACATGTTGGCTTCCCGCCACCACATCAGGTGGAGGAAGTTCCGCCAGTCGAGGCGCGCCACCTCTGCGCTGAAACATTCATCGAACCAGAAGGGCTTGCAGGAGAGGCAGTGCACCCTCACGGCGACATTCGCAAAAAGAACCAGCAGCAGGGCGACCCAATGGATCTTGTTTGCGGGCTCGATCTCCGTAGCCTGAGAGGTTTCGCGTGCCGTCACTCCTCGAAGATACATGATCGAAATGAGGGATTCCCAAGCTTACCCTTAACGAGGGCCCGCCCACCGAATCAAGGCGCATGTCGGCCCATCCATTTACAATATCCGGTTTGACCTGCGCTGCGTCAGCGGGAGATCTACCGCATGTTCAAGAAGATTCTCATCGCAAATCGTGGAGAGATTGCAGTGCGTGTCATTCGCGCCTGCCACGAGATGGACATCGCTGCCGTGGCCGTCTACTCCGATGTGGATCGGGCTTCGCTGCACGTGCGTAAAGCCGATGAGGCATATTCCATCGGACCGGCTGCTGCATCAGAGTCTTACCTCAATATCGGCAAGATCCTCGACGTTGCCGCAAAGTCGGGCGCCGACGCCATTCATCCCGGTTATGGATTTCTCTCCGAGAACGCCAAGTTTGCCAAAGCCTGTGCGGACGCTGGTATCAAGTTCATCGGACCGACTGCGGCCGCGATGGATGCAATGGGCTCCAAGACGCGGGCACGCCAAGCCATGGAGCGCGCCGGTGTTCCCTTTGTCCCCGGTACTTCGAAGGGGCTGGAGTCATTCGAACAAGCCGAGGAGGTCGCTACTCGTATCGGCTATCCCGTCATGCTCAAGGCTGCAGCCGGAGGTGGTGGCAAGGGGATGCGACTCGTCCATGATCCTGCAGACCTGAAATCCGCTCTCGATAGCGCTCGCAGCGAGGCAGAGCGTGCATTCGGAGATGATGAAGTCTATATCGAGAAGGCGATCATCAATCCACGTCACATTGAGATGCAGATCCTGGCCGACGAGCACGGCAACACCGTTTATCTCGGCGAGCGCGAGTGTTCCATACAGAGACGCCATCAAAAGGTGATTGAAGAAGCGCCTTCCCCGGTTGTCGATCCGGAGATGCGCCGCAAGATGGGTGAGGTAGCGGTGCGTGTTGCCCAGGCTGCGGGATACACGAACGCTGGCACCGTGGAATTCTTGGTGGACCAGGCAAAGAACTTTTACTTCCTCGAAATGAACACTCGTTTGCAAGTGGAGCATCCCGTCACTGAGTTGGTCACGGGATTGGATCTTGTCCATCTGCAGATTCACATCGCCAATGGCGAACGATTGCCCTTCACACAGGACCAAGTATCGATTCGCGGTCATGCGATCGAATGCCGCATCTACGCAGAGGATCCGGACAACAACTATTTCCCGAGCCCCGGGAAGATCACGCTCCTGCTTTTGCCTTCGGGCCCGGGGATTCGCCGCGACAGCGGTATGTACGAGGGTTGGACCGTCCCTATGGACTACGATCCGCTCCTGGCCAAGCTGATTGGCTACGGAACGGATCGGGATCAGGCCATCGGTCGCTTAACCCGTGCCTTGAATGAATATTTTGTTGGTGGAATCAAGACCAACATCTCATTGTTCCGGCGGATTCTGCGAAATCCGGAATTTCGAGCCGCCAAGATTGACACGGGTTTCCTTGACCGCCTGCTGAAGCAAAAGGAATACAGCGTGGAGAGCCAGGTTCATCCGGAGGCATCCGAAGTGGCGGTGATTGCCGCGGGACTGTTCGCAGTTCTTGGGCAATCCGCAGCTGGTGCCGGCGAGCGCGCCGTTCTCGAGCAGTCTGCTAATAAGAGCTCGACGTCTTCGAATTGGAAGAACGCATCACGCAGGGAGAGCCTGGGTGACTGATCCGAATTCTTGTGCTGATTTCATGTGCGCTAATTCTGACCGACCTTGGGGCGTCGCCCGGGTCCAACTATGACGTACGACATTGCCATCGACGGCAAACACTATCGCCTCGAACTTGAACGCGAAGACGGTCGCTGGAGTTGTCGCCTGGATGGAACTCCGATCGACGTCGATGCCATTCTCGCGCGCCCCGACGTCCTGTCACTTCGAATCGCCAACAAAGCCTATGAGGTCAAATGCGAGCGTGTAGGAGCAGACCTGCATCTTTGGGTGGGCAGCATTCGGTTTGCTGCCGAGGTCCGTGATCCTCGTTCGCTTCGCGGTCGCTTTCGCACGGACAACGAGCATGGTCCAAAGAAGTTGACCGCTCCCATGCCCGGCAAGGTAGTTCGAATTCTTGTGGCTCAGGGAGCGGCAATCGAAGCAGGTGCAGGAGTTCTCGTGGTCGAGGCGATGAAGATGCAGAACGAAGTCAAATCGCCAAAGAAGGGAATTGTTCAGAAAATCCTGATCGCCGAAGGTGCCGCCGTCAACGCCGGGGATGTGCTGGCGATCGTCGAATAGCTATTTCTTCTCGATGCCGTCGCTCGCGAGCACCTTTTTGGCGTAGAAATTCTCCACCTTGGCGCTGTCCCGCAACACTTCGTAGTACGCTGACTTCAGCAGTTGCTCGCGGCGGTCTCGAAGCTGAGACCGGATCGCCTGCTGCACCCGTGGATCGGCTAGTTCCCGCTGTCCTGCCGGCTCCTTGGAAACCAGTTTCACAATGCGAAATCCCAGGTATTGCTTGCTCGACGGATTGACCACAGAAACAATCGGGCTGTACTGACCGGGCTTCAACTTCATGACGGCTTCGCGAGTTGCCGGATCCGTACCCTTCAGACCTGACTCTTGCACGGTTCCTAAATCGCCTCCGTTGCCAGAGGTCTCCGGATCCTCCGAATACTTCATCGCCAAAGTGGCAAAGTCATCGCCACTGTCGAGGCGATTCGCGATCATCTGTATCTTCTTACGGGCCTCAGCCTCGTTTTGAGCCTTGTCATTCTGATTGTGCGCCTGCGGATTCGGCGCGGGCGTCACCATGATCTGCGCCAGATGATAGGTTGGCTCAATCAGATTGAATTCACCTTTATGCGCGCTGTAGTAGTCAGTGATGTCCTGATCGGTGACGTTGATCTTGGACGACACTTCCTTATTGATCACCTTGTCGACGGTGATCGAGCGCCGGATATCGCGCTTGAAATCAGCTTGCGTGATTTTCTTGTCCTGCAGGCGTTTGTCGAATTCTTCCTGAGTAAACGGCGCCTTCAACTCGTTGTATTTTCGGTCGACCTCATCTTCGGTAGCGAGTAGTCCCAGTTTCTCGGCACGCCTCATCAGGATCTCGTCGTCGATCATCTGGTGAAGAATATTCAGACGCAATGCGGTGGACTGCTCGCCGCTGGGCGCTTGCTGCGCCGAGGAGACGTTGTTGTCGTAATACTTGTCGACGTCAGTACGGAAGATCTTGCGGCCGTCCACAGTGGCCATCACATCTCCGCCGGGTTGCGAATTGCAGCCCAGTATCGGCAGAAAAAAGGCAGCCAACAGCCCAGCGCTTAGCTGGGCGCGAAACAAGTTTTTCACGGATGTTCTCCCGTAAATCGCACTGCTACAGATGAAAATCAGGGTAACGGACGCTCACGAACGCCGGGAATCCTTTTACTTTGATGCAGGCGTTGGAGTTGATGCGGCATGTTCCGGTACAGGTTGGCCAGCGTCTCTGAGAGCGGTGTCGAGAGCCGCCCTGACGTCAGCAATCGGAACTGCGCCGTCAATCTTCTGGCCATTGACGAACAGTGTCGGAGTGGCATTCACTCCGAGTCCATCGGCCTCTTTCATGGATGCCCGGATCGGATCCTCATTCTGCGCTTTCAGGCAGGACTGGAGTTTCGTCACATCCACGTTGTGCTTCTGCCCTTGCAGCATCGCCATTTTGTCGATGGCATCGAATCGTCCTTGCGGTGTCTTCTCCGAATCGACGTCTTTCTTGTTGGCATGAATGTAGTCGGCGAAGTCCCAGTAGGCTTCGCTGTTCTGTCCTGCCAGGCAATTCGCATCAACTGCTGCATGGACCGCCCATGGATGAATCTCCACTAGAGGGTAGTCCTTGTAGATAAACGTCACGCGATCGCCATATTCCTTAAGGAGCTCGGGAAACAGGGTGCGATGCATACCAGCGCAATAGGGACATTCGAAATCGTCAAAGTTCACCACGACAACCTTGGCTGATTTCGCTCCGCGCGTCGGCCTGCCCGACACGTCGATCTTGCTCATCAGTTCCGCGTACGGATCTTTGGTCAGATCGAGCTTGGTTACGCGCAACATGGTTGCACGGTCCTTGGAAAGCAGGAATTTATAGTCCTTTGATTTGCCGTCTCCGCCGTCCATATTGACGGTCACAGTGTCATAACCGGGAAGATCACTCGAGGGAGAGATATCGCCGACGGTCACCTTCACTGCCGCGGGAATTGTGTAGAAGGCGCGAACCTGGTGCTCGATCTTTCGAGCGAGGTCAGGAGGGGTAGACTGGGCCACGCAGCCCAGACAAATCAAGAGCAAAATGAACAGGGAACGTCGAATTAAGGTCACCAAAAACCGCCTAAGCATCAGTTCTGTACGCTTTTGATTATCTCACAGCGTGAGATCGGAAGAGGCTGACAGGCCGCCCATTGGGACCTATCCAGCGCGCCGGAGTTGGTCGGCGGAAAGCAAAGCATTCATGGATCCCGAGCGGAAGCCCTCCAGGTCGAGCGTCACGAACTTGAATCCCAGACGCTTGAAGATGGCGGTAAACTCGGCTGCCATCCCTGGATTCAAAGCCGCATCCATCTCCTCCCTCGCAATCTCGATGCGGACGATGTCCCCGTGATGCCTTACACGGAATTGACGGAAGCCGAGAGCCCGGATTGCTTCCTCGCCACGTTCGACGACGTCGAGCGCTTCGCGTGTTACAGGCCTGCCGTATTCGATCCGCGAGGAAAGACATGCCGACGCCGGCTTGTTCCAAATTCGAAGACCCGCATCACGAGCAAGCTGCCGGATTTCTTCCTTGGTAAGTTCCGCGTTCAACAGGGGCGCGGCGACGTGATGTAACTTCGCCGCTTGCTGCCCCGGGCGGAAGTCGCCCTGATCGTCTTTGTTTACGCCATAGGCAATCGTATCGAAGCCTCGCGACGCTCGCAGCTGCTCCATCACCTGGAATAGTTCGTCTTTGCACTGGAAGCATCGCTGTCCGTCGTTTCGCGCGTACTCCGGCCTGTCGAGTTCGGAGGTGGAGATCACCTCGACTGCGATTCCCTGTTCGTTTGCAAATGCCAGCGCGTCCGCGAGCTGCGTACGAGCAAGGCTGGCAGAGTCGGCAATCACGGCCAGCGCACTTTTTCCGAGAATCTGATGAGCCTGCCAGGCGAGGTAGGCCGAATCGACGCCGCCTGAATAGGCCACAAGCACACGTCCCAGGCTGCGCAACTCCATTTGGAGTCGGTGTTGCTTCTCAGCGATGCCCGCGTCGAAAGGCTGCATGGCCACTATGGTACCAGCCTCGATGCCTGGATTTCAGTAGAGTCTTTCCTGCTTTTTGAGGTTCCCGAACGACCCAATGTTCGCCAGGCTAAAGGTAAAGCGGAAGAGGTTTTCGTTGCGGACATTTGCGATCGCGAAACGCCGGTATTCCAGGGTGATTCCGCAACAGTCCCAGTTGTACGTGGTTTGGGCGGTGGCAAATTGCAGTTTGTGCGTCTCTGTATCGAAGCCGAAACTGCTGGCCGCGCTCAGCCCCCGCCGTGTCAGGCTTCCGTATCCTAGGGCCACCCGAAACTGCTGGAACTTGCACGTGATCTGCTTCGTTGTCGCCGCGGGCTCGCAGGTTCCAATGTTCAGACCTGGATTAGTCGCCGTCTGCGGAATCTGTAGAAATGCATCCCCAGCCCCCAACGTGAACGGCCCCGAGTTGTAATTCAGCAGAAGAGTACTGGCATTGATGCGGTGCAATTGAAAGTCATAGTCGACGTCGAATTCGGTGTCCGTCCGGCTTCCGGTCGCGAATCGCATGCGCGACACGAGAGGTGATAGATTTCGGGCCTGCGTGATGAAAGCAATTCCAGTCAGGTCCTCGGTGGATGCAAGCACGTTTCTCTGTCCCGCGATTAGCGCTCCACCAAACGTCGGATCCAGAAAGTATTTTTGAGAAATTTCCCAGGTGGCAACCTCCCGGACATCTGGTCCCGGATTACAGGGCTGACTGTCGAGAGTGCTGATCCGCTGCCACGGCAGGGTCTGCTCCGGAGCCGCAGCGCCAACGGCCAGGCTCGTCATCGGCGTCTCACATTCTTGGATTCCCGAGGGATGCCGCTTCGCATACAGCCGAGTTACGAATCCGTACTGAACTTCATGGGTGTCGCTCAAAATATCGCGTTCGTCGAAGTGCAGTACATTTTCAAAGTCGTTCACGCCAGTCACGTAACGGTAAACAATGCGTGGTTCGATCACGTGCTTCCACTTCTTTCCGAAGAACTCCCGGTCGAAGATCCGTTCAAGCGCTGGCGGACGAATCTCGACCGAAGTGTCCAAAGCCTGGCGATGGATCGGATTGTCCAAGGCTAGTCCGTTCACGAACTGTTCGGTGTAATACGTCGCGTGAAGATTAAGAGCTGGGCGTACAGACCATCCATGGAGCTGAACCGGGAGCGAAACCTCGGGACTTAGATCGAAGCGGCCCAGCAAACTGCTGGTGTGGAATCCCGGTTCGCTCCGCGAAAGGCCCGCTATGGACGCGTCGAATGCCCAGTTGAATGGTGTATGTTTCAGCGGCCGATCCACACTCGAGAAGTCCACGCTGGGAGTGTGCAGCACTCGAATCGAGTCGAATATAAGACGATTCGAAAGCGCCCCGGTCGCGTCTGTAGTCTGAAAGAAGTTCTGATAGCGTTCGACCATGCCGCCGAAGTTAAAGCCGTTGTACGACTTCGACAAAAAGACCTGCGATTTAACCTCGGAGTTGACCGCCTGCGTGAAAACATCGTTGAATGCCAGGCGGAACAGAAACGAACTCAAGTAGTCGACATTCGAGACTGCGCGAAATCCTGCGAAATTTCCTTCGGCGTTGAGTCGTGCCTCTTGGCCGCCCTCGCGCAGAAGCAGCGGTTGTTGCCCGAGGCTGGTGTCGACCTTGATGCCGCGATCGATGACTCCGAAATAACTTAGATCAATGTAGGAAGTATCGCTCGGGACGCGCGCGATACTCTCCCCGCTGCGACCAACCGCGGCGAGACAAATACTCGGCTCCGAGTGTCGCATCCATGCTTCGGTTGATGGCCCAATAAAATGCGTCTCCCACTTCATTGCCATTCGTTGATGACCGGCCGGCCGTCGGTATGAGAAATCCTGAATGCCTCGCTTCGCGGGAAACCGGATGTGTGGCATAGGGGAAGTAGAAAATCGGGAATCCGTGAAGCCAAAAGTTGCTGTGATAGATCGTGGCATTGCCGCCCACGTCGACTACAACCTTGCGAGCCTGAAACTTCCAGTTCGGATTCGGCAACTCGCAGGTGGTAATGCTGCCGTCGTATACCAGATAGTGATCCGAGCTGGGCTTCTCGACGATCTTCCCCGTGAAGGCGAAGGGCGCTGTCGATGTCAGGATCACGCGGTTTCCCCGAATGCTCATCCCCGTCGTGGCTGTCACATCGTAAAACTTGCCGGTTTCTGCGGTGACGTTGTAATTGCCATGGCTTGCCTTGATGTGATCGTCGTTTGGCCCGCCATCAACACTGAAATGCCCTGATGCCGTTGCCTCGCCCGAGTCCGAATCGTAGGTGATTTCGTCTGCCCGTAAGACGTAAGTCCGATAGTGAATCTCCACATTGCCGCGAAGGTTGTAGACGTTGCCGATCTTCTCCTGCTGCTGGGCGCAGATGGTGGCCGAATCCTGATCCGACTGGGCTGTCTGACCGGGGCAAGTCGCGCCCGTGTCTGACGTACCCCGCTGCTTCGATTCTTGCGCAAACGCGTTCGCCTCGTCGGAATCGGATAGCAACTGGCTGGTTACTAGTGCCGTAGCGAGAACCTGATGACAAAGGAACACCGCCGTGATAAGGAATCTAGTGCACAGAGTCATCGGAAGAAGATCAACGCAAGACGGCCGTCCATCTCAGGCGTACCTGTCCCGCTTCTTGTTGCGGCACCGTGAACTTAGCACGCTGTCGCCCGCGAGGAAAAGTGTCGACCAAGGCTAGGATTGCCGTTGGTTCTCTGCCGGTGGCATCGCTCAGTTTGCAAGCTCGAGATCCCGGGACCGTTTGCATGAATTGTCAGAAGTGTGGTGAGGTTTGCGATTGCCCAGTGGAGCCCCCTCCTGCCCTGTTGTCAACGCTGGATGCCACCGTCTCTGATGACACGGCTGGAGCGGCAACACAGGAGCCAGCCGATGACGGCGCGTGGCGCGACGAACTCTCCGCCCGTCTGAATCGCTATCGCAGCCGCCACAAAGCCCCTCCCCCGCGTTACCCATCTCTCCGTCTGCCATTTGATGTGGGAAGGCCTGCTCCACCTGTGGAGAATACTCCCGCGGCGGCGTTTGAACCAATTTCCACGAATGCCCTGGCTCTTGACGGCGTTCGACAAGAGCCTGAGATTGCCGAGCCACAAGTCAGCAAGTCTGCTGTAGCCACTCCCGCTCCTCAGCGGATTGCGGCTCATCAAAGTGCCAAGATCATTGAGTTTCCAAGATTTGCATGGGCCCCACCTCCGCCGCCACCGGATCAACTCGCGGAGCCCGTTTTCGACAGGCCACGAATTTTGGATGTTCCTGAAGCCGAGCTCCCGCTTCCGGCGCTTGGAGGAATCACGATCGAACCGGCGGAAGTCGTTGAAGTTGAGAAACGGCTCGGCATAGACATCCCGTTGCAGAGCGCTCCCCTCGGGCTACGCTTGGTGGCAGCTTTGGTCGACGGATCGATCATTACCTCCGCGTCCGCGCTATTTGGATTTATTTTCTGGAAAATTACTGCTGCCAGTCTTCCACAGGTCCAGATGTTGACCTTTGTCGCCGCGACCCTTTGTGTTTTCTGGATCGCTTACCAATATCTGCTGATCGTTTACTCAGCCAACACGCCGGGACTTCGCTTCGCCCGTCTCGAACTCACCCGATTCGATGGCTCGGCTACAAGTAGATCACTGCGTCGCTGGCGCGTGCTGGCTTCCTGCCTTTCAGCCGTTTCTCTTGGAATGGGATACGCCTGGCTTTTTCTCGACGAGGATGCCCTTTGCTGGCACGACCGGATTACCCACACCTATCTCGCGCCTAAAACGCGCGAACCCGAGGCTCGCGCCACGAAATAGCCATCGTCGCGTGGCAATTCAGCCCAGCCAAGTCGACGCACCGCTGCCCGTCCCTATGCTATCTTCAATGGTTTACGATTGTTTGCAGTATTTCATGCATGGCCACATCGGCTGAAGGAACTAAACCGGCAGTAAAGGTCTTCGTCGCCACCACGGTGATGTTGACCTTTATTTCTTTCTGGCGGGCCGCCGCCATCGTACTTTCCGACCTTGCTTCGTCCGCATATTACGCCGGCGGCGATGCCGAGAAGGTCATCGGCAAGAGCGCACCGTGGTTCATTCTCGCCGTTATGCTGTTCAGCTACGCTGTCCGGGCTCTCTACATCGAGTCCAGCAGCATGTTTACCCGCGGCGGAGTCTACCGCGTGGTCAAAGAGGCGATGGGCGGCACCCTGGCCAAGTTCTCGGTTTCCGCCCTTCTGTTTGACTACGTTCTGACCGGACCGATCAGCGCCGTTGTCGCCGGGCAATACCTCGCCGGATTCATCGAAGACCTTGCCCGTTACATGGGCCATCCACTGGCTCACTTCCCTCAAAATGCTTTCGCCGCCAGCTTCGGCGCCTTGGTTGCGGTTTATTTCTGGTGGAAGAACACCCAGGGAATTCACGAATCCAGCCAAAAAGCTGTCCAGATCATGATCATTACCACCGTGATGGTGGTCCTCCTCATCATCTGGTGCACGATTACCGTGTTGCGCGTGCCTGTGCAAGTTCCTCCCAGCCCTTTCACGCCGGGAATCATGCCGCTGAACAGCGAGTCTTTGGGATGGCTAAGCAACACGTCGATCCCCTACCTGAAGTCGGGGTCGGCCCTGCTGACCTTCATCATCGTCTTCGTCGGTTTCGGTCATTCCGTGCTGGCTATGAGCGGCGAGGAAACTCTGGCGCAGGTCAACCGCGAGATCGCGCATCCCAAGCTGAAGAATCTGGAAAAGACCGGCCTGGTCATTTTTGTTTACAGCCTGCTCTTCACCTCGCTGGTGTCTTTTTTTGCGGTAATGATCATTCCGGACAAGGTTCGACCGGACTATTTCGGAAACTTGATCGGTGGAATCGCCGTCTACCTGGTCGGCCCGGAGTGGATGCGGCTCATTTTCCATGGCTTTGTCGTGTTGGTGGGCGTGCTGATCCTGTCTGGCGCGCAGAACACGTCCATCGTTGGCGCTAACGGCGTGCTGAACCGGGTCGCGGAAGATGGCGTGTTGACCGCCGCCTTCCAAAAGCCGCATCCCCGGTTCGGCACCAGCTACCGCATCATCAACCTGATTGTTGGCCTGCAACTCTTGACGATCCTCTTCACTAAGGGCAACGTCTTTACCCTCGCAGGCCTGTACGCATTCGGCGTGATATGGAGCTTTGCCATGATGTCTCTGGCGGTTCTGGTTCTCCGCCACAAAGAACCAGGCGGCCGCCTGTGGAAAGTGCCCGGCAATATCACGATTGGGGATCGCGAGATTCCGCTAGGCGTGATGCTGGTTTCCGCGGTTCTGTTTACCACCGCGGTGGTGAATTTGTTAACCAAGAAGCAAGCTACCATCGGCGGAATAGCTTTCAGTCTGCTCTTCTTCATCATCTTCACGTATTCCGAAAAACGCGTTGCGCGCGAACGGCAGGGAAAACCCGAAAGCCTCGACCAGTTTCGCGTGTATGGCAACCAGGAACTCGGAAGCGGCGCCATGGGCGTCCGCGCCGGCAACGTGCTGGTTGCGGTGCGCGATCCTAGAAATCTTTACTACTTGCGCCACATCCTCAGCCATACCAATACCATCAACCAGGATGTCGTCGTGATGAGTGCTCGCCTTTATCATCGCGAGCATAGTTTCAGTGGCAGCACTGTTTTCGAAGCCAGCCAGGTGTTCGATCACTACGAACAGGAGCTTTTCACTGCTGCGGTAGCGGTCGCGGAAAAGGAAGGAAAGCCGATTTCGCTTCTAGTCGTGCCTGCGACGGACGTGTTCGAAGCTATCATGGTGACGGCGCAGAGGCTGGATTCCTCGCGTGTCATCTGCGGGCTTTCCAATAAGCTGACGGCTGATGAACAGGCGAAACTTACCGGAGATGCGTGGGAACGACTAGCGGAACCTCGTCCGCGGCTCACGCTGGAAGTCTGTGCGCCGGACGGATCTATTCGCGAGTATGCACTTGGTCCCCACACCCCGCGCATGCGCGCCCAGGATGTCGAACTCATGCACAAATTGTGGCTCGACATAACAACCGATCCAAAATTTGCGGGAGCCCACCACTATCACATCGTCGCCCTGGCGCTCGAGGAATTGCAGCGGGAACTGACGTCAGAACAGCGCGCGCATCTCCTGCAAAAATTGCAGGATGAGATGAACCGGCCCAACCAGCAGTAATTCGGGATTACGAGAGCCCCGCGCACGTCGCTCGGAACTCTCGCAATCGACAAGCATCCATTAACTAACCGAGCATTCCATACCGGGAGCAACTGTTCTTCGCTGTCGTGTCCTTCTTCGCGCCGCAGCATTCTTTTCCGCACTCTTTGCAGCAACCTGACGAAGCGGTCGTCTTGTCTTTTCCGCAGCTGTCTTTGCAGCAAGAGTCCGCGGATTTATCCGCTCTCATGCAGGCCTTGGCGTCTTTCCCTCCACAGCATGAATCGCCTTTATTCGCTTCGGCACTCTTTTTTGCATGATGCGTGCAGCAAGCATGCCCTGCCTTCATGTCGCTTGCTTTCATCTTGTCACAGCAGGGGCATTTGCTTTTTTCGCCCGCTTCCGTGTTCTGCTGCGGAGTGGAGGGAACTGTCTGTGTTGCGGTTTGCGCCCATGACGCGACGGTCAGGGCCAGAATGAGAGCCAGCATTTTATGTTTCATGATCGAATCTCCTCGAAAGATATGAACTCGTTGTCGGGCTGGTGCCCGCTGAAAAATGATGGAACGAACTCGGTCTGCAAAATGGTGTGATTGCGCGGTCGGCGCGAGAGAACTCAGATACGAAGGACGGCGTTGTGACGGGAGCCGGGGACTCGAACGGCAGTATGACAACCCGAAGGGCTCGAAGCCGGAAGAAGGGAATGGTAGATGTGAATAACCCGTGAATCAGGCCGTGAGGTCGCATTCACCGCCGGAAGCGCAAGGGAGTTTCCAGACGCTCGCTTCGAGCAGCATGGATGCTCGCCTCCGCATGGAGGTCTTCCGGTCGCATGGAACGAGAACGCGGATGATGCTGTTTGCGGACAACAGGAGTGTTGTCTTGCGATAGAGCCATGATCCGGTGTCCCCACCAGTCCTGCGACTGCCCATAAAGAAGGCGTGCTGCAGGCCAATGAAGCCAAGATCAGAGCGGCGATAATCTTTCTTTTCATGCGCGTCAGACAATTCCAGCCTGCCACGCATTTACATCGAAGCCTGTGATTAAAATCACATCACGGCGTGAGCGAGATTTCTAACTGCGCAGAATGGATTGCAGGGAATCGCGCAAATTGAGGAATTGAAAGGAGTACCGGCTCGCCAGCAGTTGTGTTGGCTCTACGCGCTGGCTGCCGAGAAGAACGGCCTCGCCCATTTCACCGAATACCGCTTTTACGACAAATGCCGGCACGGGGAAAATCGCTGGGCGCCTCAGTACACTCGCCAGGGTTTTGGTGAACTCCGCGTTCCTGACCGGCTGTGGCGATACGAGATTCACAGGTCCTTGCAATGATGCGGTACGTATCACGTGATCGATCGCCCGTGCCATATCTCGGACGTCGATCCAACTCATCCATTGCTTCCCAGTACCCACTTTTCCGCCGACGCCAAGCTTAAATGGTGTCAGCATCTTGCCGAGCGCTCCGCCCTTTGGGCTTAGTACGATTCCCGTGCGAATCTGCACCGTGCGAATGCCAGCCTGGGTCGCAGCTGCCGTGGCAGCTTCCCACTCCCGGCACACATCAGGCAAAAATCCATGACCTGGAGCGCTGGATTCGTTGAGCACCTCTTCGCCGCGGTCTCCGTAATACCCGATCGCCGAACTGGAGACAAACACACGTGGCTTGATTCTGGTTTGTGACAGCGCCTCCGCTAAGTTCTGAGTTCCTTGTACGCGGCTGTCCCGTATTTTTGCCTTTTTGTCCGGAGTCCATTTCCCGACGATTTCCTCACCGGCAAGATGAACGACGGCGTCAAATCCGGGGACCAGATTCGGTGAAATGCTCTGCGCTGGATCCCAAACGATGCTTTCTTGTCCTGGAGGTATAGGCTTCGAGTTCGCCCGTGTCAGTCGCGTGATCTGCGCCCCGGCTTCCCTCAACTTCGCAAGCAGTGCATTCCCGATAGGCCCCGATGCGCCGCTGACCAAAACTCTTGCATTACGTAAATCGTCCATTTCGCCCCACTCTACCAGACGCGAGAAAGTAGTCGCTCGATTCAGTAAATAACTGAAAACGCGAATTGATCGTCACGAAAATCCAGGGCCACTTCTTTGAAAGATCAGCAGCATCAAATAGACATACTCCAAATCTTCAAAGCGCGACTGAAGCCTTTAACGAAGGCCTCTTCAGCCTGCGAAAGGCTATAATCCGTCATGGCGACCTTGCGCCAACAGATCGCGACCACGGCTCTCACGCTGACGAAGTTCCGCGACCTGATGAAGCGGATGCAGGAGAACCGTCCGCAAGACGATCTCGCGATCGTTAAGAAAGCCTACGACTACTCCCTGAAGCATCATGAAGGCCAGTCCCGCGCGTCGGGCGAGCCTTATTTGGTCCATCCTCTCGAGGTTGCTCTCGTCCTCGCCGAGATGAAAATGGACCCCGTCGCCGTCGCCGCCGGATTGCTGCATGACTCCGTCGAAGATACTTCAGTCACGATCGTCGACATTCGCAAGGAGTTCGGCGAACAGGTCGCACACATAGTCGAAGGCGTCACCAAGATCAGCAAAATCGACTTCGCCACTCGCGAGGAACAGCAGGCCGAGAACCTGCGCAAGATGATGCTTGCGATGGTAGACGACATCCGCGTCGTCCTCATCAAGCTTGCCGATCGACTGCACAACATGCGAACGCTCGAGCATCTTCAGCCCGATCGTCAGCGCAAGATTGCGGAAGAAACTCTGGAAATCTACGCCCCGATCGCTCACCGTCTGGGTATGGGCAAAATTCGCGGTGAGTTGGAAGACCTCGGCTTCCGGTTTCTTGACCCTGTGGGGTACGAGCAAGTTGAAAATTCCGTCAACGCTCGCCGCAAGCAGGGAGAGATCTTCCTTGCGAAGATGCAGCAGATCATCACCGATAAGCTGAAAGAAGCAGGAATTCAGGCCCGAGTCGAGAGCCGCATCAAGCGCGTCTACAGCATCCACAAAAAACTGCAGCGGCAGCGGATCTCGGTTGATCAGGTCTATGATCTGTGCGCAATGCGCGTCGTCACGCGCTCTTTGCAGGACTGCTACGCCGTGCTCGGCATCATTCACAATCTTTGGCGCCCAGTCCCGGGACGCATCAAGGATTTCATCGCGATGCCGCGACCCAACTTCTATCAGTCGCTGCACACCTCAGTGATCACTGAGGATGGCACACCCTTCGAAATCCAGATCCGCACCGAAGAGATGCACAAGATGGCGGAGGAAGGCATTGCCGCCCACTGGAAATACAAAGATGGTCCCGTCTCAGCGCAGGACGAGCAGCGTCTGGCGTGGCTTCGCCAAGTCGTTGAATGGCAACGCGACGTCAGTGACCCCAACGAATTTCTCTCCACTCTGAAAGTCGATCTCTATCCGGAAGAGGTTTACACCTTCACGCCCAAGGGCAAAGTCGTGGTTCTGCCGCGCGACGCTACGCCCATCGACTTCGCTTACACCATCCACACCGAGGTTGGACACACCTGTATCGGAGCCAAGGTAAATGGACGCATGGTACCGCTCCGCCACAAATTGCACTCAGGAGACATCGTCGAAATTCTCACCCAGCCCGGCCACAAGCCCAGCCGCGACTGGCTCGGACTGGTCAAGTCTTCGCGTTCGCGCAACAAGATCAAGCACTGGCTCAACGTTCATCAGCGCGAGCGGGCCATCGAAATCGGCAGAAAGCTGATCGAGAAGGAAGCGCGCAAGTACCGAATCGCGCTGAAAGAAATCAAGGACGAAGAGTTGCAACGAGTCGCGTCAGGATACGGACTCGGCAAGGCCGACGATTTGATGTCGGGCATAGGATACGGAAAATACTCGGCTCGCCAGGTTCTGGCCCGCTTGCTGCCAGCAGGAGCGACGCACTCGATTGCCGGCGACATCGAATCCGAAGGCCTGACTTCCCAGCCCGGAGCCATCGCCAGCGTCGTCCGCCGCGTTTTCGGAGATCACGACGCAATCACGGTTCGGGGCCAAGGCGACATGCTGGTGTACCGTGCACGCTGTTGCAATCCCATCCGCGGCGAAAGCATTGTCGGATACATCACGCGTGGAAAGGGCGTCGCGGTTCATTCCGTCAATTGTCCCAACGTTACGAACCTTTTGTACGAGCCTGAAAGAAAGATTGACGTCGAGTGGGCCCGCGATGAAAGCACGCCCACAGCCTACGCGGTGAAGCTGACCGTGTTCTGCGACGACCGCTTCGGGATGTTGAAGAGCATCACCGGAGTGATTGGAGACGCAAAAAGCAATATCCGCAACATCACCGCTCACACCGCCAACAGCCAGGCGAGCGTGGAGGTCGTGTTAGACATCTCCGACCTCAAACATCTGGAAACAATCATTGCGGGTCTTCGAAAGATCGCGGGGGTTCACGAAGTCCAGCGCTTGCAAAAAATTTGAAAAGTTTGGGTTGCTATTCTGAGTGAAGCGAAGGACCTGTGCAGTTGCTCTGCCACGCATGCAATCATGCCTCTGTGGTAACCTTTGCCCTCTGTGGTTAAGTTTTCTGCGAGGAACCGGGAACTTCTCCTATGCGCGATGTAATCTCCACCAAGAACGCACCCCAAGCCGTCGGCCCCTACTCCCAAGCTATCAAAGCCAACGGTTTTATTTTTGTCTCCGGGCAGGTCGCTATCGATCCTGCTACACAGGAAGTGATCTCGGGAGACATCACAGCCCATACCGATCAAATCCTGAAAAACATTTCGCAGATTCTTGAAGCCGCCGGCAGCAGCCTGGCGAAGGTTGTCCGATCTGGAGTGTTTCTCAAAAATATGAATGACTTCGCGGTGATGAACGAAGCGTATCGAAAACACTTCGGTACGGCTCCTCCAGCCCGTACCACGGTAGAGGTCGCGCGCCTTCCAAAAGACGTTCCAATCGAGATCGACGTAATCGCGCTAGAGTAGCGACGAAGTAGCGCCGGCAGCCTGCCCTGAGCAGAGCCGAAGGGTCCCGCCGGCTGTAGCGAGAGCGTCTCGCTCTCGCAGCAGAAAGCGCAAGACATGCCTGCGTTTGTCCGACCGCGAGGAGAAAATGATGAAGAAGCCTAATGCTCGCACTATCCGCCGCTGCTCTGCTCGCGGCTGTTGCCTTTGCCCAGACCGCGCCACGCAAGGTGGTGGTACCTCCCAATACAAAGGCGCCTACGAAAGTCACGGGCGAGGGCACCAAGACCGACTCAGGCCTTCAGTATTGGGACATCAAAGTCGGACTCGGCCCGTTGGCCAAAGACGGTGACCACGTCAAAGTTCACTACACCGGATGGCTTACAACAGGGAAGAAGTTCGACAGTTCCGTGGACGCTCGCCAGCCATTCGATTTCACGATCGGGAAGGGCGACGTCATCAAGGGATGGGAAGAGGGCGTTAGCGGAATGAAAGTTGGCGGCAAGCGCCAACTACGTATCCCGCCGCGACTCGCCTACGGCGAGCAAGGTTATTCCGGCGTGATTCCGCCGAATGCCACCTTGATCTTCGACATCCAGTTGCTGGGAATTTTGCCGGCCAAAAAGTAAGCCGGGGTTAAAGGACACACGAATTCAGCATCGGCCCTAGGTGCCAATGGAACTCAGGGTGTCCTCTGTCTAAAGGGTTTACGCCTTAACGACTTTGCCGCTGCGTAGGCAGGACGTGCAGACGCGAATGCGCTTGCCTTGGCCGGCAACCTTGGCATGCACCGGACGCAAGTTGATGTTCCAGCGCCGCTTAGTCACGTTATGGGCGTGGCTGATGCGGTTTCCCGCTTGCGGCTTCTTGCCGCAGATATCACATTGTTGTGCCATGGACTACTCCCGAACAGTTCAGATCTTGTGAGGCAAACCTAGATTTTACAGGAAGTTGCTTAGATTCGGCAATCCCACGGAAACTCGCCATGCTTATTCCAACCCCCTCTCGCCCGCCGGACCGGTCTGCGACGCCCCAACTCACTGTGCGATACTGATCCCATGCAGTCCCCGCTCCAAGCGCCTACGGCAGCGACAGATCCCGCGTCCGTCAAGGTGAATATCTCCACCGGTTCGGGTGTGGACATCGAATGGAAAGACGGCCACAAATCGCACTACAGTTTCGTCTACCTGCGCGACGCCTGCCCGTGCGCGATGTGCGAGGACGAGCGCGGTAAGAGCGGACGTCGTCCCGGAGAACCTGCAACGGTTGCTCCCGGAGCATTGCTCATCTTCAAGCCGAATGCCAAACCCATATCCGCCGAAGGAGTGGGCAAATACGCCATCAAGTTCTCGTGGAACGACAATCACGACCTGGGGATCTATTCCTGGTCGTTCCTGCGTGAGGTTTGCCCCTGCGGGGAGTGTGGTGCAGCACGGTCCGGAGTCTGATTCCCGCGATTTAACGAAAACTCGTCACGATCCGGGCACTTCCCCGACCCGGTCGGCATCTGAATACTTGAACGGGCAGCGAAAGCTGGATAATTTCATTGTTCACGCGATGACTTCGCAAAAGCCTACATCCGCTGTGGAGTGGATTGTTACCGAGTTACTGCCGGAACTCCATACTAAGGGCGGCTGCGAAAACTTCGCACTGTCGCGCGAGTCCTTAGCCGTTATCCTTTGTGAGATCGGAGAGAAGCAGGCACTCTCTGGCGCTCCTGAAGCCGAGCTCCGCACATTCTTTCTAAACCTCCGCATTGACGAACTGGCCTTGGCGCGTGCATGCGCAGCCGGGCACAATCAAGCCTGGGAAATCTTCCTGACTCGTTATCGCGAGAAACTCTATCTGGCAGCGCTCCGCATTGCACGCGAGGATTCGGCTGCGCGCGAGATGGCCGACACTTTGTATGCCGATCTTTACGGCACGACAACGCGGGAAGGCCGACGTGTTTCCAAACTCTCTTCGTACACAGGGCGAGGATCGCTTGAAGGCTGGCTGCGCACCGTGCTGGCGCAAGAGTACGTAAATCGTTACCGCCGCACCAAGCGCCTGGTCAGTCTCGAAGAAGAATCCGAAGAGGGAGTGCAGTTTCGCGCACCCGATCCGGAACCTGTGGCACCCTCTGACAATCGGCTCCCGCAGGCAACAGATGAGGCGCTGGCATTCCTCTCCGGCGAAGAACGCACAATTCTTAGCGCCTACTACCTTGATGGACGGACTTTGGCCGAGATTGCACGCATGCTCGGCGTACATGAGTCCACGATTAGCCGCAAGCTCGACAAGCTGGCCAAGTCGCTGCGAAAGCAGATTATGGCGGGGCTCAACCGACGGGGTATGTCTCGCCGGCAGGCAGAAGAAGCGCTTGATGTGGATGTTCGTGATTTGCAAGTAGATATACGTCGAAGTTTGGCGCAAGAATCTCCCGCTCCGGCGTTCTCAGAGAAGAGAGTGGAAGCTCGAGTTCGCCAAGGCGATGGGTAAGAGAAGTGTTCGTCAAGGAATGGAAGTAGTCTGTCCAGTTAGGAGCTAATGGTCGGCAGTTATGCAAAACGTCCCCAACATCGTTCGTGAGCGTCTCAAGGTTTCATCGCAGCCAGTCCATCACCTTGGCGCGGACATGCTCACTGCCTTTGCGGAACGTTCCCTGCCCACGCTTGAACGAGACATCGTTCTGGAACACTTGTCGCAGTGCGCGGAATGCCGCGAGATTGTTGCCCTCGCCTTGCCTGAACAGGAATCGCCCTTGACGGTTGCCAGTCCGTCGCGTGGATGGCTCACTTGGCCGACCCTCCGCTGGGGATTTGCGGCGGCAGGGATCGCGGTAATCGTTTCTTTCGGTGTTCTGCGATATCAGAGGCAGTCCAATACTGCTATCGCCACCAACCGTGTGCCACCGCCGACGGTGTCAGATGCCGAGCCTGAAAATAAGCCCGTACCCGCTGTGTCTGTGCCGGCGGCTTCGTTGGGGCAGGATTCGTCTGCGCTGAACGCTACGCTGGCCACTTCTGAGGTGAGCCCGAGTGAGGTTCCAGCTTCCAAGAAGGCATTACCCCGCGCCAACGAATCTGCTTACCAAAAGCTTCCAATCACAGGTCGCGCATTCGGTCAGCTGGCACATGGTCCGAAGATGACTGCGAACCAGCTTCAACAGAATGCGAACTCGTTCCAGGCACAGGTAGTACCCTTGTCGCCCCCGGCACCCTTATCGAAGCAGCGGTTGGACGACGCTCTGAGATCGGCGCAAGCCGCTCCATCGGCCGCCCCGGTGCAGGTTCAAACAGAAGCCGATAAAGCAGAATCGGCCAAGAATGATGCGCCCAAGAGTCTCCAGCAGCTTGTCATTCATAACGAGGAACTCTCGCAGCAAACTTCTGCTTACGGCACTGCAGAACTCAAACGCGCGAAGCCAGCCGAACAGGATTCCATGAGCGGTCTTGCTCCCAAGGCTCCCGGTCGATCGCAGACGACTGTAGCCGAAGCCCGAGGCTCGAAGATCCTGCCCATCCCGCGTTGGTCGATCGATTCCGCAGGATCGCTGCAACGATCTTACGATCAAGGAAGCACTTGGCAAGAGGTGCGTGTTCACGATGTTGCCGTATCAGGAGGCAGGGTCGACGAAGTGGCCTTTAGCGCAGCTCGCGCAAAGTCGAAGGATACCTCGTCGGATGCTCAGTTTGATGCGAAGAAAGAAGCTGTACCTGCTGCTTTCCGTGCGGTCGCTGCTAACGGCAACGCAGTTTGGGCCGGCGCCTCCGGAGGCCTCCTCTTCCACTCTCTCGACGCCGGGTCATCTTGGTCGCGTGTGGTGCCGTCCGTTTCCGGCTCTTCGCTAACCGGAGACGTAGTCGCGATCGAGTTCGCCGATAGTCAGCATGGGAAAGTCTCCACCTCTACTTCTGAGGTCTGGGTCACAGCTGACGGCGGGCAAACGTGGAAGAAACAGTAGCAGCGCGATTACCAAGGTGACGTTTACAGGCAATTGAGCGCTCTCTAGTATCTCGTCTCGTTGGCAGTTCTGGGGAGGGCTGCCGGAAGCGTCTCCGGACCAATGAGTCTGGGGCGCTTTTATATTTGGCGAGGCTCAATCACCGCAACGTCACCTACGGCGCGTGGGCAACACCATATATTCCTCGTCGATGAAGTTCCCGAAGACTTTCAGTGCGCGCGGTTCGCGGCCAAACGGCTCAAATCCAAGGGAAACGTAGAGCCGCTTGGCGGCTGCCTGCGTCGTCGTATAGGAAAGCAAAATCTGCTCGATACCGTCGATACTCTGCGCCCGGTCGAGAACCCGATCCATGATGAGCCGCGCCAAACCTTTCACCCTGTGACTGGGAGTGACATACACTCCCCAAATGCGGCCCTTGTGCCTCGTCTTCAATCCCTTCTCCCGGTAAAAGCCGACCATCCCGACCAAGCGCCCCTCGTCAAAGGAGCCCACGACAAAGGAATCCCCGGTCGGCGATCCCAGGCGGGAGCGAACATCTTCGAGGCTCAGCGATTGATGCTCTTCCGCCGACGAGCTGAACGCCTCGGGATCGCCCTGCAACGCTTCCAGCCGCAGCCGCCACCATTCATTGGCATCATCGGAAGTGAGAAAACGGATTTCCATCGAGTCGAGACCTGTTAACGACTCTACTGCGAACCGCGGCAATTGGAGCAGTATCCGCCGATCTCGAGTCGAGAAACCAAGATACGAAAGCGGCAATCCTTTTCCACCTGCTGCTTCAATTGCTCGAAGCTGTCGCTCACGAATTCGGCAATCTTGCCGCATCGGAGGCACGCCATATGGATGTGATCGCGCTCGAGTTTGCGCTCGTAGTAATGTCCCTCGCCATTGATGTGCATCAGGTCGAGTTCATCGATCAATCCTTGCCGTTTCAGCAGTCGTAGAGTGCGATACACAGTGCTGCGATCAACACTGGGATCGATCTTCTGGGCCTTGCGCAGGATTTGTGCCGCGTCCAGATGCTTGCTCGCCGTCTCCATCACGCTGAGGATGGCGCGTCGTTGCAGCGTCATGCGGATTCCGCGCTCGGCGAAGTGCGCCTGCAGCCGGCCAGGCATTTCAGTTTGAGGAAGTGGCATGCGAAACCCCTTGCTTGTCGCATCTGGTCGCAACGACCGTGCGACGAAAAATGGCGCCGGCGCTTGACGTCTGAGTTAACCGTCCGGCAAGATGATAAATGTCCATCAGTTGCGACCCGGTTGCAACTAGTCGCAACAACGATAACAAAACACACGCACCTGCTGCACTTAAGTTACGGGTCGTAGTCGCAGCAATTTGCGACTCAGTCGCATTTGTAGTTCGGGAAGATTAGACCATGTTTTCTAGTTGTATTCAAGTGGTACGACGACAACCGTGGGTCGGTTGGACAAGAAGTAGCAACGTGTCCCGCCGCAAAAGTTGCGTCAATGAAGAAACGCATTCATTGCAAAAGGAGACATTCGTCACCCATTTTTTATGCCTGTATCTGCCGAGTTAGATCCTAACCATTCCGCTCATGGGAACGTCGCGGGCAAACTACGCTGCAGCGTCGTTCTTACCCTTGCCCTCTGCGCCATGTTTTTTGCATGCGTCTACGCCGTTCCCACGGCGCATGCCCAAGAGAGTCCTTACATCGTCACCTACGATCACTATCTTGAGGAGCCGGGCAGCCTTGAGGTCGAGTACTTCTCAACCTTCGGCACGCAGCGTGGCGGCAACGACTTCCATGCCTACTGGACCGAGTTCGAATACGGCGCCACCGCCTGGTGGACAACCGAGGTCTATCTCGACGGGCAGACGACCTTTAATGACAGCACCATCTTTACCGGCTTCCGCTGGGAAAATCGCTTCCGCTTACTGCAGCACGAACACTTCATCAATCCAGTGCTCTATGTCGAATACGAGCACATCAGCGATGCCGACAAGATTCTCAAAGAAATCGAGGGCCATGATGGCGAAGCCGAAAACGGTGATCCCAACTCCGAAGCCCGGCAGGGACACAAACAAGAGTTGGAATTTAAGCTGATTCTTTCCAAAACATTTAAAGGTTGGAATATCGCGCAGAACACCATCGCTACCAAGAACCTCGCGAACGAACCATGGGAGTTCGGGTATGCCATCGGTGCCAGCCGCCCGCTGTCCCTCAAAGCCTCCGCGAATCGCTGCAGCTTCTGTGCTGAAAACTTTATCGTGGGCGCCGAGCTATATGGCGGCCTCGGGGACCGCTACAGCTTCGGCCTGAACGACACTTCGCACTATCTCGCACCAGTCGTCGCCTGGAACCTTCCGTCGAGCTGGACCATCCGGGTCTCGCCTGGATTCGGTTTGAATGACGACAGCCACCGGTTTCTTCTCCGCTGGGGACTATCGCATGAATTCTCCGGCTTCGGCTCCGCCGTCGCCCGCATGTTCGGAGGTCACTGATGTCGACATCTAAAGTCAGTCTCCTCCACATGTCAACCGCGCGCTCTCGTATGCACAGTCGATCTTGCACCATCCAATTCGCACCCCGGCATCTGTTCGCACTACTTCTTTCGGCTTTCGCACTTTGCGCCCAAGCTCAAACGGCGTCACCTGTCAGCAGCGACAATACCCTCTACGCCGAGATTGCGAAGGCTCCCGCAAAAGCGACTGCTCGTCCGAATCCGATGGAACATGATCGCGATGCTCTGTTGGCCGGCCAAAAGCTCTACGACCGTCACTGCGCCGAGTGCCACGGAGAAACCGGCGAGGGCGGCAAGGGCTCCAAGAAAGGACCGAGCCTACTCGCCCCTGAGGTGCAGCAGGCGACCGCCGGAACACTCTTCTGGGTCCTCACAAACGGAGTCGTCCGCCGCGGCATGCCCGTATGGTCCAAACTTCCCGAACCACAGCGCTGGCAACTAGTTACCTACATCAAGACCCTGTCCGGCCCAGCCAAGTCGCAGATACAAAATAACGGCTCCCCCTCAGCCGGACATCCCGGAGGGAACTAGCTCCACCGGCCAAAAGCGCCATTTTCCCCGTCTTGTCCCTATAAATCGCAATGCGACTTTCATGCCTCCAATTGCATCGAATGGGAGTGCTAAGATAATCGGTTCGACCCCCTAACGGGAAGCACTCATACAGATCGCCAACCCCGGCAGCGCCAGATTCGATGGAGCGTCCGCCGAAAGCGCGACGTTTACAACGAGGAGAAAGCAAATGGCAGGCAATGGAATCGTCGAAGTGACGGATGCAAACTTCGACCAGGATGTTCTGAAATCGGATAAGCCCGTTCTAGTGGACTTTTGGGCAACTTGGTGCGGCCCTTGCCGCGCGATCGCCCCAATCGTGGAAGAACTGGCGACTGAGTATCAGGGCAAAATCAAAATCGGCAAGATGGATGTCGACTCTAACAGCGCTACTCCCATGCGCTACAAAGTCACCGGCATCCCCACACTGCTGGTTTTCAAGGGCGGACAGGTTGTTGAACAACTAGTTGGCTACAAGCCCAAAGATGCCATCGCCCAGGCCCTGAACAAGCACATCGGATAACTTTTCTCGCGTTTCGCGAAACGCCCGGATTAACGCCGGGCGTTTTTGTTTTCCAAAGAGCTGCCTATCCGATCGTCTTCGTAGCTGAAGAATCCGCTTGAACTACAGTCTTCCAATCCAGCGTCTTGGTCGCGCCATCTCTACCCAGTACAACTTTTTCCAGCGCCAACTCACCCTCGATCACATGCACTCGTAGCGAAGTGCGATCCAGTTCGATGGTGCCGAACCCGGACGCCGCACAGAAGAACGTCCTGAACGGCCGAACTTCGATCTGCGGCCCGATCCATAACGTCTTGCCGACCGCTGAATAACGGAAGCCTGAGAGCGCACCCAGCAGCGCATAGCTCGCCATCGCGCGAGCGTAGTAGTTCCCGCATTCGTATTCGTTCCACGGATTGCGCACGCGTCCGTCATATCGGCTCCGCATTGCCTTGACGATTGTGAGCCCCTGCGCTACCAGGCCTTCGGAAATCAAATGTGCTGCGACCTGATACTCAATGCCCGTCCACACTTCATCGGAATAAACGAATGGCAACGTCGGCCTTCCACCCTTGGGCCACGTGCACAACAGCAAGCCGGGTTCGTGTCCCATCGCGTAGCCGGGACGCTGCGCATTCGCATGCTCGGCGAGATCAGTCTTGAAATTGTTGTCGAAAATCGATCGCAGCGCCCTGCGCACATGCTCGCGCGAAATCGGAACATCGATACCGTAAGTTCGAGCCATCCAGATCCCGATCACTCCGTCAGACAGGCATCCGCTGCCATACTGATATTTGGGTCCTTCGTGCTTCAACAGTCTCTGCATCTCGCTGCTTTGATCGTCGACCTTGGCGACCATATCGGCGAAGGAATGATCGCGCAAACCGTCGTACTGAACTTTCTGCTCGTAGTACTCTCGGTTGAATAGGTGCTGATCCATGAATTGCGCACAGCGTTGCGCTAGATCTCTGTAATGCTTCGCGTCTTCCGCCTGGCCGATGGCTTCTGCCATCTCACCAAATGCGGACAGGGCGCCCAAATAGATGCTGGTGCACATTCCATCCGGTCCCCAGAACTCGATGTCATACGTGTTGTGATGCGGTTCGAAAAGTCCTCC
This sequence comes from uncultured Acidobacteriota bacterium, assembly GCA_963801895.1. Lineage (GTDB taxonomy): Bacteria > Acidobacteriota > Terriglobia > Terriglobales > Acidobacteriaceae > Sulfotelmatobacter. Next base: position 1,674,654 of record CAWDGM010000001.1, on the reverse strand, counting down.
CCGAGCATCCGGATCCCAGGTGCGAATGCAATAATCCAGGCTCTTCTTCGCCAAGGGATACATCTTCTTCAGCCACTCCGAATCCCCGGATATCTGCCAATCGCGAAACACTTTCATGATGCCGCCCAACTGCCCATCCGAAGCGGCGTGGAAGTCGTGTTTCACCGGGCCTTCCGGCAGCGCCGACCGGAAAGTGACGTGCCCTCGCTCGTCCATCGATCGGTTCAGTTCAAGGTCCCGCAACGATCGCTCCAGATTCGGATAGAGATGTGGGAACGCCTGTGCATAGTTCCACACGTGAGTACACGATCCGTGACAACATCCCGCGTCGGTAAAGCAGCCCTCCCATCCCCAAATGTCGCCGTTCTCCAACCGCAAAACCGTTGGAGATTTCATGATGCCAAGATTGGCCGACACCGCGTCGAGAACATACGGAGGTAGGGTAGATGCGAAGAGCGCGTCTTTGAAAGCAGTCGTTCGATTTCGTAATGACGGGTAGTGCTCCGCTACGTAGGTCGCAACGCTGTGAGCGTCATGCCACATTCCAGCGTAGTACGGCCTCCATGGCGGGGGAGCGCCTTCCGCCAATGTGCGGCATCCTGCCGTTCCTGGGACTTCGGATTCCTTTCCGCCCACCTGCAGGTAGCAATTTGGGAAGTGCCAAGCAATCAGAATCGGATGAGTCCGCGTCTCGCCCGGCGCGAGACTGCCCTCGAGCAGGACGGATCCGCCATTCCTGCCTTTGGTATCGACATCGTTCGACCCTTCATTCGTTGTGAACGCTCCAGACGAAAGCTCGCGCCATAACGCGGAAAGCGAATCGAACTCCCATCCCGGACTGCGCAACCACATGCCTTTGATGCGCGGCTTCACTTCCAATGCCATCAAGCAGGCGCTGCCAAATCCTTCGGCATTCTCTTTCTCGATGTTGTAGAAAAGAACACCTTGATCCGGAATCACCTTGTTGCGGCCGTTCGCATCGTCGCTGCCGCAACCGGGAGCAAGATGAGAAAGATGATAAGAAAATTGGTAATCGACCGTTCTGGTCGACGTGTTGCGCAGCGCGTATTCCAGAAGAGCCACCGGCAAACTGGAGTTCTTGTCATCCAGCGGAATAAACGGATTCCACGCCGTGACTGTGACGGCGAGCGGAATAGCGGAGTCGGTCAGCTTCACATGTCCGAATGGATATTCGCCGGTGAAAGTGCAACTCTCGAATCGTGGGAACCCTTCGAACCCACCGCGCCGGTATCCTTCGCCCTGCAGGCCTTGGTCGTAAATCTTGAGAGCAGGGAAGGGGCCTTCTACCAGCCTAGTCACCGGGGACTTTCCCTTGATATGGAGCACAGCGAACGCAGCCTTGGATGCCGCGAATCCTTCTGGCTGCGCGGTTGTTGCCGGGCGATTTCCGATGGAAAAATCTTGAAGGCCGCCATAGCCATTGAAGCAGACGCAGCCCGCACCGATTCCCCCGATCGGCAACGCAATCTGCGTAAGACGATCACCGTGAAACGTGCGTTGTGGTCCGCTCTCGAATAGGTTCTCCCTAGAAAACGAAACCCCACCAGAATCTGGATGGCCCTGACTTGGATCAGGAGCAGCGCCGATTTTAGATAGTGGCACAGTAATGCCCACTGCTGCGGAGGATGTTGTAACAATAAATTCCCTGCGTGTGGGCTTGTCTGAAGGGGACATGATCTTCACAACCTCGAAATTGCACAACAGTTGTAAAGGCCGATGGAAATGAAAGCAAGTCGACGTCACAGATGTGGCGCCGCGTCTCGCCGGCTGTCGCGTGGCCGTCTCGGCCACGCAGAACGCGGAGTAAGACCTGCTTATTTTGTTGAGGTGGCGCCACCCGTCGAAACGTCGATTTATCGACGAGAAATACAGCGGCAAGAATTACGCGGAAGATAGAAGAAGGCCAATGCAGAAAAGGATAGATAGAAAATCGCCAGCTAACGCCCGAAGCCGAGCCCGAAGCCCGAAGCCCGAAGCCCGAAGCCCGAAGCCCGAAGCCCGAAGCCCCTAATACTTCCTAAGCACTCCAATCACCCGCCCCTGCACATCAACTGCAGCAGCCGGCACGACGATCGGCTTCATCGCCGCGTTCGATGGCTGCAGGCGAACGTTGTCGCCTTCGCGGTAAAAGCGTTTCAAAGTTGCGTCGGTGGAGTCGACCAGGGCCACGACAATGTCTCCGTTATGAGCGGTGCGTGCTTTCTCGACCAGAACGTAATCTCCATCAAGAATCGCCTCGTCCTGCATCGAGTCGCCACGGACCTCGAGCACAAATACTTCTTTCGAGCGCACAAAATCCGCCAACGAAATCGTCTCGGGATTCTCCACTGCCTCGATGGGTTGGCCGGCCGCAATTCGTCCCATCAGAGGAAGTACCACTCCTGTGTTCACATTCATCGACTGCTTGAGCTTTCCCTTTGGAGGCAGCAAGTCGATCGAACGGCTGCGGTTGTAGTCACGCGTCAGCAAACCCTTCTTTTCCAGGTTCGAAATGTGTTTGTGAACCGTCGCCAGAGAGTTCAATTCGAGCCCCTGACCGATTTCTTCGAACGACGGAGAATATCCGTGCTCGGTGACGAATCTGGAAATGAAGTCATACACTTCGCGCTGCCTGCGTGTGATGGCCATGCGCCATTATTGGCGAACATAAGGCGAAAAAGCAAGTGCGAAAGTGGGAGCATTGTTAGATTAAGACCATGAAAGCGGTTGTATCGTTGCCACGACACCGGGTCGCCCCGCTGTGAAACTTTTTTCCGATCCCGCACTCCAATCTGGCAGAACTCAGCATCCGTACTTTAAGAAGAGGAAACAGAAATGCTTTCTACTCGTCTCGCCATGATTCTATTGGGATCGCTTCTCGGTGCGGCCGCTTGCAATGCCAAAGCGAATCCGAATGCGCCGGTGCCGGCTCCAAACGTTGATGCGGCACGCGCTTCATCCTCAGGCCGCGAGACAGCTGTGATCTCTGGCGGATGTTTCTGGGGAGTTCAGGCTGTGTTTCAACACGTGAAGGGTGTGGTCAGCGCCACTTCGGGCTACGCTGGGGGTTCTGCCAAGGATGCCCAATACGAGACCGTCAGCACCGGCGAAACTGGCCACGCCGAGTCGGTGGAGATTGTCTACGACCCCTCGCAAATTACCTACGGGGAATTGTTGCGCGTCTTCTTTTCCGTGGCTCACGATCCGACGCAACTCAATCGCCAAGGACCAGACCAAGGAACGCAGTATCGCTCCGCTATCTTCTACAAAGGCGAGGAACAAAAGCGAATCGCCGAAGCCTACATCGCTCAACTCGAACAGGCAAAAGTGTTTTCACACCGCATCGTGACCCAGATCGTGCCACTGCAAGGTTTCTATCCTGCAGAGGCCTATCATCAGAACTACGCCACTCTGCATCCGAACCAGCCCTACATCATGTTCAACGACGCGCCGAAGGTGGCGAACCTGAAACAGGAGTTTCCAGACATCTACACAGGAAGGTGATCGACGCACATGCCGGTGACGCGAACGGTTGTCCGGTATTCCGAATGTCACCTGAGCGAAGCGACGACCGATGCAGCTTCCGTGGAACGTCACGTCGACTAAGAGTGCGAAGAAGTCAACCCTGCGAAGAACGAGATGGCTTATAAGTCGCGAAGCGGCGACAGAGCGCAGCCCATGGCGAAAGCCATGGGTAAGGTGCGTAGTTGAAGGCGAGCCCTGAAAGGGCCAAAAGAAAACCTTTCCATGTTTAATATAAGAGTGCCCAACGCCAATCGCGAAAATGCGCAAGTCGAACAAAGTCCCGCCCCTCCTAACATCCAGAGACGAGTGTTCATTACGACCTCCCTGGCTACGCTAGCAGGACTGGCGTTGTGGCAATGGAAACGGCCTGCCAGGCTCGAAGCGGCAGCCGTCCATCAGGGCGAGCCCGGGAATGTCACCATCGTTCTCTTCTCCGAATCAGGTGAACGTCTGAAGCAGGCGTCAGTTTCTAAAGTGATCAAGACTCCGGGACAATGGCGGGCTCAGTTGTCCGGCAACGCCTACGACATCACTCGCAACGCCGATACGGAGGTGGCTTTCAGTGGAAAGTATTGGAACCTTCACGACAAAGGCCTGTACCGTTGCATCTGCTGCGACAATGCATTGTTCAGTTCAGAAACGAAATTCGAGTCAGGCACCGGATGGCCCAGTTTCTGGCAGCCAATCGCAAAGGAGAACGTCACCGAGATTCGCGACACGAGTATTGGAATGGAGCGCACGGGCGTTTCGTGTACTGAATGCGACGCTCATCTAGGACATGTGTTCGACGACGGACCGAAACCCACCTATCTCCGCTACTGCATGAATTCCGCGTCGCTCCGCTTCGTCAAATCGGCATAATTTACCTACTGTCATCGTGAGCGAAGCGAAGGACCCATGCAACCACTGGCAGCGTGGCGACCTGTCAAAACACTTGAATTACTCACAAATTTTCTGCATCGCCGTCCGCAACCACCCATCCATATAAGCGCCATGAGTTCGACGCTTCCAGTATTTCGAGAGCCCACTGCACTCGAGAAATTCTTCAACCGCACTTTCGGATTTCTCATCGGCATGGGCATCGGCCCGGCGCACATTTATCTGCTCGAAGTTCGCGGCCGGAAATCCGGCAAGCTCTTTCGAACTCCTGTGGATCTGCTGGAACTTGACGGCAAGCGGTACCTGGTTGCTCCGCGTGGCCGAACGCAGTGGGTGCGCAACGCCGAAGCCGCCGGAGAAATTACCTTGAAGAAGGGCAGTAACCGTCAACTCCTTCGTCTGCGCCAATTGTCGGATGGTGAAAAACTTCCTGTGCTGAAGGCCTATCTCGATAACTTCAAAGGTGAAGTCCAGCGCTACTTCACCATTTCGGCAGGATCGCCTTCGCAAGCGTTTGCCGAGGTCGCTTCGAGCTATCCCGCTTTTGAGCTACTTACAAAGTGAATCTCACGAGTTACAAATTTGTTACAGCGATTCGCATTTTCACTCTTGCACTATTTTAAAAGTTATGGCATCTTCAAACATCCTCAACCGAAAGGACGCCTAAATTTGTCGATAAACATGCACAAATCGCTTAGCGGGCTGACATGGCAGCTTACAAGCCCAGTCAGTTTTAGGGCGTCATTCGATTGCGCTAACTAATCCTCAGCGCTCTTTAACGCAAGCTAACAAAAACAAAAACAACGTTCTGATCTGCGGATCTGTTTCGCTCCGTAATCATTGCGCAAACTAAGTCTCGGCTTTCCTTCGAGATTCAGTCAGTGGTGAAGTTCACGGCAACTTCGCGGCGTGCCTTCTAATCAAGGCCGGGGTTCGAGCCCCCAACCGTGATTCCAGTTCCCTGGCTGCCATGCAACCCGTGTGGCGCGGACCTTCGTGTCCGCGCTGCCGGCGGTGGTTTCTGTCGCTCACATAGGAAGTAGAAAAAGTTCGGCCGGTGGTGAAAGAGAAGGGTTACTTCGCTAAGGAAACCCACGACGGGAGCAGGGACGCGAATCCCTGCCGAGGCGCTGATCTGCGGGAATGCCGGGATCCGTAAGGATCTGGGGGCGTCGCCCCGAAGCTCAGGGTTGCCGTAGAGATCGGCCTCGAGTTGAATCTCTTCTCGCACGTTCCCCGGCTGATTGTCTGAAACATTGTTGCCCCGGACTGGAATCCGGTTAGAAAGAAAACGTATGACGCTCATCATTCGAAATGGGAAGCCGCAGGTAAGCGAGTCGCTTTGCAACTCGTGTTACTGGGCGCACATTCAACGTGGCTTCGCGGAGAGCGAAGAGGCAATCTTGTGTGCGTTTCTGAGTCCAGCGCGGCTGGTTCCGTTCAAGGTCAGCCAGTGCACCGACTACGGCGACAAACGAATTCCAAGCCGCAAAGACATGGAAGAGATCGCGTGGATCATTCGAACGAAGGATGTGAATCGGCAAGCCGGATTTACTAAGGGCGAAGCTAACAACGAAACTGAGAAGGTAGACGATGCTGAAATTGTCGCTTCAGAATAAACTTTGCCAGCATCGCCGGTGGTGAAAGACGAGGGTTACTTCTCACTCCGCAGGTTGCGGGTTCGAATCCCGCCATGGCGTAAGCCGTGTGGCCTAAGGGAAGAGCATCGGAAACAATACCGTCGTCGTGAGTTTTCCCGGCGAGATTTTTGCTCAGAGGCAGTAGGTTTGTCGCTACGCCTGTTTCACTCTCAGGGTTTTGCCTTGAGGCTTGGTAGAACTTGCTGGGGCTGCGAATCCGATGCGGCGGTTGTTCGCCGGCAGCGGAGTGATGAGCTCGCGAATTGCGTCGACAAGATCCCGGATCTCGCCGTCATGGTTGTCGATGCGGCTCTCGAGTTCCGCCAACTTCGCTGCGACGCGTTGATTTGCCAGGACTGCTTCGCGCATTTGCACGAAGGCGCGCACCACGAAGATGCTCATTTCGATAGCGCGCTTCGAGTTCAATACGCTAGCGGCCATGATTGCCCCATGTTCGGTAAAGACATGCGGCAAATAGCGGCGACCCCCGTGGGACTCACTTGAGGTTGCATTTTGTGACCTCAAGTTTTTGTATTCCGCGCGGGTGAGCGTGAACAGAAAATCTGCGGGAAATCGTTGCGAGTTGCGAGTGATCTGCTGGTTCAAACGCTTGACGGTCACTCCGTAGAGCTCGGCCAAATCAGAATCAAGTACGACTTTCTGACCGCGCACCACCAGGATCTTCGAACCGACTTTCTTGGCAAGAACGATGGCAGCTTTATTCATAGGGCCCGACCAACTTGAGGTTGCAATTTGCAACCTCAAAAAAATCGACTGTAAAGGCATGATAGCAAGTTGCACGCACTGCGAGAGCACGAGAACCAAAATGTTAAAGCTGCTGTGTGTCGAAAAAGGAATTCGAGTTCAGTCACAATTGCGGCATCGTGATCGAAGATTGTAGTTACTGAATGAAAGCAAGAAGGAGGGCACGAATGGCGAGACTGAATCTACTCAATTTGCGGCGCACGCACGAAGGCGCGCCAGCGAGCAACCTCTCGGCGGAGATGCAACTCCGGCGCTCCGTGCTCGCGTGTCTGCTGTGGGAGTCTCAGTTCTACGAAGACGGAGTCGAGATCGCCGGGCGCATCGCCGAACTTGTTCCCAAGGTTGCTGCCGAGAAGGTGGCTGCGCTCGCCATCGAAGCGCGCGAAAAGATGAAGCTGCGTCACACTCCGCTTCTTCTCGTTCGCGAGATGGCGCGTCATGCGACGCATCGGGCTCAAGTGGCCGAGACGCTCACGCGGGTGATCCAGCGTGCCGACGAGCTCTCGGAGTTCGTGGCCATCTACTGGAAGGACGGACGCGTACCTCTCTCCGCTCAGGTAAAGAAGGGACTGGCTGCGGCCTTCCCCAAGTTCGATGCCTACGCGCTTGCAAAGTACGATCGTGACGGGGCCATCAAGCTGCGCGACGTTTTGTTCCTCGCGCACGCCAAGCCGCGTGACGAGGCGCAGGCCGAAGTGTGGAAGCGCCTGATTGCCGGCGAGCTGACTGCTCCCGACACCTGGGAGGTTGCACTTTCGTCGGGCGCCGACAAGCGAATGGCGTGGGAGCGTCTGCTGCGCGAGCAGAAGCTTGGCGCGCTTGCGTTGCTCCGCAACTTGCGCAGCATGCGAGAGGCGGGAGTCGACGAGTCGCTGGTGCTTGCGGCGCTTGGAGCCATGAACACGGCGCGTGTGCTGCCGTTTCGCTTCCTCGCCGCGGCGCGTTACGCGCCGCAATGGGAAGAGGCGCTCGAGCGGGCAATGCTCAATTGCGTGGCCGAACGAGAGAAGCTGCGTGGAAAGACCATCGTGCTGGTCGACGTTTCCGGCTCGATGACCGCCCCGCTTTCGCAGCGCTCCGAGATGCAGCGCACAGACGCGGCCTACGGACTCGCGGTGTTGCTGTGCGAGATCGGCGAGAAGGTTGCGGTCTTCAGCTTCTCCGACTCGCTGATTGAAGTGCCTTCACGTCGCGGATTTGCTTTACGCGATGCGATCGATGCTTCACAGCGTCACAACGCAACGCAGCTCGGACACGCCGTGGACGAGCTCAACCGCAGTCAAGGCTACGACCGCCTGATCGTCATCACCGACGAGCAGGCGCACGACCGAGTTCCTTCGCCGCGAGGCAAGGGATACGTGATCAATGTGGCCAGCTACAAGAACGGCGTCGGCTACGGCAGGTGGACGCACATCGACGGCTGGAGCGAGTCGGTCGTCGACTACATCCGCGAGCTGGAGCAGACACTTTGAACGGGATCGCGGAGGCTTTGCCTCCGCACGATCCTCATTGATATCGATCTTCGATTTTTCGGATCATCGAGCCAAAATATTCATTTCAAATAACTTGTGAGACTTTAATCTGATTTTTCCTTGCAAAATATTGATTTATTTAGGCTTGCACGCAAAATCTTGCAAAACAAAGACTTATAGATTGAGTGACATAGATCGGCTCCGCCTTACGGCTGCGACGATGATCGGATGTTGAAACTGTGGAAGGTAAGGGCGGATGTCACACGGATTGAGCTTGCGTCTGTGGAAACAAGGCGGAGCGCAAATATTGCGGATGAAGTTACGTCGTTTGCGTGCGTCCCTTGGGGGCGCGTTGCGGCGGGGGCTGAAACGGCGAGTGCCACCGGGGCTAAAGCCCGTTGGAATTCTTCGCTGTGACGCGGCGCTGAAGCGCCGCTCTTCCACTGTGCACTTCCACTTTTGCTCTTTCACTTTCCTCTTTCACTATGCCCTTGCCCTTTGATGTGTTGAATGAGGACATCTATGTACGCTCATGCACCTGGACTGAAGCGCCGGGTCGCGCAGGTAGCGTCCAAATGGTCCCTCGAGCATCAGAACACTGTCGAATCTGAGCGATCTCAGAGCTACGGAGGACCACGATGTCAGAAGCTACTTCGCGCCGACCGCAAGTGAACGGAATCCTTGAAACGTCTCTCTACGTCGAGCACCCGAGACAATCGGTCGAATTCTATCGGCGCGTCTTTGGCTTTGAGCCGATCGATGCCGATCAGAAGGAAGGTATCACCGACGAGACGCGACTGTGTGCGTTGCGTGCCGGTGACCGCAGTGTATTGCTGCTGTTCAAGAGAGGAGCCACCGTGGACACGGACGCGAGTGGCGCAATCCATGTCGCCTTCGGCATTGCGCGTTCGGAACTGTCTGCCTGGGAAGCATGGCTGTCAGAACAGGGAATTACGATTGAGTTGCGGAAGACTTGGGAATACGGTGGTGAGGCGCTTTATTTCCGCGACCCCGATGGTCATCTACTGGAGGTGGTCACACCGGGCGTATGGAGCATCTACTAAGGCTGGTCCGCATACCGTTGGGAGTCCCGATAGCCCTTATAGGTCAGCTGGTGTTGCAATGCTGAACGTTTGCTACACCTTGGATGGGTTGTGAATACGGTTTTGTACAACGGGCGCCCACGGACGCGGCTGTACAAGTCGGGTCTGATTCTCGCGGGGGTCCTATCCGCACTACCGGGAGTTTGGGCTGTGGCGGCATGGCTCATCACCCTGTTTACCTGGCGAAAACTCGATTGATGGTTGTCGAAATATCGGCACAGGCCTCAAAGTTCCCTCGCCCGGCGAAGAAACGGCGCAAGCTTGCGACAACGCCTGCTTACGTCAAGTATCAATCCACCAGCGTCGAACAAACGGAGGAAGCGAAACCCATCAATCTCGGACCGCTAATCGCCCCGAAGGCCCACCGTGTCACGTCGCCACAGAGGGATTTTGCGTAGCTCGCGTCGCCGGCTCGGGCAGTTGCTGTCCGCAATACGCGCAATTCGCCCAAGTGCGCTGAACGGGCTTATCGCACTTCGAGCACGTTGGCTGCAGCAAAGTGCCGCAGCGCGGACAGAATGGGAATGTTGCCTTTTCGACATGCCCGCAGCCGAGGCACGGCTTCGGCAGAGGGTCGCGGAGAATGAAGTACAAGATTGTCCCGATCGCATGGGGAACGAAGATCGCCAGTAGCGTCCACATTACGTACCGCATCTGCCGCCGCTTCGCATCCCCGTAGATGTATCCGACCAGCGCAACCCAAGCCACCATGAGCAGGAAAAATCCGTAAACCAGCAGCGCTTGTCCCCAGCGCGGCAATTTGGCCATCTCCGGATCCTTTGGTGCAACGAAGAAGAACAACCACACGGTGAGGCACGCATAGGCGAACCATGCAAAGATCCACGCTGCTTCCGGGATCACGCGCAATTCCTTTGTGAAGCGGCTCATACCAGCCTCCTTTCGCCGCGTTGCCGGACTGCCAGCATGACTGCGGCCACCCCTCCCGCGAGCCACTCTAGGGTGGTGAACGCGGCAAAACCGACCCACGCATGGCTGAACAGCGGCCCGAGCAAGCTGCCAAAACGTCCGCTCACAACGTGGAAAACCACCCAGCTCGCAATCGTCAGCAGCCACGCAAAAGCCACGACAAAAATCATTACGCGGCGGCTCCAATCGTGCTCGGCCTGTTCCGTGAGCTTCGCCTCAGCGCGCGCCAGCGTGGCCTGCACCAGCCATGAAGAAGGCTGCGGGGTCGGCAATCGGCGGAGTTCGTTCGCAATCGGCCGCCAAGCCCCCAATTCGTTCGAGCAGGCGATGCAAGACCGCACATGCTCCGCAACCTGCTTTTCTTGCGCGCTCGTCAGAGCGTCGGCTGCGGCCAGTGCCAACAGTTCTCGAATCTTGTCGTGCTCGCTCATTGCCATGTACCTCCGGGATGCCGCGCTTCGAGCGCATGACGCAATTGTTCCAGCGAACGGCGCAGCCGCGCCTTCGCCGTTGATAAAGGAACCGCTGTAACCTGTGCGATTTCCTCAATCTTCATCTCTTCCTCAAATCGCAGTGTGAGGACTTCGCGATAGATCATCGGCAGCCCCGCCATCGCTTCGCTGATCTCCGTTCGGCGCTCGGCCGCGAGCGCGTGATCAAGCGGAGTGTGGTCTTTACTTGAAATGCGGTCCGCCACATTTTCGCTATGTCCGCTGTTGGCGAGCGGCTCGTCGAGGCTCTCAGGACGAATCCGGCGCAAATGATCGATCGCCAGGTTGCGCGCCAGCGCGAACAGCCAGGCGTCAAAATTGCGGCTTGCATCAAAGGAACGAATCTTTTCGACCACTCTCAACCACGTTTGCTGAAACAGGTCTTCCGCCTCGGCGTGCTGCCGCACGAGGCGCAGCAGGTATCGATACAGCCGATTCTGGTACCGGGTAACCAGTTCTGAGAGAGCGTTAAGGTCGCCACGGCGAAGCCGGACTACGTCCGCATCCACTGCCACAGGCCCCTCCAGCGATAGTGCGGTCGCCCTCACCATACTCGTAATACGGATGAGTGCCCAAAAAAGACGCAAGAGATGCAATTGCTAGATTGGTGTTGCCAATCTCAATTACAGGAATTTTCGGAGAATCCCTCGTAACCTGCATCCTTTTGATGTTCTCGCCCGTATTCCCAAAGTGCTCGAATGCACAGTACAGAGCGCAGGAGCGCAACTCAGATTCTGCATTGCTCTTCCATAGGAGGTCGACATGCATGACACACGGGAGCGGTTGTCTCTATTGTGGATCTTCGCGTTATTGAACTATCTGTATGCGGACGTGCTTGCCCTGTTCTTTATTGTTGGCTCGCAAGATCCAGCCCCGCATCTCCCACAGTGGGCTCTGCTGGGGTCCGCGGTCTTGATGGAAATACCCATCGCCATGATCCTGGCGTCGCGACTGCTTCCCATAAGGGCGAACCGGCTGGCGAATATCGCTGCCGGTGGCATTGAGACTTTAGCCGTCGTTTCAATGCAATTCGTTTTCCCTCTGGCCACCGGTGCCTGGCACGAGCAGATGTTTCCATCGTACATTTTCTTCGGGACGATCGAGACGGTGTGCACCTCGGTCATCATCTGGAAGGCGTGGACTTGGTCAGGGGAGACTGACCGCATGTCGTAACTGATCGATCAAACAATGAGGTCCATTTGAAAAGAGAACGCCTAACACAGATCGTCCTGGTGATCGTGGGGCTGTTGAATCAGGCCCAAATTTATTTTCTATATGTGGATCTGCGGCATTCCAGCTGGCTTTTGGAGCGGAAGAGCGAGGTCCATCCGATGTTTCTGAGCTTCTTTATTCCAGTCGGGGTCTTTTTACTCATGGCCGCAAGGAGACCATCTGAGCATCGCTCGATGATTGCTCTAGCGGCTTGGTGGCACATCTCCCATGGCGCGGTGATGGCTATTCAAACCGTAGAAGCGTGGATTCACAGCGTCCACCGGAACTTTACTGATGTGATCGTATTCCTTGTGATCGGAGTCGTCCTATTAGTGCTTCTGCCAGCAAAACGAGAGGCAGCCGCGGCAGGAGTTGCGTGAACGAGCGCAGAACCCCCCACACTCTCCGCGGATAACCGTTTCTTCTCGTCTTCGTTTCACGGTTTTTTCCCGAGGGGATGACAATGTAGCGCAGCGGCTCTGGGCAGATTGGCGTTAAATCGCGACTACACTCATTTGCCTCTTACGTTGTTCGCTGCCATCGGGATGTTTCGCGAATTTCGTGGCAACGAATGCGAACGCTGAGGGTCATTTGTTTTTCACAATCTCCACGTGCATGGTTGAAGAGTGACCGGGGATTGCCGGCATGTGGTAGTCGAATGTCTCTCCGACTTCGCCCTTGAAATTGAAAGGCAAGACCGTTTTTCTCTCAGTCGTATTCTGAGTGCTCACTCCTCCAATTACCGGGCACTGAATGACACCGTGGCTGACAGTCGGCGATGAATTTTCCAATTGAAAATGCATGGAGTGTTCTTCGGATCTCTCCACGGCGCGGCCGGACACGTGGAACGTCAGGTTGCTGGTGGATTGGCCACTACACGGCGCCGCAATGCCAGCGGCTTGAAAATTAGCCGCGCCATCGCCACTGAACGCGCCATTGTCGTCGAACACAATAGGAACCTCTACTGGCCGCATGACGCTGGTACGGTGAACCGCGCCAAAGTTGGTCTCGTTCAAGATGGATAACCGAATAGCGTAATGGGCTGGCCGACATCCGCACGACTTGTCTCCTTTGAACTCGCTGCCTAGGGCGTCGACCCAGTCCTGGCCGAGTCTGAGCAATTCCGTGTGTGAAATGTGGGGCTTCTCAGTTGGGACGTCGCTTTCGGAATACATTTCGCGATCGAGACCGCGATCGCCATTGAAAGCCGTACCGCCGAAATTGTTGCCGCCATTGTCGTCCTGGAGATGACCCATGAAGTCGTTAGCGTCACGGCTCGTGCTTCTTACCTGTTCACACAGCGTTGCAGAATCTTTGCCTATGAAGGAAAGAAACCCCGGAGCAATCATCCAGTTCGACTCTCCGCCTCCGGTCTTGAGGGCCATATGGCTATGGCAGCCGTTACACCCGGTGTCGACTATGGGAGTGCCATCCGCAGATTTCGCGTGTTCCCGGAACATTTTGCCGCCACCATGTTCGGTCTCCGACGGAGGAGCGTTCGGGTCCTCGGGATCCGATCCCGTGTGCTCAATATACGGATTGACGCCACCGTGGCAATTGAAGCATCTCTTCTCATGGGTCATGAAGGAGGCGATCTTGGAGAAAGCGTCCACCGATTTTTGAGTTTGCGCTTCAGAGAGTGGGCAGACCAGTGAGGGAGGCGTGGTTTGGCCCACAGACTGAGCGAACGCCAAAGTGGAGAACAAGGCAAAGACCGCGAGGTTCACGGGCGGAAGATACAGTCCCAAGCGGGGTGAGTCAAGCATGCCAGTTTGACATTCACCGTATTGCTATCCAGGCCGCACCCGGGTCGGAATCGGACTCGGACTCAGAGGCATTTTATTCGTTGACGTAACTCGCCATCACCCAATAAACGATCGCACAGGTGGACGTTCGCCCTGCTATTCATTTCTGAGGTTTTCCCTGCATCGCTGCATTTTCCGCATGCCCCAAGTGCGCACAATCTTTTTGCTGTTCTGGTGTGATCTGGGTGGGCGTTTCACCGGCAGGCACCGAATTGCACCGCATCGTGTCTTCAAATCCGGGCGCCGAGAAAATGAAAGTCAGGCTAATCGGCTCAGCGCCAATGTTCTTCGCACTTATCCAAGTATTAGCTGGAATAAACACAAGCGCCCCCGCATGGAGAACGCGCTCGTCGTCCCCAAGCCAAACGTGAGCCTGGCCGCTCTGAATCAGCAGGATTTCATCCTGAGATAGATGTCTGTGTTTCGGTATGGCCGCACCCGGGGCAAGAACTTCCGAACCCGCTACAAGATGCTGAGAACCGTTGTTCTTCGGACTGACCTTCAACACGAATTGGGGGGACGCGGGGACACTGGAGTCGGTGTGAACGCGGCGAGTCCGCAACTCGCCTTCATTCTTTTCCAACAGAAGTGGCTTAGCGTTGGTACCGGGGTTTGGAACTGCGCTAGATTGATTTGTTTGTGACAACGCACTGGACAGGCCGACCACAATTACCGCGATCCCCGTAACCAAACGCTGAACTGCTGTTGATCTCACATATCACCTCGGAGCGTAGTCTACACTCGCTTTTTGCGGAAATACGCGCGCGGTTGATGGAGGTTCAAGCTAGTATGTCCGATCCGGCAACCTGCGGCATGGTTGGCGTAACTCCCGATTCACACAACTTCGTTTACTAGCCGACGAAGAATACATCAAACATGGAGGCGAATATGCAATACAGAGCTCCCATTGCAAGTACACAAGAAACCAGGACTCGAATGGCCACATCGAGGAAGCGACGGGGGCGTGTGCGCGTCCACAGGTAGAGAATCCACGCGAGTGCGGGAACCGGCACTAAGCCCATGGCGACTGTTGAGGCGTTTATGCGAGGCGTGGGGTGTAGGTTAGCGCCTTCCATCCAAATACCGAGAGAAGCTGCACCAAGAAGAAGTCCAACCACCGCCGTACCAATGGCAGCAGTCATCAGAGCAATCTTTGCAATGCGGGCAGCACTGGGCAAAGGGTACCTCTCGGGCGACCAGCTTAGCACGCAACGTTGAGGCTCGGTTCGGGGTTGAGCGCCAAATCTCACCCCACACGGGCGCAGCAAGTCAGTCGGCGAAACGTTGCGATTTCAGTCGAGCTCGCGCGCGAGCGCGCCGTTTGCCGATTACCGCGGATTGCTGTGGCCCTTCAAGATTCGCAGGATGGCAGCGATGGTGTTCCAGTTCCGTGTTGTGGCGGGCGCGCCGTAGAGTTTGTCGATCTGGCCGAGGTAGCCGATGGTCTTCATGTGGCGCCGATACGTGCCAAACACGAACTGGCCTTCGGACGCTAACACCCGAACCAACCACTGTCCATGAGAGGGAAACGAAATGGGCAGCGATGCGCGGAGGGCGCCCGGCTTCGAGAGAATGCTCACGAAACGAACAACATCCGGCGGAGAGGGCTGAGTTCCAAACGGATGCACCGTTTGCAGACGCAAAAGGTCGCGCCCGCCGCACAGCATCACGTGCGCTTCGAATGGCAACCTGGGAAGAAGAGCCGCCCGGAATTTTGCTTTTGACTGTGGCTTGCGGACAATGAAGGTTCCGGCCGCGCCTACGTTAACGACGTCGTATTCGCTTAGTTCCCGTGCGAGAACGCTGGGCCGAAAGGTTCGGTGTCCGCCAACATTGACGCCGCGAAGGAAGACGACGAGGGCCATACTTCGGATTATGAAGAAAAACGTCGATACGCGCTATGTCCGATGATGTTTTCAACTGTGCGTGGCCTACCGCCGTTAGGTGGCTATAGATCGGCGTCGAAGTCATCGACGGGTCTATGAGCATATTGCTTAGTTACAATAGCGATGCTCGAAGAGCGTTCTTCATTGAAGTGTTCACAAACGAAGAGCTGGCGTGGTACGGTGGCTCAATAAATGGAGGTGGAACATGAGGCCCCTGGCGTTCTCAATCCTCTTCGCGCTACTTGCCCATGCTTCCGCGGCTGACCAAACAGCTCGGACGGGGAGCAAAATCATTAAAGGCTGGCTGTCAGATGAGCAATGTGCCCGAGGACGTGCGAGTTCTGGAGCTTTCACGGGCCCAATCCCAGATGCGCGAAAGATTGCGTCGCAAAGGGCCGGAAAATTGTACTGATTGATCCTGAGTTAAAGCGCGTTCTCACGATCCAAAATCAAGGAGTTGCTCGCGACAACATAGGTGACTACCTCGAGGTACAAGGTACGCTAAGTGCAACAAAGCTACTCCACATAGATTCGCTGAAGAAGCTATCGACTGGAGTGGCTGCGTGCGAACGTACAGAACCAATTAAGCGGTAACGCCGCTAGAGCGTCATGAACGGTTGTTGATGGCTCTCTATTCCTATCCTACGAACATCGCGTAGGTGCCCTTCTTTACCTCTTCAAATCACGGATCCATTATTGACGTCAAAATCCCCATCCTCTCGCAAAAGCGCGAGAAGGATGGGGCACCCGCCGTACTCCAACCGGTTTCTTAGAAGAGGAACTTGAGTGCGAACTGGACTAGCCTTGGGGGTTCGGCGGCCAGAATTTGATTGAAGGTTGGCGAGCTGATGTCGCTGTTGGGGAGATGGAAGTTTGTGTGATTGAGAATATTGAAAAGCTCCGCCCGGAACTGCAGGTCTTTGGATTCGGTCAGGCGGAAATTCTTCGACGCGGCGAAGTCCCAGTTTGTGTAGCGCGGTCCTAACGCAACGTTGCGTCCTTCCGAGCCGAATTGTTGCACAGGGGAGTTCGGATCCGGCGTGATTCGCGCGAAAGCATTCGCATTGAGCCACGCTCCGACAGTGCGTGGTCCGGAGTTCGGACTTTGTCCTGCGACCAGGTTCGGACGGTTCGCCGAGAATCCAGTGATTTCAGGCGCTCCACCTTGCTGCGACACGTCGTTGGAATCGAAGACGGTGAATGGAGTTCCGCTCATGGCTGTCAGGATGCCGTTGAGTTGCCACCCTCCGAGTACGTGCTGATACCAGCCCTCCTGATGCTGCCAGAAGGGAAGGCTCCACTGGTAGCTGAACACCAGGCGGTGGCGCGCATCGAACAGTGACGGTCCGCGTTCGGCGGCAAGGTTGAACGGATTCTGCGCCAGATCGTTTTCGCCAGCCACCTGGATCGATCCGGAACCGGAGATGTTGAACGACGAGACGTCGTCGATGGCTTTCGAGTATGTGTAGGACGCTAGGAAGGAAAGTCCGTGGCTGAAGCGCTTTCGCAGGCTGGCTTCCATCGCGTTGTAAGAAGAACTTGCGATGCCCGAGATCAAGCCGGTGGAAGAGAATTGGCAAGAACTGGGCGGATCAGCCAGTGTGCATCCGGAATAAAGGCGGCGCTGATCTGCATTGTCGGTGGTTGAGATGGGGTTGCCGCTGCTGTCGACGCCCGGAATGTAGACTGCGGGATTTCCTTCGATGAAACGTGGCAGCCTCGTCCCCTTGGTCCCGATGTAACCAACCTCAAGCAGCAAATTTTGACCGAAGGATCGTTGGACGTTCAGGTCCCAATCCTGCGTGTAGGGTAAACGCAGATTCGATGCCAACGTCAGGTTCGTCAGAGGAGTGGCGAACGTTCCGGGGGCAGGTGGATTGCCGTTGTACGGGTCGGCAAAATTGAGAGGCTGCGTGGGGCCAAGGCTGATCTGCTCTGTCTGCAAATATGGCGGCGCGCTGATCGGCGATTGCAGGGGCCCGCCCTGTCCGGTGTAGTAGGGCTCGTAGAAAATTCCGTACGCGGAGGTCACCAACCACTTCGCGCTGCCGGTTGGATCCCAAGCTAAACCCACGCGCGGAGCAAACGCGTTTTTCTGTGTCTGGATCAGTCCGGCGGGAACTCCGCGATCGCCGGGATAGAGCAGTCCCGGAGGCGCATTTGGAATGACGGTGGATTGACGTCCCGGAATCCAAAGAGTCTGGCGATTGTGAATCTCAGTGTAGGGGAATGGCAAGTCGTAGCGCAGTCCAAGGTTGAAAGTCAGCCTCGACGTAGCTTTGTACGTGTCCTGCACATACCCGTTGAGGGCTTTGCCATTGATCCCGCGAGAAAAGTCACCGCGGCCCTGGAGAAAGAAAACCGGCTGCCCGATCAGGAAGCTAGCGAATGCGTCCGTCAAGGGAAAGGGGACGACAACGAAGAAACCGTTGGTGGCGATGCCCTGCAACGCATTGACATGCAGGTGCTCGAAGCCACCTCCGAATTTCAGATCGTGGCGGCCGTGCAGCCAGCTCAATGAACCGGTGTAGTCATAGGCATTCTCGTAGGTATTGCGCGGTCCGGTGATCGGATCGCCGACTGTGGTGTATCCGTTGACCTGGATGAACGGAGGTCCGATGGCGACATCGAGGCTTGGCTGGTAGGCGAAGCCGAGATCAGCCGGAGAAGTATGGTTGGTGCGCTCGCCGAAAAGGAATTTGTTGCGCAGGAATGAGAAGCGCGCGACGCCAATCAAAGATGGAGAGAATGAGTGTGTTTCCTGGGCCACAAAACTCTGTGCCCGATGATTCTCTCCGATGGGAAATCCCGGAACGCTTGCTCCGGCCGGGGAGAGAGGATCGAAGCGAGTGCCGTCGCTAATCATGTAGCGAAAGTTCAAATTGTCCCGATCCGTGAGGTAGTGATCGATGCGCATCCCGGCCTCATTCGAGTTGTCCTGCTTGGTCTCGGTCGAAGTGAAGGTATTGAGTCCGGTGTTGGGCAAGGGAAAGAGCGGCAATAGGCCTTGAGCAAACGTGCTGATGAATGGGGGAGGCAGCTGGTTGTCGGGAAATGGCGTGAGCGGATTCGTGACCTCGAGGTAGAGCTGATGCCCAGGATTGTTGCAGAGGCCGGCGGTGAATCCCTCCGGACAGAGCTCCGAAAAATCGCCATTCCGTTGTTTTACGGAAGGCACGGTGGATCCGGCGGTTTCACCCTGGCGGTTGCGGAAGCCTTCATAGAACGCGAAGAAGAAGGTTTTATCTTTGCGGATTGGTCCGCCGATGGTGGCGCCGAATTGATTCTGTTTTAATGGCTCGGTTGTGCTGGCAAAATAGTTCGTGGCGTCGAACGCATCATTGCGCAGGAACTCCCACACTGCACCATGAAATCCGTTGGTGCCAGATTTGGTGATGACGTTGGTGGTAGAGCCGAGGCTATTGCCAAATTCGGCGGTGGAGTTATGAGTGAGGATTCTGAATTCGGTGATCGCGTCGACCGGTGGCTTAAGGACGAATCCGCCGTCAACGCCATTGAAGTTGTTCGCGCCGTCAATGAGGAAATTGTTGGATTCGGGACGTTGTCCATTGACCGCGTACGACTGACCTTCACGGAGCGACGACCCAGCTTGTTTCAGTCCGGGTGTGAGAGGCACGACACCCGGCTGCAGCGTGCCCAACTGGCTGAAGTTCCGGCCATCGAGGGGAAGATCCAGAATCTCACGTTCAAGGACGACTTTGCCGAGAGTACTTACCGTTCCCTGGATCAATTGAGCGTCGGCATTCACTTCGACTTGCTGGGTTTCCGATCCTATCGCAAGGTGGATCGCGATGCTGGCAGTCTCGTTGACATTGAGGGTGATCCCCTGCTGAATGTATTTCTGAAACCCCTTGGCTTCAGTGATCACCTCGTAGTGGCCGACGGGAAGCTCTAACAAAACATAGGCGCCGCCGCGATCAGTGGTAGTGGTGCGGGTCAGTCCGGTTTCGGTTTGCTTGGCGGTGACTGAGGCAGATTCGACGAAGGCGCCGCTCGGATCATTGACCGTTCCGCGGATGCTGCCAGTGATTTGTTGAGCCGCCACATTCAAAGACGCAGGCATAACGGCCAGCAGACACAAAAGTGTTCTTAGACTCTTCACAGTCCCCACCCTCTAGTTAGTTGTCGACAGTGACTTGTAGCGGGAACCCCCAGGCCACCCGCTGCTTTTCAAGCAGAAAAAACCTTCAGTGCTAAGAGGGTGGGATTATTCGTGGTTTAATTTCGTGGCGCAATCATATGGAAATACTAGTCGG
Source organism: uncultured Acidobacteriota bacterium (assembly GCA_963801895.1). Taxonomy (GTDB): domain Bacteria; phylum Acidobacteriota; class Terriglobia; order Terriglobales; family Acidobacteriaceae; genus Sulfotelmatobacter. Next base: position 1,654,672 of record CAWDGM010000001.1, on the reverse strand, counting down.
GCTAAAGCCCAGGATTTTTTGGGGGATTGGACGCGGCGCTGAAGCGCCGCTCTTCCACGTTTAGCCCAAAGAGCTGCTCGTCACCCTTCAGCAAGGCGCGGAATGAGCGTTCTTGATCCTGACGGAATTCAAGGCAGAATGAAAATCCCCACTTCCAGCCTCTGCGGCCAGAAGTGGGGCCCACCCGGGTCCCCCTCCCGGGCGAAGTCGATTTTTTTAGGTCGTCTTAAGCACTTCTGTTTGTTTGACTTCGATCGCGCCCGAAGCGTTGCGCGTTGCGTCGATACGATTGACGACCCGCGTCTCGTGGTCAAAGAGCAGATAACTGACAGAGTGCGACGCCTTGTCCAACGTGGGTGGCGTGAAAGTCTTTTCCGCTTTGACGAGCTGACGCGTGACGTCCGTCAGGGTTTTCTCGTCGTGCAGCACCACTCCGCCTCCGAGGTCATTGTGGAAACGGGTGACGATTTCTGCCCACCATCCGGCCGGAGCATTTGCCGAGCAGGTGTCGAGTACTTTCGCGACGACCTTGCCATCCCCGATGCCGACGACGGTATCGTCGGGAAGGAGCGCGAAGGTTCGCACGTAGGAGAGAGGGCGAACCTTGTGGCGCGCGACGTAGAACGAGCACGAAGGGCGGCGCAACTCTTCTTCCTCGTCGATGCGGACGTCGTCGACCTTCCAGGAGTTTTCTTCTGCGGCGGCTTCCGCGATTTTTCGCCGAACTTTGTCGTCCACTTTGAATTCCTCCGAGGCTCGCGCGCTCTTGGTCATCCCAACGACAGCGCATAAAAGAAGCAACGATACCGAGTAACTAGTGATTGTCATTGTTCCCTACTCCTGTGGGCGCATCCGAGACGTTGCTGGTCTTCCAGTCCCTCTCGGGATCCGAGTTGTTGACGACGTCGCGAACGTTGTAGGCGTTGACATCCATGCCGGTGATGCTTTTTACGAAATCAAACAGCTTTCGAGCTTCCGCGGGATTCGCCAAAGCGCCGGCGGTGCTCGGTCCATAGGCGAGCTTGGGATTGAACTGATCGCGAACGCGTCCCATCGCTTCCTCGTTGGTTGGCATGCGCCCGTGTTCGGCCTTGAATCCCACGACCCATGCGCGATACTCCGCATTGAAGTATTTGAATGTGTCCGCGACCTCATCGTGGTTTACGAGATGGTTGACCTCGTGTGCCACGGTGTTGAGCGAGAGATGGCTGGTGCGATAGTTCTCGGGCATCTTGTCGTTGCCCGCGCTGATTAGGTTCTTGTTCAACGTCAGCGTTTTGTCGTCGGCCTCGCCGTACAACGTGCCGGGGCCCTTGAGGTCCTTCCATTCGAGTTTGAAGTCGGAACCCGGCGCAAGAAACCGATCGAGCGTGTTGTCGATGACCGCACGATCGCCATTGGGATTGTGCGAGAAGCGCGCAATCGTCTTGAGAGAGCGCTGCATGTCAGGAAGACTCTGCTGCTGGAACCAGTCCTTCTTCACCATGCGTTCGAGGTTGCCGACGGTGCGCGGGTCGGGGTAGTTGCCGGCCTGGCTGAGCACAGCGGTCTTCACCGGCTCAGGCAGGCTTTTGAACTGCGGATCGTCCATCAGTTTCTTAAGGCTTCGGGCGTAAGCGGGATCGCAATGGGCGTTTCGAAGTCCGTTGATCGCTGCCTCGCGAGAGGCAGGAGAAAGATCTTTCATCGAACCGAGCAGATCGCGAGTGTTCGAGATTTTTTCCTGAGTAAGCGGCGGATTGCCGGCGAGACCCAAGAGCACCGATTGGCGTTCCTTCTGACTGAGGGCCTGGAATTGCGGCGTCTGGTAGAGAGTGTTGAGCTTGGCGGTGATATCTTTTTTCTCGTCCGCCGTATAACCTTCGCCGGAAAACTGCGCGACCGGATATTCCTGACTGATTCCTCCGCTTCCGGACGTATTGCCCGCCGAGGCGGGTGCCGCACCTGCAGTGTCGAGCATCGCTCGCATCTGCAGAGTGTTGAGATCGCTCTCCATTCGTTTGGGAGTTGATGAGAGGGAAGCATCCGCGGGCGATCCCTGAGTTGCAGCGTTGCCTTGAGGGTTTTCAGCACCTGGTTGGGGCAGTCGAAGCTCCAAACCAGCGGTCAGTGCATTGGGATTGACTTGTGGATTTGCATTTTGCAAAGCCTCGGCGCTGACGCCTAGCCTCGCAGCCACCTCCGCCAGCGTGGTTTCGGCGCTAGATACCGTGGTAGACGAGGCGTCAGTGTTTTGATTCGCCCATCCGCTTGCTGATGATCCCGTGGTATCGACTCTCATGTGAGTACAAACCCTATGCTGCGAACGCTGAAGAAATTTTGCGCGTCGCGATTCAGATCGTTCGCAATCGAGTTGATTGCTTTGAAAAAGTTATCGGGGGCGAAGTGTGAAAGTTGCTTGGAAGATCGGGACGGAAGGAAATCGCATGGAACGCGTGGATCCAAGCGAGGTTGCGGGATGATATCCCCCACTTCCGGAAACACCGTCCGGAAGTGGGGGTACCCGGAGTGAAGTCCGGGCTTTGCATCAACTGGTCGAACTAGTCCTGATCAGGGTCGTGGTCGAGTTCGCCCGCGCTCTTAAGCGTGACCTGATCTCGTGAAAGCGCTCCGCTTTTCGGAGTCTGCTGTTGCGGCTGTTGAGGGCGCGCAGGTTGGTGCGAGACCTCGTGGTCCTGCAGATGGTTCACCCTGCTGACTGGAGGGATCATATGCTACCTCCTGTTGCGTCCATCGACCGTTTTCGACGGAAGCTTTAACCGCCTCGCGATCCGTCGTAACAGTTACCCGGAATGGGCGGCGAAGGATTTTTCTTCGGGCTTCTCCTGATTTGTTTCGGGGCTACCGCTGGCGGCGACGTCCTGAACAAATTCTCGACGGCGTTCAGGCTGACCCTTACGCTCGACCTGGCGGACGCGCCGCGTTGGCATGTTGCTGGGTTCGAGACTTACGAGACGGCCTTCGCGAACTACAACCTGCGCACGGAACCAATCTGTGCGGTACATGCGCCCGGCGGCGTAGAAGGTCATCGCCGCTGCGATCGGACCTTCGAACTCGTACCCGGTGCACGAGAGAATGCTCTTACCCATCTCCTGCGACCACGTCATGCCGCCGACTAAGGGGTCGTTTACGCGAAAACGTTCGAAGGGAACGGCGTGAGTAAGCTTGCGCAATTGCAGAAGCTGGAGCAGAACGGACGTCTTCGCGAGGTTCGTGACGATGATGCGAGCCTCAGTGGGGGACACGCGCTCCAATTTGACGTGGAGGTCGGGAGTCCATTCGCGCTCAAATTCTTCGCGGGCGAGTGCGAGGCCCTTATCGGTTGCCTCGACGTAGCGCAGGGTAGCACGCGCGAGAATCACGCTGAAAAAAGTCGTGACCACGGTCGCGATCACTGGGATGTAACTGACCAGAGTGGTGAACGGGATTCGGAACGAATTCATCAGTTGCGGCGTGTGCATGGAGACGAAGGGCTCCTCGCGGGCGCTGCTTGGGGAGGGCGACCGTGGGAAGGAGTTTAGCGACGAGGGCTGGAGCGCTCCAGATGCGGATGGTGCGGGGACGGTAACAGTGGAGTAATGCGCGACTTTCGTAATGCTGAGGCGCGAGAATTTGGATTGATTTGTCGAATGTCAAAATCCCCACCCTACGTCGCAAACTGCGCGACGTAAGGGTGGGGCACCTTTATTTTGTGATTGATTTGTGATTGACTCTGGCGCTACCGACTTCGTGTGAATGGCTTATTCGAGGACGCTGTCGTCCAGTTTCTTTTTTCCCCAGTCGGCCGCTGCCTGGACGAAGGCTAGGACCAGCGGGTGAGGATTCTTTTCCGTTGATGACAGCTGTGGCTGGAAGAGGGTCGCTATGAAAAAGCGATGGGTGGGAGATTCGATGGCCCGAATCTCGCCTTGGGGGCCGCGGGCGACAACAGGAAACCCTGCTTCCATTGTGGTCCATTCAAAGTCGGGATTGACCTCGAAGTTGCAGAAGAATTCTTCCGTAACGGTCTCCTTGTCCTTGCCATAGAACGATTGCAGGTAGGAGCCAGGCCGGAGGCGGATTTCGGGGACGACACCGGAGAGTTTGGGGGCATTGCCTTTGCGGTCAGGGACAGCGCAGGCGACGGGATAAATGATGATGTTTTTTGAGCCGGAATTATTCTCGGCGCTGTCCGCATCTTTCACGTTGAGGACATTGCGGGCAAACTCGATGAAGGCGTACTGGAAGCCGCCGCAAGTGCCGAGAAAGGGCCAGTCGCGGCGGCGCGCGAACTCGATCCCTTTCAGCATACCGTCGAAACTCTTGTAGGGGCTGCCGGGCGAGGCCCAGATCCCATCGAAGGTTTCGAGCTTCTTTTCTCCGTCAGCGGCCGCCAGCGATGGAGTGGGAATCCATTCGCTTTCCACCTTCATATCAAGCTTGCGAGCCGCGTGCTGGAGCGCTTCGGTGGTGGCGTGATGGGAGCGGAATCCGGTATTGAAGTCGCCCAGAATTGCGATGCGGACGGCGTCGCTCACGGGTTGATTGTACTAGAGGCGGTGAGGCGATCCTCCCCGAGAGAGTAAGTGAAGGTTAGAAGCATGGTGCGCGTCCGGATAGGTGACGCGATTACTCGAGCCGAGGCTGGCATATCCAAATTCAGCTGGTTGAATGAGCGTCCCACGCGGCTTTTAACAAAGTATTGACAAATGCACATTACGCGCATGGAAAAATCGGCATCGAATTGCACGGTTCTAAGTTGATGCCAATCTGAAGTCAGACAAACAGGAGGCTGCTATGAGACGTTTGGCCGGGCTGCCTGCTTTTGTATTTGGAGTGTGCATGACGGCGGCATCTACAGTTTGCGCCGCTCAATCCTCGTACAGCGTTACAGATTTGGGGGTTCTCAACACAAACGGTTACAGCATGGCGGTGGCAGTGAACGTGGGAGGGGAAGTCACCGGATTGGCCGGAACGACGAACAGTATTTCGAGCGAAGCTTTTCTGTACAGCAAAGGCAAGATGACCAATTTAGGGACGTTGGGCGGCACTTCAGGCATTGGTAACGCGATCAACGGATTTGGACAGGTGGCAGGCTACTCCCAGAATTCAAAGGGAACCTATCATGCGTTCATTACAAGCGGCAGCAAGATGGTTGATATCGGAGATCTCGGCGGCGGAACGGCAGTGGCGTACGGCATCAATGATGTCGGGCAGGTCGTTGGATCGGCGGTGACACCCGATGGCAGCAATCATCCGTTTCTGTACAGCAATGGAACGATGATTGATCTGGGGACGCTGGGATCTCCGAAAGGTACGTCGTGGTGGAATGTGGCGCAAGGTGTGAACAACGCTGGCGTTGTTACCGGGACCTCGTACGATGCGCGCGGCAACTTCTTAGGATTTACATGGACGAACGGAAAGATGACCAAGATGGGGACTTTGGGCGGTGCATGGAGCCAAGGGTACGCCATCAACAGCAAGGGGCAGGTGACCGGAGTCGGATACACAAAGAACGGAATGGCGCACGCATTCATCACGAGTTGCGCCACTTGTGCATTGAAAGATCTGGGGACGTTTGCCGGCAGTACGAGTACGGTCTGGGGATTTGGAATCAATGATTCGGGCGTGGTGGTGGGCCGATCTACTTTCAGCAACACGTACCATGCATTCGTCTACAGCGGTGGCAAGATTAAGGATTTGAATGGAATGATTCCTGCGAAATCCGGGTGGGTGCTGACGGAAGCGGATGGAATCAACGCTTCCGGGCAGATTGTGGGGATGGGCACGCACAACGGGAAGGAAAGGGCTTTTCTGCTGACGCCGCAGTAAACGGCGCGGTAATGAATGTTCGGCAAGGGGTGGACTCCTTGGCCACGCTGTCACAGGCGTGGCCGATTTTTTTGGCTGATTCGCGTGGGGAATCTTGCCGGGCTTCGGCAGCTGTCGAATAGTAAGGTGCGGCGGCAAGATGCCGCCGCTGCAGCCGGCGGGACGCCGTCGCTATACCCAGTTACGATTTCATTACTTTTTGCCAGGCATGTTGGAAGGCGGCCATCTCGTCCTGTGTTCCAACGGTGATGCGGACCCATGTCGGCATGATGGGCCAAATGCGGCCGATCATTACTTTTTCGTTCGCCATAGCGTCGCGGATTGGTTGGGCTGGACGTTTGGTGTCGAGCATAAAACAGTTGGATTCGGAAGGAATGTAGGAATAGTGGTTGCGATCGAGCCACTCGAAAGTCTGCTGGCGGACGGAAGAGTTGATGCGGCGCCGCTCCGAAACGAGAGCTGAATCTTTCAGACTGTCAGTCGCGGCTGCGACGGCGGTGATGGGCATGAAATTCCATCCGCCGCGAGCCATGATTCTTTCTAACAGGTCGGGACGGGCAACGACGAAGCCGCAGCGAATCCCTGCCATCCCAAAAGCCTTCGAGAAGGTACGAAGGACGATCACGTCTTTGCCGGCCTTCACGAAATCCAGAGAAGAGGGCTCGTTTGTGAAGTGGATGTACGCCTCATCGACGAGGACTACGGAGTCTTTGGGTTTGTTGGCGACGAGATATTCGATGTCGGAGTGCGGCGTCATCGTGCCCGTGGGATTGTTTGGATTGCAAATGTAGAAAAGGCCCGCGTCTCCGCCGGACGAGATCATGGCCTTGACGTCGTGCGCATATTTGCTGGTCAGTGGAACTTTGACGACGCGAGCGCCGCTGTGCTCGGCGGTCATCATGCCGAGTTCGAATCCGGGATCGCCGGTCACGTAGCTCTTCTGCGGCGAAGTGAAGGCCAGCACGCTGTGGCTCAACGGTGGCGTGGAACCCACGGTGGCGTGAATGTAGTCGGGATTCAAGCCCTCCATTTGAGCAAAAGTCTTTACGAGATCTTCGGTGAGCTGATCGAGGTAGCGTCCGCCCTGAGGAAGGAGGGCCGCCATGGCATTTCGTGCTCCCACGCTGGGCCCGAGCGGGTTTTCGTTGGAGTCGATCATGACAGCGCCGGGCGGCGGCGGTTGGCGGCGAGCGGCGGCCGCGAGCATAGGCTCGGACAGGACTCGGAACGCTGTCGCAGCGGAGGCTGCGGCTGACAAATGCAGGAATGATCGGCGGGAGAAGCGTGGCATGCGGAGTCTCCTGGCAGGGGAGTTTATCAGGGTTTGGGCGATTAACGGCTTGATTCCGTTGGCACAACCCCGTAAATGCCGTGGCGGCGAAGAAAGCGCAGAGGTCCTTCGCTTCGCTCAGGATGACAGACTTTTTGGCTCCTGCGAACGATGAGCTCTTCGCAGGACTGCGCAGCAGTATTTACGCGTTGCAGTCCAACAAATCGACACGCTGCATGCCCTATGTGAGGTCTCATCGACCGCATCGAAAGCTTTCGCCACGTAAGATCCCTCACTCCGGCTTTGCCGGGCGTTCAGGATGACAACTCAGATGAGGCGAAGAAAGCGCAGAGGTCCTTCGCTTCGCTCAGGATGACAGGCTTTTTGGCTCCTGCGAACGATGAGCTCTTCGCAGCACTGCGCAGCAGTACTTACGCGTTGCAGTCGAACAGATCGACACGCTGCATGCCCTATTTGAGGTCTCATCGACCGCATCGAAAGCTTTCGGCCACGTAAGATCCCTCACTCCGGCTTCGCCGGCGTTCAGGATGACAACTCAAATGACAGGGCAAGATCTAGCTTGTAATTCTCTGTCACGATGGCATCGTGCGCGGAATGACTACTCTGCTTTTGGCGCGTAATATCCGGCGCGGGCCTGAATTTTGTGGCTGTTGTCTTTGGTTTTGATTTGAATCTTGCGGTAGGTGCCGTCTCGATTGCTGTTGGTGGGGGTGTAGCCGATGTTGTACTGGCTGCGCAGTTCGGCGGCAATCTGGTCGAAGGCTTCCTTCAACTTATCGAACTTATTTCCAACGTTGATGACACGGCCCCCGGTTTGTTCGGTCATCTTGCGCATGTCGGATTCCCCGGAGTAGCCAAAGCCGCCATAGAATCCGCGGTCGGCGCAGAGCAGAACGTAGACGATGGCGTCGGCTTTCTGCGACGCCTCGATCGCATCCTGAATCTTGAGGCGGCTCCCCTCATCCTGTCCGTCGGTAAGGAGGATCATCGCCTTGCGTCCAACTTCCTTTGACAACATGTCGTGAGAAGAGAGGTACACCGCGTCGTAGAGAAGCGTTCCGGGGGAGTTGCCGCGTTGAGGAACCGGTCCACCGCCCATGCCCGGGATGCCGCCGCTGCTAAAGTCGGTGTTGACCTTTGCCTTGTTCAGCGCGGCCTGAAGCCGTTTGGGATCACGGGTGAAGTCCTGGAGAAGGTCGACGGTGATGTCGAAGCTGATTACGAACGCTTCGTCTTTGTCCGTCAGGATCTGACGCAGGAACGCGCCTCCCACTTCCTTTTCCATTTCGATCACGTTGCGCTGGCTTCCGCTGGAATCAATCATCATGCCGATGGTCAGCGGCAGGTTGGACTCGGCCGCGAAGTACTTGACGGTTTGAGGTTTGCCGTCCTCGGCGACTTCAAAATCGTTCTTGGTGAGGTTGGGAATGAGGGCGCCGCGCTTATCCTTGACGTTAAAAAATAGCTGGACGACGTTGACGTTAACTTTGAGAGTTTCCGTCGGCTGCTGAGAGTCGTCGGATTTCTGGACTGGCCTCTGGTCAGAATTCGCGGGTTGCTGAGCGGGCGTCGGCTGCTCAGGGGCGGTCTGTTGCGCAAAGGAAAACGGAGACAAGATGACGGCCAAGGCGACTGCAGGCAGAACTTGAACGTGAAAAATCAGGCGTTTGGGCATCCGGGAATCTCGGGGCAATGTTTGTTAGTCTAATCCTGCAGGTTTAGATGCACCAAATTGGGGTGGATTGGCATCCCAAGGCATGCCGAGGTACTTTTTTTCTGGAGCGAGGGACCCATGAGGCCACCAGTCGAAGGTAAGAAAGGCTTGAACCTCCTGTTCGCCGGGCTAGCAATCTCGGCCGCCGCTCTGGTTCTGGCGGTTCCCGCGGTAAATGCGCAAGCGGGACAGCCCGCCAGTGCGCAATCCCAGGACATTCCAGACGCCCCGTCAACGGTCCAGCCACCGCCTCCCAAGCCTGCGATTCCGCCTTCGAGTTCGTCAAATACGGGAGCGACGGAGCCACTTCCCAGTTCCAACAACGGTCCAGAGCAGCCGGAGACCAGCAAACCGACCCCTCCACCGATGACTCCTGTGGATACGGTTCCATCGGGCAGTCTGCCCGAAGCGGGTACTCAGGGCAAGGGTCCCAGGAATCAGCTGAATCCTGCCGACGATCTTTACAAAATCTCCGTTATTACGAATTTTGTGCAGATTCCAGTCATGGTGAAGGACGGGCAGGGGCATCGGGTGGACGGCCTGCTCCCAAAAGATTTCACAGTTCTCGAGAATGGTAAGCCGCAGAAGCTGTCGTATTTCACCAGCGATCCATTTCAACTTTCAGTGGCGATCCTGATCGACCTTGGGATGGCGGATGTCGCGATCCAGAAGGTTCATCAGACGTACTCGTCACTGGTGGGGGCGTTTAGTCCGTACGACGAAATGGCGCTGTACACCTATAGCAGCACCGTCAGCCAGGTCACAGATTTCACTGGCAACGCAAACAGGCTGACGGCCTCTCTGGACGCGATGAAACTGGTGCGTGGACATGAGAATGGGCCGCCGATTCTGGGGGGGCCGCTAGGTCCGCAACCACCGATGGTGAATGGAATTCCGGTGGGGACGTCGGGTCCGCCTCCGGTGTATACGCCGCCGAAGGAAGCGCACGTATTAAATGACGCGATCTTGAGAGCGGCCCTGGATTTGAGCAAGCGAGACCGAACGCGCCGGAAGGTGATCTTGGTGATCAGCGACGGCCGAGAGCGCGGAAGCACAGCGAGTTATAAAGATGTGCTGCGGCTGCTGGAGACGCATGGAATCCAGATTAAGGCCGTTGTCCTCGATGCTGGGGCGCTGCCCGGATACAAGCAGGTCGAAAAGCTGCATCACATCTTTAATCAGGGATACGCCGACATCCTGCCGAAATATACGAACGCCACCGGAGGCGGGAAGATTTTCGCGGAGCTCACGCGGAATTCGATTGAAGAAGCGTACGCGGACATCACTTCCGAGGCCCGCAACCAGTACACGTTGGGTTACACGCCGAAGGCTATCGCCAGCGGTTCGGCTTACCGAACGATTGAAGTCGTTGTGGACAAGAAGGGGCTGGACATCTATACGAAGGCGGGATACTACTCGATTCCTGCTGCCGCCCGATAAAGCTGCAAGTCGAACATTCCCCGTGCCCCGGGGTCACCTGAGTAACCTGCGGGGGGTACTGTCCGTATGATATAAAGACCGCGAGCCTCCAAATAAGGACACGCTGGCGTTCGGCATCCCCCGAGGGGAATGCCTGCTTCCGAGGAAAGTCTTGAGTTTCATCAACTTCGCAGCCCGAGAGATCAATTGCAAGATCGTGTATTACGGCGCCGGCCTCGGCGGCAAGACCACGAATTTGCAGGTGATCTACCAGAAGACTGCGGACCAGCAGAAGGGCAAGATGATCTCGCTGGCCACCGAGACGGAACGGACGTTGTTCTTCGATTTCCTGCCTCTGGATCTCGGTTCGGTGCGCGGCTTCAAGACACGAATTCACCTGTATACCGTCCCAGGACAGGTTTTTTATGACGCCAGCCGCAAGCTGATCCTGCGGGGCGTGGATGGCATCGTTTTCGTCGCCGACTCACAAGAGCAGCGAATGGATGCCAACGTCGAAGCTCTGGAAAATCTGATGTCGAACCTGAAGGAGCATGGGTACGACTTCAATAAGATCCCGTACGTCCTGCAATTGAACAAGCGGGACCTGCCAAACATCCTTCCAGTGGATCTGCTGTCGACCGAACTGCGCAAGAAGAACGAGCCGCTCGTCGAAGCAGTGGCGTTCCAGGGCGTCGGAGTGTTTGAGACGCTGAAAGAGATTGCCAAGCAGGTGCTGACCGAACTGAAGGCTGGCGGATAATTTCCTTCGGACGGTGGGCCTGCGGGCTTTTTTTGGCCACTGACTATCCTTACATTGCGCGCTTTGCGCGCAACCCCGGACGAATGCGTCCGGGGCTACATCTTCCTTTTGGCGCCTTCCTTGTAATTGTGTTTTCTTACCTTGAGCGCGTCGGCAGTTGGCGCTGGTCTAGAATGGCTGCCGCAAGATTTACTTCCAAACTTCTCGTTCATTTCGGAGAGCGCATGTTTATTTGTCGTCTTCTTCTGCCCTGCGTGATTGCACTTGCTTTGTCGCAGATGATGTTGGCTCAGTCGGCGCTTCACAGCATCGAGGTCGTTGATCTGGACCGCAACGCTGCGCCTTGTGACGATTTCTACGAGTTCGCGAACGGGACGTGGAGAGCGAACAATCCGATTCCGGCGTCGATGACGCGATGGAGCCGCCGGTGGCAGGCGGGCGAGGCGTCAAAGGATAAGCTGCACGAAATTCTGGAGGAGACTGCCGCGCAGAAAAATGCTTCCAAAGGAAGCACGGAGCAGATTATCGGCGACTACTACGGTGCCTGCATGGACGAGTCGCGTGTAAACGCTCGTGGAATCGAGCCTCTTAAGCCGTGGTTCGCGAAGATCGATGCGGCTCGCGACGTCCAGTCTCTGCAGGGAATGATGGCGGAAATGCATGACATCCTTGTGAATGTTCCGTTCGCGTTGAGCGGACAGCAGGATCCGCACAAGCCTTCATGGGTGCTGGCCGATTTCAGCGCGAGCGGGCTATCACTGCCCGATCGCGATTACTACCTCAAGCCCGAAGATCGATTTAAGGAAGCACGAGAAAAGTTTGTGGTCCATGTGACCGCGATGCTGAAACTCGCCGGTTGGGATCAGAAGTCATCTGAAGCCGGCGCACAGACGATCATGGAGATCGAAAAGAAATTGGCGGAAGCGACGCTGGATAATGTGACGCTGCGGGACCCAGCGGCAACAGATCACAATACGACCTTCGCGCAACTACAGGCGATGGCACCGCACGTGGATTGGACAAGTTATTTCAAGCACAAACAGATTCCGACCGATGTCGATATGAACGTCGATCAGCCGAAATTCATGCAGGAAGTCGACCGTCAGATGCAACAGACTTCGCTGGCAGACTGGAAAGTCTACTTGAAGTGGCAGCTGCTGGATTCGGTTGCCGACGCGCTCTCCGCGCCGTTCGTGGAGGAAAAGTTCGCATTCAACGGCAAGTACCTAGCGGGCGCTAAGGAAATGAAGCCGCGCTGGAAGCGTTGTGCGGAGTCGGAAGACCGCCTGTTGGGCGAGGCGCTTGGCAAGAAGTATGTCGAAAAGTATTTCCCCCCAGAGGCAAAGGCCCGGATGCAGGAGATGGTGCGGAATCTTCTGGCGGCGATGCGTGACGACATCCTGAGCCGTCCGTGGATGAGCGACGATACGAAAGAGAAGGCGATGGCCAAGGTCGCGACCTTCCAGCAGAAGATCGGGTATCCGGACAAATGGAAGGACTACAGCCACGTGGAGATCCGACGCGATGCATTTTTCGAAGACATGATCGCGGGCCGCAAGTTTGTGGAAGAAGACGATCGCAACACGATTGGCAAGGCTGTCGATCGCCAGCGGTGGGGAATGACTCCGCCAACCTCGGATGCGGAATATAACCCGCTGATGAATTCCATTGAATTTCCGGCGGGAATTCTGCAGCCCCCAGCGTTTGACCTGAATGCGGTGGACGCTGTGAACTACGGTGCAATTGGAGTAGTGATTGGGCACGAGATTTCCCACGGCTTCGACGATCAGGGCGCACAGTTCGATTTTCTGGGTCGATTGCGCAACTGGTGGATAGAATCTGATCTGAAAGATTTTCAGTCTCGAGGCGCATGCGTTGCCGATCAGTTCGATCATTACTTCATCGAAAAAGATATCCATCACAATGGGAAGCTGGTGCTAGGCGAAAGCATTGGAGACCTTGGCGGCGCCAAGATCGCATATCTGGCCTATCAAAAATCGTTGGAAGGGAAGGCGCGGCCGGCGGATGTTGACGGATTCACTCCCGAGCAGCAGTTCTTCATCGCATGGGGACAGTTCCGCGGAGACGAGATTCGTCCGGAAGCGCAGCGGTTGATGGTGCAGACGGATCCGCATCCGATTGCGAAGTACCGGGTGATCGGGCCGCTGTCGAACTTGCCGGAATTTCAGAAGGCGTGGAGTTGCAAGGCAGATGCGCCGATGGTGCGGCCCGAGGGGAAGCGGTGCGAGGTTTGGTGATGTACTTTCTTGCTGCGGACTCTCGTTGAAATTGGCGCCGGCTGGCTGCACTTGACGACTGCTAAGGCGAAACGCCGGCGCTACGATACTTCCTCTCTCCAACTTACTTCCCGCTTTTCTTTGCTGCTTTTGTGGGCCAGTAGGAGGGCGCGCTGGGTGCGAAGGAACTGGTCGGGCGGCACGGCGAGCGGTGCTTTCTTTTCGATTGCATCGCGCATGTTCACGTAGAAGCCACGATAGTCGCCGCGCTCGGTTTCAACTTTTCGCGGCTGCTCGCCAACGCGGGTGAGCGTGCCCCAGTGGTCCTTGGCTTCTAGTCCCCAGTTTTTTCCCCAGTCGAGTCCATCCGGACAATGCTCGCTGCGAAGAATTTCTTCCTGCGGATCCATGCCGAACTTTATAAACGATCCTTTTGTACCGTGTACTAGCAAGTGCGGTCCGGGCGCGTAGACGATAATGCGTGCGCGAAGGCTGACGCGAGTCCGAGGGTACTGGAGGATCACATCGAATGCATCGTCTACCGTAGACGATTTGCGCTGGCGGAGGGCCGCGGCGTAGATCGATTCCGGCTCGCCGAATAAAACGAGAGCGCCGTCGATCAAGTGCGGCCCGAGGTCCCACAAAACGCCGGCAGCCGGGAAGTCGGCCTTCTCACGCCACGCGCCTGCTTTGGCGTCGAGGCGGAAGCGATCGAATCGCGCTTCATACTCGGCGACCTCTCCTAACTCGCCCGTGTTGATCAGTTTCTTGACGGTGAGATAGGCCCCGTCGTAGCGGCGGTCCTGGTAGACAGAGATCAAGCGTCCGCGCTTCTCCGCAAGAGCAACAAGTTCTTCTGCTTCCGCCATCGTTGGCGTGATCGGCTTATCGACAACGACGTCGCGATCGGCCTCGAGACACGCTTTCGTGTAAGAGAAATGAGAATCGTTGGGCGTGGCGACGACGCACAGGTTGATGGATTTGTCGGAGAGCATCTCGTCGAGAGTGCGTGCGATCCGAACATTTGGATATCTCTGCTGCGCGTTCGAAGTATGGCGTTCAAGGACACATGCGAGTTCCATTCCCTCAATGCCGCGAATCATAGGCGCATGGAAAGCTTGGCCTGCGAGCCCAAATCCGATGAGTCCAACTCGTACCATGGCGGTTCCTTGATGAAAGGTTGTGGATGCTTATCTTACAGGGGCGGTTAGCGATCTTTCACACGGCGGACAAATTTCAGGCCCGACCAGATGTCGGTGACAGCGCAGACTTTCACGTCGACCAGTCCGGCTGCCAATCCAATTTCGCGAATCTTGTTTTCATCGAGATCGGTGGGCACGCCCGAGCTTTTCTTTGGCCAGCTGACCCAAAGCATTCCGGCGGGAGCCAATTGCCTGGAGAGGCGCTTGAACTCCTTCAAGAGAACGGATTTTGACTTCGTAAACAACATCGCGAATTCCAGTGGAGTACTGGCCTTCTGATCACTCGTGCAGCGGGAGAGCGAAGACTTCAATTCAGCCTGAACGTCGGCAGGCACGTCGACAAAGTGCACGTGAAATCCATCTTTTATGCCGAGCTTTTTCGGGAGTGGTGTACCGGAATATCCTGGCATTTCAACTTTTCAAGAACAAAAAACGCTCACCACAAAGGACACTAAGTTACACGAAGGAAACCAACTTCAATTGGCTGGGGCATACCAGCCTCGCCTTGACCTAACTTTCAGATTTTTCCTGTCGTTGGCAACGATTTCGATCGTGCGGTAGTGGCCGTCGTGTTTGAGATCTGCGGGGCGGTAGGAGATCGCGTACTGGCTTCGGAGTTCGTCCTGAATCTGGGCGAAGGCGTCGGCCACCTCGCGAATCTGGAAGGGGAAGAAGGCGCGTCCGCCGGTAGCGTCGGCGATGCGTTCCAGGACTTTGTCACCTGGACCCTTGGTGCCACTGACGTTGGTGCTGATGGTGTAGATGATGGCTTCGGCGCGCTGGGCCATTTCGATGGCTTCCTCGCGAGTCACGTGGCTCTGGTTGTCGTCTCCGTCGCTGAGCAGAATAATGGCTCGGCGGACCGGCGTTCCTTTTCCGGTCTTGAGCAACTTATCGCGGCATGCGAAGTACACGGCATCATACAAAGCTGTGCCGCCTCCGGGGCGAAGGTCATGAACCCCGTGAGCCAACTTCTCGGTATTGTCGGTAAAATCCTGCGTGACTTCAGGCGTGACATCAAAGCCTACAACGAAGGCTTGATCGTAGCGCGGATGGATCGTCTGATTCAGAAATTCGATGGCGGATTCCTGTTCGAACTTGAAACGATCGCGAACAGAGTTGCTGGCATCGATCAGCAGGCCGACTTCCAGTGGAAGATTCGTTTCAGCGTGGAAACTGCGAACCTCCTGCGGCGGCTTGTTGTCATCGAGTACCTGAAAGTCGTTTTGCTTGAGATCGGTGATGCGGCGCCCGTGTTTGTCGGTGACCGTGAAGACTACGTTCACCTCGTTCGTTCCGGTTCGAATTGTGGGGAATGATTGGTCGACGGCATCCC
Source organism: uncultured Acidobacteriota bacterium (assembly GCA_963801895.1). Lineage (GTDB taxonomy): Bacteria > Acidobacteriota > Terriglobia > Terriglobales > Acidobacteriaceae > Sulfotelmatobacter. Next base: position 1,638,902 of record CAWDGM010000001.1, on the reverse strand, counting down.
CGGACTGTGCATCAGCAGGCGCGTTCGCTGGAGGCGCTGGAGGTTGAGACGGTTGTTGCGTTTGTGGAGCACTGCTCGCGGGAGGAGTCGATCCCGACTGTGCCATCGCAATGCAGGTCAGTAAGGGGAGCAGGAGAAAGCCGGCGCGCAGCATCGGTGTGATCCGCAAGGTCTCCATCCAGGCCTCCATTATAGCGTCCCTGTCGCGTGTGCCTCTTGGGAACGGTCCGCAAACGTCTATGGCGAAGTTGGTGTTGCAGAGTCTGCTTCCAGGTGGGCCAAGAACGCTTGTAACTCTACGGGGAGAGCGCTGTTGAGCAACATCTTTTTTCCGGTACGCGGGTGCAGGAGCTCCAATTCGGCCGCATGCAGGAAGTTTCGCGGAAGCGAGATCGAGCCGGTGTCGAATTGCTTCAGGCCGATCGGCTTGATCTTGCCAGGGGCGCCATAGAGCGTGTCACCAACGACGGGATGCCCGAGTGAGGACATGTGTACGCGGATCTGATGCGTGCGGCCGGTATCGATTTTGATCTCGATCAGAGTGAATTTTCCGAATGGCGTGTCCAGTCGGCGCAAGGATTTGTAGTGCGACACGGCTTCCCGACCTCCGGAGTGACGAGTGGTCATCCGTATGCGGCGAACACGATCGCGGCTGATGCTGGCTGAGATGGTGCCCGAATCTTTCTTGAGCCAGCCGTGAACCAGAGCCAGATACTTCTTCTTTACCTCGCGGCGCGCAAATTGGTCGGCGAGTTTGCGATGGGAGTTATCCGTCTTGGCGACGAGAATCAGCCCGCTGGTCTCCTTGTCGAGGCGATGAACGATGCCGGGCCGGATTTCGCCGCCGACGGCAGACAGGCTGGCAAAGTGATGCAGGAGAGCGTTGACGAGTGTTCCGCGATTCCGCTGATCGTCGGTGGCTCCGGCTCCGGCGTGCACCATCATTCCTGCGGGTTTGTTGATGATCGCGAGGTCGTCATCTTCGTAGACGATTTCGAGAGGAATGTCTTCTGGCATGGCACGCAGGGGAGGACGTTCAGTGGGGCTCAGTACGGCAATTTGCTCGTTCCCGCGAAGTTTCAAAGAGGCCTTGGCAGGGTGGTCGTTGACCAGAACTTTCTGTTCGGAAATGAGTTGCTGGACGCGAGCGCGGCTGACGCCCAGCTTGTGGACCATGAATTGGTCCAGGCGCTGCCCGGCATCTTCGGCATGGACCGCAAGGGAGGTGGGAGCCGTCTCGGACATTTCTGCGCAACAATATTACAGGGCTGAGTTGCCAGGCACTTTGGATTTTAAAGTTGCTGGCTTCCTTTCGCGGAGGGGTTGCATCCAACGTCGCCGATAACCATGACAAGGAAGACCTGGTGCATTCTCTTCGTTTGTTACTTGGGCATCTGTGCGCCAGCTGGGTTAACGGCGCAATCGCTTAACTCGAGCCTCCCGGATGCCCCTAGTCAGATTGCGTTTTCACAGCGCTCAATTTCGGCCGACGTCAATGACCAAGCCTGGCTTTGGGGCCAGACGAACCTCCAGGACAATTCCGTCCAACTAGCGGCTTCTGAACATCACGGCGGAACTCCGGCCACCGAACGGCAGGTGGATTGGCATTCCGTGCCCAAGGATTTTCTTCACGACCAGAAGCAGATTTGGTTGTTTCCCGCCCAGTTGGCCAAAGGGAAACACTGGGTACCCACGACTGTGGTCACGGGGTTAACGGCTGGACTCATTGTTGCCGACCCACACGCCATGCCGTATTTCCGCTCGCACAAAGGCAATTTGGATGACATCAACGACGTCTTCGCCACGTCGGTTACAACTGCGGCAGTCATAGGCGTTCCGGCATCGTTGATGGCTGCAGGCTATGTCCGCCATGATCAATATCAGGTGAGCACGGCGTTGTTGGCGGGCGAAGCTTACGCCAACTCCGCAATCGTGGATTTGGTCATCAAGGCAATCACGCGTCGTCAACGGCCGATCGATGTTGCGCCCACGGGGTCGTTTCACAACACGTTTTTTGCGGGGGGCAAATCGCCCTTTAAAGGCAGTTCCTTCCCGTCTGGACATGCCATGGGAGCCTTTTCTGTCGCAACCGTCATTGCGAAACGGTATCGCAACCACAAGTGGGCACCATGGTTGGCCTACGGGTTCGCCACCACGGTAAGCTTGTCGCGGGTGAGTACGCTATCGCACTTTCCCTCAGATGTCTTTTTGGGGGGTGTTCTCGGATACCTAGTCACGAATTACGCGGTACTGCAGCCGCGAAGCCATTAGCAGGAATTGGGAAGGCATCAACGCGTGGCGGCGACGGAGCGGGCCGGCATGTGTTTCGAAGTGGGGCGCAGCCACCAGATCAAGCCACCGCCGATGACCAGGCCTACGGCGATCAATTGGGTTCCGGTCAGAACGCCGCCGAAAACAGAGCCACGGCCCGGGTCGTCGCGCAAATACTCGAGGAAGAAGCGGGCCACGCCATAGATGAACAGGAAGGCACCGAAAATCTGTCCGTCAAATTTCCGGCGTTTCAGCATCCACATCAGGAAGAAGAAGTTCGCAAACTCAACGGCCGACTCAAAGAGTTGTGTGGGTTCGAGAGGAACGTTAAGCGGCGTTCCGGTGATTGAATTCGCGAGTGGGTTGCGAAAGACGACGCCCCACCAGTGGTGTGTTTCCTTGCCGTAGCAGCATCCGGCGGCGAAGCAGCCGATTCGGCCGATCGCGTGTCCCAGTGCCAGGCCCGGCGCGAATGCATCGCAGGTGCCAAGTGCAGGCATGTGATGCTTCCAGACATACCATGCGGCCGCGGCAAAAGCGGCTAACAAGCCTCCGGAAAACACTCCCCCCGCCTGCAGCGTGTTGACGCTGAAGATCTCGCTGGGTCGCGAGGAAAAGTATCCCCATTCGTTGATGACGTACAGAACTTTCGCACCGATGATGCCGGCCAAGACTACCAAGATCCCTAGATTCCAGGCCTTGTCGCCGTCGTATCCCAGGCGCTCGGCATTGCGGACGCTGATCCAAAGGCCGATCAGGACTCCGAGAGCTACAAGGAATCCATACGTAGGCAGAAAGAACTTTCCGAAATGGAAGAGTTGCGGAAACACTGCTAATTGGATGCGCGAAGGAACAGATTCGCTACTTGATCAGTCTAGCAGGAATGAGCATTTGCGCAGAGTACGGGTGAACGGAACGGGGAGGAAAAGAAAAAGCAAGCCGACCCACTAGGCCGTGTGACGGGGCCGAGAATGAACCCGTCGGTAGACGTTGGGAACCCGCCGAGACCCTTTAGGCATCTGCGCATGGCGCAGCGTCGCTCACCGGATCCTAGTTCGAGTCGAGTCCCCGTTCATTCAGCATTGGTTCAAATATCGGTTACCCGCCATCACCAACTCGGCAGGTCGGCTTTGATCTGGATGCTAGGGAAAATCTGTGGAGTTGGCAAGTGGGAGGCGGGAAAAAGTTGGCAGGAGGCTTGCAAATGGAGAGTGGAATGGACCTCCAAGAAATTGAAAACAATCGGAGAAGCGGAGAGTACTTTCGTACGCGGAATTTCCGACCCTACTTCGCCGCCTCGGCAAAATAACTTGTGCGCGAGAGCACGGTGTAATCCTTCGGATCTTTCAGGCGAACGCTGATCTGGTGAAGTCCGGAGTGTGGCTCCTTCGGATAGAAGCTCAGCAGGTATCTACTGTGAAGATGATTGGTGAAACTGTTCATCCTGCCTTCAAAATTCTTGCGAGTGGTGAATAGCTCGTATTCGCCGCCCGTCATCGAAGCGATGGTGTTGGGAACATTCTTTCTCATGGCCTGGGCGGTTTGGTACATGAGGTCGAGAAAGTTTACGCCCTGGTGCATCTCGTTTTTGTTGGTGCCGCGCCCGGTATCGAGAATGTTAGAAAGCGCGGGAGAGAATGCTAGCGTGTAGATGATGGAATTGCTCTGACCGATAGAAGAGACGGCATCTTCGATTTTGACCTTGCTACCGTGATCGCGAGTCTCGCTGATCAGTAGCAGTACGCGCAGGCGGTCCTGAGGCTCCTTGCGGAGTAGGCCGACCGAATATTGGATTGCGTCAAGAATGGTCGCGCCATTGTCTCCCGCTTGAATGTTGGAGAGATCGGCATCGATAAGGCTTTCATCTTTGGTGAAATCCCTGGTTAGTTCGACCTGGCTGTCGAACTCGACGATGGCGGCGCGTGCCGTGCCGAGAGCGAACAGCGGATTGAGCATGGTTTTGAGGCCGTGGATGCGCTCAAACTCGTAGGATGCACGGCGTCCCTTCTGGATGGCGATCACCAGCGAAAGTGGCTGGCCCTCGGGTGCTTCGTCGAGCCGAGCGGATTGCTCCACGCTGTCATCAGCAACGACGAAATCTTTCGCTTCCAGGCCATAGACGATTCCACCCTGGGCATCCTTCACCAAGGCAGGAATGAGGACTACGTTCGACTGCGCACGGAAGGTGGTTTCCTGAGAAACCGCGATGCCAGGGATAAGCATCGGCACAATGAGACAAAGTGCGGCGGGGAGAGCCGTTCGAAGCTGGTCAACTGGCTTTACGAGTCTCTTCTTCCACAAGTAATTCATCGAGCGCATCTGCTAATAGATGCGCTCGCTTCTGATAGTCGGTTGCACCATTGTCCTGCCTTTTCTTGAGGAGGTGATATTCGTCGGCAATATTAAGGGCCGCGAGCACGGCGAGACGGACGGTATCGATGGTATTGGTGGCTTCAGCGACGGCGCGCATCTTGGCGTCGACGTACTCGGCAAGTTTGAGAATGTAATCCGGATCGGAGCCGCGGAGGTTATAAGCCTGATCGAAGATCTCGACCCTGACGGCCGAGTTCTGCGCATCCCGTACGAGTTGGTCCTTCGTCGCTGTCGCCATTCGATAATCTCCCTGAGACCGGCACGACCAGCCCGCGAAATGCGAGTGTTAGCTGGCTTCCGCTAACGATTCGATCTGGGCCAGCATTTTTTCGACCCGGCCGCGAATATCCTCACGCTCTTTCTTCAACTGAACAGCCTCGCGGCGCAGCCGGACGAGTTCTTCTTCGCGGTCTTCGCTTTGCTGCCTCAGACGCTGTACATCACGTTCCGCGGTAGCCTGCGCCTGGCGCGCCGCTTTGTACATCTCTATGGTGCGATAAACTTTCTCTTCCAGCGCCTGAAAATCGTCTGCCGGAACCTGATGTGCCACCTGCTCGAGAGCGTTGGACGCCATAAGTACACTTCCCCGACCAAGATTTGGAACTTTGTCGCAGTATACTCCAGAATTTTGTGGAGAAAGCAATGGATGGTGCCAGAGTTACGGCAGATTTTTCGCGCCGCCGGTCCGTGTGAAGAGCATCGAACGAAAGGAGCAGTTACGAGGTGATCAGCGTGCTGAGTTTTGCCAGGCGCTGGGCTGCCGCGTCGAGGGTTTCGGGACGTTTGCAGAAGGCGAATCGGACTTGTTTGGCTCCGTCGCGAGGGTCGCGATAGAAACTCGAACCCGGAACGGTAGCCACGCCGATTTCCTGGACCAGGTACTGGGCGAACGAGACATCATCCTTGTAACCAAACGCCGAGATGTCGGTCATCACGTAGTAGGCTCCGCGAGGGCGAAAGCATTTAAAGCCAGCGTGGCTAAGAGCCGGGATGAGATGGTCGCGGCGCACGCGGTATCCTTCGGCAAGATTCTTGTAATATTCGGCGGGCAGACTCAGGGCCACGGCTCCCGCCTCTTGCAGCGGCGCCGGCGCCCCCACGGTCAGGAAATCATGTACCTTGCGGATCGCGTTCGTGATCTTTTCAGGCGCAACCGCCCATCCCACGCGCCATCCGGTCACGCTGTAGGTTTTTGACATCCCATTGATCGTGACGGTTCGTTCCCGCATCCCATCTAGAGAAGCCATGGCGATGTGCTTCGTCCCGTCGTAGAGAATGTGCTCGTAGATCTCGTCAGTGATCGCTAGTACGTCGAACTCGACGCAAAGGTCGCGAATAAGTTCCAATTCGGAACGCGTGAAGACCTTTCCTGTGGGATTGTTTGGAGTATTCAGGATAATCGCCTTGGTGTGCTTGTCAAAGGCGCGACGAAGTTCCTTCTCGTCGAAGGTCCACTCACCATCTTCGTCTTTGGGCGGACGCAGCTTCACAAATTTAGGCTTGGCGCCGCTCAGTACAGAGTCCGGACCGTAGTTTTCATAAAAAGGCTCGAAGATGACGACCTCGTCGCCCGTGTTACACACCGCTAGGAGAGTCGAAATCATCGTTTCCGTCGATCCGCAGCAGACTGTAACTTCTTTTTCCGGATCCACGGTCATCCCGTGCCAGGCGCCCATTTTCTGGGCGATTGCGTTGCGCAGGTTTTTCGCACCCCAGGTGATCGCATATTGATTGACGTCAGCCGCCACGGCTCGTTGTGCCGCCTGTTTGATATCTGCGGGAGCGGGAAAGTCGGGGAATCCCTGAGCAAGATTGACGGCGTTATGGAGCATGGCCTGGCGCGTCATCTCACGAATGACAGACTCGGTGAAGTGCTCGACCTTATCGGAGAGGAAGTGTTTGCCGACAGCGGGACGTGCTAGAGGCTTTGGTGCTGCCTTCCGGGGGATGGATTTTTGTTTTTTTGGTCGAGGACGTGTCGCCATAGAAGGCAGACTAGCACAGAGTGTAGCCCCGGACGGATTCGTCCGAGGTTGCGCGCAAGGCGCGCAATGAGGTCGGCGGCGCGATGAACCCCTTCGTGAGGCCGTGGTGCTTTACGCATACCCCACGCGTCGCTCTGCTCCGCGGGGCGGACGAATGCGTCCGCCCCTACACAAGACGGAAGTGCACCCATGCGAGACTCGAGTGCTTACTCCTGGCCTGCGTGAAGTGGATGAAAGCCAAACGAGAACCTGTGTAGCCCCGGACGCATTCGTCCGAGGTTGCGCGCAAGGCGCGCAATGAGGTCGGCGACGCGATGAACCCCTTCGCGAGGCCGTGGTGCTTTACGCATACCCCACGCGTCGCTCTGCTCCGCGGGGCGGACGAATGCGTCCGCCCCTACACAAGACGGAAGTGCACCCATGCGAGACTCGAGTGCTTACTCCTGGCCTGCGTGAAGTGGATGAAAGCCAACGAGAACCTGTGTAGCACCGGACGCATTCGTCCGGGGTTGCGCGCAAGCGCGCAATGACGGCGCGATGAACTCCGTCGTGAGCCATTGGCACCGTACGCCTAGCGCACGCTTCGCTTTGCTCCGCGGGGCGGACGAAATGCGTCCGCCCCTACATTTATGGTTTGAAGCCTACGCTTTGCCAGAGTTCGGCTGTGTGGTACATGGTGCCGTTGGTGACTACGTATTCCACGTTGCGGGTATTGTGAATGTCCGACAGCGGATCACCATTCAGAATGATGAGATCTCCGCGCTTTCCTTTTTCCACGGTTCCCAACTCTTTGTCGAGGCCCATGGCACGGGCGGAAACGATGGTGGCGGACTGGATTGCCTCCATAGGCGTGAATCCTGCTTGCACGTAAAGCTCGATTTCACGATGGAGACTGTGCCCGGGCACCGTTTGATCCGTACCGGCGACGATGGGAATTCCAGCTCGGTGCAAAATGCCAACGATGGCGACTTCTTTTTCTAACAACTTCTCACTCACCTCGGAACGCTCGGAAGGTGGTTCGACGTCTGTCAGCTGTTCGGCCAGCTCGGGAGCGATTTTGTTTACACCGGGCTCGAAGCTTGCGGGAGGCTTGGCGGTAGTGGCAGTGAAGAACTCCGATAAGGCGATCGTTGGATCGACTACGGTGTGATGGTCCTTCAAGAAGGCGACGGCTTTTTGCGCTTCGGGAGTAGTTAGGTCGAGGTTGGCCGTGGCTTTGCGACGATCGGGCCGGCTCATGTCCGCTGGATATGGAGCATGCATGATGTCGGCGATGTAGCCAATGTGGTTGATCTGGTCCTGTCCGGCCTCGATGACCTGGTAGGCGTTCAAGCCTTCGGGAACGTGGCCGGTAACGGTCATGCCCAGGCGATGGGCCTCGTCGGCCACGACCTTGATCTGGTCGAGCTTCATCGAACTATAAATTTTCATCTGCTGGAAGCCAGCATCGTGGTAGCGGTGAACCCACGTCCGCGCTTGCTCCGGCGTGTCGGCTCGAGAGGTTCCAATTGCCAGAGTGCCGGTTCCGTCGACGAAACCCGCCATCAGAAGGCGAGGTCCAAGGCCGCGTCCCTGGGCGATAGCGTCCCGAACCGAAGTGATGAATTCGAGTTCGTTGCCGCAGTCGCGAACAGTGGTAACTCCGGCCGCGAGATAGATCGGTCCCCACTCCACCTGCTCGAAGTGGGCATGCATATCCCAGAGACCAGGAAGAATCGTCTTGCCCTTTGCATCGACCAGATGAGCGTTGGACGGAATTTTAACTTTGGAGCGCGGACCGACAGCCGTGATGCGACCGTTTTCGATGACGACGGTTGCGTCTGGAACAGGCGCGGCGCCGGTACCGTCGATGAGCGTGGCGCCTTCGATCGCCAGTACTGGTTCGTGGCTTCCGGGAATGCCTTTCGATAGATCCGCAAGGGCGGCCATGTTGTCAGACCCGGAGCGCCCGACGAAATCGCCAAGCGCGCTCTCATATCCAGTGCGGATGGCCTCGAAGTGATCGAACTCCGCGTCCGTACTGACGGCGGCGATCAGATTGCGGTTTGTGTCAAACCATAGCGTCTCGCGTCCCCAGATAAGACCTTCTACCGTGAAGCGATCGAGTTTCACGTCTTTGTTGTCGATACGGATGGTGTCCTGACCGCGAGGCTCGACCTTTACTGACCCCCCAGGCAAAGTCGCGAGGACTACGGGTGAGCCGTGCGTTGCCCAATAGCGCACCATCAGCATCTGCATGGTGCTGGGCGCATATCCCGCGATCGTGAAGAATGGGCCGGTGGGCATTGCAAGGTCGCTTTGCTTGTCGCGCGTGCGCAAATGAGCCTTGCCATTCTGGATGCTCACTGCTTCGTCGATCGTCATAGGCCGCGCTGTCCGACCTTTTATTTCGAAAGACTGTGGAGTGAGATCCTGAGCACTGCGAAAGGTAACGCTCAGCGGAACGGGAGAGCCGCGATCGGTAAATTTGAAATCGACTTTGGTAGCGAGCGAGTCGCCATCGCGGCGGATCTCGTAAGTCTCCTCGCCGATGGCCTGCTCGAACTTGTGCAGGGTGAACTTGCCTTGCTCGACCACAGGAGAGTCAGCCGCTTGCTGGCACAGTGCGGTCGGTAAGCTTGCGAGCAGAAGGCAGCTCACCACCGTCGCTTTAACAATTTTGAAGGATGCTTTCGATCGAACATTCATGGTCAGGTTGTCTCTGGTGAAACTCGTTTGCGATTGTACCCAAGGAATGTCATCCATATGCTGCTTGGCGGTGTCGTGCGGGTATCAAGCCTATCGTGAACCGATGAAACAGAAGACTCCCTGAGACCAAACTGGTGTCTGGATCACTGGGATTGTAGAGAACCAGCACCGCACTGTCCGCTAGGTGTAGAGGTCCGCGCCCTCCGCGCCTTTCCCCCTTGCTGTCTCGAAATTGGTACGTGATCCCGCGCCGGAAAAATCCGGGGTCCCGGCCGAGAATGGTTCCAATGGTGTAGTGGCTGTACCGAAGAGCCCGGCGCTCCATAAACCAACGCAAGCTCAAAAGCAGGACCGCGAGTCCTGCAGCGGAAATGAACTCCGCCTCGAACCCTCCAATGCTTAAGCTGTCTTGATCCGCCGCAGCGACGGACGAGGCTGTCATCACGTAGAGAGCGACCGATGCAAGAAGTGAGCAGGCGACCAGTTCCAGGAAATGTCGAACGCGCAGCGTTGCCACCAATTCCTGGTCATATCCTTGGAAGGACAAGGCTGCCCCGGCGATCACAAGCGGGGGTAATTCCTGCGTCATATCCTTCACAGCGGGCCACGGGAGAAAGAAGGTGCCACGAAGGGGGCGAAATACGAGCATTCCGTCCGCTGCAAGAAGAAGGGACGCAACTGCCGCCGGGATCAACACGATCCTAAGGTCGATTGCAACCACAGCGAAAGCGGCCAATAGGATGTAGACAATGCCGACGATTCTCGTACTGGCTTGCACATGGACCTGCGGGAACGCGGGGGGGATTGTAACGGATTTCTGGGCTTGGCAGAGCTAGCATTCCGGCGATCGGCTAAGCGTGATCAGCTCTGCGCTCTTCTCGGATCTCTTTCTGGACGGTTCCGGCGAGCAGCTTTTGAGCAGCCAGAGCCCGCAACCGCTGCACTTTTTCGTGAATCGCGTCTAGCAATTCTTGCAGGGTGGCTTCGACTTCCGCGGACCGACCTTCGCCATCCGTTGTGCCAGTACGGACTTGTGTACAGAGTTCGCGGATCCGATCGTCGAGACGGCGCTTAAGCATTACCTAATACCTAGCGGGGGGCATGGAATTTCCGCATAGAGTGCCAGATCGCGATCTTTTGTTGGATACCCTACAAACTGTAGAAATTCTTAGTTTCACATCGAACTGAGCCGACCTGAGGTCAGATTACAAATTACGCCCCGCTTTGAGCGCCAAATCTCTCAGCCGATCGAGCCTTCGCCTTGGCGGCTTCTTCCTCGCGGTTCTTTGGCGGAGACGTGGTTTCCATCGAGTGAAGGAGGCGAGACGAGGCTGCGGCGACGTCCTCGACGGCCGCGAAGAAGGCAGCTTCATTTGCCTTGGATGGCTTGTTGAAGCCGGTAATCTTCCGAACGAACTGAAGCGAGGCGGCCCGAACCTCGTCATTGGTGACTGGCGGATCGAAGTTGAATAGAGTTTTGATGTTTCGACACATTGGAAAATTGCCTCTATAGGCCTTGTGGGCCGGGTTTTTACTATTGTCGCCTAGCTGGTGAGTTCTGTGAATGGGTGGCGGCCGTTGAGTTGATCGCGGTGAAACGATGTCTCCGTTTCCTCATGCTATAATTCTTTATTCTCAGTCGGTTAGAGCACGGAGGACTGTATCGATAAGCGTTTTATCCGCACGAACGATCGTATTCGAGCCCGCGAAATCCGCGTGATTGATGACGAAGGGCAGCAACTTGGCATCATGCCGCCTTACGAAGCGGTGAAGAAAGCCCGCGAAAAGAACCTGGACCTGGTTGAGATTTCGCCCACTGCGCAACCTCCCGTTTGCCGCATCATGGATTACGGGAAGTATCTCTACCAGCAGGAAAAGAAAGAACGCGAAGCCAAGAAGCACCAGAAGACGATCACCGTAAAAGAGGTCAAGTTCCGCATCAATGTGGATGACCACGATTACGAGACGAAGAAGAATCATGTTTTGCGCTTTCTGGACGAGGGCGACAAGGTTAAGGCAACGATTTTCTTCCGCGGTCGCGAGATGACCCGCACAGGGCTGGGACGACAGATCCTGGAACGGTTGATTAAGGACGTCGAGCCACACAGTATCGTGGAATTCCGTCCGCGGCAGGAAGGCAATACCCTGCACGCGATCCTGGCTCCGAAGAAAACGGACAAGGAGCGCGAGCGAGAGAAGCAGAAGGCTGCGGCACAAAGCGCGCCCAGCCAGCCTCCTCCGGAGCAGGTTGCCAAGCCCGCATCGTAAGCGCCTAGGGTTAAGATAGATTCCTTCCTTCGTAACGCTCTTGATCGGGGAAATGCCTGGTCCGGGCAGTATCTGATATCGGAAGGCTTGAAGAATTTAAAATGCGGCCAACGCCGCAATGCGTAGGACTGTTACTTGAGGATTGTATGCCGAAATTGAAAACGCACAAGGGCGCTGCCAAGCGCTTCAAGAAGACGGCGACGGGAAAAGTGAAGCGGGGTCACGCGAAACTGCGACACATCCTGACGTCAAAGGATACGAAGCACAAACGGAAACTGGGAAAGTCCGCTTTGGTGAGTGACGGTGATCTCGCCAAGGTTCTGCGGATGATTCCGTATCAGTGAGCAAGCATTGTAGATTGCAGATTTTAGATTGAAAGTCGCCCTCATCAGGATTTCCAATCTGCAGTCGAGAATCTGAAGTCTGCAATTGCTTCTGGCGTGTGAAGAGGCCATCGATCGCTTGCGCGAATCGTCCTTACCTCCAGCCGCCATAAACGAAACATAAAAGGGAGAACACCATGCCTCGTGTAAAACGCGGAACCAAACGCCGCGCAAAACGCAAAAAGATACTTGACCGCGCAAGCGGTTATTTCCTCACAAAATCGAAGCTGTACCGTTCCGCGAAAGAGTCGGTGGAGCGCGGACTGAAGTTCGCCTATTCCGGCCGCAAACAGCGCAAGCGGCAGTTCCGCTCTCTCTGGATTGTGCGCATCGGCGCCGCCGCGAAGCTGAACGGGATGAGCTATAACCAGTTCATCCACGGCCTGAAGGTCGCTGGGATCGAACTGGATCGCAAGATTTTGTCGGATCTGGCGGTAAATGATCCGGCGGGATTTGCAGGCTTGGCCACGCAGGCGAAGAGCGCCATCAGCAAGGCAGCGTAAGACCGACGATCAACTAGCTAGTGTGGGGACAGCCGCCCTCGGCTGTCCTGCCGGGCATAGTCCGGCTCAAGCCGCAAAGAATCGATACAGAATGTACAGTGCGGACGCCACAGTTAGTCACCCGTCGGCTCTTCGAGCCGACGGACAGCCGGGGGCGGCTGTCCCCACACTTGCATTCTTTGGCTGAAGAATTTCCGTGGCATATACCGTTCCCAAACTCACCGACTATTCGGCGGCGGCCTTGGAGAAGGCTGCAAGTGAATGCATCACTGCGTGCATGGAGGAAGCAGGCGGCGTCCGCAATGAGGCCGATCTCAAGAACGTTCGTGATCGTTGGATGGCTCGTAAGAACGGGGTTCTTACACAAATCAACGATCTCTGGCTGAAGGGCGCTCCAAAGGAAGCGAAGCGGGACGCCGGAATGCGCGTGAATGAATTGAAGGCGCGCGTTACGGAGATTGTAGAGGGCACAGGCGTCGGAGATGCTGTCGACTCGTTGGCAGAGGATGTGGTCGACATTTCCCTTCCCGGTGATCGGCGTCCGATTGGAGCAGAACATCCAGTCATCAAGACCCGGAACGAGATTGTCAGTGTCTTTCAGAGGCTCGGATATTCCGTAGCTGATGGACCAGTCGTTGAAACGGACTACTACAATTTCGAAGCGCTGAACTTTCCGCCGAACCATCCGGCGAGGGATACGCAAGACACGCTGTTCATCGCCGGGCAGCAAACGAAGCCGCAGCGAGAGCGCTTGCTGTTGCGAACGCACACATCTCCAGTGCAGATTCGGACGATGGAGAAGATGCGACCGCCGATTCGCATCGTGATTCCCGGAACCGTGCATCGCAACGATCCTCCGGACGCGAGCCATTCACCGATGTTCCACCAGATCGAAGGGCTGGCGGTCGACACCAATATTACATTTGGAGATTTAAAGGGGACGCTCGATCACGCCATGAAGGCGCTGTTTGGCTCATCGGTGAAGACGCATTTCCGCCCGTCATTCTTTCCCTTCACCGAGCCAAGCGCGGAGTTGTATGTCACCTGCTTCATCTGTGGCGGAAAGGGCAAGCGCGGTGCCGATCCTTGCCGCCCATGTAAGCAGACGGGATGGATCGAAGTGTTGGGATGCGGAATGGTGGATCCCAATGTGTTCGAGTTCGTGAAGGATAACGGATACGATCCGAAAAAGGTTTCAGGATTCGCCTTCGGCATGGGTGTCGATCGTCTTGCCCTCCTGAAGTACGGTGTGGATGATATTCAGCTGTTCTTCCAAGGGGATGTGAGGTTCTTGCAGCAGTTCGGGTGAGCTAGAGCCTTGATACATGAAACTCTCTCCAGATTGGATTCGCGACTTCGTTGATCTCTCGGTCGACGAGGCTCGTCTTGCGGAAGACTTGACCAACGTTGGCATTGCGGTCGAAGGCATCTGCGGGAGTGGTGCCGATACGATTTTCGAGATGGAGATCGGAACGAATCGTCCCGACGCGATGAATCACTATGGAGTCGCGCGAGAGGCGGCGGCGATTTATGACCTGCCGCTAAAGCCGGCTTCCGGCTCTCGGCTTCCAGCGTCCGTCAAGTCCAAAGACGGCGATTTCCCCATCACGGTCGAAGAGCCCGAACTTTGCCCTCGGTTTTCGGCGCGCGTGATTCGCGGAACCCGTATCAAGCCTTCGCCGGAGAAAATTGCGCACCGGTTGCAATTGCTCGATCAGCGGCCGATTTCGAATGCGGTCGATGCGACGAACTATGTCCTCTGGGGAATCGGTAAGCCTACGCACGTTTTCGACGCCGACCTGCTTGAGGGCGGAGAAATAGTCGTCCGGCACGCCAAAAAGGGTGAAACCCTGAAGACGCTCGACGGTGTCGAGCGCACGCTCACATCCGACGATCTCGTGGTCTGCGATGCCAAGAAGCCTGTCGGGCTCGCCGGGGTGATGGGCGGATACGACACGATGATCACGGACAAGACACGCAACATCGTGATCGAGTCGGCGTGGTGGGATCCGGGCATCGTGCGCAAGATGTCGCGGCGGCACGGGTTGCACACGGACGCATCGCACCGCTTCGAGCGTGGCGCCGATTTTGAATCCACGGTGTTGTCTTGCAACCTTGTGGCACAAATGATCCTCGCTTCAGGCGGCGGAGAACTCATCGGAGATGTGGTGGATGTGGTTTCCCGGAATATGGATCAGGCGCCGGTCGTGCTGCACGTGTCAGAGGTGCAGCGGATTCTGGGCGGAACTCTTGGAGCAGGGCAAATCTTCCGCCTGTTAAAGCGGCTCGGTTTCGAATTGATTCCCGAGGGTCAAGATGACGCTGCATTCCGCGTGCAGATACCGAGCTGGCGGCTCGATGTTGAGCGCGAAATCGATGTAATCGAAGAGATCGCCAGGCTGCACGGGTACGACAAGTTCGAGAGCACGTTACCCGCGTACAGCGGAGTGGTCGCGGAACTGCCCAACGTGGCCGTCGATACTGAGTTCCGCAAACGGGCGCTGGCGCTCGGATACAACGAGACGCTCTCGCTGACGTTCATCTCACATGCCGACGCGGAGAAGTTCGGATCGTCTTCTGGCGCGCAGGTGCTGGAATTGGAGAATCCGCTGAGCGAAGAGGCTTCCGTGATGCGAACGTCGTTGGTTCCCGGGATGCTCGATATGCTGGCGTGGAACCTGAATCGCGATGTTGCCGATGCACGGCTGTTCGAGATGGGCAGGGTCTATCAGATGGTTGGTGGACAACGCGAGGAGCCGCGAAAGGCGTGTCTCGGCGCAACTGCGGTCGCGGTACGCAGGGTGCTGCCAAAAGCCGGAACATTGGACGTCAGCAAAGGCGAGAGCGCGGCATCCACAGAGATCTTCCGGGGATTCAAAGGCGACATAGAGACGTTGTTAGGGGAATTCTCGGATGAAATCAATTATGACCGCCAAACGGCGGAATACTTTCATCCGGGACGATCGGCGCGCGTGCATTTGAACGGAACAGAGGTCGCGCAGTTCGGCCAGATTCATCCATCCATTATTGCTGAGCGGAAGTTGCGGCAAGATGTGTTCGTAGCCGAGTTCGACCTTGAAAAACTCTACCAAGTTGGATTGCGCGGAGTGAGGTTCGAACCGATCGGAAAATATCCAGCGGTGGAACGAGATTTCTCGTTGGTATTTGCTGACAACGTCACCTTTGCGCAGATGAAAAAGGTAATCGACGACGCCAAAATTGTGGAGCTGCAAGATTTGTATCCAGTCGAGATTTTTCGGGGAGAGTCGATCGGGCCGGGAAAATACTCTGTCTTGCTGCGCGGGAAATTCCAATCTAAGGAACGCACTCTGCGCGACGATGAGTTGGCAGGCTGGTCTGGAAAGATAGTATCTGCTCTTAGCAGCTTGGGCGGAGTGCAGAGGGCTTAGCACCTCCGTCTTTCTTGTCGAACAGTCCCTCGGGTTCTGATTCTGGCAATTCGGTCGACACGGCCTTCCGTTTTTGATCCCGTCCTGCAGAGGGTTGAGAATCTTCTTATCGATTTAGCCTCTCCTTAATTCTGCCGATATAGATGAAGTGGAAAATATCTCAGTTGGACTAGCTGCGGCCAGGGCACGCGTGCGGCAAAGCAAGCCCTTGCGATTTGTGGCGCGACAGCCCATTTTTGATCGCGAAGAGAAAGTATTCGGTTACGAGTTGCTCTTTCGAGACGGGTTGGAGAATGCATTCGAGGGCGACACGGACGAAGCGTCTCGAGCCACTCTCGACAGCTCACTTCTTATCGGGCTGGATGTATTGTGCGATGGGCGTCGCGCGTTCGTAAACTGCACCCGCGACACCCTCATCAAAGGCCTGGTGCGCTTGCTGCCTTCCACGACAACAGTGGTAGAGGTTCTGGAATCGGTTCCGGCCGATCCGGATGTCGCGGCTGCTTGTCTCAGCTTAAAGGAAGCGGGTTACTTGATCGCACTGGACGACTATGTCGCCGACGATCCGCGCGAATCATTGATCGAGCTTGCCGATATCGTCAAGGTCGAGATGCAACTCACCAGCGACGAACAGCGGAAGGTGCTGATCAAAAAGTTTGGTTCGCGACGATGCCGGATGCTGGCCGAGAAGATCGAGACGTACGAGGAATTCGCGCGCGCGAAGGATCTAGGCTTTGTCTATTTTCAGGGATATTTTTTTCGGCGACCGGAGATGCTGGCTACGCACGACGTTCCGGCGAACCGCCTGAACTATTTGCGCATGCTGCAGGAGGTGTCGCGCCCGGAATTGAATGTGGCCGCACTGGAGAAGCTAATCAAAGCGGAAGCCTCGATCTGCTACCGTCTGCTGCGTTACCTAAACTCCGCGGTTTTCAGCTTCAAGAGTGAGATCCACTCTGTGCGGCATGCGCTCTCGATCCTCGGAGAGCGGGAGGTAAGGCGTTGGGTGCGGCTGGTTGCCGCTGTTGGAGCCGGACAGGAGAAGACCAGCGACCTGGTATTGTCGGCTCTCGTGCGGGGACGATTTGGGGAATTGCTCGCTCCGCGAGTGCAGCACGGCGAATCTGACCTGTTTCTGCTTGGGTTGTTATCGTTGATCGACGTCATGCTGGAAACGCCGATGTCCGAGGTCCTCGCCAAGATTTCCCTGGATCATGCGACTAAGGCGGTATTGCTAGGTCAGGCCAGCGCGCTGCGCCCGATTTTTCAGCTCATGCTGGCCCATGAAAGCGGGGAGTGGCAGGCGGCGGCAGCGTTGAGCGACAGCCTTGGCCTGGACTCCGAAGACGTCGCCGCGTTCTACTGGCAGGCCCAACAATGGGCGAGGGAGTTGTCCCAAGGGCATTGAGAAGCTTGCTCCCGCGGGTCGATCGCTGACAGGGCATGCCCTCCTGTGCAAAACCGGCTTGCCGAGGGCCTTGCGGACTTGTGCGATGCCGGGTAACATATAGGTGATCTCAATTAGGCCTCGTTCCCGCGCAGGCCTTCCGCGCCAGCCGATCCGAGGCGGCGCCTTACGGATCCGATAACGGAAAATCGAGAATAAGTAAAATTAGTTTTTTCTTTCGCGAATAGCATTTCGTTTCATACTTGGGGTTCGTTCCATAGTGTGTCCCAGTCGCAACCCGCAACTGCGCGTCGATGAAGGCGTGTGCAAGCCCGAGCTTGCCGAAACTACTTCTCAGCCTTGCGGGCTGCACCGAAAATTCTGTAGAACCGTTGCCAATCGCAGCATCAATTTGAGAGGACTATGAACGCAGGACCAGGAAAACCCTCCGGTGGGGGAGGGAGACGACGGCGGAGAGGACGCCGCCCACACAACCAACGCGGACAACGTCCCGGACAGGGCCTAAGCCGTGAAAACAAGGATGGCATCTATACCGCGCCGATGGATCATAGCTATCGCGCCGTAATGGGTGGAAACAACAACGGCCACAAAGGTGGCCGCCAGCGTCCCGGTTTCCAGACGCAGTATCCGCAACCCGAGCCGGAGCCTCTGCCGGCGAATGGAGAATCGAACTCCCGCATTTTCGCTTTCATCGAGGACTTGTTCTTCATGGCGAAGATTCAGGAAACCGCTCGCAAGCTTAACGTCAAAGTCGAGTTTGTGAAAACCGATAAGGATATGACGGAGAAGTTGCATCAGAACGGGGAAGAGAAGCCGTCATTGATCATTTTCGATCTGAACAACAACAGCGTGAAACCGTTGACCCTGATCCCCAAACTCAAGAGCAAATTGAAAAAGGGAACTTCGATCATCGGGTTCTTGTCGCACGTTCAAGGGGATCTCAAGCAGAAGGCGCACGAAGTGGGATGCGACATGGTATTGCCGCGCTCAGCCTTCTCCCAGAATTTGCCACAGCTGCTGCGACGCCACGGAGCCCCGGACGACGCCGAGCCAACCGTACACTAACTGACTTTTGCGTGCGGCGGACAGCCCTTGTCCGCCACATCCGCACTCACGACCAAGAAACCAGGTCCACCGTCGTTGGAGATTCTCTACTGCTCTCGCTAGCCCGGCGGCCAAGTGAGCGGACGCCCGCCGAGCAGGTGGACGTGCAGATGAAATACGGACTGTCCCGCACCAGGGCCGACGTTGAGTACCGTTCGGTAGCCCTGTTCGATATTTCGCTGGCGTGCGATCTGTGCTGCGGCTAGATGGCAGCGACCAATGATTTCGGCATCCGCAGCCTCGGCCTCCTTTAATCCCGCAAAGTGTTTCTTCGGAATAATCAATACGTGCGTGGGAGCCTTTGGATCGATATCTTCAAAAGCGAACGTATGTTCGTCTTCGTGGACCTTCTTGGCTGGGATCTCGCCTCGGATAATCCGGCAAAAGAGACAATTAGGATCGCTCATCACACCTCATCTCGAAAAACCATAGCATTCCGGTGAGAGCTTGTCAGCCGCGCATCTGCGTCACAATCTCGACCGCAGGTTAGTCGAGTCTGACAAGAAAAACGGAGCCTTCGGGTGTAGTAGTGTCGGCGGCGAGCTTTTCGGCGCGCTCATGATCGTCGTTCAACACACGAACGCGAATCCACCAGTCCCCGGCTGGGCTTGAAAACCGGAGAACCTTCGCGGTGTGATAGCGGCGAGTAAGATGATCGGCGAGTTTAGTGGCCGAGTTCTCATCGGTAAATCCGCCAATCTGGACGGCCCACTTACCGGCCGATTTCAAGGTGGCCGACTGCATCAGCTCCACTTTGACTTCGGCGATGCCCGAGCGCCATACGTCTATTTTCTTGGCCGCGGCCAGAGAGAGATCGATGACTCGTCCGTGGATGAACGGCCCGCGATCTGTGATGCGGACCAATGCCGTGGATCCCGTTTTGACGTTCGTCACGCGGACGATCGAACCGAGCGGATAGGTGCGATGCGCGGCGGTCATGGCGTGCATGTTGTAAATCTCACCGTTGGAAGCTCGCCGGTTGTGATAGGGAGGTCCGTACCAGCTGGCTAGCCCAGTTTCGCTCGCCAGAACTTTGGCGTCCGGAGAGATAGCGGGTTCCGCGAGATCAGCGTCGGCTTCGGGTTCAGCAGGCTTCTCTTTTGCACTGGGAATTTTTGCAGTCGGCTGTGACGGCTCTGCCTGCGGCGTCGGGGCTGGCGGAGGCGGAGCGGGAACGCTGACGCGAGCTGTCTTGTGATGCCCGCAGCCACTCAGGAACACAACAGCAAGCGCGATCAAGGGAACGGACGCAAAAACACGGCGAGGCGTGGCGCCAAAAGATTGAGATGGGTTCACCACTACTTTGCGGGGTGCTCCTGGCGATCCATGTAATCCGCGAACTCGGAAAGCTTCTTCGACGCTACCCGCAAGGCTTTTGTGGAATGCGTTCGGACCGCGGGGACCACTTCATCATTGAGATACTTGATGAACTCTGGAATCTCTTTTTCCAAGCGGTCGGTGGCGTCGTTGATCGTTTGATTGACGCGTGCCGATGCAGAATCTACCTTGCGATTGAAGTCGCTCATAGTACTCCTTAGGTTATCCGCCTGACAGGGCCCCGCCGAGATTACGTAGGGGCAAGCTCAAATATTATTTCGTGCCATGAAGGCCTGGTCAATGGCGCCCGTGATCACTCGGACCTACGGTAGAATGCGAATTCTTCATGGAATCCCCCAGCCATAATTCTGGTATTCACGACCGGCGCGCCGAATTCCGGGAGCTCCTGCTGGCCTGGTACGACAAGCATGCGCGGAAGCTTCCGTGGCGTGAAGATCATGATCCGTACCGGGTTTGGATATCGGAGATCATGCTGCAACAGACAAAAGTGGCAGCCGTGATCGAGCACTATCAGAAATTCCTTCGGCGCTTTCCGACGGTTGAAAAACTCGCGGCCGCAAGGAAAGCGTCGGTTCTGGCGGCATGGAGTGGGCTGGGATACTACCGGCGTGCACGCATGCTGCACGCAGCGGCGAAGTTGATCTCGAAGGAGAGGCTAGGCAAATTTCCAGAGACCGCGAGTGAATGGAAGGAGTTGCCTGGCATCGGCCGATATACCGCGGCAGCAGTCGCCAGTATCGCTTTTGGTAAATCCGTGGCAGCCGTAGATGGCAACATTGAGCGGGTTCTTCAACGAACGGCAGGAAGAATATTGTCGCGAACGCAAATCTGGATGTCTGCCGAGAGCTTGCTGGATCATGGACGGCCAGGTGATTTTAATCAGGCGATGATGGAACTTGGGGCCACGGTGTGCACGCCACGAGCTCCGGCGTGTCTGACGTGTCCAGTTCTCGAGCTTTGCGCGACGCGAGGCGAGTTGAGCGGCTTAAGGAAAGCATCTGCGCAGAAGAAGCGGAAGATACACTACGCGCTGCACCGCCGGGACGGGTCGGTGTTTCTAGTGCAACGTCCGCGCGATGCGTCGCTGATGGCGGGGATGTGGGAACTACCGGAGATTCCGCCGCCGCGCACGCGGGCAAAGCCGCTGCTCACCCTTCGACATTCAATCACTGTCACCGATTTCAGCGTGAGAATATGGCAACTGCCAACGCCCGACAAAGAGTCCGGAAGGTGGATCTCGGTCGGGCAGCCGCCAAAACTGGCACTCACTGGCTTGACCCGAAAAATATTCCGCAAGCTCGGTGAAATGCCGGCAATCCTTGGATGACGGAGGGGAAAGTGTGTCCTATGAAAGCTCGACTGACTTTTGGACTAGGCGCTCTTTTTTTAGGAAGCTTAGCTACTCGTCAATTCGTTGCGGCACAGGATGCGACCAGTCAAGTCCCGCAGCCCAGCGTCGTGTTGGTGAAGTTGTGGCCGCTGAAATATCCGCCATTAGCTCGACAAGCTCGAATCATGGGCGAGTTCAAGCTCGACCTCGAAATTCACCCAGACGGCAGTATCGCATCAGTCAAACTATTTAGCGGGCACCCGACACTGGCTCCAGCTGCTGTACAGAGTGGACAGAAATCGACATTCGAGTGCCGGCAGTGTACAGAGACAATCCCTTATCGGTTGACCTACACATTTGAGGTATATGACGACGGCTCTTGCGGGGAAGTGGTTCAAGATGTCCCAGCCCGTTCACCCAGGTGCCTGTATCTATGGAAGTGCGGGGTCAGACACGTCTGCACCCGCCCGACTGTGTTGCCGTCCCCGCAGGAAATCATCGAGTCTCCTGGGCAGGTGAGAATTCGGGCACCTAATATCTGTGTTGAAACCGACACCCTTTATTCTTCAACCTAAGGCAGTGTCCCCCAACGCGCGGTCGCTTCTCGGTTGGATCACATCTGGCGTTGCCTCATCTAATAAAATGTTAAGAGACGAACTTAAATACGGCGGGAGAACCTGATGCCAGCACTCGCAACCGGAACCAAGGCTCCGGAGTTTAGCTTGAAGACCACCGACGGAAATCAGTTTGACCTCGCAAGCGAGCTCTCGCGCGGTCCGGTCGTTCTGGCGTTTTTCAAGGTGTCGTGTCCGACTTGCCAGTATGCGTTTCCATTCATGGAGCGCTTGCACAGGGCGTACAGAAAGAACAGTGCGCAAATAGTGGGAGTGTCGCAGAACGGCGCAAAGGACACGGTCTCGTTCGCGCGCGAGTTTGGGGTGAGCTTTCCGCTGTTGCTCGACGATCCGAGCAACTACGCGGTCTCGAATGCTTACGGGTTGACCAACGTTCCTACCGTTTATTGGATCGCGCAGGATGGGAAGATCGAGGTTTCCAGCGTGGGATGGGTTAAGGCCGACTTTGAGCAGATCAACCGCAAGATGGCGGACGTCGGTAAAACCGCACCGGCGGCGATATTCCAGCCCTACGAAGACGTCCGGGCCTACCGCGCTGGTTGAGGGTCCAAAAACTAGGCGCCGGTCGGCGCCTCCCCCGAACAACTGAGTGAAATGACTTTGGGTGCCTGCGAACAGCGGCATCGGCGAGAGGACGAGTGCCTTGCTGGGCCTTATACCAGGCGGTGGGTACACTCTCGTGCATCAGCGTGATCCTTCTCGTACATCTCGAAGCCCGGCAAGTCCGTTACAATTCATCGAGAAATTCATAGATACCCTTCTGGCGAGCGCCGCTTTGTGGGGGGAGGCCGAATTGGTACAAATGTCGAAGATTGTATCGGTGTGTCTGATCGTGGGCGTAAGTCTGCCTGGATGGGCGGGAGGCGCGCCAGCAGCGGCGAAGGGGAGCGGTCCTTCCGTACATTTGCCCGGTCCCGCGTTTACCGCGTTAGAGACGATCAATCCAGAACATATCCGTTGGCACGTGAAATATCTGTCGCACGATCTGCTTGAAGGACGAGGCACCGGTCAACGTGGCGGCGATATCGCCGCGGAATATATCGCGACCCAGTTTGCTTTGTATGGACTGAAACCGGCCGGGGACCACGGCACGTTCATGCAGAAAGTGCCGCTCGTCGGGATGACGACTCTTCCCGAGACGACGTATTCCCTGATTCCGAAGCAGGGCGAGGCGATGAAACTGAAAGCCCTGGATGAGTTTGTCGCATTCGATCAGACGCAACAGAATCAGTCCAGTGTGGACGCAGGTATCGTTTTCGTAGGTTACGGCATCGAGGCGCCTGAGTACGGTTGGGACGACTACAAGGGAACTGACGTACACGGCAAAGTGCTGCTCATGCTCGTGAATGAACCGCCGTCAGATGATGCAAAATTTTTCAAAGGCAAAGCGCTGACCTACTACGGGCGCTGGACGTACAAATACGAAGAAGCGGCGCGCAAGGGAGCAGTGGGCGTCATCCTCGTGCATCAGACCCAGATGGCGAGCTATCCATGGGACGTGGTGCGGAATTCCAACTCTGGTGAAAAGTCCTCGCTGAAAGTCGAAGGCCCAGCTTTGAACGTGGCGTCGTGGGTTCAATTCGATGTTGCGAGCCGTCTGGCTTCATCGTCCGGAATGAAACTCGAGACGATGATGCAGGACGCGCAGTCAAAAGATTTCCGTCCCGTCGATATGGGAGCCCGCCTGAAAGCGCACATGGTGAGCCGCGTGCGCAACTTTGAATCGCAGAACGTCGTAGCTATGCTGCCGGGATCTGACCGCAGGCTGAGCGAAGAGGCTGTGCTCTACACGGCTCACTACGACCATCTGGGCATTCGTGCCGATATCCAGGGAGACAACATCTTTAACGGAGCCGACGACAATGCCACTGGCTGCGGCATCCTTCTGGAGATTGCGAGGGCTTTCAGCGGGGCCGCGATCAAGCCTCGGCGTTCCATTCTGTTTGCCGCAGTCACAGCGGAAGAACAGGGTCTGCTTGGATCAGAGTATCTGGGGAAACATCCGCCTGTTCCGGCGGGGAAAATCGCCTTGGATCTGAATTACGACGACGTAAAGCCACTTGGAGCGCCTGAAGAGGTTGAGGTTGCAGGAGCGGAACGCACGAACTTCTATCCGTCGGTCGAGGCGACAGCCAAGGAATTCCGGCTTGCGATTCGTCCCGACGCGAGACCCGAGGCGGGACACTACTACCGATCCGATCATTTCAGCCTGGCGCGTGTAGGCATTCCCTCGTTTTCGATCAACGAAGGAACAAAATTCAAAGGACATTCAGATGCATGGGGTCTGGAGCAACTGAACGAGTACACCGAGAAGCACTACCATCAGCCCAGCGACGAGTATCATCCCGAGATGGATTTCGTTGGAGACTCTGCGATGGCCCGATTCGGATTCGCGCTCGGGTGGGCGGCGGCAAGCGCGCCCAAGCTGGTTGAATGGCAGAAGAGCGACGAGTTTGAAGCCGCACGAACCAAGAGCCAGCAGTGAGCAGGATTTCATCTTGGTCAGGGTGAGGGACGAACGTCCCTCAATTTCTTCTTCCCTCGCCCTTCTCAGAAGGGCCCTCCATGTATTCCGATCAAAATCAAAGGCTTCGAAGACCGTAACCGAGGTAACTTTAGCCACCCCGTGACGCATGCTAGCCTCGTTATGTGTATTTGGAATCAGTAACTTCCACGTAAGGCATGCCAAGACTTCCAATCTTTCGACTGGGCGGAGAGCCCGAGAAGGCAGCTCCGCCGACGCTATCGGCATCGACTCCATTCGTTGCACTCGAAGGCCTGTCGGTCGGCGTAGACAATCTTCGGCACGACGTGGTGTTGAGCCCGCGCTTCGTCGAACTGGCTCGTGCCCAGATTGCTCGACTGATCGCAAGGCACGGCGAGATCGATGGTCTGCTCGGAGCCGAAGCCCCGCAGCAGACGCAGGCCCCTTCCTGGATGAGAAATCAGATGGGGCAGCCTGCGCGTCCGAAGCATGATCCGGCAGGGTGGAAGGCGTCGCTGGCGGAGCTGCACGTCGCTTCACTGAATCGAGCCAAGAAAGAATTCAAGTTATCCGTTGACCTTCTGGCACGCCTCGCGGTGACAAAATTTCTGCGTGCCGAGATGAACCTGCAGTTCGCGCAGGTGATCGAGCGTTGCCGTGTGCTGCTGAAGAGTTATGACAATATGCGCCAGCAAAAGGCGCACGAGTACCGCGAACGCGTGGCGGCATTCCAGGTCCGGAAGAGGATCATCCTTCGCAAGACCGGGCAGGAGATTTTCGAGACCTTGCGCGAGGTCGAAAAAAGTACTCTGGCACGCACTCGCCGTTCGCTTTTCGGAGAAGAAACCAGCGGCGGCAGCTTCTTCTCATATCCGCTTTTCCTGAATCGTCTGCTCTTTTCCGAAGACGGACGCGACGATTATCTGTGCGCAGAATACTACGTGATGTTAGGCAATTGGGATCGCGACTCCGATCGCTATGGCCGTATGCGGGAGATCGCTTCCGGATTTCTGCGTTCGGTCTATGGGGAAGAAGTCAGCGCAGAGACGCTCGATTCCTGGATGAATGCACCCGAGAATGCGCGAGAACTCGTCGGGTCCGGCACACCTGAGGATTCCGTAGAAGGCGCAGCGCAACAGGAGCGTTTGGCCGCGTGGGTACGTTTGCTTGAAGACGAACGGGTGATGGAAAACGTGATTGCGTCCTATCACGTAGTGCCGCTGCTCAGTGAGTACGCGCCCCGAATCAATCCTCAACAGTTGAAGAATGCTCTCATCGATCGCACCGAGTGCGATCGCGTGGAGCGCCTGATTCAGGAACACGGCAAGCTTTCTCCGAACAGCTTGTATGCCGCCGTGGCCAAGGTCGCCACTTGCCGCGGTGCTGAACGAGCAAAAGTTGCGGCGCGGTTTCTGGGCGATTTCTTTCACTATCACCGCGACTTGCGTCGGCTCGAAGTTTTGAATGCTGCCTTGGATTCGGTGAATCTGATTCCGAACGAGCGCTTGCAGGAATTGTCGCGAGTGAATGGGACGTTGTATGAGTTTCTCCTGCCGGATGAGCAGCAGGAGACGGATTCAGATCGCGTACTGCGGCACGTGGTGCTCAAGGCTGACGTTCGCGACTCGACGCGTCTTACGCGAACGATGATGGAAAAAGGCTTGAATCCGGCGTCGTACTTCAGTCTCAATTTCTACGATCCGGTAAACAAGCTGCTGGAAAAATACGGCGCGCAGAAGGTATTCCTGGAGGGCGACGCGATCATTCTTGCCATCCTGGAGAGGGAAGGCGAGCCAGGTTTAGCGGTTAGCCGAATGTGCGGGCTGGCGCGCGAAATCATCGACATCGTGCGCGGCTATAACGAACTGATGCAACGTTCCGGCATGCCACAACTCGAGTTGGGCGTAGGCATCACCTTGCAGGAATCGGCGCCACTGTACCTGATGGATGGCGAGCACCAGATCATGATCTCTGAGGCATTGAACGAGAGTGATCGCCTCTCATCTTGCAACAAACGCGCCCGCAAGGTCATGGAGCCGCAGGCAGGTCCATTCCATGTATATGCATTTCAGGCGGCAGAACTGGACGAAGATGGAAACCCAGAAGATGTCATCCTGAGCTTCAATCTAGGCGGCATTCGCATGAACGAAGGCGCATTCCGCAAGCTTGAGCAGGAGATCACGTTGGAACCGCTGAAGGTGAAGCTTCCACCCTCGCTGGCTTCCTCGGATAAAGGTGAGTACCGTTTGTTCAGCGCCACGGTGCCGGTGGACCGCGACATATTCCGCAAAATCGTCGTGCGTGAGAGCCGCATCCCCCGAATCAATTCCGCGGATTTCTCAGTGAAAGGATGGACGGAAAGATCGTATTACGAGGTCTGCACAGATCCTGTCATCTATGCAGCGCTGGAAAAGCGCAAGGGCGCCGGCAAATAAGAGCGATTACATTCATTCACCAACTCCGCTTTCAATTCCTTCACACCCTATTCCAACGTTAGAAATTGCTTCCCATGTGGGCCGGCTTGAAGGGGATCTGAAATGTCGCCTCGACGTCGACCGGAGAGCCATCCTTCGTAGCAGGATCGAACTTCCACTTGGCGACCGCCTCGCTTGCGAAGCGGTCGATGCGATCCTCGACGCCGCGCAGCACACGGACATTTCCCACGCTTCCATCCGCATGGATGACCGCGTAAAGGATCACAGTTCCGGCAACATTCTCCCGCATAAGTTGAGTCGGATAAGCGGGGTCGACTTTACGCGTGGCCATCGGCTGCGTTAGATCCGGCGCTGGCACATTTGCAGTGGGTGCGGATTCTTCATGGTGGAGTTCGGCGAATCGGATCACCCAACTGCCACCTGCGGAGTTCAGATTCGGCATGTTGAGAGTCACCGAATAGAATTTGCGATTTCCGAAGACCGCACGCTCAGCTTCCGATAGCTTCGTTGCGCTTTCGGGCTGCATAGGATGAGGCGCTGTATTCACACGAGGCGGCTTCACGCTTGCGATCAAGTTAGGATTGACTGAATTCGTCGATTCTTTGCTTCCGGGTTCTCCGGAAACCGGGGAAGATTTTTCTGCTGTGTTTCCAACATAAAGCCCGGCAGGCAGATCCGACGATCCTTTCCGGGTTAGCTCACTTCCGCCATTTCCGCCTCCACCATTCCGGGATGAACCCCTCCCCGCGTTTGAGTCGGCAGAGGTCGAACCCGGGGTGCCGGTTGCTCCAGCATGGCCCTCCGGCGTTGCGGAAAATGTTCCGCGACGATTGCCAGTCGCCTCCGGCGGAGCCCCGACTACGGGATGCAGATTCAATGCGATCACGTGGCCCGTGGTTCCAAACGACGATGAAGTTCCAGATCCAGAGAGAGTCGGCGGAGGCGGGACGACCTGAGCCGAGCTGGCGGTTGAAGGATTGAGCCTCCCCGCGGGCATCGTTCGCTGCTCGGCTACGGGCAGCTGGGGCGCTGGAGCGATCACGTCCGTTGGGGCGATATTCATTTTGCCCAGAGGTCGAATGGTTGTCTCGCTCACCGTCGGAGGAGGAGCAATCGAGTCGGATTGCAGAATTTGACTCGATGGGAGATTCGGGGCCTGCACCTCGGGAGGCGGAGCCACCACGGTATGGAGAAGCAGAGGTGTGTCCCGTTTTTGCCGAAGCCGCGCCGGATCGGGAGGTGGGGTTACAGCCGAATCGCTGAGACGCGGACTTAGACGGGTAATCTCGGCCGCGGGAGTCAATGGCACCGGAGGAATTTCGAGTCGCGGCTTCTTCGCATCGGACCAGGCGACGATATTCGGCAGTGCGACATTGCGGTTTAACTTGATCTTGGGCGGCGTCACAATGGTTTGTTCACGGTTGTCCGGCTCAGAGGGCACGGAGATAATCGGCTGCGGCGAAATCTCCGGATCGGCTCTGAGCGCGGCGGACGAAGGTTCCCCCCGAGTGTCGATGGGCGGAAGATATTCTGAAGGCTGGTAATAGATCACTTGCGAGCGTTCGAACGTTGGTGTCGTTGCGACCCGGGGCTGCAAGGCGATGAGCCGCGAGAGCCCCATCACTAGGCCCAGTGCAATCAGGTGGTACGCGCATGAGTGGACGACTCCATCCCACGGCAACGTGCGCTTCACAAAAACGTCAGGCCAGAACGCTGCTGGAGCCGATCGAATCTCGAGCGGCGGTAAGGCGCGAGGCGCGATCAGATCTCTAAGATTTTCGAAGAAGACACGGTGCCATGGCCGTAGTTCGACCAGCAGTCGGGGAGCGGATGCGTACTGCAAATTCTCGAGGGCGGGGCGGACTGCGGACATCTTTTTATAGTAGATGCGGTGAACAAGTTAAGAATAACCCGGGAGGACACCACGAACTTCCGGTGATTTGAAATGGAACCGATTCGTTTTTGCGGGGATCATAATTCTGCTGATCGTCCGGTTGCGTGGGCTACGTTTATAATCAAGGATTCAGCTTTAGGTTGACATCTCACTGTAAGGACACACTTTGCTCGATTTTCTTGGAGATCTACGGCGGACCCACATGTGCGGGGCTCTGCGCGCGGCTGATGCGGGTAAGAAAGCTGTGCTGATGGGATGGGTCAATAAACGCCGCGACCACGGAAGCCTGCTTTTCGTGGATTTGCGGGACCGCACCGGTGTGACGCAGGTGGTGTTCAATGCGGACCGCGATGCCAGAACCCACGAGAAGGCGGGCGGATTGCGCAACGAGTACGTCATCGCCGTCACAGGCACGGTCAAACTGCGTGACGCCAACACCATCAATCCGAATATGCCCACAGGACAAGTGGAATTGGTGGCGGATGAACTGCGTATTCTGAACGAGTCGAAGCTGCCGCCGTTCCTGCCGTCCGATACAGCATTGACGAATGAAGAGACACGTCTGAAATACCGGTACATCGATCTGCGGCGCGATGCGATGCAGTTCAATATCGAGACGCGACACAAGGTCGCCAAAGCGATTCGAGATTACCTATCTGCTCAAGGCTTTTTCGAAATCGAAACGCCGTTCATGACTCGCTCGACGCCCGAAGGCGCGCGTGATTATCTGGTGCCAAGCCGCGTGCAGCCGGGGACTTTTTACGCGCTGCCGCAGTCTCCCCAGATGTTCAAGCAGATCCTGATGATTTCGGGATTCGACAAATATTTTCAGATCGTGCGTTGCTTCCGTGACGAAGACTTGCGCGCGGACCGCCAGCCGGAATTCACCCAGATCGATCTGGAGATGTCGTATCCGCAGGCCGAGCGCGTGTGGGAAGTTGTGGAGGGATTTCTGACCGCCGCGTTTGCGGCAACCGGCGAAACCATCAAAACTCCGTTTCCGCGAATGGACTATGACGAAGCGATCCGGCTCTACGGGATCGACAAGCCTGACCTGCGCCTGCCCCCATTTACCGATGTGCGGGAGTGTTTCACGCCGCAAAATCTGCAGGAGCTTGCAATCAACGGAAATCTCCCGGTGATCGCGATTAGCACTCCGAAGGTGGGTGAGTTGTCGCGGAAAGAGCGCGACGATATCAAGCCGATGTTCCACTCGAAGGGTGGGGCGCGCGTCTATGAGGATTTCAAGCGCATTGGGAACAAATATCCCGAGGCAGCGGCAGCTATCGCCAAGAAGATCGCGATGGAGGAAGGCGATCTGATTGTGCTGGTCGCGGGATCGGCGCAGACAGGCCCGCAGACGGCGATGCCCGCGCACCGCAAAGTAACTCCCGCCGAGCTGGCAATTTATGCGTCGGCGGGGCTTTTGCGGCTTTCGCTGGCGCAAAAATATTCTGACCGGCATGGCATTTTCAAAAAGACTGGCGATCCCGCGAAGGACTATCGATTTCTCTGGGTCACCAACTTTCCCATGTTCGAGTGGGATGAAGGCGAAAAACAGTGGATGGCAGCGCACCATCCGTTCACGTCGCCGCACGAGGAAGACATGAGTCTGCTCGAACAGGGCGTGGACTCAGTGAAGGATCCGCAATCGACGCTGAGCGCGGTACGCGCGCTGGCTTACGATGTCGTGCTGAACGGAACCGAACTGGGATCGGGATCGATTCGTATTCACCGGCAGGATATTCAAAGCAAGATTTTTAAGGCTTTAGGCATGACCGAGGAAGAAGCCAAGTCGCGTTTCGGATTCTTTCTCGAAGCGCTTGAATACGGAACCCCGCCCCATGGGGGAATCGCACTGGGACTGGATCGGATCGTCATGATCCTGGCTGGTGCGGAGAGTCTGCGCGAAGTAATTCCATTCCCCAAGACCGCGCGTGCGGTGGATTTGATGGTGGATGCGCCGACGCCCGTCAGCGAACGCCAGTTGAAAGAGCTGGGAATTTCGGTGAAGAAATAGTTCCGCTCTGACACGGTACTACATATTTTTGTCATCCTGAGGGCCGCGGTTCTTGCGGCTCGAAGGATCTGTGCAATCGCATGGAGTACCTTCGACGCAGGCGGCTGCACCCTTCACGCTGCTCAGGATGACATGAGGAGCGCTGTCATTGGTTGGTCGACTGCTTCGCCTGAAAGATTTCCGTGGATGACACCCTGGACAGATGCACGAACCCAAGCGTTCGCATCGTGGACGCCTCTCAGCCGCAATTTCAGGTAGTTGTCGGTTAGCGCTTCTGTGAACTCGCCGACCGTGTCTGTGCCTACGACGTTCAGCGTGATCGCTTCTAGAGTCTTGCCTACGAAGCCGCGCATGAAGGCCAATTTCTTTTCAGCGGCCAGTTCGCGCAAGACACGGTTTCGTTGGCGCGCAACGTGCACCGGAACCTGCCCCGGATTGTTGGCGGCAGGTGTCCCTGGTCTCGCGGAATACGTAAAAACGTGCAAGTAGGTGAAGGGCAGCTCTTCCACCATGCATCTCGTCTCTTCGTACTCGCGCTCCGTTTCTCCTGGGAATCCGACCATTACGTCGGCTCCAATCGCGGCATCAGGCATGGCTTTGCGGATCTTTTCGATCTTCTCGCGATAGTGCCAGGGGCGATATTTGCGGTGCATCCGGCGCAACACTGTGTCACTCCCTGACTGCATTGGCACATGCGCATGTTTGGCGATGCGTGGGGACGAGGCCATCAGTTCAATGAAATCGTCGGACCAATCCATTGGCTCGACGGATGAGATGCGAAGCTTCTCGAGATTGGTTTCGCGGAGGATCGCGCGCACCAGGGCCGTGAGGGATGAAGGCGAGCTTCGCTCAGCCCGACAGCCGGGGGCGGCTGTCGCCACATCGGCGGGGAGATCCCGGCCCCATCGTCCGAGATTAATTCCGCTGATCACGACCTCACGGTATGCGGAATCGACGAGGGCGTTCACTTCGCGGATGATTCGCTCCATCGGTAGTGAGCGGCTCTGCCCGCGGACGTAGGGGATCACACAAAACGAGCAACGGTTGTCGCAACCGTCTTGCACTTTTAGGTTAGGGCGAGTGCGCTCATTGGCGGCGTCGAAGACTGGCGCGGCCAGTAGTTCTGTGTGTGCAAAAATGTCGGAGACAAAGATCGGTCGCTGATCCTCGGCCGATGGCCGCTGGTGATCCGGCGTCAGCGAACTTAGCGGAACGAAGGCGCCTGCGGTGGGAGATTCCAGATCATCAGACAGGGCGATTTGCGCCAGCTGATGTTTGTGGGAATTTCCGACGACTAAGTCGACGCCGGGCAAGGATGCGATCTCTTCCGGCGCACGTTGCGCGTAACATCCAGTGACGATGATCCTGGCGTCGGGATTCTGCCGGCGCACGCGACGTATCGCCGCCCGTGCATCCTGGTCGGCGCTCGCCGTGACGGTACACGTATTGAGTACCACGAGTGACGCCTGTGCGGCATTCGCGGCGCGAAATAATCCCCGCTCCTCGAACTGGCGTTCGAGGGAGGCGCCATCCGCTTGGGTTGCGCGACAACCGAAGTTCTCTACAAAGAATCCGGGCACACTCTATCGTATCGCAAGCCCAGACGTTCCTTGTGATGGCCGCCGATCAGGCTGACGCTGGAGTTCGACGCGCCTGGAAGCATTCGCGGCAAAATACCGGACGTCCCTGTGTCGGTCGGAAAGGGACGGTAGTCTGCTTTCCACATCCGGAACAGGTCGCCTGGGTTTCGACCTTGGTATAGCGATAGGCTTGTCCGGGAGCAGGGGGAGCACCCAGAACAGCGACCCGCTTTGTCTTACACGTTTTGCAGCGCTTGGGTTCGTTCTTGAATTGTTTGTCGTGGAAGAAAAGCTGTTCCCCAGCCGTGAAGATAAAATCACTCCCACAGTCGATACACTTCAGCACCTTGTCCTGAAATTCCATTGAGGATGGCTCCCTTCAGCCCGTTTCCGCGCCCACCCGCGGGAAAAGAACTGCGGTGGTACACCAGAAATACAGGTTGTGTACTGCTCCCCCTCTGACTACCCCATGGACTCGGCCCGCCACGCGTATGGAACACCACGTGGGTAAGTCTTTTTTCGTCTTTTGCCGGGAAGGCTGGTGCGTATGAAAGATCCCTGCTGCAGCTCAACCTCGGTGGGGGCCAGATTGAGCAGAGCCGCCCCGGGAAGGAGCGGCTCTTTCCTGCTCGTTAGTCCTGTTCTTTCCGCGTTTTCTTACGGGCTCGCTTACGAGCCAGCGCGGCCTTGACGCGCTTCTTCTCGCCGGGCTTCAGGTAAAAGGAGTGACGCTTGACCTCCTTGATAATGTCTTCCTGCTGCACCTTGCGCTTAAAGCGGCGTAGAGCGTTCTCGAGGGATTCGCCCTCTTGAAGCCGAACTTCTGCCAAACTTACACACCCCCAGACTCGTCCGGATGGACCGAATAGTTATTACAAGGTTTTGACTCCAAGTCAAGTGGGCGATGTCGAAATTCTTTACACATATTTCGTTATTTCGGCCAAATTGGACGCGATCTGGGTCATTTTGAGACTGGCTGCGATTGTGCAGAGTATTTTGCTTCGGTCGGCAGAGCGGAGAAAAACATGAAAATTGCGCTGGGCCAAACTTGCAAGAACAGTCTTCCCAACGAGTTGCGGAGATGCCAGTAAAGGTCATGTGGCGTGATCACGTAGATCGCGAAGTATCCTGCCAAGGTCAAACCGATGGCAACGATAGCGGTCTGAAATCCTTGCCGTGCCCGCGTTTGATCTGACTTGTTCGCAGGAATATAGAGAAGTGGGATAACAACTGTTGCTGGAAGCAACAGCCAGTCTCCGAAGCGAAAGAACTCCTTCCAAAACCAATTGAAGGTGATTTTGTAGCGACTCGCATCGGCCAGTTTCTGAATCGCGGCAGCGCGATCGGGAAACAGGTCGCCCTCTGGCGCGATGAAGTGTTTGAACCAGACAATCACAAGCAACACCGGGAGCATTCCAACGAACATTGGAACGGCGCCGGTCCAATCCTCCGACCTTCCGCGAGCCTCGTGATTTGCGGCTTTCGAACGCGCCGCAGTCACGATCTGCGCAATCGCAAAGGCGAGTAGAAATAACAATCCCTCGTTCTTAGTCCAGGCGGCGAAGCCGGCTGCAGAGCCTGCCAGCGCGATCAAGCTCTTGGATCTGGCCGTCGGCGAAGCGGCGGAAAAATGATCGTTAACGGAAAGTAGAGAGATCGCCGCCAGATAAAAAAACGAAAGCGGGACGTCAGCGTATTGTGAAGTTCCTTGCTCAACGAAGAAAGGCGTCGACAACAATGCCATGGTGCCAAGGAGAGCGGAGCGGCATCCTCGCACAATGCCTAGTGACGAAAACAGCAATCCCGCCGTGCCAAAAGTAAAAACGAGGCCGATGATCGCAGGCACCCCTTGAGTCTCGTGCCCGAGATATATCCAGAAGTGCGCAATCGCGCCAGGTAGAAGGAGCGGATAGTCGGGATGAGACCAGAGAATGATCGAGGTGAAGCCGTCTCGCCAAGCCGTCCCCCCTCGAAACAGAAATCGAGCGTGAAGATTCCAGATTGAGAAGGCGTCCCATCCTTCGCCATGTGGATGCACGATGCAACGCAGCACGGACGTGTAGAGCGCCACGAGCGTGACGAATGCGAACGAGGTGATGAGAACGCGATCTAGCCAACTTCGTGCCTTCTGGACGCTGCTTGCGGGAGGGACTGGGCGTATCGATTTGCGGGCTCTGGTGATGACATACGCTAGCGCAAGTAGTCCGAAGAGTAAGGCGTCTAGTGCGATCAGATGACCAAGGCCCACCGAGAGGTCAAATATCAGGACAAGCGAACTCAGTCCAGTAGCAAGACCTGTTGAGAGGAAAATGCAGAATAAGACCTCGAACGATGAAGACGGCCGGCGCGGCCAGAAGATCGTCGAGAGAAAATACCCGGACCCGAGTGAAACAATAACCGCCAGGGCCGGCCCCATTTATTTCCCGTCCTTATTCGAATACAACAGGACGCCATCTCCAAAGTCCTTGACTACTGTCAACCCTGACGGAGGGATTTTCGGCAAGCCGTGGGGAAAGTTTCCGATTACAAGCGGGTGACCGGACGATCTATCGATGACCCGAGGAGCCAAGGCGTATTGGGCAAGATAATAATCGGCGGTCCCGTCCACATCGTCAGCACCGATGTATCCAATGACGCCGCGTTCGGGGAGTGCCACCTTGATTGCAGTAAAGCGTTGGTCGGAACGCTGGGCGACATGGTCGGCTTCAAGATGGTTGGGCACAGGAGCGCGCTGAAGTATGCGAGCCGTCGAAAGTATGCAGGAAAAAACAAGGATCAGAATTGCGGACGTCGTGCTGAGCAGAGGCCGGTCTGAGCGTTGTATTGCGCGCATGCGGAGGAGACCCGCAGATTATACGTCGCGGTCCTGAAAATCAGTTCAGAGCGTTGGGCGTTCGGTACTTCCCAGAAGATAGCGACTGAACCGTGTGGTGCGCGAAACCACTACACTCCCTGACCACTCCTTAGAAAGAAAACTTCAGAGCAAACTGAATCTGTCGGGGAGCATAGGATGCATTGGGTTTCATGAAGTTATTCGGCAGTTGATAGTAGCCGGGATATTGGGCGAGATTGAGTTTTACCGAATTTTGCACGAATGTGCTGGCAGAAGCAACCATCCCGTTTGAAGTGATCGCGACGCGGCGGTTGTCACGGTTGAACAGATTGAACGATTCAGCGATCAGATTGAGCTTGTAGCGCTCTCGGAAGCGAATCATCCGTGTGATGCGCAGATCCGCGGTTGCATAGTCGGGCCCAGTGAAGGCGTTGCGTCGATAGCCTGGCAGGCGATCGTTGAGACCGTTGCCGTCTTGATTTGGGTCGCCGGCTACGGTTGCATTGAATGGCCGTCCAGAGCCGTAATTGATAACGCTTGATGCCTTCCAGTCATTGAAGAAACGTCCCAGCAATTCATGACCGCGATGGAACGGCCGCGGCTCAAACGAGAACGCTGCTACGAGGCGATGTCTCTGATCTGTGACGCTCGCCCCCCGCTCCGCCGTAGGGTTGAACGAGTTCTGCACGGTTGCGGGTTGTCCGGCTACAAGGGCATCTTGCCCGTCGTCGATCGCGCGCGCCAGCGTGTATGAAAGGCGTGCGTACGCTCCTCTCGCGATCCGGCGATTTACCGATAATGTCGCCCCGTTGTAGTAACTGGATGCCGCGCTCTGAAACTCATTGATTGAGCCGAGTTGCGCATAAGGACGAGCTAGCGGATTGATGCAGGGTGGCCACGGACAGGTGAGCGACTTGGTGAACTGCCAGGTCGAAAATGAATCGATGGTGTAGTAACTGTTTTGGAATGTCAAACCGGTTGGATCGAAGATGGGGTACGACAGCGGTGTGGGTTCAGGAAGATTAACGTCGAGGGCACGGATTAGATGCTCGCCTCGCACGTTCAATAGCGAAAGCGCAACCGTGGTATGGTCGGCAACTTCCTTTTCCAATGTGAGGCTCGACTGCTGTACACGCGGAGTCATGAAATTAGGCGCAAAGGCGGAGATATCGCGAGTCACGCCTTGAGTGAATCCGGAGGGTAAATTGCAGTTCGCGGCATACAGTGGACAGTTCACGAGTGGATTAGGATACGAGGGAAAAACTTGGTGATCATAGTAGTTGGAGTTGCTCAGGAAGACGTGAGAGTCGGTCACGCCATTTTCGGTCTCGATGATTGAGTTGTAAATTTGCGGGATGCGAACGAAGAAGATCCCGTATCCGCCACGGATGACAAGTGGACGCTTGTTGCCCAACGAATATGCTAGCCCGGCTCGCGGGGCGAAATTGTAAGGCTGAAAAGGAACTCTACCCGCAGGCGGGAATAGCGGATTCGACATCAGGCCGGTGGTCCCGAAAGTCTGTAAATCCCATCGGACACCGAGGTTCACCGCCAGATGGTTGGTGACGCGCATCGTGTCCTGCGCGAATGCTGCGTACTCGTTGGTGTCAGGGTGTGACGTAGCGCTCCCAAAATTTTGCAGGTAGTAGTGGGGAACTTCGTGTGCGTATGCACGAAGCGGGGTGAGCTGCATCCCCGCCTCAACCGGCTCAAAGGTGAATGGATTGACTTTGATCGGGTAAAAGAGGTATTCCCCGCTTTGCTGGCTGGGAAAGAAGTCGTAGATCCACGTAAGCAGGCCGTCCCCGCCGAACTTGAGGGAATGACGCTTGCCTTCTGCACTGATTGTTTCCGCCAGGTGAAGGCGGTGTTCTCGCGTTTGTCGTGGAAGAATATTGGAACGGCCAATCCCGTCAAGAATGGTGGGAATCTTCACCAGAACGTCGCTGCTGTTGCTGAATGATTGTTGCTGATCGCGTGAGAACTGCGCACGGAAATGACTGATCCACCTGGAGGATAAAGCGCTGGTGAGCGTGAGATTTGCGGTCTCAGTGGCGACCAGTTCTTGTCCGTTGTCGCAGATTGCGTTGTAGGAGACCGGGCTCGCGGGATCAAGAAAGACGTTGTTCGAGCCCCAATACCGAGTCGTATTCAGACGAAGCCCGAGCTGATGGCGTCGTGTGAGGTTGATGTCAAGCTTGGCGTAAGAAGAATTCCCAATCTGGGCGGCGGGATATTCCCCAGCGAGGGAAGAAAGCCGAGAGGCTGCGGCGAATACCAGCGCTTGATCAGTGGCTTCATAGTCTCCGGGTATCGGGGAGCCGGGACTGGGTTGCGGCGTGACGCGTGAACTTCCATCCAGGAATTCGACAACGTTGGGCACGTGGAAAATGTGTTGATCGAATCCAGCAAAGAAGAAAATCTTGTTGCGCTTGATCGGACCGCCGAATGTCCCTCCGCCCTGCTGCTGGCGATCATGAGGTTTGAACGCAAGGAAGGGAAGGCTCGCTCCGAAAGAACTGTCGCGCAGATAATAGAACGCCGTGCCGTGAACGTGATTGGATCCTGACTTCGTGACTACGTTTATGACGGCCCCACCTGCGCGGCCTTGTTCTGCCCCATAGGCGTTGGAAGACACTCGAAATTCCTGTACGACTTCGGTGGAGAACTGATAGGGAGCACGGTAACGGCCGCGAGCCTGGGAGAAGAACGCATTGTTATAGTCGCTGCCGTCGACAAGGAAGGTGTTTTGAAAGCCGCGGATGCCTCCGAAAGATAAATCACCGTTTGTGGCTGAAGTCAGGCTCCGCGGGTCTTGCGTCACTCCGGGTGAAAACAACGCAAGGTCAGAAAATCGTCGTCCGTTCAGAGGAAAATCATTTACTGCACGTTCATCCAGTAAAGCCGATACGGCGCTCGGCTGGGTTTCGACGATTGTCGGAGCCGCTGACACGGTGAGCGTCTCCTGTGCGATGGCAACGGTCAATCGGAATTCCAGATTCGAGGTGCCACCGACGTCCACGTGCATTGGCGGGGTGAGTTGCGGCGACATTCCTTGAGCCTCCGCGCGAGCCGAGTAGTCGCCGGGTGGCAGTTGTTCGAACGCGAATCCGCCTTCGGCATCGCTGCTCATCGCGTAGCGCCCCCCAGTGCCGACATTGACGACGACTATCGAGGCGTGGGCGATTCGTCCTCCGGCCGAATCAAGTACCGAGCCGCGGATGGAGCCTGTCGCCGAATCTTGCGCAGCAAGACCGCGAGTCAGGACAACCAGAAAGAAGATGGAAACGATCGGATGAATTCGTGCCGAAAGCATAGGTTGCCCCTTGCTGGGAGATCAGGCTCGGAGGGATCCGCGGCGCGTTAACCGGACGCGTCGCTGAAAAATGTAGCGCGGAGAAGGACCGGAAGACGCAAGACATCTGGCGTGGCCGGGAAACTTCTCCGCGAACATCGGAGAAACAGAGAGGTATAGCACTCGTCAATGTGAAGTTCTGTGATCTGAAGCAGAGTTTGCTTGAATCTTCCCGGAGTGGAACCAGAAGGCACGTGTGTGAGGTTGGCTGCTCTTACGCCTGACGGCGCTCTCGTGGTATTTTCAAATTCCTTTTGGAGAAACAATGATTCGATCGTTCAAGGGAGTGCTACCCACGGTTCCCGATACCTGTTACGTGGATCCTTCCGCCCAAATCATCGGCGACGTCGTTGTTGGAGCGCACGCATCGATATGGATGAATGCGGTGCTGCGCGGCGATGTCCATGAGATCCGGATCGGAGCCCACTCGAACATTCAGGACAACAGTGTCCTGCACGGTATGAAGCAGCAATGGAGCGTTTATGTGGGCGAGTACGTAACCGTGGGGCATTCGGTCACGCTGCACGGATGCGTGATCGAAGATCGCTGCCTGATCGGAATGGGGTCGATTATTCTGAATGGAGCTCGGATCGGCGCCGGATCGATTATCGCCGCAGGTACTCTAATACCAGAGAAGACGGTGGTTGAGCCTGGATCGCTGTGGATGGGCTCCCCAGGAAAATTCCGGCGCAAGCTCGGTCCTGCGGAGGACGAGATGATCATGCGC
Organism: uncultured Acidobacteriota bacterium; assembly: GCA_963801895.1. Taxonomy (GTDB): domain Bacteria; phylum Acidobacteriota; class Terriglobia; order Terriglobales; family Acidobacteriaceae; genus Sulfotelmatobacter. The sequence goes on along the minus strand of CAWDGM010000001.1, from coordinate 1,599,877 downwards.
TACGCGCGGAACTACCTTGGATACAAGGATGAGTATTTGCGGGAGACCAGTAGCTAGGATAAACAGTGAGATTTGTCATTCTGAGCGAAGTCGAAGAATCCCTATAATCTTGAAATGAGTTGCTACCAGGGGGCTTTCTGTACTCCGCGCAAGGATGCCTCGCCGGAGCCGCATTACCGTTGAGACGATAGCGATCCTTCGACTCCGCGAGCTCATTCGAGCTCGCTACGCTCAGGATGACAGGGTCGGGCGAGAGGAAAGCATCGACAGAAAAATATGATCAAGGCCGTAAGAGGAACGCGAGACTTGCTGCCGCCGGATACGGCGCTGTGGAATTTTGTCGAGGCGGCGGTCCGCGATGTATTTCGCGCTTACAACTTCCAGGAGATACGCACGCCGGTATTCGAGGAGACTGCGCTCTTCGCGCGCGGTGTAGGTGAAGACACGGACATCGTCGCGAAAGAGATGTACACCTGGGAGGATCGCTCGCGCGCGGCCAGCGAGAAGGGCCAGTCCCTCACCTTAAGGCCTGAGAATACTGCCGGGGTGGTGCGGGCTTACATTGAGCACAAGCTTTGGGATCGTGGACTTAACAAGCTGTACTACATCGGTCCCCAGTTTCGGCGGGAGCGTCCGCAAAAGGGGCGATACCGCCAGTTTTACCAGATTGGCGCCGAAGTGATCGGGCCTGCATCGGCGGGTAGCGAATCTCCGGCGCGCGATGCGGAAGTGCTCGAGATGCTGGCGACCTTGCTGGACCGCATTGGCATCGGCGATTGGAATCTCGAATTGAACTCGGTCGGCACTCCGGCCGATCGCGTCCAGTTTAACGAGGCATTGCGCAAGGCGTTGCAACCTGTCGTCGGAAACATGTGCGCAGACTGTCAGCGACGTGCCGTGACGAATCCGTTGCGGGTGTTTGATTGCAAAGTGCCGGAAGATCAGCCGATCATCGAAACGCTGCCGCGCATTACGCAGTTTCTCGGGGAGGATTCTTGCAAACACTTCGATGCGGTGCAGACAATCCTGACGAAGGTCGGAGTTCCGTTCAAGCTGAACGAACGCCTGGTGCGCGGGCTCGACTACTACACACGTACTGCTTTCGAATTTACACACGGCGCGCTGGGTGCGCAGAATGCCATTCTGGGTGGTGGTCGGTACGACGGTCTATCGGAAGCCCTGGGCGGACCGGCGGCGCCAGGAATTGGTTTTGCGATTGGCGAAGATCGCCTGGTGATGTCGCTGCAGGAGAAAGCTTCCGCGGATAGCGTTTTGCGCAAACCGGACGTCTACATAGCTCCGATGGCAACCATGAACGGCGAGGCGGCGGCGCTTGCGCGCGAGTTGCGTCGCAGCGATCTTGTCGTTGAGTTGGGGGATGATAACTTCCGTTTGAAGAAATCATTCGAAGCCGCTACGAAAGCGAATGCCACTTACATCCTGATCGTTGGGGAGAACGAAGTGAAAGCCGGAGCCTTCTCCTTGAAGAATCTTGCGACGGGAGAGCAGATTTCGGTGGCACGAAGTGAGTTGGCGACGAAGATCCGAACGCAATAAACGATCGCACCTGCAGGTGGGAGACGATTGGGAAAAGTTCACACAGAGATTGACGACAACGTCAGAAAATTTATTGAAGACCAGCAAGTCTTCTTTGTGGCGACGGCACCGCTCGATCCGAATGGCCATGTCAATCTTTCGCCTAAGGGGCTGGATTCGCTGCGCATTCTCGGCCCGAAAAGAGTGGCGTACGTCGATCTGATTGGGAGCGGGGTGGAAACGGTCGCTCATTTGAAGGACAATGGGCGCATCGTAATGATGTTTTGTGCGTTCCAGGGTCCTCCGAACGTCGTGCGAATATACGGACGAGGACAGGCGATCGAATCGCATCAGTCGGAATTCGAAGACTTGGCGGCGAAATTTCCTTCGTACGGATCCCGCAGGGCAATTATCGCTGTAGATGTTACACGGGTTTCGAGTTCTTGCGGATATGGTGTGCCTCGTCTGAAGTACGAGGGAGAGCGGCCACAATTGCTTTCATGGGCAGATAGAAAGGGCCCCGAGGGACTAAAGGCATACCGATACGAAAAGAACCGCCGCAGCATAGATGGCTTGCCAGGGTTGGCAGAGTAAGTCGCCAGGAATTTTTCAAAAGCAGGTTGGAGACAACAGGAATGAAATCACGATTCGTAGTCTTCATGATCTTTGTCATTGGGGCATGCGGCATCTCGCACGCTCGACAAGCAAATGCGCCTGCAAAAACGGCTAGTCCTCTAGAGCAAGCCCTCATGAGCGCAGAGAGAAGTTATATCGAGGCTGCGAAAAAAGGTGATGTAGCATTTTTCAAGCGCACCCTGACTGACGATTTTTCCTTCGTCTCCTTCGACGGACAGCTATATGAACGCCAGGACATGCTGGATCAATTCACAGCACCGGGCACCGACGTCCTTCCCTACGATATGAAAGTGGTAAGCGCGGGGGATGGCGTCGCGATAGTGACTTATAACGTTGTCCTTCGCGTTCCGGCGGCCGAAGATCAGGGGCCGCCACCCCGGTATCAGCATTTCAGCACGGTTTGGGTAAAGCAAGGCAGCGAATGGAAGATGAAATTCCAGCAGATGACAGCCTCGCACTGGGGAGACTGGTAGGAACATCTAAGCAGCATTTGATCGGAACTAGCGCGATCAAACAGAGGCGCCCACAATGAAGATGCAACCGATTGTTTCTCTGTACTGCGTGCTGCTGGTCGGCATGGTGCTCTGTTCGATGGCGCAGGGATCCCAACCTTCGCAGAATTCCCCATCTAAGCCGGCTGAGCCGGCGCAGAAAAACGACAAAGTTAAGAACGCGTACTCGGGTATGTACACATTTCTTGAGGAAGGCGAATTTGTTCAGTTGACGGTCGAAGACCAGGGCCGAGTCACTGGCTTCATTTCACGATTCGGAAATGGAGAGAGCGATAAGGGTGTATTCCTCGATCAATTTTTCAAGAGCGGAAAGCTCGAAGGCAACAAGCTGAGTTTCTCGACACAATTGGTCCATGGATCGAGCTTCGATTTCAAAGGATCAGTGGAACGCGGAGAAGGGAAAAACTCTGGAGACGATGCTTACTACGTCCTCAAGGGGACTTTGACCGAGAATCTAGGCGATGAGAACAAGAAGGTGACGTCTAAAACACGCAACGTTGTGTTCAAGATGTTTCCGCAGGATGCCACTCCGTCGCCAGACTCGCGGAAATGAATCTCGGCATCAAAACTAATGATGGTTTCGGATTGAACTACTGTCCTGCGCGAAGAGGAGACAGGCTCAGCCGGCCGGGGGATTTCTTGCGCGCGCCTTCGTGAGTGTAGACAAGATCGGGGCTACCTTCCGAATTGGAAGAAGCCTCAGCCAAAGTCCCTGCCAGATCGCGGAAAGAGCGGCTGATTTCAGAACCATCCTGCAAAACAACTGGCGTTCCGTGGTCGATCGAGGGTGAGATCGACTGGTAGGCGTTCGGCACTTTCCAGAGGACCTTGCAGTTCGTGACCTGCTGGACGTCGCTGTCAGTGAAGCCGGGAATCTTCTTGTAGCGGCTCAATACCATCCGCAGACGATCGCGTCCCGTTCCTTCTTCAAGGAAAGTGTGAATGCGGCCGGCGCTCCAGAGCGATACAACGTCGGTCTGTGCAACGACGAGGACAGCGTTGGAGAGATCCGACAGCAGCCGAGTCGTTGGATCCAAACGACTCGATGCGTCGACAACCACGAACCGATAATGATTCACCAGAAGATCGAACAGACGTGCGAGTTCTCCGGGCGTGGGCTCCGATGGATATGGTTGGGCCGGGCCTGCCAGCAAATGTAAGCCTTCTTTGGTTGGAGTCATCAAACCATCGAGCAGGGAAACGTCCATGCGATGGAGATTTTGTAGAGCGTCGAGGACTCCAAACTGAGGCCGCAGATTGAGATGTAAGGCGGCGTGACCGATAGGGGCGAAATCCAGCAGAACTACATCGCCGTGGGCTTGCTGTAGCGCCAGCGCGGTGTTCACGGCGGTTGTCGTACAACCAGCTCCGCCTTTCGCGCTGAGGAATGTGAAGACGCGGGCCTTGCCGGCTCCGCCTAGAGAACGCGTACGAAGGGAGCTGAAACGGGTCAGAGCTTCGAGCAAGGCTTCCGAGCCGGCGGAATGATCCAGATATTCGCCAGCGCCAGCCCGCATGCTGGCAACGATGTTCGCAGGCTGTGCCATTTCACCGTTGGCGAAGATCGCAATCTGCAGCGTGGTCGCGCGGATCAGTTCGATCGTGCGGATGGCACGCTGCCCTTCGTGCGGAGCGATGTCGACGATGACAACTTCGGCGCGCGAATCCTGCAGCTGTCGGAGGATGGAATCGGTCGGGCCAGTAGGGAACCCGACATGGCTGAAAACGGCGGTTCCAAGCCGCGTCGCTTCCAGTCGGTTTTGCAGAGTGGCTAAGTGTTCCCGGTCCTCGGTTAGGAGGGCAACGGCGATCCCATGCATAGCGCGATTCTCACTGATTTCTATCGGTGTCTGCATGTTAGAAAGAGAACGTACTCTCCGCCAAGTGACCTAGGTAACGGACAAAACTTCATTCCAAGCAGGCGACAGGCCGGGAAGACGATAAGGAAAGGCCAAATCGACGACTGGTGGAAGAGATCGCTCTGGAAATGCCCGCGAGAGGCGTCCAGCATCGATGTGGACCATTGTAAGCCAGGATTGGATCGTTGAAAAGAAGCGACTGTCCGCAGAGAGGGTCTACCAGAAAATTTTGCAAAGAGAAGTTGAATTATTGACCGGAACCGACAACCGGAGGTCGTGCGGTTGAGTGATCTGAGGCCTGATCGTCAGGTCTGCCGGCGTGAAGACCTGAAATGCGACTGAATCCTGGCGAGGATTCGGTAGATGCGGCGAGATATTCGTAGCTTTCCAGACGGACCGCGACTCCAAGCTTGCTCTTCGGCTCGCTTCCCACGGGCGAGCAACTATTGATGCCGTTGCGGCCCTCGATCCTCAGCACGCGCGCCCGGCAGCGGACGGGCATGCTCTCTCCGAGGGTGATTTCTGAGGGCATCCGCAGGGTCAGTTCGATTTCGGATCCTTCGTTGAGCGGAACATCAGTGAAGAAGAAAACTCCCCGAGAACTCAAATCCTGTGTGCAGCCGACGCCTTCCACTGAGGTCGCAGGATCGCGAAGGGAAACCGCCAATAAATACGGAAATCGCTGCCCGACACGACGTTCAACCCGCAGTGGAGGAGCGATCATAATAGGCGACCTCCTTCACGAGTCGCCGGAAACGCAGGTCGCTACTGTAGCTCACTGCCAGCCGAAAAAGAAGTTACAACTTAGTAAATACGAAATACTGAACTTGGGGGCGTGTTCGGCCCGATCGCCAAAAGAGCAGGCGTCTCTCTTGAACTGCCGCCGTTTGGGCCCGTTCTTGAAACGGAATTCTCGATGCCCGACGTGCCGTATATCATTTAGATACCCATCGTGGCTGAAACGATAGATCCCATCCAAGACAAGGCAGAAGAAGTCAGGGTAAACGCCGCCAGCCGGAAGCTGAACTGGCAGGCTGCCGGACGCGCGCTCCGTCATCGCAATTTCCAGCTCTTCTTCAGCGGACAACTCATTTCGCTAATCGGCACGTGGATGCAGACCGTTGCCCAATCGTGGCTCGTGTACCGCATGACCGGCTCCGGACTGCTGCTGGGCGCGGTTGGCTTTGCCAGCCAGATCCCGGTCTTTCTCGTCGCACCCATCGGGGGTATTACCGCTGACCGGTCGAACCGGCAGAGAGTGGTGATTGGAACTCAGACTGCGTCAATGATTTTGGCATTCATCCTGGCCGGGCTGACGTTGGCCAACAAGATTCAGGTATGGCACATCTTCGTTTTGGCGGCCCTGCTCGGAGTGGTGAATGCCTTCGACATCCCCGGGAGGCAGGCGTTTCTCGTGGACATGGTCGGCAAAGACGATCTCATGAACGCCATCGCCCTGAATTCCTCAATGTTCAATGGAGCACGGGTCGTCGGCCCGGCTGTGGCAGGAGTGCTGGTCGCCAGGCTCGGCGAGGGATGGTGCTTTTTTGCAAACGGCATCAGCTACATCGCAGTCATCATCGGTTTGACGATGATGAAAGTCCATGCGCCGCCCCGGGCCTCTCTGCACGCTTCGCCACTGGAACACATCATTGAAGGATTTCGATTCGTGAATCGGACTGCTCCCATTCGAGCGCTGCTCATGTTGCTTGGCCTGGTGAGCGTCACAGGAATGCCCTACGTTGTGCTGATGCCGATCTTTGCGGACAAGATTCTTCACAACGGAGGGCAAGGGTTCGCCTCCATGATCGGATCGCACGATCTGGGTGCGGTTCGGCTGGGCATCCTGATGGGTGCGGCGGGAGTCGGTGCATTGCTGGGAGCGCTTACTTTGGCCGCTCGTTCCGGGGTGAAGGGATTGGGTAGATGGATTTCGGTGTGCTGCGCGGGATTCGGTGTGACGCTTGTTTTGTTCGCGCTCTCGAAATCATTTTGGCTGTCGGTATTGCTGCTGTTGCCGGCGGGGTATTTCATCATGTTGCAGATGGCGGCCTCGAACACGCTAATTCAGGTCATGGTACCGGATGAACTGCGAGGCCGGACCATGGCGGTCTATTCAATGATGTTCATGGGAATGGCGCCAATCGGCGCGCTGCTTGGAGGCGCGCTCTCGGACCGCCTCGGGGCTCCTTGGACGGTGGCGATCGGAGGAATTGTTTCAGTTCTCGGCGCGTGGTGGTTCAGCGTGCAACTACCCAAAATCCGCGTGGAAGCGCGAAGACTGATCATCGCTCAATCGATGGCAGGGGGAGAGCCTGCCGAAGAGATGGCGGCGCCTGTCGTCGAAGACTAAAAATTTGGTTCGAAGAATCACGGGCTCCCAGAGCGTGGTTTATTTCCGCACCGCACTACGCCCGAGTGCGACCAGAAAGATAGCGCTCTTTCCTTTTGCGTGCGGAGAAAAGAAGCTCACCACGTCGTCGTCATAGAATGTCAGACCACTGGCTCCGAGGTGCTGAGCGTAGGCGGTAAGATAGAGTTTGCCTCCGAGAACGCCGGCTTCCAGTTGAGTGGCTCGGTACCCTCGATTTCCGAAGCGTCCCAGAATCTTCTTCAGATCCGCGAGGAAAAATACGTCGACCGCGGCGTCCGCCGGGATTTGCTGCTCCAGTCCAAGATACCCGGCTTTGTCGCGGAAGTCGCCAGCCTTCAGAAGTTCTAACCGTTTCTCCTGCCATCGATAAAAATATGCCCCCGCCTGCAGTCCCACAACATTGTTGACAATCAGGTACAGATCGTTGAGGTGGGATCCATAAGGCTCGAGAAAGTCCGCAGCGATGCCTCGGGTCGAGCGATCTAGAATCATGGAGAGCTGCGGGAACGTCAGCGGATCGCGGGAGAATTGCCTGGTGGATCCCCGTCGAGAAATAACCTGTTCGATCGGGTCTTGAGGGGCCTTCGATTCGTCCGGCTTTAACGCGGTTACCTCGCCTTTCAAACTTCGAAGAGCGATCGCAGGAGTTTTGCCACGCCACTCCGCCACCTCTTGGTCCGAGTCGAGCGACGAAGCTTCGTGAATCTTGCGCATGGCGGGAAAATCGATCTCGTGTTCCGAGTATGCGACGATCGGCAATTCCAACTTCGTAATTGATGGTGAAGCGGGAGGCGTCGAGGACATGTTTCCTAACGGAACTATAGAAAACGCGACCTCGCGCTTCGTGTCCAGCCCAAGAAGATCGTTAAGTTGCGAGTCGACAAATCCGGTAACGATCTTCGCAGGAATTGTGGAAGCGGAAGAATTCGCGAGTAGATTGGCCAAAATCGTTCCGTTGTCCCAACCGAAGTGGCGATAGGTGCGCGATCGATACTTCCAGGCATTGCGCCAATATGTTCCAGTGCAGATGATGACGACGGGAGCACGGGCGACAGCGGGATCATTGGCGGTCGCATCGAGGATGACCTTCCGGAAATCGCCCGAGCGCAATTGTCGCAATCCGAACTCCGCGGCGCCAAAGTGGTAGACACCCGCTGCCACGGCGGGTGTTTCACTCGACGGTGATTCTTTGCTCCGAAGATCTGTGCAAACGACGTAGAGTTCGATTTCGTACAGAGCGCCTGTACAGGCCGCGGCCCGGAAGAAGGTCTCTCCCTGCGCATGCTTTCTGCTCTTGGTGACTCCGGCAGAGAAGAAGAGTAACTGCGCCAACGTCTCAAGGTCCGGGATGGCTTCTGCAGCGGCAGGCGGGTTCGAATCCGCAATGGCCGAGAGCGCCGCGACGCCCACTTCGCGAAAGTCACGCGGCAGACGCAGAACTTCCAGAGTCGGATAGATCTTGAACAGAAGTGGTTTGTTGTCCCAATCAAGCTCGTGCGGATTGGTGCGGATGCTGAGGTAGGAGTGCTTGGTCCCGGTGTGATACTGCCAGGCAGCGTCGAGATTGTGGTTCTCACTCAAAAGCGGAATTCCATGATTGATGGTGGTCAGCGGTAGGCGCCTGGCGGCAGGCCGGTGATGCGAATTCCGGAATGACCTTTGTGGCGGATATTCATTCCAATTAGCAAAGCTGTAATCTGCTCGACAATCCGAGCATTCTCCAGTTTGCCCCCATCCACTGCGCGCACTCCGGGAATCTTGGCGGCAAGCACTCGGGTGAGCTGAGCCGCGTCGGGATCATCGCTGCATACGATGACGTCACAATCCAGCGGATCGTCTCCGTTCAGAAGCTCAGCCGATATGTTGTGGAATGCAGCCACAACACTCACACCTTCCGGAACGAGTTCCGCGGCTTGCTGTGCGGCCGATCCCTGCCAGACGCCGAGCGGGCGCGACGGCCTTCCGCCAACTGCCGCCGCAAGCGGAACGGTAGCGTCGATCAGGATGCTGCCTTCGCTGATTGCGTTCTTTAGTTGCTTGAGAATCGTGGCCTGACCGTCGAAGGGAACCGTCAGCATGAGAATGTCGGCTGCTGCACAAGCCGCCGCGTTCTCCAATCCGGATACGTTGGCCTGCGGGCCGACTTTTTGTTTGATCGTTTCAGCTACTTGTTGTGCGCGCTTCTCATCGCGCGAGCCGATAATTACGCTCTCGCCTGCGCGTGCCCAACGTAATGCAAGGCCCATGCCGGCAGGGCCGGTGCCTCCAATAATTGCAATCGGCCGCGAAGGAACGGAGGAACTTGAACTCATGCGAACTCGGCCTCGTAAGACTGCTCCGCGGTGAACTCGTCCAATGGGAGCTTGATGCTAATGCGCGAGTAGGTAGTGTTGCGCTCGGCAGGGATGCGGCCCGCATCCAGAATCAGGGACTGGAAATCTTCAGGGCTGGTATATTGTCCCGCTGTCGCGCCCGCTTCGCGCGAGATGTTCTCTTCCATCAAAGTCCCGCCGTAATCGTTCGCACCCGCATGCAGGCAAAGTTGGGAAAGCTTGCGATTCAGCTTCACCCATGACACTTGGATGTTGTTGATCGATCCTGCGAGTAGCAATCTGGCAAGAGCATGCACTTTCAAATGCTCGGCAAGTGAGGGACCAGTACGCGCGAGTCCCTGATGGAAGAGCAGAGTGTTCTGATGAATAAATCCGAGGGGAACAAATTCAGTGAAGCCACCGGTCTCAGATTGAATCTCGCGCAGCAATCGCATCTGGCGAACCCAGTGCGCCGGTGTTTCGGCGTGTCCGTACATCATGGTTGAAGTAGATCGGATTCCGCAGCGGTGGGCTGTTCGGATCACCTCGACCCACTGCGCCGTCGTTAGCTTGTTCGCTGAAAGGATGTGGCGAATCTCGTCATCCAGAATCTCAGCGGCGGTGCCGGGCAAAGTTCCCAAGCCGTTATCACGCAACATGGAAAGATAGTCCGCGAGCGGCATGCCCGTGAGTTCCACTCCGTAGACAATCTCCATCGGAGAGAAGGCATGGATGTGCATCTTTGGTTCAGCTTGTTTAATGGCGCGCAGGATATCCCGATAATGAAACTTAGGTAGATCCCGGGGAAGTCCGCCCTGAATGCAAACCTCGGTTGCGCCCAGTTGCCATGCCTCGATGGCTTTTTCTGCCATCTGATCGAGGGTCAGGAAATAGGTATCGTCCTCGCGAGGACCCCGGCTGAATGCGCAGAACTTGCAGCCAACGAAGCAGACGTTCGTGAAGTTGATGTTGCGGTTCACGATGTACGTAACGATGTTCCCCGCCAATTCTGCGCGTAGCGTATTGGCTGCCACAAGCAGTCCGATCAGATCGTCACCTGCGCAGTTGGCGAGTGCATAGCTCTCTTCCAAGGAAAGTACGCCGCCGTCTTGCGCTTCGAGAACCTTCTCGATCGCGGAGCGGATGTCCGTGCTGAGCCCTGAAGAGATGTCGGACCAGTTGAGCGCGTGGAAGTCGTGCAACTCCGAAAGGGAGATTTCGCGGTGCATATTTCGCTCCGTCAAAGACACGCTTCGGATGGCCTACCGGAAAACTGCAAGGGAATCATCCAGAACGCCCCTACAGTGTAACGGAAGTTTCAGCGGAAGAGATCGCCGGCGGCGGGACGGAGCAAGTCTCCGACTTTGCCGGTGCCCGGTTGATAGGAAAATCCGCGAACAATGCAGGCCGGAGATCGGTTGAGTTTCCCACACACCAATCCAGCAGCGCATGCGAGTTCGTCAGCCACAGCTTCGACGCTGGCTTTCAGTTTGTAGCCATGGGGGTCGCGGCGTCCGCGATCGTCACGCAGAGGCTTCATTCCCGCGATGCCGATAGCGAACTCGGTAAGCCCCTCGCGCCAGGGCCGCCCAAAGCTGTCCGTGATGATTACGGGGATCGACAAGCCGGTCGTCTTCTTCAGAGCGCGTCGAAGATTGGCTGCCGAGCGGTCAGGGTCTTCGGGAAGAAAAAGCGCGCGATTGCCCCCATCAACATTCGAAACATCGATGCCGCTGTTTGCGCAGAGAAAGCCATGGCGCGTTTCGGTGATCAACACGCCGTTTTTCCGGCGAATGACTGACCGGCTCTCGCGCAGAGCCAGTTCAATCACGCGCGCGTCCAGATCGTATTGCTTTGCCCACGCGATGGATTCTGGGGATGGTTGAATCGTCGAGAGATCGACCAGGCATCCTTCGGATTTGGAAATGATCTTGTGCTTTACGACGAGAATGTCGCCGCGCTCAAAGCGCATCCGGACGCGGCTGAGAGATTCCAAAATCTTGCCAGCGATCGAGTCTCCCGGCTTCACATCGCCATCTACTTTAAGTGGTATAAGCCGGATCTCGCGTGCCGCCGTGTGTTCGACCGTCTTGGTCGAGCCTGATTTCGAAACGCGGATCATGACGCTTCCGAGCCAGTAGCGGGCGGCCGGCCTGGCAAGTTCCAATCGCGTGCCAACGCCTGCGCGCGCGTTTCGCCGGGAAGGGAAACGAGGTGCTCCAGGTCAGCAGGATTATCGACGTCGACCGCGATTCCGGGAAGGTTAAAAACGACACAGGGCCTCCCGGTTGCCATTGCAGCCGCATGGTGAGGCTTAAAGCTGTCGTTCCCAAAGCGAAGCGGAAACAAGTTGGCAGGCCGGCGGAACGCCGCATTCGTGCCGCGGCCGTCTCCGGCAGGAACCAATACGCTTCCCTCGGCAGGAGCCCGCTTCAGAATCTCTTCAAGCTCCCATGGCTCGATCAGGGGGATGTCCGCCGGAATCACCAGCGTGCTGTCTTCGTCGCGCTCAAGGCATACGCGAGTGGCCATTTCGATTGCGCCCGTTTCTCCCGGATCGAGAGCGTCAGGAATGATTTCGAATTTGTATCGTTCGGCCAGAGCCGCCGCATACGGGTCACCGGTCACGATTCCGACACTTGGTCGATTCTTCCAGTTGTGAATCGTGGTCAAGACGTCATAGAGCATGGCTTGCGCAAGTTTTGTTCGAGAGGCCTGATCGAGAATGGCGGCGAGTCGCTGTTTTGCGAAGGCCGTATTCTTGATAGGAACCAGAATCACGGTTCGCGGTCCAACCGTTGAAAAGGAGTGCCTGCGACCGTTTCGTTCTTCACGGTTTCCGCCGCTACGGACGACAAAACTTCCCGTGCCAGTCCAGCTTTGTCGTCGGCGCTTCGCATGATCGTTTGTGCGCAGTGCACTCGGAGACCAGTCTTGCGCAGGTCTTCAGCAGCGCCAGTGTCGCGTGTGTCGCAGACGAGTACATCCAGAAAATCCTCATATGCCTGCGCTACTCCCGCAATCGAACAAGGCAGTCCTTGTGCCTGCATCAAAATGCCCGCCGGGCCGGCCACGGGAGCGTTTCCGATGATGGGGCTGATCGCCGCGATTTTGCCTCGAGCCCGCAATAAAGCTTCGCGTATACCGGGAATCGCCAGGATGGGGCCGATGCTTGTCACCGGATTGCTAGGTGCAATCAACACGATGTCAGCCGACACGATCGCGTCGATCACCCCCGGCGCTGCTTCCGCCTCTGAGGCTCCCGCGAAGCGAACCGAGTTCACAGGATCCTGAAACCAGCGCTGCACAAAGTATTCTTCAAAACTTAGTTCGCCGACCGGAGTGTCAACCCGGGTCTCAACTCGCGAATCGCTCATCGGCAAAATACGCGCCCTCACGCCCAGCTTTCCAGAGATGATCTGAGTTGCCTCAGATAGCGTTTTTCCTTCCGCCAGTAATCTAGATCGAAGAAGATGCATCGCAAGATCGCGATCGCCGGTATGGAACCATGTTGGTTCCCCGAGTTGTCCCATTGCCTGCAGGCACAGAAACGTGTCGCCCTTCACACCCCATCCACGTTCGCGACTGAGCATCCCTGACAGCACGTAGGTAATCGAATCGATATCGGGTGAAACGTAGAGACCCCACCACATCAAGTCGTCACCGGTGTTCACGACCAATGTGATCTCTTCCGGCGGCATGACTTGGCGAAGTCCGTCGACGAACTTCGCGCCGCCAGTGCCTCCGCTGAGGACGCAAATCATGCAACTCTCCACGCCATGCCATCGGTTCCGGCCGCAGCACGAAGCTTTTCGGAGAGAAGTCCTGGCCGTTCAATGATGGGTTTGATGAATTCCGGATATACCGGCAACCGCTGATGAAGTGCGAAGCCCTTTGCCTCAGTTCGTCGACGGAGTTGTTCGACGTGAGGCCACGGTTTTTCGGGATTGATGAAGTCGGGAGTCAGTGGCGAAATTCCTCCCCAGTCATTGATACCGGCGTCTAGCAAATCATCATAATAAGGCGCTGACAGATTGGGAGGTGCTTGAATGTTTACGTTGGGTAGGAGCAAACGAGCCACCGCAACCGTTCTCAGCATCTCGTCCCGGGAAGGCTCCGGCCAATGCGCCATCGGGATCGACGGCTTAACCCTGAAATTTTGGACGATTACTTCCTGGATATGTCCATAGCGCTCGTGCAGTTCGCGAATTGCCAGCAGCGTTTCAACGCGGTCTGCCGCCGATTCGCCGATGCCGATCAGAAGCCCCGTGGTGAACGGGACGCCCCGTTTCCCCGCTTCTTCAATGGTGCGCAAACGCTTGGCGGGTAGCTTGTCTGGCGCGTTGTCGTGCGCTGCACCCGAGGCCATCAGACCTGCGTTTACAGTCTCCAACATCAGCCCCATGCTCGGGGACACCGCCGACAGTCGAGCAATCCATTCAGAGCTCAGCAATCCCGGATTGGGATGTGGCAACAAGGTCGTTTCGCGCAGCACCAACTCGCACATTGCTTCCAGGTAATGAAGGGTCGATTTATAACCCAGATGGCGCAGTGTTTCGCGCATCTCCGGAAACTCCAGCTCGGGCTTATCGCCAAGGCTGAAGAGGGCCTCGGTACAACCCAGCTTTTCACCTTCACGAGCGACGGCCAGAACCTCTTCCGGCGTCATTGTGTGCGCGCCGGGGTCATTCGGATCGCGGCGGAACGTACAGTATCCGCAATAATCCCGGCAAAGATTCGTCAGCGGAAGGAACACCTTCCGCGAATAGGTGATAGTTCCGGGTTTAAACCTCTCTTTGGCCACTCTCGCCGAGGCGAGAAGCGAAGGTAGGAGTCTGTCCGGGCACGTGATCAGCCGCTGGGCCGCTTCGCGGGAAATCGGAACTCCAGGCTGAATGTCAGCCAGGTCCGACTCGCACGCGTCCCTCCTTGAGGGCTCTACAAACGCTATGGGAGTGGCGGCCATGTTGCCTCGAATGATACAACGCCGCGCCGTGGTAATGTAGGCGATGAACGCCGGGAGACACGCGGCACTCGTCTTGCCGTCGGCGAATGACAGAAGTTTGCCAGTCATGTCTCTACGTCAAATGAGCTTGAATCCCATCGAGTTCCGCAGGGCCATGGGCGGATTTGCTACCGGGGTCACGATCATCACCGTCGACCTGGAAGGTGAGGTTCACGGGATGACCGCCAACGCCTTCGCCTCCGTGTCACTCGACCCGACGCTGGTGCTGGTGTGCGTAGATCACAGCACGCGGACACACGCACATCTTCACGCCAAGAAGCGCTTTGGGATTAATGTGCTCTGCGAGAATCAGCGAGGCATCTCGGAGTATTACGCGCGCCCCGAACGTACTCACGAGAATGCCGAAACCGAAGCCGGAGCGCGATTCGATCGCACTCCCCATGGAACGCCAGTCTTGCATGGAGCACTGGCGTATTTTGAATGCCGTCTGCATTCCGCCCAACCGGCTGGCGACCACACGATCTTCATCGCCGAGGTAGAGGATGTCGTTGTAAGGGAGGGGGATCCCCTGTTGTTCTTCCGGGGAAAATACCGGAAAGTGGGCGCCGAAATCACGAAATGACTGAGTCTTTGGTGGCGGAATGCGGCGGTCACTTTTGATGCCGAAATACATCTAATGACTGGCGAATTGAAACGGAAATGGAGTGGAAATGACCGAAAAGACAGCGGAAAAGGTTACGAAGTCGGAAGCAGAATGGAAGAAGCAGTTGACTGACGAGCAGTATCACGTGACCCGCGAGGCGGGAACGGAGTGTGCCTTCACAGGAAAGTACTGGGACACGAAAGAACCGGGCGACTATCACTGTGTGTGCTGCGGGGAGCCGTTATTTGATTCCCAGACGAAGTTCAATTCAGGGACGGGCTGGCCTAGCTTTTACAAGCCGACTGAAGGCTCGGGAGTGGTCGAGCACCGGGATACCAAGTACGGGATGGTCCGGACGGAGGTTCGCTGTGCCAAGTGCGACGCACATCTCGGGCATGTCTTTGAAGATGGGCCCGCGCCCACCGGCTTGCGGTATTGCATGAATTCGGCAGCTTTGGACTTCAAGCCGGCCGAGAAGAAGTAATTGTTCAGTTGTTTGCGAAGCTGAACTGTGAGGCTTCAATTCCTTCCATAAAAGACTAGAGGGCACGCGTGAGCGTGCCCTTTTCGCGTCCTGAAACGAACAACGAGGAATTTACGCGTTACCTGAGGCGGCCATCGCCTTCTGCTGCTCTTGCTTCTGGTTCTGATTTTGGTTCTGCTTGCCTTCACTGCGGACCTGGATACCACCCTTCAGAGCGGCACCATCTTCCACACTGATGCGGGCGGTCGCGATGTCTCCATGGACCGAACCTTCAGCACGGATGTCCACCCGGTCGGTGCACTCGATGTTGCCGGTAACCTTGCCCATGACGACGACTTCGCGAGCCTGAATGCTGGCATCAACGCGGCCGTTGCGGCCGATCGTGACGCGGCTATCGGGCATCGTGACTTTGCCTTCAATGCGGCCGTCGATGTAGAGCGACTCGGAGCCACTGACTTCGCCCTTGATGACCAGAGTGCGGCCAATGGTGGCCTGATCTACGGGAGCAGTGACGTTTTTTGTGGGGTTATATGCGTTGGGGTTGGAAGCCGGGGATCCGGACTTCGGATTGAATGAGTTCTCGGACGACTGAAGCATGCGACCTTCCTTGGGTTCCCGCGCGGCGTGCCCTGGGGCGCCGCTGCATGCGGTTGCTCGATTAAGTTTTGGCCTTCGGGGGGTGCTGGCTACTCGGCCAACTCGACTATCGCACATAGGTAAGGTATGCGAGAGATTACGGAAGATGCTGTCCACATGCGAGCGGCTATTCGGCGCTTTGCAGGGTCGCCGCCAAGCCTTCCCACTCTTCAATCAGAGCAGCGTGGCTCGCCTTTCGTTGATCCAGTTCCTGCGATTGCCGCTGGCTCTCATCGGCGCTGACGAAGTTCTGCATCGCAGTCTCAAGATTGGTGATAACCGTTTCCGTTTTGCTGATCTCTTCTTCCAGTTCGCGGACACGATCTTCCAACTGCTTGCGTTTTATGGGGTTAAGTCGCTTCTTGGCGGGATCTGGGATGGACTCCGCACTGCTGTGATTCCCATTCGACGGAGCTGCCGGTACTGGAGTTGAGGATTCTGACTTCGCCGCATGGCCCGGAACGTCGGCTAGCGTCGGCGCAACATGCTGTCCACCTTGCTTGCGCCACAGGTAGTCCTCGTAGTTGCCGGGGAAAATTTCCACTTGGCCCCCACCCACTTCGAAGACGCGCGTAGCCAGCCTGTCGATGAAGTAACGATCGTGAGAAACAAAAACCACGGTGCCGGTATATTCCACGAGCGCGTTGAGGAGTACGTCTTTGGCGCGCATATCGAGGTGGTTGGTAGGCTCGTCGAGCAGAAGAAAATTTGCCGGATGCAAGAGCAATCGAAGCAGCGCATAGCGTCCGCGTTCGCCGCCCGACAGCACTCCGATCTTCTTGAACACGTCATCTTCGGAGAATAGAAAGCATCCCAGCAGGCTGCGCAGTTCCGTTTCGGTCGATCGGGGAGAGAGTTCGCTCAGGTCGTCCAATATTCGCGCATCAGGATCAAGTTCTTTGTACTGGTCCTGGGCGAAGTAGTCCGGAAGCACGTTATGGCCGAGTCGGAACTCTCCGGCGGACAGAGGTTCAGTTCCAGCGAGAAGCTTGATCAGCGTGGATTTTCCAGCGCCATTTACCCCGACCAAGGCGATACGATCGCCTCGCTCAATCATGAAGCCAACATTGCGGAAAACTTCCTTGGCTGTTCCGTTTTTCTGATACGCCTTGGCCACTCCCTCGAACTCGGCGACGATTCGTCCGCTCGGTTTAGGCTGAGGAAATGAAAAGTGAATCGACTTTTCTTCTGGTGGTATCTCGATGCGTTCAATCTTATCGAGTTCCTTGATGCGGCTCTGAACCTGCTTGGCCTTCGTGGCCTGGTAACGAAAGCGATTGATGAAGACTTCCAACTGCTCGATGCGGTCCCGCTGGTTACGGTATGCCGCCTGCAATTGCTCGTTCCGTTGCGTTTTCTGCGAGAGAAACTTGTCGTAGTTGCCGGTGTAAAACCAGAATCGCTTATTCCAGATTTCCGCGATCTTGTCGACGGTGACGTCGAGAAAATAGCGGTCATGCGAAATCAGGACGAACGCGTAGGGATATTCGCTGAGATATTCCTCCAGCCAGTTGCGCGCTTCAAGATCTAGATGGTTCGTCGGCTCGTCGAGCAGCAGCAGGTTGGGTTTTTGCAGCAGCAGCTTGGCTAGTGCGAGGCGCATCTGCCAGCCGCCGGAGAACTCGTCGGTCAGCCGTTCCCAGTCTTCCTTGCCGAAGCCCAGGCCCATCAACACTCGCCCTACTTCTGCTTCGATCGAATACCCATCGCGCGTGCGGAATTCGTGCTCCACGCGCTGGTAGCGGTCGGCCACGTTGGCATACTCGGCGCTGGTGTGATCGATCTCTGCCATGCTGTGCATGAGGGATTCGAGTTCCTGCTCCATGGCACGCAGGTCGTCAAACACAGACATGCACTCGGCGAAAACCGTGCGACCCGAGAGCGTCAGCCCATCCTGCGGAAGGTATCCGGCGGAAGTTCCCTTGGCGACAATGAGAGACCCGTAGTCAAACGTGTCCATCCCGCCCAGGATTTTCATCAAGGTGGATTTCCCGGTCCCGTTGCCGCCGACCAAGCCAATGTGGTCGTGGCTGGTAATGAGCCAGTCGACGTTTTCGAAGAGAAGTTTGTGGCCGAAACGTTTTCCGGCGCCAGAAAGCTGGATCATGAGACTGCTTTATCGTCTCACAAAACTAGCGGTGTCCTGAACGTCGTCCCAAGGGAGATGAGAAGGAAGTAGTCAGCAAATTGTCGGATCGGAAAGATTCCGTGGCAAATGATGCAATTCCTATGGCCAAACTGCGGTGGCGATGGGGTCCTTGGCGGAGCGGCCATTCCGCGGGGTGGGATACGCTCCCCACAGCTCATGGTGGAATTGGATTCGTTCCAGCGCTCGATCGATCACACCCTCGAGCTCGCGGAAATATTTCACTTCACGTCCCTTTGCCAGGCGCCGTTTCGCTTCTTGAGGACTAAGCCAGGTTGGCCGGCGGTTGGTTTCGTCCGGACGCCGCATCTGATGAACCTCCATCAGGAATGCCTTCACCACGAATTCCTGCACCCCTTCGGGCTGCCAGAAAACGCCCTTGGAATAGAGGTAGAGGTGAAAATGGCGGGCTTCGATCTTTCCTAATGCGCCGGCTTCTTCGGCGGCCTCTCGCTCGGCGGCCTGACTGTGTGAAAGCCTTTGATCCGTCGAGCCTTTTGGGAACGTCCACTTGTTACCCCCGCGGGTGCTGACCAGCAGGAACTCAACTTCGTTTCCTCTGCGTCTGTAGCACACTGCCGCTACTTTCAACGGCAATGACTTCGCAACCCGGGCTGAACCCATGCGCGGCCTCCTGAGAAACAGGTTATATGCAAGATATTTCAGTGGTGTGAAACTGCAACAAAAAATGTGCATTGCAAAGGGTTACGAAAGGGTGACGCTTTGTGGCGACACCCTTTGAAAAACCAAAGCCTATCCACTCCTGTCAGGCACCCAAATCCCGTCCAGTCTGATTCCGCCGAAAGAGACTAAACAAATTCTCGGCGCAGCTTGACATATGCCGATATAGGAATATATATTTCTGCTCATGGCCCGAGCCGCCACCACCTCCGACGCCTTCAACGCCGTGGCCGAACCGCGTCGCCGCGAGATTCTCGATTACCTGGCCTCCGGAGAGAAGCCTGTCGGAGAGCTCGTTATCAAGCTCGGACTGGAACAGCCTTCGGTCTCAAAACATCTGCGGGTGCTGCGAAACGTGGGTTTGGTGAGAGTGCGGCGGCACGGGAGGCATATGTTGTATCGAACCAACGCAGAGGCGATTCGGCCGTTACACGAATGGACGAAGACGTTCGAGCGGCTGTGGGCACACCAGTTGTTACGGATCAAAGAGCGGGCAGAAGATAGGGCCAAAGTCACTGACAACAGTTAGCGGTCAATTTCAGCCCTCGACGGCAAACGAAAAATCCAGGAGGAGAGATGAGCATCAGCCCCACGATTCCAGTAATTGAAGGATTGACGTTGACGGTAAATCAGGAAATCCAGGTGAACGCCTCGCTTGAGACGACATTCGAAGCTCTGCTCGAGCAGATTGGTCCTGAAAACGAAACGCCCACCAACAAGATGCCGATGAAGCTGGAGGCTTGGCCCGGAGGCCGGTGGTACCGCGACCTCCACGACGGTAACGGCCACCTCTGGGGACACGTACAGGCGATCAAGCGGCCGTCGCTTCTCGAAATCGCCGGCCCGTTGTTCATGTCGGACCCCGTGATCTCCAATGTCCAATACCGTCTGACGGAATCGAAGGGCGGCACTTTGATCAAGTTTCATCACAAAGCATTTGGAGTGATCCAGGAACAAAACCGGCAAGGCGTGGGAGAGGGTTGGAGCAATGTCCACGCCAGGATTAAGGCGCGAGCCGAACGGAGTTCGAAGTAGGAGGAACTATGTGTCCAGCATGTGTAGCGAGTGCGGGATTGGTCATAGGCGGAGTCGTTTCCAGCGGGGGCGTCACTGCCCTCGTCGTGAAGGTTTTCCGTAAGAAAAAAAGCGAGAAAAACGATTCGAAGGATAAGGAGTAAATGTATGTCGAGTGCATCGATGGAGAGGTCTGCTGCGAAAGTTGTGTCGCCGTCCGAGTGGCTCGTTGCTCGAAAGCAACTGCTTGCCAAGGAAAAAGAATTTACCCGTCTTCGCGATGAACTGAGCAGGGAGCGGCGGGAAATGCCAATGGAAAAAGTCGAAAAGAAGTACGTTTTCGAGACTGTGAACGGGAAAGAGACGTTGAGCGATTTGTTTCAGGGCCGCAGTCAGTTGATCGTATATCACTTCATGTTTGGTCCAGGCTGGCAGGAGGGCTGCCCCAGTTGCTCATTCCTTGCCGATTCTTTTGACGGTTTCCGGAGGCATCTTGCGCAACGGGATGCGACTCTGGTGGTTGTGTCGCGAGCGACGTTGCCGGAGATCGAGGCTTTCCAGAAGCGTATGGGATGGCAATTCAAGTGGGTGTCGTCGTTCGGGACAGACTTTAATACCGACTTCCACGTCTCCTTTTCCAAGGACGAGATGGAAAGCGGAAAAGCCTATTACAACTACACCAACGGTGGCTTTCCATCCGATGAGGGTCCCGGGGCAAGTGTCTTTACACGCCGTCATGGAGAGATCTTTCACTCCTATTCGGCATACGCGCGAGGTCTCGACATTCTGCTGCCAACGTACAACTGGCTTGATCTAACTCCCAAGGGCCGCGATGAAGAAGGCTTACCGTGGCCGATGGCATGGGTTCGACACCATGATCGATACAGCAACCCGGAGACCATCGATGCGATCAAGGTCCTCGCGCACCCGGTGAAGAGTTGTTGCTCGGAATAAACCGTGTTGGAGTGAGCGGGGGCATTGCCCCATAAGCGCTAACTTAAGCAGGAGGGGTAGAAGGCGTCGTTGTCGGTTGGTTTTGTCAGCGGTAACCTCCGGTTAGCCGACGATGCACGAACTGGCGCAACGCGACTGCGCATTATCTGGTTTTGTTGAGCAGTACGTCCCGGTCGAGAACAATTCCGTCCAGAACCACATATTGAATTTTGCGCGTATTCGAGATGTCCACTGTCGGGTCGGCTGCAAGAAGTAGTAAGTCCGCCCTTCTTCCCGCCTCCACCAAACCGAGTTCGTGCCATCCAAACCGCTCGGAGTAGTTGCTTGTTGCGGCTGCCAAGGCCTCTCGGGGAGTAAGACCCAGACGAACCAGCAATTCCAGTTCAGTGTGCATGGAGATTCCTGGCATGGTTCCTAAAGCGCTGGCACCACTTGCAGCTAGAGGAAGGGGATGTGTGGCCTGCAGGGTACGATTGATCGACCAGAAGTGTGCTTCGTTTGCAATTCTTCGCTCGTGCTCTTGCTCGGACGGAGACTTCGCTTCTCCGGTGGTCAGATCGGGAGGTTGATGAAGGTCCTTGGGGTCGAGAATGGTAGCGGCTGGTTCTTTCCACAGATTCCTGTGGTCCGGCAACACAAGGTAGCCGAGACTGAGTGTCGGCATCAGGGCGGTATGCGCGGCTTTGATTTGGTTTCCGTACGCGTTGATGCTGGGATCAGCGGCGTCAAGCTGCCGGAGATACTCATATGCCGGTTCCAGAGCGGGACCGTCGGGATCTTTGACTTTGACCAGAGGCTCCTGCAGTCGAGCGGGAACCAAACCCAGCTCATAACGCGTCATGTGAAGCAGAACGTCAACGCCTTCCTCGAGGGCGTCGGCGTAAGCGGTGGAAATAAACTCTCCGTAGGTGATAAGCCCGAGGCGATGGCACTCTGCGATGATGACTTTGGTATGAGCGGAAGTGAGACTGTGCCCCAGCCAGATGACTCGTGTACCGCGCCGGGCAGCCTCGGCAACTTGCGCTTTGGCATCTTCTTCACGCAGCTCTGCGGAATCGTTGCTCTCGTTGAGTTTGTCTTTCCACTGCGGGAGATGAATCAGCAGACTATATTCGTCAGTTAGTCCCGCGCTATCGAGCGGATAGATATGAGGACTCGGATTAGCGTCCAATTTCAAGAGTCCGCGGCGATCGTCCTGACTGCCGACGATCGTTGTTACGCCCATATAGAGCGTGGCGTTCGCCTGTGCCTGACTGTTCAAGCCAGCAAACCCATCGACTAGCCCGGGGAGGATGTAAGTGCCCTTGCAATCGATAATCCTCGCATTTTTGGGAACCTTCACTTTATTCGCTGGCCCGGCCGCTTCAATCTTCCCCGCCCGGAGAACGACTACAGCACCGGCGATATCGTGGGTGCTGTGACCAAGGCTCGAGACATCGATCAAGGAACCGCCCACAAGGGCGATTGCAGGGTGTGCTTTGCCAGTCTGAGCGCAAGCGGCCGATGCAGCGAAGGACAACAGGAAGGTAAGGGCGGCTAGAATCGCAGTCTTCACACACACATGGTAGCTGATACTTGCCGATTCTCTCGGGTAGGGTTCGGGCAAACCGCAAGTAGTTCTTAAGTTAGCGCTTATGGGGCATTGCCCCCGCCTCGCCAACCGAATGATGCGGCCCACTGAGGAGATGAAATATGGGAGCAATGAGTGATCCGATGCTGAGCGAATTTCGCGAGGAGGTCGTTACGACCAAGCGAGCGCTTGAGAGAGTTCCGAAGGACAAGCTACCTGGAAGCCGCATCCGAAATCGATGTCGCTCGGACAGTTGGCATGGCATGTGGCGGTGGTTCCGGGAAATCTGGCAAGAATTACACAGCCAGATACATTCGATGTTTCGGAAGGCAGCTTTCAGCCTCCGCAGCCGAAAAGCCTCGAAGAGATCCTCGCCGCCTATGAAGAGAGTGTGAAAGAAGCAGAGCAATGTCTGGAGGGATTGACGGACGAGCGCGCTCGAAAAACCTGGCAGTTGATGAACAAGGACAAAAAGTTAGTAAGCCGCCCGCGGATCGAAATACTACGGTCCATCATGCTGAACCACTGGTATCACCATCGCGGACAACTCTCGGTCTACCTGCGGCTGCTCGACGTGCCTGTGCCCATAACGTACGGTCCAAGCGCAGACGAAAGTCCATTCAATTGAGTGCGACACGACTTGTTCAGCCGGCCGGAAAGGCGGGAACTCTCGTCGCATCCGAGAACCGCCCGCGAGAAGCCCTAGTTCATATCGCGCATTGAGCATGCGCCCGGACCGCGGGGATCTCCACAGGAACCACAAGCACCGGTGGAGGGTGCCGAACTCGTCGAGCCCTTCGCTGAAACTGCAAAAACCGAAAGTTGCGGCTCAAGTTTCGAGGCATGACACTTTGGGCATTCGGCCTTCTCTTTCCCGTAGACCAACGCCTCGAACTCGTGGTGGCATTCCTTGCAGATGTACTCATAGATCGGCATGAAAGACTCCCTCGACTGATTATAAACGTGGGCTGAAAATCGCATGAAACCGGCCGGATCGATTCGGGCGACAGAGCCGGCATCCGCTAGAATCGGTGTGTGGGCAGTTCACAAGCAGATTCTCACGAGAGCAATGCCAGTTTGGATTCGCCGCAGACCTGGCGGCCTCGTGATCTTTTCCAGGCGCGCCGATGGTTGCGTGGTGGCCATGTGCAGACCATCGCCAGTTTCTTGGCGGGACGCAAAATTCATCTGCCGCAACCCGAAGACCGCCTGGTTGAGGTCGCGCCCGGAATTCAAGTCCGATGCTTGTGCTACTGGCAGCCCAGTGGCCGGCAGAATGCGCTCACCGTCATTGCAGTTCATGGTCTTGAGGGATCGACGGATTCGCAGTACATGCTGGGAATCGCGCGCAACGGCCTGGCTGCCGGGATGAACGTAATCCTGATGAACCAGCGCAACTGCGGCGGGATGGATCACTGTGCTCCGACGCTTTACAACTCAAGTTTGTCCGGAGACGTGGCGGCGGTCGCTCTTGATGCTGTGAAACGCGATGGCGTCTCGCGATTCGCCCTGATCGGTTTTTCGATGGGCGGAAATCTCGTACTGAAGCTGGCTGGCGAGTGGGGAAGCAACGGGCCGGCGGAGTTTCTTGCAGTTGCGGCGGTGTGCCCCGCAATGGATCTTGCGGCTTCAGCGGACGCTCTTCACGAGCCCGCCAATCGTCTCTACGAGTACTACTTCCTCATGCAGTTGTTCCGCCGGCTTCGCACCAAGGCCAGATTCTTTCCCGAGAATTTCGATCTCGGACGCTTTCGCGGAATTTCCAGTTTGCGAATGTTCGACGACCGCGTCACCGCGTACTATTGCGGATTTACTGGCGCGGACGACTACTACGCACGAGCTTCTGCGTCGAACGTGGTAGATCGCATTTCGGTGCCCGCTCTGATTGTTCACGCCGCGAACGATCCGTTTATCCGCATGACGCCCCAAACCCGGGACGCCATCCTGGCGAATCCGCACATCACCTACATCGAAACTGAAGACGGCGGACACTGTGCCTTCATGGGCAAGCCCGACGGCAATGGCTACGACGGACGATGGGCGGAACGGGAAGTGGTCGATTTTGTGGGACGATTCAGATAGATCGAACGCCGCAGCCCCTCATCAACTCACCAGAAAAAACACCAGAGGCCTCTTTCACATGCTGCCGCGTCGTGGCTGCAAGGTCGTAGCGTCCATCCGGGGAGGGCCCGGCACACGATCTCTCATCCATCCGCTCCAGTGGGTGCGGATGTAAGCGAGACCGAGCATCGCCAGGAAGATGATCAAAAGACCCGCCGATGCCATGCCAATGCTCTCGGCCCGCTTCGGAAGAATCGATACCCTGCCGTATACAAATTCGATGTGGACCCAGTAAACGAGAAGCGAGGCTTGCCCTAACAGCATTAGCGGACTGAATCCCCACTCTCCGGCGCCCCATCGGCACCAGGCATAGCTTGCAGTCAGGATTACCAATAGCATTCCAACTCGGATCACGAAAAACTCCGGACTCGTGTGCCAGTAATCGTAAACCGGATAGACTTGCCAGGATTGTGCATCGAACCAGCGCGAGAGTTCGATAAGCGCAAGACCCACTAGTCCAGCGCCGATCACCACTTTTGCTTCACGAGCTCGAGCCCACTTGCTCTGCAAGAGGAAGCCGGTCGCAAGTCCGGCAAAAGCAAAGCCTGCCCATGGAAAGAGCGGGAAAAGTCCGGCTTGCGGCGTCCCGATATTGTGGACACCATCGATGTAGGACTCAAGTGGCCAGGGCAACCAAAGGGGCCGCCACACCGTCCAGAGCAGAGGCGACAATAAAGAGATCGCCAGAGCCACTCCTGCGGCAACAAGAATCAGAGCCCTACGGTTAGAAACCTGGCCTTTGTCGGAGGGATTACCTGCACTCGGATCGCTGTTCTCTTTTTCTCTTAGTGCAAGTTCCGATGTGGTTCTGTTCACGAACCAGCACATCACGCCCATCAGCATCATCGATGCGCCGATGGTGTTCAGAACGTCGACACGTAGCAAATCGCTCTTCGGGGCCCATCCCCAGGCCACGATATATTCCTGCATGCGGAACAGGACTCCAAAGCCGAAAATCTCCGCCCCTCTCCAGATCGTGGTCCGAGCGATCTGTCCGGCAGAGAGTCGCTTCTCGACCAACTTCTCTGTGACCAACGCGAATGACATCCCGGCGAGGAAGAGGAAAAGAGGAGCCGGAAATGTTCCTCCCAGTTGCGAGTACACGTAGAAGCGTCCGGTGCGTGCGCTGCCGCTGAGCCACGAGTCGTAGCAATGGGTTTGGAACATGAGCAGGCAGGCAAGCCCGCGCATCCAGTCGATGTATCCCAATCGGCGTTTCGGATTGTTGAGCGCCGGCATTTCAGTGTCTGTAAGTGCGGAAGTATACGGCAACAGCCGAAAACGGAGGCTAACGCGGGCGTTTACCCCTTCAATGCCTTCTTTCGTCCCCGAAACAACGGTTTTTACAATTGCACGACGATGAACTTCTCAGTTATCAGTGCAAAGAAGTTGTTAACTTTATGTAGTAGATACAACCTGAAAGACAACACGATTGATCGAAGGTAAGATAAAATTAGTTATTCCCCCTCAGACAAAATCAAATTGCCTATTTCCGCAGGAAAGCATGGGAGCGTTTATGTTGAAAAGTAGGGCCCTCGTGTGTTTGTTTTCAACCATCGTTGCTCTGACCAGCTTGAGCTTCGGCGCCAATCAAAACCGCATCAATGGTGCGATCAATGGCGCCCCAACCGCGCAGCTGACCAGGAACGTCCACCACATGGCATTGCCGGAGTTCGATCAGGGAACAGTGGATCCATCCATGCGCATGGGCACGATGACATTGTTGACGACGCCGACGGCCGCTCAACAGCAGGCGATCCAGAAGTTGCTCGCCGAGCAGCAGGATCGAAAGTCGGCGAACTATCACAAGTGGCTCACTCCCGAGCAATACGCTGATCGCTTCGGTCTCAGCCAGAGCGACATCAAGCAGATCACCGCGTGGCTGACAGCGCATGGTTTCACGATGGTGC
Source organism: uncultured Acidobacteriota bacterium (assembly GCA_963801895.1). Classification (GTDB taxonomy): domain Bacteria; phylum Acidobacteriota; class Terriglobia; order Terriglobales; family Acidobacteriaceae; genus Sulfotelmatobacter. The sequence goes on along the minus strand of CAWDGM010000001.1, from coordinate 1,573,523 downwards.
ACGCCGCGCGCGGACGCAACTGGGTATCGTTCACCGGATCGGCAGCGCAGGTTCAGGCAGCGTTCGCAACTCAGATCCACCGCTACAACGTGAAAGGCGAGCAGCACTTCGCAAATGCAACGGCTCCCATGGTCCCCGCGAATCTCGCCGGGGTGGTAGCCGGAATTCGCGGCTTGGATGATTTCCGTCCGAGACCGCGTACGCATCGTCCTCACCCGCACTGGTTCAGTTCTGCGCTCAACAACAGCTTCGTCGCGCCGGGTGATGTTGCCACGATTTATGACATCAATGCCCTGTATTCGGCAGGAATCGATGGCACGGGACAGACTATCGCTGTGATGGGTCAGACGGATGTTTACCTCGCGGATTTGAACAATTTCCGTACCGGCTTCGGGCTTTCCACATACGGCTGCACCACCAACACCAGCGGCGTCATCACAGCCTGCAATGATCCACATTTTCAGTATGTCCTCGACGGAGCTGACCCAGGACTCTCGACCAACGGAGATATTGGTGAGGCGGATCTCGACCTGGAGTGGTCCGGTGCGGTCGCGCGCGGCGCTCAGATCATCTACGTAAATTCCACCGACACCTTTACTTCCTATTACTACGCGATCGATCAGAACATCTCGCCGGTACTCAGCTTGAGCTACGGCTTTTGCGAATTTGCGGACCATCACCTCGCGGCCGATGAGGCTGAGCTGCAAAAAGCCAACCTGCAGGGCATTACATTTGTGAACTCAAGCGGCGATAGCGGAGCTGCCGAGTGCGATTTCTTCGCCACCGTGACTAGCGACAATCTCGCGACGCGCGGGGTGGCCGTCAGCTATCCCGCGAGTAGCCCGGAAGTGACGGGCGTGGGTGGAACTGGAATTCTGCTCGCCGATTGGGACAATCCGTCGTTCTGGGGACAGCCGTCCGCGAATCCCACCGACGGTGGAACTGCTCTTTCCTACGTCCCTGAGCAAGTCTGGAACGACGATCTGGAAATCGCCCAGTTCTGTGCGGCAGACCCAACCAACAAATTTTGCACGCAGGGCGGCACGATCGCTGTTCCCGGTTGGGTTCCTATCACCAGCGAAGCTACTGCGCAGACAGATATCGGTATGTCATCCAGCGGCGGCGGGCCCAGCAACTGCACGACTGTCACAGCATCCGTTTGCACGGGCGGGTTTGCCCAGCCTTCATGGCAGACCGTCACCGTTTCCGGTGCGGGAGCCGTACGGCTATCGCCCGACATCTCCTTCTTAGGCACTCCGAATTTCCCCGGATACGTCTTCTGCACTCCTCTATCCGAGCTGTCAACAACAACGGACACAACGAGTAGCTGCGCCTTAGGAATTTCCGATGCGGTGGACAACAATGCATCGATCATCGGTGGTACTTCCGCGTCCGCACCTGTGTTCGCAGGTGTGGTGGCGTTGATCAACCAATATCTCGGAGGTTCATCCGCGCAAGGTTTGGGTAACGTCAACCCAATGCTGTATCAACTTGCAGTTTCAAATCCGACCGCCTTCCACCAAGTCACAACAGGCGATAACAACATTTCCTGCCAAGTGGGCTCGCCCGCCGGTCAGAATCCAGCGCTGCAATGCCCGGCATCGGGTGTGATCGGCTTCAGTGCATCGAACGTCGATGCCGCAACTGGATACAACCTCGTCGCGGGCTTGGGTTCGTTGGACGTTAACAATTTTGCAACCGCTTGGGGAGCCACACGAACTTCAACCTCGACAGCCCTGGTCTCCTCGACACCGAGTTCTCCTCTAGGAGCGTCCGTCACATTGACCGCGACCGTCAATCCCTCGACGGCGACGGGAACTGTAACTTTCAGCAACGGCACCACGGTGCTGGGAACCTCGGCCTTGGCGAGCGGAACGGCAACCTTGGACACCGCAGCGTTGCCTGTCGGTGCCAACAGCATTACAGCTACTTATAACGGAAGCGCGTCGTTGAATACCTCAACCTCCACGGCCGTCACCGTAACCGTAACGCAAGGCTTCTCGCTGGCCCCTAAGGCTGCAAGCTATCAAGTCGCTCAAGGTTCGACCGTCGATGCGGTGGTCACCCTCACACTGGATTCGACCTTCAGCGGAACGGTCACCTTCTCATGCACCGATCCAGCGGCGCTGTCAGTCTGCACGGCACCTCCTGCGACGAACGCTTCAGGGGACGTCTCGTTCCACATCACGACTGCGGCTCCGACTGCGAAGCTCGAGCGGCCTGCGGATCGCGCGATGCGGATCTTCTATGCTGCTCTGTTGCCGGGCTTGCTGGGAATTGTGTTCACCGCAGGTTCGCGCAAGCGCTCGATGCGGGGATTGCAGTTGCTCGGGCTGATCGCTGTCCTGGGACTTTCCACCATCTGGATGTCTTCCTGCGGCGGAGGCAATAGTTCAAACGGTCCCAGCAATCCAGGAACACCAAAGGGCACCTACACCATCAACGTGAGCGGGGCTTCCAACGGAGCTACTGCTACCACCAGCTTCCAGTTGGTCGTTCAATAAGCCGCTGGCCGGCGAAAGCTGTTTTAACCAGATCAAGAGGCGCTCTCCAGCGAGCGCCTTTTGTTTTGCGTTGACGATGAACTGTCCGCCGGCTTTGTTTTTTCGATCTCATCTGCGAAACTGACGCTTGACCTCCAGTTGTTGATCACCTTCCATGGGCCGCATCCACGTACTGTCCGAGACCGTTGCCAACCAGATCGCCGCTGGCGAGGTAGTGGAGCGTCCATCCTCCGTCGTCAAGGAGATGCTGGAGAATTCTCTTGATGCGGCTGCGACCCGCATCAAGATCGTCGTCGAAGGAGGCGGCAAAAAGCTCATCCAGATCACGGATAACGGATGCGGCATGGTTCGTGACGACGCCATGCTGGCGTTTGAAAGGCATGCGACTTCAAAAATCAAGAAGGCTGAAGATTTGTTGAGTGTAGCCACGTTGGGATTTCGAGGTGAAGCTCTCCCTTCGATCGCTTCGGTATCGCGCCTGCGTCTGGAGACGCGCGCGCAAGAGGAAGAATCAGGGACCGTCGTCGAAATCAATGGTGGAAGAATTGCTCGGGTTGAGGAAGCGGGCTTGCCGGCCGGAACCTCCATCACGGTTCGTGATCTTTTCTATAACGTTCCCGCGCGCAAGAAATTTCTGAAATCAGAATCGACGGAGTTGTCGCACATAGCATCGCTGGTTACGCATTACGCGCTCGCTCATCCTGAAAAGCACTTTGAGCTTCACTCCTCAACTAACGCAATGCTCGTTGCCCCCCCGGTCGCTGGATATTCTGAACGCGTCTATCAAGTCTTCGGAAAGGAGACACTAGACCAGCTGATTCCCGTCGCGTCGCGCCAGGCGCTGGAACGTGTCGGATTGCCGCAGCCGCCACCCTGGCGGCGCAAAGAAGTGCTTGATGAAGAGGATGAAGCCGCGAAAGATCCGGGCGAGATGCGCATCCACGGATTCGTTTCGAAGCCTGAGATCCAGAAGCTGAACCGTAACTCCATCTTCATATTTGTGAACGGCCGCCTGATCCGCGACCGCCTCGTGCAGCACGCGCTTACGGAGGCCTATCGAAACATCATCCCGCCCACGGTGTATCCGGTGGTCCTTTTGTTTCTCGAGTTGCCTGTCGCCGAAGTGGATGTGAATGTCCATCCGTCCAAAACCGAGGTGCGATTCCGGCAACAGACGGTGATGCACGATTTTGTGCGCGACACGGTCCGGGCGGCGCTGATGAAGGCGCGCCCCGTTCCTCAATTCGTGGCAGAAATGCGGGCGCATGCAACCGCAAGCCAGGCGTTGACTCCCGGAGCACAGCCCTGGGAGCCGTCTACTGCCGCCACGGTGCAAGAACTAGCGAGTGTCGATTTTGCTTTGCACGCACCGCTTCCGCCACCGATTTCTGAGCGACTGCAATTTGATGGAGGCATCGCAGTACAGGCGAGTGCCGCGATTCCCGTGGCCCGCGGTCTGGAAAACGCACCGCTGCTTCCGAGCCAGGCGGAACGCATTCCGGCACCGAACGAAATCATTCCAAACGACGGTTGCGCCCCAGCACTCGACGTCGCCGATGCCGAGCCGAGCCTTTCTTCGCTGGCAACGCTGCGCCCTCTCGGGCAAATTCGCAATTCGTTCATTCTGGCAGTGAATGAAGACGGGCTATGGATCATTGATCAGCACGTGGCTCACGAGCGCGTATTGTTCGAACGACTACTCAAACAGCGCGCAACCCAGAAAATCGAAAGTCAGCGGATGCTGATGCCGATCGCGCTGGAACTGTCTCCGGCACAACAGGCCGTCTTCACCGAGATCTCCGACGAGCTGCAGCACAATGGATTCGAAGTCGAACCGTTCGGAGCTCGAAGCGTTGCGGTCAAGATCGCTCCGGCAGGAATCGAGGCCTCTGCGGTAGAACGCATGCTGCACGAACTCCTCGACCAGTTCTCGCGCGAGGAACAATCCTTGAACCTGGAAAAGATCCGCACACGCATCGCCGCCTCGATCGCCTGTCATGCAGCCATCAAGGTGAACATGCCTCTGGAGCAGAACAAGATGGAGTGGCTGCTAGCGGAACTAGCGAAGACTGATCATCCAATGTCTTGTCCGCATGGCAGGCCCGTCGTGCTGCGGTATTCTGTCAAAGACATTCAGAAGGCGTTTAAGAGGATCTGAGTTATCAGGCTCTCAGCGTTCAGTGACTTTGGCTTGGACGCCTGAGATTCGACAGCTGCTTTGTATGACCGATCTCGAACTCCAACAACTGCGCAAGGAAAGGTGGCGGCTGGATGGCAAGCCCATCCAGACCATCGAGGATGCGCGCGCTTTCTTGGAAGACGTCGGATTCTGCCTGATGTATCCACAGCGTCCGGCTCTGCTCGTCCCGACTTTTATTGGAGCATTTGTCGGCGCCGAAGACCGTTTGCCGGAATGGCAGCATGCCTTCAAAGATCCGCGAGCAGCCGAGGCGACCGGTCTCATGGTCCGTCTATTGCGCGAACGAGCCGCGTTCGAGGCTAATCTCTTCGAAGAGGAAAACGGTTTTCTGATTGCGGCGTCGGTGTTTCCTTACTTCTATGCGTTGGTGGGAGAGCGCAATCCCAAACTTCCGCCCAAGCCTGGAGCGCGGTCGCTTTATTCCCAGCTGGCTTGCGACGTCTATGGAGTGATTCAGCGCGATGGAGCTCTTTCCAAACAGCGACTGGTAGAAAGACTCGGCGGCGGCACGTCGGTTCCCGCACTCGACAAAGCGTTGTCAGAGCTATGGTCGAAGCTCCGAATCACGCGTGTGGACTACAAGGCCGCCGAAGGTTCGGTTTGGGATCTCTTGTACCGTTGGGAACCGGATGCGGTGAAAGAGGGCGTGGGCCTCTCTGTGCCAGAGGCACTCTCGGCGCTCGTGTCGAAATATCTGGATTGCGCGATCGCGGTGGAACCGGTCGAGCTCGAAATATTTTTTGGAAACTTCATTGCTCGCTCAAAGGTCAAAGACGCCGTCAATGCTCTGCTGGCTGCGCGCGAGCTAAGCTTCGTACACGTCAGCGGAAAATCAATGCTGCAGATCACACCGGCGAAAGTGATTCCAGTGCCAGCCCCGCGCAGCGCCGCGAGATAGACTCTCAATATTCGTGTCGAACTTTTCGGGAAACTATCGTGGGCGCCTCGCGCCGTCTCCGACCGGGCTTCTGCACCAGGGCCACGCACTTACGTTCTGGACCGCCGCACAGCGTGCCGCAGAGCACAACGGCACATTGATATTGCGAAACGAAGACCTCGATCCGCAGCGTTGTCGTCCTGAGTTCGTTCAGGCGATGTTCGAAGACCTGCGATGGCTGGGAATCTCCTGGACTGAAGGCCCCGATTGCGGCGGTCCCTTCGGCCCTTACACTCAAAGCCAGCTTCGCGATCGATATCTCCAAACCTGGAATCGCCTCCGCGAGACTGGGATGATCTATCCCTGCACCTGCTCGCGCAAAGACGTCGCACAATCAGCCGCGGCACCAAACGATGCTGACGACGAGCCGCTCTACCCTGGACGATGTCGTCCACCTGAGGACTCGGTAGCCGAGCAGACAGCTCCTGCCGGCGTGAACTGGAGATTTCGCGTTCCGGATGGCGCAGAAATTTGTTTCAACGACTTGCATTTAGGCCCGCAGTCAATCGCCGCCGGGCGCGACTTTGGGGACTTCATCGTCTGGCGGCGCGATGATGTCCCGGCCTACCAATTGGCAGTCGTGGTCGATGACCTCGAGATGCGGATCACCGAGGTCGTTCGCGGAGCCGACTTGCTGAAGTCAACCGCTCGACAGATTCTGTTATTTCGCGCGCTCGATGCCGACGCTCCCGATTACTATCACTGCGATTTGCTGCGAGATGAGACCGGAGTCCGACTCGCGAAGCGTCACGACTCGCTGAGCATCCGAAAATTGCGGGAAGACGGTTGGACGCCCGAGCAGGTTCGAGCAAACCTCAATTCACGCACCCAAAGTTAGGAGCTGAGGCGAAGCCCCAGTGCGGGCTTCGCCTCAGCTTGGATTACAGCGACCGCAGGAAGTTCAGCAGATCCTGCTGATCCGACTCCGACAGCCGCTTGTAGTTGTTGATCACGCCATTCGCTTCCGAGTCGGGATAGCGATTGTCGCGAGAGCTCTCGTGCTGAAGAATCGTCTTGACCACATTCTTGGTACGGCCATCATGCAAGAAGAAGATACGCTGCCCCAAACCCCAGAGCGGAGCAGTGCGGAACTCATCTCCTTGCGCCTGGCCTTGAACGATGTCATCGGCGAGGTTCGGTCCCATGTGATGCAGCAACAGGTCAGAGTAGAGATTTGCCTGAACGTTGCTGAGCGCAGCCACAGAAGATGTGCCGGTCTTGAAAGACGGCGTGTGGCACAATGCGCATCCGATTTGCTGGAAGACTTTCGCCCCGTGCTGCGTCGATGAGCTCGACGGGCCAGGAGTAGGTTGATCGAGGAACCGCATGAACACTGCGAATGCAACCACATCGCTCGACATTTCGTTGCCCGTCAGATCGAAGTGAGTGCCGTCCTCGGGAAATCCATTGAACGAGCAACCGGGCGTTTGGTCGCGTTCGTTAGGAAACAACTCGTTGGTGACGCCCATCTCGACGTTGTAAGCCTCGCCGGCGAAGATTTGCAGCGATTTGTTCTGTGCCTTCCAGCCAAATCGTGTGATCGTGCCGTCATTGCCACTGGTGTTTGGAACGCCCGAAATCCCCCCGCCGTGCGATGTATTGGGCCGTCCGTAGATTCCCATCCTGTGCTTCTGGTCGCTTTGCAAATTGACCTGCTCCAGGATGGCGGAGTCCGGAATAGATTCGATCAATCCGCCACCGTATACCGGCGTCGGAATGCGAAAGATGATGTTGTTCTGAGCGATCGCCTGCTGAAAGTTGGGCTGTTTGGCGTTGCAGCCGGGAGCATCTCCCCGTCCCGCGATGGTGAACACGTCATGCACGCCACCATCGGGATGGCGCAGGTCTGAGGTTAACGGAAACCGCACTTCGCGCACGGGGCCATTCGTCGTGATGAATGGCGGTATCTGGTTGGCCGCTCCTTGATCGATGGCAACCGTCACTTGGGGATTGATGGCGGGACTGCTGCCTCCGACCGCGGGCGCCGCGTGGCACTGAGCACAGCTTTCAGCATTGAATCCCGGTCCTAGGCCGAAGCCTGTTCCGGGTACGGTGCCCTTCACGGAATCGATTTCGTTGAAATCCGCCAGTCCGTCTGTGAAAAATCCTTGCTGATTTGGCGTAAGACCTGCGATGAATCCCCCGGCGCCCGGAGGGCCGCCGCGCACTCCTGGATCGCGTGCAGCGGATTGCGTCGCTACTTTGACGGTCGAAGCCAGGCAGAACAAGCCGGTGATAGCGAAGATCGTGAAGCGCGTGCGGTTGGATGTTCTCGAAGCTGTGGGAGGGCAGAGAGGGATTTGCGCGTTCTGGGACATGTTTCTCCTTGGGACAGGGTGACGCAGAGGCTTTGGCCGGCCTCGCGGCGGATTCATGGAGCAATCCGTCCTATTGGGGAAACATTCTTGACCGGAGCGTGACTTTGTCACAGATATCGAAAGGACGGTTTCTACTCACAAGGCTTAAGTCCTTTTTTGCGAATTCGTACAACGGCGGAATCCGATATTCACGCGCAAGCTACGGGAAATCGGACACTGCCGCGGATTTCCTCCCATCGATCGAAATAAAGTTTTGACAGGTGTGTACAATCTCTAGTTTCGCGATGACTACGATCCCGCAACGCAGACTGATTATCGCCATCGACGGCCCGGCAGGTGCCGGGAAGAGCACGATCTCGTCCCGACTCGCTCGAAAACTCGGCTATGTGAATCTCGAAAGCGGCGCAATGTATCGTGCCTTGGCTCTCAAAGCGATCGATAAGGATGCTTCCTTCGACGATGAAGACGCCTTGGTGAAACTTGCCGAAAGATCCCGGATACAGCTGGAACCAACCATTGGAGGCAACCGGACTTTGCTCGATGGCAAAGATGTCTCTTCGCGAATCCGCGAACGCGATGTCACCGAAGCGGCCTCGCGAGTGTCAGTACATCCCAAGGTCAGGGCATGGATGGTCGAGCATCAGCGAGAGATGGGAACTAGCGGCGGCGTCGTGATGGAAGGTCGGGACATCGGAACCAAGGTCTTCCCCGACGCTGATCTGAAAATATTCCTCGACGCCGACCCCGTCGTTCGTGAGCAGCGGCGCATGGCACAACAGAAGATTAAAGGTGAGGTCGCGGCCAATGTCGCTGCCGAACTGCGCGAACGCGACCATCGGGACCGCACGCGCGCAGCCTCTCCATTAGTAGCCGCAAAAGATGCTGTGGTGATCAACTCCACTTCGATGAGTGAAGATCAGGTGTTGGCGCAGGTCGAAGGCCTTGTCAACGAAAAACTGAAAGCCTGAGTCTCAAAAACAAAAGGTTTCAAAGTCTCGAAAGGCCGATGGCCACGATACCTTGAAACCAGAAACACTGAAACTAGAAACTTCCTTCCTTCAGTTCTCCGTTGGTTCGACGTCGCTCTTGGGCGTGGACAGCGATTTCCCTGTCTTGGGCGGATTCGGTGGCTCCGGTGGTTTGGGCGGCAGGGAACTCGCCTTCCGGATTTCAATCCCCTCATGCTCGTTGTTGATCACGATATGGGATGAGCCGTTTCCGACGCTTCCAGTTGCCCGCGATTCGTGTTCGTCGTTGTTAACCTTCAACTCGGCGAAGTCAGATTGAATCTCGCCATCTCGCGTGCGCGCATCCACGCGGAATCCTGCTTTGTCGGGTACGCTGACCTGTACGGAGCCGTTTCGATTGTCGATCTGGACATTCCCCACTGCCCGCATGATCAGCTCGACCGCGCCATTGTCATCCTGCAGCCGAACGTCTCCGGACACTCCATCGAGACGGATGTTTTTTGAGCGCGTGGTGAGGTGAACCGGTCCTGCGATGTCTTCGGCACGAAGATCATCAGAGTCGAGGTCTAGCGAGCCGGAGATTCGCGACAGTTCCATGTCCGTGCGCGACGACTTGAACGTCACTGTCTTCGCGATGCGTTCGAGCTTGATGCTCTCTTGAAATTCGCCATCGAGCTGAAGCGATCCCTTGACATCGGCAACGGAAACTTCGTTCAGCCGTCCCTGCAGATGCACATCCCCTGTTACCTGCTCGACTTTGGCCGAACCTTTTTCCTGATTGATTTTGACGCTACCTACGATGTCTTCCACGGACGTGTCGGAGTGTTGCGTCGAGATGTCGATGTCTCCTTCGCGTCCACTGACATTCACATCTCCGCGGCGGGAGTTGATGGTCACCGGAGCTTTGCGCGGTAGTGAGATATCGAGATCAACCTCAACAGGATGATCGCCGGCGCCCTCCGCCTTGGCATCGATCGTGACTAATCCGCCGATCGCTGTGATCGTCGGCTTTGTCTGGCCGTTGTACTTGTCGGCATCCGACTGATTGTCGGCGCCGACGCGCTTGCGAACTACGACTGCAATCTTGTTATTGTCGGAAGCATGGATGCTGACCGCCCCGCGTGTATCGATCACCTTCAGGCTGGCGCCGGCGGCGAAGTCCTGTTCCAGGTTGTCGTTGTAATTGAAAGTTTCGCCGCCGAAGATATTGTGAAAATCACCGTCATCAAAGTTGAAATTGTCGCGTAGCCCTGACCAGTTCACTCGCTCCATCTGTGTCGCAATGAGGCCGAAGACGACGATCATCACCACTAGCAGCACACCTCCCGCGCCAATACCGGAAGAGCGCGTGCCCTCGCGCTGCGCCTGCTGATGCTCAAGCAGCTTGATAACGCCCCAGATGATCAGTAGTATCGGCCAGTAGTTGGCGAACATATGCGCCAGCCTGCCGACGGAGAGAATCCGCATCGTGCCCAACAGAAAAATGATCCCCACGACAATCAGGACGAACGGTCCGGCAAAGGACCGTTGGCGCCGTGGCGGCAAGGGAGCGATGGGAGGCGGACTCATGACTGGGCTAGACATTTTTCACCTCGCCAGACGAAGTTTGTTCCGTGGTTTGTACTCCATCCTGCGGCGTTGCCGGGCTCATCGGTGGCGGGCCCGGTGGTGGAAAACCAGGGGAACCAGGAGGCAACGGTCCGACGTGCCCGTTGAACGAGGCGTTGCTCTGCATGAGCTTCACCACGCCGATAACAAGCAGAATGGCCGGCCACGTTCTGCCGAATCCAACGTGCGAAACGCTATCCAGCAGGAACAGGACGCCTAGAGTTACCAGCATCGCCGGGCCCATGACACGACGAGTGCGGCAATGTTGGCACTGACAAAATGCTCTGCTGGTGCTGATCAGTCCCCACTGCTTGGCGAACAGCCATACACCGAGGAAGATCAGTATCAGCGGCCAGAAACGGTCGAGTCCGAACTCAAACAAGCCTGCTGTATGCAGCAGGAAGAGCACGCCGAGGCCGATCAGGATCGCCGCACCGGAAGGAATTTTGGTTCCCTCAAATTTCTCTCCAGCACCGAACGTCGCCGCCAGCCCGAACGGGTCGGGCGCCGGCTCTCCCATCTGAACCGCTTTCGCGGTTCGCACCGCATCGATGATCTGGTACACGTAGAAAAATCCGGTTGTGATCCCGAGCATCGTGATCACATACCACGGGAGATCGGAGCCGAGGCCGAGAATTAGCAGCACCATGATCACGAGGTGCGATAGACCTTTGGCGTACTGGCCGGCATAAACAGCGCCCACACCAATCGGAAAAAATCCGGCCAGAATTCCCGCTACAGTCGGATTGGGTCCGGAGGACGCTGCTCCCGGCTGAACGTACGCCGGTCCTCCCGGCGGATAAACCGTTTGGGCTGGCGGTACAAATCCGGCGGCTGGTGCAGTTCCGTCGAGTCGCGCAGCCAGGCAGGATTCGCAGTAAATCACTCCGCGGACGTCGCGGGTGCAGGTTTGACAAAGTGGCTTGCCGCACGTGCGGCAGAACGCCACCGCAGCAATGTCGCTGTGATTGGCGCAGTTCATACGAACCTCCTGTCAGTGGTCACCGACACTACAGGCAGATCGCGAAGAGATGGACCCAGAGGATCGCCCGCCAGGATGAGTTGATTCTCCACCTGGCTGTAGTTGCGATCCTGCTTCTGCTCGGGCTGTTGTGTTGTGTCGTTCTTGCGTTGCTGTGGTTTCGCCGGGCCAGGTTCGGCCGGCGCCGTCCGGCGCAATTCATGCAACATCGATTGCAGTTCGTAGACGACTTTTACGTTGTCGTAATAGCGCACCACACGAGCCTGCGTGTTGTAGTACGTGTGCCGGATCGCGGACGGCCGCAAGTCGATCGTACGAATGTCGGCGGGTTTTACGCCGGCAACCGTCAGGCCTACCGACAGCGCGAAGAATGCCATGCCGAACGACATGGCAAAGCGCGGCTGCCGGACCATGGCCCAGACCGGCTCCAGGAACGATGCCTGCACTCGCTCCAGCCACGATACTCGCGGCTGGCGGACGGGTACGGTAGTCCGCAGGCGTTGGGTGTCAACGCCCGTCGTGGATGCCAGGATATTGTTGACCAGGCTGGCTGGAGGCTCCACCTCCGTGAGACCCTTCAGCCAGTTGCGGCCCGCTTCAGCTTCAGCGAGCAGCGGCCCACAGGCCCGGCAACTGCCGGCGTGAGTCTGGAAGCGGTCGAGTGCGCTCCCGCTCAGGACGCCGTCTAGCGCGTCCGTCAGCAGGTTGTCGAACTCTTGACACTGCATTCCGTTACTGGTTCGGTCTGGCATCACATCACCTGCCTGTAAGTACGTTGGAGGAGCCTCGCAAGTTCCGCTCGGCCCCTATTTATTCGGGATTTCACGGTACCCTCCGGAACCTTTAGAACTGCTGCAATTTCCTTGTAATCCATGTCTTGTAAGTCCCTTAGAATCACTGCTTCCCGGAGTTCCGGGGAAAGCTTGCCCAAGGCTGCGTGAACCGTCTCTGACACCTCCCGGCTGCGGACGCGAGCGTCCGGAGGCGCCGATTGGTCAGGAATTTGCTCACTGAGGGGCTGGGCGTCCTCGTGGTCCGACGATGTCGTATCCATGGAGTCCGTCATCCGGTCCTGCTTGGTCTTGCGGAAATGGTCTACCAGCAGGTTTCTCGTGATGGTCGTCACCCACGTCACGAACGCGCCCTTGCTGGCGTCGTAGCTAGGCAGCGTGCGGTACATCTTGATGAATACCTCTTGCGTGAGGTCCTGCGCGTCGTCGCCCGATCCAGCGAAGCGGTAGCAGATGTTGTAGATTCTCCGGTTGTACGTCTGCACAATTTCCTCCCAGGCGGCGGCATCACCGGCAATACAACGCCGGACCAGCATCGCAACGACCTGGACGTCTTCCACTTGCGCTCCCCGGAGGATTACGGCTACCTGCTCTGAGACTTGGCCTGAGTGAAACGAGACCGCTTCAAGGCCTGCTAGACAATACGCGGTTCTCGGGCTTTAAGTTCGCGGCCCTGTCGGAGCATGAGTAAAACAGGGAATTGTAGCAGTCGCGAATCGATCGTACTTCGCACAAAACACGGCACCATACGCGGTTGAACGAGAGAGCGTTCCATTTTGATCACCACCGCTAGCGCATCCTCAGAGTCTTTGCGACCGGCGCGGTGTTTTCTCTCTTAACTGAATCGCAGTTCGCGGCGCAGGTGGGAGTACGGCAGATGAGGGATTCGATCTACCCGAATCACCGTATGAAAAGCTCACTATGAAGTAGCATCTACATTCAAGGAAGCTCGGGTCTTGTTGTTGAGCACTCTGAATGAATTTCGCTTGCGTTTGCGGCGGGATGGACGCTTCTTGCGTCTGGAAAGGGTTTGAAGTTCATGAAGAGAAATTTGCTTTGGGGCATTCTCAGATCTAATCGCACGCTGCCTTGGATCGCAGCGACTCTTGTACTCGTGTTCGCCGCAGCGTTGCCGCAATCGGCCAGCGCACAGGACTATAACTCGCAGGACAATCAGAATCAGGATGATCCTCCCGGACGCGTCGCGCGCCTGGGCTTTATGGAAGGGTCCGTTTCCTTCCAACCCGCTGGAGAATCGGAGTGGGTGCAAGCCGTTCCGAATCGCCCCATGACGACAGGTGACAAGCTGTGGGCCGATCGCGATTCGCGAGCGGAAATTCAGCTGGGATCGTCCATGATCGATCTCGCGCCGAACACTGGCGTCTCTTTTCTGAATCTGGACGACCGCACGGTTCAGCTCGAGCTCAGCTCCGGCACGGTTAACGTTCGCGTTTGGAATCTCGACCGCGACAACGTTTTCGAAATCGACACCGCCAATCAGGCCTTTACCGTCTATCAACCGGGCCGCTACCGTCTCGATGCATCCGAAGATGGAAACTCCACCGTCGTCACCATTCGTGAAGGACAGGGCGAATCCACCGGCAATGGACAGAGCTACACTCTGCACGCCGGCCAGCGCACAATCTTCACCGGCACCCAAACGTTGAATGCGGAGGTCGAGCAACTCGGCGGCCCCGATCAGTTCGATAACTGGAGCTCAGGCCGCGAACGCCGTTACGACCAATCTCCATCTGCCCGCTACTGTTCCCGCAGCGTCGTCGGATTCGAAGATCTCGATGACTACGGCGACTGGCGCCCCAGTCCTCAATACGGATACGCCTGGTTTCCCCGCGTAGGTGGGGGATGGGCGCCTTACCACGATGGGCACTGGGCGTGGATTGATCCGTGGGGATGGACTTGGGTTGACGACGCGCGCTGGGGATATGCTCCGTTCCACTATGGCCGCTGGTTCAACATGGGCGGACGCTGGGGATGGATCCCTGGCCCACGCGAGGAGCGGCCTGTCTACGCGCCGGCTCTCGTCGCATTCGTCGGCGGCGGCTTTGCAGTCGGCGCTACCGTGGGATGGTTCCCGCTCGGACCGCGCGAAGTGTACGTGCCTTCCTACCGCGTGAGTCCGGCGTATGTGAACCGCGTCAACGTGACCAACACCACGGTGAACGTCACGCAGGTCACCAACGTCTACAACACGACTATCGTCAAGAACAACACCACGATAAACAACGTTACGTATGTGAATCGCAACGTGAGAGGCGGAGTCACAGCGATGCCGCAGCGCGCATTCGCCAGTGCACAGCCCGTTTCCCGCAATGCGGTTGCAGTCAACGAGCAGCAAATGTCGCGAACCCCCGTTGTTTCAAGAGCGGCAGTGGCTCCCGTACGCGAAGCGGTACTCGGGCCGAACGCTGGAACCGCGAGCCGGGCCGCCGCGCCGTCACAGGCGATCGCCTCCCGTCAGGTAATCGCGAAGGCCACGCCTCCGCCTCAACGCGCATCGTTTGCAGCGCGCCAGCAGGTGCTCACGCAAAATCCCGGACAGCCGGTGAACCGGCAACAACTGCAACAGCTGCGTCCGGCTAGCGCGCCTGCGCCGCAGGTACGTCAGGCTCCTCCGGGAAAACCGGCAACCGCAACCGATCGTCCAGGAAATCAGCCCGGCAATCCGCCGGCGAATCAGCCCGCAAATCAACCGGGAACTCCGGCAGGAAATGCTCGTCCGGGTGCGACTCCGCCGCCCGCTGCTCAACCGGGATCACCCAATCAGCCGGGCGGAAACACTCGTCCGCAGCCCAATCGCCCGTTCGAACCTCCGGCGCGAAATGACCGTCCGGCTACCGCGCAGCCGAACAATCAGCCGCAACCAAATCAGCCGGGCCGTCCGCAACCGAATCAACCGGAGCCGAACCGCCCACAGCCGAATCAACCAGAACCGAATCGACCTCAGCCTAACCGGCCTGAACCGAATCAGCCTGAGCCGAATCGACCGCAGCCGAACCAGCCGGAACCGAATCGGCCTCAGCCTAACCGGCCTGAACCGAATCAGCCTGAGCCGAATCGACCACAGCCGAACAATCCGGCCCAGCCGCCCTCGCGGAATGATCGTCCGCCTGCGGCCCAGCCCAACAATCGTCCCGAGCCGCAACCGAACAACCGGCCCGAGATGAATCAGCCACCGGACAGTCGTCCGCAGCCCAATCAACCGGCGCCGCGCGACGCGCGTCCCGACACCCGGCCGGACCCCAATCAGCCGCGGGCAAACCAGCCCACGCCAAGGGAGCCGCAGCCGAACAATCGGCCCGCACCTCAGCCCGACACCAGCCGACCGCAGCCGAATCGCCCTGAACCTTCGGGACGCAACGACCGCCCGTCTGAGTCGCAGCCGAATGCACGGCCACCGCAACAGCAACAGCCCCAACAACAGCCGCAGCGGAACGAGCGCCCGCAAGCGGCTCCGCCAAACGATCGTCCGCAAGCGCGCCCGGATAACCGTCCGCCGCAGCAACAGCGTCCGCAAACGCCCGAAGAAAAGAAGCGCCAGGACGAGCAGGACAAGAAAAACAACCGCCCGCAGTGAAATCGAGAAAGCGGTCTGGTTGGCTAACAGGCGCCCGAGCAATCGGGCGCCTTTGTTATGCCCGAGAAACGAACCGATAAGAGAAGCAACGGAGCAAAACGAATTTGTCGGAGGAAAAAAACATCGCAGCCAATCATTGAGTAGTCAAGTGTCAGATCCATGGAGACGCGTACGGGGAGCGCGACCGTATGAAGACATGCGAAGCAGAGACGTGATGCGGCGCGTGAATGGAGAAGTGCGATGCCACCCATTGATCCAGACGAGTGACGAGAAGAGTGATCCAGACGATAGGGACGCCGACGACAGGGACGCAGACGACTGACGCCGATGACTGATGGATAAATGTGATGGAAACATGTTCTGGAAACATGTGCTGACAGCGTGTCATACCGATCATGGGACGTGGATCATGTGATGGAACGTGTGATGGAACATGTGCTGCGGAACATGCGCCGGAAACATGTGCGGGGAAACATGTGCTGGAAGCAGGTGGAAGAGCGGCCCTTCAGGACCGCGATGAGTCCCGGCAATTCGCAGGCCTTCAGGCCCTGCGGGCTTGGCGGACGACAAGCAATCGCCAAAAAGCGAGTAAGCCGCAGACCCCCGCGAGGTCACAAACTCCATCTCACGCCCACGAAAACCCAGTGCATGCGAGCGCAAGCGCGCACAAAAAAAGTGGCGCACCGAGGTGCGCCACGTGAAGGTTGAAAAACTCAGGGTGCTACTGCACCAATTCGAAGGATCCGAGCGTAAGTTGGAACGAGTCGGTCTCGATGGCTACCACTCTCGTGGTATCAACTATGTAGTAGTCGAAGGCGTCTGCGCCCGTGGGCGTCGTGACATCCAAGCCGGTGATCGTGTTGCCTGCCCCGGTAGAGACGTCGCCCGAGGGAGCGGTAAATGCACCATCGACTGGCAAGTTGGCAGTCGGTAGAGCAGCAGTGCCGTCGCTAAGCCAGTTCAGGTCAGCGAAGCCAGTGAAAGTCGCCGTTCCATCCGAAACGATCGGCCCAACGGCATCGAACTCTATTTCGTTCGTTCCATCCAGGCCGGTAGTTGCCATCACATATGCCCCAGCACCGAAGGTTCCACCGGTAGTCTGTTGATAGCCAGGGCCTTCGGTGATATCGGTGGTGTCCATCGTCAGCGCCATAGCATTGCCGTTACCGTCGACGTAAAGCTGTAGGTTTAAGGGTGCCAGCAGATTGCCATCGGTCACACCGGTAAGCGTGATTCGCCCAGTGGCGTCCGCCACAAAAGTACCCGCCGTGATCGGCACGGACGTTGACTGTTGAACAAAGTCATTGTAGGAGATACTCCCAGTCACATTTCCGGAAGCAAGAGTAAGTGCTCCTGCAATTTGGAAGCCACCGTTCACGTCGAAGCCGTTTAAGCTGACGACATAGGAGTTGCCTTCCACGGCTAGGTTTGCTGCGTTCTGACCAAGCGCCGTTCCCCCAGTCGTGCTACCCGACGGATCTGCAACTTCCGCCAATTGAATATGGGTCGCGTCTACGATATAGCCCGCGAAATTGATGATTGGCAGAGTGGTATCGGTTGGTTTGAGCGAGATCAACAGGCGCCCGGAAACGTCGGGACCAGTGACCGAGCTAGCTGTGGTGTCGAACGTTTCATTTGCAGATAGGTTACCGCCCCTGTTCTGGTCAAAGACGCTCGACGAGGTGAGAGCGCCAGTTCCATCGAGATTCAGCACCCCTCCGATGGCAAGAGTATTGCCACCGCTATCGATCCCCTGAACGCCAAAGGCGTAGCCACCGACGGGGGAAGCTGCAATAGCTGTGCTGTCTTGCAACTCTAAAGTTCCGCTCGATGTGGCGAAAGCATCAAACTCGACGATCCGCGCTTTTGTAGCGGTAATTAACGAGGCGTTAATTGTTTCGACTCCAGCTACGCCAACTACCGGGTCCGGTCCCGGGCAGACGATGCCAGTACATGTAGTCAACGTGATCTGCAGGTTCCCATCAGAGGTGGTGAGGTAGCTGCTTGCGGCTGGATCAATGAAGTCCGTCGCAACCGCACCGAAATCAACGAAGTCCTGCTCTCCTCCCGTAATTGCTCCACCGGTTACAGTGAACACGCCCGTCACGAAGTAAGGCGAGGGGAACCCAAGGGCAGTAGTGTTTGTCGCGTTTGAGTCGGTGCCGGCCAGGGAGTAGACGTAATTCCCATCAGCCAGAGTGATGGGAGCCCCCGTCACGGATATGGTCGCTGTCCCCGATTTTGTCGGGTCGGTTACGGACGTCGCAGTGATCGTTGCTGAGCCAGACGTCGCCGGAGCAGTAAAGGTTGTGGCAGTACCGCTCGCTGTGGTCGTTGGATTGAAAGACCCGCAAGTTCCGCTACAGCTCCACGTAACTCCTGCATTTGCTGAATCGTTGGAAACCGTCGCAGTGGCACCTAGAGTTCCATTTACATTAACGCTCGT
The DNA here is from genome assembly GCA_963801895.1 of uncultured Acidobacteriota bacterium. Lineage (GTDB taxonomy): Bacteria > Acidobacteriota > Terriglobia > Terriglobales > Acidobacteriaceae > Sulfotelmatobacter. Next base: position 1,555,174 of record CAWDGM010000001.1, on the reverse strand, counting down.
TGCGGTGGTACTGACTGACACAGAAATGGCTGGAGGAGGCGGTGGAGTCGAACTGCTGCCGGACGAACACGCAACAAGTGCAGCCAGCATCGTCATCGCTAGGGCTGCTGTGATTGCTTGGACATATCTCATCGTGCACCTCCGCTCAGTCTCGACCTTACAATTCTTTGCTGACGTGGAGACGCCGAGGATTGCGCCGGTCTAAGCAGAGAACCATTGCTGTTGCGAACCGTAACCGTCTGTCCGCCGTAAATCAGCTGCCGAACGAGCAGATATTGCTTCCCGCCACGTACCGTCTCCATCGATCCAACCACTTGAAGAGGAAGTCCCGCGTGAAGCGCTTGCTGCATGCTCTTCGACAGGAACGGGCCCACATGAGCATCCACCGTACCGGTGGCTCCGCTCACCAGCAGGTGCATGCCTGCCGGGCTGCCGGCAATATGCTTGGTGACGACTTGCTGCACTGTGCCATTGACGGTGACTTCGTGAGTCGCATCGTAGGCGACGATTTTGCCAGGTGCTGGACGGCTTGTCCTGACCGGCTGCGCACTTAGCGGGAGTGCCCAAGCTAACAGCACTCCGGGCAGCAGCCCCGAAAGTGCAAGGGTAAATTTCCTCTTGCAAGTACTTCTCATGGAATCGCTCCTTGGAACGATGAAGATTTTTAGTGGGTTCACGTTTCGGCAATAGAACTGGGAGTAACTTCGCGAGCCGTCTGTTTAGCAGCGGTTTTTCTCGCGGCCGAAGTGCGCGAATCCCCCACGCGATTATGATCGTGATAACCGCGTAGTCAATAGGAAAAACGGGCCACAGGAGTTCTATCCCGGATTCCGTGAATATGTCCGCTGCGTGCTATTACCCTAAACGTCCTATTGCCAATAGTTTCCGGCCTTCGTAACAGATCCGAAGGGCAATGTTACTTTTGTGCTACGACCATAGTCATTCGGGCAGGTAGCAGGGCGCTCGACACCTAGGAAATGGTCTTTGGGGCGACTCAGCGGCTTCTGGCTGGGGCTCCACGTGCCATGTGAAAGCGTCGGAACGAGGTCGAATTATTCGCTGGTGAAGTAGTCGACCGTGATCGGATTCTCGAACAGGGAATAGTCGCGGGTCACGATGGTGATGCCGCTCTCGGTCACGAAATATCGTTGCCGATCGGCCTCGGCGTCATAGCCAATCGTCGTGCCTTCAGGGATATGCACGTCGCGGTCGAGAATCGCTCTCCGGATCCGGCATCGTCGTCCGACGCTGACGTGAGAAAACAAGATGCAGTCGTCAACCTCGGAATAAGAATTGATGCGCACGTCAGGCGAAAGCACCGAATTCTTGACGCTCCCACCAGAAACGATGCAACCGTTCGAAACGATCGAGTCCAGAGCAGTGCCGGTACGCCCTGATTCCGCGAATACGAACTTTGCTGGAGGATATTGGCGCTGGTGCGTGCGGATCGGCCACGCCTCGTCATATAGGTTGAAAATCGGCGAGACCGACACGATATCCATGTTAGCTTCGTAGTAGGCCTCGAGCGTGCCCACGTCGCGCCAGTAGAGCGCTTCTTTCTTGTTCTCGTCGACGAAGTCGTACGCGAGCACGCGATAGTCGTCGACCATCTTCGGCAGGATGTCTTTTCCGAAGTCGTGGCTCGATTGCGGATCCTCCGCGTCCTTCAGCAACACGGGAATGAGCACGTCCGCGTTAAATAGATACACTCCCATCGAACCGGCAACTTTCTCCGGATTCAACGGAGATCGCAGAGTGGTCGTTTTAGGCTTCTCCTGAAAGCCGTGGATGCGTCCATCCTTGTCCACATCCACGACGCCGAACTGATAGGTCTCTTTGAGATCGATCTGGATCGTTGCCAGCGTGATGTCGGCGCCCGAGTCTTCATGCTGCTTCAGCATCTTGCCGTAATCCATCTTGTAGATGTGATCACCGGAAAGAATTAGAACGCGCTTGGGCTGCTCCGATCCAATCGAATAAATATTCTGATAGACCGCGTCGGCTGTGCCCTGATACCACTGGTCACTCACGCGCTTCATCGGAGGGAGTACCTCGACGAACTCGCCCACTTCGCGTCCCAGGATGTTCCATCCCTCGCGGATATGCCGGTTCAGTGAGAGCGCCTTGTATTGCGTGAGGATGTAAACCTTGCGCAGATCGGAGTTCAGACAATTGGAAAGGGTGACGTCGATGATGCGGTAGATTCCACCGAACGTGACAGCAGGTTTCGCGCGATCGCGCGTCAAAGGATAGAGTCGTTCGCCAGCACCACCAGCTAACAAAACCCCTAGAGTGTCTTTCATTGCTGACTCTCAGATCCCGTCCGGTACGAAGCGACGCAATCTCGTTCTGCCCGCTCTGCGAAAGAAAACAGTAGATGGTAGCACAGGTCTTTGGGGTTGCCGTTACTCGGTAAGGACGGCGAATATTGTGCTGATGGATCCGATCAGACGGTTCTGATCACGTAGAAAAAATGACGAGTAAAGGCTGCAACTATCTGGGGAAAAGAAAGACGAGCGATGGGCGTAGACCACGCCGAATTGAGATCGCGGACTGGACGGATAACTGCTGTGGTCAGATCGACTTGAAAAATGCCAGTGGCAGATGCTTGTGCTACTTTTCTTTCTTATCTTTGTCGTCCTCGATTTTGATTCGAAGCGACTTTAAAAACTTGAGGTCCTGATCGTTGATCTTGAATTCCGGATTAGTCGACAGCGTCGAGACTAGCGACGTCTTGTCGGAACTCTTTTCACCCTGCTTGCTCACCCCGATCGTTGCCTCAAGAACCAGGAAGATATCGTACCCGCCATCTTTGATGCGCGAGACGACTTCAGAAATCTGCTCGGAATCTGACAAGGATTCGTTGATCGCGTCGCCGAGCTCTTTCATGAGTTGTTTAAGTTGTGGATCCACCTGGCCCCCCTGCTAGAAATCAAATTACCACTTTCCACTTCTACGCGCGAATTGCTTGCACTTCGAGGTATTCCCCTTCAACCAAGGTCGTTCCATCCGTTGCCGTGTTGTGCTCGCTCCACAAGGCCTCAAGCTGTTCAGCGAACGCCTTTTGGTCGTTCTCGTCCAGCCTCGAAAACGCTGTCTTCGTCGGCCCAAAGTATCTGCGGTAGAAAGCCACCATCTCTCTTGGCGGAAAGGGATAGGCAAATCGCACATTCTGATACGAACATTTGATTTGCGTCACACCGCTGCCCAACCGCTGCTTTACTTCCGCCTCGTCTCCCCACAAAACCGGCGGCGGAACTGGCGGAGGCGGAATCATTTTTGCCGATACCTGAAACGACTTTCCCCCAAAGCCCTGAGGAGTCCAGTTCGCCATGGCGATCAGCCCACCGGGTTTGCAAACTCGCAACAGTTCGGCTGCAACCTTCTCGGGCCGGGGACCAAACATTGCTCCGAACATGCTGAGCACAACATCGAACCTTGCGTCCGGAAAAGGAAGATCCTCGGCGTCGCCCTCTTCGAAGCGAATCTTCAGGCCTTCCAGTATCGCGCGCCTCTTTGCCTGCTCCAACAAGTTCGTAGCGATGTCGACTCCCGTGACACGCGCGCCAGCTTTAGCGGCAGGAATCGCGGTGTTGCCAGTTCCACACGCGACATCCAAAAGATGCACGCCCGGACGTATAGGAAGCCGGTTCACGAAGTTTTCTGCTTCATCTGCGGTGAAATTGGCAATCTGGCCGAAATCGCCGGCCATCCAGGTGGCCTTCATGCGGGATTTCAACTCGGCGAAATCGGGCTGGGAAATAGACATAGATGCTTCCTACCTTAGATGCCCCAAGCCGCCGAACGGTTCGTCTGCTTCCCCGAGTGGCGTCATTGTATCGCCGCAGACTGTTAAAATCGTTTTCGTGAAGGTTTCGACTTGGCGAAAGATGGGAGTGGTGGCCCGGGTCGCCGGCAAGCAGGCGGGCAAGAGCCGCACAGTAAATGCCGCGTGGGCTGCTACAAAAGCCACAGCCCGTTCTTTTGGTCGTGTGTTGCATCAGTTGTGGCTAGAAGTTACTGGCGTCATTTTCCTGATGCTGGCCCTGAGTTTTGGCGGTGCTTCGGTCAAGGAATTCGGAAAGTATCAATCAGGTCACATTGGACTCGGTCGGGTTGCAGCCGCCGTCTTCTTCACCTTGATATTTGCATGGTTCGGCCTGAGTTCATTCTGGCGAGTACGTAGAAAAAGCCAACAGCAATAGCGACAACACAGCAACGGCAGAGTCACTTCCTGACTGTGCGATAGCGATTCTTCCATGGCACAAAAGCCGGGCTCCACATCGAACCGTCCTGAGATCGAAACCTCCTCGCACATCCCGGTCAAAACTCTTTACACTCCCGCTGATACCAAGTCCACCGATTACGAATCCGAAATCGGCTACCCCGGCGAATATCCCTTCACGCGCGGCGTTCAGGCCACGATGTATCGCGGCCGCTTGTGGACGATGCGCCAGTACGCTGGCATGGGAGACGCGGAGGAATCCAACAAGCGCTACAAATATCTGCTTGCAAACGGAACGACCGGACTGTCAGTAGCCTTCGACCTTCCCACGCAAATCGGTATGGACTCCGACCACTCGCTCGCCGCTGGAGAGGTCGGCAAGGTGGGCGTTGCGATCGATTCGATAGAAGACATGCAACGGCTGTTCGACGGTATCGAGCTGATCAAGATTTCCACGTCGATGACCATCAACGCCACGGCGTCGATCCTGCTGGCCCTGTACGTTGCGGTTGCGAAGCGCCAGGGAGCCAATATCCGCAAGCTATCCGGGACCGTGCAGAACGATGTTCTGAAGGAATACATCGCGCGTGGAACCTACATCTACCCGCCGCACCACGCGATGCGCGTCATTACCGACATGTTTGCCTGGGCTAAAGACAACGTTCCTGAGTGGAACACGATTTCGATCTCGGGCTATCACATGCGCGAAGCCGGATCGACCGCCGTGCAGGAAGTCGCTTTCACGCTGGGCAATGGCATGGCGTATGTCGAAGCCGCCATCAAAGCTGGATTGGACGTTGATAAGTTCGCGCCTCGGCTCTCATTTTTCTTCAACGCGCATAACAACTTCCTGGAAGAGGTCGCCAAGTTCCGCGCTGCGCGGCGCATGTGGGCTCGCATCATGCGGGAACACTTCAAGGCAAAGAATCCGCGTTCGTGGATGTTGCGTTTCCATACCCAGACTGCCGGATCGACGTTGACCGCGCAACAGCCCGAAAACAACATCGTGCGCACCGCGATTCAGGCATTGGCCGCGGTCATGGGCGGGACGCAGTCCTTGCATACGAATTCCTACGATGAGGCATTGGCTCTACCCACCGAGCAGGCGGCCCGCATTGCGCTGCGCACTCAACAAGTCATCGCGTATGAGTCCGGTGCCCCTCAGACAATCGATCCGTTTGCCGGATCCTATTACGTCGAAGCCTTGACCAACGAAATCGAAAGCCGCGCCGCCGAGTACCTGGGAAAAATCGAAGTGCTTGGTGGGATGTTAAAGGCGGTTGAACGCGGTTTTGTGCAGCAGGAAATTCAGAACGCTGCCTACGAATATCAGCAGCAGGTCGACAACCAGGAAGCGATCGTGGTTGGCGTGAACCGTTTCGAAGTGGAGGAAGAAAAGCCGATCCCCATCCAGAGAATAGATCCCTCACTCGAACCAAAGCAGGTGGAACGGGTTCGTGCCCTACGCGCAAAGCGTGGTGCGAATCGTTGCGACACCGCGATCTCCGAAGTAGAGGCCGCCGCAAAGTCAGGCGCAAATCTCATGCCGCGGATTTTGGCGGCCGTCGAAGCCTGCGCCACGGTCGGAGAAATCTCAGACGCCATGCGCCGCGTCTTTGGTGAATACAAAGAGTCCGTGGTGATCTAGGGTGATCATCTAAGAAGGACCGGCGGGGAACCTAGTTCTATGCGGGCTGCGCTTGCATGTCGGCCACTGCCGCGTCGAGATGCTTCAAAGTCTCTTCCACGGTCAGCGAGTACATTTCACGGCCCAGGCCCTCGCCAGCCTCCAGCGCCGACTTCAAGTAATGTCCCGCGATCTCAACCGCGAGAGAATCGGTGATGTGAGTGCCTGTCCTCTTCTTGTATTCCACCCACGCGGGATGAGGCAGCGCGACCCATACCTTGCGTCCGTCGACCAGAAACTTCAGGTCAACGGCGTCAGCATGGCGCGTGGCGATGGCAACGATCATCGCCTGATACACGCAGTGCACCTGTTTCTTGGTCCATCGATCGGTAGCGGTGAAATCCTGAAACATATTTAAAACTATAGCGGAGCGTCCCGCGCCGGAGCAAACGCGAGTAGTTTCTCATCCTGCGCAAAGCGAGGATCTATGCAGATGCACCACGGCGGAACTCTCTCCACTGCTGACATTCGACGCCTTCAAGTAACATAGACACGTGCCAACCAAGGTCCCGGGCAAAACCAAACTCCAAATCCTCCACGCCGCTCATTTGAGTGCTGTGCCGTGGCTGGTCCACGGTTTCTCCACGCGTGTGGGAGGCACCTCCCGCGCCTACGGCAAAGGCGATCTGAATCTTGGTTTCACCAAGGACGATTCCCGCGCCGCAGTCGAACGCAATCGCGCGGCCTTTCTAACAGAACTTGAAGCTGTTACGCGGAAGCGTCGCGGATCTCGTACCAGTTACTCGTACTGGCCTCTAATCACGCTGCGTCAAGTCCACTCCGACATCATTCGCTGCATCGATGCGGTTCCGGGCGAACCGCTCACCGGGGACGGGCTGATCACTGCAACTCCCGGACTCTTGCTCGCCATCCAGACCGCAGATTGCCTTCCCGTGATCGTGGTCGACACAAAACGCCGTGCTGTCGGAGTTTTCCACGCCGGATGGCGCGGCACCGTGCAGCGGATTGTCGAAAAAGGCGTTGGAGAAATGCACCGCTGTTTCGGCAGCAATCCTCGAGATCTCAAGGCCACTATCGGGCCGGGCGTTCACAATTGTTGCTACGCGGTCGGAGAAGAGGTTCGCACCAAATTCGAATCACAATTCGAATACGGAGCCAGCCTGTTTCATGAAGTGAAGGATTCGGATCCGGTGCGAGAAAAGTATCCGCTGCTATTTCTGACAGCCCGCGCTCCGGGCCACAGTGATCTTCCCAAGACGATTTTTCTTGATCTTGTAGAAGCCAACCGACGCCAGTTGTTGGCGGCAGGCGTCCTCAAAAGAAATATCGATGCCTCCCCGTTGTGTACAAACTGTAATCCTCAACGCCTGTTCTCGTATCGTGCAGAGAAAGGCAAAACTGGACGCCTCATGGGAGTGGTCGGGATTCGCGATGTGGCTCGCAAATAGCGCTACACGGCATCCCCGCGCTCGGAAGCAGGGAAATGACAAGCGTAAGGAATCCGGTGCTCCTTGAAGTCATCCCGGCCTCTATGGAGCAAACACCAATTCTCGCAAATCTGATTCAGTTGTATGCCCACGACTTTAGCGAGTTCCACGATGTAGAGCTTGGACCGGACGGAAAATTCATCTACAGCGACCTGCCGCTGTACTGGCGTGAGCCCCATCGGCATCCCTTCCTGATCATGGCAGACGGGCAGTTAGCGGGATTTGTCTTACTCAAGCGAGGATCGGAAGTTTCACTCAACGAAAATGTGTGGGACGTGGTCGAGTTCTTTATCATCCGTTCGTTGCGAAGACGCGGTATCGGAACAGAAATCGCCCACAAGGTGTGGAGAAAGTTCCCGGGATCATGGGAAGTTCGAGTGCTCGAGAGGAACTTCGCGGCTCGTAACTTCTGGGAGCGCGCCGTCGCAGAATTTGTGGGCGAGAATGTTCCGCCGTGCTCTTTCGACAGAGATGGAGACTCGTGGCATCTATTCTGCTTCGAATCGAATGCGCACACGCCCGGAGGGTTGCCGATAGAGTGAGGACATCTTTGAAAATCAACTTTCCAATCGTTCTCCCGCTAGTTTTCGTTCTGTCCACGGCTTCGGCTCTCGCACAAGTTACGTCCAGTCAGATTGACACCGTCTTCACCTCGCTGAAATCCGCCAAAGCGCCGGGTGCTGCCGTGCTCGTCGTCCACAATGGGCACCCCGTATTCAGTCGCGGATATGGTGTCACCGATCTCCGCACCCTCCATCCCATCGATTCGAAAACCAACTTCCGCCTCGCCTCGTTCACCAAGCAGTTCACCGCAACCTGCATCATGTTGCTCGTCCGCGACAAAAAACTCCGATACGACGATCACCTCACGGATATCTTTCCGGAGTTTCCCGCATACGGGAAGCCCATCACAGTCCGCAACCTGCTGAATCACACTTCCGGATTGCCTGACTACGAAGACATCCTGATGAAGCAATATCCCGATACGCCCGAAGGAAAAATTCCGCAGATTCTCGATGCAGGAGTGTTGAAACTTCTCGAGCAGCAGACTGCAGGCAAGTTTCCCCCCGGCAGCAAATGGGAGTACAGCAACTCCGGCTACGCAACCCTGGCAATGATCGTCGAAAAAATTTCGGGCAAGCCGTTCGGCCAATTTCTTCACGACCAGATCTTTACCCCGTTGAAAATGGACAACACGCTCGCGTACGAGAAGGGCAAGAATGAAGTGCCGCATCGTGCCTACGGTCATTCGAACGAGAAACGCACCTGGCACGAAACCGATCAAAGTCCGACTTCGGCGGTCTTGGGCGATGGGGGAATCTATTCGTCCATCGATGATCTGGCAAAGTGGGACGCAGCTCTCCGCAACCACACTTTGCTGAGCGCAGTTGAAATGGAACCCGCCCTTACTCCGCCGGTGATGCCCACCGCCGCATCGGACGAAGCAAAGAACATAAGTTATGGCTTTGGCTGGTTCCTGATGCCGTACAAAGGACACAAGCGAATGTGGCACGACGGCGAGACGGTGGGCTTCCGAACTACAATCCAACGATTTCCGGAAGATAAGCTGACCATGATCGTGCTGGCCAACCGCGCGGATACAAATCCAGAAGAACTGGCCCTAAAAGTATCCGACCTGTACCTGAAAACAAATCCGTAGCCCGATCATATTCTGCTGCTGAGTGTGGGGACGCGTGTTGTGAGGGGACAACGCTCGGTCTATGTGGGGACAGCCGCCCCGGCTGTCCGCCGCACGAAGTGCGGCATTTTCTCACCCCCGGGTTCTGAGCTGAAAAAGAAAAAGACGCTGCAAGCAGCGTCTCACAAATAAAGATTCGTTTTGATCTCAGGCAGTCGGTGGCGGAGGCGCCGCAGGCGCCGCCGGAGGAACTGGCGCCGCAGCGGTAGAGTCATTCACCAGGTCTTTCAACTCCTTGCTGGGCTTGAAGAAAGGGATCTTCTTCGCCGGTACCTCGACTCGCTCTCCGGTTTTCGGATTGCGCCCAACCCTGGGTTTACGCTGGCGCGTACGGAAACTGCCGAAGCCGCGAATCTCGATCTTGTCCCCGGCACGCAGAGACCGTACTACGCTGTCAAAGATCGTTTCCACAATGACTTCGCTGTCTTTCCGCGTAAGCTCAGCCAAACGCGAGACTTCATCGATCAGGTCGGCTTTCGTCATAACGCCCCTCTCCACCCAAGTTCAACAATCGAACCAAAATTCTGCTGCGTTTCGTTCAGCCCCGGTTGCGTAAGCCCCCAAGAGCCCGATATCCCACGGCAGCACCCATAACCTTCTCAAATTTCAGGGGTTGGATGCAAGTTATGGTTTTGGGACAGCCTTCAGGGCCCGGACCTACTTCCAGAGGTAATAGAAACCAACCTCTTGTTCCATCAGCTTTTCGCGACTAGGAATATATTGCGATACGTCGCCCATCAACAAGTCCATCAGGGTACGGCGGTCCTTTTCCGGACGTACCAACGTCGGTTCACCCTTGATATTCACCATCTTGGCAGTCTCTGCCACGGCGGTCTGAAAGTCACCCACCTCATCGATCAGCTTCATCGACAGCGCCTGCTGTCCTGTCCAGACCTTTCCGTTCGCGATCGATTTCACGTCGTCATATTTCAGCCCGCGCCCATCGGCAACCGCCTTGATGAACTGCCCGAACATATTGTCGATGAGCGACTGCATGTAAGCCTGCTCCGCGGGAGTTAGATCGCGCGTCGGATTGCCCGTATCTTTAAATTCTCCTGTTTTGATGACCACATCCTTCAACTTGGCCCACTTCAGCAGCTCGCCATAATTGACCCACTGCGCAATCACGCCGATCGATCCCACGATGCTTCCCTCGTCGGCATAAATCTTGTCCGACGCCGCCGCCACGTAAAACGCTCCGCTCGCGCCCACCGTTTCGATGGAAACAACGATTTTCTTTTTCTTCTCGCTGCGCAGGCGCTTCACCTCACGGTAAATCTCCTCGGACGCGGCAACGCCCCCGCCCGGCGAGTTCACATGCAGGATAATGGCTTTGATCGACGAGTCTTCTCCGAACTTCTTGAGCTCGTCCACGACCGGCTGCGGGGAGAGAATCACGCCCTCGAGATCGACCACTCCGATGCGGTCACCAAATCCGCCGAGCCCCGCCTGGCCGCCACTTGCGTGCAGCGTGATGTACACCAGCGTGAAGACCGCCAGCACGAAGAGGAAAAACGCCCCTCCCCCGATCAGGATCCAGAGTAGTGTGCGCGAACGTCCTTCAGACATGTGGAAAGTTTAGCACTTAGCACAGCTCGTGTAGCGACGGACGCATTCGTCCGTCGTGCGATGGCGAAGCCGAGCGTTTTCGTGCATCAAAACGGCTGGCGCTCACGTAGGGGTGATCACTTGCAGGGCGGAGCGCTCAATAGAAATCTCAACCGGTGTTCGGCAGACGTATTCCCCGTCAGCATAAACATCGAGGGGCTGTTCCGTTTCGATCTGGGCCCGCGCCGACTGGAAGTATTGGACTTCGCGAATCCCCAGGTGGCGTCCCGCATACACCGTGGGAAACATACAGAACAGCTTGAATGGATCGATTCCCCCTAGCACACAAATGTCAAGCAAGCCGTCGTCAGGTCGCGCCTTCGGGGCGATCTTCATGCCTCCGCCGTACAGCGAAGTGTTTGCGAATGCAGCCAGAAGTGTCGGCCCATTGCTGCGAGTGTTCCAGCGCGCGGATTCTGGACCATTTTCATCCGATGTCATGATCTTCATCGGAAGTGGCGCGAAGGTGAAAATCGTCGGAGCCAGGCTCAGAACGTAGCCACCATGCCCACGCAGCCAACGTGGCAGCCCATTGGCCCGGCGCGCAACTTCTCCGTCAAGCCCAACTCCCGCCACGCTGCAGAAGTATCGTGCGCTGTCGGATGGTGAGGTCCCATCCGCATTCTCGAGTGGTGCGACAACCCCGAGATCGATCTCCCGCACATTCCCAGCGCCCGCGCAGAACTGTCGCCACGCAGTCTGTGAATCTCGCACACTCCCCAGCCCAATGCCGCGGGCAAAATCATTTCCGCTGCCTGCGGGCACGATCAGAACTGGCAGTCCAAGCGAAACCAGTGGTCCCAGATGCCTGTGTATGGTCCCATCCCCTCCGAATAGCAGGACGATGTCCGCCTCATCGGATGAGTTAGGCAGGCCGATGCGCCACTCGACAGACGCGTCCGATTGAAATGGCTTGAGGTTTTTCGGAGAACATCCCAACCCGAGAATAGCGGCAGCCCGCATAGCGCGCGGTCGAGCCTAGCAGAATTGTCTATGTGGGGACAGCCGCCCCCGGCTGTCCGCGGAGCAAAGCTCCGCAGGGGCGAATCAGGTGCGAAGAGAAAAGGGATTTTCAAATGGCTTTCTCCACAGCCATGGATATTGGTCCCACTGGGTAACCAGTCCTTCGCGAACGGGATTGTCCAGCAGATATTGGATTTTGGCGTCCAGACTTTCCGATGATCGAAGCAAGTGATCAAAAGATGCAGCCTGCCAGACTCTTCCTTTACGGCCGAGCGCTTTGTTGATCTGGTGCGCCGAAGCTCCTTTGATGGCATCCATGATCCGGGCCAAGGAAAAGATCTCCATGCGGTCGTAGTCGATAAGTGGCGTAAAGATCATATGCGAATGGTCCGGCATGACGACTGCCCCTTTCAGATCGAACTGGTTCCCGTTGCCATGCAAACAGGATTCCATCACCAATGAGCGAGCAAAATCAGGAAGGATCCAGTGATGATCGGTACAAAAAGTTATGAAATGAGGCTTATCGTCACATTGAAGATGAGGTAACGTCCGTCGATAAAAAGCCTGAGGCATGTGAAGCAAAATGTGGGGACAGCCGCCCCCGGCTGTCTGGCGGAGCAAAGCTCCGCAGCTTTTTGATGGTAAGGCAAAGAGGTTGTGTTCAGTCTGAAGCTTTTGCTGCAAAGGGAGGACAAGCTCCAAATCGGGAAAGGTGACAGCTAAGGCCCGATAGAACGCCCGCGGCATAGAAAGAGCCCATGTAGGGACAGCCGCCCTCGGCTGTCCAAGCGGAGCGAAGCTCCGCAGCTTTTGCGTGGGAAGGCGCGCAAGTTTTAATTATTAGCCTTTTTGTCTGCAGAACCCAGCAAAGCTCCACATTGGCAATTGTCCGGCAAGAACCCAGGGCGAGCTGCGCTCGCCCGGACAGCCGAGGGCGGCTGTCCCTACACAAACTATGTGCGGCTGGCTCGCACTTTCTTGATCTTCCTGCCCACCTGCACGGTGACTGGCTCGCTCAACTCAACCATCAAGGTAGGCTCCGTGCGCAATTCGCCGTTCACCTTGACGGCTTTCTGCTTAAGCTTTCTGACCGCGTCGCTGCCCGACTCCGCCAATCCGACGCGGACCAGCAGCTTATCGATCCGCAAACTCCCCTCTGCGACTTCAATGGACACCTCTTCCACGTCGTCGGGAACGGCACCCTTCTGAAACTGTTTCGCCCAATCCTCCCCCGCCTTTGCGGCCGCCTCCTCCGAATGGAAGTCAGCCACGATCCGCCTCGCCAATTCCTTCTTCGCTTGCATCGGATGTGTACCACTCTTCATCTTCTCGATCTCGGCGACCTGTACGTCCGTCAACAATTCGTAGTATCGCCACATCATTTCGTCCGAGATGCTCATCACCTTGCCGTACATCTCGAGCGGCGGTTCGTGAATGCCGATCGCGTTTCCCAGCGACTTCGACATCTTCTGCACGCCGTCGAGGCCTTCGAGAATGGGCGTGGTCAGCACGACCTGCGATTCCTGACCGTACGACCGTTGTAGCTCGCGGCCCACCAGCAGATTGAACTTCTGATCGGTGCCTCCCAATTCCACGTCTGCCTCGAGAGCAACCGAGTCGTAACCCTGCACCAGCGGATACAGCAATTCATGAACGGAAATCGGTTTCTCCTCCTGAAAGCGCTTATGAAAATCCTCGCGTTCAAGCAATTGCGAAACCGTGTACTTCGCGGTCAGCCGCACGAATTCATCGGACGTCAGCGCCCCCATCCATCGCCGGTTGAAGTCGATCACCGTTTTCTTTGGATCGAGAATCTTGAAAACCTGCGTCTTGTAAGTCTCAGCATTCCGTTCAATCTGCTCGAGTGATAGCGGTGGCCGGGTCGCCGAACGCCCCGTGGGATCGCCGATCATGCCGGTGAAATCGCCAATCAAGAAAATTGCCGTGTGCCCCAGATCCTGAAAGTGTTTCAGTTTGCGCAGCACGACGGTATGACCCAGGTGCAGGTCCGGAGCCGTCGGGTCCATGCCCAGTTTCACGCGCAGCGGCTTGCCGGTCTTGAGCGACTTCTCCAGTTTGGCGCGCAAATCGGCCTCGCGAATAATCTCCGCGGAGCCCTTTTTGATATAAGTCAGCTGTTCGTCGACAGATGCAAAGGTTGACATGAGAAAGGACATTATAAGGAACGCGATGCGAAAGGCAGAATGCGCCGGAGACTTCATGTGGGGACAGCCGCCCTCGGCTGTCCGTTTCGAGCGCAGTTCGAAGGGTTCTCGGTCTGCGAAACCGGACGAGCCCGCTAGAATGGGCCAGATGAACGTCTGTTTGCGAAAGGCGAGTCCCGCCGACATCCCGCGCATGCGCGAGGTGATCGAAGCCTCCGTGCGCGGCCTTCAGTCGAGTGACTATTCTCCACCGCAAATTGAGGGTGCGTTGAAGAGCGTCTACGGGGTCGACACTCAACTCATCGCGGACGGAACGTACTTCGCCGTCGAAACGAAAACGGAAACGGAGAAACAGCCTGAAATCGTTGGCTGCGGTGGCTGGAGCAAGCGCAAGACACTCTACGGAGGCGATCAGTTCGCAGGCAGGGAAGACTCACTGCTCGATCCCGCGCGCGATGCCGCCAAAATTCGTGCGTTCTTCGTCCATCCGGACTGGGCCCGGCAGGGAATCGGTACGCTGATCCTCGACACCTGCGAACAGGCAGCAATCGTCGCCGGGTTTACAAGAATTGAAATGGGAGCGACGCTAAGCGGCGTCGCCTTCTACCGCGCCAAAGGTTACGAGGAGATCGAGAGTCAGTCAGTACCACTTGGCAACGGCGAGGTCTTGCCGATCATCAGGATGGGAAAGAACGTTCAGCGACCGCGATGAGAATGTCTGCGGGCGTTGTCTAGTTTCTTTTCAACCGTCGCCCAACGATTTCGTACTTGTTCCCTAAAATGGTCCTGATCGCTTCGGTGTACGCAATGTGTTCCTGCTCGAGAATGCGCGCTGCCAGCGTATGCTCGTCGTCGGCTTCGAGCACCGGCACAGTTTTCTGCACGATGATCGCCCCGTGATCGAGTTCTTCATCCACGAAGTGCACCGTGCATCCGGACACCTTCACGCCGTACGCAAAGGCCTGCTCCTGTGCCTCCAAACCAGGAAACGCGGGTAATAACGACGGATGAATGTTCAGGATGCGGTGAGGAAACTGTTGCACAAACCACGGCGACAGCAGACGCATGTATCCCGCGAGGCAAACCAGTTCGACGCCATTCTGCTGCAGCGTTGCCACCACTTCACGATCATGATCTTCTCGCGGTTTTCCCTTGGAAGGTATGACGATCGAATTAAGCCCACGCTCCCGAGTCGCCGCAATGCCCCCAGCGTCCGCCTTGTTCGAGATGACGACCGCGATCCGTGCGTCCGGAATGCGGCCGGCGTCGATGCTGTCGGCAATCGCAATAAAGTTAGAGCCGCGTCCAGAAAGAAGAATTCCGAGAGAGTGCATATGAGCTTTCGCGGATCATAATAATCCACCGCACATATCAACAAAGCATCGAAAGCGGATGCGGGTGCAGGACGTCGCACAGTCAACGAACGATGGACCTTACGAGGGCGGACAGCCATGATGCAGTGGAGAGGAATACCTTTTGCGCCTGTAGAGCACAGGTTTTTATTGCCGCACCAGTCGAGGAAAGAGTATGAAGTAAATCCGAGCGCCAGGAGGAAGAAAGGACTAGCTATACGTAACCTTGCGCTCGCCCTTGATGATGCGGCCAATCGTGTAGGACTTCTCGCCGACGCGCTCCAGCACGGATTGTGCTTTCTTAAATTTCGCCGACGGCACCACCAGCAGCATCCCCATGCCCATGTTGAACGTGCGGAGCATCTCGTCCTGCGACACGTTGCCCAGTTGCTGCAAATGCTCAAAGATCGGAAGCACCGGCCAGGAGCCGAGTTCGATCGCCGCTGCCGTTCCGCGTGGAAGCACGCGCGGCAGATTTTCCGTAATTCCTCCGCCAGTGACATGCGCCAGCGCCGAGACGCACTGCGCATCGATCAACTTCCGCAGAGCCGGCCAGTAGCTCTTGTGCGTGCGCATCAGCTCGTTCCCGACTTTATTCTTTACTTCGTTGACATAGGTTTCGGGCGAATAGTGTGCGACCTCGAATAGAAGCTTGCGCGCAAGGGAATATCCATTGGTATGCAGTCCGTTTGACGGCAATCCCAGAACGATGTCCCCGATCTGTACATCTTTGCCGGTGACGATCTTGTCGCGGTCGACCACGCCCACGATGAATCCAGCCAGATCGTATTCTCCATCGGCGTAAAAGCCAGGCATCTCGGCAGTCTCGCCGCCAATCAGGGCGCAGCCGTTGTGCTTGCATGCGTCGGCTATGCCTTCAACCACCTTCTCCGCGATGGACGGATCGAGTTTCCCCGCCGCAAGATAATCCATGAAGAACAGCGGCGCGGCGCCCTGCACTGCAATGTCATTCACACAGTGATTCACGAGGTCGGCGCCAACCGTGGAATGCAAGTCCATCTCGAACGCGACCTTCAGCTTCGTCCCGACGCCATCGACGCTCGATACCAGCACAGGATCTGCGTACTTCGTCTTATCGACAGCAAAAAGTCCCCCGAACCCGCCAATCTCGCTGAGTACGCCGCGTGTGAATGTTTTGTGCGCCAGATACTTGATGCGCTGCTTGGTGCGGTTCGCGCGGTTGATGTCTACTCCAGCGTCGGCGTAGGTGATGGGCGTCGGACTTTGAGCAGGAGTCTTGGGCACAACTTCTTCCGTAAGTCGCTTATTCCTTGCGTGGGGTTTGTTGCCGGGTGCTGGAGCAGCAATCCAAGGCCGCTCATTGTAGCACGTCTGAACCGCGACTCTTTCCAGGGCGCTGCGACGATCAAGTTCGTAATTCGTGAAGGCACACTACCAGTGCTTCCGCGGACGCGAACGCCCGTTCGCTACCGGCGCCTTGGACTAATGAGCTACGAAGTCCGAGAAGAAGTAGGCGAAAACTCCGAACAACGCGAGACCCGAAATGCCATAGGCCGTCAATACCCAGGCTCCGCGGCCTTCATGAGGATGCTTCGTAGCGGTAGGAGTGGACTGCTCTGTGGATGGAACAACAGGGGCCCGATCTTCCATGCAAACCTCCGAACGGAAAGATCGTGGCGCAAGTACACTATGCGTCACGCCTGCGTCGCGTCGCAGCGATTGGCAGGACTATCTGCCCGAGATTCTACGCCCGATCACAGGAGTGAAGAAGTCAAAATGTGATGACAATCACATTTTCTCATTGATTAAAACAATTGAAACCAGATGAACTACCCCGAAGCTATGGGAATCACGCGGGCCTGGAAAACGGCGGCTGTCACTCCTCACCTCGCGTTCTGCCACTACAGTCACGTTCTGCGCATGACACCCCCGTGGGATAATAAACAGACTGTCCTCAACTATGCGCCGTCGCTTCCTTTACATTCTCAGCTCTTTTTTATTGGCTGCCAGCGCAATTGCGCAGCAGCAGCCTGCCCCGGTTCCTCCCAACGCCTCGGTGCCTGCAAAGGCGTCGGCAGAAGCTATCGACCCGACCCAACCGGCCAAGAAAAACGACTACGTCCAGGAATCATTTGTCATCGAGCAGATGCATTCCATATATCGCTTCGAAGCCGATGGCACCGGACGCAAAGAAACGACGGCCCGAATTCGCATTCAAAGTGAAGCCGGAGTTCAGCAGTGGGGTCAATTACAGGAAGGCTATAACTCCGCCAACGAAAAGGTGGAAATCCCATATGTCCGCGTGCTGAAGGCGGATGGGACAGTAGTAAAAGCCAGCGAAGATGCCGTTCAGGATCTCAGCGCCCCGGTCGAGCGGGAAGCGCCCGTATACACCGACTATCGCCAGAAACACATCACCGTCCCTGGACTGCGTCCCGGTGAAGTTCTCGAATACGACATGGTCACGGTGATCCACACGCCCCTCGCCGCCGGACAATTCTGGGCCGACTACGAGTTCGACAAGACAAACATCGATCTTGATGAAACGCTCGACGTCGACGTTCCGGCCGGCCGTACTTTGAAATTGAAATGCAAGCCCGGCAAGGACCCGAAGATTACCGAGTCCAACGGACGCCGCGTGTATCACTGGTCCAGTTCCCATCTCGAGCGCGAAGACGACGACAAGCAGAAAGACAAAAAGAAAAAGAAGCGCCACCCTGAAGACGACCGGCCAGATGTGCAGTTGACGACGTTCGAAAGCTGGGAGCAGGTCGGCCGCTGGTACGCCAGTCTTGAAAAGGATCGTCGTGCTCCGACTCCGGAAGTCCGTGCCAAGGCTCAGGACCTGACCAAGGGATTGAATGGAGACCTCGCAAAAACGGAAGGTCTCTACGATTACGTCGCCAAAAACTTCCGCTATGTCAGCCTGTCCTTAGGCGTCGGCCGCTATCAGCCTCACGCTGCCGCCGACGTACTGCACGATCAATATGGCGACTGCAAAGACAAGCACACCCTCCTTGCGTCGTTGCTCGAAGCTGAAGGACTGCACGCCAATTCCGTCTTGATCAACTCGACTCGCAAGCTGGATCCTGATGTTCCGTCGCCTTCGCAGTTCGATCACGTCATCACCATGTTGCCGATGGCCAATCAGGAAGTGTGGATGGACACCACCAGCGAAGTCGCCCCCTTCCGCCTGCTCGCCTACACCTTGCGCAACAAGCAAGCCCTCGTCATTCCTCCCGCGAACGTTTCATCGGCAGCCGCCCCTCATCTCGAATCCACTCCGGCCGACGCCCCTATGGCTGATTACGAGCGCTCCGAGATCGAAGGCAAAGTCAACGACATTGGAAAACTTGAAGCGCACGTCCACTACGAGTTTAGAGGCGATGAAGAGCTGCTCCTGAGGTCGGTGTTCCGCCGCGTCCCCGAATCGAACTGGTCGCGGGTGGCCGAGAACATCAATTCCGGATTGGGTGGAGAAGTCTCCCACCTCGTCGTCAGTGATCCGGCTGCGACGAAAGAGCCCTTCACCATGGCCTACGACGTGTCCAAACCAAACTTCCTCGACTGGTCGAAGAAGAAGACGCAGATTATTTTGCCGCTCGTACAGTTCAGCCTGCCTGATGTCGATGACGACCAGAGCGATGCTGATGCTGAGCCGTTAAAGCTTGGGCCGAAGGGCGAATATTCCTACAAGGTCAAACTTGAACTGCCCACCAAGTACACCGCGCATGCCCCGCTTGCCTTTTCCCTAAAGCGGGACTACGCCGAATACGAGGCGACCTATCACCTCGAAGGCGGAACTTTCACCGCCGGACGCAAGCTCACTCTGCATCAGGACGATCTTCCCGTAGCCCGTGCCGCTGACTATCAATCATTTCGTCGCGCCGTCGGCTCTGATCTTGCTCAACAATTGGCGGTCGAAAGTACCGTCGCCGGTGCTCTCGTTCCTCCAGCCGACATGAAAGCCGACGACCTTGTCGAAAGCGCGCGAGCAGCTGCCGATACTGGCAATTTCCCAGTCGCGGAAGCGCTCTTGAAACGCGCCACCGAAGTCGATCCCAAAAACAAATTTGCCTGGAACAACCTGGGACTGATTTATCTCCAGGTGCGTCAGGATGACCAGGCGATTGCCGCTTTCCAAAAGCAGATTGAGGTCAGCCCCTACGACGAGTTTGCCTACAACAATCTCGGCCGCGTTTATTGGCAGGAGCGCAAGTACGACGAGGCTGTGAAGTCCTTCAACAAGCAACTCGAAAACAATCCGCTCGACAAGTTCGCTCACGCCAATCTCGGTCAAATGTATGAGGAGTGGCACAAATACGACATCGCCGTGCCGGAACTCGAGAAAGCGTCCTCGCTCAGCCCCGAGCGAGCTGACTTGCAGGTCAGTTTGGGGGACGCCTATCTCAACCTTGGGCAGGAAGACAAAGCCCTGGCCGCGTTCGATCATGCCGTCGAGCTGCAAGCGACTCCGTTGGTCTGGAACAATATCGCCTATCAGTTATCGCTGAAAAAATCTCATCTGGACCGGGCCCAGCAGTACGCCGAGTCGGCGGTATCTGCGACTGCAGCCGCGTTGAGAAACATCTCGCTCGATCGATTGACTCCGCAGGATCTTCCCCTCGTCCCATCGCTTATTGCCTATTGGGATACGCTCGGCTGGATCGAATTCGACGAGGGCAATCTCGATAAGGCAGAAAAATACATCGCGGCCGCCTGGGCCCTTGGCCACCACGGCGAAGTAGGGGACCACCTCGGGCAGATCTACGAAAAACGCGGCGATAAAGACCGGGCCGTCCGCACCTATGCTCTGTCCATGAACGGTCTTCGCCCAACTCCAGAAACTCGGAGTCGCCTTGCTTCTCTCGCAGGCGGAGACGCCAAAGCCGATGCCGTTGTCGCCAAATACAAAGACGAACTGGACCATCTCAGCAGCATCGATCTGGGCAAAGCCACTCAGACCGGCAATGCCGACTTCTTTGTTTTGTTGAGCGGCGGATCCGGTTCAGTCGCCAAAGTAGATGCCGTGAAGTTCGTCAGTGGTGACGAAAAACTCAAGTCCTTCACCGATGCCCTTCGTACGGCCGACTACCATCTCACTTTTCCTGATGGCACTCCGGTGAAGGTCCTTCGCAGGGGAACGCTCTCCTGTTCCGTCGCAACCGGCAGTTGCAAGTTTGCAATGACTTTGCCCGACGACGTGCGAACCGTCGACTAGCTCACCGCTGAATTTTGAGAGTTTGTGAGGTAGCGGCTTGTGGAAACACAGTTCTGCTAACGTTGGCGTTCTGGGATAGATTTCGCCAGCGGACCTACTGGATCGAGCTGCCGACTTGCGAAAAGACAGTATTGGCATTGGAGCCGATCAAACGGATCGTTCCTACAACGATCACTAGAATGACTGCCGCCATCACGGCATACTCCGCGATGTCTTGCCCGCTTTCGTCTTTCAGCAAGTGTTGTAACGTCTTAAGCACGGGGCCCTTCGTTCTCTGACCTTTAGGGAGGTCTCCTCGCCTCCTTGCGGCGAGGAAATAGGCCAGTCACGGGCTTGATAGACACGCCCGCGCGAATCTACTTCAAAATTGTATGTACATTGCCTGCCTCACTGCCATGGCACGGACGTGCCATTAGGCATTCACCCTAGGCAAGCTCCCCAAAACGCTGATGGCGGAAAGAGACATGTGGGGACAGCCGCCCTCGGCTGTCCATCGAGCGAAGCTCGATTCGAACGATTCGGACAAGATGAGAACGGTCCTCACAACTGGGTGGAAGAGGGCATCAAAAAAAGGGCCCGTTAGCCATGCCGCGAAAGGGCCGAGTCCGTATCAGGGCACGGCTTCAGCCGTGACGCAGAGAGCACCGGGTTTGTGTAGGGCACGGCTTAAGCCGTGCCGCCAAACTGCCGAAAACAGAAACGGCTTCAGCCGCTGGGTGTTGAGTCCACCACAACGTGTTTTCGGAAGCTCTGCTTGATCGCCGAAATCCGGGCTCCATCACCGAGCATCCGGCGCCCGGTCCCTCATAAGCACGATCCCAAGCATCGGCAGATAAGTGAAGATCACCACGAGTCTGGCAACCTCCACAAAACTATGAGGCGGGTGATACCACCGCCAGAGTCCCGCACACCAGCTGAAGAACACGGTAGCGATGATCTCCCGGCGCGACTTCGGAATCAGCCACAGGATGAAGCTATCGAAGAACCAGCGTTGCGGCATGAGCGACGTCAACAAGAGCAACCACGCGTCGCGATGGCGATATCGCAGCAGTGCTAACAAGATAAGCGGCCCCGGCAAAGTCACGATTGCGAAGAAATGCTGATAGTTGCCCGTTTGGTGAAGCCAGAGCACGGGCCATCGCGGCAAAGCGATCAGGCTCGCAATCAGCAATACCGCGCACGCGACCGCCCCCTTCACGCTCAGGCGTGTAAGAAAGATAGGAAGTCCGACCTGCGGCTTGGCGAGGACCGCGGGTAAGAGCAGCGGAAAAAATGCTCCCGCGGCGATCAATGGCGACCATTGCACGTAGAGAAGCGCGATCCAGTACGGATACGCAAAGAAGATGAGCAGCCTTCCCCAATCCTCACGTGTCAGTCCAAATGCCAGCGCGGCCGAACTGAATCCGAAAAATATCGCTGCACTCAGTTCCTTTGACAGGTGAACAAATGGCAGGCCAAAAAACACGGCTGTAAACGGATATTGCTCATACGGTGTGTCGTACGGATTTTGCCCTCCAAGCCAGCGCTCGGCCAGATGGATGGCCCACCCGAAATCTCCCGCCTGCATTCGCAACCGGTGCATCAGGAAAAAGCAGAACGATCCTGAGGCGACTCCGATGACGGTCGCGATAACGATTCGCCAGCGAGTCCTGTCCATGGCGTCCTAGCGACGCCTCTTGTGCCAGGCGGTTGCCTCTTCGTAAGCATGCGCCAAACGCAGGACAAGATCTTCGCGCCAATGCGGTCCCGCAATCTGCAATCCGATGGGCAACCCGGCGTTTGTGAATCCGCAGGGAATTGAGATCGCAGGCAATCCCCAAACATTAAACGGACGCGTGTTGCGCAGTAGTCTCAATTCCGCCGGCCGCAATGCTTCAGGACTGCTCTTCAAGTCCGCAATCGCCGGAGCCGGCATCGGCATGGTCGGGGTGACCAGCACATCGACGTCTGCGAAAACCTTCCGAATATTTCTCCGGGCCTCATCCATCTCCTTCCGGCGCACAATGTACTCCGGCGCTGAAACTTTCTCACCCGTTCGAATACGCCGCAGCGTCTCCGCCTGAAACCGCTCAGGATTTTTCTCCACACGCTCTGCGTGGAATGCATACGACTCCGCTGCCTGCAACGATCGATCGGCAGGCACATCGAGCCGAACTTCTCTTACTTCGGCCACCATCGTTGCAATTCCGTGGACTGCGTGTTCCAGGGCCGCTGCTACTTCCGGGTCCAGATCGTCGAAAAAATATTCGCGCAGTACGCCGACACGCAGGCCCTTGGTCCCCCCGCTGAGCGAGCTGACATAGTCCGCAACAGGTATCTCTGCCGACGTAATATCACCCGCGTCATATCCCGCGATCGCCTGAAGGACGATGGCTGCATCCCGAACGCTGGCCGCCAGCGGTCCAACGTGATCGAGCGAACTGGATAGTGGAATGACTCCGCGGCTCGACACCCGGCCGTAGGTCGGCTTGATCCCCACGCATCCGCACAAAGCAGCCGGTTCTCGAATTGAGCCTGCCGTGTCGGTACCGATTGCAGCACACGCCATCCCGGCGACTATCGCCGCCGCTGATCCCCCGGACGATCCACCCGCAATTTTGCCCTCGTCCCACGGGTTGTGGGTATCCCCGAAGTGACTCACCAGCGAACTCCCGCCGTAAGCGAACTCGTGCAGGTTGTTCTTTCCGATGATCACTGCGCCCGCGTCCCGCAGTCGCCGGACAACATCCGCATCCTGCTCCGGAACGCGATGTTCAAAATGCGCGCTTGCTGCTGTCGTACGCACCCCTGCGGTATCGATGATGTCCTTGAGCGCAATCGGAATTCCGTGCAGCGGCCCCCGCCAGTTTCCGCGCCCGATTTCAGCCTCAGCCGTCCGCGCCTCCGAAAGCGCACTCTCCGCCATTACGGTAATGAAAGCATTGACTGCGGGATTGAGCTTTTCGATTCGACTTAGGCAGTTCTGCGTAATTTCAACCGGAGAAATCTCTCGATTGCGAACCCGCGGATAAATCTCCGAAATCGTGGTTGGAATTTCCATGCGCCGGTCCGAGCTATTGTAGAGGACGATCTGCTTGTCGTTCGCGCGTCCTGCGTCAACCTTTTTCGTCTCAACGTCCTCTCATACACCGGCGAAGTAACGTCTTCTCAGCTCGAAACGTCCTATAATGCACCGCAGTGGGTGGATGGGGGGCCTAAGTGTCATGGGCGAATTAACGATCGCGCCTGTCGCGACGCACGGCTTCTTTGTCGACGGACGTTGGCAAGAAGATGGTGATCTGGTCGAGATTCGGTCTCCCTACGATGGCAGCCTGATCGCCCGCGTAACCCAGGGGCGCAAGCAACATGCGGAGGCCGCCATCGCCGCCGCCGTCAAGGCTTTCGGTACGACTCGCCGCCTCCCCGCGTTCGAGCGCCAAAGAGTTCTGCGTCAGATCGCCGCCTTCATGGTCGAGCGTAAGGACGAATTTTCGCGCACCCTCGCCCAGGAGGCCGGAAAACCAATCAAGGCTGCGCGCATCGAAGTCGACCGTGCCATCTTCACTTTTAACGTTGCCGCCGAGGAGAGCACCCGCATCTATGGCGAGTTCCTTCCCCTGGATTGGCAGGAATTTACCGCTGGACGCTGGGGCATCGTTCGCCGCTTTCCGCTCGGCCCGGTGGCCGGTATTACTCCGTTCAATTTCCCCATCAATCTCGTGGCCCATAAAGTCGCTCCGGCGATCGCTGCCGGATGCCCCATGGTCCTGAAACCAGCGCCCCAAACCCCGCTCTGCTCGCTGCTCTTGGCTGAGTGCGTACAACAGGCAGGATGGCCCGATGGCGGTCTGAACGTTCTCCCGCTCTCCAACGAAGACGCCGGTCTCCTTATCACCGACGACCGAATCAAACTGATCAGCTTTACCGGCAGCGTTCCGGTTGGATGGGACATCAAGCGTCGTGCAGGGAAGAAGAAAGTTGTTCTCGAACTCGGGGGCAACGCGGCGGTCATTGTCCACAGCGACTCCGACCTCTCCTATGCCGCGGACCGATGCGTCACGGGCGGCTTCGGCTATGCGGGCCAGACCTGCATCTCGGTGCAGCGCATTTTCGTTGAGCAAACTGTGTACGGAAAGTTCACCGATCTTCTGGTCGAAGGCGTGAAGACGCTCAAAACCGGCGACCCGCTCGACGACACCACGGATGTCGGTCCTCTGATCCGCGAATCCGACGCGATCCGCACCATCAATTGGATCGACGAAGCCGTCCACGCCGGTGCTCGCTTGCTCTGCGGCGGTCGTCGCAAGAAGCAGACGATCGAACCCACCGTACTTACTGGCACCCGTCCTGACATGAAGGTCAATTGCCAGGAGGTCTTCGGGCCGGTCGTCACCGTTGAGCCGTATTCAAGTTTCGATCAGGCTCTGCGCCACGTAAACAACTCTTCTTTTGGCATCCAGGCCGGAGTTTTCACGCGCGACGCGAAGTTGCTGTTCCAGGCCTACGAAGAGTTAGAAGTAGGAGGGGTCATTGCCGGAGACGTTCCATCTTTCCGCATCGACCACATGCCCTATGGCGGCGTCAAAGATTCAGGCATGGGCCGCGAAGGTTTGCGCTACGCGATCGACGAAATGACCGAACCAAAATTACTCGTGATGAATCTCCGATAGCACTCTTCGCGCAATCGCAATGTGAGACGCAAACCCTTCCGCTCGTTGAAAAAATAAACATTTTTTTCACGTCGTTATTTTTGGACCTTTTTCTTTCGCGAATTTTCAAAAACGCAGGACAAAGCGTGACGAAATATTTATAATTTCCAGTTTCATTAACAACGCAGAAAACCTGTGGGTGGTTTTCTTTCCGTAATTCAACTTTCGCGTTAACAACGGACGATCCACCGGGTCTCCTTTTCCAGTTCTCATAAGGGAAATGTCACAGATTTTTCATCGCAGCACGAATAGTCTGGCCCGCGCCACTATCTTTGGCGCAGTCTTCGTCGTTGCTGCTCTCGGCTGGATCCTTTATGAAGTCCAGGGATCCCCGTTCATTACCTATGCCGGTGTTCGAAAGCCGCAGCCCGTTCCCTTTAGCCATCAGCACCACGTCACGGGTTTGGGGATCGATTGCCGCTATTGTCACACATCGGTCGAGACTTCCAGCTTCGCCGGCATTCCGCCGACAAAGACCTGCATGAATTGCCATTCGCAGATATGGACGAATGCCCAGCTTCTTGAGCCCGTCCGCGCCAGTTACCGCTCCGGAGAGTCCCTGCAGTGGACGCGCGTTAACCAACTTCCCGACTTCGTCTACTTCAACCACAGTATCCACGTGACTAAGGGCGTCGGCTGCAACACGTGCCATGGCCCGGTGGACACCATGCCGCTGATGTACCAGCAGAACTCCTTGCAGATGGAGTGGTGTCTCGACTGTCATCGCGACCCTGGCAAAAACTTGCGGCCTCGCGACCAGGTCTTCAATATGCGGTATCAGCCGCCGAGCGGCGGAAATACCGTTTCTCTCGATGGCAAGAGTTTCACCGATCAGGATTCGCTCGGAAGCTATCTGGTTTCGAAATACAAGGTTCGCACCGGCAAACTCACCACCGCCGACGGACAAAACAGCATCAGTGACATCACCAGTTGCAGCACATGCCACCGCTGAAAGTTTTGAAGGGGTGCGGCTTTAGCCGCGGAGTAGCGACAGAGTATATTGCCGCGAGGCAACGAGAAAAAGCGGTTCAGCAAAACCGGTAGCGGGTAATAGAGTGAGCGCAGTGAGGGAAGCGGCGTAGCCGCGAAAGAATGCAGCCCACGGCGCAAGCCGTGGGGTAGCGACAGAGAGGGAAGAAAGCCCCGGAGGGGCGAAAGAAGCGGCTGCAAATTTCGAATGACGATCGAAAACAAAAATAACGGCGCACCTCGCGAGGACGTCTGTCCTTCCAAAAAGCTCGACCTCAAGGTCGTCCGCGAACGAATCGACGCCGCCGAAGCCCACGACGCGCGCGAAAAAACGGGGCCTGAATACTGGCGCTCGCTCGAGGAACTCGCTGGCAGCGAGGCGTTCCAAGAGGCTCTCCACCGAGAATTCCCCAAGGGCGCTTCCGAATGGCTCGACACGGTTTCCCGCCGCGGATTTCTGAAGGTCATGGGTGCGTCGCTCGGCCTCGCTGGCATGACCGCCTGCACCAAGCTTCCGCTGGAACCGATCGTACCCTACGTTCGCCAGCCCGAAAATGTCGTCCCCGGTCGTTCCATGTTCTACGCCAGCGCGATGACACTCGGCGGATACGCCAATCCCATCCTCGTCGAGAGCCATCTCGGGCGGCCGACGAAAATCGAAGGCAACGATCAGCATCCCGCCTCGCTAGGTGGCACCGACATCTTTGTGCAAGCGTCGCTGCTCACCATGTACGACCCCGATCGCTCGCAGAGCGTCGTTTCAATGGGCGATCAGCGTTCGTTCCCCTCATTCTTGAGTGCGATCCGCGGACCGCTGAGCGCGCAGAAATCCCTGCAGGGCACGGGCATCCGCATTCTCACGACGACGATAACGTCACCGACGCTGGCCGATCAGCTCCACAACTTCCTCAAGATTTATCCGCAGGCCAAGTGGCATGCCTACGAACCGGTGAACCGCGACAATGTTTTCGAAGGCGCCAAGATGGCCTTCGGACAGCCCGTCGAGACGCGCTACGATTTCTCGAAGGCCGACGTCATCGTGTCGCTCGACGCGGATTTCCTATACGCCGGATTCCCCGGCAACGTGAAATACATCCGCGACTTCGCCAAGCGCCGCGATCCCGACAGCGGCAAGATGAACCGTCTTTATGTCATCGAAAGCACGCCAAGCTCGACGGGAGCGAAAGCGGAACATCGGGTGCCGATGCTTGCGTCAAAAGTTGGCGTACTGGCACAAGCGTTGGTTCATGGTACGGTCCCGACGAAAGTGGTCGGTCCTGCGACCGACGAAGATCTGCGAAGAAGCGAAGCCGTTGCTCAAGGAAATCCTGCGGTGGGCGCTCTGTCTGAATCGGAGCGGCGATTCTTCGGTGCGGCTCTCGTTGATCTGAGTCTTCATCAAGGCAGAAGTTTGGTAATCGCCGGCGATCATCAGCCGCCGACAGTACATGCGTTCGCCCATGCAATCAACGCCCAGTTGGGTAATATCGGCAAAACGGTTTTCTACTCCGACCCCGTCGACACGAATCCGGTCAATCAGATCGACTCGTTAAAAGAACTCACCGCCGACATCAATGCCGGCAAGGTTGACGTGTTGATCATCCTCGGCGGCAACCCCGCATACGACGCTCCCGCCGATCTGAACTTCGCCGACGCGCTCAAGAGCAATAAGGTTCCGCTGCGTGTTCACTACGGCCTTTATCAGGACGAAACCGCCGAGCTTTGCCAGTGGCACATCAACGCCACGCACGAACTCGAAGCCTGGGGTGATGCCCGTGCCTACGACGGAACCGCCAGCATTATTCAGCCGCTGATCTCTCCTCTTTATAACGCCAAGAGTGCGATTGAATTCGTCGCGCTGCTCTCCGGCCAAGCTGACGCCACCGGATACGATCTCGTCCGCGCATTCTGGCAAAAGCAGCACACTGGTGCCGACTTCGATCAATTTTGGCGCAGGTCCCTGCACGACGGCTGGATCGATGGCACGACGTTCGCGCCGAAGTCTGTGACCGCAAAATCACAGGCAACGCCTGACTCTGGGCTGAAGTCCGAATCCTCCGCCATCGAGCTCAACATCCGCCGCGACTCAACCATCTACGACGGACAGTTCGCCAACAACGGCTGGTTGCAGGAACTTCCGAAGCCGATGTCGAAGCTTACCTGGGACAACGCCATCCTCATGGGCCCCAAGATGGCGAAGGATCTTGGCATCGCCACCGAAGATGTCGTTGAGCTAGGCCTCAACGGCAAAAAAGTCACCGGCGCAGTTTGGATTCAAGCGGGCCATCCCGACAAGTCCATCACCATCACCCTCGGCTACGGCCGCAAGCGTGCCGGACGCGTCGGCACCGCGCAGGGCTTCGACGCGTACACGCTGCGCACGACCTCCGCGCCGTGGACCGCCTCTGGCGTTCAGATCCGCAAGACTGGCGACACCTACAAGCTCGCCTCCACGCAGGGCATGCAGAGCATGGACACGCCTGATGGGGACCATCGTCCCCTGGTTCGTGAAGCCAGTCTCGAGGAATATCGCAAGGAGCCGAACTTCGCGAAGGAAGATGCGATTCCGCCGGGTCTCACGCTGTATTCGCCCTACCAGTACGACAAGGAAACCTACGCGTGGGGCATGTCGATCGACTTGAACAAGTGCGTCGGCTGCAACAACTGCATGCTGGCGTGCCAGTCGGAAAATAACATCGCCGTCGTCGGTAAGGAGCAGACAGTCCTCGGACGCCACATGCACTGGATTCGCGTCGACGCCTACTATCAGGGTGACCGCGACAATCCCAAGGCGTTCTTCCAGCCTGTGCCTTGCATGCAGTGCGAAAACGCTCCCTGCGAAGTCGTCTGTCCCGTGGGCGCCACCAGTCACTCCACGGAAGGTCTGAACGACATGGTCTACAACCGCTGCGTGGGGACGCGGTACTGTTCCGACAACTGTCCCTATAAAGTTCGCCGCTTTAACTTTCTGCTCTTTCAGGATTGGGAGACGCCGCAATACAAGATGATGCGCAACCCCAATGTCAGCGTCCGCAGCCGCGGCGTTATGGAGAAGTGTACGTATTGCATCCAGCGCATCAACGAGCGCCGCATCGATACCGAAACCGCATCGGTCCGTGAAGGCAAAGAATCTTTGATTGGCGACGAATTGCAGACGGCGTGCCAGCAGTCCTGTCCCGCCGACGCGATTGTCTTTGGCAACATCAACGATCCGAACAGCAGAGTATCGAAACTGAAGGCGCAGGCCCGTGATTACAGCCTGCTGGGCGAACTAAACACCCGCCCACGTACCACGTACCTCGCAGAAGTAAGAAACCCGAACCCGGACCTGGAGAAGTCCATGTAGGGACGGACGCATTCGTCCGTCCAGCCAGCGCAGAGCGCGGCCGAGCGAGATGAAGAGAAGAGATGAAGCCATGAAGTGTTCGATTTTCAGGGTTGTCATCCTGAGCGTCGGCGAAGCCGCCGCGAGGGACCGTACGAAGATAGACAGTTTTGATGCAGTAGGCGGGAGCAGTAGGTTTTTCGGCAGTGGCAAACGCGGGTAACGATGGCGATAAAGCGGGCAACGATGCCGGTTAAGCGGGCCAAACCGCGGTCAAGGCGAGCGAAAGGTTTGTATCAGGGCATGGCTTCAGCCGTGTTGTTAGGCGAAGCAAGTA
Organism: uncultured Acidobacteriota bacterium; assembly: GCA_963801895.1. Taxonomy (GTDB): domain Bacteria; phylum Acidobacteriota; class Terriglobia; order Terriglobales; family Acidobacteriaceae; genus Sulfotelmatobacter. The sequence goes on along the minus strand of CAWDGM010000001.1, from coordinate 1,525,505 downwards.
GGCCGGGGCTTTAGCCCCTGGAATTTAGACAGAATGGCTGAGCAATACAAATCGGCGGTCGATCTCAAAGCTCCCGTCATCGAACCGGGTCACACTTTCGGCACGGTCACGGAAAAAATCAGCGCGATCGTCCTTACCCGTCCCGCTTCGAACGGCTGGTTCATCGGCTTCGGCATCTGCTTCATGCTCACCATGATGATGCTCTATGCCATCGGGTATCTCTTCCTGAAGGGCGTCGGCATCTGGGGCGTGACCATACCGATCGGCTGGGGCTTCGCCATCGTTAACTTCGTCTGGTGGATCGGTATCGGCCACGCCGGCACATTGATCTCCGCCATCCTCTTATTACTCCGCCAATCCTGGCGAAACTCGATCAACCGCTTTGCCGAGGCGATGACCCTGTTCGCGGTGGCCTCTGCGGGAATTTTCCCCGCGATCCATATCGGACGTCCGTGGCTCGCCTACTGGCTCTTTCCCATTCCCAACACCATGCGCGTCTGGCCGCAGTTCCGCAGTCCGCTCATGTGGGACGTCTTCGCAGTCTCGACGTACGCAACCATCTCCGCGCTGTTCTGGTTCACTGGCCTGATTCCTGATTTCGCCACCCTGCGTGACCGGACCGACAATCGCGCGTTGAAGATGGTCTACGGCATGCTCTCCATGGGATGGCGCGGCTCGGCCCGTCACTGGCACCGTTACGAGACGATGTATCTGCTGCTCGCGGGCCTGGCCACTCCGCTGGTGCTCTCCGTTCACACCGTCGTCAGCTTCGATTTCGCTGTTGGCATCGTCCCCGGATGGCACACCACGATCTTTCCGCCCTACTTCGTCGCGGGCGCGATCTACTCCGGATTTGCGATGGTGCTGATGTTAGCCATCCCGATCCGCAAGATTTATGGGCTTGAGGATTTCATTACCGAGCGCCATCTGCAGAATTCTGCCAAGGTCATGTTGGCCACCGGGCTCATCGTGGCGTACGGCTACGGTGTGGAAGCCTTCATGGGCTGGTACAGCGGCGAACGCACCGACATGTTCCTGCTCTGGAATCGCCTGCACGGCCCCTATGCCGTTCCGTACTGGATGCTTCTCATCTGCAACATCTTTATTCCGCAGGTTCTCTGGATTCGCAAGCTCCGGACCAGCCCAGTCGCTCTCTTCCTTATATCGGGCGTGATCCTCGTCGGCATGTGGCTCGAGCGCTTCGTCATCGTCGTGCTCAGCCTGCACCGCGATTTCCTCACGTCGTCGTGGGGAATGTACTACCCGACGCGTTGGGATTGGATGACCTACATCGGCACGATCGGCATGTTCCTCATGCTGATGTTCCTGTTCCTGCGTGTATTGCCAGCAATTTCGATCTTCGAAATGCGCACCCTCCTGCCTGAGGCGGAGGTGAAAGAGTAGTTATGAAGCGCGATCCCATCTACGGCATGATGGCTGAGTTCGATTCGGCACAGGCGCTCATCGACGCCGCGCGCAAGACGCACGAATCCGGATATAAAAAAATCGATGCCTACAGCCCCTTTCCGATCGAGGGCCTCGCCGAGGAAATCGGTTTCCATCACGACGAAGTCCCCTTGGTCGTCTTAATCGGAGGCATCATCGGCGGCTGCACCGGATACCTGATGCAGTATTGGATGGCCGCCGTTGACTATCCGCTTAACATCGGCGGCAAGCCTCCGCACTCCTGGCCCGCTTTCATCGTCATCACCTTCGAAATGACGATTCTGTTCGCAGGAATCTCAGCCGTATTAGGCATGCTCGCGCTGAATGGCCTGCCTATGCCGTACCATCCGGTATTCAACGTCCCGCGATTTGCCCTGGCATCGAAAGATCGTTTCTTCCTGATCGTTTTCTCCTCAGACAAGAAATACGACGCCGCCGGCACACGCCAATTCCTGGAAGCGCTGGCCCCCCGCTCCATCTCCGAGGTGCCAAGCTAGATGCGCGCTATCCGATATTTCGCAAATGCCGCCATCTGCAGGGACCATGTGGGGACGGGCGCCCTGGCCCGTCCGGTCGAGCGAAGCTCGACAGCATTCTTGTCTGCAGCTCTACTGACCGCTGGGTGCCCCATCTTTGCGCGCCTTTTGCGCAAGGATGGGATTCCACGAAAGCCTGCCCAAAGAGGGTTCCTCAAAGGATCTGCCTGGCCCAAAGTCTTCGCCACGGTCATCGCGATCACCCTAACCTCTGCCTGCCGCATCGACATGCACGTGCAGCCGCGTCAGAACCCTCTTTCGCGCAGCGATTTCTTTACAGATCAGCGCTCCGCGCGCCCCATTGTCGAAGGCACCATCGCCCGCGGACAGTTGCACGAAGACGATTACTTTTACACCGGCAAAATCGGCAGCAATCCCGGTGACGTGATGCCTTTTCCCGTAACCAAAGAAGTTCTTGAGCGCGGGCAGGAACGCTTCAACATCTACTGCGCTCCGTGTCATTCGCGCGTAGGCGATGGGAACGGCTTTGTTCCTTCTCGGGGATTTTCCCGCAAGCCGCCCTCGTTCCACATCGTGCGTTTGCAGAAGGCGCCCGTCGGATACATCTTCGACGTTATGACGAACGGCTTCGGGATCATGCCCGACTATTCTTCGCAAATTTCCGCACAGGATCGCTGGAACATCATCGCCTACATCCGCGCGCTGCAACTGAGCCAGAACGCAACGCAGAGCGACGTTCCCGCCGGACAGAAGATTCCTTCTGAACCGCCGAAGTTCCGCGAGCCCGGATCGGGCGCCACGTTGCCAGCGCTCGCGCCGGAACCGAAAACTGAGATGAAGGAAGAGTCGCAATGAACGCGGCGCCACGACAACTCGATTTAACGGCTCCGCCGATCGTAAAGACCATTGGCCAACGTTCGCTCATCGTGGCCGCCGTCTTTGGTATCGCTGCGCTCGCTCTTGCCTTCCTGCGCACAGACGAATTTTTCCGCGCTTACCTCCTCGGATACATGTGCTGGCTCGGCGTTGCTCTCGGCTCCATGGCAATCATCATGATCCGCCACCTGACCGGTGGCGGTTGGGGTGTGGTCATCCGCCGTATCCAGGGCGCGGCCATGCGGACGCTCCCGATCCTCGCCATGCTCTTCATCCCGATCGCGGTCGCTGTATTGCAGGGACGCCTTTTTCCCTGGGCGATGGCCAGCGACGCAATCTCGGATCCGCACATCCGGGAGCATCTCGAAAAGCACAGCTTCATCAAGTCCGCTTACCTGAATCCCCGCGGCTTCATCATCCGCGCCATCATCTACTTCGCCATCTGGAACCTGCTCTCGTATCTGCTGTCGTTATGGTCGAAGCAAGGCGATCACCCGAACGCTCCGGACAACACTCCGAAGTTCAAAGCTGTTGCCGGGCCCGGCCTCATTCTCTACGGCTTCACCATCACCTTCGCCGTCATCGACTGGATCATGTCGCTCGATCCCAGTTGGATCTCCACCATCTTCGGCTTGGCGATCCTGATTGGTGAAGTTCTCTCGGCAATGTGCTTCGCGGTCGTCATCGAGCGCATCCTCTTCAACTACAAGCCCATGTCCGACATGCTGAAGCCCGATTACGTCCACGATCATGGCAAGTGGATCCTCGCCTTCACCATGGTCTGGGCCTACTTCAACTTTTCCCAGTGGCTCATCATCTGGGCGGGAAACTTGCCCAACGAGATCACGTTTTACCTGACGCGGCTGAATGGCGGATGGGGCAAGATCGGCCTCATCATCGTACTGTTCCACTTCGCGGTTCCTTTCGGAACTCTGCTGTCGCGTCCCTTCAAACGCGATATTCGCAAGCTGGCGTGGCTGGCGGCAGGGCTTCTCGTGATGCGCTATGTCGATCTGTTCTGGACCATCGAGCCCAATTTTTCGAAGACGTTCAATGTCACCATCGCCGACATCGTCGTTCCCGTCGCCATAGGCGGGGTGTGGCTGACGTTCTTTTTCCGTAACCTCGCAGCGCTGCCGCTGCTTCCGGCCTACGATCCAACCGCCGGAGAAGTGTTGGACTCCGAACCGCCGCATCATCCGGCCGTTCCTGAAAACGCATGAGCCACCAGACTCACAATCCGCACTCGCACGCGCACGCTGACTACGAGCGCAGCGACATCGCCACTAAGGGCGTCGTTTACTTTCTGATCGGTCTCGCCGTGGCTTGTCTGCTGTCCTACTTCATCGTCCGGGGCCTCTTCTGGTATCTCGATCATCGCTTCGAGGCTGATCAGAAGCCAATCAGCCCGTTGGTCACGCATGCGCCAACGGACACCCGACGCATCCCGCCGCAATACAACGGCGACTACGAGAAGTTTTTGAAAGAGGGCTTTCCCGCGCCGCAGCTCGAAGTCAACGAACGCACCGAACTGAATGACGAGCGCCTCCGCGAAGAAAATACGCTAAGCACGTACGACTGGATCGACCAGAAAGCCGGCACCGTCCGCATCCCAATCGACCGCGCCATGGAACTAGTCGCCCAGCGTGGAATGCCGGTCCGCTCGCAAACGAGTACAGACCAGAGAAGCGAAGAGAAAGCAGCAAAGAAAAAAAATTGAAGCGCCATCAAGACAATTCGATGTCCATTCCGGTCCATGTAGGGACAGCCGCCCTCGGCTGTCCAGTCGAGCGCAGCTCGACAGCCTTCGTCAGCAGCAACTCCTGCCGAATGTTCGCGGCGTGCTTCGCGCTGCTGGCAGTGATTTCCGGACAAGCCATGGCCCAGTCCATGTCCAAGGGCATCATGTCCCCTCCGGCCAGTGTCCGTCCTCCGTATCTTGAAAACGTCGGCATCGAGCAGCGTCTCGACGCGCAGATTCCTGCGGATCTCCCCTTCGTCGACGATGCCGGACGCCCCGTCAAACTCGGCGGCTACTTCGGCAAGAAGCCGCTGATTCTGAATCTTGTCTATTACAACTGCACCATGCTTTGCGGAGAGGCACTGACCGGCCTGACCGGATCGATGAAGATGATCAAGTTCGACGTCGGCAACGAATTCGACGTCGTCACCGTCAGCTTCAATCCGAAAGAAACTCCCGAAGTCGCCGCCGCAAAAAAGGCGGACTACCTCAAGCGCTACGGGCGTCCCGGCGCCGCCTCCGGCTGGCACTTCCTGACAGGCTCGGCCGACTCGATCAACGCCCTCACCAAGGCTGTCGGCTTTCAATATCAATACGACGCCGCCCGCAATCAATACGCGCACGCCACGGCCATCATGGTCCTGACGCCCCAGGGCCGCATTTCGCGCTACTTCTACGGAGTCGATTTTCCTCCGAAAGATTTGCGCATGGGCCTGGTCGAAGCGTCGCAAAACAAGATTGGAAACCTGACTGACCAGGTTCTTCTGTACTGCTACCACTACGATCCTGCGACCGGAAAGTACGGCGCGATCGTTTCTAACATGCTGAAACTCGGCGCCGGCTTCACCATCCTGCTTCTTGGCGGAGGCATCCTGCTTCTGCTTCGCCTGGAAAAGATCGCGCCGCGCAGAACTTGGAACGGCTCGAAGTCGGGTCCGTCAGGAATGATTTCAACGAAATATGTTCGATAACTTTCCATTGTGGCCTTCGCGGGCCTCCACGGCGGCGGGCAATGTTGATGCCCTGTTCATCTTCCTGTTGATTGTTTCCGGGTTGATGACCCTGCTGATTTTCACTGCCGTGGTTTATTTTGCTGCGCGCTACCGTAATCGCAAGGGCGTGCTGGCCGAGCAGATCGAGGGTTCCACTCCGCTGGAGCTCACCTGGTCGATCATCCCCATGGGCGTCTTTATGGTGATCTTCCTCTGGGGCGCCGTCGTCTACTTCAAAAGCCGCACTCCTCCCCGAGATGCCACCGAAGTCTACGTCGTCGCCAAGCAATGGATGTGGAAGCTCGAGCACGCCGAAGGTCAGCGCGAGATCAACGAGCTGCACGTTCCCGTCGGCCGCGACGTCAAGCTCATCATGACTTCGCAGGACGTCATTCACAGCTTCTACGTCCCCGCTTTCCGTATGAAGCAGGACGTTGTACCCGGCCGCTACACCGTCGCGTGGTTTCATGCGACCAAGGCTGGCACTTACCATCTATTCTGCGCGGAATATTGCGGCACCCAGCACTCCGGTATGATCGGCTCCATCGTGGTCCAGGAGCCCGCGCAGTACGAAGCTTGGATGGGTGGTGGGTCTACTGGCCCTCTCTCGGCCACCGGAGAAAAAGTTTTCGCCGAGCTCGGTTGCGTCACCTGCCATCGCGCCGACACGCAAGGCCGTGGCCCTTCTCTGCAAGGTGTCTTCGGCAAGCCAGTTCTGCTGCAGGACGGCCGCACCGTGACCGCGGACGAAAACTATCTTCGCGAGTCAATCCTCGATCCCGGAGCTAAGGTCGTGAACGGCTTTAAGCCCGTCATGCCGACGTTCCAGGGATTAGTCAGTGAAGAGCAATTGAACGCGCTCGTCGCATACGTCAAGTCGATGACGCAACCCGGCGTAAACGGAACCAAGAATGACGCCGCGATGGCCGCTCCCCAGGGCGCAGGAAGCCAGGTGCAATAGGTATGGCAACAGCGACAGCAACAGTTCAACCCGTCGAGCGGGAAAATTACCTGAACAAGCACTACGGTGCCGGTTCGTGGCTTTTCACCACGGACCATAAGCGCATTGCGCTCCTTTACCTGATCTCGATCACGCTCTTCTTCTTTATAGGCGGCTTTTTCGCCCTGCTCATTCGTCTTGAGCTTTTAACGCCGGGCGGCGACCTCGTTCAGGCCGATACCTACAACAAGCTCTTTACGCAGCACGGGATGGTGATGGTCTTCTTCTTCCTCATCCCTTCGATCCCGGCGACGCTCGGCAACTTCCTCGTCCCCATGATGATCGGCGCGAAAGACCTTGCCTTTCCCAAAATCAATCTTTTGAGCTGGTATCTCTACATCATCGGCGGCGCGATGATGCTGCACTGCATGCTCACCGGCGGCGTCGATACCGGATGGACCTTCTACACGCCCTTCAGCACCGCGTTTACCAATACGAAAATCGTCGAGGCCGGACTCGCCATCTTCGTTGCCGGATTCTCCTCCATCCTTACAGGATTGAATTTCGTAGTAACCATCCACCGCATGCGAGCGCCGGGCATGACCTGGTCGCGCTTGCCGTTGTTCATCTGGGCGCACTACGCCACCAGCGTTATCCAGATTCTCGGAACGCCCGTCATCGCCATCACCATCGTTCTGGTTGCGGCCGAGCGCGCGTTACACCTGGGAATCTTCGATCCAAAACTTGGCGGCGATCCTCTCCTGTTCCAGCATTTGTTCTGGTTCTATTCCCATCCCGCGGTCTACATCATGATTCTGCCGTCGATGGGCGTAGTCAGCGAGATCATCGCTTGCTTCTCGCGCAAGCGTATTTTCGGATACAGCTTCGTCGCTCTGTCATCGATTGCGATCGCGGTCTTCGGTTTCCTCGTTTGGGCCCACCACATGTTCGTGGCTGGGATGTCGGTCTACGCCGCGCTCATCTTCTCCTTGCTCAGCTATTCCGTCGCCGTCCCGTCGGCAGTCAAGGTCTTTAACTGGACCGCGACTCTTTACAAAGGATCCATCCATTACGATGCGCCCATGCTCTACGCCTTCGGCTTCCTCGGCCTGTTCACAGTCGGCGGACTCACGGGATTATTCCTTGCCGCTTTGGGCATCGACGTGCACGTTACGGATACTTATTTCGTAGTCGCACACTTCCACTACATCATGGTCGGCGGTGCGCTCATGGGGTATCTCGGCGGAATGCATTTCTGGTGGCCGAAGATCTCCGGACGTCTCTATCCCGAAGGATGGGCTCGCCTTGCCGCGTTGATCGTCTTCATCGGATTCAATCTGACCTTCTTCCCGCAGTTCATCCTGGGCTACCTCGGGATGCCACGCCGTTACTATCAATACCCCGCGGAATTCCAGGTTCTCAACGTGCTCTCGACCGCGGGAGCCACCGTTCTCGGCGTCGGCTATCTTCTGCCGATGATTTATTTCCTATGGTCGATGCGCTACGGCAAGCCGGCTCCCGACAATCCGTGGAGAGCGGCCGGGCTCGAGTGGAAGACGCCCTCGCCTCCGACGACATTCAACTTCGAGCAAGAGCCTGTCGTAACTTGGGAAGCCTACAACTACGACGAGATCGATACAGGTCACAAGCAGGAGGCTCACGTTGTCGGATAGCCAAACCATGACCTCTCACGGTCACAATCCGGCGCTGCTTCATCATTTCGCAACCGAAGAGCAACAGAAGGACTCGTCCAACTTCGGCATGTGGATCTTTCTCGCTACCGAGGTCATGTTCTTCGGCGGTCTGTTTTGCGCATACTTGATTTATCGCGGATGGTATTTCGGCGACTTTGCCGCCGCCAGCAAGTCCATCGATGCCGCTCTCGGCGCAACCAACACCGCCGTCCTGATCTGCAGCAGCTTAACCGTCGTTCTCGCCATATGGGCCGCACAGACTGCGCGCCGCGGCATGCTCCTGTTCATGCTCGTGCTGACCATGCTTTTCGGCGTCGCCTTCCTCGGCATTAAGAGTAAGGAGTACAAGGACAAGTTCGACGAGCACCACGTTCCCGGCGCGACATTCAGCTTCGCGAACGAAGAGATCCCCGGCCATCCCGGCCAATATGCGAATGCGCGCCACGCGCAGATTTTCTTCGCTCTCTATTTCGTAATGACCGGGCTGCACGCTCTCCACATGGTCATCGGTCTCGGCATTTTCACATGGCTGCTGTGGATGGCATGGAAGGGTCGCTTCACTCCCGCATATCACACCCCGCTCGAAATCGGCGGGCTGTACTGGCATTTCGTCGACATCGTCTGGATCTACCTGTTCCCCCTGCTGTACCTGATCGACCGGCATAAGTGAGGATTGAGATGTCTGACCATTCGAAATCGTCGCCGTTGGGAATGTACTTCGCCGTATGGGGCGCCTTGCTGCTCGGAACGTTCATCACCTATGAAGCCGCACTGCTGGATCTGGGCTCGCTCAACGCCCCCGTTGCACTGATTATCGCCACCACGAAAGCCTTGCTGGTCGTTCTGTTCTTCATGCATCTTCGTCATGCCAGCGAAAAACTCCTCAAGGTGGTAGTCATCTCCACGATATTTTTCCTGTTCCTCCTCCTGGGCCTATCCATGGCCGACTACGGCACCCGCCACTGGAGCTAGCAGTTGTGGAAGAGCGGCCCTTCAGGGCCGCGTCACAGTCAGAATAGAAAGGAACAGGGCTTCAGCCCCGCCTGAAGGAGTGGTGTTCAACTCCGCGAACAGCGGAAAAGTTCCGCTTCGTATCAGGGCATCGCTTCAGCGATGCCGTAGCCGCGTCCGAAACGTTCTCGCCTTCAGGCGCTGCGTCTGCTTCGGTTTTTCCCGCCCTCTGCGGTATACTCGCCCGTCGAGGTGACCTATGGCCTTCTGCAATTCCTGCGGTGCAACCCTGAACGAAGGAACGAAGTTCTGCAATAAATGCGGTGCCGTCGTAGCCGCCTCTGCGGCGCCAGTCATGTCAGCTCCCGCATCGACCGTCCCCGTAGGCACCACTCCCAGTTCCGGTGGCAGCAGCGCTCTCAAGATTATCCTCATCATCGTCGGGGTAATCGTCCTCATCGCTATTCTCGGGATGGTCACTTGTGGCATCGTTGTCCACCGCATCGCCAAGGGAACTCACGTGCGCCAGGACGGCGATAACGTCAACGTCGAAACTCCATTTGGATCCGTTAAAAGTACCAAGGATCCCGAGAAGGTTGCTAAGGACCTTGGCATCGATATCTACCCGGGTGCTGAAGTCCAGAAAGACGGCGCAAACTCCGCCAGCTTCGGCAACATCCGCACCGTCGCGGCTTCTTTCGAAAGCAGCGATCCCATCGACAAGGTCTGTGCTTTCTACAAGGCAAAATTTCCCGGCGCGATGTCCACTACCTCCGACGAAAATCAATGCACCATCGTCGCCAGCGCAAATAAAGCTACCGTCACAATTCATATCGAAACCAACGGCGACGGATCGAAATTTCACATCAGCAAGGTGAGCAACAAAACTTCCGAATAGAATTGGGCAATGCAGAATAAAGTCGCGGATCCAGTCCCGCAGAACTCAGTAAGCGATGCCGCGGGGCTTGCCGAAGCCCTGCGCCTCCGCGTCCGTGGTGACATCCGCTTCGACAATGGAAGCCGCGCTCTCTACGCCACTGACGGCTCGAACTATCGCCAGGTTCCCATCGGCGTAGTTCTTCCTCGCGATCCTGACGATGTCCTCGCTGCCATCTCCGTTTGTCGTGACTTCGGCGCTCCTCTCCTTTGCCGTGGCGGTGGAACCTCGCTCGCAGGACAGTGCTGCAATGTCGCCGTCGTGCTCGATTTCACCAAGTACATGGGAAACATTCTCGAGATCGATCCCGAACGGCGCATCGCGCGCGTCCAGCCCGGCGTTGTCCTCGATCACCTCCGCAACGCCGCCGAAAAACATCATCTGACCTTCGCTCCCGATCCCGCCAGCCACGACCGTTGCACCATCGGCGGCATGATCGGCAACAACTCCTGCGGTGTCCACTCCATCATGGGAGGCAAGACAGACGAAAACATAGAAGCCCTGGACGTAGTCACCTACGACGGCACAAGGATGCATGTAGGGGCGGACGCATTCGTCCGCCCAGCCACCGAAGACGAATCAAGTAGGGACAGCCGCCCTCGGCTGTCCGGCGGCCCAGAAGTATCGGGCCGCACCGATGCCATGCCCGGCCCCGATTCCGGACGCATCACTCAACTCCGTTCCGCCCTCGAGCAAATCGCTGCCCAATACGGGGACCTGATCCGTAAGAAATTCCCAAACATCCCACGTCGCGTGTCCGGCTACAACCTCAACTACCTTCTCCCGGAAAACGGCTTCCACATCGCCCGCGCGCTCGTCGGCACGGAAGGCACTTGCGCGACAACTCTCGAAGCCACGTGCCGTTTGATCGAGAGCCCACCGCAACGTGTTCTCGTCGTCGTCGCTTACCCGGACATCTATCAATGTGCCGACCATATACCGGAGATCCTCGAGCACAAGCCCATTGGTCTCGAAGGCTTTGATGACCTGCTTGCTTATTACGTACGCGCGAAAGGCATCAATCCGGAAGGTCTTGCACTGTTGCCCGAAGGCGGCGGATGGCTGATGGTCGAGTTCGGAAGCGAGTCGCTCCCCGGAGCCGAGTTACAGGCGCAGCGGCTGATCGACACGCTTCGTCGCAGTGCCGCTCCGCCGAACATCAAGTTGTTCTCGGGTGCTCAGGCACGCCGCATCTGGGAGATTCGCGAATCCAGTCTGGGCGCAACCTCACATGTTCCCGGCGAGTCGTTGAACTGGGAAGGCTGGGAAGATGCGGCGGTTGCTCCCGAAAAGCTTGGCGGATATATTCGCGACCTGCGCAAGATGATGGGCGCATTCGGCTACAAGGGTTCGCTCTACGGGCACTTCGGGCACGCGTGCGTGCATACGCGCCTCAACTTCGACTTTACCTCGAAAGAAGGAGTCGCCAAGTTCCGCAAGTTCGTAGAAGAGGCTGCCGACCTCGTCGTCAGCTACGGTGGGTCGCTCTCCGGCGAGCACGGTGACGGGCAATCCCGCGCCGAACTTCTTCCCAAAATGTTTGGTCCGGAGTTGATGGAGGCGTTCCGCAAATTCAAAGTCGCCTGGGATCCTGACTGGAAGATGAATCCCGGAAAAGTCATCGAGCCCAACAGGCTCGACGAGAATCTGCGCATCGGCCCGGATTACGCGCCATGGCAACCAAAGACGCATTTCCACTTTTTGCAGGATCACGGAAGTCTCGCAGAAGCCACGTTGCGCTGCGTCGGAGTCGGCAAGTGCCGCCGCGAAGAAGGTGGCGTGATGTGCCCGAGCTGGCGCGCCACCCATGAAGAAGAGCACTCCACCCGCGGCCGCGCGCATCTGCTTTGGGAAATGACCCAGGGCGAAGTCGTTCGCGACGGATGGCGCAGCGAAGAAGTGAAGCAGTCCCTGGATCTCTGCCTCGCTTGTAAAGGATGCAAGAGCGATTGTCCCGTTGGCGTCGATGTCGCCACCTACAAGGCCGAATTTCTCTCTCACTATTACAAGGGCCGAGTTCGTCCTCTGAACGCTTACGCCTTCGGCAATATCGACCTGTGGGCGCGCCTCGCGTCGAATGCGCCAGGTCTCGTGAACCTGACGACGCAGTTGCCATTCCTCCGTGACATTGCCAAAAAAGTCGCCGGAATCCCGCACCAGCGCAGCATTCCACCCTTTGCCCCCGAAACATTCAAACAATGGTTCCGCCGCACCAGCACGTGTAGGGGCGGACGCATTCGTCCGCCCCGCGAGCGAGAGCGAGCGTGGTGGGAGCAAGCTGAATCCGTCAATGCCGATCCCGACCCCGACCCGTGGAAGAACGTTGCTCCAGCGGATGCGGGTACAAATCCGCGGCAAAGCGGAGCGTCAACGGATGCTGGCCCGAATCGGTGGCAAAGCGACGCGCCCGCCGATTCCGGCCGAGACCGGTGGAAGAGCGACACTTCAGCGCCGCGTGACGCGTCAGAAGAAAGGGCTTTAGCCCCCGATGGTTCGTATCAGGGCACGGCTTCAGCCCCTGAGGTCCTACTCTGGGCCGACACCTTCAACAACTACTTCCTCCCATCGACTGCGAAGGCCGCCGTCGAAGTCCTCGAAACCGCTGGATACCGCGTCCTCGTCCCGCAAGCCAATCTCTGCTGTGGACGTCCCCTCTACGACTTCGGCATGCTCGATCGCGCGCAATCACTGCTGCTCGAAATCCTCGATCAACTCGAGCCCGAGATCGAAGCCGGCATTCCCGTCGTCGGACTTGAACCGAGTTGTGTCGCCGTCTTCCGAGACGAACTCGTCAACCTGTTCCCGCACGATGAACGTGCCCAAGCCTTGAGCAAACAAACATTTCTGCTCAGCGAATTTCTCGAGCAAAACTCGGGCAAAGCCCTGCTTCCACAGCTCAATCGCCGCGCTCTGCTCCACGGACATTGTCACCACAAGTCACTGATGAAGATGACCGCGGAAGAATCGCTGCTCACGCGAATCGGTGTAAACTTCACCGCGCCCGCTCCCGGATGCTGTGGCATGGCTGGATCTTTCGGCTTCGAGCACGACAAATACGAAGTGTCTGCAGCTATCGGCGAACTGGAACTTCTTCCCGCCGTTCGCAGCGCTCCCGACGACTGGCTCATCATTGCTGACGGATTCAGTTGCCGCGAGCAGATCGCCCAGAGCACAGGACGTCACGCGCTCCATCTCGCCGAAGTCCTCCAGATGGCGCTCCAACCCTCGGCCCTGGACCGTGACGATCCCTATCCCGAATCGCAACTAGTCCGCGAGCGCGATCAGGACGTGAAGGCCTCAATGAAGAGAGCCAGCATAGGCCTAGGAGCCCTGGCCGGAGCCAGCCTCCTACTCTGGGCCGCCACCCGCAAACGCTGATTTCCCAAGTCAGCAGTACCGGTCCGAACTCCGAAACGCCGATCGTCACATCCCACCCGCGAAGCGCAAAACCTTCCAGCCGTCAGTTCCCCAGCCGCGAAGGCCCCAAAGGACGGCAGTCCATCACAGCCCAAGCCGCAAAGCGGCGAAAGACTACAGCCCGCAGCGCAAGCCGTGGGACCTAAACGTGAAGACCGCCAGCTCCGTAGGAGCGAAAGAGAACTACCCGATAACGTCTATACAATCAACTACTTACAACGCCCTGTCCCGCACCCCCATCTCCTGAGATAATAAAGGTCCGTAAGACGCCCGCCAGCTTCAGGCCTCGCAAGGACGACCCGCATGGACCGCGAAGTCACAACCATGGTCAGCACCGAAGTCTCCCGCGACCTTTCCGCCAAGGTCCACGAGAGCGCTCAGCCCAAGGCGCAAGGACCGCTGCGCGGCTCCGTCCTCGTCCTCATTCAATACGACGTCTGCGAAGAGATCCGCCTCGACGAGCTCCGCAAACTATTTCCCACACGCACAGCCGAAGCCAGCTTCAAAAAGGCCCCGGCCTACGTCCGCTACCAGCGTCCTCCCGTAGAAGAAACGCTCGAGCCTCTGATCCTCGAATCCGGCGAGCGCCTTGCCGGAGAGATCAAGTATTACGATTACGGCGTCGTCAGCCTCGAATTCGAACTACCGTTTTCCGGCGGGTGGGACACTCTCGTCGAACTCTCGTGCCGCTGGACCTCCGACACAAATTTCGAGAAGCTGGCCTTGCGCATCGTGCGCCAGAAACTTGAACGCGCTGCCCCCGCCCTGATCAAGCCGTACAGCACCGACTGGTTGCAAGAGGACTACTTCATCTTCCACGTTCGCGAGATCGACGGCGCGCCGTCCGCGGACGAACTTCTCGCCTCGCAGCGCAACCAGATCGCCCAGGTTGTTCGCGGAGAAATGGCCACACTCTCCGACGGCGAGCGCCAGGAAATTCTCCAGTCCCGCATCTCGTACTACCCGCACGACCTCGCGGTCATCGGATGGAATGCCGCCTTCATCTACGACACGCAATCCGGCGCCGAAACCGCCATCCAGCTCCTCCAATACGCCAACTCGCAGCTGCTCGAGTTCCGCCACTACGACGAGCTGCTCACCAAGGAGCTCGAAAAGGTCTACGACTTCCTCGACGCCGGAGGCACCGGGCTCTGGGGACGCTGGCGCACCGCCCGTGCCGCCTCGAAACTCCACACCGTGCTCCTCGACGTCAACGAACTCACCGAGCGCGCAGACAACGCCATCAAATTTCTCAGCGACATGTTCTCCGCGCGCCTCTACAAACTCTGCGCCGCCAAAGTCGGAGTGCCCGACTACAAAGACCTGGTCCAGGAAAAGCTGCATACCGCCGAGGATCTCTACCGCTTCATGATCGACCAATTTAACCAGTCCCGAGCCTTCGTCCTCGAACTGATGGTCGTTGTCATCCTAATCATCGAGCTAATCTATTTCTTCAAAGGCCACCCCCTCTAAGAATTGAGTAATTGGGTGATCGGGTAATTGAGTAACTGAAAGCGGCTCCCATCCATTCCTGTCATCCTGAAGGCGCGCGGACTTCGCGCGCCTGAAGGATCCCGGCACCGCAGACGCAACCTGAAACGCCGAGAAGTAATACGGGGTTGCCCCACCCTTGTCGCGCATTTTGCGACAGGGTGGGGATTTTGACTTTGCCGATCTCTGCACTCCCAGCCACAACCGAACCGTAACCCACCGTCCGCTCCGTGATCCCGATCACTGCAGATCCCCATCATCGGGTGTAGCGTCGTCGCAAGTCCAGGAGGCGGACATGCCTACTCCAAGCGTCTCCCTCGAAACCATCGAATCGTTCCTGGCCGCCAAGCGCATCGCGATGGTCGGCCTCTCCCGCGATCCCGGACACTTCAGCGTCATGCTCTTCAACGAACTCACGCGCCGCGGATACGACATCGTCCCCGTCAATCCCAAAGCCACCACCATGTTCGGACGACTCTGTTTTCCCCGTGTGCAGGACATCCAGCCCTCCGTCGAAGGCGCGCTGCTCATGACCCCGGCGGACGTCACCGACTCCGTCGTCGCAGACTGTGCCCGGGCCGGCATCCGCCGCATCTGGATGTACAGCGCCGGAGGCCACGGAGGCGCAGTGAGCGCGTCGGCGGTCGACTTCTGCCGCGAGCACGGCATCGAAGTCATCCCCGGCGAATGTCCCTTCATGTTCCTCCCCCACAACGGATTCCACGGCCTTCACGGATTCATCGTCAAAATCCTCGGCCACTATCCCAAACACCAGAAAGTCGCCGGACCACCGGCGCAATTCGAGTAATTAAAAAATTCAGTGATTGAGTAAGTGAAAGGGTTGCCCCATCCTTGTCGCGCCTCTTACGACAGGGTGGGGAATTTGAACTTTCGTCAGTCATTGTCGAACGCGGAATAGGTTGCGGGATGCGCCTGCCCCGCCGGCGCTTCAGGGCACGCGCGCGGAGAGACGATCATCGGCGCCTGTGGCCTCTGGCTGAAGTCGAAGCTGTCGAGCAGGTCGCTCGCCGCGCCGTCGCGTGCGGTGAGTGATCCCAACTGATATCGTCGTTCCACAAATTTCAGCATCGACGACTGCTCGTACACCGTGTGCGAAACGTATCCTCGTTTGGCATACGGAGAGATGATCAGCAGCGGCACCCGCGGGCCGAGCCCGAAGCGATCCACCTGCGGCGGCGGGACGTGATCGTAGTAGCCACCGTAGTCGTCCCACATCACAAACACGGCAGTCGAATTCCAATACGGACTCTGCATGATCGCGTTGATCACCTGCGTCGTCCAGTTTTCCCCCTCGCACACGCTTTCGGGCGGATGCTCCCCCTGACCGAGGGGCGGTAATACCCAACTCACCGCGCGCAATTTTCCCGCGGCCACGTCGTCAACAAATTGTGCGGGAAGTGCAATCCGGTCCTGCCAAATTGGAGAACTTTGTATGTGGCGAATCGTGCTCAGGATGCCTCCACGGTCTGCGTAGTACCGCCAGGAAACTTTCGCCGCCTCAAGCTGGTCAGGCAAGGTTTGAAAGTCGAAGCATGGCGACTGCCAGGTAATACTTCCGTTCTCATTCAGGATAGCGACGGTGCCGCTGGGAGTGCCATCGCAGTTCGTGCCCGATCCTTCGGGCCCACCGGCATTGTCCATCGCCCCGCCGGACTGCGGAGCGACCGTGAAAAGATGATTCGGAAAACTCGGCCCATGCACCGACGCAAAAAAGTGGTCCGCCAGCACGTAGCGCCGCGCGTAGCTCCAGTATCCCGGGATCTCACTCTCTGTGACACGGCCATAAGCGCCCAGGTTGCCGGGCTGATCGAATTGATCCATCTTGCCGTTGTTGATCGAGTGCACGCTGCAATCCCAGCTATTGCAGAGCTGGGCCAGATCGCTATCGGGCGTCGGAGTGAGAGGCACCTGCTGTCCGGTGGACGTCTTTCCCGACGTCACGCCGTCCGCGCCCGGAAAGCCGGCAAAGTAATTGTCGAAGGTGCGGTTTTCTTTGATGATGAAAACCGTGTGCTGAATGGGCGTGGGATCGTTCGCGGCAAAACGCGACCGGATGACTCCGTCGCTGCAGGTCGTCAGGATCAGCGCCGCTCCCACGAGGGATGCCACTGCACCGAGGACGAGCCAGTAACGAGCCCGCAACAAACGAATCTCCTCCGGCTGACGCAGCTACTTTAATCGACAGCGTACTGGGCCGTCCACCATCGTGTCGTGAGTCGTACCCACACGCCATCGTGAGTCGAAGCGCAATTCAAGGCCGTAAATGAAAACAGGTTGAGGTTGCCCCATCCTGGTCGCGATTTTTGCGACAGGGTGGGGAATTTGATCTGCACTGACTTTCCGCAATCCATCGCACTCTTTTGTCTTCATCCTTTTGGAGCTTTGGCCGTTGCATGCTTGCGATTCGTTCGAGTCGGTTCATTTGCGCCAACGGGAGGTTTCTTCTGTTGTGCGTTTGCGGTTGTCGCGGAGCTGCGGACCGGTACGGCCGGTCCGCCTGTACGGACGAATGCGTCCGTACCTACATGGGTCGTGGCAGGGCTGCGGCCCGCTGGGCCGCTTGAACAGCCGGGGGCGGCTGTTCCCACATTTTCTGGACGGGGGGATAGTGTTTCGGCTACGCGGGTTAGCCTGGCGCGGATGTCGGCTTGGTGGGCTTGCTCTTGCCTGAGTTTCTGCAGGTTTCTTTGCTCTCGGGCTGACAGAGTTCTCGCTGGCGCGATCGAGGCTGTGCGCGGGAGTTCATCTTCTGCCGGGCGGTCTGCTTCTGTTGGCAGTTGCACAGCGGCTTCGCCGCTGGGGCGGACGAATGCGTCCGCCCCTACACTGGCGTATTCGGGGATTTCTTTTACTGTGTCTCCGGCGTGGATGTCGAACTTTACGCGGCGGGCGTTCTTCACTGCTATGTGCAGGGCGCGCAGGATTAGTTCGGCGCGCTTGAGGTCGATGGTGTTGCGCATGAGTGCATTGATGACTTCCATCAGAGAGGACTGGATCGACTCTTCGTCCTCAAGGATGGCGATGGGGTGAAGGCGCGACTGCGGCGGTTTGCGCACGCCGCGATGGGCGTGCTGGTGGAAATAGCAGAACTGCTCTCCGCGAAGTGAGGGAGAGGCGCAGCGGACCCCGGTGACTTTGATATGAGTGCAGGTTGTCGATGTAGGCATAGAAATCCTGTTCAGTATTTTTTGATAGTGAGTGCGTAAAATCTTGGCTTCATTGGAGTTAGGCGCGGAGGAGATGACCATGTCCGCGTAAAATCTTGGGAACAAAGGGTTTGTAAGTAAAATCTTGCGAACAAGGGAGTTAATGGAATCTTTGGGGAGCGGAGGGAGCTTCGATTCGGGAATCCAGGGTTCGGAGGGGGAATCAGGCGTCAGGCGCTGGGCGTCTGGCTTTTGACTGTTCGCTTTCAGCTTCCGGCTTTCAGCTCTCGGCTTCCGGTTCTCGGCCTCCGGCTTCCGGGTGGGGTCTTGCGGGTGCATAGTCCCAATGTGGACTTTTTGAAAGCTTCGAGTAAAGGTTGGATGTCACAACTTGCGGATTTATTTTTCTGTGGAAAAGTTTGGGAGGGTCAGATCTCGATTTGCGGGGGCGAGGTTCCCACCCGACGTCGCAAACTGCGCGACGTGAGGTGGGGCAACCTGTAAGGAACCGCCCCACTCAGCCAAAAGCGGGCTTCAATGAGCCAACCGCCTCCAATAAGCTGTAAAATCCCAGCCCATGTGGAAGCAATTACCCGATATCCTAACGTCCGCAACCTTTTGGGGATCCATCGCAACTTTGTGGGCCGCGTCGGGCGCTTGGTTCACTTATGTTGCTAATGCTGTCGCTTCGCGCCAGGAGACCTATGAAGGTATCGGGAGTTTGGTTAAGGGCCTCGACGCCGAGTTAGAGTTGGCAAGCCAGTGGGCATCAGGTGGAGAAGGGGAGAAGGGTTACCTAGTAAAGAAGCGGTTCCAATTGGTTAAAGAAAACCCTGACTGGTTTAATCCGAGTCGGATGGTATTTTCCTTCCACACGCCGGTTCTAAGCAACGTAACTGACTCGCATTATGCAGGGGCTCTGAGTCCAGTAATCCATGAACTAGTAATGCTGAACCATTCGATTCGTCGCCTTTTCGAATCGATGGAGCGGTTACAAGCATTCGCGATCGGGAATGTTCTCTTGTATCAGGGAGTAATGGAAAAGCTGGCGCCTAAGACTTCGCCGACTGAACTGGCGATGTCAACTACTCCGACGGTCATAACCGCGCCTGTGCCACATCAGATTCCATGGACTGAGGAAGAGCGCGCTTACATCAACATGATTTTTATGATGAACGAGGGGATACACCAAGGTTTGATCGGCGGTGCTGATTCTGAAAACGTCTCCTGCTTGTACAAAACGTTCCGCGCAGCTCGGAAGGCGTTGACTGAATTTAAGCGAGGGTTGAAACGCGAACCACTCCCACGAGAATTCTGGATACTTCATGTAGTGGCCGGAAGCATGGCGTGGCTGGGTTTATGGGAAATGATGAGGTGGTTCGAGATTTGGTGATTCATTTTGCTGCTTGTCTGATGCTTTCCTGATCCTCACGGCGGAAGAATTCCGGAAGAGACGTACCCAAGTTTCCCATGCTTTCTATTTCTCGCAAACGGGGAACACCCCATCTAGCCTTCCAAGCTCGATCTAGCATGGTATCCCTCCGTATCAACTCAGCCGCGAAGGGACCAAAGAAGCCGATGCACAGGGAGAACTCCCTTAATTGGCCGCTGGCACGCGATGATTACAGGGATCCTTCGCTACGCTCAGGATGACATTCTTCTGGGATTGGTGGGCGACCTCGCTTTTCACCTGGGTTTCCGACGAGATGCACCTATGATCCGCGCCGCCATCGGGAAGTGCCCCACTCAAGCCAAAAGCGGGCTTGAATGGGCCACCCGTCTATCCTGTGCGAACGACAGCGGTTGATTTTCGGATTGACTGCTGGCTGGTTTGGCGCTACGCTCGTCGGCCATTCTTGGGCCCCATACTTCCTTGGAGGATCTATGCGATATCGAGCGTTATCTCAGGCGAAGAAGCCTGCGCTCTCCGGGACCGCGGAGCGTGGGTTGCGGTTGTACTCTCTGGCTGCTGCGGCGGCTTCGGTAAGCGCGTTGGCTTTGTTGCAGCCCGCCGAGGCCGAAATCGTTATTACGAACAAATCGATTCCCATCCATGCGAATACGCCAGTACTCCTCGACCTCAACGGGGATGGGGTAAACGACTTCGATTTTTTTCTTAGCAATTACTACATTGGGCAGGTCAGCTTCAACAACTTGGGTATATTTCCGATCGCCCGGGGAGCAGACGCGGTCATCGGCGGGTGTGATGCAGGTGCGTGTCCGAGTTACCAAGCTGCGGCGATGATCCGCGGCGCAAAGATCGGACCGGGCGGTCCGTTCATCCGTACCTATGGCGGCTACGGCATCCCAATCGAAGAGTCGGTGTTGTGCACGCAGAATTGTGGCCAGAAACCGGGCTACAGCTTTGATCAGGGCCTTGGAGGAAACTGGGGAGGGGGCCATCCTAACCGGTTTCTTGGGGTGAAGTTCAAGATCAATGGGAAGATTCATTTCGGATGGGTGCGTCTGACGGTTACGGTGAAGCACAAAGGAAGTGGACATGGCCCGACGGGATCATTCTCCGCGACTATCACGGAATACGGTTACGAGTCGGTACCAAACAAATCCTGCGGTGCGGGGTTGGCCGGCCCGTCCGTTCCCAATCCCGTTTCCAGCAGTGTGATGCCTGAACAGGGAAGCGCTCGTAAAACCGGGCCAACAGTGGGCATGCTCGCTCTGGGAGCAGATGCGTTGCCGATGTGGCGGCGCGAAGAAACCTGGTTTCATCAGTGAGGGAATCTCGACAACGAGATATCCGAACAAAAGACGGAGACACGGAGGTCCTTCGACTGCGCTCAGGATGACATTCCTCTCGCGCTTGCTTGGCGATCGGTCATCGGCGTGGGCTTCCGACGTGACATCGGTATCGACTCAGCCGCGAAGGACCAAAGAAAATCGACGCACGGGGCGGACTCCCTGAACGCTGGTGGCGCGGGCAATGGTGCAGGGGTCCTTCGCTTTGCTCAGGATGACATCGCTCTTGGGGTGTGGGGAGAACCGATCTTCAACGTGCGGTTCCACAAAACGAAAGCTCCAATCGGTAGGAACTCTGCTTCCGAAGATGCCAAAGGGATCAACGCACGTGGAGGTTCCCTGAAGTCTGGTGGTGTGGGCAACCGTGCTGGGGTCCTTCGCTCCGCTCAGGATGACATTCTCTCGGGGGCTGTGCCCGAGGAAGCGAAAGAAAATCCATCGTCACAAAAGATCCCCACCTCTGCCAACCTCAGCAGAAGTGGGGATGCGGGTGACAGCGTTACAGGCCGAAGGCGTAGAACAGGGCGGTATCGGAGCCGATGTATAGCGTTCCGTTCACCACGCTGGGCGAGGACCACACGTAAGATCCGGTGTTGTAGGTCCAGAGCACGGCGCCGGAGTTGGCGTTCATCGCGTAGATGTTGGTGCCGGCGGGGAACCACGATCCGATATACACCACGCCGTTTGCAACCGCGGGCGAGGAGACGATCAGGGCGCCCGTAGTCACGCTCCACACCTTGGCGCCGGTGCTGGCATTCAGGGCGTAAACGTTGTGGTCCCAGGAACCGACGTAAACCCTGCCATTGGCGACGGCTGGTGTCGACTGAATCGAGTTGCCGGTGGTGAAGATCCAGCGCTTGGCTCCGGTGGCGGTGTTCAGCGCGTACAGGTTGCCGTCGAACGATCCGACGTAAAGCGTGTTGCCCGCGACGGCCGGTGAGGACTCGACTTGTGCTCCGGTGGTGAAGCTCCAGATCTTTGCTCCGGTGGTGGCGTTCAGGGCGTACACGTTGTGGTCGTCGGATCCGAAGTAGACCACGCCATTCAGCACGGAGGGCGAGGTGAACACGTTGGCTCCGGTGGCGAAGCTCCAGATTTTGGCTCCGGTGCCGGCGTTAAGCGCGTAGAGGTTTCCGTCGGCCGATCCGACGTAGACGACGCCGTTGACGACGGCAGGCGAAGACTCGATCATGGCTCCGGCAGTGAAGCTCCAGAGGAGCGCTCCGGTGGCGGCCTTCAGCGCGTAGACCTTGCCGGACCACGATCCGACGTAGACAGTTCCTCCAACGACAGCGGGAGTGGATTCGCCGCCGCCCGTGGCATAGCTCCACATCAGTGTGCCGGTGTTCGCATTCAGCGCGTAGAGGACTCCGTCGTCGGAGTCGACGTATGCGACTCCGTTGACGATGGTGGGACACGAGCCAGCCTGGGCGTTGGTGGTGAACGTCCATTTGAGCTGAAGATTTTTGACGTTGTGAATGCCGAGCACGGTTTCAGACTGATTCCAGCGCTGCATGTTGGGACGATGAAATTCGTTCCAGGTAGCAACCGCTGGAGAGGCAGAAGGTTCCTGGCCGGATGCCAGGATGGCGAAGCAGGTGCAGACGATCATGATGGAAATGCGAACACGCATCACTACGAACCTCCAAAGTTTGGTGTCGGGATTTTTTGGTTGAGGCTCGGCCCGTTAGACACTCGGTCGCTAACAGGGTAGGTGGAGAAGGGGAGAGGACGACCGACAGGAAGAGACTTTCTCACGGGTCGGGAACAACTGTCAAGAAAGGAGGGCCGGTGCGGTGCGGAACGCAAGGTGCTTCGACTGCGCAGACGGCTCGCTTCGCTCGCCGTTCTGCTCCGCTCAGGATGACAAGGATTGCTGGTCGGGGTGATAACTACTCGGAGTGTTCCTGAACGATCGTGCGGCTGCGGCTCTGAGATAATCGTTGATTGATCCACATGATTCTGGAGGGTGCTTGAAGGCTCTATTGCTGGAGAACATCAGCGGTGTTGCGGTACAAGTGTTTCGCGACGCTGGATATGAAGTCGAATCGCTGAAGCCTGCGCTTGACGAGCGCGAGTTGGTCGAGAAGCTGCGCGCGGCGCCGGTATCTCTTCTCGGCGTGCGCTCGAAGACGAAGGTTTCGTCCGCGGTGATCGAGGCCGCCAAGGGCCTGGTCGCTGTGGGCGCGTTCTGCATTGGCGTCGACAAGATCGACAGCAAGGCGGCGAGCGAGCGAGGCATCGCGGTGTTCAACGATCCGCATTCGAACTCGCGTTCGGTTGCCGAGTTGACGTTGGGGGAAATTATCCTACTGCTGCGGCGCACGTTTGCCGCGTCGACGGAGATGCATCGCGGCGTGTGGAACAAGTCCGCGGCAGGCGCACACGAGGTGCGCGGTCTGACGCTGGGCATCGTGGGGTACGGGAAGATCGGCTCGCAACTCTCGGACCTGGCCGAGGCGATGGGGATGCGCGTCATTTTTTATGACAACGCGCACGTGCTGGCGCGAGGCAATGCACGTGGCGTCGCGTTTGGCGAGTTGCTCGAGACCGCAGACGTGGTCACGCTGCACGTCGATGGCAAGAAAGAGAACCAGGATCTGTTCGGCAAGGATGAGTTCTCGGCGATGAAAGACGGCGCGTGTTTTTTGAATCTGAGCCGAGGGTTCGTCGTTGATCACGAGGCGCTGGCCGCGTGCCTGAAGTCCGGCAAGATCGCCGGAGCAGCGATTGACGTGTTCCCGCAGGAGCCGGAGTCGGGGGCGGAGTTTGTCAGTGCGCTGCGCGATCTCCCGAACGTAATTCTCACGCCGCATGTGGGAGGGTCGACGGAAGAGGCGCAACAGAATATTGGATCGTTCGTGTCGGCGAAGCTCCTCGATTATGTCAAGACCGGCGACTCGACTTTGAGCGTGAACTTTCCGCAGGCGCATCTCGAGTATGAGACGGGATCGCATCGGCTGATGCACATTCATCACAATGTGCCGGGAATTTTGCGGGCGATCAACGACATCCTGGCAGATCGCGAGATCAACATCGAGCGCCAGGCGCTGAACACGCGGGGAAACATCGGGTATGCGATTTATGACATCAATCGTCCTTGCGACGATGGGTTGATGAAGGAGCTGCGCGGTGTGAAAGAGACGATTGCGGTGCGGGCTGCGGGGTGCTGATGTGTGGCGACAGACGAATCGTCCGTCGGCGAAATGGAATTGTCGGCCGCATTTCCGGGAATCACCGTCTTACTCGCTTCGCTCGGGGCGGACGAATGCGTCCGCCCTAACATGGTGACAAGGAGATTTCATGCGTGGGTTGAAAGACAAGCGGGTTTTGATTACTGGCGGAGCTAGCGGGATTGGGGCGGCGACTGCCGCTCGCTTTCTCGAAGAGGGATCGCGCGTTTGCGTTCTTGATCGCGATGCTGCGGCATGCGCGCGCATCAAGCATGAACTGGCAGGCCGCGGCGGCGGAATCACTTCCGCGATCATCGCCGACGTCACCGATTTGATGCAGGTGGAAGCGGCGTTTGCCGAGGCGATCCGGATGATGGATGGCGTGGATGTGCTGATCAACAACGCGGGCATCAGCATCCGGCACAAGTTTTTGGAGATTACCCCGGAGGAGTGGGATCGCATTCTTGCGGTGAACCTGACTGGCGTGTTTTACGTTGCACAGACTGCGGCGCGGCACATGTGGGAACGAGGAAGTGGAGTCATCCTGCAGACTGCGTCGACCAACGGGATCGTGGGGCAGCCGTTTTATGCGGACTACAACGCGACGAAAGCGGGAGTGATCGAGCTGACCAAAACGATGGCGCTGGAGCTGGCGCCGAAAGTCCGCGTGTGCGCCGTGGCTCCGGGGTATGTGCTGACGCCAATGCAGCGCGCCGAATATTCCGACGCGATGCTGGAGGAAGTGAACCGGAAAGTTCCGCTGGGGCGGCATGCGTCGCCGGAGGAGATCGGCGGCCTGTTTGCGTATCTCGCGTCGGAAGATGCGGCGTACGTGACGGGACAGGTGTTCACGATGGACGGCGGAGAAATCTGCGGCGGATTGGCCAGCCGCTAGTCGCGCGGTTGGAAAAGCGGTATCCCGTCGATATGGTCGCCGGTTACTTTTGTCACCATCGAGATCGGGGGATGATCTGCAAGAATAAAGGAGCCGGTGCCGCGTCCTTGATGCGGCGGGCGACTACCTACCATGGAAGTATTGACCACAAGAGCAATGCGACGGAGCACGCGAATTCGCGTGGAGATTCCAGTCAGCGTGATTAGCCTCGACCGAAGACGTCCGTTCGGGGAGAAATGCATGCTGCTGGTGGTGAGCGCGCAGGGATGCGGATTCCGCAGTTCGGAGGAGTTGCAGGTCGAAACTCCGCTGATGCTGAGCGGCCTGCCAGGCGGCGGAAGCGTGACCGCGCGGGTGGCAAACTGCCTGCCGCTGGGAAACGACGGCAAGTATTTTCTGATCGGCGCCTCGCTATATACACACGGGAACGTGTGGGGAATTGCCGATCCGCCGGAGGATTGGGGCGTCGCTGCGAAGAATGCTCCGTTGGCTGCTGCGCCGGAGAGCGACACTGCTACTCCGAAGCTCAAGGTGCAGAAGAAAGTCTGGCCTTACAATCTTTTTGCCGAGGGTGTGGAAACTAGTCCGGGGCGGAAGTAGAGCCGTCCTCTCACGCCGTCGATCAGGGCTACGAGCTTCGTAAGGTCCTTCGCTTCGCTCAGGATGACAGGGCACTCTAGATCACTGGCAATGGCCTGGCTGCATGGGTCCTTCGCTCCGCTCAGGATGACAAACCTCGCGAGGATTTGTGAGGGACGCACACTGTCCTGGTAGCGGGATTGATCTCGTGCTTTGGTAACTTCGCGGGAGAAGGGCCAGCTGACATACTTCAAGTAGCCTATGTCAGAAGATTTCGAATCATCGGCACGACTTCTGCCAGTACCCAAAGAAAACAAAGCCGTAGAACGCCCGTTCCGCGTCAAGCTCCGCGGATCGGTGCTGGTGCTTGTGAAGTTGCCCAACAAGCGCACAGTGCGGGCGGCGATTCATCAGCTGTCGACCACCGGCGGCGTCATTCATCTCGAGAAGCCGCTGGATGAAAAGCTCAAAGTGGAACTAACGTTCCACGTTCACGAGGCGACGATTCATTGCAATGCGCAGATGCTCTTTCCTATGTGGGCGACACAGGGATGGATGCAGCCCTTCCGGTTCGTGGACCTCACGGACGCCGATCGCGAGACGCTCGATAGCAGCCTGAAGTCGTTCCTGAGTGAGGAACCGAAGGGCGACGCGGTGAAGAAGGCGACCGCAGGAGCCTAACAGCTGCGGATAGTCAATTTGCACCCGCCTAAAACCTCAGCAGCTAAGCCGCGATAGTTTTTCAATCCTAGTCGGTGCGGCTTGAATCCCCGCCCTTTCAAACTGCCCGCGTCGGGAATTCCACCGTTCGCCCGAGCTTCTGTGATTGCTCCTTCCTTCAGGCGCGCTCACACCTTGTGCCTTTCAGGATGACTGGCAAAGTCAAAATCCCCACCCTGTCGCAAAACCGCGACAAGGATGTCAACAAAGTCAAAATCCCCACCCTGTCGCAAAAACCGCGCTTCAGGATGTCAACAAAGTCAAAATCCCCACCCTGTCGCAAAAACCGCGACAAGGATGGGGCAACCCTGATTGCTTTTCGGCGTTTCAGGTTGTGTCTGCAGTGTAGGGATCTCAGTTTGTGACCGCGCTGTTCCTTCTTGGAAATCACGTCTTTCACGGATTCTTATCGGATGCGCGGACGGGGGCCCGTGGTACAGCCGGCAGGATGCCGGCGCTACTCATTGCATGGTTACCGTGGTTACTTTTGGGATGTCAATTTGTGGGCCTATGATCCGGTAATAGGAATGTTCCATGAAACGACTCAGCTTTTTGGTATCACTCACGAATAAGGACAACGACTACCAGCAGGAGCAGGCCGCGGCAGCGGAGAAGACAGCGCGGCGGCTGGGGGTCGATGTAAAGATCATCGACGCGAACAATGACGCGGTATCGCAGAGCCAGCAGTTGCTGCATTACGTGCAGGATTCGACGGTGGCGCGTCCGGATGCGATCTTGTTCGAGCCCGCGGGTGGAACCGCATTTCCGCAAGTGGCGAGAGCGGCGGCTGCGGCGGGAATCGGCTGGGTTGTGATGAATCATGAGGTCGACTACATCCTGGAATTGCGGCGGCAATACAAGATACCGATATTTGCAATCAGCGCCGATCATCAAGAGGTGGGAAAGATTCAGGGGCAGCAATTTGCTGCGCTGCTTCCGAACGGCGGAACCGTGCTGTACATCGAAGGCCCCGCAAACAGCTCGGCTGCGAAAGATCGCACGGCCGGGATGATGAAGACGAAGCCGGCAAACATTCAGATCAAGTCAATGCGCGCGAACTGGACGGAAGAAAGCGCGTACAAGACGGTCAGTTCGTGGTTGCGTTTGCGAACTTCGCAGGAGAGCAAGATCGATCTGGTCGGCGCACAGGACGACAGCATGGCCGTGGGAGCGCGCAAAGCCTTCAGCGAAATTGCGGAAGGGGACAGGGCTCGCTGGATGAAGATTCCGGTGACCGGGTGCGATGGGATGCCGAAGACGGGACAAGCATGGGTTCGCAACGGGACGTTGGCGGCGACGATATTTATCCGTCCGAATACGGATCTGGCGATCGAGATGTTAGTTGAATCCTTCAAGAACGGCGCAACCCTGCCGGAAAGCAAGATCACTCATCCAGAGTCGGTGCCGTCGCTGGCTGATTTGGCGGCGACTGCGGCGAGGCTGGCAAAGTCCGCGAAGGCGTAATCCAGAGTTTGGTTTTGTAGAGGTTCAGTGCAGGCGTCCGCAATGGGCGCCTCGTTTTTTTGGCGGAGGCGTTCCCAGCCACGAAACACATCCCAAACAGGCAGCCGAAAATTTGCGCGCAGAGCGCCGGCCCACCCCAAGATCAAGTGTCACGATTTTCTGACGATGACTTCTAGAGACTCGGCCGGACTCCGCCGAAGGAGACGTTCGTCATGAGGTGGAAGAGATCGATTGGGTTGGCCATTCTTATCGTGATGGTGACAGTGCCGGTTTTTGCTCGGAGGAAATCCCCACTTCCGGCAGCTTCGGCCGGAAATGGGGCACCCGGAGCGGATGTGACAGAAGCGGCGGCAATCCTTAGGCCGGCGGCTTCGAACGGGAACATCGTTTCATTGCTGGGCATTCTGGTGATGAAGGGAGTGTTAACGGCCGAAGAGGCGAATGCGATCCGATCATCGGAGCGGGAATCGGAGCGAGGATCGGAAATGCACGCGCTGCTGAATGCTCTGGAGCGAAAAGGAGTAATCAGTTCTTCAGACTCGTTGACCGTGATTGCCGAGCCGACGAAGCCAGCGGAGGTAGAAACGAATCGCCCGCTGGATCCGGGGAAATCGCAAGCTCCGAAGTTCATTCCTGCCGTAGCTCCGGTCCGAGTCCTTCAGTTAGAGCCGTTGCCCGTAAGCGGGATGGTCCCCGATATCAAGTTGGGGAGCGGAGCGAAGGTGAAGCTTTATGGACTGGTGAAGGCGAGTGTGATCTATGACAGTTCGTCCCCGTACGGGACTGATATGCCGATGCCGGCGTTTATCAACATCGGTACGGCGATGGGGACGACGAGTTTCGATCCCGGACCGGATGGTGCGCCGGAGTTTCATGCCAAGGCAAGATTCTTTCGGCTGGGAACAAATTTTGAATGGCCGGACGTCAGCGAGCAGACGTCAATCACCGGCAAATTCGAATTTGATTTTGAGGGAAACTTTACCAGGACGTTGAACCGCAACGTCTCAACCATTCGCTCGAGCCAGGCGTCGATACGGCTGGCATACGGACGTGTCGATCATCGTTTGAGCAGCGCTACCAATGTGTTCGCGTTATTCGGCCAGGACTGGACGCCGTTCGGTTCATCAACGTTGCCCGCGCTTTATGAAACCACGGGAATGGGATTGGGCTTTGGAACGCTTTATGAGCGTGCGCCACAATTCCGGTTCGGAGCTGGACACAAGATCGGAAGCGCGCGACAGGTGTTGCTGCAGCCGGAGTTTGCGGTGGTGATGCCGGCATATGGAAACGATCCGAAGGCAATGGACAACCAATTGGGTTATGGAGAGCGGCAGGGCGCGGACTCGGCTCGGCCTGAGGTTCAAAGCCGCATCGTGACGCAGTGGCAACTGGATAAAGCGGTGGGCGTGGCACCGGCACAACTGATTTTCAGCGGCGTTGAAGGAGAACGCACAGCGCTGGTGCGCGCGGCGGATGTGCCGCTGTGTCCCGCAACCACGCCCGGGTGTCCAACGAGCGCGAAGATTTTCCAGGAAGCGTTTCCGGCCGGGGGACGAGTCAGCAGCCAGCGCTGGGGGTACACAGCAGAACTGCAACTTCCCACGCGGTGGGTGACAGTCACGACGAAATACTGGCGGGGCGCAGATCTGAGGTGGTACTTCGTCGGAGGCTTGCTTTCCAACTACAACGACAGGGGAGTGTTCGATCCGGGGAGTGCGGTCATCGAGGGATCATCAAATGATCAATCGTCGTCCGTGTTATTCGGATCGCGTGATGGTAAACCGGTCATTGCACCACAGAGACCCGTGCGATCGCAGGGAGGATTTTTGAATCTTGGACTTCCGCTGGGCCGAATCTTGCGCGCCGATCCAGAGGGCCGCAACGCGGGTTGGACACTCTACCTACACTATGGATTTGATGACGCCTTCGCCAGCGATGTTCGCAAGATCGGCAACACGCGGCAGAAAAACGATCTGGCTGCGGCGACACTAAACTGGAAAATGAACAAGCTGGTGACGTTTACCTGGGAACAATCCTATTACCGCACGAGGGCGGTGGGAGATCCGACTGGTGTGAATCCGTTCCCGCTGTATCGAGGAGTTCCGTCGCGGCAGTGGCAGGATATACGGACGGAAGTTGGACCTACGTTCAGCTTTTAAGGCGTTGGTTGGGATTTGCAGCGTAGGTTTCGCGAGCTTTCTCGAAAAAACTTCCTGCATTTGTTTTTGGATGGTCAGAGGGCGAGATGCCCTCTGGACAGCCGGCAGGCTGCCGGCGCTACTGTCTTAAGTTTACTGTCTGGGATGAACTGGGTCTTGCGCGCTCAAAATTGATTTCCGCATCTATACTGGATTGGCGTGGGCCTATAGCTCAACGGTTAGAGCAGCAGACTCATAATCTGTTGGTTCCAGGTTCAAATCCTGGTGGGCCCACCAAACCATCAAGACATTTGGCAAGGTTTCATTCCGTGGTCGGTGTTGGGTCACAACTGGTAACAACTGATTGCCCACGGAACCCAATGCTTGCTCGAAATCTTTCAAATTGCTCCGATCGTAAACATCCATCGCGAGGTTCACTTTTTTATGGCCAAGCAGATCGGAAATCACTTCCGGATGCGTGCCGTTCCGCCTCATCTGTTTAGTGAGCGAGTGGCGGAAATCTTGCCAGCCGCACACAACGATTCCGAGTTCTTACGGAGCAGGTTTCAGATAACGCCGCCGCGCGCATTGTTCGGGTTGACGGGCGTGCCGGCACTACTTTCAAAATCCACTTCCTGCCCGCCCCAAGAGTTCGCAAACGATCTAACAGCACCTCATCCATAATCGTCTGTCCAGAGTTTGAGAAAGTTGCGCATCGGTGGAATTTCCGTCTCCTCAAAGTGACCGGTCGTTATGCGCAAGGTTTTCATTACGTGAGGCGGTGGCGCAGTGGGCGTTTGAAGAGACGAAACCCACTACGCCATCGAGGAGGCGAACATCATTTGGGTTGTGGGACCCATTACATCAGAAGACCGATACGGAGCCGCGTTCCCTCATGGCTATTCCGCCCGGTTAGGTTTGAAGAAACTTACAACTGCGCCAGATTGGTGTCTGGTCAATTTTGAACAGGGGTTGAAATAAACAAACGACACCGGGAAGTGGCCCGTTCGAGCCATTCCCTGAGCGAGGATCGCCGCCTACCGTGGAGGTGAGCAGCTTTCGGGGGAGGGCTGGTCAAACTAAAGCGCCCCATTACTCTAACCAGAGCCGGGGCGCTTTCGTTTTGTACTATTTGCTGAACTAAGGTGAGTGTTCCTGTTTCGATGCAGAGTTGCGAAACCCGGATAGATAGATATCCGTCGGGCAATTTCAAGCCATTGCTGGAACGCTATGCTGCTTGCTTCTGCCTGGCGGGGTGCAGCCGGAAGCGGTGCTTTTCCCTCACTTGCTCTGTCGAAACAACTCTTCGGCCAAGGTCAGCGAGTTCCACAAGTTCATGCTGAATTCCTTGTAGCCGCTCGCTCCTCCGTCCGTGAGCGACTTGCACATCTATTCCATTCTCGCCGTCACGCCGAAACTGCTGATTCAACTCTTGAATGTCAGCGATCTCTACACGGAGACGCCCAATCTTGTTCTGAAGAACCCCTAGATGATCCATATCTTCACCATTCCTTAACTGGAAAGCTTCCAGCCTCGATTGCATAAACATAGGTCGGGCAGTATCGACAACAGTTCGTGCCACCTCATCTCGCGTGTCCGTGCTCATTAATCATCGGTTCCACAAACAATTGCGGAAGACAGATGTCAGCAGTTATCCGGGAGGGACGTTCAAAGGGAGCGCCCCACGACTCAACTGAATCGGGGGCGCTCTCGTTCCTTCAGTACGGAAGTCTAAGCGGCTACAATCTTTCTCTGTTGGTGAGTCACTTCCGCCTCCGCTTGCAGCCAATCGTCCAGTCCATGCCCCTCTTCTCTTCCGCGTTGCTCGTACACTTCGTGGGCACGACGACGGACTTGCTCTTGAAGCTGGGGTGTTGGGTTCGTCACTTCTGTCCGTATTTGATTTGAATTAGATCTCGGATTTGTCTGTTTCATTCGGCTTACTCCTAAATATGATCTCTTTCGGTGGGGGGCAATAGTAAACGCAAAATCAAGCAATGCTGGATGATTTGCGATTGAATCGCTGATGCTCCCGCATTCTCGGCGAACATCGCGGCTTTAGTCGTCCGAGAAAGCAGCGTAAGCGCCTTTCTCGTGGCGAAAGGCGCGCCGTTCTAGGCTGCTGCGTGAGTGATCTTGTGAAAGGTGGAGTTGACAACGTCAGAGGTCTGAACCTTGGGTGTCCCCTCTACAAATCGCGACATCGTCTTCAACACTTGCGGATAGGTGTTGGTGTTGTAAGCCTCGGCATCGGCCTTGTTCGCCCACAGACTGATTGCTGTCACATCAACTCCGCCGGGACCAACGAACGTGATTTCGTCCTTGAAGCCACTCTGCTTGCGAAGTAAAGGAAGAACGTCATTCTCAAAAGTTCGCGTGTATTCGGAGAGCGTGTTGGATTTCAAATGAATCGAGACATTACGTGCAAACATGATCCTCCTAAAGGATTGCTATCGCTAAGAGGAGAGAACTTCAGATGGGCTGACTTAGTTCAGGGATCTGAAAGAGGAGAACGATGCTCCCGCTGCTTTAACGGGTGCAGTTAGGTGGCCCCTTTGTGGATTGACGCGCAACCCGTTGCATCGACACGTCAGAAGCTGGATTGGGTACCGGAAGGTGTGGGTCCCATCGTGTACTTTTGTCGAAAAGACGAGCACAAACCGCAGCCGATACGGACGGAGACTGTCCTCAGCGTGGAGGAGGGCGACGTTACCGTGCCCCGAGCATCGCTTACGTTTTTCAACAGCCACCCACCCATGACTCGAACGTTCCTCGATCTAATTGCTTACTTCTTTTTCCGTTGAATTCCTTGGATAAACCCCCGCACCGGTTCTGGCACTCCAGACCGTTCCAGTTTGGAACAGGCATTCAATTGCTACGAGGAGCAGGCTGCGGCGGACGCAATCCGCGGCAAATTCAGATTCCATGCGGCTATGCGCGCTGATTCAAGCGTGTGATGGCAATCACATGGCGCCGTGACAGTCGTTGCTGACTGCTTCTACCTCGCGAGTTCTACTTTGGGAACGAGGTTGTACATCGTGCCCTACGGAGTCCTTGTAATTCTCATTTCTGTTTCTTGCCGCACGCTCCCAACCTCAGCATCGACGTTTGCATAGGACACTCTGGCTCCCATCATCGTCGCGTGACATGAAGATTGTGGGTGTGGACCGTGGTAGGTTTCTATTCACCCTCGCTGCCCGCCGACTGGTTAGTTCCCGGCCGTGGTCTGTTCCTGACTATCCACGTCCTCGGTGTCTCTTGTTTTTTTTTCATTGTGGCGAAGAGGTTGGTGCCGCTCGTTCGAGCACAACGCGATTATCGTTTTGACCGACCACTGACTCGTCTGGGGAGAGTCTCCAAGTTCTGGCTGGGGCAGTGGAAGCATCCACGGTATAAGTTCGCCGGCACAGTCCATATCCTTATTTTCGCGGGCTTCATTCTCCTGGCGTTGCGTGCGTTCTCCGTCCTAACAATTGGCACGGAGCATTTTGCGGTGCCAGGGCTCAATGGACGCCCGGGTCATCTATACGACGTCATCACGGACTACGCTGCTACCGTCGTCTTCCTCTGCATGGTGGTCGCCGCGATCCGCAGGTTCGTATTCAAACCTGCGCGGTACGCGGTGCCGGCAAAATACGGCAGGGGCCAGACTGCCGATGCGGTATTCCTTCTGGGCCTCATCGCCGTTCTGATGGTTGCAGACAGTTTGTTTGCTGCCAGCAAGGCTGCGGGTGATTTGCACCGGGGCCAACCCGCTGAGACGCTAGCTGTCTTATCCCTGCCTTGGTTGTTCCAGATTGCGATCGGTACGACGTCATTGGCCACGCTTTGGGTCTTAAATGTCACCGCCTATCTCGTCCATCAAGTGACTTTTTACTTCTTGCTCTGTTATCGGCCTTTCGGGATCCAGTTCCACGTGGAGACGGCGCTGTTCAACATTTACTTCGCGAAATTGGATCGCGGAGTCGTGAAACCGGTGCGCTGGGGCGTTAGCGACGAGCATCTGGACCAAGTGAAATCGTTCGGCGTGAAGACGTTCGAAGACTTTACATGGAAGCACATTCTTGATTTCTATTCCTGCGCCGATTGCGGGCGCTGTGCGGACAATTGCCCCGCCAACGCAGTTGGCCGACCCTTAGCGCCACGATTCTTGACCATCAAGGCGAGGGATTATGCCTTCCAACACTATCCAGTGCTGGGCAAGTCGAACAACGGCAAACCACTGATCGGCGACATTTTCTCGGAGGACGAAATCTGGTCCTGCACGACTTGCGGTGCGTGTGAGGAAGAATGTCCGCTGCTCGTTGAGTACATCGACAAGATCGTCGATCTCCGGCGCGGCATGATCGACGACGGGAACGTGCCGCAATCCATTCAGAAGCCGTTGAAGGCATTGGAAAGTCGCGGCAACGCCTACGGAAAGATGGAGAAAAAGAGAGCGGAGTGGACGAAGAATGCGGAGTTCCAGGGAAGCTGTGAGGTCAAAGTCCTCGACGGCAAGAAGCACGCGGACACGTTGTATTTCGTCGACAGTATCACTTCGTACGACGATCGCATGCAGTTGATCGGGCGAGCCACGGCGCGAATCCTCGGCCGCCTGGGCACGAACTTTGGAATTCTCGGCGCCGCAGAAAAGGATAGCGGACATGAAGTCCGGCGGTTTGGCGAAGAGATGCTATTCGTTGCCTTGCGCGAACAAAACACCGAAGCCATCAAGGTTGCAGGAGTCAAACAAATTGTCACCGCCGACCCGCACGCGTACAACGCGTTGAAGCATGACTACAAGCATGTTCCTGTTGTGGAGCACATCAGCCAGGTTATGGCGCGGGAGGTGAAGGCTGGCAACCTCCGATTCAATCGTGTCGAAGACAAGGACCGGATATACACCTACCACGATCCTTGCTATCTGGGACGTCACAACCAGGTTTATGACGATCCCCGGACAGTGCTTGATGCGATCCCAGGGTTGAACAGAGTGGAGATGAAGCGTTCCCGGGATCGATCGTTTTGCTGCGGTGGCGGCGGGCTCATATTGTTCTACGAGCCTCAGGAGGAGCAGCGAATGGGAGTAGTTCGGGTTCGCATGGCCGCGGAGGCCGGAGCGAACGTAATCGTTACTGCTTGCCCCTTCTGCATGGTGAATATCGAAGATGCGATCAAGGTCGCGGGTATGGAAGGAAAGATGTCGGTCATGGATCTGACCGAAGTTGTTGACCAGCACATGGTCAACGAAGTGGATAACGAGAGTTTGGAAACTGCAACTTGTGGAGGGTGACGTGGAAATCCTGGTATGTGTCCGAAGAGTGCCCGATACATCAGAAAATGAGATTGCTCTCGATGGAAACGGCGACATCGATCGTGACGAACTCGTCTACTCGGTGAATGAAGCGGACAACTACGCAGTCGAAGAGGCTCTGCAGATTCGCGACCGAGTCGGGGGCAATGTCACCGTGGTGACGGTCGGCGGCGAAGACGACGACGAAGAAGAGATTCTTCGCAGAGAGTTAGCCATGGGGGTCAACAAGGCCGTATTGATCTCTGACAACGCTTTCAGCGGCTCGGATGGCAGAGGCATTGCGACGATTCTCAAAGCATTCGTGCAAAAAGGTCACTACGAACTGATTCTTACCGGCGTTCAGGCCGACGACGGCGCGGCGCAGGTGGGAGGAATGCTGGCCGCGATGCTCGACTATCCGTTTGCTTCCCTGGTGAATTCCATCACGGTGGAAGCCGGGAAATTGAAAGTGAGCCGTGAGATCGAAGGTGGCAACCGGGAGATCAACGAGATTGATTTGCCCTGCGTGCTTTCCATCCAGACCGGCATCAATGAGCCGCGTTACGTGGGAATGAGGGGTATCCGCCAAGTAGCGTCCGTTCCTATTCCAACCTTGGGTGCCCCAGATCTCGGGCTTGACCAATCTGCGGTCGGGGAAGCGGCTGCCAAGGTGAAGCGCATGGACTACTTCGTTCCTGCGCTGAGCAAAGGTGCGGAGATCCTCCACGGCAAACGAGAAGAGATCGCCGACAGAGTTCTCGAATTGGTCGCAGCGAAGGGAGGGATCAGATAATGCCTCGCATTTTTGCTTACATCATTCATAGAGGTGGCGTGGTTGACGATTCCGCAAGCGAACTGCTGGCCGGCGCGAGAAAGATCGACGCCTTCGCCTCGCCCACCGCGATTGTTGTCGGATACGGATCGGATCTCGATGCTGCTTGCAGTTCTCTGCGCTCGACATTCGGCGAAATTTGGAAAATCGCGAACGAGGCGCTGGCTTATCCCAACGCCGAGGTGGTTCGAGCAGCATTGGTAAGCGTTCTGCCACCGGGCATTGTTCTCTTGGTCCCGCACGATCATTTCGGAATTGACTTGGCCCCTGGACTTTCCGTCAAGCTGAACTCCGCATTCGTCTCCGATGTGCTGGCAATCGATGGGGCAGAAGGCAGTTCTCTCAAACTGGTCCGGCAGGAATTCGGCGGACAAGTCAGCGTGCATGTTCGCTGCGACATCTCTTCGGGAGCCGTGATCAACATCCGTCCGGGAGCGTTCAAAGCAGACACGGCCACATCTGCCTCTGGCGTGATCGTCGACAAATCTTCCTCGATTGGCACCCTGGCTACGCGTCGTCGCTATCTGGAAACCATCGTCGCCGAGGAAGGCGATGTCGATATCACCAAGCACGGCGTGCTGGTCTCAGTCGGCCGAGGCATCCAGGAGAAAGACAACATTGCCCTCGCCGAAGAACTCGCCGAGGCGCTTGGAGCGGCGGTAAGTTGTTCACGCCCCGTCGTTGATGCGAAATGGCTGGAGAAGTCTCGCCAGGTTGGTTCGTCGGGAAAGACCGTGAAACCCAAGGTCTATCTGGCTTGCGGCATCAGTGGTGCATTCCAGCACTTAGCCGGCATAAAGGGAAACCCGTTCCTCATTGCGATCAATAAGAATCCCAAGGCTCCTATTTTTCAGGTCGCCGATGTGGGAATTGTGGACGACGTTCTCGAGTTCCTGCCGGAACTAACCAACAAAGTTCGTCAAATGCGCGGCCTCGTCGCGAAATGAGGTTTTAGCCAATGCTTGCACAAAAAACTTTGAAGCTCAGTCTGAAGTCCCTGAAGGAGTTTGCCAAGAAGCGCTTGCCCGACGAGACCTTGATCGAATTGGATGAACGTGACGAGTGCCCGATCGAAATCGTGCGCGACATGTGCAGTCCCGACAAGTTGGGAATCCAGTTGCTTTTCATCCCCGAAGAGTTTGGCGGGATGGGCGGTGGCACCTTCGATGTGTACTGCATTTGCGAGGAGATGGCGCGGATCGACTTGGGAATAGCGACCTCTGTGCTGGCTACTTTTCTCGGCAGTGATCCGATCACGGTTGGCGCCACTCCAGAGCAAAAGAAGATTTGGTTGAGCCGCATTGCCGATGAGGGATTGCTATTCGCCTACGGCGCCACCGAACCGGAAGCGGGAAGCGATCTGGGGGCCCTCCGCACGACGGCAGACCCTGTGCTGCAGGACGGACGTGTCGCGGGCTACAAGATCAATGGCAATAAGCAATGGATCAGCAACGGAGGCGTTGCCGGGGCGTACACGGTTCTGGCGAACACGCCGAGCGGGCCGAGTTGGTTCATTGTCGAGAAAGGCGCGAAGGGGTTTACGCACGATGAGCCTGAAGACAAGCATGGGATCCGCCTAAGCAACACGGCGGCCCTCGCCTTCAATGATGTTTATGTCGACGCCGACCGACTTATCGGGGGTATTCCGGGACAAGGCCTGATACAGGCGCAAGCGGTGTTCGGGTACACACGACTCATGGTGGCGGCTTTTGGCCTTGGTGCAGGATGGGCAGCACTCGATCGCGCAATCCCTTATTCCACCAAGCGCATTCAGGCCGGAGCGCCTCTATCGGAAAAGCAAGGGTACACCCACAAGCTCATCGTGCCACACGTGGCGCGTCTGGAAGCAGCTCGCGCGTACATCGAAGAGACTGCGGAGAGGATCGATGCCGGCGAGGGAACATTGAACACCGAAGGCGCCATCGCCAAGTACATGGCAACCGAGGCGGGCAATCAAGCAGCCGACGCCAGCATTCAGGCGCTCGGAGGTTATGGCTACACGCACGAATATTTGGTGGAGAAGATTAGCCGTGACGTGCGCATCACCACGATTTACGAAGGCACCTCCGAGATCATGGAGATGACCATCAGCCGCGACCGTTGGCAAGTCCATCTGAAAACGCGCGGCCAGCACTACCACGATCGAGCGCGCGAGTTGGAAGAGTTACATGCGCAACATCCGAACGTGGGGGCCAACTATGCCGCACTTGCTCTTCACGCACTTGCCGAAGTGATGGAAAGAGCGCGCATCGCGCGCCTCACACGTTATCAGCACCTTCTCCTGCGGTTGGGAGAGTGGATTGCCTTCGCTGAGAGCGCAGCGGCGCTCGCACGTCGCGCCGCACGTTTTGCAGACGGAAAACAAAATGAAAAAGCCAACCGGCGCTTCGACGCGGCCGCATTGGCGACATTGAGCCGAGTCTTCGCACGCGAAGCAGCGCTCAAGGTCGCGGAAGAGGGCCTGCGTTGGGTGTGCGGAGCCGGTGGGGTAAGCGATTCCGAGATGTCTGCGTTTGAAATAAGTTTGCACTTGCCCGCCATTCATCGCGCCCAGGCGGGCCTGGTTTCTGACATGGATTTCATAGCCGACGTCCTATACGCCCGTGCGGTGAAGCCAGCCATCGCCGCCTGAGTTTCTAGACGCCTGACTAACTGTCACAAGCAACCCGCCACGCGGTTGCACAGGAGCGTCATCATGGAAGACACATCCAATCGTGCCGTCGCGATTGTAGGAGCGGGAGCTATTCTGCCCGATGGTCCCAACGTTGCGGCTTTTTGGGAAAACGTAAAGAACGGTCGTTACAGCATCACTGAAGTGTCCCCGGATCGTTGGGACCCTGCGTTTTACTACGATCCCGATGTGAGCGCTCCGGACAAGACATATTCAAAGATCGGTGGCTGGGTGCGCGATCAAGTGTGGAATCCGATGAAGTGGCATCTGGCGATCCCGCCCCGAGTCACCGATGCCATGGATCAAGCGCAGAAGTGGGCGATTGCGGCCACGCGCGAAGCACTAGAAGACTATGGCTATCCAAAGCGACCGCTGGATCCGGATCGGGTCGCCGTGATTCTGGGCAATGCCATGGCGGGCGAGAAGCATTACCTCACTGCACTTCGGGTTTACTTTCCAGAATACACACACGAACTCGCGGAGATCGCCAGCTTTGCCGCTTTGCCGGAAGGGATCCGCAACGAAATTACCCGCGAATTGCACGACAGGATTGGCAAGCATCTCCCCGAAATCACGGAAGACAGCATGCCCGGCGAATTGGCCAACTGTATTGCCGGACGCATCGCGAACATCTACAACTTCCACGGTCCAAACTACGTTTGCGACGCGGCGTGCGCATCGGCGATGGCCGCGATGACCTCCGCAGTGGAAGGACTTGTGGTGAACGATTTTGACGCCGTGATCACCGGCGGAATTGATCGCAACATGGGAGCTCAGACCTTCGTGAAGTTCTGCAAGATCGGCGCCCTCTCCGCAACCGGCACCCGCCCCTACGCAGAAGGAGCCGATGGATTCGTCATGGGCGAAGGCTCAGCGATCTTCGTGCTGAAGCGCCTTGCGGATGCTGAGCGCGACGGAGACAAGATCTACGCTGTGATCCGCGGGATCGGAGCATCGAGCGACGGAAAAGGAAAAGGTATCACTGCGCCCAATCCGGTGGGACAGAAATTCTGTCTCGAACGCGCCTGGAAAAATGCGGGCATTTCGCCCTCCACCGCCACCCTGATGGAGGGCCACGGCACGTCAACTCGCGTCGGCGATGTGGTCGAAGCGCAGGGTTTGACAAATCTGCTCGCCGGTCATTCTCTTCCGGTCCACTCCGTGGCGTTGGGGTCTGTCAAGTCGAACATCGGTCATCTCAAAGGAGCGGCCGGAGCAGCCGGGCTGCTGAAAACAGCTCTGGCACTTCGCGATAAAGTCCTGCCGCCCAGCGTACATTGCGAACGCCCCAGTCCGGATATCGACTTTGCTCATTCTCCTCTTTACGTCAACACCGAACTGAAACCGTGGGCGTCTGTCGGAGACACTCCGCGGCGAGCTGGAGTGAGCGCCTTCGGTTTTGGAGGCACCAATTTTCATATCGTGCTCGAAGAGCACATCCCGCACCGTCTTACTGGAAATGGTAAGCGGTCGGTTGCAGTCGGCATTCACCCCCAATCGATAAGCAACGAGGCA
Source organism: uncultured Acidobacteriota bacterium (assembly GCA_963801895.1). Lineage (GTDB taxonomy): Bacteria > Acidobacteriota > Terriglobia > Terriglobales > Acidobacteriaceae > Sulfotelmatobacter. The sequence goes on along the minus strand of CAWDGM010000001.1, from coordinate 1,485,340 downwards.
GTTATGAACGCAAAAGAAATTTCGTCAGTTACGGTTTCTGCCGCTAGTCCGTCCGCATTCAAGGCTCCGCTGCGTGGTGCGCTCTTGATCGGTGCTGCGTCCGAGGGGGCTCTCGGTGACCAACTCCGCTCCATCATGAAAGAATCACAAGCTGGGAACGCACCATCGCCCACGGCGCCGACTGAAACCGACCTGCGCGCTCCCGAGCGTCTGGCGATTGACTATGCCGACGCCGCCGATTTGGCGGACAAATCAGCTAAAGCGCTTAAGGCTCTCGCCGCGAGCCAGCCCGCCGTGTGGAAAGCTCTGCGCGCTCAAGGCATCTTTCGTGGTCAAGGTCCCGCTTCTAAAGTGGCCTTCCTTTATACCGGACAAGGGTCGCAGTACGTGAACATGCTGCGCCCGCTCTACACGGCCGAGCCGATTGTTGCCGAGACTTTTGAGCAGGCAAATGGTGTGATGACACCCCTGCTCGGAAAGCCACTTACAGATTTTGTTTTTGTGAATCAGGAAGATCCTGTCGCCGTCGCTAAGGCTGACGAAGATCTTCGCCAGACGGCGATCACTCAACCGGCCGTCCTTGCCATTGATCTCGCGCTTACCCGCTTGCTGGCCGCTTACGGTATCCAGCCAGACATGACGATGGGTCACAGCCTCGGCGAATACGGAGCATTAGTTGCCGCCGGCGCGTTGCCTTTCGAAGATGCACTCGAAGCCGTTAGCGCCCGCGGTCGCGGCATGACCCGGGTGGCTGTGGCAGACAAGGGCAAGATGGCGGCTGTGTTTGCGCCGCTGAATGAAATCGAACGAATCCTGAAGTCCGTCGACGGCTACGTCGTGATTGCCAATATTAATAGCGAACGTCAAGCGGTGATCGGGGGTGCCAGCAAAGCAGTTGCGCAAGCTATCGAGGTCCTTCAAAAGGCGGGCTACGACGTGTCCGAGTTGCCGGTCAGCCATGCATTCCACACTTCGATCGTGGCGCCGGCCAGTGAACCGTTGCGGAAGGAACTCGAGCGTCTACATCTTCAATCGCCGCGCCTGCCGATCGTGGCAAACGTAAACGGCGAGTTCTATCCCACGGGGCCAGACGTTGTGCCGCAGATGCTGGACCTGCTCGCTAAGCAAGTCGCTTCTCCTGTGCAATTTGTTAAGGGCTTACGAACACTCTACGACGCGGGTGTACGCGTGTTCGTGGAAGTGGGTCCGAAGAAAGCTTTGCAGGGTTTCGCGGAGGACGTCCTCGGTGAACGCGGAGATGTGCTTTCGCTGTTTACGAATCATCCGAAGTTCGGTGACATTGCATCATTCAACCAGGCACTGTGCGGGCTTTATGCCTCGGGTCTAGGCCGTGGGATTGTAACGGCCTCCGCAGATAAACTGCCGATATCCATTTCGGCTACATCGTCGGCAGCCACGGCGTCACAGCCCACTCATGTGGCTTCTGCTGTCACCACCACTCCTCTGCCACCTGCGAATGGAGACCATTTCGCAGACCTGGGCCACTTTTTCGCGGACGTTCTCGAAAAAGGCTGGCAAATGCACCCTGGCAGGAACAAAGGGCCCTCCCTCGCCCCAGTTGTCATTACCGGGGCGGCACTGGGCCTGCCCGGAACCGATCACATCTTTGACGACGCCAATCTGGCTCGACTCTTGCGCGGCGATCAATTCATCGATCTGATCCCCACGCGCTTGCGCAAAGCGATGCTCGACAAGCACATCACGCGCCTGGTCAAGAGCGACAATGGCGGGCCCACATTCGACACTATCAACAATGTGGCCGATGTCATCAAGCTGGCAGGGCGCGGGGGAGCGTTCGATCTCGAAAGAGAGTTCGGCATTTCCGCCGATCGCCGGGCCGCTCTCGACCGCGACACACAGCTCGCGATCGCTGTAGGCATCGACGCGCTACGCGACGCCGGGATTCCGCTGGTGATGCGCTACAAGACCACCAGCAAAGGTACGCAGTTGCCCGACCGCTGGGTTCTGCCCGACAGGTTGCGCGACGACACTGGAGTCATCTTCGCCTCGGCTTTCCCGGGCTGCGACTCGTTCGCCGATGAAATGGCACGCTACTACACGGATCATTCCCGTCGCCAGCAGCTAGGGATGCTGGAAAGCTTGCTTTCACGATCCGCAAAGTTGAACGGCGACTCCGTCCTTGAACAAGAAATCGAGCGCCGCCTGGAAGACCTCCGAGATGCGATCGAAAAGGAGCCGTATATTTTCGACCGGCGCTTCCTGCTCAGAGTCCTGTCGATGGGGCATTCGCAGTTCGCCGAATTCATCGGTGCCCGCGGGCCCAACACGCAAATCAACTCTGCCTGTGCCAGCACCACGCAAGCAGTGTCGCTAGCGGAAGATTGGATCCAAGCAGGACGCTGCCGCCGCGTAGTCATCGTCTCGGCTGACGACGTAACGTCGGATCACTCGATCGAATGGTTCGGAGCCGGATTCCTGGCAAGCGGCGCGGCAGCCACAGACGAAGTGGTGGAAGAAGCGGCCACCCCGTTCGACCGCCGGCGCCACGGCTTGATTGTTGGCATGGGAGCGGCGGGTCTTGTCGTGGAGAGTGCAAAAGCCGTTCGCGAACGAGGACTTCAGCCGATCTGCGAAGTACTTAGCACGGTCACGGCGAACAGCGCATTCCACGGGACGCGCCTGGACGTACAGCATATTGGGCAAGTAATGGAGAACCTGCTGTCGCGAGCCGAAGCTGACAGAGGTATTTCGCGTACTCACATCGCGCCACACACAGTGTTTGTCTCGCACGAGACCTACACGCCCGCACGGGGAGGGAGTGCGTCCGCCGAAATTAACGCGTTGCGGCATGTGTTCGGCGATGCGGCGGACCGGATTGTGATCGCCAATACCAAAGGGTTCACCGGCCACGCGATGGGAACTGGCATTGAAGACGTTCTGGCAGTGAAGGCGCTTGAAACTGGACTGGTGCCGCCTGTCGCTAACTTCAAAGAAGTGGACCCTGAGTTGGGCACATTGAACTTGTCCAAAGGCGGGGCGTATCCCGTCGAATATGCCTTGCGACTCGGTGCTGGATTCGGTTCGCAAGTCAGCATGACCCTGCTGCGTTGGGTTGCAACCCAGGATGGAGTGCATCGTCGCCCCAACGCGTTGGGCCATGACTATCGCATCATCGATCAAAGGTCGTGGAAAGCCTGGCTGAGCGAGATCGCGGGTTATCCAACGGCCGACCTGGAAGTGGTGCAGCGCACTTTGCGGATACGCGATCAGCGGCCTGCCGCGCGATTGGCGGAAGCCGCATCCAAGGCCGAGCCATTGCGCGTTTCTGACCCTCCAAAGCTGCAGGTTCCAGTGACTGCAACACCACGACCGACTCCGCCGAGTGCGCTGGTTGAAGCGAAGGTGGAAGTCAAAACGCCTGCACCGCAGGTAGTCGCACAGCCCGCATCCTCAGAGCCGGCACCTAAAGGCGATCCGGTTAAGGAGCGAGTACTGGCGCTGGTAGCTGAAAAAACGGGTTATCCGGTGGACATGCTCGATCTCGACCTCGATCTTGAGGCTGATCTGGGTGTCGACACGGTGAAGCAAGCTGAAGTCATGGCGACGATCCGTGAAGCTTATGGCATTGCTCGTGACGACAAAATCAAGTTGCGCGATTTTCCGACACTCGCTCACGTGATTCGTTTTGTATACGAGCGGAAGCCCGAACTCAGTGCGCAAGCTCCCTCGCCAATCGTTGCGGCAGCGCGTCCGCCGGTCGCCCAGGAAGAGCGCGAAGTCAAGGTGGCCCCGCCGCCAGTGCCGACAGTCCCAACCAGTGACGGCGATCCAGTCAGAGAGCGCATCCTTGAGCTGATGGTGGAGAAGACCGGATACCCGCAAGACATGTTGGATCTAGACCTCGATCTCGAAGCCGACTTAGGAGTCGACACGGTCAAACAAGCGGAAATGTTTGCGGCGATCCGCGAAATCTACAACATTCCGCGCGATGAGAGCCGCAAGCTTCGCGACTATCCGACGCTGGCCCATGTGATCCGGTTTGTATATGAAAGGCGGCCAGATCTGGCGGGCGTCACAGTTGAAGCTTCATTTTCATCGACTAGGTCGCCCGCGACAGGCGAACAGAAAGCACTACCTTCCGTACAAGCCGTGACGCAAGCAAGTCAGGATGACCCGATCAAGAAGAAGGTGCTGCAGATTGTTGCCGAGAAGACGGGCTATCCAGAAGATATGTTGGATCTGGATCTAGACCTCGAAGCCGACCTCGGTGTCGACACGGTCAAACAAGCGGAGATGTTCGCTGCCGTGCGAGCGGCCTACAACATACCTCGCGATGAGACTCTGAAGCTGCGCGACTTTCCAACTTTGGCTGACGTGATCAAGTTCGCGCACGACCGGTCAAAGATCCAGGCGCCGGCATCATCTGCTGAAGGGGTTCGACCTGAAACGAAAGAACCGAAGACCGCAGAATCTCCACAGCTAGTCCACCCGGCCCTTGCGAGTTTGGATGCGGCAAATCAGATCCCACGCCGCGTGCCGGTTCCGATCTTGCGTCCTTCGCTCAGCTTCTGCAAAACAACCGGTGTGAAATTCGACCACAACAGTCGGGTTGTGGTCATGCCGGATAACAACGGCGTGGCAAATGCGTTGACGAACCGGCTACAAACATTGGGAGTACAAGTACTCCTTATTGATCCCACTTCAGATGCCGAGAAGCTAACGGCTCTACTTGAGAGTTGGATCGCAACTGGTCCGATCAGTGGAGTCTATTGGCTGCCCGCACTCGATAAAGAAACAAGTCTGCGTGAAATGGAGATTTCTACCTGGCATGAGGCTCTGCGCGTGCGAGTGAAATGTTTGTACACAACGATGCGTACTGTGTATCAAAACATCGCACCTGCGGGGACCTTCCTCGTGGCCGCTTCGCGCCTTGGCGGACAGCATGGCTATGACGAAGTGGGAGCAGTCAATCCACTGGGCGGCGCGGTAGTGGGCTTTGTCAAAACATACAAGCGAGAACGCCCGGAATGCCTTGTCAAGGCACTCGACTTCGAAACGAATCGAGATGCTCCCGAAGTCGCCGAAATCATAATCGCCGAAACACTTGGTGACCCCGGCGCGGTCGAAATCGGCTACATCGGCAACCAGCGTTGGACCGTCGGGCTGGAAGAAAAGCCCGCTGTTGACGGCCATGCTGGGATGGTACTGGACAGGAACACTGTCTTCCTGATTACGGGCGCTGCGGGGAGTATCGTCTCCGCCATCACAGCTGATTTGGCGGCCGCCTCGGGGGGTACCTTCTACCTGCTCGACCTGGTGCCGACGCCTGACCCCCACAACCCCGACTTGAAGCGCTTCGCAACCGACAAGGAAAATCTCAAACGCGATTTGTTCGCGCGCATTCAAGCTCGGGGAGAACGAGCTACTCCTGCTCTGGTCGAAAGGGAACTCGCGATTCTGGAGCGGGCGCAAGCTGCCCAAGTTGCTATCGAGGCGGTTCGCGTGAGCGGTGGCACGCCCCATTATTTCTGCGTCAACCTCGTCGATCCAGAGGCGGTCGCCAAGGTCATCGACGAAGTTCGGCGGCGCTCTGGCCGCATCGATGTGCTGTTGCATGCTGCCGGTATAGAGCGAAGCCACGCTCTCCCGGATAAAGATCCCCGGGAATTCGACTTGGTCTTCGACGTCAAGAGCGATGGATTTTTCAACCTGCTGCACGCCATTGGGGAGATGCCACTCGGCGCGACGGTCGCATTCAGTTCGATTGCAGGCCGCTTCGGCAACGTCGGACAGACCGACTACAGCTCAGCCAATGACTTGCTGTGCAAGATTTCGTCGAACTTTCGCGCGACACGCCCCGCGACTCGCGGCATCGCAATCGACTGGACGGCGTGGGGCGGAATCGGGATGGCCACTCGCGGATCCATACCGAAGATGATGGAACTCGCGGGAATCGACATGCTGCTGCCGGAAGCAGGAATTCCGCTGATTCGCCGCGAACTCACGGCCGGAGCTACCCGCGGCGAAATTGTTATCGGCCAGCGACTGGGCGTCTTGTTGAATGAATGGGACGTGACTGGTGGACTTGATGTCGCTCTTGCGGAGGACACATGGAAGTCCGCACCTCCAATCGGGCCGATGGTAGGCAAGATCGCATCTGTAAGCCTCTACGAAGGCTTTGCGATCGAGACAACCTTGAGCCCGCCGATGCAGCCGTTCCTGCGTGATCATCAGATCGACGGGACTCCAGTCCTGCCGGGAGTGATGGGCATCGAAGCATTCGCGGAAGCTGCTCTGTGTGTTCTTCCTGGATGGCGAGTCGAAGCGATCGAAGACATCAACTTCATTGTGCCGTTCAAGTTCTACCGCAGCGAACCGCGCGTGGTGCGGGTTGAAACTAAAATTCACCCAGACGGAAACAGCTTGGTGGCAGATTGCCGCCTGATCGGTCAGCGTGTCCTGCCCAATCAGACGGAGCCTCAACTCACGACACACTTCACAGGGCGGGTGCGTCTGGCGAAGCAAGTTGTGAGGGTTTCACCGAAGAGCGTCTTTGACACCCCGACCGGCAATGCCGTTGAAGCTGCCGATATTTATCGCCTCTACTTTCACGGTCCGGCATACCAAGTTGTGGAGCGAGCGTGGTGGGACGGAAAGCGGGTCATTGGACTCTTCGCAAAAGACCTGCCGTCTAACCATCATCCTTCTGAACTAGCGACAACTATTGCTCCGCGGTTGATCGAGCTCTGCTTCCAAACAGCCGGCGTCTGGGAACTCGGAGTGCAGAGCCGCATGGGCCTGCCACAGCACGTTCGCGAAGTCTCCTTATTAGGTACTCCGGATCTCGCCGACGGCCGGTTGTATGCCGAGGTCAACCCCGATGCCGCGCAGGGAACCTTCGATGCGGAAGTGCTCGACTCGAAAGGGAATTGTTACCTGCGTCTCAGTGGCTACCAAACGGTGGCGCTCCCCGACATGGTCAACAGCGAGCACGTGAAGAACCTGCAAGCTGTCATGTCCGGAGAGGCCGCCTTGGCGGCGTAACGAACAGAACCCTAGCGGTCTGCACAGTCTTTCACCGGGGGATCTTATGCCGAATGAATTCCAACGCGTTGCGATAGTGAATCGGGGCGAAGCCGCTATGCGCTTCATCCACGCGGCACGGGAGTTCAGTCAGGAACGCGAAGTACCACTCCGTACCATCGCGCTGTTTACTGAGCCCGACCGACACGCCATGTTCGTCCGCGAAGCAGACGAGGCATTTTCTCTTGGTGCATCCCACTTCATCGACCCGCAAACTCGGCGATCCAAAAGCAGCTACCTGGACTATGGCCGGCTCGAGCAGGCACTGACCGCGACACACGCTGACGCTGTTTGGGTGGGATGGGGTTTTGTTGCGGAACACGCGGGATTTGCCGATCTTTGTCGGGAGATGGGCGTCATCTTCATCGGCCCCCCGGGAGAGGTCATGCGCCAGCTTGGCGACAAGATCGCGGCCAAACGTCTCGCCGAACGTTTGCAGATTCCAGTCGTCCCTTGGAGCGGTGGTCCGGTGGAAACCATCGTGGATGCGTCGCTTCACGCCCAGCACTTAGGCTTTCCTCTCCTCATCAAAGCTGCCGCCGGTGGCGGAGGCCGCGGGATTCGCCGCGTACCTTCGTCGGATCAACTTGTTCGGACGTTTGAGAGCGCCCGAGCCGAGGCATTCAAGTCCTTTGGAGACCCAACGATTTTTCTGGAGCATCTGGTGCAAGCGGCGCGGCACGTTGAGGTACAGATCATTGCCGATCAGTACGGAACCACGTGGGCCGTTGGCGTGCGCGATTGCACCATCCAGCGCCGCCAGCAGAAAGTCCTCGAGGAAGCGCCCTCTCCCGCCCTTACTACAAGGGAAGACGAGGCACTGCGCGAGGCCGCGATCCGCATCTGCAAGTCAGCTGGATACCGTAATGCCGGCACGGTGGAGTTCTTGTTTGAGCCCGATAGCCGAAACTTCTGGTTCATGGAAGTAAATACGCGCCTCCAAGTCGAGCATCCTGTCACGGAATGCACGACTGGGCTGGACCTCGTGAAGCTTCAGATTCAAGTTGCCCGGGGCGAGCATCTGGAAGGAGAACCACCTATCCGTTCGGGTCACGCGATTGAGGTACGGCTCAATGCCGAGGATCCGGACAACGGCTTTGCCGCAGCCCCGGGTCTAATCGATCACTTCCGAATTGCGACAGGCCCGGGTGTGCGTGTGGACACCGGAGTGGCCGAGGGCGACCGCATCCCTGCGGATTTCGATTCGATGGTGGCCAAGGTGATCGCCCACGGTCAAAACCGAGGAGAAGCACTCGCTCGACTACGCCGAGCGCTGCAAGATAGTGTCATCGTCATCCAAGGTGGTGCGAGTAACAAAGCGTTTCTACTTGATCTGATCGATCGGAGCGAAGTCCGGAATGGCAAAGTTGATATTGGATGGCTCGACCGGATGGCGGCGGCAGGGGACCATCTCTCCAGCCGGTACGCGGATGTTGCGTTGGTGCAAGCAGCGATCGATACCTACGAGGCCGAGTTGGCCGTAGAGCAGGCCCAGTTCTATGCATCCGCAGCGCGCGGCCGGCCGCACGTGCGAAGTGAGATCGGTCGCACCTTGGCGCTGCGCTATCGTGGCCAACTCTACTCAGTGCAAACGCTCCGCCTTGGTCCGCGTGAATATCAAGTAGAGGTGGACGGAACTCGGATTCAGTGCGAGGTCGACCGGCGAGGGCAACATGAATGTTGGTTAAGCATTTTCGGTCGCCGTTTTCATCTCGTCTCGATGGTTCAAGGAGTGAAATCTCGAATTGAAGTGGACGGTGTTGCACACCAAGTAGATAGAGACGACGGAGGGGTGGTGCATGCTCCGGCTCCCGCAGTAGTCGTTTCGATTGCAGTGAAGCCTGGCGACACGGTTATGGTCGGCGACCGCCTCGCGGTACTTGAAGCCATGAAAATGGAAACGCAAGTGGTCGCGCCGTTCTCAGGCAAGGTCCGGGAAGTTCTGACGATGCCCAATGTGCAGGTAGATACCGGTGCTCCACTGCTTCAAATCGAAGCGACAGGGGGTGACGACGCCGTCGCGCCGCAGAAACGACTCGTCATCGGTGCGTCCCAGCTCTCGCGCGAAGGCGCGGAGCCTGGTTTCTCCCGCTGCAGACAGAATCTCAAGGATCTGCACCAACTGATGCTGGGCTTTGATCTCGACGCGCCACAGATCGTGCGCCAGTTATCAGCATGGGACCAGAGCTGCCCGGCGGAGAGTGACGAAATCAGGCAGTCCGAGAACGATATTCTCAACATCTTCGTGGACATATGTTCCCTGTTCCAACGCGAACCAGAGATGGATCATCCCAGCGCAAGGGAAGAACCCAGTGCCGAGGCCTGCCTCTTCTCATACCTGCGAATGGTGGAGACCAATGGTGAAGGACTGCCTCCGGATTTTGTCGCCGCCGTGCGACGCGCACTGGCTTACTATGGTGTAGATGCACTGGATGGATCGCGGAGATTGAAGGAGAGTTTGCTCTGGATCTGCAAATCGCACCAGCGCATGGATTCGCAAACAGCGGCCATCCTCGCCATACTCGAACGGCGCATGCGGCATGCTCAATCTCGGGAACCGCACGCCAATGGATCTTTCCGGACGTTGCTCGACCGCATAGTCTCCATCACTCATGAGACCTACCCTTTGGTCAGTGACCTTGCCCGCGAAGTGCGCTATCGCTGCTTCGATCAGTCCTTGTTCGAGAAGGCGCGAACGCAGGTCTACCAGGATGCGGAAAGCCAGCTGGCCTATCTCGCGGCTCATCCTGCCGGTGAGGACCGCCACGCCAAGATCCACTCCCTCATTGAATGTCCGCAATTGCTGGCTGGTTTGTTCGCAGGCCGATTCCGGTCGGCCGACGCATCCTTGCGCCACACAATGCTGGAAGCGCTCACCTGCAGGTACTACAAGATACGTAATCTCCAAACTCCCAGATCGTCGATAGTGGACTCACACTGCTATGTCACAGCTGAATACGATCATGAGGGCAAGCGCATTCATATTTTCGCGTGCTACGCGGAATACGATGGCCTATCGACGGTGGCGGAAAGCATGCTCCCGGTGATTGCGGAAGTGCCGACTGATCACGACATCGTGATGGATTTTCACGTCTGTCATTCCGGCGCGTTGAGTGATCCGGACGTGACGCAGCGTGAACTGCGGTCGATGCTGGACCAGGTCCGGTTTCCTCGCCCGATCCGTCGCATCGTGGTGTCAGTTGCTGGCATTCGGGAGGGCCAACGCGTCAGCCAGATGCAACACTTCACATACCGTAACGGCAACAACGGCTACGAAGAAGAGAAGTTCTACCGCGGGTTGCATCCCATGATGGGGAAACGCCTCCATCTCTGGCGGCTCAGCAACTTCATGATCGAACGTCTTCCGTCGATGGAAGATGTATATCTCCTTCATGCTGTTGCCAAGGACAATCCTAAGGATGAACGTTTATTTGTGGCTGCTGAAGTTCGCGATGTAACTCCCGTGCGGGATGACGCTGGCCGCATCGTGCAATTGCCAAATCTCGAACGAATGTTGATGGAAGCGCTAGCAGCGATCCGGTTGTTTCAGTCGCGGCGGCGTCCTCAGGAACGTCTGTATTGGAACCGGGTGTTCTTGTACGTGTGGCCCCCCCTCAATCTGAAAGCGGATGAACTACGTGATCTTGTACACAGGCTGATGCCAGCGACCGAAGGGTTGGGACTGGAACAGGTTGCCGTACGAGCGCGCATTCCCAATCCAGCCACCGGAGAATTGCGCGACATGGTGGTTCGCATTTCAAGCCCGGTTGGAAGCGGTTTGCTGATCACCTTCCGTCCCGCCGACAAACTCCTGCCACTCAAACCATTGACAGCATACGATCAAAAAGTAATCCGTGTGCGCCAGCGGGGAATGGTATACCCCTACGAAATCGTGAAGATGCTCACCCCGGCTCGCGAGGACTCACGCACAGAATTTCCTACGGGGGACTTTGTAGAGCATGATCTTGACGCTTCGGGAAGGCTCGTTCCCGTTGAACGTCCCTATGGACAGAACAAGGCAAATATCATTGTCGGCGTCATCCGAAACTTCACGACTTTATACCCCGAAGGAATGATGCGGGTCCTGCTGCTGGGAGATCCAAGTAGGGATTTGGGAGCCCTTGCGGAGGTGGAGTGCCGGCTCATCATCGCTGCTCTGGATTTGGCTGAAGAAAAGGGGGTTCCGGTGGAATGGTTCCCGATCTCCGCTGGAGCAAAGATTTCGATGGAGAGCGGCGTCGAGAACATGGACTGGATCGCCCAAGTTTTGCGTCGGTTGATACAGTTCACCCAGGCCGGTGGAGAAGTGAATCTGCTGATCAACGGGATCAACGTCGGAGCACAACCGTACTGGAATGCCGAGGCCACAATGCTCATGCATACCCGGGGCATTCTGGTAATGACTCCGAAGGCGTCGATGGTGCTTACCGGCAAGCGAGCTTTGGACTATTCCGGTGGTATCTCGGCCGAAGACAATCAAGGCATCGGCGGCTACGACCGGATCATGGGTGTCAACGGCCAGGCGCAGTATTGGGCGCGCGACATCAACGAGGCCTGTCACATTCTTTTCCGCCATTACGAACACGCATACGTCTTCCCAGGAGAACGTTTCCCGCGGAGAGCGGAAACAACCGACGCCATTAACCGCGATGTGCAGAGCTATCCTCACAACGAGAATGGTGAAGAAGGATTTGCTTCGGTCGGAGAGATCTTGTCAGACGAGACGAATCCTGGCCGAAAGAAACCTTTCGACATCCGGAGAGTCATGATGGCGGCCGTTGACCAGGACCATGCGCCACTCGAGCGCTGGGCTGGCATGCGGGCCGCGGAAACGGCGGTTGTCTGGGATGCCCACCTGGGCGGCTATCCGGTATGCCTGATCGGTATCGAATCGCGCTCCCTGACCCGCATGGGGTTTGTCCCGGCGGATGGACCCGACCAATGGTCCGCCGGAACGCTCTTCCCGCAATCTTCCAAGAAAGTGGCGCGAGCCATCAATGCCGCGAGCAACAATCGCCCCGTCGTGGTCCTCGCCAATCTATCCGGCTTCGACGGCTCGCCTGAATCGATGCGCCGGCTGCAATTGGAGTACGGTGCAGAAATCGGAAGAGCAGTTGTGAATTTCAAAGGGCCCATGGTGTTCTGCGTGATCTCGCGCTATCACGGAGGTGCGTACGTAGTGTTTTCGCGAGCGTTGAACGAGCAACTTGAGGTCGCGGCATTGGAAGGGACGTACGCTTCAGTGATTGGTGGCGCCCCCGCGGCCGCGGTTGTTTTCGCAGGCGAGGTTGAGACCAGGACACGCAAAGATGAGCGTCTCCAGGCTCTAAACCAGGCTATGCTTCAGGCTGACGGCGCACAGAAAGGGAAGTTGCGCGCGCAGTGGAACGAGCTGTACAAGATTGTGTATTCCGAGAAACTGGGCGAAATGGCTAGCGAGTTTGACCGCGTGCATAGTGTCCACCGTGCGCTCAGCGTTGGAGCCCTGAATTACATCATCCCGCCAGCGGATCTTCGCCCTTATCTAATTCGCGCAGTCGAGCGTGGCATCAAAGGCGAGGAAGCTGCACGAAAGACGGGAATGGAGCTAGTCGAAGCGGCCTAGTTCTCAGCGAAGTGTGCTGGCGCTAGCGGACGCTTTCAAAGACGGTGTACGCGATTTGCTCCGAATGGATCGCCCAATGGATGTCTATTGGCTCGAACAGAGCGAAGGAGATATGCCCACTGAGAACCAATGGCTCAGTGCGGAAGAAATCCTTTGCCTTGCCAGTTTACGTTTTCTCAAGCGGCGCTCCGACTGGTGCCTCGGTCGGTGGACGGCAAAGCGTGCAGTGGCTGCCTGCCTGAACCTTCCTGATGATGTTCATTCGTTGGCGAACATTGAAATATTGGCCGCTGCTTCTGGCGCACCCGAGGTTTTTCTTTTCAAAGAGACCGGGACTGTAACAATTTCGCTCAGCCACAGTGGCGGCAACGCGCTATGCACGGTCGCACCCTATGAAGTCGGTCTTGGTTGCGATCTGGAGGTAATCGAACCGCGCAGTGATGCCTTCGTCACCGACTATTTCACCGCTTACGAGCAGAGACTGGTTGAGACAGCGCCTCATCAGCAGCGCCCATTGCTCTCGACGGCGCTCTGGAGTGCAAAGGAGAGTTCCCTCAAGGCGCTCCATGAAGGACTTCGACTTGAGACTACGTGTATGGAGGTTCAGCTTCTCGACGCTTTGCCGCCGGAAGATCAGGAGTGCTGGCGCCCTGTTCGTCTCCTGTCACCAGATGTTGATGGCTGGCGTCCACTGCAGGTTTCTTTCAGAGGTGCTCCCACCTTTCATGGTTGGTGGCGAGCCGAAGATCGCATCGTGCGATCGGTTGTCTCCGCGCGGACCAAGGAATACCGCTAGGCCAAGCTGGAGACCTCTGCGTTTTCGTATAGTTCGTCGATCTGTTTGCGATAACGTTCCTCAATAGTTTTGCGACGGAGCTTCAAGGTCGGGGTAAGTGAACCGTCGTTGGGGCTGAATTCGTCCGGTACCAGCAGCACCTTCTTCAATGTTTCGTAGCGAGCTAGGCCGTGGTTCACCTGGCTTACGATACCCTCGTACAGCGCCTTAACTTTTGGATTGCTAACCAGATCCTCTCTGGAAGAGAAGGTTACGTTGTTGGCTCGCGCCCATTCCTCGAGAAGAGGAAAATGGGGCGAGATAATCACCGAAGCGAATTTCCTTCGGTCTCCCAGGACCACGGCAGTTCCGATCAGAGCGTTGACCTTCAGGGAGTTCTCGACTGGCTGCGGCGCGATGAACTTTCCACCCGATGTTTTGAGCAGATCTTTCTTACGATCGGTGACCGCGAGAAAACCGTCCTCATCCAGGTTCCCGATGTCCCCAGTTTTGAACCAGCCATTCACAAATGCATTTCTCGTGTCTTCAGGCCGATTCCAATAGGCGGTGAAAACAGAAGGACCCCGTACCAAAATCTCCGCGTCGTCCGCTATCTTGACCTCGACGTTGTTCAAAGGACGTCCGACCGTGCCCATCTTGTGAGCGCGCGGGGTGTTGATGGCGATTACTGGAGAGGTTTCAGTCAGGCCGTAGCCTTCGTGAATGCGAATCCCGATGCTTGCATACCACGCAGCCAGTTCTTTTCCGAGCGGCGCCCCCCCGGACACGAATATTTCTACCTGGCCGCCCAATTGAGCGCGAACTTTGGAATAAACCAGCTTGCTCGCCATCTTCCAACTAGGCGACTGCGGCTTTTTGCCAGCCAGTATCTTCGGTCGGTGGGTACGGCCCACGGAAAGAGCCCAGCGATAGATTTTTTGCTTCGCAAATCCCTGAGTCTTCCGTTCTACCTGATTGAAAATCTTCTCGTAAACGCGCGGCACAGCAACGAATATTGTCGGCCGCACTTCCATAAGATATTGAGGTAGCTGCTCGATCGAAGGACAGTAGGCCAATGTAACGCCACGATAGAGAAGCGCGATATCGGCGTGGCGCGCCGTCACGTGGGATAGCGGCAAGAAGGAAATGCTGATATGACCGGGATGAAGGTCAAAATCGTTCAGCGAGTTCAGGACGTTCGATGTCAAATTGCCATGCGTCAATTGCACGCCCTTGGAAGTCCCGGTGGTTCCGGACGTATAGATGATCGACGCCAGGTCGTCCGCCGTGACCGTACGGGCTCGAGCTTCCAATTCGAGATCCCGTCCGGCAGGGCTTTTTTGCTTGAGACGCTGCATATCCACAGCAGAGGTGGTCTCGATCGGGTCCATTATTATGATCTTCTCTACCGCAGTTTGGTCATTGACGGAAAGGACCTTCTCCAGTTGCTTCGCCGTAGAGACGATCACGACTCTGGCTCCGGAATCGGTGAGGATGTGGGATGTTTGCTGGGCGGTTAGCGTCGAGTAGATTGGTACAACCACGCCTCCTAACAGCAAAGTTGCGAAGTCTGAGATAGCCCATTCGGGGCGATTTTCACTGAGGATCGCTACCCGATCTCCTTTGTTCAGATTCCACTGGTTCAGCGCCCGGGCCATGCCAACAACGTCTCGGTAAAACTCCCGCGAATTGAGGGGCGTCCATCCGAGTTCGCATCGAACCGACATCACCGGCTCGTTCCCGCGTTCAGCGATGGCAAGGAAGATATCGTTAAGCGTCTGAGGTTTCATGGGAGGGAATCCTCCTGATTCCGCGAAAGACGTTATGTTGGCGAACCAACCGAAGCGGAATTTTCGTTCACCGATATGCGTCGTAGTCGCCTTTCAAATGGCCCCATCGAAAAGTCGGGCCAAAGGAGAAACGAATGTAGTTCTGCCGTGGCGTTAGCAAGCTGGTGAACAGGTGCGTATTCACCCAGTCCGCCGCGAACCGAACGCCAACGCCGCGAGATACATTGAGGTCGAAGCCCCCGCCCAGGCCGAAGAACAACTTCGTATCGGTCTGATGTCTGGCAGGCACCGGAACTCCAAGTAAAGGGAATAGCTGCGCCAGAGTCGGCGGGAATGCGATATCTGCCCTCTCGTGAATCCCGCCAAAGCCGGGGCGAGCAAAAAACGTGACCCTCTCCCACTTGCGCAGATAAAACTGCGGGCCGGCGGCAAAGGTGTACGTTTGGGATTTGAAAGCGACGTGGATGGAGTTCGGGTCGATGGGACCAAACGGCGCCGGTACCTGTTGTAGCAACGGCGCATAGACCGTTTCGCCGCCGCTGATGGTTCCGGCTCCGCTTATGATGCCATCTCCCAGAATTCCGAAGTCTGCGCCCAGACCAAGCCACGGTTTCGCGGTGATACCGAAATCGGTTTCGAATCCGCGCTGAGCCAGGTTGCGGGCCGGGCTGATCATGTAGTCAAACCCAGTAAACAAGGTGTAGCGGTTGATGTCAGGCTGCTGCGCCAATGCCGGCAGGCAAATTAGAATCACTAGACTGCAAAATAGCCAACGTCGTATCAAAGTCATTGTCCGCCCCTCCTTGGGGCCGGTTGCGGCAATAAACAAAGATCGAACCGGAAATGCAGAAAAATGAATTCGAATACTGCTCGAACGAAGCTTGTGGAGAAGAGTCCACTGTCCGGCCGGATTGATCCACCATCGACGGCGAACTGAAGATCGGCCAGTCTGAGATTCGTGAGGGTGAATAGATATCTACCACGGTCTACACCCCGACCTTATGTCTCTTAGGCGACGACGAGTTGTGGCAGCGCGTGCTCCGGTTTCATCACCGTTGCGGATTCTGGTACTCGCTTTGAGTCGAGTGGAGATATCCCGGGGACAGTTTGAGCTGCCTCGCGCATGGTTTTTTCGATAGCGGCCGCCGCCGACACGGATTGCCGCTTCCTACGGACTGTTTTCTTTCTTTCCGGCGGCCTAAGCCCAACTGCAGCCCGCAATTCCGTGAAGGTCGCTTTAAGCAATTTCTCCAGTTGCCTCAGATCGGGCGCAGCATGCACATCGCCGCTGAAGCCAAAGTACACGGTGCCGTTATAGCTCAGGATGGCGCAGTTGACGGCCATCTCGCCCCCGACAGGAACATAGGGATAGCAATGCAGCATCTTGTGGCCCAGCAGGTAAAGCGGGAATTGCGGCCCCGGCACATTCGTGCATACGAGGTTGAAAGGTGTAATGGGCAACTGGCTCGCAATCGGTCCAGCCAGTCCCTGCATGGAGGTCGGAAACATCCCGATCAAGCCTCCCGCCAAGCTGACCAACTCGGCAGCGTGCATGTGTTTCAGAAACTCCGTTCGCTGATGTACCGCCGAGAGCAACTTCTTGGGCTGCCGGATATCCAGCGGGATGGTGACGGGAACCAGTGAGATGCGGTTGCCTAGCTCCGTAGCGGCGCCGTTGCCGCGCAGATTAACCGGCACCATGATCCGCAACAGCTTTCCCTTCACACGGTCACCATGCAATTCACAGTAGCGGCGAATCGTTCCAGTAACCAGGGAAAGGATGACATCGTTGACGCTGGAATCGCATTTCTCACGGATAACTTTGACGTCCGCCAGAGGAATCTCAGTGCAGGCGAACTTCTGCGGCCCTCGATAGATGACATTGAAGCGGAGTCGCTCTGTAAACGCTGTGATTTCAGGAAATAGTTTTGCAAAATCCTCTCCGGCGACAGGCCCGCCATTCGCGGCGGCACGCTCCGCCATGCTGACGAGATCGGTCATGGCGGAGAGAATCCTTTTGACGAAATCAGAATACGAATCCACAAACTCGGACGTGAGTGAAGTCAGTGGGTCGCGCGGCCGAGGGATGTGGAACTTGGCTTTTTTATTTCCCGTGGGCAGCGGTGGTACTTCCGGGTTCGCATCCAGGAGTGCACTGAGGATACCTACTCCCGCAATGCCATCAGCCAGACAGTGATGCAAGCGGAGGATAAGCGCCGTGCGATTTCCCTTCAGCCCGCGGACCAAGGTCATGTCCCACAATGGGTGACGGCGGTCCATCAAGGTGCCGAAGAGTTTCGCGCCCAAGGCCCGCAACTCAATATCGGTACCATGCTTGAGCGTCACTTCACGCACATGGCGCTGGAGATCAAAGTCGGTGTCGTATTCCCAACTGGGCAGGCCGAGACCGAAGGGTGCGGGCACGACGCGTTTGAAATAGCGGGGAAGAAGGGGAAGCTTCGATTCGATAAACCTCGCGCAATGTTCAAATGGAATCTCGCCCTCGAACACGCAGATGCTGGCCACATTGAGCGGCATTCCTTCTCGTTCCAGATGCAGGAAAACCGTGTCGCCCCAGGAAAGGCGGTCACTCTGGTGTTGGTTCTGCATACACCGTTCTCCAATTCAGTTGCACTGCGAGGGCAACATCTCAGTTCATGAAAGAAAACCGCTGCGTCAGCTTGACCAACTTGAGCACCTTATAAACGTCAACGTTCACACCGCGCAGGACGATCTTGACGGCCTTTTCGTCGGCGACTCGTGCCAGTTCATCCAGGGCATGCAACGCGCTTGCATCGATCCGGAGCACCGACGAGAAATCAAGCACAGCCTCGCCTTCTGCCCCGTCCAGTTTCTCCCCAGCTTCTTGCAGGGAGGGAGTTACTCGACAGCCATCAATGTTCCAAAACACCGCGATCATTCCCATAGGGCACCGCCATCGACTAAACCGTTTGGTGCTGAGACGAGCCAGCCATTTCGGCTGCACCTCGCCCCTCATAGGCCTTCCAGAACAGTTCGACCATCTCGCTCATCAATGGCATACGAGGGTTGGACCGCCAGGACGGATCATCAAAAGCAACCTCCACTAGTTCGGGAAGTGCTTTCTCAAAATGCTCCTTCGAGATCCCCAACTCGGCGATCGACCGCGGGAACCCCAGTTGATCGAGCAACTTTTCAGTCGCGGCGATCAGGTTCTTCACTTTTTCTTCTGTTGTATGACCGCCTAGACCCAGCAAGTCCGCCACCGTGGCGTATTTTTTGTGCGCTACGTATCCCTTTGTGTAAGGCGATGGCATAAACTTTGTGGGAACTGAGGCGTTAAACGCCATGACATGCGGCAGCATGAGAGCGTTGGCGCGGCCATGGGCCACGCCGAAGCGCGCGCCAAAAGCATGGGCCAGTGCGTGATTCACGCCCACCGACGCGTTAGAAAATGCCATCGCCGCGATGCAAGCAGCGTTGTGCATCATGCAGCGCGCCTCTTCATCGTGCGGATGCTCGTACGCAATCGGCAAGTACTTGAACACCAGCCGAATCGCTTGAAAAGCATTCGAATCCGTGTACGGAGAAGCGTAGTTCGAAACGCCAGCCTCCAGCGCGTGAGTCAGGCAGTCGATGCCAGTATCTGCGGTCAGACCTTTGGGCATGGACATGACAAACTGAGGATCGACGATGGCGACCTCGGGAGTCAGCGAGTAATCGGCCAACGTCACCTTTCGACCACGCTCCTTGTCGATGAGAACGGCAAAGGGAGTGACTTCACTGCCCGTCCCGCTGGTCGTAGAGATGGCAACTAACCGCGCCCGATTGACCTTTTCGGTTGGATACTGGACTACGCGCTTGCGCAGATCGAGAAAGGGGGCTGCCAGATATTCCAAGTCCGCTTCCGGCGATTCGTACTTCAGCTTCATGATCTTCGCTGCGTCAATCACGGACCCACCGCCCAACGCGATGATTTGGTCGGCTTTGTAGAAATTGAGCGCATCGACGCCCAGTGTGATGACCTTTACCTCTGGTTCCGCATCCGGAATCACCAGCACATGAACGTGGGTCTTGGGGCTAATGTGGCGCCGGACAATATCCACGTGCCCCATCTGCTCAAGGGGCGCATTAGTTACGACGATGGTGCAGCGCGATGAGAATTGACGCAGATTTTCCACCGCATTCATGTTGAAGTAAATCTGATTGGGAACTCGGAACCACATATGGTTTTGAGTCCTCCGGGCCAGGCGTTTGATGTTGAGGTAGTGAAAGATGTTCACGTTGTCGGTCGTACTATTGCCACCGCCGGTCCCGCATCCGAACGAAAAGGTCGGCACCAAGTCGTTGTAAACAGCGCCCAGGGCTCCGATAGATCCCGGCGAATTCACAATGATCCGTCCAGCGTTGATCACCTCTCCGAACTTTCGGATGACTTCGTCATTGCGCGAGAACACAACGGCCGTGTGTCCGAGGCCTCCGGCATGGTTTACGTCCACGCATACCTTGAGCGCCTCAGTGACCGTTTTTGCGCGATATACAGAAAGCACCGGAAACAGCTTTTCCACTGACAACGGATGTTCGCGGCCCACACCTTGAATGGGCGCTATCAGCAGTTTTGTGTTCGGTTTCACGGAGAGACCAACGAAGCGAGCTATCTCCGTTGCTTTCTGGCCGACGGCCAGAGGTTGCATGAATCCGGTTTCCGGATCAATGACCGTACGCTCCAGCATCCTGGTCTCTTTTTCATTGCAGATATGCGCGCCGAGTTCAGCAAATTTCTTCAGCACAGCGTCATAAATCTCGTCGTCGATTACGATCGTCTGCTCGGAGGCACAAATCGTTCCGTTATCGAAAGTCTTTGAGACAATGATGTCGACAACTGCTGTATTCAGGTCGGCGGTTTTTTCCAGATAGACTGGCGTGTTACCCGGTCCTACACCCAACGCGGGCTTGCCTGAGCTGTAGGCAGCTTTGACCATGCCTGGACCGCCCGTGGCGTCGATTAAGCCCACATCCTTGTGACGCATCAAAAAACCGTTGTCAGGCAAAGTGGGTGATTCCATGCATGTGAAAACACCTTCCGGTGCGCCATGCTTCACCGCGGTTTCGTACATTATCCTTACGGCTTCTGCGCAACATTTCCAAGCCTTCGGGTGCGGACTGAAGATGACTGCATTCCGAGTCTTAATGGCCATGATGCACTTGAACAACACCGTAGATGTGGGATTGGTAATCGGTGTGAGCGAGAACAAGACGCCAATCGGTTCGGCCATCTCTATCAAGTTGCGCTCGGGAATCTCGCGAATCACGCCGACCGTTCGCTTATCCTTGACGTAGTCGTAAACGAACTCGCAGGCCACCATATTCTTGATGACCTTGTCTTCCATCACGCCAAGTCTCGTCTCCTCAACTGCCAGGCGGGCGAGATGCTGGGCGTGTTCCAGCCCAGTCAGGACCATCGCCTTTACAATGCGATCCACATCCTCCTGAGTGAATTGAGTGAAGACGGCAGCGGCAGTCTTGGCTTGGCTGACCAGCCCTTCCAGGTACGCAATTCTTTCCGTATCGAGAACCTCAGTAGCCAGAGGGATCTGGACCCGCTCCTTCACTGCGTCGCTAGCGATCATTGCTTGCCTCCCTTGCACCTTCGTGTCGCGGCAGGCAGCCGCTTGCGGGGGCATCTAGAACTCACACTACGGGCGCTCTCCTACGCATAGTCGATGGGATTCTTCTCGAACCAGTGTTCGTCGCGGGTTTTGCTGATGTTCTTCCACGCGCCGGAACCAACGCTGGCGGCAAGTTGCCTGTTGTCCCACATCACGCTCGTGCTGAAACTGATTACTCCACCGAGTAAACCACCAGCAACCGCCCTGCTCGTGGAGCGTCGTCCACAGCACAAATATCCACCCACGGCGCCTATTAGCGCGCCAACGACTACAGGGGCCACAGCGTGCCGTGCGGAACCGCGAATATGAGGAATCAAAAGCTCTTCCTTGAGGAATTCGTTTTCCCCATCGCGCGCTCCTTCGACTGCGGAATCCACGAGCTTCCGGGCGTAGTCCACGCTGGACTTTGACCACTCCATGAGATTCATAAGGTCCTCCACAGATCGCTGCTCGATATGCTCCGACGCCCGTTTACGCTGCCTTCTGCAAACATTCCATCTTCGATTGGATCAGCTCAAGCAATTCTTCGAAGTTCATTCCTCGATCAAGCATACGGACGAGAGCGTCTCCGTCGAGTCCAACGGCCATTCCCGCTTCCATCAATCTCTCGATGGCCGCGTAAACAGAAACATCCTGGGATTCGTGCGAGCGAGCCCTAAAGACATCGAAGGTATTAGCTGACAGGATTCCGGCGGGCACGGGATTCAACCTCGTTCCAAATTAGAACTGCAAACGAGGCTCGGTCAGCATCACCTATCACGTCTCGGTGTGATGGGCGTCACAAGGTCTCACCGGCCCGTTCGCGGCTCCACGACAGGATCGTTCGTTTTCGCTGAGAACGGTTGTTGTCAGGATTGGTAGGCCGAGCAATACGTGGAAGAAAAAATACGCCCCGTCTCTGAAATAATTTCAGATCCGGGGCGCCGTGAGAGAAACTGTGTTGGTCTGCGTGTAGTCTTAGTCTCCCGAAGGCAAGAGGGACTCTTCCATCGGCCTTCCGGTCGAGACTAGAGAAG
Source organism: uncultured Acidobacteriota bacterium (assembly GCA_963801895.1). GTDB lineage: Bacteria > Acidobacteriota > Terriglobia > Terriglobales > Acidobacteriaceae > Sulfotelmatobacter. The sequence goes on along the minus strand of CAWDGM010000001.1, from coordinate 1,463,441 downwards.
GACATTCCCCCAAGATCGGCTGGCAGGCCGCATCTGGTCCGTGTTTCGGGTGTACTTGCAGCTTGATTCCCGAGAACTGTTCTTGTTCGGTCGACCCCTCAAGTGCGGTGGTCGATGCTGTACCGGCGGCGATCACCTGCGTGAGTGCATCGAAATACCCAGTCCCCACAAAGCGCTGGTGCTTGACGGCCTGGTATCCATATTGCGCTTCACGGGCGAACTCTTTTTCCTGCAAACGCGAGTACGCAGTCATGCCACTGTCTCTGTAGCCACGTGCCAGTTCGAACATGCTGAGATTCAGCGCGTGGAAGCCTGCCAGTGTGACGAACTGGAACTTGTATCCCATCTTCCCAAGTTCGTGCTGGAAGGTGGCGATTGTGCGGTCGTCCAAATTCTTCTTCCAGTTGAATGAGGGCGAACAGTTGTACGCCAACAGTTTTCCCGGATACTTTGCGTGGATCGCCTCTGCAAATCGGCGCGCCTCCTCCACGTCGGGATGCGAAGTTTCGCACCAGATCAGGTCGGCGTAGGGCGCGTAGGAAAGGCCGCGCGCAATGGCAGAGTCGAGACCTCCGCGGATGCGGAAAAATCCCTCCGGGGTGCGTTCTCCCGTGATGAATTCATGGTCGCGGGGATCGATGTCGCTGGTCAGCAGGTGAGCACTATCAGCATCGGTCCGCGCCATGATTAGCGTCGGGACGCCCAGGACGTCGGCTGCCAGACGAGCGGCCACTAATTTCTGAATCGCCTCCGAGGTTGGCACCAGGACTTTTCCGCCCAAGTGTCCACATTTCTTTGCGGAGGAAAGCTGATCCTCAAAATGTACACAGGCCGCGCCGCTCTCGATCATCGCCTTCATCAATTCGAAGGCATTCAAAGTGCCACCGAATCCGGCTTCTGCATCGGCCACGATTGGAGCCATCCAGTAGGTGCCGTTTTTTCCGTCAAGGTGGTGGACCTGGTCAGCACGCATCAGAGCGTTGTTGATGCGGCGAGCCACGTTGGGAACGCTGTCCGCAGGGTACAAGCTCTGATCCGGATACATCTGGCCGGCGTCGTTAGCATCCGCCGCGACTTGCCATCCGCTGAGGTAGATAGCCTTCAGACCCGCCTGGACCTGCTGCACCGCCTGGTTGCCGGTGAGCGCACCGAGGGCCGGCACGTACGATTCGTTATGCAGCAGCCACCATAGCCGCTCAGCGCCGAGACGAGCCAGCGTGTATTCGACCTGTATCGATCCCCGTAGTCTGGTGACGTCCTGAACTCTGTATGGACGAGTGATGCCTTTCCAACGCGGGTCCGTGTTCCACTGCTGCTCTGTTGTGTTCTCTGTGCGCATAGCTGATTTCTCCTCGATCGTATCTACCGTCATTTGCAGTAGACGTGATTCAGGCGCAATGCTACAAACCCGATTGTCCGTTTTGGTCGGGTCGCCCGTTTTGACCTAGCAGGCGGGTATTGATCGGCACAAGGCGATACCATTACTGACATGGCTACCATCGCGACCCACAATGACGTTGAAACTCAAATACTCACCTCAGAGGCGCGTAGCTTCCTGACCAAGCTCGCCCGCGAGTTCGGACCACCCAGACTCGAAATTCTGGAGCGCCGGCGGATTCGGCAAGCGCAGATCGACGCCGGCGCGTTGCCCGACTTCCTCCCTGAGACGGCACACATTCGCGAATCAGAATGGACGGTAGCGCGCATCCCCCAAGATTTGCTTGACCGGCGCGTAGAGATTACCGGTCCGGTGGATCGCAAGATGATCATCAACGCGCTGAACTCCGGCGCCAGCGTCTTTATGGCGGATTTTGAAGACTCGAATTCGCCGACCTGGATGAACAATCTCGAGGGACAAGGCAATCTTCGCGATGCAATCCGGGGGACGATCAGCTACGTTAGTCCTGAAGGAAAGCATTACGAACTCAATCCTCGCGTAGCAACGTTGTTGGTCCGTCCTCGCGGCTGGCATTTGGTGGAGAGACATTTCCTTGTGGATGGACAGCCAATCTCTGCATCTCTTTTCGACTTCGGTCTTTATTTCTTTCACAATGCGAAGTGGTTGATGGGTAGAGGAACCGGACCTTATTTCTATCTGCCCAAGATGGAGAGCCATCTGGAAGCCCGATTGTGGAACGATGTTTTCTGCTTAGCCCAGGATGAACTCGGCATTCCGCAAGGAACCATCCGTGCCACCGTGCTGATCGAGACAATACTGGCGGCCTTTGAGATGGACGAGATCCTGTACGAACTGCGGGAACACTCGTCGGGGCTGAACTGCGGCCGTTGGGACTACATCTTCAGCTTCATCAAGAAATTTCGGAACCGCCCGGATTTCGTTTTGCCGGACAGGTCTATCGTGACCATGGACAAGCATTTCTTGAAATCGTATGTCGAGTTGCTGATTCAAACCTGCCATCGTCGTGGGATTCATGCGATAGGTGGAATGGCCGCGCAGATTCCTATTAAGAACGACGCAACGGCGAACGAGAAAGCGCTGGAGAAGGTACGCCAGGACAAGCTTCGGGAAGTGACTGCCGGGCACGACGGTACCTGGGTGGCACATCCAGGATTGGTGCCGATTGCCAAAGAGGTGTTCGACGCACTTATGAAAACACCGAACCAAATCAGTGGCGTGCGTGACAATGTGCGGGTCGAAGCAAAAGATCTGCTGGCCGTCACGGAAGGTAAGATCACCGAGGAAGGCCTGTGCTGGAATATCGACGTTGGACTGCAGTATCTCGAATCGTGGCTGCGCGGTTCCGGATGTGTTCCCATCTACAACTTGATGGAAGATGCGGCCACAGCGGAAATCTGCCGCTCCCAGGTGTGGCAGTGGGTGAAACACGGTGCCCAACTGAGCGACGGCCGCCAAGTTACACGAGAGATGGTTCGTCACATGATTTCCGAGCAGAGGACCAAGATGAAAGGCGGCCGCGCGGCTGCCGCGGCAGAGATTTTCGAGCGGATGGTGACTAGTGCGGATTTCGCGGAATTCTTGACTCTCGAGGCTTATGATTACATTGATTAGGACAGACGAAGCGTCTGCGCGGAAAGATGACTCGCCAATCCGCCGAGATCTCCGATGAGTTTCTCGCGCAACTGAAGGAAGACATGGTTTGTCGGCGCGTGGGTCGAGGCTTTACTCGACTCGAACAGCACCGCCATCTCCTAACCAGCTTCGATCCAGAAAACAAGAACGCTGCACTTTTTGCGGGATATCTGGCGCAATGGGTGGACGTCGGATTTCAGCGCCCAGCGCTGGTCAAGGAAGTTGTCAAAAAATTCTCTCGGTTCGCGCGTGCGCGCCTGCCCCTACTCGACTATCTACATCTGCGGATGGCAGAAGGCATGGTGGCGATGGCTGAGGAATCCACGGATGAGGCCATTCGCCACTTTGAACTTGTCCTGAGTCTCGAACAGGAAACAGATGATCAGGAACTAATATCCATCGCCAACTTCTGGAAAAGCCGCTGTCTGCGCATGAAGGGCGAATACGATCAAGCCCTGAAGTTTGCGGTGAAGGGAAGAGATCTGGCTCTGAAACTCGGCCACTCGCCGATGGCCGCCGTTATGCGAGTGCTCGAGAGCTGGCTTCTTTTTCAAAAAGGCAACGCGACACAGGCCGTCGAAATTCTACAGACCGCGGAAGCAATTTTAAGCAAGACGGATGACTACGTTACATTAGGCAACATTCACTCTTCATTTGGGCGGATCGCACGTCGGCAGGGGCGTTATCAGCACGCCATCGAACGATTCACGACGGCCATCACGTTCTACCGGAAACTCGATTCGCGGCATCGCAACGTCGCGCGCTCCCTTAACAATATGGCCTACGTCAAGCGGCTCATTGCTCTGCAGTTGCGGCGCAAAATCGATGCTGACGCAGCCCGGAGGAGAAGGGCTGCGACGCGCGGCACTGCCAGCAACGGCAAAGTTAAGCATTCGTATCGCGGTCGGTTTGAGCAACTCCGGCAGGAGGCCTTGTCTGAACTGGGTGAGGCGGCGACGATCTATGCACAGTATGGAAATCACCATGGATTGGGCAGTGTGCACTTGAACTACGGATATCTCCATTTAGACAACGGCGATCTGGAAGATGCGGAGAGAGAAGCGGAGACGGCGTTTCATCTCGCCGAGGCAAGGCGCGACCACATCCTCATGGCCCGGACGAGGCTGTTGCGATGCATGGTTGAAAATGCTCGCGTCGAAGAAGGCATCGGAGAAAGTACCGAACCTGGCAGTCACGCTCGACTTGCTCAGGACTACGCCCAGGAAGCGATCGAACTGGCGAAGCAGACGCAGAATCGACGCTTGCTCGCTTACGCTTACATTTGGCAAGGACTAACGTATTGCAATCGCTTCCTCGATGATCCAGAGTCAGCGCGACTTTCTTATGATCAGGCTCTCGCTCTTTCGCATGGCGTCCATGCCGAGGGTGCATGGGACGATCTACAGACACTGAAGGCGCGCGTTCTGCGGAGCGGCAGAGTAAACCCCACGCTGCGCGCTTGGTCACAGGGCTCGGTGGGAGACAAGACATTTCACCAAATCACGGAGGAATTCGCCGAGCTGATTATTCCCAAAGTTTGGGAGAGGGAGGGTCGCAAGATTTCGCGCGTCGCCACTCGCCTTTCCGTTTCGCCCAAAAAGGTTCGGCGCATCCTCAGCCGGGTCGGACGCAGAAAACCTTCGAAGGAGTGACTCTTGCGGGCGGCGGTATTTTACGCGGCTCGCGCTGTGTCGTTCCAAGCGGTGTCTTCCGCCGGCGGGATGAAACTCATTGCGCGCTCAGCTAATGCGGTGATGGTCAGGCTTGGATTGACACCGAGATTCGTCGCTACCACTGATCCGTCGCAAATGTACATGTTGTGGTAGCCAAAGACTCGGTGGTGATCGTCCACTACGCCGCGCTCAGGCGAATCAGCGATGACGCATCCTCCGATACAGTGTGCAGTGCCCGGAATGTCGAATAGGATCTCAGGAAGCATGCTCATGGCAGTGCCCCCGGCGAGGTGTGCGAATTTCCGCGCGAACTCATTGGCTTTAGGAATGTAGGTTGGAACCTTGTCGCCGCGGCTGACCAGCATCTTGCTGAAGGGCCAAAACCATGTTCGTTGCCATCGCATCTCGATGTGTCCCTCGAGTGCTTGCATGCAGAGCAGGATTGTAGCCTCCCGCGCCCATCCCCACGGCCGAATCAGGCGCAGAGTTCGAATCGGGTGTCGCAACAGAGATCCGATGCCATTTCTAAGCCACAGCCCGATGCGTGTCGGTCCCTGGGCGGCCATCCGTCAGGAAGGTGGTGAGAAGGCCCATGGTGTCGGCTCGGTTGGGATAACGCACTGCTTCAATGTGCGTGTGTTCGTCGATGTAGATTCCCGAGCCAATGGCAATGCCCTGGGACAAGTCCTCAGCACAATCCGGCACGCGCGCCCCTATGATCGATTCGGAATTCGTTCGAACGTGCTTTCCCAAATGCCCGCTGATAGCCGGCAACGATCCGTTATCCTTAAGGCGAAACAGCAGTTCCATCGTGCCAAGGGAGGACGCGGAGAAGACTACGCCACGGCAAGTAAACCGCTGGGGCGCGTGGCGAATGTACGCTGTGGACGAAACACTCCTCACTTCGTACCCGGCATCACCGTTGTTAGCGCCGGCCAACGGCTTGACGTCTACGACCTTTGTCTCCGGGAAAACTGCGGCTCCGCGCTCCTCAGCAAGGTACAGGTAGTTAAGATCCAGAGTGTTCTTCGCACCGTAACGGCAACCCATCATGCAACCTCCGCAACCGGTGCACGTGGTTCGCGGAGGGCCGGCACCTCCAAAAAATGGGTCAGGAAAGGTTTCGTTCCGCGATTCTCCTTCGCGGGCCTGGAAGATGCCGACACGAGTGCGGTAGAAGGTATGTCCCGAACCAGCAGTTTCTCCTGTTTTTTTCAGGAGCTGATCTGCGGGTCCGAGAATCGTATTTTGTTTTACGCCCAGCATGCGCGACGCCGTTTGATAATGCTGAGGCATCTGCGTTTTCCAGTCTGCCAGGCCATTCCAGGATCCTGCATCCCAGACTTTCTCCGGTGGAGAAAGAAGAGTGCCCGCATAGGTAATCGATCCGCCACCGACGGCACAACCGTGGAAGATAGTGGCATGACGGAAGAAGCGCATATTGAAGAAGCCGCGGAGCCCGAGTCTCGGACGCCAGAACCAGCGATGAATCGACAGGCCGGTACGCGGAAAAGATAGGGGCGCCCATCGGCGCCCCATTTCGAGCACAGCTACTCGATACCCTTTTTCCACCAGCCGGAGGGCAGAAACACTGCCACCAAAGCCGGATCCGATCACGACGAAATCAAAATCGAATTGCTGATTGCGCGCTGCCATACAACACTATTCGTCGTGCTCCGGCTGGTGCGATGCGGCACTATGCGACCTGGTACCTGCCGGTTTCGATGACTCTCTGTGCAATCGTCTGTCGCAGGGCCACCGTGTTGAAGGGTTCGTATTTGCAGAGCCGACGCAGAATTGCCAACTGCGAACGCAGCATGTCGCCATCGGCGCATGCGGCGATGACCATCTTCGCCGCGCTCTCGATTTTTTCCATTGCTCCCGCTATGTAGACGCGCGTCATGGCGACCGCGAGTGCGGAGGCTGCTTCGCCGTTCCGCATCGCCAGTTTCTGGGCGCGAAGTACGGCGGATTCCATCGCGTAGGTTTCGATCGTCATGTTGGCAATCGCACCCATGATCTCTTGCTGATCCTGGATCGCCATCATGTATTTCTGAGTGGCAATCCCGGCAGCAAACAGCCCAATCTTCTTGGCCGTTGCCACCAGTTTCCGCTCATCGGCAAGAGGTCCTTCTGGGATCTCATCGCTGCTTCCAGATAGCACCTCGTCCATGAGTTGCTTGATCGCCGCCATTAATGGAAGTTGCCCGGACATGGCTCTCTTCAGCAAGAACCCGGTGATGAGCAGCCGGTTGATTTCGTTCGTGCCTTCGAAGATGCGGTTGACCCGGACATCCCGGTAGTTGCGTTCGGCCGGATACTCCTCCACGAAGCCGTATCCACCGTAGATCTGCACTGTTTCGTCTACAACGAAGTCGATGAATTCTGACCCCCACACTTTGAGGATCGAACACTCGACCGCGTATTCATCGATGACCTTGCGGACCTGGCTCATGTCTTCGTGCTGAGGGCCAAGTTGCTCGATGGCTGCATCCATCATGCCGACCGTGCGATAGGCCATGGATTCACCGGTGAAGATGCCGGCTGCCATGTTGGCCAGCTTTTCGCGAATCAAGCCGAAGTCAGCGATCACCTTCCCGAACGCCTTTCGCTGCTTGGCATACGCGATGGCACCCTCAATGCAGTTGCGAGCCGAGCCAACGCAACCCGCGCCCAGTTTGAATCGCCCTACATTCAGAACATTGAAGGCTATGTGATGGCCTTTACCGATCTCTCCCAACACATTCGCAATTGGAACCTGACAGTCGTTGAGAATGAGCGGGCAAGTAGACGAGCCACGGATCCCCATTTTGTGTTCTTCCGCTCCTACCGAAAAACCGGGAAATCCGCGCTCAATGATGAACGCGGTAAATTTTTCGCCGTTCACCTTGGCGAACACAATAAATAGGTCAGCGAACCCAGCGTTGGTGATCCACATTTTTTCGCCGTTCAGAAGGTAGTACTTTCCATCGCTGGACAGCTTGGCTTGGGTTCGGCAATTCAGCGCGTCGGATCCGGAAGATGATTCAGAAAGCGCATAAGCGCCAACCGTCTGGCCGCTGGCCAGCCCGGGAAGGTACTTCTTCTTTTGCTCGTCTGTGCCGAAGTAGACGATGGGAAGCGTGCCGATGCAGGTGTGCGCTCCCCAAGTCGTGCTGAAGCCGCCATGTTTTGCGATTCGATCGGCGATGATGGCAGACGTTACCTTATCCATTTGCATGCCGCCGTACTGTTCAGGAACGTCTACGCCACTCAGCCCGAGGTCACCTGCCTTCTTCAACAATTCCCGCGTAACAGCGAATTCCTTCCGTTCCATCTTTTCGATATTGGGCTCAATCTCTTTGTTCGCGAATTCTCCGGCAGTTTGCGCGATTAGCAGGTGCTGTTCGGTGAAGTCTTCCGGAGTGAACACTTCCTCTGGCACCCGATTGTCGATCAGAAAACTGCCGCCGCGGATCTTGGTAGCCGGTGTTGCGATAACGGTAGCCATATTTCCTCTCCCTCAAGGATGCATTCGTGTGGAGATCAAGCCAAAATGGCGCCTCCGGGCGAAAGCGGTTGTTTCACCCGAAGACGCATTCAACTTGATGAGAACTCCGTGGATTGCACGGAGCAAGGCAGCGATCGCCTTGGAACCCTCAGGCGGAGGCGGCTGCCGCCCTCGTCTTCTTTACTGGCCTCCGATGCTGTGCTCTCGCTACGGGCTTCGTGCCATTCGGCGGCTTTACCACCACATCCATCAGGGCTTTCTGAGTATCCACATAGCTCTTCACTGCCTCCCGGGTGAGGTCGCTTACGGGCAGGAAGGGGAATGGTTTCAGCAGTTCCAGTGTCTTGCCTGCGGTTTTAACGCTGGCATTCATCTGCCGTCCGGCGACGTCCACCAATCGTTTTTGCGCCTCGAGGAATGATTCCGTGGTTTGCCGCGCCAGAGCCGACAGCTCTGTTTGCTTCGTCTTCTTTCCGGGGCCGCTGGTCGACTTGTCGCGCGTCGCTTTGGCGATTTCCTCGGCTATCACGTCGAGAAACCTCTTCTGCGCTTTGACAAAGTTATCCATTCCCTCACGGGCCAAGTCCATCACATGATCGGGCTGATACGGCTTACCTGCCTTTGCGGACTCCAACCACGCGTGAGTTTGCTTGCCAGCGATCTTCAGATACTCCTCCTGCATTAGGATGAGGGTCTCGACGCTGCGCCGTAGCAGATCGATCAAGGCCACCTGTCGCGGGTCGTCTCCCACCCGTTCTTTGACACCTGTCAATAGAATGTCATTCTGTTGTTTGCCGAGTTCGAGAAGGACCTTCTGTCCTTCCAGGAAGGTCGCCATACCATCTTGTACGATTTCGCTGAGAATGGCGGTCGGAGAGTGATGGGGATCTGACAATTGCTCTCGTACCGCGTGCATCACACTGGAATTCTGCCGCATAGCCAGATCGAGGATGATCCGTTGTGTGGCAAACAGGGTTTGCGCCCCTTGTTGCGCCCAACCCGAAAGCAGGGCAAACGTCGAAGATTCGCGGGGATGGGCGGATTCATGCTTAGTTGCTGCTGCCATATTATGCCTCCATTGCTGCACTGCAGCATTCAGCTAAAATATACGAGTGCAAAGGAGTTGTGTCAAGATATTATTGTGAGTTGTGCGTGGCAACATGACACAAAAGACCACAAAACCCTCGGTGATCCTCATCAAGAAGTATGGAAACCGCCGCCTCTATGACACTGCCGGCAGTCGTTACGTGAATCTTGACGATCTGGCTGCACACATCCGTGCGGGCAGGGAAGTCCGCGTGGTCGACGCCAAGTCTGGTCAGGATCTGACCCGCGTCGTGCTGACACAAATCATCACGGAAGACGCAAAGGATAAACCCACCGGGTTACCACTCGAATTGCTGCGGCAATTGATCATGGCTTCCGATGAGGTGCGGCAGGAATTTCTGATGTGGTATCTGAAGTCCGCGTTTGACACTTATCAGAAGTTGCAAGATACGGTGCAGAATCGTTTGAGCGAAGTTCAGTCCGCTATCTTATCGCCGGTGGACATGATGAAACGGTTGTTAGGCACGACCGAGACCGCTTCTCCAATATCTGAAACGAAGCCGGAAGTTGAGTCCCTCCGGAAGCGAGTGGCGGAACTCGAGGCGCAGTTGCAGAAACCTGCACACCGACGAAAGCGTACAGGTGCGAAGCGCTAATATCTTGCCCCTCGGAATCAGTGCTATCACCGCTGCGGAAATGACCGCTTGGACTACGAAGAACTGGGCGTTATAATGCAATGCAGCATTAGCTCTCTACTCGCTGTGACGCGGGCACTGAGCAGGACCCAGGACGATCTTGCAGCTTAAACGGAAAAGGTCAATAGCGCGTCCTGCAAAAGCCAAGAAGCGTAAGCCTACTCAACAAGCCTATCCACTGGCCAATACATCCAGCGTTTGGACCGAGGCTTTACTCGGCGCCGAGATCCTTTTATTGCACGCGACTCCCGTGTATTACGGGTTGGGTGTTCCACGCGGGAATGGCTCCGCCGTCATCATCATCCCAGGTTTTCTTGGCACCGATCTTTATCTCACGGAACTTCATGCCTGGCTCCAGCGCATCGGGTATCGGCCCTACTTCTCCGGCATCGGCATCAATGCGGATTGCCCCAATCTTCTTATACAGCGCCGTTTGAACCTGACCATTGAAAAGGCTCTGGCCGACACGGGGCGCAAGATTCATCTTATCGGTCACAGCCTCGGCGGAGTAATTGCCCGTTCGGTGGCGGGCGAGCGGCCAAATGATGTTGCCTCGGTTATCACTCTCGCTGCGCCTGTTCGAGGCACCGTTGCGAATCGAGCTGTTCTTAATGCCGCGGAAGCTGTTCGCCTTCGAATCATCGAGGAACATGGCCGCGGAGTACTGCCCGATTGCTACACGGGTCGGTGTACCTGCAATTTTCTGGGTTCGCTCCGCCGGAAGATTCCTGATTCTACGTTCGAAACTGCGATCTATACGCGACAGGACGGCATCGTCGACTGGCGCTATTGCATGACCGGTAATCCTGAGAAAGACGTGGAAGTTCCGGGAACTCACATAGGAATGGCGTTCAATCCAGCAGCCTATACCGTCGTTGCAGAGCGTCTGGCCCGAGCTCAAGCGCTCGAGTAGTCTAGCCCACGATCTCCAGCACCGCGCCTTTATTCGTCTCCAGTTTGTCGACCGGTCTGCCCGCTGACTGGATGACAAGTGACGCCGACGCAAGACTGTTATTCACTACTTCGAAACTGCCCGAGCAGTCGGTTCTTAGATATGGGAGACGATGTACGCTCGCACCGCGCCCGTCGATTGCCGCTTCCAGCTGCATTCCATTTCGTGCAGCACAATGAAAATTCCATTGCATGGGTTCCAGCCTGCTGTCGGTGTCCCGCAAATTGCGGAACACGTGCTGCACTCCATTGTGCCAAAGCACGGCTTTACGGAAGACTAACCCGAACGGCATCTCGTAACGCAGCGCCTCCAAGGTGCTGGCAGGCTGACCGGTGCGGGGAAAATAGGCGTGCGTCCAAGTCCAAAAATTGCGATGCCGGTATCCGCAGTTATGGCCTTGTACTCCGAATCCCAGTGGGTCGCCGGAAAGAACTCTGCCATCGAACTCGATCTGGCCCGAAAACGTTGCATCGGAATGCGGGGTGCGCGAGAAACCGATCCAGCCTTTGCTGCTCAATGTCGCGCGAAAAGTAGAGCGATAACGCAGATTCCACGAGATCGAGTGTCCTTCAGTTTTCAGGGCGCCGCGGCAGGATTCCTCTTCGATTCCGTTGTCGCCGATCCGAAAGTGAAACGGACACTTCCCTCGATCGCTGATGTCCAAACCCTGTAACGGAACGCCATGAATGAAGCTGTGCGGCGCTCCTTCCGCTGGGAACCATGTCGCCCATACCTGAACTGGCATACCTCGCGGATTTTCGACGCAGCCCCCTCGTCCGGGATTCATCAGCAAATAGCGGAACCACCATGCGCCGCTACCATCCGCCAACCCCATGCGAAGAAACCAGACTTCATAGCGCCGCCGGACCGACAACGCCGAAAACACTTCGTTCAGAGTGGACATCGATTTATTTTCCGGACAACGAAATGACTATCTCACAGACGGTCGCGCGAGCCCGTGATGGCCGTCACTGCGCAGACGTCAGACGAGAGGCACAGTGTAGCGGTCGGGGCATCTCTATGCTGGATGTGTCCGCTATCGCAGCAGGGTTTCGGCGCCTCGCTCCCGGGCAGTTGCGTACCCTCGCAGCCCTCTTGCCCAAGGACGCCACGACTGCCGAGAAGATCAGCGCTGTCGAGGCCGCACTGCAAAGCCCGCTCGGCCAATCGCTGCGAAATACGATGGCGCTATGGATCGTTGACGAAATCGTTCCGGTAGGTGCGTTAGTTCCAGAAACCTACGTGAAGTGGCGCGCGCCAGTTCGGGACGCCATGATGTTTGTGGTGGCGCATCTCTCCTCCGCACGACTCGCCCCGAAGCTGCTGGAGCAAATCGAGCTTCCCACCAACACACCTGCTGAATCCCGACTGCTGCGCCTGATCGCGAAGGTGCCGGGGCTGCAGAAACTGGGCCAAGTAATCGCACGGAACCAGCACCTAGGTCCTGCCTTGCGCAGAGCACTCACCAAGCTTGAAAACGGAATTCGTGACGTGGCGCCGGAAGAAATGCGCGCCGTCATCCAGAAGGAGTTGGGTGCCCGGATCAAGACGTTCGATGTAGAGATCGCGGGTACGATACTCAAAGAGGCGAGTGTCAGCGCAGTTATACGCTTCACATGGCGAAATCCAGATACCGGCCAACGTCAGAGGGGCGTCTTCAAGGTCCTGAAACCTCACATTCCGGTTTATTTCGCGGAGGATATGGACTATCTCAACGGACTGGCGGAATACTTCGGGGATCGGCACCACACCTACGGGTTTTCGGCTCAGCTCATTCCCGATACATTTCGAAAAGTCCGCCGCCTGCTTAAGCACGAAGTCAATTTCGAACGTGAACAAAAAACTCTGTTGGAAGCTGGAAATCTGTATCGCTCCTTCCCGGGAGTTCGCGTACCGCGCCTGATTCAGCCTCTCTGCACGCCAACGATTACCGCGCTTACCGAAGAGCAGGGTATCAAGGTGACGAGTGCAGCCGCCCGCTTACCCGCCCTCGCTCGGCGCAAGGTGGCGGATCAACTCATGGAAGCGCTGGTTGCCGTGCCGCTGTTTTCCGCAACTGAAAACGCGATCTTTCACGGCGATCCTCACGCCGGCAACCTGCTTTACAACAACCGCAAGGGCGAACTCGTCATCCTCGATTGGGCTCTACGAGAACGGCTGGACCGCGAGCAACGCCGCCACCTCGCGCTCTTATTCCTCATGGTCGCTTTGCGCGATCCCGTGGGCACGTCCAACGAAATCGTAGAGCTCAGTCAACGTCGCATCCGAGTTGGCACGCCCCGAGGCCGGATGGTGCGCGAGGCCGTGGCTCGGTTTCTCGCGGAGATGCCCGCCACCAGTATGCCCAGTGGGGCTGACGCCATGCGACTGTTGGAGCGCATCGCACTGAAAGGGGTCAAGTTTCCCGGCTCCCTGATCATGTTGTCGAAAGTAATGTTTACGCTGGAAGGGATCCTGGGAGACATCGTGGGCCCCGATACGGAAATGGGCTTCAGTATCGCCCGGCAGGTTGTTCGTCATTGGATCGCCAATCGCTCGGCATTCCGTTCGCCTTTGAAAACGCGGGACTGGCTCGCGCTAGAGTGCAGTGCCTTCCTTTACACGAGCCGCTTGTGGGTGCATTGGGAGCAGTCGATGCTGAACCTTTTGGTATCGAAGATGACTTCACAGCACACGACTACCTGAATGCAGGATCTACCGATGCGCCGTGCCGATCTGCGAACTGGAGGTGATCCCGCTTAGACCGCAACTGCCTTTTGCCGATGAGTAGCGCGTCTCGTCTTCTTTGTCCGGCCCACGGCCTTCGGCTTCCGTGCTTTGATGAACGACCCGATCAGCGAAGTTTCCGTATCGAAAAAGTTTTTCACCTCATCACGGGTAAGGCGGGCCATCGGTACCAGACGCGCCGTCGAGAGCAGGTCCGAGCTTCGGGATGCTACATCCAAGTTAACGTTCATCTGCTGACCCATGATGTCGAGGAGTCTCTTCTGGGCCTCGATAAGGGCATTTCCGGCTTCTCTCGCCAGATGAGCCAGTTCGGTCTTCTTTAGGCCCTTACCGTCGTGCCCCGCTTTGCCGCTCGTCATCCTCGCGGTTTCTTGCGCAACCGCCTCGAGAAATTTCTTCTGCGTGCGACTGAAGGTTTCCACTCCTTCGCGGGCAAAGTCGACCAAGTGGGCTGCATGATTGGTCTTTCCACCTTGTTCTGATTCCAGCCACTGCAGGGTTTGCTTGCTCGTCGTAGTAAGCAGATCCTGCTGCATCGCGATTAGCGTATCCAGGCTCCGCCGTACAAGATCTGTGGCCGCGGCTGCTGGTACAAAGTCGCCAACCCGTTCCTTGATTCCACCAAGGATGATGTCGGTTTCCTGTTGTGCCATGTCGAGAAGAGTGCGCTGTGCTTCCACAAGACTGGATGTTCCCTCGACGGCCAGTTCGGTCAGAATTGCCAAGCGTGAGTGGTCATCGTGCGCCTTCGAATGAGTTGCCATGAATGGCCTCCATTTGCTGCACTGCAGCATTCAAAGCAAAGCTAACCTTCACCCGCATTGCAGTCAATAGTTGTCTTGGATTTACGGTCTCGCCTCACTTTGGAGTGTGATTCCCATCACGCGTAAATGACGGGCTGCTCGTCAGGGCAGCGAGCGGGAGGCACTGTCAGTTAAGGAGTCTTCGGGTTCTCCTGCATGAAGAGTTCGCTCACTTCGGGTGAATCAGAATTGCGGCCTTGTGGATTGCTTTTTCGTACAAGTCCCAGGAGTCGATCGCCTGTCGACATCCTTCCCGCGCGAGGCTAGTGCTTAGTTGCCTTTCCGCTTTGTCAAAGGTTTCCTCCGCCTTCATCCTGGCGCGGTAAGCCTGTTCATCAGCTTCTTTGATCTTCTTGGCGACGAGAGTTGCATTAGGATCGATCGTTTGCGATGCCTCTTTCGCCGCCGCCCTCGTTGAGCCACTCGACTTCGACTCCGCGAGCGCTTCGTACGCAGCTCTTAGCCCTTCAGTCCATTGTTCTTTGATAGCCTGGCTCAGCTTATCCAGCACGCCATTGGCTTGGTCGGCTGCTTTTCGCACTCTCTTCTTTTCGCGCAGCCACTTCATCACCGACCAAGCGACTGCCTCGGTCATGAGTGCCCGAGCCGTCTCGACTTCCTTGAGCTTTTCCATCATCCTTCTTCCAAGAGAAAGCAGACCATAACTCGCTCTCACGAAAAAGTCCATTGGGCATGCGAGCGCGTTAAACGAAGAATCGCGGTGAACCTCAGGTTTACTTAGCGCCACGAGCAATTCTCCCATTACGCGTGCTGGGTCAGGAGAGCGGCGTGAGTGCGTGGCGTGATCGTGATCACCTCACGCCGTACTGGCCTGCACGGCGCGTTGTTCTCTCTTTTGCCACCCTACGGAAAACGACAGAGCACGCCTACCGCGTAGCGGCGTAGTGAACTCCGGGTGCACTGGCATGGCGTGTGGCTCTGAACCGCAACCTGCATCTGCCATCGAGAAAGTGCTCTGCCTCCAAAACGTGCAGAGTGAGGTTTGATCTTGAAGGGCTCTATCCTTTACCGGACAATTCTTCTTACCCTCGCTCTGTCCACCGTGGCCGCCTGTCAGTCAGAGCCCTCGATTGACTCCGCACCGCCTGGCTCGCTGTCGGCAATCCCCGTGCGAAAAGAGACGATAGTAGTTACGGGAACATTCATTCCCGCTCCATTGTCGGAGTACGACCGGTCTGCGACGTCCATCGACGCGCGTCAGTCTCCGTTATTGTTCAGCTCTGCCATCGAGTACCTGCAGTCGGATCCGACAGTGGATTTGCACCAGCGCTCGCCCGTTGGCGTCCAAACCGACTTGACGATTCTCGGCTCGACCTTCGCTGAGAATCTCGTGCTAGTAAATGGCATGCGGGTTAATGATTCGCAGACCGCCCATCATGACATGGACATTCCCATTCCGGCGGAAGCAATCACCAGGGTGGAAATTCTCCGCGGTGCCGGTTCGGCATTTTACGGAGCCGACGCAATGGGAGGGGCCGTCAACATCCTCACCGCCCCGGCTCCCAGCAGTGAGCTTCGCCTTCGCGTGGGTGCAGGGAACGATGGGTTCAACCAAGAGCACATCTTTGCCTCGCTGGTCGGTAAGAAGTTTTCTGAAACGATCGCGGGCAATCGCGACTTTTCATCCGGCTTTCGTCCGGACCGCGACTTTCGCAGCGGCGCTGCGTCGTCGGAGACCAGATGGGATTCGTTCCCGGGGCACACGGACCTGTTATTGGCAGGCAGTGACCGTGCTTTCGGAGCCGACCAGTTCTACGGCCCGTATCCCTCATGGGAGCGCACGAAAACATGGCTTGGGATCGCACAACAAGACCTCGGAAGCAGCACGACCGCGGCGTTTGGTTATCGCCGGCACAGCGACGATTTCGTGCTCGTCCGGCTCGACCCCACCCTGTATGCGAACAACAGCGTTGATCAAGGCTGGCAGGCTGCGCTGCGGCGTCACGACTCATTAGGGGATAACTCAACTTTTTCCTATGGGGCCGAGGCCTTGGGAGAGTCCATCAGCAGCATGAATCTTGGGCAGCACGCGCGTAATCGTGAGGCGATTTATGCCAATGTTGACTTCCGCGCTTTGCACCGCTTTTCGCTGTCGGCAGGTACGCGGGCCGAGTGGTTTAGCGGTGGCGTCAATTCCATTGTGACCCCCACCCTATCAGGTGGCTTCTGGCCAACACAGTCGTTGAAGCTACGCGCCAGCGTCGGCCGTGGATTTCGCATGCCGAGCTACACCGACCTGTATTATTCGGACCCGGCCACGGTGGGTAACGCGGCGCTCGCTCCAGAATCCGCCTGGAGCTTCGATGCGGGCGGAGATTGGAATCCGAATGCGCGTCTGTCCCTGGGAGCGACGTTCTTCTCGCGCTGGGATTCGAATGTGATCGACTATGTGCGACTCGCGCCGGAGCAACCCTTCCAAGCGACCAACGTCCAGCGTCTGCATTTCACAGGGATAGAGACTCATGCCGACGTTCGCTGGCCTCGTCAACAGCAGATCCAACTCACCTATGTGTTCCTTCAAGGAGACCAGGCTCCGCTCGCTGGAGTCGTTTCCAGATATGCGTTCAACTATCCCCATCACGAAGGCGCCGTGGGATGGAGCGCTGCGTGGCATCAATGGCTGGTGGCCCGTACTCGTGTGGGCGTCACTCAACGTGCGGGGTTAGGCGTCTACGCAGTTTGGGACCTCGCTCTTTCGCGCAACAACGGCGCCCTTCGACCGTATGTTCAGATAACGAACCTTGGCGACGCTACTTACGAGGAGGTTCCGGGTGTGATCATGCCCAGCCGCAGCATTGTGGCTGGAATTGAGTGGGTGCTGAAGAGAACACCACGCTGACATGCCAGCAATGGTGCAGATTGTTGCTAGATATCGCAGTGGTTTCAGTCAAGCGCCTGGAACAAGTTTGTTAGTGATTTCCGAACGACGGACTTAGTCACCGATCCACATTCCAAGCGGGCCGAGCAACAGAGTGCCACAAAGTGGAACGGCTACGGGACGGGATCCCATTTTCGTGCGTGCGCTGCGTACTTCATACGCTTCGAATGCACCACGAAGTGTCCCTAGATAACTAGTTTGTTCTGAGTGGGTTGTTGGTCACAGCGTTTTGTGACGTATGTCACAGCCAATTGCTCGAGGTCAGAGGAAAATTCCATCAATTCAACTCAGCGGGTGTGCCTCATGTCCGACAACATCGAGAACCCCAACTCACGGCTTGAGAAACTAATAAGGCAGATCATGAAGGAAGAAGACCCGTTGAGATACGACGAACTCTGCTCGGAACTGAGGTTGGTTCTCAATGAAAGGGGCATCCTCGCGAGCATGGAAAGCAGAGTTGGCGGGCCAGTAAGACGGACGCGTAATCGAATCGTACACTAATGCTGTGATTGAGGTTTGTTATGACGCAAGAAGGAATGCACTCGTATCGCGTGACCGCATGGTGGACATCCGGCCGTACTGGACTCGCTAAATCAGAGACCGCGCCGAACGCCATTCACTTCACCGCTCCTGCTCAGTTTGGCGGTGTCGAAGGCCGCTGGACTCCTGAGGAATTGTTGCTGGTGGCGGTCGCCGGCTGTTTCACTACCACTTTGCGAAGCATCGCCAGCAGCACAAACTTCGACTACGCCGACCTGGAAGTAGAAGCATGCGCCTCGCTGCGCAAAATGGGTTCTGGCTATAACTTTTCCGAGATCGTGATCCGCCCGATTCTGCGGATTCCCAATGAGGCTGAGCGAGGACTTGCGCTTGACCTTCTCAAAAAAGCGCACCGGATATGCCTGGTCTCTCGCGCCCTGGCGATTCCCATGAGGTTCGAGCCGCAGCTCGAAGTGGCTAATGTTCTGGCCTCGGTGCAATAAAAACCCACCGTCTACGCCCGGCAGGAGCTCGTCTGGAAGGCGAGACCATGCCATCCCGAACATTGGCTGTGACTCCGTAGTTTGCACCATTCGAGGAAAAGCAGTGTTTCTGCGATCTTGTCAGCATTGCTCGGCAGGACCGCCGAGGTCTGTCCTCACCTGACAAATAGGAAATTGGTTTGAGTGTGGACCGCGCCTTGATCTTCGGCGCGGTCCACTGCTGCTAGTTCTTCGTGAGAAAAATTGGTCTGTATCCAATCGAAACAGTCTTACCCGAGATAGAAGTTTTCTTGCCGTATATGTCGGTCTGCTTCGAGTAGGTCGACGGGTAGGTGTACTTGGACGTGGTGCAAGATCCACGCTTGCAGGTCTTGGACGTGTCCCAGACAACCTGGCCATTGTCGAGATTGCAGGTATAGACCTTGCCGCTGGCTTTGCAGGGGCTGATGGTGTGTCCGAGGAGCCAGCCGGCTACGGTGTTCCATGCAGTGCCGGAATTATTGCCTTGCAGGTTGTGGTCCCAGGTGTATACGTACTGGCGTTGCAGGCCAACACCGGCGCGGAGGAGAAGCGCTCTGGCAACGAATCCCGCCAGTTCGTCGGGATCGGAAACGGGATCACCCTTCTTGATGCCGTGCTCGTCATCCCATACCGGAAGGTGGCTGAGATTGCGCTTGGCAGTCTCTGCCGTCACGTCGTCATACATCGTAAGGAACGCTTCCGGATCCTTGTTCGTCGAGCTGGTACCGCGCAAGTGGGCGTTCACAATGTCAAAGTTTTTCGCGCCACCCGCTGCGACATAATCGTCAAACCAGCTTTTCATTGTTGGACCGTGGCCAGACGGACTAAGAATTTTTGCTTTCGGATCCTTGGAACGAATAATCGAAGCTGCATCCTTGCCCATGCGAACCAACTGAGCCGTGGTGCCGGCCCAGAAACAGTTGCAATCGGGTTCGTTCCAGAGTTCGTAGTAGGCGATTTGGCCCTTGTAGCGCTCAACCAAAGCGGTTATGAAATCGGAAAAGTGTTTGTCAGTTCCAGTGCCGTCGGAGTTTAAGTCGGTTGGAGCCGAACAGCTGTGAGATCCATTGGGACCGCATGGACTGCCCTTAGGAACGGTGCCGGCCCACTTCGGCGTGTCTCCGATGGTATAGAGAACGTCTACGTGTTGAGCTTGCGCCTTGCTGATCCATGTATCCAATTCTGACCAGTGATAGACGCCCTGAGCGGTTTCAATTTGAGCCCATTTCACACCGTCATCCCAGAGACGGAGGCCGCCGAGCGTTGCGTCCTGACCCTGCCCGTCAGTTGGAGGCCACTTCCTGGAACCATTGAAGCCAGCCCCGAAGAAGGATTGCTTGATCGCACTGGAACTCGCCGCCGCTGAGCTCGTAGATTGAGCTTGGTCGATCGCGGGATGTGGGGGATTGATCACAATCGATGCTGTGTCAGACTTCGTTCGATCTGCCTTGCTTGTCGCAGTAATTGTGACGACGGTGTCTTGAGTGACTTTCGGTCCGCGGTAGAGACCGGTGCTGGAGATCGAGCCGGCAGATGCAGCCCAGATCACTCCCACGTTGGGAGTATTTCTTAACAATGCTGTGAATTGCACGGTTCCTGATGATGCGACGGTAGCGGTATCGGGTGTGAGCTTGACCGTGACGCCTGACTTAGCGGCACCGGGGTTTTCAATTGAATCCGCCTGAGCAGAAGAAGAACTGGGACTGAATACAATTGCGATGAGAAGACATAGGATGGGGGAGTATTGTCGCACGCTGATGGACCTCCGTAGGTTTCCAGATCTCAACCGAACACAAATGGCTCAGAAGACGTGAGCGTCGTCTTCCATTCAGCTCGAGCCACCCGAATCAGCATCGAGAACAAAATTCACTGGATAAGGTTTTGTATAGAAGAAGGGCGCGAAACATGCAATCGCGCGCAGGAATGGGTAGGGCTACAACCTATGTGAAGCACGTGTGTGCCAGATCGGTTCTGTGATGTCCAGTCGATGCCATCGCAAAATTGTTCGACGCCACCCCATGCAAGGTTGTTCATCTTGACGGTCGAAGGGGTCTCCCCGAGAATCACTGGGTCTCGAATAACCCGAAGGGGGAATCTTTCCGCAGCGTGTGCGGACGAGAATTACCGTTCCCACTATTCAGACACCATGCGTCCCAAAGTTGATAATCCAACCGGCGAGGAGCAGGCGAACATGAGACTTAGTGAGTCGATTCTGCTGGGCAGCACCCTAGTTAAATCCCGGGCTGGCGCTTTGCGGTTCGCGCGCAATAATGAAGGGTGCGCTCTGGGTATGGCGGCGATTGCAGCAGGCTGCACCTTCGTCAGGCCAACGCGGCAGATACCTGTGAACGATCTTCGAACCGGGAACGTGGAAGCTGTATTCGGACCGTGGTTGCTTCGCGTTGTGATGCGTCCATGTGAATGTCCGGCGGAATTGCGCCGCGATATGCGGATCAAGGACATCATTGCGCATCTGTTCGATGTGCACGTAAAGGAAAAGAAAGAGTGGAGCCTCGACCAACTGGTGCATTGGGTGGAGAGATGGGAGCCAGGAGGATCTCATTACCGTAGCGCATCGGAGGGTGATCCAGTGCCGGCAGACCCAGTCACACCGGCGCAGGGGGGAGAACAAACGGCGGCTGCCGCCGAAGAAGCAGAGTGGCGATCTTCTCGCGAGAAATTCGAGGCAAAGCATCAATCGAAGCCGCGAGGTGGTCCAAAGCGGCGATAACTCTCGACTTTCTCTCATTGCGAATGTTGTTCTAATTAATGGATAGTCCAGCGAAGAAGGCTTGAACCACGAGGGCAGGTCCAAGCGTCTCCGGCGAACTTGAATTTTCCTTTCAGCAACCTCTCTCCCCTTTGCGCCGATAACTGAGATGCGGAGGAACCAGCTATGGCAGTGAACGGCGTTGGCAGTCCGAGCTTTGCTTCTGAAGGCGTTGGTACGTCGACGGGCACCTTGGTCGCGACGGTGCAACTCGGGGAAAACAATCTGGCTCAAGTTGCCGAACGCTTGGGAATCGATCTGAAGAGCTTGATCGGTGCGAATCCGCAACTTGCGGATGGGGCTAGCGTAAAACCGGGACAGGACATTCTTCTTCCCCAATTAGCCGTGACCCCAACAGCGGCGCCAGCCGGCACTGCCAGCGGCATACGATCTGACCTGCCTGTGGGAGATCCGATGTCGAAGATGTTTGTGCAGGCGCAACTGGACGGTAAGTCGCCGCTTGGCCAAGGGCCCGCTGATATTTTCGGGCGAAACAACCTTATGTATGCCGATCCTGATGGGAGCGGATCGGGATCCGGCGGTAGCGTCAATGCGACGACTGCTGCTCCTGCCGGAACGCAGACGAACCAGCTGCAGAGTCTCAAGAGCCCGGACGCGAGCCTGAAGACGCCGTCGAAGGCAGAGATCGGCTCATTGAATAAGGAGATTCAATCGGGAATCAAGAAAGTGGATGACGCCGAGAGCAAGCTTGCATCGGCGCGCAGCAAGGCCGATGCGTATAAGGGATCGGATATCAATGTCATCAGCAAGAATAGTGACGATGTTGCCAAGGCTGAGAAGCAAGTAAATGACGCTTACCAGGCGATGGATCAAGTTTTGCAGCACGTCGTGACGGCGTTTGGAATTGGGCGAGATGGTGCGACGGGACTTACATATAGCCCGAAGCAAAACGATCTTGGAGACACGTCCTCAACTGCCAGTGCGATCAGCAAAGACGCGCTGAAATCGCCGGAGATTGCCGCCAGCGTCATCATGCACGAATCCAACCACGCGCGCCGCAACCAGGAACTCGCCGATGCTGGGATCGATCGGGGAAAATTCGGACAGGCCGCCGAAGACATTTATTCGGCACTAACCGAAATGGAAGGCGACCAACTTGAGATCACCAATCAGGGGAAACTCGGAACCGGATCCGACTTTGTGAAAGGTGCGGAAAATCTCAAGCAGACCCAGATTGATCTTCTGAAGAATCACGGCGCCGGAGACATAGCAGACCTTGCGAAGCAGGGAAAATTTGACGAGGCTCTGAAACTTTTCCGCCAGAGGCTTAATGTGGACCCTCATAGCCAGAAGTATCTTTACAAGAAGTAAATGGCCGGGTGCGCCAAAGAGTAAGGAAGAAGTTCGCTAGCCACAATCAACAAGCGGCTGCCGCAGTTCGCCCGGCCGGAAAGGCGATTATCCGCTCAATGACCTACTCGCGCATCGCTTTCAGCCAGCGTTCATCTAATCGTTCATGAATAAGAAGTTGGCGGTGTCCGTGTTGGATCTGGTTGGCATGCGAACGGGGGAGGCTCCGGGTAGTGCGATTGCCCGTTCTGTCGAATTGGCGCAGCACGTCGAGAAGCTTGGATATACGCGCTACTGGCTTGCGGAACACCACTCGATCGCGGGACTAGCCTGTTCGGCGACGTCTGTGCTGATAGGGCATGTGGCGGGTGCGACGAAGAGGATCCGCGTGGGCAGCGGTGGAGTCATGCTGCCGAACCATGCTCCGCTGGTGGTGGCAGAGGAGTTTGGGACCTTGGAGGCGCTGTATCCCGGGCGAATTGATTTGGGGCTGGGACGCGCTCCGGGCGGTGATATCCAGACGATGCGGGCGCTGCGCCGCGATCTTGGACAGACCGGCGATGATTTCCCGGCGTTGCTGGCTGAATTGCGAAGCTACCTCGATCCCGAGCAGCCTGGGCAGGCGGTTAAGGCGATCCCCGGGCAGGGCAGCAATGTACCGATAACGTTGCTGGGATCGAGCGGCTTCAGCGCGCAGCTGGCAGGTTCTCTAGGACTGCCGTTTGCATTTGCTGCACATTTCGCGCCCGACTACCTGTATGTGGCGGCGCAGTTGTATCGCGATCATTTCCGCCCCCGTGCGGAACTTCGTGAACCTTATTTCATGGTGGGAGTGCAGATTATTGCGGCAGAAACAGATGCGGAAGCGCGGCGTTTGTTTACCACTCCACAGCAGCGCTTCCTGCGGTTGATCCGTAATCAGCCGGTAGAGTTGCTGCCTCCGGTGGATTCGATGGAACCACTGTGGGAAGACTGGGAGCGGGCGGCTGTGATCAATAAGCTGCGCGCGGCGATCGTGGGATCGGATGCCACGGTGAAGGCGGGGCTGGAGAGGCTGGTGGGCGAGACCGGCGCGAGTGAGGTCATCGTGGTGACCGACACGTATGAGCCTGCGGACCGACTTGAATCCTACCGGCGTGTCGCCGGCGTGGCTGCGACGGTGGACATCAGGCGGGCCGTGGTGGGAGCCTGAGGAAGCGCTTGCTGTCGTAGAATCGCAGGTGCCCGGACTCGCGGGCAGAGAGCGCATTCTGAGGGGTTCATGGCAGCACTGATTGAGGCTATTAACGTAAAACGCAAAATGTTTTTCGAGTTCGAGAACACGCCGTTTCATTGCCTTGACGCGGAGGTGTCGACTCCGACAGCCCGAGGCGCCCAAACGCTGGTTCGGCTGAAGATGCGGAACCTGCTTACGCAGGCCGTTTTCGACAAGACATTCAAGGCCAGCGACAAATTCAAAGAGCCGGATTTGGAGATGGTTCCGGCGTCGTTTCTTTATAGCGATGCAGACGGCTCTTACTTCATGGATCAGGCGAGTTTCGAGACTCTCACTCTTTCGGATGACATGGTTGGGGATGCCAGCGACTTTCTTGCGGAAGGGCTGATCATCCAGCTTCACAAGTACAACGGAAATCCGATCGGGCTGCAGTTGCCTCCTCATGTGGAACTGGTTGTTACACAGACAGAGCCCGGCGTTCGTGGAGACTCCGGCGGCGGCAGCGTTACCAAGCCCGCGAAGGTGGAGACTGGCCTCGAGGTTCGAGTCCCTCTCTTTATTAAGGAAGGCGAAAAGATCAAAGTGTCCACCGAGACGCGGGAGTTTGCCGGGCGCGCGTGACGCTTTCCTTTCGGCACAACAAATAGGTCCCTCAGCCAAAGCTGATTGCGCCGGCGTTCGCCCCGAAGCGCGGGTGCGGAGGCGCCGAGTGTATTAGGCTAAGGGCGCACCGTATCAGGTACAACCGGTTGAATCCATCCCACGAAAAATCTGGCCGATGTTCGAAGACGGCGTTTCTAGTGGGAGCGGTCATCTTTTTCTCGTTCAGTTACTTCTATGAAGGCGGGGGATGGAACCAGAACTCCCGCTTCGATCTGCTGCGAGCCATCGTCGAGAAACATACTCTGCAGATCGACGCTTACCACGAGAACACGCAGGATAAAGCTCACTACAACGGTCACTACTATTCGGATAAAGCGCCGGGGCTCGTGTTTCTGGCCGTTCCCGCCGCAATGGTGGTGAGGCCGGCGCTGCGAATGGTGGGAGTTGATCCGGAATCGGCGAGGGGCGAGGTTGCGTTGTCCTATTGCGCGAGCGCATTTGCAGTGGCGTTGCCGACGGCGTTGGCGGCGGTGGTGTTGTTTTTTCTAGGACTACGATTTGGGGCGGGAGTCAGCGGAGCTGCGTTCGGCGCGATTGTGATGGCGCTGGGAACTCCGATGTGGGCATACGCGAGTTTGTTCTGGGCACATGCGCTGGTCGGGGCATGTTTGGTTTTTGCATTCGCGGCGGCGTTAGAGATCGGTGAAGGCGCGGATGGACGGCGGGATTTTTTGTGGGCGTTTGTGGTGGGGATCGCTGCGGGATGGGCGACGGTGACAGAGTATCCCGCAGCGCCAGCATCGGCAGCGCTGGCAATCCTGGCGATTGCGCGGGTCTGGCGGCGAGGAAATGCTGCACGGTGGCGAGTGATTGGTGGCGTTGGTTTGGGTGCGGGCCTTTGTGTGATTGTGCTGGTGAGTTATTTGTGCGCGACGTTTGGATCGCTGCGTCCGAGCTACTCCTATTACGATCCGAATTCGTTTTCCTTCATGCAGAAGCAGGGATACTTAGGGCTGACGTATCCGCATCCGGACCGGTTGTTGAAACTGTTGTTCGGATGTTCGAGGGGATTATTTTTCGCGTCGCCCGTGATGCTGGCGGCTGTTGTCGGATTGTGGTGGATGCGAAAAGGGCCGTGGAGGGCTGCGGCGCTCGCGGCATCTGCGATTGTGGCGTACTACTTTCTGTTTAATGCGTCGTTCTATTGGTGGAAGGCGGGACTCACGTTCGGTCCGCGATATGCGGGGGCGGCGATCCCATTGTTGTGCCTTGGGCTCGCTTTCTGTTGGGAACGCGCGAACTTGGCATGGCGACGCGTTTTTACCGTGTTAGCTGCGTTCAGCGTGGGTTTGGCGTTGATGACAGTTTCGACGAGTTCGCAGTTGTCGATGCAGGATAGCTGTCCGATTGTGCATTCGGTCTGGCCGGATTTCTGGGCGGGTCACATGGCGGCGAATCGCGAGTCAATGCTTACCGCCGCCGAGGCAAAAGGAAAGTATGGCGCGTTTAATCTTGGACAGTTGATTGGATTGAACGGCTTGGCGAGTTTGATCCCGCTGGTTGTGATATGGGGACTTGCAGCGATGGGATGGGCCAGAATGCGGCGGAGTGTAAGATAGTTGTTGGATTGAAAAGCTAGATTTTTGAGGGAGTCATGGAGCACACTGTTTTTTGCGTGAAGTTCAAGCGGCAGATGCCGGGTTTGGATGAGCCTCCGTTTGACAATGAATTGGGGAAGAAGGTGTATGACAACGTGTCGGCGGAAGCCTGGAAGATGTGGGTGGAGCATTGCAAGATGTTGCTCAACGAGTATCGGCTGAATCCTGCGCGGCGCGAAGATCAGGAAGTTATTGTGAAGCAGATGGATATGTTTTTCTTCGGCGAGGGATCGGAGAAGCCGAAGGAGTATGTGCCGCCGGCGAAGTGAGCGGACTGCGGGCCTTAGGCTCTGGGCTTTCGGACTCGGCTCCCGCTGCTCGTTTTCAACTGCACAGTTTTTGTTTGCTGGAAACTTTTCTACTCGGCGCTTTCGCGCCTCGGGGCGGACGAATGCGTCCGCCCCTACATTTTGCGGCTGCGAAGCACGATGCCTTCGCGATAGCCGGCGGGACGCCGGCGCTACCATCCAAGCTCCAAGCTTTCTTCGTTGCTTTCCACAAGGCTCTTTTGCTTTCCTGCCGCAAGTGTCTTGTTACCCCGGTCGTTACCTATGCACCAATATTGATGCAATGTTCATCTTGGCTTAACAATCGGCTGTTACAACCGATATGTGGATCTGCATGTCTACAACACGCTGATCCTTTCTGACCTGCACCTCGGGGCTGAGACGAGCCGTGCGCGCGAGGCTACCCGGGTGCTCAGGGAGAATCGGTTTGAACGGTTGATCCTGCTGGGCGATATCTTCGCCGACCTGAATTTTGCGCGGCTCACGAAAGAGCACTGGAAGTTTCTCGGCTATATCCGCAAGCTGTCGAACCCGAAGCGAAAAATTGAAATTGTCTGGGTCGAGGGGAATCACGACTACGGATTGACGGACATCATGTCGCACCTGGTCGGCGTGCGCGTGTATCAGGACTATGCGTGGAAGTATCGCGGACTGCGGCACGTCGCGATTCACGGACACCAGTTCGATGGCTTCCAGGTGAATCGGGTGCGGCTTAGCCGGTGGGCGACGTCGCTCTATCTGCAATTGCAGAAACTTGATTTCAAGAGCAAGCCGATCGCACGGCTAATCGATCGGCTGAACACGCGGTGGCTGCGCATGTCTGAAAAAGTGGCGGCCGGAGCGCTGGCTTACGCGCGACATCGTGAAGCGGAGAGAATTTTCTGCGGCCATACGCATTCCGCCCTGCGCGTCGAGCAAGATGGGGTGGAGTACTACAACTCCGGCGGGTGGGTCGATTCGAGGCTCACCTACCTGACGATTGACGAAACAGGAGTACAAATCCATGACTACGACGAGCACGCAGACGAACGAGTTGACGATCGTGATTCCGGCGAAGAACGAGGCGAAGCTGATTCCGCGTTTACTGACTTCGCTGATGAATCAGGACTACGCGAAGATGTCGAGTACGAGAGTGTTAGTGGCTGACGCGAACTCGACGGATGGAACTCCGGAGATTGTGATGAGTTTCCACGGGCGACTGAATGTAAGCGTGATTCGCGGCGGCATGCCTTCGGTTGGGCGAAACCGGGGGGCGGTGGTTGCCGACACAGAATACGTGTTGTTTCTCGATGCGGACGTGGAGTTAGCCGATCGAACTTTGTTGCGGCGCTGCATGGAGCGCGCGCAGAAGAAGGGCTTGCACTGCGTAACTACGAATATCATTTGCCGCGATGGAAGCTGGATCGACAAGGTGTTCTACGGCACGAATGATCTATTTCAGTATCTGTCGTATTTGCATCGTCCGTTTGCGACGGGAATGTTCATGTTGTTTGAACGGAAGAAATTCTGGTCGCTCGGCGGGTTTAACGAGCAGATCCTGTTTGCCGAGGACTATCGGCTGAGCCAGCAGGTTGAGCAGAAGCGGTTTGCGATTGTGCGCGGCGGAGTTTATACGACGAATCGGCGGTTCCAGCGGATGGGGCATCTGCGGGTGGGATGGTTGTTCTTGAAGACTGCGATGAATTATTGGAACGAAAAATATTTCTTGCGGGATCACAAGTATTGGGCGGAGCCGGATGGGCTGCCGCGGGCGTGATCGGGGGCTGAAGCCTTTCTTCGTTTGGGTTGATGACAAAGTTGGGAGGAGCAGCGCCTAAAGGCGGCGTTGATTTTTGCTTCAGTTACGGCATCGCTGAAGCGATGCCCTGATACGAAGCGGTGTCTGCGCGGCCTAAGGGCCTGTTTGTTGCACGGTGCCGGCGGTCCTTACCAGTTTTCGCGGCCACAGAAAACAGGATTCAGCCAACCAGCTGAATCCTGCTTTTGCTTAGGTGGAAGCGGGGTGAAGCCCAATTTCTGATTACGCTTTACGCGGGCCTGAAGGCCCGCTCTTCCACGTAGGTTGCGTTCGAAAAAAGTCCACAGATCCTTCGCTTCGCTCAGGATGACAATTCGAGACTGACCAAGTCCTGGGGCCCAGGTCAAGGGTTTAACGTCAGGACTTGGCGTCAGAACTTGAACACTATGCCGGTTGAGAATTGGGTGTTGTTTTGGTGTGTGCCGAAGAAGCGGGTCTGGACGTAGTCGCCCTCGAAGCGCCATGCGATTGGACGGAAGATTCGATAGTCGAGGCCTCCGCCGATCGCGGTGGCGAAGGATGTGTCAGATCCCGCTATGTTGGCGTTCACGTGACCTAAACCGAACATTGCTTCCGCGAACGGACGAAACCTTCCTGCAGAAAATGACACGCGAGGACCGAATAAATAGTTGCGCTCGGAAACATCGGTGTGGGTCGATGTCGAACAATTTGGGACGCCAACTGGGCAGGGGGGCACCGCACTGACAATATCCTGCGATCCGTAGTGTCCCGTGATATCGGCGACGATACCAATGAAGGGAAATATTTTTCCTTCGAGAGAACCTTCCCACCCGTTGAAGCTCGGATGGCTGGGCGAGAGAGCGTCGGAATGGTAGTAGGAGTATCCGAAAAAGATATTGCCGGATGTGGGCACCTGGGCGAGTGCCACGCTGCAAAAGAGTGAACCAACGAGAGCGATTAAAAATATCTTGCGCACAGACTTCTCCTTCAGCGCCTTAAACCCACGAAGACGCTATAAGTTGTTGGATGCGCGGACTTCCAGATGGGAAGCAGCGATTCGCGGAGGAATGAGGATCGGCGATCAGAAGCGCCAGACGATGCCGGTGGATGCGCGATAGTCGTTCTGGTCGGCGCTGGCATAGCGGGTATGCATGTAATCACCCTGGAATCGCCAGGAGAAATTCTTGAACGGAAGTTTGTAGTCCAGTCCGCCGCCGACGTCGATGAGGAGGGGATTGTAGACAAAGCCGCTGGAATTCAAATGGCGCACACCGACCATGGCATCGATGAAGGGACGGAGTTTTCCGATGTTTGTGGAGAGACGGGGGCCGCCGACGAAATTGTATTGAGTTACGCCGGAGCCGCGGTAAAAACCGCTGGCGTCAACGACAAGACCGATATGAGGAAGGCGCGGGAAGGGAAGGGCTTCAAAGGAGCCGTTCCAGCCGCGATAGCTTTGCCGGTTGACGACATTAGTGAGCTGAGCATAGGAAACACCAGCGTAAACGTTTCCATTGGGCAGGAGCCCGTTAAATTGTGCTGACATCGGGATGGAGAACAAGAGCATGCCCAGGAAGGCCAGCACTCCGGCAGCAGTTTTCGACACGAAATATTCCTCCCCGGCGGTCGCGCCGGCCAAAAAAGTTCAATTTAGTCAACGAAATCTGTTAGATGCAGTGTACCGGATGGCCAAGATGTATCGCGGGACAAAAAAGATATCCGCGAAGACATGTACGACCGGTTACCGCTGCGATGAAAATTTAACAGATATTCATGGTGCCAAAACCAAGCGATTCTCGTCTATGTACTAGCATGCAAACTATGAATACGAACTGGCAAACTTGGGAGCAGGCGGGCGTGCCCGCTGCCTTTGGAGTCCACAAGGAGTCGACGTTGAAGCTAAGTCTGGAAACGCGGAATCGTGGCGAGGTCATTGTGGTGCACTGCCATGGTCGCATCGTTTATCGCGATGAGGCTGCCGCCCTTTCCCGTCTTGTGGGGGAGTTGTTGCAAGCGGGAAGCAAGGTGGTGTTGGAAATGAGCGGTGTACGTGCATTGGACAGCGCAGGCATAGGCGAGTTGGCCCTGCTGCAAACCTGGGCGCAGGAGAGGAACGCGGAATTGAAGTGTGCGGGAGCGAATGAATTGGTCCGCACATTACTCGATCTGACGAACCTGGATTCTGTGCTTGAGGTGCATCCGACATTGGAGGCGGCGTTAGAGTCGTTTCCTGATGTGCAGGTGTGCGCCGACTGTTAGGTTAACGATCAATCCAAAAAGGATGGGAGCGAGTTTGGCTCGCTCCTTTTGTTTTTTTGGGGAGAACGCGGGCGGGGGCGCCCGCGCCACAGGTTTCGACCTATCAGTTCTCGCGCTGGAAACGGTAGCGGCCTTTGCGTTCCAAGGCTACCGCTTCCGCTACCTTCAGGAACGCTCTCGCTGCATGCGAGAGGTTGGCGTCTTTACGGTAGATGAGGCGCAGTTTGCGCTTCAGTTGCAATTCGCGGACTGGGATGCGGATGAGTTCGCCGCGCGCGATTTCGGTCTCGACTGCGATTTCCGGAACGAATGCGACTCCGTTTCCCATCGAGACGAATTGCTTGATGGCCTGCAGAGTGGGAAGTTCCAGATCCATGTGAAGGGGAGTTTTATGGTTCTTGAAAAGCTGCAGGACTTTCTCGCGGTAAGGCGATGAGACGATGTGCGCGACGAACGATTCGGCGCCGAGTTGGCGGATGCTGACCTCTCCTGCAGAAGCCAGGGGATGCTTCGGCGGAACGACGAAGACCAGTTCGTCCAGGAAGACGACGATGGAATTCAAACTGGCTTCCTGGGGTTCATAAGACAGGACGCCGAACTCAACGTTGTAGCTCAAGACGTCGTCAGGAATGTGACTGCCGAGAGCGCGTTCCACGATTATTTTGATCATGGGGTGGACGCGACGGAATTCGGCGAGCACCGCCAAAAGATAAAGAACGGTAAATTCATTGGCGGCGATGACCAGCTTGCCTTTTTGCAACTCGCGCAGTTCGGAGAGAGACTCGGCGGCCTCGGTGCGGAGGTTGATCAGTTTTTCCGCATATTCGTAGAGAACTTTACCGGCGTCGGTTAAAACACCTTCTCGGGAAGAACGATCAAAGAGAGCCTCGCCGAGTTCGTCCTCGAGCTTGCGGATCGTCTGGCTGACGGCCGATTGGGTGCGAAACAGTTTGTCGGCGGCACGTGAGAAACGGCGCTCGCGGGCGACGGCCAGGAAGACTTCCAGTTGGGAGAGTTCCATTTCCTACCTCTTAATAGCTGCCACGAGTATCATTAGCAAATCTTATTATAGTAGAGCGGCTAATCATTGCTGAAGAATTATAAGTTTTCCTTCTAACGGGAATGTACTTACCATGGAGGATAATTCGGAGACGGGCAAGCGGGCGTGCTGCTTGTCGCTACAGCCGGCGGGTGCCGGCGCTAATTTTACTCCCGGCATTTACGGTTACTCGGCGGGTTCTGACTACCAGGTGAGACTGATGAGAGAGCGAGTTACGGTTTTTGATACCACCTTGCGGGACGGGGAGCAGTCCCCGGGCTGCAGCATGAATCAGCAGGAGAAGCTGCGGCTGGCGCACCAACTGGATCGTCTGGGTGTCGACGTGATCGAGGCAGGATTTCCGATCGCATCGGACGGCGATTTCGAGTCGGTTAAGGCGATTGCAGCCGTGGTGCGGCGTCCGATTATCGCGGGCCTGGCACGTGCCTGCCGTCCGGATATTGAACGGGCGTGGGAGGCTCTTAAGGGAGCAGCGCATCCGCGCATCCACGTATTCCTGGCAACGTCCGATATCCATCTGCAGTACAAGTTGCGGATCACACGCGAGCAGTGCCTGGCGCAGGCGCGCGAGTCGATTCAATTTGCAAAGTCGCTTTGTGATGACGTGGAATTTTCTCCAGAGGATGCCACCCGAACCGATCCGGATTTCCTGTGCCAGATTCTGAACGCGGTGGTGGAGGCGGGGGCGACAACTTTGAATATTCCGGACACGGTGGGATACACCGTGCCGTCGGAATTTGGGGAACTGATTACGACGATCCGGCAACGGGTGAAGGGAATCGAGAAGGTGACGATTTCCGCCCACTGCCACAACGATCTTGGGATGGCGGTGGCGAATGCGCTGGCCGCCGTCGCGGCGGGAGCGAGGCAGGTCGAGTGCACCATCAACGGTATCGGCGAACGGGCGGGCAACGCGTCACTGGAGGAATTGGTGATGGCGATGCGTGTCAGGCCAGATCGGTATCCGTTTGAAACGGCCGTGATGGGAGAGCAGATTTTTCCGGCGAGCCAGATGCTGAGCGAGATCACGGGAGTCCCGGTGCAACCGAACAAGGCGATCACCGGACGAAACGCGTTCGCACACGAGGCGGGAATTCACCAGGATGGCGTGCTTAAGAATCCACTGACCTACGAGATCATGACGCCGAAGTCAGTGGGTGTGCCCGATTCAAAACTGGTATTGGGGAAGCACTCCGGCCGTCACGCGTTGAGCATGCGATGCGAGCAACTCGGATATCAGTTCGATCGCCGAGCGCTGGACGACGTTTACCGAAGATTCGTGCGGCTGGCGGACAAGATCAAGCACGTAGATGATCATCACCTGCTCGAATTGATTCGCGATACGCACAAACCCAAGGGCTCAGCGACTCCGCTGATCGAGCCGATCGTGCCTGCCAATGCCGCAGTGGTGAACGCGCCCGCCGCCGATTCGGAGCGTTCGTACGCTACAAGCCAGGCAGATGGATTCAGTGTTGCTGCTACTGTGCCTCCTGATGCTCATCAGGAGCAGACGCAGCAGGAAGACTATTTATGGGGCGTTTAGAGGTTGGGTGATTCGGTGATTGAGTAATTTAGAAACTCTGCTTTCAACTTTCGGATCTCTGCTTTGAGACTCTCTTGAAGTGCCTTCGCGTGTAGAATCACGCATTATCGAATTTCAATACTGTTCCTACTAACGTCTCCTCATGCTTCTCAAACTTACGATTTTGCCTGGCGACGGGATTGGTCCTGAGGTTACCGAGCAGGCGGTTCTGGCGTTGCAAGTAGTCGCCGATGGTTTTGGACATCAACTCCAAGCGCAGAGCAAAGCGATCGGTGGCGCGGCGTTGACGGCTGCGAACGATCCGTTGCCGGCGGATACGATCGAGGCATGCAGGTCGTCGTCGGCGGTGCTGCTGGGAGCGGTAGGCAATCCTGCTTTCGACAAGAATCCGGGACATTTGCGGCCTGAGGCGGGACTGTTGCGGATTCGCCGCGAACTAGGTGCGTATGCGAATCTGAGGCCGGCGGTGTTCTTCCCGGCCCTGGAAGAGTCATCGCCTCTGCGCGCGGAGTTCGTGCGCGGTACGGACATCATGATCGTGCGGGAACTGCTGGGAGGAGCGTATTTCGGGCAGCCGCGATCGATTGAAGGTGAGGCGGGTGCACGCGTTGCCGTGAATACGATGCGTTACGGAGAGCATGAGATCGAGCGCATCGCGCGCGTGGCTTTTGATCTGGCGATGAAGCGCAAGAAGAAAGTGCTTTCCGTGGACAAGGCCAACGTGCTCGAGTGTTCGCGTTTGTGGCGGGACGTGGTGACTCGCATTGGAAAAGATTATCCCGAGGTCAAACTGGGACATCAGTACGTGGATTCGGCCGCGATGTTGCTAGTGCAGCGTCCTACGGATTTTGATGTGATTCTGACGGAGAACATGTTCGGCGATATTCTCTCCGATCAGGCGGGCGGCGTTGTGGGATCGCTGGGACTACTGGCATCGGCGAGTATTGGAGGTCCCGTCGGATTGTATGAACCGGTGCACGGTTCGGCACCGGATATTGCGGGAAAGGGAATCGCGAATCCGCTGGGAGCGATCCTGTCTGTAGCGATGTTGCTGCGGCATTCGTTCCATCTGGAACAAGAAGCTGCGCATGTTGAGAGCGCTGTCTCAACCGTGCTTTCGAACGGAGCGCGGACGGCGGACCTGGCGCGAAAGGGCGAGGCGAGCATCTCCACGACGGAGATGGGACGCCGCGTGGTGCAAGAATTGAAAAAGACCAGCGAGCGAGGGCGCAAGCTGGCGTAGTTCTCACAAAGGGGCGGAAGGCTTCCTCTGGCCAAGGGACTTGTTGAGGCCACGCAAGCCTGCGTCTTTCCTGCCTGATTCTTTCTTGAATAAAACCTAAGAAGTTCTCGAGCCGGTTCGCTTGAGTTCGGCGGGCCGGACGGGAGGGAGTGCCTCGGCGATCTGGATGGTGGGCGGAGTGTTGGGCTGGTACTTGCCGGTGAAGTCGTTCCAACGAATGCGGAGCATTTCCTGAAACATGCGGGAACCGTCAATCAGCGGATGGATGCGGGTTCCCCCACTGTGGCCCCAGGCGACGGGAACTTCCTGCACCTTAAATCCGAACTTGCGCGCGAGGAAAAGAATCTCAGGATCGAAGCCCCAGCGCTCGATTCTTTGCAGCGGGAAGATGGTGTTGACGGCTGTGCGCTTGAACGCCTTGAATCCGCATTGCGTATCTTTGAAGTGAAGTCCCAGAGTGATCCGCAGAAGAAGATTGAAGATTCGGCCGAAAATCTGGCGGTGCACCGGCTGGCGCTGGGTCTGCGTTTCGGAGCGAAGCCAGCGGGAACCGATGGCGATGTCCGCTCCCTGTTCGAGGGCTTGAAAGAGCTTGGGAGCCTCCTCGATAGGTGAGGAAAGGTCGGCATCGCTGAACAGAACGATGCGGCCACGGGCGCTCAGCATGCCGTTGCGGACGCTAAAACCCTTGCCATGGTTGCCGGGATTTTCCACCAGCCGAACGGTCGAATCCTGGGCGGCAAACTCACGCACGATGCCGGCTGTATTGTCGCGGGACCCGTCATTGACGACGATCACTTCCGCCAGCATTTCCTGGGCATGCACATACGACAGCACTTTTTGAAGGGTGGTGCCAAGGCGTGCACTTTCGTTGTACGCCGGGATCACAATGCTGTAGGTCGGGTCCAAGATAATTCTCCGTTCAGCTCAGCTATACAACTGATGCTTAAGGCCGGAGTTTGGCTGCCGGAAAGCGTTCCATAACATTGTACTTTGTATTTCTGGTGCGTTGCGATCAGCAATTTGCCGTTCTCAGGCAACCTGGCGCATTTGTGCAAGCATGGAGAAGTACTCATCCACCAGTTCGCCATCCCACAGGCCGCGGCTGGCTTCCTCGCGCATAGTCTGCGAGGCGAGCTCGTGAGTAAGGGCCGCCTTGTAGGGTCGAGCCGTGCGCAAGGCGTCATAGACATCCACGACCTGAAGCACTCGCGGAAGAACTGGTATCTCGGACGCGATCAATCCATCGGGATAGCCTGAGCCGTCCGAATGTTCGTGATGATGACGAATGATTGGAAGGACGAGGCGTAGCGAGTGAAGCGGCCTGCAGATGTTCTCGCCGGTGATGGGATGTAGCTTCATGACTTCCCATTCGGCCGGAGTGAGGTCGGTACCCTTCTTCAAGATCTCGTCGGGGACCGCGATCTTGCCCAAGTCGTGTAGAAATCCGCCGCGCTTGAGAGCGATGATGGAATCTTCGTCCATGCCAAGATGGCGGCCGAGATCGGCGGCGCGTGTTGAAAGGCGTTCGCAATGTCCTTCGGTGTACGGATCACGTCCTTCGACGATGAGCCCAAGGGTGCAGAGGACGGAATCGGCAGTCTCGAGTTCGTCGGTGAACTGTTTGAGGCGGAGCAGCGACTTCACTCGGGCGATCAACTCTTCAGCGAGTACCGGCTTGTTGAGAAAGTCGTCTGCGCCGGCTTCGATGCCGCGCACTTTGTCGGAGCTGTCGCTGAGCCCTGTGATCAGGACGAAGGGAATCAGGCGCGTAGTCGGGTCGTCCTTCAGGGTTCGGCAAAAATCGTAGCCGGACTTTCCCGGCATCATGACATCGGAAAGGATGAGATCGGGCAACTGCCGGCGAACTTCCGCTTCCGCTTGTTCAGCGCTGTCGGCGGTGACGACATCGTATCCGCGAATGGTGAGCAACTGGCTCATCAACCCGGCGATGCTGGGCTGATCGTCAACAACCAGTATCCGCGCGCCCCGACGTCTTGGTAGTAAATCTCCCATGATAGTTAAGAAGCCGCTTATCCCTTCAAAGTTGTCCCCACGGAAGGGCGCGGGGAGCGAGAAGAAATCGGAAACTATTCGGCAAAATCGTTATTCTTCGACGCCGATTCTACCCTAACTCTCTTGTTTAGACGAAAGCCAGCTCGATTTCTCCTGAAACAGTAACATTTGTCTCATTTCTTTGCCATTCCCGCTTCGGAACATGAAGTCTGTCAGAGTGATGTTGAATCTTGTCGTCCTCCTTGACGCAAGGCTACGCTCGATCCATGGGACGCAAAGCATTCTTCTTATCTGTCAGTTGCACGCTCTTTATTCTGTCGACATGGGGCCAGATGTTCGGGGCGGCCAAGGTTCATGTCATTGCGTATGGACGGTGGCAGTCGGTGCAATGCGTTACGGATTCCGGACAGCATGGAGCAGTGGCGCTCAAGATCCGTCCACTCATTGTGGACGGAAGAGTCAAGGAGTATGTCATGGGATTGTCTCACGAGGTGACGGACCGCCTGTTCGTGGTGCGCCGGGTCTTTCGCATGAATGACAGCCTGCCGCAGGATTCGGATGTGAGATGGCAATGGCAACGCGGGGGATGGCTAGTGGTGGACCGACTGACGGGAAGAATCTCGCCGGTGGCGCTGGCGGAGTTTGAAGCTTCCTATTCGGCGGCGAGTTGGTACCGCGATTACGTAGCCTATTGCGGGATCGCAGACAGTGGAAAGAAGACGTATGCGCTCGTTGTACAGCTGAGCCGAAGAAAGCCTTTGCTGAAGAGAGCAATCGGGTCTGCTTTGCCGGAGGAGGCGGAAGCGGATTCCGCTTGTCCGCTACCGGTTTGGCAGCGAAATCCGACACGCGTGAGTTTTGAGCCGGCGGGCGGAGAGAAACAGACGTTTTCAATCCACGGACAAGTGGTGGACGTGGCGACTGAGGAAGACGACAGCGGGGAAACGCAATAGATTTCAGAATGCTGACGACCTTTGAAGTGCGCAGCGCCTGAAGGCGGGGTTGTTTGCGCTTCAGTTGCGGCATCGCTGAAGCGATGCCCTGATACGAGGCGGATCTGCGGTCTCAAGCATTCTGTCTTCAGGGCGGACTTGCAAGTCTTTGAGTGTTGATTTCAGAATTCAGAATGAAGACTCTGGTCATCGCTGAGATCAGGTTCAGCAATCTGAAATTTAGATTCAGCGATCTGAAATCTTCAATCACCGGTGGCTTCGACTGCAGGTAAATCCTGGGGCGTGGAACGGTGTTTTACTTTTGCGCTGGTCACGAGAATGACTGACAAGACTACGATTGCGCTGCCTGCGAGGATGAAGCGATCGACCCGCTCGTGAAGGACGAGCCATCCGAGGAACACTGCGACAACCGGATTGACGTACGCATAGGTCGACACCTTTGATGTTGGAACGTGGTCCAGAAGCCAGATGTAGGCGGTGTAACCAATCCACGAGCCACAAATGACGAGGTAGATGACGGCCCCGAGTCCGCGGGGTGTCCAGTTAACATGCCTGGTGTCCTCGACTACGAAGGCGAACAGAAAATTTCCGACTCCCGCTGCCACCACCTGCCATCCCGTGGCACTGAACACATCCATCCCAGATTGCCAACGCTTGGATAGAACGGAACCGAGCGCCCAGCTGAAAGATCCGCCGATCAGACTGAGGGAGGCAATGAGTTCGCGATGCCCAAGACTGCCGGCGCGGAGTTGAGGCCAGACGAGGACGAACAAGCCCACGATGCCGAGCAGCAAGCCCGCTTTGCCACGCCGGGAGATGTGATGATCGCCCAGGAGAAGCGAGTCGAGGACGAGGA
Organism: uncultured Acidobacteriota bacterium; assembly: GCA_963801895.1. Classification (GTDB taxonomy): domain Bacteria; phylum Acidobacteriota; class Terriglobia; order Terriglobales; family Acidobacteriaceae; genus Sulfotelmatobacter. The sequence goes on along the minus strand of CAWDGM010000001.1, from coordinate 1,425,565 downwards.
ACCACAAGGGAGTAATGGCGATGATGAGGGCGGCGAGGCCGGACGAAACCGCAAGCTCCGCGTAAGACAGCGTGAGGTTACCGCCCATCAGCAGGAGCAGGCCGACAACTGCGGAGCGCGCGATCTGTTGGGGGGAGTAAAAGATTCTGCGGCCGGTGAGGGCGCAGACTGCCAGCATAACGACCCCAGCGATCGAAAAGCGAAGCCCACACATCAATGCGGGAGGAATGGTCTGCACCGCGATGTCGATGGCAAGGTAGGTCGATCCCCAGAAGAGATAGACGAGTCCGAAAGCAAGGATTACCATCCACCGGCTTGGGCGCGGAACAGAGTGCATTGTCGTGAGAAGGCGAAGGGACGTTAAAAGATATCAGACGACTGCGGCCAGGTCGGGGATTCTAAAGTTGCATTTCGTGGTGCGAGGGCACCTGGTCGCGGTTTCTCCGCCGGTTTTCTGGCGATCCCGGAATTGTTACGAACATTCCTTTGACTCATCGGCTCGCTTAATGGTTAGAAGCGGGACACCGCAATACTGGCGATGTAGCAAGCCAACGCGATGCTGACTCCTATGAGAGGCACACTGAAAAGATAGACCTTGCAGAGCACGACCAAAGCACCAAGCATTGCAAGTCCGACCACGAGCAGGAACGGGGATTGAAACAGGAGCTGGCCGTGTGCCAACCCGAGAAATCCGAAAAGCAAGCCGAACAAAATAAGTCCCATGCTGTGGGTAGCATTGAAGCCTACCCAACATTGCCAGATTGTCGTTTCTTTGGTGATGACCGGTGAGACCTGCTTCATGCTGATTTGCAGCGCGGGGTCGCGGGGTATGAGCTTTGGTCCCCAGAAGGTGTAGGCGAGGTGGATCGCACCGAGCGTAAGGATGATGCTCGCACTAAGAGCCATAAGGATTCTTGCGGCCAAGACGTTCCTCCAAATTTGTGAAGCTCCGTCCCGCCGAATGTAGCACTTTGCCATCGGAGCTCGTCGCGACAATGCTTTTGAACGCAATGCGTCGTGCGACTCGGTCAATCTGATAATCTTCAGGTTGTTTTTGCCGTTTGCTCGTTCCAGAGCAACCATGGATACTTCAGGTACTTTCAAGGGTCAGATCCGATCAGGTTTCTATCGATACGGGCTTGCGATCCTGGCGGTCGCGTCTGCGCTGGTCATCACACAATCGCTGAAGCCCACTGTCTTTCCTACTCCTCTGTTCTTTGCCGCCGTTGTGATCAGCACATGGTTTGGCGGGACTGGCCCTGGAATCACTGCAATTATTCTCGCGACGCTTGTTTTGGATTTCTTTTTCGTTTCGCCGGTTCGCGGATTCACGGTCCGCGCTGCCGACCTGCCGTACATGGCGCAGTTCGTATTGCCGGCCCTTCTCAGCGGATGGTTCACGAAGAAGCGGAAGGAAGCGGAGACTGCGCTAAAGGAAGCTCGCGATCATTTGGACGCGAAAGTACAAGATCGTACCGCACAACTGCGCAGGACTAACGAGCAGTTGGAATCGGAAATCGCCGAGCGAAAGCGCGCTGAAGAAGCGGTGCATAAAACGCAGGCCGACTTGGCGCACCTGACGCGAGTCATGACGATGAGCGAGTTGGCGACGTCAATCGCGCATGAGGTCAACCAGCCTCTAGCTGCGATTGTCACCAACGGTGCGGCTGGAATGCGATGGCTCGGGGCCGAACCTCCCAATGTCGAGCGCGCCCGGGACTCGATGACGCGCATGATCAGCGAAGGGAACCGCGCAAGTGAAGTCATCAAGCGCATTCGCGCGCTCTCAAAAAAGGCATCCCCGCATAAATCAGCGCTTGAGATCAACGAGGTTATTCAGGATGTATTGTCGCTAATCGGGACAGAGTTGGTGAAGAATCGGGTTGGCTTGACTTGTGAACTCAAAGCGGGCCTGCCGCGAGTGACCGGCGATCGAGTGCAGTTGCAGCAAGTCTTGCTGAATCTGATCATGAATGGAATTGAAGCAATGTCGGATGTCACGGTGAGATCCCGGGAACTCGTCATCAAGTCAGACGTCGACGATCGCGGCCAGGTGCAGGTCTGCGTACGCGATTCCGGAACCGGGCTGGACACGCAAAATCTCGAGCAAGTGTTTGAGGCGTTTTACACGACGAAAGCGAACGGAGTGGGCATGGGATTGTCGATCAGCCGGAGTATCGTCGAAGCACACGGCGGGCGATTGTGGGCGACCCCCAATATAGGATCCGGCGCCAGCTTTCAATTTACTTTGCCGACAGGTGAAAGCGCGTGAAGAATGCCGACCCCATTGTCTTTGTAGTGGATGACGACGCTGCGGTTCGCGACGCCATCAAGGATTTGCTGGAATCCGTTGGAATGCGTGTTGAGACCTTCGGGTCGGGCGCAGAATTCCTGGCGAAGCGTCCCACAGATGGGCCCTGTTGCCTGATTCTCGATGTGCGGCTGCCCGGCATGAGCGGCCTGGAATTTCAGAGAGAACTAACGGAAAAAGCAGTCGAGATTCCGATCATCTTCATCACCGGGCATGGGGATATACCTATCACCGTGCAAGCCATGAAGGCGGGAGCGGTCGATTTTCTGACCAAGCCCTTTCGCGATCAGGAACTGCTGGACTCCATTCATAAGGCGGTTGATCGAGACCGCCAGCGGCGCGAGCAAACCGCGGAAGTAACGAAACTGCGGCAACGATATGAGGAATTGACGCCGCGGGAGCGCGAGGTAATGGCGCTGGTCACCCAAGGCCTGCTGAATAAGCAGATTGCGGCCGAGCTGGGCACAAGCGAAACCACGGTAAAGATCCACAGGGGCCAGGTGATGCGCAAGATGGAGGCTGAATCGCTCGCCGATCTGGTCCGCATGGCCGACAAGATCCCTAACCTGTCCAAAGGTATTAGTCGCCCGTCCTAGGGTGTGATTGATCTGCCCCGGCCTTCCCGCTAAGTTGTTATCAGCCCAACGCCTCGCCGTGCCGCATTGAAGGGCATGCGGGTCCGAAGCTCCCCTTCTCCTGTTCGATTCAAATGAAGGCCGCACCGGGTGCATGCGATCAGGCGCTTCGTTCGCTGGCCCAAAATTCGTTCCAACTCGCGACTCGGGGGTAAAAGAGTGTTCGGTAACCATCTCCAACATCTGATTGCAGCTTTGATATCGATAGCCGTACTGGGTACGGTCCAATCGTGGGCGAAGGATCGCGACACATTTATTAGCGAGCGGCTTCAGGTTGCATCGCATGCCGACGCTTCTCAACCGCAGTGGATTGCGCCGCTCTTCACGACAACGCCGCGTTTGCTGGAGCAGCTTCGTTTTGATATCGCCACTCAATCCAAAGCCGGATTTGAGACCACGAATTTTGGCGGCGGCAAAGGGCTGGAGCTGATCCCTTTCGCGAAAACCGAGATCCTGATCAGCACGCCTCCATTCGTGAGTCATGACAAGCCCGGGGTGCAGGATGGCGTCGGCGACATGTCATTCCTGCTGAAGTATCGCGTTGCCTCCGGGAATGAGGAGGGTGGGAATTATGTCGTGACGGCGTTCCTGGGAGGAAGTGTTCCCACAGGTTCCTACTCGAATGGAGCCACGAGCCCGATGATCACGCCAACTATTGCGGCGGGAAAGGGCTGGGGAAACTTTGATTTTCAGACGACCTTTGGAATTAACGTCCCCACCGAGCACAGGGACAAGCTGGGAACTCCCCTGGCTCACAACATCGCATTTCAGTATCGCGTGTTGAGGAAGCTATGGCCGGAAGTCGAGGTGAACTCAACCTTCTGGACGAATGGTTCCCTGGCCGGAGATAAGCAAGTCTTTCTGTCCCCAGGCTTGATCGGGGGAAAGTTTCACTTGTGGAGACGGCTTGGAGTCACGGTGGGAGGCGGCGTACAGATTCCCGTCACCCACTTCCACACAGTGGATCGCACGTATCTCACGTCGGTGAGATTTCCGTTCTGACAAAGGAGCCGCAGTGACCAACTCGAATAAAAGATTCGCACTCGCGTATGTGCTTTTGGTGGCTTTGCCAGTGGTCGGGCTAGCCGGAGTACTTCGAAGTGGACGCAAACTTTCAGCACCGGTGTCGGTAAATGGGGCGTGGAGACTCTCTTTCAGTGGGGATCAGTTGGCGGGATTTTCTTGCGGAAAGCTCTTACCTGCACAGAATGCAGCGCTCGCCATCTCGCAGTCCGGAACTGAATTCACGTTGAACGTTCCGAACTCAGGATTGGCCGCCGCGTCGGGGACGGTCGAGGAAAGCAGGATCTATGCGACCTTGATTCCCACCGCGAAAGACGCCGTATGCGCCGGCCATTCTCTTGGACTGACCGCGACGGTCGACATCAAGGCAAGCCCAAGATCGATGCAGGGGGCGCTGGGTGTGCAGGACTGTCCGGGATGCGCGGCAGTAGAGTTCCGCGGAATTCGAGAGGAACAGGCCAAATCCAAGGAGACACACTGATGCCAAACATGTTCACGCTGGTTCTGCAAATCACAGTCGTGTTGGGTGTCTGCCGGCTGGTGGGGAGTATTTTCCTGAAGATCCAGCAGCCGCGTGTAGTGGGAGAGATGTTCGCCGGAATCATGCTCGGGCCGTCATTGTTGGGATTGCTGGCGCCGCAATTTTCCGCGTACTTATTTCCCCCGTCCAGCTTGGGTTTTCTGAGCGCGTTGAGTCAGGTTGGCGTAATTATTTTCATGTTTCTGGTCGGGCTGGGTATCAATCCGAAAGAATTGAAGAGTCATGGCCACGCCGCCGTGCTGACCAGCCACGTGAGCATCACAGCGCCGTTCGTTCTTGCGTCGTTCCTCGCAATCTATTTGTATCCACGTCTGTCTGACGATAGCGTTCCTTTCATCAGCTTTGCGTTGTTCATGGGAGCGGCCATGAGCATCACGGCATTCCCGGTGCTGGCGCGCATTCTCACTGAGCGCAACTTGCTGCAGAGCCGCCTGGGGACGGTCGCGATCGCGTGCGCCGCAGTGGACGATGTCACCGGATGGTGCATCCTCGCCTACATTGTGCTGCTGATCCGGTCCAACAGTTCTGGTAACCCTATCTGGCTCACGGTGGGAGGGCTGATCGCTTTCGCCTTGATCATGATTTATGGCGTGCAGCGTTTGCTGCGACGATTCGAAACCAGCTATCGGGGTCGCAACCAACTCAGCGACAATGCCATGGCCTTGATGATGTTGCTTGCTCTGGGCGCGGCGCTGTGCACGGAGTGGCTGGGAATCCACCTTCTGTTCGGATCGTTCCTCATGGGAGCAATCATGCCCAAGGAACAGAAGTTCGTCCGCTACGTTCTTGACCGCTTCGAGCCGATCGTCGTGACTCTGCTTCTGCCACTTTTCTTCGCATTCACTGGGTTGCGCACCAACGTCGGATTGGTCAAAGGTCCCGAGATGTGGATGTATTGTGGCTTGATCATTCTGGTGGCGACGCTGGGAAAACTCGGAGGCTCAATGCTGGCTTCCTGGTGGACCGGGATGCCGGCGCGGGAAGCCGCCGGACTGGGCACGTTGATGAATACGCGTGGGCTGATGGAGTTGGTCATCCTGAATATCGGGCTGGATATCAAGGTGATCTCTCCAGCTCTATTCTCGATGATGGTTCTAATGGCGTTGGCTACTACGTTCATGACCAGTCCCGTGCTGCAGGCGATTTGTCCTGACAGAATGCTCCGCACTCCGGCCTCGACCGGCGCGGAGAAGTTGGATGGAGTCCAGCTCGGGCTCAACCCTGCCGGCGACTGAACGGGGCGTCGAACGGACGGGGTGTCACCGCTTGGTGCCTAGCCCCTGGTTTCAGATTTCTTACCTGCTACTCGCAGCGGAGCGCGACGACAGGATCGGCCGTCATGGCGCGACGGGCAGGCACAAAGCACGCCAAGGCAGCTACCAACAGAATGATCACGGCTACGGAGACGAACGTGATTGGGTCGAAGGAGCTGACGCCAAAGACCAGGCTTTGGAACAGTCTGCCACCAAGAAGCGCGGCGACGATTCCAACGGCGAGACCGAGTGTGACGGGCCAGAGCCCTTGTTGCATCACCATGACGAGCAACTGCGAGTGCTGTGCGCCCAGCGCGGTGCGGATACCAAATTCCCGTCGTCGTTGCTCGACTGAATAAGCCAGCACTCCAAAAATCCCCAGCGACGCAAGCAGCAACGCCGAGACGGCGAATGACGACGTCAACGACATCTGGAAGCGGCGTCCTTCCAGGTTAAGCGCCACGACTTGTGACATGGGTCGCAGCGCTACGATGGGCACATCCGGACCAGAGTGATGAATCACATCGCGCACCAAGCTCGCAATGCTGGCTGGATCCTGCGCGGACTTGATTACGATGGAAGCAGACCCTGGAGCGCCAGGTAGCGGCTGGGCCCAGGAGTCAGCGACGTAAACCATGTAGAGCGGAGGCTGGTCTAATTGATTGCGGATGTCGCCGGCGACTCCGATCACTTCGCTTAGTTGGAGCGCTGCCCACTCGGCGACGCATCGCTGCCCCACAGCGTTCTTGCCTGGCCAAAGCCGGTGCGTCAGGCTTTGCGACACGATAACTTGTCGTCTGCCGCGATCGTGATTGTCGAAAGCCCGTCCGGCAAGGATCGGAATACTCATTGCATTGAAGTAATCCGCGCTTACGGCGCGATAGTTGACGATCGGCGCTTCCTGCGGCGGAAGTTGGTTTCCTGGCAGGTTGATGCCGCTTACTGAACCCTGTCCCTCCAATGGCAGGATGCTGATCCAGGCTACGGAACGGACGCTTGGCAGGGTGCGGATTCCATCAAGAGCGCTGCTGAAGAACGCCTCGCGCTTTGCGATCTCGTCGTAAGCCACGGGCGGGAGATCCACATCAGCGGCGAGCACGTGTTCGATACCAAAGCCCGGATCGAGATGGAGCAGGTGCATAAGGCTGCGGCCGAGCAATCCAGCGACGAACAGCAGCACCGTACACAGCGCCACTTCGGCGCCCACCAGCGTCGTGCGCAGTTGGCGGGCGCGGCGGTTCTCAGACGCGCCCCTTCCGCCGGAGCCGAGGGTGAAGTGCAAATCAGCGCGCGAGACCAGCCAGGCGGGCAGCGGTCCGAATAGTGCAGCGGTCGTTACCGATGTAAGTAAAGCGAATACGAGAACACGCGCATCCAAGCTGACCTCACTCAAGCGTGGAATATCGGCTGGCCCGAAGCGCGCCAGCAATCCAACGCCGAAATACGCCAGGAGAATGCCTAGCGATCCGCCGATCAGCGCCAGCAACAGGCTCTCGACCAGCATGTGCTGAACCAGGCGCAGCTCGCTGGCGCCCAGCGCCTTGCGAATGCCGGCCTCACGCAAGCGAGTGGGAACCCGCGCCAACAGCAGGTTGGCGATATTCACGCAGACCATCAGCAACACGGCGCCGACTGCGGCGAGCAACAGGATCAATCCACGGCGCACCGATCCCACGGTTTCAGACTGCAGCGGAGTAATTTGGGCGCGCAGATCGACATTGGCCTGGGCATCTTTCGCGATTCTCGCCTGAATCAGATCCAGTTCGGCGAGAGCCTGAGCGGCTGTCACCTTGGGCTTGAGGCGGCCAATGGCCGTAAAGTCGAATTCGCCGATGAGGCCCTGCTCGTAATCCTTCAGCCCGTTCAGCGGCGTCAGGAACTGGGTACGCGACGAAAATCCATTCACCGCCCCTGGAAAGTGGAACGATTGGGGTAAGACTCCCACGATAGTGTAGGGAAGTCCCCCGAGCGTGATCGCTCGGCCCACGACAGTGCGATCAGCGTTGAATCGGGTCCGCCAAAAGGAGTCGGTCAGAATCACGGCGTGGCCATGGTCGGTCTGATCTTCCTCGGGGAGGAACGCACGGCCGAGCGCCGGATGTACTCCTAACACTTCTAAAAGATTCGCCGAAGCGCGTGTGCCGCGAATCTGCTCGGGTTCGCCGACACCGACGAGGACCATCGAAGTCGACTCCGCGACAGCAATGCCACCAAAAGAGTGAGAGTCCTTCTGCCAGATCTGGAAGTCAGGTAAGTTCGCGTCGAGCAGAGGATAGGAGTTCGCCCACTGCGGGATCACCTCGTGGATCACGTAGAGCTGTTTTGAATCATGAAAGCTGAGCGGCCGTAGCAAGACGCCGTCGATTAAGGAAAAGATCGCGGTGTTCGCGCCGATCCCAAGACCCAACGTCAGTACCGCAACGAGCGTGAACGCAGGGGATTTTCGCAGCGTGCGCAGGCCATACCGGAAGTCGTAAAGGAGTGTGCTCATGCTGTTTTCCAGGCCGTGGACCAGTTAAGCACTTCCGGGACCAAAGGACCATATCGCAAGTTGTTGATTGCGCGAGAAGGGCTCGATGATCGCGACGTCGCAGCGTCCGATCGTGTGATGGCTCGTCCGGAAGCGGACAGAGAGACGTCCGGAGCAACAGAGCTAGACAGTTAACTGTTGTAAATGGGGCGATTCCACGCAGTATGAAGAGATATCTACGCAGCATCCCGTCGGGAGACCAGCTTTCGGATACGTCTGCCTTTGTGGCGGAGCAAAGTCATCGAGCTTGGCTCGATGGACAGCCGGGGGCGGCTGTCCCCACAACTCATATTATCTCGGACTTAACCGGGGGCTTTAGGGGCAGATGAGTGGTTACAACATCGCACTTACTTCAGCTTTTCGTATTCGGCTTTTGCGGTTTTTAGGATTGGAACGTCGGGATCTGCGCTTTTCCAGATCGCGAAGAAATCCTGGTAGGCGGCTTTGGCTTTGGAGTTGACCCCTTGCAGCGCGTACGCGCGGCCAAGATTCAAGTTAGCGAGCGAGTACACCGGGTCTGACGCACCGACTCCCTGGTGGTCGAGAATGCGCTGAAATTCCATGGCCGCCTTCGCGCCATCATGGAGTTTCAGATAGGCCGAGCCGCGAAGGTGATTTACGGCATAACCTGCGCCGTTAGGACCAACGCCGAGTTCATAGGGCCGAGCGATCTCGAGAACGGCGATTGCTTCCGAAGGCTGATTCTTCTGAAGGTGTTGTGCAGCGAGAACGAGGGGGGATGCGATCCGCTCGATCCACCGATTGTCCGGGAAGTCTCTTCGCAGATCGGCGAGCAGGGAAGTCGATTTAGCGGTATCTCCGGCTTGCGCGAAAACCTGCGCCGCGTAGGCGCGCACGTCAGCGCTGGTTGAGAGTGCCAGTGCCTGGGAAGCCGCGCGTTTCGCTTGCTCAGGAAATCCGAGAAGATTGTCGTCGACACCCTCGAGATCATATAAGGCGGCGGCGAAATCCTTGATACCGGCATTCAGCAGGGTCGAGCGTGCGTGTTGCAAGGTTGCAAGCGCAGCACGATGTTTACCAACTGCATCTTGCCCCAAGGCCTTGAAGAGCAAATGGAAGCTCTCATCGGGCGTGCCCCGGGACATATCGAAGACACGATCGTAGGCGGCCCAGTCGGCACGGATGTAAGCGACATCGGCAAGAACATTGAGGATGTTGGGGCTTTCCAATTTCTGAGCAATGGCCCGTTCGGCGACGGACTTGGCCTCGTCGTAGCGGTTCAGGGATTCGTAGGCTCCCGCAAGATTCGAGTATGCGTACGCATCCTTGGGATCCAGTCGCAGGGCCTCACTGGCGAGTTCGAGCGCCTTCTGGTGTTGTCCCATGATGGCATAAGCGAGTGAAGCATTGTCGTAAGGAACCGTATCGCGTGGATAGGTCTGTCGCCATTCTGCGTAGACCTGCAGACTCTTTTCCTGATCGACGGTAACCTCGCCGTAGTAGTGAGCCTGAATGTAGAGCTTTTCCCGCTCGCTCGCTCGGTCGCGGAGTTCATAGGCTTTCTTGAGGGTTGCCATCGCCTCTGTCAGCCGGGTTGTGTTGTTGTAACAAACTCCCAGCGTGGCATAAGCAATGGCAAAGTTTGGATCGATTTCGACCGCACGCTTGAGGTGAGGGATGGCTCCTTCATCATCGGTCTTTTGATGCGCGGCCTTGCCGATCGTAAATTCCTGCAACGCTTCGAGAGAAGAGGTGGTCGCCTGTTCGAGGGGAGTAGCGAACTGCTGGATGGAAGCCAAGGACTCGCCCATCTTTTGGCGGAGGTTGGAAGCGATCTTGTCGAGCGACTTAAGGACCTGTTCCTTGCTATCTACTTCGACTTGTTCGGTGGCCAATGAATCGCCCGTGGAACCGTTCAACGCCGCGAGGGTGACCACGTAGTGATTGCCGAGGCTGGCGATAGTTCCCGTGAGCATAGCTTTGATGCCTTGACGCTGGCAGATTTCCCGGGCAACGTCATTGGTGAGGCGATCGTCGGGAGAGCGGCCCATGAATCGGAGGGCTTCGCGAATCTTCGACTCCGGGACGAGGTTCAGATAAGGCGATTGCTCTAACTGGACTGCCAAGGCCTGCTTCAACGTGCCATCAAAGACTGCGTCGCCAGTGGTGTTGACGAAGTCGGCGATCAGGACGCTGTCTTTCTCGGTCAGCTTCGCGGACGGCCTGAAGCGGAAGTACAGCACGCCGGCAACGATCGCAGCGAGGAAGATCCCAGCGACAACACGCTGCAGCGTTAGCGAATACTTCGGGACTGTAACCCCGTGGATCGCTGATCCAGAGGCAGCAGCGGGCTGCGACGGAGTCGAAGCCTGTCTTGGCCGGGTAGACGAAGCGGGTGAGACGTTCGTTGCCGCCGGCGGACTTGCCTCGGAAGCTACGGCGACGGAGCCGGAACTGTGGGCGGGGGAGCGTCCGCTCTCGGTGTCACGTTTGAGACGTTGCAGATCGGCACGGATGTCGGCGGCACTCTGGTAGCGAAGATTGCGATCTTTCTCCAGAGCCTTGTTGATGACATCTTCCAGCTTTTGTGGAAGGTCGGGATTGAGGCGAATGGGGGAGACGGGAGCGCGGTCGAGAATGGCCTGGAAGATAAGCGCCGAAGTTTCTCCGCGGAAGGGTAGTGCCCCAGTCGCCATCTCATAGAGGACGACGCCAAACGAGAAGAGATCGCTGCGAGCATCGAGCTCTTTGCCCTTAGCCTGCTCCGGAGACATGTAGGCGACGGTGCCTAAGGTTGATCCGGGGCTGGTGAGATGCTCCTCCACGGCGACCGCAGTAGGAGCGGTAGCGTCAGGTACCGGCGTTTCGCGGTTGCTCGACTTTACTTTAGCCAATCCGAAGTCGAGCACCTTGGCGTGTTCGCGTTTGGTGACGAAAATGTTCGCAGGCTTGATGTCCCGGTGGACAATGCCGCCAGCATGGGCCGCGTCGAGAGCGTCGGCAATCTCGATGCCCAGCGACAGAAGCCGATCGAGTTCCATGGGGCGGCCGGCGATCAAGTGCTTGAGCGTGGCGCCGTCCAGAAACTCCATGACGAGGAAGGTGCGTCCATCGTCCTCGCCGATGTCGTAAATCGTGCAGATGTTGGGATGGTTCAGGGCTGACGCGGCCTTTGCCTCGCGGCGGAAACGCTCAAGGGCTTGAGGATCCTTGGCGAGGTCTTCAGGAAGGAATTTCAGCGCAACAAAACGGCCGAGGCGGGTGTCTTCGGCTTTATACACCACGCCCATCCCGCCACCGCCGAGCTTTTCAAGAATTCGGTAATGAGAGATGGTCTGGTCGAGCAAGAAGGACCCGGGTCGCCGGGTGAGCCATCGTAAGGCGGCGTCGGAAACAAGTCAACGAAAGGCGAATTGAGCGGTGCGCGATACCTCGACGCTACAAGGGAACGGGGTGAATCGGGAAAGCAGTCGAGCGTCGTTCGACCGGACAGCCGAGGGCGGCTGTCCCCACATGATCACTTGCTTACATGTTGCCGACCCGGGGCTACCTTTTATTATTAAGGGGGGTTACGCGGGCCGATCCTTCTGGCTATAATCGATAGTGATGTTGCCCGCCAGCGATGCTGCAGAAGATCTCCAATTCGTATCTCGTTGGTTCGAGCACTGCCGAGTGCTGGCTGCACTGCCTGGTGTGTCCGCGGCGGTATCGAGCGAACCTGCCATCGCGTCTTCGTCCTTCTCTCTTCGGTAGCGACTAATTACTTCCTTCATTTGATTCGCTCAGGACGTTCTGTCTGGCGTCCCGCAGGGGCCAAAGCCCATCAATTCTGGCGCTTTGGCGGCACGACTAAAGTCGTGCCCATCGACACCTAGTCGTGCCCTTGCACAGATAAACGGCTTTGGTTGTGCCGTTCGACCAACAGATGACTGATGCACTGGCCAGATTGCAGAAACGGTCTCGCCACTACCTTATGGAGGAGCTACCATGGCTGCTAACACTATGACCGCTACGATCGGTCCCAAGATTAAGACCGCCCTGCCCGGGCCCAACGCCAAGCGCGTGCTCGAGGGCGATGAGAAGTATATTTCGCCGTCGTACACGCGTTCGTACCCGATGGTCGCCAAGAGCGGACGCGGCATCATCGTCACTGACGTGGACGGCAACGAGTTTTTTGATTTTTCCGCCGGCATTGCCGTGACGTCGACGGGCCACTGTCATCCTGATGTGGTCGCCGCCATTCAGAAACAGGCGGGTGAACTGATCCACATGTCGGGAACGGATTTCTACTACGAGAGCATGGTGGAACTGGCGGAGCGGCTGTCGAAGATTGCGCCGATGCCCGGGCCCCACCGTTTCTACTACGGAAATTCGGGAGCGGAGGCGGTTGAGTGCGCGTTGAAGCTGGCGCGGTATCACACCAAGCGCCAGCATGCGATCGCATTCTTCGGCGCGTTTCATGGCCGGACGATGGGCGCTCTGTCCCTAACGGCGTCGAAGCCGCAGCAGAAGCGGCGTTTTGCTCCGATGGTTCCAGGCGTGACGCACGTGCGTTATCCCGATGTGTACCGCGGCTGCGTCGGCGGAGCGCAGGAAGCCGAGAATTTCGCGCTTGGCTGCGCGCGCTTCATCGAAGAAAAACTTTTCAAGACGATTCTGGCTCCTGAAGAAGTGGCGGCTATTTTTGTCGAGCCGGTGCAGGGAGAAGGCGGATACGTGGTTGCTCCGAAGGTATTCATGCAGGAGTTGCGGCGCATCTGCGACCGGCATGGAATCATGCTGGTGGTGGACGAAGTTCAAAGCGGCATTGGACGTACGGGCAAGTGGTGGGCGGTCGAGCACACCGGCGTTCAGCCCGACATGGTCTGCATGGCCAAGGGCATCGCGTCCGGCATGCCGCTGGGCATCACGATGACGCGCGCAGAGATCATGGACTGGGTACCGGGCTCGCATGCTTCCACGTTTGGCGGAAATCCGGTGGCTGTGGCGGCGGCATTAGCCACACTTGATGTGATTGAGCGGGAGCATCTGATCGAGAACTCTGCTGAAGTGGGCAAGCACATCATGAAGCGTATGGCGGACTGGCCGTCAAAGCTGAAGTTGGTCGGGGACGTACGGGGTCGCGGACTCATGATTGGCGTTGAGATTGTGAAAGATAAGGTTACGAAGGAATACGGGGCCGCGGAGCGCGATCGCATTGTCGAGATGGCGTTCGAACGCGGCATTCTATTCCTTGGATGTGGACCGAGCACGGTGCGCCTGTGCCCGCCGCTTATCGTCACCAAGGAAGAAGCTGACGTTGCGATTGATGTGCTGGAAGAGTGCATCAAGACCGTTGGATCTTAGCTAGCTATTGCCGTTAGAGGTGTTTTCAATTGGGGGGCACCGCAGGCCCCCCGATTTTTGTCATCCTAAGTGAAGCGAAGGACTTGCGCAGTTTGCTGCAAGTTGCACAGATCCTTCGCTTCGCTCAGGATGACAAGGCTACTCAGTATCCGGCAAATTCCTGATTCAGGAACTCATCCCTTCCGAGCATCTCCCTCTGTGAGTTGTGTCACATCGTTCGGGCATCTCCGCCGATACGCTGAGTCTGATCTGTCATGCTTCCAGCCTGGTTGACCCGAGGAATGGTTGGGGCTCTCGACTGGCTGGGCGAGCGTGTGCTTCCGCCTGATGAGAAGCCCGCGCACCAGCGAGTCGGCGTGCGTGGCGAGGAGGACGCTTACTTCCACCTGCGCAGCCTGGGATACGTGATGGTCGCGCGCAACTATCGGACGGCGCGCTGCCGCGGAGAGATTGACCTGATCGGGTGGGATCAGGATGTATTGTGTTTTGTTGAAGTTAAGACAAGGACGTCGCACGAAGTGAAGAGTGCCGCGGCGGCGGTGGATCGGCACAAGAGGCGCGAAGTGGCACAGGTAGCGCGCGATTACTTGCGGCAGGTTCCACCAACGTGCCAGTGGAGGTTCGATATAGTAAGCGTATACTACGAGGGTCGAGAGTCCCGCCCGCACATCGAAATATTTCGAAATGCCTCCCTGGCGGCTTAATGGATAGGTTTGCGAAAACCCCTGGAAAGGATTCAGTGACGTGCCGGAGCTAAGAAAAGATCCCATCGTTGGACGCTGGGTGATCATTTCCACGGATCGCGCGAAGCGACCAACCGATTTTGTACGCGAAAATATGAAGATCAAGGGGGGATTCTGTCCCTTCTGTTACGGGAACGAAAGCAAGACTCCGCCTGAAATTCAGGCGTACCGTCCCAATCCGAATGGCGGACCGCCGCCGCAAAGGGACACGCCGGGATGGACCGTCCGGGTCGTTCCTAACAAATTCCCCGCACTCGGAATTGAGGGGAACCTCAACCGTCAGGCCGACGGCATGTTCGACCGGATGAACGGCGTTGGGGCTCACGAAGTGATCATCGAAACGCCCGATCACAACTCGAACCTGGCGACGCTTCCACCGAAGCGGATTGAGGACGTATTGTGGACATTCCGGGATCGCATTCTTGATCTGAAGAAGGACCGGCGCTTCAAGTACATTCTGATCTTCAAGAACCACGGAGACGCCGCCGGCGCGTCCCTGGAACACTCGCACTCTCAACTGATTGCGTTACCGATTCTTCCGATCAACGTCACGCAGGAACTTGAGGGCGCGAAACAGTATTTTCTATATAAAGAACGATGCGTTTTCTGCGACATCATCCGGCAGGAAATGGACAGCGGAATTCGCGTGGTCGGAGAGAATGAGAATTTTCTGACGCTGGCTCCGTATGCTCCGCGCTTTCCATTTGAAACGTGGATCCTGCCCAAGACGCACGAGTCGGCGTTTGAGAATTCGTCGTCGCACATGTTCGAGAATTTAGCGCGCGCGCTCAAGGAACTACTTGGCAGAGCGGATCGGGTACTCGACAATCCGCCATACAACCTGGTGGTTCATTCTTCGCCGGTGCAGGATCCGACGAACGATCACTATCACTGGCATATTGAATTCATGCCGAAGCTGACCAAGACGGCAGGGTTCGAATGGGGGACGGGCTTCTATATCAATCCGACTCCACCGGAAGAGGCGGCGAAATTCTTGCGCGAGGCCAGTGTAGAAGAGCCAGCTGCGGTGACCGCCAGATAGCCAAAACTTGGGAGCAAGAGAATAAGGGCACGGCTTTGGGTCCGTGCCCTTTCAGTTGTGCCGGAGAGAGAGGAGCCTATAAGTCAGGCTCGATTGAAAAGAGCATACGGGACCCGTAGTTATTGGTTGTCACAGGGTTGTAAAACCTCCTATCAGCGGGAATGCCAGCCATAGATTCCGCTACGTAGTTGACGCCGTGGGACTTGTGTCACTAGCACGAGCGGCTTCGAGGATACGAATGAAACGCTGTCTTCTGTTCCTGCTGATCTCTGGGTATGCCTTAGCCGCTCCGACGCCTTCCAGCCTCATTGCGAATATCAGCGCCCGCCAGACAACAAGCCTCAACGGCTACTGGCAGGTGATCGTCGATCCGTTCGACAACGGCAAGTCCGCCAAATTCTTTCGCGACGACAAGCCCAAGGATAAGAGCGACCGCGTGGAGTATAGCTTCGATGCCTCGCCTTCTGTGAATGTTCCTGGGGACTGGAATACCCAGAGGGAACAGTTATTGTTCTATGAAGGTCCCGTCTGGTACAGGAGACAGTTTGACTATCACAAGCGGGAGGGCAAGCGAGTCTTCATCTATTTCGGCGCGGTGAATTACCAGGCTTCCGTCTATCTGAACGGAGAAAAGTTAGGAGATCACGAAGGCGGCTTCACAGCATTTAACTTCGAGTCCACGTCTTTGCTGAAAGATGGTCGGAACGATCTCATCGTAGAAGTGAGCAACGTCCGGCGGGCCGATGCCGTCCCTGCATTGAAGTTCGATTGGTGGAATTATGGCGGCATCACGCGCGACGTGATGCTCGTTGAATTGAGTTCGACTTTCATCGAAGACTATTCCGTACAACTGAAACGGGGATCGACGAGGGAGATTTCCGGGTGGGTAAAGTTCAACGGTCCGGGGTCGAGCCATGAGGTTCGCATCCAGATTCCTGAGGCGAAGATTGATCTTAAGACCCCGACGACTCCAGGGGGCACCGTTCAATTCGAGATCGACGCCAGCGAGGCGGCGTGCGGGAAGAAGCCGTCCAAGGAATGTAATGGCGCTTTGCAGCTTTGGTCTCCGGAAAATCCGAAGCTGTATCACGTCGTCGTCTCGGGAGAAGGGGACAGCGTCGAGGATGAAATCGGGTTTCGAACCATCGAGGTGCAGGGCGCAAGGATTCTATTGAATGGCAAGCCAATTTTCTTGCGAGGCGTCTCCATGCACGAAGAGGCACCGTTCCGTGAGGGGCGCGCATTCAGTGCGGCGGACGCGCAGACTTTGCTTGGGTGGGTAAAGGATCTCGGCTGCAATTTCGTGCGCTTCGCACACTATCCGCACAACGAAAATGAAATTCGCCTTGCCGACCGCATGGGCCTGCTGGTCTGGTCGGAGATTCCGGTTTATTGGGATATCGACTGGTCGAGTGCCACCGCGTTGGAAAATGCAGAGGCGCAGTTGCGAGACATGATCGCGCGGGATCATAACCGGGCGGCGGTCATCTTATGGTCGGTGTCGAATGAAACTCCGGTGAAGCCGGAACGACTGACTTTTCTAACGCAACTTGTGCGCACTGCGAGAGGACTCGATCCTACGAGACTGGTGACCTCCGCTATGAATCATGTGGATGAGAGCGGTCCCGATTCCCGAACCTTATCCGATCCGCTCGGCGAGGTGCTGGACGTTCTGGGGTTGAACGAATATCTGGGATGGTACTGGGGAAAGCCGGAGGATGCCGATAAGCTGCAATGGAAGGTCACTCTGAATAAACCGCTGATAGTAAGTGAATTTGGAGGAAGCGCACTCTACGGCCGTCACGGTGACAAGGACGAGCGCTGGACGGAGGAATTTCAAGAGAACTTATTCGTGCATCAGTTGGGGATGGTGCAGCGCATGCCGAATCTCGCGGGGATGACGCCGTGGGTGCTGATGGATTTCCGGTCTCCGTCGCGCATGCTTCCCGGCGTGCAGGACTACCACAACCGTAAGGGATTGATTTCTAACCGAGGAGAACGCAAGCTCGCGTTCTATGTGCTGCAGGATTTCTACAAGAAAAAGGCAGGTGCTTCGAAGTAGGAAGATCCCAAACCGCTCACCACTAAGGACACTAAGTTACACGAAGGAAAATCTATGCCTGTGTGCGGTCCTGGAATTCTTCGTGCCATGCCATTTGAATCGCTTCCAGCTTTCCTTCGTTGGAAGCTTTGGCATCACCTTCGAAATCCGGCAACTCGGTGACGTAGCGGTGCAGGTCGGTGAAGCGGACAGCGAGTGGATCGACATCCGGGTGCTTTTCAGAAAGCAGAATGCCGAGGTCCTCGGCGTCATCCCAGGTAAGTTTCTTGGGCATCTCAGTGCTCCTCAGAGACGTAGTTACGATTCCACGCAGGAATTTCTACGACAACTTTGCCGGGCTTGGTGATCTGCGCCTGGCAGCCGAGACGCGAGTTTAGCTGGAGATCGGCGGCCATGTCTAACCGATCCGCCTCGTCGTCGTCCATCTCCGATAGGTTCTCGGCACCCTCCTTGACCCAGATGTGGCAAGTCGTGCAAGCGCAGTTGCCGCCACAGGCGTGATCGAGCGTGACCCCGAAATTCAGGGCAACATCGAGGAGCGACTGTTCCTTGCCATGATTTTCGTAGGCCATTTTGCCGTGTTCAAACTGAACGGTCTTTCCTTCGGGAAGGAAAGTTACCTGCACTGTGTTCTCGCTGGGGGCGTCGACTGTGGCTGCTCCGCCGCCTTGAGTTTTTTCGTCTGCCATATGCTCCTCAAATTCGTTCGTAACCGCTTGCGAGGGTAAGATGCTCTCGCGACAGCCGGCGAGACGCCGGCACTACTATTCGAACTCTGCTTTTGCCATGGGATGCGGTGCGGTCGGGCCTTCGCCCAGGTCCGTCTCCTCCATGTTCTTGCCCTTCAATGCCGACGACACGGCCGTGTCCATCATCAATTCCGCGAGGCGCATCGTACCCTGATTCAGGGCATCGATCGCCTTTCGAATCGCCTGATAATCATCTTCGGCGTTCACTGCCGTGAGCGACTTCTCCATCTTCGCAATCTGTTTCTTTTCGTCAGTGGTGAGCTTGCCCCACGCTGCACTCTTCTTGCCTTTCTCCAGAGCCGCGAGAATCGTAGCGGTTTCGTTGCGGGCTTCGATCAACTGGCGCCTGCGAAAATCTTCCTCCGCATTGTCGAACGAGTCGAGGATCATGCCTTCGACTTGCTCGTCGGTCAGGCCATAACTGGGTTGAACCTGAATCTCAGCTTCCTTGCCGCTGCGCTGCTCACGAGCCGAGACGTGCAGAATTCCGTTGGCGTCGATCAGGAATTTGACCTCGACACGCGGGATGCCAGCGGCCATGGGCGGAATTCCTTTTAGATCGAAACGAGCGAGGGAGCGGCAGTCCGTTGCCAGTTCGCGTTCTCCCTGCAAGACATGAATCGCGACGTTCGCCTGGCCATCGACCTGGGTGGTGTAAAACTGCGTGGCCGATGCTGGGATCGTCGAATTGCGAAGAATGATCTTGTCGGTCACTCCGCCAGCAACTTCAATTCCGAGAGAAAGAGGAGTGACGTCGAGCAGGAGCATATCTTGCGTAGCTTCGGAACCGCCGCCAAGGATGTTCGCTTGGACCGCTGCTCCGAGGGCGACAACTTCGTCGGGATTCAGTCCGACGTGCGGTTCGCGATGGAACAGTTCTTTCACAAGTGTCCGAACTTTGGGAATGCGGGTCGATCCACCGACTAGAACCACTTCATCAATCTGTTCTGGCTTGAGATTCGCGTCCTTGAGAGCCTGTTTGCACGGACCCACGGTGCGATCAATGATCGGCTGGACCAATTGTTCGAACTGTTCGCGCGTAATTTCTCGCTGATAGCGTTTGTCGTGCGGGAGTTTGATATCGAGTTTGACTGACGGCTCTGAAGAGAGCGCGATTTTCGCGTCGATCACGGCCTTGCGGATGGCCTGTACGGCTTCGGCGTTGCGGCGCAGGTCGACGCCCAGATCACCCCTAATGTCGTCGAGGGCGATGGTGATGAGCAGGTTATCGATGTCATCGCCGCCGAGATGCGTATCGCCATTGGTGGCGATGACTTCGAAGATGCCGTCGTGCAGCTTGAGGATCGAGATGTCGAATGTTCCGCCGCCGAGATCGTAGACCGCAACGATCCCGTTCTGCTTTCGGTCGAGACCATACGCAAGCGAAGCCGCGGTCGGCTCGTTCACGAGGCGCAATACTTCCAGTCCCGCGATGCGGCCGGCATCTTTCGTGGCCTGGCGTTGCGCGTCGTTGAAGTAAGCCGGAACGGTGATGACAGCTTGAGTCACGGGTCCGCCGAAATATCGTTCTGCATTGCGCTTGAGCTGGCGCAAGATTAGAGCCGAAATCTCGGGAGGCGTGAACGTCTTATCTCCCAGCTTGATGCGGAGAACCTCGCCCGGCTGTAAGTCTTCCGCGACGCGGAAGGGGAACAGCTTCAATTCTTCCTGGATATCTTCGACACCGCGGCCCATTAGCCGCTTGACCGAGTAAACAGCGCGCTCGGGATTTTCGATCAGATTGCGGCGCGCAGAGTTTCCTATCACCGGCTGATTGTTTTCGTCGATCGCGACTACCGATGGAACGAGATTCACTCCGTCGTCCCCGGGAATTACAACGGGCGTATCGCCTTGCATGAAGGCGACGAGTGAATTCGTGGTTCCTAAGTCGATACCGACAATGTGTTCAACAGCCATTTAGCGTTTCGCTCCCGTCAATTCAGGCTCTGGAGCAGCACCATTCGTTGACTGCGCTTGTGCCGGCTCCCACCGCCGGACATTCGCCCCATGAATCATTCCCTGGATGAAGGGCTCGAAGAAAATGTAAGGATGAATGGTTGGGATCGAGCTGACCTCATCGAGCCGCTTTCGTGATTCCGCGGGAATAGAAAATTCGATAGCGCTCAGGTTGTCATCAAGCTGCTTCAGCTTGCTCGCTCCAAGGATCGTGGAACTAATGCCGGGCTGCGTCGCCACCCAGTTCAAGGCAACCTGTGCTGGGGGACGGCCGAGATCCCTCGCAACACTTAGCAGGACATCGAGGATCTTCCAATTTGTTTCGGTAAACTTCGCGAACGTCGGGTTGGCGGAATCTTTTACTTTCTCGAGGCGACTATCTCCTGGATTGCTGCTTCCTTTTGTGTACTTGCCGCTGAGAAATCCGCTGGCCAACGGGCTCCACGGGCAAATGCCGATGCCGAGTTCCTGGGCTGCCGGGATATGCTCCCGCTCGATGTTGCGTTCTACCAGCGAGTATTCCAGTTGCAAAGCAATCAGGCGCTCCTTGCCTTCCTTCTCGGCGAGCGTTTGCGCACGCGCAACGTACCAGGCTGGAGTGTCAGAGAATCCGTAGTGGCGAATCTTGCCTTCGCGAACCAAATCGTTAAGGGTTGAAATCACCTCTTCGATCGGCGTGACTTTGTCCCATGCGTGCAACCAATAGAGATCGATGTAATCGGTTTGCAGGCGTCGCAGCGAACCGTGGAGCGCGCGATAGATATTCTTGCGTCCGTTTCCACCCGCGTTCGGATTGCCTGTTTCCGCGTTGAACGTGAACTTCGTCGCCAAGACCACGCGATCGCGCAATTTCTGGCCGGCGATAAACTTACCTACCTGCTCTTCGCTCTTGCCGCCGGTATATGCGTCGGCGGTGTCGATGAAGTTGCCGCCGGCTTCAATGTAACGATCGAAGATCGAGCGCGACACGTTCTCTTCCGAACCCCATCCCCACTCGGTGCCGAACGTCATCGTTCCGAGGCAAAGCGGGCTTACCCGCAGTCCGGATCGTCCAAGCGTTTTGTATTCGTTCAATTGCATTTTCGTCAGCGCTCCAGCATTCAGGATTCAAGCACCGCATTCACATCTCTGACCAAATTCCGGATGTAATTGCGACGGTTCAGTACATCGACCATCTTTCCGACGATTGATTTGCGGGCCTCAAGGTTTTCAGGACTCTCGTCGATAGCGGCGTCCCATTTTTTCCAGTAAGACTGAAGCTCCTGAAGCAGATTCTCGTATTTTTCTTCCAGCGCGGCCTTGTGCTTTGCGATGTCGGCGGTGAGTGAAGGATCGTCTTCGCCCATCTTCTTGTTCATCCGAAGTTCTTCGAGCTGCATGTTCAACTCGAAAACTTCTTCCAACATCTCGGGAGGCACGATCTGCTTCTTCACCTCTCCGGTGGCGCGCGCTTTTTCCGTGGCACTCTTGGACTGCTCTTCCAGTTCAACGCCCTCAAGCTCGAGCAGGTACTGGGTGCGCTTGATCGGATCTCGCAACGTCCTGTACGCGTCATTCAGCAGCGAACTTTGCTCGAGGCTCCATTGCTGCTCCTGGCTCCCGGCGCGAGCATTCAGGTCGGGATGCAATTTGCGACTCAACTCGTAGAAGTCCTTCTCAAGCGACTTCACATCAAGATTTAGTTTCGCGGGGAGCCCAAAGAAAGCGAAGTAGTCGACCGGAACAGGCGGCTGCACCTTGCCGCAAGACCCGCAAAAATGAGCGGCTCGCATCGATCCGCATGACCAGCAGGTGTGCGTATCCTGAGGTAAGGGCTTAGAGCCAATCGCGGTAAGGGAAAGCTTGGTCGTCACGTTCCAATTCCTCGGACGGCCGGCCAAAGACCGGCGCTCCTTATTCTCAACCAACTTGTCGGGTGGCGCCCGCAGTCGCGGGCGAGGGCGCCCGCGCCACACTCGCTCAGGCCGAGAACGAAGTTCCGCAGCCGCATGACTTCGAGGCCTGCGGATTTACGAACACAAATCCCTGCTGCATGAGCGTTTCCTGATAATCCAGTATCATGCCGTGCAGATAGATGAACGATTTTGGATCGACGAAGACTCGAACGTCGCTGAACTGGAAAATGCGATCCCGCTCGCGTGGCTGCGAGTCGAAGCGGATGTTGTAGCTCAGGCCTGAGCAACCCCCGCCCTGCACGCCCAGACGCAGCCCGCCCTGCTCGGGCGAGATGCCTTCCTTTGCCATCGCGGTGCGGACCTTCGCAATGGCCTTATCGGTCACCTGAATGCCCTTCGCGACGGCCTGGGGTGCGGATTCGGTTGCAGTTGTCATTGCTCAGCTTCCGGATTCGGTTCTCGCAATCGAATTCTTGGTCCTTGCTATCTCACCAGCCAAAATAGCTCTCTCTTCACGATGCAGTGAAGGGACGTTTTTCAGGTTTGCTTCCTGAAAAGCTAGTCCGGCATGGAGTTCCGCAATCTTGCCTGGATCGCCGACTTTCATTTGAGTGCTCCTTACTTCGCTTGCACGGAAACGGGGCTGGCGGTTTCCTGCTTCTTCTTCCAGTCTCCAATGGCGGCGCGAATTGCATCCTCGGCCAACACGGAGCAGTGGATCTTGACCGGAGGAAGCGAAAGCTCTTTCACGATGTCCATATTCTTGATCGCGAGAGCCTCGTCGACGGTTTTGCCCTTGACCCATTCCGTCGCCAGCGACGATGAAGCGATCGCGGAGCCGCATCCGAAGGTCTTGAACTTCGCTTCTTCAATCACGTTGGTCTGCGGATTGACCTTGATCTGTAACTTCATGACGTCGCCGCACTCGGGAGCGCCGACCAGGCCTGTACCCACGTCTGAGCTACTCTTATCCATCGAGCCAACGTTGCGGGGATTGTTGTAGTGATCGATGACTTTATCGCTGTATGACATTTAGGTCTCCTGATGCTGGAATCTGCCGCCCCTTCGCGGCTGGTCAATTTGTTTTTCTTTCCCACGGCTTGCGCCGTGGGCTGTAATCTTTCGCCGCTCCGCGGCTGCGCTCTTCCTGACAACAATTCTCGTGCAATACCTGCAACTGCTCGATCAGTGCGCTTCGCCTGCCCACTTCACATCCTTCAAATTGATGCCTTCTTTTGCCATCTCATAGAGCGGCGAAAGCTCGCGAAGGCGCTCAACCGTATCGATAACGCGGTCAGCGACGTAGTCCACTTCGGCCTCAGTATTGAACCGGCCGATGCCGAACCGGATCGAGCTGTGGGCCAGATCATCTCCCGTGCCCAAAGCCTTCAATACATAAGATGGCTCAAGCGTCGCAGAGGTGCATGCCGATCCGCTGGAAACTGCGATGTCGTTGATGCCCATCAGAAGCGACTCGCCTTCCACGTACGCAAAGCTGATGTTCAAGTTGCCCGGCAACCGATGCTCGGTCGATCCGTTGATGTAAGTCTCATCCAGACGGTTCATGATGCGGTCGCGCAGGCGATTGCGTAGGCCCGCCAACCGACACGACTCTTGCGGCATTTCTTCCTGGGCGAGGGCGCACGCCTTGCCCAAGCCAACGATGCCTGGAACATTCAGCGTTCCAGACCGCATGCCTCGTTCGTGTCCGCCGCCGTCGATGATGGCCGAGATCTGCACGCGCGGATTTTTGCGCCGAACGTAGAGAGCTCCGACGCCTTTGGGGCCGTAGAGCTTGTGTCCGGTGATCGACATAACGTCGATGTTCTGCTTGGTCACATCGACCGGGATCTTGCCGATGGCCTGAACCGCGTCGGTGTGGAAGATCACGCCGCGTTCGCGACAGAGCTTGCCAATTTCCGCGACCGGCTGAATTACGCCAATCTCGTTGTTAGCCGCCATGATCGTGACCAGGATCGTCTTGTCGTCCATCGCGCGCTTGAGGTCGTCGAGGTCGATCAGACCGTCTTTCTGGACGGGCATGTAGGTGACACGAAAACCGTACTTCTCGAGCCGCTTGCAGGTGTCGAGGACCGCTTTGTGCTCGGTCACCGCGGTGATGATGTGGTTGCCCTTCTCGCGGTACATCTCGGCGACACCCTTGATGGCGAGGTTGTCGCTTTCTGTGGCGCCGGAGGTGAAGATGATCTCCTTGGTCGTCGCGCCGATGAGCTTCGCGATACGCTCGCGCGCGGTCTCAACGCCCTCTTCCGCGGCCCATCCAAAGGAGTGGTTGCGGCTGGCGGAATTGCCGAACTTCTCGATGAAGTAGGGCAGCATGTCTTCCAGCACCCGGGGATCCATCTGGGTGGTGGCATGGTTGTCCATGTAAATGGGGAGCTTCACGCCCTTGCCATTCTGCCCGTGTTCCTGCGTCAAAGCCTGGGGGATCTTTACTTCCGTGCTCATTGATGGCTCTCCTGCTTCGCTTCTAACGTTGGATGAAATTTTGTTTCAGACGGCTCACCCGATTGTCACCAGTTCTGCCGCCTTTGAAACCTGTTCGGCGGCTTCTTCCGGCTCTTCGCGCATGTGAGAAATCTTGATCCGCTTCAATACCGCCTCGATGCTCTCATTCACCTTGCGCAACGGCTCACGAATGTTGCAGCGGTCGCTCTGGCCGCATTCGCCCCGAACGGTGACGCAAGAGGTGATGAACAAAGGACCATCGATCGCCTTGATCACTTCGAAAGCTGAGATCGTGTGAGCCGGCCGCGCTAGCGTATAGCCCCCGTTGGTACCGTGCTGGGACTGCAAGAGTCCGGCTTTTGCCAGACGCTGCAGAATCTTGGCCAGTGCCTCGGGCGGAATGCCGTAGGCGTCAGCCACATCTTTCGCGCTGCAGGACCGGACCGTGGAAAGCTCGGCGAGATGCTTCATCGCCATGAGTCCGTAGTCGGCTTTTTTTGTCAGCTTCAGCACAGGTTACCAAGGTAAATGCGATCAATAAGGTCGGCAATAATTCCGACCTTTTTCGTCGTACTTCATTGTAGGACATCCCTTCGGACTAAAGCAAGTCGACCCAGAGAAACATCCAGGAGCGCGATTCGGAGGTAAATATCAGCGGTTGAATGGCTTACAGGTTCAAAGCCGAGAAGCGTTGAAATTCGCCCAAGGCTCCCTCAGCCGCAGGATGCGGGGAACAAATTCACTCCCGACATAGCTTGGGACTTGACAAGACGCTAAGGCGTTCTAAAATACCGAAAATTCCGGCGAAGTAAGCCCTTCGCTATCGGATTTGGGGCTCTTCCCGATTTATGACGCCTAAGTCGCCCTCCTCTCCTCAGACCGCAGACATGAAAGCTCCCTGCAAACATCCACGCGTGCAGATTGTGAGCCGCGATGAAGAATCAGAATTCGTCGAATGCAAGGAGTGCGGCGAAATCTTCGAGTCTAGCGAGTTCAAGGACATGAACATCGAAGATCGGACGCAGGAAAGCGAAATCTGAGCGCGCCGGTTCGCAGAATCTGACCTACCTCAGCTCTTAACGAAGAGGGAAATTGGCTTCAGCTGAAAAATCCATCGCGGCGAAGTCCTGCGCGAGGAACTTCGGGTAAGCGGCGGCAGCGATCATGGCAGCGTTGTCGGTTGAAAGAGCGCGAGAGGGGAAAAACACCGGCAATCCTGCGAGATGGCCTTTGCGCTCGAACGTCTGACGCAATTCCTGATTTGCGGCGACACCTCCCGTGACGAGAAGCGTGGCGACGTTGTAATGCTCGGCCGCTGCCAGAGTTTTTCCTACCAGATCGTCGACGATGGCCCTCTGGAATGACGCGACGAGGTCGACGGTCCTTTTGTCGGTACTGGCAAGAAGTTCCTCCATAGAAGGCTTGGAGAGCTTCGCCAAAGCGGTGCGACGAGACTCGATGGAATCGCGCATGTCGTTTGTCTCGACGTATCGCAGAACAGCCGTCTTGATCCCGCTGTAGGAAAAATCGAAGCGAGGCCGATCGTCGGCGGCTTGGACAGCCTTCCCGTCATGCCGGCCGCGCCGGTCCGGATGCTTGATTTGGGCTGGCGGAAACTTCACCCCTCTGGCGTCGCCGTGGGGCGCAAGCTTGTCGATCACGGGGCCGCCGGGGTATCCAAGGCCCAGGAGTTTTGCGACTTTGTCGAAGGCCTCTCCGGCGGCGTCGTCGCGGGTGTGCCCGATGTTCTCGTATTTCCAGGAATCTTGTGCCTGCTCGGCCAGATACAGATGGGTGTGGCCACCGGATACGACGAGCGCCAGCACGGGGAATCGCAAGTTGTGATTGCCCTTTTGCCGCTCTTCCAGAAGAACCGCGTGTATGTGTCCTTCAAGGTGATTGACCGCGATCAAGGGCTTTTCCAGCGCGAACGCGAGCGCCTTGGCGTAGCTGATACCGACCAGCAGTGCGCCAGCCAGTCCGGGGCCCTGCGTTACCGCGACTGCGTCGAGCGATCGGTAGTCGCGGCCGGCCTCTGCAAGTGCCTGGCGAACGACAGGGACCACCGCGCGCAAATGCTCGCGAGAGGCTAGCTCGGGAACGACGCCTCCATACGGCTGATGGGTCGCAATCTGCGAGGCTACAACGTTAGAGATCAGCTGCTCTCCTGAACGCACCACGGCAGCCGCCGTTTCATCGCAGGAGCTTTCGATGCCGAGGATGTAGGCGTCAGCCATGGAACTATATTATTAGAACGGAATGGCGGATTTGCTCAAACACGTTACGGACTCTGGCTTTTCACACGTAAATAGCCTTATTCACTTGTTCATTGGCGGCTCCGAACTGCACGGTGCCAAGGTTCGCGGAACCGACGATCTGGATATTTACGGTCTCTATATCGAACCTCCAGAGTTGGTTGTTGGATTGGACTCGATGCCACACTTCGTCTGGTCAACCGCGGGAAACGACCGGAAAAACGGACCCGCAGATATTGACATCACGCTGTACTCCTTGAAGAGGTGGGCGGGACTCGCCTGCAAGGGCAACCCAACCGCGCTGCACTACCTGTTCGCAAAAAGCGCTGTGCGGAGTCCGATCTGGTCAGAGATATTAGCGAAACGACAGGTGTTTCTGTCACGCTCCTGCGCTTCTCAATTTGTCGGTTTTGCCGATGACCAACTCAAACGCATGACCGGACAAAAGGGGCGAGGCAAGAAAGGGCAGCGCCCTGAACTCGAGGAAAAGTACGGCTACGACGTGAAAGCCGGTATGCATGTACTTCGGCTCCTATTCGAATGCCAAGAGCTAGTTTCCACAGGAAAAATAACTTTGCCTCGACCGGAGCGTGATTTGTTGATTCGCGCCCGCACGGGGAAATATTCCATGCGCAGAATTCTTGATATGGCGCACAAGAAATTTGCTGAATGCGAAGAAGCGGCACGGAACTCGTCGTTACCTGAAAAGGTAGATCGAGATGCAGTGTCGCGCCTGCTGGCCAAAGCATACCGAAAGGCCTGGGCGTCGCGGCATGGGGCGTCCAGTGTCTAAAGAGTTCGCTACGAAGGTTGTTCAAACGCTGCGCCAGCATGGCTTCCAAGCGTATTTCGTTGGCGGATGCGTCCGTGACCTGCTGCTAAAGAGGGATCCGAAAGACTACGACGTAGCGACTGACGCCACCCCAGCGCAAGTGATGGAAATCTTTCCCGAGACCTACGCGGTGGGAGTCCAGTTCGGCGTCGTGCTCGTTCCGGCGAAGGACTCCACTCACGATAAGTCATCGCACGAAATTCCATCCAAGACTTCTGCGGTGGAGGTTGCAACGTTCCGAAGCGACATCGGATATTCAGATGGGCGGCATCCTGATGAAGTGCGGTTCAGCCGGGATCCGAAGGAAGATGTCGAGCGACGAGATTTCACGATCAATGGCATGCTGCTCGACCCGGTGAGCGGCGAGATTTTGGATTTCGTAAACGGGCAGAAGGACCTCGCGGCCGGGGTTGTTCGCACCATCGGCGACCCAGCGAAACGTTTCTCCGAAGATAAGTTGCGCATGCTCCGCGCTGTTCGATTTGCAGCACGGTTTGAATACCGCATTGACGAGGCGACGTTCGCGGCGATCAAGAGACTGGCTCCCGAGATTCGGGCGGTTTCGCGCGAGCGCGTCCGCGACGAATTGACCCGCATGTTGACAGAAGGACATGCCAGGCGGGCATTCCTGTTGCTCGATGAAAGCGGGCTGCTGCGCGAGGTCCTGCCGGAAATTTTAGCGATGAAGGGTGTGGCGCAGCCACCTGAGTTTCATCCTGAAGGGGACGTCTTCGTTCACACGCTGCTCTTGCTAGATCAATTGCCGTCTCCCTGTCCCTTGACCCTCGCGTGGGGTGCGCTGCTTCACGATGTGGGAAAGCCCGCCACCTTTCGACTCGCTCCCGATCGCATCCGGTTCGACGGCCATGTGGAAGTGGGGGTCAAGATCGCAGAGGAACTCTGCCGGCGCATGCGATTCTCGAATGACGAGACGGAGCAAATACTCACACTGATCGAGAATCACATGAGATTCGGGGATGCGACGCGGATGAAAGAATCGACGTTAAAGAGATTTTTCCGCCTGCCTCGCTTTGAAGAACATATGGCCTTGCACCGCGCGGACTGCCTGGCTAGCCACGGAATACTCTCGACGTATGAGTTTGTGAAGCAAAAGCGGGAAGAGATTCCGGTGGAGAAAATGCGCCCAGCGCCACTCGTGACCGGTCATGATTTGATTTCGGCTGGCTATACTCCGGGCCCGCGATTCAGCAAAATTCTGACTGCTGTGGAGGATGCGCAACTCGAGGGGCGCCTGCCTTCTCGGGATGCTGCGATGGAGTTCGTACAGCGTGAATTTCCTGTGTGAAACTCTGGAAAAGAGTCTCCTGCGGCGATGCTAGAATCGTCTTTTCTGCGGTACACACCCGCAAGAATTAGGAGAGTTTTGTTGGAACGCGCTGGCTCGGAGCTGGAAACGATTGTGGCACGGTCGCTGAAACAGGCGCCACCCGGGAAGGCTCCACTAATGGCCTGGCCGGTGGTATGTGGCTCGGCAGTCGCGGAGCGGACTCGGGCTTTGAACTTTGAAGATGGCATTTTGCGCGTCGGAGTTCCCGACGTCGGTTGGCGATCGGAACTGCAGGGCTTGGCGCCGCGGTACTTGGCCGCCATCAATCGCTACACGCTCGAGATGGTTAGAAGAATCGAATTCATCGTGACGCGGTCAGAGCAGGACTTGAAGCACGTGGGCTGAAGCTTCCATCAAATGAAAGTTACAGACAAAGACGTCGCTTACGTTGCGGAACTCGCGAATCTCGATCTCACGGATGAGGAACGCAGAGGAATGCTCCGGGACCTCAACTCCATCCTTGATTACGTTGAGCGACTCAATGAATTGGACACTGAGAAGGTGCCACCGATGGCGCAGGTTTCCGGTCAATACGGAGTCGATCAAAGCAAGCAGGGCAGCGACCGGTTTGCGTACGCGAGTCGCGAAGATATTTTGGAAGGATTGCGCAAATCGCTGCCGCACGATGAAGCGATGGCTAACGCCCCGGATGCGGACGAACACTTCTTCCGAGTTCCGAAAGTGATCGAACGCTAGCCTCTCAAACCAATCAAAGAAAATGGATTTATCGTCCCTCACCATCGATGCGGCGCGCTCCGCGATTCAGCAGCGCCGGACAACGGCTCTTGCCTTGGCGGAAGCGCATTACTCCCACATCCAGAAAGAAGACGGGCAAATCGGCGCCTTCCTGACGCTTTCAAAAGAGCGGGCACTTGAACAGGCCGACCGAGTGGATCGCATGGCTGCCGACGGGAAGCCTCTGCCTCCGCTCGCAGGCGTCCCGGTGGGTATCAAGGATGTGATGAGCACGCGCGGATTGCGAACGACCGCGGGATCGAAAATTCTCGAGAAGTACATTCCGCCTTACGACTGCACTGCCGTCGCACGGATGGAGGCAGCGGGCGCAGTGATGCTCGGCAAGACGAATTGCGATGAGTTTGCGATGGGCTCATCGAATGAGAACTCCGCATACGGTCCCGTGCGCAATCCGCGCGATCTGAGCCGGGTTCCCGGAGGATCCTCCGGTGGATCAGCGGCCGCAGTGGCAGCTGATATGGCGGTAGTCGCGCTGGGCTCAGACACCGGGGGATCCATTCGCCAGCCAGCAGCTTTCTGTGGCGTGGTTGGCTTGATGCCGACGTACGGCCGCGTATCGCGGTATGGGCTGATTGCATTTGCATCGTCGCTTGACCACATTGGACCTCTGGCGAAGACGGCGAAAGATGCTGCAATTGTTTTGCGGGCGATCGCCGGCCGCGATCCGATGGACTCGACCTCGGCTGAGGTTCAGGTGCCGGATTACGTTGCCGAGATCGATAAGCCTGTCCGCGGCATAAGACTGGGTGTGGCGAAGGAATATTTCGGCGAGGGACTGGATTCAGAGGTGAGGCAGGCGGTGGAGGTTGCGATCGACCGTTTGAAAAAGCTGGGATGCGAGGTGGTGCCGGTATCGCTTCCGCACACTCCTTATGCAATCCCTGCCTATTATCTGATCGCCACAGCGGAAGCCTCATCGAATCTTGCGCGGTATGACGGTGTTCGATACACCACGCGAGCGCATGGCGTGAAGACTCTGTCCGAGATGTACCGGCGGACGCGGGACGAAGGATTTGGAGCGGAAGTGAAGCGGCGGATCATGCTGGGCACCTACGCGCTGAGCGCCGGCTACTATGATGCATACTATCTGAAGGCGCAGAAGGTGCGAACATTGCTGACTCGCGACTTCGATGAAGCGTTCACGAAGGTCGACGCGATTGTTACGCCGACGAGCCCAACCGCAGCCTTTCGACTGGGAGAGAAGTCGAACAACCCGCTCTCGATGTACCTCGCGGACATCTACACCGTCACAGCTGACTTGGCGGGAATCCCAGGAATTTCAGTGCCATGCGGCCAGACGAAAGAGAGACTGCCTATCGGGCTACAGATTCTGGGCAAGCACTTCGACGAAGCGACGATTTTGCGCCTGGCGCATGCTTACGAGACGGCTGCGTGAGAGACTCACTCGCTTAGAGGCTGGTAGTAAGTGTCTCCCGCGCAAGAACGGCAGAAAACTTTCCCGTCGCGTCGAACCTCCCTGCGAAAATTAATGCCTTCCCCGCAGAGTGTGCATGCGATTCTTTCTCCTTTGTAGCCGGGAAATTCTTCGGCCGGCAGGTCCACCTTCACCCACTGGGTGGAGAATAAATCGTCGTCGGACATCTCGCGGTAGGCGATCATCTGCTGCTGGTTCTTGTTTTCGATCTCGGGATGCATCTCGCGGGCCAGTTGTTTGGAAGACTCTTTTGCCACAACCCGAATCGCCTTTCCTGACACGACGTCCACAAAGGTGGCCGCCATTTTCCCCCAGTCGCGAAACTTCAGAGCCCGTTTTCCCAACCGGCAGCCGGTGACGACGCCAACGGCGTCAGTCGCGCAGCGATCAATCTCCACAAAGGTGACGAGGCGTTTACGGTCCTTGCCGTGAGGGTCTTCAATATTCAACTTCTGTAACCCCAGCATCGCAAGGCGCACGCCAAGAATCTGGCCAGCGCACAGGTGTCCGTGTGCTTTTTCCGCGTCAAGAACATATTCGTCGAATGATTTCACGGCAGAATCACAAACAGAGATGACTAAAGCTTAACATCGCAAGCTTGGGAGTCGGGCTGGCTGGTGAATCATTTTCTGCGCCAGCGGACACCGTCTTTTGTAATTTCCACCAATATGCCACCCTTAGCGAGTTCGCCGCGGATGGTGTCGGACTTATTAAAATCGCGAGCGGTTCGAGCGGCTTTCATGTCGGCAATTTTGGCTTCGATGTCAGCGTCCGAGAACGCTCCGGATCGCACGGACTCCTGGAGTTCCGTGCTGATGTCTTTTTCGCGTCCTTCCGTCTTTGCCCATTCGATGACGCACTGCATTTTGGGAACGTCGTCGTCGTCGAGCACAGCGAAAATTTCGTCGAATTTCGTCAGCGCCGCGAGCAGAGGCGGAACATCATTCTTTTTGATTCCGCCGGTATCGAAGGCGGTGTTGGCCTGGCGCACCATCTCAAAGATTGCGGCTTGCGCTTGCGCCGTATTGAGATCGTCTTCAAGCGCCGCCCGCATTCGATCGACGGAGTCAGTAGCAAGAGATTGCAATTCCGGTGTCACCCCATCCGGGAAAGTACCAGCCTTCAGGCGTAACCGAAAATTTCTTAAGCGTTCGACGGAGACTGCGGCCTGCGTGAGCCCGTCGAAGGTGAAGTTCAGCTGATTGCGGTAGGGAACCGAAGCCAAGAGATATCGGATCGAGGAAGGTTTGTGGCCTTTCAGAACGAGGTCGCGCAGGGTGAAGAAGTTTCCCAGACTCTTCGACATCTTCTCGCCTTCCACTAGCAGGAAACGGGCGTGAAACCAGAAGCGGGCGAAGGTCTGGCCAGTCAACGACTCCGATTGCGCGATTTCATTTTCGTGATGGGGGAAGATGAGATCTTCTCCTCCGGCATGCAGGTCAAAGCTTTTGCCGAGTTCTGCCATCGACATGACGGAGCATTCCAGGTGCCAGCCTGGACGTCCCTTGCCAATCTTTGTCTCCCACGAAGCTTCGCCGGGTTTGGGAGCCTTCCATAGAGCGAAGTCGCGCGCGCTGTCCTTGTCGTACTCGTCGACGTCGACTCGGGCTCCGTCAAGCATTCCGCTGAAGTCGCGCTTCGATAGTTTTCCGTATTGCGGGAATTTCGCGATCCGGAAATAGTAGGAGCCGTCGTCTGTGCGGTACGCAAGCCCTTTATCGACGAGTTGAGCGACGAAGTCGGCCATCTCGGGAATGTGTTCGGTAGCGCGCACGATCTGCGGCTGCTCGATCCCAATCATCGCCGAATCTTCGAGAAATGCTTTCTCGTACTTCGACGTGTACTGCTGCACACTAAGGCCGTCGCGCGCTGAGTTGCGGATGATCTTGTCATCCACATCCGTAATGTTCATAACGTGGTGAACTTTGTATCCGCTCTGACGAAAAAATCTGCGGAGCAGATCGACGGCCACGAAGGTCCGGAAATTTCCGATGTGTCCGTAGTCATAAACGGTCGGACCACAGGCATACATGCGGACTTCTGAGCCGGCGAGCGGACGAAACTCCTCGACCTGGGACGACATCGTGTTGAACAGGCGAAGGGCCATGATGAGATCGCGGGGCCTTGAACGAACCTAAGATTCTAGGGTTCGGTGAAAAACGGGTCAAATCGGGTCATGAAACGGGTGTCCGAGCCGGTGGCAGTGCGTGTGTATGTTCGCGCATTCTCTGTTGGACCAAGATGACGTAGTGCAGTGCGGAGACGATTGTGAAGAAGAAGGTTGCGCGCAGGAAGACCGTACGGGCAATCCAGATTCCGCGCACCGGGTAAACCTGCAGCAGGAGGACAAAGAACACCGCACTGATTTGTGAAAATGTGTTTGCTTTACCGAAGATGCTGGGCCGAAAGTCTCTTAGCCCCGCGATAGCGAATAGGACGGCGCTGGCTGCCAGGATAGAAATATCCCGACTGAAAACCATCACGGTATATTTCCAGGGGATTTTATGGAGGATCGAAAGCACCAGGAAAATCGTGCTGAGCAGAAGCTTGTCGGCAATAGGGTCCAGATATTGCCCCAGCAATGTTTGCTGATGAAGCGTGCGGGCTAATAGTCCGTCGAGTCCATCGCTGAATCCGGCAATGACGAAGACGATGAGTGCCCACTTGTAATGGCCGTCCACCAGGTGAATCACGATGAACGGGACGAACACCATTCGCAGAAGAGTGAGCTGATTAGGAGCAGTGAAGATCTGAGAGAGCTTCACGTACGGTCCTTGATAACGTCGTCCTTGGAATGATCGGCTGCGCCATCGTCTGCATTAAACTTCGGCTTGAGCACTTGGGGAGGATTTAGTCCTGTCTTGTTGAGAAATCTTTGCGACAGGGAAGGCAAATTTCCGTCGGGTAGATCGAGTTCGACGCGCTCGATGCGGTGCATGGGGAAGAAAACGACGGCGGGAGAGAACGGCTCGCCGTCTCTCACCATCACTGCAAGGTCTTCGAACGATGCCAACTCGGCTCCGCTCAAGCTCAGGCCTTCGGGGGCCAATGCCAGGATCATGCCCCAAAATTTCTCGCGGGGATTGCATAGAGTCGCTATAACCACGGCTCCAGGCGAGAATGGCTGACGTTTCCCATCGCGCTCACTTGCTGCGCCGAGTTTCTGGTTGCCTTCCATGGAAAGATTGTCGCCGGGGAAGGCATGCATTGCAAATCCAACAAAATCAATCGAGCACATCCCCCATCAGCCGAATCTTTTTTCGCCTAGACGTGAGTCCGGTATTCTGTCCGGACATGGCAACTGACGGCGCAGCCCTGGCGATCGAATTTCGCAACGTCTCCTACTCGGTAAGCGGAACGGAGGTTCTATCCGACATGAGCCTGGAGGTCCGGAAAGGCGAAACGCTGGTATTGCTCGGACGAAGCGGGTCGGGCAAGACAACGTCGCTGAAGTTGATCAACCGGCTGGTCACGCCTACGGCAGGCGAGATCTGGGTGAATGGTGCTTCCAATTCCCAGGTTGACATCATTCGCCTGCGGCGCGGCATCGGGTACGTAATTCAGGATGTCGGGCTGTTCCCGCATTTCACTATTGAACGAAACATCGCGCTGGTTCCGAAAATCGAAGGCTGGCCGCAAGAGAAGATCCGCGCTCGCGTGAGGGAATTGCTGGAACTGGTTGGACTGTTGCCGGAGATTGCAACGCGCTACCCGCGTCAGTTATCGGGAGGGCAAAAGCAGCGCGTTGGGTTCGCTCGGGCTCTGGCGGCCGATCCGGCGATCTTATTAATGGACGAGCCATTCGGCGCGCTTGATCCCCTTACCCGAGATGAACTCCAGCGAGAATTTCTTTCGCTTCAGCAGAGAATGCACAAGACCGTGGTTTTCGTAACGCATGATCTGCGAGAGGCGTTGAGGCTAGGGTCTCGAATCGCGCTCATGGAGGCGGGAAAACTGGTCACGGTTCTCGAACCGCAGGAGTTCGTGAAATCGACCGATCGGTGGGCGTCCGCTTATGTACGGGCATTCGGCGCAGGGTTGGAACTGATTGAGAATCGAGGAACGCGATGAACGTCATCCGTTTCATGTGGCAAAACCACACCCAGGTCTTGGAATTGAGCCTGGAGCACCTGTCGTTGGTCGGGATATCGACGGTACTCGCAATGTTGATCGGGATCCCGCTCGGCATCATGATTTCTCACCGTCCGCGCCTGAACAAGCCGGTCCTTGCCGGCGCTAACATTATTCAAACCATTCCCAGTTTGGCGCTCTTCGGTTTTCTGCTTCCGGTTCCGTGGCTGGGCGACCGTGCCGAGCGGTTGGCCATATTGGCTCTCACGCTTTACGCACTGTTGCCGATCATCAGGAACACTTACACAGGAATTTGTGGAGTGGATCCTGCGGTTGTGGAAGCAGGCCGAGGCATGGGACTGACCGACTCTCAACTTCTTTTTCAAGTGGAATTGCCGTTAGCAGTAAGTGTCATTCTCTCCGGTGTACGCGTGGCCATCGTGATTTCGGTCGGACTGGCAACGATCGCAGCAGCTATCGGGGCGGGAGGATTGGGAGAATTTATCTTTCGCGGCCTGGCCATGGTCGACGATCGAGTGATCCTGGCTGGGGCGATTCCCGCTGCTGTTTTAGCTCTGGTCGCCGACGTAGGAGTCGGGTGGCTGGAAAAACGGCTGCGGCCACGATGATGCGACTTCGATTACGTCTCGTTATGGCCGCGCTTGCGGCGATCGTCATCGTTTGTACTTCATGCCAATCGTCGCGTCGGGATCGAATCGTCGTGGGATCGAAGAATTTTACGGAGTCGTTTGTGCTGGGCGAATTGATCGCTCAACAGATCGAGGCTCATACGAGCCTCAAAGTCGAGCGACGTTTCTATCTCGCGGGAACCTATATCTGCCAGCAGGCGATCTTGGCGGGCAGGGTCGATGTCTACCCGGAATATACGGGCACCGCACTGACCGCAATTCTCAAACAGCAGGCCACGAGCGACAGGGCACAGGTGTATGAACGTGTGAAAAGCGAGTACGAGCGCCGCTTCGGACTGACTTTAGGTCCCTCTCTTGGATTCAATGACACGTTTGCCATGGAAATTCGGGGCGAGGACGCGCGGCGGTTGAACATCCGCACACTATCAGAGGCCGCGAAGTACGCTCCGCAATGGCGCGCCGGATTTGGCTACGAGTTCATGGAACGTCCCGACGGGTATCCAGGACTGGCCAAGGCCTATGGATTACGTTTCGCAGAACAGCCTCGGACGATGGATCTCGGGCTGCTGGCGCGTGCGCTAAAGGATCATCAGATTGATCTTGCTGCCGGAAATGCAACGGATGGACTCATCCCTGCGCTGGATCTAGTCGCGCTCGAAGATGACCGTCGCTACTTTCCTCCGTATGAAGCCGTGCCGGTGATCCGTCAGCAGACGGTCGAAGAGCATCCCGAGGTCGCCCGTACGTTGGCCGACTTATCCGGCAAAATTTCAGACGGTGAAATGCAGCAGATGAATTTCGCGGTCGATGGCAAGCATCGCGACACGCAAGACGTCGTACGTGAATTCCTTAAGCAGAAACGTCTCATTCCGTGAACTGATTCCCGGACAACTTAGAAGGTGAGACTCCCGCGCATGATCAGCGCGGCTTGACCCTCGATGTTTACCCGGTCGCCGGAAACTTCACACCACAGATCACCTCCACGCGTCGATAGCTGTCGTGCATGGAGGCGGGTTTTGTTCAGACGTTTTGTCCAGTAAGGGGCTAGAGCGCTGTGGACCGATCCTGTGACGGAGTCTTCAGGAACCCCGTAGCCCGGAGCAAAATATCGCGAGACGAAATCTGAATCTTGGCCGGGCGCAGAGATGCAGACTGCATGCGGATGCAGTTTTTCCAGAAGATCAAAGTTTGGCTCGTAACTTTGAATGATGCGGGAGTCCCCAAAGATCGCGATGAAGGTATCGTTCACCGCCAGCACCTCGGATGGAGACATCCGTTCGCCCAAAGCCTTTGTTAAGTCTGCAGGGATGTCTCGGCAGGGCTCCGGAACAAACAGTGGGAGGTTCATCGCGAGCCTATCCCCGTTTTTGTTCACGGTTAACTCGCCCAGGAAGCGAGTTTTGAAGGCCACAGTTTGAAGTTCGAAATTTAGCACTTCAAACACGACATAAGCGGCCGCCATGGTCGCATGGCCGCAAAGTTTAATTTCGCAACTTGGGGTGAACCAGCGCAGTTCATTTCGGTCTGTCTGCCGCACCAGAAAGGCGGTTGCAGAAAGATTATTTTCGGCAGCGACTTTGAGAAGAGAAGCGTCATCTAACCACGAGTTTAAGAGGCAAACCGCCGCCGGATTACCTCTGAACGGTTGGTCTGCAAAAGCATCAACATGGAACAGGGGGATGCGCATCTTCTTGATTCTAATTGGTCAGTACAATTTGATCTCAAGCGTCCTCAATCCCGTTGCCGACCCCAGTGGGATGATGGTACTCTTTGATTCCCCGTCCTCCGGGATGGGCAAAACCCGCGTCCAGCGCGCCATTTGGGCCGGTCTCCACCGGGATTCTCCCTGCATGTTTTATACCCGTTCGATGTCGCTTCTTGGTAATGGCCGAATCATGGAACAGGAGGCCTAAGATGCTCGTCGCTCAAGGAAAAACGGCTGTTCAAAACTCGCTACTAGGGCGAATCGCCGATGCGCGCAATCAGAGCGATGCCCTGTTCGATATCGTCCGGCCCGAGGCTATTTATGATCGGCCGATTCCCGAGCGCCATCGCATCATCTTTTATGTAGGGCATCTCGAAGCATTCGACTGGAATCTTCTGCACGAAACTCTATTCGGACTCAAGAGTTTTGATCCCGAATTCGATCGCTTGTTTGCGTTTGGCATCGACCCGGTAGGCGGAGGCTTGCCCACCGATCAACCGTCCGATTGGCCCGCTCGAGATCAGGTACGTGAATATGTGCGCAAGATCCGTTCCGCTCTCGATGAGAAATTCACAGAGGCGATCGACTCCGGCGAGGTGATGCGCGACGGCTTTACGCTCGAAACCCTTCTGAATGTCGCCATCGAGCATCGCTTGATGCATGTCGAAACCTTGGCGTACATGCTTCACCAGTTGCCGCTCGATCGGAAGGCGCAACAAGACGAACCAACAATATTCGACTCTCCTCCCGTCACCCACGAAATGATCAAAGTGCCTGCTGGCATAGCCACTCTTGGGCTCAACCGGGAGTCGGGCGTTTTCGGCTGGGACAATGAATTTCAATCCCATACTGTGAATGTTCATGCGTTTGAAATTGATCGTTACATGATTACGAACCGCCAGTTTATGGAATTTGTGAAGGCGGGTGGGTACGAAAATCGCTCTCTTTGGAATGATTCGGACTGGGACTGGCGGAACGCTCATAGCATCACACATCCAGTCTTCTGGAATAAGAGGGGCGATGGGTGGCTCTATCACGGAATGTTCAAAGAGATCCCTCTGCCGATGGATTGGCCGGTGTACGTGAGCCATGCCGAAGCCGCAGCCTATGCACGCTGGGCTGGAAGGACGCTTCCGACGGAAGAGCAATGGCATCGCGCGGCTTTCGCTTCTGAAGGTGGCCGCGAGCAGAAGTTTCCTTGGGGCTCGGAACTGCCAAAACCTGAGTTCGGAAATTTCGATCTCGAACACTGGGATCCCACCCCTGTGAACGCTCATCCCAAGGGCCGAAGTCCTTTCGGAGCCGAGGGGATGTTGGGAAATGGGTGGGAATGGACTTCAACGGTCTTTGGGCCATTCCCGGGATTCGAACCCTTTCCGTTCTACCGTGGTTACTCCGCAGATTTTTTTGATGGTAAGCACTTCGTCATGAAAGGCGGTTCGGCGCGCACCGCTGCATGCATGCTGCGACCGACATTCCGCAACTGGTTTCAAGGGCACTACCAGTACGTTTACGCCGGCTTTCGCTGTGTGAATTCCTGATTGAGGAGCGAGTGATGCTTGTACATGCCATCCCTTCGAACGTTACTTACGACTTCGCTGCAGACGTGCGCGCGGGACTGACGCGCCCGGGACAGAAAGAGCTACCTTCGAAGTATCTGTACGACGACGTGGGGTCCGCGCTATTCGAAGTTATCAGCCACCTGCCAGAGTATGGGCTGACGCGCGCGGATGAGAGATTGCTGCGACGCTACGCGTCGGAGATTGTTGATCGCGTCGCCAGGCCGGTCGCGGTGGCAGAACTCGGAAGCGGCAGCGGAAGAAAGACGCGCTATTTGCTCGAGGCATTCTGCCGTCGGCAACGCACGTCATATTATCCAGTCGAAATTTCGCACTCTGCCCTCGTCATGTGCGAGCGCGAGCTGAGCGACATTGACGCCATCAGCATCGTTGGATTCGAGCGCGAATATCTGGACGGTTTGCTTGAGGTTGCGGCTTACCGCAAGGCGGGACAGCATCTGTGCGTATTATTTCTCGGAAGCACGATCGGCAATTTCGACCGCGCAGCAGCTGTGAAATTCCTGTCGCAGGTGCGCAATATTCTTCAACCCGGCGACTCTTTGCTTTTGGGCACCGATCTGGAGAAGCCGAGCTGGCAACTCATTGCCGCCTACGATGACGAACTTGGGGTGACCGCAGCTTTCAACTTGAATTTGCTGGGCAGGTTGAACCGGGAACTGGATGCAGATTTCGACTTAAGCCAGTTCCGGCACGTTGCCAAGATTAATCAGGAAGCGCGTAGCGTTGAAATGCATCTCGAATCGCAGCGGCGCCAGATTGTTCACATTCCGGCCTCCGAAGTAGAGGTTGATTTCCAAGAAGGGGAGACGATCTGGACGGAAAGCAGCCACAAATATTCAAAAGACGAAATCTTTGAAACCGCTCGGACCGCCGGTTTCCGCTGCGAGGTGCAGTGGATTGACGAGCAGTGGCCTTTTGCGGAGAACTTACTTATCGCCGAGTAGCCGGACGCGACTGTCGGCCAGATGTCGTGTCGGCTGACGCTAGTCGGTCAGTTTAAGGTTTGCGCCAAGCGCGCAAGTTGATGGCGCTGACCACCATACAAAAGACGTTGGCGGGGATGAATCCGAGTTGCTCTGTGCGCAGTCCGATCACGCACATGATGACGCTATTCACTCCGGCCAGAGCCCAACCTTCCCAACAACGGCGTCCCACTAAGATGGTGGACGCTACGGTCAAAATACAAGAAAGATAATCAAGACGAAGCACGGCTAGAATGACCTCCGAGCATCATTGTGAGGGAAAGAGGTCGTTGCGTGATGTGATTGTGGCCTTTCGTTACGTGACTTAGGTCACGGAGATCAACAGTTCCAACCCTTTGGAGGAATCGATGCCGACTGAATGCACCCATCTCGACCAGATCAAGGTCAAACAAACCAGCCAACATGTATGTGAGGAATGCGTTAAAGCGGGTGACAAGTGGGTTCATCTGCGCATGTGCCTTACATGCGGCAATGTCGGATGCTGCGACTCTTCGAAGAACAAGCACGCCACCAAACACTTCCACAAGGACCATCACCCCTTGATGCGATCGATCGAACCAGGGGAATCTTGGGTTTGGTGTTATGTCGATGAGGTCGAGGCCGGCGAGCTATAGATTATTTTGCTGGCTACGAGTCGCGTTTCGCGGACAATTTGACGCGACCTCCTGGGGTAGTTGAGTATCTAAGAACTTGAGCCGAGTTCTTGAACCCTTGTTCCGCTCCGTCGGAAAGCGATCATGGCGAAACCCATTCTGTTGACTGTCGACGATGACCCCGATGTTTTGCGGGCAATTGAGCGCGACTTGCGATCGCAGTACGGCGCAGAATACCGCGTCATCAGCAGTGAGTCGCCGCTCGCCGCTCTGGATCTTCTGAAGCAGCTTAAGGTGCGCAATGACGGCGTAGCCTTGCTCCTTGCCGATCAGCGCATGCCTCACATGGATGGCGTCGGATTTCTGCAGGCCGCTAGGCAGATTTATCCAAATTCCAAACGTGCGCTGCTGACCGCATACGCCGACACGAATGCCGCCATCAACGCGATCAATCAGGCGAGCATCGATTACTTCTTCATGAAGCCGTGGGACCCTCCAACGGAACACCTGTATCCGCAGCTTACCGATCTTCTCGACGATTGGGCGGCAGGGTACCGTCCGGCGTTTCAAGGCATCCGTGTGCTCGGAACACGCTGGTCTCCACGTTCGTATGAACTCCGCGATTTTCTGGCGCGCAGCCACGTGCCTTATCAATGGATCGACGTTGAGACTTCCGCGAACGACCCTGAGACGAAGCGCCTCGTACAGGCACTAGGGCCCGATGCCGGCGAGCTCCCGGTTGTGCTCTTTCCTGATGGCGGAAAGATGTTGAATAGCGTCCCTGCCGATGTCGCTCAAAAAGTGGGACTCAGGACTCGATCGGAAACGAGCTTTTACGACCTCGCCATCGTGGGCGGAGGTCCTGCGGGCTTGGCGGCTGCAGTCTATGGAGCTTCGGAAGGATTGAAGACGGTGATCGTCGAGCGCGAAGCTCCTGGCGGCCAAGCGGGAATGAGCTCGCGCATCGAAAATTATCTGGGATTCCCCAGCGGATTGAGTGGAGGAGATTTGGCGCGGCGCGCCGTCGTTCAGGCCCGAAGATTCGGAGTTGAAATTCTGGCGCCCCAATCTGTGGTAAGCATGCGGACAGAAGGCTCGTACCGCATTGTGAAGCTGGCGGATGGCAACGAAATTTCTTGCCATGCTCTGATGATCGCTACGGGCGTGCAATGGAGACGCCTTGACGCGCCAGGTGTCGATCGCCTGCAGGGCGCAGGGGTCTACTACGGCGGCGGAACAACAGAGGCGCTGTCCTGCAAGGGCGAAATAGTTTACGTCATCGGCGGCGCGAATTCCGCCGGCCAGGCGGCCATGAATTTCTCAAAGTACGCGGAGCGTGTGGTTATCCTGGTCAGGGGCGACGGGCTGTCGAGTACTATGTCGCAATACTTGATCGACCAGATCAAGGAGACGCCCAATATTCAGTTGTGGAACCACGCAAGTCTGGCTGAAGTCCACGGCGACTCGCACCTCGAAGAAATCTCAGTGCTTTGCTCTGATACGAAAAAAATCGAGCGCGTTCCGGCGAGTTCGATGTTTATCTTTATTGGTGCACTCCCGCGGACGGACTGGCTTGGCGACGCGATCGAGCGTGATGATCGCGGGTTCATTCTTACCGGCCCCGATATCATGCAGGGAGGTCAACGTCCGAAGGGCTGGACGCAGGACCGCGATCCCTTTCTGCTGGAAACAAATGTTCCGGGCGTATTTGCCGTTGGCGATGTCCGGCATGGTTCCGTGAAGCGCGTGGCTTCCGGCGTCGGAGAAGGATCCGTCGCAGTTCAATTCATTCATCAGTACTTGAGCAAGGTCTAATGAGCGACGCCCTCGAGCTCCTGAAAAAAGTTCCTGTCTTTCAAGGTATCCCCGAAGATCAGATCGAGTGGTTTTTCAGCAAGACGGAAGAGCGCCACCTCAAGCCGGGCGAAACCTACGCTCGCCAGGGCGAACCTGCTGACAGCATGTTCGTGCTGCTCGAGGGCGACTTTCAATGGCGAGGGGATTTCTCTGGCGAAACTGTGGTGCGGGATTTGCTTCCAGGGGAAGTGACGGGGGTATTGCCGTTTTCCCGGATGAAGAATTTTCTTCTGAACGGACGATCGATGTCGGCAGGAAGAATTCTCCGGTTCCCGTCCATTCTGTTCCCCGAACTTGTCCAGAAGATGCCGGAATTGGCGACACGTCTGGTCGGTCTGATGTCAGACCGGATTCGGGAGGCGACACGTTACGAACAGCAACGTGATCGACTGGCCGCTCTGGGCAAGCTGTCGGCAGGACTGGCGCACGAATTGAACAATCCGGCATCGGCCGCAAAACGCGCAGCTAGCCAGCTTCGTGACCTTTTAATTCGTATACGCAATGCGAGTCACGAATTGGGAAGCCGCGATCTGACTGCGGCCCAGAGATCGGAGATCGAAAAACTAGAGGCGTCGTTTAC
Source organism: uncultured Acidobacteriota bacterium (assembly GCA_963801895.1). Classification (GTDB taxonomy): domain Bacteria; phylum Acidobacteriota; class Terriglobia; order Terriglobales; family Acidobacteriaceae; genus Sulfotelmatobacter. The sequence goes on along the minus strand of CAWDGM010000001.1, from coordinate 1,382,404 downwards.
GCAGGTGACCGAACCTCCTCCAGATCCGTTGACGGCGAGCGAACTGGAAGACCAGATCGATACGTTGCTTCGCAATCACGGGCAAAATGATCTCTGGCAACTGGCGGCGGAGTTGGCTAAGCGCAATTTCACACCCGAAGCTTTGGAGAGCCTTTTTGCCACGCTGGATGCGGGCACCGCTCGCGCTGCTCTGGTCAGGATTTCCACCTCTATTGAAATTGCCGGACTGGTGAATGAGATCGAGAGTAGTACGTCAAGAATTTCTGATCTCGTGCGCGCGATCAAGGAGTACACGTTCATGGATCAGGCGCCCCTCCAGAACGTGGATGTGGTTAAAACTCTCGAAACCACTCTCACGATCCTGAACCACAAGCTCAAGAAGGGCGTTACCGTGCATCGTGACTACGAAAAAGTGCCACTTCTGGTGAGTTCCTTTGGCAGTGAACTGAATCAGGTGTGGACCAACCTTATCGACAACGCAATCGATGCGATGGGCGGAAAAGGCGATCTTCGCGTCCGCACATATCGCGATGACGATCGTGCCGTGGTGGAGATTAGGGACAGCGGTTCCGGAATTCCGGAAGAGGTACTGGAGCACATCTTTGAACCGTTCTTCACAACCAAAGCGGTTGGCGAAGGCACCGGACTTGGGCTCGATACGGCGCAGAGAATTGTGAAAAAACACAGAGGAAGCATCCAGGTGCGCTCCAAACCGGGAGACACGTGCTTTCAGGTCTGGCTGCCAATCTCGGATCCTTCGAGCTAGAGTCTTATCTCGCTTGCGGATCGGGTTCGATTCGGTTGTACTTTTCACCATTAGTAGAGAAAGGGAATCTATGAGTCCCGGAATTGCTCTTTTGCTCGCTCTGGGGATCGGGGTTGTCGCCGGTCTTCGTTCGCTCACAGCGCCAGCTGTCGGGGCGTGGGCTGCACATTCCGGCTGGCTCCATCTGCAGGATTCGCCGTTGGCGTTCATGGGTTCGATTTGGGCCGTTGTCATCTTCAGCGTGTTGGCGCTCGTCGAATTCGTGGCGGACCAACTCCCCAATACACCGGCGCGAACGGCTGCGGTTGGACTTTCCGCGCGGATCGTCACGGGTGCGCTAAGCGGCGCATGCGTTGCTGTGGGTGGTGGCGCAGCATTATGGCTGGGAGCATTGCTAGGTGCTGTGGGAGCGGTTGCCGGTGCCTTCGGGGGCTATCATGCACGCGTTGGACTTGTTCGCGCGTTGAAAAGTCCGGATTTTGCAATTGCCGTCCCTGAAGATTTGGTAGCGATTGGTCTTGGATTGTTTCTGATCTCTCGATTCTAGGAGCTCGAGTCGCGCTGTTCTCCGCAACGAAGAATCCTGCGCATAACTGATGAGGTGTGAGGTTGACCGACACACAAACATACGATGCTATCGTGATTGGCTCTGGACAGGGCGGAAACCCGCTCGCGATGGCGCTTGCGGGCGCGGGGAAGCGAACCGCCTTGATCGAACGAAGCCATGTTGGCGGAACTTGCATAAATGAAGGATGCACTCCTACAAAGACCATGGTGGCAAGCGGTCGGGTCGCTTATCTGGCCCGGCGGGGAGCCGATTATGGCGTGCACACCGGCACAGTGAGCGTGGATTTGAAGAAAGTTCGACAGCGCAAGCGCGATATTGTCGACAGCTTCAGAAATGCAGGCCAGAAGGGAATCGAGAACACTCAGAATCTCGAACTCATTTTTGGGGAAGCGAGCTTTGCCGGTCCGAAGACACTGGCCGTCAAACTAAAGAGTGGAAAGCAACGCACGCTGTCTGCCGATCGATTCTTCATCAATGCCGGCACGAGGGCTTCTCGTCCGCCGCTGCCTGGACTTGAAAAGGTACAGTTCCTCGACAATGTATCGATCATGGAACTGGACGCTGTGCCGAACCATCTCGTGGTTCTAGGTGGTGGCTACATCGGCTTGGAATTCGGGCAGCTCTTCCACCGTTTCGGGAGCAAAGTGACAGTTGTGCAGTCCGGCGATCAACTGCTCAACCGTGAGGATCGCGACGTAGCCGAAGAGGTCACCAAGATTCTGCACGAAGACGGTCTTGAGATTTTGCTGAATGCCAAGGCTACTAAGGTAGACCAAGCGAATGACAAGATTCGATTACAGATGGTTTCCAGCGGCAAATCGACGACAGTCGAGGGCTCTCACCTGCTAGTCGCAACAGGGCGCGTACCCAATAGTGACACGCTCAATCTCAACGCAGCGGGAATTCAAACCGACCAACATGGATTCATCAAGGTGAACCACCGCTTGGAAACGTCAGTCGAAGGCATCTTTGCGCTGGGGGATATCAAAGGCGGTCCAGCATTCACACATATTTCTTACGACGATTTTCGAATTCTCCGGACTAACCTGATCGAAGGGAAGTCGGCTTCCACTGAGGGGCGACAGGTTCCGTACTGCGTATTCATCGACCCGCAACTGGGACGCGTGGGGCTCACTGAATCGGAAGCTCGCGAGCAAAAGCGGAATATACGTGTGGGAAAGCTGCTGATGACATCCGTTGCCCGCGCGCTTGAGGTGGACGAAACTCGCGGTTTCATGAAAGCAATTGTGGACGCGAAGACGAATCAGATTCTTGGTGCGGCAGTCCTCGGAATTGAAGGTGGCGAGATCATGTCGGTCCTGGAGACGGCGATGATGGGGAAGTTGCCTTACACGGCGCTCCGCGACGCGACCTATGCGCATCCGACGCTGGCCGAGTCGCTGAACAATCTTTTCATGGCGATGGACAAGAGCAGTTCGTGAGGTTGGCATTCCGGCGCTGTAATTCTGGATTCGTATGAACGTACATCTGGTAGATGGCACTTATGAACTCTTCCGCTATTTCTTCGCAGTTCCGTCGAGCCACGACACATCTGGCCAGGAAATCGGAGCCGTTCGCGGTGTGCTTGGATCAGTGATGGCTATGATGGAAACCGGCACCACGCACGTCGGAGTTGCCACCGATCACGTTGTCGAATCTTTTCGCAACAATCTCTATCCCGGATACAAGACGAGCGAAGGCGTACCTCCCGAATTGCTATCCCAGTTCCCGATTCTTGAAGAGGCGTTGCAGGCCATGGGAGTCGTGGTGTGGCCGATGGTCGAGTTTGAAGCTGACGACGCGCTGGCTTCCGCGGCCGCGAAGGCTGCGCAAGACGATCGCGTCGAACAGATTTTCATCTGCACCCCTGACAAAGATTTAGGACAGTGCGTAAAAGGATCGCGAGTCGTACAACTCGACCGGCGTCGAGAGATCATCCGGGACGAGGCGGGCGTGGAGGCGAAATTTGGCGTCAAGCCGGAATCGATACCCGATTACCTGGCCGTTGTCGGAGACAGCGCAGATGGGTATCCCGGCATTCCGGGGTGGGGGGCAAAAGCTGCGGCGAGCGTGCTTTCTCATTATCGGCACCTCGAAGACATCCCCAAAGATTGGCACCAGTGGCATCCGGCAATCCGTAGGTCGCGGCCTCTGGCTGATTCACTCTTCAGCGCGTGGGACGAAGCTATTCTGTTTCGAATACTGGCGACGTTGCGATTGGATGTGCCGGTGTTTGACAGCGTCGACGAGCTTCAATGGAGAGAGGCAGCCAGCAATTTCGAAGGTTTGTGCAGACGCATAAAAGCGCCGGATCTTCTTCGCCGCGCAACCGCAAGGGCGGCATCACTGGCGGGAGATGTCCCAAAGTAGGCGGTTCGAATCGCCTCGCGGCGCTAAACCGCGTGATAAAATACGGTCACTAAAAGGGTCAAAGGATCGACCCAATCAGCGTAGGCGCGTAGCTCAGTTGGTTAGAGCGCTACCTTGACACGGTAGAGGTCAGGAGTTCGAGTCTCCTCGTGCCTACCATATCCTTCAAAACCTCGCGCTTTGCTTGCTGCTTCGCGGTTCCATGCTGCTGTGTGTGCAACGAAAAGCATCCTGAAGATCAAGGCAAGTCTCCAGGATGCTTGACGGCTCAGAAGTTCGTCAGGAACGGGATCTATTGAAATAGGCCCGGGAGAACCGGAGTTTCCTCCACGCGAACGGACCGCAGCAACTTTGTATCGATTCCCAAGGATTGAAGGATCGTCGGCGCCACCTGAGAAGAGGCTAGCGGAGTTTTCAATGTCGCTGCTTTCATTCCAGGTTTCGACACAATCAGGCCAACGTTCGTGTCGCCGAAACTGAAGCCTCCGTGTTCCGCATTCTTCTTTGTCGACGTAGTGTAGATTGTGCCGTAGACGGGTTGGACGATTATGTCGGGAGTGCGGCTATCTTGCGCCGGACTATTGAACTTCAGTCGGATTTCTGCGCCGGACATAACCTCGTCAATGAACAGCGCGTTGGCATTGGCATTCAAGTAGTCAGCGGCCGCCTTCGTCTGGCTTTGATCTCCCAGCCAAATGAGCGCGATGTCATCATCCTGAACCAATCCACAAGAACCCGTGGTGCAGGCCGCCGCTTTCGCGATCGCAATCGCTCCGGGGTTGGTGGCAGCATCCGGCAGGGTTGCTACCAGGTCCGCGAAGTGGCCCGGTTTATTAACCTTCACTGGATTGATGGGAGATTGGCCATGCTTTGACGTGACGATGAACAGCGTCGATTCATACAATCCTTGTTCTCTTAGAGCGCGGATCATTCTCTCTAAAGCCTCATCTGTCTTCTGAAGCGCATAGGCCAATACGGGCGTCGGCGTGCCTTCGCCATCAACATAGCCTCCGGCTTTACCCGTGAACGTTCCGTCGTCCGCGCAACTTCCGTCTAAGTTGTCCTTCTCGAGTTTCTGGCCCACGCTCACACCCTGGAAGTTCATTCCGAAGACCGTCGGCACAACCCCGGCGGGTGAACCATCGTGCCTTAGTCCGTGGATCTGGTTAAGGACGGCTCTTACTTTCTTTTGATCGTTTTCTACTGTACATACCACGCTGACCGTAGCGTCAAAGCCGCCGGCATTTGTGATTTCGGGCGTGTAGAGATCATCGACGCCCTTGCCCGATGGACCGTTCACCAAGTCGTATGCCGGATGCTTGTCTGCCCACGCCGTGTATCCGCCATTTTCTTTCACCACCTCGAAGATTGTGTTGCTCCGAATCGCATTATGTGGAAAGACCGGTACACAGTGGCCCTGCGCGTCGATGTGCCGCGGCAGTTTTGTCGGATCAATGCGGTCGAGGGAAACGTTGTTCGCGTTATAGAGATCAATCGTCTCATCGAAAATCATGTTGTTACCCGGCGAGCCACTGCAGGTCGTGTTCGTAGGATCGAACATTGTCCGATCGTAGCTTACGTCGTAAAAAAGCCCATGGCTGACGGGCGATCCTCCGGTGACCAGAGCCAGGAGCCCAGGGAAGGAATCCGAATTCGCCGGCGTGCGTACGTTGCTATAGGTCGTGCCATGACTGGCCAGTTCCGCCATTGCCGAGTTGGGATGACCGGCAATGAAGTTCGAAACATCCAGAGCGTGGAGACCGTCCACGCTGATCAGGAGCACATGCTGAGTGTTCTCCTGACTGGGCGATGAAGCTGCAGAAATGATCGATCCAATAGACAACAAAAAGATCAGGGTCAATGCGACATGCTTAGGGTTCAAGGCAATCTCCTCCAATTTTGAAAATCAGAAGGGAGTAGACGCTCGCCTTGTTAAGGAATTGTGAAGGGAACGTTAAAATTACCTGAAGGAAACTCCTTCAGTCATCTAGTCGCCTTGAGTCAACTTCCCGTCGGCAAGGGCCTAGATGCAACTTTCATGTGCCGTGGCGCAAGAGCATTCGTTGGGGGCTGTGCTAGCATGCGTTCCAATGAACCCCTGGATACAGGACGTTCGATTCGCTCTCCGCTCACTTGCAAAGAGCCCCTGGTTCACGCTAGCCGCAGTAATGTCGCTGGCGATTGGGATTGGAGCGAACACTTCCATCTTCAGCGTGGCGAATGCGCTGTTGTTTCGTCCTCTGCCCTACGACAGCCCCGACCGGCTGGTAATCCTGTGGAATCGCTCTCTTGGACTGGGCATCACCCAAGACTGGTTTTCCACGGCGCAGTATTTTGACATCAAGACGGGGCACCATGGATTTGAGCAGGTGGCGATCGCGATCGGCGGCGAATTCAACTTGACCGGACAAGGCGAGCCTGAACGAGTGGGAGCTATTCGCGTTTCCTCGAATCTTCTTCCAATGCTCGGGGCTCGTGCGGCGCTGGGTCGACTGCTGACACCGGATGAAGATTCGCCCGGACGTCCGTCTACCGCCGTCCTGACTAATGGAATGTGGGCGCGACATTTCGGACGGGATCCGCACATCATTGGTCACTCCATCATCATCAATGGGCAGACTTACGAAGTCGTCGGCATCCTCCCGCAGAGCTTTTCGCTGCCGCAGGAGACTCTGCCGCTGCTCTATGGAACAGAGCAAGCGGACATTTTTCTGCCATTGCCGCTCACCCCTGCTGAAGCCTCGCTGGTACGGGACCACGAGGATTACAACATCGTCGGAAAACTGAAGCCTGGCGTCTCGCAGGCGCAGGCACAGGCAGAGATGGACACCATTACGGCTCGGCTGCGTCGCGACTTTCCTGAGAACTATCCTCCCAACGGCGGGTTGACGTTCAGCATCGTGCCGCTTCTCGAGCAAGTTGTTGGCAATGCGCGCCGCTCTCTTTGGGTGCTGCTTGGGTCGGTAGGTTTTGTGCTTTTGATCGCGTGTGCCAATGTCGCCAACCTCATGTTGTCGCGGGCGGTGGCGCGCCAGCAGGAAATAGCGGTCCGAACTGCTTTGGGTGCAACCCGATGGCGCATCGTGCGTCAGTTGTTGACGGAAAGCGTGCTGATTGCGCTCTGCGGAGGCGCCCTTGGGATCTTCCTCTGTCTTTTCAGCGTGAGGTGGATTCACATCCTGGGAACAAAGAGCATCCCGCGGCTGCAGGATGTAGCGATCGATGGCCGTGTGCTTCTCTTTACGTTGTTGCTCTCGGTTTGCTCCGGAATTCTCTTCGGACTGGTCCCAGCTTTGCGCGTTTCAAGGCTCGATCTGAATTCCACGTTGAAAGACGCGAGCCGTGGTTCGGCAGGAACGAGCGCGGTTTGGGGTCGTGGCAATCATCTTCGCCGGCTGCTGGTCGTTTCTGAGTTGGCGCTCTCGGTCGTCCTGCTGATCGGTGCGGGACTGCTGATTCGGAGTTTTGTCCGCCTGCAGAGCGTATCGCCGGGCTTCAATCCACATGGCGTGCTCACATTCGATCTGACGATGCCGGGCCGGAAGTACAACGACAAACAAACCATCTTGAATACGTATCGTCAACTTTGGGAACGGCTGGAGCACTTGCCGGGTGCGATCGCCGCAGGCGGAGTGACGTCCCTTCCGTTGAGCGACGCGTTCGCTTGGACGCCGATCACAGTCGAAGGGCGTGTGCCGCTCGCCGGCGAGAAGTTTCTCAATGCAGACGAGCGAGTCGTTGGCGGGCAGTACTTTGAAACCATGGAAATACCGTTGCGGCGGGGACGGTTATTCAACGAACGGGACGATACGAAAAGCCCGGTTGCCGTCATCGTCGACGAATACATGGCCGACCAACTTTGGCCGGGGCAGGATCCAACAGGCAAGCGCATTCATGTCGTCGAACTCCCATCCAAAGATCCTTGGCAGACGGTGGTTGGCGTGGTTGGCCGCGTGAAACAGGATTCTCTCGATTCGAACCCTCGGATCGCTTTCTATCTGGCCCATACGCAATTCCCTTCGCGGGCTCTCACGGTAGCCTTCCGCGGTCGCACCGATCCGGCTGCCATGCTTTCGGCAATCAAGAGCGAGCTCCGAATCCTTGACCCGGACCTGCCTATGTACTACGTCCGAACCATGGAGCAGCGAGTGAACGAGTCGCTTGCTCGGCAACGTTTTTCGATGATGCTGCTGGGAGTATTCGCAAGCGTGGCGCTGGTTCTTGCCACGATTGGCATCTACGGGGTGATGGCGTACCTTGTCAATCAGGGAACTCGCGAGCTAGGAATTCGAATTGCGCTTGGGGCGTCACCCGGCAACATTCTGAGGCTCGTCGTCCGGCAGGGGATGGTGCTCGCTTTTTCAGGTGTGGCGATTGGCTTGGTGGCGGCATTCCTTCTTGTGCGACTAATGCGAAGCATGCTTTTTGGAGTGGAAGTCACGGACCCCATCACCTTCACTGGAATTTCCTTGTTGCTGGCGATCATTGCGCTGCTTGCGTGTTACATCCCGGCGCAGCGTGCCGCTCGCATCGACCCCATGATCTCACTTCGCTGCGATTAGGAGAGCATCTCGCGGCGATGGTGCATCGAGTAATTCGAGTTATTCGCAAGAAACAGTTGACTAGTCTCGACAAAACGTGATGATTCCAAAAGACGTTCTCAGGCCTCAAGTGAAAGCAGTTCGCACCTCAGCGTCTTTTGAACGATGGCGCACACGTAACCGTACGTACTAGTCATCGGGCCTGACTGCAAAATTCTCATAGTTCTAAGTAATTTTCCGGACTTGAATCGCGCTCGCAATTTTGTTAGAAAACTTCCATCGAATCTCAGGCCCCTTCGTCTATCGCATTTCTGCTTGGGGAACAAAACTGAGGCACCGCATTCGAGTCGAAACGATCGACTACTTCCTCCGACGATATCGCGAAGAGGTCATCCGCAAACGCAAAGCCTCTGCTGACTTCGAAGCACAGCTGGCCGCCCTGGAAGCGCAACTGCGCAGCGAGAAGTTTGGTGGCTCGGAAGAATCGTTGCGCGAGAACAATTGGGAACCGGAGGCCCAAGGAATGGCCGCCGACTAATTGCAGTTTGAGTAGACCTCGTTTGTCATCGGATTCGCGCCTGCGGCGATCAAGACCTGATCGCATAGTCGATTGACAACTCGGGCTACTTGGCGACCCCTCTACGAAGCCCGCTTGACGAGGTGCAGCCGAGATCGATGTTTTTCCTTCATCTGTTCGACTGACACCACTTTGTGACTCAGGTTGGATAGTCGGAAGAGTTCTTCCTGAATCTCCTGCAGCCGTTCCAGGCGTTGGCCGTGAGCGATTTGGGCCTCAGTGCTACTCGTGCCGTGAAGCCGATACACTTCATTCAACCGCTGGATGTCGGCGATTTCCGACCGTAGCCGCCCTACCTTTTCGCGAAGAACTTCGAGATGATCCATGTCATTAGAATAACGCATCCGCTAAATTTAGTCGTGGGATAGCCCATCCCTCTCCCGGCGGGATTCGCCACCGCCAGGGAACCTGCGTTCTCAAAGCTCCTCGTGCGACGCAATTGCGCCCGACGCCCACTATGAGGCTGTCTCTGCCTCGATTTAACATCCTGCTTGCGACGCGATTCAACCCCTGTTTTGACTGCCGTTCACTTCCTACTTAAGATGTAGCGACGCGGAATCGCGAATGATCGGACAAACCATCTCCCATTACCGCATCGTGGAAAAATTGGGCGGCGGGGGAATGGGCGTTGTCTACAAGGCCGAAGATACCGAGCTCGGCCGTTTCGTCGCCCTGAAGTTTCTGCCCGATGACCTCTCGCGAGATCCCCAGGCCCTCGAGCGCTTCCGCCGTGAGGCACGCGCTGCCTCGGCTCTCAACCATCCGAATATCTGCACAATTTACGAAATCGGTAGACATAACGAGCAATCTTTCATCGCAATGGAGTTTCTGGATGGTGCGACTCTCAAGCACTTGATTGCGGAGAAACCGCTGGACAACGACACATTGATTGGTTTCGCTATCGAGATCGCCGACGGCCTGGACGCTGCACACTCCCAAGGGATCGTTCACCGGGACATCAAGCCCGCCAATATTTTTGTCACGAAGCGCGGGCATATCAAAGTGCTGGATTTCGGACTGGCCAAGGTTGACCCACCAGCCAGTGCGTCGGGGCAGGTAGCTTCAGCTGACACGATGACCAACGTGATTGCTGACGCGCATCTGACTAGCCCGGGCACGACCCTGGGAACGATCGCGTACATGTCTCCGGAGCAAGCTCGCGCGAAGGAATTGGACGCGCGGAGCGATTTGTTCTCTTTTGGCGCCGTACTCTACGAGATGGTCACAGCTAATCTCCCGTTTCGCGGGGGAAGTTCAGCGGAGATTTTCAAATCGATTCTGGACACCACGCCGATCCCTGCTGTGCGGCTGAATCCGGATATACCTGCAGATTTGCAGCGCATCCTCGACAAAGCTCTCGAGAAAGACCGCAACCTGCGCTACCAGAGCGCCGCTGATATGCGGACCGACCTGGTACGCCTCAAGAGGGATTTTGACTCTAGCCGCGCTTCGTCGGCTGCGGCGTCGGCCGAGTCAGGTGCACACTCCGGATTCGCTGTGCCATCCTCTTCGGGCACGAGCGCCGTCTCCAGCACGCGGAACGTTTCGCTGATCATTGGAGGTATGGCGCTGGTTGCCTTGCTCGCGGCTTCGGTTTACTTCTGGCGAGGACATTCGACCGCCGAAAACATTAATTCGATCGCGGTTCTGCCCTTCGTAAACACGACCAAAGACGCCAACATTGAATATCTGAGCGACGGGTTGACGGAAAGCCTGATCAGTACACTTTCACAGCTATCGAACATCAAGGTGATGGCGAGAAGCACCGTGTTCAAGTTCAAAGGGAAGGAAGATGATCCGCAACAGGTGGGTAAAACGCTGCAGGTGAGCGCCGTCCTTGTCGGCCGAATCACCCAACGTAACGACGAACTTGGCGTAAGCGCCGAACTGGTAAGCACTGCCGATGGTACACAACTCTGGGGCTCACAATACACCCGCAAAATGTCCGACATAACGCAGGTGCAAAGCGATATTACCCGGGATCTCTCCAACCGCTTGCACGTAGCCTCGAAGAGCGACGAACAACATCAGGCAAACAGCGCAGGAACTACGAATCCCGAGGCATACCGGCTTTACCTTGAAGGACGGCAACTCTGGTACGGTCGCACCCGTAACGGTCTTATCAAAAGTATCTCGCTATTCCAGCAGGCCATCGCCGCCGATCCGAAATATGCGCTCGCCTACGCCGGTCTCGCAGATACCTACAATGTCGGGCCAAGCTACGATATCGGCTTCAGTTCGCAGCAGAGCACGGCGCTCGCGGACGAAGCGTCGAAGAAAGCCATCGAACTGGACAGTGCAATCTCAGAAGTGCACGTCGCAAGAGCCATGGCCTTGGCCAATTTGTGGAAGTGGACAGAGGCGGATTCCGAGTTTCGCCGTGCGATTGAGTTGAATCCAAATAATGCCGCCGCGCACTATTTCTATGGATTCAGTTGCTTGAATGCGCAAAAACGATTCGAACCGGCACTTGCCGAGTTTCAAGCTGCGCTCGCGCTAGACCCACTGTCGTCCATCGTCAACACCAACTATGCCGTCATCCTGATGAATCTGCGCCGGTATCCTGAGGCTGTCGTGCAATTCCAGAAGGTGCTGGAGCGGGATCCGAAGTTTTTCCCCGCGCATTTCAAGCTATCTACACTGTATGCAACGATGGGCCGTTACTCCGATGCTGTGAAGGAGATGCGAGAGTCCTTCGACTTTCCTCCATCGCTCGTGGTCAAGGACAACGCGGCGGGTTATCTGCAGTTGGCCAGCATGGTGGAGGGCACAGATCGATATTCCGTCATGGGAGCAGCGGCAGCGCTGGTCGGCGACCGCGATCACGCACTTGAGTATCTGAACAAGTCCGTTGACGAGAGAAACAACAACGTGATGCAGGTGGTTCGCTATCCCGCGGTTGATTCGCTGCGATCGGATCCGCGCTTTGCCGACTTGCTGCGCCGAATGGGGCTGCAACTGTAGCGCTGGGTCCTTTCACTCGCCTCTGTCTAATTCAAGGTGAAAACAAGGTAGCTGCATTTTTCAGGTTTCCTTCAGTTTGGGCGCGTAGCCTCCAACACTGGAGTGTCCATGACAATCTCACGCGTGATCGCAGTCGCAACTGCTTCGGCCATGTTCTTCGCCACCCTTGCACAAGCGCAAGACCACGAGAAGAAGATCAAGCGCTCGGCGCTTCCGCCCGCGGTTGAGAAAGCCGTGGTCGAGCAGAGCCAGGGTGCAACCGTTCGCGGGTTCTCCGAAGAAAGAGAGAAAGGTCAAACGTTCTATGAGGCTGAGTTGCTCATTAACGGTCACGGCAAAGATGTGTTGATGGATGAAACAGGTGCTGTTGTCGAGATTGAAGAGCAGGTTCCGTTCGAATCGCTCCCTCCCGCAGTGAAAGACGGGCTGCAGACTCTCGCTGGAAAAGACAAAATTCTTGGAGTGGAGAGCCTTACCAAGAAGGGAAGACTCGTGGCATATGAAGCGAAGGTGCTGAGTAATGGAAAGAAGTCGGAACTCCAGGTCGGCCCCGAGGGAAAGCCGCTCGATCACGAGGAATGAGATTGCCGGGCCCAAAGATATAAACATCTGGAAGAAGTCACAAAACTGCCGTCACTTGAATTCTTTCCCAACGCTTCGGAGGATCGCATGTTCGCTGAAAAAGGATTTCGCGCACGCACAATCGTGTGGATGTTCGCCATTCTCTCTCTCGCCTTAACGGCCGGCGCCGCGGCGCAAGGAACTTGGGCCGTCGAAAAGACTCTGCATATTGGTGGCGAGGGCGGATGGGACTACGTGACAGTCGATCCAGATGCACATCGCTTGTACGTTCCAAGAAGCACGCACACGATGATCATCGATACCGAGTCAGGGAAAACCGTGGCGGACATCCCCGGCCAGAAGCACAACCACGGAGTCGCGCTCGCTCCCGGCTCGGGACGCGGATTTATAACCGATGGAAGCGGCTCAATCGTGATATTCGACCTCAAAACCAATGCGGTGCTAGGCACAATCGCCGCACACCCGGATGCCGACGGCATCATTTTCGATCCAGCCAGCGGACTCGTGCTGGCCGTATCTGGGGACGACGGTGTGTTGATGTCCCTAAAGCCGGATTTGGACCCCACGACCGGCAAGATGGACCCGCCAATTGAACTGGGTGGCAAACCTGAGTTCCTCGCATCCGATGGCGCCGGCAAGATATATGTCAACCTGGAAGACAAAAACCAAGTTGCCGTTGTCGATATCAAAGCGCGAAAGGTCCTGGCGCACTGGCCTGTTGCTCCGGGCGGGTCTCCAGTGGGAATGGCCATTGATACCAAGAAGCACCGGCTTTTCGTGGGATGCCGCAATCCGCAAAAAATGATTGTCATGAGCACCGACGACGGAAAAGTGCTCGCGGATTTACCAATCGGCGCGGGCGTGGATGCCACCCGGTTTGATGGCCAGCATGCCTTTGCGAGCTGTCGTGACGGCAAGCTTGTTGTCGTGGGAGAAAACGCGTCAGGCAAGTTAGACGTGTTACAAACCGTGAACACGGCCCTCGGAGCAAGGACGATGGATTTGGATGCAGCGGCTCACAAAATCTACCTGCCGACCGCTGAATTTGAAGAGCAGAAACCGGGTGCGTCAGGTCGTCCCGCAGCCAAGCCAGGGACGTTCATGATTGTCGTGGTCGCGCGCAAATAACCACAGCGGCAATTCCTTCACGATTCTGACATCCTTCGGAACGCGCGCGGCACGCTGCGTCGATCGAACTCGCACTTCTAATCTTCCGCGTCGCGGCCGAACTGTCGGCCAGTTTGAAAAACTCTACATCATCGTCCGTTGCCAGACATCCTAAAGTCGCGTTCAAGCCCATCAAAGAACGGCGCCGAGGATTCGATACCGCCAGCATACCGGCGTATCGCCTCTCTCCTACCTACCGTTGGTGAACACTGACGCTCTGCTTTTTTAGTCCCTCAACCGAATTAATTAATTTCAGAGAAAACTGTAGGATTACAATCCATCGGAGTCGAAGCGTAGCCGGCAGGAGACCATCAGGATAGACATGGATAACAAACCCAAGGATATTTCGCGACGAAGTTTCGTGAAGAGCACCGCTGTCGGCGGCGCTGGACTGCTTATTGCAACCGACATGCTGGCCCGCGACCTCACGGTGAACGCACCCAAATCCGCCAATGCCACTATGATCAGCGTTCCGTTCGAAGCAAGAGAACGTGTGCGGCTCGGAATCATTGGCGTCGGCGGGCGAGGTACCAGCCTACTCGGCGATTTGCTGGCAGTCGAAAACGTAGAGGTCAAGGCGATCTGCGACCTCGTCCCGGAAAAAGTGGCGAAGGCACAAAAAGCCGTGACTGCTGCGGGGCAACCGGAGCCCACAGGCTTCAGCAAGGGCGAGCGGGACTTTGAAAATCTCACCAAGCTCGATCTCGACATTGTTTATGTGGCAACGCCGTGGAACTGGCACGTGCCCATGGCGGTCAGCGCCATGAAAAACGGAAAGCATGCCGCCGTGGAGGTTCCGGCATGCTCGACGCTCGAAGAGTGCTGGGAACTGGTCGACACCTCCGAGTCGACGCGCAAGCATTGTGTCATCCTCGAAAACTGTTGTTATGGCGCGACCGAGATGATGGTTCTGGGCATGGTGCGGGACGGCGTCTTCGGTGAAATTACGCACGGCGAGGCGGCATATCTTCACGACTTACGAAGCATTTTGACGTCCAGCGAAGGAGAGGGCCTCTGGCGCCGCTTTCCGCACATGAAGCGCGATGGGAACCTGTATCCGACGCACGGGTTGGGCCCTGTCGCTCACTACATGGACATCCATCGTGGCGACCGGTTCGATTACATGGTTTCGGTGAGTTCGCGCGAGGCGTCGCTGAGCGCGTATGTGAACGCGAATTTTCCTGAGGGCGATCCGAAGCGAGCTGAAAAGTATGTCTGCGGCGACATGAACACCAGCATCATCAAGACCATCAAGGGCCGCACCATTCTTCTGCAACACGACGTCGTCAACCCGCGGCCCTACAGCCGGCTCAATTCGATTACAGGTACGAAGGGTGCGTTTGCAGATTATCCTGCGCGTGTTTTTGTTGATGGCCCAAAGAAAGAAGATTGGGAAACACTCGACACATTCAAAGAGAAGTACGAGCATCCGTTATGGAAAACAACCGGAGAGCTTGCCCGCAAAATGGGTGGCCACGGCGGAATGGACTACGTCATGAACTACCGGCTGATGGATTGCCTCAAACGTGGTCTCGTGCCTGACATCGACGTGTATGATGCCGCTGCATGGAGCTGTCCCACTCCGCTGAGCGAAAAATCTGTGGCGCAGAATGGCTCATCGCAGAAATTCCCGGATTTCACGCGCGGTAAGTGGAACGCGCGCCCAGAGTCCGCGGGCTTTGCGGTTTAGACGTGGGGTTTGAGGCGATGATACCCAGGAGCCGGCGATGACCGAAATTGCTCAGCTTGAGAGTCCCGTCGAAGAAGCGCGAGTAGCGCGATCTGAATCCAAGCCGGAAATGGCCACCCGGCTGGGTTCACTCGATGCGTTCCGCGGGTTGGTGATGGCCCTGATGCTGGGCGAGCACATGCGCCTGCCTGAGGTGGCGCGGGCTTTTCCGCACAGCACGATGTGGGCGGCAATTGCCTTCAACACACAGCACGTGGAGTGGCAAGGCTGCTCACTGCACGACTTGATCCAGCCCGCATTTTCTTTCCTGGTGGGGGCCGCCCTGCCGTTTTCGATTGCG
Organism: uncultured Acidobacteriota bacterium; assembly: GCA_963801895.1. GTDB lineage: Bacteria > Acidobacteriota > Terriglobia > Terriglobales > Acidobacteriaceae > Sulfotelmatobacter. The sequence goes on along the minus strand of CAWDGM010000001.1, from coordinate 1,366,839 downwards.
AGCCGGAAGCTGAAGGGACAAACCTTTGGACCGATGCTGGGGCATGCAATCCGGCGCGCGCTGATCCTTATCTTTCTAGGAATTTTCCTTCGCTCTCTCCACTCGAATCAAACCTACTTTACCTTCGAAGACACATTGACGCAAATCGGCCTCGGCTACGTCTTCCTGTTCCTTCTGGGATTTACGCGCGTGCGTACCCAGGTCGTGGCGCTGATACTGATTCTGATTGGTTTCTGGGCGGCATTTGCACTCTATCCAGCGCCGGGACCCCAGTTTGACTACGCCCGCGTGGGCGTTTCTCCAGATTGGCATCACCTCTACACGGGATTTCTGTCCCACTGGAACAAGAATTCCAATCTTTCGTGGGCGTTCGACGTCTGGTTCTTGAATCTGTTTCCGCGAGAGTCTCCATTTGTCTTCAATGAAGGCGGATGGTCCACGCTGAGCTTCATACCAACACTGGGGACCATGATCCTCGGCCTGTTAGCGGGGGAGTGGCTCAAGGCTAAGGGACCGAAAGAAAGTAAGTTGCGAGGCCTCATCATCGCAGGCGCTGCGTTGTTGCTGCTCGGACTCGTCTGTCAGTGGATTGGCATTAGCCCGATCGTCAAACGGGTGTGGACGTCATCGTACACGCTCTACAGCGGAGGATGGATATTGCTAATCCTCGCGGGCTTTTATGCGCTGATGGACTGGAAAAGCCGCCAGCGGTGGGCATTCCCGCTGGTCGTGATTGGTATGAACTCGATCGCTGTATACGTGATGAGTTGGACCATGTCATCTTTCTTCAGCGACGCCCTTGAACGCCACTTTGGCGGAGCGATCTCCGCTATTGGCGGACCGACCTTCGAGCCAATGCTCCACGGTTTCCTGGTCATACTGACCTTCTGGCTGATTCTGTTTTGGATGTATCGGCGGAAGATTTTCCTGAGAATTTGACCTGCCGGTGCGTCTTGTCGGGAGGGTGCCGTCTAGTTCAATGCTCGAAAAGGACATTGAAGAGATTCGACGCCTATTCGGTTCAGGCCTCGGATGGCTCTTTCGCGTTCAGCTTCCAATATCCATTCAGCGGGGCCCGTTGGACTTTCTGTTCGTCCAGCAGCAAGTTAAGCGCAGTAGTCACAGCATCGGAAGAATTCCGAAGCTGCTCGGCCAGATCGGCTTCGCTGACGATCACATCCCCGGTCGGAAAACGCTCGTGCACCACCCTCGCGTGGCTCACTATTTTGTCCGCGAGTATGCGCAGTTGCCGGGCCTGCCTGCGCTGTGCGCGGGCGTTTCGCGTCTTCTCGCTTTCGAGGCCGCGGACAACCAGGGGTGCAGTCAACACCAGGATAACGGTCACAGCGACTCGCCAGTGAAGCGCGATCCAGGAAAGCAGAAAATCGAAAGAAATCGTCATGGAAATAAAAGTAGCGTCAGCAGGCAATCAGAATAGAGGCTGCCGCAGCAGTCAGGAAGATTACGAAGGCTCATGGCTTGAGTCGGACAGTTGGAAGTTCTTACGTTGAACTCGTGCTTCGCTCCCGAGATCTTCGGGGAGTGGAAATTGCCGAAGAGGAATGAAAATGCACGGCGTCAGATAGCAATATGCTTCAAACCGCCCTGTTTGTGGGGCAGGAATTGCTCCAGCAAAGTCTTAAATCGCGGGTTCAAGCTCAATGCGGTACTCTGTTTCTCCAACAATCCTCGCGGATCGGCCGCCGTCTTCAACCCGTAACGCAGATAAGAAAGCCGCATCAGCCACAAAGCATGTTCGAGATCTTCTTCACTCCGTACGCGAAAGGTAATCCATCCCGAGTTCGGAAGCCAGAAATGCTTTTCAGCGAGCCCTTCATCTAGCAAAGCATCTCGAACTGGCCGCGGGAAGGGAATGTCGACAATCCCACTCTCATGCATATGCCCGAGTTCGGCGGATCCAAATCGAAATTCGCGTCCACCGAAACGATGGGGATGAACCGAAATACCCGGCCATTGCATAACTTGCTCTTCGAGGTTTTTCAGACTGTTCATCGTGACGAGTCCTGTTGATTTCGATGAATGAATCTGGCATCTCGATTCAGCAGCAACTAGTGGTCAACGGCATCGAAGAACTTCTTGATTGCCGCCCAATATTTCTGAACGACGTATTGCGTGCTCACATGCCCGCCTCGATTGAGCGTCTTGAAAATCGCACCTGTTTCCTTGGCGAATCTAGCGCTGATCCTATAGGGAACGTGCGGATCGTCCTTGGCGTGAAAGATCATGATCTTTGAGCCGGCGACTTCGTTTCGGTGGTGCCACGGGTTGTAAAACGTGCCGCTCCGAAGCTTGCCCCAGTTCGCGTCCGAGAGCCGGTAGGCGCTTCCGAAAGCCTCGCGGATATACGCCGCATAGTTATCCATTGACGTCTCCGCCTTCTCGGCATGATCGAGGATGGCCCAGTCGATGACTGGGCAATTCGCGACCACCCGCGCCACGCGAGAATCAAGCGACGCCAGAATAGCCGCCGCACCTCCGAAGCTTCCTCCAACGACAAAAACCTGGTCCGGTGAAAGCTCGAACTTCCGGCCGAATGCAATGTCCTGAAGCCCCTTGGGCAATTCGTCGAGCACCTCGAGAATATCCTCATGCGGAGATCTCTCCAGGAACTTCCCGCCACTTTCCCAAGCCCCCCGATACCGCGGATAAATGACCCAGAATCCCTTCCGCGAAAGAAACTCGACTAGCGGCTGCTTGCGGGGAATCGAAGGCATGCCGTCGCACAGAATGATGAGCCTTTCTATCTTCCGTTCCTGCGTGGGAGGCAAGAACTCCGCAACGATCTCACCCTTGATTCGAGCCTTGAACATGACGGCATTATCTCCGATGGGGCCTCAAATCACGATAAAGCAGTGATTTTTTGCTCAGTTGCGCTAGGATAGGACTCATTCCTGACATGGAAGGTAAAACAAAATGATCCGGAAGGCTGCCCTGCGAATAGCGGCGGTTGCTCTACTCGCGTTCACGGCTGTGAATGCATATCTGGCAATAAGCCATCTAAAGCGCGTTGAGAAAACTTCGGCCTTGGTTTCCGAAGGGCCGGTCGTGTTGGCTCACATTGCAGCTGTCACTCAGGCCCTGACTGACATGGAGACGGGCCAGCGTGGATACCTCCTGACCGGCGACGAGTCATACCTGCAGCCGTATATGGACGCGAAAAGCAGGATTGGCGCCGAGTTCGCGAGCCTTCGCGCCGCCTTTTCTGAGCGCCCGGAGGAGGAACGATCAGCGGAAGCCCAACTGGAAACCTTGGCGGCTTCCAAGCAGGAGGAGATGGAGCGCACCATCACCTTCCGGCAGAAGGGATATCGTCATCGGGCTTTCGTCCTGGTGAACACGAACGAAGGCAAAGACTATATGGACCGCGCTCGCAGCCTTCTGGCATCACTATCATCAATGGAGAGCAGTCGCTTTGCCGGTTTTGAAAAAGCCAAGAACGACTCGTTGAACAGGGCTTTTTCAGAATCAATAATCGCCAACGGATGCCTGCTCGTGCTGACGGCATGCGTGCTGGGCTTCATCTTCTATTACGGAGATTGGCTCGAGAAGAAGGTTGCCTACAACAACCGGTTGTTCGTGACACGCGATTCGGAGCTCAGCAGGCTCACGTCCGCACTGGCTCATCAAGCTCGCTCCTCCATCATGGTCATCGAGGACAACACTCGCGAACTGCTGGGCAAGTTTGGCGGATTTTTGCCAAAACAGGGCTATGAATATGCCGAGCAGATTAAAGACGCGGCTGGCGAACTGGAACAACTTCGTCAGGGACTGACGGGCAACTCGAATGGGAACAGTGGGACCGGCGATCGCCTGGCCGCCTAGGGTCCGGACCAAGCTAGGGTAGACGGATCCCACACGATCCACATGTAGGATAGTGACCGATTTCGAGCGGTAAATCTGCAAGCCGCTCGGCAGTTATTTCTTCTCGCCTCCGACCATTCCCCGGAGCACCACCACCGACGCCGCCGGAAGATCGACCGATTTGTTTGCGGCATCGACCGCGCTCTTACGTACGCCGCTGGACTCAGCAACTTTCTTGAGCGGATCCCAGCGGTATTCGTTTCGTCCAAAAGTCAGCATATCTACCGATCCGGTGAACGCGGAGTCGCGCCCGCTGTCGGCGTTGTGAAACGTCACATTCACCTTGTGCGCGTTTTCTTGATCTTTATTGATGAGAAGCAGAGACCATTTTCCATCGGGGCGCTTTACGGCGTAGGAGGTCACAAGTGTATGTCCCGCATTGTCGTGGACGTCGCTTTGAGCGGAGTAGAGTTCATGGACTTCGCCGCCTGGCTTCAGCCATTCCAGGTTGATTAGTTGGCTGGCGTAGAACTGCGAAAGCGGCTGTGTCGGCTGATGTTTTTCGTCAACCGCGAACATCCCAAATGTAGACAGGGAACTGTTACAGCCGGGATTCACGCCAAAAGGAATGTAGTGGAAGTAGTAGATGGCGTCGCCGCCAGCGGCCAGAAATGAGCCAACATAGTCGGCCAGCCACAACGCGCCAAAAATGTCCACCGACGCTTCCGACGCGTTCGAAGAGATGTTGCTCTCGGTGATAAACATCGGAATATTGGCGGGAACGCCATCATCGCGCCAAACCTGCAGGATGTTCGACACGAGCGAAGGTTCGTCGTACAGGCTGCCCCATTGATAGCGGCACGGATCGTAGGGGTAGTGCTCGAACGAAAAAAACGCAAGGTCGGAAAGCCGGCCGTGAGCTTTTAAATAGTCGATAAACCGGCCTGTCCATGAGGTCCGGCCCTGCGCGTCGGCCCAGACCTCGACGTCTTTGTTCTGGCCGGTGAAAATCGGACCTCCCAGCTTGAGCGCCGGATCGACTTTGTGAATCGCCGCGGCAAATTGCAGATACAGTGCAGCGTAATCTTCAGGCAGCATGTAGTGCCCGTCCGGCTCTTCTCCCATCTCCACGTAAGAAATCGGATAGTTGCGCTTCTTGAGATATGCAATCTCAGCAGCCGCATCCTCCGGCACACTGTATATCAAGGCGATTGGAACCATTGCCGGAAGGCCGCGCGTGTAACCTGCCGTGTAGAACAAGTCGAATCCAACCTGCGATCGGCCGCTGCGATCAAGATCCGCTGGTCCATGCCAGGGATCGACAGAAGAGCAATACGTAGGAGTCTGATCTTGATCTGGAATGTGTCGAAGGATGTCGTGGAACTCTCCCTTTTCACCAAGATTGCCAACGTAAAGTTCGCGGATTGCGTAACCGACGCAGTTCCTGCGATCGGAGGAACCATCCGCGTCGCAGGTGTTCGACGATTCGGTCATCCAGATACGAATCCAGCGAACTGGAACGGGAGACGAGGCTAGATGGATCGTGGGAGTTCCGCCCTTTCCATCCGCAATCAGGCCAAATGGGAAGTTCTGCCAAAGTCCCTTGTTAGGCGCCCGGATAGGATCGTCTCCGGTGAAAAACTGCACCGCGTAGTGCCGTGCGTACGGTTCGCCCCACGCGATGCGAATAGCGTCGACACTTTGCACGTTGGAAAGATCGAGGAAAATCCACTGCGGGTTGTCCGCTTCGTCTCCGGTGAACGCCTTGCTCAGGTAGGGATTGCTTTTCCAGAACGTATTTGTGTCGCCGTCGGTCAAGCGCGAGTACCCGACCGTCTCCGTGCCGTCATCGCGCGTGACTCCGCGCCGCGGCAGAGGGTACCCGTAGCTGTAGCGAATCATCTCGGTGGGATTTGAGTCGCCGACGAAGTAACCGTCCCCCTTCGGACTGCTCCACTTTCCTTGTGGATTCCAGTGCCAGGCTTCCGTATAAAGCTCGGTATTCTGCCGGTAACTGACAGGGCCCCATCCAGCCTCGAGCACACGGTCGATTACCGGCTTGGTGAAGGTGGCATCGATGAAGGGTTGTGAAAGACGGTCGATCCCGGCGCCCAGAGCCTGGTTCGGTACGAAGGACTTGCGGATATGAGAATGGGTGATGTCGACCTGTACATTCTGAGCGTGTGCCGAAGCGATGAGATAAAAAAACAGGATAAGACGTCGAGCGGCGCTGTTCATGATGACAGAACCCTCCATACAGGTTCGCGAATGAGTACTCAACGACGAGATTTTGTCCGGTTGGATCGTAGATTCACACAGCAGCGTCCGCCCGCAGGAACTGCGTGGTTCCTTGCAGGCGAACGCCACAGTCTACGCGCAGAAGAAGACTGGCGGGTTGAAAATAAACTGGCTGCCAATTCTAGAAGTTGAACTTGACCGCCAACTGCATCTCCCGAGGCCCGTTCCCCGCGGTACCGAAGATTACCCCGAAGTTGCCGATGTCATCGACAGTCGTGTTAGGAGTACCGAAAACCGGATGATTGAACGCATTCCGGGCCTCCAGTCGGAACTCCAGGTTCATTTCTTCACGAATCGAGAACTGCTTCGCGAGCGACAACTCCGTCGTGAACGACCATGGCGAGCGGATGCTGCCGAGCGCACGTGGAGCATTTCCTAACGTGAAATCATCAGGACGCGAGAAGATGCTGGTGTCCGCAAAGTAGTTGTCCACCCAATCCGAGCCATGATTGCGCTTGGGCGTTCCGTTGATGTTCGGCCGCACTGCGCCGTAGGTAGGAATCGCGTTGCCATCCGCCAGCGTAAAAGCCAGAGGCCGGCCATCTGCTATGCGCCAGATACCGTTGGTCTTCCAGCCGCCAATAATCGCATCGGCCCAGCGCGGCATGTTGCCCAGCAGTGCCCGGTTCCGTCCGAAGGGCAGGTCGTAGGTATAGCTGAATTGGATCACATGCGGGATGTCGAACGTCGACAAGCTTCTCTCCAATCCCGGTTTGTTCGGATCCTGCAAGCTTGTGAAGCTGCCCAGCCAGGTCACATTGTCGTCCGCATTGGACGAGTCGTCGATTGATTTTGACCACGTGTACGTGACTAGGAACTGCAAGCCATTCGAGTACCGCTTCTCGGCCAGCAGTTGGAGCCCGTTGTAGCTGGAGTTGGCAATCAGTCCAGGTTCCGTCGAAATCCCGGTGAACTGCGGATGAGGAACCAGTAACTGAGAGTACGAAACCGTGTCGCTTGACAGAGTGCTGTTGGGGTCAGTAATGACAGCAGCGAAGGGATTGTCCACTTGGCTGTTAAGGCAGGGCACGGTCAGAATCGGCTGGCATGGGTTGTCGGGGTCGGCAGCCACGGTGGGCAAACTCTCTACCCACGGTCCAAGAATATTGAGCTGATTGGCGCCGCTGAAAGGAAGATGTGTCCCCTTCTTGCCGATGTATTCGGCATTGATCAAAATATTGCTGGGCAGTTGACGCTCAATCCCGAAGCTCCAGCTCTGCTCGTAAGGAGTCCGGTTCGCCGCCGAAGTGCGAAGTGGGCCGTTCGCATTAAATCCCACATCGTTCATCAATCCCAGAGTGTTTCCCGCCGGCTGAATCAATCCGTTGGGATATGGGTTATTCAGGTGCAGGTACGGAGTGTCCCCATGATTCTGAAAGGTCGGAATGACATTGGTGTACTGGTTGAAGCCTACACTTCCATAGGGCACGACGCCGGTGACGCCTGACCGCGACTGTCCGTAATAAATGCCGTAACCCCCGCGCACAACCATCTTCGGCGTGAACTGATAGGCGAAGCCGACGCGGGGCTGAATGTTGCTCCAGTCGGTTACATAGTTCGTGCGCCGGTTCGGTGTGGCGAAAACCTCGCCGCCCGTTAAGGGCACTGTCACGGGATTGCCGGTAACCGCATCGTTGAACGATATGCTACCGCCGTTCAAGGGACTGGTTACGTTCGCATCAAACGAGTTTTGCCGATTGTAACGATCCGTGCGGGGCAGCGTGACGTCATAGCGCAACCCGAGATTCAACGTCAGCTTCTGGCTCACCTTCCAGTTGTCTTGCCCGAAGAAGCCATACTGATAATTCGAGGTTGCCGGTCGGAACTGGATTTCATAGTACGAGTTGCCATTCATTGTCCCCGTCAGGAAACTGGCTAGGGCGTCGCCGCCGCAGTTCTCAATGTCATTCGGACAGGCGGAGGTGCCGTTCTCGTCAAAGCTGAAAACGCCGACCGGTGCGTTGGTCTGAATGTAATTAATCTGGTGGATGCGACCGTCAAAGCCGAATTTCACCTCATGCGAACCATGTACCTTATCGAGTGTGGCCGACAGTTGGCCCGTATCCTGACCAAGCCGGTAGTTGCCGTACGGATCTGTGCCGATGTTGGTCGATCCATTTGAAGCATAGGTGCTCAGGTAGATGGCGGGAACCCCCTTGAAGCCGTTGCTCTGCAGATAAGACGGGAATCCCAACGTGCCCAGCGGATCGTCGACGCCGTGAGGGTTGTAAGCGTCGATGTGCCAAACACCCCGCGTGAATCCCAGAGTCACATTCAGCAACAAGCTTGGGCTGAACGTATGCGTATCGTTAATCGCAAACAGGTGAGCGTTGGTCCATCCGGGGCCGCCTTGGCAAGGGTCAGCAAAATTCTTGAAGCAGTCGAGACCCTTTCCGTGGTTGTACTGATACGAGAATTTACCGCTCACCATGTTCTTCTCGTTGAAACGGTGATCGATCTTGATGTCAAACTGATCGTTGAAGCCCTGGTTTGCACCTGATCCGAAAAAGTTGTTGTAAATGCCCTGCTGCGAATTGTTCGGCTCTGGAAACAGGTTCAGCATGTTCTGGGCAACAGGATCAATGAGGTTACCGGGTGTGTTCGGCGGTTGAAGATTCGGAGGAAGGAAAGTGCTGCCCGGACTCGTGTACGTTGCAAGGTTATTGAACGGAATGAAAGCGGACCGGTCCGCGCCTCCCTCATTCGGATTGTTGACTCCCGTGTACGGATCCCAAATTTGGCCGGCCGCCGCGCTACACAAGCCAGTACTGTCGAACGTGCCACCCTGCGCAGCGCATACCTCGCCGAAATCTCCTGCGCGCATCAGGTCGGTGGGAACGCCGAATTGGGCCGTACTCAGCCCCGAATTGCGCAAGCGGTCGTAGTCGAAGAAGAAGAAAGTCTTGTTCTTGATGATGGGCCCGCCGATGGTGAAACCGTAGTTGTTGCGGCGTAGCTGCGGTATCGGCTGCCCTGCCCGGTTAGCGAACCAGTTATTCGCGTCGAGGCTATCGTCACGAAAGAACTCGTAGACGCTGCCATGAAATTTGTTGGTGCCGGAACGGGTGATCATGTTGACCACCGACGCTCCGGAAAATCCGTACTCTGCACTGAAGTTCGTTTGCTGCACCTTGAACTCTTCGATCGCTTCAGGGGATGGAACGTAGGTCGCCGCCGTAATACCGCCGTTCGGCTCTGAGTTCGTGACCGAAGCGCCATCGGTCAGAATGTCGGCGGTCGATCCGCGACTGCCATTGGATACGAAATTGGTGCCGGTGCAGGTGGCGTCGCATTGATCGTCCATCTCGGTGACGCCCGGAGCCAGAGAGGTCAAGGCGATCACGTTGCGATCGATCAATGGAAGATTGTTGATGAATCTGCGGTTGACCACTTGTCCGGTCTCGGCATCCTGGGTCTGGATGGCTTGCGCCTGCGCCTCCACTTGGATGGTCTGACTCGTCCCCGCAACTTTGAGGGCCAGGTTTGTGGTCGCATTCTCGTTAACGTCGACCTTGAAACGAGCGCTGGCGACCTTGTCAAAGCCCTTCGCCTCAACAATGACCGCGTACGTTCCCGGAGCGACGGAACGGAACAGATATCGTCCGTTGCCATCTGATGTAGTGTTGTAGCTGAATCCTTTTTCCTGGTCGGTCAACGTAACCGACGCGCCCTGCACCATTGCGCCGGTGGCATCGGTGAGTTCGCCGCTGACTGTTCCAAAATATGCTTGCGCCAAAAGCGTCGCGGGCAGGATCAATAAGAGGAAGAGAAGGGATGGTGTGGAGAACGAATATTGCGAGCGACGAATCGAGACGGATGCGTGCATCTGCCCCTCCTGGGTGACGTGCATTGGAACGGACAAAGGCCACCGACTTCGCTGATTTGGCGGTCGCCGGGAATCCTACACAAAGTTGTCGCCATATTTCCAGAAAATCTCGTCCCATACTGCTAGTGATTTTCTATTAGCAGTTCTTTCCTGATTACGGGCCATGACTCGAAACCTTAAACTTGCAACAAGTGTGCTGCCGCGCGACGTTTTTCAGACGGCATTCTCATCAAGCGAAAAAGGAGATTGCACGCGAAAAACCCAAGCTCAATGTCATCCTGAAGAGGGCGAAAGCCCTCTGAGGGACCGTACGAGGTCGTCCGCCGTCGATGCCGTGGACAAGAGCTTCACACCATATACACCAAAGGCACGCCTCTCCACTGCATCAACGCTTTCGACCCAGGTAAAGTCTCTCGCGCCGGCTTCACCGCCACTAAAGATGACATTCTCGAAAAGCGACAATCGCGACCTGCACGCAGAAAAAGGCCAAGCTCGTTGCAAATGACCTCCCTGCAAGCCTCTCCAAATAGAGTTATGCTCTACGGCATGACGTTCCGTCGCCCATGGCTGTTAGGAGGGATGTTTGGAGCCATCGTGCTCGTTGGCGGCCTCGCGCTCGGCTGCGGGACAGGGGTGCTCAGTCATTGGGGGACTAATCGCAGGGTGAGCTTCAGCCGTGATATTCGGCCAATCCTGAACCAGAACTGTGTGCCGTGCCATGGGGGAGTTCGTCAGAAGAACGGTGTGTCGTTCATCTTTCGTGAGGAAGCGCTAGGAGTTGGGAAATCCGGCCGTCGCACGATCGTTCCGGGAAAGCCCGATGAATCCGAACTGATCGCCAGGGTCACGTCAAAGGATCCAGATGGTCGCATGCCCTATCATGCGACGCCGCTTCCTCCGGAACAGATCCGGCTGCTCCGCCAGTGGATCAAGGAGGGCGCTGAGTGGGAGGACCACTGGGCCTTTGTCGCGCCAAAAGCGCAGCCCTTGCCTCAGGTGAAGCGATCCGGATGGGCGCGTGATCCGCTTGACCGATTTATTCTTGCGCGACTCGAGCAAGAAGGGCTTGAGCCCTCGACCGAAGCTGACAAGCCGGCCCTGCTCCGCCGGGTTTCGCTGGATCTCATCGGCCTTCCTCCTACCCTCGAAGAGCAGACAAGCTATCTTGCCGATTCCTCGCCCGACGCGTACGAGAAGCAGGTTGATCGCCTGCTGGCGTCGCCGCGCTACGGCGAGCGCTGGGCCGCGTTGTGGCTCGATCTGGCACGGTATGCCGACAGCAAAGGTTATGAAGCGGATCGAGATCGTCCTGGAGTATGGCCGTATCGGGATTGGGTGGTGGACGCGTTCAACCGCAATCTGCCCTACGATCAGTTTGTGATCGTGCAACTGGCCGGTGATCTCCTTCCGAATCCTTCGTTCGAGGATCAGATTGCGACTTCATTTCACCGCCAGACTCCCAACAATGATGAAGGCGGCACCGATGATGAGGAATTCCGACTGATCGCCGCCATGGATCGCTCCGCTACCACATGGTCCGTGTTGAATGGGCTCACCATGAATTGCGTGCAGTGCCATTCGCACCCTTACGATCCGATTCGGCACACGGAATACTACAAGTCCCTCGCTTTCTTCAATACTTCGCGCGACGCCGACCTTCCCGAAGACATCCCTGTCCTGCGTGTCCCGAAAGACAAAGCAAAATACGGGGAGGCTGCCCGCCTTCAGCAAGAAATCGCGACGCTGACGCGCTCCGTCGTCGATGCAGGACGTCAGCTCGAGGCCCAGAGCCATTGGACGGCGATGCCCATTGCTGCCGCGTCGGCCAGCGAGTCGCGAGCTCTTCTTTGGGACGCGAGTGAAACTGAGCGCGACCTTGCGGCGCTGAAGGACGAAAAAATATCTGACAAGAAGAAGGAAGCCAAGCGCAAGGACATCCTCAAGTACGTGGCTGAAACCCGGAAGTTGGCGCTCTCCAAGGCGAAGGACAAACCTGTTGCCTTTCAGATCCACGATGGGGAGATGTTGGCCGCTGCAAATACGCCGGGAAAGTCGGTATACGAGTTGACGGCAACCATCGATTCCCCCGAGATTGAAGCGTTGCGCGTCGAGGTTGTACCAGTGACCGCGGAGGTCGCCCGACATACTCCCGAGGACGGCTTCATCGTCGACCAGACCGACGCCTGGATAATCCAGCCGAATGGCCACCCGGAGAAACTGAAGTTCCGGTACTTTATCTCAGATTCCGAAGAGAATCTCGCAGAGGCAGTGGCACGTGCTGTTTCGTTTGGGCCAATGCCAAGCGGCGGGAGGAAACAAGGAGGCTTTGCGGCAAATCCGAATCTATTTCAGACGCGATGGATGATCGGTGTATTGGCGTCCCCGATTCGACTAGCCCCAGGGAGCCAAATCAAAGTTGAACTGGTACAGACGGAAAATATCACGGACAAACCCGCCCACGTGAAACGGGCACGCCTTGCCGCAAGTTCCGATTCGTCATGGTCCGCGCTAGTTCATGACCAGGACTTTGCCGGCAACCTTGAACACCTCACCGATCTGACTCGCCAGTTGTCGAAGATTCCGAGCGTTGAAACGCCCGTAATGGTCGAGGAGCGTGACTACGAAAAGCGCGAGATGCGCGAGTTCGACCGAGGAAACTTTCTCACCAAGATCGGTCCCGCTCTTCAGCCAGATGTCCCGGCACTATTCCCGAAACTTCCCGATGGAGCGCCTCGCAATCGCCTGACATTTGCGAAATGGTTCTTCGCGCCCGGCCAGCCGCTTACCGCGCGTACCGCAGTGAATCGCTACTGGGAACAGCTCTTCGGCACAGGGATCGTCGAAACTCTTGAAAATTTCGGAAGCGTCGGCGAGGAACCCAGCCATCCGCAATTGCTGGACTGGCTTTCCCTTCATTTCCAGAACGACCTGCATTGGGACATGAAAGCACTGCTTCGGGAACTGGTCACCAGCGCCACCTACCGCCAGAGCGCAAAATCGACACCAGCTCTCACCGAGAAAGATCCGCGCAATCGCTTGTTGGCCCATGGACCGCAGCAGAGGCTCACCGCCGAGATGGTTCGGGATCAGGCCCTAACGGCTAGCGGTCTATTAACCGACAAAATGGGCGGGCCTCCGGTGATGCCCCCGCAGCCCGAAGGAGTATGGAACTCTGTCTATAACGACAGCAAGTGGGTGGACGCGACTGGCGCAGATCGTTACCGCCGAGCGCTCTATACTTTTGTAAAGCGAACCAGCGGCTACCCCAGTTTTTTGACCTTCGACGCCTCGGATCACGATGTTAGTTTGGCGCGGCGTGTGTCGACGAACACGCCCCTCCAAGCTCTCGTCACACTTAACGACCCGGTATATGAGGAAGCGTCCGAAGCGTTGGCCCGCCGCATGATGAAGGCCTCCGACTCGCTTGACGGACGCCTGCGTTACGGAGCGCGGTTGGTTTTGTCTCGCGATGCAACGGATTCGGAACTCGTGACTTTACGCAGCCTTTATGAAGATGCCCTGGCCGGCTCGGCCGCCCCGAAGATAGTGAAGGTGTCCTCAACCTTACCGAGTCATTCGGGAAGGGAGCTGGACGCGATGACCGCCGTAGCCAGCGTCCTATTCAATCTCGATGCCGCTCTGACGCGGTGATACTTATGTCGAATTCAAAAATTCGCCGAAACGATCTGAGACGAACCGAACGCACTGTCGAGACGCATCCCGAATTGCAATCGGCAGTGCTGCAGGCGCAGACGAGACGGCATTTCCTGCGAACGCTAGGCAGCGGATTGGGAACGCTCTTCGTGGGAACATCCTTGGCGAAGTATGCCAACGCCGCTAACGATGCGGGTCTCGACTTCACGCGCGATGCCTCGACACCACTTTCCGCGCTGCCGCCTCAGTTTGCTGCCAAAATTCGACGCGTTATCTATCTGCACATGGCAGGAGCGCCCAGCCAACTGGAACTCTTCGAGCACAAACCAGACCTCAAGCGCCTGGATGGCCAGGATTGTCCCGCATCGTTCCTCGCGGGAAAACGTTTCGCATTCATCAGCGGCGTTCCCAAGCTCCTAGGCTCGCAATATCCGTTCCGGCAGGTGGGACAGAGTGGGCAGTGGATATCCGATCGTCTGCCTCATCTTGAAACTCACATCGATGACATCTGCTTTATCAAATCGATGCATACCGATCAGTTCAATCACGCGCCCGCGCAATTGCTCGTGCATACCGGCAACGCCCGCCTCGGCTATCCTTCGCTTGGTTCATGGACCGTCTATGGACTTGGTACCGAGAACCAAAATCTTCCCGGCTTTATCGTCTTGCTGTCGGGAGGGAAGTCCCCTGATGGCGGCAAACAACTCTGGAGTTCCGGTTTCCTGCCTAGCGTCTATCAAGGAGTGCAATGCCGTTCCCACGGCGAACCGGTGCTTTACCTGGATGACCCGCCCCAAGTGACGCGCCCGCTCCGCCGCAGAATGCTGGACGCTATCGATCAAATCAATCAGCAAACCTACACCGCGTTTGGAAATCCCGAGACCGTCACCCGCATCGCCCAATACGAATTGGCGTTTCGTATGCAAATGGATGCTACAGACGCCATGGATATCCGGAAAGAGCCTGCTTCGGCTCTCGCGAAATATGGATCAAAGCCGGGCGAGTCCAGCTTCGCCAACAATTGCCTGGTCGCGCGGCGACTGGCCGAGCGCGGAGTGCGATTCATCCAGCTGTATCACTGGGGATGGGATTCCCACGGTGCTGATGCGAAGGAAGCGCTCAATCTCGGCTTCGCCGATCGCTGCCGGGAAGTCGATCAGCCGACCGCTGCACTGCTCGCGGATTTGAAAGAGCGTGGCATGCTCGAAGATACCCTCGTTGTCTGGGGCGGGGAATTCGGCCGGACGCCCATGCGCGAAAACCGAAATGGCCAGGAGATGAAATTCGTAGGCAGAGACCACAACCCCGGCGCGTTCACCATCTGGATGGCGGGTGGCGGCATCAAGCCTGGAATTACACACGGCCAAACCGACGAGATGGGATATGAGATCGTGAAACATCCGGTCGAGATTCGCGACCTGCACGCGACCATGCTTTACCTGATGGGATTCGATCATCGCAAGCTCAACTACTCTTTTCAGGGCCTGGAGCAGAAGTTGACCACCGTCCGGCCCGCGCGGGTGGTGGCCGAGATCCTGGCATGACGCACTTCGCAATACCTTTCCTATCTCGCTTCCGGGGCGAGCCGCGTTCATGACGCTGCGGGGACAGCGCATCTACGGGCGGATCGGTCCAGTCTGGCTCACGCTTCCATTTATTTTGATTGCGCTGCTCCTCGTGATTTTTCTGCCACCCGATGGAACGGATCGCGCAGAGTGGCTCCAATTCATCGGTCGATTCCATCCGCTGGTAGTGCATTTTCCCATTGCCCTTTTCCTTCTTGTACCGATCTTGGAGTTGGCAGGCTTCAGCGACCGCTTTTCGTATCTGCGTCCGTCTGCAGAATTTGTCCTGGGCATCGCCACGATCAGCGCTACCGTAGCCGTGATCCTCGGGTGGTGCTTGGCCAGAAGCGGCGGATATTCCGGGCCGCTGATGCAGCAACACATGTGGGGAGGAATCTTTCTAGCTCTAACGGCCTGGGTCTGCTGGTTCCAGCGCGCGACCGAACTTGGATCCGGCTTCCTTTATGTAGTCGCTCTTTTGGGCGGCGCCATTCTCGTGGCGTGGACGGGCTATCGCGGCGGCCAGTTGTCTTTGGGCGAGCAGCATCTCACCGAGCACATGCCGGCGGGATTGCGCCGCGTGTTAGGAGTGTCAACCAGCGCTGCAGCGCCTGTTGATCCCCACACCTTTTATGGTGCCCGCGTTCAGCCGATTCTTGCGTCACGATGTGCAACCTGCCACGGTCCGACCAAGCAGAAAGCCAACCTTCGGCTCGATAGCTACGACGCGTTGATGCGCGGCGGCAAGGACGGTCCGGTCGTCCGATCGGGAAACGCTCAGGGCAGCGATCTCGTTCGTCGAATCACGCTTCCTCCCGATCACGATGACTTCATGCCGAAAGAGAGTAAGCGGCCTCTGTCCGCCGACGAGGTGAAGGTAATTCAACTTTGGATCGCCGCTGGAGCCTCGGTCACGATATCTGCGGATGCAATAAAGGATGTGCCCACTAGCTCAGCGTCTGCGGCACCCCCGGCTGAAGTGGCTTTCGAAGAAGTGGACCCTGTCGCAGTCGCAAAATTACGAGCCAGCATCGCGACGCCAGTGGAGCAGCTGCAAAAGCGTTTTCCCAACATCCTGGAATATGAATCGCGCGGTTCTGCTGATCTTCGTCTGAATGCTTCGATCCTGGGGGCGAAGTTTGGAGACAACGATTTAGCTGCCTTTGCTCCTCTGGCAGAACACATTACTGTGGCCGATTTCTCTCGAACGGCGATTACCGATCACTCGGCGGCCGCGATCGCCGCGATGAAACACTTGCGAGTACTGCGCCTCATGAACACGTCGATCGGCGACTTGACCATTGAGCAGCTTGGCGGCCTCCAGCAATTGGAGTCATTGACTGTTTTCGGCACGCGAGTCACCTCTGCAGCGCTACCGGCTCTGCAGAAACTACCCAAATTGACGCATCTCTACGCAGGGGAAACCGCAATCTCGACCGACAAATCGATCCCTGCCCCCTTGGCCAGCAAGATTGTGTTTTGATCAATCAAAAAATCAGATCAATGCACGTTTCGCGTACGCACATCCGTTCACTTCGTTGCTGAACTTTCGTGCTGCCTGCAGACACGAATCCTCAATCTCCCGCTGTCAAGAACGGACGGTCATTCGATAAAATATCTCAACCGATGCGAGCAGTGGCTATCAAGAAGGGGCAAGTGCAAGAAGGCACCCGTGGATTCGCGGAGATGGGCACTCTGCGATGCGATGGATGCGGCGAAGCCTTCGTCATCCTGCATGATCCCGCCTTCATTGATAAGACGGTAGCCGAGCGCCAGGCTCACTGGCTAGAAAAGGTTCTCGCCGAAGAGCACCAAAGCGAACGCAAACATTCCGACCGTATCCAGCTCCCCGACTAAGATCGGTTAACAAGATTTTGGACGTATTTGTGTAGGGGCGGACGCATTCGTCCGCCCTGCGGAGCGGAGCGACGCATGTCGAACGTATATCCCTGAACCGAAGCTATCCACAGCCCTAATCCTCTGTTGTTTGAGTCTTCAGCCTACCTACTTCGGGCCCGAGGGACTGCGGAAACCGTAAGTACCCTCTCAAAAGTTTCCTTCGTGGACCTTCGTGTCCTTAGTGGTAAATGATTTTCATTGAGTAATCCGGGTCGGCCCAAAAAATCAGGGCAGCGATGCGAAATCCGCATAGCTGCCCCGGCGACCAGGTAGTTGGAGTTAGAAGATCAGCTTCATCCCGAACAGCAGACGACGGCGGCCGATTCCATCAGTGTTGATGTTGCCGGCAAACGTCGCACCACCATTGCTGTTGAAGTTCGTGTTCTGGAAGCTTCCAGTCAGAACGTCGTTCAGGATCGGATCAGGAACCCCGCGGAACTGGACGTTCATCACGTTGAAGGCTTGTGCCTGGAACTGGGCATTCAGCCTCTCAGTAATGCGGATGTTCTTGAATACCGCCAGATTCGCAGTACTGATACTCTGCCCGCGTAGCGTATTGCGTCCGACTCCAGCGAACGGCGTGCCGTAGACGATTGCGGCTGCCGGATTGTTTTCAATCCAACGAACCGCGCTCGGATCGATAGGCGCGCCGGTTACGAAGTCCTGCAGGGCACAGGTTGAGGCCGTTGTTCCCGAGCAGCTATATGTGCCGACGGAGTCCAACGGGGCGCCTGGGTTGCTCTGAATCGGGCGGCAGGGATCGAAGTTGCCGCCAAAGTTTCCGGTTGGATCGCATAGGCTTCCGGCTGCCAGCTGCTGAATCGTGGTGTACGGCTGTCCGCTGGTGTACCGGTAGGTCGTGTTTACCTGCCATCCGCCCAGGACGTGACCTAACACGCCACGTTGTCCTTTGAACGCCGGGATGTCATACACGACCGCGACACCTACGATATGTGGAAAGTCGATACCAGAGTTCGCTCGTTCCGCGGCCCCTGTGTTGAAGGGATTTTGCGCATACGCCAACGTATTTCCACCGGCGAGCGTGCTGAATACCTCGCTGGCGTTGTCGATCGTCTTGCTGAAGGTGTAAGACCCAGTTGCGCTCAGTCCGTGCCAGTTGGCGATCCGCAATTCACTCTGCAGACCGTTGTAGTTGGACGAAGCAGTGTTGGCGTACTTGATCACGTTGGTGAAGTTGCAATTCGCATAGCCGAGACCCGCAGCTCCTCCCGGAGCATTGGGATCGGTGCAGGGTGTTAGTCCAGCCGGAATCAAGTTGCTGAATCCCGCATCGATGAGAGGTTGTAACGCTGGATTCCCATTGAGTTCCTGGAATTGTGCGACAGCGTGGTTGCCGACATAGCGTACTTCCGCAACAACTTTCGGAGTGAACGAATGCTGGATACCGAAGTTCCACTGCTCCGTGTACGGGTTGCGGAAGTTATTCGGTACCTGGATCTGGCTGGCGAATCCCGGATCACCTCCCGCCGCCAAGGGCGCAAGGGCAGGAATAATCTGCGTGCCGAAAGCTCCTGCTGAAGGAATTCCTACAGGTGCCTGCGCGGCTAGTGGGCCCAGAGTCGCAAGGTTGACCTTAGGAGCGCCTGTCGCTACGTTTAGGAACATGTTGTAGAAAGCAGGATCGTAGGCGATGCGGAACCCGCCTCGGATCACGGTTTTGTCGACGCCCAACAGACCGCTCATGAAGTGAGGTGTCCATGCGAATCCCACTACCGGGGCGAAATTCTTCAAAGCCTGGGGAATCGACGGCACCGTAGTCGCGCTTAATGGCAGTGACGCCGACCATATAGGATCGGACCCGGTCTGCTGTTTTACGCTTTGATCGTGCAGCAGGTTGATGGCCTGCTGATACCAATCCCATCGGATTCCCAGATTCAAGGTCAGATTGCTCTTGACTCTCCAGTTGTCCTGGAAATAGAAGCCCAAATCCCACTCCTTGAAGGGAAGGGTCGGACTGCCTAGGGCGATCTGTGTGAGGAACGGGGTATTTGCGATCACGTCGTTAAACGATGAATAGACGAACACCCCGTTGTTTTCAGGCAAGTACACGTTGGGCGAGCGCTGCTGATCGATTTCAGCGCCGAACTTCAGCGTGTGCTGACCCTTAAGGATGGAAGCGTTGTCCTGAAGTTGGTAAACGTTGATGACTCGCCCTTGCGGGAAGCCTGCCCCTACGCCAAAACTTACCGTGTCTTGCTCCGCTGAGCCGGCCAGGACCATATCGGTCGGGCAAGCTGTTGGATTGTTCTGGTTGCAGCTCGGGAACGATTGCTCGTTGAAGAAGCTGCTGGCACGCGAATAGCTGAAGCGTACCTGGTTCACGAACGCGTTGTTGAAAGTGCGAGTCCAGTCGAGACCAATTTGCTGGCTCAGGCCTGGAACGACTTGCCAGTCGCCTACCTGGATGCCGTTGCCAAAATTCACTCCTCCGTTGTAGGTCTTCTGATAGACGTAGCGTGCGAAGAAGTTATCTTTCTCCGAGAGTTTGAAGTCGACGCGTCCAGTCGCTTCGTAGTCATTGAAAGGGCCGGGAACAAAGCGAGTGAGCGATCCCATCTCAACCGGCACGCACGGCTTACTTCCCAAAGGCCCCTGTGCCGGGTCACAGGTGAACGCCGAGCCGGTGCTAGGGTCGATCTCGTCCGTGACAAGAACATTGTGGACATTCGTGAAGGTGGGATTTCCGCCAGCGACCGCAGTCGGTCCGATTGTGCTTTCGATCATGCCAATTGGGCTATTTGGGAAAGCGGCTGCCAATTGAGCAACCCCATTTGAGGTAGGTACGACGCCTTCGCCAGTCGATGCCGGTGAGCCCTCAAACCGCTGCCGCTCCAGGTTCGACGACCCGAAGAACCAGATCCGATCCCTCTTGACCGGGCCGCCTATTGATCCACCAAAACGATTGTCCACAAAACCGGGAACCTTTGGTGCAATGCAACCATCGGTGGCAGCATTCTGCCCCGGCATACAAAATCCGAGCAGCGGATTCTTTTCGTTGTTCTCTAGGGAGTCGAATTTCGAACCTTGCCAGAACTCGTAAGCCGTCCCGTGAAACGCGTTCGTACCGGACTTCGTGACGTAGTTGATCACCGCGCCGGTGTTGCGTCCAAATTCGGCGTCGTAGTTCGTAACCACCTGCATCTCGGAAATTGCATCCTGGTTGCCGAAGAAGATCGACGGACCGGCGATCGAGTTGTCGTTGTTACTCTGGCCGTCAATCTGGAAGTTGTTGGCACGTGCGCGCAGTCCGTTGACCGACATTTCCGCGCCGTTGTTGTTGCTGAAGCTCGCGTCACCTACCGACGCTACGCCAGGCAGGAACAGTGCAAGAGAATCAAAGGAATTTCCCATTGGGAGGCTGGAGATCTTCTCTGAGCTGATCGTGTCGGAGATCTGGTCGGTAGTCGCTTCAATTAGCGGAGCGCTGCCTTCCACGGTGACCGTCTCGGTGGATGAACCGAGCTGCAGTACCACTTCTCCCAAGCTAGTCTCTTTACCCACGCTCACGGTCAAATTCTTCGACTCGAAGGCGCGAAAATTCGTCGACTCAATTTTCAGATCGTAGACGCCGGTCGGCAAATCGCGGAGCGCTATGATCCCGGCGGACGTAGTCTGCGTCCGAAATACGCGATTTGTCGCGAGGTGCGTCACTGTGACCGTCGCGTTAGGGACGACCGCTCCCTGCGGATCTTGAACGACGCCTGCGACGGAGCCGGTTGTGATCCCCTGTGCCGCAGCGAACGTCGAACCGAACAACAGGATTGCTAGCGCCATTACGGAATAAATCTTGACGCTGATAGAACTTTTCATCACTTTCTCCTTGTTACCAACGGACTGCTTCACAGACCCATGTCTTCCACTGTGTCGTGTTAAGCCTCATGCCCGAAAAAATTGGTACAGCAACAAGGAGCGCAAATTCCCTGCCATAACAGCAGTACGCTTAAGTCTAAGCGTGTCTTTGAAAGTGCAAACTGTTTAGGGTTATGTGAGTTCGTCCAATCATGATTTCTCGGAGAACGAATACGAAATTAAGTAGGAAAGCCACGCGACGACCACAGATAAGTAATGTTTTGTAATTCGTTCGTAGGGCTAGGCCGTCTGTGTTGAGGTGACAAAACGCGAAATGTCTTGGATGAGTCTCACTGTCTTCGAAATCGAAAGGAGGCGCTCCCCAAGGCAGAGGATCGAATCTTGTGCAGGCATAACAACACAACAAAATGTGTGTTTGAGAGTCTTAGAGTGTTCCTGGAATGTTCAGAACCAGACTAAACATTGCTCGTTGCATCAAAATCAATATTGGTTGCTGAAATTCAGCGCGAAATCAGATCTGTAGAACGTCGCCTTCGCGAGCGACCATTTCATAGAGGACAGGATTTACAAAAAATCCGATGAAGAGCCTGGAGATGAGTCCCGCAACGATGACGATGGCAAAAGGCTTCTGCGTATCCGAACCAATCCCAGTCGACAGCGCGGCGGGCAGCAACCCCAGGCACGCTACGAGTGCAGTCATCATGATCGGACGAAGCCGGAGCAGCGACGCTTCTCGCGTCGCTGCGCGAATTCCCAAACCTTCCAATCTCAACTTGTTGATGTAAGAAACAAGGATGACAGCAGTCTCCACCGAAACTCCAAGGAGTGCCAGCAGTCCCAGCACGGAAGAAACGCTAAACGGAGTATGTGTCAGCTTGAGCGCCACGAAGGCGCCCACGGGTTCAGTCATCACTACGCCGAGCGCAATCGTCACAGGAAACTTGAAGTTGCCGTACAAGGCAAACAAGATCACGAAGATCAATACGATGGCGAGGGGCCCGATGAAATACATCTGCGATCTTGCTTCGAGGAACTGGCTGTACTCACCGCCCCAATCCATCAAGTAGCCCTGAGGAAGATGAATAGCCTTCTTCACCGCGGACTGGCCGTCTCGCACGGCTCGTTCCAAGTCCCGCCCTTCGATGCTGTACTGAACTCCGATATAGCGAGAATTGTTCTCGCGATAGATAAAAGACGCTCCGTTTCCTTGCTTTATATCCGCGAGTTGGGCGAGAGGGACTTGCTGGCCATCCGGCGTGCCCACCAGCAGATTCCCAATCTCGGTTGCGCTGCTTCGAAATTGCGGCTGCATGCGGACCACAAGGTCAAACAATTTCTCTCCCTGGATGACCTGGGTCACCGCTTGCCCTCCCACCGCGGCTGAAATCACCGACTCGACATCCGCGACATTCACCCCGTAGCGTGCGATCTTGTTTCGATCTACATCGATCAGAAGGCTGGGCTGCCCAAGCTCCCTCACCACTGTGAGGTTCGTGAAGCCGGGTACGCCCGAGAGTGTGTTCTTGATCTGAATCGCCTTGTCCTGAAGAATGCTCAGATTGTCACCATAAATCTTCACTGCCAGCGAACTCTTCAGGCCGGTCAAAGCTTCATCCACCGCGTCTTCTGCCGGCTGTGTGTAGTTGAAGATAATGCCCGGGAATGCGGCAAGTTTCTTGCTCAGAGAGTCGGTTAGCTCCCTCTTATTACTTACATCTCCGTGCCACGATTTGTCTTTGTAGGGCTTAAGTCCGATGTAGAACTCGCAATTGAAAAAACCTGTCGGATCAGTACCGTCGTCAGGACGACCAAGCTCCGATCCCACCACCGTCACCTGCGGATACGATATTAGGATGTCGCGGATCTGAGGTGCAATCTTGCCCGCCTCTTCGAAAGAAATCGTGTACGGCATAGTCGCGCGAACCCAGAGCGCCCCCTCATCCAAGTGCGGCATAAATTCGCCGCCGATAAATGGAATGAGCAACAAGGTTGAGCCAAAAATTAGCGACGCAATCGCGATGGTGGTTCGCGGGCGGTCGAGAGCCCAGTCCAGCTGATTTGCGTACTTCGCTTTCATCCATTCGAACGCGCGGTTTGATTTTTCGCGCACGCCGCCCCGGAACCAGTACGACGCAAGCACCGGGACCAAGGTAAGGGTGAGGATGAGTGCGCCGACCAACGCAAACGACATCGTCTCGGCCATCGGATGAAAGAGCTTACCGGCCGGTCCAGTCAGGGCGTAAATCGGAAGATATCCCGCAAGGATAACGGCGACCGAATAGAAAATCGGACGATCGACGTCTTTCGCCGCCGCCAGGATGACCTCGTTGAGGTTGTACTCCTGTCCCTCGCGCAGGGCCAGTTCGCGGTAGATGTTCTCAATCATCACCACGGCGCCATCGATCACGATCCCAAAGTCGATCGCTCCGATCGAAAGGAGATTCGCGGCGACGTCGTGCGCGTGTAGCACGATGAACGCGAACAAAAGAGAAAGCGGAATCGTTAACGCAACAATGACCGCGGCTCGAAAACTTACAAGAAAAAATATCAGCACGATTAGCACAAGAACCATGCCGCGAAGCAGGTTGTTCTCCACCGTATCCGTGGTCAGCGCGACCAGGTCGCTGCGATCGTAGTAAGGGCGAATCTTGACGTCGGGAGGAAGGATGTGACTGTTCAATTCTTCTGTCTTGGCTTGCACTCCCTTCAGAACATCCTGTGTCTGTTCTCCCCGGCGCATCAGGATGACGCCTTCGACCGCGTCGTCATTCTTTTGAAATCCAAACTCTCCCAGCCTGGGCGCGTGCCCAATGGTGACGTCCCCAACATCGCGAACTCGAATCGGAGCGCCTTTGTTTGCCCCGACAACGATGTTTTCAATATCCTCGGTATTGCGGACGAGCCCTATTCCGCGCACGTAATAGAACTGGCCGCCTTGGGAGTAGAAACCTCCTCCCGCGTTGGCATTGTTCGCGGTCAGGGCCGCTGCCACTTGTGGGACCGTCAGGTGATACCCATAAATGCGAGACGGATCGAGTAGCACCTGGTATTGCATTGTGGTGCCGCCGAACCCGGAATCGTCCGCGACCCCTCGAACTGAACGGTAGGCCCGTTCCACAACCCAATCTTCTATCGTTTTCAATTCCTGCGGACTTCGATCCGGGCTTTCCAGCACATAGCGGTACACCAGTCCACTCGGGCTGAAAAGCGGGGCCATGCTCGGCGTAACTCCCGAGGGAAGCGTGGCTTGTCCAAGGCGCTCGAAGACCACTTGCCGCGCGAAATAGTCATTGGTACTGTCCTCGAATGTCAGCCGAATGTCGGAAAGGCCGTAGAGCGAAATCGAGCGCATGACCACCATGTGAGGGACGCCGTTCATCTCGATCTCTAACGGAAGGGAGACGAGGCGTTCGACCTCTTCGGCGGCGTGATCCGGCCACTGCGTGATGATTTCGACTTGCGGAGGAGACAGATCAGGATAAGCATCCACGGGCATGCGCTGAAATGACAGGATTCCCGCGACCGTGATGAAAGCGGTCAGCACCAGCACAAGGAACCGTTGGCGAAGAGCCGCTTGGACAATTCGATGGATCATTCAGACGCGGTGAGCGCCACCCTTCACTCGTAGATACTCGTTGCCGCGAACCCTAGCGCTGCAGGGAATTCGCAAACTGCAGGAAAAGACTACCGTCCCCAATAACGTGATCGCCCGCTTTCAGTCCGCTCGTGATCTCCGTCTTTCCGTCGGAACTCTCGCCTACAGTTACGGGCCGCCTCCCGAACTGGTTGGAAGACGTCGCCGCATAGACAAAGGGCTGGTTTTCGTTGTCGCGGAGGATCGCAGCATCAGGCAAAGCGATCGCGTTCTTGATCGTGCCTGCATTCACGGACGTGGTGACGTACATATCCTTCTTAAGCTTTTCGCCGGGATTGTTGGTTTCGATGCGCGCCTGCAGTGTCCGCGTGTTCGGATCGAGCGCCGCAGCCACGTATGCGATGCGCCCATGAAAAACCTGCTGGTAGGTATCCGTCTGGATTGTTACCGAATCCCCAACGCGCACATAAGGCAAGTCCTTTTGATACACATTCACCAGCACCCACACGGTGTTGGTGTCGGAAATCATGAAGCACTGCGTTGCTCCAGTTTGCAGCAGTTGTCCAGCAGCGATGTCCTGCTCCACGACTTCTCCAGTGATCGGTGCCTTGACCGGAACCTCGAACGACGGCGGACTTTGTACCAATGCATCAGGGTCGGTGATTCCCAGAACCTTGAGTGCTGCCATGGCTGACACGAGATCGCCGCCCGCCTGCGTCTCCGCGGATTGCGCCTGCTCCAGCGTTTGCTCAGCGATCGCTTTGTGGTCGTACAAATCCTTGGCGCGCGCGTACGCCTTCTGCGCAAGCGCGTAAGCATCCCTGGCTTTGAGGTAGTTCGTGCGGAGTTGCGAATAGTCGGGACTGGCCACGAACAGCATCGCATCGCCTTGATGAACATGCTGCCCCGGTATAACGACGATCCGGTTGACCGGTCCGCTGACTTGCGAGATGACGGGAATGGTGTGAAAGCCGTTATAGGCAACCGTTCCAGTCAGCCGCAGCATCCTCGTCAACGATGTCGGCTGCACGTCGATCACCTGCACATGCGACATCTGATCGGCTGGGATCGCAAAGAGTTCGGCACTGTTTGCAGACTTGTAGTTGGCCGAAGCGCTCGGTTCACTCCGGTCGCATCCGAGGAACATCCCAAGTGTCGCCATCAGGAACGCCACCAACTGGGTTCTGCGACGATTCTGTTTCACCTGCCGCATCATGGCAAATTCCTCGATCCGATTGCTTCCTTGAGTTGCTCCAGGGCAGTCATATAGGCGGCCAATGCTTGCCGGTAGGCTAATTGGGTGGACCGGTAACTGCGCTCGGCATCGAGATAATCCAGAAGGCTCGCCGCTCCACGCTTGTAAGCGTATTCGCTGATATCCCGTGAGTCCTGCGCTTGTTTCAGATAACCAGACGTATAGAGCTGCACAACTTCGTCGTTGC
The DNA here is from genome assembly GCA_963801895.1 of uncultured Acidobacteriota bacterium. Lineage (GTDB taxonomy): Bacteria > Acidobacteriota > Terriglobia > Terriglobales > Acidobacteriaceae > Sulfotelmatobacter. The sequence goes on along the minus strand of CAWDGM010000001.1, from coordinate 1,340,907 downwards.
TTCGTGCCGCGGCATAGGCGTTGCCTACATCGGAAAGCACGGTGTCATTGGCCGATCGCTGCTGTTCCTCCGCCTCGGTCAACGCGTACTTCGTGCGCGCGATCTCGCCCTGGTTGCGGTCGAAAATCGGCAGAGGAAAGCTCGCAAAAATCGAAGCGCTGTTCTCGCCGGCCACATGGCTGAAATTGTAAGTGCCGTTGACGTCCACTTTGCCATTCGCCTTCGCAAGCTGTACCTGGCTGTTTGCGGCCGTGACCCCAAGTTCCGCGGCGCGGTAATCGGGACGCTCCTTTAGAGCTCGGACCTGAAGATCCTCTAAATTGCCCTTTACCGCTTGATAAGCCAAATCGCCGACAACATCGAAGTCGGCTGGCACAGTTTCGTATCCCAGCAGTCCCCGCAATCCTGTCAGAGCCTGCACCTTGGCAACTCGGGCCGACGAAACGTCTGTCTGAAACTGCAGCAGTTGCAACTTGATCTTAAGATAGTCGCCTTCTCCGATGAAGCCCGCCTTGAATTGTTCCTGGCTGATGTCGACAGTCTGCTGGAAGCCTTTCAAATCCTGTTCTGCGAACTCCAGAGTCGATTCCGCTAGCAACACGCTGATGAATTGCTGGCCTACATCGAACGCCAATGTCCGCTCGGCGTCGGCCACTTGCGCACGGGTGACTGCCGTGGCATCGCGCGCCGCTTTCAGGCGGTGTTGTCGCTTGTGGCCGCGTTCAAACAGGTAGCTCAACCCGACGTCGAATTGCTGGGTCTGATCTAGATTCTCGCCGGAAAAATCCTGCGGGCTGAAAAACGGAACGAACTGCGAATCTACTCCGAAGACCGGATTCGGTCGCAGGTTGGCCGTAATTTCCTGGGCTTCATTCTGTTGAATTTGGGTACGGGTCGCCTTTAGGGCATGGTTGTGAGCCAGAGCCAATTCAATGGCCTGGTCAAGGCTTATCAATTTCGTACCCTGGCCGGCCGCTATTCCCGCCACAAGTGGGGCGAGCACTGCAGTCGCGACTAACCTTAGAAAGAGCTTTGCGCGCATAAGGTCAAAGTCAAAATTGTGTCATCTGACAGCTCCGGAAAGCTGCTTCCGGAAGCCGCAAGCAGCGCCAGTCTCCGGAGCCGCAACACCCCCAAGTCCTTTAATTTGACCCGCCGTAATTGTAACCGGGGAACGAGAGAACAGGCCTATCAAGTTGGATGCAGCCACAATCCATCGGGCTGTGTCAGAGCCGATACAGTGTTTCGGGATGCGCACATCGGCTCAATCCCCTGCCGCTCTAACTCCTTGATTGATCGAGATGTTCGGTTTGGTGGCGAGCCTGCTTCAGTGTTTGCAAGGCGGGGCTGGCGGTTTATAGTTCACCAGCCCCGCAAAATGCCATGAATCGACACGCGAAATTCGTTTTTCGTTCGACCATTACTGCGTTTGCAGCGGCTGCCGTACTGACCGGAATTGTGGTGGTCTGGCGAACCTCCGCCGCGGTCCACTCCGCAACCCGGCAAGTTCTGGCCCAGAACGAGATCCGTTTCGTGACGCAACCTTATGTTGCTCCCCCCAATCCCGGCTTCGAGCTCGTCAGCTCCCCCCAGCTTTTTCTAAGCGCGGCGCGGTTTCAGGATCATCTTTATCTGGCAGGCCCGGCGGGATTAGCGGAATACGATTTCCACGGCTCGTTGCTTCGTCAATACTCTACTGGCCAAGACCTTCCTGGATCCCCGCTCGTCGCACTCGTCTCCGGCGTTCTCGCCGATTCTCGCGAGCCAGAGCTACTCATCGGCACCGAAAGTGCCGGCATGCTCGCGTTCAACGGGCACGATTTTCGCCAGATTCTGCCGATGGATGCTGATGCCCGATCGATCACCACGATGCTGGCCACAGCCTCAGGCCACCTGCTCTTGGGGACAAAGAAACGTGGAGTACTTCTCTACGACGGCAAGCGCATCTCTGCGCTCCATCCGCTCCTGTCGGCTATCTACGTCACTGCTCTGACCGGAAGCGAATCCGACCTGTGGATCGGAACGCTCACTAGTGGCGTCTTGCATTACCACGCTGGGCAGATTGAATCGTTTTCTGTCACTGCGGGGCTGCCCGATGAGCAGGTCCAGTCTCTTGTGATATTCGGCAACACAACCTATGTTGGCACGGCCACCGGAGTCGCCGTCTTTACCGCTGGCCATTTCTCCCGCGTTTTGGCACCTGGCCTCTTCGCTACCTCTTTATTAGCCACTCCAGAAGAGCTGTATGTCGGATCTGAAGATCAGGGAGTTATCGGCATTCCGCTGGTGAACAAACGCTTCGGTCCAAGCGTCCATCAGCCTGAGGCCTTGGAAGAGGTCCATCAATTGTTCGCTTTCGGCGATGATGTGTTCGCGGTTGCGCGTACAGGACTGTTCCGCAAGTCCGCTCACGGATTTGCGTGGGAACGCGTACTGGAGCCCACTCCCTCATCCCTAACGGACCGGAACATTTCGGCCCTTGCGGCCGATCCGAGCGGCCAAATTTGGGTCGGATTCTTCGATCGCGGTCTCGACGTGCTTCCTGCCGCAGGCGGGCGTTCCCGACACGTTGAAGACGAACATGTATTCTGCGTGAATCGCATCCTGTCGGAACCAAAATCCGCCGCCGTCGACGTGGCGACGGCGAACGGACTCGTCCGCTTCAGCCAGTCCGGCGACGTGCAGCAAGTCTTAACGCGCTCGGATGGGCTGATCGCGGATCACATCACCGACGTTGTCGACTATCGTAGTGGACTCGCCCTCGCGACTCCGGCGGGGCTAACTCTTCTTGATTCCACCGGCGCTCGCAGCATGTACGCCTTTAATGGCCTGGTGAACAACCATATTTATGCCCTCGGCGCTTCTGGCGACGAACTGATGGCCGGAACGCTGGGTGGCCTTTCGCAACTCCAACAAGGCACCGTACAAGTCAACTACACAACTACCAGTTCAGGCCTGAAACACAACTGGATCACGGCAGTCGCTCGCGTCGACAACCTGTGGATGGTTGGAACATACGGAGCGGGCGTTCTGTCGTTGGATGAATCCGGGCGCTTCCATACGTTCGACGTTGCATCCGAGCAAATCAACATCAATCCGAACGCCATGCTCGTAACGCCGCACTATGTCCTCGCGGGTTCGCTCGGGCAGGGATTGTATCTCTACGATCGTCAGTCCGGCCGGTGGTCGGTGATTCGTGACGGCTTACCGTCCCTCAACATCACCGCTTTCACCTCGGCGAACAGCTACATCTACGTTGGCACGGATAACGGCCTCGTCCGAATTCCAGAGTCGAGGTTGCATCCATGAAGAAGCTATTCATGCTCTGGATGGTCGGGCTGGTCTCGACAATGCTCTTCGCTGATTCCGGTGTCCTGATCCCGCGGGACAAGCAGCAACCTGATCCGGCGGTCCTCTCGCTCGAAGAGATGGAAGTTACGGTGCGAATCGACAATGGCGACGCGCGGGTCTCTGTCCGCCAGATTTTCGCAAACCACACCGGCCAGATCGAAGAAGGGAATTACGTATTCGCCCTTCCCTCAAGGGCGACAATTTCAGATTTCGCAACGTGGGATGGCCCCGTGCGCCTTCCTGCCGTGATCCTCGAGCGGAAGCGTGCCGAGGAAATCTACAACCAGCTCAAGCGTCAGGCAGTAGATCCCGGTCTGCTACAGATGGGCGAACGCGGCGCCGAGGAGGCAAAGCGCAGTTCCACTTTCAGCGCTCGCATTACGCCGATTCCGGCCTGGGGCACAAAACGGCTGGAGATCGAGTATCACGAATCAATTCCGGTCGAAAACTTAAAATCCTACTTTGCACTGCCGTTTCATCCTGATGCCTATTCGAAACAGTCCGCGGCGCATTTGAAAATTGAATTTGAACTGCATTCGGCGCACGCAATCCGTCGCTTCAACGCCCCGGCCGGTAAATTTCCGCTATCCATCGCCGAGAATACTCCCCATTCTGTGAAGGGACATTTTGAAGGTCAAAATGTCGACTTGGCGGAAGATTTCGTAGCAACCTACGAACTCGAGCCCAGCGAAGGCGACAATCTGCAACTACTCACATACCGGAATCCGCAGCCCGTCCAGCCTCCGCCCACCGAGACCGCTCCCGCCCGCCACGTAAGCAATCCCGGATTTTTCGAAGCACAAGCGCTTATCGGCCTCGGTACGAATGCAGCTTCCACAGCCTCTTTGCCCAGCGATACACCGAAGAAGTTGATCGTTTTATTCGACACCTCTCTATCCATGCAGTGGGAAAAGCTGGAGCGCAGCTACCAAGCTCTCGAAACTTTGCTGCATACGTTGAAGCCGCAGGATCGTTTCAGCCTCGTGCTTTTTAACACCGAAACGCAGGTGTTACCGCTTGCTCCGGCGACTCCGCAAGATATTCAGCACGCCATCGAAGTCGTCCGCTCAAGTCGTCTCCGCGGAGGTACTGATGTGCAGCGCGCGCTCGACGCAGGACTGGATCAGGCCGCTTCCCCCATGGCAAAGAATAGCTATCTAGTGATTCTCAGCGACGGAGGCGCGACTCGCGGGCCCATTCAAAACTCAAAGATCGCCGCCAACTATTCGGCGAAGTGGCAACAACTTCCCGAGAACCAGCGGCCACGCATGTACATCTTCGCCGTTGGGGACGACGCGAACCTCCCATTGTTTCGCATGCTCACGCAGCCGGACGGAGTGTTGGAGCACGTCCTCTCCACCGAGCCGATCGAGTTCAAGCTCGAATCCTTTCTTTCTAAATTCGGCCGAAGCCCTGTTGGACAACTCGGTCTTACGATCGCTCCGGAGAATGCGGTCGACGCCGTGTATCCATTGCAGGCGACCACTTTTTCCGGATCGATCGCATCCTGGGTCGGCCGCTATCAGAAGCCGCAGGACGACGCAGCATTTCACGTTCGAGGAATACGCGATGGCGAACCTGTAGAACTCTCGGCAAAAACGAATCTGCCGAAGGTCTCACTCGATCACCCTCAACTGCCACGTCTCTGGGCAAGAGCACGAGTAGACAGCTTGCTCGCCAAGATCGAGCGCGACGGAGAAGACCGCGCCACCGTCGATGAAATCATCCGCCTCTCGCGTCAATTCAAGTTTGTCACGCCTTATACGTCTTTTCTTGCGGTTCCGCGCTCCTTGCTGCGACCCAGGGTGATAAGGCCCGGTGATCCAGTCCTGCGCGTGAAGACCGACGAATCTATCGTTTCGGTGGTTGCTCTTTTCCCCTTCGGACTGGTCCAACCTCTTCGCCATCTTTCGTCCGAAGACATCTGGCAGACGCGATTCCTTGCGCCGTCGGACATGCAGGATGGAACTTACACAGTTCGTCTGATTCTTCGCGATCGTGAAGGGCACACCTACCGTGAATCCAAGACATTCGTCATAGCCAGCAAACCGCCCGTAGTGAGGGTCAAACTCGATCGCAAGCGCGTTCAGCGAGGCGAAACCGTGAATCTGAAAGTCAGCGCTTCGGATACCACGCGAACGTTGATTGCCCGTATGGACGGCGCCAACTCAGTCGCTCTCCGGTGGAATTCTGCAGTCTCAGCGAATTCCGGCAGCTTGCAGATTCCCGACCAAACAATCCCCGGCACGTACAAACTGACCGTGACTGCGGAGGATGTTGCTCACAACATCGGTACTGAGGAGGTGCAGATTGAAGTGCTTCCTTGAATCGCGGCTATACCGCCTTCGTTACTGCTTGTTGGCTGCTGTCGTCATTGCCGTGACCGGTTCGATCGCTGCGGTAGGTGAATTGCCGTTCTGGATTCGCAACATCGAAGCCAAGAGCGTGATCGAAGCCGCGTTCTTTCGGATGATGTCGCTGCCCAACGCCGCGATTGCCTTTCGCCGCCCTCCCTCTGAGACGCGGATTGCCCTGACCGAGTCTCTCAAGTCGCAGCCGCGAAGCGGAGAACTCTATGCCCTGCGTGCGCTGGCCGATGAGCAGTCCTTGGATTTCACTGCTGCCGAGTCCGATTGGAAGGCCTTTGTCGAAAATTCTCCGGATAAGGTTGAAGCTCAACTTGCGCTCTCCGATTTTTATCGCCGCCGCCTCCGGCCGTCCGACGAGATCGGTATTCTGTCGCTCGTCACTGCCGCCCCCGCCACTGCCGCTGAGAATCTGTCTCCACCTTCGCAGCAACGTTCCTGGCAAGCCTACGAACGCATCTTCGAAATTATCCGGGCACAATCCTTGCCAGCAGATTTATCGTCTGCGCAGTATCGCTCGTGGATTAAGCGCTATCCGGCGAACCAATCTCTGTACGCTCGCTTCATGGAGTTTCTCATCACGCAAAAAGATTATTCGGCGGCGACTGTGCTAATCGGCGACTATCGAAAGCAATTTCCGGATGACCAGATCTTCCCCGTGGAAGCCACCGCCCTGATGGCCTACCGCCGCGGAGCCGTGCGAGAAGGCCTCTCCGTGTACCAGCACAGCTTCCAACCTCTCTGGGATCCGCAGTTGGTGAAGAGTTACTTTGATCTGCTTCGTGATACGCAGAACCTGCGCCGGTTCCGCGACGATGCGCGTGCGGCACTCGCGGCCGATCCGGGCGACCTCAACGCTACAGCCCGTCTCTTCTACTACTACCAGCAACAGGGAAGTTTCGAGGGTGCCGAACGGGCGATCTCTGATCTCCGCATGCACAGGGACAGCAAGAAATCGCCATGGACCTCACAAGAGCTCTACATCTGCGCCAGACTTCTGGAAGAAATTCATTCCTATCCGGAAGCTGCGCGCTACTACTTCGCCCTGTACAACAGCAAGGAGTTGCCGAATGCTCAGGAAACGTCTGTCGCGGCGCTCACTGGAATCCTGCTCACCGCGCCTGAAACGCCGATCCGCTTTGGCTCTGGCGATCTTTCCATGTACCGCGACATCGCCACCATGGACCAGGGTCCTGGATATCTGAACGGCATTTTGTCTCTGATTTTGAATACCACTCAACCGTCCTCGCAGTATGCGGAGGAAGAGCAACGCGCAGGGCCTTACTTTCGTCGCGCTCGTGCCGCGCAGTTGCTCACTTTGCTGGACGAGAAGTTCCCCAACTCGCCGCGCCGGCCGGAATTGCACGCGCAACTTCTTGAGTTCTACGCGAACTCCGGCGAAAGTGCTGCCGTCATCGGCGGAGGAGCGAAGTTTCTCGTGAGCTTCCCCGCTGCTCCTGAACGCACCTCCGTCTCTCTGTTGATGGCAGACGCCTATGCGCGCCAAGGAAACACCAAAGAGGAGTTCGCGATTTACGATGCCGTGCTTCAGGAGCTGGCGCATCAGGCACAAAACGTCCCGCTGGGAAGCTTCGGAGACGCTTACGCCACGACCCGCGAAACCTTCGCCCGGATTTCCTTTCAAACAGCATCCGAAGATCGCGAGTCCCAGGCAACTGAGCCGCAACCTCCAGTGCCCGCCTCGAGCTTAAATTCCAGTTCCGCCTTTCGTCTCACGACCCCAGCTACTGAATCTCAGACCGGTCCGCGTTCGGCGGAGTACTCGCGAGTGCTCGAGCGTTATCTCGGGCGGTTGTCTGAGACAAAGCAGATTCCTTCAGCCCTCGTGGTGCTTCGTCGCGAGATCGACAGGAACCCCAATGATCCCGGACTGTACGAACGATTTGCGGCCTTCCTGGAGCAGAACCGCTTGGGCTCGCAACAGGAAGAGGTCTACCGGCTCGCGATTTCAAAGTTCTCGGACAAAACCTGGTATGACAGGCTCGCACGCGCTTACCTTCGCCACAAGAAAGTTGCGGAATTCGAGCGGTTGACCCAGGATGCGATCTCAGCTTTCAAAGGCACTGAGCTGGAACGATATTTCAACGGCGTGGTTTCAGGAACCCCGGACCTTTACTTGCGCCTCAATCTCTATGCCAATCAGCGATTTCCTCATAGTCCCGTATTCGTCCGCAATCTGCTCAGTGCCTACGAAGCTCCGGCGACGCACGACGCCGTGGCGTGGGAGGCGCTCTTGCGGCAGCACTGGTTTGAAGAAGCCGATCTGCGAAACCGTTTTTTTCAGTTCCTATCGAGCAGCGGGAAGCTCAACTCAGAGTTGAGGGAGGTAGAAAGTCAGGCGAATGCTGACGGTGCGAAGAACCCTGCGGCAGAAACGTTTGTAGCCTACGCTAATCTCTGGCGTTCGCATTTCGAGCAAGGAGCGCCCGCCCTCCAGTCTCTGGCGCAGCAATATCCTGCGGAACCCGAGATATCCCACACCGCTTCCTCAGTCTTCCGCTCCCTGGCGTACCTCGATCCTTCAAACACGGCCGTCGCCGCAAAGATCGAAGACGATTTCCTCCAGGCGAATCCGTCCGATACCGAGACCATGGCACGCATCGGTGACATCTATGCCGATCGTCAACAATTTTCTCAGGCCTCTAGCTATTGGGAGCGCATTCCCAAAGTCGCTGCCGGCGAAGCCAGCGGATATCTCGAGGCGGCCACCATCTACTGGGACTACTTCGACTTTGATAACGCGATCCGTCTGCTGGCGCAGGGTCGGCAAAAGCTCGCGAATCCCAGTCTGTTCGCCTACGAAGCGGGCGCCATCTACGAAAATCAGCGGGACTATGGGCACGCAATCCAGGAATACGTGAAGGGCGCACTCGCTTCACCGAACTCATCGGCGGAGTCGCGTCTCCTGGAATTGGCCCGTCGCCCAGCACTCCGCGATCTCGTCAATCAAAACACCGTTCAACTCTCCGCCGCGACGAGTCCGATGTCCGCAATTCTTCTGCGTGTAAAGATTCTCGATGTTCAGGAGCGCAGGCCAGAGATCGAGCCGCTACTTGCTGCCCTCACTATGGCGACCACTTCCATTGAACAGGCTCAGGAAATCGAGACACTCGCGCAACAAAAATCATTTGAGACCGTGCGCCGATATGCCATCGAAAAGCAGGCCGAACTCACGACCGACCCAGTCAACCGCCTTCAACTCCGCTACGCACTGATCCGGTTCGACGAGGAGCGCAAAGAATTTGCGTCTGCCCAAAAGAATATCGAGGCGATCTATCGCGAAGATCCGAAGATTCTCGGGGTCGTCCGTTCTACCGTGGATTTCTACTGGCGCATGAAGATGCCCAACGACGCGATCGCGATTCTGCTGCTAGCCGCGAAAGAGGCGAACCCCATCTTAAGCACCCAGTTCAACTACGAGGCAGCCCGCAAATCTACTGAAGCAAAACAATTCCAGCAGGCTCGCGATCTCTTGTCCCAATTGCTGCATGCCGATCCCTACAACGGCGAGTATCTTGCCGCGATGGCAGACACATATGCCCAGGCCGGCGACGACACCGGACTGCAGCGCTTCTACCTCGACCAGATCACCGCGTTTCGCAATGCGCCGTTACCCGCCGACTCGCGCAAGGCGCAAATTGCAACCCTCCGGCGTGGACTGGTCCCGGCTCTCACACGGACAAAGAGTTTTTCCGGAGCGATCGATCAATACATAGAGACCATCAATGCCTTTCCGGAGGATGAAGCGGTCGCTACGGAAGCTGCGCGATATGCCTCCCGTTACAAGCAGCAGGAGCGGCTCGTAAATTTTTACGTCAAAACGGTGGCACAATCGCCCCGCGACTACCGTTGGTCCATGGTGCTGGGTCGCACCTACTCCCAGCTGGAAAACTATCCCGCTGCCATCGATGCATTTTCAAAATCCATCGCCATCCGTCCGGATCGTGTCGACCTGTACATCGCGCGAGCGGAACTTGAAGAACGTCTCATGCGTTTTGATGATACTGCCTCAGACTACGAGAGGATCTACAAGCTCGCCTACAAAGATCCGCAATGGATGGAAAAGGTCGCGATCGTTCGCGCGCGTCAGGGCAAAACAAATGACGTCGTTGACGCCCTGAAGGCAGCGGTATTCCAAGGACATCCCGAACATCCCAGCGGCTATTTCGAAATTGCCCGCCGCCTTGAGGGATGGGGTTTCCTCGAGCAAGCTCTTGCGTTCGCCGAGCAAGGCGTCGCTAAAGCGGGATCCGATCTGCTTGCAGACCCTGCGAATCTCTACGACGTCAAAACCTATGTTCGAGTATCGACGAGGCTGCGGCACCACGGACAAGTCTTCACCGTATTGGAAACTGGCCTTAAAGACTCATCTGCGACCCTGCCTGTTTTTCAGGCACAGTTGGCACGGAGTGGACTCGCTGGCCTCACCGACTCGCAATGGCGCGAGAACGTTCGACTTCGGCGAATCGAGAACGCACGGGCTGGAATGAGGTCCGCGCTCGAGGAGATGGGGTCTGCAGTGAATGCCTATTTCACTCCCGAAGAGCGACTGTCTTTCGCGCAGTTGGCGGAATCAAAGTGCAACTCCATGCCTCCTTCAGATATCGAGGAGTTTGCCATCCCCTTGGCCATGAGCGCATCTCTCGCGGATCAGGAATCGCGATGGCGCTTTAATGTGTTACTCAGCAAAGCCGCAAGCGGAAACACAAATCTGAATGTCCAGCCCTTCGTCGACCTCGAGCGTCGTCGCGGACGCTTTCCTGAACTTGGGGCACAACTCGAAAAACTAGTGGCGGCGCATCCGAGAGAGCTGCGCACCTATCTTCTCGTCAACGCAGCTGATGCGTATCGTTCGGCAGGCGATGAGCAAAGCGAGTTAAGAACACTCTCAGCAACCTTCTCTTCTGACAGCCTCGATTCCAATCGCGAGGAAAGATTCTTCGGGTTGCTTCTCAAGCAGCAGCCTCAAGAACTGGTGCGGATCGCATCGAGCTGGTCGGCCGTCGGAGAGCGAGCTGCGGACTTTGTAGTGGCTCATGCAACGCCGGCAGTGGCGCACGCCGCGGTTGCCGCGCGAAGCAAAGCTCGCACCCCAATTTGGAAGAAGGCCAACGACGCCCTCGTAGGAATTTATTTCTCTGAGCTGACGCCAGAAATCCGCCACGCGTTCCTCTCTGCGCTCGGTAACAGCAACATCGGCGAGCGTCTCGCCAAACCCGTCGAAAGGGCTCAGCAGTTAGCGGGAAACACCTGGTTTTATTACGGCTCGCGCTACGGCGAATATTTGAAGCTGGCGAAGTCCCCCGAATCAGAAGGTTTTCTGTCCGCCGAGCTTGAGGCAAGTCCCGCCAGTGCCTCGGGATATCTCAACCTTGCCGAGTACTACTCGACGGTCGGCGACACCACGCGCGCAATTGCGGAGTACCAACATACGCTCGATCTCTCCCCCGCACGTCCGGACGTTCTGGATGCGCTGGCCTCCAAGTATTACAAAAGCGGAGACCGCTCGGCCGCGCTCACGCAATGGAAGCGAGCCTTGCAGTCATTGTTGGCCCAAATAGAAAGACAGTCTCCACCGGAAAGTTTCTGGCGCGATTTCGGCAAAACCTGCGACGACCTTCGCACTCGCCATCTTTTCTCAGAACTCGAGCCCGACGTGGATTCCATCGTCCGCGCATACCTAAATCGAAACGGAGCGTGGCGCTCGAACGCCGTTCTGCAGCCCGTCTTTGCTGCCCAAAAAGATCCGGCGACCGCCGCAGCCTGGCTTCTCTCGGTTTCATCGAGCGCCCCAGATTCCGCGACCGTCCTCGGCGACGTGGTTAGTACTCCTTGGGTTCCTGCTCCGCAACGCGCGCTGATTTATCAACGAATTCTCGAACTTAAAGAGGCGGCTGTGACTCAACGCGAGGGCCTGGACCGCCAGGGCGCGGAGCAGGATCTCACTTCGTGGCAACAACGTTGGATTCAGTACTTTCTTAATGCAAAACAATACTACACCGCCGAAACGGCGATTGCGTCTGTCCCGCAACAGATGCGTGAAGCGCAACTCAATATCTTCATCCCACTCGAGCTTCAAGTTGCTGCGCGTACCGGAAAGCTCGACCCTATTCTTGACGGATACAAGGCCGCTCCTGACAAGGCTCCTGCAGCCGAAATCCTTCGCGATACCGCAAGAAAGCTCTCCGATGCCGGCGACAACCTTTCCGCTCGCAAGATTCTGGAATTCGTATTTGCGCGGGAGATCGAAGCGCACAATCTGGTAGCGACCAATTTCCTTGGGTTAGCTGAAATTCGGCTCGCCACTGACGATACGGCCGGCGCCCTCGATCTACTCCACCGCATGGTCACAGTCGTCGGCAATGAGAATCTTGATCCCGCGTCCGCGCTTCTCGAGAGGACGGGGCATCATGCGCAAGCGATCGAGTTTCTAACTCTTCTTACAAAGATGCAGCCTTGGCAACATTCGTATCGCTTGCGATTGGCGAACGCGAAACTCGCCGCCCAGAGCGGTACGGACACGGCACGACAGTCGTTGGCGGAGATAGCCGCGAATCCAGCGGAGTCCTATGATTTGCGGCAACAGGCTGCGGTCGCACTCGACGGACACTCCCATCCGATTTTCGGCAGCGATGAGTTGAATCTGCTGGCCGGCGTTCCCGAAGTCTTGACCGGATCGGCGGCCGACAAGTTTTACTTCTACGATGCACGAATCCGGGCCGCAAAGCAGATTACTGACGCGAAGGCCCGCGTCAACCTTCTCAGTCACACCGTAATCGACTTTCCCCGTCGCAATCCGGCTCGCATTCCTCTTTTTAAGGCTGCCGTCGAAGCGCAGTCCGACAATTATGCCCTCGGCATTCTGGAACCGTTGCTCCAGGTTCATGCACTCGGAAATAACATCCCGGATGGCGACAACCGAAGCGATGATGCACCCGAAGAAAATGAGCAACCGATCACGAATCGACCGAATTCGCAGCCTTTGGCAGGTGATCCCCAACTTTCTCGCGTCCAGCAAGCGCGCGTATTGCAGGACGCCGCCGACGCCATGACGCGTCTTGGACGCTTATCTGAAGCTCTTGCTGCCTACCAATCGGCTTATCACATGGATCGGTCCGCCTCGGCCCGCAAAAGTTTGTCGACAAAGATTGCGACCGTCAAGTCCACACTTTCCAACCAGCGAGACAATGCATCCCGGCAACCGTTGCTTCACGAAGCGCTAGAGCAGGATCGCGTTGTACGTCCAAAGCTCATCGCAAAGAATCCGCCCGGTTCAATCGGAGGAGCCAGAAAAGAGGTTGCACCATGAAGCGCTTGGCTGCCCTACTATGTCTAGCACTGGCATGCTTCGGCATCGGCAAAGCCGCATTACGACGGGTGCCCCAGGAAAACGCACGCCTCTCCCGTTTCGTTCCGGCGGGCCCGCTCATCTATTTAGAAGCCAAAGACTTTTCCTCTCTACTGCGCGAGTGGAACTTCTCCAATCAGAAGGAAGCGTGGATGCGAAGCGATAACTATCAAATATTCTCGCGCTCCCGCCTGTTCCTGCGCCTGGAAGAAGCGAGCACCCAATTCGCCGTCGCCGCCGGTCTTCCTGCGTCCATGAATTTTCTCTCGGACGTTGCCGGCGAACAGAGTGCTGTTGCCGTCTACGATATCGGCAAACTGCAGTTTCTTTACGTCACCTATCTCCCGTCGGCACGCTCCGCGCATCGACGCTGTGGCAAACTCGGTCAAAGTTTGAAACTCGAAACGCCGGCGGAATTGATTTCTATGTGCGGCGAGACTCCGAATCACTCCGTGAGTTCGCATTCGCCGTCTCCGGCGACTACTTATTGCTGGCAACGCGCGAGGATTTGATGGCGGGCGCGCTCCAGCTCTTGGCCGGCAAAGGGGCCGCGTCGCTCGAAACCGATTCCTGGTTTGAACAGGCGACCAACGCCGCCGAACAGGTCGGAGATTTGCGCCTCGTCATGAATATGCAGTCCCTCGTTCCCAACGGGTACTTCCGCACTTACTGGGTGCAGCAGAATATAACCGAGCTCAATCAGTACTCCGCGGCAGTCGCAGATCTGTTTCTCTCCGGCAATGTTTATCGCGAAGAGCGGGTGTTGCTCAGGAACAAAGAGGCAGGCCGCCTTCCATCGACCGAAGGAACAGCGGCAGTTGCCGATCTGTCGCGTCTCGTCCCTGACAGCACAGGCATCTTCGAGGCTGCAGCCGATCCTTCGCCCGACGTATGTCTCGCTCTGCTCCACAAGAAGCTGCTGAAGCCGCGGCCGAATTCGACAGTTGCGTCCAAGCTCGCTCCGCAGGTTCAGTTGACTTCCGGCGAGCAGGGAACAGCCTCCGATTTCGAAACTCGAATTGATGAGACATTGCCCGCCCGCTCTTTAGATTCAGAGATGTTTGCCGAACTGAAGACATTGTTCGACAAAACTCCTGTCCTGGCGTTGCTCCAGTTGCAATCGAGCGACAAGGATGCGGACGGAGTGTTCGTAAAAATCCATTCCGCGATCGTCTTCAAGGCAGCCAGCGAATGGAATTTACCCTCGGTTCAAGCGGCATTCGCAGACTCGGTGAAGACAATTCTTACCGCTGGCCCGCTCGGCGTCGGCTGGCAACAGAAGTCCGGATACCAACAACTTGATGGGCTGTTTCCACTGTCGCTCGCTGTCAGCGGAAAATATGCCGTCGTGAGTGACGACCCTGCGCTCGTCGCGCAAGTGCTGGCAAGACTTTCAGGGAAGTCTGAACGCACACCGGCGTCGCTGTATGCGGGATTCAATCACACGCAAGAGCGCGGCAACTTCGTTCAGCTTGCGCGTTCCATCGATCGCGGCACGGGCGCGCCGCAAAACGCCAATGCGACCGGATACCAGCCTCAATTCTTTTCCGGCAACATGGCGAGCCTGAGTGCGACATTGAGCGACGTAGAAGCGGAACGGATTGAAGTTCGCGCCGATGCGCAAAAAGTCCGGCAGACGGTCACCTACAAGTGGTCTCACTGAAACATCTCGCGTTCGCTCTGCTGTTGATGATGATCGTCTCATCGCCTTCCTACAGCGGTTCGGACCACGATGCCGACAGCAGCGGCAGGATCTTTTTCGCGCAGTCCGCCGAACGCATGCTTGATCGGGAATTTGCGAACCGCGATATTTCTTTCTTACTGTTCGACGCCCGGACCGGCGAGGTTTTGGCTTCACGATGGGAAGGTGCGGAACTTCCTATTCCCATGGGCTCGCTCCTGAAGCCCTTCGTCGCTCTGGCCTACGGGCAGCTCCATGAATTCCACTTTCCAACGCATCACTGTGGCGGGATAGCGACCGGGTGTTGGCGTCCTCATGGCCACGGCGACCTTGACCTGGCTTCCGCCATCGCCTATTCCTGCAATTCCTACTTCCGTGCGCTGACTGCGAGTCTCACCGCCCCCGAAATGGCAGACACAGCGCGGCGTTTCGACATTGATCCACCCGCTACGGAAGCCTCGGGAATCGAACTCGCAGGCCTCGGCTCCAATTGGCGCGTCAGTCCTCTACGCATGGGCCGGGCTTACGTCGAACTCTCTCACCTGGATCATGAGCCGGCCGTCTCACAGATTCTGGAAGGGATGGCTGAGTCAGGGCGGGAGGGAACTGGTGCCGAGGTCGATCGCGCCTTGCATTCTGCAAATGCGCTGGTGAAAACTGGAACGGCTCAATGCACTCATTCGCCTCGCACTCCCGGAGATGGCTTTACCGTGGCGCTGTTCCCCGCAGTCGATCCCAGAATCCTGCTCATGGTTCGCGTTCACGGAGTTCCGGGCGCGGAGGCGGCGAAAACCGCAGGCCAGATGCTCCGTCGGGTTGGAAACTGACACATGCGCCTTCGAGCTACCAAGATTCTCAGTCATTCGATGTTGCGGGCTGCTCTTGTGCTCGTGGCCTGTCTCGCCATTTCACTCTTCTCGCTGTCGGATGCGCGCCCCGCATCCCGCCCAACATCTATCCGGAAAAATAGTGCCCCACTTTCTGCTGCCGATGTTCGCATCGGAGTGCTGACGCTTTTTCACACGCAGGAATTCACGGTCGTTGCCCTGCCAGGCAACGCGCTAGTCCTGCAGGCGGCAGAAAAACCAATTGTGCTTGAGCCGAGTTCAGGTCTTGCATCAGCAGATGTTCGACTCTCCGGATCTAAAATTGTTATTTCGGCGGACAGCCGCGTTGTTTCAGCACCTCATCTGGCTGCAGCCGGCCGAAACCGCGAAGCGGCAGATTTCGTCCTGAAGATCCCAGGCAAAATAGCTCGTCGCTACCACGGCACGCTCGAAATCAGTGCGGACGGCGCCAATCTCTTAGCGGTCGTGAGCATGGATCGCGAGCTCGCGGTCGCATCCATAGTCGCAGCCGAGAGCGAGGCCGACACTCCGCCTGAGGCCCTGAAAGCGCAAGCCATCGCGACGCGATCGTACCTCGCATCCGGCCGCGGACGTCATCTCGATTTCGATTTTTGTGACACGACACATTGCCAGTTCCTGCGCGAACTTCCTCTGCCTGAGAGCAATGCCGCGCTCGCCGCCGCAGCCACACGCGCCATGGTTCTGACTTACAATTCGTCGCCGTTTCCCGCCATGTACACGCGTCGGTGTGCCGGACACACTCGCACGCCACAACAAATCGGACTGCCTTCAGCCACCTATCCTTATTACTCTGTCGCCTGCGATTTTTGCCTTGCGCATCCGGATCGCTGGACGACTCGCATGTCGCACTCCGATGCGGCGGCGCTTCGAACTTCCAACGAGCATGACCGCCTCGCCATCAATCGCCGCCTAGGCTGGGACACCGTTCCCAGCAACGATTTCGTCGTCAGCCAGGAAGAGGCTCAATCGTCCGTGTCAGGCATTGGAAGGGGGCACGGTATCGGCCTCTGTCAGGCGGGATCAAAAGCTATGGCTCAGCACGGAGCGAGCTATCAGCAAATTCTCGAGCATTACTATCCGGGAACGACCATCGCGAATCTGCCAACCAACGCAGAGTCACGATCGTCTTCAGCTCCTGTGTCATCGGGTCGCTGACACATTTGGCACTCGCCGCCCCGACGTGCGATCATGCCGTCGTCCAGTTAAAAGGGAGAACTCTGATGACGTTCATGAGCAACCGTCGTGACTTCATAAAAACGGTTTCCGCCGCCGCTCTGGCACAATCTGCTTTCACCGGTTTGCTCGCGGCGAAAAAAGCGTCGAGCCGCATCCCGATCGCGTTTTCCACTCTCGGCTGTCCCGCGTGGGAGTGGAAGAAGATTCTCGACTTTGCCTCCCAGCACGGATTCTCTGCCATCGAATTGCGCGGCCTTCAGGGCAACATGGACCTTCCCGCAAATCCCATCTTCGCCGCGGATCGCATCGCTCAAACCAAAGACGAGATTCGCGCCGCCAATTTGCGCATCGCCTGCGTGAGCAGTTCTGCCAATCTCTATGTGGAAGATTCCGAAAAGCGTGCCAAGGAACTAGGCGACGCCCGACGTTTCATCGATCTTGCCTCAGCCCTCGGAGCACCTTACGTCCGCGTTTTTGGCGGCAAAGATCAGTCCGACAAAAGTCCAGTGCCAGATGATCAAACAAGAGCGCGCGTCGCGTCCGGCCTGAAGGAACTAGGCGGTTATGCAGGTCCGAAGAATGTGACAGTCATTATCGAGTCGCACGATCACTTCACATCATCGTCAACATTGAAAGATGTTCTAGGTGCCGCTGGCTCCGATCACGTCGGCTTGCTCTGGGACGCACACCACACCTTCGCCACGTCCAACGAACAGCCCGAAGACACGGTCAAAGAACTGGGCAAATGGATCCGGCACACCCATATCAAGGATTCAGTTGGTAACGGTGAAGACCGCAAGTATGTGTTAACCGGCAGAGGCACCGTTCCCGTCGATCGCCAGATCAAAGCGTTAAAGTCGATCCACTACAAAGGCTTCTACTGCTTCGAGTGGGAAAAAGTCTGGCACCCCGATCTCCAGGATCCGGAGATCGCCATCGCTGACTATGCGAATGTTGTCGGACAGTGCCTCGGCAACGCCCACGCCTGCAAACTCTAAGACGGTTTTGCGTCTGAGAATGTTTCCGTAGCGGCATGCCAGTAAATTTTCTTGCCTGTCCAGTACGATTCCGCTGCCATCATGCATGCCACCGAATGCGCGAATCCATCCTGCACGGTAGCGTGGGGCTGTTGTCGAGAGCGCATGCACTCGAACCAATTGGCCATGTGCTCGGTCGTCAAATCGTCGATCCCCATCGGCGGCAATTTCGGACTCCCCCGGCAGCTGCACAAACTTCGACTCCCGCTTCGTATCGATTTCCGTATCGTCCTCGTGCGTACCCTTCTCTTCGACCACTTGATAGCGCGGGCTGCCTTCGCCTCCGATATTGATCAGCGTAGCTTTCTTTCCCATGTACCGCGTAAAGCTGGGTGCATCATTTCCGAAGCTGGTTGAGTAACTAACCAGAAAGCCCTTTGGATACTCCAGCAGAGTCTGAAATGTGTCAGCCGTCTCTCTTCCATCGTGCCAGGCGAACACGCCGCCGTTCGATACCGCCGCTGACGGAAAGTGATCGTCCATGAACCAATGCACCACGTCGATGGCGTGGCTCATCCACTGATCGGGGATACCGCTGGAAAATTCCCTGTACAGCCGGAACTCGAAATACATCTGCGGATCGAACGGGCGCGCTGGTTTTGTCATCAGCCACGCCTTCCAGTCCGTGTCCTGCTCCTGGATTCTTTTCACTTCCGGTCTTCCGCGCCAGCGCGGGCCATGGTAGTTCCACACAATCTCGACCTTGCTGATATCACCCAGATCGCCGCTCCGCGCAATCTTCTGTGCGGCTTGCTGATAGGGCTCGCTGCGATGTTGCGTTCCCACCTGCACGATGGTCTTGCCCTTCATCACCGCATCGCGCGCGGCCTTCGCTTCGCTGAGCACATTGCCCATGGGCTTTTCGACGTAAGCGTCTTTCCCAGCCTCTGTTGCAAGTTTCAAAATTGGAGAGTGCGAATGCTCCGGCGTCGATATCAGCACTCCATCCACATCTTTCATCGCGAGCAATTCTTCTACGTGCTGCACGCCCTTCGGGGCCCGGCCGTAGTACTTCGTGTTCGTGGCAACCGCCTTCTCCCGATTCACTTTCCACAAGTCGCAGACCGCCGTCATTTCCACGTGGTGGCTGTCTTTGAGTTTTGACGCGATCTGGTCGAGGTCCCCGCCGCGGTTCCCATTCCCGACATGCCCGAGCGAAATCCGATCATTCGCACCCACGATTCTTCCGTACGACAACGCTGTCAGCGGCAACACCACGCTTCCAGCGAGGGCGGCGGCGGATTTTCCCAAAAAATCGCGGCGGTTCAAAGACGACGAATCACTCATAGTTGCTCCGTTGAAAAGAAATGAATGTTTGAGACGGCGAGACAACAGAAGTCAGTGCGAATCCTAGAGCGATGAATGTCACAAGTCAAATGACTCTTAATAGCGATCAGGCCGCCGCCAGCAACTGATGCCGGACTGAGCGCCGAGCTGATTTCCTTAGTGAACCTTCGTGACCTTAGTGGTAAAGAGTTTTTCAAAGTCACCAACAAGGAAATGAGTGTTCTCAATCAGCCCGCCGCCCGCAAGCCATCCGGAACCAAGGGCAGGCCGCAAAGCCGCTTTCCGGTCGCATCGAAGATAGCGTTCGCGATAGCCGGGGCGAGACCAATCATCGGACACTCTCCTGCGCCAACGGACGGAATATCCTTTCGATCGAGTAGAACAGTTTCCAGCTTGGGCACGTCACTGAACCGCGGAACTCGGTAGCGCGACAATCGCCCATTCAGAATTTTTCCGTTCTCGAACTGGATAGCTTCGAACAGCGCGCCGCCAAGTCCCTGTACGTTGGAACCCTCAACCTGATTGCGCAACCCGTCGGGATTCACGATGGCCCCGCATTCGAAGGCTGAAACGACACGAATCACCCTCACCTCGCCCGATTTGCCATCAACGTGAACCTCGGCGAAGGTGGCAATATTGCCCAGCTTTTCGTATCCTCCGCCCATTCCGAACCCCTGCCCGGCGGACTTGCTCGCGTCCCAGCCAAACTGCTTGGCCGCAGCCTGAAAAACCGCGCGCAATCGTTGGTCTTTCAAATTCTTGAGCCGGAACTCGAGCGGATCCATCTTCACCGCATGCGCGAGTTCATCCATATGAGACTCGCGCGCAAAGTGATTGGCCGTTGAAGCCAGCGCGCGATAGGAGCCTTGCCGCAAAGGAGATCGCACCTCGTGAAAAACGATGCGTTGATTCGCGATCTCGTAGTACGTTCGGATCCCCGCGGAACCTGAGTTGTAATTGTGAAACTCCCACGCGGTAATCGTGCCGTCGTTGCGAACTCCGCTAGAAACATCGATGACCCCGGCAGGACGGAAATATGCCCAGCTGAACTCTTCTTCACGAGTCCACATCACCTTCACCGGACGTTTCGCCGAGCGCGACAGTCGCGCCGCCTCGATCGCGGCTTCTCCCGTGTGTTTGCCGCCGTACGCCGATCCCGTGTCCGGCATTAAAACTCGCACTCGCTCTTCGGGAATCCGGAACGCTTCTGCAAGTTCGCCTCGAACTCCGAACGGACGCTGCGTGCCCGTCCAGACCGTGAGCTTGTCGTCGTCCCACTTTGCCAAGGCAGCCCGAGGCTCGAGCGGAACGTGCGCGATGTAGGAAACGGTGTACGTCTGTTTCAACTTGTGATCGGCCAATGCAAGGGCCTGCTCCACCGAACCGATATTGTGACTATCGCCGTCGCCTGTCGGATCATTTCCAGCTTTAGTGTCCCTACGCAGGTACTCAAACAGTTCCTTGCTGGATACCTGAGGCTCAGACTTCCACTCCGCGCGGACTGCTTTCACCGCTGCTTCCGCGAGCTTTGAGCTCTGCGCTGCGACTCCAACAAAGTTTCCGTCGCGTACGACCACTGCCCCCATCTGCTCGGCTGCGGAGGTATCGGCGGAAACCAATTTGGCCTCGAAAGCCGGAGGCCGCAGAATCTTTCCGTAAAGCATGTTGGGTAGCTTCTGGTCTGACGGATAGCGATGCTGGCCGGTGACAAAAGCTCGCCCATCCACTTTCGCAGCAGATTGTCCTGCTACCTTCCACTCAGCCGCCGGAATCAGAGGATCTTCCACGGGCAGAGACTCGGTAAGCTGCTGCCCCTTGAGCAGAGCAGCGTACTCGACCGAGCGGTTCGTCCGCGAGTCTCGAATTTTTCCTTCAACCGCGATCAGTTGCTTCTCGTCGGTTTTCAATTCTCTTGCTGCAAGCCCAATCAGCACATCCCGAGCCGCAGCCGCCGCACGCCGCAGCTGCAGATTCATCGTTGGCGTCGTCCGGCTTCCAAACGTCCCCATGTCATACGGAGTCAGCTCGGTATCCCCCATCACGAGCTCGATCTTGTTGACGGGTACCTGCAACTCTTCGGCCACAGCCTGAGCCAACGACGTCCGGATATTTTGACCAACCTCGACCTTCCCCGTATATACAGTGACCGTGCCCTTCTCTCCGATGTGCAGCCAAGCGTCGATCTGTTTCGGCTGAGAGTCACCGCGTTGACGCCTGTTTCCCCCGGACTCCTGTGCGAGAGCAATCGGTCTCAACGCCGAGATTACGAGAACACCTGCGCCAAGGAACTTGAAGAAGTCCCGCCGGGCCAGGTCAAATCGATATGGAGGCGCACTCTGAAGTTCGTAACGTTCTGGCTCCAACGCAACCTGCTGTTCGTGATGGTCAATCATCGTCCACCTCCCGCGTGCGTCAGTGCTTTGGCGGCCTTCTGGATCGCACTCACGATTCGCGGATAGGTTCCGCAGCGGCATATGTTGCCATCCATGAAGTCGATGATTTCTCCCTCGTTCGGATCCGGATTGCGCCGCAACAATGCCACCGCCGACATGATCATCCCGGAGGTGCAATAAGCACACTGCATCGCGCCTGTCTCAAGAAAAGCTTCCTGGACGGGATGCAAGTGATCTCCTGTGGCTAGGCCCTCAATCGTCGTAATCTGCTTTTGCGCAACCGCACCGACCTGGGTTACACAAGACCGTAGGGCTTTCCCATCGATGAGAACGGTACATGCCCCGCACTGGCCTTCCCCGCAGCCATATTTGCTGCCTGTCAGGTCAAGTTGCTCGCGCAGCACCGTGAGCAGGCTGGTCTGCGGGTCTGCGTCGACTGAATAAGACTGGCCGTTGATTGAAAGTCGAATCGTAGCCATGACAAAACTCCACGGGCGAGGGAAGTGAGTTGAGGGCTGGATCCAAAAAACTCTTGCAAAAATGATACACCGCTGGCGAAAGCCCGAGTATCGATTTCCTTAGTGAACCTTAGCGCCCTTTGTGGTTAATGAATTAGGTGTCAGTCGCAACAAAAATGTACCTACACTCAGTCGTTGATAGCCTGATACGCAAGTTCATGTACTTGCTTGTCGAGCGTCAAGTCCCCCGTAGGATGCAACTGCGCCATGAAGATCACGATCATCTGTTCTTTCGGATCGATCGAGAACCCCGTATAGAAAAATCCTCCCCAGTTGTATTCTCCCGGTGATCCCAGTTCGTTCAGCGGCGCCTTGATGCCGTCGATTCCGAAGCCCAGACCAAAGCCCTCGTCCGCTGCGATCTTCCCAAGCTGATCGTGCGTCATCAGTTCGATGGTTTTCCTACTCAACAACCGCTTGCTTCCAACTTTTCCTTCATCGAGCATCATCTGGCAAAAACGCGCGTAGTCCATTGCAGTCGAGACCAGCCCCGCGCCACCTGAAAAAAGCTTCTTCGGGCCACGCGTCGGGTAGTCCGCCGAGTACACAAAGCTTCCTTCCCGGATCGGAGTATCGGGGAAACGATTCAGTCCTTTGTCCGGATAGTAGGTATATGCCGTGGCAAGACGCGCGGCCTTATTGTCGGGAAGGAAGAAGTACGTATCTTTCATTCCCAACGGCTCGAAAATTCGCGTGCGGAAGAATTCGTCCAGCGGCTTTCCAGACACAACCTCAACCAGCCGTCCCAAAACGTCCACCCCGAGGCTGTACTCAAACTTGTCGCCCGGATTGAACAGCAGCGGAAGTCCGGCAAGTTGCTTGACGCTGTCGCCAATCGTTCCGTCGTACTGTAGCAAGCCGCTGGCTACGTTGGCCTTCTCATACATCGGGCCGAGATCCTCATTCCATTGGTACGTAATCCCTGACGTATGCCGCATGAGATCCCGAATCGTAATCTCTTTACTGGCCGGAATCGTGTATGGATCGCCGGTGGCGGGCTTCACCCTGACCTTGGCGTTCTTGAACTCCGGAAGGTACTTCGACACCGGATCATCCAGCAGGAACTTGCCTTCTTCATACAACATCATCGCGGCAACGGTCGTGATCGGCTTGCTCATCGAGCAGATGCGGAACATTGCGTCGGTCGGCATCGCCTTCGCTGCCTCGCGATCCGTCATGCCCTGTGCCTTGAACCATCCAATCTTTCCGTGCCGGATGACCAGCGTTACCGCACCGGCAATTCGCTTATCGTCGATACCCCGTTGTACAGCCGTCCCGATGCGATCGAGACGCTCCGAAGACAACCCGAGTGACTCCGGCTTCGCGGTGGGGAATTCCTGTGCAATACAAATGACGTTCAGCAGAACAACGCCGAGCAGAACCGGAAAAATCCGTTTCTGCCCGGCGGGTAGGATCGACCGCATGTCTCCTCCGGTTACGACTTAATGGTCTTCGAAGCCGCATCCCACGTAACCGGCTTCTGTCTGAAATAAGATTCGTTGGCCATGTGGCACGCGACCGCTGCGTTGTTGCCGAAGACAGCGTCTTCGGTCACGCCCTTGCGCGACTTCACAGCTTGGAAGAACACGTTGAGGTGTGGCCTCATGTCATCCCAGTCGTGGCCCTTGTACACCGTGTCTTCGTGCACTGGCTCTTTTCCAAGCTGCGGATCGTGCTCCGCGTGCCACTCCCGCACATACTGCTCTCGCAGCTTTGCCGGGAAGCTGGCGCTGTAGTAGCTCGGATCCGTATCTATGCCCGATTGCGGAGAGTGACGCAGATCAAACTCACCTGCATCCAGAATGCCCTTCGGTCCCATGAAGCGCGCCAGTTCGGGCGTCTCCGCGCCGAGATCCAACCGTACATAGACCGGAATTCCGTGGTAGTCGAACAGCACCGTGTGGAAGTCAGGCATGTCGCGCCCGTCTTTGAAGCGGAAGATTCCGCCCATTGCCATCGCCGATTTTGGAATCTCATTCCATCCCAGGGTCACCAGCATGCCGCTGATCAGGTGCACCATCAGATCGCCCGCCACGCCTGTTCCGTAGGCTCTCCAGCAGCGCCAGCGTGCGAAGTGAAGCTTGTTGAATGGAACTTTCGGCGCGTCGTTCAGCCACGTATCCCAATCGAGTGTCTCTGGGGAAAGGTCCGGCGGTGGCGGATATTGCCAGGCTCCCGTTGGATCGTTTCGTCCCAGCGTGAGCTCGACCATCTCGATGTCCCCGATCTCGCCCTTCTTATAAAGCTCGCGCGCCGTCTCGCACAACACCGAACTCACCCGCTGCGATCCGATTTGCACGATTCGGTTGTTTTTCTGTGCCGCCTCCACCATTGCCAATCCATCGGCCACGTTGTGCGACATCGGCTTCTCGCAATAGATGTCCTTGCCCGCATTGCAAGCGTCAACCACGACACGGCGGTGCCAGTGATCCGGCACGGCCGCTACGATGCAATCGATATCTTTCCGGTCGAGCAGATCCTTGTAATGTCGCGACGTGGGCAGGCTTGCGTTCCCGGTGATCTCCTTCGCCAGCGTGTGGCGTCCGTCATACAGATCGGCGGCCCCTACGCATTCCACACCAGGGATAGTAATCGCTCCCGACAGCAGGCCCGAGCCCTGCATGCCAATCCCGATCATTCCGAATCGAACCCGGTCACTGGGCGCGACCGCTCGAGGAAAAGGATGTGCCTCCAGCATCACGGTCTTCGAAACCAGCAAGCCGCCAGCGGCAGCCGCTGCACTGCCTTGCAAAAATGCGCGTCGCGAAAGAATGCGTTTCATGCCAATCCCTCCAATTTAGATTTACTGCGGATTGCAATCCCGGGCGAGCGCTTCCGCGCGGCGAGGGAGATTCCAGACGAACTGCGCGGGACACCCGCCGCTTTCGCAACGAATCCCGCGCCTTGTGCGCTCAGCTACTTCTTCAGCGGTTTGATCGCTACTTCCTTGAAGAAGACGATGTCGTTATCGCTGTGATTCTGGAGCCCGAAATATCCAAAGTTCGGTCGCGGTCCACGCTGCGGTTCGAAATCAAACTTGCGTTCCGGCGCCGGATCTCCATCCTTATAGTCCGTCACCTTCACACCGTTGAGCGTGACAATCGTCCGGGACCCTTCCAGAGTGATGTCCATTGTGTTCCACTCCGGGCCGGGCTTCCAGGCTTTCGCCAGTGGCTTGGTCAACGAATAGATCATTCCGGTGGAGTGGTATTCGTCTTCCTTCGAAGTTTCTGGATGGTTGTCAATCTGGACTTCGAATCCGTAGTGCACCGGCATCCATTCTTCACGAGGCTCAACCGGAATCCGGATGAAGACGCCGGAATTGTCATTTTCATCGCGCATCCGGTAGACCACGTGAATCTGGCAATTTCCAATTTTGCCGCCCGTCCAGTACAGCAAACCCATTCCGCCGTGGGTGTGGATCAGTCCGTCTTCCACCGTGTCGTTGCCTGGTCCAACGTGCTTCCAGCCCGTCAGATCTTTCCCGTTGAAAAGTTGTTGCCATTTTTCGGGATCGCCCTTGCAGGCGTTCTGATTTTCATCCGCTGCGAAAGAAAATGTTACGAGGCCGGCAAGCAGAAAAAGACACACAGTAAATCGTTTCAGCATTGGGAATCTCCTGGGCTATTCAGGCTGGTTGTCATGAGACAGACCAATCTACTCGCACCCGCGCCCGGAATCAATCGGCCCTGGATCTTTTCCCTCCAAGTCGGAGGGCACGGCTAAAAGGCCTTCGTCGAAGCCGGAGATACAGGAAACGTGGCGCCGCCAGTGCGGTCCCTTGCCGCCTGATCAGAATGGCCAACCCTAATACGACTGTCATCCTGAGCGGAGAGGCGGAGCCAAGGTTCTTCTCTTTTGATGAAAGGTGCCAGATGTATAAAAGAGACTGTGATCCCGAGCGGAGAGAATGTGGAGCGAAGCGAAACATTCGCGGAGTCGAAGGATCGCTAAGGGCCAGCGGTACTGCTGACGTCAGTAGGTTTTCCCACTGAGCGAGCGCAGTCGAAATATGCCTTGGCGCAGAGATCGCTCCCGGTCGCAAGGGGGCTTCAATTCGCTCAGAGTGGCAAACGGTGTTGTAGCCCACCGTCCCGGCGGCTGTCGCGAGCGTATCTTGCGCTCGCAGCGAGGGATCTTCCCCCGCGTGGACGCGCTCCGGCTGCGAAGTGAAGCCCTAGTCCATCTCCCGCTGCTGATTCCCAAACATAAGCCGCCCCGAAGCCGCCCCGGAACTCCCCTCCGATTCGCGCGCCTTCTGCCAATCCGCTTCGCTCAGCACCGTGATCGGCTCCGCCTTCTTTTTCTTGAGCCCGGCATTTACTCCCGGAAGGCTCTTCTGCGTCAGTTTCTGAAACTCGCCCACCACATCGTCCAACTCATGCGCCAACGAATCCGCACGGGCCGCCTGGTAATCCGACGGTTTCCCTTCATAGCCGTTCACCGTGCCGTAAAGTTGGCCAAGCAACTCGCGGATGCGCTCTTCCCCCGTGATCATGCCGCCTTCTTTCGTGGCCACAATCTTCCCTCGCAGCGTGTCGCACTGCGCCGCCAGTTCCTGCAACTGCTTCCGCAAAGGATCCTTCTCGGAAACTTTCGCCGCTCGTGCGTTCGCACCATTCCGCACACCTTCAATCGCGTCGACCGCATACGTCATGTGCTCGATCGTGTGATAGACCTTCATCGTCAGGTCGAACTGTGCCTTCCTGTCCTCGACGGTGAACTTCACGCGCGGATCCAGCACAATATTCATCTGCTCCGTGTACACGTTGTCGCCCTTCGTCATCTTGATCGTGTACGTGCCCGGCAGAACACGCGGGCCCTGCGCCGCTTCGAATAGGGCCGTTGCGGCCGGTGGCACCGCCGGACCCTTGACGCGCATCGACCAGTTTGCTCGATTCAGCCCCCGGTGCTTGCTCCCCGGAATCGTGTCGACGACCTTCCCGTTCTGATCGACAATCTCGATTTTCAGGTCGCCAAAGATGTGTCTGCTCTTTTGGTAGTAGGTAATCTGTGCATCCGTCTGTTTGCTGCGGCCGCTGAATGATTCGTCACCCTCTGGCCAGCCTCCGGAAGTCTCCAGATATTGAATTGTGCGCCCCGGAACCAGCGTCGCTTCCTTCGTTAAGACATCCGGCGTCAGCGCTCGATACGCGGAGATATCGTCTACGATCCAGATCCCGCGTCCGTGTGTCGCCAGCACCAGGTCGTTATCTCGCGGCTGTATCGCGATGTCGCGGACCGCTACCGCAGGAAAATTGCTCCCCTTGTACTGTGCCCAGTGCTGTCCGCCGTCCACCGAGATCCAAAGCCCGAACTCCGTTCCCAGATACAAAAGGTTCGGATTCACCGAATCTTCTTTGATCACATGAGCATATCCGCGCACCCCGCTCGCTTCGAGTGCAAGTGCTGTCCAACTCTTTCCGAAATCGGCAGTCTTGTACGCATACGGCTTCATGTCGCCGAAATTATGACGATCGAACGTCGCGTACGCCGTGCCTTCTTCATACCGGCTCGCCTCAAGTGTCGAAACCCACGAATTCTTTCCCAGCCCGGGCACGTTGCCTACAACGTTCGTCCAGGTCTTGGCACCGTCCTGCGTAATCTGCACGTTTCCGTCATCGGTGCCCACCCAGATGACCTGCCCATTCTTTGGAGATTCTGAAATCGAGTAGATGCTCGTGTGCATCTCGGCCGACGAATTGTCGACCGTCACGCCGCCAGACTCCTCCTGCTTCTGTTTTTCAGGATCGTTCGTCGTCAGGTCCGGCGAAATGCGGTCCCAAGTCTGTCCGTGATCGCGCGACCGGAATAAAAACTGCGCCCCGATATAGAGCGTCCCCTTTTCATTCGGACTCATGTGAATCGGAGTGTTCCAGTTAAATCGCAGCTTCTTCTCGCCGTAGTTGGGCAGCGGCTGAATTCCGCGGATTTCGTGCGTGTACCGGTTCACCCGCCCGATCGTTCCGCCCTGCGCTTCTGCGTAAATGTAGGTTGGGTCCGCTGTATCCTCAAACATCCAGAAGCCGTCGCCGCCGTACAGGTTCTCCCACTGCGAATTCGCGATGCCTCCCGGATACGACGACTCTCCTACCCAAGAACTGTTGTCCTGCAGCCCGCCGTACACGTGGTATGGATCAGCATTGTCGGTGCTCACGTGGTAGAACTGCGAAATCGGAAGATTTAACTGATGCTTCCACCGGCTTCCGCCGTCTTCGCTACGCCAGAGCCCGCCATCATCCCCGGCAATCACGATGTTCGTATTGTTCGGATCAATCCACACATCATGGAAATCGCCATGCGCTCCGCCCGAAACCACGTTGAACGTCTTCCCGCCATCCGTGCTGTAAAGAAGAATTAGGTCGGGTTTGAAAATCTTGTTTTCGTCCTTGGGATCGACAATCAGGTTGCCAAAGTAGAAAGGACGCCACACCATGAAGTTGCTGGCATCGAGTTTCGTCCAACTCGATCCTCCATCATCGGACCGGTACAGCCCTCTTCCTTTTTCAGCTTCTATGTTGGCGTACACCACGTTCGGCTTGGAAGGCGCAACCGCAACCGCCGTCCGTCCCCACGGCCTCGGGGGAAGTCCCTTTGCATTGCTGTCCTTAATCTCGGTCCAATGATCTCCGCCGTCCGTCGATTTGAAAAGTCCGCTTCCCGGTCCGCCTGATCGAAATGTCCAGCCTTGCCGCCGAAAGTCCCACATGGACGCATAAATCGTCTTCGGCTCCTGCTTGCTCATTGCCAGCAGCGCGCAGCCGCTCGACCCGTTCGCCCCCGCCAGCACTTTGTTCCACGTCTTCCCGCCGTCCGACGTCTTATAAACGCCGCGTTCGTCGTTGTCGTCCCACAGATGCCCCATCGCGCACACCACGACGTTATTTCCGTCTTTCGGATCGACCAGAATCTTCGCGATGTGCTCGCTGTTCTTTAGTCCGACGTTCGTCCAGTTCTCGCCGCTGTCCGTCGATTTGTATACTCCGTCTCCCACCGACACGCTGTTGCGGACCCAAGCTTCCCCCGTTCCAACCCACACTGTCTTCGGATTCGATGGATCGATCGTCACCGCTCCGATGGACTGAACGCTCTGGCGATCGAATACTGCCTTGTAAGTCGTGCCTCCGTTCACCGACTTCCACACCCCGCCGCTCGCCGAGCCGACGAATACCGTGATCCGCCCATCTTGCTCCACCGCGTCCACCGCCGCGACTCGTCCGCTCATCGTTGCCGACCCGATATTTCGCGCTGGAAGCCCCGAGACCGTCGCCGCGTCGAACTTGTACGCGTTCTGCGCCACGGCGGCTCCGCCACATATCAGCAACGTAGTGAGCGCTCCGGCCATGCATCTCGACTTGCGCGACGTGATCTTTCTTTCATTCATGAGTAGGAGTCCTCTGATTCGAATCGTGAAAAGTGCTACTGGCTAAGAAAGAAACTCATTGGGCTACTTCTTGTCGGCGTCCGCCGTGGCGCCCTTTAACGAAGCGGGCACGGCGAATTCGGTGTCCGGAATCGGCACGTTGACTTCGATCTTTTCAACCGTCGTCGTCTGCGCTCCCGGATTAGCTTTGCTTCCCTGCGAAATCGAGAAGGGATACATCACGCCCGCAACCGGCTTGTACGATCCCAGATCGACCACCGTCTCGCGAATTGAGCCGCGAATAAATTCCTGCACTTCTTTCCGTATCTCCAAAAAGGTGTCGGGATCGAGAAAGTAATAAATAATGTCGCCGTCTTTGAGCGTGACCTTCAGTCGAAGCGCATCGTCTCCATCGACTTCGTCGTGGCCCATGAACTCGACCGTGTTTCCTTTTTCTTTGTAGTCCACCAGCGGGCCATCGAAATCCGCGTCCAGAAGCAGATCGCGCAAATCGTCTTCGCCCATCAGTTCCGGATCTTTGTGGCCACCGAACGGCTGGATCTGCCACCCCGTTGCGCTGTCATACGCGGTCACCGCGGTCATGCCCTGAAGCGAGAAAGTTTCGCGCACCTTATTAGGTCGCTCGTTCTCCTGCAGCGTCGCAGCCGTGAAGCCACCGCCCCCAATCAGCTTTCCCTTAATTCGCACCGACTTGATCGCCTTGATCTTTTCCATCCCGCCTTTCGCCTGGATGTTCTTGTTGACCAGTTCTTCTGCCGTTTGTGCCTGCGTAGAAAACGCCAGAGTCACGAAAGTAGCCAGCACGATTAAAGCGTCACGCATGCGAACTCCTGTTTGGGAAGGGTAAACTCGAAAATTAGGACGCAGAGTACTCTATCCGCTAGTAGCTGCACTTGCCAAGACGCCCCCTGCCAGTTCAGCCCTTGCATCGTGCAGTTCGGCCCAATACTTCAATCGGAAACAATCAAAGCTATTCCGCCGCCCTCCCCAAGATCTACGAAGATTTTCGTTGACACTACGAACTTCTTCGTAGTATTGTCCCTCGCATGACACCATCTCCGCAGAAACCGACTGCATCGGAGCTTGAGATTCTTCGCGTACTTTGGTCGCGAGGTCCGTCCACCGTGCGTGAAGTCCATGAGGCGCTGAGTGAAAAGAAGTCCCTCGGATACACGACCGTCCTGAAACTCCTGCAGATTATGACCACAAAAAACACGGTGCGCCGAAACGAAACACAGCGTGCCCACGTCTATGAAGCATGCCTTCCTGCCGAGCAGACCAAGCGCCAGATTGCAGGTGACATGCTGCAGCGCGTCTTTGAGGGGTCCGCAAGCCAGCTCATGATGCATGCCTTGGCAGGCCGCAAGGCTTCGCCCGGAGAGATCGACGAGCTACGCCGTATGCTCGACGAATACGAAAGGAACCGCCGATGACCGCTCTCGTGAATTGGATCTCGCCAAGCACCATGCAGGCCCTGGGCTGGGGCTTGTTGCACTTCGTCTGGCAGGGCACCGCGTTGGCGGCAGTCGCTGCAGGAGCAATGGCTCTCTCGCGTCGGACCCAGACGCGCTACGTCATCGGCGTTGCAATGCTTGTTCTCATGTTGGCTGCACCCATCGGGACGGTCACGTTCTACATGCAACCGCATGCGACAGCTCAGACCGCCGCGATCCATTCGCTTGCGCCGCAAGTCGCCAAGACCACAACCTATGCGTCGTCAATCAATCTTTCCGGTCAGACACCGTCGATCCGCGCCTCGCTTGACGTTCTCTCCTGGCTCGTCGAAGCATGGCTGATAGGCGTGGCCTTCTTCAGCCTTCGCTCCGCAGGCGGGTTCGTTTTGCTCGAGCGCGAACGCCGCCGCCAGTCCAGTGTCGTCGAGGACCGGATTCTCGCAACCTGCTACACGCTGCAAGACCGTCTCGGCATCAACCGCGCCATTCAATACTGCGAGTGCGCGTGGTTGCAGGCGCCCGCGGTCATCGGATGGTTTCGCCCTATCGTCTTCCTTCCCATGAGTGCCGTGACAGGCCTCTCGGACGAGCAATTACAGTCGGTCATCGCGCACGAGCTGGCCCACATCCAGCGCCTCGATCCCTTTGTCAACGTCTTCCAGGTCTGCGTCGAGACGCTCCTCTTCTATCATCCTGCTGTTTGGTGGCTGAACAAGCGCATTCGCGCGGAACGCGAACACTGCTGCGACGACACAGCTGTTTCCGTCTGCGGCAATGCAGTGGAATATGCGCGTGCCCTCACCTTAATGGAAGAATGGCGCAGCGCGCCAACGCTGGCGATGGCCGCAAATCGCGGTCCGCTGAAAGAACGGATCGTCCGCGTTCTCGGCCTCAAGACGCTTGGCGCGGGAATGCGCAGCATCGGATTGATGGGCAGCCTTCTCTGCCTGGTCGCTGCGTTGATTGCAGGCGATGCGCTCCTAGGAATCGCCCATCCCAAAACGGCCATGGCTTCGGAGTGGCAATCGTCGGCTTCGGCGGCCTCCAACAGCGCGCAGCGCCCGGGAACCGTAGCCACTGCGAAGTCAAAGCCATCTGCTGCCCGGCCGCAGGCTGCCAGTCAGAGCCAGCCCGAAACCAAGGCCAGCTCTTACATCGATTCCATGAAGTCCGCCGGGCTTGGCGAACTCAGCATCGATGAACTGATCGCGTTGAAGACTCAGGACGTCACTCCCGAATATGTGCGCGGCCTTCGCGAGCAGGGCATCGACGTTGATGCCAATAACATCATCGCGATGAAGGTGCAGGACGTCACTCCGGAATACATCAAGGAGTTGCACGCCGCTGGCCTTAAGCCGAATCAGAACCAATTGATCGCCCTGAAGGTGCAGGACGTCGACGCTGCTTACTATCGCGGCCTCAAGGAATCTGGCATCGATGCCGACGTGGACCGCCTCATCGCCCTGAAGGTGCAAGACGTCACACCCGAGTACGTTCGTGAACTGCATGCAGCAGGCTTCAACGTGAACTCCGACCAAGTCATCGCCATGAAGGTTCAGGATGTGACGCCTGCTTACCTGAAGCAAATGCATGACCTGGGACTTCAGCCAAACGCCGACAATCTCATCGCCATGCGTGTCCAGGACGTCAGCCCTGAGTGGGTTCGTGGCATTCAGGCCACCGGTTTAAAGCCCGGTGTGAATGACCTCATCGCGATGCGAGTGCAGGACGTCACCCCTGAATACATCAAGGCACTGCAGGATGCGGGATTCAAGGTCGGAGTCAACGACGTGGTCAACGCCAAGGTTCAGGATCTGACCCCGGAATTCATCAATCGCGCCAAGCAACACGGCTTCAAGGACCTGACTCTCGACAAACTGATCCAACTGCGCCAGCTGGGAATTCTGGACTCAAAAGCAGAACTCTAAAAGGACGAAAAGACGACCTCTGTCTATAGGGTGGCCCATTCAAGCCCGATTTTGGCTTGAGTGGGGAAGTTAGCGCCCACAAGACTAAGCCAAATCGCTTCCGTAAGGAGATGAACATGAGAATGCGTCGAACTCTTACTTACCTTGTCTTTGCTTCCTGCGTGCTCGTAGGCGCAGTCAAAAACCGGGCCGCCGAACTTCGCAGCGGTGACTGGACCATCAGCAAATCCGAAGCTCCGGGAAAGGTCGAGTTCTCCCTGATCGAGCGCCATCACGGCGGAATGTCGAACCACCAATCCGACTGGCCCGCGAGTTCCTTCCAGGGTGTCGACTTCTCTAAGGCGGGAAGACAGGATGTTCACTTCACTATCACGCGCGACGCAGGCAACATCGACTGCGAAGGGTTCCTGAAGGACGGTGAAGGTGCGGGCTTGTTCCACTTTCAGCCCGATCCAAAGTTTCCGAACGAAATGAGTTCGCTCGGCTTCTCGGTCGATGAGGAAAAGCAGTTCGCCATGGCTGTACAGGACGTCAGCCTCGCGTTTGCCCGCGAGATGAAGAAGGAAAACCTGAGCGATCTCGATGCGGACAAACTGATCGCGTTTCGCATCTTCCGTGTGGATTCGGCATTCATCGCGGCAATGCGTGCGGAGGGCATCAAGACGACCGATAGCGACAAGTTTGTCGCCTTCCGTATCCACGGCGTCACGCCTGCAATGGTTCACAGCCTGCGCCAGGCTGGATATTCGCCGGACGAAGATACGCTCGTCGCCCTGAGAATTCACGGAGCCACACCCGAATGGATGGAGCAGATCAGAAAGCGCGGCTACGATCACCTCGAACTGGAAAAATTAATCGCCTTCCGCATCCATGGAGTTTCTCCGGAGTTCATCGACAAGATCCACTCCCTCGGCTACTCCCATCCCGATGCGGACGATTTGATCGCCATGCGCATTCACAACGTCACCCCCGAATACATCAGCGACATGCGCTCCCGCGGAATTCAGGACTTGAGCATCGACAAACTAGTGAGCATGAGAATCCACGGCATCGACTAAGTGAGGTGCTGAACGGGTAGCGAAATCTTCGGACATCAGCAACACGTGTCCGGAAAGTGATCGCCAGATAGAAGAGGGAGCCCATGAGGCTCATCCTTCCGGCGCCTGTGTGTTATTCGATGGCAATCCGGCCAGCACCTTCTGGTTTGCCGTTGTCTCGTACCCGTACTCTGTGATCGGAGCGGTTGGCACGCCTCTCGTCTTTGGATTCTTGACGGTCATCCGAATCCAGCCAAAATGCGTCGTGCCATGAATTAGGAACTTAACGCCAGGAAAGCGATTGGGTTGACCGCTGCCCCAGTTCCCGATCTGCGTAGCCGTTGTGGATGCGGTGCCCGCCCTCCGTGCCATTAACCCATACTTTCCGAAATACCCTGAGTTTCCAATTTGCGCGCTCCGCATGAGGTCTGCAGCGAGGCCATCGTGTTTTTTTTTCGAGAATTCCACCCCGACGCAGGGGCCTCGCCGAAGGGTACGTCGAGTAGAAACCCAGGAAGACGCTATTGCAGAAGTTTCCCGACTGATAGCCACACTTAACGAACTCAACATCCGGCAACCCATCATGGCTGAGATCCAAAGTGACGGTCCCTGCCGCAATCGGCTACGTGAACATTGTTGCTTCCCAGCGTACAATCGGGCCCATTCCGAGCGCAAACAAGGAGGGTTCCATGGGCGCATTACGAGGGATTCCAACTCGCCCCACTTCAAACGAATCAGAAGCTGAGAAAGTTGCTTTCAAAACACCGCGCCTCTGCAATGTCGTGATGATGTGGCTTATATGTATTACCGGAGTTTGAAGACGCTCAAAGCTCCCGCAGATTTGATCAAGTTCCTCGGGTTTCTTACCGGCGAGATGCCCGAAAACGCGGAGTCGCCACTTGGGAACGAGCGGTGCAAGGAGCCGATATGAAGTCTCAGTGGCGGTTCAGCCTCTGCTGCGTGATTGGGTTCATTTTCTGCGTGGGTGGACTCATTGTGGGTACTTGGGGAAGAACCGGGATACCAGTCGCCGGCGTAACGCCACCTAAAAGCACTCCAGTAAATGAATATGTCGACTCCCGGCTTTGCGCGCGTTGCCATAGGCAAATCTATGAAAACTATCGGCGGACGGGAATGGCCAAATCCATGTTTAAGCCCGCTCCTGCGAACACCATCGAAGACTATAAAGGGACCACGCAGTTCTACCACTCCTTGTCTGACACGCACTACTCGATGATTTTTCGCGACCAGACCTATTACCAGAGACGGTGGCAAATCGGCTCCGACGGAAATGAGACGAATGTCGAAGAGATGAAAATTGACTACGTAATAGGTGCAGGCGACCACTCGAGGTCCTACCTACACCGTACCAAACGAGGAACGTTGATCGAACTTCCTCTGGGTTGGTATACGGAGCGAGGTGGATATTGGGCCATGAGTCCAGGATTCGATTCCAGTCATCCGCAGACCCGGCGATTAGTCTCGTATGGATGCGTATTTTGTCACGATGGATATCCTCAAGTGCCCTCCGGAAGCGATGTTCCTGGCGCTGATCCGGTCTTTACTGGGGACCTTCCTGAAGGCATTGATTGTCAACGATGTCATGGTCCGGGCGGCCAACATATTCGAGCAGCTCAGGCAGGCGCTGAGTTTTCGGACATCACTAGCAGAATTGTGAATCCTGCACGGCTAAGTTCAAAGCTCCAGATGGAACTCTGCATGCAATGCCACCTGGAGCCGACGAGCGGCCGCCTCCCAGCATTAGTGAGACGATTTAATCGCGGGATATTTTCCTACATCCCAGGGCAACCCCTTGAGGACTATGTCCTGTACTTCGATCATGCGCCTGACACCAGATACGATGACAAATTTGAATTCGTGAGTGTTGCATATCGACTTCGGAAATCTCGTTGCTTTCTAGAGAGCAAGGGGGCGCTGACATGCCTGTCCTGCCATGATCCACATCGCAAGCTCCCCGCGGGCGAGGAAGCGACAAGCTACTATTCCGGACAATGCAGTCATTGTCATGAACCCGTCATCAGCACCTTGGTTGCCCAGGGCAAGCACCCGGATGCAGCTGACTGCGTTTCGTGCCACATGCCAAAAAGGAGAACTGAGGATGTAGTCCACGCACTTATCACGGACCATTTCATTCAGCGTAAGGTCCCAAGGCGTGATCTTCAGGCAGAGCTTCCGGAACGTCATTTGACTGATGCAGAGGAATACCACGGAGAAGTGGTCCCGTATTATCCGTCGCCCCTGCCGAAAACGAGCGAAAGCAGCCGATACCTTGCTGTAGCGCAAGTGGCTCGTCAGAATAATCTGAAGAAAGGAGTCGCCGATCTGGCCCGAGAAATAAACGAACATCCTCCTCGCGAGGAGGAGTTTTATATCGCACTTGGG
This sequence comes from uncultured Acidobacteriota bacterium, assembly GCA_963801895.1. Lineage (GTDB taxonomy): Bacteria > Acidobacteriota > Terriglobia > Terriglobales > Acidobacteriaceae > Sulfotelmatobacter. The sequence goes on along the minus strand of CAWDGM010000001.1, from coordinate 1,304,654 downwards.
GATGCCTGGAAAAACAGCGGAGATTCGAAAGCGGCCGTTGGAGCGTTTGAACAGGCAGTTCGGATCAATCCAAAATCTGTGACAGCATTACGGTCCCTTGCCACTAGTTTGAAAACATCGGGGAATGTCTCACGAAGCGAGCACATATTGAACCAGGCTCTAGACTTGGCACCTCTCGACGGTAGCACCTGGAATCAATACGCGATGCTTGAGGCCGACCTTGGGCGAACTGGTCGCGCAATCGAGAAACTTCAGAAAGCGCTTGCGCTGGATCCAGATTTGCCTGAGGGCGACCTGAACCTTGCCACCCTCCTTGTCCGCGAAGCGCAGATGGAACCTGCTGAAACCGCCTTGAAACGCGCACTAAGCATTGATCCGTACGACGCGGCTGCTTACGATCTGATGGGGCGGGTGCTGGCAGGGAAGAATGAAACGTCTATGGCTCTCAATAGTTTCCAAAAAGCAACGCATCTTCGTCCGGACTATGCACCCTATCTTTATAACTATGCTCTGGCGCTGGTAGCCGCCCAGCGGTTAGACGAAGCGCGGACACAGGCGCAGGCCGCAGTGAACGCGGATCCTAATCTTGCTGAAGGCCACATATTGTTGGGTAAACTTCTCGCCAGAGACCAGCGATTGGCGGAGGCGGTGAGCGAGTATCAGCAGGCGGTGAAACTACAGCCTGGTTTTAGTCTGGCACACCTGGACTTAGGGTTGGCTCTCGCCGCACAAGGAGATCTGCCGCGCGCGACTGAGCACCTACGCAAAGCCGCAGCGGGCAGAGACCCGAATGTCGCCCGCCAAGCAGCCCAGGCCCTCCAGCGAATCAGCAATCATTAGGCTGCCCCACCTGAGGTCATGCGGATTTCTTGTCGGGGTTTGGGAGCATCAGGTCCCGGACATAAGCTGCTAACTCATGAACGCTTCCAGAAACTGCCTCAGAGTTCGAATCGGGGGCAATTAGCCAGCGCCATAGAATTATGGCTGACGAAACCAGGCGTTTACACGTGCGGACCGCTGGTCAATGAGCGCTATGGCGATCTTACGCGGGCTCTGCTCTCAGAAAACAAGTCCCCGAGCAACGCTTTTCGAGCTACCTCTTAGAAAGGGGAAGGTCCATATCCATCTCTTGCCCTGATGCAAGACGGAGAGAAGGAAATGGTCAATCGGGCCGATTGCTTTGCTCTTCAACGCACTTCTGGGCCACGAAAGTGTTGTCCAACTCGTCTGCACAAAATCCACAGGCGCCTGTGACATCTGACCTTGACCCGAAAATTTGAAAGGCAGATCATCGTCAAGGCGGAGGCGGTGTGAAGAGGAGCGCTGAAAAATCGCGCAACTCCTCTGGAATCAAGATTTTGACCCCTAAGCCCTAGGCACTCAAGATTTTGTAGACCATTTTTGCGAAAGCCGCGCCAGTCAAGGCTTTCAGAGGGGTGGGGGAGGGGGGATACCCCTCAACCGGTCAATATTCCCAAAACGAAACTGCTCCGATGAGAGCATTTCCGCCTGCTTTTCAAGAAATATTTTCGTCAGATTTTCATACACGAAGATCATGTAGGAACGGACGCATTCGTCCGTTCTGGTGAACACTGCGAAGGCGCTTGCCGCGCAAAATGTTTTGAGAATTACTCGGACTAATCCTGGCCCTGACTTGCGACCTGCAGATCGAAGCTGCGATTGCTTCCTTCTTCGACGTGAACTGACTTGCCCTCTCCTTCATTCCGCTGCAGGAATTCGGGATCCATGTAAGCATCTCGGTCGATTTGCTCAAACGCGAACAGGGAATAATCGCCCGGAGGAACGCTCCCGAGCATGAATTTCCCCGCGCGGTCCGCAGTCGTGACCCGGTAAGAATCTGGGTCGGACCGCTTAGTAGCATCCGGAACAAGCACGACCATGCACGAAGGTGCAGTCACGTTATTGTCTTTGTCTTTGTAAGCCACACCTTGAACGCGCCCTGCATTAGGGTCCAAGCGCAACTCAACCAACGGTGCGTGACCGTGGCTTACAACTACAGTTGCGCCCGCCTCGCGTCCTCCTCGAACGTAGAAGCCATCGGGTAAAGGTAACAAGCCAACGCGGTACTCACCGTCCGGAACATCGCGGAAGGTAAAACTTCCGTCCGCCTGAACCGTGACGTTGCTGACGCCAGATGTCGAGTCCGAAATCATCGTCGGACGCAGCGAAGCAGAACTCCTCGTCAGCAGAACTTTGCGGTCGCCTTCGATCAGCACATGTCCAGATACAGTCGCGCCGGGAAAGACTACGACGTCCGGCATTTCAACGGACACTTCGCCCACGGTTACGTTCGAGCGTCCCATCTGCACGCGAGCGGCATCGTTCTCCTGCGACTGCGCAAGAAGCACATAGGACCCAGGCGGAACAGCCGCTAAGTCGAATCGTCCATCTGCGCCGGCTTCGGCTTCAGCCACATCACCGGTATTTGCAAATTGCAACAGGCTCACCTGCGCGCCCTTCGCCGGAATTCCGGCGGATGTGAGCACTCGTCCCTTTATGTGCAGCGTACGTAGCGGGCTCAGACTCAGATTGATCGATCCCAACTCTTCGCCCGCTCGCAGCTGGAGTGTTTGGCCCTGCGCAGGATCATAGACTCCGGGATAAAACACTGGCACGTACGACTGCGCCGGTGCAGGACCGCGATCCCACGTTCGAGGATTGACCGCTTTCAGATAATAAGTTCCTGGCGCAAGATCCCAGATGCGGAAGTCACCCCGGTCGTCGGTAAAGCCGCTGCGAGATTCTGATAACTCGCGGTGTCCCGTGCGGAATGACGTTCGCAACGTTTGCACAACAACGCCCGGCATCGGTTCGTCGCGCTCATTGGTGATGCGTCCTGAAATCACGCCAGTCCGAATCAATCGCACCAGAACGCCATCAACACTCTGTCCCATGCCAACCGTAACCATCGTCGCACTACCTTGCGATAGGGACGCGTGTCGGCCGGAATCAAGATATCCGTTCCGCGAGGCGCTGAGTCGATAACGCCCCGCGGCCAGATTCGGAAATATGAATCCGCCGTCCGCACCGGATGTAACGCTGTTCCATCCTCCCGCTGGCGGTAGCGAACGCAGTGCAACTGTAGCTCCGGCAAGCGGCTGAGAAGTCTTGGAATCAACAACGGTTCCGCGAATCGAACCAGTGCGAGCTGAATTGGAAGAGTCCTGCGAGAAGGAAGAGATCGCAAGACCGCACAAGAAAACAACGAAGGCCAATCGTGAACGCCGGATCATAGGACTGACAACTGGCGGTCGAGCGAACAGGGACGCTTCGATCAAATCGATTATAACGAGGTCCTGCTCGGCCTAAGCAGTGTGATGCAGAACATCGTCGTCGCGCGGCCGAGGCTTGAAGACCGTGCTCAGCCCTGTGCAAGTTCTTTCACTATGGATTGGCCGACGACACGGACATCTCAAGGCGACTATAGATTGCGTTGTTTCTGTGTTGTCAGAGTTTATTGAAGTGAGTTATTGTGTCTGCCTCTCCCCAAGGGCCAAAGTGTGAACCCACCTTAAGGCTTGAGAATTTGTATGCAGTGCTCAGAAGACTTCGTATCGCAATGTTCCTTAGTGGACCTAAGTGTCCTTCGTGGTGAAAGGTCTGAGCGCCCCTTCCGACAAAGTCATTACAAGCAATTCAAGAGAAAACGAGAATTTCCCAGACACTCCGAGGTGTGTTTTGACAACTAGGCTAGCCAAGAAAGTATTGCTGATCGGCTGGGATGCGGCTGATTGGAAGATAGCTACTCCTTTACTTGATTCGGGGATGATGCCCTCGCTCGACCGCATGATCAGCGAAGGAGTGATGGGGAACATCGCGACCTTGCAGCCGATCCTGTCGCCGATGTTGTGGAACTCGATCGCGACCGGGAAGAGGCCGCACAAGCACGGCATTCATGGATTCATGGAGCCTGACCCGCATTCGGGCGGAATCAGGCCAGTGTCGTCGACATCACGCAAGGTAAAGGCTCTTTGGAACATTCTGACGCAGCGCGGCTTCAAGACTCACGTTTTGGGATGGTTCGCGGGACATCCCGCGGAACCGATCAACGGAGTGTCGGTGTCGGATCTGTATCCTCACGCCAGCTCTCCCGTCGACAAGCCGTGGAATCTTCCGACAGGAGCAGTGCATCCGGAAAGTTTGAGAGATACGTTCGCGCGTTTGCGAATGCATCCGGCTGAGCTTACGGAGGAGGCGATTCTGCCGTGGATTCCGAAGGCAGGTGAAGTCGACCAGGAAAAAGATCGCGGTCTGAATACGTTCGCCAAGATTCTCACCGAGAATTGCTCGCTCCATAACGCCGCCACATGGATTCTCAAGAACCAGGAGTGGGATTTTCTGGCGGTTTACTACAACGGCATCGATCACTTCTGCCACGCATTCATGAACTTTCGTCCGCCGAAGATGGAAGGAATTCCGGAAGGTCGATTCGAAATTTACAAAGATGTGGTGGATGGTGCGTACCGCTTCCACGACATGATGCTCGAAACGTTGTTGAATCTGGCCGGGCCCGACGCCACAGTGATCCTGGTTTCGGACCACGGATTCCACTCCGATCATTTGCGTCCGCGGGCAATTCCGAACGAGCCGGCTGGTCCCGCCGTGCAGCATCGCCCGTTCGGAATCTTCTGCATGAAAGGTCCGCACATCAAGAAAGACGAGCGCATTTATGGCGCGACTCTGCTTGATGTGGCACCGACCGTACTGACTTTGTTTGGCCTTCCTGTGGGCGACGACATGGATGGGCGTGTTCTGGTGCAGGCGTTCGATCAGACGCCTGAGATCGGGCGCATTCCGAGTTGGGAGCTTGAGGCTGGCGAATGTGGAATGCATTCCGCTGATATGCGGATGGATCCGGCAGCGGCGCAGGCCGTGCTGGAGCAGTTCGTGGCGCTGGGCTATGTTCAGCCGCAGACGGAAAGCCAGGAGAAGGCGGTGGCGAGCGCGGTGCGTGAGTGTAATTACAACTTGTCGCGCGATTATCTCGACTGCCGTCAGTACTTGAGCGCTCAACCGATTCTCGAGGAACTGGCCCGGGAAAATCCGAACGAGATGCGGTTCAAACTGCATCTGGCGCAATGCTATTTATCTGTCGGGAAGAATGCGGAATCGAAAGCTCTGTTGCAAGAGGTACTGGATTTCAAACCGGAGAAACCGAAAAAAGAGGGAGCGCCTGCGCAGGAGGTGAATCCAGACCGTGAACCTGAACCGATTCAATCTGAACCAACCCAGGATGCGGCTCCCAATCAACAGAAAGAAACAGCATCGCGGGCGTGGGCTGACTGGCTGATGGGGACGATTGAACTTGCGAACGGCAAGCCTGAGGAGGGACTCGCATGCCTGCTTCGCGCGGAGCAAGCCGAGCCACATCTGCCGAATCTGCATTTGCGCCTGGGAGAGACGTATTTGCGCTGCAAGAAACTGGACGACGCGAGGCGGGCATTCGAGCGCGCTCTCGACATCGACGGTGACAGCCCTGAGGCACATGTTGGATTGTCGGCGGTTCATTTGAGGCAGCGGCGATTTGAGGATGCCGCGTCAGAGGCGCTGATTGCAGTGGGCCTGCAACACTTCTCGCCGCTGGGACATTTCAACCTCGGAATTGCGCTTGCCAGGCTTGGACAATACGAACGCGCGAAGCTGGCGTTTGAGACTTCGCTGACTATTCTTCCCGGGCTGGCGGCAGCGCATCGCTGGTTGGGCGTGCTCTATGCACAATCCGGCGGCGATAAATTGAGGGCCACGCGCCACAAGTACTTGTACGACCAGTTGCGGCAGCAGGCAGCGCGCAGAGTTCCCGGGCAAACGCCAGCGCCGATTGCGGCACAGTAGAAATTAAGCAGATACGGTTAACGATTGCCGAAGCGATACACAACGCCGGCCGTCAAGCGGATATTATTCTGTCCCTGCACCGCGAGCGCGGAATTCACGAAATGCGTGCGCAAATAATCGGCGCCCACGCGAAGGGCAAACGGCCCGGAGACGGCATGTTCCACTCCTGCCCCAAAGGCATATGAAAATCTCGTTTCGTATCCCTGAAAAAACTGATTGCTGTTAATCAGAACTGCGCTGTCGACCCACGAGAATCCGATCAGAGCGTGCGCAAAAACTTCAGTGTTGTGGTGCTCAACCAAATAATACGTGGGGCCGATCAATCCGCTGAAGACGCTCGTGCCGTGTCCAATCACGGGAGAGTCGCCGGATCTCGCGTAGGTCATGTCGATAGTACCGGCCCAGTGCTGGGTGAATCGCACGCTGCCATTTGCGTTGATCCCCTGAAGATTGATGGGATCCTGGGATGGCGATGTCATCCTCATGAAAGCGTACCCGGCGCCCGCTTCAAATATCGGAGCAGTTGCAACCGTGCGGTCGATGCCGTGTTGAGCGAAAAGTTGAGAGCCGATGAGGAGGAAGACACACAGATAAATTCTTCGCAGGATGATTGTTGGCATGGTTATTTTTCTTTTAACGAAGGGGCACTTGCGGCGACCGTTGCTAATTTCTCGTCAAAGTTTGACGGCCGCCTTCGTAGCGAAACCCTTGATGGTCGGCCAATCCTGTCCATCAATTCTATCTGCCCGATATCGAGTCCGCCACCCGTTAGATGCGTTTGGAGAGAACAAGTCAGGTACCCCCAAACAATTTATCCCCTTTGTTTTTATCGTGAGGACAGATTTGGGCAGAATCGGGCAGACGTCTACCGGAAGAGAGTTCGGCAATTGTGTGCTCCGGTGCGGGTAGAAAGAAAAAGCCTCCACATCTTTTGATGTGGAGGCTGATTGTTCGAAAACTAATTGGCGGTCAGGAAAATCGGCTTGTATCCAATCTTCACTGTGCTGCCGCTTGCCGAAGTTTTTACTCCTTCGATATTGGTTTGCTTGAGATAGTTCGAAGGACGAGTGTAGTTCGATGTTGAGCACGAGCCGTGACTGCAGGACTGAGCCGTGTCCCAAACAATCTGACCATTGTCGACCGAGCAGGTATAGACCGTTCCTTTGGCGACGCACGGACTGATGGAGTGGTTGAGCAGCCATCCGGCTACGACGTCCCACGCGGTCCCGGAATCACTTCCCTGCAAACCGTATGGCGGATTGGCGTCCCAGGTATAGACGAATTGACGCTGCACTCCGACGCCGGCTCGCAGTATGAGAGCACGGGCGGTGAATCCAGCTAGCATGTCGGGATCGGTGAGCTGATCCTTCTTGATGCCGTACTCGTCATCCCACACGGGAAGTTTGGAAAGTCCGCGCTTCGCGGTTTCCGTAGTGACGTCATCCCACATCGTGAGGAACGCCTCGGGGGAGGAGTTGGGCGGATTGGCGGAACCGCGCAGGTGAGCGTTGACGATGTCAAAATTCGCCGCGCCGCCGGCGGCAACATAGTCGTCAAACCACGTCTTCATCGTTGGACCGTGGGCGGAGGGGCTGATAATTTTGGCGGCAGGATCAGTCGAGCGGATGATAGAAGCGGCGTCCTTACCCATGCGCACAATCTGAGCGGTGGTTCCGGCCCAGAAGCAGGTGCAATCCGGCTCATTCCACAGCTCGTAGAAAGCGATCTGTCCTTTGTAGCGCTTGACCAAGGCTGTCATGAAGGCGGAGAACTTTGCGTCGCTGCCGGTACCATCTGAATTCAGATCGGTGGGAGCGGAGCAGCTGTAGGGGCCGCTGGGACCGCAAGGACTCTTCGCAGGAATCTTTCCAGCCCACTGAGGAGTGTTGCCGATTGTGTAAAGAACATCCAAGTGTTGCGCCTGGGCCTTGCTGATCCAGCTGTCGAGCTTGGACCAGTTATAGACGCCGTTGGCGGTTTCGATCTGGGCCCATTTCACACCGTCGTCCCAAAGGCGCATGCTGCCCAAAGTTGCCATCTGGTTCTGTCCGTCAGTCGGTGGCCATGGGCCGCCGTTGAAGCCGGCGCCGAAGAACGATTCTTTGATAAGAGTGGAACCCGCGGCGTTAACAACCGGGGTAGAAGCGTCAGCCTCTGCCGCTGCCGGAGCCGCTTGATGGACACGAACGATGATCGTTGCTGCGGCGGACTTGCTGGAATCGGCGACGCTGGTCGCTGTGACGCGGACCGCAGTGTCGCTCGAGACCTTAGGAGCGTGATAGAGGCCAGACGCGGAGATTTTGCCCGCGGACGCCGTCCAGGTTACTGCCGCATGAGGTGTGTTTTTCACCAGCGCAGTAAACTGCACCGCTTCCGAGGACACCGCAGTGGCTGTATCGGGTGAAACGTTAACGATGATGTTCGATCTTGCTGCTTCGTCGGCCTGAGCGAACGAAAAGCTGGGACAAATCGTGAGCGCGAGAAGCGCACACAGGATGGGGGAAAATCTCCTCATGATAGTAAAGCCCTCCAATATTTTTTCTTGAATCTAAGGAATTGCTGGCCAGAGGATGTAGCGCGCTTATTGAGCGTGATCAGGCGAAGCGAACCTGAACACTACAGGGCGAAAAATGCGACTAAACAGCTGCGGCGGATAACACCTTGTAGAAGAATGAAAAACAGGTTGCAATTGGGCAAACGCCCTAACTCAGAAGTGCATAGAGAGCTGTTTTTCGTGTCCTGAGAATCAAGACTATACGGGAAATCGCGTATTTTCAGTCACAAGCACCTGATTTTGGCAACGCGAGATGCCGTATTTCTGCGTGTACAAATGAGTATTTCAAAGCGAAAATTAGTACTTTCGTAACCTCTCAAGCCTTTGGGCTTCGGTAACTTTAGCCAATTCAGAAATCCCGATAAGTTGGGTGTGCTGATCTTCAGTTGGGGCCATCCTCTTGTTTTCATTTTGTGAGCTCACTCTCTGCCGTCGTGGATTCCGTCACTCCGTCATCCTGATGCTCCTGGCAATCGCTCTGGTATCGTGGACCAAAGCCGAGGCCAAAGCGCCAGTGTGCGTACCGAGCAGCCAACTCGCCGCCGACCTAAGCGGTGACCCAGTCACGGATGTCCATGCAATTTCGAACTACAAAAAGGCAATAGGTGCGTTGCTCGAGTCGCAAAACTTTCAAGAGCTCGATTGTCTTGCCGACACCGCCAGGAAGAACAAAGACACATTTCCCGGTGGAATGTGGAAGGTGCATACCATCTATCTGGCTTTGGAAAAACCGGCGTTGCACGCCACCGCCAAGGATTGGACGAAACACATTGAACTGCTGCAGAAATGGAGTGATCGGAACCCCGAGTCGATCACCGCTCGAGTAGCCCTAGCTGAGGCTTATGTCAACGAAGGATGGCAGGCTCGCGGAAATGGATATGCCGACACAGTCAGCAAGGACGGCTGGAGTCTCTTCGAAAATCGCGCGAAACGCGCAAGGGAAACTTTGGAACGGGCATCGAAGCTGTCAACGAAATGCCCCGAGTGGTACGTCGCGATGCAGGGGGTCGCGTTGGCTCAGAGCTGGCCCAAAGAAGCAAAAAGGGAACTGTACCGGCAAGCGATTGCCTTCGAGCCTGAGTTCTACTACTACCATCGAATTTACGCGAACTCGCTTCTTACAGTCTGGGATGGGGAGGATGGAGAACTTGAAAAGTTCCTGGATGCCGCCGCCAATCAAATAGGTGGAACGGCCGGGGACATCATGTACTTTCACGTGGCCGACTCGATGCTTTGCTGTCAGGATCATCCGCTCAAGCTTTCCTGGCCCCGGATCCTCCGCGGGTTCGATGCGTTGGAGAGGGAGCACGGTAAATCCGTCCTGAATTCCAACATCATGGCGCGCATGGCAGTGAAGTCAAACGACGTAGTTACGGCGAACCGGATGCTGTCCCGAATCGGCGAGCAATGGAGCGACGAAGTCTGGGCCAATGAAGGCTACTTCGAATCAGTCAGGAATTGGGCAAAGCAAGTGACAGCTCCCGTCACCGGGAAGATCCCGGTGGAGGAAATGGCCGAGCAGAATCTCGGAACTGAAGAGGGCAGGCGGTATAACGAGTCAGTCCAAGCTCAGATTCGGGAGTGGATTCCAGACTGTGTAAAGGCCAATGCTAACGGGCTCTCCGGCGACTTCAAGTTTCTTTTGAAGATCGGCAGCACGGGCTTGGTAGACCAGTTGATCACGATAGGTGGGAACGGGGTGGGCCAGTGCATCAGCCGTAAGGCAGGAGAGCGTACTCACGCGTATCCACCTCCGCCGCATTCGGACTACTGGGTGAAATTTGAGCTGCGTCCACAGGAATACGATGCGGCGGGTACGAAATAAGGACGAGCGAGCCCTCGCCGTTCACTCTACACAGGGCCCGAAGAGCCCAACGAGTCTGAATGTCAACCGTGGATTTATGCTCTTCGTGTCCTGTCAAACACTCTTCCTACGTTAGTGGGTGAACGCGATATTCAGTCCTGTCGTAAAGATCACGTCGTTGCTCTTTGAGCCAGTCGGGGGATTGCTGACGTAGATGTCGCCGAACTGATTCTGCCATCCCAGCCACTTGTTGAGCTTCGTGACCGTTCCGATATTGAACGTGGTGCGGTACTCCCCGGTCTGCTGAAGATTCGGATAGAAATCCAAGGCTTGGGTCACGACCGTGCTCTTCCCCAACTTCTTGTTCAGTTCCTCCCCGAGAGTTAGTGCGACGAAGCGGTTCGTCTGGCCATAGGAGACGAACACCGGAGGCGGGCCGGGATCAATGAGTGTGCCGTTGGAATAGGTTTCGTGCGTGTAGTTGACGCCGCCAAGGAAGTCGAGAGTGGTGCGCTCGGACTTGATCGCGTGGTAACCCAATCCACCGGTGTAGACCTGGCGAAGGTCGAGGAACTGGAGAGCATTGCTCATGAAGTCGGCCGCGCCAAATGCGAAGAGCTTGGGTTTGAGATTGCGGTCGTAACGCAAGCCGCCTTGAATCAGGTTTGCGACCGTGCTCGGAGTCGCAAGATTGTTCTGGGTATTGATCGTACTCAGGTAAATCGTGACCTTGTCGTTCAAGGTAGGGTGAACGGCGTTCAGCGCTAGCGAGAGATTTTCAGTCTCGCTATTTCCGCGGGCCAGGGAAAAGCCGACATCTACGCCGCCGGCCCAGCCATGCGTCAGGCCGGGGTGAAGCGACTTATCGTAAGCCGTTTGCTCGGCATCATTGCGGATAAGCGTCACATCGTCCTTCTGAGCCTCGACCGTGCCAGACGCCTTGGTTGCGATCTCGAGCTTCCCGTCGGTGGTTGTGACCGGGCCGACGGCCGTTTTCCCATCCTTCAGGGTGACGTGAAGGTCGGCGTCGGTCTTGATCTCTTGGACCTGATCAAATTTGATAGTGACGTCGCCGGCGGCGTCAGTGTGGAGGACGAGTTCTTTACCGTCCGATTTCACGATGGTGCCGGTCAGTCGATCGCCATTCTTGAGAGTGACCTGGTCTGCGAAGAGTGCTGATGTGAGTGCAAGGAACACGAATGGAATCAAGGCTTGGAATTTGCGCAACACGACCTACCTCCGGCTTTCAGAGATTTATTGAATGAGAACGCAAAGTTGGGGACCCAGAACGCTAGAAAACAGGAACACGGAGACGAATAGGCGAGTTAACGGCCCATGACAGCTCTCGACGAGGAGGTGGTCAGCTCTTGGTTTCGGTCTTCTTGGTCTGATCGGCTGAAGCCTGGGTGGTGCCGTCGTTCTTCATACCATCTTTGAGGGCACGAATTCCTTCGCCTAGACCCTTGCCGAGTTCGGGGAGCTTCTTGGGACCGAACACCAGCAGCGCAATAAAGAAGATCACCAGCAGGTGCATCGGTTGAAATAAACCTTCAAACATCGGAGCCTCCGGAGGAATACCAGCGAACTCAAATCATACGCTATCCGACTTGAGAAGGGAAAGGCGGCCTGACAGAGCGTCCCCGGTCGGACAGCGTTTTCAAGGTTTTAGCCGAGTTGGCGGTGCGTCTCGGTGTACGGCGCCACGCCCAAACGTGATCGCTGTCACACCCCACTCGCAGACGCAATGAAATCCTCAGTTTTGAGGTAAACGGCGAAAAGTTACCTCCGTGACCTTACCTCAGAGTTCTGCGGAGGGCTATGTTTCAGAAGGGATTCGTAAAGGCCGAGGCCCTGAGATCCACGACCAGCAAGCCAATTCATGCGATGGGGAGTCCGGTGAGATTCAAGGCTTCATTTCTTTCATTGCTCGCGTTAGCGCTGCTCTCTGCGAGTTTTTCTCAGGGACAGGCGAATCTTCCGAAGCCCGTCACCACGGCGCAGGTTGTAGCTTGGCTGGCTGGTGGAGTCTCGAGCAACCGGGCGGCCCAACTCGTGAGCGAGCGCCGGTTGGCGAATCTCCCTACTCATCTTGAACTGCAGCAGGTAGCGAGTGCAGGCGGAGGCAAGGACCTTTTAGGTGTGCTCGGTTCTGGCAATGTGCTATCCGCGCAAATAGGTCCTGCGATTCCCGAGTTGCTGCTTAAGGCCGCCGCGGAAGCCCGGAAACAACAATTTCACGAAGCTGCGATCGATCTGCAGAAGGTCGTCGCTGCGGACGACAACGATCCTGCGACACATTTCGCCCTGGGCCAAATGTTGCGTCAACAAGAGCAGTGGGACGACGCCTATGACGAGCTCGTGCGGGCGCTCCGTTTGATGCCAGAGCTGGCCGAAAATCACAGCGCGATGGCGTATCTGTTCTACCGGCTGGATGATGGGCCGAACGCAATCGCGGAAGCGCGCACTGCGCTCAGCATCGATCCCAAGAATGGCGAGGCGTATCAGTATCTCGGACTTGGACACTATTCCCTGGGTCAGTATGATGCCGCTGTTCATGCCTACGCCGAGTCGCTGCTTCGCGACCGCGACAACCCTGATACGTATTACGACATGGGAATCGCACTGCATGCGGCGGGGAATCTGCCGCGCGCAATTGCAGCCTACCAGCAGGCGCTCCGGCTGAGACCAGCGTTCTGGGAAGCGCATTCGAACCTCGGACTCATTCAGCACGAAGAGGGAAATCTGCAGCAAGCGGTGAGCGAATACAAGGAAGCGAAACGCATCGCTCCGGAAGAAGCCTCGATCCGCAATAATCTGGCAAACACATACTGCGACGCGGGAAAGTTCGACGCCGCGATCGATGAGCTGAAGGAGCTATACAAGCAGCATCCGGAGTGGCAGCAAGGGCACGCCTGCCTGGCAACGGCCTACATGGCGAAGGACAACTACAGTGCAGCTATCGCCGAACTACGGCTGGCTGTGCACCAGAATCCGGCGGGCGCCGCGGAGCACCGCATCCTCGGGCAGGCATTGCTGCACGACAACAAGCCGGAAGAGGCGCTGCACGAATTTCGCGTTGCGGTGTCGCTCAATCCAGACTCCGACGTAGCACACCACCTGCTGGGGACAGTTTTGTTTCAGCAACAGCAGTGGCACGCCGCAGAGAAGGAATTTCGCGAAGCCCTGCGGGTGAAGGCGTCGGCCGACAACCACTACTCTCTGGCGGCTTGCCTCATGAGCATGGACCGTTATGAGGAAGCGCTCTCGGAGTTGGAAGTAGCGGCGAAGATCGATCCCGAACGTACGTTATACCGCGCCCGGCGTGAGGAATTGTTGAAGTTGATGAAGGATACCCGCGCGCGGTAAGGGTGGCGCGAGATGCACGCACTGTCCGCCTGGCCAATGCTGGTCATAGTACCAAGGTGAATGGTCGAAGATCGAACAGCCACATAAACTTGACCTTGGGCCGGACCCCCAAACGAAGGAAAAGAAGATGGCGACGAACCTGAATCACTCCCAGCAAAAAAGCGCCACGGCTGTTCAGGCAGCCATTGCCAAAGAAGCTAGCGCGGTGCGCGCGGATGGTGCTGCGCCCGCTGGCTCGCGAAAGCCATCTGGAATCGGACTGCCGTGCTCGAAGTGCCATCTCTACTATCCTGCCGACCTCGATGTTTGCCCCACTTGCCGGCACAATGAACGTGTATCGCCTGTTGTGCCCAAGATACCGCCGAAGTCTGTTCAAGCAGCGGGCGAGCCTGTGCCGGATACGGACGTGCTCGAAAAAGAACGCGAGGAATTCCTGAGGCAGTTCAAGGCACAACTTCGTGAAGCGCATGCGGGAGCGTTGGACGTACCCGGAGCGATCTGCCGATTTGGAGAGAACCATCCGGGGGAACCGGGCGCCGCCGAGATCTGCAATGGTTGTTACGAGCGGCTGCAGGAGCGCGCTGACGTTTGCGAAGCGGCGCTGCACATCGATCTGAAGGAAGCAGCGCAGATTGTTTATGACGCCGTTTGGGCAGATTCGAGCGATCCGGGCAAAACTTATCAGAATGCCGCGAGCGCTTTGTTGTCGGAATTGCGGAAGCGCGCCGGCATCACCACGGTGATGGGACCATTCCAACCTCTGACGCACTAAGACGCTTTCGAGCGCTCTTTATTCCGGTGTCAGCGCAACCCACTTCTTGCCAGCGTAAAGCTTATAGCCTTTGCCATCCTCTGCAAGTTTGAGAGGCACGGCGCGCGGTAATGCCGCATCGTTCTGGGACGCCTCCGAAAGAACGTCGTTGTTGGCGACATCCATAACCACAAACTTGTTGTCTGCGGTGAATCCGAAGCCGTACTGGCCGGGAGCCAGGGCTGATCCTCCGATCGTGACCTTGGTTTCCGTGATGAGAAGCCCCTGATATTTCTGCTGAATGGCGGTGGAGTAGCCGGAGGCGTCGACCAGGGCCGCGAGCATCATTTTGCCGTTGGCGAGCTGGAATCCGACGGCATTACGCAGTTGCACGGGCGCCTTCTGGCCGCGAAAGAAGTACTCCGTGGGGACGGCTTTCTTCACTTCATCGCTGGTGAGGACATGGGGGGCCATCTCCGGAGGCAGGGCATCCGTCGACCGCTGCGCCAACGCTGCGCTACCCATCATTAGAATCAATGTAACGAGCACGATCCGACGAATATCTTTCATGGTTTCCTCTGATTTGAGTTTTAAAGCTCAGCGGAACTCTAATTCTTCTTTTTCGATGGCGCAATGCTGATCAGGGCTAAAAGCTTGAACCACGAAGGACCCTAGGGTTCACGAAGGAGCACTTGGGAACATTCTTGCTTTGAGCGCAAGGATCGGATAGCCCATTGCGGCGACAGTGGCCTAGGCTTTGATCACTATGACGACCAATGCCATACTCGCAACATCAGATGTAACGGAAATGCCAGTTCCATCCACAAATCGAGCTCGTTCAGTGGCTGACGAGGGCCGCTGGGACGCGGTTGTCGCGCGCGACGGGCGGCGAGACGGCGACTTCGTGTTCGCCGTGTCGTCAACAGGAGTATATTGTCGGCCATCGTGCGCTGCTCGGCGTCCCCGACGGGAGAACGTACAGTTCTTTGCGCGGCCTGAGGAAGCTGAGCAGGCGGGATACCGGGCATGCCTGCGCTGCCGGCCGAAGGCGTTTCGGGGAAATCCGGAGTCGCATGAAATCAAGAAGATTTGTCGCTTTATCGAGCAGAACCTCGACGAACCTCTGACGCTGGGCCGCTTGGGCAAAGAGTTTCGCCAGAGTCCTTTTCACTTGCAGCGAAAGTTCAAGGCTGCTCTCGGAATAACGCCGAGAGAGTATGCCGATTCCTGCCGCTTGCGCACTTTGAAGCGTAACTTGCAGGCGGGGGATTCCGTTACCCGGGCGATGTACGACGCCGGGTACGGATCGAGCAGCCGGCTGTACGAGCGGACGGCCTCGCAACTCGGCATGACTCCGGACAAGTACCGGCGCGGGGCCATTGCAGCCAATATCCGGTACGCCAGCGCCGATTCTCCTCTAGGAAGAATGATGATCGGGGCAACCGAACGTGGTGTTTGCTCGATTCAATTCGGACGGAGCGATGGAGAGTTGCTCGAAGGTCTGAAGAGAGAATTTCCGTTTGCGGCGAGAAAGGAAGACAGAGGGGGCCTGCGATCGTGGGTCGACGCTCTGCTCAAGCATATGCGGGGCAAGGATCTAGACTCTGCCCTTCCGCTCGACATTCGTGCGACCGCATTTCAACGGCGGGTTTGGACTTATTTGCAGTCGATTCCATTCGGCGAGACAAGATCCTACAGTGCGGTAGCGAAGGCAATCGGACAGCCCACGGCCTGCCGTGCCGTAGCCAGGGCATGTGCCACGAATCCTGTTGCGGTGGAGATTCCTTGCCATCGAGTGGTTCGTGAAGATGAAAGCATGGGCGGGTATCGATGGGGGATCGAACGGAAGAAGACTCTGTTGCAAATGGAGCGGCCTTCCTAGTGTGTGCTGCCCGACGGACGATTCCGCACAGCGAGCCAGTTGAGAAAAGCGACGGCGACCGCGGCCAAAAGAACGACGGATTTGTTGTATTCGATCCTGGTGAGCAGCGCGGCGCAGATCAACATTCCTAAAACCGCAATCACTTTTCCGCCCGGTATTCGCACCAGTGCCGGGCTGGTTTCTTTTGCGCGCAAAGCCGGCAAAGTGGCACAAACCACCCCGTAGTAGAAGAGGCGTGACCCCGCCGAAAGTGTTGCGTTGCCGGCAAAGGTACCGAACCTCGCGAGCAGCCAGACCAGCAACGCGAACACAACGATGGAGAAGTAGGGCGTGCGAAAACGCTTGTGGACTAGGGCGAAGATGGAAGGGAAGTCTCCCCGCTCGGCGAGGGCAAATGTGATTCGCGGCGTGGCCAGGATATTCCCGCTCAGGTAACCGTAGATGGAGAACAGGGCGCCCATGGAAATGACGGCTGCACCTGCGTGTCCCATGACTACTCGGGCGACGTCGGCCAGCGGGCGCTGGCTGTGAGCTGGGTCGGGCAGGATGCCCACCACCACCCACTGGATGACTCCGTAAATCACTGTGCAAGTGATCAGTGCGGCAAAAAGTCCGAAGGGCATGTCGCGTCGCGGATCCTTGGATTCTCCTGCTGATATCAAGGCCGCTTCAAAACCGCCATAGGCAAAGATCAGGAGCACGATGGCCTGAGCCCAACTGTTGGGTGAGGAAGAGACGGTGGGCGGCAAGATCTGGGGATTCTTGCCGAACAGATAAATGACGCCAGCGAGCGCGACCAGCCCCAGGGATCCAAGCTTGGCGATCGTGAAGAACGTGCTGACGCCAGTGCCAACTCTAACTCCGAGGAAGTTGATGGCAGCGAGGACTCCGATGAGCAGCGTCAGAATCAGCATCTTCGTGGTTGGTGTGGTCGCGCGCGGCCAGAATTCCGCCGAATAGGTGATGAATAGGTTGGCATTCGCGGCGCAAGAGGTGAGGCGGACGATCCATACCAGCCATGCGACCTGGATCCCCATGAAACGCCCGAAGGCCTCCTGCGCGTAAAGATAGGGACCTCCGGTTTGCGCGAAGCGTGACGAGACTTCCGAGAAGCATGCGAGGATGACGGCCATGGCGACGGCAGCCGCGACGACAGCGAGAATGCTCGATCGTCCCAGCAGTCCGGCAAGGACCGATGGCAGCCCGAAGACACCGCTGCCGATGATGCAGTTCACCGTAAGCGCGGCGACGCTCCATCGTCCGATCGCTCGAACTAGACCCGCATTGGAGGTGGTTGCTTGGCCATGGTGCGGCATCGCGCGTTTTTATCACAAATCCGAGATTTTCTGACACGCGAGGAGTGCGTCGGGTAGAATTCCGGGCTGTTTCGCTTGCATTGCAGTCGAAAATCCGAAGTCACGCCGAACTCGTACGTGTGGTGGGATCAACCTTCAGGAGTTCGCAGGAATGACGACAGGAACTCATCGCGTATTCGTCACAGGCGGCAGCGGATATATGGGGCAGCGTCTGATTGCACGCCTGCTCGATCGCGGGCACGAGGTGCGCGCCTTAGTTCGTGCCGGTTCAGAGAAGAAGCTTCCGGCAGGATGCGTCCCCGTCGTGGGAGATGCGTTGGACGGCAAGAGCTACGCGAGCCGAATCGCTCCCGCGGATACCTTCGTGCAGCTTGTGGGCGTCACGCATCCGAGTCCGGCGAAAGCGGCACAATTTCGTGAGATCGATCTTCCGTCAGGGCTGGGGGCTATCGCTGCGGCGAAGTCGGCCGGGATTCAGCACTTCGTCTATCTAAGCGTGGCGCATCCTGCGCCGATGATGCATGCGTACATCGCGGTGCGTTCAGAATGTGAGGCGGCTATCGAGTCGGCGGGCCTCAATGCGACGATTTTGCGTCCCTGGTATGTGCTGGGGCCAGGCCACCGATGGCCGTATTTGCTGATCCCGCTGTACAAGCTGGCGGAGCTTCTGTCAGCTACGCGTGCGGGGGCGCAGCGGCTTGGTCTTGTTACTTTGGAGCAGATGACGCAGGCATTGCTCTTTGCCATCGAGAATCCTGTGGAGGGACAGCGAGTGGTGACGGTGCCGGAGATCCGCGCGCCGCGAACGCTCAAAAGCCGCGCCGAACAAGCGATCTCGTAAAGTGACCTTTCGACAGACCAAAGTAACGCGGGGACTTACGAAAGCGCATGCACATGGGACATCTGTGAGCACTCTGCTGCCGATGAGATGTTGGTGTGGCGAAAGAGAATGGCTTTCGAAGATATGGACGACCTTCATCTCCGAATTGCACGTGTCACTGAAGACCTGCGCACGATCCAACAGGAACTGAATTGCGCAGCCATGCAGGCTCCGAGCGATCCGGAGTTAATGGAAGCTCTGAATTCCCTTTCGGAGACTGAGCCGATCGAGACGTTACGCGAGGCGCTCGATCAGATGCGCCACTTTTTATGGTTCTATTCGGAAGTGATGAACAACGAGCCGGAACTAGGAGATAAGTTGCGCCAGGCGGGTCAGGCAACGACAGATGACAAGCCTAAGGGCAGCAGTTCTTTCCTGGACCGGCTGTCGCGTGCCGATGAACTCATGCTGCTGCATCATTTGTCGGAAGCGAAACGTCGCAAGCCGAACTAGCACCAGGGCTGTACTACGTCGCAGGTACGGCTTCTTACCATCCACAGTTATAAACCGCGTCCGCCCACAATGGTTTTGATGACTTCGCCTTGGGCGCTCAGGACATTGAAATCCGCGCGCGCTCCCGTTGCCAGCACGCCGTATTTTCCGGATAGGCCGACGGCCTTGGCAGCGTTGAATGTCGCGGCCCGCACAGCATTCCGCAAACTCCAATCGGAAAACTGAGTCACATTGCGTACGGCGCGGTCCATGGTAAGGACGCTCCCCGCGAGACTGCCGTTGGCCGTCGCCTTCCCGTCTTTGACCACGACTTCGATCGGGCCCAGTTGATAGACGCCTTCGGGCATTCCGGTGGCGGACATCGCGTCCGTGATCAGCACCGCGCGCTCGCACCCCTTTGGATTGTAAAAAGACTTTCACGACTTCGGGCGAGACGTGAATTCCATCGGCGATGAGATCGGCGGTGATGCTGTCGTCGCTGAGCACTTCCCCGATGATCCCGGGATCGCGATGATCCAGAGGTCGCATGGCATTGAACGTATGTGTCGCGTGGCGGGCTCCAGCAGCGACGGCGCGTTTCGCAATCGGAAGTTCGGCGTCAGAGTGTCCGATGCTGACGCAGACACCACGTCGAGCTGCCTCCGGGATGACCTCCATCGCGCCGGGAATTTCGGGTGCGATGGTGAGCATCTTTATATGACCGCGAGCAGCCTGCCAGAGGCGATCGAATATCTCAAGCGTGGGGTTGAGCAGATTTTCGGGCGGATGAACGCCACGCCGTTTGTGGCTGAGGAATGGTCCTTCAAGATGAATGCCGAGAGGGCGGGCGTGGGGGGCGTCCCGCTGCGAATCTTGTGCGGTCTCGATTGCGTCGGCAAGTTGCCCGAGAGCCGCGCAGGTTGCATCGAGTGGCGCGGCGACGGTGGTAGGGAAGTATGAGGTCACGCCGTGAGACATTAGGAACTTGCCAAATCGCGGTAGTTCCGACGGAGGCGTTCGCATGACGTCCATGCCGGCGCCGCCGTGGATATGGATATCGAGAAAACCCGGTGCAAGAATGGCGTCGCCGAAATCGACCACGGAAGCTCCCGCAGGGAGGGGCTTGGCGGAGCGCGATCCAACTTCAGTGACGAGCCCGTCCTCAACGACGAGCACGGGATCGGTGATTTCTTCGGTGGGAGTGTAGAGACGGCGAGCAGTGAATGTGGTCTTCATGAAGGAGGAGTTGAAGAAATATCGTAGCCGCCGCCGGAGTTTCGCACAACACGCGGGTGTTGATGCGAAAACTGGATTTTGGGAGGGCGAACAGGCTCGGGGGGACGGCAAGGCTCAGTCTGCAGCGGTGCTATAATTTTGGAGCAAGTTCTGAGTGCGAGAGCAGTACCTTTCGCGTCCTTGCAACAGTCGGGGAGTGGCTCAGCCTGGTAGAGCACCTGGTTCGGGACCAGGGGGTCGGAGGTTCAAATCCTCTCTCCCCGACCATTGAATTTCACGAAAATTTCACGAGGCTTGAGAGCCTCTAAAACAGTTCCTGTAGTGGAATGCACCGTTGGGTAGTGGCTTGATGGATCGCTGGACGCTCTTACCCGGCGTGTCTCGTTTCCTCAAGCTCCTGTTGGTGATTCTTCAGGTCTTTGCACATCGATCTTGCCACGTCCTGAATCAGGGACAAGCGGTGAAGATATTTGGGATTTTGCGGCAAGTCCTCCTTCAGCAATTCACAATGACCGACGATTAGTGATAGTTGGTTGATCAATTCGTGGGCGAACCTGGAAACGGGTTGGTGCTTTCCCACGTTTGGCTTTTTTATCAATTCTCACCGCGCTCTCTGCCCCTCCTCATAATTGCCGCAATGACGGCTTTCTCTGTTGACTACCTTGATTTCGTTACGGAACGCGAACTTTCACGCGTAGGTCAGCACCGTGACGGGTGATGCTCTCCTTCTCTAATTTTCTGACTATCGGGAAGCAAAGATGAATTGGTTTCGATCCCCTCAAGAAGCTTTTTTCCCTTCCCATAGAACTCCTAGTGGTATATGCTCTTACTTACATAGAAGTTCTAGTGGAGAGAACATGGGGAAAAAGAATCAGCCGGGCGGAGAAATTCTGAAGGGGACGCTGGACATGATGATCCTACGAACCCTGGCGAGCGGAGACGCTCACGGCCACACCATCGCGAAGGTCATCGAACGCACATCTGAGGATGTGTTGGATGTGGAGCAGGGATCGCTCTATCCGGCGCTTCACCGCCTGGAAGATCGAGGCTGGGTATCAGCATACTGGGGAGCGAGCGAGAACAACCGCAAGGCAAAGTTTTACCGTCTCACTGCGGCGGGCAAGAAGCAGTTGACGCTTCAAACTAGTCGCTGGCGCCAGATGGCGCGGGCGATCGGTCTGGTGATGAGCGAAAGCGTTGCTGCAGAAGGCGGTGACGAATGAGTTGGCGCAGATTTCTTGAACGAGAGCGAAACGATGCCGACTTAGCCGAGGAGATCGAACTTCACCTGGCCGCAGAGGCGGAGGAGAACGCTGCGCGCGGGATGAATGCTGAGGAGGCGCGGCGCCATGCGATCCTCAAATTTGGGAACCCGCAGGTGGTGCGGGAAAATCTCTGGCGGCAAAACACGGTAACCGCGATCGAAAATCTGTGGCGCGATTTGAGACACACCGCGAGAACTTTGCTCCGACAGCCGGGATTCACGCTGATTGCTGTGCTGGTGATGGCGTTGTGCCTGGGCGCGACGACATCACTGTTCACGATCGCGCGGGCTGTTCTGCTGAGACCGTTGCCGTTCAAAGATCCGGATCGCCTGGTGATGGTCTACGAGCGATTCCAGCGCTCTGGTTTTGGCGCCCAATATAACGTGGTTTCGCCTGCCGACTATGCAGACTGGCGGTCGAACTCGCACGGATTCGAGGATATGGGAGCGTGGCGCAGGACCCAATTCAACTTGAGCGGCGATCATGCCGAGTTGCCGGAGGTCGTGCGCGCGGTCGCTGGCACATGGAATTTCTTCTCCGTACTAGGAGTTCGTCCGGCGCTCGGCCGAACGTTCCTTGAAGCCGAGGACCAGCCCGGAACCAGCCGGGTTGCGATGATTTCGTGGAACCTGTTCCAACGGCGATTCGGCGGCGATCCGACTTTGATCGGAAAGCAAATTCGGCTGGATGCGAATGCGTACTCGATCGTCGGTGTCCTGCCGCAGTGGTTCTCCTATCCGGATGAGCGAGTACAAGTGTGGGTTCCGTACAAGTCGGTTGCGACCGCGGAGCAGCTGTCGCACCATGATTTTCACCAGACTTACGTGGTGGCACGCCTGAAGCCGCAAGTCACACTGCAAAGCGCGATGAGTGAGATTCAAGCGATTCAATATCACATCCATACGCAACACTTGAGCGAGCCTGTCGCTGAAGGTGCGGCGTCGCGCTCGATCATTGACGATCTGGCGCAGGACGTGAAGACGCCTTTGCTGGTGCTGCTGGCTGCGGTCGGATGCATGTTGCTGATTGGGTGCCTTAACGTCGCAAACCTACTGGTGGCGAGGGGCGCGGCACGACAAAAAGAAGTAGCTATTCGAGGAGCACTAGGCGCCGATCGATTTACGCTGATTCGACAGCAGATGGTCGAAAGCTTCCTGATCTGTGCGGTCGGAGGAGTAGTTGGTGTTCTGATGTCGCTCGCCGCGACCACCTGGCTGGTGAGCGCGTGGCGCGACTTACCCCGAGTCGAAGCGATTCACGCTGACGGACTAGTCCTGACTTTTGCGTGCGCCTTGGTCTTCATCGCTGCTTTGCTGGCAGGACTCGTGCCGGCGGTTTCATCTACGCGCAAGGCTGCGTTTGCGGTGTTGCAAGACTCTTCCCGCTCGAACAAGGGCAGTCTGTCGCGAACTACTCTTCGCAAGACGCTTTTGACAATAGAGATCGCAGTCACGGTGGTCTTACTAGTCTCAGCGGGCCTGCTGTTCAAGAGTTTTATCAGTCTTCGAACCAGTGATCTGGGCGCCACAACAAAAAACGTTCTGACAATGCATTATGCTCTGCCGAAACAGCAATATGACACACCCGAGAAGGTGGTCGCGTTCAACGAAAACCTTCTGGAGCGCTTGCATCACTTGCCGGGTGTGGTAGGAGTTGGGCTCGGATCGGTGGTCCCAGGAGCGGGATATGGAGGCGACTACGTTTTTACTGTTCCTGAGCATCCGCCGGTAGCTTCTGGGGAGGAAATGCCGGATGCCAATTATCGGATGGCCGATCCCGAATACTTCAATGCGTTACAGATTCCACTGTTGAGCGGACGAGTCTTCACGCCTGCCGACAGGTTACAGCGCTCGGACTACGTCATCATCAGCCAGCAACTAGAGCAAGAGTATTTCCACGGCGAAAATCCTCTCGGCCAGCACATCCATGTGCCGTGGAATGGGGAAGCGAAAAACTATGAAATCATCGGTGTCGCGGGAGACACGCTCTACCAGGCCGGACTGCCTTCCAAGGCAACGATGTATTTCCCGGTTTTTGCCGGGCCTCTAGACCGGGACTACACCTTGGTGGTCCGGTCCTCCACCGATCCCCTGTCATTGTCACTGCCGGTGCAAAAGACAATCGCAAACCTAGATGCCTCGCTGCCAGTCTCTGAGGTGATGACTATGGACGCAATCGTTGGCCAGTCCGCCGCAACGACGAGCTTCAGCGCGACGCTGGTAATGGCCTTTGCGGTTCTATCGTTGCTTCTCGCTGCGGTGGGACTATTCGGAGTGCTGTCATATATGGTCGCGCAACGATCCTCAGAAATCGGTATCCGCATGGCCTTGGGTGCTCAACGCGATCAGGTGCTGCGGCAGATGCTCGGAGACGGATTACGTCCCGCTCTTATCGGGCTGGGGGTGGGTCTGGCCGCGTGCGCAGCTATAACGAGGTTGATCGCTTCGATGTTATTTGGAACCCGGCCACTCGATCCTACCGTGCTCAGTCTGGTAGCGGCGGCGTTGCTTCTAGTGGCAGCGAGCGCTTGCGCGCTGCCAGCGTGGCAAGCTTCACGACTCAATCCCATGCAGGCATTGAGATTGGAATAGCGCCGTTAACGCGAAGGATTTCGGGCGCACATCGAGGGCCTGCTCGGGCGCAACGCCTCAGTGCACGTGAGGGATGTCGTCGTTCAAAGAGAAGACGTCTTTGAAATTGTCTTCGTAGGGAAAGATGTGGAGCATCCATGTGAAGACGTGAGCGTGGAATTTGCCCTTTTCCGCTTCGCAGGCTTCTTTCGTATGGATCGACCCAAACATGCCGAACTTAGGATGAGCGGACTGATAATCCTTTGCTTGACTTTCCGGGGCCTCGCAAAAGTTTACGTGCCTGTGCCAGCGAGCAAAGCTCAACGGGACACGCTGGTTTAGCTCGTCCTCGGTCGCGTCGGGACTCGTCGTGAACATCACACCTTCTAGTTTGTACTCCAGCATGGGTGTGCGGCGATAGAGCAGGGCTGTAGGCTTGGCGGGATCGAAGCGCAAGTCCGCCTCGTGAGTGTTGGCCTGGCTGATGAAGTGGTACTGAGGCTGTTTCAGCTTAGGATTTGCAATGGCGTATCCGTCCGCCACAGCCTTGCGGTAATCCTTATATTTCTCAATCGTGGCCTTCACGGTTGCCACCACAGCCTTTGCCTTCTCCTCATCTCCCGGCTGTACGGGCCGCACCGGAGTGATGTACATATGTCCCGCCATGGCTGCCATGCTCGGGCCCATGTCGGCCATATCGGTGGTGCCACTCATGTCCATGCCGGGCATGCTGTCTTTGTGCTGATCCTGCTGCCAAGCGTCCGCGGCTGGTGCGGTCAGCAGGGAAATGCCAGAAGCGAGTGCCAGCACTGCGGTCTTCCATCGCATTGAAAATTTACAGATCATCTGCTGCTTATCCCTTCGCAATGACGACATGCATACATCTTGGAGTGGTGACGTGCTCAGTAACCCGGTATCCGAGTCCAGGGAGATCGATGTTTGCCAGCAGGTTCTCGCCCGATCCCAGCAGATGAGGAGAATACGCGAGATGCATTTCATCGATGAGCTTCGCAAGAAGGTATTGCCGAATCGTTGCTACGCCTCCGCCGAGACGAATGTCTTTTCCTTTGGCGGCATCGCGAGCTCGTTCCAAGGCTTCTTGAATGCCTCCGGTAACGAAGTGAAAGATGGTGTCGCCTTTCATCGAAAGAGGCTCGCGTGGATGGTGAGTGAGCACGAAGACGGGCACGTGATAAGGCGGATTGTCGCCCCACCATCCTTTCCACTTGTCGTCTGGCCATGGTCCCCGAACCGGACCGAACATATTTCGACCGAGGATCCATGCGCCAAGGTTGTCAAAAGAGCGCGCAATGAAGTCGTCGTCGACGCCGGTTTCTCCGCCTTCCTTTTTGATCATCTGTCTACCGCTACGCGTTTCGAACATCCATTCGTGGAGTGGCGGACCGCCGACGCCTAGAGGGTTCTTAGTGCTCTGGTCAGGCCCCGCACCAAACCCATCTATCGACATTCCAAAACAGCGAACTCGAAGCTTTGACATAGTGCGTTAATTTTATCGTCTGAGAGCGTGAGATTCTGGGTGAGCTAGACGGAATTCTTTTCGGAGCTTCTACTTCGCGCAACGAAATCCGACGAATTCGCGAGAGCCGTTTGGGGGATGGCTGTCTCGGTATTCGACCCACAGGTTCACGGGAGCACCGTCGAAGCTGCCTCCCCGAATGACGCGCCGAGTCTTTATTTTCAGAAACGAGGTCCCGTCAGTGAAACGGTTTCCTCCAGAGACGGGATCGCTTTGCGGAGTGGCGGAATAGGGATTCCATTCGTCCGCGAGATACTGCCAGACATTCCCGGCCATATCGAACAAGCCATATGCATTCGCGGGATATGTTCCCACTGGCGATGTGTGGCCAAGTCCAGCTCCGGAAAAGTTGGCGCGCGTCTTGTCGGCAGGACTCTGGCCCCACGGATAGGGACCGCCTAGGCCACCGCGAGCTGCGTACTCCCATTCGGCTTCCGTGGGAAGGCGCTTGCCGACCCATTTGCAGTAGGCCACAGCGGAGTACCAGTTCACATTTACCACTGGATCGTTGGGCCGAAGCTTGAACGTGTCAGGATCGGAAAATTGACGTAGGTAATTCCCGTTGTCGAGCCCGGCTGGAACGTTCCCCCGGCGCCATTGAGACTCCACATCGGTGAACAGCTGAAATTGCCGATTCGTGACCAGATATTTGTCGATGTGAAAATCCTCAACGGTGACGCGATGCTTGGGCACTTCGTCCTGGAATAGCTGTGGGGCGTCGATATCGAATAGCTTTTGGAAATGCGGAATCTCGCTGGCATCGATCCCCATCTGGATTGTTCCGCCGTGGATCGAAACCATCGGGCCAATCTGGTGCTCATGAGAAGAGTTTCTATCTTGTCCCAGAGTTGTTGCAGCGAGTGCAGCGATAAGGAGGATATGGCGGCGACGGAAATTCATGACTTTGTTCACCAGCACGGGCGATAGACGGACACCGGAAGCAAACGATAGCCAGTGGGCTTATGCGATAGAGAATTCGGGAAAACGGATTCGCTTTCAGTCCCGCGTCCTTATTATGATCTTGCGTGGCCGGAGCGAATGAATAATTCCAAGTCGACTTGGTCTTCAATTGTGGCGCCCGCATGTCTTGCCTGTGTGGCGGCCATCCTGCTTTTATGGGGACTCGGGACGACCTACCTTTGGCAGGATGAAGCGGCGACCGCGGTGTTGGCGCAGCGAATGCTGCGATTCGGACGTCCTCTCGCCTACGACGGAGTGAATCTCGTCACCATCGACTACTTTGCTGCTGAGGATGCCAAGAGCGCCGAGCAGAGATCCCAGAACGCTCAGGCTGACATCGACTACTACGTCCGCCGCGGGGACTACAAGCCCGACACAACGTGGAAGTGGCACCCTTGGGGACAGTTTCTGGTTGCTGCACTCGGCTTGAAATTGTTCGGCGCCACAACGCTTGGCGCGCGGCTTCTGTTCGCGCTGGCTGGAGTCGCTACGGTTGTTTTGTTTTACCGGTTCGTGCTGGCGAACTTGCAGGATCCTAAGCTCGCAGTGCTTGCGTCACTGTTTCTTCTTTCGAATGGCTACTGGATCTTGCACAGCCGGCAATGCCGGTACTACTCGCTTTCCAGTCTGTTCCTGGTTCTAACGATGTCCGGCTATGCGCGATGGCAGAGGAGCGCGCGGTGGGGTGCCATCGCATTCGTGCTTGCTGCGTGGTGCTGGTTTCAGGCGGATTACGGGACAGTTTGGCCCGTCTTCGGCGTTCTGTTCCTGGATGCATTGATCGCTCAACGGCAGAAGGTCTGGAAGCCTCTCGCAGTCGGGGCCAGCCTCTCGGCAACGATTGCTCCTTTTGTGTACTACTACGAATTGTGGGGGCGGCGCTCGATTCAGGCCGGAACCTGGGCGGAACGCTTTGAGAGAAATATTTTTGACGTTAACGAATACGTCGTGCCGCTGGTCGTGCTCGGAATCGCGGCGTGCATCTGGTACTTGCGCCGAAAAACAGTGGATGCATCCGAGTCGAGGCTGATCGGCGTCTCGTGTGCGATCATCGGCGTGTTTTTTCTATGGATTCCGGCGGTCGCTCCCGCGGCATTCCTGCGCTATACGATCATCCTGGCCCCGGTGGGATGCTTGATCGTGGCGTGGGTATTGGTTCGGGTGGGCGATTCTCTAGGCCGCAATTTCATGTGGATTGGCGCTGCGATATTTGTCGTCACGCCTTGGCTGGGACTGCCTTTGCGCGTGTTGCATCCCGCGAGCCTGCGGCATGAAAGCATTGTCCGGCCTGAATTGACGACTCTTGCCACGAGCGTCTTTGGAAACGAGCCTGATCCCAATAGGGTCGTAATCGAGTGGCTCAAGCAAAATGCCGCTCCGAGTGACGAGATCCTAATCAACTACGAGGATGTGCCGCTCATGTTTTATCTTCCAAACCCTGTTCGCGGTGGAATTGGTGCGTTCCGCGTCGAGGACGACTCCAGGCGGCCGCCAGATTTCATCGTTCTGCGGAAGTCGGTAGACTTCGTTCACTGGCCTGCCTTCGAGCGCGAACTGGGGCACTATCAGTGGACTCCGGTGAATCTGAAGGCGCCGGATATCGTTTGCGGAATCTGCCCCGACCCGGTGCAGAGGTACGACGCCACACACGCGCCTGCCATATTCGTGGCGAAAAGGAAAACAGCGACGGGAGTTACGACGCCGTAACGGTCAGGGTTCTTTCGATCCTTAGCGTGCCTTCACCTGAGTCAATGAGATAGCACGGCTCAGCTTGCGAACATTTTCTTCCAGAACATGAGTGCGCTGATATTCGCGGCCATGCGTTTTGCCAAGCGTCACGCGCGGGTTGCGGTAAAGCATCGGGCTGGAGGTGGTGCTGGCAAGTCCGACGTGAATTTCCGTTACACCCGTGCGTTCAACAATGCTCGTGGCGTTGCTTTGTCCAATACCGCCACCAGCCATGATGACGATTCGTCCTTTCGCGGCTTTCATGAGACGCGCAATGGAGTCGGCTCCTTGTGAGCAATCCTGTTCTCCACCCGAAGTGAGAAGACGATCCGCACCGGTGGCGCAAACGTCTTCCAGCGCCTGATCAAGATTCGCCGCCATGTCAAAAGCACGATGAAACGTTACAGAAAGAGGCCGAGCCAGATCGACTAAAGAGCGAGTTCGTTCGATGTCGATGTTGCCGTCGGGCTGGAGCAGGCCAAGAACGACTCCGTCGGCGTTGGCCTCCTTCGCAATCGCAATGTCGCGGCGGATTATGTCGATCTCGTCATCGGAGTAGCAGAAGTCGCCGGGGCGAGGACGAATGATCGGGTGTAGCCCTATGGAGATTTTTGACCGCACGGCTTCGATCAATCCAACACTGGGAGTAACGCCGCCTTCGTACAAATCGCTGCACAACTCCACACGCTGGGCGCCCCCACGCTCCGCTGCTATGGCCGAGGAAACGGAGTCTACACAGACTTCGATTAATACCTGTTCAGTCATGGTCCCGATTACGAAGCCCGCAAGAGTAGCACAGCCGAGCTTTTTCAATCGTGCTTTAAGTCACATCGGGCGAAAGATAGACACAGTCCTTTGCCATTCTCTGTGAATTACGAGCGTGCCGAAAAATCGGCACGCCCCTCGTGCGAGAGCGACTAGAACGCGTAGTGCAGGCTGAGCTGAATCTGGCGTGGGGGAGAGCGCACGCTGCTGATCTGCCCGAAGTTCGAATCCTGAACGTTATTGTCGGGGTTGCCGTAGCTGGCGATGTTGAAGATGTTGAAGACGTCCGCGCGGAATCCGACCACATGCTCGCGCCATACGTGGAAATCCTTGAACAGGGAAGTGTCCACCTGACGGTATCCCGGAGCGCGCTCGGTGTTGATCGCCGCGCTTCCGAAGGCGGGTAGGCCATCGCTGCCCGCAACGCCATAGGCGCAGACGCCATTATCGGGCCCCGTACACGGCTGCGCGGAAGGATCGGTTCCCCACCAGTTGTTGATGGTCTGGTTGCGGATTGTCATGTTCCGATAATGGTTCGATCGGGCTTGACCGTAGGAATTAGTGTTGCTCACGGCAGGAGCGTTGATGGTGATCGGGAAGCCTGAGTACAGGAAGGCGGAGGCTGAGAGCTTCCATCCTCCGAGAACGGAGTCGAGGAATCCGTTCGCACCGCTTCCGAAACGCCGGCCACGGCCGAAGGGAAGTTCGTAGACACCTACGAAGCTGAGGCTATGACGAATGTCCATGCCAGACGGGCCGTAGTCCGCGTGGCTGTTGTATCCATCCTGGTAAGCGCCGTCGGAACCGCTGATGTTAGGCGTGCCGTAGTTTCCCGACGAGTTGGTCATCGACTTCGCGTAAGCGTAGTTGAGCGTGTACTCCAGGCCGTGATGAGTACGCTGGCGCAAGGTCACTTGGCCGGCGTTGTAGTTCATCAGGGCTTCGGATTCGGTGATCAGCAGAACCCCGTCCTGTCCAACAAGCGAGGCGAAGGGAGCCGTCGCCGTTCCACCCTGCGCAATCGCGGTTGACTGGGCCAGCGTGAGCTGGTTTCCGTTGCGGTAGTCGGCAAGATGATCGCCCACTTCGCCGAGATATCCAGCGCTCAACGACAGCTGAGGAGTGATGGCGTACTCGACTGTGAGGTTGAACTCGTTGACGAAGGCCGGCTGCATATTGACAGGCCAGGTCGAGTAAGTCGTGGTCGGCGTGAACTGCTGGGCGAAGCCCTGTTCAACTGAGAACGGGTTGCCGGGATTCGCGCCGGTGGGCACGGTCGCTGTGACGTTGCTACCCAGAGCGAACGGGGGGCTGGAGGTCAAACGCTGGTTGAAAGCATTCCCTTCGAAGAAGCTGGTTGCTCCGTATCCGCCGCGAACCACGAGTTTCTGACTTGCCTGGAACGCGAATCCGAATCGTGGCATGATCTGTTTATAGTTTGCGTTGTAGCAGGCGCGGGTCGGACAGACCACTGCTCCTGCGACGGCTCCCGCCGGAACGTGACCTGCGTACTCCACAGTTCCGTCGGGCAGAACATTTGCGGTGCGGTTCTGCACTTCATACCACGGCTGGTCGTATTCGTAGCGCAAGCCCAGATTAAGAGTCAGTCTCGAAGTTGCTTTGAAGTCATCCTGGATGTATCCCGCGACGCGCCACTGGCGATTGCCGACGAGTCCGATGGTGGATCCGATTTGATTGTTGGACGAGCGGTCCAGAACGAAATCGGCCGGACCATAACCCACACCGTTTAATCCCGAGAAAACGCCGTTGTACTGGAACGTTCCCAGAAACCCAAAGTTGGATGCATTCAGATAGTTCTGCTGATAGCGGGTCGCCTGACCTCCAATGGAGAAGAAGTGCCGTCCACGCTGCCATGTCAGGTTGTCGTAGTAGTTGAAAGTATTATCGCGAAGAATCTGAGTGTTCGCGCTCGTGCCGATGTAGGTGGCGTTGTTGGAGATGCTCTGTCCCGAAAATCCGGGATAAAGCTGATTCCCCACGAACGGAATACCGACCTTCTGGTTTCCAGTAAGACCGAACTGTCCTGAGGGATCGGTGGGGATGCTGTTATCCCATCGCACGCGAGTAAATCCGAAACGCGCTTCATTCACGATGGTGGAAGAAAACGTGTGTACCCAACTCCCTCCGCCAACATGCGTGGGATAGACGTTCTGAGAAGGGAACAATACTGGCATCAGCGCAGTAGAGCCGTCGCGTCCGGTTCCTTGCGAATAAAAACCATTGAACTTGTTTGCGCTGCCGGGAGTGAAATCGATTTTGACATCTTCTTGATTATTTCTGACGAAGCTCGTCGTGCCGCCTTGAAAGTTGTTCTGAATCAATCCATCCGTCGGAGTAGCGTTCGGCAACGGATACAACTCGGGGTGGGCGAAGAGAAACTGCGCGACCGGATTGACGACTGGCAGGCCGGTATTACCTGCATACGGCGCGAAGCCGTTTTGCGTGTCGTAAAGCTGAATGCTGTCGGCGCCTTGCGCCAGAAGCGCGGAGAAGTCTCCATTGCGCATTGCCTCCGTCAGAACGCTGGCGGACGAGGTTCCGCCCTGATGCTTGCGCACGCCTTCGTAGTCGACGAAAAAGAAGAGGCGATTCTTGAGGATCGGGCCGCCTATGGTTCCTCCGAAAATCGATTGCGTGTAGTGGTTCTTGGGAATAATTGGGAAATTGTGGTCGTTGGCCCAGGTATTGGCGTCGAGATTGTTGTTCTCAAACAAGCCGTAAGCGGAGCCATGGAACGCGTTGCTCCCCGATTTCAATATGGTGATGATTGCGCCGCCGTTGGCATTTCCATAAGTAGCAGGAGCGTTCGCCGAGATAACACGGACTTCGTCGATGGCGTCGGGCGCCGGGTTGTAGGCAATCAGGTTGTTTTGCGGTTCGTTAAGGTCAGCGCCTTCGAGCGTGTAGTAGTTGGCTTGGGCTCGATTCCCATTAATCGACGCGGTCCCATTGTTGTAGGTCTCGCGTTCGATCGCGTTGTTGCCCGTCAGGCCCTGGGGATCCGTATCGACAGCGCCAGGCTGAAACAAAGTGAGAGAAGAGAAATTGCGGCCGTTCAACGGGATTGCTGCAATCTCGTTTGCGGAGATCGTATTGCCCAGCGTGGAGTCGGTTGTATCCAGAATCGGGTGTACGTCCTCTTGCACCACGACCGTGGTCGATGATCCGATTTTCAGAACGCTGTCGATTTTTGCCGTCTGATTGATCTCTAGGGCGAAGGGAGGGACTGACGAGGGATTGAATCCGGTGGCCTCGATCGTCAGCTTGTAGGTGCCGACCGGGAGAAATCTGATGTTGTACACGCCCGAACCATTGGTTTGAGCGGTGGTCTTGACGGCGGTGGCCACATTTTCTGCAGTCACGCTCGCTCCCACCAAGACAGCTCCGCTCGGATCCGTGACCTGACCTGTAATAGAGCCAGTGACCGTCTGTCCCCAAGCGGACGAGAGGCAAAGCAAGAGCGATAGGCAAAGCAGAAGCGATGCAATACAGCGACCTTCTTTTCATAATTTCTCCAAAGTGCAGCTCAATCCCCAAGTCATATGCGGAGGTAAGATGTCACGCTAAGTGGATTCTTTAACGACTGTCAAGAATAAAGTGATTGTTTTACATCAAAACGATCATTTTATTGAACATTATGTCAACAACTGTTCGTTATTTTGACCTAAAGCGAGGTGGCCAGATCGCATTCGAGAGACCTTGAGGATCGCCTGCACTCATGTGCTCAAGGCGCGGGAGAACCACATCCAGGGCTGACACTGGTCAGGATGTTGTCCTGGGATGCGATCTGGCAATCGTAAAAATTGCCCTCGGAGTTGAACTTCCTGTACTCCTGGGAACTCGTTGCAGGGCTAATGTCGCTTGCCTTGGCCGAATTGCTGATCGTCTCGAATCGGAGCAGGTCGCCATCGTGCCAGGTCTGGTGGTTGGTCTCGTATTTTTGTACGGTGACGACGGTAAATCCGAACTCCGAACTGCTGACGGGAAGAACGAAATCGACGTCGATCGGGAAACTGAAATCGTCGTGGGTGACTACAGAGCCGCCATGGCTGGAAACAGTGGTCACCGACGATACCTTGTTCTTCACCGACGTCTTTTGGTCCAGCACCGTGAAGTTCACGACGTCGAAGTTGATCGTTTGCGTGCTTTCAAAATCCTGATGCTGCTCGATAGAAGTGGAAACCTTGCCGTGAGAGGTATTCACAAACCCGGCTATGGTGAAGGTGCGATCAGATTTCACTCCGATGATGCCCTTCACGGTCGAGGTTCCATGAAGGTTCTCAGTAATAACCGGAGAGGGTTGGGCGAGAGTATTTTTCAGCACGGCTCCAGTGACTTGTGACGATCCTTTGTCCAGGGAGAGCAGGAGCGATGCCGTTTCTTGAAAATAGCTGTCGTCGTTGAACACGCTCAGCGCGACTGTGTGAGGATTGCCGTCGCTAAGCAGCCCGGCAAATGGGGTCAGGTTCACGCGATAAGGTACAAAGTCGAGGGTTTGAACACCAGGACTCGGCACCCACTGGTCGGGAAGAAATCCGGTGTAGACCCACGGCGAAACAGGTGCAATTCCAGCGGGCTGGCCGTCGATCGTCACTTCGGTTTCGCGAAAGTCCGTATTGCCGCATCCGTAGACTTCGTTGATACCGCTCAGATCATTGGGGAAGCAGCCATACCATTGCTCATCTGTCGACTGACTCTGCGAGATCACATCGAGATACGCGCGCTCGACGTTCTTCGGGAGCGTGAAAGTGGTGGAAAGCTGATCGGTGGGGGAGAAGAGCAACGCCGGGAGGTTCACGCCACCGGTGTCGTTGATTTGCTCGAGCGGAAGGATCATGTCTGCGACGCCGGTCGAGGCATTGCTCGGATCGGCGGGATAGAACTGCAGATTCGCCTTTACGGTAAAGACTCCATTCAGCGTGTTAAACGGAGGAGCGCAGTCTGTGGTGCAGTTCGCCAGAACCATGGTTCCGGTTTGAGGCGTAGCGAGAAGAGCGGAATAGTCTGTGACGTCGCGTTCGACATGCCACGTGTTCGTCGCGACGGGCAAAGGCTCGGGAGTCGTCCCAAAATAAATGTTGGTGTTACCGAGGAAAATGCTGGCCGTTCGGTCGAATTGCACGCCACCGTTTTCGCTGAAGTCGACCTGGAACGTGACCTTCTTCCATGGCCCCGGACAGCTCGAAGGTGGAGTGAACTGGAATGTTTGCGCCGTGTCGGAAAAATGCGCGAATTGAAAATTCATGAACAGCGGGACGACGCACGGTTGTCCGGAGGGACGCGGAACTCTCTGGTCCGCTGTGACCTCGAATGAAGTGCCAACATCACGGTTCGTGCTCTGTCCGAACATGGAACAGACGAGGAACGAGGAGACGGTGATTACGGCAAATAGCGCTTGTCGCGGGGTAGGCGTAGGGCAATTCATAGACACTCCTCAGGCAGTCCGATACGACGTGGCAGAAACTGTTCGTTGGTCCGGTTGTCCAACCTTATCGCACTGGTTTTAGACCGTTGTCAAGAAATTCTGATTGAATATGCCGAATACAATCAACGGAATGGCGCGTTGACGCTTCTTTACAAATCTCAGCCGTCAAGGCGACCAGATCCGCGCAGTACAAGTTACCGAGCCTTTCTGCTATAAGCAGGTTTGCACGCCATGGGTCAGATGTGATGAAGGCTACAAATCGGGCCGATCAGATCTTGCGGGAATTGCGCCAGGAAGGCAGCCTCACCCTCGACGCACTGTTGTCTCGTCTAGGTGCGTCGGCTGCGAGCGTTCGCCGCGATCTCGCAAAACTCGAGGCCAAAGGATTGGTTCGCCGGACACACGGAGGCGTGACACTGGTCGAGCCACTGCTCTATGAACCCTTCCGATACGATTCGCTGTTCCAAAACCGTGAGCAGCACCGCACCGCCGAGAAGCGCCGCATCGGACTGGCTGCTGCGGAATTGATCCAGGAGAATGAAACGGTGGGCTTCACTGCCGGAACCACCGTGACCCATGTCGCACGCAACCTGAGGAACCGGCACAACATTCGCGTGATCACGAACGCGATCAATATCGCGATGGAGTTGAGCAATTGCCCCGGCCTGAAGACATTCGTTACCGGAGGCTTTGTGCAGTGGGCAGGATCATTCTCGCTCGTAGGTCACGCAGCGATCACCTCGATGAACGACGTTTACATGGACCGCGTCTTCGTCAGCGTTTGCGGGATCGACGTGGCTCGAGGAATCACCGTGATAGAGCCCGAAGAAGGCCTCACGTTCCGTACCATGATTCAGCAGTCGAAACAGGCCGTCGTGGTTGCTGACTCAACGAAGATTGGAATCGTCACGCCCGCGCTTATCTGCCCAATTTCAGGTGTGCACATGCTCATCACCGACACGAACGCGACTGACAAAGCCATCGCGCCTTTCCTCGAGCGCGGGATCAAAGTGCAACGGGTGTAGCTCCGGCCTTTGCCTATTTCTCAAGAGAAGAAGTCAAGGCGAATCCTGTTTCGAAGGAAATAACTGAAATTCGCGGATGTGTGCTTCACTTGCCGAAGAAAGGATATTCAGGCGCACGCGGGACGCTGAGACGGGCTGAAATCGATCGATGCGCTTGTGCCCGATCGCTTGTCCACATGCGATTTCGATCCACTTGCCGTCGCGAAAGATCTCGATGGCGTACTTTTGAACGTGTTGCCCGTCGTTCAACCATTCCATGGTGAGCACGCGATCGAACGTTATGGGCTTGTCGAATGCGACTTCCAGAACCGCATGATGAGATCCCGCGGGCGCGGACCAGAACGTATCCTGATTGCCGTCAAGAGCGAGTTCGTTGTTAGTGTTTCCTTTGATGTGCTTTGCGACAAGATTTGACCCGAACTGACGCGAAATTGCCTGTCCAAATTCTTTTAGCCTTTGCACGTCTGCGTCGGGCAAAAGGCCGCGACGATCCGGAGCGATCCCGAGAACAAGCTGCCCGCCGCGACCAACCGTCTGTTCATACGTTGAAACAAGTTCCTGCACAGTCTTGAGGCTGGCTTCATCGTTGGGATGCCAGAACCAATGCTGCTTGTGGAGAGGCGTATCGGCCTCGACGGGACGCCAACGAAGATAGCCGTGGCGGTCGATCACATTCCAGTTTTCGTAGGGTATCGCTCCATCTTCGTTTCCCACCCAGCGAATGTCGCCGTATTCGAAGAGGGCAACATCGGCGAAGACCAGCGCATTCGGCTGATAGGTGCGCAGCTCCTCGATATAGTGAGGAAAGTCGTAGACGTGACCGGCGCTGCCCGCTCCGTCGAGCCAGAATTCTTCGAGCGGACCGTATCCCTGAACCAGTTCGTCGAGCTCGGCCGAGTAGTATTTATCGTAATCCGCAGAATTGCTGTACCGAGGTTCGTGACGATCCCACGGGGAAAGATAAACTCCAAACTTCAACCCGTACTTCCGCGCCGCTTCTTCCACTTGCTTCACCGCGTTGCCTTGCCCGTCTTTCCAAGGGCTGCTCTTCACGCTGTAGGCAGTCAGTGATGTGGGCCACAGACAGAAACCGTCGTGATGCTTTGCGACGAAGATCACGTACCTGAAACCTGCGGCCGACAGAGCCCGCATCCACTGTTCCGGATCGAATTGAGCGGGATTGAATACTTTCGGATCAGCGCTGCCGTCTCCCCACTCCTGATCGAGGAAGGTGTTGGGACCGAAGTGAATGATGGCGCCCATTTCGAGGTCTTGCCATGCGACTTGTTGCGGGGAAGGCTTCACATCAACTGCATTCTGAGAACGGGCGCAAGCAGCGAAGGCAAGCAGGCTGAGAAAGACGCGGATGGAAATTGTATTGAAAAGATGCGGCGAACACATGGCGTGAGCGTAACACCGCGCCTTGACCGTGCAAAATACGAGTGTTAGTTTCGCTTCACGTGACGCTGCGGGGTACAACCTTCTGAGCCGGGCAGGGAAGCCGTTCGAGACGATCGACCTCCTCCGTCGCGACTTTCTCGTCAAATTTTGCCAGGGTGCAGGCGCTACCCTGATACCGACGCGCTTGTGGAACTTCGACTTTTCTTTCCCCCACCCTTCCGAGACGGCAGAGAAATCTTCGGATTACGTTCGATTTCATCTGCATCCGCGGTATCGCACGGAACGGCCTCTCGACGCGGTCCTGCTGAAAGTGCAGGCCGAGCTGGACCGATTTCCAAGTGAAGTCTATGCGGACAAGATCGGGACGATACTCAAGAAATGGAGCGCCAGTTTACTGCGTTCGTTGAGCGACTGGCAGTGGTTGACGAGCGCTTTGGCGCAGGATTTCTTGGGCGCCTCGCTGGCGCCATCGGCTTCACGATTGATACGGCAAGACGGCGGACTCGAGATTCGACGGAATACATTCTCCGAGAGAAACGACCTCAGGCCTGACCAGTTCGTCCGGGAGTGGAAGTCAATGCTCATTGGCTTCTCGAAGATCGAAATCGCAGAATTCCAGATCACCGGCATCGATGCAGCCCGGTTGGCCGAATCGCCAAAACGGCTGACTACCAACATCCGATATGAAATCGTGGGCAGCGGCTCAGGATTTTATCGCGAACAACGCGTCGGCAAGTGGCAAGTAGATTGGAAGCTCGGATCTTCCGACGAATTTCGGGTTGCGAACTGGAAGTCTCTCGATGAAACGCAGGCTCGATCTGCGTCTCCGATCTATATAGATGTGACAGCCGCGGCGTTGGGAAGCAATCCTTCTTACGACGCCCAGTTAATGCATGGAAGCGATTACTGGCGCACGGTGCTGGATGGCGCTTGTGGGATTGATATCTACGGGCACAACGGTGTGTCCGTGGCCGATATCGACAACGACGGCTTCGATGATCTCTACATTTGCCAGCCGGCGGGATTGCCGAACCGGCTTTACCGCAATCGCGGCGACGGAACTTTTGAAGATATCACCGAAACTTCCGGACTCGGAATTCTTGAGAGCACCGCATGCGCGCTGTTTGCCGACTTTAACAACGACGGGCATCAGGATGTCATCCTGGTGCGAAACAGCGGTCCGTTGCTATTTTTGAATGACGGCAAAGGGAAGTTTTTTCAAAAGCTTGACGCCTTTCAGTTTGCGAATCCGCCTCAGGGAACTTTCACCGGCGCGGCTGTCGCTGACTACGATCGCGACGGCTGGCTTGACGTCTATTTTTGTCTCTACTCCTACTATCAAGGGACAGGGCAGTACAGGTATCCCTCGCCGTACCACGACGCCGAAAATGGCCCACCGAATTTTCTGCTGCGCAACAATCGTGATGGATCGTTTCGCGACGTCACATCCGACTGCGGGCTGAATAAAAACAACACCCGGTACAGCTTTTGCTGCGGCTGGAACGACTACAACAACGACGGTTGGGCGGACCTGTACGTAGTCAACGACTTTGGCAGAAAGAATTTGTATCGCAACAATGGCGACGGAACCTTCACCGACGTAGCCGCAGAGTTAGGAGTGGAAGATGTCGGTGCAGGCATGAGTGTTTCCTGGCTCGACTACGATCGCGACGGCGCTCCCGACCTCTACGTTGGAAACATGTGGACCGCAACCGGATTGCGGATCTCACGTCAAGATAACTTCAAGCAGGCATCCTCTCCGCAGATTCGTGCGCAGTATCAAAAGCACGCGATGGGAAACTCGCTTTTCCGCAACGGCAAGGAGAAGTTCGAAGACAAGACTCAGGCTGCAGGCGTTGGAATGGGCCGTTGGGCCTGGTCGAGCGACGCCTTTGATTTCGATCACGACGGATATCCCGATCTGTATGTCACGAATGGAATGGTCTCCGGATCGTCACCCTATGACCTCAACAGTTTTTTCTGGCGGCAGGTCGTGGCGCAGTCTCCGGATCAGGCCGAGGCGTCTCACGACTACGAGCAAGCATGGAACGCAATCAACGAACTGATTCGTGCTGATGGGACGTGGAGCGGCTACGAAAGAAATGTGTTTTACGCGAACAACCGCGACGGCACGTTCTCGGAAGTTTCTGCCGTCGTTGGTCTGGATTTTGTTGAGGATGGACGAGCATTCGCTCTGGCCGATTTCGATCATGATGGCCGCCTCGAAGTGGCGCTGAAGAATCGCAATGCTCCCCAACTGAAGGTGCTCAAAAACACGAACGGAAGTCTGCCGCCGTCAATTTCATTTCGCCTTCGTGGGACGAAGAGCAATCGCGATGCGATCGGAGCTTTGGTGGCGATCGAAGGTGAAGCAGGTCGCCAGGTGAGATATGTGCAGGCTGGGTCGGGCTTTCTGTCCCAACACAGCAAGGACGTCTTCTTCGGGCTCGGGCAACAGGAAGGGTCGGTACGAGCGTCGATTCACTGGCCCAGCGGATCGGTGCAACAGCTTCAAGATCTGCCCATCAATTCGAGAATCTCGGTGGAAGAAGGAGTGGAGCAATATCGCGCCGAGCCCTTTAAAAACCGGACTGCGCCAGTTCCCGCACCGTCGACATCCCGGCTAGACGGAGAGCAACTACCTGCCAGCGTTCAAACCTGGCTGCTGGCGCCGGTCCTAGCGCCCGATTTTTCTTTGCCGGATCAGTCCGGAAAGCGGCGAAGTCTCGCCGAATTCCAAGGCATGCCCGTTCTGTTGAACTTTTGCGCTCCGACAGAAAAGCATAGCCAGACAGAACTCGAGCAATTCCGAAAGAATTATGGGGGCTGGAATAACCAGGGTTTGCAGCTGATAACAGTAAACGTTGAAGATTTCGTTTCTTCTTCCGACGAACAGACGGCGCAACCTGCGAACGTAAAATCCGCCGGCACCACTGCGCTCCCCTTTCCTCTTCTTCGCGGATCAGAAGACGTTGCAGCGATCTACAACCTTCTTCATCGGCAACTTTTTGACCGGCACCGCGATCTCGGCGTCCCCAGCTCGTTCCTGATTGATGGTGGGGGCAAGATCGTCAAGGTGTATCAGGGGCCCACGATTGCCGACCACGTCTCGAAAGATTTCCGCAGCATTCCACGCACGGATGCGGATCGTCTTGCCCGAGCTCTGCCGTTCTCGAGTTCGAAGTCGCTCGATTTCGGAAGAAACTATTTGTCGCTGGGATCTCATTTCTTTCAGCGCGGCTATCTCGATCAGGCCGCAGTCTTTCTCCAGCAGGCGTTGCAAGATGATCCGAACAGTGCTGAAGCGCTTTATGGGATTGGGAGCGTCTACCTTAACCAGAACAAGAATGCGGAAGCCCGCGTCATGTTCGAGCGTTGTGTGAAGCTGGAGGCAAGCTATCCCGACACGATCACCGATGCCTGGAACAACCTTGGCGTTCTGGCAACGCGCGAAGGCCACGTTGCGGATTCCATCGAGTACTTTCAGCACGCGCTACAA
Source organism: uncultured Acidobacteriota bacterium (assembly GCA_963801895.1). GTDB lineage: Bacteria > Acidobacteriota > Terriglobia > Terriglobales > Acidobacteriaceae > Sulfotelmatobacter. Next base: position 1,264,384 of record CAWDGM010000001.1, on the reverse strand, counting down.
CTGAATCCGCGACATTTGCTTTCTCTCAACAATCTGGGAAACGCCTACCGTTCGGAAAAGCGCTGGGACGATGCTCGCAAAGCTCTGACGCTTGCCGTCGAAGTCTCCCCCGAAGATCCTGAAGCCAACTATTCTTTGGGCATGGTTTTCGCGCAGACAAACGATCCGGAAAAGGCCTATAAACATCTGCAACTGGCTTTGAAGGCGCGTCCGAACTATCCAGAAGCATTGAACAATCTGGGGGTTCTCTATATGGTGACGCAGCGCCACGACGAGGCAGTCGCGAGTTTTGAACGATGTATTCGTGTAGCGCCCGCATTCGACCAGGCGTACCTGAACCTGGCGCGCGTGTACGTTCTAGATGGAGCCCGCGACAAGGCGCGAGACCTCTTGCATGAGTTGATCAAGCAGCATCCCGATCACCCACTGGCCAAACAGATGCTTGAACAATTGCAATAGCGGCGATCGAATCGCGAGTGTTGTCGCTGAGCGCAGATGAATTGATTATGGCTTCGGCGTCGGCGCCTTCAGCAACTCCACGAACTCGTCGTAGAACTTCTTGGTGTCAAGATCGACCTGGATCTCGGCGGCCTTGCCCACAATCTTCGGTTTATCCTCCTCCGTCCAACTCAACGTGTCGCCATACCCCGCGCCCCGATTTAGATCGACGTCCAGATATCTGGTGTCTTTCGCTGTGATGATGCTCGGATCGAGCCACGCAAGCGAGGCCAACTCGTCCCATAGGTAGTTGTACTTGCCGCGTAATCGTGCGTACTCCGCAACGTATCGGGCGGCCGGAGAGTTTCCTGCCTTCACTCGATCGATGAGGTCTTGAGTGAGACGGGTTTTTACCGAAATGTCCACAGTAGTGCAAACGATCTTCTTCCAGGGCGCTGTCAGGACAATATGTGCTGCCTCCGGATCGAACCACAAATTAAATTCGTGGCGCGGCGTGTTCACGAATTCCGGATCGTCGGTCACAGGATTCAGGCTTCCGCCCATGAAGACCAATTCCTTTGCCAGACCTGCGAATTCCGGATCGATCGCAATGGCCAGAGCAATATTTGTAAAGGGTCCGCCGCCGTAGATCGTGACCTCATGCGGATACTTGTGCACCATCCGGATCAGAAAGTGTGCGGCATCTTCGTCGATCGGTTTAGTCTTGGGCTTGCCTTCCGGCATATCGCCGAGTTGATCGTGAGGGTGATAGAGACGCGGCGTCCATGCACCCACCCACGGAACTACGCCGAACTGCTGCTCCCATAATTCTGTTTCTTCTTTACGACGTACAAGCGGAAGTTCGGCGCCGACGACGACCGGGATGTCGGTGCGCGCAATCAGTTCGAGCATCCGGAGGGTGTGCGCGACTTCGTCCTTGAGCCACGCATCGCCGGTCACCACCGTAATACCTAGCACTTCCGATTTTGGAGACTGGATGAGAAGCAGAATCGATTGCTGATCGGTGCCCGCGGGTCCGGCCGCATCCTGGTCGATGATGATCTTGCGTTTGCCGGAAGACTCCTGCGCGGCGGATGCAAGTGCTATCTGAAGTGCGAGAAAAATGATCAGGAAGAACTTCGCGAAACCATGGCTTTTCATCTTATTGTGTACGCTCGGGTACGAAGCACTGCATTCTATTTCGATGGCGGCAATAGTGCCAGCAATTTCAAAGTTTGCATGTTGAATTGGACCAGTCCTGCTGCTGACCGCTAAACTTCATCGTTGAGGCGCTCGTCAGTTTCCCCATGAACTTTCAATCTGTGGGACTAGTCAATGAAGGTGCGAAAAGGTGCACAGGTGGCCGTGGGCGTTCTCTGCTTGTGTGCTGGCTGATCCTGACGCTGTCTGCATTCGGCCAAGAGCCTCGAAAAGTTTTCTCACTGCAAGGCATTGTTCGCGATCCGGCGGGAGTTGCAGTCGCCAATGCGACTGTACAAGCGAGATCCGAGCAACGGGGCGACAACGTCACTGGTCAGAGCTTGAGCGACGGCCGGTATGCGTTTTCAGACTTGCCCGCCGGTGCGTACGCTGTCAGCGCCGCAAAGGACGGGTTTGAGGCCAGCCCCGTCACGGTCGTCTCTCTTCCGGCGGAAAAAGAGAGGACGATTGAACTGACGCTAGGTTCAGCGAAAGGTGCCGGCAAAGGATCGACTGCGAGCGACAAACTGCAGTTCTTTGATCAGCCTCAGTTCACTGTTTCCGGCGTTACCGACACGAGCAATCTCGGAGGCCATGGCTCAAACGTCGTGGTGAAAACCCGCGAGGGTCTTGCCAAGGACGCGGCCTCACTCGGGAAGGGGCCTGAGACTGGATCACCGTCCGACATCGCAGCCGAAAAATCGTCGCGGGAAAATGCTGATCGCAATCCGACAAATTTCGACATCAACCAGCGCGTCGGCAAACTGCTGGTTGAAAGTGGCAGGGCAAGCGAGGCCATCCCATACCTTGAGCGAGCATCACGATCCAAACCGGGCAACTACAACGTCAACTATCAACTGATGCTAGCCAATGCGAAGGCGGGGAATTTCGAGCGCGCCCGTAGCGGCGCCGAATCCTTGCTTGCATCGCGGGACACGGCGGAACTTCATCATCTGCTGGGCGACGTTCAGGAGAGGACCGGGCATCCGCTCGAAGCAGTTCGGCAATATCAAAAAGCCGCAGAGATGGATCCCAACGAAGCGTATCTGTTCGACTGGGGTTCGGAACTCTTGCTGCATCACGCACCCGAGCCTGCGATTGATGTTTTTACGCGAGCCCACCGTGCGCATCCAGATTCCGTGCGCGTGCTGCTTGGACTGGGGGCGGCGTGGTTTGCGCGCGGTTCTTACGATGAGGCAGTTCGAACCGTTTGTCAGGCATCCGACATGAATCCTCAGGATTCATCGCCTTATGTGTTTCTCGGAAAGATGCAAAGATCCGAGGCTGCACCTTCGAAAGATGTCGTCCAGAAACTTCGACGATTTGTATCTCTGCGGCCGGAGAGCTCCCAGGCCAACTACTTTTATGCCGTTGCGCTTTCGAAGGCACGGAAACGCGGAGTCGAGGACGTTCCGATTACCCAGATCGAATCGCTTCTCCGTAAGGCTATTCAAGTTGATTTGAAATTCGCTCCCGCGCACTTTGAACTCGGCGTTCTTCATTCCGAAGATGGCAACGATGTCGAGGCAATCGCAGACTATCGGCGTGCCATCGAAAATGATCCGCGTATGGAGGAAGCGCACTACCGCCTGGCCCAGCTTTATAAAAAGGCCGGAGACGTTGCGAGATCGAAAGAAGAGCTACGACTCTACGACCAGTGCGTGAAGGAGTCGGAACAGAGGGCAGAGCGCGAGCGCCATGAGATCCCACAGTTCGTTTACACGCTGCGCGATTCCCCTGCGCGGTGAAGGCGTAACTGCCGCACACGAGTCGAGCCCCCAAGAGGGCATAATTCCCGCCGCGTCAGGCTTTAGCGAGGTTCCCAATAGCAACTGAAAGGAGGAGGGCTTCGGCTGAGGCCTCCGGGCTGCGTGTCCTAACTGCGTGTGTTACACTTTTCGGTTCACAAAGAGATTTAGTTTCTCGCAGGAATTCTATCCATACATGCTTTTTTCCAAAGAATATGTGGGCTACCTGGCCCGCGAAGTCACCAAGAAACTGATTGCCGGTAAATTTATCGAGACCTCAACGGTCCCGGCGGTAACGGAGCGTGTTAACGCCGCTCTGGTGGACGAACTTTCGCTCGAAGATCGTATCAACGACGAAGTCCGTGTCATTCTTGAGGCCTACTCCGACGAAATGCGCAACACCGGCGCAAACTACCAGGAGATGTTTCGCAAAGTGAAGAGCGAACTTGTCCGCAAATACAAGGCGGTGCTGTGAGGCTGAGCCGAGACAAAGTGAACGTGCTTGCCCGGGCCGTTTCCGATGTCCTGAAGCAGATGGACGAAGTTGAGTTCATCGAAGATCCCAACACCATCCGCCAGGAAACCCGCAAGATCCTCGAAGATCTTCTCAATCAGGAGGAGAGGATCGATGTAGCCGCCCGCCAGAAAATCGACAGCCAGAAGCGCACCATCCTCGAAGGCTCCCAGGAATGGGACATTCTGTATCGTAAGTATTACAACGAGGAAGTGAAAAAGCTCGGCGTCTAGCGTCGTACCCGTTCCAATTTCAAATATAAGTTCTTAGTCCGGTGACCGCCGGATGATTGCACCGTCTCTAGTGTGTAGCGCGGAGGCATAAATGAGGCACGTCTTTATCCGTGTCGTCCTGTTGTTCCTTGTTCTGAGCTCGCTGGCTTTTCCAACTTTAGCCCAAGACCTCGCTCCCCCGATTCCCCAAAAGCTGACGGTGCACTCGAACATTCTGAACGAGGATCGGGTTATCTGGGTTCGCACACCTCACGAGTATGATCGCGGGAAGGCTGCTTTTTCTGTGCTCTATCTCACCGACGGCCCCGGTCACATCAACGAGATTGGCAGTACCATCGATTTCCTGGTCCAAAATGATCGCATGCCGCCGCTGATTGTGGTAGGCATCGCGAACACCGACCGCACACGCGACCTGACGCCTACTCACTGGAATCAGAAGGATGCCGACGGTAAGGATCCGAATCCAACCAGCGGCGGTGGAGACCATTTCATCGATTTCATCCAAAAGGAACTGATGCCGGAGATCGAGAAGCGTTATCGCACTTCCCACTACCGAATTTTCGCCGGACATTCGTTCGGCGGTTTGACCGCGATCCACATACTCATCACCCGGCCCGAACTGTTTCAGGCCTACATCGCCGTGAGCCCCAGCCTCCAATGGGACGACCAGCACACTCTCCATCAGGCTCAACAGTTTTTCGCCGGTCAAACGGAGCTTAACAAAACCCTGTTCTTTTCCTTGGGCAACGAAGGGAACACGCCGAATCCGATGGGTGATGGCTTTGAGCAGCTACAGAAGGCGCTCACCGAGCGCGCTCCCAAAGGCTTTCACTGGGACTCGGCGCGCTATCGCGATGAAGATCACGGTTCGACCGTGCTCCGAGCACACTACGCAGGATTGAGGACAATATTCGCTGACTGGCAAATGCCGCGCGATCCGGATGACGGCGCGCCTGTCGGCGGACTCTCGGGCGTGGAGAAGCACTACGCCGAACTTTCCCAACGGTACGGCTACACGATCCCGATACCCGAAAATGTGTTGAACAATATGGGCTACGGATTTCTGGGCAGGAAGAGATTCGACGACGCCATCGCTATCTTTCAGCGAAATGTCCAGCTCTATCCCGAATCGGCCAATGTCTACGACAGCCTCGGTGAAGGCTATGAAGCTGCGGGCAAGTTTGATCTCGCCAGTCAGCAGTTTCGCAAGGCGGTTGAGATGGGAACGAAAAGCGGCGATCCGAATCTCCCCCAATATAACGAACACGTAAAACGTGCTGCTGCCGAAGCAAAAACTCCGTCAAAGGCCGCAGCTCCGAAGTAGTTCGTTCACTGCGACTGAGGTGATCGAGCTAAACTGGACTCTGCTGCAGCCCGAATTGTGCAGGCTTGTTGCATACGAGGCCCGATCGTTTTGTCGTTCCGCACCGCAGACATCAAAACACTGATAGGACAGTCGGCTACGAATGCCGGATTTGACCTGTGCGGGATCGCTCCTGCCAGTGACGCGCGCGAACTCGAATACTTCCCGGAGTGGATTGCCGCCGGTCATGCCGGCGAGATGAAGTACATGGAAGCGCGTGACGAGCGAGGGCAGCTAAAACGCGCTTCGCTTTCAAGTGTAGCGCCGTGGGCCCGCAGCGTAGTGGTGTGCGCGATCAATTACAACACCGCGAATCCATACTCGATCATTTGTCATGAGCCCAGCCGAGGATGGATCTCGCGTTATGCATGGAGTCGCGAGGACTACCACGATTCCGTCCTCCGTCGACTGAAGCTGGTCGAAGACAAAATCTGCGAGTACGCCACAGGTGGGCCGACGGAGACGATCACCCGCAGCTACGTAGATACCGGGCCAATCGTCGAGCGCGTTTTCGCGAAGTACGCCGGAGTTGGCTGGGTCGGCAAGAATACCTGCATCATCAACCAGAAAGTCGGTTCCTGGCTCTTTCTTGGTGTGATCCTCACATCTCTCGAACTTCACGCGGATCTGCCGGCGCCCGACCGTTGCGGCACTTGCACTCGGTGCATCGACGCTTGTCCCACTGATGCTCTCTTGGAGCCTTACAAGCTGGACTCCAACCTCTGCATTTCTTACCTGACGATCGAGAAGCGTGGAAGCATCCCTGAAGAAATCCGCGGGGCGATGGAGCGCCATGTCTTTGGCTGCGACATTTGCCAGGACGTTTGCCCATGGAACCGCAAGGCTCCCGCAACGGATGCGCACGAGTTTCAGCCACGGCCCGGTCTGGTGAATCCAGCTCTTGAATGGCTTGCTGAAATAACAGCGGAGCAGTTTCGCGAATCATTCCGGGGATCGCCCATCCGGCGGACAAAAAGGAGCGGATTGCGCAGAAATGCCGTCATCGCGATGGGAAATAGCGGTTCCGCAGAATTCCTGCCAGTTCTCCACAGGCTCGCCTCCGACGAGGACGTAATCGTCTCCGAGTCGGCGCGCTGGGCGATTACCCAGATCCACTCCCAAGACCACTAAGTCCTCAATAGTTTGCGGACAATAACGAGACCTTTCATTCGCTGTGTATTCGCCTGTCCCGAAGCGGGAACAAATGAAACTTCGGTAATTGGCGATCCCCATTTCCAGCAACTAATATCGCCCTAAGGGGTTCTAACTCCAAAGGTTAGAGTTTGCCGGCGGTAACCATGAGAGAGAGCATTGCGCGAACAATCTGGAGCAAGTTGGGGATAACCGTCCTCTTCGCACTCCTTTGTTCGGCGTTTTCGCAGGCCTCCGTCACCTTGTTGCTCGAGGAGCCCTATGGGCACCTCGGATTCTTTACCGCAACCGGACACGCCGCTGTGTACCTGCCTCGGGTTTGCGCAGAGTCACCGTTGAAGCTGCGTCGTTGCGAGCCGGGAGAAACCGGGATCGTTCTGAGCCGGTACGACGGCGTTGCCGGATACGACTGGGTTGCCATCCCGCTGATCCCTTACCTCTATGCTGTCGACCGTCCGGAAGATGTGCCGTTGTTCTCCGACGCGAAGATGACATTTTTGCTTCGCGACAGGTACCGCCGTAAATATCTTGAGGATATCGCTCCCGATACCGAGAGCGGTGGAGCCCCAGGCGGGAATTGGTACGAGCTCATTGGATCGTCATATGACCGGACCATCTATGGATTCGACATCGAGACTACGGCGGAACAGGACGACGCCCTCATTCGAAAGTTGAATTCGTCGCCCAACGAGTCTCACTTCCACACCGTTTCGCGGAATTGCGCGGACTTTGCGAAAGACGTCCTCAATTTCTATTACCCCAAAGCACTACACCGCAGCGTAGTAGCGGATGTCGGCATCACGACGCCCAAGCAGATGGCAAAGCTGCTGACAAGGTTCAGCGCGCGGCATCCCGACCTGCAATTTTCGCGGCTCGTGATTTCGCAAGTACCGGGAAGCATGCCGCGCAGTACGGCCGTCCATGGCGTGGTGGAGTCATTCTTCAAGGCCAAGAAATACATCGTTCCAAGTGCCGTTATAAGCCCGATTTTCGCGGGATGCGTGGCAGCGGTTTATGTGGGGACAGGCGCCGGACATTTCGAACCGGGGCGCGGCGCGATGGTGTTTGTCGTAGGCAGCGATCCTGAAGCGCCTCTGGACAGGGAAGATCTCCGCGCGTACCGGGAGCAACTGAAGCATGTGCTGGTGGGTGCTTACCCGGAGAAACGAAGACCGAAGATTGACCGATCATGGGAGCGGCTCCAGGCGAACTCGAACAGTGCCGTGGATTCGAAGGGCCGCCCGGTGATCGAGGTGCAGGATGGCGAGAAACAGGTTCAGCTTGGCGTCACCGCCGACACTATTCTGAATGGCCAAGCCCCGCCGCAACTCGTGCGGCAGTTGATCGAAGCGCGCTTGCAGTTTGAGCTGCGCCATCGCCCATCTGAGACTATCTCCGAGACGGAGGTCGCCCGGGACTGGGAACTGCTTCAGAAGTCCATGGTGCATGGAAGCGATGCAGCCCTGGCTGCACACGTCACGCAGCGCGCGGAAGCTGGTCTTGGCAACAAGCCATAGCCATTCCAAATTGCTCTTGAATTAAAAGCGGCCGCACTGCAGAACAGTGCGGCCGCAAATTCTTACGATCTATTGTTGTTGTTGTTGCTGCTGCGGCGGGTGTGGAGGCATTCCTGAACCGGGTGTTACGGGCTGCCCCGATTGTTGCTGCTGCTGAAGTTGAAGCTGGCGCTGCTGCATCTCTTGCAGCATCTGTTGCGGCGTCTTCACTCCAGGCTGATCAGGATTTGCGGGCGCCTGTTGTTCTGCTTCTGCGGCTTGATCTCCGGTATCCTCGCCATTATTGGCGCTGTCGTCGTTCGCCTCCGAGTCAGTGCTGTCCGACGCTGCTTCCTGCTCAGGCGCCGGCGTATTCTCGGCTTCGGCGGCTGGCGGCTGATTTTCCTCAGGCGTCGGGTTCGCTGCGACCGCCGGAGTGGGCTGTTGTGGCGCACCCGCCTTCGGCACCAGCACCACGCGAGTGAGCACGGCGTCGTTTCCCGGAGCGCCAAGCAACACGTAGTTAAATCGCGAGCCATTCAGCAGGTCTGACAGAACGTCGCGAGCCGGTCCCGGTCCTAAGCGCGTTACGACTCTCTCCTGCGCATTAGGAACTTCGATCTCCGCTCCAGTCTGCTTGCGAACTGCTCGCAGAATATCGGATAGGGTCGAGTTCGGGGCAACGATGGTGAGCTCGTTATTCTGAAAACTCACTTGCGGGGGAACCGCCGCGATGTGATCGAGAGGAATCTGCTGAACCGGACCCGTAGGGCCCGACGGCAATGGCGGCAAAGGTTGTTTCTTAGCTTTGGTCTTGCGATGGCTTTGCGCTTGAGCAGCTTCGACTCGGCAGATAGTTCCCGCAAACAGGACGGCAACGGCCAATAGAATGGCTGATAAGCCCGTCCTGACCTTCGACCCCGTGCTCATATACCGCTCCTCGACATCTTCAGTTTTTGGGGGGAACAGAGCGCGACCACCTGTTCTTGATTTTAACATCCGCCAGCTAAGATAGTTCGCCAGCTTTTGACGCTCGTTTCGTGAGATAGAACGCTAAAGTTCAATCGTCTTGCATAGTGCGAAACCGCCGTCAGTTTTCGAAGGAAAGCGATTCGAGTCAACCATTTCCGGCAACTTAAAATCTTATCTGCGGACCCATGGTAAGCGTAAACTGTCCGGTAATACTCCAACTGTCTGAAAGCAAAGGCGGAACCACGATGAAACTGAGGCGCGCAGGTCTCCAAACTTTCATCTTCTGCCTCGCCTTGATTGCTGCAAGCCTTGTGCCGTTGAAGGCAACTGGACAGACATGCCAGACTTCCGCGGAAATTGAAGGTCCCATCAAGTCGGCCATCACGACATCCGGCCAGCGCTTCTTCGACATGGCGTCCAAGGGCGACTCTGCGACTATGCGGCAGAACGCCATTCCAAGTCTTGCGGCTTCGTTCGCCGGGGTCGAAGCGCTGGTAAAGGATCGCCAGCCCGATCTTGCTGGAGCGCAGGCTACGCTGAAATCGATCTTTATTCTCGAGGAAGAGGGCGCGGCAGCGAACCCGCATGCTGAATTCCTGTGCGGTGTCTTCGGCAAGAACGGTCAGACCGCAAACAGCGCCGCGTTCTATCTCGACAATCTTCCTCCCGGTAAGTATGCGATCGTTCTTTTCGACACAGCATCACCGAAAGCGAAGACGATGTTTTCCGAGATCCTGCAGCAGATGGGAACCGATTGGAAGCTGGCAGATCTCTATATCAAGCCTGCCGCCATTGCTAGCCACGACACGGATTGGTTTCTCGACCGCGCTCGCGCTTTCAAAGCAAAAGGGCAAAATCACAACGCCTGGCTATATTACGTCCAAGGGATTGATCTGACCTCACGCGGATTGAAGTTCATGGGGACCCTGGCGACAGACAAGTTGTACGACGAAGCACAATCCATACAGCCGGCCGATCTGCCGATGAACGGCAAGACTGTCGATCTCGCCGTCGGAGCGACCACGTACAAGCTGTCCGCCGTCTACCCGTGGATGATTGGCGACGACCTCAACCTCTTTGTGAAATATCGCGTCGACGATGTCTCGAACTCGAATCAGTCGTATCAAAACAACGCCGCACTCGCCAAGGCGCTGGTAGCGAAGTATCCCGAGTTCAGAGACGCATTCCCCGGAGTGGAAATGCTTGCCATCGATCCCAATGGACGCGACTACGGTACGCTGCTCGCGATGAAAGATATCAAGTAGTTCCTTCCGGAGTAGCGAGGAGTTCGGCCAGCACACACTCTTTCGGATCTTTGTCGTCGCGTAAACCTAAAAACACCGGCGCTCTGAGTTTCGGTCCGCTGCCGGCACCGGTGCCGTGGGTCCACTCGGAATATTCAATTTCGGCGACCAGTTCGGGCTTGATCCAACTGACTTTGCGCAACGCTTCTACTTCGCCGTAAAACGGATTCTTCTTCGTCTCTAATTTCTGAAGCGTCTTCCAGATTTCCGCCAGGGACTTCTGATTGAACCCGCTTCCTGCTTGCCCGACATGGATTAGCCGTTGCTGTTTGTCATATAGCCCCAACACAAGCGACCCGAAGTGTGCCCTGCTTCCTTCGGGTTCGGTAAAGCCGCCGACGACGCACTCCTGCCGATGGCGGATTTTGATCTTGAGCCATTCGCGGCTACGGCGCTCTTCATAGCAACTCGTTCTCTTCTTGGCGACGATGCCTTCCAGTCCCTTGGATCGGGCAACTTCGTACAAAGCTTTCCCTTGCTCTTCGTAGTGGTCGGAATAGCGCAAGGAATCGCCCGTTGTGATGATCGAAGCAAGTTTGCGTTTGCGATCTTCCAGCGAGACTTTGCGCCAGTCTTCTCCATCGAGATAAATCAAATCGAACGCGTAATACAGAACTGAGACGTCCGCCTTCGCCGCAACGCGCTTTCCGCCCGGACGGAATCCCGTCCGCTGCTGCATGAGGCTGAATGACGGCTTGCCTTCGTTGTCGAGCGCGACGACTTCGCCATCGAGGATGGCGTTTTTTGCTTTAACGACCCGAGCCATGTCTTTCAACTCCGGGTAGCGACCGGTGAGTTCATTCTGATTGCGCGATACCAGACGAACCTTTCCGTTCTCAATGAAGGCGACTGCGCGATAACCATCCCACTTGATTTCGAACAACCAGTCCGCACTGTCGAACGGGTCGGTAATGGATTCCGCCAGCATGGGATGAATTGCGGACGGCATGGGCCGCTTGACGGGGCCAAGCGAAACTGGCCTTGGGGAGGGTGTTGCAGTCGATGGCTGCGGCGATGTTTTTTTCCGCTTGGAGGCGGGGCGTGGAGGAGCAGATGTGGCTGTCTCAGCTAACTTGCTCGGCGCCGGGTCACTTTTCTTTTCGTTGCTGGAGCGGCTTCCGTTGCTTTTTCCTTTTTTTTTTGATCGAACTTGGCAACGGCGTCGGCTAACCATGCCGCCTTTAGCTTTCCGCCACCGGAGGGGCGACTGCTCTTCCATTCTTTAGATCGAGCGTCTCCGGCGATTTCATCCATGCTGCGCTTGCTGAGCACGGACTCATCGATATCCCCAGCGTCGTAGCCTTCGATGACCTGATCGTCGTGCTTCTTGATCATCAGCCACTCGTTTCCCTTGCTTCCGGGACGCCGGCCTTTCATTTTGATCAGTGCAAAGTCGCCCTTGAGGCGCTTTCCATTCAGTCTGAATTTGAGATCGCCCTTAGCGATCATGGTGGCAGCCTCAGCCTCGGTTCCTGGCACATACTTGCCGTCGACGGGAACAGGCGAGAGCGGTTGCCATGTCCCTACATCCCAGACCATAACGCTCCCAGCGCCGTAATTTCCCTCAGGAATGTTTCCCTCGAAATCGAAGTACGAAACAGGATGATCCTCGACTTGCATCGACAGTCGTTTATCCGCAGGATCAAGCGAAGGACCCTTGGGAACGGCCCATGATTTCAGAACGCCTTCCATCTCCAGGCGAAAATCGTAGTGCAGGCGCGTGGCGTCGTGCTTCTGCACTACGAACCGATTGCCCTTTTTCTTCTCAACCTTCGGCGGAGGCTCGGGCGTATCCTCGAAACGTCGTTTTCTTTTGTACTCTTCTAACGCCATATCGAAATTTTCCGTGGCTATTCTAGCAACCCGCCCGCCAAAAAGGTGTACATCCTCCACCCTAGGCACTGCGCCCATAGCCGGAACGTATGCACCAATCGCGTCTATAATTCACCTTCCGCGCTCGCTATATGAACAGGGAATATCCAGAACTCCCATTCGTCGGTGTTGGCTCGATCATCATCGAGCATGACCGGGTGTTGCTGGTAAAGCGCGTTCACCCGCCAATCCAAGGGCAGTGGTCCATTCCAGGAGGAGTCCTCGAAGTCGGCGAGTTCGTACGCGAAGCTGCGAAGCGGGAGGTTCTGGAAGAAACAGGGCTTGAGATTGAGCCCGGCGAATTACTTGGTGTATTCGACCGGATACTGCGCGATCCGGATAACCGTGTGCAATACCACTACGTTCTCATCGATTTTCTCTGTCATAAGGTGGGAGGCAGCCTACGAGCAGCAAGCGATGCAGCGGAGGTGCGTTGGTTCACTCTGGATGAATTACCCGCGCTCTCGCTGGCCGAGGACACGCTCGAGGTCATTCGCAAAGGCTTTGCAATCTCAGCCCGCTGACGAATCCTTTCCCTCTTCCTTCTCTTCCCATTCCGCATTGCAACTGTGACAGCGCCACGCTTTCCGCTGCACGGGCATCGGCACGCGCAGGAATGCGCTGATGTAGGCGATCGGCCGATCAAGTTCCTGGAAATTGATATCCAGAGACTGGCATTGAGGGCAGCGCGGATTTTCGTACAGTCCTATGCCCTCTACGTAAAGCCCTTCCAGGATCGGCTCATCGAGCAACTTCTGTGCGTCCGCCACATCCTCCGGATGCACGCAAAGCTTCACTCCCCCGATAAAGTTGGAGACAAACCAGTCGAGCCGGACCAGGTTGTCATCGCGGAGATAGCACTCAATGCCAGTGGATTCGAGGCTCCCCTTGGCGAGAAGCGCTTCTGGAAGATCCCGGAATTGCCGAATGACGACCAATTCTCGGAGATCGAACCGCTGTTCCGGCACTGACGGCTGAACGGGAACCTCCAGGTTGCGGCCATCCAACTCATCTTCTAACGCCTCCCACGCCGCCTCCGTGAGCAATTGTGGATTCAAAGCGAGCTTTTGGAGTTCGCCATCCGACATTGCCGCATAGTTACGGGCCAGCCGTGCACGTTCCTCGAAGTTGTCTCGAGCTGACACTTCGTAAGGATACCGCGCCTTTCTAGCCGCATCCAGCGGTCGATCGACTCGAATCCATTTATTGCAGCCTGTTGGCAACTTCCGCAACACTTATTGTGACTAAGCATGGACGTCCTGACTGGAAGACAAAGACTGTGGCCCATAAAGATTCGCAAAAAGTTATCTACGCCGCGATCATCGCTAATGTCGCAATCGCAATATGCAAATACGCGGCTGCGATCTTCACCGGCAGTTCTGCGATGTGGGCGGAGGCTTTTCATTCCACTGCGGATTCCGGAAACGAATTGCTTCTCCTCGTCGGAATCAAGCGAAGTACAAGGCCACCGGATGCGTTACATCCCTACGGGCATGGTAAAGCCTTGTACTTTTACTCTCTGCTCGTGGCGGTGTACATCTTCGGCATCGGAGGGGGGCTAGCGGTACATCACGGCATCACACACCTGAAGAATCCGCAAATTCCAGACCATCCCGGGTGGAACTACGCAGTGCTTCTGTTTGCAGCAGTGTTCGAGGGCTATTCATGGGTCATCTCCTATCGCGAACTTCGCCGCCGCAAAGAACCCAACGAGAATGCCTGGGACCAGATCATTGGCAGTAAGGATCCGACCGTCTTCACCGTTTTTCTCGAAGATTGCATTGGCTTGATCGGAACCCTGCTCGCTTTCCTGGGAATCTTTCTGGGCCGGCTGCTGAACAATCCCTATCTTGATCCAATCGCTTCGATTGCGATCGGAGTGCTCTTAGCAGCTGTGGCTGTTTTTCTCGGCAGGGAGAGCGGGGCGTTACTCCTCGGGGAGAGGACCGATCGTTCGAAGATAAGACGTGCGCAGGAAATCATCAATGCTGATCCCGCCGTAGAGAAGACGGGCGATCTTCTCACCATGCAGCTTGGACCGGAACAAGTTTTGCTGAACGTCGAGATCCAGTTCCGGAGAGATCTGAGCATCGAAGCGCTTGAGGCAGCGATTGATCGTATCGAGACGCGCATCCGCGAAAAAGAGCCGACAATCCAACGGATATTTATCGAGGCGGAATCATTCACACGCAGCAAGGCACGCTCGTCGCGCGCGGCGTAAATGACGTTTCCTACGAGAGAGTCCGAAAACAAACACCCCGCTAGCTTGCGCCAGCGGGGTGTCCGGTGGACTGTTTGGGATTGACCTAGAGGTGGTCACTCTACGTGGCCTCTACGGCAACTCCGGGTTCCTGACCGACCTGCGCCAGGCGGAATCAATCCTTAATCACCGGTAGTGTGCGGGCTGTAGCCTCAGACGCGGTCCTTGCGAATTCCGCGCCCAAAGCCCCGCTTAGAGCGACCTGCCCTAAGTGACAGCCACCTCACCTGGTCTTTGGGTGTTTCTACAACTACCTTCTGAACTTGTCATCCGACCACCTCCTTTCCGGTGTAAGCGCAGATTAGTACGAAATCCTGTGCAACGTCAATCGGGAGACGCCGGTGTGCCGAAGCAGGCAACAGACATGTAGCCCCGGACGCATTCGTCCGGGGTTGCGCGCAAAGCGCGCAATGAAGTCTGTTTGTGATTAGGAAATGTAGGTGGATGCACACGAGCCCCATGCGTCGCTATGCTTCCCGTGCCCTCGAATAGGGTCCGCCCTACACGTTCACGGCAGTCCGAAGGTGTAGATCGCGCTGCCGGCCGCAATCGCCACGTATTGTTTTCCGTCCGCAGCGTACGCCATGGGTGGGGCGTAGACTGCCCCGCCCATCTGGAAGTGCCACAGCGGCTTGAGCGTCGCCGCCTCGAAGGCGATGAAGTTACCCTCGGCATCGCCACTGAAAACCAGCCCGCCTGCGGTCGATAAAACGCCGGACCACGTTGGCGAGGTGTGTTGGAACTTTCCTTTTATCTCTCCCGTGGCCGGATCGATCGCCTTCAGGAATCCAAGATAAGGCCGGGCTTCCTCTGACGGGAAGTATGCGCTGCCATAAAAGGCGTGTCCGGCTTCATAAGGCTGTGGAGCGGTGCTGAAAATGTCGCACTGATCACGCGCTGTCACGTAGAACAATCCCGACTGCGGATCGTAAGTGGGCGCCATGAAGTTAGTCGTTCCCAGTGCGCCGGGACAAACGGTATGACCCTCGAGCGTCGGCGCCGCCTCTTTTTTCGCGATTGGACGGCCCTCGGCATCTTTGGCATCGCTCCACGTGGTCTTCCCGTAAGCGGTCGCTGAGATCAATTTTCCGTTCGTGCGATCGATGACGTAGAAGTAGCCGTTGCGATTCGCTTGCGCGATCAGGTGCTTACCGCCAGTGTCCACCATCACGGGAACCTGGGTCGCATCCCAGTCATGCTCATCGTGCTTTGTAAACTGGAAATACCAGTTGAGTTTCCCGGTGTCCGCGTTGAGCGAGAGAAGGGAATTGCTGTACAGGTTATCGCCAGCCCTGCCAGCGCCGCGATTGGAAGGCGACGGATTACCGGTCGTCCAGAAAATCTGATTGCTTGCCGGATCATACGTACCCGTATTCCATGCAGGCGCGCCGCCTACTTTCCATGAATCACCTTCCCACGTGTCATGGCCGGGCTCGCCGGGTCCCGGTACGGTGTAGAAACGCCATTTGCGCTGACCGGTGTCCGCGTCGTAGGCATCGACGAATCCGCGAATCCCGTATTCGCCGCCGGACACTCCAATGATGACGAGATTCTTTACGATCAGCGGCGCTACGGTGAAGCTGTTGCCTGTTCGGTAGTCTGCAGCGGCGATGTCCCAGATGACGGCGCCTGTCTTCGCGTCGAGCGCTACGACGTGTGCATCCAGCGTGCCGAAGAAAACTTTTCCGCCCAGAATCGCCATCCCGCGATTTACTCGACCGCAGCAAGGACGCACATCTCCCGGCAGTTGACGCTGGTACATCCAGATCGCCCGTCCCGTGCGCGCGTCCAGCGCAAATGCACGGTCGTCCTGCGCAGTGGCGTAAAGGATGCCATCCACCGCCAGCGGAGACGTCTCGATCTTTCCAGTCGCCGCTGTCTGATACACCCACTTCGCACTGAGGCTGTGTGCATTGCTTGTATTGATCTGATCGAGCAGGCTGAAACGCTTTCCGGAATAATCACCGGAATAAGTCATCCAGTTCTGCGGTTCCTTTGCAGCGTTCACGAGTCGTTCAAACGTGACCTGACTTTGTGCTGCGACGCTTAACGCGATGAAGGCGAACAACGCAACGGACCGGTGCTTCATTTCGCCCCCAAGCTGACCAGGTAGGCCACGATGTCATCCAGATCTTTGTCGCTCAAAGTATCCGGCTTGTATACAGGCATCGTTGAGCTGCGGCTCTTCTGAAACGAACGCAGTTTGCTCTTGTCGAGAAGATGAATCTGTTCGCTTGAATCCATGATCTGCAGGCTAAAGGTGTCTTCGTTCAGAGTTACGCCCTTAATCTCTTTGCCATCCGCGGTCACGGCGGTGGCGGTTTCGTATTCCTGGGGGAATTCCTTCGACGACTCGGTCAGTCCCCAAGCCAGTCTGCGGCTCGGATCGCGTACGGACTCGACCATCGCATCATGAGTCCGCGACGCTCCAACCGCGGTCAAATCCGGGCCGAGACGTCCACCTTTTCCATCCACCATGTGGCATAGTGAGCAGTTCGCATCGCCGTAGAACAGCTCCTTCCCGTGTGTCGCATTACCTGAGGTCTTTGCCTGTGACTTCACCTCCTGGCTCCGAATGTAGGTAATGATTTGCCAGATCTCTTCATCGGTCATGCCGACACCTTGACCATTCGTCCCGTTCGCGGGCATCGCGGTTCCTGGAATTCCGTTGCTGATGACTTGAAACATTTCCCCGTCGGTATGGGCATGCTTCTTCTGCGCCCGCGTCAGATCTGGTCCGCGGCCGCCTCCGTGCGCACCAAGTCCATGGCACAACGCACAATTGATGCGGAACTCATACTCTCCAGCCTTGGCGGCTTTAGCGTTGCCTGCGAACGGATTTCGGTTATCGCCCGCATGCGCGGCGAGAGATAACAACAGAAATCCCGCCAGGGTGATCCTCGGGTGTCCCCACATAATCGTCTTTCCTTTCGGAAGTTGCCGCATTCTACGTCATCGCTTCCAAAGCACTACCGTAAAATCAGGCTTCCGGACCCAGTCTGTCGCACAGGTTCATGACCGGGGGGTATCTGCCGCCAGCACTTTTGGGTATCTACACTGAAATCCCGGCTGGTGACGGCCGATAACTGTATCGTGGGCGGGAAAATTTCCGATGCCTGCAAGTTACTGATTCGTCAGCCCTTCCAGCGGAACGCCTGCCCTTGGGGGAGGCCGAGATGGGCGAGCACGCGATGTCCGAATTCGCGAGCCATCTCATCTAATGAAGCAGGACGATAGTAGTAGGCCGGGATCAGGGGAAAGATGGTGGCCCCGGCATCGGCAGCACGGTACATGTTGCGGATATGGATCTTGCTGAGGGGAGTTTCACGAACGCACAAAATCAGCGGGCGCTTCTCCTTCAGGGAGACGTCGGCTGCACGTTCAACGAGTTGCGAGGCGACGCCATTCGCGATGCGTGCCAGAGTGCCCACGCTGCACGGGAGCACCACCATACCGTCGACGGGATACGAACCGCTGGCCACGTTGGCTCCGATGTCGGCGTTGGATTGAAGCTGGATTTTGCGCGAATTGCGATCGCTGGATGTGCCCAGAATTTGCCTTAGCAGGTTGGATCTGCCTTTGAGATCCAGTTCTTCCGCCATAACGCGTAAAGCGCTATCGGAAGCAATGAGATTCACTGTCTCCACGCGTTGGTCGCGTGCGAGAAGAGAAAGAAAGTGCCTGAGGAAAATGGCCCCGCTGGCTCCGGTGGTCGCAACAGTGAGGTTCTTCGGCGGATGGTTTGGCAACATTCCCTCGAAGCTGGAGCATAGGGAGGCCGCGATAGAGAAGTCAAGACGAACCAGATAGAAGCGCCATGTCCTCGACCGCTAATCTTCGTTTACGCCGCAGCGCTGCGCAACTGCAAGCGCTGGCCGGAGTAGAGCGTGAGATCCGGATGCGCGACTCGCATAACCGGCGGAAATATTTGCGCGAATTCAACGAGTCATTTCGTCGCTACGACTCCGTCATCGACTCCACGCAATTGCGCGAGGCGATCCACGATGCCAACGTAGTCTTGGTGGGCGACTACCACGCCCTGCCAGCAGCTCAGCGCCAGGCAGCGTCGCTTGTGGAACAGCGTGCGATGGCGGGAGATCGGCCGGTTGTTCTTGGTGTCGAAACCATCTTTGCCCGCGACCAGCATATCCTCGACGAGTGGTGGAGGCGTGAGATTGATGAAGCAGAGTTCCGCCAGCGGATTCGGTTCGACCTCGACTGGGGATACGATTGGGCTCCTTTCTACGAACTCCTTGTGACGGCGCGCGATCACGCAGACGCTCTTTACGGTCTGGATTGCATGCCGCGTGAGGATCTGCGCAAAATTGGAGCCCGCGACCGCCATGCGGCCATCAAGCTGGCTGAAATCCGCGAGCGGCATCCCGATGCCGTCATCTTTGTGCTGTTTGGAGAATCGCATCTGGCGCCAGATCACCTGCCGCGAATCCTTGAAGAGCAGATGCCGGATTCGAAGATCATCAGCGTCCTGCAAAATATCGACGCGTTGTACTGGCGCGCCGCCGGAGAACGCGCCGAAAAGGTAGAAGCGGTTCGCGTCAATGACAGTGTTCTTTGCGTGTTCAACGCTACGCCGCTCGAGAAATACGAGAGCTACCGGCTGTTCCTCGATCAATGGAGCCGCTGCGATGATGGACCGGACTTCGCCCCCACGATCTACAACCTGATCGACAGCTTAGCTCGCTTCCTAGAGATCAATCGATACTCGCCGCACAACACGACGCAGCCAAAATTCCTTGTCGACATGCTGCCGGAGGTATATGGCGGGTCGTCTGATGGAATGCTGCTGCGATTGCTGTCGCGCAAAGGGATCAATGATCAGGATCGCGCATCGATTCTGGAAACCGTGGAGAAACGTGGCAGTGCTTATCTGCCTCAAGTGAACAGCTTTTACATCCGCGAATTTCAGATGATGCATGCAGCCGAAGATGCAACCCGATTTCTGCACCAGGCCTGTCAGGGCTTGCCCCATCGCTTGAATGGCCGTTCGCCGGGTAACTTTGCTTCGGACAGCGAGAATTCCCTCAGCCGCAATCTGGATCGCTTTTATGCCCGAGTCATCGAGCATGCCGTTGCATATTTCGGCTCGCGCGTTCTTTATCCATCGCGCCCTGCCCCTGAGGAAAGCGAACAAGCCCTCTCACGGGCGGCCTGTGAAAAGGCTGCAAAGCGGGCAATGGACGCTGATACCGATGAATTCGATTCTTCTGCCCGGGAATGGGGCTACCGCATGGGCAGCCAGATCTACGAGGCCTATCTGGCCGGCAGAGCGACTCCTGCCACCGTGAGACGCCTATTCCTGGTTCATCTGGATGAGCCCGGCGTCGCGCGAAAAGCATGCGCCGCCGTGATCTCCAAACTTCGCGCATTCGGGCGCTTGCAATCCCGCGCGGTCCAAGCCTAATGCTAAGCTAAGCTCTTGAACGCCGAATCCATCCGAAAACTATTCGAGGAAGTGCGCAAAGGAAAAATCTCTCCCGATGAGGCGGTGAACCGCCTTCGCCACCTTCCCTTCGAAGACATTGGTTTCGCCAAGGTCGACCACCATAGAGCGTTGCGCGCCGGGATGCCCGAGATCATCCTCGGAGAAGGGAAGACGCCTGCGCAGACCGCCGGAATCTTCGCGAAACTGGCGAAGCATGGTGGGAACATTTTGGCCACACGCGCCAGTGAGAAACAATTTGCGGCCGTGAAGAAGAAAGTTCGGGGAGTCGAGTATCGTGAGCTGGCGCGGGCCATCACTCTGCAGAAAGATCCAACGAAGTATGGAAAAGGAATCATCGCGATCGTCTCCGCCGGGACCAGCGACATTCCTGTTGCAGAAGAAGCGGTCGTCACCGCTGAGCTGATGGGCAACGAGGTCGAGCATTTCTACGACGTCGGCGTTGCCGGCATTCATCGTCTGCTGGCCAATCGCGAAGCCCTCACCAAGGCGCGTGTCGTCATCGTCTGCGCCGGAATGGAAGGCGCTCTGCCCAGCGTAGTCGGCGGTCTCGTTGGCGTCCCAGTGATCGCGGTTCCCACGAGCATCGGCTACGGAGCATCATTCAAGGGAATGGCAGCTTTGCTCGGAATGCTCAACTCCTGTGCCTCGAACGTCAGCGTGGTAAATATTGATAACGGCTTCGGTGCCGGATACGTCGCTTCTCTCATCAACCGCCTGCCCTGAAGGTCATGGATACGATCTCGCAGGAGTACACCGGAAAGCCGCTCCCGATGCGCAAACCCGAAGGTCGCGTAGCTCTGTTCATTGACGTCGAGAAAGCGCGGTACACGAAACTGCCGTTTCAGCACACTCCGCTCAAATCATGAGGCTGGCCGCCCGGGAGCTCTCCGGCGAAGCTTGATGAACTGATACACACGGAAGATAAACGCGACCGCGCTGAGCGTTATCCAGACGGGCCCCCACACGGCTGTCACGACAGCTTCCGGATTTCCCAACGGATAGGCTGCTGCAATCAGGATTGATCCTGGAAGGGCGAGGAACGCGAAAAGCAGATCGCTGCCATGCTTCGGCGGTAAGACCCGCAGCCGGCGCCATTGCATCAGATCATCAATAACTCTTCCAACCATGTACCAGCAGAGAAGCCCGGTGCCCCATAGACCGAAAAGCATCACCGTCCAATTCCTCCATGCCTCACGATCTCTGAGAGCGAATTCCACTGGTGAGACGACCGTGACCGCGGGCAGGTTTAGACCTTGCGCCCAATCAACTGCGATGGGCAATCGGACGACAGCTAGGTATTTGGCCTCGCCTCCAGTTCTGGCTTCGAATCGTTGATTCATCACATTCTGAGACCATGGTGACCAGAGGACGAGAGCCATGGTCAAAGTCTGAAGCGCGGGCAGCCAAAGTCGAAACTTCACAGCCGAGATTAGAACATGAAGCTAAGAAAATTCGATGTTCGTGTAGGGGCGGACGCATTCGTCCGCCCCGCGGAGCGTAGCGACGCGTGAAATGCAGGAGAGATCCGCAAATTGGCGAAAATAAGAAGGCGCGGCTTTCGCCGCGCCTCCCTCACCGCACCTCGACCTTAGGACCTTCCGGCCACTTCCAACTTGTTGTCGACCGTGAAAGCTCCGAAGACCTGGTTGGCTCGGATTCCCGCGATGTTCTTGTCCATCGCGTTGTCCACCGATCCATATAGCGTCACATGACCGTTCGAGACGATGATGCGAATCGGATGCGCCGGATCGATCGCATACTTGCTTAACGCCGAGTCGCGATAGATCGCACGTGCTGCCCTGAGCCGCAATCCGTCGTCGAAGATCGACGTCGGCGCGATCGTGACGTTATCCACCACGTCTTTCACTCCGGGCATGTTCGCAATGTCGGCCAGCGCTTCGTCACGGCCTACACCGGTACGATCCTGACCTTCCACCGTGACCACGCCATCCTTCACGCCGAGGGCGAAGTAGTTAAAGGCGTTGTCATATCCGACGCGCACGTAACGGAGCTTCGTCGCCAATTTCTGCTCGATCGCTTCGTCCGGCACATTCGGACCGGCCACCGTGATCAAATTCCTCACGCCCTGAACTTTGGCCGTTTTATGCGCCAACTTCGCCGCATCCAGCTTTCGCTGGTACAGATCAACCGTACCAGTCAGCGTGACGATGCCGTCCTCAACACTTGCCGTCACGTTGCTGAACTGATTTTTCGACGCCATCTTGTGCGTCACAAGATTCTGAATTTGGTTGTCATAACGCGCCGCCGTGGAGGTTTCGGCTACCAGAGCCACGCTCAGCAGCCCCACCGCCAATAGCGAACCCGCCATTGCTTTCAAGCTCTTTCTTACGTTCATAAAGGTCACCTCCGACCTTGACAAATTCTTACTAATTAACTGCTTGGTTAATTCATTCGATGCGATGAAATCTGGTCGAGATGCATTCCTGCACATCAAGAAAGATCAAGAAATATGCGGATAATAAGAACGCAGACGTCCACAACTAATCCTGATTTGGCGGGTTTACACATCCAGTCGGCTGGACCAGGTGCATTGCCGAACGGCGAAGGCTTCAGATGCAGGAAGCCGGTTTTACTCCACCTGGGTAAAAACTAAAGTAACCGTGCGCGTTGCAATGGCGTGCCGTTTTTGTATTTTCCCGTTCGGAATTACCCCCGTAACTTTCGACGCTGTGACCCGCCATCTACGCTATCAACGGCGATTTTCAGAGGGGGATTTCGCGGATGGGGCAACGTGTCACTGAAGGCGGGAACTCGGATCTCGCCCGCGCCAGTCGCCTGAAGAGGGCGCTGGAGAGCGGCGCTCCACCGTCCCTGCTGTACCCGGAAGCGGCGCCCGTTCCTGGTAACGATTCATCCGCCAACAAATTCGAGGGCCTGCAACCGGCCTCTGAATCGATCAACCAGCAATACACACTCACCGCGCGCCTGGAATTGCTTGAGCAGATGTCTCAGGCGTCTCCCGATGCACTTTGCATTGCGGATTCCGATCACCGCGTGCTCTGGGTGAACGAAACATTCGTACACATGTTCGGCTACGCGAAGGCCGACATTCTCGGACAGCCTCTGGAAAATCTCGTCGTGCCACCCGACCGTTTGGCGGAATCGCAATGGGTCTCCGAGGCGCTTACTAAGGGTGAACGCATCACGCTCGAGACCAAGCGTCGAAAAAAGAACGGGTCGCTCGTGGAAGTTTCCGTTTCTTGCGCGCCCCTCAAGCTCGACGGCGAAATGGCCGGATTTTATGCCGGCTACCACGACATCACCGATCGCAAGCGCGTAGAAGCCCTGAGTTCCGCGCTCTACCGCGTGGCTGAGAAGAGCAGTTCCGCTCACGACCTGCAGCAGTTTTTTGCCGCCGTTCACGGTATCGTCGACGAGTTGATGTACGCTCGCAACTTCTATATCGCATTGTTTGATCCTGTCACCGAGCTGCTCACCTTTCCTTACTTCGTCGACGAGCAGGATGTTGCGCCTCCGCCGAAGAAACTGGCGCGCGGCCTCACGGACTACCTGATCCGCACCGGCGAACCCCTGCTCGCCACGCCCGAAGTGCTGCAAGCCATGGAAGATCGCGGCGAAGTAGCCCGCAATGGCTCCCGTTCCCTCGATTGGATGGGCGTGCCGCTCCGAGTGAACAGCCACACATTCGGCGCGTTGGTAGTGCAGACCTACTCCAAAAACATCCGCTACGGAGAACGTGACAAAGAGATTCTTACGTTTGTCGCGCGCCAGCTGGCGAGCGCTGTTGAGATCAAGAGAAACGAGCAGGCGCTGCGGCGTTCGGAGGCCCGCTACCGCTCTCTGGTGCAGAGCTCAGTGTACGGAATCTATCGCTCCAGCCTCGAAGGCAGGTTCCTGGATGTGAACCCGGCGCTGATCACCATGCTTGGCTATGAGTCGGCGGAGGAAGTGTTGCTGCTCGACCCCCAGCTCGATGTATTTGCGCAGCCGCAGGAGCATGCGCACCTCATTGAGGAGTTCCGCCGCAGCGGCCGCTTGGACGGAATTGAAGTGAAATGGAAGCGCAAGGATGGAAGCTCTGTCACAGTGCGAATCAGCGGGCGCGCAGTCAGCAGCGCCGACGAACCAGCGGACGTACTGGAGGCCATTGCCGAGGACGTCACGGATCGGCGAGTGCTGGAAGATCAATTCCGTCAGGCGCAAAAAATGGAGGCTGTCGGACGTCTTGCCGGTGGCGTCGCCCACGACTTCAACAATCTTCTGATGGTGATCAGCGGCTATGCCGAGGTAATTCTTGCGAAGCTGCCCGCCGAAGATCCGATTCAGGAAGAAGGCCGCGCCATTCAACAGGCCGCCGATCGCGCTACGACACTGACTCGGCAGCTGCTGGCCTTTAGCCGGAAACAACTTCTCGAACTGAAAGTTGTCGACGTAAATTCGATCGTTCAGGATATGGAACGCCTGCTACGTCCGTTGATTGGCGAAAATGTGGAGCTCGTCACGCTGCTATCGCCTGAAGCACCCCACACTCGCGCCGATGCCGGGCAGCTGGAGCAGGTCCTGATGAATCTCGTCGTGAACGCGAAAGACGCCATGCCCGGCGGAGGCCGACTAACGATTCAGACGCAGACGATTGTCATGGACGAAAGCCATCGCCGCGGACAGCAGTTCATACGACCCGGGCGTTACATCATGCTCTCGGTCAGCGACACCGGCATGGGCATGGACAAAGAAACACAGTCGCGAATTTTCGAACCATTCTTCACCACCAAGGAAAAGGGCAAAGGCACCGGGCTGGGTCTCTCGACGGTTTATGGAATCATCAAGCAAAGTGGTGGATACGTAATGGTGCAGAGCGAACCATCACGAGGAACCGTCTTCCACATCTATCTTCCGCAGGTCGATGAAACCGCCGAAAAACACGCCGTGGCTTCTCCCGGCACAACCGTCGGCGGGACGGAAACAATTCTTCTGGTCGAGGACGAGGAGTCCGTTCGCCAGTTGGTGCGAGATACGCTGATTGCACGAGGCTACAAAGTTCTCGCAGCGGAAGGCGGCGAGGCCGGCCTGCAAGAAGCCGCCCGCCACAAAGGCAAGATAGATCTCGTCATCACGGATGTTGTCATGCCCGGCATGAGCGGTCGTGAACTGGCCAGCCAACTGGTTCGATCGCGCCCTGAAACCAAAGTCCTTTACCTCTCGGGATACACCGAAGATGCCATCGTCAATGATGGGTCCATTGAGAGCGGCAGGGCCTTCCTTCAAAAGCCCTTCAGCCTGCAGAACCTTTCCCGCAAAGTCAGAGAAGTTCTGGGCTAGATAAATCCCTGCATTTTTGCCCCGTGCAACTTTTTACAAATCATTGCGTCTTATTTGGTGGAACAATGGAATAGCTATGCGTGAATCCGACTGCCATTGGATTTACGTACTACATCCTCTGGGGTCCTGATGCTCATCAAGAAAGCCGCCGACATTCGTTCATCGGAGATCACTCCGAAGAGTCTCTATCTGAACCGCAGGAAGTTTCTGGCGGGAGCTGCTATGGCTGGAGCCGCAGCGGTCACCGGCATTCGCCTTGCCGAAACGGTCGTTCCTTCCGTGACGGTGCTGGCGGGAAACAAGATCGACGGTGTTAAGAAGAGTTCGTTTAGCACCACAGAGACGGTCACGCCGTACAAGGACGTGACTCACTACAACAACTACTACGAGTTCTCGACCGACAAAGACGGTCCTGCCGACGCCGCTAAAAATTTCCGCACTCGCCCCTGGAAAGTGAAGATCGATGGTCTTGTCGAAAAGAAGCAGGAACTCGATGTCGACGAGATAATCAAGATGGCGTCGCCGGAAGAGCGGATTTACCGCCATCGCTGTGTAGAGGGATGGTCGATCGTCGTTCCCTGGATCGGCTTTTCGTTGAGCGAATTGATCAAGCGGGTCAATCCTACGAGCAAGGCAAAGTACGTGGAATTTACCACGCTCATGGACATGATTCGGATGCCGGGGCAGCGCAGACCGGTTCTCGAATGGCCATACGTGGAAGGCTTGCGAATGGACGAAGCCATGCATCCGTTGGCCCTGCTTTGCTTCGGAATGTACGGAGAGGATCTTCCCAATCAGGACGGCGCCCCCATTCGCCTGATCGTCCCTTGGAAATACGGTTTCAAGTGCGCGAAGGCCATTGTGCGCATTCGCTTCACCGAGAAGCAGCCCATGAATACCTGGAACCTGTCGGCGCCGCGCGAGTACGGCTTCTATGCCAATGTGAATCCGACTGTGGATCATCCTCGTTGGAGCCAGGCAAAGGAACGCAGGCTTGGCGAATTCTTCAAACGTCCCACATTGATGTTCAACGGTTACGATCAAGTCGCGAGCCTGTACAGTGGCATGGACTTGCGCAAGGAATACTAAACACAACCGGAACTCACGTGAGATGAGTACTCACTTTACTGTCAGACGCTGACAGGGAAGTTGCCGCTCTCTATGCGCCGCTATCTCAAACCCGTCCTTTTCTTCGCATGCCTGGTTCCATTGTCTAAACTCGCGTGGCGCGGATTTCACGGCGAGCTCGGTGCGAATCCAATCGAGACCATCACCCACAGCACGGGCGACTGGACCCTGATCTTCCTTCTAGTCACGCTATCCATTACGCCGCTGAGAAAACTTACACGTCAATATTGGCTCATCTCCTGGCGGCGGATGTTGGGCCTGTTCGCATTCTTCTATGGGTCACTGCACTTGATGACGTACGTCTGGCTCGACAAGTTTTTCGGCCTAAACGAAATGTTGAAGGATATCGCGAAACGCAAGTTCATCACCGCCGGGATGACCGCGTTCGTGCTGATGATTCCCTTAGCAGTGACGTCGACAAAATGGGCGATCCGCAAACTTGGCGGGAAACGATGGCAGATGCTGCATCGCCTGATTTATTTCAGTGCGTCTGCGGGAGTGATCCATTACATCTGGCTGGTCAAAGCAGACCTGAAAAAACCGTTGGAGTACGCGGCCGTATTGTCGGCGCTTCTGGCGTATCGTCTGGTGGATTGGATTGTTGGGCGCGCAAAACGCAGTCCGGATAACGCGAGACGCGCGGAAGTCGTCGGGACCTAGACGAACTCATAGAAATGCTGCAGAAAATTTAAGGCGCGGCTTTTGGCCGCGCCTTTTCACTGCTTGTGTAGCCGTCTACTTCTTCTTCAACGTTGACTTGACTCTCATCATTGGCTGCGGCAAGAACAAGTGCTGCGGCTGTGTCGCGTTCGCAGACGCGGCACCAGAATTCTGCTTGAAGAATGCTCCCGCGGTTATTTGGCCGTTTCCGTCCGTCTGGATGAACGGGAATGTGGTTCCATCCACCGAATAGAAGGTCAGTCCGAACCCGCCGTTCAAGGTGCTGTTATTCGAATTACCTGCATTTGCCGCAAGCTGACCTCGGCCATTGGCGTCGGGGGGTGCATAGGTTCCACTCAGTCCTAGACCCAGGTTCGGGCCGCCGCCTGGTTGGAAATTCTCGTCGACCACGCCGGTGACTGTCGTGCCATTGTTGTCCGCCGTGAACTCGGCGATCTCATCCACCTCAACGCCGTTATTCAAATTAGCTCCGGTGAAATTCAAGCCGTAGCCGTCCGGCGCAGTGAATGCGATTTGAGATTGACGATAAGCTGCGCCCGCCATGATTCCGGAGTTGTCGATCTCCAGCAGGAGCACGCCTCCGTTGAAAGGATAGGCCGCGTACGCTGTGCCATCGGTGAAACTTGATAGTGCCAACGTGTAGCGTCCGGTTCCAGCGGCCGTATACGTTCCGCTGAACGAAATCGGAGCCGGAGAAACCGATCCGCCATTGTTAGCGTCCACGGTCGACGCAGTTGTTATGTTTCCGGCGCCGTCGGAGACCATGAACCCGCCTGCAGCCGAAAAAGTGCTCGTACTGGGAAACAATCCCTCCAACGTAAATGCGAGAGTTCCGCTGGGAAACGCAGTGCTGGTCTGAGAAAACGCATCTCCAATCAGGTTTGCGCCGGCGTCCATCTCGATGAACTTCAGGTGAGTCGCGTCAATCGCAAAGACGTCAAAAGTGAGAGCGCCGAAACCGCTCGACAGCACCGTCGACGGCGTGGAGGATGGCCCAACGATCAGAGAGCCGCTGAGACCTTCGTTGGGGAATGCAAACTGCCCATCGTTTAAGTCCTGAATGCCTGTGATCGAGCCGTCAGAGCCCACCGTGAAAGTTACCGATGGTGCGAAGGAGTTTACGCTGCTGCCGGAAAAGTCAGCTCCCGAAAAACTGAAGGCATAAGAACCCGCAGGAGTGACGCCAGCCGCCTGCAGATCAAGCGATCCGCTGCCCGTAGCATTTCCGTCAAACTGGGTCACAAATCCGTGGCTGCTGTCCTGAAGAACAAAGTCGAGGTTGATCGTTCCCAAAACAGAGGTTCCAAGCGCAGCCTGCCCTCGTCCGTCTACTCCCACCTTATAGCTACCGTTGCTGGTAAGCGGAGAGTTGGCTACTGGAGCGGAAAGTCCGGCATCGTTAACATCGATGGTGCCGCCGGTAATTCCACCTTGACCATTGGCAGTGAATGTTCCAGCCACTACGTAGGGAAAGCCTTGCAGGTCGATGCCGGAAACCGAGAAAACATAAGTGCCATTCAGATTTGAGGCACTGAACCCGCCAGATGGCGGCGGCATCGGATTTACGATTGGACTGGCGCCATTTCCGCCGCAGCTCGCCAACATGGCAAGAGCCGATAAAGCGATAGGAAAAATTAGATGATTACGAAGTGACATACACATCCCCCTGACAAAACAATTGGCTGGATTAGTCTTCTGAACTCAGACTAGCACCGCAATTTGACCCTTGAGTTAACCCGCATCTAAAGAATAAGTAGCGCGAAAGGCGCATATTTTCAGCCTTTACACCTCTTTACGATCGTGTGTAGCCTCGGACGCATTCGTCCGAGGTTGCGCGCAAAGCGCGCAATGAAGTCTCTCGATGGAAAGGCGGTGTTGCATTCTGATGCGTCATTTGCGCGAAGCAGGGCGGACGAATGCGTCCACCGCTACACAAAGCGCCAACCAGCTTTTAAGGATGCACTTCCGCCTCTTGTCCAGCGAGGCTGCGCAATGAGGATTCGTAAGGAGCCCGCGCGATTCCTTTTTCCGTGATGATGGCAGCAACATACTTCGCCGGCGTCACGTCAAATGCAGGATTCTCCACTCCAACTCCATCGGGCACCATCTGCTTGCCCGCGATGTGAGTCACTTCTCTTCCATTCCGCTGCTCAATCGGAATCTGGCTCCCATCCGGACAGGCAAGGTCCACCGTGGAAATGGGTGCAGCCACATAAAAAGGAATTCCGTGTTCCTTAGCAAGAATCGCAACCGTGTAGGTTCCGATCTTGTTAGCCACGTCGCCGTTCGCAGCAATACGATCCGCGCCGACCACAATCGCGCCGATCTTGCCCTGCTTCATCATCACGCCCGCCATGTTGTCGGAGATGACCGTGGTCGGAATTCCGTCTTTCATCAATTCCCACGCGGTGAGCCGCGACCCCTGCAAGAACGGACGGGTCTCGTCTGCGTACACATGAATTTTCTTGCCCTGCTCAACAGCCGCGCGGATCACGCCCAACGCAGTTCCATATCCGGCGGTAGCCAGCGCGCCAGCGTTGCAGTGAGTGAGAACGCCGCCTTCGCTCGGCATCAGCGTCGCGCCGTGACGTCCCATCGCCTGATTGGCAGCAATGTCCTCAGCGTGCATCCGTTGCGCTTCTTCGATCAGGGATTGCTTGATTTGAGGGATCGGGCGAATCCGAATGCGTTCAAATTTCTCCTGCATGCGTCGGATCGCCCAAAAGAGATTGACCGCCGTCGGACGCGTCTTGCCGATCACATGACAGATCTGATCGAAATCACGTTTCAGATCGCCGGCAGACTCCGCCTTCGAGTTCTTTACCCCGAGCGCGATCCCCATGCCCGCGGCCACGCCAATGGCCGGGGCGCCGCGAACGACCATGTTCCGGATGACGTCCGCCACCTCTTCGTGCGTCTTGCAGGTAACGTAGACTTCTTCCGTAGGCAGCTTCGTCTGGTCGATGAAGCGAACCCCCTGCTCAGTCCATTCGAGAGTTTGGATCATATTTGCGTTTCGGATTCCGTCGCTTGCACGGCTGCGCGTTTCAGGTCGCTCCAGTAATTGAAGATGCAGACTGCCGAGGCGAACAGAAATGCGGTGACCAATTTGTGCCGGCTTACGTCCATGATGTCACGGATGGCGAGCCACCCCAGACACAGGCCTGTGAACTGCACGGAGTAAAGTCTCCACCGCTTGATTGAGATGCTTTGAGAGAGAAAAGAGCCGTGATTTCTCTGTTGTTCAGCCATAAATTCCTTCCGGATAAATGATCGCTAGGCGCGGTGCGCTTCGCATCGATTTCGGGGAGTATTCGTTACTGCCGGTCTGCCGCAAATTTCGCAAACTGCTGCCACTGCGAAAACATTTGGCTGAGTGTCGTCATTCTGAATGGCGTGCTGGGTCCGCACGTCATTCGCAGTAAAGATCGAAATGAATGGCGCCGGCGCCGCGGCTTTCTCTACATTCGGCCGCCCCTGCGCTTCTTCTCGCTCGACCAGGCACATCACGCCGATAACTTCGAATCCAAATTCTCGCGCGGCTTCAATCGCCTGAATCGTGGATGCGCCCGTGGTGCAGACATCGTCCACAATCACAACCCGAGTGCCCTTCTCGCGGAAGCCTTCGATGCGCTGTCCTGTGCCGTGCTGCTTTTCTGCCTTGCGCACGAGAAACCCATCAAGCTCGCCGCTGACCACGCTTACCGATACCACGATGGGATCGGCGCCCATGGTGAGTCCGCCAATCGCCTTAGGCTTCCAGCCTCGCTGGTGAATCTCCTCCAGGAAAACCTCGCCCGTCAGCCGTGATCCCTTTGCGTCGAGTGTGGTCGTGCGGCAATCGATGTAATAGTCGCTCGTAGCGCCGGACGACAGCTTAAACTCGCCAAGCCGGAAAGACTTTTGAGCCAGAATGGAAAGTAGTTTTTGCCGCGAAGAATGCATGAAAATCTACGATAACACGACAGTCACGCCTCAGAACCTTGTGTGTGTTTCAGCATGTTACTTCGGCTTCTCTAGATCGCTGACCACGCTTTCGAAAGGCGTGTTACCCTGAATTTTTCGCGCGAACCGATCGCCGCCCTTCGGCGCCTCACCAGATTTTGAATCGAGGTATGACATTGCAGAGTGTGCTCAGGATTTCTACTCGTCTCCTGCCGGTTTTTTGTGTCGTTCTTCTTTCCCTGCTCGTATTCGCCGAAGGCACGCGTACCTGGGAGCAGTCGAAATTCGATGACCTCGTGAAGGGCACGGCCGACGGAATCGCAATCCGCAGCACGGGTGGGCTGGAACTCGCGCCGTCTTTTAAGATGCTCTACGCCACGCCATCCACCTATATCTGGTCAATCGCCGCCGATGATGCGGGAAACGTGTACGCCGCGACTGGATCGCCGGCACGCGTTTATCGCATCACGCCCGACGGAAAAGCCGTCATTATCTTCCAGCCGCAGGAACTCCAGGTCCAGGCGTTGAAGGTTGATCCGGCGGGCAGTATTTACGCGGCGACCGCTCCGGACGGCAAGGTATACAAGATCGAGCACAAGCCTTCGGGAAAGAACGAGGCTCCCAAAGCCGAAAGCAAACCGGCTGACAGTGTTTCGAAAGAAGCCGTCAAGCCTACGCTTGATCCGTCGTGGAGTTCGTCCGTCTACTTCGCGCCGGGAACCAAATACATCTGGGATCTGGAACTCGACAAAGGTGGCAATCTATACGTAGCGACCGGCGATCGCGGGGAGATTTATAAGGTGACGCCGAAAGGCGACCACTCTCTCTTTTTCAAAAGCGATGAGACTCACATTCGCGTCCTCGCCTGGGACTCGCAAGGAAATCTGATTGCCGGCACCGATGGCAGCGGCCTCGTCTATCGCATTTCTTCAGCGGGCGAAGGCTTCGTTCTCTACAGCGCTCCAAAGAAAGAGATCACAGCGCTGGCATTGGACAAAGAAGGGAACATCTTTGCTGCAGGAGTCGGTGAAAAGCGCGCGGGCTCATCTTCCACCGGTACGGGCCCAACGCTGTTGACCATTCCATCGCCGTCGCCTACTTCTCCCACGTCTCCGACCGGGCCCGTACCGCTAATCTCTCCCGGCGCCATGCCGCTTACCTCGTTCACGGCATCCGCCGGTGCAAGCGGAGGCTCCGACGTTTATCGCATCGCAAAGGATGGATCTCCTTCCCGCGTCTGGACATCTCACGACGATATCGTCTATGCCCTGGCATTCGATTCGCGTGACAAGCTGCTCGCCGGAACCGGCAACCGCGGCCACATCTACGCAATCAATGGCCCGGAAGGTTACGAAGATTTGTTGAAGTCGCCGGCGTCGCAGATCACGAGTTTCGCCAAGGCTCCGAGTGGTGCCCTGTACGCCTCAAGCAGCAATCTCGGCAAGGTTTTTGTTCTCGGTCCCGGACCGGAGAGCCAGGGTTCTTACGAGAGCGATGTTTTCGATGCAAAGATTTTCTCGCGCTGGGGGCGCGTCGATTTCCGTGGCAGTGGCAATGTCGATCTTCTTGCACGCAGCGGCAACGTCGACAATCCCGATCGTAACTGGAGCCCGTGGAAGCAAGTCGACGTGGGTAAAGCCGCCGAGATGGCCGTCCCCTCGGCTCGCTACGCGCAATGGAAAGTCGTTCTCCACGCCGGAAGCACAAAGCCGGTGGTCGATACAGTCACTTTGAATTATCTTCCCAAGAACATGCCGCCGGAGGTCGACGACGTCAATGTCCAGCTCGGCCTGCGCTACCAACCAATTTCAAAGAGTGGCGGGCTCACTCTCGGCACCGATGTCAGCGGCTCCTCGGGAGGGCATTTCGAGTCCCCAGTGCCCAGCACTCATGACCGCGACTCGATTGGCGTTAAGTGGACCGCTCACGACGAGAATGACGACCAGCTTGTCTACTCCGTTTACTATCGCGGAGACGGCGAAGGCCGCTGGCTTCTCCTCAAAGACAGCCTGACTGACAAGGCGTACTCTTTCGACGCCAGCCTTCTGCCTGACGGAGGGTACTCCATCAAGGTCATCGCGTCCGATGCTCCATCGCACTCTCCCGGAGACGCGCTGACCTCTTCTCGAGAGAGCCGCCGCTTTGAAGTCGACACGACTGCTCCTCGAATTACGAACCTGACGGCAGCACTCGAAGCGGAAACAATTCACGTGCGTTTCCACGGCGAGGATGGATTCTCTTCCATCAAACGCGCCGAATTTTCTGTTGATGCCGGCGATTGGAGATACGTCGATCCCGCCAGCCAGCTCTCCGATTCGAAAACCGAAGACTACGATTTCAAAGTTCCTCTCGAAGCTGAGAAAGATGCAGCATCAGAACATGTAGTAGTTGTGCGGATCTATGACAAGTACGACAACATGGGTGCTGCTAAAACGGTGCTTCGCAGCAAGTGAACTGAAGCCTGCAACGAGAGTGCGATTCTTGCACGGCTTTTAGAATCGGGACATGTCCGAAAGGCCTCTTTCGGTCCGAAACATTTTCGCTGACAATCGCTCCAGTCATGAGCAGACCCGGATCAGGCTGGCATCTCCCCCTGTTGCTCGCGATTCTGTTTACGCAAATCGTTTGCCTCACCGCCTGCTCCGGGGTCTCAAAATCAACGATGAACACCGGTGGCACCGGCGGGACGGGTGGCGGCACTGGCGGTGGAACTGGCGGCTCAGGTGGTGGAACCGGCGGCAGCAATCTTGACTGTAATGGAATGGCTGTCGGGCAAGGAGCCAGCCTCAACGGATTCGTGCCCTTCACCAGCAACAGTCTCTGGAACACGGATATCTCGACGGCCGCTGTCGATCCGAATTCCAGCACGATCATGACGAACTGGGTCGGCTCCGTAAACATGCACCCCGACTGGGGTAACGACCCCACGTACGGAATTCCTTATGTCGTAGTGGATGGCAATCAATCGCTGGTCAACGTGAATCTCGGTGCGTACGGGGACGAAAGCGATCCTGGCCCCATGCCCATTCCAGCGAATGCACCCGTCGAAGGTGGATCTTCAAGCTCGGGTGATCGTCACGTGCTGGTGCTCGACAACGGCAACTGTTTCCTCTACGAACTCTACAATTCCTCGGTAAATTCCGACGGAACGTGGAATGCCGACTCGACCGCAGTGTGGGACCTTCTCAGCGATCAGCAGCGTCCGTACACATGGACGTCAGCCGACGCGGCCGGACTCCCCGTCTTTCCCGGACTGGTGCGCTATGACGAAGCGGCCTCCGGCACGATTCAACACGCGTTTCGCTTTACCCTCCCGCATACCAAAGCTGCATTCGTTCCTCCGGCATCGCACTGGGCTTCCAATACCAGCGATCCCAGTGCGCCGCCGATGGGAATGCGCATTCGCCTGAAATCGAGCTACGACATCTCGGGCTTCACGCCGCAGATGCAAACCATTCTTACCGCGATGAAGCACTATGGATTGATTCTCGCCGACAACGGAAGCTCGTTATACGTGACGGGCGTCTCCGACAGCCGATGGGGTTCGGATCTGGATTCGCTCAAATCCGTGCCCTCGTCAGCGTTTGAAGTCGTGCAGATGAATCCGGTTTACACCAGTTCGAACTATCCAACCGGCCCTTCCCCCACCATCTCGAGCTTCACGGCGTCTGCCTCTCACGTTGCATCGGGAGGAAGCGTCACCTTGTCTTGGACTACCAGCAGCGCGGACTACGTCATAGTCACTCCTGGCCTTGGTGCAACGCGGGACACCAGCGCGACCGTGACTCCGACTGCGACCACTACCTACACTCTTAACGCGACGAACCAGTATGGCCGCACGACCTCGA
The DNA here is from genome assembly GCA_963801895.1 of uncultured Acidobacteriota bacterium. Taxonomy (GTDB): domain Bacteria; phylum Acidobacteriota; class Terriglobia; order Terriglobales; family Acidobacteriaceae; genus Sulfotelmatobacter. Next base: position 1,229,465 of record CAWDGM010000001.1, on the reverse strand, counting down.
CGGTCACCGTCAGCGTCCCCTAGTTCTACTCAGCTGCCAGATACGCATAGCGGAAGATGAACAGTGCTGTCAGGATCCAGATGACAGGACTCACTTCGCGAAATTTTCCTGCAGCGACCTTCACCAGCGTGTAAGAGATGAGCCCTAGGCTGAGCCCCGTTGCGATGCTGAACGTCAACGGCGTCGCCAGCAATGTCACAAATGCCGGTATCGCCTCCGTGAAATCGGTCCACACGACTCGTCCAATAGATTCCGTCATCAGCGCTCCCACTACGATCAACGCTGGCGCAGTCGCATATCCGGGAATGGCTGCGGCCAAGGGCGCACAGAAGGCCGCTAGCAAAAATAATCCCGCGACGAAGACATTGCTGAGCCCAGTCCGCGCACCTGCCGCGACTCCCGCCGCGCTTTCAATGTAGCTTGTTACCGTCGACGTACCGGTGAGCGCACCAAAAATCGTTCCAACCGCGTCGGAAATCAACGCTCGGCCAACGCGCGGAATCTTCCCGTCTTTGACGAATCCGCCTTGTTCGCAAACTCCCACCAGCGTGCCCACGTTGTCGAACAAATCAACAAAGAGAAACACGAAAATAATCTCGAGCAATCCCAGATGCAAGGCTCCCTTCAGATCCAGTTGCAGCCATGTCGCCGACGGATGCGGTAACGAAAAGATTGCAGTCGGCCAACTCGACATGCCGCGCAGAATGCCGAAGAACGTCGTCGCCAGAACACCGATCAGGATTGCCCCTGTAACCTTCCGTGTCATCAGGATCAGCATGATCGCCAGTCCCACGCACGCCAGTTGCGCTTCGCGGTTGGCAAACGATCCCAGACTGACGAATGTCGCAGGATTGGCAACTACCAGACTCGCATTCCGCAATCCAACGAACGCGATGAACATTCCGATCCCGCCCGCAGTCGAATGTTTCAGGCAATCCGGAATTCCGTTTACGATCTGCTCCCGCACGCGGGTGACGGTAAGAAAGAGGAACACCACCCCGGAGAAAAAGATGACACCGAGCGCGGTACGCCACGGCACGTGCATCTGCAGGCAAACGACGTAGGTGAAATATGCATTCAGCGACATTCCGGGAGCGAGCGCGATGGGATAGTTCGCGTAGAGACCCATCACCAGCGTGGCTGCGGCCGAAGAGATGCAAGTGGCGAATACCACTCCATCGACAGGTATGCCAGCCTTCGACAGAATCTGCGGATTCACCACCACGATGTACGCCATCGTGATGAAGGTCGTAAGACCGCCGAGAAACTCGCTGCGGATCGTGGTCTGATTTTCTTTGAGACGGAAGTAGCGTTCGATCAAACGGGATCCTTCCCGGTCTTGAATGGAAGCGACATTCTAAACAGAAATCAGCCCAAAGCTGCGATGAAAACATGTAGCCCCGGACGCATTCGTCCGGGGTTGCGCGCAAAGCGCGCAATGACGACTGCCTGTAGCGAGGAAAATGCTCATGAGTTGAATCAAAACCCAGCGCCGCTTCGCTCCGCGGGCGGACGAATGCGTCCGCCCCTACACAAGCCTTGGTACTGGAGACGAGAGACAAACTACGTGGGAAGGCTCTCGCTCTCGGTCGCGTTCGCAGGCTGCAAGCTCTCGCTGGTAATCGCGTGAAGCTCGCCTGCCTTGCGCAGCTCCGGGAACCACCATGCCCATAGCGCAATCACTAGCAGCGTTCCAACTCCACCTAACACCACCGCAGGCACCGTGCCAAACCATTGCGCCGTCAGTCCAGACTCGAACTGTCCGAATTCGTCCGAGGAACTCGCTGCGGATCGTGGTCAGATTTCTTTGAGACGGAAGTAGCGTTCGATCAAACGGGATCCTTCCCGGTCTTGAATGGAAGCGACATTCTAAACAGAAATCAGCCCAAAGCTGCGATGAAAACATGTAGCCCCGGACGCATTCGTCCGGGGTTGCGCGCAAAGCGCGCAATGACGACTGCCTGTGGCGAGGAAAATGCTCGATGAATTGGAATCGAAACCCAGCGTCGCTTCGCTCGGCGGGCGGACGAATGCGTCCGCCCCTACACAAGCCTTGGTACTGGAGACGAGAGACAAACTACGTGGGAAGGCTCTCGCTCTCGGTCGCCGTCGCATTCGCAGGCTGCAAGCTCTCGCTGGTAATCGCATGAAGCTCGCCTGCCTTGCGCAGCTCCGGGAACCACCATGCCCATAGCGCAATTACTAGCAGCGTTCCAAATCCACCTAACACCACCGCAGGCACCGTGCCAAACCATTGCGCCGTCAGTCCAGACTCGAATTGTCCGAATTCGTCCGAGGAACTCGCTGCGGATCGTGGTCAGATTTCTTTGAGACGGAAGTAGCGTTCGATCAAACGGGATCCTTCCCGGTCTTGAATGGAAGCGACATTCTAAACAGAAATCAGCCCAAAGCTGCGATGAAAACATGTAGTCCCGGACGCATTCGTCCGGGGTTGCGCGCAAAGCGCGCGATGACGACTGCCTGTGGCGAGGAAAATGCTCATGAGTTTGGAATCGAAACCCAGCATCGCTTCGCTCCGCGGGCGGACGAATGCGTCCGCCCCTACACAAGCCTTGGTACTGGAGACGAGAGACAAACTACGTGGGAAGGCTCTCGCTCTCGGTCGCCGTCGCATTCGCAGGCTGCAAGCTCTCGCTGGTAATCGCATGAAGCTCGCCTGCACTTCGCAAATCCGGGAACCACCATGCCCATAGCGCAATTACTAGCAGCGTTCCAACTCCACCTAACACCACCGCAGGCACCGTGCCAAACCATTGCGCCGTCAGCCCAGACTCGAACTGTCCGAATTCGTTTGAAGTTCCAATGAAGATCATGTCGACAGCGGTGACTCGTCCGCGCATCTCATCCGGCGTAGCGAGTTGCGTGAGCGTCGCGCGGATGATGACGCTGATCATGTCGCTGGCACCCAACAGGAAAAGCGCCACAAGAGACAGGATTAGGTTGTGCGAGAGCCCGAAGACAATGGTGAAAATGCCAAACCAGCCGACGGCCCAAAATAGTGCGTGACCCGACCGTCCTCGCAACGGACGGTGTGCCAGCAGAACGGCCATGACCGCCGCTCCCGCTCCTGGTGCCGTACGCAGCAGTCCAAGACCCCATGGGCCCGTATGCAGAATCTCTTTCGCGTATACCGGAAGCAGAGCCACCGCCCCACCGAGGAGCACGGCAAACAAATCCAAAGAGATCGCTCCCAGGATCAGCTTTTTGTTCCAGATGTAGTTCAGCCCTGCGAACACGGTCTTCAGAGACATCGGCTCGCGCGGGCGGGCCTTAACCTCCGGCTTGATGCGCATTGACGAGACTGTTGCCCCGATCGCTGTCACTGTTGCGATGGCGTAAACGGCTCCCGCTCCTACATTGAGCCTGGACGTCGCGAATGCATGTTCAAACCCGGCGTAGATTAACCCTCCGAAGGATGGGCCCAGGATTGTGGCTGCCTGAAAAATCGTTGCATTCCACGCGACGGCGTTCGGAAAGTGCTCGAGCGGCACAAGCTGCGGCAGAATCGATCGGCTGGCTGTGCTGTTGAACGACCGCACGATGCCGACCAGTATGAGTACAACATAGATTGCTCTTATCGAAGGCGAACTGCTTCTCGTCAGAACCAGAAACAGCGCAAAGCAGACGGCGTACCCCGCATAACACGCTGTCAGCACCTTACGTCGTTCGTACCGGTCCGACACGTGCCCCGATATCGGGAATAGCAGGATTCCAGGTAGAAATTGCGCCAGACCGACATATCCAAGATCGAGCGGGCGCTTGGTGATCTCGTAAACCTGCCATCCTACGGCCACGGCTTGCATCTCGACGGCGGCTACGATCAGGAATCGGGCCACCTGAAACAGCACAAATCCAGGATGGGTAAAGGCGGCGCGTCCAGCTCTGGCGTCGGCGGTAGAGGACATGAAGGTCTAATTTGACATAGATGCCTGAGGATGTGCATGGGACTCGCAGCTGTAACTTCATTGAAGTGTGAAATAGCCGCGCATTTGGCCGGTACAAAACGAGGATTAGATCTTTCACTGCGGCTTCACTGTTTTTCCGATGCCAGGTACACCACAACGCCGCTCACCAAGAGCAGGAGCCCTAAGCTCGGGATCAACAACATAAGATTCCAATCCGAGGATCCGCTGGATAAAAGATGGAAACCACGGGAGAGATTGACGTCGGACCACCACGCCGACCAGTGCAGGCCGTGATTGTATTGCGACGCCAGAAACACGAGTGCAACCAGCACAGTAACGGACCAGGCGAAAGTCTGGGCGATCGTGATCGGCCGGCTAATCCGCGCGGCCGCTTCATTGCGTTTGCGCATTTGTGCGCGCCACCAGAGCAGGCTTGCCGAACCAGCAGGACTTTGCTGTACCGATTCGTTCCTCGCCTCCTGCAGCACTCGCGTAACGAAAATAAACTCTCTGCAGTGAGCGCATCCGGCAACATGCGAACGCAGTTCAGGTTCGCATCCTTCGGGCCAGTGTCCGTCCTTCAGCATGCGAACGATTTCATTTTCGCGGGAGCAGCCTCGGAAAGTCATGCTTGCCTCCCGGGGGCAGATTGCTCTTGAAGCAACTTGGCAATCTTCCGGCGCGCCCGAAACAGCAACAGGCGAACGCTCGCCGCGCCTAGTCCGGTAATCTCAGCAATTTCTCGGTGCGAGTAGCCTTCGGCATGGGCCAGCCAAAGTAGTTGTCGGTCTCGAGGCCTGAGTTGCGCCATCGCGGGATCCAGTCGAACTTGTGAATCGACCTGCGAGAGGGCATCACGCGCAGCGAAAAGAATTTCAGGAACATCTTCGATCGAGGTAACTCGCGGTTTCCGCCAATGATCGCGGAGAAGATTGGTCGCGATGCGAAATAGATAGCGCCGATAGTTCACCTCACCGCCATCGGGCTGCGACGCGCATAGAAAGCGGAGATAGCTTTCCTGCATCAAGTCGTCCGCCAATGCACTGTTTCCCGAAACCCTTACCAGGTACGCTCGGAGCGACGGCGCGGAGCGCTGGTAGAAGCCGGCGAAAACATCGCTATCCATGATGGGCTTGTCGGTTCGCGTTGCCGCGCGAGTCTCGACGTTCGAGATGATGTATTCCCCGGTCGTATCGTCCTTCCTCATGGCTGCATTTCCACGGAAGCCCCGCTTGGGCCGCATGGATCAAGGCAGCAACTTGTTTATCTTTGGTCTCCGCTGGAGTGTCCACTCACCGGCATCAAGCCCAGATGCCGGGCCAGCACCCACGTGATTCCTGCCGAGATGATAAACCCGAGCCCTGGCATCAGCACGACAGTCCCAACGAGAAGGAGCGGTGACGCCGCCTCCGGCAGGGCGTGGCGAAGCAGTATCAGTCCCAATCCCAGAAGGCTCATCACCACTCCGATCTGTAGCGGAGTAAGTACGCGGGCGACCGGACTTGGAACTGGCTGGTGTTGCTCAAATCCGACAGCGATCGGGGTGGCTTCAAGGAAGCGCTTTCCGGCGTCCGTGCTCATGTATGTGAGCACCTCCTGCGAGGTTCCGAACCGTTCGATCAGCTTTCCGTGTACATCGGTCTGGAGCTTGAAGATCCTCCCCCAGCGCCGGTTCTCGAGAAAAACTTGAGTGAGCCAAAGAAGTGCTCCAAGAAGGCAGACGAAAACCAGAAACGGAATGCCGTCGCTGATGAGTTCCCTTGATGCGTCCGAACCCCGGTCATTCGCCATCGCGGGCCAGAGTTTTCTTTCCAGCGCCTCGCTGGGAGGTTCGTGCTCTCCGTGGAGATTGTTGAACAGATAAAAATCAGGATTCTGGGCGATCTCCGGATGAGCTTGCAGGAATCGTCCTAGCTCGGGGTTGTTGCGGTCGACATATTCGGCATTCGCCAGCAGGGAAGGATCGCGGGCTACGACCTCTGCAAGGGTTGGGCTCAATCGCAACAGCTGCAAAAGCTGGTCTTGCAAGCCGGCAACATCTTTTTCACTGATCTGCGGAGCGTTTTGCTGGTTCGTCGGGACAGTGCGAGGCGTCTGTGCCGCACCGATAGCCGTCAACAACACGATAACTGCTATGACTGCTCCAACTCCCGTGCCTGCTCCGCGATTCCTGCTCATATCTATGCCCTCGTAGGTTTACGTCACTGTGTCTCTAGGCATACAACGAAGGCCGGGCAGCATCGGTTAACAGATTTGCAGGGAAAAATTGCTACGTGACGACCGGGGCGTTCGCGATCCCCGCAGTCCCGAAGACCCTGCGGTAGCGCTCGACCTCTGAGACAGGGCCCAGAGCTTTAGCGTAGTTATCGGACAGCTTTACCGCAGGCCGTCCTTCTACGTTTGAAACCTTGCAGATCAGGCTGATTGGGTCGAATCCACTGCCGTCATTCGGATTGCATCCCCGGAAATCGTTGGTCAACAACGTTCCCCACCCGGCGCTGAACCGGATTCTCCTGTCCGGAGTCCATTTGCTGCGATCGTTGAAGTCTGCCCCGCTGCGGAATTCTTCCGGTCGAATGCCCTCCGCCGGCTTGCCGGCGAAATAGGCGTGTAGCCCCAGGATCGCGTCGACGTCGAGCGAATCGGAGGCGATCACCAACTTCTCCCGAGGGTCGCGACCGCGCTCCTTCAGCCAACTGATGTATTCATCCCCAGCGATATACGGGTCTTTGCTGTCGACGCGCTGTCCGGTCCAGTCAGCCACCCAGTCGGGCGCTCCACTCAAGAATTGTGTCGTACCAAACGTATCCGGCAGCATGACCCGTAGGGCGCCTTCATATGTCTGCTGCCACAGATCGAGCACGCGATATTGCGAATCCTTCAACGCCACATCATCCGGAGCTAGCGCAGCCACCACCATAGGGATCTCGTGCGCGTTCGTTCCGATGGCCTCCAGATCGTGCTTATGGGCAAGAAAGGCGTTCGATGTACCGATAAAGCTGCCTCCAAGATTCGTTGCCATGGCGACAACTACGTACTCCTGCCACAGAAAACTATGCCGCCGCCGCGTCCCGAAGTCGGCGACGCTCAATCCAGGAACGCCACGCAGCCTTTCAATCTTGTTCCACAGCTTGGTCTTGGCGCGCGCATACAGAATGTCCAGTCCAAACTCGCTGAGCGTCTTCAGGTGAGCGCGGGTCTTGAGCTCATCCAGAATCGCGAGCGCATACAGTTCCCACATCGTGGTTTCGGTCCAGGATCCTTCGAACGTCAAATCGATCTGACCATCCCGCACGCGCAACTGGTAATCCGACAGGTGGAAGTCGTTTTCCAGCCACTCCAGGAATGCTGGCTCGAATATTCCGCGGCGTCCGTAGAAGGTATTGCCTGCCAGCCATACCAGTTCTGACTTCCGGAACCTTCGTCCCCGCACGTGCTGCAGTTGCACCTTCAATTCTTCCACGTGGACGATGTCCGCCATCCTGACCGCCGGATGCCGGTTGTACAGCGAAAACGTAACGCGCGTTTTAGGAAAGTGCTTCCAGATGAACTGCAACATCAGCAGTTTGTAGAAATCGGTGTCGAGCAGCGACCGGATGACGGGGTCGAGTTCCCAGTTGTGGTTGTGAGCGCGTTCCGCGAGATTGATGATCATGGAAGGAAGCAGGCTGAATCAGCACCTAGAGAATACGGGATGGTCTGGGGAACAGGCTACTCCGCCGAAAGGTGGCTGCCTCCAGTCGTCCGATTCAGGCTGCATCTGACAGAAGAGGGTAGGCGGAACGAACGTCCTTTCCAAAGATCAGCCATGACCTTTGGTGTAGTTGCTTCCGGATCGTTCTTTGCTCATAGTTAGGCTGTTCGAATCCGTTTTCTCGCAGGAAGCCTATGAAACGCTTTGGTCCGATCGTCGCTCTTTCGATTGTCTTCTCTCTGAACCTGTTTGTTCATGCTCAATCCAGCCAAGTGGCAGACGATTCGTCCGCCATCCGTGCCACGGTCACGAACTACAGCGAGGCCTACTTCACCGGGGATGCTCGCCGCATGGAACAGACACTTCATCCGCACTATCTGAAGCATATGATCCACGGCGATATTCCGGTCCGGGAGAAGACCGGAACGCAGATGGTGGAAGAGGTTCGCAAGAACGGGCCCGCCGTCCTCACTGCTGCTCAGAAAACCGAGCAGGTGATTGTCCTCGACGTCGCCGGCGTGATCGCTTCCGCCAAGTTGATTACTCCAGGGTGGACCGACTATATGACACTGTCCAAGGTGGACGGACACTGGAAAATATTGTCCGTGGTGCAGAGAATCGACGACTGATTGCCGCATCGCCGGCACCCACTTTTGATAGTGGGCTGCCGGGGCACCTCCAGGTCAATATCGAATTCGTCTCTCATACGTCCAATTCCCGTGACATTCGGGAATGGGGCTGTCACACGAAACAGGCTAAATTTTGCACGGATTGCGAAGTGTAAAATTCTGCTTGCCTTTGTGACGCTTCGTAAGAAAAGACAAAGACTAAGAATGGCGGCTGCGTGCTGCTTCTTGCTGCTCACGCCCGCCCTTTTTGCCGTTCCCCCCACGATTCAAATTCCCCACATCGAGATTCCCCCAACACTGGCCGACTTCGAGGGCATGCAGCCCAATCGCCGGGTCTCGGAACACATGTTGAAAGTTTCCGGATTCATTGCCCGCGAACCCGCCGATGGCGCCGAGCCTACGCAGAACACCGATGTCTATCTCGCTTCCGACTCCCGCAGTCTCTACGCCGTCTTTCTTTGCTGGGACAAGGAACCGGACAAGATTCGCGCCCGCATGACCCGTCGCGAGGACATCTTCTCCGACGACTCTGCCGAGATCATGATCGATACCTTCGACGACGCGCGGCGCGGCTACGCCTTCGCAGCCAACCCGCTCGGCATTCAATGGGACGCCCTCTGGACCGAAGGCTCCATCAGCAATGGACAGCCTGCCGACTTCAGCGGCTTCGATCCGTCCTTCGACACCGTGTGGAACTCCGAAGGCCGCATGACCAGCCAGGGATACATGTTGTTGATCTCAATCCCATTTAAGAGCCTCCGGTACCCGACCAGCGACAAGCAGCAATGGCGCATCATCCTCAACCGCAGCATTCCGCGGACCAACGAAAACCTGTTCTGGCCTCGCATCACCAACCGCATCTCGGGGCGGTTCAATCAGGCTGCCACCGCAACCGGGCTCGAGGTCTCACATGCCCGCAACATCCAACTCATTCCCTATGGATTGCTGCGAGGCTTTCACGACATCGATCAGCGCGAGCCTACCAATCCCTTCTTCGACAACCGCACGCTGCAGCCCGAGGCCGGGCTCGACGCCAAATTCATCCTGCACGACAGCTTTGTTCTCGATGCAACGATCAATCCGGATTTCAGCCAGGTTGAGTCCGATCAGCCCCAGATCAAGGTCAACCAGCGCTTCGAGGTTTTCTTTCCCGAGAAGCGCCCGTTCTTCCTCGAAAACAGCAACTATTTCACCAGCCCGATCAACATGGTCTTTACCCGGCGTATCGTCCATCCCGAGTTCGGACTCCGCCTGACAGGGAAAACGGGCCCATGGGCTGTGGGAGTTCTCGCCAGCGACGACCGCGCTCCCGGTGAAGTGCTTCCTCCGACCGATCCTCACAGTGGAGATCGCGCCACGTTCACGATTGCCCGAGTGAGCCGCGACATCCTCGAGCAATCCACGGTTGGCGCAATGTTCACGGACCGCGAGTTTGCCGGTGGACACAACCGCGTCGCAGGACTTGATGCCAATCTCAAGCTGAATCAGAACTGGCGCCTGCAAGGTCAGGCCGTGACGAGCTCAACTTTCGATGCCCTCGCCGGCACGCACTCATCCGGACCGGGTTACAAACTCGACCTCGAACGCGCCGGGCGAAAACTCAATCTGCAGTCCGTCTACGTGGACTACAGTCCGGGCTTCGTCACTGAGACTGGCTTCGTCAATCGTGTCGACATTCGCGAACAGATGTTGAATGCGACCTACTACTTCCGTCCGGAGGGTAAGTTTCTGATTTCCTTTGGACCGACCCTTCAGCAGTTCAACATTTGGGATCATCAAGGAACGGCGCTCGACTACTTCATCTATCCCGGATTTCGCTTTGACATGGCGCGCGGCACCTACGTCAACTTCCACCCTTTTGCCTACGACGATGTGCGCCTGCGCCCGTCCGACTACGGTACCCTTGCTCGCGTAAGCGCGTATCCACAACCATTCTGGGGAATCGAGGCCGGCACAAGCTGGTTCAAAGAATTGGATTTCACGGCCTTCTTCGTGTCGGGTGGCGGAGTGAACTACAATCCTGTTCCCGGAAACTCGCCCGCAATTGGTCATGAAGATCAGGGCAACTTCACGGTCACATTCCATGCCCGCGGACGCCTCCGCATCGACAACACCTATCTGCTCGAGCACATCCGCGAGCGTGAATCCAACCTCACTGCGGTGACCAACCACATCTTCCGCAGCAAGTGGAACTACCAGTTCACCCGTGCTCTCTCCGCTCGCCTCATCCTCCAATACAACTCTGTGCTATCGAACCCTGAGATCAGTTCGCTCTCGCCGACCAAGAATTTCAACACGGACTTCCTGATCACCTACCTCATCCATCCCGGCACCGCGATTTACCTCGGCTACAACACGGATCTCGGCAATCTAAATCGCGGTCTTGCAGTCGACCCGGTCACAGGATTCATCCTCACAACCCCACGCGGCTACATAAACGACAGCCGCCAGTTTTTCGTAAAGGCCTCGTACCTATTCCGCTTCTAGTTCGTGTAGCCCCGGACGCATTCGTCCGGGGTTGCGCGAAGCGCAATGAAGAAGCTGGCAAGTGAGGAAAAACTGCAGTGGATAGAAGCTCCAGCACGCGTCGTTGCAACCGCCCTGTGTGAGACTCTTTACCTGGTTAACGCCGTGCTCTTCGACTCCAGTCCCTCGTAGACTTCCTCGGCGCGGCGCAGTGCTTCTTGCACGTTTTCGCAGATGTTTTCTTCTCCGATGACTTCGGCGAACTCAGCTTGATGAATCAGTTGCGCAGGCTGCTCTCGGGCGCCGCAAAGGATCAGAGTTCGTTTGCTGGCATGTAGTTCTTTCGCGACCTCTTCCATCGCGAACAATCCCGTCGCATCCAGCGCCGTCATGTTCCGCAATCGCAGGATTACGACAGGCGGAAGCCTGTGCAGATTCTCGGTGACCGCATGAATCTTGTCGGTCGCGCCAAATAGAAAGGGCCCGTGTATGCGGAAGATGGTTGCGTAATACGGGATGTCCTTGTCCTGCAGGATGTGTACGCGCCCATCCTCGACGTAGTCCTCTGTGACCTGCGATACGGTGGTGGTGGCGGCCACGCGGCTGATGAAGAGCAGCGCGGCCAGAATCATCCCTGCTTCTACCGCAACCGTCAGATCGGCGAAGACGGTCAGAGCAAATGTCACCAGCCAGATGCTGATGTCGGTTTTCGTCAGCTTGAGCAGCTGGGGGATCTCGCGCCACTCACCCATGTTGTAGGCAACGATCATCAATATCCCTGCCAGGGCTGCCATTGGCACGAAGCTGACCAGCGGCGCCGCGAATAGCAGAATGCACAGCAGGGTCAACGCGTGAACCATCCCAGCAACGGGCGATTGGGCGCCAGAACGAATATTGGTTGCCGTGCGAGCAATCGCGCCGGTAGCGGGTAGACCGCCAAACATTGGCGAGAAAATATTCGCCACACCCTGTGCCATGAGTTCGACGTTAGGGTTGTGGCGGTCATTACTCATACGATCGGCAACAACAGCTGACATCAGTGACTCGATCGCTCCGAGCATTGCCACGGTGAACGCAGGGCCCAGTAGTCCATGAATCAGGTCCGCCCGGAATCTCGGAATCTGCAAATGAGGCAGCCCGCCTGGAATTCCACCGAACCTCGTTCCAATCGTTTCCACCGGCAACTTGAAAAAATAGACGGCCGCGGTTCCGAGCAGCAGCGCCACAATCGGTCCTGGAATTCGCGGCGAGATGCTGCGGCAAATAATCAAAACGAACAGTGTGATTACCGCGAGTGCCGTCGCCGCAAAGGAGAGGGTGTGAAAGTTCTGGGCCAAGGCTTCCACGCGGAGCCAGAAGACGCCCGGCACTTTGTCGAGATGCAGCCCGAAAAAATCTTTGATTTGCGTGCTGGCGATGAGGACCGCAATTCCGTTCGTGAAGCCGATCACGACAGGCCGCGGAATGAACTTCACGGCCGTGCCCAGGCCGGTGATCCCCATGATCACCAACAGCACTCCGGCCATCACAGTGCACATGAAGAGGCCATCGACGCCGTGGGCGGTGATGATTCCCGCCACCACGACGACGAACGCTCCGGTCGGGCCACCGATTTGTGTCTTTGATCCTCCGAGCGCGGAAATCAAAAATCCGGTGATAACGGCGCAATAGATCCCGGCTTGCGGCGTCAAACCTGACGCTATCGCAAATGCCATCGCCAGCGGCAAGGCCACCAATCCAACAGTTACGCCGGCAATGAAATCGAGAAGGAATTTGTGACGATCGTAGCTTCTGAGGCAGAGGATGGACTTCGGAAGCCAACTTTCATTCAAGAAAGCACGCACCATTTTCACATTATCGCCCCTGCCGCGACGATCAGGTAGTTACCCGACGAGCCACTGCGCCATCGAAAGAACATGTCCGGTCGCATTGAAATCTATGCAGCCGATCTTCCAGGCCCCGTCGCGCTTTTTCTCGTGTGAAGCATGTTCCACGCGGCATAATTGATGAGTGCCTTTTACCCTTGCTCATAGCGCCGCCGCCCTGCCTTTTCGTCGATTGCGGCTCGTTCCCTCTGCTCTCGTCATCGGCACGCTCGCGCCTGATTTCGAATACCTAATCAAACTCGATGCCCATGGCCGGATAGCCCACACTTTCCCCGGAGTCTTAGTCCTGACTCTTCCGCTCGCTCTGGCGGTCCTCTGGATCTTTCATCGGTTCGTCAAGCTTCCGCTCGTTCGGTTGTTGCCGGACGGTGTACAGGGCAGATTGGCGAAGCATTTAGGAGAATTCAGCTTCCTTGGCCTATCGCGATTTCTTTACATCGTTGCGTCCATTCTGGTTGGCATCGCGACGCACCTCCTCTGGGACTCGTTCACGCATCGCGGCACTTGGTTGTATGTGCGCTGGCCTCTTCTTCGACAAACGTTTCACCTGCCGTTTGAAGGAAACATCCCGTTGTACAAGGCTTTGCAGCACGGAAGCAGCGTGCTGGGCGTCGGCGTCGTGCTGATTTGGTTGGTCTTATGGTATCGACGAAATGGAGCGACGGTGCCCGCACGTGGAGCAGTACCAATCACGAAAAGAATCGCCATTCTCGCGGGCTTGATCGTCGTGGCCTGCGTGGGGGTAATCGTTCGAAGATCTTTCGGAGTCGAGCGGCCCATTGTGAACTTTGCATCCCGCAATTTCATCGTCGAAGCGTGCATCACAGTGCTCGCGCTCGTATGGTGGCAACTCGTGGCTTACGGAGTCATCCAAAAAGTACGCGGCGAAAACCGGTGAACGCGGCGAATCGGCTCCTCAAAGCGTGGCACTCCCGCACCGTATAATCCCTATGCCTAGCGGAATGCGGCTCCCGAACTCCGCCAACGTCTTTCATGCGCTTTGAACTGTTCATAGCCCGTCGATATCTTCGAGCCAAAAGACGTCAAGCATTTATCGGCATCATCACCGGGATTTCCGTCGTCGGAGTCGCTGCCGGTGTAGCCTCCTTGATCGTCGCACTCGCGATCAACAACGGCTTCCGCCAGGACCTGCAACAGCGTCTACTCGGCTCGACCTCGCACATCACTCTCCAGCGTATTGCCGACGATGGCATCAAGGCATGGCCGCCTCTCATGGACCGGCTCTCCAAACAGCCACACGTTGTTGCGGCTGCTCCGGCAATTTTCGAGCAGGTCCTCATCTCACGCGGTCCTCGTGCCCGAGGTGCGGTTCTGAAAGGGATGATCCCAAAGTACGAGCGCCAGGTTGGAGATCTGCTGAGTTCGGTAAAGCAAGGATCGGCTGAGGCTTTGGAAGAACGCGAGGCAGATATCCCTCCGCCTCCGCAAACGGTCACACCAGAGCCGGAGCCGAAAACAGCTGGCAAAGGCGTTAGCCCCGCCCAGCCTCCCGACTCGCTCTCTGCGGTGAACCAGAGAGTTACCGCCATGCCGCCGATCGTTCTCGGCAAAGATATGGCCGAAAGCCTTGGCGCTACCGTTGGATCCGTTGTGGTGGTGACAAGCCCCCAAGGCGAACTCACCCCGTTTGGAACCGTTCCAAAGTACACACGGTTCCGCGTCGCCGGCATCTTCAGCTCCGGTTTCTTCGACTACGACTCAAATTGGGCGTTCGCCAGGCTCTCCGATTCTCAGCAGCTTTTTGGTCTGGGCAACCTGATTTCCGTGCTGGAGTTCAAGATTGACGACATCTACCAGGCGGGCGTGATTTCTCGTGAGTTGGAAGATGCTGCCGGCCAGGGCTTCATGGCCTCCAACTGGATGGAGCAGAACAAGGCCCTGTTCCACGCCCTTCGGCTGGAGCGCCTGGTCACCTTCATCACCATCGGGCTGATCGTTTTCGTCGCGGCGCTCAACATTCTCATCAGCCTCATCATGATGGTGATGGAGAAAACAAAGGACATCGCCGTCCTCCTGTCGATGGGCACACGCAAGGCGCAGGTCAGAAATGTCTTCATCGCGCAGGGAGTGCTGATCGGAGTGATTGGCACGGTGATCGGCCTCTTGCTTGGGTATGCAATCTCCTATGCCGGAGGACACTACCATGTTATCTCGTTGTCGCCCGAGGTGTATTCGATCGATTACGTCCCCTTTGCTCCGCGGCTGGCAGACGGCGGATGGGTGGCGCTGTTCGCAGTGCTTGTGTCGTTCGTTGCGACGCTATATCCGTCGTGGTCGGCATCGCGAATTCTTCCTGCAGAGGCGTTACGGTATGAGTAAGCGGGACCTCAAACCCTTTGGATTTGCCCGCCATGAAAATTACGTTGGGCGAAAGTGAGTGTCTGTGAACAACGAAAAGTTGACAACGTGGAGACAAAATATCGATCGCCAGATCGCCGCGCCGCTGCGTTATGACGCCAAAAGATGGTCAATACTGGTGCGACTGTACGATGAATATTGCAACAAACGGCTGAACGCTCCTATTTGGAGCGAAAGGGCACCGTTTTGCATCTAAAGGACGAGGAAATAATGCTTCGAGTGGAAGGCCTCAAGAAGGTCTTCCGATCCGGCGAATCGGATCTGGTGCTCTTTGAGAATCTGTCGTTTGAGGTGAAGCGAGGAGAAATGCTCGCAATTGTGGGTGAATCTGGCGCGGGAAAGAGTACCCTTTTACACATCCTGAGTGCTCTTGATCGTGCTTCTTCAGGTGACGTATACTGCGCCCACTTGCGAGTCAATTCGTTGTCTCACGACGAAGCCGCCGCCTTTCGCAACCGGGAAACCGGGTTTGTATGGCAGTTTCATTATCTGTTGCCAGAGTTTACAGCAGCCGAAAATGTTGGCATGCCATTGCTGATGCGGGGACGCACCTGGCAGCAGGTTGAACCGGAGGCGTTACGCTGGCTGGGTGAGGTTGGACTCGAGAAGCGTTCGCATCATCGCTCCGGAGAGCTTTCAGGCGGTGAGCAGCAGCGAGTCGCACTTGCCCGGGCTCTCATCACCGGCCCAAAGCTGTTGCTTGCCGACGAGCCCACCGGGGACTTGGACGGCCAGACAGCGGAAGCGGTTTTCGCCTTGATCGCGCGGCTACATCGCGAGCATCAGCTTACCTCCCTCATCGCGACGCATAACTTGTCCTTTGCCCGTCGTTGCCAGCGCGTGCTTCGCCTGGGACGCGGCCACATGGAGGAGATCTCGCCGGAGTCGCTTCCGGCCTGAAACAATGAGGCAGGACGACTCAGAGAAAAGCCAGTGAAGTAATGGTGAACAGAAGAGCTCCACTGGCCGATAACTTGAGAGATTGAACTGGTCAACTGAGCAGGGAGCAAGAAGCAGAACCTGGACACAGGAAACAGAACCGGAAACAAGAAACACCGGAAGCAAGAAACGGCCCACGGCCAAGGCGTCGGACCCGGAGGAAACGGTGCAACCGGACAGAAGAAGCGGAACCGGGACGGCGGAAGAGAGCAACCGGACGCAAGGAGTGGAGCGGGAAGCG
Source organism: uncultured Acidobacteriota bacterium (assembly GCA_963801895.1). GTDB lineage: Bacteria > Acidobacteriota > Terriglobia > Terriglobales > Acidobacteriaceae > Sulfotelmatobacter. The sequence continues at coordinate 1,213,305 of CAWDGM010000001.1, read as the reverse complement.
ACAAAACGCAACCGGAAGCAAGAAGTGCTCCCGGGAGCAACAAAACTGGAAGAGCGGCCCTTTAGGGCCGCGTCAGAGTCAACAGAATGTTGGGGCTTTAGCCCCCGGATCGATAACAGCAAGATTCGTGAGACAAAGTGCAAGAAACTGGATGAAAGTGAGGTCCGAAGGAAATCCACAGCGGTTCCTTCGGTAACGTGATCATAGGGTTAGTGAATCGTTTCGGTACTTGGGTTTCGCGGCCATTTGATTGCATAATGTAGTAGTCAGGTTCGGGCCACGTTCGGCAGGCCGGGCAGGATAGCTTCTTCTCGGCCAGGAAGGTTCAGGGGGAAGGGCATTATGTTTGAACGCTACACGGAGAAAGCCAGGCGCGTCATCTTTTTCGCACGCTATGAGGCCAGCCAGTTCGGGTCTCCTTATATTGAGACCGAACATCTGCTTCTCGGCCTCCTGCGTGAAGACAAAGCCCTGACTAACCGTTTTCTGCGCTCGCACGCCTCAGTCGAATCCATTCGCAAGCAAATTGAAGGACATACCACCATCCGCGAGAAGGTTTCGACTTCGGTCGATCTGCCGCTCAGCAATGAATGCAAACGAGTTCTGGCCTACGCCGCGGAAGAGGCCGAGCGTTTGTCGCATCGCCACATTGGGACCGAACACCTGCTCCTTGGGCTATTAAGAGAAGAGAAGTGCTTTGCGGCTGAAATCCTGCACGAACGCGGTCTGCGCCTCTCGACCATTCGCGAGGAACTGGCCCGCACGACGCAGGAAAAGGCGCAGCCTCAGCGCCAGCGTGAAAGTTCGCTGCTGGCGGAGTTCTCGCGCGATTTGACACAGGCTGCCATGGACAGCCAGCTTGATCCGCTGGTCGGCCGTGAAGGCGAAGTCGACCGCGTGATCCAGATACTGTGCCGCCGTACCAAGAACAATCCTGTGCTGATCGGAGAGCCTGGCGTTGGAAAAACAGCCATCGTCGAAGGCCTCGCCCAGCGCATTGCGGACGGCGAAGTCCCGTCGTTCCTGGCGGACAAGCGCATCCTGGCTCTCGACCTTTCACTGATCGTGGCCGGCACCAAGTATCGCGGCCAGTTCGAAGAACGTCTGAAGACCATCATGAAGGAACTGATGGAGTCGCAAAACTCCATCATCTTTATTGATGAGTTGCACACTCTCGTTGGCGCCGGATCGGCCGAGGGCTCGCTCGATGCGGCCAACATCCTGAAGCCGGCTTTGTCGCGCGGCGAAATTCAATGTATCGGCGCAACCACGCCGGGTGAATATCGCAAGTCGATAGAAAAAGATCGCTCGCTCGAACGCCGCTTCCAGGCCGTGAAGGTTCCGCCACCGAACGAGACGGACGCGATCAAGATCCTGTTCGGGATCAAGGACCGCTACGAGAAATTCCATGCGGTCACCTATACCGACGAAGCCATCAACTTCGCCGTGTCGCACTCGAACCGTTATATCCCGGACCGCTTCCTTCCTGACAAGGCGATCGACTTGGTGGACGAAGCTGGAGCCCGCGTCAAGCTACGCCAGACCTCGTTACCGGAAGAGTTGACGGAAGTCCAGAAACGCATCAAGTTCATCGTGCACCGGATGGAAAACGCCATCGCGAACCACGAGTTCGAGAAGGCGCGTTTCTATTCCGACGAAGAACGCAAAGAGCGCGAGAACCTGCGCGCTCTTCGCGAGAAATATCACCTCGACGAATCCTCGACCGGCGTAGTCAACCGCGAGGACATCGAAGACGTGGTCTCCCGTTGGACCGGCGTTCCGATTACGTCGATCAAGGAAGAAGAGACGCAGAAGCTGCTCCGCATTGAAGAAGAGTTGCACAAGCGGATCATCTCTCAGGACAAGTCGATCAGCGCTCTGGCTCGCGCCATCCGCCGCTCGCGCGCCGGCTTGAAGAACCCGAACCGCCCCATCGGCTCGTTCCTGTTCCTCGGACCCACCGGCGTCGGCAAGACGGAAGTCGCCCGCACCTTGGCGCAGTTCATGTTCGGCACCGAGAAAGCGCTGGTCCGCTTCGATATGTCCGAGTTCATGGAAAAGCACTCGGTCTCGAAGCTGATCGGTTCGCCTCCGGGATACGTCGGTTACGAAGAAGGAGGCCAGCTCACCGAACGTGTGAAGCGAGCTCCTTATTCGGTGGTCCTCCTCGACGAAATCGAGAAGGCGCATCCGGATGTCTTCAACATCCTGCTGCAGGTGTTTGAAGACGGCCAGTTGACCGACGGCCTCGGCAACACGGTCGACTTCAAGAACACGATCATCATCATGACGTCGAACATCGGCGCCCGTCACCTTCAGAAGCGCGAAGGCCTGGGCTTCGCCTCGACGAAGGAAAACGATATTGCCGACAAGGTGGAAGAACTCGTGAAGAATGAGGTCAAACGGACCTTCAATCCCGAGTTCCTCAACCGCCTCGATGAAATCATCATCTTCATGGCGCTGAACGAAACCGATCTGATCCAGATTCTCGAGCTGATGGTCACTCAGCTCAACCAGAACCTGGCGCAGAAGTCGATCACCGTCACGGTTGCGGACGAAGCGAAACGCTGGATCCTCAATCAGACCCTGACCGACCGCAGCTACGGAGCTCGTCCGCTGCGTCGCGCTCTGCAGAAGTACATCGAAGACCCGCTGTCCGAGGCGCTGATCCAGGGCACGATCACCACGCGCCCCGCGTTCATCGAGGTCTTCCTCGAAGACAACAAACTCTTCTATCGCCCGGTCGACGCCGAAAAGGCGGAAGGAGTCCTGTTGTACGAGAACTAGCAGCTCGTCAGATCTCTACCATCAGCCGTCAGCCAAAAGCTGGCGGCTTTTGCCTATGTAGGGGCGGACGCATTCGTCCGCCCCGAGGAGCGAAAGCGACGAGTGTGCTTTTTCTGTCCCTGTTTCCAAAGTTCTCTAGCTAGGGACCGACGTCATCGCGCGCTCCGCGCGCAACCCCGGACGAATGCGTCCGGGGTTACACGTTCGCTGCCAACACTTTCACGTCAGCACGTGGCTGATCCCGTCTCTGCCAGGCCCAGCGATAGTCCTGCCAATTCTTGACCAAACCTCTGCGTACCGGGTTGTGCAGAACGTAACTCACCTTTGCATCGAGTCCCTCTGACGAACGCAGCACATGGTCAAAGGACTCTTCCTGCCAAACTGGTCCCTTACGTCGCATTGTCTGATTGATCGCTCGTGCTGAAGCCCCTTTGATCGACCGCAGAATCTGCGTCAAGGAATAAATTTCATGTCGCTCCTCATCGATCAAAGGAGTCAGGATCAGGTGAACATGATCGGGCATAACGACTGCCGCGTAGAGTTCGTATTTCCTGCGATGGTCGCGGCAGCATGACGAGAGCACGAGGTCGCGTGCGAGAGGCGGTAAGATCCAACGCCACTTGGTCACGAAAGTGATGAAATGAGGCGTAAAGTCTTTCTGCAAATGCGGCAGATTGCGCCGATAAAACCGCATGTGAAATTCTGGCACGCGGAGGAAGTCTAAGGGCGTGTATATCTCGGGAAATGACGAGACATTCCCGCGCCGGGAATTCCTGTGTAGGGGCGGACGCATTCGTCCGCCCCGAGGAGCGAAAGCGACGAGTGTGCTCAGTTTGCCCTGTCTCTAGATTTTCCTAGCTATAAACCGACGCAATTGCGCGCTCCGCGCGCAACCCCGGACGAATGCGTCCGGGGCTACACGTCCGGTGGTACGCTTTCACCTGAGGACGATTTCAATGAAACGAATCCTGCATGCGAAATTGCTGCTGACCATTGTAGGGGCGGACGCATTCGTCCGCCCCGAGGAGCGAAAGCGACGAGTGTGCTTTTTCTGTCCCTGTTTCCAAAGTTTCTGGCTAGGGACCGACGCCATCGCGCGCTCCGCCCGCAACCCCGGACGAATGCGTCCGGGGCTACACGTCCGGTGGTACGCTTTCACCTGAGGACGATTTCAATGAAACGAATCCTGCATGCGAAATTGTTTTTGACCATTGTAGGGGCGGACGCATTCGTCCGCCCCGAGGAGCGAAAGCGACGAGTGTGCTTTTTCTGTCCCTGTTTCCAAAGTTTCTAGCTGCAAACCGACGCCATCGCGCGCTCCGCGCGCAACCCCGGACGAATGCGTCCGGGGCTACACGTTCCGGTGGTACGCTTTCCCCTGAGGACGATTCCAATGAACCGAATCCTAGATGCGAAATTGTTGACTATATTCTCTGCTGCTCTCGCTCTCATTCTTTCGCTCCCCTCCGACGCCACTGCGCAGACTCAAATTGTTTGGCAGGGCCACACCTGGAACGTGACCAACGGCGGCATGGCAGGCGTCGCCCGCGGCAATCCCAGCAATGTCTCTGTCGATTCCAAAGGGCGCTTGCACCTGGGCATTCAAAAGCGCGATGGAGCTTGGACGGCTTCCGAACTCTTCACCATCGATAATCTCGGCTTCGGAACTTACCAGTGGGTAGTCGAAGGCAATGCGTGGGACATGGATCCCGTCACCGTGCTTGGACTCTTCCCTTATGGTCCGGTGCATAAAATCGGCGGAGACGCGACGAACGAGATCGACATCGAATTCTCCAAGTGGAACAACACTTGTGTGTGCAATGCGGATTTCACCGTCTATCCGTCAGAGTCGCGCCGGGGGAAGCCAAGCTACGAACTCAATTTCAAGGTCGATACGAAAACGAATCTGACCACGGCGCGCATGGTGTGGAGTTCGAAAAGCATCGTATTCACGATGATGAAAGGGAATCAACCGATTGGGACGACAGCAGAGGTTCTGAAGACCGAGACCTTCAATTCCTCTGGCGCGACCGACATACCGCAGCAACCGATCCCTACGGGGATAAATCTATGGGCGTTCAAAGCGGTGCCGGCTACGAATCAGTCGTTAATCATTCGCAGCTTCCAATACGTGCCTTAGTCAGAGCTCGGTTCTGGCCGCTATTTTTTCTGCAATCCCGTGATGATCTTGCGCACCTGCTCGATGTGATTGATGTCATGGCCTGCCATGTGTGTGCACAGTTCGCGCACCGTCATCTCGCCCCGCTCCGAATGGACGCCGTGGCTCTCCCAGTGCCGAGGACTAAGGTGCTCAAACATTCGCAGATTGGCTTCGCGCAACAGCCGAAACATCGTCAACGCATCCGCGGGATTCCACGAGGCGTAGTCTCCAATTTGTGCCCACATATCTTGATCGAAGCCGGGCAAATCCAGACCATCCCGCTCGATCATCTGGCGATACCGCCACGAACTCGAGAGTTCATCCTCGGCGAGATGAGCAAGAATCTCCGTCACTGACCATTTCCCTGGCGCTGGTCGCCGTGCCAGGTCGGCCTCCGCAACGTTCTCAATCAGCGATGCCAGGGTTCGCGGAGCCTCCCGCTGCATTGCGAGCGGATCTTTCCCGGCAACATAGCTTCGAAGGCGCTCCTTATATTCCTCGGCAGTTTCGGACATCGCGACCTCCTCGAATGACTGCCCCGTATCAGGGTTTGTGTAGCTCCGGACGCATTCGTCCGGAGTTGCGCGAAAGCGCAATGTCTAGTCTCCAATTTAGAATAGACCCATGCATGTAACGGTCTATTCCTCGATGTGGTGCCCCGATTGTCGGGAAGCCAAGCGATTTCTCGCAAAACATAACATTCCTTTTACCGAGATCGACATCGAAACCACCCCCGGAGCCGCCGACGAAGTCATCAAGCGAACCGGGAAGCGGGCAATTCCCCAATTCGTCATCGACGGCGAGTGGCTTCAGCCCTACGACCCCCGCGAGGGATTCTTATACGAAGAGATGTCCAGACGATTGGGTATTGAAGACAAATAGCCAATTGCAAGTAGCGCCGGCGTCCCGCCGGCTGTTTCGAGGGCATCTTGCCCTCGCATTCGCCTTTCCAAGCGACTGAAAATCCAGTAATTACAATCCCCCTTCCGTGCCATAACCCACGGCCATCCCCTTCTGTACCGTGGAAAACCCGCGCCAGACGGGCGAAGATGCTTCTCGAAGCCGAGTTCTCAGCCCCCGGTTCCTGCTTTCCTCAAGAGGCTGAAAACGAACGACTTGGGCGAGAGAGCGCTACTTCGACATTATGGCCGAAAACGACATAAACGACGCTGGACCCAACGATCCTGACCCTGCCGAACAACTCAGACCTGCGCAGGAATGCAAGGTTCTGGAGACCTGGCAGCAGATGATTCAGGGCGTGCTTGGGATCCTGTTACTTGCCGGCGCTCTCACGATGGTCTTTTACTACGCCCCGATCGGCGCTCAAGGAGCGCCTCCCGACGACCTTCAGAAGGAAGTTCATGAACTGACCGCGCAGGTGGAGCAGCTGAAGCGCGAGCAGGCCATGCCGGCTGCGATTCTGACTCAGTACCGCAATTCGATCGGATACATCTACGGTGTTTACCAGGTTGGCTTCGAAGGCCAGCGTCCCGAGATTCGTGCGCGTGTTTCTGGTACAGGATTTCTGGTTGCCGATGGCCTCATGGCGACTAACCGGCACGTAGCCCAGCCGTGGTTCGGAGACTCAGAAGCACAGAAGTTGATCGATCAGGGCGCTACGGCGACCCTCGAGAGCCTGGTGGTCTTCTTTCCCGGATCGCCGACTCCGGTGAACTTGTCCCCGGCATCAGTTTCAAAGACCTCAGATCTTGCCGTACTCCGCGCCGAGCAGTCCGACGTGGTTCGGAGTCTGCCGATTCCTCCGCTGGCCAAATCGGCCGGAGCGCCTGGACAACTGGTCACCGTAATCGGTTATCCGATGGGCATCGCCGGAATGGTGGCAAAATCGCCCGCCGGAATTTACGAGCGTCTCGCCTATCGCCACAATGACATCAGTGCTGCCAGCGAACTGGCAGCCCTATCCTTGATTCGCCCTTCAACCACCTGCGGCCACCTCGGCGACGTCGTGGGCGATAAGCTCATCTACGATGCTCCAACTGCTCACGGGGGCAGCGGAGGACCGGTCTTCAACGCAAGAGGCGAAGTGATCGGTGTCAACTCCGCTTATATGGATGGCTTCACCGGAGGAACTCTTGGGGTAGCAGTAGAATCGCTCCGGCCGCTCATCCTGGAAGCGCAAAAGATCGACGTGCAGAAGATACGCTAGTAGTTGAACGGTCGCTGCACACTTACCGATAGAGTCGGTCCTCCCACGCGCGCCTTCATCTTCTGCGACTGATCCTTGGTAAACACCAGAGTGCCCCTTCCTATTTCGCGCATGCTCCGGTCCTCCCATATTGGCTCCATGATTCCCACCTGAGAATGCGCGTGACTGCCCAGCAGCAGGTGCCCGAGCTCGTGCGCGGATACTGCTCCCAGAAGGCGCCCCATATCAATCGAAAGGATTCCATCGGCCTTCCGGACCCGGTTGAAGAAAATGTCGATGTACTTCCCCTCTCCGCCCTCTCCCAGGAATGCTTCCCCGAATACCCATTCGCTTGAGGTTTTGCCGTCCGGCACGATGTGCAGGACAAATTCGTCGGCAGTCGGCACCACGCGGCACAGCTCATCCAAGTTCTCGCCAACACAGTTCAGCCATGTGATGTCTATCCCGGCGATGCGAAAGACTCGTGCGGCTTCCGCCTCAGCCTGCTTCAAGACGGCGGAAGGGACTCCCGCGCTGTCGTTCACCAATACCGTGATTTGAGTCGGATCACTGTACCCCAGGGCCATTCCGCACAAAATAAGAATGGCCGTCACAACCTGCAATCCACTTTTAACCAGGAACTCCATCGAACCGCCCTCCGTATCTCTGGAAAGGGTGGTTCAGGTGCCTGCGTGCCTCAATGGTCGGTGGGTAACGGAACGGTAAAAAGTGGGTGACGGGCTAACTTTCAAGCCGTCAAACAGTTATGGGACTGGGTGACATGGGGACAAGAGCGGTTCGGGTGCCAAACTCCGACACTGTGGGGAGTAGCAATGGCAACGGGTTAGGGCCGATGCGCCGCTTCGGGATCTTCGAAGTCGATCTCCGCGCCGGCGAACTGCGGCGCAGCGGCTACAGGGTCAAGTTGCAGGAGCAGCCATTCCAGGTGCTCGCACAACTCCTGGAGCGCCCCGGTGAGGTAGTCACGCGCGAGGATCTGCGCAACCATCTCTGGCCCGCCGACACCTTCGTTGACTTTGACCATAGCCTGAATGCCGCGATCCGCCGTCTACGGGATGCTCTGGGAGATTCTGCCGAGAACCCAACATTTGTAGAGACGGTCGCGCGGCGAGGCTACCGGTTCCTCGCGCCGGTTAGCACGGCGCCCGTGAGCTCCGCGCCGGTTATCGAGGACGTCCCGGTGGAGGCTCCGGTTGCTGAACCGGCTCGCGCTCCAACTCCCACCACGCGTCCATGGTGGATTGTCGGCGCGGCAGTCGGACTTATCCTCGTCGTTGTCGGCTTGTTAATCGGATTTTTTCTCGCGCCGCACGACTCCGCTCCCCTCCGAGTCACTCGCCTGACGGCAAATCCGGTAGATGATCCGATTCGAACCGCGGCGATCTCGCGTGATGGGCGTTACCTGGCCTACTCGGACGATAACGGCTTCTTTCTCCGTCAGGTCGACACCGGTGAAACCCATGCCGTTGCCCTCCCGGACGGCATGTCCGCAGCCTCCATCAGCTGGTTTCCCGACAGCGCTCACATGATTGTCGGAGTCAATGGCCAGGGCCACGAGTCCAGCCTGTGGGAGTTGTCCGCGCTCGGCGGCAGCGTTCGAAAGTTTGTGGACGATGGCCGCGTTCCCGCCATCTCGCCCGACGGAAAACGAGTCGCCTACATCGCCGGCAGGGCGTTGCGTGAGCGGATATGGGTGGCGGCCAACGATGGAACTCAGCCCCGTGAACTGCTGGGAGAAGACGGCGACCTCTTCGGTGGCATTGCCTGGTCACCCGATGGCAAGCGACTCGCGTATACCACCGCCAAATTCGCGTACGGCAGCGGAGTGAAAGCTGTAATCAACATCCTGGAAGTACACGACTCGCGCTCGTACAGCGTGCCGTCGCCAACCACAGTGGTCTCGCTTTTCGGACTCGAAGGCCCTCTGGTTTGGGCCGCGGATGGCCGCCTCATTTATTCGCTCGAGGAGCCGCGCCCCCGCCAAATGGATAGCAACCTGTGGGCGGTGCGCATCGACAAGCAGATGAAGCCCCAGGGCGCTCCACAGCGTCTGACCAACGATCCCGGCGTCGTTTTTTGCGCCACTGCCTCCGCCGATAGCAAGCGAATCGCCTACGTCAAAGGAGTTCCCGAGCCCGATGTGTACGTCGGAAAGCTGGACTCCGCCGGCCGTCTGAGCGATCCCGAACGTCTCACCATGGACGATCGCCAGGATTTGCCCTTCGACTGGACCAGCGACGGCAAGCAGGTCATCTTCATGTCCGACCGCACCGGCGCGTTCAACATTTACAAGCAGGGACTGAACCAGTCCGTGCCCGATCTTGTGGTCACCGGCAGCCAGCAGACCGCACAGCCGAGGTTAAGCCCCGACGGCAAGCAATTGATTTACGTCATCTATCCGAACTGGGGAGATACCAACCGCGATGTTCCGTTGATGCGAGTTCCCCTCCTCGGTGGCACGCCGCAGGAGATCGCGAAGGCGAACTTCATCAACAATCATCAGTGCTCTCGCGCTCCAGCGAACCTCTGCATGTACAGCGTGGTCAGCGATCACGACATCACGTTCTTCACCTACGACCCCCTCAAAGGCCCGATCGCGCAGGTCTACCAGATCAAAGACGACGTCACTCAGCTCTATAACTGGAGTTTGTCGCCGGACGGCACGACGCTCGCCATCGCCAAAGGGAAGTGGGGCGAAGAAGAAGCCCGCATTCACCTGGTCCGTCTCAACGGAGGTCCGGAGCGATGGCTCGATCTTAATGAGTGGCACGGTCTGGATTCCCTCGACTGGGGCGCCGATAGCAAGGGACTCTGGGCTACATCCAGCGGCGGAAGAGAAAATGCGCTGCTCCACATCGACCTGCAGGGCAATGTCCGCGTGGTGTGGCGTCCCAGAAAATTGAATGTCGGATGGGCGATTCCATCCCGCGACGGAAAGTATCTGGCTCTCCACGTCAACAGCGGAAGCGCCAACGCCTGGATGCTAGAGCGTCCGTAGAGGATCGTGTAGGGGCGGACGCCTTCGTCCGCCCCGCGGAGCAAAGCGACGCGTGCCGCAGCGTCAATCTAAGTCGATGCCGTCATCGTTAGGTTTTTTTCCACGTCCCCCTAGAAAGCCCAACGCAGCGAGAACTGAATCAACCTCGGATTTCCCATCGTCTGAACAATCTTCCCGAACGGACTTCCCGGGGTCGCTAATTCGACGTCTGTCACAGTGGGTATTCCGAAGTTCGTGTGGTTCCAAAGATTGAAGAAGTCAGCCGCGAACCGGATGTCCTGGTGCTCTCCAAGCTTGAAATGCTTCAGGAACGACACATCCCAGTTCTGCTGGAACGGGCCGTGATAGATATTGCGGCCAAGATCGCCAAAGCCGGTCGTACAGAAGTTCGGATCGAGCGCGCAATTAGCAGGATCGACTAGTGGCGCCGTTGTGAACGCCAGCGGGTTCAGATATCCATTTGCGACCCGATCACGCAGATCTCCGCCCTTCAATCCGCTCGCTATGGTTGCTCCGGGTGCGAGGCTGCCTCCCAACAGAGGAGTGCTGCCCGCTCCAAGAAATGCCGTGCCCGCGCCTGAATCGAAAATCGAGAACGGAATACCCGTCTGGAAGATGGAAACGCCGCTGACTTGCCATCCGCCGAGAGCTGCTCGCTTAATTCCCGTCGAATGCTGGAAGATCGGTAGATCGTAGGCATAGCTCACAGACAAGCGGTGTGGACGGTTGAAATCGGAAATTCCCCGCGACGCGTCTACGCTGCTTTGATCGTTATACGCCGTATTAAACGCGGTGTTTCCAGTCGAGGTCGCATCGATGTTCTTGGAGAACGTATATGCCGCCTGGAAGTAGTTGTTGCTCCATCGCCGCGATACCGTCGCCTGCAGCGCGTGATAGATCGAGTACGCATCGTTGGCGAAGATCTGGTATCCGCTATAGCCGTTGAGGCCCGGCGTCGGTGTGCGTGCGATCGCATTCGCAAACGTGTCGGTCGTAATCGTGTAGGAATTCCCACTCGTGTCCGTCACGGTCAACGGGTGCTTCACTGCATCTACGGACTGGATACCGTCGCGCGTCTCACGCAGAGTGAATTCCATGGGTTCCAACGTATCCGACTTCGAGCACCCAATGTCTTCCCAATTCGCGCTGTACCGTCAGGTTCCATTGCTGCGTGTTCGGAACCACAAAGTGACGGGGCACCTCGAGCACGAACAGATTCTGTGTGCTGTTCACTCCGGGACCGCTGCATCCGCCGTAGGTCGCGGCGCCGTTGGTGTCGGGAAAACTGGTTAACTGCGCGAGGCAGGGCAGCCATGCAGGATCGAGCGTTCCCGCTGTCGGTACAGCGTTCGCATTCGTCGTCGGTGTTCCGGTGAAAAAGTTTCCCATCGAAAAGCCCGGCGTCTGTCCGAAGAACACGATCGGGATAAACGGGGACTGGAAGCTCAACTGGTCGACCGCACCCACGTCTTCGCGGACGTAGTAGATTCCATAGCCGCCGCGGATTGTCGTCGTGTGATGTCCCATCACGTCCCAGGAAAATCCCACACGCGGTCCCCACCCGGTCGAGATACTGTTCTTGAACGTCGAGCCCGATGCCGTGCCCGAAAGCCCGTTAACTCCAAGCTTGTTCACGCAACTTCGGATAGATGAAGGGATACGTTCCCGACGGTGTGAGGTCCGATTCGATGTTGCCGATGTGGCAATCTCCATCGGAGAATGCACCAAGAAATTCCGTGCGCAATCCCAGGTTGAGCGTCAGAGTTGGCTTGACTTTCCAATCGTCCTGCGCGAAGACCGCGGAATTGCTCTGCTTGTAAGCGTGGTTGTATACGCCACCACCTCCGAAGCTGAACGCCGGTGTGCCGCCCACAAAGTTTCCAAAATCCGTCTCCGTCTGAGGAAGTATTCACGAAGAACAACTGCCCGTTGAATACCTGCGGAAACGATTTTTCGAGCCGCACGCGAACGTACTGCCCACCCACCGTCAGCGTATGTGCGCCCTTCACCCAGCTCAGGTTGTCGACGAAGTTGTAGTTGTTCTGTGTCTGGGCCTGGTTCGCCTGCGGCGTGGGTCCAAACTGAAATCCTGATGTCGCGAAGGTGAATTTGTAGATGCTGCTGCTCAAATTATTGGTCGGTCGATCGATCCCGGCATCCGCCACGGTGACCGGATTTACGTTCACGGCAGTGTTGTTGATGTGAACCAGCCCGAAGCGAAAATCGTTGACCAGTCTCGGATTGAAGACGTGCGTTTCAGAAATGATGAAGAGCCGGTCGTGAATCGGCAGCTTGTACGGGAAGTTCAAATCCGTTCCGCTGGCTGCCGCGCCCAGCGAAGCCTGTAAGCCGCCCGCACCGAACGGAATGTCCTGCTCCGAATTTGAGAAGAAGAACCGTGCTGCAACTGTGTCCCGCGAATTGCGGAATTCATGATCCCAGTTCGCCGTGAACTGGTCGTCGGTGAATTTGCCTGGCTTGCTCACGGTGAACTGGACGAGGTCGCCTGGCGCCGCGCCAGTGACGTTGGGAAGCGGGAACAGAAATCCGTTCGCCGGTGCCCCGAATTGGTCGCTCTGAAACGACAGCAGGTTCACGGCAACCGGGTCAGCCGTAGCCACTCCAAAATCGGTAGCGAGCTGTCCCGCATTTGCCGCTCCCCGATCCGATAGCGGGACGTAAGGAATAAAAGTGCTAATCAACGTTCCCGGCGAATCGCCACTGCGCTGCCGCATCGCCTGATAGTTGACGAAGAAGAATCCCAGCTTGCCGCCCTTGCTCACGGGACCGCCAAGGCTGCCGCCAAAAATGTTTTGCTGGATTACCGGACGGGGCGAACCACTACCCTTCAGGAAGTACTCGTTCGCATCAAGAACCGTGTTGCGGAAAAACTCGTAGGCGTCGCCATGGAAGTCCAGCGATCCTGATTTCAGGATGGCGTTAATGTTTCCCCCGCCGTTGCGTCCCTGGCTGGCGTCATAGAGCGAAGTCTGGACCTTGAATTCCTGAACGACGTCTGGATTCGGCAGCGGCGTGTTGGTCAGCTGGGCAACGTTGTAGTCGGTAGCGCTGATGCCTTCAATGGCGTAGTTATTATTGTCGTCGCGCTGGCCGTTGACTTGGATGCGGACGTTTCCGCGTCCCAGTTGCGCCGCCGCGTTCAAGTCGCTCTGCGCTCCCGTCGACAACGTCAGCAACTGCTGGAAGTTCTGCGTTGCCAACGGCAGCGAACGAATCGTAGTAGCTTCAATCGCCTGTCCCGTGGTCGCATCGCTCGTATCCACGGTTTGTACCTCGGCCTGCACCTCGATCTTCTGCTGTACCGATTGCGTGGCGAGCTTGATCGTCATACGCGTCGTCTCTGTAACGCGCACCGCGACGTCAGAAACCTTGGTCTCGGCAAAGCCCGAAGACTGAACGCTAACGCCGTATGTACCCACCGGCATCAGCGGTGCCGAGAACGTTCCGTCGGTATCGGTCTTTACTGTGCGTTCGGTAACACCTGTGCTCTGGTTTGTGATGCTTACGTCGGCGCCCGCTACGAAAGCTCCGCTCGGATCCTGCACCGTCCCGGTGACGGCTCCGGTTGCTCCGCCCTGAGCGAAGCCGAACGCGGCAAGAGCTATCACCATGAAGCTGAGTACGATGAACCTGATTGAAGAACTCGCCATGCTCTCTCTCCCCACTTCGAAACTTGTAATTTGTAGATGGTGTCTAGTGCAGCGCTACGAACGGCAGGCATTGTCGACAACGGCGAGAGCGCGGCGTGGCAGGGACATGCGATGGCCGCATCCAAACGCGATGTCCGGGTAAGAACAACTCTTCGTGTGCCATAGCCCTATGGGTATAGCTCTGCCTGACAAATGCCTTCGTGGAATGCCAAAAAGCTTACCCAATCTCGATGCCGCTTTTCAAGCATTGATCGGAGACCACGTAACCGGAATCTAACTCACCCAGAAAATGTAGCCCCGGAGGCATTCCTCCGGGGTTGCGCGCAAAGCGCGCAATGGTGTCATCCTGAACGGCGGCAAAGCCGCCGCGAGGGACCGTCCGTAAGCGTATAACTTTGCTGCTGCGGCGAGGACCACCTCAGTGAATGCAGCGTATTGATTTTTACAACATCGGGCTGCAGAAGGTCGCAAGATTCCCGAGTAGTTTCGAGTCGGACGAAACGTGAAAAGGCGGTCATTTGCGGTCATTATGGAAGAGCGGCGTTTGTGGAAGAGCGGCCCTTCAGGGCCGCGTTAAGAGGCAAAAAGAGAAGGGGCCTTCAGGCCCCGGAAAACTCACGCCAACACCGCAACTCCGAAATCACCGCTCGCCACCGGCGCCCGGCCGAGTCCTCCGTGGAGGATGTCATCCTGAACGGCGGCAAAGCCGCCGTGAGGGACCCTACGTAGGCGGATACCGCCGATGCAGTAAAGAGGAGCACCACGATGCAGGGATCGTAACAATGATTTTCAACAACATGGGGCCGCAGAACGTCGCAAACTCTTGGAGTCCTCGTAGGTGGACGAAAGGTGGAAGAGCGGCCCTTCAGGGCCGCGTTAAGAGGCAAAGAGAGAAGGGGCCTTCAGGCCCCGGAAAATTCACGCCAACACCGCGACTCCGAAATCAGCGCCCACCGCCGCCGCCCCATCCACGAAACCCGCCTTCCCCGCGCCGCGCCGCCCACCCATCCGCCACAAATACATAGCTGCATAAGCGCGCCACGGACGCCACGGCTCCGACCGTTCCTCAAGCTCTCGCGAACTATTCAGCGACAATGCCCGCAACAGACCCAGGTCGCTCGAAGGAAATGCATCCGGTTCGCCCAGAGCGCGCATCGCGACATATTGCGCCGTCCAATTCCCGATCCCCGGAATCTCGCACAGCCGCCGCAGAAAATCTTCGGTGTCCACCACGCCTTCAAACTTTATTTTTCCCCCGCTAACCGCTCGTGCCAGCCCGCGGATGGTTTCCGTGCGCGCCCCCGTAAGCCCGATCGACCCGAGCTTCGCGTTTGCCAAAGTCTCCGCCGATGGAAACAGATGTGTCAGTCCGGACGGCCCGGCGAACGGTTTGCCAAACGAATTCGCGATCCGGCCGGCAAGGGACGTCGCCCCCTTGACCGTCACCTGCTGGCCCAAAATCGCGCGCACTGCCAATTCAAAACCATTCCAGCTTCCCGGCACCCGCACTCCGGGATCGGCTTGCACACTTGAAGCCAGCGCCGGGTCATGGCGCAACGTCTTCACGATCGATGCCCAGTCAGCGTTCAGATCGAACATCGCTCGGATGCGTTCCACAATACGGAACAGCGCTCGCGGATCAGGAAAGTCGATCCGCACCAGCAGAGCGTCGCGTGCGGGATCGAGAGAAACCTCGAAGTATCCGTCAAGTCCATTCATCGAGATGGTGCGCCGGTAGGTCGCACCTTCTACCTGCTCAACCCCCGGAGTCGCTCGCGGCGCGAGGAAGTCGAGCATTCCCTGCCAGTGATAGGGCGGACGAAAATGCAGCCGGAAGAGATATTGATTGTCGGCTTGAACAGTCCGTTGCCGCGCCAGCCGCCGGATTTGCGTGGGTGTTCGATGATAGACCTTGTGGATTCCGGCGTTGAATCGACGGACGCTGCCGAAACCCGAAGCGATCGCGACCTGATTCATCGGTAGATTGGATTCGTCAATTAGCTTCTTTGCAAAATGCAGACGTCGCGTGTGCGCCACAGCCATCGGCGTGGCTCCGAGATGCCTCACAAACAAGCGGCGCAGATGCCGCGCGCCGACACCCAGCCTCTCGGCCAGCAACTCGACCCCGCCGTCTTCCAGTCCGCTTTCCCCGATCAGCCGTAGGGCCCTCGACACGGTGTTCGACGTACCTAGCCAGGCTGGCGTGCCAGGGCAGCTTTCAGGACGGCATCGCAGACAGGGCCGGAAGCCGGCCTCGGCAGCTGCGGCAGCAGTCGGAAAATAGCGGACATTCTTTTCTTTGGCAGTAGGCGCAGGACAAATTGGACGGCAGTAAACACCACTCCCGATCACCCCGATGTAAAACTTGCCATCAAAGCGGGGATCGCGTGAAAGCCGCGCGCGCGAACATACCTTCCAGTCGAGAGCCATGGATTTAGCCGCAAGTACAATCGGCAGCTTGAGTAGGATAGTCCTTCGGGCAACATTTTCTAGACGTTTTCGGACCAAGATCATTCCTTCCAGCGAGGTCCGCAAACGTCCATCTTCCAGAGATCAAAGTCCGGGAATGTCCAACTCGGCGCCGGAACTTCGGTTAACGTCAGCGCAAGGCGCAGGTGCTGTCATGGGA
Organism: uncultured Acidobacteriota bacterium; assembly: GCA_963801895.1. Lineage (GTDB taxonomy): Bacteria > Acidobacteriota > Terriglobia > Terriglobales > Acidobacteriaceae > Sulfotelmatobacter. The sequence goes on along the minus strand of CAWDGM010000001.1, from coordinate 1,196,892 downwards.
AATCGGTTCCGCCATTGCATTGAATGTCCGAAGTGCTACACACGTTATCTGCCGGGATTCAGTCCGTATCCCAACGGGTCGTATCTCGTTCCCGTCTCCAGAGGATCGTGGGAAGCCTGGACCCTCTACTGCTCCTGCCGCTCGCCACATACTCCCAGTCGTTGGAACTCAAGGGAGTTGAAGTTATGTGAAGTCTCCAGCGCGGCCCACACCCGCGGCTACGGTCCCCCGGGAGAAATCGTACCCCTCCGAAGAGCGGACTGAAATCAACGCGGAGTGAGAACGGTGATCTTCCTTCGTTGTACTTAGTGCCCTTAGTGGTAAAAAGCCGTGGAAGTCAAAAGCGCCTGAAATGCGAAATTCTATGAATTTGCGTAAATCGTTGGATCGAATGGAAGAAGTTAAGGTTTGTACGTACAGATATGTACGTTGAAATGTTCCCAAAGGAACACTTTGTAAAATTCAGCCTAACGCCTCTTGGAGCCCTTTGACCCAGCCTTGCGAGTGACTGCAGCCTTTTTTGACCCAAACACGCGCGCAAAAATCTTATCCACATTTTTGAGCTGCCGCGGAAGGTCGAACGCATATTCGATCTGCTTGCGAGGAACTTTGTCGCTGATGGTCTTGTCAGCCAGCACGAGCTGGTGAAAGTCGAGGCCTTCTTTCCATGCGCGCATCGCATGCGACTGCACCAGCCGGTACGCATCTTCACGGCTCACGCCGTGCTCCACCAGATCGAGCAGAAGCTGTCCGCTGTAAATCAGACCGTGAGTGCTCTCCAAATTTGCGCGCATGCGATCCGGATACACGAACATCGTTTCGATGACATGCGCCGTTTTCGTAAGCAGATAATCGGTTAGCGTCGTTGAGTCAGGAAGGATGACTCGCTCGACGGATGAGTGCGAGATGTCGCGCTCGTGCCACAGCGCAACGTTCTCGAGGCCTGCTTGCGCGTTGCTGCGCACCACACGGGCGAGGCCGCTGATCTGCTCCAGCGTCACGGGATTGCGCTTGTGTGGCATCGCTGACGATCCCTTTTGCTTCTCGCTGAAAAATTCTTCCGCCTCACGCACCTCAGTGCGCTGCAAGTGGCGAATTTCAGTAGCGATCTTGTCGAGCGTCGATGCGATCACCGCGAGCGTTCCCAGATAGTGCGCATGACGATCGCGCTGGATCACCTGCGACGAAACCGCCGCAGCTTTCAATCCCAGTCGCGCGCAGATCTTCTCTTCCAGTTCAGGCGTGAGGTGCGCAAATATGCCGACCGCTCCTGAGAACTTGCCTACGCGCAAGTCTTCGGCGGCAGCCATGAAGCGCGCAATATTTCGTTGCGTCTCCGAATACCAATTGGCGATCTTGAACCCGAAAGTGATGGGCTCAGCGTGGATGCCGTGCGTGCGCCCAATCATCGGCGTGTCCTTGAACTCCCACGCGCGCCGCTCGAGGACTTCCGCGAGCCGCTGCAGGTCTTGTGCGATCACCTCAGACGCCTGGCGAATCAGGAGCGCCTGCGCCGTGTCGACGACGTCATTGGAAGTCAGCCCGTAATGAAACCAGCGCGCATGCGGTCCGACGATTTCGGCCACCGCGGTCGTGAACGCGATGACGTCGTGGCGAACTTCGCTTTCGATCTCGTGGATGCGTTCAACGCGAAAGTCAGCGCGCTCACGGATCGCCTTGGCGGCGTCCTTAGGAACGAGTCCTGCTTCGGCCAGCGTTTCGGTCGCGGCGACTTCAACGGCGAGCCAGGTACGGAAGCGGTTTTCGTCGCTCCAGATGCGCGCCATCTCGGCGCGAGTGTAGCGGGGAATCACAGGGCGTCTCCTGTCCGATGTGGACTAAGGATTTTAAATGGAGCAGGTGACGGTCGGCTAGGGCCGAGGAGGCTTTAGCCTCGCGGGCAACAAGAAGCCCCACCTCCCGTATACACAGCTCGCGAGAAATGGGGCCACTGCGGCTGCCCCCTCTGAGCAGCCGCGACCGCTGCGGTGATATGTCTTAGAGTATATCGTAATGCGATATATTCGTCGACTATCGCGACACGATACAATTCAGAGATGAGAGCACTCAGCCAGCCGGACTACCAGGCCTTGGCCGAGTTCCGCTACCAGATTCGCAAGTTCCTGAACTTCAGCGAGCAAGCGGTACGCAAGGCGGGCATCGAAAAGCAGCAGTACCAGTTGATGCTGGCAATTAAGGGGATTCCCGACGGCATCCGGCCAAGAATCAGAGAACTCGCCGACCGGATGCAGCTGGAGCATCACAGCACGGTCGAGCTGATTAACCGCCTCGAGGCCAACGAGTGCGTCCGCCGCGAACGATCCGACGACGATCGCCGCGAAGTTCTCCTGGCGCTTACCGGTAAGGGAGAGCGAATCTTGGCGGAACTTGCCCTGCACCACCATGAGCAACTGCGATCCACTGGACCGGAACTGCTGGCTGCATTGCAACTTGTTCAAGCGCAGGGGCAGGCACGCAAAAAAGGTGCACGAGCGACGAGGAAACGTACGTGATGAATCTTCACTCCACTCGACATCGGATTGCGTCCGCACTGGCACTCGTCGCAATCCTGAGCGTACTGGCTGTCTTCTTCTTCCCAACCATCGAAGGCCCATACTCCGCGGTGAATGGACCCGTCACAGCCCTGCTTTCGGTGCGGGCGGCGGCTGGCCTGCGAACGGCTATCATTCGCGCGGGGATCAGCGGGCTGCCGCTGTGGTTCAGTTTGTGCATTGCGATAACTTGCTGCGCGTTGAGCAAAATCGCTGAAGTGGTCACGCAAGAAGTTTGTACGAGACGATCCTTGATACTGCGCTGTTGATTTCCTTCCCGTAGCCGCTCTTTATTAAATATCGCTATCGTGCGCACGGAGAGTTCCGCGCGGTCGACCGCCACATCCGCACGTCTGGCCTGTAACGGTTGGCGATGCGCCGAACCCATCAACAGGCGAGCGTTCATTTTTCGCATATCATGAGTGAATTTATCGTACTTGGATTGCAGGGCAACGAGATGGCGGTGGATCGACGCCTGAACCTTCGTTTGTACTTCCGGCGGCGGCCGGTCATGTTCGCGTGGCTCTCCGTTCTATTGGTCATTGTTTTCATTTTTGTGACTGGCTTATCGCAGGCGTACTACGCGCAACGGCAGGCGCTTGGAAGCCGGTGGTTCAGTCGCGGAGTTGCCGACCTCAAAGTGAAGAATTTTGCCGCTGCTGTCGTGGAATTTCGTACCGCGCTGCTCTACTCTCGCGATGACTACAACTATCAGCTGAACCTGGCGGAGGCGCTGATCGGTTTGCGGCACACCGGCGAGGCCTCCGCGTATCTTCTCAACCTTTGGGACCGCGAACCGGAGGACGGCCTGGTGAACCTTGAACTGGCTCGCATTGCCGCGCAACAGGGCGATACCAAGCAAGCGGTGCGGCATTACCACGACGCGGTGTATGCCGCTTGGCCTCGCGATCAGGATGCGCAACGGCGCGACGCCCGCTTTGAGCTGATCCAGCTTTTTCTGCGAATCAACGCAAGAGCTCAGGCACAGGCGGAGCTGATCGGGCTGGCAGAAAACGTCGGCGACGACGCAACGCAGCAGCAGCGGATTGGCGAATTGTTCTTGCGCGCGCAGGATTTCGAGCACGCACTGGTTGCCTACAGAGTGGCTCTGCGAAACGATCCTCAAAACGCAACCGCCCTTGCAGGTGCGGGGCACGCCGCGTTTGAGCTTCATCGTTACGCCGAAGCGCAAGGTTATCTGCAACCGGCAGTGGCGAAGAACCCGCAAGATTCGCAGAGCGCCGAACTGCTTCAGACAACGGACATGGTGCTGCGCATGGACCCGTTCCGACGAGGAATTACCTCCGGCGAGCGAAGCCGGACTGTGCTCGAAGCCTACTCGATAGCGGGACAACGCCTGAAAACATGCGCCATTCCAAGCGGCCCCGTTCCGGGTGGCGCACCCGCTGCCACGAGTCTGAGCGATGAGTGGACCGCGCTGAAGCCAAAAGTGACGGAACAAAGGCTTCGCGGAAATCCGGAGCTGGTCGATTCCGCTACAGACCTTGCATTTCGAATCGAACGGCAGGCCAGCGTTTTTTGCGGCACGCCTGCGGGCGCAGACCTGGCGCTACTGCTCATCGCGAAGTTGCATGAAGGATCATAGAGTGGAATCAAGTCTGAACCCTGAAACATCCGGCTTCTCCGACGACCCGCTCGGAGCGCCGTCCGCGACTTCGAGCAGCCTTTCGCGAGCACTGTGGCAATACATCTTTCGGGAAGATCGCTTCTTCCTCGTCCTCTCGGTGTTCATTGGAATCTCTGCGGGACTGGCGGTCGTATGTTTTCGTTTCGCGATTGACTGGTCGCGCTTGTACCTGCTCGGAACCGGAGCCGTGCTGACACCCTCGCGCATGCTGCTCGCGCCGACGTTAGCGGGATTGGTCATCGCAGTACTTGTCATTCACGTGTTCCCAACGACTCGCGGAAGCGGCGTCAATCAGACCAAAGCAGCGCTGTATATCTACAACGGGCACATTCCATTTCGCACCGCGGTCGGGAAATTCATCACGGCCGCGCTAGCCATTGGATCGGGACATTCCCTCGGTCCAGAAGACCCATCGCTCCAGATCGGCGCCTGCCTGGCATCGGTGCTCGGGCGCAAGATGCGGTTGTCGCGCGACCGGATGCGGCTGATTGCTCCCGTGGGTGCGGCGGCCGGACTGGCGGCGGCTTTCAACGCCCCGATCTCCGCTGTCCTTTTCGTGATTGAGGAAGTGATTGGCCGCTGGACCGCGGGCATTCTCGGCTCGGTCGTGCTCTCGGCGGTGTCGAGCGTCGTCGTGATGCGGTGGTTCCTGGGATCGGAATCGTTGTTCCGCATCCCCGCGGTAGAACTGAAGCGGCCTTCGGAGCTGCTGGCTTACGCGATCCTCGGTGTCGTAGGCGGACTGGCGTCCGTCGCGTTTTCAAGCGGCATTGCGACGATACGTCCGTGGGCGAAGTCGTTGCCGCGCTGGACCTACTATCTGCAGCCTGCCGTGGCGGGACTGCTGATCGGGCTCATCGGTTTCGCGGGTGCGCCGCAGGTCATGGGAGCAGGCTACGAGTATATCGATCAGGCGATGCATGGGCAGTTCACGTGGGAATTTCTAGCGATCCTGGCGGGGCTGAAGATCGTCGCGACTCTGCTTTCGTTTAGCAGCGGCACGCCCGGCGGAATGTTCGCTCCCACGCTGTTTATTGGAGCGATGCTCGGGGCGGCGGTGGCCGGAGCACAGCACGCGCTGCTGCCGCAGTTAACCGGATCTCCGGGAACCTACGCGCTTGTCGGCATGGGAGTGCTCTTCGCGGGATTTCTGCGAGCGCCGATGACATCGGTGTTCATGGTGCTTGAAGTCAGCGGAAACTATTCGATCATCGTGCCCGTGATCATCGCTAACACTTGCGCCTACGTAATTGCGCGCGGTCTGCAGCCGACGGCAATCTTCGATTTGCTGACGCGGCAGGATGGCCTGGAATTGCCGTCGATGGAAGAGCAGCGGGAAGAGGACATCCTGCAGGTGGAAGACGCGATGCAGCGCGTGAAGGGACCAGTGCTCGAGGCTGAGCAAACGTTGGAGCAGGCGTTGCAGAAGATTGATCAGGACGGAGCCGAACATTTGCTGGTGCGTTTGATTCCGAGCGGATGGAACGTCGTCAGCAAAGATCAGCTCGCGAAGCTGGCCGCGGAAGGAAAGGGAGCGTCGCTTCTGAGTTCGCTGCTGCCGATTTTGCACGTCCCGTATTTGCATCCGGATCATCCGCTGGAGACGGCGTTGCGTTACGTGGATCGTTGGCCGTCTGTTGCCAGTGGTGAGCCGCGCGGATTTCCGCCAGTTGGAAGGAGTGATCTCGGAGCGGGACGTGCTGGATCGGTATCGGGAGTTCGGCGAGGGATAACACCAGGGTGACACCGGGGTAACACCGGGGTGCCCCACCCTTCTCGCGTACGTGCGAGAGGGTGGGGATTTGACTCAGCCTTACCTATTCCACCATCACGCAATCCTCATCCGCATAAAGTGGATCAACACAAGCCTGAATCTCCACCACCTCCAGCAGATCCCAGGCTTCCCGGTACCTCCCCCACTTTGCCCGCTTGCTTCCCGCCGTGAAATGCAGCGTTTGTTTCTTGCCCATCGCCGCGTACGGAATGATGTACCACTCCTCGAGCGGGATCACCCACACCGCAAAGAAATCCACCGTGCCCTTCTTGTACGGCTTCCTTCCCGGACCCATCACGTTCAAGCTGTACTCATTCCCGCGCCGGCAAAAGATCGTCGACTTCACCTGCACCCGCAGAATCGGACCGCCGTTTTCCACCGCCACGTCATACCGCCCCGACTCCCCGAACGGTTTCAACACGCCCATCCCCAACCCCTTTGCCCGTGCCATAAAGCAAAGCTCTGCCCACTCGCCACGCTCTTTGCATCCTTTCACCCAACGTTCCCGATTCAACTTCCTCTTCATACTTGCCTCGCTCCCGTTTTGCTTATCAATTCCAGCGTAAGCCACAATCTCCCGCTCTGCTGTTCCGCCTTATCTAACCCTAAAACACAAAACCTCCACCGGATTCCGAATCCGTGGAGGCATAACCACTTTCGTGGCTTCGATCAGGCTCTCATAGTCCAGATATCATGTCGGTGAGCCAAGTCACCAGACCACGTGATCCGAACCACATGCTTCCACGATTCAAAGGAGGGGGGACGGGGTTGCGGGATTTTCTATCTCGGCTATCTCGCGGAGCTCGACAACTAGTACCCGTTCCTGAGCGTGGCTATGCCGTTCCTGTTCTTCGCTCATGCTTCGGAGCCCCTAGCTCGTCGGCTGCCTTGTCGACCATCTCGCGCGTAATGCGAGGGTTCTCGATCTTGGTGTTCCCATAGGCGAAACTGCGGCGCTGTTCTTCCTTTTCTTGCGGCGTAAGGACATGTTTTCGGGCTTCATCGAGAAGTTGTTGCAGGCGCGTTGGCATAATTCACCCCCAAAGGAATACCGCGAACCTCATCACAGGAGGCACTGCCGAAAAACAGGACTTCACTGCGTCGGAACCAGAGTTCTATCGGCTCGCTCATTCTAACCTGACTAAACCCCGAAGACCGTCCTAAGAAAAGCGGTGAATCAGAATGCCCAAGTCGCGGAGCAAACGCAACAAAAATAGCCCAGGACTTCAGTCCTGGGTCAGCGCCAGACAAAATGGAGCCAAGTCCCGTAGGGACGACAGAGTAGCGCCGCGTGATTCGAAACAATTCGCATCGCCGCACGCCCTTGCAAAGAACGCAAGAGCCTGTCCTGAGCGCAGTCGAAGGGATGGGGATACCGCGGCGGTACGGCTAATGTTGTGAACGAGCGTCGAATCCGAGACTTATCATCGAAAGGTCATGCACTACATGCCTGAGACCAATCCCACTTCGATGGAGGGCCGCCTTGCCATCTTTACCGAGAAGTGGATTGTAGCGCTGGTTAGGGTCCATTCCATCCGCGTGACGGACCGTGCCGTTCATGCGCGAATCCAGCCCATTCCTACACAAGGCCTGTATGGCGAACGCGAGTTCGGCATCGGCTGCATCCATCAATACCTGCAATTTGGAAAAGAGATATGGGTCGGGCGGGCGTATTGCGGATGGACTGTGTTCTTCGCGCCGGCCCTTATAGAAGAGGTGCTCGCCGTCGCGGCATCACGTCCCAAAGACTGGGTCTACGATCCCGCCGACAAAGATTTCGACGGACACCACGCCGCCCTCATCAAGCCGCTCTGGGAATATGAGAAGAAGGAAGCGCCGAATCCCGATTGGGAGTTTCTCAAGAAGATTTAGGAACACGGGCGGCAGTGGTGGACTTCTACTTTCCTCGTTAGTCAGCAGCATCGCCATGTGCCCTTGCGAAGGATGCAAGGAGGGCCAACCCCGAGGTGTGTAGTTCAAGAGGAGATCAACCCCGAAGGGTGGGCCACCCGAATAGGCTCAGAGCCGAGTCCATCCGGGGCGGCACAGAACTAATTCCCCGTTGGGACTAAGGGTAGTATCTCTTCCTTGATCATTTCGACCCCCCAAGCCAGCGCGTTGTGAATCGTATCTGGAGATCTCAGGACAGGAGTGAGGTCTGGACCTTGAAGAGCAATGTGCGCGGCATCAAAAGGCGAACCAGCGATGGACATGTGAATGTGAGGTCCCCGCTTATACCTTGCATGGTCCGCATCGGCAGGCAGCGACGGATCGCAATGTAGACAGATCACCTCTTGTTCCTGCGTTCCGATTCTTTCGTAGACGTTCAGATAAGCTTGGTCGAGCACATATCGGTTCCGCGTCTCAACCCGCCACGCTTCAAAGTACATTCCGTGATACCGTCTTGCGTCAATTGTGAACCGCCAATCGCGGTAGTGACTGCTGGGTCGGGATTCATCGTGCGTCGCGATGATGACATGCGATGTTCCCCTAGACAGCCTTGAATAGGCTGGTCCGGCCGCCCATGGGGATATTGGGCGAAGCAGTTCTTGAATTCGAGCACCTCGGTGTATTAACTCATCCTCGGAGAGGCGCATGTTACGTGCGACCCTCCTCGATCCCAAGTGCCCTGCGTTCACTCGCCGAAAGACCGTAGGCATCGCTCACGAGACTGTCTATCCTGACACCCAAACGCTCACGCTCCCCACCTTCGGCTTTCAGGCGTTTGTCCACCAGCATCAAGAGCTTCTTCTTTTCCGAGGAACTCCAACGGCTAATGTCAGGGACGGGAGTTTTAGCCAAAGTCTTTTTTTCCAACATTGTGTAGCCATGTCGGTAAACGTGCGAGTGAGCCTGAATGTGCCAGTAGCACGCGCTGGAGTTTAAGATAGCGAGCATTAACTTCAGGATCTGATTCTCTTCATCCTCTTCCCGAGCAATCAGGAACGGCGAATGAGAGACCGCATAACGCCCCCTAGCGTCGAGCGCAAAGCGCGGCATAATCACTAGATGAGGGACTACGATTTTGGGCCGAAGCAGCGTGTTGGGCTCTCGAGGCCACATCGGCTCCCACCACGCTTTCTTGTACCGGGCCAAGGCTTTCCGGCCTTCCAGTCGTTTCCGATTCTCGAGCAGGTATTTCCAGGTTTTTCGGAAATCACGCTGCAGAATCTTCTCTGTGACCTTGATACCATCGAAGTATGGAAAGAAGACGCTCTGGGAAGTTCGTTTGGGTACTGAGTACGGCTGCATTTCACGATCACGCAGCCACGGGATAAATAGGGTAGGTTCGTCTTCAGGAATTGCGCCGTTATCCAGCACAAATACGTCATCAGCCCCAGTGACTACTCCTTGCTTTAGTTCGACGAACTCATCAAGCAAGGGTAAACTGCTCAACCGATGGTTTATCGCCGCCTCCGTCGGAGGAAGGACCAGCCAGCCATCCGCATCAAACGTGGATTGTTCGACGTCATGGATGCTGTAAAATTTTCCCTCCGCCCTTCTCCCCTCAATGGCGTCTTGGAGAGCGTGGCCAACCTGATCTTGACACTTGATTATTACAGCTCTGGGAGCAGTGAGATTCTCGTTCTTCCTTTGAACAATCAGGAGAATCACATACACATTCGTATCCTCGAAAACTCGAATAGCCGAAAGATCCGCCAGACACTGAACCCAACACTGCTCAAGAACCCAGTTGCGCATCCCCTGCGCACTCTCGCTTAGGAGAAAGCTGTGAGGCAAAACGAAAAGGCCAAAACCTCCAGCACGAAGCCGCTCTATGCTCTGTTTGAGGAACGCTAGATAGAGGTCGATCCTTCCTGTTGCATATGAACCAAGAGATTCAGACACTCGGGATCTCGTGGCCGGATCTTGTACGTCCAGAGAGACAAAAGGAGGGTTTACCAGAACCGCGTCAAACAATCCGCCTGCCCGCGCGGGCTCGGGGGCTGGATCGAAGAAATCCTTCTGGAATACGGAGAGTGATCTGGGCAATCCGTTCGTAAGAACCAGGTAGAGCAACGAGAGCGACAGCTGGGTAGCTGCGACAGCGTTAGCGTCCTTATCGAGACCAACCGTGTTCTGGAACGCGGCCTTGACTAGATCAGGGCGAAGCGCGTCACTAGTGGGGTCGCACTGGAATTCAAGCAGCGTTCGCAGAAAAATGCCTGATCCACATGCTGGGTCGATCGTGTGTAGCCGCTTGAATTCATAAGGGGGGATGTGCTCCCGAAGAAACCTAGAAAAAAACCGTGCGATAAATTGAGGCGTATACACAGCACCGTGCGACTTATCCGTGTACTCCGAAGGTAGTTGCGGAAGTAGACTGAGCTGGATACTCTCATCCTGTCTCAGGAGCGAGACGTACTGTTCGTAGATACGACTCAGGGCGTGCTTAGAGATCACCGCAAAGTCGTAACGGTATGGCGCAAAGCGATTCTGGTAGAAATCGAACAAGAGGCTTTGAACGGTGTCTCGGTCAAGCCCGTCGAATGCGCGCAAGTCGGCCTCACGAAACAGGAATTCCGGAATATTGTCTTCAACTGATTCCTGCAGAACCTCCCTCAACAGTGTGCGGATATTCGTTGGGGCGGCGTCTGCTCTCCACCTGTCTAGCAACAAATCTTCGCCATTTGCGTTGAGGCGGCGGCGCTGGTCTTCCATTGCTCTCACGAAGACCAGCGCATTAAATAGCCGTGCTAGCTGTGCGTTGGAGATTGCATTCCCCAATTCGGCGCTTAGGCCTCTTTTCCACAAAGATAGGGTCCTGATCAACGCGTCGTCTAAAGCAGGGATATTGGGGCTCGGCCGACGACCGACGATCTGTTCAAAAGCGTCACTTCGCAGATTCTCATAACTCTCGCGGGAGAACTCCCGCCGGTCCACCGTCTTAGGGACACTAGTCCGAACGTAGACGAAATTAATCGCCGACCCATCGATTGCGAGATGCCAGTCCACTAGATTGTTGTACGAGACGCTCAGAATCGACTGGCACTCCTCGGTCGATAACGTTGAATATTGTTTCGGACTTTGGAGGAAGGACAGGACAGCACTGTTTTCAAGCCCGTGCTCAACTAGCAACTGGGCACTAGCAATCGGCCGCACGGAAGGAAGGTCAAGACGATCGGTCGGTCGCCAGCCTAGCTCACGGGAGAATTCTCGAAGACGGGCAGTACAGTCATCCCCAGACAGAAGACCCGAGGTGAGTTGCAGCACCACATCGAATTGATTTGCCATCGTAGGTTCGCCGTATGTTCGCCCTCGCTAGCGTATCGCACCGGCGCACTAACCTCAAGCGCATCTTTGGCGTTCGTCTCGTCCGGGGCTGGCGACTTCGCCAGCCCCGGCGCGAACCTAGCTGCAGCCGCTGGTGCTGCCGCAGCTGCTGCATCGGTAGCAGCTACCATTCCGCGTCATGATGCTGCCGCAGAAGCTGCAGCTTGGAGCGTCGCCCAGGTCGATGAGGCTGGCTAGGGCGTCGGCGGCGTGGATCGATCCCGCTCCCGGCTCTCTCGTGCCTGTCTCCGGACGTCGCACCGACGGCGTTGCTTCTTCGGTTCCGGCGCTTTCCAGTTGAGGCGCGACTCCCGACGGACGCAGCCGCAGGTTGTCGAACAGCATCTGCTGCTGTCCGGTCAGGAAGCGCAACTGGAGCCAGCGGAAGATGTAGTCCATGATGCTCTTCGCGTAACCGATGTCCGGATTGCCGGACCATCCGTTCGGCTCAAAGCGCGTGTGAGCGAATTTTTCGCAGAACAATTTCAAAGGTACGCCGTGTTGCAGCGCGATCGAAACTGCGAGCGCGAAGCTGTCCATCAATCCGCTGACCGTCGATCCTTCTTTGGCCATGGTGATGAAAAGTTCTCCGGGATCGCCGTTGGGATACAGACCGACGGTGATGTAGCCCTCGTGATCTCCAACCTTGAACTTATGCGTGATCGAGGCTCGCTCTTCCTGCAGCTTGTGACGCACGGCGCGCGGCGGAGCATTGAAATCTTCTTCCTCAACCTGCGGGCGGACGAATGCGTCCGCCGCTACACGAGCGGAGGAGCCTTCGGCGGTCTTGGTTCCTGCTGCGCTCAGCGGTTGCGACTGCTTGCATCCGTCGCGATAAATCGCAACGGCCTTGATGCCGAGCTTCCAGGCCTGGAGGTAAGTCTCCATGATGTCTTCGATGGAGGCGTTGTTCGGAAGATTGACTGTTTTCGAAATCGCCCCAGAGATGAATGGCTGAGCGGCCGCCATCATGCGGAGATGCCCGAGATAATGAATCGAACGCGTGCCCTTCGCCGGCTTGAACGAGCAATCGAAGACGGAGAGGTGATCGTCCTTGATGAGCGGCGCGCCTTCGATGGTGCCAGTCGCGTCGATGTAGCTGACGATGGCGTCAGTCTGCTCGTGCGTGTATCCGAGCTTGAAGAGCGCGGTTGGCACAGTGTTGTTGACGATTTTGATCATGCCTCCGCCAACCAGCTTTTTGTACTTCACCAGAGCCAGATCGGGCTCAATACCTGTAGTATCGCAATCCATCATGAAGCCGATGGTGCCGGTGGGAGCGAGCACAGTGACCTGGCTGTTGCGGTATCCGAACTTTTCGCCGTGCTGCAGGGCTTCGTCCCAGCACTGCTTGCTGGCTTCGAAGATCGGAGCGGGAACGTTCGACTTGTTGATGCCGTTAACGGATGCGCGATGCATGCGGATCACGTCGAGGAACGGCTCGCGGTTGATGTACCAGCCGGGGCAGGCGCCACCGGGCATGGTCTGCGGTTCTGCGGCGCTCCCCTTCGCTTCGCTCATGGTCGCTGGACGGACGAATGCGTCCGTCCCTACACGAGCTCCCAAGTTTGTCTCGGCCAGATTCTTCTTCGTGGGCTCGGTTGCTGGCGTCAACGGTTCGCATTGCTCGGCGATGCGGCTCGACTGGAGATAGGCTTCGCCGCACATGATCGCGGTTACGCAGGAGGCGTAGTCGCGTCCGGCATCGGAGTCATAGGGAAGACCCGCTGCCATCAGCAGCGCGCCAAGATTCGCATAGCCTAGTCCCAGCGGGCGATAGTCATGCGAATTCTTCATGATTGCTTCGGTGGGATATCCGGCGTTGTCGACCAGAATTTCCTGCGCGGTAATCAGCACATCGACCGCGTGACGGTATGCTTCCACGTCGAAAGTGCCGTTGGGAGCGAACTTCAGCAGGTTCAAGCTTGCCAGGTTGCAGGCGGAATCATCGAGGAACATGTATTCGCTGCAAGGATTCGAGGCGTTGATGCGTGCCGTGTTCTTCGATGTGTGCCAGCGATTGACCGTGGTGTCGTACTGCATGCCGGGATCTCCGCAGTGCCATGTGGCTTCGGAGATCTTGTGCAGCAGGTCTTTCGCCTTGTAAGTCTTGACGACAGCGTTATCGGTTACGCTGCGTGTGGAGAAGTCGGTGTCGCGAACCACCGCGTACATGAAGTCGTCGGTGACGCGCACGGAGTTGTTGGCGTTCTGGAAGAAGATGGAAGAGTAGGCGTCGGAGTCGGGATGCGATCCGTCGTATCCCATGTTGACCAGCGCGTGTGCCTTGGCTTCTTCTTTCTGCTTGCACTCGATGAATTCGATGATGTCCGGATGGTCGACGTTAAGGATGACCATCTTGGCTGCGCGGCGCGTCTTGCCGCCGGACTTGATGACGCCGGCGAAGGCGTCGAATCCTTTCATGAAGCTGAGCGGGCCGCTGGCCGTGCCGCCACCAGAGAGCGTTTCGGTCGATCCGCGCAGGGTGGAGAGATTGGTTCCCGTGCCGCTGCCCCACTTGAAGAGCATGCCTTCGGTCTTCGCGAGAGTGAGGATGGAGTCGAGCGAATCTTTTACCGAATTGATGAAACAGGCGGAGCACTGCGGCTTGGAGTATCCGGTGACGCCGAATTCGACCTGCTGCGTCTGCGCGTTCCAGTGCCAGTTCTGGCCGTCAGAATTGGGCTCGATGCGATCGCATCCCACGTTGAACCAGACGGGCGAATTGAAGGCCGCATACTGGCGGACGAGGATGTGAACGAGTTCGTCGTGGAAAGTGGCGCCGTCTTCGTGGGTGCGGAAGTATCCCTGGGACATGCCCCAATCACGGATGGTCTCGGCGACGCGTCCCACAAGGTCGCGGACACCTTTTTCGCGCTGCGGCGTGCCAATCTTTCCGTGCAGGTACTTGCTGGCCACGATGTTGGTGGCGGTCATGGACCAGTCCTTGGGGACCTCGACATTTTTCTGTTCGAAGATCACGTTGCCCTGGGCATCAGTGATGGCGGCAGTGCGGAGCTCCCATTCGACTTCGTCGTAGGGGGAGACACCGGGCTTGGTGAAGAGGCGACGGAAGGAGAGGCCGGGGGACTTCTTCTTCTGAACCGCTGAGTTCACGGGGATCGACGGGGCGGCGGTTTCGTTGATGGACTTAACTTCTGGCATTGATCTCTCCTAATTAGATTCTACGAGTAGTGCGTCCGATTCGCCGCGCTGGGAGCGGAAACCGGGGTGGATCGGATACGATTCTTTTGTAAAGAACAGGACAACAGGACGCGCGTCAAAACGCTGCGTCGAACTTCTCCGCTTTCCTCTTAGAAGCCGGAGGGAAACGGATACGGATGATGAATATTGCTGGCAGCCCCGGAATTAAGCGGTGGGGTCGCCGAAGAAGAATCCTGCCGGTTGCCCGGTTCAAGGCCCTCCGACATAGAGCCGTCAGCCGCGGAGTGTGTCCGCGGAGATTGGAGTTGGCCGTCGTCAAAGAGCACGGCCTGGCGATCGTCTACCGGCGGAATATATTCGGTCGCCGGAGTCAGTTCGAGTGAAGTCGCAAAGTGGGATCCGATTCCCGTGACTTTTTCCGCCGAGGAAATGATCCACTGATTCAGAGCGCTGGCAATGCTGTTGCGTTGCGACAGCTCTTCAATCACAACGAAGCGGACGAAGTATCGGCCCGATTCGAGCCGAGCGCGCATGGGATTCTGAAAGGAGAGCATGCGATCGAGGACGAAGGCCATGTCCTCGGCCTCATAAAATTGCGTGACCGCCAGCATCCGGCGTGATGCGGGATCTGGCAACGGATTTGAAGGTTGTGAGGTCGGAGTGTCCAAGTCCATGATCTCTTCCGCGATGGCAAAAACACCGGGCTTGCTGGGAACGAAGAGCAAGCTGTGATGGGAATCGCAACGGAACCATCGCGACCATTGCAGGCGGCGATAGTCCAAAGGGCGATCAAAACCATGGCGTGCCAGCGATTCTGAGACGAGGCGAGTTAGACCTTCCATTGTGGGCTCCTGGACCTGCCTGGCTCGTTACAGCGAAAAGAGTGCGGCAAACGTTTTCGACGATGAATCAAGAACAGTGCGCAAGAAACGTTTTGCGTGGGACAACAACTCTCCTCAGGTTGTGAACGAGCAAGGTTACTGATTCTGCTGGCTGACTTGTGCTGCCGTCGTACCCCGGGGGAGGGACGGGGAACGGCCACCGCACTCACTCCGCTTCCGGCTTCTGGATTTCGGTTTCCTGAAGACCTGAAGGCTAGACTTGTTGAGTTTGAGGTTCTGGGCGCCGGGCTTACGGATCTGAAGCCCGTGCGCCTGAGCCTTCCTGCCTACGGCCGCGCTGAGTCACCTCTGGCTCGTGCCCGACCGCAGGTACTGCCCTTCACTCTCAAAATCTCGGCCCATTCCCGTGGACCGAAATTTTCGTGCTTGGGATTGCAAAGTTACTCCCGCCCGTTGTACCTGTCAAGAGAGAAACACAATAGGTTGTATCCCTAGCAATGACGGGCTTGATGCGCGTTTCGGGATCTTTTTTCCACATTGGGGGGCTCAAAGCTGCTGTGCTTTCGATCCTAAGAATCCGAGTTGCGACGGTACGCGGAGGCTGCGCACCGGCTGCGGCGACTTTCGCCGCGACCGGCCGTCCTCGTGATTCAACTGTGAATGGCTCGCAAGCGGCTGGGAAATTTTTCTCGATAGGATTTTTTCCGCGCGGAGCGGTTCGAAGCGAACCTGTCTGGAATTGCTTCGAAGGTCGACCGGCGTCAGGCTGTTTTCATCGACGCGCTCATCGACCAGTCTTTCGTCAGTCAGTCTTGCATCAGCCACTTTTTCGGAAGCAGACATTGGAACGTAGACATCTTCAAAAATCTGTCGAGGAGCGATGCTGATGACCCCATCGGAGGACTCGACCAGATAGTCGCCCTTGCGTCCGCAATGCTGGCGTCCAAGAGGATCAGTGAAGGTGAGGCTGTAGTTAAGTTTTTTGGCTTTGACTAGAAATCGAGTGCGATACGTCTTCCATTCCATAGATTTCATGGCTCTGAACCCAGTAGCTGAGTTGGCTGTATGACCTGAAACTGGCTGCCGCTTCCTGCTGCCTTTTGGGACCCGAAGGAAACTGCAAATTCTTTGTGAGGGCGAAGGAAAATGTACGAGCGAATGGCTCGCTGGTCAATTCAGTATTTTTGGTGCAATTGAGGATAGTGTGCGTCGCGAATTTTCTGTCTCGATGCGATTTCAGAATTGCGCGAGAAGCGGTACTCCGCGCCGCTTTACGGCTATGTTTTTTCATGCGGCCGGCGAGAGAAAAGAAATCTGCTACAGTGGGCAGCCGGATTGTCCACAGGGCGTGCACAGGAAATGCAGAAAGGCAGTACTCAGTACCCGGTACCCAGTACTCAGTTGCGGAGGAATCATGCAGAAGATTTGCATCTTCATTTTTCTTTCTGGGCTTTTCGGGATGTTTGCGATGCGACAAGCCGTCGGCCAGGGAGCAGCGGAGGTCGGGCCTTCTCTTTATGTCACGTGCGGCTCTCTGTTCGATGGCAAATCGGACAGTCTGCAGAAAAACATGACGATTGTCACGGGATCGGATGGCAAGATCCAGAAAGTTCTTCCGTCGTCAGAGGCAAAACGATCGGCGAATGAGAAAAATGCGACAGCAATCGACCTGTCGCAGCAGACTTGTCTGCCGGGGCTGATCGACACGCACACACACGTTTTGTTGCAAGGGGACATCACCGCCGCAGACTATGACGAACAACTGTTGAAGCAGTCGAGCGAGTATCGCGCAATCCTGGCAACGGTGAATGCGCGACGGGCGCTCGAGTATGGATTTACTTCGATCCGCGATCTGGAGACCGAGGGTGCCGGCTATGCGGATGCTGACGTGAAGAAGGCAATCAACAACGGCGTCATTCCAGGACCAAGGATGCAGGTGGCAACGCGCGCGCTGGATGTGACGGGAGCTTATCCATTGCAGGGTTACGCGCCGAATGTCCCTGTTCCGCACGGCGTCCAACTTGTTGATGGCGTGGAGAGCGGCCGGCAAGCGGTCCGGGAACAAATCAGTCACGGGGCGGACTGGATCAAGGTATACAGCGATCGCGCCTACCGCGTGAGGGAGGATGGCGTACTCGACGACATCCCGACATTCACCCTCGAAGAGTTGCGAGCGATTGTGGACGAGGCGCATCGCGAACGGCACAAAGTTGCTTCGCATGCGATGGCGCTCAACGGAGTACACAATTCCGTAGAAGCCGGCGTCGATTCGATCGAGCACGGCAACTACATCGCAGAGGAAGATTTAAAAACGATGGCGTCGCGCGGGATCTTCTATGTTCCTACGATTTTCGTGGGAGAGTACGTGGCGCAAGGGCGAGCTGCCGAGGGCGCTCCGGTGTGGGTGAAGATGATCCAAATTCACGAGGATACGTTTAAGCGCGCGATGAAAGCGGGAGTAAAGATAGCTTTTGGAACTGATGCGGGAGGCTTCGATTGGAAGATCAATCCTGCAAAAGAATTTTCGTCCATGGTGAAGTTCGGGATGACGCCGTCACAGGCGATTCGTTCAGCAACTGCGACAGCGGCAGAGTTGCTGGGAATGAAGGATTCGCTAGGAACGATCGAGGCAGGCAAACTGGCAGACATCGTGGCAGTGCCGGGCGATCCGTTGAGCGATGTGTCGATGATGGAGAAGGTGGATTTCGTGATGAAGGGCGGGGCAGTGGTGCGGAGGCCATAGAGGCAGTGACTCTTTTCAAACCCGCTCCCTGATTTCAGCAACAACCCCCCCGTGTCAATGAGTGAGAACGCCTGATTACGTCAACTATCCGATAGAATGCGTTCTGACGAGATGGCTGATTCAGTCAATCACGAAGAGGCATTGGTCAGGGCATTCATACCTGCACCGCGGCAGGAACGTTTTCTGGAAATCATCGCGAAGCCCAAGAAGAGGGCGAAGCTTCTGACCGAACTTGCTCACTTCAAGGCACTCAATCCGAAGTTCATGGTGGCGATTCCATCGAACCAGCGGAATCCTTGCGACCTCGCGAAACTGCTCAGGACTAAAGGTGCTGGTAACAAGTGCTACGTCATGTCCGAAAACCGAGATTTAGACGGACGCGAAGTGGATTTGGAAATGGCCCTAAAAGAGACAGTCGGTCGTCAGATGGGCACGCTGATCTCATGCGTGCCGGGCAGACTAGGATATTTTGAAGACGAAGAAGACCGCTGCATCCTCGAACGATTGCGCTAACTGCTGCAAAATCTCTATTACACTCATCATCCCCGTCGAAAAGTGGAATCGCCTGATTCCAACGGTCGGTGTTAGAGTTTTGCCATGCAACGGACGATTCCAAGTCGTGACGATGCGCCCGCAGCGTTGGTAATGGCCGTTCTGTTTCTCAGTTTTGGATTGTTTGCCGTTCTGCGTCCGGAAAAGCTTCGTGCCGCGATGGACAACTTTGCGAACGGATGGAAACAGGGCACGTGGCATCCGTATCGAATGCCGATACCCGTTCTTCGATTCGTTGTAGGCGGCGTGGGAATTGGCGGTGCCGCGCTCTTCGCGTACATCGCTTACGTTGGGCTTAGTCGATAGTTGGCGCAAAATCGCCATTGCACTCAGCTTCCAATTATCTTCATAGACCTTCCTTCGTCTTCGCAAAAAAGAATGAATTAAATTCCGTTCTTGTGTCGATTCGGCCATCCCCCGTTCGACGTATCAGCAGGGAGCCAGTACGATAGCGAGTCACGGCGGTCCGACTGCGCTCTCAATCGCTCACCCAAAGGAGATTTCGCAATGCGATTCATGATCATTGGTAAGGCAACCGCAGAGTCGGAGAAGGTAGGTGCCCTCCCCGATCCACAGCTTATGGCTGAGATGGGCGACTTTAATGAAGAGCTTGTCAAAGCTGGCGTTCTACTCTCCTCCGATGGCCTCCATCCCAGCTCCAAAGGCGCACGCGTCAAATTTTCCGGCAAGTCTCGTACCGTCATCGACGGCCCCTTCACCGAATCCAAGGAGCTCATCGCCGGCTTCCAGATCTGGCAGGTTAAATCCCTCGCAGAGGCCATCGAGTGGGTTAAGCGCGCTCCCAACTCCCAAGCCGCCGACTCCGAAGTCGAAATCCGCCAGGTCTATGAGATGGAAGATTTCGCACCCGTCCTGTCGGAAGAGCAGATCCAGGACAAAGTAGCGCGCCGAGCTGAGCTGCCCAAGCAGACCGCCAACAAATAGCCGCTCGTGCAGCTACGGATTTGAAAGCTGGTGTGATCGGTAGCAATGTCCGCTACCGATCCACATCAGGTTTTCACTGGAAATTCGAAACCCGGCAGAGTGCTTTGAGGCAATCGCCGCCTCCTGTGTCCTCACTCATATAATGTTGCGTTGCTCATCATTTCACTCACGATGCGAACAAAAGCAATGCAAGCACTCCGGCTTTTCAGCTTGTTGACTACTTTTTGCGTTGGATTCCCTCTACACGCACAAGTGGTTCCTGCTGTGCACAACAACAGCGGATTTCGGTTGATTGTGGCGGATGAAAACAGCTATCCAACGCTGCATATCGTGCTTCCCGGCCATCCTGACAGCGATAGAACCATCGAGGTGATTTTCCCGGAACACGTCACGGTCCGACCGTTGGGTGAGACCGACGGAAAGCAGCTGATTCTGTTTCGACCAGGCGAACACGCTGACCGACCGGCTTGGCAGCAGGTTGGCAGGTCGCTGCAGTATGAAAGGGATTTCGCTGGCGGTCTCCACATGCAGGCGAGAGCCACGCTTGAAGAGGATGGCGTAGTCTTTCGCTACCAGTTCGACAATCGATCCAAAGTTGCCTATGAAATGATTTACGCTCCCACTGATCCAAGGCTGACTTCCATCTTTCACGATGTCCGACTGGAGCGGACGTATGTTCACCATAAGGATGGGTTTGATCTCCTGGCATCGGAGACGCCGGGTCGGTTGACGATGCCTTTGGACCAATGGCTGCCTGCGCGCTATCTGGCGTCTTATACATGGCCGATCCCAGCCAAGAAAGTGGAGAAGAGAGATGATGGCATCACGTACTACAACAAATCTCGTATCGTCGATGAGCCGCTGGTCGCGACGCGATCAACCGACAACAAATGGGTGGTAGCCAGTTTCACGCGCACAACCGGCAATGTGTGGAGTAATCCCGAACTGACCTGCCAACACGTGGATCCCCAGATTCCACTGGCGGTCGGGGCGAGTGCGGCAATGGAGACGAAGATTCTGGTGTTTCAGGGATCTCTCGAGGACGTGTTGAAGAAAGTCGATGCACAGCGCGCGTCGCTTAAATAGCGACGATTACGATGGCGTCTGGATGGGTTGGGAGAGGTCCAAAGCTTGGCCGCTGATTCGCAAAGATGCGAATGCATATCTTTGCGATTGTCTCTTTTCCACCCCGGACGAATGCGTCCGGGGCTACACGATTTCTTTCACTTTCAATCATTGCATCCCTTGAATACGGTGATTGAAACGGCGATTACAGAGATTACCCGAGCGGCACTTTCGCGGCGCAGACGCAGAATGTACGGAGATGTAGCCAATCCCCCTCGAGAGGTATTCCATGACTACTGATCCCGTTTGTGGAATGAAAGTGGATGAGAACAACGCTCCTGCACAATCGGAACTGGGTGGAAAGAAGTACAGTTTCTGCTCCCAGCAATGCAAAGACAAGTTCGATCGAAGTCCGGAACAATTTGTGGAAAATGCTGCTTAGAAAAATCCCCACTCTCTGATGCACAAGAGTGGGGATTTTTGTTTTTCCCGTTCCCTTTAGTGCTGCGCCTGCGCCCGGATCACGCTCGCTTTGCTCGCGGGGCGGACGAATGCGTCCGCCCCTACACGAGCTTTTAGCGACTGGCTAGGGCTGGTTCTTGCGTTTGCTTTCCTGCCTTGAAGGCGGCGAAGCGTTTGTTGATCTCGTCCCAGTTCACGACGTTCCACCAAGCCGTGAGGTATTCGGGACGTCGATTGTTGTATTTCAGGTAGTAGGCGTGCTCCCAAACGTCGTTGCCGAAGATGGGGTACAGGCCTTGCGAGATGGGGCTGTCCTGATTCGGTGTGGACAGAATCTGGATGTCGCCGCCCGACTTGCCTGCGAGCCAAACCCATCCGCTGCCGAACTGTTTCGTTCCGGCATCGTTGAACTTCGTCTGAAAATCCTTGAAGCTTCCAAAGGCTTTCTGGATCGCCTCGGCGATGGGGCCGGTGGGATCGCCTCCGCCTTTCGGTTTCATGATCTTCCAGAACATGGTGTGGTTGACGTGTCCGCCGCCGTTGTTGCGAACTGCGCCGCGAATGTCTTCTGGAATGGCGTTGAGATCGCGAATAAGGTCTTCGGCGGACTTTCCAGCTAACTCCGGGTGCTTCTCGATGGCGGCATTCAAATTCTTCACATACGCGCCGTGGTGCATGTCGTGATGCAGAGTCATTGTCTGCTTGTCGATCGTCGACTCAAGTGCGTCGTAGGCATACGGTAAAGGGGGTAGTTCGTGAGCCATGATTAATCTGTCCTCCAGGCTGTTGAGATGACGGGAACGTCAGTTTCGATGCAAGGGATCGGAGCGATTATAGCGCGGGAAAGAGCGCAGGGAATCGCCGCCGCGCCCGAGCCCACTCGGAGACGAGATCTCAGGCGGCGAAACAAGGTTGCTTACTTCTTTCCCAGAAGCCGGATTCTGGAGGTGAAAGCGCGGCCCTGGCAGGCAGTGAAGGTCGGTGCAGGGTGACTCACGGGGTCGATGACGTTGTTGACGACGAACGGGTCGCAACGCCCCGTGATGTTATCGAATCCGCCGCGCAGAGCCAGATGGTAGCCGAAAAGGTGGAAACGCTTTTCGAGTTGGATGTTCAAGGCGAGGTAGTCGGGAAACCGCTCGGCTCCGGGAGTGCTGATGAGTTGTTGCTGATCGTTCAGCAGGCTGAAAGGAAATCCCGTGCGGGCCTCTACCGTGTATGCAAGCTCGAGTTGGTGAATGATCGGGAGCTTGAACAGAGGCAAGTATCCCCACGACAGAAAGCGGTTCGTCGTATCCCAGGGATAGGGACCTGGTTGTTGCGAACTGAGGACCGGATTGTCGACGTTGAAATCGAGCGCCTGATTCGAGCGAGCGCTCGAACGCGTGTAGGCCGCCATCAGCATGTAACTTTCGTGGAAGTTTCGTCGAACGCTGATCTGGAATGCTTCGTAGCGGTCGTCTCGTGTGTTTTCCAGAAAGAAGTCGCCGCTGGTGGTGTCATTGCGGGTGTCGTAGACGAATCCGCGAGCGCCGCGCCGCTGGAAGTATTCGGCTTTCAGATAGATCGCGGCCGGCAGTTTTCTTTCGAGTGCGAGACTCCAATTAATGAAGCGCGGAGCTTTCAGCGTGCCGGTGTTTGCGGTGAACGTTGTCACTACCGGCCCGGTGGTAGTAACGCAAGTTGGCACGCAGTTCGCGTTGACGGTGTAGAACGCGTCCTCGCGAGTTCCGGCGAAGGGACGCGCAATCAGGAATATCGGCGTGGATTGATAGATGAGGCCAATTCCGGCGGAAATCTTGGTATTGCCCGAGTTATCCAGGACGAAGGTTGCGGCGATCCGTGGCGCGAGTTCGGGCTCGCGCACGGTTCCGTCCCAATCGAAGCGCAGCCCCGGCTCTATCAAGAGGTGATTGTTCACGCTCCAGCGATCCTGGACGTAGGCGCTGATCTCGGCGTTGTACTGGTTATGCAAAGGCGCTGGAGAAAAGGTCGAATAGCGCGTGCAGGGGAAGGTCGCGTCCTGAACGGCCGTCAGACAAAGGTCAGGCGATGTCAGCGTGTTGGAATCAGTCAGGAAAGAAATGGGCCTGCGCGAAAACTGAGCGTCGTAGGAAATGCTGTCGAGATCGACGCCGAGTTTGAAATCGTGGCGGCCGTGCCACTGCTGCGAAGGCAAAAAGAGGTTCGACACGGCTTGCCAGCGACGCGCGTGAGTCAGTTCGTTGAGAAAGTAATTTCCGCCGGCTGTCGTGATGTTGACGAAATAGGGAAGTGATCCGTAGGGCGTGAGGTGGACGTTGTATTCGTTGAAGGAGAACCCAGTTTCGAGAAGCTGTCCGCCGGGAAAGTAGTGCTGATCTTTGACGGTGCCAATATAGGCGGCTTCGATATCTTTCGGATTGGCTAGCTGAGGACTTTGGGGCGACAGGAACGCGTATTGATCGTCGAGATAGTTGAGCAGAAAACTGGTCGTAAGAATGTTGCGGTTGGTCAGATTGCTTTGCACCTTGAACAGGTCGCCAATCCGCAGGGAATGGTCGTTATCGGCGCCAATCGGCAAAGCTGTGAAGATGGTGTTGTCGTACTCGCCATCGAATGCGTTATAAAACCAGATCTTGCCCTTCTCGATCGGGCCGGAAAAGGTGAAGCGGGGAAGGAACTGATCGAATCGCCATCCGTGCTTGTTCTGAACCGAGGGGATGAAGTTGGTGGCGAAGAACCGGAAGTGATCGTCGCCGATGCCTGTGTTCAGAGCGAGTAAGCCTCCCGGGCCCTTGCCGGCTTCGGCAGGCAGGCGCGACGGCTCGACCTGAATGGATCGAAAAGCGTCAGTGCTGACACGGACAAGAAGCTGTCCGTTGGCCGGCTGCGTTACGTTGAAACCGTCGAGCAGCGTGACGATCTGGTAGGTTTGCGCGCCGGCAATGTGGGGTTGGCCACTCTGATCCTGCACTACGCCGGGGATGAAAGGAAGCGCTCCGCGGTAGTCGCTGCTTGCGGGATAGACGATGTTGAGAGCGTCGAGGCCGCTGAGCGTTTCCTGCGACGAGACTTGTGCGGGATCGATGGCGGGCGGAGATTCGTGGACCTCAACGGTCTCCCGCAACTCCTGCTGGTGAAGCATGGTCACTTCTATCGCGGCCCCGGCATCGATTTGCATGCCCGGCCGATCGATCGCATAAAACCCCTCTTTCTCTACGCGCAGGTCGTACGGTCCGGGAGCGAGGTTCGGGAACAGGCAGTGGCCGATGAAGTCGGTTTCACAATGTATTGCGTGCGTTGTAGATGATCGGATGGAGACTCGCGCTGAGGGGACAGCAACTCCGTTCTCGTCAATGACGGCGACGACAGGGGCGGGCACGGACTGAGCAGAAGCGGCGCAGACCACCGCGAGAATAAATAAGAAAGCACGCATGCCCGTTTCCGGATTATGTCATGGCCGTGCGTACGAGTCGTTTCTGGTTTGCCGGCAGGGTATTTCGCGAAAAAGGCTCTACCGGATGGTTCAAGCGTTTGCACGGGATCGCGCCTATTCCGCATCCGGCGAATTCGCGATATAATTTCAAAAGGTCTACGTTTAATGCACTCCCTTTCCTCGCGCGAAGCCGTCAACCTCAGCGTAATATTTGCCGGAATCGCGAGCCAATTGCGCGCGGCCGATGCGAATTCAGCCGAAGCCGGAATGTACGAGACGGCCAGCCGTGTCGCGTTTCTGAAGGCCCACGTGCTATCGAGTTTTGAGCGGCCGCGCCCGGTATTCGGCGAACCCCTCCGCGTTGCGACATACGCAAACAACATTATCTGAGGCGCGGCATCCCGTTTCTCTCAACCGTTTCCGCTGAAGCATGGCTCTAACAAGGTCCTGGCTGGCATCAGCGTTCGATTCAGACCGATGTCCGTCTGGCAGGGACCGGCATCCAACCTTCTGACGTCATGCTACGAGCGATCGCTATCTTCAAATTCGCAAAGGCAGCACTGCTCATCGCTTTGTCTCTGGGCGCGTTTCGCCTTCTGCATAAAGATGTGGGCGCTGAGGCCGAGCATCTGGTTAACGCCATGCGGCTTGATCCCGGAAACCGCTTCGTAGATAAGGCCCTCACGCGGGCGTCTTTGATCAGCACAACGCAGATCAAACAACTGGGCATGGGCGGATTGTTTTATGCAGCCTTGTTCTTCACCGAAGGGACTGGACTCTGGCTGCGAAAGCGTTGGGCGGAATGGATGACGGTAATTCTCACCAGCACGCTGGTGCCGGTCGAGATCTACGAGATCTGGCGGCATCCCACTTGGATCAAGGTTCTGGTGCTGGCGATCAATGTGGGGATCGTGATTTACCTGATCTATCTGATCAAGGCGGAAAAGAAGAGCCACGCCACATAATCAGGAAGTTCTGCCTTCGACCTCATCCCGAATGTGCCGCAATACCCTCAGATGAATGCGATGGATAATCGCATCGGACCAGAAGCGCCAGTAGTTAGAAGGCCACAAGCCATGCTTGTACCAAGTTGTGCCTTCGAGGCGGGTTCCTCCATTAGATAAGGGCGTGAGAAGGAACTGCCCGCCCTCAGACACTAGAAAGCCATGAAGATGCGGCGGTTCGATGCGGGAGTAAGGAGTCCATTCCTGCATCGGAGCCGGATTCGCAGTCACAGAAAATTTCAAACGGTGCGGAGCGTCCCAGATCTCAATGGGTTCGACAAAGGATCCGGTTGAAAATACACAGTGCCGCTCAGCACCAGCGCCAATGCCCAGCATCTCCGCTCGGATGGGATACGCAATGCCGGCGCGAAACATCCACTCGTTTGGCGCCGGAATCTCGGAGAATGCCACGACTTGTTTCCAGACTCTTTCGGGCGGCGCCTGAACATCGATCGAGGAGCGTACAACGTAAACGGAGGAAGGAAGAGCTGCCAGGTGTTCCATCCACTCGACACCTGGAGCGAGCAGGAGCAGGGCTGAAAGGATGACAGGAACTTCAGTCGAGAGCGGCCGTCTTTGCACTCCGTAGGCGCACACGCCACCAAGAATGGCAAGTGGCAACGCCAGAGGCATGGCCATAACGAGGCAGATGATCCCTTCGACGGCCAGAGCCAGAAACCCGAGTCCCAACAAACTGACAGAAAGGCATGCGACTCCAATGCATCCCTTCAAACTGCGTGGTTGAGGGACCCCGTAAAGCAGTGCCGCGACGAATCCCATGGCGAATGGAAGAGCTACGAATAAACCCCACCCATAGTTAACGAGTACTTGGGCTCCGAGTATGGCGCTGGCGAAACCAATCGGCACTGTGATCAGAAGAGCGGCGGCAGCGCTTCCGACAGCGCCATTGGGAATGATGCGCGACAGGAACGAACGTTCCGACGGCCGGAACCCAAGTTCGGAAGGCTGCGGACTGCGCTCGGGTAACAGACAGAGAACGAGGAAGAACAATAGATTCAAAAACGGAATGAAAAAGAGAGTAACCAGGCTAGCGGACAGGCCGGCGCTCCTGAGGCGCTTCATGGTCAGCGCGATGCCGATCCAGATGAAGGGTAGTGCCAGCGCTACCATGGTGGCCAAGAATGCGGCTTCGCCGTCTCTGACCTGGGTAATCCGCACCACGTCGCGTACCGGAATCCAGTAGTTGAACGCTCCCCAAGGACGATGGAATATGAACGTAGCTACAATGCGATCCAGGTTGTGCTTGAAAGCGAATCCCACAACACCAACCAAAGCGTAGGCGCTGCGGCTAATGGTCCCAGTACTGCGCCAGAGTTCGGAAAATGTAATTCTCAATTCCGCACCTCGTTAAGCCTATGGGCATTTCTCGTAATTCTGTTGAAACAGAAATTACTGTAATGAATGCTTGATGTCAAGCGGGATTTACAGATGGCAAAGTCGCACTCAGATCTTCAACACTGCTAGCCGGCAGTACGATTGTTTAGGCTTTGCTGGCGAGAAACTCGCAGACGCGCTCGATTGTGTCCCGTTGGCCATCGTTCAGAGTAAGGAATTCGAATCCGTAGCGAAGGCCTTGGCGATAGCGGACGATGGCGCGGACCTTGATGGGATACGGGGCTAGCGGAAGGGGAATGTCGAGGGTGACAATCTCGCCGGGTTCCAGGCTGCCGGTCAACGTGGCGCCGATGCCGTCCTGCCCCATCTCGGTGGAGCGTCCCCAGCAAGTGCGGAACTCGCCGGCCTGAAACATCTTTACCTGGAGACGCATATCGATGGCGAAGCGGGGGAAGCGCCTCGTGTACGTAATCTTGGTCTTGCCGGAAAGTGTTTCGGAGGGCCTTGCGCTCGAGCTTGCGTCGGCGCCAGCGGCTGCGGCTAGAGCTTTCTTATCTTTGCTCATCTCTACTCATTCAATGTTGCGCAAGCCAACAAATGTTGAGTTCCTACCTCATCGACATCGATCTGTCAGTTGCCGTGCAACAAATATCCGGGCTCAAGGGGCAGCTTGCCCGCAATCTTCAGTACTGAAACGCTGCTGTTGATGGCATATACGTCGACTACGCCAATTGCGCCGGGGATCGATGCCACCTTGTTGACCAGTTCCTCGTCGGACTCGACAATCAGGATTGCCGGATGTCCCAGGCGCCCGTGGTTCGCCGTCGTTACGAGTTCCTTCACCTGCCCTTCCGGCAGTTCATAAACCTTCTCGAGGAACACCTTCATTTCCGGAGAGGCCGGAGCGCGCATGATGAACGTGACGGACTTTCCGTCAGGCCAACGATTCGTCTGTCCTTTAGAGACCTTCACCAGGTCGGGCAGGGTGATGACGGACACTCCGTTGGATTTGTTCGACACAAGGGCAAGATCGCGTGCCGCCGCAAGGGAAACGGCAGACGCAAGGAACACGGTTGCGGCAATGATTCGACGGTAGAACACACTCGCTCCCGAAAGAGGGAATCGGCCTGCCGCAATTTTCGTGGAATTTAGTCATCAGCTCAACGTAACTAAGGTCATGTCGATCCAGAAAGCGGGTGTTTTGTTGAAAACAAGGAAGATTCCTCCTGTTTTTGGGGGATTGGCAAGCCGTCGTGGATAGGTTAGGCTATGCCTTCTCTTACTAAAGGACTCGTTCCCCCTATGACGAATCGTGTCGCCTACGCTCCGCAAGACTTTCAGAAGATGTGCAAGCAGGCCGAGAGAGATCACGAATCCCGGAAGCTCGTGGCTTTGATGGAGCGCGTGAAGCGGCAGATTGCCGAGCGCGATGATCCGGGCCACGTGAACCCCGCAATCGGCACCGAGTCTGGCGTGTTGCGGATTCCCAGCCGTTCCGTTCCCATCGAAAGATAACTGCAGAGATTTTCAACGCAGCAATCCATTTTTCCAATTCACCGAAGGAAAACTTTTTTCGTTCGAAAAGTTTTTTTGCGCTAGAATGGCTCATCGAGTTCGCCTTGAAGTGGGCGAGTGCGGATTTCTGATTGCCTTCCCCCAGGAGGTAGTAGATGTACCGGCCTTACACGAGTTCCCAAGCGGAATTTCGTACGTTTCCAGATGTCCAGTCTCAGTTGCGCGAGCTCACTCAGGATTTCGCAACTTCTTTCAACACCGGCAACTACGATCAGGCGGCAACCATGTTTGCCAGCGACGGCGTCTTGATGGCTCCGCAGTATGAGGGAGCTTACGGGCAGAAGTTGGTGGAGCGCCTTCTTCGCCAGCTGGGCGAAGCCGGCTACAGCGACTTGCGCCTGGAAACTACGCGGGTCGATCACTCCGGCGACATGGCCATGGAGATCGGACGGTTCTCCCTGGTGATCCGGAAAGCCGATGGCACGTTGGCTCCAGAGCGCGGCAAGTATGTGAAAGTCTGGCGGCGCCTCGGAGCCTGGCTGATCCTCGCGGATTGCTGGAGCCGGACCGCTGCCGCTGCCACGGACCGGGCTGCCTGATTCGAAACGTACGAGGTTGCAAAAGTTGCTATGATCCGCTCCGCATCGTTGATGCGGAGTAATTGTGTCCGGGGATGAACGAGCCAGAGCGCGTTAAAGAATCAAACATTTCCCATCCGGCGGATGCAAGAATCGCCGATCCCGCGCAGTATTGTCCCACCTGTTCGCAAAAGCTTTTGGAGAGCCGCTGCAAAGTGAAGTGTCCGCAGTGCGGATTTTATTTGAGCTGTTCGGATTTTTACTGATCGCAGATCTCGCTGCGCATTTCTCGCCTAAGCAAAATCAAAATCAATTTTTTAGTGATTCCCAGTCTCCAGCAGGCTGACGCGCGGCGCGACACGGCGGAAGCCTTCCGTCTACAATGGGTGGGCACTCGACTGAAATCATATTGAGGAGAACGTCATGCAACGGAAAGCAAGTGCAGTCTGGAAGGGTGGATTGAAGGATGGCAAGGGATCCCTCTCCGCTCCAGGTGGAATTTT
Organism: uncultured Acidobacteriota bacterium; assembly: GCA_963801895.1. Lineage (GTDB taxonomy): Bacteria > Acidobacteriota > Terriglobia > Terriglobales > Acidobacteriaceae > Sulfotelmatobacter. The sequence continues at coordinate 1,167,496 of CAWDGM010000001.1, read as the reverse complement.
GAACAATACGCAATATTCGTTTTCGACACGATTCGAGAACGCTCCGGGAACGAATCCCGAGGAGTTGATTGCGGCCGCTCATGCCGGATGCTTCTCTATGGCGCTTTCCGGACAGCTGGGGGGAGCGAACCTGACGGCCGACAGCATTTCGACCACGGTCACTCTTTCGCTCGAAAAACTCGATTCCGGCTGGACGATCACCACAAGCCACATTGACGTCTCCGCGAAGGTGCCCGGTGCGGACGCGGCGACATTCCAGAAGTGCGCTGAAGCTGCGGAAAAAGGCTGTCCGGTATCGAAGGTGCTGAACGCCAAGATTTCGATGAACGCGAAGCTGGAGTAGTTTCGGGATCTACTCCTGCTTCAGTTGCGCCAGCATCTTCTGGATCGCCTGGTCGAACTGAGCGGGAGAGTGGATCGCAAACGTCTTGCCATCGGCAGATTTCACCAGGCGCTGGATTGCATCGGGGAAATCCCCGCCGATAAAAGGGAAATACTCAAAATAGAAAAACGGCGGGCTCTCCGGCTTTCTGGGCGCGAGGAGTCCGTCGCTTACTTTTACGTCCATGCGAGCATGCGGACCGAGGAAGATTACAGCGTCGGAACGATCCGGGGCGTTGAGTTCTTTATTCGCGAGAGTCGCCAGAAATTCCGGTGAGTTGCGTTGCTTCAGGGCCTGCACCGAGACGCTGGCTGTCTCGATTTCTCTCAGCGCATGCGACAGCGACAGGAATGCCTTTGCGTCGAAATGCTCGTCGCGAAAAATTTCTCTCTGCTGTTCGAGATTGAAGGCGACAACTCGAATTGATTTGTACGGCGTCTGCCGCAGCACCGAGTAGACGCATTCGAGCAGGAAGGCGCGGTCCCACGCGCGCAAGACGGGTTGGTGCGGATAGATTGGCGCCGCATCGATAAAAATTGTCAGATGCAATCCCCCTCGTTCGCTTGGCGGACTGAGTTTCCAGGAACTGCGATCGATAGGTTCGACTGTCAGCGGATCGATCGCGAGCCGCACGTCGCGCTGATCTCTCTTAGGCACGATGCGCGCCTTCCAGCGCCGACGGCAGCGGCGGTTCTTGTCATCGACGACAAGTACTTCGATGGAATACTCTCCTTCGCCGACGCAAAGCACGCCGCTCATTCCAACTTCGTTCTTCAGCTTTCTTACATCTTTTCCGGCGGCCTGGCGCATTTCGGGCGAGATCTCGGGCAGGTGAAACGCCGATCCGAATAATGCCGGAGACTTTCCTGCGGGAGTGACCCGCAGATAGATCAACAGTCTTGCTTTCTCGCCTTCGAATTCTCCGACCGGACAGCGAACGGCGTATCCGGTTACGAAGCGCAACGCGAAATCCAGGCTCGGCTTCCATTCGTCAATCGTGCAACGCAGAGAATCAGGTTCGGAAGAGTCAAAGGAGGGAGTGACCTTGTCAATGTCGTCCTGCCTCAACGGTAACTGGGCAGTCGCCGCTGCGATGGCGGAACCGATCCACAACAAAACAGCAAAAATTCTGCGCACAACCACTTCGCTCCCAGGAGTCTGCGATTCTATCGCAAGCGGTCGAGCATCCGACGGTTCGAGGACGCCAAACCTGACGGGCCGCTGCGTTTGACAGATGATCGCCCGCCTGTAGAATAGAACGGTTGGTCTTCCTGTTTCAGCAGCGAAATGTGGCTGCTGCAAGTCCACTAGCCATCGTGGCGGAATTGGCAGACGCGCATGGTTCAGGTCCATGTACCGGCAACGGTGTGGGGGTTCGAGTCCCTTCGATGGCACCAGGCTCTCGGCTAGACAATCCAAGTGGAATGAAGTGACTCGTCCGATTGACGACCTGTCCCCACAGATTTGGTGCGAATCGGCCACCAAAGATCCGCGACTTAGACCGTGCTCGGTGATGTGCAGGCAGATTTGAACGCAGGTTTGGAGGATAATTTCCGCGAAACACCGTGTGCCTTGGAGCGCACCCATGCTGCGATGGTTCTCGCGAACTCCTAAGCAGAGTTTGCTTTCATACTCACTGTTGAGAGCCGTACCGAGTCGTAGTTTGCCGCAGGAACTCGCGGACCAGGAGGCATCGTCCGAGTACTACGAAAAGCGTGAACGGATTGAGGCCGACTTAAACGCACAGTCCTACAACGAAGACGAGCCTAAGTTCTTCACCTTCCTGAAAAGCGACAACGGCTTGTTGCAGATGCTTCTGCCAGAACTGGATGGGAGTTGTCTGCTTGCGTTCTCAACGCCATTCCGCGCTGTTGACTATGCCAGCGTGGCTGCGCCGGGAAAAATTGTTGCATGCTTCTGTTCAAGTCCGAAACAGGTCGTCTTCATGCTCAAAGACCTTCGCGAGTACGCTGACGTCAGACACATTGCGCTGGACCGATGTCCTCGATGCGACATCTTCACGGTCATCAGCGCCTCAGCCGTTGACACTGCCGCCAAGGTAGTCGACATTCGGAACATCTCGTTGGCGACCCAAATCGCCCGATGCAACTTGTATTGCGAATATGCACGCTCGGCAGCAACGAATGGAGAATTCCTACGTGCGAGGGATGTCGCACTCGAACTTGTGGGGCACGTGACGGCCGAAGATCCACGTCCCCATCTGCTTTTGGGTAAGCTGGCAGTCCAACTTCGCGATAAGCGGCTTTTGCGTGAAGCCAAGAAATGCCTGACCGCCCTAAAACAGGACCAGGCAATCGAAGAACTCGAGATCGCCAAGAAAACGAGAAGGGTGGAATTCTAGCGTTCCAATAGTCTGCGGCTAAACGCTGAGTGGTTGCAAAAATCTGCGCACGTTCCATTGAAAATTCAAATTCCCCACTGTTGTCTGTGCCGTATCGCGCTTTGTCTATGCAGAACGTCCAAAATGGGGCACAATCAGGCGGGGCACGGAGGGTAGGCTGATTGAAGATTTCCCAGAAGGGGCTTTATGCATTACAGGCGATGATGACGCTCGCGCGGCGGCACGAACAAGGAGCGATCAAGATTCGCGAGATTGCCGCCGAAAGTGATCTGCCCGAGAAGTTCCTCGAACTGATTTTGCTGGAACTCAAGAACGCCCGCATCGTCGACAGCGTCCGTGGAGCACGTGGCGGGTACCAGCTCCGACGTGCTCCCTCCGAGATCCCCTTGAGTGACATCATCCGGCTGGTTGATGGTCCGCTGGCCCCGATGGGCGACGCCGAGCAACTGCGGGGCCTGATCGCGAAGGACGCCGACCATCGCGCCCTTTACGAAGTGTTTCTAGCAGTTCGAGATGCAGCAGCCAAGATTCTGGAAAATACGACACTTTCCGACTTGATCGGCGACAAAAAAGCAAAGAAGATCACCGCCGGAAAGCTGCCGCCCCCCGCAAAAAAGGTCAAGCAAGTCTAGAAACCACGGCGTCAAGCGAAGAGCAGACGCCCAGACGGTAGGCCTGTTTAGATTTTCGGGCTGCCGCTCGCTTCGGGAGTGAATTTGTACCCTATCCCGTGCACCGTGCCAAAGTATACCGGCTTGGCAGGTTCCGGTTCGAGTTTATGCCGCAGTTTCAAGATATGGTTGTCGACCGTGCGCGTGCACGGATAGTTCTCGTATCCCCATACTTGATCCAGCAGTTCCTCCCTTGAAATCACGCGATTGGGATTCAACACGAAGAATCTCAGGACGTTAAACTCCATCCTGGTCATCTCCACTTCTCGGTTGAATCGGCGTACCTGGATGGATAAGAGGTCCACCGTGACATCGCCGAATTGCACGGCGCGTGTTTTTGGCGGTGCCCCCGGCAGATCCATTTCTTTTCGGACCCGCGCCATCAATTGGCTCCAGGTGATTGGCAGAATGACCATCCGGTCGCTGCCGCCATTTTCTTCGCGGCTCCCACGCGCTACCGTGTCTTGATCCCGAAAAGGCACAAGGGCGACTTGGAAGGCATCCAACTTGAGTTCGGTGATCCGTTCGTGAGGAAATATTTGGCTGGCGAACGGAAATCTGTTTTCGGTTGTACCGGTCTGAAACTCCCCGACCGGAATTGTATTTGGTAGTTCGACGGCTGCTGCGGCTCTTGCGGTCACAGAAACGTTCCCCCATCATTCGTGATTGTTTAGTTTTCCGGGACAGGACCGTGGCGCTCAGAATCGATCACCACGCTGATGCAACTGTGACAATGTCATTGGTACGAACAGGAAGGTCAATTCACTGTTCCTTTTCCTTCGATGGTCTATGTCTATCCCGGACCTTTCCGGGCAAGTCACTGATTCAGAGCACCATTTCGAACTACATTTCCTGCAAAAAAGGAAAAAGTGGTAGACTCGCCGACCATGCATCACACGAAGCACACGGTGGTGCGGTTCGGGATCTACGAAGTCGACCTTGACGAGGGAAATCTCCGCAAATCTGGCGTAAGAATTAAAGTGCAGCAACAGCCTTTCAAGGTGCTGCAGGCACTTCTTGAGCACCCCGGTGAACTCATCACCAGGGAACAGTTGCACGACCGCATCTGGCCGGATGCGAGTTTTGGAGATTTCGACCAGGCAGTCAATGTCGCCGTGGCCAAGCTGCGCATGGCGCTCGGAGATTCCGCGGACAATCCCCGATTCATCGAAACGGTCCCACGCCGGGGATACCGATTCATTGCTCCCGTGGCCGCGGAAGGCGGCGGCGATGCGCCGGTGTTGCCAGAGACTTCAAATGCCAACGGCGGCCATGGCTCTGTCATCTCTGCCGAAGCGCCGAAATCGTATTTGGGAAAGCGGACGATCTACGCCCTGGTCATCGCAACTGGGGTAATCATTGCCGGACTGACGGTCCTTCTCCTTTATCCTGCGCGGGGCTCGCTCAGTTTTCGCAGAATTACATATGGCAAGGGCGCCATCCGTTCTGCACGGTTCGGTCCGGACGGGCATAGCATCCTCTACGGCGCGGCCTGGAATGGAAAACCTCCGCAACTGTTCTGGGCGCAAGGGGAAAGTCCCGAGTCACGACCCTATTCTTTACCCGACGCCGACATCCTCGCCGTGTCGTCCGCGGGAGAACTGGCCATATTGATGAATCGGCGGGCGGGGGTTGGCTGGATCAGTCATGGAACGCTGGCCACTATGCCCATCGCGGGCGGAGTTCCTCGGGAGATTCTGGAAAATGTGCAGGACGCCGATTGGGACCGTGAAGGAAAGAAACTGGCGATCGTGCATTGGGTGGGGAAGCGGTGCAACCTGGAGTTCCCGATCGGGACCGTAGTTTACGAAGTGACCGGAGGCCGGTGGCTGAGCGACGTACGGGTTTCACCTCGCGGCGATTCCCTGGCCTTCCTGGAACATCCGCTGGAAGGAGACGACGCCGGGCTTGTAAGTCTCGTCGATCTTAAAGGGCACAACAGGGTCATGACGCGGTTTTGGTTTAGCGTTCGCGGCCTTGCTTGGGATCCGTCGGGAGATTCCCTGTGGTTTTCGGCGAGTGAGGCATTGGAGGAACGTGAGAGTCCGCGGGCGGTCTACCGGCAAAGCCTCTCGGGATCCCTGCGTCGCGTGGCGAGCGAATCCAGCGATCTGACTTTTCATGATGTCTCGCGGGAAGGTGCATTGCTCTTGAGCCGCGACGGGGAACGGTATGAGATCCTCGCCAATATATCCGGTACGGTTCGTGACTTGTCGTGGCTGGATTTCTCCAGAGCCGACGACCTATCGGCTGATGGTCAAAGCATCGTCCTGACGGTCGAGGGTGAAGCGGCTGTTAAGAACTACGAGGTGTATCTCAGGAAGACCGACGGCTCGCCTCCCATCCGGTTGGGAGAAGGCTATGGTAGTGCGATTTCTCCGGATAGCCAATGGGTGCTCGCGATTGCACCGTTCGATAACGGAGCCGATGCCGTTCCGCAACTCGTTCTGTGGCCGGTCGGGAGAGGAACGAAGAAAATTCTGACTCAGGACGATATAGCGCATTATGCCGGAGGTTGGTTTCCTGATGGCAACCATGTCGTTTTCGTAGGAAGCAGGCGAGGGCACCCGGTGCAGACCTGGATGCAAGACCTCCGCGGTGGCCCGCCGCGAGCGATTACTCCGGAAGGAATCGGAGGCTTGCGTCTCTCTCCCGACGGAAAACTGCTCTGCGCTGTCGACGAGAACGGAACCATTTCGCTGTATCCGGTTTCAGGCGACAAACCCACGCTATTAAAAGGAACGGAGAAGGGAGATTCACCAGTCGGCTGGAGCGAGAACGGGCAAGAACTGTACGTATCACGTTCCGACTACCTTCCTGTGAAGGTCTACCGCATCGATCGTTCGACGGGTAAGCGTGAACTTGTCCGCGAACTTTCCCCCGCTGACTCCGCTGGCGTGATTCCGGATATCTCTTCGATATTCGCTACTCCGAATGGATCAACTCTGGTGTATTCGTACTTCCGCCTGCAGTCTGATCTGTACATGGCCACGTCGAAGTAACAGAGCAAAGTCGAGCCGCCCCCGGACCGATAGCCGTCGTGGCTGTCCCAGCTTTTTTGTAGGACCCAAAGAATCCCACTTCTCACGAAATCAGCAAGAAGTGGGGGCCGGGCAATTCTAAATCTCTCTGCGTCTTCAGCTATATCAGGCCTTCCAAGCGGACGTAGCTTGCTTCCATCCCGCTTTCCATTCCCGTGGCGAGCATTGCCTCCCGTGTTTTCTTGTCTGGCAAGGTCATGCGCATCGTCATGAGCGTCCCGGTGCCGTCTGCATCGAATCGCGTTTCAATGTGATTGTCGGGAGTCGGGTCAGGGAGGTGCATGCGTTCGACGTGAACGATCTTGCTGTATGGCTGCAATTCCAAATACTCGCCGGTTAGATGGAATCCACCGCCTTTTCCGTTCGTCCACTCGTAGCGGATCTTGCCGCCGGGCTTGGGTTCACTGATGCAGACCGGCATCGTCCAGCCATCGGGCCCCGTGCACCACTTCTGCACGATCTTCGGATCGGTGTGCGCCTTGTACACCTTCTCGGGAGGGGCGGCGAAATGCCTCGTGATCACCACGTGTGTATCTCCTTCGGTCTTCAGCGTCATCTTGCTCATCTCTTCTCTCCTTCTGGGGCTGGTGGAGCGGCGAGAATTTCGTCCAGCCGCTCGTAGTTACGTTCCAATGCTTTGCGAAGCATGCTGAGCCATTGATCCATCGCCTCGACGCCAGCTTTCGCCAGACGGCGGGGACGCTTCGTCCCATCGATCCGCCGAACAATCAATCCCGCTTCCTCGAGAACTTTCAGGTGTTGGGAGATCGCCGGCTGCGTCATCTCGAATGGCTTCGCCAGTTCGTTGACGGTTGCTTCTCCTAAAGCGAGGCGCGAAAGAATCGCGCGCCGGGTGGGATCGGCAAGCGCAGCGAAGGCTGAATCGAGACCGGTCATAAGGTAAGTTATAACTTATATAAGTAATTCTTTATTGTCAAGCGCCTTATCTCGAAAAGCGCTGGGGCCTGAGACATGCGCATGAAAGCAAATGGGTTGTAGGGGAATTAATGCGAGGGAATACCGGATTCACCCCGCCAACGATCAAGTCAGAGCATGTCATCAGAGTTGAGGGTTGAAGAACGCTGCTCCAACTCGAGGAAACTCTGGAGGTCCTAAATGAAAACGAGATTCTTGGTATTGGTGGCACTGGCCGCCGCGCTGGGATTACCAGCACTCGGTCAAACGAGCCGGCTCTCTCCCGAAGATCAGCACGACTTCGATAAGGCGTATACGAAGTGGGTAAATGACACGCGCAAGAATGATCGAGACGACTTAGCGAAGGATGTCCGCAAGATGCAGGAGATCATGGCGCGCAACAATATTCCGGCCAATGTTCCCTACGATCAACTCGCGAGCACGGGAAACGGCTATCAGCGCGGATACCAGGCGCAACTCACCGCGCAGGATCAGCAGGAATTCGACAAGTACTACACGAAGTGGGTGAACGATACGCGCAAGAATGATCGCGATGATATCGACCGCGATGTGCGCAAGATGCAGGATGTTATGTCCCGCAACAACATTCCACCGGATGTACCGTTCAACCAGATCGCAAGCACGGGATACACCAGGAGCAGTGGTAGCTACAACAACAGCTATAACTCCGTCCCGGCTTACCCGCAAAATGCTCCGAGCCAGGTTCGTCTCTCATCGGAAGATCAGCGCGACTTCGATCGTTATTATTCGCAATGGATCGATGACACACGCCGCACGGATCGCGACAACGCGGACCGCGACGTGCGCCACATGCAGGACATCATGGCGCGCTACAACATTCCTGGTGACGTTCCCTACAACCAGATTGCAACGCCGGGTGGGTATCAGAACAATGGCGGATATCAAAACAACAGCTACAACGACAACAATTATTCGGGCGGCGGCTCTGCTTACGGGCAGGCCAGACTCTCGCCGGAGGATCAACGTGAGTTCGACAAGGCCTACGCGAAGTTCGTAAACGACAGCCGCAAGAATGATGACGATGATCTGCAAAAGGACGCGCGCAAGTTGCAGGACATCATGGTGCGGAACAACATTCCGTCGAACGTTCCGTACGATCAGATTGCTTCGCCCAATGCAGAATATCGCCACTAGTAATCGGGCTTTTGACGGGGAGCACGGGTCATCGTGCTCCTTTTTTCTTTAGAGATCGCGGCGACTATTTCTTGAACCAGTACAAAAGGATGCCGTATCCCACGCCGGCGGGATCCGTTGTGCGCGCAGTCTGAAACGCCATGAAACGGCCGTCGGTCGACAGAACCGGGTTCGATGCCTTGCCGCCCTCGTAGTCATTGAAGTGCGTCAGCCGCGTGAAATCTTTCCCGGTGCCGTCGAGCCGCAGCTTCCAGATGTCGATGTTCCCGGAGCCGCGTTGTCCGCCAAGTTGTTCGCATTGACGGTCGGCTTCGACGGCCGCGTATAGTCCATCCGGAAAAATTCCTTCGACCTCGTTGTACGATCCCGGAGCCTTCGAGAGATTCGTCACTTGCCCAGTTTGCAAATCGATGCCCATCACCGAGGCCAAGCCTCCGGGCTCGTAACACGTGAAAGTCATTTTGCTGTCATTGTCGTAAAAATCCTGCGCTTCGATTACGCAGTTCCGATCTTTACTTTCGTAAACTGTTTTCTGATTGATCAGCCTCGGGGTGCCACCAAGATCAACATCGGCCACGATCAGGCGAGAGGCTTCGGGCGAAAGATCAGGGGCCTGTTCAGCCGTCTGGGAGAATGCGATCTTCAGATTCTTCTTCGAGACGGCGACTCCTTCACTCATCTTCTGGTTGAACTTGACCGGCTTCGCGCCGCGCTGCTTGCTCAGGAACCATAACTCGTTGTCGCGCGTGCGGCTCGAGTGGATGTTCTCGAAATGATCGGGACCGATCAGGATGTAGTCGCCGGTCGTCAGATGCATCACGCGCAGGAATACAGCAGCCGGAACGTTGCAGGTAAGACAGCGAATCTCGCGCGATTTCAGATCGACGACCATCGCATCGCCGAAGCTTTTGGACATGAAAGCAACGCGCTGGTTGTCGGGAGAGATGTCGGCGCGCTCTCCGAAGTGAGTGAGCACCTCGATGTTCGCAGGCAAATGTTCCAGAGGATCGGCGGGCGATCGCTGTCCCGCTGGCATTAGCAGTGCCATAAGGATGACCATGGTGCGCATTGCGAAATCCTATCAAAGGAAATCGTTGAGTTCCTTCGACTGTCGGGGTAAGTGCGCGATTTTCACAGGAGAGCAGGGAGAAAGTTAGCGCAACCGGACCGATCCTTTTCGAATAGCGCGCGGAAACCCGCGCACAGAGCGGGTTTCACATCAAAATGGATCCAGGCAGCTGCACCAAATCCGGTCATAGGGCTGTGAACGGCGTGCACTCGATTGAAAATACGACTAGTTACAAGCGTGCATTTTTCGTTGACGTAAGAAATAGAAGGAGTACAACAGGATCGTTCTTTGACAGCTTCTTAAGTTTTTCCGGTTGGTGCGGCGTCCGGGGCTCAAGCGAAGTCACCTTCGAAATCGCGAGATGGAGAAGGAGGGCAAGCAAGGGTCTATAGCAAAGCGCTGGTCGAGGCGAACGAAGAAGAAATGTTGAAGGCAGGATAGAGTTCCGAGGCGTAGGGTAGGTTTATCCGGTTGGCGGTGAGCCCGGAGCCCAAGCGAAGATCGCGCGGAGGTCCCCGCAAGGGAAACTCTGAGAGCAGGTCGAGCGAGGGTCATTAAGCGAGCTACTGGCCGAGACGAATGGACCCCACACCACCTCGGAACTCTCTTACTTTTTAGCCTCACTTCTCTGCGTTGAAATCACTAACGCCTGCTATTTGGTCCGCGTGCCGTCGACTTCGCGGCAGAGCAATATCTATTCCAATCACGGGCCCGTATACGTTGATGCCATAGTTTGAATATTGCGGGGACGATAGGTTGCCGTTCGATAGGTGCATCCAGTTCAGGCCGGCGGAAATTGCATAACGAGAGTTGATGTCGTAGCGCACGCCAGCTCCCATGTTGATGTTGAAAGTGAAATTCTGTCCTTGGGCGTAATAGACGCCCTGCGGTCCCTTAGCGTCGATAAATCCCATGCCGGCGCGCACGTCCCAGTAAGGCACGGCCCTCCAGTTCCGGGGGATGAAATTCCGCCTCAGACCCATGTCGTACGAAAAATAACGTGTCTCCGGGCCCCTCGGAATTGCAGTAGCGGATGCGGTGAACGTGAGATCCCAGTTGCCTCGCAAAACCGGCGGCCCCCAAATACTACCCAGTTGCCATCGCAGTGATGCCAGCACCGGAACGAGCGTGTAGCGCAGGGGATACAAGTCGTAGGGATCGCCTTCGAAAACGTCGAAGGGAAAAGGGACATTAATGGGAAGCCATCCGACATCCAGAGAGAACTCGAGTTTGTGTCGGAAGAAGACGGCTTTGTTGAAGTCCGGTTTCCATTCCCGGCGCCGGACGACCAACGGCGGTTCGTTGGACTCTCCAGTGGAATCCGATGCCACAATTGATTTCTGTCCAGGTGTAGGGCCGTCAACCGGGTCGCTGGTCAAAACTGTGCTGTCGATAGAAGGTGGATCGAAGGCAAGGTTCGCGGTCTCATAGCCGCATCGCTGGGCTCTCGCAAGCGGCGTCATGATGGCCAGCCCGGCCAGCACAACGATGACAGGAATGCTGGTCTTGTGAGTTTGTTTGTAAGTACGGAAAAGTACAGCGTGCGCTTGTCTATTCGCCGATGGCGTCAAGAGCGTCGTCCTCTTTCAGTGAATTCCGGGGGAAACCACTGCCAAGCGATCCTTACGATGCGGGTCTAACACGACGAAGTTGGCTGATATTCGGCAATTATGTCTCGCCGGTCACACTGCTGGTCCAGGGATTGCTACCTTTCGTTGCCGGGAGCCGTGACGGTTATGTTCGCGCTTCCCGCGATCGGAGTCGCATCATAATCCGACACGGTAATGGTTTGATTGCCGGGCGTGACCAGCGTGAGATCAGTAAAGGTGTGGGTCCCGGCATCCGCCGCAGTGAATTGGTAAAGCGTTGGCAGGGCTGCTGCTTTGTCGGTGGTTGTGAAGTGTATCGGGCCGTCCATCATCGTGTCGCGTTTGCCTGCGAACATGGCGGTCACGGTGACGCTGAATGGAGAGCCAGCTACGACGGTCGCGGGCGCGGTGACCTGAAGAATCGCATGCGAGGTCCCACAGCTGAGAGACCCTAGTCCTACGAGGACTACGCTTACGGCTGATAGCGAGCGGGTAGTCCGTACATTGGCGACTTTAATTCCAATGGCCCTATCCGAGGGGCTCTTACGTAAGAGCACAAGAAATTTCTTTGCTTTCGCCACTTTGATCGTCCCCCATCGGCTGCGGGTGCGGCCCGAGACTGCAGCGAACCAGGCTCCGTACTATCGGTAAGATGCTAAAACCCTAAGTAGAGTCAGCAAATTTGAGGGGAGACGCTGAAGTTGAAAACCTAACTGATGGCCTTCTTGTGGAACTGCCTCAGGCCAATCCATAGCAGCCCAATATCAAAGATCAATAGCATCAGCAAGATCGCGACGGTCGACAGGTGCGGAAACTGCGGCACCAGCGCAGCGCGCATTCCTTCGCTGGCATAGACGAGCGGATTGATGAGGACAAGTTTCTGCAGGGTGGGGAACGTGTTGAGCGCACTCCACGGATAGTAAGTGCAGCCAAAGAAGATCATTGGCGTGATCACCATCCCGAACATCAGCCCGATGTGCTGCTGGTTGATGCTGCAGCCCAGAGCCAGACCTCCGCAGGCTGAAAAGATCGCGATCAGAACAATGATGGTGAAGAATTCGAGCGGTTGCTTGATGCTGATGTCCACTCCAGGACGCAGCACGAGCCAGGCAAGCGGTATCACGACGAGTCCCGCCACCAGCGCCTGCAACATGCCGGCAATGACTTTTTCTATGGCAATCCAATGGATATCGATCGGGGCAAGCAGACGGTCTTCGATCTCGCGAGTCCATTGAAATTCCGCGATCAGCGGCATGCATACCGCCCAGATTCCGGTGAAGACCATGCTGATGGCAATAATGCCCGGCAGTAACAAGCTTTTGTAGCTCGCCGGCAGGTAGCCGCTGCCGACCATCACTTTTCCGAAAATGAAGACGAACAGCAACGGCTGCAGGAAAGTCTGGAACAGCAGTTGCATCGCATTGCGGCGAGCGACATGCGCGTCGCGGGCTAGCATCGCAGTAAAGGCTTTCCAGTTCAATCGCGCAGACTCCTTCCCGTGTGGTGCAGAAAAAGATTTTCCAGGCTGGGCTCGGAGATGTGTACATCACGAAGCTCTGCTCCGGCAGCGATCGCCACTGCAGCGACCTCAGGGATCAGCGAACCGCCGCGATCGGCGTAGATGTCGGCGCCCGTGGAGTCCGAGGCACGCACTTCACGAACCCCTGCCAAGGTCTGCAGCCTCTCTAGCAACTCCGGACTCTGCTTGCCGAACTGCAGGCGCAGCAGAAATCCGCCGGGGATTGACTGCTTCAACTCGCTCGGTGTTCCGATGGATATGACCTTGCCGTGATCGACGATGGCGACACGCTGGCAGAGAGCGTCGGCTTCTTCCATGTTGTGCGTCGTCAAAAGCACAGTCTTGCCGAGCTGGTTGTATTCGCGAATGATCTCCCACAGCAGGATGCGCGTTTGCGGATCAAGTCCCGCGCTGGGTTCGTCGAAGAACAGAACCTGCGGATCGTGCATCATGGCGCGGGCAATCGACAGCCGCTGCATCATGCCGCCGGAAAACCCACGGACCATCTGATTGGCCCGATCCGTGAGCTTGAATTTTTCAAGCAATGAGTCGGCAAGCTGGGTGCGTTCTTTGGAAGCAATGCCGAAGTAAGCAGCGTGAAAAATAAGAATTTCACGGGCGGTCAGAGAGAAATCGAGATTCGGCCGTTGCGGAACCACTCCGATCAGGCGCTTGACCTTCGCCTGCTCGTGCCAGACTTCATGGTTGCCGATCCAGGCTTGTCCGCTGGTGGCGTGGACCCGCGTGGTCAGCACACCCACTGTGGTGGATTTGCCCGCGCCATTCGGTCCGAGGAGCCCGAAAATCTCGCCAGGATTCACTTCCAGCGTCAACCCATCGAGCGCGGTGATCTGGGGTTTGGCCTGTTTTGAATCCTTTGCATCGGCACGAGCGATGAAGCCGCCCGCGGCTCCCAGCGGAGGCGCGGAGTGGAAGACTTTGCGTAGATCGAGTGTACGAATTCCGACGGCCATGAAAAAAGCTCAGAGGCACTGCTGAAGTTCTGGAAGTATAACGCAGCAGCAGAATGGAAAGTTACGGTCAGCATGACCGTTCCAGCGAGAGTCTTGCGCCCTCACTCGTCGCTTTTGCGACTCGCCACGGACGAATGCGTCCGGGGCTACACAACTTCTTGACTTCGCCACGGACGAATGCGTCCGTGGCTACACAACTTCTAGTCGACGTGTTCGCCTTCTGACATGAAGCTCTGCTCTGACGGCGGCAGGCGGTCTCCTGGTCTTGCCCAGAATACGTAGAGCGTGGGCCAGAGAATCACGCTGACCAGAAGTTCCACGATGAGGCCGCCCACGATCACGATCGCAAACGGGCGTTGCGAGTCCGAACCGATTTCGTGCGACATCGCTGCCGGGAGCAGGCCGAGAGTCGCCACGAGCATCGTCATCATGATGGGACGCAGTCGCAACGCAGCCCCTTCCTTTGCCGCGTCTCGCACAGGCATGCCGCGCGTGCGGAGCTGGTTGATGTACTCCACCATGATGACGCCGATCTCGACCGATACTCCGATCAGCGCCAGGAATCCGAGGCCGGAGGAGACGCTGAAGTGTGTGCCAGTGACGAGCAGGCTGAGAAATCCTCCCAGAGGCGAGAGCGCGACCACTGAGAGAATCAACGCGACCCACTTCCACGAACCGAATGCCGAATAAAGAATGAACGACATCAGCAGCAGTGTGACCGGAACGATGATCGCGAGCCGGCGGTTGGCACGCTGCTGGCTTTCGTACTCTCCGGTCCAATCGAGGTGATATCCCTCGGGAAGCTTTACTTTCCTCGCGACATCATCGATGGCCTGGCGCACGGTGCTGCCCAGATCGCGGCCGCGCACACTGTACTTGATCGCGATGTAGCGTGAGTTGCCCTCTCGATAAATCGTGGATGCGCCATCGTCGAGTGTGATTTTGCAGAGTTGCGCAAGGGAGACGCGTTCTCCGGAGGGCGCGACGAGGCGGATGTTGGAGATATCCTCGACGCTTCGCCGGAACTGCGGTTGGTAGCGGACCGTCAAGTCGAACCGCTGCTCGCCGATCAGAATCTGGCTGACGGCTTTTCCTCCTACCGCCGATTCGACGGCATCCTGAATATCGCTTACGTTGATCCCGTAGCGGTCGGCCGCCCCGCGATCCATATTGAGATTGACGTTGGGCTGGCCTCGAACCTGAAACGTTCCAAGGTCGGCGACGCCCGGGATCTGGCTCATGACGCCCTGAATCTGGTCCGCCTTCTCCTCCAGTGTTCGCAGATCGCGGCCGAAGAGCTTTACAGCGAGTTCGCCCTTTACGCCGCTGACGGCCTCTTCGACGTTGTCGGAAATCGGCTGCGAGAAATTCCAGTCGACGCCAGGGAACTGCTGTAACTGCTGATCCATGGCGGCAATCAATTCGTCTTTCTTGCCGTGGAACTGTGCGCGCCATTCTTCACGCGGTCGCAGATCAACGAAAAACTCCGTGTTGTAAAAGCCGCTGGCATCGCTGCCGTCGTCGGGACGCCCGATCTGGCCGACAACCTGCTTAACCTCGGGAAACTGCGCAAGCACGAGCCGCGCGCGTTTTTCCATGTCGAGGCTCGAAGATGGGCCAGTGCTTGGTGCAAGAGTGCCGCGAACCCAAACTGCGCCTTCATCCAGATGGGGCAGAAACTCCGAGCCAATCATCCCGCTCATAGCAATGAAGATCATCGCTCCCAAAGCCAACAGGCCCATACCCAGCGTGAACTTCATGTGATCGAAGCACCAATCGAGGGACCGCGCATAGTTGCGATTCAGACACTCCAACACCGGATTGCGCCATTCTTTGATCTCGCGGCTGAAAAGAAAATTGCAGAGCACGGGCGCGATGAACAAGGCGAACACCAGAGCACCGAGGAGGGCAAAGGCGACCGTCCACGCCATCGGACTGAACAGGCGTCCTTCGACGCGCTGCAACGTGAAGATCGGAAGATAGGAAACAATAATGATGACGCGGGCGAAAAAGACTGGCTTCTGCACTTCGTGCGCCGCCGTAGCCACGATCTCGCGAAATGATCTCTTGTGATCTCCGAAGGAGGTGTGGCGAAGGATGTTCTCCACCATCACAACCGAACCATCGACCACCATGCCGAAGTCGAGCGCTCCCAGCGAAAGCAGGTTCGCGGGAATGTGGCGTAGGTCGAGGAGGATGGCGGCGAATAGCAGCGAGAAGGGAATCGTAATCGCTACGATCAGCGCGCTCCGCACATTCCCGAGGAACAGAAAAAGAATCAGCGTCACCAAAACCACACCGTCCGTGAGGTTGCGGAGCACAGTGTGCGTGGTGTGGTGCATAAGCTCGCTGCGGTCGAGGTGCGGAATAAGCTTCACGCCCGCGGGCAACAGCCCATTCTCTCCATTGACGCCGTTGAGCTCATCGATCTTCTGGTGCAGCGTCGCGAGCGTCGTCTCGGCGACCGCGCCTTTGCGCAGAAGCACGATGCCTTCGACGACATCGTCGTCGTTCAGGATCGTGCCGTCCTGCTTGTGAATGGTCTTTCCAAGGTGCCCGAGGCGAACCTTCGGAGCCTGCACCACGTTGCCCAGATCGCGAACGCGTACCGGTGTGCCGTTCTGCACCTTCACGACCGTGGCGCCGATGTCGTCGGTAGTCTGCATGAGGCCGACGGCTCTTACATTGAGCGCCTGCGCACCGCGCTCAATGAATCCGCCACCGGCGTTGATGTTGTTGGAGACCAGTGCCTGCTCGACTTGCGGCAGCGCGAGCCCGAAGGCAACCAGTTTTCCGGGATCGAGTTGCACCTGATATTCGCGCGTCGGTCCACCGAAAGGATTGACGTCAACCACATTCGGGACTGACTTCAACTGGTTCACGACGAACCAGTCATTCAAAGCTTTCAGTTCCATCACGTCGTAATTCGGGTTCGTAGTCGTCAGCGTGTAGAACATGATCTGCCCGACCGGGCTGTAGTCCGGACCGATTCCAGGAGTCACGCCGGTCGGCAGCGTCACGCTCTGCAAGCGGTCGAGCACTTCTTGTCGAGCGTTGATCGTTGGAATTTCGTCATCGTAGATGATGGTGATGACCGAAAGCCCCATCAGCGACACGGAACGCAAGTGCGTGAGATGCGCAACGCCGTTCAACTCAACTTCGAGTGGGACTGTGATCTGCTGCTCAACTTCTTCGGCTGCGTGACCCGGCCATTGCGTGATGACCTGCGCGTAGGTGTCGGCGACGTCGGGATAAGCTTCAATCGGCAGCGCGTGGAACGAAATAATGCCCCACACAAAAAGAACGAGCGCTCCGCCGAGCACCAGCAGGGGATTGGTAAGAGCTATGTCAATCGCTTTGCGAAGCATGCTCTAGTCCCCCGACCTTTTCTCGGCCACCTGCGTCGAAAACTCGAGTGCGTTCGTGACGACTTCGTCGCCGGACTTTACGCCTTCGCGAATTTCTTGCATGCCGCCGGGCGCAAGACCATCGGCCTTAATCGTGATCTTTCGAAAGCGTCGATCGGCGTCTTTACGGAAGACCCAGTCCTTATCGTGCAGACGCATGATGGCGGTGGATGGAACCACGACGCGATCGGTGAGCTGTAGTGAACGGAACGTCGCAACGGCGAACATGCCGGAGCGCAGCGCGCCGTCGGCGTTGCCCAGCACGATCCGGACTTTTGCGCTCCGCGTTGCGGGATCGAGCACGCGGGAAATATCCGCGACCTTGCCCTTGAAAACGCGATCGGGATACGCGTTCAGCTGAATTTCCGCGATATCTCCGACATGAACTTCAGAAAGATCGTTCTCGAAGACATCACACACCGCCCAGACTTCCGACAAATTCGCGATGGTGAAAAGATTCGGAGTGTTATCGAGGCTCTTTATGCCTTCGGAACCTGCAACGTTCTGCTCGACGATCGTTCCGGAGACCGGGGCTTTCAACTCGATAACAGGGCTAGGATGCGCTGGATCAGCGCCGAGCAACCGCACGCGGTGGTCTGTAGTCTCCACGTCGACCTTGGCCTTGTCTTCGGCATCTTGCGCGATCTCGAGATCCTTCGCGGCGATCGCGCCTTTGTCGTAAAGCATTTGTGCACGATCAAGTGCTTTATGCGAGAGGGCTTCGTCGGCTTTTGCTTTTTCGTAGTCCGAAAATGCGGTGGCGAGATCAGGGCTGGAAATCGCCAGCAGGGTCTGCCCCTTCTTCACGGTGTCGCCCAGCTTTGCCTTGAGCTCGATCACGCGTCCCGCCGCAAGCGACGTGACGTGGATCGTGCGGTTCACGTCCGGAGAGATGACACCGTTCGCGCTGACGATGGTAGGGAGCGCACGCGCTTCGGCCTTCGCGGTCTTGAATAATTCGGGATGATCCGTCTCGAAGACGTCGGGATCGAGGGTCACCGCCGGCTTGGCGGCAGCGACCGGTGTCTCCTTCGAGCAGCCTGTCGCAGATACCATCGCGATCGATATCAAGACGATTGTTATCCAGACCGCGCAGTCGAGATTGAGCGATTCGTGTTTTCGAAATTGAAAAAAAGATTTCTTCATTGGATGACCTCGCGTCCGACCGCCAGATTCAATTGCGCTGCTGCCGTGAGATAGGAGCCGATCAGGTTTACGTAGCTCAGTTGCACGGAGCGGTATTCGTTTTCGGCGTTCAGGAAGTCCAGCAGGGCGGCCCCACCATGCTGGTAGGAAAACTGCACCGTATCCCGTACCCGGACGGCCTGCTCCAGGTATCGGCTCCTGTAGGGTTTCAGCAGGTTGATATCGCTGCTGAGCGCGGCGTAGGCGGAGTCCACGTCGCTGTAGACCTGCGTCTCGACTCCCTCGCGTAGCCGTTCGTTGCGCTTGATGTCAATCTTTGTGCGCAACTTCTCGCCCTGATTCGTATCGAAGATGCGCAGTGGAATGTTGATGCTCGCCCCGACTGTGTTCAGGGCATCGGGATTGTTGAAAGAGCCGTTGTGGGTGAACCAGACTCCGATGGTGGGATCGGTCGAACCGTCCGCCTGCGCCAGTTTGTAACTGGTTTCCGCCTGTTGAACGGTCAGGACGGCGGCTCGCAGATCAGGCCTCGCGTCGACTGCATCTTTCCGGAAGTCATCGAGACCGAGCAGGTCTTCGCGAAAATCGAATGTTCCATCGATATCGAATGTATCGACCGGACGGCGGTCATCGAGCAGAGCGAGAAGGTTGATCTTATTTGTACGTAGGTTGACGAGCGCGGTTTGCAGGTCGGATTCGTATTGCAGGCGTTGCAACTCGAGCCGATCAAGGTCGATCCGGGCAATGTCGCCGGCCTGAAAGCGGTCGCGGCTCACGTTCAACACTTTGTCGTAATACTCGAGGTTCACTTGCGCGAGTTGCAGCACCGCTTTTGCCCGCAACACACCGACAAAAGCGGTGCGCAGATTGAAGATCAGATTGCGCTCGGTGTCAGACTGCTGGGCCGAGCCAATCGCGGTGCCCTGCTTGGCGGCTTCGAAGCGAAGTCCGCGCTTGTTGCGTCGTTCAAAAAGATAGCTCACGCCCGGAGAAACGAATGTTCCGGCAAAGGGAGTCCAGACGCCACGACTTGGCGCGATTTGTGTTCCGTCTGCCGACAGAGTGAAGTCCGGATTCGGCCGCAGGTGCGCCGTGATCTCCTGAGCCTTCAGTTCGTCTATATTGAGTTTTCCGGCCAGCAGCGTCGCATTCTTTATTTCGAAGCGATCTTTGACCTGCTCCCACGTCAAGACCGTTATGCCGGATGGAGGCTGAGCACCTTGCGGCGCGTTCTGGGCGCGCAGGGCCCCCGCGCCCAGCGACACTATTGCGACTACATTCAGAATCTTCCAACGCATCAAAACTTCATCTCCAGTCCCGTTCGCCGTGTGAGACGAAGGCCTTTCGTGTGGAAACGCCAGCGCGACGGGTGCGCTGCGCGCTTCCACGAGAAGTTCTTCGAGTAAGAAAAGGGATATCGCCTCGGCTTTGAGCCGCGTCAGCTGCCTTTGGCGATGTCAGCGAGAGCTAGTTGAGAAGGAAGGATGGAGGAGCGCGGCCCGCTTCCTGGATAGACGGGGCTTCGAGACTGTCGAAACTAAGCTTGGGAACCTGATGCCACGTCGCGACTTTCGCAACTGTAAAGCTGGAAGCGGGTATCAGTGAAGGCTGGCTGTGCCAGTTCCATGACGAAGGTTTGTCGCTGTTCGCCTGGCGCATGCTGCGCTTGCTGAGGGGCGACTCTTCCACCTCGGCGCGCATCGCGTGCAGATCGTCCGTCGCGGAAACGATCGGAAACAGGACGACCAGCATACACGCCAATGCAAACAGGCATTGCAGAGGGGCGAAACGGCGGCTCGTTGGAGCGCCCTTCGACACGCGCCACAGCCAGAAGGCGGGCAACGCCAAAAGCAACCAAGCCAGATTGAGCAGCAGTTCCATTTAGCAAACGAAACGACGAAAAAATCCGCCGGAATCTTTAGTTTTGCAGAAACGGAGAAATCTCGTCAACGTGACCTCGGTGATGTGGGACCGGGCAACTCCGCTGGAAGAGTCTCAATCCGTGAGGAGATTACTCATTGTCTAGCGCGATTTCAGTAATAAATGCAGGTCATTGGGTTATGGTAAAGACAGCACTGCAAGTTTTTCTTACTGCAACATTCCTAAGCTGTGACGAATCTTTACGTGGGACGCCAACAAGTTGGCGTTGGGGTCGGATCCGCAGGCGGGGACGAATGGGGAATATTCCAAAAATAAATCGACTCTTAGCGGTGAGCGTCCTTTCAATACTTGCGATCGCGGCTGTCGCTTGCCAGCTAGCCACCGTCGATGCCGCAAGCGGACAAAGCCAGCAGTCTCAGGATCTCAGTCCTGAGGCGCAGCAGACGCCGCCGAGCGAGTCACCCATCGTCATCGAAACGCCGTCGGAACTGGTAGAGACCTATCCACGCGCCAACTACGAATTACAGTTCCAAGCCCATGGCGGCGTGCCCACGCTGCATTGGAAACTGGAAAAGGGCGCATTGCCCGCGGGGCTGAGGCTCGAGGAGAACGGCTTGCTTCGTGGACAGCCTGAGCGAACTGGCGACTTCAATTTCACTTTGTCGGTGCATGACTCGAACAATCCGCCAAAATCGCTGCAAAAGGGATTTGTCCTGCGGGTGCATGCCGCGCTCAGTCTTGTCTGGAAGACGATCGCGCACGTATCCGGCAGCCGGATCGAAGGCAGCGTAGCTGTGTCCAACACGACGGGCGACGATCTCGACTTGACCTTTGTTGTTATGGCTGTTGCTCCGAATGGCAGAGCGACGGCGATCGGATATGAGCACTACGACCTGCGTCCCGGCACGATCGGAATGGAACTACCTTTCGGACAAAATCTGCCTCACGGGGACTACGTCGTCCACGTAGACGCCGTTGGAGAGGTCGCCCCAAAGAACCTTATATATCGCCAGCGCCTGCAGACTCCCGCGCCCCTGCAGATCGCAGTAGGCCCGTAGTTTGCCGAAATCCCATCGATTCAAATGGATGGGTCACAACTTCTGGTGATCCAGATCACGCAGCCTTGTGCGGGAAATAACCCAAGAGCGTTGTGATTTTATGCAGGCTCCGAATGGGGCGACCGAAGATGCCCTGTCAACCTCAGTCTTTTCATGCATTTGCGGATTTGGGAATAAGACCCGTATAGCGCCTAAGTTGGCTCACAACTTGCCATATCCCCTGTGTGGGCTGAGGCGAACCGCCACAAAAGTTCGATAGGCCGTCGCCTGGTGGAGGATACGATGCGTGCACCTTACGGTCTTAATATTCTGGATAACTGCTTGTCATGCCCGGTGCGAGGTGAGCACCTGTTTTGCAACATCTCTCCGCAAGCGGCTCAACGCCTGAACGACATCAAGTCGACCGCCGTCTATCCGAAGGGGACCATGCTTTTTATCGAGGGCCAACTGCCCCGTGGAGTCTTCGTCTTGTGTGTGGGTAAAACAAAGCTGTCGACGTCCTCGCGGGAAGGGAAGACGATCATCACGAAGATTTCTGAGTCAGGTGACGTCCTCGGCCTGAACGCCGTGATCTCCAACCGCCCATACGAAGTGACCGCCGAGATGATGGAACCGGGGCAAGCAAACTTCATCCCGCGCGATTCCTTCTTGCACTTTCTGAAGGACTTCCCTGAAGTGGCGGTCCGCGTAGCACAGCAGTTGAGCAGGAACTATTTCACGGCTTATGAAGAGATCCGGACTCTCGGTCTCGCGGCTTCGCCGTCCGAAAAATTCGCGAAACTCTTGTTGTCCTGGTCAGCCAAGACCATACAGGACGACGGGTCGTCTCAAGTGAAACTGACACTGACTCACGAGGAGATCGCCGAGATCATTGGCACGACGCGGGAGACGGTCAGCCGTCTGTTCTCCGAATTCAAGAAGAAGCAGTTGATGCAGTTGAAGGGCGCGACCCTGATAATCCGCAGCCGCGTTGCCCTCGAACGCATTGTGCAGTCGTAGTTGCAGTTTAGCTTTTTGCGATTTTCAGGACGATGACACGATCGATTTCATCTTTACCCGCAGCCGGAACGTGCAAAACAAGGCCTTCCCCCGTCTGACTGAATCCGATCGATTGGTTGTCGAGCAGAGAATGGGCCGCGACGATCTTGCCTTGCATCGGCGGTAGGGCGAGCAGCGGAGCGGCCCAGTTCAGAATGTGAACGTAAATATTGTCTCCTTTTTGTGTGGTGACTCCCCAGTCTGCAGGAGCAATCGGCCCACCGCGAGTTCCATAGATTGAATCTCCATATTTCGCGAGCCAATCGCCCACTGCAT
Organism: uncultured Acidobacteriota bacterium; assembly: GCA_963801895.1. Lineage (GTDB taxonomy): Bacteria > Acidobacteriota > Terriglobia > Terriglobales > Acidobacteriaceae > Sulfotelmatobacter. The sequence continues at coordinate 1,144,992 of CAWDGM010000001.1, read as the reverse complement.
GCAGGCGCGTGACGAATTGCGGATCAATCTCCCCATTGGGATAGGGACCGATATTCATCAAAAGATTTGAATTGTTTCCCGCTGTGCGCACTAGCCTGCGAATAAGGTCTGGTCCACTCTTGTAATTGCTGTCGCCGATGGCGAATCCCCAGTTATCGTTGAGCGTGTCGCAGCTCTCGAGCGGCAACTGGTTGCTGACGTACTTGGTATTGAAGCCAGCGGTGTTCTGACCGGGCAGATCACGTTCAAATGTCTGAACGTCTTCCCCAGGACGCGGCGTCTGGTGATGATTCGGAATGATCAACGCTGCGGGCTGCAGCTTGTGGATCAGCGCATACGTTTTGTCGAGGTGCCAGTCGGCGTCTGGCTTGTCCCACATGCCGTCGAACCAGATTCCGCCGATCGGACCGTAGTTCGTGAGCAGCTCGGTGAGCTGGCCATCCATGTACGTATCGAGGTAGGCACTGAAGTCGCCGTGATCGGGACGGCCGTTCTTCCAGTCGGTCGCGCCGCGCGGGTAGTAGTCGGGATTGTGCCAGTCGAGTTGCGAATAATAAAAGAAGAGCTTGATGCCCTGACGATGACATTCTTCTGCGAGCATCTTGAGTGGATCTTTCTTGTACGGCGTTCGCTGGACGATATTCCAGTCAGAGATCTTGGAATCGAACATCGCGAAGCCGTCATGATGGCGTGACGTGATCGTGATGTACTTCATGCCCGCCGCTTTGGCGAGAGAGACCCAGGCTTTGGCATCGAATTTTTCAGGATCAAAAAACAGCGGCAGCCGGTTGTACTCGTCAACCTTCATCTTCCGGTTATGAAAAACCCACTCTCCGTCCCCAAGCACGCTGTACACGCCCCAATGGATGAACATGCCGAATTTCATGTCCTGGAACTCGCGGCGTGCGGCGATATTTTCGGCCGACGGCTGGTATTCACTCTGCGCCGCAACTCTGGTAGAAAGTAGAGCGCCGCAAACAATCGTCAGCAACAAAACGTAGTGCGCCAGGGATGAACGTCTTCGAATGAGCATGCATGGACCTCGTGGGCTGTAGATGACCAGCGATTCTACGACAAAGGCTGATTTCATAGGACGGCGTTAACCGGATAATGTTGCAGTAGAGTGAAAAAATGAACGAACGGGTTGGATAAGAGAAAGAAGATAGCAACTCTTCCCCATGGGACGTGTTGTCTAACAGTGGCTCATATCGAGTGCGCTCTGTTGTGACCCGGAAAGATCCGGATTCCGTCCAGACACAGATGCAAGAACGCAACAATCGAAAAAGATGGAGAGCGGGACTCGGCGCGGCATCCTTGGCTGTCGCGCTGGCTTTCATTCTGACCGGATGCGGAGGCAGTTCGTCCAAGACGCCTGTTTCAGGCGCGACCCTGACATCCGTGCTCGTCGCGCCGGCCGCTCCATCTCTCGCAGTCGGCTCATCCAAGCAGTTCACGGCAACTGCCAACTACAGCGACAACTCAACGAAAGACGTCACCACTTCCGCGACATGGTCGTCGTCGAACACGACAGTTGCTTCAGTCGAGTCTACGGGGCAGGCCGCGCCGGGGCTGGCGACCGGGATGGCCTCCGGAACTGCGACCGTGAGCGCCGCATTCGACGGCATGAGCGGATCCACGAGCCTGACCGTGACTTCGACGGCAGTCGTGACATCCCTCTCGATGTCGCCAACCGCTGTCACTGTCGGCGTCGGCGCCGCAACCCAATTCAGCGCCGTAGCGGGGTACAGCGACGGTTCAAGCAAGAATGTTACTAACCTGGCTACGTGGATCTCCACGGACGCGACTGTGCTCTCCATCGAATCGACGGGACAAACTACGCCGGGTTTGGCGACCGCTGTGGCGCCCGGCGACGTCAACATCACCGCCTCCTATGGCGGAGTGAACGCCGTGACCACGTTGAATGTTGTCACGACGTCGGGGAACCTGTCGCAATTCTTCATCATTCAACTGAATCCGTCGATCGCTCCCGCAGCGACATTGCAGTTGTTCGGCAATGCGATCTACAGCGACGGCTCGAACCAGTGGGTCACCGGCACCACGCACTGGACGTCCTCGAATCCAGCCGTCGCGACTATCGCAGACCAGGGTGCGGCGTCACCTGGCTTGGTGACGGCGGGATCGACCACAGGTACGACCACCATTACCGGAAGCTTCGGCGGGCTGCAACAGTCAACCACCATCACGGTTGCTGCGAATGCCGTGCCCATCGATTTGATGGACATGACGACTTCCGACAACTATCTGCACTTCCAGGGCGGTCTGTACGAAAACAGCAGCCCCACCGCGCCCAGCGATCACGATGCGGCCGGACTTGCCGCAGCGTCGGCAATCAAGCCTCTGGATCAGAATGGAAATCCCAGTGCGACTGGCGCGGTCGTGTTCCTCGGAATCGGGATGTCGAACGCCACCGAAGAATTCAGCGCCTTCATCAACACAGCATCCACGAATTCCGGCGTGAATCACACGACACTCGCTATTGAGAATGGAGCGTCTGCCGCCGAGACTGCGTGTTACTGGACTGTCGCGCAGGGACAGACCGGTGCTGCCTGTCCGCTCGCAAAGGGCGGATTGCTCGATAACCAGTACGATCGCGTCCGGGATTCCGTTCTTGCAACCGCAACGACTGCGCCATCAGCGCCTTCGGGGTGTGGAGGCCCGCCCTGCAACGCCTTGCCTGACCGAGAAGCAAGTGCAAGTGCTATGGATCAAGAATGCCAACCCGCGTCCCGGATTCGAGAATGAACGGGCTTTGTGCGACGCCACTGTCTCCGGATGCGTGAACGACATCGGCACGGAAGCCATCAACTACGAAACGCAGCTCGCGCAAACGATTCGTGCGGCCAAGTCGCGATATCCAAATCTCAAGCAGGTCTTTTTATCGACACGCATCTATGCGGGCTACGCACTGGATGGGCTGAATCCCGAGCCCTATGCCTATGAATATGGATATTCGGCCAAGTGGCTGATCCAGGCGCAGGTTCTTCAGATCAGGAATGGCACCATCGATCCGGTCGCAGGCGATATGAGTTATTCGAACGGCACGGCCGCATGGACCGCCTGGGGAACGTACCTCTGGGCCGATGGACTCATTCCTCGCTCCGACGGCCTTATCTGGGTGCAAACCGATTTTGGTCTGGACGGAACTCATCCCCATGGCGACGGGGTCACGAAGGTTGTCAATCTGTTGATGGACTTCTACACGACCTCGCCCTATAGTCCGTGGTTCCGGCCCTGATCTGCGATCAATACGTCATCAAGTTTCGCGCCACTCTTTATCCGACCCAATAGTCAGAATGAACTGGAGTTTGAATCGTGACAACCCACAATGGCTTGATCCAAATGCCAAGCCGCTACTCATTTAACGAGACTGTTGATCGGCTGCAAGCCGCGTTTGCCGAGAAGAATCTGCGAGTTTTTGCGGTGATCGATCACAGCGCTGAAGCCGAAAAAGTCGGATTACCGATGCTCCCGACGAAAGTTGTGATCTTCGGCAATCCCACGGGAGGCACGCCGCTGATGGTAGCCGCGCCCACGCTCGCGATCGATCTTCCGCTGAAGGCGCTGGTGGCAGAGGACGCGGCAGGCAAAGTCTCCGTAACCTACAACAGTCCTGAATATCTTCAGGAAAGGCACGGGGTCTCGTCCGAACTCATCAAGAATCTTGTGGGCGCCGGAGCGGTGATCGCGAAGGCTGTGGAATAATGCTCGCGTCATGGCAGACCAGATCATCAATCCCAGCCGCGCCCGCGATCACCTCGCGAACGAGCGGACATTTCTTGCGTGGGTGCGCACCGGCGCCGCCATCGTAGTCTTCGGATTTGCCATCGGCCGCTTTTCCATCGCCATGCGCCAGTTGACTGCGCTCAGTGGGCATCCTGTGCGCACCGTCGGTTTCTCGGTTTGGATGGGCGCGAGTTCGATCATCGCCGGCGTTGTGCTGGTGCTCGCTGGTCTCGTGCGCTATCGCAAGACAAAAGTCCAGCTGGATACAGGAAGGTTCGAGCCGGCGGGTTTCGTACTTGATCTGATTACTATTCTGACCGTACTGTTCGGAATCGTTTTGGCCGGATATCTGATTTACACCGAAAAAATGTTGGGCTGATGGCAGGTTGTGGAAGTCCGTTAGAGCCTGCCAAATACTGTCCAACCAAACTCTTTTTCCACATACCTCCAATTTATCCCTCCGAGCATCTCAATCCCAATAGGCAGTTCTCACTCTGGCGCAGCATTTGCGTGAATTATGAACAACGTTCTCAAAACGATTTTGTTTCTTGGGCTTGCGGCCGTGCTGCTGTTTATGCCGATGACGGCTGCCGCCGATGAGAACTTTCAAGATCCGCCCTCGGTTGCTCTAGCAGCAAGCTCCGCCATTTCGCTGAATTCCCGGGGCACTGCAGAGTGCCCGGTTCATGGGATGTTTGTTGCCGCAATCGCTCCACGTCCGATCTGTTTGCACGAGTCCGGGGAGCGAGTCGCGAAAGTTGCGGCAAACGACGGACGATCCACGCTTCGTTCTTCCTGCTTGCTCCGCTGCTAGCCTCCGTTCCTTTTCCAGATAGCCACAGCTGTCATTCCCTCTGCAGAAAATCGCGTTGGAGGAAACCGCACATCTTCACATCAGGAAAGGAGCTTTGTCCCATGTCGGAAACAGGTAAGCGTTGGTCTGATCTTTACAGGCAGGCCATTCTCGAATCAGACCCGGACAGGTTGCATGCCCGCATTGAAGAGGCAAGCAGCGCAATTCAAAGCCGTTCCAGAGAATTGTGGTACGAGCGCTCTACCGAAACCAGGGAGAGGCGCGATTTGGATTCGGCTCTCCACTTCTTGACGCTGCTCAGGATAGTTGGCGTCGCGGAAGAAGTCCGTCAACCCGAGCGCTAGCGTCGTCGCGTCGATCAGCCGTGCCGGAGTCTTTTGGTTCGCGCCTCTGCCGGAGTGTGGTCGTCTGCGAAGCTTTCGAAACTGCGAACTACAGCTAACGAATAGGAGAAATCATATGTTGTTCAGAAAGAATTCTGTCGCAACCGGATCGATCGTAACTGTGTTGCTTGTTGTGATGCTGGCTGCGGCGGCATTTGCCGACAGTCCGATGAAAACCACTGCTGCCCAGCGAAAGCTGGCGGATCACCTTGAGAATTTCAAGACCACCGCAATAGCGTTGCGCCACGAGGCTGACACGCTTCAGTCACCGGGAACTCGTCGCTTAACCTGGCAGACGCAAAACCAGTACTTGGGAAACATTAAGAATCATGTGAACAAGATGGGCAAGACCCTGGCAGAACTGGAGGGCCTGAAGCCGATGGCGAGCGAAAGTCAGGCATTGGCGATTGAGCACTCCAGGACCCACCTGGTGTCGGTCGCAGAGAACGCCACGCGGGCTCTCGACCTTATCAGGGAAAACCGCAGCAACGTTCAGTTCAACGAATTCGGCGAAGCGGTGAACGATATCCAGGTTCATGCTGAGGCGTTGCACTCGAAGCTGGATACGATCCTCGATTTCGAGGATGCACGTATCCGTCTTGAAGCTCTGGATCTGCCCACCACGTCGACCGAAGGTAGCTAACCTCGGCAGCAGATTCAGTGACCGCAGGGAAGGTGGTCTGTTCGCACAGCAGGATCGGCTGTCAGCGGGAGACGTGCCTTCTCTGTGGTTTTTCACTTTTTGCCCCACTAATAACTCGTTGAAACTCCGCGTTATTTAGTTCGTCGAACCCGCGCAGTAGTTTTCGCCTGCTAATTCCGGGCGCGTGGGCTACAATGCTCACGTCAAACCAGCCTCCCCGTGGCCTCTCTGACTGAGGCTCGCTGGTACAGTGGTTCCGTTTTTCCTGGAGTGATGCGCTGCGTGACGTCTAAGTCTGCCCAAACATTTCGTTCGTGTGCCAGTCTGCTTCTACTTCTCGCCGGAATTAGATTGATCCCGTGGTTATCAGCGCAAGATAGTCTCTCGACCAAAGTCCCACCTAAGCCCGCTGCCCGAATCGAATTGTCGGCGCTCGGTTACCGAGAGCCTTCGCGCCTGGATCGGCTGAATGAGGACGAAGCCAGCTTGTCGCTGCAATTCGTCGACGCGAATCATGTGCTGCTCGTTTTCAATCGAAAGGGAATCTTGCAGCGCCTTCGCGATTGTCCGCCGGACCACGACGATCGCATGATGCACGCCGTTGTCCTCGAGCTGCCCGGTGGAAAGGTTGTGAAAGAAGCTGACTGGTATCTTCACGATCGCCGGCGTTTCCTCTGGCAGCTCGGCCCAGGAAAATTGTTGCTGCGCAAAGGTAACGAGCTCTACTCCGTAGATTCCACCTTGCACGAGACGCGGCTGATGAGCTCTTCCCGGAACTTGTTGTCGGTCTCTGTAACTCCCGACGCCACCCAGATCGTGGTCGTCACAGCCGCGCCCGATGCTTCCAAAGCCACCAAGCCGACTTCTGCGTCCCCGACTCCAACTGGCTTTGTCGCACAGTTTCTCGATGCGACAACTTTGGAGCCGCAGCGTTCTGTTCCCTTGACCGAGCCCGTGCACCTCACCGCGATCAGCGCCGGCTATTCCGATCTGGTACACAAAGGAGATGTCTGGATGCTTCGCTTCGGTGCAGGGGCAGGGAAGCGCCGCAATCTGGTACGCGTGCGATCTCACGTCGTTCCCGATGTGCTCTATTCCAGCAACAACTCGTTTTTGATCGGCCGTTGTCCCACGGTCAACTGCGATTACAGTGTGACTGCTTTTTCGTTGACCGGACACCGATTGTGGCAGCAGCACTGGCCGCGCTATCGTTTTTTCCCAGCCATCTCGCACAGCGCGGACAACAGCCGCTTCGCCGTGAGTTCGCTGCAACTTGCGCCTTATTCAACGGAGAAGACAAATAACGATCCTAAGAATGAATTGGGCGCTCTTCTGCCGGACGCTGCCGAAGTCGATGTGTTTCAACAAACCGTTCAAGTCTTTGACACGGCTACCGGCGACGTTGCATTGTCGGTGCCGGTAAGTCCTGCTGTGATTGGAGAAAATTTCGCATTCTCTCTTGACGGCCGCCATCTGGCGGTCCTCGAGGGTTCTGCCATGGAGTGGTTCGACGTACCAGCCGAGTCTGAGCACGAGCAGGCGCAGTTCGCGACGCTGAAGGCGGATGTTCCAGATCTCAACACGCTCGGTTTGGCTGCCGAATCCGCTACGTCGCCAACGGACACTGCAACCGGTAATACTTCCGTGGATTCGACGGCCGCCACTGCGACCGAACCCTCGGCGGCCACCAGCGATTCTTCCTCTGGCGCTGCGGCAACCGCGCCGAACGCTCCGCCTGCCGAACCACTCGCCACCATCAGGATCAGTACAAAGGCGGTGGTCGTGGATGTCGTGGTTACCGATAACAAGGGACGACCGATCAAAGGCCTGCATCAGCAGGACTTTCAACTGGCGGAAGACGGAAAGGCCCAGGACATGCGATCGTTTCGAGAAATTCGCGGACCTGACGATCCGACCGCCGCCGAGCTGAATCCCGTTCCTGCCGGGCCTCCGAAGTCCATCGCACCCTCTCCGAATGTCTTCAGCACCAGTCGGCGCATGCCCGATCCCGGCTCGGTCACGATGATCTTGTTCGACATGCTTAACACGCCGTCGCAAGATCAGGTGTACGCGCGGCAGCAGTTAATTAAATTCCTTCAGGCGAAACCGAAGAATATGCAGTTCGCTCTTTGCACCATGAGCGTTGGTTCGCGCCTGCGTCTGGTACAGGGTTTCACTCCGGATGAAAACCTGCTCGTGGCCGCTGCAAAGAACAAGCGAATTTCTCCGAAAGAAGTTCGATGGAATACATCGACTCAAGGCACCGAGGGCGCGGTGAGCGCGGTCGGCCCGTTGGCTGGTGATCCAACCAGCGGATTTCAAGGGCTGCTGTCCGCCTTGCAACAAACGGAGGTGCAGGAGCAGGTCGCTGACACGAACGAGCGCGCCGGCATCACGATGGATTCCATGATGTTGCTTGCCAGTTATCTGGCTGGAATTCCAGGCCGCAAGAATGTGGTGTGGCTGTCTGGTTCGTTTCCGCTTTCCCTTTTGGCATCGACCAACTCCGGCAACCCGGCTGTCGATAACCCCAACTACGCATCCAAGGTCAGGCACGTCACCAATCTTCTTGCCGAAGCCCAGATTGCCGTATATCCCGTGGATGTGCGTGGGCTGACCATCAATGGAGTCGGTGCCGACAGCGCGGGAGGCATGGGAGGTCCACCCAACCTGAGTCCGCAGGATTTTTCGGCAGGCAGCGTCATCGCTCCGGCTGTAGTGATCCCGCAAGATATGCAAGCCTTCGGCCAGCGAGCGTCCGAACGCGATACCTTGTTGGAATTCGCGCACGCGACCGGCGGCAAAGCCTTCTACAACTCAAACGGGATTCGTGACGCCATCGCGACCGCAGCCGAGCAGGGATCGAACTATTACACGTTGTCCTACACGCCGGCGAACAAGCTCTATGACGGCAAGTTCAGAAGAATCAAAGTGCAGTTGGCCGAGAAGGGATACACACTTCACTACCGGCAGGGATACTACGCGGATGATTTAAACTCGATCGCCAGAGATACCCAACTTGCGCGCAAAGCCCGAGCCGTCGCCATGCAATATGGCTCGCCGCCGTCGCGGCAGCTTCAGTTTTCCGCCATGGTAGCTCCCATCGGATCGAAGAAAAAGATCAACCGCGCCAAACTCGGCGACGTCCTGACGAGTACACAGAAAACGCCGACGCTACCGGACCAAGTCGAAGCGCAACACTACATCATCGATTACACGCTTGAGGGATCGGAGCTGCGTTTCATTCCGCAACAGAATTCGACCTTCCGCAACTCTCTCACACTGATGGTGGCGTCGTTCGGTCGCGATGGGAGAATGCTCAGCGGTACATCAAGCATCGGCATCAACGATCTTCAGCCAGCAGCCTACGAAAAAGTAGTCGCCGGAGAATTCGGCGTGCAGCAGGAAGTGGATGTCCCCGTCGACGCAACCTCGCTGCGGATCGGCATCCAGGACCAGATGAGCAATCACATCGGCACGGTAGATGTGGATCTGCCAGTTCCGGCGATTCCGAATCTAGCCCGTCACACGAAAAGTCCGTTGCCAGAAATCGAACCCGATTAATAGGCCGGGGTAGCGCCGGCGTCCCGCGGGCTGTGGTGAGCGCGTCCCGCGCTCACAGGGCGAACACAAAAGCTGTAAAGCGATCTGCGATCAGACTAAATTCCAAGACAAAAAAAGAGGCGCCCGAGAGCGCCTCAAGTCCGAGAGTTGATCATTAGCGCTACGGCAGCAGCACGCTGTCGATCACGTGGATCACGCCATTCGACTGCATCACATTCGCAATCGAAACCGTCGCGGTACCGCCCTTTTCGTCCTTCAAAACGATGTTGCTTCCTTGCATCATGGCCTCGAGCTTGCCGCCCTCGACCGTCATTAACGCCGCCGTGCCGTGACCTTCTTTGATCTTTTTTGCCAGGTCGTCGGATGTCACTTTGCCGGCTACGACGTGATAAGTGAGAACCTTCGTCAGTTGATCTTTGTTCTCGGGTTTCAAGAGCGTATCCACGGTGCCGGCTGGCAACTTGGCAAAGGCCTCGTTCGTCGGAGCAAAAACAGTGAACGGCCCCGCGCCTTGCAGAGTGTCCACCAATCCGGCGGCTTTGACTGCGGCGACCAGAGTCGTGTGATCGTCAGAATTCACCGCGTTTTGGACGATGGTCTTCATGGGCGACATGTCGTGCCCGCCCACCATCGGGTTCTGCGCCAGGGTGGAACCAGCGAACGTCATGGAGAACAACATGAGCAAACTTGGGAAAGCTCGGTTTTTCATTGTGAATATTTTCCTTTCGTAATTCGTGCCTCGCTTCCAGTACGAGCCCATCGGTGCGCTGGATTGCATTCCGCGCAGTTCGTATTCATGGAGAGAAAAAGATCGGCACAAATTTGAAAGGACGTGCTGTTTTGTCGTGAACAACTGCACTGAAGCTGAATACCCGTTGGGCACACGGAAATAAAAAACGGCTATTTAGAAAAATTTCGAAATCCGAACCCCTTCCAGCCTCGTATTTCATAGAGGCGACTGAAGTCTCGCGTTCCATACAGCAACAGCGTGCGGCACCTGTTCTCACCTGATCAGCCACCATCTTCGAATTCTGGAGTGACATTGGTCTCGAGTCACATGAGCCCGACGAAGAGTCCAGTCGCCAGTTGCCTTCCGCCCACGAATACCATCGACGTGTCCTGCCGCCTCCTGCCCACATGGGCCGGGGATGCTAGGTCCAATTCACACTTGCGACCGAATTCGAGATTGGGAGAAGGTGCAGGAGCAGAGCTGCCTCCGGCAGCTGAAGGGATGGCGATGGCCGCGCGGTTACGTACATCCCGAGGCCCGGTGCCATGTGTCGGCGCCGAAGAAACTGGTGGTCGAGGCTCGACCGGCGACGTCGTAACGGTATCTGGGCGTAACTCGAACGTCGGCCATTCGCGGAAATTAAGGTCGAACCGCAAAACGGCCGATGGCCGTAGAAGGCACATGCGGATAGTGTTTATGAAGATTGGGAAAGGGAGCTAACGTCGGTGAGCGCTCCCCCTCAATCCCTTGCCCGGTTGGCGTGCGGCCTGTTCTGAATTCGGGGGAAGGAGGAACAGGAAAAACCCAGCCGGGTGGAGGGCATATTCTTCAAGCATCTTCACCTAATACTCCGCCACTCTGACGATTCGATCGTCCTTCATTTCAAAAATCGCAACCCCATTCCGCTCGATTGACTTCATCGTCCCGGCCTCATCCGGCATGGAGTAGCGTAGCGTGGTCTCTGCAACCGAGAAATTCGATCCGTGAAAAATTCTCTTGATCGTGATTGTCGCATCGCGTCCCTCGCGCAAGTGCGCCGTCATTCCACTTCTCGCCTCATCTATGGTCATCGTCACGGACGCAGCGGGATGCTCGTAGTGTCCACCATCTGCGAATAATGAGAGAAGTTCGTCGACTTTTGCAGATGTCCCTCGTTGATCGAGTAGCTGCTCCCGAAGGAGGAAGAATTTCCTTAACAATGTTTCGTCGGATCCTGTTCGCCTCTCAACATGAGACGTAACCGAACGATTCTGGGCGTGCGCGTGAGATAGGGCGGCGCACAACAGAGAGGAGAGGATCAATCGCAGAAGTGTTGCAGCCGTAAGACGCTTCATCTGGCCTTCGACGGCCAGATCAACAATGTGTTAGCTGCGGACGTTGTTGCGGGGATCACTGGTTGTGAAGGTTTCCCCAATCGATCTGGCACACAGTCCGGACAGATCTTTGATCAGTATGCATAAGATTGCGGCCAGAGTGACTCAGCTACACAAAACTTCTTTCGATGCCGTTGCTGGCTCTTTTGTTTGCACTCTTCAGGCTGCAAACCTTTGAGTTCACGCCACAAGGACAGGAACTTCGCGAATCTTCCGTGAATCTGCAATGCATCGCAGCATAGAGAGATGAAGCCCTATCTGTCCCCCATCCTGCTGCTCATACTCGCTTCTTCCTTCATGGAGGCCAGCATTTCGATTGTCACCAAGACTCTGCCGAACGGCACAGTGAGTACGCCCTATTCTGCGGTCATCACCACCAGCGGCGCGTGTGCATCCGCGGCCTGGACGATCTCATCAGGAACACTGCCCTCCGGTATCACGAAGAAAACCTCAAACAAGCCCGTATCCATGACCCTCAGCGGCACTCCTACCAAAGCCGCGACCTCTTCCTTCTCCGTGACGGTCACGAGCTGCGGCCATTCCTCGACTGTGTCCTACAAGGTCACCATCCAAGGGTCAGCGAACCATGTCGTCGATCTGAGTTGGAATCCGTCTACGTCGAGCGATGTCACCGGATACAACATTTATCGCAGTCCTGATGGAGCAACATGGAAGAAAATAAACGCAGGCCTTATCGGCTCCACGCTCTACAGCGATTCCACAGTCGCAAACCACAGCACGTACTACTATGCGGCGACGTCCGTCAATGTGTCTGGCAAGGAGAGCAGCAAGACGTCGTCGATCAAAGCAGTCATCCCATAGCGTGAAAGCAAGCTGAATCGCAGCATCGTCGACTCTCACCGAAACCTGGGGGCGAGTCCATCGTCCTCAGGTTTTGAGAAGTTGATGACGTGTAGCCACCTTTTTTGAATTTGCTCTCCTTCGCCTCCCATTTTTCCTCTTTATATGCCTTGACACGTATATACCCAAGAGAGTATATAAAGGGAGTGGAATCCGTCTTCGAAATCATTGCCGAGCCGAACCGCCGCGCGATACTGAATCTCCTGGTCTCGTCAGAACAGTCAGTAGGAGAGATCGAGCGTCAGCTTCGTATGTCCCAGCCGGCCGTATCGAAGCACCTGCGAGTGCTCCGCGACGCTGGTTTCGTGGAATCCACTGTGGACGCGCAGCGTCGTCTCTATCGTCTGAAGCCTGAACCTTTTCAGGAGTTCGAGGCCTGGCTGACTCAGTTCCGCCGGTTCTGGTCGGCTCACGTGGACGCTCTGGAACGCCACCTCGATCGCATGGAGCAATCAACAACTACGAAAAGAAAAAACGAGGAGAAGAAGAAATGAAAATCAAAGTGACTAGCTTGTACGTCGACGATCAGGAGAAGGCTCTGCGCTTTTATACAGAAGTGCTGGGATTCGTGAAAAAGACCGATTTCAGCCAAGGGCCGTATCGCTGGCTTACGGTGGCTTCGCCGGAGGAACCGAACGGCACCGAGTTGCAATTGGCGCTGAACGACAAGCCAGCGGCCAAAGCCTACCAGCAAGCAATGTTCCAGCAAGGCCAGCCTGCCGCAATGTTCTACGTGGACAACTTGCAGGCCGATTACGATCGCATGAAGGCGCGCGGCGCAGAGTTCACCATGCCGCCAACCGACGTGACCGCGTCAAAGATCGCCATGCTGAAAGATACGTGCGGGAATCTCATCCAGGTCACGCAGCTGATGGGTTGGTAGCGCCCGACATAAGGAGAAGATGAATGTCCATTCGCGAGCAATACGCACCGGGTCCCGCCAGCGGAGCGCAGATAAGAAAAGACCGAGGACCAAAGGGCGAAGAGAAGTGGACACTCATTCTCGTCCGCGAACTACGCCATCCGCCCGAAAAGGTCTGGGAAGCGCTGACGGACCCGGTGCATCTGCGTGAATGGGCGCCCTTCGACGCTGACGGCAACCTGGCTGTGGCTGGAACCACGGTGAAGCTGACCACCGTGGGAGCACCTACTCCACGCATCACCGAAACAACCGTGACGCGGGCCGACGCGCCCGAATTGCTTGAGTACACCTGGGGTGATTTCGATATGCGATGGAAACTCGAATCTGTTTACGAGGGCACGCGATTGACGTTGTGGACGAACATTGGTCATCGCTTCGTCGCAATGGGTGCAGCCGGATGGCACATCTGCTTCGATGTGCTCGATCGACTTTTGGGCGGTCATCCGATTGGACGAATCGTCGGCCCCGAGGCGATGAAGTTCGACTGGCAGCGATTGCACGCTGAGTACGCCAAACAGTTTGGTGTCGAAATGATCGACTGGCCACCCAAGTCGGGGCAGAAGCTCGTAAGTCAACGGGGATAACCGAGGTTACGGTGGTCGAGCGACGCCGAAGTCTTCAGCGGCCCGCCCGAAACTCCGCAAGACCGCGAGACAAGGAGTGGCTCATGGAGAAGTCAGCTAATGTGGCAAACGTCGTGAACCGAGGTCTCTCTCGTGCGATTTTTCGCTGGATTCACATTATCTTCAGTATTCCGATACTCGGTTATATCTATAGCCCATTTAAGAACCTTCCAGACTATGCCCCTGCAACCCGGTTTGTGTTCATCCCAGTAATGGTGCTCTCGGGATTATGGATGTGGAAAGGCCACGTCGTTCGACGACTTCTCTCGAAAAAACCAGCCTGAACGACACAGCATAAAGAGGACACCGATATGAAGAGCGTGAAACCAAAAAAAGAATTGTCACCAAAAGAACGCGAAGGGCTACTCGAAACTTTGAAAGCTCGCTTCGAGAAAAATGTGAGCCGTCATGATGGACTTCAGTGGGACAAAGTAAAGGTGAAGCTGGAAGCCGATCCCGAAAAACTGTGGTCACTGAACGAAATGGAACGAACCGACGGCGAACCGGACGTTGTTGGCCTTGATAAGAAGACGGGCGAATACATCTTCTTCGACTGTTCACCCGAGAGTCCGAAAAGCCGCAGAAGTCTTTGCTACGACCGTGAAGCGCTCGATTCCAGAAAAGAAAATAAACCGAAAAACAGCGCCGTCGATATGGCAACCGCGATGGGCATCGAGCTCCTGACGGAAGATCAATACCAGGAGCTGCAGAAACTTGGAAACTTCGATACGAAGACTTCGAGTTGGGTAAAAGCGCCTGCGGATATGAGAGAACTAGGAGGTGCGCTCTTTGGAGACCGCCGCTTCGGTCGTGTCTTCATGTATCACAACGGCGCGGAGTCTTACTACGCCGCCAGAGGATTCCGCGGCTCGCTGAGGGTCTAGACAGGGGTCCGGGCTAGCGCAACTCACGCGGTGTTCGTTGTGTGGAAGGTGGAAACGAAATGTTGCCGAAGAAATTCAATGCGAAGCTGAAAAAGAGTTCCAGCAAAGGCGGGTGGACTTATTTGGTCTGGACCGATTCGGTCGACTTTTTTGGAACGCGCGGTTTGGTGAAGATCAAGGGAAAGATTGATGGGCATCCCTTCCAAAGTTCCTTCATGGCGAGGGGAGACGGTACCCACATGCTGCCCGTGAAAGCTGCGACTCGCCAGGCCATCGGGAAGGAAGTTGGCGACAGCGTGAATGTCCTGTTGGAAAAGCGCATCAGCGCAACTCCTCGCAAGAAGAAATGATCGTGGCTGGGAAGAAGTATCGCCCGCAACGCCTGCAGATTACTTAATTGTCGGGTTGCCCCACCCTTCCCGCGTTCTTTGCGGCAGGGTGGGCCACTACTGCCGCTTCGGATACAAGTGAACCGTCTCTTGCTTGGTCTTCGGGTCGTAGTGTGTGTAGGTAACGCGGTGGTCGCCGGTGGCGATCGGTTCGACGTCCGCGGGGATGATCCATAGTCTGCCTGGATCGATGGGAATGGTATTGTCGTAGAGAATCGTCTGTCGATCAAACCTGGTTTTGCACTGGTCACGTTCCAGGGTCGCTGCCTGCAACGCCGCTCTCGTAGTCGCTAGTTGAGTTGCCACCGGATTTCTCGCCAGATCCGCGGAGAACTTCTGTTGCGCCGCTTTTTCAGCGGACTCCGCCGCGCTCCGCTTCGCACTGGGTATCAGAAAAAAATAGAAGAACAGAAAGGTGACGAAGCAACCTACGGCGAAAGCCAGCACGTACGCCTGCCACAGTGTCTTTTCCATCACATCGTTACTTTCACTGGTTTCAAACAATTCCGCCTCCCTTGAGGCAATTCAGGATCACGCTGATAAAGACCGCGTGCTACGAGCGCCGAATGCGTTCGAACACTGGCCAAATCGTAGGTCTGTCTTCCACACAAGTCAACGTGAGCGGGATCGGTCTGATTCGAGGGCCTGTCGGTCGGAGGCAGTCCATGCGGTTTCAGCAAGGAAGGCTTAAACGTTAATGCCCCACCCTCCCGCGTAGTATGCGAAAGTGTGGGGCATCGACTAACAAGCGATTGATTAGTGATTACCGCGGTTCGGACGGAGGTTGTCCCTATATACGGTCCTACCTATCGCCTTCCCTAAGACCTCGCCTGCGTTTTGATCGGTCCGAAAATGTATCCCGCCGTAAACGCGAGCGTCGGAGATGTCGCCAGTGATCTGCCCAAACGATGTGTATTGCAACACGATATTGGGTACCGTCGAGTTGGTTAACGTTATTGAATGTCCGCCCTCGCCGTAGATACGTCTAAGTACAGCGGCCGCCGCATTTGAAGCGCTACCGTGGTTCGATGGATAGCTCGGAAAACACGGCGTTACGACGAACGGCGCATAGCTGGGATCAGGATCGGTCTTTCGGTTGCGATCTGTATCACCACCGTGGATGGCAGTTTCGGGCCGCCAAAAATTGTAGTGATACTTGTTAAAGAACGATGCGACGAGGCTGTCACTCATCGTAATGTTGATCAGGGCGAAGGCGCGGGCATTCTCCGATAGCGAGCGAACCTTCTCCAGAGCGACCTGCTGGGCCGCCTGATTGAACACCTGAGTCGGCGATGATGCTGCGTAAAATAGTGCGACATCTGCGCGATCTTGCGGCCGCTCCGTGCTGTTGACGCTGCCGACCGTCATCACTTCGTTATAGGCTTTAGCGTATTTGTTGCTCGCAAGTGGGGGAGGTGGACCAAGCAGAAAGTCACTGGCGCTCGGAATGCCGAACGGCGTGACGTTTTGCCATTGAAAGGCGGTCCCGGAAGCGACTCCATTCACAATCGGGCAACTTGGGGTCGCCTGCCATTCTCCTGGAACAGCGGGACCGGGTACCTTGAATTGCGCCGGGGAAGACCCGTCGTTGGCCCGGAGAGTT
Source organism: uncultured Acidobacteriota bacterium (assembly GCA_963801895.1). Taxonomy (GTDB): domain Bacteria; phylum Acidobacteriota; class Terriglobia; order Terriglobales; family Acidobacteriaceae; genus Sulfotelmatobacter. Next base: position 1,128,459 of record CAWDGM010000001.1, on the reverse strand, counting down.
GTCATGGCATTCGCCGCGGCGTCCCCCACGGCGATGCCGTCAGTTTTGGCCTGACCGTCTGGTATCGACGCAAGTGAGGTTGAGCGGGCAGCATCGAGAGTGGCGGCGCTGGCAGGAAAGTAAGTCGAGAGCACACGATACGCAGCCTCCACTGCTGCTGCTTCCGCGCATGCGCCCGGTGGCGCTGTGATGGTCCCTAAATAAGGCTGGTAGTCGCCTGTAATAGAGTTCACTGCCTCAAATACTGCAAGCTGCACGATCGCAGCGTATCGTGCCTGCGCAAATGGGCTCTGCAAATTCTCCACTGCCGTGTTAACGGCGATTGCATTCCAGTCCACTACCGCATCGGCTTTTGCGACGGCACATCCGAGTAGAAGAACCGCCATCAGAGTGAATAGCGCGAGCGATCTACCCTGTATTCCATTACTTAGACTTTTCATCCTGCTTCCTCCTCGCTGACTGGGCGTTCGGTCGCCAGTGAAAGGCATCCTTGCTTCAGCCGAGGACATTGTCCATATCGAACCGTGTGTCGCGGTGTTATGGTTTGTGTCGGGATAATAAGAAGAATGCACTGTACTTAGGTCGCCGTGTCCGATCTGGTGTAAAATCTCTCCACTTCCCCCGGGGTGCGCTATGGCCGCCAGGCCATTAGAAGGAAAGCAATCCATCCCGCTCGCGGATGGTTACGAGCTTGATCTACGTCCGCGAAGGCTGCGACGAGGAAGTCGTGTGCTAAAGCTTGAGAGAATTCCGTTAGACATCCTTCTCCTTTTGATCGAGCACCATGGCGAGATTGTCAGCCGGGATGAAATCGTTTCCAGGATTTGGGGCCAGAGCGTTTTTCTGGATACTGACAACAGTATCCGGGGCGCCATCCGAAAGCTTCGGCGCGTTTTGAAAGATGATGCCGAGGCTCCTCGCTTCATACAGACAGTGACCGGGCAGGGTTACCGGTTCATCGCACCGATCACAAATCCCAGAACTCCGGGGAACCCGGCACTCTCGGAGAAAGACCCCTCGGCCGTCACCAGCAACCAGCAGAACCTCGTATCGGAGTTTGATGGTTGGTTGCAGGCCCGTCGACTTCGTTTGGTAGAGGAAGTTGCTCATGATGCCGAAGCGAACGGAATGCAGGTCGATACCGGAATTGCTCACGGTAAAGGGAGCAACCGCAGGTGGCTTCTGTCTGGAGCTTTAGGGTTGACCGTGCTCATATGCATTGCCGTCACACTAGCGGCGGTTAAGGAGTGGCGGCGACCATCTGCCCTGGCACCTTCAGGGCGGAAAACCGTCCTCGCGGTCCTGCCGTTCGACAATTTGAGCGGGGAGCCTGACCAGGAATTCTTCAGCGATGGGCTGACCGAAGAGATGATTGCACAAGTGGGCAAATTGAACCGGGATCGGCTAGTTGTGGTGGCCCGGAGCTCTGTTGGAAAGTACAAAGGGACGAAACTAAATGCAAAGGAGATCGCCAGAGAGCTGAACGCGGACTATCTTTTGCAGGGCAGCGTTCAACGCCGGAGTGACCGTGTACGCATCACGGTTCAACTGATTCAGGCACAAAATCAGACAGACCTCTGGACCGAGACTTACGATCGAGAACTTAAGGACGTATTTGACGTGCAGGACTCCGTTGTGCGGAGCATTGCAAGCCAAATTCACATCGCGCTTGCCGAAGAGCAGAAGGCGCTGCTGGCAAGTTCTCGACGCATACATCCTGAAGCATACTTGGCCTATTTGAAAGGTCGCTACTACTGGAACAAGCGAACTGGCACGAGTATAGAAAAAGCGGAGAAGTATTTTGAGGACGCGATTCAAATTGATCCAACATACGACGTCGCATATTCCGGGCTGGCGGACTGCAATAGCGGACTTACATGGCACGGGTTCAGAGCTCCAAGCGACACACTTCCGAAGGCGTATTGGGCAGCTCGTAAGGCGATCGAAATCAACCCGCAATCGGCCGAGGCGCACGCGTCGTTGGGCCTTGTTCTCAGCCATCGTTGGGATTGGGCCGAAGCAGAGATCGAATTCAGGCGCGCGTTGGAATTGGATCCTCAATACGCGAACGCACACCACTGGTATGGAGATTACCTTTCCATGCACAACCGCCACGAGGAGGCGCTATCCGAGGCAAAGCGCGCCCTGGAACTCGACCCCCTCAACCTCATGATTAGTACCTGGGTTGGGCTTCGCTTCTATCTCGCCCACAACTATTCCGCTGCGATCGGACAGAATCGTGACACTGTTGAAATGGATCCGAGCTTTGCGGCGGCGCATCTTCTTCTCGGCGAGGACTACGTTCAGGCAGGCATTTATGACGATGCTCTGAATGAACTGAAGCGGGCAGCCACTCTCTCGGGAGATAGTCCACTCTATACAGCGCAGGTAGCGGTTGCTCTCGCAACGGCTGGACGCCAGCATGACGCAATCCAGATTGCAGACGCGCTGCAAATGACTTCCCGACAACGTTACGTTTCACCCTACGGATTGGCGCAGATATACTCAGCTTTGCAAAACGAAGACGAGATGTTCAAATGGCTGCAAGCCGCCGTCGAAGATCGTGCCGTTTGGATGGGATACTTAGCCGCGGATCCAGTTTTTGATCGATATCACTCAGATAAGCGTTTTCAAGCGCTTGCTAGACGAGTGGGCGTGTCCCTCAAAGCGGATGCACATGCTGGACAACGCACGAAAGCGCTTCCCTCCTCTTAGTGAGTTGATGTGAGACAGAAGAAGGGTTACGTTCCGGCCGCCACCTTCGAGCACGCTTTTGAGGTTTCGACGACAACGAGCAGGCATTGGCGGGGTGGCCCATTCAAGCCCGATTTTGGCTTGAGTGGGGATGTTTAATTACTGGCAGATTCGTTTCCATCAACCACCGGTCATCACTGAATGTTGTTCAGCATTAAAAGATCGCTTCTTATTTCTCCCTTAGATAGCAGCAGGTGCTTCCCATCGAGTGTCCAGGAGAAGTTGAAGATAAAGCCGGAAGTAAATCTGGTCAGCTGTTTCTCGGTTCCTCCTGATAATGGCTGTTCCCACACATTGGCAGCTCCATCTCGGGTTACAGCGTACTGAATCGCTCGTCCATTCACGGACCAGCGCAGACACGGAAGCGTATAAACACCTGCCGGAGCATTGAAGGACTTGACGGACGAACCATCTGTTGTAGATACGATTTCAAAATGAACTCCCGGGTTCGGAGTGAACTGCTCCCACGGGAAGGCAAGAAAACGGCCGTCCTGAGACACCTCCAGAGGGCCGACTACGTCATCGCCCGGAACCTTCGCCACCTCGACAGGGGTACCACCTTCAATCCCAATCTTCATAATCCGTTGGGGAGGTGTTCCGTCAACGTAGTAGACGAATCTTCCGTCCGCGGCGCAGGTACCCGAATGCATGACACCGCTACTCAACACCACAGGGTCGGCTCCCCTTTGGCCAAAACGTACGAACTGTCGCTGGCCTTGATTTCTGACATTCGCGACCAGGTAGTCGCCGCACCGCGTGATCTGGACCGCCTCCAAGCTGGCGAACTTCTGCAGTTCTGTTCCCTGGATTGTCATACTCCAGAGTTGGCCATCGCTCGAAGCGATGACACTTCCCGGTCGATTCTCGATCGCTTCGAACATCGAGGTTTCAGCAGTAGTGATCTGCTGGATCTTTGAGAGATCACTCGTGGACGCTACCCAGACTTGGGATGAACTCGCATTTACCACCACGGCTGCCTGCTTTCCATCCCGTGTCATGTCGATCGAGATATCGTAGTCGGACAGGTCGTTCGTAATGCGTTGTCGTTTTTGTCCATCTGGAAAGGAGACGGTCCACAGCTGCCCACGCCTCAAAATTCTGTCATCGAGCATCACCAAAATGGCATCCCCCTTCCGCGTCCAGAGCGGTCGCCCGATGTATCCGTCGATTGAGTAAAGTTCTCGCTGCCTCCCCGTTGCTGCTTCGATTGTGAAGAGCTTGCAGCTTTGCATATTGCCAAGGTGCAGTGCCGAAACGGCAATCGTTCGTCCATCCGGGGACCACGTTCCCCCCGGCTGATAACCGGCATGGCTTTCTGCAATGACGGTCAGCACCCGGTCACCTGTCCCATCCGGCTTCGCGATGTGAATTTCGATCTGATTCTTGCTTGGTATTCCGCGCGTGTAGACGAATTGCTGGCCATCGGGCGAAAAGTTCACCGGCGAGTCTATGTCGGTTATCAATTTTGTCGTCGCACCGCCGAGGGCTGGCATTACGTATAAGTACTTGTATCCCGGGTCATTCTTATCGGTACGGGCAAAGTAGACATAATTGCCATCGGGCGAAAAGGTGAGTCCCACGAAGTCCACTTCCTGGGGTGCCAAAACTTCGACATCACCACCCGAAGCCACTTGACGCATCCGCAAGCTCACTTTCTCACCCGTGCGGCGTGCGTAAAGAATGTAGCGCCCGTCTGGAGAAATCGCTACACAGTTGACATTGCCTGTATCGCGTAGTTTCTGGATCTCCATCGATGCGCGGGGAGCGTCTGGACTGCCCTGCCGAAACCACCAACTCAGCACCGCTGCCGTTGCCAGGATGGCCACGAGTGATGCGATCCATAACAGACCGCTTCGCGGTGAGGATCTCGCAGATAATTTTGGCAACGTTCTTTGTCCGTTGCCCGGCGTTTCCACGGCCGTGGGAGTTTCTTCTGGATGCTTCACAACGGCGGGGATTGTGGCAACGGGTGCCACGAACCGATATCCGCGGCGCGGTAGCGTCTCGACAAAAAGAGGACTCTCGGCCGAATCGCCGAGAGAATAACGTAACTTTCGTATGGCAGTATTCAGGCCTTCATCGAAGTCGACATAGGTGCCATTTGGCCACAGTCTGCCTCGTAACTCCTCCCGGCTGACGATCTCACCGGGACGATCCAGCAACGCAGTCAATACTTGAAAGGGTAGGTTCTCAAGGCGCACTGGGACGCCTCGCTTGAGAAGTTTGCCCTCCGAGAGCTGCACTTCAAACTGGCCGAAGCGAAGGCGCGACCCATTGTTTTGGCTGGCTGGCAATGCTTACATCCTCATTGGGCGCCCGACAGTTTAGCACTCGACACGACAGGCGAACATCTACCTTCTTCAGCTCACCAGATAAGTAATTGAAACAGGGAACCTTATTGCTTCAGGCAAGCTTCGGCCAAACTTCCGTTGACCGAGGCGACGGGAGAGTGCAAGGGTGACGCGATGTCGCCAGGAAGGGGCTTGCCCGGGTCGATCAAAACCTGCGGCGAGTTCGGATTGCTGAGCGCAAAGGAGAATTTATGAGACCAATGCACTCGAAAGTTGTCTTGGGTGGCGCGCTTCTCTTCATGGCGCCAATCCAAATGCTAAGTCAGATACAAAGCACTGCCCAGCCACAAGCACCCCGCTACCGGGTCGAAGATCTGGGCACATTCGGTGGAGCGAATAGCTACTTCTTCACGCAGCCGACAACTACGACGGTGAACAACAAAGGGGTCGTCGTCGGTGGGGCCGAGACTTTGAAGCACGATCCCAATGATCCCAACTGCTTCGCCGGGGATTGCCTAACCGTTCACGCATTCCGCCATAGGCATGGAGGCCTGCAGGACCTGGGTACGCTTCCGCTGGGCAGCAACAGTGCTGCCTTGTGGATTACCGACACCGGCTTCATCACAGGCTTTGCCGACAACGGACAGATCGACCCATTCACCGGAACTCCCGATCTTGTCACCGTTGCTTGGAATAATGGCAACATCATCGACGTTGGCACTTTCGGTGGATCATTTAGTTTTCCCAACGCTATGAACAATCGCGGTGAGATCGTCGGCATCGCCCTGAACTCGACTAACGACGACTTCTCGATGTTAGGACTTGGAACCGAGACTCGCGCGTTTCTATGGCGCAAAGGAGTTTTGCACGATCTGGGTACGCTGGGAGGACCCGATGCCTGGGCCGCATTTATCAATGAGCGCGGGCAGATTGCAGGCTGGTCCTACACGAATTCTAAACCCAATGCGACCACGGGTATTCCCACGCAACATCCATTCCTCTGGGAGGACGGACACATGCGTGACTTGGGAACGCTGGGAGGGACCGTTGCCGTGGTCGCTTCGCTTGCTGCCCCCGGCGGCGGAGCATTGAACAGTCGCGGCCAAATCGTCGGTTCGTCCTATCTGGAAGGCGATGCGGCGTGGCATCCGTTCTTGTGGCAGAACGGAAAGATGATCGACCTCGGAACCTTGGGTGGAGTGAACGGCGAAGCCTACTGGATTAATGACAGCGGTGATATCGTCGGACGGGCCGACCTCAAAGACAGCACTGACCATCATGCCTTCCTCTGGAGACATGGCAAGATGCACGATCTTGGCTCCTCGCCGGACTGGCCTTGCAGCACGGCGGTCGACGTCAACGCACGGGGAGAAGTAATCATCGACACCGGCATCTGTGGGCAGGGCGGAGGTCCGGGGATGCTATGGCGAAATGGAGTCATCTACGATCTCAACACGCTCGTTCCTCGAACAACAGAGTTTTTCGTCGGCGATGTAAATTTCATTAACGACCGCGGAGAAATCGCTGTCACCGGCGTACTGCCAAATGGAGACATCCACGATCTGCTGCTGGTACCCTCCGAATCATCGAACGATCAAGCCACGCCCTCTCGGTCCGCCGCACGCCATCACTCTTCGGCTACCGCTGTGGTCCCCAAGAGGCGAGGTGCGACGAATCACGGGCGAAACGATTCGACGCGCTGAACCGACGAACTGGAATGGTGATTTGCGATTTGGTTGACCCATCCTCCCCACGTTTCTTGCGGGAGGGTGGGCCACCTCAAACGCCGGCAGGCATGTCTTTTCGGCTCTCCTCCGCGCCTATTCAAGTCCCGTTTTGACTTAAGCCGGGATGTTAAGCTGAGCACAGCTAATATTTAAACGCGAGACTGGAATGAAGATGAAAAAGACTTCCCCCGTGGAATCGGCCTCTGCACGCATCGACCAAAAAATCCAGGAGCTCGGGGACTGGCGCGGGAAGACTCTCGATCATGTTCGTAAGCTCATTCTCGATGCCGACCCTGGCATTCAGGAAGAATGGAAATGGGTAAAGCCCACGAATCCGGGAACTGCGGTCTGGTCTCTCAACGGCGGCATCTGCACTGGAGAGACCTACAAACAGGTCGTGAAGCTGACCTTCTTTCGCGGAGCCTCCATGTCGGACCCGAAGAAACTTTTCAATTCCAGTTTGGAAGGGAACACACGGCGAGCGATCGACATCCGCGAAGGGGAGAAGATCAACGAGCCTGCCTTCAAGCAACTCATCCGCGCAGCGGTGGCGGCCAACTCCGCCGGACGCGCTCCCCTGTCAGCCAAGAAACGGGCCGCCAAAAAGAGGTAAGCCCGGCTCCGAGCTATGACATTTGCGAGGCTCTGACCGCCATCATTCTCTGTTTCCACAACTTTCTTTCTTTTCGTGTGACATCCAACCTTGTTCTGAAGGGTCGGTCCATTCGATCATTGTCCTGCCATGGCGCAGACCCAAAACGCGGCGCGAGCTAACTCTATATTCCGCAATATTTTACGAATAAGTCCTTGAGAGTCAATATTTTGGGGACGGAAAAGCGTTTCTCGATCCGCAAGTGCTTATCTATCAATATTTTGGCGAATGCGATCCAAAAAAAATTGAAACTCGAGATTCCCTCCATTCGTGCCAATGCGCCCTACCACCCCGACGACAAAGCCGCGGAGTATATATTGATAGGCCGAATGGCGAACGATCAAGAAAAGGAAGCGGCAGCGCGGGCGAGTTTGCAGTTTGTTCAGGACGGCACAGTTGTCGGCCTCGGCACCGGATCGACCGCGGCCTACTTCATCAAGCTTCTCGGCGAGCGCGTTCGAAAAGGATTGCGCGTCCGCGGCATTCCGACTTCAGTCCGCTCGCGCGACCTCGCAGAGAGTCTGGGGATACCGCTGACGACGCTCGACGAGTGCCAGGAAATTGCGGTCACAGTCGACGGGGCGGATGAAGTCGATCCGCAGTTGCGGCTGATCAAAGGTGGAGGCGGGGCGCTGCTGCGCGAGAAGATTGTAGCCTCCGCGACTCAGCAACTCGTGATCGTCGCAGACGCTTCCAAGCAGGTGCAGAAGCTTGGCAAGTTTCCTCTGCCGGTGGAAGTCATCCGCTTTTCGCAGGCGCTCGTTGCGAAACGGATTGCCGCTCTGGGTGCCGACGTTTGTCTGCGAAGCGACAGTTCTGGCCAGCCTTATGTCACCGACGAGAACAATCACATCCTCGATTGCCGCTTCGGGGAGATCGCCGATGCGGACTTGCTCGCGCGCGAGTTGAGCGACATGCCGGGCGTGGTGGAGCATGGGCTGTTCATCGGGATGGCAAGCGTCGTTCTGTTCGCGCGGGGACCCGAGATTGTCGAGTTGCGCCGGTAGGCTTCGTACAGGCATTCTGCTATTAGACTTCGCAGGTTGAAACAGATTTCTCGACTCGCTCGGAACGCGCACCGTTCCTGACGCGGGCAATCATCAGGCAAATCAGAATGGCCGTGGGGACACAGACCGGGGAGTGGATAGGGCCGTCGCGCAGGCGTGTGCCGCGGTTTCGCATCCAGGCACCACTGGACGTGAAGGTTTCGCGCGCCGGCGTCAGTGACACGGTGCCCGGCAGATCCGTGAATGTGTGTGAGCGCGGCATTGCCGCGATGCTTGCGGGAGAACTCGTGCCGGGCGAGACCGTCGAAGTCGAAGTACAGCTGTCGTCCGGAGGTACACCATTCCGCACGACCGCAACCGTTCGGTATCTCGACAAGCTTCGTTGTGGATTTGAATTCACCGAACTGTCGGCCGAACAGCGTTCCACGATTCGCGATTGGGCGAGGACGGAAAAAGCCGAAACCGAGACGGCGACTGTGCCCACTCCGTCCGCGCGAACTATTAAGGTCAGGGACGTTGCCACAGGTGACGCGAGAACTTTGCTCGGCGGTGGAGGCGGTTCAGTCTCGACAAAGAAATGGCGCACGATTGCATTGATTGCAGTGGTAGTGGTCGCGGCCTTCATCCTCGGTGTCTTCTGGTGGAGATGGAATCGCGGCTGGGAGGAACTCGAGTCGAGCCTGAAGACTCAGCCCACTTCTGAGTCGGGCAAGACTCGTGTCCAGGTTCCAACCGAAGTGATGCAGAAGCTGCTGGTGCACCGCGTCGATCCCATCTATCCGGCAGAGGCGCGTAAGGACAATTTGCAGGGCATCATAGCGCTCGACATCTTCGTTTCGCAGGATGGATCGGTTGTCGGCATGCGAGCTCTCAACGGTCCGGACGTGCTCTCCAAAGCCGCGATGGATGCACTGCGCTGGTGGAAATTCTCACCTTACCGTGTGAATGGAGAACCGGTGGAGATCGAGACCACCGTTGCCGTGGAGTTCAGGCGCTGATCGGTCCCAGAGACTGGCCGCAGATCAGGCGGAGCAAGATTACTGCGCGTCGTCAACTTTTCTTCTTGCGCATCGCGTGAAGAACGACCACTCCGCTGATACCAAAGCATAAGACAGCTCCAAGAGCGGCGATCAGCATCAGATTGGCGCTCAGGTGAAGCACGTCGGCGAAGAGCGCGGCGATCGCAAAGACGAGTCCAACGAAATTGAGTGACAGGGGCGCCTGAATCGTCGAGCCGAGATTCTTTTTAACCCGGAGTTGCAGCAGCAACGCAACCAAACCGATCGCGGCCACTACAACGATCGCAAGCGGACTGGAAAACGCGGCCCGGCTTGTGTAGACGACCACGAGCGTCAGGGCGATTAGCAGGAGTCCGGCAAAGACGATGCTCCATCGACGGGATTGGGCAGACGGAGCGGCGTTGGGAGCGTCGTCAGGCACGGTTGTCCCAAGCTTTATACAGCGGCCGATTGGGTTTTTCAATTGCCGGATTCGAGTCCGCGGGCGGTAGAAGGGCCAGGCCTATCCGTCGAGTTACCGGCCCCGCATCCTCGAGGCAGCCAATTTTTCTGCGGTCGAGAGCGCATCTGCGGCTTTCACCTTCACATCCGGCTCGACGCCGGTTCCTTGCCAATCCGGAGTTTCGAAAGGATTGATTGCCTTCGCTTCAGGAACCGCAATTCCGAAATGATCGTCGATGCGGTGAAAGACCGCAGAGTGGGCGGCACCCCCGGTGATCTCACCGATCAAAGTGGCGCGATGCAACATCTTCAAGTCATAACTGAACTGCTCGGCGCCTGACAACGTTTTGCTGGAAAGGAGCACATAGACGGGCTTGTCGGCCAGCTTGCTACCTGGCACTGGTGACCGGGTCCAGGATTTGGCTGTCGTGTTTTCACGAGGGTTGTACCAGTATTCGGGATGATCGAAAAGATAGGAGGCGATGAATGAAACCGTCTCAGGCATTCCGCCACGGTTGTCGCGGAGGTCAAAGATGATCGCGTCCGCGTTGTTAATGGAAGCCATGGCCGCCGCAGCCTTCGGTTCGCAGATCGACAAGTCTGGAAATGCGTTCATCTTGAGATAGCCGATATTGTTGGACAAAATTCCGGATCGCTCAAAACCGCAGTTCACGCTTTCCAGTTGCCGTCGGTATTGTGCGGCGTTCCGGCCTGCAGGCACTTCCCGGGGTTGCGGGAGAAGTGTTTCGCTGTACACGATCTCAAGATGCGGGTCGTGACTGACTTCCCGCACCTGCCGCGTCAGAATTCCGGCGAGGGCTGCCTCACCCAAGTTGTCATACTCATGCCGCTGCGCGCTGGCTTTCAGCGCTGCTGCTACGTTGCTCGCTGCTCCAGGATCGATGTAATGTTCTTGCAGGTTTGTGATCACCGCCGCCAGTAATCGTTGACGCTCCTGAGTTGAAGCGACTGGCGGGATGGCGGACTGTTCCTCTGCCAGGGTCGCTGCGTGCGAACGGTCGGCGGCTGAGTTCGCCCTTTCTGCGTTTGACCCCGCAGACCGCGGCGACTGCTCCACGACAGTAGGCGCGGTCTTTCGGGCTGAGGTTGCACTCCTCTCCGTGAACCCTGACGCTTGCGGCGTCAACGGAGCGGGAGTGCTGCTCGAACTCTGAAGATTTGGCGGGCTAGAACTGGGCGCATTTGCGTTCGACGTGAAACGTCCTGCAGGCGGTTCGGTGCTATTGAACTGAGCCGGAGCAATCTGAACATGCAACACACGAATCCAGCTGTATTTGATGGCGAAGCACGTGACGCAGAAGAGAAATGTTGTCAGCAGAATGCCGTTGACGACTGCAGCGCCACTAGGCCGAAAGGCGCTGACCGTGTAAAAAGACGGAACGCCATCGGGGATCGGGCGCGACAATGTCGAAGTTTGACGTGGAGACCAGGATTGCGGACGGAAAATCCATTGCCGCAGAAGTGAGAATGCAGCATCCATGAGCGATTTGAAGCCACTGACGGTGCTCCGATTTTCATCGAAGATCGCGAGCATCTCGTCAGCGAAACGCCGACGGAAATGGGGCGGATGCAGGCGTAGTGCGAGTCGATAGACGGATCGGAGCATTTATGTCCTCCGTGGCTTCGGTTTTTGCAGGCGGAGCCTGCCTTCCCGGACAACCTCCGCGAGACGGTTGATCTCAGCCTTGAGAAGAGTTTTACCCCCAGCGGTGAGCCGGTAGTAGCGCCGCCTGGGATCATCATCGTGGGGCCGATGTCCAAGTTCTTCGACCCAGCCGCGATCGATCATTTTCTGCAGGTTGTCATACAGCGTGCCGGGACCGATTTTGTACTTTCCCTCGGATTGCCGCGCGACTTCCTGCATGATGGCGTATCCGTGAAGATCTTCTCCAGCCAGCGACAGCAGAATGTGAAGTACGGCAGCGGAAAGGGGCAGAACATCTTGGCCGTTCATAGTCGGATGCCGTTATATCGGACTCCGAGTTAGTTGTCAAGATCTTCTTGACTGCGTGCTCGTTTAACCCAGCAACACGCTGTGCGACGAGCCGATGAGCCATTCGGCGCGGCGGGAATCGCCGTTGTTCAGGGCGTAGAGGACCAATTCGACCCGAGTGGAGATTCCCAGCTTCTCGAAGACGCGGAAGAGATATTTCTTGATGGTGTGTTCGCTGAGTTTGAGTTCGGCGGCAACCTGGCGGTTGCTGAGACCCTCGGCCACCAGCGCCACCACCTGTTCTTCGCGCGGCGTCAGCAGACGGCGGCCCTTGGAATTGAGTACGCGAAGCGAAGGAACCTCCGTGATGAGGTCCATGATGTAGTTGAGTTGCTCGGTATTCGCCCAGATCTGTCCTTCAGAGACTCGCACAATGCATTTGCATAACAGCCGAACGCTTGCGTCGGCCAGGGAAAAGATTCCACGGGCCCCCGAACGGAATGCGTTGATTACCACTTCGCGCTCGGTCGCGTCGCCCAGAAGAACCTTGCCAATGGACGGATAGGCGAGATGGAATTGCCGGAGGATAGCGATCGCATCTCCGCAATTTACCGGAGATCCAAAGGACAGCAGTGCGACGCGAGGCGATTCCGCTGCGATGGCTCGCGCGATGGAGTCAGGGTCCATCGCACAGGTATGGACGTGGAATTCCGGGTGGCGCCGTAGCGCGGTACTGAGCAATTGCGCTTGCATGCGATTGGAATCGGCGACAAGAACACCAACGGCTTCTGAAGTGGCGGAGGACAGACTCATACGCTTGTTTCGTGTCGATCATGGATCGCGAATCGATATGGCGATTGTAGGAAGATCGAATGTGACGAAACAAGGAATGCGATCACAGAATCCGTTACGACTCTCAAATCGGGAATGGAAATTCAGGTCTGCTCTGGGTCGATTTCGGAAACGGGGTGATTTGTTGAAATCCGAATTTGGAACCGGTGGTTCGGCTCGTCGGAGGATGATGGTAGTGCGATTGCTCCGCGAAAAGACTGGTGAACCTCTCGATTGCTCGTCGGAATACGAAATTTGCGATGCTTTTCCCGAACAACTCTGAGAGACTCGATTTCTTGATTGGCGAAGGTGTGATGCCGTGAACATGCAAGTCCACTTTAGTGGGTACTACCGCGGGCTCCCAGCCTGAACGAAGGTCGCAACCGCAATCCACAGTGAAGCGTCGGCAAGTGAAGGAGAAACATCGGGTTCCCGTATGCGGAACACGGTCCACTTTTGTAGGTGGTACATCTCACGTCTTGTAGGGCCGCAGGCGTGCGCTTAAGTTCACGTGAGAGGGCGCAGTGCACGGCCACTCCAGTGAACACGCGGCAATGACGGGCCCCTTCATCAACGTTCGGTTAATCACAGCAGCAGCAATCATTTTATTGGAGTGTTGCGGCGTCGTATTCGCTCAAAGTGAAAAAAACAATGCGAGTGGAGACACGGCGACCTCCCAAGCCAGCTTAACCGGAGCGGGATCAGGAGGCAGCAGTTTAACGGCCGCAAAGCCAGGCAGGGCGGATGGCACGGGAAACCTCTTGCTCGGAGGGAACCACCGTCCGCTCTACCGGCTGAGACCGAGCGATGTCCTGGAGGTGAGCTTCACCGTGGCTCCGGAGTTCAACCAGTCTCTGACTGTGCAGCCGGACGGCTACGTAATGTTGAAGGATGCCGGACTGGTGCAGGCGCAGGACTTGAATCTCGAAGAATTCAGTCAGGCCGTCCAAGCTGCGTATCGCGGATACCTGCATGATCCGCAGGTCGCGGTAGTCCTCAAGGAGTTCGAACATCCGTTCTTTGTGGTAGGCGGACAAGTTGGCAAACCCGGAAAGTACGAGCTGCGTTCGGACACGACCGTGCTAGAAGCGATCGAGATCGCGGGAGGATTGACGCAGCAGGCGAAACATTCGCAGGTCGTTCTTTTTCGTCGGGTCAACAGCGAATTTGTCGAGGCGCGGTTGCTCAACCTGAAAAAGATGCTTAAGGAGAATCAACTTCAGGAAGACGCACATTTACAGCCCGGCGACCTGATTTTTGTTCCCCAAAACGCGATCTCAAAGATTGCGCATTTCCTCAGCAAGCCTTCACTCAGCATGTACATGAATTCCAGCCAATTCTAGGACGTGCTTCTCACTGCCGTGCGAGACATGCTTTCAAATCGCGGTCAGATAGAGCCCTCGGCCCCGACGCTCCGGGAACTTGCCATGGTGGTCTTCAGGCAGCGAAAGACATTCCTATTCGTTTCGGCCGTAGTGTTGCTCGGGGCGGTTCTCTATGCGACTGCAGGCACGAAATATCAGGCGACCATGAAAGTGCTTGTACGCCGGGGGCGGGCTGAAGCGCCGGTCAGCGCAGGTGAGAATGCACCGCTCGATCTGACCAGGATGGGGGTCACGGAGGAGGAATTGAACTCCGAGGTGGAGTTGCTGCGCGATGATGAAGTCCTGCGGAAGGTGATCGAAGAGACGGGGGCCGGGGGACGCGACTGGCTTCACATTCTGCATCTCGGGGAGGGCCGCCCACAGCGCGTAGAGCGGGCGGCAAGGCGCCTGGCGCAGCGACTCAACGTCGATCCCGTTAAGAAGACGAATCTGATTGCGATCCGCTACGCGGCATCCGATCCGCAAGAAGGCGTGAGAATCCTCCGCTCGGTCGCGACTGCATATATCGAAAAACATACTGCAGTACACCGTCCGACTGGAGATTTGCGTTTCTTCGAAAAAGAAACCGACGAGTCGAAGCAGCAACTGGAGGATTCTGAAAGAGCGTTGCTGCAATTTACCAGCAGCCATTCCGTTGTGGCGGCCGGGCAGCAACGGGATCTCGCCCTGCAAAAACTGAGCGAGCTGGATATAAACGCGAGGCAGACAAAGATCGAATTGTCAGAAACGCGACAGAGAGTGAATGAGCTGGAAAACCTGATGTCGCAACTACCCGAGCGCACTACTACCCAGCTTCGCACGGCGGATAATGCCGAACTACTGAAAGCGATGAAATCGAGCTTGCTCGAATTGGAGTTCAAGCGGACTCAGCTTCTCACTAAGTTCGAACCGAGTCACCGCCTGGTGCAGGAGATCGAACAACAAATCTCCGAAGCAAACGCCGCAATTCTGGGGGAGAAGGAATCTCCAGTTCGAGACGAGACAACAGATAAGAACAGTCACTACGAATGGGCGAAAGCGGAGCTAGAGCGCGCGAGTGTGCAGCTCAAAGGCCTGCAGGCTCGGGATGCGGCAATCAGTGCACAAATCTCTCGCTTGCGGTCGGTGACCGAAAGACTTGGTGCCGACGCGATCACGCAAGACGATCTGACGAGCATCAAGAAGGCAGCCGAAGACAATTATCTGCTTTATGCGAAAAAGGAGAGAGAAGCGCGCTTGAACGATGCACTGGATGAACGGGGAATCGTCAATGTGGTTTTGGCGGAGCAGCCTGTGGCTCCGTCTCTGCCGTTACGATCGGCGTGGACCGTCATCGCACTCGGTGCGCTGGTAGCGGGATCGGCCGGAGTCGGGGCAGCATTCACTGCTGACTATTTCGATCCGGGATTCCGCAATGCCGAGGACGTGTTAGCGAGCCTGGACATCCCGGTTTTGGCTTCGTTGCCCCGACGCTCGCTGGAGAGTCTCTCGGCATGAGGGACGATGTGATCCACGACGCACCTTCGTCCGCCGGCTTGGTGAACGGGCGCGGGTGGGAAATTAGTTCGCCCAAAGTGGCGACGATCAGGCCGAACAGGAGCAGTTGGGATCCCGAAAGATTTGCACTGGAACAAATTCGTGGTCTGGTGCGGCAAGTATTTACGACAAAGATGACTCCACCGGTTCGGCAGATCGTATTCAGCGCGGTCGACCCTCATGTCGATGTCGGGACCCTGAGCCTGCGAGTGGCGGAATGTCTGGCAAGGGAGACGTCCGCAAATATCGGGGTCTTGATGGGCGGATTGCGGAGCTCTTCCGACCGCGACGAGAAGCTCAAAGAATCAGGTCACGCAAAGAGACCAGAGAGTCTTCGCGAAAGTGCGACGCGCTGCGGCAGCAACCTCTGGGTGCTGAACGCCGCCGACGATGGTCTCAAAGGCGATACGTCGATGCAGGCGTATCTTGCCCGGATTCGCACCGAATTCTGGTATTCGATTCTGGAAGCGCCGCCCGTGGGCAGGTCCGATGAGGCTACCGCGATGGCGCAGTTTGCAGACGGAATGATCCTTGTTCTCTCCGCGCAGCATACGCGCCGAGCGACCGCTATCAAGGTCAAGCAGACGTTGGAGAGCGCGAATGTGCGCCTGCTTGGAAGTGTTCTCAGCGACCGGGACTTTCCAATTCCAGAAGGGATTTATCGGCGGCTGTAAAAAAATCTTTGACACGGCGAAACTGATGCCCCGGTTCGAATGCGGGAGTTTCAGAGTTGCAGTTCGGCAATGGGAGACAAGGTGGGTACGCTTCTTTCGAATCCTCGATCGCAGAATCCTACAGAAGTTGATTGGTCTCGTCTGATTCCTGGGGGAGCACCGCCGCTCCGAAGAGTGGTTAGGACGCCGTCGGTGTCGATTAGACCTTTCGCTGTCACGAGTCAGACGATATCTCCGGCAAGGGACACGGAACTGAACGACTATCGCTCGCATCTACTCGTGCCTGCTCCGCTCATCGGCCGTACGGGGCTGAAGTGGCTGCAATCCATGACTGCGGACTGGGCAGCCGTCGCACTGAGTTGGCTAGTGCTGGGCAGTGTTCTGGCAGAAATTCAAATCCTGTATCCGAGGTCGCAGCGGATGTTTGTCGAGGTATATCCCGCTGCGTGCGTGGGGTTCGCGATTCTGCAGGCCGCTCTGATCACTCTGCTGGGGTACAGCGAAGGTCTATATACAGAGCACGTCGCGGCGAATCGCCAGGCGCTCATTCTCGGAAAGTCGGTGTCGTGGACGACGGTGATTCTTTGCCTTGCGTGTGGATTACAGGGTGGGATTTGGGGCACCGCAATTTCGTTTTTCATCACCGGAATGCTGGATTTCGTCGGCCTCTACGGCTGGAGAACGTGGGGTAACAGTCGAGACGGGATATCCAGAGGGAACAGTTCTTCGCGAAACGTGCTGATCGTGGGAGCAGGGAAAACAGGAGACCGGATCGCCTCTTGTGTGAGGCACCACCCGGAGACCCGACGCAACGTATGCGGATTTTTGGACGACTCAGCGCCGATGAGCGACGAGGTCCTGGGGCGAACCTCCGATCTGGCGCATTTGGCGCGTGTGAGATTTATTGACGAAATAATCCTTGCCGCACCGCAAGATGCGGACACGACCCGGCGCGTGCTGGAGGATGCGCGGCGGCTTCGGCTGGACGTTCAGATTGTTCCCGAACTTTTCGGCTGCGATCCGGTGGACAGCGAGATCGAACGTTTTGGGGGCATGCCCGTGATCTGTATCCATGCCGAGCGACTGCCTGCGGCCCGGCTGGTCCTGAAGCGACTGATGGATGTGCTGGGAGCCGCAACGATCCTGACGCTGCTGGCACCGGTGCTGGCTGCCATCGCGACACTCATCAAACTGGAGTCGCACGGCCCAGTTCTCTATATCGCGAAGCGGGCCGGAAGAAAAGGGAAGTCGTTCCGCTGTTACAAGTTTCGAACCATGGTCGCGAATGCTGACGAATTGAAAGAACATTTGCGGCGAACGAATGAACGGTCGGGCCCATTTTTCAAAGTCCGGAACGATCCAAGAATCACACGATTCGGCAAGATTCTTCGACGCTACAGTCTCGATGAGCTACCGCAGCTTTGGAACGTCGTCAGAGGCGACATGAGCTTGGTGGGACCGAGACCGCATCCGCTCGACGATGTCGCGGGATATGAGGTCGAACACCTCGGCCGTTTGGACGTTACGCCGGGAATTACCGGGTTATGGCAGGTAACAGCGAGGAGGGACCCGTCCTTTCGGCGCGGGCTCGAGCTGGATCGCGAGTACATCCGAACGTGGAGTCTGAGCCTTGACTTCATGATTTTGTTGCGGACGTTTCGAGCGGTTCTGTGCGGGAGTGGAGACTGATGGAGTTCTCCTCAGAAACACTTTCGCCGGGAGCTTTCGGAGACCAATTCGCCGCCAGCATGATGAAGGCGCTGCTGCGTCCGGTGCAACTGCTGACAACAAGCCCGTCTCTTCTATTCCTCGGTGCATTGACGGCCATGCTGTTGCGCCCACCTGATGTGCATTTCTTTGAAATCGACCGAATTGCGTTTGGGCTACTCATCGTTGGCGTGCTCGCCCGGGCGGTAACGCAAAGGCAGAGCATATTCGTCGCTGATAGGGCGACTTGGCCGATGATCGGCCTGATTGGGCTCGCGGTTGCGAGCGCGATGGGCCAGGGTTTCGATCATGAGAGCTGGAGCTTACTGGCTTCGAAGTTCATTGTGCCTTTTACTCTATTTCATCTGGCAGGACTAGCGTTTACCGACGAGCGACATTTCCGTCAGTTTGAAAAGTTTGCCCTTCTCGTTCTGGCGTACCTGAGTTTCACTGCAATCGCGTTTCTCACGGGAGCGCAAAGCTTGATCTTTCCTCGGTTCATTCTCGACGCCAGTGTTGGGTTCCACGCCGATCGTGCTCGGGGACCTCTCCTCCAGGCGGTTGCGAATGGCGTGTCCTTGAATGTTCTCGGGTTACTCGCGTTGCATGCGTATCGTCGCGGGAGTCTTCGCGGCGTGAAGGTGGTTGCCGTTCTTGGATCGGTGCCGATCGCCATCCTCGCGACAATGACCCGGACAGTATGGTTCTCGTTCGCGGGATCGGTGCTGGCCCTAATACTGTTGTCAAAAAGCCGAACCTTGCGGAGGGCCTGCGTGGGGGTGTTGATCGTAGCGGGCTTCGGACTCGCCGTTGTGTTGAGCTACGACCACGTTGCCGCGGCAATCGGCGAAAGGCTCGATGAGCGCGGTCCTATCGAATATCGCGAGGCGGTCTACACCGGGGGCTGGGAGATGTTTCTGGAGCGTCCGCTTCTGGGGTGGGGCTTTCACCAGATGCCGTCGGAGCTGCCGCGACACGTCAGCGGATATCGCCAGAAGGTTTTGTATCCACATAACACATATCTGGAGTTGGCGGTGGAGAGCGGACTGGTTGGGCTCGCTTTTTACCTGTGGTTGATGTGGGAGATGCTGCGTCTCGCCCGCGGCCCGGTACCTGTCGAGGAGAAGGACGGGTTTCTCGACAGCCACTTTCATCGTCTATGGCCGGTTCTGCTCGGCGTGTATTGGATCAATGCGGCAACTGTTGTCATGAGCTACCAATTTGTGAACGGGTTGTTTTTCACCATGGCAGGAATGTTGGCGGCGCAACGCCGCCGGTGGGAGTACGCCCACGGATGCTGACGATCGCCTATCTTGCGAATGAATATCCGTCGCCAGTTGAGCCCTACGTCCGCGAAGAAATCGACGAATTGCGCAGCCGAGGGGTGCGAATTATCGCCGGAAGTGTACGAAAGCCGCAGGGTGAAGGAAATTTGCCGTCCACGAACTCTGCGGAGTTTGTTGTGCAGTCGTTGTCGCTCAGTCTCACGATTCAGACCCTGTGGCTCTGCATTCGAAAGTGGATGCGAATTTCGATATTGATGAAGCGAATTCTGTTTGGTGGAAATGAAAGTGTCCTACAGCGGATGAAGGCGGCAGTGCACACGTTTCTCGGCGCATGTTGCGCACTACGTCTGGAGAATCGTGGGATCGACCACATCCACGTGCATCACGGATATTACGGATCGTGGATCGCGATGACCGCTGCCCTGCTCAAAGGTGTGCGATTCAGCATGACTCTGCATGGATCCGACCTGTTGTTGAACGGTACGTACCTAGACTTGAAGCTCGAGCTCTGCGCTTTTTGCGTGACTGTTTCGGAGTACAACCGTCGATTCATTCTGACTCACTATCCCACCGTCGATCCTCGGAAACTGGTCGTGGCGCGCCTTGGAGTGGAATTGCCCGAGCACATGAAACCTCCAACCGAATTGTCGCAGAGGCGCGTGGGCAGCCTCACGTTGCTGGCGGTGGGACGACTTCATCCCGTAAAGGATCACGCATTCCTCATCGAGGCCTGCAGGCAATTGCAATCTTTTGACGTGCGATTTGAGTGCATGATTGCCGGCGAGGGGCCGGAGCGACGTCATCTGGAAGTGCTGATCCGGAAGTATGGCCTCGAGGACCGCGTCACCCTGCTCGGGCACGTGCGTCGCGAACAAATGGGGTCGCTCTACGACCGTGCTGATTTGGTCGTGCTGACGAGTCGGAGCGAGGGTATTCCGCTGGTGCTGATGGAGGCGATGGCCCGCGGGAAAATTGTGCTTGCGCCGGCCATCACCGGAATTCCTGAACTGGTGATCACAGGTAAGACGGGTTTTCTTTATCAGGCAGGATCCCTCGACGATTTTGTCGATCGTCTTATTTTCATTCATCTGCTAATGAAATCTTCGGCTGTGGCCGAGCCGCGAGCAATCAAAAAGAACAGCTCGGTGGCGAAGACCTTGGACTGGGTTCGTCACGCCGCCCAAGTGCAGGTGTTGCACAACTTTAACCGCCAGAAGAACCTGAAATTGTTTGGAGATCTATTTCTGCGGCGAATAGAGCCGCAAAGCGAGAACGTCCCCGATGAGAATCTTGTTTTGCAACAAATACAACTATCCCTTCAGCGGAACCGAAGTTTACCTGTTTGAACTGATGGACCTGTTACGTTCTCGAGGGACATGAGGTCGCGCTGTTCTCGATGGCAAATGAGCGCGGAGAAAGCACCCCCTACGACCAGCATTTCGTTCCGGCCATCGATTTCAAAGCGCCATCGGGAGCCTGGTCAACGGTGGAGCACGCTGCCCATGCGATCTATTCGACAGAATCGCGGAGAAGAATCCGGGGGATGATTCGTGACTTTCGGCCTGATGTGGCGCATGTTCGAAATATTTATCACCATTTGTCGCCGTCGATCTTGTGGGAATTGAAGCGGCAGCACGTTCCAGTGCTTTATCACTTGAACGATTTCAAGCTCTTGTGTCCGAGCTACAACCTTGTGGCTCAGGGGCAACCCTGCGAGGCCTGTAAAGGCGGCGCATTCTGGCACGCTCTTCGCCCGGGTTGCTATCCGGGGCTCGGTGCACGAGCGACCTTGGTTGCGGAAGCCTATGTTCATCGCGGCTTGAACACCTACAACAAGTGCGTGGACCTGTTCCTGGCGCCCAGTAAGTTTGTGCGAACGAAGTTCATGGAACACGGCTGGAACGGGGACCGTTTTAAGGTGTTGCCCCATTTCCAGCGCCTACCAGAGGTCGAGAGGGCTAGAGGACAGGACGGACCGATTCTGTATGTCGGCAGACTGTCGCCTGAAAAAGGGGTTAGCGATGTTCTTCACGCGATGAAGCAACTGCCTAATCTGCGGCTGGTGATTGCGGGCGACGGTCCTGAAAGGCGTTTTCTTGAGGGACTCGCGGGAAGTTTGAGATTGTCGAACGTCGAATTTGTGGGACAAGTGGGACCAAAGCAGCGCGACGAGCTAATTGCGCAATCACGATTTACGGTGATGCCATCCCATGCGTACGAAACCCTCGGTAAGACGATTCTCGAATCGTACGCGCAAGGTCGAGCCGTGGTGGCGTCAGATATCGGATCGCGGCGAGAGTTGGTTCACCATGGAGAAACCGGGTTTCTTTATCCATGTGGTGACATCGACAAGATGGCGCGAATGGTCCGGCGGCTTTCAACCGATTCGGAGTTGGCCGAGCAGATGGGATCTGCGGGAAGGGAATTGGTACGAAAAGATTATTCTCCTGAAAGTCATTACCAGACTCTTCTCGGTTTGTATGAGGGGATGATCGAAAACAGCACGTTGCCCCGGGAGCGTAGGTCATCTTGGCTACGCAGTACGTTGGAAGTCACGACCCTCGACCGACTGCCCAAAGTCGCAATGCGGCCTAGGGCAACGACGACGGGGAAGCCCCGGCTCAGAATTGCCTTCATCGGCGGCCGTGGAGTGATCTCCAAATACAGCGGCATTGAAGCGTACTACGAAGAAGTTGGAAAACGTCTCGCGCAAGCGGGACACGAAGTTACCATCTATTGCCGGAACTATTTCACGCCGGACTTGGCGCAACATAACGGGATGCGACTGGTACGGCTGCCAACTTTCCGTACAAAGCACATGGAGACCGTGATCCATACACTGCTCAGCACAATCCATGCAGTCACGCAGCGTTACGACCTGGTTCACTTCCACGCACTGGGTCCGGCTCTCTTTTCCTTTGTTCCCCGTCTTTTTGGAAGCAAGACTGCGGTCACGGTACAGGGGCTGGATTGGCAAAGGAAGAAGTGGGGACGAGTAGCCTCGACAGTTCTGCGACTGGGCGAGGTAGCGTCAGTACGCCTGCCTAGCGCGACGATGGTGGTATCGAAGGTACTGCAGCAACGCTATCTTGAGACGCATCATACCGAAGCTTTGTACGTTCCCAATGGTGGTGTACTGAGGGATCGAAGGGTGCCGCACAAAATATTCGATTGGGGTCTGGAACCTGGTAAGTACGTGTTGTTCCTCGGTCGTTTTTCGCCGGAGAAGGGATGTCATCTGCTTATCGAGGCTTTCGAGCAGATTGAGACCGACGTGAAACTAGTGATGGCCGGTGCCTCGAGCTACTGCGACGACTACAGCCGGGAGTTGCGTACGCACGCGAGCGACAAGATCAAGATGCTGGACTGGGTTTCGGGCGACACGCTAGACGAACTACTCACCAACGCGATGATCTTCGTTCTCCCTTCCGATTTGGAAGGCTTGTCACTTGCCCTTTTGGACGCGATGGGAGCCGGGCTGTGCGTGCTAACCAGCGACGTCCCGGAAAACCGCGAAGTGGTCGAAGGCGCCGGCTTCACGTTCCAGTCCGGGAACTCGGCTGATCTGGCAGAGCGCTTACGGCTTCTAATCCCCAATCCCTCGTTGCGCGAGGGAGCGGGGAGAACCGCGAGGAGGCGGATTGAAGGAGACTACCAGTGGTCGAAGGTAGCCTCCGATATCGAGAAGTACTACTTCGAGATACTAGGGCTCCCGCTAGAAGGACCGATCTCAACGAAGGTCACCGTAAACGCAGAGGCGAGCGAGGAGTCTGAACTTGCGGCACGCATCGCGGGTTAGCGAGAGCAGCCGGCTACGAACATGCAATAGTCTGCACTTGCCTGTGTGCAAGTTCATTCAACCTTTCTCTTCCCAACTCGGCGGCTAAGGTCAAAAGTTCGACTTTCGCGACTTGTGCAAAAGTGCAGACCCGCCTCCGGAAATCGTCTCCAGATTTATTTCGTCACGCCGGCCTGACACGCCACCAAGCCCGCTCTTTATTTATTACAATCAGTGGCTCGCTCTTTTCGGGGCTAGACTGACGCCCGATTGCAGAGCGCCTTCTGCATGCGTGATCAATTGCTGGTTACTGGCGGCGCCGGATTCATCGGCTCCAATTTCATCCTGCAACAGCTGCAGGATGGAAAAAGCTCCGTTCTTAATTTAGACAAACTCACTTACGCAGGGAATCTCCGCAACCTCGAGAGCGCCACAGGAAATCCGCGTTATGAGTTCGTTCAGGGCGATATATGTAGTGGGCCTTCGGTGCAGAGTCTGCTCGCGAAATATCAACCGCGAGCCATCGTCCATTTCGCGGCCGAAAGCCATGTGGATCGCTCCATTCGCGGACCGGAGGCTTTCATCAACACAAATATCAATGGGACGTTCGCGCTCCTGGAAGCAGTGCGAGCTTACTGGTCCCAGCTTCCTCAGGGGGATCGCGAGAACTTCCGTTTTCTTCATATTTCCACGGACGAGGTGTACGGCTCGCTCGGTCCGCAGGATGCTCAATTCAGTGAGCAGACGCCGTACGCTCCGAACAGTCCCTATGCCGCGTCGAAGGCCGCTTCCGACCATCTGGTTCGTGCCTATCACCACACTTATGGTTTGCCCGTGCTTACCACGAATTGTTCGAATAACTACGGACGGTTTCAGTTTCCCGAGAAGCTGATTCCGCTGATGATTCTTAATGCAAAAGAAGCAAAGCCACTGCCAGTTTACGGAGACGGAAAAAACGTCCGCGACTGGCTTTACGTCGAGGATCATTGCGACGCGATTTCGAATGTGTTGCGATGCGGAAAGTCGGGCGAGACGTACAACATAGGCGGGTGGAACGAAAAACCGAATATTGAAATCGTGCAGACTGTTTGCGACCTGGTGGACGAAATGTCGCCGCGTTCGGGCGGATCACGCCGCGAACTGATTACGTACGTGAAAGATCGTCCGGGACACGACAGGCGATATGCCATCGACGCACGCAAGATTGAACGTGAGTTGGGATGGAAACCCAAGGAGACGTTTGAAACCGGACTTCGCAAGACTGTCCGCTGGTATCTCGAGAACGAGTCCTGGGTACGCGATGTGACGAGTGGGAGCTATCGTCAGTGGATCGCGACACATTATTCTGGGTCAACTGAGACAGCGCAGGGCTCCACCAAATCATGAAAGACGGAACGCAATACAAAGGCATAGTCCTGGCAGGCGGATCAGGCACGCGTCTCTATCCCGTGACGCAGGCCATGGGCAAAAGTCTCCTACCTGTTTACAACAAACCCATGATTTATTACCCGCTCTGCACTCTGATGCTGGCGGGAATTCGCGACATCCTGATCATTTCGACGCCCGACGATCTACCTAAGTTTCAGGCGTTGCTGCGCGATGGCAGTCAATACGGAATACAGCTGAACTACCGCGCGCAGCCGAAGCCGGAGGGAATCGCGCAGGCTTTTTTGCTGGGTGAGGAGTTTATTGGCGGCAATCCGTGCGCACTGGTGCTCGGAGACAATATCTTCTACGGACACGACCTAGCCAAAGATCTGCGGGTATCGGCCGAGAATTCACAAGGGGCAAGGGTTTTCGCCTATCCCGTGCATGATCCAGAACGTTACGGCGTTGTTGAGTTCGATGCAAACGGACGCGCTCTCAGCATTGAAGAAAAACCCAAACAACCGAAATCGCGTTACGCAGTAACCGGGTTATATTTTTACGACAAACAAGTCGTGGAGATCACGAAGTCGCTTAAGCCTAGCCCACGCGGCGAACTTGAGATTACCGATGTGAATCAGGCCTATCTCAAAAAGGGGCAGTTGGAAGTTGTGGTGATGGGGCGTGGTATGGCTTGGCTGGACACAGGCACGCACGAATCGTTAATGGACGCAGCCCTATACATTCAGGCAATTGAAAAACGGCAGGGCTTGATGGTGGCTTGTCCCGAGGAGATCGCTTACAGATCGGGCTACATCACGGCCGAGCAGGTTGAGAAGATTGGCAGTTCGATGAAAAACAGCAGCTACGGCACGTACCTGCTGCAATTATTGCGAGAGAGGGTATTTTAATGACGGCCACGATGCCGTCCGTTATGGACGCGATAAAGAAAATTCCGACATCCTTGCCGGGCGTGTTGATCCTCGAACCACGCGTTTTTGGCGATCAACGAGGATTCTTTCTGGAGAGCTACAGTGAGAAAGTATTTGCGGAACTGGGAATCCGAGAACGGTTTGTGCAGGACAACCATTCGTTTTCCACCCGAAATGTTCTGCGCGGACTGCACTACCAGATTCAGCATGCACAGGGAAAGCTGGTGCGCGTTGCAGATGGGGAGATTCTGGATGTAGCCGTGGATCTGCGCCGAAGTTCTCCAACATTCGGCAAGTCAGAAGCCGCGCGGCTCTCCGGGGAAAACAAGCGAATGATGTGGATTCCCGCTGGCTTTGCCCATGGATTCCGCGTCATTTCTGAAACCGCACACGTTCTGTATAAGGCTACCGACTACTACGCGCCAGAATTCGAGCGGACGCTCGCCTGGAACGATCCCGAGTTGAAGATTGATTGGGATCTGGACGGCGATCCTGTCGTCTCCGCAAAAGATCAGCGCGGAGTCGTTTTGCGCGATGCCGAAACCTTCGACTAATTCCGGATCTTCGAAACCATGAAAGTAATGATCCTCGGCGCCACCGGCCTTTTGGGGAAGGCGCTGTTGCGCGAGTGGGCTGGCGATGACGTCGTAGGCTTTAGTTCGCGCGACGTCGACATTCGCGACCTGGAACGAGTGCGAAAAGTAACGGACGAAATTCGTCCTGACTGGATTGTTCTAGCGGCGGCGTACACGGATGTCGATGGCTGCGAGAGTAACCGGGATCTTGCGTTCGCGGTGAATCGCGATGGTGCGGTCAATGTTGCGAAGAGCGCGAAGGCGGTCGGCTCGAAGCTTCTGTTTCTTAGCTCGGATTATGTTTTCGACGGAAAGCATACCTCGCCCTACGAAATTCATGAGGCGCGAAATCCGCAAAGCGTCTACGGGCGATCCAAGGCAGAGGCCGAGGTGCAACTGCTGGAAATCCTTCCTTCATGCTGCGTTGCGCGAACATCCTGGCTGTTTGGAACCGGCGGCAAGTGCTTTCCCGATACGATTCTGAAATTGGCCGCGACACGGCCAGCACTTGATGTCGTCAGTGATCAGCGCGGATCGCCCACCTACGTCATCGATCTGGCGCGGGCCATTGTTGAGTTGTGCAGAAAGGACGCTACCGGAATTGTGCACCTTACGAACGCCGGCTACTGCTCCTGGTTCGAATTCGCGCGCGAAATCGTGAAGGGTGCCGGATCTGCGACTGAGGTGAGACCGGTGAGCAGTGAGAAGATGGCTCGTCCGGCGCCGCGTCCAGCCTATTCTGTTCTTTCGCCAACAAGCTTGAGAAAATACGGTATAGAAATGCCCAGATGGAACGATGCTTTGCTGCGATATTTGCGAGAACGAAGCAGCTAGGGCACGTTGCTTCGTGGAGTGCAGGCTGTTAGGATGCCGCGGGGTTCACGCCAAGTGAAGGTAATCCAAAACTACATTGATGGAAAGTCTGTGCGCGGCAGTCGCGAGTTTGCCGACGTGAACCCGGCTGATGGCAGCATGATCGCCCAGGTGACAGAGGCAGACGGAGATCTGGTCGATGCTGCCGTACGGTCTGCCCGCAAGGCGTTGCGCGGAGAGTGGGGCAGGCTCACCATCAGAGATCGCGCCGCACGTTTATACAAGGTTGCTGAGGCGATCGAAGCAAGATTCGATTGTCTTGTTGCGGCGGAAGTGGCAGACACGGGCAAGCCGATATCGTTGGCTTCGCGAGTGGACATTCCGCGTGCTGCGGCGAATTTCCGCGTGTTTGCTGACTTGATCAAGAATGCGGGGCTGGAGTCGTTTCAGACCGAAACGCCGGATGGCAAGAGCGCACTGAACTACGCGGTCCGCAAGCCTCTTGGAGTGGTGGGGATTATAACTCCGTGGAATCTCCCTCTTTTATTGCTCACTTGGAAAGTTGCCCCTGCACTGGCATGCGGCAATACCGTGGTCGTCAAGCCTTCGGAAGAAACGCCCGCGACCGCAACGTTACTGGCCGAGGCGATGCAGCAGGCGGGGATTCCGGACGGCGTGTACAACGTTGTGCACGGCTTCGGCCCGAACTCGGCCGGAGAGTTTTTGACGCAACATCCAGACGTAAACGCCGTAACCTTCACCGGTGAATCTCAAACGGGCGCAGCGATTATGAAGACGGTGGCAGCGTCGGTGAAGCCGGTCTCATTCGAACTCGGCGGGAAAAATGCTGCAATCGTGTTCGATGATTGCGAGTTTGATGAAGCCGTGAATGGAATTGCTGACGCAGCCTTTCTAAACACTGGCCAGGTTTGTCTCTGCTCCGAGCGCGTTTACGTACAGCGGAAAATCTTTGACCGCTTTGTGGCCGCGCTGAAAAACAAAGCCGAGAGCCTGCGGTTAGGTTCTCCGCTCGAAAGCTCAACGGAGACTGGACCTCTGATTTCGAAGCAGCATCGGGAAAAAGTCCTGTCGTACTACCAGCTCGCTAAGGATGAGGGGGCTACCGTGGTTACGGGGGGTGGGATTCCTCATTTTGGTAATTCGCTCGATAGCGGCTTCTACGTACAACCCACGATCTATACTGGTCTCGCGGAGTCGGCCCGATGTGTTAAGGAAGAAATCTTCGGGCCGGTTTGTCATGTCGCGCCTTTCGATTCTGAAGAAGAAGCGGTCAGCCTGGGGAATGATACGAAGTACGGTCTGGCAGCTTCCGTGTGGACGACTGATTTGAAGCGTGGACACCGGGTGGCTCAGCAGATGAATGTGGGAATTACGTGGGTGAATTGCTGGTTCTTGCGAGATCTGCGGACGCCGTTCGGTGGTGTCGGTCTTTCCGGGATTGGCCGCGAGGGCGGTTTGCATTCGCTGAATTTTTATTCAGAACTGAACAACGTTTGTATCCGCCTGTAGCGCGAAGCGCGGTGGGCATCAACATGGGGAACGTCGAGAGCAAGGTTCTTGAAGGCAAGGCCACGCCACGTGGAAAATATCCGCATGTCAAGCGCGCTGGCGACTTCCTCATTGTCTCCGGCACCAGCGCCCGGCTTGCGGATAATTCCATTGCCGGTGCGGAAGTCGATGAATTCGGAACTACGCATCTCGATATTCGCGCCCAAACAAGGGCCGTGATCGGGAATGTGAGGGACATCCTGCAATCCGTTGGCGCGGACTTGACCGACGTTGTCGAAGTGACGACGTATCTAGTCAGCATGAATGATTTTGCCGGATACAACGAAGTCTACGGACAGTTCTTCACACACGATGGTCCTGCGCGAACTACGGTTGCCGTGCACCAGTTGCCGCATCCGCATTTGCTGATCGAAATTCGCGCTATTGCTTACAAACCGAAATAGGAGCTTTATGCCGTCTATCAAGCAGCTGAAAGCGTTCAATTTTCAGAGCTGGATCGAAGAGAACAAGGAAAAGTTCAAGCCACCGGTCGGAAACGCGCAGGTGTGGGAAGACGGAGAAATGATGGTGACCGTGGTCGGCGGACCCAATGCGCGGCGCGATTATCACGACGATCCGACAGAAGAGTTTTTTTATCAGCTGAAGGGCGACATTTTCCTGCGGTTGATAGAGACGCCGGGTAAGGTTCCTATCGAGGTTCCGATCAAGGAGGGCGAAATCTTTCTTCTGCCGAAGCACATACGCCACTCCCCGCAGCGACAGGCCGGAAGCATCGGAGTGGTGGTTGAGATGCCGCGTCCTGAGGGCGCGCTCGACGGGTTCGAGTGGTACTGTCAGAATTGCCATCAACTTCTGCACCGAGCCGAGGTCAAGCTGAAAAGTATTGTCCGCGACCTGCCCCCGTTGTTCGAGCAGTTTTACGGTAACGAGAGCCTGCGCAAGTGCAAGAACTGCGGCGCCATCCACCCTGGCAAACAGTAAAGATGCCTGTCATCGACATTCACAATCACTTTTTCCCTAGTGCCTGGCCTGACTTGGCAGCGCGCTACGGCACGCCGAACTGGCCATGGATCAAGCACACCGAACCGGGCAAGGCCGACATCATGGTAGGGGACCGTTTCTTCCGGCACATTTACTCCGCGTGCTGGGACCCTGAAGTACGTCTGCAGGAAATGGATCGAGATCACATCGATCTGCAGGTCATCTCCGCCACGCCTGTACTGTTCGCCTATGAACGTCCGGTGGAGCACGCTCTCGATTGCGCTCGCGTGTTCAACGACGCCGCCCTCGAATTGTGTGCGCAAGGGAAAGGCAGATTGAAATCGCTGTGCCAGGTCCCTCTGCAGGACATTGACTCTGCATGCAAAGAGGTGAGTCGCTGCATGCGCGCGGGGCATGTAGGCGTACAGATCGGCAATCACGTCGGCGAGAAGAATCTGGATGATCCTGGGATCATGGCGTTTTTGCATCACTGCGCCGACGAAGGCGCCGCTGTGCTAGTTCATCCCTGGGACATGCTGGGCCAGTCGCGCATGCCGAACTACATGATGCCGTGGACAGTCGGTATGCCTGCGGAAACGCAACTGGGGATTGTCGCAATGATTTTGAGCGGCGCCTTCGACAAACTTCCCGAAACGTTGCGCATCTGTTTTGCCCATGGCGGCGGAAGCTTCGCTTTTCTCTTGGGCCGTCTGGAAAATGCCTGGCAGCACCATCCAGTGGCGCACGGGTATTGCAATCTGGCGCCAGGTAAATATTTGAATCGGTTTTTCGTGGATTCGGCCGTTTTCAGTCAGAGCGCGTTGCAATTCCTCGTAGAAACCATGTCAGAGGATCGAGTGTTGCTCGGCTCCGACTACCCATTTCCGCTGGGAGAGCACAATATCGGATCCCTGATCCGAACCAGCCAGTTGCCTCAGACAGCAAAGCAAAAATTATTGGGCGACAATGCTGCGGTTTTCTTGCGCCTCGAACCATCAACTTCGTCCGCGGTCGAAAAGACCGAGGCCGTAGCGTCCGGACCAATCGTTCCTCATGAAGATCAACTGACCTATAGTTCCTATTTGAAAGTGCCCGAGCTGCTTGAGTTGCAGCATCCGCAATCGAAGCCTGAACATCATGATGAGCTACTCTTCATCATCGTTCATCAAACCTACGAACTATGGTTTAAAGAACTGCTCCACGATCTGGATGCAGTAGTGGCGAATCTTCTGGCTGCCGGACGCAACGCTCAATCACAAGACGAGGTCTACGAGGCTGCGCGGTTGCTTCGGCGTTGCACAGAGATAACTCGCGTACTGATCGAGCAATTCACAATCCTCGAAACCATGTTGCCGACGCACTTCCTTGCATTCCGGGGCAAGCTGGAACCGGCCAGCGGATTCCAATCGGAACAGTTCCGCGAACTGGAGTTCCTTTGCGGACTCAAGGACCAGAAGATGCTCCGCTATCACAAGCCAACTCCAGAAGCGTACGCACAACTGGAGCGCAGGCTCCGTGAACCTTCGCTGCACGACGCCTTCTTCGGAGCCCTTCAAGGTATTGGCAAGCTGAATGTCGACCAGAGTGCGACCGAGCAGGAACGCTTCGGGGCGCGTGCGCGCGCTGTCCTTGCTCTCTATCGCGACGAACATCAAAATCGCCATTGGATCGACGTGTGTGAGCGCCTCACGGAATTCGACGAACTGGTCGTGAGCTGGAGACTTCGGCATGTGCAACTTGTCGAACGCGTCATCGGAGTTCGAATGGGCACCGGAGGAAGTGCGGGATCTTCTTATCTGAAACTCACTCTTGACAAGAAGTTTTTCCCAGAGCTTTGGGAAGCCCGGACGCTGCTGACCGAGTAATTACCCTGTGACCAACTTCTTCTAGTTCCCGTCATTATGCCTAACACTGAAAAGATCACACTGGTTGGCGCCGGGCTGAATGGTCCACTTCTTGGCCTCGAATTGGTGAAGCGCGGTTTCAAGGTCGACATCTACGAGAGGCGCCCCGACATGCGAAAGGTGGTCATGAGCGCGGGAAGATCGATCAATCTCGCATTGTCTACTCGCGGTATCCATGCATTGCGGCAGGCGAACTTGTGGGACGAGATGCAGAAGATCATCATCCCGATGAAGGGAAGGATGATGCACTCTGTCACATCGGAACTGACCTTCCAGCGTTACGGCAAAGACGATTCTGAGGTGATCGATTCCATTTCTCGCGCCGATTTGAGTATTGCTCTGATGAATGCGGCAGAGGCCAACGGCGTCTCGATTCATTTCCAGGAGCGGTGTGTGGGAATGAACCTAAAAACAGGAATACTTCGTTTGCATGACGAGGAGAATGGCAAAGAACGTTCGGTAGAAACCACGGTTGTGATCGGCTGTGATGGATCCGCGTCGGCGATCCGCGGAGAGATGTTAAAGCGCAATCGCTTTAACTTCTCCCAGCAGTACCTTGATTACGGTTACAAAGAACTTACGATTCCCGCCGATCATGCAGGGAAACACGTGCTCGAAGTCAATGCGCTGCACATTTGGCCGCGTGGAAATTACATGTTGATCGCGTTGCCAAACGTGGACGGAACCTTTGCATGCATTCTTTTTCTTCCGTTCGAGGGGGCCGATAGTTTCGAGCTCCTGACCACCGGAGACGCGGTGAGGGACTTCTTCCGCGCGCGGTTTCCCGATGCAGCGAATCTCATGCCCGACCTTGCAGAAAACTTCTTTGCGAATCCCACGGGTTCGATGGTGACGATCAAATGCTCTCCGTGGCAGGCGGATGGCCGCGCCCTGTTACTCGGCGACTCTGCCCACGCAATCGTTCCATTTTTTGGCCAGGGGATCAATTGCGGGTTTGAAGATTGTTCGATCTTGCTGGAGCTGCTCGACCGGTACGGTTCTGATTGGGACAAGGTGTTCATCGAGTTCGAGCGTGCCCGCAAAGAAAATACCGACGCGATCGCGGATTTGGCAGTGGAAAACTTCGGGGAGATGAGAGATCGCGTGGGCGACCCGCGCTTTCTTTTCCGAAAAAAAGTGGAACTTGCACTGGAAGCAAAGTATCCGAAGGTGTTTGTGCCGAAATACGCGATGGTGACATTCCATCGCGTGCCGTATTCTACGGCGCTGCGCCGCGGGCAAGTGCAGGATCGCATGTTGAACGAGCTTTGCGATGGTGTGGAGCGTATCGACGATCTTGACTGGAACAAAGCCGACCGTCTCGTGCGGGGTGAACTGACTCCACTGGAGATCATGTGAGCGCTTCCATTTTTCGCACAGGTGAAGAATTCGCGGCTGAGATGGATGCTCGCGACCCGCTTGCACGCTATCGCGAACTGTTTTGCATTCCCAAAAAAAAAGACGGCAACGAATGCATCTATCTGAGCGGCCACTCGCTAGGCCTGCAGCCGAAGACAGCGCGCGCTTACATCGATCAGGAGTTGCTCGATTGGGCCGACCTCGGCGTCGAAGGGCACTTCCATGCGAAGAATCCGTGGATGCCATATCACCGGCTGCTGACCGAGCAGACCGCTACGCTTGTCGGTGCCAAGGCTTCGGAAGTCGTCGTAATGAATTCACTCACAGTGAATCTGCACTTGATGATGACTTCGTTCTATCGTCCGCGTGCCGATAGGCACAAAATCGTGATCGAGGCAGGCGCGTTTCCCTCAGATCAATACGCGGTTAAATCGCAGATTCGTTTTCATGGGCTTGACCCCTCATCGTCGCTTATCGAGTTGACTCCTCGTCAGAATGAGACCTGTATCCGCGATGAAGACATTGAGTCGCTTATAGAGCGCGAGGGAAAATCCATCGCTCTGATCCTGCTCGGAGGAGTTAATTACGCGACTGGCCAGGTTTTCGACATGGCTGGAATCACTCGCGCCGGTCATCGCAAAGGCTGTATTGTCGCCTTTGATCTTGCGCATGCGGCAGGAAATATTCCGTTGAAGTTGCACGATTGGGATCCGGATTTCGCAGTTTGGTGCAGCTACAAGTATCTGAACGGCGGTCCCGGATGCGTTGGCGGCTGTTTCGTGCACGAACGGCATTCGCAGGCACAGGGGCTGCCCCGTTTCACCGGTTGGTGGGGGCACGATGAGCGAGTGCGATTTCGAATGGAGCCAGATTTTCAGCCGATGCCCGGGGCCGAAGGCTGGCAATTGAGCAATCCTCCGATCATGGCCCTAGCGCCATTGCGCGCTTCGATGGAGATCTTTTCGGAAGCTGGGATGGGCGAGCTTCGGAAGAAGAGCGTCTCCATCACTTCCTATCTTGAATTTCTTCTTCATCAAATCAAATCCACAGCTTTTGAGGTCTGTACTCCCAAAGAACAACATCGAAGGGGAGCTCAACTCTCGATCCGGTTGCGGAATCATGGCCGGGCCTTGTGTAGCCGACTGATCGAACAAGGGGTCATCGCCGATTGGCGGGAGCCCAACATATTTCGAGCGGCGCCCATACCGCTTTACAACAGTTACCGTGACGTATACCGATTTGCGCAGCATTTCGAAGCCGCACTCAAAGAGCCAGCGTAATCCAAGAACTGACTTCTCATGTGCCGCATGCTCATCTTGCGCGGCTTGACCTGTGAAGTCTCGGTTGAATACATTGAGTAGCCGGCTCCCAGCCCACGAGGCATGATCATTAATGAATTCAAAAACCTCTTCCCGAAAAACTGGCCTCAAACAAAAGGCACAATTGATGTCTGCATCGGAGATCGAGCGTACTCTCGTGCGACTTGCTTACGAGATCGTGGAAAAAAATGGCGGAGTCGCCGGATTGGGCCTAGTCGGGATTCGTAGACGTGGCGTTCCTATCGCCGAACGTCTGGGCAAAATCATTACGCGCATTGAAAATGCGAAAGTTCCCGTCGGCACCTTGGATATAACTTTTTACCGCGATGACCTGTCCACGTTGGGTCCGAAGCCCGTTGTCCAACAAAAAGAGATTGGATTCGAAATCGAAGACAAGAACATCGTCCTGGTCGATGATGTTCTGTTTACCGGGCGCACGACGCGTGCCGCTCTCGACGCTCTGTTTGAACACGGACGTCCCCGGCGCGTTCAATTGTGTGTGCTGATCGATCGTGGACATCGGGAAATTCCGGTGGAGGCAACCTACGTGGGCCGCCTTGTGCAGACTACGGCCACCGAAGTAATCGAAGTCAAACTCCAGGAAATCGACGACGCCGAGAAAGTTTTGCTGATGGAAAAATAGTTCGAATGTCGATAAGAAAGTGAGGGCGGTGGATATTTCCACCGCCCTTTGTTTTAGTGATCAGTTTTGTTCCCTCGACCTAACCGAGACGCGTGCAGACTGCCTTCGTCTGGGTGTAGAGATTGAGCGCGTCGTGACCCATCTCGCGTCCCCAGCCTGATTGCTTGTATCCGCCGAAAGGCATGGCTGCGTCGAAGATGTTGTAGCAGTTGATCCAGACGGTTCCGGCTCGCATCAGTTCGGCCATGCGATGCGCCTTGCTGATGTCGCGAGTCCACACAGCTGCAGCCAACCCGTAATCGCTGTTGTTGGCGCGCGGGATAATTTCTTCCGGATCCGTGAACGGCATTGCCGCCACCACGGGTCCGAAGATTTCTTCCTGCACAACTTTCATGTTTTCCTGCGTGTCGACCAGAACCGTCGGTTCGACGAAATATCCGCGATCGCCGGCCTTTCGTCCGCCGACCACCGCTTTCGCGCCTTCGGCGAGCCCAGCCTCGAGATATCCGCATACCCTGTTCAGTTGTTCTTCTGAAACGAGCGGTCCCATCTGCGTGTCCGGTTCGAGCCCGGGTCCAACCTTGATTTTCTTCGCGTGCGCAGCTACGCCTTCAACCACCTGGTCATAAACCGACTTCTCAACATACAGGCGTGAACCAGCGCAGCAGCACTGACCGTGATTGAAGAAGATCGCACTCGCGGAACCGGGAATAGCCGTAGCCATATCGGCGTCTTTGAATACGACATTGGGAGACTTGCCGCCGAGTTCAAGTGACACCTTTTTCAAATTGCCAGCGGCAGCGTGGACAATCAGCTTGCCGACTTCGGTAGAACCGGTGAAGGCGACCTTGTCGACATCCGAATGAGCGGCCAGCGCCCCGCCCGCGGTCTCACCGTATCCCGGAACAATATTGACAACTCCTTCCGGGATGCCGGCCTCCATGATCAATTCGCCGAGACGCAGCGCGGAGAGCGGAGTCTGTTCCGCGGGCTTTAGCACTACCGTGCAGCCCGTCGCGAGCGCCGGACCCAACTTCCACGCCGCCATGAGCAGCGGAAAATTCCACGGGATGATTTGCCCAACCACTCCCACCGGCTCGCGTAGCGTGTAGGCCAGATACTTGGCTCCCGGCGTGTAGGGTACCGACAGCGGAATTGTGTTGCCCTCAAGCTTCGTGGTCCATCCTGCCATGTAGCGGAACAGATCGACGGCGAGCGGGACGTCCGCCGCCTTGGCAACGGTCAGAGGGCTTACCATTGTCGAGACTCTCGAGATAGGCAAACTCCTCGGTGTGCTGTTCCAGCAGATCGGCCAATTTCCAAATCAATCGTCCGCGTTCGGACGCGGTCAAGCGACGCCATGGACCATCGTCGAAAGCATTGCGCGCGGCCTTCACTGCCTGGTCGATATCTTCGCGATCGCCCTCGGCGACTTGTGCCAGCACTTCGCCGGTAGCGGGATTGTAAGTTGGGAAAGTTTTTCCGGACGCGGCATTTACCCATCGTCCGTTGATTAACATCTTTCGCGGTTTGTCGATGAACTCCGCAACCTGCGGATGGATTTGCGGAGACACTGCAATGCCCATAGTTCCTCCTCGGTCAACTTGGACTTACAAGAGAGAATGATGCCGGGCGAAATGACGACTTGCGGGTATGCTAGCGCCGGGAGTGAACAAAAGCAATGTCTGTCCGGCCGTCAAACGTTTGAACCAAAATGTGTGCAGATGACAGTGAAGCCTGGTCGGAAATGAATACACCTATTCGCCGTAAGGTACCCAGATATTCTTGACCTGGGTGGCATGCTCGAGAAACCAGCGTCCCTCCGCGACCTTTGAATCGAACCAGTCGATTGTGTGACCCTCGTTGGTCCACACTTGCTTCAGATTTCCGACGGACATGGCTTTCGCCGAGGTAACAGTGGCGTCGTCCCCGTAACACCAGATCGCAGCCACGTCGTCATGTTCCGCCAGCGTCTTGAGCAACTGCGAAACATAGCCCGTCACGATATTGATGGCGCCGCCCGGAAGATCGCTGGTATCGAATAGCTGATAGAGATCTCCCGCGATAAGAGGATACTTCTCTGATGGAACTGCAACCACCGTATTGCCCATCGCCAGCAACGGGAGCACCAGCGACAAGAATCCGAGCAAAGGCGAGTCGCTGGGGCAAATGACTCCGACCGCTCCAATCGGCTCATTCATCGCGATGGCAATATTTCGAAACGGGGGATTATGCACTGCTCCATCAAACTTGTCCGTCCATGCCGCATACGAAAATATCCGTTCGATGCTCCGGTCGACTTCTTTCGCAGCGTTTGATTCTCCTGCTACTGATGTCAGGTGAGTGACGACTTCATTTCGGCGCTGGGAAAGGTTCTCCGCACAATAGTAAAGAACTTGCGCGCGATTGTGGGCAGTCGCCTTTGACCAAGCAGCCGCTTTGTGCGCCGCTTCCACGGCATTGCGAATGTCCTTACGATTGCCGAGAGGCGCTTCGCCTAGCAGATGCCCATCGCCGGATCGTACTTCCATACTGTAGCCAGAGTCGGGACGAACCTGCTTGCCGCCGATGTAGAGCTTCACAGTTCGATCAATCTCTGAACTGGTGATCTCGTTGTCGTTGTCCTGTGAAGGCGTGGCGCGAACAGTTGATGCATCCACTTTGGGAGCCCGGCATAGCCACTTCGGCTCCATGTATTCGAGCAAGCCTTCTCTTCCGCCTTCACGTCCATATCCGCTCTCGCGATATCCGCCGAAGCCGCAGGATGCGTCGAACAAGTTTGCGCAGTTGACCCAGACCACGCCGGCTTTGATTTGCGCGGCTACGTGAAGCGCGACGTTTATGTTCTCGCTCCATACGCAGGACGCTAATCCATACACCGTATTGTTGGCGAGCTCTACTGCTTCCCTCGGAGTTCGGAAGGTCATAGCAGCGAGAACGGGGCCAAAAATCTCCTGCTGCGCCACAATCGATGTCGGATGTACATTGCTCAGAAGAGTCGGAGGAAAATAAAATCCGCGGGATGGCAGCGAAATTTCAGGCTGCCAGCAAGTCGCACCTTCCGCCACTCCCTGCGCTACCATTCGCTGAATACGGTCGAGCTGCACCCGAGCCACGATGGCCCCGATATCGATAGCCTTGTCCAGCGGCGAACCGATCCGCAATGTGCTCATGCGGTCGCGAATCTTTGCGATGAGCGGCTCGGCGATGCTCTCCTGCATCAGGAGGCGCGATCCGGCACAACAGACTTGTCCCTGATTGAACCAGATCCCGTCGACGAGCCCTTCGACCGCGCTGTCCAGATCAGCATCTTCGAAGATGATGAACGGAGATTTTCCTCCCAACTCGAGCGAGAGGCGCTTGTGGCTGGTCGCAGTGGCTCCGCGAATCGCGCGGCCCACTTCGGTCGAACCGGTGAATGCGATTTTGTCGACGTCCGGATGATTGACCAGCGCCTCTCCGGTTCGCCCATCTCCCGTTACGATGTTTACGACACCATGCGGCAGGCCAGCCTCCTGGCAAAGCTCGGAAAAGGCAAGCGCGGTGAGCGGTGTAAACTCTGCCGGCTTCAACACGACTGTGTTTCCGGCAGCCAGCGCAGGAGCAATCTTCCACGCAAGCATGAGCAGCGGAAAGTTCCAGGGAATGATTTGTCCCACAACACCACAAGGCTCGTGCTCCGGAAATTCCTGGTCGAGAAGTTGAGCCCATCCCGCGTGATAGTAAAAATGACGAGCGACAAGTGGAATATCGATATCGCGGCTTTCGCGAATGGGCTTGCCGTTGTCCATGGTCTCAAGTACGGCGAGCAGTCGCGAGTGTTTTTGTACAAGCCGCGCGAGAGCGTAGAGATAACGAGCTCGTTTATGGGAGGTTAGCGCGCGCCATGTCGATGACGCTTTGCGGGCTGCACGAACGGCGTCGTCGATATCCGATTGACCGCCTTGGGCGATGCTGGCCAGTTTCTCGCCCGTCGAGGGATCGAGTGTGTCGAAATATTCACCGGCGACAGGAGCCTTCCACCCGCCGTCGATAAAGAATCCGAAACGGCGACCATGGCGTTCCAGCCACGCTACTGCTTCCTTCGGATCCTCGGGAGCCGGGCCGTACTCCATGGTGGCAAATTTTTCTGCGATGCTCATGCGGCGATAGCTCGTTCCTTGATGTAGCGAAAATTTATCCTAGGCAATCGGGTGACGATACTCCGCAGAGTACCGGCCCGTGACGTAATGATCTAACTGCCTGTCGATGTCGCCCAGCAATCCGCTTGCGCCAAAGCGAAACATCTCGGCTCGCATCCACGACTCCCCTAATTCTTCTTTGATCAGTGCGAGCCAGTCGATGGATTGCTTCGCGGTCCGAATTCCGCCAGCCGGTTTGAAACCAACGGCCATGCCGGTCTGCTGCGCATACTCACGGATAGCGCGAACCATCACGAGGCTCACCGGCAGGGTAGCGTTTGAGGCTTCTTTTCCGGTAGAGGTCTTGATAAAGTCCGCGCCCGCCATCATCGCAACGACGCTCGCGCGGGCCACGTTGCGCAACGTTAGCAGATCACCCGTGCCAAGGATGACCTTCATGTGCGCTCGGCCGCAGGCTTGTTTGAAAGAAGCGATTTCATCGTAAAGCGCTTGCCAGCGAGCGCCAAACACGTGCGCCCGCGTGATGACGACATCGATTTCATCGGCACCCGCTTGCACCGAACTTCGGATCTCAGCGATCCGTTCCGAGAGCGGCGAGAGACCGGCCGGAAATCCAGTGGATACCGCGGCCACGCGTACCCCACTGCCTTCGAGCGCGTGTCGCGCAGTCTCCACAAAAGTGTGATAGACGCAGGCAGCCGCCACCTTAATTCGGAGTTTTTCGATTCCGAGCTTTTCGACGATTTCGTGCTGAATCGGCTGTCGCGCCTTCGCGCACAGCCGCCGAACGCGTTCGTCCGTGTCGTCTCCGGATAGCGTCGTCAAGTCCATGCACGTGATGGCGCGCAGGAGCCAGGCCGCCTGCCATTCCTTCTTCACCGTTCTCCGACCTACCTGCGACTGAACGCGCCGTTCCACCGCGCTGGTATTGACGCGAACCTCCTGAACCCAATTCAAGTCCAGAGGGATACCAGCGTTGGGCAAGAGCGCGCGCCCGTTGAGTTGGGCGATCGAGGTAGAGGAATTCTCGACACCGTGCTCAATGCCGCGCACTGAGTTCGAGTATCCGTAGTCGCCAGACATTCAAGCCTTTCATCCTGTGACAGTCAGAAACAACACGGCAGCCACTGGAATTGCATTGTACGGCACGCACTTTAACAAGGCGAGTCAAGACGTAAGCCGGCACTCGCGCGAAGTACCCATCGAAGGTAAATCGAAAACGTGGCTTAAAGGTTTACAATGGCGACCGATTCGCTGCTCTCAGGACTGCACACCTCAAATGGCGACCGTGAAGATCCAGAAAAGTGTCCTTAGCAACGCTGTGCGGAAGAAGCTGGAAGTCACTGCTGCCAAGGTGATGAAAAATGCCCACGCTCCTTATTCAAACTTCCATGTGGGAGCGGCCATACTTCTGACCAACGGAAGGATCTTCGCCGGCTGTAACGTCGAGAATGCGTCGTATGGAATGACGAATTGCGCGGAGCGCACAGCTATTTTTTCAGCCGTGGCTGAACTGGGCCCAAAGATCGAGATTCGGGCAGTCGCCGTGACGAATGATCAAGGCGCGGCGTGCTCTCCGTGCGGTGCCTGTCGGCAAGTAATTTACGAATTTGGCCCGGATGCGACCATCTTTTTCCAGGGCGCCAGTGGTCCGAAGCAGGCCCATATTGCCGAACTCCTTCCTGAAGGATTTCGCCTCCAATGAGCCCGCGGGCCCCAGTGCTGCACGCATTCCGTTCGATCGACGTAATTCGCAAGAAAAGAGATGGAGTCGAGCTGTCGCGGGAAGAGATCGAAACCTTCGTAAACTCCTATACAAAGGGCGACATTCCGGACTATCAAGTCTCCGCCTGGTTGATGGCCGTTGTTCTGCGCGGCATGAGCCGTCCTGAAACCGCCGCGCTGACCGATGCCATGTTGCGATCGGGGGAAGTGCTCGACCTCTCGTCATTGTCTCAGAAAAAAGTCGACAAGCATTCGACTGGCGGAGTGGGAGACAAGACGTCTCTGGTTCTTGCGCCATTGGTAGCGGCTGCCGGAATCGCCGTCCCCATGATCAGCGGGCGTGGTCTTGGCCACACCGGCGGCACGCTCGACAAACTCGAAGCGATCCCGGGATTCAACGTCAATCTCTCGGTTCCCGAATTCCGTCGAGTGCTCGAGGTCTGCGGCTGCGCGATGATAGGCCAGACTGCCGAGATTGCTCCGGCGGATCGCAAGCTTTACGCTTTGCGCGATGTGACGGGCACAGTGGAGAGTCCTTACCTGATTTGCGCATCGATCATGAGCAAGAAATTGGCGGAAGGCATCGATGCACTGGTGCTCGACGTAAAGACCGGTTCCGGCGCTTTCATGAAAACCGAAAAAGATGCAGCGTTTCTGGCAGAGTTGATGGTCGAAACCGGGGAGCGCATGGGTAAGAACGTGGTCGCGCTGATCACTGATATGGACCAGCCCTTGGGAAAGATGATCGGCAATGCTCTGGAGGTCGTCGAGGTCATCGATGTTTTGAAAGGCGGCGGTCCTGAGGATTTGCGCGATCTCTGTCTCGAGCTTGCAGGGCGGATGCTGCAACTCGGAGGCGCCACCAAATCAGTCGAGGAAGGGAAGCGCCAGAGCGCTCAATTGATTTCTTCCGGCAAGGCGCTGGAAAAGTTCCGTAAAATGATAGAACTGCAACGCGGCGATGCGCGCGTGATCGACGATGTAAAGAGGCTGCCTCAATCAAAGAACACCACAGAAGTTAGGGCCGACAAAGGCGGATACATTGCTTCGATGCAGTGCGAGCAGATTGGCACCGCGTGCGTGATTCTTGGTGGCGGGCGCGGACGCAAGGAAGACTCGGTCGATCCGTCCGTTGGGATCATTCTGCACAAGAAGGTCGGCGACCAGGTTGCCGCAGGCGAGATCCTCGCCACCGTTCATTACAATGTGGCGGATCGAGCCGAGCGGGCGCGCCAAATGATCTCGGCGAGTTGTGAAATATCTGATGCGCCGCCTTCGGCTCAGAGGCGACTGGTACACCAAGTCATCGGGAAGTCAGGAGAGAGAAACTGATGGGACGATTCACCGGTATTCTCGGGCTGCTGACAATTCTTACGTTCGCATATCTGCTGTCTTCAAACCGTCGGGCCATAAAACTGAAGACGGTGGCTTGGGGTCTGGGTCTGCAATTCGTCTTCGCGGTTTTCGTGTTGCGAATTGATGCTGGTCGCGCGGCATTTCAAAAGGCCGGAGACGCCGTGACCACGTTGCTCAGCTATGCGTATGCCGGATCGCACTTCGTTTTCGGCGACCTGGCCAAGCCTGGATCGCAGCTTGGCTATTTCGCATTCGGCGTTCTGCCAACCGTGATCTTCATCGCCGCTTTCTTTGCCGTGCTCTATCACTTTGGCATCATGCAGATCATCATCCGGATTTTCGCCTGGGTCATGACGAGAGTGATGGGGGCCAGCGGGGCTGAGTCTTTGAATGTTGCCGCTAGCATTTTCATGGGGCAGACCGAGGCGCCTCTGACAATACGTCCATTTCTGCCGGACCTGACTCGCTCCGAACTGATGACCGTGATGACCAGCGGCATGGCGCATGTTTCCGGCGGAATTATGGCAGCCTACATCGCGTTCGGCATCGATCCGAAGCATCTGCTGAGCGCTGTGATCATGACTGCTCCGGGTACGCTGCTCATGGCGAAAATGCTCGTCCCTGAAACAGAGCAACCCAAAACTGCTGGCCGCGTCGTGATG
Source organism: uncultured Acidobacteriota bacterium (assembly GCA_963801895.1). Classification (GTDB taxonomy): domain Bacteria; phylum Acidobacteriota; class Terriglobia; order Terriglobales; family Acidobacteriaceae; genus Sulfotelmatobacter. The sequence continues at coordinate 1,086,132 of CAWDGM010000001.1, read as the reverse complement.
AATGCGGACGAAGAGAAAACGGAGAAGGAAGAAAATTTGCTCGGCGCGATTGCGCGCGGCACCACGGACGGGTTACATCTTGCCCTGAACATCGCCGCCATGTTGATTTCTTTTCTCGCACTGATTGCCCTGACGAATGGCATCTTCGGTGGAATCCACAACCACGTGGGCTGGTTCCCGCATAGTCTCGAACAGATATTCGGCTATTTATTCTGGCCCATCGCGTGGGTCATCGGTATTCCGCGGCACGACTGCTTGCTGGTTGGCAATCTGCTAGGTACGAGGATGGTGTTGAACGAGCTGGTTGCATTCTCAATTCTCGGCGATCAGAAGACTCTGCTCGATCCACGTTCCGTCACCATCGCTACATTTGCTCTGTGCGGTTTTGCGAATCTCAGTTCGATCGGAATACAGATCGGCGGGATCGGCGCGCTGGCCCCCAACAAGCGGGGCGAGCTGGCTCGTCTCGGCTTCCGCGCCATGCTGGCTGGAACGATGGCAAATTTGATGTCGGCTTCAATCGCCGGCATGTTGCTTTAGAATTCATTGTTCAAATTCAATCGAGGATTCCAACATTGAAGCAATTCGTCCGGCTGTGTGCTGTTATTCCTGCACTTGTTCTTTCATTCGCTGCAAGCGCCATCGCCCTCTCACCGCAGCGCGTCATCATCGATACGGACCCCGGCATTGACGACGCCATGGCGATTTTGCTGGCGTTAAATTCACCCGAACTCAAGGTGGAAGCGCTCACTGTGGTTCCCGGTAATGTTGACGGCCACCAAGGATTAGAGAATGCGCTGAAGATCGCGTCTCTTGCTGGGCGCTGCGATCTCGCCATTGCTGGCGGCGCACAACACCCGCTCAACCAGAAGTTGATTACAGCGCAATACTGGCACGGTTCGAACGGATTTGCCGGGGTCGAGCTGCCGACCTCTAAATGCAAAGTTGATTCACGCTTCGGCCCGGATCTCATCATCGAACTCGTCCACAAATATCCTCACGAAGTCACGCTGGTGCCGGTGGGTCCGCTGACGAATATTGCCCTCGCAGTTTCGAAGGATCCCACGATCGTTCCGTTGGTCAAGAATATTGTGATCATGGGAGGATCGATTACCGGTGGTAACGTAAACGGCGCGGCTGAAGCCAACATTTATAACGACCCCGAAGCCGCCGCAATTGTTTTCAACGCTGGGTGGATGGTAACGATGCTAGGATCCGATGTAGGCGAGCGAACGCTCATCACCCGCAAACACCTCGCTGAGCTTCAGAAAGCCCACGGCCCGGAAACCGACTTCATCGCCAAACTCACTGACTACTACGTGTCGCGTTCAGAGAAGAGCGGTTACGAGGGAGCGGCGATGTATGATCCGCTCGCCGTTGCAATTGCTATCGACCCAACCCTGGTAACGCTCAAGGACATGCACGTAGATGTCGAAACCCAGGGTGAATTCACCCGTGGAGAAACCGTCGCCAACCGCATGGGATCGTACGAGAACAACGTGCTTCACGGGGACCATTTCGAGATCGACGGCATAATTCCGTTGAAAGCGAATGCTCGCGTGAGCGTCGCTTCGGACGCGGAACGATTCATTCAGCTGTTCGTGAGCCGCATCAAGGGGAAATAGGGCGAGGAACCTTCGCCCGTAATCTTTCAGCGCCGCCAAAAAACCTCAGATGATTAACTACGTTCTTTCGTCGCGACTTCGGCAAGAAGGCGGGCTAGCCGTTCGCGCGTGCGACCAGCAGAATTGCCAACCCGTAGAACACGAACATCAAGGTGAGATATAACTTTGCGCGCGGTCCGGAGCCGGCAAACTCTTTCCAGGCCAATACTCCCCACAACGCGCCGACCATCGGGGCGGATTGCCCGATCGCGTAGGAAATTGCGAACGCTGTTGCTTTGCCAGCAACCACGTTGAATACGGTGCCAGTACCCCAAATGATTCCGCCTAGCAGGCCCAGCAAATGCCCTGAGGCTGGCGCGGTGAAAAATCCGCTGAAGTCGAGGGGCTCTCCTTCCAATGGCTTTTTCATGAAATACAAATTCCAAATGAAACACGACAGCAGAGCGCCTAGCGTGAGGAACACAACGGAACTGTATGGCGTGAGCGCGTTTCCGCGTGTAGCGCCGTAGGAGGTGAACGGGCTCCATAAGCCCATCAGAACGCCCGAAACGATGCAGATAATGATGCTTTTGCGCGAAGCCCTGCGTCCCCCAGCCAGGCTGCCGAAGGCTTTTCCGTCAAGCACTACGGCGATCAGCGCGCAGGCCACGCCTGCTGCGAGAAACAGCACGTTGCCCTTCGGCTGCAAAATATAATTCAGAACAACTCCAACTACGAGAGCGATACCAATCGAGACCGGGAGCGCCACGGCAAGGCCCGCCATGTCGATCGCCGCTACTAGAAGCAGGTTTGCCAAATTGAAAATTGCACCGCCCACGAGAGTGGACACGATGTTCCAGCCATCAGCCGTTTGAACATTGTTCAGGAAACTGGACGAGTCATGCCCGCTGCTTCCCAGCGTGAATGCGAAGATCAAGGAAATTAAAAAAATGCCGATCGCGTAGTCCCAATAAAACAATTCGAAACGGTAATTCTTTACGCCTTTGTACGTGTTAGCCCATGAACCCCAGCAGATAGCGCTGGCAATCATCATCAACAGCGCTACAGTCAAATTCGGCGGCGTGAACATGCAAGCTCCCTTGGAAAACGAGTAACTCTACACTTTCTTTGCTGTTGGTCACAAGTCGGCGAACGCTCTGGACGTTTGCTATGCTTACGCCCGTGCCTCGAACTTTTCTGATCGATACGGATACCGCATCAGACGACGCCGTCGCTCTGATCATGGCTTTGCGCAATCCTGATGTGCGGGTCGCCGCGATCACAGTCGTCGCGGGCAACGTTAATGTGAAACAGGCCACGCGTAATGCCCTCTATACCGTCGAGCTGTGCGGAGCCGACGTCCCGGTTTTCTCCGGCGCAGAGAAACCGCTGATCCGCACTTATCAGAACGCAACATGGTTTCATGGGCGCGACGGACTCGGAGATCACAACTATCCAGCGCCGAAACTCTCCAGTCAGCCGACCCATGCAGTCGACGGAATCATTGAGACCATCGAGGCGAACCCTGGGCTTGTTCTTGTCACGCTTGGTCCGCTGACCAACGTCGCACTAGCAATTTCAAGAAATCCGGGGATTGCCGCCAAGGTGAGCCGTTGCGTGGTGATGGGCGGAAACCCGTGTTGCGAGGGCAACGTCACTCCAGCTGCCGAATACAACATTTGGGTTGATCCGGAAGCGGCTAGCATCGTCATGCGAAGTGGCCTCCCTGTCGAACTCATTGGATGGCAATTGTGCCGTGGGCAGGCTGTGCTGAGCTCAGAGGATATCGATCACATCCTGGCGTTCAGAACCAAGCTTGCCGATTTCGCCATTGAGTGCAACAGCCATGCGCGGAAAGCATTAAAAATCCAGACTGGAGAAGACGGAATCTGCCTTCCGGATCCCGTGGCGATGTGCGTGGCGCTCGATCCCAGCATTGGAACGACTTGGGGTGATCACTATGTCGAAGTCGAAACCGCGAGCGAATTGACGCGGGGCATGACGGTTGTCGATCGCCTGAACGTTGCGGATGACGACCGCAATCGCGGAGTCTGGCAACCCGCAATCGATAGTGGCCACAAAGCCAAAGTCTGTTGGGAGATCGACAACGCGCGATGGAAGAATGCTCTGTACAGCGCTCTGCGCTGATCTTCATCCATTGACTTGAGTGTAGGTTGAACGCCGCAAGAATTCTCCGCGTCCCGGACGACCAAGAAATTTGTCGCCGTCAACGATCACGGAGCCGCGCGACAAGACTACGTCAGGCATTCCGGTTACCTCGATCCCTTCGAACATGGAATAGTCCACGCGCATGTGATGTGTCTTCGCGCTGATCGTGTGCTTGCGTTTCGGATCGAAGATAACCAGATCCGCGTCACTCCCGACTGCGATAGTTCCCTTGCGCGGATAAAGCCCAAACAATTTTGCTGGAGTCGTCGAGACTAGCTCGACAAATCTATTCACGCTGAATCGCCCTCCGGCAACGCCACCTGAGTAGATCAAGCTCATCCGATGCTCGACACCCGGTCCTCCATTCGGAATCTTCGTGAAATCGTCACGGCCCATCTCTTTCTGCTCCTTGAAACAGAATGGACAGTGATCCGTTGATACAACCTGGAGATGGTCGCGCTTCAATCCGTTCCACAGCTTTTCCTGATGCCATTTCTCGCGCAAGGGCGGAGTGAATACATACTTCGCGCCTTCGAATCCGGGCGCATCGAAGTTTTCGATCGACAAGTAGAGATACTGCGGGCAAGTCTCCGCGTACACGGGAAGTCCACGATCGCGCGCCTCTCGCACTTTCTCGAGGGCATCGTTGCAACTCATGTGGACGATGTAAATTGGAGCTCCAGCCATCTCAGCCAGAGCGATAGCGCGAGCTGTTGCCTCAGCCTCGGCGGTCGTTGGCCGCGTCAGAGCATGATATTTCGGAGCTTTCTTCCCCTCCGCTAGTGCTTGCTGCACGATCACGTCAATCGCACTGCCATTCTCCGCGTGCATGCAGACGAGTCCGCCATTCTTCGCCGTCGTTTGCAATGCTTTGAAGATGCTGCCGTCGTCGAGCATGAATACGCCGGGATAGGCCATGAAGAGCTTGAAACTGGTGACGCCCTCGTGCACGAGATCATTCATCTCGGAGAGCTGTCCGCTTGAGACGTCGGTCACGATGCAGTGAAATGCATAGTCGCTAACGGCCTTGCTCGCTGCTTTGCTCATCCAGGTATCGAATGCCTGACGAAGTTGCTGGCCCTTGTACTGAATCGCGAAATCGATGAGGGTGGTCGTCCCGCCAAAAGCGGCCGCACGTGTTCCCGTCTCGAAGTCGTCCGCGCTGGTTGTTCCTCCGAAGGGCATGTCAAGATGAGTGTGAACGTCGATGCCTCCCGGCAGCACGAGTTTGTTCGCAGCATCGATCACCTTCGAAGCGTTCTCGACCGGCAGATCCGATCCAACTGCCGCGACCTTCCCATTCGCAATGGCGATATCGGCTCGGTAAGTATCGGTTGCAGTCACAATCGATCCGTTCTTGATGATGGTTTCGAAGCTCATTCAAACCTCCAGCGTCGTCCGGAATAGGAAGAGAACTATGCTACACTGCCGCCCTTTAGCTCTTCAGATTCGCCGCCTCGCGTCATGAATCAAGGGGACCAGCCATGCAATTCGGTATCACGCTGAAGCCTGACATTTCGGTCGAAAGGATTGTGAGCCTCACGCGCCAGGCTGAGAGCGCCGGGTTTGAATACGGATGGATTTTCGATTCGCACGTTTTGTGGAAAGAACCTTACCCGCTGCTAACGTTAATGGCCGCCAATACGCAACGCATGCGCCTGGGGACATGCGTGACCAATCCGGCGACTCGCGATCTCACCGTGACGGCAAGCCTCTTTGCAACGCTGAACTTGATTTCAGGCGGCCGTATGGAACTCGGCATCGGACGCGGCGACAGCTCGCGACGCGTTATGGGAAAGAAGCCGGTGACTTGGTCGCAGCTCGAAGCTTCGGTGAAGGAGTTTCGCGATCTCACTTCGGGCAAGGAAACGGAACATGACGGACAACCCACCAGGCTGACGTGGGCGAAAGATCCGCCGCCCGTCTGGATCGCAGGCTACGGGCCAAAAGTGCTCCACATGGCTGGACGCGTGGCCGACGGTATCATCCTGCAGTTTGCTGATCCAGCGCTGATCTCGTGGTGCATGGGATTTGTGAAGGAGGGCGCGCGTTCCGTGGGTCGCGATCCGGGGAAAATTGAAGTGATGGCGGCTGCCCCAGTTTGGGTCTCAAGTGATCTTAACGTCGGACGCGAGCGCGTGCGTTGGTTCCCGGCCCTAGTTTCGAACCACGTAATGGATCTGATCCGGCAATACAAGCCTGAGAACCTTCCCCCGGCTCTAACCTCCTACGTGCAGGATCGGGGGAGCTACGATTACAAGCATCACTGTGAGGTAGAAAGTGACAACGCGGATTTCGTATCAGACGAAGTCGTTGATCGCTTCTGCCTGCTCGGAACCGCCAAGGCGCACCAGGAGAAGTTGCGACAGCTGGAAGAAGTGGGCGTCACTCAATTCAATATTTATCTGATGTCTGGAGATGAAGAGCAAACGCTGGAGTCGTATCAGAACGAGGTCCTGCCGCCATTCCTCAAAGCGCCTCGCTCTTAGGGCGCGCTAGACCCCACGCTCGGGAGTGAGCGCGACTGGTCGTTGCGTTCGCATCAAGAGGTAATACGTAACGAACGATACGAAAAATCCGACAAACCAGGAATAGTCGTAGAGGATCCGAGCCGCGGGAACCATCAAGCCAGCCAAAGCAGTAGCCGCTCCCAAGACGAGCGCGATCACCGCATTCCAGTTGAAACCCCGTGCATATTCGTAGATCCCACCGCGCAGGTAGAGATCGTCAACTTGCAGTACGCGACGACGAATTACAAAATAATCGCAAATCATGATGCCGGCTACCGGACCGAGAAACGCGGCATACCCTCCAAGCCATCCGAGGATGAACGTCCGGTAGTTCGATAACAGTTTCCACGGCATCATTGCCACGCCCATAAAACACGTAATCACTCCACCGGTTCGGAAGTTGATGCCGCGTGGCCACAAATTGGAAAAATCGTTCGCTGGCGACACGACATTAGCTCCGATGTTGACATTCAAAGTCGCTAAGAGAATCGCAACCAGCGAAATCACGACTGCCACGGGAGAATGGAACCGGCTCAGCAGTTGAACGGGATCCCAGATCGCCGTGCCGTAGATCACAACCGTTGCCGACGTGACGACGATTCCCACAAACGCATACAAGGTCATCGTGGTGGGCAAAGCGAGCGCTTGCCCAATGATTTGTTCCCGCTGATTTCGGGCAAAGCGCGTGAAGTCGGGAATGTTCAGCGAAACCGTGGCCCAGAACCCGACCGTCCCATTCAATGCTGGAATCAAGAATTTGAGGAATTCTGGAAAGGTTGTAAATCGCGAAGGAACCGCGAGCATCGGGCCAAATCCGCCAGCGGTCTTGTACGCCCAACCCAGCAGAAGCAACCCCACGCCAAGAAGCACGGGCGCGCTTATGCCTTGTAGCATCCGGATGTATTCGATGCCCTTCAAGACAACAGCCAGGTTGATCAGCCAAAAAATAAAGAAACAAACGGCTGCACCGTAAGGAAAATTCTTCCACGACGGGACGAGCGTCGCGAGCAAGGTGCTGATGGCTTCGCCGCCGATCCATGCCTGGATTCCGAACCATCCGCAGGCGACGAGTGCCCGGATCACCGCTGCAACATTTGCTCCCAAAACTCCGAACGATGCACGCGCCAGCACCGGAAAGGGAATTCCGTACTTCGCGCCCGGATGTGAATTCAGCAGCATCGGAGCCAGCACGATCACGTTACCGATAAAGATCGTTGCGATCGCCTGCTTCCAGTTCATCCCTCCCTGAATCAGGCTCGCAGCCAACATGTACGTAAGAATGTTGACCGACATGGAAATCCATAAGGCAGCGAAGTTGTACGTTCCCCAATGACGTTGCTGCGGTGTGGCCGGGGCGAGGTCGTGGTTATACAGCGGGCTGGACTCGATGCGCGCGCGAAGGTGGACGGGATCCGGGGTCGTCATCGAAAGTCTGCGGAGTTCATCATCAATCTGCGGCTGCCGCTTTCGTGCTCTGTGCAGTCAGAGGACCGTAACTCTCAGGTCGACGATCGCGATAAAACTGCCAGACCTTTCTCACCTCGGCAATCATTTCGAGATCGAGATCCGCAACCACAATTTCGTCTTTGTTGCGGCTTGCCTGCGCAATGATTTTTCCTCGCGGATTGCAGAAATAACTTTTGCCGTAAAATTCGCCGATACTCCAGGGCTTCTCCGTCCCAACCCGATTGATGGCTCCAACGAAATATCCGTTCGCGACAGCGTGAGCCGGCTGCTCGAGTTCCCACAGATACTCTGACAGACCCGCGACGGTTGCCGAAGGATTGAAAACAATTTCGGCGCCGTTCAAGCCCAGGATGCGCGCGCCTTCCGGAAAGTGTCGGTCGTAGCAAATGTAAACGCCGATCCGGGCATACTTCGTCTCGAAAACCGGATAGCCCAAGTCTCCCGGTGTGAAATAGAACTTCTCCCAAAATCCCGGATGGCAATGCGGGATGTGATGCTTGCGGTATTTCCCCAGGTATCGCCCGTCCGCATCGATAACCGCAGCAGTGTTGAAGTACACGCCGGGCATGTGCTCTTCGTAGACGGGGACGACGATTACCATCTTGTGCTTTGCCGCAACCTTCTGCATCAATTGAGTCGTCGGTCCATCGGGCACGCGCTCTGTCAATTCGTACCAGCGCGAGTTTTGTTCCGCACAAAAATATGGTCCGTAGAAAAGTTCCTGCAGGCACAGGATCTGCGCTTTCTTGCGCGCAACCTGCTCGATCAGCTTCATGTGCTTGTCGATCATCGCTTTTCTGATCTGCGCGAGGGGACGCGCCGTGCTGATCGCGTTGCTCGCCTGGATCAATGCGCAGCGGACTTTGCGGGGCATAACTCCTCCAACTCAACGTGAAGGACCGAACTATAGCAGAATCCTCCTGGAGTCTCACCAGACTGATGACCGCCGTTGACACGGTCCTCAACGCTGAATAGACTCGGCCTTCAACTTCCGAGCTACGGCACTCCTCATGGCAAAACGCCCTCGCATCGCAGTAGTTGGCAGCGCCAACATCGATCTCACAACCTTCACCAACCAGTTCCCAAAGCCGGGCGAAACGATTTTCGGTCAGAGGTTCGACTTGGGATTCGGCGGCAAAGGCGCCAATCAGGCCGTGGCTTCCAGGCTCTGCGGAGCGGAAGTATTCATGGTTGCGCGCGTGGGCGGCGATCTGTTCGGGCCCGCAACTATCGAGAATTTTCGCAAGCAGGGAATTGATCCGACCCATGTCAAGCAGGTGGAAGGCTTGTCGAGCGGCGTAGCGCCGATCTTCGTCGAGCCCAACGGGCAGAACCGGATTCTCGTCGTGAAAGGGGCGAACGACGCGCTAAAGCCCGCCGACGTCGATGCTGCTGCCGACGTTTTGAAGTCGTGCGACTGTATCGTCCTGCAATTCGAGATCCCGGTCGAGACTGTCTATTACACAATTGCCTTCGCAGTGAAGAACGGAATCCGATGCATCCTGAATCCAGCACCCGCGCAACCCGTGGATATGTCGGTGCTCAAAGGCCTCGATTACTTTGTTCCCAATGAGAGCGAGGCGGAAACCATTTCCGGTTTGCCGGTGAAAACGATCGACGATGCGAAGAAGTGCGCCGCAAAACTCTTGTCGGGCGGCATTCGTCGGGTGATCATCACCCTCGGCGCGAACGGATCTCTCCTTTCGAGCAGCGAAGGAACCGAACACGTTCCAGCTTTCCAGGTGAAGAGTGTCGATAGCACCGGAGCGGGCGACGCATTCATCGGCAGCTTCGCAGTCTTTCTTGGCGAAGGCGTGGCTGAGAAGGAGGCCCTTCGTCGCGCAAATCTGTATGCGGGTCTATCGACCACAGGTGTGGGGACGCAGAAATCCTTCTACGATCGTGCTCGCTTCGACGCCGAGTGGGCTGCAAAGTCTTAGTCGCAACGACCTGCTTGCGATCTCAATCAACTTTGCTTCGCATCGTCTGTGCAAAACCTTCTCGAAGAGTATCCCCAGAGAGTCATCGTAGTTAGCGTGCTAGCTGCAAATCGCGCCTCCACACAGCAAAATCGTTTTCGCGATGACCCCGCGTAAATCATTCGTACATAACTGTTTTCCACTAGAAAACTTCTTGACTTAGCCGGGACGGCAATTTATAAGCCGTGTCTGCAGTGGAAGCACTCTCAACCTTCTGGGTAAGGGAGAGTGTTTTTCTTTGGGGCGGTTGGGGCCGCCGAAAGGGGTTCGATAACAATGTCGAGAAAGCAGACGCTTTCCGTGTTGTTTCTTTGTGTCTTGGTAGGTTTGTGCAGCCCGTTGATGTACAGCCAAGCGACCGGAAGTTTTGCGGGAACCGTCTCAGATAATTCAGGGGCTGTTGTCTCCGGCGCAAAGGTCAGGGTCACCGCGCAGAGCACGAACGTTTCTCGCGAAGGCACCACAGACGATTCCGGACATTACCTCATCCCGCTGCTCGGAGTGGCCGACTACACGATTCACGTAGAGGCCCCCGGTTTTCGCGCCGCCGAGTCGAAAGATGTCCGCCTCCAGGTAGACGAGCATCGCGAGCTTGACTTCAAGCTTTCCCCCGCGTCGGTTACGACGAGTGTGGAAGTCAACGCGACCGAAGTCGCCGTAGAGACTACGAATCCCACTCTCGGACAAGTCATCACCTCCGAGCAGGTCGCTGAGCTTCCTTTGAACGGTCGCGATTTCGTTCAGCTCGCCACTCTCACCCCGGGCACCACGCAAGAAACAAACCCAAACAGTTTCTTTACCTCCGGCGCGAGTAGCGAAGTTGCCGCGCGCGGCACCTACTCCCTTTCAGTGGGTGGATCGAGAGCCCAAAGTACGGATTGGCTCTTCGACGGTGTTGACAACAACGAGTTGACTGCCGGTGGAATTGGAGTTCTGCCTTCGATTGACGCCATCCAGGAATTCAAAGTTCTTACGTATAACTACTCAGCAGAATTTGGGACGCGAGCCGGTCCGACCGTGCTCATCACGACCAAGTCGGGCACCAATAAGCTTCACGGTTCAGTATTCGAGTTCTTCCGCAACACTTCGCTCGACGCGAAGAGTTTTTTCGCAGTGAAAAGAGAGCAGTTCAATCTGAATCAGTTTGGCGCGGCGCTCGGCGGAGCGATTCAGAAGGATAAGACCTTTTTCTTCGTCGATTATCAGGGCAAACGGCAGCGTCACGGCATTCCATTCAGCGGACTTGTCCCCACGCCGGCGATGTTAACTGGCGACTACTCGCTCGACCCGCTAGGCGTTGCTCGTCCGGGCTGGGATCCGATAACCGGCCTGGCTAACCCGAATAATGCTGATAATTTCGGTAACATCAATAGCCCATACACCTTTAGCCCGTTCCAATGCGATGGCGCAGGCAATCCGCTTGCTCCCGGACAGTACCGGTGCTCAACCGGCCGGAGTGAACTGCAACAAGATTCCTTCGGCCATGTTCGATCCGGCGGTGAATCCAAGTGTTGATCCTTCCGGGCTCGCGATGATGAAGCTCTATCCGCAGCCTAACGTGATCAACACTTCAACCCTCACGAATTTCTCGAATGTGCCCGTAAGAAGGCTGGATGAAACCAGTTTCGACGTCAGGCTTGACCATAGTTTCTCAAGCAAGGATTCCGCCTTCGCTCGCTTTAGCTACGATCAGGCAACTTCGTTTGTACCCGGTGGTTCACCCGGATTCGCCGAAGCCAATGCCTTCGGCAGCAGCCAGAACATCACCAACCACGGGCGCAACGTTGCCCTCTCCGAAACGCACATTTTCTCCGACCGGAACATCAATCAGTTCACGTTTGGCTATAACCGAATCTTCAATCATATTCTGTCGTTCGGAAACGGCACCTGTGAAGCGGCGAACATCGGCATCCTCGGTGCCAACCTGAACAGCAAATGCCCGAATGCTCCCACCGATGTCGCAACACAGTCCACAAAAGATTGCGTCAGCTGCGGCCTCAGCTCAACCCTGATGAACAACTACTGGGCGCTGGGCGATCGCGGATTTGCCCCCTTCCAGGGTGGAACCAACGTCTTCCAGATTTCTGATTCGTTCGACATGATCCGCGGCAAACATGACCTCAAGGTTGGTATTGGCTTCCGTGATCAGCAGATGAACGTGGAGACGAATGCCTTTCAGGATGGTTTCTTCATCAACTTTGGTCTGACTGGCGATGCGACGGCTGATTTGCTGCTTGGCCAGCTGGCCGGCGGAATTCACGATCAGACTTTCTTCGGCGCCACCACTGGCCGCCGTTGGAAGCTGATTCGCCCGTTTGTCGAAGACAACTGGCGCGTTACACCAGATCTAACGCTGAACTTGGGCGTGGCGTGGGCGCTCGTCACCCCGCTCACCGAAGCCCACAATCGACAAGCAAACTTTGATTTTAATAGCGGGAAATTCTTCGTCGCTGGCAACGCCGACTTCGGTGCCTGCACGATCTGCGTCCGGTCTGATGGTCGCGTCGGCATTCAGATGGACAAAACCGCTTTAGAGCCGCGCATCGGAGTTTCGTGGAAACCATTCGGTTCGCAGAAAACTGCGATCCGAGGCGGCTATGCCATCTTCCATGACTCTTCCTGGAACCAAGGCGCGCAGGGTCTGTGGGAGAACCCACCGTACTTCGCTGAGTCCGACAACTTTGCTGGCACGCCCGGGGGAATTCCACTCGTTTGTCCGTTCGGCAATACTACGATCAACTGCGGAAACTCTCGAATATTCCTTCAACCGGGACTCGTTCCGATAACCACACCGCCGAGTCCGCAGTCTTTCCCTGGAACTTTGCAATCGCAGAACCTCAATTTCAGGCAGGGACGCGTGCAACAGTACAACGTGAACCTCGAGCGCCAATTGCCGGCCGGCCTAGTGCTGACCGCCGGATATGCCGGATCACGCAGCTCTCATATTCTCGTGGACGGATTGAACCTGAACGTCGGTTCGCCATCAGCATGCGATCCTGCGAGTTCAACCTTCAATCCCAGCTACACACTGGGCTGCGCACCTGGAGGAGGACCGTTCGCACCGAAGTGGGGAGCTCCGACATTCCTCTTCCCCCTGACTATCGCCAACAGCAACGACGTTGGCAAAGCGCATTATGACTCGTTACAGATCAAGGCTGAAACCAAGAGCGTTCGCCGCGGACTCTACGCCTTGCTGGGTTATACCTACTCCAAAACCTATGACTCCGGAATGCCAGACGGGTTGGGCACATTTCCCGGCGCGACCTATTTCCCGCTTCCGGGCACGAGCGGCGCGGACTGGAGCTTGTCTCAGCTGAACGTAAGTCATCAGTTCACCGCCAGCGTGACTTACGACTTGCCATTCGGAAAAGGAAAGCAATTCGGATCCAACTGGAATGGAGCCGTGAATGCCATTGCTGGGAACTGGGAGGTGGACGTCATCCAGCGCGTGACTTCCGGTTTCCCGCTCTTCGTGGTAGACGGTACAAATGCCTCCGGTGTGGCGTTCTCCTGGAACGGAAACAATCTGAACCGTCCCGACCAGGTTGGCGATCCCAACAAAGCCGGACCGGTTGCTGCGAATCCAGGTTGCGCCGCCCCGACCGAGGTGCACACGCTCCAACACTGGTTCAATCAATGCGCCTTTGCTCCGGCCGCCGCTGGCGAACTTGGAAATTCCAAGAGAGCTCCGTTGACCGGGCCGCGTTTTGTAAACACCGATCTCTCCTTCATCAAGCATTTCCCGCTGCCTTACGAGAGCATGCGGCTCGATTTCCGCGCTGAGTTCTTCAACATTTGGAACCACCCGCAGTTTTACCTGCAGGGCGGAGCCAGCCAGATGCAGGACATCGAGGCGCCGACAAGTTTCGGCGTGGTCAACGGCACGGTCAACAATCCGCGGGTCATTCAATTCGCGCTCAAACTGATGTTTTAACGACATCGCGATCATTTGAGGGGGCAGGCCGGGTACACTCCGTCTGCCCTGAATTTTTGCTCTCCGTCCGGAGGATATGTGCGTCTTTGCTCGAAACTTTCACTTAGTCTCTTTTTATCGACTCTCTTGATCGCTTCCTCCTACGCTCAAAAGATCAAGGTCATCGTCGACCAGGACGCCCGCGGCCCGGGAACCAGCGACCAGCAGGCGATTCTCGTCTTCCTGAATTCCGAGAAGTTTGACGTCCTCGGCATCACCACCGTCAGCGGAGATCAGTGGGTCAAGGAAGAGACACAACACGTCTTGCGTTTGCTCGAGATCGACAACCGCACTGATGTTCCCGTGTATCAAGGTGCGGTATTTCCTCTGATCAATTCGAAAGAGGAATCCGAGCGATGGGAAGCGATGTATGGAAAGTTCGAATACAAGGGCGCATGGACCGATAAATTCCAGGCCAATCGCTCGATCATTTACGAGATGCCTTATCACGGACCGGATGTAGTTCCTCCCATGCCGGAGGGAGAGCCGCATCTGGAAGCGCATCCGGGAACGGCCGCCGAATTCATCATCCAGATGGTGCACAAATATCCGGGCGAAGTCGTGCTATGGGCTGGAGGTCCGCTTACAAACTTCGCTCTGGCGCTGAAACTCGATCCGTCGGTTGCGACTCTTGCGAAGGAGTTCGTGTTGATGGGTGGAGGACTGTACTCCGACAAGGGAGCGATCGACACAGGCGCCATCGACGCCCGGCGTGAATTCAACTGGTGGTTCGATCCTGAAGCAGCGCGTATCGTCCTGCGCGCACCCTGGAAAAAAATGACGATCACCCCGATCGATATCTCGGTCAAGACTCGTTACACGACAGAGATGAAAGCAGCCATCGCCAAAGCGCACACGCCGATCACCGACTATCTCGACAAATACTCACTTCCCGGCTACATGTGGGATGAGATCGCCGGCATTGCGCTAATCGACCCCTCGATCATCACAGGGCAGAAAAAACTCTACATGGATATCGATATCGACCATGGCGCCGGCTACGGCCGAACGCTCTTTTGGGATTCCTCAGCCACCGTTCCCCCCTATGAGCGGGTGGCCAATGTGCAGTTCGACATCGACGCCGAGAAGTTCTACAAGATCTATCAGGACCTGATGACAAGGCCCGTAGCAAAAAAGTAAAAGCCAGAAAGGGTGAAACACAGAAGAGAAGTGAAGATGCAAGACTAGCGCCGGCAACCTGCCGGCTGTGTTGAGGGCGTCCCGCCCTCAACAGTTGTAGATGCTCGGTCGCCTATGAAAACAACGGTCCTGTCGATAGCCATCGTGCTGCTAGCGTCCTTTTGTCCCGCCCAGTCCCGCCGTAAAGTCATCATCAACGAAGATTGCGCCGGTCCCGGCGGCAGCAACATGCAGACTTTGCTCCTTCTGATCCAATCTCCGGAGGTCGAGGTTCTCGGCATCACGGTCGTCAGTGGCGATCAGTGGCGTGACGAGGAAGTCGCTCACACGCTGCGGCTCCTCGAAATCATCGGACGCACCGACATTCCAGTTGTTCCCGGCGCGAGCCTGCCGTTAGTCCGAACGCGCGAAGAATCCAAACACTGGCAAGAGCGATACGCAAAAGTTGCGTACGCAGGAGCTTGGGATGACCGCTGGTGGCATGAAATGACCGTCGTCCCCACGCTTGCGGAAGGCAGGCCGACCACGAAGCCTGCGGACGAAGACGCCGCACACTTTCTCCTCCGCATGGTGCGCAAGTACCCGCACGAGGTGACGATCTACGAAGGCGGGCCGATGACTAATCTCGCCCTGGCCATTTCGATCGATCCTGAATTTCCGGGCCTAGCGAAGGAACTGGTTTTCATGGGCGGAAGTATCAGCCCTGTCACCGACAATCCCGAATTCCTCAACAATCCGCGTCACGAATTCAACTTCTGGTTCGATCCCGAAGCTGCCGCGATAGTGCTTCGCGCGCCATGGAAGAAAATTGTCTGCACGCCTGTCGATATCTCGGTCAAAGCGACCATGTCGCGCGAGTTACTTAAAGAAATTGAAGCCGCCCACACTCCCCTGACGCGTTACGTTGCACAGTTCGCCTTGTTCTCGACGGGCGCCGACATCATGTGGGATGAACTTGCAGCCGCCGCCTGGATTGATCCGTCGATTATCACGAAAAGCGAAACTCGCTACATGGGAGTCGATATCGACCGGGGTGCCGGCTACGGCAATACATTGACGTGGTCCACCAGCGGAACCCATCGGCCTGAGACGCAACAGGTGGAAATCCAGTTCGATCTGGACCGCGCGAAGTTCTACCGCATGTTCGCGAATCTCATGAAGGCGCCTACGCCGCATTGAGCGCAACGTTGGCGCTCAAGTCGAGAACGGCATACAATAAAAGTTTGTGGCTTTTGAAATATGTCTCCCATTCCTGACGATCTCACCACGGTAAAAGACGACATGATCGCCTTCATTGAAGGCCACGGCATGCGGCGTTTTCATGGCTTCGTGGACTTCGAGGAGGTTCAGTGTGTCATGTGGGAGACCGGCGACAATCCCGATGCCTGGAAGGATTTCGTGGAGCTCGCCAAGGCCGCCGGCGCTCCTTTTCTGACCATGCATTCTTGGACTCTAGAGCGCACCGAGCTCGATGAAATGGTACAGCGCCTGACGAACTCGGAGTTCACTGACGGCGACGACGTAGAAGATGCGCGCTGGCTGCGCGCCCACGTCGGCAAGGTTGGATATCTTCAGCTGGGCTGGGCTTATCAGGGATCGATGTTCCTATGTGAGGTCAGTACCGAGTGGTACGAGCGTTATCAGCATCTCCTGGAAGTCTCTGATGAGTTCGGCGGCATCACCATGGACGAACCCGATCAAGACGACGAAAATTGATGACGAACGTGTAGGGACGGACGCATTCGTCCGTCCCCGAGCGAAGCTCGGCAACACCATTCACCAGCCGGCGCCAAAGCCAAAAGCCAAAAGCCAAAAGCCAAAAGCCAAAAGCCAAAAGCCAAAAGCCAAAAGCCAAAAGCCAAAAGCCAAAAGCCAATCCTATCCCCGAGTAGTAGACTTCTACATCACCCATGCAGTGGATTCCCAAGCCAACCGACCAGTCCCTGGTCGATCCATTGATTGCAACTCTGCGGAGTGATGCCGCCTTCCGCGGAACCGCCAGCGCTCGAACCGCCCACATCATTGCTCCGCTGCTGGTCCGCCGTGGAATTGCCAACGCAGATGCGGCACAACGTTTTCTCCTCCCCTCGATTGCGCATCTCCACGCTCCCGATCAAATGTTGGGGCTGCGGGCTGCGATCGATCGCCTTGAGGCCGCTATCGAACGCAAAGAAACGATTCTGATCTACGGAGACTATGACGTTGACGGCACCATGGCCGTCATCATTCTCAAGACTGCCATCGAGCTTTGCGGAGGTACTACTGACTTCCACGTCCCACACCGTATTCGCGAAGGCTACGATATGCGCGATGATGTCATCGAACGAGCGGCCGCCGCAGGCATTCGACTGATCGTCAGCGTGGATATGGGCATCCGCGCCTTCGCTCCGGCAGAAACTGCGCATCGGTTAGGCGTCGACCTCATCGTCACCGATCATCACCTTCCCGGAGCTGACGGTGTGCCCAGAGCGCTGTCGGTCATCAATCCGAATCAGAAAGATTGTGGGTACCCGTATAAGCAGCTTTGCGGTGCGGGCGTGGCCTTCAAACTCGCGCAAGGGTTGATGCAGCGCCGCCTGGACTCCAAAGACCAGAACAAACTCTTGCTTTCGTTCATGAAAGTCGTTGCGATTGCCACCATCGCCGACGCCGTTCCGTTGACCGGAGAGAATCGCGTTTTCGCATCCTTGGGGCTCGACGCACTGCGCCGCGCCGTCAATCCAGGGTTAAAAGCGTTGTTAGAGGCGGCGCAGATTTCTGAAAACCGTCCGCCAACATCCGGCGAAGTCGGATTTCGCATTGCGCCCCGCATCAACGCAGCCGGACGCATGGATGTCGCCCGGGACGTCATCGAACTCTTCAGCGTGAAAGATCCGGTACGAGCCAGGGAGCTCGCGTCGAAACTCGATCAGCTCAACACCGATCGTCAGGAAGAAGAGCGCAGAATCCTCAAGTCTGTGGAAGATCGCTTCACCGCCGATCCCGCGCTGTGCGACGCCTACTGCATCGTCGTTGACGGTGAAGGCTGGCATCGCGGCGTCATCGGCATCACCGCAACGCGCATCGTCGAGCGCTACAACCGGCCTACCCTGGTGATTTCCCGAGACGGAGATGAAGCTTTTGGCTCCGGACGTTCCATTCGAGCGTTTCATCTGCTGGACGCGGTCGAATCCTGCGGGCCGCTGTTCTCGCGGTACGGCGGCCACTCCCACGCCTGCGGATTCGCCATGCCCGCCGCGAACGTGGAAGAACTCCGAAAGCGCCTCGACGAGTTCGCCCGCAAGCGCCTAACCCTTGCGGATTTCGAACCGGTCCTTGACTTGGACGGCGAACTCAGTCTCACCGATGTGACTCCAGAGTTGTTCCAAGCCCTACAGTTGCTCCAGCCCTACGGCATGGCAAACCCGGAACCAATATTCGCCGCACGTGCGGAACTCACTGCGCCCCCACGCATCCTCAAAGACAAGCATGTCAAGTTGAAAGTCAGAAGTTCGCAACCTCGGACGGCTGCGAGCGAGTCCTCGGAACTCTCAGCGGAAGCGATTCTGGCAACACCACGATGTCACCCCGACTCCGCCGTGATCCGGCGTAGCGAGAAGGCGGCGGTCGCCGATCGTGCGAAGAATTCTTTGAGAAGTGAGACCGGTGAGCCGAAGATGGATTTTAGGACGAGAATAACTTTCGATGCGCTCGGATGGAATATGGCGGAGCGCCTGCAAACAGCGCCGCTCCTCGCCGGCGATCGAGTAGATATCGCCTTCACGATCGGGAACAACGACCGTTCCGAATTCGGAGGTCTCGAACTCGAGCTTCGCGATCTGAAGATTTGATCACCACAAGTGGTAGTGCCCATCCCGTCGCGCCATCTGCACATTCACTCCAAACAATGAAGTCAGCCGTTCCACTTGCAGGATTTCTTCCTTGGGCCCGTCCGCTACCACTCGGCCGCGGCTCATCAGCACGACCCGCTGGATCTCCGGCACCACATCCGCGAGTTCGTGTGTTACCAGAATGACGGCTGTTCCGGATCGAGCCAGCGTGCTCATGGTCTGCCGCACACCCTGTTGCGCTGCAAGGTCGAGAGAGTTGCAAGGTTCATCGAACAGTAGCGCTCGCGGCTTGTGGACGAGCGCGCGCGCAATCAGCACACGCCGTGCTTCCCCCGACGACATCTCGCTGACCGGACGATCCGCTAGATGCGAAATCTTCAGCTCGGCCATCGCCGCTTCGGCCAGGAATCCTTGAGCATTGACCACCGAATGATTCGGATAGATCGCCGTGCTGCTGAAGAATCCCGACAGCACGACATCCCGCCCATTCGCTTCCCCGGTACAGGACGTCATCAAATCGTTCGAAACGATGCCAAGTCCCTCACGCAGCTTGAAGACGTCCCACGAATCTTGGCCGAGGATCGAGACCGATGACTCCTCGCGCGCTACCGGATAACACTCGCGTGTGATCGTCTTGATGAGGGTAGATTTGCCACAGCCGTTCGGTCCGAGAATAGCGACATGCTCGTCCGCCTCGATGCGCAAGCTGAAATCGTCAAGCGCGATCTTCTGCCCGCGCATGACCCGCAAATTCCGAAAATCAAGCAAAGGTGGTGATTGAGCAGTCATTGATTAAGCGACGAGCAGCCCCGCCGTCCCGTCGGTTGTAGGGCGGCCTCTCGCCCGCTTGCTGACGCGACTCCGAGAATACCAAACGAATCGGGGCCTCTGACCTCGGTTGCATTACACTGAACCCAGATGGCGCTCCAAGTCTATCGTCTGCGTCGCATCCTCGCAGCGACGGCCGTGCTGCTGACGATCGTCGTCATATCCATGTATTTCTATGCACGCTCCCGCGCCACCAACGTGCTTAAATCCATCCCCGGAAAGATGGGATACGACATCAAGCAGACGGCCAGCGGATTTCAATTTTCCAAGTCCGACGGGAAGCGAACGCTGTTCACAGTTCAGGCGAGCGATGTAAAAGAGTTCAAGATCAACGGGAACGCCGAGCTGCACAAGGTAAGCATCGTGCTTTACGGCCGCGACTCTTCACGCTTCGATCAGATCTACGGAGATGATTTCGCATATAACCAGAAAACCGGCGACGTCAGCGCAAAAGGAGACGTGCAAATCGACCTGGTTGCCAATCCTGCGGGATTGGCCAGCCCGGATCAAGCGACTCCCAAGGAGTTGAAAAACCCGATCCACCTCAAGACACGCGACCTGGTCTTTAACAAAGATTCCGGCAACGCCTCCACCGATTCTCGCGTCGAATTGCGCACTCCACAAGCAAGAGGATGGGCCGTCGGGGTGTCGTACACAGGGAAGACCAACGTTCTCACCCTTTCATCCCAGGTTCACGTTGAGCTTAACGGCCCGAAACCAGCTGTCCTCGACGCCGACCGCGGACTGATTACCAACGAGCCCCGCACCATCATGCTCGATCATCCGCGCATGAAGAGCGATTCGGGCACGCTGCAAGCCGATCAGGCTACGGTCTATCTCGATTCGCGAAATCAGGTGGAGCGTGTCCTCGCTAAGGGAAATGTCACGACTCAAACGCGGCTGAACGCTACTAACAAAAAGCCCCGCCGCCGCAACGATGCGAAGCTGGTGCAGGAAGTTCGAGGCCGTTCCGACCAAGCGGAATTTTCGTTCGTCAAAGATGAAGATGTCCTCGATACTGCGGTCCTAAGCGGCAACGTTCATATCGAGCAGTCGGGTTTGCAGACGATGCTGGGCGACGCTGGCCGCGTCCTGGTCGATTTCACCGGACACAACGAAGTCAAAACGATTCACGCGGTCGATGGCGTGCATCTCTCCCAGAAGACTGACAACCAGGGCCTCGCCGACAAAGCAAGCGCGATGCAGGATTTCGAACTTGTCGCTCCGACTATTAACTTCATCGTTGATCACGGCCATATCTTGCGCAGCGCCGAGACCGCCGGAGCAGCACAAATCACCATCCTGCAATCGCAGCCGCAGGGAACGGCGGCGAAAGCGGCGGAGGATCGAACCATAGTTACTGCCCGAAAGTTCACCGCGGAATTTTCGGAATCGGGCGGCACTACTCGTCTGGCCGGAATTCATGGCGCACCGGACACGCGGATCGTGAACACTCCGGCCGGGCAGCCAGATCGCGTCAGCACCAGCGATTCCGTCGATGCCGCATTTTTCCCGCAGGGCGGCATTGATTCTGTGACCCAGAAGGGAAAGGTCGTCTATTCCGAAGGCGACGGTCCCGCCAAGCGAATGCAGGCTTTCTCTAGCGTGGCGCACTATTCGCCAGCTGACCAGATGCTCGTGCTCACCGGAGAACCTCGAATCACCAACGGCGGCATGCAAACTACCGCGAACACGATTCGCATCAATCGTGCAACCGGCGAGGCGACCGCTGAAGGCGACGTCAAGAGCACATATAGCGAACTGAAAGAACTGCCAAACGGAGCCCTGCTGGCGTCCTCTTCGCCCATCCACGTTACGGCCGCCACCATGACCGCTCACAACAATCCCGGCATCGCCATCTATTCGGGAGGAGCCAGGCTCTGGCAGGAAGCGAACACCATCCAGGCGCCTTCAATCCAATTTGATCGGGATCATCGATCCTTGACGGCGCAAGGCTCAGCCGATCAACCGGTTCAAACCATCCTGGTCCAGCCAGAGAAGCCCATCGATTCCAACTCCAGGAAAACTGGCAAGAAAGCCAAGTCCGCCCAGTCGAGCTCGATCGCCATCACGGGACTGAAGCTGACATACTCGGATTCTGAACGGCGGGTCCACTACGAAGGCGGAGTCACGGCCAAGGGAGCGGAGTTCACCGCATCCGCCGACACGCTTGACGCTTACCTCCTTCCGCACAGTCAAACGTCCGCAGTTCAGGAGCTATCCGGACCGGGCCAACTCGACCACATGCTGGCGCAGGGGAAGGTGGTCATCCAACAACCGAAACGGCGCGCTGAAGGTCAGAACCTTGTTTATACGGCAGCCGACGACAAGTTCGTCCTGACGGGCGGTCCGCCTAGCATTTTTGATGCCGAACAAGGCAAGATTACCGGGGTTTCGTTGACTTTCTTTAGACGCGATGATAGGGTGCTCGTAGAAGGCGAAGCAAGCACTCCTGTGGTAACGACGACGCGAGTGGCACGATAATTGCAGCTTTGCATGGCTCGATAAATGCGTACTCTTGCCACCGTAGAAATTGGCAAATCGTATCGCGGCCGACGCGTCG
Organism: uncultured Acidobacteriota bacterium; assembly: GCA_963801895.1. Taxonomy (GTDB): domain Bacteria; phylum Acidobacteriota; class Terriglobia; order Terriglobales; family Acidobacteriaceae; genus Sulfotelmatobacter. The sequence continues at coordinate 1,064,069 of CAWDGM010000001.1, read as the reverse complement.
TAAATGGTGTAAGCCTGACGGTCGAACAGGGCGAAGTTGTTGGTTTATTAGGCCCTAACGGCGCAGGCAAGACCACCACCTTTTATACGATTGTAGGCCTGATCCCGCCCGATTCTGGCCGCGTGCTGTATGACGGTCAGGACATCACTGACGTTCCCATGTATCTGAGGGCACGGCAGTATGGCATCAGCTATCTCCCGCAAGAAGCTTCGGTTTTCCGCAAACTTACAGTTGAAGAGAACATCCTCGCGGTTCTGGAAGCTCAGCCTATTTCCTGGCACGAGCGTCGCGAGAAGATGGAAAAGTTTATTGATGAGCTAGGTTTGGAGCACATCCGCCTGAATCGCGGGTACGCCCTTTCCGGTGGGGAACGCCGCCGCGTGGAAATAGCACGCTGCCTCTGTATCAATCCCACATTCATCTTGCTGGACGAGCCGTTTTCTGGGATTGACCCGATCGCCGTTCTGGATTTGCAGAAGATCATCAGCAACTTGCGCGCCAGCGGCATTGGGGTCTTGATCACTGATCACAACGTCCGGGAAACGCTCACGGTCACCGACCGAGCGTACATCATCGACGACGGTAGAATCTTCCGTCAGGGCAAACCCGATCAGTTAGCGGGTGACCCCGAAGTAAGAAGGGTGTACCTGGGCGAGAGTTTCTCGCTGGTGTAGAGGCATAAAAGGTTTCCTTCATGAAACTTAGTGCCCTTAGTGGTTAAGGTGTTGATTAAAAGTTCTTGACTCAAGGGAAATCAGCCGAACTGAATGGTTTTGCTACAGCACAAGCTCAGCGTTAAGCTCTCCCAGCGCCAGATACTCACCCCTGGCCTGGTGCAGATGGTGTCCGTCCTCGCGCTCAACAAGCTTGAGCTGAAGGACATGATCAACGCCGAGATGGTGGAGAACCCGGTTCTCGAAGAGCTGGAAGACTCCGTTCCGCTGCTCGACGAAGTCGGTAAGAAGGAAGAGGACCGCGAGCGCGCCGCCGCCGCGACGACCGAAGAAAATCCCGTCACCGCAGCCGAAAAGAAAGATCCGTTCGAGGAAATCGATTTTGGATCCTTTTTCCAGGACTATCTCGATCCTGGATACCGGACACACAGCGAAATGGAAGACATCGAGCGTCCTTCCTTCGAAAATTTCCTGTCCAAGCCCGGCAACCTGACGGACCATCTGTCCTGGCAGTTGGGAGCGTTGAGCCTGCGCACGGAAGTTCGCGAAGCCGCCGACGCGATCGTGGGCAACCTCAACGAAGACGGATACCTCATCGCCAGTGAGGAGGAGCTTCTAGGGATTGCTCCGCCCGCCCCACCCGAAGCCGACGCGGAAACGGCCAAGAATATTGTCAGTGAAGCGCAGGCGCTAGGGATCTCCGACGTCGTGGAAGAACCGGCAGACGATCTCGATCCACTTCCTCCGCACCCCGGAATTATCGACGGCCCCTACGTGCCGGAAAACGAAGCGCCGTACGAACAGCTGACCTCCTCATCGCCGGACGATCACGTGAACCCGCCTCTTTCCGAGGCTTCGCTGATTTCGAACTCGGGCACGGCTGCTGCTGCTGTCGCGCCCGCGCCAGAGCCTCCGCCTCGTGTCGCATCCTTGTACCAGCCGAGGTTCAACGCTGCGGATTTGCAGGAAGCGTTGCAGGTCGTCCAGCAGCTTGACCCTCCGGGCGTAGGATGCCGAAACCTGCGCGAATGCCTATTGGCGCAGCTCCTCTTTCATCAGGCTCAGCTAGCGCAGCAGAAAAATGGAAACGGAACCGCACAAGTTCTTCAGGACGCGACGGCGGTCGTCGACCACCATCTGCGCGCCGTCCAGAACCGTCAGTTCAAAGAAATCGCAAAGGCCATCGGACGTCCCATCGAAGCCGTTCAGTCGGCGCTCGACTATATTCGTACCCTCGATCCGCGTCCCGGTCTGCGCTACAACATCGTTCAGGCACGCCTGATCGAGCCGGATGTCGCCTTCATCAAGCACGGCGACGAGTGGCTGGTCATCATGAACGATGAAGACCTGCCCCAGCTTCGCCTGAACCCGGCTTACAAGAAGCTTGTTACCCGTGACGGCACCAACGAAAAGAGTACGCGCGACTACGTCAAAGAGCGTTATAAGAGCGCCATTCAGCTCATCAAAAATATCGAGCAGCGGAAACAAACCATCACAAAGGTCTGCTACTCGATCGTCGCGCGTCAGCAGGATTTCCTCGAGCGTGGCATTGATCAACTCAAACCCATGATGATCAAGGAGGTGGCCGAAGAGATCGGCGTGCATCCTTCTACGGTGAGCCGTGCAGTAGCCAGCAAGTACGCCCACACTCCGCAAGGCGTATTTGAGCTGCGATACTTCTTCAGCGAAAGCGTACAGGGCCCCGAGGGCGGTGGCACATCGCTGCTCATCCTCAAGCGCCGTGTCAAAAAGCTGATCGAAGAAGAGGATCCCAGCCGTCCGCTCACCGACGAGCAGATTACCCGAATCCTGCAGTCGCAGGGAATTCAGGTAACCCGCCGCACGGTAGCCAAATACCGGGAAGACATGCGCATCCCGAGCACGCATCAGCGCCGGGTCAAAAAATAGATTCGGTAATTGTGTGATTGAGTAATCGGAAAATGAAAGTCAGGCGCACCGATTTTGACTTTCAATTACCAAATTACGAAATTACCCAATTACACAATTGCTTTGCCAATGCAGTGCCCGTACTACCTCATCAAAATTTTGGAGGGGCGCTCATGAATGTGGAGTACACAGGAAGACAGTACGAAGTCACCACCGCCATCCGCAAAGAAGTAGAAACCGGCCTCACGAAAATCAGAAAAATCCTGGGAGACAAATTCGAGACCAAGGTTATATTGGCCGTCGAGAAACATCGTCATAAAGCAGAAATCACCATCACGCCACGCAAAGGACCGTTGGTCGGCCTGGCGCAAGCCAAGGACATGACCATCGCGGTGAATGAAGCCCTCGATCACCTGGAAAAGCAGGCCATCAAGTACAAAACCCGCTGGCAATCCAAAAAACGTTCTGCCCGCAAGACCGAAGAAGAAAAGAAGTGGAACGGCCACTCCACCCAGGAAGACATTCAGACTGTTGTCGGCCTCTCCGAAAAAACGGCGGTCCCGGTTATGGTGCACAAGTATCCGGCGGTTGCCAGAACCACCGAAGTGCATCTGGTGCGCTCCGATGAAGCTGTCGCCATGCGTCCCATGACGCTGGAAGAGGCGATCAAGGAAGCCCACTTCAAAGACCGTGACGTTTTCGTCTTCCGCGACCCCAAAGGCAAGGTCATGGTCCTGCACCGCGCAAAGGACGGCAAAATGCAACTGATCGAAGTCCCGTAGTCGAAACGTACTGAGGCTGCCCCACCCTGCGCGTTTTTCGTAGGGTGGGGATTTTCCTTTGCTGGCCCATTCCTCATTACGAGCGTATGATCCTCCCGCCGTTAACTCACCTTAAATTCAGGAGATCACTATGAAGAAGCTCTATGGGCTCGCGATTTTCCTGTTGTTCTTGGCCCCCGCCCTGTTCGCGCAGGAGCACTACACCGAAGGTCCAGTCTGGCGCGTCCAACTGATCCGCGTGAAGCCAAATCAAATGGATGCCTACCTCACCAGCCTTCGTCAATCCACCAAGCCCTTGGTCGAAGAACAGAAGAAGGCCGGCGTTGTCATGGACTACAAGATCTTCCTCAAGGAAACGAAAAACACTCCTGAAGATTGGGACATCTGCGTCGCTATCGAATACAAGAACTTTGCTGCGATGGATGGCTTGACTGCAAAGGGGGAAGCCGCCCGGGATAAGATTTTGGGTAGCAAACAAGCCGCGCAACAACTCGGAGAAAAACGCGCCGAGATCCGGGAAGTCATCAGCTCAGAATTGATGCAAGAGATTTTCCTGAAGTAGTTGCGAATTGACGGTTACAGACGGGTGCCCCACCCTTGTCGCGCATTTTGCGACAGGGTGGGGCTTTTGACTTTGGATGCAGACCGGCAAAATCGCCTTCATTCATGCGTTTCAATACACTCATTTCGCATGCTACAATCCGCCGCCGAGGGATATTTGCCATGATCACCTGTCATTCCTTCAAGCACTCTTCGGTTTCATTCTTGTTAGTCTGCGTAGCCCTTGGTTTCACGCAAACTGGACTCGGACAATCTGCTTCTTCCGCCAAGCTTTCTGCTCACTGGGAAGAGCTCACCGCCTCCGATTTTCGCGAGGGCATTCACCGTTCCCAAGGCACGTGTCTTCTGCCCTTCGGCATCATCGAAAAGCACGGTCCACATCTTCCGCTAGGCACCGATCTTCTCGATGTCCGTCACGCAGCACTCGCCGCGGCGGAGCAGGAGTACGCAGTCGTTTTTCCGGAATATTATTTCGGCCAGATCGCCGAAGCCCGTCATGAGCCCGGAACCATGGCATACAGCCGCACCCTGCAACTGGAATTGCTGCAGGAAACGACCGACGAAATGTCGCGAAACGGCTGCAAGAAAGTTTTGATCGTCAACGGACACGGCGGCAACGAAAGCCTGCTTCCGTACTTCGCGCAAACCCAACTCGACAAACCGCACGACTACGTCGTCTACATCTTCGACGAACGCACGCCAGATCAAGGTGGACCGCCGAAGAAGACGAAGATCGACATGCACGCCGGGGAAAGTGAGACGTCGAAGATGATGATCTCGCGTCCAGATCTGGTGCATCAGGACCGAGCGGCCAGCGAATCAGGAGCCGATCAGGCCCGCCAGAAACTTCCTCACGACGTTTACACCGGAATTTGGTGGTACACGCGCTTTCCCAATCACTACTCGGGCGAAGGCGCGGCGGCAACCAAAGATCTGGGCGAATTCCAGATGAACTGGTGGATTGAATCGGTAGTGAAGGCGATCAAGGCAGTGAAGGCAGACGACGTAAGCCCGAAGCTGCAAAAAGAATTCTACGAGAAGAGCGCGCATCCGCTCGACACACAACCGTAGAAACGAAGCTAGCCGGACTGCCCGGTGCGAACATCGTTTCGTCAGCCACCGTATTTCCCGATTAACATCCCCGTGATGAATACGAGTACGCCGCCTAAGCCAACTTGCAAGGCGGCGGAGACCCACGGCGTATCCATGTAGCGCTTTCGAATCCATGTAATCACGCCGAGCTCCGCTACGACCACGGCACCTGCGGCCCAGAGCGCCGCTCGAAAGTCGCGAATCAAGAACGGCAGGGTATGGCCGATCCCGCCCACCGCCGTCATTGCTCCGCAGATCAGCCCTCGCACCCACGGATGCCCACGGCCGGTCAGACTTCCGTCATCCGACAAAGCCTCGGCAAATCCCATACTGATTCCTGCGCCCGCCGACGCGGCCAGTCCTACGAGAAATGCATCCCAACTCTTTTGCGTTGCGAATGCCGCCGCAAACACCGGTGCCAGTGTTGAAACCGAGCCATCCATCAGTCCGGCCAGCCCGGGTTGCACAATTTGCAACACGAACAATCGCCGCTGCGCGACCTCTTCATCTGCCTTCACGCTATCTGGCAGCTTTTGCTTGTCGAGTTCCTGCGCGCGCTCTTCGTGTTCGCGCTCTTCGTATGCCAGGTCATCCAGTAACTGCCGGATACTGGCATCCTGAGTGCGTGCCGCAGCCTTTTCATAGAACCTGCGCGTTTCAACCTCCATCGTGGAGGCTTCCTTGCGTACCGCCTCGATGCGTAGCGGACGAACCAGCCACAGCGCTGGACGCTCCACAAACCCTCGTACGTCTTGCCGGCGAATCAGTGGAATATGTTCCCCAAACTTCTTCTGAAACAGCTCGAGTAGTCTCCGCCGGTGTCCCGACTCTTCTTCTCGCATGCCGTCAAACATCGATGCGGTTGCGGGATAGTCCTGCCGCAATCCTTCAGCAAAATCGGCATAGACACGCTCGTCTTCTTCTTCGAGCGCAATCGCCAGCGCCAACACTTCGCGTTCTGTCAGCTCTTCGAACTTTTTCATGACGCAATAGATTACCTGCGTCCGCGCACTACAGACAATGCATTTCGCCCCGAGGCGCGCCGAATCCGCCAAATTGGGTATCTCAATCAGTAATCGCTGTTGAACCGCAGCTGCCTGTTCGGTGCTACTATCGAGTCGATGAAGCCCCGCAAAGCTTCAGGTCCGCCTCACAAGAGCCAGAAAAAACGGAGCTCCTCCACCCGTTCCCGCCAGCGCCCGCCCGAGCTCGTCATCATCACGGGCATGAGTGGCTCCGGAAAAGCCTCGGTACTCAAGGCATTCGAAGATCTCGGCTACTACTGCGTTGACAACCTTCCCCTCGAACTGATCCCCAGCTTCGCCGACCTCGCGCTGCAATCGCGCGAAATACGCCGCACGGCACTCGTCGTCGATGTTCGGGAAGGTTCGAAACTCGGCACGCTCCCGGCGATCGTGGAGTCCGTGCGCAAGATGATCCCGACGCGGGTGGTTTTCCTCGAGGCCTCCGACGAAGTTCTGCTGCGTCGATTCAGCGAGACACGCCGCCCTCACCCTCTTGGAACCGATTCGCCAGTAAAGTCCGCACTAAAGCAGGAGCGCCGTCATCTTCGCGCCATTCGGCGCTTCGCCGATTTCGTCATCGACACTTCCAAATTCAACGTGCACGAGTTGCGCTCTCATATTAACGAGCGCTTTCAGAAACAGTCCTCCGACAAGAGCATTCTCGTGTCGTGCGTCAGTTTCGGTTTCCGCCAGGGAGTACCCGAAGACTCCGACCTGGTCTTCGATGTCCGTTTTCTTCCCAACCCGCACTTCGTTCCCGAATTCCGGCCACTGACTGGACGCGATCCCAAGGTCGCGCGCTACATCCGATCATTTCCGCAAACCCGCGAGTTCATTTCGCGGATTTCCAAACTCCTGATCTATCTTCTTCCCCACTACATTCACGAGGGCAAGAGTTATCTGACCATCGCCTTCGGGTGCACCGGAGGACAGCACCGCTCCGTCATGATGGCCGAGGAAGTCGGCAAGCATCTACGAAGTGCCGGATATCGCGTCAAAGTCGTCCACCGCGACAGCCCAAGTTAGCCTCAAACACGCATGATCACGCCGCCCTATCCGCTTGTGCCAGAGCCAATGAAAAAGAGCTGGCTCGAACGGAATGCGCGATGGAAGATCCCGCTGGGCTGCCTCACACTGCTCTTCCTGATGGGAGTGTCCACGGCAGGCGTTCTCACGTTAGTTACGGCCTCATTCCGCCACAGCGACGTCTACAGAGAAGCCATGAATCGCGCGACGCACGACCCCCGGGTACGCGATCTGATTGGCGAGCCAATCGAGCCGGCATGGTTCATATCCGGGCAGATGAATACAACTGGCAGCGCCGGTCACGCGGATTTATCGATCCCGATCTCCGGACCGCGCGGAAAAGCCGCAATCCGCGCGGTTGCGGACAAGAACCGCGTCTGGAGATTCACCTATCTGCAAGTGATCGTGGAGGGCCAACCGGAGAATATCGATCTGCTCTCGATCCTGCCCCTGCCGGAACGGGAATTCTAGTGCTGCAAATTGTTCCCAGCGGGTCCGTCCCTTAGGAAACACCATTCTTCTGCTGCCCGACTCAAGTAAAATAAGAGCTTGCATCGCATCTCAATTTCACCGGCAGCAAGCAATTGCGGCCTGAACCGCGCGGGAGCCCCATGCGGCAAGTGATCCGCCTCGTGCGCTACGTGCTCCCGTTTCTTTTGCAATTGCTCCCCGGCATCTTTCTCCTCGCGGGTGTCGGCTTTCTAGAAGCCTTCCGCTTGGTCCTGCTGAAACCTGTATTGGACCGCGTTTTGAATCCCTCGTCGGGCTCAGAAAACATCATCCTGTTCACGATGCCCCAATCGGGCCACCCCATCTACCTGCAGCGCTTCGTCCCGACTCACTTCCACAACGCGTGGACCATCGTCGCCTATGCGCTCGTCGCCTCGACGGTGCTCAAGGGCATCTTCGATTACGCCGGCACTTACCTCGTGAATCATGCGGGCTTTGGCATGATCACCAACCTGCGCAACGACCTCTACAACTCAGTTTTGCGGCGATCCGCCTCATTTTTTCAGCAGCACACCACCGGAACTTTGATTTCCACGATCATCAACGACATCGAACGCGTGCAGTTTGCAATGTCGAGCATCCTGGCCGAGTTCCTTCAGCAATTCTTCACTTTCCTGTTCACCGCCGGACTGGTCATTGTCCTCGGACGCCAGCTTGCCTGGGTTCTCGTCATCTTCATTCCGATCATTATTTTTTCTGCGGTGCGCATCGGCCGCCGTGTTCGCTCCACGACTCGCACTGGACAAGATCAGCTTGCCGATGTGCAGAACATACTTCACGAGACCATCACCGGGAACCGCATCGTGAAAGCCTTCGGCATGGAATCGTGGGAGGTCGCGCGGTTCCGCAAGGCCGCGCAGCGCCTGTTTCGCGCGAACCTGCGTTCCGTCGCCGCTGCGGCCATCAGTTCCCCTCTGATGGATATCTTCGGCGCGGTCGCCATCGCCCTCTTACTCCTGCTGGGCCGAGCGCAGATTGCACATCAAGAGCTCACCCTCGGAGCGTTCATTGCGTTCGTGGCCGCAGTCCTCAGCATGTATAACCCGGTACGCAAGTTTGCCGTCTTCAACAACAGCTTCCAGCAAGCGCTGGGCGCGTCCTCGCAGCTCTTCACATTTATGGACACCGAAGACGTCGTGACGGAGAAGCCTGGCGCGAAAGCGCTTCCCCGGTTCGCCAACAGCATCCGCTTCGAAAACGTGAATTTTTCGTATCAGTCCGATGGCGACGACTCCCGTGAAATCCTGCGTGACATCGATCTTGAAGTAGAGCGAGGAGAGATCCTCGCCGTCGTCGGTTCCAGTGGAGCCGGTAAGAGCACTCTGGTCCACCTGCTTCCTCGCTTCTTCGATGTATCGGCGGGAAAGATCCTGGTCGACGGACACGACGTCCGCGACGTGACGCTCTCATCCTTGCGTTCGCAGGTCGGCATCGTGACGCAGGAAACGGTGCTGTTCAACGATACCGTCCGCAATAACATCGCCTACGGGCAGCCCCATGTTCCGATGAAAGATGTTGAGGCCGCTGCCCGAGCCGCACTCGCGCATGACTTCATTCTCGCCATGCCGGCGGGTTACGATACTGTCATCGGAGAACGCGGAGTGCGCCTCTCCGGTGGCGAACGCCAGCGATTGGCGATCGCCCGCGCCTTGTTGAAGAACGCGCCAATCCTGATTCTCGACGAGGCTACTTCTGCGCTCGACAGCGAGTCGGAAGCGCTGGTCCAATCAGCGCTGCACAACCTGATGAGCGGGCGCACCGTTTTTGTGATTGCCCATCGTCTGTCGACCGTGCGGCGGGCGGACCGGATCGTTGTCATCGAAAACGGCACCATCGCCGAGACCGGTGCGCACGAAGAGTTGATGCAGCATTTCGGCACATACCGGCGCTTGTACGAATTACAGTTCGCAAGTGCAGATGCACCCAAGGCGGTCGCAGGAACTTAGAGAATCCGGCCAACTATGCCCATACGATCGATGACAGGTTTCGCGCAGATTCGCGGTGAGGTACAGCATGACAAACCGGCCGCCACCGCCGGCAGCTCCAATGGGCGGCTCGGCTTCACGTTCGCCTTGAAGTCGGTCAACCATCGTTTCCTCGATCTCCACTTTCGGCTTCCTTCCGGAACGGATTCGCTCGAAATGCAACTCCGCCGCCTACTCAAGGAAAAGCTGGCGCGAGGGCACGTCGAGATTTCACTGAGCCTCGAGCGAGGCAGCAGCGACGCATTCTCTTTGAATCGAGAGCTGGTCGGTGGATACATCGCCGCCTTCCGTAGCGCCGCGGCGGAATTCTCCCTGGCAGCTGCTCCCGATCTCAACACCATCCTGCGCATTCCCGGTGCGCTCGATTCGTCCAGCGGAGCAGCGGATGAACACATCGAAGCTGCAGTTATGGCGAAAGTTGGCGAAGCTCTCGATCGCCTGAACCAGATGCGCGAAGAAGAAGGACGCGGCATCGCCCGCGAACTGCGAGATCGCATGGCACATCTCGCCGAGGCCAGCAAAAGCGTTCACGAACATCGCCGCGCCGTGCTGCAGAACTACAGCGAACGTTTGCAAGCGCGACTGCAGGAGTTGTTCGGCGCAAGTATCGACAAGGAACGCATACTTCAGGAAGCCGCTTTACTCGTCGATCGCAGCGACATTCAGGAAGAAATCGTTCGCCTGGATACCCACATCCAGCACTTTCTCGGGCTGCTCGAGCAGGGCGGAGAGATCGGAAAGAAGCTGGACTTCTTGTTGCAGGAAATGAATCGCGAGGCCAACACCCTGCTTTCGAAAACATCAGGTCTCGCCGGAGAAGCGCTCAAGATCACGGAGGCAGGACTGGCGATGAAATCGGAAATCGAAAAATCGCGGGAGCAGGTGCAAAACCTGGAATGAATACCACGCGCAAACCTCTCGTCTACATCATCTCGGCCCCTTCGGGCTCTGGCAAGTCGACCCTGGTCAACGAACTGATGCGCCTGGTTCCTAACCTGGATTTCTCGATCTCCTATACCACGCGCGAGTCGCGCGGCAGCGAAGTCAACGGAAAGCAGTATCACTTCATTCCACGCAACGAGTTCGATGAGATGGTTCGCGCTGATGAATTCCTCGAGCACGCCGAGGTCTTCGGCAACTGCTACGGAACGGCACGGCGCTTCCTGCGCGAGGCTGAGCAGAGTGGACACGATCTGTTGCTCGATATAGACGTTCAGGGTGCCCGCCAGATCAAGAAAAAGCTGCCTGACGCCATCAGCATCTTCGTCCTGCCTCCAGATCGAGACACTCTCGAGTGGCGTTTGCGCCATCGCAGCGAAGACAAGGCCGACGTCATCGAGCGCCGCCTGATCAAGGCGGGTGCCGAGATCGAAAATTACACCAGCTATGACTACATCTTGATCAACGACAAGCTGGTTGAGTCCATCGAAATTCTGCAAGCGATCGTTGTGTCAGAACGGCTGCTCCGGTCCGGACACTCCTTGTCCGCGTCAGAACAGAAAATAGTGGATCTTGCTGATCGCCATCGATTGGTGAATGTCAGGGATCGGGTGTTACCGATCTTGTCGTCCTTTAGTGCAGGCGCTCCTCCGGCACGCTCTTAGTTTTCGCGGTATCATTTCAGAGGCGCCCGGAAGAGGCGTCGGACCGGAAACTCAGCCCGAAGCGGGACAAGTCCGAAAGCTGGTCATGTTCTGTGCATCCCGTGAATTGAACGTTCGCCACGGATTAGACTTCGAACCTGTTTTCTAAACGGAGATTCCCATGAAGTTGATCGAAGGCTTCGACAGCAACTACCGGTACATTTTGGTCGCAGCACGGCGAGCTCGCCAGCTTCAGTCCGGGGCGCCGCCGGTAGTCGATACTAACTCCCGTAAACCCTGCCGCATCGCGCAGGACGAGATCAGAGCCGGGAAGGTTAAATGGGAAATCCCAGAGACCCGCAGCGCCGCTGACCAGGCTTCCGAGACTCTCGATAAGGCCCTCGGTCAGGATTAGGGATTGTGCGATCTGTGATGAAGCTGGCCTCGGGTTCCCAGACTCGAGATCAGTCGCTCTGAATCAATAGTCATCGATCAACAATCAAACAACCATGAAGATCGCTCTCGGAGTGACAGGCGGAATCGCGGCATACAAAGCAGCCGAGATCGTCCGCCAATTCCAGGATCGCGGCATTCGCGTGCAGGTCGTCATGACGCGCGCCGCACAGGAATTCGTCAAGCCGCTTACTTTTGCCGCCCTCTCCGGAGAGAAGGTCATCACCGGCATGTTCTCGTCAGGCGAGGAGCATGAGCCCAACATCGATTCCGCAATCGAACACATCGCGGTGGCACAGTCGATCGATGCTCTAGTCGTAGCTCCCGCGACCGCGGACATTCTCGCGCATTTCGCTCAGGGCATTGCCTCAGACTTTCTGACTACGCTCTATCTCGCGACTACCGCACCGGTTGTGGTTGCGCCGGCGATGAATGTAAATATGTGGAACCACCCGGCTACTCAGGCGAATCTTGAAATCCTCCGCAAGCGCGGCGTGAAAATCGTCGAACCAGGATCGGGATACCTTGCGTGCGGAATGACTGGTTCAGGGCGCCTTGCCGATAACGACGCAATCGTAGCCGCCGCATTGGAGGCCCTCGGAGCTTCGCAGGATCTGGCGGGCGAGACAGTCCTCATTACTGCTGGTCCGACCCGCGAGAAGATCGATCCCGTCCGCTATCTGACGAATCGCTCCAGTGGACGCATGGGGTACGCCCTTGCAGAGGCTGCGCTGCGCCGGGGCGCTCGCGTCCTTCTGGTGACCGGACCAACATCAATCGCTCCACCCGGGGCAGCCGAAGTCACCCGTGTGGAATCGACTCAGGATATGCGCGATGCGGTGTTGACGCTTCTCCCGCAATCTACCATCGTCATCAAAACCGCCGCAGTTGCCGATTACCGTCCCAAGGCCGCCGCTGCCCAGAAGCTCAAGCGCAAAGGTCCGATGAACCTGGAGCTCGAAGCGACTCCGGACATTCTGAAAGAGCTATCCCTGAAAAAGAGTTCGCAGATTGTAATCGGATTTGCCGCGGAGACAGAGAACGTTCTCGAGAACGCTCGCCAGAAGCTGGTTTCGAAAAACCTCGATGGCATCGTCGTAAACGATGTTTCCCGCGAAGGTGTGGGCTTCGATTCCGATCGCAATGCCGTCACCATCATCACCCGCGATGAAATCGTGGAAGTCCCGGAAACCACCAAGTGGGAGGTCGCGCAACGCGTCCTCGATCAAGTCGTAAAGCTGCGTCACCCGCGCAAAACCCCAGTCAAAGCGTAGTTGGTTCCCTCGGCGAACCCAACACTCTGTGATGAAGAATTTCTGAGATTTGTCCTTCGTGGACCTTCGTGTCCTTTGTGGTTGATGAAATGTTTGTGAATCTTTACCGAAATCTGTTCACGTATAATCTCCGAGGTCCGTGTCTCCAATCCAAAATCCCGACCTGCGCCGCGCCTTAGCCGACCGCATTCGCTACTACAACGAACTCGGCATCTATGACTTCTACCGTCGCGAAGGAGCACCAATCTCCGTTGTTCTTCCAGCGATCGCAGTCGAATCAGAACCAATTGACCCGCGAGAGGACATGTCGCCCAGAAAATCCGCTGTCGTCGCAAGGCCCGCCTCCGAAGATGTTTTGCAGGCGCTCACTCCGAAACCCGAGCAGGGTGTCACCGACCCAATCGCCGGACTGAAGTTGATCCGCGAAGACCTCGGGGACTGCACGCGCTGCAAGCTCCATCAACAGGGACGCAAGCAGATTGTCTTCGGCGTAGGCAATCCGCACGCCGATCTGATGTTCGTCGGCGAAGGGCCGGGCGCAGATGAAGACGCGCAGGGCGAACCGTTCGTCGGTCGTGCCGGACAGTTGCTGAACAACATGATCAAGGCGATGGGAATTCGTCGCGAGGATGTATACATCGCGAACGTGGTGAAGTGCCGTCCGCCGGGCAATCGCACGCCCGAACGCGACGAGTGCGAGACCTGTTCGCCATTCCTCATGCGCCAGATCGCCGTCATCAAGCCGAAGGTCATTGTCGCCTTGGGCGCAGTGTCCGCGAAAAACCTGCTGGCGATCAACGCTCCGATGTCAGAATTGCGCGGACGCTTCTACGATTTCATGCCCAGCGGAGCCCGCAGCAGTGACCCAACATGGCAGGGAGCGAAACTGGCAGTGACCTACCATCCAGCCTTCCTTCTCCGCGACCCTCGTCAAAAAGGCGAAGCCTGGAAAGACCTCCAGATGGTGATGAAATATTTGGGATTAAAGCCCCCATCGAAGCCATCCGAATAAAAGCTTGTGTAGGGGCGGACGCATTCGTCCGCCCCGCGAGCAGAGCGAGCGTGCATCCATCCGGCTTCTAAAAGTCTTCCTTAGTGAACCTTCGTGCCCTTAGTGGTAGATGTTTTTGCACGACAAGAAAGGCGGCGATGGAAGAAGAGAAGCGTCTATCCAAAAGAGCACCGGTCGGCTTCTCAAACCCCACCATTTACACTGATCTCGCCACATGCCCGAATTCTGCGACGTCGCCCTCCCGGTACCTCTCGACATGGTCTTCACCTACCATGTGGCCCCGGAATCCGCGCCCGTCGTCGGCGGACGCGTCCTCGTCCCGTTTCGCCAGCAGCGTACCACCGGCATCGTCACCGAAATTCACGATCGCAAGCCGTCAGTCGCCACGAAGAATGTCCTCAGCGTGCTCGATCCCGCGCCAGTCCTTGACGAGCAACTCCTGCGTTTAGGCCGCTGGATCGCCGACTACTACCTCGCTCCCATCGGTGAAGTCTTCCGTACCATGCTTCCCCTCGGCGCCGAGTTTAAGCGCATCGTCGGATACCGAATCACCGACGTAGGCGAACTCACCCTGCACCAGGCGGGAATGTCCGGGTCGTCTGCCCGCTCGCGGCGAACGCCGGACGAGCAGGCGACGGAATTCCGTGTGCTCGACCATCTCGCGAACTCAGACGGTGATCTCGTTCGTGAGCCCACCCTTCGTTCTGCGACCGGCGCATCGCGCCGCATTCTCGAAGGCATGGTGCGCAAGAAGTGGCTAGCGCGGGAAGATGTTTCCGCGCCCCAGGATGCGTCACGCACCATCAAGGTCGCAGTTCTAAAATCCGCAGAAGGAAAGCTGAACGACAATCAGAGAAAGCTCATCGATACCCTCACCGCGTCAGGAGGTAAACTGCCGAGCGAGACTTTGCAGTCGCTCGAAATTCCCCGAACCACGCTGGGGACATTGGTGAAGCGGGGCCTCATCGAAATTGTTGAAGAACAGGCGGATTTCACTGTCTCCCAAGCCAGACCGCGCCCGACATTGTTCGACTTCGATTTGAATCCGCCACAACAGGCGGCGCTGGCGCGTCTACGCGAGAACGTTTCCGGACACAAGTTTTCTGGAATGCTGCTTCACGGCGTCACGGGTTCAGGAAAGACTGCGGTTTATCTGGCGGCCATGCGCTCGGTGCTCGAGGCGGGACGTTCCGCCATACTCCTGGTCCCGGAGATTGGCCTCACCCCAGCCGTGGCCGCAGATCTTCACCAGATCTTCGGTAACGAAGTTGCCATCCTTCACTCCGCTCTGTCAGACAAAGAACGGGCTGAGCAATGGCATCGCATCAAGCGAGGCGAAGCACGCATGGTTGTTGGGACGCGCTCTGCTGTCTTCGCTCCGGTCTCGGACCTGGCGCTGATTATCGTCGATGAAGAACACGACTCTTCGTACAAGCAGGAAGAAACTCCCCGCTATCACGCGCGAGATGTCGCAGTCATGCGAGCGAAGATGTCTGACGCGACGGTGGTTTTGGGATCAGCCACGCCCTCACTCGAATCGTATTTCAACGCCAAGAAGAACAAGTACGGGCTGATCGAACTGCCCGATCGTGTGGAGAAGCGCCCTCTTCCCGAAGTTGAAATCATCGACATGCGCCTCGAGTTCCAGGAGACCGGCCACGAGCAGGTCATCTCCCGCAAGCTTGCCGAAGAAATCAAAGACCGCCTCGAGCGCAAAGAGCAGGTCATGGTGCTGTTGAACCGCCGTGGATATTCTCCGGTAGTGCTGTGCCGCACTTGCGGGAAAAAGCTCGAGTGCAATAACTGCGCGATCGCACTCACCCACCACAAGCGTGAGCACAAGATGGTCTGCCATTACTGCGGATTCACCGCTCCCGTTCCCAAGTCCTGCGTTCACTGCGGAAGCGAATACGTCTATTTTCTCGGCACGGGGTCAGAGAAGCTCGAAGAGTTGCTGCACGGCATGTTTCCGCAGGCGCGCATTGCCCGCCTCGATCGCGACACCGTTCGCGGATACGAAGATTTCGAACGCACTCTGTCCGGACTGAACGAAGGCGAACTCGATCTCCTTGTCGGCACGCAGATGATCGCGAAGGGTCACGACATTCATGGAGTGACTCTCGTCGGCGTAGTCGGTGCTGACGTTGCCCTCGGCCTTCCGGACTTTCGCGCCGCCGAGCGCACTTTTCAACTTCTAACCCAGGTTGCCGGTCGCGCCGGACGAGGCCAGTCCCCCGGCAAAGTCATCCTCCAGACCTATTTCCAGGATCACTACGCCGTTCAATTCGCAGCCCACCACGACTTCATTGGCTTCTACGAAAAGGAACTTCAGTTCCGCAACTGGATGCACTATCCCCCATACTCCGCGCTCGCGAACGTCCTGGTCCGCAGCGACAAACTGGACGACGCCCTGCGATGGTCCGGCGAACTTGGCAAGTGGTTCAACCAGACGAAACACGAGGGCGTACGGGTTCTCGGGCCTGCGGCCGCGCCCATCATGCGTCTGAAGCGCGACTATCGCTATCACTTCGTCCTCAAATCTCCGAGCCGCGAGAAACTCAACACAACGCTTCGGGCCATGTTGGCCCACGCCGTGAACCAAAAAATTCCACGCACGCAGGTGATCGTGGATGTCGACGCCCTCTGGTTGATGTAATTAGTCTTCCGCCTTAATCTGTCCGCATGCCACCGAAACCTAAGTTTTTCGCGACGCTCTCCGAATGGAGAGCGTGGCTTGAGAAGCATCATGCCGACACCGAGGAACTCTGGGTCGGCCTCTACAAGCGAGAATCAGGACGTCCAAGCATCACGTGGCCTGAATCCGTTGATGGAGCTCTCTGCTTCGGCTGGATCGACGGCGTCCGCAAAAGCATCGACGAGAAGAGCTACAAGATTCGCTTTACGCGCCGCAAGCCCCGCAGCACCTGGAGCGCGATCAACATCAAGCGTGCCACCGAGCTTTCGAAGCTTGGATATATGCACGCGACCGGCCTTGCCGCTTTCGAGAAGCGGGATGAGAAACGTTCAGGGATTTATGCGTATGAGCAAAGGAAGGGTGCCGCACTGCCACCCGCATACGAGAAACAATTCCGAAAAGATCAGAAAGCCTGGGAGTTTTTCCAATCGAGGCCTGCGTGGTACCGGAGAACCAGCGCGTGGTGGGTAATCAGCGCGAAGAAAGAAGAAACAAAGCTGCGCCGTCTCGAAATACTAATAGCCTGTTCGTCCGAGCAAAAAAACATCCCGTCGCTAAACCGCCCGACGCCCCAAGGTAAGACCAAATAAAAAAGTAAAAGAAGTTGGACAGTAGCGCCGTCGTCCCCCGGCTGTGGCGCGGGCGCCCCCGCCCGCGCAGTGGAAGCCGAATCAAATGTGGCCGATTTCATGCGAGCGCAAGCAACTAGGTCTGAAAAGGCGAAACCGTAAAAGTCAGCCACAGCAACACACCCGCAATCGCGGCCCAAGCCCACCGATTCCGCGGCAACTCCGGAAACTTCGAAGCCTGCTCCTGCCTCCAAGTCAAAACGTTGATAACAATAATGACCACGGCCCAGAACCACCACCCATAATTGATCCGCCCAAGTAGCAAAAGGGCACCCACCGTAATCCACGAGATCGCGCGATGTGCACGCGGAGCCAGCGCATAAACAATGTGCCCTCCGTCCAACTGGCTGCTCGGCAGCAGGTTCAATGCAGTCGCATACATCCCCACCCACGCCGCAATCGCCGTCGGATGTAAATAGACCCGGCCAAGCGGCACTCCCGCGATCGCATACGCGGGGACGATGTGACCCAACACCTGATGCATCAGCAGAAAAATCTCAGGAAATCCCAGCCGCAAATCAGAGGGACCGATGCCCGGCGCCAGCGGCTTCGAAAAAGTCAATGCGATCGCCAACGTCACAATGGCCACCACAAATCCTGCGATCGGACCTGCAATGCCGATATCAAACAGCGCTGCACGGGACCGAATCCGTCCCTTAATGCGAATGACCGCGCCCAGCGTCCCAATCAACGTTGGCGCCGGAATAAAGAAGGGAAGCGTCGCTCGCACCCCGTAGTAGCGGCAATAAAGGTAATGGCCCATCTCATGCGCCAGCAAGATCGTCAGCAGCGTCGCCGAAAAGGGGATCCCCAGCAGCAGCCGCGACGGCTGCGCGAAAATCCATTCCAGCGGGAAGAACGGCATGAGTTCATCCCCCGCCGCGAATGGCGCCAGGTTATGCAAGAAGTTGAACTCCATGCGCGCTCCGACCACCAGAGTGGTGAAGCAAGTTACGAGCAACAAAAGTCCGTGCAGCCAATAACGCTCCCGCGGGCGCGTGCCCTCCGGCACCGGTAGCGCCTGGTAATACTCGAGCGTTGAAGAAGGAATAGAAGGACTAGAATCCGACATGAAATTTGGACTGAACTTCGCGGTCTACCACTCAAGCACCGCGCTATTCTTGATGCTACTACGCCCGCGCCAGCCTGCGGAACCCTCGTCTTTCCTGTCATTTACAGTGCAAATATTGGAATAGCACTACCGAGGTATTACCTATAGGCCATTTTGGCTGTATCAAAAAAGCCCTAAAATACACTCATTCGGTTTCAGGAGAAGCATCGTTCGGATGTGTTTAGCGCCACTCCCGAACGGAGCCCAAATCAAACCTGATGCCAACGTGCCGGTGAGTCGCACCCCCACCGACGAACCTCTCCTCCGCAAAAACTGGTTATCACATGAGTCTGGCTACCCCGATTTCCGCAATCGAGGTGCGTTCGACCAGTGCGGCGCTTTATGCCGAATGGTCCGAGCTGCGCAGGCAAGACCTGCCAGCTTGGAACAACGTCCTCGCGAGGACCGACGCTTCCATCTACCAGTATCCATTCTGGAATGAGCCCTACCGCCGTATGTGGGTTACCCCACGTTACCTGGCGTGGGGGGCTGGGCGCGATCCGCTGGCCTTCGCGACGGTCCTGACCCTCGGAATCGGCCCCGCCAAGATTGGCCTGGTTTTCCGCGGACCCGCCCCGCTCTCGCCCGACATCGCATTGCCGAGAAGCGTCTACAGCGAATTGCTCGACTGGGCGCGACATCAGGGCTACATGTTCCTTCGCTTCACGCATTCGGATCCCGAGATTCTGACCGGCATTGCATCTGCCGGCGATGCGCTTGATCTCGATGCCTTTCCCTATCTGCTGGACTATCCGGTTGTTTCGCAGGACTACATCGTGGAACAACACGATAGTGAAGAAGAAACGCTGGCCAGCTTCGATCGCGAAGCCCGGCGCAAGATTCGCCGCGGCCTCGAAGCCCGATACCAATTTCATTCCACCGATACTCCCGCTGAATTAGAGAAGGTCTGGCATCTCTACCGCGATTGCGCGTGCCGCAAGCATTTCCGCCTCGAACGACCTTTATCGTTCTACATCGACCTCATGCGCGGTGCACAGGTGCACAATCGCGCCCGCCTCTACACTGTTTCTCACGAGGGCAAGACTGTAGGTAGCACCCTGGCATTCCGCGATCGCAACACAGCACATTGTCTGTTGGCAGCGTTCGACGTTGAGCACCGTCATTCCGCAGCGTTTCTGCACTGGCAGTCGATGCGCGATATGTACTCCTTGGGAGCGCATCGCTACAACATGGGGCCCGGCCCCGGGTCGCTGGCGCGATTCAAGTCCGAGTTCTGCCAGTACCCGGTGCAATATCCCGGCCCGCTGACGATGGTGCTGAAAAATGATTGGTTTCAACTCTGGAGGAAGGCTTTTGTTCCGATGGCGAAGCAGCTGCAACCCATGCTTCGCAAGATCGCATTCCAGCGCGCAGCCCTGACTCGTTGAAGACAGTTGAGAGCTGAAGGTACTGAAGGGTGCCCCACTCTACGCGGTTTTCGTAGGGTGGGGATTTTGACGTGGAAGTCCTAGTCGATCGACTGCAATTCCTTACCGGGTTTGAAGCGTACGGCTCTTCCTGGCGGGATAGAAACCTCTGCTCCCGTCCGCGGATTTCGCCCAATCCCGGTCTTTCGCGGCCGTACGTTGAACACACCAAATCCCCGGAGCTCAATACGGCTCCCAGCGGCGAGAGATTTCTTCATGCTCTCGAATACGGTTTCCACCGCGAGCTCAGCCTTGGTCTTGGTGATTCCGGTTTTTGCCACCACTTCGTTGATAATGTCGAGCTTGATCACAAGCGGCTCCAGGGTAGAGCGGGAGTTAGTCCTTCAAGTGATTGATGCTAAGGAAGATAAGTCAGATTGTCAACCCGAGCATCTATCCCGTAAACTGGCTGGCACCAGCCAACAGATAATTGCGTAATTGTGTGATTTGGAAATTGTGAAATTGAGAGCCGCAGCAACGCGGAGCTCAATCATGCGTTTTCATCCTGAGACGGGCGTTTTGGCCCGCGAAGGATCTGGGCGAGCCGTGCGAATCGGTCGCGGTTTTTGCGGCCGAATAAGTCGCGCGGTTGGCTCGCATCCAAATTCAATTACTCAATCACCAAATTCCTCAATTACCAAATTCTTCTAAGGGAGTCGCATGCTTAAGAGTGATCGCTGGATCCGCAAGATGTCCAAAGAACACGACATGATCAACCCGTTCTCCGAGAAGCAGGTCCGCGACGGTGTGATCTCCTACGGATTGTCGTCTTATGGTTACGATCTGCGCGTAGCTGACGAATTCAAAATCTTCACCAATGTGAACTCGTCGATCGTCGACCCAAAACACTTCGATGAGAAATCGTTCGTTACAGTCCAGACGGACATCTGCATCGTGCCGCCAAATTCCTTCGCACTCGCGCGCTCTGTCGAGTACTTCAAGATCCCGCGCAGCGTGCTCACCATCTGCGTCGGCAAAAGCACGTACGCCCGCTGCGGCATCATCGTGAACGTCACGCCATTCGAGCCAGAGTGGGAAGGCTTCGTCACCCTAGAGATCTCGAACACTACGCCGCTCCCCGCGCGCATCTACGCCAATGAAGGCCTGTGCCAAATCATCTTCTTCGAGTCAGACGAAGTCTGCGAAACCAGCTACGCCGACCGCAAAGGCAAATACCAATCTCAGAAAGGAATCGTCCTCCCCAAGCTTTAGTCATGTAGCCCCGGACGCATTCGTCCGGGGTTGCGCGCAAAGCGCGCAATGCAGTCGACAACAGCTCCACAGCCCTCCAGGCTGGCGGGGAACGAACAATCAAAACCAGCGGTGTCCCATCTGCACACCTGATCCAAGCAATGCGCCACCGTGGAAGAGCGGCCCTTCAAGGGCCGCGTAAAGAAGCGAGAAGAAGACAGGGCTTTAGCCGCCGTGTTCGCCTAAGTCACGCGCAAATACGTCGTGTAAGGATCCCGAACATAGCCCTCCAGGCACTGGCGGGGAACGAACAATCAAATCCAGCGGTGTCCCGTAAGGACACCTGATCCAAGCAAGGCGCCGTGGAAGAGCGGCCCTTCAGGGCCGGTAAAGATGCGAAAAAGAACAGGGCTTTACCCCCGGGAACGTCTCGCTCGGAATTGCTCTCGAACCGGCGGGAAGATCTGTGGCGAGAAGTTCAAACGCGCGCTGGAAATCACTGCCGTATTCCGTTCGGGCGCTGACACTGGTGATCGACGTCCACGAACAGGTCGTCTTATTCGGTGCATAAACAGTCCACCTTCGCCGTAGCAATTTCGCCATCCATTCAGGCGAAGAAGTTCAGTTTCGTCTTGATATGGCCTTAATTCCTCGCTGGCATTGTTTTTCAGCCGTACCAATCTTTTCGTAGGTGCACGAGTTCGCTACCTTGGCGGCTTCCAGTAGCTGTTTGTCGTCGGTTCGGATGTCGCCTAAGAGTCCGGTGACTCCCGATTCAGTCCTGGAGGCCGGATACATCACCTAGCCCTCGTTCGCCTAAGTCACGCGCAAATACGTCGTGTAAGGCTGATCCTCCAACACTGTCCACGACACCATCTTCATCACTCCATTTCCGATCGATACATGCCACAAACCGGGCACCATCTTCTTTGCACTTAACAACTGCGCCCGCGTCAATCCCGGAACCTGATCCCCAAACAACACCAGAGGTCCCGCCAACAGCGCCACCGTATCCGCGTGCTGCGGATCAATCGCCTCAAGCCTCATCTTCAAAGGAAGTTCCAATTCGATCCGGTCTCCATCCTTCCACTCGCGTTCGATGCGTGCGAAGGTCGCCGGCACAACTTCCTGCCGTTTCCCATTCACCACAACCGACGCCCCGTCGGCCCACGCCGGAATTCGCAAATTCACCGCAAACGTGGATGCCTTCGATGCCTTCACCTCAAACTCCACGTGCGGTTCATACGGATATTCGCCTCTCTGCGTTAGCCTCACCTGGGCACCAAACTGCGTCCACATCACCGTCGATGGAATATAGAGATTCACCCATACACCCGCTGGATCCCGCAGGTAAGTATTGATCCGATAGTCCGCCGCGACCTGGGGCATCGTGCCCGAGCAGCACGGCCAACGGTGACTCGAATAAACCTTCTTCCCCTGGAAGTTGCAGTCGGAGTAATAGAACGTTCGCCCATCCCGCTCCATCGGTAACGCACCAAGAATCGTGTTGTACATCACTCGTTCCATGCTGTCGCCATACCGCGAATCTCGCGTCACGCGAAGCAGGTACCGCGTCAGCTTGAAGTGCGCGTACGACCCACAAGGCGTCTCGAAGCTGCTATGCGATTTCGTCAGGCTGTCATAAACATCGGGACTATCCGTCTTCCGCAACAGTTCATCCGGGCCCCATCCACCTGTCGCAAAACTTTGCGCCTGGATCATATCGAAGCCGTTCTTTGCGGCCCGTAGATGCTTTTCGCTGCCCAGCGTCATATAGGCCTGCATCGCCGAGCACAGCGAATTCACATGACTATAGGCGTGTCGCCCTGCAAGATCATTCTCGCCATTCGCCAGCCGATCGTAGAACGGGTCATACAGGTACTGCACACCCATCACCCTGTATTTCTCACCCGCGCCCCTCTGATATGCCAGGAATAAGTTCTCCGCCATCGTGTATGACTCATCCCACGTATAGGATTCGTCTGTTCCCGGACGCCAGCTTTTCCCGTGCTCGATTGCTTTTCCCGGCAGATGTGGCGTCGCGGTCTGCGTGGTCTTTTCAAGAATCGCCAATGCATCCGGATCTCCCACGAATTGGTGCGAGTCCATCAATCCGCATACCAGCTTGTCGTAACAATAGGCCGGGAACCGGTTGTTGACGTAGAACTGACCATCGATTTCCTGCGCATACAGACGGTTCAAGCGCAGCACCTTCTCCTTGGCGGCCTGCGAACCCGTGATGGCGTACACCCGCGCGATCGCCGAAACCCATTGCCCGAACGGCGCCGCGGGTGCGAATCCAGCGTCGAATGTATGCCAGTCGTAATTCGGATCGTACCGGTACCATCCACCGAGTTCCTCCCCTGGAGCAGGCTTCCCAATCATCAGCCGGAAGGGCTTGAGCAAGCTGTCGTCGCTCAGTTCCATGAGAAGTTGATGTGTCTGATGAAGTTGCTGCTCGTGCAAAGGACTGTCGAGCGACACATCTCCATAGCCGAACTCTTGAAGTATTGTCGACGTGTCGCCGGGCGAGCCAGACGCGAGTGAGCTTCGTACGCCGGGAACCACGGTCGCAGCCGAAGCCACGGCCGCCACCTGTAAGAATTTTCTGCGGGTTAGTTCTGAGAACGAAGACATAAATTCCACCAACGGCAAGAAGTCAGTTGCGGAAATAGTCTACGCCGATTGAAAGGTGGAGAAGTGGGTGACGAGGATACGGACCGAGTGGCCCACCCTACGCGGTGTTCGTAGGGTGGGAGGGTTGAAATTCCTATGATGCAGAAAGACCGATGAACTTTTGAAACGTGAAACTATGAAACTCGAAACTGCCTACTTCTGGTTCTCGCCCTCTTTGAACATGTACTTGATCGCCGGCTTATAAATCATCAAGTTCGGCCCACCATGTTCGCGATTCACCTTGATGCAATTCCGGTCGTACCACTCAATGATGCCGTGAACTTCTTCGCCGTCCTGCAGCACGATCACCATCGGCGTGCGTGACTGCATCTGCTTCTGGTAGTAAAAGTTCTCGGCGTTGGTCTGCTCGGGTGGCGCCGGCTTCTTCCCGCCATTTCCCATGGCACGATCTCCCCGCTCTCCTCGATCTGCTCGCTCCTGACGTTCGTGTCGTTCCGGGCGCTCTCGCCGATCCTGCATTTGGGCCGGCGCTGAATTGTGATTTCCGTGATTTTCAGGACGCGTTAGGGTTGGACGAATCAACTTACGGTTAGCAAAATTTTCGCGATCGACGGATTCGCCGGTTGCTGCGGGAACCATAGAAATTTCCTTCATTTGTGGCGCTGCCTTGGATACACGCACTCTGCCGGTCAGTGACGCTGGGACCCTGTGAGTTACTTCGACGAAGGCGTGAGATTTACTCAAACGTACCACACGCCTATAGGGGTGACAATCCTCCCTTCGTGCCATACACGACCGTGCTACTTCTTGCATACCCTCTACAAAATCGATTCTTTCGCTATGTCGTTTTCGAGAGGTCTGCCCCGCGCCGCTCTCCGCCGCTGATCGTAATCGCAGCCAGAAACCCCGCCACCAATAAGACGCTCCACGCCAAAACAGGCGGATAACTACCTCCATAACGCTGTTCCGCCACCTTCGCCTGTAGTACCGCGTTCTTGGATGCCAGTAAGTTTCCCAACTGATATGCGAAGCCAGGAAACGTTCCTCGCACCGATGGCGGCGACAACTCATTGAGATGAGCCGGGATCACTCCCCACGCGCCCTGCACCATGAACTGCATGAGGAATCCACCCAGGGCCAGCATCGGAATCGTATGCGAGTACGCCCAGAGCGGTATCACCGGAATCGAAAGCAGTGCGGCAATCAAGATTGCGCGGCGCCGTCCGATCTTTTCCGACCAGCTTCCGAACAAAACTCCTCCCAGCAGCGCGCCCAGGTTCGCCATCACGGCGATAAACATAACTGTCTTCGGTGCGAAGTGATGTTCCTTCGTTAGAAATGTCGGATACAAATCTTGCGTACCATGGCTGAAAGAATTGAACGCGAACATCAACACCGTCATCAACGCAAACGGTCCAATGAATTTGAAGATGTCCTTCCCCAATCGCCTTTCCTGATTCTTTGCAACTCTACCTTCCAGCCACGCGGGCGACTCGTCCACCTTCGTCCGGATATAGATCACCAGGAAGGCGGGAAGCGCGCCAATGACGAACATGCCTCGCCATCCCACCAGCTCGAAAACAGTCCCATAAACCAAAGCCGCCATCAAAAAACCAACTGCATATCCTTCCTGCAATAGTCCCGAGAAGAATCCGCGCTTCTCCGCGGGCAAAGTTTCAAACGCCAGCGCAGCGCCCACACCCCATTCACCGCCCATCGCAATCCCGAATAACGCGCGCGTGATAATGAAAACCTTCAGCGATGGGGCAAATGCCGACGCCAGTTCAAATACTGAATACGCAATGATGTCGACCATCAGGGTTATCCGACGCCCAAAGCGATCAGCCATCATTCCAAACAGAAACGCTCCCACCGGTCGAAATGCTAGCGTGATAAACACTGCTTCCGTCACCGCCGAGATCTTGCTCTGAAATTGTGTTGCCAGGGCGCTGATGCAGAAAGTCAGAATAAAGAAATCAAACGCATCCAGCGCCCATCCCAGAAAACAAGCGATGAACGTATTCCGCTGCACCGGTGTCAACCGCCGAAAGTTTTCGATAAATTCCATGAAGACGCCGATTCTGTTCCTTCGTGTAACTTCGTGACCTTAGTGGTAGAAAGCTTTTACCTGCCTGAGCTACGCATCCCAGCCGCTGAATGCTTCTCCCGTAAAGCCCAGCGGATGCTAGCATAAAGCCCTCAGCCCATGCCCGAACTTGACCTCCCGCAACGCCAGGCAACCGATACCCTGATGCTTACCAACTTCTGGTATCGCGCGCTGCCGGCCGATCGCGTTCATCGTAATCAGCTTCACAAGGCGACGTTGCTGGAACTTCCTCTCGTCATCGGGCGCGATCGCCAAGGCAAGCCGTTCGCGCTTCGCGATGCTTGTCCTCACCGCGGCATGCCACTCAATGGCGGCAACTTCGACGGCGAGAATCTCGAATGCCCCTACCACGGATGGCAATTCGATGTGCACAACGGACAGTGTCAGCTGATCCCGTCGCTCACTTCCGATCAGACTCTGAAGTTCGATCGCATCTATGCCGGAAGCTATCCCTGCGAAGAGCAGGACGGTTTCATCTGGGTCTACATCTCCGATCCCGGCCCGCCGGGCGCGGGTTTCACCAAGCCATCCGAGGCTCCCGATCCTTCGCCGCAGATCGAAAAGTTCAGTTCGAAATTCAAGATGGCCTATTTGCAGGCGGAAATGCCGGTCAGCATCGATCACGGCATCATCGGCCTCATGGACCCTGCTCACGGACCTTTCGTCCATCAGGCATGGTGGTGGCGCACGCAGCACAGCATTCACGAGAAGCGCAAGAATTTTGAGCCGATTCCCAACGGCTTTCGCATGAGCACCCACACTCCCAGCTCAAACTCCGCGCCCTATAAGCTCCTTCGCCTCTACGCCAACGCCGACTCCATCACCACGACGATCGACTTCGTGCTCCCTAACATCCGCACCGAAACCATTCGCGCCGGAAAATATTGGTTCTCGAGTCTGACAACCGTTACTCCCATCACGCGCAACCAATGCCGTATCGATGTGGTCGCCGCCTGGAACCTGTTTCGCTGGGTCCCATTCGTTCCCGACCTGCTTAAATTTGTCTTTGGAAAATTCGTCGAACAGGATCGCCGTACGATGGAATTGCAGTCGGAAGGCCTGAAGCACAATCCGCACCTCATGCTGATCGACGATGCCGACCGTCCCGCGAAATGGTACTTCCAACTTAAAGCGGCGCATCTGGAATCCAGGCGCACCGGCACAGAGATGAAGCACCCGATGTCCGGCCCCGTAACACTGAAATGGAGAAGTTGAGGCGTTATGCGGGCGTGAGCGAAGCGGGAGCCCGCAGCCGAAATCCTGAGCGCATTTCGCGAAGGATCTCGATGAATGTGGCGCGGGCGCCCAACGCCCGCGAAAAGTAAACACTCAGCACGTTGTTGTCATGAAACCGTATGCGCAAATCACAAAAAAGCTTTTGGCATCATCACTCGCTCAGCATCGTGAGCGGCGTCGTCCTGGTGGTCTGGATCGTTCTTTATGCGTACTCTGATCCTGATACCCACATGGGGTCCTTCTTCGGCAACGCCATTGCCGACTGGACCGGTCTCTTCGTCACCGTGGTCGCCACGAAATATTTCTTCGAGATCGGATCCGCCGAAAGCCGCAGGCCGCCCAATCATTTCTTGACACCTCTACTCCGTTTCCTGCAAGACCACTCGCTCACCATCTTTCTCGCAGTCACCGGCGTGGCATGGATCTGGCTCTTTGCCGTCAGCAAACCGACCTCGAAGTGGGGACAGGTCGTCGGCAACATCGTCTCCGAGTGGACACAGATCTTTGGAATGGTCCTGCTGACAAAACACCTGCTGGAATATCACTCAAAGGAAAGCCGGAAATAACGGGAGGCAACGCTTTATTGTTCTACGAGGGAATCCAGTGCCTCTTCGCGCGTTTTGAAAATAGGCAGTTCTCGCTGCGAAAAGCTCTTGAAGTTTTCGTAAAAAACATGCGGCAGGCTCTCCGTCCCGATCCATGCTGCCCGCTTGACGTAGGGGCGATCGAGCACCAGCACCTTCTTGATCTTCGTTGCCACTTCCTTATCAACCTCGGCTCCGGTGTAATCCGCCAGCACCAGCATCGAACCGGGTTCGTGCCCGGTCACGTCAGCCTGTACCTGATCGAGCAGCAACAGCATCTCTTTCGCACTACACCCGCTGAAGTCAATCACAAAGATGGATTGCCCTTTGTGCTCGATGAAGTGAGTCCGCTCGCTAAGGGATTTCTCCGCCATTACGCCAGCAATCCTTCCACAACACCGTAGGCCCCGTCCAGCGCAGCATCTAATGCGGACGCATCCGTCCCACCCGCTTCGGCCAGGTCAGGGCGTCCCCCGCCCTTACCGCCGACCTTCTGCGCCACGGCCCCGATGACCTTGCCCGCCTGCACTCGTGATGTTAAATCCTTGGTCACGCCCACGATTAAGGCCACGTTGCCATTTGAAGCGGAACCGAGTACCACAACGCCAGACCCAACTTTGTCGCGTAGTTGATCGACCAGCGTCCGCAGTTGCGCCCGCTCCAGATTGTCCACGCGGTGCGCGAGCACCTTCACGCCCTTCACTTCGCGAATCTTCTCCGCAACATTGGCTGTCGAGGACGACGCCGATTTCATTCGCACCTGATCTAACTCACGCGTCAACCGCTTGATCTCAGAATCCTTTTTTTCAAGCTCCGCCTTCAAT
The DNA here is from genome assembly GCA_963801895.1 of uncultured Acidobacteriota bacterium. GTDB lineage: Bacteria > Acidobacteriota > Terriglobia > Terriglobales > Acidobacteriaceae > Sulfotelmatobacter. The sequence goes on along the minus strand of CAWDGM010000001.1, from coordinate 1,035,764 downwards.
GCGTCCGAAAGAGAGTATTGGGTGCCCCACCCAACGCGGTTTTCGTTGGGTGGGGATTTTGACTCCGAATCCATTTCTCGCGCGGCCTCCCCACCCTTCGCGGTTTTCGAAGGGTGGGAAGCCACGAACCCAGACACCACATTCTCCAACTGATGATCTTTCCTGAAGTGTTTCAGCGATCCCTCACCCGTAATCGCCTCGACGCGCCGCACGCCTGACGAAACGCTGCCTTCTTTCAATACCTTGATGAGCCCAATCTCGCCGGTTGCGCCCGTGTGCGTTCCTCCGCAAAGCTCCGTCGAGAAATCTCCGATCTTGATCACCCGCACCTTGTCGCCATATTTTTCGCCGAACAGCGCCATCGCGTGATACTCATTCACCGCGACATCGATCGGCACATCGGCGATCGTTTCCACCTTCCGGTTGCGTAATACTTCCTTGTTAATCATGTCTTCAATGTCCTGCAACTCTTCATCCGCGACAGCCGTGAAATGAGAAAAATCAAATCGCAGATGCCCCGGCGCGACCAGTGATCCCGCCTGCTTCACATGCTTGCCCAACACCTCGCGCAGCCCGGCATGCAGCAAATGCGTCGCAGTGTGATTCCGCATAGTCGCGAGGCGAACGTCGGTGTCGACGACGGCGTCAACACGATCCCCAACCCGAAGGGTGCCCCGTTTCTCGCGCGCATTTTGCGCGAGAAGTGGGGATGTTGAACCTGACTTCATCACAACCTGATGTGCCCTGACTCCCTGTATCGGGTAGTAACACCCCTTCACATCGGCGACAACCGTGTTGTGATCATCGGAATAAAACCATCCGCGATCCCCGACCTGTCCGCCGGCCTCCGCATAAAAAGGAGTGTGGTCAAGAATTACTTCTCCTTCTTCTCCCGGCTTTAATTCCTGCACACCTTGGCCATTCCGAATGATGGCCAGCACTTCGCAGTTCTCCGACCGCGTCTGCCGGTATCCCTCGAACTCCGACTTCGGCAGTGACTGATACGCCGGGTTCGCCGTCTGCTTCGCCGCGCCCTTCCACGAAGCGCGTGCGCGAGTTTTCTGCTCATCCATCGCACGATCGAAGCCTGCTCGATCGAACTCGATGCCCTGATCGCGCGCGGCGTCCTGCATGAAGTCCAGCGGCATGCCAAACGTGTCATACAGCTTGAATGCGTCGTCGCCTGCAAGCTCTTCGGTGCTGTTCTTCAGCAGGGCCTCAAGTTTCTCGAGTCCAACTTCCATCGTATGGGCGAACCGCGTCTCCTCCACCTGTACAACCTTCGAAACACGGTCAGCACTCTCGTTCAGTTCCGGATATGCGTCCTGCATCAGGTCCCGTACCGCGTAAACCATCTGATACAAGAACGGCCTCGTCTGTCCCAGCAACCGCCCATGTGTAATTGCCCGGCGGATAATCTTTCGCAACACGTACCCGCGTCCTTCATTCGAAGGCAACACACCATCAGAAATTAAAAAGGTCGCGGCCCGCGAGTGATCTGCTATCACTCGCAGCGAAGCAGCGGATTTGTGTCCCGAGTCGCCAGTGTCCTGTGTAGGGACGGACGCATTCGTCCGTCCAGCCGAGCGAAGCTCGGCAGTCTTGCCCGCCCCAGTCAACTCCGCCGCCCTCTTGATCAGCGGTGTAAACAAATCCGTCTCATAATTCGAAATCACACCCTGCAGTACGCACGCCAAACGTTCCAGCCCCATCCCCGTATCGATCGATGGCTTCGGTAGCGGAGTCAGTTTTCCCGATGTATCCCGGTCAAACTGCATAAACACCAGGTTCCAGATCTCGACATACCGTCCGCAATCGCATCCGAACTCGCAGTCAGTGTGTCCCTGATCCGAAGCCGCCACACCCATGTCGTAGTGAATCTCGCTGCACGGTCCGCACGGACCCGTATCGCCCATCTGCCAGAAGTTGTCCTTCATCCCCATCTCGTAGATGCGGTTTTTAGGAATGCCCTGTCCGGCCCAGAGGTCATAAGCTTCCGCGTCGCGCTGCAATCCACCTTCGCCGTTAAACACCGTTACGTACAGCTTATCTTTCGGAATACCGAACCATGCGGGCGATGTAATCAGCTCCCACGCGTAAGCGATCGCATCTTTTTTGAAGTAATCGCCAAAGGAAAAATTTCCCAGCATTTCGAAGAAAGTGTGATGCCGGTTCGTGAAGCCGACGTTCTCCAGATCGTTGTGCTTTCCCCCCGCGCGCACGCACTTCTGCGACGTCGTCGCCCGCGCATAGTCGCGCTTCTCCAACCCCAGAAACACGTCCTTGAACTGGTTCATCCCCGCGTTGGTAAACAACAGCGTCGGGTCATTGGCCGGGACGAGCGACGACGAGTGCACTTCTCTGTGTCCCTTTTGCACAAAGAAGTCCAGGAATTTTCTGCGAATTTCAGAGCCGGTGAGCATGAATACCCAATTCTAAACGACATGGCCACGCAGAAGCACAAGACCCGTGTAGGGGCGGACGCATTCGTCCGCCCTGCGAGCAAAGCGAGCATGGTTGTCGGAGGTTGTCCTGGAGTGACCCTGACACTGCGTTCAGCGGCAAAAAGAAACGGGGCCTCAGCCCCGTGTCTCTTTGAGTTTGGCGAAAATCTTACTTCACCGCATCGACGGTCTTGTCGGTCCCCTTTTTAACCCCGTGCCCAATACTCTTCACGCCCTTCTTCACGCCCTTGCCCGTCTTGTCTGCAGCCTTCTCGGTATCCTTCGTCGCCGTCTTTGCGCCCTTCTCCGTGTCTTTCGCGGCGTCCTTGGTGACGTGCCCCGTCTTCTTTGCAGCCTTGTCGGTATCCTTCGCAGCCGTCTTCGCGCCCTTCTCAGTGCCCTTGGCGGCACTCTTCGAAGCGTCTTTCACTTCGGTGGCGGCGCCCTTTTTGTCCGTGCTGGAATCCTGCGAGAACGCCAGTGTAACCATCATCAGCAGAGCCATCACAACGATCCCCGTTAGCTTCACTTTCATATCTTCCTCCTTGCGATTGTGGGACGGAAATTCGTGCGAAAGTATGAAGCATCCCCGGCACGAACGCAAATTCTGACTCTCAAGTTCGTGAAATCCGAAATCCCAGCCCCACGATCGTCTTCAACGTCTCCATCGCCGTCACACGGTCGTACTCTTTTTCGGATTCCGGCAACTCCTCATACGCAATCAGGCACGGATGCAGTTTCCGCGAGTCATCCCGCACCGCTCCCCATCGCCATCCATCGGCCAGCCGCTGTCGCGCCCAGTTTTCATGCGTATTCCGGGCAAGCGTTTCCTTCAGATCTTCCACCTCGTGCGGCAAACGTACCCGCGACGTATCCACCGGGCTCGGACGGTAATTGTTCGATGTCAAGAGGGTTCCTCTTCCAACGCGCTCAGCGTCTCCTCGTCTACATCCCATTTCTTCAAAATCGTGAAGATCGTCTTCATCCCAAACCCCGCCCGTGCGAGCTGACGAAAGATGCGCGCGGTCTGCTTCTGATCCTTCGGCTTCTCTAGCCTCTTTTTACGCAGATACTCCCGGGCCTGCTTCTCTTCGTTCACTCCCACATACGTGTCTTCGATCGCCTTCTCGATCACGGACGCATGGACGCCACGTGTTTTCAATTCCGTTACCACTCGCATGCGTCCCATCTTCTGATTGTCGCGCCGCATCGAAGAGTAGTACGCCGCATACTTCGAGTCATTCAGATATCCCTGGTCTTTAAGCCGCCGGATCACCAGTTCGACCAGCGTCTCCGCGTATTCCGACTCCGGCTCTTCCACCCGCGCCCGCATCAGCCGTTTCAACTCGGCGACAGTCCGCATGCGCCGCGCCAATGCCCCCACGGCATACTCGTACATCTCCTCCTCGGAATACTGCCGACGTTTAGGACGCGAGAACGCCATGCGCTAACGATAGCGCAACTGAGCGCGCTAGAAGCAAAAGATAAAAAAGATTGGAAAGCGGGTAGAAATATTGAGGGAGGGTTCCTTGGTGAAACTTAGTGACCTTTGTGGTGAAAGAAGTTTGCCCGCATCCAAAAAGGAAAAGGCGCGTCAGCCAAGACGCGCCTGAAAGAGAAGTGTCACCGGACCGAGAAACGAAATTACCGCCCGCCAAACCCCGCCGACTGCATAGACTGCCGAGAAATGTCGGCCGTCGAAGCGATACCCTGCATTCGCAGTTTGAAGTCGTCGGCATTCGAAGCGTTCTCAAGAGCGGTTTCGTAATTGACCAAACCGGCCTGGAAAAGATCCCAAAGTGATTGATCGAACGTCTGCATGCCGTACTGCGAAGTACCTGCCGAGATCGCGTCGCGAATCGATCGCGTCTTTTCCGGCACCAGAATGGATTCGCGAATGAACGCGGTGTTAATCATGACTTCCACTGCGGGCACTCGCCCTTCGGCATCGCAACGCCGGACGAGCCGCTGGCTGACGATCGCGCGCAGCACCGCTGCCAACTGCATGCGAATCTGCTTCTGTTCCGGTGGAGGGAAAATTGAAATGATACGGTTGATGGTTTCCACCGCGTCCAACGTGTGCAGAGTCGAGAAGACCATGTGACCGGTTTCGGCTGCGTGCAGCGCAGTAGAAATCGTTTCCAGGTCTCGCATTTCGCCGACCAGGATCACGTCTGGATCCTGACGCAAGGAAGCTCGCAACGCCGCCCCGAACGATGGAGTATCCACCCCAATTTCGCGCTGGTTGACGTAGCCCTTCTTGTCGCGGTGCAGGAATTCGATCGGGTCCTCAATCGTGACAATATGTTCTGCGCGCGACGAGTTCACTCGGTCAACCATGGCCGCCAGCGTAGTCGACTTACCGGAGCCAGTAACTCCTGTGACAAGCACCAGCCCGCGTGGCATGTCGCAAATCTGCTCTACAACCTTGGGCAAAAACAATTCGTCCAATGCACGGATCTTGGTCGGAATGACTCGGAGCACCAATCCCACGTTGCCGCGCTGCTGAAAGATGTTCACACGGAAGCGGCCGAGTCCGGCGACGCCGTAGGCCATATCGATTTCCGTAGTCTCTTTGAATTTCTGCTTCTGCCGCGCCGACATCATGCTGAACGCCATGTTCAACATGTCTTCTGCGCTGATGCGTGGCTGATCGGTCAACGGCACCAGTTCGCCGTCAATGCGCAGGTGTGGATAGTTTCCCACCTTCAAATGCAAGTCGCTGGCTCGCCGTTCCGTCGCTATTCGCAGCAGATCATCAATGTTCATGCAGATTCTTCCTCTGGAAGCCTGAAATGCGGCCCTCAGTCAGTCTCTTCTGCATGATCGCCCGAATCGTCACCGCGCCCAAGATGACCTAGGTAATTGACCTCGCCCGCGAGATAGGACACGCCCGAAAGGTTAAGGTTTCGCCGGTGTGGCGCGGGCGCCCCCGCCCGCGAAGCTTGAGAGCACAACAGGACGTAAAAGGGACTACTACGGCGCACCAAGAAGTCGAGCAGACATTGACCACCACCACTCTGCTAAGGTCTCTCGTCCGCCACAGCCGGTTGCTTCGCCACGCTCCCGCGAGACCAGACAAAATAGACCGGAATCCCCGTCGCAATCAGAAGCAGACCGATCAACGACGGCACCGGACGCGTGATCAACATATTCACCAGCAGCCACGCCGTCGTCCCCACAAACAGCAGCGGCGTCACCGGATATCCCCACACTCGATACGGCCGCGCCAGCTCCGGCTGCTTGTACCGCAGCACAATCACTCCCGCCACCATGAGCCCGTATGACAGCCACGTCGCAAACATCGCGTAGTTGATCAACGTCTCGTACGAGCCCGTTACGATCAGCACCACCGCCCAGATGCCCTGCACCAGAATCGCAAAGCTCGGCGTTTGATAGCGCGGATGAACCTCCGCAAATTTCCGGAAAAACAGGCCGTCTTTGGCCTGCGCAAAATAAATTCGCGGACTCGTCAGGAAGCATCCATTGAGCGAGCCAATGATCGACATCAGAATGATCAGCGACACCACGCCTCCGCCGCTCGCTCCAAGCACGCGCTCAGCCAGAGTCGCGCCCACATGCTCGCTAGCGGCGATGTCCGCAATCGGCAACACATGCAGGTAGGCCAGGTTCGCCAGCAGGTAAATCGCAATCACCGCCAGCTCTCCAAGCGCCAGCGCAAGCAAAATGTTCCGACGCGGATTTCGTATCTCGCCCGCTACAAAACTGACCTGCACCCATCCGTCATATGCCAGCAACGACGCAATCAACGCAATCCCGAAGCTGCTGAACGAAAATGCTGCGGTCGTCGCCGCCGGCGCTGGAGCCGCTTTGCCGCCCCAGAAGAACGCGCCGCCAATGATGATGAGCAGCCCCGCAACCTTCGCCAGCGTGAATGCCTTTTGCACATTCGCGCCGGCCTTTGCCCCGCGGTAGTTGATCGCCGTGATTATGACAATTGCCCCCACGGCAAGAACCTTCGACGACAGATTCGACAACGGGACGAAGTACGAAACGTAGAGCGCCATCGTGACCGCAAGCCACGCCACCTGCGCCGTTCGCGCTACCGTAAACATCGACCATCCGCAGAGAAAGCCAACCAGCGGCCCGTAGGCTTCGCGCAGAAAAACATACTGCCCGCCGGTGGATGGAATCGAGGTCCCCAACTCCGCGCAAGCCAGCGCGCCAAAGAACGAGATCACTCCCGCAACGACCCATACCAGCATCGTTGCAGCCGAAGTCTTCAACTCCCGCGCGATCAAGTTCGGGACCAGAAAAATTCCGCCCCCGATCACAATCCCGATCACGATCGACAATGCGTCGAGCAATCCGAGCTTGCGCGGCAGATCCGGTCCGATGGCGATTTCGCTGTTCATGGGTGGCGCCACTATAGCAAACACGGCAGGGTGCCACGTGATTGCCGCGCAATAAAAAAGCCGCCCTTCACCAGAGCGGCTTTGCAGCAATCATTTGCCAGACTAAGCAGCAGTTTCTTCCGCCACCGGAGGCATGAACGGCTCGTCATAGCTTCCGCCATAGATCGTCGGAACCTTCGATCCCATCGGCCGTAGGTACGTCGCCAGCTCCCCGCGGTGATGGATGCTGTGGTTGTTCAGGAAGCCGAGATAGTACACGGCCGGGAAGTTGAACACGCCGAAAAAGCTGACCGGCGTCAGCAGTTGCTCGAGCGACATCGCTGCTACGCGCTCGATGCCGCGCTTCATGTTTTCGTCATACCACGCGACGATTTCGGCCGAGGTTTCCGGCTTGTGATCCGGATTTTCCATCTTGAAGTTCAGGTCGGCGATGCCGTCGAGAAATTGAACGTCAGTGTTGGCCAGATGCCATGACAGCTCTCGTGCCGTGCGTGCATTCGGATCCGGCCGGTAGTCCGACTTGTTGTCGGGGACGGCTGCGATGACTTTCTTCGTGATCTCCACTTCACGGGCAATGCCGTCGAGCATCATCGCGCGAAGACCGAGTACGAAATCTGGAGTAGGACCTTGCTGGGACATAGTTTCTCCTTCTAGGACGTAACGCTCAGTTTGCGTTCTTATTCCGGGCTGAGAAGCCGAAGGGGCGCTGCTTTGGAAAGCAGCGCCCCCGGCTCGAATTGACGGACTGAATTATACGCCGACCGGCTGCTTGCTGCGCACCGGGACTGGCGTCAGCCATCCGTGGCGGTCGTTCTTCTCGCCGCGCACGATGGCGTAAAACTCTTTCTGCAGCGTCTTGGTAATCGGACCCATCGTGCCGTTGCCCACCTTGATCTTGTCGATCGAGCGCACCGGCGAGACCTCGGCCGCGGTGCCCGTAAAGAACACCTCGTCGGCAATGTACAGCATCTCGCGCGGAATCATCTGCTCCACAATCGGTATGTTCAGGTCGCGCGCGATCTGCAGCACCGAGTCCCGCGTGATCCCGGGCAGCACTGAGCTTCCCAGCGGAGCCGTGATCAGCTTGTCTCGATGCACCAGGAAAATGTTCTCGCCCGAGCCTTCACTGACGAATCCGCCCGCGTCGAGCGCGATACCTTCGACGTAGCCGTTGGCGATGGCTTCCATCTTGATGAGCTGCGAGTTCATGTAGTTCGCGCCCGCTTTGGCCATCGCCGGCAGAGTGTTCGGAGCCAAGCGAGTCCACGACGAAACGCAGACGTCGCATCCATCGTTCTCGCCGCCCAGGTATTTTCCCCACGGATAGTTGCAGATGTAGACCTCGACCGGACAATGCAGCGGATTCACACCCGCATCGCCGTATCCGCGAAACACCACCGGGCGGATGTAGCACGGGAACGCGCCGTTGTGGCCGACCGTCTCAACCATGGCCTGCACCAGCTCGTCGCGCGTGAAAGGAAGGTCCATGCGATAGACCTTGGCCGAATCCGTGAGCCGCTGCATGTGCTCGACGGCGCGGAAGATCGCCGGGCCGCTAGGCAAGTCATAGCATCGAATGCCCTCGAAGACCGAAGAGCCGTAATGAACAACGTGCGACATGACGTGAAGCGTCGCCTCGTCCCAGTTGATGAGCTTGCCGTTATGCCAGATCTTGTCGGTCTTTTGGATCGCCATCCGAACTCCTTCGAAGGTGAAGTGCGCAACGCGGCGGAATCATTCCGTCCAGCAGGGGAGCGAGGGTGAACCCAACCCACGTTACAGACCATTATATCTGACGCCAAATCGCGCCTTTGAGCCCTCAGGGACGGTTAGCGCACCCCGTGGGACCAGTGTGGAGCGGGCGCCCCCGCCCGCTGACTGCGACGGCCTCTCATGGTCTGTTATCCAGAGGTGTGAAGGTTCCTGCACTGCCCAAGACACTGCATTTTCTTTCGCCCCTTCGGAGCTGGTTCCTCTTTTCTGATGCTTACCCCCCGCTCACGCGGTGGGCTGTACTCTGTCGCTCCTTCGGAGCTCTTGCGGTTGCGGCGGGCTTGCGTGGTATTGACGTTTGCGGTCGTGGATCAGGCGTGCCTCCGGCACGCTTTTGGATGGCTGCGCTGGTCCCAGCGCTGAAGCGCTGGGCTATTTTCGCGCGTCCCTGCGGGACTTTCTCGTGCTCGTTTCGTTTCGCGTGTCCTTGCGGGACTCTGTGGCGCTCGCTTCGTTCCGCGTGTTCCTGCGGGACATTCTGATCTTCGCTTCGTACGGGTACCTCCTTTGAATCCGGCGTCTTCTTGAAGTTGTGCGCGGCTATCGGGGGTTTCGGGTCCGATGCGCTGCGGACCGGTACCTCCGGTCCGCCTGTACGGACGAATGCGTCCGTACCTACATGGGTCGTGGTGCTTTTCACATTATCGGTTCGGGTGGTTAGTGTTTCGGCTACGCGGGTTAGCCTGGCGCGGACGTCGGCTTGGTGGGCTTGCTCTTGTCTGAGCTTCTCTAGGTCTCTTTGCTCTCTGACTGGCAGGGGTCTCGCTGGCGTGATCACGGCTGTGTGCGGGAGTTCATCTTCTGCCGGCTGGTTTGCTTCTGCCGGCGCTTGCACAGCGGCTTCGCCGCTGGGGCGGACGAATGCGTCCGCCCCTACACGGGCGTATTCCGGGATTTCTTTTACTGTGTCTCCCGCGTGGATGTCGAACTTTACGCGGCGGGCATTTTTTACGGCGATGTGCAGGGCGCGGAGGATCAGCTCGGCTCGCTTCAGGTCGATGGTGTTGCGCATTAACGCGTTGATGACTTCCATCAGCGAGGACTGGATCGACTCTTCGTCCTCGAGGATGGCGATGGGGTGAAGGCGTGACTGCGGCGGTTTGCGCACGCCGCGGTGGGCGTGCTGGTGGAAGTAGCAGAAATGCTCTCCGCGAAGCGAAGGAGAGGCGCAGCGGACGCCGGTGACTTTGATATGAGTGCAGGTTGTGGATGTAGGCATAGAAATCCTGTTCAGTATTTTTTGATAGTGAGTGCGTAAAATCTTGGCTTCATTGGAGTTAGGCGCGGAGGCGATGACCATGTCCGCGTAAAATCTTGGGAACAAAGGGTTTGTAAGTAAAATCTTGCGAACAATGGAGTTAACGGAATTTTTGGGAAGTGGAGGGAGTTTCGATTCGGGAATCCAGGGTTCTTCAGGCGTCGGGCGCTGGGCGTCTGGCGTCTGGTCGGCCTTCGTACTTCTGCCTTCGGGCTTCAGCGTTTTGCCTTCGGCCTTCTGACCTTGGCTATTCGGCGCAGACTTCTCCGGGGGGACTTGCTGGTGCATGGTTCCAATTTGGACTTTTTGAAAGCTTCGAGTAAAGGTTGGATGTCACAAGTTGCGGATTTATTTTTGTGGAAAAGTTTCGGAAGGCGCAATTTAGTTAGGGGAATCGGAATACTCACCCTTCGAAAGGCGCGAAGGATGGGGCAGCCTGTTAAGAATTGTCACAAATTCGAGCTAAAAGTGCTTCAATGTGCCGGCCGCCCCATCCGAGGATGGCGGAGCAACACTATTTGGCTCGAGCCTTACTCTGCTCGGTGAGCGGGGTTACCATAGCCACGGCGATATCCTCGAGACACGGGCCGGCGAGCAGACGGTAATGTACTTTACGGCGACAACGAACTGTGGGCATCGCGATTGAATCGCAAAATGCGAGATCGACCCCCTCCATTCGATCTTTGCGCTTCAGCGGCAGAAGAAATTCTTGCAGAGCATGTTCTTGACCGATGACAGGAGCGAGTAAGCTGCGCGCGGTCCTCAGAAAAGTCTTGCTAACAGAGGCAACGCCAATGACGCAAGGGCTGGTCAAGCAGCGAATTTGAGCCAGATATTCCTCTGCGCCCGCGAAAGTCAGACCCATGCAGGGGCGGTCCAAAGGCACGAGGGCTGAGATTGAGGGCAGGAGATGCTCGGGAGCCACAACCTGCGCTCCAAAAGATAATTCAGGCGACTGGAGAAACTCTTCTTTACTGCACGCTTTCACAATTCTTCCGACCCGCGATTGAATTTCTGAGCAGATAAGTCGGCGAAGTTCTGGCTCAGACTCAACCACGAGTATGTGATCGGGCGGTTGCGCGGAGAGACGTCCCAGAACTTTTGTACGAAGCTCTTGCAGCGAGTAGCCCAACTCGCTTGCGCGACGAATACTCTGGTTGATGAGTTCGTCAAGGTCCGCAACCGGAGATTGCGCAATGGGAGCGGCTCCGACGCAAAGTCTGCTGCCACGTTGCCGCTTGAGCCAGCCTCGTACAACAAGATCCCGATAACTCTTACTGACGGTGTTGTGATGGATTTTGAGGGTCCGTGCGAGCGCGCGAACGCTGGGCAATTGCTCGGACGTTTTGAGCTTTCCCGTGGTGATCAGATAGACGACTTGTTCCGCCAGTTGCTCATGGAGGGGGACGTCGCTGTCCTTTGTAAGAGTTATTCGCATCCGGTGCGGGATCAGAGCAATCGTACAACCGGAACCCAGAGCATCATAAATACAAAATCGCGCAGCACTTCCCGCCATTCGATGTGACACTCGGAGGAACCATCACCTGAGACGTCCCGCGATTGTCGAAGCCGACCTATCGTTCAAATGGTCGATATTCATCGCTCAAAATCTTGAGCGGAAATCAGAGGAGGCACATGATTCAGGCCGTGCTCATCATCGCAGCAACGATCATTTTTTTCGTTCTCGAACGCCGGTTTCCGGGGCGGGATCTTCCCGAATCGCCCGGTTGGTACGCCCGGGCCACATTCCTCAACGCCTGCCAACTGGGGATTGTGGTTCTAGCTGGAGTGGCATGGAATCGCTGGTTTAGGGGCGATTCCTTGTTCGAATTGTCGCAATGGACTCCTTTAGCCCAAGGCTTCGTTGGATGGTTCATCGGCACGTTTGTGTTTTATTGGTGGCACAGAGCGAGGCACGATGTGGATTTCCTGTGGCGCATCTTCCACCAGGTTCACCACAGTCCGACTCGAATTGAGATGTTGACGGCTTTTTACAAACACCCGCTCGAAATCATGGCGGATTCGATGCTTTCGAGTTCTGTTCTGTTCATGGTGCTGGGGGCATCGCCTGCGGGCGCTGCGTGGTTCAACGTATTCGCGGTATTCGGCGAGTACTTCTACCATAGCAACTTAAGAACTCCGCGATGGGTGGGCTACTTTTTGCAGCGGCCCGAGCACCATTCCGTCCATCATCAACTAGATGTTCACAAATTCAATTTTGGGGACATTACGTGGTGGGATCGCTTATTCGGAACCTTTCGCGAGTGTGCCGACTTCGCTGAGCGGTGCGGCTTTCCTGAAGGCCACGAGCAACAGCTGGGGGACATGTTAATTTTCCGGGATGCGTATTGAGTTAGGTGTCGCGATTTTTTCTAGAAAAAGTTTTTAGGCAGCACCGTCGGCTCCGAAGGAGCGACAGAGTACAGCCCACCGCATGAGCGGTGGTTAAGCATCACGACAGAGGAATCAGCCCCGGAAGGGTCGAAAGAAAACCCAGCGTCTCGGGCAGAATTCCCTGAGACCTCGGTAGCGCAGGCAACGGTGCATGGATCCTTCGCTGCGCTCAGGATGACAATGTTGGTGGGACGTCGAATTGGCCGCGAGGTGCAGACTCTCTGCCGCTTTCCGGGACTGAGTGCAAAACAAAGGCGGCCCGAAACTTCCGGACCGCCGTGTACGGACGAATGCGTCCGTCCCCACGTGCTACTTCATGGGTTGCAGCGCTGCCTGGATTGTTGGGACAGGTTGCTCGTCTCCGCGGAAGTATTTGGGATTGTCTTTCGATCCCTGCTTGTTGGCGGACTTCATCTCTGGCATCGCTGCGTATGGCTTTGAGTAATCGTTGGCGGCGTTCCAGAACAGAAATCCGATTCCACCCTTGGTTTTGGACGTTTCCACCTGAATCTTTATGTATTCGGGGGAATAGGTCTTCGTCCGCCAGTGAAAGGCTTGCAGCCAGGGGCGGATGACGACGCCGCTGCCTTTGGTGATGAGCTCGAAGCGGTCCATCGATTCGCCGATGAAGTGTGCGGGCTCGTCGCCGGGGTGAGCGATGCCGTCCATGCCGAAGAAGTGCGACGGGTAGATCATCGGGCTGAGGACGTCGCAGTAGCGCGCCATCTGGACGATGTCTTGTCCGGTGTGCGAGAGGTCGACCGGACGTTGCCAGGCCATCACGCCGAAGACGTCGAGGCTCAGCAGGACACCTGTTGGATGGAGTTCGCCGTAGGCTTTCTTGAGGAAGCCGGCGATCACGTCGGAGCGCTGGGGACCGTGCGCCTTGGCGAGCTGGCAGGCGGTCTTACGCCCCTCCGGGGCTTGGCTGCTATGGGCGGCTTTCCCATGGCTTGCGCCGTGGGCTGTAGTCTTTCGCCCCTTCAGGGCTGCGTCGGGCGACGTGGTTGCGGTCGTGCTCGACCTTGCTTCTGTGGTCGTGGCGCTCGGCTTTCCCTCGCTTGGACGGCCGAGGCGGCCGTCTCCACATGAGTCTTGCTGAGCGTTGGCTTCTGGTGCTGCTTCGGGTTGATCTTTTTGGAAGACGAACTGGGCGTCTTTTTGGTCGCCTTCGGCGGGGAAGCGGACGTAGTCGAACTGGATTTCGTCCACGCCGAGCTGGGCTACGTGCTTGGCGAGGGCGATGTCATAGTCCTGAACCTTGGGGTTCGAAGGATCGGTCCACACGAGCTTGCCGTTCTCGCGCCACGCGGCGTGGTTCTTGCGCGACTGGATGGCCAGCTCCGGATGCGTCACAACCAGGCGCTCGTCGCGGAACATCGCAATACGGGCGATGGCGTGCATGTGCTGCTCGTGCAGGAAATTGACCAGCTTCGGCACGTCATGGATGTATACCTTGTGCTCCCCGAGCAGGGGGTGCTCGAAGGGAATATTGACGCTGCCGTCGGAGTCCTTGATATCGAAGACGACGGCATTGCCGCCAACTTCGCGCCAATGCTTGATGATGCGGAGTCCGTGATCGCTGGCGGCCATTACGCCAGTCAGGTAAATGGCGCGGACCTCAAAATCCTTGGGAACGGCGATCGTCTTTGCGGTAATCGGGGCGGAGAGGATGCCGGGGATAACGATGTTCTCGTTCGCTTTGAGGATGTTGCTGGCGTCGGACTTGTGGTTCGCGCTCCGGATGGCGTCGGCCAGCTCGGAGGACGTCAGGTACGAGGTCTTGCCAAGGTAGTGGCGGGCGATCGTCGGGATGGCCTCGCCGCGCTTAGCCGTGTAAAGTTCCGTGCCCGGAGGCAACGTTGGGCGAGGATCTGGGATCGAAAGCTTGGCGGATCCGACATCGCTGACGGACTTCAGTTGTGCGGCCGACTGCGAGGACACGACAGCGGGCTTGGCGGTCTGCGCCTGCGCCGTGAATTCGGAGGATGAGTGAGGAGCGAGCTCCCAGGCCGCAGCTCCGAAAAGAAGACAAGAAACTCCCGCAACGATGCGAAAAGACGAGTGACGCAAGCGATCCTCCCCCTACCTGAGGCGATCGTAGCTTTCGGATTTGGGGGTCGCTAGTTACGTGGGGACGCGCACGAGTAGGCGTTGGGCTCTGGGCTTTCGGCTCACGGCATCCGGCTTCGGCTTCTGCTCCCGACTGTTTGCCAAGCATTCACAGATTTTCCGCAGGGGGTTTGGTGGTATATGTTCCTTCCGCGATGGTGAAAAGGTTTTCGCTTATGCTGCGGCAGGGTGCGATGTGTAGGCTGAGGATTTTCAGGAGCGGTGCGCTAACTGGTAGGAGACACGGTACTTCCGTTTGGTGATGTGGCACTTCAGGACGTGGCCAGAGGGTTGCTTATTCCTAGAGCGTCGGACGCGCTGGGAGGATGGGGAACTTCCAGACGATAGGTTGAAAACAAGGTGTTTGGCCTATCAAATCCGGCGCAGGATAGAGGAGAGCCGAAGATAACGGCCGAAAGGGAAAATGTCCGGTAGACTGGGCAACGATCTTATGAGAACGAACCTGGCAACAGTGCTCGATCCGAACCGTCGTAGCAACGATGCAGGAGAGTTTGAAACCGCTCTGCGGCGCCGCATTGTGGGGCAGGACCAGGCTGTCGAGAAAGTCGTGGAAATTTACCAGATGTTCCTGGCGGGGCTGAATGCGCCGGGACGTCCGGTGGGAAATCTGCTCTTCCTAGGGCCGACTGGATCGGGAAAGACGCGAGTGGTGGAAGCGATGGCCGAATCCCTGTTTGGGGACTCGCGGGCGTGCATCAAGATCGATTGCGCGGAGTTCCAGCATTCGCATGAGATTGCGAAGCTGATCGGTTCGCCTCCGGGATATCTGGGACATCGCGAGACGCATCCGTTGTTGACGCAAGAAGCGTTGAACCAGTGGTTCACCGAGAAGTTAAAGCTGTCGATCCTGCTGTTTGACGAGATTGAGAAGGCGTCGGATTCGTTGTGGCAACTGCTGCTGGGGATCCTCGACAAGGCGACGTTGACGCTGGGCGATAACCGGCGAGTGGACCTGTCGCAGTGCATCATCATTATGACTTCGAACCTGGGCGCGTCGGAGATGACGAGCCTGGTGGATGGCGGGTTCGGTTTCGCTCCGAAGGCGGTCGAGGTCGACGAATCGTTCGACGACAAGATTCAGCGGACCGCGGTGGAAGCCGCGCGGCGGAAGTTCACGCCGGAGTTCATGAACCGCATCGACAAGACCGTGGTCTTCAAGACGCTGCGGGATGAGCACCTGTCACAGATCCTGGATATCGAACTTGGCATGGTTCAACAGCGCGTGCTGATGGCGGCGGGCACGAACCAGTTCGTGTTCAACTGCACCCAGGCGGTGAAGGATTACTTGCTGAAGGAAGGCACGGATCCGCGGTATGGAGCGCGCCACCTGAAGCGCGCCATCGAGCGGAACCTGGTATTCCCTCTGGCGAATCTCGTGGCTACGGGGCAGGTAAAGCTGGGAGATTTCGTCCGCGTCGATATGGCTTCGGAGAACAAGATGATCTTCGTGAAAGAAGCCGAGAACGCGATGGCGCCCGTGCTGCTGGAGCGCTACGGAGCGGCGGCCGTCAATCAGCCGTCGACCCGCGCGGCCCGGACGGCCGCAAACAATCGCCGCGACTTCGGGGCAAGCCCGTCGGTGGCGGAGAGCAAATAAGTTTCGTTTCAAACGCATCGCGGCCCACGCATCCCGCGAAGCGCATCTCGATGGCGCCGGAACCCTTCCCGGCGCCTATTTTTTTGTGTCCGCAACGTAAATGCATTAACCACGAAGGACACTAAGGATCACTAAGTAACCCCTTCTCTTCTGTTGGCATCGATTGAGGTGTTTGGCCGTTGCGGCGGCGTGACGGCAGCGCTACTTTCCGCTACTTTTGCGCGAAACGAGCGATTGCGTGAGCTCGTTTAGACGGTTGGCGGCGGAGGTTTGGAGGACTTCGGGGTCGGGGCCGTTGTCGGTGTTGCGGCGCAGGACTGGGCCTTTGTTGTCTTCGTCGCCGTGATGGCGAAGCACTGGCGTTTGGTAGGCGAGAAGGTGCGATTTGACTTCCTGGAATTCGTCGGTATCTAAAACGTAGTCCTTACGATTAGGCAGGAAGTGAGCGATTTCTGAATGGAGGCGCTGAATGCGTTCTTCCGTCAGCGGATAGTTCGCCAAGCCCCTGGCGATCTTGTTATGAAAGGGCAAGCTGCTGGCCAAGTGATATCCGGGAACTTTCGCCAGATTCGCATCCCGTTTCAGTTCGAGCGCGTGCAATTTTTCCAAGGCTCCCATCATGGCCTGAGGGTCGTATCCGGAGGCGTAAGCGTACTCAATGCCTAGGAGGTCGGCTTCGTACTCGGCATCGCGGCTGAACTTCTTCAGGGAGAGGGGACCGGCGAATCCGCCGAAATCTGCGGCGCCTGCGCCAACTGGCCCTGTCATGAACGCAACTGAGTTCACGATGTGCATCATCTGCTTGCGGCTCATCGCGCGGGTGGCGTGACGGGCGGCGACATGGGCGATTTCGTGGGCCATAATCGTGGCCAGTTCGGCTTCGCCCTCGGATGCGAGGATCAGCGCGCTGTCGACGTAGAGAAAGCCGCCGGGAAGTCCGTAGGCGCGGGGCATATCGCCGGAGTCGATGACCTTGATGGTGAAAGGAACGTCGGCGTCGGAGTTGCCGACGATGCGTTGTGCGATGCGGTTGACGTAGTCGTTGACGAGGTCATCCTTAATGACCTTTGTGTTGTGGTCGAAGGCGGTGGCGAGGCTGCGTCCGAGTTCCTGCTCGCGCTTTTGCGAGTAGAGGTTAAAGCCGTGTCCGATGCCGCGCTGGCCTATGCGATTGATGTCGTACTTGTCTGATTTCTTTTGATCGATTGCGTAGGTGTCGTCGGAGGATGTGTCTTCCGACGACTGGATTGGTGCGTCATGGGTCTTGCTTTGCGCACTGAGCGCCGGCGGATGCGAATAGGCGAAAATCACGGCGAGGAAGCAGGCCGACAGAAGTGAGAAGGAAGGGGACTTAGGGCGGGACGAGACCAGAACCGGGCAAGCGAATCGCATAGCCACCTACTAAGGCGGGAATTTTACATCGGAATCTTGGGAAAGAAAGCAAAAAAGAGAGGGATTGTACGATTCTTTTCTGATGGGTGGATCGGGTGAAATCCCTTGTCTGGTGCGGGATTTCGGATGGGAGTCATAATACCCTACGCAACAAATTTCACGTTTCATCGGAGTTGGTGTGAGAGTCCTCCGAGGCTCCGGCTGTCGAAATGAGGAAAGGCAGACGAATGTGCCGGTCGCTACACGTCTGTTCTAGGCACGCTTGCGTTCTATTTCTTTCGCCCCTTCCGGGGCTTTGTGCTGCCTGGTCGGGGGTTTTCCCCACGGCTTGCGCCGTGGGCTGTGTTCTAACGCCGCTTCGCGGCTGCTGCGCTCTTCTGTTGGTGCGGTTCGGATCGTAACGGTTGTGGCGTTTGGAAACTGGCGCTCGGCTTCGCCATCGCTTGGACGGCCGAAGGCGGCCGTCGCCACATGCGCGGTTGCTCAGTCTTAGGTGATCATTTTGCCCGGTAGACGGTTTTTCCGGCGACCATGGTCCAAACTACTTTTGTGTCGCGCATTTCTTCGGGAGAGATGGTCAGGACGTCGCGATCCAGGAGAACCAGGTCTGCGCGTTTTCCTGCGGCCATGGTGCCGATGGAATCTATGTTCAGCGCCTTTGCGGAGTTGCTGGTGTAGGCGTAGAACATTGCCTCGCGCGGCATTGCCTGCGACGGGTCGAGAACGCCTTCCTTTCCCTTACGGGTTTCCGCCTGATAGATCGCACGAAATACATTTGCCGTGGAGACCGGCCAATCGCTGGCGCCAGAGATGACCCCACGGTTATCGAGGATGGAACGCGCGGGATATTGCCACCTATATATGTCGGGATCGACATAGGGCTTGAGGATCTCGATGGTGTCATTGCCGGCATCGGCCCAGAAGAGTTGTAGCGCGCTGATCACGCCGAGTTCACGGAAGCGAGGAAAATCCTCGGGGCGGACGAACTGGACGTGGGTGATGGTGTGCGGAAGCTTCGAAGACGGATTGGCAGCGCGAGCAGCGGCGATGCCATCAAGCGCGGCTTTCACTGCGCCGTCACCGATGGCGTGAACGTGGATGATGAGTCCCTGCTTGTCGGCCGAGACGCAGAGTTCGGAGAATTTCTGAGGATCGAAAAGGAGATCGCCGTAACGTCCTGAATTCTTGTAAGGCTTGGTCAAGTGTGCGGTTTGAGATGGGAACTCGGCGACACCGTCGGCGAAGATCTTGATGCCTGCGACGTGGAGGTTGGCAACGTCTTTGTATGCGTTTCGCGTTTTCTGAACGGTGGCTAGTTCAGCTGACGGATTCTTCGCCAGCACCTGCGGCAAGGCCACGACTTGGGAATTGAGCTCGCCATGATCGGCGAGCATTTTGTAGGCGCTCAGAACGTCTTCGCCCGCGAGTGGGTCGAGCCACGCTGTGATACCGAGGCTGTAGTTGTATTGGAGAGCGGCGCGTCCGGCATCGAGCAACTTTTCCGGGGTGGGCTTGGGAAGAAGCGGTTCGATCTTCGCGGTACCGGCATCGACGAGAAATCCGGTGGGCTGCATGTTCTGGTCGACGCCGTAGTAGCTGCGCTCGCCGGGGCTCAAGTTTTTCAGAAATTCGGGAGTGATGCCGGCGCGCTGCAGCATGGCGCGATTGGCCCATGCGGTGTGGCCATCCATGCCTCTCAGAACTACCGGCTGCTTCTCGTAGGCGCCGGTGCTGAAATCTCGATTCAGGACATCAGGATGCGACCAGAATTCGAGCGGTAATCCGAGAATTTCGAGGACATCGCCGCGCATCCCGCGTCCAGACTTCTTGGCATCGTTGGCGAAGGCAGGAAGCTGGTCGAGGGTGTCGACTTTTTCAGTGGCGTCGGCGGCGATGAGGTTGAGGCCACCGTCGATGGAGTGACTGTGCGAGTCGATGAAGCCTGGGAAGAGGCTCTTGCCATCGAGATCGATATGCTCGCCGTTGGCCGAGACCGACGTCAGCACTTCGGGGAAAGTTCCAACGGCGACGATTTTGTCTCCGCGAAGAGAGACGGCGTCGGCGTAGGGATTCTGAGGATCTCCCGTAAAAATCTTGGCGTGAAATAGGATGCGCTCGGTTGAGGCAGCAGGTGCAGGAGCAGCGGATCGCGCAGCGTGGGTGCGGGTGCTGAGCCATAGCGCGGATGCAGCAACAAGAAGTGCGAATAGAAGAAGAACTGGAGAACGGCCCCGGACTCGTCCCATGAAGTCCACCTTGGCGGATATTTTTTGCACAGCTCGCGGCGAGAACAAAACAATATACACATTTTCCGGAGTGGTGGGGCTCGGCTTCGCCTTCGCGGACGGACCATTTGGCTACGCTCAGAGCACGCTGCGTCCGTTGATAAATGGGCCTTGCTGTCTTTCGCTTAGAGCCATTCACCACAAAGGATGGAATTGTAGACGGGGCTCGGCTTCGCCATCGCGGACGGACGAATGCGTCCGTCGCTACACGGGCCTTGCTGGCTTTCGCTTAGAGGCATTCACCACAAAGGATGGAATCGTGGACGGGCTCGGTTTCGCCATCGCGGACGGACCCTTCGGCTACGCTCAGGGCAAGCTGCGTTCGTCCCTACACGGGCCTTGCTGGCTCACAACCCAATTCACCACAAAGGACACTAAGGTTCGTTACGGAAAACCTTATCCTGCATCTTCCTCGCTTCATTGAAAGATCTAAACGTGGACGGGCTCGGCTTCGCCATCGCCGGACGGACGAATGCGTCCGTCGCTACACGAGCCTTGCTGGATCCCATGGAAGAAGAGGAAAAAAGCGCGATCTGGGCGAAACCTTTTTTGGGGGTCTGGGTTTACGCGGGAGTAAGCCATGAAGCTTTACCGGACGCGAGGCGGCGAGGGGGAGAACCCGCCGAGCGTCCGGTGAAGTGTTACCGGGCTCCGCTCGTCGACCGCAATCGTCATCCTGTTGTCTTTTTTTAACGACCTCTTTCTAACAATCTCGAACATTGCGAGGGAGTTTTTCTGTGCCGAGAACAAGCAGGATCCATTTCTTTTTTCGTCTCTTGACTGTGTTGAGCGCAATTGGCCTGCTTAGTGGTTGCGGCGCCGGTTCCAAGAATGCGAGCTCCGCACCGGGCCAGTTCACTCATGTGTATGTGGTTTCCCCGCCGTCGAGCAGCGATTCCAATTATTCCCATTTCGTGAACACGGTCCTCAATCAGCCGGCGATTGAAGGCGTGACGGTGAAGACCTCGTGGATCGATGCCGAAACGGGCACGCCCGGAGCGGGGACGTGCAGTCCGGTGGGAACGGATACATGCCAACTCGATTCATTTGGATGGACGCATACCTACGACTGGTCGAATATCGACAGCGAAAATGCAGGGTGGTTCTCGGCGCAGTCAGGATCTAAAAAGATGAACGTGATCCTGGCCGGCATCGACAGCGCGGCGGCGAACTGTTTGATCGACAACTCTTGTATCAACGGAACAACTCCGCATTATGTGAGCACGTCGAGTTGGGCTGCGCATACGGCATCCGGAAACGAAGACCTCATCAATGCGAACAAGGATGGCTGCTCGAATTATCTGGGCTTGATCGTTACGTCGATGACGCGGGATTTGAATGGGCTGGTCACAGTCACCGAGGCGAATCATGGATATTCGAATGGCGACACGATCTGGATCGGCGGAACGACTCCTTCCAACTTCAACATTGCGCAGGAGGCAGTGACGAGCGTCCAGATTTCTTCTTCCACGCTCACGACTACGGCGAGCAACAACTTTCCGGTGGGGGCGCAGGTCACGTTTCAGGGGCTCGGCGCCGCAACGTTTCTGAACGGGCAGACGGTGACGATTACGGGCGCAACTTCCACATCGTTCACTGCGACATTTTCCCATGCGGACTACGGTCCGACGAGCGAAACTGCCGGGACTGCGAACCCTCTGGGCGTGGCGGTGAAGAACGTAACGGCCAACACGTTTCAATATCAGACGGCTGTTACGGTTGCCGGGGGTGCGAGCACGCCGGGAACAGTGGTCAGCGAACAGCAGTCTTGGCCCGTTCCCTACGAAGCGCCGTACAAGACGGGGTGGGAGGCGTTCGTAGCGGCGGCGATCATGCACTACAACGCGTCTCCGAACTTATCGCAAATTTCCTACATGCGCGTGGGACGAGCCGTCGGCGGAGAAGCGTTTCCGTTGTGCGACTCGAATCTTGCGCAATTGCCGGCACCGAATACATACACGATGTCGGGATGGCTTCAGTACTACACCGACATCGATGACTTTGTGCAGGCGCAAAATCCGAAGATGCAGATTCTCGATCCGCTGAATCAAAGCGGCAGTGGGGGAAGCGTGAACGCTTCCTATGGCGCCGACGAGGCCAAGATCGCAACGAGCTACAAAAATGCGGCGGGGCAGATGAACGGGATCGGAAGCCAGGGGTTGCAGGCCGGCGATATTACCAGTTTCGAAGGTGGCGGTGATTGCTCGTCCGATTGGTGCAGCGAGTTCAATAATTACGATACGGCGGGGATTCCACTGGAGTTGCAACAGGTGGGATTGTCGTCGCCAGTGGCGCTCGCGGGGACGGATAGCGCGACGGGTGACCTGAGGCCGTTGCTGCCGTTTGCGGTGCAACAGCACATGACGATCCTTGAGTTGTACTCGCTGGACGCGTTGCTGGCGTACGATCCGAATTATTGTGTGCTTCCGGCCGTGGGTGGGCTTTGCGGTGCGGGGAGTGTACAGATTCCGATTGTCACGCTTCCGCCGCAGGATCAGTTGCCTTATTTTCAGGCTGTGGGGCAGCCCGGGCAGAGTGGCGCTACCGGGGATGGGTCGTATGCTGGTGTGATTAACAGTACGGAGGGGCAACACTGAGGGGGCGACGTTTGGCGGAGGGGGCTCGGCTTCGCCATCGCTCGACGGACGAATGCGTCCGTCGCCACATGGCTTGCGTGGCTTTCCGGCCTCAGAAAACCTTTAACCGCAGCGGAAAGCGCTGTCGGCGTTTGGGACAAGTGGGACGCTCGGCTTCGCCATCGCTCGACGGACGAATGCGTCCGTCGCCACGTGGCTTGCGTGGCTTTCCGGCCTCAGAAAACCTTTGACCGCAGCGGAAAGCGCCGTCGGCGTTTGGGACAAATGGACGCTCGGCTTCGCCATCGCTCGACGGACGAATGCGTCCGTCGCCACGTGGCTTGCGTGGCTTTCCGGCTTCAGAAAACCTTTAACCGCAGCGGAAAGCGCCGTCGGCGTTTGGGACAAGTGGACGCTCGGCTTCGCCATCGCTCGACGGACGAATGCGTCCGTCGCCACAAGATCCTGTTCAGCTCTGACATTCAAAGCCACATGATCCTGTTCGGCTCGTCACTTCCTTGGAAGCGTTATGATGTCGGCATGAAACGAAACTCACCCTGCTTACAGGTCGTGGTGTGTCTGGTTGCAGCTTGTTTGACGGCTGGTCCCTTGCTCCAAGCTCGGGTTGAGCCTACCCGCGGGTTCAATATCTTTTCCCAGGACGAAGAAGTTCAGCTTGGAAAGCAGAATGCTGCGGAGGTCACGAAGCAGATGCCGGTGCTACCGGATTCCGACCCGGTGGTGCAGTATGTGCAGAAGCTTGGGGCAAGGCTCGCTGCGAAAGCTCCTGGGTATCAATGGCCCTACAACTTTCACGTGGTGAATGTGAAAGAGATCAATGCATTTGCGCTGCCGGGTGGCCCGATCTTCGTGAACCTGGGAACGATCCAGGCTGCAGATAACGAGGCGCAACTGGCGGGAGTGATGTCGCATGAAATCTCTCACGTGGTGCAGAGGCATGGGACGCGAGCAGCGTCAAAGCAGATGGGAGCGCAACTTCCGCTGGCGATCCTGGGCGGCATCATGGGAGAGAGTTCGCTGGCGAAGGCCGCGGAGTTGGGCATCACTTTTGGAGTGGGATCGTATTTTCTGAAGAATTCGAGGCGGTCGGAGTCGGAAGCGGATTTGCTGGGGACCGATGTGATGTATGACGCAGGCTTTGAGCCGCGGCAGATGGCGGTGTTTTTCGAAAAGCTGGAAAAAGAAATGGGATCGAGCGCGAACTCGATGATCAACCAGTTCATGAGCGACCATCCGAATCCGGGAAATCGCGCGCAGGCTGTTTCCGTGGAGGTGAAGACGCTGATGGCGAGGTCGTACTCGGGGGACAGCAGCGACTTCAAGAGTGTGAAGACGCGAGTGGCAGGCATGAAGCCGATGACATCGGCGGAAGTGGCGGCTGCGCAAAAGCAAGGTGGCGGTCCGAATGCTCCGGCATCGAATGGAACCGATGTGACGCCGAGCGCGAATTTGAAGGCATTCGATCACAATGAGTATCAGATTTCGTATCCAGAGAACTGGAAAGTTTTTGGAGATCAGAGCTCGAATGTGACGATCGCGCCGCAGAGTGGTGTGTCACAAAATGCGGTTTCGTATGGCGTGATGATTGCGAATTACCAGCCGGAAGAGAAGGGCGCGAGCCTGGACGCGGCGACGAAAGAGTTGTTGGCGTCGCTGAAGCAGTCCAATACGGATTTGAAGCAGATCGGTAACAGCGAAACGATCCGCGCCAACGGAGTGGCAGGGAAGTCGGTGGACTTGATCGGAACGTCTCCTATTAAAGATGCGCAGGGGAAAGCGTTGAAGGAGCGGGATTGGCTGGTGACGATGCCACGGACGGATGGGACGGTGCTGTATTTAGTGTTCATCTCGCCGGATAACAATTTTGGGGAGATGCGTCCGGCGTTCGAGGGGATGTTGAGGACGCTCAAGTTGAAGTGAGGAGTCCAATCTATCGCCCAACCGCGCGGTTTTGGCAGGCATCTGACATTAACGAAAACGAATATTCGAGTGAGCCATGGTGAATAAAAGCGAAACAAGAGCAATGGATGACGACGAGAAGGGATCGTCGGGTAAGCGCGTGCCCGATGTGATCGCAGAGCACAAGGATTGGGTTGTTGGTGCGTGGCTCCAAAGGACGAAGGCGCATCCGGAACTGAGCATCGTCAAGCTTTCTGACGTAGAGAGAAAAGATCACGTTCCTGATTTGCTCGATGAGGCAGTGGCGCGTGCGTGTGAACATCCCGTCAAGCTGGATGAGCGGCAGAGGGCCGCAGAGAGACATGGGACGCTACGCTATCACCAGCGCTTTTCGATTTCGATGCTGATCCTGGAGGCGCAGATATTGCAAGAGGTGGTGGCGGAATGCATCCGAGATCATGTGAATGTGATTGACATCAAGAAACTAATGCCGGACATCACGAAGGTATCGGGAACCATCACGGCCGAGTTGAAAGACGCCGCATCGGCTTACATGAAGCAGTACGAATGGCAGGCGGTGCGGCCGGATCAACGAACTCACTGAGGAACGGGCGAAAAACCTCTACGCTGCCGTGGAGAATCTCCAGGACGCGGGGTCCTTCGACTGCATGGCTTCTCCGCTTCGCGGAGAAGCCATTTCGCTCAGGATGACAGAGGGAAGATGACGTGCGATGGTGTTCAGCGAAGGGGTGGAGGTTCGGGTTCCGCCGATCCGTCGGTACGGGGGTCGGAGGCGGCGAAGTTAATTTTTGTTTTCGTGTTGTGATTGATTGCCTGACCGCGGCCCATCGCCAGGGAAAAGTTGCCCTTCACCTCGAGATCATGTCCCATGGTGGTCAGTTGCTGCCGGACTTCGGCAGGCACGCGATCTTCGACAAGTATCTTGCATCCCAGATCGAAGTTGCCGCGCACCGTGAAACGCGCGGTCTCCATGGCGGCCTGTAAGGTCATGCCGTAGTCCACAACATTTGAGACGAACTGAGCGTGAGCGAGCGGCTGGTTTGCGCCGCCCATGATTCCGAATCCGATATGATCATCGCCTTTTTCCATGAAGGCGGGAATGATGGTGTGAAAAGGGCGCTTGCGCGGAGCTAGTGCGTCGGGCTTGGAGGGATCGAGCATGAAGAGTGCTCCGCGGTTGTGCAGAACGAATCCCATTCCACGCACCGTGATTCCCGATCCGAAGCTGGAGTAGTTGCTCTGGATGAGTGAGACGATGTTGCCTTCGCGGTCGACTGCGGTGAGATAGGTGGTGTCGCTAGACGGCGGCGTTCCGGCTTCGGTGTTGCAATTGGCTTTTTCGGGTTGGATAAGTTTCGCGCGTTGTTGGGCGTGGTCCTTCGAAAGAATTCCTGCGACGGGCACTTTTGCGAAGCGCGGATCGGCGTTATAGCGGGCGAGGTCCGTGTAGGCAAGCTTCATCGCTTCAATTCTTTTGTGAATCTCTTCCGTACTAAGCGGGCCGGATTTCGCAGGCGTGAACTGCTCCATGATGTTGAGCATTTCAAGGGCGGCCATCCCTTGGCCGTTGGGTGGAAGCTCGTACACCTTCCATCCGCGATATGTGGTGGAGATGGGCTCGACCCATTCGGCGGAAAATTCCTTCAAGTCGTCCGGCTGCATCGCCCCGTTCAGTTCGCGTTCCGTGGCCAGGATTGCTTTCGCAATCTCACCGGAATAGAAGGATTGGGCTCCTCCATTCGCGAGAAGAGTGAGCGTTTTGGCGATGTCGGGATTCTTGAAGACCTCGCCTATTTTGGGGGGCTGGTCGTCGACGAGGTAGACGCGGCTCGATTCGGAATCGCGCTTTAGCTTCTCACGCTCCGTTTGCCACTCCGCGCCCATCAACTCAGGTACAGCGAATCCGTTTTTGGCGTAGAAAATTGCCGGAGAGAAAATCTCTTTCCAAGGCAGATGTCCGAAACGCCCGTGCAACTTGTTCCAGCCTTCGACTGCGCCGGGGACGGTGACAGCGTCGATGCCAGTTGGAGGCATTTCGGAAACGCCCTTCGCTTTGAGGGAGTCAAT
Source organism: uncultured Acidobacteriota bacterium (assembly GCA_963801895.1). Lineage (GTDB taxonomy): Bacteria > Acidobacteriota > Terriglobia > Terriglobales > Acidobacteriaceae > Sulfotelmatobacter. The sequence continues at coordinate 1,009,528 of CAWDGM010000001.1, read as the reverse complement.
GGTGAGTGCTTTGGGCGCCCATCCGCTAGCGTTGAGGCCGTAGAGTTTGCCCGACTTTGCGTCCCAATAGATGGCGAACAGATCTCCGCCAATGCCATTCATGTTCGGTTCAATGACGCCGAGGGTGGCGTTGGCCGCGATTGCGGCGTCTACCGCGGAGCCGCCGCGGGCGAGGATTTCGGCTCCGGCCTGAGATGCCTGCACCTGGCTAGTGGCGACGATGCCATAGGGCGAGATCACCATGCTGCGAGCGGTGGTGCGGTCCTGGGCGAGCGTGGCCGTAGCAGCTGCGATTACGACCAAGTGGAGCAGAAACTTGTGCACGGTTGAGTTCTCCTTGAAGCAGGACGCAAAGATATCAAATCGCAAGGTGCTTGTGGCTATGTGACTGCGTTCATTGACTTGAAACTTTTGACCTCCTAAGATTTGTTCGGGGATGCTCGGGCAAATCATTTCGCATTACCGAATCGTGGACAAGTTGGGCGGCGGGGGGATGGGCGTTGTCTACCGGGCCGAAGACATCCAACTGGGGCGGTTCGTCGCCATCAAGTTTTTGCCTGAAAACCTAGGTGTCAGCCCGATCGCATTCGAGCGATTTCGCCGGGAAGCACGAACAGCCTCAGCGCTGAATCATCCGAATATCTGTACGATCCATGAAATTGGCGAGCACCAGGGACGTCCCTTCCTCGTGATGGAGTATCTGGAGGGAAAGACGCTGCGGGAAATCATCTTTGGAAGACCGCTGGATATCACGCGGCTGCTGGATTTCTCTCTGGAGATCAGCGATGGGCTGGATGCGGCGCATGCGAAAGGCATCGTTCACCGTGACATCAAGCCCGCAAATCTTTTCATTACCGATCGCGAGCACGCCAAAATTCTTGATTTTGGACTGGCGAAGATCAATTCCATCGTGCCGGAAAGCGACGAGAGCGCCGCAACACTGACGGAAGAACACCTAACGAGCGCGGGGAGCACATTGGGAACCGTCGCATACATGTCTCCGGAGCAGGCACTGGGAAAAGAACTTGACGCGCGCACAGATCTTTTTTCGTTCGGAACCGTGATGTACGAGATGGCGACGGGCGTTTTGCCGTTTCGTGGCGATACCGCTGCCGGCATTTTTGATTCGATTCTGAATAAGGCGCCCATCCCTATTCTGCGGCTCAATTCCGCGATTCCCCCTGACTTGCAACGCATCATTGATAAGGCGCTGGAGAAAGACCGAGACGTCCGCTATCAGAGTGCGGGTGATCTGCGGGCGGATCTGAAGCGGCTGAAGCGTGACACCACATCCGACAAGGTGAGTGTTTCGATCCCGGCAAAAAGAACGACGGCAAAACGGGCGGGGATTCTGGCGGCGGGAGCGGCAGTTTTGTTTGCGGTTTTGGCGGTACTGACCTGGACGATCCTGCCTGCTGGCGTTCCGAAGGTCACAGGAATTACGCAGATCACTCAAGATGGCTATCCGATGTCGATCATGCGAACGGACGGAACGAGAATCTACACGACCCAGTTTCGCCCGAATGGGGTCGCTCTGGTGCAAGTGTCCGCGAATGGAGGCGAGACTTCGCTTATCTCAACCCCGGTGGGGGAGACGATGATCCGAGATATATCGAGTGATCGTTCGGAACTACTAGTAGGAGCGAATGCAGCATCGGGGACGCGGGAGAGTCCTTTGTGGACATTGCCGCTTCCAGCCGGTTCGCCACGACGTCTTGGAGATATCGTGGCTAGAGATGCGGCGTGGTCACATGACGGCAAGAAGCTGGCGTTCGTGCGAGGTTCCAATGTTTTTATTGCTGACGCGGACGGAGCGAATCCGAGACAAGTAGCGACGGTCACAGGATTGCCGACAACTGTGCGATTTTCGCCCGATGGAAAGCGGCTGCGGATTTCGGTGCTGGACCGTGCAGTCTCCAGTTCCATCTGGGAAGTTGGCATCGACGGAGCTAACCTGCATCAACTGTTCGTCAACTGGCATGCGACGCACAACGAATGCTGCGGCATGTGGAGTGAAGACGGGCGGTATTACTTCTTTGAAAGCGGAACGGAGCGAGGCAACAACATCTTCGCCGTATCAGAGTCGACAGGTTTTCTGAAAAAGACAAATCATTCGCCTGTGCAACTCACCACTGGACCGATCATGTACTTCACACCGGTTCCCGATCCGAAGGGGAATCGTATTTTTGTGGAAGGGTTGCATCAACGAGCGGAGCTGGTGCGATACGACTCTGTCACGAAACAGTTCGTGCCCTTTTTGGGAGGCATCTCGGCTTCGGACGTGGTTTTCTCGCGCGACGGAAAATGGGTCACGTATATTAGCGCACCGGACTATACATTGTGGCGAAGCCGCGCAGATGGCAGCGAACGTTTGCAGTTGACCTTCCCGCCGACCGTGGCGGCGCTTCCCCGATGGTCGCCCGATGGAGCGCGAATCGCGTTCAGTACATCGGAGATCGGCAAGCCCTGGAAGATCCTGATGGTTTCTGCTCAGGGCGGGACGCCAGAGGAGTTGTTGCCGGAGAAATTCGTGCAATTGGATGCGAGCTGGTCTCCGGACGGATCGCAAATCGCGTTTGGGCGTGTTGGCTCGCTTTACGAAGGAACAGTTGCAATCCAAATAGTCGACTTGAAGACGCGGCAAATGACGACGATACCCGGGTCCGAGGGGTTGTTTTCTCCCCGTTGGTCCCCCAATGGCCGCTATCTGGTCGCGATCGTGGCGGAGGGTTCCAAGCGCGCGATGTTGTACGACTTCCGGACCCAGAAGTGGACGGAATGGTTCACGGACACGGGCACCATCAACTACCCGGAGTGGACTTCCGACGGACGCTTTCTAATGTGGGACAATGCGCTTAGCACCGAGCCGAAATGCAGGCGAATCAAATTTGGCGGCACGCATGTCGAGGATCTTTTTAGCCTGACGCAACTGCGACGGTTCTTTAGTCCGTTCGGATTTTGGAGTGGCCAGGCACCGGATGATGCGCGAATCTTCATGCGCGACGTCAGCACGCAGGACATTTATGCGCTCGATGTGGAGCTGCCGTAGACGAGTTGCTTCGGGATCAGGTGTCCCGAGGGGACACGGATGAATTGATCGTTACGTTCCCGCCAGTGAACCTGGCGGGCTATTTTCGAGCGTTGCTGACCGATTTTCGCGAGGCTTAGACGACCACGAGTGGCTGGAGCCCCGCACCTTTGGCCATCGTATTAACAAGGGACGGGCGCTGCTCCAACATGTGAGTACTGCCGGGATTTGCAGTCTGTAACGCGGAGCGGATCATCATTACTCATCTACTCTTTCGCGGTGGCGACGCGGATTTATATACCAAAGTCTCCGCCGAGCCAGGGATTGGCTCCGAGAGCGGGTGACCTTCGTAATCGCGGAGGGGCGTTACCGCATTGCTGGGGGTAAGGGGTGGCTCCTAGAATCTGAGCAGGGTTTACTGCGCCCCGAGTTCTGCATGCCCGAGATTACAAAACGACTGGACCGAGCCGAATTGGCTAAGCGCGTTGAGCGCGCCGAAAAACTCCTGCAAAAGGGTAAAACGCCGGAGGCCCTCGAAGAGTACCTGCTGGTCCTGCGGGACGATCCCGAAAACGACATCGTGCGACAGCTGGCGGCAGATTTGTGCCTGTCGCTCAGCCGCAATGCGGATGCAGTCCGCCTGCTGGGTGAGCTTTTCGAGAAGCAGGTTGGGGCCGGGGATGCGACGCGCGCCAGCCTTACGTATAAGAAGCTGGCCCGGCACGGAAATCCGACATGGCAACAGAAGTTCCGCTTCGGGCAACTGCTCGAAGGATCGAATAAGAAGCTGGCTGTAGGGACCTATGAGGCGGCGCTGCAGGATCTCCTCAAGATTGGCAAGAAGCAGGAGTCGGCGGAAATTCTGGACAGAATCGTTGCGATTGAGCCCACGCAGGCGAACCTGCTGCGCGTGGCGGAGTTGGCGTCGGAACTGGGAAATCGAAAGGCATCCGCGGGAGCCTTTCAGCGGATTGCGATCCTGATAGAAGCCGAAGGGGGGGAGGTCGCGCAGTGGTATGAGCGCGCCTATCAGGAAGACTCAACCGATCAAAGCATCGCACTGGCTTACGGAAAAAGCCTGCTGTCCCAAGGACAAGTCGGCGCGGCGATATTTATTCTTGAACCACAACTGAACTCGGGGCAGGTGACTCCGGCATTGCGCGAGGCTTACGCAGATGCGCTGGTAGCCGCGGGACGGTTTGGTGAAGCAGAGCCGCTGGTGTGGCAGTTGTTCGAGCAGAATCCGGCGCGGGTGCAGCAGGTGATCGGTCTGATCGGGAACTTCCTGGACTCCGAGCAGGATGCAGCGGCGGTCGAATTGGCGCGGAAACTGGAGCAGTTCCAGCGACGTCGCGGCGAACGACGGCAGTTCATCGCGATCATGGAAGACATCACCGGGGCGCATCGAGCGTCGTCGGAAATCCTCGAATTCCTCAGTGAACTTTATAACTCTTCCAACCGCGAAAACGACTACTGCCAGACGCTGCTGAAGCTGTTCGATTTGTATTGCAGCACGGCCGACTTTGCTAAAGCAGCAGAGTGCCTCGATCGCGCAGCAGAAGTTGATCCCTATGAGCCGGGGCATTTGAAGCGGCTCGAAATGCTTCGCGGGAAGGTGGACGATTCGCGGTTCAAGGTGATCGCGTCACGATTCAGTTCGGCGGCGAAGGCTCCCGAGGAGCGGGTACAGGCGGAAGGCCCGACGCTGGGAGCTGGGACGTTGCAGGATCTGATGCTGCAGGCGGAAATCCTCGTGCAGTACGGCATGCGGACGAAGGCTGTCGAGCGCCTGCAGAGAATCCAGGAGTTGTTTCCACGTGAGGAAGAACGGAACGAGGATTTACAGCGGCTGTATCTGGCTGCGGGAGTGACGCCGCGTTATGCGGGTTCGGCGCCGTTACCTCCGGCGGCTCCAAGTGCTGCTCCGGTGGCGCCCAGTGCTCCGGCGGTGGCGGCGCCTGACCCGGCAGCGGATGTTCGAAGCTTTACTCGTGTCGCTGAGATTACAAGGAAGCTCTATCACCAAGGGACTGCTCCGGCCGTGCTTTCGACAGCAGTCAAAGAAATTGGAGCGCACTGGGAGGCGTCACGGTGCATCGCGGCCATGGGCAAGCCTGGATTGTCGCCCACTGCGATGGATGAATTCTGTGCGGAAGGTTTCAAGAAGTCGAGTGTTGGCGCTCTGGGGGAGTTGGTCGCTTGCTTACAGCAGGCGGTGGAAGGGCATGAGCCGCTGGCGATCCAGGAGGCTGCTAAGGATCCTGCCCTGCAGAGCGTAAAGAAAATCGTGAACGAATTGGGTGCGACGTCGATTCTGGCCGTCCCGTTGAGCGATGGGCCGGATACGGTCGGATTGCTGGTGGTGATTCACAGCCGGCCGCGCACATGGCAACAGTCCGACATGGTGGTGCTGAAGACGTTGACCGAGCAGATGGTGATTGCGCTCAACAATGCCGGGCTGCGGCGGCTGGTGAAGAATTTGTCGGTGACGGACGAAAAATCCGGATTGTTGAAGCGAGCTTCGTACATCGACTTGTTGCTAGCGGAGAGCAAGCGAGCCATTCAGAATGCGTCGTCGCTGTCGGTCGTGCTGCTGCAATTCGGCAAGAGTTCAGCCCTGATCAAAGAATATGGCGAGGCAGAGGTGCAGGCGATGATCGAACGAGCCGGGCAGCTTTTCGCCGCGAACATTCGGTCGAATGACCTGGCCTTCCGTTACGACACGTCGACGATTGCGATCCTGCTGGGCGAGACGGCGGAGAAGGAAGCGATCATGGCGATCGAAAAACTCCGCAAAATAGTTTCAGACCTGAAGCTGCCTGCAAAAGATGGCGTTGCTCAACCCGCGCAGTTCTCCGCAGGCGTTGCAGAAGCTGTCATCCGGAACGAATACGATCCTGTGGACGTAGTCACAGAAATCATCAATCGCGTTGAACAGGCTCTGGGCCAGGCGATTGCGCAGGGTTCGGGAAAAGTCGTAGCTCTGGGGCCGGTGGCGCTGACGACCAGCGCGGTAGCGTAAAAATTCAGCTTCGTGTGACTCGCCGATGCGTCGCTTCCTGCTGCAATTCCTAATCTTTGTGGCAATCCTGAATTTCGTCACCTTTTGGTTTGCATCGCTGTATTTTGGCGGCGATGCTATAAGCGGCAAGGCGATGGACGGCCGATATTTCCTGTCGAGTCATGGGCATGTGCGTGAAGTCAGTCACCGGCTATTTACGTATAGTAAATGGCACGTCTATAGCCTATTCGTTACTCATCCCCTCGCCATTCTTTGCGGCTGGCTTCTGAGCCGCGACTCCGGCAAGTAAGCCCGCGGTGAAAGATGCATCTCTGTTCCCTCAGATAGTCAAAGCTCCTTTGTCGCTGCTACACTGAAAAGTTTGGCGAATCGTCTCTGACCAATCCGGTTAGAGCTCAGCGAGAAAATAATGCTAAAGGCCGGCGAGATTGCGATTGTGAGCGGGGCGCGTACGCCCTTTGGAAGATATTGCGGGAAACTCAAAGACTTTACCGCGCAGGAGTTGGGCGCGGTCGCGGGGAAGGGAGCGATAGAACGCTCGGGGCTCGATCCGAAGGAATTCGATCACGTCGTCTTCGGCAACGCCCAGCAGACTTCTGGCGATGCGCTGTATGGAGCGCGGCATGTGGGTTTGCGCGCTGGGATTCCGATTGAGACGCCCGCGCTGACGGTGAACCGGCTGTGCGGGTCGGGGATGCAGGCGATTGTGAACGCGGCGCAGATGATCCAGACGGATGAGGCGAAAGTTGTGCTCGCCGGCGGGATGGAGGCGATGTCGCAGGCGCCATTTGTGATCCGCGGGCGCGACGGATTCACGCTGGCTCCCGGCGGGAAGCTGGAAGATTCGCTGATGGTGGCGCTGCTCGACTCGTATTGCGGCTCCTACATGGCAAATACGGCGGAGCTGTACGGATCGCAGCAGGGGATTGACCGGCAGATGCAGGACGAGTTCGCGCTGCGTTCGCAGCAACGGGCCGATGCGGCCTATAAAGAAGGACGCATCCAGGATGAGCTGGTGCCGGTGCCGCTGCGCAACTACAAGGGCGAGCCGACCGGGGAGTCGTTAACCGAGGATGATCACCGTCGTCCGCAGACGACGATGGAAGCCTTGGCGAAGTTGAAGCCAGCATTCGGGAAGAGTGGAACGGTGACGGCGGGGAATGCCAGCGGGATTGTGGATGGCGCGGCGGCGGTGGTCGTGATGTCCCTGGACGAAGTGCGTAAGCGAAATATGGAGCCGCTGGGACGGATCGTGAGCTGGGGCGTGGCGGGCGTCGAGCCGAAGGTGATGGGGCGAGGTCCGGTGCCGGCGACAAAGATTGCGTTGCAGAAGGCCGGGCTTAATCTCGATTACATCGACTTGATCGAAGTGAACGAGGCGTTCGCGGCGCAATACCTCGCCGTGGAGAAGGAGCTTGGACTCGATCGCGAGAAGGTGAATGTGAACGGCGGGGCGATCGCGCTGGGACATCCGTTGGGCGCGACGGGGACGCGCCTGGTGATCACTTTGCTGTATGAGTTGCGGCGTCGACACAAGAAGTATGGGCTGGCGACGGCTTGTATTGGTGGTGGGCAGGGGATTGCGATGGTTGTGGAGAGCATGAGCTAAACCGGAAATGCATAGATTCTTCGCTACGCTCAGAATGACAATGCTTTTACGAAGGAAGCAATTATGGAAATTAAGAAAGTGGGAGTGCTCGGCTGTGGCTTGATGGGATCTGGGATTGCGCAGGTTTGCGCTATGGCTGGATTCGACGTTACCGTGCTCGAGGTCGAGCAGAAATTTCTCGACAAGGGATTCGCCGGGATTGAGAAGTCTTTGGCGAAATTTGCGGAACGTCCAGTTGAGAAGGGCGGGATTACCGCGGAACAGAAGGACGCGGTCCGGGCGCGGCTGAAGGGAGCGACCAACAAATCCGACCTGGCGGATTGCGACATCGTGATTGAGGCCATCATTGAGAACATTGAAGAGAAGAAGAAGATGTATGGCTCGCTCGATGGAGTCGTGAAGAAGGACGCGATTTTTGCTTCGAATACGTCTTCGATTTCAGTGACGGAGCTCTTGACTTCGGTGAAGCGGCCGGAGCGGTTTATCGGGCTGCATTTTTTTAATCCGGTGCCGTTGATGAAGCTGGTTGAAGTGGTGCGCACGATCGCGACGGCGGACGATGTTTACGAATCGGCGTACGCATTTGCGAAGAAGCTGGGCAAGGTTCCGGTGCGGACGTCGGACAAAACGGGATTCATCGTAAACCGGCTGCTGGTGCCGTATCTGCTGGATGCGATCCGCGCGTATGAAGAGGGCGTGGGGTCGATCGAAGATATCGATAACGCGATGAAGCTGGGATGCGGGTATCCGATGGGGCCGTTTACGCTGCTGGATTTTGTGGGGCTCGATACGACTTATTACATTACGCATGTGATGTATGACGAGTTTAAGGAGCGGCGATTCGCATCGCCTCCGCTGCTGAAGCGCATGGTGATGGCAGGATGGTATGGGCGGAAGTCGGGCAAAGGGTTTTATGATTACGCGGATCCGGAGCAGCCGCGGGCGAAGAAACTGTAGTGTCATCCCGCGCTTAATTTTTCTGGCGATTGGAGAGAACGCTCATCAACGCCGTCGGAGGAGATGCTGATAGGTATCCTTCGACTCCGCGATTGCTTTCGCTTTGCGAAACCAATCGCTACGCTCAGGATGACAATTACTTTTTTATTCGAGTGATTTACACATCGCAACTTCGCATGAACGATGTCACTCACTGCATGTAATGATGAGTTCCCCGGCAACTGCACAGGCGTTTTCGGCTGACGTATGGTCCTTCGCGGCGGCTTTGCCGCCACTCAGGATGACATCGCTTTTGAACTGACACATGGGGAAATCCGCGAAAGATTGGAAATTATGAATTTCGAAAACATCCTTCTCGAAAAGAAAAGCTCGATTGCTTACATCACCGTGAACCGGCCGAAGGTGCTCAACGCGCTCAACATGGCGACCATGGAAGAGTTGCGGGCGGCGTTTCATGACATCAAGAACGACACGATGGTGCGCGTCGTTATCTTTACCGGATCCGGGGAGAAAGCTTTTATTGCCGGAGCCGACATCGGGGAACTGTCCAAGCAAGATGCAGTGACGGGGAAGGAATATACGCATCGCGGGCAGAACGTCCTCAATCTCATTGAGAATCTGGGGAAGCCGGTGATTTGCTGCATCAACGGATTCGCGCTCGGCGGTGGATGTGAGATTGCAATGGCTTGCACGATGCGACTGGCTAGCGAGAACGCGAAGCTAGGGCAACCGGAAGTGAAGCTTGGCATCATCCCGGGATACGGCGGATCGCAGCGGCTGCCGCGGCTGGTGGGCAAGGGGATCGCGATGCAGATGGTGCTTGCCGGAGAAATGATTTCGGCGCAGGAGGCGCATCGCATCGGGTTGGTGAACGAGGTGCTTCCGCCGCCGGAATTGATTCCGCGGGCTGAGGCGATCGCGGCCAAGATAATCGCGAACGCTCCGCTCGCCGTTCAGTATGCGATGGAGGCCGTGAACAAGGGTATGGAGATGACTCTGGCCGAGGGGCTTTATCTTGAGGCCGTGCTCTTTGCGGTCGCTTGCTCGACCGAGGATAAGACTGAGGGGACGAAGGCGTTTCTGGAGAAGCGAACTGCGCAGTTTAAGGGAAAGTAAGAAGTTGGAATGCAGAACTAATTTCTTCTTCAGGGATTCAAACGATTTCGTGGGCCGTAGAGAAACCAAGACCTTTAACACAGTGGACACAGTGATCACAGCGAGCAAGATGAAATTGAAGATTGAGTCGGTGCCCGAGACAATGGCTGCCATCGAAGGCAAGCTGGATGCTTCCGGGATGCGCTTTGCGATTGTGGTGGCGCGGTTCAATGCGTTCATCACGGAGCGCTTGTTGCTGAGCGCTTGCGATGGGCTACTACGCACGGGGGCTCGCAAGATTGACATCGACGTGGTGCGCGTGCCAGGAGCATTTGAGATTCCTTCGGCTGCCAGAACTCTCGCCGAAACCAAGAAGTATGACTGCATCATCTGCATCGGTTGTCTGCTGCGCGGGGATACCGCGCACTACGACGTCATCGTGAACGAAGTCACACGGGGCATCGGACAATCGGCGCAGGAGACGCGAGTTCCGCATGCCTTCGGTGTGCTGACTTGCGACACGTTGGAGCAGGCCATCGATCGAGCCGGATTAAAGATGGGGAACAAGGGATTCGAGGCGGCGCTGGCGGCAGTGGAGATGGTGTCGTTGGAAGCGGGCATTCGGCGTTCGGCATCCGGCTCTCGGAAAAGCGGCGTCGGACCTCGGACTTCGGGCCTCGGCAAGAAGCAAGTGCCCGTTGCTCGCTCCGCGAGTGCTCGCATTTCTAAGGTTTCAAAGAAGAGGGCCAAGAAGAAGCGCAGATAGTTCTCTCCTGAAGTAAACTGACACGTCAGGTAACTGGGCAAGTGTTAGAACGCAGGCTTTGCCTGCGGGACGGACGAATGCGTCCGTCCCCACACACTAAATCGAACGGACGAATGCGTCCGTTCCTACATTATGGGTACACGGCGAAAATCTCGGGAGATGGCGCTGCAGATGCTATTCCAGTCGGACATGGGAAAGCAGGATGCGGAGCAGGTGCGGCGGACGTTCTGGGCCGAGCATGGCACTGCCAGCGCCGAAGTGCGCGGATTCGCGGACGATCTTTTTCGCGTGGCAACTGATCGCGTCGGAGAGATCGACGGATTGATCGAGAAGCACGCCGAACACTGGCGCATGGAGCGCATGGCGGCGGTCGATCGGAATCTGCTGCGCGCCGCGGTTGCAGAATTGCTTGCTTACCGCGATACTCCGCGGGCAGTGGTTATCAATGAAGCGCTGGAAATTGCCCGCAAGTTTTCGAGTCCTGAGTCAGTTCACTTCGTGAATGGCGTCCTGGACAGCGTGGGGAAAGAGTTAGAGACGGCGAACTAGTGCCGGCATCACCTTCTCGGAAGTGATCTCCACTTTCTGAATAGAGCCTCTTCTGCAGTTCAGACCGATCGTTACGACATTCACTAATTCCAGTAACTACTGTTTCGTAATCGCAACGTTCAGCACGCACGCGCCTGTCGTGGGGTAGACCGTGCAGAAAGGGTTCAGGTAGTTAGGCAGATTCGGAAAGGAAAGTTGGACATTGTCGCTTCCTCCCAGGACGGTAGTGAGTTCATGCAGCATTCCGTCACTGCCGGCGATGATGATCGTTGCGGCATCGGTCGTCATTTCCGCGCTGATGGGAGTTGCGTTGTTCAAGATGGAGATGCTACCAGTCACAGAACCGATGATCAGATTATAAACAAAAATGTTAGCGCTGGAGGCATTCGCGACATAGAGCTGCGTGCCATCCGCCGAGGCGAAGAAGTTTACCGGCTGAAGAGTCCCTTCCCCCAACTCGATGCGCTGCGTCGTACGCAACGGGTCACCGCTGATGAACGTAAGTCCCTGCGGACACAGCGTTCCGTTCGCCGGCGCGGAGATGGTTGCGGTGATCAGGTCGAAGCCGGTGGAATCGAGCACGAGCACGTGCACGCCGTCCGGTATCGAATTACCGAAGGAGTCCTTGCCGTCGAGATGAACGTTTGGCAGGACCTTCATGAGAATCGGGTCAGCCGGTAACGTAACGCTGGTGGCGACCTGATTGTTGCAGGTAGAGAAGGCCGTCACATTCGGCGATCCGGTGCCGGTGCCCTCGGCAACGAATGCGAAGGCTCCATTGGGAGAAAATCCGACGGCGCTTGCGGGCCCAGAGAGCGCAAGCTGAGGACTGGTCGATGGCTGCTGCAGGGCCTGAAGCGTCGAGTAAACGTACAGCGAACTCGAGTTGGTTCCGCCGACGATGTAGGTTTTGAGTCCGTCCGGCGAAAAGGCTGCGGTGGTCGCGCCGGAAATGTTCAACGGCGTTGAAACGATTCCCGCCGAGTTCGCGGCATTCACGACATAGACCTGATTGGGAGTATGGATCGTGTCGGAGAATACAACGTTCGTTCCGCTGTTTGAGACTGCGAGAGCCTTTCCCGTTACCGTACCGAAGGAGGTGTAGGGATTGTTGGCTGAATTGAGATTTGCGGTGGTAATCATCACTGCCCCGAAGTCGCTTCCCATATAGACCTTGTCACCTTGCGGATTGAAGAGGAAGGAATTCGGAGATGCAGGCAGCGGATTTTCGCCGCCGGTGGAAGCTTTCGCGGTCGACAGGAGATAGGCAGCACTGCTGCAAGTGGACGGAGGCAGGTTCGCGCATCCGGTGCTTGATGCGAAGACGCTGGCGGCACTCGAAGCACCGGTGACAACTCCTCCGATGGCACCGGTAGCCGGTGTGAGCGGTGTGCTTCCGCCGGAAGTGATGAGAACCGGCGACGCATACACGGGCATGGGAATCAATTGCTGGCAACTGAATGTGCTGGGTGCGTTTGCCTGAAAGAATTGCGTACACGCATCAATCTGAGTCTGCGTCGCCAGCGACGCTGGAATCTGGGGAAAGCCAACGTTGCAGGTTGGCGGCGAGCAGGATGCCGTGATGGTCGCGGCTCCGGGCGATGTGGTGATCGAGCAAGTCTCCTGACACGTGGTACCCGTAGAGAGGGCTCCGGGTCGAGACGAGGTCCAGGTCAGAGGGACTTTGCTGAGAACAACTCCACCGTTTGTGTTAGGCAATGTGCTGTTGCCCATGATGTCGGTAACGGTGGCGACGACTTTCTCCGCGGTTCCCTTTGCGGTCGCGAAGCTGGTCTGTCCAGACCCCGCCGCTCCCAATTCGAGTGCGATGTTCTGAACGGGGCAGGTCGCAAAAAAGTCCAGAACGGGTGAATTCCCTTGCGGATTGGAATATTGAGGCTGCTGGAATGTCTTGCTCGAGACCCCACTGGCCGTGGCGATGATCTGCGTAATGCCCGGTGTGCTGGCGGTCGCCGTTGCCTGGTTTGTGGCGAAGTTGTAGGCGTTATTTGGCAAGGGGACCAGCGTGGCAACGCCGGTATTGCTGGATGTGAAGGTGAACGGTCCGACTGATGAGGTCACATCGATGCCTTTGCTGAATGCATGTGCCTCGAGAGTCATCGTCTGACTCTGGGAAAGACAAGGCTCCTGCACCGGCACGCCCTCAAGCAGGACTCCGGTGACCGTAATGTTGTCGATGGGAGGATGAACGAAGACGTACGTGGGGACACTGGCTTGTCCGAGAGCTGTTGCCGTGACGGTGGCTACGCCTGAGTTGCCCGGAGTGCAGCTGGTGAAGGTGGCATTCCACTGTCCGCCACAGGCCACTCCATTGGCCGAGATATTAAGGACGGAGGTGTCGCTCGACGAAAAGGATATGGGGACATTGAGATTGGTTCCGGACTGCGTCTGGGCCGAAGCGGTAAAGACGATGGTGGATCCCTGGACGATGGAGGTGTTGGTAGCGGGGGTGAGGTTGACTTTACCGGGGAAGAGCGGGGGGCCGGCCTTGGTTCCACCGCCACAAGCGGCGAAGGCTAACAGGAAAGCTAATGTTATGGCAGACCACAGACCTCGAGAACAGAACCTACCCATGCACCCTCTTCGCATTTTGCCAGATCCGGCGCTGGAGCCCAACGCAGGCGGGACTTCCAAATGATTTGGAAAACTTGTAGTTTAGAGGCTGAGAGCGTAATCAGCAAGCGCCCGCGAACTAACGTAGCTGGAGCGTCTCACGGCAGAAAACGTGCTGAGTTCGTCGCGCAACCTTTTCGTTGAAGTGGGATGCAAAAACGTTCGTTGACGATGTTTGCAAGGACTTGCTATAGTAGTTTGGTTCCGCGAGTTCATCCAGGCTTGCTGTGTGCTGTGAGTTTTCTGCGTTGTTGTGCGCGGCGAATTTGCAGTGGAGCTTTAGAGAAATCCGCTTTCGAAATGGTAGGTTTCGGAAGCATTCCTCGCTGAAACGTTCCTGCGGTGCCTTTCGCCCTTATGCGGAGGGATATGCAGGACAAGGCTGACGAAACGGAGTGCCCCCGGAAATTGGCCGGGCGCCACCGTCGGACAGCGTAAGTCTTAAGGGAATCCAGAATCTCGGCGGTGCGAGCTTGTGTTTCGGCCTGCGCGACGAGAAGTAATGGTCGGCCTTGAGCCCTCCATGCTTACGGATGCGCTTCTGAACAGAGGATTTGATCGTGCGCTGCCTGCGTGATAGCAAGCAAGCGTGCGACTAAGGAGTGGTGAGAGTGCCTACGTTTAACCAATTAGTAGCTCAGGGCCGGAAGCGGCCCCGTTACAAGACGGCGAGCCCTGCACTGCAGGGATGTCCGCAAAAGCGCGGCGTTTGCACCCGCGTCTACACGCAGACCCCGAAGAAGCCGAATTCGGCTTTGCGCAAGGTGGCGCGGGTGCGGCTGACGAACGGCATTGAAGTCACGACGTACATCCCCGGAGTCGGGCACAACCTGCAAGAGCACTCGATTGTGCTGATCCGTGGAGGCCGCGTGAAGGATCTGCCGGGCGTGCGCTATCACGTGATTCGCGGAACGCTGGACGCGGTGGGAGTTGCGGGTCGCATGCAGGGACGCTCGAAGTACGGAGCCAAGCGGCCGAAGAAGGGATAAAAGCAAGTTTCAGGTTTCGAAGCTTTAGAGTTTCAAGGTGAGTTCGCCCGGGAACGATGAAGCATGAAGCTCTGAAACTTTGAAACCTGGAGTTTTATGCCTCGAAAAGGACATATCGCAAAGCGGACCGTTCCGGCGGATGCGGTGTATCAGTCGGATCTGGTTACGAAGTTCATCAACTCGATGATGTGGCAGGGTAAGCGCAGCACTGCTGAGGGAATTTTCTATGAGGCCCTCAAGCGTGTGGAGGCAAAGGGCGGAGATGAAGCCCTGAAACTCTTCAAGAAGGCTGTCGAGAATACCAAGCCGCTGCTCGAAGTGAAGACCCGACGCGTGGGTGGAGCGAACTACCAGGTTCCGGTCGAGGTGAATGCGGACCGGCGCACATCTCTGGCGATCCGTTGGATCATTAGTTATGCGCGTGCGCGTGGCGAAAAGGGAATGATCGACAAGCTCAGCAATGAATTGCTGGATGCGGCCAACAGTCGCGGCGCCGCGATCAAGAAGAAGGAAGATGTCCACCGCATGGCGGAGGCGAACAAAGCTTTCGCGCATTATCGCTGGTAGGGAAGTTAGATAGATCCTTCGGCGCAAAGAACGCGCCTCGGGATGGCAACAATTTAGATACGGAGCCCAGAAAGAGTTAGTCGTGCCAAGAACAGTCCCATTAGAGCGTTGCAGGAATATCGGCATCATGGCGCACATCGATGCCGGTAAAACCACTACGACGGAGCGCATCCTGTTTTATACGGGCCGCACGCACCGCATCGGAGAGGTGCATGAAGGCACTGCCACCATGGACTGGATGGAGCAGGAGCAGGAACGCGGTATCACGATTACGTCTGCAGCAACGACCTGCACCTGGCGCGACATTCGCATCAACATTATTGATACGCCCGGCCACGTCGACTTCACGGCTGAGGTCGAGCGCTCACTGCGCGTGCTGGATGGCGCGGTAGCGGTGTTTGACGCTGTCCACGGCGTGCAGCCGCAGTCGGAAAAAGTGTGGCGGCAGGCCGATAAATATGGCGTCCCGCGAATTTGCTTCATCAACAAGATTGACAAGATGGGTGCCGATTTCGAGCATGCCGTCGATACCATCCGCAAGCGTCTCAGTGCCAAGCCCGTTGCGATTCAGATTCCCATCGGACAAGAAGCGAAGTTCGTCGGCGTCGTTGACCTGATCAACATGAAGGCCGTGGTCTGGAAAGACGAGACCATGGGCGCCGAGTACATCACGGAAGAGATTCCTGCCGAGCTGAAGAAAAAGGCGGAAGCGTTCCACGCGCAATTGGTCGAGAGCATCGCCGAAAACGACGACGAAATTCTCCACAAATTTCTGGAAGGCGAAGAGATTAGCGCCGATGAACTGCGGGCGTCGCTACGCAAGTCAACGATCGCGTTGAAGGTGTTTCCGGTAGTGGTGGGAACTTCATTCAAGAACAAAGGCGTGCAACCGTTGCTGGATGCGGTGGTGGATTATTTGCCGTCTCCTCTCGATGTCCCTGAAACCCATGGGGTGAATCCCGACAACGGGGAGCAGATTTTCCGCAAGGCTGACGACAAGGAACCGTTCGCGGCGTTGGCGTTCAAGATCATGGCCGATCCCTTCGTCGGTCAATTGACATTTATTCGCGTGTACTCCGGTTCGTTGAAGACTGGCGACTCGGTGCTGAATGTCCGCACCACGAAAACGGAGCGCATTGGGCGCCTGCTGAAGATGCACGCCAATAAGCGCGAAGAGATCAACGAGATTTTGGCGGGCGACATTTGCGCGGCAGTCGGATTAAAGAACGTCGGCACTGGCGACACGATTTGCAACGAAGACAAACCAATCGCGCTTGAGTCAATTACGTTCGCAGTTCCTGTAATTTCAGTAGCAGTGGAACCGAAGACTAAGGCGGACCAGGAAAAGATGGGCATGGCGCTGGCTCGTCTGGCCCAGGAAGATCCGACGTTCAAGGTTCACACCGATCCCGACAGCGGGCAGACCATCATCAGCGGCATGGGCGAGTTGCACCTGGAAATCATCGTCGACCGCATGATGCGCGAGTACAAGGTCGAGGCCAATGTCGGCAAGCCGCAGGTCGCGTATCGCGAGACCATCCGCAAGCATTCCGAGGCGGAAGGCAAGTACATCCGGCAGACCGGCGGCAAGGGTCAGTACGGACACGCGAAGATTTATCTCGATCCGCAACCGCCGGGGACGGGCTATGAGTTCGTCAACGATATTACGGGCGGCTCGGTGCCGAAGGAATTCATCAAGCCGATCGATCAGGGAATTCGCGAGGCGCTGGAAGGCGGCATTCTCGCTGGTTATCCGATGGTCGATGTGAAGGCGACGCTGTACGACGGCAGCTACCACGACGTTGATTCGAACGAAATGGCATTCAAGATAGCCGGTTCGATGGCGTTCAAGGAAGCGGCCCGCAAGGCTTCTCCGGTGCTGCTGGAGCCGGTGATGGCCGTCGAAGTAGTGACGCCGGAAGATTATGCCGGTGTGATCATGGGCGACCTGAGTTCGCGGCGCGGACGCATTGAAGGCATGGAGCATCGTGCCGGTTCGCAGGTGATCAAGGCGATCGTTCCGCTGGCTGAGATGTTTGGCTATGCGACGCACATGCGTTCTTCGACGCAGGGACGCGCGGAATACTCGATGCACTTTGCGAGGTATGAGGAAGCTCCGCGATCGGTTGCGGAGGAAATTATCGCGAAGGTGCAAGGCACCACTAAGTAGGGTTGTGGCAGAGAGTGGGGGTAGCAACCTTCTCGGCTGCAATGGTGATGCTGACTGACGTATGGTCCTTCACCCGCGCTTTGCGCGCGCTCAGGATGACAAGTTTGAGCTGGAAGCGTAAGAGGTAAGAGCTTAGGAGCGAAGAGCTGAGTTATGGCGAAAGAGAAATTTGAACGGACAAAGCCGCACTGCAACGTAGGGACGATTGGACATATTGATCACGGCAAGACGACGTTGACGGCGGCGATCACGAAGGTATTGTCGAAGCACAATCCGAACATCAAGTTCCGGTCGTTCGATTCGATCGACAACGCGCCGGAAGAGAAGGCGCGCGGCATCACGATTGCCACGGCGCACGTGGAGTACGAGACGCCGAACCGGCACTACGCGCATGTGGATTGCCCGGGCCACGCCGACTACATCAAGAACATGATCACGGGCGCGGCGCAGATGGATGGCGCGATCTTAGTGGTGGCGGCGACGGACGGTCCGATGCCGCAGACGCGCGAGCACGTGCTCTTGGCCCGTCAGGTCGGTGTGCCGTACATCGTGGTGGCGCTGAACAAGTGCGATGCGGTGGATGATCCCGAACTGCTGGATCTGGTCGAGCTCGAAGTGCGCGAGTTGCTGAAAAGCTATGGCTTCCCGGGAGACGACGCGCCGGTGATTCGCTTGTCCGCTCTCGGAGCCTTGAACGGCGAAGAGAAGTGGGAGAAGCAGATTGATGCGCTGATGGAGGCGGTGGACAAGAGCGTTCCGCAACCGGCGCGCGAGCTGGACAAGCCGTTCCTGATGCCGATCGAAGATATCTTCTCGATCTCGGGACGCGGCACGGTGGTGACGGGCCGAATCGAGCGCGGCAAGGTGAAGGTGGGCGAGGAAGTGGAGATCGTCGGCTTCCGCGACACGCGCAAGACGGTGGTGACCGGCGTCGAGATGTTCAAGAAGCAGCTGGACGAAGGCATGGCGGGCGACAACGCCGGTCTCTTGCTACGTGGTATTGGCAAAGACGACGTGGAGCGCGGCATGGTGCTGGCCAAGGGTGGATCGATCACGCCGCACACGAAGTTCAAGGCGACGGTGTACATCCTGACGAAGGAAGAAGGCGGGCGGCATACTCCGTTCTTCAAGGGATACCGGCCGCAGTTCTATCTGCGAACGACGGACGTGACGGGCGTGGCGGAGTTGCCGGCGGGCACCGAGATGGTGATGCCGGGCGACAACGTGGAACTGGTGATCGAGTTGATCACGCCAGTCGCGATGGAAAAGGGCTTGCGCTTCGCCATCCGCGAAGGCGGCCACACGGTGGGCTCCGGCGCGATCGCGGAGATTGTGCAGTAAGCAAATGGCGGAGCTTCGCTCCGCGGACAGCCGAGGGCGGCTGTCCCCACACAAAGTAAGAAAACGCGGCTTGCGACTTGCCGCCGGTTCTTTCCTCCTGGAGATGCTGGGAGGGGTTAGAGAGATGAAACTGTGATTGGAAAAGAAAGAATTCGCATCCGGTTGAAGGCTTACGACTATCGCATCCTGGATCAGTCGACGGGCGAGATCGTGGAAACGGCTCGGCGCACGGGTGCGCAGATTGCGGGACCGATTCCGCTACCCACGATGAAGAACAAATACACGGTGCTGCGTTCGCCGCACGTGGACAAGAAATCGCGAGAGCAGTTCGAGATCCGCACTCACAAGCGCTTGCTCGACATTCTTGAGCCAACGCAGCAGACGGTGGATGCTCTGATGAAGCTGGATCTGCCGGCTGGTGTCGATGTCGAGATCAAGGCGTTCGGCAAAGAGCACAAGTAAAGATATGCGGGCTTTGCCCGCGGGACGGACGAATGCGTCCGTCCCTACACGAGCGAATTTGCTCCCCAGCCAATAGCTACTAGCCACGCTGGGCATGGAGAAGGAAATGGCAACGAGGATCACAGGAATTTTGGGTAAGAAAGTCGGGATGACGCAACTGTTTGACTCGAAGGGCGACGTTCGTCCGGTCACGGTTCTGCAGGCTGGCCCTTGCGTTGTAACGCAGCACAAGTCAGCCACGAAGGATGGATACGAAGCCGCGCAGATCGGGCTGGTGGAGTTCGTGAAAGAGTCGCGTCTGACCAAGCCGGCAAAGGGGCATCTGGCCAAGAACAATTTGCCTCCGGTGAAATTTATGCGCGAAGTGCCGCTCGAAGTCGAACCTTCGACTGACGGCGATGGAGCGGTAAAAGTCGGCGACCGTGTGCTGGTAGAAATTTTCGATGGCGAGAAGTTTGTAGACATCGTGGGAATCAGCAAGGGACGCGGCTTCCAGGGTGTCGTGAAGCGGCATCACTTCGGTGGCGGTCCGAAGTCGCACGGTTCTATGTTCCAGATCACCGGTTCGATCGGATCGTCGGCATTTCCTTCGCGCGTGTTCAAAGGGATGCGGATGTCGGGGCACATGGGAAATCAACGAGTGACGACGCGAAACCTGCGCGTGCTCGGCGTCGATAAAGACGAGAACCTACTGGTAGTCGAAGGCAGCGTGCCCGGGCCTCAGGGTGGATACCTAATAATTACCAAGGCGAAGAAGCCACCTCGAGAGCGTCGTGGATTCGCGGGTTCGGCGACAGTCGATCCGTTGAAGGCGGCGAAGAGAGCGGCAAAGAAGGCTTAAAAAACGCGGGCGAGGGCGCCCGCGCCACACAAGACTCAGCCACACGAGAGATATATGGCAACGATTGATATTCACAATTTGAGCGGCGAGAAGGTCGGAACGCTGGATCTTGCCGATGAGATCTTCGGCGCGGTGAATGAAGATCTGCTCTGGGAAGCGGTGAAGCACTACCGCGCCGGGCAGCGCGCCGGAACGCACAAGACCAAAGCTCGCTGGGAAGTTTCCGGGTCCGGCAAGAAGCTGTGGAAGCAGAAGGGCACGGGCCGCGCACGTATCGGTTCGATCCGTTCCCCTCTCTGGCGCCATGGCGCGACAGTGCACGGTCCGGTTCCCCGCTCGTATGACTACACGTTCCCGCGCAAGAAACTGCTGGGTGCGTTGCGGTCTGCGCTGGCGTCGAAGTTGGCCGATGGCAAGTTGATTGTGGTGAATGCGTTCGACATCAAGGAGCCGAAGACGAAAGGGTTCCGCAAATCTCTGGATTCGCTGAAAGTCGATTCCACGGTGCTGATTGTTGAAGCCGCGCAGCAGGAGAACCGCAACCTGGAATTGGCCGCGAGAAATATCGATGGACTCCAAATCGTGCGCGGCAATGAAGTTCATCCTTATCACCTGCTGCGGCACGATGTGGTGATTTTTTCGCATCCCGCGATCGAGAAGTTGCAAGTCTCGCTCAAAGGTTCGGTGTCGAAGAAGCATCGCAAGTCCGGCAGCGGGGAAGATGAAGCCGCGAAGAAGCCTACGCATGAACGGCGCCGCCGGCAGCGCAATGAAAAAGCGGCGGAGGTGGCCTGATGAAGAGCGCATACCAGATCATTCGCCGTCCGGTGATCACAGAGAAGGGCCTCGCGATTAAGGAAAACCAGAACACGCTGGTGTTCCAGGTGGCTCCGAAGGCGACGAAGACGGAAATCAAGGAAGCGGTGCAGTCGATTTTTAAAGTGAAGGTGCATTCGGTGCGTACCGCAACGTATCCGGGGAAAGAGCGGCGGCGCGGCAAGTTCGCAGGTTACCGTCCGGATTGGAAGAAGGCGTACGTGCGGTTGCGATCCGGCGAGAAGATGCCGGAGTACGCGCAGAACTTGTAGAGGACGGCGCCGCTTGAGATTGCGGCTTTACGTTAGGTTCTTCACCCGCGCTTTGCGCGAGTTCAGAATGACAAGGATTTAAGCTAGCAGTTGGAAGCTAGCAGCTAAGAGCTGATTATGCCGATTAAGACATACCGACCGACGACACAGACGCTGCGATATCGCACGACGATCGTCAACGACGACATCACGACGAAGAATCCGCACAAGCCGCTGGTCGAACCCAAGCAGCGCACGGGCGGCCGGCGAAATTCCGGCAATATCACCATGCGCTTCATCGGTGGCGGCCACAAGCGCAAGCTGCGGATCATTGACTTCAAGCGCGACAAGACCGGGATCCCGGCGACGGTGCAGACGATCGAATACGATCCAAACCGTTCGTCGCGAATCGCGCTGCTTGCGTATGCCGATGGGGAAAAGCGCTATATCCTGCAGCCCGAAGGATTGAAGGTTGGGCAGAAGATTTTGAGTGGGCCGGATGCCGACATCCTGGTGGGTAATGCCCTGCCGCTGCGGAACATTCCGCCCGGCACGCAGATTCATAATCTTGAACTGAAGCCCGGCAAGGGTGGACAGATGGTGCGTTCGGCGGGCGGTTCGGCGCAATTGATCGCGAAGGAAGCAGAGTACGCGCTGGTGAAGTTGCCTTCCGGCGAGACGCGCAAAGTTTCACAGGACTGCATGGCGACGATCGGACAGGTCGGCAACATCGATCACGAAAATGTCACCATCGGCAAGGCAGGACGTTCGCGGTGGCTGGGAAAGCGTCCGCATAACCGCGGCGTGTCGATGAACCCGGTCGACCATCCGCATGGCGGTGGTGAAGGTAAGACGTCAGGTGGAAGGCACCCGGTAACTCCGTGGGGCCAGCCGACTCGTGGATATAAGACGCGAAACAACAAGCGTACGGATAAGTTCATTGTGAGCCGTCGGAGCAAGTAACATCGAGATAGTTTGAAGCTGCGGTTGTGATCTTTACAGCGGCAGCGGCGGTTTTGACTGACGTACGGTCCTTCACCCACGCTTTGCGCGGGTTCAGGATGACAGGATTTCAGGAAAGCTGAGAGCTGAATTTATGGCGCGTTCAACAAAAAAAGGGGCATTCGTGGATTCTTACCTTCAGGCGAGGGTGGAGGGCATGAATGCGCGTAATGAGAAGAAAGTGCTGCGGACTTGGTCGCGGCGCTCGACCGTGATTCCCGAGATGGTGGGGCACACGATTGCGGTGCACAACGGGAAGAAGTTTATTCCGGTGTACGTGACCGAAAATATGGTGGGACACAAGCTGGGTGAATTCAGCTTCACGCGCACGTTCAAAGGTCACTCGATGAAGGCGGCAACGGAAGTGGCGGCGAAGCCGGCGGGTATCCCGGGCGGTCCAGGGGCTGTGGCTCCGGCAGCGCCTGCGGCGCCGAAGGCATAAGAAACCCGGGCTTTCGGCTTCCGGCTCTTGGCGTCCAGCTAAGAGCGAACTGCCAAGAGTCCAGAGTTGAGAAGAGACTATGGAATTTCGAGCGAAAAAAATGTTTCTGCGCGTCTCGCCTCAGAAGGCGCGGCTGGTGCTGAACCTGATCAAGGGACGTCGCGTGGAAGAAGCGCGCAATACCTTGTTGTTCACCAAGAAGCGCGTAGCGGCGCATGTTGGCAAGCTGCTGCAGTCGGCGCTCGACAATGCAAATTTCCTGGCCACTGAGAAGGGGCTGGACGTCGAGATCGACAACCTGTACGTGAAGAACGCAGTTGCGAATGACGGACCTCGCATGAAGCGGATTCGTCCAGCGCCGCAAGGACGCGCGTACCGGTATCAGCGACGCATTGCGCATATCGAATTGATACTGGCGGAGCGTGGGAAGAGCAACGACGCTGCCACTGTAGTTGGCGGCGAGGCCGCGGCTCCTGCTCCGGCGAAGACCCGGAGACGGGCTCCGGTTGCCAAGAAAGCTGCCGGCAAGAAAAAGAAGGCAGCTGCGAAATAGTTTTGAGACGCGGACGAGGCGTCCGCGCCACATAGGTTTGGTTTAGGAGAAGCAATGGGACAAAAAGTCCATCCTTATGGGTTTCGGCTTGGTTTTACGAAGCCGTGGAAGTCGCGCTGGTTTGCGGAGCGGGACTACGACAAACAGTTGCACGAGGACGTAAAGCTGAAGAACGAGCTGAAGGATAAGCTCAAGTCGGCAGGCGTCAGCGCAATTGAAATCGAGCGTCCGGGAAACAAACTGCGCATCATCATCAAGACGGCCCGGCCCGGCATCATCATTGGCCGCAAGGGCGCTGAAATCGACAAGCTGAAAGGTGAACTGCAGAAGCGCACCGGTGGCAAGGACATCTTTGTCGATATTCAGGAAGTGCACAAGCCCGAACTGGACGCGCAACTGGTGTCGGAATCGATCGCGCTGCAGTTGGAAAAGCGTGTGGGCTTCCGGCGCGCGATGCGCAAGGCGGTGGATTCGGCGCTGCGTTTTGGATGCAAAGGCATTAAGGTTCGCGTGAGCGGGCGTTTGAACGGAAACGAAATCGCGCGATCCGAGTGGTACTTGCAAGGACGTTTGCCGCTGCACACGCTGCGAGCCGACATCGACTATGGCTTTACCGAAGCGCGCACGACTTATGGCGTGATCGGTGTGAAGTGCTGGGTATACAAGGGCGAGATCCTGCCGCAGAAGAAGCGGGAAGCGGTGCCGGCAGCTGTGGGCGGATTCTAGCAAGGAAGCGCGCAGGGAAGTGAGCCAAGCGCGCGATCTTTGCGCCGCAAAAAACGCGGCGCTTCGCGCGGCTCACCCAGATCCTTCGGCGCCAGAAGAAGGCGCCTCAGGAGGACAACGAGAGAACTCTTATGTTGATGCCAAAGAAAGTGAAGTATCGGAAGCAGCAGCGGGGGCGCATGACCGGGAAGGCATGGCGCGGGTCGACGCTTTCCTTCGGCGATTTCGGGCTGAAGGTGCTGGAGCCGGGATGGGTCACCGACCGGCAGATTGAAGCGAGCCGAGTCGCGATGACGCGTTTCGTGAAACGCGGCGGCAAGATTTGGATTCGCGTGTTCCCCGACAAGCCGGTCACGAAGAAACCTGCTGAAACCCGTATGGGAAAAGGCAAGGGCGCGCCCGATCACTGGGTCGCGGTAGTGAAACCGGGAAAGATCCTGTTTGAAATGGAAGGCGTATCGCTCCAGGATGCCAGTGAGGCCATGCGGCTTGCATCGCACAAACTGGCGCTGCGTACGACTCTGGTAAAGCGCGAAGGCGTCAGGCACTAGAAAAGCGGGCGTCAGGCTATGGCCTGTAGGCGCAGAAGCTTTTGAGGAATTTATGAAGGCAGACAAAATCAGAAACTTGACCGAAGACGAGATTGGCACGCAGGAGCGCGAGCTTGCCGACCAGCTCTTCAAGCTGAAATTTCAGCTGAACATGGGCCAGACGGAAAGCCTGAAGAAGATTCGCGGTCTGCGCAAAGACATTGCGCGCGTGAAGACGATTCTGGGAGAGCGCAAGCGCGCAGCCGCAACGGAGAAAAAATAATGGCGGAAACAACACAGAAGCTGCAGGGCCGCCGCAAGGAAGTTGTGGGCGAAGTGGTTGCCAACCGGATGCAGAAGACCATCGTCGTGCAGGTCACGCGAAAGAAGGCGCATCCTTTCTATGGGCGCGTGATCGCGCGGAACAAGAAGTTCTATGCACACGACGAAACCAACCAGGCGCACGTCGGCGACGTGGTGCGGATTGAAGAGACGCGTCCGCTGTCGAAGCTGAAGCGCTGGAAGTTGAAAGACGTGGTTCGCAAAGCGGCTTTGGTGCCGGAAGCGGCAACGGAAGCGCCAACCGTTTAATCCACGCCGAAAAGAACAGAGGGGAGATCCGCCATGGCAGTGATGATGAGATCGATGCTGGAGGTCGCCGATAATTCCGGCGCACGCAAGCTGCAGATGATTCTGCCGCTGGGCGGCTCGACGGGATTGAACGCTGGTTTGGGCGACGTGATCACGGCGGCTGTAAAAGAGTCGGCCCCCGAGGGCCAGGTGCAGAAAGGCAAAGTGGTGAAGGCGGTAATCGTGCGCACGCGGAAGGAGCATCGCCGGCGCGATGGAACTTATATCCGCTTTGATCAAAACGCAGCCGTGCTGATCAACGATGCGGGCGAACCGGTGGGAACGCGCGTGTTTGGTCCGGTGGCTCGTGAGTTGCGCGAGAAGAAATTCTTGAAAATTGTTTCGCTGGCTCCCGAAGTCATTTGAGCCATTCAGTCATTGGGTAATTTTGTAATTTGGTAATCGAAAATCATGAGAACAGTAAGTACTGAAAACAAGCGAGTGGATCTGAAGCGGAACGACACCGTAAAGGTGATCACCGGACGGGACAAGGGCAAGGAAGGGCGCGTACTGCGCGTGTTTCCGAACGATTCCAAGATTCTGGTCGAGCATGTGATGATGGTAAAGAAGCACGTGCGTCCGAATCCGCAGCGCAACATCAAAGGCGGCATCGCAGAACAGGAAAGCCGAATTGCGATTTCGAATGTGCAACTGGTCTGTCCCTCGTGCGGTCCCGTGCGGATCGGGCATGAAATGCGCGGCGACCGCAAGGTCCGCGTATGCAAGAAGTGCGGGACGACGCTGGATAAGTAGATTTAGTAACTTGGAAATTTCGTAATTGGAAAATTGAAAATCCGGAACTGCTTTGGTTTTTAATTACTCGATTCTCACGAACCGGTATACGTCGCGCTTAGATGCCGACAATCCGAAACCGTGAGAGGAAATTGACGGACGATATGGCAAAAGAGAAAGAAAAAAAGGGACAGAAGGAATCAGCGGAGCAGAAGGGGCCCGACCAGGCGCGCCACAGCGCGAAAGAGCGTCCGCGGCTGCGCTCGAAGTTCGAGAAAGAAGTTGCTCCCGCACTGTTGAAGGAATTGGAACTCAAGAATCCGATGGCGGTTCCGCGGCTTCACAAGATTGTCGTCAACATGGGCGTGGGCGAAGCGACGCAGAATGCGAAAGTGCTCGATCCGGCAGTTAACGAGTTGGGGCAGATCACCGGCCAGAAGCCGGTAGTGACGCGGGCAAAGAAATCGATTGCGGCATTCAAGGTTCGCCAGGGGCAGTCGATCGGTGCGATGGTCACGCTGCGCGGCGACCGGATGTACGAATTCTTCGACCGTCTGGTAAACGTCGTTCTTCCGCGCGTGCGCGACTTCAAGGGCGTTTCCACCAAATCGTTCGACGGACGCGGAAATTACACGATCGGCTTGCATGACCAGTTGATCTTCCCGGAGATTTCGTACGAGAAGGTGGACAAGTTGAAGGGTATGAATGTCACCATCGTGACGACTGCCGCAAACGACAACCAGGCGCGAACCTTGCTGAAGAGCATGGGAATGCCGTTCAGGGCATAAGTGAACAGGCGGTGAGCGAGGACGCTCACCGGACAGACGGCGGGACGCCGGCGCTACAAAGTCAGGAGCATACGGTTTGGCGACTACAGCAAAGAGAGTTAAGGACGCGAAGAAACCGAAGTTTTCCACGCGCAAGCACAACCGCTGCAAACGTTGCGGTCGTCCACGCGCTTATCTGCGCAAGTTTGCCATGTGCCGCTTGTGCTTCCGACAGCTCGCGCTGTTGGGGGAAATTCCAGGGGTTTCGAAGTCGTCCTGGTAGTGAGGCGGCCCGCCATAGTGCGATTTTTTCGCCGCCACGAAAGTGGCGATTGGCGCGGCGCGACAAGGTCCTTCGACGTAGGAAACAGCGTCCAGGGATGGCGAACGCAGAGATGAAGTAAGCAAGCCGCTGCAGGTTCTCCGCACTATGCGGAGCGAACGGGTGGCTGGAGGAGAAGCAAACGATGAGGTTGACCGATCCGGTCGCAGATATGCTGACGCGAGTGCGGAACGCACTCCAAGCCCGGCACCAGAAAGTCGACGTCCCGGCGTCCAGACTGAAGCTGGAGATAGCCCGCATCCTGAAAGAAGAGGGCTACATCTCCAATTTCAAGCCGACGGAAGAAGAAGGCCACAAGATCATCCGGATATACCTGAAGTATGGCGCTAATAATGAGGCGGCCATTTCGAAGGCCGAACGTGTCTCTCGCCCGGGATGCCGCGTATACGTGCGCCGCAGCGAGATTCCACGGGTTCTCGGCGGGATGGGCATCAACATTCTTACGACGCCGCGGGGCGTGATGACCGGTCGCCAGGCGCGCAAGGAAGGCGTAGGCGGCGAGTTGTTGTGCGAGATTTACTGATGCGCTGTTGGCTAATGGCCTTTGGCTATTGGCTGCACGCGCATTCGCAATACTTTTCTGGCGCAGAGCCTGAGTGGAATTGAGAAAGAAAGATTTGGCGAAAAGCTTGAGAGCCGAATAGCCAAGAGCTAAGAGCGACTTATGTCACGAATTGGAAAAAAGCCGATCGAGATTCCCAAGGGCGTCACGGTCAAAGTAGAAGGAAACACGGTCCTGGTGCAGGGACCGAAGGGAAAGCTCGACACTCCGCTTCCGACGGGAATTACTGTCGAGCAGAAGGACGGGCACATCTTAGCCGTCCGTGAAAACGATTCGCAGTCCGCGGTTCACGGACTGGCTCGGGCGCTCGTCAACAATGCGGTTGAGGGCGTAACCAAGGGCTGGACCCGGGAACTTGAAATTGTAGGAATCGGATATCGCGCCGAGATGAAGGGCAAGGTGATGGTGGTATTCAACCTGGGCTTCTCTCATCCCATCGAGTATCCGTTGCCGACGGGCGTGGATGCTGCAGTCGATCCGAAGCAGACACGCATTACGCTGACGGGTATCGATCGCCAAAAGGTAGGGCAGGTCGCCGCTGAGATGCGGTCATTGCGTCCACCGGATCCCTACAAAAATAAGGGCGTGCGTTATGTCGGAGAGCGCCTGAAGAAGAAGGTCGGAAAGACCGGAGCGAAATAACATCAGGCGTCAGACGTCGGTCTTGCCGGCGGCTGATTGCTGAGAGATCATCATGCTGACAAGAATCACGAAAAACGAGAAGCGTGGACACGTTCACGAGCGTATTCGCAAAAAGCTGCAGGGAACTGCGGAGCGTCCGCGGCTGAACGTGTACCGTTCGCTGAATCATATTTATGTTCAGGTCATCGACGATCTGAATGGGAAGACACTGGTATCTGCAAGCACTGCCGAAGGCAAGAAGGAAGATCGGCGCACCGGAGGCAACGTGGCGTCGGCGAAAGTTGTAGGAAAGACAATCGCCGAGCGCGCGAAAGCCAAAGGCGTGACCAAGGTTGTCTTCGACCGCGGCGGGTACATTTATCACGGGCGTGTGAAGGCACTGGCCGACGCTGCCCGCGAAGCAGGATTGAAGTTCTAACTGCGCTCAAAGCGACAGTCAAAGGTTAGGTTTAAGAATGCCAACAGTAATCAAGAAGCTCGATGCAGGGGCGTACCAGCTGAAGGATCAGGTGGTGGCCATCAACCGCGTGACCAAGGTGGTCAAGGGCGGCAAGAACCTTTCGTTCGCCGCGTTGGTCGTTGTCGGCGATCCGTCTGCTGGCGTCGTTGGGTACGGATCGGGCAAAGCGAAAGAAGTACCGCAGGCCATTCGCAAAGGGATTGAGTCGGCCAAGAAGAACCTGATGAAGGTGAATCTGACACAGACCAGCATTGCGCACCTCGTGCTCGGGCGCTATGGATCCGGAAAAGTCCTGCTGAAGCCCGCTCCTGAAGGTACGGGCGTGATCGCAGGTGGCGCGGTGCGAGCCGTGATGACGTCGGTGGGCGTGCAGAATGTTCTGACGAAATCGATCGGAACCACGAATCCCCACAACGTGATCAAGGCGACCTTTGATGCGTTGAAACAGTTGAAGAACCGCGAGAGCGTGGCAGCGCTGCGCGGCAAGTCAGTACAAGAGCTCTAACCAGTTAGCGAGTTTGAGGTTTTGAGATGACGGCAAAGAAGACGAGTTCGGGCAGCGGAAAGATCCAGCTGAAGTGGGTCCGTTCCGCGATTTGTGCTCCAAGAAAACAGAAGCTGGTGATCAAGGGATTGGGATTCACCCGGCTGAACCAGGTAATCGAGCGTCCAGACACGCAGGCGATCCGCGGGATGGTGGCGAAGGTGCCGCATCTTGTCGCATTCGTCGACTAAGAGTCTATTTATGAACTTATCGAATATTCACGCACCGAAGAAGGCCACCACGAAGCGCAAGCGCGTGGGACGCGGCATGGGTTCGGGCATGGGGAAGACTTCGACCCGTGGGCACAAGGGGCAACGCTCGCGTACGGGTTCGCGCATGATCCGCGGTTTCGAAGGCGGCCAGATGCCTTTGCATCGCCGCATGCCGAAGCGCGGCTTCACGAATATCTTCCGCAAGGAATACAACATTGTGAGCCTGGAGCGGCTGGTCGAACTCGGTGAGACAACGATTAATCCCGAGGTGTTGCGCAAAGCTGGCGTGATCAAGACGAAGCATCCCGTCAAGATTTTGGGCGACGGCGAATTGAAGACTGCGATCACGGTGAGTGCGCACAAGTTCTCGAAGTCTGCACAGGAAAAGATCACCAAGGCAGGCGGCAAGGTTGAGGTCTTGCAGTAATGTTTGACAAGCTGGCGAACATCTTTCGGATCCCGGATCTGCGCAAGCGGATCCTGTTTACGCTCGGTCTGCTGTTCGTCTACCGGCTGGGCGGGCACCTCCCCACACCTGGAATTGATGCAACCAAGCTGGAGCAGTTCTTTACCCAAGGCAGCACCAGCGGTTCGCTTCTCGGATTCGTAGATTTATTTTCCGGCGGCCAGTTGCGCCGCATGACCATTTTTGCCCTTGGCATCATGCCGTACATTACGGCGTCAATCATCCTGCAGTTGTTGACAGTGGTCTACGAACCACTGGCCAAACTGCAGAAAGAGGGAGAACTTGGGCGCAAGAAGATCACGCAGTGGACGCGCTACATCACCGTCATTTTGAGCGCGGTGCAGTCATTCGGCATCGCGATCGGCCTGGAAAAAGGTGGATTCGCGCTGAGCCCGGGTTGGGGCTTCCGCTTGATGACGATGCTGACGTTGACCACGGGCAGCGCTTTCATTATGTGGTTGGGCGAACAGATCACCGAGCGCGGCGTAGGCAATGGAATGTCGCTGCTGATTTTCGCCGGCATTGTGGTCGGACTGCCGCGAGGCGTTGCTGACTTGATTGCCAAGGCGAGAAATGCGGCTTGGGGAGCCATCACGTTCCCGCTGATGGTTGGCCTGATTGTCTTCATGATCGCCGTTGTTGCGTTCATCGTGTACGTGGAACGAAGCGAACGGCGAATACCGGTGCAGTACGCCAAAAGAGTCGTTGGGCGCAAGGTGATGGGTGGTCAGTCGACCCATCTTCCACTTCGTGTCAACGCAGGCGGCGTCATGCCGGTGATTTTTGCGTCTTCCATTTTGACGTTGCCGCAGACCATCGGGTATGGGATGCGCAACAACCGATATTTCGGAGACTTGATCCGCTGGCTGGGTTGGGGCGAGCCCATCTACACGGTGCTGTACGCGCTGGGAATCATCTTCTTCGCGTACTTCTATGTTTCGATCGTGTTCAATCCCAGCGAAGTCGCCGACAACATGCGTAAGTACGGCGGTTTCATTCCCGGGATTCGTCCCGGCAAGCGAACCGCGGATTTTATCAACGAAGTCTTGACGCGAATTACGTTGGTCGGTGCGTTGTACCTGATCATCATTTCGTTCATTCCGGAATGGATGATCACCGGTATTCACCTCAACCATCTTTACGGACCCTTCGGGCGGTTCTTTGAAGGCCTGCCGAACTGGGTGACTAATGGTTTGGGCGTGAGTTTTTATTTTGGTGGAACGTCGCTTCTGATCGTGGTGGGTGTTGCGATGGATACGGTGACGCAGATCGAAGCGCAACTGATCATGCGGCACTACGACGGATTCACTCCGCGCAGCGGGCGTGTGCGCGGCCGCAGGACTTGGTAAGAAGCAGTTGGGGTTGCTGCACCGCCGGCGTCCATGTCGCACGCCGGGGAGCTTGAGTTCGGGAGGCTGTAGCCAACTCGATGGCGCAGGATACCTCGCGTGCAGTAGGTCCCGTGGTGCTGCTTGGGCCGCCGGGTGCAGGTAAAGGCACTCAGTCCAAGCGGATCATGGCGCATTACGGAATTCCCCAGATTTCAACCGGGGATCTTCTAAGGGATCATGTAGTCCGCGGTACCGAGCTTGGAATCACGGCAAAGGCCGTGATGGCGCGAGGGGAACTGGTTTCCGACGACCTGGTTTGCAACATGGTGCGGGAACGGTTGATGTTGCCTGATTGCCAGCGTGGTTACATACTCGATGGCTTTCCGCGGACCGCAGCCCAGGCTGGTTGGCTCGACGCGCTGCTCGAGCATGAGCTCTTTGATAAATCGCGTCCGACGCGGGCGTGGCCGATTGTGATAAGGCTCGACGTCGACTATAATCAGTTATTGCTCCGGATTACTGGACGGCGCTCTTGTCCCACCTGTGGACGGATCTATAACGTCCACTTCAAGCCACCTCGCGAGGATGAACAGTGCGATTTGCCCCACGCGACCAAGCTTGAGACCCGCAATGATGACCGGTTGGAAGTAATTCAGCCACGAATCACGGCATTTCAGGAGCTGACGCGTCCGGTGGCGGACTACTATCAGCGCACTGGCAGGTTGATCACAGTCAATGGCGATCTGCCGGTAGATGATGTGACAAGTCAGATTTACCGAATCATTGAAGATCATCACGCGTAGCGAAGCAATGGCGATCGTTTGCAAGTCGGCGAGTGAAATCGAAAAGATGCGGCAGAGTGGCCACATCGTTCGCCAAGTACTCGACTACGTGCGAACCCTGGTCCAACCGGGCGTCACCACGATGGACCTGGAACGAGCCGCCGAAAAGAAGATCAAGGAACTCGGGGCTAAGCCGGCGTTCAAAGGTTATTACGATTATCCGTGCGTGCTGTGCACCTCGGTGAATGAAGAGATCGTGCATGGCATCCCGTCGGAAAAGCGGGTGCTGAAAGAAGGCGACATCGTTTCGATCGATTGCGGCGCTGTGCTGGATGGATACTACGGCGACGCGGCGATCACGGTGCCGGTCGGGGCAGCGTTGAAGCCCGAGTTGAAGAAGCTGCTGGATGTGACCGAGGCTTCGTTGTACCGCGGAATCGAGCAGGCACGGATCGGAAATTCGATTGGCGATGTTGGCGCGGCCGTCCAGGAACATGTGGAAGCGGCAGGATTCAGCGTCGTGCGAGAGTTCGTTGGGCACGGAATTGGGACGCGGTTGCACGAGGAGCCGCAGGTTCCGAATTATGGGGCCCGTGGACACGGAGCGCGGCTTCGCGAGGGAATGGTGATCGCGATCGAGCCGATGGTGAACTACGGCAAGCCCGAGACGCGAGTGCTGGGCGACAAGTGGACCGCAGTTACGGCAGACGGAAGTTTCAGTGCCCATTTCGAGCATTGTGTGGCCGTGACGAAAGATGGGCCGGTGATTTTGACGCAGTGAAGTGCTTGTTAGCTTTTAGCTCTTGGCTTTTAGCTAAGAGCCAAGAGCCGAGAGCCAAAAGCTAAGGGGTGCATGAGCAAAGAAGACGCGATTGAAGTTGAGGCGTCTTGCGGGCGTGAGCGAAGCGGGAGCCCGCAGCCGAAATCCTGATCCTGAGCGTAGTCGAAGGGGAAGGATCTCCCGTTTGGAAAACGTAAGGAGTCGATGAGCAAAGAAGACGCGATTGAAGTGATGGCAGTGGTCCTGGAACCGCTGCCGAATGCAATGTTCCGGGTAGAACTGGAAAACAAGCATCAGGTGCTGGCGCATGTTTCCGGAAAGATGCGAAAGAACTTCATCCGCATATTGCCCGGAGACAAGGTCGCGGTGGAGCTTTCGCCGTACGATCTGAATCGCGGACGAATTGTTTATCGCTACAAATAGAGTTTGCTGAAGGCAAAGGGCCGACAGCTGAAGGCTGGGTTATGAAGGTACGAGCATCAGTAAAGAAGATTTGCGACAAGTGCAAGATCATTCACCGCAAGGGTGTGGTGCGCGTGATCTGCGTGAATTCGAAACATAAACAGCGACAAGGGTAAGGCCGCCCGCAGCCTGTAGCTTTTGGCTCTTAGCTAAAAGCCCCAAGGCAAAGAGTCAAAAGCAGGAGTCAGGAAAAATGGCACGTATCGCAGGCGTCGATTTACCGCGCGGAAAGCACATCAACATCGCGCTGACGTACATCTATGGGATCGGACACCCGCGCGCGGGCCAGATCCTGGATGAAGCGAAGGTTGAGGCGATGAAAAAGGTCTCGGACCTGAGCGAAGAAGAAGTCAACCGCATCCGTACGGTCATTGAGGCCCAGGGATTGGTGGAGGGCGATCTGCGCAAGGAAGTTTCGATGAACATCAAGCGTCTCATCGAAATCGGCTCCTACCGTGGATTCCGTCACCGCCGCAACCTGCCGGTCCGCGGACAGCGCACACACACTAACGCCCGGACACGTAAAGGTCCGCGCAAGGGAACGGTCGCGCAGAAGAAGAAGGCTACGGCGAAGACATAAGAAGCTTCCGGCTTCTAGCTCGTGCTAGAAGCTGTGAGCTAGGAGCTAAGAGCAACTATGGCAAAACCAGCAGCGGCGGGCGGCACCGGAGCCGCACCGGATAAAAAAGGCAAAAAGAAAACCTTCAAGAAGAAGGAACGCAAGCACGTGCCACATGGACTGGCGTATGTGCAGGCGTCCTTCAACAACACCATCGTGACCATTTCCGACATGAACGGCAACGTCCTGTCGTGGAAGAGTTCGGGGTCGCTCGGCTTTCGCGGATCGCGCAAGGGAACTCCCTTCGCGGCCCAGCAGGCCGCGTCGAACGCCGCGACCATGGCGCGCGACCATGGCGTGCGCAGTGTTGATGTCCGCGTCAGTGGCCCGGGATCGGGTCGCGAATCGGCCGTTCGCGCATTAGCAGCCTCAGGAATCGAAGTCCGGTCCATTCGTGACGTGACGCCCATTCCGCACAACGGATGCCGTCCGCCGAAGCGACGTAGAGTGTAAAGTTGCCGCCAGTTGGCACTGATCTTGTCCGGGACGAAGGGTGAAGCCAAACCTGTAAACCGGTCATCTAAAGGAGAAGAAACTTGGCACGTTATACCGATGCAGTATGCCGTCTGTGCCGCCGTGAGGGAATGAAGCTGTTCCTCAAAGGCGCAAAGTGCTTCAGCGATAAGTGTCCCATCGAGAAGCGCAACTTCGCTCCCGGACAACATGGAAAAGACCGCAAGGCCAAGATTGTTGGCTACGGTTTACAGCTGCGTGAAAAGCAGAAGGCTAAGAGAATCTACTTCACGCAGGAAGGCCAGTTCCGGAACTACTTTGAGAAGGCTGTGCGGTCGAGGGGCGTGACCGGCGAGAAGCTGCTGCAGCAACTCGAACGCCGTCTGGACAACGTCGTGTTCCGGCTCGGATTCGCGCAGTCACGTCGCCAGGCGCGGCAGTTGGTGCGTCACGGACACGTTGCCGTTAACAATCGGAAGGTCAACATTCCCTCGTACGAGGTGAGCGCAGGCGAGGAGATCTCGATTCGCGAAAACAGCAAGAAGCTCACCGTGCTGGAGCTGGCAAAAGAATTCGCCAGCCATGGAACGATGCCGAGCTGGCTCGAAGTGGATCGCGATAACTACAAGGCGCGCATCCTCTCGTTGCCAAGGCGCGAAGATATTCAGTTGCCGGTAAACGAGCAGTTGATCGTTGAACTTTATAGCAAGTAGCCTAATGTGATTTTGTAATTGGGAAATTTCGTAATTGAGTAATGGAACGTCAAAGGCGTTCGAGGTTTGGAGGTTGGGGTTTCAAATTACCCAATTTCCAAATTTCGCAATTACTCAAGCAGGTCCACATTTCGTGCCAGATCAGCCTCTGCTGATGCCTGACCTGAATCCGGACCGATTCAGGGAATCAGCACTGAGCCATACGGCCGAAGGAGAAACAAATGCTTTGGAAGGGTTTTCAAAGACCGAAACGTCTCGCAGTTGATCAGTCCACCCTCACCGACAAGTACGGTATTTTCTGGGCGCAACCTTTTGAACGCGGGTTCGGCACCACCGTGGGCAACGCCCTCCGGCGCGTGCTGCTGAGTTCGATTGAAGGTGCGGCCGTAACTGCGGTAAAGATGGAAGGCGTACTCCACGAGTTCCAGTCCATTCCTGGAGTCGTCGAAGACGCGACCGACATCATCCTCAACCTGAAGCAGATTCCGTTCAAGCTTGCGGGCGATGCGCCGAAGGCGATTTATCTTCGTGCGGATCAGCCTGGGGTTGTCACGAGCGGCATGATCGAAGCCGATGGCGACGTCGAAGTTCTCGATAAGGACGTCTACATTGCGACGGTCAGCGAGGGCGGCAAGCTCGACATGGAAATGCGGTTGAAGCGCGGACGCGGATACGTTTCCGCCGACAAGAACTTCGACGAGGATCTCGGCATCGGATTCATTCCGATCGACTCCGTTCACTCGCCGGTGCGCAAGTGCAACTACACGGTGGAAGCGGCTCGTCTCGGACAGATCACGGACTACGACAAGCTGACCTTGGAAGTGTGGACCAACGGCTCCATCACGCCGGCTGACTCGATTGGCCTGGCGGCGAAGCTTCTGAAGGACCACATGAACATCTTTATCAACTTCGAGGAAGAAATCGAAACCGGTGCGTCATCTTCGGACGATCGCAAGCCCGAGATCCACAACGAGAACCTGAACCGGTCCGTTGAGGAACTTGAGCTTTCGGTGCGTAGCTATAACTGCCTGAAGAATGCGAACATCCAGACGATCGGTGAGCTCGTGCAGAAGACCGAGGCTGAAATGCTGAAGACGAAGAATTTCGGCCGCAAGTCGCTGAACGAGATCAAAGAGATTCTGTCCTCGATGGGGCTGAGTCTCGGTATGAAGATCGACGAGCATGGAAACGCCGTGCCCGGACCGACTTCAAACGTACCGTTGCCCGCGTCCGCTTACGGACCGGACGACCAGCTGTAGAAACGGCTTCCGGTGTCCGGCTTCCGCCATCTGGAAGCCGGGCAAACCGAAGCGAGCGTGGATTTTGATTTTGAGGTAAGAGCCAAAAGCTAAGAGCTAGAAGCCAGAGGGTTCTCATGCGTCACAAAGTGGCAGGATACAAACTCGGACGGAACACAGCGCACCGGCGCTCGCTGCTGCGCAACCTGGTCACATCGGTGATCGTGGAAGAGCGTATCGAGACGACCGTGCCGAAAGCGAAGGCCGCGCGTCCACTCGTTGAAAAGATGATCACACTCGGCAAACGCGGAGATTTGTCCGCCCGTCGCCTGGCTGCGTCTTACCTGATGACCGACGAAGCTGTCGTGAAACTGTTCGACACCGTCGGGCCTCGCTTCGGGGATCGCAACGGCGGATATACGCGCATCATCCGCACTCACTGGAACAAGGGTGACGGCGCCGACAAGGCTTTTCTCGAGTTGCTAGGCAGCGAAAAGATCCTTGACGAGAAGAAGGAAAAGCGCGCCGAGGCTCGCGCCAAAAAAGCTGCCGAAGCCAAAAAGGCCATGGAAGACGCCGAGGCACAGGCCGCGCATGATGGCGGAGTTGAGCCCGTGAAGGAAGACGACAAGAA
The DNA here is from genome assembly GCA_963801895.1 of uncultured Acidobacteriota bacterium. GTDB lineage: Bacteria > Acidobacteriota > Terriglobia > Terriglobales > Acidobacteriaceae > Sulfotelmatobacter. The sequence continues at coordinate 972,807 of CAWDGM010000001.1, read as the reverse complement.
AGAGTAGGATCGCCCTCCCTGGATTTATGAGGCACGGCTTTATGCCGTGCCTTTGTTTTTTTGTGGAGTGGGCGCCCCCGCCCGCGAAATCCCGGGTGGTTGGAAGAAGGCTGTCCTTCCGTTTTGAAGGTTCAACTGATTTGCTTGTGGTTGGCATTCGCGGGCGAGGGCGCCCGCGCCACACTTAGCCCACTCGTACATGTCCGGTCGTGTCTCCCGCTGGTAATCTTGTCGGGCTATTTGCCCTGTCCATAAACTTTCCTAATGGCCTTTACCAAAACACAGGTCGGCATTGCGGTTGGCGCGGGAGCGTTGCTGGTGATGGTGTTTGTGGGCTACTTGTGGTGGCTCAGCAACCAGGGCCCCGTCCTGGCTAGGTCCGAGCAACATGATCCGCTCACCGGATTGCCGGTCAGCATCCGGATGAATCCCCTACGCGATCGCTCTACCGAAAAGGCTGCCAACAAGTTCCTGCGCGAGTTGCGCGATGGCCACTGCGATGAATTGCTGGCAAAGTGGGAGCGCGACTACCACAAGAAATACGCGAAATACATTTGCAGTTCGGAGGCTCAGCATCCGCTGCTCTCGTGGCAGCTGGTCGAGTGGGAAGAAACTCCGCCGCTGATCATTCTTCACTATCGCGGAAGGCGCCAGACGACTGACGGTCAGCCGGGAACCGATGACATGTTCACGGTGACTACAGAGCACAAAGGCTCCGACTGGGTCGTCACCAAGTACGACGCCATGTACTGAGGCGGCCAACGCGGCCGTGGAGCGTGACACATGGGGACGATCGGGGACTGGGGCGTGATCCTTACGATTTCAGTGTTCGTGGGCCTGTACGGGTGGCTTCGCGACATGGGCCACAAACCCTACATCAACAAGTTGCGCAGATCGTTGGCGGGCTGGATTCTGGCCAGCAGTGTGGTCGGCATCTGGTGTACGTTCCGTTGGCGGGCTTTTCGAGTTCCGCTTGTATTCATCACCGTTCCTGTCGCGGTTGCCGCCGCAGTTCTGATCTATTCTGCCAGGCCCAGAGGAGGTCAGCTGGACGCCGAGGAACCATTCGCGGAGAAGCACAACCCGCGATCCCATCCGCTTGGGCATCACTGAAACGACAAATGCGCGGTTCCGCCAAAAATCCTCCTGCCCGCGTGATAAAAAATAATGGATGCCCGTCGCTGCACATGAGCCTCAGCCGTCCGCTGCGCGCAATATTTATTCGTTCGGAATCACTTCGTTTTTCAATGACACGGCCAGCGAAATGGCTTATTGGGTGCTTCCGGCGTTTCTCGTCTCGCTTGGAGCGGGCCCGGCGCAACTCGGGATGATCGAAGGGATTGCGGAAAGTGTGGCGTCATTTGCCAAACTTTTCTCCGGATATCTTACCGATCGAATCGACCGGCGCAAGCCGCTTGTCGTAGGTGGATATATTGTCGCCAATGCCGTAAAGCCGCTTCTGGCATTGACGACCGCGTGGTGGCAGATCCTGCTGATCCGCTTCAGTGATCGTCTCGCCAAGGGAGTGCGGGGAGCGCCGCGCGACGTCATGGTGGCTGAATCAATCCCTAAAGAACGGCTGGGCTCAGCCTACGGCCTGATCCAGTCTCTCGATTCGGCTGGTGCGATCGCGGGTCCACTGTGTGCGCTCACGCTGCTCGCACGTTACGGAACGCGCAGCGTGTTCTGGGTGGCAGCCGTTCCCGGCGCGTTGGCGATTCTGGTAGCCGTTTTTGGAATTCGAGAAACACGGCGAGCTTCGCAGAATGACGAAAGACACTCGGTTCAGAAGAATTTCAGAGCAGGGGAATCCGCATCGTCCGAGCGGCTGCCCTCCGTCTTTTATGTCGTGCTTACTGCGGTAACGCTGTTCTCTCTTGGAAATTCCAGCGATATGTTTCTGGTCATGCGGGCGGAGAATGTCGGCATCAGCGTTTCGCTCGCTCCCTTGCTTGGCCTCGTCTTCAACGTGACCTATACGTTGGGATCGTGGCCGGCAGGTTGGTTCAGCGATCACTTCTCCAGGCGCTGGATTGCGGCCGCCGGGTATCTGATTTTCGCCGGCGTCTACTTCATGTTTGGACAAGCCTCATCGACGCTGTCGATCTGGATCACGATGGCCATATATGGAGTTTATTACGCCCTTACGCAGCCCGTGCTGAAGGCGCTCGTGGTTGAGAGTGTTGCGGAACAAGCGCGCGGGCGCGCGCTGGGAATCTATTTCTTTGTGACCAGCGTCGCCACCCTGGGGGCCAGCTTAATCACGGGAGAGTTGTGGAAGCGCTATGGTCCAGCGCTTCCGTTTTATCTGTCCGCAGGTGTTGCCGTTGTGTCGGCCTTGTTGCTGCTGTTTGCTCGAAACCAACCGGAGCCATCTCGTGTGTAGGTGCGCTAATCAAACGTCGACCTACAACGTCGGGCTGCTTCCGCCGGAGCTCTCCGGTTGCGCCTTGCCGTCCTTGATGGCCTGGTCCAGAATTCCTTTCATTTGGATGTTGGCTTTTCGCGCAAGCTCGGCTTGCTGCTCGCCAAGTTTGCCCTGTTCTTCACCGAGCTTTCCCTGCTTTTCGCCGAGCGCTCCCTGTTCTTCTCCAAGCTTGCCTTGCTGCTCGCCGGCGGCGGATTGCAGATCACCCATTTTGCTCTGAAGATCTCCGATCTCGGACTGCAAATCACCGATTTGTTCCATGGTGGCGCTGGGCCCGAGTTTTTGCAGTTTTGCTTTCAGCTTGTCGAGCGCCGCGGTCATGTCGGGCACATTCACTTTCACCTGCTCCATTCTTTCACCGAGCGCTTCCTGCTGTCTGCCGAGTTCCTCCTGCTGTTTTCCAAGTGCCTCCTGTTTCTTGCCTAGCTCTTCCTGAGGGGCCCACAGCTGGCGGGCACGGTCGATGATGGCCTGATCGCGAATGATGTAAGACTTCTCGTCGCGCTGGAACCAGATGAAGTCTCCTTTGATTTCTTTCTTGAGCCTCTCCGCGTGGTGAGCGTCTTGTGAACTGCCAGACATCGTGAAGGAATCACTCTTGCCTGAAACGATCACGAATCTGTCTTCGTCGTCAAATCCGTAAGCGTACGAGAAGCCGTCGCCGTGCGATTTCATCTTTTGAATCGGCGCCATGGGAGCGAAAGGCGCTGTTACTGCTGCCATGGGAGCCATCGGGACCATGGGGCGAATCGGCGCAAAGGAGTGGTTAGGTGGCACGGGAGCAACGGCCACCTTGCTTGGAGGCGGTATCCTCGCGAACGATGCATTGGCCGGTGGATCGGGAACAACAACCGGTGCCGGAATGCTTTCCTGCGCAGGCGAAGGTGCAACCTGCGGGGCCGCTAGTGCCGCCGGCGGCTGCTCGTTGGAACTCTGTTGCGCGCGGATGTCCTGCTCCGTAGTTGGCCGCACCGCAGCCGTGAGATAAACAACGGGTAGCCCGAGGGCAATGACCATCACAGCAATCGATTTCTTCAGTCCCATACTTACCGTTCCTTTCCAAGCAAGAATTCTTTCCACTCTTCGTTCTGCCTGACCCGCTTTCGCCATTGCAACGCCTTGCCACCAGACGCGGCCTGGAGCGGCGTGCAGAGCTTCAAAGAATCCAAGCAGCGTTCGTGCATATTTGTTACGGTCTGTCCCGCAGGCGAGTGCAGCTTCGTCGCTGGCCTCTTCGGCGAGTACGGCGAGATGACGATCAAGCCACCACGCAAATGGGCTGAACCAGAAGATCGCACGGTGAATCAGGGAAATGTGCTGCGTGAGCGCATCGCGGCGAGCGACATGCGACATCTCGTGCGTGACTACCGCCTGCAGCGTGGACTCATCCCATTCGCGCCATCCTGCGGGAAGAAGGACGGTCGAACTCAGCGCGCCGATGGTGACAGGAACCGAGATGAATTCGGATTCGGCGATGTACGGAACATTGGCGCAACCGCTGCTATGTGCGGCGGAACCCAGTTCCCGTGCCAGCCATGGATCGTCGATAGTCTGCGCGGTCTCGATGAGTTTCCGAGACCAAATGATTCCGATCGCGAAGCGAACCAGAAGTCCCAGAGCCACGACTATATAGACCGATGTCGCGATCAGGCTCCAATCTATGGGGTCGATTGAACTCTCCAGTGTTGTTGAAGCTGATGGCGAATTCACCAGGCTCAGGGACGCGGGTTCCGCAGTAGAGGGTGCTCTACCTTTAGAGGCTGTGGCCGTTTTTCTCGGCAAATTTCTCGACGTAGAAATGTGGATCGACGTCGAATTCTCGGCGATCGCTGCCGGATGACTCGAAAGTTGAGGTGAGGCGGACTCTATTTTCACCGGGCGAAGGAAGGAGGGAACGGGCACGGGGAGTCCAGGGAACGATCGCATGAAGAAAAACATCCCCAACGCGATGCACAGGACCGCCTTCCAGGTAAACAAACGCGCCGAGGTCTGCCTCACGCGAAAGACAGCCAGTACGCATGCCGCGATCCCGCCTATAAGCATCGACCGTGCGGCCGAACTGGCGACATCCACGAGCGCGAGAGTATCGAGAATATGCGTCATGGTTTTCTTTCCTTTTTTGACGGCGAAGTTTCTTCCGCCGCACTTCGTTCCGCGATCCTTCGAGCCAGACGCTCCAGTTCCTTGCGGTTCAGAACGGCGTTGTCCACCATGCCGAGCACGAGTTGTTCCGCGGAACCCCCACAGAATCGATCGATAATGTTCTTGACCGCGCGGACCGCCACGTTCTGACGCGCATCCGATGCCTTGTAGATGAAGGTTCGACCCTCCACTTCATGGGTCAGGTATCCCTTTTCTTCGAGGCGGCGAAGAACGGTTCGGATGGTTGAGTCCTTCATCGGGCGCGTCGAAGCCAACCCTTCGCGACATCCTTCCGCGGTTGTCGGTCCGTTGGCCCAGATGTAGTCCATCACGTTCTGCTCAACCTCTCCCAGATTCTTTAGACGTATGGATCTTGTGTTAGTCATTGTAGCGTTACAATTTGTAACAGTAGCCTGAAAAGCTGTCAAGAAAAATTCTGGAGGAATTGCTCGGGTAGAATTTTGAGCCGTCGTGGGACCCTTGGGGGCAAGGAGTGAAGGTGCTGCTGAGAGGCCGAAAATCCAAAGGAGACGCGGGTTTACCACCAAAGCCGGACGAGAGCTACGAGGACTTGAGCGACGATTCCGGCAGAAGTGTCGAGAACGACGTCCTGCCAGCGTCCGGTCCGCGAAGCAAGCAGGCTCTGATGCCACTCATCGAGGCTGGCTACCAGCAGCGTGCCCAGTATCGCGATGTAGGTCCAGCGGAATGTCCATCTTTGGTGGGCAGGAGCGGGCAAGGTTTCTCTCCAGGCGCGGAAGAGCAGGATGCTGAGGAGGCCGTAGCCAAGCACGTGTCCGGTCTTGCGGATCAAGTAGTGCCAGGTCTCGAAGCCGGCGTGATCCACTCCAAAGAAAAAGTGGAGTAGAGGGTAGAGAATCTTGCTGGTGTTGTGGGACGACAGGTAGGTGCTGGATTCGATGGCGATGACGATCAGCCACAGGATGGCGGCGATCCACGCCTTCACAACTTCTTTCTGGCTGCGCGTCAAGAGTGCCGGAATCCTAGAAGGTGGCTATTTGAGCGCACGCTATTCGATCGCATAGTTTGGAGCTTCGCGAGTGATCATGACGTCGTGCACGTGCGACTCGCGCAGTCCGGCGCCGCTGATTCGTACAAAGCGCGTCTTCTGTAATAACTCCGGAATCGTTGAGCACCCGCAATAGCCCATTCCTGATTTCAGTCCGCCCACCATTTGATAGATGATCATCGAAACGGATCCGCGGTAGGGGACGCGGCCTTCGATGCCTTCGGGCACCAATTTTGCCAAACGGTTCGATTCGCCGTCCGAGGCAGAGACGGAAGCAGAGGAGTCGGCTTCGGTGCTTTGGAAGTAACGTTCGCTCGATCCCTGCGCCATCGCGCCCAGCGATCCCATGCCGCGGTACGACTTGAACGAACGGCCTTGATAGAGGATCAGTTCGCCGGGACTTTCATCCGTACCGGCGAAAAGGGAACCTATCATCACCGCTCCGGCGCCCGCCGCAAGAGCCTTGGTCACATCGCCCGAATATTTGATGCCGCCGTCAGCGATGATGGGAACTCCGGAGTCTTTGGTTGCGCGGTAAGCTTCGGCGATCGCGGTGATTTGCGGGACGCCCGCGCCTGTCACAACCCGCGTTGTGCAGATAGAGCCCGGTCCTATACCCACCTTGATGCCGTCGGCTCCAGCGCGGGCTAGTTCGCAAGCGCCGTCAAACGTCGCAACATTACCCGCCAGCAATTGCACTTCCGGCAACTTCGACTTGACCAGCTTCACCGCTTCAAGAACTTTAGAAGAGTGTCCGTGTGCGCTGTCGATCGCGAGAATGTCAACTTTGGCTTCCGCGAGTTCCTGAGCGCGCTCCAGAAAATCACCAGTAGCACCGATGGCGGCGCCGACTCGCAAGCGTCCGTGGGAGTCCTTCGCGGCATTGGGATACTTCAGCTTTTTCTGAATGTCCTTAACGGTGATGAGGCCTTTCAAGTTGTACTTGTCGTCCACGACCAAAAGCTTTTCGACGCGGTGCTCGTGAAGAATTTTCTCGGCGTCTTCCAGCGTAGTCCCAACCGGAACGGTGATGAGGTTCTTCTTGGTCATCACCTTATCGATGGGAATGTCGAAGCGGGTTTCGAAGCGCAGATCGCGGTTGGTGAGAATTCCGACAAGCTTGCCGTGTTCCGTGATTGGGACGCCAGAAATCTTGTACTTGCGCATGACTTCGAGTGCATCGGAGACCTTGTCGGTCGCATGCATCGTGACCGGATCGACGATCATGCCGCTTTCTGAGCGCTTTACCTTGTCCACTTCATTGGCCTGCTGATCAATCGTCAGATTGCGATGAACAATGCCGAGGCCACCCTGCTGCGCGAGTGCGATCGCCATGTGCGATTCGGTGACGGTGTCCATGGCTGCGCTCACGATTGGGATGTTCAGGCTGATCTCGCGTGTGAGCTGAGTCTGCGTGCTGGCGGTTGCAGGTACAACGTCGGAGCGCGCAGGCAAGAGGAGGACGTCGTCAAAGGTAAGGGCCTCAGGAACGGGAAAATGAATCATAAATTTCTCGGGAATCCCCAACTATGTGGGTGAAACTTTTATTGTAGAGAGCGGGGGAAGATCAGGCAAATGGGAGAGTTTGAGTCGTGGACGTTACTCGAGGGTGTGGTGGTTGCGGCATCGACGCGAAGAAGTCGACCCGGGTTTGAGGCGTCACTTCAATGCACTCAAGAAAATTCCAGCGGGATCGTTTCTTTCGCTTCGACGAAAGACTTTAGCGGTTCACACGACGGGATTCGTAGAATCGTTTTTTCCGGTTCCGAGAGAGGATCATCGATGAATTCGCAATGAGGTTGAATGCTTGTGAAGAACCTTTGCATAGGACTCGAACCTGGGCGGCACCAAGTGTGAAACGAAATGGCCAGTCCAGTCAGGAGTTCTGCCCCGAACCATTTCTTCGCGTCCATTTCGAATCCAGTCGGATACTGTTTGATCTTGCTCGACGACCATAATTGTCAAAAACGAGAAGAGACATCCCGCGATCGAGCAGCATGCCGTACACCAACGCTGGGTTCAAGATACACCGACCCACTTGCCAGCCAGCCGGTTTGTCTTTTACGTATCACGGGCGTATATTAAGAGACTGAGAACTGCTGTGTACCGGCTTTTGGCGAAGCACACCAGTGGGCGCAAGCCCACATTTTAGTTTGGAGCCCCTTCGGGTGCAGCCGCCATCCGCCAGTAAGTTATTGGATTCATGGCGCTTGACGTTGATCGTGTGCGGGAAATCGCGGATCGGGTGGCTTCCTCGAGAGGACTTGAAGTAGTCGAAGTCGAGTTCCTCGGGGGCGGCAAGGCTCGCATGCTGAGAGTTTTTTTGGATAGGCCTGCGGCTGGAACGGATCCTTTGGCAGGGGTTACGCACGAGGATTGTGCGAACTTCAGCCGCGAATTCGGCACAATTCTCGACGTTGAAGACGTCATGCCGGGTGCGTACACGCTGGAAGTTTCGTCTCCGGGCCTGGATCGAAAGCTCACCAGGCCGGGGGATTTTACGCGCTTCACTGGCAGTCGATTGAAGTTGACGACGCGGCAACCAGTAGATAACAACCGGCACTTTGAGGGTCGGCTGGAGAGTTTTCACGACGGCAAATTGACGCTGGATCTGAGCGTGGCCAGTCACAAGTCTCGCAAGAAAATGGGCGAGGCAGCCGGGCAGAAGATCGAAATTGATCTCGCCAACGTGGAAAAGGCGAACCTGGTACCCGAAATATAAGGGATTGAGTGATTGCGGAATTTTGTAATTGAGTAATTGAAACGACGCAGGATGGTTCAATTGCGAAGTTACACAATCACCAAATTGTTTTCTTATGGCTAGCGAGCTTTACAACACGATTGACGCACTGAGCCGGGAAAAAGGGATTGATCCGCAGATTGTGGTCAGCGCGGTCGAAGATGCCATCGTGATGGCGACGCGCAAGTACTATAAGTCTCAGGAAAATCTCCGCGCGAAACTCGACAAAGACACCGGAAAAATCAGTGCGTTTGCCGTCAAGACCGTGGTGGAGACTCCGGAACAGGTGGAAGATCCGAATCTCCAGATCACAGTGGAAGACGCGCGCAAGGTCGATCCGTCTCTTGAGGTCGGAGGAGAGCTTCAGATCCCCAAGGTAACGGAGGGGATTCTCGGACGCATCGCGGCTCAGCTCGCGAAGCAAGTCATCTTCCAGAAGGTGCGGGAGGCCGAGCGCGACACGGTTTACAACGAGTACATCGGACGTGTCGGCGAGATCGTGAACGCGACGGTGAAGCGGGTCGAAGGTCCGGACGTAATTTTCGATATCGGTAAAGCGGAATCGCGCATGCCGCGCAAAGAGCAGTCCCGGTTGGAATCGTTCGCGATCGGCGAGCGTGTGCGTGTAGTGATCGCTCGCGTAGAGCGTGCCGCAAAAGGGCCAGGCGTGGTGGTTTCGCGTGCAGCCCCGGAACTGGTCCAGCACCTGTTCCAAACAGAAGTTCCCGAAATCTATGACGGAACCGTCGTGATTCGCGCCATTGCGCGCGAGGCTGGCGAGCGCACCAAGATTGCCGTCATGTCGAAGGACAAAGATGTTGACGCTGTCGGCGCCTGCGTGGGCATGAAGGGAATGCGTGTGCAGTCGATCATCCGCGAATTGCGCGGAGAGAAGATCGACATCATTGAGTTCCATGAAGACGCTGTAACATTTGCGGAGAAGGCTCTGCAGCCCGCAAAGGTGAGCCGCGTTACGGTGATCGACACCTCCGAGAAGCATCTCGAAGTGGTTGTGGATGACAGCCAGCTCTCCCTTGCGATCGGTAAGAAGGGGCAGAACGTGCGTCTCGCCGCCAAGTTGCTGGGCTGGAAGATCGACATCAAGAGCGAAGAAGAGAAGCGCCAGGAAGTCGAGCAGCAGATGGCTGCCATGGCGCCTCAGGCTTCGACTCCGCTCGAAAATGTGCCGGGCCTGGGCGAAGGGCTGGTTGAAAAGCTGAGCGCGGCGGGAGTGACCACGGTTGAGGCACTGGCCGACATGACGCCCGAGCAGCTTGAGGCTATTGAAGGCATCGGTCCGAAGACGGTGGAAAAAATCAGTCTGGCGGTGAATAATTACTTCGCCAGCCTGGATGCGGGTACGGAAGGCGTTGCCGTCGAGGGCGAAGCGGTCGCGGAAGAAGCCGCTGCCGAAGCCTCAGGCGAAGAAATCGCGGGAGAAGCGGCCTCTGCCGAACCGGCGGAGGGCGAAGCTGCCTCCAGCGAAAGCCAAAATCCAGAAGAAGAGCAGCAAGCTGGTGCTGCTCCCGAAAAAACTGAATAGCATATGACACGCGCACGCAAGTTCGATGAGGCGCGAGAGCAATCAATTGACTCCGTGAGGCTGCGATGAAGACCTAACGCGGAGAAAAGAAAGGCCGGATGAGTAAGGTTCGAATCAACGATCTCGCCAGGGAGCTGGAAGTTAAAAGTAAAGCCATTCTCGACGCTCTACCGCTCGTCGGGGTGACTGAGAAGAAGACCCATTCCAGTTCGCTCGAGGACCACGAAGCAGAAAAAGTACGAGCCCATATCCGCGGCTCAGAAGCGCAGTCCTCCTCTGCGCGTTCCGCGCGGCCATTGCGCGGAGAAGAAGAAATCAAAACCAAGATCGATTTGTCGCACATCTCTCGGCCCGGAGATGTCCTGCGTGCGATTACGCAGAAGAAGGAAGCTGCGGCTGCGCCACCGGCACCTATTCGCCCGCCGCAGACTTCGGTTGCCGCGAGGCCCGTGGCGCCAGCTCCTCCGGCGCCTCCAAAGCCAACTCCGCCGACTGCCGTGTCCGCTACGCCGGCAGCTACAACGACTGCGCCTGCTCCTCCCGCGACTCCTGTGCGGCCCGTTGTCTCAAGTCCTGTTGTGGCGAGGCCTGTCGCGCCGCCTACTCCGTCTGTGCCTCCGGTGGCAGCAACGCCGCGTATTGTGGTTCCACCCCCTGCGCCCGCGCCTCCTGTGGTGACGCCGCCGGCTGCGACGACTCCGCAGGTTTCAGCGTCTGCGAGTCCTCAGGCTCCGGTTGCTCCGCGACCGCCAGCTCCGCCGGTCGTTGCCGGTCCGCCGCAACCGCCTGCGCCGCGCATGATCGTGCCGCAGACTGGTCCGCGCCCTGTGTACAAGGCTCCACCGCCGCGTCCTCCGGCTCCCACGAGCCAGATGAGTCCTTCGGCAGGGATGCGCCCAGCGCCTGGACGTCCTGTGCCAGGTCAGCCAATTTTCCAACGTCCGCGTCCGCAAGGCGCCGGCGTTGGAGCTCCGCGGCCGCCGTTGCGCCCGGGTGAGCGACGTCCGATGCACCCGACGCGCTCGGCTCCGACTGGTCCGCGTCCGATTGGTGTCGGGCCAGGTCTTCCTCCTCCGGGTCCAAGCCGGCCTGGGAGCCGACCGGGTGCGCCATCGCGCAGGCCTGGACAGCGCTACGTTCCGCGTGGCGTGAAAGAAGGCCCAATGAAGGGCTACGTTCCGCCACCGCGAATGGTGGTGTCGAACGAGCCGATGCCGATCACCCGCAATATCACAATCACGGAAGGCATCAGCGTCAAGGATCTTGCCGAGAAGCTTGAAGTCCGCGCGAAGGATCTGATCTCGCGCCTGCTTTCTCGTGGAGTGTTTGCCACGATCAACCAGACGCTGGATGCGGAACTTGCCAGCGAAATGGCACGCTTCTTCGGCGCTGATACGAACGTCATTACGTTCGAAGAACAGGCCTCGAAAGATATCGACGCCGCGGCAGGAAGCGGAGAAGATTCCGCTATCGAAGTCTCAACCCGGCCTCCGGTCGTCACGATCATGGGCCATGTCGATCATGGCAAGACCACGCTACTCGATTCGATCCGCCTGACCAATGTTGCCGAGGGTGAAGCTGGAGGGATCACGCAGCACATCGGTGCGTACAAAGTGCGCATCACCGATAAAGAATCTCCCGCCTTCGGGCGCGAGATCGTATTCCTGGATACGCCGGGTCACGAGGCATTCACGCGAATGCGTTCACGCGGAGCCAAAGCAACCGACATCGTCGTGCTGGTTGTAGCCGCCGACGATGGCGTGATGCCGCAGACGCTGGAAGCGATTGATCACGCGCATGCCGCGGAAGTGCCGATTATCGTTGCCGTGAACAAGATCGATAAGCCGGAAGCGATGGCGGATCGTGTGAAGAAACAATTGGCGGACCGCGGGCTTGTGCCGGAAGAGTGGGGCGGCAAAACGGTTTTCGTCGATGTCTCAGCAAAGAAGAAAACTAATCTGAATTTGTTGATGGAAATGATCTGTCTGGTGGCGGATCTGGCGGAACTGAAAGCGACTCCGGAACGCGCCGCCACTGGCGTTGTGCTGGAAGCGAAGCTGGATCGAGGCCGCGGACCTGTGGCGACGGTACTGGTGCAAAACGGCACGCTCAGCGCTGGCGACAACTTTGTTGTGGGCAATGTCTACGGCAAGGTACGCGCGATGTTCGACGATCGCGGAGCCGCTCTGCAGACCGCGCCGCCTTCGACACCCGTCGAGATTCTGGGTATGGAAGGATTGCCGCAAGCCGGTGATCAGTTCGTGGTTGTTGCGGATCGCGATAAAGCCCGGGGCATTTCCGAATACCGCGAGCAGAAGGCCCGCGAAGCCGCGCTGGCCAAGAGTTCTCGCGTTTCTCTCGAAGGATTGGCTGAGCAAATCAAGACTGCCGGCACGAAGGAACTGAACATCATCTTGAAGGGCGACGTGGGCGGATCGGTCGAAGTGTTGAGCGATCTGTTGGCGAAGCTTTCCAACGACAAGGTCCGTTTGAAGTTGCTGCGATCAGGTGTTGGCGCAATCACGGAAACCGACGTGCTGTTAGCCTCGGCTTCGAATGCGATCATCATCGGCTTCAACGTTCGTCCCGAGCGGAAGGCGCAGGAACTTGCCGAGCAGGAAGAAGTCGACATTCGGTTGCACTCGATCATTTACGAACTGCAGGATGAGATCAAGCGCGCTATGAGCGGCCTGCTTGAGCCGACGATCAAAGAGACCTACCAGGGTCGCGCGGAGGTTCTTGAAACCTTCCGTATCCCGAAGGTGGGAACCATTGCCGGATGTCGCGTCACGGATGGCTTGATCAAGCGCGATTCCGAAGTCCGGCTGCTACGCGATAATGTTGTCGTCTTCAAAGGCAAAGTTGGCTCTCTGCGTCGCTTCAAAGACGATGCGAAAGAAGTCACCAACGGCATGGAGTGCGGCATCTCGATCGCGAATTACGGCGACATCAAGGCTCGTGACGTGATCGAGGCCTTTTCCTCGGTGCGTGTCGCAGCAGAAGTGATAGCGTAAGAGTCTTCAGTTTCAGACAGTCTTGGCAGTGGGCAGGGCTCCTGCCCACTCGAACGCTGAAACTCGAAGCCGATGCCCATCGCATTCCTCACGCTCGAACTCCACATCGAAGCTGCACAATCCCTTAAGGATCGCCGCCAGGTTGTGCGCAGCATGAAAGATCGTTTGCGTACCAGCTTCAATGTGTCCGTAGCCGAACTCGACGGCGCAGAGTTGTGGAATCGCGCCACTGTCGGCGTTGTCAGCGTATCTCCCTCGCGCGATTACCTTGACGGGCTGATGAAGAAAGTTGAAAGCGCGGCCACGCGCATTGCCAACAATCACGGCGCCCAGATCGAGGATGCATTTGTAGAATATTTCTAAGTGACTCAACAGAACGCAAACGCGCGAAATGCATGGCGCGTTGAGGAATGGGACCATAACTTCGCTCGCCTGATTCTCGTAACATATTGTTACCTCCGTACTTAGTGTTGTTTGCGAAAATCAGGCGAGAATAGGGTCAGTCCCATCGCACGCAGCTCGTCTTTTTCTGATATTCTCAAGCGTTTTACCCGAGGTGCACTGTGGAGAAGCGCGGGCTGAAGCACCATCGCGGACGGGTTGGCGAAGCCCTGCGAGAGGAAATCGAAACCCTCGTGGAAGGCGAGTTGGCTGATCCGCGAATCGGGTTGGTTAGCGTTACGGCAGTTCACGTAGCGGATGACGGGCGCTCGGCAGAAGTTTGGGTCAATGTAGAGGGCGACGATGAGGACGCTGACCAGAGTATCGAAGGTCTTGAAGCAGCTCGTGAATATATAAGTCACGAACTCGTGGAGCGGTTGAAATTGCGCCGTGCGCCCGAACTGTATTTCCGCTTGGATCGGGCAGAGCAGGACAAGGCGCGGGTGGAAGAATTGTTGGAGCGGGCCAGGAAGAGGGCGAAGACTCGTAAGGAGCCCCGTGGCGAGAAGGCCTAGCGACATGCTCGAAGATGTACTCCGGCAGATCGGGCAGCATGAACGTTTCGTGCTGACATCGCATGCCCGGCCGGATGGCGACGCCGTGGGTTCGGCGCTCGCCTGCTGCCAGGTTCTGCGCGCGATGGGCAAGCAGGCGGACGTTGTGCTTCACGACGGCGTACCCCGCATCTACCGTTCGCTTCCATTTGCAGATGAAGTTGTGCAGTCCGATCGCATTGTCGGCAGCTACGAAGCCGCGATCATCCTTGAGTGCGACAGCATCCATCGCACCCGCCTTGCCGGGCTCGAAGATCGAGTTCTGATTAGCATCGATCATCATGTCAGCGGGCGTCCGTTCGCACACGTCAACTGGATCGATCCTCATGCGGTGGCGACCGCGGAGATGGTATTTCGGCTCGCCCGGGAAGCGGGCGTAAAGTTCTCCCCGGAAATTGCAACCTGCCTCTATACCGCGTTGATGACCGACACAGGTTCGTTCATGTTCCAGGGCACGAACGCCAGTACATTTTCGCTGGCGCGCGAACTTGTGCTGGCGGGCGCCGATCCCGCACATTGTGCCCGGGGAATTTACTTTGCACACTCCGAGGCTAAAATCCGCCTGCTCGGCGAAGCGCTGCGTAATCTCCACCTTGAAGGCCACATTGGCTACGTTTGGGTTACACAGAAGCAGATGGAGCGTTGTGGCGCCATCGAAGAAGACTGCGAAGGGCTGGTGAATTACGTACTATCGATCGGTGGCGTAGAGGTCGCGGCGTTCTTCCGCGAACTCCCGGATGGGCGATATCGCATCAGTCTGCGAAGCAAAGGAAAGATCGACGTCGCTCGCGTGGCAGAAAGTTTCGGTGGCGGGGGGCATGAGTGTGCCAGCGGCTGCTCGATGGATGGCCCTCTTGCAGACGCCGTTCGGCAAGTCGTTTTGCAGCTTCGTCGTGGTCCTTCCGTACAATAGCAACCGATTGCAGATTTTTTGATTGCAGAGTGAAGGCCTGCGTGCCCTGCGACTCTGCGATCAATCTGAAAATCATCACCCTGAATCCCCACATGAGCGCTCGCACTCGTACCGACACCTTGCTTCTTGCTGGATTCTGCACATTTCTTTTCTTCTATGGCTTAGGTGCGTTTGGATTAATTGGAGCCGACGAACCGCGCTATGCGCAGGTCGCGCGCGAGATGTTGGAGCGTCGGGACTGGATTACGCCCGTTCTCGGCGGCCATCCCTGGCTTGAGAAGCCTCCTCTGTACTACTGGCAGGCGATGCTTGCGTACAGCATTTTTGGCGTAAGCGATACAGCCGCGCGTATCCCTTCAGCTGTCGACGGGACGTTGCTGGTTGTTGCGGTCTATTTCTTCTTTCGAAGGTTTCGTCGTGGCATTGCAATCGATGCTGCCCTGATTACGGCTTCGTGCGCGGGAATCATCGGCTATGCCCGTGCCGCTTCCATGGACATGCCGCTTACCGCGACGTTCGCCGTTGGCATGCTCGCGTGGTGGACCTGGCAAGCGACCGAAAACCGGCTCTACCTGGCAGGTTTTTACGTTTGTATGGCGTTGGGAATGCTCGCAAAGGGGCCGGTAGCGCCTTTCCTGGCCGCGGTTATCATCACGGTCTTCGCCTATCTAGCGCGCCAGTGGCGGCTGCTGTTTCGAACACTCTGGCTCCCGGGAATCGCTCTGTTCTCTGGGGTAGCGCTGCCGTGGTACTTCGCGGCACAGATGCGCAATCCAGAGTTCTTTCGTGAATTCATTGTCGAACACAATCTCGCCCGCTTTTCGACGAACCTTTACCACCATCCCGAGCCTTTTTGGTTTTACATTCCGGTCGTTGCTCTCGCGATCGTGCCGTGGATTGTCTACGTGGTCGCAGCGTGTGTGGAGTCGGTTCGCGTTTGGTGGAGTGAACGAAAAGCAGTTTCTGACGATTCAGAGCTACAGTTCAGAATATTTGCTTTTGTCTGGTTATTCGTGCCCGTCGTGTTTTTCTCGCTCTCAAGGTCGAAGCTGCCCGGATATATCCTTCCATCCGTTCCGGCCGCTGCGGTTTTACTGGCAGATTGTCTGCTTCGTCGAATCGAAGAGACTCAGCCAACCGCGAAGTGGATGGCCATTGTTCACGCCCTGATCGCTTCGGCTCCCATTGTCCCTGCCGTGCTCATCGGGATTATCGTGACCGAGCATCGAGTGCCGGCAGGACGTCCGCTGCTGTTTGCCGTAGCCGTAGCCGTCGTGATTTGTGCGGCGATTGCGCTCACGTTGGTGAGCCGTCCGGGAATGCGAATGCTGCGATTTGTCACGCTCATCCCGGTGGTGCTCGCCGTAGCCGCCGTCCTTAAAATCGGCACGATTGCCATCGATCAAAAACTGTCTACGCGCCCGCTGGCGATCGATTTGGCGGGTATCGAAACTCGCAAGCTACCAATCGCCGTATGCGGAGCTTCGCGCGAGGTTGAGTATGGCCTCGCTTTCTATCGTAATCAGCCGGTGTCACGTTATGAGGCTGGAAATATTCCACCACAGGAACACCTGCTGGTGGCGCCGACTTTGTGGATCGACGATGTTGCGAAGCTCACCGCAGGACGCCGCGTCTCGCTGCTTGGCCACTCTCTGGCTCAACGGTTGGATTATTACTGGGTTTCCGCGCAGGGCACGAAGCCCTAGCAGGCTGGGAAAAAGCAACTTCATGCACAGGGTGTGACAACATCAGCAGCTACGACCGCATTGAAGTCGGAGCTTGACTGCGCGACTGGAGTCGCGCTCTTTCAAAGCAACAACGGGGGACGTTTCCGGACCTGTTGCAATACCTACTCTTCGGAGTAAGTCAGAGCCGCTATCTCAGGCGCAGCCGGCAGACCTGAGAGCGTGGTATTTCCGTACTCCAGTCCGCGCTCGAATGCCTTCAGGTTGAGCTCTTGGAAAGATGGCGGCACCGAATCGGCTACGGCTTTGCGAACGGAATCAACTCTCAGAATTTTAGTGATTGAAGTGAAGAATCCAACGACCACCGAGTTCAGCACCATGCGCTTTCCGAGGTCTTCCGCGATGCGAGTCGCTGGAACTCCGTAAATCTTCGTGTCACTGTTAGGGTTCGAAACGCGCACAAGATCCTCTTCCACAATGAGCAGTCCACCCGGCTTCAGGTCACGAGCAAAGCGGTTGTAAGCTTCCTGGGACAGGATCACCATGATGTCTGGACGAATGATGTAGGGGTAGAGCACAGGCTCGTCGGAGAGGATTAGTTGCGCGCTGCAAGAGCCGCCACGAGCCTCGGGCCCGAAGTTCTGCGTCATCGTCGCGAATCCGTTTTCGAAGATGGACGCTGCCTTGCCCAGCATCACGGCCGACAGGATGACGCCCTGACCTCCGAATCCGGCAATGCGAATCTCGGTCAGCCGCATACGCACTCCATTTCTGGCTGCTCGATGTAGCGCTCGCCCAAGGATTCGACGTACTGGGCCCGCATCATCGACTGGTAGTCGGGCCGGTCGCGGTCGACAAATTTGCCAACGGCAATTTCTCCGTTGAGAGTCAGTCCAACTTCGCTGGTGGGCGCGCCGTTCTTTACTTTGCTTTTCTCTTTGTAGTATTTCATCGTGTCGAGACCATCGCCCATCTTGTTGCGCCGCTGGTAGAGAGTTGGACAGGGCGAAATGACTTCGATGAACGAGAAGCCTTTCTTCTGAAAAGCCTCGCCAATGGAGCGCGCCAGCTGACGGACGTGGAACGTGGTCCACCTGGCGACATACACTGCCCCCGCAGCTTCGACGAGATGTGGGAGGTTGAAGGCCGGCTCGAATGTCCCGTATGGATTGGTTGAAGTCGTTGCATGCCCGGGAGTCGTCGGGGCGGTCTGCCCTCCAGTCATGGCGTAGATCAAATTGTTCACGCAGATCACTTTGAGATCGATGTTGCGGCGAGCCGCGTGGATGAGGTGATTCCCGCCAATCGCTGACAAATCGCCGTCGCCGGAATAGACCACAACATTCAGCTTCGGATTCGCAAGCTTTAATCCCGTGGCAAAGGGAATCGCCCGTCCATGTGTGGTGTGGAATGAATCGAGCTTTACGTAGCCTGCTACGCGCCCGGTACAACCAATGCCTGAGACCAGCGACAGAGATTGCAGATCGATCTTCGACTCGATCAGGGCCCGCAAGAAGGCATTTACAGTCGTGCCAATGCCGCATCCCGGACACCAAATGTGAGGCATGCGATCCGTCCGCAAGAATGGTTCGGACGGATTCACGGTGTTGTCGCGAACCTCTAGCATCGACTTGCCTCCTCAATTGCGCGAAAGATTTCTTCAGGATCGTGGACACCGCCTCCGGCGTGAGGCACAGCGAATGTCCGCGCGCGACCTCCAGCCGCTCGCTCGACTTCGCGTACCATCTGCCCAAGGTTGAGTTCAGGCACAACGAAGGCTGTGACGCGGGCCGCCAACTCAGCGATCTTTTTTTCGGGAAAGGGCCACGCCGTAATCAGTCGCAGTTTTCCAATCTTGAGGCCACGGGATCGTGCCATGTCGATTGCTCGCTGCGCGACCCGCGACGTGATGCCGTAGGAGACGACAACAATGTCGGCGTCGTCGAGACCTTCCTCTTCGCACATGCGGATTCGCTCTTCAGCGCTGCGAACCTTGTTCTGGAGACGCTTTACCAGTTTGTCCTGCACCTGCGGGGTCATATTGGGATAGCCCCGTTCATCGTGAGTTAGTCCGGTGATATGAAACTTGTAGCCTTCGCCTGTATGAGCCATTTCGGGCACCATGTCGCCGTTCGTGCCGTAGGGCAGGTAATCTTCAACAGACTTGCGGGTGTGTTTGCGCGGGACGACTTCGATCTGGTCGGGTTGGGGAATCACGACCTTCTCCGTCATATGCCCCACAACTTCATCCATCATGAACATCACTGGCACCCGAAATTCTTCTGCCAGGTTGAACGCCTTGATTGTGAGGTCGAAGCATTCCTGCGGAGAGTTCGGGCACAATGCGATGATCTCGTAATCGCCGTGGGAGCCCCAGCGCGCCTGCATCATGTCGGCCTGCGCCGGAAGAGTGGGCAGGCCTGTCGACGGCCCTCCGCGCTGCACATCCACAAACACACAAGGCGTTTCTGTCATCGCGGCGTAGCCGATGTGCTCCATCATCAATGAGAATCCCGGCCCCGACGTGACGGTGAAAGCCTTCGCGCCTCCCCAGACCCCGCCTTGTAAAGCAATTGACGCGGCCAGTTCGTCTTCCATCTGAATGAAAGTTCCACCCACGGTCGGAACACGCGCCGCGAATCGCTCTACAATCTCGGTCGACGGCGTGATGGGATATCCCGCCGCAAATCTCGCTCCAGCCGCCAAAGCGCCTTCGCAGCAGGCATGGTCGCCGTCTATGAAATGAGTCCCGGTCAGAACACCACGAGGATCGGCTTTCATCGCGAATCCCCCTTTTCTTTTCCGGGGCAGATAGCAGGGATTTTTGTTCCAAAGATCGCGAAGTCTGGACAGTACATCCCGCACAGATCGCAACCGCTGCACAGGTCGGGATGCACCACATGCGGCGGATGATAACCCTTCGAATTGAACGCCGAAGACAGGGCAAGCACGTGCGTGGGACAAAACTCCACGCAGAAGCCGCATGCCTTGCAGCGTTCGACTACGATTGAGACACGTCCTTTTGCCACGAAGCGCCCCCACCCGAGCAAATCAACAGCGCAGGACGTGATTATGTGTTGGAGAGAGCGCGAAGGGTGTGATGCATGTCACACTTCCGCGTGCGTCCAGTATCTGGGTGTAAGTGACTGCATTTGGTGAGCTTAGCCAGAACCTAGCGGCCTCGCTGTGCGCCAGATCAATGTCCGTCCAACGACCTTTTCGTGTTTCAGATCACCGAGTGCGGCAAAAATGAACTTTGCCCAACCTTATTGTCCGCCGATGTTCGCGTGGTTTGCCTCTGCACTTCGAACCATCTACACTCGGAGTTTTGCTGCAATGTTGGTCGCGCCGCGACCCTCGCGGCAGGAGCCCCTTGGAGATTCTCGACCTCAGGCACTTTTCTTCCGTAGATCTGCGTTCCCTGCTTGAAGACGAGACGCAAGTCTGGTCACGCCTGCTTACCTGGGATTATTCAGGCTCGGCCGAAATGATCCTGCGCTACGTCGATGCCAAGATCCTGCCGGGCTACGCTGCCGTCGATCGAGGACGCGTATTCGGCTATTCATTTTTCGTCTACGAAGGCAGCAAGGGAGTTATTGGTGACCTCTACGTCACCAACGGGGCGCGGTTACCCAACGCACGGCAAGTCGAGGTTCGCCTCCTCACTCATGTGATCGAAACCCTGCAGCAGTCACCAGGCATACACCGTGTCGAGGCCCAACTGCTGGCTCATGAAGCAAATGCGGTTTCACGTCCCTTCCTGGAGACCGGCTTTCAACGCCATCCACGTCTCTTTATGGTGCTGGAACTGGGCAAAGGGGCGGGCTCGAAGACATCGTTGCATCCCGACGCCGAGATTCGACCGTGGGTGGAGAGTGACTATCAGCCGTCCGCAGCCGTAATCACTGCCTCATATCGCGGACATGTCGATGCGCAGATCAACGATCAGTACCACACACTGAGCGGATCGTTGCGCTTCCTCAATAACATCGTCCGATTCCCGGGATGCGGAGTTTTCGACAGCGAATCCTCATTCGTCGCACTCGACCGCAAAACAAAAACGATGATCGGTCTCATCCTGTGTTCTCGAGTGCGAAGTGACGTTGGCCACGTAACCCAGGTGTGCGTGCTGCCAGAGTACCGCTCGCACCGCATCGGTGAAGCATTACTTGGCGCGACTGAGGCGAATCTTCGCAAGCGAAGCTTCTCGTCGCTTTCTCTCACCGTGACCGAGGCGAATAGCAAAGCGGTCGCGCTATATCGCCGCTTGAAATTTGAGGAAAAGAGGGTTTTCGACGCCTACGTGTGGGAGGGATGAATATCGCGGAAGGGTGAGAGCCCATCTCGCTCTAAGGTCGGAAAGGGTGGTGGAAGCTCGAAACGGATATATTTTTGCATTGAGAAGCTATCCTACCTGCGCAACACCCACATCGCCCATCCAGCTACCAGCACACCGCCGAGAAACATTGCGAAGCAATAGACGCCGTACTTGACCATCTCACGGGTGGTGTCCCTGTGCGTAATGCCGAAGACGATGGATGCAAACAGCGAGAAGACCAACGCAGCGCTGAAGTGATTGAGCGTGATATTCATTGTTTCTTCCCAATGGCGATATGGTAAGCGTCGGCGATCGCGATGAAATTCAGCAATCCTGCAACGATCATGAATTTTGTTCCATAGTCCGCGGTTGCGAACGCGATGGCGCCCTGTCCCCAGTCGTTTGCCAGAGTGAGGATGTAAAGGCCTCCCGCGCCAATGTCACCGACAAATCCCAGTATGTCGAGAATGTCGCCGCCATTCGCCTTGTAGATTCGGCCTTGCATAGCTAAGCCGAGCAGGAACAGGCTCACAATAGAGACGAACAGCAGAAGGCCGCGGATCCAGCGCTTCTGAATTGCATGTCCCGCTCCCGGAATAATCCAGCCAACTGCCGGAGCAAGAATCGCCATCGCGGTGATGGTCTCCGCGGGCACTGGTTTAGATTTTTCTGCAGTCGAATTCGCCATTCAGATGGTCACAATCTCGCGTTGGATTTTCCCGGTCACTTCGGCCGATTTTGCGCGCACCAGCACGTTCACTTCGCTGCGCACGCCGAATTCCGGCAGATAAATGCCGGGCTCAATCGAGAAGCAGGAGTTGGGAAGAATCTGCCTCTCGTCGTGAATCTCAAGATCGTCCATGTTGGCGCCATTGGAATGGACGTCTGTTCCGATGGAATGTCCCGTTCGATGAATGAAGTAATCGCCGTAGCCTGCTTTTTGAATATGTCCCCGCGTGGCGCGGTCCACTTCCCAGCCCGCAATACGGCGGCCGGAATTAATTGCGTCGATTACGGTTTTCACGCCCGCATCGCGCGCATCGCGGACAATGTCGAAAACATCGTGCATGCGGCCTGAAGGCGCACCGCCGACGAACCCCATCCATGTGATGTCGTAGTAAGTGGCACCCGGAGTATTTTTCTTACCCCAGACGTCTAGAAGAATCAGATCGCCCTCATGAATCTCCACCGGATGGCTGGCGTGCGGCTCGTAGTGAGGATTGCCGGCGTTCGCATTCACCGCGACGATAGGAGGATCGTCCGTCACGATGTTTTCGCGTGCGAACGCTTCCATGAACCATTGCTGAATCTCATGTTCTTTCGTGCCACCATTGCGCACGCGCCGCCCAATCTCCTGAAAAGCCTCGGCTACGATGGCATCGATGCTGTCGCGGGCTGCGAAGTGAGACTTGATCTGCTCGTCCGTCCAGGTCGCTTCGAACTGCGCCACCAGGTCCGCTGAACTGACCACGTTCTTGCCAAGACCTCGCACCAGGTCAATCGTTCCGCCATCGACCAGCGAGACATAAAAGATGATGTTGTTCGGGGAGTACTGCATGGCGAGATCGCGATGGTTGGCCAACATCGCCTTCAGTTTGTCGAACAGCTCCTGCCAGCCGGCGTATTGGGCCTTCTTGCCGGGAAGGGAATCGAGATGTCCAGCTTCGATCTTGTGCACGAGCTTCAGCGGCTCGCCCTCTGCCGGGATCAAGTAGAACCAGCGCCGCGTGACCATCAATGTTGTGGGTAGGCCTAAAACCCGGTAGGCGATCGGGTCGCGATGATGGTGGTCGCAGAAAAGCCATGCGTCGATGTTGCGTTCGCGAAGGGCAGATTGGATTGCTGTGAGGTCCATGGGCAAACCTCTATTGTAAACAAGGCAAAGGCTTTGCGCGAATCGTGTAGGGATCTAGGACTTCGCGTTTAGCACTCTGTTCTTCACCCTTGTGGGCAACGTCTCGCACGCAGTTCTCAATACCAGGCGGGGAGCGCGTGCACGAATTTTCATAAGATAAGGAACGGCGCGCTTCGCATCGAATTTCGCCGTCTCGCGCAGAAGCCACCCCAGACCTTTCTGGACCATGTCATTGGAGTCGTCGAGCAGAGAGTCTGATAACTTCACGATTTCGGGGAAGAACATCTTCGCTCGCGCTCCGCGGATCAGCGCGACGCAGGCCGCTCGGCGATGCCACCGCTTCGGAGACTTTGCCCAACGAAAGGCTGATTTCACGCGCGCTGGCTTTGTAACCATCATCGGCGAGATCAAGTAGTGTAAGAGCGCATCGTGATCGGCCCAACTGCTGATCCGATCGAGCCACATTTCGAATTTACGAAACGTGGCGTCTGAGAAGTTCGCATCCAGGCCCTCGAGCAAAAATACTGCCGCCACTTTTTCCTCCAGGACATCTCCGGCGAAGAGTTTGTCGGCGACATCGAACAGGAGCCTGAAGTCGTGTTCCTTCAAAATCGCAGACCGCCAGGACCGCACGGCCTTCCGTAACTCAGCGGTGTACCATCCGTGCGACCGAATCTCGTCTTTGAAAAACCACTGAACGCCGGTCGCATGTTCGACCGAGCCGCCCTTTTTCAGCATGATTCGAATCTGCTCGGCAATCTCTCGCGCGGAACCTCGGAACGGTTCGCAACTGGGTTTCTTCGCGTTACGTTGCGCTCGCGTCATCTACTTCGGTTCGTCGGCCTCAACGCGGACAACACGATCGTAGATCCACAGCAGGAGCGTGGTGAGAACACCCACACCCACGATCCACCACCACACCATCTCTGGCTTATGCAGTTCTTCGCCGAAGTGGTGCATCAGCCAACCGCTAAATGGACCCGCCACGAACGATCCAACACCCAATGGCAGGAATGCGAACCCCATGTATGTTCCTTGTTGGTCTGCCGGTGCCAGGCGGGAAATGTAATCGTAGTACCTCGGCTGCTGTGTGATCTCGCCGATTGCCACCACTACCAAGGTTGCAACCGCCATCCAAACCGAGGGATGCACGATCAGCAGAATCCATGCGAGGCTCGAAATCAAGGTTCCCAGAACGATGGCGTGAAAGGCATGCATCTTTTTCGTGAGAAATCCGATGACCATCGTGAACAATATTACGACGATCGGATCGGTTGCCAGAATCCGCGCCGTGTTGGCGTTGGGATCGATATAAGTCGAGATATATAAGGGCAGCGCGATGAACTCTTGCCAGAAAACAATCCAGTATCCGGTGAAGATGAGGAGGAACAGCATAAACTTTGGATTCGAGAGCACCGTCAGAAAATTCCTTCCGACTTGTGCCAGGCTGGTGGCGGCAGCGGCCTCACTCCGCCGTGGTTCACGGAACAAAATAAGCACCAGAAAAAACATCAGAAACACGCTCAGCGCAGCGATACGGAAGATGCCCTCGGCATTCTTGGTCCATCCAGCGAGCAATGGACCCATCGTGCTGCCTACGTTGACGAGTGTGTAGTAGATGGAATACCCCACAGAGCGAACGTTCGCTTTCGAAGAGCGGGCGGTTGTTCCGACGACGCTCGGCTTTACCAGCGCTACGCCGAGCGCGGGCAGGATCAGGACGAACGCGACCAGAGGGACGAGCGGTATCGCATTGCGCACCGGAGCGAACCACGATGCCCCGATCGATCCCATCATGAAGTAAGCAAAGCTGAGAATCAGGTATGCCAGGGAAAGCGCACGTCGAAAGCCGAGCCGATCGGCGACCGCTCCACCCACCACGGCCAGGAACCATACCCATCCACCGAACATTCCGGTGAGGCTGCTAGCGCGCTCGACATCGAATTGCAATCCTTCATGCAGATAACGTGCGAGTACTGCAAACACTGCATAGTAGGAAAGGCGCTCAAATAATTCACTGATATTGGCGATCCAGAATGGCCGCTCAAATCCTGTGCGGATTTCCTCGAAGCGCTGGGAAAAGGTCAATAGGTCTCCTGTATTTATGTGGCGCGGGCGACCCGCCCACGAACTCACCAGAGGATCCCGCTGCTAGAGTGCCGGGCGACGCAGCGAGCGCAAGATGCGCTCGCGACATCCGGCGGGACGCCCGGCGCTACAGTGCGAGCCGTTCGCGCAACTCTGCAGCGGATAACCCCGCGACTCGTATCACTTTATTTCGGCTGGTCAGGCCGGACGCAATGGTAACGGAAGATCGCGGCACCTTCAAAAGCTTTGCGAAGAATTCGATGCAGGCCTGATTGGCCCGCCCCTCCACTGGAGGCGTGGTAAGGGAGATTTTTAGGACGTCACCAACTTGACCTGTTACCTCGTTCTTGCGCGCGCGTGGATGGACTCTGACAGTGAACGACAAAAATCTGCCGGTTGCATGTATCGCAAACATGGATGTTCTATGAGAGTCAGGCGGTGGCTCTGTGCCCTCTAAGTTTATGCTTTGGGTCTTTCCCCGAAGATCGCCGTCCCCACCCGCACGCAAGTCGATCCCTCTTCAATTGCGACCTCGAAGTCATGCGACATGCCCATAGAAAGCACATCAATCCCACCCGATGGCAGCTTTCTTGTTGCGATCTCATCGCGTAACTCGCGGAGCTTGCGAAAAAATGCACGCGCGCCCTCGGGATCCTCGGTGAACGGGGGTACCGTCATGAGCCCGCGGATCCTCAAAGACTCGAATTTCGCCGCACCGGTCAGCAGTGCCTCTAGCTCCGGCGAGTCCGGAGCCGCGCCGCTCTTGGCCGCTTCACCACCGACATTAATTTCGATCAGGCAATCAAGTTTCTTGCTCAAGGCTTGCGCAGCGGAGTTCAGTCTCTCCGCCAGTTTGATCGAATCAACGGAATCGATCGCCGTAAATAGTTCCGCGGCCTTCGTCGCCTTATTGGTCTGGAGATGCCCGATCATATGCCACTCAGCTTGTGACAATTGAGAAAGCTCCGCGGCTTTTCCGGAAAATTCCTGTACACGGTTCTCTCCAAACAAGCGCAAACCGGCGGAATAGGCATCGCGAATTCTTTCAGGCGGATGCGTCTTCGTGACAGCCATCAGTCTGATGTCGCTTGCAGAACGACCAGCCCGCCGCGCGGCATTCTCGATGCGCTCACGAATCTGGGCGATGTTTTCTGCAATCGACATGGGGCCTACTAAACTCACGAAGGACACGAAATGACGCGAAGGTTCGATTTCAATTCTCCCTCGTGAAACTTCGTGTCCTTCGCGTTTTGATGAATTACATGATCGCCGTTGGTGGCGCGGGCTCGCTCGGATCTCCTGCGGCGGAGGCAGGCACGAATATCATCAGAGCAGCCAGTCCCACCAGCACAACCATTCCTCCCACCAAATAGGACGGATTTGTGAAGATCTGTGGCGGGTGGTTTGGCGCTCCCCAACTCGGTACAAATTGAAGTCCAGCCCACACCAATCCTAACAATGCTTCTCCTGCGATCAGGCCAGATGCGATGAGGACTCCTGCATTTTCAACTCGTGCTTTTTGCGCGCTGTTGAAGCCGCGTCGCTCGGCAACCCAGTCGCCGATCGTGCGAAACACACCACCCACAAAAATCGCGAACGTTGTACCGAACGGCAGATACATGCCAACCGCGACCAGCATTGGGCTCTTCACCTGCATCATGATCATCGCGATCCCAAACAGAATTCCCACTACGACCAGCGACCAGGGCATATCGTGCCCGACGATGCCCGATGCCAACGTCGCCATGAGACCAGCCTGCGGCGCCGGAAGTTCCGGACCTCCAAATCCTATCCCGCCAGCCCGAATGCTGCCTTCGTGCAGCAACATAAGCGGCCAGTACATTACCAGGCTGGCCACAACGACCGCGATCAACTCCGCGGTCTGAATCATTTTGGGTGTGCCACCAAGAATGTACCCAACCTTAAAGTCCTGCAGAAGCTCTCCCGCGACGGCGGATGACACACAAACTACGGCAGCAACACCCAGAACCGTCGCCACTCCCGAAACCCCGGAAACTCCCAGCGCAACCATGAGGAGCGCGGCAATCAACAGCGTCGAGAGCGTTAATCCGGATATCGGATTGTTGGATGAGCCGATGAATCCGACCAGGTTCCCAGACACGGTGGCGAAGAAGAATCCCACAAGAATCATCACCACGGCCGCTAAAATCGCGGGCAAGAGCAGTCCCGAGATTTTGATATAGAGCAGACACATGAGAACAAACATCAGGGCGATCAGGCCGAAGACGATTTTCGAACTCATGTAACGTTCAGTGCGGGCCAGTTGCGCCTGTTGGGCCGCCGTTTGACGCAAGTCAGCGAATGCCTTGCCGATTCCGGCAGTTAGACTCGAGCGCATTTTGAATAACGTGTACGCGGCGCCTACTAACATGCCGCCGACAGCGATGGGCCGCACGATGTACCTCCACACAGCATCCGCCATGGTCGCCCAATTATCCGGAGTGTCTGCAGGGATGTACGCCCTCAGTTGAGGCCCAAGAAAGAAAATCAGCAATGGCACCATCAATCCCCACGCCAGCACGCTGCCCGCAAACTGGATCGATGCCAGCTTGACCCCAATGATGTAACCGACGCCGAGATAAGCTGGACTGACGCTGGGGGCCGCGAAGACCGTAGTGCCTCCTGTGGCGACCACGTGGGTACTGCCGGCAGTGCCGAGACGAACCTGGCTGTGTCCCAGGCTGCCTACGCCGACGTGAAGATCGGTGTCGGCGGCAAACAACCCGAACTTTCCGAGGATATAAACGATTCCTCCCACTCCAATATTCCAGAACAGGTATTTCGCAGCCTGAGCCCCGCGCTGCCCTGCCTTGTGGATTTCCGAGGCAGCCAGCGATTCGGGAAACGGCAGTTCGGGATCCTCTACCATGCCTCGCCGCACCAGCGAGATAAATAAAACTCCCAGAATGCTGCCTACCATGATCAGTGCGGTCGATTTCCAATAGGCGTCGCCCGGCCGGAACGATGGCCAAGCTTTGGAGAGCACGAACGCAGGCAGCGTGAAGATCGCTCCAGCAGCGACGGATTCCCCGATCGAGCCCGCCGTTCGCGAGATGTTTTCTTCCAGGATCGATCCTTTCCAGGCTCGAACCGCCGCCATCGCAATCACAGCCGCAGGGTAGGTTGCCGCTATGGTGATACCGGCCCGCAAGCCCAGATAAGCATTGGCCGCTCCCAGCACGACTGTCATGAGAAGTCCGAGAAATAGGGCTTTGTAAGACCACTCGGTCATCTCCATGGTCGCGGGAACATACGGCGTGTGCTTCTTGCGGGGGAGATCCGTAACGGGTGTGCTCATAGTGGGGATCCTTGGTTGACGCGGGATGAGTGCAGAAACGAGTCGCTCAGCATCGGGGACGCAAAACTAGTGAACGGCGCAACTTAGCATGCGGGCTGGGCCCAAGACAAGTAGATGCTCGGCCCGGACCGGCCAGCCTAAGCTTGAAACGGGAACTGGGATCCGCGTTTGCAGAAGCGCGCTGCTTCTTAACCTTGGATGTAAAGAATCAAACCCGCGGCCAGATGAGCCCGGTCCAAAAGGTTCAATTTAGAAGGCCGCCAGGGGCATGTGGTTAATGCTGGTGAGTGTCTTCGATCGCAGTTTGAGGGGAAGGGATCCCTACCAGAGACACTCCGTGACGTAAGGTCGCGACCACAGTGCCAGGTGCAAGAACATTAATTTCGTCCACGCATCCTGCATTTTCTGGATCTCCTCCGAACCGCGCCCGCTCTTCTCGAGGAAGCCCCGAATCGTGGTCACCGCGACCGCTGAGAACGCAATCAGGTATCGCAACGACACGACGGGCGCCGTGTGAGCGTGATCCGTAACGTTCTTCTTCGCAGGAGTGTGGCGTTGTCCAATTTCTTCCTGATAATTCAGCCAGTCCTGGTCATGCGGACGCTCGCAGGCGTCGATGACCCACCGCACAAAACGCTTCTTGACGGCTGTCTTGTACGCCTCATCCGGCTTACCATCGGGACCAAAGAAAAATTGGGCAAGATGCGGTTGCGATGCAATGACGCTCCGCCAACTGTCAACGATCTCTTCGGCCTGAGGAGACAGAATCGTCCCGGCCTTCCGCAGCCATAGCACGTCCTCCTCAGAAAACCCCGCGGCCTGCTCGAGAAACTTCAGGTCTTCCAGAGAAACTGGCGACGGTGGCAACGATTTCGACGCATACGCGTAGCCGGGGATTGATGTTGTTTGGTTCATACAAAACCTCCTCACGGATCGCTGATTCGAATCTTTTCTCTGTGCCTAGTCTTGGGCGACTCGGTGAATAAACGATCGATTCATCGCCAACACAGCGCCGCTCTCTTCCAACCTTGATACATTTTCCTTATGCGCAGCGTCCGCCGCGAGCTTTCCGCGATATCGCTCGTACTCGGCGAGCGTCGCGAATTCAATCAGGCCAAATGCTTCGTTGGTAGGTCCGGCAAATTCGGTTGGCAGGAAATATCCAACAATCTTTCCACCACTTCGGCGAATGGGATCCATCTCTGCGTCGGTGTAAGTGCGGAAGTCTGCTAACCGGTTGGGGTTGAGAGTGTAGCGAATGCATAGCGTGAACATAGAGTCTCCAGTTCTGTTATTTGGCGCTTAATGGCTACGAGACAAGTGTGAACGCTCAAACGGCGGAGATGTTGCAGGTTTGCCTTGACTGTTGGAAAGAAGTTTCGAGGGCAGGAATTCTGCAAGCTTCTCGCGTCCCGCACTGGTCAGATGTACAACGCGGCTGTCGCGGTCACGCCTGATCCATCGGGAGTCCACCATTTTCTGGCAGATTGCCGCGCCCAGCGCTCCCGCAATATGGTCGCTCCGTTCTGTCCAATCGAGACAGCGCTTGGCGAAGCTGCGCCGGCTCTTCCGCAGTGCCTCCACATCAATGCTCCACTCGTTGAAGAACGCTTCCCCCGTCGGAGTTAGACGGTATTGACGCTCATCGTGCGCGACGATATACCTGCTTCTTTCAAACGCTGCAGCCAGGTTTACGGCCAGGATTCCCGCCAGATGGTCATAGCAGGTGCGAGCGTAGCGTATGCTCGCACTCTCGCCGATAGGCTTGTGTTTTCGGAGACTCGAAATACATCCGAGAGCCTCGATCGCATGGGCAATCTCCGGCGAGCCGATTCGGTAGTAGCGATGGCGCCCCTCGCGGCGCAGCTCAACGAAACCACCCTGCAGTAGTTGCGCCAGATGCATGCTTGCTGATTGAGCGGAGACGTTAGCAGCGCACGCCAGTTCGCCGGCGGCCAGTGCGCGACCATCAAGCAGAGCCAAAAGGATGGCGGAGCGAGCGGGATCAGCAATCAAGGCCGCAGTAGTTGCAAGTGGGAATTTCGCATTCATGCTCCTAGCATAGCTCTGCACCCTGCCAGCATAGTTCAGTGCCGGCTGAAATATTGGGGTATTGTATGAAAGGCCATAAATCAGTTGAGAGTAAGCTCTGTTATCTTTTCCCGCCCCGCTCCGCGATCAACTGCATCGCGGGTTTGCTCACCCATCCGTGAAATTGCTCTCCATGAAATTGTTGGCCCCAGGAAAGCGGCGTTACATCGTAATACTCATACACAGACTCGTCGGGAACGCCCCGCAATTGTTTTCGCAATGAGGCTCGAGCATTCGGATCGGCCCCGTGGTCCAGCAATAACCTTGCGAAGGCGGCATCCCGCTGCCGACCACAAAGATACGATTGGGACACAACACATCCGAAGAGTGGTGTATGCCCTGCAAAACCGTCTGCGTCGACGTCAGCTTTGGCGTTGGCATCGGCGCCGTGCTCGATCAGCCATTGCGCAATTTCGATCTCGTCAAACTCGACGCACAGGTGCAGCAGCGTACCGCCTGCGACCGGGGTTCCGTGCAACGCGAGTGAGTGATCCGCATCGCATCCAAGCACAGGCGGATAGATTTCTTCATGCGAAAAGGTTCGGTGCACAGTCTGTGGATCGTTCTTCACATGCTTTTCGAGCAGATCGATGCGGCCGCGATGGACAGCCATGGTTGGCGTGTCGGGGATCTCGGTGCCGTGCTTGGCGGCGAGTTCGATGCAGCCATGCTTGCCTTTTGGATACCGACAATAGGTTTGCAGAATTAAAGCGAACGGCGCCAGCCGATCGCCTTTATCGTCACTGAACTCTGCACCCAGTTCAAAAAGAAGCTGCAATCCGGTGTCATGCAGCGTTTCACACGGACCCATGACGCAGCCTCGAATCGGCCGGGCACCCATTGCATACAGACGGCGTGCAGTGTCGATCCTCCCTTGAAGACAGGCGCGATCGAACGCATGCTGCAGGTCGGCCGCGCCCATCTGCTCGAGCATTTCGATGATGCCGTTCTGACCCACGTTCGCCGCATACGACATCGGTGGGCCCCAGTCGTCCGCTATGCCCCGCGCCGATTCGTGGAGCAGGGCAGGATGTTTGACGATCAGGTCGTGAACGGTTGCAGCATCACCGTTCCAGATTGCGTCAGTCATTCTACAGGCGGAAACCAGGCGACCCCAGTTGGATAATCCGTAACAGCGGGCAAGCACAAACTGGGCATCCGCCAATTTCGCAGCGGCCGGTTCGATCGTCTTGGGATGGTGCTTGCGCAACTGCGCGATCGCCGCTGCGTCTTCCTGTTGTATCGCGTGCAGCAGATCCTTGGCTTGATGACGGAGTTGTTTGAGGTTGGGGTGGACCGGGAGTTGAAGATCGGAATACTGCCTAGGCATAACGGACCTCCTTCGTGGTCATGCCCGAGGTCCGCTGCGCGGGCGAAAAGGAGGTTCGTGAGAACCGTAAATTCAAACTCTCTCAGGTGGACTCGGTCCTCTCCGCGGACGGGCGGCGTCCTGTACGCCGATTTTGAGTATACCCGTGATTCCGCCATTCACAAATTCGGGCCGACGCGGAATACCACGGTATAGAATGATGTCAATCTGTTTTCCGCCCCTTCGCGTCCATATCTCTGAGGTGCACTGCATGAGTGTCTCCCCCGACAAGCCCTTCGCCCGTGCGTACTTTTGCCGCGATTGTGGGAGTGAGGTTGGTTTTCGTTCGCGCCGCCGGTCACTGACGGAGCGCTATATCCTGCCATTCCTGCTGTTGAAACCTGTCCGCTGCGGAGAGTGCTTTCGCCGGGATTATCGGCTTTTGTTTACCGATGTGCGTGATCGCATTCCCGGCCTTCCAAGAGTCGTGACGTTGAAAAACTCGACCTCTCCAAAGCGAAACGTTGCCTAGCAGCGCGGCTCGCCGCTATACTGGGCAGGTACGATCGGCCGCGGGGAGCATGGCCGCGGAGCGTCGAGGAGGCCGTCTTCAGCAGTAGTGAGGACCGAATCCGGGCCGGTAAGGTCACTTCCGCAGTAGCTGGGCCTATTATTGCTTCCAAAGTCGACTCGTTGTACTCCACAAGAAATTGGATCAAGCGCCTCGCCGAAGGCCTATTCTCGGTTTTGTTTCCTTCTGATTGCCGCATCTGCGGCGTTCCTCTTCTAAATATTTCGCGCCTGCCCGTTTGTCCCGACTGTCTCTGTGAAATCGAGCCGGTGCGAGGAAGTGTCTGCTCCATCTGCGGCGAGCAGGTTCTTTCTTCTTACGCGACCTGCGACAGTGATGGATTGCGAAGGTGCCCGGTGTGCCGCCGCCTCGATCGTCCCTTCGAGAGAGCAGTCGCTTACGGCAGCTATGACGGCGGATTGCGCGAACTGATTCACCTCCTGAAGTACAACGGCGTACATCCCGCTGCGGATGTCCTTGGTCGCATGCTCGCTGATTCGCTGGCGGCGCTGCAGCCGAACCTCCAACGGGAGGAAGTCATCGTCGTCCCAGTACCTCTGTTCAAAACGAAGATGCGGCAGCGCGGTTTCAATCAGGCGGAGCTGATCGCGCGAGCCGCTCTGAAGATGGCGCC
Organism: uncultured Acidobacteriota bacterium; assembly: GCA_963801895.1. GTDB lineage: Bacteria > Acidobacteriota > Terriglobia > Terriglobales > Acidobacteriaceae > Sulfotelmatobacter. The sequence goes on along the minus strand of CAWDGM010000001.1, from coordinate 940,132 downwards.
GCTGCGTGAGCACGCCCAACTTGCTGTCAATCTTCTGCAAAGAACTCGCGAAACGGGCTCCCAAATAGGGCTTACGAGTCACCAGCGCCGCGAAAATTTGCGGGGCGCCTTCGGTGTCGCCCGCGGCGAGGAAGTCGCTGGCCGTCACGTACTTCTTGTGGATGATGTCTACACCACCGGGACGACGGCGATGGAGTGTTCGCGCGTACTGCGCCGGGCCGGCGCCTCCAGGGTGTGGGTCGCCACCGTTGCCAGGACGATGAAACTAGCATCTAAGTATGAAGGTATCGAGGACGACTCTAGACCCAGTAGCGTCGAGATGTCAGAGTTTCAGAATCTAGAAGCGGTAACGTCCGAAGAGACAAAGGATCTCGAAACGTTGAGACCGTGAAACTTTGAACTTTATGTCTTTGCGCATGGAGCACGATGCAGGATCCCGGTTTACCGCCGGTATATTCACACCGGCGGCTCCTCACCGCGCAGGAGACGGCCACGCCCTGCTTTCTCCGGTTCTCGTTCTGAATGCGTCTTACGAGCCCATCAATGTGTGCGCCGCGCGACGCGCCCTGGTGCTCGTGCTGAAGGGTGTCGCCATGACCGAAGAGGAGAATGGCCACTTTCTACACTCCGCACGCGTGGCGATGCGCTTGCCTTCCGTAATCCGTTTGCTGGAGTACCGTCGCATTCCGCATCAGAGCCGCGCTCTGTCGCGAAAGAACATCCTGCTGCGCGATCGGAATACCTGCCAGTATTGCTCGACCATTCTGGCCTCCGGCGAACTGACTCTTGACCATGTGATCCCGCGTTCGCGCGGGGGCTCGTCGACCTGGGAGAATCTCGTCGCCTGCTGCCATCCTTGCAACCGCCGCAAGGGCAACCAGTCTCCTACCGAAGCAGGCATGAAGCTGATGCGCGAACCGCGCGCGTTCAACCTCCATACCAGCCGCCACATCATGCGCCTGATGGGCCGCTCCGACGATAAGTGGAGAAAGTACCTCTTCTATTAATTATTAATTCGCTTCGATCTCTGTCATCCCTGAAATCGATCTCCATGTCATTCTTCGCGAAGCGAAGGATCGCTGCACCCTGCTGGCAACGTGCACGAGACAAAAAGCACAGCCGCCAAAAGGCGGCTGCGCCAGACGTTCCATCACAAAAGCGGTCTACTTTTGCGGCGGTTTCTGTTCCGGAGGTTTATTCTGATCCGGCTTCTGCTGCTCTTTCGGAATCTCCTGGCCGTTGTACAGAATCTTCACGTTCGAGCCAAATCTCTTGTAGTCCTGGTACTTCACGATTTCCCGAATGTGAATGTCACCCATCTTGAAGTGAAGCTCGTCATCGGCCATGGTATAGACGGGAAACCAATAAAGACCGTCGATCTGCTGGCGCCAGGTTGTGAACTTGGGATAGAGGTGCTCGTCCTTGCCCTTCTTGGAAGCGACGATGTCGGGCACCGTTTTTCCGTAGGTCTTTACGATCTGGTAGTCGTGGTCATCGACCCAGATGCGCCCCTGGAAGTAACGCTTTTTGCCCTCAATCTTTTTGGGCGCAATGTCAAAAACGAAGGTGTGCAACTCGTCCTGCTGCTGTTGTCCGACGTACAGAATGTCGTATTCGGGCAAGTCCTGATTGGTCAGCACAAACGGCAGACGGTGCCGGATGTCTTCGAAGTCGCCTTGGTCCATCGAGAGGCCGCTCTGATCCAGGCTCGATTGGGGGGCGAAGACGACGTTCTCAATTCGCTTGCCCTTGTCATCGAACAATACGTCGAAGACTTCGTGATACTCGCCCTTTACCGTCTCGCCGTCCACGTTCTGGACCTTTACATCCTGTCTATAAGTGTACTGGTCGCGGGCCTTGGCGAATTCGGTTTCCTTGTCCGTAAAGCGCTTGATGATCTCTTCCGGAGAGATTCCCGACGGAGGAATGTTTTGGAGGGGACCTTCCTGGGCGCGCACAGACACCGCTGACATGGCGCAGCCCAGCAGAGCGAGGTAAATCAGAGAACGGCCGGGTAACTTCATATTTTTAGTTTAGCGAATCTTGGCAATAATTGGCGGAGACGGAACTAGCAACCCCTCCAGAAGAAACCGGAAAGGTTCGCAAGTTACGTCTCCGTAGGGACAATTACCGCGGCGACCCCGCCCTCCAACCCCTCTCCGCTCAGTGAGGTCGGAGGGAAGGGTGCTGCAGTTCTGCCATTCAGTTGGATGCTTCGATGCACAAGAGGTTGCCGGGCCCAGATTGTTAAGCGCTTTTGTCGTCCTCAAGCGGACGTTTCTGGCCGAAGGATATATTGGAACCGTCGGGGAGTGCCTGGTTCCTTCGGCCTGCAGAAAGCGTAAGCTTCAAGATGACAGAGTCAAGGCTCAATACCGAAAAGTGGTCACGGTCTCCGGCTGATATGCGTGCCGCTCATACCACTGTTCGCTGAGGTCGCGCCAAGCTGGGTTGATCGAAACAATCAGTGCGATCTTTTTCATCCGCAACCAGCCCTTGATCTGTTTTTCTCGTTCGATTGCGTTGCGTACGTCCTCGAACCTCTCGAAATAAACCAAGCGGTCGAGCTTATATCGCGCGGCAAAGTCCGATCCCGTACCGAGTTTGTGCTCGCGAACCCGCCGAACAAGATTGTTCGTCACACCTGTGTAGAGGGTTTTCGAGCGATTCGTCATGATGTAAACGAAATAGACCTTAGGCTCGGACATGAAGTGAGCTTCGCATCGATGTGTCGTGGGCGTCTGTGACGAACGAACATTGGCGATGTGCAAAACTGCACTTGTCTCAAATATAGCGTTGTCATCCTGAGCGAAGCGAAGGACCTATGCAACTGGCTGCGGAGTACATACGTCCTTCGCCGCCAAAAGCTGCGGCTCAGGATGACAATAGCTGGATGGTAGAAGCGGGTCGCTTTCCCCTGCTACACTCGTTCGTTTCTCGAGGAGTCTCCGCATGCGCCGTCTTCTTCTGTCTCTTCTCGTTCTTGTTTTTTCCCTATCCGCATTCCCCCAGACAAAACATTCGTTTACGTTCGAAGACATGATGAAACTGAAGCGGGTCGGCGATCCGCAAGTTTCGCCGGACAGAAAGTGGGTGATCTTCAGCGTGGTCGACGTCGATTTGGCGGCGAATACCAAAACGCCGCACATCTGGATCGTCCCAACGGCCGGCGGCCAGGAGCGAGAGATTGTCGCCGACCAGGACGGCGACCGTCCGCGCTGGGCGCCCGACGGCAAGCGCTTCGCGTTTTTATCTACCAAACAGGGTGGATCGCAAGTCTGGATTGCGGATTTTGATGAGACCGCCGGAGCCGTGGTTTATCGACACCAGCTTACGTCCATTGCGACCGAGGCCGGCGGAGCGGTGTGGTCGCCAGACGGCAAACAAATCCTGTTTACTTCCGACGTTTATCCCGAGTGCGATGGCGAGCCTCCGGCTCAAGCAGCGTGTAACGGGAAAAGACTCGATGAGCACGATAAATCGAAAGTTAAGGCGCTGATTTTTGATCGCCTGCTTTATCGTCACTGGAATAGCTACAAGGAGGGGAAGCGCAGTCACATCTTCGTCGTGAATGCGATGATTGAGAGTGGAACAAATGCGTACGATCAGTTGCGGCCGATTCCGCGTGATCTCACCCCCGGCGACTATGACGCTCCGGTGTTTTCCCTTGGCGGGCAGGATGATTATGCGTTCGCGGCTGACGGACAGGAGATTTGCTACGCGTCGAATCATGAAAAGAATCCAGCCGCTTCCACCAACAATGATTTGTGGATCGTCCCAGTTGGAGGAGGTAGCGCAAAGAACATAACCGCCGCCAATCCCGCAAGCGACACGTCGCCGCTCTATTCGCCCGATGGACGTTACATCGCCTACCGCGCTCAGCAGCGTCCCGGATACGAGAGCGACCGCTTTCGCCTGATGCTGTACGACCGCAAGACGGGGGAGAAGAAGAACTTGACGGAAGACTTTGATCAGTGGGTGGGAACGTTCATCTGGAGCAAGGATTCCAAATCTATCTATTTCAGCTCTGATCATGAAGGTCATGCTCTCGTCTATGCCCTCGATGTTGCGAATCCGGATTCTTCGAGGCGCGCCATCGTCGCGGGATACAACGACGAACTATCTCTGACTCCTGAGGGCAAGACCCTGCTGTTCACACGGATGTCCATTGCATCTCCTACGGAAATCTTTGCGGCGGATGTTGCGGGACAAGGGTGTCCGGCGAAAACTGGAAATGTGGATCCAGGAAAAGGGGATTGTTCGCTCAACAAGGATTGGGCAGTGACACACGTGAATAACGCATTGTTGTCTCAGATCAACATGAGCGCGATCGAGTCTTTCGATTTCAAGGGAGCGCACAATGACGACGTCGAAGGATTTCTCGTCAGGCCGCCCGACTTCGACGCGGCCAAGAAATATCCCGTCAAGTTTCTGATTCATGGCGGGCCGCAAGGTGCGTGGGGAGACGACTGGTCCTATCGCTGGAATCCTGAGCTGTTCGCAGCGAATGGATACGTGGTCCTCATGATCAATTTCCATGGGTCGACCGGGTACGGGCAAAAGTTCATCGATGCCATCAACGGAGACTGGGGCGGCGCGCCCTACGAGGACCTGATGAAGGGGCTCGACTACGCCGAGAAGACGTATCCGTTTATCGATAAGAATCGTGAGTGTGCTCTGGGCGCCAGCTACGGCGGGTACGCCATCAACTGGATTCTCGGACATACCGACCGCTTCAAGTGCCTGGTGTCGCACGATGGCATGTTCAACGCCGAGTCCGCTTGGGGAACTACCGAGGAACTCTGGTTCAACAACTGGGAGTTTAAGGGCACGCCGTACGACAACCGCGCCGGGTATCAGAAGTGGTCGCCTCACCAGTACGCAAAGAATTTCAAGACCCCGACGCTCGTTGTCCACGGACAGCGCGACTACCGTCTTGACGTAAGCGAGGGATTTCAACTCTTCACCACGCTGCAGATGGAGGGGGTGCCGTCGAAGATGCTTTACTTCCCGGACGAGGGTCACTGGGTGTTGAAGCCACAGAATTCCCAGCTCTGGTACAAAACCGTAAACGATTGGGTCGACCAGTGGACGAAGTGAACGCGTGTAGTGGATTCGTCCTCGCCTAGTTGCGGCGGTTAGGGGCGGGGGCTGAAGCCCCTCACTCTGTCTCTACTTTCGCGGCCCTGAAGGGCCGCTCTTCCACGGCGTTCGCGACCTCAGGCGTTCGCGACCTCAATCCTCATTGGCGGCCATTCGCGTTTTATTTTCCTGCTGTGACTGGTCATCTTTCGCCATTTTCGAACCTCCGGAAATGTTGCAGGTGAGTCTTTCGCGGCTAAAGCATGCCGCTCAGGGTGGCAGAACCATGCTGCCAACTTATTTGAGCGGAGACACCCCTTGCAAAGAAACTGGATGTCGGTCGAAGGGCGGCAGCATTGTTTCTAACGACGAATCCGACACTGGTGGGACGATCCGCAGTGGCTCGTCTAGTATTGCCGAGCTTCCCGCGGAAGCAGTGATATCAACGTCGACCGGAGGGCTGAATCCTCCGCCAGAGGGCACCACGCTGGCAAGTCCATTCACGTCGGTGGTCGCCGTGGACTGAGTGACTTGCAGAATTACGGGACCAGCAGGATTACCGGGATTGCTTTCTCCGCCGATGCCGACCGAGGAAGTTCCGCCCCCTCGCATCACCGTTGTGCGAAACGTGACCGGAGCCGCTATGACGGGATTCGGTGGCGAGGAGAGGTCGACGACTCGAACTCTGACAGGCTCGAACGGAGTTCCAGTTGAAACCTGCCCCGAGCCGGAGATAGGCTGCAATTTCTGTTGTGCCAACGGAACGGAAGTCAGGTAAAACGGCGCGCAGGGAGCGTTTGCCGGAGCAACGCACGCTGCTACTTGCGACGCGGTTGCGAACTGGCTGAGGGTGAGCGTCGAACTGGCGTATCCATTGGAATTCGTTTTTGGATTGGCCGGGCTGAGCGCGCCGAATCCGGTGACTACAGTGAAGTTGACCTGAACATTACTTTTGGGGATTCCGTTGCTGAGCAAGCGGACAGTAAGTGGAAGGCTGATGGAGGCTCCCTGGGAGATCGACAGATAGGGATTGGTCGCGCCTATGTCAGACGAGGACTGGGTTGCATTAACGATGGCAGAGACCGATTTCGAATTGCCTAAAAGTGCCGGGGCCAACGTAGCCGTAATTGTTGCAACGCCCGTAGCCATTGGCGTAATCCAGGTCGAGGCATATCCATTGTCGTCGGTCACGGTCGAGCACGACGACGCGCCACCGCATGAAGAAAGTTGGAGGGCGCTGTTTCCACTCCAACCAACCGACGCGCCGCTCACCGGCGTGTTTCCATCGGAGGCTAAAACGCGAACCATTACTGGATGTGCGGCCTGCGTGCCCACGGGCGCAGATGGATTGGAACCGTTGACCAGAACGATGTTGTCGCGTGCTGCCGCGCCGTACAGGAGGGCGCCCGTCATGTTCGTCGAAGCACCAGTTGCGAGATCGGTGATGAGGAGGTCCTGAACGCCGTCTGCATGGGGCGGCGCCAGTAGAGTGATCTGACCGGCGCTCAGACTGAGCTGAGACGCGACGCTGTTTCCGAATTTAGCCGCGAGTCCAGCGGCGAAACCGGTTCCCCGAACCGTGACTGCTCCTCCATTTACACCAACGCGAGAAGGAAAAAGAGAGTCGGCATAGAGCACACGGGCATGGTAGCGATAGTCAGGGCGGCCATCGCCGCGCACATCCGAAATGCCAATCAGAAAAGTCTTTGGAGCCAGGACCTGAGTATCGAGGCGGGTGACGCCGGCCGCGGTTGAATTGAACGGCGACGTAGTGAATGCCGGTGGCACTGTGCCCTGAGGATCGCTGGCGGACCACATTCCGATTACCGGCTGAGACTTGAGATCGCTGACGCGTCCGTAGTCGTCGAGAGCAGTTACTGCTACCGAGACTGTCCGATTAGCCTGAGCGGGCAGCAGAAAATAATCAACGTCACCGTAGCCAGTCAAGGATGAGACCCAATCGCCTCCGGCAGGAAGTGGTGCGGGCGATGTCCACGATGAGGACACCGGCGCGAGTGGCTGGGCGGAGGCATTCATCAAGATGTCTTGAGCGACATCACTGTTGGCGATCACGATTGCCGCGGTCGCCATCATGATATTCATGGGCGCCGGATCATTATCATTTCGCTTCTGGCAGGCGTGGTTGTTTCTGGGCTTGATGGCAGGCTTCTGGATATTTTTCTCCCAGGATTTTCTCAAAAATGATCCCGCGCTGATGGAGCGCAGGCTGAAGAATGACGAAGTCGAGCCTCACCAACGGCTCTTTCAAAAACTTTTCTTCCTCATCCTGGTAACTGGTTTCACTGTCACCGGGCTGGACTTCCGCTTCGGGTGGTCGCGGAACGTGGCATTTCCGGTGGTGTTGATCCTGGCCGGGCAGTTCCTCGCGGTGTCCGGATACCTGTTCGTATATTGGGTGATGAAGACTAACAGCTTTGCGGGGAGCACGATTGAAGTGGAAGCTGGACAGAACGTGATCCATAGCGGACCTTACGCGATCGTGCGACATCCGATGTATACGGGAATGTCAATGACTGCCCTTGGAATTCCGCTGGCGCTCGCATCCTATATGGCCATGCCGATTTTTGCGTTAACGATTCCGCTGCTGATGTTTCGTGTGATCCACGAGGAACGAACTCTACAACGAGACTTGCCGGGATATCCGGAATACTGCGAACAGACACGCTTCCGTCTGGTCCCGTGGATCTGGTAGAGCGAACTTCAAGACTGCTGCATGGTGGGAAGGGACTCGACTTCGTTCGGCCTCTTCCAAGGCGCGTCGGGGGGAATCGGGATTGTGACACCAATCCGGGTTCCGCTGCTGTCGGACTCGATGTCCATTTTCGCTCGGAATTGGCGCAGCCGTTCGCGTATGCCGCGAAGACCAACTCCGGCTCCTCGCGATTGAACTTCCGCTAAACGCTCCGGTGACATGCCCTTTCCCTGATCGCTGATACGAACAGAAATTCGCTCCGCGTCGCGGGCGATCTGAATTGACGCAGTGCGGCTGCCGGAGTGCCGATGAATGTTCGTCAGAGATTCCTGCACAAGGCGAAAGACTACGAGCTCCATGTCGTTGGGGAGGCGCCCGAAATCGTCTGAGATCGTCAGCTGAATGTCGAGATCACTACGTTCGACCAGGCCGGAAACGTACCAGTTGAGCGCCGAGGACAATCCGCTTTCGTCAAGCAGAGGAGGATGCAGCAGATAGGATGTCGTGCGAATTTCGCGATGAAGTTGCTGTACGGTTTCCTGAATCATCTCGGCGTCGGCTACGAGTTCCGGGGAGGTGCGTGCGACTTTCTGAGCAAGTTGCGCAAGGTTGATTCCGAGCACGGTCAGCGTTTGGCCGGCGCTGTCATGAAGTTCGCGCGCAATGCGCCTGCGCTCTTCGTCCTGCGTTCGAAGAAGGCGCCAGGAGAGTTCGCGGAGTTGTTCGGACTGGCGCACCACATCGGCGCTTCGGATCTCGAGTTCCCGCGTGCGGTCACGCACTTCAGCATCAAGTGTCTCGGCGAGCCTGCGAAATTTCTCTTCGGCATTCTTCAGTTCGGTGATGTCGACGCCAGTGGGATGGAGGAAGATCACTTTGCCATCCTGATCAAAGATCGGGTACAGCGCGAAGTCGACGATGCGATCGGTGCCATCGGCCCAGGAGTAGTGGAGCATCTCGCGGAAAGGGGTTCCTTCGGCGGCCAACGGGGTGGCGGCGCGAATCTTGTCCTGCGATTCCTTGAAGTTCCTCCACCATGCGGTTTCCCAGAACATCTTCCCTAGGACCTGATCCGAGGTATAACCGCAAGCCTCCAGGCATAATTTGTTGGCGTCAATCATGGTGCCGTCCTTCGTCATGATGCCTGCGAAGACGGTAGTTTGCTCGAACACGGCGCGGAATTTTGCCGTGGCCGCAATGGTTTCCGCGGCGAGTTGACGCTCGCGGTCTTCGGCTTGCTTGCGGTCGCTGATGTCGCGTGTAACGGCGAGATGCAGGACACTTCCATCAGGATTGTGCAACGGGACCGAATGGCTCTCCATGTGCCGCCTGACGCCTTGCAGTCCGATGATGTCAAATTCCAATGAACCTTTTTCGCCGGCACAGACGCGTTTGTTGAATTCCTTGAATTTCTGACGATCTTCGGGGGCGATCAAACCGTAGACATTCTTTCCGAGCACATCGTCGGCGCTGGCGGCACCGACCATCTGAAGCCCAGGTGAATTCATGAGCAGGAGTTTGCCATCAGGATCGACGAGCTTGACGCACTCTGGAGTCGTATCGACGATGGCTCGGAAACGTTCCTCGCTCTGGCGCAAGGCCTCGTCCGTCTTGCAGCGCTGAATGAAGTCAGCGGCCTGTCTTACGAATAGATCAAGCCGCCGCAGTTCCTGGTCGGATGGATGGTGAACAGATTTAAAGTGAGCGGAAATAACGCCGAGAGGATTTCCGTCTCCGCCGAGTAGGGGAGTTGCGACGACGGCACGATAATCGGCGCTATGAGCTGCTTTCAAAAACGGAGCAAAGCCGGGGTCTAACTCGACGTTGGGGATTACAACGCGCTGCTTTGATCGCAGAGCCCTTCCGCAAGCGGTGTCGTCCGCCGCTTTAACCTCGGCAAAGAATTCGAGAAAATCCTTGCCGAAGCCTTGATGGGCCTCGATAGCGAGAGCTTCTTTTCGCGCATCGTAGAGCTGAACGTTTCCTCGATCGGCGCCGAGCAGGTCGATCACCGTCCTCAACATGTCGTCCAGGCCTTGCTGCAGGTCGCGAGAGCGCCACAAGCTCAGGCTCCGCTCGTTGAGTTTGGCCAATGCCTCGGCTTCGGCGGCAAGCTGGCGCTCGCTGTGCTGGCGCACACCGGCCATGGTCAGATGCGAGCGAACGCGCGTCAAAAGCTCTCGCGCCGAGAACGGCTTGACAAGGTAGTCGTCGGCTCCGGACTGCAGACCTTCAATTCGTGACTCTTCTCCAGCGCGCGCAGATAGAAGAATGACGGGGATGCTCTTCAGACGCTCGTCCGATCGGACAGCCTGCAACAGGGCGAAGCCGTCCATCCGCGGCATCATGACATCCGAGAGAATCAAATCGGGGTTGTGCTCGCGAGCGGTAGCCAGAGCTGCTTCGCCATCGGGAACCGAGAGTATTTCATAATGCGCACTCAAGAGCCGCGTGACGTAGTCGCGCATGTCTGCATTGTCGTCGGCAAACAGAATGCGAGCTTTGTGGGTGGCTTGGGGTTCCGTCTGCCCTTGCTGAAGAGGCCGCGAAATGGCCAACAGATCCGCCACCGGGATTTCGTCAGTGGCATTTTCCGTGTCGGGGAGCCACCGCAAGGCTTCCCGGACATACGCTTCGCCTTGAAGCCCGGTTGAGTCCGTGGTCCGGCGCGCTCCGATCCGATCGAGTGGAAGATGACTGTGCCCGAGCGGGATGCTTACGGTGAAGGTGCTGCCTTCATTCAGCCTGCTGGTAACCGTCACCTTGCCGCCGTGCAGCTTGGCGAGTTCTTCCACCAATGAGAGACCGATGCCACTGCCCTCGAACGTTCTGCCGTGCGCGCCTTTCACGCGATAGAAACGCTCAAATAAGTGAGGCAGTTCATGGGGTGGAATTCCAGTTCCGGTATCGCGCACACTCAGCTCAACGGCATCACCGACTTCGCGCAAACAAATTTCGATCTCACCTTCGAAGGTAAATTTGAAGGCATTGGATAAGAGGTTGAGGACGATCTTCTCCCACATCTCGCGGTCGACATAGGCCGCCTGCGTCAGGGGAGGACAATCGATCAAGAGGCGCAGCCCGGCGCGCTCGGTCGCGGAGCGGAACACGCTCGCCAGTTCCGCGGTCAACTTTGCGAGATCAGTTTCCAGATAAGAAGCCTGAATTCGGCCTGCCTCAATACGGGAAAAATCCAGCAGGATGTTGACCAAGCGAAGGAGGCGGAGCGAGTTGCGATGTGCGACTTCCAGATGCTCGCGGTGCTTTTGAGATAGATCACCGGAGTCGGCAAGAGAATCCTCCAGCGGGCCCAGCATCAGGGTTAGAGGAGTGCGGAACTCGTGGCTGACGTTGGAGAAGAATACGGTTTTGGCGCGATCGAGTTCGGCGAGCGCTTCCGCGCGTTTACGTTCTTCGTCGTATGCCTGCGCGTTGCGGATGTTGGCGGCGAGGTTCTTAGCCAGCGAATCAAAGAACTCCCGGTATGGGCCATCCAATGCGCGATAGGGACTGATGCCGATCGTGAGGACCGCGATAGGCACACCTCGCGCACCGATAATCGGCAGCGAGATGGCCTGCTTGCACTTGTCCCCGAAGGGAGCGCCCGGCATTGCGTTGAGGTCTTGTACATCGAAAACCTGCGTAGTCTGGGTTTCAACGGTTTTCTGGATCGCCCAGGGATCCTCAACGGAGAGATCAAAAGCCGCGGGCACTGCGGCATCGCTATCGAAACTGGCGGCGGCGAGCGTCGCTTTGTGGTCGTCGCACAGGAAGATCATCGCGTACGGACAGTCCGCGGGATTGCGACCTATCGATTGCACCGCCAGAGAACAGGCACTGACTTCGGTCTTGGCCTGCACAACCTGGTCCGCAACCTCACGAAGGGTTTTGAGGCGGCGCGCACCCAGGACGCGGTCTGTGACTTCATGGACTGCTGAGAAGACACCGCCTACCTCGCCCGAAAAAAGCCGTATGGCGCTGTACGAATACGTCCAATAACTCTCTTCAACGTATCCGTGCCGGTCGAAGAGCAATAACTGATCGTTCTCCCAGGTGGCTTGCCCGGTACGCACGACGCCTTCGAGCATGGGGCCGATCGTGTCCCAGATTTCGGACCAGACTTCTTTACCCGGCGCGCCGAGCGCTTGCGGATGTTTGGTGCTCCCAAGCGCCGGACGGTAAGCATCGTTATAAAGGAGGCGTAACTCCGGTCCCCACCAGATGAGAATCGGAAATCGGGAATCGAGGCAAATGCGCAGGGCAGTTCGCAGACTCTGAGGCCATTGGCTGACCGGACCGAAAGGGGTGCGCGTCCAGTCATGCGAACGCATCAGCGCCCCCATTTCGCCTCCGCCGGACATCAGATCGAGATCGTCGTGCGGGCCGGGATCCCCGAATGTTCCCTTATTGACCTGTTTCGCGCTCAAGATGGAATTGTGCCAAGCCTTTGAAACTGGAGAAGATATGCGAGAACTGTGAAGGAGTGCAGCTTCGAGAGCCGGGAGCAAGTCGGCGGAGAGATGAGATTTCACCACGAAGCCGCGCGCGCCCGCTCGCTGTGCCTCATGAACCACCTCATCGGAATCGTGTTGACTGACGATGACTATCTCAGTGCCGGGCAGATGCTCACGGATGCGCCGTGTCGCCTCCAGCCCATTCATTCCGGGCATGGAAATGTCCATCACAATGGCGGAGGGCTCCCACTTCAGGGCGAGTTCGACGGCCTCATCTCCGTTGGTGGCCTCGCCACAAATCGTCCATCCCGGACGAGTCGAAATCAGATTCTTGAGGCCTGCGCGGACGGCGGGGTGGTCGTCAACGATGAGGATCGTTGAAGCAGAACTGTCCGGCGTTGGCGAAAGGGTCATCTTCTAACTGATTGAAGCGTTACCAGGAATGGACCTGTCGTGCCCGCTTCCCCCGAGGCACCGTACAAGGAGCATGCATCATTGGCCATCGCTGGCGACATAAGGAATTTCCTGTATTGACGATATTCCGTCCAAAAAGCTGTCCAAGGAGACGCCGGAACGTCTTGCTGTAGCAGCGACGATTCCTAACTGGGCGAATCATCCGAGGAACAAGCCCTGAAACTCTGTCTGGAGTGTTTAAGTTTTCATCAGTTCCGTCGTTTGCCGATCTCTCTCACGCAATGGGACAATAGAACGATATGCAAAAATCGTTAACTCAAATCATTGTGATATCCACTGCGACCGGCGTTCTTCTGCTGGGAAATGCGTTTGCGCAGGGAACGCCTCCAACCGGCGCTGCGTCGCCATCAGGCCAGTCAAGTGGCACCGCCAAACCGGCTGCGCCGAAAAAGGCTCCGGCCTCCGGGGCCAGGACCGCGACCCCCTACGCGCTGAAAACACAAAAGGAGAAGGCGAGCTACGCACTGGGTATGAAGATTGGTGGGGACTTGAAACGGTCGGGAGTACAGACTGCAGTCGATCCGACAATCGTGGCCCGTGGGTTGAGGGACGCTTTGGGTGGAACAAAACCTTTGTTGACGGAAGAAGATGAGAGGAACGCTTTGACCCAACTACAGACGCAAGTGCGCGACCAGCAACAAGCTAAGGCACACGAGGCAGGAATCGGCGCCCGGAAAGAGGGCGAAACCTTTCTGGCTGCCAACAAAGGCAAGGAAGGGGTAGTTACGCTCCCCAGTGGCATGCAATACAAAATCCTCAAGGAGGGGTCGGGACCGAAACCGACAGCAAGCGATACAGTGACCTGCAATTACCGCGGAACGCTGATCAATGGTAAGGAATTCGACAGTTCGTACAAGCGCGGTCAACCGACGTCGTTTCCAGTCGGCGGCGTGATCAAGGGATGGACTGAGGCACTGCAATTGATGCCGGTAGGTTCGAAGTGGGAGCTCTTCATTCCCCCCGACATGGCCTATGGCGATCGAGGAGCGGGTGGCGACATTGGTCCCGGCGAAACGCTGATTTTTGAAGTCGAGCTGATCTCGATTGGTGAGCAGAAGAAATAGAGATGTCGAAGTCTTCGAACGGCCGCCTGAAGAAGGCGGCCATTTTTTCTTTGGAGAGAAGTCTGGAATGTTCGCAGGAAAGTCGACTTGTGCGCAGCTTCAAACCCTCAGCGATCAACGCAGCTGTCGCCTGTCACTAACTTGGTGACGCTATTCTGAATTGCATTGGGATCGCGAGCTTCGTGCCATGTGACCACTTCCGCGCCCCATCGACGACAAGACACGGATGAAATCGAAAGTAGTCGGAATTTGAGCAGACGGCTGATCCAGGGCGAAGGCATCCCGGTCTCCGGCGCGATGCGGCTGTGTGGCATCGCACCGAACCCTTATCAAAGTTGACAGGCCCCAGTTCCGGTTAACAACAACCGCCTATACAGACGACGATACTCTGAAACGCCAAGCGGCGATGATTCCATGCGCCGCCGCCGAATGCCACGCGCATGACCGTAGGGAAGGAACCTGACGGCACAGCCTCTTTTCGCCTGACTTAGAGCACAGGGACCTGCACGTTCGAGACGATGTTCGAGTAGCTGCTTTCCCGGCTGCTTGAGTCAACAGCAGTCGTGGCGTAGCAGTAGTTATAGCCGTTCGCCACTGTGGTGTCTGTGTACAGCGAGCCTGTGTTCAGCGTGGGGTTGAGCTTCGCATAGGCTCCGCAGGACGTCGTGTATGGCGCGCGATAGACGTTGTAACCGAGGATGGCCGAGGACGTGCTGGCATTCCAGGACAGCGCGACGGAGTGAGTCGCGGCCGCAGTCCCGGTGCCAGTCAGCCCTTCTGCTGTCGTGGCCGGGTTGGCGTTGCTGGTTAGAGTGAGCGTGGCATTAACTGTTCCGCTCACCATGGGGCTGAAGGTTATGGTGAAGGGTACGCTCTGGCCCGCCGGGATGGTCACTGGGAGAGAAAGTCCGCCCACGCTGAAGACCGAGTTGCTGCTACTCGCGGCCGTGACCGTGACGCTCGCGCCGCTGGCTGTGATCGTTCCTGACGCCGTTCCGCTTTGGCCCACGACCACATTGCCTAAGCCGAGGCTACCCGGGCTGACGCCGAGTGTGCCAACGGTCGCAGTCGTTCCAGTCCCCGAGAGTGAAAGCGTTACGGTCGAATTCGAAGCCGTCGAACTGATCGTGATGCTCCCAGTCCGAGTCCCGGTCGCCGTTGGTGTGAACTTTGCGCTCATCGTGCAACTTGATCCCGGAGCCATCGGATTGTAGGTGCAGGTGCCCTTGCCGCCCCAACTGAAGTCACCGGCGGACATTACGTCGCTGGTAATCGTCAACGGAGCATTCCCCGTGTTAGTCAATGTGGTGAGCAGGATAGGGCTCGTTACTCCGACGGTAACGCTGCCGAAGCTGATGCTCGTAGGATTCAGCGTTAGAATGCCGGCCGCCAAATTTACGGTCACAGTGGCGCTGGCGGATTTGGTATTGTCGGCGACGCTGGTAGCCGTTATGGTCACGGTTTTCGCCACAGTCACGGTGGGAGCCGTAAACAGTCCGGTGGTGCTCATAGTGCCGGAGGTGGCCGACCAGGTAACCGCCGTGTTGCTGGTGTTTGTGATTTGAGCCGAGAACTGCTGTGTTCCCGCCGAGTCCACCGTCGCCGTGGTGGGCGAGATCGAGACACTGATGGCGGCATTCGGAGTGGTAAAGACGTTGTCCAGGCCCGTGACCAGCACGCCAGTGGAGTCGGCCGACAGCACGCGATAGTGGTAAGTAGTCCCGGCGGTCAGCGACGTCAGGGTAACTGAGTGCGTCGTCACCAGGTTCGAGTTCAGGGCACTACTGCTGACGTACCTGGTTGTCCTACCATACGTGATCTGCGAATTCGCAGGCACAGCGGTTGTCCAGGTGATGGTAGCCGTGGTCGTTGTCTGGGTCGCGGTCACGGCACTGATCCACGATTGTGCAAAGGCCGACGGCGCGACGAGGAAGGAGAACAGAAGAGGAACAGATACTAAGAGAACACGAATCAATCTACACATTGTCCAATACAGAAACCATCCACAACCAGGAAGAGCGAGGGGGATGCGCTTCATCCGTTTCGTAAGAATTTAAGTAAAAGTTGCAACTCGATGATAGGGGCCGCAGACCGCTGCGCAACTAGCCATTGGGACAGCGAACTTCGGATTTTCCGTAAATGGGAAATGAGACCACGATTAGCAGGCGAACTCGGAAGCGTGTGCCCGCAACAATTGCCTCGAACGGCCGGGACGGTTTTGGGACACCTGCCGGCGGCTAAAGCCTCACTGATTTTCCGGCACTTCAGCGGCGCGGCCGCGAGGCCGCGCCCCTTTTCGAAACGAGCATTTCGGGTCTTTTTTCGCAGTCTGCTAGAGAGTGTGTCCCAGATATTCTTCGGCTGACAGATTTGCCCCCGCAAGGAGCAGCAGGCCGGACAGAAACGCCCAAAACATCAGGCTGACTGACAGCGCGAAGGGTCCGTAGACCTCCTGAAAGTTGAGCCAGGGCAGCGCAAGAATGTAAGCGTATTTCAAAGCTTCTGATAGCAGGCCCATCACGATGGCGGAGGGCAGCACGGCGCGCGCGGGAACTTTGCCGGTGGGCAGAAGCCAGTAAATCAGAAAGAAGATGGCGATGCTGGCGGCAATTGCGAAGACCTTCATCATCAGAAATCCCACCAGGCGCACAAATCCGGTGCCGTAACCGCGGAGGAGGAACTCGAGCAATCCTACCGGACCGGCGGTGAGTGCGATGGAAAGCAGCGCCAAAGCTCCGCAAGCAAATGCCAGGCCCAGCGAGACCAACTGATTTCCGAGATAGGAGCGGTTGTTCTCAAAGCGCCAGATGCGATTGAGGGCAACTTCCAGCGGAAGGAAGATTCCAGACGACGTGACCAAGAGGATCACGAGCGAAACCGCCTGCACGCGCTGGCGGGAGTTGACCATTGCATTCAGGTTCCGGATGACGAATTCCTGTCCGGCCGGCAGATAGTCGCGCAACAACTGCAGTACAACTTCGTACATCACCCGGGAATGGAAAACCCGGCGGATCAGGGTCATCATCAGCACAACGAAAGGAAAAAAAGAGAGGATGGAGTTGGCCGCTACCGAGAATGCAAAAGTATGCACATCTGTGCGCAAAAGATACTTCACCGTGGCGACGATCAAACTCGCACGACGGCGCGGCGCAGGTACAGAACGCGCGGAAGGCCCGTCTTTAGCGGAGGAAACAAGCGAACTCGGGACGGTAGGCACCAGACCTAAAATCGTATCAAACTAGGGGTCCGGCCCTGAGAACTGAAGTTTGTTGCACTGTTACGAAGGTATTCCTTAATCTGCGTTAAAGTTATTGTCAATGACCTGCGGTCACCTTTCGGTTCCTTTCTAATTTTCCTTGCGAAACGTTTTAATACTGCTTATTATCTTTTGCTCGTTACCGGAAAACACTCCGGTGGCGAGATAAGTAAGCGGTTGGCGTTTGTTGGGTGTGGTGGAAACGAGCCAAATTGCCGGACTCCAGCGGTTCCCGCGTCGAGTGCATGACGCGTTCGGGAACTAAGGAGTCTTTTCCTTTTTGGATGTAATTCCCTCTGCACATCGTGGACGCAACCTAAAAGTTCAACCAGATTCTTTGAGGGGGGCTTCAGTCGATCGAGGCGCAATCCGAGAAACTGGGGAACAATTCTTCGCGATTGGTGAAAGGAGTTTCCGTGAGAGAGAAAGGCACAGTAAAGTGGTTCAACGGGGCGAAGGGGTATGGATTTATCCAGCGCTCTACGGGGGAAGATGTGTTCGTACACTTTTCCGCGATTCAGGAAAACGGCTACCGCACCCTCAATGAGGGAGAGACCGTGGAATTTGATCTGCTGAAAGGCCCCAAGGGCTTTCAAGCAGCCAACGTTGTTCGCGCATAAAACCTCCGAACGATTTCGAAACCCTTCCGATTTCCCAGCGGAAGGGTTTTTTATTTTGGAGAGGGGAGTGTGGATGGCAACCCCATGTGAGCGTGCAACTCCTGCCAATGCTCGATGACACGGGGGTCTTTGGAAAGGTCGGCGGCTTTGTGCAGCGACTCTTCCGCCTTCGGTAGATCGTTCAGTTGTACGAGGCAGTCCCCGAGTGCAGCCCACGCATACCAATCATTCGGATATTCATTGATGACCTGTTCGAAGACCGGCACAGCATCGCTGCAGCGTCCCTGCTCGCCGAGTTGCAGTGCTTGCTGAATGTTAGCGTTGGCCAGATTCTGCGAGACCGGGCGATTGTTCGGCGCCAGGGCGTGAGCAGTCGTGAAAACCGTCAGATCGTCCTGCCATTGCTTTTCCTGAAAAAAGGTTAAAGTCGCGCACGCGATGGTCAGGGCTGCAGCAAGAATCAGTAGCGAGAGTCGGGACTTACCTGCCAAATGCCATGCGGTAGATAGAAGGATCATCAGTCCCGCGAGCGGAAGATAGGTGTAGCGGCCGTGAAGAAAATCTCCGGGATTAAGAGCATTAAGATCCAGCGCGGCAAGAATGGGTACGACCAGCAAGATGGCACCAATCAGAAGCGCACGGGTGATAGCTGTATTTTCCCCTTTGGAAAGGCTGCGTGCGACGCGCCAGCACCAAGAGATCAAAGCGGTTAACGCTGTCGCGGTAAACAGAATTCCCAGGAGGGGGAGAAGGATGTCCTGTGCGGAAAAGTGATCGACCACCGTGGGGTCGGCGAATGCGCGAGACCGCACCGGCCAGAAGAGAACCTTCACGTAGAACCACAACGTGGCAGGCCAGGAAAGAATTACCGTCGAGAAGGGCAGATGCTGGGTGCGGGCGCTGAGATGATTTCCGAGAGCGACAAAACGCAAGAGTAGATAAAAAAGAGTTGCCGCGGCGAAGGGCGCGGTATCGAGCACTGCCTGCCTCATACGAGCTTGAAAGTTCGGATTGTTGCCTGAAGGGTTTCGTACGCGATCAATTGCCGGTTCTTGCTGGGTGAAGAGAGCCAGCGCGAATACGACGATCGGCAAGACGATGGCCGTCTCTTTCGCACCGAGAGCAAGGAAACAGATAGAGGATGCGGCGAACAATAGTCCATAAGAAGGCGGACGAGCCGCTTTCTTCCGTGCTTTTGTACGGCGAACTTCCTTATCATCTTCGGGCTGCCCGCGATCCACGTATTTGAGGTACAGAAGCAGCGATCCGACAACCCCCAGCGCCATCAGTGGGTCAGGCACCGTGGTCCATGCGACGGATTCGGTTTGCGCGGGATGCAACGCGAACAGTGCCCCGGCCAGCAGCGCGGCGGTGCGGTCCCGAAGCAGTTTCCACACGAGCCATGCCAGCAGTAGGGCGACCGCTGCATGCTTGATCATGCTGAGCAGGTGCCATCCCCAGGTGGACAGGTCACAGAGGATGTAATTGATCCTCATCCACAGCAAAAAGATGGGGCGGTAAAAACTTGGCGGGCCTCCGGTGAATTGGGCCCAGACGAAGCTTGTGAAGTAATCCCAGATGTGGCCGGAGAACTGAATGCGCGGATCGGCGGTGAAGCGGTGATCGTCAAGAATAAATTGAAAGTTGAGCGAGGGCGCATAAACGATAGCAAAGACAACCGCAACGCATGACACCGCGATGACAAGACCGATGGGAGAAATCATTTCCGGCACTCGAGACAGCGTGCTCGAAGAAACCTTCTGCGGTCGAGTGGTGGTGGATGGCTTCATGCGAAAAATCGGAAGGAAATTGTCTCACGGCAGGATCGTGCGGAAAATTCGCGCACACGCCTTCGAGAACTGAGGGATCGATCGGCATTCGTCGTTACGGCAGGTGCTTGGCGAACCGCGCAGCACCTGCCGCTTCAGAAATGGCCTCAGTAATCGTCGGGATCGGTCACTGGGCTGGTGTCGTTGATGAAGTAGTTGGCGTCGAGTGCGGCCTTAATCGCCTTGAATGATCGCGGTGCCTGAGTGAGCTTGAAGAAGGTTGTAAGGTTGGTGTTGGTTCGTGCGTCGGCAAAGTTCAGCGCTCCCTCCCCGATTCCGTAGTTGTGCTCGACGAATCGCAAGATGCTGCCGAAGTCCATGCGATTGTTCTCGACGTAGCCGGCCGTGGTGTAGGCAGAGATGACAATCAGGGGGACGCGAAAGCCGTACTGGTAGTCGCCGAGAGGCTGCGCCAAAATCGTTGGAGGTTCGTGGTCGTACCATCCGCCCCAGTCGTCCCACGTAACGAAGATCGCAGTGTTGTTCCAGTAGAGTTCGCCGTTCGGGCACTTTGGGTTGTTCCCGATGGCATTGACGATCGAAGCCACCCAGGCCGGACCGCCGCCGTTATTGCTGCTGGCGTGATCTGAGTTTTTGCCATCTGGAATAGACCAACTCATCTGCGCAAGCTTGCAACTGGAGATGTCGGTCAAGATTTTCGATGCGCCGGTGATTACGTTCTTCCATCCTGCGCCGGTGCACTTTCCTCCAACGGATTTATCCGGCACGCAGATATGCTGGATGGCGTTGGGCGCAGTCCACAGGTTGACCGCATTCGGAGTGTAATATCGCCAGCTCACTCCAACGGACTCCAGCAAATCGGTGAGAGTCTGATGTTCGAAGCAAGGATATATCTTCTGTTGTTCGCCCTCTGGCGTAATCAACTTGACGGTGGATCCTGCGAGGGCGATACAGCCCGTGATTGCGGTGCCGGGCAGCGCGGGTTGGGAAACATTGGTTGAGGCGTATGTTCCTTCGGCATCGTCTTGCGCGCTGGGCGCTGACGTCCCGCCAAAGATAAATTGGTGGGCAGGATAGCTGGGTCCCTGATTCGTCTGGAACATGTAGTTCGCCCACCCGTACTGGGTTGCGAGATCGAGATAAGGATTCAGAATACCGGTGGAGTTGTCGGCGTATTTGAACTGAGGTTTGGTTGGGCAGTTGACATTACAGACGACATCTCCGGCGCCGTCCATCTTGCACTTTCCGGTTTTCACATCCACATCGCACATTTTGTCGAACGAATCGTGATTATGGCCGAGATCATACGTATTTGCGAGTGCTACCGATGACGGTTGCGTTACGCCTGTGGAGGAATGCTTGTCGAGCCAGTCTTTGGTCTTAATGTTGTATTGAGATCCGGTGGGCTTGGTATTGCAGACCTTGTTGTAGGGAGCCTTGCAGACTCCCTGAAAAAGATTATCGGGCGTGCGATTTTCAAGAAATATCACGATGATGTGTTCAAAGCGTGGTATCTGAGCGGATGAAGACATCGTACCCAACACCGCTAGTAAGAGTGAAACCTTTAAAGCGAATTTCATGATGCCCTCCTGTACGGGGTTGTGAACAGAGAGCAGCGCCGGAATAGCCAAGGTCAGTGGACACGGCCGCCTGTGTGGGAGCGCCGCTCTATGCGAGTGTTTTTGGTGAAATCGTTGTTGGACTAACGCCGCCGCGATTGACCATCAAGCTCCCATTGCGAGTGCTGACGTGCGGGCGTCCGAGTCGAGTCTTGCTAAAGGGCCGAAAAGATTGGCTTCAACTCGGCACCTGGCGATGAAACTAGTGCCGAATAATAGTTAGGGCAGTGAGTCATATCACGATGGGTTGTGATCGGCGAACAGAAGTGCGGGTTATTTGAATCGTGGCAAATTGAAATGAATATGCGTGTTGCCTGTATCAGCGCATTTCGAGAGAGATGAGATCTCCGTCGGCGCCACCCATCGGCTTGTAGTTCACAGTAACCTCAACGTCACGCCAATCGCAGGAGAAGTTGTCGCTGCCGATCAGGAGCAGCGAACGATAGTCCGCGGATCGAAGTTTCAGAATTCCTTCCTGGGCGCTTACGGTCAGAATGGCAGAGGGCGACTTGGAGCAATCGACTGCCAACAAACGCCCTCTGACGAACTTGGCGACACGCCGGTCGCCGGTTTTGGGTTGCGCATGTTCGGCGGCTTCGCGCTTGGCCGCATCTTCTTCGAGTATGTCGAAAGGCGTTTTCTGCGCCTGTAACTTTTGTTGTGGAGCCGAAGATGTGTTGACAGGAATTCCGTACTTGCGCTCGACCCCCGACTTGGAGGAAAGCTCAACCGCCTGGGCTGCAATCTCCGGATTGGAACTGGCCTTTAGGCGTTCGAGCAGGGCATTCGCAGCGTCCCACTTCTTGCTCGCGACATAGATCTCCGCAAGGTGGTAGCTGTAGAGCTGGTTGCGCGGGCTCAAGCCGATTGCAGCACGCGCCGCTTGCATCGCGGCCGAAGTGGTTCCGCCAGCGTTACGCCCCACGGCCAGCAAATCGTAAGCATCGGCCAATTCAGAATTCCATTCGAGCACGGCCTTAAGATCGAGCAACATGTTTGCCAGGCCCAGAATGTCGCTGTGCTTGGCCACCGACATTCGATACTTTGCAACGCTGAGATAGTAGCGCTGCCACATGTCGGTGCGATTCAGGGCGGCCGCATCGCCGATTTCGGTGAATGATTCCTCGAACTGACCATGCTGAATGTAATCCCATGCCAGGATGCGGTGAGCGAGTGCGTTGCCGATGGAGTTTGTCGGAAGCTGGTCGGGATCTTCTCCTATCCTTTTAGCTTGCTGCTTGGCCTCAGCTTTCTTGTCAGCTTCAGTCGGAGTCGTCGCGAGATCCTGCAGCGTCTTGATGCCGATATCGTGTCGTTCAGGCACACGGACTTGAACTCCGGCATACAGCGCGCGCGCGTCAGCGGTTGGGATCGGCTTCCATGTGATCGCCGAATCGTCGAGCCCCACTGGTACCGGATAACGCTCAATCGGGCCGGCAGTTATGGCCGCACCGAGGGCGGACGCTGGCTTCGATTTATCCCTTGCAAACAGAGCCGCTTGGAAATGGAAATACTCCTGAACGGACTGTTCCAGTTTTTCGGAGCTGAGACCATAGGCCTTTTGAATGGCCTCATCCGCCGAGAGGTGCTGGTTCAGCACCAGGCCGAAATAGGTTCCAGTTTCTTCGAGCTTCTTCTCGTGCAGCAGGTAGTGCATCAGGATCCAGGATTCGGCGTAGAAGATGGCGGGCTGTGAATCCTGCTTGTTTGCCGAATCGCGTTTGATCGAAACCAAATCCGGCAGCTTCAGCCAAGGCTGTGTATTCAACACCTCCGCTGCCGATGTATATGACACTTTCGACTGCTCGCCAGAACCAGTGGTGATTCGCAGTTCGGGATCGCCGCCGATCTCGACTTGTCTTCCATCGATGCGAAGTGAACTGAAGTATTCGACGATGCCATTGTCGAACCAGTCTTGCGTCGGGGGGTAGTTGTAATTGAGCAGCATCGTCGCGAAATCGTGTGAGACGGCGCGCCAAGCATCGGACTCGGAGAGGTTGAGGACGATGAAATCCTGATCGTCCCCGGGCAGGAAAAATCCCGGCACGTCAATCGCCTGTCCATTGCGCAGCGGAGCGACCTGGAAGTAGAGCTTGTCGTTTTGGAAGGCGAAGATCGTCAGAGGAATCGACTGATGGAGGCGATCTCTCGATAGCACGTTAGCGAAAACGGCACGCATCTGTTCAAAGCGCAAAGCAACATCGCGTCCGCGACTCTCGCCTGCGTCGGTGATTACCGTGTAATGGGTGGAATGGATTTCCAGCCATGGAGGCTCGTTCGCGGCATTTGCGCCAGCGCACAAAATCAGTGCCAGTAGTGGGGCGCAAAGCGAAATGGATCGAACACGGGACATTCGATACAAGGTGGGAGAGAAGCCTTCAAAGGAAATGCTATCACGGCGTGCCTGAGTACCCGTGATAGGTACCGATTTGGGACGCGCATGTGCAGCATTTGTGCTCGGCACGCCGCGAGCACAGATATAATCACGGGTTCATGTTGAGTGCCCTCCCACGCTGTTTTCGTAGTACGTTGCTGCTGACCCTTGTTCTCGCGACCTCTTCCGCGTTCGCGGTTCCCGGCACATCCTGGACTGGCATTTTGACGGATGAGGCAGGCAAGCCTGTCGCCGGAGCGATCATCCGATTGCATTCCCCGGATCGCAAAGAGGACTACGCATCAAGCACGGAGTCGAACGGCAAGTTTGATTTTGTTGCGATCGCGGCTGGGACCTACGAACTCTCGGTTCGCCGGGGGGCGAATCAATGGATCTCCACCGCTCCCGTCGCGATCTCGAATGAGAAACCGCTGACTTCGTCGCTGCAACTGATCGCGTCGGGGCAGGTGGTGCAAGTCCAGACCGCGCAGGTACAGGAACTCACGACTCCCACTCCGAGCGGGCAGACTTCGGCGCAGGGAACGGGGGGAGAACGTCTCTCGAGCTCGGAGGTCTCAAGCCTTCCGCTGAATGCGCGGGACTTCAGCAAGCTGTTGCTGCTGGCGGCTGGCACGATGACCGACGCCAACGGTGCCGCAAATTTCACGCAGCAGTTCGCGGTGAACGGTCAGCGCGGCGTGACAACTGTATTCGCAATCGATGGCTTTGACACCACCGACCCCGAGATGGGCGGAGCAACTTTTTCGAATTACAACGTGGACGCGATCCAGGAGGTAGAGTCCAGTTCCGGAGTGCTTCCGGCGGAAATCGGTCACGGAGCTGCCAGCTATACAAATGTCGTGACGAAGTCAGGAGTAAATCAGATTCACGGCAGCGTGTTCGAGTTCCTGCGCAACGCGTCTCTCGATGCGCGCAACTACTTCGACTCTCGAGATCCCGAAAACCGGCGGCGCATTCCTCCCTTCCAGCGGAACGAATTCGGATTCACGAACGGCGGCCCCGTCGTGCTGCCAAAGATTTACAACGGGCGAGATCGCACATTTTATTTTGGGGAGTACCAGGGCTTTCGCCAGGTACTGGGCACCACGCAAGTCCTGCCCGTTCCGAGCGTCGCGGAGAGGCAGGGAATCGATACCACGACGTTTCCTGGTGACACACTGACCGTTCCGGTCAATCCGGCGGTGGCTGCGGTGCTCAACGGATATCCCTTGCCCAACGAGCCCAACGGAGCCTTCGGCGACCGGACCTACGCGGCGTCTTCGAAGGTTGTGACGCGGACGGATCAGTTTTCCATCCGCATCGATCACAAGATTTCGAATAAGGCCTCGTTGCTCACCCGTTTCAGCTTGAATCAGGTGACAGGACCGCTGACCAATCCGGATCAGACTGCGATCAATCCCACATTCGGAGTGCAGTTCTTCGATCACCAGCGCAACGCGGGCGTGAAGTACGTGCGGACGATTTCGCCGCACATGATTTCGGAAACGTCTCTCAGCTACATCCGAAGCACTCCATTTTTTCCGACGACGAATCACGAGCAGCCGGGGATCACGTTTGCCGATGGTCTCTACCAGCCCTACTACCAGCCGGCCGGATCTATTTTCGGTTCCTATAGCAATCTGTATCAGTTCAAAGAAGACATCGCGTGGACGCACAGCACGCACTCGTTCAAATGGGGAACGGAAATACGAGTCAACCGCGACTCAACGATCTTCGGAACCAATCCGAACGGCCTTTATGAGTTTGGCGGCGGTCCAGCGTATTCCCCGGTGAAGATCACCTCGGCTAGCGGGACACACGACATTCAGATCGGAGATCCGCTCCCAGACTCCCTCACAGGGCTACTCACCGCCACACCGTATTCCTACAACGTGATCGCAGCGGCCAGCCTGACTCCAATCGGCGGCAAGTTCAATGAGGCGGGAGTGCAACGGGAGGCGTACAACTTCTATTTTCAAGATACCTGGAAAGCAACGCCTCAACTGACAGTCAACTACGGATTGCGCTACGAGGTGAACAGCCGGATTCACGAGGCTACGAAGCGCACGTCGCTACCGATCTTCCTCGGGGCCGATG
Organism: uncultured Acidobacteriota bacterium; assembly: GCA_963801895.1. GTDB lineage: Bacteria > Acidobacteriota > Terriglobia > Terriglobales > Acidobacteriaceae > Sulfotelmatobacter. The sequence continues at coordinate 914,589 of CAWDGM010000001.1, read as the reverse complement.
GCAAGCCTACGGGATATGGTGACCGTACGGCTACGCAACAGATGCTGATCAATCCGCAACCTCCGTACGATCAGGATTGGAAAGGCTGGGGGCCGCGCCTTTCGCTGGATTATGCCCCAGGCAAGCACACAGTTCTTCACGCGGGCGGGACGATCACGACGCTCATCCCAAATTTGTGGCAGGACAATTTCCTGACCGCTGCGATTCCTTTCGTCTTCGCGCCGTCGATCTACGCGCAGCCCAACGAGCCCATCGCATTTCAAAACACGTTTGTTCCGCTCAACCTGCCTACCGCGTACGACATTCAGGGGCAGCCAATCTTCAAGACCGGACGCACCGAAGATGTCCATTCGAACACAGTCATGGATCTGGCGCGCTTTCAAACGGACCTCAACGCACTCGCACCGGGGAACGTGCAGCTGCTGAACATCACCGGCATCGCGAAGAATTTCGGCAACGGTTACATAGGGAGCTGGACAGCGGGGGTCGATCACGATTTCGGAGACTTCAAATTCAGTACATCTTATGTGGCGACGACTGGAATTCACCTGGCGCGGGTCTATAACCCGAACAGCTACGGCGGAGCCTGTCAGGGATTTGCTCCATTCACGCAGTTCGATACTCCGTGCCACGCCATCAGCGGATTCGGGCCGGAAGTCATCATGACCACCGGCTCGCACTCGAGTTATCACGCGCTGCAGACAAGCGTCTCGAAAAATTCGGCTCGCGCCGGCCTCGGTGTTCAGGCCAGCTACACTTACTCAAAGTCGCTGGACGATACGAGCGCAGTCCTTGGTGGGCTGCTAGGAGGATCAGGAACGATTCTGCAGACGGCGCCGCAAAATCCGTGGAACCCAGCGGCGGAGAAGGGGCCATCCACCTTTGATGTGACGCACGTTTTTGCGGCGAGCGTGATTCAAATACTGCCGTTCGATCGCGTGAGTTTTCTACGGCCACTTCCCAAGGCGCTAACCAGGGGATGGCAATTCCTGAATATCACAACGCTTACCACGGGATCGCCGTTTACGATTTTCTCCGGCGTTCAGCAGACCGGCGCGGGGCTGGGCGGCGGCGATCGTCCGGACTTGGTGTCGATGCCGCATCTTTCTACCAGCCGGACGACCCGAAACGATTATTTTGGGATGGGCGCTGTAGGTAACAAATCTTTCTTCAATATTCCGATCAATGTTCCCGGAGGCACGGGGCCCAATCAAGGTAGATTTGGAACACTGGGCCGCAACACATTCCGAGGACCGGGCTTTCATGACTTCGATATCGCGTTAATCAAAGACACGCCATTCGGTCATCGCGGGAATGCCGAATTGGGCACGCTTGAATTTCGCGCGGAGTTCTTCAATATCTTCAACATTGTGAATTTCGGCCTCCCGTCCAATATCGTGAATGGCAGCGGATTCGGAATTATCAGCAGGACCGCCGGGACCTCGCGTCAAATTCAGTTCTCGCTCAAAGTGATCTACTGAGGTGTGACTTCTAGAAGAAGGTCTTCTTGAAGGCTTCGTACCTTTTGTTGGCGGTCTGCAATATTTCCTGAAACTGCGGTTCAGTACGCATTCCTTCTAATAAAGGATCCGAGACGAAATAAGGGTAGGGAAAGAATCCGTTATCGATGCTGTGTTTCAGCATCCGCAACGCAGATGCCCGATCGCCGAGAACGGCATACGCTTGAGCGAGCTTGTATATGGCCTCAGAATCGCCAACGCCCCTGGATTGAATTTTGCTTTCGGCGGCCCGCAGAATTTCCAACCCTTTTGCTTTCTCGAGGCTCACGCTGTAGCTGAGAGCTTTTCCGATTTGAGCCTGCAACAACTCCGGATCCAACTCGAAAGCGCGATTGAAATCCTGCACAGACTGTTCAAGTCGACTCTGATGGAATTCGGCGAATCCTCGATAGAAAATGTGGAAGGGCAAGAGACCGGTCTTGGGCAGACTATCAATAAATTTGTCGTACTCACGCAGATAGAGGTACGTGTTGAGAGCCGAGCTGTTGATCTTCACTCCCGGATCGATCTGCCTCGCCTGTTCGCACTCCACTACCGACTCGTTCAACATTCCGGCGTATCGATAGGCGTAACCGAGTTCCCAGTGAAGCTCGGCATGGTGCGCGTTCGTTCTCAACGACTCTCGAAGCAGAGGCACCGCTTTTTCGACACGTCCGGTGTCGGTTAGGAAATTGGCGAGATAGATGCGTGTCTCGATGAGCGCGGGCTGCACCTCAAGCGCCTTGTCGAAAGCCGCCTGCGCTTTGTGGTAATAATCGCGGCCTTCAAACTGAAACGATCCGCCGGCCGTGTAAGAGCGGCCGAGATATGCCCAGGTCAGGGCGTAATGAGGATCGATTTGCGCGGACTTTTCGAGCATCTGAATGGCTAGTGGGAAGTCACTCCGGGAATAAAGATCCACGCCTCGCAGGTAATATTCGTAGGCCAGTGGACTCGCGGGCTCATCCAGTTTCAAACGCGCTGCTTCCGTCGACGAGAGATTCAACTCCAGCCCCTGAATAATCTGTTCCGCGACTTGATCCTGCACTGTGAGCAGTTTCTGGTATCGAAGGTCGAAGGCGCCCTTCCACAAGATGTTGCGGCTCTTCACGTCGATGAGCTGGCAAGTGATGCGAAGGTCGTCACCATCCCGGATGAAATTCCCGGTGAGCAGTGTGTCGACATCAAGATCCGCACCCACTTTCGGAATCTCGACGATCTGATCGCGATATTTCTCGATCGCGTACGACGGACGAGTCCTCAGGGTCTGCACATAGCCAAGCTTGGTGATGACGGCATCCGCAAGCGAATAGCCGAGGAAATCGCTGGCGGGATCTTTCCTGATGTTTTGGAAGGGCAGGATCGCGAGCCGGCGAGGCTCAGGGATCACGCGTATCGCCAAGGGACGCTTACGAAAAATCGTGAAGCCGACTGCAGCTAGAAGAACTAGGGCCGCTGCGGCGGCGAACAAAATCCAACGATGCTTCTTGTCGTCGGAAGGCTCCGAAATTGCAAGAACTGACGCTGGCGGTCTCGCGTCGGCCTGATTGCTTTGTTCTGGAGCGTCAGCGCTTTTCGGTATTTCAACGACCGGCGCCAAACTGCCGTTCCGTGCAGTCACGCGGGCCGTGAAGCGATACCCGAGCTTGGGAACTGTTTCGATGTATTGTTGGTGCTCCGGAGTGTCTCCCAACGCCTTTCGCAAGGCAGACACGTTCACAGTGAGGTTGGCCTCTTCGACAAAACTATCGGGCCAAATTTTTTTCATCAATTCGTCTTTTGTTACGAGCTGTCCGTTGCGCTCAATGAGCGTCACCAGAATGTCAAAAGACTTAGGAGTGAGAGAGACAGGTTTTTCGCCACACAACAGTGAATGATCCGCAGGGTTCAGGCGGAATTGGTCAAACTCGTATAACACCTTGCTACCCAACGGCATAGCCGCCTTTAGAGAAATTTTGCGAAAGTCCTGCAATTTCTTAATCGCCGCTTAAGGACGTTACGGAGTCATTCACGTACGGTCGGGTTGGTTGCGGGCGCCCCTGCTGAACTCTGGCGAAATTGTAAGTTGAATCGCCTGACACGGCAAGAGCTTCCACGGGGGGACGGGGGCCACCGCAGCCTTGGTGTCGATGACGTTCCAAGACACGACGGTACAAAACCCCGAATCTCGAATTCCAAATCAGAAAAACGAAGGAGAAACACCGTAATGAGCAGTTCTGCAACAAAAGCCCTCTCTATCAAGATCGCTATCGTGACGGCGTTCGCGTTTGCCGGCTTGGCGGTTCTTACTCAACCCATGGCCGCGCAGGATGAGAAGTTTGATCTGGCACCGGAAGTCAGCTCCAGAAGCTTTGTTCTCCATCCGAACCCGAAGTTCGTAAGCTGCCTCGGCGTCGCCGGTCAACCAGCCCCGGTAGCCCGCGTGACGGTGACGCGTGGAAAGCTGAACGACACGCTGACCATCAACGGCGCGCACTTCAAGCCCGGTTTGGCGTTCGACATGTTTACTGTGCAGCGCAGCAGCCTGCTGTCTGATGCCACTGCCGATCCGAACTTCACCAACTTCGGTATGGCGTGGTACCAGTCGGATCTGGAAGCAAGCAGCCAGGGGACGTTCAATGCCACCATTAAGACGATCCTTCTGGATCAGATCTTCGGTTTCGACCCTGACCAGAGCAATCCCAATCCGATCAACACGTTCCACGTCGGATTCTGGTTCAACAACCCCAACGACGCGAACGTCGACGGCTGCGTCTTCGACGTGACCAAGCCAACGCCGTTCAATGGCGAGCACAAGGCCGGGCCAGTGGCGTTCATCTCGGTTCCGAACGCTAACACCAACCTTGGACCGCTCTGCACCAACCCGAACACCAGCACGGATCCCGTCAGCTGCAATCCGTAGACGGCACTGCTCGAAGGTTGCGGAGTGAACACACTTGAAACAAGTGTTTCACTCCGCAGCCGCAGCATAGGGACTGCAGTTCCGACACGGATCTGCCGATTTCTTTAACAGGGAAGTGACAAGTTTGTGACGGAGATCAGTTATGAGTTTTGAAGCAGCTTGGGGATTCGATCCGGAAAAGGTGTTGCGAGCGCAGAAACTTTTCCAGGAAGTATCAGACTCTACAAATGAGGGAGAAATAAGCGAAGTCGAACTCGTGGCAATCGATCCTCAAGAAGTAGGAATTCCAAGGGGAGCGGCAGCACAAATCTACGAATTGAGGCGAATGTTCCTCCTCTGACGGAACATTCGTAAAGGAGCACCATGTCTGAGTGGAAGACAACATACCGAGGCATCGTCTATCCGTGGCACTGCGATCATATGGGACACATGAATGTGATGTGGTACACGAGCAAGTTCGATGAGGCGTGCTGGCAACTACTCTCAATGCTCGGGCTGAACGTTGCCCGCTTCAGGCAGGACGGTACCGGGATGGCCGCGGTCGAACAGCACATTCAGTACAAGCGTGAGCTGCACGCAGGCGATGCCGTCACCGTCCAATCAGCTTTGCTTGAAGTGAAAGACAAGTCGATTCACATGCTTCACAAGATGACGGACGACGCCACCGGGCAGGTCGCGGCGACCACGGTCGTGGTGGGTGTTCACATCGATGCGGTCGTACGAAAGGCGATTCGCCTTCCTCAGGATGTGCGGGAGAAGGCAATGCAGATGAAAGAACAAGAGTTTGAAAGTCTGGCCAGCTGATCGCGCGTCGTTGCTTCCTCTTTCACTTAAAAACAAGCAGGGAACTTCCTCTCTGACAACTTCGTATGTCAGAAGGGGTTATTCTGCCTATGCGAAGCTTGTCGGGTCTCGGGCTGTTGCTCGCCGTCACCGCATCGCTTGCGCAAGCTCCGCCCGCCGAGCCACCCGCCGCTCCACTATCGGCTGAGGCCATCATGGCGCGAGTGGCCGCCAACCAGGATCGCAGCGAAGCTCTCCGCAAGGAGTTCGTCTATCGCCAGCACATTCACATCCTGACCCATAAGCCGAGCGGAAAACTGCAGCGAGAAGAAACCGCTGACTACGACGTCGCTCCTACTCCCCAAGGCACCGAGAAGAAGTTAAAGACTCTCACCGGCCGATACTTGGCGAAGGGAAAGTATAAGAGCTTCGAGGGTGAACCGGTCCCTGAGCAGGACAGCCTTGACGGCGACCTGATCAAGAACTTTCGCGACGATCTTTCGAACGAAAAGACGAAAGACGGATTGGCGAAGGATCTCTTCCCTCTGACCAGTGACGAGCAGAAGGACTACCAGTTCAGCCTGCTCGGGCAAGAGATTCAGGATGGCCGAAACGTTTACCACATCGCATTTCGTCCGAAGGACAAAGACGAAATTACCTGGGCTGGGGAAGCATATATCGATGCTGCCGAATTTGAACCCGTGCGGGTATTCACCAAGCTCTCGCGGCGTATTCCGTTCATGGTGCGGACGATGCTCGGGACCGATTTGCCCGGGGTCGGCTTCAATGTGGTGTACAAGCGGCAACAGGATGGAGTGTGGTTTCCAGCCACGTTTGGTACCGAGTTCCGGATTCGCGCGTTGTTCTTCATCAATAGAACGGTCTCGATCGCGCTTGAAAACTCGGCATTCGAGCACACTCACGTCGAGAGCAAGATGAAAGTCGTCGGACCGGTCGACTGACCCGCTCATACGCGGCATAACAATTCAACAGGCACTGTCGAAGGGCGAAGAGTATGTTGTGCCCCTGTTCACCTTTCCGGACTTTTGCGAAATCTTCTTGACAGTGCCCTAGCCGAAGTTCAATCCTTTCTGCACCGGAATTTGCTCCGCTAAAACGCTTTACATGAACCCGTCTAAGTGAGCCACAACCTGTATAAGGTTGTCGGCCGACAGAATCGGCTCAACGAAGAGCCGCTGCGATGCTCCCAAGAAGGAGAGCCATGTTTCAGCACTGCTTCGAATCACACAAGCGCACGATCGTCTCCACCATCATCATTACCCTCATGTTCTGCCTGCCCCTGGCCGCACAGGTCACCTCCGGAACAATCTCTGGCCGAGTGCAAGACAGTACGGGTGCATTGATCAACAACGCAACTGTAACGATCACAAACCCGAGCAACGGATTTACGCGGCAGCTAACGACCGCCGATAGTGGCGAATTCGTGGCGCCCAATTTGTCTCCGGGTACATATTCCATCAGCGTGGAGGCTCCGGGTTTCAGGAAGCTTGAATCGACCGGCTTCGTTCTGAACGCCGCAGGCAAGGTGGATACGGGCAGCCTCGTGCTGTCGGTCGGAGCAACCACAAATGAGGTTACGGTCACTGCGGATATCGGCCAAGTGCAACTGCAATCCAACTCCGGAGAGCGCTCCGATGTTGTGACCAGCAAGCAGTTGAACGATGTCGCCATCAATGGTCGCAACGTTCTGGATTACATGAAACTCGTGCCCGGAGTGTCCGGCGTGTTCGACGGCCATGCCTCAGGAACCGGCGGCCTGGATTCGTTCAACATCAACGGCACGCGCGCGAACCAGCATGAAATGACGATCGACGGAGCATCGAACGTGGATACCGGCAACAACGGCGGAACCCACGTCACAATTAATCCGGATGCGATTGAAGAAGTGAAGGTCCTCACCTCCAACTACCAGGCCGAATTCGGAAAAGCCGCTGGGGGTCAGATCGCCCTCGTGACCAAGAGCGGCAACAACCAGTGGCATGGTGACGGACGCTTTTTCCATCGTCACGAAGGCTTCAACGCCAACGAATGGTTCAACAAGAAGAATCAGTTGCAGGGAGATCTGCCCAATACCCCGCCGTTGTACCGGTACAACTACGTTGGCTATCAAGTCGGTGGGCCGATCGTGAAGAACAGGCTCTTCTTCTTCTGGAGCCAGGAGTTCTATCGTCAACTCGTTCCGAGTGGTGGCACGACCCAGTTCTACACTCCGACAGCGTTAGAGCGGCAGGGCGATTTCTCGCAATCGATCAACGGTGATGGAACGCCGGTTTTGCTCTCGGGTCCGGGCATTACCAACAACAAGATCGACCCGACCCAGCTTCCAGCCGCGCAGCAGGCCGTTTTTGCGCAGGTGCAGACTATTCTCAATTTATTCCCCCTGCCTAACGTCAGCGGATTCGGGCCCAATCAGGACTACAACTACTCCAATGCATTTTCGGCGCAGGCACCTCGCCGCGAAGACATCTTGCGAGTCGACTATCAGGTCACGACCAACAACCGTCTCTTTGGACGGTGGATTCACAACCAGGAGTCCGACACGGCTCCATTCGAGAACTTCCCCGGACCGTTCGGCATCTTTGCGTGTTCGTCGGCGATCAATTTCAAAGGTGGTTGCACCCAGAGCCATCCGGGGTGGAACGCTTCTTTGAACCTGGTCAGCACGATCACGCCTTCATTGCTGAATGAAGTGTCGGTAGGACCGAGCCACACCCTCTCGCTGGCGGAGAGTGTCAACGGAAATGTTTCGCGTGGTGCGAACGGCATCGACCTGGGGCTTCTGTATCCGTTGACGCCCGATCAATCCATTCCGGACATGAGTTTCAACGGACTGACCAACACAAATTTCGCGGGCAGCTACCTTGGAGGAACTCCCTGGAAGCAAGCCAATACCACCATTAACGCGAACGACAACCTGACTTGGGTACGGGCAAAGCACACAATAAAGGGTGGAGTGTTCTACCAGCGCAGCCGCAAGGATCAGGTCGCCTGGGGCAACATCAATGGGCAGTTCACCTTCGGCCTTGGGCCAACGGCGCCTTCGCCGTGTCCAGCCAACACAACTTGCGGCGATCCGCTGGCGAGCGCGTTGCTGGGAGAGTTCGACGGCTTCAGTCAATCGACCGCGCGTCCCCTGGGCAAATTTCGCTACAACCAGGTTGAGTTCTATGTGCAAGACACATGGAAGGTCCTTCCACGCTTGACCTTGGATTACGGAATGAGGTTCGCGTGGATCCCGCCACAATACGACGCGAACAACCAAGTCGCTCTTTTCGATCCGAATTCCTATGATCCGGCAAATGCTGTGACGCTGGATCCGAACACCGGAAACATCATCGCGGCCGACGGTGGCAATCCGCTGAATGGAATGAGGTTCACGTCCCTGCATCAGATTCCGATGGGAGGTTGGAACAGCCGGGGAATTATGCCGGAGCCGCGATTCGGTTTTGCGTTCGATCTGACTGGCAACCACAAAACCGTGCTGCGCGGCGGTTTTGGCATGACTCACGATCGCACGCAAGGCAACCTGATTTTCAATACGGTTTTCAACAATCCTGCGCTGGTTCAGACAGCGAATGTTGGTGCCGGCAATATCACCGACCTTCCAACCTTGCAGTCTTCGTTCGGAAACGGCGTGCTGGGCAACGTGCTGGGCGCTGCGCGCGATGGAAAAATTCCCACCGTGTATAGCTTCAGCTTGGGCGTTCAGCATGAGATTGGTTCGGGCACGACGCTCGATCTCTCTTACGTCGGCTCACTCTCGCGCCATCTGGTGACTTCACGCGATATTAATGCGGCGCCCTATGGCTCTGCATTTCAGAAGTCCGTTCAGAATCCCGACTGCGTCGACGGCAACAAGGTCCCGGTATTCCCAGGTGGTATCGTTCCTGACGTCCAACCGGGTTTGCAGCCGCAATATGCCGCTGCCGGATTTAACTTCAACGGATATTGCACATTCGGCTTCGCCAACTTCACCTCGAACTTCCTGCTGCCTTACAAAGGCTACGGACAGATTCCATATCTCGAATTCAATGGAACGTCGAACTACAACTCGTTGCAAGCTTCTCTGCAACGCCGTTTCAGCCGCGGGTTGACGTTCGGCGCGGTTTACACGTGGTCGAAGTCTTTGGTGACCGCGAACTCGGATCAGGACACGCAGGATACGTTCTTCCCGTTGCTGGACTATCGCGCAGCCAGTTGGGATCGGACTCACGTCTTCGCTGCCAACTATGTGTATGACCTACCCAATCTAACGAAGCACTTTGGCGGTCCGAAGTGGCTCGCCTATGTCACCGACAACTATCAATTGAGCGGCATCGTGCAGGCGATGACGGGAACTCCCATCGACCTGAACAGCAGCTTCTCGTTCCCTCCTGGCAGCGTGACTGGCTCTAATCAATACGGAGCTCTGCCGTTCTACTTCACGCTCGATCAGAATGGAAACCCGCTACTCCCCACGATCGGGGTTCCTCAACGAGGATCGCGGGACACCTTGCGCGCCGGAGGAATGCAGGACTGGGATATGTCCCTCTTCAAGAACATTCCGCTGGGCAAGGAGTCGCGCTACATCCAGTTGCGGCTGGAGGCGTTCAACGTATTCAATCATCCGAACTTTCAGGACAGGAATTTCGGCGCGAACGTGACCGGTCCGTGGAACTATGCAAGCCCGACCGATCCATTGACCATCACGAAAAACGATAACTGGGGAACGTTCTCGGATACGTACGGAACCGGTCCGGGAGGTTTCCGCGTGATCCAACTTGGCGCGAAGATTTACTTCTAAGGCGCTGGCCTACTCCATGATGATTGAACTGCGTGCGTCCGAAATGGACGTGCGCAGTTCGCAACTGTGGAAGAAGTTATGGAAATAAAACAATTAGCAGGTGTGCAAGCTTCTTTCTGTTGGCGACAATCTTATTACCTTGCGGCTTCCTCAAATTTCAGAGGTTGCTGAAGTCGGTTGATTAAGAGCTTAGAGCCTGTAACAAAACCTCCCCTTAAAGATTCGTGGTGCTCGCTTCTCTTGGTTTGCTGGTGTTCGGTGCAATCGACGGTTTCCAGCGAAGGGAGAACTTCCCGAAGACAGACTTCGGGGCAATCGGAAGGACTCACTCTGCGAGTAGGCCGTTCTACGGCAACTTACTGGCCCCAAGCATTTAAGAATGCCTTAGCGACTTGTGTGCTGACTTGCGTCAGGTTGGTGAATCGGAAATTATGCATGAGCTGACGGCACGTCCGATAAGCAGCCTAGCAAGCGAGTAGATGGATCTCGCGGGTGTTCGAGAATGGACATGCAGGAGGAGGAGTGATCACTGGCAAGCCGGGCATGGAAGCTCTCGCGCAAGCTATATCACTGATGAGCATTATCTTAGGCTTTGACTTTCTTTGGCACACTGCATGCTGCCGTACCACGCCGTGTTCTCGTACCGTGAGAACAATGTCCCTGGGAGGCGGCTATGGCAGGACTGCTTCGGGATACACGCTTTGCCGTGAGGCAACTGCGCAGGAATCTCGGATTCACGATTACGGCGACGGTGATGCTGGCTGTTGCCATCTGCGCCAACAGCACCGTATTCAGTTGGATTGACGGCACAATGTTGCGTCCGATTCCCGGCGCGCGGGACACGGGCGATCTTGTGAGCCTGCAGCGGGGGGAACGGAACTTCTCTCCGACTCCGCCCTTCTCCTATCTCGACTATCGCGATCTGCGCGAGCAGAACCACACCTTCGCCGGAATACTCGCCTATCATCACGATTGGATCACGCTGACTGGCGGCGCGCAGCCGGAGCGCACCTATATTGCGAACGTGTCCGCCAATTATTTCGACGTGCTCGGCATCAAGCCGATGCTGGGACGCTTCTTTCTGTCTGAAGAAGAGACGCGTCCAGCCATTCCCAACGTGGTCCTGAGTTATTCGCTTTGGAAGACGCGTTATGCCGAAGACCGGGCAATTGTGGGCAAATCGATCGAGATCGCCCGGCATCCTGTGACGGTGATCGGGGTGGCGCCGGAGGGGTTTGTCGGAGCAATGCCCGGGCTGCGTGACGATCTGTGGGTAACGCTCGATCCCCTCGGGACGGATCCGTGGCGGATTACGCATCGCAGTGGTGGTGCGGTCTGGCTGAACGTTATAGGAAGATTGCGGCCCGGCGTGAGCCGTGGCCAGGCAGCCCAGGATCTCGACACCCTGATGCACAATATTGTGGCGGCGTATCCGGACGATCATCTGGGAGCGAACCAAATCACGCTGGACCCCATGTGGCGCTCGCCGTTCGGCGCCAACGGATACATGGCCGCGACGCTGCCCATTCTGCTCGCCTTCGCCGCAGTGGTGCTGTTGCTGACCTGCGCGAACGTGGCCACGCTCACGCTGGTGCGGTTTGTATCCCGACGGCGTGAACTCGCGATCCGGCAGTCGCTCGGGGCCAATCGCATTCAATTGGTGCGGCAAATGGTGCTGGAGGGCGTTGTGCTTTCCGTCGTCGCAGGAGCCGTGGCCCTTGTATTGACATCGTGGACGTCGAAGACATTCGCATGGTTCTTTCGGGCGAGCTCGAGTCCTACCACCCTGAACGGGAGCATGGACCACAACGTGGTGATCGGGATTGCAGTGTTTTCCCTGTTGGCCGGCATGCTGTGCGGCGCGCTCCCCGCCTGGCGTTCGTCCCACGCGCCGGCAGTCGAGGTACTCAAGGCAGAGTCGGCAAGCATCTCCGGCGGCTCACGCAACCGGAAATTGCTCAGCGGGCTGGTAGTGGCGCAAATCGCACTATCGCTTCCTCTGCTGTTGTGCTCCGGGCTACTTCTGCGAACGCTGCGGAATCTCGCCGGCGCGAATCCAGGATTTGAGCAGGACCACATTCTCACTGCGACCGTAGGACTGAATATCGCCGGCTACAGCCACGACGAGGTTGAACTGATCCGTCACAAGATACTTGATCACTTGTCGGTATTGCCCGGCGTGAAGGTTGCGTCTCTTACGGACTGGATTCCGATGACCCTAGGCCACAAGGGCGAGGATGCGTATCGGGAAGGGTATGTGCCACACCCCCATGAATCTTTGCAGGTGTACCACGCCGAGGTGGCCCCGCGGTATTTCGAGTCCCTTCACATACCCATTCTGGAAGGACGCGAGTTTGCGCCGGATGACGATGAAAAGGCCCCGAGGGTACTCATCGTGGATCAGACTGCGGCGAGGCGCTACTGGCCGGGACAGGATCCGCTGGGCAAGAGACTCAGGATATGGGGCAGACTGTTCACGGTTGTCGGCGTCGCGAGAAATTCGACACATATGTTCGTGAATGAGTCACCGGAGCCCATGGTGTATATGAGCTTTTTCCAGGAGGGGTACGAGACTATCGTGCAGGTGGAGACCGAGGGAAATCCGGTCGACATGGCGCCAGCGGTGGAGAACGCCATCCACGAAATCGATACACGGCTGCCGGCTTTCGATGTGCGTCCCATGCGAGAGAGTACGCAGCTGGCGAGCAGTTTCGCTGTCATACAGAGCGCCCTGGCGGGCATGTTCGCGCTGATTGGGCTGGTTCTTGCTGTAACCGGGATCTACGGTCTAGTGGCGTACCGCACGGCACTTCGCACGCACGAGATCGGCATTCGCGTCGCACTTGGCGCTTCACGCGGCGACGTTCTGCGGCTTGTGTTGTTGCAAGGGTTTTCGCTAATAGCGATCGGGCTAAGTTTAGGATTGGCGCTCTCGTTCAGTCTCACGCATCTCATTGCCGCGTTTCTTTACGGTGTGGGAGCCAACGATCCTGTGACGGTCATCGTGGTTGTGGTTTTGCTTGCGGCGATGTCGGTTCTCGCATGCTACTTTCCCGCGCGACGCGCGACGCGCGTCAATCCCGTTGCTGCAATACGCGCGTCGTAAACGAAAGCGACTTGCGCCGAGGTTGAGCAGTTGTCTGGGGAGGGTCGAGCCCCCCCATTCCCGCCGAAGAATATTGATTCAATCAGGCCGGGTCACTCATTCAGACCCATTGCTCCATCGGGTAGGGTGGTTGGGAGGCGCGTCTCGGACATGGCGCGGTCGCCCACCTTGCGGCTTGAGCGACGGAATTGGCAGAAGAGGTTCGATCAAATCCACAATGAATTAGGAACGAGCGCGCCAGTCATGTGAAGTCCCCCCAAGAGCAATAGAATGGGCGCGAGCTGCTACCTCGCTACAAGGTAATCTTGTTACAGGCTCTTAGTTCTTCGATTCTCTCCCTCCCTCCTGGGCGCAATTTCCCGCGTAGCCCTTATCCGCAACTCCGCCGTACCCATGGCTCTGCTGTCGCAGCGTCATTTTGGCCCGCGTATTCGCCTCAGATCCCGCAACCGATCTGATCAATTGTGAACAGACGGCAGTAACCTCGGAACGTAGGATGGTTCGGCTAACTGCTCGCCATCGGCACAATTTCGAAGCCGCCCGTCCTGCTGATCAGCAGTACGCGACATCGCCAAGGTCAATGAGTGAAATTGCTGTGAACAAAAATCCACGGAGGACATACATAGTGAAAACGAGGACCGTTGTTTTTGCCATTACCCTCATCAGCTGTCTCGCTCTCCCCCTCAGCCTTCATGCCCAGGCCGGCGGCGACGTGACCGATCAGATCAAGCAACTGCAACAGGATTCCAGGGCCGCCCAGATGAAGAGCGACGCTTCATGGGCGCAGCAGCACTTGGCAGAGGGATTCGTCGCTGGAAATAGCTGGGGTGCCTGGGAAACGAGGGAAGACTTCATAAAGGACCTCGAGAACAAAACCAGCAAGTGGAAGAGCGGCGATATCAGCGACGTGAAAGTGGTCAGTTTCGGCCCCAACACCGCCATATCGCATTACACCTTCGCTTATGATGCCGAGCTGCAGGGCAAGCATCGAGCCCGAACGGTTATCTGCAGCGACACATGGATCAACGATGGTGGGACATGGAAAACCGCCTCGACTCATTGCTCAATGGTCAAGGGCAAATAGCGCGGCAGCAATTTCCTTCGCAACTTTTCAGACAGTCACAAGCGGTCGCGGGCTTCGCTGTCCCGCGACCGCCTTTACATGCCGATGGGTTTGGTGGTCAATTCACCGTGATTCGCGTTGAGGCAACGGTGCCCTTGATATCGGTGCCGGTGGGGTTTCCATTCACGTCATAGGTCGTGAATGTGAATGTTCCTGTGTAGGTCATTCCACGAGCTGCTAGGGTATCTGTCTCCTCCACAACGAAAGTTCCGGCCGAGGTGCCATCTGAGTTGAATAGGAAGCCCAAATGGTGGAGATGAACCATGCGCGCACCCACCTGCTTCCATACTCCCACGCAAACGGCCCCAATTGCAGGATTGTGATTGACGTTTTCGAACTCTGTGCCGTCGCTGTGCCATTGCTTGAATGTCTCAGCGAACGGAGCATTGTCGGCGGTGTACATGGTGTGCCACAGTCCGACGATTGAGTCTGGAGACTCCGAGCTCGGCATACCGCTGACTGCCGCCAGATTTGCGGCGGCCACTAGTGGCAGTCTGACGACCGGAAACTTCATGCCGGCCATCGGGCCGCAGTCGGCATAAGAACTCGCTGCAGTTATCAGCACAACAAGCACCGCAATCGCGGGCAGGATTATCCCTTTTACTGTTCTCCGCACCGTCCCTCGTATAGCAAGCCGTGCACCGGTGTTCATAAATTCTTTCATTGAGCTACTCCTTTTCTCATCTCGATTATTCGAGATCGGCGGAGTGTGCTCAGAACCCGGGTGCAAATCAATGGCCGGCGGGCGAATTGTTCCTACCCGAATAAGTGGTTTCTCTGCAATGATTTGAGCGAATTCCTCCCCAAGGCGAGGATGCTCATTGAGCCCAAAGCGGTATGCGAAACCCATGCTAAACTCTGGTCTCTCCCCGCAGGAGGTCAGTAGTGGCGGTCGCGCCGGAGAATGGCTTAGTTCGGTTTGGCGTTTTTGAGCTTGATACAAAGGCCGGACAACTGAGCAAGAATGGAATTCGCGTCAGACTCTCGCAGCAGCCTCTGCAGGTTTTGTCTGTACTTGTAGAGCACCGGGGCGAGGTCGTTTCCCGCAAGGATCTCCACAAGCTTCTCTGGCCCTCAGACATCTTTGTCGACTTTGACCACGGTCTCAACAAGTCCATTCAGAAACTTCGCGATGCGCTAGGCGACTCGCCGGAGTCTCCACGCTACATCGAGACCATTCCTCGCACGGGATACCGCTTCATCGCTCCGGTAACGGAAATCAACAATTCGCCGTCGCCACTGTCCGAGGTTCCGCCGAATGTGGGAGAAACCGCGAATCCAACAGGGGAGCACGATCACAACCCTTTGTGGAGGTGGCTTGCGCTCGCAGGTTGTGCCGCGATTGCCGTGCTGGCGGGTTGGTTCGTTGTACCGCGTTACAAAGCAGAGGCTCCAATTCGTTCTCTCGCTGTCCTTCCGCTCGATAATCTTTCCGGAGATCCCGCCCAAGAGTACTTTGCCGACGGTATGACCGACGAACTCATCACCATGCTCGCCAAGGACTCGACACTGCGCGTCGTATCCCGCACTTCCGTGATGCAATATAAAGGCGCTCGCCGCCCGCTGCCCGAAATTGCCCGAGCGCTGGGCGTCGACGGCATCCTGGAAGGCTCGATCTCCCGGACGGGCAGGCAAGTTCACTTGACTCTCCAACTCATTCGAGCCGACGCCGACGCCCATCTCTGGGCGGAGAGTTATGACCGCACCGGAACCGATGTGGCAGCCTTGCCGGGGGAGGCGGCTCGAGATGTTGCAATTCGTCTTCACAGTACAGTCGCTTCCCCCAGTCCCGCCCGCGCCGTGAGTCCTGAGGCGCATGATGCATACCTGCGAGGGTGGTACTTTCTGGGGAAGCGCGACGCAGACAAGAGCGTCACATACTTCCAGCGGGCGATTGCGATCGATCCTTCGTGGTCGCAGGCTTATTCGGGCCTCGCCGAGTCGTTCCAAACCGAGGGCGTGCTGGGCATGATCCCCCAGACCGATGCCGTGGCAAAGACTGAGGCTGCCGCGCGACGCGCGATTGAACTTGATCCCCAGAACGGGCAGGCGTACTCGACGCTCGGGCTCACCCAGGGTGTCTTCGAATGGGACTGGGCGGATGCGGAAAAAAATCTGAAACGCGGGACTGCTCTCAGCCCCGGCAACTCCAACGCCGTATTTGAATATGCAAACTACTTCCTCGCGATGAATCGCCCGGAAGAGGCGGTGCAGCATATGCGAGGCGTGCTCGAACTCGATCCCCAATCTTTTATGTTGAACCGGCTTTTCGGAGAGACTCTTTACCTGGCGCGGCACTACGATGAAGCGCTCACTCATCTTCAGCAAGCTGAGGAGATGGAGCCAGACAAGCCGACGCAAATCCTCTTCTGGATGAGCAGGGTTTACGAAAAGAAGGGCATGCGTGATCAGGCAGTGGATTCTGACATTTTGAGCGTGCGTACGAAGGACGCCGCCAGTGCCAAAACGCTGCGTTCAATTTATGAGCGCGATGGCTGGAACGCATACTGGGAGGCTCGCATGAAGTTGATGCTGGCGCATGAAAATGATTTCTGCGCCCCTTACGACATCGCGGTGAATTATGTCCGCCTGGGACAGACAAATCTTGCATTCCCGCGAATCAAAGCAGCGGTCGACCAGAAGTGCTGGGAGGTGAGTTGGGTGATGGCGGATCCGATGATGGACGGCATACGCAATGATCCGCGATACAACGATGTTCTTAGAAGCATGAAGTTACCGCATTGAAAAGCCACAACTGTTGTCAGGCAGCGCATTGAGCAGATCCCTCCGCATTCTGTAGAGTAGGCGGAGAGGTAGTTATAATGATTGACCACGAAAAGCTGCAAAAAGGACACGTCTGGGGATATGTGGCTGGAATTGTCCTGGTTCTCGCAGTAGTTGGTTGGAGATTTATCACCCGCTAAGCGGAGTGTCAGGTACAGGAGCCGTTTGCCACTACGGCGGGGAAAATGCCGATCCATTAAATCCGCGGCAAAGTTTCGGTCAATGCCGAATCCCTCCGCGGCGAAACGGTGGGACTAGTCGCCGCTGGCGTGGGTCTGCGACGGAACCAGTACCAGACGCGGTCGATCGGCTTGCAGCTCTGACGTCCGGCCGAAAGTTGACAGAATGCCGAACACGGCTACATAAGCCGCTACGACGCCGAAAGCGACGGAGGCAACGACCGTAAAGCAGAGAACGAAGGGCATTAAGAGCGTGTTCACGATTCTTCCAACCTCTACGAAGCAGTAATCAAAACGCGCCGCTCAGAATCCGTGTATCCGGTCTTTCACTGATACGAGGCATCAAAGCTTCTCAAATCTAACCGCGTTGACGCTCTCCGCTAGTGCCGACTAAGATACGGAGTAGAGCTGTGCATTCCTACTTTCGGACAATTCTGTTGGGCTGTCGACGTTACGGAAGGCGAGTGTCCCCGGTCGAATAATGGCCATTACCAAAATCTCCGTCCGGGGCGCCCGGCAGCACAATCTCAAGAACATCAGCGTTGATATCCCACGTAACACGCTGACAGTGGTTACCGGTCTGAGCGGCTCGGGGAAATCCTCCCTGGCTTTTGACACCATCTATGCCGAGGGACAACGCCGCTACGTCGAAACATTGTCTGCGTATGCCCGCCAGTTTCTCGATCAGATGGAACGTCCGGATGTTGATGGAATTGACGGACTTAGCCCATCGATTTCGATCGAGCAGAAGACCACCAGCCGCAGTCCGCGTTCTACTGTGGGGACGATCACCGAAATCTACGACTATCTTCGCCTTTTATACGCTTCCATCGGTGTGCCGCATTGTCCCAAGTGCGGACAAGCGATCAGCCGTCAGTCCGCCGATCAGATCGTCCAAAGGGTCATGGCTTTGACACCCGAAGATCGCGTGATGGTGATGGCCCCGATCGTCCGCGGACGCAAGGGCGAGTTCAAAAAAGAGATGGAGACCCTCGTCAAGCATGGCTACACGCGCGCCCGTATCGATGGCGAACTGGTCAGCCTCGACGATGATGTCGCCATCAACCTTGACAAGCGGAAGAATCACACCATCGAAGTCGTAATCGATCGGCTCCTGGTGAAGTCCGGCATCGAACACCGGTTGGAAATGTCCGTTGGTTTAGCGATGAAACTTGCCGGAGGCCTAGTGCAGGTTGCGGTCGTAGGCGGGGACGAGCATCTTTACTCTGAAAAATTAGCATGCCCCGATTGTGGGATCAACGTTCCTCAGCTTGAGCCTCGTTCATTTTCTTTCAACAGCATGTATGGAGCGTGTCCGGAATGTCACGGGCTGGGCAGCAAGTACGATTTCGATCCAGCCAAGGTAATCACGGATTGGTCAAAGCCGCTGCTCGACGGCGGGTTGGGTCCGGGTTCGGCATCGCAGAATCTGATTCACCAGCTTCAGATTGTGTCAGCGGCGTGCAAAATCGACCTCAGCTCTCCGTTTGAAAAACTTCCTGAGAAGACGCAGGACTTTTTGCTGAATGGCGAGCAAGGTCGCGGCGGCAAGACCGGATTTCACGGCATCTTCGGATACCTGAAGCAAAACCTCGAGGATTCGACTTCGGAAGGCTATCGCGACTGGTTGATGGATCACATGTCGGCCACGGAGTGTCCCGCGTGTCACGGGAAGCGGCTGCGTCCAGAGAGCCTGGCGGTGAAAGTGAATGGCATGTCGATCGCGGATTTCACTGCGATGCCGGTGTCGCGCTCGCTAGAGGTAGCGCAAGGGATCAAGCTGGCCGGCCGCGAAGCGCTCATCGCAGGTCGCGTCATGCATGAAGTGAACGAGCGCCTGCAATTCTTGAATGCGGTCGGACTGGGCTACATCTCCCTCGATCGCTCAGCGGCGACTCTATCCGGCGGAGAGGGCCAGCGCATTCGGCTGGCAACGCAGATCGGTTCCAAGCTACGCGGCGTGCTTTACGTTTTGGACGAGCCGTCGATTGGACTGCATCACCGCGACAATGGGCGCCTGCTCAACGCCCTCGAAAACCTGCGTGATCTCGGGAACACCGTTCTGGTTGTCGAACATGACGAAGAGACGATCCGGCGAGCAGACTACGTCGTCGATCTCGGACCCGGAGCAGGGCGGCACGGCGGAAGTCTGGTTGCTCAAGGTACTCCTGATGAGATCATGCGCGAACCGAATTCGCTGACCGGAGCCTACATCTCGGGACGCGCTTCCATCGATATGAGGCCGGAACGACGGCATGCCAATGGCGCGGCGCTTACGATCCTGGGAGCCAGAGAAAATAACCTGAAGAATCTGGACGTGACGTTTCCTCTTGGAGTGATGACGGTGGTTACGGGCGTTTCGGGCTCGGGCAAGTCGACGCTGGTCAACGACATTCTGTATCGCGCACTGGCCCGGCAACTCTACCGCTCGCGCGAGAAGGCGGGCGATCACAAGTCGATCTCCGGAGCGGAATTCATCGATAAGGTCATCCGCATCGATCAGTCGCCGATAGGCCGCACTCCGCGCTCGAATCCCGCGACCTATACGGGAGTATTCACCGCGATTCGCGATCTGTATGCAATGCTGCCAGAGTCGCGGGAACGCGGCTACAAGGCGGGGCGCTTCTCGTTCAATGTTTCTGGCGGACGCTGCGAGGCCTGCCAGGGAGAAGGCCAGCGCCGTATCGAGATGAACTTCCTCCCCGACGTCTATGTCTTGTGCGAAGTCTGCGGCGGGCGCCGCTACAACCACGAAACCCTGGCGGTGAAGTACAACGGATACTCGATCGCGGACTTGCTGGAAATGCCGGTTTCCGATGCTCTGCCGGTTCTCGAAAATATCCCGCAGATCAAGCCGAAGTTGCAGACGCTCGTCGACGTGGGCCTGGGCTATATACACCTTGGGCAATCCGCTGTGACGCTCTCGGGTGGCGAAGCACAGAGAATCAAGCTGGCTCGAGAGTTGAGCAAGCGGCAAACCGGCAAGACTCTTTATCTGCTGGACGAGCCGACGACCGGCCTGCATTTCGACGATGTAAAGAAGCTTCTTGACGTCCTCCATCGTCTAACAGACCTGGGTAATTCGATCATCATCATCGAGCACAATATGGATGTCATCCGCAACGCCGACTGGCTCATTGATATGGGCCCGGAGGGCGGGGAAGATGGCGGCCGCTTGGTGGCCCAAGGCACACCGGAGCAGGTCGCTCGAGTAAAGAAATCTTATACCGGGCAGGCATTGGTCCCCTATTTGGGGAACGGAAAGAAGCTTGCCGATGTCAGTATGGATTACCGGCCTTTGAACATAGGCTCATCGTCCTCGGAAGCGGTCCAGAAGGGAAAGTTTTGAGTGTCTTCTTTTGACGAACATCCCATTCAGGACACGCCGATCGGCAGCGTTGATCCTCAACTTCTCCCTCCGGAGCAAATGCCTGTCTCGCCGATCGCGCTTACCTCTCCAGATTCGTTTTCGGTGGTCCCGGCGCCGCCGCGCGATCCGCTGTGGAGCGGTTGGGACGTGCTCCTCCTCACGTTTGCGACAGTACTTGCACTGGTCGTCGCTGAATTCATGACGATCGTCGGAGCCCAGGTGTTCTGGTATCACCGGGCATCTTTCCGCGATCTGGCGGAAAAACCATCTTTGGCCCTGGTGGGTGAAATTCTCGGTTACGTTGCGGTCGCCCTCATCATGATCATGATGGTGGAAGGCAAGTACCACGCGCCGTTCTGGAAGGCGATTCGTTGGAACTGGCGCAGCCGGGCTGTCCCCAAATTGCTCGGTCTAGGGGTCCTGACTGTCGGGCTGGACATCCTGGGACGGTATTTGCCGATGCCGAAGACCACACCTTTTGAACAGATATTCGCTCATCCGGGCGATGCCTACCTAATGGCGGCGTTCGCCGTTACGTTCGGGCCACTCATGGAAGAGTTGTTTTTCCGCGGCTTCCTGTATCCCGTTCTGGCGCGGCGTACCGGAGTCTTTCTGGCTGTCGTGCTGACGGCGCTTCCGTTCGGCTTGATGCACTATTTTCAGTACCGCTCGTGGGGGGCGGTGTTGGTCATCGCTTGCGTTGGAGTGGTTCTGACGATCGTTCGCGTCGTCACACAATCAGTGGCGGCCAGCTTCCTGGTGCATGTCGGATACAACGCCACTTTGATGGGGCTGACCGCAATCGCCACGGACGGCTTCCGGCACATGGAGAAGATCACTTCAGTGCGGCTCTGATCTCTCGTGGCCGTTTCCAAATCTCTATTCTTGTTCGTTTTCCCCATGTAGGGACGCGGCTTTCCGCGATCAAATCTGGTTTGAGCTATAGTTAGCAGGTTCTACGACAGAAAGAAATATGAGCCAACCGGAGGCCCCAGATCCTAGACGAGGCTCAGGGCCACAGAGTGGTGTGGCTGAGACTCTCTTATCGCCAAGCATTCTCGAGGCGATCCCTGACGCCGTTGCCGCGGTGAATCAGCAGGGAATCATTATCCAGGTCAATTCCCAGACAGAAACTCTTTTCGGATACACACGTGAGGAGTTAATTGGTCAGAAGATTGAGATGCTGGTGCCCGAGCGGCAACGTCCACACCACGATCAGCACCGAGAACAGTTTCACCGCCAACCGAAGATCCGGCGGATGGGGTCAGGTCTCGACCTTTGTGGCAGGCGTCGGGATGGGTCCGAGGTTCCCGTAGAAATCAGCCTGAGCCCAATCCATTTGAGTGATGGCACCTCTGCGGTATTGAGTGTTATTCGAGATATCAGCGACCGCAAGCGGATTGAAGACGAGCTTCGCCGCGTCAACGAGGAACTCGATCGCCGCAAGACTCGGGAGTTGCGCGACTCTCAGAATCGCCTCTCTCTGATCGTGGATTCATCGCAGGACGCGATCATCGGCAAGAATCTGGATGGAATCGTCACGCACTGGAACAAGGGTGCGGAACAGATCTACGGATATACCTCGCAAGAGATGATCGGGAGATCGATCGGCATTCTGGCGCCGCCGGAACGCGCAGATGAGATTCTGGCCATTCTGCAGAAAATCCGCGGGGGCGAGCGCGTCGAATACTTCGAATCGGTCCGCGTTACGAAGGACAAGCGAAGGCTGAACGTGTCTATTTCCGTTTCGCCAATTCTCGATGCCGACGGCAGGATCGTTGGAGCCTCCACGATCGCCCGCAACATTACGGCACAAAAAAAGATCGAAGAGCAGCTCACCCAATCGCAAAAGATGGAGGCAGTTGGCCGACTGGCCGGAGGCGTTGCACACGACTTCAACAACCTGCTGGGCATCGTCACGGCATGTTCAGAGCTTCTGCGAAACCATGTGAAGGCTAGCGGTTTGGAGTATATCGACAATATCCGCGAGGCCTCGAAGAGGGGTGCATCGCTGACTCGCCAGTTACTGGCTTTCAGCCGGCGCCATCCGGCGCAGGCGCAACTGCTCGATCTGAACGAACGCTTGCGCGAGATGAGCAAGTTGCTGCGCCCGCTCATGGGCGACGACGTCGAGGTCGTGCTGGCACCCCGCTCCGAGACGGCGGTGGTGGAAGCGGATCCGGGTCACCTGGATCAGATCATTGTGAATCTCGCGGTCAATGCGCGCGATGCCATGCCACGGGGCGGCAAGCTGATTATTGAAACGGCGGTGCTGGACTTCGATGAAGCATTCGCCCATGAGCATCCCTCGATGGCGGCGGGCCGTTACGCTATGCTGGCGATCAGCGATAACGGCATTGGGATGGATGAAGCGACTCGATCGCGTGTCTTTGAGCCATTCTTCACGACGAAAGAAGTGGGGAAAGGAACAGGGTTGGGATTGGCCACCGTGTACGGCATCGTCAAGCAGAGCGGCGGACACATCTGGGTCTATAGCGAGTTGGGTCACGGCACGACGTTTAAGATATATCTTCCCAGTGCGGAGAAGAGGTTGGAGGGCGAAGAAGAAAATCAGGAAGATCTATTGCCTCCGAAACGCGAGGGGAGGACCATCCTGCTTGCCGAAGATGATGTCATCATGCGCCGCCTGACCCGGAAGATGCTCGAAGAGCATGGCTATAGCGTAATTGAAGCCCACGACGGCAACTCGGCGCTCGAAGCGATCGCATCGAGCGGCGTGCGCGTCGATCTCACCTTGACCGATGTAGTCATGAAAGGTATGACTGGCCCTGAGTTGGTGCTGAAGCTGATCGATGCATATCCGTCGATGAAAGTCGTATACATGTCGGGTTACACCGGCGAATTGGTTGCAAATCAGGGATTGGATGGCAGTATTCGATTACTGGAAAAACCGTTCACGCGTGCGGCTTTGTTGAAGACCATCGAGGCCGCTTTGTAAAACTAGCCAAAGTAGTACCAGAGTCTGGTTCACTGTTGAGGAGGATGGGCGTATGTTTATTCGTTCTTCTGTCAGGCAGTTATCTTATGGCGATATCCAGGAGCAGAGATGAAAGGCAATGCGAAGGTTCTAGACGAGCTGAATAAAGCGCTTAAGGAAGAGTTGACCGCAATCAACCAATATTTTCTCCACGCCGAGATGTGCGAGAACTGGGGCTACAACAAACTCTCGGACTACATCAAGAAGCAATCGATCGGCGAGATGAAGCATGCCGAGAAACTGATGGAGCGAATTTTATTCCTCGACGGCACCCCGTCGATGATGCCGCTGGAGTTGAAGGTCGGCGGCAGCGTCAAAGGCATGCTTGAGAGCGACCTGGCGCTGGAAGTCGGGGCTGTCAAGCAGTATAACGACGCCATCGCGATTGCCACGAAGGAAGGCGACAACGGTTCGCGCGATCTCCTCGTGGAGCTACTGAAAGACGAAGAAGATCACGTCGACTTTCTCGAAGCCCAGATGCACCTGATCAAGGAAGTGGGCTACGAGCGCTATCTGAGCATGCAGATGGGAGAGGACGAGGATTAGCCGCAAAATAAAAAGTCCCCACTCCGCAGAGTGGGGACACTGAAATCCTTACGCTACTTTATAGTCACAGTCAGCAACTGCGCCCCGCTGACGACGTAATCCAACGATGGCGTCGCGGTTTCATCGACGTTCGACTCTCCGCTGACAATCATCTCCTGATTTCCACGCATGCCGTCCATCACGTTCATGACGCTGATGGGCAGCGTGGGCATAACTTTATCCGCGACCCGGGCCTCAGGATCGGCTTCGAGCAGCGACACATAAAGGTGATTGTTGGAGTGCTCCTTATTGAGCAGCGCAATCGTAGAAGCAAGATCTAGCTTGCGTCCGAAAGCAGGATTGGTGCGATTCACGCGATCAAGAGTTTCGCCGTCGCTGACCAGGATTCGCAATGTGCCCTTACTGGCTGATGTCGGAATCTTGACCGGAATCTGGCGCACCACGCGCTCGCCGCGGTAGGGAGCCAGCACGGTCTCAACAAAGATCTCATCTCCGGGCCGAGCCTCGGACACATCCGTGCGGGCACTCTCGAGACGCGCCCAACGCCGTTCACGGACCAAGTCGAAATCGAGCTTGACGCTATTCACCGCCGGAGCATTGTAAGGATTGTCGTAAATCTTCCCGAAGCGCTCGCCCAGCGACATGGCTGCCGCCATGGCTGCCGGTTGTCCGTTCTCCGCCGGTACGAACATATTGCGCAGGCCGACTTCCGGGAAGCCTTTCACATTAATGCTGCCGTTCAGGCGATAAGTGATTTCCTCCCCGTATTCGTTTACGCCATGCAGAGCGTTGAACACCGTTGCCATGATCGCAACCGGACTCAAGCGGGGATTATTCAGAACCTCGTAGTGGAACTCTTTCGCCGCGCCTCCCCCATGAATCGTCAGGGTCACGGGAATCATATCTGGCTGCTTGTTGAAAACGCCGAGGATGCCGGTGTGGCGATCCTGAACGAACACGCCGGCTCTTTCGGTCGTGTTTACGATCTTGAAGGCGTTTAGCGGCGAGGGCAGGGTAGCGAGTACCTGCGCCTTGTTCATCGGGAGGTCGACTGAGCCGAATTGAAGCAGCGGATGTCCGCAGGCCAGCAATCTCTGTGGATCTATGTAGGTCACAGTGCAGGTGGCAGCGATGTCCATGTCCCCACGCACCAGGATCGCGCTTACCGCAGATCCGGCCTCAAGCGGTTCAGGCTGCTTGTCTTCGCTGACTGATCCTGCTCCCATTACGGGTACGACTCCGGCCGAGGCAAACTGCGGTGCGAACTGGCGGACGGCCTCTTCCGAGAAGCCATTGAACACCAGAGGCGACTCTATGGGCTTCAGATATTGTGCGAAGCCCGCAACCGAGCCAGGAAGGGCTCCCGTAACTCCCGGGCCTGACGTTTTTCCAGCGGCGTTCGTGATCTCCGGCTTGGTAGCGGACGCTTCTTCGGCGGGAGACTTATCAAGCGCGTCGATCTCGAGCATGTCGGCGATCGGAGTAACGCCCGCAATCGGTTCCTTCGAGAACTCGCCAATACGGAATGCGATGGCACCCGCTAGCTTGCCGTTGAAATAGACCGGGCTTCCGCTCATTCCGGCAACAACGCCGGTATACTCGACCTTCTGTCCATGCAGGCGCACGAGAATAATGTCGCCCTTAGGGCCGTTCATGTTGCGCATGACGCCCAATACTTCCACGTCCATTGACTCGGGCTTGACGCCTTCGAAAACGGTGTACGCGACTCCGCGCATTCCCGTGTGAATCTGATTCACGGGAATCGTGGGCTGCGTTGTTTGGGCGTTCAGGGTCGTGCAGAGTACAGATACACTTAGGACGAGAAGCGCGAGAAAGACTTTTCTCATGTAAAGCCCCGACAGGACCCGCCAACGGATCCAATTTTCAATGTTTACTACTAGACCGGACAACTACACATTCTTGCCAGGTGGGAGAGTTCTGGGACGGGCCAAACATCCCAATTGCAAATCCTTGCGTCTATACTAGCATATGCGGATTTCGGGGTTCATCATGTTTAATCGTTGGACAACAAAGAATTTAAAGGGAGTGAACGGACCCGTTGCGCGACCGGTTTTCGCGTTGTTGCTTTGCATTACTTTGGTTTGCGGATCGCTTCCACTACTCGCCCAGAACCAGGCGCCGGCGACCCAGACGCCTTCGCAAGGAACCACGCAGTCTCCCGACAACGGTAAGCCCAAACAAGAGGTTCCCGCCGAAGCCGGAGGGCCCACCGACAGCGTCGGTCCTTACGCCATCCCGAAGAAGAAGGCGGAAGAAGCGCCGCCACCACCGCCGGCGACCCCGAAAAAAGTCGACGACATGCCGGATTATTCCTTGAAGGTGAACGTCCCCCTGGTCAATGTCGATGTCCTCGTCACAACTAAGGACGGTCAGTTCGTGCCGGGATTGAAACAGCAAAACTTCCGCATTTTGGAGGACGGCGTCCCACAACAGGTGAGCCATTTCGCCGTCTCACAGGCCCCCGTCACAGCCGTGCTTCTGGTGGAGTTTGCCTCCACGAACTATGTGTTCATGATCCAGGCACTGCAGGCCTCGTACGCGTTCGCCAACACGTTAAAGAAAGAGGACTGGGTCGCGGTGGCGTATTACGACATGCAGCCTCACATCCTTGTGGATTTCACCCAGGACAAGAGAGCCGTCTATGGGGCGCTGAACCAGCTTCGCATACCCGGTTTTGCCGAAACCAACCTGTTCGATGCCCTCTATGACACACTCGACCGGCTTGATCGCGTGGAAGGAAAAAAGTATGTGATCCTCGTGACCACTGGCGTCGACACTTTCAGCAAGCTGACGCTCGACAAGATCATGAAGAAGATCAAGGACACGAAAGATGTCACGATCTTTCCCATCAGCGTCGGGTTCATCGTGCGGGAATGGTGCGAGACCCATCCCGGCAATTGCCGCAATGCGCACGGCATGGGCATCCCGGTAGGCCATATGGACTACCTGCAGGGCGACAACGAGATGCGTACATTCGCGGCGATGACCGGAGGCCGCGCATACTTCCCACGTTTCGAGGGCGAACTGCCAGAGTTGTTCGGTGACATCTCGAACGACATCCGAAATCAGTACACCGTTTCTTACGCACCCAGCAACACAAAGCTCGACGGAACTTACCGCAAGCTGAAGGTGCAGGTCGTTGCGCCGGATGGCGGCCCGCTCAAGGTGAAAGATCAGAAGGGAAAAGACGTCAAGATCGATGTTGTAGCTCGGGAAGGCTATACCGCCAAGCACACTGTCGACTAAGAACAGACTGGCGATGGAAAGAGATCGCTCTCACACGACGTGCAGGAGCCGGTCGAGGACGAAGAAGAGGGCGGCCCCCACGAAAACTAATAAGGCCATTTTCATCGCCGGTTCTTTATTTACTTCGGGAACTAGATCAGAGGCGGCTACATAGATCGTGACGCCAGCGGCCAGCGGCAATCCAGCACCGACGTGATGGCGGAAGAGCGCCATTGTTAAGACGCCGGCCAGCGTCGAGCCTCCCAAGACCACGGACGCGCCCCAGGCAATCCCGCGGCTTTGTCCACTTGCCAGCATCACCGAACTCACTGTGAAGCCCTCGGGAATTTTGTGCAGAAAGATAGCCAGGAAGATCAGCCATCCCAAGACGTTCGATACCAGAAATCCTGACGCGATGGCGATCCCATCGAAGAACGTGTGAATGATCAGCCCCAGCAGTACCGAGTAGCTTCTGTGGCTGTGAGTGAACTCGTCATGATGCGTCTCTTCGCCGAAGTGAAAGTGAGGAGTAACGGTATGCTCGAAGAAGTGGATGATCAGATATCCCACCAAGACGAGCAAGGCCCCAGTTCGTCCGCGCCGTTCGATACTCTCAGGGACCATCTCCATCAAGGCAGTCGCAAGCATGAAGCCCGCGCCCAGCGCTACGAAGTAGCGAAGATATCGGCGCTCCCAATGCCGCTGCACGATGATCGCGCCGCCGAATATGTTGGCGGCCGCAGCGGTCAAGCCCAGGACAAGGCTGGTTTCAATGGGATGCATTTGGTTCGGGATCATAGCAGTTCCCAGTTCCTCTCCCGTACGTGCGAAGGCGCTGGGACTTAACCACTGTGCCGTATGTGCATCACGTCGCCATCTTGCACGATGTAGTCCTTACCTTCGAGTCGGAGCGTGCCCTTGGCGCGCGCATTGGCTTCCGATCCCGCCTCCAGCAATTGATCCCAACGAATCGTTTCGGCGCGGATGAAGTGTTTCTCCAGATCGGAGTGAATCGCGCCCGCAGCTTCCTGCGCGCGCGTGTTCGCTGGAATCTGCCACGCCCGGCACTCGTCTTCACCAGCAGTGAAGAATGAGATCAAGCCAAGGAGCTTATAGGTGGTTCGGATTAGACGAACCAGGCCGCTCTCGTTAAGCCCGTAGCTGGAAAGAAATTCCGCTGCATCTGCATCGCTCATCTCCGACAGCTCGGCCTCGACCTTGCCGCAGATGGCGGTGGCCTCCGCATTCGGACGTGCTGCGATCTCCGTCAGCTTATACTTAGCAACCGCTTCGTCGAGCTCTTTACCAAGTTCGGTCGACTCACCGATGTTAAGCACGTAAAAAATCGGCTTTTCGCTCAGGAACATGAACCCGCGCAAGCGCTTCTTGTCTTCAGGAGACATTTCCATCTCGCGCAAGGGCTTTTCCGATCCGAGATGCGCATTCGCCCGCTTGAGTAGCTCGAACTCTTTTTCGAGTTCGGGCGTTTTCATTTTCTTGAGATCTTTCTCCAGTCGTTCAAGACGCTTTTCGATCTGTCCTAGATCGCTCACCATGAGGTCGAACTCTACGTTCTTGATGTCGCGTAGCGGATCGATGGTCCCTACATGCGGGATCGCGGGATCGTCAAACACGCGTACCACGTGGGCGAGTGCATCAACTTGTCGAAGGTGTCCGATGTAAGCAGACTCTTTCAGAGCATCCTGCCCAATCGCCCCCACGTCCACGTAATCCACCGAGGTGTGGGTGAGTTTCTTCGGACTGTAGAGCGCTGCTAGGCGATCGAGCCGGTCGTCAGGAACTTTGGCGACTCCGACGTGAGCCTCTCTCGGATTGCTGTGCGCCTGCGCCGACAAATGCGCCTTGGTCAATATGCGGAACAACGATGTCTTGCCTACCTGAGGCAGTCCAATAATGCCAGTTTTCATACAGGGCTCTTCATTGTGATTGTTAGCGACGCTGAATAAGGACGGGATGAGCGGTCTGCTTCAGCCAGCTTAAGGGAACCTGTCAGGATAAACGAAACGAGTCCAAATCCCAACCGGCCGATGACCAGGAATTGAATGCCGGATGTGTCGTTCCGGCGTCTCCTCTACCCGCCGATTTGTTCCGAACGTGACCTGAATCACATACCAGCGTGACTCTCAGAATGGAGCGGCTTCCATCCTGCGAATAATCTTCACTCATCGCAGTTCCACCGGGCTGACCGCCAGGCGCGGGGAATTGGTTCGAAGTCGATGTGGAGGTGCGTCTTGTTTTCCAATTCCGCAGCCGCCTGGTTTCACAGCAATCAGTACAACAACGAATCAGCGTGCGAGCACTGTTCCGGGATCGTCCGTCACGAGCGTTGGTGCATCACGCGCAACCCGATGGTCCAGTATGCTTTCCGTGTAGTCGCAGACCCCGAATCGCTCAGCATTGCTGATCGGATGATCTTGCACGCTTTGGGCGTCTCGTGGAGCAAGAATTCCTGCTCCACCGCTCGCAAAAAAGCGGAGGCAGGTTAAGGTCCGCCGGCTCCGGCAGCAGCCGCCGCTCCCGGCGCGGCAATCGTTACCTTGTCAGGTTGCATCCACACCGCTTTGCCGCTCGACATGTCTACACGGTTCATCGTAATCGTCGACCTTTGACCGTTCACCTGAACAAAGAGATAGTGAAAATTTACCTCCGAGCTTTGGTACAGGTCGCTTTTCGCCCGCGGGATGAGAACCGGACGGGCCCCGCCTCCGCCTGAAACGAAGTAAGTCACACCTCCATGTTCATGGCGTTCGTAGTTGTGCACGTGTCCGGAGAAAACTGCGATGCGATAGGGCGCGTGCGCCTGCCGATCCTCAAGCAATTTTGCCAGCGCTTGTTCCCACGAGCGCGCCGGATGCCCTCCGGGAAACTGCCCCGACTCCGATGAACTCGTGTAGAGAGGGTGGTGCAGCATCAGGAACACGAAATTCACATCGGATGGAACTTGATCGAGTTGCTTGATAAGCCACTCTCCCTGCGGACCAATCACCTCTTCTTGAGAGCTGTCTAGCGCCAGGAGCAAGGTATTCGCCGCTCGCACGGAGTAGTAGTGGCTACCCTTTAGATCGGGAAAGCGCTTGAAATAGTTTCCCATCGCGGTTCGCAGATTGCCGCGAAACTCATGATTACCCAGGGACGGATAGACAGGAATCTTCTTTTCTCGCCACGGGCTCGTCTCACTGTCCCAGATCTTCCAGTCGTTTTCGTCGAAACCGTTGAACACGAGATCTCCCGAGAAGCAGACGAAGGCCGGATTCACGTCCGCGATCGCCTGCACAAGAGCCACACGGACGGTTGCGTTCGCCGCCGCTGTGTCCGCCGGGTCGTGGAAGCGGGCATCCCCGTAAGCGACGAAGTTGAATGGTCCCTTCAGCCCGGCATCCAGATGGACTGCCTCGACCGGCGTTTTCCGACTCCCATGAAGAGCAAGAACGACCGCGCCCGCGGCGATGGCCAACACAAGCACAAGAAGAGCTAAACGACGCGAAGTCATAGCTGGAAGATTTCCTCGTTCCGAACTGGCGTTCTATTATCCTGTGAAGGGGCATCTGAAACCAGCAACCGCCATGAATCTTCTGATAGTCGAGGACGAAGCACGAATGGCCGCCCTGTTGCGGAAGGGTCTGACGGAGGAAGGACACATCGCGACTTGCGCCTCCGACGGGGCTGAGGGCCTGGCTCTTGCCCGCTCCTATGAGTTCGACGTCATCATTCTCGACGTCATGATGCCCAAGTTGAGCGGATTCGAGCTTGCCAAACGCCTGCGGGAAGGGAAAGTTCGAACGCCAATTTTAATGCTGACGGCGCGCGACGCCGTGCCCGACATCATCCGCGGTCTCGACCTGGGGGCGGACGATTACATGACAAAGCCGTTCTCCTTCAGCGAACTGATCGCTCGTTTACGCGCGATTAAGCGGCGCGCCCTCCCACCGGAGCAAACGACTCTGAAGATCGCGGACCTGGTTTTCAATCCAGCAAGCAGGGAAGTGAAGCGTGCTGACCAGCCCGTCACGCTGACTCGCACCGAATACAACCTCCTGGAACGGCTGATGTATCGTGCCGGGAAAGTCGTTTCCAGACGCTCCCTGATCGAGTCGGTGTGGGGATTTGACCGCGACATCGAGGAGAATACGCTCGACGCCTTCATGCATCTGCTGCGAAATAAAATCGATCCACCCGGACGCACGAAGCTCATTCACACCGTGCGCGGTATCGGGTACGTGATTCGTTCGGGTAGCCAGACATGAAGAAGCTCTCGATCGGATTTCGTCTCACGCTCTGGTATCTCGCGATATTTGTCCTCGGAGAGATCATCTTTGCAGGCGGGATGTACCTGATTCTGCGCCACAATTTATATGACCTGGTCGACGATTCACTCGAGAGTCAAGTGGACGATCTAAAAAACTTCCTGGCGGCCCAACCGGCAGACGTGGAAACGGCGAAGCTGCGGCAAGCTGTTAATGAAACCTATTCCATCCAGCACCCCGGCGACTATTTCGCGCTTTACGACAGCGATGGAGAATCTCTTTACCACTCAAACTCGCTGCAAGGTCTGGACTCGCTCCTGATTCCGGCGGAGCAGGTGAAGCGACCGGACTCTGAAAGCCGCCGCATCGACAATCGTCCATTTCGATTTCTCTTCCAGAAACTTACGGTGAACGGGCGCGTATTCACGGTGGAGATGGGAATTCCCGCCGACGATGCTGTCGATACCCTTCAGCTGTTTCGGCGGTACCTGCTCATGTTCGCTCCCGGGTTGCTGATCGTGGCAGCCGGCGTGGGTTACTGGATGAGCCGCAAGGCGCTTTCTCCCGTGGACGAACTTGTGCGGACCGCGCGCGAAGTGAGCGGAACGAATCTCAGTCTGCGGCTCCAGAAACTCGATACGGGTGACGAACTGGCGCGCCTTTCGGACACGCTCAACGAAATGCTCGACCGCATTGAAGCTGCATTTCACCGTATTACCGAGTTCACTGCCGATGCCTCGCATGAACTGCGCACGCCCGTCTCTCTCATTCGCACCGAAGCCGAGCTGGCGCTGCGCCGCTCGCGCGGAGAAGCCGAATACAAGGAATCTCTGCGCCACATTCTGCTTGAGGCGGAACGAACCACCGGGCTGATCGAACAGCTGCTGTCATTAGCGCGGGCTGATTCCGGACGCGAGATTCTTGAGTTGAAGCCTGTCGATCTCCGCCCTCTTTTGAAACGCATCGTTGAGGGATGGCAACAGGTAGCAGCGATTCGCGGCCTACACCTTTCGTCCAAAATCGACGACCAGTACGGCTTCGTCTCAGGCGACGAGACGTTGCTGCGCAGGCTCACCGACATACTTCTCGATAACGCCATCAAATACACTCCGGCTCACGGTTCCGTGACCGTTTCGCTTGAGTCGCGCGGCGACAAGTTGATCGTCACCGTGCAGGACACAGGAATTGGCATCGCGAAAGATGAGCACCCAAAAATATTTGAGCGTTTCTATCGCATTGACAAGGCGCGTACCCGCGCGCAGGGAGGCGCGGGACTTGGTCTCTCCATCGCAGAATGGATCGTAGTCCAGCATCACGGATCGATCGGTGTGGAAAGCAGTCCGGGCGAAGGCTCGAGCTTTAGAGTGGAGCTGCCCATGATCGCGGTTCCGGTAGCAAACCCACAGCCGGCCTGACAAGTTTTCACAATCGGCAACGTGCCGTACAATAAAGACGCCTTCCCAAGCCGGGATGGCGGAACTGGCAGACGCAGCGGACTCAAAATCCGCCGACCTTCGGGTCTTGGGGGTTCGACTCCCCCTCCCGGCACCAAATCTTCCTCAAGGCCTCTAAACAATTTTTGGCAGAGTTCGGTCGTGCTTAATGGTGCGCCGAGTGTGCAGCTTGCTCAGGGCGCGATGAACACTATGTTTGTAAAGATATGTAATCCGCATAACGCATCTGCTCATATAACAGCTTGTTAGATTTCTTTTTTTTTGCACTTCAAGGCCAACAATAACAACTTAGGCTCATACCTATTCGGCTCAGAGTTGCTCTAAGTCGCTGTAAGTCCGACTGGACGCGAGAATTCGCGTAGATCGTGCAGGCCGAGACTTGGATGCTGCAATTTATTGCGTCTTGACGAGCTTTCATCCTTATCGTAGAGTCGTGCGCTGTCTGGCCATTGCCTGATTTTGTGTGCGGACGGTGAAGGACCCAAATTAGTGAAGCGCCATTTGAAGTCATGCGTCGTCGTACTCGTGGTACTTGCAGCGATCTCTACATCAACCTGCGGTGGCGGCGCAGACCCGGCAAAAACCCCACCGCCCCCTACCTTCACCATTTCCGTCGCGGTTTCGGGGCTCTCGGGCGGAACGTTGGTGCTCGAGGACAACGGCGGTAACGATCTCTCGATCACGGCGAGCGGCACCTTCACTTTCACCACTCCGGTGAACAGTGGCGCTACTTACAACGTCACAGTTCTCACGCAGCCCACAGGCGAGACTTGTTCGTTAGCCAGCAACAGCAGCGGAACTGCTACCGCGAATGTCGCTGTTGCCGTCACCTGTGCTTCCACGTCCGCAAACTTCACGATCAGCGCTGCTGTTTCGGGCGTGACGGGTACCTTGGTCCTGCAGGACAATGCCGCCGACAACCTTACGATAACGACTAACGGAACTTTCCCATTCGCAACGCAAATTCCGTCAGGCAGCGCGTATAACGTAACCGTTCTGACTCAGCCTTCCGGTCAAACCTGCACGCTTGGCAGCAACAGCAGCGGCACGGCAACCGCGAATGTGGCAGTCGCTGTCACTTGCGCTTCCACGTCCGGCAACTTCACCATTAGCGCCGCCGTTTCCGGTCTCACCGGCACCTTGGTACTGCAGGACAACGCCACCGACAACCTGACGATAACTGCAAACGGAACCTTCCTGTTCGCAACGCAAATCTCCCCGGGCGCTTCTTACAACGTAACCGTTCTGACTCAACCTTCCGGTCAAACCTGCTCGCTTGGAGGTAACAGCAGCGGAACTGCCAATGCAAACGTGACTGTGACGGTGACTTGTAGCACGAGTTCCTCCGGGTTTGGCGTATACACGAATAAGAATGACAACTCCCGTACCGGGCAGAACTTACAGGAAACCGTGTTGACTCCGCAGAACGTAAACGTCAATACCTTTGGAAAATTGTTCTCTTACCCCGTCGACGGAACAGTACAGACACAACCTCTTTACGTGGCGAACGTATACGTGCCCCTTCCTTTAAACGGGACTACGGGTAACCACAACGTCGTCTATTTCGCCACCGCCAATGACACCGTGTACGCTTACGACGCTGACGGACTTGTGTCTGGTCCGCTCTGGCAAACCAGCTTCGTTAATCCTCCGTCCGTGGTGCCCGTGCCGGGATCATGTGTTACCGCCAACGTGCGGATTATTGGCGTTACGCCCACACCGGTCATCGATCCCAGCACGAATACGATGTATGTGGAAGCGCGAGTTCTCGAGAATCCGACAGATACATGCACCGGAACCTATGTCCACCGGCTACATGCCCTGGACATTGCTACTGGTCAAGAGAAGTTCGGGGGCCCCGTCATCATCGAGGCCTCGGTTCCCGGGACAGGCGAAGGAAGCGTGAATGGAGTGCTGTCCTTTGATCCTCAGAAGGAGAACTCAAGGCCCGGTTTGCTGCTTTCCAAGTCCTCGCAGGACACAAACAGCGTTGTGTACATGGGCACGGCGTCCAACGAGGACACGCAGCCCTATCATGGCTGGATTCTCGGCTACGATTCTCAAACGCTGCAGCAGAAGTACGTCTACAACTCCACGCCAAACGGCGGATTGGGCGGCATATGGCAGATGGGTGGGGGACTCGCGGCCGATACGGATGGCAATATCTTCGTACTGACCGGAAATGGAACCTTCGATAACGTTACCGATTTTGCCCAGTCGGCGCTGAAGTTGGCGCCGAACGCCGGCAGCCTTGTACTCGCCGATTACTACACCCCAAGCAACTATGTAACTCTCAATAAGAATGACTGGGACGTTTCCTCGGGCGGGATCTTGCTGTTGCCGGACCAGCCGGGCAGTCATCCGCACCTCATGATCGGCGGGGGCAAAGAAGGAACAATTTACGTGATGGATCGGGACAACCTGGGAGGCTACCAGACGAGCAGCGACAATATCGTCCAATATATTGTGGGCGCGATCAAGCCATCTGTAGAAGGAGGATTGTCAAACGGCATCTGGAACACTCCCAGCTACTTCAACGGCAATGTTTACATTTTTGGACAGAATGACTTCCCGAAGATGTTCACCTTGAATAACGGGCTACTGCCTACTACTGCGTCTTCCACTGGTAACGTCAGCATGCGAGGCCCTGCCGCAATGATCTCGGCAAACGGGACCAGTAACGGCATTGTGTGGATGCTGCAGTACGACACGACGATACCGACGCTCTGGGCCTTTAACGCCAACGATCTAACCGAGGAGTATTACGACACAAACCAGAACTCTGCGCGTGACGGGGTCTCGACCCGGCCGATCATCCGCGTCAATCCGACGATTGCCAATGGTCGGGTTTATGTGCCCTCGAACAACTTCGTGATCGTTTACGGTCTTCTGCCGTGAGCCGTCCTACCATCGATGAGGCGCTCCAGGCTGTGACATAAAAAAGAGTCTTTCCGCGGAGGTTTCCTCAACGTTGACCGGGACGAACATTGATGCGGTGAATGTCCAACCATGATTCACCACCGAGTCGACGGGTAAGCGGCCGAATTTCGTCGTGGGAACCGTAGCCACGGTGGTGCGCCGCTTTAGAAACCTCGCACGCCTTCACCTCACGCCATCGCCAGCGATTCGGAACGGCGGCGGCTTCGCACAGACAATAAAGTGTGTATTGCTCTCCGATGCCTTCTCCGGTACGCACGATATGGGCTCCGTTCCGATAGGGACTGAAGCCGATTACGTACCACGTGTGGCACCTTGGACACTCCACACAATGTCGGACCCGATGTGACATTGTCTTGCCTCTGTCACGCCATCTGCACTCGCACTGCCAGCAGACGGGTTCGAAGGTGTAATTGGCTCAAAAAATACGAACGTGCGGAATTTGATCGTGACTCTACGCGGACAAGTCACGGAGCAACGGAAACCTGGTTCACTCTCCTCCTGAGTGAATCGGATCAACATCACATTTCCCATTCCAGATATGAAGTAATTTCTTACGTATACGGAAAACTGTAACGGTGCAGTCGCGTTGCAATAGCGCGCCCGGTAAGATTCGCAATCCGAAATAGCCTCGCAAGAGCGGTGATCGGTTACTGGTTGGCAAGAACTGTAACCTCGACCGCAAAATTTGTACGTTCGAATCAGACTGTAGTCGCGCTTCATCGAGCGGACGTAGAATGGCCACCATGAAATTGCCGTCGCTGCAGGCAATCGCCCGCGCCTACGCGTTGTCGATTGCATTCTGGTGTGGATTTGCCCTGCTCATGGGCCTGCAGTACAAGCCTTTCGATCAACTGCATCCCTGGACGTGGTTGGTTGATTTGATCTTCGAGATCGCTTTGCGCGGCTTCGCGTTGGCGTTCTGGACGCCCCCCATCTTTTATTTGGTGGCCAACTTTCTGGGCGGATCGACAAACCGTCCGCGCTACGTGCTGCTCTGGAGCATGGGAGCAATCCCATTCGTATTTCTCCACACCAGCATCATTTGGTTACTGGTTCGCCCCTACGACAGCGCTCGGCATTTATACCTGGCACGTTCCTTTCAATACTGGAAGGAGATGCTTCGTGGAGGGTTCGCCGACGAAATCTTCATCTATGTTGCAATCGTTGTCGCAGCCCATGCCTACGAATACCTGAAGCGTTTACGCCGGCAAGAGCGCGATCACTATGAATACCAGCAAGCTTTGGCTGCCAGCGAGTTGCAGGCGCTTAAGATGCAACTGCATCCGCATTTTCTCTTCAACACGCTTCATGGCATCGCCACGCTGGTCAGCAACGATCCCTCGAATGCCCAGGCCATGATCATCAAGTTGTCGAACCTTCTCCGTACGTCGCTGGACCGCAGCACCTCCGACCTGATTTCCTTCCAGGAAGAGTTGGCATTCGCGAAGGACTATCTCGACCTGGAGAAGATGCGCTTCGGAGAGCGGCTGACAATCCGCTGGCTCGTTGCTCCGCAAGCGCGCACGCTGCTTGTGCCGCAGATGATGCTTCAGCCGCTGGTAGAAAATGCGATTCGCCACGGGATTGCGTCGGCACGCGAAGGAGGCTGGATCGAAATCGAGTCGATCATTTCAGCCGGCGTTCTGAACATTTACGTTCGCAATAGCGTTTGGGGAAACAGCGTAAATGGAACGGGAGTCGGCCTGCGCAACGCCGAAGCCCGGTTGAAATATCTCTATTCGGGCGATGCTAGTTTAAAGTTTGAGATGTTGGCCAATCGCACGGCCGTAGTGACTCTGTCCCTACCGGCGTTTCATTCCCAGTTTGAAAGAGCACAGGGCAGCAAGAATCCCGGGTCCGTAAAGGAGACGGTATGCGAGTTCTCGTCGTCGATGACGAACCTTTAGCGCGGACTGCCCTGGCAAACATCCTGACTGCAAATCCCGATGTCGAGCACTTCGACGCTGCGAGCGATGCGATCGAAGCGCAGGACTGGCTGGCCAAAAGCACTTATGATGTGATGCTGCTTGACATCAACATGCCTGAGCTCTCGGGCCTGGATTTGATCGATCTCATGCAGCGTGTTGATAAGCCGTTGCCTTCGGTTGTTTTCGTGACAGCCTATGCGCAGCACGCCGTAAGTGCCTTCGAGAAGCATGCAGTCGACTACATACTGAAACCCTTCTCCCATCAGCGCGTCAATCAGTCCCTTGAGTTTGCTTCGAAGCGTACGGAAAATGAACGAACTGCGAAGCTGATCCAGCTAGCGCCGCAGCTGCAGGCACTAGTCCAACCCCATCGGCCGAAACTCGGGATAAAGAGCAATGGCAGAATTCTTTTTATTGATCCGCAGGATGTCGCCGTGGTTAAGGCTGAGGGCAACTACGTTCTACTCGAGAGAGGAAGCGGATCCGATTTACTTCGAGAATCCATCTCCACTGTGGCCGAAAAGCTCAAGCCGTGCGGATTTGTCCGAATTCATCGGTCGCTGCTCGTGAATTCTTCTTTCGTGCAAGAGATACGGCCATGCGCAACGGGAGAGTATGTGCTCAGTCTCCGCAATTCGAAGGAGTACACCGTGACGCGTACTTACAAGAAGAATTTGAAGGCGCTGGCGCGTTTGTGGATTGGAACGGGAACATTCTTGGACGATTGAAAAGTCTCGTCTGGCAGTTGAATCGGCGCTTTACAAAAAGCGGTGCCCGCAATCCATTCGGATAGCGGGCACTCGTGACTACTACTCCACGTAAGTTTCCTAGCGTGGAAGCAAAGCTAAGCTACTTCCAGCACTGACAAAATATTTCCCGCCGGATCCTTGAACCACGCGATGGTCGGTCCGTTGCCGCGAGAAATTCCGCGCGCGTCCGTTTTCAAGTTCGGTTCGTTATAGACTTCGAATCGCACGCCGCGTCCGCTCAACTCATCGACTGCCTTTTCCACGCTCTTCACAGGGAAGTTCAGCACGGTGAAAGTGGCAGGCTGGTGATTGGGTT
Source organism: uncultured Acidobacteriota bacterium (assembly GCA_963801895.1). Lineage (GTDB taxonomy): Bacteria > Acidobacteriota > Terriglobia > Terriglobales > Acidobacteriaceae > Sulfotelmatobacter. Next base: position 875,597 of record CAWDGM010000001.1, on the reverse strand, counting down.
TCGGGTACATCAGCGCCTTGGTGTCGCCGGAAAGAGGCACGACGAGAGTGCCCTCCGGACCACCTGAAACTTCGAGGCCTAGCGTTTTGCCGTAAAAGTCCTTTGCCTTCTGGATGTCATTCACCGAAAAACTGCTGAATGCTTTGCTTTTATCGAGCATAGATCCACTCCTTAATGTTTTAGCGTTTGTGGTTCGATGCCGATTTAGCCTTCGCGGTTTTCGATTTCAATGCTGAACTTACTCAGCATGCTTGACTCGTTAGGGCACGCCAGATGCCTCGCGTTGATGCAATGCCGATGAGCACCCTCTCACAATACAAAATGTTTACACAGTGTTTCCTACCCAAATCCAGTCTCCATCGTCTATACGCCTGTTTGCCGGTGTGAAGCCCCGAAAGAGATCCCGGAGTTACGAATGAGAAAGACATGCTTTGTCGGATTGCTCTTGTGCGCCGTGTCCGGCTCCTTGAACGGACAAGCCGTTTCACCAAGCCCTGCCAAATCGTACGTGCTGCACGCGGCTGAGGCTATGGGAGGGCTCGACCTTCTTCGCGGCGTAAAGGGCCTGCGCATCGAATATCACGGACACTCCTACATGCTGGATGAATCGGAACGACCGGCTGGCCCGTGGATCGTGACTTACGAAAATGACGTCGAGCTCCGCGACTACAAACATGCAAGCGTGCGCCGCGAAAAGGAACACTGGCAGGTAGGCGGATCAGAAGCGGACAAATCAACGCTCACCGTTGCGGAGGGATTCGCCCAGGTCGCCAATGGCGCCAAGCTTTCTCCCGCGTCCATTTACCTCGGAGAGCCGGACGACTCCCTCGAGTCGCTCGCGTTTGCGCCTGAGCAGATTGTCCAGCACGCACTTGAAGCGGGCGATTTAGCCGTTCAACCAGACGCAATCATGCAAGGCGAGCCTTATCACGTGGTTTCGTTCACTTACCACACTATGCCGACGCGCTTGTATCTGAGCGCTTACACCGGTCTTCCAGGCTCCGTGGAGTGGACGAGTTCCTACCCGCATTCAATGTTCTGGCGAGTTTGGGGAGATGTAAGCAATCGCTCTGTATTCAGCCTCTACACATTGCTGCCGAGTGGCTTGCGTCTCCCGCTGCAACGGGATCACGAACGCAATAATCAGCCCTACCACTCACTCACCATCCTGAAAATCGCGGTGAATCCACAGATCCCGCCGGATGCGTTTGCGATCGCGACGGAAGTGAAGGCAGCCGTCCAGGGAGGCCGCGATCAGAATGTCAAGACGCAAGCTCTCGGCAATCCGGTGCCCTTGATCGAAGGCAATGATTCCATGGTTCAATTCGCCGGAGCCTTCAAATGTGCGATCGTCCAGCAGTCCGACGGTCTCGTTATCATCGAAGCACCGGTCAGCTCCGAGCACACAAAAACGCTCTTCGCTGAGGCGGCGAAGCGCTATCCCAATGTGCCGATCAAAGCGGTGATCACCACCTCCGATGCCTGGGCACACTTTGCCGGAATCCGCGAAGTGGTGGCGGATGGAACTCCGATCTACGCGACCGACTTGAACCAGCCTGTGCTTACTCGTTTGGTGGACGCACCCTTTACTCAACACCCAGACACGCTGGCGAAGGCGTCAAAGCCTGCGAAGTTTCACTGGGTCTCCCAAAAGACGACGATCGGCGCGGGACCGAACCGTATCGAGATCTATCCCATTCGAAATGCCAGTGGTGCGCGTATGTTGATGCTCTATCTTCCAGAATTCCATCTCCTCTATTCCAGCGATCTGGTGCAACCGCTCGGAGACGGATCATTTTTCTGGCCCGAGTATCTGCGAGAGTTGAGTGATGCTGTCCAACGTGAGCATCTCTCGGTAGACCGCTTCTTTGGAATGCATGCGACGGTCACTCCGTGGACTGCGATCGTGCAGTACCTGGCCAAAGTTACAGACGCTTCGGATCTTCAAAGCAATTAGCAGCGCAAGTCACGGCGTACGCACGATTCGCGCACATGAGGAGAACCCCAAATAGCGATTCCCTTACCGCCGCCAGAAAGGAACGCTTTCTGCGCCCCGCGCGAGCATACCGAGAGAAGGCTGGCGAGACTTTGAGTCTTGTTGCATCTCACTCCTAGTCGCCGCGTCCGAAGTACTGCCCGCAGTAATCCGTTTGTTGGCGACTGTCTCGTACGCGTAACCCGTGATGGTGGCAGTGCGTGGAGCTCCGAATTGAGAGGGGAAATTCACGGTTAATCGAATCCACCCGTAGTGCGTCTTGCCGCGTATCAGAAATTTCACGCCAAGATAGCGGTTGGTTGCATTGCCACCCCAATGCCCTCCGAGTCTCTGAGAGTCTGACCCTGAGCAGTACTCGAAAAAAGAGCTCTCAATGTGCGCGAAGCCTCCCGCTCCGGCGAAGTGCGCGGATGGACCGATCTTTGCCCCTTTCACCAGGGCTGAAGCGTAAGGGCCAGCGAGGGTTCCGATCGGACCGCCAATGACTGCGTCGCCGGCTCGCTGCATCGTCACAAGACTGGCGTGCCCCGTACAGGCGGGGAATGTCGATGCCAGGTTGAACTGGAAATCGGTGATGCCGTCGTGATTCAAGTCAATGGAAACTGCTTCCCCGACGGGAATCGGGATCGTCTTCCGAGTGATCACTACGTTGGCCTCGGCAGGAGCGCCCAATGACAATACGCTGACTCCCGCCGCGATTGCCGCGGCTCCGTAAGTCTTGAGTTTGTTATCGACGCCCTCTGAGACGACAGCACCACTGGGACGGGCAGAACTTTTGCGCGGCATAGTTTGATCCTTCGCTTCAAGGAGAATCAATTAACAACCTTGTGCTGTCAAGACGAAATCGCCGTATGGGATGTAGGAGCTGTGGAGAGAAAAATTGCTTGTCCTACTACGAGTCGTCCTGTGCGGGTGACCGTACCGTAGATTCCCGCGTTGTTCTGATTCGCTCGGACGATCGCCTTCAGCACTTCAGGCGCCGGATTGGCCGAGTCGGGATCAAGGTTCACCATCGAGCAGCGGACATCGTGCATCGTGACGGCGATCGTGGGGGCAGCTTCTTCTTCACCGAACGAGAGCATGCCTCCTAGCCACTCGTCCTCCTGGAAAGGAGACCCCCGCAGTAAACGAACGACAACATTCGGGCGAAATCGTCGTACGTCGAGACTCTGGCCTGCGAGCCGCCCGATTTCGCGCACAGTTTCGGTGGCGATTACTGAGACGCACGCATCGTCGAAGATGCCATTCTTCATCTGCATCATCTGCACGGGAGCGCCGTACCGACGCCCAATTTCGCTGGCCAAGTCATCGCCAAAGATAGGGAGGTCCGCGCCATCCGGAGTTCGAACATGCGTTGGAAGGTCTGCCTCGCCGCCTTCCTCGCCACGGCGAGGAGAAAACAGCACCAGGTCGGGAAGCTTGCTGGCTGTGAGCCACGGGAGACCGCTGCGATCATCCACCCGCCGGAATGCAAGGCGTCGATCGCCCTCGATCCCGTGCCAGCCGAGGTTCGCGGCCCCGAGTTCCTCGCCGCGCATGGACTTCACGGGATAGCGGAAGATCGCCTCTACCCGTCCGATTTCTATACGCACGCTCGCTCCCATTCATCCCCACGGATGGCCGTGTGTTCGACTACGTAGTGACGAGGATCTGAATGCATCACGGAAACTGTTGCGCCTCATGAAACAGATAGTTGCATCGACACCACGCCACCGCGTTGATCACGGCACGACAGGCTCCGGTTGCGGTCTCGAAAGTTCACGGTCCAGAATATCTCACCATCGACACGCTGGTTTGAGACCCGACGAGGACTTGACAGCTGCAGTGAGTTCGCGGTTTGCGATACAGTCAACCAGAGGTTTCGTCGAAAGGTGTGCGTATGAATCGGACCCGCCTGGTGCTCGTGCTGATCATTCTGGTTGTGCTCGCTGTCACTCTGGCGGGTGCGTTCATGACTCGCGGGGTGATGGAATATCTTCCGTTCCTGCAAGCCAGGAAGGGCGATTGGACAGGAGCCTATGTGCCGCGCGGGGTGGTGGATCAACGGCCCTGGCAGACAGCGGCAACTCTGGCCGCCTTGGCACAGTCGGCGGAGGAAAAGGAACTCGCCCGTGACGCCGAGCGCCTTGCGGATCACGAGGTCGACCAGGCGTTCTCGCAGTCCCTGAGGCAGGCCAGTCTTGCGAAGCCAAATCTGAGCGCTAGAGCACTGGCCTTGCAGAAGAGGGTTACCGAACTGCAGGAAACGATCAAGAACGATCAGGCTCGGGTGGACGCACTCAGCGCAGGCGCCGTCGCAAAGTCAGGCGCGGTTTCCAACGACAGCGACTTGGAGATTGCCAAGGCGCAACTTGGTCTGGACCAAAGCGAGCTGGCCGATTCCATCGAAGATTTCGCCCGCGAAAGCGGAGATCAGCGAGTCAAGCTCCAGCAGGAACTCGCGGCACGCCAAGCCGCGATGAAGCTGTACCGGGACAACGCTTCCAACGACGATGGGCAAACTGCCGTCGCCTCGGCCGAGCAGTACAAAACGCTCGCGCAGCAGCTGGTAACGTGGCGATCTCTGCGCAACCGGAAGCAACTGGTGGCGCAGGCTGGGCAGTTGGCTGCGGCGGACGTGACCGCGCTGACTGGGGATCAGGAGAGTCTCAAGACAGAAATCGTCGGCCTCGGTAACAAGACGGCCGGGGAATCGAGTTCCGATCGAATCGAGCGGCTCCGACTGATAAACAATCAACAAAATATTCTGAGCATCCTCAACGATCGCCTCGGTGCGCAACAACAGCTTGTCGGACTCTACGAGCGATGGGGAAAGCAAGTCGAAATACAGCGAAAGATCGTGGTTCACCTGATCTTGCAGTCTCTGGCTTTGATTGCTGCGATCTGTTTGCTGGTCATTCTGGCGGGATGGGCGCTGCAACTGGCATTGGAAAGGGTGGTTCACGATCCCCGCCAAAAGCAGACGTTGAAGACAGTTCTGAATCTTGGAACGCAATTGGTCGGTCTTCTGCTGATCCTGCTCACTATTTTCGGCATACCCCAGCAGATGCCCACCATTCTGGGCCTGGCGACCGCTGGACTGACTGTGGTGTTTCAGGATTTCATTCTGGCATTCTGTGGATGGTTCGTTCTGATGGGGCCAAACGGAGTGAGAGTCAGAGACTGGATTGAGATCGATGGCGTTGGCGGCGAAGTCGTACAACTAGGCCTCTTTCGCACGTGGCTCTTGGAGACAGGAAACTGGACTGCCAATGGTCATCCTACGGGCAGACGGGTTTCATTCTTGAATGGCTATGCCATCCGCGGCAAATATTTCAACTTCTCAACCGTAGGACAGTGGATGTGGGATGAGATCAAGATCACCGTGCCTCTCGGTGCGGGACTCCACGCCCTTCTAAAGGGCATTTACGACGCAACCGTCAAAGCGACGGAAGCGGATGCGAAAATGGCCGAGGCGGAATGGAAACGGGTGACGCATGAGGAAGGGGCGCCCCAATTCAGTGCGATGCCGTCGGTTAACCTCAGGCCCGCCGGATCTGGCATGGACATCGTAATTCGCTATATCACTCGTGCCGGAGTAAGAGTCGAAACGCGGAATCATCTGTATGCGATGATCATCGATCTTATGCAAGGCACGCCGAAAGAGGATAAGAATTCCTCGCTGCCTTTGCCTCCGGGAATATTGAAAAGCTGACACCGAGCAGAAATCTCTCAGGATCAACCCACCAAGCCCGATTCACCCGTTATCGGCCCATCCACAAAATCGGCTAGCAACTTTGCGACGGCGTAACCGATAAGTTCTCAAGGATCGGGGTCGAAAAGAAGAAACGACGGAGGCAGCTATGGCAATTGATCGTCTCGGTAGCGGCATTGAGAACGTGCTCCATGATGTCGTGCAGGGGCCGGTGGCCACGGTGCAGGTCGGCGAAAGCGAACTGTCGCAAGTCGCGAAGAGGCTGGGTGAGGATCCGGCCAGGCTCGCAGCTGCGAATCCCCAGATTTCTGATCCCACCAAGCTAATGGTCGGTCAGGACATTCATCTTCCGCAAAGTCAGGGTCCCGCTGTAGTCGAGGAGCACTTCGAAACCCACTCCCTCGACCAAACACCCGTAACGCATTTCGATCCGCCCCCCGCCGGAGATCCGCTGGTAAGAAACTTCATCGAGAGCGACCTTACGGCGAAGACTCACAATCTGAGTGAAACCGCCACCGGCAAGGCGCCCTTGTGGGGCGCCAACAAAGCAACAGAACTACTGTCGGCTGCCCCGGGTCCGGCTCAACGCGAGCATCTGACTGCACTAGGGGAAGACCCGGTCAATTTCATGAAGACGCGATTCTCCATGGGCAAGTGTGCGGCAAATGATGTGGCCAACCTCCGCCCGGATGAACTTAACGCACTCCGCACCGGCGCGCACGCGGCCTTACGAGAAAACCTTGCCGTAGAGGTTCACTACAGCGATAAGAGCCCGGGCAACTTGCCAGTTGTCGCTCAAGCCGGACACTTTCTCATCACGAAGGCGAACGCTGAGCCCGGGTCGAGTGCGGCAGCCAAAGGATTCTCTGGAACCTTGGCAATTCATATGCGGTATCAGGAGTCTCGGCCGGAAGCTGAAATTGAGCGGCTTGGGGCGAATGAAATTGCCAGTCAGGCAAGAAGATGAATGGAATGCCTCGGGAAATCATCATGCCCGTTAATGGAGGTCTATCGCCGGAAAACAGTCGATGGTTTTTTGATATGGCCGAATTCTGCGGCTCGGACCCCAACAACATTCTGAAAGAAAGCAATGCCACCAAATCGATTCGTTCTTTGAACCTGCTTTCTTCGAATGTTTCACCCAGCACTTTGAACGAAAAAGTCTCCAAATGCCGTATCGCTGATGACCATCCATATCCGTTCTTGCCATCCCCCTCGGAGGTACAGGAAGAGTTGATCCCGATTCTCCGTGAAATACGGAGCCAGTATCCTCACGTAACCGCCAATCTGAATATCTCGCAGCCGACCTTCTCGCCCAGCCTCGTGAGTATCAATGTTCTCGTCCGACTGTATGACGCCAAGCAATCGCAGAAGATCAAGATAAAAATCGGGAGTTTTGAGGATGGAACCGGCCGATTGTTTTGGGAAGTCGGTTTCGTTTATCTCGACAAGAGCATCAGGCAGCCACTGCCGAAACTTCTAGGACAGCGCGAGACTGGCGACTATTTTCTACTTAAGGATCTGGTCGACTGCACCAAGCGTTTCATCGTCCGCCGAAAGCGAGTCGCCGGTTTGGACATCACCCCGGCTTACTACCACGTGTCCTCATTATGCAAAAGGATGGGCGGTGTTCCGGAAGACAAAGCGAGTTTGAACAATCACCTCGAAGAAATCGGCGACGCCTTCCAGAGATACCTTGAAAGTTGTCAGAGTGCGGAGACTATCCATCCATTTCATCAACGCCGTCTAGCCGTGAGTTGGCTTCTGGAAAAGGGATTGCTCCAAAATCCTGACGGCAAATCCATCTCGTGGCATCCGCCCAGATTCATCTGGAAATCTCCGTGTTCGCTTATCGACTCCGACCGGCAGGCAGATCGAAATTCAACGCCGTCTTTAACCCACTCGCCTGCCTCGGTGGGCGCTGCCTTTGACATCCCACTCAGCCAAGCGCAGACTTGATCCACGCCTTCTTCGCACTTCTCCAAAAGGAGTCTCACCCTATGTCTGATGAAGATTTGAAAAACAAGTATCAGCCGGTCGCGGATTTCATGTCACACAACGGATTTCAGATCGAACATTTTCATGTGGAAAACGGTAAAGCAGTCTTGGCGGCATCGGCGCCGACGGAATATTTAAAAGATCGAGCCTGGGACGAGATCAAGAAAATCGACTCGAGTTTCTCGGACCTTCAGCACAGCATTTCCGTTGGATCCGGAACTATGTACGTGGTGAAGTCTGGAGACAATCTTTCCAACATCAGCAAATCGTTTTACGGCAATGCGAACCAATACAGCAAGATTGCCCAGGCTAACAATATCTCTAACCCGGACAAAATCCAGGTTGGTCAACAGCTGAAGATTCCAGCGGCTTAATCCGATTTGAGTTCCACAAGGGCCGGTTCTCGCCGGCCCTATTTTATTGATGTTTAGTTTCGAAGGTTCGGCTCCAACCCTCCATCCAAACTCACTCTGCGTGAAACGATTCGCCCCCTAACACCACGATCTGTTAAGAGGCATCGATCTGGAGGGTCCCATGCCAGAGGTTCTTGTGCGCGTCGCGCTTGCGGCAGCGGCGGTACTGTTCACGCTCGCTATTGCATCGGTGCGTTAAAATTGCGCCGTTTTTTCCGCAAACATTCCATTCAGAATTGATTCGGAACTCTGCCAGCGAGCATTCCCGTTCTCATTGGACCGCATTACCGTCAGCGTCAATCTTGTGCACCTCACCGAGGTTAAGATCGCGCACGCCACCCTCTACCCTCGACATGTCGCCCACAACCACCCAGACAAGGTGCTCCGGCTGGATATACTTTTTAGCAATCTCGTTTGCGACATCTGGCGTGATCGCCAGCGCCTTTTGCGTGAGCGTGTTGTAGTAGTCCTCCGGCAATCCATATTGCAGGATGTTTCCATACGCCCCGCTCAGTTGCTGGGCGGTCTCGAATGTACCGGGCAGCGCAAGAGTCGTGTTGCTCTGCTCATCTTTAAGCTCTTCCTCGGTAATAGGTTTTCCGCCGGCAATGTTCCTGTATTCCTTTACTAGTTCAATCATCGACTCCTTCGTCTTGTCCGTCTGCACGGCGGAGATGCTGACATAAGGTCGCTGGCTGCGCGCGGCCGGAAGGACCGCACGCACTCCATACGACCAATGTTTGTCTTCGCGGAGATTCAGATTGATGCGCGAGCTGAATTTGCCGCCGAAGATTCCATTCACCAACTGCAACGCCAACGCATCTGGATCATTCTGTGCGGGAGCCAGCTGCGCTCCAAAGATCACGCTCTGCCCCGAGCCCGGACGATCGATCAGGTAGACCACATCTTTGTCCGGTTGCGCCACGACAGGCGTCGACTTCTTGGGAACGTCGCCCGACTTCCACGTCGACAGTAGCCGCTCGAGTTTAGGTTTGATTTCCTGCAGCGTAGTGTCTCCCACGATCAGCAACGTCGCGTTGTTCGGCTTGAACCAGGTCTGATGAAACTTGGTGAGATCCTCTCGCGTCATCTTCCCGACGCTTGCTTCCGTCCCCGTTCCAGTAAACGGAACCGCATATGGATGTCCCTTGCCATACAGCAATGCGGGAACTACGCGCAGCGCCATTTGCTGCGGAGTGACCTTCTCTCGCTGGATGACCGCAATGCGCTCTTTCTGCAAGCGCGCGAACTCCTTCTGCGGAAACGCCGGATGCTGGATGAGATCGGCGTAGATGTCCAGAGACCGGTCCATCGTGCTCTTCAACGTGTTCAGGTTGACCAGGCACCAATCCAGGTTCGAAGTTGCAGTGAAGTTTGCACTCAGCGACTCGAACTCTTCTCCGATCTTCAGAGAATCGCGAGTAGGCGTGCCCTCTTCGAGCATGCGTTGCGTAAAGCTGGCAGTACCCGGCGCGCTGGCAGGATCGGCGGCGTATCCGCTGTCCACCATCAGGGTGAAATTGACCACCGGCGCAGTGTGCCGTTCGGCGAGCACGACGTTAAGGCCGTTGCTCAATTTGCTTCTTTGAAGCGGAGGCAGGTTGAGCGATTCAGGACCGCCTGCCGCTGGTTCCTTCGACCGATCGACCTTAGCTTCCGTTTTCAGATTAGTGGGATAAGGTTGTACTTCGAGTACGTAGTCGCCATCGCTCAGCCAATCGTTTGCTACCTTTCGTACGCTCGCAGTGGTCGCGGCCTTTACTCCTTTTAGGTAGTCCTTATAGCAATCTGGATTACCCCGATAAGTTTGACAGCGCGCTAGCAAGTCGCTCTTCCCGCCAAAGCCGCCAATGCGCTCCACGATCCGAGCGTAGTTTCCGAGGATTTGCGTCTTGGCAATCTGTAACTCTGACTCGGTCGGACCATTTTTCAGAAAAGTTCGTAACTCTTCATCCGCCGCCTTCTCCACTTTCGCGAGGTATCCCCCAGGATTCGCGGTCAGTGTGAAATCAAACTGGCCGCCGATCTCGTTAGTGCCATCGGAAGCCGTGGCGCTGGTCGCAATCTGATCTTTATAGACAAGGCGCTTGTAGAGTCTCGACGTTTTGCCCCGTCCGAGAACAATTGCAGCGATATCCAGCTGTACCTCTTCTGGAGATCCGAAATAGGGCACGTTCCAGACTCTGTAGAGCCGGGCTTGCGGCACGCGGTCCTGCACCCATCCGCGATGAGTGCCCGTGCGTTTTGCAATCCACGCTTCCTGCTTGGCGATCGGCGGACCCGCCGGAATCTCGCCGTAAAACTTTTCGACCTTCTCGCGTGCGACCGCCGGCGTGATGTCTCCCGCAATGACGACGGTGACGTTATTGGGCCCGTAGTACGTCTTAAACCAATCCTGCACGTCTGTCATGGACGCCGCGTCCAGATCTTTCATCGAGCCAATGACCGTCCAGGAATACGGATGGCCCACTGGATACGTATTCTCGACGATCAATTCCTCGGTAACGCCGTATGGCTGGTTCTCGCCCTGCCGCTTTTCGTTTTGCACCACGCCGCGTTGAAGATCAAGTTTCTTCTGATCCAGCACGCCCAATAAGTGGCCCATGCGGTCGCTCTCGGCGAACAGCGCGTAGTCCAGCATCGACGTGGGCACATTCTCAAAATAATTCGTGCGATCGTTGTTCGTTGTGCCGTTCAAGTTCGTCGCTCCAACCTTCTCCATCGCATTCAGGTATGTGTGGTTGAAGTTGTCACTGCCGCTGAACATCAGATGTTCGAAGAGGTGGGCGAATCCGGTCTTGCCGAGCTTTTCATTCTTCGAACCCACGTGATACCACGTGTTCACGGCTACCATCGGGATCTTGTGATCCTCGTGGACGAGTACAGTCAGCCCATTGGCCAGCACGAACTTGGTATACGGAATATCCGGAATCGGGATATCGACGGCCGCGGCCGCGCTCGTACTCTTTTTTGGAGGCACAGTCGCGTTGGACTGTGCCGCTGTGACAACTGCAAACTCCATCAAGATTGCGATTACAACAAATAGACGAATAGCCAGGGACGCGCCTTTATCTCTCAAGTTGCCTCCAACGCCGGTATTGAAGCATGAATCGATCGCTAAACACTCTATCCAAGGACGACGCGAACTGTCACCCAATCTGAAACCCTGCCATCACTCTTCAATGTGTCATCCTGAGCGAAGCGAAGGATCCCTACACCATAGCCCGACTCAAGGGTTTAGCGCCTGACGCCCTGCGCCTGCACGCAATCTGATTCTGAAGCCCGCTAGCACTAGAATGGTAGCGCCATAGAGTTCTGAGATCCCGTAACTCGGAGATTTCGTTGCCTCATCGCATCGTCGTAGTTGGAAGCTACGCCACTGGCCTCACCATGAAGGTCACGCGCATTCCCGGACCGGGCGAAACGCTGCTTGGTTCGGGGTACCGAGTCGACTTCGGTGGAAAGGGATCGAATCAGGCGGTCGGTTGCGCCCGCCTCGGAGCACAAGTCGATTTCGTTGCCAAGATCGGCAAAGACGCATTTGGAGATTTGGCTCTCAACCTGTTTCGCGACGAAGGTATCGATATCGCTTGCGTCAGCCGCTGTCACGAAGCTCCAACGGGAGTAGGCTTCATCGTCGTCGAAGCGGAATCAGGACAGAATTCGATCGTGCTCGATCCTGGTGCCAACGATCATCTCGCCGCGATCGATGTTTCACAGGCGGCCTCAGCTCTCAAATCGGCTTCCGTTCTTCTGACGCAATTGGAGATTCCGGTTGATGCCGCCCAAAGTGGCCTCAAACATGCGCGCTCAGCGGGTGTTGTCACGATCCTGAATCCCGCGCCGGTGCGCTCATTGAGCCCCGCAGTCCTGGCTCTCGTCGACGTTCTGACGCCGAACGAATCAGAAGCGAAAGTGCTTACGGGCCGGTCGCCCGACGCGCCGACAGAACCGGCGGCTATCGCGCGCGATCTTCTTCGCAACGGCGTGAAACAAGTCGTCATGACTCTCGGAGAAAAAGGCGCTCTGCTCGTCGATGGTTTGTCAGAAAAGTACTTTCCAGCGATCGACGTTCGCTCCGCGGATACAACCGGCGCGGGGGATGCCTTCAATGCGGGACTCGCCGTCGCCCTGGCGCATGGGGAAAGCATCGAAGACGCCGTCAGCTTCGCAACGATCACCGGCGCCATGGCGGTGACCAAGGAAGGAGTGATTCCTTCGCTCCCCCGCGTTCACGAAGTCATCGAATTCTGCGAGGCGCACAAAATTGCTGTTCCGAAGTGGCTCTCGGAGGCCGCGAAGCCGCGCACTATCATGAAAAGCTGAAGCAGTAACGGGAATCACGTGACTATCAAAGAGACGCAAACAAACGCTCGACCGTCTGCCGAAAACGCGGCGTTTCTCGCCAGCCGCATTCAACATACATTGATCTCCAACGTTCTCACGGAGTCTCTCTGGGAAACTCACATCGCCGAGTGCCTGAAATACAAATTCCACGCCGCGATGGTCGCACCGGCGTGGGTCAGAAAAACGGTGCAGCGGCTCCAAGACAGTGGCATCCGCGTCGCCTCATTCGTCGACTTTCCTTACGGGACGATGACTAGCGCAGGGAAAGCCGGCGAGACCATGCAACTCGCGGAGCAAGGTGCACAAGAGATCGACCTGATGCCTAATGTTGGCTTTCTCCTCTCTGGCATGGAGAAGGAATACTTCGCGGACATTCATGGCGTCGTACGAGCAGCCGGCAGCGTCCCGGTAAAAATCATGCTCGAGCTTCCACTCCTGAACGACCAGCAACGCAAGCGGGCAATCGATCTCAGCATCGAAGCCGGAGTGTCCTATCTGAAGAATGCAAGCGGTGGAGCTGTAGGCATTGCCACGCCCGAAGACATGCGTTACCTCCGCCGGCTCGCCCCGCCACACATCAAGGTGAAGGCCTCAGGCGGGATCAAGACCGTGCAGCAGGTGCGTGACCTGCTCGCAGCGGGCGCCGATCTGGTGGGGACGAGTTCCGGAGTTCGAATCATGCAGGAACTTCTCGGTGAAACCAGCGCTCAGCCGGCGCAGAATTCCAGCTATTGATCTTCCATTTTCAGTCTGCTGGCCAAAAAAGGTTTCCTCGCCGCACGAACTATAATCGCTACATCTACGGAAGGCTCCAGCACTGGGATCTATGCGGCAATTCGCAATATTGACGCTTGTGCTTGTCGGCTGTATCGCCCAATCGCCAGCGTACTCACAGGCAACCGCTTTGCAGCAGGCACCCTCGTCCGAGACGGCGGAAACTCACCTTGGCAGAGGTTACGACGCCCTGAAGCAAGATCGTTACGAGACTGCAGTCGAGGAATTTCGTGCTGCACTCGCGCTCGATTCCTCGCTTGTCCTACGCGCGCAATTTCCTCTCGCAGTCGCGCTCTTCGAACAACACAAGCCGGCAGAGGCTCGCCGCGAATTGGAAGCGGTGCGCAAGCACGTCGGCGATCATCCCAACGTCTCCTACTATCTCGGCCGTCTCGATATCGATGACCTCGACTACGCGAGTGCAATCCGGAATTTCACGCTGGCGATTTCTGAACCGCCGTTTCCTGATACCGCCTATTACCTCGGATTCGCATATCTCAAGCAGAACGATCTTCCGAGCGCCGAAAAATTTCTCAAGGAAGCAGCTCAACTCAGTCCTCGCGACTCGCGCGCTCCTTATCAGCTTGGAATGGTCTACCGCAAACAAGGCCGTGAAGACGAGGCGAAAAAATCGCTCGCGCTTTCATCCGAGCTCCGGCGCCAGGATGACAGCGAGGCTCAGCTTCGCACCGAATGCGGCGAGAAACTGGATAAGGGAAGCCGCGAAGATGCACGCGCGGTTTGCGAAAAGCTCTACCACGACGATGATGCCGACCGCTTGACCTCTTTAGGAATGATCTATGCCCAGCACAAGGATTTCGAAGCGGCTTTGAAGCCGTTTCAGCGGGCGGCGGAGTTGTCGCCTCATTCTCCGCAAGTACAGTACAACCTGTCTCTCACTTATTTTCAGATGAATCGCTTCGCCGATGCCCGCTTGCCGCTCGAGCAGGCTCTCCAGCGCTGGCCTGATCTATTTCCGCTCAACGCTCTCTACGGAGCCACGCTGCTGAAACTGGATGACGAGGACAAGGCCTTCGACGTCCTGAAGCACGCGCAGGAACTGAATCCGCAGGACTCCGGCACCGCCGACTCCCTCTACTTCCTCAGTCTGAAGCTCGCGGAAAAGAGTCAGCAGGCCAAACAATATTCTGCAGCGCTGAATTATTTGGATGAGGCGGCGAAGCTCCGCCCGAAAGAGCCGCAACCGCACGCAGGGATGGCCGAGGCCTTCACGCACTTGGGAAAAACAGCGGAAGCAGCCAGCCAGCGGAAAGAAGCCGACCGGCTGACGAAGAATTAGAAAGTCCGCTTACCGGCCTAGCTTAAAGCGAACAGAATTAGCTCTCAACGAAATTTGTAGCCCTGCTTCAGCTCGCATCGGAAGACGCGAGTGCGGTCCGGATTCTCACTGGCGCTGCAGTTTGCCCAGCTCAATATCAGCGATGGCCCGAGAGGGAAGAAGACTCTCTGCTGATCGATGTCCGCCTCAACAGTGACGCCCTCGACGGCCGCCGGCAAGGTAAAGCTCAGCTCTCGTCCAAAGATAACCGGGAAAAATTCGTGCGCCGCCGAAGTGGGCATGGTATGCAAGACCTCGGCTTCGACCAGAAATGTCGCCGTGTCCGACCAGTTTCGGGCATCGACCTCGATAATCTGCCCCGCCTTGGAGGATCGCTCTGAGTCGATTCGCGTAAACGGGCACGGCCCCGCGATGCAGGAGACTCTGGCGTCACGGAACTCATTTCCCGGCCCGGCGTCGAGCTTCGTCGAACCCATGGATGCTTTCCATTTTCCATCCGGCGAGCACGGATGCTGATTTCTGCAGGGTATGTTCCCCTGATTTTCCACCTGGAATGTTTGCACGGCGCTGCCAATGTTCACGTCCGTCGTCGTCTTGACCGAATAGCGAACCGTCACGTTGCCAACGATGGTGGGCGGCTTGCCGTCATTGACGACCGGAGTGGTTCTAGGTACCAAATGCACAACGTACAGTTTGTCTCCCACATATTCCTGAACATCCATCAGGAAATAGTCCGGATGACGAAATTGCAGCGTTATGGGCTGGCCGCGCTTGGTTCCCTCATGCAGAGGAATCAGAAACAGGCCCGAGGAATCCGATTTCACCGTCTGAATCTGCAGGCTGTCGATCGCGGTGATCTGCACTCCTGCAATCGGCCTTTGTTTGTTTACGTCGGAATCCTTCACCATCGTCGCGCCCTGCAGCACGATGAGCCTGTGGCTTCGCCAGCGGAGGTAGAAAAAACCCCCGGCGGCGATCGCGGCAATAATGAGTAGGGCAAAGGCCCAGCCAAGAGTACGTTTCAATGTCACAATTTCACGCAGAACTTCTGATTTAAGTTAATGAATGATGGTAATTTAAGCAACGGTCGCCGTGCGCAAGAGCGATTGGATCGCGGCATCCAGCAAGCGATACCGCGCATCTGTATGAATGCCGTCTTGCGCTCGAAGTTTGCCCGAGAATAATAACGACGCGGATGACAAAAAATCTTGCCAACGAATTGTCCCGTCGCCAGTGGATGCGACAACTTTTGGGCGCAGGATTGTGTCTGCCCCTCGCACCCAGCCTCCTGTCCCAAAGTTCGATACAAGCTGCCTCATCTCAGTTTCAGCCGCCTGGTCCGTACACTTTGACGCCGGAGGATGATCAGTTTTTAAACGAACTGGAGAGCGCAAACTTCCTCTATTTCTCGGAGCAGCAGAATCCGAAGACAGGCTTGGTACAGGATCGATGCGATCTGCGCGGCAACACGCCGGGCGTTGTCGCCAGCATCGCTGCCACGGGATTTGGCCTTACCGCTCTTTGTATCGCTGAAAAACGCGGGCTGATCACGCGAACGGCGGCCTTGGAACGGCTCTTCACGACGCTGAACTTCTTGTGGAAAAAGCTACCGCAGCATCGCGGGTTCTTCTATCACTTCGCGAACATCACAACCGGCGAGCGTGTCTGGGAATCCGAAATCTCATCGGTCGATACCGCGATTCTGCTTTGCGGTGTCCTCACCTGCCGCCAGCACTTCAAGCATTCTGCCGTTTCACAACTTGCCGATCTTATCTTCGGACGCGTCGAGTGGACCTGGCTTTCAGAGGACACCTCTCTGCTTTCGCACGGGTGGACTCCGGAGATCGGTTTTCTCCCTTCGCGCTGGGACTACTACAGCGAACTGATGATGATGTATCTGCTCGGGATGGGATCCCCGACTCATCCTCTCAAGCCCGAAGCATGGAACGCCTGGAAGCGGCTGACATTTGAATACGACGGGTTGCGTTACATCGGATCGTTCGCGCCACTATTCGTCCACCAATTCTCCCAGGCTTGGTTCGATTTCCGCGGCAAGCGCGACAAGTTCGCCGACTACTATCAGAACTCCATCATTGCGACCGAAGTCCACCGGCGCTTTTGCCTCGAACTCGGCAAGCAGTTCTCCAATTACACTGAGGACCTTTGGGGAATCACCGCATCCGATTCTCAGTCCGGCTACGTCGTCTGGGGAGGCCCACCCGCCGTCGGTCCCATCGACGGCACCATCACTCCGAGCGCCACAGGCGGTTCCTTGACCTTCCTTCCGCAACAAACGTTGCGTGTTCTGAGGAATATTCGCAGTCGGTATGGCGCTGCCTGGAGCAAATACGGCTTTGTGAACGCCTTCAACCCGCTGAAAAACTGGTACGACCACGATGTGATCGCGATCGATACCGGAATCACCATGCTAATGGCGGAAAATTTGCGTACCGGATTCGTTTGGGAGACTTTTATGAAGACGCCCGAGGCTCAACTCGGGATGCAGCGCGCCGGTTTCGTCAAATATTGACCTACGTTCCGTCTGCTTCGGGCTTTGCACACCAACCGTAAGTCCCAATCTTTCATCAAAGAAGCCGTTCCAAGAGGCTGTTTTCCAGTGTATATTCGGTGAACCTCCAGTCGCTGGAGCTCAACCGCGACGTTGTCCCCCTGGGGAAATCTAGGTAAAACTAAGCGGTTGAAACTAAAGGCTTTAACCAATGCCTGATCGGCGAACCTTCCTGAGCAGCTGGCGTGAACGATTTGCCGCCCTGCGCAATGTACCGGTTGTCCTTCGAATTGTGTGGGACTCGGGGGGCGCGGTCGTCACATGGGGAATTCTCTTTCGCCTGGTTGCCTCGCTGCTGCCGCTGGCAATTGCTTGGGTTGGCGGCAAGCTGATCATCGATACTGTCTACCGCGTGGTCACCACGCACCAGCCAGTCCCCACCCGTCTCTGGTATCTCGTTGCTTTGGAATTCACGTTGGCGGTTATGGCCGGTACCGTCGGCCGCGTCGGCGATTACCTCGACTCCCTGCTCGCGGAAAATTACATGCGCCACGTGAGCATCCAGGTCATGAAGCATGCCGCGGGACTCGATCTGCTTGCCTACGAAGACCCTGTCTTCTACGACCGGCTTGAGCGGGCACGCGTTCAGGCCACAGATCGCCTTGGCATGATCCAATCCATCGGTCGACTGATCCAGCAGATCGTCACCGCAGTCGCCTTTTCGATTTCGATAGTCCTGTTTTCTCCGTGGCTCATGTTGGTGCTCGTTGCAGGAGTCATTCCAGCCTTCCTCGGCGAAAGCCATTTTGCTTTTCTGGGGTACGCCAAGAATTTCCGACAGACACCGATTCGCCGTCAGCTCGACTACCTCCGGGTACTCGGCGGTAGCAAAGAGGCTGCGAAGGAGCTCAAGCTTTTCGGACTGAAAGATTTTCTGACCGCGCGCTTCACCCATCTCTCGGACCAGATCTACGACGAAGACGTGGGCCTTGCCCGCCGCAAGCTGATCGCCGGCTCCATGCTTTCCCTGGTCGGTACCGCCGGATATTACGGTGCGTACCTCTATGTGATCTACAGAACCGTCGCTGGAGCACTCACCCTTGGCTCACTCACGTTCTTGACTGCGGCCATTCAACAAGCCGGTTCCAACATTCAGCAGATTTTTTCGACAGTCTCGAGCATCGCCGATCAAGCCCTTTTCCTGACTGACCTGGTTGCGTTCCTCGAGATGCAGCCCACGATCCGCTCTAAGCCGAATGCTTTGCCGGTCCCAAGGCCCATCCGTGATGGCTTCGAGTTCCGCAACGTCTCTTTCCGGTATCCCGGGGGATCGCGCAACGTTCTTCACGAATTCAACTTTCACCTGCATCCCGGCGAGCGCGTTGCCCTCATCGGAGAAAATGGGCAGGGCAAGACCACGATCGTCAAGCTGCTCACTCGGCTGTACGACCCCACGGAAGGGAAGATTCTGCTGGATGGAGTCGACCTCCGCGAATACGACCTCGAAACCCTCTACAAAGAGATTGGCGTGATCTTTCAGGACTTCATGCGCTACGAGATGACGGCTCGCGAGAATATTGCGGTAGGGAAGATCGAGGAGATCGACAATCTGCCGCTATTGCGCACGTCAGCGCACAAGAGTATGGCGGACGAGGTCATCGGCCGCCTCGGCAAAGGCTATGAACAGATGCTCGGCCGCCGCTTCGAAGGCGGCGTCGATCTGTCTGGTGGTGAGTGGCAGAAAGTCGCTCTCGCCCGCGCGTACCTTCGTGAAGCACAGGTGCTGGTTCTTGACGAGCCGACCGCCGCACTCGACGCGCGCAGTGAATTTGAAGTCTTCCAGCGCTTTGCTGAACTGACTACAGACAAGATGGCATTGTTTATCTCCCATCGATTCTCTACCGTTCGCATGGCAGATCGAATCGTGGTGCTGGAAAACGGAAGCATTGCAGAAGAAGGCAAGCACGAAGAACTGACTCATCTTGGCGGTCGCTACGCCGAGATGTTCGAATTGCAGGCAGCGAGTTATCGGTAAAAGGGACCCCATGCCGCTGGAAACCAACGCACAAACCGTCATCACCGAAATCACCCGGAACAACGTCGTGAGCGGGGACAAGAGCGAAGTTTCATCGGAAGACCAGGCGCTCGCCGCCGCGGGAGCGAAGACTGCTTCCCAGGTGTCATGGCTGCCGCGTGTTCCTTCGTCTAACATTTTTGCCAGGCGTAGCCATCAGGCCCGAAGCAAGATTTTTCCAATTCTCGCTTCGCTCGATGCGTCCGTCACCAAGACGCCTCTCACCGACGATGCCCGCTGGCTTCGCGACAATTCCTCTCTGGTCTACTCCGAAGCGGCAGCGTTCCACGGAGACGACAAACTCCTCCGCAACTTGCCTCACGTTCGTACCGCCACCGCCGAAACCGAGCCCCGTGTGATCGCTGTTGCCCAGGGATATTTCCGCGAAACATCGTTCCATTTCCAGGAACAGTCTTTCGCCACCTTTTGCCGTGGATTCCAGGAAACAACCCCGCTCGAATTGCGAGAATTCACAGTCATCGGTTCGGCACTGAAGCTAGTCCTGCTCGAAGAAATCGCAGTCCGCGCTCGCAAGGCGATTGCACATCCGGAAGCGGATTCTCCCGGAGTCGGCGTCTGTGTGCAGAGTTTGCGAGAGGTCAGTCAGACCACGTGGAACGAAGTGGTTGAGCCGCTCATTCTGTTCAGCGACGTGCTTCGCCAGGATCCCGTCGGCGCCTACGCGGTCATGGATCCCGAGAGCCGCCAGCTCTATCGCAAGAAAGTGGCGGGGCTCGCCGCGCGCTCCGACTTCTCCGAAATCGAGGTCGCCCAGGAAGCCCTGAAGCTCGCGAAAGAAGCGCAGGCGCGCAACTATCCCGATCCACGCATCTCCCGCCGCGAGTCTCACATCGGTTATTACCTGGTGGGCGAAGGCCGCGATCTGCTTCAGCAGCGCATAGCGTGGCGTGCCACCGTGCTGCAGCGGGTCCGCGAGTGGCTCTGGCACAATCCGGATGAGTTTTTCCTTACCGGCATTGCCATCCTGACGCTCTCCATCATTACCGCGATTCTGTTGTTCGTCACCACGCGCGACAGTTCGCCGGGGCTGATCCTGTTTTCGATGTTGCTGTTCCTCTTTCCCAGTTCGCAGTGCGCCATCCAGATCATCGACAGCATCATCACCGAGGTGCTCCCGGCGGAGATTCTTCCCAAGCTTGATTTTTCGAAGGGCATCCCATCCGATTGCCTCACGCTGGTCGCGGTGCCCACCTTGTTGCTGAACGAAAAGCAGGTGCACGGCCTGATCGAAGATCTCGAGATCCGGTACCTCGGCAATCACGACGCCAACATTCACTTCGCGCTCCTCTCCGACCTGGCCGACTCCGATCATCGGGCCAGCGAAGAAAATCCGCTGATCGAGCTGTGCTCGTCGCTCATCAAGGAACTGAACGAGAAGTATGCCGACCACAAGAAGGGATCGTTCCTTCTGCTGCACCGGCACCGCATCTACAACCCGCGCGAGAAGGGATGGATGGGCTGGGAACGCAAGCGTGGCAAGCTTCTCGACCTGAACAAATTTCTGCGCGGAGAATTCGACAGCTTCCCGATCAAGGTCGGCGATCTTTCCATTCTCCCCAGGGTCCGATTCGTCATCACCCTGGACTCCGACACCGAGCTTCCTCGGGGATCGGCACTGCGCATGGTTGGCGCCCTCGCGCATCCGCTGAATCAGGCGATCATCGATCCGGAAAAAAATATCGTCGTTGCCGGCTACGGCATTCTGCAGCCTCGCGTCGGCGTCAGCGTCTTGAGCACGGTCAAGTCTCGCCTCGCCGCTATCTATGCCGGGCAGACCGGACTTGACATCTACACTCGCGCCGTCTCCGATGCCTATCAGGATCTGTACGGCGAAGGCAGCTTCACCGGTAAGGGCATCTACGAAGTCGACACCATTCATCGAGTGCTCGATCAGCGTTTCCCGCGCAACGCCCTGCTCAGCCACGATCTGATCGAAGGCGCTTACGCGCGTGCGGGACTAGCCAGCGATATCGAGGTTATCGAGGACTATCCCTCTCACTACAGCGCCTACAACCGCCGCAAACACCGGTGGCTGCGCGGCGATTGGCAGATTGCCGGATGGCTGCTCGCCGACGTTCCGGATGAGGCGGGTGCGCGTGTATCAAACCCCATTTCGTTGATCTCCCGGTGGAAGATTCTCGACAACTTGCGCCGCAGCCTGGTTGAGCCGGGAACATTCATTCTTCTGGTCTCCGGATGGCTCGCCCCCGGAGTACGTCCGATCCGCTGGACCTTGGCCACAGTATTCCTTCTGTTTACGCCCGCAATTTTCCAAGTCATTGTCGGTGTCATCAAAGCGATCGTCGAAGACAAGCTGAGCTTGGCGCGTGACGCCGTACACGCGCTCCTGGCGAATATCATCACGACGACACTCACTCTGACTTTCCTCGCACACCAGACGTTGCTCTCGCTTGATGCCGTGGTGCGCGCCATTGTCAGGAAGTCGTTCACTCGCGAACGCTTGCTTGAGTGGGAAACCGCTGCAGAAGCGGAGCTCACCACGCGCCAGACTCCGGCCGACCGTTATCTCAACTGGATACCCCTGCTTTCCATCGCTGTCGGCGCTCTGGTGTGGTGGATTCGGCCACGCTCTCTCTACGTTGCGTTGCCGATCCTCGTCTTGTGGGCCGCCAGCAAACTGGTCTCGATCTGGTTAAATCGTCCTACGACCGTGCCCCGCAAAGAGCTGCCACGCAAAGAACTTCTCTTCATCCGCCGTTCGGCACTGCACACCTGGCGGTACTACTCGGACTACTGCACCGAGGAACACAACTGGCTCATACCAGACAACGTTCAGGAAGAGCCCGCCGCCGTCGCTGGCCGCGTCTCCCCGACCAACCTCGGCATGCTGTTGAACGCGCAGCAGGTCGCTTGCGAGTTCGGATATCTTACCGTCCCCGAACTGGCCGTTCAGACGCAGCGCAGTCTCGCGACGCTTTCTCGCATTCCGAAGATCCGCGGACACATCCTCAACTGGTATGACACCCGCACGCTCGAGCCTCTGACGCCCCGCTTCGTGTCATCCGTCGACAGCGGAAATCTCGTCGCCTCCCTCTGGACGTTGCAGCAGGGGTTGCTGACCCGCATGAAGCAGCCGCTCTTGCAGCCGAGCATGGCTGAAGGTCTGCTCGATCATTTGCGCGCTCTATCGGAGCTCAAAGGATTTTCCCGTCGTCAGCTTTCCCGCTGCGAACAGGGACTCACCACAAAAGAATGGCTGCCGAGCCTGCTTGCGCTGTGCGACGAAGACATCTCACAGACTTCCTCCGTCTCCAATCCAAAAGAGGTTGAGGAGATCGAGAAGGTTCAGCGAGCCACACGAGCTCGCCTGCTGGCCGTGCAAGAACTCGTCAGCTCCTACACTCCATGGGAACTGCCTGAGTTCGCATCCGTTCGCAACGACATCAAGGTGGGTCCTGAGCTCGAAGAGAGGCCTTCACTGCGCCAACTTCCGCTCTTCATCGACGACCTCCACAACCGGTTGGAACGCGTCATGCCGTCCGTGGCTCGCGGCGATAGAGGACAATACGAGAAGCTGCAAGGACTCCTGCCTCAGGCTCGCACCAATGCGCTTCGTTTGATCGAGACCCTGCGCACCATCGCCACCGAGGCTGAGAAACTTGCCGATGCAATGGAGTTCGGCTTCCTGCTGAATCCGCGCCGCAAGCTCATGTCTGTTGGCTTCAATGTTGAAACCGGAAAGCTCGAGCCGGCGTGCTACGACCTGCTGGCTACGGAGTCGCGCACTGCGGTGTTTGCCGCCGTCGCTAAAGAAGATATTCAGCAAGAGTCGTGGTTCCGCATGGGACGCACCCACACCATCGCAAATGGAAACCCTGTACTCCGTTCTTGGACTGGAACGATGTTCGAATACCTGATGCCTATGCTGTGGATGCGTTCGTACCCGAACACGCTGCTCGATCGCAGCCGCATCGCTGTCGTGGACTATCAGCAGACGTATGCCAACCGCAAAGGCGTTCCCTGGGGCATATCAGAATCGGCTTACTACAAGCTCGATGAATCAGGAAACTATCAGTACCACGCGTTCGGAGTTCCTCAACTCGCGATGATGAAGGGAGAACTCGACCTTCTCGTAATCTCTCCTTACTCAACGTTTCTGGGATTGACGGTGAACGCGACCGAAGCGCTTCGCAATCTGCATCGCATGGACCGCATGGGCTGGTTCGGTCCCTACGGATTTTATGAGGCCGCCGACTACGGACCGCTCGACAAGGTCCGTCGTTCCAACTGCCGCGTCGTCCGCTCCTGGATGGCCCATCACCAGGGCATGAGCATTCTCGCGATCGCGAACTTCCTTTGCGACAATGTCGTGCAGCGTTGGTTCCACAACAGCCGGCGAGTGCAAGCGACAGAACTGTTGTTGCACGAAAAACCGATCTCGCACGTGCCCCGCACCGGTGTCCCCCGCTCAAACGCGGCGTGAGGGAGCTTTAAAGCTCGGGTGTTAGATTTAAAGGGCGCGCCTTCAAGGCGCGGCGCAACGTCGACCCAAACGATTGGGCTTTAGCCGTAGAGATAACCGCTAGCAACCATCAACCTACACACGAGCGCGAATCCGAGTTCCGGAGGAACGCCCGAAAATAGCCCGGCGTTTCAAACGCCGGGTAAGAATCAAAAACCGGGAACCGCGTCCGGTAGGGACGCCTGAACTATCCCCAAACAAACTCGAGATCGTACTCAACACCATGCTTCACCAAAAACGCTACAAACTCTTCTTCGAAACTCTGCTTGCGATGATGCTCCGCTTGCGAACGGATATACGCGATCGTGTTCTGCTTCTGTGAAATCCCGACCGTAAATGCACCGTATCCTTCCTGCCACGCGAATCCGCGCATGTGGGTCTCGTTCATCCAATGCGAAGATGCTCCCTTCATTAACTGAACCGCCTTGGCCAGGGGCATCGTGGCCGGCAATGAAAACAAGATGTGCACATGATTTTCCGTGCCGCCAACGATCAAAGCCTTGCACGAATTCTTTCGCGCGACGCCACCAATGAATGCCCAAAGATCTGGCTGGATTTGCGGCGCAATCAGATTTCGCCGACGCTTCGTGGAGAAAACACAATGCACGAGACCGGAAATATAAGTGTGCGACATCGCATCTTCAGGCGTCCCCACGGGACGCATCCTGCCATTCAAGCCTACCCGGCGTTGGAAACGCGGGGCTACCCTCAACCGTCCTCCGGACGCCGCTGATTCCCGTTATGGTGCTGCCAACCGAGTTCCGGAGGAAAGCCCGATAATAGCCCGCGTTTCAACGCCGGGTACCGATAGCAACGCCGAACCGCGTCCCGTAGGGACGCCTGAATCCCCCGATGTATACTTTCCTTCCGCAACCACTCACTCAGGAGATCCGCAATGCAAAGCCGCATCACCGGCACGACCATGCCCGTCCTGGAATTCGGACTCGAACCGAACGAGACCATCATCTCGGAAGCCGGAGAACTTTCCTGGATGGGCGCCTCGATCCAAATGACGACGCACACCCAATTCGCGGGCGGCGGAGGCCTCTTCGGCGTCCTCAAACGCGTGGCCGGCGGCGGATCGATCTTCATGACCGAATATCGCGCTGTGGGCGCCGCCGGAGAACTCGCCTTCGCGACCAAGCTTCCCGGCCACATTGTTCCCGTCGAAGTTTCCCCCGGCCACGAATACATGATTCACCGCCACGGTTTCCTGTGCGCAACTTCGCAAATTCAGATCAGCGTGGCATTCCAGCAGTCGCTCGGCGCAGGAATCTTCGGCGGAGACGGCTTCCTCCTGCAAAAGCTCACCGGGCAGGGAATCGCGTGGCTCGAACTCTCCGGGGAACTGGTCATCCGCGATCTTCAGCCAGGAGAGAATCTGCGCGTTCATCCCGGCCATGTCGGGGCATTCCAGGGATCGGTTTCATTTCAGATCACCACCGTTCCGGGTATCAAGAACATGATCTTCGGTGGCGACGGACTCTTCCTCGCCTCTCTAACCGGCCCAGGCCGCGTGTGGCTGCAAACTCTCCCCATCGCCAAGCTGGCGCACGCCATCGAAAAATATCTCCCGCGCGAAGCCGCCCGCCACACGGTAGAAGGTGGAGTAGTCGGAGGAATTGTCGGCTCCATCCTCGACAACATGAAGTAAAGAGGACGTCCCTGTGTCCTCTGTGTTGAAGCGTTTTTTGTTTGGAGAAACGAAGGTAATGCCGAACCTGAGTCGCACGTCCTGATCGATGACGTAGCATCAGGTAGACTAGTTAGACAGTAACTCATGATTAACGGCAAACATATCGCGATAGTTATGCCCGCGTATAACGCGGAGAAGACTTTGGAAGCTACGGCAGCCGAAATTCCCGAGGTCGCCGACATCCGCATCCTGGTCGACGATCACAGCAGCGATGAAACCGCAAAGCTGGCTCAGCACCTTGGCCTGCATGTCTATCGTCACGACCGCAACTACGGATACGGCCGCAACCAGCAGACCTGCTACCGCGAAGCTCTCGCAGCCGGCGCCGACGTCGTCATCATGCTGCACCCCGACTACCAGTACACTCCACTGCTGATCACCGCGATGGCGAGCATGGTCGCATACAACGTGTACGATGTCGTCCTCGGATCGCGCATTATTGGCGGGCGCGCGCTGCTGGGCGGCATGCCGATTTATAAGTACATCGCCAATCGCGCTCTGACCGCCTTTGAAAACCTGTTTCTGGGTGTGAAGCTTTCGGAATATCACACCGGATACCGCGCCTTCAGCCGCAAGGTGCTTATCGAACTTCCGCTGCTCGAGAACTCCGACGACTTTGTCTTCGATAACCAGATGCTGGCACAGTGCGTGCACTTCGGATTCCGCATCGGAGAAGTCTCCTGCCCGACCAAGTATTTCGAAGAGGCTTCGTCGATCAACTTCCGTCGCAGCGTGAAATATGGTTTCGGTGTGTTGGGTACCACGATCCAGTTTGCCTTGCAGAAATTTGGACTTCTTCACTTGCCGCGCTTCAGCGATATTGGACGGAAACTTGATGACGAGCGCGAGACCTATTACGCTCCTCCTCACACGGAATCTGAGCATCCCGTCTAGTGTCCGGCTCAGCATTCCCCACTGGAATGCGAAAGAATCCAGACAATCCTCTTCGACTTCGCGCGCGTGAGTTCTCGGCGGGCAACTTGGCATTGCTTGGATGCGTGACTCTCGTCGCGATTGCAGTGATGGGATATCATCCCGGACTCGAAGATGATTCGTTCTATCTCGCCGCCATCAAACATAATCTGAATCCCAGCCTCTTTCCGCACGACGCGGATTTCTTTCGTGTGCAGTTTCAGGCGACCATCTTCGACAAGCTGATCGCATTCTCTATTCGCCTCACCCACCTGCCACTCGCGTGGACGATTTTGCTGTGGCAGTTTGTCGCGATCTTCTTTGTTTTGCACGGATGTTGGCGGATCGTCCGCCGATGTTTCCCGAATGCTGAATCTCACTGGGCAGCTACGGCGCTCGTGGCAGCGCTTCTGACCATTCCCCTGCCGGGCATCGCCATCAATCTCGCCGACCAGTATCTGCATCCACGTACTCTCGCGACCGCAGCGATCGTTGCCGCCATCGTGGCGGTCATCGATCGGCGTCTATGGATCGCGGGAGTTCTGCTTGCCTTCGCCTTCGCGGTCCATGCCATCATGGCCTGCTTCGGAATTTCGTTTTGCGTTTTCTTGTGGTGGGCGCTGCGTACTCCACCCGCTCGGGAATCGCTACCTGCGCTGGTGACTGCCAGTCTCATTCCGTTGGGATGGATCTTCGAGCCTGCGTCCGATGCCTGGCGTCAGGCCGCGTCCACTCGCGGCTTCTACTTCCTGATTCACTGGCATTGGTATGAATGGCTGGGCGTCTTCGCCCCGCTCCTGCTGCTGTTCCTGTTCCGGCGATTTCTTCAATCGAAGGCAGAAGCTGACGACGATTCATCACTAGTTCCGGTGACAACCGCCCTCCTTTCTTACGGGGTCTTGCAAACCATCGTGGGCCTGATGATCATGCTTCCGCCCAGCCTCGAACGTCTGAGGCCGTTCGAGCCGATGCGTTACCTACACCTTCTGTATCTACTCTTCTTTCTACTCGGCGGCGGAATCATCGGTCGCTACGTCCTTGATCGCCGCGTTTATCGTTGGCTCTTGCTGTTCATCCCGCTCAGCGCAGGCATGTTCTATGCTCAACGCCAACTGTATCCGGGATCCGCGCACCTCGAACTTCCGTGGGTGGCTCCGGCCAATCCGTGGCTGCAAGCGTTTAGTTGGATCAAGGCGAACACGCCATCTGCCGCGCTCTTCGCACTCGGTCCCCACTACGAGACGCTGCCCGGCGAGGACTACCACGGATTTCGCGCTTTGGCTGAGCGCAGCGCACTCGCCGACTACGAGAAAGACGCCGGCATGGCGGCCCGCGTCCCCAGCCTGGCCCCGCGCTGGTTGAAAGAAGTCACCGCGCTGAACGGCTGGACAAACTTTCAGACCAAAGACTTTGAACGCCTGAAGAACAATTTCGGCGTAACTTGGATAGTTCTGTCCGGTGAAGATGTTGCGTATTCGCGCGAATCGCAAGCATTACATTGTCCGTACGCGAACGGGCACGTACGAGTCTGCCGTTTATACTGACCACTCTGAGTAGCGTCGGCGTCCCGCCGGCTGTCGCGAGGACGTCTCGTCCTCGCCTCGGCTGAAATGGATACGGCCGCGAGCAAGTTCAAGTCACAGAATGACTAACCAGCCATCCTCTTCCTCGCGCATGCCGACGTATCTCTTGATGGTGCTCATCGCGCTCGCAGTCCGTCTCGCCGTGATCCCGTTCGTCTACCGCGACTGGATGGACCCGTTTGTTCTCGAGCACTGGGCCTTCGGACTGATCGCACGCTCCATCGCTTCGGGCCACGGGTTCGGCAGCCCATTCGCGGAAACAGGTTCGTCCGCATTGTTGCCGCCGGTGTATTCCTATCTGCTCGCAGGTATCTTCAAAGTCTTCGGGATCGAAACCCGCGCCTCGATTCTCGCAGCGCTGTCATTGAACAGCCTGTTCTCATCTCTCACCTGCATCCCGGTGTTCTTTCTGGCGAGGCAGGCTTTCGGAGATCGCGTCGGCAAGTGGGCCGGTTGGGGATGGGCCTTCTCTCCATACGGCATCTACTACGGCGCAGATTGGGCTTGGTCCACTCCGCTGGTCACGCTTGAACTCGCCTGCCTGTTTCTGTTCGCATGGCGCCTCGAAAGATCTTCACGCACGCGTGACTGGGTTCTCTTCGGACTTTTCGGCGGCTTCTCTGCGCTGACGGAGCCCGTCATCCTCTCGGTTGTTCCGCTGCTCGCCCTCTGGACGGTTTACCGTCGCTACCGACGTCGGGAGACGTGGATGATCCCCATGGCCTCGGCCGCACTCGCGGCGCTTGCCGTGATGTCGCCGTGGCTAATGCGCAACTATCTCCTGTTTCACAAATTCATCCCCGTGCGCAGCGGATTCGGTCTCGAACTCTACATCGGCAACAACGGATTCTCCGAGCGCTGGGTCAACAGCAGTCTGCACCCCAACCACAATGACGCTGAACTCTCGGAATACGAGCACGTAGGCGAGGTCGCCTACATGGATCACAAACTCCAGCAGGCCAAGGCCTACATCGCGCAGCATCCGGCGTGGTTTGTTCACATGACCTTCCGCCGCATGATTTACATGTGGACCGGCTACTGGAGCTTCGACCGCGCCTATCTGAAAGAAGAACCGCTCGATCCGCCAAACATTTTTCTGAATACCACCATGACGGTGCTGGGACTGATCGGCCTCTGGCGCGTCTGGAAGCTGGATCCATCGATGGCCGCGCGCTTTGCGATCGTCCTCGTTGTATTCCCGTTCCCGTACTACATCTCGCATCCCGAAACCTACTATTTCCGCCCAGTCGACCCGCTGATCGTAGTCTTGGCAGCCGTAACAGTAGCGTCATTCCGGAGTCACCAGGAAGCCAAATAGCGCCGAAGGGATTCGAGCGGCTCGTGTAGGGGCGGACGCATTCGTCCGCCCCTCGGAGCGCAGCGACGAGTGCTGGTGTCCCGACTCTCTCGCGAGGATGTCCCGTCCTCGCACCCGAAGATACCCTGTCATTGCGGGTCTTTCGGCCCCGGTTTAACATCTAATGACCCAGAATGGCCACCGTCGCCTCATCGGCGTTACGAACGCAGCGCCGGTTCACAATCGGCCTGAGCGAAGTTTTGAGCTTCGCCTACGACGCATTTAACAGCAACAAGCTGCAATTTACGCTCACATCGCTCGCGATGGCCGTAGGCACAGCCTCCGTCATTCTCGTTGTCACTATTGGGCTCACCGGGAAGCAGTACATCCTGCGGCAGATTCAGTCGATCGGCGCAAACATGATCTACGCCGACTATCAGGGTGGACTGCAGCGCATCGACTCCACGCCCGATCCGATGACCGTCGATGACGTGAAGGCTGTGCGCGAGCAGGTTCCAACGGTCGCGGCAGCGTCGCCCACCGTGGCTCTCAATGATCGCATTAGCGTTGGCGGAGGCAAGCAGCGCGACATCCTCGTTCTGGGCGTCGATCCCGAATATCGCAGGGTGCGCAACCTGATCGTTCTCGCTGGGCGTTTCTTTGACACGCAAGATTCAGCGGGACACAACAAGGTTGGTGTTATCACTGCCCAGCTCGCAGAGCGGCTCTTCGGCACTCCCTACACAGCTGTAGGACAGATCATCAAATTGAGCGGCGGCCTGCCCTTTACCGTCGTCGGTGTTTTTAAGGAAAGTGTAGACACCTTCGGCCAGTCGGAGATTCAGGAAGACACCATGCTGATTCCGTACACGGTCAGCCGGTTCTTCACACCCACAGCAGCCGTCTATCAGATCTATTTTTCAGCGGCGAGCCCGCAGGATGTCGCGCCCGCTACTGCTGCCATCAAGCGCGTTCTGCAGTCGCGCCATCGAGCGGAGTCCGTCTACAGCGTGCAGAACCTGACGCAGTTGCTCACAGTCGCGGGAAAAATTGCGGATGCTCTCACCGTGATCCTGATGCTGGTCGCGCTGGTGACGCTGTTGGTGAGCGGCATCGGCATCATGAACATCATGCTGGCGACGGTGACGTCGCGCATCCGCGAGATCGGTATCCGGAAGGCGATTGGCGCGACTAACAAAGAGATCCGCTTTCAATTCATGGCCGAGGCCATTTTGATTTCGCTGACCGGTGGCGTTGCCGGCATCGTGACCGGCCTGGCCCTGCCATACTCTGTGCGATTCTTTACCGACTATCGCTTTCCGATTTCAGGCCTTTCGGCCATCATCGCCATCCTGGTGTCGTCCATCGTCGGAATTATCTTCGGAACGGTGCCCGCCACGCGCGCCTCGCAACTCGATCCCGTGGAAAGCCTGCGGTACGAATAGTCAAGCCGAAATGGATTTTGCAAAGTGTTCCTTTGGGGAACATATTACGTACATTAATGTACGTACAAAAGTCTGTAAGATAGTGCTGGCCCATGAGGTTAGCGAGAACTGAATTGGCCGCGGAAAGTATGCCGGAACTCGGAGAATCATGACCTCCGGAGAGCGGAAGCCCGGCTGTAGAGGGGGCCCGAAAGCAACGATCCGCTCATCCGGCGCAGCGTAAAGTACCCCTAAAAACCACAAAGCCGGGCTGGTTTGCCCGGCTGTTCGTTTGTGGAACTGGTTCGTTGGGTCGTGTTTCGATCGCGTACCAGGATGTCAAAAACTTGTGAAACGTGGCCCGTTCATGGCGATTTCCACTCACCGCTCTGGGGATTTTCTCCCAGCCCCTGAAATCGCCCCCTGCGGGATCACCGCCCGCAAAATTACATCACCATCGCCAGATTCTCGAGCTCATGCTGAAGGACGGGAAGGGCGCAACCGGCCATTTCCACCCGGCCTGCAGCATCCAGCGCCGCCGTCTGCGAAACCCCATACCCACGGCCCATCAGGAAGACTTGGAGCAGTTCTGCGGCTTCGTAGGAATCGATCATGCCACCCTGCAGCAAGTCGTTTCTCAACGCCGCCAGCTCCGTCATCGTGAATCTGTCTTTGTCATTCATCTCTTTGTTCATCATGGCCGTCATCACCTCCGATTCCGACCTCTTGTGCTGCTATACCCCAATTAGACTCATCGGCAGTTGTTGAAGTTGCATGCAATTGAACTGCCGTGTTAACCCCATGCCTTGAGTACGATCCCCAAGGCGCCTCTGGATTTATTAACCCCCATGGATATCGGAAGTTGCGAGGCGGACCTTAGGCAGGCGGGAGGGGCCGGCATGCCCTAAGTACCTATGGGTAATACCGAATCTGACACATTGTGTCGTTTTCGGACGCTTTGAACTCCAATCCGTGGCCATTACTTTCCGGCTAGAACCATGTGTCGGGCATCGTGTAGGGGCGGACGCAGCGACGCGCGAAACGAACCTTTTGCCATCCATCGAGCCTGATTGGGGTGGCGTAGATCGTGCCACATTGAAATGTGCTCGATCGAGATAGATTCCATCGGGCTACACTCCATCGGGATACGCTCCAGCCAACAACCTCATTGCGCGCTTTGCGCGCAACCCCGGACGAATGCGTCCGGGGGCTACACATTCCTGTTGCCGTCGGCCATCGTCCTCGAGAGATTGTGGCTGCCGCCGCATGGGCATTACAGGCTTTGATACAAATCATTTGGAGTTGCCCCGCCGACACATCGGCAGGCGCGTCGATCTAGATCAACGGAGTACTTGGAGGAAGGCTATGCGGAGGCTAGTTCAGCGGCGTTCTGGCTCTCGTAGAACTGAAAGAACTGCTCCACGCGCGTCACCTGCAAGGCATCGCGAACCCGCTTCGGCACTCCCACCAGGGCAAGGCTCCGCCCGTCTTTGTGGTGGTTGACGTACGCGCCCACCAGAGCGCCGATCCCGGCTGAATCGATGTAGGGAACACCAGTAAAGTCGAGGATCAGGTGGCGCGAGGTATTGCCCCGTACCAGCGACTGGAATTCGAAGAAGTTCGAGATGGTGATCGGTCCGCTGAGTCGGAGTACCCGTTGACCGTCCGTCACACCGGCGATGTCCTGTATGTGCAGAGGCTCCTGTGGCATCCGGGCATCGTATTACTGAAATGTGAATGCAGTATTAAAACCGGACTAGGTGCTAAATCCCAATAATCAAGCGGGTAGATCGGCTCTGTAGCCCCGGACGCATTCGTCCGGGGTTGCGCACAAAGCGCGCAATGGACCCTGTCTGTAGTCAAGAAAATGCAGAGCGGAGGCGAACCCACGCGTCGCTTTGCTCCGCGGGACGGACGAATGCTTCCGTCCCTACACGAACTTCTTCGTTTCTCGCGACTTGGAGTCGATCAAGAGCCGAAGCCGCCAACTCAGGGTTCGATGGTCGCCTCATCGATCAGCATGATCGGAATATCGTCCTTCACCAAGCATGTAGCCTCGGACGCATTCGTCCGAGGTTGGGGAGCGCAAGCGACCCAATGGAACGGCTGTGTGGAAGGGAACAGCCTGAGCGGACGGGCGCCCGCGTCGCTCCGCTCCGCAGGACGGACGAATGCGTCCGTCCCTACACGAACTTCTT
Organism: uncultured Acidobacteriota bacterium; assembly: GCA_963801895.1. Lineage (GTDB taxonomy): Bacteria > Acidobacteriota > Terriglobia > Terriglobales > Acidobacteriaceae > Sulfotelmatobacter. The sequence continues at coordinate 842,878 of CAWDGM010000001.1, read as the reverse complement.
CTTTTCTCGCGACTTGGAGCGGATCAAGAGCGGCAGCAGCTGACTCAGGGTTCGATGGTCGCTTCATCGATCAGCATGATCGGAATATCGTCTTTTACCGGGTAGACTCTGTGGCATTGGGTGCACTTCAGGGTTTCCGGATTTTGGCGGTATTCGAGCGCCTGCTTGCACGCCGGACAGACCAGGATTTCCAGAAGTTCTTTGGCAATCATGACTTGGGCATTGTACGACATGGGTCTCAGCGCCGCCCGTCTGTGGCAGTGTAAGATTTGAGGAAATGTCTGCACTTATTCTCGATGGAACCAGGATCGCGCAGGAAATCCGTAGCGAGGTGGCTGCGGAAGTGAAGAGCATGGCCGCAGCCGGAATCCGCCCCGGCTTGGCGGTTGTGCTGGTGGGCCACAATCCCGCTTCCGAGATTTACGTTCGCGGCAAAGTCAAAGCCTGTGAGGAAGTCGGCGTCTACAGCGAGAAACTCACGCCCGCCGAATCGGTTAGCACGGACGATTTGCTGAGGTTGATCGAAGACCTCAATCGTCGGGACGACATCGATGGCATTCTGGTGCAACTGCCCTTGCCCCCGCAGGTCGACTCCAAGAAGGTCTTGCTCGCAGTCGATCCAGCCAAAGATGTGGATGGGTTTCACCCCATGAATGTCGGATATCTCTCAACTCAGCGCCCGGGACTCGTGCCGTGCACTCCGGCCGGCGTGATGGAGATCCTGAAGCGCAGTAACATTCCGATCTCGGGCAGGGAGGCTGTGGTCGTCGGACGGAGCGATATTGTAGGCAAGCCGGCTGCAATGCTGCTGCTCAATGCCAACGCCACGGTGACGGTGTGCCATTCGAAGACCCACGACCTTCCGGCAGTCTGCCGGCGTGCCGACATCCTGGTTGCAGCCATCGGACGCCCGGGCATGATCACGCGTGATTACGTCAAACCTGGAGCAGCCGTCATTGACGTCGGTATGAACACTGTGACCGATGCTGCTGAGTTTCAGCGGTTCTTCGCTGGCAATGCCAAGCGAGAGGAAAACTTCCGCAAGAAAGGATCGACACTAATTGGCGACGCCCATCCCAACGTCGCCGAGGTTGCCGGAGCCGTTACACCTGTCCCTGGCGGAGTCGGTCCGCTTACCATCGCCATGCTGATGTTCAATACGGTGAAAGCGGCGAAGATGCGCCGCGGCAGACGCGTTCCCGTGTTGTCACACCAATAATGCATGCCTGCCTCACAGCATCCAGAGATTGTCGAGGCAATGAAGTCTCGGTTGTTCGGCGTTCTCTGCGCGCTCGGCGGTGACCGGGTCTAATCGAAGCTTATGGTCAAAGTTGGTCTCACAGGAGGAATCGCTTCCGGCAAATCGGTGGTTGGAAATATGTTCGTTGCGCTGGGAGCGCACCTGATCGATGCGGATCGAATCGCTCATTCTCTAATGCAGCCCGGGGAATCGGTCTACAACGAAGTTGTCCGCCATTTTGGCCGCGAGATTCTGAATCCCGATGGAATCGTGAATCGCGCCAAACTGGCCGAATTGGCATTCGGCGAAGGGACCGAAGTCGAAGGCAAACGCGTCTCCCGTGTCGAAGAGCTGAACCGAATCGTCCACCCCGCCGTCATCCGAAGTCAGGACGAATGGATGCACGCGGTCAGCTTGCAGGACCCCAATGGCGTGGCCATCGTGGAAGCGGCTCTACTGATCGAAGCCGGAGCCGCCAAGCGTTTCGACCGGCTGGTTGTGGTTACTTGCAACGACGAGGAGCGCGTCGCACGCTTTGCGGCCCGTCAGAAAATGGACCTAGAGGCGGCGCGCAAAGAAGTCCAACGCCGCATGTCTGCGCAACTTCCAGAACAGGAAAAAATCAAAGCCGCCGACTACATCATCGAAAATTCCGGCCCACTCGAGGAGACTCGTAAGAAGGTTGGCGAAATCTGGCGAAGCCTGAAAGAATCGGCGATCTGAAACGGTAGCGACGCCGGTGAACCCACGAAGCGCCTGAAAAACCAAGATCTCCTTTGTGAACCCTCGTGTCCTTTGTGGTGAATGCTTTTGCTATCGAAACCCCTAACCACAATGGACACTAAGTTTCACGAAGGTTTCCAACAGCCCAAAACCGCGCAGACCGACCAGTGCTCAAGCTCGCGTGATTGTTTAGAATCAATTCAGGGACCTTTCCGCTCCCGATCGCCGTACTTATCCTTGGATAATCGAGACTCGGAGAATAGAAAGCAGATGGTTGAATTATGAAACTCGTCCGGCCCGCGATCTTTGCCGTAGCCTTTGCAGGGGCTTTCTTCTACTTCACGACCTGGCGAAGCAACTCGCGCGGGGAATCCCATACCACGAGCTTTTTCAGCCAGCCGGACCATGTCGAAATCACTGAAGCCGCTCCCGGTGAGCCGCTCGATGGGGAAGAGCAGAACAATATCTCCGTTTACCGGAAGAACATTCCTTCGGTTGTGAACGTCACCTCGCGCGCGATGACGTTCGACTTTTTCTACGGCCTTGTGCCCCAGGAAGGGCAGGGCTCCGGCTTTGTAATCGACAAGGAAGGTCACATCATCACGAACTATCACGTGATAGCCGAGGCCCGGCAGGTCGAAGTGACGATGCACAATCGCAAGAAGTTCAAGGCCACCGTCGTTGGGACCGACCCCGGCCACGATCTTGCGGTCATCCAGATCAAGGCGCCCGACCTGATTCCTGCGGTTTTAGGTGATTCGCGGAATCTCCAGGTAGGACAGAAGGTCTATGCGATTGGAAATCCTTTCGGTCTGGCCGGAACCATGACTCGCGGCATCGTCAGCTCGATCCGCCCCGTGCGCGAGCCCAACGGCGCCATGATCGACGAAGCTATTCAGACGGACGCAGCTATCAATCCCGGAAACTCCGGCGGACCGCTGATGAACTGGCACGGAGAAGTCATCGGCATCAATACCATGATCTTGTCCAACGTGGGGCAGAACGCCGGCATCGGTTTCGCGATCCCAATTAACACCGCCAAGGCCGTGCTCAACGATCTGATGACGCTGGGCCGGGTGCGGCGCCCCGCGCTGGGCGTGCGAACCATCCCGATCGGTCCTGAATTGGCCGATGAAATGGGATTGCCGGTCGATTACGGTTTGCTGATCGTGCAAGTCACACCGGGCGGATCGGCCGATCAGGCGGGCTTGCGAGCAGGGACCGAGCGGGCATACCTCGGCAACACACCGATCATGCTGGGGGGAGATTTGATCATCGCCATTGATGGCAAGAGAGTCGAGAACGAAGAAGATCTTTCCCAGATGATGAACGACCATCGCGCCGGCGACACGGTCAAGATCACCGTCTACCGCAACAAGAAGAAGATGGAAGTCACCGTTTCGCTGGGAGAGTCGCGCCAGCAGGTGTAACGCATTCGGCGTTTGTGCCTGCTATTGCGCCGGTTGGATTCCGACAGCTTGGTACATCTCGGCGCTGTTGTACAGGGTTCCGTCTTTCATGACCATTCGGCACCGGCGGATGTCACTAATGTGCTCCGCCGGATTGCCCTCCACCAGTACGAAGTCCGCGCGTTTTCCCGGGAAGATTGACCCCAAATCTATGTCCCGTTTGAGTAACCGTGCTGCGTTCAAGGTCGCGATTTGCAGCGACTTTACCGCCGGAATGCCCGCTTCCACTTCCAGTTCCAACTCGCGATGCAGCATGATGCCGGCGATACCGTCGGTGCCAGCCAAAATTGGAATTCCCGCATCGTACATGCGCTTCGTCATGGCCAGCATGGCGCGATACGAATCGATGTAGAGCTTGTCGTTCTTAGCCGTGACCGGAAGCCCACCGGAATAAGCGCTCCTCTGCATCTGCGCTGGAAGCCTCGTCAAGACCGGTGCGAGATCGGGAGAGACCTTACCCGGTCGGCCGGTGAACATTCCTTCGAACGCTCCCAAGGTGACGTCGACCGTCGTGTGGTGCTCGAGCAACAGTTGGATGAAGTCGTTGACGGGTTTGGAGTGAAGATCCAGCCCCGCTGCATTGTCTCCGACGGCAGTGAAGCGCTCGGGAGTGCGAGTGTCCTTCACCAGCGGCGCGAAGAAATTCAGGAATATGAAATTGATGTGCTGGATTTCGTCGGCACCATCCTCGACAAATTTCGATGCGGTGATGCCGTTCGGGATGTGCCCGCTGACCCGAAGTCCGCGAGCATGAGCAGCCTTAACCACGGCCGGAACGAATTCAGGGTTCAACGAACTATACAGTTTGATTTGCACATAACCGAGATCGGCGTAGCGGTTGACGGCCGCCACGGCCTCAGCCTCGGTGTCCGCATAGAGGCCTGTCGGTGCCTGGAATTCGCCGTGTCCATCGATGAACCCGGCCTTCGAGACGCGCGGACCGATGGTGGTCCCGTTCTGCCATTGCTCGTCGAGATGTTGAAGATCCTTGATGTCGTTTCCCATGTCGCGCACGCTGGTGACGCCGCTCGCGACATTCATGATCCCGTCGAGAGCCTGCACATGCGCATGCATGTCGAACAATCCGGGCAAAATCGTTTTGCCGGTCCCATCGACTCGCTCGGCATCGGCCGGCACCTGCATGCTTCCAGAAGGTCCGACCGAGACGAATCGATCCTTGGCGATGACAACCGTCTGATTCTCACGCATAACCGCCTGTTCGGAGTCGAACAGACGCACGTGCTCGATCGCGACCGCGTGAACAGGGTGGCGGGACAACTGTTTGGCCAGCCGGGCATTGCGCTCATCGCGCGCCTTCAGATCCAAGGCGTAAAGCTGGTCATTCGTTTTTTCCCAACCCTCACGTAGCAAGGAAAACCACGTTCCCGGAAATCCAAAAAATCGGTTCTCGTCATCGAGCCATACAGTCTGCGGCTCGAATGACAGCCCGGTGATTCCGTACTCCGTGACGTGTATCCTTTGGCCGTGGTCTTCCAGCGTGAGGTCGGTCATTCGTTCGAGGCGGGCGTCGCCTGAAGGGAAGAGCCGCAGGGGTGCGCCGTTCGCTTTTTTCAAAGCTGCGACCATCAACGCCACTTCCGCCGACGGACCGTTGTTGCTGACATAGAACGCTCCCGCAGGGGCCTCTCCCTTTTCTGCAGTGCTGTGCCAGGACGCCTTGCCGTCTTTGATTTCGAAATGTTCGTCGACTGGGGCCTTCAAGTAGTCGTTGCCGGTCTCGTCGACGCGCACGGGAAGTCCGCCCGCGTCGAGCTGATACTTCGACGAAATCTTCGGTCCGCGGCCGCGATCGTTGAACTCGAATGTGCTCTCAATTCTTCCGTCGGGGTAGTAGGTGTCGACTTCACTGCCAGCCACCTTGCCGTTGGAAGCGATCGTGTAACGGATGACCTGCGGGCTGTCTGCGGCATTCGCTCGTAGAAGGCAGGCGCAGAAAATCGAAACAAGCAGCGCGAGTTTGATTCTTAACATGGTCAGATAGTCTGCCACTAATCCCAGAGATTGGGTTAAAATTGTCGCCTTGCCTATGACTGCCGTCCTTTAATTCGGCTCCTGCGTTCCTGAGCGGTACGTGCGTCGAAGTGTGCGCACGCAGCTCCCGTCATGATCGGTTCATCAAGAAAGGAATTCATTCCCATGCAATTCGTGGATAAGGCACTCGCTCGCCGTCTGGAATCGTGCGAGGAGATGCCGCAGGTGTTTTACGCGCGCGAGTATCAAAAGACGCGGCCGGAGATCGGCGCAGCGGAAGAAGAGATCTGCGGAGGTCACATGGTTTTTGCCGGCCTCGGTTCGCCGATTGGACGGGCAACCGGCACAGGCCTCGACCGTCCTCTCACAGCAGAAGATCTCGATCGCATCGAGGACTTCTATCGCGGCCATAAGGCGCCATCGCAGGTCGATGTCTGCCCGTTGCATCCTCCGGAAGTGTTCGAGATGTTCAAGGAGCGCGGATACGCGTTCATTGAGCTCAACAACGTGCTCTACCGCAAGCTCGATCCGGACGAGAAATTTCCGCCTCCACCAGATCACTGCACGATCCGGCGCAGCCATCCCGAGGAGGCGGAGATTACCGGCTCGATCGTCGAACAAGCGTTCTTTCCCGATGGCGCTCCCGACGCCTATCGGGGACTGCTGGCGCCGCTCTATCAGATGGAAGGTGGGCTGGCATTTGTCGCCGAAATCGACGGCAAGCCTGTTGCGTGCGGAACGGGCCTCGTCATCCCCGAGCACAGAGTCTATGCGCTGTGCGGCGCGGGAACGCTTACGCCCTACCGCGGGCGGGGACTGCAAACTGCTCTCCTGCGGGCGCGAATGGAAGCGGCCGTAAAGGCGGGATGCGAATTCGCTGTCGTCGTAACGCAAGGCGGCAGCGCCTCGCAACGAAATGTCGAGCGCCTTGGCTTCCGCGTTGCCTACAGCAAAGTAACGGTGATCAAGCAACTGCAGCCTTAGTGCCGGCGTCTCGTTGGCTGTCTGGCGGGCGTCCGCGCCCGCCAATCATTAACATGCATCGGCCGCGGTAAAGATTCAATCGCGACCAGGCAGCGTTGCGCTTGAACGCCAGAACACTGCATAGTGAAACGATGTTCATCGAAAGTCCCACACTCGAAGGAAAGCTCATCCGCCTCGAGCCCCTGACTCACGCCCACGTGAACGGCCTGGCTGCGGCCTCGGAAGGCGATCCGCCGCTCTATCAATGGAGTCCCGTTCCACAGGGCGAGGCCGAGGCAAGAAAATATATCGACACCGCCCTGGCCTGGAAGGATGCCGGAACCGCCGTCCCCTTCGCCATCGTTGGCACGCACGACAACACGGTCATCGGTTCGACGCGTTTCTGGAACATTGAATACTGGGCGTGGCCTCCGGGACATCCATCCCATGGACGCGATCTCCCTGACGGCTGCGAGATTGGCTACACCTGGTTTGCTAAATCATCGATTCGGACAGGCGCGAACACCGAGGCCAAGTTGCTGATGCTTCAGCATGCGTTCGAGGTGTGGAATGTCTTGCGCGTCTGCTTCCACACCGATGCCCGCAATGCCCGGTCCCGCGCGGCTTTAGAGCGCATCGGCGGACAATGTGAAGGAATTCTCCGCTCCCACCGCATGGCTGCGGATTTCATCCCGCGCGATTCAGTACGGTACTCCATCCTCGCCGCGGAGTGGCCAGCCGTGAAGCAAAGGCTGCTTCAACTCAGGGACCAGCCACGATAGCGTTCCAGGCGAAACGTCTACACGGTGACCTTCTCGATGCCGTAAGATTTCTCCCACTCCTCCTGCAATTGTTGTGTCGCCGGCCACTGGAAGCACAGCCCATATCCATCGGGATCTTTGAACCACAACTGTTTCATCCCATAAGGTGCGACCTTAGGCTCTTTCAGATCGACGCCATGCGCGCGGAGATGTTGATACGCGGCATCAAGATCCTTGCATCCGAAGAATAGGCAGGTGTCGTCATGACATGCAATGCGCGACCGATCGGGAGTCGCCGGCCTCTGATCCGACTCGTACGCCGTATTCAACATGACCTCTGCGCCATTTAAACGAAGTCCCGCCCAATCGCAGTCGTCGCCAGGACGCGATGTAGACCACACCGTAAAGCCCAGCACATCCCTATAGAAGCGGATCGACGTGGGCATGTCGAAAACCTGCAACAGCGGCGCGACACCGTGAATATCCATGCGAAACCTCCCTGCCACACACCAAAATATGTCGAACAACAACCGTCAGCTTACTTTGTCAGAGGAAATGTAGAGGCTATCCGCAAGCTTTGTCAGCAGCGGAATTGGAGCGCTCGCCTTCCTCAGAAACTCTGACGTCCGCACCACCACGCGGTAGCGGAAAGGCAGCAAGTGAAGATCACTGGGCTGCACGTTCAGAGAAAAGTAACCATCCACACTTACAACGGAAGGCCCAATGGCGCTACTGAAGACTGTTCGTAGTTCGGATGGTCGCCAGTAACGGACCTCGAAGTCTTTTGCCTCTCGGAAGCCACGGCGCAACTGGTGATACAAGCAACGTGCTCCGAACGTATTCGGCAACTGTACGAACGCATTTCCTCCCACCTTCAATGTTCGACGGATCTCCGTCAAGGACTGTTTAGCATTTTCCTTTGAAAGGTGCTGCAGCACGCTGTACGAAAATATTTGATCGAATACTTCCTCGCGAAACGGCAAAGTGCGTGCATCTGCCACGAGATAACTTGCCTCGATTCCTAACTGGGATGCAACGCGATTCGCCGCGCGAATAGCCTTCAGCGAAGGATCGATCCCCACAGGGCGATAACCACACCGGGCCGCCGCGATACACCAGCGACCCCAGTTGCAGCCTACTTCCAAGAACAGTCTGCTTTCTCCAGCTGGAAGTCGAAGGTTCGGAATCGGATATTTCTGCAACGTCCCGACCAAATGTTGGTACATGCCGCCGTTTGTCGCGCCGATGGCATTTCTGACAAATGGATCAATCTCATCCTTACCAACGTCGAACCGCGGCAAAGAATCAAGGTCGCGAGATTTCGCAACCTGTAACGCTCTGGTGCCTTCGATGTGCGTTTGCTCCATCTCAGAAAGGAGCAGGATGGGCACCCCCTCAATGATCGGGTAAAAATGCCCATGCTCGCACACAAGTTCCGTTGTTCCAACCCGCAATGGGGCTTTGTCGCGCGGACACACCAACAAATCCAGTATCGAAATAGAGCTGCTCAATTAAGAAATTCCTCGGCGCAAACGCAATCATAACCACGTGGGGCCCCAAGTACCACGAAGTAAAACTCCCTCCTGGTGATCCCTGCTGTCCTTTGCGGTTGAGGCTTTGCTTTGCCTAAGAGCCACCGAGAAGAATTCCCCAACTAATACGCGCGAAGTGTAATGTTTAAGCCGAGTCACAAGAGAGGGTGATGAATACCGAAGAAATCCGAAAATTCTGCCTCGCTCTGCCAGACGCCAAGGAAAAGCTGCAATGGGGCGATGCGCTTTGTTTCAAGATCAGCGAGAAGATGTTCGCCGTTCTCGGCCTCGACCAGGTTCGGCTGACGTTCAAGACCACACCCGACACCTTCGCCGAGCTGACTGAGCGAGAAGATATAACTCCGTCTCCTTATTTGGGACGCCACAACTGGGTCATGCTTCACCGCCTGGACGCCCTGCCCAGCGGTCAAATAAAGAACCTGCTCCAAGCCTCGTACAACATGGTCCTGGAAAAAACCCCCAAAAAGCGACCCGCCACGAAGCTGGCAAAGCAAGAAACACGCAAAAGCAAAAAGCACAGCCCGAAGAAGCCAAAAGCCAAAAAGTGATCAAGTCGTGCGCGATCGAAGAACCAAAGTTCAGAACAATCAAAGTGCAGCAGCCGGCAGCCTGCCCTGAGGGAAGCCGAAGGATCCCGCCGGCTGTTGCGAAGGCGTCTCCCCTCGTCTCTAAACCCAACTCCCAAAGTTGACGCAACCGCGCACCTCGGCTAGCCTCAAAGATTCTCGCTCCTGAGACCTCCGCACCTGAATGCGATCTTCAAACAAGCTGTCACTAGTCCTACTCTGCGCCACGCTATCCATCGCCCCGGCGTCGGCGTCCAATTACCCCGTCCACACCCAGCACGGCATGGTCGTCACTGTGCACGCCATCGCTTCGCAGGTTGGTTCTGACATCCTGCAATCTGGCGGCAATGCAGTGGACGCAGCCGTCGCCACGGGATTTGCCCTCGCTGTTGTCCACCCTCCAGCGGGAAACATCGGCGGTGGCGGTTTCATGCTCGTCCGCATGGCCGATGGCAAGACGCATTTCCTTGACTATCGCGAGAAAGCTCCCGCAGCCGCAACGCGCGACATGTACCTCGACGGACAAGGCAACGTCATTCCCGGTGCCAGCGAGATCGGATACAAGTCCATCGGCGTGCCCGGTTCGGTGGCCGGCCTGGTCTACGCCGAACAGAAGTATGGCAAGCTGACGCTGAAGCAGGTCATGGCCCCAGCCATCAAGTTGGCCCGCGATGGATACACGCTCACCTGGGGAGAAGCCCAGGATTTCCACGATTCAGGGCTTACGCAATTTCCGGAGTCACGCCGCGTCTTCCAGCGTAACGGCGACTTTTACAAGGTCGGCGACACCTTCCGTCAGCCCGATCTCGCCCGTACGCTCGAACGGATTGCAGAACATCCCGACGACTTCTATCACGGCTCTCTCGCCCGCGAACTGGCGGCCGCCATGCAGAAGGGCGGAGGCCTTATCACCGCCGAAGATCTTGCAAGCTACGAAGTAAAAGAGCGGGAGCCTGTGCGCGGGACCTACCGAGGCTACGACATCATCAGCGCGCCTCCGCCATCATCTGGAGGCACGGTGCTCGTCGAGTCACTGAATATTTTGGAGGGCTACGATCTCGCGAAGATGCAGAGCCGATCCTCGCAATCGGTTCACCTCACCGTGGAAGCGTTTCGCCGGGCATTCTTCGATCGGGCCGAGTTCATGGGCGATCCCGACTTCTCGAAAATCCCGGTCGCACAGCTTATCGACAAAAAGTACGCCACCGCATGGCGCGACACCATAAACGACGCGCATGCGAGCGTGAGCAAGGATCTGAAGCGCCCAGCCGTATTCACCCAACTCGAACAGTACGCGGCCGCTCATCCGCCGGCGGCTGAGTCGTACGAATCCAATCACACCACGCACTATTCCATCGTCGATGGCGAGGGCAATGCGGTTGCCGTGACTACCACCATCAACGACTGGTTCGGTTCGCGCGTGACGGCCGATGGGCTCGGCTTTCTGTTGAACGATGAGATGGACGATTTCTCGGCCAAACCGGGAGCGCCCAATGCCGACGGCTTGATTCAAGGCGCGGCCAATGCAATCGGTCCCGGCAAGCGGCCGCTCTCGTCGATGACTCCTACCATCGTCGTCCATGACGGCAAGACCGTGATGGTGCTCGGTTCGCCCGGAAGTTCCAAGATCATCACCACCGTGGCAAATGTACTGATGGGTGTCGTGGACTACGGAATGAATATCCAGGAGGCCGTCAACGCACCTCGATTTCACAATCAGTGGCTGCCCGATGAACTTCTGGTGGAAAAGTGGTTTTCGCCTGATACCCTGCGGGCTCTGCGCTCGGCGGGGCACCACATACAAATCGGAATTCCGTCCGGCCACGACGTGTCCCCTTACTGGAGCGACGCAGAGTGCATCGCCATTGATTCCCAGACGGGCGATCGGCTAGGCGCAACCGACGTTCGGAACAGTACGGGCAAGGCTGTGGGATACTAGTGGATTGCTGATCTGAGAAGTCAGAGTGCCGATTGCTGGATATTCCCAACTGGCTCTGAAATCCGACTTCTTCCATTTGTGATCTTGAGGGTTTGCATGCAGAAAGCGGTTTCAACCTATCTTTTCGTAAAAGAGCGGCTGCACCCAGGCATCTTGGACGGCATGGTACGAGCCGGAGTGCAAGCGGTGGAAATTTTCGCTGCGCGCCAGCACATGGACTATGCCAATCGCAAAGCGCATGTGAAGGAAATTGCCGACTGGTTTCGCGGTAGTGGCATCCCGCTGAATTCGGTTCACTCTCCTCTTTATGCGGACTACGAATGGGGACGCGCTGGTGCTCCACCCGTCAACGTAGCCTCAATCGACCGTGCCGCGCGCGTTGAAGCGATGGACGAGATCAAGCGTGCGCTCGAAATCGCCGAACAGATTCCGTTCCGCTTCCTGGTGCAGCATTTAGGCACGCCCAACGAGAGTTTCAGCGAGAAGAAATTCGAAGCCGCGATGACCTCCATCGAGCATCTGCGCGCCTTCGCCAAGCCTCTCGGCGTGCGCATCCTGCTGGAAAATATCCCGAACGAGCTCTCCACTCCGGACCGGCTGGTCGAACTGATTCGTGGCGCGCATTTCGACGATGTTGGCGTCTGCTTCGATTTCGGGCACGCCCATTTAGATAATTCAGTCAGCGAGAGTTTCGAGATTTTGCGGGACTACATCTGCTCCACCCACGTGCATGACAATGCGAAAGACAAAGACTCGCACCTGTGGCCCGGGCAGGGAACGATCAACTGGAAAGAAGCCATGGAATTGTTTCGCTCAGCCCCGAAAACGCCTCCTCTCCTGCTGGAACTCGCAGAAGATGAAAAGGCAAATTCGCTGGAGAAACTGCCGGAAATATTCGACAAGCTGGAAACAGCGTGAAAAGAATTGGGTAATTGGGAAATTTGGTAATTGAGTAATTTCCGATGCTCCATCCGAAGGTCTCAATTACACAATTATCAAATTACCCAATTACAAAATGATCTATGTCCTCACCAGTCACAACCATTGCAGAAATCGGTAAGCACGACGGCCAGTCGGTCACGATTCGCGGCTGGCTCTACAATCTCCGTGAAAGCGGTAAGCTGTTGTTCCCACAATTTCGGGACGGCTCCGGAATTATTCAAGGTGTCGTGCCCAAGAACGCGGTCCCGCCTGAAGTGTTCGATGCAATCAAGACCCTCACGCAGGAATCGAGCGTGATCGTGGAAGGCAAGGTGCGCGCCGACAAGCGCGCCCATGGCGGTTACGAACTCGACGTGGCCAACGTGCAGGTGGTGCAACGCGTCCCCGAGGCTACTCCATATCCCATTACCCCGAAGGAGCACGGCACCGATTTCCTGATGGAGCACCGCCACCTCTGGGTGCGATCCCAGCGTCAGGCGGCGATCTTGCGGGTCCGCGCCGAGATCATTAAGGCCGCTCGCGATTTCTTCGATGATCGTGGATTCACTCTTACCGATCCCCCGATCATCACACCGGCCGCGTGCGAAGGCACTACCACTCTATTTCCTGTTGACTACTTCGACGAGCAGGCCTTTCTGACGCAGTCAGGACAACTCTACGTCGAGGCCACGGCGATGGCTCTCGGCAAGGTGTATTCCTTCGGCCCAACTTTTCGAGCGGAAAAATCGAAGACGCGCCGCCACCTGACCGAGTTCTGGATGGTCGAGCCGGAAGTCGCATACGCAACGCTCGATGACGTCATGGACCTGGCAGAAGGGCTGATCAGCTTTCTGGTGAAGCGCTGCCTGGAGCGACGCCGCGCCGACCTGCAGACCATAGGCCGCGACCTCTCCAAACTTGAAAAGATAGAGGCGCCATTTCCCCGCATCAGCTACGACGACGCGGTCAAGAACCTGCAGGAAGGTCACTCCAAGGGCGCGCTCGAATCGAAATTCGAATGGGGCGGCGATCTCGGTTCACCTGATGAAACCTATCTCTCCGCGCAATTCGAAAAGCCCGTCATGGTGCATCGCTATCCGGCGAAGGTGAAGGCGTTCTACATGGAGCCGGATCCCGAGCGCCCGGACCTGGCATTGTGCGTAGATGTGCTGGCTCCTGAAGGTTACGGAGAAATCATCGGTGGCTCGCAGCGCATGGCCTCTTACGAGTTACTGCTGCAGCGCATTCATGAGCACGGATTGCCCGAGGAAGCCTTCAAGTGGTATCTCGACCTGCGTAAATTCGGCAGCGTTCCGCACGGCGGCTTCGGCATGGGCATCGAACGCGCGGTAGCGTGGATCTGCGGCCTGGATCACGTCCGCGAAACCATCCCGTTCCCCCGGATGCTGTACCGTCTGTATCCGTAAGCAGAACTGAGTCATTGAGTAATCGGGAAATTTAGTAATTGTGTAATTGAAAACGCTGGGAGTTTGTTTCTAACTTACACAATTACCAAATTTCCCAATTACCAAATCGAAAACCGAATCGAGTCCATGACGACTACATCAGCTCCCTCCACCAACATCTCAGGCCGAAAAATCCGTGTCATCGGCGTCCCTCTCGATCTCGGGCAGTCTCGCCGCGGCGTCGATATGGGACCATCAGCTGTCCGCGTTGCCGGACTGGAAGCCCGTCTCGAGTCATTGGGTCACGAGGTAGAAGATGGCGGAAACGTCCCCGTCGCCATCCCCGAACAGAAGAAAGAAGGCGCCGCCAACGCCAAATACTTGAAAGAGATCACCGCCACATGTACCAAGCATGCGGAATTGGTGGTTAAGACGCTTGAGGCCGGCAAAGTGCCACTCGCGCTTGGCGGCGACCATTCCATGGCTGCCGGCACTGTTTCTGGTGTGGCCGAATTTTACCGCCGCCAGAGCCAGTCGGTCGGACTGATCTGGATTGATGCACACACCGACATCAACACGCCCGATTCCTCTCCCAGCGGCAACGTGCATGGCATGCCCCTCGCCGCCCTGTTGGGTCTCTGGCCCTCCGAACTCGGAAACATTTTCGATTTTTCTCCGAAAGTGAAGCCGCAAAATTGCGTGTTGGTCGGAGTGCGCGACATCGACGCCGTCGAAAAAGAAAATGTAGTCCGTGCCGGCATCGGCGTTTTCACCATGCGTGACATTGATGAGCGCGGCATGCGCACGGTAATGGAAGAAGCGCTGCGGATGGCTTCCCGCGGGACCGCCGGCTACCACATCTCCCTCGACATGGACTGGGTTGATCCCGAAGACGCTCCCGGCGTCGGCACTCCGGTCCGCGGGGGCGCGACCTACCGCGAGGCTCACCTCGCCATGGAAATCATCGCCGACCACGGACACTTGCTGAGTTTCGAAATCGTCGAAGTGAATCCCGTCATCGACGAGCACAACCGCACCGCGGATCTCGCGGTAGAGCTGGCACTGTCAGCTTTCGGCAAGAAGATTCTCTAGGACATTCTCCTAACCGTGTCACGGTTCGCTGATCCTTCGCCTGCATCTTTACACTTTGTTTACGCGCGAGTGACAACCCCCTCGTGGTTCACGCTTAGGCTAACTTCATTTCAAGGAGAAAGCGTTGAAGCGGTGCGCCATTTTTCTCGCGTCCTTTCTGGGCATCATTTCCGCAGGCGGAATTGCAGGCGCGCAGACCTCGTATCAGCAGACCAATCTGGTATCAGATACCGCCGGTAGTGCTGCGCATACGGACCATATGCTGTTGAATCCCTGGGGTATCGCCTTCAAGCCGGGCGGACCTTTTTGGATCGCCAACAACGCCAGCGGGTTTGCCACAGTCTACGATTCCTCCGGCGCCACGCAATTGCCGATCTCGGTCGCAATTCCTGCTCCGAACATTCAAACGCCAGCGAATCCGACCGGAGTTGTCTTCAGTCCATTCGCGGATGCAGGCGATTTTTCTGTCGACGGCTCTGGCAGCCAATTTCTCTTTGCGACCGAAGACGGTACTGTCGCCGGCTGGTATATTGATTCGCGCGGCGACTTTCCAGCGGCAGCGGTCGTAGCCATTGATAACTCGAACGCCGCCGCAGTTTACAAATCGCTAGCGATCCTTGCCCCATCGTGTTGCCGTGAGTTTTTGGCGGTCGCTAACTTTCATAGCGGCCTGATCGAAGCCTACACCGTGAGTTTCGATCCACTGGCCCCGCCTGGATCGTTCACCGACCCGAATTTGCCTCCGGGCTACGCGCCATTTGGCATGCAGGTGATTGGCACTCAGCTATTCGTGACGTACGCATTGCAGGACGCGGCGAAGCATGATCCCGTTACGGGTGCCGGCGACGGCATCGTTGATGTCTTCGATCTCGAAGGAAACTTCGTGCGCCGCTTTGTTTCCAACGGGCCTCTCGATGCTCCATGGGGTGTGACGCAGGCTAGTGGAAACTTTGGCGCTTTCAGCAACGCCATCCTCGTCGGCAACTTCGGCGACGGACACATCAATGCGTTCGATCCCGATAGCGGCACATTCCTGGGCACACTTCAGGATCCCGCGGGAAATGCAATCACCAACCCTGGTCTGTGGGGATTGACGTTCGGTTCGAGCGGAACACCCGATTCCGACAACCTGTATTTCAGTGCGGGCCTTTCTGGAGAAACTCACGGTGTATTCGGAAAGATCGCAACCGCTCCAGCCGGTACGCCGGATTTTGCGATTACTCCACCCACGTCCAGCGGAACCATCTCCGCCGGTGGGACAGCGACCTTCACGCTGACGATGACGCCGGCAGGAGGTTTCTCGGGCACCGTCACGTTCTCTTGCACGCTGCCGGCCGGAGCCACCTGTGCCTTTGATCCGCCGTCGATTAGCGGAACGAGTACTGCCGCGACGATTTTGACAGTAGATACGTCTGGATTAGCTGCTGCCCGCGGTCAAACTTCCGGCATGATCAGCGCGACAGTACTGATAGGTGGTCTTGGTCTTTTTGGTGGCGTAGTCCTGGGTGGAGGTCAACGACGAAGGCAGCTTTCGAGGAGCGTTCCAACTTTTGTGCTCACAGGTCTGATCGCAGGGACAATGCTCTGCGCGGGGTGTGGGGGATACAGGCAGAATAGCCAGCGGCCAAAGACAGGCGCGGTTTCGATTATTGTTAACGCGACGTCAGGTTCGCTTGTTCACACTGCAACCATCGACCTCACGCTGAAGTAGATTCTTTAGAACGAGCGCTCGATCAACTCGGGGAGGCTGGCTACGCTTTCGATGATGTGTGTATGAGGCTCGCTCTCGAGTGCTTGCCGGCCGTGTGCTCCGGTCAGCACTCCCACGACGCCGCGTACACCTGCGTTCGTTCCTGATCGCAAATCGAGCGGTGTGTCTCCAACGTTTATGACCTGGCGCACGCCCCTCACATTGGTCATCTCCATCGCGCGAAAGATCATGAATGGCGCAGGCCGCCCGTGACTCACGTCGCTGCTGGAGACATTCGCATTGAATACACTCTCCCATCCCAACTTTCTGAGGATCAATTCGCTCACCTCCCGGTAGAAGCCCGTCGTGGTGGCCATCTGGATGTTATGTTCGCGACACCACGCAAAGGCCCGCTCCGCGCCGGCAATCGGAATCAATCGCTCGGAGTAAGCCCGTTCCAGTCCCTCCCGGAATGAGCGATAGGTAATCTCAACCTGTTCCTCCGTATTCGCTTTGGATCGATGCCGCTCAACAAAGTGCCGTATAACCTCGCGTTTCGAAGCGCCCTTCCAAGCCTTGAGCTCATCTTTATCAACCCGCATCCCATTCTTCTCGAGCGATGTGGCAAAGGCGTTCACGACCTCGCCATGGTCTTCGATGATCGTTCCCGCGATATCAAAAATCACCAGCTTGACGCCAGACATGGCCGGATTCTATCAGTGGGAACCTTCGCTGGGATTGACGCACAACTGACCTCGCGTACAAACTGAAACGTCATGGAAAAGCTACGAGTCGGCATCTTATTCGGCGGCCGCAGTGGAGAGCACGAAGTCTCATTGCTCTCCGCCGCCTCGGTCCTCAACGCAATCGATAAGGATAAGTACGAAGTCGTCCCCATCGGCATCACCAAAGACGGACGCTGGCTCACTGCCGAGCATGCCGAAAATCTGCTCACCGGCAAGCTAGTCCTCGAGCCTCGCAACTTGCGTGCCGGCGACCCCCAAAACACCGAGGCCGCCGCCGTGCTCGCCCGTGGAGAAGCCGTCGTCGTTCCTCCCGAGCCCGTCCACCGCCACAGCGGACTTGTTCCCTTCCAGACCGACGCCTCGCACCTGCGCCGTGCCTCCGACCGCGCCATAAACGTCGATGTGATCTTTCCCGTGCTCCACGGCACCTTCGGCGAGGACGGCACCATCCAGGGCTTGCTCGAACTCGCCGACATTCCGTATGTGGGCGCAGGGGTCCTCGGTTCTGCCGCCGGCATGGACAAAGACATCATGAAATCCCTATTCATCGCCGCCGGGATCGCCATCGTGAAGCACGTCACGATCCTCCGCAGCGCGTGGGAAAAGGATCCGAAGAAGTTCGAGAAGTCTGTTTCCAGCAAGCTGAAGTATCCAGTGTTCGTGAAGCCCGCGAACCTGGGCTCATCTGTCGGAATCAGCAAGGCGCACGATCGCAAGGAACTCGGGCCAGCCATTGAAGAGGCCGCCAAATTCGATCGCAAGATTGTCATTGAACAGGGCGTCGGCGGAAACAAGGGCAAGGCCCGCGAGATCGAGTGCTCAGTTCTGGGTAACGACGATGTCATCGCCTCGATCCCGGGCGAGATCGTGCCCGTCAAGGAGTTCTACGATTACAACGCGAAGTATCTCGACGAAGGGTCAGAGCTGATCATCCCCGCCAAGCTCACCAAGGCACAAACCAAGAAGGTGCAGGAGATGGCGATTCGCGCCTTCAAAGCTGTGGATTGCTCGGGACTCTCTCGGGTTGATTTCCTGATGGATCCCAAGACCGGCAAGCTCTACTTGAACGAGATCAACACCATGCCCGGCTTCACCGCCATCAGCATGTATCCGAAACTGTGGGCAGCGTCGGGATTGTCGTATCCCGATCTCATCGACCGCCTGATTCAGCTAGGCATCGAACGCCACGAAGATAAAAAGAAAAATCAATACAGCCGCTGACTTGGAGTGTGGAAGGCAAGAATTAAGAAGAGCGAAAGCAGAGAGACTCGATACAGCTTCCATCTTTCTCTGTTCGTCGTTCTCATTTCGCCGCAGCGCACGTGAAGTTCGCCGCATCGTTCGTATCTCCGCTCCCCTTGTACTTCGCCGACTGCGGATACGGACACAACGGCCTCGTCATCACCGGATGTCGTTTCTCGTTCGGCGGGAATTTCGACGCAATGATGGTCCCCGGAGCCTTGCCTTTTTCCACCCAAAGCTCGAGCGCAGCGTCTACGCTGTGCGCAGCGTCCTCGAAATCAAGGCTGCCCACCTGGCCAAAAGCATCTGGTCCCGGTCCGCCGGCGCAGTGTTGCATACCGGGCGCCATGTAAAGCCGCACAAAAGAATTGACGTCGCGCTCTCCCATCTTGGCGACAACGCTGTCGTAGTAATGAACGGTACTCAGCGCAGTGATCGCCGGATCATTCCACCCGTGGTAAAGAATCAACTTCCCGCCTCTCGCTTTGAAGGCCTTGAGGTCCGTGTCCGTTGCGTCTAGCGCTTTCGCGGTTTTTTCGACCGCCGCCTTCAGCCCTGCATCAACGACGAACGACTTGTAGTCCCAGTCCGATTTTTCATACACAAAATTCGAGAAGAATCCGATTCCGAAAAATGCCATCAGGCTCTTCGCTGGCGCCGGACCCATGATCCACAATCCCCATCCACCCTCACCTTCTTCCGCTCCCGGCAGATATCCTGGAAATACTATGCGTCCCTGGCCATCCTTCGTTCCTTCATAGAGCTTTTTGAGAGCCACGACCTGCGGCGCCGTCAAACACTTGTCTGATTCTTCTCCCGCCTTGCATTGCATCGATGCCGGATCGAACTTGCACTGCCTCGGATCGTTCAGCACGCCATCGTGCACTCCATCGAGTCCATCGCACGCCGCATTCACGGCAGCCGCGATCGCCGGAACCTTGGTCGGCGGAATATAGCTCGCCGGATCGCTGGTCAACGCTTGCGTGTCATACGCGGCTGTAGCCAGCAATGAGCTCCAGTTGTTCGCAGGCGCTCCGGCCAAAATCCCGTCATAGTCATCCGGATAACGTTGCGCCTCCATCAGCGACTCTCGCCCTCCATCGGAGCATCCCGCGAAATACGAACGCACCGCGGGCTTCGCGTAGTAGGCCTGCACCACGGCCTTCGCTACCCGTGTCATCTCATGTATGCCACGATGTCCGAAGTCGATTACTTTCTCCGGATGCCCCATCGCCCACGCCGCATCCACCGGTGTGCCTGTATGGCCTGTGTCGGTCGCGGTGGCAGCATATCCTGCCTTGACCGCCATCGCGATCTGCATATCGTCGATCAGTCCTGCGAATCCTCCGTTCCCGATACCTTGCAGCTTGCCATTCCACCCGGAAACCGGCAGCCAGATTTCCATCTTGATGTCGGAGTCCGCCGTGGGCTTGGCCTCAGCCGTGACCCGGCAGAACGCCGGCATTTTCTTGTACAAGGCGGACACATCCACTCCGCTGAATGGCTCAGGTGGACCACTAAAGGAACCCGCAGCCACTGTCGTAGCCAACGTGATTGCAGCATTCGAGATCTTCAGCCCAGCCAGTCGCTCGCAGGAATCATCCCCAACTGCGAGAGAATTCAAAAGCAGGCAAGATGCCAGTAAGAGGACAGCCTGTGCAATTTTCATGAGAGAAATCCGTGTTCCCCTGTCTTCAGGTAGTGGACTTCGGGAAGCGCGAGAATTGTACTCCCGAAGATCGAGTCCGGGAGCCTCGCCGGCTGTGGCGAGCGCGTCCCGCGCGCGCTCTCGAGAGCGCACCAAATCTCAAAACTTCCGCCCTACATTCAAACCGAAATTGAGTGCTCCGGGGAACAAAAAAACGCCCGGGACCAAAGATCCGGGCGTTCGATTCAAACGTTGAAGACTGACCTACGGTTGGAACTCCCACAGATCGTTGATCGCGTCGAACTTGGTCGGCTGCGTCGCCTGGCCAAATCCGCCGAACAGCCACACGTTCCCTGTCGAATCGACAAACGGAGCGCCCAGCTGGCGAGCTCCTGGTATGTTCGCTGGATCTGGTGTCCCCAGAACGCCGTACACGCCAAGCTGATCGGCCGTCTGTGATCCGTCCATCCAGCTCCACTGACCCTGGCTATACTTCCAGAAGTCGCTGTATTGAGCGCCTCCAAGCCGCTGGCCGCCGAGCAGCCAGACGTCGCCGTTCGGTGTCAACCATGTTGTCGCCCACAGCCGGCCTCCAGGAACGTTTGCAGGATCAGGAATTCCCTGCGTGCCGTAGGTACCGGGGGTGCTAATGGCATTCGATCCGCCAACCCATGTCCATTGGCCTCCCGTGAACGTCCACAGATCGTTCAACTCGCCCGGGAATCCGGTGGCGACAAAGCCATCGCCGCCGAACAGCCAGAACGTGCCGGCAGAGTCGACCCATGACGACGATCCGTTGCGAGCACCCGGATGATTGCCCGGAGCTCCGGTTCCCAATGTTCCATATGAAGCGGTTTGATCCACCGTGGTCGAACCGCTCAAGAAGGTCCATTGCGTTCCGTTGAACTCCCACAGATCATTCAGGAAGTCGGTGGTACCGTTCGAGTCAACGCCGTTTCCTCCGAACATCCAGAGATTGCCCGACGCATCCTGGTACTGCGAAGACCAGAACCGTGCCCCGGGGAACGGTGTTCCCGTGTAAACTCCCGACGCTCCTTGCGTCGTCGAGCCGCCTTGCCACAGCCACTGACCGTTGTATTCCCACAGATCGTTCATCGGTCCAGCTTGCAAGCCGTTCACGTCGACGCCGTATCCGCCGAACATCCAGAAATTCCCGGCGGAGTCTTTCCATGTGATCGGATAAGCACGCGCTCCCGGAGTTCCCGGCTGACCGATGGTCGTCGGATAAACGCCGGCCTGGCCGTTCTGATTTGATCCCGCCGCCCAGATCCATTGGCTGCCGGTGAACTTCCACAGATCGTTCAGGACGCTCTTTGTGCCGTTAACCTGATTGTCGTAACCGAAGCCGCCGAAGATCCATTTGTTTCCGCTGGCGTCGATCCACGCACCTGCTCCTTCGCGTGCTCCCGGGGTACCAGCATTCCCTCTGGTCGCGGGATACGTTCCAACCTGGGCCACCGTGTTTGCACCACTGATCCACGTCCACTCGCTGATGCAGACCACTTCACGTTAGTGACATTCGCGGTTGCCGTTCCGGTACCGTTGAGCACCGTGCAACTTCTGGTCCGGAGTCGCTGGCTGCAACGACACAGTCACGTCGTACGCGCTTCCGCTGGCAAGCGCCGTGGCGAACGTGAATGTACCGTTCAGATGAAGCGTCAGATCGTCAGCCGCGTTGTCCTGCAGGATGACGCCCGAGCTCGAAGGATTGGCCGACAGGTCATACAAAATTCCGCCAATGGTGAACGTATTGCCGGCCGCGGCGCACGTCGCGGTCACAACGGTGTTCGCTAGGATGACACCGCTGCTGTTGGGTCCCAGACTGCAGGTCTGTCCCGCAGGCTGCGTGACAATGCTGACCGAGTAAGTCGCACCAGTGCTGTAGAGGTTCGAGAAGTTTTGAGTCGGACTCGCCGTTGTGAATGCAATTGCGCCGCCGTGTCGTCTTGCACCGTCAACGTTCCACTTGTGAGACCTGAGACCGTAACGCCGAGCGTCAAGCTCGAGAGCGCAGCACATGTGACTTTAACATCGGTGACATTGGCGCTGGCGGTTCCGCTGCCGAAGGTGACCGCGCAGCTTTGACCCGCGGGCTGCGTGAAGACGGTCACGTTGTACGTGCTGCCAAGTGCCAGACCAGTTGCAAAAGTGAATGTTCCGTCTGCCGTGAGCGTCAGATTATCGCCGCCATTGTCCTGCAGCACGACCGTTCCGCTCAGTCCCGTGATCGTTCCACCGATGGTAAACGGGGTGGTCGAGCACGTCACGTTGACATTCGAGACATTGTCGTTCGCCGTTCCCGTCGCATTGGCTACAGTGCAGGTCTGACCTGCCGGCTGCGTGGAAACGGTCACCACGTAAGTGCTTCCTGCGGCCACTGGTCGAGAGAACTGGAATGTGCCATCCAGGTCTAGCGACAGGTCGTTCGATCCGTTGTCCTGCAGGACCACGGTCGCGCTCGGAGTGAGTCCCGTCAAGGTTCCGCCAATCGTGAAGCCTGCGTGCGCAGATTACATCCACAGTTACATTTGCGGTGATCGTTCCGGTCCGAAATTGCTGCCGACCGTGCAAGTCTCGCCTGCAGGTTGAGTCAAAATCGAAACAGAATAGGTCGCGCCGGAAGCGTAGGTGTTTGAGAAGGCTTGGGTTGAGTCGCCCGTAAAGGTTAATTGCTGACTGGCATCGTCCTGCAGAACCGAGTTCCGCTCGTCAGACCCTGGACAGCAGCGCTGAGGGTGAGAGTCGCGGTCGTACTGCAAGCCACCGTCACATTGCTAACATTCGCTGAAGCTGTGCCGGTGCCGTTGCGACCGTGCACGTCTGCCATTCGTGGGCTGCGTGAGAACTGTGACGCTATACGCCCCGTTCGCGGCGATTGTAGTTGCGAAAGTGAAGGTCCCGCTAGCCGAGACCGTGAGGTCGTCCCCCCCATTGTCTTGAAGGACGAGTCCGGTACCAGTCAGTCCCGTGACGCTTCCGCCGATTGTGAAAGGCCCGGTCGGATTCGTGCCTCCAACCTTGCCGCCTCCGCAGGCGATCGAAAACAACAGGCCAACAGCTATCACCATCAGCAGGGGTACACGAGAATTCATCTCACCCTCCAACCCGTCTTTCAAAATTTTGTTTCGAATTTATTTTGTTTCGAATCTAGTTTGTCGCATGCCTACTTCAGGTAGTCCGAATGGGAACAATGCAGGGGGGACAGGACAAACCTGGCTTACTACTCGATCTGGATTACTGAAAATCAGGACACAGAAACCCGTGCCGCGCATTCTATCGAACAATCGTGTAGGTTCAATAGCCAAAAGGTGGGGTCGAAGAAACCACGAATAAAGATTGTCAACCAGCGGTATTTCATCCAGCTTTCAGACCGGAACATCGAAATCGCTACTCCCCAAAACGCGCCTCGGGCGCGGAAAGCGAGTTTCTGCAGCCAACGTAGCGGTTGAAACCTCCAGCGGCTGTGCGTCGTGCGAGGTTCCGGAGGGTACCCTCCTCCGAGAATACGATCGCGCGTACTTTTCCACAGTTGTCCGCCGTGCCATGTGACATCTGACCTTGCGCCGCAACTCTCAGAAAGCGCATGATCGTCAAGGCGGAGCAGGTAAGCGAACGTCGGCCCAAAATCGGCGCAACCTCTTTAGAATCAATATTTTGACTTGTAACCCCTTGTGGTTCAAGATTTTGCAAGCCATTTTTGCAAACCCCGCGCCAGTCAAGCCATTCAGAGGTGGGGAGGGGAGGGGGTACCGGCAAGATCTTTAGAGAATTCCCAAGTCAGCACTTCCAAAAAAGAGCCTTCGCAGCCCAATCCCCATAAATATATTGTGAGGTTTTCCACAGTAGCCGGCGTCCCGCCGGCTGTCGCGAGCGCGTCCCGCGCTCGCAGCGTGCTAAGGAAGGAATTCAGCGGACCCCAAGAAGTCCTCGTCGCTGAAAGCAGGAAACCACCCCTTGACGTGCAGTCCCGCATTTTGTAGCATCACGAGAACAAGTTCGCTCTTCTTTCATTAGCGGAGCGGACCTGAATTTCATGCAGAGTGGCTGAGGGACGAGCCCTGAGACGCCACGGCAACCGAACCGCGATCATATATCGCGGCTGACTGGTGCCAACTCTCTCCTGGAAACAGGGAACATGGGATTCGGCTGCGAGCTACTATTTGCAACCGATAGCCTCTTTTCCTTTTCCTGGAAAAAGAGGCCATTATTTTTTATGGCCGATTTTTCCGGCTCGTCTTCAGCTATTCGCTAGTTTCGGAAAGCGGGTAGCGACATGTCTCAATACGAACTGCGGTGCCGCGAGTGCGGACGGACCTGGGGAAATCAGCCCCGTTCCATCTGCGACGATTGCTTCTCTCCTCTGGAAGTCGCCTACGACTACGATTCGCTCCGCGGATCGATCAGCCGTGAGCGCATTTCTTCGCGGGCACCAAACATGTGGCGTTACTCCGAACTCCTCCCTCTGCCCGAGGCCTTCAAGCCGCGTTTGCCGGTTGGCTTCACGCCGCTGTTTGAGGCGCCGCAGCTCGCCGCGCGCTTGACTGGAACCGCTGCGGGAAATGTCTTCATCAAGAACGACGCGGTCTGCCTCCCGACGCTGAGCTTTAAAGATCGCGTGGTCGCAGTCGCACTCTCCCAGGCAAAGGCCTTCGGATTCGACACCGTCTCCTGTTCGTCGACAGGAAATCTGGCGAACGCGGTCGCCGCGCACGCTGCGCGCGAAGGACTGAAGGCGTGGATCTTCATTCCATCCGACCTTGAGCCTGCAAAGATTCTGGGCACAAACGTATTCGGCGCTAAGGTGGTCCGCATCGCCGGAAACTACGACCAGGTGAATCGATTGTGTTCGCAGATCGCCGACGAGCATCACTGGGGATTCGTCAATGTGAACCTGCGTCCTTACTACTCTGAAGGATCGAAGACTGTCGGATTCGAAATCGCGGAACAACTCGGATGGCGATTGCCCGACAATGTCGTCTGCCCGATGGCTGGCGGATCGCTCATCATCAAGATCAAGAAGGCATTCGACGAACTGGTAAAGCTTGGACTGGTCGAACCCAAGGACGTAAAGTTCTTCGGCGCACAAGCAACGGGATGTTCTCCGATCTCAACCGCGGTGAAAACCGGAAGCTCCGAGATCGAGCCGCAGAAGCCAAACACAATTGCGCGCTCCCTGGCCATCGGCAATCCCGCCGACGGACACTACGCCATCAAGACCATCAAGAACAGCGGCGGATGGAGCGAAGACGTCAGCGATCCGGAAGTGATCGATTCGATCAAGCTGCTGGCCGAGACTGAAGGCATCTTCACCGAAACAGCAGGCGGAGTAACTGTCGGATGCGCGGGCAAGCTCTATCGCCAGGATCGCATCCTGCCCGGTGAAACGACCGTGCTGTGCATTACAGGAAACGGATTGAAGACCACCGATGTCCTCGCCGGCGCATACCGCACCGAGCGGCCGATCGCTCCGAAGCTGACTGAGTTCGAAGCGTATCTGCAGCAATCGTTGAACGTTGCGGAAATCCCGGGAGTGCTCGCGTCGGCGGAAGCGATTGGAGCATAGACATGGCGATCACCGTTCAAATCCCAACAGCCCTGCGCCGTCACACCGAAGGCGTGAGCTCAGTCAACTGTGTGGCCGCGAATTTAGCGGAACTGCTCTCGGTGCTGGGCGAGAAGTTCCCAGCGCTGACTGCGCACTTGCGCGACGAACAAGGACAGATTCGTCGCTTCCTGAACATCTACGTCAACGAAGAGGACATTCGTTTTCTCGGCGGACCGAGTTATGCCTTTCAGGAAGGCGATGAAGTCCTACTCGTGCCGTCAATCGCGGGCGGCGCGAGCTAGGCAGTCTCACTTTCGTCCCGAACCTAGGAACAACGCACGCGAGTCATTTTTTCAAGAGCAATTTTCTGCTCCGATACTTCAGTCAACCATTGTTTCGCGATGTTGATGTTCCGCGAAATGTAAAAACCTTGCCACAAATCCGCTATCCATCCCATCTCAGCTACCGATTTTTCTGACCACTCGTCTCACGCCACGAGTTGTCATTGAGCCTTCTCTGCTTCGGTGAGAGGCGGCGATCGGCTTCCTGACAGCGACTCAGGAGCGTCGTATGACGAGTCGCGTGTGTTTGATCCTCTTTTTGTTTTCCCATTGCGCCCTGGCACAGTTCGATGCAGCCAGTCATCGACTGCGGGTGCGAATCATGTTTGCCAACGGAGATTGCGATGCGTCCACGCTCGTGAAATTGAGCGCACGTTCTGGTCAAGCGTCTGAAGCCGTTCCCAACGATCGCTGCGAGGTCGAATTCATGGTTCCGGATGGAACTTATGGATTGCACGTTTCCGGCCGGAGCTTCGTCGTTCATGACAGCGTTATTTCGACGTCACCAGGATCAACCGACGTAGAGGTGAAGGTGACGCCACGCGACGATTCGATGCACATGGCGTCGATGGCGCTGAGTCCCTCGGTTTCACTGGCGGACCTGCGTGTTCCGCCGAAAGCTCACAAGGAACTCGAGAAGGCGAGCAAGCAGATCGGGCAAAAGGATTTTACGAAAGCGATTCGAACGCTTCAGCACGCGATCGACTTGTATCCAACGTATGCGGATGCTTACAACAACCTAGGAACGATCTATGCGCACATGGGCGATCGCGAACGCGAGCGCGAGGCTCTGGAAAAAGCGATCAGCCTGAATGACCATCTTGCGCCCGCGTACGCAAATCTAGGACGCCTGGGGCTGGTGACAGGCGATTTTGAGGCTGCCGAGCGTGCGCTGCAAAAAGCGTCGTCGTGCGATCCACTGGACGGAATCACGCTATTGCTACTTGCGTATTCCCAGTTCATGCAAAAGAACATCGACGCGGCGATCGAAACCAGCCGGCAAGCGCACGCTCTGCGAAGTACCCACGCGTTCGTGCATCAGATAGCGGCTCGAGCATTCGAGCAGAAGCGCGACGTGACCAGCGCGATTGCCGAGCTGCAGCTCTTCATCCAGGAAGAGCCTTCGGGACCACGAGCGGAATCCGCGCGCAAGGAACTCGCACTCGTACAAGCTGTCCCTCACTAGCCAAGCTCCGTGTGGCTAGTTCGTTGGCTCGGCAGAAACCTGCCCGGTCGACTGGTGCAATGCCTTCGCGCTATCGATGACCCACTGCGGCATTTGCGGACTGCCTTGTGGAACCTTTCCCTGGGTAATTGCCCAGTGCTCGATCCAGCCTGAGCCTTCTTCTCCCACAAACGTGTCGGGCAGGCTGTAAGCCTGATCGCTCAACGCCTCCTCCAGCGTGATGAAGCGATAGCCGCGCTTGCGCAAAAGGTCCATTAATTCGCCGATGTGGTCCGCTTCGAGATTGCTCGCGTGCAGCAGCAGGATCTGCTTCGGTTCGTAGCCAATGACTTTTCTGGAAAGCTCTTCGGAGAAAGCGATCGAAGCGTCGTGGTGGCTGAGATACTCACTTACGATCTTCTGCTGCAATGCCGAATCATTGCGGTGCTTCGCATCTTCGTAGAGTCCGGCAAACATCCAATCCCAGCCATCGAGGGTAATTGGCGCAATGCGGTATCCGCGCTGCGTCAAGAACTCTTCCGCCTTCCGGCGTGTTTGCAGATCGCGTCCTGTATCGAGATACGGATGCCGGAAATAGCGCAGCTTCATTTTCTTCTGCGCTAGCAGCATGCGCGTGACGCTCTCTCCCTGAATGACTTCGTCCTCCCAATCTTTTAATCCGACTTGATTCAGTGACGCGTGGCTGTAGGTGTGATTGCCCAATTCAAATCCGTAATCGAGCCACATTTGTAAGACCTTGATGCGTGCGTCGACCTCTCCTGGCTTATACAGCTTCTTCTCGTTGACAAACCCGACGACCGGAATCTTCTGGTCGCGCAGAGTCGTCAGCAGCTTGGTAGTCAGCGCGGCGATGTCGGCAGCGGGCAAGCGATCAGACATTCCAGCGGGTAGATCGTCAATCGTGACCGCGACCTGACGATCTGGCTTCGCTGCCTGGGCAAAAAAGAGTGTAGGGAATAAACCGACGATAAGGACGGTTGAAAGAATGCCGCGCGAGAGTGTCATGAACATTCCTCTGCAATAAGAATGTGTGCCGCGAAAACGGAAGGGCTATTAGAACACGAGTCCTCCAAGGAAGAGGCGTCAGTTTCACCGTCCGAAACGATTTCGCATCTCGTCCCAATCAGGTATAATCTAACTAACTGGTTAATTAATATGGCGAGACGCGGTCAGCGGGAACTGGTGGAACAGAGGCGGGAGGTGGTGCGGGAGCGCCGGGCACAACGGCGCGACCAACGGCGCGAAGTGCCCCGCATGGGCTCGCGGGGGCAGCCGGAGGAGAGTCGCGCGTCCATCTTGCAGGCCGCTGCCCGGGAGTTTGCGGAGTTCGGCGTCGCCGGCGCCCGCACGGACACGATTGCGCACGAGGCGGGCGTAAACAAGGCGCTCCTTTACTACTACTTTCAAGACAAAGAGACGCTTTACGGAGCTGTACTCGACGACGCATTCTCCGGTCTGAAGGTTGCAGTGTTCGCCGCGCTCGACAGCCCTTCTACGCCGCCCGAAAAGATCCTGGCGTATGCGGGCACCTATTTCGATTTTATTGCCTCCCACCAACTCTATCCAAAGCTGATGCAGCGCGAGATGATGCGCGCCCGTGACGGGCAATCACAGCACATCGACAAGATTATCAAGACCTACATCCAGCCGATTTTCCTGAGGGTAAATGAAGTTCTCAAGCAGGGGATTGCGGATGGAGATTTCCGGGCGGTAAATCCGGCGCACTTCGTTCAATCAATGGTGGCGATGATCATCTTCTACTTCAGCAGCGCTCCGATGATGCAGAAGATTGTCGGCTTCAATCCCCTGACCCCAGACCGAATTGCGGAGCGCCGGGAGTCTGTACTTGATTTCATTTCTGCGGCGTTGTTTCACCCCAAGGGCAACGCCAGGCAAGGAGCACGCTGATGAGTCCGCGCAACAAATTCATGGTTCTTCTCGGAATCATTTTTGTCATCGCCGCGACCTACTACTTTTTCTCGGCCGATCATTCGCGTGATCTGGTCCTCATCGGAACAGTCGACGCGAACCAGGTCATCGTCAGCGCGCAAGTAGAAGGCCGTATTCAGAAATTGCTGGTGGACGAAGGAACGCCGGTGAAGGCCGGAGACTTGATCGCGGTCCTCGATCCATCGGAACTGCAGGCGCAGGCTGCGGCAGCCACTGCCACCATTTCGAGTCTGCAAAATAAAGTGGCCGAGATGCAGCACACCGAAGCCTCGACTTCGGGCGCGACTTCAAGCGATGTTGCCAACGCCGAGGCGAAGGTCTCATCGGTTAAGGCACAACTGATGCAGGCAAAGGCCACGCTTGATCGCACGGAGAGCGACAGCCGGAGAACCATTCAACTGGCAAAGGCGGGGATCGCGTCGGATCAGGAGCGAGTGCAGGCCGAGACAAATCTGCAAGCGGTGCAGGCGACATTCCAGGCGCAGCAGGACCTGGTCACTGCCGCCGAAGCGGATTTGAAGGCCGCCAGGGCGCGAACCTATCAGGCGAATGCCGCGAAGAGCACGGTTGCCGCCACCGAGGCCGATCTTAAGAACGCGATGGCCTTGAAGAATCAGGCTGCGGTTCGACTCGGATACAGCAACGTCTATGCTCCGGTTTCGGGAACGGTTTCGGTCCGCGCCGCGCGCCAAGGCGAGGTTGTGAATATCGGCGCGCCCATCGTGACCATCGTCGATCTCACGGATACCTGGGCGCGAGCGGCGATTCCAGAGACCTATGCCGATCACATCGGATACGGCGACGTATTGCGCGTGCGCTTGCCGGGAGGAACGATCACCAACGGCAAGGTCTTCTTCAAAGGAGTGGAAGGAGACTTCGCCACGCAACGCGACGTCAGCCGGCGCAAACGCGATATTAAGACCATTGTCCTAAAGGTACGGCTCGACAATCCCAAGGGTGCATACGTGCCGGGTATGACTGCCGAAGTGCTGGTGTCTCCCGAGCAAATCAAGAATGGCTCGCCGGAGAACACGAAGGCCGCGGGGCAATCATGAAGCAAGATCTAAATCCCAACGCGAACGCCGCGAACGGATCGGCGGTTCAACATGCTGCGCTGGAGAAGCCCGTTTACGATCCGAATGCTCCGTCGGCGATCGAGGTGGACCACATCGTCAAGAAATACGGCGACTTCACCGCGGTCGATGACGTTTCGTTCAGCGTGAAAGAAGGCGAAATTTTCGGGCTGCTGGGGCCGAACGGGGCGGGGAAGTCGACGCTGATTCGCATGATGACGACGCTGATCCCGATCACCTCGGGGAAGGCACGGATCGGTGGACACGACGTAGCGAAGGAACCGAATGCGGCGCGCCGGATGATTGGTGTGATCCCGCAGGCGCTCACCAGCGACTTGGACCTGACCGTCGAAGAGAACATGAATATCTACGCCAAGCTCTACGACGTTCCGTCGAAAGAGCGGGAGAAATCGATTAACGAGCTGCTCGAGTTGGTGGACCTGACGAAATGGAAAGATGCGGCGACAAAAACTCTTTCCGGAGGAATGCGGCGACGGCTGGAGATTGCGCGAGGGCTCGTCCATCATCCGAAAATCTTCTTTCTGGATGAGCCGACAACCGGCCTGGACCCGGTATCACGTGTTGCCGTATGGGAGATGCTGGGAAACATCAAGGAGCACCGCCAACTCACCATCCTGATTACGACGCACTACATGGATGAGGCGGACCGGCTGTGCGACCGCATCGCGATTGTGGATCACGGAAAGCTTGTCGCTCTGGATGCGCCGACGGCGCTGAAGGCGAGTGTTCCGGGATCGAATGTGATCGAAGCGCAGTTCGAAAATCCGCCGGCGGACTGGGAGCAGAGGTTGCAAGGACTTCAGGACGTGACGTCAGTGCAGCACGAAGGCGCCGGGATGTACCGCGTCCTGACCGGCAATGGATCGCTGACAACGACGGAACTGGTGGAGATGGCCGTGAAGAACAAAGTGCCGGTGAAGTCGTTGTCTGTGCAGAACACGACTTTGGACGATGTCTTTGTTCATTACACCGGACGACAGCTTCGGGATGAGTTGCAGAAGGCGTATGCGTTTGTGATGCCGCAGAGGCCGGGGCTGCAGCCGTGAGTAGCCCCGAGTCCCGAGTCCTGAGTCCTGAGCAGAAGCAGCAAATAGTGGCGATCCCCCAGCTTTAGGGGGAAACGTTCAGAGGTCTGATCATGAGTAGAGCGGATACAAGGATTTGATCGCATGGCAGAAGGGGATGAAATTAGTCGCTGCCATTTACGACACGACCGAGGCGTTTCCGGCACATGAGATGTACGGACTTGTCAGCCAGCTCCGACGAGCTGCTGTGTCAGTTCCAAGCAACATTGCGGAGGTGAAGGCTCATTACTCCAATCGAGAGTTTGTAAGGTTTCTACGACACGCACGGAGATCGCTGGCCGAGATCGAAACGCAGATATTAATTGCGGCGGAGCGGAAGTACGTGGGATCTGACAAAACCGCCCAGTTTAGTCAGCGACTCGATGAGTTGGGTCGTGTATTGAGCGGGCTGATCAATTCTCTGCAGCGACCAGAGGCCGATCCGAACTCAGGACGAGGGACACAGGACTAGGGGCTCAGGACTAACTATGAATCGGATGATGGCGATTGTCGAGCGCGAGATGCGTAAGTTTTTCCGGTCTCCGGCGTTGATGCTGGCGTCGATGATCTTTCCACTGGTGCAGCTGATCATTCTGGGAAACGCCTTTGGAGGGAAGATTCGCGACGCCAGGGTTGCGATTGTGGACGAAGACCGCGGTCCGCAGGCGTTGAGAATCCGCCAGGCCTTCGATGCGGTGCGAGCGAACATTCGAACTTTCACCACTATCGATTACGACGACGAGAAGCAGGCTGTGCTGGATGTGCGTAACGGGCGGTTGGAAGGCGCGGTCATCATTCCTCCGCAATATTCGCAGCACGTTTACGAGTC
Source organism: uncultured Acidobacteriota bacterium (assembly GCA_963801895.1). Lineage (GTDB taxonomy): Bacteria > Acidobacteriota > Terriglobia > Terriglobales > Acidobacteriaceae > Sulfotelmatobacter. Next base: position 810,897 of record CAWDGM010000001.1, on the reverse strand, counting down.
GAACCATCCGCGCATCGGGTTGGTCGTGGACAACAGCGACAACTTCATGAGCTCCGCCATCGAGGCCGAGCTCGCGGACCTCACCAACTCGTTAAACCAGCCGGCTGTGTCGCCACGCATCCTGCAACAGACGGCGCTCGACATCGTGGAACTGTATCCCTATATCGAGTACATGAAATATCTGCTGCCCGGTTCGCTGGTGCTGGCCATGTTTGTGTCGGTCATGATCGGTGGAGGCATGCTCTACATCGACGACAAGGCGCGTGGCGTTCACGAAGGATACCTGGTCACGCCGATCACCAAGCTCGAACTTGTGCTTGGCTTGAACCTGGCAGGAGCGATCAAGGCGGTGATGACGGGGATCATTATCGTGGGGATCGGATCGCTGCTCGCGGGAGTGTCGACGATTTTCAATCCAGTGACGATGCTCGGATTGCTGGTCATGATCGTGCTCACTTCGCTCGCGTTCAACACGATGATGTTCCTGCTGATGGTGCGCATCGAAGATCCGCTGGTTCCTCGAGCGATGTTCGGCATTCTCAACACACTGTTGTTCTTTCCCAGTGGCTCGGTGTATCCGGTGCAGGCGTTCCCCCCGTGGCTGCGTGCCATTGCGAAATGCGATCCGTTTACCTATGCGGTAGATGGATTCAAATGCCTGTTGCTGAAAGAGACGACGTTGTCGGCGGTGTGGGGCGACATGTTGTTTCTGTCAATCTTCGCGGCGGTGACGCTGGGGATCGCGATTCCACTCTTCAAGAGAACCCTCTGAACATTGAGCAATTGGGCAATTTAGTAATTGTGTAATTGAAAAACGGCTAGAACGCGTCCCCTTATCCCGATTATCCAATCTCTCAATTACTCAATTGCCCAATTACCCAATTCGTTTGATTCTTCCCGGGAACTTTTGCGTTCTTCCCCGTGTCCGTTATGCTAGAGAGGTATGACGCTCCTGGACGCGCAAGAGTACGACGCGGAAAAAGCCCGCAAACGCACTCGACGAATCATCACGTCGATTTCCATCCTGGTGATTGTGCTGGGGCTTGTGTGGTGGTTCCGGTATTGGCCGGAAGAGCGCATCGTCGGACATTTCTTCGATGCGCTGCAGAGGCAGGACTATAAGACCGCCTACGGCATATGGATGCACAATCCCGACTGGTCACAGCATCCGGAGAAGTATCCGAAGTATCCCTACAACGAGTTCTATCGCGACTGGGGACCGGGCGGCGAGTGGGGGCTCATCAAGACGCAGAAAGTGTATGGAGCGAGCACTTGTCCGGGTCCGGCCAGCGGCGTGGTGGTCGACGTTGTCGTGAACGATCGCGCGCAGCATGCGCAGGTGTGGGTTGAAAAATCAGACAAGACGTTGAGCTTTCCACCTTGCGAACTGATCTTTCACTAGCGCGGGCATTAGCGCTCCGCCAGACTTTCGCCCGCTAGGCAGCAAGCTGTTCCAGGGATTCCAGCGTTTTTCCCAGGCTCGCGTCATCCCCGACATTGAGGCACGTCTTCGAGCGATCGATCTGGCGCATCAATCCGCATAGAACTTTGCCAGGGCCTACTTCGATAAAGGTCTGCACTCCTTGTGCGATGAGCAGGCGCATGCACGGATCCCACTTCACCGATCCCGTTACCTGGGCGACCAGCGTGTGCATGGCGCGATTGTGATCCGTCACGAGATCCGCATCCACATTGCACGCAACGGGCAAGACCGGTTCGTGCATGGTGATTTTCTTGAGATCGTTTTCCAGTCGGTCCTGAGCGGGCTTCATGAGTGAACAATGGAACGGCGCGCTAACGGGCAGCAACTTGGCGCGCTTGGCGCCGCGCTCGTCCGCCAATTTTGCAGCGCGCTCAACCGCGGCGGTGTTGCCCGAGATCACGATCTGCTCGGGCGAGTTGATATTCGCGGGAGAGCAGACATCGTCCTGAGCGGCGTCGTGGCAGACGGCGGTAACTTTTTCGAGATCCATACCTAGGATAGCGGCCATGGCGCCCACGCCGACGGGCACCGCCTCCTGCATAAACTTGCCTCGATTGCGCACTGTGCGAACGGCATCGGCAAAACTGAAAGTTCCGGAGGCTACATGTGCCGCGTACTCGCCCAAGCTATGACCGGCGACGTAACAGGCCTTCGGCATGCGGGTTTGCAGCACGCGCAGCGCGGCAATCGAAGTCGTCAGAATCGCCGGCTGCGTAATCTCCGTCAGCCGAAGCTGGTCTTCGGGACCTTCGAAGCAGAGTTTCGAAAGGCTGTAGCCAAGCACGTCGTCGGCTTCCTGAAAAGTCTCGCGGGCCAAGGGGTATTTTTCGGCCAGGTCTTTGCCCATGCCAACGGCCTGCGATCCCTGGCCGGGGAACAGAAGTGCGATCATGGATTCACTCATCAGTTTGTTTGTGTCACTTCTTCGGGGGCGGCCGTGTGCAAGGATGCCAATCCTTGCTCAATCGATTGGTTGATGCCGCATTCCGAGAATTCGGCGGCGACGCGCACAGCATTCTTCATGGCGTTCGCGTTCGACGATCCGTGGGTAATGATACAAACGCCTTTCAACCCGAGCAGTGGCGCGCCGCCATATTCGGTGTGATCGAGTCGCTTCTTGAAATCGGTAAAGGCGCTGCGGGAAAGGAGAGCTCCGACCTGCCGGGTGATCGTGGCTTTCAACGATTCCTTGAGCGCAGTGCGAACCAGGTTGGCGACACCTTCGGAAATTTTCAGTGCGACGTTGCCAACGAAGCCATCCGCGACGATGACGTCCACTTCCCCATTGTAGAGATCGCGTCCTTCGACATTGCCGATGAAGTTCAACGGCAAGTGTTTGAGCAACTGGAAGGCTTCGCGGGTGAGGTCGTTGCCCTTGGTCTCTTCCTCGCCGATGGAGAGCAGTCCGACACGCGGCGTTTTCTTTCCGAACATCGCACGGAAGTAGATGTTGCCCATCACGGCGAACTGTTCAAGATTCTGGGCAGAGCAGTCGACATTGGCGCCCACATCGAGAAGCATCGCGGGATTGCCCGGAGCGGTGGGGAAAACTGCGGCAAGGGCGGGTCGATCGACGCCGGGAACGGCTCCAAGAACAATTTTGGCGGTAGCCATCGCTGCGCCTGTGTTTCCGGCGGTTACGAAGCCGACAGCGCGATTTTCGCGCACCATCCGCAGTCCGACGCGCATAGAGTTGTCGCGCTTGGCGCGAATCGCCTCCACCTTGTCGTCCATGGTGATGTATTCGCTGGCGTGAACAATTTCGATGGGCAGACGGGACGCGGCGGAGTGGCGGTCGAGTTCCGCCTTCACAACCTGTTCGGGGCCGACCAATAGAACGCGCACGCCGTACTGACGTGCGGCCTGGATCGCGCCTTCTACCTCAGGTTTGGGCGCGCGGTCGGAGCCCATTGCATCCAGCGCGATCACGCTAGGCATGGTGTGATGAAACTAGCTGGCTTCCTCAACGTCGAGGACTTCGCGTCCCTTATAGTAACCGCACTTGGAGCACGCCCGGTGAGGCATTTTCTTCTCGTGACAATTGGGGCACTCGGAAAGGCTGTGGCTTTTCAGACCATCGTGGGCGCGCCGAGTGGATGAGCGTTTCTGGGAATGACGGCGTTTTGGATTAGGCATGGTTCAATTCCTTCTTGCGGGGCCGTAGGGCGTGCCGCTGTGAATTCAAATCCCAACCTGTCGTAGAAAACATGAGAAGGTTGGGTGCCCTATGCAAGGGCGCAAATCTTTTTGACTAGTGCTCGAGCCGGTCGCGCACTTCTTTCAACGCGGCCCACCGGGGATCTTCCAGATGGATAGAGCAGGAACACTGTTCCTGGTTCAAATTCTTGCCGCATTGCGGACATAAGCCCTTACAGTCCGCGCGGCACGTGATCTTCAGCGGCAGTGCCAGCAAGACCTGCTCACGCAGCACGTCTTCTAGCAGAAGCCCGCTCCCTTGATAATATCCGATCTCGGCTTCCGCGTCGGTCACAGACAACTCGTCGCGTCCGGCGTCGGCGCCAAGAGGCCGGTACAACAAATCGAAATCCCGCTGGATGTCCTGTTCCACCGGATCGAGACATCGGGCGCACTGTAGATCGAGTGCAGTTTCCAGATGACCACGCAACCGGATGTCCTGGATGACCTCGTGCTTGCCGTGATGCTCCTCGACGACCTCCGCCCGGCCTGCGGTCCTGAGGGCAGTTCGCTGGCGGGCGTCGGCTCCCAAATCGATGACACCGGGCTGAAACACCTCCTCGAAATCGAGAGGACGTAGTTCCAAATCTTTGATGTCGAGGAACATGGCAAAACCTCCGCGACGATCACGCCGCACCAGCCCGCGGAAGCACGCCAAAGAGGCGTAAGTACCGCAAGGATCAAGACTTAGGATATAAGTTGCCGCCGGGAAGTGTCAAATTCGATAGTCCTTGTTGGAGTGCTAAAAAAGGCCGCCAAATTCTATAAAAGCGAATAAAAAGCGAATATGGTACACTCCTGCCAAATCGGTTCGACCTGTTTCGAGCTTTTCAGATCTGAGCTTTATTCAACCTGAAGGAGAGTCCCATGAAGGCGCTTTTCACCATTCTCGCCTGGATTACGTTGTCGCTTGGGATTGCATCACCGGGCCGAGCCCAGACCGAAATTCCGAAGCCCGCGCCAGAGTTCAACAAACTCAACTACTTCGCCGGGGTCTGGACTGCAGAAGGCGAGATGAAGCCGGGTCCCATGGGTTCGGCGGGCAAATTCACAGGAACAAATCGTGTCGAATGGATGGAGGGCGGATTCTTTCTGGTCACCCACTCCGAATTCAACGGCGCTATGGGGAAAGGTACGGAAACCGCCTACATGGGTTACGACAGCGAAGACAAGACGTACACGTACGATTCTTTCAACTCGCTGGGCGAAGCGGACCATGCCAAAGGCACGTTGAACGGAGACACATGGACCTGGCTGAGCGAGACAAGGATGGGTTCACAAACGATGAAAGCGCGGCTCACGATTAAGGTGCGATCGCCCAAGGCTTATGACTTCAAGTTTGAAATGTCGCCTGATGGCACCACTTGGACTACCGCGCTGGAAGGTAAAGACACGAAAAAATAGACGCGAAAGAATCTCCGGAACGGGATTTACTCCCCCAGCTGGAGCAGCTGTACGGCTCGCGTGGGAGATTCTTCGAAGATCAAGCTCTTTTCAACATCGATCACTGAGTTTTCGATTTGCCTCGGGATGTACCAGAACAGAGCGGCCACAGGAAGAAAGACCAGCAAGCGAATGGGTTCGGCCAACGCCCAAGATTCCACCGCTGGAGTGAGCACGGCGAAGACGAAGAATCCCAGAAAGCTGCCTAGAAGGGTCACGATCGAATGCTGCTGAAAGACTGGCATGGGACAGGTGAAAGGTACTTTTCGAAAGCGGATCAGAACGGCCTTCACGAGTAGTACGGACCAGAGCTCAACCAGGGCGGAATGAAGAAGTCCGACGAGCACTCCGTCGAAATAAGCATAAGCAGGTAAAACGAGCAGCGCAATCCAAGGCAGAACAAAGGTCAGAATGATTTCTTGAGCTGAACGCTGGCTTTCGTGCTTTTCGGGATCAAGGGTGAGGCGAAAGATCCAATTGGAGCGCAAGTCGGCGGGAATCTCGAAGATGGCGCGAAGCCCTACGATCACGATAAACGCAAGAACAAATGGAGCCGCCAGGTTGTCGCCCGAAAGACGTGCCGTCGGCGCGGAACTGACTTGCAATGGACTTGCGAGAAACTGCGATGCAACGACGATTCCGAGACCGAAAATCCCTGCCAGAGCCAGCCGGTGAACCTCACTGCGAAACAGCGTCCTGCAAACGAAGTGAAAGCAGCCTCGTTGGAATGGCGTGCGCAAGATCCATCGGTCGAAGGTCTCTGTTACCCATGCCATCCGCGGTACGCGTCGACTCGCGGGAGCTTCTGCTATTTCCGGGATCCTTGGAAAATGACGGCGATATCCGACCGCATAGCCGAGGAATGCGAGAACGATCGCCAGGCCGACGGAGGGAATGGCAAAGCGTGACAGGGCTTCAAGTCCAGGCCCGGCGCGTCCGCGCAGCGATTGGCAAAGGCCGAGAAACCAACAGGAAGGAATCAGCTTGATCCATCTGTCAGATTGCCCAACGGTCTGGAGGAGATCCGGGACTGCAAAGCTTGTGGTCAACAGCGTTACGAAATACATGACCATCGCGGCCCGCACGTAAGGTGAAATCTTCCGAAAGGCTTGCACCGGAAGAATTGCGAGCAGACAGCCCAGCAGCGCCAGCACCGCGAACAAGCCAAAGGCGCTGGCCAGTGCGACGACCAGCGTGTGAACGACGACGAACTTAACGAAGAATAGAAACGAACTCTGGGTGGCTGCAACGCCCAGCGGAAAAAGCACCGACGAGGCTGCATTCACATCGAAGGCGAGCAGTCCAGCAAGCAGGACGATCGCAGTCAAGTTCGAATAGAAGATAAGTCGGGTAGAAACCGGCAAAGGGACGAGGTTCATGTAGTCGCGGCGGTCCGGGAACAGTGCATCCCAGCGCCAGACGGCGACTGTGCCGGTCACTGCCATGGCGAGCGTGATGAAAAAGTATTCGTCGGGTAATGCAACGGTCAGAGGGTCTGTTCGGGGGGAACCGTTTATCCACGAAAGCAGTGTCGAATACTTCACGAAAGTCAGAACCGCGACGAATCCCCCCGGCAGAGCCAGCAGAGTAAGAATCAGTCCAACGCCGAGATCGAGGCCTTCGGAGTCGGAATCTCCGCCGCCGCGAAAGATGCGCTCCACGAAGATTCGGAACAGCCGCAGGAATGGGCGTTCGCGATAGTGCTCCCACCAATGGCGCGCCACTTCGAGGAGACTGGTCATGCGGCCTTCATGACTGACACGATGTCTCGCGCCACACGTCCGGTGTCGACGTCGTCGACCAGATGCAGGAATGTGTTCTCAAGCGATTCCCCAAGAAGCTTACGGATGTTGACCACCGAATCCTGGGCAATGACTTTTCCTCTACGCAGGATCAGCACATCGGTGCAAACCTTCTCGACGACCTCGAGCACATGCGAACAGTAAAAGACCAGTTTGCCGCCCCGGCCAAGTTCCTGGACGAGAGTCTTGAAGATCAGGGCCGAAGTGACGTCCAGTCCTGAGAGGGGTTCGTCGAAAATTACGATTTGGGGATTGTCCATAATCGCTGCGATCAGCAAAATGCGCTGCCGCATGCCCTTCGAGTAGGTGCCGATACTTGCGAAACGATGCGGATGCATCGAAAAAAGCTCGAGCAGGGAATCGATGGTGATCGCGAGCCGCGAGCGCGCCATCCCGCGAAGTGTAGCCACCATTTCCAGATACTCCCACCCCGTCAGGTAGGGATAGAGGAGCGCTTCTTCAGGGACGTAGCCTAAGGATTTGCGATATCCCGTGAGATCGCTACGAATGTCGCGGCCATCAAATTGAACTTTGCCCCGTGTAGGTTCGAGCAAACCTGTGAGCATCTTCACGGTCGTGCTCTTGCCCGAGCCGTTGGGGCCGAGGCATCCGAGGACCTGGCCAGGCTTGAGTGTGAAGGAAAGGTCTTCGACGGCGGGCAGGGACGCGTAGCGCTTGGTCAGGTGCACGGCCTCGAGCATGGTGATCTCCCAGTGGACGGATTACAACGAAGAAGCGGAGATTGCGAGGCCCTGGAGCCCTAATCAGCGTAGCAGGTACAAATCGACTCCATCTGTAGCGTGTTAGACACCAGAGCGTTCAGATGAGTTCCTGAAACGGCTCTCGGAAAGAAGAAAGAATGTAGCCCCGGACGCATTCGTCCGGGGTTGCACGCGAAGCGCGCAATGAAAACTGTTTGTGTCGGCGCCGGGCGTCGGGCGGATTCAGACGATGCACGCGTCGCTTGCGCTCCGCGGGGCGGACGAATGAGTCCGCCCCTACACAGGTTCAGCGTGAGTACTCGCAAATTTGACTGCGGGAGCCGTCGCCAAGGACGAGAACAGATTGTGTAGCCCCGGACGCATTCGTCCGGGGTTGCACGCGAAGCGCGCAATGAAAACTGTTTGTGTGAGCCTAGGGCGTGAGGGCGGATCAGACGATGCACGCGTCGCTTGCGCTCCGCGGGGCGGACGAATGCGTCCGCCCCTACACAGGTTCAGCGTGAGTACTCGCAAATTTGACTGCGGGAGCCGTCGCCAAGGACGGAACGGATCGTGTAGCCCCGGACGCATTCGTCCGGGGTGGCGCGCGAAGCGCGCAATGAGAACTGTTTGTGTCGAGCACTAGGGCGTCAGGGCGGATTCAGACGATGCACGCGTCGCTTGCGCTCCGCGGGGCGGACGAATGCGTCCGCCCCTACACAGGTTCAGCGTGAGTACTCGCAAATTTGACTGCGGGTGCCGTAGCCAAGGACAGAACGGATCGTGTAGCCCCGGACGCATTCGTCCGGGGTTGCGCGCGAAGCGCGCAATGAAAACTGTTTGTGTCGGTGCAGGATGTCGGGCGGATCAGACGATGCACGCGTCGCTTGCGCTCCGCGGGGCGGACGAATGAGTCCGCCCCTACACAGGTTCAGCGTGAGTACTCGCAAATTTGACTGCGGGTGCCGTCGCCAAGGAAAGAACAGATTGTGTAGCCCCGGACGCATTCGTCCGGGGTTGCGCGCGAAACGCGCAATGAGAACTGTTTGTGTCGGCACCGGGCGTCGGGCGGATTCAGACGATGCACGCGTCGCTTGCGCTCCGCGGGGCGGACGAATGAGTCCGCCCCTACACAGGTTAGCGTGAGTACTCGCAAATTTGACTGCGGGTGCCGTAGCCAAGGACGGAACGGATCGTGTAGCCCCGGACGCATTCGTCCGGGGTTGCGCGCGAAACGCGCAATGAAAACTGTTTGTGTCGGTGCAGGATGTCGGGCGGGATCAGACGATGCACGCGTCGCTTGCGCTCCGCGGGGCGGACGAATGAGTCCGCCCCTACACAGGTTCAGCGTGAGTACTCGCAAATTTGACTGCGGGTGCCGTAGCCAAGGAAAGAACAGATTGTGTAGCCCCGGACGCATTCGTCCGGGGTTGCACGCGAAGCGCGCAATGAAAACTGTTTGTGTGAGCGTAGGGCGTGAGGGGGATCAGGCGATGCACGCTTCGCTTGCGCTCCGCGGGGCGGACGAATGCGTCCGCCCCTACACAAGATGCCACGAAGGGCGGGACGCCGGCGCTACGCCCTTGCTTCGATCAGCTTTGGATCGGCAACGTGCGGATTCTCTTTTTGGTTGCGGCGTACATGGCGTTGCAGAGTGCGGGTGCGAGGGGCGGAAGCGAGGGCTCCCCGATCCCGGTCGGAGTTTCGCTGCTTTGAACCGAATATACTTCGACCGCCGGCGTTTCTTCCATGCGAAGGGGCGCGTAGTCGTCGAAGTTGCCCTGAACGACTCGTCCTTTCTCAATTGTAATTTTCGCGCGCAGGGCATTCGCCAAGCCATAAACGATTCCGCCCTGGATCTGCTGCTCCAGAATGCTGGGGTTGATCACTTGTCCGCAATCGACCGCCGCTACGACGCGATGCACGCGAGGCTGATCGTTTTCTATCGTGATCTCAACCACCTCGGCCATGTACGAAGCAAAGCAGCCGAAGCACGCGATACCGCGGAAGTGGCCAGCCGGAAGCGGCCGGTCCCATGCTGCCTTCTCCGCTGCCAGCTGAAGCACGCCGCGCATACGCGCCGTGTGCCACGTGGTGGTGAAATATTGCAGGTCGAGATCTTTCTCGAGCAGGTGAAGACGATATTGGAGCGGATCTTTTCCGGCAGCGGTCGCCAGTTCGTCGATAAAACTCTCAAGCGCAAACGCCGCTTGTAGCGCGTAGACCGAACGCATCCAGCCAAGTGGTACAGGAGTTTCCGTTACCACATATTCGATCGAGTAATTCGGGATTCCGTAGACCGGTCCTGCCTCATCGGGAAGATCTGGATCGACTCCGTTGGCGATCGGCGTACCTTTCTGTCCGCTGATTGAGGGCGAGATGAGCCGATGCGTCAAGCCCACGGGATAGCCTGATCCATCCAGCTTTGCGCTCAGTTGATGCAAACTGGCCGGGCGATAGGGAGAGAAGCGCATGTCATCGTCGCGCGTCCAGAGGACTTTTACCGGGGCATTGATCGTCTTCGAAACCAGCGCAGCTTCGACGGCGTAGTCATGTTCGAGCCTGCGGCCGAAGCCGCCGCCCATCAGAGTGACATTCACTTTCACCTGATCGGGGTCCAGACCAATCGCTGGAGCAACGGAGTCGCGGCAATCCTGTGGAACCTGCGTTGGCGCCCACAACTCGCACTTCGAACCCTGATAGTGCGCTGTGCAGTTGCCGGGCTCCATCGGTGCATGCGCCATGTAGGGCAAGGTGTACTCGGCGGACACTGTGTGCCCCGAAACCCTTCCCGGATCCCCGGAAAGATAAAGGCTCGCGCCTTTTTTCGCTGCGCCCTGTTTGAGCGACGTCATCAGGGCCGCGGTGTTCAAGTCTTTGTTTGGTCCGTCGTCCCACGTGACGTTCAACACGCGGCGGCCTTCCATCGCAGCCCAGACGCTATCAGCAACGATGGCGACCGCAGAGTCGTTGACCTTGCCGACGAAAGTGACTCCGGAAATCTTCTTAGAGTCTTTGTCGTCAAAGCCCGACACCTTGCCACCGATCGTCGGACAGCGCGAGAGCACCGCATACTTCATTCCCGGCAAGCGGAAGTCGATGCCGAAGGTTGCCTCGCCCTTCACCTTGTCGGGAGAATCGACTCGCGGCAGTCGCTGTCCGACAATCTTGTAGTCTTTGCTTTGCTTCAATGGAGCGTCCGTCGGGATCGGGAGCGTCGAGGCTTTCTCGACGAGATCTCCGTAGCTGAGGCTCCGGTTAGTGCCACCGTGCTTGATGAAACTTTTTTCCGCCGTGCAGGTCGAGCGCGGAACACTCCAGGTCAATGCGGCGGCCGAGATCAGCATCTCGCGCGCAGCGGCTCCTGCTTTCCGCATAGGATCCCACGTTGTCCGGATGCTCGCACTGCCGCCGGTAGTCTGATCGCCGTATAGGGTGCTGGCTCCTGCTTGTTCGATTTCAATCTGCTTCCAGTCCGCCTCGAGTTCTTCGGCAAGAATCATCGGCAGAGCAGTGCGCACACCTTGGCCCATCTCGGATCGCGCGACGACGATTGTGATCTTGTTGTCGGGAGTGATGCGAAGGTAGGCATTCGGCGAGAAGAAGTCATTCTTCGATTTCGACGAGCGGGGCAGGTAAAAACCGATGACAAGTCCCGTACCTGCGGCGACTCCAGCGGCGACGAATTCACGGCGCGAGAGAGGGCTCATCGCGTGCCTGCCTGTCCCGCAGCGCGATGGATCGCCTTGCGAATACGTTCATAGGTTCCGCAACGACAAAGATTGCCGTTCATCGCCTCGGTGATTTGAGCGTCGGAGGGGCTTGGCGTCTTGGCGAGCAAAGCGGCCGCGGACATGATCTGACCTGTCTGGCAGTATCCGCATTGCGGAACTTCTTCTGCGATCCAGGCCTGCTGCAACGCGTGTAGTCCATTCGCACCCAGGCCTTCAATGGTTGTGATGTTCTTGCCCGCTACTTGCGATACCGGAGTCGCGCAGGAACGAGTGGCGGTGCCTTCTACGTGAACCGTGCATGCTCCGCACAGCCCGGCGCCGCAACCAAATTTCGTTCCGGTCATCTCCAGGGTGTCTCGCAAAACCCAGAGCAGGGGCATTTCAGGAGCGACGCTGACTTTTCTTTCACTACCGTTGATGCGGAGTGTGATCTCAGCCATGGTTATGTTGTGAGCCTCGGAAACTGGACAACATGGTACTCAAGCGGCAGGAAAACGCAAATGGAATGAGGGATTTCGGCGGGAGGGAAAGGTTATTTGATTTGCGTCAGCTTCTGCGTGGCGAGTTGAGCGGCTTCGGTATTTGCGTTGTCTTTTTTTACCTGCTCATAAATCTTCTTGGCGTCAAGGGGCTGGTTCGAGTTCTGATAAACCTCTGCCAACTGGAGTTGTGCTGTGACCTTGCTGACCGTCTCTGTCGGCTTGTTCATCAGTTCCTGATAGATCGCCACCGCTTCCTTCGTTCGGTTCGTATTGGCATACAGAGCGGCGAGGGCGTCTTTGGCTAAGGAAGCGACTTGCTTGTTGCCGTTCGATGCGACGGCCTTGAAGTCGCGCTCTGCGCCCGCGTTATCCGACAGATTCACTTCGGTTACGCCGAGGAAGTAATGGGCCATGTCGGCCGAGCGGGTGTGGGGATACTTGTCCACGATGGCTTGAAACTGCTTCTTGGCGGCGCCAGCCCGTTCGGCTGAGGAAGTGAAGGTAGGGAAATCAGGTTGAGCCGGAGTACCGGGAGCGCGAAGTTGCGTGTCCAAGGTGCGGACGGCTTGAGTCAATTCGAGGCTGGCTTTTTCGTCCTGTGCGCTCAGGTAGTACCAACCGCCAATAGCCGCTGCGATGATTACTATTGCTGCAATCGTCGAAACCATCAGGGTCGAACGATGTTCGACAGTCCAGTGGGCGGTTTTTTCGGCGGCGCCGATGGTGACTCGGCTGAAAGCGTCCTGTTTTAGTTGATGGCGGGTCTCTGCGCGCACAAACTTCCCTTCTACTAACTATGTTGGGTGGACAAACTAGCAGTCTAACAGGGGCAAAAGTGGGCGTCAAAAGTCGAAACTCATTGAAATTGCATCGAGATGCGAGTCGTCGCCTGTGTATCGCCACATGCTGACACTCCTGGTTTGTTATGAAGTGCTCATGCGCGTATCTTGTGGGCTCGTTTCGTCTTTCACAACATCGTTCGCTTCTGCTACTCTGCGCATTCCGTTCTGGAGGAACAACGCCTAATGTCATCGCAACGCCAGATGTTGTTGATGTTCGCCGCTCTGCTCCCGCTCACGCTGGTAACATTCGCAGCCGACAAGAAGACCAAGGACGCAAAGACGGAAGAAGCCAAGCCGTCTTATGAGCAGCCGCAACCTGCTACTGAGGTTCTGGATTACTCGATGTACCAGCGCATTCGTGAGGAGGGATTGTCGCACTCTCACGTTATGGACTACGCCTCCGGGTTGATGGATGGGATCGGCGCCAGGCTTACGGGATCTCCGAATCTGAAAAAGGCTAATGAGTGGACGCGCGATCAATTGACCGCGATGGGATGTACCAACGCCCACTTGGAAGACTGGGGCGAGTTCGGCATGGGTTGGCGGCAACTCAATAGTTGGGTGCGCATGTCCGCGCCGGATGCAGCGGTCCTGATCGCGCAAGCCCTGCCGTGGTCGCCTTCAAGCCACGGTCCTGTCAACGGACGAGCGATCTGGGTTGATGCAAAAGAGGAAAAGGACCTCGAGAAGTTCAAAGGCAAGCTGGCTGGAAAAATCGTGTTCTTCGGCGCGATGCGCGACGTAAAGCCGGTCGACAAACCGTTGTTCGAGCGGCGCGACGACGCCAACCTGAAGACGACTGTGGAATATCCAGTTCATGTGGGCGGAGATCAGGACGGCTTCGCTGACTTCATCAAGCGGCTGGAATTCCGCGAGAAGGCCGGCAAGTTCTTTGCCGACGAGAAGGCTGCGGCGATCGTCGTTCCCAGCCGCGACGGACGCAACAGCGGCGGATCCGGCGGAACGATATTTGACGATGGCGGTTCGGGCATGGGCTGGTTCACCTATAAACGCGAGCACGCCGAAGCCTTACCGATCATGGTCATGGCGATTGAAAACTATGGCCGCGTGTACCGCCTTCTGAAGGCGAATGTGCCAGTTTCCATCGAGATGGATGTGGAAACGGAATTCACCGGAGATCACGAACACGGCTTCGACACTATCGCAGAGATTCCCGGAACGGACCCAAAGTTGAAGGATGAGGTGGTGATGGTTGGCGGGCACCTCGATTCGTGGGCCTCCGCGACCGGAGCTACGGACAACGGTGCAGGGACGATCGTGGCGATGGAAGTCATGCGCATTCTGAATTCGCTACACGTGCAGCCGCGACGCACCATCCGCATAGGACTCTGGACAGGAGAGGAACAAGGCGAGTTTGGATCGTACGGGTACGTGAAGCAGCACTTTGGATTCGTACCGCTCTCGACCGCCCCGGATCAGCTATCTTTGCCGGAATTTCTTCGCAAGCCGGCAGGCCCTGTCGAGTTGAAGCCGGAGCAGCAGAAGATCTCCGGCTACTTCAACGTCGACAATGGGACGGGAAAGATTCGCGGTGTGTACCTGCAGCAGAACGCCGCGATCGCATCCATCTTCCAGCAGTGGATTCAACCCCTGGGTGACTTGGGCGTGAGCACCATCACGATGCGCGACACTGGAGGAACGGATCACGAGGCATTCGATTCGGTTGGAATTCCGGGTTTCCAGTTCATCCAGGACATGCTCGATTATGGTTCCCGTACGCATCACTCCAACATGGATACTTACGAGCGCCTGCAGCCGGAAGATTTGGCGCAAGCCGCTACCGTAGAGGCGATTTTCGTCTACAACACGGCGCAGCGCGACCAGATGCTGCCGCGCAAGCCTCTGCCGCATCCGGAGCAGAACGAGCAGCGGAGCGCTCCACTGAAGAACGTGATGCCGGGAGCCGAACCGGAAGAGAAGAAGTAGCAAAGAAGTAGCGCCGCCGGCCACGGCGGCTGTGGCGGCGGGCGTCTTCGTCCGCCGCTGTGTTTTGGAAATTTCTGACTCTGGAGTGCGGTGTACGCCGAGGGCGAGACGCCCTCGGGACAGCCGGCAGGATGCCGACGCTACTCTGCTCGTGCGTTGCCCGATCTGATCGACTTCTGATTCGTAGTCTGAACGTATCAATCTACGCTTTTGAAGCGTATTTATCGCCGATTTCTAGCGATTTGATTGGATAAACTTTCTTCATTTAGCCTCGTCTAACGTCCCAAACCTCCGTGTAGGAGTCCTTCCCATGAGTGCGATTCAGTTGGTGATCAACAACCGCTCCCACGACGTCGACATCGCTCCTGATACTCCGTTGTTATGGGTGCTGCGCGACAAACTCAATATGACCGGTACGAAGTACGGTTGCGGTATGGGACTTTGCGGTGCCTGCACCGTGCACCTGGATGGCGAAGCGGTACGAGCGTGCCAGACTGCCGTGTCATCGGTCGGTTCGAAAAAAATCACAACCATCGAAGGATTGTCGGCGGATAACTCACATCCCGTCCAGGCCGCGTGGATCGCCGAACAGGTCCCGCAATGCGGCTACTGCCAGCCGGGCCAAATCATGTCGGCGGCAGCATTGCTGGCGAAGACTCCCAAGCCAACCGACGATGAGATTGATTCGGCCATGATGGGGAATATCTGCCGCTGCGGCATGTATCAGCGAATCCGCCGCGCCATTCATCGCGCCGCCACCAGCGCTGGAAAAGGAGCATAGCCATGGCGATCAACCGTCGAAAATTCATGAAGCGAACTGCCGTGGCCGGAGCCGGGGCACTCCTGATCGGAGTGCGCTTCTCGGGTGAACTGTTGCGGGCCCAGGAGTCGGACAAAGCTGCTAAGAAGCCTCTGCCCAACCCACTGGTCGCTTATATCCATGTGAAGCCGGACGGAAAAACTTCGTTGATCGTTGCGAAGTCCGAGATGGGGCAGGGAATCAAGACCGGATTGGCAATGATTCTTGCCGAAGAGGCGGAATTGGATTTCCAGTCGGTCTCGGTGGAACAGGCGGACACGCTTCCCGATCTCTATCCGCACCTGGGCACCGGCGGAAGCGGAAGCACCTCGGAGAGCTACACGCCGTTACGCCGTGCCGGTGCAACCGTTAAGGATCTGATGATCACTGCCGCTGCGGACAAGTGGCAGGTTCCAAAAAAAGAATGCGTGGCGAAGAAAGGTACCGTTGTGCACGAGAAATCCTCTCGGAAGGCGACCTACGGCGAACTTGCGGAAGCCGCGTCGAAGTTGCCGCTGCCCGATCAGGAGAAGATAGGACTCAAAGACGAGAAAGAATTCGCGCTCATCGGCCGCGGTGCTCCGAGAGTCGATATCCCCGCGAAGGTGAATGGCAGCGCTCAATTTGGCCTCGACATACGCGTTCCGGACATGGTGTATGCGGTGGTCGCGCGCTGTCCGGCATTTGGTGGCAAGCCGGCGCACTTTGATGCGACGAAGGCGAAAGCTGTTCCAGGCGTTCTGGATGTCTTCGAAATTCCGGCCCTCGGGCGTGACATGTTCACTGCGGGTGGCGTGGTAGTTGTCGCCGACTCCACGTGGTCCGCTATGAAAGGTCGCGACGCACTTCAAATCACGTGGGACAACGGTCCCGCGATTTCCGAATCGACGGATACTCTGCACACTGCCTTGCACACGGCAGCTGCGAAAGCCGGAAAACGCATCCGCAACGACGGCGATGTGGAGGCAGTGCCCGCGGGGACAAAGCAAGTCGAGGCGGTCTACGAGTTTCCTTATCTCGCCCACGCGGCGATGGAGCCGATGAACATCACGGTTCACGCGCGAGATGGGGAGGCCGAGGTGTGGGCACCGACGCAATCTCCGGACTGGGTACAGAAAACGGTCGCAAAGATTCTCGAACTGCCCGAACCTAAGGTCGCAGTCCGCACGACGTATATGGGCGGAGGCTTCGGGCGCCGCTATACCGCGGACTATCCCGCGGAAGCAGCACAGATTGCCAAGGTTGTGAAGAAGCCTGTGCAGCTTGTGTGGTCCCGCGAAGATGACATGACGCACGATTTTTACCGGCCCTCCGCCTGCCATCGCATGCGGGGCGCCGTGGATCAATCGGGCAAGCCGGTAGCCTGGTCGCACACCATCGCGTCCACATCGATCGGAGCGTTCTGGGATCCTCCAGAGCAGCAGGCTCCCGAGAAGTCCGAAGTCGGCGGCGCTCAACAGATGCCGTACGCCATTCCACACATGAGGCTCGAGTACAACGTGGTCGCAAGTTCGGTCCCTCCGTTGTGGTGGCGTTCCGTGGAACATTCGTTTAACGGCTTCGCAGTCGAATGCTTCATCGACGAGTTGGCCGCTGCTGCAGGCAAGGATCCGGTGCAATTTCGCAAAGGCTTGTTGCTAAAGCCCGCAAACTGGAAGCCGCGAATGGAAGACGATCCTGATCCGGCGCGCCTGCGCGGTGTGCTGGAACTGGCGGCGCTCAAGGCCGGATGGGACAGACCTCTTCCTAAGGGTAAGGGACGTGGCATCGCATCCTATTTTTCATTTGGCAGCTACATCGCCGAAGTTGCTGAAGTCACGGTGCAAGGCGGTAGCTTCAAGATTGACCGCGTCGTGGCCGCGATCGATTGCGGGCAAGTCGTCAATCCAGATGCGGTTCGAGCCCAGGCCGAGAGTGCGATCATTTACGGACTTAGCGCTGCGCTGAAGAACGAGATTACGGTCAAAAATGGCGCGGTCGAGCAGAGCAATTTCGATAGCTACGATCCCATCCGGATCAACGAAGCTCCGCCGATTGAAGTCTACTTAACGCACAGCACGAATGACCCCGGAGGCATGGGCGAACCTGCTTTGCCGCCGATCGCACCTGCGGTGGCGAATGCCATATTTGCAGCCTCAGGGCAACGGGTGCGTAAGTTACCGTTTCAACTCAAGACAGCTTGAACGGCCCTTCAACCTAAATTCACGAGACGCGATCCAGAAGACCGGGTCTGTCCGTCGTTCCTGTGTACACCGTACACTTATTTGTGTACACTGTACACATGACGGACGATTCCGTGAGCCGCAAGATAGCTGCTGCCAGCCGCCGCCTCCTGGATAAGCAGGGGCCGGATGCGATCACCATGCGTAAGGTGGCGCGAGCCGTCGGGTTGACGCCGATGGCGATTTACCGGCACTACCGCGATCGGGCCGCTTTATTAAACGCGCTTGCTGACGAGGGCTTTCGTGATTTAGCAGATCGCCTGTCGCGCCTGCGCCTGAACGGCAATGTCGAACAGAAACTGATGAAAATGGGCGAGGTCTATCTGGATCATGCGCTCGAGAATCCTCGACTGTTCGAACTCATGTTCCTGGCGCCGAGGCCGGGCGCACGCCGTTATCCGCAGGACTTCCAGGCGGGCGAATCGCCTACCGCGAACCTGATGGTGAAGGTGCTGCGCGAAGGGATGGAGGACGGCAGTTTCCGCAAGGACAACGTGTGGGAGATCGTTTTCGAAATCGGCGCCCTGTCGCACGGCCTGATCATGCTGTATCTCGGCGGGCGGCTGGACGTTACTCCCGATCGATTTCGCAGTCTCTATCGCCGATCATTCCGGAGGTACATCCATGGGATCCGCAAATAGCCGAAGAGTATTTTTCGCCGTGCTTGCGGTGGTCACCACCGCGACTCTCGTGTATTTCGGAACTGGTCTTCGCCCGTTGTGGCCACTCCTGTGGTTTGCGCCATTGCCGGTGCTCTTGTTTGCTCCGAGCGCTTCATGGTGGGGAACTGCGCTGGTGGCATTTTTCGGGTGGAGTCTGGGGGCGCTCAATCTGCAGCACTATTTTGGAGCGCTGCTGCACGTACCTGTTGCAACTCAACTGATAATCTTCGCCACGCCGGCGCTGGTGTTCATGGCAGCCGTCTCATTGTTCCGCGCGTTATCGAATCGCGGCGCCTGGTGGAGCGCGCTTCTTGCAATCCCCGCGACCTACACCACGTTCGAATATTTGTTGTCTCTCACCTCTCCGCACGGAACCGCGGGTAGCCTTGCGTATTCAGAGCTGAACTTCCTTCCATTTCTTCAACTCGCGTCCGTGACCGGTCCTTGGGGAATGACGTTCTTCCTGCTGATCTTCTCGTCCAGCGTGGCGATCGCGATACATTCGCGCGGGAAGGCATCGAAGCAAGGTCGTCGAATCTTCGCCGTCACATGCGGGACGTTGATCTGTCTGCTGATTTTCGGGGTCATTCGTCTTTCCACAAATGACCCGGGACCGCGAGTAAAAGTCGGATTAGTCGCCTCAGACGCACCCGAGAATCAGGATGTCGCTCGCGAAGGTGCCGACACAGAGCGGCTCTTTCGCGATTACGCGGCGCAGGCCGAAATGCTCGCTGCCAAAGGCGCTCAATTAATCGTCTTGCCGGAGAAGCTTGGCGTTATCGTCGATTCCAACCCTGGAGACGCTGACGCGATTCTTCAATCCGCGGCAGACAAGACCAGCTCCATCATCGTGGCGGGACTGGTTGAGGTGGCTCCGTCGCTGAGCTACAACCAGGCACGCGTCTATACCCCGCATCTCCCAGTCGAACGCTACAACAAGCATCACATGCTTCCTCCGTTTGAATCCCACTTCGAGCCCGGGAAAACACTTACGCTGTTGCCGAAGCACACCGGCACGTGGGGCGTGATGATTTGCAAAGACTTGGACTTTACACCGCTATCTCGTAACTACGGACGACATAGCGCCGGACTGTTACTGGTCCCCGCATGGGATTTCGTTCTCGATCGCTGGTCGCACGGGCATATCGCGGTAATGCGCGGGGTAGAGAACGGCTTCAGCATCGTGCGCGCCGCACGGCAAGGATATTTGACGGTCAGCGACAATCGCGGGCGCATCCTGGCGGAGACACAAAGCGACTCCGCACAATTTGCCACGCTGCTCGCTGAAGTTCCGGCCGAGCATGAGACCACCATCTACCAATTGTTCGGAGACTGGTTCGCATGGCTGGCAATTGTGATTCTGATATTCACAGCCTTCCGGTCATTCCGCCCGGCCGGGCAGAGATAAGTCAAAATGAAAACGCCGCCGAATTTTCGGCGGCGTTCTGAGCCTGATTACGCTTAGCGCGAAGTTTCTTCGAGCAGTCCCTGCTCCAACTTTTCCTGGCACTCAATACAGTGACGGGTCCACGGCACGGCTTCAAGCCGTTTGGAGTTGATCTCTTTGCCGCAGTGAATGCATTCGCCGAAGCTCCCTTCGCGAATGCGCAGCAGAGCGGTATCCACCATCTGAAGCAACTGGCGATCGTTGTTGCTTTGGCTGAACAGAAATTCTTTGGTGTAGGAGCTGGCGGCGCGGTCTGCGATATCCGCCGCCGCAGTGTCTTCATCAGCAGAACGACCGTCCGCCTGATTACGATTCACCGTGCGACGCAACTCCTGCTGCCGCGTCTCCAGTCGTTTCTTGAAGGTTTCCAGTTTCTTCTTATCCATATGTCACTTTAAGTTTGAAAATGTCTTATCAAAGTCTTAGACGCCCCACTCGGAGGCGTCCGTAGCCCTAGGGACAAACGAAAATCATAAGCGCCGGAATTAAGATGCGTCAACCGCTCCGGAGGCTGCTAAAAGCTTCGCGCCGCTAACGTGATCAGAATCACAGCCCTGCACGCCTGTTATGTGTTAACACGACCACCTTAGAGATGTTGCGGCGCTGCGGGCGGCGTGCGTAGCGCTGGGGCCGATGATCAAGTTCAATCTCGACAGATTGATCACCGCGGAAGAGGGTCCTTCATACTGGCCAGCGCATATCCCATGACAGCCATCGCGGCTGCATTCTCACGAAGTTCTCCAGGAACGACCTTGTCCAGCGTGTCGGCAGCGGTGTGGTGATAGTTGAAATAGGTACGGCCATCCTGCAATACGCCCAGCGCCGGGACGCCGGCTTCTGACATTGCCGCGATATCTGCGCCTGGAGGATAAGTACTGGGTTGCATAGCGGTGGCGCCGAAGCTCTGCAAAACATTTAGCACCGGACGCAGAAGGTCGATCGAACTACTGATCATCTTGACGTCGAAACCAAGCGGATGCGCGGCGCCCGAGTCGCTTTCGATCGCAGCCACGTGCTTCGGGAACTCGAGCATGTGCTCTTTGGTATAAGTCTGGCTGCCGGCTCCGCCGCTTTCTTCATCCATCCAGGCAATCACGCGGATTGTGCGCTTGGGCCGAAGATGTAAGCTGTTGCAAAAGCTCGGCGGTTTCCATCGCAACCGCAACGCCCGCGGCGTCATCGATCGCTCCTGTGCCAAGGTCCCACGAGTCGAGATGTCCGGAGACAACGACGATCTGTTCGGGATGCTCGCTGCCTTTCAGATCTGCGATCACGTTGTAGCCGATCGCATCCGGAAGCTTCTGCGGAGTCAACGTCAGATGCATGCGAACGTTTCCTTCAGCGGCGAGATGAGAGATCAAATCTGCGTCTTCCGCTGAGACCGCACCAGCGGGGATTCCGGCCGGATAGCTGAAGCCGGTATGCGGAAGCCGATAGTCGGCATTACCTACTGAGCGGACGAGCGCGGCAGCGGCTCCCAAATCGGCTGCGGCCTTCGGTCCAGTTGCACGGTAGCGCACAGCCTCCCCATAGGAAACGAAAGACAGTCCTGCAGCCGCCTTCTGCTTGTCGAAGATTTCGTCGAACAGGACGATCTTGCCCGCGACTTTGTCGCGACCGAGTTTCTTGAGTTCATCGAAATCGTTGACGACAACCACATCCGCGGTGAGGCCGTCTGCCGAGGTTGCGGTGCTTCCCCCGAGCGCGGCCAGAACGACTTTCTGTGACGTGCCTGCGGCTTGGCCTGAATACTCCACCAGCTCTGCAGTCTCCGCTCCGCGGACCCAATGAGGAACTTTCACCTCTTCCAACTGGACTTCCAATCCAAGTTGCCGGAGTTCGCCGGCCACATAGTCGACCGCAGCCTTGGCTTGCAAGGACCCACTGGGGCGCGGACCGATGTTCTCGGTCAAGTGCGCGACCTGCTTGTAGGCATAGTCGTCCGTCAGGGCCGCCGACTTGATCTTGTCAAGATCCTCGACTAACCGGGCCGGGAAATTGTCTAGTTGCGCCTGCGTCAATTGCGGAGGAATAGCGAATGGCGGTGGTGTGGGCTTCGTCTGGTTCGCTTGGTTGAACGCAGGAATCGAAAACAAACAGAGTATCGCCGGAAGCAGGGCTGGTCGGGAGTGGGAGGTTCGCATGGTCGCTGGTCAGTGTACCGAAACAAGTGACGGAATGAGAATCGCACCTGGTGCCCTTTTCAGCAGGAACAAAAAAATGGCCCCATTTCTGGGGCCACGTTTCAAGAGGCTTCGATAGGTGGGCTTCAGGAAAGGCGATGCATGCCGCTCCGCCAGCGGAAACGGCATTTTGGGAATCTACGCAGAGTGTCGAAGAGAGTGAAGGTCATTAGAGTCGGCCTCTTTGATTGCATGAATAGAAGCACTTGCCGCGCCAAATTGTGGAAATCCTGTGATTCAGCGCACGACAGTCAGTAAGCTACGAGATCACAAGGAGTTACAAGATCAACAAATTATCCAGTATTTGAAATCTACACAATCATTTGGAACGATTGAGTGCATAACAATGCATATTGAATGCACCTCAATGCCAAGACAAAAGCAAAAGCCCATGGAAATCCCATGGGCTCTTGAAAGAGATGTTGGTGAAGTTAGCTATTGCCGGCGACGGTGCGAAGCTTTCCGGGCAGAAAGTGGTACGGAGGCCAAGGACCGCTGATCGCGACTTCGCAGTTTTTAAGCTGCTTGGCGGCTGTGCTGTAGCGGTTCTGGTACTTCTCCACGCTCTTGGAGTCGATGAGGTGGGCGATGTCGATCAACATGCCCTCAGGTGCTACCTTCTTGCAGCTAACTTCTTCTTCCAAGGGGTTGAACAGCTTATGGACCTGGACGGACAGGGCGCGCGCCTTGGTCTGACGCTCGCGCTCTCGCGAAGCCTTAACCTTCAGCTTGGATAGGTAGTCCCCGCCGACGGTGTCAGGAAGTTCAATGTCAATCATGGCTTCCCGTAGCGAGCCGTCGCGAACGACCAGCTTGATGTGCATTTCGGACTTGCCGCGGAGCCTTGCGACGCTCTGGCCAAAGGCCCGGCGGTTGACCCGGACGGCCTGGCGAAGAGCATCATCACTGTCGAAAATTGTGCCGAACTTGAAGGGAAGGACTGTGGAATTGCGGAAGCAATTGCTCACCACTCGAGCGTGTTCAATTGCCGCTTTATGATCGAGCTCACCGGCTGCGTGGTCGTATTCGCTGACTATCACGGCGAATTCACCACTGGGATAGCTAAGAACTGCAGCGCCGTTAACCCCTTGTACCCCTTCTAGCAGGAAAGGGCGGCGAGTGCGGGTTCCATTTGGGAGGGTTTGATGCTCGGTAAGACAGTACGCGTACCACGCCATGTTGAACTCTCCGAACCGGGATGGAGGCGGACCAAGCCGTCTCTCACGTCGAGTTTTTTCGCCAAAGCTTTTGAACTGCGTTTGGAAGTAAGGAAAAACGGGCGGTACCGGGCTTAACAGCGGAAGCGTTTACAGTCGCGCTCCCTGTAATGCATCTTACTTTGGGCACCTTGAAAAATGCAACTTTTTCTTGCCGAGGCGCATCAACTGGCTTGTTTTTGACCCGTTGCTGCGTTCGCCCGGTCCTGCTGGACCAGTTGAACAACGCGCAGCATTTCATCCCAAGGCGCGGGCTTCCCGGTCCAGATCTCGAACTGCCGCGCGGCCTGGTGAACGAACATTTCGATTCCAGGAATGACCTGCGCTCCCCGCTCCCTGGCCAGTTTCAGCAGCCGCGTTTCCGCCGGATCGTAAACCATATCAAAGACATAGCGGGCATTGATTTCTTTCTCCTGCAGCGGCGTCTCGCGTGAATTTCCCATACCAACGGGGGTCGCGTTGATGACGACGTCGAAGGCGACCTTCTTCAGGTCGGGACGTTTCATGATCCGCGCCCTCGCCTGATGAGCTAGCTTTTTCGCCTTCGCCGCGGTCCGATTCAGGATGTAAACTTCGGCCCCGCGCTCTTTGAGTCCGAAGACAGCCGCGCGCGCAGCGCCACCTGCTCCGATCACCAGAATCCGGGCATCTTCCAGCGTATTCAACCGGCGCTCGAGTGGGCGAACGACCCCAGCCGTGTCGGTATTGAAGCCGTACAGCTTGCCATCCTGAGCCCGCACAACCGTATTGCAGGCACCGACTTTATTCGTGTGGGAGTCGGTATTGTCCAGATGCGGCAGGATCGCCTGCTTGTAGGGCATGGTGACACTCATCCCGTAAATCGGGATCTCTTTGACGCAGCTCAGCAAGTCTTTCAAAACCTTGGCGTGCAGCGCCAAATAGACGCCATTCACGTTTTCCCGCCGAAATGCCGCGTTCATGATGGCTGGGGATAGGGAGTGGGCGATCGGGTCTCCAACGACCCCGTAAACGCGCGTAGCCACATCCACTTGATCGATCCGGTAGACGCTGCGCAGTTCTTGAGCCGTGACCTGTCCCGGGGCGGTTTCCTGCCCTGCACTGGTGGAAGCGAAGGTGAATTGGCTTCCGGCCCGCACGCCGAGCACGCGGCTGATGATCCCCTGCTCGCCCATGCACATCCCGACCAGAGAATAGCGATCTCCCTCGCGGGCGAGGAATTTGATCATGGTCACGTTATCGGACAGGGTAGTGGCGGTGCTGACGACTTTGTAGTAGTCGGCGGGATAAGCAACCATCTTCTCGAGAGTCTCCTCGAGCTTCTTGGTACCCCGAAAATCATGGAACGAAAGGACGATGGACGCCTTGGCACGTAGCTTTTGTAACTGGCTCGCCTTGATCTTGCTGGCGGTCTGAAGCTCCACGTCCACGAGCTGGCATCCTGCGGCAACGGCCTTCGATAGTATGTCCAGCTGGGAGGCGATGGAACCCCGAAACTTGCCGCCGTTCGCAGCTCGCCGGCAGGTAGCGATCGCGACCGTCCCGGGGTACATCTCGAGGAAGCGCTTGATTCTGGGCAGGCCAAGGGCGGGCTTAGGAAGGTAGTCTAACCTGAACTCTAGAAACGAGTTATCGCGAACTACACCTTCGGCCTTCTCAGCCATTTCGTTGGCATCGGAGCCGATAATGGCCACGCAGACTCGCGGCAGCCGCAGGGGCAGGGGGCGGGGCGAGTACGAGAGAACGGAGCTGGTCATTCTGGGTTCAGGGAACTGCGTAATGAACGGCGAATTATTACAGGGGCTTAATTAGTTATGCAACAAGGGATTACGTTCCAGAGCTAAAAAACTTCTGCTCCGGGGTTCCCAACACCCTCGTAACCTTGACCCTACCCCACCCCCTTGTTACCTTCCGGCTGAAGCCTTTCCTTTCTGGCATTTAACTATGGGAGAAGGACGCGAAGCGAGCCTTTCCCGGAGGTAACATGAAGAAATCAGGACTGTTAGTGTTGATGCTCGCGACGGCCGCTTGGGCGCAGAACATGGCGATCAGCAGCCCGGGCGATGCCCCGCAGGGAACCGCGCCGACTACGGCCAGCTTTCCCACCGAGCGAGTTCAGAAGCCCACATATTCCGACTTGTATTGCGCTGGTTTCATCAGCAAACAGATCCTGCCCGATGCGAACTTCGTAGCTGGCGGATTGCAGACTCCTTCCACGACGAAATTCACGCGTGGCGACCTGGTGTATCTCCAGGGAACTGGCTACACGGCGGGAGCGGAGTATGAAGTCATTCGCGCCCTTCGGGATGCCAACGAATACGAGATGTTTCCGGGTCAGCAGAAGCTGATGAAGGAAACCGGCCAGGCGTATGAAGAAGTCGGCCGCGTGAAGGTCGTCGACACCCGTAACAAGACCGCGATCGCGCAGGTCGAATACGTGTGCGACGGCGTCAACCCGGGCGACACCACGATTCCATTCGCCGAGAAGCCGTCCATCGACTTCCATGAGTCGATCCGCTTCGACCGCTTCCTGCCCGCGTCCAGCAAGGTCTCAGGGCGCATCGTCATGGGCAAGGATTTCGATTCACAGCTTGGAACCGGCCAGAAGGTTTATATCAACATCGGATCCAACCAGGGAGTGAAGATCGGTGACTACTTCCGCGCGGTTCGCTCGTACGACACGGACCTGCATGATCCGGCCGACTCACTCTCGTTCAAGGCCGCAATCGCCGAGGACACTCAGAAGAAAACTCCTTCCGTCGACCCCAAGATGTTCACCAAGGGGAACGGACCAGTCATCCACGTGCGTGATCTGCCTCGCCGCTCGGTGGGCGAAATCGTGATCATCGGCGTGACCAACACCACGGCGACCGGAATGGTTGTCTTCTCTCTGGAAGACATGCATGCCGGAGACAATGTGGAGTTCGATCAAACGAACTAGTTCGCTCGCGTCATCGAAACGTCCCAGAGCCGGGAACGGGCAACCGTTCCCGGTTTTTATTTTGACGCCATGGCTTCTGCCCGGACGAATGCGTCCGGTGTGACACGATTTGATCGTGTAGGGGCGGACGCATTCGTCCGCCCTGCGGAGCGCAGCGACGCATGTCGAACGTGTCGTCCTAAGCCAACGCGATCGTGATCCTGGTTCTCTGTTATTTCGGGTCTGGATCGCCGAACACTTCGGCGCTGAAAGCCTCGATCGTCGCCCCCTTCTGCCATGCGTCGCGGGACAATCCAGCTTTCTTGCAAGTTTGTTCGAGAAAGGTTATGCGATCCCAGTCGCGTTCAGTCGCTACCTGGGGCAACAGCAATCCTCGATAGGACCCCATGCCGATGAGCAGGCCGTGTTTTCCAATCTGAATCATCTCGGGTTCGATCGGCTGCGGAGGCGACAAGATACTCAGTTCAATCTGGAGTTCACGGGCTTCATCAAGGGTTACCGGACGAAAGCGCGCATCATCAAAGGCGGCTGCCCTGGCAGTTTCCGCGACCGTGCGATAGACGGGACCCATCGCGAGAACGTATCCCACGCAACCTCGAAGCTCGCCGTGCAGGTGAAGCGACGTGAACGCACCGCGCGGCTCAGAGAGATGCGCAGTAGGAGGGTCGAAGGAAATATTGCGGGACTCCAATGCCGACGAGATGGAATCGTGAGCTAAACGTAGAAGCACCGCTCGTTCGTCGGCCGAAAATTCGCCCTGAGACAAATCTGTAGCACCGGGATCGAGCGAACTAGGTGGAGGCAGCGACATCGCGGTCAGCCTGTGGCGGCACAGGCTTTCTGCGCCGGCTCAGAACGAAGGCACGGCGCCGGCGCTTTTCTCCACGCCGATCGATCTTCGACCAGAAGGCGACAAAATAGTCGATCGCCGACACCAGTGAGACAAAGACCATGAACCAGATCGCGAGATATGCGATCCAATGAATGGGCAGAAAGTAATTGCCGTAGACCGGCCACTCTTTCCAGTGATGGTCAAGGATGACGGCCACGACAGAAACAATCTGCGCCACCATTTTGAGCTTTCCGAGTTCACTGGCCTCGATCGTGAAGCCTTCCGACGAAGCAATCGAGCGTAGTCCGCTCACAAGAAACTCGCGCCCAATCACGACAACAGCAATCCACGCCGGCACGAGGCTTGGATTCAACTGCACCAGGGTTACGAATGCGGCTGCGATGAGAAGTTTGTCAGCGAGCGGATCGAGCAGAATGCCGATTGTCGTCACTTGCCCGCGCCTGCGCGCAAGGTAGCCGTCGATTCCATCTGTCATGGACGCTGCGATGAATAACGCCGACGCCAGCAACTCGCGTTCGCCATTCAGGCTACTGAAGCGGCCGCTCGACAAGATCCACATCAGCAAAGGAATGCTGAGGATGCGAATCAGCGTGATGGAATTCGGTAGGTTCACACTACGGGAGGCTCCGGTGGCCCAGCCGGCGACTGTTTGATTATGCTCCACGAGTAGGGGGAACGCAATGGAGGGAAAACCCGAGAGTTCCACATCGGAGACCTCCCGGGTATTGGCCGCAAACGCTCGAAATTACTGGTCGGTGCCAGTCTTGCCGAATGACGCGAGAATGTTCTCGCCCATCTGCAAAAGATTGGAATGATCCGGAACCGAACCGTTCGGTGTCAGCTTGTCCACAACTGTGGGGAGCCATTGCGACAGCGTGGAGCTCGCTTCATCGGGAGAGACCCCAAGTTTTTGCGCCAGATCCTGAATGGTGTTTTGTCCCAGCGCTTGCTGCACCTGACCAGAGCTTACCGGCTGATTTTGCCCGGTACTGATCCATGAGTTGATAACTCCTCCCAGGCCGTTGCTCTGAAACGCCTGTACCAAGCCTGAGATTCCACCAGGATGGCTTTGTATCATCTGAAGAATTGCCGCCGCTTGCGGATTTCCACCAGCGAGTTTGCCGACAGCCATGCTTTCCAAATTGTCCAAGAGACCCATACGAGAACTCCTTTCGGGTGAGCGAACGCTGAATGGGGAATGAAGGGCGGAAGGATCTTGATGTTCCGCCCCTCGATTCTTACATCTGTTTTGCGATGATCTTGCCCTTGATCTTGTTGTAGGTGGCTTGGGGAAGGATCTTCTTTCGGACCAGATCGGTCTTGGCCTTGTAGGGACGGCCGTCGATGATCTTTTGCGAATAGGCCTCACCTATACCCG
Organism: uncultured Acidobacteriota bacterium; assembly: GCA_963801895.1. GTDB lineage: Bacteria > Acidobacteriota > Terriglobia > Terriglobales > Acidobacteriaceae > Sulfotelmatobacter. The sequence continues at coordinate 782,586 of CAWDGM010000001.1, read as the reverse complement.
GAAGCGCATCCAGTTGATCCTTGGTTGCAGAGTTGATGTCGAGCAGGTCGGCAGACGCGGCCTGTGCGGTGGCGGACTTCGAACCTGTTGCGGCTCCCGCCGCTTGCGCCACACCCAACGAACTCAAAATCGTAACCGCAACCAGCAGGATGAGAGTGCGAGAGATCAGATTTTTCTTCGTCATTGTTTTGTTGTCTCCTTGAGAATTCAAATTAATCGGTTTCTGAAGCTTTGTATCCGGCTGCCTTGGCTTCGTCTTCTGTCATGAATTTGCCGCTCTTGGTTTTCCCGTACCAACGTCCGCTCTTGTGGTAGACCTTCGAATCCAGATTGACCCAAACCTTCCCAGACGACTTCGCCGAAGCGATTTCGCTATCCGAGGCAGTTGGTGTTGGCGCCGGCTTGGACGAGGCTTTCTTCGGGGGCGCCATGGTATTGGCTGAAGCGGATGTGGATGGAGCCGTCGAAGATTTGGAGGAAGCTGCCGTCGATCCTCCCGCCGTTGAGCCTCCCGATGATGCTGGAGAAGCGGAATCCGAAGCGGAAGCCGCAGAACTAGACTTCCTGCTCTTCTTCGTAGAACCCGTGCTGGCGGAGGCGTCAGCTGCGGGCGCGCTCGGCTTCGATGCATCTGCTGCAGGAGGCGCTGTCGCGTCGCTGGATGCGCTATCCGACTTTTTGCTTCGCTTCGATTTCTTGGCGGGCGAGGCGTCGGCAGCCGTGGCCGAGCTGTCGGTCGCTGCTGCATCGGTGTCCGATTTCTTCTTCCGCTTTGATTTCTTGGTGGTAGAAGCGTCGGCAGTTGCGGCAGAGGTGTCGGCCGCTGCGGCGTCCGCGTCCGCCTTCTTGCTCTTCTTCGATTTCTTTGGAGCGGAAGCGTCTGTTGTCGCGGCCGAACTATCCGCCGAATCTGCGTCCGCCTTCTTGCTCTTCTTCGATGACTTCTTTGTCGTTGAACTGTCCGCTGGCGCGGCAGAGGTGTCTGCTGAAGCAGCATCTGCTTTCTTGGACTTCTTCGACTTCTTCTTGGTCGTTGTTGTTTGATCTGAACTTGAATCAGTTTGAGGTTGAGTTTGCGACCATGCCGTCATCACACTGATGGCGAGAAAGACGCTAAGGCATAAGCACAAATTGGAGAGGCAACGTTTTTTCATCGGTAATCTCCGGAGAGGGCATTGAGACTGGGAGCGTCTCATCATTGTTTGTTGCTAGAAGACGTTCGTGGCGTGCGAACGCGTCGAACCCGAGCCCGAGTGGCGATGGACATCATGACAAGGGAACGGCCAATGGTCAAGCAACCGAAAAGGCCTCCTGACGAGGAGGCCCTGTTTCGAGTGCTGAGTCGACAATCAGGCGTAGATGCCGCGCTGGCGGATCGTGTACGCAACGCGGTCGATCGCGAGCATGTAGGCCGCGATACGGTTGTTAACCTTGTGGGTCTCAGCGTAGCGGACGACGTCGTCGAACGAGGACTTCATGATGGCTTCCAACTGTTCGTTGACCACTGATTCCTTCCAGAAATATCCTTGCCGATCCTGGACCCATTCAAAATACGATGTTGTGACACCGCCCGCATTGGCAAGAATGTCAGGAATCACAAAAACTCCCTTGTCGTTGAGCACGTCGTCGGCATTCGAGGTGGTAGGTCCGTTTGCGCCTTCGGCGAGAATGCGGCATTTCACGCGGTCCGCGTTTCGGCTGGTGATCACGTTTTCGGTCGCCGCCGGAATCAGGATCTCGCACTCGGTGATGAGCAACTCGGCCGTATCAGCTTTGTCTGCTCCCGGGAATCCGTGTACGGTGCCGTTCTTCTGGCGGAAATCTACCAGGGCCTTCAGGTCAATTCCGTTTTTGTTGTAAAGACCACCGCCCACTTCCGCGATCCCGATAATCTTGTAGCCAGCCTCGTGCATCAACTGCGCAGCGTTGGATCCTACGTTGCCAAAGCCTTGTACGATGACGCGCGCGCCCTGGCGGGAAATATTCAGCTTGTTGCAAGCTTCATCGCACACGACCATCACCCCGCGACCGGTAGCTTCTCGGCGTCCGCGGGATCCGCCGATATTGATCGGCTTTCCGGTCACCACAGCGGTCACCGTTTGCCGCATGTGCATGGAGTACGTATCCATCATCCATGCCATCACCTGTTCGTTGGTATTTACGTCGGGGGCGGGAACGTCTTTTTCGGGACCGATGAATTCGATGAGCTCTGAAGTGTAGCGACGGGTCATGCGTTCGACCTCGCCCATCGACATCTTATGCGGATCGCAAATGACCCCGCCCTTGGCTCCGCCGAACGGAATGTTCACGACGGCGCACTTCCAGGTCATCCAGCTCGCCAACGCCCGCACTTCATCGAGCGTGACGTCGGGCGCATAGCGGATGCCGCCCTTCGCTGGACCGCGTGCGATCGAATGCTGCACCCGGAAGCCGGTAAAAACCTCAAGGTGGCCATCGTCCATCTGCACGGGGATATACACCGTGAGTTCGCGATTTGGATAGCGCAACACCCGCCACAGCCCTTCATCCAGATTCAGTTTTTGAGCGGCCAGATCGAAGCGTGCGCGTTGCGACTCCCACGGATTTGTTTCCTTATCCACATGTGCGGGAGTGGTCATCGTCGTCATAAGAGTTTTCTCCGGGATGATTGCAGGTCAAATGCTGGCCGTTGCCGGACGATGTCCGGTAAGAGACAGGCAAACGTTCAGAGTATATGAGCGCGGCGGACAGGGAAGCAAGCTACCTCGGACGGTACATGTTCGGGATGATCCTGGATTTATGCAAGACGATCCGTCGCTTCAGCACAACTATCTCCCATGCCGAGAGAGATTCCCGTCAACTCTGGCCGATCATAAGCTGTGAATCAGTGATTGAAATCACGGTCGTGGGTGCAAGGGGCTCGGCTATACAAAACTCAGATTACTCATCCGATTCAGCGGGAGTGGATGCTTCGGGTGAAGCCTTCATCGTGAGAATCGCCTGCCAGTTCAGAATTGCATTCCACAGCAATCGCTGGTCACCACGATTCAAATCGCGATGCATGGGATTGAAGTTGAAACTAACGATGTGTCCCTTCCCAACCGGCATGTCGAGGATCGCGGGACGCTTCACAAGATTCTCTTCACCCCAAACCTGTCCGCTCACGACGAGCGGCTTGCCCTCCGAATCGCCCCACTCCATCACAATGCCGCTGCGATCCTCCGGACCATCCAGGCAAGTGGTGCAATACGCCATCCGCAGCCAGCGTCGCGGGATGTTGTAGAGCGGGAAATTCTGTCGAAACACGTGCGTGCGTGTTGGGTATCCGTAGGCGATGGGATGATCCGGGCGATCGAACGTGACGCGAACGTGAGCGCCGGGAGTTCTTGTAGCCGACTGCATCGATGCGGCGGACGAAGCTCCTCCACTTCCGGCCAAACTTCGCGGGACGCCGCCCGACGATCTACGCACAAACCGAACCAAGCCTCCTTCAAGTGCGAGAGCGGTTCCACTACCCAGCGTCACCATCAATCCGCCCTCTTCTACGAACTTCTGAATCTGTGCGAGTCCTTCGTACCCGATTCCTCCGGTGATGTCGTCCGATTCCGCTGGTGTTCCGAAACTTGGCGTCTGCGCGGTCTTCTTGAACGGCATCGGCGACCAGGCCTTGGGCAATCCTTCGATTTGCTCCGCCAACTCAAGATCGACGTGGCCATAGAGCAGCACATCAATGTTCGATCGCAAATTTCCAGCGCGAATGTCTTCATCGCGCAGATACGTGTACGGCACTTTGCGCTGATCGAGCGAGTAACGAATCCATCCGATCGAATCCGTGTCGGCCCATGGAACCCAGACGCCGATGCGCGGTGCTTTTGCTACGTGGTGCGGGACCTCCGGCGTGGCAGCGACTTGGATGAAGTCGAGTCCAAGGTCCGCAGCAGCTGACTGTAGAGCGTCGTGAAGTCCCGGTTGGTCTGCAAGAATCCATGAGCCTGCAGGAAATTCCACACCGTCTTCTTTGAACGGATGTTCGGCGATTTGAATTTCGAATTGTGCGAGGCGATAGCGCGCCGCTAACAGCGATTCTTGCCCCGTGTCCCTCAGCAGGTGAACGGCGCCGGCGCCGGAAATGTGGCCGCTCACATGCGTCGTCTCGGTAAGCGGAGTCAGCGCGGCATCGCGAATCGCCGTGTCAGCAGTTGGGATCACCTGCAGGTGGTAGTGCGCGGGTAATTCCCAGGAGACATCGTCGTAAGGCGCCTCGCCATTTTTTGGATAGTGTTGAGCCGTGAGCAGGTCGATGGCATAGTTGCCGTACGGCTGGTCGAGGCGCACTACGAACGTTCCCGCCGAAAAACTTCCTTCATGAAGTTGAATTTCACGGACCGCCTGCCCGACTTCAATGTGCTGGCCGACAAGCCGTCCCACCATCTGCGCGACACGCGCCGGATCCCCCTGATCCTTGGGAATCAGAAACGCGTAAGGAGGTTGGGTCAGCCCCTTCTGCCAGGAGTTCCAGCTCTTGTGATAGAAGTTGCGCAGCATCTCCATGGATTGGCGCGCGGTTTCTTCCAGAGCTACCAGAGCGCCTGTTTCCTGGTAATTAAGATTGTCGCGCGCGGACCACGTTACCTCGCTCGGAGCAGGCGACAGTTGATACCACTGCATCTGCGTTGCGTAGGTCGAGATGGAGCGCTTCTGAGTCTCCGCGCTGCCATTGCCGAAAGTCTCGTATCCGCGTCCAATGCTGTTGTGATTCATCGCGACGGAATCGAGATAGAGATGCGCGAAGCCCTCTCCGAAATTCCACGTCGACACTCCCGGCATGCCGATCGCCGTCATGGATTCCACTTCGCGAAAACTTAATGCCAGAAACTCGCCGTACGTGATGGGATCGATATTCGGGTTGTACGGGCCGGTGCCGTTCCACGTCATCATCAGCGGCATGCCTTCGTGCAAGTCGTGCACCACCGTCGGATGCCATTCGTGAAACATGCGGTGCACTGCCTTCGTCGTTTCCATCGTCTGCTGATGCGTATCGCGATTGATATCCACAAACGTGTATTTCGACCAATAGGGGGGAGATTGGCGCGGGAGCGTCGAACGATCCGTCTTGCCTTTGAGATACCGGTAGAACCAGTCCACCATCTTGTCGCGGCCGTCCGGATTTGAAATCGGATTGATAAGCACCACCAGTTGCTCGCGGATGTGGCGAACCATCGGCTGCTCGGATACAGCGAGCCGGTATGCCAGTTCCAAAACTGCTTCGGTCGAGCCGGTCTCATCGGAATGCAAGGCGGCGTTGAAGTAGTAGACGGGGCGCGCCTCGGAAATCAGCTTTTCAGCGGCGGCTTTGTCGGTGCGCCGCGGATCTGCAAGCGCTGCAGTCGCGGCTTTGATGCGGTCAAGATCGCGAATGCCCGCCTCATCGGAGACCGCGATCATCAGAATGTCCCGTCCCTCTTCGCTGTGCCCGATCGTGAAGACACGCACCCGCGGACTGGCAGCGGCCAGCGCGCGCGCATACGCGTAGGACTTCTCTGTGCCGACCAGCTCTCCCGGAGCGCCCATGATGCGTCCGAAAAATTTCTCGGGTGAGGGGACTTTATCGGACTGAGGAATGTACGAAACCCACGGAGAAATGAAATGCGGATCCGTCGTCGCGGCCGCGATCGCCTCGGTCGATCCAGGCTCAGGAATGTCGGGAGCTTGAGAAAAAACGGGCAGCGAAAGCGCCAGCGACAGCCATAACAACCATGCCACTCGGAGCATCAGTACCCCTGGGAGTCGTTTTGACGCGAAAGTTTACCACGGGAAAAAAATCAAAACCCTTTCACCACAAAGGACACGAAGGTTCACGAAGGTTTCAAGGCAAAAGCATTCCTTAGTGGAACTTCGTGTCCTTTGTGGTTGATTGCTTCTACGGAGGCTAAAGAGCGATTTCCAGACCCTCGGCAGCAGCGCGCACATTGGGATAGTAGTTCCGTGCGTCGCTGACGACTTTATCCACGACGTCATCGGTGTGCTCGGGATCGTGGTGGTAGAGGATCAATTCTTTCGCGCCGCTCTCCATGACGACATTTACCGCCTCGCGCCAGTGACTGTGTCCCCATCCGCGTCGTCGCGCGTCGTACTCTTCCGGGAGATACTGCGCATCGTAGATCAGGATGTCGGCGCCTTCCGCCAGTTTCCGAACGCCCTTGTCGAAGGTTGCATCGCCCGGTTCATTGTCTGTGGCGTAGACCAATACTCCTTCCTTTGTCTCGATCCGAAATCCCAGGCAGCCCTGCGGATGATTCAGCCACGCCGTCTTGATGCGGATGCCATCTTCCATATCGATGCACCCGTTCTCGATGTTGCAGAAGTCGCGCTTCGCTCGCATCGTCCCGAGATCGACAGGAAAGTACGGCGAGGCCATCTGCTCCGCCATCACTTGCTGAATGCCACGAGTCCGGCCGGACGAGTGAAATGAAAAACGGCTCAGCGGATTTTCGTACAGCGGGCGGAAGAACGGCATGCCCTGAATATGGTCCCAATGAAAATGCGAGACGAATACATGGGCCGCGAACGGTTTGTCTCCGAACTCGCGCTTGAGTTCCTGTCCGAGCACGCGAAAGCCGGTGCCGCAGTCGAAGATGTAAATTTGGTCTCCAACGCGCACTTCGACGCAAGAGGTATTCCCTCCATAGCGCATGTTCTCGGGTTGCGGAGTGGGCGTTGAGCCGCGCACTCCCCAGAATTTCACTCGCATAGGTTCTAGTTCTGTTTGCGTGGAAATGTCCGATCCCGCTGGACTCTCCATCTATTGATCGATTCTTTCAGCCCCGTATCGTGGGGTAACCACTCGCCAACCGCTTTACCAAAGCATACAAAATGCTCATAATGCTCGGGATATCTACGATTCTAGCCATCCGACGGTAGCTCACAAGTGACGAAAGTTTTCGCAGCAAACGCTAGCTTCGGCGGGCATTCTGAGCCCACCACTGCGACAACGGTAACGTCTGCTGGCAACCGCCACATCCGGAGACCTTCTGCTGACAACTTTAGCCAGATGCGTCCCCTATAATTGTTCACTTCATAGCCATGCTTCAGCCTGATTTCAAAGAGTTTTCCCGGTTAGCCCGGGAAGCCACCCTGGTACCGGTGGTAAAGTCCGTCAGCGCCGACCTGCTTACCCCGGTCTCCGCTTTCTTGGCTATCGCCAGCGACGAGCCGCACTCCTTCCTGCTGGAATCTGTTGAGCGCGGGGAGCAGATCGGCCGCTACACGTTTCTGGGCGCGCGGCCATACATGTTGGTCAAGGCGCGCAAAGGCTCGGTTGAAATTCAGCGTGGCCGGAAGCGCGAGGTTCTTAAAGAAAATGTCTTCCAGGTCGTGAAGCGCCTGCTGCGCGAGCATCGTCCCGCCAGCATTCCGGGCCTGCCGCCCTTCCTAGCCGGAGCCGTGGGATATTTCGCCTATGACGTAGTTCGGCAACTCGAGAAGATCGGCGAGCACGCTAAGGACGATCTCTCCCTGCCCGATGCCGAGTTGATGTTTTTCGACCGCTTGCTGGCATTCGATCACCTCCGCCACCAGATCCATATCGTGGCTGTAGGCGACGTCGCAGCCGAGTCTCCACGAAAAGCTTACGACCACGCGCTGCGCGACATCGCCGCGCTCGAACGTAAACTGGCTCGCGGACTCAGCACCGCTCTCTGGCGCAAAGCGGCGAAATCGAAGAACGGAACGCTCAAGGTCCACTCAGGTACCCTCCCCGATGCCTTCCGCAAGGGCGTGGAGCGGTGTAAGGAGTACATCGCCGCCGGCGACATCTTTCAGGTCGTGTTTTCTCAGCGCCTTGATTTCGTTCCCGGAGTCGAGCCCTTCGACCTCTACCGCGCGCTGCGCCAGGTGAATCCGTCGCCTTATCTTTATTTCTTGCGCTCCGGGGATACACACATCCTGGGATCTTCGCCGGAAATGCTCGTCCGAGTTACGGGACGCAAGCTGGAATACCGCCCTATCGCGGGTACGCATCCGCGTGGGCGCGACGAAGCCGAAGACGCTCTGCTCGAGCAAAAGATGCTGCAGGATGAGAAAGAGCGCGCCGAACACGTCATGCTGGTGGACCTCGGACGAAACGACCTCGGACGCGTCAGCGAGTACGGCTCGGTGAAGGTTAAAGATTTGATGTATGTCGAGCGCTATTCACACGTCATGCATTTGGTCTCCGCACTCGAAGGCACGTTGCGTAAGGATCTCGACGCGCTCGATGCCTTCGCCGCCTGCTTTCCCGCAGGAACCCTCAGCGGTGCGCCGAAGGTGCGTGCCATGCAGATCATCGAAGAGTTGGAACCGACCCGCCGGGGCATCTACGGCGGATCAGTCCTCTATGCAGATTTCGCCGGAAACCTGGACTCTTGTATTGGAATTCGCACCATGCTGATGCAAGGCAAAAAGGCTTACTTACAGGCCGGAGCAGGAATCGTAGCCGACTCCGATCCCGCCGCTGAATTTCAGGAATCCATGAATAAGGCGCAGGCACTGCTAAGGGCGGTAGAGAAGGCGAGGGGCGCTCAGTAGCCCACCGTTGCCGTCACTTTCCTTCCACTTTGTGGAAGTCGAGTTTGCCATCCCAATAGACATAAAAGCTGCATCGCGTCTTGGAAACACACGCCATCTTCTGGGGCTGCGTTGCCGGGAGGTAGGCAAACCCGCCGGTATCAAGATATTACCACGGTGTTTTCATTCTGGATGGATAGCCGGCCTTCAAGCAAGAGGATGCGTTCATTCGCGCTATGCCAGTGTGGCGGGAATACATGCCCTGCGGGATACCGGGCCAGCAGTTCGACACTCTGTGTCTGAGGATCTTCTCGCAGCACGATAGTTTGCGATCCCGCGGGATCGCCGGCATCATGCTGCCACTTTGTTTCCACTGCGTTCATGATGACCATCTTGCCAGGAGGGACGGGTTGCATGGTGTCCATCGGACCGCAAAAGAATGTCGCCCCCACCGAGAGAAGTCCGGCGATCAGAATTTTCATACTGTTTCCTCCACGCGGCGAAGTCTATCGAGCTATAGGCGGGCTGGTCTTGGAAAATTACGACATCTTCTTGAGGTTCTTGGACGAGCTTTGCAGAAAATGGAAAGCAAGGTCAGTTTGAGGAGACAGTAATGAGGCTGGCGCGTCGCCTGCGAAGTATCGGAAATCGTTGATCAGGTGGGCCTGATCGAAATATCCGCACTGCACCGCCACATCGACCCAAGCGGGCGAAGATTCCAATGCCCAGAACACACGTTGAAATCGCTGGATGCGGCTCAGGAGCTTCGGCCCAATTCCAACCTCGTCCTTGAATCGCCTCTGCAATTGGCGCAGGCTGACGTTGAGCCTGCCGGCTAAAGCTGCCGTTTCCACCGTTCCGCCCGACGCGATGATCTCACGTACGGCCGCCTCAACCAGCCAGCCTTTGTTCGTACTTCGAACGAAGCGTCGCTGCAATATCCGATCTACAAAAGAGATCTGCATTGTTGGGGTGTGCAGGGTCTCTCACAGCACTCAATTCCCGATCGAGCTGCGGCGACAAGTCGCGCAGCGGGACGCTCCTGCCGCTTAGCTCATCGAGCGGAAGGCGGAACAGGCGGCTAGCACCGTGAGGCTGAAAACGAATCCCCAACGTGTTGGTTCGGCCCGTTGGGCGCAGCAACATTGGCCCGCTGATCTGTCCTACGAAAAAACATTCCGGTTGAGCCTCCCAGATCGCCCCGCGCTGATGCGCGAATGAATTCGCGAGATGGATGATCAGTTCAGGACGGCCGTCAGGAACGATCCGTTGCACATCATCGGGAGTCGACGTGCCTTGCAGAAGCCAGTAACAATCGACAAACTCGGCATTGGCAATGCTGGGCCGAATGGCGCGATAGCTGATCATCGGCGATCAAAGGTTCAGAAAGTTCTCGACCAGTTGTTTGCCGTCTTGCGTGAGCACGCTCTCTGGATGGAATTGCACTCCCTCCACGGGATGCTTGCGGTGACGCAGACCCATGATGGTTCGCTTCCCATCCTTTTCGGTAGTCCATGCGCTGACTTCGAGTTCGGAGGGGAGATCTTTCTCCTCCACGATGAGGGAGTGATAACGCGTCGCGGTCATCGGCATCGACAGTCCGCGAAAAACGGTCCGGTTGTCATGCACCACAGGGCTGGTTTTGCCGTGCATGAGATGCGGCGCCCGAACCACGCGCCCTCCAAATGCCTCGCCAATCGCCTGATGCCCTAGACAGACGCCTAACACCGGTACTTTCCCCGCGAAATGCCGGATCAACTCCACGCTGATTCCGGCTTCGTGCGGAGTACACGGTCCGGGAGAGACCACGATTCGGTCGGGGTGCATCTGTTCAACATCCGAAACCGTCACTTCATCATTACGGCGGACCTCTACTACCCCCCCGAGTTCGCCAATGTATTGGACCAGGTTGTAAGTAAATGAATCGTAGTTATCGAGAACGAAAATCAAGGCACCGCACTCCTTTCGATGAGCTTACACCACCCTCGAGGCCCATTTGTCGCCGAGGAAGGGATGCGCAGATCTGCCTGAATCGATGTTTTCTGGGCGTTTTTGACCCATATTGACGCCTCAGGCTCTCGCCTGAACGGGCCACCCGGTAACCCGACCGTGGTATTGACCCGGAGACTGAGGGCAGCGCATGCTTCATGACAGCATCTTTGAGCGCCACTTTGGGAGGATGCATGGCCGAGGCCCAGCAGGAAAAAAGGGCTGCACGACGTTTTGCGCTCCGCGTACCTGTAACTGTTGTCCGAGACCAGTCGTCCGAAGTTGAAAATGCTCAGATCCGCGACGTCAGCGCTCGCGGCATCTGCTTCTATCTTGACTCTGCCGTAGATAAGGGATCTCGCATCGGCTTCACCCTGACCTTGCCGCCCGAAATCACGCTCACAGAGAGCATTCGGGTGCAGTGCAAGGGTCGCGTCGTACGCGTAGAAAACGGGCGAGAGGACGGCAAGGTCGGCGTGGCGGCCGTGATCGAGGAATACGAGTTCCTTCCAGAACCTTAGATGTGGCAGCGGTCCAGCCGGGATCGTAGGCTTCTCATCGATTTGCAAGTCCGGTAGAGCAGAACCTTTGCACCTAAGTCATTGCCCTGTGACGTTACCACGGTTTTCTTCGTACTTCTCTGTATCCCTTAGTAAATGATATGGTTTGAGCTACCACCCATTTCAAGGATTAGTTGTGCCCCGATCCCTGATCAGATTTGCGTGCGCCATCACGCTTGGGCTGCTGGCGTCCGTTACGGCTGCCCAATCCTTCGGACCTCCACGAACTATCCGGAGCGTCCGCATCGTCCATGAGAAGGGTGTGCCTGCCGTCGAAGTTCTCTCCAACGGCCCTGTGTTTCCCGAGATTCAGACTCTGGATAATCCCCCACGGATGGTCATCGATCTGCCCAACTCGCGAATGGCGGTGCCGCGAAACAAGATCGATGTTGAAAAGGAAAACATTCTAGCGGTCCGCATTCGGCAATTTCAGAATCAGCCGCCGGTAACGCGCATTGTCCTCGATCTGCTTGCCCCATACGGCCACTCCTGGGATGGAGCCGGCAATCGGCTGATGGTGCGCCTCAAGCCGCCGGAAGACGTCAATGCCGCCAGAAAATCTTCGAAGCCGCTCGAAACCGCTCCGGGATTCTCTTTGACGAGCGAAGCGGCTGTCGTGCCAGTATCAGGGTCGGCAGGGCCCACGGTGGTCGACGCGAGCCGTATCGCAGCCGGATCTTCCGTGACTGCCGGGTCCGATACGACGATTCTTCATCTCCCGCGAGGCGGAGAAGTGCGAGTATGTCCGGGTACGACCCTGTCTGTCACTCCTTCCGAGTCCAAGCGCGACTTGATGTTCGGTATGGGAACAGGCGCGATTGAAGCCCACTACTCGTTGTCCTCTTCGGCGGACGCGATCCTTACGCCAGATTTCCGCATCATGTTCGCTGGCCCAGGAGAATTTCATGTCGCGATCAGCGCCGACTCTCACGGCAATACCTGCGTTCGCGGACTGATGGGCAACACATCATCTGCCGTCGTCTCCGAATTGATGGGAACCCGTATCTACCAAGTAAGACCTGCCGAACAGGCGGTGTTCCACTCTGGACAGATCGATAAAGTCGATACCGACGTTCCGCTCGAATGCGGTTGTCCGCCTCCGCCGCCCGTGTTGAAGACGAGCAGTCCGCCCCCGGCGCCGCTGCCCGACTCGCAACTGCCGGCGAAAGTTCAGGTAGGCGCAGGGTCGACGACCGCTTCCATCACGCCAGACGCGAGTTCGCCATCCACGCAAGCGCAGCTGTCGAAGGATTCCGAGAATGCCGAAGTGCCGGACTCCAAGCCTGAGGACGCGACGGCCGAGCTCAATGCTCCGCTGGTTTTCAGCGCGAAAGATCGCTTGCGCGCCAGCGCGCCGCCGGCTCCCGTTCAGGCTCTGAAAGAATTGCCGGTCGAGGTCTCAACGGAAGTTCCCGTTCATATCGATCCTGTCGTCCAGGCTCCACCGCCTCCGGACAAAGATAAAAAAGAAGAAGCCAAACCCCAACGCCGCGGCTTCCTCGGACACGTAAAAGGTTTCTTCTCCGGTATCTTCAAGTAAACATCGTCGACCCAAAAAAGCGAATACCACAAAGGACACGGAGTTACACGAAGGAGGTCTTTGTTTTACAGAACCTTCGTGAAACTTCGTGTCCTTTGTGGTGAAAGCTTTGAATTGATTAGCTTCTCTTGATCGCCTTGCGCAGGGGCTCGGCGCGCTCACGAAGGTCGTCGGCGAAGTCCGCGCCTTTGCTGGCAACGTCCCTCACGCGATCGCCTACCTCGCGTACCCGGTCCTTCGCTTCGTCGGCCCAATCGTCGAAGCTGTCCTTCGCGTCTTCGTACCCTCGCTGCAAATCGCGACGAAGCTGTTTGCCGGTCTTAGGCGCGAGCAGTAGCCCGGCCAGCGCCCCGGCACCCAATCCGATCAAAAGAAATGTGATCGCCGTCCCGATATTCGTTGCCGCTGATGATTCATAACGTCCGCTGCTCATGATGAAGACCTCTTTCTGTTGCCCCCACAAGAACGTATCCGCGTCCTGAGGAGGTCAACGTCCAGCACTGGATTCTAGTCCCCTGATATGGTGACTCGAAAGCCCCATTCTCGGCGTTTAAGGCGCTTGTGTTCGATGAGCTTGATCGGGGCAAAGGTTTCTTTTCCTGTGCACCTCAGTGTAAAATCGCGATTTAGCCCTCGTGGCGGCGGAAACTGAGGCGTGCCCGCCTTCCGCCGGCTTCAAACCGCAATCGTACAAGGAGAGTTTTTCAAGCGATGTCAATCCCTGCCACCCAACTACGTCCCGGAATGATCATCAAACACAATAATGATCTGCATTCCGTTTTCAGCGTCGAGCATCGTACGCCCGGCAATCTTCGCGCCTTCATCCAGGCCAAGCTGCGCAACTTGCGCACCGGCGCCATGTTCGAGCATCGCTTTCGCTCGCCAGATCCGATCGAGAAGATCAATGTCGATGAAGTCGATATGCAGTTCTTGTATGCCGATGGCGACAGCTACTACTTCATGGACACCGCCAATTACGAACAGACCCACCTCACCAAAGACATTCTCGGCGATGCGGTTGAATATCTCATTCCGAACCTCGAGATCAAGGTTGAGTTTTTCGACGGCAAGGCGGTAGGTATCGAGTTGCCTCAGACCGTCATTCTGACCGTCGTCGAAACCGAGCCCGGATTGAAGAGTGCCACCGCGTCCAGCGTGACCAAGGCCGCACGGACGGAGACCGGCTTGGTCGTTCAGGTCCCACCCTTCATCAACGAAGGTGAAAAGATCAAAGTCGACACATCCGAAGGCGCGTATTTGTCGAGAGCCTAAAGTTCAGCACGCGTCGCTTGCGCGACGCGGGGCGGACGAATGCGTCCGCCCCTACACAAACATGTAGCCCCGGACGCATTCGTCCGGGGTTGGGCGCGAAGCGCACAATGTAAACTGCCCGCCACCCGAGAATCCTGCAACGTGACTCCGCCCGACAAGCCGGTCCAAGCGCGTCGCTTCATCGTTCGTGGACGCGTCCAAGGCGTCGGCTTCCGCTGGTTCGTAGAACGCGAAGCCCACATTTTGGCCATCTCCGGATGGGTTCGTAACAATCACGACGGGAGCGTCGAGGTTCTGGCGCAGGGTACTCGCGATCAGCTGGCCGGCCTGCATTCCCGTTTGCGCGAGGGCCCACGGGCCGCCCGCGTCGATAATGTAGAAGTTTCCGAAGCCAGCCCAACGGCCGGTCTCAGTTCATTTCGCATTGAAGGAGCCTGGTAGATGTCCACAACGCCATCCACGGTGACGGCCGATTACCTCAAGAGCCTGATCCGCGAAGTCCCCGACTTCCCCAAGAAGGGCATTCTCTTCTACGACATCACCACGCTTTTGAAGGACAAAACCGGCCTGGCCACCCTGATCGACAAGCTTTCGGAGCACTACATTTCGGAAGACGTCGACTTGGTCCTCGGCATGGAGGCCCGCGGTTTCATCTTCGCACCGGCCTTGGCCTATCGCCTCAATGCCGGCTTCGTTCCCGTGCGAAAGCCTGGGAAGCTTCCCGCTGAGTGCGTGAAGTATGACTACGCTCTCGAGTACGGCACCAACACCCTCGAGATCCATAAGGACGCGATTCAGAAAGGGCAGCGTGTGCTGATCGTCGACGACCTTCTGGCCACTGGCGGCACCGCGGAAGCGACGGCCAAGCTAGCCGAATCCTTGGGTGGGAAGGTTGCTGGGCTCGGCTTCGTGGTGGAACTGGATTTTCTTAAAGGACGAGACAAACTGAAGCAATACAACGTCATGTCTTTGTTGCGCTACGACAAGTAGAGTTCCAATAAGAAACGGGTCGACGCTTATTAGCGTGGACCCGTTTGAATTCTGGGACTGAAACTTGTTACTTCCAAGCTTTTTCGACGGTTACCCCAACCAACATCCAAAAACCAGCACTTACTGCCAGGGATAGAGCCAGGCCTGAGATAGCGCCCCAGTTGATCCGCTTTTCTACGATAGTCTGCTCGTCTTCGACAAAGAGTTTCAAGAACCCTATCTCTGACGAACAGGCCGCAGGGCCACTCCACTGCTCTGGAATCGCCTGCATACGAATGACGCGGGTGCTTTCCTGGGGGGAGAACTGCAATAGCTTAAAGCTCACGAAGCACCTCCTCAGTTTCTACAGCAACTCTTATTCCATCCTGCAATCCGACACAAGTGATTGAAAACGCTGGGTTCGATCTAACTCAAAGGTTCCTGTACCGCCTTGGTGCGTCAAAAAGTCCCCACAGCCTGTGACAATTCGCGTGAACTCGTCGTTTACGCTTGGATAAGATTTATAAACCGAGAAATTGTGACAACGCAACAAACATCCCCGACGCTAGTTTCACGCTTTTGTTATTTCTCCGAAAGTAACAATTGTGACTCCTTAGGGAGATAGCTCTTCCGCCTGAACCAATCCTCCATCGCGTCCTTGAGTTGGTCCAAGGGCACCGCAGTTCCTATCTCCATCTGTCCGTCGGAAAGCGGAAGAGTATCATCAAACACGCTCGCGTTAGTAAAATTTCTCATGGAAAAAGAGTCGAGCCATTTCAACGGACAAGCAAGCTTCTGACCCTCGGTCTCATACTCAACTCGAATCTTGCGGGCAAACATGTTTTTGATTTAACCACGGAACCCGTTTCACTGTTTGACACCGACTTACGCTTGGCCTACTCTCCTCCCGTCTCTCATCTGTCCTCAGGTCCCTGAAATCGCAGCCCAGTCGTCAGCCTTTTACGCACCGAAGGAGGAGTCATGCTGATGTTATTTGTTTGGTGGATACTCGTAGGTCTGATCGCGGGATGGGCCGCCGGCAAAATCATGAAGGGTGGCGGTTACGGCCCTGTCATGGACATTGTGCTAGGAATCGTCGGCGCGATCGTAGGTGGTCACTTGCTGGGACTGCTCGGAATCCACGCCGGGGGGACGATTGGCACCATCCTCGTCGCCATCGTCGGCGCCGTTTTCTTGATCTGGTTGAGTCGCCTTCTCAAGAGGGCTTGACGCAGAAAATTTGAGAAACTCGCGGGCTCACCAGGCTATCTCTGAGCCTTCGGTCCCGCGGCTTTTACCTCGGCCGGAGCGTCGAAGTTCTCGAAGTTCTTGGCGAACCTGTTCCGCAGATCTTCCGCGGCCTTGTCGTAAGCCGCTTTATCTGGCCACGCGTTCCGCGGATTGAGAATCTGCGGCGGAACGCCGTGACAAAACTTGGGGATACTGAATCCGAACGTGGGTTCGATCTCAAACTCCTGCCGGATCAACTCGCCCTCAACCGCGGCATCGACCATCGCCCGCGTGTGAGGAATACTCATGCGCTTGCCCACTCCATATGGTCCGCCTTGCCATCCCGTATTGACAAGCCAGCATTGGGCGTTGTGTTCGCGAAGCCGACGGCCAAGCATTTCAGCATAGGTTTTCGGCGGCAACGGCAAGAAGGGCGACCCGAAGCAGGTCGAGAACGTGGCGGACGGCTCTTTGATACCCGCTTCCGTCCCAGCCACCTTCGCGGTGTAGCCGGACAAGAAGTGGTACATCGCCTGCTCCGGAGTAAGCCTCGATATCGGAGGCAGGACGCCGAACGCATCTGCGGTCAGAAACACTACGTTCTTAGGATGGCCGGCAATCCCCGGAATCACGGCATTATCAATGAACTCGACCGGGTAGGCGGCGCGCGTATTCTCCGTCTTGCTGTCGTCGTCATAGTCCGGCACGCGGGTATGAGGGTCGAGTGTCACATTCTCGAGCACGCATCCGAATCTCAGCGCGTTCCAGATTTGCGGCTCGTTCCGCTTCGATAGCTTGATGCATTTGGCGTAGCACCCACCCTCGAAGTTGAAGACTCCGTCGGCGCTCCATCCATGTTCATCGTCGCCAACCAGGTCGCGGGACGGGTCCGCCGACAATGTTGTCTTGCCTGTGCCGGACAGTCCGAAGAACAGCGCGCTCACTCCGTTGTGGCCGACGTTCGCCGAGCAGTGCATCGGGAACACATTTCGCGGAGGCAGCAGGAAATTCATCACGCTGAAGATGCACTTCTTCATCTCGCCGGCATAGGAAGTGCCGCCAATCAGCACGGTCCGCCGCATGAAATTCAACAAGATGAATACCTCGGAATTCACTCCGTCGCGCTTCGGATCGGCTTTAAACTCGGGGGCCGATATGACCGTGAACTCTGGATGGTGACTCTTAAGTTCTTGTGTCGTCGGTCGCAGAAATAATTGCCGCACAAACAGGTTGTGCCAGGCATATTCATTCACAATACGTACAGGCAGCCGGTAAGCAGGATCGGCCCCGCAGAACAGATCTTGCACATAGAGCTCTCGTCCGCGCAGATGCTCCATCACTCGGGTGTATAGCGCGTCGAACTTGTCCGCCTCGAAGGGGGCATTCACCGCACCCCAGGCCACGGTGTGCGCTGTCATCTCGTCCTTTACGATGAATTTATCTTTTGGCGACCGGCCAGTTCGGTTGGTGTAGCCGACGATTGCGCCATTGGCCGCGAGCTTTGCTTCATTGCGCCGGATCGCGTGCTCCACCAGCACTGCCGGCGAAAGATTGAAGTGCGTCCGGCCTTCACTCAGCAACTCGGCTACGTCGCTGGCGTGCATCGTGGTAGCCATCGGGGACTCTCCTGTAAAAGGGCGCAAAAAAAGCCCATCAGCCCAAAAACATTCCATTCTCGCTCAAAAGAGAGGGGCTTGCCAAGGAACGAACGTGGTCCGTTCAGAAGTAACGATTTTGTTCGGTGTGCGTTAGACGATAAGACAGGATTTGCGATGTCGGGGAATTGATGAGAAGCGATCCGAAAATTCCTGTCGTTCGCCTCCTGAAGAGAGATCGGCAGACAAAGTCGCTCGAAGTTAACTCGAAGTCTTGTAATCGCACGCCGTGCGGCAAGGCTCGCAATACATCAAGCCGTCATTGCAGATGCGAACGTCAATGACCGATTGGCACAGACAGCAGAATTTCTCGCACTCGCAAGAGCTTTCGGGCTGCTCACACTGTGTGCACTTGTATTTCGCGGATCCAGTTCCGGTGCTCATGAAGGTAATGTAGCGCGCACCTTACAACCGGGGAAAATGACCTTCGTAATGCGAGCCGCTGGCGCAGAATACTCCACGGTGAACTCACGTTGAGCGTCAAACCTGGGTCCCTAACGCCATCGGCAGAAAGATATCGACCGTAATAACTCAAGGGATAGCGGGGCCTACTTCGTGAAACTTCGTGTCCTTCGTGGTTACAAGCATTTGGCTGCCCCACTCCTGCCCTATAATTCCGAGCAATGACCTTCCAACAGTTGCTGGATGGCGCGGAATTTCTTGCGCAAAGCGGGAACCCGGACGTCACCAGTGTGGAATACGACTCGCGGCGCGTGAAACCCGGAAGCGGGTTCGTCGCCATGCGCGGCGAAACGTCTGACGGTAACCGCTTTATCGATCAAGCGATTCAGTCGGGCGCAGTCGCGATCATCACCGACTCAGCAGCCGAGAAGCAGCGCGAAGGAGTTGCATGGGCTCTCGTTCCTCACGGCCGGCGCGCTCTCGCACGCGTCAGCGAAAACTTTTACAAGCGTCCCGCGGAACGGATTGCGGTCACCGGTATTACAGGAACTAATGGCAAGAGCACAACCGCTTTTCTGATCGAGGCGATTCTCACAGCTGCAGGGCGAAAAAGCGCTCTCATCGGGACCATCGAGTATCACGTCGCTGGAAAAACGTATCCCGCCCCCCATACCACCCCCGAGGCTCTCGAACTGGCGCGCCTGTTCAACGAGGCTGTTGGCCTGGGCGTCTCCGACGCGGTGATGGAAGTTTCTTCCCACGCTCTCGCGCAAGAACGGGTCTATGGTGTTCCATTCGAAGTCGCCGTCTTCACTAATCTGACCCGCGACCATCTCGACTATCACCGCACCATGGAAGAATATTTCGATGCCAAGAAGATTCTTTTTCAGGGTTGCGGCACCGACGCCCCGCGCGCTGCAGTCACCAACCTTGACGATGAATACGGAGCGAAGTTGGCCGACTTCAGCCGCAAGCGTAGCTCTGTGGTGTTGACCTATGGATGGCAACGCGGCGATTTCCACGTCGAAAAGGTCGACATCGCTCCGCGCGGTACTCGCTTCGACATGGTTACGCCGCAGGAAAAACTTGCGATCTTTTCTCCCCTGATCGGACGCGTGAACGTCTACAACATTCTGGCGGCATCTGCTTCGTGTTTCGCTCGAGGCTGTGATGGCAAGGCGATCTCCAGCGGAATTGCGTCCTTGACTCACGTCCCCGGAAGATTTCAGCGCGTCGACTGTGGTCAGCCCTTCACTGTCGTCGTGGACTATGCCCACACCGATGATGCTCTGCGCAACCTGACGGCGTTGGCTCGTGAGTTTGTCTCGCGCGACGGCGGGTCGGCGCGTGTGATTACTGTTTTTGGTTGCGGCGGAGATCGCGATCGTGCCAAGCGTCCCATGATGGGCGAAGCTGCCGGACGTGGCAGTGATCTCGTCGTACTCACCTCTGACAATCCGAGAAGTGAAGATCCTCGCGCCATCATTAATGACGCGCTCGTCGGACTGCAAAAGACCGGCGTGAAATATTCCGTCGAGGTCGATCGCCGGAAGGCAATCTCTTTTGCGATCGGGGAGGCGCGGCCCGGCGATATTGTCCTCCTCGCTGGCAAAGGTCATGAGAAAGTTCAGGTCACGCGAGAAGGCTCGAATCCCTTCGATGATGTCGATGTCGCGCGTCAGGTATTGAAGGCCAATGGCTTCGACTGTGAGGCCGCGGCCTTGGAGCAGCAGGCATGAAATTGAAACTCTCCAGGATTGCCGAATTCATCTCAGCAACCTCGCCTACCGGCTCCGTTGACGAAGTCGCCCAGGGTTATTCGATCGACTCGCGCACTGTCGGTCCCGCCGAACTCTTCTTCGCCGTCAAAGGGGAGCGTTTGGACGGCCACGATTTCGTTGCCGCAGCTTTAGAACGAGGCGCCGTCGCAGCCGTCGTACGAAAAGATCGGTTGGAGCGGTTTGCCGACAAATCCCGACTTCTAGCCGTAGACGATACGCTGATCGCTCTTCAGTCTCTCGCCACGGCCGTGCGTAAAGTTTGGGGCAAGCCTCTGATTGGTGTAACCGGTTCGGCAGGGAAGACCACCACCAAGGAAGCTATCGCTCACGTGCTCAGCACAAAGTTCCGGGTTCTGAAGTCTGAGGGCAACTTCAACAATCATTTTGGACTGCCCCTCATGCTCCTGAAAATTGAACCCGAGCATGATGTGGCCGTGATCGAAATGGGGATGTCGCATGCCGGAGAAATCCGCGCCCTCGCGAAAATCGCGCAGCCGGAGATCGGAGTTGTGACCAACGTCGCCCCCGTGCACCTCGAGTTCTTCGATTCTCTGGCTGGAATCGCTCGAGCGAAATATGAACTCGTCGAATCTCTTCCGGCAAGCGGGACCGCAATCCTGAACGCAGACGATGAATACGTCTCGCAATTCGGACGAGACTTCAAAGGAAAGGTGATCCGTTACGGAACCCACGCAGCGGCTGACATTCGTGCAGAGAACGTCCAATCCTGCGGAGCGGAGGGCTCCCGTTTTGATGTCGTCACCGCTGGTGCGCGCCAGCCAGCGACACTCCCCCTCGTTGGTGATCACAATATCCTGAACGCTTTGGCCGCGATTTCCGTTGGCATGGCGCGCGGGATGCCTATGGAGGATGCTGTCGCCGCGCTCTCGACTTTGAAACCTGCCGACAAGCGTGGACAGGTTCTCCAGTTGGGTAACATCACCGTCATCAACGATTGCTACAATTCCAATCCGAAAGCGCTCAACGCCATGATCGATGCGCTCGCTGGTATGAAGGCAAAGCGGCACATCGTTGTCGCCGGAGAAATGCTCGAACTTGGTCCTTTGGGTGAGGAGATGCACCGCGCCGCGGGCCAACACGCAGCGGCGAAGAAAATCGAGTTCGTGCTGGGCGTGCGCGGTCTGGCAGAAGCGATGGTCAGTGGCGCGAAGCAAGCGGGAGCGCAGGCCGAATTTGTGAAGACACCCCAAGAAGCCGGCGACTGGCTAGCCCGCGAAACCCGAGACGGCGACGTCGTTCTGCTAAAGGCATCGCGCGGAGTGAAGCTTGAAAAAGCGCTGGAAACCTGGCAAGCAAAGGGCAATGTCGGTAAGCATTAAGGTGGGCGTAAAGCGCAGGTTAATCCGTCAGAAGTCAGTAGCGAGAAGCTGATAGCTAAGCTGAGAGCGAAAGGCCGAAGCCGAAAGCCGAAAGCCCAAAGCCCAAAGCCTGAAGCCGGAAGCCCAGAGCCGGAAGGCAAAAAGCGCCCTCAACGTTCGAAAAGATATACGGAGGCAGATTGCTCTATTGGCTGTTATTCATCAAGCTGCAGCACTACGTCGCACCCTTCCGTATTTTTCGGTACGTCACTTTTCGCACTGCCTTTGCCAGCCTCACCGCTTTGTTCACCGCGCTCATCGTAGGCCCGCTGGTCATCGGCAGGCTTCGTGATTTCCAGATCGGCCAGTACATCCGCGAAGAAGGGCCGAAGGCACATCAGAAAAAAGCGGGTACGCCTACGATGGGCGGTCTCCTGATCGTCATCGCCATCGTTGTCCCAACGCTGCTTTGGGCGGACCTCAGTAATCGATTTGTCTGGATCGCCGTCTTCTCCACCTGTGCTTTTGCTGCCATCGGATTCACCGACGACTATACGAAGGTCACGCACCGCCGCAATCTCGGACTCACCGGCCGCGCCAAACTTGGATTGCAAATCACCACCAGCATAGTGATCGCTTCGACGTTAATCGCCATGCAAACCTACGGCATGTACTCCACCAAGCTGATCGTGCCGTTCTTCAAGCAATTTCACCCCGACTTGGTGGTCGGAACGCTGGAGCGCAATCCGCATCTGTGGCCGCTCGCGTTCTTGCCCTTCATGGCCTTCGTTGCACTCGTCATTGTGGGATCGAGCAATGCGGTGAACCTTACAGATGGTCTCGACGGACTGGCAATCGGGTGCACCGTCATTGCAGCCGGCGCTCTCACGGTACTCACTTACGTCAGCGGGCACGCGACGTTTGCGACCTATCTCGAATTGCAGCGCATGCCGCAAGTCGGCGAGTTGACTATCTTCTGCGGAGCCATGGTCGGAGCGTCCATCGGGTTTCTTTGGTACAACGCGCATCCGGCCGAAGTCTTCATGGGAGACGTAGGGTCGCTGGCCCTGGGTGGAGCGATCGGCACGGTCGCCGTCATCATCAAGCAGGAGCTGTTGCTGCCCTTTATCGGTGGAGTGTTCGTGCTGGAAGCATTGTCCGTGATCCTGCAAGTGGGCTCGTACAAGCTCCGCAAGAAACGAATTTTCAAAATGGCGCCCATCCATCATCACTTCGAGTTGCTGGGATGGTCGGAGTCGAAGGTTATCGTCCGATTCTGGATTGCGTCCCTGATTTTCGCCTTGTTCGCCTTGACCACGCTGAAATTGAGGTAAAGTCTTGGCGGACTCTCAACGATACAATTCCCTGCGGTCTGGTTCGTTCAATTGATCTTCTCTGTGGTGAAATAGACATTGATGGAACTGAACGGGAAACGCGTGCTCGTAGTTGGCCTCGGGAAGTCGGGGGTAGCGTCGGCTCTTTTTCTGAAGAAGCACGGCGCGAAAGTGTCGGTATCCGACACCAAGAGTGGCGACGAGCTGCGCAACGAAATCCCGGTGCTGCTGGACAACGGCATCTCGGTGGAAACCGGCGGCCACGGCGAGCGCACCTTCCGCGGGCAGGATCTGATCGTGGTCTCGCCCGGTGTTCCCGTGGATGCGCCACCCCTGCAACAGGCGCGATCGATGGGCGAAGCTGTTATCGGAGAGATCGAGCTGGCTGCCCAATTCCTTCCCGGACCGATCGTTGCCATTACAGGATCGAACGGCAAAACCACCACGACCACATTGGCTGGCGAAATCATGACGGCCGGAGGTTTCGCGACCCTGGTCGGCGGCAATATTGGCACGCCTGCGATCTCGCTCACCGATCGCGCGACTCCGCAAACCGTGATCGTCCTCGAGGTATCGAGCTTTCAGCTGGAAACCATTCAGACTTTTCGCCCGAAGGTCGCCGTCGTTTTGAATGTGACCCCTGATCATCTCGATCGTCATCGCACATTCGAAATCTACGTGAATGCGAAAGCGCGGCTCTTCGAGAACCAGCAACCCGTTGACTTCGCCGTTCTGAATGCAGACGACAAAACGTGCGTTGCGATGGGCAAGCGAACCCGCGCGCAGGTGTTCTGGTTCAGCCGGCAGAAGGAGGTCGAGCGTGGCGCGTGGGTGAGCGACGGGAAGATTCTGTTCCGTGATGCGAACGGCCAGCGCGAAATCCTGCAGACCTCCGATATCCCGCTGAAGGGTGCGCACAATCTTGAAAACGTGCTGGCAGCTGTGTGCTCGGGCGTGCTGATGGGATGTGCGCCGGAAAAAATTCTCCAGGCGGTCAAAAACTTCAAGGCTGTCGAGCACCGGCTGGAATTCGTGGCGACTATCCGGGGAGTCGGGTACTACAATGACTCGAAAGCCACGAACGTCGACGCGACCATCAAGGCTCTTGAGTCGTTTCCCTCCAATATCCACCTCATTCTTGGTGGAAAAGATAAAGGCAGCGACTACACCCTCCTGGACCAGTTGCTGCGCGAGCGGGTGAAGCGCGTGTACACCATTGGCGCGGCGGCTGCCAAGATCGAATCGCAAATCCTGTCGTCCAAGGACGGCGGCCCTGAGGTGGTTCACGCCGAAACGCTCGACAACGCCATCCGCAAGGCCAGTGCAGCGGCCGAGAGCGGGGACGTCGTCCTGCTTGCGCCGGCCTGTGCCAGCTTCGATCAATTCAAAAGCTACGAGCATCGCGGCAAGGTTTTCAAAGAAGTCGTCCAATCCTTGTCAGCCGCCCCAGCAACACCCTAGCCTCCGTCAGTCTTGGCATCCTGAGCGAAGCGAAGGACCTCTGCACCTTCTCGCCGTCCGCAAAAAGCGTGCTCTCCTGGGCCGCGTGACGATGACGAGCGACGTGAACCAAAACAAGCAACATCAAAGTTCAACAATCAACAATTCTCGTTCGGTGTCTTCGCGACTCCGTGTTGAAATGAAAAGTCCCATGGCGAAGCGCGTGAGTGTCGACCGCTGGTTGTTTACCGTCACAATGTTGCTGGTTTTCCTGGGCCTTGTCATGGTCTTTTCGGCGTCCGCCGTGATGGCGCGCGAACGGTTTGGCTCTCCTTACGCCTTCCTTTCGAAACAACTGATCTGTGCGGTAGCCGGATTACTCGCCATGGTCGTGACCATGCGTGTCGACTACCGGCGTTACAAGCATCCCGCGATCGTTTTCTCGCTGATGGGCGTTACTACGCTGCTGCTGATATCGGTTTTCTTCCTCGATCGCTCGCACAACACGCACCGCTGGATTCACGCCGGAGTGTTCTCGTTCCAGCCTTCCGAACTGGCGAAGCCGGTGCTGATCCTTTTCCTGGCTTACTTCCTCGAGAGCCGCGCCAGAACCATGGACGATGTCCGTAACACCCTGTTGCCGGCCGCGGCGCCGGTCGTCGTTTTTCTCGGATTGATCGTGCTGCAGCCTGATCTAGGGACGGCGATCGCCTGCGCGGGAATTGCGGCCTGCATCCTGTACGTCGCCGGCATGCGGCTGAGATACTTTGGATACGCCTTCGGGGCCTCGCTGCTCCCGCTGTACCTTCTGATCTTTCATGTGGCGTGGCGGCGCGACCGAATCCTGGCCTTTCTGAATCCGTACGCAGACCGGCAGAGGACCGGCTTTCACATTATTCAATCGCTTATTGCGGTCGGCACAGGCGGCATCACTGGGACCGGCCTGATGGAAGGGAAGCAGAAGCTGTTCTATCTTCCCGAGCCTCATACCGATTTCATTTTTGCAGTGACCGCCGAGGAACTAGGCCTCGTTGGAGCGATGTTCGTCGTCACCCTCTTCGCCGTGTTTCTCTGGCGCGGCATGCGCACCTCATGGCGGACGCAAGACGTCTTCGGACGCTATCTCGCGGTCGGCATTACTATCATGGTCGTGTTGCAAGCCTTCATCAACATCAGTGTCGTGCTTGGGATGATGCCCACGAAGGGCATCCCGCTGCCACTGGTTTCATACGGCGGCTCGTCGCTGTTCGTGACCTTGGCCTGCGTAGGCGTGCTCCTCAACATCAGCAAGCAAGCCGAGTGAGAGACGAATGAATTCGCGGCAAAAGACATCTTTAGCGTTGGGGGTGGTCGTTCTTCTGCTTGTCATGGCAGTAGGCCAAAAGGCCGAGAAAGGTCAGCGCGCGGAGATGCCCTCGACCCTGCCGATGATTTCGTCGGCAGATCTCGCTACCAAGGTGCCGTCCCCCAAGACCGACGACGTGAAGTCGATCGACGCCATTATGCACGCCGCCTACGATTCAATCTCGGGCCCAGCGGGTCCGCGGGACTGGAACCGGTTCCGCTCGCTGTTTCTTCCGCAAGCGAGATTCACGCAGGTGGGCAAGTCCCCGGACGGATCAACTTTCATCATTTCGTGGAGCGAAGAAGAATTTATCCGCGATGCCGGTGGGATCTTCTCAAAAGAGCCCTTCTACGAAAACGCGATCGTCAATCTGCCTCAGAGTTATGGCGGGATGACGCAGGTGCTGAGCAGCTACGAATCGCATCGCAGTCCGGGCGACAAGCCGTTCGAACGCGGTGTGAACTCTTTTCAGTTGTTGAACGACGGCAAGCGCTGGTGGATCGTTTCGATCTTCTGGGATTCCGAGCGCCCCGACAATCCATTGCCCGCAAAACTGGCGAAGAGACAGGCGCTGCATAGCTAAAAATCGCTGCCGCCGGCTTCGAGCTGGCGTTGATACTCGGCGCTGTCGAAGTGGCCATGCGATTCGCCGACAAGTCCGTCAGAACCGATCCGCCATTCCTCAAAGCCGCTGATGTGAACCCGATTGCCGGTGCCGGACGGTCCTGTGTTGGTGCCCATCAGCGTCCAGTGGTAGACAAACTGATCTCCGTTAACTTCAAGGCTATCCATCTGAATTTTCAAGTCGGGAAAAGCCGTCATGAATCCCTGCGCGACCTTGGTGACCGCGTCACGACCGACGGCCGGGGGATCGCTATTGACGGTGAGTGATCCGTTGGGCGAGTAGCATGCCGCCACACTTGCGGGATCCTGGCTGTTCCACGCAGCGGTATAGCGGTCCGCGAGTTTGCGTATCTGAGTCGTCATCGAGACAGAGCACTCGCCTTCGATCTTATCTGATCGCTCTTCCACAGTAGTCGAGGCCTCAAGGCCGTCGCACTTCGGAGTGTCGGGAGCGATTTTAGACCTCTGGAAAAAACCGTTAACCACTAAGGACACGAAGGACCACGAAGGATTTCTTCTACGTATGTGGGTCCCTTCGTTAACCTCGTGTCCTTAGTGGTTCAAAAGGGGGTGTCTGAACCGCATCGGCGGGTTCGGTCCACTTTCATCGAGTCCTATCCAACGATCCTGTCTCGGACATTTTTCATTTTGATCACCGGCACGTTCTTCATAGAATTCCTAACAGAGTTACTGACGAGGGGAACTGATGACCGGACTACTTCGGGATCTGGTTCAGGCGCTGCGAAAACTCCGCAAAAGCCCGGGCTTCACTACTGTCGTTGTGGTTACGCTCGCGCTCGGAATAGGCGCCAACACTGCGATTTACACACTGCTCGACCAGGCAGCGTTGCGTAGTTTGCCGGTCAACGATCCGAACCAGCTGATGTTCTTGCGGTTTTCAGGCCGCGATAGTGGAAGCACGCACGCTCGCGGCGGCCACGACATCATATTTTCCTATCCCATGTACCGCGACCTCCGCGATGACAACTCAGTCTTCAGCGGACTGGTAGCGACGGCATGGGCGCAGGTCGGTGTGCAGTGGCGCAACCAGCCTGAGTTGCAAAATACCGAGATGGTGTCGGGGAATTACTTCGATGTACTTGGATTGCAACCGGCGGTCGGTCGTTTATTGACCCCCTCGGATGATGTGGTGCGAGAAGGGAATCCGGTCGCCGTTCTAAGTTTTGGCTACTGGCAGCGCGGGTTCGGTTCCGATCCGAAAATTGTGAACCAAACAATTTCGATCAATGGCCACCCTTTCACGGTGGTCGGCGTCTCCCCGCCCACTTTTCACAGCGTCGTCGGAAAAGATAACCCTGCTTTGTTCGTCCCTATGACGATGAAGCCGCAGGTTACTCCGGACTGGAATGACCTCGAGGAGCGGCGCTCAAAGTGGCTGAATATCGTCGGGCGAATCAAACCCGGGCTGACACGCCAACAGGCGCAGGCAAGAATCGATCTCCTATGGCACTCGCTGCGCGCCAACGAGTTGCAGCAGATGGGGCACAGCTCGGAAAGTTTCCGTGATGGATTCCTCACCAACTCCCATCTGTTTCTTGATGACGGCTCCAAGGGCGTGCCGGTACATGGCCGCGTGCCCACCACATTACTGATTGTGATGGGCATGGCTGCGCTCATGGCATTGATGGCATGTGCGAATGTTGCCAGTCTCTTGCTGGTCCGAGTGGCTCGGCGCAGGCGGGAAATCTCGGTGCGTTATGCGCTCGGTGCTCGGCCCCGGCAATTGATACAGCAATTGCTGGCGGAAGGCATGTTGCTCGGAGTAACCGGAGGCGTGGTTGGTATTTTTTTGTCTCCGGTGCTCGCGACGGTATTGATTCGTACCATTTGGTCAGGAGGAAGGAATCAGCTTGCGTTCAGCACCCATCCTGATCTGCGAATTCTGGCATTCAACTTCGGGCTCGCCCTGTTCGTCAGTGTTTTATTCAGCGCTGTTCCCGCGCTGCAGTTACGACGTCCGGATGTGACGCAGTCACTGAAAGAGCAGGCCGCCGTGATTGGCGGCGGTTCTTTTGCCATTCGTCGTGCGACGGTAGCAGCACAAGTCGCGCTGAGCCTGCTGTTGCTCGTGGGCGCGGGTCTGTTTGTGCGAACTCTGCGCAACCTTAAATACCTTGATGTGGGATTCGTTAAGGACCATCTCGTCACGTTTACAGTTGATCCGAAGCTGGCTGGATACGAAGACAAGCAGGCACTCGCCGTGTACCAGGAAATCGTCCGAAAGTTGTCGGGGTTTCCGGGCATGCAGTCGGTCGCAGCGACGAACGATCCTGAACTCGCCAACAACAATTGGGGAAACAATATCACCATCGCCGGATATGACGCCGTCGAAGGCGAGGACATGAACGTGGAGTGGGCGCGCGTAGGTCCGGGATATCTCTCGACACTCAAAATGCCGCTGCTGGCCGGCAGAGAGATCGGGGAATCAGATCGCGCTGGAACACCCAAAGTGGCGGTGGTGAACGAGACCTTCGCACGCCGATATTTCGGTCAACCGGAGAATGCGTTGGGACGTTTTTTCTGTTCCGGCGCCGGCAACGTGACACCTGACATCGAGATTGTAGGTGTGGTGAAAGACTCCAGGCACACTACCGTCCGTCAGAATGTGCGCCGCACCGTTTTCACTCCATACCTTCAGGACTCGGACCAGGGAGCGGTCTATCGGTTTGGAATGACCTTTTACGTTCGCACACGGGAAGACACCAAGGCGGCAGAATCAACGATTCGCGCTGCCATGCAGGCGCTCGATTCCAAGCTGGTTCTCGACTCGCTGCGAACAATGCAGGAGCAAGTGGACGACAGTCTGAGCGATGAGCGTGTGATCGCGTTCTTGGCTACGAGCTTCGGAGTGCTTGCCGCGCTGTTGGCCGCGATCGGAATCTATGCCGTGCTCGCTTACGCCACCGCGCAACGAACGCGCGAAATCGGGATTCGGGTTGCTATGGGTGCGAGCCGTGGCAAAGTGATCAAGCTGGTGTTGACAGAGGTGTTTTGGCTTGTTGGCGCTGGAATCGTGGTAGGAGTTCCCTCGTCCCTGTTGCTCGCCCGCTTTATTCGTGACCAGTTATTTGGAATCTCCAGTCACGACTTTCCGACGCTCACCGTTGTGTCCTTGACGATCGCCCTGGTGGCTCTGGGCTCGGCGATCCTGCCGGCTCGTCGTGCAACCCGGATCGATCCGATGGTGGCGTTAAGGTCGGAGTGAGGATTGATTTTTCGACCGCCGCCGCTAGGGATGGCGACTCGCTTGAGCCCCAGTGATTTTCTGGCGTTAACTTCGCTTACTTTTTGTGTTGTGCCTTCGCCTTCGCTAGTGATTTCGCTAACAGCGTCTTCAGAACCTTGAGATCGATCTCCGAGAGCTTTCTTATGTGTAGACAGCTTCCACAGAGAGCGTGCTTACCCAGCTTCTCCAGAAGCGACTTCTCGGCCGAACCCATGATGTAGACAACGTTCGCAGACTTTCGCGGGGAAAAGCACAAAAGGGGCATGTCGCCTTCGCGACCGCTATCGTAGCGGTAATGATAACTTCCGAAGCCGACAATGGATGAACCCCAAATCCTTGGCTCTTCACGCGACACAGATTTCATGAGTTGAACGAGTGCCTTGGCGTCGGCACGACGATGTTCGGGAAGCGATTGGATGAAGCTCTCGACGCTGGCTTGTGTGGCTTTCGTCTTGTTCTCGGACATGCCTGCCCTCCGGGATTGGAAATCGTAACAAAATCCCGGGGTTGCGCAGCTGTCACTATCGATAGCTCTGGTCTTGAAGGTTTGGAGTGCAGTGGGGATGTTTCAACAACGACGTGGAACGAACTGTGATAAATCCATGGAAATGAAACTAATCGACGTGGTTGGGGAGCTGGCTTCCTTCGACAGCGAGAGCACGATCTACGCATCCGAACCGTGGTCCCCAGACTGCGACGCGATTGTGGCAGCCGAGTCGGCAATACCCCCCGTGACCCTCGAACGGCTCAACATGAAATATTTCTTGGAAGTGTTCATAGCACGCGATTTCTTGGATGACTGGACTGCCAGCGCCGAGAAGTTTCCGACTTTACGGGAAAGCTGTGCGAGATTGATTCACTATGCGATCTACGACGCTTAAAGGTCATTGAGCGTAATAGAGATATTTCGCCAATCATGCTGGCCGGAGTAGATTCAGCCTCGGCAATTCTGTTGAAACCACATCCACGATGTGGTTCTCCGCTACAACTTCGACGTGCGTGTACGGCCCCGGATACATGTCTGTTGCCAAGGTTGCATGGGCGATATAGTCGAGGAATGCCGATTTGGAGTAGCGCCGTAGCAGTTTGCCAGAATCAGGTGAGGTGATTCCATCCTCCACAGCGAAAGACTCATTCGTGACACCATACGCAACATATTTGCGCCACACCAACTCGATCAGACGACTATTGGTACCCGTATAAACGCGGTGCAGGCCGTCGATTTTCGTACCGGCAATCTCCAGCGACTCGCTTTGAGGACTCACCTTGCCTTCGTGCAGAACGAGACGCAGCACGTTCTCTTCCGGTTCGCCAATGTCGCGCAGGAACAACGAGTAACAAGAGTCAATGACATTCATGAGTTCGTGCCAGTCGCTCATAGCGACATTCTCGCAGAACATAATTGACGAAAGCGAATTCACTCATTGACTTTCGGCCCCGCGGGGTCAATGAGTGAAATGGGGATATTTCATCAACCATCCCCGGTGCTAACATTGCGCGGGATGCGATATAGACAGCTAACTTGGCGCATGGAACGGGTCGGGGTCGCTGAACAAACTGCCGGTAGGCGATCAACTTGCGAGGGATTAACGATACGTCCGTAACCAATCAGATAAAACAAAAAAATGTGGCGTAGCGAAGCGAGTTGTATCCGCTCCGCCGCGCGCATGGCCTCTACTTCAAGTTAGTGCCCTCCTCAGACTTTGGAGCACGGAAGCGCTCTACTTCGCCAGAGAGGGAAATGCCCGGATCGATGTTAACGTAATGTAGCTTGTTTCCTGATTGCGCCACGACAAATTGTGCGTGAATATCCGCTTGGCCTGGAAACGAGATGGTCTCGGTCCCCGTACAATCCGGGTTCACGGTATAGCTACCAGACCCTGTGCGCCAGCCCGCTGGGACGTTCCCGTTCACGCCAGACGCATCGAGTGCCGTGAGATTTCCCAAGCCGTCATAGGTCGTCTTGGTGACGCCGGTGAGAACCAAGCTAGTGCCATCTGGAAGGAAAATCAAGCCTTGCAGGTTTTGGACCCAGGCACCCTTAATCGTCCGGTTGGTGCAGCCGCTGGCATGGGCCGTTAAGGTTGACGATGCAGCCAGCACGAGAATGAGCAGCGATAGCGAAGTGCGGGACTTCATTGATGCCTCCGGAGAATTTTTATTGATGAGCTCACAAGACTGCGCTTCATAGGTAGCGCTCGTTAAGTTTCTTTCTTTTTTCAGTGTGGATGCTACGTCCTGTTGGCAGGCTGGGACTGGTCAGAACTGCTCACTCTTTGGGGTAATCTACGAAGCCACTGGCGGGTGTCCATCCCTTCGGGGCCTTTGCGCAGGAGTGGGGTCAAAAGCCAACTCAACCCAACGCTAGGGGTTCCTTGTTGTTAACAGATGGGATGAGTTCTACATGTCCGTTTCGGGGCACAACGGCCCATGAAAACGAGTTAGGCTGTCGGAGCCGTCGACGTATGTGGTCGTTCGCCTTAGTGGAGCCCAAGAGCCCGCGGATGAGTTTGACCCTGGATGCCGTTGAGTACAACGGACTGTCGCCTTCTCTTCGGAGAGGAGCACGCGAGGGAGACTTTCGCGATTTGTGCATCCTTACGTCGCACGGCGGAAGGAGACAGCCATGGAAGTTTTGTATCCGCGGTGCTGTGGACTGGATGTACACAAGTCCTCCATCACTGCTTGTGTTCTGATAGCGCAATCCGGCAAACCGTTGAAGCATATTCGCCGCTGCGGGTGCACGACCCGCGAGCTTCGAGAGTTGGTTTTGTGGTTGCAGGAGTTTGGCGTTGAGCACGTGGCCATGGAATCCACGGGTGTTTATTGGAAACCTGTGTGGAACGTTCTCGAAACTCATTTTCAGATCGTTCTGGCAAACGCCCAACACATCAAGGCAGTTCCCGGACGCAAGACGGACACCAAGGACTGTCAGTGGATCGCGGAACTCTTGCAACATGGACTGCTGCGGGGCAGCTTCATACCCCGGTTGGTGATTCGCGATCTGCGGGATCTCACCAGGGCACGAACCAGTTTGTCGCAGGAGCATTCTCGTATTGCCAGCCGGATTCAGAAAGTGCTCGAGGATGCCAATCTCAAGCTCGCAAGCGTTGCCAGCAACACCCTCGGTAAGAGTGGCCGAGCGATGCTCGCGGCTATCATCGGCGGTGAACAGAGCCCCGAACGGCTCGCGGACCTCGCTCTTGGGCACTTGCGCGCCAAGATCCCGCAATTACAGGCAGCTCTAGAAGGCCAGGTGCGAGATCATCATCGCTTTCTTCTGCAGAGCCTGCTTCGCCAACTGTACTTTATCGAAACTGAAATCGAGTTGTTAGACGCTCGACTCGAGCAACTCGGGCAACAGCACGAAGACTTGGCGGAGGCATTGAATCGCTGGGTGACGGTTCCCGGGGTGGATCGTGTGGCGGCTTGGAGTTTCATCGCAGAGATGGGAGCAGATGTTAGTCAGTTCCCGACCGCAGCGCATCTTGCTAGCTGGGCAGGCGTGTGTCCCGGCAACAACGAGAGTGCAGGCAAGCGGATCAGCAGCAAGATCCGTAAAGGCAGTCCCTGGTTGCGTCGTATGGCCTGTCAATCCGCATGGGCTGCAGCTCGCACGAAGAACACCTATCTCTCAGCTCAGTTTAAGAAGCTTGCTGCTCGTCGAGGCAGAAAGTGCGCCATCATTGCCGTTGCCCATAGCATCCTGGTGATTGGATATCACCTCCAACGGAAGCGCTGCGCCTACACCGATCTGGGCGGTAACTACTTCGACCGACTCCACGCGGACGGCTTGAGACGATACTTGGTCAAGCGCTGGGAGAGCCTCGGACACTCAGTCACTCTCCAGCCGCGCATCGCCTGAGCAAGTGTTTTCGAGGGAGAAGGCCGGTCTCCGGACGGGATGCGATGTACGCTCCCAAGTTATCGACGTGCTCAAGGCACAGATAAAAAGGAGACCGGCAATGAAGAAGGTTAGCACCACAGCCAGGAAGCAGAGCAGGAATGGTTCTCAACCGAAGCTGACGATCGGTCTGGATCTGGGAGATCGTTGCAGCTGGTATTGTCTGCTCGACGAAGTGGGCGAAGTGCTGCAGGAACAGAAGCAGGGTACGACTCCCAAAGCAATGAAGGAAGTGTTCAGTGCGCTGCCGCGCTGCCGCATCGCGCTGGAGACGGGAACGCATTCGCCCTGGATCAGCCGTCTGCTCACCACGCTGGGACACGAAGTGATCGTGGCGCATGCCCGCACCGTGCGTTTGATCGGGGAGAGCCGGAAGAAAGACGATCGCATGGATGCCCGGACGCTGGCGCGGCTGGCACGGATCGATCCGCAGTTGCTGTGTCCGGTGAAACACCGCAGCGCGAAAGCGCAGGCGGACCTGACACTGATCCGGGCCCGAGCCGGCCTGGTGCGAGCCAGAACA
This sequence comes from uncultured Acidobacteriota bacterium, assembly GCA_963801895.1. GTDB lineage: Bacteria > Acidobacteriota > Terriglobia > Terriglobales > Acidobacteriaceae > Sulfotelmatobacter. Next base: position 748,929 of record CAWDGM010000001.1, on the reverse strand, counting down.
GCACTGGTGAACACGGCCCGGGGACTGGCCAAAAGCTACGGCGAGCGGTTGCGCGGATGCAACGTGCGCAACCTGAATCCGGAAAAAGCCGAGGGGCTGAGTCCAGGACTGCAATCTGCACTCGAGCCATTGCTGGCGTGTATTGCAGCGGTCAGTGAGCAGATCCGCGAGTACAACCAGCGCATCGAAACTCTGGCCCAGCAGAGCTATCCACAGACAGCATTGCTGAAGCAGATTAAGGGTGTAGGCACACTGATCGCGCTGACCTTCATGCTCACGCTGGAAGATCCGCATCGCTTCCGCAAGAGCCGCGACGTGGGATGTTATCTGGGACTGCAGCCGGGAAGAAGAAACTCCGGACAGAGCGAACCGCAAATGCACATCAGCAAGGAAGGCGACCCGTATCTGCGCACGCTGCTGGTGCAGGGAGCACAACACATTCTGGGACCGTTCGGTGTGGACTGTGATCTGCGGCGCTGGGGACTGAAGCTGGCCGAGCGGGGAGGAAAGAACGGCAAAAAGCGAGCCATCATTGCCACGGCCAGAAAGCTGGCAGTGTTACTGCATCGCTTGTGGGTGAGCGGAGAAGCGTACGAACCATTGCATAACAACAATCGAATGCCGTTGCCGATGGCAGCTTGAAAAGATTCTGCGAAGAAGGAAAAGAGATGAAGCCCAAAGCCGAGTTCCGGTGACTGCGTTAATCGCCTGGCCCGCTTCCGTCGTGAGATGGAAAGAGGTCGATAATCAGATGGCAGCACCGGCTGCAACGAGAACGCCCAACTTGCACCGAGCGAAACACTCGCTCAATAAGAGTGCGGATGGAAGCATGGCGTCAGTGGCCACCCGGCTGGGGATAGAAGTGATGACTAACACAAACCACAAAACGAACTTGACTCCGACCGGCCTTCTCATGGAAGGCGATTTCACTCACAACGACTCAAAACCGCAGCTAAGTCTTCTCCAAGAGTTGCCCGCATGGAGGACAAATTCCTTGCTCCGCACGACGAACTTCCGTGCGAGAATTTGCCTGCGAATTGCCGGGCACAAGGAGCGATCACATGTCAGGACCCGCTGAATCATCACAAGGTTTCTTTTCTCGTCGCAGCTTCTTCCGCTTTTCCCGTTCGCTCGCTGCGGGGCTGGGATTGGCGCCGCTGATTTCGTCCGCCAAGGGTCTTTCGTCGGTAGTGACATCGCCGGCAGAGAAAGAGGGGGAGGATTACTACGCGAAGCTGGGCGTGCGGACGATTATCAATGCGGCTGGAACTTACACGACGCTGACGGCAGCCTGTATGCCTCCGGAGGTTTTGGCGGCGGTGCAGAAGGCGGCGCTGCATCCCGTGCGGTTGCACGATTTGCAGCAGAAGGCGGGCGAGTACATCGCTCGGCGCCTGAAATGCGAGGGAGCGATCGTGACCTCGGGCGCTTCGGGCGCGATCACGTCTGGCGACTGCTGCGTGCCTGCAATATGCGAACAACGCCAAAATCCTGGATATGCCGCAGGCGATCGACGGGATGAAGAACCAGGTCATAGTGCAGAGTGCGCATCGCTATGAATATGACCGCGCGATGTATTTGTGCGGAGCGCGCGTGACCGAGGTGGTGACGCTCGATGACTACAAGCGCGCATGCGCCGCGGGCAACGCGGTAATGACGAATTTTTTCAACGCCGCAGAGGACGAGGATGGAGTCGCAGCAACCGCGCAGATTGGCCGCGAAGAGTGGCTTCGCGTGGCGCACGACTACAAGATTCCATGTCACCTGGATGCGGCGGCGGATATGCCTCCGATTTCGAATTTATGGAAATACACTGGCATGGGTTTTGACCTGGTGGCTTTTTCCGGAGGCAAAGGAATTCGTGGTCCACAAAACGCCGGACTGCTCCTTGGCCGGAAGGTCCTGACGGACTTGGCACACGCGAACAACAATCCGGGCGACGGCGTTGGCCGCGGAATGAAGGTGGCGAAGGAACAAATTGTGGGCATGGTCGCCGCAGTCGATTGGGTGCTGTCGCATACGGAAGAGTCCATGCAGGGCGACTATCAGAAGCGGGCTGATCTGATCGCCGATGCGGTGAAGGGCATCCCTTCGGTGAAGACGGAGACGGTCGTACCGAAGATCGCGAATCATGTTCCGCATCTGCTGATACGGTTTGATCCGACGGTCACTGGCACAACGACTGCGCAGATCGTTGATGCGCTGCGGAACGGGACGCCTTCGATTGAATTGAATCCGAACACGGGACAGAAGCCGAACCAGGGCATCCCGGCGGATGCGAATACGCTCGTGGTGGGCGTGTGGATGTTGCAGCCGGGAGAGGATGCGATCGTGGGCCAGCGAATTCGCGCAGCCCTGACGAAAAAGGCCTGACGCTCAAACCCCGGTTAACAGTTTATCGAGTTCTGTGGCGACGTTTCATGGGAGACATTCGCGCTATTGACCGGGGAATGACTGCCATCGGGAAGTCGCGGCATAATTGCGACCGGTTGCGTCTCGTCGGCGAGTGTATATCTATGCTGGATCGTCCTCAGAGGAGGGTGCCATGAAGAGGATTTTGGCGCTTCTTGTCCTCTCTCTACTGCTGATTGGGTGCGAGCGCTTCATCCCTGAGCGTGTGATAGCGCGGGAGAAGGCTACATGGCGTGGAAAGTCCGGCGTAGCCCTAACCATCACGCAGACATTCGGAACGAACTACCTAGACGGTGCTACCGACGTTTCATTTATACCTGCACCAGTGAGATGGCAAGGCTATGGTTTCTGGGCTGTTTCTGACCTTACCTTCCCAATCATGAGAGTGGAAGCGCGCAGGGTAACAATCTTCTTCTACGACGACCATCCTTGCTCGTCACTATTCCTAAGCACTCTACCGGACGCGCTCCTAGCAGGAACCGTCGCAATCCATCCTTGTTCCCCGACAGGAATCTGTTAGGCGTGAACCGGCTCAATTGCTAGAGCCGGGTGATCACCCGTTTTGACATTTCGAGGTAAGCTCAGCCTTTCCTGCCTGAATCGAAGGGTCCACAGCGAGACTATTGCGGCGACCGCAACGCAAGCCACGCAACGGCGGCCATGAAATGGTCCACACCCGTTAGCCAATTGAGGATCCAATCTTTGCAGGAGAGAAGCTAACAAAAGGTCATCCTCATGGAAGTACGCGCTAGGTCACCCAGCCCATTGATACTTCGGGGCACCGGGCCACCCCTTGGCAGATTCATCATGTCAAGCTATTGAGAAGCGTATAATCCGCTGACCAGAAGTCCCATCGGGAAACTCTGGTTTTAATTTTAATCTCCGCTCAAACGAGGAAAAGCCATGTCCCACCATTATTCCGGCCCCGACTTTGGATTCCCCCACGGCGATGCCCGCCTCGACTTCACCGATCTCTACGCTTTCCCGAAGCCTGGGGATACTAGCAAATCGATCCTGATTATGAACGCGCATCCGTCCGTCGGCGTAAACCCGCCAGGGCCGACTACCGACGTCGCCTTCTCACCCGAGGCGATTTATGAACTCAGGATTGATACGAACGGCGACAACGTAGCCGATATCGCATACCGGGTGCGCTTCACGTCCCGCGCGGACGGGACTCAGACCGCGACGCTTCGCCGCGCTGAAGGCACGCAGGCCGCTGGGATCGGCGAGGGAGGACAGGTCATCGTAGAGGGAGCGCCGGTCTCGACCGGGACGGAGGCACAAGTGGTGGAGGCCGGTGACTACCGCTTTTTCGCCGGCTGGCGCGGAGATCCTTTTTACTTCGACGTCCAGGGAGCCCTGAACAACCTGCAATTCACCGGTGACGATTACTTCGCCGACAAGGACGTGTGCAGTATCGTGCTGGAAGTACCCAACTCTGCCCTCGGGAGTGGAAAGGTGGGCCTGTGGGCTCGCACAGTGGACGGCACAACCGGGAAATGGGTTCAGGCGGATCGCGGTGCGCGGTCGAATCAAACGCCGTTCCTCGCCGGCGAACAGAACTCCGCCTATCTCGCTGCGGAGCCGGCGGACGACGCACGCTTCATCCCAGTGTTCGCGCACGCGCTGGAGCACGCCGGTGGATATACGCCAGCGGAAGCAACGCGGGTCGCAGGAACCTTGCTGCCGGACGTCCTCCCCTATGACCCCACAAGGCCGGCAGTCTACCCGACCAATGGCCGGACACTCACCGACGACGTCGTGGATTTCTTCCTTCCTCTCCTTTCGAATGGAAAGGTGACGCAAGATAAGGTCGGGCCCCACAAAGACCTGCTCGCGGAATTCCCCTACGTGGGCGCGCCGCACGAAGCCCGGGCCACAGAACGAGTTGCCGCTTAACTCCCTGGGGTGGATGGTCCAGGATTCGGCATACCACAATCAGACCGCGCGGACAACAGATTCGATAATTCGCCGCTCAATTACGCGGTTCACTCGCTACCTGGGTGAACCGCTACGCGGCGAGGTCCACGATTATGTCAACCCACTCGCCATCCAAATAAACCTTACTGTCATTTGCCAGCACGAAGACCAGCGCCTTTGGCTGTTCCGAGAGTGTTCTCGCTTCAATCCAGGCGGCGATGTAATAGTCCGCCTCCGGGCCGATCCCTTCTTCCCGGTTGGATAAAACTTGGGTTACGACCGCTTTCTGCCTGCACTCTGTATCTGCATGTATCGCGAACTCGAATTGCTGGCCGATCTTGATCTCTGATTCCATGCCTGTCTTCCTTCTCGCGTGCCTCTCTTTTTCGTAGTTGATTCACCACGACCGCAGTTCCCTGATACCGAGCCGAGGAGAGAGCATTCTATCCCGGGGGTAAGCCCCAGAGCGAAATGGCGCTCTTTCTTGAGTGCATGCAGCCGTGCGCTCTAAATCTGCTTGACACTGCCGACATTGTTAGAGATTGATTCCATGACAATGTCGGCTCCCGCACCCGGGTTAGAGTTGGAGGTGGCAAAACCAACCAACCGGCTCGGGAGAAAGGAGCCGAACGATGATCATTATAGGAGTAGATTTCCATCCCGAGTTTCAACAAATCGCTTTGCTCAACACCACGACCGGAGAGGTCGAGGAGAAACGGCTCGCACATCCGGGCGAGGCGGAGAAGTTTTACCATGCTCTGCCGAGTGCGGGTGAGACGGTGCGCATCGGCATGGAAGCCAGCGGACACGCACGCTGGTTCGAGCGTCTCGTAGCCGAGTTGCAGTTTGATTTGTGGATCGGTGACGCGGCCGCGATTCGCGCGAAGCGGGTGCGCAAGCAGAAGACGGATCGCCAGGACGCGCAGCTGATCCTGAGCCTGCTGCTCGAGAATCGCTTTCCGAAGATCTGGGTGCCAAACTGGGAGAACCGCGATCTTCGGCAGTTGTTGTGGCATCGGCATCGCATGGTGCAGGCACGCACGCGTGTCATGAATCAACTGCAGGCGGTGGCGTTGAACGAAGGCCTGCATTGCAAGAAAAAGTTGTGGCGCGAGCGCGGACGGCAGCAGTTGGAATCGTTCGCACTGGCTCCGTGGGCGAGCCGGCGGCGGCGCGATCTGCTGGAGTTGCTGGATCGTTTCAACCCGGCGATTGCGGAGTTGACCCAGGCGATCGAACGCGAAGTCGAGAACTGTCCTGCGGCGCAGCGGCTGAGAACGCATCCGGGAGTGGGCGTGTTAACCGCGCTGGCGTTTGTGCTGATACTCGGCGACGCGGGACGCTTTCACTGCGGCAAGCAGGTGGCAAGCTATCTGGGCCTGGTGCCGCTGGAAGACTCCAGCGGAAATCGCCGGCGCTTGGGACATATCACCAAGCAAGGCAGTTCGATCTTGCGCTTTCTGCTGGTGGAAGCGGCGCAGGTGACGGTGCGCAGCCTGCCGGAGTGGCGCAGCAAATATTTTCATCTGGTGCTGCGTCGCGGACGCAAGATTGCGAAAGTCGCGATGGCCCGCCGGTTGGCCGTGCAGTTGTTCTGGATGATGCGCAAGCAATGGGATTACGAGCAGCTGAAAAAGTTCGGTTCGCACGCGGGACAGCCCGGACATCGCCATGGTGTGTAGTCGAACATCGAGAAATTGATTGGGCGTCCCGCTCCTCTTGATGAGAAGAGGAGTTCGAAGTAGTAATCATGATCGCAGTGCGTGACCGAAGAGATGCATGGGTCGGACCGAAAGTCTGAACCTGAAAAAAGATTATGAGCGAGCCTGTGGTTGGTACGGCCATTTCAACAAGAGCGAAATGGCGCTCTTCTCCGAGTGCATGGACAGGTACGCTCAAAAGTTGCTTGACACCGCCGGCATTGTCAGAGAGGCGATGTTTCAACAACCAGATTGCGAGCTTTTCTGGACGGCACTTAAAATACGCTCTCCAAATCGGATGAGTGTAATCGCGATATTACGTCAATTGACGTTCCATGGGAGCAACGGATGTTTACCGAGTGTAGAATTTCTAGACGGCCTCGCGCTCCAAAGCATTGAATTAGGAGTGCCTTATGAAAGCGATATCCCTTCTGTTTCTGGCACTGTGCCTCTTTTCCAGTAACGCTCGTTCGCAAAGCCCCTTCGACGGTACTTGGGTTATTGATACCGGCAAGAACGAAAACCTCGCATCCGAAAAACCGAGGGTGCTTTCTGTCGCGGGCGGAGTGTTCCGCGAAGGTGATAGGCAACTCAAGGCCGATGGCTCTGATCAAGAGGTTCCTGCCACCGGGTATTGGGATACCGTCAGTGTTCGCGTCGTAGACGATCGCACGGTCGAGATAACTTCCAAAAAGGCTGGAAAAGCGACGTACACAGAAACGGACACAGTTTCAGCGGACGGCAACACCCTGACGAAGGTGATGAAAGACACAACTGAGGCTGAGGCGGTCACTTTCGAGAGCGATTTTAGACGTATCGCTCCCGCTCCTGCGGGTGCCCACGCGGTTTCAGGCACGTGGCAGATCTTTAAGGAGAGCCGCTCGGAGAACAGTACGATCATCAAATACAAATGCACATCGGAGGGATTCACCGCCGAGACTCCTTTGGGAGAGAAGCTCGAAGCCAAATTCGATGGCAAGCTGTATGAAATGCAAGACGACCCTGGTCATACGATGGTCTCAGCAAAATTGATCAACCCCTACACGGTCGAGCAGACCAATGTGCGTGATGGCAAGGTTGTCTTTATCGTGACATTAGAGGTGACACCCGACGGCAAGGCCATTCACGCAACATCGAAGAGCAAGGGAGACGGAAGCGTGAAAGCTTGGACACTGCACAGGCAGTCTAAGTAGTTCGGAAGTGCTGAACGCGTCGCTGCAAAACGATGACGAAGGGTTGCACCAGCAGCCACTTGAATTGCGGCCAAAACAGGTTCGCGTTCACGTCGCCCGGCCTCATCCTCTTCGATCCGCATTACTTCGCAGAAATCTGACAGATTATTTTGCTTCGCCCGCGCGAGCCAGTTCCCGCCAACTGATCAGCTTGATTTTCTGCTGAGCCAGAATTTCTCGGAACTGGTCACTGGTGAAAAAATCGTAGTCCCGCTGCCTCCAGGCTGACCCCCAGGTGGAGCGTTCACGGGTGGCGGCGCGCAATTCATCATCGTCGAAACCGGGATGGATGACGAACTCCGTGACGCCGGGTTTCAAGTTCTTCAGGGCAGTAAGGTAAAATTCCGCCCACTTTTCTTGCGGAATCTCCGGTGCAATCGTAACGGTATGGTCTAGCACTATGTCGCTCGGACCCAGGCTCGCCTGTAAATAGGGATGCTCGGCGAACCAATCGCTGGTAACGAAAATCGGCAGCTTATATTCGTGAGCCACCTGCAACATAGCGTCGAATATTTCTTTGCCATTGATGATCAGCCGGTACTGATGCGAATCAAGGTGAGTCGGACGAACGCCCATCGCCAGCGCTCGCTCGATCTGGGCGCGCAATTCGATCTCAACCTCCTTGGCGTTGATGTGCACGCCCCCTTCCCAATCGTGATGGAAATATCCGTTCTGGTCCACCAGGCTCGGCACTTTGTCCGCGGGCGCTACAGGAGCCCAGCGGTAGTAAACTCTTTCGCTCGTCAACGTGAGGTGCAAGCCAAAGTCTGCGTCGGGATGGGATTTCGCGTAGTCGGCCATCTCCGGAAACCACGGGCAGGGCACCATCAGACTCGCCGAATTGATTGTCCCGCCTTGCAGAGCTTTGATGGCAGCAGCATTCACCGAGTGGGTTTCGCCCAGATCGTCCGCATGAACAATGATGAGCTTTGTGCCGGGCGGGTATCCCAGCCGCTCCACCAGAGTTTGCGCAACGACTCTGATCGAGAAAGTGAAGAACAGACAGCCGAGCAGCAATACTCGCAGCATGGATGAAGGACTCATTTGTCGACTAGTAAATCACAGGCCCGAGTTATTCATCATGCAATGCGACAAGGCCACTCTCCCAGATACCCTCCTCGCGGCAATGAGCAATTAGCGTGCGCGAAAATCCACAGGCACGGTGTGACATCTGACCTTGACCCGAAAAATTGAAAGGGAGATCATCGTCAAGGCGGAGGCGGTATCGGTGAGGCTGCTCCCAAATCTCGCAACTCTTTTGGAATCAAGATTTTGACCTCTAACCCCTACGTGCTCAAGATTTTGCAAGCCGTTTTTGCGAAACCCGCGCCCAGAGCGGCATCTCAAGGCGGGAGGGGAGGGGGGATACCTCGAATTCAACTCTAATTCCCAAAATGGCACCTCCGAAAACCGCTCGCATAGTTGGTTCCCCAAAAAAATGTTTGTGAGTTTCCCGCTACAATAAAAACAGTTCCTGTGGACCTCACATGTCATTGACCAAAGCACAAGCGCTGGAGATGTTTGAGTCCGACGACCTGATCGGCATCGGCATGGAAGCCGACTCTGTTCGTCGCAACCTGCATCCCGAAGGCGTTGTTACCTACATCATCGATCGCAACATCAACTACACCAACTTCTGCACCGAGTACTGCACCTTCTGCGCGTTCTATCGTCCGTTGAAAGGACCTGCTGCGAAGGAAGGCTACATCCTCGAATTCGACACGATCTACGACAAGATTCGCGAGACTGTCGAGCTTGGCGGAACTGGAGTGCTGATGCAAGGCGGATTGCATCCCGACCTGAAGATTGACTGGCACGAGAAGATGCTGCGGGGAATCAAAGATCGCTTTCCAAAAATCCATCTGCATTGCTATTCCGCGTCGGAAATTATCGCAATCGCCGAGTACAGCGAATTATCGATTCGCGACACTATCCTGCGCCTGCGCGACGCAGGTCTCGATTCCATTCCTGGTGGTGGCGCAGAAATTCTCGACGACGAAGTCCGCTACAAGATTGCGCGGCTGAAGTGTTTGACCGAAGACTGGATCAACGTCCATCGAACTGCGCACCAGATCGGAATGCGCACCACCGCGACCATGATGTTCGGCGTTGGCGAGAATTATGAGAACCGCATCAATCATTTCCAGAAGCTCTACGAATTGCAGGAAGAGACTGGTGGATTCACGGCCTTCATCCCGTGGAGCTTCCAGCCGCAACACACTGCGCTCGGCGGTCGTCACTGGGACGAAGCGACTGCGGTCGAATATCTGAAGGTGCTGGCAATCTCGCGCCTGTATCTTTCGAACTTCCTCAACGTGCAATCCAGTTGGGTCACGCAGGGATTGAAAGTCTGCCAGATGGGATTGCGCTTTGGCGGGAACGATGTTGGCTCGGTGATGCTCGAAGAGAACGTGGTTCGTGCTGCTGGAGTGACCAACTGCACCACCGAAGAAGAATTGCGCAGAATTATCCGTGATGCCGGATTCCGTCCCGCACAGCGAGATACGCTCTACCGGCAATATTTTCTGAATTAATTTTTTGTTAGAACCCCTGTAATCCTCAGCGCTGCCTGTGATGAAATATCAGCAGGCCTGAACCACAGGAACAGGGTTACATGCAGCGATGGCATTTCCGATCAAGACTTGCGTAGTGTGTGGTGAGGAATTTGAACTGAAGCCCGGAAAGCCGGGTTTCGCCAACCGTTGTCCGTCGTGCAGCGAAGAAGAAGCCGATGCCAAGTCGAAAACCGACACGGATGTTCTGAAGACGGACAAGGGAGCGAACGCGGCTCGGCGCGAGGCAATGCGCAATCTGCTTTACCGCAAGGACAGTTGAGACACTCGGTCTGCTTACTGCTTCAGGATCCAGCCTGAAATCTTTTCCAGCGCTACGGGAGAGATCGTCTCTTCAATCTCGGCGTATTCCGACGGAGCACCTGTCTTGGCAGTTTGGAACAGGTGGTTCAGTCCCGGCAGTTCGTCAATCTCGGCGTGCTTGTTGCCGGCCTGTTCGAGCGCCTTACGGATCGCAGGCAGATTCTGGTTCGGCAACACTTGCTTGTCGAGCGAGCCATTGATCGCGAGCACCGGACAACTCACTTTTCGTAGTGCGGTCGCGGGATCGTAGGTGAGAAAGTAGCGCATCCACGGAGAAGTTATCTTCTCGATCGCCATTCCAATCTGCGCATCGGGAATGGTTCCAGACATCCTCTGCTTCAATTTGCTTTCGAGGACTGAAGGATCTTTTTCGGTCTCCACGAGCTGCAACATCTGCCTTTCCTTGGTTGCATTGAGCGCCGCCTCTGCCGGATCTTTGCCGCTGGCCACATCGATAGCTTCACCCTGCGCTTGCAGAACCTGATCGCCCGGAACTCCTGTTCCCGCCATCATCACGATGAATGCGACGTCTTTACTCCGAGCGGCAACCATCGGAGCCACGACTCCACCTTCGCTGTGTCCGATCAATCCAATCTTGCGCGGATCCACTTCGCTGCGTGTTTTGAGATATGCGACGCCAGACTCAGCGTCGGTCGCGAAGTCAGCGGTCGTGGCGCTGGCGAAACTGCCGGACGATTTTCCGGTTCCCCGATCGTCGGCGCGCAGCACCGCGATCCCATGTCGCGTCAGGTAGTCCGAGAGGACGAGAAATGGCTTGTGTCCCAACAGGCTTTCGTCACGGTCCTGCGGCCCTGAACCGGTGATCAGCAGGACGGCAGGAAACGGTCCTTTACCTTCCGGAACGGTGAGAGTAGCTGCGAGCGTGACATTCGCACCTTTATTCTCATAGCTGACTTCTTCTTCACGATATGGATATGGCCTCGTTGGATTCTGTGGCCGCTTTAGTTCGAGCTCGGCCTGATCTTTCACGCGCTTGAGCAGAAGCCGATGCGATGCACCCATCTGTGTAAACGTCCCGTCAATCGAGGAGAGATCCGCGGCGATCTTGCCTTCGTAAACTCCCCCGATCGCACGAGCCTCGATTTTCAAACTTGTGCCATCACGCGTGACCGATGTCGTGGGCAAGCCTTTCTGCCCCTGGTCGGGACTGTCGAGCGTTGCGACCAATCCGTCTTCGGTATTCACGATGTGAAATACAACACGAAGCTTGACTGCTCCGAGATCGAGCGTTCCCATCCATGCGCCATCGATGTCCGAAGGCTTTGCGGGCTTGTGTTTGGTTTTGACGGGAGTCGAGATGCGCTTGAAAACGAGCGGAAGGGAAGTGTTCTGCGTCCATGTGCCCGAGATTGTCTTCGCGTCTGCGGCGACGGTGCCCTGATAGGAACCGTGCAAAATGGTGATGTCCAGATTCAGCTTCGAATCTTTCAACGTCACGGAGTTAACCGGAATGCCGTTGGAGTTTTGATCGATGCTGTCGAGAGTTGCGTGCAGGCCGCCATCAGCAGCCTTAGTGAGGTGGAGGACAAGGCGAAGTTCGGCTCCCGCGGCGCTCAGCGTGCCCTGCCAGTCGCCTGTCACGTCTTGCGCTTGGCTGAATGCCGCGGCTAGGAGCAGAGCGATGAAAATCGAAGCACGTTTCATGAATGTCCTTCCTCAAACGAGAAGACGCTAAATGTTCGTTCAGGAGCAGGATCGAGGTCAACAAGCTGTGGACCTTAATAGACTTGGCAGAGCCGATTTATCGCCGGTCGTCGATTTGCGTGGTCATGTAAAATGAGCTTACGACTATCTCCCGGTCGGGCGCATCCCACCTCCCCGAAGCCTTTATGAAGCGGACTTCCATTTGCCTGTTGATCGTTTGGGTCGCCAGCTGTGTCGTGGCGCAGGACTCGTCGAGTTCCGCTAAAAAGGCAGAGCGCGCGACGATCGAAGGCATCGTGACGAAAGATCCTGATAGCCAGCCGGTCAAGAAGGCGCTAATCGAACTGATCGCTGAGAACCAGTCCGAAGCCGGGAACTACACGGCTGTAACAGGCGCAGACGGGGAATTCCGTATTGAGGGAATTCTTCCCGGAAGATATCGGCTGTTCGCAGAACGCGTGGGATTGCTCGATGCAGGCCGCAACCGCGCGCAAACCGAAGGCAGAGTTCTGTCGCTTGAGCGCGGACAAGAATTGAAGGATGTGCACATTCGTCTGCAATCTGCGGCCGTGATTCGCGGCCGTGTTACGGATGAAGACGGTGATCCGTTGGCGGACTGCCAGGTGACTGCGATGCGACAGACCTTCGCCGCAGGCCGCATGCACTGGGAGCAGGTTGGCGGAGAGCGTACCAACGATCTCGGCGAATATCGCGTTGCGAATCTGGCAGCCGGAAATATCTACGTTTCCGTGAGCCCGCCACCGGACTTCAAGAGCCTGATCGAATCGGGCGGCACGGCCGCCGGCGAACGTCTCCGGCGCGCAGAGAAGCCGAATACTTCGTATCAGACGACCTATTATCCAGGGACATCAGATCGCAGCCAAGCGGCTCCGGTTCAGTTGCACCCAGGAGATGATTTTCCCGTGAACTTTTCGCTGACCGCGGCTCCCAGCCTCAGCATTCGCGGATCGGTAGTGAACCTTCCGCCGCGCACGACGGCGAACATCATGCTGCAATCGCGCGATTTCGGTCTGGTCCAAAGCGGTACAGAGGTTCACAAGGACGGCAGCTTCGTAATTCGGGATGTTTCGCCGGGAAGTTACACCATTCTCGCATCGGTCGACGGATCCGCTGTACCCATGACTGCGCGCCAATTCTTGCGCGTGGGCTCTGCCAACATCGATGGGCTGCGATTGTCTCCACAGCCCGGCGCAACCGTACACGGGCACCTGCGCCTCGAAAGCAAGGGTGGAGTGAGAAACTTCGATCCGACGCGGATGTACTTGTCGCTTCAGGCGGCGGGCTTCGATGATGAAGCGAGCGAAATGTTGATTGGTGATCGCTACACCAACCTTGCTCACTTGTCCGCTGACGGAAACTTCGAGTGGAAAGATGTGCCGTCTGGAAACTACTACGTGCAACTGATGGGTGAAAGCGGAGCGAACGAAGACTGGTTCGTAAAGTCAGTGCTGTCGGGCGGACGCGAGGTCAACGATTCGGGCCTCGCCGTGAGCGGCGGAGCAGGCCTGCTCGATCTGCTGGTAAGCGCGAATGGTGGCGCGGTCGATGGCGTTGTCGTAGACGACAAAGGATCGCCGGTCGAGAATGCAATCGTCGTGGCGGTTCCGGAACCCAGATTTCGAGGTCGCACAGACCGGTATCTGAAGACGGTCAGCGATCAGGGCGGAAGATTTTCGCTGCACGGAATGCGGCCCGGAGACTACACGGTTTTTGCGTGGGAGAGCGTGGACGGCGAGGCTTATTTCAATCCAGATTTTCTGAAGAGCTACGACGGGCAGGGCAGCGCTTTGAAAATCTCGGAGGGCGCGCGGACCGCGCTGCAGTTGAAGGTGATTCCGGGGATCAACGAACTGCCTTAGTCGGTTGGTTGGCCAACGGCGCCTTTTCTCGAACTCTTACATTTTGATTTTTTGGGCAGCCGGTTTTGTGGAGGTTCCGCTCGGCTTCGCCATCGCGGGACGGACGAATGCGTCCGTCGCTACACGAGCTATTTTCCCTTTCATCTTCTCTTCGGCCTTGGAACGTCTCGGTGTGCTATTCGTAAATGTAAGGTTTTGTAAATGATAATTATTCTAAATCATTGTGTAAGTTGCTAACCGTAAAGGGTTTCCGGGTGCATCTTGGTCACGGTTGCGGACATCTAAGTAAGTGTAATCGTGATTAGGAGGCTTATATGAGGCTGGCAAGATGGGGAGCGACGGCCGGAGGTTTTCTGCTGGCGGCACTTCTGTCTGTGCCCGCGTGGAGTGTTGACACGGACAGCAGACATGCCGCAACTCCGGGAACTCTGAACTATGTGGAAGGGCAGGCGTCGATCGGCGAGGTCACTTTGGACTCGAAGTCCGTCGGCAACGCCGGCCTGCAAAACGGTCAGGTTCTTGAGACCGGGAGTGGGAAAGCCGAAATATTGTTGACGCCCGGAGTTTATCTCCGATTGGGTGACAACACGTCGGTGAGAATGATTTCGAACGGGTTAGCGAATACGCAGCTGGCTGTGAATCAGGGCGAGGCGATGCTGGAGGTCGACCGGATTTATCCGGAAAACAATCTTCAGATCACCCAGCCCGGCGCCGATACGCGCATCGAGAAGACGGGTCTGTATGACTTCGACGTGAACGGACAAGTCGTGCGCGTGTTTGACGGCAAAGCTGTCGTGACCTCGGATGATCGAAAAACGACCATCAAGAAGGGGCACGAACTAGCTTTGAACAGCGCCAAACTGAAGGAGCGCGATTTCAACAAGAAAGACGTTACGGCGAATAACGATCTTTATCGCTGGAGCAGCCTGCGGTCGGAGTACCTGTCTGAGGCGAACGTTGACTCAGCGCAGTTGTACTACGCGAATGGATGGTATGGTCCGGGATGGTGGGGACCGGGTTGGTACTGGAACCCATACTTTGCCAACTTCACATACTTGCCGGGCAGCGGCTTCTTCTACAACCCGTTCGGGTGGGGATTCTATTCTCCGCTCGTCGTGTACCGGGCGCCGATCGTGGTGACTCGCGGGTATCGTCACTTTGATGGAACGCGTCCGGTTGCGATCGGACGAGGCTTCAATAACCATGCGGTTTCGGGATTCCGGAATCACTCGGCAATGAGCGGGACCCGCATGAGTGGTGCAATGAGAGGCAGTGTTGGCGGATTCCACGGCGGAATGCACCGCTAAGTGGTGGGAAGTGTTCTGAGGCGCGCTGAAAAGCGCGCCTTTTGTTTTTGCCGTGGAGTTCGGGCGGCGACTGCTCCGCTACTTCAGGATCGGGGAGTCCGGCCCTGCGGCCTTGGTCTCGTCGACATGAATCTTGCCGTCGTCTTCGGCGTAGAAGGAGCGATGGGTGGCGTCGAGGCTCTTCGGCGTCATTGCTAGGACGTAGCTGTCTTTCTTGCCCTTGTAACTGGCCGTGTAATCCCCACGATCGGTGTTCACCATGCGCTTGGTGAAAGATCCGGAATGGACGAGTTCGGCGAGCGTCAGCGCGTAGTGCTGGTATTGCTTGTTGAATTGCTTTTCGGCGCGGACCACAACACGCATGTAGGCGAGAGCCGCCGCTTCGGAGTCGGAGCGGGCCGGATCACCTTTAAATTTGGGGGTATAGCTGGTCATTCCCGGAGCTGCTCCCACGCCGGGAGGAGGGTCCTGGGCAAACAGGGTGGAGGCGCCTAACAGGGATAAAGTAAGAATCCAGCAGAAGTGCTTCCAGTACTTTTGAACCAATTGCGTCATGTAAGCAGTCTCCCCGAGCATCAATTTAGCAGAATCATAACGCGGAGCTTGATCTGAGGCAGTAGGGGAGTGGCTGCGCTCGCGCTTCACGTCATGAGACGCCAATATTTGCGAGTGCCAAAAGGCGCTCAAACCCGCGTATTTCCATGTTACTCCCGTAATTTCCCTGAGGTCACCTTCTCTTTGCATTACGACGAATTATTACTATGCTGAGTAAAAGAATTCTGCCCCACAGGGATAAACCTAATGAAAGCAGCCGTAAGCAGAAAACCAGTTATCCGAATCGCCGTCGTGGAAAGCGATCCACTGCGATTCGTCGGGTTCCGCGCATTGTTTGATGCCGAACCAGAGTTCGAACTGATCTCCGCGGGGCTGCCCGAAATCAGTACGCTTCAGGGCATCGACCTAATTCTGCTCGGCAACCGCTCGGGGCAGAACCTGTTTGATGTGATGGCCAGCCTGAAAGCGACGCGTCCGGACCTGCGCATCATCGTGACGGGGTCGGGAATCGACGAAGAGACAATTTTGAAAGCCATCGCCTCTGGGGCGAAGGGCTACGTGGATGAGGCCGCCACGCCCGCGGAATTCGCGCAGGCGATACGCATTGTCAATCAAGGCTCGGTATGGGCGCCCCGTAAGGTGCTCTCCATGTTCATCGAGCGGGTGTCGTCGGCTCCGGGACGCATTTTCCCTGCGGGGCGCGTGACGTTCACCGACCGAGAAAAGGAAGTGCTGGAGATGCTGGTAGCCGGCCGGTCCAACAAAGAGATCGGTTCTCAGCTGGGAATTGAAGAGCGGACAGTCAAAGCCCACGTTGCGAAGTTGATGCGCAAGGTCGGGGTGCAGAACCGCATTGCACTGTCGGTGCATGCGATCACGCATTCATTGGTAGCGACGAAGTAAGCTACCGACGATCGGCTGTAAGCAAGCGGCGAGCTGTGAGCGATGAGACAGTAGAACCTGACTGCTCATTGCTTGCGGCCCGCCGCTTATCTTTTGAGCCGTAACTTCCTGTTGCTTACCTTAGTAATCTTGTGGGAAATCCTGACCCATCCCATACTCGCTTCACCTACCACAGAACCTGGGAGACGGGGTTGAGAGTGGCGATTAGGGTCACTACTTTCAGCCCCGCATTTTTTTGGTTGCAATACCTCCCGGCCCTTACCCGTTAGAAAATACCCGTGCCAAGCAGTCAGACGTAGCTTTTGCATCCATATGCGAAGGCAACATTTCATTTACAATCCGGATATCAGGTCCCAGTTCAACTCTTGTGGCGAGGAAAGATGAAAAAACTTGTGCTGTTGACGCTCGTGTTGTCGCTGTGCTCGGTTTCGTTCGCGGCGGATGATCAAGCCAAAGAATCGAAGGCGACGGATCGGCTACAGGCGGCCGCGGATGTGCTAAACGAAATTGAGTCAGCGCCGGATTCGGGCATTCCGGAAGAGATTCTTAGCCGATCGGAGTGCATTGCCGTGGTTCCGTCGATGCTGAAGGGCGGATTCATTGTGGGCGCGAAGTACGGGAGAGGCCTTGCGACCTGCAGGACGCCAAAGGGATGGAGCGCCCCCGCGTTCTTTGTGGTTACGGGAGGCAGCTTCGGATTCCAGATTGGCGGCCAGGCGGTCGACCTAGTGATGCTGATCATGAACCAGAATGGCATGCAGCATCTGCTGTCTAGCCAGTTCGCCTTGGGCGCCGATGCCTCCGTGGCTGCAGGTCCGGTGGGCAGACACGCCGAGGGAAATACGGATTGGAAGATGCGCGCGGAAGTTCTGACATATTCGCGTGCGCGCGGAGTGTTTGCCGGCGTCAGCCTGAATGGCGCTTCCATCAAGCAGGACAAAGACACGACACGGGAATTTTACGATCACATGGTTACGGTGAAAGCAGCGTTGACGGGGGAGATTGAACCTCCGGCTGCGGCGAATCCTTTTTTGACAACCGTCGCCAAATGGGCGAAGGACGCAGCAAAGTAGCACGTCCGGATGCTGCGGATCCGATGAGTGTTTCCATGAATGCGCCATTGCTGGCGGGATCGGCACTGGGAAATATCGGCAACGACTTTGTCGTCGCCGAGTGGAAAGATGAAGGCGGCCCTCTCGGGCCGCCACGCTGGATCGCTCCGTTACATCTCCATCGAAACGACGATGAAGCCTGGTACGTGCTGGAAGGAACGCTTGGCCTGCGGCTCGGAAAGGATGTTGTCGAGGCGCAGGCAGGGGCGGCGGTCATGGTTCCGCGAGGGACAGCGCATACATACTGGAACGCTGGCCCCGGGCGGGTGCGATATCTGCTGGTGATGACCTCGAATGTTTATTCGCTGATACAGGACATTCATGCGCTGAAGGAGCGGACGCCGGCGGCGCTGGCCGCGGTTTTTGAGAAGCATGATTCCGAGCTGGTGAGCGAATAGGAATTGTTGGTCGAGTGCGTTGCCTGTAATGTCGCAAGCACAACTTGGTTCTTTCGCCAAGCCTCGTGGCACCATTCTAGATCGAGTTGTCCGCGTGATAGAGTGACGCTTTCCCTGATGCGGCGGAAACTCGAATACGCGGCCGCCTGGCCGTTCATCAAGATACTCGGCATTCTTCCGCGACCTCTCTCGCGCGGATTCGCAATCGCGATCTCCCAGCTGTTTTACCTTCTGCATTTTCGTTTGCGGCAAGTCGGCATGCGCAATCTGGAAATGGCCTTGCCGGATACAAGTCTCGCCGAGAGGAAGCGGATTCTGCGCGGAGTATTTACCTCGCTGGGTCGGCAGCTCGCGGAGTTGTGCCAGTTTCCGCGTTACACCAAAGAAAACATCGATGACGTCGTCGTCTACGACGGGCTTGAGAACTATGAGAGGGCCTACGCGCGCGGAAAAGGCGTGTTGTTTCTGACGGCGCATTTTGGAGGTTGGGAGCTGTCTGCATTTGCGCACTCATTGCACGGCCACTGGCTACACGTCGTGATGCGGCCGATGGACAATCCGTACCTCAACCGCCTGATCGAACACTATCGGACGATGCACGGGAACAAGACCGTGGCGAAGGACGATTTCGTCCGCGGATTGCTGGCCGCGATGAAAGCGGGAGAGACCGTTGGAATTCTGATGGATACGAACATGACTCCGCCGCAGGGAGTATTCGTGGACTTCTTCGGGATAGCTGCATGCACGGCGAGCGGACTGGCGCGGATCGCACTTCGAACTGATGCTGCGGTCGTGCCTGGACTCACGATCTGGGATGAATCGATTGGAAAGTACCGCCTGCGATTCGATCCGGCGCTGGAGTTAATAAGGACCGACAATACCGATGCTGACATCGTGGCGAACACGCAGATGTTTACCAAGGTTATTGAAGAGTATGTGAGGAAATATCCCGAACAGTGGTTATGGGTCCACCGGCGATGGAAGACGAGGCCGGAGGGAGAGAAGTCGTTGTACTGACTGGGCGCGTGGATCCGGCTTACCTTTTGCCGGGGCTATCGTCTATCGACGCATCCATGCTGGGCTCGTTATGTCCGGCGCTGGACAGGTAGCAACGGAAGTGGACAGCACGAACTAAACCGCACAGAGTGTGTGTCCCTGAAAATCGAATAACTTGGCAACCGCATCGCGTTGGTGCGAGACATGCAATGGCCTATCTACCTTTCTGAGGACACTGCCCATGCGAACTATCCTGCAAGATCTCCGCTACACGCTGCGACAGTTGTTCAAAAATCCGGGATTCTCGCTCACCGCGATCGGTTCTCTGGCACTAGGGATTGGCGCCACGACCGCTGTATTCAGCGTGATCTACGCGATCCTGATGAATCCGTATCCCTACGCAGCACCGGACCGCATGGTGCACATGCGGCTGTGGGACGCTTCGAATCATGAGAGAGGGTTCGGCCTCACGGGAACACAGTGGCAACAGATTCGAAAGTCGCCTGTCGTGGAAGACGCGTTTATCTCGGATGACTGGAGCTTGACGGTCACCGGGCACGATCTGCCGGAAGACGTGCAGGGCGTGTACATGACATCGAACGGTTTCAATTTCATGGGAGTCCCCACGGCCCTGGGCAGGGGGCTGGTGCCATCGGACGCGATCGACGGCGAAGACCCGCAGCCGGTCGCCGTCCTGGGATACAAATTCTGGCAGCGGCATTTCAACGCCGATCCCGGAGTTCTTGGCCAGAACGTTCAGCTCGTTCGGAAAAACTACACGATCGTCGGCGTGGCGGCGCCGCGATTCACATGGGACGACGGCGATGTCTATCTCCCGTTGAAGATCACGCCCGATCCTGTGAAATCCTTTTATGTGGGGCTCCGGTTGAAGCCGGGAGTGAGCCACGCGATGGCGGACGCGGCCTTGTTTCCGCTGATCCAGGAGTTCGCCAAGGAGTCTCCGAAGCATTTCCCGGCCGATCATTTTCAGTTCCACGTGATCGGATTGAATGACGATTTCGTAAACCGGCTGGGAGGAACCTTGTATCTGCTGTTCAGCGCGGTAGCACTTCTGCTGGCCATCGGGTGCGGGAACGTTTCCATTTTGTTGCTTGCTCGCGGAACGGCGCGGACGCACGAGATGGCTGTGCGCACCGCCATCGGAGCGAGCCGAACGCGAATCATCCGGCAACTACTGACCGAGTCACTGGTAGTTTCGTTCGCGGGCGCTGGGCTGGGAATCTTGTTCGCGTACCGGGCGCTCGCGTTGATCGTGTCCCTCCTGCCCAAGTTCTCCTTTCCACATGAAGCTGCGATTCAGATCAATATTCCGGTCCTCGTGTTCAGCGTGACTGTAGCTCTACTCACCGGAATTCTTTTCGGGTTGTGGCCCGCTCTGCAATTGTCGAAGCCGGCAGTCAGCCAAGTCATGCAGTCGAGCACGCGCAAGATTGTCGGGTTGGTGCAGGGCCGGATGACGCATAGCGTGCTGATCGCCGCCCAGGCGTCGCTGACCTTGCTTATGCTGGCTGGAGCCGGGGCCGCAATGCAGGGTTTCCTGCACCTCATTCACACTCCGCTCGGATATGACCCGGTCAATGTAATGTCGGTGGGAATTCCGGTGCATGAAGGCGCTTACCCGACATGGAAGGCGAGGCTCGCATACTTCGAGTCCCTGCAGAGCAAAGCCAGCAGCGTGGGTGGTGCGACGATGACGGCAATGTCGGGCAACGCAACACCGCCATCGAATGGATGGGAAACCGGGATTGAGATTCTCGGGCAGGTTCGGCGGGACAATCAGCAGGTACGGGTGAACTTTGTGAGTCCGGCATATTTTCCCATCCTCAAGATTGCGACCGCGCAGGGAAGAATCTGGGACGAGTCGGAGAACCACAATGCCGCGCATGTGGTTGTGATCAATCAGACCATGGCGCGACTCTACTTTCCGAATGGGGACGCTTTGGGACGGTCGTTACGAGTGCCGGAGATGAAAGAGGCGCTGCCGTATGTGACTACCGCTCCGGGCGCGGATTCGTGGTTGCAGATCGTTGGAGTGATCGCAGACAAACGGGATGACGGGCTGAGAAATCCGATTCTGCCGGAAATTTTCGTACCGTACACGCTATCGATGCGCGTGTTCACGCAAATCCTCGTTCGATCGGACATGTCGCCGCTCAGGCTGCTGCATTCGATCGGGATGCAGGTGAACTCGGTGGATCCTGATCAGCAGATCAATGGACAGGTTCAGGATCTGGAGCACTGGATCACCGGCCAGCCGGAGTACGAGCAGGAACAACTGGTGGCGTGGCTGTTCGGAATATTTGCCTTGCTCGCACTGGCGCTGGCGGCGGTCGGGCTATACAGCGTGGTTTCCTATTCCGTGGCGCAGAGGACGAATGAATTCGGCATTCGCATCGCTTTGGGAGCAGGGCGCACGCACGTATTGAAGATTGCATTTTCTTCCGCGGCCGCCAGTGTGGGCTCCGGAATCGCAGTCGGATTAGTCCTGACGCTTGCGCTGAGCAAAGTGTTGGCGCGCTGGGCGGAAGGCAGTTCGCGCGATCCGATGTTGCTGCTGGCGGTGACCGCACTTCTTGCCCTGGTGGCAACCGTTGCGTGTTGCGCGCCTGCAAAGAAGGCTGTAGGCGTCGATCCGATGACGGCGCTTCGCTACGAGTAGAGGTTCTGACGGAAAATCTAGGGTTCGGATTCGCAAGGGCGGGCGAGACGATGTGTCCTCGCAGGGCCCTAAATTAGATCGTCTCGATTCCTGTTGGCACGCATGCAGTCTGCGTTGAACGGCCCCACGGGAGCTTTGCTCGCGATGCGTCGGCACGGTCGGTGTCTACGCCTGACTGGAATAATTTCCTAAGACCGCCGAAAGACTTGCGCCTGGCTGACCATCAACAATGCCGTTTGCGCCAAACGTTCGAGGATGGCGAGGTCGCCTTCGTCGAAGGCGAACGTGTGCGGAGAAAATACTTCGACCAGACCAACCACGTTTCTCTCATAGCGAATCGGAGCTGCGGCGATGGACCGGATGCCAAGCTTGCGGCAAATATCGGAAGCCACGCGCGAGTCGGTGAAAGCGTCGTCACAGCGCAGAGCTCTTCCCGTGCGGATACATTGTCCTGAAAATCCCGAGTCGATGTCGACATGTGTGCCGAGCGGTGGCCCGCCGTTGCCGACGCTGGCCCGGCACATCATGGGGCCACGATCTGCGAGTGCGATGGCTGCTCCGCCCCCGCGCAAGAGAGTTCGGGCACGCTCGCTGATGGTCTTCAGCCCACTGTTTAAGTCGGAGCCGAGAGATTGAAACTCGTATTGAATCGAAGTGGAAACGGGGGAGGGGTTGATCGGGTGTTGCAAGGTAGGCTCGGCCTCCAGGGTGATCGACCTGGTGTTGGTTTTGCCATTGTCGGCGGCAGGGGTCTTGGCGCCCAGAACACGGTCGACGGTGAGCTTGGGCGCTTTGCGGCTTGGAGCTTTGTCGTTGATTGCGAGCCAATGGTTGAGCCGTTGGCGCGCCTCTTCCGGTAGCTCGGAGAAGCGAACTCCGGCACGTCCGAGTGCGTCTGCCCACGCGATGTAGCCGGTTGTTTCCAGTTGTCCACCGGAGTCCGGCAATTCGAGGCGAAGCTGAAGACGCTTTTCCGGCCGGCTGTCAGCCTCAAGCGGGATCACGGTTTGCATCGACAGTCCTTGCTCGCTGAGGTCAAGGATCATGCCTCCCGTAACGCCGTCGAAGCTGGCAAAGACGGGACCATTCACTTTGTGCCGAATGCAACTACGCCGTTCTGTGAACATCACCAGCCTTGATCCGCGCGTTCGTGACGCTTCGTGCACGGGTCTGTCTGTGACAACACGGTCCGCGGGAAACGTATGTACTGGAAAACTTGCGGAAGAAGACCTGCTAGAGAATCATCCGATCAAAGTGGCATACCGGGAAGTGCATGACGGGGTTCGCGGTCGGGAGGAGGGGCGATTATGTAGCCTCGGACGCCTTTCGTCCTCGGTTGAGGGCGTACGACTCTAACGAGACTGCCGATACCGAAAGAAACATTGTCCTATATTTCAGACTGTGGCACGCGTCGCTTTGCTCCGCGGGACGGACGAATGCGTCCGTCCCTACACGAGCCGGTACGCCTAGAGTTTCGTTCGTCGCGCGAGGTCGGGCGATATGTCGCCTTGGACGCATTCGTCCGAGGTTGAGGACGTGCGACTCTGATGAGACTGCTGATACCGAAAGAAACACTGTCCTAGCTTTCAGGCTGTGGCACGCGTCGCTTCGCTCCGCGGGACGGACGAATGCGTCCGTCCCTACACGAGCCGGTACGCCTCAGGGTTTCGTTCGTCGCGCGAGTTCGGGCGATATGTGGCCTCGGACGCATTTCGTCCTCGGTTGAGGGCTACGACTCTAACGAGACTGCCGATACCGAAAGAAACACTGTCCTAGCTTTCAGACTGTGGCACGCGTCGCTTTGCTCCGCGGGACGGACGAATGCGTCCGTCCCTACACGAGCTGGTACGCCTTAGGTTTTCGTTCGTCGCGCGAGGTCGGGCGATATGTCGCCTTGGACGCATTCGTCCGAGGTTGATGACGTGCGACTCTGATGAGACTGCCGATACCGAAAGAAACACTGTCCTAGCTTTCAGACTGTGGCACGCGTCGCTTTGCTCCGCGGGACGGACGAATGCGTCCGTCCCTACACGAGTTGGTACGCCTTAGGATTTCGTTCGTCGCGCGAGGTCGGGCGATATGTGGCCTCGGACGCATTTCGTCCTCGGTTGAGGGCGTGCGACTCTAACGAGCCTGCCGATATCGAAAAAAAAAGTGTCCTAGCTTTCAGACTGTGGCACGCGTCGCTTTGCTTCGCGGGACGGACGAATGCGTCCGTCCCTACACGAGCCGGGCACGCCTAGAGTTTCGTTTTCGCCGTGCGAGCAGGGCGATTATGTAGCCTCGGACGCATTCGTCCGAGGTTGCTGCCCGTGCGACTCAATGAGACTGCCGATACGGAAAAAACTCTGTCCTAGCTTTCAGGCTGTGGCACGCGTCGCTTCGCTCCGCGGGACGGACGAATGCGTCCGTCCCTACACGAACCCTACGGGGTCAGCTTGATTTTGGAGTGAGCTCGAAAGAGGCGGTACTCCGAATAGTGATGTTTTTCGCTGGCCGAGATCGTGCCGACTTTGGTGACGACCGCGACCTGGTACGGCAGCCACAAAGGTGAGGACGCTTCCGCAATGCGAAACTCCGAGAAGTGGATGTCAGCGGTAAGTTGTCGCAGTGGTACACGAGGCGGAGCCGAAAGTAAGTCGGTGCGGAGGCGGATGATGCGGAAGTCCGATGCGTCGACCCAAGCAATACCCTGCGTAAGGATTGGATATCTCTTGTCCTCGAATTGAACGAGACTGGGAAAGCGGACCGAGCCAGCCTTCTGTGCAAATGCAACTACCAGCGTGTGATGTCCGTCCATTTTCTGCTGACCGAGATAGCGAAAATCGGATTCGCGTCTATTCGATGGATAGAAATGAAGCCAGTCGTTCACAAATCCTTGTGCGTGCGGAGCGGAATCCAGATCCGGCATGGCATCTCGTGGCGACGGCAAGCCTAATGTGGAAGAAGAGGCGGCGAGCGATTTTGCGTTGGAGTCCTGATCAAATTCCTCAGACTCGAATTTCTTGCCGGTTGCCACGTCGACTCGATACTCGTACAGGACGAAACCTTTGGAGCCCGGGGCCATCGCATGTTGGACGACGAGATACGAATAATCTTTGTGAGTTTTGAGGCCGCCGAATTCCGTGACAACGGTTTCGTGCGAGATGAGGTTTGGGGTTTTTGCCGCAACCTCCACCGTCTTGGCTCCAATCTTCTCAAGCAAAGGGATCAAAGCCGCCTGGTCATCAGCGGCCTTCAAGTGCTCCAGATCCGGAACCATATGCCGCAGCTCCGCCATTGTGCATGAAGCAAAGTTTGGGAACTGCACCTCAGGAATCGGAGGCTCGCTGACCCGGGGTGGAGTCTCACTGCCTGGGATCGGAATCTCTACGATATCGGGCTTCGCAGATGGCGTCGGGTTCTGATCGTCAATGGTTGGAACTTGTTGAGTGGGGGCCTGCGCCTGCGAGTTCTGGAAAGGTAACGTTAGAACGATTGCAAATAAGAACCAGGCTAGACGCACACGCTGACTCCTGAAGCTTGCCGATGCTTTTCGCATAGTACACCGGCACTCCACTGCCGAAGCCGCGCTATTGAAATCGATCAGAATGCAAGGATGAGCTTCCACGCTGTCTTCCGGTAAAATCGAAGTTTCCCATGGAGGTTCAAATGAATTCTTCTGTTGTGGCTGCTGCACCGTCTTCATCGACCACCTTTGATCAAATCGCTCAAATCGAGCGTCAGTTTCTGTTGACGACGTACAACCGCTATCCCGTGGTGCTTCAACGGGGAAAAGGTGTTTTCCTCTTCGATATTGACGGCAAGAAATATCTGGATTTTGTTTCAGGCCTGGGTGTGAACGCGTTGGGTCACGCGCATCCGAGGATCGTGAAGGCTATACGCGACCAGGCGGCGAAGCTGGTTCACGTTTCTAATCTCTACTACCACGAGTATCAAGGACCGCTCGCCGAAAAATTGTGCAAGCTCTCAGGATTAGACCGGGCATTTTTCTCAAATAGCGGAACCGAAGCGATCGAAGGATCGATCAAGCTGGCACGGCTGGCGGGACATCGCGTCGGAGGCGATGCGAAGAGCAAGCTGGTGGCGCTCGAAGGGTCTTATCACGGACGAACTTTTGGAGCTCTGTCTCTGACCGGCCAGGAGAAGCACCGAAAGGGATTCGAGCCGATGCTCGATGATGTGACGTTCGTGAAGCAGAACGACGTTGAGGGACTGCGAGCGGCGGTGAATGAGAATACGTGCGCGATCGTGCTGGAACCGATCTTCGGCGAAGGCGGCATCTACGAATGTTCAGTGGAGTTCCTCCGCGAGTGCCGGGCGATGGCTGATCAGCACCGTGCAGCGCTCATCTTCGACGAGATCCAGTGCGGCTTGGGGCGCACCGGGACGATGTTTGCGTTTCAAAGTTTTGGAGTTACGCCGGATATCGTCGCGATCGCGAAACCGATTGCTGCCGGTCTGCCGCTGGGCGCATTCATCGTGAAACAAGATTTTGCGACGATTTCTCCGGGTCAGCACGGTACTACATTTGGCGGCGGTCCGTTGGCTTGCCGTGTCGCACTGGAATTTCTTTCGGTCGTGGAGGAAGAGAAGCTTCTGGACAACGTCAACAAAGTCGGCGCCTACCTTCAGCAGCAACTCAAAGAGGTGGTGGAGAAAAAGTCTGCCGCGACCGGCGTTCGCGGACGTGGATTCATACAGGGAATTCAGTTGGAGATTCCAGCGCGTCCAATTGTCGACGAAGCACTGGCGGAAGGCGTCCTCTTCAACAGCACCCAGGACACCGTGGTGAGATTCCTGCCGCCATTTCTCATGGAAGAGAAACACATCGATAAGGGGATCCGCGTGCTAAAGAAATTGCTGGGGAAAAAGAGGAAAGTTGCGGCTTAAGCCCCGGTGAAATCAATACGATGGCGCAGCTGGGATCACAAAAAACGGGGAGCACGAAGCTCCCCAAAGTGAAGCGACAGAGGCGTTGTTTCACTTAGATAGAGTCCAGCCTCTGGGAAAGAGTTGTCCCACAAACGGGAAGAATTTCGGCGAATTGTAAAGTCCATGAGTAAAACTCAAGAGATTCCAGCGATTTCGGAAGAATCCGCCACAGAGTGCTGGATGGATTTCAATGGCGCACGCATGCGGTATCTTAGCGCTGGGTCTGGACCGCCGCTGATTCTCTTGCATGGTCTGATGGGCTATTCGTACTCCTGGCGCTATACGATACCGGCGCTTGCGCCCTTCGCTACGGTGTATGCGCCGGACCTTCTTGGGGCTGGCTTCTCAGATCGGCCGCGAGGTATCGATCACTCGATGCGAGGAACCGCGCTCCGCGTTTTGCAATTTGCTGAAAGGTTAGGACTCTCGACTCTCGATCTACTGGGAACGTCGCGTGGCGGAGCGGTGGCGATGTGCGCGGCCGCGGAGTGCGTTTCTGGAAGTGCAGGAGGATTGCGACTGCGGCGGTTGATACTGGTATGCCCCGTGAATCCGTATTCCGCTCATGGACAGCGGCTCGCCCCGTTTTTCGGGTCGAACGTGGGCGCAAAATTGTTCCGAGCCGGGCTGGGAACGAGCCGTTCATCGAAGTTGTATCCCTATTTCCACGCGCGCTTGTTTGGCGATCGCAACAAGATTCCTGTTGGAAGTCTGGAAGGATACCAGGCCCCGCTGGCGATGCCCGGTTTGTTCGAACATGCCCTGAGCATCGTAAAAACCTGGACCTCTGATCTTCGCGAGTTGGAAGCTCTACTGCCGACGCTGAAATCGATCCCGACGCTACTCATGTGGGGGAGCAAGGATCCGGCAGTATACGTATCGTCGATGGAACCGCTGGCGCGACATTTTTCGAATGTACAGAAAGTTGTTTTTCCGGGCGTCGGGCACTTGCCGTATGAGGAGTGTCCGGAGGAGTTTAACCGAGAGTTGATACGGTTCCTGTCGAATTGAATGTGACAATTGCATACGCGGGCGAGACGCTCGCGCCACAGCCGGTGAAATGCCGGCATCCACCGGCGGTGATTGTTCTCGCATGACCCACTACATTCTTGAGCTGCTACGGAATGCGCTGGTGCATTACGGCTACTGGGCGATTGCCGTGGCCTTGCTGCTGGAGAACGCCGGCATTCCCGCGCCCGGAGAGACGATCCTCTTGATGGCCAGTTTCCTGGCTTACTCCCAGGACGAGCTCCGGCTTCCATGGATCATTGTCGTCGCGACGATTGCGGCCACGATTGGAGACAACCTGGGCTTCGCTCTCGGATATTACGGCGGACGGCCGCTGCTCACGCGCTACCAATCGTTTTTCCGCATTCGACAAACGACGTTGGAAAAAGGCGAGCAACTGTTCGCGCGTTACGGAGCGCCGACTGTCTTCATCGCCCGCTTCGTTTTCGGCATGCGGATCATCGCCGGACCCCTGGCAGGAGTTCTGCGAATGCCGTGGAAAAAATTCATGGTCTTCAATTTTCTGGGGGCGCTGGTTTGGGTCAGTGTGATTTCCGCAGCGGGATATCTGTTCGGGCGCCATTGGGATGAACTGGAGGTCTACATCAAACGGTTCGATGTTTTCATCGCGGTTGCGGCCGTTATCGCGATCGCGGTGATCTGGTGGCGCAGGCGGCGGGAGGCCGGCAAGGCATCTCGCGAGTAACCTTTGTTGAGAGTTCTGTCAAAGTCCCGGCGGCTATACTGAGCCAGTGTCGCGAGGCGTTCGGGCAATGGGGCGATGTCCGTGACAAGCACAATCTGACCGGCTGCGTCCGAGCCGGAAGTCGGACGAGGAGGAAACATGAACAAGATTGGGTTGCTAACTCTGCTCATCATGGCATCACTTGTTTTGATGCTTGGCTTCCCGGCATCGGCAGCCAGCCCCAAAGCCCCTTTGCCCGTTGTTCCCGCGGTAGCAGCGGCACCGGCGGTTACACCGACTCCAGCGCCTCCGCATCCACACATTCACGAAGGACTTGAGGCCATGCGCGCCGCCAAGCGTCATCTGGAACAGGCAGCACATGATTTCGAAGGCCATCGCGTGAAAGCGATCGAGCATCTCGACGCGGCCATACGCGAAGCGGAGATTTGCGAATCGATGCGTTGAGAGGCATCCAGCACAGGAGACAGAGACGGCAGCGTGAACGACGCTGCCGTCTTTTCTTTTGATTGAAGAGGGTATGGATTCGGGCTAACGCGAACCGAACGTGTATCCGAGAGAGGCGCCGACTCGAAACACATTGTCGGAGTGAAACTGGAAGTTGTTGGGAATGAAATACCAGTGAGCCTCAGGCCGGACGAAAATCCCTCGCCATACGCTATACCGGATGCCAACCCCGGCGTGAACCAGGAAGTGGGTGCTGTTGAGATGAGTGCTGCAACCGCCGGTGGGGACTGTACAGCTATAAAACTGGTTGTAGAAAATCAGTGTCTGCCCGCCAATGCCCGCCATAAAATCGCCCCTGGTTTTTTTAGCCAGCCGGGATGTGTAGACGCCATTGATGTCGTACAGGATCGGGCGATAGGTCTGGAAGTCGTTGTAGATCGCGTAGCGGTAGCGGAAGGTCCCCTCGGCCAGTATCCCGAAATGATTGTCCGAAATGTACTCGACGCTGAAACTGGGATAGGTTCCTCCTTTTTCAGGAGGAGGCAAAAATCCTACGGAAGCGGTTGGGTTCTTCGCGGACCAGAGTGCGTTGCCGCCAACGGCGATATCGACTTCCTGAGCCCGTGCGAAGGTGGCAATTACGACAAAAGCGCATGCGAACGCGCAAGCTACGAACCTTCTCAATCCGTCCCCCTAAGAGCGTGATCGGTTCCGACTAAGCAGTTGAAAACAAGCGCTGGCAACTAACATTGGCGAGCAAGAGAGCTGGAACACCCCGCCCCAGGAGAGTTTTCTCGGCTGCGTTTTTCCGCTGCGATTTAATCCGGACCGATAGTGTACCCGATGGATGCGCCCAGCCTGAGTATATTGCCAGAGCTATAGAAGTCCGTGTTGTTCAGAACGTGGTAATAGTGCGCTTCGGGCCGGATAAAGACGTGACCAAAAAAGTAGTAGCGCACGCCCGCTCCCACATCCACGAGAAAGTGGTTGGCACTGGTGTAGCAAGCTCCGAAGAAAACGCAGTTGCTGGTGGGCTGAAAGGCGTAGAAGCGAGTGCTCTGCCATCCGATGCCGGCCATCAAATCAGCTCCGACTTTCTTGCTCAACTTGGGCTGGTAGACGCCGTTGAAATCGAAAAGGATCGGGCGATAGGCTTGACCTAGTCCGCCGAAGTCACCGGCGCGTGTTCTCCAAGCAGCATCGAAGCCGACGCCGAGCCGGCGGTGGAAGATCACATCGGCGCTGATGTTGGTGTAGAGGCCGCCCCGCTCGGGGCAAACAAAGTTCAGAAAGTTGGGCGAGCCGCAACTGGCGGCTCCGGGCGACACAGCGGTTCCGAATCCGATCATTGCGTCGGCCTGTTGCGCTGACGCAAAATTCGCGAGAGAGAGAAATGTGAAGATGGCGGCTAGGAAGGCGAACTTTCTCAAGGGAACCTCCTGAAAATTCCTGTTATTGCGGTTAGGATGCGACCGCAAACCATTTGGATGCAGATGCATGGCAAGTCTCGATCATAGTTTCCATAGCCCGAGAATTCAAATTGCGCGGGCCAATGTCGAGGTCAAATGGTACTCACCGTGCATCATGAGAGAGCCTCATTCAAACACAATTCGACGAGATAAGTTGTTCCCGTCGCCGAGGTGATACGTAACTTTACTTCCGTGATGAGGCGCCCGTTCCTCCGCCACGGAGCACGTGATCGATAGCGATGGCTCCTCCGCCAAAGAAAATCAGCGCGAATGCGATGGCGGCTGCAGCCATCGGAAACTCAATCCCTGGGTGATCGGGGGATCCAATCAGGCCATTGTTCCAGTGAACCTTCCAGATTGCGACCAGCAGGTCGATGACGATCGCAAATGCGGCTGCGCGGGTAAAGAGCCCGACAAGAACCAGCAAACCGCCAAGGAATTCGGCGAAAGCGGACACGTACCCCATCCAGGCGGGAAATCCGAGATTGGCGACCGTTTGCGCATGGTGATGCAGGCCTCCGAATACCTTGTGGTAGCCATGAGCCACCATGATGGTACCCAAAACCAGGCGCAAGACGAGAAGGGCAAATGGCTGTAGGCGATCGAGGTAGCGCAAAGGTCCTCCGACCCCCAGAGTAGCGTAAGGAAGGGGAAGGCAAAAAGTGACAAGTAAGAGCATTCCCGGCGCGAAACTGGACTGGAGAAGGGCTTCTCAGGTGATGCGAAGGCCTTGACCAAGCAGATTGTGGACGATACTCTTTCGGCGCAGGTTTTTTGCGCCTGACGCAATGATTCATTGTGCTTGGAGATGGGGGCATTCCATGCGTAAGAATTTCTGGTCCGAAGCAGTTCTGATGGTAGTTGTGTGTGCGGTGCTGGTTCCTGCCGCTGCCGCGCAGAAGAAAAAGCGTGTAGCCGTTCTCAACTTCGACTACGGAACGGTACAGTCCCAGGTTTCAGGGATGTTCGGAACGAATGTGGACGTTGGCAAGGGCATCTCTGACCTGCTGGTGCAACAGTTGGTCACCGACGGCAAATATTCGATGATCGAGCGCAACGCCATCGACAAGATTCTTGGCGAGCAAAATTTTGGGAACAGTGACCGCGTAGACGCCGCAACTGCCGCCAAAATCGGGAAAGTTCTCGGCGTCGATGCAGTTGTCATGGGCAGCATCACGCAATTTGGGCGTGACGATCAGAACAAAACATATGGCGGAGGCGCTGTTGGCGGGGTGACGAGCAAGTTCGGAATTGGCGGACTGCAAAAGCGCGAAGCCAAGGCGGTGGTGGGCATCACCGCGCGCATGGTCGACACATCCACGGGTGAAATTCTCGCAGCTATAACCGGAAGCGGTACGTCCACTCGAAAGGGAACTTCTCTCGTGGGAGCAGGCGGAGGAGGTGGGAACGCGGCCGGAGCGGGCACCGATATGACCAGCAAGAATTTCGGTGAGACCATCCTGGGTGAGGCGGTTCATCAGGCCGTTGTACAAATGGCAACGCAACTTGACCAAAAGGCTGATGCCATCCCGACGCGCAAAGCCCAGTTCTCGGGAATCGTCGCCGACGTGAGCGGAAACACGATCATCATCAACGTTGGACGAAGCTCAGGCGTGCAGGTGGGCGATGTCGTCGATGTCAGCCGTCCCGTGCGCACTGTAAAGGATCCGTCGACAGGCAAAGTGATCAAGACAATCACGAACAGCATGGGCACAGCGACGGTGACTGAGGTGGACGTCGACTCCGCGACTGCAAACTTTACGGGTAGCGCTCCAGCCAAAGTAGGCGACGCGGCCAAGAGCAAGGAAGATTAGAAGAAACCAACCTCGATCGGCAGCTGACAAGCTAAAGTACTCCTTGAGTAAGACCCTCGTATTCAGTAGCTTGGGCTGCCGATATAGCACCTCCGTACCGTGCCTAGTACTTCAGTTACCGGATTCGGGACCTCTCCGGCACCCCTCAGAGCGTCATACTTCTAATAGTGTCGTAGCTTGCTGTAGCCACCATATATAGATTACAGCCAAGCGACCCACCTGCCCCAATTCTAGAAAACAGGTAAGAAACCCAGCAAAACGCGGAAATCCGCTTCGACCCTTGGCCAAGGGGGGCTGATATATGCTCGGGACACCGAAAGCCCTCGGAGCCGATATTGAGGGTGAGGAAGTCTCCTGAAGCAAGACCCCTGCCCGGGGAACTGGACGGGGAGAAAGCGCATAGGGAGCGAACAAGGGAAACATGGCCGACTCGCGAGAAGTAATGAATATTCGCCAGGCGTCGCAGTATCTGGGCGTGAGTCCGGACACTTTGTACAAGTACGTTGGCGAACAGAAGATTCCCGCATTCAAGCTGGGCAATCGTTGGCGCTTCAAGAAGTCACGGTTGGACCAGTGGATGGAAGAGAAGTCGAGCGAGATGGAACCGGCTGCCAAGAAGAAAGCGAAAGCGGCCGGGTCGCAGTAAGAGCTTTCAGCAAATCCGGCTGAGAGGCCGGAGGGTTAAAACGTCGCGGGCAGAATGTCCGCGCCACACAAAAAGGTGGGCACATGTTTGGATTCGGATCGAAGTCCATTGTTGGCCTGGATGTGGGCTCCTCGAGCATTAAGGCAGTGGAGCTGAAGAAAAAGGGTGGGCAGATTGAAGTCGCGCACCTCGGTCTGGAACCGCTCTCATCGGACATCGTTGTCGATTCGATGATTGTGGACTCGGGCACGGTATCGAGCGCGATCTCGAAACTGTTCCTCGATAACCAGATCAAGACCAAGGCCGTGGCCACCGCCGTCAGCGGACACTCGGTGATCGTGAAGAAGATATCGCTGCCCTCGATGAGCGACCAGGAATTGGCCGACACCATCGAGAAAGAAGCGGCGCAGCATATCCCGTTCGATCTGGCCGATGTCAGCCTCGACTACCAGATTCTTTCCGACGAAGTGGGCACTCCGCAGATGGACGTGCTCCTCGTTGCCGTCAAGAAGGACAAGATTCTGAACTACACCAACGTACTCTCGATGGCCGGACGTACCCCGGCTATTGTCGACATCGATGCGTTGGCTCTGCAGAACTGTTACGAGTACAACTACCAGCCGGCCCCGGGCCAGGTGGTGGCACTGTTGAACCTGGGCGCCAGCGTCATGAACATCAACATCGTGAAGGGCACGACGCCGTTGTTCCCTCGTGACGTCAGCGTAGGCGGACATCAGTACACCGATTCGCTGCAGAAGGAACTGGATCTCAGCTTTGAAGACGCAGAGTCGTTGAAGCTGGGCAACAAGGTCGGCACGGTGAGCGAAGACGCGAAGCAGCCGATTCTGCAGCAGGTGACAGAAATAATCGTGCTGGAAATTCAGAAGACGTTTGACTTCTTCCGGGCCAGCGCGGCGGGCGAGCACATCGAGAAGATCTACCTGGCAGGCGGATCGTCGAAGGTGCCGGGCCTGATGGAAGCATTGCGGCAGGAGTTCTCAATGCCGGTGGAGCTGTTGAATCCGTTCCAGCGAGTGACGCCTCCGGTCGAAGGACACGGAGCGGAGCTGGTGGAGCAGAACCCCGGGCAGATGGCAGTCGCGGTGGGCTTGGCCCTGAGGAGCTTTGAATCCCTATGATCAAAATCAACCTGCTCGAAATAGCTAAAGGGAAGGGCAAACGCGGTGGCGGCGGTGGCCCGTCGATGCCCACGATGGAAATGGGCGATATGGGGTCGCCCAAACTGAAAATCCTGGTTGTAGTCGTCCTCGCGGGATTGCTCAACCTGGGCTACTGGTACCGGCTTGACCATCAGGGAAAGGCGATTGCCGCCAAGATGGATGAGGCCGTCAAGAAGAACCGGGAATTGGCGGATGTGAAAGCCAAGTTCCTCGAGCGGCAGACACAGGCCAACAATTACAAGCGGCGCGTCGACGTGATTGACGGGTTGCGCCAGAGTCAGACCGGACCGGTCAACCTTTTGGCCATGCTGGGCGAAACGGTGAACAGCACCGAAGCCGTCTGGCTCAGCAAGATGGACGATACCGGAGCGTCGGTGAACCTGGAAGGCACTGCACTAAGCGCGGACGCGGTGGCGAACCTGATTGCCAATCTTCAGAAGACCGGATATTTCCGGGCAGTCGAAGTGAAGGAAACGTTCCAGGACGACCAGATTAAGGACATGCAGGCGTTCCAGTTCACCCTGACCTGCGAGAAGGGAAAGTCGTAGAGGCGGACCTATGGCGAACTTTAGCGAACTGTCAGGCGTTAAGCAGTGGGGTGCGGTGATCCTCGGGGGAGCGATTGTAACCGGGGCTCTGTATTTCACCGTGTTCAAGAGCCAGGATGAGAAGAATGCGGCGGCACAGCATTCTCTCGAAGACAAGATCCGGGAAAACAACGAGCTTGAGTCCTATCGGCCGAAGCTGAAGCAGATTGAGCAGCAGCTCGCCGAACTCAAGCAGCAGCTCGAAATCGAGCAGCGCATCGTTCCCGACGAGAAGAAGGTCGATGGGTTCATCACCATGCTGGATGCCGAGGCGCAGAAGGCGGGCATCGAACTACGCCGCTACTCCGCCAAGGACATTAAGCAGCAGCAGTACTACACCGAAGTTCCCTTCGAAATGGAACTCGACGGCCCGTATTACTCGATGCTGGGCTTCTTTGATCGGGTGAGCAAGCTCGAGCGGATCGTGAACGTCAGCAATCTGCTGGTATCGACGAGCAAGAATCCGAGCGGAGCCAAGACCAAGCATACGTATCAGTACGCACCGAACGAGAGCGTAGTCGCTTCTTTTACTGCGACCACGTACTTCAGCCACGACTTGACACCTCCCGCGGCAGGCCCCGGAGTTAAACCCGGAACGCCGGCGGCGAAGTGAGGACAGATATGAAGCTGACAACAGGCATTCTGGCAATAGCGGTGGTGGTGGGTGGAACTGCGGCCACGCAGGCTGTGGCACAGAACACCGACGCCATCGATCAGGCGCGCAGCATTGCAAAATCGCTGCAGCAAAAGCAGGAAATTGACTCCAACAAGGCACTCGATGCGGCGGGCACGCCGGATCCGAAGAAGCCGGCCCTCAGCAAGCCAGCTCCTGGATCCCCGGCTCCTGCAATCAAGGCCGCGGTCATCCCGGGTTCCGCTGCGGAAGCGAAGCCGGCGACAAGCTCAGCTGAGCACAACCAGCTCAAGCGCGTGACCGTGGTTCCTGATGGAGACAGCATCCAGATCGAGATGAGTTCGAGCCAATCCGTGAAGCCACGGGTCAGCAAGCTCAGCTCGCCTGCCCGCGTCGTTGTGGAACTGCCTGAGACTGTTGTCGCCAGCTCGCAGAACAAGATTGCGGTTGGCAACGGCGGAGTGAAAGGTATTCGCATCGGCATGGACGGCAAGACGCCTCCGACGACCAGCGTTGTCGTGGATCTCGACAAAGCTCTGGCCTACGAGATCGCGCCGAGTGCTGATGGGAAACTCGTGCTGACGCTGCATGCGCAGGAAGTTGTTGCGAAGAGCGTTGCAGCGCCCGCCGCGAAAACTCCTGCGCCGGTAGCCAAGGCTCAGACGCCAGCGGCGCAGCCGGTGGCCACCAAAACAGTTTCAGCACCGAAAGTTCTAGCGGTGGCGAAGGCTTCGGATGAGAAGCCCGCTGCGGTAACTGCCAAGGCAGAACCGAAGCAGCAACCGGTCAAGACGGTGGTTGCAGCGAAGCCTGCTGCGGCGAGCGCCCCGGTAGCGGTTCCGGCCAAGGTAGAAGTTGCCAAGACCTCCAAGCCCGAAGAGAAGAAGCCCGAAGAAAAGAAGTGGGCGATGAACGGGAAACGTGATCCGTTCTTCAGTCCGGTCGTGCAGCAGAACGGTTCGGGTTGCTCAACGGGAAAGAAGTGCCTGGAGATCGGTGCTATCAATGTTCGCGGTGTCGTGAAGTCTGATACCGGATTTATCGCAGTCGTAACGAACAACCTAAATAAAGCTTACTTTTTGCGCGAGAACGACCCCGTGTTTAACGGCTACGTCGTGAAGATCACGGGCGATTCAGTAACGTTCCAGGAAACGCTTCAGGACAAACTGGGCAAGACGTTCACCCGGGAAGTCGTGAAGAAGATTCTTACGCCCGCGGTTTAAGCAGGACGGCAGACTCCGGATACGGGGCCGCCGAAATCAAGTTGGAGAAGGACGCGCGGGCCAGGGCCCGCGGTTGGGGAGAGGCGAAATGCGAAAGCAACATTTATCCATGTTCGTATCGTTGCTCTTGGTGGCGGGCGCCAGCGCTCAGACACCAAGCCAGCTCGATCGAGTCAACGTAGTTCAAGACGCGGACAACATCCGCGTTGAGATGAGCTCCAAGGGGCAACTGGCTCCGAAGCTCAGCACGCTGAACTCACCCGCCCGCGTGGTGGTGGATCTGCCGGGGACCGTAATGGCCACCGGACAGAAAAACATCGCTGTCGGTGCGGCTGGAGTCAAAGATGTCCGCATCGGCTCCGCTGCCCAGGCGACGCGTATCGTCGTCGATCTGGAAAAGGCTTGCGCCTACGATTTGACGCCTGGTCCCGCCGGCAAACTGGTGCTGACCTTGCACGCCAAGTCCGTCGCACCAGAGGCCAAGACGATTGCGGTCAACTCCGCTCCCGTGAAGTCAGAGGCGACCTCCTCGGCTGCTGCGAAAGAGCCGTCATCGCCGACCGACTTCGTCTTCGTCGAACCTTCTTACAAGGCCAAGAATGACGTGAAGAACGCCGCACCTGCGGAAGAGCCCACGGTGCGCGCGCAGGAAGCTGCCGCACGATTTTCGGATAAAACTGCGGCGGAGCTGGTCGAAGTCAGCGCCCACGCAGCCCAGGCACAGAATCCAGCTCCTGCCATTCAGCCCGCCGTCAACCTAGCGGCCGAGCAGAAGGCTCAGGCTGGACAGCAGAGCTCGCCCACGGGACCGAAGTACACGGGTGAACCGATCTCGGTCAACCTGAAAGACGTCGACCTCAAAGATTTCTTCCGCCTCATTCACGAGATCAGCGGACTGAACGTCGTGCTCGATCCAACCGTTCATGGAACCCTGACGGTTGTGCTCGATGATGTGCCGTGGGATCAGGCACTCGACATCGTGCTCAAGAACAACGACCTGGCTCGCGAACTCGAAGGCAACGTCCTGCGAATCGCGACCGTCGAGACCTTGAAGCACGAAGCAGATTCACGCCGGGCGCAGATCGAATCTGAATCGCTGGCGGTGGAAAAAGTTTCCGTCACGCGTTTCCTCAGCTACGCCAAGGCGAAAGACGTCATCGTCACTGTGAAGAAGTTCTTGTCGCAGCGCGGCGATGTGGTGGCTGACGATCGCACCAACGCCGTCATCATCAACGACATTCCAAAAACGATTCCGACCATCGACCGGCTGCTCACGCAGCTCGATCGCAAGACGCAGGAAGTTGAAATCGAAGCGCGCGTAGTCGCTGCCACCCGTCAGTTCGCACGGGACATCGGCACGCAGCTTGGATTCGGCTGGGGCAACGGCCACAGCGCGATCGGCGGCAACGCAGGCGCCGGTTCTTCTCCGACGACGGTTAACGGCCTGAACCCCGGCTACATCACAGTACCGGGCAGCGGCGGTTCCACAGGCGGTTCGTCGATTCCGTTGTTCTCGAACCTGGGCTCAACGGCTCCAACCAGCGGTTTGACGCTGGTGAACGCCAGCAACACCGTGCGTATCGATGCGGTGCTCTCGATGGCAGAGTCACGCGGCTTGCTGAAAGTGCTTTCGCGTCCGCGAGTCGTCACTCAGAACAACATTCAAGCGCTCGTGAAACAGGGCGTACGCGTGCCGATCGTGACGCAGGCTCAGTTGGGTGGTCCCCCGACCGTGACCTACGTTGACGCTTTCCTGCGGTTGACGGTAACTCCGCAGATCACGTCAGAGAACACGATCTTCCTGAACGTTGACGTGGAAAACACCACGCCGAACTTCGGCCAGGAAGTCCAAGGCAACCCGGAACTGATCACGCAGCAGGCCACCACGCAGGTTCTGGTGACCGACGGCGGGACGGTGGTGATCGGTGGCGTGATCCAGACGCAGAACTCGATCAACATCACACAGGTTCCGTTGCTAGGCAACCTGCCGATACTAGGAAACCTGTTCAAGCACACGCAGGTCAACACCTCGAACCAGGAACTGATTTTCTTCATCACGCCGCGCATCATTCAGACATAGCAGCGTGGTTCGAAGAGTTTTCCCGCCGGTCTGGAGAAATACCAGACCGGCGTTTGTTTTTGGTCGGCAAATCAGTGCCAGTCCGTCCGCTTCGAGGTTGAAATCCTGATGTAAAATACGCGCCAACTCATTTTGCGGGAGGGGTTGGCGATGAAGATTGGTTTTGCGCTTCCAAATATAGGACCTATCGCCACTGCAGAGGCGCTCTCTACAATTGCGCAGCGAGCGGAGGCGCTCGGATATCACAGCTTGTGGACGATCGAACGGCTTCTGTATCCGGTGAAGCCACAGTCGCCGTATCCCGCCACGCCGGACGGCTCGCTGCCGGAAGAGTACAAGCACTCTCTGGATCCACTCGATGCGCTCACTTTCGTGGCTTCCCAGACAAAGAAAATCAATCTAGGGACTAGCGTGCTCGACATTCCCTACTACAACCCCGTTATGCTGGCGCGCCGCCTCAGCACCATCGACTTTCTTTCTAACGGCAGGCTGCGCGTGGGATTGGGTCTCGGCTGGTCCAAAGATGAAATGGATGCCACGGGAGCCGACATGAAGAAGCGCGGCGCGATGGCGGATGAATTCATACAAGTGCTAAAAGCGATATGGAGCACGAATCCGGTGGAGTTTCGCGGAAACTTCTATCAGATCCCGAAATCCTACATTTATCCCAAGCCGGTGCAGAAACCGCACCCTCCGATCTATCTGGCGGCATTCGCTCCAGCCGCACTCAAACGGCTGGCCACTGTAGCGGACGGATGGAATCCGGTTCTCATCCCGGTGGCGGGAATGGCGCAGATGTTTGAGGGAATTAAACAAATGGCAAAGGACGCGGGACGCGATCCGTCAACACTGGTCACGATCGTGCGGGCGATCATGCAGATCACGGACAAGCCCTTGGGCGCGGACAGGGGAATTTTCTCCGGTACGCTCGACCAAATCCGCGAAGACGTGAGCAGCTGTTCGAAAATTGGCGTCAGTGAAGTGTTCTTTGATCCGGCGTTCGGTCCTGGAGGGCAGTCGCTGGAGCGTTGGCTGAGTTTGCTCGATCAAATGCAAGGGACGATGAGCGCGTAAGCGAAACGAAAAAAACTGATCCAAGCTAGATTTTGCCCCAGGCTATTACTTTCTGGGGACGAATGCACACGATCGGCGCGTCGTCGGGGAGCATGCCGGCTGCGTACTGCCGATACTTTTTCCTCAAAAGGCTAAGTGCATGTTTGCGCTCTGTTTGAGAGGAAATCAGTTTTGCCCCGCCTCTCACCATTACGTACCAAAGGTGTGTCCAATCGTTATCGTTGTATTCGTCGATTAGTAAGGACACCTGCGGTGTACCCCTGATGTTCTTCAAGCGGGCTAAGCGGGTGGGCGCGACCTTTTTTGGTTTGCGATCAACGGCGGTGTAGAAAACCGATCCGTCGTAGGCGAAGCAGATGGGGACGAGGTGAGGACGGTGTTGGGCATCGAGCGTTGCCATTCGCCCTACGCGGGCAGAAACTAATCTCTTGCGCACGGGAAAGGAGATTCTTGGTCGAGACATTGGAGGTCACCCGTAAACCCGAACACGACGTACTTCCAGTCATTCTAGGACTCTTTCCGCGGGAAGTCGTCGATCCTGAGCCAATCGCATTATTGGGTTCATCCGAGGCGTCTGAAGGGTTGCCTTTCAATCGGTACGCGGCGCTCGGACAATCCCTCCTGCTAAACTCAGCTTGAATGAACTTTCAGGCTCGTCAGAAAAAGCTGCGGCAGCATCTCGTCAATACAAGATTTGATGCACTGCTGATCAGCCATCTCCCCAACATTCGATATCTGTGCGGATTTACCGGGAGCGCCGGTCTGCTGCTTGTAGAAGAAGCAGGCAGTATGTTCTTCACCGACTCTCGATATCAGACGCAGGCTCACGAAGAGGTGAAGTGCGCAAAGGTCGTCATCGCGCCGAAGTCGTCTATTCAGGCCTTGGCGGATCTACTTGCGCAACGCCGCCGCAAGCGTGACTGGACGATCGGAATTGAAGCCGAACACTTTACCGTCGCCGAGAAGAAGAGGTTTGCGAAGTTGCGGCCGCCGGGCATCGCCCTGAAAGACTCGCCTCCCATAGTTGAGCGCGCCCGCATGATGAAGGATGACGACGAACTTCAACTGATCCGCGCAGCCGTTAACTTAGGAGCGAAAATTTTCGATCGCGCCGTTCAAGTATTGCGTCCCGGAGTGAGCGAGGTGGAGGTCGCGGCAGAAATGGAATTGGCGGCTCGGCGATCAGGGGCTGAGCAGATGTCGTTCCCGACCATTATTGCTTCGGGCGCACGGTCGGCACTGCCTCATGGGCGAGCGTCTGAACATAAGGTAGCGGGGCACGGATTCGTCGTCTGTGACTTCGGTGTTATACTTTCAGGTTATTGTTCAGACCAAACTCGAACTGTGTGGGTGGGGTCTGTGCCGAGGGACGCCCGAGACGCGTATGAATCAGTGCTCGAGGCGCAGCAAGCTGCGGTCAGCACTGTGCGATCTGGTGTGACGGCGGGTGAAGTGGATGCAGCAGCCCGTAAGGTACTGAGAAAGGCCGGTTTGGCACGGTACTTTACGCATTCCACCGGGCATGGAGTCGGGCTGGAAATTCATGAGCCTCCTAGAGTTGCCGACCAGCAGCCTGAAGTTCTGCAGCCAGGCATGGTCATCACGATTGAGCCGGGCGTATACTTCCCCGGCAAATGGGGCATCAGAATTGAGGACATGGTGGCGGTGACGGCCAACGGTTGTGAGGTCTTAACACCTACCAGCAAGGATTTTTTAGCAGTTTAGTCTTCATTACTAAATACAGCCGGGCAAGTCTCTATGCCCGGCTTCTTCGCGTACCGGAGCGGTGCACGGCAAGACCAAAAGCGGTCCGCCGAACGTCAGTCCGAAGATCAGAATGAATCAAAAAGAGCTAAAAGAATTAATCGAGTTTTTAATCGAGAAGGATATTGCCGAGTTCGAACTGGAACGCGGCGATGTCAAAGTAAAGATCAAGCGCGCCGGCGAGCACACTGTTGTCCATTCACACGGAGAGCCGCGCTTCTTCGCGATGCCCCCAGTGGCCGCACCCGTAACGGAAATCGGAGCGCCTCAGACGAGTGCGCCAGCCGCGACGGCGCCCCCACCTGCTGCAGCTCCTGAGCCTGAAGAGAATCTGCACAGCGTGAAGTCTCCGATCGTCGGGACTTTTTATGAAGCACCTTCGCCTGGCGCTCCTCCATTCGTAAAGCCGGGGGATATGGTCGAAGTCGGACAGGTATTGTGCATTGTCGAGGCCATGAAACTGTTAAACGAGATCGAATCGGACGTAGCGGGCGAAGTTCTCAAGAAACTTGCTTCGAACGGCCAGCCGATCGAGTACGGTCAAGAATTGTTCGTGATAAGGCCGAAGAAGTGAAGATGAGGTTCCCTGGCGCGCTATATGCG
Organism: uncultured Acidobacteriota bacterium; assembly: GCA_963801895.1. GTDB lineage: Bacteria > Acidobacteriota > Terriglobia > Terriglobales > Acidobacteriaceae > Sulfotelmatobacter. The sequence continues at coordinate 707,122 of CAWDGM010000001.1, read as the reverse complement.
CGCCTTTTTGTGCCTATCGAGAAGTGAGCGCTAGCTGTCCTGAGTCCGCGGACGACACGCGAACCGACCAGACAAGAGAGATCGACGAGTTCATGTTTAAGAAGATCCTGATTGCAAATCGCGGCGAGATTGCACTGCGCGTCATATGCGCGTGCAAGGAACTGGGAATCCGCACGGTCGCGATTTACAGCGAAGCTGACCGCAATTCACTTCCCGTCCGGTTTGCCGATGAGGCCATTTGCATCGGGCCGCCGCAACTGGCGCTGAGCTACCTGAATATCCCGGCCGTAATCAGCGCTGCCGAGATCGCCAACGTAGAGGCAATACATCCCGGGTACGGATTGCTGGCGGAAAACGCAAATTTCGCGGAAGTGTGCGAGATGAGCGGAATCAAGTTCATCGGGCCGCGGCCGGAAGTGACTCGCCTGATGGGCGAGAAAGAGAAAGCGCGGACAGCGATGAAACAGGCGGGCGTACCAATCTTGCCTGGATCCGACGGAATCATCGCGTCTGATGGCGAGGCGATCGAGTGGGCCCGACAGGTTGGATTCCCAGTCATCATGAAAGCATCTGCCGGCGGCGGTGGCCGCGGCATGCGCATTGTCCGGAATGAAGAAGAACTGCCCGGATTGTACAAAGCCGCGCAATCGGAAGCCGCTGGAGCATTCGGAAATGGTGATCTCTACATGGAGAAGTATGTGGAGCATCCCCGGCACATTGAGTTTCAGGTCTTGGCCGATGAACATGGGAGCGTAGTGAGTTTGGGCGAACGCGAGTGCTCGATTCAGCGGCGACATCAGAAACTGCTCGAAGAGTCGCCTTCGACCCAGGTCACGCCGGAACTACGCCAGCAGATCGGCGACGTATTGTGCAAGTCGCTGGCCGCGATCGGATATTGGAATGCAGGGACGATCGAGTTTTTGATGGATCAGGACCGCCGCCTGCACTTCATCGAGATGAACACTCGCATCCAGGTGGAGCACCCGGTGACGGAGATGGTCACGGATGTCGACTTGGTGAAAAGTCAGATCATGATCGCGGCCGGCGCGAAGATGAGCGACGTGCTGCTCGGCCCGATCGTGCATCGCGGCCATTCCATCGAGTGCCGAATAAATGCCGAGCATCCAGAGAAGTTCACACCGTCGGCAGGAAAAATCACTACCTTCCATCCTCCCGGCGGTACGGGTGTACGGGTGGACACAGCCGCCTATGCTGAGGGAGTCATTCCACCTTATTACGATTCACTGATCGCCAAGCTGATTGTCCGCGGCAAGGACCGGAACGAAGCGATATCGCGGATGTCGCGGGCTCTGGAAATGTTCATCGTCGAAGGTGTGTACACGACGATCCCGTTACACCGGAAGATTCTGGCGGACGAGGATTTCCGCGCGGGGAACTTCGATACGGGTTTCATCGAGCGATTCCTGACGAAGAACGGGAAAAGCGGGAAGCACACTTAGAAAGAACGTTCGTGTGGGGCGGACGCCCTCGTCCGCCTCTCCGTAGCGGGCCGGAATCTGCGAGTGAACATTCGCTTCGCTCACCCCGGACGAATGCGTCCGGGGCTACATGAATCTTGCCAGCTCGACCCCTTATGATTTGGCTGCCGCGACTTTACGCGATTCTTGATACCGCTTTATTTCCCGACACACTCAGTGCGGCGAATGAACTAGTCGCTGCTGGCTGTACTCTCCTCCAGTACCGTAACAAGTCCGGCAATGCTCGCGTGATGTTGGAACAGGCGCGTCAGCTCAAGAAACAGCTTGGCAACACGGTGAGATTGGTCATGAACGACCGTTCCGACCTGTGTCTGGCCGCTGAGTTTGACGGCGTGCACGTGGGACAGGACGATCTGTCACCCGCATCTGTCCGCAGCATCATCGGACCGGAGCGGTGGCTTGGCGTCTCGACTCACAATCCTGAGCAACTTGGCGACGCTGATTTCACTTCGGCGGACTACCTGGCGATTGGCCCCGTATTCAACACTTCCAGTAAGGAGAAGCCCGATCCAGTCGTAGGTCTCGAGGGTGTGCGCCGAGCCCGGTCTTTGACACGCAAGCCTTTGGTGGCGATCGGTGGCATCACTCGAGAGAATGCCGCGTCAGTCCTGGAAGCCGGTGCCGATTCGGTTGCTGTGATATCCGATCTGTTACGGGATCCCCGCAAATCAGCAGAAGAATTTTTCCGTATATTGAGGTAAAGTCACTTGACCTTTTGATTACTGGCTGGCGGCGAGGTGGAGTCGTCCTCGTGATCGCCGGCGGGACGCCGTCGCTATACCTTCGGAGGCAAGCCTGAGCACACCCACTACGACGCAAGCCGCTGGCAGCGATTGGGAGATTCACAGTCATCAGGATAAGGAACTTGTTCAGGGCCTTGGCCTGACGAGTGCCACGATGCTGGTGATGGGCTCGATGATTGGCTCGGGCATCTTCATCGTATCAGCAGAGATCGGACGCGAAGCGGGTTCCCCGGCGTTGCTGATTGGAGCATGGGCCATAGCGGGCTTCATGACGATCGTGGCCGCGCTCAGTTATGGCGAACTAGCTGCCATGATGCCACGAGCGGGCGGTCAGTATGTCTATCTGCGGGAATCCCTCGGCCCACTCTGGGGCTTTCTTTATGGATGGACGCTGTTCCTGGTGATTCAGACTGGAACGATCGCAGCAGTGGGTGTTGCCTTCGGCAAATTCCTTGGCGTCTTTCTTCCTTCCATCTCCTCCACGAACTGGCTGCTGCATTTGTGGAAAGTTCCGCCGATTCGTATTGGTCCGATGGTGTTGGGAAATATGGACGTCGGAATCAACACGCAGAACCTGATGGCGATCTTGCTCGTGATCTTTCTGTCGATCGTCAACATTTTCGGTTTGAAAACGGGAGCTGCAATCCAGAATGTGTTCACGGCTGCGAAAGTCTCGGCGCTTCTAGGGTTAGCCGCGTTTGGCTTCGCGTTCGGGCGCAACCCGCAGGCAATCGCCGCGAATTTCGGCGCCAATTTCTGGCACAACGCGGGACTCGGTGCGCAGCACGCGGTTCAGGTGGGTGTCGGTGGGCCGATCGTGATGGTGGGCACACTAACGATCCTTGCGGTTGCTCAGGTGGGATCTCTCTTCTCGGCGGACGCCTGGAACAACGTGACTTTCACCGCTGGAGAGGTAAAGAATCCTAGCCGGAATTTGCCGCTGTCCTTGGCTCTGGGAACTGGCGTGGTCATCGCGCTTTACATTGCCTGTAACTTTATTTACTTGAGTGCGCTGCCGCTGGAAGGTGTGGAGGGTGGGGCGACGATTCTCGCGCGCGGAATTACACACGCGGCTGAAGATCGGGTTGGCACCGCTGTCATGACGCAGATGTTTGGGTCGATCGGCGGTTACCTGATGGCTGCGGCCATCATGATCTCCGGCTTCGGCTGCGCGAATGGATTGATACTTTCCGGGGCTCGCGTCTATTACGCGATGGCGAAAGATGGTCTGTTCTTCCGCAACGTCTCGAAGTTGCATCCCACTTACAAGACGCCGGCAGTTTCGCTGATGGTGCAGATGGTCTGGACCTGCGTTCTATGCATCTCCGGAAGTTACGGGCAGCTTCTCGACTACATCATTTTTGCAGTACTCGTGTTCTACATCCTGACAATTGTTGGACTGTTTGTGTTGCGGCGCACGCATCCAGATGCGAAGCGCCCTTATCGAGCGGTAGGCTATCCGGTGCTCCCTATCGTTTATATTGTGATGGCATTATTCATCGATGTCGTACTATTGCGCTACAAGCCACAGTACACTTGGCCGGGGTTGATTGTGGTGTTGTTGGGGATACCGGTCTACTACGCATGGTCACGGAGTTCGGCGCGCAGGTCGAGTCAGGCCTCGGTCTGAGTTCCAAGGAGAATCCACACGGATGGCAAATCTGCTGGCAACCAAGCCACTGAACCTGCTGATGGAAGAGGCCCGTGAGACGGGCGAGCACAGTCTAAAACGGACGCTGGGAGTTTTTCAGCTCACTGCATTGGGCGTGGGCGCAATCATTGGCGCCGGAATATTCGTAATGGTCGGCTTGGGAGCGCAGTACGCTGGTCCGGGCCTCACCCTATCATTCGTACTTTCGGGATTGGGCTGCGCGTTCGCGGGACTCTGCTACGCCGAATTTGCGGCGATGATTCCTCTTGCAGGAAGCGCTTATACCTACGCATACGCGACGCTCGGAGAGCTTCTAGCCTGGATCATCGGCTGGGATCTCACGCTCGAGTATGCCATGGGAGCCAGCACAGTTTCCTCAGGGTGGTCGAATCACTTCATTGAGTTACTGAACATCTTTCATGTCAAGATGCCGCTTTGGTTGGCGTACGACCACTGGACCGCGCTAAAGACCGCCGAGAAAGTTGTGGCGCGGGAAATGGCGCAAGCGTCGGACGCTTCGCTGGTTGCTGGATCACAGGCTTTTCTGGATAAAGTAAGCGCGATCGTTTCGTCGCAGTCTCCGGATTTGATTCAGCGCGCGCACGAGTTGTTGGGGGCTCCACACCTTTTTGGAATGGAGATTGGTTTCAACCTGCCGGCGTTTATCATCGCCTTGGTCATCACGACGATTCTCGTCGTGGGCATAAAGGAGAGCGCGCGATTCAATGCGACGATTGTCGTGGTCAAGGTCGCGGTTGTCTTGTTCGTCATTGCGCTAGGCGCACGCTATATCAATGCCGCAAATTGGGGAACCGACTGGAGTTCGTACGCACCGCACGGATTCGCCGGCATAGGAGCTGGAGCTGCTTATATTTTCTTCGCGTACATCGGGTTCGATGCGGTTTCAACCACGGCGCAGGAGGCGAAGAATCCGCAGCGCGACTTGCCGATTGGCATGATCGCGTCGCTGGCGATCTGTACCGTCTTATACATCGCCGTCGCGGGCGTCTTAACCGGAATGGTCCACTGGCAACAGATCAACATCGAAGCCCCCGTCGCCCGAGCATTTCTGGATCGCGGTTTGTCGACTGCGTCACACATCATTACGATCGGCGCGCTTGCAGGATTAACCAGCGTCATGCTGGTAATGCTCCTCGGCCAGACTCGCGTCCTGTACTCGATGGCAAACGATGGACTGCTGCCCAGGAAATTCTTCGCAGCCGTTCATCCGAAGTTCCGAACTCCGTGGAAGAACACGATTCTTGTGGGACTTTTGGCTGCGATTGTTGGCAGCGTGACCCCGATCGACGACATCGGAAAGATGGTGAACATCGGAACCCTTCTGGCCTTCGTGATCGTGTCGATCGCTGTGCTGGTTCTGCGGCGAACAAATCCGAGCCAGCCACGGCCCTTCCGAACTCCATGGGTGCCGCTGGTCCCGATCCTCGGTGTTATTTCGAACGGATACATGATGTACAAGCTGGGTTGGGTGAACTGGGCGCGATTGGTTATCTGGCTGGCGATCGGACTTGTCGTCTATTTCACTTACGGACAAAAACACAGTCGAGTGCAGGCGATTGCCGCAGGTCGAAAACCGGAAGACTGATGGCAAATGCTGATTTTCGGGCCCTCCGCACAGCGCGGAGGGCCGTTTTGTTTTATAGTCGGTGCGAATATGTGGTCGACCCGACGACCAACGACCGAAATGAAAGCCTTTCGGAATCTGCGGACGATTGGCGCGCTTCTTCTCCTGGTGATGGCCATCGGGACTTCCGGCTATCACTTCATCGACCATTGGTCGTGGTTTGACGGCTTCTACATGGTCGTTACGACGCTGACGACTATTGGCTATCAGGAAGTTCATCCGCTCTCTCATGCCGGACGCGTTTTCAATGTTTTTGTGATCATCGCCGGCGTCTCGCTGCTCTTGTTGGGCGTGGGAGCGCTCAGTCAGGCTTTGCTAGAATTCGAGCTGCAAAGCTTCTTCGGAAGGCGGCGCATGGAGCGCGAAATCGGACGTCTGGATTCTCACTTCATCATCTGTGGAATGGGACGCGTAGGACGTAGCGTAGCGCGGGAACTGGCTCGCAAACCTGTACCGTTCGTGATGGTCGACAATGCGGACGCCAAGCGACAGCGTTTTGCTGCCGAAAATTGGTTAGTGATGGCTGGCGATGCAACGCAAGAACAGACTCTTCGTCAGGCGCAGATCGAACGCGCACGTGGACTAATCGCGGCTACGACTACAGATGCCACGAACCTCTACATCGTGCTGACAGCGCGAACTTTGAATCCGCGCCTGAAGATCATCGCGCGCGCTAGCGAGGACGGCGCCGAGAAACATCTGCTCACGGCTGGGGCTGATTCTGTAGTCTCGCCCTATTCCTTCGCTGGTCAACGTATCGCGCAATCACTTTTGCGCCCGCATGTGGTCAGCTTTCTCGATACGGCGACGACTCATCTCGGCATGGACCTGGAAATCGGTGAAATCCACATCACGCAGGGTTCAATGTTCGCTGGGAAAACTCTCGAGGGATCTCGAATCCGTCACGAGCGCGGTGTGATTGTGCTGGCGATCAAGCGACGTGATGCCATGCGTTTCAATCCGCCTCCGGATGAGAAGATTGAGGCTGACGATTACCTCATCGCCATGGGTGAGCCTTCACAACTGCGCGAACTCGAGCAAACCGCCGCGTCCTGATGAGAGTCAAAATCCCATGAAAATTGTTACCGCCGCCGAGATGCGGGAGATCGACCGCGCCACCAGCGTGCAAAAGAGAGTTCCATCACTCACCCTGATGGAAAACGCCGGGAAGTCTGTCGCTGAGCACGTTCTAGCATCTTACGGTTCGGCAAAAACTATCGTTGCTGTTTGCGGGAAGGGCAACAACGGTGGAGATGGGTTCGTCGCTGCGCGGTTGTTGCACGAAAAGGGAAAATCGGTCCGAGTTGTTTTGCTGGCCGATCCTTCGGAGCTGCGCGGCGATGCGGCTGAGATGTTCCGGAAGCTTACGATTACGGCGACTCAGGTGCGTGCTCCAGAGGAATTCGCAAGCGAACGAGTGCGTTCCGTCCTAGCTGCTGATTTGTATTTGGATGCGATCCTCGGCACCGGTTTCAAGCCTCCCATCAGTGGCTTGTATGAAGAGGCCATTCGATTTCTGAACAGTAGCGGAGTGCCGGTGGTCGCTGTCGATATTCCGTCAGGCGCAGATGCCGACGCTACGACGACACAGACTGGAACCATTGTGATAGCAAGTTCCATCGTCACGTTCACTGCACCCCGGCCAGCGCACGTGTTCAGCATGCTCACAAGAGGCCCGACACGCATCGCCGAAATTGGATCCCCCGACGAGGTGATCAAGTCATCCCTGGCACTGAATGTGATCACCCCGCGAGATTTTGCTTTTGCGCTCGGGCCGCGTCCGGCTGAATCGAACAAGGGAAAGTATGGACACGTTCTCGTGATTGGCGGGTCCGTTGGTAAAGCGGGATCGGTAGCGATGGCAGGAATGGCGGCTCTGCGCGCAGGCGCAGGATTGTCCACGATCGCGACCGCCAAATCGGCACTTGCCACGGTTGCGGCCTTCCATCCTGAGGTGATGACTGAGGCCCTCCCGGAAACCAGTGCAGGCACGATTTCTGCTAGTGCGGGCAAGTCGTTGAGAGAGCTTTCGAAAGGGAAGAGCGTCCTCGCGATCGGGCCGGGCATCTCGCGAGAGGCGGAAACTTCCGAGTTGGTCCGATCGCTGGTGAGCGAAAGCGAAATCCCTGTGGTGCTCGATGCGGACGGGCTGAATGCATTTGAAGGCAAGGCCGACGCGTTAATGGGCAGAGGCCGCACACTGGTGATTACTCCTCATCCGGGAGAAATGGCACGTTTGGCAGGTTATTCAATCGCTGATGTGCAGAAGAATCGATTGAAGACGGCACGCGACTTCGCGCGCGAGCACAATTTGATCGTGGTGCTAAAGGGACACCGAACGCTGGTCGCAAAACCCGATGGCGAGACGTGGGTGAACACGACGGGCAATCCGGGAATGTCGACGGGCGGAACGGGCGATATTCTGACCGGAATGGTCGCGGCAATGATGGCGCAGAACCCCAGGGAAACATTTCTTTCGGTGTGCGCGGCAGTCTACCTGCATGGACTTGCGGGAGACGTCATGCTCGATCGCGTTGGCGAACATTCAATGGTTGCGACGGATCTGCTGGCAGGACTTCCGGATGCTTTCAAGCGAGCGCAAGCCGCTATCCGCCAGCAGTTCGTGCAAATCGGATAATCACCTCTACCTAGCTAAGCGGACCGTTAGGCCTTCGGCTGCCGACTTTCGCGCCGCATCGAGAATTTCGACCACTGTCACGTTAGTTTCCAACGATGAGAGCGCGTCTTCCTTGGCCCCATCCATAATGACCGCCTTCAGGTAAGAAACGGAATTGTCGTACGGCGGCGCGACCGGCTTGGCCGTGACTAATTGCTCTTTGTCCTCCTGCGTGCGCCGAAAGCGAACGTCATCCCGTTTCACCGTGATCGCGTACCCTGTTTGTCCGTAGACTTCCATGTCCTTGCGATCGACCGGCCAGTTCCACGATGCCTGGATGATCGCCTGCGCCCTCGGATAGGTCACGATGACTGTGGCCTCGTCGTCGACGTGAGGATAGATCGCAGGCTTGATCTGCTGTGTGACAGCCGTGACAGTCTGCGGGCGTTTGCCATTCATGAGCCAAGTCATCAGATCTGCGCCGTAACATCCGAAATCGAAGAGAGCGCCGGCACCGTCAAGCTTTGGATCCGTTAGCCACGCGAAAAATTCCGGCTCGACGCCGATCTCTTTTGGCCCTTTGTGGCCGTCGTGAATCACGACCTTGCGCACTTCACCTAATGCGCCTTGTTGAACATAGTCGTATGCTGCGTGATTGCTTGGGTACCAAGATGTTTCGTAGTTCACCAGAGCATGAATCTTGGCGTCGTGAGCGGCTTTCTCGATGGCGAGAGCATCCTCGAAGTTGACAGCGAGCGGCTTTTCCATCATCACGTGAACGCCATGACGCGCGCAGATTTCCACGACTCCCCGGTGATCGTAGGTGTTCGTGTAGGCCCACGCAGCCTGCGGTTTCGCTTTGGTCAACATACTCTCGAGATCAGTGAAGAGAATGCCGCGGTCGAATCCGTATTTCGCCGCTGCCTGGGTCAGAAGTGTTTGATCAGGTTCCGCAATTCCGACGATTTCTATCTCGGGATTGTTGCGGAATTGATCGAGAAAGCCGTGCACATGTCCATGAACCAGGCCGACGATTGCTACCCTTAAACGCGCGTGCTTGGGTTCGGACGAAGTTTGGCCAACGGCGAGGTTCATAAGTCCTATTGCACAACAAAATGCCAGCATGATACGGCGAATCATAATTACTCCTTCCGGAAAGATCACAACGATAACAAATTGGAGTTTTCTTGATGCGCTGAGAAATCGGATTCGCGGGATATCGGCCCGAAGGACATTTACAAGTTAGTAAACGCCCCGTAAGTGATTCGTTTGATTGGCTCTACATTGTGACGCTAGCCGCTAGTAGAGCGGAATTTGGACGACGTGCTTCAGTAATCTATTACTTAACACCACCTAAGTGCCATAGTGGTCTCACCTATGACGCACTTCCCCCAACCGCACCCCTCACGGCGAGCAGCGCGAGTTCAGTTAGGCGATTCCGTCCTGGCTGCCATTCGATTGGAAGACGGCCGCCGTACGAAAGCCAAACTTCAAGCCATTTCCGCCACCGGTGGTTTGCTGCGGCTTGCACAATCCCTGGGACAGGGCGACTTTGTCGAAGTCGCTTTCCAAACCCAGGCAGGTCCCGTGCATGGTATGGCAGAGGTTCTGAGCCCCATGCGGAGCATCCCCGATGGCGTACTGCAACCGTTTCGCTTTGTGGCGATCGAAGACGATGACCATCGTCGGCTGCGCACATCGCTGGATCACGTTGCCGCGCGAAATCAGCTGGGGATCAAGTCCAGCGCATTCTCCACGTACTGAGCACGTTACGGCTGCCGTTATACTGTTCGTGTGAATCTGCGAACCGGTGCGCGAGAAGAAGTGCGAAACACTACAACTCGTTCAGCCGAGGATACGATTGCGTTCGGGCGTACCCTGCTTGACTTGCTGGCTCCTCCAAAGTTGGTGCTGCTGCGCGGGGATCTTGGTGCGGGAAAAACCACGCTGGTGAAGGGAATCGCCGCGGCATTCGACGCCGCGTCTGAGGACGACGTCACCAGTCCCACGTTTACCCTGGTCCACGAATATCGAGGGCCGAAAGCCACTCTCTATCACATCGATCTGTATCGCATCGATACGTTGCGAGAACTGGAAACACTCGCACTCGACGATCTGCGCAGCGACGAGAGCGTTCTTCTGATCGAGTGGGGTGAGAAGTTTCCTCGGCTTCTGCAAGAGCGTGACCTGGAAATCTCGCTCGGGCGCGAAGGGGAAACGACGCGCAACATCAGAATAGTCAACTGATGGAGTGACGCCTGCCTGAAGGCATCAGTGTGCTGGGGGCGCTTTTCCGAACCATTCCTCAAACCAGTCCAGAGTCCGAACCAGGTAGTCACGCGCATCGGCTGGTTTTCCAAGTGCGTGTCCTTCGTTCGGATACACCACAAACTTCACCGGCACTTTCAACGCCTTTAACGCGTGCCACCATTCCACGGACTGTTCCATGGGAACTTCGCCGTCGCGATCCCCAACAAGGATCAACGTGGGGGTCTTTACTGCTTTCACGAAGTGCAGCGGGTCGCTCTTCGCATACACGGCAGGATCGTCATAAATCGATGCTCCGAAGAATGGCATCATCCACTCGTCGATTTCATTGACGCCGTAGTAGCTCAGCCAATCAGAGAGCCCCGCGCCTGCGACCGCTGCAGCGAAGCGTGAAGTTTGTGTTTCGGCCCACATAGTCATGTATCCGCCATAGCTGTGGCCCCGGATGCCAAGCCGGTGTGAATCGACTGGGAACTGCTTTGCGATGGCGTCGATGCAGGTCATGATGTCGCGAAAATCGCCGCCGCCGAAATCCTTGATGTTGCCGCGGGTGAACGCTTCGCCCTGACCATAACTCCCCCGCGGATTCGGGCAGAACGCAAAATACCCCATCTCTGATTCGGCACTCAAAAGTTTTGATCCGAACGTCGGAGTACAGGCAGAAGATGGACCGCCGTGCACATTTATGATGAGTGGATACGTTTTTCCCTGAGTAAAATCTTTGGGTAGCATCAGCCAGCCCTGCAGCTTCATCGACCCGTTGGTCCAGTGAAAGTTGCGAACCTCTCCCCAAGACGGTTTAACGTCAGCGTTCAAGGACGTCAACTGCTTCCATTTCCCAACAGCTCCCACCCATATTTCAGGAGGCATGCTCGCAGACTGGCGGATCACGGCACTCGAAGATCCATCACGCGAGAATGATCCGCTTGTATTTGGTTCCGAGCCTACGAACTCGTCGCCAGACCATAAAGATTGCACTGGTCCGCCTGCGCTGCTGACCGACGCGAATCCGGAGTGCCCATCGACGTTTTGACCGAAGAGGATACGGTCGGCAGCGATCCACTCGACCGAGGAAGGCGAGCTGTTGATTCCCGGAGTGATATTTTTCGGTGTTCCGCCGCCGATAGGGACAACGAAGACATCTCCTCCGGTCGGTCCCTCATCGCTCATCACTCCCTCGATGAATGCAATGTTCTTGCCGTCGGGCGATAATTGCGGATCCGCGATCTGCCACTTGGGTGAATAGATCTGGTGCGCCTCGCCCTTGCCGTCGAAGTGATACAGCTTCGCGACATACCAGTTGGAATCGCCTGAACCGTGCGCTGCCGTTCCAATCCAGCCTTGTCCGTCAGGCGTCCACTCGTATTCATAGACGTACATGTCCGCTGGCGAAATCTGCGTTACAGCATTCGTGCTGAGATCGATGGTCGTCAGTCGTTGTTCGTAGACCTTCTCCCCGATTTCTCCGGAAAGCGGCGTCATCGGTTCGAGTGGTCCGGCGATGCGGGGAATATCCTGGATAAAGCGTAATGCGAGACGGGTGTCGTCTGGCGAAAAAGAAGGTGCGGCAGCGTAGCCCTTGAGGTCCGCGTGTTTCACTGGCGAACTGCCGTCAACCTTGGCGGTGTAAACCTGTGCAGCCGGAACATCTCCTTCCAGATCGGCAATGAATGTAAGTTGCGCGGAATCGTGAGACCACGAGATGTCACGCACACCTAGCTTGCCGTCAACGGAGATGGAGCGTGCGGAGCCACCTGTGGCTGGGATGACGTAGAGTTCGCCATTCACTATGTAAGCCACCTGCGTTCCGTCCGGAGAAATAACTGCTTGCTCGAAGTGCTTCGCCTGCGGAATCGCGTCAACAATTGACGCAGCACGGGAGGTGGAGGCGGATTGCGCCCAAGCCGGACGCCCCACATACAACGTTAAGATCATGAACAGAGCGGTAGGAAGCGAGAGCCTGCAGAGTTTTCTCATGTGAGGTTCAGTGCGCTGCTAAAAGCCCATGATGTTATAACCGCAATCCACGTAGATTACTTCTCCTGTGATTCCGCTGCTGGCGTCGGAAGCCAGAAAGACTCCCGTGGAACCGACCTCAGCAACCTCAACATTGCGTCCGAGCGGAGCGCGCTCTGCGTGCGATTTCAGCATGTCTCCCAGGCCGGAGATGCCGCGCGCAGCAAGTGTCTTGATCGGACCGGCGGAGATGGCATTCACGCGAATCTTCTTTTTCCCGAGATCGCTCGACAAATAACGGACCGTGCATTCGAGGGCCGCTTTCGCAACGGCCATGACGTTGTAGTGCGGAACGACTTTCTCCGCGCCGTAATAGGTCATGGTGATGATAGAGCCGCCATCTTCCATCAACGGCGCCGCCGCGCGCGAGACCGCGATCAAAGAGTAGACGCTAACGTCGTGGGCAATGCGGAAGCCTTCGCGTGTTGTGTTGACGAATTCTCCCTTCAACTCTTCGGCCGGAGCGTAGGCCACCGAATGCACCACTGCATGCACTTTGCCGTACCGTTCTTTGAGTTGCGTGAAGAGACGGTCAATGTCTTCGTCTTTGGAGACGTCGCACATGTAGCCTTCTGCGCCGGGCAACGACAGGATGAGGTCTCTCGCCTCCTGCTCCAACCGCTCATTCTGGTAGGTGATGGCCAGTTTCATGCCGGCGGCGTGCAAGCCTTGGGCTATCGACCATGCGATCGAGCGCTTGTTGGCGACTCCGAAGACAACCGCATTGCGGCCTTGCAAATCAGCGAACATGGAAGCTCCTCATGAATGCGAAACCGACAGCATACCAGCCTCGGTGTCGTGGTGGACCACGAAGTGCGAGACATGGTGCCGAACGTGGTTTCAGATTCGAGTCAGCGCAATTTCTAAGTGTGCGAAAAATCAGTCAGCCGTGACTTCTTCCGGAATTGCCACCTCCACAGGCCAACTTGCGGCTACGAAAGATAGAGCGTAGACGGAGCCAAGAATCGCGAAAGCCACAACCAGACTGACCTTCTGCGCCACGGTCCCAACGCAGACCGCGAGCACGAGTTGCAGAAACGTTCCGGCGAAATAGAAGGCATTCTGCACCCGTCCCATGAGGTGCTTCGGGACCATTTCCATCAGGCTCGTGTTCATCGCGACTCCGCCCACACCGCGGGCAGAACCCATGACGAAATATGTCGCGATCGCAAGGAACAGGAATCCGGAAATCGGAGCAATGGCGACACAGACTGACAAAAGCGCCATGGAGAAGGCAACCGCGCGCCGGCCCCCCAAGCGCGCGATCGCCCAAGGCGCATAGATCGCGCTCGCGAAAGCCCCGGTGCCCCAGCCCGCGTTGAGCCACCCATATCCTTTGGCGCCCGCATGAAATACGCGATCGCTTAGCGAGGGAGTCACGACCACTCCCGTAACCATGGCCCCAAGAAAGAAAGCCCAGCTGATTCCCAGCAGCACGACGGCGCGATGGTCCCGAAGAAAGTGCAGCCCTTCCCGCATCTCGCGCCAAAAGCGTTGCAGTTGCGTTTCGGCCGCAACGATGTCCGCTCGCAATTCGTCCGTCCGAATCACAACATGTTTGCCCTTGCGCACGGCGAAGTAGCAGAGGAACGAGACCACGTACGTGGAAACGTCCAGAGTTAGAACGCCCCCCAAGCCGATGTGATCGTAGATGAAACCTACGATTGCGCCGGCAATCAGAAAACCGCCCTGAACCCCGGCGAGAAGAAAGGTGTTCGACTGTACGAACTCACCCTCAGGAGTGAGTTCCTGGATCAGAGCAGTAATCGTTGGCCAAAACATCCAGAAGCCGGCCGCAACCAGGGTGTTCATCAAGTAGAGTTGCCAGACTTGGACCTGATGTCGGAAAGCAAGGATCGCGACAGCAACGATAATCAGGGCGCGAACTGCATCCAGCCACATCACTAGACGCCGCCGGTCTTCCCGATCGATAACGACGCCGGTGAAGGGAAGCATCAGCATCGCGGGAACGGTCTGTAGAACCGCAAACGTGCCGAGCGCCACCTCGGAGTGAGTGGCCTTCAGGATGTACCAGGCAACCGCAGCCGAGTTCATCCCGCTGCCGACCATTGAAATCAAGTTGGCGGCAAAGACGAATCGCAACGGACGCTGGCTGAAGATGGCGCGCATCTTTCTACTTTAGCCGAGGAAAACAGAATTCACCATGAACGGAACAGGCAAGATTAACGTCGGGAGTATGGTCGAACGATTACCCGCTGCCGTGATGCTGGCTCTTGCGCGTTGCTTCGTTCGGCGCTAGGATTCGCGTGCTATTTGAATGTAGTCAACTCTCGCGTAGGCGGAGGCGGGCTATGAAACGCTGCACGAAATCCCTTCTGTTGGCAGTTTTCCTCTCGATCGTCTTTCTGACTTTACAGGCAGTGGCGCAAGTCGATCGAATCACCATCGCGGCTGGAACCGACGAAGATCACGCGCTGCAGGCGATTACGAACGAACAGGATGCTCAAAAGAAACTGGGCATGTATCAGGACTTCGTTCAGAAGTTCTCCTCGAATCCGCAGGCGGTGGCTTACGGAAATTGGCAGATTGCGCAGACCTATCAATCCACGGGCGACGTTGCGAAAGCCCTCGAATACGGCGATAAAGCGCTGGCCAGCTCGCCGCACAATCTCGACATCCTGGTCACTCAGACCAACACCGCACAGCAGGCAAAGAACAATCCCAAGCTGATGGACTACGTCTCCAAAGGCGGCGAGGTGTGCCAATCCGTCGCGAAACAGACCAAGCCCGATGGGATGAGCGACGAAGACTTTAACCGAAAGGTATCGGAGGACAAGTCCTCCATTCAGGGAAACTGCGAGTACCTGGAGACCGTCGGCCTGAATGTCATTTCTGCTGAAACCGACGCCAAAGCACGCATGTCGTACATCGATAAATTCACCTCTGGCTTCCCGGATTCGAAGTATCAGGAAAGCGTCTCGAACCTGGCGCTGGAGGCGTTGAGCCAGCTAAAAGACAATGCGCGTCTGGTGGCCTTCGGCGAGAAGATGCTAGCCGCAAACCCCAATTCCATTCCTGCGCTGTTGTTGTTGGCGAACTTCTACGCCGAAGATGGGAAACCGGGTAGCTCGGCGAAAGCGATCTCTTATTCCCAGAAGATCATTGAAGCAGCGAAACCGGACGCGCCGGACGCAGACAAATCCCGCAAGCTGTCCGCCGGGGCCGCCCACAGCACGATCGGATGGGCGTATTTGAAGCAGGACAAAAGCACGTCCGCGATTCCGGAGCTTAAGACCGCGGCGGGGTTGCTCAAGGGGCAAGATGAGCAGCTTTATGCACGCGCCTTGTACGGGCTGGGTTTCGCCTACGGCAAACTCAACAAGCTGACCGAGTCGAGGGAAGTCCTCAGCGAAGCGGTGAAGATTCCAGGGCCGCTTCAGGCAATGTCGCAAGAGTTGTTAGCGAAGGTGAACACGGCTCGAGCGAAGGGAAAATAAATCCCAGCTACTGCTGCGGCTTGACCAGATCGTCTGACAGCGTTTGTGCTTTCCATGCCAGCGTACGCGCGCGCTCCATATCCCCGGCTGCGACGGCGGTTTTCGACTGCGTGATGAACTGGCGAATCTGCGTAATCGTCTCTTGTTCCGTCGCACTGAGCTGTCGAGCCGAGAGCTTTTTCAGATTTTCTTCCGTGGCGTCGATCATCGGGCCCGCGGTTGCCTGTGCTTCCGATTTTTGCGCGCCCGCAGCACCTCCAGTCAATTGAATCGCAGGCTCCGAAGTTCCTCCCTGACGCACGACCACCTTGGGCGGGCACGGGTCGGATTCGTTTGAAGTTGCAGGCGCCTGCGTCTGAGCAGCATCGCCGGCGGGCGTGTTGGGCGTGCTCGTCGTGTTTGTGCCCGAAGCGGAAGGCGTCGCCGGTCCCGAAGCGTTACATCCCGCCGAAGCCGTTTTCGGCTTCTTTTTCGAGGCCGTTTTGTGCGCCCCGGCTTTCGCAGGTGGCGTGGTCTTCTTCGCCTTGTTCTGCTCGTCGCCCGGTTTTTGAGACGGTGTGGTTTGGGTCTGATTTTGAGAGTCAGATGGGGTTCCGGCGGGATTCGCCGGTGTGGATTGAGGCATCGGAACGCCCAATGAGTAGGGTGTTGATGCCGTCAAGAGAATGCCCAATAAGAAGCTTCTGGCCAGAGTCATCTTGGGTCCCGAGCGGCCAAACAGAGCGGCACGTCCAATCTTACGCTTTCGGGTAAGGCTCAGCCAGCTTTCTATTGCTCTCAGGCAAGCTGCTTAGTTACTACGGTTTAGGGTGGCCGTGTCGATCAAGTCGTCGCTGGCGGATTCGCCTGAAGGCCCCGACAAAGGAATTTGGAATCGAAAGATCGCTCCCGTCGTTTCTGCGGGTTCAAAATCTACGGAGCCGTAGTGCCATTGCAGGATTTGATAGGTTTGCGCCAATCCAATCCCGCTGCCGTCTTTCTTGGTCGTGAAGTAGAGCTCGAATACCTTTTCGTGCATATCCTTCGGAATGCCGGGACCCTGATCCTGAATCTCGGCGACGGCGGTGCCATTGTCGGCTCGAGTTGTGATGGTCAACACGCCACCTTCGGGCATGGCCTGGACTCCGTTGATAACTACATTCAGGAAAGCTTGCTTCATCAGATCGACATCGACCTTCACCGGCAGTCGGTGTGCTGGTGTGTGGCGTTCAATCGTGACACCGTGCTGTTCGGCGTCGGGAGAAGCCAGTTGAGAGACGTCCTCTAGCAAATCCCGGAGGTCAACTTCTTCGAGGTGAAGGTCGCGTGGGCGGGTGAAGTCAACGAGAGTCTGAACGACGCGGTCGAGCCGTCGAATCTCGCTGTCAATGATGTCCATGTGGCGACGAGTGTCCGGCTCCTGCTTCGCCAGTTTGTTTTGCAGAAGCTGTAAGTGCAGGACGATGGCGTTGATCGGATTCTTGACTTCGTGCGCAACGCCGCGCGTCAGCCTGCCGCTGGCGGAGAGTCGCCGCGAGAGTTCGATCTCGTCGCCAATGCGCCGCACTGACTCAGTGTCTCGCATGATCACGAGAGCGCCGATCTGCGAATTCTTTTCCTGAACGAAGTCGAGCGCCACCTGAACTCGTTTGCCGCCCGGCGCCTCAAAGTCGCGCTGCGATATTGGACGACGCCGTTCGAAGGCGTCCAACAAAGCGCTGCCCAACAGGGTCTCCCGGTCAAAGATTTCTTGTACCGTATGACCGAGTAACTCGCTGCGAGGTCGTCCCAAGAAGCCTTCTACCGGCGCGCTCACCAGCACTACACGGGAATCGCGAGCGAACAACATCAAGCCGTCCTGCAAGTTCGACATCAGTTGATCGACGTTGTCCTTCAGAGCCGAGAAAATTTCCTTGCTGTCACGGATCTGCCGGCCCAGGTTCGCGATTTTCAGCGTCACCAACCCATATTCGTCGTGGCGGGCCTCGTCGGAGAAAGCGTGATCTTCTCCTGCGCTGACGCTGTCGAGATTTCGGCTAATCTCCTCCAGCGGACCAAGCGCAAGGTTGGAAATTCCCGCGGCGAGCAGCAGGGATGCGAAGACGACCGCGAGGGAAATGTAGAGCGACTTCATCATGCGCGTCGCGACTTCACTCTTCAGGAAGATAGTCTGGACGCCAATGCGAATCATTCCAAACGGCGCCCCGTTGAGCGTCAGCGGGTAGCTGACGTCATAGACGGCCGCGGGACTGAATACCAAGCGGATTTGATCTCGAAAACGCGCTCGCACGACCTGCTGGAAGTCAGGACGCGGAGGGACGATCCGCCCTACCATGCTGGCATTGGTATGTAACAACGCTTTGCCGTTGGTATCGAGAATCGCAACGTCGTAGATGAATCGCCAGTCTCCCGGATCGGATTGCAGCAAATTGTTGAGGTCGACATCGGTCTGAACGTAGTCCGCAACTGCCCGGTTCACCGATGCCGGGTCGCTGGTATCTACTGCCGTGCTGCTGAAGTCAGGGACAGCGTTCCCCGCGGCGTACGCCAGCTGGTGTGTCAGATTTGTAGCGGTCTCGTAAGCGTTGGAAATGCGCAGCCGCATGATCTGAGAGATGTATAGATAAGAGAAGGCGCAGACCATCGCCGTCACCATGAGAGTGATGACCAACACGATGATGGTCTTACGTCTGAACATGATCAGAAAAGAAAATGGCGGGCCCCACGCCTCGCCATGGTTCTAGCTGCTGGAGACTTCTTCTTTGCCTGGCACCGCTTCCGACGCGGCGCTGCTTCCGTACTCCTTCAGCTTGTTGTGCAAGGTCTTCAGACTGATCCCGAGGATCTCGGCCGCGCGAGTCTTGTTGTTGCTGGTCGCCTCCAACGTTTTCAGGATCAGCATCTTTTCTGCCTCCTCAACGGTGGTGCCGACCCCAAGCCGGACTGCATCGGGATCATTGGCGGCGGTGCGCAGAGGAGCCTGGCCGAATCCGGGAGGCAGGTGCTTGGTCTCAATCATGCCTGAGTCGCAGACGATCACCGCTCGCTCGATCGTGTTGCGCAACTCGCGAACGTTTCCGGGCCACGAATAACTGTTGAACTGGTTGAGCACCGCCTCGCTCGCTGCAGTCACCTTGCGAGCATGCTTGGCGCTCATTTCCGCGAGCAGAAGCTGAACCAGGGAGTTTATGTCTTCCTTGTGTTCACGCAGAGGCGGCATATGGATGTTGAACACATTGAGCCGGTAATACAGGTCGCTTCGCAGCTCGCCGCGGGAGACCGCTTCGTCCGGAATCTTGTTCGTCGCCGCGAGAACGCGGACATCCACCGCTGTTTCGACCTTGCTTCCCAGGCGCCGGAGCTTTCGATCTTCGAGGACGCGCAGGAGCTTCGCCTGCGTTCCGATCGGCATCTCGCCGATCTCGTCCAACAGGAGAGTGCCCCCTTCTGCCAACTCGAAACATCCGGTCCTGCGCTCGAGTGCCCCGGTGAAGGCACCCTTCTCGTGTCCGAAGATCTCGCTTTCCATCAACGTGTCGGGGATCGCCGCACAATTTATGGCGACGAAAGGGCGGTCTTTTCGTGGGCTCAACTCGTGAATGGTACGAGCGACCAGCTCCTTTCCCGTTCCGCTCGCTCCCGTGATGAGCACTGAGGCCGTGCTGGGAGCGACCATCTCAATCAAGCGGAATATCTCCTGCATCTTGCGGGATGCGCCATTTAGACGGCCCAGCGATCCCGTGTCGCGCAATCTTCGTCGTGTCGCTTCGAGCTCCGCACGGGTACCCAAGAGTTCGGAGGCGTTGGAGAGAATTGTTCGAAGACGGTTGGTATCGATCGGCTTGGTGATGTAGTCGTATGCACCCATGCGCATGGCCTGCACTGCACTGTCGATCGTGCCTTGCGCGGTCACAAGAATGACAGCGATCGTTTCTGCTTGCTCCGCAAGATGTCCCAGGAGATCAAGGCCGCCCATGCGGGGCATTTTCAGATCGGTTACCACAATCGACGGTCCCCACTGTCCCGCCTTCTCCAGACCTTCGGCCCCGTCGCGCGCGGTCTCGACACGATATCCCCACGACGAAACAAGTTCAGCCAGTCCGGACCGCTCATTCTCCTCATCTTCAACAATCAGAACTTTTTCGTGGTTCATCTGCCTGGTTGTGTCCCCTAGCTCTGGATCCCGGTCCTGACGGGCGATGCGGAGTGGACCGAAAATCAACGATACGCGGCCAAACGTCTAGCGGCAAGGTCTGGTGTGGACGGGATGGCTGATCGCTAGACAGTAAACATCGATGTTTCAATTTGAGACAACGTTCGAGCTTTACGTTGGTGCTTAACTCGACAATACCTCGAGTCTACGCTTTCCCTTTAAGCTACTGTGGGATAGAATTTTGCGTTCCGAGGCGGTCTCGCCTTCCACACAATGTTTCTTCATGAGCGTCTGGCTGCCGCTAAGGCACCCAGCGCAGGATTACTTTTGGAGGATGTATGAAAGTTAGCAGAAGGATACGTGCATACGGCGCCACAGTGGCCGGATTGACAGCACTTATCACTTTACTTTTGATCTCGAGTTCCGCCGTCGCACAAAGCGATTCCAATCCGAAGTGGGACTTTTTCGCAGGTTATCAATATACAAATCCGGGTGGTACCGTTCCTTTTACCCCGAGCAATCCGGCTGCACCCATTCCGTTCAAGCTTCCCGGAGAAGCCAGGGGTGGCGGCGCAGCGCTGACTTATAACGTAGATTCGCACTGGGGCGCGGAGGTCGATACCGGCTATAGCCGTGATGCGGGTTCTGCTTCATCGGAGTGGACGATCAGTGCCGGACCTCGCTTCATGTGGCGCACTGATTCCGCAAACTTCTTCTTGCACGCGATGCCAAGCTTCAACCGGCTAAGCTACGCTGACGGATTGAACCAGCACAACGGTATCGGCGCAATCCTCGGCGGTGGACTCGATATCCCATTTTCCAAGAAGTTCGCGTGGCGGTTATTTCAGGCTGACTACGTTTATGCTCGGCATAACTACGCCGGGTATGCAAATCCCGAATTTCCCTCTCTCCGGCGGCCCAGTCTCGAAGGCGCTCGCCTGCGAACTGGCATTGTGCTGAGTTGGGGCGGAGCGGAAGCTGTACCCCCTGCTGCAGCGTGCTCGGTTCAGCCCACGGAAGTCATGGTCGGCGAGCCGATCACTGCGACGGCTACGGCAAGCAACTTCAATCCGAAACACACCGTCACTTACACATGGAGCGGCAATGGTGGCCAGGTCACCGGAAAAGACACGACGGCGACAATCGATACCACCAATGCGGCACCCGGCAGTTACACGGTCACGGCTCACGTAACAGATCCGCAAGCGAAAAAGGCAAACGAAGCGAGCTGCTCGGCAAACTATACGATCAAGCCGCTGCCTCCGAAGAATCCTCCATCCGTTTCCATCTCGGCTGATCCTGCCCAGTTGGTTCCTGGCGGAACGGTCAACCTGTCGGCGAATTGCTCCAGTCCTGATGGCGTGCCCGTGTCGGTCGCAAACTGGACCTCTACCGCTGGATCGGTCTCTGGATCAGGCAACACAGCGACGCTTAACACCGCGAATCTGCCTCCTGGACCGATTACAGTGTCGGCGACTTGCACGGACTCCCGTGGTCTGAACTCACAGGCGACCGCTCAAGTTACGGTACAGAATCCGCCTCCGCCGCCAGTGGACAAGGCACTCGAAGCACGTCTTGCACTGCACAGTGTGTACTTCGCAACTGCTCAGCCGACGCCCAAGAATCCTGACGGCGGTCTGCTCCCGACTCAGCAAAAAGTGCTCACTGATATGGCTACCGACTTCAAGAAGTACCTTGAAGCGAAGCCCGATGCTCACATCACACTCGAAGGTCACGCTGATCATCGCGGAACCGCTGAGTTCAACAAGGCACTGACGGAGCGCCGCGTCGCCCGAGTCAAGTCGTTCCTGGTGCAGCAAGGGGTTCCTGAGGCCGACATCGACACCAGGGCGCTGGGCAAGGAACAAAACTTGACCACGGACCAGGTGAAGCAGTCGGTTCAACAGAACACTGAGCTGACGACGGAAGAGCGTAAGCGAGCCTTGTCGAGAATTGTGATCATCAGAATGGCGAGCAATCGCCGTGTGGATATCACTCTGAACTCGGCTGGCCAGACCGAAACTTCCGTTCGGCAGTTCCCATTCAACGCCGCAGACGCGATGAGCCTGATTGGCGGTCGCGAAAGCGAGAAGAAGAAAACTGCAACACCGGCTCCGAAGAAGAAGACGACCACGAAGAAGCCGGCGGCTAAGAAATAAACGCGATACAACAGAAACAATTGTGCGGAGGGCATTTGCCCTCCGCATTTTTTATTGCACGCGAGGTAGTTGGGAGCGGAAGAAACTGACAAGAATCTGCAAAACGGGAAAAATCTACACGAAACGGAATTCGTGGTTATTGCAAGTGATTGATTCGATGACTTCTCGTGTGGTACCCGTCGTGCCATGACTGGTAATGAGAGCGCAGTTCGAAGATGACTTGGATGAATCGGTGTCGTTGGCGACTAAGCCTTCTGGCTGGGGCGGTAGCCTTGGCGCTACTGGGCTCGGTTGGGTGTTCACGGCAAGTGGGAGTTCCAACCGACGAGGGCACCGCGCAGAGCGGCCAATCTCCATTTCCGGCAAGCAAAGATGACAGCGCGATTCTTCCCGCGTCCTTCGCTGCCGCCGACAATTCAACCATCCCCGATACGCCACCCTTCCACCAGCCACAGAATCTTCCAGCCGGGACGCTTCTCACCGTTCGGCTGAACGCGGCCATCATCGGCGAAAAGAAATCGATCGACCAGGGCTTCGATGCGGTACTCGACGAGGCCGTCGTAATCGGCGGCAACACATTGATTCCACGAGGTGCAGTTGTTACAGGCCGAGTCGAATCCTCAAGGACGTCAAAGTTTAAACCCGGACGTGGATACGTGCGGCTGGCGCTGCAATCGGTTCGCATTGCGGGCGCCGATCTTCCTGTTCAAACCGCCAGTTTATTTGTTCGACCGTCCTCCCACGGCAACGCGTCGGCTGCCGCAACATTGGAAAAAGGACATCGCCTCGCGTTTCGGCTCACCGAGCCGGTTTATACCCCGCGACAGACCGCGACTACCCCGCACTAGCACACGGGTGCACTTCTTTCCGAGTTTTCCACAGAAGTATTTCCCTTTTTAGTGACATCTGCCCTTACCAGCCACAGGCTCTTCTCTCTACAGTGAGCCGGAATGGAAAGTGAAAGGTTCGAGATGAACCTTCAAGTCCCGTTTTGGGAAAACCAAAGTAGTGAGCTGTGAGCGTGAGGGTTCCGCTTCCGGAATCTTTCCGCGCAAAGTAAGGCTATGAGCGCTGCCGTTGAAATCGAGTGGGCCGTTGAGGAGACAAATGTAGGATTTCGGTCTCTGTTCGAGCATCTGCCTCTGGGGACGATACGATGTGAACCGGACGGGAGCCTAGTGTCTTGCAATCCTCAACTGGCTCGGCTGCTGACGCACTCCACACCGATTTCACCCTCCTGTTTCACGGACCTCATTCATCCGCAAGATCGTGCCGCCTGCGAAAGACTCCTTTCGGAGTTGTCGAAGGGTGAGCGCCACTGTTTTCAGATTCACTCTGAGTTGGCGGGCGCTGCTGACAAGACCGTGAAGTGGACGGTTTGGCGGGTCCCGCGGGTTGACGGATCTACAGATCATCTCCTGGCCATCGCGGAAGAAACCAGCAGCCGAACCCACGTAAATCGCTTGCAGGTGGATCGCCTGGAATCGGTTGGACGCCTCGCCAGTGGTATTGCTCACGATTTCAACAATCTCCTTACTGGAGTACTGCTGTATTGCGATCTGCTGAGCGCAACGCTCGAACCTGACACCCGAGCTCGCACCTATGCGGAGGAAATTCGCAAAGCGGGACTGCAGGCCACCGGCCTGGTGCGACAGTTACTGACGATGACGCGGCCGACGAACGGCGAGCCAAGGCAGCTTTCGCTTAACGACATTGTCGAGGGCATGAGAAACCTGCTGGAGCGCCTGATCGGCGACCACATCAAGATCGTTTTTCGCCTCGATCCCGGCCTCGGACTGGTGAAGATCAATCCCACCCAGGCTCAGCAGATTCTCCTAAACCTGGTTTTGAATGCGCGCGATGCAATCTCCAGCCGTGGGTGCATCACGGTTGGAACCAAAGATTGTCGCGTGCAGATGCTGCATCCCGATGCTGCTGGCGGCCACGCGCTCGCGCTGCCTTGTGCGCTCTTCACGGTGGAAGACAACGGCTCCGGCATGGATTCCTTTACGCGGGCCCATGTCTTCGAGCCTTTCTTTACGACAAAAGCAGGGAAGGGCACGGGGTTGGGATTATCTACCGTGCACGACATTGTGACCCGCAACGGAGGGCTGATCCACGTAGACAGCGAGGTCGGACATGGCACCCGCATCAGCGTTCTTTTGCCCCTTGCTTCGACCGCAGCCACGCGCCCCGAAAGTATCCAAAGTTCTCAACCCGCCCATGGCGGAGAAATACCTTTATCCAAAAACGAGGAATGAATACATGACGTCAGCAGCTTTAAGGCCTATTGCAGTCACACCTCAGTTTGAACCCGCCAATTTTCTTAACCTTCTGATCGTGGATGACGAGCGCTCCATACGCGAGGCATGCCGCGAAGTTGCTCAGTCCCTGGGCTTCTCGGCGCAGATTGCCGATTCCGCGGAGCAGGCATACCGCGCGCTCGAGTCGCAGAACTATGACGCGGTGCTCCTCGACCTGAGATTGCCCGGAGCAGGCGGCCTGGATGCCCTAAGACGTATCAAGGAGCGTCGCCCGGAAGCTGTCGTTATCGTCGTCACCGGATACGGTACGGTTCAATCCGCTGTGCAGGCGATGAAGAACGGCGCTTACGACTATGTGACGAAGCCTTTCAGCGTTGACGAGCTGAAGTTGTTGCTGGAGCGCGTCGCCAGCCATCTCAAGCTGAAGTCAGAGAATCGGCTGCTCCGCGAAAAAGTGAAATCCAAACAGGGATTTGGCGGAATCGTCGGACGTGCTCCGGAAATGGAGAAGCTCTATCGCATTATTGCCAAGGCTGCGAATAGCGTTCATCCCGTTTTGATTCTGGGGGAGAGCGGTACCGGAAAAGAGTTGGTGGCACGATCGATCCACTACTCGGGTCCGTTCCGGGACAAGCCCTTCATCCCGGTCGACTGTGGCTCTCTGGTCCCGACCCTGATTGAGAGCGAGCTCTTTGGGTATGTGAAGGGAGCCTTCACCGGAGCGAACCAGACGAAAGACGGACTACTCTCGATGGCAGAGGGCGGCACGATTTTTCTCGACGAGGTCGGGGAACTTCCTGTGGACCTGCAGGCAAAGATGCTGCGCGCGATTCAGGAAAAAGAAATTCGCCCGGTGGGCGGCACCCGACGGATTCCGATCAATGTCCGGATTCTCGCAGCCACCAATCGCGATCTCGAGCAGGCGGTGATGCAGGGTGAGTTTCGGCGAGACCTGTATTTTCGCCTGAATGTGCTCAGTCTCAGAATTCCGGCGTTGCGCGAGCGGCGACAAGATATCCCGCTGCTGATTGGACATTTTCTGGAACGGATGACTCGTGCCTCGGGACAAGAAAAAATCATCAGCGATGAAGCACTTAAAGCCATGCTGTCATACGACTGGCCAGGGAACGTGCGCGAGCTGGAAAATTGTCTTGAACGCAGCTATGCCTTTACCACGGGTCCATTGATCCACTCAAACGATCTGCCTCGCGAAGTTGCGAATTTGCCGGTGCCAGAATCTGCCAACGGCAATGGAAACAGCAACGGGCACGCGAAGATCGTTCCCATCGCTGAGCTTGAAAAGCAAACCATCTTGAGGACCATCACTGAACTCAATGGCGACAAGTTGCAGGCGGCCCGGCTCTTGGGAATTGGGAAAACGACTCTCTATCGCAAGTTGAAAGACTATGCGGCGCAAGAGGCATGACGCTAGAGCCCGATTTCGAACCAATTCCCAGGAGTCTGTGCCGCAGTGGAACTGGAAACATCGGGCGCGCGTTCTAACCACAATGTTTTCATCGCGCGGCAAATGGCGTCGTGCGTGCTTTACAAAAGACATGATTTTACTTATTACGCCATCAGCCAACGGAGAGAAATGGGTCAAGTCGCTGCACGCGGCTACCAGCCAGGAAGTCCGGTGGGCTCACACCCTGCAGGAGGCCTCGACGTGTTTGCGTGAACAGACCTACAGCGCTGCCGTCATCGATCAATTTCTTTTGGAAACCGAACCTGAAGAGAGCGACCAGATGACAGAGCATCTAGGGACGGCGTTTCCCGTCTACATCAACTTTGCCGTGACCAACATGGAGCGCTTGCTGCGGGAAGTTCGAGCGGCGCTCCTGCGACGCAGGCGCGAGGAGGCTACGGCCCGTCGGTCAATCGCCGAGCAGATGCACAGCGAGATGCGTGAGACCTTAACCGCCATGATGCTGTCGTGTGAGCTGGCACTATCCGTCCCGGATGTTCCTTCTCTCGCAACCGAAAAGATTCAGGTGATCGACAATCTGGCGCGCGAGCTACGTCTGCGACTGGAAGTGAACTGACCGAAACGCAGGCGCCAAACCTGCGCGTTCAGCGCACGCTCGGGGCTTTCGACCTGTCCCTTAGGAGCGGGAAGGATCCCTTTACGGTGGGATCCTGCTTGCGACTTGGCAAGGCGGAATCGAATTGTGCAAGTTTCTGCAGTTGTGCTGGACCGAAATTCCTTCTCCACGGTGCCCCTTTCACAATAGAATGGACACACTGATGGCCGGAATGCCGCGCCGTTTGCGGCAATCCCGCAATTTCCGGGGGACTTTGTGCACGTCCTGGTCAGCGCCGACTCGATTTCCAGCTCGTGGACCTATACGCGCGAGCTTGTGACCGGCCTGGTCACCCGCGGAGTGCGGGTCACGCTGGTAAGTTTCGGTGAGATCCCACTTCCTCACCAGACTTCCTGGATGGATCATCTGCACGGACTGGACTATCGGCCCACCGGATTTCGCCTGGAATGGATGCAGGAGGCGGAAGAAGATCTCCCGGAATCATCGGCATTTTTGACGTCCCTGATTCGTGAGATACGGCCTGACGTCCTTCATCTGAATCAGTTCTGTTACGGTAATCTGCCTGTAGATGTACCGCGAGTCGTGATGGCGATTGGAGACCTGATCACATTCCGGCAAGCAGTTCACGATCAGCCCGCTAAAACGCCGCGTTCGCTAGGCTGGTACAGGAGAACAGTTGTCAACGGATTGATGGGAGCCGACGCGGTCATCGCGCCCTCGGCGTGGATGCTTGATCGAATCTCTGCGTGTTACGGCGCACCGCGGCGCGGCGAGGTTATCTATCCTGGACGCAATCCTATTTTTTTCAATCCTTACGTCAGCAAAGACGACTGCGTTCTGTCGGTGGGCAGGTTGGTCGACGCCAGCAAGCAGGTTTTCCTGCTGACCCAGCAGGCTCATCCGCTCCCCGTATGTATTGTTGGAGCGGAACAGACGGTACCGATCCCTCGGGTACCCATACGCGCGGATGTAAAGGTCGCCACCGACCAGACTTCTGTCGCAATTCGCGGGCCGCAGACTGACGCGCAACTTCGCGCCCTGTACAGCCGCGCTGCGATCTACGCTGCTACTCCAAGATATGAACCCCTGGGGATGCCCGCCCTCGAAGCCGCGTTCTCGCGGTGTGCGATCGTCGCCAACGACATTCCCGCCTTTCGCGAAGTCTGGGGCGACGCAGCACTGTATTTCCGCACAAACGACGCGGCCAGCCTTGCGGAAAACATCAGGCTGCTCAACGAAGATCGCTCGATGCGACGCGCCTACGCCGAGCTTGCCTACACGCGGGCCCGCGAACGCTTTACCACCAAGCGGATGATTGACCAATGCCTGCATCTGTACCGCAGTCTCATCAGGGTCAAGTCCGTCGCAGCGTGACGTAACTGTCCGTTACCGCTCACGTTTGCCGCAGGCCAACGTCCCACCCTTACATCTGACCGAGGTTTCCATGCAAATCGCACTCCAGGAACTCCGCTACGCCACGCGCCAGTTGTACAACTCTCCGTGGTTCACGGCAACGGTCGTGATTACGCTGGCATTCGGGATAGGCGCCAACACCGCTATCTTCAGCGTGATGAACGCGGTGCTGCTGCGGAACCTCCCGGTACCGAATCCGCAAGAACTTGTCTACGTGCACGTGCCCAGTGGTCAGCCGAGCGGCGCCAGCAACACCGGGAACTCGAGCACATCGTTTTCTGAACCTGTCTTCGAAGACCTTCGTCAGGATCATCATGCCTTCGCAGAGCTGATTGCGTTCGTTCCTCTGGCGATCGGGAAGGTGGCGGTCCGCCTCGGCGACGCGCCGGAAGAAGCCGAAGGAGATATGGTCAGCGGAAACTTCTTCTCGGGCCTCGGCATTTCACCTTCGCGGGGACGGGCATTCACTCTTGAAGACGAACGCGCCCACTTGAAGATTGCTGTGCTGAGCTATTCCTACTGGACGCGTCGCTTCTCACGAAACCCTTCGATCCTCGGACAAACGATGTTTATCAAAGGCAACGCATTTACGATCGCTGGAGTTGGGCCTGAAGGATTTTTTGGAGTCGAACCCGGACAATCCACCGATTTTTGGGTACCACTGCAAAGCCAACGTGACCTGAATGCCTGGGGCACTCCGCCGGAAAGCAACACTCTGTATGGCTCTCCCACCTGGTGGTGCTTGCAGTTGATCGCACGCTTGGCGCCAGGCGTTTCCGCATCGCAGGCCCTCGCCGAGGTCACCCCGCGATTTCAGCGCGTTGCTTACACAGGCTTGACCGTACCAGATCCTGCTGCTCCCAAGGCCACGATGGCTTTTCAGAGCGCACGCGGTGTTGGGGGTCTAGACACTTCGGGCACATACGAGACGGGTGTAACGATCCTCATGATTCTGGTTGGCTTAGTGCTGCTGATCGCCTGCACCAATGTCGGGATGCTGCTGGTGGCGAAGAAAAGCGCTCGCCAGAGAGAATTCAGCCTGCGTCTTGCACTTGGCGCGAGCCGGTTGCAGATCTTTCGGCAACTACTGCTGGAGAGCACGTTGGTCGTCGCTATCGGTGCCGCCCTGGGCTGGATCTTCGCCCTGGCTGCAACTCGCGCCCTAGCGTCATGGTCACAAATCGAAACCGGCCTGGCTCCGGATGGCACGGTGTTGCTCTTCACGCTCGCTATTTGCGCGGTAGCCGCATTCGCGTTCGGTCTTGCTCCTTTGATTTCGGGATGGCGTGTTCCTGTTGCCGGATCGTTGAAGTCAACGATCTCCACCACCTATCGAACCCGGTCCGGCAAGTTGGTTGGCAATGTGGTGATGGCGACTCAGATGGGATTCTGCTTTGTGCTGCTGGTCGCCGCAGGACTATTGCTGCGGACCTTGGAAAACTACAAAGCTACGAACTTGGGGATGCGAACGCAGGGATTGCTTGTCTTCGGCATCACTCCGCAAAAGACATCGACGTCGACACAGAATCAGCAGTTCTACCGGTCGTTGCTCGATCGTTTGAGGAGCCTGCCTGGGGTTGAATCCGCGACAGTAGCCGAGAACCGTCCGGGATCAGGTTGGAGCGATAACGATTCCGCGACCATCGATGGAGTGAAACGAACTTATTCCGAAGCTCCTCTGCGCTCCAACACGGTAGGTCCCGATTTCTTCCACGTGCTTGGAGTGCCTATCGTGAACGGCCGCGATATCTCCGACATCGACACAGAAAAATCTCAACTGGTTGCCGTGGTAAACGAAACGTTCGTCAAGAAGCTGATGGGTGGCGCCAATCCGATTGGGCATCAGCTCGGGGATAAGCTCCGGCACACTATCGTGGGCGTCGTGAAAGACAGCAAATACACGAGTGTCGACGAAGATCCCATTCCGATGGCTTACTATCCGTACACTCAGCGCAGTGGCATCTCGCACCTGGAGGTGGAAGTAAGAACTAGCGGAGCGGCAGCGCTGTCATCAGTGGCTGGGGCCGTGCGGGCTTTGGATCCCAACCTTCCGCTCGAAAATCCGATGGCACAACAGGCCGTTTTCGAGCAGTCGTACTCGCAGCCGAAGATGTTTTCCAGACTCTCTGCATTCTTCGGTTTGTTAGCGGCATTGCTCGTAGCAGTAGGACTCTACGGCACTCTGGCCTACAGGCTGGCGCGCCGCACGGCTGAGATCGGCGTCAGGATGGCGCTGGGCGCCCAGCGCTTCCAGGTTTTGGCAATGCTGATTCGCGAAAGTCTGCAGGTCACGATGGTTGGGCTCGCACTCGGATTTTTAATTGCACTGCTCTGTGCGGGAACGATGAAATCGATGCTTTACGGTCTGAACCCCCGCGACCCGATCACTTTCTTTATTGCGACGGTGATGGTCATGTTGATCTCTCTCGCAGCTTGCTTTCTGCCGGCAAGGCAAGCTGCTTCCGTCACGCCCATGCAAGCGTTACGCACAGAATAGGCGCGCGGCCGTACACGACAAAACCAGACCAAGCCTTCCGCCTGGGTTCCGTGGTATCTTTTTAAGGCTTACTGGAAATCCGTAAGGTTGGAGGATTCTCGTTTATGGCCCAGGTAAAGATCACTGTCCGGCCCAATGGCCCGCTGCGCGTCGAGGCTCCGGAAGGCTCCATAGAGATCGTTGACGTCAATGGCAATCCGTATGACCTGACGGGCAAGACTGCATTCTCGTTGTGTCGCTGCGGTGGCTCCGTAAACAAGCCCTTCTGTGACGGAACCCACAGCAAAATTGGTTTCCAGGGAGCGGAACTCGCTGTGAAGAAGGCGGAAGGCGGCTCGTAAGAATTCTTGCGGGCATCGTTCACCCTTAGCCTACGCCGCACTTCTTGACGAAATTTCAGTGAACGCTTCGTGAGGAAATCGTGGGAGATCCACGCGACCGCGAACTCGGGATGCACCGGAGAATTACGCGCCGCGATTTTCTGAACGGCGTAGCGGTGACAGCGGGTGCCACGTTGATGCCGTGGCATCTAATGGCCGGCGATGCCTCTTCGACTCCTGAAAAATCTCCCCACTATTATCCACCTGCTCTTACCGGCATGCGCGGAAGCCATCCGGGATCGTTTGACGCAGCTCACAGTCTTCGCGATGGAACCTTCTGGGATTCGGCAGGGAAGCCGCAAGATACTGGCGAGAGCTACGACCTGATCGTGGTCGGCGGCGGTATCAGCGGATTGGCTGCCGCACATTTCTACCGCAAGGCGGCCGGCAACAGTGCCCGCATTCTCATCCTCGACAATCACGACGACTTCGGCGGCCACGCCAAGCGCAACGAATTTCGCATCAATCAAGCCTTCCGCCTGGGGTTTGGAGGTACGTTTTCCATTGAGAGTCCCGCGCCCTACAGCGCCATTGCCAAGGGAGTCATTGGAGAACTGGGCATCGACGTCTCTTCCTACTCGACGCATGTAAGCAAGGGGCTGTATCGCTCGTTGGGCCTCCGCCCAAAAGTTTTCTTCAACAAAGAGACTTTTGGTTCCGACAAGCTGGTGGTCAACCCCAGCCCGCGCGGCGGAGGCGAGAGTGAGGACGCCGAGTCTGAAACGCCTGCATTATTAAAGCAATTTCTTGCGGACGCGCCGATCGCGGATCAGGCGAAGAAAGATTTACAGCGCCTTTACTCAGATCCGAAGGATTATTTCCCCGGCCTCAGTTCGGATGAGAAGAAGGCAAAGCTGGCTCGCATGAGCTACGCCAGCTTTCTGCGGGACGTCGCAGGCGTCCATGAAGACATCGTCAAGTTCTACCAGACTCTCCCTCACGGTCTATTTGGAGTCGGAATCGATGCCGTCTCGGCGCAAGATGCGTGGGGATTCGATATGCCGGGCTTCGACGGAATGAAGCTGGATCCCGCGCCCGGCAAGGGAATGAATCGGGATGCGATCCCGAACGAGGAAGCTGAAAAGTACTTCTTCCATTTTCCTGACGGCAACGCATCGATTGCTCGTCTTCTGGTGCGCAAGCTGATTCCCGACGCCATGCCGGGCAGTTCTTCTTCCGACGTAGTGATGGCAAAAGCAAACTACGCCAAACTGGATCAATCTCAATCCCCCGTCCGGATTCGCTTGAACAGCACTGCAGTTCGGGTAGCGCACATCGGAGACGTGTCCAGCGCGAAAGAAGTCGATGTGGCCTATGCGCGCGGCGGGAAGGTGTACACCGCGAGAGCCAAGAATGTGGTTCTTGCGTGCTGGCACGTCGTGATCCCGTACATCTGCGAAGCCATCCCCGATAAGCAGAAAGAGGCGCTGGCCTCGGCACAGAAAGTTCCGTTGCTGTACACGAACGTGGCTTTGCGCAACTGGACTTCGTTCCAGAAGATTGGAGCGAACTCCATCTATGCGCCTGCAATGTACCACTCCACGCTGAACCTCGACCTTCCTGTCAGCATCGGTGGGTACGAGTGCGCGCGCAAGCCGGAAGAGCCCATCGTGATTCACATGATGAAGTCGGCTTGCCAACCGGGCCTGCCCGCACGCCAGCAGCACAGTGCCGGGCGCATGGAGTTATACACCACCAACTTCGAAACCATGGAACGGAATATCCGCGACCAGTTGGCGCGCACACTCGGCCCCGGCGGATTCGACCCTGCGCGGGATATCGCCGGCATCACAGTCAACCGATGGCCCCACGGATACGCATACGAGTACAACTCTCTGTTTGATACGTTCTGGCTGGAAGGCAGCGAAACACCGTGCGAAGTGGCTCGAAAGCCTTTCGGACGCATTGCCATCGCCAACTCGGACGCGGGCGCCTATGCATACACGGATGAGGCCATCAATCAGGCGTACCGCGCGGTAGGGGAAATCACGAAGGGTTGATCTTGTACGGTTGCGAAAGGTCTAGCGGTCCCCACTCTTCAGTTGCGTGGCCTTATCCCTAGCCTGCTGCGCCTGTTGTGTCATGCCCTTCGCTTCGTAGGCGCTCGCTAGAGCGTTTTCAATATCCGGATCGTCGCCGTTGATGGACTTTTCTTTCAGGTACGCTGCCACAGCTTCGTCGTACATCTTCAGCTGAAAGTAGGATTTCCCCATCATGTACGAGAGTCCCGAGATTGGCGGATTTCGTCCTTCGGCCGCTTTGAATTCATCCAGTGCCGCCTGCTGTTTATCTTGATCGGCAAGAACTAGCCCAAGTCCGTAGTGGCCTTCGGCGCTGCCGGAATTTTGCGCAATCATTTCTTTGAAAACACCATTGGCCTCGTCGTCATGCTGCTGGCTCAAATAGGCCATGCCGAGATTGAAGCGGGCACCCTCGCTCTGGGGTTCCAACTCCACGACGCGTTTGAACTCGGCTACTGCTTCAGGAAACTGCTGCCGGTCGAAGTACGCCCGCGCCAGTTGGAAATGTGCCTGAGCGAGATTGGGCTGTTCGCGGACGAGGGCTTGCAATCGTGCGATCGAATCGCCGCCGCTTTGTTCGACGATACTCCCCAGGATTCGCATTCGACCCCCACGCCACTGACTCACGCCAAGTGCGCACCCCAGAAGTGCCAAAGCCACAAGCCCGATGGCAATAACGCGGCGCATTGGAACGTCGGGTCGTGGCGCAAATCGTGCGATCAGGGCTCCCAGAGCGAGACCGCTGACGAGGCCGCCGATGTGGCAAGCGTTGTCTATGCCACCCCATATTTGTCCAAAGACGAGATTGAATCCCGCAAAAAACAGAAGGCTACGAAGCGTTCCGCCAAGAGCCTCTCTCGGCAGAGAGAATTCGCCAAGGTAAAATGATGCGATCAGCGCTCCCACCAAACCAAAAATCGCGCCTGACGCCCCAACGGTAAGTACCCCAGGGTTCCACGCGATGCTTGCCAAGCCTCCAGCAAGTCCAGTGATCAGGTATATCGCTGCAAATGTTCGTCGTCCGTAGAGGGACTCAGCCATAGCTCCGAGATCCCACAGGCACCACATATTGAAAGCGATATGCCAAATGTCATGGTGGAGAAACATATACGTGGCCAGCCGCCACCATTGGCCGGACAAGGTGTAGGGACCATAATTCGCGCCAAATCGAACAGCCATCTCGCCGGAGAAGTCGAAGGAGAAGCCGCTAGCCAACACCATCGCCAGGAAAACCGCGATGTTTGCTCCGAACAGGATCTGGGTTAGGGAGATGCTGCTTTGTCCGCCTCTCACCCAAGGCGCAGGAATCACCACTTGCTTCTCTTCGTCTGAATCTTCGCCTCGTTGCGCGGCCTCATGTTGCGCACACCACTGGCAGATCTTCTTAAAGCTCAAAGGGGGAAGCTGTCGTCCACATCGAATGCAGTTCGCCATGCTGATTCCAGATTATCAGCAACAGTGTAGCCCCGGACGCATTCGTCCGGGGTTGCGCGCAAAGCGCGCAATGAAAATGCTGGTTATCGTAAGCGGTTGCCGGGAGAGTTCAGCCCATGCACGCGTCGCTTCGCTTTCGCGGGGCGGACGAATGCGTCCGCCTCTACACTGACGCTAGTGAATCGTCTTAGTCTTCCGCAACAGTGTAGCCCCGGACGCATTCGTCCGGGGTTGCGCGCAAAGCGCGCAATGGAAATGCTGGTTGTCGTAAGCGGTTGCCGGGAGGGTCCCGCCGATGCACGCGTCGCTTCGCTTTCGCGGGGCGGACGAATGCGTCCGCCCCTACACAAGCGCTAGTGAATCGTCTTGGTCTTCCGCGACATGTAGTCCATCAGCAGATATTGGCCCAGCGTATAGGGTGTGGTGAAGTAAGCCTTCCCGCGGCACATTTCCGTGACCTTCTGCACAAACTGCACGAGTCCGTAGTCCGAAGCCAGCATGAACGTATTGATGAGTACGCCCGCGCGTTTACACTTCGAGACCTCTTCCAGCGTTTGACTCACCACCAGAGGATCAAGGCCGAAGGCATTCTTGTAAATCCGACCGTCTTCCAGAGTTAGCGCCGAAGGCTTGCCGTCGGTGATCATGACGATCTGTTTCATGTCCTTGCGCTGCCGCTGCAGAATCCTCTGCGCCATGCGCAGTCCCTCGCGCGTATTGGTGTAATACGGTCCGACCTTCACCCGAGCCAGTTGCGACAGTGGAATCTCCTCCGCCGAATCATGGAACAGCACCAGTGACAGCGAGTCTCCCGGATACTGCGTACGAATGAGATGAGAAAGCGCCATAGCCACTTTCTTGGCAGGAGTGAACCGGTCTTCCCCGTAGAGGATCATCGAATGCGAACAGTCGAGCATCAGCACCGTCGCACACGAAGATTGGTACTCGCACTGGTGAACCTGCAAGTCCGAGTATTCGATATTCAGCGGCATGCTCAGACCTTCACGCTGAATTGCATTCGAGAGAGTCGCCGTGATGTCGAGATTCAGAGTGTCACCGAACTCGTAGGTTTTCGATGATCCGCTCGCCTCAATGCCCGTCGCCAAATCGCGAGTGTCGTGGCGGCCGAAACTCGACTTGCCTAGAGAGCCAAGCAGATTACGCAACGATTTGAATCCGAGAAAATCCAGGCTCTTGTCTGTGATCTCGAACTTCGCCTGTTGAGCCTCTCCGGCTTGACCACCGCCGGTCGACTTGCGAGCGGGATCAAACGGCTCATCGACCGAAATGTAATCCTCTTGCTGCATTCGCTGGATGAGTTTTTCGATCAACTCGTCCAGTTGCCCGTCAGACATCATCTGCTCGATCTGTTGTCGGAGATTCTCGTCAAACATCTCGCCATTGAGCAGCGCCTCTTCGATCGCACGCTTCAAATCGTCGAGCGTGTGCTCTCCTTCGGGCATTTCATACCACATGGAGTCCTGAAAGCCGCTCTGCAGCAGGTAATCCGAGAGAGCGCCGAGCAGATCTTCCATGCTCATCTCGCCGGCGGGATCAGGCACGTATTTGGAGTAGCGAATGCGTTTCATAAATCTTCGGAGCCCGAATTAAGAACCCTAGTTGAACTGCCTTCTCTGCCGGTACGGGCGCTCTTCTGCCTCAAACGATTTTTCCCGGACCGCCTCCGGTTTCTTATCCCCGGCTTTGAAAATGCGCTCTTCACTGCGGCCGATCCGCTTGTGCGCGTGCAAGCCTTCAAGGATGAATTCGGCCGCCGAAACCTGCTGTTCCGCAGCTTCCTTCTGCGACACCCCGAGCGGGCCGAGTTTGTCGATCAGGCCCTGGATGCCCTTCAAATTTTCGAGCGCCTCACCCGCTGGGACGGAATCTGAGAGCTGAATCTCGCCACCCAAATCGAACCATTGCACGATCTGCTGGACGTTCGCGCCGGTGTAATACTCGTCGTAAGTCTTGGCGATGGCCGATCGAATCAACTCACGGCCAACGAAGTCGGCGCCCTTCATCTCGCCTTCGTACTCCAGTTCGAGTTTGCCGGTGATGGCCGGGAGCGCAGCGTAAACGTCGCTGATGCGCGGCACAACGAGTTTTTCGTCGTTGCGAATCGCCCTGCGCTCGGCGTTCGAGATCACGTTCTCCATCGCAGAAATCGGCAAGCGCTGGCTTACGCCGGAACGCTTATCGATCTTCTTGTCTTCGCGGGCTGCGAAGGCAACACGCTCGATCACCTGCTGCACGTAATTGGGCAGGTGCAATGTATTCCCGTTGCGCCGCGTCCATGCCTCTTGCGCCGTGATCGCGATTCCTTCCTCTACCGTCGCCGGATAGTGCGTCCGTATCTCGGACCCGATGCGGTCCTTCAAGGGCGTGATGATCTTGCCGCGCGCCGTGTAGTCCTCGGGATTCGCGCTGAAGACGAGTACCACGTCCAGTGGGAGACGCACCGGATATCCCTTAATCTGGACATCGCCTTCCTGCATGATGTTGAAAAGCCCGACCTGAATTTTTCCCGCAAGGTCGGGGAGTTCGTTGATGGCAAAGATTCCGCGATTCGCGCGCGGTAGCAGCCCGTAGTGAACGGTGAGTTCACTCGACAATTCGTGTCCGCTGCGTGCCGCTTTGATGGGATCGATGTCTCCAATGAGGTCGGCGATGGTAACGTCGGGCGTTGCCAGCTTCTCCACGTAACGTTCATCGGGAGTCAGGAAAGAAATGGGAGTTGCGTCGCCAAGCTTCGCGACCTCATCCCGGCATCGACGGCAGATCGGGTCGTACGGATTGTCATGAATCTCGCAACCCGCGATATATGGCATCTGCGGATCAAGTAAGGTCGTCAAAGCCCGCAAAATTCGGCTTTTCGCCTGACCGCGCAATCCCAGCAGGATGAAGTTATGACGTGAAAGCAGCGCGTTAATGATTTGCGGCACAACGGTGTCGTCGTACCCGACGATGCCAGGGAAAACGATGCCGTCACCCTTTTCGCGCAATCGCGCAACGAGGTTTTCGCGTAACTCATCTTTTACGCGGCGTGTACGCAATCTCTCTTCGGAAAAGTTGCTGCGGCGCAGGTCACCCAGCGTGCGCGGAACACTCATGAAAGGAACCCCCCACGAACTACAATGGTGTGATTATACGCCCGCGCTGTGACGGTAGTTTTCGCTGCACTGAATCGAAATTTGAATTTGATGATCGAACAAGAGCTCAAAATTTCATGTCGGTTCATTCACTTGCGCTTGATCGCTTTCGCGCTTGTGATAATTCTCGGAGAGTCGCGAGGCCACGCACAGGCACCCGCTGACCTGCCAACTCCCGGATCAATCGGGGATGTGCAGTGCGCGTCGGATTCCACGCAGGGCTACGCGCTATATCTACCGAAGGCCTACACTGCAGCCAAACCATGGCCCATTATTTATTTCTTCGATCCCGGCGGCCGCGGACGCCGCCCCCTCGATCTTTACCAGGAGATTGCCGAGACCTACGGATTCATCCTTGCCGGATCCAATAACTCGCGAAACTTTTCCAGTGATCAATCCAAGAGCGTGAACGCGATCTGGCTGGATACGCACGTGCGGCTTGCCATCGCTCCAAAGCGCGTTTACGCGAGCGGTTTTTCCGGTGGCGCGCGTGTCGCCGGAGCCATGGCATTGGGCTGCGCGCAATGCCAGATTGCTGGTGTCATCGCGGATGGTGCCGGATATCCCACGAACAGGGACGGTGGAAGCGACAAGCTCTTGTACTTCTTCGCCGTTGGAAATCAGGATTTCAACTGGCCCGAAGTGATGACTGTGCGGCGCGAGCGCGAAGTTCAAGGATTGTCGTATCGTGTGCGCGTTTTTGAGGGTAAGCACCAGTGGTCGCCCGCGCCCGTAATGGAAGATGCAGTGCAGTGGCTCATGCTGCGGGCAATGCAAAACGGTAGCTTGCCCAAAGATGAGGGGTTTATCGACAAACTCTTTCAGCAACGAAAATCCGAAGCGTCCGAAGCGGAGCAAAGGAAAGATGCTCTCGCACAGTCCGGAGCCTATCGCTCGCTGGTGTCCGATTTTGCCGGTCTGCGCGATACGAGCGACATCTCGAAAAAGTTCGAAACCCTGAAACAATCCGATGGTTTGAAATCAGCACTGAAGAGCGAGCGCGACCAGATCGAAGAGCAGTTTGCGCTGGAACGCGATATTGCGCCCAAACTTCGCGACTATGAACAAGGGTCGGCGGACGACCCCAATGCGCTTCGAACGCAGATCTTGCAGGCGCTCGGAGGCCTCAAAGACCAGGCGGGCCACGCGAAAAATGAATCGAAGCGGCTCGTCTATAGCCGCGCCCTCGAAGACTTGTGGGTTGAGGGAATCGAAAACGGCCAGCAGGAATTAGAGGCAAAACATTTCAGCAAGGCCGAAGCCTGCTTCGAACTCATGAGCCAGGTAAACAGCGAGCCGTGGCCGTCGCTGCTTTTGGCTCGGACGCATTTGGCTTGGGGGAAGAAGAAGCAGGCAGTTCGCGACCTGCAAGAAGGCGTGAAACGCGGATACAGAGACGCGGACGCAATCGAATCCGACAGCGAGTTCCAAACTTTAAAAGCCGAACCGGATTTTCAGAAACTGCTGGCGGATCTCCGCAAAAGCGAAAAGTCGAAGTAAAAGCTTGGGGGCGGGGCGGACGCATCGTCCGCCCCGCGGAGCGAAGCGACGCGTACGGTCGCTCAAATCTTCCACGTTCTGCACCGCACAAAGACTTTCATTGCGCGCTTTGCGCGCAACCCCGGACGAATGCGTCCGGGGCTACACTCGTGAGCTAGTGCCCGTGCCCGTTGCCGCCCGCCTTTTCTCTCGTTCGAGCGACTTGCCGTAGTTTGGGAAGGATGCCCTCCAAATATTCGGCGACGAGCTGAATCCTCTGAGCTTCAGATCGGATCCCCAGAAGCTTCTGCTTGAAATCGAGGTCAAGTGGCAGCGATCCGGCAAGAAAGAAGGAAAGCTGAGCCTGATCCGCTGCGGAAAGATCCTGCACGGCTCCCGCAAGCGACATGATTTCCAGATGCAGCTGAATTGCACGAAGCTTCTGTTCCTCGACCACGCTGTCCGGTTCGTCAGGCATCAACAACACCTCAGCCCGCAGGAACGAGCGCTCCTGGTTTAGCTCGAGCACTTCGAAACGCTTGCGGCCTTCCGCAATCAAATCCATTCGGCCGTCAGGATATTCTTTCGTGACAGTGACGATTTCCGCCGTGCAACCGACCTCGGCAATGCCCTCCTCGAGGGCGCGGATCACTCCAAAGGGCGCGTCATTCGCGATGCATTCCCCCATCATTTCCTTGTATCGCGGCTCGAAGATGTGCAAAGGCAGCGGAGTGCCTGGGAGCAGCACGACATCCAGTGGGAACAAAGGAAGAAGGGGCACAACAATCTCCAATCAGGCCGCAATCGAAATTACGTTGATTGTACGACACGAAGGCCGCCTGCCTTGACTTGCCGATGTCGCAGAGAATACAAACGCGAGCATGGAACTCGACGGAAAGATCGTTGTTGTGACCGGCGCCTCGATGGGCATCGGAGAAGCAATTGCAAAAACCTTTGTGGAGGTGGGCGCTAGCGTCATTCTTCTCTCGCGTGAAGCGGCTCGCGCCGAAGCCGCACGGTCGCGGATCGGCACGCCCGAACGCACAGTCGCCTTGTCTTGTGATGTGCGCCATCCAGAAGATATCGATCGCGTCCTCGGCCTGACCCTGCACCACTTCAAGCGCGTGGATGTGTGGATCAACAACGCCGGCCACGGCTTGTTCGATTCGGTCGCGCAGGTGGACATGCACGCCTGCCACGACCTGTTCGAAACGAATTTGTTCGGCGCGTTGTCCGCCATGCAGGCTGTAATCCCTGTCATGCGCCAGCAAGGAGGCGGATCGATTATCAATATCTCCAGCGTGGCAGGACATATCCCGCTTCCGTTTCACGCGACCTACAGCGCCAGCAAGTTTGCCTTGAATGCGATTGGCAACGCCGCCGGAGTCGAACTGAAGAAGGAAGGCATCCATGTGCTCACAGTGTGCCCGGGTTACGTGCGAACTGCATTCGGCGAAAACGCGATAAGAGGTACCGAACTAAAGCGCGTTCGCCCGCAGAAGGTTCGTGGCATCACCGCGGAGCGTGTAGCGCGGGCCACACTGCAGGGCT
Source organism: uncultured Acidobacteriota bacterium (assembly GCA_963801895.1). GTDB lineage: Bacteria > Acidobacteriota > Terriglobia > Terriglobales > Acidobacteriaceae > Sulfotelmatobacter. Next base: position 666,701 of record CAWDGM010000001.1, on the reverse strand, counting down.
ATCTAAAGAAAAAGAGGGAAGTTATTGTTCCCTGGACCATGCACCTGCCGGTCAAGATGTATCAGCTGTTCCCGTCTGTGGTGGAGTGGGCCATGGGAAGGATGGCAGAATGAAAAAGAATGCAGATTCTAGATTGTTGATTGCAGATTGGAGCCAGAAGCCTTCAGAGCGACGCCTCTCTGAAATCTGAATTCTAGAATCTCAAATCGGATTTCTTTTTAGTTCAGTTCTCCGAGCATCGCTTCCATCTCCGACTGCGCATGGAGATTTCCCGTACGCCGCGCAGATGCAATCCCATTGTCCAGCATCTTCTTCGCGTCTTCAGTGCGCTCCGCCTTTACCAGCGTCTGAGCTGCCATGAAATATCCTGCGGTGTAGTCCGGATGGTCTTCGATCAAAATCGAAAACTCCGCGAGCGCGCGGTCAAAGTCGCCTTGCTTTGAGTACTCCATGGCAAGGCCATAGCGCGCGAAGGCGTCCTTGGGATTGTCGGTAAGAATTTCGTTCAACGCAGCGATACGGTCCATATTGGCGGTTGTCCTGTAGTCGAGATTACTACACCCGTTTCGCGTTGACTTTGATATCGGTGAAAACTAGCCAGAGCTTGCCCGACTGATTACAATGGCGGGTCCCATCATTTCAAAAGGCGGGAGAATTTAAGTGGCCTGTCCCTACTTCATGCCCGTCGCAAAATTGGAAAATGGCGCGTTCCCGCATCCCGCCCGGCTGCCCCTCGGAGGTGGTTGGAGCGGACACTGCACGGCACCCGGCCACGAAGGACAGTCGCCTGAACAGGGAGTGCTCGAATCCTGCTGCAACCTCGGATACGCCAGTACCTGCTCTTGGTCTCCCGGAGAACGCAGGTGGGATGCGATCCGGTTCGCGGTTTCAGCGCCCGCCGATTTCACTCGCGAGAAGAGTCTTAAAGACGTTTCTGATGTAGCCGGTCGTACGCTTCGCCTCAAGTACGTTTGCGAGCGCAAGAATCTCCCCGTCTCACACGGTGAACTCCAGTTCGACCTGGTGCAAGCTTTCTGGGTGCACAAACATGAGGACCTACGCGTGCAACGGATGGCTGAGTGCTTTCTAGAGTCGTATCTCAAGAAGAAGGCGTGAGCAGTGGAAGCGAGAAAACTGTCTGCGCGTGATCAAAAATGAACATTTCAGAAGAGAATTCCGCTCCTCGTCCCGTTCGTGATTCACAATCCGAGATGGCAGAGATCGTTCTGCCGAATGATGCAAATCCTTTGGGCGCTCTCCTCGGCGGACGTCTCATGCACTGGATCGATCTTGCCGGCGCCATGGCAGCACATCGGCATTCCCGGAACTATGTTGTGACTGCTTCCGTCGACCATATTGATTTCCTGGTGCCGGTGCGAGTTGGCGATCTGGTCATATTGCGCTCATCGGTGAACCGCGTATTCCAGACCTCGATGGAAGTTGGAGTAAAGGTCTATGTCGAGAACTACATCGCAGACACCGCGCAGCACGTCGCATCGGCTTATCTGACCTTCGTAGCCATCGACGGAGCAGGGAAGCGCCGGAAGGTTGCCCCAGTCATTCCGGAAACGGAGGACCAGCAACAGCGCTACGACGACGCAGGCCGACGCCGCGAGATCCGTCGTTCGGAATTGGCGCGTCGCCGCAAGCTGTGCTGAATTTCACATCTAACTGTGATCCTGATCACTTAGCGAGCCTCCAGACGCTCGGTAGTCTGTTCGCTTGAGGTCTTCATGGATAGCGCCCTTCTAGTTCACCGTCTTCACTTTGCCTTCACTGTCACGTTTCACTACCTGTTCCCGCAATTGACGATGGGGCTCGCGCCGCTCATCGTAATTCTGAAAACCCTTGCACTGCGGCGTCAGGATGAGGCCTACAACCGTGCAGCAAAGTTTTGGGCTCGGATTTTCGGTATCAACTTCGTGCTCGGCGTGGTCACCGGCATTCCCATGGAATTTCAGTTCGGTACGAACTGGTCTCACTTCTCCCGTTTCGCAGGTGGAGTGATTGGCCAGACGTTAGCCATGGAAGGGATGTTTGCATTCTTCCTCGAATCAGCGTTTCTGGGTTTGTTCCTGTATGGCGAAAAGCGTCTCGGGCCCCGCGGACACTTGTGGTCCGCGATGGCGGTGTTCCTCGGATCGTGGCTCAGCGGATTCTTCATCATCGCTACCGATGCCTGGATGCAACATCCCGTCGGCTACATGCAGGGTGCGGATGGTGCGGTTCAGCTTTCAAGTTTCTGGGCCTTGGTACTGAACCCGTGGGCGTGGTGGCAATATGCGCACAACATGAGCGGCGCCGTGATCACAGGCGCCTTCGTCATGGCTTCCATCGGCGCGTTCTACTTGCTCTGGGGACAATTCGAGCAGTACGGCAGAATTTTCCTGCGGGTCGGCGTTATCGCGGGCCTGGTCTTCAGTGCTCTGCAACTGTTTCCCACCGGCGACGGTCAGGGACGCATGATCGCGCAACACCAGCCCGTAACCCTCGCCGCGATGGAGGCGCTGTTTGAGAGCCAGCCCGGGGCTCCCCTCGTCTTAGTCGGCCAACCGAACGTCAGCCAGCACAAGATCGACAATCCCATCCTGATCCCGAATGCCCTTAGCTTTCTGACATACAAAGTATGGAAGGCAGAAGTGAAGGGCCTGAATGCCTTTCCCGTAGATCAATGGCCGACGAACATCGAACTTCTTTACTTCAGCTATCACATCATGGTGGGCCTTGGCACCGTGTTCATTGCCATCATGGTGATTGCGGCGCTGCTGCTGTGGCGCGGGAAACTTTTCTCCAGCCGCTGGATACTTTGGATCCTGATGCTGGCCTTGCCATTTCCCTACATCGCGAACACTGCAGGCTGGATCACTGCCGAGATCGGCCGCCAACCCTGGCTGGTGTACGCATTGATGCGAACCGCTGATGGCTATTCGAAGACCGTTTCTGCCGGCAACGGCATGTTTACGCTGCTGGGCTTCATGGGTATGTACACGGTTCTGGCCATTTTCTTCCTGTTCCTCGTGCGCCGCGAAATCGAGCGGGGCCCGGAAGCAGAAGCAGCTTCAGGACACGAGTAAAGGGCCTGAAGTAGCGCCGGCGTCTCGCCGTCACAGGGGTAAGAGGAATTATGGAAACGCTCTGGTTCATGATCGTCGCAGTCATGGTTGCCGCCTACGTCGTCCTCGACGGGTTCGATCTCGGCGCAGGTGTCATCTATCTCGCTGCCACTCGCAATCCCGGTGAACGCCGCACCATTATGCGTGCCATCGGCCCTGTGTGGGACGGCAACGAGGTCTGGCTGCTCGCGGCCGGGGGCACCCTCTACTTTGCCTTCCCCCTGCTCTACGCCTCGAGCTTCAGTGGCTTCTACCTTCCCCTGATGATGGTGCTGTGGCTACTGATGCTGCGCGGCATGGGCATCGAGCTTGGATCTCATATGGAAAATCCGGTGTGGCGGGGATTCTTCGATGTGATGTTTTCAGTGTCGAGCCTCCTGCTATGCATCTTCTTTGGCGCAGCATTGGGAAACGTTGTCCGCGGCGTTCCTCTTGGACCAGATTCATACTTCTTCGAACCGCTTTGGACGAACTTTAGGGTTGGCACCGACAATGGCATCCTCGACTGGTACACGGTGCTGACGGGAGTGATCGCCCTGGTCACGCTGACAGTCCACGGATCTCTCTATATCGCGACCAAAACTGAAAACCAGCTGAATCAGCGTGTCCGCACCACAGCGATGGGGATCTGGCCGGTGCAACTTCTCCTGACAGTCGTCGGGCTGATCGCGACCGTTTCCATCCGTCCCAGCGTGCTCGACAATTACAAACACCACTACATCGGATTTCTCGTTCCCGTCATCGTGTTCGGCTCGCTTGCCGTGATGATGCATGCGATGATCAAGAAGATCGACAAGCTCGCCTTCGTCGCTTCCGCGCTGTATATCGTCGGAATGCTCGTGGGGGCCGCCTTCGCCCTCTATCCGGTGGTTCTTCCGGCCAGCACTGATCCATCTAGGAATTTGACCATCTACAACACTGCGGCAGGTGCACACGGGCTGAGCGTGGGGCTGATGTGGTGGATACCCGGCATGATCCTGTGCTTGGGATACTTCTTCTTCCTGTTCCGGATGTTCCGGGGTAAGGTGCGGCTCGAAGGACAGGGGTACTGATCGCGCGGCGTGCGATGTGCATAAGGGATTCGGTCACCGCAGAATTACGAAAGTTCACCCGAAGAACTTTCTATCACCCTCATTCGCGAAGATCACACTCGGGTAACTTCGTGTCCTTCGTCTTGAAAAATTCTGCCCGCGTATGTTGACTTGCCCAATCGTCCCGCCTAACATACCGCCTCGCCTATGATGCGAAGATCGTTCCTGCTTATCATCAGCTCTGTATTGACCCTTTTGTCGGCCGCGATGTCTCAAACACCCACGGCAGACGCCCCCACGAGTTCTGTGGAGCCGAAAGTCGTCGACCAGACGTGGCAAAAGGCCAGCGCGAAATATGATGCTGCGCGCTCGTCAATTCTTCAGAGCGTTGACCGCACCATCGCCCTGGGTCCGTACCGTTCTGACTGGGAGTCGCTTGAGAACTACAAAGTGCCCGCGTGGTACATGGACGCAAAGTTCGGAATTTTCATTCACTGGGGTGTTTATTCGGTTCCTGCGTTTGGCAACGAGTGGTACCCGCGCAATATGTACAAGCAGGATTCGGACGAATTCAAGCACCACGTTGCCACCTACGGTGCGCAGGATAAATTCGGCTATAAGGACTTCATACCGCAATTCAAGTCGCAGAAATTCGATCCGGCTGCGTGGGCTCGTCTTTTCAAGGATGCCGGAGCGAAGTATGTCGTGCCGGTCTTCGAGCACCACGACGGATTCGCAATGTACGACTGCGGATTATCCGACTGGACGGCCGTCAAGATGGGTCCGCAGCGCGACTTATGGGGAGATCTTGCGAAAGCCGTCCGCGCCGAAGGATTGCGCTTGGGAGCGTCTTCTCACCGCGTCGAGCATAACTTCTTCCTCGGAGTCGGTCGCAGCATTCCATCCGACGTTAACGATCCAAAGTATGCCGACTTTTATGGCCCCGCGCATCCTTGGCTGGAAGCCAAAGAACACACGCCGCTCTCTAACGACTTCACGTACGTCTCCAAGGCCTGGACCGATGATTGGCTAGCGCGTTCGGCCGAGATCGTCGAGAAATACCATCCCGACATCATGTACTTCGACTGGTGGATCGGGCAGCCGTCGGTGCGCGAGAATCTGACCCGCTTTGCTTCGTTTTACTACAACGAGTCCTCGAAACACGGTGGAACTGTGGGCGTGATTAATTACAAAGACTACGCAATGCAGGAGCACTCTGCGGTTCTCGATATCGAGCGCGGCCAACTGTCAGGCATACGCCCACTGTACTGGCAGACCGATACTTCCATCAGCAACAAATCATGGGGATACATCGAGAACGACACGTTCAAGTCGCCGGAGTTCGTCGTCCATCAGTTGGTCGACATCGTCAGCAAGAACGGAAACTTGTTGTTGAACATCGGCCCGCGATCGGACGGAACCATCCCGGACGAGGTTCAACAGGTCTTGCGCGAAGTGGGCGCTTGGCTCAAGACCAATGGCGAAGCCATATACGGCACACGCCCGTGGAAGATTTACGGTGAGGGCCCGACAAAGGTAACGGAGGGTTCGTTTCACGATACCGATACCCAGTCCTACACTGCCGAAGATTTTCGCTTTACGAAGAAGGGTGATGCCCTCTACGCGATCGAAATGGCATGGCCCTCGAATCATGAGGCGTGGATCCATTCTCTGGGGCGCACCTCTTTAGGAGACGGAACAAAGGTTCGGTCCGTGCAGTTGTTGGGATCCGATGCTAACGTCCCCTTCGAACAGCGGGATGATGCGCTGCATATCCAATTGCCTCAGCAGAGCACCGGGAAGTATGCTTACGCGTTTCGGATTCTGCTGAACTGACGCGGGAAACGCGCTCTGCGGCCGCCTGTATAATCAACTTTTGGGGTTCTGCACGATCTCCTCAATGTAGTGTTCTCATTCTTGATCTGGAGTGTGATCCATTGAACGCACATACGCCGCATCAGCACGGGCCGGGTCCCGCGCAGCCGGGGCCGCAACCACTGCCCGGAGTGGACGCCATCATCGCTGTCGGGTCAGGCAAAGGCGGTGTAGGCAAGACCACGCTCTCGGTGAACCTGGCCGTCGCACTCGCCAAGATGGGACACAAAGTGGGCCTGCTCGACGCTGATGTTTACGGGCCGAATGTCCCGTTGATGCTGGGCACCAATGCGCAGCCGCGCATGATTGGTGAAAACCGGATCGAGCCGATCGAGGCTTTTGGTCTAAAAGTAATTTCCGTTGGATTTCTGAACCCCGGGGACAAGCCGGTCATCTGGCGCGGACCGATGCTGCACCAGATCATCCGGCAGTTTCTTGGTCTCGTGGAGTGGGGAAAGCTCGACTACATGATTGTCGATCTTCCGCCGGGCACGGGCGATGTTGCTCTGTCTCTCGTACAAACCGTGCCGCTCACGGCAGCGGTTGTAGTTTCGACTCCTTCGGATGTTTCGTTACAAGATGCACGCAAGGCGATCGAAATGTTCCGCCAGATGAAGGTGGATATCGCCGGAGTGGTTGAGAACATGAGCTACTTCGTTTGCCCGCATTGCTCGCATGAAGTCGATATCTTTTCCCGCGGCGGTGTGGCGTTGATGGCGAAGCGTTACGAAGTGCCATTTCTCGGCAACATCGCCCTGGACCCAGAGGTCCGCAAATCCGGTGACGGCGGCAAGCCGATTGTGCTCGATGGTGAGAATTCCCCACACGCAAAGTCCATTTATGAATTCGCCCGCAACGTCGTGGACCGCGTGGGTGAGATCAGAGCAAACGCGCCGGGAAGCGTGATTCAGATTCAGTAAGCATTTCAAACACAGAGAACACAGGGATCGCAGATTGGCTTTGCTGTGAAACCCTGTGTTCCCTGTGTTTAGCCCTTTGGTGATTCAATCCGAAGTGAAGCTAATGAGATTCGTGCCCGCGGGAAGCGATCCAGCCTCCATATAGAGTTCGGCTCTCCATCCCCGAGCAACAGTTCGGCCATCATCTCCCCGACTGCCGGACCATGCTTGAATCCGTGTCCGGACCCTCCCCCTAAAATCCAGACGTTCTCGTTTGAGGGATGTCGATCCACGATGAAGTGGCTATCGGCTGTTTGCTCGTACTGGCACACCCGCGACTCGATCAGCGGAGCATCTTTCAGGCCAGGGAAACGGAAGGCAATATATTCACGCGTGTCTCGCAGCGTCTCCTGGCTGATGACGCGCTCGCCGTTCGTGGGATCGAATGCCGGACCGCGCGTGTCGTCTGCGACTTTGAAGCCCCGGCGATCGCTGCCCGGTATGCCGTACCGAAATCGCCCGAGATGATCTCCCCACACTGGCATCTCTGCATCGCTGAAGCGTGTATCTCCGGGCGGCGGACCGAAGAAAAGGATCTCCTGCTTGGTGGCCGTCACGCGGCTGCCCACGGCTCGGGGAAAGAGCGTTCCGAGCCATGGCCCGCAAGCGAACACGTAAGTTTGAGCTTTGAGTTTCGAACCGTCCGATAGCGTCAAGCCCGAGAGCGAAGCGTCTTCAATCCCATCTGGAACAATTGCAACCTGCCGATACTTTCCTCCTGCCGCAACGAACGCATCCACGACGGCCTGGCAACTGCCACGCGCGTCCAGGTATCCACATTCGGGCTCGTAAATAGCCCATTCGATCCCTTCGAAGTTGATCTGCGTCCAACGTTTCTTCATGCTTGCGGCGGAAAGTTCCTGATACTTGATCTTGGCCTCCCGCAGGCCATCGATGGATTGCCGTTCAAAGCTGTCATCGCGGCCCGATGCCATCCACAGAACTCCGGAGCGATGCAAGAACTGCTGTTTCCACTTCCGCTCATATTTCGCCCACAGCGCCAGCGAACGCGCCGCCATCTGTGTATAGATATGATCGGTCCCGTAAGTGGCTCGCATGATGCGGGTTTCGCCGCCGGAAGATGCGCGCGAATTGCCGGGTCCCCAGGCATCTACCAGTGTTACGCTTCCCCCCCGCTCTAGGAGATGCAGCGCCGTCCAGCCGCCGAAGGCGCCGGCTCCGATCACGACAATGTGAGGTTTATGCGCCATGCCAACCGAGAAGAATACGCGATTCCTTAGCGTAACTTCGTGTCCTTTATGGTTAATTAGCTCGTTTCACTCGGAGATAGCGGCCGTTCGCCTTCTTGACAGCCCTGCGGCACGTTCCTAGAATCCCAACAGGATCGCGAGTTTTGATCCAAAACCTAAGCTTCTGCATCTAAAATACATAAGTAGCATGAAGCGGTTTCTTCCCCCGGCGAAAGCCGTCCGGTTCAAGATAAACTGACAGAACTACGTATGCCCGCTGACCCCAATATCGGGAATCGCGAACGCGAAATACTGACCGCCATCGTTGAAACCTTCATTTCCACAGGTGAGCCGGTCGGGTCGCGGACGCTGGCACGCTCCAATCGCGAAGGCTTGAGCCCTGCTTCCATCCGTAACGTCATGGCTGACTTGTCCGACGCCGGTTTTCTTGAGCAGCCGCACGCGTCGGCCGGACGCATTCCGACCACGGAAGCCTACCGTTATTACGTCGAGCAGATGTCTGGGAACGCCCGGCTCGCTCCTCAGGAAGAGACGATGATTTCCGACACCCTTGCTGGAATCACCGACGTGCAGGAATTTATGGAGCGCACCTCGCATGTGCTTTCGTTGATCTCCCGCAACGTCGGCGTGACCGTCGCCACCAGCGGTCCCAAAAACGCCCTGGAGCATGTTTACTTCTCGCGACTTGGCGACCAGAAGGTACTTGCCGTCCTGGTCACGCGGTCTGGCCTGGTTCGCGACCGTGTTTTGCGGCTGGATCTTGCACAGTCTGACCTCGATTTAGCGGCAAGGTATATCAACGAGAACTTCCGCGGCTGGACCATGGAGTCCATGCGCTCCGAACTTTCTCGCCGCATTGAGAAAGAGCGCAGCGAGTACGACCGCTTGATGAACTCGATCGAGCAACTCTACAAACAGGGTGCTCTGGCCCATGAGCAAGGATCGCAAGTTGTCTTTGTAGAAGGCGCAGCCAACCTGGTCACGGGTGAGCAGGACCGCCAGCGCCTTCAAGAGATGCTCCAGACCCTCGAGGAAAAAGAAAAAGTTGTCAAACTCCTCGGCGCATATCTTGACGTCAAGCAGGAGGCTGTTCGGGTCGTGATCGGGCTCGACCAGGCATTGCCGTCCATGCAGAACTTCGTTCTGATCGGGGCTCCTGCTCATGCCGGAAATGAAGTGATGGGCTCACTGGCCGTAATCGGCCCGACGCGTATGGACTATCAGCACACCATTACCGCCGTATCTTACATCGCGCGGTTGTTCGACAAAATTCTGAATGAATCGGAGTAACAAAAGCAGTCATGGGTAAAGCAAACGGAAAGCAAGCACCTGACACGGAACTGGACGTCGATCATGAACTTCCCTCCGTAGCAGACGACGACTCCACGAGTGGTTCGCAAGGTTCGGTTGGGGCGGCGGGGGAAACGTCGGGTATCGAAGGAGAACTGGCGAAGATCAAGGCCGAACGTGACTCTCTGCTCGATCGTCTGGCGCGGGCTCAGGCCGAGTTCGAGAATGCACGCCGCCGTGCCGCCAAGGAACAGCAGGATTTTCGCGACTTTGCCACCATCGACACAATCAAATCTGTGCTGCCTGTAATCGATAGCTTCGAACGTGCTCTGCAAGCGAAATCGGATTCGATGGAGTTTCGCAGTGGCGTCGAACTCATTTACAAGCAGTTACAGGATGTTTTGGCGAAGTTGGGAGTGCGTCCGATCCCCGCCAAGGGCGAGCAATTCGATCCACACGTGCACGAGGCCATTGAGATGGTAGATACGCCCGACGCTGCGGATCACGAAGTGCTTGAGGAGTGGCAGCGTGGATATAAGTTCAAGGATCGCCTGCTGCGTCCTGCCATGGTCAAAGTTGCCAGAAACCACGGCAAGTAGGCAGGGACAGGCAAAGCTGGGTTCACACGCGACATTCTGGGTTTGACTCCGCTGGCGGCTCACTCAAGGGTTTCCGAGTGCGCATTCGATATAACTTAAAAGAGTTCTCTATAGGGAAAGGCCATTTCTGACGACGAACGCAAAACGCGACTATTACGAGGTTCTAGGCGTCGGTCGCACCGTTACCGAGACCGAACTCAAAAGCGCGTACCGCAGGCTGGCGCTGCAGTACCATCCCGACCGCAATCCGAACAATCCTGATGCGGAAGATAAATTCAAAGAAGTAAGCGAAGCCTACGCAATCCTCGCAGACTCCGAAAAGCGATCGGTCTACGACCGCTACGGGCATGCTGGATTGGGCGGTGCCGGCTCCCAAGGCGCTGGCTTTGATCCCACTGTCTTCCAAGACTTCAGTGACATCTTCGGGGAGTTTTTTGGTTTTGGCGATGCCTTCGGCGGTGGCGGTGGTGGACGCCGTCGTAGCCGCACTCAGCGTGGTGCCGATCTTCGAGAAGACTTGACTCTCGAGTTTGAAGAGGCTTTCTTTGGTACCGAGTCGAAAGTGACGGTGCGCCGTCACGAAGCGTGCGAAGAGTGCCACGGTTCCGGTTCTGCTCCTGGTAAAAGTCCAACGAGCTGCCGCTCTTGCAACGGACGTGGTCAGGTTCGTTACCAACAAGGATTTTTTAGCATCGCGCGCACTTGCCCAACCTGCCAAGGCAGCGGCAGCGTGATCACCGACCCTTGCCCGAAGTGTAAAGGTGACGGCAGACTGCTACGCCAGCGAACAGTCGAAGCCAAGGTGCCTCCGGGTGTTGAAGATGGAACCCGTATCCGCTTTGCGGGAGCCGGTGAGGTGGGTCAGTTCGGCGGACCTGCCGGAGATTTGTATGTCGTCCTTCACGTGAAGGATCATCCCTTCTTTGCGCGGGAAGGCAACGATCTTCACTGTGTCGTGCCCATTTCAGTAAGTCAGGCAGCCATGGGCGCAGAGATTCGCGTGCCGACCATGGAAGGCGAGCACACGCTGAAGGTTCCTGATGGAACTCAGCCGAACACGGTCTTCCGCGTTCGTAACAAAGGCGTGCCAGTGCTGAACAGCCACGGTAAAGGTGATTTGTTCGTCGAGGTTCGGGTGCAGGTTCCAACCAAGCTGAACAAGCGGCAGAAGGAACTGCTCCAGGAACTCGACGTTCTGTCCAAGGTGGATAACCAGCCCCTCCTTCGGTCTCTGCTGGGTAAAGTGAAAGACATGTTCGGATGAACTGGTCCGCACTGCTAGTCTTCCCACAACCAGTGCTGATCCTCACCTCAATTTTTCATGACCCGCCGACGCTGGATCGCCGACGAATTCTCTGACAACCGCGCCTCCTTGACGGGAGAGCACGCCAATCATTTGCAGCGGGTGTTGCGCGCCCGTGTCGGACAAGAATTCGACATCGTCGTCGGGCCGGCGGTGAGACGCGGCCAAATCGTGAGCCTTACCGACGGTCGGGTCGATTTCGATCTGGGTGAAGAAGTCCCCACCGTCTCCGCGCCGAATCTTACATTGCTGATGGCAATCTTCAAGTTCGACCGCATGGAATGGGCCGTCGAGAAGTGTACTGAACTCGGGGTAAACGAAATCGTCCCAGTCATTGCCCGCAGGACAGAAGTTCATCTGGCTTCAGCATCCGCCAAACGAGTGGAACGCTGGGTGAGAGTTGCTGCCCAAGCGACGGAGCAATCTCGACGCGCTGCAGTTCCCAAGATTGTCGCCCCGATGAAGTTGGCAGACGCAGTAACTCTTCCAGGTGCTCTAAGGGTCCTGCTTTCTGAATCTGAGCAGGAACTGCAGCTTCGCGACGTTCTCGCGCAAAATTCTTCGTCCAATGAGACTCTTCTGGCGGTTGGACCCGAAGGTGGCTGGACCGACGACGAGTTGAATCTGTTTCACCGCAACAACTGGATCTCTGCCTCTCTCGGCTCCACCATCCTTCGCGCCGAGACCGCCGCCATCGCTGCCACCGCGCTAGCCATCTCCGAGTTGTCCTGACGGGTTGCCTTAAGATGCTCGATTCGAGAAAATCGAGATATGAATAGCGGACATATCTATTTCGAAATTCACGCTGACAATCCACAGCGAGCGCTCAAGTTTTATTCCACGGTGTTCGCGTGGAAATTTGACGAGGTGAAAGGTCTACCGATTCAGTATTGGACCATCGAAACTGGTGGATCGCGAGGTGGCCTGTTGCAGCGCCCAGCGAAGACTCCGCCGCCACAGAGCGGCACCAACGCTTTTGTGTGCTCCGTCGAAGTGCAGGACTTCGACGCAACGGCGAAGACGATCGAGAAATCGGGCGGGACAGTCGCCCTCCCGAAATTTGCCGTGCCAGGGAAGTGCTGGCAAGGCTACTTTGTCGATCCCGAAGGCAACACCTTCGGAATTTTCGAAGTGGACGAAAACGCAGGCAAATAAGAAGTAGCGCAGCTGTCCGGCGGACGTCTCCACCCGCCGATCAGCAATTACAATTACAGCCCGGTTCCGCACAGTCTTCCTCACCACACCAAGTGGTATGCTGAGCCTCGATGCCGTCGTCGAAGTCGAGTTCCCGCGTCGCTCCATTCGTTCCAGACCTTAGCCAGAAGCAGGCCATCGAGCATGTCCATGGGCCGATGCTGGTGGTTGCCGGCGCGGGCACCGGAAAGACTTCGGTTCTAACTCACCGCATCGAGCACCTCGTTCGCGAAGGGCACGCCCACCCTGACGAGATTCTCGCTCTCACCTACACCGTTAACGCGGCCGACGAGATGCGCGAGCGTGTCCGGAAACTGCTTGGCGGAAGAGTCGTCCAGGCCCGGACATTCCATGACTATTGCCTCGATCTCCTCAAGCGGGTTCACAAAGACTTCGGCGTTCTGGATGAGAAAGATCTCTGGATTTACCTGCGACGTCGCATTCGCGAACTTCGTCTCGAGCATTTCATCCGTGCCGCCAACATCGGCCAGTTTCTCAACGATCTGCTCGAATTCGTGAGCCGCTGTCATGACGAGCTTGTCACTCCGGAACGGTACGAGGACTACGTTCAACGGCTCGAACGGAAAGAGATTCCGCTCCCCCGCGTAGGAAAATCGAAAAATCCTCTGAGTGATGGCGAGGTTCTCGCACGATGTCACGAGATTTCACGCGTGTTCTCCACCCTCGAGCGATGGCTTTTGGAAGAGAATCTCGGGACCTTCAGCCACATGATCACGCGGGCGCATGCTCTCCTGCATCATGACGACACTGTCCTGAGCGAGGCTCGCGCCCATGCACGGTTCATTCTCGCGGACGAGTTCCAGGACGCCAACTATGCCCAGATACAAATCCTGTCCCGCCTTGCTGGCGCGGATGGCAACCTGTTCGCTGTCGGAGATCCTGATCAGTCGATCTATCGCTTTCGGGGGGCATCCAGTGAGGCGTTCCAGCTGTTTCATCGTGATTTTCCTAATGCCAAGCTTGTAGTGCTGGAGAAAAACCGACGCTCGACTTCTTCGATCCTGCGCACTGCCTTTGCCCTGATCAGCGAAAATCCCCCGGCATTTTCCCGGCACTCAAATGGTGCTCTGGGCTACAACCGTTCGCCCCTCCAGTCGGCCAGGGAAGAGGAGGCGGTCAATGCCGGCGTGCCGCTCCCGAATCCACCGGTGTCGGCGACGATTCTGACCTCCAAGGATGCGGAGGGACCCAACATCGTCAGCAGCATCCGCGACCTGCAAAAAAAAATGAGGTGTAGGTGGTCCGATTTCGGAATCCTCTACCGCTCGCACTATCAGCGGGATGAGGTCGTCCAGGAACTTGCCGAGGCTGACATTCCGTTCGTCATCGAAAGCATGGACGTTTCCGACACTCCGGAGGCGCGCGACCTTTTCGCTTGTCTCAACGCGGTTATCTCGGGCGGAGACGATGTAAGTTGGTTTCGCGTCGCTGCACTTCCGCGCTTTCGCGTGAATCCCGAACAGCTTCGGCAAGTCATGAGGGCTATTTCGCGGGAGAACCGCGAGACCCAGGTAGTGCCGCTTTCAACCGCGCTCGATCGGGTGGAAGGCGGGAAAGAGGTTCAGGCCGCCGTTCAGGCCGCACGGGAAGAGATCCGCCGTTTCGGTGCTAAAGGCCGGGCAGCTCTCGAAATCATCGTGCGTCAATTTTCGCTTGATTCCGCTTCTCCCACCCTGCAGGCTGCTCTTCACTTTGGGGAGGAATGGGAAAAAAAGAAGATTAATAAGACAACCGATCTCGAAGAGTTCGTCGACTACCTGGAATACTTCCGCGAGGCGGGAGGCGTCATCCCTCTTCAGGTGAACGAATCCGAAAATGCAGTTCGCTTGATGACGGTCCATGGTGCCAAGGGACTGGAATTCCCCCACGTTTTTATCCTCCGAGCCCAATCTCCGTCATTTCCATGCTCGTTCAAGGAAACTCTCGTGGCGTTTCCTCGTGAACTTCGCGACAAGGATTCATTGACCGAAACCGATGACAAAACCCTTCACGCCCAAGAGGAGCGCCGGCTGTTCTATGTGGCTATGACGCGGGCTCGCGACTCCCTCCGCATCTACGCTCGTGAAGGACAGGGGAAAACGGACAAGACTCCTCCAGGCTACATTCGCGAGTTCATAAACAATCGCACGATTGGGCAGTGGTTCCGTGCCGTGCCCGCAGGTGGCGCACAGTCAACCCTCGACATTGCGGCCGCAGTGTCGCCTCTCTATCCGGGCGAGTCCCGCACGACGGAATGGCTTGAGCTGCCCGTATTGGATGGGTTGCACAAGCGTCTTAGTGCATCGGCCGTCGATACCTACAAACGCTGCGGGCTGCGGTTCAAGCTCGAACGCGACTGGCGGATTCCCGGAAAGCCCGCTGCCGCCATGCAGTACGGTGCAGCAATTCACCGCGTCCTCAAAACCTACTTCGACTCTTTGCGCGCCGGACGGACTAAGTCCGACGATGAATTGATCGATATCTTCAAAAAAGACCTGCTGGAATCCAGGATCCCTGAGGCCTACCAGCACGAGCTGTATGAGCAACAGGGAGTCAATCAACTCCTCGAGTTCCTCGGCTCCGTCCGCTCAATCACGGCACCGCAGATCCTGCATACCGAAGAGTCTTTTGAAATCCACGTAGGCGAAACGCTGGTGGTTGGAAGAATCGACCGCATTGACAGCCGGCCGGATGGGACGGTTGCGATCGTCGACTACAAGACCGGAAAAGCCCGCGACCAGGAAGATGCCGACGAGAGTCTTCAGCTATCGCTCTATGCGATCGCTGCCAAGGAGAAGTGGGGATACAAGGTCGGCGCCCTGATCTTCCATAACCTTGCAGAAAATGTCCCGGTCATCACCATTCGCAACGAGTCACAGTTGATCGTGGCTCGGCAGGAAGTGGAAGATACGGCACGCGGTATCGCGGAAGGCGTATTCAGAGCGAAGACCGGCATTCATTGCAACTTCTGCGCCTATCGTACTCTCTGCCCTGAGAAGGAAAAGCGCATTCCCCGTCGCGTCGGTGCAGCACTGGCCACTCGCAACTAGGCGCTGGCGATCCTTCGCGAGCGCGAAGTTCAAAAGGCGACTTTTAGGGGTTCCCGAAATCGTGAGGTGAGAAGCTTCATCGCCGTTCGGGTGCAAGGTGTTTCGGTACGACAAGTTCGTCCACACAAAAACTTAGGGGACGCTTTTCGCGTCCCCGTTTTACTTCGCACTGAACTTGCTTAGTGCTTCTTTTTCTTCTTTGCCTTTTTCTTGGTTGCCATTGTTTCTATTCTCCCTTCCATTCTTCATGGAAAAATGTGCAGTGATGTTTTACTGCAACTAGTTGATGTATAGAGTTATTGAAAAATGAAGTCAAGAAAAAAATGCACATGGAGTCGCGCAAGTCGTGACACCAAAGTCACGAGGGAAGAAGTTGTGAGACAAAAGTCAACAAGATTTTTCTCAACTCACACTCACTTTCCATCTCGAGTTGAACTCTCAACCCAAAAACGTCAGCGTTCATTTCGATCCATCGTGAATGAATCGATTCATCATCTGAGTCTCGCGTCTCAATTCACGTTGACACAGGTCCGAAGCGAATTATCCGCTCGCGCATCTATAATGAGGACGCGAAACCTTCGCGGGAGCTTGATTCATGGCCTCTTTCGACGATGTTGTCATCATTTCCGGATGCCGCACGCCAGTAGGAAAATTTCAAGGTAGCCTCTCTGATTTCACTGCGCCGCAACTTGGCGCGCTCGTCGTGCGCGAGGCCGTCAAGCGAGCGAACATCGATTCCGCGCTGGTCGACGAGTGCATCATGGGCAATGTAGTGTCAGCGGGACTTGGGCAAAATCCTGCGCGACAGGCTGCAATCTTCGGCGGACTGTCTCCGGCGACAGGTGCCATGACAATCAACAAGGTGTGCGGTTCAGGATTGAAATCCGTGGCTCTTGCCGCGCAGGCGGTGCAGACCGGCAACAGTTCAATAGTCGTTGCCGGTGGCATGGAGTCGATGACCAATGCACCGTATCTTTTGCCGCAAGCGCGGAAAGGTTACCGTCTGGGTAATGCTCAGATTGTCGATTCGATGGTCCACGATGGACTCTGGGATATCTACAACGACTATCACATGGGCATTACCGGCGAGAACGTCGCCGAAAAATACGGCATCACTCGCGAGGAGCAGGACGATTTTGCGGTGAACTCCCATCGCAAAGCAATCTCGGCAATCAAGGAATGCCGTTTCAAATCGCAAGTTGTGCCAGTCGAGATTCCAGCGAAGAAGAAGGGCGCTGCTCCTGTGATCTTTGATAAGGACGAAAGTCCCCGGGAGGATACGACGATCGAAATCCTGCGAGCCTTGAAGCCGGCCTTCAAGAAAGATGGAACGGTTACTGCCGGGAATGCGCCGGGTGTGAATGATGGTGCTGCAGCCCTGGTTGTTACCAGTGCCAAGCGGGCGGGTGAGCTCGGAGCTAAGCCGATGGTGCGAATCGTGGCGCAAGCCACGAGTGGCGTCGAACCCAAATGGGTCATGATGGCTCCAGTGGGCGCTGTTCGTCAGATCTGGGAGAAGACCGGCTGGAAGAATGAAGACGTAGATCTCTACGAACTTAACGAGGCGTTTTCGGTGCAGGCGCTGGGCGTCATGCGAGAGCTCGGATTGAATCCCGACAGGGTCAACGTGAACGGCGGAGCCGTAGCGATCGGCCATCCTATCGGGGCAAGTGGCGCCCGGGTTCTGGTTACGCTGATTTATGAAATGATTCGCCGGGACGTAAAACGTGGCATCGCTGCTCTCTGTCTCGGTGGGGGCAATGCGGTTGCGATGGCTGTGGAGCGGTAAATCGGACGGGGATGCCTAGCCGAACTCTTGGACCGCTGACCTTCAGTTCACCTTCGCCATCGGCAGCGACACGGTAAACACGGCGCCCCCTTCGGGGGAGTTCGCCGCTTCCACGCTTCCGTTGTGTTCCTTCATCACCGACTTGCAGATGCTAAGTCCCAACCCC
Source organism: uncultured Acidobacteriota bacterium (assembly GCA_963801895.1). Lineage (GTDB taxonomy): Bacteria > Acidobacteriota > Terriglobia > Terriglobales > Acidobacteriaceae > Sulfotelmatobacter. The sequence continues at coordinate 649,121 of CAWDGM010000001.1, read as the reverse complement.
GTTCCGCGTCCCGGCCGCTTCGTCGTATAGAACGGGTCAAAAATGCTTGAGAGGTACTCTTTCGCAATGCCCGGGCCGTCGTCGTGAAAGCTCACCGAGACTGCGTTGTCGCCCTTCGCCAGGCGAATCCGGAGCGTGCCCTTGTCGCGACCTTCTCGAATCGCCTGCTCTGCGTTCACAATCAGGTTCAGAAATACCTGCATCAACTGATGCGGATCCCCTAGCGCATACGGGATCGAGTTGTCTTTCAAAAAATCTACCGTGACGTTGTTCTTTCGCAGTGAGAATGCGTGCAGATTCAGGGTGCGGTCTACCACATCATTCAGGTTTATCCGGCTCTTGCCGGGAGCGGGAGGCCGCACAAAATAAGTCAGGTTTTGAACGATTTCAGCGGCACGCCGCGCCTGCTGCTGCAACATTGTTAGTTGCTTCCGGGCGACTTCGTTGGTCTCGCTGTCCTGCAACAACTCGCTCACTCCCAGGATGCTGGTCAGCGGGTTGTTCAGTTCGTGAGCTACCCCACCGATCATCGCTCCCATGGCCGCGAGCCGTTCGCTTTGCACCACCTGTTGTTCCAACTTCCGCTCGATCGTGATGTCGCGTACGGAAATAATCACGCCCGTGATCCGCGATTCCGAATCCACGAGCTGGCTACCGGAAGCACGCATCGTCCGCCAGGTGCCATCCCGATGCTTAGCCGCATACTCCGCGTATCCAAAGACCTGCTCACCCGAAACCACAGCATGGTAGAGCGACGCCAGCTCCGGCGAATGATCCTCCAGGTCAGAAATCTTCTTACCCTGCATCTCCTGTGGCTCGTAGCCCAGTAAATCCCGCACGCGCGAGCTGGTAAACGTGTAACGCTCCTCCAGATCCACAACAAGAATCAGGTCGGGAAAGCTTTCCAGCAGCCTCCGGCGGAATTCTTCCTCGCCTGCGAGTTGTCGTTCCATCTTCCGTTTGTCGGTGATATCGACCAGCGTGCCCTGATAGCGAATGACTTTTCCCGCGGTGTCCCACACGGCGCGAGACGAATCCAGAAAAACTGCCGGCGTACCGTCTTTCCTCTTAAGCCTGACCTCACGGGTGCGAATGCCCCCGCGGTCCTCGAGCGCGTGGCCCAGAACCGGCTTGCCGGATTCGAAATTCAACAGGGTTGGCTCGACCGAAAGCAACTCGGTCTTTTCTTCATATCCCAGCATGCGAACCAGCGCCGGATTTGCATCCAGTAACTGTCCGTCCGGCGTGCTGAAGTAAACGCCTTCCTGCAAGGTCTCGAACAATTCGGTGAAGCGCAGCTCCTTCTCGCGCTGTTCCGTCACGTCGCGGCCCAGGACGCTGGCTCCTACGACTTCTCCGCCCTTCACGATGCCATTAATGACGCAGTCGAAGTAGAGAAGCCGAGCGCTGCCCTTCAATCGCAATTGCGCGGTCCCCGCCCAGCGCTTCTTATCAAGGAAGCGCCCGAGTCCACGCTCTGCCTCGTCTCGGGTAGGTTCTTCAATTAAGTCGTAGATCTTGCGTCCGACCAGATCGGTATAGGAAAGTCCGGTAAGCTCCGTCACCCGCTTGTTTACCGTGCGGATGGTTCCATCCAGAGCGACCGCGCACGCCGGATCATCAAAGGAATCGATCAATTCCTTGAAGTTGCGCTGTGAGCGCATGATGACCTGACTGAGCTGGTCGAGTTGCTCTTCGGAAGGCGCCGCCCCCACGTGCTCCTGGAGTCCGCGCAGCACTCCTTTCAGTTCGCTCACCTCGCGCCGGCGCCCATAGGCATAGACGGCAAACAGAATCGAGAGGATCAGCACGCCAATCGGAAGAGCGCGCAGCTGGTAGGGAATGGCCTCTAGTCGTTCCCAAAGCAGAGCTGCCAGCGCGAACGCCAGCAGGATCATGAATCCCAGGGCCCATCGCCACAGTTGAGATTCTTCGCGATCCAAATTTCCTTGAGGGAGTGCGGCCCGCTGAGGTTGATTGGGGTCTGGGGTCATGAAGGGAGATGATCCTGATTGAGTGTCATCCTAATTGTTTGCATTCCGATGAAACAACCAGTTTATTTACAGTTTGGTACACCATCAGCAACTATCTACATACACATTAGTAACCTGCTCCGCGTAAATTGTTATGTCTGAGTCCTGAAACGCAGGTTTTCCACAGTGGCTTGGTGACATCCGTCACAGCGAGCACCATACCCAAGTCATTACTGTAGGTAGCTGGTGGATTAGGCGCAGAATTGCGCCTATCCGTCGTGTTTCTCGCTTACGTAAACTAGGAATCACTCGCCTCAACCATGCTCTACAAGACTCTAAGCGCGGCTGTTTACGGCATTGACGCGAACATCATCCAAGTCGAGGTGGATTGTTCCGGGATCAAGACCGACCAGGACCACTTCCATACTGTTGGCCTCCCCGATGCAGCCGTTCGAGAGAGTCGGGATCGAGTCCGCGCTGCACTGAAGAACTGCGGTTACGACATCCCGCCGACTCACATCACAATCAATCTGGCTCCGGCCGACATAAAGAAGGAGGGCTCAGGCTTCGACCTACCCATGGCTCTTGGCATCGTGGGGGCATATGGAGGCCTGACGAAGAAGGACATCGGCGATTGCCTCTTTGTCGGAGAGCTCTCGCTCGATGGAGGCGTTCGCGGCGTCCGCGGAGCCCTGCCCATTGCCATTGAAGCCCGCGGCAGGAAAATCTCCCGCATGGTCGTCCCGGAAGCCAACGCCAAAGAGGCTGCCATGGTCGGTGGCATCGATGTTTATCCGGTCCGCTCGCTTCTCGACGTCATTCAGTTCGTCAATACCGGCAACGGCATCCTCCCCATCAAGGCTGACCATGATTCGCTGCTTCGTGAGTCTCAGCAATTCTTTGTCGACTTCAAAGACGTCCGCGGACAGCAAACGGCTAAGCGAGCAATCGAGATCGCTTGCGCCGGTGGACACAATATTCTGATGATCGGTCCGCCCGGTTCCGGCAAGACCATGCTCGCCAAGCGCATGCCGACGATTTTGCCGCCATTCACCTTCGAAGAAGCCCTGGAGACCACGAAGATTCACAGCGTAGCCGGAGTCCTCGATCAGGGAACAGGGTTAGTCGGAACCCGCCCTTATCGCTCACCTCACCATACGATTTCCGATGCGGGGTTGATTGGCGGCGGCGTGATTCCTCGCCCCGGGGAGGTTTCATTGGCTCACAATGGTTTGCTCTTTCTGGACGAGCTCCCCGAATTCCCGCGAAACGTGCTGGAAGTTCTGCGCCAGCCGCTCGAGGATGGGACGGTCAGCATTGCCCGGGCGTCCATGTCTCTGACCTTTCCCGCGCGCTTCATGTTGGCCGCCGCAATGAATCCTTGTCCCTGCGGCTTCCACAATGACCGCAGTCGCGAATGCCAGTGCACACCGCCCATGATCCAGCGCTACATTTCGAAAATCTCCGGCCCGCTCATGGATCGCATTGACATCCACATCGACGTGCCCGCAGTGAATTACAAGGAAATGCGTTCCACCAACGAACCCGAAAGCTCGGCGAAGATTCGCGATCGGGTCATCAACGCCCGCCAAAAGCAGTTGGAGCGGTTCGCTACATCGCGTCAAAAGCTCTATTGCAACGCGCAGATGTCGTCGCGGCACATCCGCTGCCTTCTGCGAACTCTCCGCCGACTGTGAACGCCTGCTGGAACGCGCCATGACGCAGCAAGGCCTGAGCGCCCGCGCTCACGATCGCATCCTCAAAGTAGCCCGTACCATCGCCGACCTTGAAAACTCGGCAAACCTCGAGCCCAAACACATCGCCGAAGCCATTCAATACCGCAGCCTCGACCGAACGTACTGGGCTTAGAACGTGGCGCAGGCGTCAGGCGTCAGCCTGTCGGAGAAGCTGAAACTAGAGGTGGCGACACCGCCCCCGGCTGTCCAGATGAGCGAAGCTCGCCATCTAGTATGGGCACGATCGCAGGGGAGGAACCAGTCGCCGCAAAACTTTCCTTAGAATCCCTTGGCCTTCAGCATCGTGTCCAGATCTTCCGGATGGAACGCCCGCGTCATCGCCTCTTCGCGCAGAAGCTCCTGCTGGAACACGAGCTGCGAAAGCGATTCCTCCATGGTGAAAGAACCATTCTTCCGAGTGATGGTGATCTCCTGATGCAGATGTTGTAACGCATTCTTGCGGATGTGCTGCCGGGCTCCATATCCGACCATCAAGAGTTCGGCTGCCGGCACGCGTCCTCCATTGCGCCGAGGGATGAGGGTTTGCGTCAGCATGGCTGCCAGCGCCATCGCCATCTCGGCGCGCACCGAATGTTGCCGCTCCTGGGGAAATGAATCCGCGATGCGGGACACGGTTGAGGCAGCGTCCGTCGTGTGGAGGGTTGTAAACACAAGGTGTCCGGTCTCCGCCGCGGAAAGCGCGATCCGCGCCGTCTCCGGATCCCGCATCTCGCCCACGACTATCACATCGGGTGCCTGTCGCAAGGCCGCGCGCAGCGCAGTAGGGAAGTCCGGCGCATCGATTCCGATTTCAACCTGCTCGATCAGGCTTCGATTGTGCGTATGCTCGTATTCGATCGGATCCTCGATCGTCACAATATGCCTCGCGTCGTGCTGATTTATCTCATTCACTAGCGCAGCCAGGGTCGTTGTCTTCCCCGAGCCTGTCGCTCCTCCAATGATCACCAGGCCGCGTTGCAACTTTGCTAGCGCCGAGACTCCCGGCGGTAACCGCAGATCCTCAAGCGCCGGAATGGTCGAGGGAAGCGCCCGAACCGTCGCCGCCGCTCGCCCTCGTTCGCGGTGCAGGTTGATCCGAAACCTGCCTAAGCCCTCCACGCGGTAGGACGAATCCGCGATCCCGTACTGCCGATACTCTTCGCGCGCATGAGCTGCCATCGCGGGAAGAACTGCGGCTTCAATCTCCTCGCCGCTCAGCACGGACTCGCCAACCGCCGCCAGAGTTCCCTCAACCCGGATGGCGGGCTGTGCGTTCGGCACCAGCAGCAGATCGCTTCCGCGCTCCGAGACCAGTTGGGTGAGCCATTCCGTCAAATGGAGCGGCTCGTTGGGGCGGTTATCCGAATGAATTACCTGGACGCGAGCTGGATTTCCGTCGGCTGTCATAGTCCTCCCTTAGATGCCTTCCACCGTCGCTGTGGCGCACAACTCTATTCCAATCCCTAGGTTAGGATCGCGAAATTGTTGACCTCTTGCACTCCACAGGGTAGGCTCCCGAGGACTTCGGATCTCAAATCAAACTCGAAGGAGGACTCGCAAATGGCGCCACTCTCCGCTCTCTGGCTGCCGATCGTACTCTCGGCGGTCATTGTCTTCGTCGCCAGTTCGATCATGCACATGGTTCTTCCGTACCACCGCTCGGACTACCGGAAATTGCCGGATGAAGACCGTCTTCTCCCCACTCTCCGCGCAGCAAACCTCACCCGCGGCCTCTACATTTTTCCCTTCACCAACCACAAAGATATGAAGTCTCCTGCCATGGTGGAGAAGTACAAACAGGGTCCAGTGGGAATGATGACAATCGTTCCCAACGGGCCGCCGGCGATGCCGAAATTTCTGGGATTGTGGTTTGGTTTCTGCCTGCTGGTCAGTTTCTTTGTCGCTTACTTGAGTGTGCACACAGTCGCACCCGGCGCCTACTACCTGGCTGTCTTTCGCGTGGTTGGAACGGCCGCGTTCCTTGCCTACGGGTTCGGAACTCTGAGCAACGGAATCTGGAAAGGGCAAACCTTGAGCTTTACGCTAAAAGAAGCATTCGACGGACTCGTCTACGCCCTGCTGACCGCAGGCACGTTCGGATGGCTCTGGCCGCGCTAGCAGGGCGCGGCGAGAACCGTACTCAAGACAGAAGACAACGTAGGAGCGCAATGTAAGCGAGTGGGAGCACAATGTGGAAGGGCGGCCCTTCAGGGAAGAGTCGAGTCCTGAGAAGAACGGCCTTTAGGCCCCGTCTTCGGGAGGCAACATCTTCCCGCTGCGCAGATACCGGCTATGCCATCCCAACGACTCGGTAAGCAGATGGGGCGTGTGCTTTCCGTACGATAACTGCTCCGAGCGTGACAGATAATCCTTCAACAACGGCTTGTACTCAGGGCTCGCACACTTCTCGATGATCAACTTCGCGCGTTGCCGTGGCGACAAGCCTCTCAGGTCGGCCAGTCCCTCTTCCGTCACCAGGACTTGAACGTCGTGCTCGGTGTGATCGACATGCGACACCATGGGCACGATCGTCGAGATCGTCCCCTTCTTGGCCGATGACGGAGCCATGAAGATCGACAGATATCCATTGCGTGCGAAGTCTCCCGACCCTCCGATTCCGTTCTGAATTCTCGAGCCCATGATGTGCGTGGAATTGACGTTGCCGTAAATGTCGGCTTCGATCATTCCATTCATCGCTATCACGCCTAGCCGTCGAATAATTCCCGGATTATTCGAAATTTCCTGCGGCCGCAGCACGATTCGTTCGCGATACGATGCCATGTCCGCATTTACTTCGTTCAACATTTCGGGGCTGAGCGAGAAAGCCGTTGCCGACGCGCAGGTCAGTTTGCCGGACTTCAGTAGCCGGATCATTCCATCCTGAATTACCTCGGTGTATGACGTCAGCCCCTCGAACGGGCCCTCCTCGAGTCCGAACAGGACTGCATTCGCAATGTTGCCGACACCGGACTGCAGCGGCAACAGATTCGCCGGCATACGGCCCTTCTTCACTTCCCAACTTAGAAATTCCAGGATGTGTCCGGCGATCCGCTTCGATGCCTGGTCTGGAGCTTTGAAGGCACTGTTTCGGTCCGGAGAATCGGTCAACACGATGCCGATAATCTTCTCCGGGGGGATATTGAGGTATGGCGATCCAATCCGATCCCCCGTATGCAGAAGAGGTATCGGCTTTCGGTTCGGAGGCGGTTCCAGCCCGCAATAGATGTCGTGCATGCCCTCGAGCGCCATCGGCTGCCATGAGTTCACTTCGAGAATTACCCGGTCCGCGCAGTCGATCCAGGTCTTGTTGTTACCGATCGACGAACTAGGTATGACGCGGCCGTCTTCCAGAATCGCCGTTACTTCAATCAGCGCAACATCGAGTTTTCCTAGGAACCCATACTCCACGAACTGCGCCACATGACTGAGATGGATATCCATGTACTCCATCTCGCCGGCGTTGATCCTCTTGCGTGTCTCTGGATCGGACTGGTACGGCAGCCTCAACTGAATGCCGCCTGCCATGGCCAGTGCACCGTCCAGTTCGGGGCCGGTGGATGCGCCGGTGAACACGCTCACTTGGAACTTCTCACCGCGGAAGTGAGCATCAGCGATGCGATGCGCCAACTGCAGAGGTACTGCCTTGGGATAGCCCGAGCCGGTGAATCCACTCATTCCGATCTGGTCGCCGGTCTGGATCAGGCTTGCCGCCGTCTCGGCGCTCATAATCTTTCGTTCCATCTTCGGATTCAGAATTCGAGTGGTGGCGATTGGCGACGCGATGCTCATGGAAAGAAAACCTCCGCTTTAGCAGATCGATTCTCTTTCACGCTATAAGGAGGAGTTTGTTCAATCTGTGATTGAAATCACAATGAAGTGTGGCGAAGGTAATGAAAGAGAATCTAAAAGGGTTAAGGCCTACGGGGTTGTCCCGAATTCGTTCTTGTAGGCCTGCCATCGCTGCTTTACTTCGGCCATGATTGCCTGGAATTCCGGGTTATCTCGCAGGCTGTTGAGGTTCTTGTCTTTTTCAAACCAGGGATAGTTGACGTCTCCAAGCTCCACCGTTTTCTTCAGCCACATAAGGGCGTTCTGGTGCTCGCCGAGTAGGGCATAAATCCCTGCCAGCCAGTAAGCTTGGTCTCCATCGATGACTTTTTCAGGATGCTCCGTCCAGATGCGGGGGGATATTTTGTCGCGTTGCTTGCGGGATGCGTACAGAAATCCTGCTGACATGGGGGCAGTAAAGTCAGTCGAGTTGCCGGAGAGCATCATGCTTCGCTGCAATACAGTCTCAGCTTCATCCCATTTGTTCTGGTAATAAAGAACTTGCCCGAAATAGGCCAGTGCCTTGAACTGATCCGGATTTTTGGCGACCACTTCGCGCATCTCCGTTTCTGCTTCTGCCGTTCTTCCCATATACAACAGCATACGGGCATGCATCCAGTGGGGCTGCGGAGGGATAGGGTTCAATTCAAGCACGCGCTTGTAACCCTGTTCGGCCAGTTCGTTGAGGCCCGCATAGTAGTACGAATAAGCCAGCATCTGCCAGGCCATCTCTCTGTTGGGCGCTAGCGCAATCGCCTTCTTGAGAGTCGGAATTGCCTCGCGCTCGCGCCCCTGCTCGCTGTACGCAGTAGCCAGGGCGAGCGCCGCTTCCGCCGACTGCGGATTGATACGCTGGGCGTTCAGAGCCGCAATCTCACACCGCTTGAGCGCATCGGCGGCATCTTCCGGAAAATTAGCAGCCCGGAAACCGTAGATTTGCGCCAACAGCGCATATGCATCGGAAAAGTTCTTGTCCAAAGTAACGGCGTGCAAGAGTTGCTTTTCGCCTTGCGCCAGGTTTTCGAGGCGAGACGTCACCAAATATTCATTCAGATTGACGCGGGCTTGCAGGTATTCGTTATAGGCCTCGATGCTGTCGGTCACGGGCTTTTGAATCGACTGCTGCTCCATCGGAGATATCTGGATCTGCAGTCCATTCACCACCTTGCCCGCGACTTCGTCCTCGAAGCTCAGCATGTCGGCGCTGTGCAGATCGTAGCGCTGCGACCACTTCGTATTCCCACTCTTTCCATCAATCAGTTGCACCGTGACCCGAACGACATTCGCGGATCTTTGGTAAGTTCCTTCCAGAATACTCTGCACACCCAACGCTTTGGCCGCATCGACCGGATCTGGAGTGTCTTTGGCATACTTCAGAACCGACGTGGTGGGCCGCACCGCGAGATTCTGCAACGAAGTCAACCGGCTGATGATCGCGTCCGTGATCCCAATCCCCCAGTTGTCCCCCGCTCCTGCGGAGATGTCGTGGAAAGGAAGCACAGCGATCGTCTCCGGCGCGACCTTTACGGCGCCGAGTCCGAAGGTCTGTTTTTGCGGTGCGTATTTGTAGATTCCGATGCCGATCACTGCAAGAGCCGCCAGCGCCGCTGCCGCCAGAATCCATGTGCGAACTTTGACGCCTCCGCTTCGCTTCGGCTGGACCGAGTGCGATGCCGTCAGCAGCACTCGCTGTGATTCAGTATCGCGCTTCACGCGTTTCAGGTCTGCCCGCAGTTCCGTTGCCGACTGGTAGCGTACCTCTCGGTCTTTATCCAGCGACTTGCTGATGATGTCCTCCAGCTTTGCCGGAACATCGGGATTCAGTCGTACCGGCGCCACCGGAGTTCGGTTCAGGATCGAATCGAAAATGATCCCGGACGTATCGCCCCGAAACGGCAGGGTTCCAGTCGACATCTCATACAAGACCACACCAAACGAGAACAGATCGGTTCGCGCGTCGAGTTTCTGCCCCTTGATCTGTTCCGGCGACATATACGCGACCGTGCCCAGGGTGCTGCCCGGGCTGGTCAGATGTTCTTCGGCAACGGTGATGGTGGCTTCGCCCACCGGCGCAGTCGAACTCTGCGCAATCTTGGCCAAGCCAAAGTCCAGGATCTTTGCGTGGCCCCGTTTCGTGATGAAGATATTGGCGGGCTTGATGTCCCGATGGACGATGCCCTGCGCATGGGCCGCGTCCAGCGCGTCGGCCACTTCGATTCCCACATCGAGCAAATGATCAAGATCCATCGGACGGTTGCCAATCACATGCTTCAGCGTCGTGCCGTCCAGATACTCCATCACGATGAACGGACGTCCATTCTCTTCATCGATTTCATGGATTGTGCAGATGCCGGGATGATTCAACGCCGATGCAGCCTTTGCTTCCCGCTGAAAACGGCTAAGCGCCTGCTCATCTCGAACCACGTCTTCCGGTAGAAACTTGAGCGCCACAAAGCGATTCAGCTTCACATCTTCTGCCTTGTAGACCACGCCCATGCCACCGCCGCCCAATTTCTCGACGATCCGGTAGTGCGATATGGTCTGGCCCAGAAGCTGAGACGGATTTTCCACTGGCCGATACTAGGGGAGAGCTGCGTTCGGGTCAACCAGCCGCATCAACTTCAAAGGCGACGATGTGTCGCAAAGCAATCTTTAGTGATACTTAGTGTCCTTCGTGGTCCAAGCTTTTCTTGGTTGGCAGTGAGAGAAATCAAGCAAAACAGATGCGGGGAACACCCGAAATACTTAACGACAGAGCCCGGCCACTGTCATAATCACGCCATGTTCGCGCCGGTGCTGCAAGATCTCACCTTCGCTGTCCGTCAATTCCGCCGTAGCCCTGCATTTACCACCACGGTAATCCTGACGCTCGCGCTCGGCATCGGAGCCACGACCGCCATCTTCAGCATGGTCGACGGAATCCTGTTGCGCCCCTTGCCGTTTCCTCAGGCAGATCGCTTGGTCGCCATTTCCACTCTCGAATTTCCGACCACAGTGACGTCCAACAACGTCTCGGCTCCGGACCTGACCCCGACCTCTTATCCCGACTTCTTTGATTGGCGGAGACAAGCCCGCTCTTTTGAATCACTATCTTCCTACGACGCGATTGGACGCTTGTTCAGCAAAGCCAATGGCGAAGACGCGCAGGTCATCGAAGGTGGCCGCGTGTCTGCGAATCTGTTTTCCACCCTTGGTGTGCTGCCCGCCATCGGCCGCACATTCACCTTGGAAGAGGAACAACCCGGACATCGCGTTGCCATTTTGAGCCACGAGTTGTGGGTCTCAGACTTTGGTTCCTCGCCAGCCGCCATCGGTCAGATCGTGAAGATTAGCGATGAGCCCTACACCGTAATCGGCGTCATGCCGTCCGGCTTTCACTATCCTATCGGCCAGCCGGCCCTTTTCTGGTCGACCTTCTCAATCGATGCGGAAGGTCCCGTCGCCGGCACTTCGCTCCGTGACGAGAATAAGTTGGCCGTCGTCGGACGCCTGAAAGCAGGGGTCACCCCGCAACAGGCCCTTGCCGAAATGAACACGATTCAGCGGGGCCTTGCCCAAAGCAATTGGGAAGATGTCTATAAATTTGGCGCCGCAATCACGCCACTATTAAATGAAGCAGTGTCCGACGTGCGCCCCGTTTTGACGCTTTTGTGCGCGGCAGTCGGAACTCTCCTGCTTATAGGTTGTGCCAACGTGGCCGGCCTTCTCCTCGCCAAAGCCAATGGCCGTCGTCCGGAGGTTGCTCTGCGCACTGCTCTGGGTGCAAGCCGCATTCGCATCGTGCGTCAGCTTCTGATCGAAGCATTGCTGCTTGCGTTGTGCGGCGGCGCCGCTGGCATCGGGCTTTCTATAGCGCTCCTTCGCGCTGCTCTCTATCTCATTCCGCAAGACCTTCCCCGGCTCTACGACATCGGCGTCGACGGTCGTGTTATGGCCTTCGCAGTCGCGCTCTCAGTGACAACCGCTCTCGTCTTCGGTCTTTTGCCCGCCTGGAGAATTTCACACGCGGACCCCGCCAACGCCCTGCGTGAACTCGCGCCCAACACAACTTCCGGCCGTCGCCGCAGCCACCTTCATCATGGCCTCGTCGTCGCGCAAACCGCACTGGGATTCAGTCTGCTCATTGGGTCCGGATTGCTCATCAAGAGCATGCTCCGCATTCTCCACTTGGAGCCGGGTTTTGATTCGAAGCACACGCTGTTCTTTGATGTCGCCCTCACCAACAAACGCTACCCGGTACCGAACAAGGTCACGTTTTACGAAAAGTTCCTTCCGGCGCTCGCCGCCCTACCCGGCGTCGAGCAAGTTTCCGCGGGCCATCCTCGTCCCGATGCGAATGCTTGGGCCATGTGGACCAACCTTTCGATCCCCGGCATCGTGACATCTCCTCATGACACGCCGGCTGCTGTCGCGACCGCCATTACTCCCGGCTACTTTGAGACACTCTCCATTCCTCTCATCAGCGGGCGCGCTCTCACGCCTCACGACAACAATGCAAAGTCCGCCCCGGTTGCGATCATTAACCAGTCTTTTGCCCGGCAATATTTTCCAGCAGTGGATCCAGTCGGCCGCTACTTCACGCCCATGTTCGAGCACTCGACCGAACCGATTGTTGCGCGTCAGATTATCGGAGTCGTCGGCGATACCAGGTCTAGCGACTTGGTGGAATCCTATCAACCGCGCTTTTATCTTCCCTATGCACAGAACCCTAGTCACCAACGCCCAGTCGTGGTGATGCGAGTCAGTGGAGATCCCCACCTCTATGAGGACGCAGTTCGCAAGGTCGCTGCCGAGTTTGACCCGGATGCTCCCGAGTTCGGCTATAACACCTTTGCCGATAACATCGCATTTCAAGCATCGCAGCCTCGCTTCGAGACTTTCCTGATTTCCGGTTTCGCCGGCCTCGCTCTTCTCTTATCGGCGCTCGGCTTGTATGCAGTGCTGTCTTACGTCGTTGCCGAGAGAACTCGCGAGTTGGGATTGAGAATGGCGCTTGGCGCTTCCCGCTCCGATATTCTCGGTATGGTGATCCGCCGGGCTTTGCTGCTCGCCGCCCTGGGAATCATTGCAGGAGTCTGCGTTTCAATATTCGCCACTAGATTGGTCACCGAAGCCCTATTTCAGGTGAGTCCACTGGACCGGTCGATATTTCTGCTGGTGACGCTCGTATTAACTCTGGTCTCGATGATCGCATCCCTCGCGCCCGCCCTGCGAGCCGCGAACATCGACCCAATGCGCACCCTACGTGACCAGTAGACCGTAGCAAAATCAGGAGAGTAGCGCCGGCGTCCAGCCGGCTGTCGCGAGCCCGTCCCGGACTCGCGGAAAGTTTCACCCGATCAAAAATAGCAGCGACGAATTTATCCCCGCCCTCGAAACTGAATAATCCTCCGCCGGTCCCGCTTCGACGGACGCCCCTGCGGCAACACTTCGAATTCCCGCGCGGCCCTTCGCTCAGCCGCTGCTTTCTGCCGCGCCTCCCGGCTGGCCTCAGTCTCGCGATATAAAGTCTGCGCCACCGAGGCTGGACCTCTCACATCGCTCACTCCCAGCACCTCGACCTCAAAGTCTCCGCCATCATTCGATATCCGGAGCATGTCTTTCAGTCGAACTTCGCGCGCTGCCTTTGCTACCTGGGAGTTCGAAGTGATCCTCCCCAGGTCGCACGCCTTCTTCGCCAGCGTCCGCGTCTTGAAAAATCGAGCCGCCCACAACCACGCATCCATACGCACGCCATTCATATTCTAAACATTCTCACGCACACCAGACCGGATCGCAACGCCACATCTCACGCACGAACCTCCACCGGCCCACAGCAATCGTTCTCACTAGGGACGGCGTCCGTTCGTGTCTACGTTACCCTGCGCAATGGCGCTAGAATCCGCCATTCCGGAGAAAGAGAAAAACCAAAATGAGCCAATTGCAACCATCCACACTCGTGCTGATCGCTGCCCTGATCTCATTTTTGGCACGACCAGCCTCCGCTGCCTCGGCTCAGTCTTCGACGCCTCCGCCCACGGCATGCACCAGTGACGAATACCGCGCCTTCGACTTCTGGATCGGCGATTGGGATGTCGTCGAGGTCTCCGCCCCTGCAACGAAAGTGGACCACACTCGGGTCGACTCGATCCTTAATGGCTGTGTCCTTCATGAGGACTATCGCCAGGAAGATGGCATGCACGGCGAGAGCTTTTCGATCTACGATTCTTCCCGAGGAGTTTGGCACCAGAGTTGGGTCACCAACCGGGGCAAACTCCTGATCATTGAGGGCAAGATGCAGTCCGGACAAATGGTGCTGAGCGGAACCGATCGCACGGCGGATGGAAAGCGCGAAATGGTTCGCGGAACCTGGCAGCGCGCAGAAGGCGGAGTGCGTGAGACCGCCGTGACGTCTATCGATGACGGCAAAACCTGGACCCCATGGTTCGACCTCATGTTTCGCCCCGCCGACAACCGAGTCTCAACTTCGAAAGACTCCTCGAACGACCAGGAAGTCATCGCCGCGCTCGATGCCGAGTTCCAGGCCGCGGTAAAGAAGAATGATGCCGACACGATGGCTCGCCTGCTGGCGGACGACTTCATCCTGGTTACCGGCTCTGGAAAGCATTTCACCAAACCAGATCTCGTTGACGAAGCCCGCTCCGGCCGAATCGTCTACACGCATCAGGAAGACACCGACCGCACCGTGCATGTTTGGGGAGATTCCGCCGTAGTCACCGCCAAGTTATGGGAGCAGGGTACTGACGGAGGGAGGCCTTTCGATTACACGGTATGGTTTAGTGACACCTATGTCCGTACTACCGGCGGCTGGCGGTACGTTTTTGGCCAATCTTCACTTCCGCTTCCGTCCGCCAAATGATCCTCTAACCTATTTAAATCGAGTGGTTTGAACCAAAATGGGTAAGACTTTCGCATCCGCGAAGCACAGCTTTACAAATAAATGCTTGACCTGTCTGACGCTTGCGGCTACATTTACGTGTTCCAAGGGACTTCCGGGAGCTCTCAAGCCAATTGCTTCACCTGCCTTGCAGAGCTAAACCCAGAAAATCGAGCATCTTCGGGGTCCGGTCCCGCATCTATTCAGAAGAGTGAGTTTTACGCTATCTCCTTAAAACCTACTTGGAATCAGTGACTTAGGTCGGACTCTGGGGTTTCCAGTCACCTCCCGTGGCAAAGGAAGAATGCGGAAAGCCACAATCATAAAGTAAGGAGAACTACGACACATGCGCTCTGATCGTGTGTTTGACGCTTTACAGACTTTACGGAATCGTTATATGCTGTGTCAGCTTGCCTCCAAGGCCACGCGTAAATTCCATCGGCCCAGCACAAGAATCCAGGAAACAATGAACGGCGTTCTGGACCGCATCGCTGACTCGGAGCGGCAAGAAATTCTGTCGGAACCAGAGAACGTAGCCGAAGCACAACGGCGGGCTGCTTAACCAGTCCCGCCTTTCCTGCCCGGTAGCAGTATTGCGTCTTTCCTGAGTCCCCTCCTTTAGAAAATCTCCCGTAGACACTATCGAATGCGTCTTAGTGCACGGGTTCAGGTGAATCATGACCATCGCTGAACTTAAAGAAAAGAACATCACTGAGCTGACCAAGATCGCAAGGACCTTGGATCTGCCCGGTGCCAGCGGGATGCGTAAACAGGATCTGATCTTCAAGATCCTGCAGGCGCAGAGCGAAAAAGAAGGTCACATCTTCGCTGAAGGCGTGCTTGAAATCCTTCCTGACGGCTACGGCTTTCTTCGTTCCCCCGACTACAACTACCTTCCCGGGCCGGACGACATCTACGTCTCGCCCTCCCAGATCCGCAAGTTTGACCTCAAGACCGGCGACACAATCAGCGGTCAGGTGCGCCCACCGCATGAAGGCGAAAAATATTTTGCTCTCGTCAAGATTGAGGCCGTCAACTTCGAGTCTCCGGACGAAGCGCGCAACAAGATCCTCTTCGACAACTTGACGCCACTGTATCCGCAAGAGCGGATCAAGCTCGAAACCACTCGCGATAACGCGAGCGCACGCGTGATGGATTTGCTCACCCCGCTGGGCAAGGGCCAGCGTGGGCTGATCGTTTCTCCACCCCGCGCCGGCAAGACCATGCTATTGCAGAACGTCGCCAACTCGATCACCACCAACCATCCGGAAGTTGTGCTGATGGTGCTTCTGATCGACGAGCGGCCCGAAGAAGTTACCGACATGCAGCGCTCAGTAAAAGGGGAAGTGATTTCCTCCACCTTCGACGAGCCCGCTGCCCGTCACGTGCAAGTCGCCGAAATGGTGATTGAAAAAGCCAAGCGCCTCGTCGAGCACAAGCGCGACGTCGTTATCCTGCTCGATTCGATCACACGACTGGCGCGCGCCTACAACACGATCGTTCCGCCCTCCGGCAAAGTCCTGTCAGGCGGCGTTGACTCAAACGCGTTGCAGCGTCCGAAGCGCTTCTTCGGATCCGCCCGGAATATTGAAGAAGGCGGGTCGCTAACCATCATCGCTACGGCCCTGATCGACACCGGCTCCCGCATGGACGACGTAATCTTTGAAGAATTCAAAGGCACGGGTAACAGCGAAATCATCCTCGAGCGCAAGCTCGTCGACAAGCGTGTCTTCCCGGCCATCGATATTCAGCGCTCCGGTACCCGAAAAGAAGAGCTTCTCATTCCAAAAGAGGATCTCTCGCGGATCTGGGTCCTGCGCAAAGTATTGAACCCGCTCTCTCCGGTGGAAGCCATGGAATTGCTGATCGACAAACTCAGCAAGACAAGAGGGAACAGCGAGTTCCTCGCAAACATGAGCGCGCTGTAAATTTCTCGTTGCGAATCCTGAAAAGCCAGAGCCAACCGCTCTGGCTTTCTTGTTTTGGTAGCGCCGGCGACGTAGTTCGCCTCGGCGCTCTGGGCTTTTATGTTTCTCCGTGCTCCTTCGTGTCCTTCGTGGTTAACGGTTTTCGGTCCCGATCTTTCCCAAAGTATAATTTCATCGGATAGTCCTTCTCCGGCTCTCTGCGAGGTTCACGTGCGATCGCGACTGATTTTTTTCGCAGCCTTTTTATCACTTATCGTCTTCATTTCTTTCACTGAAAGCCCGGCAGGGCAGGTCCCCGGTCAAGTAAACCATGGAGTCAATCCGCCCACTGATGAAGACGAAGCGCGCGCTCGCATCACTCACGAAATGGAAAAGAAAGCAGCGAAAGCACGTGTCGCTGCCCTCAAGAACGATACCGACAAACTCCTCAGGCTCTCAGTCGAATTGAAAGACTACGTCGATAAGTCCGACGAAAACGTGCTGTCCTTGACCGTGGTCAAGAAGGCGGAAGAGATCGAGAAGTTGGCTCACAGTGTGAAAGATAAAATGAAGGGTCCGAACTAAATCTCTTGCGTCCCAACAATCAAGCATAAGTTGCTAGGCTCCTGCGGTTTTTTCGTCTCATTACTTTCGATCTCATCCCCGTTGACGCTCTTTCTCCTTGATTCCCCGGCATTTCTGCCACTCGCAACTTCAGCTTGGACCATGTGTTTTATCTCTCAGCACCCTGATGGGGATGGAGGGAAAACATGAAACGGGCGATTGCTGGAATTCTACTGATGGTTGGAATGGGAGTAGCGCCGGCTCTTGCGAGTGACCGCGGTCTGCATCGCGACATCGGCCACGACGAGAGGAAGATTGCGCACGACCGCCGTGAATTGCGTCGTGACCTGAGAAACGGCGACTATCGCGCCGCTAGACACGAACGCCGCGAACTGCGTCGCGAGTATCGTGACCTTCACCAGGACCGGCAGGAGCTCTACTGGCAGCACCGCTAACAACTTGACCCGCGGAGGGCGCGAGATCACAGGTTCGTCCTGTGTTCCTCTGTGCCCTCCGTATTGAATCCCTTTGTGTTGTAATTATTTACAAGAATCTAAAGCCTTAGAATCGCTGCCTAACCTTCCCCGCCTTTAGAGCATTTCTTCTCTTTCGCTATACAAGCCTATTGTGTCGGCGGTACTTTCGCGCCATAATGCCCGCAAGATCGACTGTTCTCTGGATTTCTGGGGCATCACACAAGGAGGTTGTATGTTGAAGGTGAGTTCATACATCGTTGCGTTTTGCATCATGATCGGAATTGCTGGTGTGGCATCTGCCCAGCAGATCCACCTTCCTCCTTCAGTTTCACAGAGCCAAGGTATGGGAAGCGTCCCCGTCACCACTGGCAGCGATGTTCAAAGACAACAGGCCCTCGCCGCCAATCAGCAACGCCAGATCGATATTCGTCGTGACATGGAAAAGATGTCGGAACTCACGCAGGAGCTGAGAGACTACCTGCTGAAATCCGAACAAAGTGTCATGTCGGTGGACGCCATTAAGAAGGCCGAGCAAATCGAGAAACTCGCGCATAGCGTGAAATCTAAAATGAAGCAGTCGTTCTGATCCTCGCGTCGGCCCAGTCCGCGCGATCAACGACTGCGGCTTTCTAGCCGATTGCTGATTCTACATATGAAATCTACGAACTCAGCCGATCGCCGATTCGAGATATGAAGTCGAGGAAGCCGCAGAGCGGCGAAAGAATACAGCCCACAGCGTAAGCCGTGGGTATCAAACCAGAGATGGGTCCAGCCCCGCAGGGGCGAAAGAGAACGACATCGGTTTCTAAACGCACAACAACAAAACGCCATCCGGCAAACCGGATGGCGTCAATTTTTACGTGGTCTCTCCTACTCCGCGCCCTGCTTAATCCGCATTCCGTAGAACGACCGGTATACGAACAAGAACGACACGACGAAGAAGGCCAGCGCGAGCACCCGGGTCAACGTCGTTCCTTGTTCGCTCGCGAGCTTTACCGCCAGTTCCACCGCGAGCAATCCAAACAAGGTCGTGAACTTGATGACCGGATTCAGGGCGACAGACGATGTGTCTTTGAACGGATCACCGACCGTGTCGCCGATTACCGTCGCGTCGTGCAGTGGAGTACCTTTCTGCTTCATCTCGACTTCGACAATCTTCTTGGCGTTGTCCCACGCGGCTCCTGCATTGGCCATGAAGATAGCCTGGTACAAGCCGAAGATCGCGATCGAAATCAGGTAGCCGACGAAGTAGAACGGATCGACGAAAGCGAACGCCAGGGTCCCGAAGAACACCGCAATGAAGATGTTCAACATGCCCTTCTGCGCATACTGCGTACAGATCGCGACCACCTTCTTGCTATCAGCAACCGAAGCCTTCTCCACGCCTTCGAGTTTGATGTTTGCCTTGATGAACTCGACTGCGCGGTAAGCGCCGGTAGTCACCGCCTGCGTTGACGCGCCGGTGAACCAGTAAATCATCGCGCCGCCCGTGATGAGACCGAGGAAGAACGGTGCATACAGAAGGGACAATTTCGCCACGCCTTCCGCGTCGGTAAGCCCGTTAGTCAGCGCCATGATGATCGAAAAAATCATCGTGGTAGCGCCAACAACTGCCGTGCCAATCAACACAGGTTTCGCCGTTGCCTTGAATGTATTCCCCGCTCCATCATTGGCCTCCAGCAGATGCTTGGCGCGATCGAAGTTGACCGTGAGATTGAAATCTTTCTTGATCTCGCTTTCAACATTCGGAACGTTCTCAATCAGCGACAGTTCATAAACGGACTGCGCATTGTCGGTGACTGGACCATACGAATCGACTGCGATCGTCACAGGGCCCATGCCCAGAAATCCGAACGCGACCAGACCAAACGCGAACACGGCCGGAGCCAGCATTCCCGCTGCTACCGCCAGACCCATCGTGCTCATGTAGTAGCCAATCGCCATCAGGATCATCATGGCCAAGCCGAGATAGTAGCCGGAGAAATTGCCCGCCACGAATCCCGAAAGAATTCCCAGCGAAGCCCCGCCTTCTTCTGCGGACCTGACGACTTCCTTCACATGCCGCGATTCGGTCGAGGTAAAAACCTTTACCAGTTCCGGGATCAGCGCCCCCGCCAGCGTGCCGCACGAAATGATCGTGGCCAGTTTCCACCACTGTGTTCCGTCGCCACCCAGGTCAGGAATGACGTAGTAGGAAATCAAGTACGTGATTGCAATCGAGACAATCGAAGTCATCCAGACCAGCGAGGTCAAGGGCGCTTCGAAATTCATCTCATTCGCGGACCCGTACTTCGCCTTCGCAATTGCGCCATTGAGGAAGTACGAGAGTGCGCTCGAAACCAGCATCATCACGCGCATTACGAAGATCCAGACCAGCAACTGCACCTGCACGTTCGGATTCTTCACGCCCAGCAGAATGAACGTGATCAACGCCACGCCCGTTACGCCGTAAGTTTCGAATCCATCGGCCGAAGGTCCAACCGAGTCGCCCGCATTGTCGCCCGTGCAATCCGCGATCACGCCCGGGTTGCGCGCGTCGTCTTCCTTGATCTTGAAGACGATCTTCATCAAGTCCGATCCGATGTCGGCAATCTTGGTGAAGATGCCGCCGGCAATACGCAGCGCCGCCGCTCCCAGCGATTCGCCAATTGCAAATCCGATAAAGCACGGACCCGCGTAGTCGCCCGGAATGAACAGCAGAATGAACAGCATGATCAGCAGTTCGACCGAGATCAGCATCATGCCGATGCTCATTCCAGCCTCAAGCGGGATCTGATAAACCGGATACGGTTTGCCGGGCAGGGAAGCGAACGCCGTCCGCGAATTCGCGAACGTATTGACGCGGATTCCGAACCACGCCACTCCATAACTTCCCGCGATACCGACCAGACTGAAGCCGAGGATGATGGGAAGCGTCAGCCCCACTGACTTTCCCGGCACCGGCGACAGCCAACCAAAATAAGCCGCGATAATGACGGCGATGAATGCCCACAGCAGCAATATGAATTTGCCCTGCGTTACGAGATACGTTTTGCAGGTCTCATAGATGAGTTCCGAAATCTCACGCATCGACCGATGAACTGGCAGGTTCTTCAGCCGCATAAAAATGACCATGCCAAAACCGAGCCCGAACACGCAAAACAAAATCCCCACCAGCAGCAGTTTGTGGCCGTCGATGGCCCCATTGAAAAAACTGACTTGCGATAGATCCGGCAGCTTGAGCGCGGCTTCTCCGCCCGCCTCAGGTTGCGCGAAAGCCGCAGCGGCGCTGACGGTAAACAGCGCAACCACAGCCGAAATTTTCATCGCCATGCGGCGGCTAAAAAGCGCAGCAGTGGCAAGACAGGTACGCATAAGAATCCTCCGAATTAATACGGTTTCATGGAATTACTAAACGTGTTTTTAGGTACTTTCAATTCCGGAAAACAGGGTTCCCAGTGCTCGAGTTGTCAACGAAGACCGGGTTTTTCCGAACACGCTTCCACCGCAAGACCTAAGGAGTGTTGGAGCTTGGCCGCGTCGGGTTTTACGCCGGGACATCACCTCGTCCAAATGCCGTCTAAAATGGACTGGAGAATTAAGTCTCCAGTTCCGGCAACCTAGCGCAAAACGGGCATTTATAACACGTCGGATGGGCAGGGTCAAACCCTCATGAATGGTAGACGAACCTCACTTCCCATATGGGGCAAAGTATCGCTTTTCCAGCCCATTTCGGCACCGACAAGCGCCCCACGCGCACCCGAGGGCCCTTACCCAGGAGCCTACAAAATCGTACAAGAGGGAAGCCGTGAAAGACGGACCTGGAAATCGCCGTGGAAGAGCGGCCCTTCAAGGGCCGCGTAGGCGGCAGAGACTCGGAGGGCTTTAGCCCCCGCCCTCCTCAGTGGCTCAACGACGCGCTATACATCGCATCCATCAAATCCTGCGAATGTCCGTCATAGTCCGCGTCCAGCGACCACATAAACGTCCCGCCCAGCCCACGCACCCAATCTGCGTACCACACGCGATAGTACGTAGACACGGCGTCATCGTAGGTGATATATCCGTCGCTCCCATCGTCTTTCAGCATGTACGGGACCAGCGCGATCGGATCATAAATCGTGTGCCATCCCTGTTTATTGATCAGCGGCTTGAAGTCAGTCCCATAGCTCCCTGCCTGCACCGCGTTGTCGCATGCCTCATCGGGCGTCCATGCCGAATTCGGACACAGCCCAAACTCCTGGTTGATATTCAGATAACGATATCCATAGAACGGCGTCCCCATGTTGAGCTGCGAAGCCGGCATCATCCGCAGAAACATATTCGACGCATTAAAGACGCTTCCGCCAGGCTGGCACTCCCACGGCGCCGGGTCATGCTGATCCCAGAAAATGGGCGAATTCAACTGTCCATACTGCGTCCACGGACCGGCGCAGTCATACATCATGATATTGACGTAGCTGAGCGAAAACTTCAGCTGTTGCAGATCGTATCCGTAGCCACCCCACGGGGCGGCGTCGATCGACAGCACGTAATTCGCATTCGACGCGCGCAGCTTCGCCATCAACTCAGCCAGAAAGAAGCGGTCACCACTCGTCTCCGGAAATTCCCAATCCGCGTCAACACCGTCGTACCCATACTGCTTCTCGAACGCCGCGACGTTGTCCACCAGAGTCTGCTTCGCGCCGCTGGCTTCCAGTCCACTGAAGTCTCCGCCCAGCAGCAGCAATACTTTCACACCCGCCGCGTGCGCCAGGCTGATCAGTTCCGGCTCGATGAATCCCTGGGGAATGGAGAGCGCTCCACTGGCATCGAACGACACGCCCGCATGATTGATATGCGTCAGGTGGTGATAAGGAATCTGCGCGGCCCCATAAGCCGGGCTCTGATACTTGCTCCAGTATCCGTAATCCGCGACGACGCGCTTCGTCAGATGGTTCGGCAGCGCCTCTTGCGCATACAAGGCTGCACAACCAACGCCTACAAGGAACGTGATGGCAAGAAGCGAAGCGAGGCGAGAAAAGAGCGAACGGGTACGCATGAACAGCCTCCGGGCATAAGGAAGGGCTGAACACCGCTCTGCGCGGTAGGTTCAGCCCGAAGCCCGAGCATCTTATCACGAAAAACAGTGAACAAGAGAAAGCGACGAGAGCATTAGGTACAATTTCACGCTTCCTCGCAACTGAGTACTGAGTACCGAGTACCGAGTACCGAGTACTGTTTTCCTACTGCAGCGTTACATTCATCCCCAAGTTGTGCGCCGCGAACGCCCACTCGTCCGCCGTCTCTTCAATGATCTTCGAGATCGGCTTTCCTGCTCCGTGTCCAGCCTTCGTCTGAATCCGAATCAGCACCGGCGCGGGACTGCCCTGATCCGCCTGCATGGTCGCCGCGAACTTAAAGCTGTGTCCCGGTACCACGCGATCGTCATGGTCCGCCGTTGCGATCAACGTCGGCGGATACTTCGTTCCCGGTTTCAAATTGTGTAGTGGTGAATATGCGTACAGGGCCTTGAAGTCTTCCGGATCGTCCGACGATCCGTAGTCCGATGTCCACGCCCACCCAATGGTGAACTTCTGGAAGCGCAACATGTCCATCACGCCAACGTGCGGCAGAGTCGCTCCAAACAGATCCGGACGCTGCGTCAGGCACGCGCCCACCAGCAACCCTCCGTTACTCGCGCCTCGAATCGCCAGCTTCGGCGTCGAAGTGTACTTATTCGAAATGAGCCACTCCGCCGCGGCAATGAAATCGTCAAACACGTTCTGCTTCTTCGCCTTCGTTCCCGCCAGGTGCCATTCTTCTCCGTACTCTCCGCCGCCGCGCAGATTGGGCTGAGC
Source organism: uncultured Acidobacteriota bacterium (assembly GCA_963801895.1). Lineage (GTDB taxonomy): Bacteria > Acidobacteriota > Terriglobia > Terriglobales > Acidobacteriaceae > Sulfotelmatobacter. Next base: position 625,941 of record CAWDGM010000001.1, on the reverse strand, counting down.
GTAGATGCCGCCCATCTCCAGCCACACAATCGTCGGAACGCTGAACGCCGGTGTCAAAGAAATATCGAATCCGCCGTATGCATACAGCAACGTCGGATTCTGCCCGTCCAGTTTCAGGCCTTTCTTATAGGTAAGGAACATCGGAACGCGTGTCCCGTCCTTACTGTTGTAGAAAACCTGCTTGGTCTCGAACTGCGTGGGATCGAAATCCACCTTCGGCTGTTTGAACACCGAGCTCTTTCCTGCAACAGGATCGTAGCGATAGATCGTAGTCGGCGAGATGAAGCTGGTAAATGCGTAGAAAGTTTCTTTATAGTTTTTCTTTCCCCCGAAGCCCTGTGCCGTTCCGATTCCCGGCAAGTCCACGTTCCGCGCGAATTTCCCTTTCAGGTCGTACACACGAACTTCGTTGCGCGCGTCCTTCAGGTAGCTCAGCAGGAACATGTTGTTGATAACGCTCGATCCTTCCAGTTTGTCGGTGCTCTGGGGAACGATCGTCTTCCAGTTCGCCTTCTCCGGATGCCTCGTATCAATGGCGATCAGCCTGCCTCGCGGAGCATCCGCATCCGTCTGAAACCAGAATATCGGGCCTTCATTGTCGACGAACTGGTACTGCGCGTCGGCCTCGTCCAGCAGTTTCACTACCTCTGCGTTCGGCTTGGTGATGTCTTTGTAATAGAACCGGTTCTTCGGAGAGGTGCCCTGCCACACCGTGATGACGAGATAGTGTCCGTCATCGGTAACCCCTCCGCCGAATCCGAGTTCCTTGTTATCCGGCCGGTCGTAGACCAGTTTGTCTTTGTCCTGCGTGTCGCCCACCGCGTGGTAGTAAAGCTTCTGAAAATAGTTTGCATCGCGAAGCGCGGTGCCCTTCGGTTCGTCGTAACGGCTGTAGAAAAATCCCTTGCCGTCTTTCGTCCACGCCGCGCCGGAAAACTTGACCCACTTGATCACATCGGGCAAATCCTTCCCGCTGTCGACATCCCGGATGTGCCACTCCTGCCAGTCCGAACCCGACGCCGCGGTTCCGTAAGCCATCATCTTTCCGTCATCGGTGATTGCAACGCCCGAAAGCGCGACGGTTCCATCCGCCGACAATGTATTCGGATCCAGCAACAGTCGAGGCTCGGCCGTCAGTGAATCCAGCACCAGTAGCACATTCTGGTTTTGCAGCCCATTATTGTGCTCAAGGAAATAACGTCCACCCTGCTGTTGCGGCACAGCGTAACGTTCGTAATTCCAAAGTTTCGTCATCCGGTCCCGAATTTGCCCGCGGTAGGAGATCTGTTCCAGATAGCTGAAAGTCAGCTTGTTCTCTTCCTCGACCCAGGCCTGCGTATCCGCGGAATCGGCGTCCTCCAGCCAGCGGTAGGGATCGGAGACCTTCACGCCGTGATAGTCGTCCACTTGATCGATCGTTTTCGGTTTCGGATAAGCCAGAGATCCTCCATCTGCCTGTGCGAAGAGCGAACCTGCAAAAATCAAACATCCTGCCAGGCATAAAGCGCTATGAAGAAGCATTTTCATCAGAACCTCACCAAGACTTTCATTTGGGACCACATGTGCTTTTACTGGGCTAAAACCACCAGCGTCAAGGGGAATTCGCAACTCTTTACAAGTTAACGCGCAACAATTGTCTTTGCGAAGATTCCGCACGGTAGGGAATCGAGGGTGGCCCATTCAAGCTTGGAGGGTGGCCCATTCAAGCCCGAAGTTGGCTTGAGTGGGATCACTTACATACCCAAACAGCCAACGCCGTCATGAAATCGTACAATGCAGGTCTCACACCGAGGCCTCAGATAAAGATTTTAAAAAAAGATGCACCAGTGATGAAAGTTATGCCTGGAATGAGCAAGATCGATATCGAAAGGGTCTAAAGCGAGCCTATGCCCAAAAAGAGGAAGAGTAAGAAAGCTGCCCAGCCCGTGCGGAAGAGTCGAGTCGCTCGAGTTCGATCCGCAAAGAAATCGGAAAAATCCCTCGCCACCACGATTGCTCCCTGGCTCTGCGTTCGCCGCAGCGCCAGCGCCGTCGATTTCTACAAGGCTGCATTCGGCGCCCTGGAAGTATTTCGCATGGGAAACGACGAAAGTGTCGTCGCCCGGCTGTCGGTCAATGGCGCCGAGTTTTGGCTCAGCGATGAATCTCCAGAGCATCACAACTTCAGCCCCGAATCGCTCGGAGGCATCACGGTTCGCATCATTCTGACGGTCAACGATCCGGACGCCGTATTCGCACGGGCTATCAAAGCGGGCGCAAAGGAAATCTATCCGGTCTCCGAAGAACACGGCTGGCGCATCGGCCGCGTAGTCGATCCCTTCGGTCACCATTGGGAGATTGGACGTCCAGTGGAATAAGAGAACCGTGCCGGCAATGTCATCCTGAGCGAAACGAAGGAGTGGAAGAGCGGCCCTTAAGGGCCCGCGTAAAAGGCTCGACTAAAAAAGGGCTTTAGCCTCCGCCTTCAGAGCGCCTCTACTCTAACGATTTTTGATCGGCCCGGTACTCCACCTTATTGTGATGGTGTCCGCAGCTATCGCTCAGCTCCGGATCACAATGCGAATGAAACACATGAGTCCCAATTCCAATCCCCAAAGCGGTTCCCACCAGCATGTCCGACGACCAGTGATCGCGTCCCAGAAATCTTCCGGCAGTGACCGCCAGCGCCGCCGTGTACACTCCGGTCCTCACCCAGAAGTTTGGATATTCCTTCGCCGCAACCGTCGCCATTGCCCAGGCAAACATCGCGTGTCCTCCCGGGAAGGAGGTATTCATCGCATGATGACGAAGAAAGTCTCCGTGCCCATTTCCTTCCCCCGGACGCTGGCGGCCGGCGATGAATTGCATCGGCGTGTAAATCAGAAACGTATTGATGAGAGTTTCCAGTTCGAGGCCTCCCAATTCCTTCGCATGCAAATGGTCTGTCTTGATACCGTAAATCCACACGCTTCCCAACGTCGCCCCTAGTCCGGCGATCGCGATATTCGAGCTGGTTTGATAGAACGAGTGATTTCCGCCAGGCAGGCCATTCTCGATATGCCGATCCGCAATCAATAGGCCTGCGGTGCCCGCCAACACCAGCGCATCCCATTTGAAATTCGATGGCTTGAAAGGTGCCAGATAAAGTTCCTTCTGGTCTTCCAACCCGCGTTTCACCATCCGCGAAACGAAGCCGCTTCGGCGCGAATCGCTCTCTGAGGTCGTGTCGGCGCTGGCATCGTCATCGAACGTGCCCGGCGAAAAGGAGGATACGTCGAACGAGGGCTCCGCCAACGCGGTCGTTTTCGTATCGGCAGGGAACATTGCCGGGAGCTGCGACTGCGCTAGAGAGCTTCCACAGAGAGCCGCAATAATAAGCAGGTATTTTGAAAGTGTGAGGCTACGTACCGACGAATGGTGCAATCCGGTCTCCTGACGCCGATTACATCAAATGCAGACACGAGTTGGATGCATCTTTACAAGAAAGGTCTACTATCAAAAATAGGGGACTGCCGGGTGCGTGGAGTTGGGTTCACCTAACAATCAGAGGACAGCTTGAAGAGCGATGTTTCATTGCAGCGTCTAGCGGTTGAACTGTGGAATCTGGTCCCGCACATATCATCGGCCAAACCGCAGACCGGCATCGATATCGATGCCGGTCTACTATTTTGGAAGATTAAGCTGCAACTCGAGAGCGGGCATCAGACCCGTGCTGCTTCACCATCTTGTTGTAATTTCCCATGATCAAGAACGGCGCGGCCCATTGTCCAACAAAGAGTGCCCAGTCGTCCTTTCGCACAATTTTTAACACAAAAGAAGCTGCTATCGAACCCAGAGCAAGTCCAAGAAAAAGAGAAGAAGGTGCCTTTGATGTCTGGCTTTCGATCGCGCCAGTGAAGCGGTCTTCCCTCTGTCCTATGGTCGTCGTTTCCATCTATAAACCTCGCAACAAAACTTCAGGATTTTCGAGCGGTGACAGAAGTTAGATGCCAATATTCTTCCGGCGAAACCTTTCTGCAAACATTCTTGCCGAAACTCTTATCGCGTAACGCAAAACGCTCCACTCATTGTTCCTCACACTTCAATTCCAGCTCATGTTGTTTACACACTCATGCTTTGAATCACAGAATGCGCAGGACTTTCCCGGAAATTGCGCATCGTCCGCTGTCTATTCCCCGCAGGACATTCGCGTGTATTGGCAATGTTCGTGGCGGAGAAACCCTAAGATTTGCGCCAGTAAACCGCGACGACGAAACTCTTGCCAGGCTTACTTCACGCCCTTCTCCGGATTCCATGATCCTTGCAGCCTGCGAATGTAGATGATCTGTCCTACGTGATATGCGTTGTGCGTTCCGATGTGAGCGACCGTGGACGCGATCTTCTCCATCGTCTTGTCATCTGCGGACTCTACGAATTTTTCGATGTCCGTGAGCACCTTGTCGAGTTGCTGCACCGTGTCGGCCCACTTCTTCGCGTCGAAGCTGTTGAACGTCTCGTCGTTGTTTCCGCTGAACTTTGCCGGAGTCTCGCCCTTGAACTTGGCCAGCACCTGCAGATTCCAGAAGATCAGGTGGTTGGCAAGTTGTCCGATCGAATGGTTGCCTTTTCCGTCGGTCCAGCTTGCCTGCTCGGCGGTTAGGCCTTCCACGGCAACGTTTGCCGGCACGAACCAATCCTTATTGTTGTGCGTCGTCTTGAGTTGTTCGAGCAGAACGCTCTTCAACGTAGCTGGCTTTTGATCCTGCTTCTGATCCTGCGCAAACGCAGCGCACGACAGGCACAGAACGAGGATGGCGACAATCTTCTTCATGACAGTGTTTTCTCCAATGATGTGGGATTGAACTCAGTGACTTGATCGCTGGACCAGTCATTTTAGACGTTGCGAGCCGCGGAAGGTGAGTGCGGCATGTTTCAATCTGCTTTCTGATTCAAAGATCGCAGCGGCAGAGAAGCCGCGAACTCCAGACAAAAGTCGCTGTTAATAATGAGCGACGACACTATAAGCCCTCGCGGTGCCGACCGGAAGTCTTATCGTCTCGGTTTGAGGATCGAAATCTCTCCATTCTTTTCCATTCATAGTCACTGATTTCATCCGCCAGTTCTCGGGGGCGCGCAAACGTAGCTGAACGACGCCCGGAACCCCTGCTGGCAGCTTCACGTCCGCCGTGATGCTTCCGGACGCGATTCGCGAACTGATTCTGAATCCCACGCGCCCCCATCGTGTCGGAGCATCCTCAACGCGAGTAACTTTTCCATCTTTGAGCCAGTCTCTTGGTAACCCCTTTCCCAGCCAAAGCGTTTCCGATTGCGGATCTTCAAACACCAGCAGCCACTTCGTCATTAGGGCCACGACAAGCTGGGCGGGCGTGCAGTAAGGAGCAAGGCCCTGATCCGGCACAATGCTGCGTGTCTCCGGAGCCGTCCACGTTCCGCGCGTGTACTGATGCGCCATGTCCGAGTAAGTCATCAGCAACGCCTCGCGAATCATGTCGTGCTGGATCAATCCGTATCCATGCCCGTACGAAAGAAATCCAGCCATGATCCCGGTACTGAATCCGTATGCTCCAGGCATTCCGAGAATCACGTCGTGATGTCGCGAACGGTACTCCACGATGTTTTTCACCTGCGCCTCGTTCAGAATTCCCGAGTCCATCATTTCGACATAGGCTCGATAAGAACGAAATTGCGGATCACTCGGATCCCCAGGTACCGCTACATGAAACGGCTGTTTCACTCCGGCAATTGCCGGGAGAATATTCTCGTCATCCACCTTGAGCATCGATCGCGAGATCGAAATCTGGATGTCATCCTCCAATTCCGCGGCCTCACGCTGCAACTTCTGTCCCCATGCAGAAAGTTCCGCGATCTTCTTCCTCTTTCCCAGCCGCTCCCACACTCGACCCAGGTCGCGAAATCCGCGGGACGCCTCGGTGCTGTTTGAAAAATAAGGCTGCATGTAGCGCGCGGGATTCGCATCCAGCGAGGCGTCGGCCTCGCTCCATCCCGCAATCATTCCGTACGCCGCAGCGTCGTGCGGCAATTTCTTCGCACGTTCCCGCAGCGTCAGCAGAAGATTCGCCACCGCATCGATTCGCTTGCGATGCTTCAGCACGATCTGCGCATTGCCTCCGTAGTTCACGAACTGCGCGACCACGGTCAGCATTCGCCCATATTGCCCAACCTCGGGGCCGCGATACAGCAGCGAGCCATCGTCTCGCACGAACTTATCGAAGTAGTTATCGAGATAGCGTCCCGCCAACTCGATCAATCCCCACTCCAGCATGGCGGACGTGTCCACATTGATTGTGTCCGGAAAACCGTCGTGCTCGCTCCCTGCATAGTCTTTGTCGACCGCTCCGTACTTCGGGTAGTCATGCACCCGCGTCATCATCTCGCGCACCAGAGCGAACTGCGCCATGTTCTCCATTCGCTCATCCGGCACATCGATCTTCATTCCCGGTTCGAGCGTTCTCTTCCACGTTTTGTTCAGTTCGTAGAGGTCGCGATAGAAAATTGCCGGATCGTAATCGGTGCGCGGCGGAAATGGGTGGTACGAGTCCACGTATCGCGCCCACTTCAATTGGTGATTTTCAATCCGCGCTACGCGATACCAAACCGGCTGCACACGATCGTTCGCATTCGCGATTCGCAACGGCGCAAACGCCAGCATCTCGCTCCAATTGCCCTCCGACTCCGGATACACAAATCGCAGGACCGGGAGATATCCTCCGACCAACCCGTCGCGAACATCGCCCTTCTCCCGTATGGCCGCAATCGGCGGATAGTACGGCGCAGGATCGAAGTTCGCGGTCCGTCCTCCATAGTTGAAGCCGACTTTGTCCATCGTCTGCGGAGTTCCCAGGAAGCTATACGTCGTCATCTTGCTGCCGATGGGCGGAAACACCGCGGCAACGTCCGCATACTCGGGATCGCCACTCTTCGCGAGAATCTCTTTGCCCAGAAGATCGGTCGCGCTTTGCCGGATCTCGTCGATCGTATGTCCCATGTAGAGTTTCGACGGATCCTGCGACGTCGGCTCAGAACTCTTTGCCAGTTCGAGGTCCACACCGCTCGTTCCCACGAACAGAATTCGCCCATCCGCATGCGCGAAGTCTTCGAAGATCGCGTAACGCTTCTTCGGATTCGTGCCCGCTTCAACGATAGACATCAGCGTCCAATCGCCCGCAGCCTGCCCAACGCGCAACGCACCATTCTTGGTATCAACAAGTTGAATCGACGAGGCGCCCTCGAATCGCGCGACGCGAGGAGCAGTCTGCGCCGCGACGCAGGAAATCAGCACAAGAATAAAGAGAGGGAGAGATTTCATCGATGAGACCAGCAGGCCTTCAATGACGCCGGCAATTGTATCGCGGCACGTTTTCTTCTTCGTGGGGAGGTCGATGCAGCAGGAAACCTCCGCCACTGCATTTACACTACTTTGCCGCCATCTTCTCGCGCAGGCGCTTCTCCGCCGCATCATCCCAGTAGCCGCAGTCGAGCCGCAGAAATACCGACGTATAAGGAACTGTCAGGTTCGTCTTCAACACCAGAATGTGGAACGTCTTGCCCGCGTCGTCGAGTTTGGAGATGATCTGCTCGTGCGGCAGCGACTGCGATCCGCTCTTGCCAAGCAGATTCGCGAGAGCCTCGCGATACTCACTCACGCCCTTCGCATCACTCTCCGGAACTAGCTTTAGCTCCGCGTCCGTGAAGATCACTGGCCGCACATGCTTCGCTTTCGAAAGCTCGTCCAGAACGCCACGGACAACCTCGAGTTGATCGGAGCCGGTCTCCACGGTCTCAATCCCGCCGCTCGTCTGCAACGGATACGCCGAGTCCACGACCGCAATCCAGTTCCGATGTCCAAGCAACGGCAATTCCTCACGCACGCGCGCGCGCCAGTCGGCAGGCTGGTGTTTGTCGGCTGCCACGCTGTTAGGGACAAGGGCGAGAACCGACACGATGCATATGGCGGCCAAAGAAAGTTGTCGCAGAATCATTCGGCAAGGACGTCGTTGCATGAGGCATCTCCAGGGCAAATTGCCAAAGCTCAAGCCGTCCATCCTACCTCACTCCATGCTTGACGAACCTTTTCTGCGATTGGTGACCTAGAGGCAAGCCCGCGAGAAGCCCGCTACCTCTCCCCCAGTACTCCGCAGGGTGCCCCATTTCTCGCGCGCACTTTGCGCGAGAAGTGGGGAATTCCCATTCTTCTCCACCGGACCATTCGATATCTCGAAACCTGTCATCCCAAGCGAAGCCGGATCACTGGTGTGTAATGACCCGGCGCAGTCGAAGGACCTCGCGTCCTCCGCCTCCGCTGTTAATTTCTGCCACCCATTCCCACCCGCTCCCGTCTTTTTCACGGCCAACCTCACCGACACTCCTCCCCATCCGCGCCCGCCAGACGCAGCGTGTATCTAAATCCTGATTTTCAGGCAGATATTCAACAGTAAAAGTTGCGAACACTAAAAGCAGTGATCCCAGCTACCGACCATGTGATTGAAATCTCATGCTAGCCACTGTCATCTTGAGCGAAGCGGACCGGCGATAAGCCGGCCCGCGCAGTCGAAAGATCCCTACCAATTTTCAACCGTTCAAGTCGCAACAGGAATTCTTCCGAAGGACTCGCGATCCCCGAGAGCCTGTTGATATAGGTCACGATGGACCCACGAGGCAGGCCTTGGTTCCCTCCAGTTGAAACCATCCTTCGGATTGTCCGGCGGTTACCGCATTTAAATCTCGACCCATCGTTGAAGTTCCCCTGAGGCATGAGTAGCGGATCTCATCACCGTCAGTGCTTTCAATTGCGCAATCTTGCGGCCGATTTGCACGGTGTTTCGGCAGGTGACAAGGCATGACTCGCATGCCGCACAAGCTTCGAGTCCTCGTCCCGATGTAATCGATGCCAGCATTTCCCGCGCCAGCCCGACATTTCGGTATTGCACGGCGTACATGTGGGATCTCATCAATAGAGGTATATCAACCTGCTTGGGGCAGTCCTTTCTGCATTCACTGCACTGCTGGCAAAACTCTGCATTGGCTGCAAAAGCCTTATCGGCCAGGAACTCTTCTTCTTCGTGCGTGTAGGCCAGGTGACCTGCCACGGAAAAATCTTGTTCGAGATGTTCGTATGTGCTGAAACCCGGTATTGCCGTAGTGACAAACTCGTGATTCAGTACCCACTTCAACAGCGCGGTCTGGCTCACCGGCGGTAAATGTTTGGGAAGGCTCGCATCCGGCTTTACCGTGCCTCCTGCCTGCGTTTTCATAGCAACGATTCCCATTCCACTTTTGGAGGCCCTCTCGATGGTAGACAGGATTCCCGCATCGTGCGCCATTGTGTAGTTCAGCGTCACCAATCCGACGTCAAACAGACCCAGACGGATCGCTTCGCTCAATACGTCGACGGTTTTGTGTGTCGATAGCCCGATGAACCTCGTTTTGCCATCTTTCTTCAGACTTTGCAGTGCTTCCAACGGTCCTTCCGCCCGGGCGCTCTCTACAGTGTCCACTGCGTGGTGGTAGAGGATGTCGACGTGGTTCATCTGGAGCCTTTGTAGGCTGTCTTCCACTCCCTTCACGAAGCGGGCCTTGGCCTCGGCGGCGTTCCGTGAAGGGCCGCGTGAGGGTTGCTTGGTGGAGATCACAACCTTGTCGCGCACGCCCATCTCTTTGATTACTTGTCCGACCATCTCTTCGTTGCGTCCGTTCTGGTAGACCGCCGCCGTATCAAAATGCCGTATGCCTAGCTCATACGCGCGCCGGAGTAATCCCGGTACGTCGGCGTTCATCACTCCCATGCTGACCACGGGCAAAGAGATACCTGTTTTTCCCAGCGTGCGTTGGGTTATTGGCGGGGCCGAATTGTCGAGTGCGTCGAGCAAATCCGTCTTGGCCAAGACGCCCGCTGCGCCTGCCCACAGAATTGGTTTCACGATGAATTCCCGGCGATTCCACTTTCCTTCGTTCTTCATGGCTCAGCTCCTGCAATCGGATTCCACATCTCTGCAATGCTCGAATTCGTTACGGAAGACTTTGTGCAACTGTCTTCAGCATCTCGGCCCCATTCTCCGGGGGATTCAGCAACACGATTAAATATCGCCTTAACGTGCGTGCGATGAGCCGTCCCTCGTAGTTGTTCTTCGCCCGGATCCCGCCCTCTCCCAACTCAGGCGCCGCAGAGCACTCACCGCTCTGTTTGAAATGTTTCGCGAGTTGCTCCGATCGTGACTTGGCTTCCTGCGCGTTATTGGCGACTGAGATCAGGAGTTTGCTCTCCTGCTTGCCCCGCTCGTATGCCACGAGGTACGCCGGCGCCAGGAAAGCGTGGCCCAGCGGATCTTTCCGCACGTATTGTTGGGAGTGAGGAATCTGATTTTCTCGTGGGAGCTTTGCCAGCAGTGCTGGAAGCGTTTGCGTCCCGCCGATTCGTCCGGAGAGAAGGCGCGCGAATTGGTCGAGCAATGCATCCGCATTCGAGCCGGAGCCAGAAAGCTTCACGTAGTACCGGTCCTGCACAAAATTCAGTATCCCCTTATCTCGATACCCCTCGGTGCCGATCGAAAAGAACTTGTACCCCGGCGAGCGCTCGGCGGCGTAGATCCCAAACGCGTCTTCGGTCTTTGCCATGTCGTAGATATCGACAGTCAGATCTGCGGTACCGCTCTTGAAATCCTGATGCAGCAAGCTTTTGAAGGTATAAAGAAGATAGATGTCCGCACCACCGTCGATGTATTGATAGAGACTGTCGGGGTTGTAGGACGAAGGCGCGGCTTGCGCGCTTGCATGGCCCGGTAAAGGTTTGCGAAGAAGACTTGCGAATGGCTTCTGCTCTGCGCTCATGCCTTGCGTGCGGGAGCTGCCGCCGTGGGATGCAGAACTCAACGGCTGGATCATTAATATAGAGAACGTCGTACAGATCAGCGCGACGCTCCATCGGATATAAAGTTTCATACTGATTTCCTCGGTCGACCAAAACACAGATCAACGTCACAATGTCTTGATCTGCATTCGAACTTTTTCGAACTCATACGTGCCCAGCCCGCGGCTTGCCGCCATCTTGAGATAAGGCAACGACGAAACGTCGAGGTTCCAATATGCCTTCGCCACGTAGGCGTCCAGAGCGACCGGATCGGTTCCCGCGACCACAGTCTTCTTCAAGAGCACATCTTGGAGGTTGCCTCCAGTCGGACCATTGCGGACGAGAATCCGGTAACAGTCCATGACGGTCAGCGTTGGGCGCACAAAGTTGGCAAGGTCTGCGAGGCTCTCGTGGATCTTTTGGTGTAGCTGGTGACGCGGTCCACCGAGCATGCCGTACCAGTTTTTCATTCCGAGCGTTGCGCCGGTCAGGCTGTGGTGCTTGGCAATCGGAATGTTAATGACCTTGTCCACGTTGAGAAACAGATCGAGAACCGGCCAGGCACGCAGAGTTTCTCCCTGGAGATCGACCTCTTTGAACATGGAGGGATCGGGTAGTCGGACTTCCGCTCCCGCGCGCTCGGCTGCCTCGGCGATTCCAGATCGCTGAAAGCAGCGGCGCGGATCGTTGCAGCTTACGTCCGTGACGATGATTCGCTTGGCGCCCGCGTCCGAGCACTGGCGGACAATCTCGGCAAGGATGTCGGGATTAGTGTTGGCGGCCTGCTCGGGAGTGCGGTCCCAGCCGATGTTGGGCTTTACCAGAACAACGTCTCCTCGCGCGATGAAGCGGCGAATTCCGCCCAGCGCTTCGACTGCCTGACGCGCCAGTTGTGCGGGCTCGTCGCCTGTGATGACCGCCATTTCCGGAAACTGGGGATCAGCAGCGATCGTGTGGCCGTGCTTTGCGGCCATTACAAGCGTTGGCTCGGGACGCCAGCTATGCTTGCTGAGCCAAATCCCCAGTCCTGCCGCACCAGCACCGGCTCCGGCCACTCGCAGCAGCTTCAGCAACGCATCACGACGGCTCAGTTGGATTGAGTCGGATTGCATGAACACTCCACTTCAACGATCGGGGTGGCAACGATGCGAACTTCACATCCCATCTGCCTTCCTCCGATTCAAGAGGATCTGATTGGTACGCGAGCGGCTTTCGCCCACACTCGTCACATACACCGCGGGCCGATCCTGTACTGGACAGGCGTATTCACATGCGCCGCATCCGACGCAGTGCGATGGATCCAGATAAGGCTGCTTCACTTCCCTCGAGTTGCCCGCCGCATCGATCGCTTCGGTCGGCCTCAGGTAGATTGCCTTGGGCGACGTCGGGCACCACTCTTCGCACACGATGCAGTCCGTCGCCATAGCCCAGGGCAAGCATCGCCCGCGATCGTAAAAGGCTGTTCCGAGGCGAACTGGCTTTTCCGCGGTCGCCACGTCGACGGACCACCCTTTCGCTTTCGCGGTGATCTCCCAGATGGCGCCGGTGGGGCAAACCTGCGAGCACAGCACGCAACTGGCCTCGCAGTATCCAATTCGCGGCACAAGGACCGGCGTCCAGAGACCTTCGATCCCAGCCTCTGAGAAGGCTGCATGTAACGCGTTGTTCGGACAGACCTTCATGCACTCACCGCAGCGGATGCATCGGGAGAGAAAATATTCTTCGTCTAGCGCGCCGGGTGGACGGAGGAGTCGTTCTTTGCGTTCTGTGGCGAAGCCGGGGGTGCTGCGGGCGAGTGGAACCAAGGCAACACCCGCGGCCAGGCCGGTTAGAACTTTCCTTCTCTGGAGATTCGCACCCAGGGTTTTCTGTGCGGGAAAAAACTTGAACTGCAACCCGTGCTCCGGGCACTCGTCCACGCAGTTCAGACAAAGATGGCACTCCGCCTGGTGCCACGGCACGCCGCCGATCGGATCGTCGCCGCCTTGGCATCGCAGCAGGCAGCGGTTGCAATCCTTGCAGTGCTCTGGATTCTTGACCAGGCCAAGCAAGGACCACCGCGACACGATGCCCAACAACGCGCCCAGCGGACACAGGGCGCGACACCAGAAGCGCGTGATGCGGAAATTCAGCGCAACGATGAAGATGAAGATCAGGCCCAACCATATTCCCAACCGGAAGTGAGGCTGCTTAAAACTCAGCAGCAAAGCTCCCAGGATGTAGTGCAATATGCTGCCGACAGTCTGAACGGATGCATACCGACTGTGCTCGAGTACGCCCAAACCCGCTCGCAGGCTGTAGTCCGTTGCGGGCAGAATTGACAGACCGAGAGATCGCACCAACAACGAAAACGGGTCCAGCCACCCGACAATGCCCGTGCCCATCAGGGCGGCGGCTAGAGATGCGATGAGCAAGTAATACTTCGTCGTCTGCCAACGCTTGTATCGGTTCGATTCAATGAGTTGTTTGCCACGTTTGCGCTCAGACTTAAAGCTGCTGAAGTAATGATGGACGGAGCCCAGCGGACAAATCCATCCGCAGAAAAAGCGGCCCAAAAACATGGTGGGGATCAAAACCACCAGGCTCCATAACAGGCCACGATAGATCGCATGGCTCGACAGGGCGTTCGAGATCGCCAACAGGGGATCAAGCTGGAAGAAGAGGGAAACAGGATAGGGCAGCCGGATCTCGCTGGATGAACTCGTCAGGGAGCCTCGGAACTCTGTACGCAAAAGAAGAGACAGAAAGAGAAAGAAGAACGCGATTTGCGAGAAAGCCCGAAGCTTGGTTGGTTTTGGAGAACGCAACATTACACCTTCGTATCCGGCCGGTGCAACGAATCGCGAGACTAATGCTGGCGAGGCTACGGCCCCATTCTTCATTCCTTGCGGCGGTATTTCTGTGACTCGAATCACGTCTCTGTGTCATTTCCGCGTGCCGTCCAAGGAACGAGATTCTGCGAGTAGAGAATTTCCTAACCGATCAGAACGCACTAGGTGATCTTAAAATCGCGGGCGCTCCATCAATCGATTGAGCGACAAGAGCCACCATTTGCCGGGTTGAGGCATGAAACTGAGTCCGATACCAGTTCCTGAATGTTTCGTACAACGCCGAAGGTGGCTGCCGGTGCCGTTGAATGTCAATCGGTTAGCGTTGAACCGGACCTTGACACGGCAGAGGTCAGGAGTTCGACCCAAGAATCGTTCGTAATGCATCCCCGGACAGGGCTTCGAGTTTTACACTGGTCCACAGATGCTGCAGAAAGCCGAAGGCAATGATGCTGCTAGGTCACCATGGTGGAAAACAAGTCAGAATCGAAAACGAGGTAGTCTCAATTGTCATGAAATGAATCTGATGGGTGGTCAATGCTTGGGGGGCGACTGGAAATTTTTGGCTCCGTCGCCGCCATCGACTTCGCCGCGAATACGATTGCACGTTTTTGAAGCGTCGGAGAAACAAATGCGGGTTTCGATTGTGTGCATGGGGCCACCTCGGAACCCGGAACAGGAAGGCCCACTAACGTTCAAGTCTTGGAGGAGAAGTGAAAAACACGTGGATCGTTACCTTGCTCTTCGCTGCGCTCATTTGCACTGCTGTCTTCGTGAGCCGCGCAAACTCTCAATCTGGCCGCCAGCACGCCGAACAAGATGAAAATACCGAAAGCCGGATCGGCCTGGCGATTTCGCCGGTAAAGCTGAACCTGCAAAACAGGGACGTTCACATGGTTGGGCTAGGCAGCTACATCGTGAATGCGCAGAGCGCATGCGCGGATTGTCACAGTTGTCCGACCTACGCCGTCGGGCACAATCCATATCTCGGCCAACCCAAGCAGTTCAATCCGACGAACTATTTGGCCGGCGGAGTGCCCTTTGGCCCATTCATATCTGCCAATATCACGCCGGACGCGAATGGCAAGCCAGCAGGGTTAGCCAAAGGAAAATTTGTTCACACAATTCGATCTGGACAGGATCCTGACGGCTCAGGCCGGCTGTTACAGGTGATGCCGTGGCCGACCTTTCAGAATATGACAGACCACGACCTCGAAGCCATTTATGCCTACCTAACCGCAATACCTTCAGCGCAGCCTGGTAGTTGTTCTGGGGCCGGTCAATAAAACTGGCTGCAAGAAGAATTTTCTCGAGCGCAAACGGCACCGGCGGAGAAATCCCTCGGTGCCATTTGTGCTGGGACGACCTCGGAACTTCTCGGAAGCTTGGCTGCTGCAGTGACTGCTATTTTTCTCCCAGACGGAAAGTCAGGCCAAAGGTGAACCCTATGGGAAACCCAGGAGTTCCGTGAACACGGGCCACAACTGGAGCAGTTGGAGACACTCTGGACTCAAGGTAATTCTGTGTTTCCCAATAATTCTTGTTGTTCAAGTTGTCGATCGTGAAATTTATGTCCAGGCCATGCCGGATTTGTTTTGAAGTGCTTAAATCCAATACATCGAGGCCGGTTGCGTGTTTTGCTGGGTTGGCCAAATCCTCGCCATCCAGAATGTAGCCACTGATGTGACGGTAGCGCAGCGACCCGTTAAACCCGCGCCAGCCTGATAGTGTGAGGCCGGAATTGGCGACCGAGTGCGGTGCGCTATCGACGTACGCGCGTGGAAAAGTTCCTCGGTAAAATGCGTTGGAAACCTGTGTGAATCCACCGTTCAGTGAAAGATGTCGGAGAATTTGCACCGATGTCTTGGCCTCCCACCCGTAAGATCGGCTCGGTCCTTTGAACTCAAAGCTGCCATCGTCTGGAATGTAAACCTGTTCATTGGAGCGATCGATCAAGAAGACGTCGGTACTCACAGAGAAACGTTTCAAATTGTGCGACGTCCCAAGCTCATAAAAATCCGTGGTCGAGACCTTCGGCGCGTTCGGCTGTTTCACAATTCCACGGGCGTCTTGACTGGAAATTCCCCTGCCACAGCTCGCGAAGAATGAGAGAGGAACGCGGTTCGAAGGTGTGTATGAGAAATTCGCCTTCGGCTGAAAGCGGGACGCGCCTTGAAGTCCGCTGTGCAGAGCGTCGAGGTGGTCGCTCACATCGAAGCGGAAGTAATCGAAGCGTAGACCAGCGTCCAAATGCAGCTTTTGACCGATAAAGTCGACGCCCTGCTGAACGTATCCAGCAACGTTGGTTACGTGCGCGTTTGCGCCGGACGTGGCTGCCTGGAACTGACGCGCTTCGGTCTGATTCAATCCAACATTGATCTGATTGTCGTGAAAGTTGGACCCGAAGGTGAGCAACGCGCTTTGTCCCAGCAGTCTATACGGGTGGAGGTATTGCACATTCGTGCCCTCCTGCAATCGCGAGTCGTGTTGCTGAATTTCGTCTCCATGAATCGGGTCTGTGGGCAGGTAGTGAACAAGGAAGAACGTAAAGTTCGAGTACAGGTCGAACAATGATCTTCCCATGAAGCCATCCACTTTCAGGATGTCGCCATTGCTGAAATCCCGCTCGTAATAGGTTCCAAACGTTCCCATTCGGACGCGGCCCCCATCGAAAGGATCGAGGTATCCGAAGCGGTTGAGCTCACCGGACGCGACAAGATCGAGCGGAATTTGCCCCGAGGAATAGAAATCGTTGGTGCCGACATTCAGTTTGAAGCCTAGTGACTCTTTCTCATTCAGGTGGCGAGTGTAGTTGCCCGTCACATTATGGCGCTTGTAGCGCCCAGGATTGATGAAAGGCCCGTCCGTGTGGGAGCCATCGTAGGCGATGAAAGCATCGGTATGTTCCAGTTCCGGACTGAAGATCGCCAGGCCGCGATAGGCGTTGAATGATCCACCTTGCATTCGAAGCGTTAGAAGATTTGGCAGGCTTTCCTTGAGCCTGATGTGAACTACTCCCAGGCCCGAGAAGTCACCATACTCGGCGCTAAATGGACCGTTAAGAATATCGACGTCGTCCACGAGTTCCGGAGTCAAGGTTTTCAGCGCTCCCAAGTACCCCTGCCCATGGCCCTGAGTCTCCTGATTCTGCTGAACATCATTTACGAGCACCTTCAAGCCACCGTTTACACCGCCGTGATCCAAGTTGAAGCCGAATCGACGAATCTCCAGTGATTTCCCGCCGCCTTCATGCTGGCCGGTATTGATTCCTGCTGCCAACGTATCGAAGATCTGATCGTCGCGACTGAAAAGCGTTTTGGAATACACCGCATCATTTCGCTGATCAATCGTCGGATTCAAGGCCGTCGCCGAAATTACCAGACTTTCCTGGACTGGCGGAATCGCGTACTTGACTCGGAGCTGCAAGTTTTCTCCGGGATCAGAAGCGCCGATATTTGTCTCTCCAGATTGCAGATAGTTCCCGACCACGGTCAGCTGTACCGGTCCATCAGGGACGTTTATATGAAACGCTCCCGCCGAATCGGTCTTCGTTTCTTTCTTTCCCGCAGAATACTTCGCAATGACGGTGACGTCTGGAACAGCTGCATTCTTTTCTGTGGTCACGGCGCCGGACAGGGAGCGCTCCGCTGGAGTGACCGACTGGGAAAAGGAATGACAGGCGGACAGAAGGAAGAGAAGGCAAAAGAAATGGATAGTAGGGGCGTGATTTAGAAATTCCCGTAATTTCCAGGAGGTGCGGGGCTCAGTTGTCGTACTTGGAAACCTTAAGTTCGTCATTTCCCTGAAGGTCGATGCTTTCGCCGCTTGCGCTGGGTGCCTGCTGTCGCTCCTGATCGCGACGTCTGGATCGAGTTCATCTCCGCCACCTGCCATGCGAAATACCAAATGGTGCTATTGCAATGTACGAGATTCAAGACGAATCGGATTTTTTCGCAGAATTTTTGGACGATGGAGTTCGCTGTTCAGGGGATAGCCGACTGGTCTAGACACACGGCGAACTATCGCCGCCAGTAGGTTCACCGGACACAGGCGCTGTGAGCCTCCCGAAGCCCGAAAGAACAATTCCCTGCAAAACCTTCCTCCTTCGAAAAGCAGGGAAAGGATGCGGGCTCCGGCCGCGGCAAGAACGGAGAATTAGCCGCGCACATACTTGTTGAACCAGTCGATCGTGCGTTGCCATGCCAAGTCGGCTGCGGCCTTGTTGTACCGTTCGGGCGTCGCATCGCAGTTGAAGCCATGGACGGCGCCCGGGTAAATATAGCCTTCATGCGGGACGTTCGCCGCACTGAGCGCCTTTTCGTAAGCCGGCCACGTCGCCACCAGACGGGTGTCGAGCTCCCCGTGGTGCACCAGTATCGCCGCCTTAATCTTGGGTATCTCCTCCGGCGCGGGAGGGCCACCATAAAACGGCGCTGCGGCGGCCAAGTCGGATCTCAGCCGCACCGCGAGCATGTTCGAGGTCGAGCCGCCGTAGCAGAATCCGGTAGCGCCGATCTTTCCCGTGCAGTCTGGGCGCGACTTCAACCAAATCGCGGCAGACAGCATGTCCTCGGTCAACTTGTCCTTGTCGATCTTGTTAAACATCTGGCCGCCCTTGTAATCGTCTCCGGGATAGCCTCCGAGAGAGGTGAGTCCATCCGGAGCAAACGCCATAAAGTTGGCCAGGGCAAGCCGCCGCGCGATGTCCTCGATATGGGGGTTCAAGCCGCGATTTTCATGAATCACGATGATGCCGGACAGCTTCGTCGCCGTCTCGGAGCGAGTGTCGGCGCTGACGGGGCGGACGAGGTATCCCTTAATACTGCCGTTCCCCTTCGGAGAGGCCACGGTTTCGTAAGTGGCCTTGATCCGATCATCGGTGCGGGACACCTGTTGACCTAAAGCGTAATTCGGCATTAATGCATTGATGACTGTTGCCGCCGCGAAACCGCCCGCCAGTCTCTGCACGCCGTCGATGAAGGCGCGACGGCTAATCTCGCCGTGAATGAAATCGTTGTAGAGTTCGATGGCTTCGCGCGGCAACTTCGACTTGGTCGTTTCCATTGGTGAACTCCCGCCGGGGATAATATCATCGGTTCGGCCCGCAAGGGGTGCGAGCCGAACTGCGCCGTGCAAGCCCCGTTCCGCTACACGTGTGCCTGTGAGAGCATATAGGCGACTGTTCAGGGCGCGGCATTCAGACAGGATCGCCGGTTCGTCCCAGGAAACGCATCCACCAGCGCTAGAATTGATTTATGAACAAGGCGTACTCATTTCCGGGTATCGATGAGTATTTGCGCGACCGGTTAATGCCGGTCGAAGGTGCGATTCCGCGGATTCCCGGCATCGAGATGTTTGGGAATTCGATTCCTGCGGAAGCGGTTGGCGGTGACCTTTTCGAGTACATCAATTTTCAGCAGCGTTACGACATTGATGCCCGCATCCACCGGGCGCAGCGCCTGGCAAATGAGTTCCTGCAACCGCTTCCTGCGGCCGTCCCGGTACGTAACTCGGTTGACGATCACGTGGAATGGCTTCGTAAGAGCCCTACGTACCGCTCCGAAATGGAAAGCCACTATAGGTTCGCGAGAAGTTCGGAGCAGGTGCGAGTTGCGGAGGACTTGCGCGAACTTCGTTCGACGGCGGGTGTTCTGGTGGTGGACGCGGAGGGCCACGGAATCATCTCAGCAAAAATCGCATCTACGGTTCATGACACCTTCCATGCTTTGATGCTCACAGAACTGGATCGCTACGGAAAGACAACACCGGAGCTCTTGCAGAATCTGAACCTGAGACTGGCGCAGTCGGTCACAGCCCGCAACACGCTGGGAATGACTGAAAAAGAAAATGCGCGCGAAATTGCGACCATGTTATATGGCGAGATCCGCCCAGGCGGTCACTTTCGCTTCGCGAATTTTGGGCACCCCCCACCACTTGTGTTCTCGGCGGAATATCGCAAGTTCATGAGCGTAGATAAAAGCCGCATGGTTCAATTTCTAGCGCTCGGCTTGCAGATCTCCGCAGATCATCCGGACCGTGAGAAATACTATTCCTTGAATTACCAAGGAAAAGAATTCGCCTCTTACGATGTCGCTGAGATTACGCTGATGAGCCCGGGAGACATTCTCTTTCTCTATACCGATGGTGTTTACGACGGCAGCGACGAACAAGAGCTTGCGGTGCTTGAAACGATTTTGCGCGAACATTATCAAGAGCCGGCGAGGGACATTTGCAATGCATTAATGGGTTACGCGCTAAAGAAAGATGATCGTCTACGCCAGAATGGAGATGACGCCCTGATCGATGACAAAACTGTGCTCATTGTCAAACGAACTTAGACAAGCCTCCACGCTTCCTGTACCTCTTCGACTGTTCACCGACACATTCTCCTTTCGCCCAAATTCGTTACAGATGTAGGATCTGTGACGTGCGAAATAAAGCGATAGCATTTCTATTCCTCTTAATCTTTTCGTTGCTCGGCGGCGGTCACCTGTCCGCGCAGGATTCTGCTGATCACAAACGGCTCTGGAAGGCGCAATGGATCACGGCTCCTGGTGCTCCACAGAGAGACGAAGTGGTGCTTCACTTCAGAAAGAACATTGAGCTAAACGCGGCACCGCAACATTTCTATGTCGATGTGAGCGCCGACAATCAGTTCATCCTGCATGCGAATGGACGACGAGTGGGTAGCGGCCCCAGCCGCAGTGATCTCGCACACTGGAAATATGAAACCTACGATCTTGCCCCGTTTCTTCACGCCGGGAAGAATGTGCTCGCTGCCACGGTCTGGAGTTTTGGTACCCATGCCGCCGTCGCCCAGATGAGCGATCGGGCGGGCTTTCTGGTGCATGGCCAGAGCGATTCGGAGCGCGTGGCGGACACGGACGCGACCTGGGATGTGGAGGTCGAAAATGGTCTGCGTAGTGTTCAGCCTCACGTTCACGGTTACTATGCCGCTGAGCCAGGGATCCGGATCGATGGCGCTACCTTCGATTGGTTGTGGGATCAGAACGCCAATTCTGGCGGCTCGTGGGCGAAGGCAGTTCCCCTCGGCCGTGGATCGCTCAGAGGAGAAACCGATGCGCCGAACAATTGGCAACTGGTGAACGATTTCCTTCCGCCCATGCAGATGCAGCGCGCTTCAGCAGGAAAAGTTGTCAGGGCACATGGAATTCCCATGCCATCGGGCTTTCCTGAAAAAAGCTTCGCCGTTCCGGCGCATGGCAAGGCCAGCATTCTGATCGACAATTCGACGCTCACGACTGGCTATCCCGCGCTAACTGCGAGTGGAGCAGGTGCCACAATCCGGCTGACGTATGCCGAAGCACTGGTAGATGAAGCCGGTCAGAAGGGAAATCGCAATGAGATTGAAGGAAGGCACATCGAGGGACCAATCGATGAGTTCGTGCCCGGCGATTCCGCGGCTCGAGAGTTCATTCCCCTGACCTGGCGGACATGGCGCTATTTGCAAATCGACGTAGAGGCGGCGGGACAGCCCGTCCGTGTGGACGGCTTGACGACATGGTTCAGCGCATTTCCATTCGTGGAGCGGGCGGTATTTTCCTCCGACGATGAATCGCTGCGTCCTATCTGGGATGTCGGGTGGCGAACTGCTCGTTTAGACGCGCACGACACGTACATGGATACGCCTTATTGGGAGCGCTTACAGTATGTCGGCGATACGCGGATTCAGGCACTGATCTCCTATGTAGAGGCCGGCGACGACCGGCTGGCGCGGCAGGCGATTCAAGCCTTCAACAATTCTCGAATCCCAGATGGACTAACCCAGAGTCGGTATCCGTCCTCCTTGGTACAAATGATCCCGACGTTTTCGTTGCTATGGGTGGGCATGGTGAACGACTTCTGGCTCTATCGGGGAGATGCCGAATTCGTTCGTGACCAACTTCCGGGCACGCGCGCCGTGCTGAGCTGGTATCTCGACCATCAGCGTGCGGACGGTTTGATTGGGAAGGTGCCGTGGTGGCCGTTTGTCGATTGGGGTAAGGACTTTGAATCTGGAATGCCCCCGCAGGATGAGGACGGAGGCTCCGCAGTCATAACGCTGCAGTTGATTGAAGCTCTGCGGAATGCTGCACAAATCGAAGCTGCCTTAGGAGATCCGCGCTTAGCGAAAAGCTATTTAGATGCCGCCACGCGGGCCGCTCAGGCCGTGTACAAACTCTGCTGGGATGACCAGTACGGCCTCATCGCGGACACTCCCTCGCATCAGCATTACAGCCAACATGCGAATATTCTCGCTGTCTGGCTGAACGTCGTCGCCGTGAAAAGTCAGAAAGACGTGATGGAAAAAATCTTGTCCACGAGCGACTCCGGATTCCATGTGAACACGAAATTGCCCCAGATGACGGCTGCCACATATTACTTCCGGTTTTATCTGGCGCGAGCCTTGTTACAGGCCGGTATGGGAGATCAATACCTCCGGCTGCTGGGACCTTGGCGGGAAATGATTTCCTTGGGGCTAACCACATGGGCGGAGTCGCCAGAACCGACCCGTTCCGATTGCCATGCGTGGAGCGCTCATCCCAACTTCGATTTGCTGACCATCGTGGCAGGGATTCGTCCCAAAACCGCCGGATTCGAAACCATCGCGATCGAGCCGCATCTGGGGCCACTCCACCAGGTCGAAGCGTCTATGCCCACCCCGAGGGGAATTGTGGAAGTGAAATATCGTCGTGGATCGAACGGAGTTGAAGCACAAGTCACACTGCCTGCTGGCACGTCTGGGAAACTGACCTGGAAGGAGCACGAGACAGTCCTCAAGCCGGGTAAACAAGCACTGACTTTACCCTAGTGGTTCGACCGACAAAGTAAAAGAACCATTCGTTCACGTTGACAGTCTAACGGTGAGGGTGGGAGCGGCTAGCTTCAAAGCTGGTTTCGCGTGCTTGCCTCTACCCATTTTTACCGAGTAGGCATTGCTCCATTCAGAAGTCACAACTCCGCAATGGACTGTATTCGCCTAAGTTTGCGTTTCGGTAAGACTGACAATGTCATTGCATGAAGGAGGCTTTCCGATGTCGATATCATCTGTGACACCGCTCGTCCTCTGTCGCCTGTGCAATCAGCCTGTATTTCTCGAAGAACCAGCAAGGATCGACGGCCACGGCAAGCCGGTCCACGAAGAGTGCTACGTTCGCGAACTGATCAGCGAGCCTTATCCAGAGGAGCGCGCGGCCTGATTCGAGAGGCTGCAACGCGGCGATCCCCTAAGGTTGAGATTGCCATTGGATCAAGCCTCCCTGAACGCGAAATCATATCGGAGAACTTCGGCCCGGCTGACGACCTTGCTGGCGTCTGATTCAGCGGATCTCATCCGAGACTGCAAGTAGAAAGGTTCGTCTGCCTCCTGCAACAGGTCGATTAATCGACCGCTCTCTTCGAATTTCTGGCATTTCGACATCTGAATCCGAGGTAAGTTCTGACCTCGAGCCCCACCTTGTACAACTTCCTAAACAGTCGTGCACAGGTGCCGACCTACGCACTCTTTAACACTTTCGTGTGACACTACCCGACTTCCGTGTAATTGCGAACCACATTGCGCGCACGCATGATGGGTCACCGTTTCTCCTAACAAAAATTTCCAGGAGCCCCGATGAGCCCATGGAACCTTGCCGAAGAACGAAATCAGCTTCGAGAGTTCGAACTCATTGCCGCCGGGCATTCTCGGTCCGAAAACGAACGGCTGGCGACCTTGTACTGGGTTCTGATACGAGCCACCAAGCGCAAAATTTCTGCTCTCGAAGCAATCGAGCGAGAGCTCGATCTTTCTAATTCCAAAACTGCTTGAACCTTCGCGTTGCCCAATCTCTCCGAATTGGGGGCCTAGGATTTACTCGATTTTTACCTTGAGCTGTCCCGAAGTTAACCTCACTGGGCGCGCTCGGAATTTACCATCCGAGGTATAGTCGGCAATATATCCAAGTCAGTTGCAGATTCACATCGGTTCTGGGATGTAAACTTGCCGCACCGTATCACCATCGGTTGAAGTGTGAACCATACTCTGAAGGCCGTCTGACGGCATATCCAGGAGAATGAATGCTTGTTCTTTCGCTGAAATCAATTCGTTCCATCGGTGTCTTTGCCGTGATCTGCTCCTCTCTCGCGTCCGCCTCAGCGCAGAGTGCCACTTCGAAAATCGTAAACGCCGCCAATACATTTATCTCGTCGCTCGATGAAAAGCAGAAGCAGGGCGTGCTGTTTCCCTTTAACGATGAAACGCAACGAGCCAATTGGTCGAACCTTCCGGTCTCGTTTGCAAAAAGAGCCGGCGTCAGCCTCAAAGAAATGAGTCCCGCCCAGCGTACGGCGGCCATGGCTCTGGTTTCGTCCGCGCTCAGCAAACGGGGCTTTGAAAAAGTCCAGCAAATCATGGCAGGGGATGAGGCTTTGAAAGCGAACGAGCGCAACAATCCCATTTTTGGCAAGGATCTCTATTACATCTCCCTTCTCGGCAAGCCTTCCGAGAAAGATCCATGGACATTGCAGTTCGGAGGCCACCATCTCGCCCTCAACATTACGATCGCCGGAGAACGAGGCATACTCACGCCTACCCTGACGGGGGCTCAACCCGCTCTCTACACTGAAAATGGAACCACGGTGCGCCCGCTCGGGCAGGAGAGTGACAAGGCGTTGGCCCTGCTGAATTCGCTCGACGACAACCAGCGGAAAAAGGCAGTACTGGGATTTCGTCTCGCAGATCTCGTTCTCGGTCCCGGCCAGGATGGCAAGACGATACAACCCGAGGGTCTGAAAGCGTCCGCGATGAACGACAAGCAGCGCGCCACGTTGCTTGACCTGATATCGGAATGGGCCGGGATAATTCATGAAAGCGCGGCTGCGTCCCGCATGGCCGACCTGAAGGCCGACATCAACGAGACCTGGTTTGCATGGAGCGGCCCGACGACAGCGAATCCCGGATCCAATATCACTGCCTATTACCGGGTTCAGGGTCCGCATCTCGTGATTGAGTACGCGCCGCAACGACTGGGCGGCGACCCCTCGATGCATGTTCATACCATGTACCGCGATCCCACGAATGACTACGGACGAGCGCTCACGACGAAATGAAGACCAGATTCATCGCTGCAGCTGCGATTCTGTTGTCGATCGTGGCCCCTGCATCAGCCCACAGGCTGGACGAGTACCTGCAAGCCGCTCTCATCTCGGTGGAGAAAGATCGGGTCCAGGTGTCGATGCGGCTGATACCGGGTGTCGCAGTGTCGTCGGTCGTCCTTGCAAGTATCGATACCGACGCGGACGGCTTCATCTCGTCGGCGGAACAGCAGGCTTATGCCGCGCGCGTGCTCGCCGATCTATCGTTCACCGTCGATGGGATTGGCGTCAAACCGAAGATCGTCTCGATTCGCTTTCCGGAAATCAGACAGATCAAAGGAGGGCTCGGCGAGATTCAGATTGAGTTGACCGCGGCTCTTTCGGCCGGTGGGCTCAAGAGAAGACTGGTTCTAGAGAATCATCACCAGATTAAAATCTCCGCCTACCTCGTGAACTGTCTGGTTCCACTCGACCCGGATATCCAGATCATCGCGCAGAATCGGAACGAACTGCAGTCCTTCTATCAGTTGGACTATGTGCAGGCTGGCAGTAGGGCAAACTATCATCCTTCGTGGTGGTGGGCCGCCGTCCGTGGGAGGATCGGTGCCGTCGGCTTTGCCAGCATCTTCGGCCTCGGCGTTCGTCACATCGCCGAAGGCACGGACCATCTGTTGTTCTTGCTTACATTGCTTTTGCCCGCGCCTCTCGTGGCGTCAGGTACGCGTTGGAGGGGATGCACGACTGTTCGCCAGAGTCTGCTGCGCGTTCTCGGGGTCGTGACTGCATTCACAGTTGGACATTCGATCACTCTGGCGCTCGCTGCACTGGGACTGGTTCATGTGCCGAATCGCCTGATCGAAGTGCTTATCGCCGTTTCAATTCTTGTCTCTGCCGTTCATGCGCTCCGACCTCTTTTCCCGGAACGAGAGGCCGCGATTGCAGCTTTTTTCGGCCTGGTTCACGGATTGGCGTTCGCCACGCTGCTGGCACAACTCGGTCTCGGGCGGTGGGAGCGTGTGGCCAGCATCTTAGCGTTCAACCTGGGCATCGAGACTATGCAGTTGGTCGTCGTCGCTGCTTCGCTGCCGTCTCTCGTTTTGCTCAGTCGGACGCGAGCGTACTCGTGGCTAAGAGTTGGCGGTGCACTCTTCGCGGGGGCCGCAGCCTTGGGATGGATCGCTGAACGCCTGTTTGGGCTGCATCTGTGGGTCGACCCAGTAGTCGACAAGGTCGCACACCACGGCATTTGGATCGCCGGCATGTTGTTCTTGATCAGCCTGGTTAGGTGGTGGTTGGGTACAGACGTTGATCAGAAGCCTTCGATCACGCCGCGACTGCACCCCGCACTCAAGCGCGTCTAGGACGGTTCACGGGCGCTACAGACTCAGTCTGTTCGCTAGGGACGCTGCCGCACTTCCGCCGCGAGGCCAGTCGACTCGTTTTCGAGGGGATGATGGCTGTCAAACGACTCGGCGCCGACGGGAGGCCGACGTTCAATCGTCCCAATCACCGGGGCTTCGGTGCCGTCGGCGTATGCCATGGATACGAAGCTTTGCTCGCTGCATAGCCGATCGATCAAGCGTTGCTGCCGTTTATTCAATACCGCATGAGGAAGAATCGGGAAATTCCGGAACACCCACAACAGATAAACGCGCTGCTGGAATGATGGCATTAAATAACGTGGACCGATGGGAGTCTGGACTTCCAACACACCGCCCACAAGCTTTTCAATCAACATAGAACTGGGCCCACCTGGAACCTGAAATTAGCCAGAGCAATTCTAGGGCCGCCATTATTGCATCACGCAGAACGCGATGGAAAGCCCTTTTTCAAAGATTAACAGAGAATTCTTGTGCGCGAATAGCACAACGGCTCTATACCGATTCAGATATGAAAAATGCACCCGTCCCAAGATGAATTTCGAGGGCGGCTGAGGATGCATTGCCCCAACCCTTTGTCAGACGGCCACTTCAGGCAGGATGTCCATGCGACGGATCTGGGCTGCTACTCCGAACTCCGGGCCTTCTTCGACGCGGACGATCGTAGCCTGGCAACAGACCCAGCACTTCTCTCCTGAGGTCAATTCGG
This sequence comes from uncultured Acidobacteriota bacterium, assembly GCA_963801895.1. Lineage (GTDB taxonomy): Bacteria > Acidobacteriota > Terriglobia > Terriglobales > Acidobacteriaceae > Sulfotelmatobacter. The sequence goes on along the minus strand of CAWDGM010000001.1, from coordinate 599,109 downwards.
GCGGAAGGATTAATACCAGCTCGACGTCCGAGCCCTTTTCCATCTTAGATTTTGTATAGAGGAAGACGCCGTTGGCGCTGACGTCGCGGGTTTGGGCATTCTGCTCAACGCCTCCCACGGTGCGGACCCGGGTTGGAACGCTAGCGGTAATTCTGGTTCCGGAGCGACGTTCGTTTTCAGATGTCATGGAACTCCAAAGTGGCCCAAATACTGTACACCAAAAGCGGGAATTGGATGCGAATTCGGGCTTTGATCGACGAAAGTGGAATGTGCAAGTCTGTGCGGGTCTGGGCTGGGCGAGGCTGGGGATGGAATAGTGGTGTTTCTAGTCGCCTTTTTGGTTGGGGGCGGGGCCGCTCTGAGCTTTCTGCGACCTTTGGCGTCTCATCGCAGTAGTTTTGGCTGCCCCTTGATGCAGGCAGGTTCTAGATGATCGGCCGCTTGGCTCGGGCTGCTGGCACGACCAGAGCCTGCTCCATGGTCGGCACGTTTGTGCCGCGGAGCTTCGCTTCCGTTTCGTGAAGCTTTTCAGGCTGCTCGTTCTGATAGTAAGCCTGGACCAGCAATTCAAGCGTGAAGGGATTGTCTTCGTCTTCTTCGAGGTGAGCGATCGCCTCCTTGTACTTTTTCTGGTCCATCAGAAGCGTTCCAGCCGCGCCTTGATAAGAACTTTGGATCACGCGGTTACGGCTTCCACTTGCCATCGCCTCAAGCTCGTGAAGAGCTTTCTCAGCGAGTTGCGGATTGCCTGCGCGCGCAGCCCGAACCGCACGGTTACGCAGGATGCGCGACATCTCTTCGGAACGGTCCGAGGCCGAGATTGCTGCCTGGTGGTGCAGTGCTTCTTCGGCAGATTTGAGATTCTTCAGAGAAAGGCTGTCGTCGGTCTGATACTCCGCCAGGTGGCGATATGCCTGTGCCTCTTGTAAGCCCTGGGCTTTCGAATGCGCAGTCTCGGCGATCTCGAGATACTCCTTGTCTGCTTCCGCGTATTTGCCCTCACGGACATAGGTCATTGCCTTCTGCATGCCGTAGGTGAGGCGGTCGGCTTCAGTGTGGGCAAAGCGGATCGCCTTGTCGTATTCGACGCGGGCCTGCTCCTGGTGTCCCATCAGGGCGTACGTGTCTCCCAAGCCAAGTTGTGACGTAACGAAATCAGGGTCAATCTTGAGTGCGGCGCGATAGTGAGCTAGCGAGCTCTCGAAGTCGCCAGCCATGCGTTTCAGTTCGCCGTACGAATCCTGCGGATTCGGTTCTTTCGGCAGCAACGCGACATATCGATCCATTGCAGTAAATGCTTTATCAAACTCCCGGTTGCGCGCCTCGACGTAGGCAAGATCGTTCAATGCAGCTGGGAAATTTTTGTCGATCGCCAGGGCCTTTTCCATGAAGCGCTGCGCCTGGTCGCTTCCGTTCTCTCCCATCAGCCAGTTACCCGCCAGATAAAGCAGATGCTTGTCGCGCGGGTACATCTCCAGCATGTCGTTCATGGCAGTAATTCCGCCCAGGAAGTCGCCCTCTTGCACTTTCGAAATCCACGAGATCATTAGTTGTTCGCCGGGAGACAGCTTCGGGGACAATTCCTTGGCTTTTTCCCGCGCGGACTTTACCTCTTCAGGATTGCCGCTGTTAAAAGCGATCCAGGCCCAAGCCACCGCGAGATTCGGGTCTTCCTTTACAGCCGCGCGCCAGTCGTCGTTGCAGCGCTCCAGATAGAGATTCTCGTAGTCATTCATGCCCTTCAGATAGAGTTCGCGCGCTTTAGCCGACGACGTCGTGATCGGCAAAGTTGCGCTTTGACCCTTCTGAACGTGATGCGCAAACATAGGCGCAGCGAGGCACATGGTGAGGGCACAGAAAATGCAACTCTTCATGAAAGCTGTGCGATGCATCGGGAATCTCCGGGACAGAGCTTTTGGGGGAGGGCGAGCAAGACGAGGGTAACATCGCCGTAATCAGCCGACGAGGTGACGAAAGACGGTGGGATTTAGTAATCGGTTGGGTTGAGCTAACGTGCGGATTGCTAGCCTAAGAGCAACGCACAGCTCTTGTCCCGCGAAAAATCAACAGCTTACGAGGCTTTCAAGAATCGATTTCTGGACTTGAGCTTGCAGGATCGACTATCTCCCACGGTCTTACTTCGACACAACTGGCAACACCAGCGCGGACTGGTGTTCAGCGTCATGCACAATCATATTCACCGCGGGGATCGACTTCTGGGAATGACCCTGATCCTCCCCCGTATTCAAGTTGCGATCGAAGCGCGGGAAATTGCTGCTGCTGACTTCCAACCGCAGACGATGTCCTTTGCGGAAGACATTCGACGTCGCCCATAAGTCAATGCTCAACTTGTAGACTTCCCCCGGCTTCATGAAGTCCGCTTTTTCCTGCGACGCCCGATAGCGCGCGCGCACGATCCCCTCGGTCAGATTCTGAGCAAAACCATCCGTGCCAACGTCGACCAACTTCGCAATGACATCTGTATCTATTGCAGAGGACTTCACGAAGATATCGAGTCGCACGGGTCCTGTGACTTCCATATCGTCCGCAAGCGCCGGGGTCGAGTACACAAGAACATCCTGCCGCTCTTCCACTGGCCGCTGGTCGCGCGGCCCGGGCTCAAGATGCTTACTGTCGCAACACAACGGCCCGCCGATCGTAGGGGCAGGATTCGCAGGATCATACGTGTACTGGTCAGGTTTCTCGGCGTGGGGAGTCGACGTCTGGAGCGAGCCATCGCCCGATGCTGAATTTGCGTGTCCTGCGGAGTGCAGAAAATATCGCGTCTCTCGCGCACGGGCGAGCGGCCAGTCATCCTCATCACGCCAGTCGTTGGCGCCCATCACAAAAATCTTGACTCGCTTCGGTCCCGCGAATTCGTTGGCGACACTCTTGAAGAGGTGGTCGTACCAGTGCAAGGTGACTTCGTCCTCATCAAAGGGTGCATGTGGACCGAAATCGACGTCTCCCACCTTTTGTCCGGCGCCGGCGTGGCCGCCGATAGTGACCATTAGTCTTTGGCCCTGCCGTGCACTGTCGTCCGCTGCGTGTTGCCTGAGCCCAATGTAGTTACGCAGCGATCCGCCCAGGAAAATGTCATACCATGCGGCGACCGTCAGCGACGGCACGCGAATATCCGCGAAATGTTCTTCGATTGTCCAGCGCTTCCAATAGTCGTCATATGCAGGGTGCAACAGCCAATCGACAAAGTAGGGTGCGACAGCGTGCAGCAACTCTGAGCTGGAAGAAGATGGAGGCAGAGGAAACAGAGGATATTCGGTAAGCGGAAGTTTCGAGATTCCATTCTGCGCATTGGTCTGCTGTGTTACATACCGGTTAAGCGTGTCTTGTGCGAGCCCCGACGTCCACGATTCATTGAACCACTGCTCGAACGCGCCTCCTTGATACGTCCATCCATCGTGATAGTTGCTGGCTGTGACGACCGGGCAGATTCCGGCTAAATGGGGTGGATGCGTAATCGCTGCGAGCATCTGTGTTGCTCCCACGTACGATCCCCCGTACATGCCGACGCGGCCGTCAGAGTAGGGAAGCGATGCCGCCCATTCCACAGTGTCAAAACCGTCGTCCGATTCGTGAAGGAATGGATACCACTCGCCCTCCGATGAGTAACGCCCTCGCACATCTTGGGCGATGATCACGTATCCGCGGGATACACCTTTGAGCCCAAAGTCCACGTCGCCACGCTTGTCGTAAGGAGTTCGAGTAAGAATGATAGGAAATTTTCCGGGAGCGTTGGGGCGATAGATATCGGCGTGGAGCACGACGCCGTCCCGCATCTTGACCTGAACGTCGTGCTCGATAGTGACAGTCGGCAGTTCAACCGCGAGGGAGAACTTCGAAAAAATTGCAACAACGCAAAGGGCAACACACAAGAGCGCTCTGTTGAATGCTTGCATGGTTCTGCTCCGTAAAGGATTACTTGTTTACCAGTCGAATCAGACCAAATCGCTCGGGCACGTGAAAGGTCTCACTCATTGTGGCTTGCCAGGCGATTTCACGATGATGCGATGGCGGTCCCTCGCTCAGGAAGAGATTGATGCGCAGCGTATTGCCGATAGCAGCAGGACGTTTATCGATCGCTGAAAACGGAATGCGCATCGCCGCATACCAAATATGGTTCGCCTTGTCGATGCGAGCGGCAGACTCAAAGCCCGAGTTCCACCTCCACCCGTCTTCGTGGTGGGGCTTGCGCAGGTCGATGTCCAGATCAACCCACTCGCCTTGCGGGGAGACTTCGAACTCCTTGTAGCGCTGAATGGTGTCGAAATCCGAACCGATAAAAACTTCCGCGACGTCCCAGTTCCAAAGTTCGTTCGTCTCTTCGTGCGTGTTGGGACTTGGTTTGAGATACAGCTCTTCGTATGGACAGGTGAACAGGAAATACAGATTGTTCTTTGTCCATCGCGTGCGTACTTCGGTACGAAAGCGCGGTACCATCTTGCCAAACCTGTCATTCTCCATCGTGACCACGCGTGCGCCACGCCAGAACGTCGATGTTGCATCGAGTGCCAGTGGGACGTCATTTTCAGCCTGCAGACTCTCGATCGCAGGAGGCTCGCTTGGATTGGCGATTCCCAGCAAAAGCAGCGGAAGCAGGGCCATGCTAGCAAAGCCATTCATCTAAATGCTCCTTCACAAAGTCGTCGTCGGATAAGTGAGGATACGCTTTGCACACGCGGTCAATCTCTTCGGATTGTCCCGGTGAAAGATCCTCCGCGGGATCGAGGCACCAGCGGCCTTCGAGCAATCCTTGCCGTCGCAGAATTTCGTGAATGCCAGGGATGCAGCCGTGAAAACTGTGAGCGGGATCGAATAGGGAAGAGTTCGCATCGGTAATTTGCGAAGCCAGCGTGAGCAACTCTTTGGGAATGGAATCTTTATGCTGCTTTGCGCGAGTGAGATGCGAAACTGCCGTCTTCGTCCACACTGCCCAATGTCCGAGCAAGCCACCAGCAAACCTGATCGACTGCCCACCGAAATCGAACGCCGTCAACAAGTCGATCAAGATGTTGTCATCGTTTCCCGTGTAAAGCGCGACTTCTTTTCCACGGCCCGACTCGGCAATCGCCCGAACTACATCGAGCGTCTGATATCGATTGAAGGGCGCGATCTTGACGGCAACAACGTTCTCGATCTCGACGAACCGACGCCAAAACTCATATGACAACGGCCTTCCCCCCACAGCTGGCTGCAGATAAAAGCCGATGACCGGAAGGATGGATGCGATCGCGTTTGCGTGGTCGAGAAGTTGCGAAACGCTTTCGTCTTTGAGGTCAGCCATACTCAGCAAAGCGGCATCGTACCCGAGCTTGACGGCAAGCTTCGCTTCGGCGATTGCCTGTGGCCGTTTTCCGCATACTCCGGCGACTTTGACGACGTCATGATTTCGGCACTCTTCGGCTGCCAGCGCCAAGACCGGCTCGAGCAATCCGAACTTTGGGTTGCGAATAGCGAATTGAGTGGTATGAACCCCAACCGCGAGGCCGCCCGCTCCGGATGCCAAGTAGTACCGCGTAAGTGCCCGTTGCCTCCGCTCGTCCAGCTTGCGCTGAGCATTCAGAGCCAATGGATGCGCCGGGACCACTAGGCCGGAGCTCAGTCGTTCACGAAGTCTCATTAGAACTTCCCGTCCCGTGTTTGAAAGTGAGTAGGTTTGTTGAGGAGCGGTCCGCCTAGCCGGACCCAGTCAGCGATCCAGGCAATCATCTGTTTCGGGGTGACCGCCGGATCCCCGAACATGGCACGAGCTTTGGACGCATCGCTGAGCAGCGCGCTCGATCCTTCATCATGCGATGCGAAGGTGGGCTCGATACCAAAATGCCGGCCGAACTCGAGCGCGATCTCGCGCACAGAAAGCGCCTCTGCTCCGGTGATGTTCAGGACGAGCGGCGGCGCCTGGCAGTGAGCGAACGAGCGTAAACACCACGAGTTCGCTTCGCCTTGCCAGATGACGTTGACGCGAGGCATCGCCAGACTTACCGGGCGTCGCTCGAACACTGCGAGGCCGATGTCCACCAGAACTCCGTACCGCAGCTCAACGGCATAGTTTAGCCGCAGGATGACTCCGGGTGTGCCCCACTGCATCGACCCGTACTCAAACATCCGCTCGCGGCCAAGTGCGGATTGTGCGTATTCGCCGACGGGCCCGACCGGCGTTGTTTCCTGCGCTCCACCTTGCGAGATCAAGCGCAGCGGATACACATTCCCGGTGGAGAAGGCTACGATGCGCGAATTACGGTAACGATCGGCAATCAGTCCCGGAAGGTACGTATTCATCGCCCAGGTAAGGTGCTCGCCGCCCGAGGTTCCGAATTTGCGAGCCGCCATAAAAACGACATTAAGTACATCCGGTAGTTTTGCGAGCGCAGCGCGGTCCAGCAAATCACACGGAATGCACTCGATGTTGAGTTCAGTCAACTCTGCAGGAAGCTTGGGATTTGTAAATCGGGCGACGGCGATAATGCGTTTCTTGACTCCTGCTTCATCGCATGCGCGATGCGCTAGCCGGACGAGGCTCGGTCCCATTTTTCCGCCCGCGCCAAGAATGAGCAGATCGCCCTCGAGTTTCACCATTGCCTCGACTGTTTTGTCGTCAGGACGCGCGAGCAATTCTTCCAGTTCGGATTCGGTTTTCACACTCATCTTAGCCAAGCTCAAATCCCGCGATCGCGTAGACCCCATTGTCGCTTTGCCGCAATACCTTTCCGCGCGACATCCGAAGCAAGCGTCTATTCGGAGTGAAGCCCAAATCGCTCGCGATTAAGGAAGCATCGCGATTGCTGGGAAAAAAATCCCAAGCCCAAGTGCAGAAAGTGTTTTCGATGCAGCGGTTGATTAAATCTCTAGCGAGTCGGGGATCTCCACTGACGCAGGGCCCGAGATACTCGCTGAAACGGCCTGGTCGACTGAATAGGTAGGACCGATCAATCACAAGGGGAGCACGCCTGCCGGCAAGGTGATCGAGCAAGGCCGAGCGATCTGCCTCAAACACGTCGAACCTTGCACCGTTCCAGGATCCTTGGGACGACGGGTGCGACGTAGGCAAATTTGCATCGGAGCCCGGCCGAGACCAGCGTTCGATCACTCGCTCCCCACGAAATCCGAATTTTTCATACAGGGGTTGGCCCTGGTCGGTTGCATCCAGTTTGACTGTCGCGATTCCCATATTGTCGGCTCGTGCAAGCGCTTCGGTGAATAGTCTCTTGGCAAGGCCCCGGCGCTGGAACTCCCCCTTGGTAAGGACCATCCCTATCCACGCCAGTTGCCGGCCATAACACAGTAGTGTTGTGGTTGCCGCCAGCACTCCATCGATCTCGATTGCCATGCATCCGTCCGCGGCCAGCGCCAGCAACATTCGCCAATCGTCCTCGGTCTGGTTCCATCCTGCGTGTGCCGACAGTTCGAACGCAGCAGGTACGTCGGCCGGGCGTAGAGACCGCAGGACTCCGTTTTCTGACGGCTCTGTCATCTCATGTGTTGGCGAAACCAGTTTGCGAAGTGCGGTATCGCGATCTCTGCATCCTCCAGCTCGGGATGCCACTTCTTCTCCCATTCGAAAGACACGAAACGGTCGTATTGCAAGGCTCGTAGGGATGCGTTTAAATCGCTCGACGGAAATTCACCAAATCCGGTGAGCACATAACGGAAGCCACGCGCATCGCGCCGCACATCTTTTATATGGACATGACGGATCAATGCTCCGAGGATTTCGGCTCCGTCAGCAGGCGGCTCATCTGCCGAGACAAAACTGTTCACGGGATCCCAAAGGGCTCCGACGTTGTGAGAGTCCGCGTCGGTCAGAATGGCCCGAGTCTCCGCGGCCGTGCAGAAGTCGCCATGCGATTCGAGCCAGACTTCAACGTTTTTCTGCGCGGCACCGTCCGCCAGTTTGCGAATCGACTCGGCGATCCATGCTCGCGTCGAGGGTCGGTCTGCCCCGGATTGAATCGTGTCGCCGAAGATCCTGATTCCTGGTGCGCCGAGTTCCGCCGCCAAGTCCGACATCCGTTCACCTTCATCGAGCCATCGCTCACGTTCTTTCGCATCGGGCGAGTGAAAACGGCAACTGGTATCGAGACAACTGATGACGAGGCCGTGATCGGTCAACAGTTGTTTAGTGGCCGGCAAACCTTCTCCGGAAAAAGCTGCGACCTTCCAAAGAGAATCCTCATTCTCCACGAATCGCAATTCAATGCCGTCGTAACCTGCATCGGAAGCCAGTCCCACCACTTGGGGCATGGTAGCCGAAGGACAGGCCAAAGTAGAAAAAGAGCTCTTCATTCAGGTCATCCCGCTTCAAGTCATCCTGTCCAGCATCGCCGTGGTAACGCGATTCATTACGCTCCGTCCGCTAAAAAACCTGGCCAGATCGTCGAGCACAACACCAGCAATTTCTTGCCTCACATGGCGACCGCTTCCCGCGATGTGGGGTGTGACGATAGAGCCCTCCATGGTTCGTAACGGATCGTCTACCGGAAGCGGCTCGATGGGATCGGTCACATCGATCGCGCAACGTAGACGACCTTTGTGTACTTCCTTGCGGAGCGCATTGAGATCGATCAAGCCACCCCGCGCAATATTGATGACCGTACTCCCGTCGGCCATGGCCGCGAGTCTCTTCTTGTCGAGAATTCCCCGTGTTTGTTCCGTCAGAGCGGCCGCCAAAACGACAAATCGCACTTTAGGTAGCAGTTGTTGGAGGCTCACAAATTTCACGGGATACTTCTTCGCCAGCGAACGCGGCGCATAAGGGTCGTGAACCAGCCAATTTACGTCGAAGCCCCGCATCAGATCGACGAGCGCGCGCCCGATCCGGCCGAAGCCAATCATTCCCACCGTTTGTCCGATCATCGACTCCGTACTGCCGTGCAGATGCACCTCGTCATAAATAGAATTCGAGGGCCGGGCAAACTCGCGGCGATAGAAGTCCACGTTTCGACCACAATAAAGGAGCATGGCAGCTCCCATCTCCGCGGTGGCTCGAGCCATAGGGATGGCTGCATTCGTGATCGTCAAGCGCTTGAAAAGCGGGCGCGCAAAGCGCGACTTCACCTCACCACCGCAGTGGGCGATGATGCGTAGCCGCGGAGCGATCTTCGTAAAGTCCTCTCCGAATCTGGGGCTGTCCCAAGTCGTGATGAGTGCTTCCGCTGTCGAGAGAAAAGCCCTAAGTTCATCTGAAACGTCGGACCCGTCAACTCGCTTCCAGCGGAAAGCGGCTAGCTTTTGCCGCGTCTGGCGCAGAGAAAAGAAGGAGTCAAATAACTCCTTGCCAGCGCTGATCACGACAGGACGACGGGGCATGAGGTGGCGAGTATAACATCTTGGAAGCTTCGCTTACTTTCTTTTGCTGTTTCTTTGCTTCTCTTTCACCATAAAACAAAGTATAAAGAACCACAGCCCTCCATGAGTAGCGCGAACCACGTCGACTACATTGTCATCGCCCTCTACGCGCTCCTGATGGTGCGCGTCGGTTTTTACGTTCTACGCTTCAATCGCGGCGCGGCGGAATACTTTCGCGGCGGCAGTCGCATCCCCTGGTTGGTCGCAGGCTTAAGTTGCTTCATGTCGGGATTCAGCGCCTGGACCTTTACTGGCGCCGCGGGAGTAGCGTACAGATCGGGGATTGCGGCGATCGGACTCTACATTGGAAATGCCCTGAGTTTTCTTCTTGGATATTTCGTCTTCGCCGGTCGCTGGCGCCGCACCCGCATCACCACTGTCATGGAGTACCTCGCGGGCCGATTTAATGTGGCGACCCACCAGGTGTTCTCGTGGAGCACAATCATTTTTCAGCTCTTCACCAGCGCCAGCACACTTTTTGGATTGAGCCTTTTTGTCTCGGCGGCATGCGGGTTTCCGGTGCTCTGGACGATCATCGGTGCCGGCGCGCTCATTGTCTTTTATTGCGTCCTCGGAGGCTTGTGGGCGGTGGTGATCACCGATTTTCTGCAGGCATCCATCCTCATGCCATTTTGCCTGGTCCTTGTGGTGATGTCCTTGATACGCGTTGGGGGCGTTGGAGGGTTGATTCATTCACTTCCGCCAGAAATGAAAACGATTCACCTTTCAGGTGAATTTGGCTGGTTCTACCTCGCATCGTGGACCGTTATGGTTTCTTTCGGATACAACACGAGCGCGATGGCGCAACGATACTTCAGCGTCGATGATGAGCGTTCGGCGCGCAAAATCGCTCTCCTATGTTGCGGCCTGTTCTTTGCTGGTGCTTTCATCTGGTTCATCCCTCCCATGGCGATGCGCGTTGTTTACCCCGTGATTCCATCTCTCCGCACCGCGTTGCCGAATCCCAGCGAGGCCGCTTATGCGGTCGCTAGTCTTACGTTGCTTCCTCATGGATTAATCGGTGTGATGTTAGCCGCCATGTTCAGCGCAACCATGGCGAATCTTTCGGCGCAGTTCAACCTGAAGTCGGCCATTCTCACCAAGGATATGTATCAGGCTCTGTTCCGCAAAAATGCTGGAGAGCGTGAATTGTTGATGGTGGGATGGGCCACGACGTTTTTCATCGGGGGTGGGACGACCGTTATCGCTGTGATCATGGCGGCCAGCGGCCAGAGCGTCTTTCAGATCATGCTGACGTTCAATACCTTGATGTCGCTCGCCTACGGTCCGCCGGCCCTACTGGGATTGGTCGTGCGCCGCACGCCGCCATGGTCGGGACTCGCATCGTTCGCGACCGGCCTGATACTCGGAATCCTCGGATCTTTCGTATATCACTGGACTCTGATTCAGCAAGTCTCGATCATTATTCCTGCATCTTTCGGAGTATTTTTCGCGACTATGCTGTTTGACCACGGGGACACGCCCGGTCGGGCGCTACTATTCCGAAACTTGAACACGCCAGTGGATGTGAACATCGAGTTGAAAGATTCCGAGGATTTTACGGCGCCAGTCTTTCGGTTTCTCAGCCGGACCATTTTGCTGCTGGGGTTGCTCAGTCTGCTCCTTCTTTTCCACGTTCAGGCCGGTGAACGCATAACGGTTGTTTGGTTTGCGGCCCTGACTCTTGCGGTAGGCGGATCGCTGTGGTTCATTCGCGGGAGTGCTCCGCCAGAAAAGGTCGCGCTTGCGCGGGAAGAAGTCTCGGTTCCAGCCCGTAAAGAATAGTGAGAATTCCATTGGTTCGATTGGCATTAATTGGTTGCGGAGAGCATGCGCAAAGCGGGCACGCCATTCCGCTCGTGCGGTACAAGGCAGATCATCCAAACCAAATCGAACTCGTCGCTGCCTGTGACATTCAACTCGAGCGAGCGCAGAACTTCTGTCGAAATTACGGCTTCAAGTCTTCGTATAGCAATGTAGATGAACTGCTGTCGCATGAAGAGATCAATGGTTGTATCGCGGTCGTTCCGCCGGAAAAGATTGCCGGGCTTGGCATCCAACTACTGGAGCGCCGCATACCGTGCGTGGTCGAAAAACCTCTCGGATCTTCGCTTGCGGAAGTCAAGGCTCTGCGCGACTGCTCGATCGCCAGCGGCACTTCAAACATGGTGTCAGTGAATCGCCGCTTCATGCCGTTTCTGAATGATGCGCTACGATGGACAAAAAGTGCCGGCCCGATTCGCTACGTTCATTGCTTGCTTGCCCGGCACGCGCGCACTGAGCACGAATTTATTTGGGCCACCGCGGTTCATGCAGTCGACACGCTGCGCTACATCGCGGGAGATGTTGACACCTGGAAATTTCAGAAAATAGAAAGCGAGAAATCCGCGGCGTCGTGGTATACCGTCGATCTGCGACTAAGGAACGGAGCGGCAGCGCGCGTCGATGTTTTGCCGACGGCAGGAATGCCGGAGGAAAAATATGAAATCTTCGGAGAGGGCTTTCGCGTTGTCGTCATCGCCCCGTTCGGTGAACGAAGGGGCTGGGCCGCCTACAAGGATGGGAAGTTGGCCGAAGAGGAGTGGGCTCGAAGATCAATGCCGGAAGACGTTCTGAATGGTTGTTACGACGAGGCTGCGGCGTTCATAAAGGCACTGCGTACCGGTTCCACTCCGCAACCTTCTATCGCGGATGTAGCTCCCTCGGTCGAACTCTGCCTGTCGATCGCTCAGCAATCACCCCGCACGATTCTTCTGTAGAGACAGTGCCCACCCTGAGTCAGGCCCTTCAAACTCCCTTTCGCCATCCGCGATCGTTCGACTGTTTCAATTCAATAGTGATCGAGCCATCCGGATTTAACGGTTGCTCGCATACCCACGCCACAGGCTTTATGACGCCCGGACGAATTTCGAGTCGGGCCGACAAACTGAGCTTGCCCACATACCCTTGCGGAATCACAAATGAGGCCTGGCGCAAGCCCCCACCATAAGGATGTCCTGGATCAAGTGTGCCGCGCAGTTTGATCTTTTCATCGGGACTTTGCAGATGGAGCCAGAGAACGCCCGGGACGCCGGCAACACCGCGGTTGTTGACGCAGACAATGATCTCGAAAGTACCATACCGCTTGCGCTGCCAGACCCACGAAGGCCGCAGTCGATAGCCGAGACTCGAGCCGAGTCTTTCGAAGCCTCGCGGATATTTTTCGTTGTAGTGCGCAAGGTTGTCGGATTCCGTCCAAAGCGCCCAATAGTTTGCCCGCAGGTCTGGGGCGTGAAGCATGTAGTTCTCGAGCACGTTGATTCCCGCTGAGTCCACCTTCAGTTTCTCAACGTCGTACTGTCTTAAGTAGCCATCCTCAAGAATGGCCGCTAGCCAGGCGGGTCGATTGGCAATCTGATCGATTTGAATTGGTTCTTCGACAATGATGCTGTCGGACCGCAGCCACGCACCCGCTCGCACCGCCATGTCCAGCACCGCACGGTTGCCCACACTGCTGATGTCAGGTTGAGTATTTACGGCAAGAGGTGTCTTCTTCCATGTCGAGAGCTGCTGTGCGGTCATGGTGCGCGAAGTTCGCTCTGCGGTTGCATAATCGGGGAACGGGCTTGGATAGTCGCTTGTGTGTCCCTCGCCCCAGAAACCGTACTGCATCAAGTCCACCCACTCGATCAGCGGATTGCCATCGAATTCCGCGGCTAGCAGCTCGTTCAACTCCGCGAATGCTTTCTGAAATTCTGGATCGTCGTAACGGGGCTCACGGAATTGCGCGCCGTTCTTTTCCGGAATGCGACCGATGTTGGCCAGCGGAATGCGATCGCGGAGGAACGGAGGAATTGCAACTTCCTCGGGCTGAAAAGAATAGTTCGACAGTTGAACTCGAAATGCGACCCGCAGCCCCTTGCGTTTTGCAGCATCGAGAGTGAGCGCCCAGACCGGGCTAAGATCAAGGCGACCGGGTCGTGACTGAACGTTGCGCCAATCGCACCGGACGTAAAGAACATCGACGAATGGCAAGTTCGAAATTTTTTCTACATGCTGCTCAAGAGTTTCTCGCCCAGCACGCGCCGCCAGCGAAGGTCCGCTTTCCTCCCAGCTATATCCCACCAAACCGAATCCGGGATTGCGGACAGGCTTTTCCGACGGCGTCGTGAACAGAATCGTTTGCCAGCCCTGATCCTGATCGATGTCAAAGGGGCCCTGGTTCAACCGCTCGGTCGGAGCGGGTTCAAACCGGATGGTGTCATCCTGGGTAGAAATTGCTGCGACGCTGGCGCGACTGAGCGCTGGAAGCAGCGCGGCGCCTTTCAGTAGATCTCTTCGACGCATGCCGTTTTCCTTTCGATCAGAAAGCGATCACCGACAATCTACACGTTCATGTTCCGGAACTGCAGCGTCAAGGCGTTCGAGCTGTGCCGAGCCGAAATGTCGCTGCAACTGTTGAGGATGAAGTCGGCTCCCGCTGTGCGCAGTTCTTGGTCCTCCACCGTCGTGCGAAGGGCGATCACGCGTGCGCCCGCCGCCTTTCCGGCGCGAACTCCGGCGGGAACATCTTCCAGGACGACACAGTCAGAAGCATGTAAGCCCAGTTTGGTCGCTGCTTTGAGAAACGGCTCGGGGTGCGGTTTGCCGTTTGTCACATCAGTGGACGTCACCATGCGTTCGGGGATCGGCAATTCCGCCGCTCGCAGGCGGACCTCCGCTAACGCACGAGTGCATGATGTCGCGATTGTCCATCGATCGGCCGGCAAGTTCTTCAGCAGGTCAAGTGCACCCGGTAGCACCACAATGCCTTCCACATCATCGATTTCACGGCGCTCGATCGCACGGTTTTCCAGTTCGTGATCGGAATTTGGCAGAAAGTGCCGGATGGTCGAGATGCTTGGCCGGCCGTGTGCGTGAGTAACCACTACCGACGGATCGAAACCCCGCTCCTCAGCCCATTGGCGCCAGACTCTTTCGACCGCGGGCGTGGAATCGATCAGTACCCCATCTAGATCGAACAGCAGTGCGGAACAAGTAACCGTGATATTCGGCTGGAGGTCCCCACTAACACCGCGATTCAGATTCTCTTTCAAAACCATCGATTCTCCGTTTTCTTTCGTTTACTTTACCATTGCTTTCTATTTATTTCTTATTTATTCTTTCGCCTCGAGTGAAGTCATGCAGTCGCCTAGCCTCTTATCATCACAACTGCTCCACCAACTGCAGGATCGACAGCCCGGAGCGGCGCAGTTGTTGTCGCTCAGTGAAGACGAGCAGCATCGTCTCGGTTACTTCCACACTCTTCGCGAAATCTGTCAGCAGCCGGCGACTTGGCTCGAAACCGGACGCCTGTTGCCGAAATATTCTTCTGCGTTGATTGACTGCACTGAAGGATTGTCGAGCCTGTTTCTCACCGGGTCGGGCAGTTCTGAGTACGCGGGCGATTGTGTACGGTCCGCTCTCCGCAAGGCGCTCAACATGGACGTCCAGGCGATTCCGTCTGGCGCTTTGCTCACGCACGTAGGCTACGCGATGCCAGTCGCGAGGCCCTCGCTCATGGTGTCACTTGCACGATCCGGCGACAGTCCGGAGAGCGTCGGAGCGTTGACTCTGGTGCGAAAGATTGCGCCCGAGATTCGACACCTGGTTCTAACGTGCAATCGCGAGGGAAAGCTTGCAAAGACATTCAACAATGATCCCAATGTCGTCGTCATCGCCTTGGACGCGGCAACAAATGATCGCAGTCTGGTGATGACTAGCAGTTTTACGAACATGGTGTTGGGAGTCCGTTTTATCGGCCTTTTACGCGATTCAAGCCGCTATGCGTCGATTTGTCACTCCCTCGCACAGAGTGCCTCCGCACTTCTGCTGGAGCAATTTGACCTTTTGTCGGCGATTGCCGCGAAGCCATTCCGACGCGCGTTATTCCTTGGCAGTGGCGCGCACTTCGCGGCCGCCAGAGAAGCGTCGCTGAAAATGCTTGAGATGACGTCGGGCAGAGTTTCCGCTACGAGTGAGACGTTCCTCGGCCTACGGCATGGACCGATGAGTGGCGTACATGATGACACGCTGGTCGTCTCGTTCCTGTCTTCGGACCCCACAATTCGCGCCTACGAATCCGACGTTCTGAAAGAGCTCGAACAGAAGAAACTGGGAATGATCCGTTGCATAGCAGGGCATGCCGTTCCCGAGGATCTAGTCGACGAGAGCAACTTTGCGATCCAGTACCGAGGCCTTGGGGCAATCGATGACAACGATCTGCCCGTTATGGATGTCGTGGTAGGTCAGTTGTTTGGCTTCTTTCGATGTTTCGCGGAAGGTTTGAAGCCCGACTCTCCGTCCTCCGACGGAGTTATCCATCGCGTCGTCCAGGGTTTCGCTTTACATTTGCCGACTACTTAGCAAGCTTGGTTTGCGAATGGTGTCGTATGCTTTCGTTAATTTATTTATTTCTTGCCTTCGCTTGCCCTTTTGGGTTAAAAGAGCAAGAGTTTTCTCGCCCCTGACTAGGAGCCTTCAAAATGAATTACACAAAATATCTGGCGGTTCTGTTTCTGCTCGCGATTGGGCTGACATTCGCCGCCCCATCGTTGCTGGCGCAAGGTACGGATCTGGGAACCATCCGAGGCTCCGTCACTGACAGTAGCGGTGCATTGGTATCCAACGCGAAGGTGGTCGTGACAGACTTGTCGACGAACACAACGCGAGAGACGACCACGAACTCGCAGGGTGAATATCAGATGTTCGGCTTGCGGCCCGGAAACTACAAGGTCTCGGTCTCGGCGCCGAACATGCGTACGACCGACTTGACCGGAATCGTCCTTAACGGTAGCGATGTCGTAGGGGCGAACGCCGTGCTCGGAGTCGCGGGCCAGCAGGAGGCTGTCGAGGTCACTGCCGAAATTCCAACGATCAACACAACCGATCAGACGATCAGCGACACGATCGACAATCGCGCCGTGAACGAACTTCCCCGGGACAGCCGGAACGTATACTCGTTCCTTTATCTCAATCCCAATATCACCCAGTCCGGAGCGGATCAAAGTTTTAAGTTCATCGGCGCGGAGAGTTACGGTGCGAACTTTACTCTCGATGGCCAGCGCTCAAACGGCGGTGTCTTCGGTGAGCACACCGACGGCCAGCCGTCGCTGGAAGCGGTCGGAGACGTGAACGTCCTGTCGAACGATTTCAGTGCCGAGTTCGGAGGCGTCGCGAACATTCGCATCACCACCAAGCGCGGAGATGCCGGGTATCACGGATCAATCTTCTACAACAACAAGAATTCGGCTCTGGGAGCGCTTTCGCAGCAGGACAAGCTCGGAATGGCATCGTTCGCTCCATCGCCATTCCAGTCCAAGTATCCCACCCCGTACTTCAATCTCAACGACCTTGGCGGATCATTCGGCGGCCCGGTTCCCAAACTGGGGAAGACTTGGTTCTTTATGGCTTATGAAAGGAACTACGAACGTTCACCCGTAAATCTCACTGCTCTGAGCCTGCCCCACCCCTCGCTTTACACCGGTGACTTTTCTCTAGTAGATGACGACGCGAAGCCTGCTGTTCCAGCAGGAACGATCCTGACTCCGGACGAAATCGCGAATAATACTGTGGGCGGTCTTGGCGCGCAGTTCATCACGATCCCCTCGCATCTCTTGAACCCAACCGTGCAGAGCTTGATCACCAATTATTTTCCGAAAGTAGGATTGACAGCTCCGATAGATCCGGCGACGGGCAAGATCGGTGGCGATAGCGACCCGAACGGATATCAGACGTCGCTCCCAGGCAGGAGCACTCGCGATGTTGGCACGCTGCGCATCGATCATGATTTCAGCGACCGGGATCACCTCTACGGGGTGTACAACGGCTCGGCCTCTTCGTCGACCGACAACTTTGTACAAGCTCCCTACACCGGATTGGGTTTGCAGCACAACGATCTCAGGGACGACACCTTTTCTTTGTCGTACACGCGAGCGATCAGCGATCACGTTGTAAACGAGCTTCGAGGTGGCTTCAACCGTGAAAAAGGATTGCGGCACAGCAACACTACGCTGGAAGGTTTTCTTGCCAGCATCGGTTTCGATCAGTCTGATAT
Source organism: uncultured Acidobacteriota bacterium (assembly GCA_963801895.1). Lineage (GTDB taxonomy): Bacteria > Acidobacteriota > Terriglobia > Terriglobales > Acidobacteriaceae > Sulfotelmatobacter. Next base: position 581,672 of record CAWDGM010000001.1, on the reverse strand, counting down.
CGATGCATACGGCGCGGTAGTTGGGGCGGGCGAACTTGCCACACACGGGCACCCCGCTATTACGTTTGGGCGTAACTTCTCTATCTTCCAGAACGGCAATCGCAACACCGACCGTCCGGCCAATGACAGTCTCATCACTTTCGGCGACACGCTGACGTGGGTCGTCGGGAAGCACAATTTGAAAATGGGCGCGGATTTCGTTCGTAACGCCGCAGTCGACGGATTCGCGGTCAACCGCGGAAATGTCCGAGGCTCGATTACTTATGGCAATGCGAAGAGCATCGATCCTTTCGCGGAATTCCTGCTTGGGGATCCCGGCACAAGCGTCTCGTACGTAGGCCTGCCGCGGCCTCCGATGGATGTCTACAACTGGGAGCATGGATATTTCTTTCAGGATGACTGGAAGATTTCGCCACGGCTCACCCTGAACCTCGGCGTGCGCTACGAGTTCATCACACCCTTCATTGAAAATCACGACCTGCTGGCGAACTTCGACCCCAACTTTGTCGATTCGACCACGGGACAGAGGGGGCGTTTCATCATCCCATCGGACCGCACACGTCAATTTCTGGACTCGCGAATCCTGACGCAGTTCGTCGTCACAAACGCGAGTCAGTCAGGGCTTGACCTCGGACGCGGATTGGTCCGCGCCGATCGCAACAATTTCGCTCCACGTGTGGGTGCCGCGTTTCGTTTGACGGATAAGTCCGTAATCCGCGGTGGGTACGGCTTTTACTATCCAACTTCCGCCGCCCAGGGAATTCGCGATCCAATCGCAACCAATCCCTTTAACCAAGGCTTGACGAAAGAAACTGTGGACCCCATCAACAATCCTCTGGCACCTTGGCCGGGCTTTGCGCACGGATTCAGCCCGCTGTCTGGCGGAGACATTACGACAAACTTCGCGACAGTGCCTTCGATTAACGCCGTTCCGGTCGGTCTGCAGCAACCTCGCGTGCAGCAATACAACATCACATTCGAGCGCGAGATTGCCCGCAACACTGCCATTCGGTTCTCCTATCTCGGGACTTATCAGAGTGGATTGATCGCAGGAGTTGATCTCAATGAAATCCCTGCGAACGATACTCCGTTCGGCACCACCATCGGTGATGGGGTTACAGCCTGCGATCCGATTAACAACGGCGATTGCCTCCCCTCGCCAGCTGATATCACACGTCAGCCTTTCCCAGGCCTCGGAGATTTTCTGTTCTCCTATGGCAACTACGGTCATGCGAGGTCCGATGCATTCCAGACGCAATTCGAGCATCGTTACTCGCATGGATTCATGTTGAACCTGTCGTACACATATTTGTCGCAGCGATCAAGCGCGCTAGACACTGAAAACTCGAGCTTGGGCGGCGTCGCGTACGATCCGTTCCAGCCGAATCGTGACTATGGCCAGGAGTCTTTCATTCCGCATAACCGCTTTGTGGCGTACGGAATATATGACCTACCGTTTGGTCGCGGACGGAAGTTTGGCGCTTCCTCTTCCCGCTGGCTGGATGCGATTTTCGGAGGATGGGAAACGACCTTCAACATGTTTGCCAAGTCTGGCGCAGGCTTCACGCCCTACTGGGTGTGCGACGATTGCGGACCGATTTCTCCCGGAAACGTCGGTGTAGGATCCGTAGACGCCGTCGGCGATTTCAACAACACCTCGTTCCGTCCAACCATCAACGGAAATGTAAACCACCGTTCTGGCGATCAAATCTGGGATCCGAATGCGTTTGGTCTTCCTCTGCTCGGCGGAGATATGTTCACGAATCCAGCGGTCGCGAGGCGCAACGCACTGACAGGTCCCGGGGCGTGGGGAGTAAATCTGGGTGTGCACAAGGACTTCCACATCGGAGAACGTGTAAAGGCAACTTTGGGCGCCGACTTCGACAATCTGTTTAACCACTTCCTGTTCGCTCCCGACAGCGACTACGGCGGGGGTGGTGGACCTTTCGCGCAGCTCGGGGATTTCCTGTTGGGAGTGGATCCTGCGACGCTGGCGGTAACGATCCCATCGGACGGTATCACGACGAATCCTGATTTCGGCCGGTTGGTTCAAACGTTCCCGCAAGAGGGTGTCGCCGCCCAACGGCAGATTCGATTGCGACTGCGGATCACGTTCTAAATGCTGCTCCTGATTTTGCTGCGAAGGATCTGCCCGTCAGCATCACTTTCGACGAGCAGATCCTTCGGGCGAGGGATCCATGAAACAGAAAGTTCTCCTCGGTGCGGTTTGGTTCCTGTGTCTTGCATTTGCCTGGGCCGAACGGCCCGGTAATTTTCGCGTCATCGGCCCCGGCGGCGGTGGCGCAATGTTCAACCCAACGATCAGTCCGCACGACGTGAACACGATTCTGGTTTCGTGCGACATGACCGGTTCATACATTACGCACGACGGCGGCCGCACCTGGCGCATGTTCAATCTCAGGGGCGTTGTAAATTTCTTTGTCTTCGATCCCAAAGATCCTAAAACGATGTATGCCCACGCCACAGGCCTGTGGCGCAGTATCGACGGCGGAGAGAGTTGGAGCCTGATCTCTCCCGCGCCTTCCACCATCCAAGGCGTGAAGATGAACTCCGATCACGCGGATGAAACCATCGTCTCGCCCTCTGACCCGCTAGGCGATCTTTACGCGATGGCGATCGATCCGGACGATTCGAAGATTCTCTTTGTAGCTGCGGGAGAAAAAGACAAACCGGCTCTGTTCGTGTCTCGGGACTTCGGAGCTAGTTGGCAGCGCCAGGCGGATTTGCCGGAAGGAGTCCGGCGAATTTGGATCGATCCTCATTCCCAGTCTGCCGCCCGCACCATCTTCGTTGGAGCTGCGAAAGCTCTCGCGGTCGTCCACGATTCTAGTGTTCAAAACGTCAATCTACCGGCCAAAGCCTCCGATCTCTCTCTCGGATTCGGTTCCGGCGCGCAGCCTTCGATCTATCTGACCTCGGACGAAGGTACGTTCGTTTCCAATGACGGCGGCAAGACGTGGCACCAATCTGCACTTCCTGGAAATGGAGCCAAGGTCAGGGCAATCGCGACGAGCCTACATCATCCTGAGGTCGCTTACGTTTCTTACAGTGACCTGGCGCTGGAAGGGAAGACGTGGATGGGTGTCGCCAAGACAACGAACTCTGGCCAGGACTGGCAACTCGTCTGGAAAGAATCCACTGATGCTGCCAGCAATGTCCATGACGCCTGGATTACTCCGCGCTTCGGCATTACTTGGGGAGAGAATCCGCTCAACATTACCGTCGCCGATCAGGATCCCAATCTCAGTTACGGTACCGATCTCGGCCGCACCATGCGCACCACGGATGGTGGAGCAACCTGGAACGGAATATATTCGCGCAAGGTCAACGATACGGGGTGGACGACTGTCGGATTGGATGTGACTACTACCTACGGAGTGCACTTCGATCCGTTCGATTCCAAGCGAATGTTCATCACGTATACCGATATAGGCGTTTTTCGCAGCGAGGATGGCGGCACTTCGTGGACGAGCGCGACCATGGGCGTTCCGGAAGAATGGACTAACACTACTTATTGGATGGTCTTCGACCCGAAAGTCAAGGGGCGTGTGTGGAGCGTGAACAGCGGAACGCACGATCTGCCGCGTCCAAAAATGTGGCGCCACACTTCCGTGACGAAATATGAAGGCGGCGTTTGCCGCAGCGACGATGGCGGCAAGAGTTGGACGAAGTCGAATGGCGGGATGGATCCGACAGCTGCCACTCACATTCTGCTCGATCCGACGAGTCCAGTGGATGCACGTGTCATCTATGTGACCGGTTTCGGACGCGGCGTCTACAAAAGCGTCGACGGCGGTCGCACATGGAAATTGAAGAACGAAGGAATCACGCAAGCCGAGCCGTTTGCATGGCGCCTGGCCCGGAGCACGAATGGCACGCTCTTTGTTCTTGTCGCCCGGCGTTCAGAAGATGGCAGCATCGGAAACGAAAAAGATGGAGCACTCTATCGCTCCACGGACGGCGCTGACCATTGGCAACGAGTTGCGCTTCCCTCCGGAGTAAATGCGCCGAACGGGCTGGTCGTCGATCCTGAATTGCCCGACCGCCTGTACCTCGCGACATGGGCGCGTGCGGTCGGACAACACGGCGAAGGCGGCGGCATCTATCTATCAGAAAACGGTGGCAAGAGCTGGCAGTCTGTGCTGGACAAGGATCAGCACGTTTATGACGTGACGGTAAATCCATCTGATCCGAAAACTCTGTATGCTGCTGGATTCGAATCTTCGGTGTGGCGTTCGACCGATCGTGGAATGCATTGGGCACGAATTCCCGGGTTCAATTTCAAATGGGCGCACCGTGTAATTCCCGATCCCGACCATCGCGATCAGATTTATGTGACGACCTTTGGCGGCAGCGTATGGCACGGGGCGGTCAATGGCACTAAACAGAGTGTGGACATCGTCACTCCCGCGCTTGAGCCAGGTCAATGAATATGGGAGATTCGAAACGTGCGTCCATGAATCGTCGACAATGGCTGTTTAGCGCTGGAGTCGTGGCAGGAGCGTCGCAACTTCGCCTTCCGGCCGTGGCCGCACAAGCCGAGAATCCCCCAGCGCCGAAACCTCTGGATCTTTCTCAGTACGAGCCGAAGAGCATGTTGCGCGTCCATGAATCGCATGTCGAGCGCGCGAAGTTTCCGCTCATCGACTTCCACACGCACATCTCCGCGTCGACAAAATCCGAAGCGGGCGTTGAACTCGCGGCCGAGCGTCAATACCTGGGGACAGCACAAGAGCTATTGGCCATCATGGATCGCAAGAACATCAAGGCCATGGTGAACCTCACGGGCGGTTACGGAGCAGGCCTCGCCGACGCGGTCGCCAAGTACGATCGAGTTCATCCCGGCCGATTTTATACATTCACGGAGCCGTCCTATTCACGATTCAAGGAACCGGACTATCCAAAATTGCAAGCGGCGGCAATCGAACAGGCTCACCGCGACGGCGCGCGCGGTCTCAAGATTCTGAAGACGCTCGGTCTCTATTTACGCGAGAACATTACAAAAGGCGCGCTGGTGAAGATAGACGATCCCAGGTTCGACCCCATGTGGTACGCCTGTGGTCAGTTAAACATGCCGGTGGCGATCCACGTTTCCGACCCCGTCGCGTTCTTTAATCCCACTGACCGCTTCAACGAGCGCTATGAAGAGTTGAACAACCATCCGGACTGGTCGTTCTACGGATCGGACTTCCCAAGCAACGAAGAGTTACTGGCGGCGCGCAACCGCGTCTTCGCGCGGCATCCGAAGACGCAATTTGTCGTGCTGCACGTGGGAAACTTTGCCGAAGATTTGCAGAACGTTTCCGAGAATCTTGATCGGTTCCCGAACATGTTCGTCGACATCGCCGCGCGAATCGGCGAGCTTGGCCGCCAACCGCGAACCAGCCGAAAGTTCTTCGACAAATACCAGGATCGCATCCTGTTCGCGACCGATGCGACGCCGCACGGAGACGAATATCCCCAGCAGGTCTTCAACGACAAGCTGTATGAAATCTACTTCCGCTTCCTTGAAACGGAGGACGAATACTTTGACTACGCTCCGGCGAAGATTCCTCCGCAAGGCCGCTGGAGAATTTACGGGATCAACCTTCCCGACCCGATTTTAAGCAAGGTGTATCGCGATAATGCCGCGCGACTGCTGCGAATATAGATGCGACACTCTCCTTATTTTTGCGCGTTGCTGGGTTTGACAATTCTGTGGGGTCAGAATGTCCTTGCGCAGGTACGCGTCTGGCAGGGAACAATGAACCTGCCCACGTACGAAGAGGGGTTACCCGACCCGAATCCGCCGTTCGATCAGTTTGCGGGCAATAAGTTCAACTATCCTTATGTGCTCCGCGAAAATTTGACTAGCCATCGTGCCAATCACTCGTGGCGCGCAGTTTTTCTGGAAAACGAATATCTGAAATGCTCCGTCCTGCCGGACATTGGCGGACACCTCTACACCTGCACCGACAAGATCTCTGGCCAGTCGATGTTCTACGACAACTCTTCGATCAAAAAGGCGGCCGTTGGCTATCGCGGAGCTTGGGCGGCGTTCGGCGTCGAGTTTAATTTTCCGGTCTCGCACAACTGGGTCAGCATGTCGCCGGTGGATTTCGCATTTCGCAAGAATGACGACGCCAGCGCATCCGTTTTTGTAGGAAACATTGACCGGGTGTATGGGATGCAGTGGCAGGTTGAACTCAGACTAAGCCCAAGGTCAACACTGCTGGAAGAGCACGTCACACTGAGCAATCGTAGCGATGTGCGCCATCGTTTTTACTGGTGGAATAACGCAGGTATTCGCGTTTCCAACGATTCGCGCATTGTCTATCCGATGCGCTTTGCAGCGAGCCATGGATTCACCGAAGTCCGCCCGTGGCCGCTCGATCCCGACGGCAACGATCTAAGCGTGATCCGCAATCACACGCACGGCGCAGTGTCCTATTTCGTCCACGGCAGCCGTGAAGAGTTCATGGGCGTGTGGCATCCCACAACCAAGACTGGCACCGTGCATTTCGCACGCTACGATGAACTTCCGGCGAAGAAGATATGGTCTTGGGGTGTTGACGAAGAAGGGCTCGACTGGCGTAAGGCACTCTCCGATGACAACAGCGGCTATGTCGAAGTTCAGGCGGGGTTGTTTCGAAATCAGGAAACCTATGCTTTCCTTGAGCCGCGGCAAGCAATTCACTTCTCCGAATACTGGATGCCTGTTCGCGCGCTCGATGGAATTTCCCGTGCAAATCTGACTGGCGTTGTGAGCCTGGCGCGCCGTGATAACACAATCGTTGCCGGATTCAACGCAAACCGCGTTCTTCTCCACGCTTCGATTGCGATACTCGCCAACAGCCGGTCAGTATTCTCGCGAACGCTCGATCTCAGACCCGAGACCACATGGACACATCAGTTACCGATCGAAGACGCCCACGCGGAATACACCATCGAAATTCGCGACACCTCAGGCAACTTGATACTGCGCCAGACTGAAGGACACTACGATTGGACGCCTGAGTCTGAAATCAAAGTTGGACCTCAGGAGCAATTCCGAGTTCCCGACCCTGACAGGAGATCAAGCGACGACTGGGTTCAGCTTGGCAAAGACGCCGAGCTGAATGGCAGGAATCTGGATGCACTTCAAACCTATCAGGAAGCACTGCGTAGATTTCCCGGCAGTTTCGCAACGCTCAAGTCGGCCGGGCGCCTGTCAACAACCCTGCTGCGCTACGAAGAAGCCAAGTCATTTCTCGAACCGGTGCACGCTCGCGACACGTCTGATCCTGAAATTTCGTATTACCTCGGTCTAGCGTACGCCGGCTTGGGCGATGTTCGGCATGCGCAGGAATCGTTTGAAGCTGCTCAGCGATTCGGCACTTACCATGCCGCGGCCGACCTCCAACTCGGAGAGATGAAAGCAAGAGAAGCGAACTTGAAGGCTGCGGAGATGTATTTGAACGAGGCGCATGCTGCCGCTCCGGACGACATTCGCGCGATTGAAGAATTATCCGCAGTGCGGATCGCGTTAGGGAAGTCTCAAGAAGGCAAATCTCTCGCGGAGCAAGGCCTAAAGCTTTCACCCGAAAGCTATTTTCTTCAGGAAGTATTGGAGCAGCCGGATCTCGCGCAGCTTGGAAACGACGCGAACCGAATTTTGAACGTTGCCAGTGAGTACATGCGACTCGGGCTCTATCAGCCTGCTTTGAGTGTTCTCACACGGAAGTATCCGTCTCCGCAATCCGATCAGACGGAACCGGGCGCACTCGCGCCGGCCGACAATCCGATGATCTCCTATTTTCGCGGATATTGCCGTGCAAAGCTCAAGCAGCCACCAGCTGCAGATTACGAAACTGCTTCGAAGCAGTCGGCCGCCTATGTCTTCCCAAGTTCCGCGGAGGAACTTTCCGTCCTCCATGCGGTCATCGATTCCAGCCCGCAAGACGCGACCGCTCACTATCTTCTCGGGACTTTGTATTTTTCACGTGGACTCGCCGATCCTGCACTTAGCGAGTGGTCGACGGCTCACGAATTGAATGCGGCTATCCCCGTGCTCGACGCGAGCCTCGGTCTCGCGCTGTTGCACGAGAAGAACGATGCAGAACATGCGCTGACCGCTTTTCAGGATGGACTCAAGCATGATTCTCAGAATGTCACCGTGTATCTGGGAGCAGATCAGGCGCTAAGCCTGCTCGGCAAGCCCGCTGGCGATCGCGCGGAGATTCTCGCGAAGTATCCAGACTTGGCCAATGCGCCTTCTGGATTGATTTTCGAACTTATTCTCAACCTTGCCGAAGCCGGTGATTTTCCCCGAGCCGAGAGTTTGTTTCACAACCGTTTTTTTCCGCGCGAGGAAGGTGGAACCAATGTTCGCCAGGTTTGGGTCGAGGTCCAACTGCAGAAGATTGTTGCGTTCGGAAGGCTAACCGCTGCAACGACGCACTTGCGGCCGCAGGACGAATCGGTGAAAGCGTCTCTGATCTCTCGTTTACCCGTGACGGACTCGATCCCGTAATCACCTCTGCTAGAACGCAATTTCTCCTAGGAAGCGTTTACGAGCGTTGCAGCAAGATCGAGGAAGCCAAAACGAAATTTCAGATCGCCGTGGCAGCTACGGCACCGGACCAAACATTGTGGGCTTGGCAAGCAGCACGAAAGCTGCCTGGATACAGTGAGAAGCAGTGGCAGGAGCGCCTGCGCTCCGCTTCGGAACAAGCCGAGAGCCGTACGGAAACCAGCAGTTTTGCGGGCTGGTGGTACTACTCGGCGGGCGCGTTGGATAAAGCTCTAGGACGTAACACGGAAGCAGATGTGAAGTTCAAGAAAGCACTGCTGCTGCCCGACCGCATGCTGGCGTACCATTTCGCGCGCTTGGCCCGGGCTGACGTTGCACAATAGTCGATTTGCATGGAGGTTAAGACAATAAGGGTGTCGCAATTGCAGATAAAAATTCTCGCAGATAAAGATTCACTCGGGCGCGAGGCAGCCAATCAAGCCGCAGCCTCGCTTCGACGCGCGATCCGCCAGCAGGGAAAGGCACGGATCATAGCGGCAACGGGCGCTTCTCAGTTCGAATTTCTGGAGGCCCTGACCAGCGCGCCCGATATCGACTGGAGCCGCGTCGAGGTTTTCCATCTCGACGAATACGTGGGCCTCCCAATCACTCACCCGGCCAGTTTTCGTAAGTATCTGTTGGAGCGCTTGATCAACAAGACCGGAATTACTCACTATCATTTTCTTGATGGTGACGGGGACGCCGTAGAGTCGGTCTCAAAAATAAGCCGCGAGCTGCAAAGTCAGCCCGTGGATCTGGCGTTCGCCGGAATCGGCGAGAACGCACATCTGGCGTTTAACGATCCGCCTGCCGATTTCAACATTAAGGACCCTTATCTGATCGTTGATCTCGATGAGGCCTGCCGCCAGCAGCAAGTGAATGAAGGATGGTTTCCGACGGTCGGCGATGTTCCTCGGCGTGCCATCTCCATGTCAGTGCAGCAGATTCTGCGCGCGAAAGAGATCATCGTCGTCGTTCCCGACGAGCGCAAGGCGCAGGCAGTCAAGAATTCGCTCGAAGGTGATGTGAGCCCGCAAGTGCCGGCGTCGATTCTGCGCACTCACCCCAATGCGACTATTTACCTCGACAAGGATTCCGCCGCTTTGCTAACGTCAGGAGTTCCCACCGCACCCTGATTGTTCTCCACATGACGCCCGACCTTTCCCGAGCAACCGAGCCGCGTGTGCGGGCGATCCGAAATTTGCGATGGTGGATCGGAGGGCTGCTCTTCGCCTCCACGGTGATCAACTACATCGATCGCCAGACACTTTCTTTGCTCTCGCCTTATCTGAAGCAGACCTATCATTGGACGAACACCGACTACGCCACACTGCTCATCGGATTTCGCGTCGCATATTCCATAGGACAAACCGTATGCGGACGGCTGATGGATCGTGTCGGAACCCGCCGCGGACTCACCCTGTCTGTGTTCTGGTACTCGATCGTTTCAATGGCAACGTCCTTGGCAAGCGGTTTCTACAGCTTTGCGACATTCCGGTTTCTGCTCGGAGCCGGTGAATCCGCTAACTGGCCCGGCGCCACCAAGGCAGTGTCCGAGTGGTTTCCGAAACAGGAGCGCGCTCTCGCGACTGCGTTCTTCGACAGCGGTTCGTCAATCGGAGGCGCGATCGCCCCCTTCCTTATACTGCCGATCTATGCGCACTGGGGATGGCGTCCAGTATTTGTCATCCCAGGCATCCTGGGCATGCTCTGGCTGATCGTGTGGCGAAGATCCTATCATTCGCCGCAGGATCACCCGCGGCTGGGCGCGGACGAGCGTGCCCTGATCCTCGCAGATGCGCCGGATCTTGCGCGCCTCGAAACTGCAAATCGTGTCCACTGGGCGGACTTGCTGAAACTGCCCCAAACCTGGGGAACGATCATTGCAAGGTCGTTTACAGATCCTGTCTGGTTTTTCATCGCAGACTGGTTCCCGATCTATCTTGTGGCAAAAGGAATTCCCCTGAAGAGCAGCCTGATCGCAATCTGGATTCCGTTCGTCGCCGCTGATCTCGGCAACTTTTTTGGAGGCGCCGCCTCCGGATACCTGATCAAGCGCGGTTGGTCAGTAGGTGCGGCGCGGAAGGCGATCGTCGTCTTCGGCGGCATCGGGGTGATGCTACTGATTCCTACGATACTGACGGTCAACCTGGCGGCAATCAGTTTGCTCTTCGCGCTGGCCACCTTCTGTTATGGATCATTCACCACTATCGCGAATGTGCTGCCATCCGATCTTTTCAAAAGCGATGCGGTGGCGTCCGTAAGCGGAATGGCCGGAACGGGAGCTGGTATCGGAACAATCATTGCCTTCAAGTTGATCGGTCATTTCTCCGACGTTCATCAATCTCTGGCGACGCACTCCTTCGATTCCATCATTATCGTGGCGGGGCTAGTCCCATTTCTCGGAATGATCCTCGTTCTTTTGCTGGTCAGGAATACGAAGGCCACGCGAGAAGGAATCGTCCGTGCCATCTGACTTTGTGCATGGGAAGCTAGTTGATGTACGCGCCGCTCGGCAGCAGGAATTGAATCGGCCATTGCTCCGTGCGCTGCATAACGAGGTCCGACCACGTCATCACGTCTGCGCTCGGCTTCGCAGGCGGATCGATTCCGTCGAGCGTACTCGCAACTGATTGGGCCAAGATTTCATTTTCAGGGGTGGTCACCAAGGTGAAATTCTTCGCCCCGAGTTTCAGTCGCGCGAATCTCACCGCGATTTCGGTGTCCTCGATCATCTGTAAGAAGTAAGGCCGGCCCATGAGCACCGAGTTGTAAACGTATCCAGCAAGCACACTCGACAGCGGATTGACGTACGCGTGGTCGAAGTCGAGTGACGCGAGCGACGGATCATCTTCCGACACAGCTTTGTAGGGCATGCGAGTTTCGCCCAAGCCGCGAAAGTCGAATGAGATGACGTCATACCCGGCATTGACCTGCGTCGAGATCTCTGGCCAGTCGTTTGCCATGGCTTTACCGTCTTTCCCGAGCCATAACTGCCAGCGACTGCTGTGACCTCCGGCTTTGTGAATGTGCAACAGTGGCAGGATCAATCCGTGACCGTGGTGAACAGCATACCGATCGATAGCAATGCCGTTGAAGCTGGTGCTGCCGACGTTTTCCCAAGCGATAGTTAAGTTCGCTGGAGCCGCTCCTTCAAACTTGGCGAGCTTCCATGATCGAATTCCCGGATAACCCTCGCCAAAGTAGAGCCTGCGCAACGGTTGGACCGGCTGGCCCTTATGCTCGATGAAATATTCGCGGACCACCTCGGTGAGCGGCTTTGCATCCTGAAAGTCGAGCATCACTTGTCCGGTGCGAGTGCATTGCAAAGTGCTCGAATCAAGGTCCCTTGCGGCTGCTAATCCCCGCGTCGCGGGCAGTCGGTTGAAGTGATCCAGAAATGCCAAAGCTTTTTCCTGGTTCCCGTCGGAAAATTGATGACCGTGATAACCCTCTGCCATGGCAATCCGATCCGCATGTCCAAACCGCACGTAAAACTTCTGTACTTCGCGGAACGATTTCTCGGCCCCCTCGATCGGGAAGAAGTCGAGCACTGCAGCGGCGACGAACACCGGGCGAGGATACATAAGCAACAGAAGCCCAGCATTGTCGACGCCATTGGAAATCATGCCGTATAGGTCCTGCTCGGGATCGCTGTCCGGATCTTTAAATATGCGATTGTGAATGCGCATGGGCAGAGACGTGATGTAGCAGGAAATCGCCGCAACCTTGATGCCAGGCTCCAGGGCGGCGATATGCATTGCCTGGAACCCGCCTCCACTTGTGCCGGTAATGTTGATGCGCTCCGCATCGACTTCGTGTCGCGTCAGCAAGTAGTCAAACGCGCGCAATCCATCCCAAATTTCCCAGCGTGCCAGATTTGTACCCGCCAGATAGGCCAGATTTCCCAACACGGCATGCTCTGCGCAAATAAGGTTGTAACGACTCTTGCCTTTCTTTGCATCCCAGAACTGGCTGCGCTCCGCCTGCCCAACCGGATCCCAGGCGATCACCACGTATCCACGCTGTACGAGCCGCTGACACAGCGTCTGGTAGTGAGCCTTGCCGTCTGTCGCGTGTCCTGCCGCAACCAGAATTGCCGGATGCCTCTTGGTCGCCGGTCCGTCGTTGTCGTCCGGCACATAGAGAAGGGCCGTGACATAAACACCCGGCAGGCTTTCGAAGATCAGCTTTTCGACGTGGAACCCGTTCATCGGGATGTTCGCGACGATTCGAGGATGCAGTGGCGTCCGCACCGTGGGCAGCCCACCGATCATGCTCAGAAGTTTCTGCCTGAGTTCGGATTGCAGCTTCAGTAGCGCGGCTTCCGTCGTCACGCTGCGCCACCTCGCTTGCCTAGCTTCGTCCTGCTTCCACGCGAGATCGGTTTGATACTGAAGATAGGGAGTAATTTGCGGCCCGTCAGCCATTTCGGGCAGCACGCGAAACGCTTCAGGAGGAGGAGCCGCCTGACCGAGTGCGCATGCCGCACACAGGAGGAGAGATAGACAAAAGCATGTAATCCGCCAGAGCATTAGCGTCTGCAGCTCCAAACCAGTCCTGGTGTTTTCACAAGACGTTTTCTTGCAGAGTTAGAGAAGATGCGTACGAATGACCCGGCGCGCTGTGTCGCACGCTTTCTCGCCGGATAAGTTCGGTGGGCATAATGAGCTGTTGCGGAGGAATAGTGGGCTGGCTAATTCGGCGAAGCGTGAATTCCGCTAGATGAACGCCAAGCTCTTTTGGGAATTCGCGAACTGTCGTCAGGCCCGGATGCAGAACTTCGCCAATCGTATCGTTGAAACCGGCCACGCTGACGTCGTCCGGAATTCGAATGCCCGATTCCTGCAGAGCCTGGTAGACACCCGATGCGGCCTGATCCGTGCCGACGAACAGTGCGGTGGGGCGCTCTCCGTTAGCCAGCAACGATTTGACCGCGAGATATCCTAACTCTCGATCCTCAGAGCCGATCTCGCTGAAACGGGGCTCAAGGTCCGCCTCTTTCATCGCCTGCCGGTAGCCGCGCGCGCAGCGGGCAAACCAGGGCAATCGCTGGTTTCCGATATACCAGATATTCCTGTGACCTTGAGCGATGAGATAGCGCGTTATGTCGGCGGATCCCCGAATGTCGTCGGTGAACACGCAGTCATACTGTTCCGGCTGCCAATCACCGACGATGTTGTTTCCAACAAGCGAGAAAGGAATTTTATTTTCGGAGAGCGCCGCGAGAATATTCGCCGAATGCGTTCCGCTCAGGATCACGCCACTTGGGCGGTTCGACTGGGTCAAGACTTCCGGCAAGCTCAAACTGCTGAGCGGTGCGTTCAGATCGGAGCGAAAGGAAACGAAGTGTAAGGCCCAGTCTTGTCGAGTGCAGTAGCCTTCGGCTCCCAGCAGAACTTTTGACTGGAATTCATTGACCGTGTCGCGGTTGCCCAAAACAAACGTGATGGTTCGATTTCCTGTGCCTGGCGTTACGACCTTCGATCGGCGCGGGTCCTGATATCTCGAAACCTTTTTTGGTGTGGGTCCGTACTCATGGCCGCCTTCTAGCTTTCGTACTGCACCGCCATGCGACCGCACCGCGAGTTCCTCGGAACACAGAGCATCAAGATCTCCGCGCGCGGTGACTGCCGATACAGAAAAACGTTCGGCCAGTTCGCGGACCGTGATCTGTCCCTTCTGGTCGATCAAATCCAGAATCTTGCGGCGGCGCTGTTCAGATAAGAGTCGTGAATCCCGGGGAGCCATCGTCGGTTTCCTTGCTCCAAGGCGGATAGGCCGCCTGCCCGGCCATTCTATACGCCTCGTCAGAGCAAAACAAACGAAAGTAGTCGATTGTGAGCGAAAATCGTCACGGTGTAGGCCGAAACTTCAAGCAGAGTCTAACTTTGCCGACCATTGACGGAAGCTAAGCTAGGTAAGAATTATCGCCCCTATGGCGTTTACTTTCGTATACTTGGTTTTGCTTTTCGGGGAAAGGTTGCAAATCCTTAGGGATCCTCCCGCATTTATCCATGAAACGCCGCGATTTCATGCTGGGCGTCGGAGCCTCTGCAGCACTGGCACTGACAAGAACCATGGCGCAGGAGTCGGCTCGCCGACCGCGGCTACTCATCTCCTCCGCTGATCCGTTTACGGGGCTGCCGTTGCTGAAGGCCCGCTACACTGCGGGAATGCGCCCGTCCAACGATATGGAGGGATGGGCGCTCTCGTGGCAGATCACTCGAGACAGCACTTTCGCAGAGAAGGCGGTTGCTGCCATGCGCGCCAACCGCATCACCCAAGGATCAAAGCCCTCGCGTTCCTGGGTTGACTATGCGCGCTGGTCGCTGGCGTTCGACTGGTTGTTTGAATATTCGGGTTTCGAGGCTGCGCTCCGGGAACGTGTCGCGAACGAATTAATGGATGGCGCTGCGGCGATGATTGCCACCGCCGACTTCAAGGATCCAGGAACCTTTTCCTATCACAACTACGCGGCGCGGTACCTCTCCTTACCGGCGTTTGTTGCTGCCGCCCTTGCTGGTTACACGGGATGCAAAGATCGTTGTGAAGCCTGGCGCGAAAAAACGGCGAACTGCTTCACGAACATTCTCGAGACCACTGATTTCGCTACTCCCGAGGGCAGCTACCACGAGTCGATGGACTACATGCGCATCACTTGGGCTTGCCTGACTCTGCTTGCAGAACTTCAGCGAACCGTGACCGGCGTCGATCCTGCGAATCGCTACTCCATGTTTCGCAACATTGGGAACACATATCTCTACAAGCTGCTACCAGATGGAACACCTTCGCGGGAAGGCGACAATGAGTATCCCATCCTCGATGCGCGCGATACGTCGGTCATCGGCTACGCGGTGAATCGCTTTAAAGACCCTTACGGCGCATGGCTGCTTCGTGACAGCGGCTTCTTCTCGCGGCAATGGACCCTTCCCGTGCTCGAGTTTCTGTGGAACGATCCGCAAGTTACTCCACGCGACCCGGCGCTGGCCAGCGAAAGTGAGTTGCCGCGGCAACGGCTTTTTCAAGGCGTAGGACATCTAGTGATTCGTAGTGGCTGGAAGGCGGACTCGACATGGATCGAATTTGATTGCGGACCCTATCTCGCCAAGCATCAGCATCTCGATCAAAACCAGATCAACATCTACCACGGCGGATATCTCGCGATCGACAGCGGAGCTGACTACACCGACAGTGAGAGCCCTCACTATCTCAACTACTACCGGCGCACCGTTGCGCACAATTCGGTCCTGGTTTACGATCCCGCGGAAAACTTCTTCTGGTCTGAAAATCTAATGCCCGCCGCCAACGATGGCGGCCAGCGCATGGATTCTTCACGTTACTGGAACACGATCCGCAGTCCGAAAGATTGGGAACGAACCCGCGACTTGTGGGATCTCGCATCCATGCGGCTCGTCGACCATGTTCCGGGAAAGTACCACTATGCGTTCGGCGATGCGACGAACGCCTACTCTCGCGAAAAGTTGAAGATGTTTACGCGTGAAATCTTTTATGTGCCACCACAAAACACACTATTCGTTTTCGATCACGTGGTCAGCACAAATGCTGGCTTTCGCAAAGCATGGCTCCTGCACGGAGTAAGTGAACCGGCTGTGGACGGCGATGAAGGTCGAGAGGATATGCGCCCCGAGACTTCACATGCAAAAGAGTTCCGCGATGCGAAGACCCTTCGCTTTCGGGAGGGCCACGGCGAACTTCTCGTCCACTGTCTCCTTCCTCGCGACAGGGTAGTCACACGTCGTGGCGGCCCCGGCCAGGATTTCTACACGCCGGGGGACGACAAAGGTGGGGCGTGGGGAAGTGGGGAAAATTGGCCTCTGGAACCGGCCGAGGGAGCGCCGTTACCGCAGGATCCCAGGCTCGTTCACATGTGGAAGACGTTTTGGGGCGACGATTTCTCCAAGATCTCTCCATCGAATCGGAAAAATGTCGTCCCGGGTGGATGGCGCCTTGAAGTATCTCCCTCAGTTCCTGCAGAAGAAGACTTTTTCCTCCATGTATTCGAAATTGGAAATGCGGGCATGACAGGAGGGAAGCGCACAGTGTTGCTCGACGGCGTACACTTCGCCGGAGCGGCATCGGACGGTGGCGCCTGCGCTCTATTCGCCACATCGGTATCGGCGCAAAACCAGGGAGAAATCTCAATTCCCGAGGTGCAGTTCACGTCCTTTACAGCATCGGGGCTTGAGCCCAACGCCATTTACGAGCTTCGACTGTACGGACCCAACGTTTCCACGTCACAAACCGCCGCATTGCCTGGAGTCGAGATAGAGAATCTTCGCGAGTCCGCGAATCGCCACGGAATCTTGTGCTTGGATCGGTCGTTGCCACCCAACTCGCGCCTCCGAATCACTCGCGTGTAACTTCCCATACTTTTCGCACATCTCTGCGCAATTGGCTCTAGCCGCGTCTCTGCGTCATTCCATCGCGGCGTACGCCAGTGTCCAGAAATCCGCGAAGACCTTCGGCGGATCTGGCGAATCCATCATCCTCTGCGTGAAGAGAATTCCGATCATTTGCTCTGCGGGATCGGTGTAGGCCGACGTGCCGTAGCCGCCGTCCCATCCAAATCGTCCTGGCGTCCGGTAGATGTCGATCTTCTTGATGTCCAACCAATTCCAAGTCCCCAGCTGCCGTACGAGCCGAAAAAGATTTCCTGTCCGATCCGCTGCTCCACGGGCGCAGCGCGGGCACAGTATCGTCGATTTTGCGAAGACAGCGATCTCAGGACGCGACGATTCGCCAATTCCGGAATCCAGCGCTCGATTGGGTCTTCGAGCCGCATCTTGCATTCCACGATCAGAATCATCGCTGCCACCGCGGCTATTGGCTTGGTAATCGAAGCGATCCGGAAAATCGTGTCCCGCTTCATCGGCCCGGTCTGGTCCGTCGACAACGTTCCGAGCACTTCGACATGAACGTCATCCTCGCGGCTGACTAAGGCGACGAGCCCTGGAACCCCCTTCCGCTCCACAGAGCCGGACAACACGTCATGCACCCGCCGCAATCGCGATTTATCTAGACCATGCATTTTCTGACTTCACCCCAACATTGAACTCCCGAAGCAAATCGTGTAGCCCCGGACGCATTCGTCCGGGGTTGCGCGCAAAGCGCGCAATGAACATTGCCGTGGCGTGGCACGGCATCCTGATCACGTAACCAAGCGGGCCGCACCGCCAAGCGTCAGCCGCTCTGGTGCATCGCTCGCTCGTTGATGATCATCCATGATGTTCCGAACCGGTCGCGGCACATGGCGAACCGGTTGGCAAAAAATGTCTCCTGCATCGGCATGAAAACCTCTCCACTTTCGGAAAGCAATTTAAAGACCTGCTCCGCTTCCGCGATGCTGTCGACCGTGAGCGACAAATAAACGCTGCGCATCGGCTGAAAGATCTCTGGCGGAACATCGCTTCCCATGAGGTCGGTGTCGCCGATACTCATACGCGCATACAGGATGTCATCCTTCCGTTCGGGCGCGACGTTCTTCGGATCGGGTTGTTCGCCCTGACGCATCATCATCGTGATTTTGCCGTTCAGGTGCTTTTCGTAAAATTTGAAAGCCTGTTCGCAGTTTCCGCCGTAGTTCAGGTAAGTGTGCAGTTTCATGACTCTCCCATATTTCCGCTGAAAAAATTGCAGGACGACGCGAGCGATCGCGTCATCCTGATGCGATGTGGTTAGGCGCAGCAGTCGTGTCTCTTAGGCGACTTCTCGTATTCATCGTGTCGCCGAACGAAGTCCATCGTCGACTGTTCGTTCCGGCCCTTCGGCGCGCGGTCGAGGATCATCAGCGTTCCGATCAGTTCTTCTCCACCACGGGCGTAGCTCGAATAGGTATGAAAGATTTGTCCCGCTTTGTCTTTGAAGAAGGAGCTTAGGCCGGGCAGCTCCGTGGCTGCCGATTCTTTCCTCATCGGAATATCGCTGAAGTTGTAAGTAGCTTTGCCATTGTTGATTGCGTCATCCGAAAATGAGACGTGATAGTCGAAGTTGAAATCGCTACCGAATGATGATGCCCACGGGAACTTCCATCCCATCCGCTTTTTATAACTTTGGATCTCGCTCAATGGCGCTCTGGAGACCGCAGTCAGCGTGACTTCGTGGTTTTCGAGGTGGGGAAGAGCCCCGTCCAGATGGTCGCAAAGGAACGAGCAGCCGGGGCATCCAGCCTCCCATCCCGGCCCAAGCATGAAGTGATAAACGATCAACTGGCTGCGTCCGTCGAACAAGTCCGATAGACTTTTTTTGCCTTTAGGCGTCTCGAAAACATAATTCTTGTCGACTTTCACCCAGGGCAGCGCCAGCCGTTCCTGGTTGATCCTGTCGCGCAGATGAGTAAATTCCTTTTCCTTCTGCAAGAGCGCTTTGCGGGCAGCCAGCCATTGATCCTGCGATACGACGGAATGTTGCTGCAAGTTCAACCTCCAAAGAGTTATGATAGGTTGATATCAACATTTAACGCGCATGTCAACCCGGTCAAAAGTTTCTCACGAGACCACGCTGCTGGTTCGCGATTGTTGCCTTTGCCTTCACGTGCAGCGGGCAGCGCGAGCCTTGGCGCGCCGCTTCGACGATGCGCTCCGCCCGGTGGGGCTGACCAACGGCCAGTTCTCGTTGCTGATGTCGTTAAACCGTCCTCAGCCGCCGCCGATGTCCGCAGTCGCGTCCTTGCTCGCGATGGATCGAACGACACTGACTGCTGCTTTGAAGCCCCTGGAGCGTCGCGGATTGGTTGACGTAAGCCCCGACCCGTCCGATCGACGGAGTCGTCTCCTATCGCCTACGACGAAAGGAATGCAGACGCTGGCTCGCGCCGTTCCTATCTGGCAGAGCGCTCATAAGGAAGTCGAATCACTGATCCCCGGCGGAGATCCTCAGCATTTTCGGGATAGCCTACGGGCGCTGTCACGATCCCGCTGACCACACATCCAGCGACGTCAGGGCATCGCGACGCCAGAGAACTTCTCGCAGGCCGCGAGCAACTCCTCCTGCAGTTCCGTTCTTCGTGCGGCGGGATTCGGTTCTCTCCGCTTCTTGTGAAAGAAATATTCGCCGCTCACCTTCGCTTCCGGATCGTGACTGACCGCAAGCCAGACTTGGGTTCGGTGTCCTTCATCGAGATTGTCCGGTGCGCCGGCGCCACCCATTTTCGTTGCCACCCAGCCGGGTTCAGTGGCGTTCGATAAAACGCCGGGCCATCGTCGTGCCATTGCGAAAGCCAACATCACGTCGTGCAGCTTCGAATCGGAATATGCCTGTGTCCCGTTCCACCGCCGCTCTTCCCATTTGAGGTCCTTCAATGTGGCGTCGCCGTTCTGGTGCAGGCCTGAGCTGAGATAGACCAACCGTCTCGGCTTCCTGATCATCGCCGTCAAAATGTACGGAGCGAGCGTATTCACCGCGAACTCTCTCGGCAGCCCATCTTCGGTCACGATGCGCTTCGGTTCTTTGTAGCCGACGCCTGCGTTATGAATTACCGCATCGATCTCACCGAGTGCGTTCACTTCCTCGGCCAGTTTGCGTGTCTGGGCGATACTCGACAGATCGCCCACCAGCACGGCTTCCGCACCCTTCACGGATGAAAGTGTTTCTTTGCGCCGCTGCTCGTTGCGGCCGTGAGCCACCACTTGATGTCCTTGTTCCACAAGAAGCTGCGCTGCCATGAGCCCAAGCCCGTCCGAGGAACCTGTAACAAAAACGCGTGCCATACTTTTTTTGCCTCTCAATCAGTTCACAATTTGTGGAAGCAGAACCACGTCGTCTACTGATTCTTTCACAGACAGGTTGATTCAGACCGCGAATGGAAGGAAACACCGTGAGAAATCGGTCTGCCATGACGCCGCGTTAGAGTGCGCCGAAAGGAGGAAGAATCAGGCGTGCTCGATCCCAAGCTGTTTCTGGATCTGCTCCAACGGCACACCCTTCGTCTCGGGAACCATGGTCTTCACCCAGATCAGCTGAAGCACCATCATTGCCGTAAAGAAAAGAAAGATGTAGCCGGGCGGGAACGCATCGACCATTTTCGGAAAGAACGTGGTCAGTCCCGCGGCAAATATCCAATGCGTAAAACTTCCCAGCGTCTGCCCCTCAGCGCGGTGGCGATTAGGAAATATCTCCGAGATGAAGACCCATATCACGGCTCCTTGTCCGATCGCATGCGCGGCGATAAATGCGAAGATGCACACAGGCACGATTGAATAATGCTTCGTGAAAAAGGCCCAGGCGACTAGTCCGAGTGAAGCGATGTATCCGAAGGATCCGATGTAAAGCAGCGTCCGGCGGCCCAGTTTATCGATGAGCCACAAACCTACAAACGTAAACACCAGATTCGTCACGCCGATGCCGATCGACTGTAGCAGCGCCGCCTTGGCTCCAAGTCCAGTGAGTTCGAAAATGCGGGGAGCGAAATACAGAATCGCATTGATTCCCGAGAGCTGGTTGAAGAACGCAATCAGTATGGCGAGCAGGATTGGTTTTTGCAGGCGCATCGTCCAGAACTTTCCGGATGTAGCCTGTTCTGACGAGGCGGCCGCGATCTCATCGGCCTGTGCCGCAATCTCCGCTCTTGAAACGCCGGGTTCCACGCGCTGCAGCACTTCTATCGCGGACACTCGGTCTTTCTTTCGGCTCAGCAACCAGCGCGGGCTTTCAGGAAGTCCAAGGCATAACAGCGCATAAAGCAGGGAAGGGAATGCGGCAACTCCCAGCATCCAGCGCCACGCATTCTCCCCCACCCCGGCAAGCAGCGCGTTCGAAACGAAAGCGATCAAGATTCCAAACACGATGTTGAATTGAAACATTCCCGCTAGACGTCCGCGATGTTTTGCCGGAGCGATTTCGGAAATGTACATGGGTGCCACGACCGTCGAGATTCCGATTCCCAATCCCCCGATGAATCGTGCGCCGATGAACATAGAAACGTTCGACGCGAGTCCCGATCCGACTGCTCCAATGAAATACAGAACACCGATCCAGAGCAGAGTCGCTTTCCGTCCAAATCGATCGGCCGGCCAACCGCCCAGCAGAGATCCAATGACGGTGCCATACAGCGCCGACGCCATCGCAATGCCGTGAACGCCCGGGCTAAGGCTCCACAACGCCTGAATCGTTTTCTCGGCGCCAGAAATGACGACCGTATCAAAGCCGAACAGAAATCCGGCAAGAGCCGACGTGAGCGACCAAAAGAAGATTCGAGCATTCATGAGAGTAAGGAGCGGAGCTTATCACACATCAACGCGCTGGCTTGCCTGTCAGCACGGGCTGCTCTCGCGAAATATTTCAACCCTTCACCAACGGATAGTTTTTCTCACGCCAGTCGCGGATACCACCATCCATCGAGATCACGTTCGTGTATCCCATCTTCTGCAGATTGTCCGCCGCGAGCGCCGACCGAAAACCACCACCACAGTAAAGAATCATTTCCGTATTCAGTTCAGGAACCCGAGCCTCGATGTCGCGCTCAATCACGCCCTTACCCAGATGAATCGCACCGGGCAGGTGGTCTTTGGCGTATTCACTTTCCTCGCGGACGTCGACAAGTACGAATTTGTCCCCACCGTCCATGCGTTTCTTGACGGTGTCGACGTTGGTCTCGCGTACCCGCTTCTTGGCGTCGTCAACAATTTTTAGGAAGCGTGGTGGATGTTGCTGGGCCATAAAACCTCCTTCTGCGCCTTGGGCGCCACCGAATATGGTACCAAGCTTCGCCGTACCGAGCGTGAGATGGTCTCCTCAAGTAGCATTGGAATCGTGCGCAAGACGCTACCACGAAGTTTTGGTCTGGCCCGAGCCCTTTCGAAGCTCGGATATTGCTCGCGCTCCCAGGCCAGTCAGCTGATTCGCCAAGGTCGTGTGCTCTTGAACGGCAGAGTTCGCCGCGATCCAGAAACGCCGGTGCAGTTCCATGTGGATCGAATCGCTGTCGATGGCAACAGCGTAGAGGCGCCGGAGAAGATTTATCTCGTCGTGAACAAGCCTCGCGGACTTGTGACCACTGCATCCGACGAGAAAGGCCGCGACACCGCGTACTCCATCCTGGAGGCTTCGGGCAAATCTCTCCCGTGGGTCGCACCCGTGGGTCGCCTCGACAAAGGCAGTGAGGGTCTTCTTCTTTTCACCAACGATTCCGCCTGGGGAGCCCGGATTGCCGCACCAGAAACACATCTTGAGAAGACCTATCACGTGCAGATTGCCTCGGTCGCGAACAGCGAATTGCCCCGAGCTCTCGAAGAAGGAATCAAGACCGAGGATGGAGATCTTCTGCGAGTGCGTCGGGCCGCCCTGCTGCGTTCGGGAGAAAAGAATTGCTGGCTTGAGATCATCTTGGACGAAGGAAAGAATCGTCATATTCGGCGCATGCTCGAGGGGCTCGATGTCGAAGTTCTTCGCCTGATCCGCGTGGCGATCGGGCCGCTCCTTCTCGGAGATCTTGCGAAGGGTTCCTGTCGAATGCTTACCTTGAAAGAAAAACAATCTCTCGATCTGGCTATGTCTCGAAAAAATCAACAATCTTCGGCGGAAAGTCCGCATGCTAGACTCCGCTTTCGTCCCGGAGATTGAGTTTTGGGTGACCTCACATTCCTTCCTGCGGTAGAAATGGCGAAGAAAATCCGCGATCGTGAAATTTCCCCCGTAGAACTCGCTGAAGCGCACCTGAAGAAAATCGAAAGACTCAATCCTAAGCTGAATGCCTTCGTCCACCTCGAACCGGAGCGTGTGATGCGCCAGGCGCGCGAAGCTGAAGCGGCCGTTGTAAACCACGAGCCACTCGGCCCACTGCACGGAGTTCCCATTAGCATCAAGAGCTCCATCGAGGTCGCCGGGATGAAGTGCGAATCCGGCACTCGCCCTCGATCCGGATTCGTACCCTCCGAAGACGCGCCGCTGGTCTCCCGCCTGCGCCACGCCGGGGCCATCGTTCTCGGCGTCACCAACACTCCCGAGATGTTAATGGCGTGGGAAACAAACAATCTTCTTTATGGGCGCACCAACAGCGCATGGGATGTTGACCGAACTCCGGGCGGTTCGAGCGGTGGAGAAGCCGCGGCCATTTCCTCCGGCATGTCTGCCGGTGGCGTTGGCAGTGACGGCGGAGGTTCCATTCGAGTTCCCGCACACTTCAGTGGAATCTGCGGGCTGAAGCCTACTCCGGGCCGCGTTCCGGCTACCGGGCATTTTCCACCCTCAGGCGGTCCATTTGCGCTGATTGGAGTTGTCGGCCCGATGGCGCGAACCGTCGCCGATCTCACTGCTCTGTTCAATGTCATGCAAGGCGCAGACGACGGAGACACCTGCTCCGCGCCCGTCCCGCTGCGGTGGCCAGTCGACCCGAATCTCAAACATCTTCGAGTTGGATATTTCGAGGACGACGGCCGCACTCCAGTGACGGCCGAGATCCGGCAAGCGGTTCGAATCGCTGCCGAAGCGCTGCGCTCAGCAGGATTTCACGTCGAGCCATTTCGCCCGGAAGGTCTCGAGGAAGCGCGTCTTTTATGGAAAAAGTTCTTCATCAAGATGGGCGGCATGATGCTCCGTCCGATGTTTGATCTCAAAGAGCAGAATGCCAACCCAATGCTGAAACAGTTTCTCGATTGGTCAGCTGCCGAGCCGGAACTCACAGGCCCCAGTCTGCTCGATGCGTGGATTCGCCGGGACGCCCTACGTGCAGATGTGCTCAAGCAGATGCGCCAGTATCCAATCCTGCTATGTCCTCCGGCTGCGGTTCCGGCGTTCCGGCACGCAGAACGAAGCTGGATCATCGATGGTAAAACTGTCCACTATCTTGATGCATGGAGCTACACGGAGTGGTTCAACATACTTGGAAATCCGGCGGCCGTCGTTCCCGTGAGCCAGTCCGCTGAAAGATTGCCCGTCGGCGTCCAGATCGTTGGCAGGCCTTGGGAAGAAGAGCAGGTGCTGTCAATTGCGATGGCGATCGAGCAGTCCTGCGGCGGATGGAAAATTCCTCCCATCATTTGAACGACAGTGCAAATCAAAGCCCCCAGGTCTCCTCAAGGGTGGAATCCGCTGTGTCCCGCTGTGTCCCCTGTGTTTAAATCTTTACTGAATGAATCCGAAACTCCTAGCGACGCTCTTCGCCGCATTCTTGGCGGCTTTCAGCCTCATTACGCCGGCTCCCCAACCAAATTCCATCGAAGCGGCCCGGCTGAACAACATTGGCGTCGCCTACATGAACCAGCAACTATTCGAAAAGGGGTTGAAACAGTTTCAGCTGGCTGCAGAAGCGGACCCAAATTTCCGATAGCTCGCCTGAACGAAGGCGTTGCCTACTTGAATCTGCAAAAGGTCGATCAGGCTAAGGCAGAGCTCGAAGGCTCGCTCAAGCAGGATCCGAGAAATCCGAACGCCTGGTACAGCCTCGGGCTGCTGGCGAAGAACACCGGCGACGCCCAGGCGTCGATCGAAGCGTTCAAGCACGTCACTGAGATCGATCCCAACGATGCCGACACCTGGTACTTTCTGGGCACCGCCTACGTGCAGGCCAAGCAGTTTCCGCAGGCGATCGACGCCTTCCAGAAGGCTCTGAAGATCAATCCCATTCACGCCTCGGCGCAGTTCGGATTGTCTCGCGCCTATCAGCAATCAGGGGACACCGAACACGCTCGCGAATACTTGAAGAAATTCCAGTACATCACGCAGAACAAAATCGGCTCGCCAATGAGCCTCGCCTACGGCGAGCAGGGACAATATTCCCGCGCGGTGGAGTCTCCACAGGCGACCTTGAAGCCCCCGCCGCAAATCAAAGTACAGTTCGTGGATACCACGAAGGAATCGGGGATCACCACTCGCGCTGGCGCCGACACCACCGACATCTTGGGTTTTATGGGTCCAGGCGCTTGCTTTCTGGACTACGACGGCGACGGCAGGCCCGACCTCTTTCTATCGAGCAACGGTCCGCAAGGTGGATTCGGCTTATTTCACAACCTCGGTACGGGAAAGTTCGAAGATGTAACCAAGAAACTCGGACTAGATCCTTCCATGCGTGGCAATGGCTGCGCCGCCGGAGACTACGACAATGACGGCTTCACCGACTTGTCCGTCACCCTCGACCATGAACTCCTTTTATTGCATAACGAGAAGGGCGCCACCTTCAAGAATGTCTCCGCCTCAGCAGGATTGAAGAGTGACAACTTTAATCTGGGCGTCACCTTTATCGACTACGACCACGATGGAGATATCGATCTTTACGTCACCCGATTCGCCGGAGGGCCATCCCCGCAGCCGGGAAAAGAGTTCGGGACAGCAACGACGCCGGTGTACGTGGGGAATCTGATGTTCCGTAACAACGGCGACGGATCCTTCACCGACGTTACGGAAGCGTCAGGCCTTGCGGGCGAGAAACCAAGCGTTGCTGCTGTTGGCACTGATTACAACAATGATCGTGCGGTCGACTTGGTGCGCACCGGTCTTTCGCTGTCCCCAGCCTTCCTTGCGAATCCCAGGGAAGGAAAGTTCATTCCCGATGAAAAACTACGAACCAAAGCGGACAGCTTTTCCGTCGGCGCCGCCATCCTGGATTTCGATCATGATGGCTGGATGGATTTCGCTTTCAGTCACCCCGGCCCGCCTTCCCTCACTCTCTGGCGCAACAATAATGGCAAGTCGCTCGATCCCGTCTCGCTTCCTCAGACGAACTGGTATCGCGCATTTGGTGTCGCTGCCTTTGACTACGACAACGACGGATGGGTTGATCTCGCCGCGGTGGGCGAAACGAAAGACGGCAAGGGCGAGATTCGCCTGTTCCGGAATCTGGGTCCGGACGGTTTTAAAGACGTCACCACTGAGGTCAGCCTAGACAAGATCCAACTGAAGAATCCTCGTGCCATCATCACCGCAGACTACGACAACGACGGCACCACCGACTTTCTCATCACTCAGAACCATGGCCCCGCGATACTCCTCAAGAACGAAGGAGCGAATAAGAATCACTGGCTGCGCCTCTCGCTCAAGGGACTGAACGACAACAAGTCCGCCATCGGAACCAAGCTCGAAGTGTTCTCGGGCGGCAATCGCCAGAAGTTTGAGATCGCCGGCTCCAGTGGCTTCCTCGGAGAAAATTCCACCGATATCGTAGTCGGCCTCGGCGAATCGAAAGATGCAGACATCGTCCGCATGCTCTGGCCGACTGGCGTGCTACAGGACGAAATTCAGATCGCTGGCGACAAGAAGCAGGACTTCATGGAGATCGACCGCCGTGGAAGTTCCTGCCCGACGCTCTTCGTCTGGAACGGCGAGCGTTATGAATTCATCGCGGACCTGCTGGGTGCCGGCGTTGTAGGGCACTGGGTTGGTCCCGGACAGCGCGACATTCCGCGTCCGGTCGAATTCATCAAGATCAAGCATGACGCCGTCCGCCAAAAAGACGGCAAGCTCAGTTTCCGCTTCATGGAGCCGCTCGAAGAAGCCGTATACCTTGATCAGGTGCGGCTGATGGCTGTCGATCACCCGGCGGACGTCGAAGTTTATCCGAACGAATACTTCGCCTCGAATCCCCCGTACCCGCCGTTCAAAGTTGTTGTCAGCCGCGATGCGAAACCCGTCTCCGGTGCGTGGGACGAGCACGGCCACGATCTTCTACCGGATCTGCTCGCTCATCACTACATCGGCGATTTTGAAATGACCCGGTTCCAGGGATTCGCCAAAACGCACAGCCTCACCCTCGATCTGGGCGAACCCTACGCCGGCGGCCCGCTCTGGCTGCTAATGCACGGCGAGATCGAATACTTCACCGCCAACAGTATGTATGCCGCGGCCCAGTCAAAACTCGAACCGATTTCTCCCTACGTCGAAGCGCTCATTGGCGGCAAGTGGAAGCGAGTGATGGACGACATGGGCTTCCCAGCCGGAGGCCCCCGCACCATGACGGCAGACCTGACCGGCAAGATGCCGAGAGGCACACAAAAGATTCGCATCACAACGAATCTGCAAGTCTATTGGGATAGCATCCTCGTAAATCGCGCAGCGCAAGTAGCGCCGACGACCCGCCGGCTGTCGAGCGGGCGTCCCGGCCGCGATGCCGGCTACCGTCTCGCATCCGTACCATTGTCCAAGGCCGACCTGAATTTCCATGGCTATCCCTACAAAATCGAAGGAACTCCTCCCGGCAACGTTCAATACGTGTACGAAAAAACCAGCGCGACCGGACCCTACACTCGACCGGTCGGAACGTACACACGATACGGCGACGTCGCATCTCTTCTTCAATCCACCGACGACAAACTTGCCGTCTTCGGTTCTGCCGACGAAATCCGCCTCGAATTCGATCCGTCACACTTGCCAGGCCTTCCGAACGGCTGGGTCCGCGACTACTTCTTCGCAGCCAATGGGTACGAAAAAGACATGGACTTCTACGCCGCGGAGGGGAATTTTGTTGCTCCTCTACCGTTCCTTAGCATGGGAGAGTATCCGTACTCGCCAAAGAAAGCGTTCCCACTCGACGATGCTCACCTGAACTATCTTCTCGAATACAACACCCGACATATGTCGGGAAATGAGCAGCGTGGATACTGGTTCGATTACAGCGAGACGCGGTAGTAGCGCGGCAGGCGCTATAGAATCGTTTTAATATTGACACTTTCAGGCATTCCATAATCCAATAGCCGCACACATGGAAACTTCCACGGCCGCTCCTTCTGGCGTTCCACGTCTGCGTCGCACGCTCACCCTCTGGGACTTGATCTTTTACGGAATCGTCCTGATTCAACCCATTGCTCCGGTACCACTCTATGGCGTAGCGCAAAAGCTTTCGGACGGGCATTTCGTCACCATCATTTTGATCGCGCTCTTCGCCATGCTCATCACTGCGGTCAGTTACGGACGCATGGGAGCGCTCTATCCAACTGCCGGCTCTGCATATACCTACGTAGGCAAGGGACTCAATCCGCATCTGGGATTCCTCGCCGGGTGGGCGATGATTCTGGATTATTTGTTGCAGCCACTCATTAACACCGTCTGGATCGCGACCGCGCTGCACGAACGCTACCTGCACCAGATTCCCTTTGTGGCCTGGGCCGCCCTGATTGCCGGAATCATGACCGTCCTCAATCTCGCGGGAGTGAAGTCCTCGGCGCGCGCAAACAAAGTCCTGTTGGCCGTCATGTCCGTCGTCGTCGTTTTCTTCGTCATTCTCGCCATCCGCTATCTCTACGGCGGTCAGGGATGGGCCGGGCTGTTCTCTATGCAGCCGTTGTACGATCCAAAAACATTCAACTCGCACAAGATTCTGACCGCGACCTCTTTCGCGGCGCTGACGTACATCGGCTTCGATGGAGTAACGACCCTCGCAGAGGACGTCGAAAATCCCAAGCGCAACGTGCTCCTGGCCGTCGTGCTGACCTGTATTTTCGCCGGTGTCTGTAGCGGAATTGAAGCCTACCTCGGCGCCCGCGTCTGGCCTGACTGGCGTGCGTTTCCGAATCTTGAAACGGCATTCATGGACATCTGCAGTCGCGTTGGCGGAGTCGTTCTGTTTAACGCCATGGCGGCGATTCTGATCGTTGCCGCCTTCGGCAGCGGACTAACCGGAACTCTCGGTGCGGCCCGCCTGCTGTTCGGCATGGGTCGCGACGGTGTTTTACCGAAGAAATTCTTTGGCCAATTAAAGCCCGGAACTAGCACCCCAACTAACAATATCCTTCTGATTGGAGCGCTCTCCTTCATCGGAGCAGTTGTGCTTAACGAGATCGGCAGCGCCTATCAACATGCCGGCGAGCTCCTCAACTTCGGTGCGTTCCTTGCATTCATGGGAGTGAACTTCGCCTGTTTCTGGCAGTTTTCCATCAGTCGCCAGCCCGGATATCAGCGACGTCTCTTGCAGGACGCGATTCTCCCGCTGATCGGGTTCCTTTTCTGTGGATTGATCTGGTTCAACTTGAATATCATCGCCAAAACGGTGGGCGGTATCTGGTTCGCCGTCGGCATTCTTTACGTCGGCTACAAGACCAACTGGTTCCGGTCCGCTCCGGTCATGATCGATTTCAGCGACTCGTAGACGACGGGATCAAGGCGCGTCTTGGGTTCGATTGGCGAAATAACTTCGTGGCGTCGTTCCCAAAGCTTTCCGGAACATGGCAATGAAGGCGCTCGGTGTACTGTAGCCGGCCTCGAGCGCGGCATGGCTGATCTTTTCTCCTGCTGCCAGAAGTTGTAGCGAACGCATGAGTCGCATCTGCTGACGCCACTTTCCCAGAGACAGTCTGGTTTCCCGCCGAAAGACGCGCTCAATGGTCCTTTTGCTAGCCCCCGCTTGTTTGCACGACCATTCCAGCGACTGAGATTCGGCAATGTTGCTTTGTAGCGTCGCCGCGACCCGGGCGGCTCGCGAATCTGATGGCATAGGAAGTTGGAGGGGCACCATTCTTACTGCCGCGAGTTGGTCGATGAAAACGTCGATCAAGTGTGCTTGACTCTTCGATCTTCGGCTCAACTTTTCGAGTGTGCACAGTTGAAGAATCAACTGTTGCAAGAGCGCGGATACATTAATCACACAGCACGTACGCGGAAGACGCCTTGCCATGCAGGTCCGCAAGTAAACCGTTCGCATCGAAACCGAGCCGGACATTACCAGGCTATGCGGAGTGCCGGCGGGGATCCAAACAGCGCGTTGTGCTGGCACCACCCAAATACCGGCAGCGGTGCGTACCGTCATCACACCTGCGCACGCGTAGACCAGCTGATCCTCAGGGTGAACATGTTTTGGAATCGAGCGACCATGCTCCAAGTCGAACGACAGCGCGGTGACCGGAGAGGGCAGCCTCGGGCATCCCTGCACGGCGTGTCGTTTTTTCGACATTCTTTGTCACAATAGCGCAGTTGCGCTGTCACCACAATGAAATATCCTGACGTACGTAGATTTGCACTTGCTCAGGAGGCCTATGGAAGGAAAGCTCATCGGTTTTATCCCCATTCGGGATGGAGAAAAAGCGCGAGCATTTTACGAGGGCACTCTAGGTTTGCGGTTTGAGAAAGACGATGGCTTTGCGCTCGTCTTCGACGCCAACGGAATCATGATCCGCGCCGCCAAGATGAAGGAGTTTTCGCCGGCTCAGTACACGATACTCGGCTGGCAAGTGACCGGGATTGAGAAGGTGGTTCGCACCCTCCGCGAAAAAGGCGTTCAGTTCGAAGTCTTCGGTTTCTTCAAGCAGGACGAACTTGGAATCTGGACCGCCCCATCAGGCGACAAGGTAGCCTGGTTCAAAGACCCCGACGGAAATGTACTCTCAGTCTCCGAGCACGTCTGAAAGCGAGGAAAGGAGCAACGGAAAATTGCACTCGCGAGAATTGAGTTATTGCGCAATTCAGCAATTGAGTAATTGAAAACTTCCGAGCCGATAGAGGACCAGAGGCTGTTCAATTACCCAATTTCCCGACTGCTCAATTACTCAATCAGTCTCACTCCACGTTCCATCCGCTGACTTCCACCGCAGCCTTCGCCGAACCAAGGTCGCTAGCGTGATAGCTCGCGGTGATTTCACGCTTCTCTCCCGGAAGCAAGGAGATGTAGTTGTCCTGCCATACGACCGGAAGAATTTCTTCGCCTTTCGTACCTTTATCTACTTTCAAGCGTACAAAGAATGCCAGGCTCTTGCTGGGATTTTCGATCGTGACATGCGTGACAGCCTCTTCGCCCTTCCGTTCTGTATGATCTATGACGCGCAGCTTCACCTTCGGCAACTGTGCGATAGAACTGAAGTCTGCGTACGAAGACGTAGGCGTCATCCACCAGGTGGACTTCGCCCAATCGATCGTCTCCGGCTTCGTGGACAGCCAGTAGAAGTTTGACCCCACCAATTTGCCCGTCGAGTCTTCCAGTCGAAGCTGCAGAAAGTACGTAGCGCTCAATCCCGACACGTCCGGCAAGGTAAACACCTTCGCGGTGCTGTCGGCTCCGGCATCGACGGAATCTTCGTGTGTGAATTTTTCCGTCATGTCGAGGTTGTAGATTTTGGTGGTCAGCTTGAGTCCTTTGGCGTCTTCGTATTGGCTGCTAACCAGCCATATGGAATGGTCGTCGTATCCGTACACCGGATGCAGAGTTTCCATGGCTCGCTTTGCCCCGAAATATCCGCCGCCGGGCCGCAGGTAATAGTCGTACAAGTGCCAGATCATCGATGGCCAGGCGTTGTTGAGCATCCATTGAACGACTCCCGTCGACTGGTACTTGTTGCGACTGTATGCCTCGTACATCGCCCGCACGCCTTCATAGGTCTGCATTTGGGACTTGATGGCGAAGTCCTCCACGCTGTCCGACTTGCCATAGCGGTTCGATAATGCGTCGGTGAAAACGCCAATCGTTTTGAATTCGCCGCCGCCCGCGTGAAAGTTCCAGACATCGTCGATCGGCCACATATGATCTTTGCCGACCATCGCCTTGATGCTCTCGACCGGTGGAACAGCGGGTCCCATGCTGGTTTCGGTGTTGAACCCGTAGGCACCGCCACAGCCTCCGGGGTTACACAACTTGCGTCCTGGCTGGCCCTCTGGAGTATCCACCTGCCAGTAACTGGGCGCGACATATTCGTAGGGTCCGGACATCTTTACGCCGCTTTCCCCTGTCACACTTGTTTTTTTCCCTGTTGCGGATGAGACAACAGGATTCGGCCAGAACAACTCTTTCTCGATATCGAGATACATCTGCTCGACGTCGGGCGGCGGTGCATTGTCGCTCCCGTTCAACCACATCACGATGCTGGGATGGCTGCGCAGCCGATAGAGCTGATCACGCAACGACTGTTTGGCAATTTCGAAGTCCTGCGGCTTCCAGCGCGGCCAGCGCTCCCAGAAATCACAGCAGCACCAGCCCGCCATGACCAGCACGCCATCGCGATCCGCCGTATCAAAAAATTCTTGCGTCTCTAGCTTTCCTTCAAGCCGGACGGTATTCAGCCCCATGTCCTCGACATAACGAAATTCGTCGTGCATGCGCTGCGAGTTCTCGCGCAACATCATGTCGGGCGTGTAGCCTCCGCCGCGAATCAGAATGTTTTTTCCGTTGATGTGGAACGCGCGCCCACCCACTGAATTGAAGTCCGAAGTGATCTCCCGGATACCGAAATGACTCTTCGATTGATCGCTCACTGCACCACTAACCTCGAACTGCATCGCCAGCGGATACAAGTTCGGTTTGCCCATTTGCGTCGGCCACCACAAACGAGGATTTGCAAAAGTCAGCTGCGTAAACTTGTCGGCCGTAAACGTGACGTCTTTGGCCTGATTCGGTCCAAGTTCCACATCCTGCTCGAATGTAACGCTCTCGATCTGTCCCTTCAGCACGCCCTTTACGGCTTGATCCGTTCCGTTCTTAACCTGTGCGGTTACTGTCAATTGCGCTGAATCGTTCGTCGGCAGATTCAATTTCGAAACCACCGTGGGATACCTCAACGCCACCGGACCGCTGGTGGTCAGGTAGACCTCGCGCCACAAGCCCATGTTCTTATCTGGCGGAGCGGGATTCCAATCGACAAACGTGATTGCCAGATCGTGATCTGTGGGTGAGAACGCCTGAACGGCAAGAGTATTTTCCGCTCCCGCCTTTGCCAGGCTGGTTACGTTGAACTCGTACGTCCGCCACGCACCGGCAACGTCGTCCGACTTGGCGATCTGCTTCCCATTCAGCCAGATGTCTGCCCGGTAGTTGATCCCGTTGAACTTCAGCCAGATAGTTTTCCCCTTGTACGACGCGGGAATCGTAAATTGCTTGCGATACCACCACGAAACGGCGTAGGGACTCTCGGGGGCCATCGGGATATTTGAGAAATTCGCCCCGATCGGGTAGGTCACGCCGGGATAGCTCCGCAGGTTCGTGCCGAAAAACGGATCGGGCAGCGTCTTGTCCTTAATCAGAGCCGCGACCACTGTCGAAGGCACAGTGACTTGGTGCCACCCCGTCGTGGAAAATTGCGACGTAGAGATGACCTCTCCCTTGGCCTCAACCTTAGCCGATGTCTGCAGGGTCCATCCCTCATGGAGAGCCAGTTTGTTCTCGGCTGGACTATGCATTCCCGCGTGGGTGGGCGCCTTGTCCTGTGCAAAAAGCGAAGAGGCTAATACAGCGATCAGGAAGAATGAAAAGATGGCCGGCTGTTTTCGTGGGGTCATGTTGCTCCTATTGCATCATTGCCGTTTTATCGACAAGGCGAAATTGTTCCTAAAAAATCTCCGCTGAATGGATAACACTTCTATTAATTCGTTTCAATAGCCGATTTTCGATGAGCCTCTTCAGCCACAATTCGCCGCCTCCAATGAGAAAACGCGACACATATATGCATTTTTCGAACACCCCTCGATAGCTGGTTCATCCCGGGCTTCAGCGTACTGGTTTATAATGAGAAATTCCGCTGTTCACTCCGGAGTGACAAGAAATGATTCGTTTTCTGCAAACCGAAGGTCCGTTCAAGAAGTTCGTCCTGGGCGGCCTGCTCCTCATAATCTGCGCTGCCATGGTAATCGCGTTCGTTCCCGGCGGCCTGGGGTCTGAACTGACGGGAACTCCCGGCAAGGGTGTCGTCGCAAAGGTGAATGGCAATGACATCACTGCCGACGAGGTCCGCCAGACCGCCCGCCAAATGGCGCAGCAACAGGCGCAGCGCTACGGTGAGATGGCCGCGAAACTGATGCCGTTCATCATCCAGCAATCGATGCAGCCGGCGGCGGAACAATTGATCACCCGCGAGGCGTTGCTCAGCCAGGCCTCACGTATGGGATTGCGCGTCACTCAGGACGAGGTTCGGGATGAGCTGCAGCATGGCCGGTATGCACCAACCTTTTTCCCGGCCGGAAAATTCATTGGCGAAACCGAGTATGAAAACATGCTCGCCCAGGCCAATCTCACTCCCGCCAAATTCGAAGACGCCGTCAGCAAAGACATCCTCTTGACCAAGCTCCAGGCTCTCGTAACTGGCAGCGCCGGAGTCAATGAGTCCGAGATACACGATTCCTTCATCAAGCAAAACACAAAGGTCAAGTTCGAGTACGCCGTCCTCAAGTTGGAAGACATCAAGAAGGGTCTTCATCCAACCGACGAAGAGTTGAAGGCTTATTACGAGAGCCATAAGGCCAGCCTCGCCAACTCGATTCCCGAAAGGCGCAAGGTGAAGTACGCCCTTGTCGATACTGCCAAAGCGGAAAACGGGCTTCAGGTCACGCAAGATGATATTCGCTCCTACTACGACAAGCATCGCGAAGAGTACCGCGTTCCTGAACAGGTCAAGGTCAGCCACATCCTGATCAAAACTCCACTCCCCGGAGCCGACGGAAAGGTAGACGAAAAGGGTGCAACTGAGGCACAACGCCGTTCCGAAGACCTGCTCAAGCAACTGAAGGGCGGAGCGAATTTCGAAGAACTCGCCAAAAAATACTCCGAAGATCCAGGCAGCGCGAAGCAAGGCGGATCTCTCGGCTGGATCGGCAAGGGCCAGACCGTACCCGAGTTCGAAAAGACTGCCTTCTCGCTGCCCAAGGGCCAGACCAGCGACGTCGTGAAGAGCAGCTACGGTTTTCACATCATCCGCATCGACGACAAGCAAGAGGCACATAGCAAGTCGATCGACGAAGAGAAGAGCACGATCGAACCGATTCTGAAACATCAGAAGGGGCAACAGGCTGCACAAAAAAAGGCCGAAGACCTTTTGAAGCAAGCGCGAGCGCAAGGTCTTGATGCCGCTGCGGCAGCGCAGGGGATTCCCGTGATCACTTCGGACTTCTTCGGCCGCAAAGACATGCTCCCGGGCCTAGGACCGGCGCCCCAGTTCATGGACGCAGTCTTCACCGCCGCAGACAAGTCTCCAGCTGATCTCGCATCAGCGTCCCAAGGAGTGGCAGTATTTCAACTGCTGGAAATCAAGCCTCCGGCAACACCAACCTTCGAGGAAGTGCGAACCAAGATCGAAGAAGAATTCAAGAACGAGCGGGCTCAGACGCTACTCGGTCAAAAGGTACAGGAGCTTTCCGACCGAGCGAAAGCTGAGCATGATCTCAAGCGCGCCGCCAAGGAGCTGGGTGCCAGCTTCAAGAGTAGCGATCTGGTAGCTCCCGACGGCCAGGTTCCAGAAATCGGTTCCATGTCCGGCCAGGCTTCCGTTGCCTTCAACATGAAGCCGGGCGACATCAGCGGACCAATCAATAGCGGCGCCGACGCAGCTGTGCTCCAGTTGACGCAAAGCCAGCCGCCGTCAGAAGCGGATTTTGCTTCCAAGCGCGATCAGCTTCGCGACTCTCTGCTTCAG
Organism: uncultured Acidobacteriota bacterium; assembly: GCA_963801895.1. Taxonomy (GTDB): domain Bacteria; phylum Acidobacteriota; class Terriglobia; order Terriglobales; family Acidobacteriaceae; genus Sulfotelmatobacter. Next base: position 545,855 of record CAWDGM010000001.1, on the reverse strand, counting down.
GAAAAACAGCAGCAACGCTTCGGTCTTTTTCTCTCAAATCTCGTCGACCAGATGACGAAGTCTGGGAAGATCAAGCGCAACGACGAAGAATTAAAGGCGCTGAGCCGCGGCAGCAGCGAGTTGGGAATGTAGCTTTTCTATGTCCTTTCCCCGCGCTTCTGGAATTCTCTTGCATCCCTCATCGCTGCCTTCTCGCGGCGGTGTCGGTGATTTCGGGCCATCCGCTTATCGTTTCGTGGATTTTCTCTCTGCGGCACGCCAGGGCGTGTGGCAGCTTCTGCCGTTGGGGCCTCTTGGATACGGCAACTCACCGTATTCCGCAACCTCGGCTTTTGCGGGAAACCCGCTTCTGATCAGTCTCGAGCGGCTTGCTGATTATGGCTGGATCGATCGCTCGAAGATCGGAACCCTTCCTGCTTCCGGTCCGGTCGAATACGACAAAGTCTTCGCCCAGAAAATGCCGCTGTTGTTTGAAGCAACGCGAAGCTTCCTGCGTTCCGCTTCTTCCGAGGCTCTCCGCCGCTTCGAATCATTTCAGACGGAAAATTCTTGGTGGCTTGATGATTTCGTTTTGTTTGACGCGATCCGTTCGCGTCAAAAATTGGCTCCTTGGAATCAGTGGCCGCACGATCTCGCGCACCGCGAGCCCGCCGAACTCGAAAAAGTCCGTAAAGAGCTTGCCGACGACATACGCATCCGTAGCGCCCTGCAGTTCGCCTTCTACGAGCAATGGCGTGCCCTACGGAGCTATTGTGCGGAACGTTCCATCCGCGTGGTCGGAGACGTGGCGATTTTCGTCAACCACGACAGTGCCGATGTCTGGACGCATCGCGAGCTGTTCCGCTTGAACGATAATCTTGAGCCCGAGGTCGTCGCTGGAGTTCCACCCGACTTCTTCAGCAAGACCGGACAGCGCTGGGGTAATCCGCTCTACCGCTGGGACGTCATGAAAGAGCGCGGCTACGACTGGTGGGTGCAGCGCTTGCGCTGGGCAACCATGAACTGCGACTACATTCGCCTCGATCACTTCCGTGGCTTCGATCAGTTTTGGGAGATCCCCGCCGCCGACGCCACTGCAGTCAGTGGACGCTGGGTGGATGGTCCCCGCGATGACTTGTTCGCGAAACTACGAGAGGCGCTCGGCGGATTGCCCTTCTTCGCCGAAGATCTTGGCTACATTACTCCTGAAGTGCACGCTCTCCGCGAACGCCTTCAGATTCCCGGTATGGCCGTGTTGCAATTCGGCTTCGGCGATGAAGGCGCGCATATGTATCTCCCGCATCGCTCGGACGGAAAGGTCATCTATACCGGAACGCACGATAACGATACCGTCGTCGGATGGTGGAAGTCCGGCGCAGCCGAGCATGAACGACGCAATGCCGAAGCCTATGTTGGACGCTGCAGCGAGGGCATTCACTGGGCATTCATTCGTGCCGCTCAAACGTCGCCTGCATCGCTGAGCATCATTCCCTTGCAGGATGTTTTAGGTCTAGGCAGTGAGGCCCGCATGAATACACCAAGCCTCGATGGTGGCAACTGGCGCTGGCGTTTCAACGAAAATCAGCTGAACGGAGACTTGGCGGCCAAGCTTGCGCACCTCGCGGAACTCAGCGATCGTCTCCCCAAGCCCTTCGCTCCGCCGACGAACGACACTTTTTTCGCTTAGGCTCGCGGTCGCCCCGAACGCGGAATTATTTTCGAAATGGTGAGGGCAGTTCGTACGGTCACTGTTTTTTTGGCAGTGCGCATACCTGCACGGCATCCTGCAATGCCTTCTCGAGCCTCGTGCCAATGTCGGCCATCTCCGGCGTACTCAGCAATTGCTGCAAACGCTCGAAAAGCTGCCGCTCTTCCTTTCGGATATGCTGCGACAGTCCCTGGGCCAGCGCGAGCAAATCGCTTCCTGACATTCGCCCCGCTGTCGCCACCGCTAACCTGGACCGCAAATCCGAGTGCTCCGCGAGCAGCTCGCTGATCAGCGGAACCAGCTCTTCGAACCGCTTAGCTTCGGGAAATAGAACGCCTTCCTCCGCCGCGAAGTGAATCGCGATTTCCCCTTGGAACTGCTGTGCGATCTCATCCTGCCACGGCGCCACATCTTCCTCCGCAATTGGAGATGCCCGGTCGATGCGCACACAGAGTGCCAGGGCGTGCTGGTGCTGGTGCGAAAGCGGAATCAGATTTTTATCGCGCAGCATAAGTTCTCAGGACTTCGCCGTCTCCATCTTCGGAGAACCAACGTTTGGACGATCAGCCTCACCCTCCGATGTCGGTTCGACCGCCGGCCTCACGGTAAGCCAATCTGTTCTTACCCGTTCCCACTCCTGGATCAGCATTCCGTTCGCTTCGAAGAATCCCCGAATCCGGTAGCGCTCCCATCCCGCCACCTCCTCCAAAATCGGAGCCAGCACCGCCAGTGCGCTCGTGCTCAAAACCGTTCGCTTCGCGATCTGCGAAACATTCGGCGACTCCGACACCGCGATCGTCAGCCCGTCGCGTGCATTGATGTGCAGCATGACATGAATGTCCGAGCTGCCATCTCCGGTGTACACCACGTGATCCGGTCCAGCCACACGCTGCAACAACAAACTGTCGAGCACCGCCACCTTCCCATATCCCGCCGTCGCCCGGATAATCGTGTCGATCTCGCCTGTCGGCTTGTAGCGGAATTCCGTTCCATAAATGTGATCGGGGGGAACGATATCCTCCAGCGCCGATCGCACAATCTCTACCGGCGCCGCCGACAACACGTAAAAGTCGAATTGGTGCCCGTCGATCCCCGCGTCCAGCAACTGGTACAGAAGCTTGATGTCGCTCTTCAGGCGAATTCGCTTGCCGACCTCGCGAAGATGTTCTTTCCGCACCTTCGCGCGAAACTCCGGGTCGTGCAACAACAGGTACGCGAGCTCCGCGCCCTGCTGCACGAGGTTGATTTTGGCCATTCCCTTCGACTTGCGCTCGAATTCTTCGGTCGAGATGCCGACCAGCTCCGCCAGCACATAGCCGGAATCGTTGAAAGTCAGCGTCTGGTCAAAGTCACTTGCGAAGATGTATCGTCTCAAAACGTTATCTGCCATATAACTATTCGATTTTTGCAGAAGGTTCGATGCACCATAAAAAGAATTGATTGCGATTATATGCTCGCTTTTCTAATCCACTGTGAACAAAGGAGAAATGACTTGTGAAGTGTGCGGGAACGGAGAAAAATCATGAGCGCAGACTCTGACAACTTTTTCATCGTGACCGGCGGCCCCGGTTCCGGCAAGAGCGCGCTGATCGAAGCGCTCCATCAGCGCGGATACGCCTGCTCTTTCGAGGCCGGACGCGGCATCATCCAGGATCAGGTTGCCATCGAAGGTCGCGCTCTTCCATGGCACGATCGCCTTCTCTTCGCGGAACTCATGTTGAGTTGGGATATGCGCTCGTACCATCTAGCGCAGAATGCCAAGGCTCCGGTATTTTTCGATCGGGCCGTTCCCGATACCTTGGGATATCTGCGCCTGCTTCGTCTACCCGCACCCGCGCACATGCGAAAGGCCGCAGACGTCTTCCGCTACAACCGGAAGGTGTTCATCGCCCCACCTTGGGAGCAGATCTTTCAACAAGATCAGGAACGCAAGCAGGAGTTCGATGAAGCCGTCTGCACCTACACTTCGCTGGTCGAAACCTACCAATCGCTGGACTACGAACTGCTGGAACTGCCGCGAACCTCGATCGAAAAGCGTTGCGATTTCGTCCTGAATGAAATCCAACTTCGATGAACAGAAGTAGATTGGCAGTCCTTAGTGAACCTTCGTGTCCCTAGTGATCAAAGCTTTTGACGATGCGACGGCAGAACCTGAGACGAAAAGAAGTGGGGCGTAAAGTTCTCCGTGAACCTCAGTGCCTTCAGTGTTAAGGAATGTTAAGACCTCGAATTCGGTCAGCTTTACTAAACTCACACACACGTCCAGAATAGAGGGTTCTGCAACTTTGAAGTGAGACAAGGAGCATCATGGCCGTTGCAACTGGTGAACTGATCCGCGCAATGAACTACGTGGAAGACATCACGGCGACACTCCGCCGTATCTGCATTTACATCCCTGCCATGGCTGCGGACGAGCGTAAGCGCCTCGCCGAGGCCTTACGCGGAGCCGCCACTTCTGTCAATGCCGCCATCGCCGACCTCGAAAAGGTGGAGAAGTAGGTGGCCCAAGTCCAGACCGTAGCTGTGGTTGGCGCCGGAATCATGGGACGTGGTATCGCCCATGCTGCAGCGCTCGGCGGCTATCGCACAATCCTGGAAGACCTGCTTCCCGCGGCTCTGCGGAAAGCGCAGACGGAAATTCGTGCCAACCTTGACAAGGCGGTCGAACTCGAGAAAGTGACGGCTGCCGACGCAGACGCAGCCTTTCGCCGGCTCGAGTACGCCGGCTCCGTGGAAGAGGCCGCCCGCGAAGCCGATCTCGTGATCGAAGCTGTTCCCGAGGAGATGGAGTCGAAGATCGAAATCTTTACTCTGCTCGACAAAATCTGCCGGCCCACCACCATCCTAGCCTCCAACACCTCATCCCTCAGCGTGACCGAAATTTCCAGCGTCACCTACCGCGCCAAAAAGTGCGTCGGCATGCACTTCTTCAATCCCGTGCACAAAATGAAGTTGCTAGAAGTCGTTCGGGCTCTTGAAACCGACGACGACACGCTGGTTACTGCGGTCGAAGTCGGAAAGCGCATGCGCAAAGAAGTGGTGGTGATCAAGGAATCCCCCGGCTTCATCACCAGCCGCATCAACGCTATGATCGGCAATGAAGCCTTCTACATGCTGCAGGAAGGCATCGCATCGCCCGGGGACATCGATAAAGCACTTAAGTTGGGCCTCAACCATCCCATGGGACCATTCGAACTGGTGGACCTCGTCGGCCTCGACACCCGCCTCAGCATCCTCGAATACCTGCACAAATCACTGGGAGACAAATACCGTCCCGCGCCGCTCCTGGTCCAGTACGTAAAAGCAGGACGTCTGGGCCGCAAATCCGGCCGCGGCGTCTACGACTATCCCGACCCCCACCTACCCAAAAACTAAATTCACTTCGCAAAGACCGGGGAGAGTCGGGTCTCAACAAGCGCGGAATATCGTCGGGAAAGAATCGCGCTCAGCTCGCACGGTCAGTCTTGTAAAAGGGCACGGCTTAAGCCGTGCCGCCAGAAGTCTTGAGGATGTTGGGCTTCAGCCCCTGGGGTTCAGATTTCGAACTGACACCTGGAATCGGAATGGCTCTGCGACAATCACGATGAGCGCGGGAGGTTATTCTCGGCGATAAATCGGATCAATCGGAACTGCGAGGCTTTTCTTCCCGCTTCAGCGTAGCCTCAAGTTTCTTCAAAGTGGCTAAGGAGTATGCCGCGGAGTCTCGTTCTCCCAGATCAGTTGACACCTCGAGCAATTCACCGAGTCGTTCCATGACAGCATTCTTAGCATCATTGATACGCTTTGGGAATTCATCAGGGGGTATATCTACCAGACCAGCTTTCGAAAGCAGGCTCCAGACTCGTTGTTTCTCCGATTCATATGCTTCGACCACTGCGGGTGCGCTCCATTTCTGTTATGCGCTTGCTCGGGATCAAACGGACGTGGATGGTGACTCAGGATCGGACGATTTTTGCCGAGCGTGCTTGAACCTGAGATAGGTATATGCAAGATACTGGTTCAGTTCAGCGCGGAAGGACTGCTCCTCATCCCGAGGATCTAATCCCGCTTCGGCCATGGAAACGAGGCGTCGCTCCCAATCCTCTCTTTCGTCTTGAGATATCTCCTCAGGCTTACGCCAAACTGGCGGCTCGGTGTGATCCAGAATCTTGTGTTCGGGGATAACCCGCCCATCCTCAAGAACAAAATCCCGCCACACGAGTCCCCATCTCACCTCTTTCACGACGCCCGTTGTTGAACCGCTGCGCGACGTAAAGGTAATGATTTGGACTTCATCCGAAGGCCAGTCTTCACGAGTATCCGGTCGTTTTTCCGAGGGTCTCATCAACACAAGAACTGAATTGCTTTTAGTTGCGCTCTTCTGGTTCAGGTTTGCGGCCGGTAATTTGCGATCCCTGTACAACCGGTCTAGGCCACGTGCTGCGAGACAAGACACGGTCGACCATTTGCTCCACCATCGAAATAAACCCAATATCCCCGACTTCGGGTGACCGGATCAATACCGCATTCAGGACACTGAGTTGCTGAGCGCCTTCCATCACCAGTGTCGATTCGCGCTGACGCCTCAGATACACAATCCAGAGAAGAGTCACGGCATTGTATGCGGAACTCTTCAACAGGCTGATAGTCGCGGCCGCACTATCTCCGAAGTGCATAACCACGCTGACAAGCACGAGTTCAATGCAGGCAAATATTCCGAATCCCAAAGCGATCCCGAAGACGTGTTGCCGCCAGCAATTTTTAAGAAGACGACAAAGAACCAGCAAGAGGATGCAGAGGCCGCATTGCATCAGGCGCTCGCTACGGTCGAACGACAACACCGCTGACACCACCCTGTCGGCACTCGTCTGCTCGGTCGAGAAGGCATTAACAATCGAAAGCAAGAGCAGCAGCCCGCAAGCCCATCTGAATATCATCGATGCCGACTTCTGAATGCCTCCGTATTGTTTCAACAGATGCTGCAATATTTCGTCCATCACTACGATTCCCAGCAGCACGCTAATCGCGTTACCAGCCCAGTACGCGTCAAAATAGTTGTCGGGATAGAGGCGATAGACACCGAACAAAATCGCCGACTTCACAATCTGGAAAATAATGTAGGAAAAAAACCGCGGGAAGACCCCGTGCAGTTCGCGGCGGATCATGAAGAAAAGAAGGGTGATCTGTAACACCGGCCCCGCCAGCCAGGTCGCATACATTCCCATGCCATTCATCGCGTTTACGCCTCCGGAGGTCAGAAGCATACTTCTCCTCAGGCGGCCCTGCAAGTTTTTTGTAGAGGCCGGCGTCGCTTGCTGAATGTCAGTCCATATGTATTACTTACAGGCTCTTCCGCGGCACAATGGCATCGGATCGCTGCCATCCGCGACTAACACTACGTGTTCTGCCTGTATGACAGCGCTACCGGCTTGGGAAGGGTTCTTTGAGGCTGCGCAATAGATTCCAACCAATGCAAGAGCTGCGAGCAGGATTTCGCCTGTCGTTTTCATGGGGGAGGTCTCCTGGGCGCAAATTTTTGCGCCGGGGCGAAGTATATGCCGATCGACTATTGCGAACCAGTGGAAAATCACAAATCCAGGTCCGGTTCCTGGATGATCATAGTTTTGGGCCGAAGCAGTCTCGTACGCAAAAGAAGAAGCGCGAGTGGAATAACGAGGAAAGCACCGCTGGCGGTTGCAGTCCCCTGACGGTCCTCTCGTACACCCGGCCAGGTTGGCACGAGCCAGCGCGGAATAAGAAAGTTAATATAGCCTTGATGACACGCTGGGCGGTGGATGCCGCCACGACAACTGAGTGACCTCCTATGCGCAAGATCATTTCGATTTCACTGGTTTCCCTCCTTTTGCTCGCGCCCTTCGCTTGGCCGCAGGCCACCAAAACGCCGGTCACGTCGCGGGGACCAAGTGTCGCCGCAGGCAGCCATGGCGTAGTTGTTTCCGGCAAGCCTGTCGCCACTGCGGCCGGCATCAAGATTCTGGAACAGGGCGGTAACGCCGCCGATGCAGGCGCCGCCACTCTGCTCGCATTGTCCGTAACGTATGTAGGCGCGTTCTGCGTCGGAGGCGAGATTCCCATTCTCGTTTACAGCGCCGACCAGAAAAACGTGAAGCTGCTTGAAGGACAAGGCGAAGCTCCCCGTGACCCTAAAGCCATTACCTGGTACATGAAACACGGAATCCCTGATGGTGAGGTTAAGGCAGCCGCCGTACCTGGAACTATCGATGCAATCGTCACCTTGCTAAAACTTTACGGAACCAAAAGCTTTGAGGAGGTCGTGCAGCCCACACTGGCCATTCTCGACGCTGGAGGTCCCAGTTGGTATATCGATACCGGCAGCAGCAAGAGGATCGAAACTGGAGTGAACTGGCAGGCGGACATGGCCGTCACCTTTCGCAAATTGGTGGAGTCCGAAAAAGCCGCGAAAGGTACGCGGCAGCAGAAACTGCAAGCTGTCTCGGATCGCTTCTATCGCGGCGACATCGCCGACGCCCTCGAAGCCTGGTATATCGAAAAGGGAGGTTTCCTTCGCAAGGCGGACCTGGCGGCGCACAAAACTCCCGTCGTGGATCCCCTCGAAACCTCATACCGTGGCTACACGGTCTATAAGACTGGTCCGCTGACGCAGGGTCCGTATCTCTCACAGACGCTGCGCCTCTTGGAAGGCTTCGACCTGAAGAAGATGGGCTTCAATTCGGCGGACTACATCCACACTGTGATTGAGGCAGAGAAACTTGCGCTGGCGGATCGCGATGAATATTACGGCGATCCAAACTTTGTGAAGGTGCCGATGCAGCAGTTACTTTCCGAGCAGTACACGGAAATGCGGCGCAAGCTGATCGATCCGAAAAAGGCCTCTCTCGAGCTCCGTCCAGGCGACCCCTACAATATGAAACCGACCAAGCCACCCACCATCACCGGCCCTTGGCATGGCGGAACCACCGTCATGTGTGTGACGGATAAGTTTGGGAACGTCATCGCGGCGACTCCCAGCGGCCTGTCGAGCACAGCCGGCGTGGCCGGACGCACCGGTATCATTCACGGAACCCGGCTCACCAGCCTCAACACGTTTGCCGGAACCCCCGACGTCATCCAGCCTCGCAAGCGACCGCGAATTACGCTGAGCCCCACGTTGCTTTTCCATAACAACCAACCCGTGATGGCGATCTCGGTAGCGGGCGGGGACATGCAGGATCAGGCAGCCATCCAGGTCATCCTTAACTTCGTGGAGTTCGGCATGAGTCCTGAGGAGGCGTTTAAGGCGCCGCGCTTCTCTACCACGCATTTCATCAGCTCCTTCGGACAGGAGCGCGCCAGTCTTGGCAGCCTTTCTGTGCCCACCTCCCTCCCCGAGACAGTGCAGGCCGACTTGAGGGCTCGCGGTCACGTAGTTATCACCAGCCGCGAGGGAGTCGGCGGCGTAGCGCTGATCGGCATCGATCCCAAGACCAAGCAAGCTACCGCCGTCGGTCCGGCCACCGGCAAAATGGAGTAGATCCGGATGATGGCTCCCCAATCGATGCACAATCTGTAGATCCGTCGTGTATCCTTTTGCTCTTCAACTTGAGATGCGGACACCCAGAAGCAATGCGGCTAATGCATACCAAGTTTCCCGAAGCGTGCTTTGAAACTGACGTCGCTCGGAGGACTCTATGAAATGGCTCGGTTTTGTCTTTCTTCTGGTGGCGTGTTCACTCTCTGTTCAGACATCCGTTGTGCCCGAAATTCAATATCGATCGGTGCCCGATTTCTTGCACTTGCCAACTGACCTCTATTTTGGCGAAGTTGCTGGCGTCGCGGTGAATTCGAAAGGCCACATCTTCGTATTCTCTCGTGGCAATACGACTGGTCCCGCGTACGGTGCGGCCTCGGCGCAGCTGCTGGAATTTAGCTCTGACGGGAAATTTGTGCGCGAGATTGGTCACAACCTCTATGCATGGTCTTATGCACATACGGTGAAGATTGATCCGCAGGACAATATCTGGGTCACCGACAAGGGTTCGGATGTCATCGTCAAGTTCACTCCCGAGGGACGAGTCTCTATGGTTTTCGGCCGCAGGCAGGAAGCGTCGGATGATGGGACTGGGCCCCTAAAGGAAGTCCAACCTCCTTTGCCTCCCGAAGATGGATTGTTCAGACAGGTGACGGATGTGGCATGGGATTCCGCCGGCAATACCTATATCAGTGACGGTTACATCAATTCGAGAATTGCCAAAGTCGATAAAGATGGGAATTGGATGAAGTCATGGGGTGAGCCGGGGAACAAGCCAGGTCAATTCGACACCCCGCACAGCATTGCGATTGATGCTCAGGACAATATTTATGTAGCGGACCGGGGAAATCATCGCATTCAAGTATTCGACCGAAATGGTAAATTCCTCCGCCAGATCACCATCGATGTTCCCGCCCCGTCAGATGCAAGGCCCGCGATTGGCAACAAAACAGATCATCCATCGGGTTCGAGAACACCAGGTTCTCCTTGGGCAATTTGCATCACCCCGCCGCCACATCAAGTACTGTTCAGCTCTGATGCGTTTCCAGGGCGAATATACGAGCTCAGTCTCGAGGGGAAACTTCTCGGCATGTTCGGCAAGTCAGGAAAGCAGTTAGGCCAATTCGGATGGATTCACGAGATTGCTTGTCCTTCGGAGAAAGAACTGTATGTCGCCGAACTTTTAAACTGGCGTGTGCAAAAGATCCTGCTGGAGCCGGCACACTGATCATGAGTCTCAAAGAAGCCGTTAAGTGCTGAGATCAGGCGTTACATCTCACGGCAAATGCGCTGACGCGGACTTTGGGCATCCCTTGAATTCTAAGTATCGCTAAAACGGATCGTCAACCTTTGCAGGAACTGGCGATCTGCGGCCATGCTGTCCGGCTTTCGCTCTAGGTCAGCCGCGGTGAACAAGACTTCTCAATGGCTTTTGTCCTGACTTTCGAATTCAGATTCGCATCGAGAACGTCGGAACCGCCGCGTGATCCGCCTGGCTTCATCACTTTCGTCCGCCCCAGTCCTTCCCAATCGCCAGACATGCGTCCCTCACCGAATTTCCCAACATCATCGAATCCCCAGACGCGATCACGTTTCCACTCTTATCGGAAAGTGCCCACCGGTTGCCCTTTCCTCCACCATGCTGTAGCAGCAGGAAATAGTCCGCTTTCTCCTTAATCATGTTTTCTGCGAAACCCTGGCACTCTTTCCGATGCTGTAGTTCCTGATAGATCTTCGCCACCTGCGGCTCTTTCCCATTGTGCGACGAATCGACAACCACCTGCGAATTGTCGCCTCCCTCAGGATTCGCCACAGCGTTTGGCATCACATAAATTACCGGACGCCTCGCCCCCACCGCATTGTCAGCTCCGCCCGATGTCTGCCCAACAGCAACCGTCCAGAGCAGAAATGAGAAACCCACCATGCTTAACGCGTAACCACTGATCGACCTGCCCATACCATCCTCCCTCAGCACTGGGAATAGCCCTATTCGGTTTCTCGAAATTCCAATGTCTATCATGTACGAAATTACGCTCAGGTTTCTGTAGAGATTTGTGATCTCTCCGCCTCGGCGTCTGAACGAAACACAATTTGGATGTTCCCAAAATGGAATGAAATCTTCAGACGATCTACGTTTCCGATTGACGCGACGGGATCCGTTGTCCGATTCTGAAGTTTCTACTTTCGCTCTTTGACATTGGATTCGATTGACAAGTCCTTTAGAAAGAAGATTTTGCCCGCAAGTGATTGAAGCTCATAGATTTTTCGTAGATTTTCCGCTAACTCTATGATTCCAATAGACCGGGGGGAAGGGGTGGGATTAACAAAATAGTAAACTTCCCAGATTGGAACTCGTTTCAAAAGCTAAAATCGTCGGCCAAACGTCAGTCCCGCCAGGGTTGATGCCCGTTTCTCTTCGACTCCTCTGCTCGCTACCAGCACGTGGAAGCTCTCGCCAATTCCCGCGGGAGTAACAAGATGTTTCAGTTGCAGTGCGACCTTGGCGTGTTCCTGCGGCAAACGGCAGTCTTCGAATGCATCCGCAAATTGGTTCTCCTCTCCAATGCCCATCAGAAACTGAGATTGCGTCACCAACTTCTCTGCGTGCATTCCTTTCTCTTCCGCCACAGCAGCAAGCGCCGAAAAGTTTACGTCCGCTGTGATGTCCTGCTCGCCGGGAGCTTCATACGGATTCGCGCTCACCGAGTGTTGCCGGATCGCCTTCACGGTACCTCGATGACGACCCGCCAGTTGTTCATCACGCGTGTAGCCATAGTCGATGCACACCAAAAATCCGCGTTCGATCGACGCAGCGCCGTGCATTGCCGATTGGGAGACAAGAGGAACTTCGACTCGTTCTCCCTCTTCCGGATGAACCGAATACCGGTCCAAAAACTCTAACTCCTCCGCAGATGCAGAAGCCCATGTTTCCACGAAACGACCGTCGCGCGTGTCGATACGCAAAGCGCCATCGGCGCTCAAAACTTCCACCGGAAGCGCATCAAAAAACTCGTTCGCAAACATAATGGTCGGGAAAGCGAGGGAAGTGTCGAAAGCAAGTTCGGATGTCACATTGGCGGCGGAATTCGCCAGAAGTGCGGATTTCCCGATTGCAAAATTAACCTTCCCCGACTCGAATCGCCGGACCAATGTCTGCTTGATCCGTTCGCGTAACACACCAGACTGCTCAACCAACACATACTGAAGCGCCTTAAAGAACTCGGGAAACTTCTTCTCCGACCAGTCCATGACATCCTGTGCGAACAATCCGCGTCCCGGTCCAAGTTCCTTGATTACGATTCGTTCCGGAGAGCCGAGTACGCGCCACATCTCGTCGAACTGGCGCGCAAGCAAGCGCCCGAAGACCGCATGAATATCGCTCGAGGTATAAAAATCTCCCGCCTTGCCGAACTGCGCGGCATTACGCGAGTAGTAACCCAGTTCTGGATGGTAAAGACACAGCCCCATGTAGCGAGAGAAGGGAATTGGCCCACGTTCGTGGATCTCCGCCTCAATGAGTCGACGCAGTTCGTTCACAGACCTTTTCTCTGGCGGTCGAGCCGGTCTTGCGGAGTTCTTATGAACATCTCGACGAAATAATCGTGGAGCGCGTCGTAGAGTTGCCGCTGAAAGCTCCACTCGAATTGCGGATCATCGAGATCCCGCGGATGCAGGTCGAAGTAATAGGTATGTACCGGAACGCTCTCGTCCTTGAACTTGATGATGACTTCGACGCCCTCGCCTTTGTCGCGCGCATCGAAGTTGAGCAAAGGATGCTCGTACAGCCGAAGTTGGGCTAGTACGCGCTTGAGCCGGGCACTTTCAGTCACAGCCAGATTGTAGAGTATCGCGCGAACGCACGAATTCTGGGTAGGTTGAATAATGCCCCCACGCCTCCGGGGAGGGGCGTGGGGGCACCCGGGTAACGTTCAGGCGAGGGGTCTCAAATCCCGCCTAACCATCTGATCAGAAATACGCAGCCGGACTATCAAAAGTTCCCGCTGGCATGTACTCCGTTAGACCCTGCAAGCGGAAAAAAGGTTAGCCGCGGCCACGAGCAATTCCAACCGAATGGGATGAATACCTATGAAGAATGAAGCCAACGGCTTGGATACCGTTGGCAAGTAGAGATCATTCGCTAGTGAGAGGTATTCCTAATGTTTTTCAGGAGTTACTGCTGTTTTTCTTTGGGACGCTCGTAAGCTTTCTGCAGGTATCGGCGGGCCTCTTCGAGAGCACCGAACGTATTGTCGTTGGTCTGAAGTCCCTGGCGATATTCGTTCACGGCACGTTCACGCTGTCCTGTAATGTCAAAGATCTTTCCTAGCTGGATACGGCTCCAGACTTCCGTCCATCGCGGATCGCCATCGCCGTTGATGGCCTCACGATAAGCGTTGGCGGAGGACTGGTAGTTCCGCTGGATGAAGAAGACCTCGGCGATTCGGTAGTGAGCCAGGGAACTGTTCTTGCCGATATCCAGCGCCTTATTGAATTCAGTGAGCGCGCCCGAAAGGTCGCCCTGCTGCTGCATCGCCTGTCCACGCAAAATGGAGGCGCGCAGCTTTACATCGCTGGAGTTGGTCAGCACGTGATGATCGGGATCGACGGCAATGCGCCGAGGGCGTCCGAATGTCTCGATGGTGAAAGGAGAATTCGTGCCCACTACCTCAATGCGCTTGTTTTCGGTCTTGCCATCAGTATCAATCTTGAGGTTCACGGGCATACGGAACAGATCAAGATCCTGCGAGATTTCCCCGGTGACGCGGAAACCCGCAACCTTTTCCTCTTTTGGATTCTGTGCCGCGGCTCCGCCCAAGCGGTAGGTGGTGTACTTCACTTTGAACTCAGGCGCTCCAGTGGAGTCGAGCCACTGTGAGAAGAACCAGGTGAGCTGGTCGCCATAATTTTTCTCGGCGATCGTCCGAAAGTCGTCTGTGCTGGCCGATTTTCCCGCAAACTCGGCAGAGAACTCGCGCATGGTCTTGTTGTACTTGTCCTCACCAAGAACCCAGCGCAGCATGTGCATGATCATCGCGCCCTTATCGGTGGAAAGGGACTGAAACTCGGTGGAGAAGGTATCGAGCTTGCTCGCGCTCGAAAGCGGAACGGTGTCGTAGGCGAGCGCGCCCACTGACATGTCCTTTACCGCTTCTTCTAATCCGGCCGCTCCGGCGGCGTTCTCCACATACATCGCTTCGGAATACCGAGCGATACCGTCGCTCAGCCACCAATCGTCTTTTGACGCGGGACTGACGGAAACTCCCCACCACTGGTGCGCGATCGCATCTGCGAGAAGGCGATAATTTGTTTTCTCTGTAATCGACGGACCGGCGAGCCCGACGATTTCAGGCGCCCACGCGAACGGAAGAGTATCCGCGGGAAGTTCTACGACGTTCAGCTTTTGCGACTGCGGAAGCCCGTAAAGCGTGATGAAGTAAGTGAACTCCTGGACGGCGGTCGTCGTGTAATTCGGCGCAAGACCCTGATGCGTAGGCTTAAAGAAGACGTGTAGATCCAATCCCGCCTCGTCGCTCTTGTGTTCCTGAAAGACTCCGGCGACAATCGTGCCCGGAAAGCTTGGCTTCTCCGAGACGAATGTGAAGGTTTTCGTTGGCAGGACGCTCGCGTTCGGTTTGTTCGACGCGGGGTGATCCACCGTGCTTACCTTGCCGCTGCCGATCACGAGCATATGCGCCGGCAGAGTTATATGAATGGTGGACGTGAAGCGGTTCAGACCGAAGCCGCTGACCGGGAACCATCGTCCGGCATAGAGCAAATAGCTTGTGTCGTCCCCGATGTAGGCCAAACTTAAGCCCGGAACAGGGCTGTTATCGGCATTTTCAAACCGGCCTTCGTACTCGAAGGTCAGACTCGTAGATGAGTCTTTCGACAAACCCGCCGGCAACGGAACGCGCACGGTCGAATCCTGAGTGACACGCTCGGCCGACAACGGCTGATTTTTTTCGTCTGTAACCTTGGTGACTCTCAGGTCGTTGTGCAGTTCGAACACCGCCACGCTCAAGTCCTGGAGCGCCGTGAACTTAACCCTGGCCTTGGCTGTGATCTGATGGAGATGCGGGTCCAACACGGCATCAATCTGATAGTCATCTACCCGGAGACGCGCCTTCTCTGCCGCCTGGGACGGCAAGGCTGCGCTAAGCAACAAACAAAGAGTCAGGGAAGTGGTGAGGGCGCCCAAGCAACGCCGCAGGTCAATCGACATTCAGGAGAGTCTCCGGGAAATGATAACCCATTTCCTATGATGAGGATTCTGACGCAAAAGATGCTGGGAGCACAAGGTTTAGATGCCTCGTCAACAGCTTGTCACCTCGTCAAATCCTTGTCACCGGCTAAGTACGCCGTCATGACAATAATGACACTAAGTCCCCGGAAAAACGGTTTGAAGGTGGAATTGACCCTCAATGGGCGCCTGATCGGATCGAAAGGATGATCTCCGCCGCCCGATCCGCCGGGTGCTGAGCAACGTCCGCGCCTGCCGGAGCTCTTAGCCGTGCCTTCACCCGGGCCAAGCCTTCGATCATGTGCTCGCGCGGATGACCGTCCGGAAGAAGCGTAGCGATGTGGTCGACGACATTCTGCGCCGTGAAATCCTCCTGCACAAGTTCGGGGACGACGTCATCGTCGGCAATCAGGTTCACCATAGCAAACCGCGAGACTTTCACTCGAGGCTTGCCGAGCAGGTAGGTGAGGCGAGAAACCCGATAGACCATCACGAACGGGGTATTCATCATTGCTGCCTCGACGGTCGCAGTTCCGCTGGCCACGATGCCGGCGCGCGAATGCCAGAGGGCCGGAAGCGATTCAGGCACCAGCGTTATTTTTCGGTGGCCGACCAGACTGCGGAGAAAGTTCTGATCGAGCGTGGGAGCGACTGGAAGAAGATATTCGTACGCCGGACCCAGTAGTGCTGCGGCCTCGAGGATGGTGGGCAGATTCATGCGCACTTCTTTTATGCGGCTGCCTGGCATCAAGGTGATCCAGAACTTGAGAGGGTCGAGCTGAAAATGTGCCGCGTAGTCTGCTCGGTCACCCGCCGGGTGAGCTAGTTCCGCAAGCGGGTGACCGACGAAGGTCGCATTCACACCGCGCTCACGGTAGAAATATTCTTCGAAGGGAAAGATGACGAGCGCATTGTCGATGTAGTCGCGCAGTAGGCGGACTCGCCCTTGCCGCCATGCCCAGAACTGCGGCGCAACGTAATAGACAGTAGGAACGCCGCGCTTCTTCATCTGGCGCGCGACTCGCCAATTGAATGCTGGAGAATCGATGACGACGGCCACATCGGGTTTCCGGCGGTCGGCCTCGCGGATAAGGCGGCGATACAGCCGGAGAATTTTCGGCAGGCGACTGAGAATCTCAGTGATACCGACGACGGCAAGGTCTTTCGAATCGACTACTGTTTCGCAGCCCGCCGCGCGCATGCGGTCGCCGCCCACGCCAAAAAACTGAATGGATGAATCACGGCGGTGAAGTGCCTCGATGAGTTGGGCACCGTACATTTCCCCGGAGGCTTCCCCGGCTGAGATCAGGAGTCGCAAGCGATGATTGTAGCAATGGGAAACGTTCGCAAAGACTTGCTGATTGGTGACAACGGCCAGAAACTCAGTGGGGAGATTGCGTCCGTTCCGCCAGGAATTTGTCCTTGCATTGCTTGGCGGCGGATAGAATCTGGTTGAACTCGGACGTGCCGCGCATAGCCTCGAACGCGGAGTCGTTCCGTAACCCGTCGTAGGCGCAGTAGCGGCCAGTGCCGATGGCGCTCTTCAGCAGATCCAGAGCGACATCCTTACGACCACAAAATTCGAAGTCAAGCGCCACGACGTAACGAGGTTCCGGATCCGGATCGGCCATTAGGTTGGCTGTCTCCTGCCGGACGAGATTTCCCGTTTCAGCCGACGAAGGGTCATCGAGACATGCCAGCATCATTCGCGAGAACCTGTTGCCTGCACGCTTGTGAATTGCGTCTCGCGCCTGCTCTGTTTTTCCCTCGCGGAGATAATGTCTTATCAGGTTCGATGCAGCCCACTCGGATCCAGCGTCGAGTTGGAGAAAATCGAACCCACGCTCGTAGTTTCCCAATTGGTCGAAGGTAAACAGGCAGGAGCGCAACTGAAAGTTGCCGGGATCCGCCGCCAGCGCGGCATCACACTCGTGTGCGGACTCATCCATCGCACCGCCATAGCGTAACAGGTAAGCAAGCGCAAAACGGGCCTGTGCGTTCTCCGGATGGCGATCTACTAATTCCTTCGCGCGTGGGTAGGCCTGCGCCAGCTCGCCTCGTTCGACGCGATTTGTGATCAGCCACGCCGCAGCGAAGATGAGGTTGGGATCGAGTGCAAGTGCCCTCTCGAAGGCGCTGTTAGATTTCTGAAAAGCCTCCGCGCCGCCGGAGCCATACGCCGAGTCGTAGTGGTAGCGAACGCCAAGGGCGGTCCATGCAGGAGCATAGGTGGCATCCAGTCCGATGGCGCGCTCCAACATCGTGATGCCCTCGCGGTTGGGCCCGATATCGTGAGGAATCGCGACGCTGCGCAGGTAGAGGTCGTAAGCTTCTTCATTTTTAGGACGTGTGCTGGTTTCGCCAGAGTTCGTTTCCGCACCTAGCGCAGGAAGAAGGCCTTGACGAACTTTCGCTGTAATCTGGCTTCGCATTGCGATCATGTCAGGAGCGGCGACGTTCAATGTGTCGCGCCAGATTGTCCGATTATTCTCGACGTCCACCGCTTCCAGAGTGATCTGGAACTGGTCTCCTTCTTTTATGTAGTGCCCGGTGACGATGTCGGTTACATGCATTTCGTGCCCGGCCTGCTGCAAGTCGAGACCGGGCGAAGTGTACTTACTCGTCGTGGCGAAGGGTCGAATGGACAGCGAGCGCACGTAGCTGAGCACCGTGGCGATTTCATCGGGCAAGGCGAGTCGCAGATAGTCAGTGTCTTTGTCGGCGCCCATGTTCTGAAAGGGCAGCACCGCGACGGTGGTCGGATTCGTGGAACTGGCTGCCGGAGCCGTCCGCCTCTTCGACTGCCAAAAGAATATGGCGAGTGCGATGATGGCGACTGCGGCGACCACGGCGGCGATCTTCCCGCCGATCTTCGTGTAAACGCGGCCTTGCGGCGCCGTGATGTTCCCACTACCTGTGCTGGTCGCGCTGTGCTGGCCGGAACCCGCGGGTACTGTAGAAACCTTCGATACATCGCCCTCGTTGGCTGCAGGCGAGATCATTCGCCCAGTGTCAGTGTCCCGCTTTAGGCGTTGCAGATCGCTCCGTATTTCCGAGGCGTGCTGGTATCGCAGGTTGCGGTCCTTTTCGAGAGCCTTGTTGATGATGTCTTCCAGGCGCGGGGGAACCTCGCGATTCAGTCGCACTGCCGGCACCGGCGCACGATTCATGATGGCTTCGCAAATCACGGCAGAGCTTTCGCCGTGAAAAGGGACGTCACCGGTCGCCATCTCGTAGAGGACCGCGCCAAAAGAAAACAAATCTGTACGATTGTCCAAATCTCGCGCTCGAACTTGCTCGGGTGACATGTAGGCGACTGTACCTACCATGGTGCCCGGGCTAGTCAGGTGGGCTTCGTCCATAGTCTGCATGTTGCCATCGATTGATTTGCTGGATGCTCCGCCGGCCACCGTAACCTTCGCCAGTCCGAAATCGAGGATCTTGGCGTGTCCGCGCTTGGTCACAAAAATGTTGGCTGGCTTAATATCCCGGTGAACGATGCCTTCGGCATGAGCTGCGTCGAGGGCGTCGGCGATTTCGATGGCCAATGTCAGCACGGTATCGCTCTCGAGAGGGCGTCCCGCAATGGCGTGTTTTAGGGTGACGCCATCCAGAAACTCCATGGCGATGAAAGCTTGGCCGTCGTGCTCATCAATCTCGTAAATGGTGCAGATGTTGGGATGGTTCAGGGCCGACGCGGCTTGGGCTTCGCGCTCGAAACGGGCGAGAGCCTGGGGATCTTTGGCTACCAGGTCTGGCAAAAACTTTAGGGCGACGAAACGATGCAGCTTGATGTCCTCGGCCTTGTAAACGACGCCCATGCCTCCACCGCCAAGCTTTTCAACGATGCGGTAGTGAGAAATGGTTTGGCCGAGCACTCGCAGCATGCTATTGGTTGCCGCGCAGGGAGTCAATCAAGAGGGACTAGTCATCTGCGCTGACAGTGGACCGCCCAGCGTTCGCAGGTTCGGCTGAGGCCAAGTCCGCGATCTCCTGATCCTTGTATTGCAGTTGGTAGAGCTTGTAGTAAATCCCGCGATTCGCCAGAAGTTCCTGGTGCGTGCCCATTTCGCGAACGTTGCCCTTGTGCATGACGATGATCTTGTCGGCGCGCTGAATCGTGGAGAGGCGGTGCGCGATGATCAGCGACGTGCGTCCTTCGACCATGCGAGCCAGGGCGTCGCGCACACGAAATTCGGTTTCCGTGTCGACGCTGGAAGTCGCTTCGTCGAGGATCAAAATCTTTGGCTCATGGGCCAAGGCACGGGCGAACGAGATGAGTTGCTTCTGTCCGGTGGAGAGCGTCGAGCCACGCTCGCGGACTTCTTCGTCGAATCCCTTGGGGAGTTCACGGATGAAGTCGGCGAGGTTCACATCTTCGGCAGCCTGCTGAACGTGTGCGTCCTGAATCCGTTGCGTGCCCAGGCGGATGTTGCCGCCGATCGTACCGGAGAAGAGGAATGGATCTTGCAACACGACTCCGAAGCGCGAGCGGAGATCGGCGAGGTCCATCTCTTTGACATCGACTCCATCAATGCGTACCGCGCCTTTCTGCACGTCGTAGAAACGGAGTAGCAGGGAAATCAGCGTAGTCTTGCCGGCGCCGGTGTGGCCGACGACAGCCACAGTTTCTCCGGGTTCGATCGCGAAGCTGACGTCGCGCAGCACCCAATCGGGCTGAGCAGAAACTCCGTTACCATTTCCCGAAGAATCCGTATCTTCGGGCACATCTCGATACGCGAACCACACATGATCGAACTCAATGCGACCTGGACCATCTGGACGCTTCGTCACAGCAGGGGATACCACATCCACTGGAGTGTCGAGCAACTTGAAGATGCGCTCGCTGGCTGCCATCGCGGACTGAAGGATGTTGTACTTTTCGCTGAAGTCCATGATGGGGCGAAAGAATCGCATCGCGTATTGCGTGAATGCGATCAGGACGCCAAGCGAAGCGGCGGCAGCTACTAAGTTAAAAGAAACCAATGTGTGCGGATTGAAGCTGATCGCGACACTCTTAACCGATAGGCCGGACATCACATCGAGCCCGCCGAACCAGATGACGCAGGCGATCGCGATTGCGGAAAAGAAATCGACCGCTGGGTAATAGATCGCGTAGGCCAGGATCGCGTCTTTGAACGCGTCCATGTGGCTGCGGTTGATCTCGGAGAATTTGCTGTAGGCCTTGCGCTCGCGATTGAACAGTTGCAGCACTACCATTCCACTGACGTGTTCCTGTAGGTAGGAATTGATCCGGGCGATAGCTGTGCGGATACGCCGGTAAGAGTCGCGCACCTTGTCGCGGAAAATTTTCGTCGCTACCACGATCAACGGAAGCACCGCGAAGGTGATCAGGGCCAGCTTCCAGTTCATGCATAGCATGATTCCGAGAATTCCGGCGAGCACAAAGAAGTCTTCGAATATAGACACGACGCCGGAGGTGAACATCTCGTTCAAGGCGTCGACATCGGTGGTAACGCGCGTCACTAACCGTCCGACAGGATTTTTGTCGAAGAAAGCTACGTGCATGCGCTGCAAGTGCCGGAAGATCTGGCTCCGCAAGTCGAACATCACCCTTTGCCCGGTCAACTGCATGTAATAGGTCTGCAGAAATTCCAGGATGAAGCTGAAGAGCAGCAGACCGAAGTAGATGCACGAGATCTGTGCGATGCCGTGTAGCGGGCTGGGGCTAAGCCAGTTCCAAAGTCCCGAGCGCGTTTCTTTAACAGGCGCAAGATAGCGGTCGACGGCGACTTTGACGAGATACGGCCCCAGTACATCGGCAAAAGACTTCAAGATGATCGCGCCAATAGCGATCGAGACCTGCCAGCGGTAGGGCCGCAGGTAGGTCAGCAGTCGCCGCATCAGGCGACTGTCATACGCTTTGCCGAGTACTTCCTCTTCTTGAGCCATTGCCAATATCGCGGATCAGCAGGCCTGATCGCGGAGACCATGCACTATTCCACAGTATCTCAAATAGATGGCTCAAACCCTCAGGAGGATGGAAAAGCTTTGTGGGTGGGATAATTGAGGCAGGTGAGCCTCGGCGTTTACATCTCCGTGCCTTTCTGCCGCACCAAGTGCAGCTATTGCAACTTTGCATCTGACGTTTTTTCGCGCGCTGTTTTCGAGCGGTATGTCGATCGAGTCTGTCTCGATATTTCGAACAGCGCGCGCGTAGCGGATCACATGGGCGGACGTGTCGAAGGGCAGGTGGACTCGGTTTACCTGGGGGGTGGGACGCCGACCGTCCTCGAGCCGGCGCAACTGCGACGAATCTTTTCGTCAGTCAGTGAGCAATTCCCAATTGCGAATGATGCGGAAATTACTGTTGAATGCGCGCCGGGGACGCTGACAGGGGAACTGATCGAAACGCTTCTTGCGTGCGAAGTGAATCGCGTCAGCCTTGGAGTGCAGTCGTTCATCGATCAAGAAGCGGCTGCTGTCGGCCGGCAGCACAAGCGAATGACCGTTTTGGATGACATCGCCAAGTTGCGCGCTTCCGGGATCGCCAACATCAATGTCGATCTCATTGCAGGCCTGCCCCACCAGACGCAGGAAAGCTGGAACGAGTCGCTCGCACAGGCGATTGCGACTGGCGTCCCTCACGTGAGCGTCTACATGCTTGAAGTGGATGACGACTCGCGATTAGGGAGGGAATTGATTGCTGGTGGAACGCGCTATCACGCACACTTTGTTCCGGAAGAAGGCACGGTCGCAGATTTTTACGAAATGGCGTGCGAAAAGTTCGAGGCTTCCGGCATAACCCAATACGAAATTTCCAACTTCGCCAGCGCCGGCAGCGAGTCGCGGCATAACCTGAAATACTGGACCCGGCAGCCTTATCTCGGCTTTGGCGTCGATGCGCATTCCATGCTGTACTCCAACGAGAGTTCGACCCAGGCCGTGCGCTTCAGCACCGCGGACTCACTGGAGCGTTACGTTGCCGGTTCGGATCTGCAGAAGACGGTAGTTTCCGACAGCAGTTCCTGCGAAGAAACGTTCTTTCTAGGATTGAGGCTTAACCGGGGCGTGGATCTGCGCGAAGTGGACGCGGCTTTCGGTGAGGGTATATTTCAGAGCTTCGATCCGATTGTTCAGGAGCTCGTTTCTGAGGGATTGCTTGATTCCCATGGGGACATCGTGAGGCTCACACCGCGCGGACGGCTGTTCTCGAACGAAGTGTTCGAGCGCTTCATCGCTCTGCCAGAATCGCCAACCCGAAGCTGAGATTGAATTTGCCAGACCATCCGGTCGGTAGGCTGATCTCCACGAATCTTCAAAATCGCCAATCTTTACGAGGGCTTCCGAGCTTGTCTCCAGTTTGTCCGCAAGTAACTTCTGCCGTATATAACCGCTATGATCTAATCAAATTCCGGCTCGAAAGCATCTCGTCGCCGCAATTTCTAAGACGTCCCCCATCTTGGAGGCAATTTGGATTTCCAGCTGAACGAAGAGCAACTGCAGTTGAAAAAGAGCGTGCGCGAGTTTGCAGAGCGCGAAATCCGGCCCAACGTCATGAAGTGGGACGAAGCCGGCGAATTTCCGCTCGCCACCGTGAAGGAATTGGGCAAGCTTGGAATGCTGGGAATCGTCTTTCCGCAGGAATATGGCGGTGCAGGCATGGGCTATGTCGAGTACGTCACCGCGATTGAGGAACTCTCTCGCGTGGACGGTTCCGTGGGAATTATCGTCGCGGCGCATACTTCGCTGTGCTCGAACCACATCTTCCTCGCCGGCAACGAGGCCCAGAAGAAAAAGTACGTCAGCAAGCTTGCCACCGGCGAGTTCATCGGCGCCTGGGGATTGACCGAGCCTTCTTCCGGATCGGACGCGGGCAGTGCCCGCATGACGGCAGTCCGCAAAGGGAATAATTGGGTCCTCAACGGGAACAAAACTTTCTGTACAAATGGACACTATGCGGATGTGGTCGTCGTTCTCGCGGTGACCGATCGGGCGGCGCACACTCATGGAATTTCGGCGTTTGTGGTTGAGAAAGATACGAAGGGATTTCGTCCAGGTAAAAAGGAAAACAAGCTTGGACTGCGCGCCAGCGATACGGCGGAGTTGATCTTTGAAGATTGCGTGATTCCTGCGGAAAACCTCCTCGGTGCCGAGGGACAGGGTTTTTCCGACGCTATGCGTGTTCTGGATGGAGGCCGCATCTCGATCGCAGCTTTGTCTTTGGGCATGGCGGAAGGCGCTTATGAAGCCGCGCTGAAATACTCCAAGCAGCGTCATCAGTTTGGCAAAGCGATCAGCGACTTCCAGGCGATCCAGTGGAAGCTTGCGGACATGGCGACGGAAATCGATGCGGCAATGCTACTTACAATGCGTGCGGCGTCCATGAAAGATGCCGGCATGAAGACGACACAGGAGTCGTCGATGGCGAAACTGTATGCCAGCGAGGTGGCTGTGCGGTGTGCGAACGAAGGCGTGCAGATTCACGGAGGGTACGGTTTCATCAAGGATTATCCCGCCGAAAAGTTCTATCGCGACGTGAAGCTGTGCACGATCGGCGAAGGCACCAGCGAGATTCAGCGGTTGGTGATCGCCCGACAGCTGTTGAAAGATTGAACGAATACGCCACTTGCGGCAACGGCTGCCGGAGTGGGCATCCCGCCAAGAATTCGCTCGCGTAAGGCCTTTTCTTCTTACCGACTCGTGCCTGCTTTACACTGTTGGTTTGAATTCCACCCTCCAGACAACGATTGACTCGCTTCGGTCCGGCGATCCTCGCGCCTTGGCTCGAGCGATTTCGACTGTCGAAAATCGCAGGGATGGGTGGTCGGAGCTGTTGAAAGCTGTTTTCCCCCACAGCGGCAACGCTCGCGTGATCGGAATGACAGGCGCTCCTGGCGCTGGAAAGAGCACGCTAGTCGATCAACTGGCGCGGCACTATCGCAAGGAAGATCGCACAGTCGGAATCGTTGCCGTTGATCCGACAAGTCCCTACACGGGCGGCGCAATTCTGGGTGACCGCATCCGCATGCAGGATCATTTCGCCGACCCAGGAATCTACATACGCAGCATGGCCACGCGCGGATCTTTAGGCGGATTGGCGCGTGCCACCGCCGACGTTACCACGGTGCTGGACGCTTCTGGACGGGATGTCATCCTGATTGAGACCGTTGGTGTCGGGCAGGACGAGATCGATATCGTGCGCCTGGCGGAGATCACGGTGGTGATTCTCGTGCCCGGAATGGGCGATGATGTGCAGACGATCAAAGCCGGGATCATGGAGATTGCCGACATTTTCGTGATCAACAAAAGTGATCGCGATGGCGCGGAAAGAGTCGAGCGCGAAATTCGCGCGCTTCAGTCACTGGCGACGCGCCGCGATGGATGGACGCCTCCGATCGTAAAAACCGTAGCCAGCGAGGGAATCGGAATCGAAGAGTTGGCTGACGCGGTCACCGAGTACGAGAAGTATCTCGAGAAAGACGATAGGGCATTTAAGAAAAGCGTCGAAAACTGGCAGGAGCGGTTGGTGGAAATGCTGCGCGACGTCATGCTCGAAAAAGCACGGGCTGCGCTGGGAGACGGAAAGGTAACAGCGTTGGCCCAGGAAGTCGCCGAGCACAAGCGCGATCCGTATACGCTGGTGGAAGAGATTGCTGCGAAAGCGGCGAAGCGGTAGTGGAGCCTTCCGATTTTAGTTGCACAGCCCGGCTCTGCAATCTGAAATCTACAATGAATTGACAGGGGTAGCGTGGACTTTAGCATCGATCATCTGGGCATCGCGGTGAAGTCGCTGGCGGCGGCGAAGTCGATTTATGAAAAGCTTGGCCTCGGCGTGTCGCCGGAGGAGACTGTCGAGCAGGAAAAAGTCCGCCTCGTCATGGTTCCTGTAGGCGAGAGCCGGCTCGAATTGCTCGAAGCAACTTCCGGGGACTCTACCATCGCAAAGTTCATTGCCAAGCGTGGGGAAGGACTGCACCACGTGTGTTTGAAAGTGCCCGACCTGCCTGCTGCCGTTGAGCGTCTCAAAAAAGATGGAGTGCGCCTGGTCTCGGAAGAGATCAAGATCGGAGCGGGTGGGCACCAGTATGTCTTCGTCCATCCCTCAAGCAGCGGCGGCGTGTTGCTCGAACTTGTTCAGGCGTAGCTCGCAGACGTACTGAATCAGTTGACCATCCATACCGATTGAACTGGAAAATGCTTTTTCTCGTCACTGACACTTCGGGCAGGAACGGCAGCGTTGCCCTGGCGCGTAGAGGCTCCGATGGCGATGTTCAGGTGATCGAGACTGTGCCCATCGAAGGCGGAACGTTTTCAGCGCAACTCGTTCCTCAAATCTCGTCGCTACTCGCCAAACATCGCTTTGCGAAATCAGACGTCGACGCATTGATCGTGATCGCGGGTCCAGGATCATTCACTGGTCTGCGGGTCGGTCTCGCCGCGATCAAGGGTCTGGCTGAAATCCTGGTGAAGCCCATTGTGCCCCTGTCGCTTCTGGAAATAGTAGCCCTCGCAAGTGGCCGTCAGGGAAAGATCATGGCCGTACTTGAGGCTGGGCGAGGTGACGTCTATACGGGCAAATACGAAATTGCCGGAGGCGATTCGACGCTGCTTCGCGAGGAATTGATGTCGAAGGCAGGATTTGTCTGCGTCAGCCCACGGATTCACTTTATCTACCCCGAGCGCGCAGATCGCGGAGTGTTCCGGAGACACCGATGTCGTAGTGATTGAACCGATCGGGGCCGCCCAGATCGCCCGCCTCGGATCACGGAAGCTACACGCGGGTGCTACGGTTTCCCCTGAACAACTGGACGCCAACTACGGTCGCAGTTCAGACGCGGAAATATTCTCGAAAGGGAAGTAGCTCCCTGCTGCCAAGTTCGATCCGGGTATGGAAACTCACATAAAAATCCTGCGGGGGAGTGCCGAAGATGTTCCGGCGATGATCGAACTCGATCGCGCCTCCGATACCGCCGCCCATTGGACGCAGCGCCAATACGGCGACATATTCCGCGCGGGAGAAGATGCGACGCCGAGATTTATCGTGGTTGCAAAAACTGCCACTGCAGGACCTGCTGGAGATCCCGTTCAGGCCCAAGCAGGAGGACAGCTTTACGGTTTCATCGTGGCGCGGAACATTTCGCCCGAGTGGGAGATCGAGAACATCGTCGTACTCCAAAAAGCCCGCCGGAAAGGGCTGGGGAGGCGACTTCTGGAGGTCCTGATCGATTCAGTGCGCAGAACAAACAGTGAAGCAGTGTTTCTCGAGGTTCGCGAGTCGAATAGAGGCGCGCGCGCTTTATACGAACGTGCGGGATTCCAAATCGCCGGTCGCCGTAAGTCCTATTATATGCAGCCTTTAGAGGACGCGATCCTCTACCGGCTCCAGCTCCGCTAAAACGTTCTCATAGTGAGACTGCACCAGATTTTTGGCATTGAACCGACTTTGGGGGTGTGCTACCTTCGCGATATATCCCGGTTGGAGGTCTGCTGGATGCTGACTTCGAAAGACCAACTCCTAACCAGTCACGAAGAGTTCCGCCGCCTGGCTCAGGAGCACACGCAGTACGCCCAACGTCTTGATTCACTCACCCAAAAACGCTATCTCAGCGAAGACGAGAAACTCGAAGAAGTTCGATTGAAAAAACTGAAACTCCGTCTCAAAGATCAGATGGAATCGATTGAGCGCGAGTATCGGCTGCAGTACGGTGTCAACGTAGCCTAAGTCCTAATCTTGGCGGTGCTCCCGGCGGCTTCAGCCGTCCGGGAGCAACATACCTTTCCGAGGGCGCGATGAAGCGCCTTTTTTTATTTATACTTACAGCGCTTTGCGGATGCCCGGTCCTCTCTGAGGCCGGATATAATGGATTCACTCCCCATGGTTCGCGATGGATACTTTTATGCGCTGCCGTTGATCGCCGCCGCAGTCCTGCTCGGCTGGTTAACCAGTCCATTGTGGGCGATCATTCCGCTTCTTCTGGCCGGTTTTTTCCTGTGGTTCTTTCGCGATCCCGAGCGATCGATTCCTACAGATCCGGGCGCGGTCGTCTCGCCAGGCGACGGTAAGGTTACGGACGTCTCCACCATCGTTGTCGGCAATGAGAAGCGAATGCGATTTAGCATCTTTCTCAGCGTTTTCAATGTGCACGTGAACCGCTCTCCGATTGCCGGAATTGTTCGCGACGCGCGCTACCAGCGCGGGAAGTATCTGAATGCGATGAATGTTGCATCGGCCGACCTGAATGAGCAAAACATCGTGACGGTCGAGGGCGACGGCCAAACCGTCGTCTTTAAGCAGATCGCCGGCCTGCTGGCGCGGCGCATCGTCTTCAACCCGAAAATCGGGGATCGCCTGGAACGAGGCGAGCGCGTTGGGCTGATCAAATTCGGATCGCGCGTAGACGTCGTCCTTGATGCTTCGGCGCGAGTTAACGTCAAGGTGGGCGATCACGTCCAAGGCGGCGCAAGCATCCTTGCCTATCTCGAGCCGCAAGGAACGCTGACGGCCGCGGGACACTCTTCGACCAGCGAGAGGACTCGCGTATGAGCGAAGCCATCGCTAGGCCGCGCCGCAGGCAGAACAAGGGGATGTACATCCTTCCCTCGCTGTTCACGACCGGGAACATGGCCCTTGGGTTTTACTCGATTCTTGAAGTCATGCATGCGAGTGCCATCGACTATTGGCACCTGAATAACGCTGCCAAGGCAATTGGCTTCGCGGTACTTTTTGATGGACTCGACGGGCGCATCGCGCGCATGACCGGCACGACGAGCGACTTTGGCAGGGAACTCGATTCGCTCGCCGATGTCATCACCTTCGGCGTTGCTCCCGCAATGCTCGCCTGGACATGGGGATTTCATCTCATGCCGACAGTGCTACTGTCGCAAGGAAGATGGGCGCTCAAGTTGACGCAACTTGGAGCTATTGCCAGCTTCCTCTTTTTGATCGCGGGCGCAAGCCGCCTGGCGCGGTTCAACATCAGCGGCAATCCCCAGCCTTCAAATCCTGGACGCCCTGGAAAGAAGTATTTTGTCGGAATGCCGATTCCAGCAGGAGCAGGCGTCGTCGCTGCCGTTGTGCACTTCACCGCTGGCGAGCCCCTCACCACCGCATACATGGCGTTGGCATGGTCCGCCATGGTCACCACTGTCGGCTATCTCATGGTGAGCACATGGCGGTTCTACAGCTTCAAAGATATTGATTTCCGGTCGAAGCATCCTTTCCGACTGATCGTCCTTCTGGCCGCTCTTTTCGCATCCATCTTTTTCTATTCGGAGAAGATGCTTTTCGCGATCGCTCTCCTGTACATGATTTCCGGCGTGTTCTGGCGCTTGCAGTGGATCTTCCGCCGACGTCCGGACCCGCCGCCTCCTTCTTACAAGGAGGCTTCGCAGGCGTCATGAGCGACACCGCCAAACCGATTCCTGCTTCTCAAGCAGTCGTTGTTCGCCCCAAGCTGTACCGCGCGGCGATCGTGGGCGCAGGATCGCTCAAGGGCAAAGAGATTGCGGAAATGCTCAATGAGCGCAATTTTCCCGCCGCCGACATCCGGCTGCTCGACGACGACGAGGCCATGGGCCAACTGGAGGCGATGGGCGACGAAATCAGCTTCATCCAGCGGGTACGGGCCGAGCAGTTTGACAACGTCGATTTTACTTTTTTCGCCTCTGACCCGGCCGCCACGCGTCGCAGCTGGAAAGACGCTCGCGACGCTGGGAGTGCCATCATCGACCTGTCGGCCGTCCTCGAAGATGAACCCGGCGCCACCGTCCGATCGCTCTGGATCGAGCGCGAGCGCGGCCATGTAGCCCCCCCTGAGCTGCAGCCTGGACCCTGCGTTACCGCGCATCCCGTCGCGGTGATGCTGGCTTTGCTTTTGCTGCGTGCCGCCAGAGCGGGTACCGTCCGCCGGTCTGTGGCGACGATCTTCGAACCCGCTTCTGAACATGGACAACGGGGAATGGACGAACTGCACCAGCAAACGGTGAACCTGCTTTCGTTCCAACCTCTGCCGAAAGATGTCTTTGATGCGCAGGTTGCGTTCAATATGCTCTCGCGCTACGGACCAAAATCGCAGCCCACACTCGATTCGGTGGAAGCACGCATTCTGCGTCACTTTTACAAAATCGCGGAAAGGGATGCTGTGCAGCCTTCGCTCTTTCTCTTGCAGGCACCCGTCTTTCACAGCCACGCTGCGGCCATGTTTCTTGAAATGGAGAAGCCGGTCGATGTCGGAGTCTTATCGCAGTCACTGACTGGCGATCACGTCTCAATCGTGGGCGGAGACGAAGATGGGCCGAGCAACGTAAGCTCCGCCGGACAGTCGGATTTCCAACTGTCACTAAAGCTGGACCCGGTGCAGCCCAACGGAATTTGGATTTGGGTTGCCTCCGACAATCTACGCGTCTCCTCGATAACGGCGGTTGAATGTGCAGAGACTATGGCGGCGACCCGCCCCACCGGAAAGATTCAATGAAGCGCTACGCCCGCCAGCTCAGCGGGTTTGTAGTAGTTCCTCTATTGATTTCGCTGGCATGCGGCTATCACACCGCGGGCCACGCCGCGCAGCTTCCTGAGAGCGTCAAGACGATTGCTATCCCGTCATTCAAGAATGAAACGCTCACTTATCGCATCGAACAGATGCTGACCGCATCTGTCGTCCGGGAGTTCAACACCCGCACCCGATATCACATCGTGAATGATCCCGGCGACGATGCGGATGCGGTCCTGCGTGGAACCGTCCTTTCAACCGCGGCATCACCGTTGACCTACGACACAGCCACTGGACGCGCGGCCAGCGTGATGGTTGTCGTCAGCATACGCGTGAGTTTGACGGACCGTTACGGCAAGGTGCTCTATCAGAATCCGGCCTACCTTTTTCGCGAGCAGTACGAAGTCTCGCAAGACTTGGCGAGCTTCTTTGAAGAGGACTCACCGGCGTACCGGCGCCTGTCGCAGGATTTTGCGCGCACCTTCGTTTCCAATGTCCTGGAGGGGTTTTGAGAATGGGAGATTCCGAATGAAACATCTCGCCGCTCTCCCAGCTCTTCTGGCCTTCTTGCTGGCGACGGCCTGCTACACAGGATCGCGGCCTCCCCACATTGGCAGCGCCGCCAAAGAATTCACGGTTCAGGATTCCGATCGGACGGTCAGCCTGGATCAATTCCGCGGAAAGGTTGTAATTCTCAATTTCTGGGCCACGTGGTGTCCGCCGTGTATCGAAGAGCTGCCCTCTCTGATGACGTTGCAGGAACGCATGCGCGGCCAGGGAGTCGTCGTTCTCGGAATCAGCATCGATGTTGATGGCGATGCCTACCATCACTTTCTGAAAGAGCGAGGCATCAACTTCCTGACGGTCCGTGATCCGCAGCAGAAGGTTTCTGGAATGTACGGCACATCGGGTTGGCCTGAGACGTACATCATCGATCGCCAAGGCGTCGTCCGCAGAAAGTTTATTGGTGCGATCGATTGGAGTTCGCCCGAGGTTATGCAGTTCTTG
Organism: uncultured Acidobacteriota bacterium; assembly: GCA_963801895.1. Lineage (GTDB taxonomy): Bacteria > Acidobacteriota > Terriglobia > Terriglobales > Acidobacteriaceae > Sulfotelmatobacter. The sequence continues at coordinate 514,977 of CAWDGM010000001.1, read as the reverse complement.
ACCAAGTTGTAGCGATGGTTCTTCGTTGAATGCCGTTCTGAGTTCCACTTTCGGGCGGGTATGAGCGGGTTACTAGGCGATCGCGTTTCGCGATGCTAAAGTCGAAAAGTCCCGTCGAGTTGAAAACAGAATTCTGATGCGTGCTTTCGCCCAAGCCGAGCGTTTCGTCAGTGAGTTGGAATCCCGTAAGCTACGTCCAGCGTACGTTTTCGTGGGCGACGAAGCCTTTTTCCGTAAGCGATTCCGCGACGCCATTCTTGACCACCTGGTTCCCGCCGATTTGCGCGACTTCAGCCTCTTCGACTTCGATCTCTCTGAAACCGATCTCGCCGAGGTTCTGGACCGCGCCCGCACGCCATCGCTGATGGCTCCTTTCCAGGTCTTCTTCGTGCGTGGAGTGAAAAATCTTTTCGGCCGGGGATCGAACGAAGAAAAACTGGCCGCCATTGAGGACTACTGCAAAAATCCCAATCCCGACGCTCTGGTTGTTTTTGTCGCCGACCACATCAGCATTCCTGCAGATGTTCGCAAGATGGAGATGCAGGACAAGGAGCGCTACCAGCGCATCCGCGAAACCATGGGCCCGTATTGCGGCATCGTCGAACTGGCGCGGGTGGAAGAAGGAGAAGCGGTTCGCTGGATCACCGACTACTGTGCGGGCCGGGAAGTGAAGATGGACTCCGACGGCGCGCGAGAACTGGTGGACGCGCTTGGCGGCGACATGATGATGATCTCGAACGAGCTTGAGAAGCTGATTCTCTACGTTGGAGAAAAGAAGCGCATCACGCTGGGAGATGTCGAGACCATGGTCTTGGCCGCCAAGCAAAGATCACTATATGAATTGACTGACGCAATCTCCAGCAAAGAGCGCGTACGCGCTCTTGAAATTCTCGATGCCATTCTTTCGTCCGGCGATGGCGAAGAGGCAGCCATCGGACACATCTACATGCTGGCCAAAACCTTCCGCCAGATGCTGGTAATTCTCGAGCGAAACGTGCGCGACCAGCGCATGTTGTGGGCAGCGCTGTGGCAGGGATTCCGCGTGCCTCCCTTTGCCGCCGACGACATCATCAGGCAGGCGCGCCGCTACAAATCCCGCCGCGAACTTACGCGCGCAATCCGGCTGGTTGGCAAGGCCGACCTCGCACTGCGATCGAATCCTGTGAGCAAACGTATGGTCCTCGAACGCCTGATCATGGATCTCACTACCGAACCCCGCGTCGATACGCCCGGCTGGATGCAGGATCAGCTGCCGGTGTGATCGGTGGGTTGGCAGTCGTAGCAAATCAACGCAATATCGCAATGTTAATGTCGGCGATTCCGTCCCAACCATTTTTTCCGTAATGCCCCCTGACTGGCCTTAAGATTTTCGCGGCATAGAAAATGCGTTAAATGGAGTTTTCTTCGTGCGAAACTTCTCCACTGCAGTTCTCGGAATCTGTTCCATTGGATGTTTGATGGCGTGTGGCGGCAGCAACACTTCCACCACCTTAACGACAACTCCGCCTACGCAGGTGACCCTGACCGTGAGCGGCTCCACGCCGACGGCTGCAGGTTCGCAAGTGGACGGTGGTTCGTGGACTTCCCTTACGCTCAGCGGATCAACCGCCACCTTCACAGTTCCCAAGCCAACTTCCAACTATGCGGTCGCAGTCCTCTGCCCCGTTTCCCCGTCTTCAAATCCGAACCAGAGTGAAGTCGTGATTGAAGCCAACGTCGGCGATATCGCGTCGCCGACCATTTACTGTCCCCCGGAAACAACGGTAACGATGACAGTCAACTACGACTTGACTGCAGTCGCTGGGGCTCAGGAGGCCGCAATCGCGATCGGCAGAGACGTAAGTCCGATTACGTCTGGCGCCAACGGCTTAGCAACACTTTCGAACGTCGTTGCGGGAACGCAAGACGTCGGAGTTGTGGCGTATGGGGCAGCTCCCACTTCTGCGCCTTTAGGAATAGAAATTCTTCGCGGCCTTAACGTGAGCGGCTCAACGCTCAGCGTCCCGCCCATGAGCACGAGCGACGAAGCCCTGGCGGCGACGATTGGAGTAAGCGGAGTTTCCACTGGCTATACGAGCTTTTTGTTCGCTCAGTATGTGACAGCTGGAGGTGCAATCATTCCGGTCAACGGCAATGGCGCTGCAAGCTATGGTCTGATTGCCTCGGGCAACGCGGCTTCGGGGGATTTCTACTCAGTACAGGCGACTGCTATCGATGCATCGAAGTATCATTTCGTCGAAGCGCTGGAGTCTTCCACTAATCCCCAGAATCTCACACTAACTTTGCCAGCGCCTTTTATTTACAGCGGTCCAAGCCCAGCAGCATATCCTTCCTTTAATGCCACCTACAATGGATTCACCGGTTCCGGGAAGACCGGTTGGATTGCCGCCATTAATTGGGTCGACGCCCCTTCCGCAACTATCAGAGGAGTTTTCGTTTATGCAACCAGCGCATTCCTTGGCTCGAGCTCTGTCACCATCCCGAATCTGTCCTCTTTAAATGCATTCTTGCCGGGGCCGCCATCCAACACTCCCTTGGGGTGGGTGCTCATGCCATTTCAACAATCCGACTACTATTTCGCCTTCAATGCGATTGCAAGTCCACCCAGCGAAAGTGCGCAGTATTCCTCCGCCGGGGGATCCTTTATTGTGCCGTAGTTGAATCGGCTGTCTACGGCGGAGTCGAAGGATGTAGCCTAATACCGGCGCCGGCTCGTACTACCGCCAAGAATTCCGCCCAATACTCCTCTCACAATCTGTCGTCCGACTTGGCTGCCGATGGCACGTGCCGCACTTTTCGCTAAAGCCTCGGCCATTCCCTCGCGCCGCCCACTACCGCCCGTGAGTCCGCCCAACACCGAGCCAATCGTGTCGGTCCAACTTGACTGTGGTTGCTGAGGCGTCGGCGCTTGGGCAACGTTGGGCTGGGCAGCCGTCGTGGTCTGTACCGCAGGAGCGGGAGCGCTCTCGGCACGTCCCTTCAAGCGCTCGTACGCAGACTCGCGGTCCACAGTTTTCTCGTAATGCCCGAACAGAATCGAACTCTGCACGATCTGCTGTCGTTCTTGCGGCGTGATAGCTCCCACGCGACTGGCAGGAGGCACGACAAATCCACGCTCCACGGGAACGGGGGTTCCCGCCTCATCCAGCATCGAAATCAGCGCCTCTCCCACGGCGAGCTGCGTGATCACCTCGGCGGTATTCAGCTTGGGATTCGGACGAAACGTGTCCGCTGCCGTCTTCACTGCCTTCTGATCACGAGGAGTAAAGGCGCGCAGAGCATGCTGAACGCGGTTGCCAAGTTGGCCGAGCACAACGTCAGGAACGTCCAACGGATTTTGCGTTACGAAATAAACACCCACGCCCTTGGACCGCACCAGCCTGACCACTTGCTCGATCTTGTCGAGCAGCGGCTTGGGACAATCATTGAACAGCAGGTGCGCTTCATCGAAGAAGAAGACAAGCTTCGGTTTCGGCGGATCGCCCACTTCGGGCAACTGTTCGAAGAGTTCCGAGAGAAGCCATAGCAAAAGGGTGGCGTAGGCCTGCGGGGCCGCCATCAATTTGTCTGCAGCCAGAATATTGACAACGCCATTCCCCTTCGCGTCGGTCTGCATCAGGTCGGCGAGGTCTAGGGCGGGCTCGCCAAACAAGTCGTTGCCGCCTTGCTCGAGCCCGAGCAGATTCCGCTGAATCGAGCCAACGCTCGCCGCCGAAATATGACCGTACTCCGTCTGGAACTGGTCGGGGTTGTCGCCTACGTGCTGCAGCATCGCGCGCAGGTCTTTCATGTCCAGCAGCAGAAGGCCGTTGTCATCGGCGACTTTGAAGACCAAGGTCAACACCCCTTGCTGAACATCGTTCAGTCCGAGCATTCGCGACAGCAGCACCGGGCCCATTTCGGTGATCGTGGCGCGCGCGGGATGTCCTTGCTGCCCATAAACGTCCCAGAAAACAACCGGCACAGCCTGGGGTGTCAGGGTTATGCCCAGCTTTTTTGCGCGCTCAACGACGTTGGGATTGTTTCCGCCCGGCTGGCTCAATCCCGCGAGGTCGCCTTTGACGTCGGCCATGAAGACTGGAACTCCGATGCGACTGAAGCCTTCCGCCATCGTCTGCAAAGTAACGGTTTTGCCGGTGCCAGTGGCGCCAGCAATCAGCCCGTGGCGGTTCGCCATCTTTGAGATGAGGTTAAGGTCCTCGCTTGCCTTCGCAACCAGAATTTCATCAGCCATCGGCATCTCCCCCGCACCATACTGCGGCTTCAAAGTGAGTTTAATCAATTGCCTGCGCGTTGGGACGGCGGTTCTAACGTCGCACAATCAGTCAGTTCGCCGCACGGATCAGCTACGCCTAGGCCGGATCGGCCAGGTTTAACACAAAAGAAAAAGCAGGCCATAAAAAGCCTGCCCAAAATCACTTTGTTGAGAACTGGAAGCTGGCAACGTTAGACCAGCCAAAGCCAGCAGGCAAAGGCCGAGAGCCTACTTAATTGCCGCGACGCGCTTGCTCAGGCGGGATTTGTATCGCGAGGCAGTGTTCCCGTGCAGAGTGCCCTTTTGGATGGCCTTGTCGAGTGCAGACACAGTCTTGCGATAGACCTGCTCGGCGACACTCTTGTCGCCCTTGGCAAGGGCCTCGCGCAGATCGCGTAGCTGCGAGCGAAGGCTGGATGTGTTCGCGCGATTGCGCGTTGTGCGGCTTTCAGTTTGACGGGCGCGCTTCTGCGCCGAAAGATGGTTTGCCATGTGTGATTCGTTACCTTCGTGCCTTCAGAGAGATATTCGGGTGGGTCCGAATTACTTATTATAGGGGAGCATCTCCAGACTGGTCAAACAGATGGGCCGAAGCTCTTACTTAATGCTACTTCGTCCCCTTTGTTGTTGAAGGTCTTCCACGTTCTGCGGGCAAGTGACGGCATGAGCGACACACTCGATCGACTGAAGGTCCTGATCAATTCCTCGACACCCATCGTGGTGATGGAAACGTCGGAAGAGATGCGTGCGGTTGGAATGGTGCGCACAGCTTGCTCTGAGCTGAACATGGCCACCTTCGAATGGAGTATCGCCGATGGTCTGATTCGGTCTGGATCGAACGCACCCGTCCGACCTCCAGGTCCAGAACCGGGTTTGCGAAGTCAGGGAGCACGCGCCACGTTGCAAGCCAAGACCGCCCTCAGCCCCGGCAGCGGGGAATCCGAAAGGCTGATCCGAGCTGTAATGTCATCTGCAGGAGTGGAAACCCCCGCTTCCGGCGGATCGATCTATAACACTCGCGAACCAGTGCAGGCCCTTGCGAACATGGAAGCGATGACGATCGAGGCAGTCTTCATCCTGAAGGATTTTCATCGCCACATGGATGATCCCGTGGTGGTGCGGCGGCTCCGCGACGTTGGGCAGAAATTCTCTTCGAACCGACGCACGGTGATCATCACCGCGCCTGAGCTCGCGGTGCCTGCTGAACTCACGACACTCGTCGAACACTTCGATCTTCCATTACCCGATCGAGACCGCCTGCGGGACATCGTGCACGAGATCTTTACGCGGCTTTCGACCACTTATACGTTGAAGCTTCAGCTGGATGCCGCCGGAGTAGACGCCATTGCTGCAAACCTTCGCGGGCTCACCGAAGAAGAGGCGGACCGCGCCATCTCGCAGGCGCTTGTCACAAGATATGCGTTGTGTTCTGAAACCGTCACCGACGTACTCGAAGCCAAGAAGCAACTGTTGCGGCATTCCGGCATGCTGGAATTCATCGAATCATCCGACCGTTTGGGTGATGTTGGAGGGCTCGAAAATCTGAAGCATTGGCTCGCTCAACGTCGTGGCGCCTGGGAAGATTCGGCGCGCGCCTTCGGTCTGGAGCCACCGCATGGCGTCATCATCCTGGGCGTGCAGGGATGCGGAAAGTCGCTGTGCGCTCGCGCGGTCGCCGGGGAGTGGAAGCTGCCTCTCGTGAAGTTCGATACCTCCGCGGTCTACGACAAATACATCGGCGAAACCGAGAAGCGGATCCGCAAAGTTTTTCAGGTCGCAGAAGGACTGGCTCCATGTGTTCTCTGGATCGACGAACTAGAGAAAGTGTTCGCCGGCAGCGGCCCCGACTCGGCGTCAGCCGACGCGGGAGTTTCGTCACGCTTACTCGCTTCGTTCTTGTCATGGATGCAGGATCGCAAGGCCCCTGTATTCGTCGCTGCTACCTGCAACAATGTGAGCGCACTCCCCCCAGAGCTAATTCGCAAGGGGCGCTTCGACGAGTTGTTCTTCGTCGATCTTCCGAACCAGGCTGAGCGAAAGCAGATTTTCTCAATCCAGTTGGCGAAGCGGAAACGCAATCCAGCCGATTTCGATCTGGAAAAAATCGCAACCGCCGCCAACGGATACTCGGGCGCCGAAATTGATGCTGCTGTTCAGGGCGCACTCTACGCTGCGTACACCGGCAAGAAAGACCTCACAACTCAGTTGATCCTAGATGCCCTCTCAGAAACCGTGCCTCTGTCGACTACCCGGGCTGAGGAGATCGCGGCGCTCCGCGAGTGGGCTGGCACCCGCGCCGTTGCGGCCTCTGACCGCAATCAGGCCGCTTCCAAAGGCTGAGGATTTCCTGCCATTGACTGTCCCCTAGGTCCGGGGTACGCTTGAATCAATGTTCGTCGTTCGCCCTCGGGCGCGAATTTTCGAATTACTCCCGTCTCAGAGTAAAGTCCTGTCCCATCTGCGCGGTGAAGCAGATTCCGTTTCGTTCCTGCGGAGAAAGACGAGCTTAGCCAGGTTCGTACGAGGACACTGAGCCACGCCATGTTGAATCTACAAGCATGAAGAAGAGCATCGGGGTAACACCCAACATCGAGACGCTGTTTGGCACCCGCGACGAGAATGTGCGCGTGCTGGAAGACGGACTGAACATCACAATCAATCTGCGCTCGAACAGCATAGAACTCGAAGGCGCCGCGCGCGATGTGGCGCGCGCCGAACAGGTCTTTTCCGATTATGAGAGCCTGCAGAAATCTGGATACACCTTCAACAATGGTGATTTGAACAGCATGCTGCGGGTGCTGACCTCTGATCCGACGTCTACGCTGAGGGGCCTTGCCGACGCCGGGCGCCAGCGTTCATTTGGACGGCGCACTGTCCAGCCCAAGAGCAGCAACCAACGGCGCTATCTCGAAGCCATCGAGAAACACGACATGGTTTTCGGAATCGGCCCTGCCGGCACGGGCAAAACCTATCTCGCAGTGGCGATGGCAATTTCAGCCTTGATTGCGAAGCGCGTCAACCGCATTATTCTGGCGCGGCCAGCGGTCGAAGCCGGCGAACGACTTGGATTCCTTCCCGGAACGTTGCAGGACAAGATCGATCCATACTTGCGGCCTCTGTATGACGCGCTCTATGACATGCTCGATCCGGAAAAAGTGGATCGATATCTGGAAAAGAATGTCATCGAGATCGCGCCCATTGCTTTCATGCGCGGACGGACATTGAACGATTCTTTTGTCATCCTTGACGAGGCCCAGAACACGACCTCAGAGCAGATGAAGATGTTCGTGACCCGGCTGGGATTCAACTCCAAGGCGGTGATCACCGGGGACGTCACGCAGATCGATTTGCCGAATGCGCGGCGAAGCGGGTTGCTCGAAGCAATTGATGTCCTTAAGAACGTGGACGGCCTCGCCTTTGTGAACTTCGATGAAGCGGATGTGGTGAGGCACCACCTGGTGCAGCGCATTGTCCGCGCCTACGACGAGCACAAGGGACGCAGCGCCGAACAGCAGATGACGTTGCTGGCGGAGAATAGAGAAGCCGAGCGGACGGCGATGCATGAGAGGGCAGCTTCCGCGGAGGAACGCGCCGCGCCCAACGACAGTCGAGAGTAAGATGATCTTGAGCGGGAGGGCTGTGGGTCGCCCTCCTGTTTGTTTTTTTAGCTCAGTTCGAGAGCGGATTTCGATAGCAAAGTGCATCGCATGGTGATCATCGGATGGTGATCCTGGAAAGGAAAGTTGCGGGATTGACCGGGGGTTCACTGGCGCGCTTTCTATTGCGAGCGCGCAAGGCTGTTGGGATGCAGGAAACGGTGAATGTATTGGTCACGGGGAGCGCGTCGATGCGCGATCTGAATTCCAGGTTTCGCAAGAAAAATATGCCGACCGATGTTCTGTCATTCCCACACAACTCAACGATGAAGAGCGGGCATAACGGAAACGGACTCGCCGGAGAAGTCGCCATTTCCGCTGACATTGCGGCGCAAAATGCCATCCGTCTTGGACATGCCGTGGCTGATGAGGTGAAGGTTCTGGTGCTTCACGGGATACTGCATCTGGCAGGGTTCGACCACGAGCGCGATAATGGAGAAATGGCGCGGAAGGAAGCAGAATTACGCCGAGCCCTAAAGTTGCCCACCGCATTAACCGAGCGCGGTCAACCTGGCCCGCGTGCTCCTAAGAACAACAACCAGATGAATCAGTCGCGGGCAAAGGGAGCGCGGAAAATAGAATGACAGTCGCCGTCCCCTTTGCGTTGATTGTGCTGATTGGCATTCTTACGCTGGTCTCGTACGTGGAGCGCGTCTATCAGGAAGCCGGCAGGTTTCTGTCGCGCGAGTTTCAGGACAACATCGATGTCTTCGAAAAGAAGATTGAGCCACGGCTGAAAGTCAGCCGCTCCCGCGCGGCCCTGTCCATGGCTGTGTTGACGCAGCTGACTACTGCCGGTATCGCCCTATTGATTGGTTACCTGCTCTTCACCGATCCCGCGTGGGGTTTCTATGAGGTCCTGCAGGCAGCCATTGGATTGCTCTTAATCGTGATCCTTGCCAACCGTTTCCTGCCTTTTGTGTTTTTCTCGAGAACGAAGGGAGAGTGGTTCATCCATTGGACGTTTGTACTTCGCGGCCTGATCTATCTGGTGATGCCGGTAACGATCGTCCTCGGATTTCTACAGTCGGTCGCATCTCTAACGAACGAAAACACGACGGAGCAGCCTGAGACGGCGGCCGAGGCGGTCGATGCTCTCATTGAGGCCGGACAGGAGGAAGGCATCATTCAAGAGGGAGATCGCGACCTGATTCAATCGGTGGTTGAATTCAGCGGGAAGACGGTACGCGAAGCGATGAAGCCACGTCCAGCGATGTTCGCGGTGCCAACGAATATCACGGTCGAGCGTTTCATCGAGATGCTCCGGAATAAACACTACTCGCGCGTGCCGGTTTACGAAGGCAGCGTCCATAGCATCAAGGGGATCGTCTATACACAGGACGTATTGCAAGTGCCGGATACCGAAGCTCACATGCGCACGCTCGATACGATCATGCGGCGCGACGTTTATTTCGTACCAGAAAGCAAGCTGGGAAGCGACTTGCTCCGCGAAATGCAGAAGCAAAATATCCGCATGGCGATCGTTGTCGATGAGTACGGCGGCGTAGCTGGACTGGTCACCATTGAAGATCTGGTGGAAGAGATCGTGGGTGAAATTCGAGACGATCGCGACAAGCCCGAAATCGTTCGTGAGCGCGACGGTACATTCATTGTGTCCGGAGGGATGGACGTGGATCGCCTCGGAGAACTATTTGGCATCCGACCCGAAGGTAAGGATTCAGCTACAATCGCCGGTCTGGTGAGCGAGCTCGCCGGACGCATTCCTGGAAGGGGCGAGGTCGTTGAAGAAGATGGGTTGCGCTTCGAAGTCCTCGACTCCACCGATCGTAAGGTGGAGCGGGTGCGAGTCACAGCCGTGCAGCCACAACAGATGAAGTTGATTTGAAGGCACGCTTCTATCTCCAACTCATGGCTTCTTGCTCTGAGCTGTCAGCGGCTTATCGCGCTGCCTCCTTGCCACCAGCTGTGGGCCAGAAGCCAAGAGCTGAACCCGCAGTCTAAAATCTGTCAGCGTACACCTTATGCCATTTCGTTCCGGTTTCGTCTCCATCCTCGGCCGCCCCAATGCGGGCAAATCCACTTTGCTGAACGCTTTGGTGGGCGAAAAACTGGCGATTATTTCTCCGAAGCCACAAACGACCCGCAATCGCATTCAGGGAATCGTTCACGTTCCCAAGGTCAAAGGCAAGGGTGGCGCCCAGATCGTGTTGATCGACACCCCCGGCGTCCACAAGCCCGACAGTTCCCTCGGACGCAAGATGATGGTGGAGGTGCGGGAGGCGCTTGAGGGCTGTGACCTGGTGCTGGTGATCATGGATGTCACGCACAAACTGGATCCGCGCGATGAATTTGCGCTTCAAATGGTGCGGCGGACGGGAGTGAAAACATTTCTCGTTCTGAACAAGATCGACGCCATACGCGAAAAATCGCGACTGCTGCCTTTGATCGAGGAATACCGGAAGCTTCACGACTTTGCCCAGGTGATTCCGATCTCAGCCTTGAAGCGAAAGGGACTGAATGAACTCCTCGATGAAGTTATCCGTGCACTCCCCGCAGGGCCCGCCTACTTCCCGGAAGATCAGATTACCGATCAGCCTTCCCGATTCATGGCTGCGGAAATCATCCGAGAGCAAATCTTGCTGAATACAAGCGAGGAAATTCCGTACGCAACAACCGTGGTGATCGAAACGTTCGAGGAAGGGAAGCGCCTCACGCGAATTTCGGCAACGATTTATTGTGAGCGGGATGGACAGAAGGGAATTCTGGTCGGCAAGGGCGGAAAGATGCTGAAGAAGATTGGCACGTCAGCCCGTTTGCAAATCGAGCGCATGCTGGCATCCAAGGTATTCCTCGAACTCTATGTCAAAGCCGAGCCTGGTTGGCGCGATTCGAGAAGATTCGTCGACGAACTGGACTGGCGCCGGCAATTAGAACAGAGAATGTTGTATCAGAGTCACGAGTCTCAACAATAACAAAGCGCGGACGAGCCAATTCAACATCGAAACAAGTTACTGTTGATTTGCCGCTGCAAGTCGCAGCCGTTGCCCAAATGCGCGCCTACCACTAGAATCAAAGTGGGGCGACATTAGATAACGAGTGAACATGGAAGCTGGGGATTCGTCCGAGGCGCAACTTCCGGAGTACGATTTCGATCCAGATAGGCTGAACCTGCGCGTGCGCGTCACGCTTGCGGCGGACCGCAAGGCTGTTGACCCGGTCGTGGAGCAGGTGATGGAGGCTATCCGCGAAACGAAATGTCTCAACGGCAAGGAAGACGCAATTGAATTAGCGCTGCAGGAGGCCCTGGCCAACGCCGTGGTCCACGGCGCGAAAGAAGATCCCACCAAAGTTGTCGAATGCCTGGTTGCGTGCGATGAGCAACGCGGCGTGCTCATCATCGTCCGGGACCCGGGCGAGGGTTTCGATCCGAAGCACATTCCAAGCTGCACGCTGGGCGAGAACCTTTATTCCAATCACGGTCGCGGTATTTTCCTGATCAATCAGCTGATGGATGAGGTGCAGTTCCGCAAGAACGGAACCGAGATCCACATGGTGAAGCACTAGCCAAATGTACTTGTCGCGAGACGTAAACTGCTTCGAACTACTCCTTTGCAGCAATTCCTAAGGCTTTCATCTTTCGATAAAGATGGCTGCGTTCCAGCCCAAGCACCTCGGCGGCGCGGCTTACGTTACCGTGATTTTCATCCAACTTCTTGAGAATATAGTCGCGCTCATATGCGTCGCGTGCCTGATGAAGAGTGGAAAACTCGCCTCGAGGTGCGCGGCGGCCACCGTCGCGATAAACCAGCGGCGGCAGATGTTTACTGTCGTAGCGCGTGGTAGTGGGATTCATGATGACGATGCGCTCAATGACATTGCGCAGTTCGCGCACGTTGCCCGGCCAGGAATAGCGCATCAGGATTTCGATCGCGTCATCGGTGATCTCGCGAGGACGGCGTCCGTAAGTCGACGCCAGTTCCTTCAGGAAGTGCCGGGTGAATAGCGGAATATCTTCCTTTCGTTCGCGGAGCGGTGGAACAAAAAAGGGAATGACATTGAGCCGGTAAAAAAGATCTTCTCGGAAATTGCCGCGCGATTGTTCCTCTTCGAGATCTTTGTTTGTCGAAGCGATGACGCGTACGTCAACGGTGATGGTTTCGTCGCTTCCAACCGGAGTAAAACGCTGTTCATCCAGCGTGCGCAGAACCTTGGATTGCGTCTTGAGACTCATATCGCCGACTTCGTCCAGAAACAGTGTTCCGCCGTGGGCGCGCTGAAATTTGCCTTCCTTGTCAGCCGCAGCTCCCGGGAAAGATCCTTTGAAGTGTCCGAAGAGCTCGCTCTCGATCAGGTCTTCGGGAATCGCGGCGCAATTGACTTCGACGAAAGTTTCGTCCTTTCGCAAGCTCTGGGCGTGGATCGCACGTGCGACGAGTTCCTTGCCCGTGCCCGATTCCCCGTAGATCAGAACGCGTCCGTTGGTAGGAGCCATCACAGCGATCTGCTGGCGCAGCGCTTTCATCGGGATACTGTCGCCGACGATGATGTTTTTGGTCTGCAGCTGCTTTTTCAGGTCGACATTTTCACGATGCAGCTTCTTCGATTCGACCGCGTTCTTCACGACGATCAGCGTTTTCTCAAGCGAGAGCGGCTTCTCGAGGAAGTCGTATGCTCCCAGCTTCGTAGCGCGGACCGCGGTCTCGATGGTGCCGTGACCGGAGATCATGATGACTTCGGGAGGATTGTCGAACTCGCGAATTTTCTGTAAAACGTCGAGGCCGTCGATCCCCGGCAGCCAGATATCGAGCAGCACGACATCGAACGCGCTCTTGCGCAGAAGTTCCAGACATTCTTCGCCGCTTTCCACGGCGGAGGCTGAATAGCTTTCGTCCTTCAAAATGCCGGCCAGGGACGTTCGAATGCCTGCTTCGTCGTCAACGATCAGGATGCTATGCATGTTGGGGGATCGCGGGAGCAGGGTTTGATTCGGGCACCACGGGCAATTCGATGATGAAGCGTGTGCCCACCGGATCATTTTTCTCCACACGAATCGAGCCGCGATGATCCTCGATGATGCGGCTCACGATCGACAGGCCAAGCCCGGTTCCACGTTTCTTGGTGGAGAAGTACGGCAGAAAAAGCTTTTCCTTAAGTTCCCGAGTGACGCCGTGACCGGTATCGGCAACAGTGATCTCAACGGCGTCGCGGCTTGCCACCAAGGCCGTCGAAATCCCGATCTCGCGCACGATAGCATCCTGCGAAGCCTCAGCGGCATTGTCGACGAGGTTCGCGATGGCGCGCTTGATCGACTCGCCGTCCGCCAGAACTTTCGGTAGATCGGTGGCAAGAGATTTGTGAAGTCCCACACCATCGAGCCTGCCGTTGAACATGGACAGCGCATCTTCGATGATTTCGTTTATGTCAGATGGCTGCGGCTTGGCGACTGGGAAACGAGCGAGGGTCGCGAATTCATCCACCAGCCGGCGAACGGTTTCGACCGCTCCTTCAATCGTTTCAGCACATGATCGGACGATCTCCATCGATGCGGGATCACTTGGAGTAGCCCGGTCGAGATTGCGCTGGATTCGCTCTGCCGATAATGCGATGGGGGTGAGCGGGTTTTTGATCTCGTGAGCCACCCGTCGCGCTACTTCCCGCCATGCAGCCTGCTTCTGCGCCTTCAGCAGGTCCGACAAATCTTCGAATACGACCACGTAACCGGAGCGATCTTCTTGATGCCGCAACGTCGCCACGGTGACCGCTACGTTCAGGGCGCCGCGAGGAAGCTGCATTTCCAGTTGGCTGGTGCTCATCCCCATGCGATCACCACGACGCAGAAGGAGTTCAAGATCTTGCATAACTTCGGCGGGAAAGACTTCTGCGGCGGCCGCGCCCAGCAGGCTCAGAGTGGAACCTTCATAGCCGCCATCGGGATGGAACATCCGCAGAAGAGCCTGGTTAACGTGAGTGACTCGTCGATCCGCATCGAGAGACAGCACACCCGTCGGAATGCTCTCGAGAATCGTCTCGAATTGCCGTCGCCGCTGGTCGAGTTCCGCATTGGCAGCACCCAGTTCACGGCTGGAAGCTTCGATCTGACGGCGGCTGCTCTCTAAATCTTCCGCCATGCGGTTGAATGAACGCACGAGGTCGCCAATCTCGTCCGCAGAACTGACGTCGACGCGATAGTCGAGACGTCCCCTGGAAATTTCCTGAGTGGCCTCCGCGAGAGCGGACAGCGGTCGAGTTACGATTTTCGACAAGAACAGTGCGAGCCATGTGGTGACGAATAACACGCTCATCGTCAGCAGCAGGAGCAGGCTCATGTAGGTTCGCCGTACGACGCGACGCTCCCGCGCCAGATTGTAATAGCGCTGCTGGCTGGCTTCGACCTGGCGAACAGTTTGGGAGAATCCCTGCGGCAAAGGAATGGCTACCAGAATCGTTCCGCCGCCGTGGACAGATGCGCTCCCCAGTGTGTAATCCGTATTCTGCCATGTGAACTTGGCCGGACGACCTGCCTGCGCGTCGGCAAGCGGAAGAGATTCTTTCAACACTCCCCACGGAGCAGGAGCGTTGAAGGCGGCCTCTGCATTGCCATCGCGCAAGGCCAGAGCAAATCCGCCTTGCAGCGTCAGTTCGTGATTCTGAAATTCGTTCACCACATCAGAATATCCACGTCCCGAAAAGTCGCGTTCGATCTCGGGAGAAGCTGCGATGGCGGCCGCTTCCGAACGGGCATTCTGCATTGCGTAGTCCGCGAGCAGCGTCGCCATGGCGTGAGTGTCCGACCTTACCTCCTCCACCGGCGTGGAGAACCACTTGTCGATCGAACGGTTCATCAGTCCGTATGCAAACCAGTACATGACCACAACAGGCAAGGAGGAGAGCAGGAGCGCTCCGGCAACCATGCGTGTGCGGAACTTCGAGCCCAGCACTCCGAGGCGTCGCTCGGCAAATAGCTTTAACAGATTGCGCATCAAGACGAACGTCAGCGCAACAAAGAGAAGAAAGATCAGCGCCGAGAGCGCGGCGAAGACAACAATGTCCTGATTACTTCCTGGGTGCAGGAAGTTCAGGTCGAACGCAGTTTCCGAGACGAGGATCGCCAGCAAGAGAAAAACGGAAATCGACAAAAGAATGATGACTTGCTTGCGGTAGGAGGTCTTTACCGATCGGTTTGAGTTCGATTGTGCCATTCCTTACGTCGATTGGAGCGAACGCGGTACTGGCATCCGCAAGTCATTATAGATGCAGCAAGATGCATCGAAGCTGCATGATCGTCACGTCTGAGGTTCATTATCGTGTGAAAACAGGCCGATCCTGCGCTCATTCACGATGGGAAAGTTCGTCAAGAAAGCTTTGGTACGAGGGCTTCGGCTTGTACGTCCGATCGAGAAGCAAGGCAGCGCCACGAGCGCCTTTCGAGTGGGATCCGATCCAGGAATATTTGTCCGTAAAGCCCCAAGTCTGAATTGCGGTGCAGCCGCGGATAGCAAGACATGCACGTGCTACCTCGCGATAAATTTCGGCTTGTTTTCGCAAGTCTTGATGATCGGCCTCGCCAGCCGAGTTCAGTGGGAGAGATACATCGAGTTCCGTAATGTGAACCTGAAGCCCAAGCACCGTGAGACGGGAAATATTTGATCTGACGCCGTCCGCATCGAAGTCGAGGTGGGAGATGTGTACTTGAAGTCCGACACCGTCGACGGGAACGCCCCTTTGTCTGAAATTCTTCAGCATGGCGTAAACCGCGTCGGACTTGCGATTCATGCCTTCGGCGCCGTTCTCGTTGTAGAAGAGCAGCGCGTGGGGATCGGCCTCATGGGCCCATCGGAAGGCTTGTTCCACGTACGCGTCGCCCTTGTCGGATAGTCCTATCCCCGGTCGGTTGTACCATGGGGAATCTTTCAGCCGTCCATCCTCGTTGAAGGCCTCATTGACGACGTCCCAGGCAAAGACCTTCCCGGCATAGTGCTTCACAACGGTTGAGATGTGCTCCAGCAAAAGGTCGTGTAGCTGAGCAGATGTGAAGTGACCTTGCGCAAGCCATGCTGGATTGTCATGGTCCCAGACGAGGCAATGGCCACGAACCTTGATTCCATGCGGTTGGGCGAAGCGGACAACTTCATCTCCGTCATGAAAATCGTAAGCTTCTCGATTGCTGCGAACAATCCACCACTTCATCGCATCTTCCGGTTCGACCATGTTGAACTCGCGGCTCAGCGTTTCCGCGTATGCGGGCTCGGAGAACAGTGATGGACGTACGGCTGTGCCAATGAGTAGTCCCGCCTGAGCGGCCGCCGAGCGCAGCGTCGACGGCGCCACCGGGACGGCTACAACGAGCAGCAGTCCGAACATATAGGAGGGCTCTAACCATGACGATCTTTTCATCTCGTCATTCACATAACGCCGGGAAGAAATTGCTGTAAAGGACAGGAATCACATTTCGGCTGAGATTTCCCACAATAGTGCTTGCCCACTCCGACAATCAGGCCATGCATTTCGTTGAAGACCTGCACAAGTGCCGTACGCTGGGTGGTGCTCATCGCTGACGGAGAGTGGGCTGCTCCACGAAATCCAGATTCCAAATGAGGGTGCGTAGGTAAAGAAAACGGATCCTCTGCAATCGGTTTGAGCGCTGTTTCAAACATCTCGCGAATCTCTTCATACTCGGCTTTCGTCTTCGAGATTCCATGGCGCTCGAGCAAACGCCGAGTATATGCATCTACAACGAAGACAGGGTGATTGCCGGCGTAGAGCAGGATGGAATCCGCTGTCTCAGGCCCTACGCCGTTCAAGCTGAGCAATTCCTCACGAAGTTTTGCGGTGGGCTGAGAGAACAGGTTATCGAGAGAGCCGCCGTAGTTTTTATCCAGAAATGCGACAAAAGTCTTCAGCCGTTTGGCCTTTTGGCGGAAATATCCGGAAGGGCGAATGAGTCGCTCTAATTTCGGGAGACGAAGCTTGCGAAACCCTTCGAGGCTAAGGACCTTCTCCTGACGAAGATTCTCCAGGGCTCGTTCCACGTTCGTCCAAGCAGTGTTTTGAGTAATGTAAGCGCCGACGATGACTTCGAAACGCGACTCCGCCGGCCACCAGTGCTGCGCACCCCACGCTTGATACAAGGTCGTGTAGTAACGACGGAGTTGGTCTTCGTAATTTGCGCCTGTCATGTGAAGGCTCTCAATTCAAGTCTATTCAAGCCAGACTTTGAGCGCCAACTGCGGGTCGGATCACCGCGTCGGACTTACCGAAGTGCATGTACTTGGGCTGCCGACTACCTGATAAATCACCCCAAAAAAGGCATTTGGCGCGGACTTTCCCGTGTATGACGCTGCAAATGCAGCCTCCAACGTCAGGTGCAAGTACCAAAGTAAGTCGCGCAGTATTCCGGTTGCGTTGACAATTTATGTCAACGCGGATGAGCTGCATCTCTCCCCTCGATGCGGCAGCCTTTCGCGCTATGCCTCTATAAGGCGAGGCATCGTTCCATCTACGTGGTTAGGAGATCTGCGTATGTCTCAACGGCTGGGTGACCTTCTCGTCAAAGAGAAGATCATTACCCCAGAGCAGTTGGAACAAGCGAATAAGGTTCAGAAGGAACAGAGCTGCCGGCTCGGGTCTGCGCTGGTGAAGCTCGGCTTCCTTACGGACGAGGATGTCACCAACTTCCTCTCGCGCCAGTACGGCGTTCCAGCGATCAATCTTTCTTACTTCGAAATCGACGCTGCCGTCGTCAAGCTGATCCCCTTCGAGACCGCGAAACGCTATCAAATTCTGCCGTTGAGCCGCGTGGGTGCGTCGCTCACCATCGCGATGGTCGATCCGACGAACGTCTTCGCCATGGACGACATCAAGTTCATGACCGGATTCAATATCGAGCCGGTCGTGGCTTCGGAAAGCTCCATCCTGGCGGGAATCGACAAGGCCTACGGCGCGACGAAAGAAGAAGATCTTGAAACCGTAATGCAGTCGATGTCGGAGCTCAACGAGAACGACGTCGAACTGCAATCGGAAGAGCAGCAGCTGGAGCTGGCGGAACTGGAGAAGGCCGCAGACGAGGCTCCGGTCGTAAAGCTAGTGAACGTTGTCCTCGGCGACGCAGTGAAGCGCGGAGCCAGCGACATCCACATCGAGCCTTACGAAAAGGAATTCCGAGTCCGCTTCCGTATTGACGGCGTGTTGCAGTCGATCATGACTCCGCCGCTGAAGCTCAAAGACGCAATCACCTCCCGCTTGAAGATCATGTCGAAACTCGACATCAGCGAGAAGCGGCTGCCGCAAGACGGCCGCATCATGCTGAAGATGAACATCGGCGGGCGCAAGAAGCAGCTCGACTTCCGCGTCAGCACGTTGCCAACTCTGTGGGGCGAAAAAATCGTGCTCCGGCTGCTCGACAAGGAGAATCTGCGCCTCGACATGACCAAGCTCGGTTTCGAGCCCGAGTCGCTGGTGAAGTTCGAGAAAGCGATTTTGAAACCCTACGGCATGGTTCTGGTCACGGGACCAACCGGATCGGGCAAGACGAACACTCTCTACTCCTCGATCTCGCGCCTGAACCAACCCGACACAAACATCATGACTGCTGAAGACCCCGTCGAATTCCAGCTGCAGGGCGTCAACCAGGTCCAGATGAAAGAGCAGATCGGGCTGAACTTCGCCGCCGCGTTGCGATCGTTCTTGCGACAGGATCCCAACATCATCCTCGTCGGCGAAATCCGAGACTTTGAAACGGCTGAAATCGCGATCAAGGCCGCGTTGACGGGCCACCTGGTGCTTTCCACCCTGCACACCAATGGCGCACCCGAAACGATTACGCGTTTGATGAACATGGGTATCGAACCATTCCTGGTCGCGACGTCAGTTCACCTGATTTGCGCCCAGCGACTGGTCCGCCGTATCTGCAAGGACTGCACCGAACCGATGGACGTGCCGCCTCAGACTCTGATCGACGCCGGCTTCTCGCCGGAGGAATCGAAGACCATCAAGATTCAGAAAGGCAAGGGCTGCGGGGTCTGCAACAACACCGGGTACAAGGGACGTTGCGGTCTGTACGAAGTGATGGAGGTTGACGACGAGATCCGCGAACTGGTTCTGGTCGGCGCCTCCGCTGTCGAATTGAAGAAAAAAGCCATTGAGCGCGGCATGATTACGCTGCGTCGCAGCGGATTGATCAAGGTCGCTGCCGGCATGACGACGCTCGAGGAAGTAGCACGCGAAACCATTCACTAGGCTGTAGACGGAAAGGGAAGGAACTTTTCTTATGGGTTTGTCGTTAAGCGATCTGCTCAAGAGAATGCTGGAGATGAACGGCAGCGATTTGCACATTACCACGAACTCGCCGCCGCAGATCCGTGTGCACGGCCACTTGGTACCGCTCGACCTGCCGCAGATGACGCCTGCTGAAACCAAGCAGCTGGCCTACAGTGTCATGACTGATTCGCAGAAGCACCGCTTTGAAGAAAGCCTGGAGCTGGACTTTTCGTTCGGTTTGAAAGGACTGGCCCGGTTCCGTGCCAACGTCTTCAACCAGCGCGGCGCGACGGCGGCTGTGTTCCGTTTGATCCCGTTCGAAATCAAGTCGTTCAACCAGCTCGGCCTTCCGCCGGTCGTCAGCAAGCTGTGCGACAAGCCCCGCGGACTGGTGCTGGTAACCGGTCCGACCGGATCAGGTAAGTCGACAACGCTCGCCGCCATGATAGACAAGATCAACAGCGAACGCCACGACCACATCCTGACGATCGAAGACCCGATCGAATTCGTCCACATGAACAAGAATTGCCTGGTCAACCAGCGCGAACTTCATGCGGACACCAAGAGTTTCAGCGACGCGTTGCGAGCCGCGCTTCGTGAAGATCCGGACGTCGTACTGATCGGCGAAATGCGTGACCTGGAGACCATCGAATCCGCACTGCGAATCGCGGAAACCGGACACTTGACTTTCGGCACGTTGCACACCAACTCGGCAACGTCGACCATCAACCGTATCATCGACGTCTTCCCAGCCCACCAGCAGCCGCAGATTCGCGCGCAGCTGTCGTTGGTTCTCGAAGGCATCATGTGCCAAAGCTTGCTGCAGAAGATCGATGGCAAGGGTCGCGCCATGATCATGGAAATTCTGGTGCCGAACGCGGCCGTCAGAAACCTGATCCGCGAAGACAAGATTCATCAGATTTATTCGTCCATGCAATCGGGCCAGGAAAAGTTCGGAATGCAGACGTTCAACCAGTCGCTGGCTACCGCCTATTCCCAGAAGCAAATTTCTCTGGAAGTAGCGTTGCAGCGGTCCAGCAACGTTGACGAATTGCAGGAAATGATCAACCGCGGGGCCACCTTGCTGAATCGGCCTACTTCGGGTGGCTCAACCATGGCCAAAGGCGCTGCCTCCAAGCACTAAAGCGGAGCGGGCTCCTTTGGAACCAACTGAAGCTTTTGAGAACTAGCAATGAGGGTCAGGAGAAGCTAAACCATGCCAGTCTTCACATTTTCGGGCAAAGACGCGTCGGGACAGAAGGTTTCCGGAGAAAGAATGGCGGCTAACAAGCAGTCGTTGGCCCAGGCGTTGCGGCGCGAACGCATTACACCGGGCGCCATTCGGGAGAAGGGCAAGGAATTCTCCATGCCCACGTTTGGCTCCGGGAAAGTCGGAACCAAGGATATCGCGATCTTCTTCCGCCAATTCTCCGTCATGATCGACGCAGGATTGCCGCTCGTGCAGTGTCTGGAAATCCTAGCGGCAAACCAGGAAAACCAGGCATTCCTGAAGACTCTCACCGGAGTTCGGACCACGGTGGAAGGTGGCGCGACGCTGGCCAACGCCATGCGCCAATTCCCGCTTGCGTTCGACGACCTCACCACAAACATGATCGAGGCCGGTGAAACCGGCGGTATTCTCGACATCATTCTTCAGCGCCTGGCGGTCTACGTCGAAAAAGCCGTGCGCCTCAAGGCGGCGGTTAAGTCCGCGCTGATCTACCCGGTCGCTGTCGTCAGCATGGCCATGCTGATCGTCGGCGCACTGCTCAAGTGGGTCGTGCCTATTTTCTCGAACCTGTTCGCCGGACTCGGCGTGAACCTGCCGTTGCCCACGCGAATTGTCATGGGACTGAGTTCGTTTGTGCAGACTTTCTGGTGGATGTTCTTCGTCGCCGTCGGAGCTTTGTTCTTCGGCGTCCGTCAGATCCGGAAACACCCGCGCGGCAAATATTACTTCGACAAAATGCTGCTCAACCTGCCGATCGTTGGTTCGTTGCTGCGGAAGATTGCCGTCGGCCGCTTCACCCGTACGCTCGGAACGCTGATCACTTCTGGCGTGCCGATTCTTGAAGGACTGAGCATCACCGCCAAGACCTCAGGCAACGCCGTGCTGGAAGAGGCGCTGATGAAGGTTCGCAAGGCGATCGAAGAAGGCCGCACCATCGTCGATCCGCTTCGCGAGTGCGGCGTCTTCCCCAACATGGTGACGCAGATGATCGGCGTCGGCGAAGCCACGGGCGCGATGGACTCCATGCTGCAGAAGATTGCCGACTTCTACGAAGAAGAAGTCGACGCTGCCACCAAAGACATGTTGGCCATGTTGGAGCCGGTGATCATCGGCGTCCTCGGCGTCACCATCGGCGGGATTGTAATTTCGCTCTACATGCCGCTGTTCGCTATGATCGCGAAGCTCTCTGGATAGCATCGAAACTCAGCCGGGCCGGATGCGCCGCGCGCATCCGGCCGCAGGCGGAAGTATCAGGATGGTGGGTCTCCTCTGTCGGCCCATATCGCTCTCTTTGGACCACGGACGCATGACCTCCGTTCAGGATTACCGGGATCGCAATGCAATCGACGTTCGACGAACATAATTGGCTGGTGTGGCTGGTCCGGGTCCGCATCTTCATCCTGACGCTGCTGCTCGGTATCGAGTTCGCCGTCGCACAAATCAGCCCCGCGCCGTTCCCGATGCGGCTGTTCATCACGACGATCCTGTTCTGGTACAGCCTCTCTTTCTTCTACGTGCTGCTGCTCTCCGTATGGCAGGAGCACCGCTTGCAGGCTTCCTTGCAGGTACTCACCGACTTGATTCTGGTGAGTCTGGTCATCCACGAAACCGGCGGCTGGGATAGTTCTTTGAACTTTCTGTATCCGCTGGTGATCATCGTGGCCAGCGTGCTGTTGCAGAGAAAATGGGCTCAGCTCGTGGCTGCATTCGCCTTCATCCTGTACGTAACGGTTCTGGAACTGAACTACTACGGCGTGGTTCCGTCGTATTGCACGACGCATCCCGGGCTCAAGGCACTGCAGGCCATCATCTTCGTCAACCTATTTGCGTTTCTCACTATCGCCTATCTGGCCGGACTGCTTACCGCGAAGCTCAGGCAGGTCGGTGTTCAGCTGAAGGACGCCAGTGGCGCGTTGGAAAGCCTGCAGGCGCTTCACGAAAACATCGTGCACTCGATCAGCAGCGGTCTTATCACTACAGGCCTCGACGGCCGGATCACATTGATCAACGCCTCGGCACAGCGGTTGCTGGAAAGAAACCCGTTGGACCTGTTGGGAACACCTGTGATCCAGCTTTTCCTCGACCCGCTGCCTACGATCGAGTCCCAAACTCTGCATGGCGAGGTTCGGTGCGATGCTCCCAACCGCTTCCGCAAGACGCTGCGAGTGCGCGTCACGGCTCTGACCATCCCTGAGCGTGGAGACATCGGGTATGTCTACGTGTTCGACGATCTCACTGAGATTCGCCGCTTGGAGCGGGAAGTGCGCATGCAGGACCGGCTTGCAGCCGTTGGACGCCTGGCCGCCGCAATCGCGCACGAAATTCGCAATCCTCTCACCTCGATTGCGGGTTCGGTCAGCATGCTTTCTGGCGTACCCGAGATGAATGAAGATCACCGTCGCTTGCTGGATATCGTTACGCGCGAATCACAACGGCTGAACGGCATCATTACCGATTTCCTGGCGTACTCGCGGACCAAGCAATATCACTTCGACCGCGTCGACCTGATTCAACTAGTCGAGGACACGCTCACACTCATGGACCATCGTATGACGGCCGAAAAGACTGGCATCCGCATCGAGCGGAACTTTGCCGTCGAACATGCCTGGGTGATGGCGGATGGCGACAAACTCAAGCAGGTCTTCTGGAATCTTTGCGAGAACGCAGTACGCGCCATGAAAGACGGCGGGAGGTTGACGGCTTCGGTCGAAGCCTTGAATGACGAATGGCAAATCTCTTTTGCGGACACCGGAACCGGAATGACTCCCCAACAGGTTGAGAAAATCTTCGAGCCGTTCCAGTCGAATTTCGAAGGCGGTACAGGGCTGGGACTGGCGATTGTCTATCAAATCATCCAGGCTCACGAAGGCAAGGTCTGGGCGCGCTCCAAGTTCGGGCAGGGCACGACGCTGGTTTTGAGGTTACATCGCCTGGACGCTGGGCAGCAGAGTTTCAAGAAACGAAGCGAGACAGGTCAAGCTAGCCTGACGGTTTCATCGCAGGCGGCTCTCGCCGCAGGAGCCTCTCGTGGCTAACATCCTGGTTTGCGACGATGAACGTTCCATCTGTGAAATGCTCGACATATCCCTGCGCCGCGAGGGACACCGGGTCGAGACGGTTCAGGCGGGGCAGGCAGCAAAAAACAAAATTGATGGTGCGCTGTATGACGTCATCATTACCGACATCAAGATGCCAAACATCGACGGCATCGAAGTATTACGCCACGCCCACCGCGTTTCTCCCGACTCTGCCGTAATCCTGATGACTGCGGTTGATGATTACGAAGCCGCCGTGGAAGCGGTCAAAGCGGGCGGAGCCTCCGACTACATCCGCAAGAGCCCGGGACTGGTCGACGAAATCAAGCTGGCAATCAATCGGGCGTTGGAGAAGCTGGTTCTCAGCAAACAGAATTTCGCGCTACGTCGTGACGCCGCGACTCGCAACTCTCTGGACAACATCATCGGCTCAAGCCCTGCGATGGAGAAACTGAAACAGACGGTCCGCACGGTCGCTTCCACCGCCAGCACGGTTCTGATTCATGGGGAAAGCGGCACCGGAAAGGAACTCGTAGCGCGAGCCGTGCACGTGTGTTCGCCGCGAGCCACCGATGCATTCGTTTCAGTGAACTGCGGCGCGTTTCCCGAAACTCTGCTTGAAAGCGAACTATTCGGCTACGTGAAGGGCGCGTTCACCGGCGCAAACCAAAACAAGCGCGGCCTGTTCGAAGTGGCCGACGGCGGCACCATCTTCTTGGATGAAATTAGCGAGATGACGCTCGCCATGCAGGTGAAGTTGTTGCGAGTGCTGCAGGAGCGCACGGTGCGTCCAGTTGGCAGCACGAGCGAGATCGCGATCGACGTCCGCGTCATCGCAGCAACGAATCGTGAACTGGACAAAGCTGTTTCGGAAAATACTTTCCGCGAAGATCTTTATTACCGATTGAGCGTAATTCCGATCCGCGTGCCGCCACTTCGTGAACGACGCGAAGACATTCCTCTATTGGCCAATCACTTCTTGAAAAAGTATGCAGCCGCTGCGAGTCGTAGCATTCTGCGAATGCATCCGCCATCACTCGATGCGCTCTGCGGATATGACTGGCCGGGAAATGTGCGCCAGCTGGAAAATACAATCGAGCGCGCTGTGGCCCTCGAGATGACGGACGAACTTCGCGTCGAACTTCCCGCCGAGCGCCCGAAAGCGCGAGCGGCTGCCGCTGGCGCGGAAAGTTCCGGTCTGCCGCAAGTCGGATCCGATCTCTCGCTTCCGCAAGGCATAGGAATGGAAAATTATGTGGCAGGCATCGAACGCTCGCTGCTACAAAATGCACTCAATCAATGCGGCGGTGTGCAGACGAAGGCCGCCGACGTGCTCGGGATTTCCTATCGCTCGTTTCGCCATCTCATGAAAAAGTATGCCCTCTGAATCTAGAAAATTTCTCGATCGAGGGTCGGGGAAACGGGTCTTTTGTTTCCAGAATTCAGGTGTAAGTCCGGGAAATCTCAGGCAAATCGTGTAATTTGTTCCCATCACCTCCGCATGCGCGGGAAGTTTCGTCTAAGGTGTTCACCTCAAACTGTTCGACTCCGCTCTCATCCCTGGCCTCAAACTTATAGCCGCGCGCAATAGAGAATATCTTCTCTGAAGACACAACAGGGCGCATCTGGGCAGATGCCGAGAGAAAGGCATGAGGACCAACATCCCGTTGAGCCTGTGTCTACGCACGATTTAGCGGCGTCGACCGCCGAAATAGCGGCAATTTCGGGCCGAGATTTGGCCCTTTTCCGTTTCCTGTAGGGTTGCCGTCCATTTGCAAGTGCCTGTGGAAAAGCATGTTTCGCCGTCACAGACTTCCAAAAGCCGAAAGTGGCATTGTGGATGCTATGGATTCAGGAAAGGTCAGCCTACCGCCTCATCGGGCCAAGGCGAAACTAATCCAGAGGGGGAGATAGGAATGAAGGAGCAGACCGTTCGGCTCGGTCCGCGTGAACAGCAGATCGTCGAACTGCTTTTGCAAGGCTGTGATAATGCCGAAATCGCCAGCCAGTTGAAGATGGCGAGAAGAACCGTCAAAGCACATTTCAACCGCTTGTTCCTGCGTTTTGGAATCACCGGCGGTATTAAGCGAGTCAAACTCGCGACCCTGTTGTACCGGAGGCAAGCATGTCTGCAAGTGGACGCTATGGGAACCGTATCCCCAATGAACGTGAACACCGGGTCATCGAACTTGTTGCCGAAGGCCTGAAAAATAAAGAAGTCGCTGAAGCGATTGGAACCACCGAGCACGTGGTGAAGAACTACTTACGTGTGATTTATGACAAGCTCGGGCTTTGGAACCGCGTTGAACTCGCCCTGTGGTATGAGTCTCGTCGTGGCCCTTCCATGCTCGCTGCTCAGTAAGTGTTCGACTCGCGTCGAGGCGAAGTGACGCCGTTTCCGCCAGCCAGCATACAGAACGCATAAGCGCATTCCAGTTACTGGCAACCGAAAGCTTGTAGATTGCGAAGTCGCTCTCCGGCAGCCGCAATGCCCTTGCGCGCTGCCGAGTCCAAAAGTACTCGAGCTTGATCGCAATTTTTGGAAACGCCGTCACCTTTCAAGTACAGATCGGCAAGCAATATCGTTGCTTGAGAATTGTGCTTGGCGATTGACTTCCACAGCCATTTCGCCGCCTCGGCGCTGTCGCGCCCTCGGCCACTCGAGTCGCCGAGATAGCGTTGCGCAACCGCGAGCTCTTCTGAGCCGTTGTCCACAGCCGCTGGTGCAGCTGACTGTTCGGGCGCGGGCGGAACTTGCGCGGCCTTGGGCTTCTCGTTCCTGGTCCCGGGCAAAGCAGTCGATGGTTCGGCAGATTTCGGTTTCTCCGGCTGAGCTTTCGCCGAATGGTTCGTGACGGCAGGCTTTGTGGCTTCGCTGCCCGATTCGGTGGGACGCGTTGGAGCCGCTGCAGCAGCCGGTTGATTGGAAGCGACGGACGGCGGCGCGGGTGCTGGCGAATTCTGCGAACTGCTCTGTGCCTTCCGCCAAGCCATGTATCCCAAGCCCCCGATAATCACTGCCAAAACCATGCCGATATATATACGGCGACGGTGGCTCGGCTCGTTGCCCCAGTCATCTTCGGAACTTGTTGCTTTGGGGCGGAAGCTTCGAAACAGCGATAGCTCATCCGGATTCGAAATCGAAGTCTCAAATGCCTCCGGCTGATATTCGCGCCTTTTTTGTTCTCGATCTTGCCGCTCTCGATTCGAGGAACCCGCTTCTAGGTCTTCCTCCGATCCTTCGCTTTGCGAGTCGCCATCGGCTTCGAGCGTGGCTCCACACACGCCACAGAACCTGTGCGACGCAGGGTTTTCCCGGCCGCAAGCGTGGCAACGGATGACGGTCTCTTCCGGAATTAATTGTTCATGCATATCGAGATCCGAGGAATGTTCCTGGCGCGCTGCAAACAATCCTGGTTGAAACTGGTATGGCCGACCTGCTGATACGTATGATTGCACTCCGCTCGCTGGAGGTTGTCAACCGAAAGGGCTCTTCCGAGTAAGCAGAGGGACCAGAACAATCAGGATCAGTGGATGGCAGCAGAAACTTATTCGCAGGCTTTGCGGTAGGCAGGTTCGTACTGATCCAGTTGCGCGTCGCGCTGGGTCGAGTATTTGCCCTTCGGAGTCTTGCCGTAAAGATCGGTCCCTGGGCAGTAGTAAAGCGCAGTCTTCAGATCGACCCACACGCGAATCGATGGATTCCCTTTGTCCTCGGGCGGTTCGGGCGCCTGCGCCAGCCCAAGCGAAATCATCATGCGATCGAACGCAGAGAGATCGGCGTCGGGCTCAACCTTGTGATTCTTGGTAGGTGCTGGATTGGGACCCGACGTGGCGCTGACCGGATGGTTTGACCAGATGCCCCAACGGATGACGCAGGCCACCAGAAGGACGGCGACAGCCAGATAGATGTCGCCGCGGCGTGCATCCCAGAATCGCGCTAACCCGCTCTTCTGTTGTGCCTCGGCAACCTGTTCCAGAAAATCACGCGCAGACGCAGCAGAACTCCAATCGTCTGGCTTTTCTACCTTGGCCAACGCGAGCGCTTCCGATTGCTCAACTGAGTCGTTCTGTTCCGCTTCGAAGGTGGGTTCCAGAACAGGTTCCTGCTCTAGTTCGCCCTTCATCAAATTCGGCTGCGGATCTAGAGGCGCTGTGATCACCTCTTTTGCGACAACACGCTCTGCGGCCGGAGCCTTGGGAACACCAAACAGATCGGGAAATTCGTCTTCCAGAGACTCCGGAAGCGATTCTTCGGACTCGGTGCCAGGTCGAACACTGGAATGCGGAACATCGGAGTGCAGGAAATTGGAAGTCTCCAATTCCGGCATCACACGATCAGAGAGGTTTTCACCGCCGAACGTTTCGTGGATGGCTGGAGTCGGCACTGCACCGCTGGTTCGCGGAGCCCCGCACTGTCCGCAGAACTGTTCTCCATTCATCAACTTGTTACCGCATTTCGCGCAGGTGTAGGAGGCGGATTCGAAGGACGATGACTTAAACGCGGGTTGCGTCGGTACCGCAGGGTCGACCATCGCGGAGAGATTCGGTTTCAGTTTCTCTAGCGCTTCCAGCATGACGGCGCGTTCGTTGGCCAGAGACTGCTTCCACGTCATCTCTTCGTCTCGCGCTAACGCCTCGGTGACGAGGCCGGCCATCAATTGCCCGGTGTGAATCTCCTGCTCGCTGAAACCGTTTTGAGTCGGGTAATAGAGTTCCAGTCCCCCGGCAACTTCGCCCTCGTGGAAGATGGGGACAGCAATCAGTGACTGGATGCCGCGTCGCCGGCACTCCTGCGAATCGATGAGAAATTCAGGATCGACATCGCCGCAACGAAAGACCTGGCCGTTGCGAATGCAGGGCAGGCAAAGGGCCTTCTCCAGAGGAATTTCTGCGCCCGCTTTCAGCGTCTGCGATCCGGCGACCGCGCGATAGCGAATCTTGTTTCCGTCGAGGATTCCGATCGCCGCGCCGCTGGCTCGTGCGATTTCGATGACTCTTTCGGCAATGAGAGCCATCGCCTTGTCGAAATCGAGATGGCGAATCTGAATCTGATGTTGCGTGGCGACAATCTGTGCCAGGGTGAAGGTGTAGTCGCCTTGGCCGGCAGCCTCGGATTCGCGAGGCTTTGAAGTTTTTTGCGTAGAGGACGCGGCAGACTTTTTCTTTTCTTCCGCTTCGATTTGCGCGCGTTTGAGGTCGAGGTCCAGCTCGAGTTCGCGCACTTCACGATTGTGTTCCTGCAGAACATACGCCGCTTCCAGCAGCTTGGCGAGTGTCTGCTCGTCGAGAACTGGTTTATTTCGTTCCTCGGACACGATTCCGTTTTCCACTCGTAGAAGCCGTCCTTACGGCACGCAATCCGGCTTCTGCCAGATGCACCTATTCTATTGCAAGTGCCACTCCATCATAGAGCGACGTGACGTGCCTGCGCAGGAGCAAGTGAACCTATTGGGGGATGGGTGTGAGGGGCTACTCATATGAATGAACCCCAATTCTTTTCAGTAGTTTACTGCCGAACCCCAAATTTTGCGAGAGGTGTTTTCCCACCGAAAACCATGTAATGGCTCACGCACTCAACTTTGGTAACCGCTGGCGGTAACACCAGTACTCTGCATAGATCTGCAACCGGCCGGGAACTTTCTACTCCTGTGTGGCCGCCCCGGTCTTGGGGCCGTCTTTGTCGCTCAGGTAGAAATGCGCCGCCGGCGTGATTACCAGGGACAAGACCATGGAAATCGTAACGCCGCCGATCACCGCAATGGCGAGCGGTTGCAGCATTTGAGATCCCGCGCCTAAGGCAAATGCGAGCGGGAGCATTCCCGCGATGGTGGCAAGAGCCGTCATCACGATGGGTCGCAGCCTCCGCCGTGCGGCCTGCAGCATTGCTTCTTCGGCGCTCATCCCTGTGTGCCGCAACCTCTGATCGGCATCCAGCAGCAGAATTCCATTCTTGGCCACAATCCCGATCACCATGATCAAGCCCATGAAGGACGAAATATTGAACGTCGTGCGCGTGATCAAAAGCGCAATAAACACACCGGAGGTTGAAAGCAGCGCCGAAGCGAGAATGGCGGCGGGAGCAGCAAAGGTGCCAAATTCAAAAAGTAGAACCATGAACAGGAGAAGAACCGCAAACACTAAAACCAGTACCAGATCGTGGAACGAGCGCTGCTGCTCTGCGTATGTGCCTCCGTACTCGACTCGGATGCCGGAGGGAATCCTCAGGTCCTTGATAGCTTTTTGTACGTCGGACATTCCGCTGCCCAGGCTCCTTCCCTCCAGGCGCGCTGTCACAGCAACATCGCGTTGCAGATTTTCGCGACGAATTTCGGTCTGTCCGGGATTCTCGACGATCGTGGCCAGCGTGCCCAGCGTTGCCGTGTGACCAGTACCGCTGACTAGCAGCGTGTCTTTCATCGCCTCAAGCGATGCCCGGTTCGCTGCGGGAAAGCGTACTCGCAGAAGGTAGGCGCGATCGTTGGTGACCACCGGAGTGGGAGCTGGCTCGCCTTCCAGAATTGCGGACGCATCGAGTGCCACTTCCTCCACGGAAAATCCGGCGCGGGCCGCTATGCTGGGATCGACCTGAAACGTCACTGCCGGGCCACTGATCGCATTGTCGATTCCATCCAGAACATCGACGACTCCTTTGATCTTGCTGATGGACTCCGCGACCTTGGGAGCCCACTCTTCCAGTTGTTTCGGATCCTGCGAGAACAGTTTGATCTGGATCGGTTCGGGCGCCGAGGTGAGATCGCCGATCATATCCTGCAACACTTGGATGAATTCAACATCGAGCCCAGGTTCCGCGTTCTTGATGTCAGCTCGCACGTCGGCAATGATCTCGTCGATGCCCCGGCTGCGCTTGTCTTTCAGCTTCACAAGAATGTCGCCGGTATTGGCTTCGGTGACGGCGGCGAGACCCAGTTGCAAGCCGGTTCGCCGCGATGTGCTTTCCACTTCCGGTACTTCGCGCAGCATCTGCTCCACGTGTCCAACCACGCGATTCGTTTCTGCCAGGGAACTTCCAGCCGGCATGATGTAGTCGACGACGAATCCGCCCTCATCCATCTCCGGCAACAGGTCCGATCCGGAAAACGAGTAGCAAACGTACGAGAGGAGGACCAGCGCAGCTCCCGAGATCACCAGAAGCCAAGGCCGCTCGAGCGCGCGACGAAGCCAGACCCCGTGAAAGTTGACGATGCGTAAAAAGAAACCGCTCAGATGTTTCTCTTCGGCCGCGGCCATTGCATCCGGATCTTCTGTTGCATCGGCCTCAACACTCTTTTCACCGCTATTCGATTCACTGGTGACGGCTCCCCGCTTGATAAACCACTGGCTTAGGATGGGCGTCCACGAGAGCGCCAAGGCCAGCGAGGTGAGAAGGGATATTGACATCGTGATCGCAAGAGCGCGGAAGAAGACGCCAGTCACGCCTGTGATCGAGATCAATGGAACGAACACGACTATCGGAGTGATCGTCGACCCGACGAGAGGAACCGTAATTTCTTTCAGGGCGCTTTGAATCGCGCCAAGCCGGCTTTGCCCAAGATCACGGTGGAGGACGATGTTTTCAACCACAACAATCGCGTCATCGATGACCAGGCCCACTGCTGCGGCCAGACCGCCGAGCGTCATCAGGTTGAATGTCTGCCCCATGATCTTCAAGGCGATAAACGTAGACAGCACCGTGACCGGAATGACGAGGGCCGCTACTAGGGAAGTTCCCCAATCACGGAGGAAGACAACAAGAATGATCGATGCCAGAACTAGTCCCAGCAGGATTGCGTCGCGCACGCTCTTGATCGATTCGTTGACGATAATCGACTGGTCGTAAAACGGTTGGATATTGATGCCCGGTGGCAACGTCTTCCGGATCCGCTCAATTTCATCGTGGACTTCGTTCGCCACTTGCACCGTGTTGCCGTCGGGCTGCCGATTGATGTTCAGCAGCACTGCCGGCTTTCCGTTCGCCGTGACGACCGTATAAATCGGCTTTACTCCGGTCGAAACCTCCGCGATGTCTCCAATTCGAACTGGTACTCCCGACGGATTACTTTTGACGACAGCGTCTCGAATATCCGCGACGCTCCGCACTTGCCCGTTGACCAGTCCAAGGAACAGTTGATGATTCCGTTCCAGTAGGCCCGGAGAATCCACCAGGTTGGTGCGTCTCACCGCATCAAGGATGTCGGTGACAGTAATGCTGGTAAGAAGCAGTTTCGCGGGATCCGGCGTGACCAGGAACTCTGGCTCTTGCCCGCCCTGCACAATCACGGTCGAAACGCCGTCCAGGCGGTTCAGGCGGGGCTTCATCTCGTACGTGGCCATCTCCCACAAACTCGTCTGCGAAGTTGTGTCTGAGGTCAGGCTGTACCCGATTACAGGGAACGCCGCAAACGTCAGACGGTGAGCCTCCACCTTCGCCGTCGAGGGAAGTTCGGGTTGCACGCGCGATATCGCCGCATTGACGTACTGCAACGTCTGAAACATGTCGACGTCCCAGCTGAAATAAAGGTCGACTTCCGCCGAGCCCCGGCTGGTCACGGAGCGAATGCTGGCCAGACCGGGAACGCTATTGACCGCTTCCTCAATTGGACGCGTGACTGTCACCATCATCTGGTCGATGGGCATGACGCCGTTGTCTACGCCGATCAGCACGCGCGGAAAATTTGTGGAAGGGAAGACGGATATCGGAATCGTGAACGCGAGATAAGCCCCGAGCAGAGCCAGCGTGAGGATCAGGAAGATCAACGAGCGGGAATGTTGCGCGATCCAGTTCCGTTCTGTTTGTCCGGATTTTGGAGAATTCACGCCGAAGCTCCGAAAGTGGGGTCCATGGGCGGCCTACTCGTGCTTGTCTCCCTCAGGAGCTTCAGGTTTCTCGATCGTGATCTTGGTGTTGTCGGGCAGTCCGTACGCACCGCTGGAAATTACTTTGTCGCCTTCTCCCATTCCATCGACAACTTGTACGTCGTCGCCATTGCGAATGCCGAGCTTCACAGCCTTCTTGTGAGCCCGCCCGTCAGATCCGGCCTGCATCACCGAGGTAGCGCCGTCCGGCGCAGTCAGAACAGCATTCGCCGGAATGACGAGCGCGTCTTTGACGGTCTGCGCCGTCACGGAAAGTTGAACGCTGGTTCCAGGCTTTAACGCTTGCTTTGCATTTTTCGACTCGAACCAGATTTCCACGGTCGTGCTGTTCACGTCGAGAGCAGGGCTGACCACGGTGATTTTGCCTTCCACCGGCGTGTCAATTCCAGGCACAGTCATTGTGCCTTTGTCGCCGACTCGCAGGAAGGCCGCATCGGTCTGCGGAATGTGGGCCTTTGCGATGACCGTGGATATATCCATCACCGTTAGCAATGGCGTGCCAGCGGCCGCCATCTCACCCGGATAAAGGGGACGATCGGTGATGACGCCCGTGATGGGGCTGCGGATTTCCGAATAGCTCAATTGCGCTTGTGCGCCTAGATACTTTCCCTGGGCCGATTCCAGTTGGCCTCTTGCTGCCTTAAGCTCCTGCGCCTTTCCGACTGCCTGCAACGCTTCCAGGTGTTTCTTTGTGATCGCGTTCTGATTGCGAGCCTGCGTCACATCCACTCGGGATTGATCGAGCTCTTTGCGGGGAAGAGCGCCCTGTTCGAAGAGCTGTTGGCGGCTCTCGAAAACTTTCTCCTGCGCATCAAGCGTTTGTTGCGCCTGCTGCGCGTCGGCTTCCGCCTTGCGAATCTCTTCCGGCAGGCTGGCAGCGGTGGTGGTCTCGTACGACGCTTGCGCCTGGTCGTACGCGCCCTTCGTGTCTTGGGCTGCGGCCGAAAGATCGCGGTTCTCGAGAACGGCGAGGAGTTGACCAGCGCCTACGCGATCTCCCCGCTTCACCAGGAACTTCTGGACAGGAGCACTGACCTTCGGCACAATCGCCGCCTGCTGCTTGGGAAATAGGATCGCTTGTGTAGTGATCTCGCGTTCAATGCTCGTCTTCTCGAGTGCGAAGACCTGCACGGCGACGGTCGGTTCCGGATCGGTCTTTTCCGACGAGCAACCGGAAAATAACACTGCCACGCCGATCGCTAGAATTCCGGCGCCGATGACGTCGCTTCGCCAGACCTTGCAATTCTTACAGTTCGTTCCTCGAGGGGACCACAATCCGGTTCGTGTCATTCCTCAGAAGTTCCCCGTGAGGGTTTGCAGGTTCGCGATCGCGAGTCGATAGCGGGACTGTCCTTCGTCATACGCGTTACGGGCTAGTGTCATCGTATTCTGTGCATCGACCACTTCGAGCACGGTAGACTCTCCGGCTTGATAACGCAAAGTCGTCAGCCGCAAGCTCTCAGCTGCCATCTCCGCCGAGGACTCCAGAGAACTCAGTGCCGAGCGCGCCGTTTCCGCTTCGCTGTAGAACTGGCGAAGGTGCGCCAGCAGCTGGCGCTGGGCGAAAGTCAGCTCAACCTGCGCTTGATCCCTCTTCAACTTGGCCTGCTTTAGCTTGCTCCGATCTGCGCCCCAACTGAAGATGGGAATCTGCAAGGTCGCCACTCCCGAGTATCCGAGATTTCGAATCCCGTCCGTCTTGATAGCGAACTGATTGGCATCGATCCCGTAGAAATAGTCCACGCTCAATGTTGGCAGCAGTCCTCCCCACGCAGCAGTGACGTCGTGTTGGGCCGCCTCGAAAGCTGACAGCGCCGCGCGCAAGTCTGGATTGTTCTTCTTGCCGGAACCTTCTACTTCCGCAAACGTGGGAAGTGGCTCGACGGTTTGCAGATCGTCTACCACCGTGAAGTCCTGGTTAAAATCTGGAAACAACAACACGGCGAGATCAAGGCGGCTACGGTCCATCGCGGTCTGCGCTTCCTGAAGATCGCGTTGCTGTTGTTGTGCCTGCAGGGTCGCCTTGATGACGTCTGCCCGCGCCACCTCGCCGCCGCGTTCCAATTTCTGGCTGATATCTAGGAATCGTGCAGCTTCTGTCGAGGCTCTCTGCGCCGTGGCATAGACACGCTGTGCCACCACCAGGCCGTAATAGGCTTGCGTCACCGTTACAACCAGGCCACGCGTTGCGATTTCTGCTTTTGCGCGCGCTTGCGCCAGTGCGGCCGACGAACGCCGATAGTCCGCGTAGTTCGTCAGCGACACGCTCTCGTGCATATTCGCCTGGCTGATGTACTCGTGGACGCCATTGTTGGCGACGAATCGAAACCCTGGACAACCGGCAGGTGTGTTCTGGCAAGTCGCTGCGTTTGACCCGGTGCCCTGGGTGTACAGAAAAGAATTGTTGTAGTTGACGTCGGGCAGCAGTCCGGCGCGGGCTTGTACGCGATCCTCACGCGCGAGGCCAACGTCGGTCAGGGCCGAGCGGAATTGTGGATCATTAGCGCGAGCGCGCTGCAACGCGTCCTGGAAGGTGATGGTTATAGGTGCACCTGCCGTCTGCGGAGCAGCTGCAACCTGTGCAAAATTCGGGAGTGCACTCGTCAGCACCAAAATGGAAAGGCACGCCACGCGTCGTAGCCACTTATGGGACTGGTACATTTCTACTCCTTACCGTGTCTGCAACGGACACTCGCCGATTCCATTCCTGCAGGCACCCGTGATCCGACTTTGGCAGAAGTGCTTGCTCGTTGAGCGTTTGCGAGCGGAACAAAACCAATCGAAACCACTGTACGCCGCTAGGGCCTCGACGCTGTGTGCACTTCTGCACGCAATTTGCTGGCATTCTCGGTCATCGAGATCCGCACCCAGTTCCACTTCGGAACCATCCCAGCCTAACCCGAAAGTCTGAAAGCAGCCTGAAAACCAGAAGGCAAGCCCTCAAGTGCTAGAGCCTTAGGGACTTGTCTTGCAGTCGTCGGACGACGAAGAAATGGCGAAAAGAGTGCATCATCCGGATCAGCAGTACTCATACGAAGGAGGAATCATGATCGATCTGGGTGAAGTAAAGGTTACGCCTCGGGACCAGCAAGTCTTGAACCTGTTGGTGCAAGGCTGCAGCAACAAGGAAATCGCAGGTCAGCTCAAAATCAGTCCGCGCACCGTGAAGCAGCACCTGCGCACTCTGTTTCTCCGCGCCGGTATTCGTGAGGGACGCAAACGCGTGAAGCTTGCCATCGCAGTCGTCAACCGCGAGGAGGCACAGTCATGACACCCCGCGAGCGTCTTACGGCGAAAGAAATCCAGATCGCAATTCTCGTGTGGGAGGGCTTAACCAACCGCGAGATCGGAAAGCTTCAGGGAACGACCGAGCAGGTTATCAAGAACCATCTCCGCAGCATCTTCGACAAGCTTGGTGTCTGGAGCCGCCTCGAACTGGCGATGTACGTCGCCGGCCATGGCGGTAAGAGATGGCCGGAATCCGACGAAGTGACTGCGGATTTCGGACAGGCCATTGGAGCCGACTAGCGCAGTCCGTCGGAGTCAGCAAGATCTTGCGCACTCCGGCATGTGGGTAAAGCCCTCAGCGGATCGCCCAACCCAAGGAGGAATGCACCGCTAAGTTGAATTTCTGCAAAAGTTTGCCGCCGGTCGAAACTGCAAGCTGTGAATGGTGGCGTAAGTCTTTCCGGCTGAATGAGGTCATTGGGCAACAGGTCGGCTATCCAATTGCACCATCGCGTGCGCCGGCTCACGCTGCCACGAGCTGGCTTCGCAACCCGGGGCGAACCCAGCGATGGCCTACAAAGAAACCTTCTGGATGGCGTGCGACTCTACCGAACAACTGCGGGCGGAGTATGGCCCGTTTCACACTCGTGAAGAGGCCGAAGTAGAAGCCCGAAAACTGGGTTTTGGATACCTCTTGCGCTACGAGCACCTGCTCGGAGTCAACGAAGAAATCCAGGAGGTCCGGTGTATTTTCGTGGAATTGCCGGGTGCCACGCCGATCGGAGTGGAGGTGGTCCCCATCACTCTTCACACGCGATGTGCGACCTGTGGAGAATCCTCCGCACACGAAAAGGGATGGCAGGCTGAAGTGTGGGCCGACATCCACGAGTTCGAGCATTCGCGCCACAAGGTGCGGCTGTTCGAGCACGCAAGGGGCAAAGGATTGAAGGAAATCGCTGGTTGGCGCAACTAGACGCTTTCTTCAATCTAAGTAGCACCCGCCACCGCGCACTGAGTGCCTCGCGCTAACAGAAACGCCTTCGACATCGTCCACGCCCTAGCCGCGCCGCGATGATGTCCACTTGCACCGCCACCCGGTTCGTCACAGATACCATCCAATCCCCGGACGCTCCCCGAGTATCGGGAGGGAATCAACAGCGAGCCCAACGACGGGGCGCGGCGCGCATTCCCATAATCTAGCGATCATTCACTCTCGCCCTTGCCCGTCTCCGACGGCATCGGAAAGCGTTCTTGAATCCACGCTTGCCAGCGTGGAGTCTCGCGGGCGACTGTCTCCGCCGCCTGATCGCCGTAGAGGTAAAAGCTGAGCGTGACCATAATTGGGCCCCCGCAGTTGACGGCGCCAAGCGCGGCGGCGCCCGGCCCCGGCTTATCTAGGCGCAGCAGTGCGTTGTACGGACTTTGGCTGACGTGCTCCACCACGCCGCCCAGAGCGGGGACTCCCGGCGGCGCGGCCCAACGCTGCCCGGTGCTCACGCCTTTCAGCCCCAATGCCTCGGTCAGCGTGTCCCATGCCTCCGCTTCCGTTCCGGCCGCGGGGGCCATCCACTGCATCATCGCGGAGCGTTCGCCGCGGAAGTGCGTGAGGTACATACGCAGGATGCGGAAGAAGCCAGGCCAGCCGGATTCGGTACCTTCGAGCTGGTTGTCCCAGTCGTCCGTGCTGGCGAAGAGGCTATGCACCACCCGCACAACGCAGATGCCTCCGCCGCGCGCTTCCACCGTCCATTCGTCACCGATGGGTGGCGAGCCAGGCATCCAGCCATTGGCCTCGGCTGCAAACCGCCGTGGCGGATCCCACGCGGTTACGGCCGAACGAGACTCCATGCCCGGGCCGAAGTTCAACGTCACCGCAACGGGCTTCCCGTCGCGCTCCTCGAATTCAGTCGGCACGAACCAGGACGAAATGCCCGGCCCGGTGGCGATAGCCTGCCAAACTTCCTCCGGCGTGCCGGGGACCTCGACTTCGACCTGGACTGAACGGCGTCCGGAAGCTTCTTTCTTCACGCTCATGATGGCTCCTTGGGATCGGATTTTTGCGGCAGAGGGTGCGCCACGATCACCAGTCGATGCGCCCGTCCGCCGGGGGCGGTTTCATCGTGGTACTTTGCAACCAGTTTCGTGATGGCCTCGGTGAGTTCGTTGCTGAAAGCCGCCCGATCTGTCGCCGACCGGAAGCGAACCTCGGTATCCACCGCCAAGGTCGCAAGGCGTTTGCCTGCCTCTTTGGCGCGACGAACCAGATCGCCCACCTCACGCACGACCCGTGCACCCAGGGCGATGAGATAGCTCGCGGACAGCCTATCGAATTCCCGATTGGGATCTGCGGCGACCGGCCCCATAGCGCTCGGCGAAACGACGTAGGACGCGGCGGTCGCCACGAGCAGACGTTCCGTCAGCCCGCCCCACTTGCGTTCCTCGGCGAGCCGAACCAGACCGTGCGCCTCCAGTCCGTGCAGGTGATAGTTGACTTTCTGCCGAGCCAGCCCAACCCGAGTGGCCAACGTCGCCGCCGAGGCGGGCACGACTAGTTCGGAGAGGAGTCGGCTCCGCATGGGCTCCAAAGCCACCATTGCCGCTGCGGGATCATCGATGACCTGGATGTCAAGCACGACGAGAGGCTAGCATTGACAACTTTTATTGTCAAGGAGGAAGCAATACCTTTTTGCACGATTTCGCAGTGCCCGTGTCGTGCCCCAGAATTTGGGTGTTGCCGAGAGTTCCTACTCTGCGCGGCGGTGTCGATCCAGCCGTCCGCCGTGAGAAGCAGCGAGCGATCGGTCTAGCGAGAGTCAGAAAACGAATGTCGGGAGCTCGGCTTGAGCGGAGCACGCCCCTACAGTTGCCACGCCGAGTGGAGACGCTTCTAGCTGGGATTTTGACCCTTGTTGGAAAGAGCGCTGGCGGCGGCCCGGTCGACGAGCCACATCAGCTTCCCATCACTCGGCTTCACAAGCTTTGCTGGATATTGCTCGGCAGGAACATCTTCTTCCAGAACAGTTTTAAGCATCGTCGCTTTGTCCATGCCGCTTACCAGGAACGCGACACTCCGTCCCGCGTTCAGTACGGGCAGAGTGAATGAGAGCCGGTGAGTTTTTAACTTCTCGACCCAGTTGGCCACCACGAGACGTTTCTTCTCCTGCAAGGCCGCCGTACCGGGAAACAGGGAAGCGGTATGTCCGTCGGGACCCATGCCCAATAGAATCAGATCGAATCTCGGCAAGTCGCCGGCCTCCAGTTGGAAGAACTTTCTCAAGGTCTTCTCGTAAGCATCGGCGGCCCCTTCGGCACTCGGATTTTCGGCCTCGACGCGAAACACGTTCGTGGCAGGAACCGGGATTTTCGACAGCATGGTCTCGTCCGCCATCCGGTAGTTGCTGTCAGGATCGGTGGGGGGAACATGCCGCTCATCTCCCCAGAAAAAGTACATGCGATCCCAAGGCAGAGTGGCGCGCGCATTGGTTGCCAGCAGATTGAACAGGCTCTTGGGAGTGGATCCACCCGAGAGCGCGATCGTGAACTTGCCCCGTTCGTTGACGGCCTCGTTAGCGGCGCGTACTACTTCCTCGGCGGCTGCGTCAAACAGCTCCTGCGGGGTAGTGAGAATTCGAATTTGGACGGAGCTAGCCAAGGATTGACATCACCCTTTGCCTCCGCGGACTGCCGCGCATCGCGCAGCTCCCAATAGCCCGGCTTTCTCATTCATGACAACGCACACCGGCATCGCCTCGATTAATGGAGCCATCCGTCCCTTGTCGAGAAACGCCTTCATGAACGCGGGCGATTTGAGCTTGGAGAGGATCTTCGGAGAGATGCCCCCAGCCAGAAACAGTCCACCCGTCGACATGATCTTGAGCGCGAGATTCGAAGCTTCCGCTCCGTACACATCCACCCACAAATCCAGCGCGCTTCCTGCCAAGGTGTCACCGCCCAAGGCGGCCTTCGAAATCTCAGCGGCAGCGTCGCCCTTCTGCATCGCGTTCGCTAACGCGGGCGATTCAGAGGCCGGATTACTGTCACGCAGGAAATCGTAAACGTTGACCAGTCCCGGGCCCGAAAGGATTCGCTCATAGCTGACGTGCCCAAATCGCGCCTTCAGAAACCGCAGCAGCTCGATCTGTACATCGTTCTGTGGGGCGAAGTCCGTATGCCCACCCTCGCAGGCAAAGACATGATGTCGCGTTCCGTCCCAAAACAATCCGGCCTCACCAAGACCTGTTCCGGGAGCAACGACCGCCTGGTTTCCGACAACCGGGCCGGTCACCTTATTGAGGGGAACCAGGTCGGCCGGTGCGAGGGCGCCGATTCCCCAAGCACTGGCTTCGAGATCGTTGATCAAAAGTGTGGCGGGGAGTTGAATCTGCTTGGCAAGCCGGGCCTGTTCGATTACCCAGGGCAAGTTCGATGTTTCGACGCGCCCGTTTCTGACGGGGCCCGCGATCCCGAAGCAAGCCGCGTCCGGACGGGTCCCAGAATCTTTTAGAAATTGGCTGACAATTTCTCCCAACTCGCTGTGTTCGCGGCTGGGAAAGACTCGTTCCGAAACGAGCTGAAGATGCCCATTCTGGGATTGAAAATAAGCCAGCCTGGCATTGGTCCCACCAATATCGCCGGCCAGAATCATTTCTCGAAATTCCTCCAGCGGCGGCCGTCGCGTTCGAGAAGTTCGTCGGCCTCCTTCGGTCCCCAGGTACCAGATGCGTAGTTGGGGAAATTTCTCGGCGGCAGCGCCTTCCAGAGATCGAGTACCGGATTGACCACCGACCAGCCTGCCTCTACCATATCCGCGCGTTGAAACAAGGTTTGGTCGCCAATCATGCAATCATGCAACAGCCGTTCGTACCCGGTGCTGGGCTGTTTTCCGAAATACTCCTGATATTCAAAATTCATGTCGACCGTGCCCAGCCGCATCACTGGGCCCGGCACCTTCGCAGCGAATTGCAGCGAAATTCCTTCCTCAGGCTGGATGTGCAGGACGAGTTGGTTGGGCATGAGATGTTCGACTGGGGTGTCACGGAAAAGAACAAAAGGCGCTCGCCGAAACTGTATCACGATATGCGTATTACGCACCGGCATGCGCTTTCCCGTTCGGAGGTAGAAGGGGACATCGGCCCACCGCCAGTTGTCGATCGACAGCTTCATCGCCACAAAAGTTTCGGTGCGGGAATCCGGCGGCACGTCCTTTTCCGAACGATAAGAGGCGACCCGCTTTCCCTCTTCTGTGCCGTCACCGTACTGTCCGCGAACCGTGCGGCTCAGGACTTCCTCGTCGCTCATGGGTTGGATCGCGTGCAGAATCTTGGCTTGCTCGTCACGAACGGCGTTTGCGTCGAACGAAATCGGTGGCTCCATCGCTGTCAAGCTGATCAGCTGCATGATGTGGTTGGGCACCATGTCTCGCAGCGTGCCTGCGGTATCGAAGTAGCTGCCGCGCCCTTCCACGCCCACGGTCTCGGCCACCGATATCTGCACGTGATCGATATAACGCCGGTTCCAGACGGGCTCGAAGATTCCGTTCGCGAACCGGAATGCCATGATGTTCTGGACAGTTTCTTTGCCGAGGTAATGATCGATGCGGTAGATCTGTTTTTCGTCAGCGACTTTCAACAGTTGCTGGTTCAGTGCCTTGGCCGATTCCAGATCGTGCCCAAAAGGTTTTTCGATCACCACGCGGCGCCAGTGATTGTTGCTCTGGTCCATCAACCCCGTATCGGAAAGATTTTGTACGATCGGACCAAAAAAATTCGGAGCTACCGCCATGTAGTAGAAAAAGTTCTGATGGGTCGAGTGATCCTGATCGATTTTGGTCAGCGAATCTTTGAGCTTCGAATATAAGGCCTTGTCGTTAAAGTCCCCGGCAATGTAGTAGAAGCGCTGGGCGAACCATCCCCACAATTCGTCGTCGACGCATTCGCCGCAGTAGGCTTTGATATCTTCGTAGACGCGTTTTCGAAAGTCGTCATCGGACAACTGCGCGCGTGCCACGCCCAGCACCGCAAATTCCCGGGAAAGCAGTCCAGCGCGGGCTAGGTTGTACAGCGCCGGAATCAACATCCGGCCGGTCAAATCTCCCGCAGCCCCGAAGATAACCATCACACACGGGTCGCCCTGCTTGCCGATGCGAGGCGGCGCTGCCACCTTAGGTTGTTCAGCCAATTCAGCCATGAGTCGACTTCCTTCTGTAGAACGAAATGATCCGGATTAAGCCGTCTTTTTCGTTTTGCCGGTGCCCGCTTCGATGTGGCCGCCAAACTTCTGTCGCATCGCGGATAGCATCTTCTCGGCAAATGTGTGTTGCTGCCGGGAACGGAAGCGCACATAGAGCGCTGCGGTAAGTACGTCGGCGGGGACCGCCTCCTCGAGCGCCGCCTGAATAGTCCAACGGCCTTCGCCGGAGTCCTGCACGAAACCCTCATACTCAGAGAGTGTGGGATTCTCCGTCAGCGCCATGGCGGTGAGGTCCAGCAGCCACGAACTCACCACGCTGCCTCGCCTCCAAACCTCGGCGATATCCGGCAAGTTGAGATCGTAACGCATATCTTCGGGCAGGTCCTTGCTGGTCGCGTTCTTGAAGATGTCGAACCCCTCGGCATAGGCCTGCATGATTCCGTATTCGATCCCGTTGTGAACCATTTTCACGAAGTGCCCGGACCCCGGAGGCCCGCAATGAATGTATCCATCTTCCGCGGTTCCACCGAGTTTTTCTCTACCAGGAGTTCGCGGAATGTCGCCTTTGCCGGGCGCAAGCGTCTTGAAGATTGGATCGAGCCGCTGAACTGCTTCCTTGGCGCCGCCGATCATCATGCAGTAACCGCGCTCGAGCCCCCATACTCCGCCGCTGGTTCCCACATCCACATAGTGGATGCCCTTGCCCTTCAGTTCATTGGCGCGTCGCACGTCATCCTTGAAGTAGGAATTTCCGCCGTCGATGATAGCGTCTCCCGACTCCAAGTGCTGCGCGAGTTTCTGCACCGTCGCTTCTGTCGGACCGCCCGCGGGCACCATGATCCATACCGCTCGCGGTGCTTTCAGTTTACTGATCAGGTCTTCGAGCGAAGATGATCCGGTTGCGCCCTCGGTGCCCAACTGTTTTACGGCATCCGGGCTGAGATCAGAGACCACAAGAGAATGCCCGCCGCGCATCAGCCGCCGTGTCATATTGGCGCCCATGCGGCCGAGTCCCACCATTCCTAATTGCATGTCTTGCTCCTAGCGGTATCGTAGCGCCGGCGTCGCGCCGGCATTAGCGAAGGCGTCCTGCCGTCGCAGTGGATGTTTAAGGTGTCAGATAGCCTTCTGCACTGCGGCTTCCAGAACTGCCAGACCGGCTTTCAAGTTGCTGCCCAAGTGCACACGCAGTGCCCGACGTC
Source organism: uncultured Acidobacteriota bacterium (assembly GCA_963801895.1). Lineage (GTDB taxonomy): Bacteria > Acidobacteriota > Terriglobia > Terriglobales > Acidobacteriaceae > Sulfotelmatobacter. Next base: position 472,087 of record CAWDGM010000001.1, on the reverse strand, counting down.
CTCGCTCTGCGAGTACTTGGAAGTCACCGCGAGCCTGAGCTGCCTTTACGACGCCAAAGGTATATTTCTGTCCCGGCACCGGCAATTCCACCGCGTCATCGCAGGTAATTTGCAGAAACACTCCGGTATTCGGACCGCCCTTGTACGCCTGTCCCGTGGAGTGCAGAAATCGCGGACCAAATCCCAGGCACGTAGCCACGTGTTTCTTGTCGCGAATGGCCTGTCGCACGGTTTGCAAACTGCGCTCGTGTTCCGCATTCATCTGGATGTAACCGAGCACGGCGAAATAGTCTCCCGCCTTGATGCGGCTCAGATGTGCCTTGAGATATCCGCCAAGGGTCTTGTCACTTCCCGCAGCCTTCGCAAGTTCGGCGGCATTCTTCTCGTCGGTGTAAAGTTTGACCCCACCGTCTTCGACAACCGGCTTTTCTGCCGGAAGCGACCCATTCTTTTCATATTCCGAGGTCAAATTCCGAGTTGCGATCTTGCTGGCCTCAACATCGGGTTGGTTGAAAGCATTAATCCCGATGATGGCTCCGGCAACGGCGGTGGCGATCTCCCAGCGAAAGAATTCCGCGCCGAGATCGTACGTGTCTGCCATCGTGATTCGAACCACCGGCTGTCCGGTCTTCTCGAGTGCGGCCACTTTCTCTTCCTGGCCCTGATCGATGCCAGTCTCCAGCCGCATATAAACGAAAATGCGGTCACTGCCGTAAATATCCGGAGAAGTAAGCGTCTCGCGATCGACGGGGATAATGCCTTTACCGATCTTTCCCGTGGACTCTGCAATCAGCTGTTCAAGCCATGCACCCAAATCAGAAATTCCCGGAGAAGTAATGATCGTCACCTTGTCGCGGCCCGCTTTTGCTGCCGTTCCAAGAATGATTCCCAAAGCCGCTCCCGGATTTTCCTCTACGCTCGCGCTCGGACCGCATGCCCGGACCATCTCCGCAGCGCGGCTCAGGAACTTCTTCGTATCCAGCCCCATCACCGCTGCGGGTACCATGCCGAAATTCGATAGCGCCGAGTAGCGCCCGCCGATCGAAGGACGTCCGAAAAATATGTGCAGGAAATGATCGCCTTCGGCCACCTGTTGCATCTTCGATCCCGGATCGGTGATCGCGATGAAATGGCTGCCCGCTTTTGTAGCGCCCACGGTCTGTTTCGTGCGCTCGAAGAAATACTGCTTGAAGATGTTGGGTTCGAGAGTGCTGCCAGACTTACTGGAAACTATGAACAGGGTTTTGGCGATGTCGATCTGGTGCTCAAAAAACTTCACTTGCGCGGGATCGGTGGAGTCCAGGACGTGGAGGGTTGGGAACTGCGGAATTCTCCCAAAGGTCATCCGCAGTACCTCTGGACACAGGCTCGATCCGCCCATGCCCAGCAGCAATACATGCTCGAAGCCCCGCGTGTGAACCTCTTTTGCAAGCTTCTGCAGTTGATCTTGCTGGGCTATTTGCTCTTCGACGATGTCGAGCCATCCCAGCCAGTTCGCTTCGTCGCTTCCGGTCCACAGGCTTGCATCACGATCCCATAGACGCTTCACTTTCCCGCCTGACTGCCAGTCGGCAATCGTCGCTTTCACCGCTGTCGCCAGCGATTCGGGGAGGGACGTCTTCAATCGGCTCACGTTCTATCCTTTCGGCGTGTTTTTCTCTACCGCCGCCAGTAATTTGTCGAAGGCGTCCGCGAACAACTTCACACCATCGTTAGTCAGCTTATCGGTAACTTCCTTGATGGAAATTCCCGCGCGTCCCAGCTCGTCCATGACTTTCTGTGCTCCTGGGACATCTTCGGTCAAGCTGTTTCGCAACTTTCCATGATCACGGAAAGCGTCGATGGTCGCCGGAGGCATCGTGTTGACCGTGTCCTTGCCGATCAGTTCTTCGACATAGATGACGTCGCGATAGTTCGGATTTTTGGTGCTGGTGCTGGCCCAGAGCACGCGCTGTGTCTGCGCCCCTTTGGCTGCCAGTTTTTCCCATCGCGCTCCGCTGAAAATCTGCTGATAGCGCTGATAGGTCAGCTTCCCATTCGCGATCGCTACTTTCCCCAGCAGGCTCTTGAAGAGCTCCTTCTGCTTGGCGTCCGTGGAATTCTTGATCTTGTCCTCCAGCATGGAGTCGACAAGCGAATCGATGCGGCTGATGAAGAAACTGGCAACGCTCGCCATCTTCTTCAAATTGCCTCCGCGCTTTGCCAGATCTTCCAGGCCGGCGATATAAGCCTCAGCGACCTTTACGTAAACTTCCTGCGCGAACAGCAGCGTGATGTTGATGTTGATGCCTTCACCGATCAATTGCTGGATCGCGGGCAGACCTTCGGCTGTGCCCGGAACTTTGATCATTACGTTCTCGCGCTGCACCGCCTTCCACAGTCGCCGCGCCTCGTCCATCGTCTCCTGCGTCTTGCGCGCCAGGTACGGCGAGACTTCCAGGCTCACGTAGCCATCGTGAAAATTTGAATCCTTATAAACGGGAAGCAGAGCGTCCGCCGCGTCCTGGATATCTTTGATCGCGAGTTGCTCAAAGCGGCCCGTCGCGTCGAGATCCTTGCGGCTTGCCAGCGACTTCAGCACATCGTCATAGAGCGAACTATCGGCAATTGCCTTCTCGAAAATCGCCGGATTCGAGGTCATTCCCCGCAATCCATCGCTCTCGATCATCTGCTTCAATTTTCCGGACGTGAACAGGTCGCGCCGGATGTAGTCGAGCCACATCGACTGCCCATAACTCAATAATTCCTGCAACGGATTTTTCGTCGCTTTCGATTTTTCCAGAACTCCAGTGGGCTGCATGAAAACCTCCAATATCTGTTGGATGACAATCCCTTCGCGAACGGTACAACCGAACTTACAGGGGTCCGAAGCGCAATCTGGTCGAAGAAAGGCTTACTTCCCTAAGACGGCGTGCGCTTCCTCAATAACTTTGTCAACGGTGAAGCCAAAATACTTCAAAAGATCTTTCAGGGGAGCCGACGCGCCGAAGCGATGCATCCCGATATTCCGTCCTTTGCTGCCCGTGTGACGCTCCCAACCGAAGGTTGCAGCCATCTCGACGGAAACTCGCGCTGTCACTTCTGGAGGAAGTACGCTCTTCTTGTAAGCCGCATCCTGCTTGTCGAAAAGCTCCCAGGAAGGCATGCTGACGACTCGCGCCTTGATGCCTTCTGCCTTGAGCTTCTCGTACGCGTCCACGCACAGTGAAAGCTCGCTTCCAGTTCCGATCAGGATCAACTCCGGCTTTCCACCTTCTGCGTCAGCGAGCACGTAAGCGCCTTTCGCCACGCCGGAAGCCGCGGCATATTTCGTTCGATCCAGTGTGGGCAGATTCTGTCGCGTCAGAATGAGGGCGGCTGGCGAATGTTGCAGGTTCGCGATCACCTTCCACGCCTCCACAACTTCATTCGCATCCCCGGGACGCAACACGATCAGATTCGGCATGGCTCGCAGCGATGCCAGTTGTTCGATCGGCTGATGCGTCGGACCGTCCTCGCCAACTCCGATCGAGTCATGCGTGTACACGAATATCGAAGGAAGCTGCATTAATGCAGCCAGCCTTATGCTCGCACGCATGTAGTCGCTGAAGTTGAAGAATGTCGCGCCAAACGCGCGCAACCCGGAGATATTCATGCCATTCACGGCAGCGCCCATAGCGTGTTCGCGCACGCCGAAGTGCAGATTGCGTCCGGCATAATTCCCCGCTTTGAAATCACCCGCGCCGTCGAACTTCAACGTCGTCTTATTTGAAGTCGCCAAGTCCGCCGATCCGCCAACAAGCCACGGAATATTTTGCGCCAGAGCGTTCAGCACCTTGCCCGAACTTTCTCGCGTGGCCACACCCTTCGCATCGGCAGGAAACGTCGGCAGATTCTTGTCCCATCCCGAGGGCAATTCATGATGCTGCATCTGGCTCAAGCGCTCAGCGAGATCCGGACATTCCTTCGAATATTCCCCGAACACTTTCGACCATTGCGAGCGCAGTTCGCGGCCGCGCTTGCCAATGCCATCTCGAAAACTCTCCCGTACGCCATCGGGTATCAGGAACTTCGCATCTTCCGGCCATCCATAGAACTTCTTCACCAGCTTCACTTCGTCCTCGCCCAGCGGTTCTCCGTGTGAAGAGTTGGAGTCCTGCTTGTGGGGCGAACCGTATCCGATGTGGCTGTCGATGATGATGAGCGTCGGGCGGTCCGTCGTCTTCTTGAAAATCTCGAATGCCCGCGCCAGCATCTCCAAATCGTTCGCATCGGAAACGCGAGTCACATTCCAGCCGTAGCCGATGAAGCGCGTGGCGACGTCTTCGCTGAACGACCAGTTCGCGGGACCATCCAGCGTGATCCTGTTGTTGTCGTACATCCAGCAGAGATTAGAAAGTTTCAGGTGTCCGGCCAGAGAGGCTGCCTCTCCTCCGATCCCTTCCATCAGATCGCCGTCCGAACACATCGCGTACACATTGAAGTCGAGAATTTCCAGGCCAGCACGATTGAAGTTCGCCGCCTGCCACTTGCCCGCGATCGCCATTCCAACGCTGTTGCCGATTCCCTGGCCGAGAGGCCCCGTCGTCGTTTCGACCCCGGATGTGATGTGGGATTCCGGATGACCCGGTGTTCGGCTGCCCAACTGGCGGAAGTGTTTGATGTCATCCATCGAGACTGCGAGGTCCTTGGTCACGTTCCCGTGCTCGTCGACCTGGCGCACCTCGGCAAGGTGCAACATTGCGTACAAGAGCATGGACGCGTGTCCATTCGATAGAACGAAGCGGTCGCGATTTAGCCAGGTTGGATCGGCGGGATCGTAACGCAGGAAGCGCTGCCACAAACAGTACGCCACTGGCGCCAACGCCATTGGCGCGCCCGGGTGTCCCGAGTTCGCCTGCTGAACGGCGTCGATCGCTAGAGTACGAATCGTGTTGATGGATAGCGTGTCCAACTGCGCCCCGGTGGCTAAAACCTGATCACTGGCGACCATACAAGATCTGCTCCTCAGCCGGACAATTCACTAGCAACCGGCTTTTCCCAATCTCTTAATTTAGAGTTTCAGGCTGGAGAAAGGGTTCAATAAGCAGAAAGTGTATCAATTTCCACGAACGCATGGATTGCGTTGCGGTGAAAAAGTGGCGTAAATAGGGGAATCGATCTACTTCAGGAGTTGGATGTAGCTGCTCTCGCTGTGAGATGCCCGCGTGGTGTCCTGCACGAATTTCAAGAACTGGCGCAGGCTATCGCGCTCTGCCGGAGGCATGCCATCGAACCGCACGCGGATTCCGCTTGCGGGACCGCTGCGCGCCACCACGCCGCTGAGGGCGAAGCCCTTCACCCAGATCTTTCCGTTTGGCACCCAAAGGCCAACTTCTACTTTGGCTCCGGGCTTCACGGGATTGGCCGTCTCCACCAGGCATCCCCCCGCACTCGTATTGGAAAGATTTCCCCAGATTGGAGTGCTCGATTCGTCTACCCGCAGTTCAACGGCTACGAAACACTTGATACGCGGATGTCGGCGACGATCGCTGCCCCAGTTTGGGCTGAAAAGATCGGGCTCAAAAGGAGGTGTCGCCGAGGCTGGAGTGGGGATTGGAACGGGCTGCGGACTGGCTTTGCCGTCGGACGGTTTCGACGAACTTGCGGAGCCTGCCTTGATCTCGCGCATCGCTGAAAGCAGGGCTTCTTCTCGCTTATCTGCCGGAGCTTCCCGGTACGCTTGAAGCAACTTCCCCACCTGGCGAACCAGGTCAGGGTCAGACAATATTCGAGTCCAGTCAGTTCCTGTTGCCGCGCTCATGCAGTCCGTTCTCTCGCCATTCTCGGGTTTCCGCCGCTTACCTAGATTGAAGGAGCAGACTCCTGCAGGCAAGATGACCTAAGTCACTAGGGATCATGTAGCCCCGGACGCATTCGTCCGGGGTTGCGGGCAAAGCCCGCAATGAATTGGCGTCGGACTATGGCGTTGCAGGCAGATGACCCCGCGTCGCTGTCGCAACAATTATGGTGTAGGCCCCGAATGTATTCTGCCGGTCCGTGCCAAACGTTGATCTGAGCATTCCTCTGTATTTCCAAGGCCTCAGCGATTATGACAATCTCCGTTGTGACCATCATTGCCGCACGTGAAAGCCACAATCGTTTGCATCGCAAAGTCCAATAAATGAATCGAATCAAACGAGTTATGCTATAGGACGGGAAGGACGTTCAGCCTTTTGAACTCTGCTGCTGGGCGATCCCAAGATCAAGAATGCAACGTTCATGGAAAGTGTTTGTAGTTGCTGTTTTTGCTTTCATCCTTAGCTGTTTCGCACTGCCAAGCCTGCTGGCACAATCCACTAGCGGAGCTTCCGGAACCCCGGGTGTGTCTCTCCCCGGCTCTCAAAGCCCTTTTCAGGGCAGCGCTCCTGAGGAAAAAATCACCCCGGGCGTGCTTCAAATCGATTTCAAGGAAGCCATTGACAGAGGACTGCGCAATAACCTGGGGTTGCTTCTCGCAAATGACCGCACTGAGAGCGCGCGCGGCCAACGCTGGCGCGAACTTAGCGAACTTCTTCCGAACATCGGGGCGCATGTCATCGAGAATGTTCAAAACCAGAGCCTTGCAGCTCTAGGGTTCAACAAGCTGTTCCCTCTATTGAGCGCTCCCGGATCGAACTTGAGCAGTGTTCCGCGTGTCACGCCCGCATTTAATTACTTCGACGCGCGCCTTTCGTTAAGCCAGTCGATCTTCAACTTCAAGTACCTCGAACAGGAACGGGCGTCGCTGCAAAATCTGAAGGCAGCTCAACTGACATATAAAGACGCGCGCGAAATGGTCGTGCTGTCGGTTGGCAATGCCTACCTTCAAGCGATCGCCGCCGCAGCGCGGGTCGAAACGACCGAAGCGCAGGTTACGAGCGGGAAGGCGTTGTACGACAAAGCCTCCGACCAACTCAAAGCCGGTTTAACTCCCGCGATCGACGCGCTGCGATCTCAAGTTGAGCTTCAGACGCGGCAGCAGCAATTGATCGTCGCCCGCAATGACCTTGCGAAGCTGACCTTGACCGTGGCGCGCATCATCGGCTTGGCGCCGGGGCAGCAGTTTGTACTCACGGAAAAGGCTCCTTACCAGGCGCTGACTCCACAATCGCTGGAAATTTATTTGCAGCGCGCCTACAGTTCCCGAGCCGATTATCAGGCTGCGATAGCACAGGTTCGAGGAGCCGAGCTTTCGAAGCGCGCTGCCTCGGCCGGGCGCTATCCGACGCTCAGTGTCGACGCCAACATCGGCGACATCGGGGTCACACCAAGTCAGTCCAACGGCACATGGCAGGTGACCGGAGGAATAAACATTCCGATCTGGGCCGGCAACCGGGTCCACGCGGATGTGCTCGAAGCGGATTCGCAATTGAAGCAACTTCGCGCGCAACTAGGCGATCTCCGCGGCCGAATCGATTACGAGGTACGCACCGCCTTGCTGGACTTGAATGCTGCCGCGGAACAAGTTGAAGTCGCTCGCAGTTCCGTAGAACTTGCTGAACAGGCGCTCTCCCAGTCACAAGACCGGTTCTCCGCGGGGGTAGCTGACAATCTGGAAGTGGTGCAGGCGCAAGAAGCCGTCGCCGGAGCCCACGAGAGTTTTATTCAAAGTCTTTACGCTCATAATCTCGCGAAAGTCGAACTGGCGTACTCCATCGGCGATGCCGAGCAGGGCGTCAGGCGATATCTGAAAGGCAATCAATAGCGTATGGAGCAAACGACAACGCAGAGCCCGCCTTCAACGGCTGCGAAAACGGCCGGCGACAATCAGGGAACCCCAACGAAAGCTTTGCCGGCGACCGAAAAGGACTATCACACTCGTCCTTCGCGCACCAAGAGTTCCGGCTTCCGCATTGCGATCGTAATTGCCGTCGTGGTCCTGCTGGTTGTCGGATTCTTCGCCTACCGTTATTTCACCAGCTATGAATCAACCGATGATGCGCAGGTCGACGGTCACATTAACTCGATCAGCGCGCGCATATCTGGTCACGTCGTCAAGCTCAACGTTCAGGACAATCAGTACGTAACCGCGGGCACCGTTCTGGTCGAGATCGATCCTGCGGATTATCAAATTGCTTTTGAGCGCGCCAAGGCGGACTTCGCCGACGCTCAGGCCGCAGCAGTCGCGGCCGGAGTGAATGTTCCCATTACGTCCGTGAACACAAGCAGCGAGATCTTTGCCAGCGAGGCTGATGTCAACAGTGCTCGCGCAGGAATCCAAGTCGCGAAGCAGCAGTATCAGGCAAGCCAGAGCCAGTTGCAGCAGGCGGAAGCCAACAATGTAAAAGCCCAAAATGATCTTGCTCGTTACAAGCAACTAGTCGATAAGCAGGAGATCTCGCAGCAGCAATATGACCAGGCGATTGCCGCATCCCGGGCCAGCGCGGCCGGAGTTGACGCTGCGCGCGCCAGTTCTGATGCAGCCAAGCAACAGGTCACGCAGGCGGAAGCAAAACTGGCCCAAGCTCAGGCGAACTTCCGGCAGGCGAACACGGCTCCCAAGCAGATGCAAATTATCCGCGCCAAGGCCGATTCGGCTCTGGCGGAAGCGCAGCGCAAGAAAGCCGACCTCGATCAAACCCAGCTCAATCTGCAATACACCAAGATCGTCGCACCGGTAAATGGCATCGTAAGCAATCGCACCGTGGAAGTTGGGCAAAACGTTGCTCCCGGACAAGAGCTGATGAAGATCATCCCTCTCGACGACATCTGGATTACCGCCAACTTTAAAGAAACTCAGCTGCGCAATATGAAGGTTGGACAGCGTGTCACTGTCGAAGCAGATTCCAACGGACGGGAATACAAAGGAAAAGTCGAAAGCATTGCGGGAGCCAGCGGAGCGCGCTTCAGCCTCTTACCGCCCGAGAACGCAACCGGTAACTACGTGAAGGTTGTGCAGCGCATTCCCGTGAAGATTGTGCTCGACTCCGGAGAGAACAACGATCATCAGCTGCGTCCCGGAATGTCGGTTACACCCAAGGTCGGAATTCGCGAATGAGTGCTGGCGCCGCAACCATGGATCAAGCCGCGGCGCCACCGGCGGTAAATCCCTGGATCATCGCACTCGCAGTTACGTTGGCGACGTTTATGGAGGTGCTCGATACCTCGATTGCCAACGTCGCTCTTCCTCATATAGCGGGCAGCTTGTCCGCTGGCCAGGACGAAAGCACCTGGGTTCTCACCTCTTATCTTGTATCGAATGCCATCGTTCTTCCGCTGAGCGGCTGGCTCTCCTCGATCGTAGGCCGCAAGAACTTTTACATGGGCTGCGTGGCCTTGTTCACGATCAGCTCTTTCCTTTGCGGGCTCGCTCCGAACCTGGCCGTGCTCATCATCTGCCGCATTCTGCAAGGTGCGGGCGGAGGCGGACTACAGCCGAGTGAACAGGCAATTCTGGCCGATACTTTCGCTCCCGCAAAACGCGGCATGGCCTTCGCAGTCTACGGAATGGCGGTTGTTACAGCTCCTGCCATTGGCCCGACTCTTGGCGGCTGGATCACCGACAACTTCAGTTGGCGCTGGATTTTCTTTATCAATATTCCCGTCGGAATCCTTTCGCTGCTGCTTACCTCGAGGCTGATTCAGGATCCTCCGTATTTCCGTCGCCGGAAGTGGAGCGAAACCAGCATTGACTACGTCGGCTTGGGATTTGTCGCGCTTGGGTTGGGAACTTTGCAGATCGTCCTCGATAAGGGACAGCGCGAAGACTGGTTCGAGTCGCACTTCATCACGATTCTGACGCTCGTCTGTGTCGCATCGCTGATCTTTGTGATCATCTGGGAGTGGAGGCATAAAGACCCGATCATCGACCTGCATCTGTTCCGGGACCGAACCTTCGGCATCTCAAACATGCTGATGTTCATGCTCGGCTTCGCCCTGCTGGGCAGTACGTTGCTGCTGCCGCTGTTCACGCAGACGATGCTTGGCTATACCGCTCAGAAGGCGGGCCTGGCGCTGATGCCCGGCGGCTTCGCGATCATCATCTTGCTTCCGCTCGTCGGATTCTTGCTCTCCCGCTACACGCCGCGCTGGCTTCTTTTGTTTGGCCTGGTAGTCCTTTCGTTCTCTCTATTTCACATGACGGGGTTTGATCTCGGCATCGATTTCAAGACTGTGGCGACAGCGCGCGCGATTCAAGCTGTGGGAATGGCGTTCCTGTTTGTTCCGATCAACACGGCGGCGTACGCATTCCTGCCGAGGGAGAAGAACAATGCCGCATCAGGCTTAATGAACCTGGCCCGCAATATCGGAGGCAGCGTAGGGATTTCCGTGGTCACAACCTTGCTTGATCGCCGGGGACAGTTTCATCAGAACTTTCTCGCCAGCCACTTGAACGCAAGTAGTCCGGCGTTCCAGGCACGGCTGAAGGCGCTTGGACAAATGGTGCAGTCGCATGGAGGCGGTCCTCCGGGAACGTCAGCCGTGCCTTACGCCATCATCCAGGGGGCCTTGATCCGTCAGTCGACCATGCTGGCGTATATGGATTGTTTCTGGTTTCTAGGGATTGCCATCCTGCTCATGGTGCCGATGGTCTTCTTTATCAAAAAATCCAAACCGGGCGGTGGAATGGCGGTACACTAGGCGAAAGCCATGTTCCGCGTGGTCACCATCGAACGTGAGTACGGTTGTGGGGGCGCAGCGATTGGAGCTAAGCTCGCCGAACAGCTAGGTTGGAAACTCTGGGATCATCTTCTGACCGAAGAAATCGCCCGGATCGCAAACGTTCATCCTTCCGCAGTGAAGCGTTGCGATGAGCGTATGGACAGTCCCCTTCATCGTCTCTCAAAAGTCTTTTGGCGCGGGAGTTACGAGCGCAGCACTGCGATCAGCGGCAAGATCTTCGACACCGACTGCATGGTGGAGATGATGCAGGAAATCATGGACAAGATCGGCCGGGAAGGAAATGCCGTCATTGTTGGACGCGGCGCTCCTTACTTCCTGCGAGAGCATCCCGAGGCCTTCCACGTTTTTCTCTATGCTCCGAGGGCAGAAAAGCTTCGCCGCGTGGTTGCCGAGGGTCATCCCAACTCGGAAGCCGAAGAACTCGTGGATACCATTGACCGAGAACGTATGGCTTACGTGAAACATTATTTCAACGCGGACTGGCCGACTCGCTCTCTTTATCACATCATGCTGAACACTGCGGTCGGCGATGACCCCGTCGTGAAGACGATCCTGGATACGATGTGCCTCGTCGAAGGACGACCGAAGGCGACGGACTACGAGAATCAGGCAACGCAACCTGTCACGCGCTGACTCACCACTTCTTTCCACATAAAAAGTTCTATCTATGAGTGCGGCTGCGGCCGAACGGGCCGTTGCGGCGCGGGACAGCAATTTTCTTCGCAGATATCGTGGCGCGGGCCGAGCGATCCGAGCGCGCGGCGTTCCTGATTTTCTGTCCTCTCAAGAATCAGGTCGCGAATCATAGCTATGAATTTCGGATGGACACCGACTGTCTTTGCGCGCGCTGTCGGCAAGGCCAGTGATTCGCAAAGTTGTTTCGCCTCGATATCGAGGTCATACAGCACTTCCATGTGATCGGAGATGAAGCTGATCGGGGCGATGACCACAGCGCTCGCCAGATTCCGCTGCTTCACTTCGCGCAAGTAGTCGAGAATGTCGGGCTCAAGCCAAGGCTGACCGGGAACTCCGCTGCGGCTCTGATAGACCAGCGCATGATTCGCGATGCCAACACGTACCGAAATGATCTTTCGCACCTCTTCCAGTTGCTTCACATAGTCCGATGTGTTTGCCATCGACATGGGAATGCTGTGTGCGACGCAGACGATCTGAATATTTTCTTTCGCGCCTGCTGGAAGTCCAGCGATCGCATCGCGCAGGCGCTGCTCGGTCGCATCGATGAATCCGGGATGATTGAAGAACGCACGGATCTTGTCGATCTCTGGTGCAGCAGCTCCGACTTCGGCACGGGCGCGCGCGATGTCCTCACGGTATTGTCGACATCCGGAGTACGAACTGTACGCTGACGTGACGAAGGCCAGCGATCTCTTGATGCCGTCCTGCTGCATCTGCCGCACTGTGTCGGCGAGCATCGGGTGCCAGTTCCGATTTCCCCAATAGACCGGCAGGTTCGGTCCGTGCTGTTCGAGTTCCGACTTGAGCGTGGAGATCAACTCGCGCGTCTGCTGATTGATCGGGCTTTTGCCTTCGAAGTGATAGTAGTGTTCAGCGACGGCGAGCATGCGTTCACGGGGAACGTTTCTGCCGCGCAGCACATTCTCGAGAAAAGGGATGACGTCTTCTCTCGATTCAGGACCGCCGAAGGAAACTACTAGGATCGCGTCGTAATTCATTCGTTCACTGGTGTGAGGACGTGTGGAAATCCCTAGAAAATCTAGTTCTGAATCTTCGGCAGAAAGCTCTTTTGACGAATTCCGTTTCGGGAAATGTCATTCAATCGAGGTATCCCCCTCCCCCCTCGGGGTCTAAGAGAATCTTCAAGTTAGCGGGAATTCGCGAAATAATCTATGGCGCTCAAGAACTTGTGGGCAAAATCTTGAGCGACAAGCACTTAGCTCGCTTCGAGTGACACTCGCCCGTACCGCTTCCGCCTTGACCATGATCTGCTCTTTGCAAGTCGGGGGTCAAGGTCAGATGTCACATCGGGGCTGTGGATCGCGCATGTTCAGGCTGCTTTGCGGACACAGGTATTTCGAAGGCAAACGGGAGCGGCTGGGGCTTGTTGTGGAGTTCGTCCGGTCCACAGAGAAAAAAACCAGGGGAGCGAAAGGAGAATACCCCTTCCTGCCACCTCCAGTATATCGCGCTCTGGAGGGCTTGCGGCAAGACCCGAGTCGTGCTCCATAATCGCCCCTTCGAAGTCAGATTTACGGAATTTCGGAGGCACAAAATGCGTATGTCGTTGTCAAAGTACGGGTCGCGCGGGCACGTCGAACCGATGGTATTCGCGGCGCTGCTGGCAGGTGTCAGCTTGCCGCTCGTCAAGATCGGAGCGTGGCGATGACCGAGCATGCGGTGGTGATTGCCGGAGGAGGTCCGACCGGGCTGATGTTGGCGGGCGAGTTGACGTTGGCGAAAGTTGACGTCGCGATTGTCGAGCGGCGAGCCAATCAGGATCTCGCCGGCTCGCGGGCAGGCGGATTGCAGTCGCGCACCATCGAGGTTCTCGATCAACGTGGAATCGCGGATCGGTTCCTCTCCAAGGGACAAACGATGCAGGTCGCGGGGTTCGCCCACATCCGGCTGGACATCAGCGATTTTCCGACACGGCACAACTATGGGCTTGCCCTCTGGCAGAAGCACTTCGAGCGCATCTTGGCCGGCTGGATCGAAGAGCTGGACATACCGATTTATCGCGAACGAGAGGTGGTCGGCTTCGCGCAGGACGACACCGGTGTCGACGTCGAGTTGTCCAACGGCGAGTCGCTGCGCGCCCAATATCTCGTCGGGTGCGATGGCGGGCGCAGTGTAGTCCGTAAGGTAGCCGGCATCGCTTTCACAGGGTGGGATCCAACAATCAGCCACATAATCGCCGAGGTCGAGATGACGGAGACGCCGGAATTGGGCATTCACCGCACTGTCCTTGGCGTCCATTCCTTCGGCAGGGAGGAGTACGAGATCCGCGACGGCAAGGTGGTCTACATGGATAGGGGCCCGATACGAGTCATGGTGACCGAACGGCAGGTCGGAGCCGCGGCCGAACCCACTCTGCACGATCTCAGCGAGGCGCTCATCGCCGTGTACGGCACCGACTACGGGGTCCACAGTCCCAACTGGATCTCCCGGTTCACCGATGCGGCGCGCCAGGCCGCCGCCTATCGCGACAGGCGGGTCCTGCTCGCGGGCGACGCCGCCCACATCCATTATCCGGCGGGCGGACAAGGCCTCAATCTGGGTGTACAGGATGCGGTGAACCTGGGATGGAAGCTGGCCCAGGTGGTCAAGGGAATCTCGCCCGAATGCATGTTGAATACCTATCAGTCCGAGCGGCACCCGGTCGCCGCCCAGGTTCTGCGGAACTCACTGGCGCAAGTTGCGCTCCTCCGCCCTGATGATCGCTCCAAGGCAGCATCCGAAGTCGTCTCCGAGTTTCTTCATATGGACGAACCCCGCAAACAGTACGCCGCCATGATGTCCGGACTGGGTATCCACTACGACTTGGGCGAGGGACACCCGCTGCTCGGCCGCCGCATGCCCGATCTCGACCTGATCACCGCCAACGGCCCGCGGCGGGTCTTTAACCTGCTGCACCATGCTCGGCCGATGCTCCTCAATTTTGGTGAGCCCGGTGGCTTCAACATCGCACGATGGGAGGATCGCGTTCGATTGATCGACGCCAAATACGTGGGTACGTGGGAGCTTCCAGTACTCGGGGAGGTCTCCGCTCCCACAGCTGTGTTGATTCGACCCGATGGATATGTTGTCTGGGTGGGAGACGTGACTCCGTTGGGGCTCGATGACACTCTAACCACCTGGTTCGGCCCGCCTGCTGCAGCGTAACGCACCGCCGGGCCAAGATCAGTCTGTGAGGAATTATTCGGAAGTCACGCTCGCAATCTGTTGGGCTATCCGGAAGTTAATTCGTCTTCATTTGACGATGCGCGGGGGACTCGCTATTCTGTGCTTAGTTGGCAGGTATGAAGAAATCCTTTTGGGCAATCTCGCTTTGCCTTCTTAGCACCGTGCTGCTGTTGTGCGCTGTGTCGACGGCAAATGTTTGTGAAAGCGGCTTTGACGAGATTGACATCCCGGCCGGTGTGTCGCATCCGGCGATACCGCGCCCCAAGGCGACTGCTCACAGAAGCGAGAACCGCTCGGTCCTCGCGAATTTTCGGCACGTTGAAATGTCGGAATCGCGGCGCGCAGCTGCGGTTCCGGTGGCGTACGCTCAGTCGTTGCCGAGTGCCGATCTGCAAAAACTCCTCTGTACTTTTCTGATCTGAACCTTTCTTCCATTCGCACCCGACGTTTCTAACTAGAAGCGCCGACCGGCGTTGTGCTTTTCAAGTGTCGCCGGCATCGCGCGCTTCATCGGGAGTCACCTTTGGCTGGGTCGTTTTGCTTGGGGGTACCCAGAGGGCGCTAACCAAGTTGTGTTCGGCGTCCCGCAGCGGCGCCAAGGGTGACTCCGGAACCGGAACGGAAGGCGCTCTACAGCCTTCCTCTTCAAAAGAATGGAGCGAAGATATGCTTGCGAAGTGCACCAATCCGAAATGTTTGAAGCCGTTTCGCTATCTGGAGAACGGAATCCTGTTTCGGCTCGAGAGCGAGAGTTCTTCGGGCATCAACCGAGAGTACTTCTGGTTGTGTCGCGGCTGTTCGACATCGATGAGCTTGCGCCTCGACGAAGGGGATGGAGTCAGAGTTGTGCAACTCAAGGACTTCTCTCCGGGGGGCGAGGATGAAGTCGACATCCTTCTTGTGGACCGGAAGCAAGGAGTGTTGTTGAACCGGATCCGATTCTTTGCTCAGCCAGCGCGCAAGCGCGAGAGAGCGCCGGGAGCGCAACTACAGCTATGAAGAGCGAATGGAGAAACATCGATGAATTCTTTGCCGCAGGGGCCAGCTGTCCGATGCCCGACTGCGGCGAAGTGAACTTTACGTATCACATCGAGAACGAGAATGCGGACGGCATCCCGGGCCTGTGGGAATTCACTTGCTCGCGCTGCGGAATTCAATTCACGACCGTCGAGGAGGACTTGCTGTTTCATTCGGTGCGCAGAGACTGGCTCTGGGCAGGGAATCACTCGGCATAGCCGGTCGCGTGGCTCGCGACCCACCACATTACATAAGAGGATATTCGATCATGATGAAATCGCTTCTTGGAATTGTTGTACCTCGCACGAAACCATCAGGCACAGAGCTGGTAGGCAACGAGGAGGAAGAAATTCGACAACGCGCCTACAAGCTCTACGAGCAGCGAGGCCGCGTGGACGGCTACGCGTTAAAGGACTGGCTGCAGGCGGAGAAAGAGTTGATCGAAAGAGATGTGGCCGCTTAGGGGGAGTTTCTAACATCCGAAATTGGATGGGCCTTCACGCCTGGAGAGGGGCGTGAGGGCTTTTTTATTCGGACAGCAGGCAGGCAGGACGCCGGCGCTACTACTCCGCTTCGAGGCGATTCCTCAGGTTAGAAAATCTTCCAGACGAAATGGGCCAATAGCGCGAACATCAGTAGAAGAAATGCGGTGATCCAAAGGAGGAAGTGCGCAGTGAGTTTTGGGGATTCGATTTCTTTCTTGTTCATGGAGAAAGGATGCGACTGTTGGCTTCTTGGTTGTTGGATAGCGAGTCTCGGTGCCTGGCCGAACGATCTCAGGATGAGGACAGGAGAACACAGCGTAGCTTCGCTCCGCGGACAGCCGGGGCGGCTGTCCCCACATTTACGACCTGCGGTCGTCGTCTTATGTTCTACCGGCCTGGGGAGACTTCTATAGTGTCTCCGGTGTGGAGCTTGGCTTCCTGGCCTTTCATTAAGAGGAGGAAGGTGACGGCTGCTGCGGCGGCTACGTAGCGCGCTTTGGTGGCGCCGATGCTAGTGTCGACAGAGTCGTCGGCTAGCTTCGCTAGCGCGAGTGAGCCGCCGAGTTTAAGCAGGCGTATCTTGTTGCCTCCACGAAACGCGCCTTCGCGATCGTTGTTGGCCACCTTCACCTCTTCATCAAACACCAAAATCATGGAACCGTTGCGCATCATGCGGCGCGCGTGATGGGTCACGAGGTGTCCGCGATAGATGTGCCCGGAACTGTCCTTGGCCTGGAAGGGAGTGCCTGTCGGCATTTTCGAGCTGACATCGGAGATGAGTTGAAGGCTGACGTTCTGCGACGACAGGGGTGCGGACACCATGCTCAGTGTCAGAACGCCGATTGCGAGGAGTGAAGCCGTTTTCATGGAACCAGACAACCAATCGTTCGTCGTCTTCGGTGATGAATTCGAAGCGATGGAGATCGGCAGTCCGAAAAGCGTATCACAAGAGAAAGTAGCGGAGGGTCGAGAGGAAAGGGTGATACAGATGATCGAGAAGAGAGGGGAAGATGATCTGGTGCGCCCGGAGAGATTCGAACTCCCGACCTGTTGCTCCGGAGGCAACCGCTCTATCCAGCTGAGCTACGGGCGCACGCTGAGTAACAGTCTACATGCGAGCGGAAGGAGCATCAAACCGATGAAGAACGCTGAACGCGGGCGTAGTGCACTTGTTCGTCGGCACGCGTGAGTTCCTTCGCCGGAAAGTATGTGCGGCTTCGCGAAGGATCAGCCAAGGACGCGAGAGCTACCAGCGATCGCGGCGACCACCACCACCGCCGCCACGGCCTCCGCGGTCGCCCCGGTCGCGGCCACCGCCGCCTCCACCACCGCCGGCGCGCTCGGTCTTAGGCCGAGCTTCGTTGACGTTGATCGTGCGTCCACCAACTTGCGAACCGTTCAGCGCAGTGATGGCTTTTTCGCCGTCTTCATTGCTGGCCATTTCAACGAATCCGAAACCGCGGGAGCGACCCGTGTCACGATCGGTCATGATGCTAACGCGATCCACCTGCCCGTATCCTTCAAAAATCTGTCGCAGTTCTTCCTCGCTGGTATTGAAGCTGAGGTTCCCTACAAAGATGTTCTTCACGCGTCTTCCTCTGCATTGAGCTGTCGAAAGTGCGAGCTCGATGCGGATGACTTGCGGACAAATGAAAATACGCTAGCGAAGTCGTGCCGGAGCTGGCTACAGGTCAAATGCGGTGGGCAGTATAGCAAATAACTTGAGAGCGACTTGTCAAATCCATGTCGCTACCACCCGGGTGCCGGAAGCGCCTGTCAACACTCATCGACCGCCCAGTAGCCTTCGGAATGGAAGCCCATTTGGAGCAAACGATTCTTGGGGTCGTGTCTCTTCTGGCAGGTCGGGCAAGTCAGGTAGCGGCTCCAGGCGGTGCCTTGATGATCGTAGTTTTCGGCCACGGAGAAGGTGGTGCCGCAGCTGCAGGGGACTAGAAACATGCGGAAAGAGTTTCTTGTGCCGTGGACGCCGCGAGATGGGGAGCCGTGAGTGATTCGGGTGCGAAGGCGAGGCGCCTTCGGGACGCCGGCGCTACTTCTCTTTGTCCGGCTGCGTCTCGCACTGTTGCGGGTCGTCACGACTCCTCCACTACTACCATCGAGCTCTTTTTCCGGCGATTCGCTTGCAGGGTCTTTTTGCGGAGGCGCAGCGACTTGGGCGTAACCTCGACGAATTCGTCGTCGGCGATGAACTCGATTGCCTGTTCGAGATTCAATGGACGGAAGGGGACCAGTCGGATGGCTTCGTCGGCAGTCGAGGCGCGCATGTTGGTGAGCTTCTTTTCGCGCACCGCGTTTACGTCGAGGTCGGTATCCTTCGCGTTCTCGCCGATGATCATGCCTTCGTACAATTCGATGCCCGGACCGACAAAAAGCTCGCCGCGTTCTTGAAGTCCCCAAAGCGCGTAGGCCGTCGAAACTCCTCCGCGATCGGCTATAAGGGCTCCGGTGAGGCGGTGCGGAATGTCCCCCTGCCACTCGGTGTATCCATCGAAGAGCGAGTTCATGACGATGGTGCCCCGTGTGTCGGTGAGAAGCTGGCTGCGAAGTCCGATGAGGCCGCGGCTGGGAACGCGGAACTCGATGCGGACGCGTCCGTAGCCGTGGTTGTGCATGTTGGTGACTTCACCTTTACGCGAGCCGAGTTGCTCCATCACAACGCCGACGAAATCTTCGGGTACGTCGATCGTGAGATGCTCAACCGGTTCCATCAGCCTGCCATCGATGCGCTTGGTGACGATTTCGGGCTTGCCGACCATCAGTTCGTAACCTTCGCGGCGCATCATCTCAATCAGGATGGATAGCTGAAGTTCTCCGCGGCCGAGAACTTTGAAGGAGTCGGTGGCGCCTGTGTCTTCTACACGGAGCGAGACGTTGGTCAGCAATTCTTTTTCGAGGCGCTCGCGAAGATTGCGCGAGGTCACGTACTGTCCGTCTTTGCCCGCGAAGGGCGAGGTGTTGACGGTGAACAGCATGGCGATAGTGGGCTCATCGATTGCGATGTGTGGCAGCGGAGCAGGATTTTCCGCGTCGGTGATCGTCTCGCCAATGGTGATTCCTTCCACACCCGCAACCGCAACGATGTCTCCGAGTTCCGTCTCGGTGATGTCAGTGCGCTTCAGGCCGGCGAAAGAGAAGAGCTTGGTGATCTTGGTCTTGTGGAGAGTGCCGTCAAGCTTGGCGATGGCGACTTCTTCTCCGGTGAACATCTTTCCGTTGAAAACGCGCGCGATGGCGAGGCGTCCGAGATAGTCGCTGTAGTCGAGATTGGCGACGAGGATCTGAAGCGGGCCGGAGACGTCGCCGGTGGGTGCGGGGGTCGTCTTCAGAATCGCGTCGAACAATGGGCGCAGGTCCTGGCCACCACCTTTAATGTCATCTGTTGCTGTGCCGGTCTTGGCATTGGTGTAAAGCACGGGGAAGTCGATCTGATCTTCCTTGGCATCGAGATCGATGAACAGGTCGTAAATTTCGTTGAGGACTTCCTGCGGTCGGGCGTCGGAGCGGTCGATCTTGTTAATGACCACGATGGGCGGCAGCTTGGCTTCCAGGGCCTTGCCGAGGACGTAGCGAGTCTGGGGCAGGGGGCCTTCGCTGGCATCGACGAGCAGCATGACGCCGTCCACCATTTTGAGAGCACGCTCGACTTCGCCGCCGAAGTCGCTGTGGCCGGGCGTGTCGACGATATTGATCTTGAAGTCGTGATAAAAGATCGCGGTGTTTTTGGCGAGAATAGTGATCCCGCGCTCGCGCTCAAGTTCGTTGGAGTCCATCACCCGATCGACATGATGCTCGTTGGAGCGGAATGTGCCGCTTTGTTGCAGCATGGCGTCCACCAGCGTGGTCTTGCCGTGGTCCACGTGGGCGATGATGGCGATGTTGCGAATACCTGAACTCAAGAAGGTTCCTTCCAAAAATGTTGTGTACTACTACTTTACTACGTGCAGTCTCGAAATCTGACGTTTGTGACTCGTCGGAGGCGTGCTACTGCAGGTAAAGCCTGCATCTTTCGCGGGGCGTTGTGTGCGCTCTGACGCGGTTGCATTCGCAATCCGCCGTGAAACGCGAATGCGTCTCGACTACAATCATCGCCGGAAGACGGAAGCAAACAATGTGGATAGCTAAGAAAAGGATTACAACGATTTTGAAAACCGGAATTCTCATTGCCGCGGCTGTTCCGCAAACGCCATCGCTCGGAGCCACACCTCGTCCTGCGCAGTTCGGTCCGAGCAACCCGTTTTATGCCGCCAGCACGCTGCCACTGCAGGCGCCGCCGTTCGACAAAATCAAGGATGGGGACTATGAACCGGCGCTCGATGCCGGCATGGCGCAGCATCTGGAGGAAGTCCGGCAGATTGCGGAAAATGGCGATCCGCCGACTTTCGAGAACACTTTGGTCGCTCTCGAGAGGTCGGGGCAATTGTTTCACCGCGTCGCGTTGGTGTTCAACGCGGTGACTGGGGCCAATCTGAGTCCGGAGTTGGAGAAATTGCAGGAATTCGAAGCGCCCAAATTTGCGGCGCATCGTGACGCCATTTTTCTGGACGCAAAACTCTTCCACCGTGTAGAGACAATTTACAAGCAGCGCGAGTCGCTGAAACTGGATCTGGAGTCCCTGCGATTGGTGGAGTACTACTATCAGCAATTCGTACACGCCGGGGCGAATCTCTCCGAAGACGAGAAGTCTGAACTGAGAAAGCTGAATGCAGAAGAGTCCACTTTGTCTGCGGCGTTCACCACAAAGTTGCTGGCTGCGACCAAGGCTGCGGCGTTCGTAACGACTGACACAAAGGCGCTCGCTGGACTGAGCGAAACCAGGCTGAAGGGAGCGGCTCAGGCGGCGCAAGACCGCAAGGTCGAAGGCTACGTCATTCCGTTGCAGAACACGACACAGCAGCCCGACCTAGGTTCATTCAGCCAGCGATCGACAAGGCGGGCGATTTTCGAGAATTCGTGGAATCGGGCCGAGCGTGAGGGCCCAAACGACACGCGAGATACGGTCGCTCGCATGGCGCAGGTGAGAGCACAGAAGGCGAAGCTGCTCGGCTTCCCGAACTTCGGGGCCTGGAAGTTGCAGGACCAGATGGCCAAGACTCCGGAAGCGGCGGTGAAGTTCATGGACAGCCTGGTACCCGGCGCTACTGCGAAGGCCATTGCCGAGGGAAAAGATATTCAAGCGTTGATCGATGAGCAGCGGGGCGGTTTTACGCTTGAAGCATGGGACTGGGATTTTTACGCACAACAGGTGCGGAAGGCGAAATACGACCTGGATGAAGACCAGATCAAGCCCTATTTCGAGTTGAACAAGGTACTAGAAAACGGTGTTTTCTACGCTGCCACTCAGTTATATGGAATCACCTTCAAAGAGCGGCACGATATTCCCGTATACCACCCCGATGTTCGCGTGTTTGACGTCTACGATACGAATGGAAAGCAGCTCGCTCTTTTCTACTGCGATTATTTCAAGCGCGACAACAAAAACGGCGGCGCCTGGATGGATGTTTTCGTCAACCAGTCGAAACTGCTGGGCACCTTGCCGGTTGTGTATAACGTGGCAAACTTCGCCAAGCCTGCTGCGGGGCAACCGGCTCTGCTCAGTTTCCGCGATGTGCTCACGATGTTCCATGAATTTGGACACGCGCTTCACGGAATGTTCGCCGACACGACATATCCGACGATTTCAGGAGCGCAGGTGGCGCGCGATTTCGTGGAGTTTCCTTCGCAGTTCAACGAAAATTGGGCCAGCTACCCGGCTGTCTTCAGTCACTTCGCGAAGCACTACCAAACGGCTGCGCCGATGCCGGAGGCGTTGGTTGCCAAAGTGAAAAAGGCGTCAAAGTTCAACCAGGGTTACGCGCTGACGGAGATCGTGGCTGCGGCCGAACTGGACATGGAGTGGCATACGCTGCCGCCTGACGCATCGGTGCAGAGAGTGGATGATTTCGAAGTAGAGGCGCTGAAAAGAAAACACTTGTTTCTGAACGCGGTGCCCACGCGATATCGCACCAGCTACTTTGCGCACATCTGGCAGGACGATTACGCGGCTGGATACTATGCGTACCTCTGGGCCGAAATGCTGGATCACTCCGCGTTCCAGTGGTTCGAAACTCACGGGGGTCTGACTCGGGCAAATGGAGACCGCTTCCGGCGAATGATTCTCTCCCGAGGTAATACGGGGGAACTCGGGAACATGTATTCGACGTGGGCGGGGGAAGAACCAAGTATCGAGCCGATGTTGAAGTTCCGTGGACTGGTGCCGGAAAAGACGGGACAGTAGTATCTAAGAATAAGCCTAAGATTTCGCATCGAGCATTTTTGAGCGGGATGCCGCTCGCGGGCGGCATCCCGTTGCAGCGGTTCAGCGAGTGTGTCCCTGCGCTGGTGACAGCGACGAGGCCTGCATAGCATTGGGACAATCGCAGGTGTAAGTTGCGTAGGCAACTTTCCAGTCCGCGCCGGTTCGCTTCAGGATGACGACGTACGTTCCGACTGCGTGGATCGTGCCGGAAGGTGCTCCTGACATCGTTCGCGTGTACGTGCCGACGTCGTAGGCGGTGTTTCCATCGATGGCGGCTTCCGAAGGCGAAAGCGTGAACTCTGAAACTTTCACCGGATCCTGGAACATTCCACGATAGAAATGCTCAAGCGCCGGCTTGCCGACGACCGGGGCTTGAAACGCAGGCATCTCAACGGCATCGTCGCGGTAAACGGAAAGTGCGGCGTCAACATTTCCGTCGACGACTGCCTTGCGGTAGGTTTCGGCTACTTTGAGAATGGCTGCGTCTGGCTTGTTGACAGCAGGAAGGACCGGCATGGAGGCTTTCTGCCCGAATGCCATGGTTGACAACACGGTCGCTATGATCGCTGCCGCGGCCCAGTTTACGGCGCGGCTGCAAATAACAAATGCGATCAATCCTCCTCCGAGCCAGGCCGAGGGCTTGGCCGCCTTGTGCAATAGCCGCCGCAAAGCGTGGTTCAAGCCGAAAGGGGACTCGTTTGCTTGTGAGACGCTCTTCGATCCAACGATTTGTTGCATAGTGACTACTTTCCTCATATTGTTTCTGGAATCTTTTGCGATCATGTGGTCCTCCACGATCTGAAATTTGTTTCCGTCTCGCCGGAATGTCAGAATGATTGGCCAGGATCGCCAGTGGGACAATGACAGCTCCCGACAATCAATTGACAAAAGACGCCACGAATAGTGGTGGGGCGTCGTTTCCTTCGAACGACGCTCGTGTTTTTGTGGATGCGCTCGTGCGCTTGGGGTATCGGGCCGATGGACTGATGGCTGCGGCGGGATTGAGCAAGTCGGTGCTGGAGGATCCGGACGCGCGCATCCCCTGCGAAAAGTTCGGAGCGTTTATCGGATACGCGATGCGGACTCGCCCCACAACAAACCTAGGGGTGAAGATCGCGACGCAGACGTCGATCGGCGCATTTCCGCTTCTGGACTATCTCGTCATCAGCTCGGACAGCGTTGGTCACGGACTGCGTCAACTGGCGCGATATTTTCGGTTGGTTGGAACTCCGACGGAGATCGAGATCCGGGAAGATGAGGATCCCGTGCGCGTCGTGATTTGGGATAGGAATATCTCTCTTTCGTCAGAATTCAGCGTGGCCCTTACCGCTATGCATTTGCGGGCTGAAACGGAGGGAAAATTCCGGTCGGAGTACGTTGCTTTTGCTCATAAACCGGATGACCCCGCCGAGATTGAGAAGATCCTGGATTGCAAAGTGAAAGCGGAGGCTTCCTGGACCGGCCTCGCGATTGGACGGGAAGGCTGGTTATTGCCATTTCGAAGGAGGGACCCGGTTCTCCGGGGCCTGCTGAAGAAGCAGGCCGACGAAACGATCGCGCGATTACCAGCAGTCGAAGGATTGCCTTTCGACGTTCGACGGGTGCTTGCCCGGCGAATTGCGGGAGGCGACACACGGATTGATGCCGTGGCCAAAGAACTGGCGACTACACCGAGGACCCTGCAGCGTAAGCTCGCGGCTGAGGGACTGTCTTATCAGTCCTTGGTTGAACTAGCGCGAAAGGAAGCGGTCGAAAAATATCTCAGCGATCGCTCGCTGTCGATCGCGGAGATTTCCTATCTTCTCGGATATTCAGAGCCCAGCGCTCTGCACCGCGCTTTCAAACGCTGGAAGGGAACTACTCCGCAGGCATTTCGCCAGTCCCGTTATCTGGGCTCAAATGCAGGTCGGGCCGCACAAGCAGAAATCACTCCTTGAGCGTTACTACCCTAAGACACCTTGGCTGAGCTCTCCAGAAGTTCCAATCCCACCTCGGGTTCGCCTTCACTGCGGACGCGCAAGCGATACCAAAACACAATCGTGATCAGCGAGAAGACGAAGATGATCGTCGAGACTGCGTTGATTTCGGGCGTGATGCCGCGGCGGAGGCGTCCCCAGATTTCCAGAGGAAGCGTGTTGTCGCGTCCGATGAGGAAGAAGCTGACGGCGATCTCATCCATCGAGAGCGTGAAGATAAGGAGCGCGGCCCCTATGATCGGCAGCTTTAGGTTTGGCACCGTGACGCGCCAGAATGTCTGCCAGTAGTTCGCTCCAAGATCGAGAGAGGCTTCTTCCTGGGCGCGGTCGAGTTTCTGCAGGCCGGCGAAGACTTCGGTGGTGGCCACAGAGATGAGCGCGGTTCCGTGTCCGAGGACGATGGTGAGTAGGCTGAGTTTGGTGGAACTCAGATTGAAGAGCATGAGCAGCGACAGGCCCGTGATGATCCCGGGGAGAATCAGGGGTAGCAGCACGATGCGGCGGAAGAGAGTTTTGCCGGGAAACTGGGAGCGATCGAGGGCGAGCGCTGCGGGAATTCCGAAGGCCAGGGATATCCCCATGGCGGCCAGTGCGACCTGCAGGCTATTGAACACGGAATCCCAGATGGCTGCATCGGCGAAGAGCGTTCGATACCAGTCGAGCGTGAGATGTTGCGGAGGGAATCCGCCAACGCCGTCGCGGTTGAAGGAATAAAGAATAAGGACCGCGATCGGAAGGTAGAGAAATGCGAAGACCAGCGATGCATGCAGGAGGAGCCAGCCTGGTCCTTGTGAGGAGTGGTCGCGACTCATGAGAAGCTCCACTTCTTCTCCAGCCGCTCAGACAGGAAGAGTAGGCTCACGACGATGAGCAGCATGCCAAGAGAGATGGCGGCGCCCAGCGGCCAGTTATACGCCGCGCCGAACAGACTGACCACGATGTTGGAGATCATGATGCCGCTCGGACCGCCCAGTAACAGCGGGGCGAGGAAATCGCCGAGGCTGAGTACGAAGGCGAAGGTAGCGCCCGCAACCACGCCCGGAATCGAGAGAGGAAAGATTACCTTCCAGAAGGTTTGTGCCGGGGTTGCGCCGAGATCGTTGGAGGCTTCCACCAGATTCCGCGGGATGTGCTCGAGCGCGGCATAGATCGGAAGAATCGTGAACGGCGTGTAGATGTGCGTGAGGGTCAGCACGACGGCGAACGGACTGTACAGCAGGAAGTCGAGTGGGTGGCTGGTCAGGTGCACGTATTGAAGCAGCGTGTTAAGCACGCCGTCGGAACCTAGAATGGTCTTCCACGCGTAGGCGCGCACAAGATAGCTGACCCAGAGCGGGATGATGACCATTTGATACAGAAGATCTTTCCGCCTTCCCGCGTAGAACGATAGGAAATAAGCGAGTGGATATCCGAGCAGCATGGAGAAAAGCATGACACGGGCCGCAATCCACATGGAGCGCAGCAGCGTTTGCCAGTACAACGGCTTCTCAAGCAACTCCTTGTAGTTGTCGAGAGTCCACGAATGAACGATGACCTGCGAGGGCGAAACGGACCAAAAGCTGTAACAGAACATCAGCGCGTAGGGCACGAGCAGAAAGATCGTGATCCAGAGCAGCGGCGGAACCGTAACAGCCAGTTTGTATGCTCGGGAAAACATCAGTTCCTTCCGGTAGATTCACGGACCGGGATTGCGTCCGCCGAAGCGAACTCCAGATCGATCGTTTCGCTTTCGCGGCTGCGACTCTCTGTGCGGACGGTGAGAATGAGACTCTCGTCGCACTGCACGCGGATTAGTTCAGTGGCGCCGTGGAAAGCCTCATGCACGATGCGTCCTCGGACGTGAACCAAGCCGGGAGTAGCCGCATTCGCAGCGAAGCGAATGTGTTCCGGACGCAAAGAAAAGAGCGCCCGACCCACCGGCTGAGCTGACGGCCAGGATAGCGATGCGCAGCGAGCCATTCCGCCGCGAACGTCACATTCGAGAAGATTCGTGTGTCCGATAAATTGCGCGACGTAGGCGGTCGTGGGGCGGTTATAGATTTCGCGGGGAGATGCGACCTGCTCAAGTTCTCCGGAGCGGAGCAACGCGATTCGGTCTGACATCACCATGGCTTCTTCCTGATCATGTGTGACAAAGACGAAGGCGATGCCGACTTCTCTCTGCAGGGACTTCAGTTCGACCTGCATCTGCCGCCGCAAATTTGCGTCGAGTGCCGATAGCGGTTCATCGAGCAACAGCAGTCGCGGACGGTTCACCAGCGCGCGGGCCAAAGCAACGCGCTGCTGCTGGCCTCCGCTGATCTTCGATGGTTTGGTGCGCGCGTGAGCCGACATCTTCACTTTGTCCAGAGCTTCGGCGACTCGCTCCGTAATCTCAGCTTCAGGGCGTTTCGCAACGCGTAATCCGTAAGCCACGTTTTGTTCGACGGTTAGGTGCGGAAAGAGTGCGTAGTGTTGAAAGACGGTGTTTACGCGGCGACGGTAAGGCGGTTGCTTGTCGAGGCGTTCGCCGGCCATCCACACTTCGCCTGAAGTTGCGTGCTCGAAGCCGGCGATGATGCGCAGCAATGTCGTTTTGCCCGATCCACTCTCGCCGAGAATGGTGAGGAATTCTGCTTCGCCGATTTCCAGCGAAACATCTTTGAGAACGGTATTCCGACCAAAGCTCTTGGCGACGTTGCGAATGCTCAGCAGTGAGCTCGCATCGGCGCGTCCGACAGACGTTCGCTCCCGACTGGCTACCGGGTCTGCAGCGGTCGAGTTGTGCAGCGAAGACTCCATGAATAGGCAGATATTCTGATTGCGATCCAACGCAGAGTCTACTGGGCGGCCTTCACGTCATTCCAGATCTCGGTGTACTTGGCGCGGCGAGGAACGTTTTGCCAGAAATAGAGCCGCTTCTGGTAGTTGTCGACATCGTCGAGGTGCAGGCTCTTCACCTCATCTGGAGTCATAAACTGCGCGGCGCTGGGATTCGCGGGAACGTAGTGAGTTTTGTCGGTCACCAGTTTCTGAGTCTTTGCCTGCACCATGTATTCAAGAAACTGATGCGCCAACTCTTTGTTTTCGCTTCCCGCCGTAATCATCAGATGGTCGATCCAGCCCGTGGTGTTTTCTTTGGGAATTGTTTCTCCCACGGGAAAGTTTTTTTGCTTCAAGTCCGCCGTATTCAATGGCCATCCCATGGCGATTACGATTTCATGGCTCTCGAACAGGTTAGTCAGCTCGCCTCCGGTGGCCCACATCTTTCTTATATTTGGCTTCAGCTCGAGCAGCTTCTTCTTGACCGCGTCGAGTTCCTGATCGCTGAGGTTATAAAGATGAGATGGGTCGGGTTT
Source organism: uncultured Acidobacteriota bacterium (assembly GCA_963801895.1). Taxonomy (GTDB): domain Bacteria; phylum Acidobacteriota; class Terriglobia; order Terriglobales; family Acidobacteriaceae; genus Sulfotelmatobacter. The sequence continues at coordinate 444,450 of CAWDGM010000001.1, read as the reverse complement.
GTCGTATCCGAGAACCTGCGCCGCCATGTAAACGGTGGACAAGTCATCCCACACGGAAACTTTGCCGCGATATTTCGGATCCCAGAAGACGTTCCACGAGTCGGGAGGATGCGGGAACACCGTCGTGTCGTAAATGATGGGATCGGGGCCCCAGGTAAAAGGCACGCCGTAGACCTGTCCGTTGGCGTGCACCAGAGGCAGGGAAGTGAGCTGCGCCGAGAGCTGGTTGTAGCTAGAAATCTTGCTCAGATCGAGAGGAGCAGCCAATCCTGTCGTCACGATCGAGCTTGCGACATCGCTCGAAGGAGAAATGACGTCGTAATTTCCCGCGCTTCCGCCGCGAAGCTTGGCGACAAGTTCATCGCTTGTTCCCATGTACGAGGCGGAGACCTTGCAGTGATGCGCGTCTTCAAATGCCTTCACGAACGAAGGATCGGCGTAACCTTCCCATACGAGCAGATTGAGTGTCGGCGTTTTACTCGAACAGGAAACAAAAAGAAGCGTTGCCAGCAGGGGCAATAAGCGGGCTGCACGTCGCCAATCCATTTTTCCTCCCGGAGGTTGGCACTGCGAAGTTCAGAATGTTGGGGGAGTGTTCACCCAGAGCAACCACGTTTCTTTCCGGCCTGGATTTTTCCAGCGATGCGGGGTCGCACTCTCGAAATAAAAACTATCCCCAGGTTTGAGGCGATAGACCTCACCATCGACGGTAATTTCCAGATCGCCTCGCATCACGAAGATGAATTCTTCTCCTTCGTGAGTGTAGGGATCGCCGCTGCCAGCGTCGGGTGCGATGCGAAACAGGTGCGGCTCCATCACCGTGTTTCCCCAGGCTAGCAGCTCCATCCGGACACCGGCGCCGGCTTCGAGAACCTTGCGTTCAGCGGGACGCACGCGTCGGCCACTGGATTCGTTCGCGTCAAAGAAGTCAAGAATTTTCGTTTTATAGAAGCGCGCCAGCTTGCGCAGCGTGCCGACGGACCCACTCATTTGTGAACGCTCGAGGGCGCTGAGAAATCCTACGGAGATGCCGACAGCGTCAGCGACCTGCGCCAAAGATAAGCCTTTGCGCGAGCGCAGTTGGCGAAGATGCGTGCCGATCGCATTGCCATTTCTTTCCGCGGCGGGACGGACTTTCCCTTCGCGCTTCAACAACTGAACGATGGCAGCGGCGTTCAATCCGCGTGCTTTACGCAGGAATCGTGCGCGCTTCAGCAGCTTCACGTCTTCATCGGAGTAAAGACGATACTTGCTTTCGGTGCGATGCGGGCGAGTTAATCCCAGATTTTCCCACGTGCGTATGACCGAGGGTGACACTCCCACCCGTCGCGCCACATCTCCAATTTTCAAGTAAGCTTCCGCCACGCCCGTTCCGTCAGCTCGATTGAAATTGATTGTGCGATAAGAAATTTCTATGGGACGGACGCGTTTTTTTCCCCTTGACAGCGTCCATCACCGTTCTCTAACCTTGCGGGATTATAGCAAGGTTGTGCGGATACGGCAGTCGCTTTTCAACAAAAACAATCTCAATTGAACCGGTTGTTCGGAGGCAGCATGCCGTCACTGCGAACTCGCCGCTCTGCTCTGTGTCTGAGTGTCCCGTCAATATGCGCACTGCTTGGTTTCCTCGTCCTTTCCCTCTCGGCAGGTTTGCTGGCGCAGGGAACGGGTGGAAGAATTCTCGGCCGCGTGGTCGATCCGTCGGGTGCGGTTCTGTCGGGAGCGAAGGTCACTGCGACCAACGATGCTACCGGTGTGGCGCATGACGCGCTCAGCAACGACAGCGGCGATTTTGTCTTTCCTGATCTGCCGGTCGGGACCTACTCTCTCGTCTTCGATCTAACGGGGTTCAAAAAAGTCGTCCGCCATGCCATTGCGCTTGACGTGAACCAAGTCATCACGCTCAACATGACGATGCAGTTGGGCGCTGCGCAGGAAGTTGTCGACGTCACTTCGGAAGCGCCTCTGGTTGACACCAGCAGCACCCAGTTGGGCGCCGTGGTCAACAACCGCTCGGTGAATGAACTGCCGTTGAATGCGCGCGATTCCTACCAGTTCCTGCAGTTGCAGCCCGGAGTGCAGTCGCAGTTGGGATCTAGCGGCGGCACATTCTACGGCAGCGACAGCGCGGGATCGGTTTCGGTGAACGGCGGCCGCGATCGCGCCAACAACTTCAGTGTGAACGGCGGCGACGCGAACGATCAGTTCGTCAACCTGCCGACGATTCAGCCGACTCCTGACGCGATCGAAGAATTCCGCGTCATCAGCAATACGTTCGACGCGGAATATGGCCGCAATTCTGGCGCTGTGGTCAACGTGATTACAAAGTCGGGAACGAATCAATGGCACGGAAACGTGTACGAATATTTCCGCAACAAGGTCCTGAACTCTCAGGGCTATTTCAATACCGTCAAGCCTCAATTCAACCAGAACCAGTTTGGCGGGACGTTTGGCGGACCGATCATTAAGGATCGCACCTTCTTTTTTGTCTCTTACGAAGGACGCAGAATTCGGCAGGGAATCTCGGGTCAAACCGTGCTGGTCCCGACCGCGTCAGAACGCACCGGTGATTTCTCGGCGGGCTCAGTATTCTCTGGCGGCATATCAGACGCGACCGTCGCGCAGGCGCTGGACGGGCGCGCAGGATGCGACACAGCCCTGGGTCTACCGGCTGGAGGCATCTCGAACCTGCCCGTTGACGCAGATGGCGTCATCGAATGGTCCAGCGTTTTTCCGACCAACGTGATTCCGGGCGAGTGCATGGATCCGGTGGCAACCGATCTGCTTCGCTTCGTGCCGGGAGCGAACCGTCCCGATGGATCGTTCCAGTCGGTGCCAGCCAGCGCCGACACCCAGAACCAGTTCACTCTACGTCTGGATCACCACATCAATTCGCGGCAGAATTTCAGCTTTTATTACTACTTCACTAACGACGCGAATTTTCAGCCGTTCTATAACTTCCAGGCTTCCGGTGCAAACGTGCCGGGCTTCGGAGCGAACGTCGGTTCGCGCTACCAGCAATACAATCCGAGCCACACTTGGACGATCACCAACTCGCTGGTCAACGAATTTCGTTTCACCTACATGCGGGAAGGACAGTTGACGTTCCAGCACCCGCAGGTTACGGCTGCCGTGCAGGATTCGTGCGCTTCTCCTGCCGCGCAGGCCGTCTGTTTCAACGGCACGTCTGATTCGTCGGCGATCAACGCGATCATTGCCGGCTCAGGATTCCCGGCGCCGCAGGCGGGTATTACGACGGGCCTTCCAGCGAATCGCACCGGTGTTCCTTTCATGGACATTTCCGGCGGGTTCGCCATCGGGAATGGTTGGGAAGGTGAACTTCCGCAGGTCGGCAATTCGTTTATGTGGTCCGACAATCTGACCTGGGTGAAGGGGAATCACACGATGAAGTTCGGCGCCGACATCCGGCGCTCGCGCTTCGACCAGACACTTTATTTCGAGACCAGCGGCAATTTCGTGTTCGACGGGTCGACGTCGAATTCCGTCCAGTTTGATAACAACTATCCGAGCTATTTGCTGGGACTGGCGGACAGCTATTCGCAAGGATCGGCACAGCGGGAAAATATTCGCAGCACCGGCGTTTACCTCTTCGCGCAGGATAGCTGGAAGATCAATCCTTCACTCACACTCAACTACGGACTTCGCTGGGAGCTCGATACTCCTCTGACCGACGTTCTGCATCACGTGCAGACGTATCGTCCTGGACAAAACTCGACAGTCTATCCCTGCGCGCTGACGGCAGCCGAGCAAGTGAATTTCGGGACCGGCGATTGCGCTGATGCCGGCGTTCTGCCCACGGGCCTGGTGGTACCGGGGGACAAAGGCGTTCAGGATGGACTCACGCAGACCTACTACAAGGCGATCGCTCCGCGCATCGGGATTGCGTACAGCCCGAACTTCGCGAGCGGACCGATGGCCAAGGTATTCGGCGGCAACGGAAAAACCAGTATCCGAGCGGGTTGGGGCATGTTCTATAACCCGATGGAGCAACTGGTTCTCGAGCAGTTCGGAGCTGAACCACCGTTTGGCGGCAGCACGTTCCTGCCCGCGACATTCCTGAACACTCCGTTCGTTGCACAGAGCGGCGGGGTCAATCCGAATCCGTTCACTGGAATTCTCAGTCCTGCGCCGGGCACGCCTACCGATTGGGCGAGCTTCCGTCCGATGCTGTTGTTCGGCGATTTCCAGCCGAAGATGCGCACGCAGTACACCGCGCAGTACAACTTCACGATCCAGCGCGAAATTGCGCGCGACGTCGTGCTGCAACTTGGCTACGTCGGGTCACAGGGACACCGGCTGCTGGCATCGCATGACATTAATCCGGGGAATCCGGCATCTTGCCTTGGAATCGCAGCGCTCGCCAACACCGATCCCTCCTGGGTGACAGACGGCTTCGGCACGCAATCGACCTGCGAACCGTTCGCCGAGGACAATTCGTTTTTGATCAGCCCGCTAGCCGTCGCGCCGGCAGGTGGACTGGTTCTGCCCTACACCGGCAATGGTGGAGGGAATCCAACCGTGATTCCTGCTGGAACTTCGATCGGATCGCTTGCGCCGAACGGCATCTATCTGGCTGGAACCCGTCCTTACTCTTCTCCGAACTGCAACCCGCTTTCGGGCGGAGGATTGGGCACGGGCTGTCCGGTGGACGGCATTCCGGCGTTCAGCAACATCTTTGCCGAGGATACGATCGCGGCTTCGGCGTACAACTCGTTCCAAGCCAGCCTCGAGAAACGTTTCTCGCACGGCCTTCAGTTGCAAGCCGCCTACACGTTGAGCAAGTCCCTCGACTGGGCGTCGAGCTTTGAAGAGACGGTGAATCCGTTTGATTTCAAGGCGAGCCGCGCGCTTTCGCTGTTCAACTCGAAGCAGCGTTTCGTAATCAACTATGTTTGGGATCTGCCGATCCGGAAATTCAACGGAGCTAAGGGCAAGGTATTGAACGACTGGCAGCTGTCGGGCATCATCCAGTTCCAGAGCGGCTTTCCGATCCGACTCCAGACGCAGGACGATAACGAGCTGATCAGCAGCTTGTTCTTCTTGGGAGCCGGCGCGCCGCAAGCAACTGGTCCGGTTCAGATTCTCAATCCGAAGACGAACGGCGGGCAGTACCTGAATGCCGCACAGTTCTCCGATCCGCCACTCGGACAGTTCGCCACAACTTCGCGTTCGATCTGCTGCGGGCCGGGCGAAAATCAGTGGGATATCACGCTGGCCAAGCGGATTGCGCTATCGGAGTCGAGATATTTCCAGTTCCGCGCCGACATCTTTAACCTGTTCAATAAAACGCAATTTGTCAATCCGGACGGCAACTTCAGCGACACAACCTTTGGCCTGATTCAACAGGCCCGCGATCCCCGTCTGCTTCAATTTGCATTGAAGTTCTACTTCTAGATAAGGAGTAAAGTAAAGAGTTCGATCCCGGGCGGCTCCAACCGCCCGGCAACCTAATGGCCGTCGGCTTACCCAGCCACATCCGGCCTGAGATATCCCGGAGCAATGGATGTACCCCGATCTACAGAAAGAACTCGCCACTTTCGAGCGGCGAACGCCCAAGTCCGCCGAAGCGCACAAGAAGAATCTCAAGCGCATTCCTCTCGGCGTCGCCAGCAACTACCGCGCTTACGATCCCTGGCCCATCTTTGTGAAAGAGGCCAGCGGGAGCAAGTTTCGCGATCTCGACGGCAATGAATATATCGATCACAACCTGACGTTCGGCGCGCTGATGGCCGGACACTGTCATCCTGCAGTGATGAAGGCGGTGGAGAAACGCCTGTCCACCGGCACGATGTATGGCATGCCGCACGATATGGAATGGGAACTGGCGGAGGAAATCTGCAACCGGTTTCCCGTGGAGATGTGCCGCTTCGGCAACAGCGGAACGGAAGCGACGATGCACGCGATCCGTCTCGCGCGAGCTGCGACCGGGCGCGACAAAATCGTTAAGTTCGAAGGCGCTTACCACGGACTGCACGATAGTGCACTGGTCAGCGTCAAACCTCATGCGCCGGATTACGGCGACATCAATGCTCCGACCTCTGTTACCGGCGGGCTGGGCGTGCCGAAGGCGTCGATAGCGAACGTCGTGATCTCGACGTTCAACGATCTCGCGTCGGTGGAGCGGCGGTTCAAAGAAAATCCCGAACAAATCGCCGCGATCATCCTCGAACCGATCCTCATGAACGTGGGCCTATGCATGCCGCAACCCGGCTTTCTCAAGGGACTGCGTGAAATCTGCGACAAGAATGGCGCGCTCCTGATCTTCGACGAAGTTAAAACCGGAGCGAAGTTGGGATGGGGCGGAGCGAGCGAATACTTCGGCGTTCATCCAGACATGATCTGCCTGGCGAAGTCGATCGGCGGCGGACTACCGCTGGCGGCTTTCGGCACGCACAAGTCCGTGATGGATCTCATCTCGCAGCACAAGGTCTTTCACGGCGGCACCTACAACACGAATCCAGTGTCAATGGCGGCAGGCCTTGCAACGTTCCGCGAGGTGCTTACCCGCGACAACTATGCGAAGGTCGACAAACTCGGAAAGAAACTCGCTGACGGATATAGGCAGACGATCGCGAAAGTCGGATTGCAGGCGTACATCGCGCAAGCGGGCGCGAATGGCGCACTCATGCTGTATCCGAAGGAAATCAGGAATTACCGCGACTGGGAGGCGATCGACATCGACCTGTGGCGGCACTACTGGTTTGGAATGGTGAACCGCGGCGTGATGGCGCAGCCGTATTGGTGGGATGAGCAATGGACGATCTCCGTGCAGCACACCGAGGCGGATATCGACAAGCACCTCGCGGCGTTCAACGACATCGCGGAGTCGCTGGCCAAGGCGCAGCAGGAACGTGCAGCACCCGTGGCAGTCGCGCACTAAGGAGATAGATGCGGATGCGGGGTTGGCATTCATGGCCGCTCCGCGCATTCAGTAGTGCACTGCGTTGTCATCCTGAGTGGCGGCGAAGCCGGCGCGAGGGACCGATCGACAGCGTTCACATGCAACGGCGTGTACGGCGACCTAGATGTGTGCAGTCAGACAGTTCACTTCGACGCTGGATGCGTTGCATGCTGATCGTAAGGTCCCTCCGAGAGCTTGCGCTCTCGGCAGGATGACATCTCGAAATTGATAAATCCGATCTGATGTCTGACCGAACCCAACCCGAGCAGCCCCACCTGATCCGCGCCTTGGGGCGGCGAGATCTCGTGCTGCTGTTCGTGGTGGCTGTATTCAATCTCAACGTCGTGCCGTCGATCGCTGCCAACGGCGGCGTTACGGTGTGGCTGTGGATCATCTCGCTTCTTCTTTTCTTCTGGCCGCAAGGGATCGCTGTGATCGAACTGGCTCATCGCTATCCCGGGGAAGGCGGAGTCTATCTGTGGGCCAAGGAAGTCTTCGGCGACTTTCACGGATTTCTTTCGGGCTGGTGCTACTGGACCAACAACATGCTCTACGTGCCGACGGTGATGCTTTATTTCGTCGGCGTGTCGGTGTACGTACTGGGCCCGGGCCATCACGGACTCGCGGACAATAAAATATTCGCGTCAGTTGCTTCGTTGTCGTTGCTGGCGCTGCTCACGATCTTCAACATTCTGGGCCTCGGCGTGGGCAAGTGGATCAACAATTTTGGAGCGATCGGGACGTTCGTAGCGGCTGCGGTTTTAATCGGGCTTGGCTTTGTGATGTGGTCGCGCTTCGGCACGACGATTACAGCGGCTGACTTCAAGATTCCGCCCAACCCGAAGTTTGTGTTGAATTCTTTCGGAGTCATTTGCTTCGGCCTGGTTGGGCTGGAACTTGCTTCCGTCATGGGCGATGAGATTCAGGATCCGCGGCGGACCTTGCCCGGTGCCGTGGCATGGGGAGGCCTCATTTCCGGAGTGCTTTATGTAGGCGCGACGTTGACGCTGCTGGTTGCTGTCGGCAAAGACGTCAATGTGCTGCAGGGAATTGTCCAGGCGGTGACGCACATGGCTGCCCGGGTTGGCTGGTTCTGGATAACCGTGCCGTTCGCAGTCATGCTGAGTATGTCGATTGCCGGAATTGGTTCGGCATGGATGGGCGGATCCGCGCGCATTCCGTTCGTGGCTGGCCTCGATTCGTACATGCCTTCGTGGCTCGGCAAGGTGCACCCGCGTTATTCGACTCCGTATGCTGCATTGATCGTGCAGGGAATTGTTTCGGCGATTCTAGTGATTCTGAATTTTGTCGGAGCCGGAGTGCAGGAGACGTTTCAGAAACTGCTGTCACTAGCGGTCGTGCTGCAGTTGGTGCCATTTGTCTATGCTTTCGGAGCGCTGGTGAAATTCGCCGTTACTGAATCGAAGCCCAAGGGACAGTATGGACGGCTGACGATGTTGCTGGCTGGGCTCAGCGGGCTACTGACGACGATTCTTGGGATTGTGATGGCGTTTTTTCCGGCGCAGCAAATCACATCCATCTGGCAATACGAACTGTGGATGGTCGGCGGCACGTTGTTCTTCGTAGGGCTCGCAGCATTTTTCTTTTTCGTTTACGGAAGACGCAAAGTTCTGCAACCCAGCACGGTAGAGACACCGGTGCTCAGCTAAAAACGTACAAAACAGAATTAGGGGCTTTGCCCCACGCAGGAGGCCACGATGCCCAGCGGTGTTCAAGCCGACGTGAAGACGTACCAGATGTTCATCAATGGCGAATGGGTTGCCAGCAAGTCCGCGAAGACTTTTCCCGTCTACGATCCTTCAACGGAAGAAGTGATTGCGCAGGTCCCGGATGCCGGTCCTGACGACGTGAACCGCGCGGTGGCGGCTGCCAAGGCTGCATTCGAAGAAGGTCCTTGGGCGGGTACCACGGCACAGGAGCGCGGGCGCGTGCTGTTCCGTCTAGCCGACAAGGTTCGTCAAAATCTTCCCGCTTTGGCTGAATTGGAGTGCCGCAACACGGGGAAGCCGATCGTAGAGGCCGAATTCGATCTTACGGACGTTGCCACGTGCTTCGAGTATTACGGCGGCTTGGCCACAAAAATCACGGGACAGGTGAATCCGGTTCCGGACAATGCTCTTTCGCTTTCGTTGAAAGAGCCGGTCGGAGTGGCAGGCCAGATCATCCCGTGGAATTATCCGCTACTGATGGCGGCGTGGAAGCTGGCGCCGGCTATCGCGGCGGGATGCACCTGCATTCTGAAACCGGCAGAGCAGACACCCCTCACCGCGCTCGAATTCGCGAATCATTTTGCGGATTGCGGCGTGCCGCCGGGCGTAATCAACATCGTGACCGGATTTGGAGAATCGTGCGGTGCGCCCCTGGTTCAACATCCTGACGTGAATAAGATTGCGTTTACCGGAAGCGCCGCGGTCGGGAAAATCATCGTCAAGCAGGCCGCCGATACCGTAAAACGCGTGACTCTCGAACTTGGCGGCAAGTCGCCTAACATCTTTTTCGCCGATGCGGACTTCGAAGCGGCGATCGACGGAGCGCTGTTCGGCGTCTTCATCAACCAAGGCGAAGTCTGTTCGGCCGGAAGCCGCATCCTGGTGCAGAAATCGATCTACAAGAAATTTGTCGATGCGATGGCCGAGAAAGCGAAGAAGATCAAGCTGGGGGCCCCGCTCGATCGCGATACCAAGATGGGGCCACTGGTCAGCAAAGAGCAGTACGATCGCGTGAGCTCTTACCTCGAAATCGGCAAGAAAGAGGCCAAGGTCGCATCTGGTGGCGGACGTCCCGAGAAATTTGCCAAGGGCTACTACGTGCAGCCGACTATCTTCTACGACGTCGACAACTCCGCACGGATTGCGCGCGAAGAAATCTTCGGCCCGGTTGCCGCGGTAATTCCATTCGATGACGAAAAAGACGCCATGAAGATCGCGAACGACTCCCCTTACGGCTTGGCTGCTGCGGTCTGGACGCGAGACATCTTCAAAGCAATGCGCACTGTAAAAGCGTTGCGCGCCGGGATCGTTTGGGTAAATCACATGCAGCCGACCTACGTGGAAGCGCCTTGGGGAGGCTTCAAGCAATCCGGCTTTGGCCGCGAGCTCGGGCCTTCGGGCATCGAAGAGTATCTCGAGACCAAGCAGGTACACATCAACTTGAACGAAGCGCCGATCGGTTGGTACTGAGTTGGGCGCCAGATACATAGATCCTTCGCTTTGCTCAGGATGACAAGTTCTATTTAGTTAACTGAATTTTTCTTGAAGACGAGATTTTGCCGATGTCGACTATTCAATTACGCACACCCATTCCCGGACCGAAATCGAAGGCGCTGGGCGAGCGCCGTGCCAAAGCGGTTCCGCGCGGGCTTTCTCACGGCACACCCATTTATGTCGCCAAAGCGGAAGACGCGTGGCTGGAAGATGTCGACGGCAACCGCTATCTGGATTTTGCCGGCGGCATCGGCTGTCTCAACGTAGGACATCGTCAGGAAGCTGTCGTCAACGCAGTGCGCGACCAGCTAGATCGCTTTTTGCACACCTGTGTGCAGGTCACGCCCTATGAGAGCTACGTTCGCCTCGCGGAACGCATGAACGAAGTTACCCCCGGCGACTTCCCGAAGAAGACGGTGTTCGTGAACAGCGGCGCCGAGGCCGTGGAGAATGCGGTCAAGATCGCGCGCGCTTACACAAAACGTCCAGGCATCATCGCGTTTGAGGACGCGTTTCACGGGCGCACCATGATGGCGCTGTCCCTGACGAGCAAGACGCATCCTTATAAGGCAGGGTTCGCGCCATTTCCTGGTGAGGTGTATCGAGTTCCGTACGCGTACTGCTATCGCTGCTCTTACTCGCTGCAGTACCCGTCTTGCGACCTGTACTGCGCGCGGCATCTAGAGGACACATTCAAGCGCGTGGTGGCGAATGAAGACGTTGCGGCCGTCATCGCTGAGCCGGTGTTGGGAGAGGGCGGGTTCGTCGCGCCTCCGCCAGACTACTTCAAGGTTGTGATGGAGTTGTGCCACAAGTACGGCATTCTTTTTATTGCGGACGAGGTGCAGTCGGGATTCGGCCGCACTGGCACGCTTTTCGCGAGCGAACGCTACGGAATCGAGCCTGACATTTTGGTTTCTGCGAAGTCGCTAGGTGGTGGATTGCCGATCGCTGCCGTCACAGGTCGGGCGGAAATTATGGATGGACCCGGAATCGGGGGGCTGGGTGGAACGTTCGCTGGTAATCCACTTTCCTGCGTGGCGGCTCTGGCGGTGCTCGATCTTTTCGAACGAGAGAATCTGCTCGCACGCGCCAACGAACTGGGCGACCGTTTTCAACGAAGGGCGCGCGAGTGGCAACAGCGCTGGTCCATCATCGGCGATGTCCGGGGACTGGGTGGCATGCAGGCGATTGAACTGGTGCAATCCGCCGAGACCAAGGCTCCGGCTGCCGACGAAACCAAGAAGATCACGCAGTACTGTTACGAGCACGGCTTGATCACGATTACGGCGGGAACTTATTCGAACGTGATCCGCGTGCTCGTGCCGCTTGTGATCACCAACGAACAGATGGACGAAGCGATGAGCGTGCTCGAATCCGCGATCGCCGCAGTTTGCGACCAGAAGGGCGCTGTGGCGCAACTGGTGTAAGACAAGAAATTGACGTCCCCTGCATGGTCGAAGCATCGGGCAACGCATGTATCATAGTTACAGTTTTGAGGGAACGCTCGCGGCGCGTCCCGTGACTTCCCACGCACTACATTCTTCGCGATAGCAGAGGCATTCCCATCATGACTGTTGCAGCACCCCCAGCGAACAAGCTCACGCATTTCATCAATGGACAGTGGACTGAATCCCGCGCCTCGGAGTGGCGCGACGTCGTGAATCCGGCCACGGGCGAGACGATAGCCACCGTTCCCATGGCGGAAGCGGACGAAGTGAATGCGGCCATCGAAGCCGCCGCGGCCGCGTTTCCGGAGTGGCGTCGCACTCCGCCGGAAGACCGCATTCAGCCGCTGTTCAAGCTGAAGATGCTGCTGGAAGAGCATATCGACGACATCGCCCGCATTATCACCATGGAAAATGGCAAGACCTTCACCGAGGCGAAGGCAGAAATGCGCCGGGCGATAGAGAACGTGGAAGTCGCCTGCGGCATTCCGATGATGATGCAGGGCTACAACCTGGAAGATGTGGCGCGCGGTATCGACGAAATGATGATCCGCCAACCGCTCGGAGTTGTCGCCGCCATCGTGCCATTCAACTTTCCCGGAATGATCGCCTTCTGGTACCTGCCGTATGCCATCGCGACGGGGAACACATTCATCCTGAAGCCGAGCGAGCGCGTGCCGCTGACGATGAGGTACATCTACGAACTGCTGGAAAAAACGGGACTGCCCAAGGGAGTCGTGAGCCTGGTGAACGGCGGCAAAGCTGCGGTGGATGCGCTCATCGATCATGCGAAGGTGCGGGCTATCAGCTTTGTGGGATCGACTCCGGTCGCGCGCTATATCTATTCGCGCTCGGCGGAGCAGGGCAAGCGCTGCCAGTGCCAGGGTGGGGCAAAGAATCACGTGATCGTGCTGCCGGATGCAGACATGCCGATGGCAACGCAGATCATCAGCGACAGCGCGTTCGGATGCGCCGGGCAACGATGCCTGGCGGTTTCAGTCGCGGTCACGATCGGCGAAGCGCAGAAGACCTTTCGCGATTCGATTGCCGATGCGGCCTCGAAGCTGAAGGTCGGCAACGGACTTGAGGACGGTGTGCAGATGGGGCCGGTGATCACGCCGCAGAGCAAGCAGCGCGTGGAATCGCTGATTGGCGTGGGAGAGAAACAGGGCGCCAAAGTGCTGTTGGACGGACGCAATGCCAGGATTTCGAAGCATGAGTCGGGAAACTTTGTGAAGCCCACGATTCTCGACGCTGTGCCGGCGACCAGCGAACTTGCGGACACAGAAATCTTTGGCCCTGTGCTCAGCCTCGTTCACGCCGATGACATGGATGAGGCGCTCGCATTTCTGGAACGCAGCGCATACGGAAATCAGGCATCGCTCTTTACGTCGAGCGGATCGGCGGCACGCCGTTTCCGCTATGAAGCTCCGGCAGGGAATATCGGGATCAATATCGGGGTGGCTGCGCCGATGGCTTACTTCCCGTTCAGCGGATGGAAGAACAGCTTCTTTGGCGATCTCCATGGACAAGGCCGCGACTCGGTCGAGTTCTACACCGACAAGAAAGTCGTGGTGGAACGCTGGGCGAAGGAACACAGCCGGAAATTCTAACGAATTCAGTAATTAGGGAATTTAGTAATTGTGTAATTGAAAACAGTCGGAGGACCGGCCGCGCAAGCTGTGGTTGTTTAAATCACTCAATTACCAAATTTCCCAATTACACAATCTTTGCAACGCTCTCTTTTCGAGAACAAGGACTCTCATGACCACCACTCTTGCCACTCCCGCCATGACCGGACAGGAAATTGTTGATCTCACCAGGAAGCACACACTGTTTGAGTGGTCGGCGCAGTCGAAGGTCGATCCCATCCCGGTCGCGAAGGCGAAGGGCATCTATTTCTGGACGCCGGAAGGAAAGCGTTTCATCGACTTCAACAGCCAGTTGATGTCGGTGAATATCGGGCATGGAGACGAGCGAGTTATCAATGCGATTCATGAACAGGCCCAGACGCTCGCGTACGCGAATCCGTTCATGGCGACAGAGCCGAGAGCGCGGCTGGGCGCGAAGCTTGCCGAAATCACTCCCGGCGACATCGACACTTTCTTCTTTACCAACGGCGGAGCAGAAGCGAACGAGAACGCGATCAAGATTTCGCGCTTCTTCACCGGGCGACACAAGATCATGGCGCGGTACCGCTCGTATCACGGGGCCACGGCCGGCAGCATCTCGCTGACGGGTGATCCCCGCCGTTGGGCCGTAGAGCCTGGAATTCCGGGCGTGGTGCGCGTGCTTGATCCTTATCACGGCATCGAGCGCGGATGGGAGTCGGCTGAGACCTCGCTTGCCATGATTGAGGAGACCATGCAGCTTGAGGGGCCGCAGACGATTGCGGCGTTCATCCTCGAGACGGTCGTGGGGACGAACGGGATCCTCATTCCACCCGACGGCTACATGCAGGGTGTCCGCAAGCTGTGCGACAAGTACGGCATTCTAATGATCGCCGACGAAGTCATGGCCGGCTTCGGACGCACGGGGGAATGGTTCGCAATCGATCACTGGAACGTGGTTCCAGATCTCATTTGCATGGCAAAGGGTCTGACAGCGAGTTATCTGCCCCTGGGCGCGGTGGGCATGCGGCATCACATCGCACAGCACTTCCAGGACAAGGTGTTCTACGGTGGCTTGACCTACAACTCGCATCCCATGGGATGCGCGGCGGCCCTGGCAACCATTCGCGTATATGAAGAAGACCACCTCATCGAGAACACGCGAAAGATGGGGGCGATATTGAAAGAGCTTGGGGCGGAGATGCAGGCCAAGCATCCGTCCGTGGGCGCGGTGCGGTCGATCGGGCTTTTCGGGATTTTCGAACTCATCCGCAGCCCGAAGACGAAGCAGCCGATGGCCCCGTTCAACGGAACATCGGACGAGATGGCCGCCTTGGGAAAATTCTTCCGCGAGCAGGGACTGTACACGCTCGTCCGGTGGAACACCTTCTATACGAATCCTCCGCTATGCATCAACGAGCAGCAACTGCGCGAGGCGTTCGCAATCATCGACAAGGGGCTCGAGATCACCGATCGTGCCGTGAAGGACTAGATTTCGGTCGGGAGTCACCGAGTCCCGGAAAATCAAAATCCCCACTTCCGGCAACTTCGGCCGGAAATGGGGCACCCGCCATTCTTAACTTTCCATCTTTGCTGCAAGCACCGGAGTTTCCAGCAACAGTTTCGCTGCCGACAAGCTCAGTAACGGCCCGGCTACTGTGAACAGCGCACGGCCAACCGTACCATTGGCGCCGCTGTAGTATCCGTCCAGAACGAATGCCATCAGCGCGGAGACTGCTACCGGCATCAGCCAGGACTTGGGAAACTGCTTTAACTTCGGGATTCCAAGTGGAAGCAGCCAGATGAATACGTACCAGAGATTGCGGTCGAAGATCGAAGAGAGGAACTGGCTGAAGTAGGCGTAATTTCCCTGCAAGGTTTCGGTGAAGCCGATGAGGCTATCGAAGTGTCCGCTGACGATGCGATGAACCGCGATCAGCGTGGCGATGCTAAGCAGCCAGCCCGCGGAGATCCAGATGGCTGTTCGTACGGATGAGTGCGAGCGTTTACGTTGAACGATCCACCATGCGGCCGTGAAGACAATGCTAAAGGGAATGAACGATTCCTTCGCGCTCGCACCGAGGATTGCGATGAATGGCAGCATCAAAAGACGCTTTGTCGCGAGAGCGTAGTAGAGCGCGAGCAGAAAGAAGGCTTCTCCGGCGTCGACCAAGCCCACCAGCCGGAGGTTCGGGACCGCAAAGTTCGCGAGATAGAGAAGCGAAGCAATTAGCGATGCAGGGTAGCTCCCGAGAACGCGAGTTCCGAGAACGACAATCAGCAGGGCAGTACCGGCGACAAAAATCGAGTCGGCGGAAAGCAGACCGAACATGACCGGATCCCAGCTGCCCACCCGTCCGCGTGCGAGTGAGTAGAAGGGGCGGGCCATCCACGGCACGAGAACGCGGAACCGCATGTGTGGCTGACCGGGGACAGAAGCGGCTCGCGTCACCATTGCGACATAGCTTTTGACGTCCGCAAGCCCCGAAACGCGGGTGGGATCGTAGCGGTTCAACGTGGGGTAACCCAAGCCGAATGAGAGCAGAACGAACAGAACATAAAGCAGGACTAGGCGTCGGACGTTTAGGCGCCGGGCGTCTAGTTCAGCGTGCCCTGGTGAAACCGCCTGCTCGTCGGGCTGTCTTGAAATCATCGCCCCTGCATCATCCATCAACTTGTGGCTGGGTGCCGGTTTCATGAACTTATTCAACGCCGGCTCAAACCAGGACTTTAACTTTCTTTGTCAGAGTTGCAAAAACCTGCACGGACTACTCAAGCGTTGTCGTCGTGTTCACCGGCGAAGCGCAAGATAAACGAACTACTTAGCGTCCGTTGCTTGGCGCGAGAGGCTAGGCCTTAAATTTCCACAGACTCTTCAACGGAATCTTTAAGTTGGCATTGATATTGGCATACCTGCCGCTATAAGCTTAGCCCAGTCTCGCTTACTATGGGCACTCGGGGGAGTTCGATATGAGAGGGATGATTGCGCGATCGGCCGGAGTGGGTCTCGTACTCGCAACGGTGAGCGTAACACTAACAGCAGGTCCGGCCAAGAAGCCCGCCAGTCCGACCAATTCCGGCACACCAGTAGTGACGGACTGGAGCCATCGACACCTCATCTTTTCTCATCCCACCACGCCGGAGCAGGCGGCGCGTGTGCAGCGCGATGTTCGATATGCAATGCAGCAGGATCGCGCAAAGTCGCCGGACCATCCTCGAAACCGATGTTCGGGGCGCAAGAAAGAAATTTGGCCCTCATCATCGCCGGGGACTTCGTATGCACCGCGACTGGACAGTAGACTTGGGGCCCGGCGCAGCAGTTCCCGCAGGGAAGTATCCGGCGAAATTCAACTTCAGCAACATCGTTGCGGTCTGCGCCGGTGCACAAACTCCGCCGTTACCAGACTTCGTTGTTTTCGGGACGGGCGTGGACGCGCCGGCGGCCTCGATCGGGGCTTTTACGAACTTATACAACGGCTGTCCGACTGGTCCGCACCCAGCGAACTACTGGGGCTATAACACGGGCGGAAAAGTCCTTACCTCACCCGTCCTGTCGCTCGATGGCACGCAGGTGGCTTTTACACAAACGAGTGGTGGAACGGCGAGCCTAGTTCTGTTGAGGTGGTTGGCATTCGATCATTCTTTACAATCACCAACGATACCCAATATCGTGATCCCAAGCGCTTACTTCGGCATGCACAGCGCCTTGCATGACCTCGTTCCTGCTCGGTGCGGACGACACGAATTCGTCGGTTTACTACGATTACGGAGCTGACATCGCATACGTGGGTGACGACTCTGGAAAGCTGCATCAGTTCACGAATATCTTTAAGGGTACGCCCGCCGCATCGGGCAGTCCGTGGCCGGTTACAGTCAGTGGAAACAAACTGACGGGGCCTGTACACGACCCTGTTACTGGAACATTTGTCGGCGACAGCGGTGGCTTTCTCTACCGAGTCGATGCAGGCTGGAGCGCGTGACCGCCTCCGGCCGTTTGGATTTCGGAACTGGTTTGGCAGAGGGGCCAATCATCGACTCGACGATTTCGACCGCCTACGTGTTCTCCTCTAAGAATTGCTGGCGGATCGGCAGCCGTCATTCAGATGAGCACCGGGTTCGGAGCGGGCAGCACAGGAACGCCAGCGACAATCGGCACGGGTGCAACGGCTCCGACAATCCAATATAACGGCGCGTTCGACAACGGCTACATTTTCTCGCCCGACAGCACGGGCAATCTGTGGGTATGCGGTAACCCCGGCTCGAATCCCACGCTGTATCAAATTCCCATTACTGCCGGAGTCATGGGAACAGCGAAAGTGGGTCCTGCTCTCTCCACGACCACGCAGACGACTTGTTCGCCGGTTACAGATGTGTACAACACCATTCTCCAAGGGGCCGGACTTCCGCAAGAGTGGACGTTCTTAAGCGTGCAAGCGGCAGGTGTACCAACTCCCTGCGCGACTCACTCATGCGTGATGAGCTTTAAGGTCACACCTTGGCGTCCAGGCGCGACCTACAACGTGGGTCAAGAAGTTCTTGACTCCAACCTCAACATCCAGGTCGAGGAAGTTCCTAACGCCGTTTCCGGAACCACTCCACCTGTTTGGGATCCCACACCGTTCGGCACCACGATCGACGGCACAGCTCACTGGCGAAATCAGGGTCTACTGACCGCTCAAACTCCTGTGAGTTGGACTCTCAACACTGCATTTCCGGGAGCAACCACCATCGTCGATTCGCAATAACAATATCGAGATCGCGGAATTTGCCAGGCGGCACTTCAGGCGGCACGCAACCAGTCTGGTCGTTGGTCGAAGGCACGGAGATCGTTGACGGCGACATTACGTGGTATAACATCGGAGCCAATCCCGTAGCCGCACTTCAGGCTCCTGGCGGCACCAGCGGAATTATCATCGACAATACGACGAATAATCCTGGCGGATCGCAGGTTTACTACTCGACTTTAGGTGGTGGCTGCGGCGTCGGGGGTGCCGACGGTTGCGGTGTTCAGGCTTCTCAACAGGGACTCAATTAAGGGTATAAAGGACTTATGGCCTCAGACAATTCAACACCCGAAAAAACCCAAAAAACCGGGAAGAAACCCTACGAAAAGCCGAGTTTTCGCTATGAGCAGGTCTTCGTGACGACTGCTCTTTCCTGTGGCAAGGTCGGAAACCTTGGTCAATGTTCACTCGGTCCGTTGAAGGTTTCTTGAGATTTGATACTGGCCAAATTGGGCCATTTACTCGCCATTGCTTACGGAGCAAACTAATCAGGATTGCACTAACAGTCGTGCATGTTGTCCCTCTCCTGATTGTCTGAATCCCCCTATAAATGCAATCTGTCCTTGGAAGTTTCGTCCTTAAACAAGGGCATCACGAAGGTGATCAGAAACGATAAGCGTCGAAGGCCACATTCGCGCTTGCGGTTTCATCCGCTGACGTGGACAATCTAGGGCGATAAACGTTCCATTGGGTTGGGTTGAGTCGTCATCCCACCGGGGAAGGTCAAAATGAACAGTCAGATAGTCGTAGCGATATTTCTTTCCAGCATGCTGGCGCCCGCTACCTGGGCGCAAGCGAATTCGAACTCATCCAATTCGGCCGCGTCGATGCAGAGCAGTGACCGCGAGCGGTTGCAGGATCCTTCTTCGAAGGACTTCTGGGATGGTGATGATCCAAACCTGGTGAACCTGGTCACGCATCCGTTTGCCAGAAAAAAATACGTTCTGCGGCACACCCAGCCGATCAAAGATCGTCTGAACGAGCTGGACCAGATCACGGCCGAGAACACGTCCAAAATCAAGGACGTTGATAGCCGCGCCCAGCAGGGCATTCAGCTTGCCTCGGAAAAGGTAAGCATGGCAGATCAGCATGCCAGCGATGCCAACACCAAGGCGCAAACTGCGCAGACTTCGGCGACGCAAGCGTCCACCAAAGTTGCTTCGGTCGAGGAGATGGTTGGAAACCTCGATCAGTACAAGGGCAATTCGCAGACTGAGATTCGCTTCCGGACGGGCCAGAGCGCCCTTAGCAAGGACGCGAAAGATGCTCTCGACCAGATGGCTGAGTCACTGAAGAACCAGCGCAGCTACATCATCGAAGTGCGCGGCTTCGCTTCCGGCCATGGACAAACGGCCATAGCGAATTCGCAGAAGATGGCTGACTCGGTGATGCGCTACTTCGTCCTCACTCACGGAATTCCTGTCTATCGCATCTACGTGTTGAGCATGGGAAATCCGGCTACTGGAGAGGGAACGGCTGCCCGGCACGCGAGTGGCGGGCGGGTTGAGGTCAGCGTGCTGCAGAATGCGGCGGGCGTCACCGCGCAGAAATAATTCCTCGTTATTTTCCACGGGCGAGCCCTAACAGGGCTCGCTCTTTCTTTTTGCGGCGTTGATATTAAGTCGAAGCGCGCGAGTCAATCCATAGTGAACATCTGCGTGTGATTTCAGTCACAGACTGCATTCTCATCTTCCAGCAATGATGCGTTCAACGGCTGTGCAGCCTCTCCCAAGGGTTCGAGCCGTGGTAGTGCGGCACCTCCGATGCGGAAGGAGAGCTAGCCGCGGACTCTGGCGCCTCATGGACATCGTTCTGGATGAGGCCGCTTGTAGTTGACCCGGGAAAATTTTGAAATTGAGGGTTGGCGATGAAGTCTGCCGATCGAACGGGAATTTTTGAAGCCTCCGCGAAGTGGATGTACAGTTGGCCGCAACGCTACGGACTCGCGGTGATCGCGGTTGCGCTTGCCGGCCTGATCCGCTACGGCCTCGGGATGGAGATGGGCTTTCTTCCTCCGTTCCTCCTCTTCTTTCCGGGAATCATTCTGATAGCCCTCCTGGGCGGCCTGGGTCCAGGAGTATTCGCAACGACTGTTTCGGCAGCGGGCGTCGAATATTTTTTTCTGCCACCCACCGGATCACTAGCCGTGGCGAAACACAGTGACATCGCGGCGCTGATCCTCTTTGTGCTGGCGGGTATTGGAATCAGTTGGGCAGGCGACCAATTTCGCCGCCATGCCCTACGCTTACAGGAATTTCAGGAAGCGGTGGAGGGCGTGGAAGAGATGATTGTCGTGCTGGATCGCGATTATCGCTATCTCATCACCAACCGCGCCTTTCTGAAATATCGGGAAACCGAGCGCGAAGAGCTTATCGGGAAGAAGATTTCGGAGATCATCAATCCTGAACTTTTCAAAATCATCAAGCCGCGCCTGGATGAGTGCTTGAGCGGCAAGGTGGTGGAATTCGAAATGCAGTATCCGCACGCGCATCGGGGAGGGAGGGATATCTTCATCTCTTATTTTCCTCTCGAAGGACCTTCTGGCGTAGACCGCATTGCGGTTGTGATGAAAGACATCACCGAGAAGAAGGCTATGGAGGAGGCGTTGCGCCACCGCGAGGAGGCGTACCGGCAGTTTGTGGCGCGCAGTTCGGAAGGAATCTTTCGGGAGGATTTGATCACGCCAGTTCCGGTCAATCTGCCGGAGGAAGAAATCATTGCGCGGATCCGGCGGAACGCAGTGGTCTCAGAGTGCAACGATGTGCTTGCCCGCATGTATGGATTCAGTTCGGCGAAGGAGATGATCGGCAAGCGCATCGGAGAGATGCTGGTTCCGAATGATCCAAGCAATCAGGAGATGATGCGCGAATTCATCCGCTCCGATTTCCGAGTGGTCGAAAGCACATCGCATGAAGTGGATCGACAGGGAAACGCGAAGGTATTCCGCAACAGCATGATCGGCATTATCGAGGATGGAGCTCTGGTTCGAACGTGGGGCATCCAGCGTGATGTGACCGAGCAGCACAGCCTGGAGCAGAGCAGGATCGCCGCTGAAGAGGCTCTCCGGGCGAGGGAAGCCCATTTCCGGGAGTTAGTCGAGCAAGCCTCCGATGGCATCTTTATCGCCAACGCCTCAGGCCGTTACGTCGATGTGAACTCGGCGGGGGCGGAGATGCTCGGTTATACACGCGAGGAAATCCTGAATCTCTCGATTGCGGAGGTCGTTACGCCCGAAGATGTCACGAGGATTGAATCGGAGGTTGGCCGCTTTGCTGGAGGGGCGACGGTGCGCAGCGATTGGACATTCCGCCGTAAGGACGGATCCCGCTTCCCCGGTGAAGTCATGGGCCGACAACTGTCCGACGGACGACTGCAGGCGATTGTGCGTGACATAACCGATCGCAAGCGCGCGGAAGAAGCTATGCGCCGCAATGAAGAACGTTTCCGGGTGGCGTTGAAGGATTCACCGATCACCGTCTTCAACCAGGATTCTGACCTTCGCTACACGTGGATCTACAATCCCCACGTCTACTGGCAGCAGGATGCCATCGGCAAGACCGATGAGGAGTTGCTGAGCGTGAAGAAGGCTGCCCACTTGACCGCGCTGAAGAAGAAAGTCCTGAGGACCGGTGTCGCGGAGAGGGAAGAGGTCACGATTCCCCATAACGGCGCGAGCTATTTCGTCGATATGACGGTCGAGCCGCTGTTCGATTCCGAGGGGCGTGTCGCCGGTATTACAGGGTCGTGTATGGATATCGCACGGTTACGTGAAGCTGCCGAGCGATTGCAAGACGCCAAGGATAAGCTAGCTCGCGAAAAATCGTACCTGGAGAACGAAATTCAGACCGAGTTGGGCTTTGAGGAGATCATCGGGCATAGCTCAGAGCTGCGAGATGTTCTCAAGAAAGCCAAAATCGTTGCACCCACGGATTCCACCGTGCTGTTGCTGGGTGAAACCGGTACGGGGAAGGAGTTGGTGGCAAGATCGGTCCATGCCTTGAGTGGGAGGCGCGACCGGACGTTCATCAAGTTGAATTGCGCCGCAGTTCCTTCCGGCTTGTTGGAGAGCGAGCTCTTCGGCCACGAAAAAGGCGCTTTCACGAGTGCTGTGAGCCGGAAAGTTGGCCGGATCGAGCTCGCCGACAAAGGAACGCTGTTCCTCGACGAAATTGGTGAATTGCCGCTGGAATTGCAGCCGAAACTGCTGCGAGTTTTGCAGGACCGAGAGTTTGAGCGGTTGGGTGGTGTCCAAACGTTGCATGTTGATGTGCGAATCATCGCGGCAACAAACCGCGATCTTCAGCACGACATTGCGCAGAAAAATTTTCGTGAAGACCTGTTCTACCGGCTGAATGTTTTTCCGATCGAGCTTCCTCCGCTTCGGGAGCGGCAAGGCGATATCAGTGTGCTGGTGCGATACTTCGTCAAGAAGCATTCGGCTCGAATGGGAAAACATGTCGACACCATTTCGGATGAGACCATGCGCATCCTTGAGAACTGGAACTGGCCGGGCAATATCCGCGAGCTTGAAAATCTTGTCGAGCGCATGGTGATCATGAGCAAGAGCCGCGTGCTGGCACCGCCTCCCGCCGAATTGCAGGAGGCGCAGCTCGAAGCGAGCAGCAGTCTCACCGCACTGGAACGCGAACACATCATCCGAATCCTGCGCGAGACTAACGGAGTGCTTTCGGGAACGAGTGGAGCCGCGAACCGTCTGGGACTTAAGCGCACCACGCTGCAATCAATGCTGAAACGGCTCAATATTCCACTGCGGGACTATCGCAGAAGCAATGGAACCTACGAGGTCTAGCAGGCGCGTGGACTGTTACTGCGCGAGCCGGTTGTACTTCTTCAGCACCTCTCGCAGACGGTCATGGGGCAGCGCAACCACAGTATGGTTGTTGATTCCGGTCATGGTTTCAGCAGCGACCATCGCATTAACGACTGCCTCTTCGGTCGCCTGGACAGTCGCGAGGAAAATCGGATCCAGCGAATCATTTGACAGCATCGCTATTTGATGAATTCCCGACGTACCCACTGCGCCGGGATTTGCCGTGGAGAACGCGATGAAGATGTCGCCCGACCCGTCTCCGGAGTAGCTGCCGTCCCGTCCGAGCCCAAGAGAAATTTTCTTGGCCATGCGTTTCAGCTGTGTGGGAATAAGCGGAGCATCGGTGGCCACAACGATGATGATGGACCCGACGTCTTTATGCCAGACAGTGTGCTCGGGAATATCGCGGCCAACCTTGACTCCGGCAATGCGAAGCTGCTCGCGCGATCCGTAGTTGCACTGCACCAGAACGCCCACCGTGTAGCCGCCCGCCTTCGCGTCGAGCACGCGAGAGCTTGTCCCGATGCCACCCTTGAATTCGTTGCATATCATGCCCGTGCCGCCGCCGACATTGCCTTCTTCGACCGGCCCGGAGTGTGCAATATCGAGGGCATGCCAGGCGTCCTCGGGCTTCACATGGAATCCGTTGATGTCGTTCAGATAGCCGTCCCACGTCTCGGCGACCACGGGCAGGGACCACCAATAGCCCTCCATGTCCGGTGAACCGTGCTTCACCTTCCATGAGATGACGGCGTCGCGCACCACGCCGACGCTGTGAGTATTGGTGATCATCACCGGACCGTTAAGAAATCCGGAATCGTCGACCCAAGTCGTTCCGGTCATTTCACCGTTGCCGTTCAACGTAAACCAGGCGGCGAACACAGCATCATTCGAGCTCTTGCCACGTGGATGGATCGCGGTAACGCCGGTGCGCACCGGACCCTTGCCGACTTCCAGCTTGCCTTCACCAGAGATGAGTGTCGTGTGGCCGACCTCGACGCCCTTCACATCGGTGATGGCGTTGTTGGGACCGGTCGTCCCATCGAATGGGACGCCGAGATCCCGGGCCCGAGGTTTGGTCTGCGCGGATAGCATTACTCCAACGAGAAAAATCGCAACCAGCACAGTGGAATTACGAATCTGAGAACGTGACATGCGCCCCCTCCGGCAAACCACGCAGTATACAAGGAGAGCGCCGTGAGGGTGCCGCGGATGGCTCGAAGCTTCAATCAGCGCTGGGGTACAATCGCAACAAATACAATTCCGTGGGAGCTCGAAATGGATAGCTGGAAGAAAGCGGCGGTTTTGGCTGCGATCAGCGGAGCGGCGATACTGTTTATGAAGAAGAGGTATGCGGCGGGCGTGCTCGCCACTGGAGCCGGACTTGCCGTGCTGGCCTCGGAATATCCGGAAAAGTTCGAGAAGGTGCGCCGTTCGCTACCCGACTACTTTGAGCGCGGACTGCAGGTCATGGATATGGCTGCCCAAGCGGGAAAGCGCATTACCGATGCTGCCGGAAAAAGTGCCGTGGACGCCTGGGACGAAATCAGCGGGTAGCTGACACTGTCGGGCCTGACTGCATCTCAAATCTTTGCGGTCTGCGGTCGCACCGGAATCAGGCTTACTCGATGCCCAACTGCTTCTTCGCTTCCGGACTGAGTCGCTCAGGAGTCCACGGCGGAGTCCACACGACGTTCACCGCAGCATTTCGAATTCCCGGCAACTGCTCGAGCCGTGATTTGACCTGCATGCTGATATTGACGTGTTCGGGACAGCCTTGAGCTGTGAGGGTCATGTCCACCGATACGTCTTGCTTCTCTTCGTCGGCAGGCACGAAGTTGACCTTGTAGATCAGCCCGAGGTCGACAATATTGACCGGAATTTCCGGATCGTAGCAGCTCTTCAGAGCGCTCATGACGTCTTGTTCAGTAACAGCCATCGAATGGAACCCCCGTCCTAGTGTATAACGGCTCTGCATCGTTCGAGTTTTGCATGGTCGAAGCGACAGAAGTGATTAAGAATGCCCGTGGATAACATCTATTTATGATCAGTCCGGAAGCCAGGCAAAAAATCCAGCTCGCATTGGTGGCTGCGCTCGTGGTGGCAAGCATTCGCGCCGGCATAATTTTTTATCAGCGACACCAGGAACGCATTGCCATCGAGCAGCAGAAGAAGGCGCACGACGCCGGCTATTCCAATGCCGATTACTACGTGAACCCGAAGAAGCTCCATCCCTACGATCTTAAGACGGCGAAGGGGCTTACCGAACAGCCCGCCTGGGTGCGCGAGGGATTTCACTTTGCCTATTATCCGTACGATACCGCTGCCAAACGGGTGGAGTTTTCTCACGAAGCGGGATTGTTGGGACCGATCGAAAAGCTCGCAATTAAAGATGTCATCACCGCAAATCCTCCAGGCGGCGGCGACAAGCGCCAGGTGATGGCGGTATTCGAGAAGGAAGGAAAATCGTATGTTGTCCCGATCGGTTATGAAGCCAATGGAGAGTTCAAGATTTACTCGGACGACATGTTCTTCATCGAAGATCCTCACGATCTCTATAAGCACTGGCCGAGCGACATCTGGCAGTCGGTCGAACAACATCAGGTCAAGCCCGGAATGAACGAACTGCAAACCGACTTCGCGGTCGGCATGGGCGTGCCAGATTCGGGCAACAGCCAGCTCGAGAGGACGGTACGCTATCCGAACGGAGGCAAGCCTCTGGTCATCGTTTTCCGCGAAGGTAAGGTGACGGAAGTAAAGCCCGATTCTGCGGGTTCCTGAATCACAGACGTCATCCTGAATCTTTGTGGCTCGGGTCGAATGCTGTGCTACTATCCCGGCAACTTTCGTGTCGCTGGGAGGAGTTGTGACAACGATTCTGCGGCCCTTGAGCACCGGAGAATTGCTGGACCGTACCTTTTCCATCTACCGCAGCTACTTCGGGCTTTTCGTCGGAATCTTCTCGCTCCCCTACCTGATTGTCCTCGTATTCCAGTGTGCCGGACTCGTTTTTCAGTCTCCCGTTCCTCAGCTCTCTAACATGATGATCACTTCGTTGTGGACAATCGTCGGCTGGCTGCTGAGCGTGATTTCTTCGGCTGCGTCACAGGCGGCTACTGTTGTTGCCGTGTCGAATATCCATCTTGAGCGGCCGGCGAGCATTACAGATTCCTTCAAGGCGGTGAAGGGCCAGATTTTCGCGGTTCTCGGTATTTCTTTACTGGTGACGTTCGTCGGAGGGTTGGCGTTGGTGGCACTGATTGTTCCGGGTGTCCTGTTGTTCGTGATGTGGTCCCTATCGATTCCGGCGAAGGTTCTAGAAAACAAAGGCGTGCTCGAGTCGATGTCTCGAAGCATGGAGCTCACTAAGGGGGGTCGAGGGCGCATCTTCGTGATCGGCCTGCTCATGCTCGTCTTGAGCATCGGCATAAGCTGGCTGTTGCAGTGGCCAATTCTGCTAGCCGCCGGCGTGGGATTCAGCAGTGGGCTGCGACGAGTTGGTATCGGCTGGCAGGTGGCGTCGCTGGTCGTCACATTCGTGTCACGGAGTTTGGTTGGAGCACTGGGCACAATCGCGCTGTCGCTGGTTTACTACGATCAGCGTGTCCGTAAAGAAGCTTTCGATTTGCAATTGATGATGATGACTCTGGATACGCCTCAACCCCCCGTTTCAGATCCTCACGCGCAAGTCGGAGCATGAGGAGCAGACCCACCTACGTTCTCGTTGTGCTACTCGTCATCTCGGTGCGATGCTGCGCCGATTCGCCGCAGGACAACAACATTTCCGTCGCTGAATATCGTGCGCAATTGGAACGACTGGAGGCTGCAAGCGAGGAGCTAAGCAGCTCCAACCCGTCCGTCCCCGCCGTCCTCCGTGTATTGCCGCCGGCGTGGCATGTCCGTTCCGACCATGGGGAGTTCGACGTATCGACAGAGGGGCTTCGCCGCGAGGTCCAAAGGTACGAAAAGGAAAACAGCTCCGACGATGCTCTGGCGATCCATCGGCACTTGCACCAACTGCGGAGTGAGATCGACGGATTCGAAAAGGAGCCTGCCGACATCTCTAAAGACCGTTCCCGACTCAACTCCATTCTGGCGCATCGCGAGTTCCGCGACGTCAGCGGCCCAACTTGGGTGGACCGCTTCAAACGATGGCTGCTGGAGACCCTGATTCGCCTTCTGACACGATTATTTGGCATGAGCAGCATTCCAAATATCAGCAAGTACTTCGTGTACGGCCTGATGGGCGTCGCTCTCGCCGTGCTTGGGTACATCGCCTACCGGACCATCTGGCGAGGAGAAGAGTCGACCGAAGTGATTCCGACCGATCTGCCGGTTTCGGCTAAGGAGTGGGCAATCTGGCTGGCCGAGGCGCGCGCGGCGGCGGCCAAAGGCGAATGGCGCGACGCCATCCATCTTGCCTATTGGGCTGGAATCTCTTTTCTCGAACGTCAGGGATTCTGGAAGCCCGATCGCGCCCGAACGCCCCGTGAGTATCTTCGATTGCTTTCTGCATCGAGCGAACATCGAGAGACTCTGGCTGCCTTGACCCGGATCTTTGAACTGGCGTGGTACGCGAAGCGCGGCGCCGGCGAAGCGGACTTCTCTCGGACGCTCGCGGAACTGGAGAAGCTGGGATGCCGCTGAAAGTCGATGCGCGCGACCGCAAGCTGCTGATTGGCGCCGTGTGTGTGTTGATCGTCGCCATCGCTACGACGGTTCTATTCGGCGGAGAGGGCGGCGAGAAACTCGACGCGCCGAGCAGTTACTCGACAGCATCATCCGGGGCCAAGGCTGCGTTTCTCATGCTGTCGCAATCTGGATACAAGGTCCAACGTTGGGAGAAGCCGCTCAGCGAGCTTCCGAAACAAGCGGGAGCAACATTAATTCTGGCGGGACCGATGGAAGCCCCCACTCGCAGCGAGCGACAGCGACTGAAGGACTTCCTCTCGAACGGTGGTCGCGTTATCGCGACGGGAATGTTTGCGGGCACATTTCTGCCTGAGAATTCCTCCCTGCCTGACTATCTTGGCGGCACGGTGTGGAAGAAAGCCGCCGCCGTGTCACCTTCACCAATTACCCGGGCGGCGCCGGAGATCACAATCGCTGCCGAGTCTCCTGGCAGCCGTATTCATCTGCTTACCCGCTGTATTCTCTGAACGGCCAGAACGTGATCGTGAAATATCCGTACGGGCGGGGCGAAGTTTTGTGGTGGGCTTCGGCGACACCGCTGACAAACGCCGGCTTGAAGGAGGCGGGCAATCTCGAATTCCTGCTCGCGTGTCTCGGCGACTCGAACAATGACATCCTCTGGGACGAGTACATCCACGGTTATCGCGACACACTGGCGCTCACGGTCGCGCATTCGACCGTGAAGTGGGTGGTGCTGCAGCTGGTTCTTCTGGGTCTTGCCGTCCTGGCAACTTTTTCAAGGCGAAGCGGTCCTGTTTGCCAGCCGGCCGGGGAGAGTCGATTGTCTCCGCTCGAATTCGTCCAAACACTCGGAGGCCTTTACGAAAAGGCGGGCACGCCCGCGGTTGCGGTCGACATCTGCTACCAGCGCTTTCGTTACTGGTTGACACGGCGGCTGGGCATGGGCAGCAATGTTTCGCTCAGTGATCTCGAAGCCGCGGTTCGAGATCGATGGGCACGGAACGATGAGCACTTCACCGCCATTCTGCGTCGTTGCGAATCGGCGAAGAACGACCCTTACCTCAACGACTCCGAAGCACTGCACCTGGTGCAGGAAATCGAGGAATATGCCGTTCGCTACAGACTGTTTGAAGGCAGCCGGAAGGAGAAAGTTTGATGAACGCAGTTCCGCAACTCGTGAAACACATCGGCGACGAGATGAGCAAGGTTGTGGTCGGGCAGGAAGAATTGCGCAGCCAGTGCATCATTGCGCTGCTCTGCCGTGGCCACGTTCTTCTGGAGGGGGTCCCGGGAATCGCAAAAACGCTCACCGTCAAAGCGCTGTCGCGCTTGGTGCGACTTGAGTTTCAGCGAGTGCAATGCACCTCTGACCTGATGCCTGCCGACATCGTGGGTACGAATGTCCTGAATATGGCGACGAGTCAATTCCAGCTTCATCCTGGGCCTGTTTTCACCGACCTGTTGCTGGTCGATGAAGTGAACCGGATGCCACCGCGAACACAGGCCGCGTTGCTCGAATGCATGGAAGAGCACCAGGTGACAATCGATGGCAAGGGATATCCTCTTTCGCAATTTTTCACCGTATTCGCCACGCAAAATCCGATTGAGTTCGAGGGAACCTACCCGTTGCCCGAAGCGCAGCTCGATCGCTTCCTGCTGAAGCTGCGGGTGCCGTATCCAGCGCAGAAGGCCGAGGTGCAATTGCTTGCGAATGTACAGAACGGATTCGAGTCGCGCGAGGTCGACAAGATGGACCTGAGCCCGATCGATCCGGGATTGCTGCTCGAAGCGCAACAGGAAACCAAGGCTGTCACAGTGCAGGAAGCGTTGTTTACCTACATCGTGCAGATCGTGCGGCGGACGCGCGACTGGCCATCGCTGTCGCTGGGAGCCAGCCCGCGCGCGGCAGTGAGTTTGATGGCGGTTGCAAAAGGATTTGCCGCGATGGATGGACGCGACTATGTCATCCCGGACGACGTGAAGGTTGCCTCGCAGCCGGTGTTGCGGCACCGGGTTGTTCTTCGACCTGAGGCGGATCTCGAGGGCATCACTCCCGATCAGGCGCTGGACGAGGTCTTACGGGCCGTTGAAGTGCCGAAATGAGGATTACGATTTGAACGACCTCGGCCGATTGATCCCGCCAGAAATCACAGCGCGAACGCGCTCCTACATGCGATTCGGCTTCGCTTTTGGCGACCGCTTCTTCGTGGTGCTCTTTGTTGGGCTGGTGTGGCTCGCGCCTGCGTTTCTCGATTTGCGGTTCGTGTATGCCTTGTTCCTCTGGGACTTGCTGGTTGTACTCGCGTGGCTGGCCGACCTTGCCACTTTGCCCAGGCCCGATCAGATTTCGATCAAGAGGACGTGGCGTTCGCCCGCCGCTTTGTCATTACAGGCAGAAGTCACGATCGCAATCGAAAATCTGTCAAACAAAAGCATCAGCGCGAAGGTGGTGGACGCGGTTCCGTCACAGCTCCGCGAACAGCCGCCTTCTCTGACCGTGCGAGTGCCTCCGAAAGGGGAAGCGGCCTTGAGTTACTTCGTTCGTCCAATACAGCGCGGAGACGCTGTGCTGGGAGATTGCTATGTGCGATATCAGGGCAGGTTGCGTATCGCCGAGAAATGGGCGCGGGCTCCCCTGGAACAAAAAGTGCGCATCTATCCCAATCTGGATGAAGCACGACGACATTCCCTGCATCTGCTGCGAAGCCGCCAGCTTGCAGTCGAGAAGAGGCGAACGCAAGTACGGGGCATCGGCCGCGAATTCGAGAGCCTGCGCGAATACCAGCTGGGCGATGAGTATCGCGACATCTGCTGGACCGCGGCGGCGCGCCGGGCCAAGCTCGTCACGCGCCTCTACCAGGTCGAGCGCAGCCAGACGGTTTGGATCGTCGTCGACTCCGGAAGGCTCATGCGTGCGCGGGTGGGGAATCTTAGCAAGCTGGACCTTGCCGTCAACGCGGCTTTGAGCTTGGCACAGGTAGCGTTGTATTCAGGCGACCGCGTCGGACTGGTGGCTTATGGACGCGGGATCCGGCGACAACTTCCGGCGGCGAAGGGGAGCGCACATCTCCGGCAAATGATCGAGCAACTTGCCCTGGTGCGTGAGGAAACCGCTGAGGCCGATCACCTGCAGCTTGCAGGACGGTTGCTTACCGATCAGAAGCGGCGCAGCCTGATCGTCTGGCTGACGGATCTCGCGGAAACAGCGATGACCCCGGAGGTGATCGAGGCCGCTTCCATGATGATGCCGCGTCACCTTGTTCTGTTCGTGGTCATTGGGCAGCCCGATCTCGGCGTACTGGCCTCGACGCGTCCGCAGGCGGAATCCGAGATGTATCGGGTAGCCGCAGCGCAGGAGATGCTCCACCGCCGCGAGATGCTGCTGGCTAAACTGCGCGAGCGCGGAGCGTTGGCCATGGAAGTGAACTCCGGAGTAGTGTCGCCACTCCTGATAAACGCCTACCTGCAAATCAAAGACAGAAGCCAACTCTAGGCAAGTAGCGCTGGCGTGCCGCCGGCTGTCCAGAGGGCATCCTCACCCGCCGACTAGAAGCCAGCAAGATGATTTTAATTTTGTTAAAGCGGTCAAGCAGTAAAAGGGGATCCAACCGGCGAAGCGTTAGCGCCCCTGAGCCTCGTGCCCGCCGAAGAACAGGTAAGCGTTCAGCAGCACAAACAAAGCTGCAGCCATTGCGAATTTGAGCGGAATCGGCAATCCCGTCGGGGAGACGAAGGCCTCTATCAATCCAGCAATAATCAGGATCGGAACGGTTCCCAGCAGCAACTGCACAGCTTCGGTTCCGGCGCGCGAGAGCGATTCTCGCCGCGGCAAAGTGCTGGGAAATAGCAATCCTTGCGCGATGCGCAGTCCGGCCCCACCGGCAATGAAGATCGCCGGCAGTTCCAGCACACCGTGCGGAGCGACGAAACTCCACAACTGCAAGCTCATTCCCGAGAGCCAGCAAGCCATCCCGATCACGCCCATCAACAACCCGTTGAAGGCCATCATGTATATCGTTCCCAGGCCTCCAGTGATGCCGAGCGCGAAGGTGGTGAAGCCTACGCTAATGTTGTTGGTCATAATGGCGCTCGATGCGACTGGCTTGATGCCGACGATGGAATGCGTCCACATCTCGTGCCGATCGATGGTCTCGACCATTTTCGGGCCCAGCAATTTGACCTTGAAGTCCGGATTCTCATAGGTCATCGCTGCCCCCACTAGGCCGCCGATTACGAAAACCAGAGTGGCGACAATACAGTGGTTCAGGTTTCGGCGAAAGGCGGCCGGATAGGTTACTGAGAAAAACGAGACTAACCCTTTGGTACTCGTGCGGTGGCCGGAATAGATGGTATTGTGGGCGCGGACCAGCAACTGGTTGACGTAGCGAGCAAAGTGCGGGGAAGCGCGGTCTTCGCGGATAGCGGCGAGATCGGCAGCTGTCTGCCGGTATAGCAGGCTCAGCTCCTGCAAGTCAGAACGCGATAAAGACTTGAGACCGTCTTTCGCGCTCTGGTTGAGCAAGGCCTCGAGCTTGCTCCAGTGCGGTTTTCGCTTTTCCAGCCAGCGAGTGGAAATCATCTGTGAGTACGTTTGACCAACTGAACATCGATACGCCGGAGCAAATTGCTCTGGAACTGCCGCTCGCGGGCATTGGCAGCCGCTTCCTTGCGATGGCCGTTGATACTTTAATCCAGGGAGCGCTCTATCTCATAGCCGGAATTCTTTTCTTTCTCGTTCTGGGGCTTGGCGGCTCCATGTTGTGGTTCATTCCCAAGACGGTCGGGCCAGCGGTAGGAATCTTCGTCCTGTTCGCGATCTATTGGGGGTACTTCGCCATCTTCGAGATTTTGTGGAAGGGACAAACGCCGGGTAAACGATTTGCCGGGATCCGTGTTATCAAAGACAGTGGACGTCCGATCAACGCCTTCGAGGCCGTTGGCCGCAACCTGATGCGCGCGGTAGATGTCCTACCAGGCATTTATGGAGTCGGAGTAGTTTGCATGATGTGCAACCGGCAGAGCCGCAGGTTAGGCGACTTCGTGGCCGGCACAGTCGTGGTTCACGAAAAGCGCAGCGAGGAAGTGCGTCCCAGCTGGACCACTTCGGCCAATCCTGGATCCGGTATCGGCACCTTGCAGAGGGTCACAGCCGACGAACTCGTGCTCATCGAAACATATCTGAGCCGCCGATGGGAACTCGACGCCGACGTCCGCTTGAGAACCGCCATTCAGATCGCCGAGCGTATCAAGCTGAAGACGGGATGGGAGCCGCAGGGCCACCAGCACGTCGACAACTTCCTCGAGGAATCAGCGCGCAAGATTCGCGACGGTGTGCGATTTCACTAGCCTACTGCACCTTGATCGTCTGTTGCGCCAGATTCCACGCTCGGAGTGATAGCTGTGCCGCTCCACTCGCCGCCTTCGCGGGATATTCAACTTCAATCTCGCGAGTCTCGCCCGGCATCAACGAAACGTAATTGTCGCCGTAGTACGCTGGGAGAATCCGCGAACCGTCCGAATTCAACAACGTTAGCTTGTCTTCAATCGAGGCGACGTTGCCGGTGTTCCGCAGTTCGATTTTGATCTGCACACTGTCTCCGCTGCGCGTGGATGTTGCAGTGGCCGCGATCGAAGAGGCTCCGAGCCTGTTCAACCGCCGGTACGAGGAGTTCTGCACGCCCAACCAATAGAAATTTCTGGAAAGAACCTTTCCCGACTGGTCCTTCAATTCCAGATTCACAAACAGCAGATCATCCGATGCCAGCAACGGACCGAGTTCCAGCCTGAAGCCTTGTGTCAGAACGTCGGCTGGCGCATCGCGCTTCTCTTCGCGATGAAGAACAGTTTTGTTGTCCAAGGAATAGACATTGGCAACAACCATCAGGCCGGAGTGCGCCTCATTCGAAGTGTTCACGACCGCGACATCGTAGTTCGACAGGTCCAGTTGCACATGCAGCGGCTCGCACGCCTTCTTAACGGCATAAAACGACGACTGCGTGTCGTAATCCGAATTGAGAATCTGCCAGACATTACTGGGCCACGCGGGCTGCGTCATCCACAGCATCCGTCCGCTGTTCGGAGCCCAAAGGTGCGCATTCATTCCTTCGAAGATCGCGCGATGATCGACGTAATCGAGCATTTGCGCTTTGCGCTCAAAATCTTCCAGGCTGGTAGGTGCCCCGAACTCTGCCTGCATCTGCGCCATGAAGGGGCCCATGTCTCCGT
This sequence comes from uncultured Acidobacteriota bacterium, assembly GCA_963801895.1. Lineage (GTDB taxonomy): Bacteria > Acidobacteriota > Terriglobia > Terriglobales > Acidobacteriaceae > Sulfotelmatobacter. The sequence continues at coordinate 410,753 of CAWDGM010000001.1, read as the reverse complement.
TTCCGCTCTGGTGCCAGTCGTGGTAGGCCCAGTTGTCGCTAATCGGCCACTGATCTTCCTTCGGAATCCACGCACGAAACGACTCCAATGTCGAAAACGACGGCGTCCCGGTCTCAACCGAGAATCCATGATTGAGCGTGGTGTAGTACAAGGTCGGGTCCATGTACTTATACGGACCGCTGTTTTGAAGATTCACCTGGTTCGAACTCGGGAAGTAATACCGCGTGCCGTCGAGTGTGCGGGCTAATTCAATGATGCCTTCGTTGATGATCGGCTGAGGCACTCCTTCGTTGCGCCCGCACCACGCGATGATGGACGGATGATTGCGGAATCGCGAAATCGTGTCGCGCACATTGTCGAGAAACAATACGGGATCCTGCGCCTCGATGTTGTAGTCCTGCGTCGACTCCCAGAAATCGTTCCAGATCATCAGACCGTATTCGTCCGCCAGATCGTAGAAGACCTGCTCGGTGTCCTGGCCTACCCAGTTGCGGATGATATTGACGTTGGCATCGCGATGCAGCCGAAAGTATGGCTCCAGGCGTTCGCGAGACACGCGCTTGCGCGAATCATCCATGCCCCAGTTTCCGCCGCGCGCGGCAATGCGCACTCCATTCACCTTGATGACGAGATAAGGCGCGGCTCGCGTGTCATCGAGCATCTTTACCGAGGATGACCTTTCACCTCCCGGCATCAGTGATGCAACCCATGATTTCCACCCCTCCTTCCACTCTGGCGGAAAGCTCGAAGGGAAGCGATCGGCCGGCGGAATCTCACGCATTCCCTCATGCCGTACATCGACCACCTGCTCTCCCTTGGCACTTGCAACTGTGGGCGAATATTCCAGACGGCGCATGTGGCCGGAAGAATCGAGCAGGCTCAATTCGTACGTGAACTCGCGAATGCCGAACCGTACATCCTTCGTATCGGAAATCGTCGCTCCCTGGTCGAATGAAAGATGCAATGAGTACAGGTCGGGCTTGCCGTAGCCGTTCGGCCACCACAGTCGCGGATGCTGCACGGTGAGTTGCGAAAATTCCGCGGGAGCAAGTGTGACCGAACTCTTCCCGGGCGCGACCGTCACCTGCTTAGAAACGGTGACCTCACCGAAAGATGCCATTAGAGTGCCACCCGCCGGCGCGTTCGAGGAATTTTCCAGCGGCACCGTGATGGCTACATCAGCCCGGCTCGTTTCGGGTAAGGGAAGACTGGTGACCACCTGTGCGTCACCGATTTTCACCGCGCTGTTGGCGGTCAGCGTGACCGGCTGCCAGATTCCGGTATTGCGATCACGGACCGCGGGGATCCAATCCCATCCTTCCGTCGCCACAAACGTGGGGCCGTCAAGGCACATCATCCCGCCATTCTCTCCGGGCCCGCCCTTGATCGACTGCTCCTGAGGAATGCCCGGATGAGGCGGAGGCGAAACTCGAACCGCGAGCACATTGCTGCGCTGCTTTCGCGATCGCACTCACGTCGAACACACCGCGGATGAACGCGCCTTTGATCGATCCAATCGCCTGCCCGTTGAGCCAAACTGCGGCCGCGTAGTTGATCCCTTCGAACGTGAGCGTCAGACGGCGTCCCTGCGCCTCTTTGGGCAATTTGAATTCGATTGCGGTACCAGTAGTCCTGCTTGTTCAGGCTTTCGGGAATCGCGAGATTGTTCAATCCATAGTCCGGATCGGGATAAATGCCGCGGTCGATCATCGTAGTCAGAGCCGTGCCGGGAACAGTGGCTTGCATCCAATCGTGCGAGCTGAAACCCGGTTGAGAAATAGCGCATCGTCCGCCGTCAGTTTCGGGGCCGGAAGCATTGTCCAGCCAGCGGCAAGAGTCCATTGCGCCGCGCCACTTTTCTGGAGAGGCTCCTGCGTGTGAACTGGCTTTGCGACCGGCTTTGAAAACGCGGCCCTGGTGCGCGGCATCGTCGCAGGATCTTGCGGCGCGCGGTATCCGGCTTGTCCCCTTGTCTGCAGAGGCCACGGCTTTGAGCCCTCCTCGAACTGGACGGCCGAAAAATCATTCCCAGATTGCGCGAGTCGCTTGACCTCGTCGGCGGTCAATGCGCGGGGGATAAGTGTGAGTCCGCTGACTGCACCTCCGAAATGTCTCCAGTTCGTAGCAGGCAAAGTAGGAGGAGCGATTTCAATTACGAGAGTTGTGCTGCCGAGCTCGAGCTTGCCGTTGGCGACCCGGTTCGTGTCACTGTAAAGGCTGAACTCTTCTCCGTTGAAGGTGGCCGCCAAGAAATGCCATTGCCCAGCGGAGATCGCAGCAGTCGAAGCGAGGCTGTTGTCTTTGCCGGCCCATAGTGCAAGGCCGCCGTTCTCGATTGCCAGATAGCGGGAAAATTCATCAGCCGGATCGCCAAGGCCTGCGATCAATGTTGGGGCCTTTGAACTTTCCGCGACATTGACCCACGCATAGATCGACCACGGAGAATCGGCGAGCGCGACGGAGTCATCCTTCACCAACGACTTGCGAAGACCATCGCCGTCTGGGAGGAAGGTCCCGCTATAAGGGCCATACGAAGGTGGATCGGTCGTGACCTGGATTTGCCCTGCAGTAAAAGTGCTGAACAGCATGAGACTCGATAAGAGGAGAAATGCGGGTACTGACCAAGGTAGACGGACCTGAGCCTTAGAGGCTGAAGCAGCGTTCATGAAAGCTCCGTTGCCGGAATGATTTTCGGAGGATGAGACCGACGGCGATCCATGCTACCCCGTCGCCGTATCTTCCTGCCAGCCAAGCGCAAGACGGCACTTAAGGATTGATATCTGGGCAGAAGATTCGAGAATCCGATGACGCCCATCGAAAAAACCGCTTATTGTTCGTGTCAAACATCTTGACGGAGTGTGATGCCGCCCGTAATCTTGCCTTGATGCAGCCTCACGTCCATCACCGCCATCATCATCATCACGCGCATAGCGTGACGGCGGGGATGCGTACCTGAGAATGCACACTTAATTTCAAGGCAATTTTCAGGATCAGGCCCGCTGAAGCGAAATGCTCAGCGGGCTTTTTGTTTTCCGCCGAACGAAAGGTTCTGGAGTTATGAATGCGCAACTGGATTTCGAAAAGATGAACGGACTGCTTCCGGCCGTGGTTCAGGATGATCGCGATGGCGAGATCCTGATGGTCGGATTCATGAACCGCGACGCGCTCGAACGAACGCTTGCCTTAGGGTATGTCACGTTCTTCAGCCGCACCCGCAATGAGCTTTGGACGAAGGGTGAAAGCTCAGGCAACCGCCTGCGAGTTATCTCGGCTCAGACGGACTGCGACCGCGACACGTTGTTGGTGAGGGTCGAAGTCGAAGGCGCGGGCGTGGTGTGTCATCGCGGCACGCGCTCGTGCTTTACCGAGGTAGTCCCCGTGCAAAAAAGTTCCGCCCGTGCAAAGGTTGAGGCGCGATGAAACTGCGCATCGGAATTCCCAAGGGCAGTCTGCAGGAAGCCACCTTGCAGCTATTCGCCAGGGCTGGCCTGCCGGCATATACCAACGGTCGATCGTACTTCGCGACCACTGCCGATCCCGAAATCGATTGTATGTTGATCCGCGCGCAGGAAATGGCGCGCTACGTCGAGCACGGCGCCATCGACGCCGGCCTTACCGGCCTCGATTGGGTAATCGAAAGCGGGCTGGAAGTGGCAACCGTCAGCGACCTGATATATGCCAAGCGTAGCCGTGGAAAGGTGAAATGGGTGCTTGCCGTCCCTGAGGATTCTGCGGTCGAACGCGCTGAAGATCTTGGCGGCTGCATCATCGCCACCGAACTGGTCAAGGTAACCCGCGACTATTTTCAGAATAAGAAAGTAGATGTGAGCGTGGAATTTTCCTGGGGCGCGACCGAAGTCAAGCCGCCGATGCTGGCGGATGCGATTGTCGAAGTCACTGAGACCGGCAGTTCACTGAAAGCGAACCGACTCCGCATTCTCGAGACCGTACTTGAATCGAACACGCAATTGATTGCCAACAAGCGCTCGTATGCTGATCGCGAAAAGCGGCGAAAAATCGACAATCTCGCGCTGATGCTCCAGGGTGCGATGGAAGCGCAGGACCGGGTTGGCCTGATGCTGAATGTTCGCAAAAGCAATCTCGCGAGAGTGCTCGCAGTGCTGCCGGCCCTGCAGAAGCCGACCATCTCGCATTTGAGTGATGAAGATTGGCTGGCTGTGAATACGGTGATCGACGAAGGCGCTGCGTGGGACGTGATTCCCCGGCTGAAAGAAGCGCAGGCGGAAGGAATCGTCGAGTATCCGCTGAACAAGGTGGTGCTGTGATGCGCATATTCTCGGGCCGCAGGGCGGAGGCTTTCGTGAGAAAGCTTGCGGCGCGCAGCACGCATCTCGGCGACCTTGAGCCTGCCGTGCGGCGCATCGTGAATGATGTCCGCCGTCACGGGGATCGAGCTCTTAGGCGCTATGCCCAGAAGTGGGATGGCCTGTCTGCAAAGCAATCGTTCCGTGTGTCCGGCGACGAGATGCAGCAGGCGCTGAAGTCAGCCGATCCTCAGTTGCGCAAATCCCTGACCATCGCAGCGAAAAATATTCGCCAGTTCTGCGAGTGGCAGATGCCGCGCCCGTGGACCCGATAGCCGCAATGGCATAGCGCTGGGGCAGTTGATACAACCGTCTGGAATCAGTGGGCTGCTACGTGCCGGGCGGACGTTATCCACTGGTCTCGACGGTATTGATGACGGTCATCCCGGCGCAGGTGGCGGGTGTCCGCACGGTGCGAGTGGTATCGCCCAATCCCTCTGCAGAAGTACTGACGGCAGCCGGCATGCTGGGCGTTACCGAGTTCTATCGCATTGGTGGCGCACAGGCCGTCGCGGCCCTCGCATATGGAACGGATACCATCACTCGGGTCGACAAGATTGTTGGACCCGGGAACTCCTACGTCACCACGGCGAAGAAGCTGGTCTCGTTCGATTGTGCGATCGATTTTCTTGCCGGACCCACCGAAGCACTGATCATGAGCGATTCCGGAAATGCTGAGTTCATCGCCGCCGATCTCGTCGCGCAGGCCGAGCATGATGTCGAAACACTCGCCTGGTTTGTGACGACTTCCTCGGAAATGGCTAAGGCAGTTGAGAAAAGTGTTGCGACGATAGCGCGGGAAAATCCCACTGCAAAAAAATCCCTGAGCGCCAATGGTGCGATCCTGATTGCCTCCTCTCGAAGTGAAGCGCGGGAGTGGGCGAATCATCTTGCGCCTGAGCACATCACCGTTGAAGAAAATGATCTGCCGTTCATCCGGCACGCGGGTTCGGTCTTTGTCGGAGACTATTCGGCGCAGGCGGCAGGAGACTACGCTTCGGGGCCCAACCACGTGCTGCCGACATCGGGCCAGGCGCGATTTCGCGGAGGACTGAGCGTGCTCGATTTCGTTAAGGTCATTACCGTTCAACAACTGTCCAAACAGGGAATTCGTAGCCTTGCCTCCAGCGATCGAATATCTAGCTGGCGCGGAAGGCTTGCGAGCCCATGCACATTCTGTCAGCGCAAGGTGTCAGGATGCTTAGTCCACGCGAAGCTGTACGGACACTGCCCCTGTATCACCCGCCGCTGGCGGGAAGGAAAGGGCTCCGCTTCGATTTCAACGAAAACACCGTGGGATGTTCGCCGCACGTGCTGGAAAAGCTTCGAAGTTTAGGTGCAGATGAACTGGTGAGGTATCCAGAGCGTGAGCCGGTAGAAAAAATCGTCGCGGAGTTTCTGGGAGTTACGCCGGACGAAGTGCTCCTGACCAACGGTGTCGACGAAGGCATTCACCTGCTTTGCGAGACCTACCTCGAACCGGGCGACGAGGCGCTAATCGTAGTGCCGACGTATTCGATGTATCGGATCTATGCGATGGCGGCGGGTGCGACCGTCGTTCCCGTTGTCACGACGCGCGATTTCCAATTTCCCGGGGAGGAACTGAAGAGGCATATCTCACCGCGCACGCGGCTGATCGCGATTGCGAACCCGAACAATCCCACGGGCGCCGTCGCGTCCCACGAAGATTTAGCATCGATCGCAAGAAGCGCGCCAGATTCCGCTGTCCTAGTCGACGAGGCTTATTTTGAGTTTTATGGACGGACGATGCTCGGCGAGCATCGTGACCTGCCAAATCTGTTTGTCGCCCGTACATTCTCGAAGGCTTACGGACTCGCCGGTCTAAGGCTGGGCGTGCTCGTCGGTAGCAGCGAGCAAATGCGAGCCGTACGGCGCGTCTGCTCCCCGTACAACGTCAACGCGGTCGCGCTGACCTGTCTGCCCGCTGCCATCGGCGATCAGGAATACATCCGCCACTATGTTGCGGAAGTGCTCGAGTCCCGCTCGCGGCTGGAGGAAGTGCTCATAAATAACGACATCCAATTCTGGCCGAGCCAGGCGAACTTCATCCTGATGAAGATTGGCGCATCCTCGAGTGATGCGGCGAGATTTGTCGACCTCATGCGCCGCCGCGGCATTCTCGTACGCGACCGGTCCACCGATCACGGATGCGAGGGGTGCGTACGGATCACCGTCGGCCCCCGCCAGCACGCGGACCTGTTGATTTCAGCCTTGGGAGAGGCTTTCCAGCAACTCCGGGCAGTCGAAGGAGTTTCGCAAAGATGAGAAAAGGAGCGATCAAGCGCGTCAGCAAAGAGACGCAGATTCAGGCGTCGCTGACCATCGAAGGCCGAGGCCGGTACGACGTTTCGACAGGCATCCGCTTCTTCGACCACATGCTGGAGTTGTTTGCGCATCACGGCGGCTTCGACTTGAAGCTCAAGGCCACCGGGGACCTCGACGTCGATCAGCACCACACGGTCGAAGATGTCGGCATCGTGTTGGGGCAGGTCTTCGACAAGGCGCTTGGCTCAAAGCGTGGAATTCTGCGGGCCGGATATTTTTTGATGCCAATGGACGAAACCATGGGCATGGCCGCGGTCGACTTCTGCGGCCGCACCGCCTCCGTCGTAGACACCAAAGTTCGAACGCGTCTTGTCGGCGATCTGCAATCGGAACTGGTCGACGACTTCTTCGAGGGCTTTTCGCGCGGCGCTCGCGCCAACGTCCATGCTCGCGTGCTCTACGGACGATCGAGCCATCACAAGATCGAAGCGCTTTTCAAGGCCTTTGCCCGCGCCTTGCGAGCGGCATGCTGGCGCGACCCCCAAATGGTGCGCCTGCTGCCCAGTACTAAAGGAGTGCTGTGATGATTGCGATCGTCGACTATGGCGCGGGAAATCTCGTCTCGGTCAAAAAGGCATTCGACTGGCTCGGGCAGAGCTGCGAGATCACGTCCGATCCTTCACAAGTTTCTGCCGCGTCAAAGATCGTTTTGCCGGGAGTCGGCCACTTCGCCTCGACGGACGCTCTCACTCGATCCGGTCTGAGAACCGCCATCTCAGACGCGGTCGCAAAGGGCGTACCCTTCCTCGGTATTTGTGTCGGCATGCAGTGGATGCTCGAGCGCAGTGAAGAGGCTCCTCAAACTCCGGGGCTGGCGTTATTGAATGGTGGCTGCGAGAAGTTTCCCGTGATGGTGAAGTCCCCGCACGTTGGCTGGAACTCCATCGACAGCAATCCCTCGTCGCGGCTTTTTCACGGTGTCCCGCCAGAATCGTTTGTCTACTTTACGCACTCCTTTCGAGCGCCGATTACGACCGACACTGTAGCCTGCTGCGAATATGGCGGAAAATTCTCCGCCGCTGTCGAACGCGATCATCTTTTCGGAGTCCAATTCCATCCTGAAAAATCGGGAGAGATAGGCTTGCACCTGCTCAAGAACTTCTGCGCAATTTGACCATGCTGACGAAGCGCATCATCGCTTGTCTCGATGTGAGTCGCGGCCGCGTTGTGAAGGGCGTCCAGTTTGTCGATCTTCGCGATGCCGGCGATCCTGCCGAACTGGCGAAGGCGCACAGCACCTCCGGCGCTGACGAAATCGTCCTGCTGGATATTTCAGCCACACACGAAGGCAGAGCCACGCTGCTCGAGACCGTGCGACGGACGGCCCGCGAACTGTTCATCCCTTTCACGGTTGGTGGGGGAATTCGCACGCTCGCAGACGCCGGAAGCGTGTTCGCCGCCGGAGCCGACAAGCTCAGCATCAACTCCGCAGCTTTATTCGATCCATCGCTGATCACACAGATCGCAGAGCGTTTCGGCTCGCAAGCCGTGGTGGTTGCGATCGATGCCAAGCGCACAGGATCGTCCTGGCAAGCCTTTACACATGGCGGCCGCACCAGCACCGGCCGCGACGCCGTGGAGTGGGCGAAGGAAGCTGAGTCCCGCGGCGCTGGAGAGATTTTGCTCACGTCGATGGACCGTGACGGAACGGGCTCGGGCTTCGATTGTGAGCTGACACGAGCCGTGGCCGAATCCGTCCGCATCCCCGTGATCGCATCTGGCGGTGCCGGGGGCGCAGCCGACTTCGTGGAGGTCTTCCGCAACGGCCGCGCTGATGCCGCTCTTGCCGCGTCCATCTTCCACTACGGATTCAACCGCCTCGCCGACTTGAAACGCGACCTCGGCTTGCAGGGGATTCCGGTGAGGTGGCCATGCTGATTCCTTCCATCGATCTCATGGGAGGCAAGGTGGTCCAACTCGTACAGGGCAAAAAGAAAGCTCTGGAGTTCGACGATGCCGAAGAGTGGATCAGTCGTTTTTCAAAATACCCTCTGGTGCAGTTGATCGATCTCGACGCCGCCATGGGCACCGGAAGCAACGGTGCGCTCGTCTCAAAGATTGCCGGACGCCTGCCTTGCCAGGTGGGAGGTGGAATTCGCACGCTGCAAGCAGCGGAGGAGATGCTTGCGTCGGGCGCTCACCGCGCGATCATTGGTTCAGCTCTGTTTGCGCAAGGCGAGATCAATCAGGCGTTCGTCGAGAACCTCGCCGCGACCGTCGGTCCCAGCCGTCTGGTCTTCGCCCTCGACGCGAAGAACGGAAAGGTGACGACTCATGGTTGGCAGAAGACGACAGAAATCGCGCCACTGCAAGTGATTCAATCCCTCGATCCCTGGTGTGAAGCTTATCTCTATACCCACGTCGACACCGAGGGCATGCTCCAGGGATTTCCGCAGGCAGTGATCCGCGCGTTGCGCCCTGCAACAAAACATCAACTCATTGCTGCAGGAGGCATCCGCTCTCTCGAAGAAGTGGATAAACTAGACGCCATGGGTGTGGATGCTGTCGTCGGCATGGCGATCTATACGGGACTGATTCCCGCATAGCGCTGGAAAAGGTTTACCGGAACCGGCGAATAAAAAGGGTGTGCCGCTCTGAGCGGTAAAAACCTACTCCGTAGATGATCGCCTTGCCTTTGGTGGAATAGATCACTTGGCGGATTCGCAATACAGAAGCGCCGCGCGGAACGGCCAATAACTCGGCAACGTTCGACTCGGCCGTAGTCGCGTCGACCTCTTCATCGGCGTAGGCGAGTTCAACGTCGAACTCCTGCTGCAAGGTGGCGAACAGGGAAGTCCTTCCCAGCGGCACTTTCACAAGCTCGGAAAACTCTTTGGCCGGCAAGTAACAAGTCTCGAGAGCGAATGGTTCATCGCCGGTCTCGCGCAGCCGCTCAATCTTCACCAGTGCGCTGGTAGCCGGCAATGCCAGGCGCGCGGCAACCTCGGCGTCGTGCTCGATGATTTTTGCAACCAGCACGCGGGAACGGGGAGACAGTCCGCGGCTGGACATATGCTCTGTGTAGCTCATCAGCTTGTTGAAGTGAATCTTAGGAGAGGCGACAAACGTTCCCGCGCCGCGGCGCCGTTCCACTAGACCTTCTCGCTCCAATCCCGCAAGCGCGTGTCGCGCCGTCATCAGGCTGACCTTGTGCATCCTGGCCAGCTCGCGCTCGGAGGCTACTGCATCCCCCGGCTGAAGCTCGGCGGCTTCGATCCGCGTTCGAATGCCGTTCTGAATCCGTTTATAAACTGGAGTTCCGTTGCGATGGTTTCCCGGCATTCAATGTCTTTCTGGGCCTGACCCGCCTATGGGCGCGACTCATCATAATGCCGATCGCCCGCGAGCCTTGTGTGCTATATAGCTTATTTTTTGCCTCCTGTAAAGCCGAAAGTTTAGATGTCGGCCCTCCTAGTCTCCAGAATCGATTTTTCTTGCTATAGAGCGCTATATATCTAAAGGACATGTTCGCTCTCTTGCCAACTGGTGCCGCTCGCCGTGACTTCCGAGAGTGATCGAAATCACAGGATTTGGAGCGCACAGCTTTGAAGAGGCCCGGTTTCTTCCCATCTTGTCCGCCAATTTACCAACAGGTGTGATATAGAGCACAAATTGTTTCCCTGTGGAGGAAAATTTACATTTTTTTACGATTTCCTCACCGTTTTGTCTTGACCATGATCATCGATGCGCTATATAGCATAATCGAGTTGTACTAGAGCACTTTTCTCGCCCCATCACGATGCGGGCGGAAGCTCTACCCCAGGAGGCTGTGGAAATGAAGCCGTCAGTAGCGCAAGTTGCAAATCTTAAGTACGGAGCCCGGGTAATCTCTCGTCTCGTTCTCGTACTCTCAGTAGTCGTTCTGGGCCTGTCGTCGCTCGTCGGCGCTCAGGAACTTGGAGCCACCCTCACGGGTTCGGTCAGCGATCCCAGCGGGGCTCTCGTGCCCAACGCTACCGTCTTGGTGCACAGCGAAGACACAAATGCTGATACTCGGACCGTGGTTACAAACAGTTCGGGAGATTTCAATATCACCAACCTTCCTGCCGGACGCTATTCCGTGACCGTCAACATCGCCGGGTTTCAAACGTATGTTGCCAGCAACGTGATACTTAACGTCGCTGAGAAGCGCTCGCTCGATGTCCAGCTGAAGGCGGGACAGGTCAGCGAGCGCGTGGAAGTAACGGCCGAGAATGCTCCCATCCAGACGACGACAGCCGAGCAATCCGGCACTGTGACGGGAGAGCAGGTCCGCGAACTCGCGCTGAACAATCGAAACTTCGAGCAGCTCATTCTGCTGCAACCGGGTGTTGCCAACGCATTGCCTGACAAAGTTGGATTCGGTCTTGCGAACAACACCAGCATCTCCGTCAACGGAGCGCGCACGGGCGCGAACAACTACACCGTAGACGGTGCTGACATCAACGACAGCGGCTCGAACGGCACGCTTCTGAATACGCCGAGTATCGACGCCATCCAGGAATTCACCCTGGAGCGCAGCAACTACGACGCGGCATTCGGACGCAGCGGTGGCGGCCAGGTAGTGGTTGCGACTAAAGCTGGTGGCAACCAGTTCCACGGCAGCGCCTACGAGTTCAATCGAAACAACTATTACAACGCGAACACGTTCGCAGGACGGGATTCGCTGGCTGCGGGAAATCCGGCGTCCTCTGACAATACGGTTCCGATTGAGCGCTACAACGACTATGGTTTTACCCTCGGCGGACCGCTATTCATCCCGAAGGTATTTCATCCACAGAAGTACAAAACATTCTTCTTCTGGTCGGAGGAATGGCGGAAAGCCAGTACCCCGGGCACCAACGCCATCAATGTTCCAACCACGGCGGAATTGGCTGGCTCGTTCACAAGCCCGATTCCGGTGGCTCCAGCAGGATGTGTAACAACCGTTGGCGGAGTATCTACCATCAGCCCGTCTTGCTACAGTCAGAACGCAGCCGCCTATCTCGCGGCTTTCATAGCTCCCAATCCGGCCAACAATGCGACCGGGGACCAGCTGATCACCAACTATTCTCAGTTGAACAATTACCGGCAGGACATCATTCGTCTCGATCAGAACGTTGGAGATCGGGTGCGTGTCTTCGCCCGTTACATGGAAGACGTTGTCCCCCAGAACCAGCCGTTCTCTCTGTGGGGCGGTGCAAACTATCCGGGCGTCGAAACTACATCCATCAACGCGCCCGGTCGCAACCTTGTCATTAACGCGACCGCCACGATCTCTCCCAAGGTCGTCAACGAAGTGGAATTCGTGGATTCCTGGGGTGCGATCAATGCCGATCTGAACGGCATCGCAAATTCTCCAGCCTTCAACTCCCAGCTCACCAACAACACGCAGTACGCGGACCCGTACGGTCGAGCCCCTAACGTGACTTTCAAAACCGTGACGGGTTTGGGGAATGGAAGCGCACCTTACTTCGAGCGGAACATCGACAAGAACATCTTCGACAACCTGTCGATACAGCATGGCAATCACACGATTCGTGCCGGTTTTACCGCCATGTGGATGCAGAAAACTGAGAATGGCGATGGCGGCGCTGCCACATTCAGCTTCAGCCCCACGAATGGCAATCCTGAGTTTGCCAACTTCTTGCTCGGCCAAGCCGACTTCTACACCCAGGCGAGCAAAGACACGATTCCCCATCTCAGGTACACAAACTTTGAGGGGTACGTGCAGGATGACTGGAAGGTAACCCGTCGCCTGACACTAAACTTGGGCTTGCGCTACAGCTACTTCCCATCGCCGACCGATAGCAACAACACATTGGTCAATTTCGATCCCACTTTGTACAACCCGGCCAATGCTCCAGTCCTTGATCCCACTGGACAGATGACTGGCGTCACTGTTTCCGGAGATCCTATCAATGCGGCTATCTACGCCAACGGGCTGATATTCCCGAAAGGCGCTGCCTGCGGGGCGGCCCAGGCGATCGCTCCCCAGGTGACCTGCTCACCTTACGGAAGCCGCGTCAATCCAAGCTCCAACCAAAACTGGGGACCGCGACTTGGAGTGGCGTTCGATCCGTTTGGAGACGGCAAGTGGGCGTTCCGTGCCGGTTACGGAATTTTCTACGATCGCACGTTGAACGGTATCTGGGAACAGAATGCCTTCGGCGATCCGCCGCTCGTTCAAACCACTACCGTAAACAACTCGACAAATACCAACCTGTTCGACAATCCGTTAGCTCTGCAACCGGCCGGTGCCTCGCTTGGGCCGACTCACCTCATCTCCACGGGCACTCCGGATTTCAAAGTCCCCAGCTACATGGACTACAACCTCTCGGTGCAGCATCAGATCATGCCGAACACGGTGCTTGAAGTTGGATACGTTGGCACCAAAGGGTCGCATCTGCTGGGAGATATTGACCTGAATCAGCCCACGGTTGCTTCGCGTTTGGCGGATGAAACGTCCGACGTGAATGTTATCCGGCCTTTCGCGGGTTACGGAGCGATCACCACGCGTGCTCCGGTATTCACCAGCAATTACAATTCGCTGCAGGTTTCACTGAACCGCCGCTTCAGCCGCGGGTTGACGTTGGAACTCGGTTATACGTGGTCCAAGCTTCTGACTACGAATCCGTTTGACCGATCCCTCGCAACCTACAACTCCTACGACCTGAAACAAAGCTACGGCCCATCTACTCTGAACACACCGCAGATGCTGGTCGTCAGCTATGTTTACGAACTGCCGTTCTACCGGGGCCAGAGAAGCCTTGTCAGCCACGTTCTCGGTGGCTGGGAGCTCTCCGGCATCACGACAATCCAGTCCGGCCAGTCAACCAGCATCACTCAGGGCGTGGATCCCTTTGCTGTCGGAGGCAACAACGGAATCGGTTTGCTTAGCGCGGGCAGCACGGTTCAGGTCCGGGCAGATCAGATCGGTGATTCCAACGGGCCGAAGACGGCGGCGGAGTTCTTCAACCCCGCGGCGTTCGCGGTCGCTACCGGACACTTCGGCACCTCGCGGCCGGGTGCGATTCTCGGACCTGGAATTCAGGTGTGGGACATGTCGCTCATCAAGAACTTCAAGTTCGCTGAGCGGGTGGGCCTGCAGCTGCGTCTAGAAACCTTCAATACCTTCAACCATGGCAATCCGAGCGCGATCGACACCAACGTCGGAGACTCGAACTTCGGAGCCGTCACAGCCTGGCACGATCCGCGAAACCTGCAGATCGGAGCGAAGATTAACTTCTAGCCAATCACCGGAAACACACAAAAGCGCACGCGGCAAGCCGCGTGCGCTTTGCTTTTGCTCTAACCTGCGGGCTGGTGGCTAAGTCCGCTGCGAATTTTGCGCTGACGTCCACATCATCGCTCGATAAAAGCCTGCTGGGTGCTTCAGTCGAACATCACCAGGGCCGCATCGGCATCACCTCAGTAGTCCCACGATACGCCTGGATAGAGACTAGGAACGCGGTATGCCCGATACGCATTCATGGGGAGTGGGACGTCCATTTGCCAAACAACCGATGCCGGTGTGGTCTGCGTCACCTCTTGCACCTCCGAAGCTACGGTGGGATTGGGCGGAATTAACGGGGCGTTCAAGTCAAATTCAACATTGCCGTTGGGTAACTGATTGATGCTGCCGCCCCATATGCTGAAGAATCCGGGAGTATCCTCCCAGACCAGATTTGCGACCATCGCACTCTCGTCCGCCGAAAAGACGGTAGCTCGTGAATAGCAAGCGATCGGTCCCGGGATCAGGCACGTGGTCCCGCTGGTATCCAGTGGGCGGTAGTCTCCGTTGTCCCAAATAGCAAGCGTTGTTTGCGAACCGCTCTGATTCACTAACGAAGGAAAATGCTGGAACGAGAACCAAAGACTGGGATCGTCTGTGGGAACGCCATTGGCCGTCAAAGCAAAGTCGCCCTGGTAACCCAGTCGCCACAACACGTTACCGCTGCCGGTGCCATTGTTGTAATCGATCTTTATGACCCAGGACTGGTGCCGCATCGATAAAAGCAGGCTGCCATCGCTGGGAGAGTAAACGATAGCATTCGAGTGCGTCCAGTCCGGCAAACCGAACAAGTGACGTGTCACGTCGAGATGATCGAAAGAGCTCCAAGCCCATACGGGATTCCAGTTCTCATCGAGATCGATGAGGCAATCTCCTATCACCTGCGTCGTACCAGGGTATCCAGGGAGGTCAGTAAAGTCCTGGGTCACTTGGCCGAGAGCAATAACATGTCCGTTGTCCAGGGGAAGGACGTCGTGGTGGAAAACGATTGGGCCGGCAACATTGGGTCCGAAGCTTAGCCCCGCGTCCTGCATCTTCTGAGTCAGTTGAGCGACGGTCAGGTCTCGAAGGGCGGTTCCAGCAAGATCTACTTCCCGGAGCCGCGAATCTACATCGGTTTCATGCATGTTGAATATAAGGTGCCCATTGGGGAGCAGTCTGAAGCCATCTGCGAAATAATTGGGTGGGAGTTCGTAGTACCAAATTGGATTTCCATCGCGATCCGTAAAGAAGGTTTGCATCTGGTTTGCGTACGGATTGATGGTGTCAATGAGTTCAATCCCCGGATTCTCTGGCGACGTCGTGGAGGGACTTGGGCGGCTGACCTGGAGTGCGGGAAATGGCGTGGAAGGCAGGGGACCGGTAGTGAACGTCGCGTCCTCGCCATTCATTGTGTTTCCACCGCATTGAACCTGCGGGCGCATATGATATGTGGTGGAGGCTCGCATGCCTGCGACCAGAATGAGAGTGGGTTGGTGGGCCGTCACCGGATACGAGGCCGTGCTTCTTCCGTAGGTGGTATCTGGGCCAAACTCAACCATGGCTTGCCCGCTACACCCACTGCTTAAGACGTACTGAGCTACCAGAGGATTCTGGCTGTTCTGCACGCTGCCGTGCAGCCCGCCAGCCGTCCCAGAACTGTTGGTTCCGCATCCGGTTAGAAGTGAGCAGCCAGCGAGGAGTGCCGGCACGAAGACGGCCTTAGACCTCCAAAGAATTGCTGCTATTTTACCTTCAACACCCTTTTCTTTGGATACTGAACCAAAATCAGTTCTCCCGGTTGTGCTCATTCCCATTCCCCCAATCATCGAATTGCATTTCTCGTGTCATCTTCATTAGTCCAAACCACATCATCAGCCCAAACCGCCAATCACAATACAGTTAAACGCAGTTGCTTAGCAAGAATTTGGTCTTCATGTCGTGGCCGGTTGCACAGGAAAATCGGGGGTGGGAAGGGAACGCTCAACGGACCGAGCACTACGGTGCCCAAGCGTGGACATCCTATTGGTGTAAGCCGCACAACAGATTACAATTTGAAGTGGGCATCGAGCTGAGTACGAGTGCGCCTTCTTGAGAGACTGGGATTTTGGCTAGATGGTGGGGCGAGATCAGTGTCAATTTTTCGGTTCTTCCCGTCGTCAGCAACACGGCAGTGGGACACTGCATCATCAACACACTGACACTTCGTGCTGAATGCCCTTTCGCGAGCTTCCTGCCGGATCAACCGGACGCGAAGGGCTTAGGAAACTATGGCAACCAAACAGATTACCGAACACAAACCAGCTTACCCCGATTCGGATCTCGATCCGGAACTGATATCCATTCCTGAGGATCCGGTTCGCGAGCAGCGGAGAACCGTTTACGTGCTCAGGGCGCTGTGGGAACGCAGGCGGTCCCTGTACCGTTGGGTGGCCATTGGTTGCGTGGTATCGGTGATTTTCTCATTAATGATTCCCATTCGTTTCACAAGCGTGACAAGGCTTATGCCTCCGGACCAGGCTGGCCAGGGAATGGCATCGATGCTCGCCGCACTGGGGAAGACAAGCGAGCTCGCGGCCATTGGATCCGAGTTGTTTGGTGTCAAGACCTCCGGGGATCTGTTCGTCGGCCTGGCGAAGAGCGACACCGTACAAAATGCTATCGTTCGGAAATTCGATCTATTCAAGGTTTACGGTGTAAAACGCCTGGTCGACGCCCGAAAACGACTTGAGGGACAAACCGAGGTCTCAACCGATCGAAAGAGCGGCATCATTACCATCAAAGTCGACGACGGCGATCCAAAGCGCGCTGCGGCACTGGGACAGGAGTATGTGAACCAGTTGAATAGCGTGGTCATTACTCTCGATACATCCTCGGCTCACCGCGAGAGGGTTTTTCTGGAGAATCGTCTCCAGGAAGTGCAAGTGGATCTGGAAAAGTCGGAGAAGGATTTCAGCGAGTTTGCCAGTAAGAATGTTGCTCTCGATGTGAAAGAGCAAGGCCGTGCCATGATCGGTGCGACCGCAGAATTGGAAGGACAGTTAATCGCGGCTCAGACTGAACTTGAGGGGCTGCGGCAAATTTACACCAACGAGAATGTTCGCGTACGTGCCGTGCAAGCCCGCATCGATGAGTATCGGAGACAGTTACAAAAAATGGGAGGCAAGACTTCGACGGGGCCCACAACCTTTCCTGACGGAACGACGGAACCAAATGCTGACCTCTATCCCTCCATTCGGCAGTTGCCGCTGCTGGGCGTCGCATGGGCTGACCTCTACCGTCGTACAAAGGTCGAAGAAGCCGTCTTCGAAACCCTGACCAAGCAGTATGAAATGGCAAAGGTCAACGAGGCTCGGGAAATACCGAGTGTGAAAGTCCTGGATCCTGCTGAAGTTCCTGAGAAAAAATCATTTCCTCCTCGCACACTCATCGTTCTGGGAGGGATGTGTCTTGCATTCGTATTCGGCTGTGTTCGGATTTTGGCTGACGCACGCTGGCAAGAATTAAGTCCGGAAGATCCTGGAAAAAAGCTGGCGGAGGAAATTGCAGGAACCGTCAGGACAAGATTGAGTTTTTTTCGAAGGGGACGATTCCGATCCCAAACCTCGGAGTTCGGGCGCAAATCAGCGGAACGCGACGACCAGTGATTTGGGCGCATTACCAGACATTAGTACTACGGGTGCAATAGGCATTCTTAAAGATCGCTCTGCCTACCAGACACACAGGCAACTCGGCCCGAGGTTACCGGACTCCTTTTGGCAATGGTCACCACAACGCGGCGTAAATTGCTCGGCAACATGTTTTGGCTGTATTCGCTCCAGGGTCTGAACTACTTCATCCCCTTCGCTGTACTTCCTTATCTAGTAAGAGTTCTGGGAGTCGAACGGTATGGCCTCGTGTCTTTTGCGCAGGCCTTTGCGCAGTACTTCGTCATTTTGACCGATTACGGATTCAACCTTTCCGCGACAAAACAGATCGCCCGGCTTCGCAGTGATCCCGAGAGGGTTTCGTCTCTTTTTTGGTCGGTCATGGTCATTAAATGCGCGCTCATGGTCGTTGGTTTCGTTATCTTGATCACCCTCGTAACAACGGTGCCACGATTTCGCTCTGACGCGAGACTTTACGAGGTTGCATATCTCGCCGTTCTGGGGAATGTGTTGTTCCCTATTTGGCTTTTTCAAGGCATGGAACAGATGCGGTACATTTCGCTCGTGACCGGCGGGGCGAAAGTGCTGTCGGCGTGCTTGCTTTTCTTTTTGGTGCATCGTCCCTCGGATTTTCTAACTGCCTTGGCGATCCAATCGGGGGGACTCCTGGTCGCTGGCATTGCAGGATTTTGGATCGGCCTGACACACTTCAAAATTCCTTTCAAACGGCCGTCAATCGCTGATCTCACGCAAGCGCTCCGAGAAGGGTGGCACTTATTTGTTTCGAACGCAGCCGGAACCCTTTACGCAACCACCAACGTGTTTCTCGTAGGCTTGATTGCGGGTAATGTTCAAGCTGGCTACTTCAGCGCCGCCGAGAAAACAATCCGCGGAATGCAAGGACTTCTAGGACCAATCACCCAAGCAATTTATCCGCACGTCAGCGGACTGGCAGCGAAATCCCGCGCGATGGCATTGATTTTCATCCAGAAGACTCTGGCTTGGGTGGGCATTCTTTCGTTTGTACCTTCGCTCCTCCTCCTACTGTTGGCTCGCCCCATTGCAGTCACCTTCTTTGGTCGTGCTGCCGCCGGCAGCATCGCTCCGTTGCGCTGGATTGCCATGCTGCCTTTCATCATCGCCGTAAGCGGTGTCTTGGCGATTCAGACGATGATTCCGTTCGGCATGGAAAAGCAATTAAGCCGGATTTATGTCGCAGCAGCACTTACCAGCGTGTGCTTTTCCTTTCCACTTATTTATCGCTTTGGTGCGGCGGGGGCGGGTGCAGCCGTTCTGGTGATTGAAATTTGCATCGTGATTGCGATGTGGAAGGTTTTACAACGTCATGGAATCAATCTGGGCTCCAAGCTCAAAGCGAATCCGGCCTTAAGTGCGGATTCAGGCGAAAGCGTTGCGAAAGATGCCGTCTCGTGCTGAGAACTCGGGGGACCAGCGGGAGGGGACGTCCATGACGGCGGGCCTTTCTGTCGCCAGTGTGACGATCGCCTACAATGGCGCCTCCACCCTGCCGCGGCAGCTGGACGCGTTGAGAAACCAGACTCGGAAGCTGGACGAGATCGTGGTTGTCAACAACGCGTCCACAGATAACGTATTGAGCCTTCTGGCTAGTCACTATCCCGACGTGACGGTGCTCGACCTGCCCGAAAATCGCGGCGTAGGCGGAGGCTACTCGGCCGGCCTTTCTTATACCTTGGAAAAGTATGACTGGACTTGGTTTCTCGACGGCGACAGTGTCCCGTCTTTGGATGCTCTTGAAAACCTTCTGGAAGGAATCCGCGATCTCGGCGATGAAGCGGTAGATGTCGCCATCGTCGCTCCCGTTTGCGTGAACTCGCAAACCGGCGGTATCTACCCTGGCTTGATGTGGCAAAAGGGATGGCGCTACACGGATGATTTTGCGCTGACTCATCCTGCGGTGTTTGTGGACTCTGTGATTTCTTCAGGTTCGCTGCTGAGCAGTGCCGCGGCAAGACAAGTTGGCTACCCTCGATCTGATTATTTTATAGACTTTGTGGATCACGAGTATTGCTTTCGATTGCGCCGATCCGGATATCGGATTGCCATGATAACGAGATGTCGAATGGCGCATACGATCGGCCAACCTCGTCGCATACACTTTCTGGGTTTGTCCAAACAATGGGTAGACCATCCGGTATGGCGCGAGTATTACATGGCGCGCAATGCTTTCTTCACCATTTGGCAATACTACCCGGATTGGCGGAGCAAGCTTGCAATCGTTCGGCAACTGGTGCGCCACCTGATTGAAATCGGGTTGTTCGGAACTCGGAAACTGGCTCGCCTCCGAATGATCGTTCAAGGACTTCGTGATGCCTTCGCCGGTACGCTGGGCGTCAGGTATCTGCCTGCTCGAAAACCAGAAGCGGGTGTGGAGGCCGAATTCGTCGCACAGGCCTCGGAGAACCTATGACCATCTCCGTCGCGATGTGCACATTCAATGGTGCACGTTTTCTTCGCGCCCAGCTGGAGAGCATCGCCAGGCAGCGGCGCCCTCCAGATGAACTGGTCATATGTGACGACGGTTCGTCAGATGGATCGGTCGAAATTCTTCGAGAGTTTGCAGCTGGCGCGTCTTTTTCTATCCGGATCTTCTGCAATGAAAAGAACCTTGGCTCAACCCAAAACTTTGAAAAAGCGATTCAGTTGTGTAAGGGCGACCTGATTGCACTTTGCGATCAGGATGATATCTGGCTACCTGAAAAGCTTTCCCGCCTGTTGCAGATTTTTGAGCAAGACTCCTCACTGGGAGGTGTCTTTTCCGACGCGGACCTCATCAATGAAAACTCACAAGAGATCGGAAAACGTCTTTGGCAAGTACACAAATTTGCGCTTTAGCAGGTTGGAAGATTTCGATCGTGCAACGGCAATGGAACTTCTACTCAAGCAGGATGTCGTTACCGGCGCCACTCTGATGATCAGGAGTTCGACTCGCGAATTACTAAATCCCTTGCCGGAGCATTGGGTGCATGATGGATGGATCGCCTGGATGCTGACCCTTTACTCCCGTCTGGCGTTTGTGAGAGATCCGTTGGTTCAGTATCGTGTTCATGGAGGTCAGCAACTCGGCATCGGGCATCGCGGTTTGCGGGAAAAGTTGCAACTCTCGATGGGCGAAGATCGAAAGAAGCTCCGCAAGATGCAGCAGCAATTTGAAGTATTGCGGGAGCGCTGGATTGCTCGTCCGGGACAAGACTTTCAGCGTACGCTGAGAATCATTGAGGACAAAATTCACTTTTTGGGTGCGAGGCATAGCCTGCCGGATGGATTTTTGAGACGCGCATGTTCAATTTTGGCATCGCTGCGTTCCTATCAGCATTATGCCCGCGGACTGAGTTCCATGCGCGGCGATCTATTTCTGACTGCGGTTGACTCCCGATGATCCGTGCTCGTGCTCCAATCCTCGTGGCTTTGTCATGGGCACGTCCGGTTCCGAGGGCATTGAAAACTGCCGGGTGGACACTCCGCCGGAGGGAACGTGGAACTCAATAAGCGATTGTTCGTCCGATCAAACCGCGACCTTCCCTTCTACTGCAACCCGGTAGTCCTTTTTGCAATCGTCTGGTCGATCATGCTCTTCACTCTTTCATTTCATATTTCGTATGAGAGCTATCCAGACATGTCGCTGCCGCTGCTTTTGTTCGGAATTTCGTTGGTTGCGCTGCTTCTGGGATATTGGGGGTGGCTGTTTCTGGTGCCAGCCAGTTCTACTAGTGAGGATGGCGTGGCATACATTTTGAGCGTCACGAAACTCAGGAAACTCACTGCCATATTTGTCCTCGTGGCACTCGCCATCATGATCTTGAATGTTAAGGTCGATGGTTTGCCTCCTGCTTTGGGTTTGCTCTCCTTCGACACAAAGATGTACCTGGAATACGGGCGTCTTAAGCAATTGCTCTTTCCGCTCCTCATCACGCTTGTCGTCAATTCTCTACTGGAGCCGATGAAACTACGTCGATACATGGTGATGGCGTTCGGATTGTTAGCGATGTTGTTGTACATCACTCGGGGCGAGATACTCGCCTCCTTGTTGCAGGCGTTTTTTGTATTCTCAATGACTACGAAACTCAAAAGGAGGAAGCTGGTTCTCGTCTCGGGAATGGTTGCCCTTGGGTTGGCGCTCGCCGCAAGTATCATTGGGAACAACCGGACTGCGCAGGCGAGTTTCTTCGAGGTTCTTCAGATTAAGCAGCAATTTCGAGAATGGCCGATGACGAGTCTTTGGATCATTTCGTATTTCTCCATTCCTTTATCCAACCTCTGTTGGATCGTACGAGACTTCCATTTCGAAACTGCGACGTTGTCTTTTTTGTACCCCGCTCTGCCTGCGTTTTGGACGCCAGCCGGGGGAGCGCATGATACCGCGTTCAGTTCCAGTCACGTTATCGATGGAGTGCACACGTACATCGCAAACTACTACATGGATATGTCTTTTGTCGGTGTCGTGCTCGGAAATCTGGTGCTGGGAGTTGGTTGCGCAATTATCGTCCGGAGAGGCATCGGGCGGCACTTCTTAACGTCTGCCATCTTTCTCGGCTGTATGGCCTACATTTTCTTCGTTGACAACTTTATTCCGCTCAGCACGCTACTTCAGTTCGCCATACAGGGATATGTGCAAAGCTATGTTCTGAAGCAATCGAAGACCGTCGTTGCTCATACCAGGAGCGTCCACGCCGTTGCTTAATACCACGGCCTTACTAAAGGCGGCCACAGTTCGTCGGAACTGGCCCATCAAATTCCTCGCTGTCATTGGCATCTATAAAATAGCCGCGCACACTTCCCCGAGCTTTCGAACGCTGAATGCCGCCGCGGCGGAGCTCAATCCCGACGACGGAAACCTGACGATAGTGCTCTACGACAATAGTCCGGGCTCCGCCGAACCTCTTGCTCTGCCTCAAGAAGTTCGATATCACAGCGCGGGTTACAATGCTGGGCTAGCTGACGCCTTCAACTTTGGACTGGAAACCGCTAACCAAGAAGGGTGCGATTGGCTCATCACCCTCGACCAGGACACTGAGTTACCTGGTGATTTCATGCAGCGAATTTGTGATCTTGCGGACCAGGTCAGAAACGATCCCTCGATTGCCGCCATCGTGCCACAGGTTGTTGGGGACGGAAAGATGCTCTCGCCAAATTGGTTTCGAGGTGGAGCGATTCCGCGGTGGTTTCCCAACGGGTTTGTCGGAGTTCCGGATCAGCCCACGTTCGCATTTAATTCGGCTTCCGTTCTGAGGGTGGATGCCCTTAGACAAGTGGGAGGTTATGACACTCGTTTTTGGCTCGACAACAGCGATGCAGCCATGTTCCACGCGCTAGGCCGTTACGGTAAGCGGGTCTTTGTAGCCGGTAATATTCAGGTCAATCATAATTTCTCGATGCTGAATCCCGCACAGAGAATGACCGCTTCCAGATATCACAATGCCTTGATGGCTGAAACGGCTTTCTGGGACCTCGCAATGAATCCTCTGGCCGGAGGAGAACGCGCAGCGAGGTTGTTTGCCCGATGGTGCAAGCAGCTTATACATCGCGATAGCCCTGAAGTAAGGAAAGAGACGTCACGCGCCTTGAGGCGACGGCTGTTTCATTCTCGACGGTCCCGGCTTGAAGAATGGCAGGGCGAACTCAAAGTGCTGAGGTCGGACATACACCTTGCAGATCGCGGTACCAACTCAGCCAAGCAGCCGAAAATCTCAGTGTGCGTTGCGACCTGCAACGGAAGAATGTTCGTTAAGGAGCAAATCGATTCAATTCTGAAACAGCTAGGTTCAGCTGATGAAGTGATTGTAGTTGACGACGCCTCAGAGGATGAAACACAAGAGATCATCAACTCCTTTGTTGACCCGCGAATTCGGATCATTCCCCACTCGAGGCGTCAGGGAGTGGTCAAGACGTTTGAGCATGCTGTCCGGGCAGCGTCAGGCGATATCCTCTTCCTCTGCGACCAGGACGATCTGTGGGCTCCCAACAAAGTCTCCAGAATGATGGACGTTTTCGCGAGCGATCCGGAAGCCATGATTGTGACCAGCAAGGTCCGGACGATCGACGAGAACGGGAATCCCATCGTCCAGAGTGTCTATTCGCGACCCAAACCATTCACTGCCTCCGTTTTGGGAAACCTCGTTTCAAACCGTTTTCAGGGCGCTGCGATGGCATTTCGTGCGGGGTTGATTCCGCGCATCCTGCCTTTTCCACAGGGATTTCACTTGCTTCACGATGCGTGGATTGGAACTAGAAATACCCTTACAAGAGGTAAGACTGTCTACCTCGACGAGGAATTGTTGTTGTACCGTCGGCATTCGCAAAATGCGAGTCGCAGGCTTGGCACGGTCGAGCAGATTCTAAAGCGGGCACGCTTGTTGTGCGCCCTCGCGGTGCGTTGGTGCCAGGATAAATGGCGTCGCGATGGTGGCCAGGATTGATCGTTCCCATGAATGGGAGCCGTCCTTTTGTTTGCTTGACGAAAAGGCATTCGCCGCTGCAACTTTTCTGCGATACCGGGGTTTGGTTGCCAAAACAGGCATCCTGACTCTAAGGGTTGGGTTTAGCTGTACAATATTCTTATCAGCAGCCAAAAACATTCGTCAGGTAGCTCTCGATCGGGTGTTTGGCTCGACGAGAGGTCGGTAAGATGCATCATATGAGGAACCTACCGAGGCACTTCATACCCTTGACATCATGGAGGGTTTTAATTCAGGCTAAACGACACAAGACCCATTCGTCCGGACGCCGATAAACGAACTCAGCACTGAACGACTTGTTTTGCCTCCCCATCGCTGTAGATCCACCAGGGCCTAAAGAAATTGGAGCCAGCAATCGGGGGATTGCGTGCATCTCAGGACAGTGCAGAAGCGGCTTTATCGGTTTCAGCACTAGTGTGAAACACCCTCAACGGAAATCGAATGGTTGAAGTCTCCATTTTGTTGTTGACGAAGAATGGCCGTGGCGACCTCGGGCGTTTGCTGCCCGCCGTTTTCGATCAGGCATTCGACCGATCCTTTGAGGTCATTGCTATCGATTCCGGCTCGACGGACGGAACACTCGACCTGCTCGGAGCTTTTCCTGTCCGGATAGAGCAAATTCCCTCCGAAGATTTTCATCATGCGCGAACGCGAAATGTCGCTGCCTCTTTATCGAGCGGCCGAATTATTGTTTTTCTTTCGCAAGACGCGGCTCCGGCTTCTCGGACCTGGCTTCGCACCTTGGTCTCCAACTTTGACGACGAGCAAGTTGGCGCAGTTTACGGCCGTCAATTTCCGTATTCGGACTCTTCCGCCGAACGCCAAGACGCACTCGACACCATTTACGGCGCCACGCGCATTGTCAAGGATCCTGCGAACCGCAACGGTCTGGGATACCGGTTCTACCATTTCTCCGACGTGAATGCTGCCATTCGGCGCAGTGTCTGGGAGACTATTCCATTTCCTGAGGACCTGAAGGTCTTTGAGGACTTGGGTATCGCCAAGCTGATTCTCGATGGGGGCTGGAAGATCGTGTATGAGCCGAACGCTCCCGTTTATCACTCACATGTTCATACCACCGTGGGTTTATTCAAACGCTACTTCGATATCGGCTACACGCTGAAGCGACTGCAAATCTGGGACGCCCCCGGAGCCAGGAAATCACTGGTTCGCGATGGATGGAAACTGTTCGCCGGAAAATTTTCACGCGCTCGCAACGGAGAGACGCGCGGTTCGGCTGGACATGGCATCCGCCAAGATGTCGCAAAATCCGTAGGTTTATTTTTGGGCCTCAACGAAAGCTGCTTGCCGCTCGTTCTGAAACGTCGGCTGAGCGCATTCCAGTTATTCGAGTAGTCTATATACACACCGCATTTGGGCCCTTAGTCGTCCGCTAAGATAGAAAGATCGTTTCGTATGATTCGCAGTCGCCTTAGCTACGTACGGTATTACCTCAGAATTCTGACACTGCTGCTGCCTGCCTGCGCATATTTCATCGCCGTGAAAATCAGGTTCGGCTTCAACCTGTTTTTTCTGCACACGCCCCCCGCTGGCTTGCCCTCGTACTGGGGCATCATGCTGCTGACAACCATCGTCTGGGCGATTGCCGCAGAAGAGTCAGGCCTGTGGAGTGTCGAACAGCTTTACGCGCCGGGCAAGAAAAGCCGCCGCCTTCTCGAAGCTCTGGCATTCACCTACGCCGTAGTGATGGCGCTGGGCTTTATGTACCGCCAGGCAAGTTACTCACGGCTCGTGATCGCGATCAGTGCGGTCGCTCTCTTCGTTCTCGCGACCATCGCACGCATTCTCGCCCGCGTGTTTCTCGAAATGCTTCGCAAGAGCGGGAGAAATGAAGTCAAGATTCTGATCGTTGGCACCGATCGCTTCGCGCGCCGCGTGACCACCTCTCTGACTAATGGCGAAGTTCTTCCGTGCAAGGTCGTCGGTTTTGTTCACCTGCCCGACCAGGAAATCGCGGTCGAAGGTCCCGTCTACGAAATCGATCAGATTCCGAATTTCTCCAACGGGCATTCGATTGACGACGTCATCATTGCGTTGCCCGCCGGCCGTCTGAGTGAAGTTCAACGGGTTGCGCCTGCTCTCGAAAAATTGTGCGTTCCGACCCGTGTCGTGCTCGATCTGGGCGAAGGCGTCGGCCTCCGCGATCGTCTCATCGATCTCGGCGGGATCCATATGCTTGATCTCCGTCCGACGCTCGCGGAAACCGGGCCCTACCTGTTTGAGAAGCGCATTTTCGACGTAACGCTATCGCTGCTCGTGGTTCTCTTCACACTTCCGCTGAGCCTTCTGATTGCGCTGATTGTCAAATTGAGCAGCCGCGGGCCTGTTTTCTTTGTTCAGGAGCGCGTGGGCCTTAACGGACGTGTCTTCCGAATGTTGAAATTTCGCACGATGCAGGTCGGCAGTCAGGAAGATGGCGACACACGCTGGACCTGTGCCAACGATCCGCGATGCACCGTTGTGGGATCGTTGCTTCGCAAAACGAACTTGGACGAACTGCCTCAATTCATCAACGTGCTCAAAGGCGATATGAGCATCGTTGGGCCACGGCCGGAACGGCCGCATTTCGTCGAAAAGTTCCTTCAGGAATTCGATCGCTACGCCTTCCGCCACACCTTCAAGGCCGGAATCACCGGATGGGCGCAAGTGAATGGCTGGCGCGGGGATACCTCTATCGCCAAGCGCGTCGAATACGACCTCTACTATCTTCGCAACTGGAGCCTTACCTTCGATCTCCAGATCATCACCATGACCTTGATGCGGATTTTCAATAGTAAAAACGCTTACTAGAAATCACCAGCGCCCTCGTTCGCGGATTTCTCCGCTATCAGTTCCACATTGGTCGAAATGTCTTCAAAAATTGTTTGTGAGGATTTGTCACTGGCGAACAATCGGGGCTACGCTATCTCAAGGAGTAATTCATGAGCACCATCGATATACCAGCCGATATCCTCGACCTCAGTCCTTACGGTCCCACTCGGTCCACAATTCAGGCCACGCCTCTTAGCGCTGATGATCTGCGTAAAACAGAAATCTATTGGAGAACCTGCAACTATCTCAGCCTTGGGATGATTTATCTGCTGGACAATCCACTCCTGAACGAGCCTCTCCGTCCGGAGCAAATCAAGAATCGCTTGCTGGGGCACTGGGGCTCAAGTCCTGGACTTTCGTTCATCTACGTTCACCTGAACCGGCTGATCAAGAAGTACGACCTTGACATGATCTTTTTGGCTGGGCCTGGCCACGGCGCTCCCGGAGTTCTTGGGCCCACGTATTTGGAAGGCACGTACTCCGAAATCTATCCGGAGAAGAGCCAGGAGCCTGAGGGCTTGCGCGAGTTCTTTCGGCAGTTCTCGTTTCCAGGCGGCATTGGCAGTCACTGCACGCCTGAAACTCCCGGATCGATTCACGAAGGCGGGGAACTCGGCTACGCTCTCTCGCATGCATGCGGAGCCGCTTTCGACAATCCTGAACTGATTGTCGCCGCGGTTGTGGGTGATGGCGAATCCGAAACCGGACCGCTTGCCACGTCCTGGCACATCAATAAATTCCTCAATCCCGCGCGCGACGGCGCGGTCTTGCCCATCCTCCACCTCAACGGATTCAAGATCGACAATCCAACCTTGCTGGCGCGCATCTCGCACGAGGAACTGGAGAACCTGTTCAAGGGATACGGATGGACTCCGTATTTCGTGGAAGGATCTGACGTCGCGAGCATGCACCAGGCGATGGCCGCCACCACCGAGCATTGCATCCAGGAGATACGCGAATATCGGCAGGTTGCGCGAAAGAACGGGTCGATGACGCGGCCTCGTTGGCCAATGATCGTTCTTCGGTCTCCTAAAGGCTGGACTGCGCCTCGCAAGATCGAGGGTCATTTCCTAGAGGGATTCTGGCGTGCCCACCAAGTTCCCCTGCCAGGCGTGAAGAAGGATCCGGTGCAGTTGCAGATGCTTGAGGAGTGGATGCACTCGCAGAAGCCGGATCGCTTTTTTGACGAGGAAGGCAAGCTCAATCCGCTCTTTGCCGAGATGTCGCCCTCAGGTACAAGACGCATGAGCGCAAATCCGCATGCGAATGGCGGCCGATTGAAAAAGGCGCTGCGGCTTCCCGATTTCCGCGACTACGCTCACACCATGGACAAGCCTGGACTGTCGCAGGTGGAAAACACTCGTCCCCTCGGCAAGATGCTGGCGGAAGTGATGAAGATGAATCCGAATAACTTCCGTGTATTCGGCCCTGATGAGACCACTTCCAACAAGCTCGATGACCTCTACTCAGTGACGAAGAAATTCTGGATCGAGGAGCGCTTTCCTGAAGATGATGACGGAGGCAATCTCGCCTCCGATGGGCGTGTCATGGAAATGTTGAGCGAGCACACTCTCGAAGGAATGCTAGAGGGGTATCTGCTCACCGGGCGTCACGGCTTCTTCTCAACGTACGAAGCCTTTGTGCACATCATCGATTCGATGTTCAACCAGTACGCGAAATGGCTGGAGATCTGCAATCATCTCTCCTGGCGCGACGCGATCGCCTCGCTGAATCTGTTGATCACATCCACCGTATGGCGGCAGGATCATAACGGCTTTACCCACCAGGATCCCGGCTTCCTCGACGTGGTCGTCAACAAGAGCGCCAACGTCACGCGCATCTATTTGCCGCCAGACGTGAACTGCCTCTTGTCCGTTGCCGACCATTGTTTGCGAAGCCAGAACTATGTGAACGTCATCGTCTCGGACAAGCAGAAGCACCTGCAGTACCTGAACATGAACGACGCGATTACTCATTGCACCAAGGGGGTTGGAATTTGGGATTGGGCCAGCAATGACGAGTCCGGCGAGCCCGACGTCGTCATGGCTTCTGCGGGCGACATTCCAACGCAGGAGGCTCTCGCGGCCACCGCGCTTCTGCGTAAAGAGTTCCCCGACCTCAAGATCCGCTTCATCAACGTTGTGGATCTATTCAAGCTTCAACCCACCAGCGAACATCCGCACGGATTGCCCGACCGCGATTTCGATTCCTTATTCACAGTCGACAAGCCGGTCATATTCAACTTCCACGGCTACCCGCAGCTGATTCATCGGTTGGCTTACCGGCGCACCAATCATGACAACATTCACGTGCGCGGTTACAAGGAACAAGGCAACATCAATACTCCTCTGGAACTCGCGATCAACAACAACGTCGACCGTTTCAGCCTGGCGATGGATGTCGTGGACCGCGTTCCGCGCTTACAGAAAATCGGCGGACATGCGAAAGAGCGATTCCTTAACATGCAGATCGAGTGCCGCAACTATGCGCACCAGTACGGTATCGACAAGCCCGAAGCCAGCGACTGGATTTGGCCTTATTAATTTGTCGTATTGATGAAAAGTTGCCGCTACGACGGATGCGGTTCGCCCTTGATGACACGCACGGTATCGCGCGCGATCAAGAGTTCCTCGTCCGTTGGAATGGCGTAAGCCTGCAGCTTCGAATCCTCGACCGAGATCTTTCCTTCACGTCCGACCGTTTGCTGATTCTGTGCGTCGTCGATCTTGAGACCGGCCCATTCCATCCCGGCGCAGATTCTGGCGCGCACATCCGGTGAGTTCTCGCCGATGCCGCCTGTGAACACTACGGCGTCGGCTCCGCCCATCGCGGCAAGGTAGGCTCCGATATATTTGCGCGCTCGGTAGCAGAAGATCTCGATCGCGAGCTTCACACGGCGGTCGTCATGCTCTTTCAGTTCCGCCTGCAATTCCCGCATATCGTTCGTCAGGCCGGACACGCCCAACAATCCGGATTGCGTATTGAGCAGCGTGTCCACTTCTGATGGAGACATTCCTTCTTTTCGCGCAATCACTCCAACAATCGCCGGATCCAGATCGCCGGAGCGCGTTCCCATCACCAGGCCTTCGAGTGGCGTCATGCCCATCGATGTGTCGACCGAGGTTCCTGCTTTGATCGCAGCCGCCGAGCATCCATTTCCGAGGTGCAACGTGATGATATTGGTCTGTTCCCGCGTCATGTTTCGCAAGGCGCGGTAACGGAATGCTACGTATCGGTGAGAGGTGCCGTGGAAACCGTATCGCCGGATTCGGTGCCTGCGATACAGGTGATACGGAACTGCATACAGGTACGCTTGTTCAGGCAACGAGTGGTGGAACGATGTGTCGAACACCGCGACCTGCGGAACATCTTTCCCGAACAGATCGCGGGCCGCGAGAATGCCCTTCACGTTATTCGGATTGTGCAAGGGAGCTAAATCGATGCAGCTCTCGATCCCTTCGATGACCTTGTCGTCCACCAACGTTGACTCCTTGAACAGTTCGCCCCCATGCACTACGCGGTGGCCAACAGCGTGCACATCGGCCGTGCTCTTGATCTCGGACACGCCAGACTGTTCCGATGCGATGTAGCGCACGATGTAGTCGAGCGCAGCGCTCATGTCGCGAATCGGAGCGGTCAGCGTCTTTGACGGCTGGTCGCGATAGCGGATGTGGATGATGGCTTCTCCACCGATACCTTCCAGTTCGCCCTTGCAGACGCGGTCATCCTTGTACTGCTTGATTTGTTCGAGATCGGTGGCAATCACCTGGAACTTCAGGCTCGAACTACCGGAATTCAGGACGAGAACATTCATGCAAGCCTTTCCTCAGCCGATGATCCTCGCACCCAAGATAAGCTTTGCGATGCGTCGCGGGCAACGACGTGAGTTCTGCCAGAGTCAAACGAATAGAGGAACTCATTTAGAATCGGGAAAATGACCGCGAGATGCTATCTGTTTGTGTTTGTGGTTGCGAGCGCATTTCTTGTGTCTACCACGCAGGTGGCGTCCGCACAGGCAGGCGGAAGTCACGTGAGCAGTGCTGAGGCGGGAGCTCTAGGTGCTGATCTGCGGAAAGCTGCCGAGGCGATGCACAAGGGTGATCTCGCGGGAGCCGAGCAAAAGCTGAGGCAGGCTCTTAAAGCCGATCCGAATTCTCTCGCGGCGTTGAACAATCTCGGAATCGTGCTGTCGCGTGAGGGCAAGCCAGCCGACGCTATTCCCTTCTACCAGCACGCTCTGAAAGTGCGGCCCGGCGACCCGACCACGGAGCGCAACCTCGCGGTTGCTTACTTCAAGGCACAACGCTATCAATCAGCGTGGGGGTTGCTGCAGCCGATGGCGGCGGCGCATCCAAAGGATTTTCAGATCCTTGATCTTGCGGGACTCTCGCT
Organism: uncultured Acidobacteriota bacterium; assembly: GCA_963801895.1. Classification (GTDB taxonomy): domain Bacteria; phylum Acidobacteriota; class Terriglobia; order Terriglobales; family Acidobacteriaceae; genus Sulfotelmatobacter. The sequence continues at coordinate 379,486 of CAWDGM010000001.1, read as the reverse complement.
ATTCGCTCTGGATCGCTATTCGGAAGCAGCACGCTACCTTGAACGCGCCAACCAGGCAGATCCCTCGGATCTCGAAACGCTCGATATCCTCGGCAAGGCATATCTGCGGATGAAGGACTACAAAGCACTGCCATCGGTGTTCGAGCGAATCATGAAGATCAACCCTGATTCCGCGTCGGCGCACGTGATGATGGGAACTGCCTATGACGAGATGTCAGATCGACCGAACGCGATCAAAGAATACGAAGCCGCGGCGCAAGCCGATCCGAAGTTCATGGGAGTCCATTCGGGCCTTGGCTATCTGTACTGGAGGCAGGGAAATCCGGAACTCGCGGAGAAAGAGATGCGTGCTGAGCTGGAGCACTTTCCTGACGATCCGGTTGCGAATTGCGTCCTCGCGCAAATTCTGCTGAACGACTCTCAACTGGAAGACGCGGCGTCACATTTTCGCAATGCGTTAAAGACCAATCCACGCTACGGAGACGCGCTCTTCGGATTGGGAAAGACGGAGATCGCACTTGGTCATCCGGAAGCCGCGGTCGAACCTCTTCGCAAAGCTATTCAGATTGATCCGAAGAATCCGGAGGCACATTTTGTCTTAGGCACAGCGCTGCGGCAGTCCGGACACGCGGAAGAGGGAATGCGCGAGCAGAAAACCTCGCTCGATATCCAGAATCAGAAAAGGTCCGACGCGGATGGCAAGCCTCGGTAATGTCCGCGGTCCAGATTAGCTCACGCGTTTACTGGTTGGAATCGTTCTTGTGAGAAAGGCCCTTCGGCCAAAACGTCAGTTGTATTGATGAACTGACGTTGGTCTGCCGTGTGGGCGCGATTAACGGGAACGTCCATGCCTCGTATTGCACCTTTGCCGAGACACTGAGACTGGAGCGTGCCCAGAAGTCCGCCCGAGCGCTGACGTCGGCCAGCGTACCTCCGTTGGGAATAAAGCCGTGGCTGACCTTGAGGTGCTTGAACTCAAATTGCAACTTATTTCGCGGAGAGAACCAATACGTAGTCCAGGCCTGGACGCCCTGTCCTTCGCGGCCCACCCAACTTCCCATCAAATTGCCTGAATTGGTATAACCAGAGAGCCATGTAGGGTTGTAGTAAAAAAAGCCAGAGCCCACATTGCCGCCAATCGGCGGATCGGTGTAAACGCCCTCCACCCGGAGGTCCATCTTCGGAATCTTTGGCAAGCGAGGGATGTAAATGCCGCCTAACCACGCGGCTACGTCCGGATCGACAATCGGACTGATGGAGTCGTGCTCGGTCATGCCATCGGCATAGAAAGTCAGGCCGTTGCGGATTCTGTAATTGAAGTCAACCCCGGACCGCCTCGATCCAGGTTTGTTGGCTGCGCCCGGAATGGTCTCGTCGGTGGAGAAAACACTTCGCAGGAAGGTATGTACAGTTAACGGATAGCCGGGGCCGCCGTAGTCTGTGGTGCGCGACATTCCAAATTCGAAGTTCGGAGTCGGCTTAAAGCTGAATCTTTCCCCGTGAAGAATCGGTTGCGGGTGCAGAGACTGGCCAAACTGTCCAACCAATCCCGATGGCGTGAACATGAACTGATATCCCGCATACTGACCAACGAAGAATTCGACGCGCATCGGTCCTAGGTACCCGAAGATCCAGGGAAGCTTGAACGGCGTCACCCGGTTGATGCGAAACATCAGCATTGGGTCGGCATTGTCGCTAATCATCACCCCGCCGCCCTCATTCGGTCCCCACCACAGGCTCTGTTTTCCGTAGGAAAGCTGCCAGTCGGACAGATTCATAGCGACATATGCATCGAGAAGACGACCACGATCTATCGACTGTATGGGGGTGTCTGGAGGCACTGGAAATGGAGGCGGAACAATGGAGCGAGCGAAATCAAGAGTGATTGCTTCACGAGCCGCCAAGGGCAGAGCGGGAGCAGAAGGCGAATGCTGATACTCGCTGCGTATGTACAGAGTGAAAGGGCCTTCCGTAGCCCATGCCGAGACGCCCGAGACGTTGTTAAATCCCTGTTCCTCAGGTCGGCCGAAGTCATTCACAATGGTCTGGCCAAAGTGATAGCCGTCGGTGAGGGGCTTGCCCGAGATCTGAGTAGCGCGCGTATAGATCGACTCAATACGCAACTCGCCGTTGTTTCCTCCGCCGAGCCAATCGACCTCGTTGCGGAATTCCTGCATCAGATCCTGATAAATTCCAGCAAACTCAGTGTTCGAATCGTCATCGGTGATACGGTCTGATGCCTCGCTGAGCTGCCGTGCGCATTCGAGCCGGGTCCAGGGACGCATCCCCATAATCCCACTATTGATATAACCGGTCGCTGCTAGGCGTTCGAGGGCAGGGTAGATCCAACTATCCAGAGGGACGTAAGGGGATCCCATGTACTTTGATTGCCAGTGCCACGGGTGCTCGGATCGCGCCTCGGGGAACTCCCATGCACTACCGGGAAGCTCTGGACGGTGGTGCTTCCGATAAACGTACTCGCTGGTCAGATATCCGATAGCAGCGCCGATCAGGACGTCGGAAGGGAAGTGCTGTTTGGAGGTGACCCGTGTGGCGCTCACAGCTGTAGCCAATCCGTACGACAGGAATTTCATGAACGGACTGGGATACTCGTGCGCGACCATCCCCGCGATCGCCCACGCTCCCGCGGCGTGCTCGGAAGGGAACGATGTGCCGCTCTTCCAGAACTGTCCTGTGCCCGGGGCCTGGAAGGGGCGCTGGCGGCCAGCGGCGTATTTGATCGCCTCGACAGCAATCAGAGCGTCAATGGCAGATTCCCCGCTGAGAAAGCCGGTCTCCCGTTGGTGCTCGTTGTGCGTTACGAGACCGAGGGCGTACAGTCCCGCCGCTCCCGCTCCCATGGAGTACGCGCCGTAATCAGAAACATGACGGTACCGATTGAGGGTGTCGGGAGTGTTCGAGAGATGGCGGCTGACATCACTGTCGGTCGCGAACAGGGCAGCTGCAAACCCGCCAAGGGGGACGAGCCAACTGGCATCGGAGAAGCGGACCTTAGCAGGGCTTGTCCACATCCCAATCTGATCCTGAAGGAATGCCCGTGGCAATCCAATGACTTTGTTCTGGGTCTCGCTGGGCTCGGGCGCATCCGGAATGGAATCCTGCTCCGCAGTTGGCTTTTGCGGATCGCGATTTTCGGAAGACGGATTCGAACTCGCGGCGCTATCAGGCAGGGATGCCGCTGATTGCCCGAACGCGGACGTCGTGCTCGCCAACAAAAGCACAGCTATGATCCAGGCCGGCGAACTTCCCAAAGATCGATTCAAACCTTTCCTCGAGGCATGTCTAGAAGTACGAAGCAGCCAAGAGAGCACTCGTCGCCACCGAACTTACGACTTGAGCATTCTGGAGTATAGCCTTCCAGATTGGGGGCCCTCCCAGCGCTTTCTCCGGAACGACGACCATATCTCCTGGTTGCAAGGCTACATTGAGTCCGTCTCCGGAGACCCACAAAGCACTGTGACTTCCAATGACGGTACCGTTGGCACGAATAACGAATGTTGCCCTCTTGTTCGCCATGTTGGTGGTGCCGCCGGCCTGCGTCAAATACCACTTCGCATTTTTTCCCGGTCGATAGGCGACGGCTGTTGCTCCATACACCTGACCTTGCACGAGTACATAACTCGGGCGTTTCGGAACGACGAGAACATCGCCCGCGCGGACAGTGATATCACGGGATGTGTTCGCCCACTCTTTCACGTTGGAGGAAACCTGGATCGTAACTCGACCCGAAGGCGGACTGCTCATCAGGTTATCCAGCGCGCTTTGCCATTGGACTAATGCCGATTCCGCGGAAGCCTTCTGATCAGGGTCAGACGTGCTGGCGGCGGTAAGGCGTACAGCCGTCTGCTGCTCGCGCACTCTCTGAATCAGTTCGCCATAGGATCTCTGTTCCAGCTTTTGTACCTCGGATCGCAGCAAAACTGCACCGTACGGATAGGCGAGTGGAGAAAAACCTCCAGCGCGCTGTAGCACGGAACTCAACCGCTCTCCCGGGCGGATTCCGTACGCGCCAGGATGAACCACCTCGCCGCGGACAGAGATCGACGCTCCCAGATCATTCCAGCCCGGCACCTGGGGAATGGTTAGAACGTCTCCATTGCTCAAAACTGGATCACTATCCGGTTCGCTTGCCAGGGTTGCAAGGACGATGTGCTGCTGCTTGCCGCTGACCTGCTTGTCGTCCTGCCAGGAATAATGCGTCAGGTCAGCGGTCTTGGTTTCGGCACTGGGTTTTAAACCACCTGCCGCACGGATCAAATCGGAAATGTGCATTTCGGTGGTTAGGGGATATCGCCCAGGCCGAGCGACTTCGCCTTTGACGTAAACCGTTGCCGGTTCCACCGCCGCCGTATTCCTGTGGATCAGCACTCGATCGCGATTGTGCAGCACAATGTCATCGGACGAGCTGCCATCGAGAGCGCTGCTCAATTTGACATTCAGGATTTTCAGGGTGCTGTCAGCCTGGTAACGGAACACCTGCGCATCTCCCTGGGCTGCGTCTGGCGACAGTCCCCCTGCCAGGTGGATTGCGGCGCTGAGACGAATATCTCCCGCCGTTCGGTATGTGCCGGGAACTCGGACATCGCCCCAGACCGACACGTTCGGCGGATTCTCAAAGTCATAGCGTCCAAAGAACTGAACCGTGTCGAGGGGCTTCAGTTCGGGAGCGTGAGTTGGATCTGCGAGTGCGTCCGCTACGCTGAAGCTTTGTACCGTTGGACGGTAATCCGGAAGGCTGAGGCGAATGATTTCGCCATACTGCAATGCGGGCTCGGGCAGCAGGTCTTTGTAGGACGCAACCAGATCTGTGACTCGCATTCCGTCGCGAAAAGAATATTTGCCGGGCCGGATGACGTGGCCTTCGAGGTACACGGCGTCCTGGGTATAAGGGGCGATGGGGAAGATCCGGACCTTGTCGGCATCCTGTATCTGGAAGGCATCAAGCTGCTTTTCGACATCACTGGCAACGCCATCCTGAGGCACATCCAGGTTCAACATGGTTTGTTTCTGGTGAGCGATGGTGCGCTGCACTTCGATGTGGTTCAGTGTGGCGGTTGGCAATAACCCGCCCGCGAGTGCGATCACATCGGACAAAGATTTCTCGTTCTTCTGCTCGTAGATCGCCGGACGCCGCACCATGCCTTCAACCGTGATCTCCGGTCCCAGTGGCGGGACCAGCACGGTGTCGCCACTTTCAAGACGGCGCATGTCGCCCTTCACGCCATGAAGCAGAAGATCGTACACGTCGACATCCTGAACGAGTTCGTTGCCGCGATAGTGTTTCAGGATGCGCAGGGAACCCCGACCCGTGGGGCCGCCTGCGGCGAACAGAGCGTTAAGCGGGGTGGAGAGGGAACTGATGTCATAGGGACCGGGCTTTACGACATCCCCTACGACGTAGACGCGGATGCTGCGGATTCGCGACAGGGAGACGTCCGCGGAGACATCTCGAAACTGCGTCCGCAAAGTTTTCTGAACGGACTCCTGGACGTCTGATAGCGATTTGCCTGCCACCATTACGGGGCCGACTTCGGGCAGACTGAGTCGTCCTTCCTTGTCGACGGTGCGATAGAAGCGTCGCGAAACACCGCCCCATAAATCGACCGATACACCATCTCCCGGACCGAGGACATAGTCGGGGCCTACGGGAAGATCGGTAGGAAACATCTTCAAGTCGCGAGTGCTGCTTTCGAAGATCTGCATCCCGAATCGTTCGGCAGCGGGAGGCCGCGGTGCAGCCTGCAGATACATGTCATAGAGGGATGGGATTCTCTCGTAGGGGTTTTGTTTTCTTACCAGCCTCTGCGTGGGGCTGACGGACTCCTGAGCACGTTTTATGCTCGACAGCGTGGGTCCAGGTGTCTCAGCCGGCCCCGAAGCGTAGACGTTGTTTACCCCGGGGGAGTCTACCGACCGACCGATCGAGCCAGTGGAAGTGTTAGGAGGCAAATCCGAGATCAGGGTATCTCCGGCGAAGTCCGAACCGAGCGACAGATCCTCCGGGTTATTCCTGTTGCGTTGTCCTTGCGTCAGATTTGAGCCCGTTTGTCCGAAGCCCTGTCCGCCACTGGTACTCCCCGAACTGTTGGAAGTTCCGGATTGCATCTGTTCATTCAGGAATGAGTCGTCCGCGCTGGTCCGCATTAATGAGGCGACGTCATTCGCGGGCGGTGGTTGAGAAGGTTGCGGGGTGGTCGGGACGTTTTGTATCCCGGGAGCGTTCCCGGGAGGCTGATTTGGCGACTGTTGCTGGGGGACTTCCTGGATGGAAGGATTGGACGTGCTCGGTACAGGAGGACAGTCTTTGATTACCGGATCGCAGTACTGTGCCTCATCAAAATCCGCTTGCTGCTGGCGGGTTTTTGCGCGGGCCGCTGCCTCGTCCTGCGCAACATACCTGGCCCGCTCCCGGATGAGGATTTGCTGCTCCTGCGCCAAGGGGGATTCAGGATTTAAATTCGGCCTCAGGAAACCATACTTTTGAACCAATGAGGTAGCGACGGAACGAAAGGTGATGTCATTTTCGAGGCGATCGTAGATTGCTTCGTCGGTCAGGTCGGAGTCTGAGATCAATTGGCCGTGGTCTGTGGCGTCTTTCGCGATCCAACGCTTCAGTTCCACCATCAGGCCCGGATCGCGGTGGAAAATGGCTACTAGCTGACCGACGGTCGCTGCCACGCGCTCCATGTTCTGGCGTGCGAGTTCTGATTGAGGGATGGAGCTTTGCTGGTGGCTTTGAGCCATCAAGTTCAAGCTGGCGAGAGCGAGGACGGCGCAAAGCGCCACCCTCCAACTCCCATATCGAGCTGGTTTTCGACGGATCAGGTTGAAATTAATCAATCAGAATTCCTCAACACGTTTGCGCTCGCCCCTTAAACACTGGCTAGGGCTACCAGTTTCGGCTTCACGCCGATGCGGTAAAAGCTCGCCGACAATCTCCGATGTCTGGCTGGTCGTAATTCTCTAATATCATCTCACGCATTGGGCCCTTACGGTTCGCTATGAGGCTGCAGTAGGGCTTCTGGAACTCTGATGAGGATAGTCAATTTTAGCGGTGTTTCAAACCGCACTTGGATCGGTTGGCGGCATCCGGTAGCATCGAGCCGCCGCGAGTGTGCGATTTCCAGATGTTAGTATCTATCCAAAATTAACCGAAGGACGAAATTGGCGTTAGGCGATGGCGGAATCCCGAACAAGACGATGTCGTGCCGTCGAATCGCCCCACGTGGTTTGTATTGCAGATCTGCGGCCTATCGCAGAGAGGCGCGTTCCGCGGGCGGTCTTCGACTATCTGGACGGAGGCGCCGAGGGCGAGGCCACGCTTCGCGAAAACACACGAATTTTTGAAGACGTTACTTTTCGGCCGAGACACGCCGTCGCCGAGACGGAATGCAATCTGGGCACGCAGGTGCTCGGGATCGATCTCTCCCTTCCAGTTTTGCTGGCCCCTGTGGGATACAGCCGTCTGATGCATCCGGAGGGTGAGGTTGCGGCCGCACGGGCTGCCGGGAAAGCCGGGACGGGATACATCCTTTCCACAATTTCGGGTCACAAACTGGAGGATGTCAAAGCCGGAACAACAGGGCCGGTTTTTTATCAGCTATATCTTCTTGGTGGTCGTGGCGCTGCGGAGGCCGGGATCGACCGAGCCCGGGCCGCTGGATTTTCGGCGCTGGTCGTGACCATCGATACTCCGGTTGCCGGTATCCGCGAGCGCGACCACCGAAACGGGATGAAAGAGTTGATCAGCGGCGGCCCCTTAGCGAAGATTCCTTATCTCCCACAAATTCTTTCACGACCCGGATGGCTTCTCAACTTTCTCCTCGACGGCGGTTTGCCCCATCTTCCCAATGTCGTTGTGCCAGGAAAGGGGCCGTTGCCGCTGGTCGATGTCGCGGCGGGGCTCGCCGAATCTGCGGTCACCTGGGCCGACTTCGCCTGGATTCGCAAACACTGGGCCGGTCCGATCATCGTCAAAGGTGTGCTTACAGCAGAAGACGCGCTGCGGTCGATCGACCACGGAGCTTCTGCGATCTCGGTTTCGAATCACGGAGGCCGCCAGCTGGATGGCGTTCCTGCTTCACTGCGCGCCCTGCCCGAAGTAGTCAAGACGGTGAATGGTCAAGTCGAGGTATTGATGGATGGAGGAGTTCGCCGGGGAACGGACGTCGTCAAAGCGATCTGCATGGGCGCGCGTGCTGTGCTCTGCGGTCGCGCTTACGCTTATGGTCTCGCCGCCGCGGGCGAGCCTGGAGTGACGCGAGCTCTCGAGATTCTTCGCGTTGACCTTGAGCGGACGCTCAGGCTGCTCGGCTGCCGTTCGATTCGCGAGCTTGATGCCTCTTATGTAAACGTTCCGAAATCCTGGGAACCGTCCTGATTCTCAACAACAGCTGGAATCTGGACTGGATATTCTTCACGAGCAATGCGGATTGACGCCCACCAGCATTACTGGATCTACAACGCAGACGAATACGCCTGGATCGGTGAATCGATGGCGGCGATCCGTCGCGATTTCCTGCCCGCAGAACTGAAACCGGAACTCAAGAAGAACGGTTTCGATGGCTCAGTTGTGGTGCAGGTCCGTCAGACTCTCGAAGAAACGGCATGGCTGCTTGAGTTGGCTGAGCAATCGCCGAACATCGTGGGAGTTGTTGGCTGGATCGACCTCTGCTCCCCCGAAGCGCCGAGCCAATTGAAGAGGTTTGCGAAATATCCAAAGCTCGTGGGTGTTCGGCATATCGTCCAAGGCGAGCCGGATGACCGGTTCTTGCTGCGTCCAGATTTCAGGCGCGGAATCGCATTGCTTGAAGACTTCAATCTTGCTTACGACATTTTGATTTACACCCGGCACCTGTCCGTTGCGGTCGAGTTCGTCGAACGATTTCCAAATCAGCGTTTTGTGCTCGACCACCTGGCTAAGCCGCCGATCAAGAATGGTGAGATCGAGCAGTGGGCCAACGGAATCCGGAGATTGGCCGAGTTCCCAAACGTGTTCTGCAAGCTTTCAGGATTAGTAACGGAAGCAGATTGGCAGTCATGGACGCCGGAACAGATTCATCCATATCTCGATGTGGGGTTTGCGGCGTTCGGCCCCGGACGACTGATGATCGGATCAGACTGGCCCGTGTGTCTGTGCGCTGCCTCTTACTCACGCGCAGTCAACGTGGTGAAGGAATATATCGACCGACATCATCCGGATTCCAGGGACGAGGTGTTGGGAGGAAATGCTCAACGTTTCTGGGGTCTGAAAGTTTGAGAAGTCGCGAGGGCTCAGATCTCGAGAATGACGGGCATGATCAGCGGCCGCTTCTGCGACTGCTTCGAAATGTAGCGTTTGAGGTCGGCGCGGATTTTTTCCTTGATCACTCCGTAGTCGCCCTTTTCTTCCTCGCTTGAGTGTGCCAGCGTGTCTTCGACCATGCGCTTGGCGCCTTCCAGAAATCCATCGTCGCCAACGTTGAAGCCCCGGGTCACGATTTCCGGCGTTGTCTCCACTTTGCCCGACAACTTATTGATCGCGATGATGGGCAGGACAATGCCGTCTTCACTGATGTGGCGGCGGTCTTTGATAATCAGATCTTCGACCACGTCGGTCCGGCTGCCGGAATCGATGCAGACACGGCCAACGTTGACGCGGCCTGCTTTGCGGGCGCCGAGCTCGTCAAATTCCAGCACGTCACCGCTTTCGATCAGCATCACTTTGCCAACCGAGCTGTGCATGGCTCCGGCCATTTCGGCATGAAGTTTCAACTGGCGGTACTCGCCGTGCACGGGAATGAAGTAGCGTGGCTTCACCAAATTGATGATGAGCTTGAGTTCCTCCTGGCTACCGTGCCCGCTGACATGGATCGGAGGAGAGGTCCCGTCTTCATAGATCACATACGCTTCGCGACGGAAAAGGTGGTCAATCATCCGGTAAATAGTTTTTTCGTTACCCGGGATGATGCGCGACGACAACACGACCGTATCGCCCTTTTCGATCTTCGCATGCTTGTGATTGTCTACGGCGGCGCGCGACAAGGCCGACATGGGTTCGCCCTGTGTGCCGCTGATCAGCACGCAGACTTTCTCGGGTGGAAAGTTCTTCATCTCACCCGGATTGATCACCAAGCCGTCAGGAACTTCGATATAACCGAGGTCTTCTGCAATCTCAGCCGAATTGTTCATCGAGCGGCCGATGAACGCGACCTTTCGTCCGTGATGGTGTGCAAGTTCGACCGCGAGATTGATACGGTGAATTGACGATGAAAAACAGGAAATGAACAGCCGTCGCTTGGTGTGCGCGAAGACCTCGTCGAACTTCCTGCGAACGGCGCGCTCACTGGGCGTGTAACCTTTCCGCTCTACGTTCGTGGAGTCTTGAAATAGCGCCAGGACGCCTTGTTTGCCGTATTCGGCGAAGGTGTGAAGATCGAAAAGCTTGTTGTCAGTCGGTGTTGGATCGACCTTGAAATCACCGGTGTGGATGATTACGCCGAGCGGCGTGTGAATCGCCAGCGCCACGCAATCGACCAGGCTATGCGTAACTCGTATCGGATGAACCGTGAAGACCCCAGCTTTGAAGCGCTCGTTGGCCCGCATCTCGCGGAGATCGGCATCGTCGAGGAGTCCATGCTCGTCGAGTTTGTCTTCGACATAGGCGAGGGTAAATTCGGTACCCCAGACGGGAACGTTGAGTTCCGAGAGAATCCAGGGGAGGGCGCCGATGTGATCTTCGTGTCCGTGAGTGAGGATAATTCCGCGAACTCGCTGGCGATTCTCAGTCAGGTAAGAAATGTCGGGGACAACTATGTCGACGCCGAGCAACTCGGCTTCGGGGAACATGAGCCCCGCATCGATGACAATAATGTCGTCCCCCCACCGCACGGCCATGCAGTTCATGCCGAACTCGCCTAGTCCGCCTAGAGGGATAATCTGCAGTTTTCCGGTTGCCATTGAGTAAGGATGATGCTAGCACAGCAGGGAATCGCGAATTGAGCTGAAGACTGATGAGGTAAGCCCACTTGCAATCACTCGACGAATGCAAGATTGCGCAAAGTGACTGAAGTCTTCTCCCGATGGCATTCCCGTCTACCGTGGGTTAGGCTTGAGGACGTGGGCGAGCAGAACAAGTCGTGGCTGAGGCGCCGCGTCGAGGGCGCACTGACCAAGGGTTTGACACATGCCTATTCGTCAGTGCGAGTCGATCCGGACAAGTTCCTCCTGCAACTGCAGACGGCATATCGAGTTCCGATCAGCGGTTATCACGGAGTCTTTTCCCTTGAGATGCATGAACTCGATATCGTTGCCGACTCGATCATTCGCAGCGGCATGAAGGTCGCGGCCGTCGAAGGGGCCGGTTTCGGTCTTGGCGGGTTGATCACGATCGTTCCGGATCTCGGCGTTCTCTCTGCGATCACCATGCGCACGGTCCAGAAGCTTAGCCTTCTATACGGATTCGAGTTCAACACGGACGATGAGATTGCGCAATTGTGGATTGCAGCAGCGAGCGCGGCAGGCGTGGATGTCAGCAGGGAATTGCTGGAGAAGGAAGTCGTAAACCGTTTTGTGCCGCGCGTGATTCAAAGGATCGCCGCCAAGGCGAGCGCCGAAGTGGTGGAAAAGTGGGCGGGGCGATTGATCCCGCTGGCAAGTTCGGCGATTGGGGCGGGGCTGAATTACTGGTTCGTGCGGGCCTGGGGGGAACGTGCCAGAAGGCACTTCCGGCAACGACATCTCAAGATTCGCCAGGAAAGGCTTGGCGCACCTAGGCCAATACCATTGCCGGCTCTGCCAAACGCCAGTGACTAAGCGGGGCGCCGAAACATAAGAGTCCCTCAAAGTTGGCGCCAGAACGGAGTGGCGTGTATATCGCTCTCACAAGAAATTGGTCAAGAAGGTCCCTCGGTCGCTATCAGTTAGGCGCGTCCTCTGTGATACAAAAATAAAGAATGGCCGTATTCACTTGCGCAGCAATTTTGTTTGATCTGGACGGCGTGCTGGTCGATTCGACGCGATCTGTCGACAGGGAGTGGCGGGAATGGGCAGCCCGAAAAGGCGTAGACGGGGATGCGATCATGGCCATCGCTCACGGAGTGCGCACGCTCGAAGTTATTCGGCGCGTAGCGCCACATCTTGACGCCGAGGCTGAGGCCGATGAAATTGAAAATCGCGAGGCTCACGATCAGGAAGGCGTCACCGTGATGCCCGGCTCGGTAGATCTGGTGAAGTCGATCCCGCAAGAGCACTGGGGAGTCGTAACCTCAGGTTCGCGATTGCTGGCGAGTGCGCGGCTCCAGTTCTGCGGCCTCCCGATACCTCGAGTGCTCGTAACGTCAGACGATGTCACGCAAGGCAAGCCGCACCCCGAGCCTTATCTGAAAGGTGCGCAGCAGTTGCGATTCAAGCCCGCCGACTGCGTCGTGATTGAAGACGCTCCCGCCGGAATTCATTCGGCGCGCTCAGCCGGAATGCGGGTGATCGGAATTACCAGTACGTATCAGCGGGCGGACTTGTTCGAAGCGGATTTCGTGATCGGTTCGTTGCTCGAGGCGAGCGTCACACCCACAGGTTCAGGGCTTGAAATCGGGTTGCCGGACAATCCTTAACTGACGCGCGAATTTCGTGCGCGACCGGTTTCAGCGCAGCCACTCTTCCAACTCAATTCCCTGGTCGGTCTTCTCGTCTCGATATTTCACGATGACCGGCGTATATAGCGAGAGGTTCCATTCTGCGGCCGCGCCTTTCTTTACTGCTCGCGAACCCGGCACCACGACTGCGTTCTCGGGGACTTCGAGCGAACCATTTGCAGACGACCGATAAACCTCGCCGCGGACCAGGTCATATAGAGGTGTAGAGCGCGTCAAAATTGTGCCTGCCCCCAGCACGGCACGTGATCGGACGAGAGTGCCTTCGTAAATGCCGCAATTCCCGCCCACCAGCACGTCGTCCTCGATGATGACGGGCGCAGCGTTGACGGGTTCGAGAACTCCGCCGACCTGGGCCGCAGCACTCAGATGAACGCGCTTGCCAATCTGTGCACACGAACCGACGAGCGCGTGCGAATCGATCATCGATCCTTCGTCGACGTAAGCTCCGACGTTGATGAACATGGGTGGCATGCAAATGACGGATGGAGCGACGTAAGCGCCGACGCGAATGGAGGAACCTCCGGGCACGATGCGCACGCGGTCGTCCGTCGTGAACTGGCGGGCAGGGAAGGTGTCTTTATCGACGAAGGAGAGGCCGGCGGGCATTTCCGCGAGCACTCCAAGACGGAATCCCAGCAGGATGCCCTGCTTGACCCAGCTGTTGACCGACCAAGAACCGTCAATCTTCTCGGCCGCGCGAATTTTCCCCTGAGTGAGCTGGTCGCGGAATTCAAGAAAGATTTTGCGTGCTTCCGGATCACGCTCGACTTCACCGAGCGTAGCAAGATGCTCAATCGACGATTTCAGGGTTGTCATGTCAGATGCACTTGCATTCGCTGCGGATCAGGATACCTGACATGGCATGAGCTGTTTCTCGCGCTTCGGAGAGAGTCGTGTAAGGACCGTGCCAACGGGCGTGGTGAATATCGTGACCCGACGGACGCCCTTTACCGTGGCTGCACTGGCCGCAGGTTCCGCGATGCAGGACGATTTTGTGCGGTCCGGCAGACCAATTTTCGTAGATAAAGAATTCCGCGGCTTCTGGCGGCGCTGAAGGCTTGCTGACCAGTCCTACATCGGTAGCAATTTTCTGCAGCCGTGAGCGCGTATCGCGGCGCATCGGCAAAAGGGGTAGACGGTAGACCTCTTCGATCTTACCCATCATGGCGAGCACAGCTTTTACCGGCAGCGGACTCGACTCGATAAAGTTGGCTTGCATCAGCGGCAGGTACTTACGGTTGAGGACGCGAGCGGACGTCCAGTCATTATTTAAGGCCGCGCGGGTGAGCGAAGCCATCTCGCCCGGAATTTCGTTGGATGCGACCGAAACGACCCCAACGCCGCCGAGTGCGATCACGGGGAGCGTCACAGCATCATCGCCAGAGAAGACTAGAAATGTTTCCGGCACGCTGTTGATCACTTCTGCTATCTGCGTCATGTTGCCGCTGGCTTCTTTCACGGCGATGATGTTCGAAATTTCCGCCAGTCGAGCTACGGTGGCCGGTTCAATGTTCGCGGCGGTGCGCCCGGGTACGTTGTACAGGACGACGGGCTTGCCATCGACCGCCTCGGCAATCGCTTTGAAATGGCGATACTGGCCCTCCTGCGTCGGCTTGTTGTAGTAAGGCGAAGCCGTCAGGATCGCGTTCACTCCGGGGCGCGCCGCCAGTTCTTTCGCTTTCTCTACGGCATCGTGGGTTGCGTTCGAGGTGGCACCGGCCACGATCGGCACGCGTCCGGCTGCGACTTCGATAGTGGTATCGATGACATGGAGCCACTCGTCGTGGGACAAGGTTGGGGTTTCGCCCGTGGTTCCGCAGGGCACAAGAAAATCAATGCCAGAATCGATCTGCCACGCGACGAGGGCCCGCAACGCCGCATCGTCGATCGAGCCGTCCTGATGAAAAGGAGTTACGAGTGCAGTTCCACAGCCACGAAGTTGCATGCAAATAAGATAACGCTAATGAGACCGCTCGGGAAATTACGAACGGCGAATATCGCCCGGATTTTTGTACAAGGAGATGCCAGCGTTTTCAGGCCAAACAAGTAACGTTTGTGTTGTAAGGGAATGCAGGGCTCACAACTCGCGCCATACATCCTTGAAATCGTAGAACCCCTTTTTGCCCAGCAGCCATTCGGCTGCCAGGACAGCCCCTTCGGCGAATCCGCGCCGCGATTTCGCGTCGTGGCACAAATAAATCCGGTCCGCTGGGGACTCGAAAACAACCTCATGAAGGCCAACCACCTCGCCCTCACGAAAAGAAGTAATCTCAAGTTCCTCTTTCTTGTCCGCCGCTTCACGAATCACATTCTTGATTGCGATCGCGGTGCCGGAAGGTGCGTCTTTTTTGTGAACGTGATGGCGTTCGAAGATCTGTCCGGAGTAGTCGTGCCGAAGGGCTGCCGCCGCCGTCCGTGCAATTTCAAAGAACAGATTCACTCCCACCGAAAAATTTGCGGCGTAGACAAACCCCGTACGATGCCGCTCGACCTGCTCGTGAACGCGATCGATATTTGGATACCAGCCGGTGGTACCCACGACCATGTCCTTGCCGGCTTTGACGCAGGCTTCTATGTTCGCAAGCACGCAATGCGGCGCTGTGAAGTCGATGACCACATTCACATCGCGAAGGTTTTCTTCCGTCAACAACGCCCCGTTCGCATTTTCTTTTGCGCCCGCGACACGAATGCGATGTTTGCGTTCGCGCGCCACATCGGCGACCAGAGATCCAGTTTTTCCGCGGCCCAAAACAAGGAGGTTCATGTCGGTTGGCTCACTCAGAACAGCTTATCGCAGTGAGTGTCCCATCGATGCGCCGATGCTGAAAAAACACGATGGGTAGCTTGGAAAATAGCGCCCCGGGCCGGGTTTTCCACAAACAGCAAACATGCAACGCTCGGCGTAGGGGAGGCATCCCATAGCGGCGCCAATGAGCGGAGGGTGAATGGACCACAACCAGGTTGTAATTCTAATCGCCGCTGTCGTAATTGTTCTGATCGTCATCGTGGCCGTCGCGTTCGTCACGTCGCGTAAACGGCGCAGTCAAAAACTGCGACAACGATTCGGGCCAGAATATGAACGCGTACTTCAGCAAGAGGGCAACGCGCGCAAAGCCGAGGGAGTCCTCGAGTTCCGGCAAAAGAGAAGAGAGAAGCTCGCAATCCGGCAACTCTCGGAGGCGGACAAGTCAAGCTACTCTGTCCGCTGGAATGAGGTGCAGGCACGCTTCGTCGACGACCCGCGAGGAGCGGTGACAGTTGCCGACAATCTTGTCACCGATGTCATGCAGGCTCGTGGCTATCCGATTGGAGAGTTCGAACAGCGGGCAGCAGACCTGTCCGTCGATTATCCAGTCATTGTCGATAACTATCGTGCCGCGCACGACATCGCACTCCGGCACAACGCAGGCGATGCCAGCACAGAAGACCTGCGACAGGCGATGGTTCACTATCGCCTCTTATTCCAGGAACTGCTCGACGAACACCAAATTCACAGGAAGGGAGCATAAACATGGCGATACCGTTACGACAAGGACAGCCCGAATTCGACACCGAAGAAATTACGACGGCCGATCTGGCACAAGGAAAGCGTCCCGCGAGTGATGCCCGCGGACCGCAAGCCGTCTCTGCAACTATCGAACAGACAGGAACCAATCGCGATTCAACCCCGCTATTTCCCGGCAACGAACTCGACGGATTGAGGACGCGCTGGAAGGAAGTGCAGACGGGCTTCGTGGACGAACCTAGAAAGGCCGTGGAACAGGCAGATGGCCTGGTAGCGTCCGCCATGAAGCGGCTAGCGGAGGTGTTCGCGGAAGAAAGAGCAGGACTGGAAAAGCAATGGGATCGGGGAGAGAACGTCTCGACCGAGGACTTGCGAATTGCGCTGCAAAGGTACCGGACTTTCTTTGATCGGCTGCTGTCCGTCTAAGGTGTTTCTGCCTTGCGGACGAGCAATTTTCTCCGTCAGGCAAATACTTCCGCATCGAGTTCCGAGAAGAAGGTCTTGTGAAGCCGTTGGATCACGTCGGGAACTTCATCTTCCTCGATCACGAAGGTTAGATTGATTTCCGATGCTCCCTGCGAGATCATCCGGATCTTTTTATCGGCAAGTTCGCGGAAAACGATAGCGGCGATCCCTGGGGTCTCACGCAGATTTTCTCCGACCAGGCACACGATTGCCTTCCGTCCTTCATATTTCACGTCCGCGAGCTTGGCGAGATCGGCGGCGAGAGCGGGAATAGCCTGATTCGAATCGACCGTCAATGACACGCTGACCTCGGAGGTCGACACCACGTCAACGGCGACCTTGTGCCGGTCGAAGGCCTCAAAAATCGCGCGCAGGAAGCCGTGTGCCAGCAACATGCGCGGAGCCGCGACGTCAACGATGGTGATGCGTTTCTTGGCCGCGATTGCCTTGAAGATATTTTTGCCCTGCGGCGCGCGGGTTGTGATGCGTGTTCCCTCGCACGATGGGTTTCGCGAATTCAATACGTACACCGAAATGTTCTTCTGAATAGCGGGTAGCACCGTCGCCGGATGAAGAACTTTTGCGCCGAAGTAAGCCAGCTCGGCGGCCTCGTCGAAACTGATTACCTTGATGCGCCGAGCCTCGGGGCAAATACGAGGGTCGGTGGTCAGAATGCCGTCGACATCGGTCCAAATCTCTATGCGCTCAGCGCCCAGGCCCGCTCCGAAGATGGCAGCGGAGAAGTCTGAGCCGCCGCGGCCGATCGTGGTTGTGATGCCCGCCCGGTTCGCGCCGATGAAGCCGCCCATCACCGGAACCTGTCCCGAACGCAGCAGCGGCTGAACCTTCTGCTGAAGCTTTGTATTTGTCTCCTCATACTGAGGAACGGCCTGCATGTAGGTACTGTCGGTGACTAGCACGTCGCGAGAGTCAACGTGTACACCTTTCAATCCCCGGGCTGCAAACGCGGCGGCAACAATCTTGCTCGAGAGCATCTCTCCAAACGCGGCCACGTGATCGGTAGTGCGAGGTGTGATCTCGCCTACGGCGGAGATGCCTCGAAGGAGCTCATCGAGCGATTCAAAATCAGATCCAAGCTCGGAGTGAAAATCGGTGAAGCGCGCGGTTCCCAGCAGTTCGCTGGCGGTGTTGTAATGGCGCTCTTGCAGGGAGCGGCATAATTTGAGCGCGGTCTTACGCTCTCCTTCGCCGGCCGATCGCGCCATCGTCAGCAAGGTGTCGGTGACCTTCGCCATGGCGCTGACCACAACGACGGGTTGTTGCGCCAGCCGGCCTTCTACGATAGACGCTACCCGGTCGATCGCCTTGGCGTCTTCCACCGAAGTTCCGCCAAACTTCATCACAATCATCTGCGGAACTCCGGATGAAAGTCTCGATTTTCAAGGTTGTGCTGAGGAGGGCGCCCCACGAGTATCACCTTTCGGCGAGGCACCGCCGTGCTGTTCTTTTTCATCCCAGGTATCCCTTGACCTTGAGCAGTTCCGCATTAAGCACAGCGGCTCCTGCCGCACCCCGGATCGTGTTGTGAGAGAGCACGGTAAACTTCCAATCAAGCACGCCGCAAGGCCGGAGACGTCCGACGGCAGTGGTCATGCCCCCACCCATATCGACGTCGAATCGCGGCTGCGGCCGGTCTGCCGCATCCAGATATACGATCGGACGCTCGGGAGCGCTGGGCAGCTTCAACTCCTGTGGTTCGCTGCGGTAGCTGTTCCAGAGTTCGATGATTTCCTCTGGCTTGGCTTTTTTCTTGAGCCGCACCGAGACTGATTCGGTGTGTCCGTCTTCGACGGCGACGCGATTGCATTGGGCGCTCATCGCAAACGGTCCGGGGATCACCTTGGATCCGTTCAACGTGCCGAGCAGCTTGTGCGTTTCCTCTTCCATCTTCTCTTCTTCATTGCGGATGTAAGGAATGACATTGCCCAGGATGTCGAGCGAAGCAACGCCGGGATATCCCGCGCCACTTACGGCCTGCATCGTCACCGCCATCACGGTCTCAAGGCCGAAATGCTCATGCAGCGGGTCAAGCGCAATGACGAGTCCGATCGCGGAGCAGTTGGGATTGGTGACAACGTATCCGCCGGATTTCTTTCGCCAGCCTTGAATGTCGATCAGCTTGATGTGATCGCCATTAACCTCGGGAATCACGAGGGGAACGTCCTCTTTCATCCGCAGTGCGCTGGAATTCGAGACCACCGCGCAGCCTGCATCGGCAAAGCGAGGCTCCAGTTCGGCAGCGATGGAAGCATCCAGGGCGGCGAAAATAATCTTCGGCGCGCCGTCAGGCGTAGCAGGGGATACCTGCATCTTTGCGACGGCAGCCGGAATCGGTGTCTTGAGCCGCCAACGCGCAGCCTCGGCGTAAGGTTTTCCTTCGGAACGGTCGGAAGCTGCCAGCCACGCAACTTCAAACCAGGGATGGTGCTCGAGCATTTGGATAAATCTCTGCCCGACGACGCCGGTGGCGCCCAGAATACCTATAGGAATTTTGCGGTTCATAAGGGATTACTCAAAATTCTATAACAGCCAGCGGATTGCTTCGTTACCCGCAGAAACACAAAGGTAACTCCTTCCGCTTTCGGGCTGAATCTTGCATCTGCAAGGAACGCAGTGGGAGACCGCTTGCTAGTTTGGCGCAAGCTGCACTGGAGGAACCTTTTCTTCTGCCGATAGCTCATTCGGAGGCAAACCATGCCCGAGCTACGCCAGAATTTCTTTACCAAGGAGTGGGTGATTATCGCGACGGAACGCGCCAAGCGTCCGGAGGATCTCGTAGTTCACCGTCCAGTCCAGCCTACACCGTCGTTCCTGGAAACATGCCCTTTTTGTCCCGGGAACGAACAAAAGACGCCGCCGGAGGTGCTACGGTCACCGGCGCTTGGCGAAGCCTGGCAGGTGCGCGTCATCCCGAATAAATTTGCTGCGCTTTCGAGCGAAGTTCAGCCCAAGCGCAATATGCAGCATCTGCGCAGGCGCATCGATGGCTTCGGATTCCACGAAGTCATTATCGACAGCCCAGATCACTCGCGCTGCATGGCGATGCTGAGCGACGAGCAGGTGGCGTCCATTTTGGGCGTGTACAAACAGCGCTACAACGCGCTGAGTCTGGATCGACGCATCAACCACATCACAATTTTCAAGAACCACGGCCTCGACGCGGGAGCGAGCCTGCAACATCCCCACTCGCAGCTGATCGCGACGCCGGTTATACCGAGCCAGGTCAGACACCGACTGTTCGAGTCCCTGCGCCACTACGATGATGTTGGTGAGTGCATGTTCTGCCATATGGTGGAGCGCGAGATCGAAGACCAGACGAGGATCGTGGCGAAGAACGAATGCTTTGTGGCGATGGAAGTGTTCGCTTCCGCCACACCGTTCGCCACACATATTTTTCCTCTGCGCCACATGGCAAGCTTTGGAGAAATATCCGACATGGAAGTTGTGCACCTGGCGCGGATTTTGCGGACCCTGCTGGCCAAGATATATGTTGGCCTGGAGAATCCCGATCTCAACTTCACGGTGCGAAGCGGACCCTCTGAATACAGCAGCGCACGTCACTTTCACTGGTATGTCAGCGTAATCCCGCGACTCACTCGAGTGGCAGGATTCGAACTGGGTTCGGGGATGTTCATCAACACGGTACTACCGGAGGAGGCCGCAGAATTTCTCAGAAAGGTCTCGATCGAGAAAGTTCTCGGAGCGGGAGTGTAAACGTCGAGAATTTTCGCAATGCGGAATAAGGGGACCTGCGGCGCTAAGCGATTATTTCCTCAGGATCTGATTGCCGGAGTATTCGGTGAGCGGGCCGAAGTTCTTTTTCTCCGCATAGAGACGCCAGCGTCGAAAGACGATTCTTAGGCTCGCCATCACGGGGATGGAGAGATAAATTCCCAGAATGCCTGCGACCTCGCCTCCGGCCATGACGCCAAAGATAGCCGCCAGAGGATGTAATTCCATGCTCTCTCCCATGATCCGTGGAGAGGAAACATAGTCCTGGATCAGCCGCCACACGCCGAGGAAAACGAGCAAAACGATCCAGTGCGGATAACCGGTCAGGACCGCGACGGTCACGATGGTCAGAGCTCCGGCAAGGGGCCCAACCACTGGGATGAACTCCAGAAGTCCACCTACGGTGCCGAGAACGAGCGCATAGTTCACTCCCGTAGCCCCGAGGAATGCCGAGTACACCACAAGAGTCAATGCCGCCAGAGTCAATTGTGCGCGGATAAAGTGCGCCAGCATTTGGTTCAGGTCGTTCAGCACGTTCTCCAGAAACTCCCTCTGCGGACGGGACTGAATTGTCGAAAGGAGAAAATCGCTAAAGGATCGGCCGTCTTTAAGGAAGAAGATCGATAGCAGCGGCACGATGATTAAGAGCCATGCTTCTTTCGCGACATCCGCTGTTCGGAGCCCAACGCGTTGGGCCACTTGGGTGATGTCGTCCTGATGAGTGACGAGAAATTCCTGCACGAATTCGGTGGTGGCCCGGCTCCAGCCGTGTTCGCTGCCAAGTTGATTCGCGATCTGACCCGAGCTTAATTGATTCAGCAGACCTGGAAGAGATTGTCCAAGGCGCGCGCCTTCGTGCGTGACTCTGGGGCCGACGAGCACGAAAAATACAACCACCAGAGCGATCAGCAAGGCATAGATAACGGCTATAGCACGTCCCCGGCCTTTGAGCAGGCGCTCAAGGTGATTCACCAGCGGGCTCATCAGGTACGCGAAGAAAATTGCGAACAGGAACGCGATGAGGGTGGCGCGAGCGACGTATAGGAAACCCAGCCCCAGCGCGAACAGCAGCACCGTGATCAGAACGCGCGCCGTACGTGAGTCAGCCAGCAGCAATCAATCTTCCAGTGCCCTCCGGTGTCTCACGGAGCGGCACAGCTTCAATCCCGAACTACTTCCGTATTGTCTGCCGGAATGGTCACTCGCAACAGCTTGAAGTGATCCGCCTCATCTACCCACAAAGCCCAATCAAACTGGTCTCCGTGAAGATTGAGCCGCAGGAGTTCCCGCTCCGTACCGCGTATCGTGACCTTCTCTTTTCCGACCAGTTCCATGCGGACGCTGAGGGAGGTGCGGTCCTGCGGGACCAACGTGCCAAAGTCGGCAGCTTCCTGACGGCACTTGGTATCGGCGCCCGCCGGCTGGCAGATCGCGTAGAGATACTTCCATGCGAGCACTTCCCGGTGCACGAAGAAATTGTTGTCGAGGATCGGGGTGACGCTGGGCAATAGGAAAGCCTGTTCGGCGGGTTTTGCCGAACCTGAGACTGAGATTCGTTCTTTCAGGAATTCGTTGTCAGGAAATACCGTCAGTGAGCCCCCCGAAGATTGGGTCCACTCGTAGCGCGTGAGTTCTCCAGAGGCTGTGAGCTCGAGATCGGACTTCTGGGTAACGTTGTCGGAGCCGGCGGTCTCTTTCAGCTGTGACTTAATGATACTGATGCCGCTCCTCTGCTCGATGCTGAAGGTCTCTGTGGCGACACGCTGCCCTTTAATGAATACTCCAAATGAGCCAGAATCGATGGGCTTTGCCGGCTCTGTCTTGTCTTTCTTGTCCGCGGCGAAGGCTGCCGAGGTAAAAATCATCGTCGCGACGATCAAGCAGAAAAATCCAGTTTGAAACTTCACTCGACTTCTCCTTCTTCGGTGCGCATTTCGATCTTTTTCAGGCCGAGCATTTGTACAATCTCCTCGGCAATGGCTTCCACAGTACGGTTCGACGTTTCGATCATGACCGATGCTCGCGAGTAGGCTTCTCGACGAGTGTCATAGAGCTGGCGGAATTGCTCCTCACTTTGGAGTAACGGTCGTTCGGCTCCACATTCCGCGGCTTGCTGCGAACAACGCCGCCACAACTCGTGGACGGGGGCGTCGAGAAATACTGTCGGGAACTTCGCTTCTGCCAGCAAGGCTGCGTTGTTTTGCTGAATGAATGCCCCGCCACCCAACGCGATGATTTGACCGCCGGCTCCGCCTAAATCAGCGAGGACATGTTTCAACGCGTTGTGCTCGGCCTCGCGGAATTGCAGTTCGCCGGATCTTCGGAAGATCTCAGCTACGCTGCAGCCCTCGCGGCGTTGAATGTGATCATCCAGATCTGCGAAATCCCAGTTCAGCCGTTGCCCGAGCGCACGTCCGACACTGCTTTTGCCAGAACCCATAAACCCAACCAGAAAGACGGCATTCCAAGGGCCCGAGGATGCACCAGGTGTTCCGCGCGCTGACACACGTCGACGCGCTTTTGGCCCCATAGTCTTTCCAGAACGCTGCTTCAAACGATCCGGGTTTCTTTTCGTTGATTATTTTGCGGAACGTTTTCTGAGGTGGATTTTACCATTGAAGCTGCGCAGAACCACGGTAGATGAGACGGCTGCGCGCCCCATAGTACCCCAGAAGGCACTTCCTTCTTTTATGACAAAAGAAGTGTGGGGCTTGGGTTGGAGGGGGATGTCGTCGTGCACTTCGCCGCGTACCGAGCGTGCGCTCACATCGGCGGAAGTACTGTCAGGAACGATAGCTTCAATATCGCCACTGTGACTCGTCAGGCGATATTCGCCGCGGTCGCCGAAATCCCCGGTGTAGTTGATCTCACCGCTGGTGGAGATGACCTGCACCAGCGGACCGGTAACCGAAGTCAGCGTCACGTTTCCGCTGAGCGAGTCCACTTCCACGTGACCGTCCTGAATGTTGGTCAATTTCACCGAGCCGTTCAAAGTCTTCACGTGAACGTGCGCGTTGGTGATGTCGCGGACTTCCACGGTGGCAGCAGCCCCTTCGAGGCTCACGTCCCCGTGCAACTTCTCAGCGCGCATCAGGCCTGAGCTCGAGTGCAGCGCCACGCTTGCATCAGCAGGAACCTGAATCTCATAATCCACGCGCCCGGACTGGGAGTCGGCGCCGGGAAGCAGGTGCGATTGAACTTCTACCCGATTGCCGATGACGTTATCGTCGACTTCAACCTTGTCAGATGACATGACGGCATTGACGATAACGACGTTTCCGTTGGATGGCCGGATAGAAATGGAGCCGTAAGGATTATTGACCGAGATTCCGGCTTTCGGACCCAGATTAAAACGGAGTTCCTTGTGGGTATCGGCAGCCAGCGCGGCGGTGGTCATGGTGCCTGCGATTAGTGCGCTGAATGCTGCGATTTCTACGATGCGCCCGCTCATGATGGTTTCCCGACTCCTGTCAGCTGTGCAGTCTGATTCGTCCGACCCCAAAAAACCGTCCCATTATTGCAGAGAACGATCCAATGCCAACTCGAAAAGCATTGCTTTTTCCTGATACGCCTCCATGAGCGATCGACGAGCTTCCTCGTCGTTCGGTTCGGCGGCGACCACAGTTTTCGCGTCCTGGATGTACTGGTTTACCCGGCGCAGATTCTCGGCGTACTGCTCTTTCATGGCCGGATTCTGCTGATCGACTTCCTGCATGAGATCGTCGTCATTCAGGCCGACAAGCGCCAGTTCGGGGCCATTTACCGACACGACAGGGGCAGGCGGATTGCTGGCAACGTCCTGCCGAGCGTGAGGCCGCACGTACAGGCCGATCACAATCAGCAAAGCCGCAGCGGCTGGGACCAACCAGCGGGCCATTCCCCACGGACTTCCAAAGGATGGGAGCAGGGACCGACTCGTACGCTGAGGACGAATCAGTCCCTCTCTTCGCAATGAGGCTTCGATGGACTTCCAAACCCGAGGATCAGGCTCGTCCGCCGCTCGCAGCTCGACCGCCGCGTAGGCAATGGAATTCAATTCGGCTACTAGGGCCGAACACTCGCGACACAATCTCAGATGGGCTCGCTGTTCGACGCCGGTACCATCGTCGACTACAGCCAGGCTCTCTCGCAACTCAACGCAATTCATACAGCTCTCCCCAAGCGCCTGTCGCCACAACTACTGTCTCTTCCGCACGCGTAACAGTTGACCTTCGTCAGCTACCCCTGCCAGTCTGTGCCGGCTTAGTTCGTATAAATACTTTGTTGCATGTATTGCTTCTCAGGATTTCTCGGCTTTTTCAGCTCTATTCATTCTGAGAAGATCTCGCAACTTCATACGAGCTTTGTGTAGCTGAGACTTGCTGTTTCCGATCGAACATCCCACGATCGTCGCGATTTCATTATGTTCGTAACCCTCGACGTCGTGAAGCACAAAGATTGTACGGTAACCGGGAGGGAGATCGTCGACTGCTTTTTGCAACTGCAGCCGGTCGATGGATCCGGCCAACGCCAAATCTTCCGCTCCGAAATCTTTCTTCGGAGTATCTTCTTCGCCTGGCTGCGTGGTTTCTTCGAGCGAAACCACCGGCAAGCTCTTCTTTCTCAGATGCATCAACACTACGTTGACGGACAACCGGTGAAGCCACGTCGAAAAAGCGGATTCACCGCGAAACGTCCCAATCTTTCGGTAAAGCTGCAGGAACGCTTCCTGAGTCAAGTCCTCGGCTTCGGCCGTATTCGAAGTCATCCGCAAGCACAGCGAGTAGACTCGCCGCTTATGCTTGTCGTACAGGCTCTGGAACGCCTGAGCGTCACCCTGTTTGGCCCGCTCGATGAGATCAGCTTCGACCGAATCGCCGGCTTGTCGTTGTTCTGGGTCGGTCAAGTTGCCTTTTCCGGCCGCACCCCGTGAGATGCGGCTAAATATCTTTGCGTTGTATGGCTTGCAGGCAATGGCGCGGGAACTAAAGTAATGCCTGTATTCTAAATATGAGATCGATTCTACTGTTCTTTGGATTCATCCAGCCCGCCATTCGTCGCACAGAAACCGTTTACTTTCCTCACGTTGAACTTATCTGCTTGCAACTCCTTCTAGCCCGATTCCGAATTTAGAGTCGCAATCTTCGGAAATTGGTACTTTTAACTGCTCAACTATTTTTCGTGGTGATGGTTTCTAAACCGTGACCATGGGGTCCCAATTCCCGCTGCCGGAGCAGGAACGAGAAGAAAAGTCCCAGGAAGCCCAGAATCGAAAAGATCCACATTCCCAGGTTGTAGCCGTGAGGATTATCCGCTCCGGCGTGGCTGTAGTCGTTCGCCCAGCCAATCATCAAATTGAAGCCGAACAGGCCGATGTTCTGGATCATCGTCATCAGGCCGTACGCCGTCCCCAGCTTGGACTGATCCACGATGTAGGCTACCGAGGGCCACATGACGGCCGGAATCAGCGAGAAGGCCACTCCCATTAAAGCCATGGGCAGGTAAAGCGATACCTGGGAGTACGCCATGATCAGGTAGACCGGAATCAGCAGAAGGGAACCGAACATCATCAGGATTGCGCGCTTCCCGATCCGGTCGACTAGGAGCCCGAACAGTGGGGTGGCGATCATGGCAAATAACGTCAGCATGCTGGAGAGAAATCCTCCAAACTCCCGCGATGTGCCGTGCGCCTCAATGAAGAATTTCACCGCGAATGTCTGGAATGGGAAAATGGCGGAGTAGAACGTGACGCAGAGCGCGACGATATACCAGTAGCTGATCCCGAACTTGAAGAGATCACTGAAAATCACTTTGTCCGTGGACGCTTCGCCAAGCCGATAGTCCCTCTCGGCGCGAACTTCCAGCACCCAGTAAATAATCGCTCCAAGCACGCAAAAAATGGAGAAAGCCAGGGCGATCAAAAACGGCCAGCGCCAGTTCGCATAGGACGCCCTTGCCCACGTCGGGGAATTGAGAGCAGCAAATGATCCCAGACGGCAAATTGTCAGATTGAGCCCGAACGCGAAGCTCAGCTCTTTGCCTTTGAACCATCTCGCTAACGCCGCGGTGACAGCGACGTTCAAAGATTCTGCTCCCATTCCAAAGATGAGCCTGCCCAAGGCCATCACCCAAAGAGCTCCCGACGCAGCCGTGATGGCTGGCCCCACCAGGCAGAGAACACCGAAGATCATCAACGCCTTCCGTAAGCCAAGGCGGTCAATGATGAATCCGCCGATGACGACGGTGAAAATATTCGGGAAGCTGTAAATCGCTTGCAGAAATCCGATGTTCTCGTCTGAGAATCCCAGCTGTACCTTCAGCACGTCCGCGAGCGGGCTCAGCGCGTCATATGCGTAGTAGCTGCCGAACATAGCGAGGCTGAGAAAAACCAGCACCATCCACCGGTAGAAACGGGTGGGCTCGGGACGTTTGGTTTCGTGCATCAGCACTCTTTTCGACGAACTGGATTCCTACGGCTTTTTCGAGCAGAGAAGATTAGCAGATTGCCTCGCGGATGGCAGCGTAAGAATTCGTTGAACTAGTGGCTCTAGCTGCCGACATAACGGGCGTAGAGACTACGCGCAATCGCTGTGTCGATGGTTCCCTTGATGATGGCGCGGCCATCCGGAAAGAGAGTCATCTCGTACGGCTCGTGCCAGAATTTCAGAACGAAGTCGTTATGTCGCACAATGCCGTGAGGTTGGAGTCGCCGATCCATTTCGGCGAAGTCGATGGGCCTTTGACGCTCATGGATTTGAACCGAATTCCTGCCGCACAAAGTGATGTGCGGACGCCCCTCCCCAGCCAGGTGTATGAAGTCTTGCTCTCCACATGCTCGGCACCCGGGGCGGGGCTTTGCAGCGGAAATCTCAGCGTGCTCGTTGGTCCACTGATCAAACGACAAAAGAGTGCGGCGAAGGTTCGGGGACCCACTCCCTCCAACCAGAACTTTCAAAGCCTCAGCTGACGCGATGGATGCGACCAGGTTCACAGCGGAATTGAGAATGCCAGAGGTGTCGCACGTTTCGACAATGCCCTTCGGGGAGTCAGGGAAGATACAGGCAATGCATGCGGTCTGTCCTGGAACCACGTTCATGGTGATGGCGTAACTTCCAACAGCGGCGGAGTAGATCCAGGGAATCGTGCGGGAGATCGAGTAGTCGTTTATCAGGTACCTTGTCTCAAAGTTGTCGGTTCCATCGAGGATTAACCCCGCTCCCTTCAAGTAAAACTTGAATGTTGGATGGGGTCAGATCTTCAACCTTTGGCTCAACTATGACTTGTGAATTGAAGGAGCTGATTTTGCGCGCCGCCGCGATCGCTTTCGGCAATGATTCCGCCGCATCGGACTCATCGAACAGTGACTGCCGTTGCAAATTGCTCGGCTCGACATAATCCCGGTCGATGATGCGGAGAGTTCCTACACCGGCGCGAGCCAGCAATCCGGCCAGTGCCGATCCAGTGGCACCGCATCCCACTAGCGCGACGTGGGACGCCGCCAACTTCCTCTGACCCTCCTCGCCAATCCCGCGGAACAGGATCTGGCGGGAATAACGTTCGGCAAATCGGTCGGTCCCGTTTTTTCCAAGTTTCTCGTCGCGCTGAATTTCCTGTGCCAAAGAGGTCACCCGTGTTGTAGCCCTGAACCCTTTATTATAAGTGGCGGCGTCGAGCCGAGATCGAATCCACGAGTTCCGTTTGCTGCTCGTGCGACTCGTACAACGACGGATCGGGCGCAGTCCATCGAAGTTAATAGAACGCCTAGCCCCAGGGATACCTTGCCAAAACGGTATGCGACATTTCTGAACGCGGTGCTCTTGCTGTCGCCTATCGTCATTTCGCCAAACATCGTGGCACAAGTTGGGAATTCCCGCCCAGATGCTGCGGGACTGAGAACCATCGCCAGTGCGAAATCTCAGCAGGCCCAACATTTACCCGCACAGGGTTCCGACTCAGGATACGAAGGTAAGCAAGTCGTATCGATCAACATCCCGGGTGTGCCGACAGCGGATCGCGAGCACTTGTTGCAATCGCTCCCCCAGCGAACGGGCGAACGCCTCGAGCGCGACCGAATTCGTGACAGCATCCGGATTTTATACGGCACTGGACGATTCTCTGATATCCAGGCCGAGGTCACGCCTGAAGGTGATGGTGTATCCCTCAGCTTTGTGACGATGCCGAACTACTTCGTTGGCGCAGTCGATGTGGAGGGCGCGCCCAATCGTCCCAATGCAAACCAGATCGTAAACGCCTCGAAGCTGCAACTGGGTGAACTGTACAACCGAGAAAAGCTCAATCGGGCCTTGGAGAACGTTCATCAACTCATGCAGGAGAATGGCTACTACAAAGCGCAGGTCACAGCGGAGAGCACTGCGAACGTCGCAGACCAGCAGACCGACGTCTTATTTCACGTCGATCCCGGAGCACAGGCGCATGTCGGCGAGGTGAACGTGACGGGGACGTCCAACCTTTCCTCCGCCCAGGTGCAGAGTCTTGCCCATATGCGACGGGGTGACCGGCTGACGGCGGCTCGCGTCTCGGACTCCTTGCAACGCCTGCGCAAGCATTTTCAAAAGGAAAATCGAGCATTAGCTCAACTCTCGATTGCGGCCCCGACCTATCACGCCGAAACGAACAGCGTCGACTTCACCTTCCAGATCGATCCCGGTCCGATCGTTCTCATCACCGTGCAGGGTTACCGCATCAGCCGAGGACTGCTCAAGAAGGAGATCCCTGTCTACGAAGAAAATGCGGTCGACGACGATTTGCTAAATGAGGGCCGGCGCAACCTTCTTGACTACCTTCAGACCCGTGGACACTTCGACGCTGCTGTGGACATCCGGAAAGAGACGGATGAAAAAACGTTGCGGGTCATCTACCAGATCGACCCGGGTCCACTGCACAAGCTAGCGGCCATCGAGATCAGTGGAAACCATGATTTCCTGGACACCGCGAAGCTGCTGTCTTATCTGCAGATTCAATCGGCGCATCCCTTCCTGAGGCATGGCCGTTACAGTGAGGCCTTGTTGAAGAGCGATGTCGGAACATTGGAGAGCCTTTACCGGTCTAACGGTTTTCACAAGGTGCAGATTCAAACAACGGTTGACGACAACTACCGCGGATCGCCGAACAAACTCGCAGTTCACATTCACATCGATGAAGGAGTGCGGACGCGGGTCGGAGAGGCGCATCTCGTCGGCAACGAGAAACTGAAATCCGAGGATCTTCCGGAGTTGAGCACTCAGGCCGGACAGCCCTATTCCGAACAAGACCTTTCGAGTGATCGCGAAAGAGTTCTCAGCTACTACTTCGATCATGGATTCCCGAATGCCACGCTGGAAATCTCCACCAGGACCTCTACCTCCCAACCGGATCGCGAAGATGTCACTTTCACTGTTCAGGAAGGACAGCGCTTCACGGTGAATCAGGTGATGGTGGCTGGTACCGAGCACACCCGTGATTATGTGGTTCAACGGGAACTTCAAGTTCAGCCGTCCGATCCACTAAGCCAACAGGACCTTGTAAGCACCCAGACTAGGCTGTACGACCTGGGAATTTTCAGTCAGGTCGACACCGCAGTGCAAAACCCGGACGGCGCGGACCCAAAGAAAAATGTCCTTGTTCAAGTTCAGGAGGCGAAGCGATACACCTTCACCTACGACGTGGGACTGGAGTTCCAGACCGGGCAGCCCTCGGGGACGACGGCGCCGCAGGGTACTACGGGAGTAAGTCCCAGGGTCGGTTTAGACATAACTAGGCTAAACGTATTCGGACGAAACGAAACCCTTACGTTCTCGTCTCACGTCGGCCGCCTGCAGCAGCGCGGTCTCATCAGCTTTGCCGTGCCCAAGCTTTTCGATAGCGACAAGTTCAAGCTGATCTACACCATTTTTTACGACAACAGCTTGGACGTCGCGACCTTCACCTCGCAACGCCTTGAAGGCAAGGTCGATCTCCGGCAGCAGTTCGGGAAGTCAGGCCGGGAGCCTGGAACTCGGCCCGGTCCGGATTCGATGACCTACAGATTCGATTTCCGAACGGTGAAGGCCAGCAATTTCGCCGAGGGCTTCTCCCCGGGCGAAATCGCGCTGTTGTCCCTACCTGCCCGCGTAGGCGGCCCAGGCTTCACGTTTATTCACGACAAGCGGGACAATCCTTTGGAGAGCACGAAGGGTGACTACTTCACCTTGGACGCGTTTGCGGCCTTGAGTTTCTTCGGTACACGGTCGGAAACGCCTGAGACCAATCCGCCCACGAATACCAGCTTGCCCACAAATTTCGGGAGGGCATTGGCCGAATATTCGACGTATTACGCATTTGGAAATAAAGGGAAGCCGGGCCGTCAATTTGTCTTTGCGCGCTCGACCACCATCGGAATTGAACAACCCTTTCGAAATACTCGCGTCCTGCCCCCCGGTTCCTGCCCACTGAACCCGGCGGACGAGCCCACCTGTGTTGACATTGCAACGATCCCGCTTCCGGAGCAATTCTTTGCCGGCGGCGGCAACTCTCATCGCGGGTTTGGGTTAAATCAGGCGGGGCCGAGAGATCCCAACTCTGGTTTTCCCGTGGGCGGCACCGCGCAGTTCGTCAATAATGTGGAACTTCGCTTTCCGACTACCTCCTTGCCCTACCTGGGCGAAGGATTTGGCTTTGCCATTTTTCACGATATGGGGAATGTTTTTACCGCGCCGCACGACATGTTGAAAGGACTTCTGCGCTGGCATCAGGCAAGTACCCGACAGTGTTTGGCCACTGGTACAACGACCTCGCAGGACTGTACCGCCTTCAATAACACCGGGTATGATTACACTTCGCATGCGCTGGGAGTGGGCGTAAGATATAAAACGCCCATCGGGCCCCTGCGTTTTGACTTTGGCTACAATCTGAATCCGACCAGTTATTTTCAGACGATCCAGAGCAAAGATCCGATCACCGGGATAACTACAACAACGTTGGAGACGCAGCGCCTGCGCCACTTCAACATATTTTTCAGCATCGGTCAGCCGTTCTGACGGAGAAACGTTTTTACGAGAAGAGCGATCACAACCTTTGCGCTGGCAGTCCTGTTAAATGCGCTTGTCCTGTCCGCCGCCGCGGGCGAGGTGATCGATCGCATCGTGGCAACTGTAAACGGCCACATCATCCTGCAGAGTGATTGGAACGATGCCCTTCGCTATGAAGCTTTGCTCAGCGGACGTTCACTCAGCCTGTTTTCAGAAGAAGACCGCCGTTCCGTCCTGGACCGGTTGATCGACCAGGAACTGCTGGCCGAGCAGATGAAATCAGCCTCGTTTTCGCACGCTTCGGAATCTGAAGCGCAGGCCCAGATCGCAGATGCCCGCAAGCAGTACCCCGAGGCAGCGACGGATGAAGGCTGGCAACAGATCCTCGATCGGTATGGTCTGACGCAGAGTGCAGTCGTCTCTCATGTCCAGCAACAGATTGACCTGATGCGGCTGGTGGATGCGCACCTCCGGCCTGCAGTTCAAATCGATTCCAAGTCCGTGGAAGCCTATTACCGCGACAAGTTCGTCCCGCAGTTGAAGCAGTCCGGCGTTGAAGATGTTCCTCTTGCAGATGTTTCCGCCAAAATTCGAGAGTTGCTTACCGAACAGAAAGTGAACGAATTAATGGTTTCGTGGTTGCAGTCGCTTCGTTCGGAGAGCAAGGTGAGCGTACCCGGCACTGCCGAGTCTCCCGGGGAGGGAGTCCAGACTCGGTGACAGAACCGGCCGCAAGACCCCGCCGCCGGTGGAAGTTCCTCCTGATTTTTCTTGGTGCGGCCCTGCTCTTTGGTCTCGCTGCGCTCTGGTACATCAATACCCAGTCTTTCCAGAGCTACGTACGCGGCCGCCTCGTAGCAGAAGTCGAGCGCATCACCGGTGGGCGCGCCGAAATCGGCAGTTTCCATGTGGTTCCGTTCCACTTGCAGGTCGAAATCCGGAACATCACCGTGCACGGCAAAGAGCCTGCTTCCGATATTCCGCTTGCCCACGCCGATAGCTTGTTGGCACAGTTGAAGGTGATCTCTCTGCTGCGCACAGAATTCGGATTCAATACCGTGATGCTGGACCATCCCATCGTGCACATCTCCATCGCCCCAGATGGAACCACGAATATTCCTGGACTGAAGGTGCAAACTCCGGTTCCTGTGGGCGCGAGGGTCGACCAGCTCTTCGCGCTGTCCATCGATCACCTGTCGGTGCGCAATGGAGAGTTAGTGTGGGGCGATCGCAGCATACCTCTGGATTTTTCTGTCCAAGGCACCGCCCTGCAAATGGACTATGCCTTCCTTCGCAGTCGCTACGACGGCCATCTCAAGATCGGCAAAGCCGATACAAACTTTTCAACCTTCCGGCCGTTCTCGTGGATGACGTCGACGGATTTCAGCCTGGGCAGCAACTTTGTTGACCTTTCCTCTCTGACTTGGAATTCCGGGCGTTCGTCGTTCAAAGCGAATGGACGTATCAACGATTTTCGAAACCCGCACTTTACCGGGAACTATGACGCACAAATCGATGTAGAGGAAGCAGCAGCCATCGCCCGCAGCACCGACCTGAGGCGCGGTGTCGCGCAATTCAAGGGCAGCGGCGAATGGTCGCTAGACACCTTTACAACCTCGGGAGCCCTCGCACTGCGGGATCTGACATGGGAAGGTGATCAGGCAGCAATTAAGAACGCCTCCGTTTCCGGCGACTACTCGATTAATGATCAGCAACTAAAGCTCTCCAAATTGCAGGGTAAGCTGCTGGGAGGAGTGTTTACTGGCGACGCCCAAGTCGACAACTGGCTGCACAACGTACCTCCAACGCAGCCAGGCAAAGCGAGGCGAGACGACATTCCGGTTGTCACCGCGGCCAGGCCTGCGACCAAGAAAAACGAAAAAAATGAACGGGAGCGGAAGCCCGCCGCAGTCGAGAGCGGAAACATTCGGCTGCGGATCCGGGATGTTTCTGTCGCTGAGGTGGCCAATGCACTCGACGTTCGTGCGCATCCGCTTGGGCGATTTCATCCCGTAGGACTTACCGATGGCATCATCGAAACGTTGTGGCGTGGCTCGCCAAAAGATGCCGATGTGAGCTTCGCACTTTCCGTCGCACCTCCGCCGCATCCGGCACAGCGCGAATTGCCGTTAACCGCGCAATTGCAAGGCAAGTACCGCGCCGCCGCCGATTCGCTGGAATTGAATCGCTTTGATCTATCGACTCCTGCTTCGAAAGTTCAAGCGTCGGGTACGCTGGCCTCGCCCTCGACCCTGCATGTCTCCGTTTCCACCACGAATCTTGAAGAGTGGCGACCGCTGGTCACTGCCCTTGGCGGACCCACGAATCTTCCATTCCGAGTGGATGGCAATGCCGCGTTTAGTGGCGTGATTGGCGGCACCTTCTCAAGCCCGACTCTGGCCGGAACGCTGGTCGCTGAGGATTTCGAATTCACCGTTCCAGCAACGTCTCGGACGGCTCAACAAGAAGTGCAATGGGACTCACTCGCCGTCAGCATTCAATTTTCCAAGCGAGAGTTGGCGGTCCGCGGAGGCAGCCTGCGTCGCGGAGAAACGAGCGCGGATTTCGATATCAACGTGCTTCTACAGAAGGGCCAGTTCACCGACACGAGCCCTTACACTGCGCACGTGAATTTACACAAAGTGAATGTGGCGTCCACCGCCGCATTAGCCGGCTTTGACTACCCCGTCTCGGGAACCGCGGATGTTTCTCTGCAGATCGGTGGAACGCGCGTTCATCCCCAGGCACAGGGACATATACACGCCATCAACGCTTCAGCCTACAAGCAGGCCATCGAGCAGTTTGACGCTGATCTGCGCGTTGCCACCAATGAGACCTCTCTCCGGAACATTCACCTGACGCATGAAAACGCCAGTGTCTCCGGCGAAGCTGCATACTCTCCCGCGACGCGAAGCTTTCGCCTTGACCTCTCGGGCAAGGACTTTGATCTGGCGCGGATTTCCCAAATTCAGCTGAAGCCTCTGCTCATCGAAGGCCGTGCCGACATCCGATTGCAAGGCACCGGAACTTTGGAACAGCCGGTCATCACCGCAGGCGTTCATGTCCGCAACTTAACCCTCGACCACGAACTCACCGGCGCGTTGGATTTCACGGCGGTCACGAAAGATGGCGAATTGAATCTCTCCGGATACTCCGAATTTCCTCATGGCACTCTGAGGGTGGATGGTACGGTCGGAATCCACGGAGATTATCCTGCCGTCATCACGGCGAAAATGGACCACCTGGATCTTGATGCCTTGTGGCGCGCCTATCTCGGTACGCAGCTCACCGGACACTCATCGGTCGGTGGCAGCGTAACCATGGAAGGTCCGCTTCGCTATCCGCGGCTGTGGAAGTTGAAGGGAACGCTGCCCGACCTGAACGTCGAAGTCGAATACGCAAAGCTGCACAACCAGGATCCCGTGAACTTCACCTTCGAGCAGCAG
This sequence comes from uncultured Acidobacteriota bacterium, assembly GCA_963801895.1. Lineage (GTDB taxonomy): Bacteria > Acidobacteriota > Terriglobia > Terriglobales > Acidobacteriaceae > Sulfotelmatobacter. The sequence goes on along the minus strand of CAWDGM010000001.1, from coordinate 344,679 downwards.
ACCATTCACATCGCTCCCACGCGGCTGGTGGGCGAAGGCACCGACGTGACCGGGCAGGGCTCGATTCAGTTCACAAAATCGCGAGAGATCGACTTGGTTGCTGACGGACAGGCCGACCTGCGTTTGATTGGCGGGATCGATCCGAATCTGACTGCATCGGGATTAATGACCGTGCACATGGTGGTCGGAGGCACGCTAAGCGACCCCATGCCGCTGGGCACCATCCAGATTAAAAACGGCACAGCTACCTACTCTGGTCTCCCCAGTGGTTTGAGCGATGCCACTGGCACGTTGTCATTCACGCGCGATCGTCTTCACATTGACAATCTCATAGGGCGAACAGGCGGCGGCACGCTCGAGTTCAAAGGAGACGCCTCCTATTTCAATCGCCAGTTGAACTTCAATGTGACTGCCGTGGGGAAAGATGTGCGTCTGCGCTATCCACCAGGAGTGAGCTCCACCGCCAACGCCGAGGTGCATTGGATAGGAAGTCCGGCGGCCTCCACCGTAACAGGGGACATCATGGTTACGAAGCTGGCGGTGACGCCCGGCTTCGATTTCGGTTCGTACCTCGAGCGGAGCCGGCAGGCGGCAACGATCACTCCCGCCAACTCGCCCCTCTATAACGTCAAACTTGATCTGAGTGTGCGCACGGCTCCTGAGCTTCAGATGAAAACAGCCGTTGCCAGACTGTCCGGCGATGCGGACCTCCGTCTGCGAGGGTCTGCCGCGCGTCCTAGTGTCTTGGGACGTGCTGACATTCTCGAGGGCGACGCGACATTCAATGGCATTAAGTTCCGGCTGGAGCGCGGTGACATCACATTCGCAAATCCGGTTGCCATAGAACCTCAAGTCAATCTGCAAGCCACCACGCACGTGCGGAACTACGATCTGGATGTAACCGTCACGGGAACTCCCGACCGGCTCAACGTGAACTATCGCTCCGAGCCCCCTCTGCCAAAGTCGGACATCATTGCGTTGCTGGCTCTGGGACGAACCAGCGAAGAATCCGAGCAGCTGCAGCAGCAGTCCGGTCAGACGCTGTTCAACGATGAAGCGACGGCCATGATCATCAACCAGGCCATCAACGCGACGGTCAGCAATCGCCTGCAGAAGCTATTTGGTGTGAGTCGAATCAAGATCGATCCGCAAGGCATGACGACAGAAACCAACCCTACTGCGCGGGGCCCGCAAGTGACCATCGAGCAGCAATTCGCCAATAACGTCACGCTCACTTACAGTACGAATGTCTCGCAGAGTTCGCAGCAGATTATCCAGGGTGAGTACTACATCAATCGCAATCTCTCGGTGGTCGGTACGCGTGACCAAAACGGCGTGGTCAGCTTTGACGTTCGTATTCGCCGCCGCAAGAAATAGACTCCGCGCAAACTCCGGAAGCCACATGGCCTCGCCTGCTGGAAACGATCCGTTCAAAGACTTGCGGCTTCAGATGGTGGAGTCGCAACTGCGCGCTCGCGGAGTCTACGATGCGCGTGTGCTCGACGCAATGGCGAGAATACCCCGTCACGAGTTCGCACCTGAGCGCTATCGATCCCAGGCGTATGAAGATCATCCTCTTCCAATCGGCGAAGAGCAGACCATCTCCCAACCTTACATCGTGGCCCTGATGCTGCAGGCGCTGGCGATTTCGCCCAATGATCGTGTTCTTGAAATTGGGACTGGCTCCGGATACGTCACGGCTTTGCTGGCGGAACTCGCCTCGCGCGTTGTGTCGATTGAACGCCATGCATCATTGTCTGACTCAGCGGCTGCCTTACTTTCGCGAATGGGCTACCGCAATATTCAGATCGTCATCGGCGATGGAAGCCGGGGATACCCCCAATCCGCGCCCTATGATGTGATCATCGTCTCCGCTGCGGCACCGGAACTCCCGCGTGAACTCGTCGCGCAGCTCGCCGAAGGGGGACGCATGATCGTCCCTGTCGGAATCGAAGACTCGCAGCAACTACAGTTCATCGAAATGCGAGACCGAAGGCCCAACCTTATCCTGCGGGAACTCTGCCGTTTCGTGCCGCTCATCGCTGAAAATCGATCCTGACCATTTGCGATGTCACAAACTGACTCTCGCTCGTGGCGTGTGCCGAGCTGTTCCCAAGGGGCTGAATTACAATTTGAACGTGCCTGTGCTTCACAATCTGCGAGTCACATTGGAGATGATCAAGTGGGAGCACTCGATTTTTGCGCTCCCATTCGCGCTCTGTGGCGCCATGCTGGCGGCTAACGGACTTCCTTCAACCCATCAGCTTGCCTGGATTATCATTGCCATGGTCGCCGCCAGATCTGCCGCGATGGCGTTTAATCGCTGGGCCGATGCCTCGATCGACGCGGCCAATCCGCGCACCAGCACTCGCGCTTTGCCGGCTGGGCAGCTTTCGCCTGCGTTCGTCGTTACGTTTGTTGTGGTATCGAGCTTGCTCTTCGTGCTGGCGGCCAGCCAGTTGAACCGGCTTACGCTGACGCTGTCCCCTGTGGCGCTCGCCGTACTTCTTCTCTACTCGTACACCAAGCGCCTGACGCGCTGGTCGCATCTCGTGCTCGGATTTGCACTGGGCATCGCGCCTTCGGCGGCGTGGATCGCAGTGCGCGGAACCCTTGATCCTCGTATTCTTCTGCTCACCGCCGCAGTCACGTTTTGGGTTGGAGGCTTCGATGTTCTGTATGCCTGCCAGGACTTCGAATTCGATCGTCGGGCAGGACTTCACTCGATCCCGCGGTACGTCGGCATCCGAGCCTCACTATGGATTGCGCGCTCCTTTCACGCCATCATGGTGGCGCTGCTGATTGCTCTGATTATTGCTTTTGGGATGGGCAAACTGGCAGTCTGTGGAGTCGTCGCGGTGATCCTGCTGTTGCTTTACGAGCACACTCTCGTAAGGCCGAATGACCTTTCCAAGCTGAATGCCGCTTTCTTTACGATGAACGGCGTCATCTCGGTTCTGTTCTTCCTGTTTGTTGCGGCGGACCTTCTGGTCCGCCGCTGACGAACGTACGCTATTGATTCACTCGAAGAAGCAACATCGTGCCGCTCTCCAACTTTACGTTGTTCTTTTCGGAGGTGAGCGTCGAGCCTTGCTTTGCATTCGAGTTCGGCGACAAGTTGAGGTTCTGGATGCCGATCACACCTTGAGTCTGCGCGTTGATCGGAGGACGCTTGCCTGCGCCCGCGTCTTGTCCAGTTCCTCCATTAGGAGCATCGGGCGAGCCGGATGCCTGCGGCGCTCCTTGTCCACCTGACGTCGGACTGCGCCCTGCCATCGGGGACGACGCCGTGGTACCTGTACTCGAAGGATTCGGCGACGTGCCCGACGATCCCCCGGCGTTGTCGCCGGTGCTGTTATTTTCCTGTCCGACCACGGCCTGGATTGACATCGGCAACGCCACTTGCTGATCCTTCAACGTCGCCTGGTCGAATGCGATGGCGAGTTGAGATTCCTTCTGTTCTTTGCTGCGGGCCTGAGCTTCGGTCACGTGTCCCGTAATCTTCGTGTCCTTCGGAACGATCACCTCTCCCGTATTACCTTTCATGTCCATCGTGACCTTGGCTACCACCTCGTCGCCGGTCTTGGCTTTCTTGGCGTCAATGGTCTTGGTAAGTTGAACGGGAATCACACTGCCCGGCGCTATCTTGGCCTGGTTTGGTGTCGCCGCCGGAGTTGCCTCGGTGGGCGCACTGGTCGACGCTGGCGTCGTTTGGGGAGATGGCTGACCCGATGGGGTTTGGGTTTGCGGAGTCGTCTGGTCCGTCGATGGAGTCGTGCTCTGTGCCAGTGCCATGCCGCACATGAGCGTCGCCGCAAATGCTCCGGCCGTGAGAATAACTTTCATTGAACTTCTCCTTCCGCGTATTGGAATGAAGGGCCGCAACTGCTCACTTTTGAGATGCATTTTCCCTCAGCGGAGTGGTTTGCGATCTACTGTCCACACCAACCAGAATGCCCTTTATGGCATCGGATAAACATGACTCTCCGCTTACTTTCAACCGCATTATCGCTCTCCATCGTCGCCGTCTGTGCGGCGTGCACCAGTCAAAATCCGGACCAGATTCGGCAGAAAACGGCCGAGGAAACTGCAGCCATCAAGCGCGACACCAAGGCCGTCGCTCAAGGCATTAAAGAAGGCCTGAGCAACAAGAAAACGGTCGATCTGAATAAAGCTAGCAAGGCGGAACTTTCGGCTCTGCCTGGCATCACCGATAAGCAGGCGGACCGGATTGTCGCCGAGCGGCCGTATGCCGACATCCATCAGTTGGTGTCCCGTCACGTCCTGACCCAAGACGAATACGCTCAGATCGAGCCTCAGATTGTCGTCACCCGCTAGGCCGCTTTAGCCGGCGAGGGTTCGGTTTCACGCAATAGCCGAGCTCGGGGAGCCTGCGATATCATCAGAGAGATGGCTTCTCAGTTCGCTTCCCAGGCTCACAGCCTGCAAACACACGTCTTTCAAACGGATGATTCCCGGCTGACGCCGATCTACGAGAAAGTGATCGCCGGAACGCGGCTCAGTGCCGATGACGCCCTCGTGCTCTCACGAACGGGCGACATTCTGGCTGTGGGATGGATGGCCAACTTCGTTCGCGAGCGTCTCCATGGCGACAAGACCTACTTCAACGTCAATCGCCATATCAATCCTACGAACGTGTGCGTCGCGGCCTGCCGCCTGTGCGCCTTCGGCCGCAAGAAAGATTCCGCCGGAGCCTACACCATGGCCCTGGAAGAGGCCTTTGAAACGGCCGCATCCGGTTACACGGAAGCCGTCACAGAATTCCATATTGTAGGAGGCCTTCATCCCGACCTCCCGTTTCAGTATTTTCTCGACCTGTGTTCTGGACTAAAGCAGCGCTTTCCTCAGGTGCACCTGAAAGCGTTCACCATGGTCGAAGTCGCGTATCTCGCGCGCCGGGCCAAGATCTCCATTCGCGAAACTCTGGAGCAGCTCAAGGCTTCGGGTGTCGATTCGCTGCCGGGCGGCGGGGCCGAAATCTTTGCCGACCGGGTGCGCCACATCATCTGCGACCACAAGATCGATGGCGACCAGTGGCTAGATACAGCCAAGATAGCCCACCAGTTGGGATTGAAATCGAATGCCACCATGCTGTACGGGCACGTCGAGAACGAAGAAGACCGCGTGGATCATTTACTCAAGCTGCGGGCTCTTCAGGACGAAACCGGCGGATTTCAGACTTTTATCCCCCTGGCATTCCATCCGGATAACACCCCGCTGCAACACCTGCCGAAGACGACAGGAATGCTCGACATCAAGCAGATCGCGGTCAGCCGCCTCGTGCTCGACAACTTCCCGCACATCAAGTCGTACTGGCAGATGATGACTGCCAAGATTGCGCAAATCTCTTTGCGTTTCGGGGCCGATGACATGGACGGTACCGTCATCGAAGAAAAGATTTATCACGATGCGGGTGCGACCACGCCCCAGGGTATGCGGCGGGAGGAACTGGAGCGCCTCATCCGCGCGGCCGGTCGTGAACCAATCGAGCGGGACACGCTGTATCGTCCCGTGACCCGGACGGAGACTTCCGTCACCGTGGCCGTTTAGCTCTCGGCAATTTGCTCAATCACCAAGCTGAGTCGTCAGTGCGTCGGCTGCTCCGCGTTAAATTTGTGCAGTTCTTCTGGAGATGCCTTCAGCAAATCTTTCAGCATTGCGATCTCCGCAACGATGCCTGCCTTGATCGTGGGCTCCGAGTCCGGGGCGAATAGCGGAGAGTGGTTGACCGGCATCGACTTTCCCGAGGCTTTCGCCTCAGCGAACTTCTGCGCGTTCGCGCCTCCAAGGCTGAGGTAAAAGCCGGGAATTCCCTGTTCTGTGAAATACGAGAAATCTTCTGACGGTGTGATCGGTTCAGCGATCACCACGTGGTCTTTGCCCAGAGCTGCTTCCAGAGGGATTCGAAGTTTTTCGGCTAGCCTGGGATCGTTGTACACCAAGTCCGCGCCTTCATATCGTTCGACCGTGGGCTCGCGGGGCGCGTTCGCCGCGGCGGCCTCCGCCTTGGTGATGCGCTCGATGGACGCCAAAATTTGCTTCCGTATTTCCTTATTCCGGGTTCGCACTGTGAGTCCGAGTTCGGCTTGATCCGGAATGATGTTGTTCTTCGTACCTGCGTGGATATAGCCCACCGTAACGACTGCCATCTCGCCCGGTTTCACTTCTCGCGAAGCGATCGTTTGCAGTGCCACGATTGTTCGCGCCGAAATGACAATTGGGTCGACTGTTGCCTGCGGCATCGCTCCATGCCCGCCCTTGCCGTAGATCGTGATGCGCAATGAATCAGCATTCGTGTTGTACACGCCAGGAACAATGCCTACAGTCCCGGCTGGAAAATCGTTGCCCACGTGCAGCGCCACAATGACATCAGGCTTAGGGAAGCGGGTGAAGAGTCCGGCTCGAACCATTCCTTCTGCGCCCCCGATGGTCTCCTCCGCCGGTTGACCGATAAGGATCAGCGTGCCATGCCAGCTTTCCTTGCTGCGGGCCATCGCCTCCGCCGCTCCCAGCAGGGCCGCCATGTGGATGTCATGCCCGCACGCGTGCATGACAGATACATCGTGGCCGGCATCATCTTTCACATGAACCTTGCTCGCGAAAGGTAAGCCCGTCTTTTCTTCTACCGGCAGCGCATCAAGTTCCGTTCGCAACATCACCGTCGGTCCGGACCCGTTCTTCATCACTGCAACGACCCCCGTGTTTCCCACGTGCTCCGTCACTTCGTAGCCGGCCTTCAGAAGCGGGGCCGCTAGTTTCACAGCGGTTTCGGTCTCATGTCCCGACAGCTCTGGATGCGCATGCAGATCCACGTACAAATTGTGGGCATCCGGATAAACGGCATCGGCATCTTTGAGCGACGCATTCTGGGCCAGCGATAGCGAACTCAACACCGCAAGCGAGGCAACGAATAAGATCTTGCATATGGTCATGGCCTCGGGATCATAAACTCCGCCGACTGATGCCTGCAATCCAGGGCCCGTGTATCAAAGTGCTACATCGATTCACTGAGATCACAAAATATTTCCGCAATGCGCGCATTCGGTCCTTTCCTCGTTTTCTTGCGGGTGTACAATCGGCCTTAGATAGCACTTGGTTGCGCAACTTCGTTAGCAAGGCCGAGGCGCTCATGAACGTTCACGTTAGCTATCGTCTGCCTAAGCTTCCCGCCGTTGAGAAAGACGTCCAGCACCAGATCGAAAAACTGCAAAAACGACTCCAGGTATTCCGACCCGACCTAATTCACTTGAAAGGCGTGCTGGAAGAGCTTTCCGCCCGGGAAGGCATCAGCGTGTCGCTGAATTTGCGACTGCCTTCGGGACAAATGGCGGTTCAGACCTCTGCACCGACCGCCTCCGGAGCCGTGAAGGCAGCATTTGATGACTTGCTGCAGCAACTCACCAAGCACAAAGACCTGCTGCGCGCTTCGCACAAGTGGCAACGCGGACGCCGCGGCAACAGCACACGGCCAGGCGCTCCCGTCCGGGAAGTGCCATTTGAGCAAACTATTGCGGCAGTGTTTCCCGAGACCATTTCTTCCGACGACATCCGCTCCTACGTCAACGCGAATCTTGCCCGCCTCGATCGGTTCGTGGAGCGCGAGATCTATTTCCGCGAAGTGCAGCAGCTCATTGGGCCGGATTCTGTTTCAAAGGACGAGGTCATCGATGAGGCGATCGCCGCGGCCCTCGGCGATGGGCAAGAGAAGCCCGAAAAACTTGCTCTCGAGCCCTGGCTCTACAGGCAAGCGTTGCGTGCGCTGGACGAACTGTGCCGTTCTGACGAGAGCAGCGGCAATGCTGTACACCTTGAAGACTCCGCCCGGCGTCCGAACGTAAAGGGCAGTGACGAACCCTCTTTACAGTTCCACCAGCCGGACGAATCGATAACTGGCGAGATGGTGGTGCCTGACTCACGGCTATCGAATCCCGAACAGATTTTCGCTTCCGACGAGTTGTTGCGCCTGATTGCGTCATCCTTGCGCGATCTCAGCGCCGGGCCTCGCGAAGCCTTCATTCTGCATGCTGTCGAAGGCTTCACCATCGAGGAAGTCGTCGGTATTACCGGACTTCCGTCGGAACGCATACTGACCTTTGTCTCTGCCGCGCGCGACCATCTGCGCAAATCGCCGGGGCTGGCTAAGCAGTTTCCAGGCCGCTTCGCTCCCACCGGCGTCGCTTAATTCAAAATTAATCAGTGGGGAGATTGTCCATGAGTATTTCTCGCGAGCAAATGCGTGAATTGGCCGATTTTAAGGACCAGAAATCCTGTGCTGTCAGTTTTTACTTCCAACCTTCCACTCCGCGCAACAAGGCGCACAAGGAAGACACAATCCTGATTAAAGACCTCGCGCGGGAAGCAATCCGCTCCCTCGAAACCAAAAGCGAAAAAGAGTGCGCGCGCGCCGACATCGAACGTATCACCAGGTTGTCCGCCGAACTGCGCAGCAACGGCACTCACGCCAAGGCCGTGTTCGCCTGCGCGGATCAAAAAATCTGGCGCGAATATGATTTGCCCCCGACCCTCGGCAGCACTCAACTCTTCGTCGATCGGCATTTTCACATCAAGCCCCTCGCGCACCTGCTCGGAGCTTCGCCGCTATTGGGCGTGGTGCTTGTCGACCGGCATCGAGCCCGCATCTTCGATCTTCGCCTTGGCGAATTGACTGAGCGCGACGATCTCGTTCATCCGCTAACGCGGCGCGGTCGGAGCGACGGCTACGCCGGATACGACGGGGGCCACGCGCAACGCCGCGTCGAAGATGAAGCCCGCGCCCATTTCAAGAACGTTGCCGAGACCTTGAAAGAGCTGCTGGAAAAAGGTGTCTTCGAGCGATGGATTCTCGCCTGTCAGGATGCCCACCGCTCGCTCTTCGAGCCGCAACTGCATCCTTACGTCAGCCAGGCTTTGATTGGCCGCTTCCACGCCGACCTGGGTCACGTCACGAAAGACGAGATTCGCACGCAGGCTCAGCCGATGCTTGATCGCTGGCAAGCCGATCAGCGCCGCGAGCGCGTCAACCAGGTTTTGAGCCAGGCCCTCAGCAAGGGACGAGGCGTTACCGGCTTACGGCGCGTCCTGCGCTCGCTCGAACTTGGGGAAGTTCAAACACTGTTGCTTGGCGAGAACCTGCAAGGCCACGCCGTGGAGTGCATCGCATGCGGTCACATCGATGCTCATCTCGTGAACTACTGCCCCGTTTGCGGGCGCGCGACACAGGAAGTTGTTGATGTCGGCGAAGCGATCCTTCCCTGGGTGGTCCGCCGCGATATCGAAACGTTCTACGTCAAAGACGATGCTGAGTTCGACAAGATCGGCAACATCGCCGCGCTGCTTCGCTACCGCACGGAGAAAGTAACTCCCATCAGCACCGCTGTTGCTGAAGATCTGCAACGAGCGGGTGCGGAATATCCTGGCAGGCTTCGAAAGTTCGCACGACGCTAGCTGAATTCACACACAGGGACAGCCATCTCGGCTGTCCCTGCAGTTTCATCCATCCTGCGCATGAATTCCCGCACTGGCTCGTGATATCCTTCCGCGTTCGCGTGAACTCTTTCGTCTCACCTTCGGTCTATCCATTCCATAAAGTGATCCGCGAAATTCCTTTGCTGAACTCTCGTTCCACATTCGAGGAGGACTTGTGACTTTTTCGCGCCGCGATTTTGTGAAAACTTCGGTTTTGGGTGCCGTTGCCGCAGGTGTGGGCGCTAAATCCGCTGTGCCGCAAGCGATCGCAGAGACGGGTGAACAGGGACATGCTTCGCAGGCCGGATCCTCGAAGAAGCCCATCATGATCAGCGCGAACAACGGTCACGCCTACATGGAAGCGGCATACGCTTTCCTGAAAGGCGGGGGCGACACGCTCGATGCCGCAGTGCGCGTCGTGATGGGTCCCGAGAATGATCCGACTGATGATTCTGTGGGTTACGGAGGCCTTCCCAACGAAGAAGGTGTCGTCGAGCTCGATTCATGCTGCATGCATGGTCCTACCCGGCGCGCCGGTTCCGTTGGCGGCGTCCGCAACATCAAGAATGTTTCGCTGGTTGCGAAGGCCGTCATGGAACATACGGGCCACGTCATGCTTGTGGGCGAAGGTGCTGAACGTTTCGCGGTTGCGATGGGGCACCCGCGCGAAAATCTGCTCACCGAGCGTTCGCGAAAAATCTGGCTGCTCTGGAAACAATTCAATTCCGACCGCGATTGGTGGGGGCCCGGCCTTGCCGATCCGCACTGGCAAGGGCCGCCTCCGGCCGGTAAGCCACAGGCAGATCTCTGGCGCGATCGCATTGAGAAACTGCAACAGAGCGCCGCTGATCTCGGCATCGAACCGGAGTTCTGCCTCGCCGCGATCCGTCGAGTCGTGTTTCCGCCGACCGGCACGATTCACTGCTCGGCGCTAAACGAAAAGGGTGAGATCTCGGGGATCACGACCACCAGCGGTCTCGCATTCAAACTTCCCGGCCGTTGCGGAGATTCGCCGATCATCGGCGCCGGTTGCTACACCGATCAGGATGTGGGCTCGGCCGGCGCTACGGGCAGCGGAGAAGAAAACATCAAGGTCGCCGGCGCCCACACGATCGTCGAGAATATGCGGCATGGCATGTCGCCGCAAGACGCCGGCATGGATGCGCTGAAACGGATTGTGCGCAACTACAACGGCGATATGAACAAGCTGCGCTTCATGGATATGACCTACTACGTCCTGCGCAAGGATGGCGCTTACGCCGGAGTCAGCTTGTGGGAGGGATATTCAGCGGGCAATCCGCACAAGATTGCGGTGCACGATGGCACGCTTCGCTCCGAAGTTGCGACTCCGTTGCTCAAGGGATATTCGCAGGAATGGCCTCCATTTCCCGCAATCCCTGAAGAGTTGAAAAAAGATTCGGAGTATTTGAAATAGTCGTCTGGCCTACGAGAACCTGACTTTCACGTCGGGACTCTTCTCGAGGTGGATGCTTTCAACGAAGCGCACTTTGCCGGTTCTTAGTGCCATGATTACCGACGAAGTGCGCGTGCCTTCACCGAAGAAACGCACGCCCTTCATCAGCGCGCCATCCGTAACTCCGGTCGCCGCGAAGATGATCTGCTTCCCGGGAGCAAGATCCTCTGCTTCATAGATGCGATTCTTGTCTTTGATTCCCATGCGTTCGAGTCGCTCTTCCTGGTCCGGCTTAACTACCAGGCGGCCCAGCATGTAGCCATTCAGGCATCGGATCGCGGCCGCAGTAATCACGCCTTCAGGCGCGCCGCCGGAGCCCATCACGGCATGTACTCCAGTTCCGATGACTGCCGCTGCAATGCCGGCGGACAGATCGCCATCGCCAATTAACCGGATTCTGGCACCCGCTGCCCGAATGTCGGCAATCAGTTTCTCGTGACGCGGGCGGTCGAGCACCATCACGACCAAGTCCTCGACGTCACGATCCAATCTTCGCGCGATGTTTTTCAGATTGTGTGAAACCGGAGCATCCAGATAGACCGCATCCTTGCATGAAGGCCCCACTACTATTTTTTCCATGTAGCAATCAGGAGCATTCAGCAGTCCGCCACGTTCAGAGGCCGCAAGCACAGTGATAGCGCCCGGCGCTCCTGTCGCGCAAAGATTGGTTCCCTCCAGCGGATCGACCGCAATGTCGACGTCGGGAACTTCCATACCGTCCTGAAATTCCGCACCAACTTTTTCCCCGATATACAGCATGGGCGCTTCGTCGCGTTCACCCTCTCCGATCACGATCGTGCCCCGCATCGGGATCGAGTCCATCGTTTTGCGCATCGCTTCGGTCGCTACCTGGTCGCTGCCTTTGCGGTCCCCCTGTCCCATCGTCCTCGCTGAAGCGATGGCTGCAACTTCGACAACGCGCAGAAACCGCGACGCCAGATCGCTTTCAATGTTTTCTCCAAAGCTGCGAGCCTTGCCTTCAGGACGAGTTTGTGTAGCCACGAGGAGCCTCCGGGAATGATGAGAGTGGATTGCGAAACGGTCGCGGGGGTAATTAGTGCGCCGGGTTGAGACTATAACGCAACCTTGCACAGAATGAAACTCTCGGCGCGCCTTATCGATTTTCTTCGTAAGATTCGCCTGATACGCCCCTGCCGGGATCTCGTGCTATTCTCCTATCCCTGTTTCGGACAAATTCCATGCCAGATACCCGTAATCTCACATTCCTTTGCATCACGACTTACGAAAAGGGCCAGGAGTTCATCCGCGAATGCAAGCGCCAGGGCTGCCGCGTCCTTCTGCTCACCGCTCAAAAGCTGAAGGATGCTGACTGGCCCCGCGAAAGCCTCGACGACACCTACTACCTGCCCGAAGAGATTCCGCTTCCTGACATTGTGAAAGCCGTGACCCACTTGGCGCGCGGCCAGAAAATAGATCGCATCGTTGCGCTCGACGAGTTCGACATGGAAACTGCGGCGACCCTACGCGAGCATCTACGCATTCCCGGCATGGGGCTAACGACCATGCGCTACTTTCGCGACAAGCTTGCCATGCGTATGCGCGCCCTCGATCGCCACATTCGGGTTCCCGATTTTGTCCCGGTCGTGAATCACGACGACATTCGCTACTACTTGGATCACGTTCCCGGGCCGTGGGTCCTCAAGCCGCGCCAGGAAGCCTCTGCGATCGGGATCAAGAAAATCCACTCTCCGGATGAGCTATGGCCGCTTCTTGATCAACTGGCAGACAAGCAGTCCGCACACCTCCTGGAAAGATTTTTGCCGGGTGATGTTTTCCACGTCGATTCTGTCGTATCGGAAAACGAAATTTTGTTTGCCAATGTGAGCAGGTATGGGAAACCACCGATGAATGTCGCGCACGGAGGCGTCTTCACGACCTTCACGCTGCCACGCGGCAGCGAGGAAGATGCCGGACTTCGCGCCATCAACCGCGAGTTGATTGCAGCACTGGGACTGCTGCGAGGCGTGTCGCACGCAGAGTTTATCCGCGCGAACGCAGATGGCGAGTTCTATTTTCTTGAGTGTGCCGCGCGGGTTGGGGGTGCCTACATCAATGAGATGGTGGAAGCCGCCACCGGCATTAATTTGTGGCGCGAGTGGGCGGGCATCGAAGTCTCCGGCGGCGATGGGACTTACAAACTGCCGCCAGTGCGCGAGGAATATGCTGGCGTAATTCTGTCGCTGGCGCGCCAGGAAAATCCCGATACTTCGTCGTTCAACGATCCGGAAGTTTATTACAGGATCAAAAAGCATCACCACGCCGGACTCATCTTGAAGTCGACGGATCCGAAAAAAATTCCAACCTTGTTCGAGGGCTACGCGCAGCGTTTCGCCGAGCAATTCCTCGCCGTCGAACCGATGAAAGACAAACCAACCGCATAGCTCGTGTAGGGGCGGACGCATTCGTCCGCCCCACCGAAGCGAAGCGAGGTGTGCAGTCCACGAAAGCAATAGAAGTCGCGTCGCCGGCAAACGCAAAAATTAGTCGAAAACGCGGGAAACGCGCCGCGAAGTCCGCCCGAATTCTCTGCTACCATCTGCTCATGACCCCGACCACGGCAGAGCATACCCCTGCGAACGAGCGATCTTCGAACGATCGCAAAGAGCCAACGTATCTTTTTACCGAAAAGTATGTCTCGGAAGAGAGCGAGACCGCGCGCAAGTTCCTCGATTCGCGCGAACGTCTCAAAGCCAACGTCGACAAAGCCAACAACTTTCTGGTCAAGCGCTTTTACAACATCGATCACAACACTTATCTCGAAGGTACGCTTCCCGCGAAGACGAAAGAGCTGATGGGACTGGTCGCTTCCGCCTGTCTGCGATGCGATGACTGTATCTTCTACCACGCGATCCAGGCCTACCGCCTGGGCGTAACCCGCGCGGAGCAGGAAGAGTCTCTCAATGTAGCACTAGTCGTAGGTGGCAGCATCGTAGTGCCTCATCTACGCCGGGCGTATGAACTACTTGAGGAAATGTACGGATGATCGATCTGTGCGATGACTCGTCTACTGGCCGCTAGATCCGGAAAACATGTTGGCAAATGAACTGAAGTTGTAGCTGAGGCCAATCTGCGCTCCTATCCGGCTACCTTGTAGCAGATCGGTTTTGTTCGACCAACTGACGCCGATCGGAACATTGATTCCTCCAGATCCTTTGATCGTCAGCTTGGCCTGTGTCACCCAGAGCGAGCCTGCCGTTCCCACAAATTCCTGTGTTCCGTTTGGCAGGGGGATATTGGTGCCCGGAGCCACTGTGCCGTCGGGGATATCAAGAATCGATGGATTTGGTTGATATTGCCAATAACCGGCCAGGCTGAGTTGCGTCTGCAACGGTCTGTCCTTTCCAGATAGTGTCCGGTCGTACTGGGTGGATATCTGACCGTAATGCAAGCGTCCGTACCTGGCGCCTGCTGGGAGTACGCTGTAGAACGACACGGCTCCGTTCATCGTCACCATGCCTCTCACACCAAAATCATGAGCGTAGATGATCTTGAGGTCGTGAGTCTGTGGCTGGTTCGTAGGACGGTTGAAGTCGTACTCCACCGTCAGCAGCGTGCCGACGGCACGGTTGAGAGCAGCGAACCAAGCCTGGCGATAAATGTTTCGATCCTGCGTAGCCTTCGAGACGGCTGCAGCCAGCTTCGAATCATGCCAGATCTCGTCAGTGACCATGGCCGACCAGTAGTCCTCGAACGCCTTCAACAGCGCGCGTCCGGTCGAATCCTGCGCTGCGCTGTGCAGAGAGATCTTTGGTCTGCGCGAATGGATCTGCATCCTCGGACACCGCAAATTTCTGGTGCAGAGCCAACAAGTTTGATACCGCATCGGTGTCATCTCCGATGATCTTGACATTGGCGGCGAGTGAAGTTACCTGCGAAGCCCACGCCGAGTGAAATTGGGCGCTGCGTGGGTCAAATCCGTTCCTGATTTCGTAGCGTGCGGTGATGCCTGACAGTTTTCCAGCCCCAGTCGGAATGGCCACCGAATCGACCGGAGTCGGCGTAGCTCCGCTGGCCTGTCCAGAGGTAGCCGTTGTAGTAGTGCTTTGCTGCGCGAGATCCATGCTGGCGGAGATTGTGGTTGGCCCTGCAACACGGGTTTCGAACCAACTTTCGTTCTTGCAAGTCTGTGTCGTCACAATACAGGTTGGGTCCGCACCCGTGACCAACCGGAAGAGCTGATCGGCATTCATGCTGAGTGTAGCGGTCGTGCCGTTAATGGAGCGTGTGAGAACTCCGGCGTCGAGTGCCAAGGACACCAGTTCGGCGCTGCCAGCTTTCGAGAGTAGCGAAGTCGTACCGCTTGCGCTCGGCGTTGCCCCGAGCTGTTGGTCCAGTCGTTGCTGGCCCGCCGTGCGTATCGCATCGGCGATCGCTGCATTCAAAGCGAATCTCGAGGCCGTGGCAGTGATGAAGTCAACCGTGGCTCGCTTGTCGGCGATATTTAATTTCGACAATGGATTGACCAACGACTGATTCGTCACCTCGAGGTCCGGTGACGGGTTCTTCTTCTCTTTGTTTACCGCGGTCTGTAGATCGGCGAGATCTTTGCAATACGCAGATATCTCGGGCCTCAGATCGTGCTCGCAAAATGCCCGAGGGTTGGCTTCGGTCCACACTCCCGCTGTTTGTGCCGACGCGGCAGGGGCTTGTGCGAAGCCTGATTCGGATCCCAACAGTATTGTGATACACACGAACCTCAAAAATATTTTCGTCATGACTTCGTTCCGAACAGCTCGATGTAGCCCGGGGTATTGCCTGCATCAAGCGTGTGAGCAGGCGTCGCAGCGGCAGCCTTGCCCGAGGTTACCGTTCCAATTCCGATATCGGCGTCTCCGTCTCCGGGTGCCCACACGATGTCCAGCCGTATCCAGGACTGACCCTTGGGAAGCCCGATCAGGGTTACCTCGCGTTCATCGTCGCCAATTTCCAGGGATACGATGGGTGTATTGGGAACTTCAAGATATGCGGACAAAATAGTGCCCGAGTCTATCGTGCATGTGAAATTTGATCCTGTTGTTCCCACAATATCGGCTGTCGCTTTAGACATCGAGCCTCCTGCGTCGAACAGTTTACGCGAGCTTCTTATTGTTGCTGTTGAGTGTGTTATTGAGTCCCGTGAATCCCTTGAGAATGTCATTCCAGAAAGGCGCACCCATCGACACGAGCCCACCCATGACGATCAGCCCGGCCAGAGCTGGGAACAAGCCTCCTGCGCCCATCGGTATCCATCGGCCGTCCACTTTGTGCCATCTCACGAGAATGGGATAGTCCTGCAGGACCTTCTGAATGCAATCGCGGTTGGTTCGATAAATAGTGTCAAAGTCGTCTGCTGAATTTGTCACGGCAGCTTGCCTTTGACTTTGGCTGCAGGTCGCTTTTTCTGCTTTTCCAGCGATTGCTTGCGCCATCACCTGATCCGCAGCAAGTTGCTCGTAAACCGCGACGATATTGGCATTCAACGCGATCACGACCGCAAAACTGAACGCAATGGCAATCAGCTTATTCTTCCGCGTGTACGCGGCCTGGAATCTCGCTCGTGCAGCATCGAAAGCAGCGGCGACGTTGTCTTTTTCTTGATCAAAAGTCGCTGTGCCGCTCGCAACGATTCCTTGCAGTTTGGGGGCGAGCGATTCGATTCCATCGAGCAAGTGCCGGAAATCATCGCGATTAAAATGCTCTAACGCTGTGATGTCGAGCCCACGTGCTGCCAGTGCCTTCTCAACGTCGGGTAAAGGCAACCGGGAGCCCATAAATTGCTGAATGGTTTGGGCCATCGTCTTCGCCTTGGTGTTAAGAAATGATTTCGTCACCTCTTGCACGGCCTGAACGATCACGCACAATACATAGATCAAACCGACCAGAGCCAACAACGTCTGAAGTGTGCCCATTCCAAGCTCCTTGAGATTTTTGTCACCAGATTCGAGAGTTGTCGATTCCTGCAGCTTACGCAGGATCACGTCGATCTGACAGTGTTTTGAATTCTCAGGCCTCGAGGACGACGCAAGCAAGAAGGAATGCCGCTATAGGGAGAAGGGTCGTCATCCTCACTGGGGAGAGAAGATAGCTCACGCGTGGTCTACGCGTGAGTGAAGGCAAAAGCTGTTACAAATTTCGGAAAGTACTTCGTGGCTGCGAGCATTTCAGCAATGCTGGAGCCGAAAAAGTTTTCGCAGCAAGCTGGCAAATTGTCTCTCCAGAGCAAATCGCTTGTCTGTAGAGCCGGAGGCGACTGTTACGAAAACAGAACATCCTCAAACCCGGCGATGCCCTCGGCTGCCTGGATACCCGTGTCACCGCTCGGAAACTGTCCGCCGGATGGACATGAGGAACGTGACCAAGATCATCGCGATGCCGCCGCAGAATTCCACTTTGTGCGGGCGGCGCATGGCGGACCAGACGGCCTCCGGCGGCCAGGAGACGGTGGCGTCTCGCAGCGCATCCATGCACGCCAGAACACCCGAGAGAAATCCTGTCGCTGTGGCGATCCTGCGGTTCTTGTCTGGAGTCATCTAGCCTCTAACGGACCTAACAAAAATGTCTCGAGCTTCGCTCGAGGGACAGCCGATGGCGGCTGTCCCCACATTTAAAAAAGCCAAGCCTAGAATGCGTCGATGCCCGTGATGCTTTGTCCGATGATGAGCGAGTGCACGTCGTGGGTGCCCTCGTACGTCTTGACGGACTCAAGGTTCATCAGGTGGCGCATGATCGGATAGTCGTCGGCTACACCGTTCGCACCGAGAATGTCGCGCGACAGGCGCGCGCATTCCAGGGCCATCCAGACATTGTTGCGTTTGGCCATCGAGATGTGGTGCGGCTCAACTTTGCCTGCGTCCTTCAACCGTCCCACTTGCAGAACTAGCAGCTGGGCCTTGGTGATCTCGCTGATCATCCAAGTGAGCTTGTCTTGCACGAGTTGATGCGATGCGATCGGCTGGTCGCGCCATTGCTTGCGCAGCAGCGCATATTGCAGAGCGCAGTCGTAGCAGGACATCGCAGCGCCCACGGCTCCCCATGCGATTCCATAGCGCGCCTGATTGAGGCACATCAGCGGAGAGCGCAGACCGCCGCTCTTGGGGAGAAGATTCGATGCGGGCACCTTGACGTCTTGCAGGGAAAGTCCCGAAGTGACTGATGCGCGCAGCGACCACTTGCCGTGAATGTCGTCGGCTTTGAATCCGGGGCGATCCGTCTCGACGAGGAATCCGCGAACGCGATCCTTTTCATCTTCCACCTTTGCCCAAATGATCGCGACGTCGGCGATGGTGCCCGAGGTGATCCACATCTTCTCGCCGTTGATGACGTATTCATTGCCGACTTTGCGGGCGCGCGTGCGCATGCCCCCAGGATTCGATCCGAAGTCGGGCTCAGTCAAACCGAAGCAGCCGAGCTTCTCGCCTTTCTGCATGGGCGGCAGCCAGGTTTCTTTCTGTTCATCGCTGCCAAACTCGTAGATCGGGTACATGCACAGACCGGACTGCACGCTGACGAAGCTGCGAACGCCAGAATCGCCGCGCTCAAGTTCCTGCGTCATCAATCCGTACTCGACGTTGCCCATGCCGGCGCAGCCGTAGCCCTTGAGCGACGCACCGAAAAATCCGAGTTCGGCCATGGGCTTGACCAACTCTTTCGGGAAGCGTCCCGCGCGGTTGCACTCTTCAATGATTGGAATCAGGTTGTCTTCGATGAACTGGCGCGTGGTATCGCGAACAAGTTTTTCTTCATCAGTGAGAAGCGAATCGTACTGGAGAAAATCGACACCGCGAAATTTTATGGCAGGCATATTAGAGCTCCGTGGCTATGAAGTGGCCCCGGGCTGGACGGATCAGCGGACAGTCCGGTTTGCCGGAAGCAGAACGGGCCGGGAAGCAGAGGGCAAACATATGACGGTAGCAGGGCCGAGAGTACGGGGTCAAACCTGCGGGGTTGTGCATGGGTGAGAGCGAGTTGCGTGCCTACCTCCGCGCCGGGCATGTTTTAACGGGTCGATCGCTGGCACAGCAGACTCCGTTCTGCTCGTCCTCCTTAGTTCTGAGACCACTTTCGATATCGAACACCATTACGCAACAGTTCGAAAGCCCAGATGTCGATTTTGCTTTTTGGATCGAAGGAGGCAAAATCTTGATTCGAATGAAGTTAACAACGAAGGAACCACCTTTGTGACTGCAAAATATTGATTGCAAAACACTTGCAGGTAAAATATTGCGGAATAAGGGGTTACATCTTCGCTGGATGATCCGCCGTCGGAGCCGTTGAACTGCCACTCTGACTTGCATCGTTGACATTGTTTCGCTTTCTTTGCCTTCGGGTAAAGGTCGTTCGTCACACTTGCGTGCTTTATTCTTAGAGAAACTGTGGAAATTCGATGGTTTCAGATTTCTCGCCCTCTTGGTAGACACCGTTCTTCTTGCAAATTGTTAGAGTCCCATTCTGGAGGCATTCAAGGCACGCCCTTTTACTGCGTCAACGCTTTCCGCAACGTAGGGTCCCTCACAACGGCTGCGCCGTTGCTCAGGATGACATCTCATTTGAGACCACAATGGCTGTGTACAGAAAGGGGGAACCGACTGGAGCGGGGCAGGCTCCCGGAACGGCGGATAGCGTTCCAGAGCCGCATTCTGTGGTGTAAAATTGTTCTGACGGAAGAGAACAAGACGCAGCTTCAGATTCTTCCTGTGTGGATTCTTGGTCTGTGGCGTAAGTCCCGGGACGATTTCCAATAAGATCCCATCCACTTTCATTCGCGGCCGTTGTGGCGCGGATTGTGCTGCGCAAATATTCAGAATCAGGAGAGACGAAACATGGCAGTGGGCGCGAAGATCGCTAAGACAGCGGACCGGAAGAAAGTGATGGACACCACCAAAAGCACGGATTGTCCGAAGTGCAACAAGCCAACACGCATTGTGAAGCGTGTGAAAGATCGCGAGCGCGGTATACCGGGCGGGATTTATATCTCGTGTTCGGCGTGTGAGTTTTTCGAGAAGCTGTAGGAACAAATTACATTTCGAGTTTCTGGTACGGAGCCGCTTTCCGGCTCCGTTTTTTGTTGATCGGTGGGAATCGTGTCGCTTTGGGCCCGCACAGTCTTGCTTCGACGGACGCAGTGGCACTCGGCGCTTTCGCGCCTCGGGGCGGACGAGTGCGTCCGCCCCTACATTTTTCGGTTTGTTTAGTGCTCCAGGCGTTTTACGGCGTCCCTTGCGCGTTGACTGAGCCGGACCGGTGAGCCCTTGGTTTCATTCACCAATTGCCGGTAGATCTGCAGCGCTTCACTCTTCTTGCCTGAGACCTCGTCGATGTTGGCCTGAATGAATCTCGACTCTTGGGAATCGGGAGGATTGTCCGGCGGCGAGACCCACCGGTAGGTCGCCCATGATTCGTCAGGAGGAACGGCCGAGATAACCTCGCGGAGATCGCGATCGTCGCCGATCGTCGTGCTGTAGTAGGAATGAACACGGCCTCGATTGGAGTCGCCGAGCTGTTCACCATTTTTGCGCATGTCGTTGACCACGCGGATCAGCTCTGCCCGTACTCCCTTCGCATCGTTGTAAATCATCGACTCGAGCTGACAGCCGCGGACAAACTCCTTGGCTTTGCCGGTCTTGAGTGCGGCGGCGAAGTGGGCTTTGGCTTCGTCGAGACCGCCAGGGCTATCGAGCAACAAATCTCCCATCATGGCGTGCGCATAGACGTTATCGGGATCCATTTGCAAGGCGCGTTGAACATGTTCATCGATCCGACCACCCTGACCCAGAATTTTTGCGCGCAGGAAATTAAGCCAACCGAGATGCGCGACTACGTCGGCGGCGCGATAGTCCTTGCTGGTGCCGAGACCAGCTTCAAGTACCGGACCGAGCTTATCGAATACGGGACGTATCTTTTGCTGGAGTTCGTCACTGTTGCGGAACGGCACCCAGATGTTTTCGACCCACAGCATGGTGACATCGAGTCGGGCATGAAGCGCGGGAACGTTGCCGGGATTGGTCTTCAAAATCTCGGTGAGAGTATCGAAGGCGGCGGGATACTCTCCGACTTCCTCCTGCCGAAGCGCGCTCGCCAGCAGAGTTTTGGATTGGCGTCCTTGCGTCCACCAGCCTTTGAGCGGGCCGACGACGCCGCTGAGTCCGGTAATCAGTCCGATAACCGCGGTAACACCCGCGACCCATTTGAGAATGTCTTTGCTGAATGAAGTGCGCTCCGGCGCCTGACTTGAACCGCAGTGGGCACAGACGTTGGCCCCGACAGGAATCGGTTCCTTGCAGGCGATACAGAGTTTTTTTCCAGCGAGTGGGTGTGGCATGGCGAGATCGGGGGTTGCAGAATCTTACACCGGCAAGCGTGGATCTTGTCGGAGTGCGAGAACTTGCGTTCCCGTTCGTTTCCGAACCGCTCATTTTTGTGTTGACGGACGCCGTTTCTACTCGGCGCTTTCGCGCCTCGGGGCGGACGAATGCGTCCGCCCCTACATTTTTCGTGGCGCGTTCTATGTCGTTATTTGCGACAGGATTGACTTTGCTTCTGCTGCGGGGTCGGGGGCTTCGGTGATGGGGCGTCCTACGACGATGTGGGTGGCGCCGGCGGCGATGGCTTCAGCTGGAGTGACGACCCGGACTTGATCGGCCACGTGGGCTCCGGCGGGGCGAACTCCGGGAGTGACGATTGCGAAGTCATCGCCCAAATTGGCGCGCACTGCGGCGGCCTCGCGGGCGGAGGTGACGATTCCTTGGCATCCGTTTTTCAGGGCCAAGCGTGCGAGATGCACTACGTTATTTTCGACTGAGCCGGGCAGGCCGATCGTTTCCAGATCACTCGCGCCCATGCTAGTTAACACCGTGACGGCTAGGACGATCAACTCCGGCCGTGCCTTCGCGGCGTCCACCGCTGCACGAAGCATCTTGTCACTGCCTGATGCATGCACGGTCAGCATGCTGATGCCGAGCTTGGCGGCCTCCGAGATGGCAGATCCCACCGTGTTGGGGATGTCGTGGTACTTGAGGTCCAGAAAGACCCGCCGCCCGGAGGCGACGAGATCCCGCACCACCTGCGGACCTTCGGCCGTATAGAGCTGCATCCCGACCTTGTAGGTCAAGGCAGAATCGCCTACCGCCGCAACGATCTTCTGTGCGGCGGCAGCCGATGAAACGTCCAGCGCAACAATGAGTCGCTCGCGCGGGTCAGTTCCGCGTTGGAAAGGACTTGCGTTCCGGATGCGGTTTGGCATTGAACCAAGCATCCGGACAAGTCTACTTGCTATTACGGGAGTTGCGCTATGGGGGGTTGGTTGTAAGCGACCGTCTGATAAGCAGGTTTCTGCTGGCCGGGTTTGACCAGATCCAGACGGACACGCTGCAATCCGCTATGGCGGAACTGCAGGGCTTGCGCCGCTCCGTAAGACAGGTCGATGATGCGACCTGGGACTACGGGTCCGCGATCGTTTACGCGAACTACCACGGCCTTGCCGTTGTGAAGATTCGTGACTCGCACATAGCTTCCGATGGGAAGCGTCAGGTGTGCCGCGGTCATGTCGTACATATCGTACAACTCACCGCTGGCAGTCGGTTTTCCATCAAAGTTCTCCCCATACCAGGACGCTGTTCCGACTTGGTAGGGTTTGGTCTTGCCGACCTGTTGGCGGACCTCAGATCTCGCCTGAACAGAACTACTTGGAGCCGGTTTCGCCTCCGAGATGTTCGGTCCCTGAGCCGCTCCGAGGCCGACGATCAGAAAAGCAATCGCCATCCCTTGAGCTAAACGACTTCGCATTCAGTTCTCCTCGCATACTCAAAAGTGCCCTTGGCCGTTAGGCTACTGCTGCTACGGTTTTCAGATGCTATCGGCGTGCCAAACCTGTGTCAATACAGTTCAGCCTTACGAAAGATGACGTCGTAGTAATGGAATGCTTACGTAACCGGCTTCTAATCTATGGAGATGCAAAGAACGCCCTTTGTTCTTGGTCGCTTAGATATTTACCAAAACGTAAATAGCACGCCCGACTTGACAAGGTAGAATTTACAAGCTGACTGGAATCAATGGCTTACCCGGAGTGGACGGCAAGTTGCATGGAATCATGTATTTATGGCAACGGTTTTGAATATCAGGGCAAAACTATTTTTCGAACAGCTGTCTCAAAGGTAACCTCCAAGGCAGCCGATTATGAGATGTTGGGGGTCTTGTCGGGGTACTATCGCAATTACTGGAACGAAAGACTATGGCCGAAAAACCACCTGTCGTACTCACTATCGCCGGATTCGATCCATCGTCCGGAGCGGGGGTGACTGCCGATGTAAAGACAATTGCCGCCCATGGCTGCTATGGCGTGGCATGCATCACTGCCTTGACTGTGCAAAGTACTGCCGGGGTGAGACGCGTGGAAGCCGCTGACCCGTCTCTGGTGACGGACACTTTGGAGGAACTTGCGTCCGACGTAGACGTTGCCGGGGTACACATTGGCATGCTGGGGACGGGCAAGGTGGCGAAGGTAGTGGCTGACTTTCTGTCACGTTCTGTGAATGGCCGGGCGGCGGGCCGCGAAACGCCGTCGCGGTTTCCGAATGTCGTATTGGATCCGATTCTCATGTCGTCTTCTGGCGCGGATTTGCTGGATGCGTCGGGCAAGAAAGTGATGATTGAACGCTTGCTACCGCTGTGCGATGTCATTACGCCCAACGTGGATGAGGCATCGGCAATCACTGGTATCAAGATCAAAGAATTGGACGAGATGAAGGCGGCCGCAGCGAAGCTGCATGAGATGGGCGCCTCCGCAGCGGTGGTGACGGGCGGACATTTGGAAAAGGCGATCGACCTCCTAAGTTTCACGACAAAACGCGGGATTGAGAACGAGGTGTTCAAGGCGGAGCGCCAGCGGTCCAGTTCGACACACGGGACTGGGTGCGCGTTTGCGACCGCGATTGCCTGCCATTTGGCGCTTGAGAGGGGCCTGGCTGAAGCCGTACTTCTGGCTAAAACGTACGTGACTGCGGCGATTGCAAATGGGCAGTCGGTGGGGAAGGGAAACGGGCCGGTTCATCATCTTTACCGCATGAACCAGCAACGTCGCGCTGTGGGGTCCGGCGGCGAGGCGAGCTAGTCGTCAGTCTCGTCGGAAGAGTGCTTCTTCAGCAGAAGTCCCGCCGCGAATGAGGCGACGGCGGCCAGCAGCCATTCCACGCGATAGAACTGGATGGCTTCCCAGTCGACCAGCGTCTTGGCATTAAGAAGACCAACCAGCAACGCTCCAGCTACGCATCCCAGGCCAAGGATGAACGCGATCAGGGAAGCCGTAGAGAGCCCCACGAGCTTCTTGATCTCGTGGAAGTGCAGATAACGAAGCCATCCCGGGAACTCAATACTCTTCCAGCCAGTAACTCCGGCGTGAGCCGCATCGACCACCTGCTCCCATAGACCAGCCAAGGCCGCAGCATCGGCCCTAGTGGCGGGGCTGACAATTTCAGGGCGGCGGCTTCCGCAGGAATGACAGTAACGCGAGCCGGACAAGAACTCGGTAGTGCAGCGCGGACAGGCTTCCGCCATTGGTGGTGCCGGATGGAGAATGGCGGGGTCTGCCGAGAGGATCGGGGAGGGCGGTCGCCAGAATTCTTGCTGCGTTCCTTGTACTACTTCTGCCATTACGAAATCCTACCTTGGAAAAAATAGGAAAGGCATTCCAACCGCCAAAGTTCCGACGCCGTTAACTATTCAATTAAGCAAATACTTACGGATAGCGCACAGACTGCTTGATAGCTGGGACGGGGCAATTATTACGCGCGTGAGCGAGTAAAGATGCCTTGGTTACAGAGGGCCCGGGACGTTTGAACGGAAGCTAGGGCACGCTGACAGGCGCGGAAGGCTCAAAGATCTGATCGACTACAGTTCATCGGAGAGGCGTTGCTGGCGACGTCTCTTCGGCGCACAGCACGATCCGTCGAGCTCCATTCGACGGTAGGCGTGCGACGTGATCATGAGTCTCCCGCTACCTGATGCAGCTGTCTAGCTGCGCAAATTATAGGGAGTTCTTTATGGATTGAGAGGTAGCGTGGGCGGTACATAGCTGACCTTTTTGGTTCGGTTGCGCGAGAGCAAGTTGAAGCCGGGTGGAGGAAGCGGGCACGAGGAAGTTCGTTTAGACTAGGACTATCTCCTCCTCAGGGTTCTGGAGTTGAGTTTCCGAATGAGCTCCCTGCGATTTTCGAAAGTCCTTCCTGTTTTTGCCCTGATCCTGAGCTTGTGTGTTGCGGTTGCGGCTCAGTCCGTAAAGGGCGGCATTCATGCTGCGCCGCTGGATCCCCAAACCGACGTTGCTTTTGAGCATTTCTACAACATGGACTATGACCGGGCGACGCAGGAGTTCGAGAAGATTGTCGAGAAACATCCTGATGACCCGTTTGCGATCAATCATCTGCTCACGGCAGTCCTGATGCATGACCTGTACGACACCGGGGCGATGAATACGGGGGACTACGCCAATGACAGCTTTATTGGGCGGGCTCCGCGCCCTACCGACGACAAGATCAAGGAACGCATCAAGGAGTTGGTCCGGCGGGCGCAGAGCTTAGAAGAGCAGAAGCTCAAAACGAATCCGAATGACGTCCAGATGCTTTACTGCAGGGGTGTGACGAGGGCGCAGTTTGCGGTTTACACAGGGCTGGTGGAACGGGCCTGGTTTTCCGCGCTCCGCAACGCTGTTGGAGCGCGGCATGATCATGAACGTGTGCTCGAACTCGATCCGAACTTTGTTGACGCGAAGTTGGTGGTGGGTACGCATAACTACGTGGTGGGCAATCTGCCGTGGAGCGTAAAGATGGCAGCGGCGATTGCCGGTTTGAGTGGCTCCAAGGACAAGGGCATGGCGTATCTGCGGGACGTGGCGAAGAGCGACGGGGAGAATGCGGTCGACGCCAAGGTGGTGTTAACGCTGTTCCTCCGTCGAGAGCAGCAATACGACGAGGCTCTGGGATACATGAATGAATTGACGTCGAAGTATCCCAAAAACCACTTGTTTCTGACTGAAGTAGCAAACTTGCAGCGCGCTGCCGGAAGGCTTCCTGAGGCCGAAGCGACGTACCGAAAGGTGTGGCAGAACGGACGCGAAGGGAAGTACGGCACCCTGCACTATGAGCTGGCAGCCTGGGGGCTGGGAGAGCTTCTGCGGAGCAAGAAGGATCTTGGAGGAGCGGCGTCGGCGTATGAGCTGGTGAATCAGGCGCCGAACCCGGATCCCGACATATTGCAGAAGGCCAATCTGGCCGCGGGGGAGATGTATGACCTCATGCAGAAGCGTGATTTAGCCATGCAGAGATACCAGACGGTGCTTGCGGGGAACGCGAACACGGGTCCGGCGGACCAGGCGCGCCGGTACATCCGAGAGGCCTACCGGGAATAGAAGGAACTTTGGCGGCGACGCTGCGTATTCTCTTGTGAGGGTGGAACCATGTACTGCAACTATTGCGGAAAGATCATTCAGGATGATGCCGTAATCTGCGCCTACTGTGGCATTCGCGTGGGTGCGTCGATGGCGCGGAGGAAACTGATCCGGCCACGGTTGGGGCGAAAGGTCGCCGGAGTGTGTCTTGGTTTCTCAGAATACTTCGACGTAGACGTTACGCTAGTCCGAGTTGTGTGGTTGATCGTGGCGTTTATGACGGTGATCGGTTTTCTGTCGTATCCGATTGCGTGGATCGTGATGCCTGAAGAGCCATTGATGCTTCAGGCTCCCCCGGTTGACGCGCAAGTGGTTCAGTCGTAGTTCGCACGAAAGCCGAGCCACTACAGAGTTGCTAACCTGAGAAATTCCTTCCCGGTTACTTGTGGGAACGAGTCCGGAGTGCGTCTTGGTGCTACCCGTTGAGTAACCAGCGTCCGATATGCTGCCAGACGTCCGTGCCACCGACCAAGCGCCTCGTCATTTGCAAGGCAATCAGCAACGCTCCACCCCAGAAAAGTATCGGATGAGGCGCGCCTCGCGTGCGCCAGTCGTAGGCGAGAGCGCCGATCAGTAACACCGCAATGACCCAGATGTGAGGGTCGCGCACGATATGTCCGGCGATAAGGGTGACGGCACGGTGTGCTCCGGGACCCACTGCGGCGAGCATGGCAAGTACCATGAACCGTCTATGAATCTCCAGGCGTTTCCGAAACACTATTCCGGCCGCAACGAAGAGACCGAAAAGCGTGGAAAGTTCCATCCCGCTGTACATTCGGGTGAGGGCCGTATGGCTGTCCTGAGCAGCTGCGAGGGCGGCAGCCTCGAACACCGCAGCATACGTTGTTGCCACCGCAAGCCCGGCTAGTAAAGCGCCGGCAATTCCCAACCGCTTGTGTAAGGTGCGCCGATGCGCTGCTATTAGTCGCGCCTGCACGATGAAAAGCACGAGCCAAGCACTCAGAGCAAAACCATGCAGCTGGAGCTTCACGGTAAGCGGACTCGCGTCGAACCACGCTTTCAAATAATACGTCCGTGAAAAACCCACGACGACGATCGCGATAATGACGACGCCGAAGGATGTATAAAACCAGTTTCGACTAGCCGGCTGAGCGAGATTCATCTCCGAGCTCCGTTTCCCTGCGATTGTGAGCGTGCCGTTTGGCATGCGCTCTCCTGGTGCGCAACAGTGCCCGCATGCCGGGCGGACGTCGATACCTAGCGGGTGGCATGTATGTGGCGGCCGTATCCCCGAGTAAACTGGTGTAATTTCAAGAGTTAGAAATCGCGTTTCGGACAGGGCTCAGCAATGACACAGAAGGACAGCGCAGATTCGATTATTCGCTTCGACGCATTCGAGGCGGATATGCGGTCTGGCGAACTGCGGAAGCAGGGTCTAAAGTTGCGGATCGGCGATCAACCCTTTTCGGTTCTCACAGTTCTACTCGCTCAGCCCGGCGAGGTTGTCACCCGTGAGGAGTTGCAGAACAGGCTTTGGCCGGCGGATACGTTCGTCGACTTCGAACGCGGGCTGAACAAAGCCATCAATCGCCTGCGAGAAGCGTTGGGGGACTCCGCTGATTCACCGCGCTTCATTGAAACGCTGCCCAAGCGCGGGTATCGGTTCATCGGAACTCTTGGTACGGCAGCAGCCTCTCGCCAGAGCGTCCAGATTCAGCCGAATGCCATCGTGCGACGGGAGGAACGCGCGCACACGCGGGCTCGATCCTATGCGCTCTGGGCCACTGCGCTGGCGATCTGTGTGGTGGTCGCAACGTGGTCGCTGGTATCCAACAGACGAGGATCGGTTGCAGTTGGACCAGTGATCCGATCGTCGCTGCTTCCCCCGCCTCACATGTCTTTCGTTCCTTATAGCGTGGCATTGTCTCCCTACGGGAGCTACCTCGCATTTGTGGCCGAGGCCAGAGACGGTTCAAGGTCGTTGTGGATTCGTTCGATGTCGATGACGACGGCAACACCAATCGCTGGAACGGAAGGTGCCAGTTTTCCATTCTGGTCTCCCGACGAGCGCAGTATAGGGTTCTTTGCGGACCGCAAGCTCAAGACAGTCGACATCGCAAGTGGGGCCGTGAGCGTTGTCGCCGATGTCCGAAGAGCCAGTGGTGGAGCGTGGGGGAAGGGCGGAGCGATCGTCTTTGCGCCCGATGTCAACGGACCGATTTATCAAGTTTCCGAAGTGGGCGGCACGCCATCTGTGATCACTCGCGTACTCAGAGCGGATGGTCTGCAAGGGCATCGCTGGCCCGTATTCCTGCCGGACGGTCGCCACTTCCTGTATGTCAACGTAACAGCGGAAGCCAAGAGCGGAAATCACAGTGATATCTCGGTTGGCTCACTCGATTCGCCAGATCCCATTCGCGTCGCGTCCGAAAATGTGAGGACGGTCGTATTCGCGCTCGATCACCTGTTTTTTGTTCGTACGGGTGTTCTATATGCGCAACCGTTCGATAGCGTGAGCCTTCGTACAACCTCCGAACCGATAGCTATTACGGATCGGGATATCGCGGGACCGTCGCCATTCTATCCATCCGAATTTTCGATCTCGCAAAATGGCGTTCTCGCGTTCCAGTCATCCACCGATCTTGCTTCGAGCCTGGTGTGGATAGATGCGAAGGGAAACGAATTAAGAAAGTTCGACGCCCCGCAGTATACGGATCCAGCATTTTCGCCGGATGGACATTTCCTGGCGGGGGCCTGCGATACAGCAGGATCTGGCGCGCTCGCCATCTGTGTGCATGACATTTCACGCGGCGTCACGGCCCGTGTTTCTCCGGGGCCGCTTGATCGATTTCCAGTCTGGTCTCCGGACGGCCGCGAGATCGCTTATAACTCGAATGGGGGAATCTACAGTGTTTCCGCGGATGGCTCGGGCACGCCGACGCTGGTCTCAAACTGGGGAATACCTACCGACTGGTCTCCGGATGGGCGCATCCTTTCCTTCGGCAGCAATAGAGGTGTCGTATCGCTGGCCCTATGGTCGCGGGCGACTCATGAGTTGTTGGAGTTAGGCCCGGGGGCCGAAGCCCAATTATCTCCTGACGCCAATTGGATGGCGTTTGTCGCCCAAGACGGCCTCGCCGTCCAACGCTTTCCTAAGCCCACCAAACGCATGCAAGTCGCGGGAAACGGCTCAACGCAGCCGAGATGGAGCAGAGACGGCCACCAGCTTTTCTACATCACCGCGGACAAGAAATTGATGGCCGTTGACTTCGATTCGGCAACGGCAAAACTAAGTGCGGCCCGAGTTGTGTCGCAGACCAGGATCATTGCCAGCGCATTCGCAGGATTGCAGTATGACGTCGCGCCAGACGGCCGGTTTCTCGTCAATACGTTCACCAGCGACGCCGCGCCCATGACACTAATGACTGGATGGACAGCGCGGTTACAACACTGACGAGGTCACCCACCAGGTTTCTTTCGTGGCGACCGGATGGCCCGGAAGTTACGACCCGAACCCATCGGTCTGTTTTTCTACGACGCGCATCTGATTGTTTTCTTCGAGAAGGGTCAATGTGCTCTGCGCAACATCAGCCGATGTTGTGATTTAATCGCGAACATGGAGCGCATTCCTTCTTGCCGGATCAAGAGCGGTGATGCGGAGATTTCTTATTGGGTTCTCGGCGATGGTCCCCCCATAGTTCTGCTGCATCCTTTTCCCGTACATCACGAATTCTGGCTGCCCGTGGCGGAACTGCTCTCCGCTCGATATCGGATTGTGCTCCCTGATTTGCGGGGACACGGAGATTCGGAAGTGGGCGAAGGTCCTGCGACCATGGAAAAGCATGCAGCGGACATCGTTCACGTGCTCGATGATGCGAACGTCGGACGCGTGCCGCTGATCGGAGTTTCGATTGCGGGATACGCGATTTTCGAGTTCTGGCGGAAATACCGCGGGCGCATCGCCGCGATTGGATTGTGTAATACGAAAGCTCCAGCTGATAACACCGAAGCGCGCGGGGCACGACTCCAGGCCGCGAACGATGTCATCGAACGCGGAACAGAGCCTTTTTTCGAATCGATGGTGAAACGCGTGCTGAGCCGCAGCACACAGGAAAACCGTCCTGACCTGGTGGACGGCGCGCTGCGCATGATGCGAAAGATGTCCCCCGAGGATGTTGCGCAGGTACAGCGCGGGATGGCGGCTCGTCCGGACTCGGTTGCAACATTGAAGACGATCAATGTTCCAACGCTCCTCGTCACGGGCGATGAAGACGAAATGACAGGAGTGAACGAGGCCGAGTTGATGCAGCAACACATCTCAGGCAGTCAGTTGCGCGTGATTTCGAAGGCAGGGCACTATTCCCCGTGGGAACAGCCAGAGCAGGTCGCAAAGTTGTTGCGTCAGTTTCTGGATGGCTTGCTGGGTTAGCGATTCCCACAGTGAGCCGAAGCCGCGGTCCTTCCAGAGTTTTCCCAAGTTCCAAATTCCGTGAGCTGGCCTATCAACAGGACGCCGCTTGCACGCGTCGCTTTGCTCCGCGGGGCGGACGAATGCGTCCGCCCCTACACTAACTAGAAAATTACTGCCGTAATCGCCGACCCATCAAATTGGTCGATTCTCAAGAGTGTCCGTGCCATGCTGGGCGGTATGCCGAGCGCAGGATTTGCACCCGCAACGTCCCCCACGCGAGCCATCGTCGGCCCGGTCAATACTTCGTTTGGTTTTCGATCCTGGTATCTGGCTTGTTTTTCGGACGTGATTATGGCGGTGCCGCAGAGCTTTTCTGCGGCTGTAGCCTTTGCGTATTCCAATGAAAGCCGCCCCATCGTTTTTGGAATACTCCAACAGCTCATCGCGGATTTGATTACCGGACCCGGCAGGCGCCTGCGGCAGGAGCGTCCTGCAACCTTGTCTCGCACGCCGGAGTCTAAACTTCGCTCGAAGCCGAACGTTGCGATCTCTGTATCGCAGATCCGCTCGATAAGCTTCAAATCCGGAATGATGGCGCGTCTCAACTTAGGCGTGACGCCCGAGATCATCATCGAAACTGTCTCAGGTACAAAACAAATTTACGGCGTGTGGGCCCAGGACTTCGACAAGGCACAGTCGCAGCTCGTCGAGATGTATCCACACCTCTGCAGATAGCTTTGACATCCGCAGTCCAACCCCGACGGCCTTCTTCGCGTTTCGCTTCCCAAGAAATTGTCGGATAATACGGTAACCTCGGGGGCGGCGCGTGGAGCGAAGATCTTTACTTCATTCGATTCTCAAGTGTAGTTGTCTTTTCGCATCCATTGGATGCGGGCTCGTCGTTCCCCCAAGTCTGACGGCGTTGCGCGCCGACGCTGCTTCGAGCGTGGAGCGGCTCCAAACTCACTCCAACCAGACCCCTTCGGGTTCGTTTGCCAACGGTGAACTGTTCATCGCGCTTGAGGTGCGCGAAGGCGAATGGTTTCCGGAAGACGAAAAGGGCCCCAGCGTGAAGATCTACGCACTGGGAGAACGGGGCAAGCCCGCAACGGTGCCGGGACCGATGATTCGTGTTCGCGAGGGTACCCGCATTCACGCGCAGATTTATAACCGTCTGGTCGTGGAGGTCAGGCTACACGGCATGCACTCGCGCCCCGGTAAGGCGGAGGATGTGATCGAAATTCCACCGGGGCAGACGAGCGAAGCTGCGTTTGAAGCCGGCGCCGTGGGCGCTTACTACTACTGGGCGACGGCTGGCGGCGACACGCTGAATGGACGGCCCTACAAGGAAGACAGCCAGATGAGCGGCGCTTTCATCGTGGATCCGGTTGGTAGTGTCACGCCTGACCGAGTGTTCGTGATCGGAGCGTGGCGGGATCGACTTCGCCCGGATGAATCGCTCGATCTTCCTGTGGTGAATGGCAAATCTTGGCCATACACGGAGCGACTGGAGTACACGGCGGGATCGAATGTGCGCTGGCGCTGGCTGAATGCAAGCGCTCAAACGCATCCGATGCACATGCACGGATCCTACTTTCGGGTGGACAGCATCGGCGACGCTGAACGCGATACTGCCCTGTCAGAAGGCCAGCGTAAAACCGTAGCGACGCAACTGATGCAGGTTGGCGGGACAATGACGACCTACTGGCAGCCAAGTGAGCTTGGCCGCTGGCTTTTCCATTGCCATATACTGGCGCACGTTTCGCCGGATACGATGCTGTTTCGACAGCCTCCTTATGCGAAACACGCAGAGATGGGGCAGCACGATGTTGGGCACGAAATGGCCGGACTTGTCATGGGGATCACGGTTTCGCCTCGCTCGGGAGAGCGAAGTGAAGTCAAATTGTTGAAACCTCGCCGTAAGATCGACCTCGTCATCGAGGCTAAGCGAAATGGAAAGAATCCCGAGGGATATTCGCTCAGCGAACATGGCAAGGCTCGTGGTGCGCTCAGCACTCCAGGGCCTGCCCTGGTGCTGACGCGCGGAGAGCCAGTCGCGATTCACATCACGAATCGACTTACGGAGCCCACCTCGATTCACTGGCATGGAATTGAACTGCAAAGCTACTACGATGGCGTTCCTGGGTGGACCGGAATTGGACAGCGGGTAACGCCGATGATCCAGCCCGGCAAGTCGTTTGATGTTCGGTTCACTCCTCCACGAGCCGGAACGTTTATCTACCACACTCACATGAACGACATGGTCCAGCTTGGCACTGGACTCTATGGACCAATCGTAGTGTTGGATCCGGGCGAAAAGTATCATCCCGAAACTGATCGAGTTTTTCTTATTAGCCGGACCGGCATGCGAAGGGTCGGAGAAATGTTGGTGAACGGATCGACCAAGCCCAACACGGAAGAGTGGTGGCTGGGAGCAACGTACCGACTGCGGTTCATCAACATCAATGCGAACAACACGGTCGTCGTGTCGCTCAAGGAGAAGGAAACGCCGGTATCATGGAAATCGATTGCTAAGGATGGCGCCGACCTCCCGGTACAACAGTCCCTTACTGGCCCGGCCTCGTTCCTGATCGCGCCCGGTGAAACCTACGACTTTCAGGTTCATCCTGAGCATGACGGCGACATGCAATTGACCTTCTTCCTGACATTGTTCAATGAGACGGTAACCCAGCCGATCCGAGTCGGAAGCACCATTGCCCAGAAATAGTCGGGGATTGCGGTTTCTTAAATTCGGTCATCAGCGCTAGGCTGCTTGGTCTAGAATCGTGACGCCATGAAGACGCCCACTCTGCCGCTCATCTCGACGATGTTTGTTCTTTCCGTTTTTTCACAAGCATGGGGCGCCGATCGCCCGAAGATCACTGGCATCGATCACGTGTCGTTCTACACGACATCCGCAGATGGAGTGAAAAGGGTTTACGCCGATACGCTCGGACTTGGATCGGCCGATGCCATTGAGCCAGGTGGCACGATTCGCTATATGGCGGGGAAGCAGTGGGTGGGGTACAGTCCGGCAGCCGATCCCAAGGCTACAGATCGCATGGATCACGTGGCGTTTACGACGGACAACATTGTGGGCCTCCGAAAGTATCTGGAAGGGAAAGGAATCAAAGGGTCGAAAATTGAAGGGCGGTCCGATCACAGTCTCAGTTTCATGACGACAGATCCCGAGGGACATCGAGTGGAGTTTGTCGAACGAGGAAAAGCGGATATGCCGGAGCCTCCCGCATCGGCGGTGTCGCACCGGATGATCCACACGGGATTTCTGGTTTACAAGCAGGATGCCGAAGATCATTTCTACCGAGAGATTTTGGGCTTTCGTCCGTACTGGCACGGAGGCATGAAGGATAACGTGACGGATTGGGTTTCGTTGCAGGTGCCGGACGGAACAGATTGGCTGGAATACATGCTGAACCAGCCGGAGCATCCTGATCTGCGGCTGACGGGCGTGATGAATCACATTTCGTTCGGCGTTGCGGATATGCCCAAGGCACAGGCGCTATTAGAATCGCACGGCTGGAAGACGCACGATGGCGAGCATGCGCAGATGGGCAGGGACGGAAAGCGGCAACTAAATGTTTTCGATCCGGATTTGACGCGAATTGAACTGATGGAATTCGCTCCGGCGGAGAAGCCTTGCTGCAGCGATTTCACAGCGCCGCATCCGACGGAGTAACAACGATCCATTTTTCCCCTCGAAACCTCTTGCACCTCCAACACAGAGGGCAGAGAGGTTCACAGAAACAGCGTCCCATTTCTTTTTGTTAGAATTCCTTTCGCTATGACAGTCATGAACGAGATTATTCTGGTTCCTCCGGGAACAGTCGCCTCTGCCAAGGGTGACGGGCAGTCGATCGACGTTGGCGCCGCCGCAGGCCGCGTATTCCTTGTGACCCTATCGATCACAAAGATCATCGAGCAGGAATCGCTCGACGTCAGTATTTACGGATCGGCTGACGGAGCGACTTGGGGCCCGAAGTCGCTGGCTGCGTTCCCACAAAAGTTCTACGCGGAAGAATCTCCGATGTTGCTGGATCTGGGTGCCCATGGCGATGTGAAGTTCGTTCGGGCGCACTGGGAAATGGCGCGGTGGGGGCGCGGCACCGAGACACCTATGTTCGAATTTGGAGTCTCGATGAAAGAAGTGCCAGCCGACATTTTGCGAGAAGCGACCGCCGAGGCGAAATCGCTGGCCTAGCAGAAGTTCCAGTTTCAGTGGAGCGTTGAACTGGATCGTCGAACGCCTCGGCGTGAAGCCGGTCATCAATCCTCGGATTTCTCTCTTCCTCGTCCGTTATATTGACTTCTGAATGAACTCTGAATCTCAAGTAGTGGTGCGTCCGGCAAGAAATGTGCGCGGCAACGTCCGATTGCCCGGCGACAAGTCGATCTCGCACCGTTACGCCATGTTGTCGGGAATTGCGGAAGGACGGTCACGTTTGGAGAACTACTCTACGGGCGCAGACTGCGCGAGTACGCTCGGATGTATGCGGTCACTCGGCGTCAGCTGGGAGAAGAAATCTGACAGCGATAATGTGATCGAGGTTCAAGGCCGCGGGCTGGCGCTGGAGTCACCGACTGGTCCGCTTGACTGCGGTAACTCTGGATCGACGATGCGCATGCTTAGCGGCATCGTTGCTGGGCAGAAATTTACGAGCGAGATGATCGGCGATGAATCGCTCTCGCGTCGGCCAATGGAGCGAGTCATAAAACCGCTCTCGACGATGGGTGCGCACATCGAATCGGAACAGGGAAAGCCGCCGTTGCGTATCACCGGCGGATCGCTCAAAGCGATCGACTACACGATGCCGGTGGCCAGCGCGCAGGTGAAATCGTGTCTGCTGTTCGCGGGATTGTACGCCGATGGTGAGAGCCGGATCGAAGAAGCGGTCCGCACACGCGATCATGGCGAAGTCGCATTGCGTGCGTTCGGCGGGCGTGTCGAGCGTAAAGGATTGGGTGCAGGAAACGAGGTGCGCATTCGCGGGGGCCAGCGTTTGCGCGGCTTCGAAGCGCGCATCCCGGGAGATTTGTCGAGCGCGGCCTTTTTTCTTTGCGCGGCAGCTCTGTTTCCCGGATCGCAACTGACCGTGCCCAATCTGCTAATGAACCCGACTCGTGCCCGGCTGCTCGACATCTTGATGCAGATGGGGCTTGGCGTTTCGGTCACGCAGCTCGACGAGATTCATGGCGAGCTCGTGGGATCACTGCGCGTCGAGGGAGCGAAATTGAAGGGCGCAACCATCGCGGGCAGTGACTCTGCCTCGCTGATCGACGAAATCCCGGTGATTGCTGCGATCGCTCCGTTCAGCGAGCAGGGCGTCGAGGTTCGGGATGCGAAAGAGCTGCGTGTTAAGGAGTCGGACCGGATTGCTTCTCTTGTCACGAATCTTCGACGCATGGGCGCACAGGTGGACGAGCGGGAAGACGGCTTGAAAATTCCTGGAGGCCAGTGGTTACATGGCGCGGAAATTGACTCCTTCGGCGACCACCGCATCGCCATGGCGTTCGCGATCGCGGCCTTACGGGCCGACGGCGAAACGATGATCCGAGGGGCCGAGTCGGCAGCGATTTCTTATCCGACATTCTTTGAGGCGCTGGAAGAAGTGACCGACCGCTAAGACGCGGTCAGAAATCCCGTGACGGCAAGGACTTCGCTTCCATCCTGGCTTCCGACGGTAACGTTCCCCCTTGTGACTGCCGTAACCTGCATTTCCATTCAGCGGCAACGAGAATAAAGGCACCGTTATTTCTCTGCGAATTTCGCTACTTGGGGAAACTGACAATGCGACTCACTTTTGCTTTCTGTCTGGTGACGCTACTTACCGCTACAGGCTTCGCCAAAGAAGCGAAGACATATGAGACCGGCAAGCTGCTGCAGATGGAATCCGTTCAGTGCGGAACATCGGAAAAAGATGGAAGCAGCCTCGCGGGAGAGATGCTCGGGACCGATGCAGGCACGAAGAAAACGCACGAAGTGCTCTGCCAGGAATATGTGCTGGAATCGGAACAGGTGATTTATCGCATTCGTCCGCGGGATGAAAAGCATCCCACGTTGATGCCGATAGGCGACCGCGCGCAGTTTCGCTTAAAGGGCGACAAGATGCTCCTGCGGGTTGAAGGTGGCGACGGTAAGGAACGCGAATATTTCGTTGTTTCTATGAAACCGAGAACAGAAAACAGCACAGCAGACGCTAGTTCCCTGCGAATGAACCACTTGCAGTAGGCCCGAAATTGTTGCAAATACCCAACACCAGAGAGTCGATTTTGTCTCGGTATTTACAGTGGTTTTTTGTAGGTCCTGTGTTTGCAACGCCGCTTCATAATCTCCAACCGAAGTGCTCCAGCCTGCATCTATACAAGTAATTCTGCCGCTGTGGTTCCGCTCACCCTCGGTCGCGCCGGGGAAGAAGTGTGCGTGCGTGCGGGACAAACTAAATCAGGAGTCAATAACCAATGAAACGTTGTTTAGGTCTTTTGGCGGTTTCGTTATTCTTCGCACTTCCCATGATGGTTGCACAGGAAAGTGACCACATGGACCACGTCGAGGTCGGTGCGTTCGTGAACTACTTCCGTCTTTCGGATCCGGGGCCGACGAGGAACTTTCTCGGACTTGGCGGACGGGCAGCATTTGGCATCACATCGAACGTTCAGTTGGAAGCCGAGATGGCGTACGACTTTAAGCGGGACTACACCAGCACGTTCAGTGATGGAGTCACCAGCACGAACGTGACTTCGCGCCTCCGCACTCTGCACGGGTTCTTCGGACCTAAGTTCCAGACCGGTTCTGGGCCGATCCGTCTTTTTGTGACGGGCAAAGTTGGGTTCGATAATTTCAATGTCACGAACGCTAATGCACCGACTGGGTTTACGAATGCTGTCGGACTGGGTACTGGCGCAACCTATTTCGCACTTTATCCGGCTGCCGGCGTTGAAGCTTTCGCCGGACCGATCGGTCTTCGGCTGGAGGCTGGGGACGACGTCTTCTTCAACAACGGAGCTCACAACAATCTCCGCGTGACGGTTGGACCCCAGTTCCGCTTTTAAACCATTCACGACCACATTCGAGAAAAGGCGGCCTCACGGCCGCCTTTCTCTTTTGGGCGCTCCACAACTCTGCGCTTCACGTTCTGTGATTTCCATCACATTTCGAGCTTGGAATTTCGTCTTACAGTGAAAAGTTGGAGGTCTCAGCTTTTTGCTGTGAAAGGCCGCTGGATAACGGTTCACAACGCGTCATAAATCCGTGGGTCGTCACGTTCTCGGTGATGCTGGCGACCTTCATGGAAGTGCTCGACACCACGGTCGTCAACGTCTCTATTCCTCATATCGGCGGCAGTCTCGCTGCGACCAACGAGGAAGGCACGTGGGTGGTGACGTCGTATCTCGTTTCCAATGCGATCGTTCTCCCTATCTCGGGATGGCTGGCGAATCGCATGGGACGCAAACGCCTGCTGCTGTTGTGCGTTGCCGGATTTACGATCACTTCGTTGTGCTGTGCGTTATCGACTTCTCTGGCGCAGTTGATCGTCTTTCGCGTCCTGCAAGGGCTAACCGGAGGAGGACTTCAGCCGCTGGCGCAAGCAATCCTGCTGGAGACATTTCCCAAAGAGCGGCACGGGCACGCGATGGCGGCATTTGGAATTGGAATTCTGCTTGCGCCGATTCTTGGTCCCACGCTGGGCGGATGGATCACGGATAACTACAGCTGGCGCTGGATTTTCTATCTGAATCTTCCGGTCGGCGTGCTCTCGCTGGTGTTGATAAATCGATTTGTATTTGATCCACACTACGTGAAACGCGGCGAGGGGAAAGTCGATCTGTGGGGAATCGGGTTTCTGGCGTTGGGTATCGGCTCGCTTCAAGTGTTGCTCGATACGGGGCAGCGCAAAGACTGGTTCTCGTCGCACTACATTCGAGTCGTTGCCGCGCTTTGCGTGTTCGGTCTTGTCGCACTGGTGATCCGGGAACTGGTTACGGATCATCCCGTGGTCGATTTGCGAGTGCTCAAGAATCGATCGTTTGCAGCCGGAG
The DNA here is from genome assembly GCA_963801895.1 of uncultured Acidobacteriota bacterium. Lineage (GTDB taxonomy): Bacteria > Acidobacteriota > Terriglobia > Terriglobales > Acidobacteriaceae > Sulfotelmatobacter. The sequence continues at coordinate 305,856 of CAWDGM010000001.1, read as the reverse complement.
TGTTTCTGATTGGAATGCTCGGATTCGTGCTGTATGCAAGCCTTGTTCTGCTTCCGCTGTATCTTCAAACCTTGATGGGATATCCGGCTTACAACTCAGGATTGGCATTGTCGCCGCGGGGCATTGGTGCGCTGCTATTCACTCCGCTAGCCGGGCATTTGACCACGAAGCATGACCCGCGAAAACTGCTCGTCGTCGGAATCGTTTTGGGGTCGTTCACGATGTTCCAGCTCTCCGGGCTGAACTTGCAGGCGGGTTTCTGGGATATTTTCTGGGCGCAGGTTTTGCAAGGGGTGGCGTTGAGTTTTCTGTTCATTCCCTTGATGGCGCTGGCGATGGCTCGCATCGAGCCCGAAAAGATGGGGAACGCGACTAGCATCTTCAACCTTATGCGGAATATCGGTGGAAGCGTCGGCATCGCCATCATGACGACTTTTCTGGCCCGGCGTACCCAAATGCACCAGAACCATCTCGTAGAGAAAATCGTACCTGGCAGCGGTGAGACGTACCGAATGTTGCAGGGCCTCAAGGCGAACTTTTATGCGCATGGTGTCGATACCATCACTGCCACGCGCAAGGCTATCGCAGCGATCTATGGAATGGTGCAGCAGCATGCTGCGATGCTGGCCTTTGTGGAAGCGTTCTGGATCATGGGCGCAGTCTTCCTGACGATGCTGCCGTTTCTTCCGTTGCTGCAGTATTCGAAGCCTTCCCCGCCCGAGCCTGCACGGAGAATCCCGCCGGTGCTTTCTCGAGTCGAAATAGCGCAAGAGTTGAAAGTTTCCGAAGAAGAAGAGGCTGCGCGCGATGAGCATGACGTTGCCTGGCACTGAGCCGCAATTTGGGCCATAGGCTCTCCTTTTTGGTCACGAGCTGATGTTCCTCCGCAAGCCCGTTTTGCCACTAAAAACCCACTCGGCTTTGCCCGTTTTATTCATCCAGAACGGCTTCTGGCAACCCGAAAGCCGTGATAGAGTAATGCCCACTCGAATCGCGGGTTTTTCAAGAACCTGCGAAATTCCCCCGTGTTCCGTTGTCGAAGGAGCATTCATGAGCACTCTTCACGAGCTGGTAAAAGACCGGAAGCTGTTTTCGGTGGAATCGACCCGCACTGTCCTCGAAGCCGCGCGTTACATGATGGAACACAATGTCGGAGCGATGCCGGTCCTGCGCAATGGGGACCTTGCGGGCATTCTTTCGGAGCGCGACATCATGAATCGGGTGGTGGCGGTGGGCCGTAATCCGGGTACGACCGTCGTGTCAGAAGTGATGACCGCAAATCCGAGAGCGGTGCCGGTCGACGAGACGATCGAAGAGTGCCTGTTCATCATGAGGGAGTTCGGGTTCCGCCATCTGCCTATTGTGGAAGGGAAGCAGGTGAAGGGAATCGTTTCACTGCGCGACGTCTTGTTGCATCATGCGGCGGAGATGGAGCGGCAGGTGCGACAAGCCGCCTCCTAGACCTGCCATGTTCTCATTCCTTGAAGGCTCAAGGTTGATCAAATCGTTGTGACTGGAAATTGATTCGTTGTGCCCGGTGCTGGGAAACGTCGCCCGATCGCTATTGAGTCTTGGGCGCCGTCACTGTCAAGCTCACAGTCGGCCCAGCACTGGTCGTCGATCCAGTGTTGCTTGAAACCACCCCATTAGTGTCGACGCCCACGATGGTGAACGAATAAGTATTCGCCGGGGTGATTCCATTCGGCGTCGTGGTGGTGTTGCTGTTGGTGTTCGTACACGCAGGGATCAGAAGCAGGACGCCGCTGAGAACGAACAGGCTTAACACTCCCCACGCTCTCCGGTGCTTTTTCCCGCCCATAGCTGCGCCAATTCCGACGAGTCCCAGGATTGGTACCGACAGCCACAAAGCATAAAAATTCCGTGGATGAACTGCGGTTCCCGTGATCACCGGTCCGAAGGTGGTGATAGTGAGGGTGGAGCTCTCCGGAGTGTTCCCCGTAACGACGAGGCCTTTTTGCCCCTGCGGATAAGAGAAAGAACATACCGGCGCGATCGTAACCAGGGGAGTCATGCTGGAGCAATAGAGAGTGATGTAGCCACCGCTCGGCGTCATGTAGCCATCGAGCGGATTGATGCTGATCGTGCCTTCGGCGCCAGAGCCAGCCGTAACGCTGCTGGGAGCGATCGCGCTTTGCACCGTGATCGTGAACTGAGGAGTCACAGACAACACAGTCAGTTGAAGGTCCTGAGACTGAGTGCCCGAGCCATCTGTACCGGTGATAGTGACGGTATATCCGATTGTGGAAGTACTCGTTGTGGTGGTGATGGTGGCCGTCGCGCCGCCCGCGGCCGTGATCGATGTGGGGCTGATCGTGCAGACTGGGATGTCTTCGGGCGGAAGCTGAACAGGCGCCGTCACGGCGCAGTTGAAAGTTATTGAACCGGAGAATCCAGCATTGGTGACGACATTGATATTTGAGGCTGTGGTGCCGCCGGGAGCAATCGCGTCAGGCAAGAACGGGTTCGCTGTAAGCGTGAAGTCGGCCTGCGCGGCCGCGGGCAGGGCGAAAAAGAGCGCGAACAGGCACAGAACCGTAATGCCGGTCCAGAGTCTTAACTTGGAAACCGATCCTTGGGATCTCAACATGAGCTGGTGTGGTTTCAACTAGCTTCGATTCCTGGGAACTAAAAAAAGCTGCCCGCACCCAGTGAACTGTCTCCGTGTATTCCGACCCAAGGTGTTCTGCGGGACGGCTGAAGACGCCACCATAAAGCGGAGCGTTTCGGTCAAGCTCAGTCAGACAACGATTCGCAAGGACTCGCGCTGAATTTTCCATACTAACATCCCTGATCGGGGACAAGAGAGTCGGCACGACTCAGGGGACGGTGACGATCACTCCGGTACAAGGTTTTGAGCCTTGCCGGCGATAGCTGTGCTGGACCGCTGAGTCGAAGTAGATCGCGTCCCCGGCCTCGAGCGTGAATTCCTCACTGCCGATCTTGATGATTAGCGTCCCTTGCACCAGATACATGAATTCAATTCCTGCGTGCTGGTGAGGCTTGGCCCTTTCCAGCGAAACTTCCTGGAACTCGGCCAGGAATGCGCTCAGCTTGCGTTCGGTGGCCCGATAGTCCAGACATTCGAAGTAATAGGGTACATCCTGCGCGCCCGGGCGTTCCGGAAAACGAACTCGTTCGCCGTGGCGCACGATGCTGACCACCCTGCGTTTGCGTTCATCCGTGAAGAAAAAATCGAGCCCCACACCGAACACCAGTGCGATGCGCAGAAGGGTCGGCAGCGTGGGGAATAGCTTGCCTCGTTCGAGCTTGGAAAGCAGTGCGGCAGAAAGGCCCGTGTGCTTGCCGAGTTCCACAAGTCCCATACTTTTGCGAAGCCGCAGGGTACGCAGCTTTTCACCGATCGAATAGCGTGTTAAACCGTCCGAAATCGTTTCTGAGATACCAGCCATAGTTTCTTTATATTAAAACATTTATTCATATTAGTAAATCAACGGGACGAAAAAAAACGCCGTCCCGGATCGCGAGACGGCGTCCTGGAGACCTATTTCGGCTGTTGTTTCTTCTTAAACAGTCCCATGACGTTGTTGATGGGATTCTGCTGCTGAGGGTTCTTGGAATTGCCCTGATTGGCTAGAGCACCTTGGAGAAATCCAGCGGCGAGACCCTTCACATCGGGCGTGAATTTAGGATCCGAAGTCGTTCCTTGAATACCAAACGGGATCGCCATGCCCTGAACGTCGGCTCGCATCTTAAAGGCGAGAGCGTTCGCGGGACTGACGGTGCCCGCACCGGTGAGGACGCCGATGGCAGGAATATTCAGGTTGATGTTATTGGCCTGCGTGCCTTCCGGCGCCATGTGAACGTCGGAGCTGAAATTCTGAATGCTCGTGTCGTTTCCGGTGGTCTTCCCACTGAGAGCGGAAATTGCAGCCATCTTTTGCCCGAGGTTAAAGTTGGCAAGTTCCGTATTCTGCAGGCGAATGTTTCCCGCGGTAACAAGCTTGTCGACTGCGCCTGAGCTGGTGAGTGCTACGTCGAGATCGCCTCCTTTGAGAGTCGCTTTCGGAGGCAAAACCACACCGACGGCAGGCAACATGGCTTCGAGATCGTCCACTGGCATGTTCGGGCCGTTCAGCTTGAGGTTCACCGTGGTGACTTTGCCGTGGAGATCGAAGTTACCCGTGAGGTGAGCGAGAGCCTTTCCCATCGATATGTCGCACTGGCTGATCTCCCCCGTTTGTTTGACGAGGTGATGCACGATAGCGAATTTCACATCGACGGGCTTTCCTGCCGGAGAACCTTTTTGCACGACTTTGAGACCGGTCGCTTTGAGAGTTCCGTTCACTTTTGCGTCGTGGCCATCGGAGTTGACTGTGCCATCCAAGTCGGCGATGCCGGCAATGCCGGCCGCGGGATCGATGAATCCGGAGGCCTCGAGATTCAACTTCTGCACGCTGATCTTCGCGTCCACGGGCGTCTGTGCCGCGTCTTCCGAATTGATCGGACCTGCCTTGCCGGACAGTTTCATGCTTCCGCCCGCAGGAGTATCCGCGGTCAACTGGAAGGGGAACGAGGACGCAAAGGAGAAGTTCGTGACCTCGACATTTACCTTGTCGTAGACCCGCGGCTTCGCTGTCGAGCCAGCCTGAGATACGGTGAGGCGCCCATTGTTGACATTGAGCTTTGCGACCGACAGGTTTGGATTGCTGCTTGCGCCGTTCGCGGAGGAGCCCTGAGCCGGTGCGGATGGGGCGGAAGGTGCAGCCTTCGAACTAGCCTGCGGTGTGGACTTCGGAGCTGCCGCGTTGCTGCCCCCAATGCTGGAAAAATTCCATTTTTCGCCATTCTCCGATTTAACCAAGGCTATTTCCGGCTCGTTCAGGGTCAACTCGGTGACATTCAAAGTCTTCGACATGATGAGGGGCATCATCTCGACTCCGACCTTTAGCGATTTTGCCTGAACGAACGCAGATTTGCTGAACTGTGGATCATCCGCAATGGAGATGTTGTCAGCGGCCACACTACCGGAGAAAAGCGAAAGGGATAGATTTCCGACTTTCACCTGACGCCCGAGTGCATCAGAAAGTTCCGATTCCAGTTTTGGTTTAAACGTGTTCGCGTCGATGAAAAAGGGAATCGCGATCACGATAAGAATCAAAACACCGATGACGATACCTGCGATTTTCAAAAAGCGTTTCATGATTCTTACCTCCTGGTAGAGCGGCGAAGTTGCAGTTGAATTGAAGGGATAGCCTGCGGACGCGCTAAGTTTATCACTGGGAATCCTTTAGTAGCTCAGGCGAAGGAATTGGCGCGTTCTTCCCCTGATTTTCGTGACCGGTTGCGGCATCCATTTCCTTTTTCGCCTCTTCCTTGCGGCCCAGGTGAAGCAGCAGTTGTCCCCGAATGTAGTGCGCGTCGGTTCGATCTGGATCGAACTTGATGGCCGCGTCCGCCTCTTCGAGGGCGATTGAATATTTCTCACGTCGCTGATAAATCTTAGCCAGTCCCAGGTGAGAGTCCACCAGACGAGGGTCGCGGCGCAGCGCCTCGCGATAGCAACTTTCGGCGTTAGCATCGTCTTGCATCAGCCAGTAGATTTCTCCCAGTTCGTTGTAGTTCAGTGCCAAATCCGGTTCGAGGGCGGCGTCTTTCATGAATTCGTCCCGAGCCGCGGGGTACTCCTGTTTCTTCTTGTGAACCAACCCCAGGTTGAAATGAACGAAGGGCAACTTGGGATCGCCGGCAGCAGCGGCTTCGAATTCCGATTGAGCCTGGTCATATTGATCGAGATTGAGATGATATTTCCCGACGAAGAGATGGTATTCAGGCGAACCATTTCCAATTTTGATGAGGCGCTCTGTGGCGCGGTCATCCAAAGCAGTCTTTCCCGCGCGGTGCGCGGCGTTGGAAAGCACATAGAGGTAGGGAAACTTGTCGGACTCCTGGTCCCAGAGTGGTTCCAGCGCGTCCGCAGCCTCGGCCCACCGGTCGGCAAAGAAATAGCAAAGTCCCAGCAAATATCGAGGCTGCACGGCGTTCGGTTCGTCACGCACTACCGACTCGAAGGGTGGAATCGCTTTGAGAAACTCGTTCTGCCGGAAGTAGGCGAGGCCGATATTCAGCCGGATACCGGCAACTTGCGGCATGAAGTGTTCTGCCTTTTCGAGGTATTGGAGGGCTTTTGTCCACTGCTTGCGGCGCATGTAAATGACGCCGAGATTGGCGTAAGCGGCTCCAGCCTGCGGGTCCAGTTCAAGTACTTTACGGAAATCGCGCTCCGCCTGATCCAGTTGGCTGTTTGAAAGAGCAGTTTGGCCGTGCTGAAAAATTCCAGCGCGATCTTGTGCTGGGGTGGGAGTTGTTCGCTTGGGACTTGCCGTTCCGGAGGTGGTCTGCGCGAAGTTGTTCGCCGTCGCAAAAGCAGCGAACAGAAGCAAGACAAAACATTTCGATCTGATGCGTTCGCTTGACACTCGTATTACTCTCTGCTGTAGTGTCCGCCAGCGTTCACGTTTAATTCAAGCGGCACCCGAACGCCGAAGACAATCCAATTTCCCAGAACGACGAATTCCAGAAGCGCAAGATCCGGTCATGGTGACGATTCGAGATGTGGCGAAGGAGAGCGGCTTTTCTTCCACCACGGTCTCTATCGTTCTGAACAATGCGCCGCTGGCGCGTTACATCCCTGCGGTCACGAAAAAACGCATCGAGAAGGCCGCGCAGAAGCTAGGATATCGCCCTAACCAGTTCGCGCGTTCTTTGCGCAGCAAGCGCAGTCACACGGTCGGCGTCATGGTCTTCGACATGACCGATCCGTTCTGTACGATGATCCTTCGCGGTATCGAAAACACTCTCTATCAGTCTTCCTATCTTCCAATTTTGACCGATGTGCATAACGAGGGAAGCCGCTTCGAGCGCTACCTCGAAATGCTGCTCGACCGTCGGGTGGAAGCGCTTATTGTCATTGCCAACTGGGTGTTTCTGGACATCAACCTGCTTGCCGATCTGGAAAAGAGCAGCATCCCGACGGCGATGATCGGTTGCGAACTGAAGACAGACTCGATCAGTTCGGTGATTGTCGACAACGAGGTTGGCGGACATGTTGCTCTGGAGCATCTTCATTCGCTCGGACACCGCAAGATAGCGATCATACGGGGGCCGAAGGCTCTTACCGACAGTTCGCCGCGATGGCGTGGAATTCGCAATTGCGCCAAGCAGTATTCGCTGGAGCTGGATCCGCGGCTGATCATGGATATGCCGGAATCGCGCGATCCGCTGTCGAGCTTTGAGTGGGGTTACAAGCTTACCGAAGAAATTGTTCGCCAGAAGAAGCCCTTTACGGCACTGCTTGCCTTTGACGACATGAGCGCGTTCGGAGCCATCCGGGCGCTAAACAAGACTGGAATCCGTGTTCCAGATCACTGCTCTGTGATCGGCTTCGACGACGTGGCTACCTCCGCGATTTACATGCCGTCCCTCACCACCGTTCGCCAGCCCATGGAGGCCATGGGAACTTCGGCTGTCAGTATTGTCGTGGACGGTATTAATGCCGTGCTCGAAAAGAGGGAGATCGCAGCGACCCATCGCCGCGTAACGCCCGAATTGGTTGTCCGAGAGTCTACTCGCAGCTTAGTGTGAACGTTTCCGTGACCAAAATCACACGATTGTCCGCACTCGGATGGTTCCAGGCTCGTTTTTTTCTTGACAGCTGACATCGTATAAACGCACTATTCATACGTTTTAATAACCCGCAGGGTCTCAAATCCACGGGAGTTGTGTTCGAGGCGCGAGTCGACACTCGCAACTGAAACGGCGAAAGCGACGGAACCGGCGCGGATAGTACCGCGCCTACGGGGAGCCATCACCATGAAATCTTCGCGTGTGCTGTTAGGGATGTCTTTAGTCCTGATGTTTTGCGCAGCCGCCTGGGCGCAAACCGGTTCGATTACCGGTACGGTGAAAGATCCCAGCGGCGCCTCCATTGCGGGGGCTTCGGTCGTAATCACTAGCCCCGACCGCGGAATCACCCGCACGATGTCGACGAACTCGACGGGCGACTACAACCAATCCGCGCTGCCGCAAGGATCGTATGACGTGATCGTGTCCGCGACTGGATTCAAGAAGTTTCAGGCGAAGGGCGTCGCACTCGATGTAGCTGAAAAGGCGCGCGTCGATGTGACCCTAGAAGTGGGCGCGATCAGCACTGAGGTGATCGTGCAGGGTGAGAACGTCGCGCAGGTGGAAACTCAGTCTTCCGAACTTGCCGGAACGGTTACGGGAAAAGAAATCACGCAGCTCCAGTTGAACGGTCGAAACTTCACGACGCTAGTCACCCTGGTTCCCGGAGTCAGCAATCAGACTGGAATGGATGAGCCGCAGGTCGGCATCAACGGCAACGTCGGCTTCAGCATGAACGGTGGTCGCACGGAATATAACGCCTGGGAACTGGATGGCGGCGACAATATGGATAACGGCAGCAACAGTACGCTGAACGTCTATCCCAGCGTCGATGCCATCGCAGAATTCAAGGTATTGACTTCGAATTACGGCGCGCAATACGGCCGCAACGGTTCCGGAACGGTCGAAGTCGAGACCAAGGGCGGCACGAAGTCATTTCACGGAGATGCGTACGAGTTCGTGCGCAATGACGCGTTCAACGCGCTGAATTACACCGATATGGCCTCGCACGGCGGATCGGGAAAGATCGCTCCGTACAAGAAGAACGACTTCGGCTATACGATTGGCGGCCCGGTCTTCATTCCCGGCGTGTACAACAAGGACAAGCAGAAGACCTTCTTCTTCTGGTCTCAGGAATGGCGTCGCGACCGCGTACCCGCAAGCTTCAACACCGTGGTCCCGTACAGTGCGGAACGCAACGGCGATTTCAGCGATTTGTGCTTGCCAACTCCCGGTCCGGATTGCCCAACCGATCCACGGAGCGGACTGCCTTTTGACGGCACGCTAGGGCCTCTGCCGGTCGACCCTGCGGCAGCCGCACTGCTTCCGCTGATTCCCGTCGGCACCGTGGATGTGCCGGGAGCGTCGAGTTACATCACGAATACGACATTGCCGACTACGTGGCGCGAAGAACTGGTCCGCGTGGATCACAATATCAACGAACACAATCGTGCTACGTTCCGCTACATTCACGATTCGTGGAAGACAATTGAACCTGGTCCTATATGGGACTCAGCATCATTCCCGACGACCCAAACCTCGTTCGACGGACCGGGCGTTAGCCTGGTGGCGCGGCTGACGAGCACCATCTCTCCGAGCTTGCTTAACGAATTCGTCGCCAGCTACACGACCGACCACATTACCTTCAGTTCGGTGGGCTACTTCAAGCGTCCCGACAGCTTCCCGATGGGATTCATCTTTAACAACGGCTTTGGCGGGAAGCTGCCTGCTATCACGCTTAGCGGTGGAAAGTATGATGGAATCGCTCAGGATCCCAACGGCATCTGGCCTGAGGGTCCGTACAATTCCAACCCCACCTACACGTATCGCGACAACATCACGAAGATTATCGGGCGCCACAACCTGATGTTCGGCGCTTATTTCGTCGCCGGCCAGAAGAATGAGTTGAGTAGCGTACAAGTGAATGGCGCTCTGACGTTTGATACGGGCTCTCCGGTGAGCAGCGGCAATGCCTTTGCCGATATGCTGTTGGGCAATATCGCCAGCTACACCCAGGGCAGTAATCAGCTGAAGTTCTACAACCGCTACAAGATTTTCGAGCCGTATTTCCAGGATGACTGGCGCGTAACCGACCGCTTGACCCTGAATCTTGGTCTGCGAGTCAGCTTAGAGGGAACGTACCGGGACCGCTACAAACACGCGTATAACTGGGATCCCGCTGTGTTTGATCCCGCGACGGCACCGGTCCTTAACCCAGACGGATCACTGGCAACTGACGTAACTGGGGCCATCATCGGTAATCCATTGGACGGGTTAGTCCAATGCGGAGCGGGCGGGGTTCCAGTCGGTTGCTCAAAAGGACATCTCTTCAATCCAGCGCCGCGCATCGGCTTTGCGTGGGATCCGCGCGGGAACGGAAAGACCGCGATTCGTGGCGGCTACGGTGTGTTCTTTGAGCATGCCAATGGAAATGAAGCCAACACAGAGGGCATGGAGGGTCAAACCTCGCCATTGCTCCAGAGTCAAACTCAAAACGTAATTAACGGCTATCTAGCGGTAGGTGCCGGCGCGGTGGCGCCATCGTTCCCAGCTAATTTCTACTCCATTCCGAAGCAAGTGGTCTGGCCATACATGCAGCAGTGGCATTTGGACGTTCAGCATGAAATGCCGAGCCACATCGTAACCACGTTCTCGTATGTGGGTAGCAAGGGAACGCACCTGGGACGCCAGCGTGACTTGAATCAGTTGTTCCCGACTCCGTTATCGGAAAATCCTTTTCTGCCCGGCCAGCCGATTACGGATACTGAGTGCAACTCTCTCCTAGATGTGGGCCTGCCAACTGTAAATGGCGTCGTGAATGGCCAGCCGATTAGCGGGCAAGTGGCCATCAACCTTCAGACCGCTTGCGGCAATGACGCCAATCCATATCGACCGTTCTACGGGATCGGCAACATCACCCGCCTTGAGAATAAAGCATCGTCCATCTATCACGCCTTCCAGCTTTCGGTCCGCAAGAGCGTCGGAGCGCTGAGCTTGAGTGCGGCTTACACCTACAGCCACTCAATTGATGACTCTTCGGATCGCTATAACGGCGACTTCGTCAATTCCTATGATGTAGCTGCTAACCGAGCAAGTTCCAGCTTCGATCAGCGGCACATGCTGAACATCGGTTACGTGTATGACCTGCCGTTCCTCAGGAAGCCCGGCTTGGCCCACAGCATTCTGGGCGGTTGGCAGTGGTCGGGTCTTGTAGCGTTCTCAACCGGGACGCCTCTGAATATCACGAACGGCACTGACGTCGGCGATAATGCCGGCGTCGGCAACGGCGTCGGAACCGGGTCGTATCCTGACCTAGTTGGCAACCCCAACGCCAATATCCCGCCACCAAGCGCGGTCACAGTGAGCAGCGATGCGGGCTTCTTTTACAATCCCGCTGCGTTCGGCGTGCCCAGAGGACTCACCTTCGGAAACGTCGGGCGGAACTTCTTGCGCAATCCTAATCGGACCAACTTCGATATGGCATTGTTCAAGCATTTCGCCATCAAAGAGAAAGCTGCCTTCGAGTTCCGTTTCGAGGCGTTCAACGTCTTCAACCACACTGAATGGAATGGCCCTTCGGGTTCCCTGGGGGCGGATGGGTTCCTTGAAATCAGTGGGTCTCACCTGGCGCGTGTGGTCCAGCTCGGAGCGAAGTTCCTGTTCTAGGCGAATCGCATCCCAGACAAACAACCGGCCTCGAAAGAGGCCGGTTTCGTTTTGCTAATGGCGAGCCTTATGGATATTAGAAAACGTGCCTCCATCCGAGACCGATCTTAGCTAGATGCTTGCGACGGTCTGCCGTGATGGCACGGCCTTAAGCGCGTGTTCCAGATCTGTGATCAAGTCGTCGGCGTTTTCGATACCCACCGACAATCGCAGCATCTGATCGGTGACACCCATTTGGTCGCGCTCCGCGGCCGGCACCATCAGGTGCGAGGTGAGGACGGGAATCGACACCAGCGATTCGACTCCGCCGAGGCTCGGCGCCAGCGTGAACAATCGGAGCGCTTCGCTCGCGCGGCGAGCGTCGTCTCCCGTGCCGTCAACTTCGAAGGTGACCATCCCACCGCCTCCGGCCATCTGTGCCTGCGCTAACGCATGCTGGGCATGGCTTTTGAGGAACGGGTAGTGGACCCGGCGAACCTTGCCGTGCTGCTCCAGGAATTGCGCCACACGCATAGCATTATCGTTCTGGCGCGCCACCCGTACGGCCAGCGTCTTCAACCCGCGTGCCAGCATCCAGGAGGCGTGCGGATCCATGCAGTTTCCGACAGTTGTCCGGGTCGCGAGGATCTTTTTGATCAGTTCGTCGGGCCCCGCCACAACGCCGCAGATCAGGTCGGAGTGTCCGGCCAGGTATTTCGTCCCGGAGTGCATGATCAGATCGATGCCATACTCGGCAGGACGTTGGTTGATTGGCGTGCCGAATGTGCTGTCAATCATGCTGATCAAGCCATGCTTTTTGGCAACCGCCGAAGCCGCTTTCAGATCGACGACGCGCAGAGCGGGATTGGTGGGGGATTCCAGGTACAACATCCGGGTATTAGGACGGATTGCTCGCTCGTGTTGCGAGTAGTCGGTGGTGTCGACGAACGTGGTTTCAACGCCAAACTTGGGCAGCCATTGGGAGAGAAACTTGTGCGTCCCACCGTATATCTCGCGTTGGGCGACGATGTGGTCTCCAGCTTTGAGCAGCGCCATGATCGTCGTGGAAATGGCGCCCATTCCCGAGGAAAAGGTCAGGGCAGCATCCACGCCTTCCAGCTGCGCGATGGTTTTTTCGGCGGCGGTGTTGGTGGGATTGCCATATCGCGTGTAGTAGGTGTCGCTGCCCGTGAGGCGCAGTTGCTCGTCGTTGTCTTCTACTTCAAAGGTCGAAGTCTGATAGATAGGGAGCGACATCGGACCGTTTTTCTTTTCGAGGTCCGCGGCGCCGCGGGTGGCCTGGGTTTCAGGATGAGTGAACTTGGATTTCATGAGGGCCTCGCTATTCCAAGAAGGGTAATCCGTGGCGGTGGACTCCGGCAAGCGCGGGCGTCGCTTCGCTCCGGGGCGGACGAATGCGTCCGCCCCTACACAGCATTTGCGGATGCCGGCTTGCTACGTCAATTCTTTCCCGCGATCACAGTAGTAGCACCGTTTATAATCGGCGATTCATGGAGCTAGGCTTAAAAGGGAGGGTGGCGCTGGTTGCGGCGTCGAGTCAGGGACTCGGACTCGCAACGGCGGAAGCCTTCGGCGCGGAAGGATGCCGGGTTGCGATGTGTGCTCGCAATCATCAGGCGCTCGAAGCAGGGGCCAACAAGATTCGGGAGCGTCACGGCGTAGACGTTTTTACTAAAGCGTTCGACGTCACCGATGCGAAAGCGGTCAGTGGATTCGTCGCATCCGTGGCGGAGAAATTTGGCAGCGTCGATATTTGTGTCACCAATGCGGGTGGACCTCCTGCGAAAGGCTTTCTCGCGGCGACGCTCGAAGATTGGCAGAAGGCGATCGACGCCAATTTTCTGAGCACCGTTTACTTTGCGCGAGAGGTGATTCCTCACATGCAGAAGAAGACGTGGGGGCGGATCATCACCATCACGTCGATAACGACCAAACAGCCGGTGGCTGATTTGGTGTTGTCGAATGCGGTGCGGGCGGCGGTGGTGGGATTGGTGAAGAGCCTGGCGAACGAGTTCGGCAAAGATGGAATTCTGGTCAACAACGTGGGCCCAGGTTTCACTGCGACCGATCGCTTGAAAGAACTTGCCAAAGCCCGGTCCGCAGCCACAGGGAAAAACGAGCAGGAGATCTTTGATGGATGGGCCGCAGACGCACCTGTAAAGCGGCTCGGTGATCCGCGCGAGCTCGCAGAAACAGTTGTCTGGCTGGCCTCGGAGCGTGCGTCCTATATCACCGGGCAGACCGTGCTGGTCGACGGGGGAATGTATAAAGGCTTATGAAACGTAGCGCGGGCACGATGCCGGCGCTACTTAACGGAGATTCATGCGATCGATTGCTTCCCGAATTTCAGTAATGAGTGGCGAAGGCGCATTGTCAGTCTTTGCTCGCGCGAAGGAACTTGAGGCTCAAGGCCGTTCCATCATCCATCTCGAACTCGGAGAACCCGATTTCCACCCAGGACAGTCGGTGATCGATTCTGCCATGCGCGCGCTTGCCGAGGGCAAGGATCGATATTGTCCCGTTGCAGGCGTGCCTGCCTTGAAGCAGGAGATTGCTGCCTATCTCGAGCGGACACGCAAAATAAAGGTGGCAAGCGAGAACGTGGTGATCGCTCCGGGATGCAAAATTGCGCTCTTTCAATCGATGATGGCATTGCTCGAACCTGGCGACGAGGTGCTGTATCCGGATCCGGGTTTTCCAGGGTATCCGTCCATCACGCAGGGTTTGGGCGCGGTTCCGGTTCCATTCACTCTGTCGTCGCGAAACAAGTTTCAACCTGATCCGAGCGAGATTGCGTCGAAAATAACTCCGCGTACACGGATGTTAATAACGAACTCTCCAGGTAATCCGACGGGAACGGTTTATACGGATGAAGTGCAGCGCGCACTGGCCGAGCTCGCCGTGAAGCACGATCTCTGGGTTCTGTCGGACGAGATCTACGCCCGAATCATCTACGATGGCGAATATCTATCAATGTTGCGCTATCCGGGAATGGCTGAACGCACTCTGATCATCGATGGCTTCTCGAAGAGTTTCGCGATGACGGGGTGGAGATTGGGATACACCGTTGCTCCGCCCGAAGTCGTTCCGGCTCTCAACATGATGGTTGTCAATACATACACGTGCGTGGCGGAGTTCACACAGTATGCCGCCATTGACGCCTTGCGCGACCGCGAGGGTAATACTCCGAAGATGGTGGCGGAGTATTCGCGCCGGCGACAGCAATTTGCAACGGACCTCAATGGTGTGCCGGGCTTCCGCTGCCTCCCGCCGGAGGGTGCGTTTTACGCCTGGGTTGACATCACCGGAACCGGGATTTCCGCTGAGGAACTGTGCCGGATTCTGTTAGAAGAGGCGGGAGTTGCTGCCATCCCGGGAGCCGCGTTCGGCGCGGCTGGAAAAGATTTCATCCGTTTCTCGTTTGCATCCTCGACAGCGACTTTAAAAGAGGCAGTTGAGCGTATTCAAAAGGCTTCGGCCGCCTGGCAGGGAACGGCTGCCGTTCGCTGAGCGATATCAGTCGATCCGATTATTCGAAGGAAAATATGCGGAATGCATTTCGGCCATTGATCCTGATTGCCCTCTGCAGCCTTTGCGCTGCCCAAGCCCGCCCGTTTCCCGGGCCCGACGTTCCACAGATTTATCAACGTCTTTTGCCGCAGATCGAGAAGATCCCGGCGTTCGATCATCACGCACACCCTGGATACGCCGATGACCCGGATGTTGACGCGATGGCGGCCCCGCCGAACGCGAGCGAGGCGTTGCGTACGCGTAGTGACAATCCGGAACTGGCAGCCGCCGCCAAGGCTCTGTTCGGATATCCCTACAACGACCTGTCGCCTGAGCACTCGAAATGGCTGCTGGACAAGAAAAGCAAATTGAAAGCCGATCTTAAGGGGACGGCGTACTTTGATTCGATCCTCGACAAGATCAACATCGAGAGCTCGGTGGCAAATCGCGCCATGATGCCCGACTACCTGAATCCGAAGCGTTTTCCGTGGGTCTTTTTTGGGGACTCGTTCATGTGGCCGTTCAACAATGAAAAAGAGACGGGGCGGAATCGCGACGAGGGCGTTTATATTCCGCTCCAGGAAAAGATGCTGCATCGCTGGATGCAACAGGAGAATGTCAGCAAACTGCCAGGCGGCCTCGCCGACTATCTAAAGTTCGTGAGCCAAGTACTGGAAGACAACTCGAAGAAGGGTGGCATCGCGATTAAGTTCGAGGTCGCGTATTTCCGTCCTACGACATTTGGCGATCCGACTCGCGCCGAAGCGGAGCAGATTTACGAAAAGTATGCCGCCGGCGGTGTCCCGTCCGAAAAAGAGTATAGAACCTTCCAGGACTTCATCTTCCGATACCTGGTACTCGAGGGTGGACGGCTGCATCTGCCGATTCATATCCATACGGCGATCGGCATTGGCGACTATTTCAACCTTTCGCAAAGCAATATCATGAATCTGGAAACCGTGCTCCGCGATCCGCGTTACGCCTCGACGACGTTCGTGATGATTCACGGAGGCTATCCGCTGGAGCGAGAGGCCATTTGGTTAGCGGCCATGAAGAATGTTTATCTAGATTCCTCCTTCGGCGAACTCGCGCAATATCCTTCGGCATTCAAAGCAACGCTGAAGATGTGGCTGGAAACTTTTCCGGACAAGATCACGTTTGGCACCGATTGTTTCCCTTACAATCAGGTGCTGGGCGCGGAAGAAAGCTACTGGCTGGGCGCTCAGTCATCTCGGATGGCGCTGGCCGCAGCGCTGGCCGAGATGATTTCAGAAGGGGAAGTGACTGAGGCCCGCGCGCTCGAGCTGGCCCACGCTTATCTTCACGATACGGCTGTGAAAATTTATGCCGGCAGAGTGCAGTGAACGCGACGTAGAGGATGTTCGAAAGGGATTGGCGAATAATTCTTATGCCAAAAGGATACTGGATCACTTTTTATCATTCAATTTCAAACCCTGCCGTTATGCCTGACTACGTCAAGCTTGCGACCCCCGTGGTGCAAGCGCACAGGGGACGGTTCCTGTCGCGAGGAACGGCAGTGAAGGCTTACGAAGCGGGAATATCCGAGCGTTCCGTAGTCGTTGAATTTGACAGCGTGAACGACGCCATCGCTGCCTACGAGAGCCCGGAGTACAAAGAGGCGATGAAAGTCTTGGGCGATGTAAAAAGGGACGTCCGCATTCTAGAAGGCGTCTAGCAAAAGAGCCAGCAAACAGTGAAACGGAAAATCGAATTCATGCCAAAGTCGAAAAAGACGAAACCCAGCAGCAGCGTCAAGCAGAAGGCCCAAAGGGCAGAACGTATTCTCACCAAGCATGCCGCACCCAAATCCGAGTTGCAGTACATCCCGTGGCATATGATCCCGCTCGAAGATCTGAATCCACTTCTGCAGCGGCAGTTCGTAGTGGGCCAGGAAATCATGCTGGCTCGGGTGCTGTTGAAGAAGGGATGCATCGTTCCCCTGCACAGCCATCACAACGAGCAACTGACTTATATCGTCGAAGGCGCGCTAAAATTTTCCATCGACGGAAAAGAAATCACAGTCCGTGCGGGCGAGGTGCTTTGCATTCCTTCCAACATGCCTCACAAAGCTGAGGCGATGGAGGATACGGTGGACCTGGATGTCTTTACTCCGCCGCGCGCAGACTGGATTAACAAAACGGACCACTATTTGCGGGAAGAGAATTAGTCGGAGTTTCATGTCTCCGCTCTCCACTTCGGCGCCAGGCGTGCGTTCCTCAGAGTTCAATTTTCGCTGCATTGCCTGTGGTGATCTAACGAACGCTGCCGCGCAGAATTTCCGTTGCGCCCGGTGCGGAGATTTGCTGGAGATCACCTACCCTGCGTGGAAAAGTACAGCACCCGACGCTGAAAAGCTGAAGAGGCTCTGGCGCGAGCGACGCCTCTCGCTGGAAGCGGTTGACCTAAGCGGAGTGTGGCGTTTCCGCGATCTGCTACCGCCACTCGACAAAGATCATCCGCCGATCACTTTGCGCGAGGGGAATACTCCTCTTTATGAGCTGCCGCGCTGTGCTCGTATTACAGGTGTTCCGCGTCTGTATGCGAAGCATCAGGGCATGAATCCAACGGGATCGTTCAAAGACACGGGGATGACAGTGGCCGCGACGTTTGCGCGGCAAGCGGGATTTCGCTGGGTTGCTTGCGCGTCGACGGGGAATACTTCCGCATCGATGGCCGCCTTTGCCGCGCGTGGCGGCTTGCGCAGCCTGGTGCTTGTTCCGGAGGGAAAGATTTCATGGAGCAAACTCTCCCAAGCGCTCGACTATGGGGCTGTGACCTGTCAACTGCGAACGGATTTTGACGGTTGTCTCCGTTTGTTGCAGGAGTTGGTGTTGCAAGCTCCCGTGTACCAGTTGAATTCGATCAATCCCTTTCGACTGGAAGGCCAGAAGACGCTCGCGCTCGAACTGCTGGAACAATTCGACTGGGAGGTTCCAGACCACATCATCGTTCCCGGCGGAAATCTGGGAAATAGCTCCGCCATCGGCAAGGCATTGGTGGAGATGCGCGAGCTTGGCCTGGTATCACGCATGCCCAAACTCTCGGTGATTCAGGCCGAAGGGGCGAATGCCTTGGTGAGGACGCTGCGTGAAGCGGCCGGGAAACGGTTGATCAGTGTTTCTGCGGAGACGCGGGCCACCGCGATTCGCATCGGTAATCCGGCATCGTGGAAAAAAGCGGTGCACGTGCTGGAAGCGACCGAGGGTGCGTGCGAGCAGGTGACGGAAACTGAAATCGCGCAGGCAAAGGCTGAGATTGGCGCGGAAGGAATTGGGTGTGAACCGGCGTCCGCAGTTACACTCGCGGGACTGAAGAAGTTGCTGCAGCAAGGCTCCGTAAAATCGAACGAAACCGTCGTGCTCATCCTGACGGGCAACTTGTTGAAGGATCCGGATTTTACCATCGACTTCCATCGCGGCGAGATGTTCAAGTCATCTGATGCGGCGCTCAATTCGTTACGACGTCCGCCGATCGTCCTCGATCCGACGCTGGATGCGGTCATGCGGACACTCGAACATGCCGAAAAGGAGTAAGCGTTCCAGATTGTCGAAGGCGAAAGTTGTTATGCCTGGAGCCTTCCGCCTTTCGCTGCCCGCGACTTCTGCCAATCTCGGTCCCGCCTTCGATGCTGCCGCGCTGGCGATGGACTTTCGCATCAACATCGACGCACGAGCCGCGGATGAGTTTGCCATTGCCGCGACCGGGCGTGACGAATCGATTTGCCGTTCGCTTGAGAACCATCTCATCCTCGATACCTACCGCGAAGTAATTGAGTCCTCCGGCCGGAAAGTCGTGCCGCTTCGGCTGCAAATCAACAATGAGATCCCGATCGGTAAGGGTTGCGGCTCGTCCGCCGCAGCGCGGCTGGCGGGAATCGCGCTGGCTGTGCACTTCGGAAGTCTTCGCTGGAATGATTCCCAGGTCATCGGAGAGGCTTCGCGCCGCGAACACCATCCGGATAACGCTTCCGCCTGCTGGATGGGTGGACTCACGGTTGCACGCATGTCAGGCGAAGCAGAAGCCCAGGTGGTCAACCTGCGCCCAAAAGGGAAGTGGCCGCTCCTTCTTGCTATTCCAGATCACAGCCTCTCAACTGAGGAAGCGCGCCGCGTGCTTCCGGCGCAGTATTCCCGCGCGGATGCCGTGACCAACATACAGAACTCCATGCTGCTGCTCGCAGCATTCATCCAAGGTAGGCCAGAGTTGTTGCACTCGGCACTTGAGGATCGCATCCACCAGCCGTACCGTGCGAAACTTTGTCCTCTGCTTCCGGCACTTCAGGTGTTGAAACCCACGCAAGGAGTGTTGGGTGCAGCACTCAGCGGCGCGGGACCTTCGGTACTCTCTTTCTCGATCCTCGTCGGTTCGATAGTGAAAAACTAAACGCCTTGTCGAGACACATCTCGCGAAGATTGGACTAAATGCAGAAATCTTGTCGACGTCAATCACGCCGCGAGGTGGACGATTCCAGTGACGGCCGACGCCCTAAATCGACTTTCCCAAAGTGGGCTTCCTCTCGCCTCGGGTCAGTCGTTTTGGATTGCCTGAACAACCCTCGCTTTCCATACTGTCCCGTGACGTCAACCGGCGCGCAGGACTACGGCTATCTCTCCAAGCCTTGCTACTACTATTTGTAGGTTGTGGTTGTGACTTCTCTGCTCAAGCCCAGACCCTAAATCAGATCGCGGGACAAAGACGTTCGATCGCTCCTGATGCGCAGTACAGGAAAAGACGGAACGAGTGGTTCCACCATGGACGCAATGCAGGTGCCCTGCCGGCGGCAGAGATGCATCGGCGCGCTTTTCAGGCCAAGCTGCGTTTGCGGGCGCAACGCGCATCCGCTTTGACCGCCGACGAAGCGACTGGCCAGGTCTCAATGTCGTCGGGTACCTGGGTGCCGCTCGGTCCTATGCCGCTCGCCTCTGATGCTTCCGGCAACGGAACGCAGGACTACCACCAGGTCTCAGGGCGAGCGACGGCGATCGCGATCGATCCAGCGGATTCAACCGGAAACACAATCTACATCGGTGGCGCGCAAAGTGGAATCTGGAAATCTACGAACGCGGCCAATCCCAATGCTGATAGTGTCACATGGACTCCCGTCGCCGACACTCAGGCCACTTTATCCATTGGGGCGATCGCCATCCAGCCGGGGAACGCAGATCCTTCAAAGTCGGTGATTCTTGCCGCGACCGGAGAGGCGAACAATTCGGGCGACTCTTATTTCGGTCTCGGGATTCTGCGCTCAACGGACGCCGGAAATTCGTGGGCTGTGATCTCCACGGCTAACAACGGATCGCTCTCACTCAGCGGACTTGGAGGTGCACGTATTGCCTTCAACACTACGCCCGGACAGTGGAGCACGGTCGTTGTCGCCATGGCGACTACGGCTGAGGGCTTGATCGACGGAGCCATCTCACCTACTACGCTGCGTGGCCTCTACACGTCCCGTGATGCGGGCCTGACGTGGACTTATAACGCTCTGAACGATCCCGGTGGAGCGACCGATGCAACTTCGGCGAGTTCCGTGGTGTATAACGCAGCGGCCGGGAAATTCTTTGCTTCGGTGCGATACCACGGCTTTTACTCCTCGCCGGATGGCGTCACGTGGACCCGGCTTACGAATCAACCCGGAGGACTGACACTCAGTACGGCGGCCTGCCCAGCGCAGTCCTTATCCAACAACTACGCATGCCCGATTTACCGCGGCCAGATCGCCGTCGTTCCTGGGCGCAACGAGATGTACGCCTGGTATATATCCCTCGCAGCCGATGGAACGGCTGTTGACCGCGGCATCTGGAAGAGCGTGAACAGCGGCGCATCTTGGAGTGCGATTTCGAGTGTGGGCATCGCCAACTGTGGGGATGTCGAAAGTTGTGGCGTGGAACAAGGGTCGTACAACCTTGAACTGCTTGCACTACCGAACGTCGACGTTACGGATCTGTACGCGGGCGCTATCAATATTTACAAGTGCACGATCTCGTCGATCAATCCAGACTGCTCCGCGACTCCTTTCATGAACCTCACGCACGCGTATGGATGTTCTCCCATCGCGGCACCCGCGCACGTCCATCCGGCGCAGCATGCCATCGCCTCGACAATCCCATCGACAGGGTCGGATTCCGGCAATGCCCTGATCTATTTCGCCAATGACGGTGGAATCTATCGCGCGCTCGACGGATACACGGGCCTCAACACCGGCTCATGTTCGGGAGTGAACCAGTTCGATGACCTTAATCAGAATCTCGGGTCGATGACGCAGTTCGTCGGATTTTCGCAGCATCCCACCGATTTGAATACGATCTTTGGAGGCGCTCAAGGCAACGGGTCGCCAGCGACCAAGCAAGCCACCACTAACTTCAGTTGGGTCAACGTTCTTGGGGGCGATGGGGCATGGAATGCGATCGATCCCACAGCGCCGGCAAACTGGTACGCGTCGAATCCAGACGTGCCGCCGGGTGGCCTTGGCATTCAGCTTTGTTCGAGCGGGGTGAACTGCAGAAATGGCGATTTTGATTTCGTCGTTACTAGCAATACCCTCGGCGGGGATGATGGAGGATTTCATTTTCCCTTTGTTCTCGATCCGCATTCTTCCAGCGCGATGCTCGTCGGTACATGTCGAGTGTGGCGTGGTTCACGCATGGGTGGAGCGTTTACGGCGCTGAGTCCTAACTTCGACACCCTGGGCTCCGGCACCTGCTCGGGAAGTGAAGTAAATAAAGTGAGGGCGCTAGCGACTGCAGGATTGACCAACAACGATGGGTCCAGTCTGATCTATACCACCACAGACGGTTTTGGTCCGCTGGACGGGCCGTTGAACACGCCTTCCGGAGGCCGTGTTTGGGTTTCGACCGACGCATCAGCCGGAGCGCCGGCCTTTGCCGACGTTACCGACAATGGTCCTCAGGGCAACATCAATCCAAATCAGTTTCCGATATCGAGCGTTGCTACTGATTCTTCCGACGCGACTGGATATACCGCCTACGTCACGATCATGGGATTCACTGGTGGAACTGGTCATGTTTGGAAAACGACGAATGCAGGAGCGACTTGGATCGACTTCACCGCGAATCTTCCCGATTCGCCAGTGAACGCCGTCGTCGTTTATCCACCGATGTCACAGGTCTATGTGGCGACGGATGTCGGAGTTTTCGCGAGCTCAACCTCGACGCCAAATTGGGCGGAGTTGGGCCCGAACCCGAGCACGAATCAGGCGGGGTTTCTGCCGAATGTCGCGGTGACTTCCTTGGGCGTTTTTGCTTCCGGTGGACAGCAACTGCTTCGGGCCTCCACATACGGTCGGGGAATGTGGCAGTTCAACCTTGTCATCACTCCGGATTTCCAGTTGACGGTTTCGAACTCACCACTGACAGTCTTCGCGGGACAGTCCGCCAGCTTGAATGGCACCATCACCGCACAGAACGGTTATGCCAGTTCGGTGACTCTGAATTGTGTCGCGGGAACTACGAGCCCACCGGGCACATGCTCACCCTCGCCGGCTTCTCTGACGCCGGGCTCCAAGACTCCATTTAGCGTCACCGTGGGAGGTGCGTCTGGCGATTACAACTTCAACGTGCAAGCTGCGGGATCAGACTCCAAGCACATCACTCATATTTTTCCGGTGAGCGTGCATCTGATCGGTTTCGGACTCACCAATCCTTCTCCGCCAAGCGTTACAGTAGGGCGGGGAAGTACTTCTCCCCCAGTCAGCTTCAAAGTAACGGCTGCCGGATCGTTCAGCCAACCCGTGACCGTGTCCTGTGCAACAGTCATTCCGAACGCGGTTTGCACTCTGACCCCGTCCGGCCCAGTTTGGCCCACTGCCGGTGCGCTGGTGAGCATGACAGCCGCCGTTTCAGTGCCCGGGGAGAGCGATACGGGCAGCTCAGCGGTGACGATTCAAGCAACGACGACCGGTGCACCTTCAACCCTTACGACGTCTTTCACGCTCAACGTCATTGCGAACCCGGACTTCGTCCTTAGCGAGCCGTCGGCATTTCCTCAAATCAACGCTGGTAGCACTGGAGTAAGCGGTCCTATCTCGATTGCTTCGCAAGATGGCTTCGTCGGGAGTGTGAACTTGAAGTGCCCGAACACATTTGGGCCCGGAAGCTGCAGCATTAGTCCATCGTCGGTGAATTCCTTTCCAACCACGGCGACATTGACGATCAACGGGACCAATTTCGCGGCCGGATCGTACTCTCTTTCGATCTCCGGGACTTCAGGTTCAGTCGTGCACACTCTCGCTGTCCCATTCAATGTCGGCGACTACACAGTTTCCGCTCCGTCGACTTTGGCCGCGACTCCAGGGGCGCAGGTCACAGCTACGCTGAAGCTGGCATCCGTATTCTCCTACAGCGGCAAAATCGACGTTACATGCGATCCCACCGCTCTTCCCGCGGCGATGTGCGTGATTTCTCCGGCAAACCAAATCTCTCTTATCAGCGGCGGCACTGCGAATGTGAGCGTGACGATCAATGTGCCAAACGATGCAACCGCGGGTTCCTACGATATCAAGCTCAACACAATGGACAGTACGGGCGCACCGAATCACTCCACCGTCATCGCGATGACGCTGGGCCAGGATTTTTTGGTGAAGTCCACAACGTCAAGCCAGACAGTTACAGCGGGGCAGACAAGCGGGCCGTACAACCTCTCCGTTCAGGCGGTCGGCGCGTCCTTCGATGGCGCCGTCACGCTCGCATGTACAGCCGGCTTGCCCGCACAGGCACAGTGCGTGTTCAGCCCTTCAGGCTCGATCATTCCTGGCCGTTCCGCAATCAACGTCGTCATGAGCATTTCGACGAGTGCGAGCAGGAGTGCGTCAGCGAAGCCGCGAGTGAGTCTCCTGCTCCTTCCGCTTTGGACACTCTTTCCCGCAGTCTTGTTGATAAGAGTCAAAGAGCGCATTAGGTGCGAACGACGAGGGCTCAAGGTCTTGGCAAACCTCAGCCTTATTTGCTCGCTGTTTCTGCTAGTTTCCTGTGGAGGAGTCAGCACAGGCGGAGGAGGCAACGGTGGAACAACTCCGCCAAGCGACCCGGTTACATATCACGTCACGGTTACCGGTAACTCTGCCGGCACGCCGCCAGATGCGGGCCAGAGCACGGTTGTGACGCTCATCGTAAACTGAGATCCGCAATCGTTGTTGTGTTGCAACTCCCGCTCGAAAC
This sequence comes from uncultured Acidobacteriota bacterium, assembly GCA_963801895.1. Classification (GTDB taxonomy): domain Bacteria; phylum Acidobacteriota; class Terriglobia; order Terriglobales; family Acidobacteriaceae; genus Sulfotelmatobacter. Next base: position 281,824 of record CAWDGM010000001.1, on the reverse strand, counting down.
CAATCGGCATGATCGAGTCTGCTTACGACGTTCTGATCATTGGCGGAGGCGCCGTGGGACTTGGCGTCGCGCTCGAAATTACCCGACGGTTTCCCCACACGCGTCTTCTGCTGATCGAGAAAGAAGACGGCGTCGCTCACCATCAGAGCGGACACAACAGCGGTGTCATCCACTCCGGCGTGTACTACAAGCCCGGATCATTGAAGGCGCGCCTATGTGTCGCGGGAGCTGCTGCGATGGTGGAATTCTGTCGCGAACATAAGGTTCCCCACGAGGTCTGTGGGAAGGTGATCGTCGCTACAAAAGAAGAGGAAATGCCCCGGCTCGACGAATTGCGCGTCCGAGGCCAGGCCAATGGCCTCACTGGTCTGCGACTGATCGGTGCCGGCGAGCTTCGTGAGATCGAACCGCACGCAGTGGGCTTGAGAGCGCTGGTGGTGCCCTCCACGGGCATCACGGATTACGCGCTTGTCTGCGTGAAATACGCTGAGTTGATTGAGGCTGCTGGGGGTGCGGTTCTGACAGGCGCACCTGCCAAGGGAATCCGCCGCTCAACGAATGAAATAGTAGTTGAAACTCCGCGGGGCGCCTTCTCGACATCGATCCTGATCAACTGCGCCGGTCTGCACAGCGATCGCATCGCGCGAATGGCAGGCGACGCGCCGGGTCTACGGATCATTCCATTTCGCGGCGAATATTACGATCTTGTGCCGGAGAGGGCTTCTCTCGTGCGCGGACTGATTTACCCCGTGCCGGATCCACGCTTTCCGTTTCTCGGTGTACATTTCACACGCAGGATTTCTGGCACCATCGATGCGGGACCCAATGCCGTACTCGCGCTGGCGCGAGAAGGCTATCGTCATACCAACGTGAATATCCGGGATCTTGCGTCTGCGCTTACCTATTCCGGATTCTGGCGAATGGCTCGAAAACACTGGCGTAGCGGGTTGGACGAGTGGCATCGCTCACTGTCCAAGGTGGCATTCGTGAAATCGCTGCAAGGCCTGGTTCCGGAAATCAGCGAAAGAGATCTGATCCCGGGCGGTTCAGGTGTTCGGGCTCAAGCATTGAACCCGGATGGATCTTTCGTCGACGACTTCAAATTTGTTACTTCCGAAAAAGTTCTACATGTGCTGAATGTCCCATCGCCAGCAGCGACGGCGTCACTGATGATCGGCAAGGTAATCGTCGATACCGCGGTCAGTAGCCTGGGCCTCGCCTAGTACACGTCGTCGGGCAGTTCGATTTTGTGCACGGGAAGCACTTTCCTCTAGAAAATAAATCGATGCACCACAAAAGAAAAGCAGCATGAAGACCTACCGGCGGCGTGCTAGTTTTATGGAAATCAAGCTGCTGCATCGCTGGTAGGAGGCGGAATCATGAGAGCTTGCATCAACACTCAATGCGTGGCATTCGGCCGAATGGTGTATTCGGTGGCGACCCGATGTCCGTTGTGCAAGTGGGATCTCAGGATGGTTCCGGCCGCCAAAGAAGCCGCGGCGACTTCAAAGCAGACTCGCCATCAGCCGGCTACGGGCTGAGTTGTCCTTTTTGACCACGAAACTACACCCCGATGTCTTCATTCCAAAGATCCGCATGATCGCGGATGAAGTCGCCCATCATCAGAATGCAATCTGAATCCTGCAAGACGTTGAACTCTACCCCGCGCTGGCTAAGCAAGTCCTCCGCCCCCATGAAGTTCTGATTTTCTCCGATGATGATCCGGCTGACCCGATAGAGCAAGGCCGTACCCGTACACATGATGCAGGGGCTGAGGGTGCTCACGAGCGTGAGCGCATTCCAGTCACGCCTTCTGCCGGCATTGCGGATGCAAACGGTCTCAGCATGCGCGGTAGGATCGCCCTTCTGCACTCTCAGGTTGTGGCCCCGTGCCACGATGCGCCCGTTCTTGTCTGCGAGCACAGAGCCGATCGGTAATCCGCCTTCTCGAAGGCCCGTCCGAGCTTCTTCGAGCGCTTCGCGCAGTAACGCGTGATCGTCCATCGCTCCTCCAAACCAGACATCATAGACGCAAAATCACTGGAGGAGATGAGGTTCGAGAGCGACGCCAAAAACTCAGACTGCTTCGATTTTCGAAGACAGGTAGTAGTGGTTGTCTCCTTCATCGGTCTGTTCACCGTCGAGAGCGAGACCATTTTCCGCCAACACTTGCAAATAACTGTCGCGCCCGAGCGAAAACGATTTCCTCCGCGTCAACACGTCGATCCACATATGCTCCTGTTCAGGTGCGGTGAATAGAAATTTGCCTTGAGGCTTTAGACTTTTTGCCATCTTATGTATGACGTGCCGTTGCATTTCCGGCGCCAGCAGGAAGATCAGTCCCCAAGCGATCACACCGTCGAACTCATGCTGATATAGCTCTGAATCTTCCACCGCACAGCATTCCGCGTGCATGCCAGGAAATTCCGAGCGAAACGCACAGATCATTTTCTCGGAAGCGTCAATCCCCCAGACGTCGAATCCCTCCTCGATCAGCACTTTTGAAATCGGAATCCCGTTTCCACATCCGAGGTCGAGGATTGATGAGCCGGGAGCGAGTGTTCGACTCCATGACCGAACATTCGCAACACCAATTGTGTGGTTCCGGCGTGCCATGAATTGTTCTGCCATCTCTTCATAACCATTGCTCTTGTCATCAGTCAACACGCCAATCATCTCTTCTTTCAAAACGTACTTCTCCTACTGCGTTCGGAGTCAGTTTGATCGTAACGCGTCCAGCGGATTTGCAAGTGCAGCTCGGATTGCAGGTACTCCCGTTGCGATGAGAGCAACGGCCATCATGATCAGTACACCTACCATGTAGATAGCTGGATCAGTCGCACTTACTTGAAAAAGAAATGAGCTGACGATGCGCGATACGGCGACCGAGCCAATCACTCCCAACAGGCATCCAAGCAGCGCCAGCCTCATTGCCGAAATCAGAATGAGTCGCGCAATTCTGGCGCGTTGTGAGCCGAGCGCCATACGGATCGCTATCTCGTTTGTGCGCGTCGAAACGGAAAATGCTACCAGCGCGTAGAGTCCGGTAACCGAGAGCAGGAGGCCACTGATTGCGAACGTCACAATGAGATCTGTATTGAACTTTCGCGGAGCCTCCGTGCTGGCCACGATGTCAGTCATGGGCTGAACCGGCTGCAAGGCCAGCATCGGATCGATGGACGCCACAGCCGACCGCAAGGTTTGAATCATCTGGTCGGTAGGAAGCGCCGAGCGAAAGCTGATCCATCCGCTCACCGGTTCGGTGAGTTGATCGCCGGCGGGACTCCCGCCTAAGATCGCGGGTTGTTCGATCGGTGTATACCACTGGTCGTCTGCTGGTTCATCAAGTGATCCCGTCTTCGCGTTAGCAACAACTCCGATCACAGTTGCCCAAGGCAGTGGTTTCGTGGGGCCGCCGGCGTGCAGGCGCTTGCCGATGGCATTCTGGCCAGGCCAGCAGTGCTTCGCCATAGACTGATTCACGATGATGACGAGGGGGGAGTTGGCGCGGTCGTCGGCTGTAAAGTATCTTCCCTCGACGAGGGGAATCCCCATCGTCGGGAAGAAATCGCCATACGTTGTTGTAAACAGCGCCAGCCTGAATTTCCACGAGGCCACCGATTCACCCTCGAGGGTGTATGCAGATCCTCCAGTAAGCCCCGTAGCGGGCACGAAGTTCGATATGCTTGCGGCTGTCACGCCGGGTTTGCTCAAAAGCAGGCTGACAACAGAGTGGTGGAAAGCCTGCGCAGATGTATTCGTCGAATATTGCGCAACAGGTAATTGATATCCACCAACGACCAAATGGTCGGGACGAAATCCCGGTTCAACAGCTTGCATCTTTTCAAAGCTGCGCAGGAACCCACCTGCCGCGGTCAGCAGGATCAACGCCACGGCAATTTCCGAAACGACCAGGGTGGACCTCAACCAGGAAAGACTTCCGCTTCCGGTTGCAGTGCGAGGATTTTCTTTTAGAGTCTCGGTGAGATTCGCGCGCAGCGCTGCCAGCGCCGGCGCCAGGCTGCATAAAATCCCGGTCGCGAGAGCCACGATGATCGCGAATGCAGCGACGCCCGCGTCGATTGTGACGGATTCGATGCGGGGCATGGACTCAGGCAAGAGATCCAGAGCGGCCTGGATAGCAAGCGTTGCCAAGGCGAGTCCCAACACGCCCGCCGTCGTACCGACGATCAATCCTTCGAGAACCGATTGACGGATGATTGCCGTCGAACCCGCTCCCAGGGCCAATCTCACAGCGTATTCGGTTCTGCGACGATAGGCGCGGACCATCAGCAACCCGGCGACGTTTGCGCACGCGATCAGCAACACGATCGACACCGCGAGAAATAGCGCCCTTAAGAGTGGGCGAACCTCGGACACGTCGTATTCCAGCAGGGGAATCACGTCCCCACGTATGTGGATCGAAGACTGAGAGGGCGGGAGGTTGCGCATGATCTGCTGCGCAACACGATCGGCGTCCTGGGCAGCCTGGGTCAACGTGACACCACCTTTGAGACGGGCGACGATGTTGTATCCCCAGTAGCCGGCAGACTCTTCAGAAAGCTCGTCCTTCGTGAAACTCATTGGCACCCAGAGCTGGGTATGTTCGAGCCGGCCATTCTCCAAAGGAAAATCGAAGCTGCGCGGCATCACGCCGATGATGGAGTAGGCATTGCGGTCGAGACGAATAGTGCTTCCCACAACATCGGGCGCAAGGTGGTAGCGCGTGAGCCAGAGTGAATAGCTGATGACTGCGAGCGGCAGGTGGGAGTCCTCTTCTTTCTGTGTAAAGACCCGGCCAGCAATTGGTTCGACGCCGAGCGTGGAGAAAACGCCGCTTGTGAAGCGCGCGGCATTCGCTTGTTCTGGCGTCGCACCGCCCGACAGTTCAAAGCTTGTAGCGATATATCCGCCCATTGAAGAGAACGCGCTCGTCAAGTTCGAGTAGGTCCCGATCTCGCGCGCGGTTACCGGAGTGTGTGCGCCTTCTCCGATATGGTCTCCCAACAACACGAGGCGCTCGGGATCGCGAAACGGCAGGGGCCGCATGAGAATTCCTTCGATGAGCGAGAAGATCGCGGTCGTCGCTCCGATGCCGATCGCGAGAGTTATGACGACCGTCGCGGTGAAGCCGGGAGTCTTGCGCAGTTGCCTGGATGCTACGCGGAGTTCCTGGAAATATCGGGGCATGCTCCTCCTCCGAATCTCGATCCTGTGATGGGTGAGCGGAGATCATTAAAGTACCGGACTCCGGGCTTTTCAACCCGAAAGATCGGCGTCCCTTGAAGTCTAGTTCCTAGCCACTGTTTCTGGATTTGAGACACCTCGGAATTCCGCGCTTTTCCGGATGTGGATTACGTCTCGATGAGCGGGGCAGATCCGCTAGATACCGGCGAAATAGCTCCACCTGACGATTGGACAGCGTTACGTCAGTAAGCACCGACTGGCCACGAATGTGCTTAAACAGACTCGATCTCAGAACTGGCCATCCCAGCACACATCTCAGCATTTTGAGGCAGTCAGTGGGTAGTGCCGGTTCTGATCCAAAGCCGAACGGGGAGATTAATGTTCATGTTTTCGAAGCGCGTCACACGGGTTCTGGTTTTCTCGGCAATTCTTGTTTGTAGATTCTGTCCAACTTTTGCTTCAGGTCAATCAGCGCCCCGCATGGCGCGCGGAACGCAGATCTCACAGTTCAGGTCATCAGTGCTCGCGAAGGCGCAAGATAGAAGCGCACGGCGAGGCCCAGTCACTCCGGCTGATGCCGCTTTGAAACACCTAGCTCAAAAAGCAAATAAGGCGCATGCGTTTGGAAGCGGCGTTCCGCCATCCACCAGCCCAACTTTTCTTGCGGCTATGAACTTCAACTCTGCCGGTCAGGACACCTGGTCCGTCGCAACCGGAGATCTGAATGGCGACGGGATCGCCGACCTTGTTCTTGCGGACCAGTGCGGCACGAACAACTGCGGGAGCGGGTCCGTCAGCGTGTTATTAGGTATAGGCGATGGGACTTTCTCGAACGCTATCAGCTACCAGGCAGGCGGAACAAATGCGCTTGCTGTGGCGATGGGTGATGTAAACGGAGATGGCAAAGTCGATGTGATCGTCGCATCGAACTGCCTCAACAACAACGATTGTTCTACTGGGTCCGTAAGCGTATTGATGAGCAACGGCGACGGCACCCTCCAGTCCCCGGTTACCTATGGATCAGGTGGACAAAGTTCGCAGTATGTCGCGCTCGCGGACGTCAACGGTGACGCGAAGGCAGACATCGTTGTTACGAACAACTGTGCGAGCAACAACAACTGCTCGAACGGCTCTGTCGGAGTGATGCTCAACAACGGCGACGGTACTTTCCAGAGTGCGGTGGCCTACGACACAACGGGCCAGAGTTCTCGGTTCGTTGCTACCGCAGACCTCAACAACGACGGCAAGGCAGACCTCGTCGTAGCCAACTATTGTGCCGACAACAACTGTTCCAATGGTTCGATGAGCGTCCTGCTGGGCAATGGAGACGGCTCATTCCAGACTGCTGTCAGCTATGTTTCCGGCGGGCAAGGTACACAGGCGTTGGCCATCGGTGATGTCAACGGTGATGGCAAGTCCGACGTTGTTCTCGCCGACAATTGCCTTAGCAACAGCAACTGTCAGGTTGGCCAGATAAGCCTGTTGCTGGGCAATGGTGACGGTACGTTTCAGGCGTCGACAATGTTCAATTCTGGTGGAACCTATACGCGCAGCGTGGCGCTCGCCGATATCAATGGCGATGACAAGCTCGATGTACTGGCGGCGAGTCAGACAGATCAGGGAGGTCAGTGGCAAGACGGCGGAGTTGTGAGCGTGCTGCTGGGGAACGGGGACGCTACATTCCAGCCCGCTTTTGCCTACACTTCGGGTCAGTACGCCGGCATTTCGCTCGCCGTAACGGACCTCAATCGCGATGGCAAGCTCGACGTCGTCATGGCGAATGAATGCGTCAATAACTATTCTTGTCTTACTGGTGGCGTCAGCGTCTATCTGGGCAACGGCGATGGAACACTGGTGGGCGCACCCAACTATAATCCCGGCGGATGGGCCGCATTATCTGTTGCCGTGGCCGATGTCGATGCAGATGGGAAACTCGATCTTCTTGTCACCGAAGCGTGCAACAACAATAACTCGTGTTCCACCGGCATAGTGAGTGTCCTTCTCGGTAACGGGGATGGGACATTCAAGCCGGCCGTTCAGTACGACTCCGCGGGACAGGATAGCTTCGCTATTGTCGCCGGAGATGTCAATGGCGACGGCAAACTCGACCTTCTCATCGCAAATGAGTGCGCACAGAGCAATTGCAGCAACGCGTCGATCAGTGTGCTATTGGGAAATGGCGACGGTACCTTTCAGGCAGCAACTGCATATTCCACCAATGGATTGGACACGCTTTCGCTGGCGACCGGCGACGTGAATGGCGATGGCAAAATCGACATTGTGACGACAAACGAGTGTGACAGCAATTGCACGAACGGGTCCTTGAGCGTGCTTCTCGGGAACGGCGATGGTTCTTTCCAGACAGCCGTCCCCTATAACTCTGGTGGACAGTACGCATTTTCCATAGCGATCGCAGATTTGAATGGCGATGGCAAATCCGACCTAGTCGCAGCCAATCAGTGCGCAACCAGCGGTGACTGTTCAACCGGCAACGTTGTTGTTCTTCTTGGCAATGGCGACGGGACTTTCCAGCCGGCCGTGTCATATGGATCGGGCGGGGGTTACGCTTTTGCCGTCGCAGTTGGTGACTTGAACGGTGATGGAAAGGCTGACGTCGTCGTCACAAACCAATGCAGCGATACGAACAATTGTCCGAGTGGCGTGGTTGGATTGCTGTTAGGCAATGGTGACGGGACCTTCCAGGCGGCGACGACTACGCTTACTCCAGTGATGGGCGGGGTCCAAACCGTGTTGCTGGGTGATTTCAATGGCGATCATAACCTGGATGTTGTCTCGGGCGTTGGCAATCTCCTCTTGCTGGGCAACGGCGACGGAACCTTCCGGTCCCCCCTCTCGCTGGGAGCGAGTGGAATTGGTGTTGCGTCTGGCGATTTGAACGGCGATGGTCGACCTGATCTGGCGGTGGGCGGAGTCAGTGTCCTGCTGAACATTTCGGGTGGATTTGTTTTACCCACAACGACCACAGTCACAAGCTCGTTGAATCCCTCTGTGTTCGGTGCCTCCGTGACCTTTACCGCATCGGTGGCCGCGCAGGCCAGCGGAACTCCAACTGGAACCATTACCTTCACCGACGGCAGCGACACTCTTGGACAGGCGAACCTTTCCGCCGGTACGGCGTCATTGTCCATCTCGTCGTTGTCGGCTGGATCGCACTCCATCACGGCGTCGTACTCCGGAGATTCGAAATTCATCGGAAGCGTGTCGTCGGCTTTGAGCCTGGTGGTTCAGAACGCAGATACAACGACCTCGTTGACTGCGGCTCCCGCTGCGGCCAACATCAACCAAAGCGTCAGCCTGACTGCTACTGTTGCCTCCGGAAGCCCCAGCCTCATCACCGGGACTATGACCTTCATGGACGGAAGCACGCAGATCGGCAACGCGAGCGTGAACAGCAACGGAGTAGCGGTCTTCTCGACCATTGCTCTCACTGCCGGCACGCACAGTCTCACCGCAGTCTACTCGGGCGACAGCAACTTCAACGGCAGCACGTCGGGCGCGCAGACTGTGATTGTCTCCGCATCCGGCTTCAGCCTCTCATCTTCGGCGCTCTCCCCGGCATCGGTTGTGGCGGGCGCTTCAGCTCACTCCACCATTACTATCACCCCGGTTGGCGGATTCAATCCGTCGTCGGTCAACTTGACGTGCAGCGTTTCACCGGTCGTGACGCCAGCGGTCGGTTGTTCGATCGCTGACATCTCTGTGAGCGCGGGCGCCGGATCGGCAACTCTAACATTGACCACAAGCGGATCGTCGACCGTGGCTTCCGGCTCAGCAGGGCGCGGCATGCTTGCGCTCGCTCTGTTGATTCCTGGACTGTTTATCTGCGGTGCAGGAATGGGTGGCACGAATCGGCGGCGTATGCTTGCCGTTGCAATCGTGTTTCTCGCATTTACCGGCTGTATGTTGCAAACGGCGTGCAGTGGTTTCAGCGCTGCGACGCCTGCTCCGCATATTCCGGGACCGAGAACTCCGGCCGGCAACTACACTGTGACGGTCACCGGAAGCGCCAGTGGAATGCAGCAGACCACGTCCGTAGTGCTGACCGTGCGTTAACAATCATCAAAACCCTGCGCAGCGGATCGCACAGGGTAGATCTCACCTGTTCCATCACTGGCATCGTCGAAACTCGGCGATGCCAGTTTTGTTTTTTTCTACAGGAATCGGCCCAATGCAAAGAAAAATCTGCCCGAATGTAACGAATAGGCTTTGGCGAACACGATAGGGGAGTGTGCATCGCCAAGCCCTGAAGTTGGAATATTTGCGAAAGTGCAGGGCTGATTGATTGGGGTTGCAATCGCTAAGGAGGGTCGCGAGATGGCAGACAGTGTAACCCAAATTCGCAGTGCTGGTCCGGTGGGAGCAAAACGGAATCTCGCAATTCTGGGCGATGGATTCACAGCAGGTGACCAAACTACCTACAACAATTGGGTCTCCGATTCTGTCCTCGGTGGCGTATTTGGCCACGACTATTTTTATGAGGACGCATCAGCATGGAACATCTTCCGCGTGAACCTCGAATCCAATGATTCGGGCGTAAGCCATAAGACTTACAATGCCGACGGCAGCATCACCACCACACCCAAAAATACGGCTCTCGGAATGATCTACAGCGGTTCGTGGGCGCACTGCTGGATGGAGTATGGCAGCAACACGGAGACTGCCATTGATAACGCCCTTCAGAAGTGGGTACCCGACTACAATTTCGTCCTGATCATTCTCAACGAGCCCGGATACGGTGGCTGTGGTGGCAATGGACGTGCACATGTCACCACGGGTGATGGCTGGGCAGTGATTGCGCATGAATTCGGTCATGGACTGGGCGGCCTGGCCGACGAGTACTGCAATTCGGGAGCGTACACTGCAGGCGAGCCCGGCTCCGTAGATCTCACCATCAACACCAATCGCTCGACACTGAAGTGGGGGAACTTCGTCAATCCGCTGACGCCAATTCCTACTGGCAGCGGAAACTGCGTAGGCTATAACCAGGGAACCAAGCCTGCCGATTGGGATGACAATCAGGATGTGGGAACGTTTGAGGGCGCAAATACCAACAACACTGGCATCTACCGCCCAGTCATCAATTGCCGGATGAATAGCAACACGCCACCTTACTGTCCTGTTTGTTATACCTCGTTCAAACGGCAGTATGACAGCTACACGGGCCACACGTTCCTCAAATGCTATTCAGGCGACTTTAACGGCGATGGCAGAAGCGATGTTTTGGTCCACAGCGGAAATTCTATCCAGACATTTCGCTCGAACGGTTTGCAGCTCGACATTGCCTTTAGCGCCGTGGGAATCGTTCCAGGCTCATGGCAGTTTCAGGAGAACGATCAATTTTTTATCGCCGACTTTAACGGGGACGGAAAAGATGAGGTCGCCGTTTTCAACGGAGTCGATTGGGCAATTCCGTACCTCGGGTTGCTTGCTGATGATGGCACCGGTGGACTGAAGCTGGTCGCCCGTTACGACGGCGACATTCCGGGTTGGGGAGGCTTCGCCAAGAATGACCTCTTCTACGTCGGCGACTTCGACGGGAACGGCAAGAAGGACCTTTTCGTCTTCAACGGAGCCGACTGGTCGATGCCTTACGTCGGAATGCTGCGCTCAAATGGATCGAGCTTTACGTTCATCAAGCGTTTCGATGGAGATATTCCGGGCTGGGGCGGGTTGGCAAAGAATGACAAGCTTTTCGTCGGCGATTATAGCGGCGGAGGAAAGGCTGATCTCTTCATCTTCAACGGCGACGATTGGAGCATGGCATATGTAGGAATGTTTGCGTCCACGGGAAGCAGCCTGCAAATGACGGCACGCTACGACGGTGATATTCCCGGCTGGGGTGGGCTCGCGCGCCACGATCAGCTTTATGTCGGAGATTTCAACGGAGATGGGAAGTCTGATCTCTACATTTTCAACGGAGACGATTGGAGCATGCCTTACCTGGGGATGTTTGCTTCGACCGGAACGGGATTGCAAATGGCACATCGTTATGATGGCGACGTTCCGGGATGGGGTGGCATGGCCCGCCACGACCAATTCTTCCCAGCGGACATCAATGGAGACGGCAGAACGGACCTGTTCGCCTGGAATTTCGAGGACTGGGCGACGGAATACCTTGGCAGGATGGTTTCAAGCGGAAACTCACTCACGGCCGATTTCATCGGAGACTGGGTGGGAGAATGGAACCTGGGTTCCGTCGATCGCTTCGAGCCGTGCAATTTCCAGGGCAATACATTCAGGCCATTTCGCCGCAGCACGGGCAAGCCTGATTTGTTCGTCCACAATCGCGATTGGTTCGGGATGATCAGTGGCAATCCCAACTTCACGCTTACGAAAATTTACTATCGCTGGATCCATAACTATCGATACGGCCGGAATTGGTGAAAGGGATCAAAATGTCAGAGAAATTGGCACCTGCAAAACCAGCATCGGATGCCCCTTCTTCACCCTTGAAGGGAAAAGGCCCACTTAAGGGCAAGATTGCTCCTGCGGCGAAGCGCATCGGGGGAAAAATGCGGCTCAAAGCCAAGGTCGCCAAAGCCGCGCCAGAGAAGCGCTCCGCCCGGCCACCAGCCGCTGAGGAGCGTTTTCCGGACCAGACCGGGTTGCGGACCACACCCTCGCCCGGCGAAGGATATGTGCGCCTGCGCATCCACGTAGATGAAGAGGGAGAGGCCTCTGTCGTTGCAAGTCATTTCGTCAGAAGCACGTTGGTGCAGCCGTCCATGCTGCAGGGTAACTATGCCTACGAAGTCACAGAAGGCGAGAACAGGTTGCATCTGGACTCGATCCCAGACCTGGGTGTGTTTCGTTCTTTCGTGAATCCGGATGGGCCGCTCGAAGAGCACAAGCACCACATGTACGAGCTGAAAAGCTATGACTATGACGTGCGCGTACCGGCAGAAAACTTACTAGCGGCCAAGCTGAGCAACATTGTGATCAAGCTCTACCGAGTGAAGGAGGCGCGCGCCACCATGCCCGCGGGATGCCTGCCGCTTGATGTGCAATATGAACGGGAGTTGCGCGAAGTAACCAGAATTGAAGGGATTCCTGTGAAAATATTGCCCGATACCGTCCAGAAAGAAATCGGCAGACGGAAACGATAAGGCGACGGTTCTTCAAATTCAGAGCGCCCCAATGGGACGAGAAGAGCCGAACGCTCAACATGCCCATCATGAACGTTGGGTTGAGCAAGGCATCGATTCTGCACTCCACAGCGTCTGCTCTCAGGCAATCGCTCGCGAGCATGAAACCAATCGATGAGTCTATTAAGCTTCCCATCCCGAATCAGACTGTCCGAAGTCTTAGCGCGGGGAGCGGCGGAAATCAATCCACACTGGACACTGCCTTGGCCTATGCCATCAGGATTTCGGTTCCTTCAAGCTGCCCAGTTGGAATATTCCATCCGTGAGTGGCTGGATTGTACCCAACGATGTTCGCGGTGGAGAAATCTCTGATGTGGATGCTTTTATCAAGGAGATCTGATTGAAAAATACGCGAAGGAAGAACTTCGAACTGGGAGAAAAACGTTCTCATGGTGCGGCCAGAGGGACTTGAACCCCCACGGTTTTACCCGGCAGATCCTAAGTCTGCTGCGTCTGCCAATTCCGCCATGGCCGCACGAGTTCTATTTTGCCACAGCTTCCATGCGCGTTACGCCTTTTCCACCGAATCAGGCGACGGGTGGACATCGCGCTGTGTGATCACGATGCTACTGTGGCCAGCAAGCTTCTGAATCTCGAACGCTGACGCCCCTGCTCACCAAGGCGCGTACAGAACGTATGCCACACAATCGTCTGAGTTACAACAACTGCCCGGAACTGACACTGTCGTCAAAAAGTCTTACTTTGGCAGCGCTGCGGTTCCATTCACCGTGAAGTCCACCTCCGACTTTGCCTGGGTCTCTTCCGGCTGTGCCCCACCCACGGCCAACGAATATTTGCCTGCGAGGACCGATCGATTGCCCCGGTCGTCGACGCTTGACAACGACCGCGGATCGATCTTGAGCGTCACCTGCTTGCTCTCGCCCGCCGTCAGGTTCACGCGCTCAAACGCTACCAGCGAGTGACGAGGCCCGTCGGTTTGTGGCGTCTTCAGGTATGCCTCGACCACCTCGTCACCGACCACAGTGCCCGTATTGGTTACGGTGACTGTTGCCGTGATAGGATCGCCGGCTTTCAACGACTCAGCCGATAGCTTCACTGGACCGTAAGTGAACTTCGTGTAACTCAGTCCGTAGCCGAAGCCCCACAGCGGTTTGCCGGTGTAGTAGCGATATGTACGGTTCTTCATCGAGTACTCGGTGAAGGCCGGCAGGTCGTCAATGCCTGCATAGAAGGTCACAGGCAATCGGCCGGCGGGATTGTTCGTTCCGTCGAGAGTGTGGCGGATCGCGGCACCGCCCTCGCCGCCGGGATACCAGGCCGCGAGGATTGCGTTCGCGTGATCCTTGGCCCATCTGAGCGCTACGGCACTACCGCTGTGCAGCACCACGACGAGCGGCTTGCCGGTGGCTGCGATCGCTTCCAGCAACTTCTGCTGTGACGAGGGCAGGTCGATGCTGGTGCGGTCTCCGCCACTGAAACCGTCAATCTTGATGCGCATCTCCTCGCCCTCCAGATGGGGCGAGAGGCCGACGAAAGCAACGACCACATCGGCCTGCTTCGCCTGGTCCACCGCCTCGTCGAGCTGGGCCTGCGCGGGTGCTTCCCACTTGAGCGTGACGCCGCCGCCGGCACGGTCGCCGGAGTGCGAGTACTCGAGCGCGAACGTGTGCGGCTTGGTATCGGCGAAGTCATAAGGGATCGACGGCGGGTTCGGGAAGTCCATCACCGGCGGCGCGGTGGGCGAGGCTCCCTGCGTGGCTTTGAAGTTGCCCATAGCCGAGATGTCAACATGCTGGCGTAGTGAGCCCTCGCCGAGAACCTTGCCATCGATGATCATTCGGTACGACTCCTTGGGCGAGTACGGAAAACTGTCTGCGGGGTCGAGCGTGAAGACGTAGTGACCAGCGGCTGGTGCGGTGATGGTGCCCGACCAGCGGACTGAGTAGTTGACGGTTTCCACTTGCGGCGCAGGCTTGGCATTTTCCCAGTCGGCTTGGACGGCGGGCTCCGTCGTCACGGCAACTGGGACGCCCTGTCCAGTCAGGCGTTGCGAAGAACTCGGTTTTCAGGCCTTTCTTGATGTCGAAGACCGTGCGCGGAACAGGGACCGCGAAGCCCGCAGCCAGACTGGAGCCCTGCGCGTAGAAAACCTCGCGACTCTTGTCAGCCAGCATGCCGTCGAGCGGCGTGACCGGCTGCACGGGTGTACCCACGTAGTTGCCGAGGATGGAGGCCAGCAGATCGGCGGTGGGGCCGACGACTGCGATGCGCTTCGCCGAACCCTTCAGCGGCAGCGTTCCGTCATTTTTGAGCAGCACGATGCTCTCCTCGGCGGCCTTGAGAGCCTTGGCACGATTCGCATCTGAAGCCACATCCGTAAACGGAATCTTGTCCAGAGGATTCGAGCCCTGCGGGTCGAACAGTCCAAGCTGAAAGCGCGCGGTGTAGAGGCGCTCGGCAGCGGCGGTTACCTCGGCTTCGGTGGCCAGACCGCGGCGCACGGCGTTGGCCAAGCGTGTTGAACCCGGCAGACCAGATGCTGCAGGAAAGGTCGGTGCCGGCCTGGAGAGACATGGCCGAGGCGCCCTCGATGTCGGCGGCTTTCTTGTGCCCGTTGTAAACGTCGACGATGGCGCCGCAGTCGGAGACGACGAAGCCCTTGAAGCCCCAAGCCTTGCGCAGGTGCTCCTGAAGAAGCATCTTGTTGGCGCAGGCGGGGAACTGATCGATGGAGTTGTAGGCGCACATCACAGACTGCACCTTGCCGTCGGTGACGGTGGCGCGAAAGGCGGGCAGGTAGGTCTCTTCGAGATCGCGCGGCGTGGGATCGATATTGACGGTGTGGCGCGAAGACTCAGGGCCGGAGTGTACGGCGAAGTGCTTGCTGGTGGCCACGGCGCGGAGGTGATTCAGGTCAGGGCCCTGCACGCCCCCGATGAAGGCGCTGCCCATGCGGCCGGTCAGGAACGGATCCTCGCCGTAGGTCTCTTGGCCGCGGCCCCAGCGTGGGTCGCGGAAGATGTTGATGTTCGGCGACCAGAAGGTAAGCCCGAAGAAGATGCGGTGATTGCCTTCGCGCTGTGCCTGGTTGTATTTGGCGCGCGCTTCCTGGCTGATGGTGTCGCCCATCATGTGGATCGTCGCCGGATTCCAAGTGGCGGCCATGCCGATAGCTTGGGGAAAGACGGTGACGTAGCCGGCCCGTGCCACACCGTGCAGAGCCTCGTTCCAGGTCTGGTAGTCGGGAATCTCCGAGCCGCGGGATCGCAGTGGCGTAGTCTTCGAGCTGCGCGGCTTTCTCATCGAGCGTCATGCGGCTCACAAGATCGTGGGCGCGTTCCTGCGGCGAAAGGCTCGGATTCAGGTAAGCAGGCTCTTGTGCGTATCCTGAAGAAGATGCGATTAGAAGAACGAAAAATGCTGAAGCCATTGGCGAAACGACATCAGATTTCTCCTCCGTGCCAGAGACACCTGGTCTCACACGTGACATAGCTTGTAGGTGCGATTTATACGCATACGAGAGGGCCAACAAAGCCCACGTTGGCGATCCGCTCATCTACGTGACGCTACAAAATGCTGCCACGTTGCGCATCGAAGTCTAATCTATTAGAAGACAATGAACCAAACTAGCGGCATGCAGAATTTTGGAATCCGTGTTCGTTGTTGCGGACGAGCAAGAGGGGTACAACCTGGCAAGGCAGTCATCTAAACAACAAGTTTCTCAAGCGGCTCCATCGGATGGACGGTGGCCGGCCGCTGATTCTGGTGTTCGACCAGCTCCTTCGCCGCCGACTGAGCCAAGTCGTGAATGAGTCCTAGCCTCTTCGCGCATTCCGCGTCATGTTCCTCCACCCTCTCTTTCAACAAATCACAGAAACCGATGATGGCCGAAAGCTTATTTACTACGTCATGCGCGACTACGCATCTTGGCTGATGTTTCTCCGTGTGGGACTGCATATCGTTACATCCCCTTCTCAACTTAAGAACTCTCTAATACTCGCAGTACAGATGCATTCAAAAATGTGATGGCGATCACATCGCCTCGTTACTGAAGACCGTGCCCCACAGCGGAAACAGGCTCAAGTTAAGGAGTGTTCAAGGATTGGAATCTTGTGAACCGTTAAATTGCTTAAAATGCAAGTGGATTGAGAGATTCGAACCGCCACCGCGCGCCACTCAATGCGTCAGTTGCGCGATCTGCAAATGATAAGGCTCCAGCATTTCGCCGGTCGCGTGATCCACAGTGGCCACAGCCAGTCGATATCCAACCTCCGCCTGCAAAAGGCTTTGCTCCGCGGCGGCCATTTCTGTTTGGGCCTCCAAGACAAAAAAGGTCGTGCTGGAACCCAATTCGTATTTTCGCTGTTCGGCCGCCAGCGTCTTCCGGGCAAGATCGAGCGCTTCTTTCCCTGCGACGATACTCAGCCTGGCTTGCTCAAGCAGATGCACAGCATTGCTGACATCGAGTAGGACCTGCTCGCGTATTCGTCTCTCGCCGTACAAGTCACTGCGCCGTGCGACCAATGCCGTTCCCATCTCAGCTTTTGCAAGCCGGTTTTTCAATGGCAGGTTCAGTGTCAATTGCGCGTTGTAAACCGGATAATTGAAACCAAACGTCTGCCGTAACCATGAACTTGAAATGGGTTGACCGATTTGATCGAGTCCGCTTCCGCCGAGTCCGGTACTTGAATACGAGCCCGTGAGATCCAGTTGCGGAAGCAGATGATTTTTCGCCACGCGAATCTGAGTTTCGTCTCTCGCCAACGCTGCTCGCGCCGCGTCAAACTCGGGCCGCTTGGTCATCGCAGCCTGCAGAGCAGTTGCGGCATCGATCGTGCGCAATTCACCCTCTGGTTCTGCTTTTTCGGTGAGTTGAATGTCCAGCGCTTGAAAATAGGGGTCCTGGTCGGCACCAATCGTTACGCGAAAGGCATCCTCTGCCTGCTTCAAGGCGTATTCACTCTGAATTACCTGGACGCGGCGAGATGCCAGCTGAGATTCGGATCGATAGATATCCAGCGGCGGGAGGGCGCCGAGCTCCAATTGGCGCTTGTTCAGTTTGTACGTAGCTTCCGCTGCGTCCATTGACGATCGAGCGACATCAAGATTTCCTTTAGCTTCGACGATGGCCCAGTATTGCTGCACGGCAGTCAGGATGTTGTCATTCACCAGTGCGGCAAACGTGGATTGAGATATTTGCAGATTGCGGCGCGCGATAATGACCGGCCCACGATTCGCAGCGAACCATCCGTTTCGCAGAAGCGGTTGAGTAAATTGGAAATTCAGGCTCGAAGTCGTAAATGGATTGAAAAAGCCCAGCGGGATATTTGTCGAATCGACGGTGGTGCTCAGCCCTGCCTGCACTTCTGTTCCGGTCGAGAACCTTTGCCCGTAATCAACCTCTAGAGTCTTCAGGGTGTCTTTGAAATTGAAATTGAAGGTGTTGCCGCCTGTGGACTGCAGGAATTGAAATGGCGGCGATACTGAGCTCGTGATTAAGTTCTGGCTATGAATGAACGGGTCGAAGGGCGCATGCGCGGCCAGCAAATCGAACTTGGATGACTCAACCTGCGTCTCCTGCACTCGGACGAGGCTGTTGTTTTCCAGCGTTAGGACCACAGCATCCTGCACACTCAGTTGGAGCTTTCCATCTACAAGATATTTCCGGAGCAGCTCTGGAGTGTCCAAGCGGTTGGAGCGAGTGCGGGACGTCATCAGATCCCCGTAAGCCTCGCCGTTCTGCGCGAACAGGGCAGGAACGAAGAGCATCCCAAGACAGACCACCAGGCCCAGGCGAGTATTTCTCATTCCTCAAATCCTCCAAGTTGTAGTGACTCGTCCCTCGAAGATCTTGTCGCACTACTCGTAGCGGATCGCTTCCACTGGATCTAGACGTGCCGCCTTCACCGCCGGATAGATACCAAATACCAGTCCAACGGTGATCGAAACCAGAAAAGCCAGAACGATGGACGTCGCCGTGACAATCGTCGACCATCCGGCAAGCCACGCAATAAGTCTGGACATGGCAAATCCGAACACAATCCCGAAAGTGCCACCCACGAAAGAAATCAGCACGGCCTCAACGACAAATTGGCGGATGATGTCCGACTGGCGCGCACCCACGGCACGCCGGACACCGATTTCCCGGGTACGTTCCAGGATGCTGGCCAGCATGATATTCATGATTCCGATTCCGCCGACAAGCAATGAAATCGAAGCGATCGCGACCATGACTGCGTTGAATAGTCGCTCGGTGCGCTTTTGTTCGGCCAACAATTCTGCAGGGACGATTACGCTGAAGTCTCCCGCGGAGTGATGCGAAGAATCGAGAATCGATCGCACCAACTGGGCGACTGAGCTCATGTTGGCATCATCCCGCAGAGTTAGATAGATGCCGTCGATTTCGTCCCGCTGAAAGCTGTAAGAATCTTCAAGCCGGAGGATCGCAGAATGCAGCGGCACGTACACGATGTTATTGAGATCCTGGGTGGGGACGCCCGCGACATCCTGCTGCGAACTCAGTTGCGGGGATGCGACGCCGATGACACGAAACCACTGTTCGTTCGCCTTCACATATTGACCGAGCACATCTGCGCTGCCGAATAAACTTGTCCGCGCCGCGGCGCCGAGTACACACACGGACGCACCTTGCGATTCCTCCTGATCGGAAAAAAATCGTCCTTCCAGCACATGCAGCCCAGCGATCTTCTGGTAGACCGGATCGACGCCGTACACGGACGGTGGATCCTGTTGCGACCTGGGAATCGTCTTCGAAGCCATCATTCGCTTTCGCGGCGTACCCGCAACAATTTCGCCGACGTCATCTCGGATGACACGGTAGTCTTGGAAGGTCAGCCCGGGCGAAAGTTGTCGAATCTTACTCGTCGCCCGGAAGTCCAGCGACTCTTTCGCTTCAACGATTAGGTTGTGTACTCCCATCTGCTCAATGAAGGCCATCACTCTTTGCCGGGCGCCGGCTCCGATGGAGAGCATGGAAACTACAGCAGCGACGCCAAAAATCATGCCCATCATGGTCAGGGCAGTACGCAGGCGGTGGAGCAGAAGATTCTGGAACCCGAGTTGAAGATCGGGAAGCCACTGCTGGGACGCACGGAGCGCGCGGATGGGATTTGCGAATGCGGACGCGGACACTACGGCTGCCCTCCCCCGCCAGGGACTTCTGTTCCCGCATTCGTCGACTTTCTGGGTGCGGTCGGATCGATCATTGCGACTTCGGTTCCCGCCGCCACACCTTCCAGCGCGACGCGGCTTTCACTCTGACCGTGAATCTTCACTTCGCGCGGTTCAAAGCTGCTGCCGTTTCTCACATAAACCACTCGCTTGCTTTCCTTCGTGGCGACGGCCTGTCGGGGCAGGTAGAGCACATTTTTCTGCGATTCCCCATGAATGATTACTTGAGCCGTAAGTCCCGGGCGCAACCGGGAGTCCCCACGATCGAGCGAGATGACAGCTTCAAATTTCGTGCCGTTGTTATCAAATCCCCAACCTTCCCGATCGGCGTTTCCGCCCAGCGATTTCACCTTGCCAGGTAACAGAGGTCCGTGGAGGGCATCGAGATCAATGTCGACTGCCTGCCCTTCTTTGACATTGTTGCGATCAAGTTCGACGAGCTTTGCTACACACTCGATCTCGCCGGGGTCGATCACCTTTCCGACCGTAGCGCCTGCTTCCACCTTGTCACCCTGCCGGTATTCAGGCAATGTCATTCCGCCGAAAAACATGCCTCCTGCCGACCGCTCGTTTTTTTCCAAAGCCACCAGGCCATCGATCGGGGCGAAGACCCGCATTTTACGGATGTTCTCCTGAGCCTGCTCCATGGTTAACTTCGATTTGATCCGCTTTTCTTCGGCGAGGGCGATGGTCGCCTTCCCGGAAGCGCTTCGCGATTGCACATCCTGTTCGACTTCCGCCAATACACGCTTCGCTTGTTCAAGAGCGAGATCATTCTTTCGCGCATCGATTGAACTCACTAATTCATTCTTCTGAACCTCAAGTTCGGCACGCCGCACGTCGAAACGAGCTTTCAGGAGTTCCACCTTATCTTTCGCCGTGACCACCGCAGCATCAGCTTTGGCTTTCGTGATTTCCTGATCGGCCTGCAACAATTCGGAACGGCTCTGCTCGACCTTGTACTGTTGCTCGCTGGGATCGAATTCCATTACCAGATCGCCTTTTTTGACGCGGGTCCCTGTGTGCAACAGCTTGGTGATTTCGAGCAAGCCACCGCCGATTGGCGGCGCCGTCATAGATTCCGAATGCTTGGCACGGAGTTCACCTGTCGCGAATACGTTAATCTCCAAATCCCCGCGCTTCACGAGCGTGGTAGGAACATCGCCAGCGGTGGCGGTTGGCGACTTGCGGAGCGCTGAGGCGAGTACGCCGACCAGCAGACAGAGTGTTACCGCTGCGATCGTCCATACGATTGTTCGTCTCCGCTTCATTGCGTGTACTACTCCTTGGAAGTGGGATCCTGTAGGGCTACCTTCTCTCCGTCTTTCAGTCCTTTGGCGACCAGGATCTTGTCTCCGCTTCTTCGTCCCACATCCAAGACGCGTTCTTCAAATTGGGCGTTGGACCACACATAGGCCACATTGCGTCCGGATTTCTGAAACAAAGCCTGGACTGGAATGCTGATCGCGTCGGGCACGCGATCTACCGTAACCGTAACCTGCCCTGTGATTCCAGGTTGGAAGCGAGAGTCGCTCTGATCGAGAACAATTTCGACGCTGAAGTTGCGGGGGAATGGCCATCCACCGGAAAAATCCACGCCTGCAATGGCGCTGATGTGTTCGATGTGGCCAGTAAACTGCCGATCCGGTATGGCATTCAACTGCACTGTTACGGGCAGTTGGGCTGAAAGCCGGCCACGCTCGGTTTCGTCGACACGCGCGGTTACGCGCAATGTCGCCGGATCAGGAAGCTCAGCGATCGCAGCCCCTGGCCACGCTTTATCTCCCTCGTGGTAGGGAGCCATGCCCGATCCCGCCCAATGCTGTAATAAATTGATGTTTCCGGCCGACGGTGCCCGCAATGTCATCTTCGCCAAGGCTTGTTCCGCCCGTCGCATATCATATTGAGCTTTTCCGCTGGCCTGCCGCGTGTTCTCGACAGTCGCTCCGTGAAGCGCCTTGTCGGACGATTGTTTTGCCTCCGCCTCGCGTAACTTCTGCTCCGCATCCGCCAGCTTCAGCTTTGCTTCTTCGCCCTCTATCCGAGAAACGATTTCCTGCTTGCTGGCTTCTAGCTTCGCGGTCTCGACATCGAACCGCGCCTTCATCACGGCTGTTGTGTCCTCTTCTTCTGCGAGCTTGGCCTGTGCACGCGCCTGGTCAATCGTGGCTTCAGCCGACTTCCATGCGGAGCGGAATTGCGCCAGATCCTGCTCAGTTTTTGTTTTGTCGAAATCGACCACGACGTCGTTCGGTTTAACCGCCGCACCCTGCGCACTGAGCTTTATGATTTGCAGGTCGCCCGCCTCGGCGGGAGCGCTGATCGTGAGCGACTTCAGCGCTTTCACCTCACCGCGAAACTGCAGTGAATCGAGAAATTCTCCGCGGTTTACCACGAACGTCGGTACACCCGGTCCTCTCCTGGTCAAGCGCACTGCGCCGGCCACCAGACCCGTCGCAGCGAGAACGACGATGGTTGTCATCAGAACTCTTCGCCGGATCCAAAGCTGTACCAATCTGGTTTTCATTGAGGACCACCGGCGGCGGTTTCTGTAGTGCCCCTTCCGCCAATGTCGATGTCGACTGCCGCAGAAAGGTCGGGCATCAGCTTCGGATTGTTGCCCTCGACTGCAATGATCACCGCGAAGAACCGAAGTTTGTCGGAAAAGCTGCCGTGCTCGCCAATCGGAGCGATCACCTCGACTTTGCCCGGCAGAACCAGGTCCGGATAGGCATCAATGTGGACTTTTCCGGTCTGCCCTATCTGCAGGCGTGGGTAATCCTGCTGGTTGGCCTCTACGCGCACCTGCATGATTTCAGGATTCACCACTTGCATGAAGGGAGTGCCGGGCTCCACTTGATCTCCCTCCTGCACTTCTCCCATCGAACCTTGTTTCCAGATGTTATTCGGCACTGCCACGCCTGCGATGGGGGCCCGAATTTGCATTAGCGAAGCATTCGCCTGGGCATGATTCATAGTCTGCTGCATACGATCGCGCTGGATTTCGAGAATGCGAATCGCCGCCCGGGCAGCCGTCCGTTTCAGCTCAAAAGTTTCCTTAAGTTGGGTGTATGTGGCCTTGGCTTCCTCCAGGCTTTCCTGATTCTTCTCCGCATCGATCCGTGAAACGACCTCGTCTTTCTGGACTTCCAGTTCTGTCTTTCGCAGATTGTTCTCGGCCGCCTTCAATTCCGTTTGATCTTTCGCCTTGGCGGCGACTTCTTTCGCTTCCTCCTCTGCAACCTGATCGACCAGCTTCTGATATTCCGCCTGCTTGTCGATGAAGTCTCGCATCTGCGCCTGGCGGTCGAATTCGGCGAGCAGGTCACCTTTCCTCACGCGAGACCCTCCGCGGATCAGGTGAATGATGGTCAAGGTAGGAACCTGCTGGGTCGCGAGCTGCGGGGCAAGGATCGCTTGAGATTGCACGGCCTCAGTGGTGCCCTTGAGACGTAGAACCTGAGCTGCGCTATTTGCAGCGGAGAGAGGTGTGTTCGTTGATGCCGGGGGTTGATGGCGCGTGGCTAAAAGCGCAATCAGTCCGATGACCAGAACCGCGACCAGGGCAATCCAGATGCGCACCTTGGGAGGTAGCGCTTTACGGTCAGGTGGATCGCCCGGTGCGTTTGACACCTGCTGGGGGCTTCCGGAGTCGGGCGTTACTTCCACCGCTTGGGATGCATGCATTGCCGGGACACTCCCGCCTTAGGAATGTGGTTATTGCCCAAAAGTTGCCCGTCCCAGTATTAGCTTACTAACTCGTCCGAAGGTTTACCATTGCAAGGGATAGACACCGTCTAAGTGATCTTAGATCGCGACGAATGGACTCGCTTGCAATATTTTCCGATGATGGTTGCTGGAAGATGAGGCTCATGGCTCGACTCAGAGCTCATACCGACCATTTTTGGCGCGCAAACGGGGCCCCAAAAATGCACGTCAACTCGCCTCTGGGATTGAAGGGGCGCCCACTAGCCTTGATCGTAGGCCGCCCACTCTAACCCCATCATCGAACCCAGCGTTTGCGAGCCCGCGCTGATGTCTCTACTGAACTTCGTTGAGTTTCTGGTATATCAGCATCGCAACCAGCACCAACAGAAAGACTCCAGAGCCGATGCTGAAGATGCGAACCGGAATCGTCAGACGGTTCACCTTCGTCAAAAGCTCGGTTTGTTCTTCCTGCATGTGCGAATTGCTGCTGTCTAGAAACAGTTGATCATCCTCGTGCATCGTGAGGGTGCTCTTGTAAATGAGGAGAACGATCAGACCAACCGCGAAGAGCCCAAATACACTCCCTACAATCATCATCGTCATATGCCACCTCGGCAAGGGTACAACCCAGCGCAGCGGCGATCCACGTGGCAGCGCGAGGCGGGCCAGAACCTCGCAACCAACTGGGGAAGGCCTTAACGCCGCCATTATAGCCCCGTTGGCAAGCCCCGGCGTCTGATAAACGCTTGTGTTCAGAACCCGTTACAGACTCGACAACATTGCGACCGGAAATCATTATTTGGCATCAAACCAGTAGACAAATTCCTCAGATCTGCAAACATCCGTTGCATTGAGGAAAAATACATCTGCTATAATCGAACAGCTTTAAAGCCAAGGAGATACGAATGGCAACGACAACGACAACCGTCCCCGAAGTCAAGAAATCCGCACCCGTCACGCTGACGAGCAACGCTGTCACCAAGGTGAAAGAAATTATGTCTCAGCAGACTCCGGTGCCTGCCGGCTTGCGAATTGGGGTCGTGGGCGGTGGATGCTCCGGTTTCTCCTATTCGATGCAATTCGAAAATGGCGCCGGAATGATGGATAAGACCTTTGACATGGAAGGCCTCAAGGTCTATGTCGACGCGACGTCGGTGATGTATCTGAATGGCTGCATAGTCGACTACGTCGAGACCCTGGAAGGTGCAGGTTTCAAATTTGAGAATCCGAATGTGAAGAGCACCTGCGGGTGCGGATCTTCGTTCAGCGTATAGCGCGAACAACCGCTCGAATATCGAACGGCCTCATCGCGAACATGAGGCCGTTTGTTTTGCGACAATGTTTGGGTAGACGTGCGATAGATGGTGGATTTACTGCTGCTGAGGCGGATTCTGCGGCTGGCTTGGACTGGGATTCCCATATCCTCCGACTGGCGACGTCGGATTGTTCTGCATCGGCGACGGCGAATTTCCGAAACTGTTCCCGAAACCGTTGTTGGTTCCAGGCTGGCCATTCTGACCGTTCAGATTCGTAGTTCCTTGCATTCCGAACTGCTGCAGGGACGGCTGATACGGAGTCGTGATCAAAAAGCCGCGATCGAATGTGGGGTCATAGACGAATTGCCATTCGTCATACTTCTTCTTCTTGTCGAATTCGCGAATCGTTCGTTCCTTACTAAGGCTGGCGACTCCGACGATTGGTGCGCCGCCGAATGTCGTGTTCGATAACTTATCGCCGGAATTTCCGTTCAGATTGTTTCCCGGAGCCGGCGAGTTAGGATTCGACGGGTCCGATGCGTTTTGAGAGTTCGGGTCTGTACCGGTCGGTGTTCCGGCAGCGGTCTGGTCGGGCGCCTGAGCGTTCTGGACAAAGGGAGAATTTGCGCTTGCTCCGACGGCAGCGGCCGCTCCTAAGACCGCTGAGACCTGGCCCAGCCCCCCAGCTGTATTCAGCTTGCCGTTCTGAGCCAACGCCGCGGCACCCGCGATACCCGCCCCGCCGAGAGCATTCATCGACATCTTGGCTTCGCCAAAATGCAGCAACTTAAAATCTTTTCCCGTTAGCGGATCCTTATATCGCTTGCGGAGGAACCGCATCTGGTTCGAATTCTCCAGATCCTCGATCTTCATCGGGTAACGATTGAACTTCTTGTAGTACGCGCGGATCGCGCGCGAATACTGTACTCCGCGATGGACCATTTCTTCTTCGCGATCACGCTTGATATTGAATGTGACGGAAGGAACGATGATCGCCGCAAAAATAACCATGAGCGCCATCGTCAACAGCAGCATGAGCATGACGTATCCGCCCTCACTCTGTGAGGAGGAACGTCGCAAGTGAGAAGGGAAGCGCATTGGAGGTGCTGATATTGATCTCGATGTTCCAGTTCGCCCAACGACGCAATCGCTGAATTCCAGAATCACCCTTGCGTGAGTGGAATGCTTTGCGGAGGCCCGCTGTTCACCACGTCCTGAATTTCCACGGACGTGTTCGTAATGCGAATGACCTTGTATCGGCGGTCGACGATTTCGCCTTCTCCTGCCACGAAAACATCGTCATTCAGTTTCAAGAAGATTTTCTTGGGTTCTCCCGGTGAACTGGCGAACCCGTAAAACTTCAAGGGAATGGGAGTCGGCGCCGGCACAGCAGGAGTAACATAGTGCACCGGAGCAGGCTCTTTCGGCTTATCCATTCGCGCCGAAGCGATCGGAATCGGAATGTCTTCCGCTTGTGACACGAAAATGTTCCGGCCGGTCCCTTGATATTCAGTCCGCTCACTCATCGCCAACAAATCAAGTTTCAAGGTGGGGTCGAGACTCTCCACCTTTACTTTCTTTCCTGGCTTGGTCTTCCCGCGAGCGGCGGGACGAGTCGCAGTCGGCGCTGCTGCCTGCGCGTTCGAGGCAGGCGTCGAAGATTCCGTGAAGAAGGGAATGAACTGGTACGCGAAGATGAGCACAGCCACCAAGCCGAGGACGGCCGCCCATGTCGCCTTCTTCTTGTTTTCCAGTCCTAGTTGCACTTAAGACGCCGCCTTCAAATAAGTATCAAGCTTCAGGTTCAGCTTCACTGTCCCGTGCGGTTCTCCGCCAAGAGTCACACTCTTGATGATGAAGAACATTTCGTCGCGCTCCAGCGCATTAATGAACTTTGCCAGCGCCGTGTAATTCCCCGAGAGATCATATTCCATCTCCATCGGTTGGAGATTGCCTGGCTGTTCATCCTTCAACTTGTATTTGCCCTGCTCGATGGTAACTCCGTTTGCTGCTGCCAGTTTTCCGAACTCGGTCGCAATCTGCGAACTCTGGGCGGGCAGCCGGTTTTTGTAGAAATCCGAAATTTGCCTGTTTGCGGTCTCAACTTTGTGGGGAAGATCCTGCAAAGGCGCAACCAGTCGGGTTTTGGAGGTCAATTCGGCCTGCAGTTGGCTCATCTGCATCCTGCGGCTCTCGGCTGAACCAACCAGCGGAGAGAAATAAATCAGCAAAGCCAGCACGTCGACGACGGCAAGAATACCGATAGCCAACTTCAACTGCTTCCGTGTTTGTCGTAAATCAGGCATCAGTGCTTTACTGCCGTTTTTTGTGTCTTCGCTTTGACAGGATTTCGTCGGCTTCTCTTCTTTTGACGCTGGTTTCGTCGCAGGCTGCGATTCGGCCGTGCCCAGTGGTTCAGGAATGTAGACCGCGACGATATCGACCTGCTCGGTGTCGCCAGTCTGAGAATTCACATGACCCTCAGTGGTGATGGCAGTTTGGGAAAATCTCCTGGACTGCTCCATGCGCCTTGCCAGTTCAATCGCCCGGTCCCGCGAGTCTCCAGCCACTCGCATCTTCAGGGCCAGCTGGTTATCTTCATCCAATTCGGGATTGATGGCGACCACGTGCACTCTCGGCGGCATCACTTTTTCCAGGCTTTCCAGCACCTTCGTCCACGAGAAAGCCTTACGCTCGATGACTTCATTCAAAAATTGCGATTCGTCACGAGTCGTGCGATTTTCCGGGCGATTCAGAAATGCCTCGGCCGTGGCGCGAGTCTGATCGCGTTTCGCGATCATCGCCCGTTCCTGCGAGATCGAGGCCCGATCCCGGCGTGCATTCATCCAGCCGGTAATATCGAGCGTCAGAAGGATCAGCGTCACTAGGACAACCGCACCCAGAGCCGCACCCCAGCGCATCCAGAATTGCCGCGCATCTTCGTACGGCTGGCTCGCGAGATTGATATCAAGTCTCATTGAGATCGGTTGTAACCGAACTGGAATATCTTCAGGAGATCAATGCTCCCACCACTCCTGCCATTCTCCAGCGGGGAACTGAGCCCGCGGATGCAACGCCCAATTGTCCAGACGAAATCAGTTCCTGAACATCAGCGCCGGTCTGCGCTTTCAATGCGGGAGCCGCCCCGCCGGACTCCGGCAATCCCGCCACATAAATCTGCTCGATATTCAAATGATAGGTGTCCTGGAAAAACACCACTGACGGGTAAACTTCTTCCGCCAGTTGCTCACCATTAATGGTTACGCCGCGTGCGTTCTCCAGAGTACGGAACAGTTGGAGCTGATCGTCACTCAGGATCGCGATGCTCGTCGTGTGTGCGTCCACCTTGATCACCAGCGTGGGCTTCTTCGCATTCGCCGCGCCGATTGCTGCCAAGGTCGACGGCAACACGACGCCTGGATTAAATCCAGCGTCGCGGAAAGCGGTCTCGTAGTCCTCGATCACTGAGCCCAGCGCCACAGCTGCCACTACCCGTACTTCGTCGTTGACCTTCTGAGCGTGGTACGAAACTTTTGCCTTCTCAACATCGAAGGGAAGTGATTTTTTCAAACGAAACCGCACCACTCCGAGGGCCTCTTCGTGATCAGAAGGCAGAGTGTCGAACTCAACCAGCATTACCCGCACAGCTGCGTCAGGAACGATTGCAATGACGTCGCGCGAACGCCCCGCGACGCTTCCCAGGGATTCTTCGATTCCAGAACGCACCGCTTCCCGCTGCCTCAAATTGTTCTCGACAAGGTCGGGAATCACGCTTCCTGGCGCCAGCTCTCGAGCTGCGCAAGCCTCAAGGCCGCCTCCGCTCTCGACGACGCGCCCCGCCAGTACTCGATCTGCGGCAATCTCGCAGGCCAGTTTTGGCCGAGGTGTGTTTGAAGTTGGACTCATTCCGAAAGCGCCCTTGAGAGAAATCCTTTAAATCAGAACTTGTATCCAGAAGATTTGCAATAGCTGAATGGGAACTTAGATCGGCAGGCTTCAGAGCTTCAAAGTCCCGACTGCTTGGCACTCTGAAGCCTGAAACTAAGCCTACCGCATCGTCTCGATAAACGTAACCTTGTTGATTTCCTTCAGCGTGGTCATACCCAGGCGAACCTTATCGAGCGCCGACTCGCGCAGGAACCGCATACCCTCATCCCGCGCCGCGCGCCGGATCTCGGATGTCGGCTTTTTCGCCAAAATCATCTCGCGGATGCGGTCGCTCAAATCGAGGAGTTCGTGAATTGCAGTCCGTCCCCGGAACCCAGTGCCAGCGCACTCAATGCAGCCAGGACCTTCGTAAAGCGGAACCTTGCCCCACTGCGCTGGATCCAACCCGCTGGCTTCCAGAACGTCCGGCGCATAGTGCACTTCCGTCCGGCAGGAGTCGCAGATCAATCGCACCAGTCGCTGCGCCAGAATGCAGTTCAGGGCTGAGACAAAGTTGTATGGTTCCACGCCCATATTCAGGAAACGGCCGATCACGTCGACAACGTTGTTGGCGTGAACGGTAGTGAACACCAAGTGTCCGGTCAGCGCGGACTGAATGGCGATCTGTGCGGTTTCCGAGTCGCGGATTTCGCCGACCATGATCTTGTCGGGGTCATGACGCAGGATGGAACGCAATCCGCGCGCGAACGTAAGACCCTTCTTTTCGTTCACTGGAATCTGCGTAATGCCGCGCAACTGGTACTCGACCGGATCTTCAATGGTGATGATCTTGTCTTCGTCGGTCTTGATCTCGTTGACCGCGGCGTACAAAGTAGTCGTTTTGCCGCTGCCCGTCGGTCCTGTGACCAGCACCATGCCGTACGGTTCCTTGATGTAGCGGCGGAAACGGCGCAGATCGTCTTCATCGAAGCCGACGACATCAAGCGTCAGCGTACGAAACTTCTCGCTCATCGATTCTTTATCGAGGACGCGGAGCACCGCGTCTTCTCCGTGAATCGATGGCATGATCGAGACGCGGAAGTCGATCGCGCGCCCGTTGTACTTCACGCGGAAACGGCCGTCCTGCGGGACGCGGCGCTCCGAGATGTCGAGCTCGCTCATGACCTTGATACGGGAGATAACGGTCGAGTGATGCTCTTTGCCGATCGGAGGCATGGCCTGCGTCAGCACGCCGTCGATACGGAACTTAATGACGACCGAGTCGTCCCGAGTTTCAATGTGAATATCCGAAGCTCGTCGCTGCAATGCCGTGAAAATCGTGGTATCGACCAGGCGGATGATAGGGCTGGTATCGCCTCCAGCCGTGAGCTTGTCGATGGTCAGCGTCTCTTCCACACCGGTGTTTTCGTCCTCCCGGATGATGGTGAAGCCTTCGCTGGCTTCTTCCAGAACGCGCTGGGACTGCTCGGTTTTTTTGAGAATGTCGTCGATCTGCCTCAGCGTTGCGACCTTGGTCACAATGCGCTTCTGCAGAAGGAGGCTGATCTCGTCGATCATCATCAGCTGGCTGGGATCGGCGATAGCAATGGCGAGGCGGCCGTCCGCGGTCTCCTCCAACGGGACAAACTTGTAGCGGAACATCAGGTCTGGCGAGATCTTCTTGAACAGATCATGGTGAAGCTGAAAATCAGTGAGGTCGACAAACTCGCAACGATACCGCCGCGCTACGTCCTGTGCCCGCTCGAGGTCGGTGATGGGATTTCCCGTGGACACGATCTGTCCACCATTCCCGCCACCTACAAAAAGTGATTTTTTATCCGCCGTTGCCATCCACTACCCCAATTCCCTAGACCGCGAAACCTGAATTTTTGCCACTGCGACCGCTAGTCCCTTTCAGCTTGTTCTTTTGATCTCAGACCCTTAGTGCACACCCAACGTAAAGATCGGCAAATACAGCGAAATCAGCACGCCGCCAACAAAAATGGCCATGATAATAAGGATCAGCGGTTCGATCAGTGCCATCGCCGCTCCCAAGGCCGTTTGCACATCTTCTTCATAAAATTCGGCCACTGAATTCAACATGGCGGGAAGCGCCCCGGTTGACTCGCCGACCTCGATCATCTCCACCGCGAGCTCGGGAAAAATCTTCTGTTCCTCGAGGCTCGGAGCGAGACCCTGTCCTTCCCGGACGCGGACGCCGGCGCGCATAACCCCTTTTAGGATGCGCCGGCTGCTCATAGAGCCGCCAGCCGTTTCCATCGAGGGCACCAGTGGCAGTCCACCCTGCAGCAGCGTCGAAAGCATTCGCGAGAAACTTGCTACCTGATGCTTCAATCGGATATCGCCGAGCAGAGGCAAACTCAGAATTGCCCGGTCAATACGATCCGCGCCCCGATCGGTTTCCTTCCACCTCCAGAGCACAAACCCGGCCACTACGAGGCCTACGAAAACGAAGGGTGCATATTTCTGCGCGTTCGTTCCCACCGCAAGCATGAAGACGGTGATTGCTGGCAGCTTTGCATCGAGACTGTTGAACAAGTCCGCGAACTTCGGCACTACGTAGGTGAACAGAAATGTCACCATGATCATGACCACAGTGACCAGCAACGTCGGATAGATCAACGACACGAAGAGCTTTTTGCGGAAGGTCATTGCCAGGCGCTGGAAGCTGATATAGCGCGTGAGTACTTCGTCGATGTTGCCACTCTTTTCACCAGCCATCAGCGTGGTGGTATAGATCTTCGGAATGATGCCTTGTGCTGCAAAAGCATCGGACAGTAACTCTCCGCCTTTCACCCGGTCGCGGACATTCTCCAGAATCTGCTTTAACTGCGGATTTTTCTGCCGCTTGATCAGAAGCTCAAGTGAATTGAGAATCGGAAGTCCCGCACGGATCAGGGTAAGGAATTGCTGATTGAAGACCAGGAACACATCCTGCTTCAGTTTTCGGCGGCGCCGTTTAAGGCCGCCGGCCATCAAACCTTGCGGCTTAACCCAGTAAACCAGATAACCTTGGGATGAAAAGCGGTCGCGTACCTCGGCCTCAGAATAGCCGTGCTCCACCTGCTGTTGCACGCGCCCACGATCGTCCGCAATTTTGACTACAAATTCAGCCATTTGCCGCTATTTCTTCAGATTTTTCCCAATTTATATCGTATCGCCAAGTCTAACACTCCAACTTCCAATTCTAAGCCAGCCGAACCGCTACTCCGCATGCAAAACCAAGTACGCAAGTAACCAGAAGAGCATGTATCAAAATGCGGTAATCTTTCGCCGCAAGGAACTTGCCGGTTGCGCTCTTTGAGGTTCGACCACTACTGCGCCAGCGCTCCCTCTGCAATCTCGGTCCCCGCCGGAGGTTTGAAAGCAAAACGCGAATCCGAAACCGAGACATCTTCTTTCTGATCGGAAAATCGGTACTCCGTTGAGGCCCCGTCCACATCCTCCAACACGATCCGCGCAAGCCGATGTTCCGGGGTCACTTCGAGGACCACTTCGTTGACTTGATCACTTAGACCTTGCGGGACCCCGCGGAGAACGACATTTCCAGGCTGCAAAGCACTGAGGTCGGTTGCAATCGACAGTCCTTTCAACTCCTTCTCCAACTTCGTCTTACCCAACAAAAACGCAAGCGGAGATCGAATGTCCTCAAGCTTCTTCGCGGACTCCTTGCGAGCCTGACGGTCTTCCGGGACATAAAACCACGCGTCTTTCCCGTTGCTCACAAAGAGCTTCTCCTTTGGAGAACGGTATTCCCATCGCATCTTGCCTGGTTTTTTCAACCAAACTGTTCCTGCCTCATTCCGCTCCATCCCCGACCCGCGATACAACTCGGTGAACTCGGCCTGCAGAGATCGGAGGTGGTTGTAATGCGCATCGACTGCCGAGGCGATCGTCTTCACATCCTGTGCAAACGCCGGCATGACCGAGCCATACACCAGTACAGACACCACGAACGCGCACTGAATCCGACAATATCGCGTCAAGAAATGTTCACCGTAACTCGCCTTCACTGTCGATCCACAGCGGCCAGCCCTCCTCAGTTTCGGAGGAGGCAGGAGGCAAGTTCCTTTGGGGGGCTCTACCCAAATTGTAATCGCGCTCTCGCGGAGTTGTCATGGCTCCACAGCGTGCCTGTGGCGTGGGCGAAGAGTTTTCATGGGTCTAGGAAACGTCGTCAGCTTTAGGGTCGAAGTGGTGAAGAGCCCCAAAACAATTGTGCGGAACGAATGCCAACGTGGCGAAGGCTTATCAAGGCATCAACAGCGTGCTGGTGGTTATTACCCTTAAGCTATGATGCTCCACATTGGAATTGTCCCTTCGCGCCCCTTTCCGTTCGCTGCAAATATTGTTCACTTCTGATATTCCACCCCTTTACTTTCAATAACTTAACTCCATAGAATCCTTTAAATCGCCACTGAACCTCAAATTTGCACCATTCGTTGGGATAGAGATGCGTCTGCTTTTGCAGTTTCAGTAGGATAGCGATAACCAAATTCCTAGGGAAAAGTGTATGAGCCAAGGTCTCAGGCAAACTATTTCCTGGAAGTGCCACAAGTTTTTGGGTGAGGGAGTTTCTCAGGTTCATCCAAAGCGAAGGCGAAACTAAATTGCAGTCTGAGGGAAAGCACTATTTGTAGCAGTAAAGTGCGATCCCAATGAAGATGCAGCACTAGCCAAAAGCTTTGGCGAAATGCCAGAAGCCAGGAGCCAAATAGCGATCATGCGCAAGCCGATAAAGTACGTGGAGAAAGTTGCCGTTGCCGCCGCCCAGGGCACGTGGGTTGTGTTCGACCGCTTGAACCGAATCAAGCCCAACCCGTCGCCTACGCCGAAGTGGTCCGACAAGCCTTTGCTCAAGTCGTACGAGAAGTCCAAGCCGCCGCTTGGTTGGCCCCGTTCTACCGATTCGCTCTGTCCGAAGTGTGTTCCCGAGATCCGTCAGCAGATTCTCGACGGCCATTTGCCGCACGAAGTTCTCATGAATGAGAAAGTCGGCGAGATCAAGGCGACCATCGTCGAGCGCGAGGGCAAGATCCTGATGGTGAAGGATTGCCCGATTCACGGGCACTTCGAAGACGTGATGTCGATCGACACCGAATTCTCGAAGCATCTTGAGGATGTCTTCCCGGGCCGCGACATTGCTGCCCACAATGACGAAAAGCTGCACCATCACGGATCGTCGACGGTGAAATACGGCCGCGGCTCCGTGCTCACGATCGATCTTACGAACCGCTGCAACATGATGTGCGATCCGTGTTTCATGGATGCCAACCAGGTCGGCTTCGTCCACGAACTCACGTGGGAAGAAATCAAGACGATGCTCGACAATGCGATCACTATTAAGCCGCGCCGGCAGATGAGCGTGCAGTTCTCCGGTGGCGAGCCGACGTTGTCGCCCTACTTCCTCGATGCAGTCCGCTATGCACGAAAGGTTGGATACAACTCGGTGCAGGCGGCCACGAATGGCATCGAGTTCGCGAAGAGCTTCGAATTCTGCCAGCAGGCCGTTGAAGCCGGCATGCGTTACGCCTACCTGCAGTTTGATGGTATTGGCAACGCAGCCAACGCGCATCGCCTTGTCGGAAACCTCTTCGACGTGAAACTGAAGGCAATCGAGAATCTGCACAAAGCGGGCGTGGAGATCGTTCCCGTCGTGACGATCGTCAACGGCATCAACAACGAACAGGTCGGACGCATCATCAAGTTCGCCCTCGACAATCCCAAGACCATCAGCTTCTTGTCATTCCAGCCTGTGAGCTTCACCGGCCGCGACGAAGCGGTCACGGATGATCGCCGCCAGGCGCAGCGTTACACCCTGAGCCATCTGGCGCATGACGTAAAGAATCAAACGGGCCTCGGCGAGCCCAGCCGAGACTGGTTCCCGATTTCGTTCATGGGAACGTTCAGCGATTGGGCTGACCTGATGCACGCCAACGACGTGAAAAACGATTGGGGCCAACTAAGTTGCGGCTGCCATCCGAATTGCGGAACCGGCATGGCCGTGATGATCGACAAGGAAACCAAGGAAGCTGTGCCAGTCACTGCCTTCCTGCACGGCGATCAGCTTGCGAAGGACATTGCCAAGGTCAACGATGCTGCCCGTGGGAAATTCTGGACGGGTGTTGGAATGGCGCTTTGCCTGATGAAGAACTACGATCCGTTCCAATCGCCGACCCACTTCAAGTTGATGGACCTGCTGAGGAAGTTCGACAAGAACTATCATGTAACCGGAAAAAACTACGGCAAGGTCGGTCCGGACCGTACGATCGACGACGTGATGAAGCGCCGCACGAACGATCGTTGGAACTTCCTGTTTATCGCAGGCATGTGGTTCCAGGATCTGTTCAACTACGACTTCCGCCGCACCGAGCAATGCATCATCCCGTATGCCACGCAGGAAGGTGAAATTTCGTTCTGCGCCTACAACACAGGCGTAGGGTGGCGGAACATCATCGAGAAGATGCACATGACGGCCACGCTTACCAAGTGGTACGAGGAGCATGGACGGCACGAGATCTTCGCGGGCGGCAAAAAGGTCAAGATGGAAGACAAGTCAAGCGACTACCTGAAGCTGCGCGAAGATCTGGTCACGACGGAACTACAACATGATCTCGACAACCGCGGTATCGCAAAGAACGCGCGCGAAGAGAAGGTGCGGGCGCGCGATGCGAAACAGAAAGAGACGGCTGACGCGAAAGCGGAGGCGCGTGGTCCTGAAAAGAACGACGCAGCCTACAATGCACGCATGGCGTCTCTCTATCGCGAAGTCGTCCTGAAAGAGAAGCCGGTAGTGGCCGAGAACGGGTTCATCCCGCTGGGCGCGCTATCCAAGCCAAACGGCAACGGCAATGGACACGGTACAACGCCGGAGACCAAACCGGAAATCGCTGAGCCAGTTGCGGGAGACTAAACACTTCCAGCAACTACCTTAAGAAACCAGACGGGCCGCCTGCGGGCGGCCCGATTTGTTTCAGAAGCTGAGTATTCGGAGATTCCCTTTGCGTCCACGGGGCGTCTTAGTGGCGCCCGGAATGGTGGCTGACGCACGTTCCTTCGGTCAATTACCTCCGTAACGTTTTAGCTCTTACTGTTTCCCATTAACCTAATGAGGTTCGAACTCGTGTTCTCCAGGAGTAAGTTATTTCTGGCACAAACCTATCGCAGGGACAGCGGGCGGCCTCAGCCCGGGCGTTCGTTCACAGCCTGAACATTCTCATAAAGTACGCGCGAATGTATGGCTACGAACACAAGCGTACCGAGGGTCAGTTCGAGACCACGTGGAATGAGCTGCAAACAGCCCTTCCCGGCGGTGGCGATGCTGGTTTCCTGCTTGGTGTTTCTGATAACAAACTCCTGCTCGATGGAATTCCTCTGGAAGCCGGCCAAGCCGAAAAAAGCTTTGCAACACTGCTGACCACCGCAGGGCTGGCCAGCCTGCACTTCTCCAAAGGAGTGACGGAAGAAGATTTCGTGCGCCTCGTGCGCGCGTTTACTGTCGCGGGATCGAAGGCTACCGATGTCGCTAAGCAGATCAAAGATGCATTGGGCGCAGGAAAGCAGAACAGCACGATCAAGATCAACGAAGTAAAGTTTGTGGCCGCCGATCCGCTGACGGGCGATGTGAGCATCGCTGCGCAGATTGCGGCTCAAACTCTAGGACCGGAATTCAAGCAGTGGCTGAATGATCCGCAGAAGCTTTTGCAATTGATCGCGGCAGCTGAGGGTGCAACGTCTGGCGGCGGAAAAGGCGGCGGTGACGGCGTGCCCATGGTGCCGCTCGGAACCGTGCCAAACTATCCGGCCGGGTCTGGAGGCGGCGCGGGCGGGAACGGCGGAGCGCCAGCCACAGGCGGCCAAGTCGTTGGCGGTACAGGCGGCACCGGAGCGGCTACCGGGGTTGCTCCGCAGTGGACTGGCGGCATCGTTCCTCTACAGGAGCAGGAAGTAATCCAGGCGATCCGCCTGTTGACCCGATTCGGACAAGTGCAGCAGGATCCTTCGGCCAAAGAAGAGATCCTTCACAAGGAACTCACAGAGACTGATCCAAATACTCGGCTGAATCTGCAACAGCTTTTGGGCAGCCTGGCGGCGCAAGCGACGACAAAGCAAGAGGAAGACACCCCATTGCTGATGAAGGCGGCCGAGCACATGGCCATCCGCTTCGCGCTAGAGCGTTATCAAAAAGGCGAAGTCAAGGTCAACGCCGTCCACCAGATGATGGAACACATGAGCCGGCAGATGGATTCGCTGCGCTCGATCCTGAAGCTGCAAGAAGAGAAAATGAGCAAGGCCGGGATACTCGTCGAGTCGCACGCCGACATCCTGGACCGCATGTTCTGGGCGGAAGTGCCGGAAGCAGGGAAGAAAAGCGTGCTGATGTCGCACGAGGCGCCCTGTGTGCCTCCGCGCAACCTGCGCCAGTTTGTGGAAGTGCTGCTGGATCGAGACGACAAGCAGACTGCTTCAGACATCCTGAACAACTATTCCAGTTGCCTGGGCGCGAAGGAATCCGAGCCGCGTCGCCGCACCGCGATCGGTCTAAGCCAGCTTGCCGACCTTTACGCGCGCCTTGGCGGACAGCCAATGGCGCAAGCTGTTCGCAAAGTCAGCGAACAAATTATCTCTGAGAAAGACGCTGAGCTGCAGAGCCTGTTCGCTGCGGCATTCGTGCGGCTGAGCCAGGAAGCCAGTGCCAACAAGAACTATGCTGCCGTCAATGAAGTCTGCGCCGGCATGGAGCTGATTAGCGTCGAACGCCCGGTCTTGATCAACGATCTGCGTCCGCGCGTAGGCGTCGAGAATCGGCTGCCGGAATACATCGAAGAAGCCATTCACATGGACCCGATTCCTGCGGATTTGCTCGCGGTCCTGCGCCGTACCAGCCAGGCAGCCTCTGAACATCTGGCGGATCGCTTCTTCCGTTGCATGCGCCGCGATGAATGCGATCACATGATCGAGCTCGTGAAGCAGCTCGGCTCGCCGGTGCTCACTCAGTTGCGGGAAATTCTGCGAACCGGGCAGCCCCGTCAGGCATCCGGGGCAGTAGGCCTGGTCAGCAGGCTTGACGTAGGAACCCTGCTGGAACTGCTGCCGGTACGTCTGCCCGAATGGAACCGCTTTTACCACGACGTCGTGGTTCGGCAGATCGCTTACGGTGCGGCTCCTGACCGCGGGCGCACTCTGCTCGAGTTGGCGGAAGTTCTCGATTCCGTTGTTCTGCCGGAGGCCGTCGACGAGATCGGCATGAGTGGTGACCACTCGTCGGTTTCGCCCTTGATTGCGATGGCTAAGCCCGGTGACGCCGCGTCAAGATCTCACTTCGTTCAGCTCAAGGCGATCGAGTCTTTGGGCCGCTTGCGCGATCCGGAGGCAGTGGCGACGCTTCGCGAGATTCTCGAATCGAAGAAAACATTTGGATGGATTCATCACCGGGAATTGAGGATTGCGGCCGCGCAGGCTCTTTCCAAGACGGATCCGCGGTACAGCTCGCAGGTCCTGTCGGATAGTGGCCTGGAGCCGTCGGAACTGGCAATTGCGCCTCTGGATATGGCGCCCGCCTGTCCGTGGGTGCGCCAGCGCCGCTACGAAAGATTGGTTCTGGCCAAAGCCGTTGTGGGGACGCTCGGTAGTTCCTGGGGCAAGTCCAAGATCGTGATTCGCGAGCTCAGTCTGGGCGGCGGTATGGGAACGAAGGAAGACAACCTCCGCATCGGAAGTGAAGCGGACCTGGAAATTTCATTGGGAATGCGCTCGAAGATCAAGGCACACGTGTTATTGCGCCGGGCCCGGGTGAATGAAGTGGGATTTGAGATCGTGAATACCGATCTCGAGAGCCGCTACAAACTTCGCCGTTTGCTGGTTGAAGCCCTCAACCATGCACCCCAGAACAAGGGCCAGGATTGGAGCGGCGACCGCAAGCTCTAAAGACTTTGCGATTGGTGTACGAACCTGTCACTAGCTGCAAAACAAAAGCCTCTGCATTTCAGAGGCTTTCGCTTTTCCATCAAATCGCGAGACTCACCAGCCTTACTTTACCTTCAGGAAGATGATCGCCAGGGTATACAGAGCCAGCGACTCGATCAGGACCAAGCCAAGAATGAGCGCGAACTGGATTCCAGGTCGCGCAGCAGGATTTCGGGCGAGTGATTCGGTAGCCGAGGCGACCGCCTTCCCTTGTGCAAGTCCGCAGACCGCGGACGCGATGGCCATCGAGAATCCGGCAGTGATAGCGACCCAACTGCCTTCGCTCATTCCGCCACCTTGTGCGAACGCCGGCATGGCGAAACACAGGGCTGACAGTACCATAAAGAAACGGCTAAGGTAACGCATGGGTGTTGCTCCTTGTATGAAGTTGCCGCCAGGAGGTGGTTGACGCCATACCTTGCAGACGCCCTCACGCTGGAAGCCAGTGCTCAGTTCTCAGTACTCGGTTTGCGACTATCCCGAGGTGCTGACAACTGCGCGCTGGTCATGTGCGACAACTGAGTCCTGAGGACCCGTACTGCCTAGTGCTCCTCCGCCACCGCTCCCGAAACATAAATGATCGACAACAGCATGAATACATATGCCTGCAGAACCGCCACCACGATGTGAAGTCCGCTGAAGATAATTGGGATGCCAATCGGAATCATGGAAAAGAAAACCAGGGTGATCAGGTCGCCGGCGAAGATGTTTGCCCAAAGACGCACGGTGAGCGAGAGCAAGCGTGCAAAATGGCTCACCAATTCGATGGGCAGCATCAATGCCGCCAGCAGGATCTTCGCGATCAGAGGCATTCCTTCCATCGGCGGTCCGAAAAAGTGCAGCAGGTACTTCGCTCCAGCATGTTTGAATCCCTGCGCGTGGTAATACAGGAACGAGCAGATCGCGCAGCCAAGCGGGACAATGGGAACTCCCGTCGGCGACTCGAACCCGGGAACCAGCCCGATGAGATTGCACGCGAGAATGAAGATGAAGACGATGGCGAAAAACGGAGTGTACGGCTCGCTGTGATGACCGATGATCTCGCGGCTCTGGCTGAGCACGAATCCTTCAACGCTCTCGAACGAGTGCTGCAGTGCGCCCGGCGAATCGACCGAAAGACGGGACCGCACCAAAAGAAACAGGATGAGCAGGAATGCGAAGACCAGCAGCTCCATCGCAAAAGAATTCGAGATGGGCGCGGTCGGATACTTCGGCTCGATGTGCAGTGCTCGCAGGAAGGACGTTACGGGGCTTCCGAGCAGGTGATTCAGGATTTCGGTAAACCAAAGTTGTTCGGGCATAGAAATGAATTCGTGGACTTTGTCCTGTCAGCGAGGGCATCCGGCCCGCGAGTTCGATCAATCGTCATATCTCCCGCGTCATCCCTACGTAGAACTCGTAAACCGCTTCGCAGAGAATCCCTGCCACGGGCAGAAACAGGCCCGCGAAGAGACCGCCAAGGCTCGCGGGGAAACTGGTTAATATAGCATACGAAGCGGCCCCCAACAACGCGTAACGCAGCAGGAACCGGGCGACAATCCCCTTACCGGACTGTGGTTTACCGGTATTGGTTGCTTTGTCCGCAAGCACCGAAATTCCGTTCTCCAGCCAGTGAAAGTTTAGGTAGGAAATGGCACATCCCAAGAGAAATCCCGCTGCCGGACGAAGCCCGAATTTCCAGGCGCACCCTACGCTAAACAGCGGAGCCAAGGCGAGCATGAAATAGCGGATCCGAGTGAGCGCCCTCGAGTAAAAACCGCCGGAGTCGCCCCCGGCTTGGAGCTCCACGCCGGTTTTGGGGATGCCAGTCATATGCTAGCGGGGCCGAAGCAACCAAGCTGGCCGATGGTTCTCCTCAGTTATAGCAGCTGACAGAAGAAAATCTGGCCGCTAGGACACGAGGGGAGCTGTCCGCATGCGTCCGAGAAACGAGAAATTTGGAAGGCACGGTGACGAAGTCACAATCTTCGAAAAGCACACTTTAAGGGGCCGTTCGCCGCGAGGCAATTTCGTGACGATTTTACCTCTAGCGCAGTGTGTTAGCTCAGGTCTGCGCCGTGTCTTCGCCCCTCGCGGTCAGTGAGTCAAATTGATTCTGAAACAAGAATTGTCTGTAGCCATCCCTAGTGGGAAAGGGTGTAGTTAATTTGCAGGACAGTCTCGACTCGAATAGGCACGCCTTCGCATGCTGCGGGTTCATAGTGCCATCCCGCAATTGCAGTCCGACTCGAACGTTCCAGGGATGCGCTTGGACTAGCCACGGCCTTGCGGATTATTGGGATACCATCGACGCCAATCGATACGTCCATCGCAACTGTTCCTTCAACGTGTTGCTGTCGGGCGTCAGCGGGATACTCAGGAGCTACACTCTTGAGCCGTCGATATGGCTTAGGATTCATGCAGCCAGGCTCTGCAGAAGCTCCGGTTGGTGGAACGAATGCATTTTGGGGAAATTGATCAGAGGTAATCAATTCGTTTACCTTAACCGTAACCACCGCCTTCCCCTTGTCCACGAAACTAAGAAATCTAGGAAAAACCTTCTCGCCGACAGCTTGAAAATCGCGATCTTCGTAAGATGAGCCTCGAAGAATCGTGCCTGCTCTGTCATTCACGCAAATTTCAGAGGCTTTTTTCTGTTCGTTTTCAGTCTCGACGCAGGTTAGCTTCTCACCATGCTCCTCTCGGGAGTGAAGTTTCTTGATCTTGTCGTTTGGAGTGATGCCTAGTTGAACAAATGACCCATAGTGTCCTGAATCTACACCCGCCATAGAGCCGAAACCGAGGGCCATATGTAGTTGATAAATTCGGAGCGGAACAAAATCCGTACTGCGCTGGACCCAGACAATTCCCTTACCCCCAACCTGGAGTTCCGCGTATCCGGGGAAAGCGATTTCTTCCCGCCATTGATTGGGGCCGTTCCATAGCAAGCGATAGCTTCCGTCCAATGGCTTGCCTGCATTGTCGATTTGTAAGGCAGCCTTCATCTGAAAGAACGGCAACTCGAAAATGTTAGTCCTCGAGACAGCCTGTTCCAGCTTCGCTCTTCCGTCTCGTTGC
The DNA here is from genome assembly GCA_963801895.1 of uncultured Acidobacteriota bacterium. Lineage (GTDB taxonomy): Bacteria > Acidobacteriota > Terriglobia > Terriglobales > Acidobacteriaceae > Sulfotelmatobacter. The sequence continues at coordinate 240,444 of CAWDGM010000001.1, read as the reverse complement.
TCGGTGGCATCCGAGGCCTTGGACAGCGCCGAAAGCGATATGCCCACTATAGCCAGCAACAGGAACCTGTTCATTGCCCTATGGTAAGGCAGTGAAACGACTATGCCAAGATTCGTCGCTGTGAAGGTTGATTTAGACAGGCATTTACACTCTCGAGTCGGGAGAGCTTTAGCCTTTGAGCGCTATTTCGTGTCCCGGGAAACCTGCCGGATCAACTCAACCAGCCCTCCAGCGGTTCCCAACAGCAGCCCAACCACGCTGATCCATGAAGTATGCATCCACCGGTCCATCAGTGAACCGAGCAGCCATCCCGCGACCGTGCCCGCTGGAAGCATAAAAGCCAATTGACTGTAACGGCCAACCTGCACCCATGGATTTTTCTTGCGGTCGGGATCTTGATCAGCGGACATGGAAAGGTACGAAGCAGGGATTGTACGCCATTGCTGGGAGCCGAATAACGGAACGACGCGCTTTCAAGGCTCATCTCCGTAAGGCGTTAGTGAACCCCGGCGGAGGCCTGCGCAACGCTAAGCGGACGACTTCATTTCACGCCGCCGGCGGGGCCAGCTTCTGAACATCCGGAGCATCTCCGCCCAGCCAGTCCGGATGCTTCGCGGTCGAGTCGAAGTGCGAAGATGTTTTGAACAACTCGTACTTTCCCGCCATTGCCAGTTCTTTCGTTTTCGCCAGCAGTTGAGCAATCTGCTCGTGGTTGAGAGGCTGGAAAGTTTTCACAGCTTCGAACGCCTGGTCGAGAATTTCCGGCTTTTCGATTCCCGTGATCACGACTGAAGTTGGCAGACTTAAGGCATAGTGCAGGCATTCGATCGGAGAAACCGTTTTGCTCTTCAGGATGACGCCGTCTCCCATAGACTTCATCCCGAGAACGCCGATTTGCTGTTTCACGAGTTCCGGCAATACCAGCTGCCCGAAACTGCGGAAGTGAGCGTCCATAACGTTAAGGGGCATTTGTACGGTGTCGAAGTGAAAGCCGTGATCGGCGGCCACCTTCAGCGTGTAGAGGTGGATCTGCGGATCTTTGTGTCCGGTAAATCCAACGTAGCGAATCTTTCCAGCTTTCTTTGCGGCGAGCACGGCCTCCATCGCGCCGCTCTCCGCGAAGATGCGGTCGGGATCGTCAAAGCGTATGACCTCATGGTGCTGCACCAGATCGATGTGGTCCGTCTGCAGGCGCTCGAGACAGGTCTCGATTTGATTTTCGGCAGCTTCTCTGGTGCGGCCGTCGATTTTCGTCATCAGGAAGACTTTTTCGCGGTATCCATCTTTCAGGGCCTTACCCATCAGGATTTCGCTCTCGCCTTCGTTGTAATCCCAACTATTGTCCATAAACGTGATGCCGCGATCGATCGCTGAGCGCACCAGACGGATGGTTTCGTAATCGGAGAGTCCATGCCTGGCTATATGAAATCCGCCCAAGCCGATGGCAGAGACTTTTTCGCCGGTGCGCCCAAGAGTTCGGTAGAGCATGTCGCCTTGGCGGGTTCCGGGCGATTGAACGAGAGGGATCTGAGTCATGGCGGCATTCTCCTTCTTGTCTTGAGCGGATGCAATGGGAAGTGTGCTGGCAACCCCGCACACTGCGGCGGTCTTGAAGAACTCCCGGCGTTTCATAGTGAGGCTGAGATGACTGAGTCAAGCGCAGCGTTGCCACGGATCTCGCGCCGGCTGAATGGATATTGAATCCTGTGTCAGTTCGTAAGAGTGTTGCGAATGACCGAACCAGCCAGACGAGCGCCGGGGTGCTAAGCCTAAGTGAGACGATGCTGCGAACTGCGCGTATGATCAACTCACTCTCTTCGTTCTTGACCGCCGCGAGCGTTTCCTCTCTTCTCCCTCGCAGTGGACGTGCATCGCAGAGTCATCACCCTTCAGACCCCGGCCCCGTTTCTCCCTGGAACACGAGGTGGAAAATGAACCGAAGTGCGTGCTTGCCTGTCGCTCTATCGTGCGCCCTGAGTCTCGCCTGCGCTGGCAATGGTCGCAGTTCCAGTGCGCCGGTTCTGACGGACCTTAGCATCAGCCCAACTACCGCCAACCTCCTTGTCCACCAAACCCTTCCTTTTGGCGCCAGCGCTGCGGGCACGGGCAACCCGGCTGTAACTTGGTCTGTGCAGGAAGACGCTGGCGGCACCATCACCTCTGGGGTCTATCAAGCTCCATGGATGGTCGGCACCTACCACGTCACCGCCACATCGGTAGCAGATCCCACGAAAACGGCTACAGCTACCATTACTGTCACGGCGGCGACCGCCTTCCTCGAGACTCTGCCCGGCGGCACTTCCACCCCCTGGTCGCTCACTCCTGTCTTGGAAACTCTTCGAGAGGATGGCACATGGGAGACTTCTACTGTTATTGATCCCAATTCCGGTGCGCCGATGGATACGTCCTTGTATGACATATCCCTCTCCGCGGACGGTACTAAAGCCGTGGCTTCTATGCCCCAGGTCGACAGCCAAGGTCACGTGGCGTGGAACATTGTGACCTTCAACGCCGACGGTTCGGGACTTACCAGCCTCACTCACAATATCCCCGACCCGAATCTCCCAGCGACGGGTGATCTTTACCCACGGCTATCGCCAAACGGGGATCTGATTGTCTACAGCCATGTTAACGGCTTTGAATTTCTGGAGATTTGGATAGTGAACTCCGACGGCACGAGTCCGCACGGTGTTCCGGGTACGATCTGTGACTTGGATCGATGCAGTGAGTCGTATGACAGACACGCATCGTTCTCCCCAGATGGAAGCAAACTTCTCTACGATGCTTGGGAAAGAATAAGCCTCGGTATCGCGATTGAGGGCATTGCCACCGCGAGTGCCAATGGGGCAACCGCCGAACGTTTCCTCACCGTGAACTACGCTTTTGAGACCTTCGCATCTTCAGATACAAGGCCTACCTTTACGAACGATGGCAGCAAGATTGCGTTTACGCATGACGATCCTCGGGCCTCCGTTTCACTTCTTATCATGAACGAGGACGGATCGAATCCGGTTCCGCTGTATGACCCTGCAATCCCAGGCGCAATTGCCCTTCAGCCCCGAGCCTTTGCTGACAGGATATTGTTCAGCACCAACGTGGATCTTCCCGGCAGCAATTCATTCGATATATACAGCATCATGCCAGATGGCAGTGGGCTCACTCGCCTGACCAACAACCTCATCTATGACGGATTTGACGAATCGCGAATGAACTATCCGGCAGGGGGAGACTTACCCGACTAGCCCGTTTCCAGCAGTAGCAAATTCTGCTGTGAGTGTGAAATAGACGTGACGAGTACTGCTTAATTTACTGGATCAGCTTGGCAACGTTCGTGGATTGTGCGATCCCCAGCGCCCAGTTCGCCACTTCGATGAAGCGGTTCGGCAGGATGCCGATGTAGAGAGTCGCAAGCCCGGTGATACCGAGGGCCAACCGCATAGCGAGGCTCACCGGCAGTTTGCCTTCCCCTTCTTCCGGCTGCCGCATGAACATGGCGTTCGCGATCTTGAGGTAGTAATACAGTCCAAAGACCGAGTAGAGAACTCCGAGCGACGCAAGAACGTAATGCCCGCTCGTTATCAGGCTCAGGAAGATGAAGTATTTACCCCAGAATCCAGCCAGCGGCGGAATCCCTGCCAGCGAAAGCATGAACACCAGCATCAGCACGGCTTCGACCGGTGCGCGGGAATAAAGCCCGTTCAGATCGTCCAGTTCATCGCCAATGACGTTGCGATATCTCAGCGATGCGATCACGCCGAACGCGCCAAGATTCATGAACGTGTAAACGAGAAGGTAGATCAGGATGCCCTTGATGCCGTCCGGACTCAAATCCGTCACCGTGCCGGCAACCAATCCCAGAAGCATGTACCCCACATGCGCGATCGATGAGTACGCGAGCAGTCGCTTGGTGTTGGTCTGAGACAGCGCTGCGAAGTTGGCTCCCGTCATTGTTGCGATGGAAACGAAGATGAGGAGCGGCAGCCATATCGACCGCATCGGCATAAGTCCTACGACGAGTATGCGCAACAGCATTGCCCAACCAGCCGCCTTCACAGCGACGGACATAAATCCGGTCACGCAGGTGGGCGCGCCTTCGTAAGCGTCCGGTGCCCACTGATGAAACGGAATGGCCGCTATTTTGAAGAGGAGCCCAGTGATTGTGGTAACCAGGGCGATCACCGCAATTGGACGGTATTGCGGATCAGCCATTCGGTGCGCCACCATCTCATTGATCGTTCTTAGATCCGTTCGGCCCGCCAAGCCGTACAGCAGCGAAAGTCCGTAAGCAAAAATCCCGGAGGAGAATGCTCCGAGCAACAGATACTTCAGTGCCGCTTCGTTCGAACGCCGATCGCGCCGCAGAAAACCCACTAAGACGTAAGTGGAGATGGCCATCAGTTCGAGGCCAATGAAAATGAGGACGATATCGGCGCCCGCGGCCATGCACATCATTCCGGCGACCGAAAGCAGCATGAGCGAGTAATACTCGCCGTGATTCTCGTGCTCAACTTCGAGGTAACGTACGGATATCAGGATCGAAATCGCGGTCGCAGCCAGAAAAAGATAGAAGAAATAGATGGCGAACCGGTCGACCAGCATGGTCTGCAACATGCCCCGGGTTCCAGGAGCGGGGCCGAGCCACAGCTGAATCTTGTAGACGCCGGCGGCTGAGAAAAGCACTCCCACGAACGCGGTGGCGGCGTTGGCCCACTTCATCTCTTTCGGAAGCATGAAGTCGATCAACAGGATGCCGAGCGCGAACAGCGTCAGCATCGTGATAGGCAACGCCAGAAGATAATCAGTCCAGACCACTAGTTCTTCCCCTTGTTCACTGCTGGCGCAGCGTTGGCTTCAGTTTGAGGAGCCGCTGTTTGTGTGGTGGCCACCGCAGTTGCAGGTTGCGGATAGTCCGGCCGTACCATAGCTATCGTGTGGTTCACTGGCTGCTCAAGGATCTGGAAGAATGGTTTGGGATACAGGCCAATCCAGAACGCCATGATGAGAAGCGGAACGAACGTGGCGACTTCCCGCGGCGTCAGATCATGCAGCTTTTCGTTCTTTGGATTGGTCACCGTGCCGAAGAATACTCTCTGGTAAAGCCAAAGCAGATACGCTGCGGCCAAGACTACCCCTGGTACGGCCCACGCCGCCCATTTCCAATTTTCCACGAACGTTCCCAGCATGATGTAGTACTCGCCGATGAACCCGTTCAGCAACGGAAGTCCCATCGACGAGAGGAACATGATCATGGTGATGGTGGCGTACACAGGCATGACATTCGAGATGCCACCGTACTCCGAAATCTCGCGCGTGTGCCGCCGTTCATACAGGATGCCGACGATCAGGAACAGCGCGCCTGTCGAGATGCCATGATTGATCTGCTGCAGCACCGACCCGCTCAGTCCAAGCGGCGTGAGCACGAAAATTCCCAGTGTGCAGAACCCAAGGTGGCTTACAGATGAGTACGCCACCAGCTTCTTCATATCCTTCTGCATCAGCGAGACCAGCGCGCCATACAGGATGCCGATGATCGAAAGCGCGATCATCCATCCGCGGATACTGGTGTGCGTCAGCACATCCGGAAAGAAGGGAAGCGAGAAGCGGATGAAGCCGTAGGTGCCCATCTTCAGCAGGACGCCCGCCAGAATAACGGAACCGGCTGTAGGCGCCTCGACGTGTGCGTCGGGCAGCCACGTGTGGAACGGGAACATCGGGACCTTGATGGCAAAGGCGAAGAAGAAACTCAGGAACAGAAGCGTAGCCGCATGCGGTCCGTAGTCGGTGTAAATCTTCGGAGCCGTCTGGTAAAGCGCCTCTAGGCTGAAGGTGAAAACGTTCGTCACAGAATGATGATGGAAGTACAGGAACAGAATCCCCAGCAGCATCAATACCGAACCAGCCAGCGTATACAGGAAGAACTTGATGGCAGCGTAGAGTTTTCGCGGCCCGCCCCATATTCCGATCAGCAGGTACATAGGCACGAGCATCGCTTCCCAGAAAACAAAGAAGAGGAAGAAATCCAGCGCCATAAAGACGCCGAGCATTCCCGTTTGCAGCACGAGGAACCAGACGTAGTATTCCTTGACGCGATTCTCGATCGCCGTCCACGATGAAAGAATGGAGATCCAGCCGAGCAACGTGGTCAGCATGATCAGCAGGAAAGAGATGCCGTCGATGCCCAGCACATATCCAGCGCCGATCGATGGAATCCAGTTGTTCGCCGAGCCCTCCATGAACTTGAAACCTGGCTCGAAGCGCTGTGCCCAGAACATCGGGACCAGGGGCAGCGAAATCAGGAATCCGCCCAGCGCAAAAATATTCGCGATCCAGCGGATGGCATCCTTGTTCTCTTTAGGGACGAACAGGAGCAGAAGCGCGCCCACCAGCGGCGTGAAAAGGATGATCGAGAGTATGTGTGCTTGCATAAGAGCTCAGTGATACACGTAATAAAACACGAATCCTACTAATCCCGCCGTCATCACCAGCGCATACCACTGCACAAGGCCCCACTCGAACAAGCGAGCCAAGTAAGAAAATGGCAGGGTCGAATACGCGACACCCCTAACGAACAGCCCGTCGATGATCCACTTGTCCCACCAACTCGAGATGATAGCTGTAAGGCGCGTCAACCATCCGGCGGCATTCACCGCGCCGTCGACGACGTGGGCATCAAACCATGAACTCCCTTCACCCAGTCCCATCGCCCCGAGCCGCACGTTGCCCAGTTTCCGGCGGCCGGTAAAGACGTAGTCATATCCTTCGTCGACGTAGTACTTGTGCAGTAACACGTTGTAAGCTGGCGGAGACGCCTTCGCGATCGGCTCGACATATCCCTTGTCCGCGTTCGCATAAGCGCGGCCGGCCATGAACCAGCCCAAGCCGCCTGCGGCTACCGACAGAAACATCAGCAAGTATTCCGTTGGGCTTGTATGTTCCTCTTCCTTTTCGCCAGCCGCTACCTGCGACGCTCTGCCTTGCTCGACGAGCACATTGGCTTCACCACGCGAAAACACCGGATCGAGATATCGCGCAAAATGGTCCGAGCCGCCAAGACTGTGCGGCCATCCCAGGAAGCCGGCGAATAGCGACATCACTGCCAAAACTACCAGCGGCATCGTCATCGACGCGGGGGATTCGTGGATGTGGTGCTCCACGTCGTGACTCATCCGCGGCTTGCTGAAGAAAGTAAGGTAGACGAGCCGGAACATGTAAAACGCAGTCATCAGAGCTGTGACGTAACCTACGAACCACAAAGTTCTATACGCGCCACCTTCACTGGTCCACGTCTGCCAAAGGATTTCGTCCTTCGAAAAGAATCCCGCAAAGGGTGGGATGCCCGAGATGGCGAGTGTTGCGATGAACATCGTCCAGAACGTCGTCGGAATCTTGCCGCGCAGGTCTCCCATGTTCCGCATATCCTGCTCGCCGCTCATGGCATGGATCACGGAGCCTGCCCCGAGGAACAACAACGCCTTGAAAAACGCGTGCGTGAAAACGTGAAAGACGCCGGCCGAGAATGCGCCAACGCCCAATGCAAGGAACATGTATCCAAGTTGCGAAACCGTTGAATAGGCCAACACCCGCTTGATATCGTTCTGCACCAGCCCAATCGAAGCCGCAAAGATAGCTGTCAGTGCCCCAACGATCGCCACCGTCTTCATCGAAGTCGGCGCGAGTATGAACAGCGCATTCGACCGCGCGACCATGTAGACGCCAGCCGTTACCATCGTCGCAGCGTGGATCAGCGCCGAAACTGGCGTAGGACCTTCCATGGCATCAGGCAGCCAGACATAAAGAGGAAGCTGAGCCGACTTGCCGCAAGCCCCGACAAACAAGAGGAGGGTAGCCGCGGTGATGATCGGATCGCCAATCAGATAATGGCCAGAGCGAGCTGCTGCATTCACATCGACGTAGCGCAGCGACCCCATATACCAGACGATGAAAAACATGCCCAGGATGAATCCGGCATCGCCGATGCGGTTCGTGATAAACGCCTTATTGGCAGCATCGCCCGCGGACTTCCTCTGGAAAAAGAATCCGATCAGCAGGTACGAACACAGTCCAACACCCTCCCAACCAACGAACATCAGCACATAATTGTTAGCGAGGATGAGCGTCAGCATCGAGAACATGAACAGGTTGAGATACCCGAAGAAACGGTAGTAGCCGCCTTCATGCGCCATGTAGCCGGTGGAGTAAATATGAATCAGGGTTCCGACCCCGGTCACGAACAGGAGCCAGATGCATGAGAGGGGATCGAGGAGAAAGCCGGCATCCGCCTGGAAATTCCCCGGTCTTCCGTCGTGCTTAACGTAGTTGGATAGTCCGGTATCGCTGCCGAGCCAGGTGTAAAGAATCTTCTGATAGGGCTGATGGTTGTTTGCGTCGGCCCAGGAGTTGTATTGCAGCACGGATCCGCAGGCGAAAATAAAGGTTAGCGCCACCGCACCAACGCAGACCGCGTTCACCGCCTGCTTCGATATCTTGCGACCAAAAAAGAACATGATCGCCGCACCGACCGCGGGGAACAGCGGAATCAGATAGATGTTTTCTAGAAACAACTCAGCTCCTAGCGATCAGCCTCTAGCCCAATCAATCCCTTAAGCTGCTGGAAGCTAGCAGCTAGGAGCCAGAAGCTGTCCTTCTACCACTTCAACAAATTTACTTCATCCACATTGACCGTCTCCTTATTGCGGAAGAAGGCGATCAGAATTCCCAGTCCCACAGCTGCTTCAGCCGCCGCATCGGTGATCACAAAAATGGCGAACACCTGGCCGTGTAGTGCTGCTGCGCCGTGAATGCTCTGCCAGTAGCGCGAAAACGCAACCAGGTTCAGGTTCACCGCATTTAGAATCAGCTCAATCGACATCAACACAATAACGACGTTGCGCCGCGTCAGAACTCCAACGACGCCCAGAAGAAATAATGCCGCACCCAGAACTACATAGTGAACAGTCGAGATGTTAAGCAGCGTGTCCATTGTTCAACTTCCAACTTCTGGCCGAACTCAAATGCGCTTCTTCGCCATCACCACTGCCCCGATAATCGCCACCAGCAACAGCAGGGATGCGATTTCGAAGGCGAACATATACATTCCACCCTGCCGGTCGAACAGCATCGAAGCGATAGCTTGCGTGTTCTGGCTTTCGCTGTATGTCATGGTGCCTTCAATGAAGGGCATTCTGCCACCCGACTTCGTTACGTAAGCGCCAATAAAGAGGATGCCTAGCGCAACGACCGCCGCCAAGCCGACCAGCCACTGCTTGTTGAATTGTCGTTCCTTCATGTTGCGTTCGATCGAGATCAGCATGATCACGAAGAGGAACAGCACCATGATCCCGCCCGCATAAAGGATGATCTGCACGCCCGCAACGAACGGAGCGTAGAGCATCAGGTATATCCCTGCTTGAGCAAGCAACGCCGTGATCAGTGCCAGCGCAGAATGCACGGCATTCTTTCGCGTGATCACCAGGATTCCGCCGCCGACCATGACCGCGGCCAGCAAATAGAAGAAGAACGCCGTCGCAACCGGAGGATTCACCGCATACCTCCCGTGAGACCGGCCCACAATTCTGCACGCATAGCGACCAGCGCAGTCACGATAAGCAGCGCCAATCCGGTCGGCAACAGCACCTTCCATCCCACTCTCATTAACTGGTCAAATCGGTAGCGCGGGAAGGTGCCTCGATACCAGATGTAGAGATACATAAACCCGGCGACTTTGGCCGAGAACCAGAAAATGTCCACGACCCTTATGCGCACACCCGGAATAAATAAGATCAGCCCGATCACGGCCAGCGCCACACCGAATCCGGCAAGACCCATCGTCTGAATCTTGAATAGCGGATGCTTCGGCATTCTTGCTGTGCTGTAAAAACACATTCCGGCAAGGAACAGGAAAGTGAGTCCGGGGAAAAGCGAGAATACAAGTTCCCACGTCGGACCTGCCAGCGCGTTAGGGAATGGCCTCAACCATCCGCCGAGCCACAAGGTAACAGCAATCGACGACACGGCAATCATTGCGGAGTATTCCGCCAGGAAAAACAAGGACCAGCGAAATCCGCTGTACTCAGTGTGAAACCCGGCGGTGAGCTCCGATTCTGCCTCGGGAAGGTCAAAGGGCGCGCGGTTCGTTTCCGCCACCATTGCAATGGCGAATATTCCAAAAGCGATCAGGCCGAGCGGGAAGAACTTGAAAATGAACCATTGTCCCTGCGCCAATTGTGCTTGCACAATGCCGATCATGCTGAGAGTGCCCTGGCCTTCTTCGTTTAGGCTGCTCATCATGATGGCCGAGACCACGGCGAGTCCCATTGCTACTTCGTACGACACCATCTGTGCGCTCGATCGGAGTGCGCCCATTAACGGATAGTGCGAGTTTGAGGACCATCCTGCCGTCACGATTCCGAGCACGCTGAGAGAAGAAACCCCCAGCATGAACAGGATGCCAATATTCATGTCGGTAATGGCGTGCGTCGGACCGAAGGGAACTACGACAAAAACCGTGAACGCTGCCAGTACGACAATAAAAGGAGCGATCCAGAACACCGTGGCGTCTGCCTCGGCCGGAATGATGTCCTCTTTCAGGAGCAATTTGATCGCGTCTGCGATCGGCTGCAACAAGCCGTGTGGACCAACGCGCATGGGCCCGAGCCGAACCTGCATGTGCGCAAGAATTTTGCGCTCAAGCCAGTTCATCGCTATGACAGCGACAGAAAGGCCCACGAAAACCAGAAGAATATAGATGGTGGCCCAGAAGATGTTTCCGTCCGCGCCGGGGGTTACGTCTTTCGACAGATAGCCCTGGATGTAGTCGATAAGCCAGCGCATCAGCGGTCTACCTCGCCGAGAACAATGTCAAGCGTGCCGATCACAGCGATGACATCGGCGACCAACTGACCGCGGCACATCAGATCCAGAGCCTGAAGATTGACGAAACTTGGCGGACGCACGCGCACGCGATACGGCTGCGTTGAGCCATCGCTCACGATGAAGTATCCGAGCTCACCCTTCGGAGCTTCAATCGAGTGGTAGATCTCGCCCACGGGAGGCTTCATCACCTTCGGTACTTTCGCGATGATCGGGCCTTCAGGAATGTTCTCGACCGCCTGCTCGATGATGCGCAACGATTGGCGGAACTCCGCCATGCGCACAATGTACCGGTCGTATGTGTCGCCGTTCTGGCCGACCGGGATCTCGAAGTCGAAATTCTTGTAGTTCGCGTAGGGCAGCGCCTTGCGGATGTCCCATTTCACCCCGCTCGCGCGCAGCACCGGGCCAGTTACGCCCAGAGCAATGCAGTCCTTACCGGAAATAATACCGACGCCCTTGGTCCGCTCGAGCCAGATGCGGTTCGTGGTGAGCAGCTCTTCATACTCATCGATCTTTGGCTTTACGAACGAGACGAAATTCTTGACTTCTTTCTCGAAGCCTTCGTACGTCTCATATTGCAGTCCGCCGATGCGAAAGGCGTGCGTGGTAAGGCGTGCGCCGCAGTACTTTTCGAAGATCTTGAGAATCTCTTCGCGATCGCGGAACGTATAGAACAAGGGAGTGATCGCACCGATATCGAGGGCATGCGTGCCGAGCCATAGCTGGTGGCTGGCCATGCGGTTCAGTTCCGTAAGGATGACCCGAATGTATTGCGCGCGCGGTGGTGCTTCGACGCTGAGAAGCTTTTCGACCGCCTCGCAATATCCCAAGCCGTTCGACACCGCCGCGACATAGTCCATGCGGTCTACGTACGGATTGAACATCGTGTACGTGCGGTTCTCTGCGATCTTTTCAACGCCACGATGGAGATATCCGATAACGCACTCGAGGCCAAGAACCTTTTCGCCGTCGAGCCGCAGGATCACACGCAGCACGCCATGGGTCGCCGGATGCTGCGGCCCCATATTAATGACGAGCTCGTTCGCGTCCAGAAAAGTCTTGTCTGGAGTGTCGAGATCGAGCGGCGAGAGTGTGTTCGGATCCGTCATTGATTCAATTTGCCGAGGTCAGCCTGAGGGTCGCGCTATTGCCCACTCTCGATTCCCAGATTGATCTGCACCCATTCGTTATCTTGCTGCAGAATTCCGTAATCCTTACGCAGCGGATATCCCTTCCATCCATCCGGCAGCAAAATTCGCTTCAAGTCCGGATGCCCGTCGAACTTGATGCCGAACATATCGAACACTTCGCGTTCCAGCCAGTTGGTGGTGGCCCACAACGGCACGCAACTGGCAATGGACTCGCCGTCCGCAATCTGCGTCTTCACTCTTATACGTTCGTTGCGCGAGAACGAATACAGCACCCAAACGACATCAAACTGTTTCTCACGCTTCGGATAGTGAACTGCCGTCACGTCTACGCAGTAGTCGAACTGCTCTTCGTCGCGAAGAACGTGGAGAAACTCCGGAATCAGGCTGCGATCGACAACAAAATAATTCTGTCCGAGATGTGTCAGAGGCTCGATACCCGATCCGTAGGTTCGCTTCAGTTTCTCCACCAAAGGCGACTCCCATGGCGCCGGGACGGGCGCCGCAGGCTTTGCGGGAGCAGCCGCTGGTTTGGCCGCTGGAGTCGCCGCTGCGGCAGCGGCAGGCTTAGGCGGCGCCCCCGGTGCCCCTGGAGCGGCTGGAACCGTTGGATTTGTCGGAGACGCAGCGACGGGGGCAGCAGGCGCGGGTTTTGCAGGAGCCGTCGGCGTTGCTGTCTCGGATGGAGGAGATGGCTTGGTTGGACTGGTGGTCGTCTCTGATTGAACCGAACCGGAGGGTGTAGATTTCACTCCACCCGGAGTTGCGGGCTGATCCGCCGTCGGCTTCGGTTCCCCTTCCGGCGGCGGCGACGAGGGGGATTTGATTTCGTCCGGCATAAAGCGACGGGACAAGGCTCCGGCGCAGGCTACGTTCGAAAGAACGTTAACTTTTATCAGCTTGAAGGAATAGTGTCAACGAGCCGATTCGTCAGTTTGTTTCAAACCAATCGACAAAAATATCAATGGCTTCCGAGAGGTTCGCGGGACCGCAAGCAATCTGAAATTCCTGATTTTCCACCCAGTAATGAATCCAGTCTTCGTCGGCGCGTTCGATCTTCACCTTGTGCAACATCGCGTCCTGCTTCTTCGTGTCGCGCAGGCTGATGTGCGCGCGCCACCCCGGATTATCGAGCGAGTCGATGCGAACTCCCGACCCATGCTCCCAGATGCCGTTGCAGTGGCTGGTATACCAACGTTCGAGTTCGGAGAGACTCATCGACAAAGCCTTCAGCGAGATTGGGCCTGGTAGGTTTCGATCAGATCGCGGATTCGTTGCGCTTCCGCCTTGCGGTGTCCGTGGCTGGTGATGGGATCGCTCCCTCCAGTCGATTCGATCACGATCTCTGACCAGAACACGCCAGTGGAAATGTGAACCGACGCAACCTTGGACATCGGGATGCTTTCTTCGTTGCTGCCGAACAAACGAGACTTCAGACGAATCACTCGCTGAGGGCTGACCACAATTTTGGTAGGAAAAAAGAAATTTCCCTTGGTCCATCGTGAGGCCGTATAGGTCTCGGAAGGAGAGGAGTCCATCGGATTCAACGGAGCAGAGGCCATGAAAATTAGTTTGAGTGTGAGAGCAACGCAGTTAGGCTTCCCACGATATGAAATCCCGGCAGATTTCGCAGTTGGCTAGCTACACCCATTCCAGCGCGCCCTTCTTCCAGACCCACACATATCCGACAACCAGGATCGCCAGGAATATGACCATCTCGAACAGGCCGAACAGACCGAAGGCCTTGAATCTCACGGCCCAGGGAAACAAAAATATGGTCTCAACATCGAATACCACGAAGAGGATCGCGATGATGTAGTAGCGCACCGTATAGCGTCCGCGCGCATCGTCGATCGGATCGATGCCGCATTCGTAGGGCATCAGCTTGGTCTTGCTGGGGTTTGACGGGCGCACGAGCTTCGCCGCCAGCAAGGTGATGGGAAGCAACGCCCCTACGATCGCGATGAAAATGAAGATCGGAACGTAATTTTGCGGCATAGCGACCTTCTCTCAGGAATAGATGAGCAGGTCATACTAGCGCCGTTCGCGCATCACTTCAAGTGAGACGATGTGCAGTAGTTGCCCTACGACACATTAACGCCACTATTTCTCCCAGTGGGTGGTGCTGAACTGCGCCGGGTCGAAAGCCGCTGCCGGAAGCTTCACGTTGGCTTGGATGTCGGTGTAGTCCTCCGAGAAGACCAGCTTGCCTTCCGAATGCACCTCCACCCGTGCGGCCACCCAAGCCCCGGCAATTGGGCGGTAGTCTACAAAGCTGATGTCGTCGATTTTCGTCGGGTCTTGCCGCGCGGGCTCAATTACTCGTACGAACAGGAGCGTATCCTTGGCAACCCAGAACTGCTTGGATTTCATGTCGCCTTTGTCGGCTCCCACGACGTAAGCCGGTTTTCCGTCCCAGGTGTCCTCGTGGATCTTCGACAGATCGTAGCCTTCCGCCTTTACGACTTTGGCCGTCGTTGCGGGATCCTGCGTGTACACGTCGAATCCCAGAACCAGCAGGATATTGACCAAGGGCCGCGTGTTCGTAACTTTATTGTCCTTCAAGATCGTTACGTTTCCATCCACCATCAAGTAGCCGTTGCCGTCTTTGGGACGCCCGATATCGATTCGCAATTTGCCGGGAAGGGAAGCGGCTTCGTACCACATCTCCGCCGAGTTTGTTCCGTCGGGTTTGTAGGTCGTGCTCTTTTGCGTGAACGTCAGTGTGTGGTACCACGAAGACTGGTAGCGGTCATGCATCGCTTTCAGAAGGTCTTCTCCATTTCGGACCTCCTGCGAGTAGCCCACAACCGGCGCAACCACCAACAACAACCACAGCAAACGGCTCAATCTCATTTTTGTTTTCTCCCGGACGTACGAGGATACACATCCTACGCCATCCGACTTTGACGGCGAAGCCCTCAAAGTGTCGGACCGTCCCTGAATTTGTGCGACTAGTCACATTTGTCGGGCAGAAGAAAGATGGAGCGGGCCAACTCCGACTGCAGCGTCGCCTCCCGGTAGTAGCGTTTGAGCAATCCGCCTTTCCATAGCAGCAGGTCGGCATTGCTCTGGGCGAAGTCTTCCCAGCTATTTCCCGGGTGCCGAACCATCCGCTCGCGAATGAGAAAGAAATAGGCGTGCGTAATGGTCTCGTGATAAAGCTGCGCCTTTCCCACCGAGGCCGCATACCGCTTCAGGGCCGTTGTAAATCTCTCGAGGGCCTCGAGCGGCGTGTGCTTGGATAGGTAGGCGAAAGCTAGCCTGACATGATCGGTGTGGTGAAAAGACTCTGGTGGGAGGGAACAGCTCTCGAAGTCGTGGATTAGCTCTTGCTCAGTCATTGGAAGATCCGTTCTCAAACATTGAGTTACCAGAACCTCTTCGAAGTTCCTCAGATTGCGCCTCTTTCAATTCGCCTTGCCTGTCGCGATCGCGAATGCTGCCCCAGCGAAGATGACCAGATTGCCGACCCCATACATCCCGTGAAGCAGGTGGATCATGATCGCCATCGTGAATATGCCAAGCAGAAGCCATGCGCCGCGGACTGTCGTGTGAGGGATCAACAACAGTACGCATCCGAATATCTCTCCGTACCCCAGCACCATCCGGATAAAGGTGGGCATATGCGCCCGCGAAAATTCATGCGCCGCACTGGGCCTCACAAACAGCACCGCCTCGATCAGGATCACCACGCCCAGTGCCCACTGCAATGCGGTGAGTCCACACTTTCTGGTTAACACGGTCATTTGTTCCCCTTCCGCGGAGACCTCGCCTTGATCTCCTTCAGTCGGTGGCTCGCACTTGAATCCAGATCCAGTTCATAGAACTTCTTGAGCTCCCGAATGCGCTCGAGTGATGCCGCGCTGAACGGCGTCTTCCCGTCGAAGGCGTGAAGCACGATGCCTTCCAGCACATCCCCGAGCGTCATATCGTGATATTCGGCGAATGCCTTAAGTACTTTGAGAATGCGTTTTTCGATCCGCACCCCGGTCTGCACACGTTCGATTTCAAGTTTGTTTTCATCCGTCATGTGTACCAGTGTACCAAGGTACATAAATCGAAAGCAAGTCTCTTCTGCAGCAGCATCTCCCATTGTCCCTTTGACAGCTCTAGAGATCGTGCAACGACTACTGAGGACGTTGTCTTCGGTCGGGCACGAGACTTCGTCGGTTGTGCCGGAGTCTTTTGACTCCAGTCCATTGGGCGCCCCCGGTGGTCCGGAGTTGCAGTACGTGGCACTCCCCGCTTCTCAAACCCACTCAAGTGTTGACAGTACGCCCTCATTCGTGTGGGATTGGTACGGTTTGAACTCAACGCTTGGACCCCTACAGGCTAAACATGTCGATCCAATTCCTGCTGTTCGTAATCGCGATTCTGCTGGTCTCGATTTTCTGGGTATTGAGCAAGATCAACAGTCTCCTGAAAAAGACGCTGCTGCCCCGGTCAGTGCAACAACATGAACTAGCCAGGAAAGACGTCGCCGCGGATTAGAAAGCCGTATGCCGCGTTGGCGGAGTCAATGCGATCGCTCGCGGTGCAACGTGCGAACTAACGAGCGTGGACGCATTCACCAGCAATCAGGCGACCACACGGTGTCGCGCTCTCATTGGCAGTCATTGAGTGAAATGCCCCACGAAAACCGGAACGTGCCCCGGGATGCCAGGCAGCAAGGATTCGGCTCGGGACACCCGTACCTCTGATACCGTCCCCCGGGTTTGGAATCGGGCCTATGCTTAGCTGACAGCGGCGACGAACGCCTCTCGTGTGAAGCAAACGCAGCGGAAACATCGCGAGTTAGATCTCAAAAAGGCTCCACGCACCGCAACGTCCCTCTTTACCTGCCCCACCTGCGGTACGGAGGCCGTCGGGCATTTTTGCAACAACTGCGGCGAAAAGGAACTGGAGGACGATGATCTTTCCTTACGGCACTACCTAAAGGAAATTGTCACCGCCGTCACGCTCCTGGAATCAAAAGTTTTTCGCAGCGTGTGGTTCGTCGTGACCCGGCCCGGCCACCTGAGCAATGAATATTTTCGCGGGTGCCGAATACGTTATATGAAGCCCCTGCAATTGTTCGTCTTTCTGAACGTCGTTTACTACTTCTCGCTGACGTTTTTTTACGCCACCACATTCACCACGCCGCTCAATACCCAGTTGCACATGAATAACTACTATCCTCAATATGCGGGTAATCGTGTGCAGCACAAAATGAAGGCTGAACAGGTCAGCTACGAAATACTGGAAGCACGCTATAACCAGAAAACAAGCATCCTCTCAAGAACGCTGGTGTTCCTGCTGATTCCAATCTTCGCTCTTCTTTTTTATGGACTATTTTTTAGGAAGAAGAAGTACTTGGTCGAACATACCGTGGTCGCGACTCACTTCTGGTGTTTCAATCTTTTATTGCTAGGGATAATTCTTCCCCTGCTGACGATTGCGCTGGCGCGGTTATTCAAAGCCATCAACCTGCCCGTTGCGTATGTCACGAACGACGGGGTCGTATCCGCAATCCTGCAGGTGTGTTTTGGAGTGTATCTTTTCTTGATGCTTCGGCGATGTTACCGGGTGACCTGGTGGTACGGAACCCTTACGGCATCAGTGATTGCCTGGTCTTTTTTCCATATTGTGTGGCTGTATCGCTTCTTTCTCTTTGAAGCTACGCTTTTCGCAGTTTAAGAGGCTTCGGAGAAATCCCGCGCGATGCTCTTTTGAAAGAGCTTCCTCGCGAGCTGCACTGCTGAAACTTCGCCCTGCAAAAATTGTGTACAATGCCCGATCAAGGGTCGGTCCCCGAAAGACGAACGATCCCGTATAGGCAATTCTGAAAGCGAACTGTCTAAAAGACAGCATCGAAACGTTGAGCATTCCGCCGAAGACCCCGGTAGTCGCCGGGGTTTTTTATCGCCGTTCAAGACCCGATGCTAGAGCAACTGAGGATGAGGACATTGCAAGACGGCGCAATGGGGCCAGCCGCGCTGGCCATTTTGCAGTGGGAAAGTACCGCTTCTTCGGGACGCAGATCAATTTTTACAAGTTTTGGCGACTTATACACTAGCTTGCCACTTCGTTCGTTCATTCAGCCCCCTGCACACTTCGGGCCGTCCTAAGTTGGAAACAGATATCTCATGAGTGACAATGTTATTCAATATGGAAGTAACGGAGTGCTGAGTTAGTTATTCGCTGGCTAACAATTAGTGAGGGAAGTTATGCGACAGACGAATAGGGCGCGGACGAGGATAAAAGATCTATTCTCCATTTCCGTCTCTTGAGGCACGGCGGTTGTCAGAGACTAAAAGCCTTGCTAACGCAGTCATTCTGAAGGCAAACGGACACGGGGCTGGCTTCGGGGCTCATTGAAGTGTAGTGTTAGCCGGACGAGGATGACACTCAATATGGATTCCCCCTTCAACGCCTCCCGAACTGCTTCGACGCCGCGTCTTCCGATGAACGTTGCAGCCAGCCCCCGATCGTGGTGGAGAAGCCTGTTGCTTGTGCTGGCAAGCGTTGCTTTTGCCGGTTCCACATCCGCACAGGTATTGAATGTTACTCTTCTGGGCACAGGATCTCCGCAGCCCAGAATGGACCGTTTTGGCCCGAGCATTCTGGTGGAAGCGGGAAACCAGAAGCTGTTATTTGACTGCGGCCGCGGAGCAACTCAACGTATTGAACAGTTAAAAGTACCGTTCGGAGACGTCGATGCCCTGTTCCTCACGCACCTTCATTCCGATCACATAGTCGGAATTCCCGACCTATGGTTGATAGGCTGGCCGCGGGGACGGAAAGGTCCGTTTCGCGTGTGGGGTCCTGACGGGACCAAGGAAATGATGGCGCACTTGGAGCAAGCCTATCAATTCGACATACACATCCGGCGCGACGTCGACGAGAAACTTCCCCCACAAGGAGTAGTCGTCGTGGCGAAAGATATTGAACAAGGGGTTGTGTATGAAAACGGGGGAATCAAGGTAACAGCGTTTACCGTAGATCATGGTCCTGTGAAGCCAGCCCTCGGCTACCGCATCGACTTTGCCGGACACTCCGTGGTGCTCTCTGGAGATACTCGATTCTCAGAGAATCTGATTCGCTTTTCTGAAGGGACAGATGTACTGATTCACGAAGTAATCGATCCAGATGCATTTCGCTCGAAAAATCCTTCTGTGAGCGCGGAACGCGCGCAGACGGTTGTTGCGCATCACACCACTCCAGAACAGGCGGGGACAGTCTTCGCGCGGGTAAAACCTAAGCTCGCCGTTTACTCACACATAGTCCCTGGGGACACTACCAATTTGATCCCGCTCACTCGAAAAACATATTCCGGCCCGTTGGAAGTCGGCGAAGATTTGATGAGAATCGAAATTGGCGAAAAAGTACTGGTAAACCGGGCCCCGCTCTAGACGTGGCTTTTCCACACGGCCATTCCAGAGTGCCGCATGATGGCGTGTCTCTGCCAGCTTTACCGCTTGCTATTCGGCCGCCTTCCACTCGTTCTGACTGCTAGCTAGTTGCCGCGTCCCGTGGAGAAGTCAGCTCCGCTGCCCATTCTTCCCGGAGCATGCTGATCAAGGCAGCGATCACGGAAATGACCACCGGCCCGATGAAAATTCCGATGAATCCAAACACGTGGAGACCGCCGAGCAGGGAAAATAGCAGCAGTAGTGGATGAAGTTCGACCCTGCTGCCGACGACAAGCGGCCTGATGATGTTGTCGACAGTGCCCACGACGGCGGAGCACCACACGACCAGAATCAACCCCTTCCAAAGATGGCCGGTTGCCATCAGGTAAATGGCACTGGGCAACCAGACCAACATGGTTCCGACGATTGGGATGACAGAGCAGAATGCGGTCGCCAATCCGAGGAGTAACGCCGAGGGGACGCGAAGAACTGCGAGCGCGAGTCCAGTCAGCAGGCCCTGAGCGAGTCCGACTGCCAGAATGCCGTACAGGTTCGCGATCACACTGTCGCGAATCCCGACCAGCAGATGCATGGCTTGATCTCGGCTTAACGGCAGAACAGAGATGACGTTCTCGATCGCTACCCGGCCATCGCGAAACAAGAAGAACAGAATCAGGAATGTCAGGATCGCGTTGCCAGCAAACCCCGCCAGGCCTCCCACCAGGTGAGTGCCGACCGCCAGCAACACCTTGCTGACTTGGCCGGGGAGATTCGCCATGGTCTCTTCCAGATGCAACTCTTCCGTGTCCACATATTTTGAGAGCCAGTTCAGCGCGATTTGCTGCTTTCCTGCAAGGTACGCGACGGCTCCGCCTTGCTCGGTGCTGCGGTCTCCGAAGTATCGGGCCGCCTTGATTAATTCGCCTCCGGCGGCGGAGGCACCCAGCAGGACAGGCAGCACAAAGATCAGCAGAACGATGAACGTGGCCAGCAATGCAGACTTGTTTGTGCCACGCACGATTCGGGAAATCCTAACGTAGAGCGGATAGAAACCGATGGCGATCACGGTGGCGAACGCAATCGGTTGGAGGAAAGAACGGAAAATCCAAAAGACTAGAACCAGGGTTCCGGCTAGCAAGGCCAGGAGGAACATTACGCTCGCCATTGAAGTCGGTCTTTTCACGAGTAAACCGGAACGCTCGCGTTAACTCTTCGTTCGAGCGCCACTGTACCGTGTCACCGCGCTGCCATGCAATGCGGTGCCGGTGAGACTTATCGCAAGAACCGTCGATGCAGGGGCACAAGCCGATCAAAAGTGGAAGGACCGACGGATTGAGCACAAGGACGCTACCACTCGTGTTCTCTCGAATACAACGACCAAGTGAACGACCAGATCCGCGCTTCGCCTTGCCTGTAGCCGTGTGCAGAATGTTTCACGTTGTCACGTTTATTGAATCTGGCTAAACTCTGTGTCACTTGCTGGCTCAAATCTTGCGCCAGCGCCTCAGCAGTTCCCGTTACGCCGAATTGAGAGAGCAAAATATGAAAATCACCAACTGCCTTAGCGGTCTGTCTACGCTCGTCGGAATCGTCTTGTTAAACCTATCGCCGCTAGTATTTGCAGCAAACTCTAGTCCCTGTCCGCGCTTTCCCGTGGGGAGTCGGATACAGGAACCAATCGACCTTTTCAGCTCTGGTGGAACCTTAACTGTCGCGCTCCGATATCAGACGATGGTGGACGAACTTGGGTCGACACGTTTTTGTTTCACCACTCTGGACGGTAAGCAATCTCCTACTCTGCACGTGAATCCGGGCGATCATTTGATACTAACAATCA
Organism: uncultured Acidobacteriota bacterium; assembly: GCA_963801895.1. Classification (GTDB taxonomy): domain Bacteria; phylum Acidobacteriota; class Terriglobia; order Terriglobales; family Acidobacteriaceae; genus Sulfotelmatobacter. The sequence continues at coordinate 219,193 of CAWDGM010000001.1, read as the reverse complement.
CTAATCTTGTCCCGGCAGATGCCCCCGGGCTTCCTGCAATGCAGATGCATTCTCATGGTATGGACATGGAGCTTTCATCTGCAGATCACAGCCTCATCTGCGGAGCCGCCAACATGACTCCATCTTCAGTCAACGTTCATTATCACGGGACGAACATTTCCCCGACGTGTCATTCCGATGAAGTGATTCGTACGATGGTGAACTCAGGGGAGACGTTCACCTACAACATCACCTTTCCCACAGATGAGCCTCCCGGACTTTATTGGTATCACCCGCACATTCACGGCATTAGTGAAGCGGCAGTGCAGGGCGGTGCGACGGGTGCCATCATTGTGGAAGGAATCGAGAAAATCCAGCCCGCAGTTGCGAACCTGCCTCAGCGATTGTTGATGGTTCGTGACAATCCACTTCCGGGTTCCGACGACAAGAAGGGCAATTCGAGCGAGGAGGAACCCGCTTGGGATTTGTCTCTGAATTATGTTCCTGTCCCATTTCCCAAGTACACGCCCAGCATCATTCCGATCAAGGCGAAAGAGAAACAATTCTGGCGGCTGGCCAACACTGCGGCAGGCACCATCCTCGAGGTTGCTCTCACTTATGACGGCATTCCACAGACTATCAATGTGGTGGGACTGGACGGAGTTCCAGTAGGTTCGCAGGACGGAACGCGTCAGGGAAAGCTGGTGGCGGTGAAGCATCTTCTCATTCCCCCGGCGGGTCGCGCAGAGTTCATCATTACAGGCCCTTCCGCTGACGTGAAGAACGCACTGCTGGTCACACAAAATGTGGACACTGGCCCGGATGGCGACGTCGATCCGTTCCGGCCGATCGCCCGCCTCAAAGTAGAAAACGCGACCACGGATGCGGCCCGCTTGCCGCGCGCCACTCCCGATGTCATCTCAGCATTTAGATCTACTCCGCAGCGATTCGAGGGGCTCGAGTCTGCGGCAGCAACGATGCGGCGGAAGCTCTATTTTTCCGAGGACAATCCCGATGGAAAGTTTTTCATTACCGTGGATGGAGAGGTCCCGAAATTATTTGACCCGGACGCTCCACCGGCGATCGTCACCACACAGGGTTCGGTGGAAGACTGGATCATCGAGAACCGCGCCATGGAAAATCACGAGTTTCACATGCATCAGATCCATTTCCTTCTGATGGCAGTGAACGGAGTGCCCGTGTCCGCGGACAAGCGCCAATTTCTGGACATGGTTGACATTCCATTCTGGTCGGGGACGGGCCCATACCCAAGCGTCACCGTGCGGATGGACTTCCGCGGATCGGATATCGGAGACTTCGTCTATCACTGTCACATCCTCGAACACGAAGACAAGGGCATGATGCAAATCATCCGCGTGATGCCGAAGAAGTAGCGATACCTGTAGCACTGGGAAGTTGTGACGGCAATTCAGCTTAGCAAGGGAAGTCTAGGGACATCCTCGGACTCAAACACGTCTTTCACGATGCGGAGAGTGAGGCTGTCCACGGAGGTGAGGCTCTTCGAAGGGACTGACCGCAATGTAGCGAATCCGGCTAACCCGGTTGAATGATTGGTCGGGGCGATAGGATTTGAATGTACCTGACTTGAGTCTTTCAACAACTTGCGGGACTCGGGTGGCAGCCAAAAGACCGCAAAGGAAGCCAATGGAACAGTTATTGGACATGAATTGGACACTGACTTTCGCCCGGCAGAATCCGGCAGCATCAGCACTCTTCAGAAAGACGCTTCGCTGGGGGTATCCCCTCTATCTAGGTAGTGGAGGTTTTATGCTGTGGAAGCGCGTCGAAGCAAGTTTTTCATGTTTTTGCTCCATGTGTCACTAATGGCGGTGGATGAGCCAAATCAGTCCGGATAGGGATCACCATCCTCGCAATTCATGGCACAAAATAGGGCACCGTTTTTTGCCCATCAGTAACCATCGAATTAAGAGCGCGGTGCCAGTTTCACAGAGTACAGCCGCGGCCTCATTAGAGGCCACGGTCTTCTCAGGAGAAGTGCCTAAACGAATCCCGACCTCACACTCTCCGGCTGATGATGCAGATGCAGCGTTCAACGAAACTGCCGTCAGCTAATTGGTGCAACACATCCACCATGGTATTGTGACCACCGACAAAAGACCGATAAATCCCAGTACCCTCCGTTATGTCCAATTCGAAGGTTCCAACGGTGTAATTCCCACCTTCCCCGTCGGGAACGTTCTGAACATTGCTGCCTGTGAAAACCATCGCTATCGCACCCCCTGGCAAGTCGTAGGCGGCTGAACTTCCAACGAACTGCACGTAAAACCTTCCGATTGCTTTATTCTTTCCGCCGTTACCATTTCCGTTCGGTTCTTCCGGAAGCCCACTGACACGGAAAATCTTTGTTGTGCTGAACGAACCATCACTGAGGTCCACCGTGGTCAGTCCCAAGTCAGGGCCTTGACCCTTAGCCACCGGTTTGTAAGGTCCAGCCAGTAGGATTGAGAAGGTGTCAGGTATTCTGCCGGGGTCTTGCACCGAAGACTCAGAGGCCTGCACAGGGACCGAAAGCAGCGTGAACAGAGCCGCAACGAACAATGAAGCAAGTATCAAGCTTCTGCTTTTCGTGAGGCGCAGACCGCCGATTGATTCGTTGAATAGTTGGACCGCAGGAGCTGTCTTCAATTCGTAGTTCATTGTGAATTTCCTCTGAGAATCTCAGGCTCGCTTGGCTATGAAAGCCTGGCCTTCATTGCGTTACTTGGAATCCTTGCGAGCGGACGACAGGGCCGCAAGAAAATTCGCACAGTGGAATAACGCTGCAAGGGTGGAATTAGCAGAGAAAAGTACAAAAGAGTTCCTGAAGCCTGTGACGGTCGGTCAATTGACCTACATAAGTCCGCGAGATCCTGCGGACACTGACCCTCAGTGAATCCGCTAATACTCTTGGCCAAAACTCTCTATCCAAGTCTAGATGTTCCCGGGAAGAGACAGCCTCCTGGACCACCATCTCATTTGTTGGTGTGTTGGCTTCGTCGAACAGTGTTTCTGGAATGTCTGCCTTCGGCAGCATCTCGAATGCGACGACGAATAGGAGATAACCTACCAGAAGTCGAACGGTCCTCTTATGCGGAAGGCACATATAAGCGTTGCACCCTGTGGTAGCTCAAGAGGGTAGGCGGGCCGCCGATCAAGCGCCGAGGAAACTGCTCTTTTGAGATAAATCAGATTCCGCTATGGATTGTTGTAATACTGAGCAATTGTGCTCACTTTTCAAAACTGAGATTTGTACCATTCGCATGGCAGTTCTCAGCTCAACTTTATGGAGTTCGGATTGGCGTCGTTTCCAATTACTAAACCTGAGACTGGCCCGTTGAGGCTGGAAGGACGCAGCTCAAACGAGTCTTGGACGATGAAATTTCCAGCGGTAACGTTTGGAAGGTTCGCGCCACAGTTTTGAAGCTGGAAAGGCAAATAACCGGTTTTGTATGCCGTCCCTATGCCGTCAAGTAATTGAGCGATGATTGGGACTGTATCTCGGTTGCAAACAGAATCTCAGGCGGCCGGTGAACGATCTGTTCGACCTCAGAATGTAAGCGCAGTAGAAGACGCAGGGCGAGGAATCTGTTAGGGCAATACCTTCAGTTTTCTCCCTCGCAGATTCGTCTTCAGGTCGGGCAAGACGACTCACCATCGCTCTCCGAAATGGAGATTTGCCCTGCGAATGACATCCTCGTCCGGGCAGCAATTGCGGTAACCACGAATGTATTCCAGCGCCTCTTCTAAAGACCACTGCAAACACTTATGCAGGTAGGCAACCACCACGGTTGGGGAGCGGTTCACGCCCGCTGTGCAATGCAGGTATAAAGTGTCCCCGGCTGCCAGGATTCGCCCAACCGTGGCCACACACTTAGGCAATTTCCACCGAAGTTCAAGCCGATCAAAATCGGTCACGGGCAGATTCGTGAAGCTAATGCCAGCTTCGACCGCTGCACTCCTCTCGCTTTCGATCGCACCTTCCTGCCCATCCTCTTCCGTCTGAAGGCTGAGAATCGCCGTGACATTCAGCGCTTTCAGCTGTTGGAAGTCGTCGTCAGATAACGGGGCCGCTCCGAGGAATAGATGTGGAATAACGCGATCGCATTTCATGGGAGGAATACAAGCTACGCTACCTCACAAATGGCCGTCAGGGGAAGTTGATGTAACAATTTGTGGGGTGAGATAGTCATGGCGAGTCTCTATTTCCGCCCAAGGCTCAAAGCGGAATCGGCTCCCAAGTACGGTGGCGCACGCTCCCATAGAAGTTCGCGATGGCAAGATGAACATCCCAGTTGCTCTCGGTGTCCGTCAAACGGTCAAGGTAAAGATTCCGCCGGGCCACGGCGGCGAGATCAAACGACCAAAGGAAACTCATGAGGGGGGTTGATAAAGAGCGTTGCTGCTCGCCGTTCGGGAGTGTCGGTGATGGTTCCCGAAGCGCCCATCATTCTCGAATTGTTCGGCACAGTAAGGAACGGCAATTTCGGCTCTGCGACAAAGGAATTCGTAGTGTGCGGATTCGTCGGTATCTTGAAATCTGCCCCCTCGGCTCACGTCGTAAACCTCTCCCGGTAACATCAGCGTAAGCCTTGACTGCTTTTCAACTGGAAGCGTGAATCATTGTTCGCGCAGGACAGCGATTGGGTGTTCGCCAGCGCTCAGAAAGCTGGCGATCTCCCACTGCGATCGGACAGGATGTTGACAAGGCAGATAAAGCCCGCTGCGCTTGCTGCTCAAATTGGGTCCGGGATAGGGTGGCCCACTCTCCGCCATACATACTCATTGCTGTTTCGACAACTCGGGGTAGACGTGAACGTGGAGCAGGAGTTGCTGCGGCATGCCGACGCTGGCACGACGATGAATCTATACACCCAGGCAGTCAGTGAACAGAAGCGAGCCGACGCATTCCAGCGTGGTGGGGCTTGTGCTTCCTCTAGCAGAAATGGCGATGGAAGGCCGACTGGACATTTCTGGACACGGACGGAAAGCTAATGCTAGTACTCTCAGTAGTTTAATGGTCGGGGCGATAGGATTTGAATCAACAGTTAAACGTAGTTTCAACAACATGCAGGTCGGCGGACGACACGCAAGACTACGAAAAGCAATGGAAGACACACAAGCAGAGCGCGGTTAGAGCGCGGTTTCATCAGCACGTGGCTTTAGATTGGACGCCTACAACCTGACCTGTCTCGGTTTTTAGTAGTGCGAACGGAACGGGTAACCCCCCTTTGCCGTTATCGAACGAACCGGGGGTGAAATCCGACCTTCTGACCTCAGCCGTGTCAAGGTCCCGTTCAACCGTAACTGATTGACATTCAACGGCACTGGCAGCGCGGCAAATTCCTACGCCATCGCTACAACAACAGGCATATTTGTCACCACCAATATCGGCGCAGGCGCGACTACTTGGACGCAATTAGGCGCGTCGTCTTCACCCGCTTCACCCTGTGGTTTGGAGTTTGCCACGAGCGGAAGCACTCCACCTTTCTTCATCAAGAGCGGCGGCTGCAATGGAGAACTACCAGGTACTCTGTTCAGTTACCAAGGAACGGGCTCGGGCGGTACCTGGCAACAAGTATCGACACCTGCAGGCGGAGGAGGCTTCGGCGTATATGCCGTGGATCGCAACGATCCGCAGCGCATTATCGCGTCGCACCTTGGAGCTGTGGCAGGACCGAAGATGGTGTTCACGCGAAATGGAGGCACTACGTGGAGCAGTCTTTCCGCGCTTAACGCCATGATGACGGGTGCCGGAACCTTCAAGTACCAGAATCAGACTGGGCCCAATGTTGCGTCGGGAGCGCTTCGATTCGTTTCAACGGCTACCCGCAGCCAACGTTGGTCAGCTTTGATCCGTCTGATCCCGACATTCTCGTGGCGGGAGCGGAGGACGCCGGAGTTTTTGTCAGTACAAACGGCGGCACGCGATGGCAACTGGTGACCGACGCTATCTCGCCAGCACTTCAGGGCGGCCGCACATTCCCCGACCGTATTTCGCGCATTTCGATCACGATCCGGCGGGCGGTAACATCAACCTGTTCCTGGGCACCCGCGGGCGCGGAGCCTGGCGGCTGACCTTCAAGAAAGTACTCATGCCGGAGATTCAGGTGCCAGCTCCTCCAGACTTCAAGCCATCCTGTCTGGGTGATACTGAGCAAGGAATTCTAAAGGTCTGCAACACCGGCGCGGGGGATCTCGTCGTCACATCGATTACGTCGTCAAATCCGGAATTTACCGTTGTCCCGCCCTCCGGCGGATTCCCGGTGACGATCAGTCACGATTTCTGCTTCCCGTTCACTGTGCTCTTTACCCCGACGGCCGCAGGTGTGCAGACAAACACGCTGACGAATTCAAGCAACGATCCGTCGTTCCCCAACCTCACTGTGCAGGCGACGGCCACCGTAGGTACTGGCTCGCTCGGCCTGGACGCCGATCTGCTTTTCCCACCGACCGTCATTCATACGATCGGAAACTGCCATTCCGCTAAGCCATTGGTGGTGTCAAACAAGGGAAACTGCAGCCTGACGGTCAGCAACATTGCGCTGAGTGGATCAGCCGCGGGAGATTTCAGTTTGTCGGGACTGCCCGCTCTTACAATCACAATTCCGCCGGGTCATCAGGTTGGTTCAGGTGACCTCGAAGCGGTTTTCACGCCCTCGAATGTAGCGCGGGAACGTACCGCGCAGGCGAACGTCACATTCGTGTCGGATCCCATAACGGGCACAACCAGCACTCAGAGTGCGGCGCTGTGTGGTGAAGGAGCGCGAACTGGCGCTCGCGTTCTTGTGACTCAAGGAGGAGTGCCAATGCCGGAAGTCCACGAGATTGAACTCAAGCTGATTCATGGCGGCTGGTTTGGATTCCGCAAAGAGGTTGACGAAGTCAAGAAGGTACCGCTGCAGACAGTCACCGCAACCGCGGGAACTGCCTGCGCTTCTTTCTTGTTTCACCGCGAATATGGGGCTGTTTCCAACCCAAAACAACTAGTGCCTGGCGTTTATCGACTCAAGATTGAAGCGGTCGTCGGCGGGAAGGAAGTGGAGAAAAAAACTTGGTTCAAGGTCGACACCTGCGGTTTCAACGGAACAATCGAAGTGGACTTCTAGAAGTAAGAACGTCTGACTCTCGGAGTGAAGCGAGCCGTCCGAAGTCGCCGCAAAGTGTTCGCGCAACTCTTGGAGCATGCCCGCCAGCCGCATCGGGCAGGACAACGTATCACGCGGGCGATAAGGAGACAAATGCGCAAATCAAGCGTCGGACGCGGATTTGACTATCGACATAAGTCCCGATAAACACGCTTGTGATACCGAACTGTCAAACCTCGGTTGATTGGCCAGAAACGGGATTCTGGGAATTGTCGGCGAAGTGGCGGAAGTCGGCTGATTTTGAGTTCCACAGTCGGTTCTGAGCCGTTAGGGAAAGTTTCTACTTGATCTTTCAACCGCTCACCAGCACGCTGACTCACGCAATCATGGTCCGTTTCGCCGCGTTTTGAACTGGACCCATGACAGTTTTATTACGGTGCCAAGGCCGTCGGCCTAGTCAAATAACTTGCCTCACGTGGGGATGACAGAGACCTATTCGAAATATTGCCTGCACTTACGCTTAGCGCTCGTCCTCTTTAATTGGTCCCTGTTCTCGATCTTGGGTCTCGTCCGTCAATTTCCAATCCAGACCTTATCGAACGCCGATTCCATGTCTGTCAAGAGCATCTGTGAGCCGAGACAGTTTGGCGCCCACGTCCCGACACCGATCAGCTTATCCGGAGTTGCCGGAAGCGTTGTGTCCGGCATGGTGTACGGAAGCAAGACCTGAGTTTTCTTGCCAGACACGACATCGGTCCAACTAGCAACGAATTGAGAATGAGGCTGGTCCCAACTGAGCTGCGCTTGAAGCTTTTGTCCAACTATTGCTGTTCCCAAGTCGATAAACCCAAAAAATTGCCCCTGCCACTGCATGAATGCGGTCACGGTGAGAACTCCGTCCGGATCCGAAGCCGCATGGTCAAAGGTCAATAATGCCTAGACGTCGTCATTCGCATTCCCGCTGCCGCTGTTGAAAAAGTTCCCTTGAAGGATGGTATGCGCGTGGGCGTTTGGCAGAGATGTCGTATTCGCGGGGCATCCCTGAGAGCTTGTGCGGCGTACGACGAAGGATGTCGCTATGCTTCTGATGGCTGTAGCATTCAGGAAGTGAAGCTCGGACGGCCCGTACTGAACGCCCTCATTCGAGTTCGTGGCGCCAAAATCTCGAACTGCCAGCCGCAGCTTGTTTTCCTGAATCTCCCGGACACACTCCAGGACGCTCCAGGTAAAGCATGCTCCGTATAAGGCCCACTTGCTCGGACTCAAAAATCTCCTATCGAAGCTGTCATACAACGAAAGACCAGTGAGCTGCTGAGCGTAGATCATTGGCGAGTTACAAATGGATACGGCGACAACGCAGCATAAGGCGATCACACTGGATTTCGAACCACGTCTCATGAAAAATCTCCTTTTGGGAGCTCACCGTCGGATCAAAGATTTACTTTGCTCCCCAATTTGGTGACAAGCATCCCTCCGGACACTTGTGTAACAACCTGACTCGAGTACCATCCTCGTTCATCGACAGTGTGGGGCATGTTAGGAAAGGCAGGTAGTCGCATGCATGATCGATTTCTCACATCTGATGCGGGATCACGTTCCGTTTGCCCTTCATACCTGATCAGTTGTTATTGGTCTCCATGCGTGCATTGTCCAAATTCGACGTTGCGGCCGCTGCTCACTTTTGGGAAAGCCGGGAGATACCGCGGAATCTGTGAGTCATCCTGGCTCGGATTGCCGACAGTGATTCCGGAGTTAGACGGGACGGGTGAGGGTTCAATCTAGACTGCCCTTGCGGGTGCACAGTCTCATCTGTCGCACTGCGACAATCTTGCGACTCCCCATCTGAACACGGCACCATTACGACAATGTGCTGGTCACCGTTCGGCAGAACACCCACAGCCACAATCTCGCCGTGATCGTTCACGAAATGAGTTTCAAACAATGTCAGATCAGAATTGGGGGGCAGAAAGGCATTGAGATCGATACCTGGACCATTCGGCTCCCAAAGCGTGGCGTGTCCGTTGCTCAGATCGTCGCAATCGAAGGATTCGCCGGCGATTTCACCTCTAGCATTAATCTGAGCCGTAACGCTACAGGACCGGCCCGCGACGGTTCCTAGGTCTTCAATGTGGCCGTGCCGCCATCCAACCGCGTGAAATAGCCCGTCATCCGTAGTTGAGGCCCCCACGATCTCGCCCGTCTCATTGACCCAAGACGCGCTGCTGAATGTTCCACCCAGCGCTCCTAGATCTTTCATGCCCTGTCTCGGTTTCCAGTCATAGGCATGGCCCACCGCATCTCCTGCAAGATTCGAAAATCCGACAATTTCGCTGTGATTGGTAATGTTTGCCACATACCCGAAAGTGCCTCCTAACGTCCCGAGGCTGCGCATGCGCCCCTTTTTCCAAATGAAGGGCTCGACGGTTGGGATTCCCGAACCAGCGTTTGGAATGTTACTGGTAAAGGAAACTCCATTGATCTCGTTAAGGTCGTTAATGAAAAACGCGAAGGAATCCGGACCGCCGAGCGTTCCCAAGTTGTGAAGCTTTCCCTTGCTCCACCCGAAAGCTTGCCAAGCCGTTGTCGAAGGCAGCCCTACGATGACTACCCCCCCGAAATCAAAGGGATCGGGCTCTTTGTTCTCTGCTCCCCCTACTACGATGTCATTATTGTTGACCCCGCTAGAAAGCCCATGGTGGCCACCGAATGTACCTAAGTCACGAATGCGGCCATTCTTTCGCATGTCGGGGTGGATCTCGAATAATCCCGTTTGCGGATCAAAGATGTCGTTGTCCGATGAGCCAACGATCGTGCCACGGTCATTGATCGCATTCGGCAAGCTGCCGCAGCCGCCCGGCAGCAACCCGAGATTGGTCAACACGCCATCGCGCCACCTAAAGGCCGGAGACTTGAATACGGGAGCATGGGGACACAACTGGTCCGTATCGGCCATACCGGCCACGACTCCAGCATTGTTCATGATGCGAGTGGTGCCATTGGTTTGACTGTTCGGCCCGCCGAATGTGCCAACATCAAAAATCCGATAGCGAAGCTCGGGTGGTGGAGACACCTGCGCTCCCAATGATGTGGGGAGAATAAACAATGTTGCCGCCATGAATACCAAGCCTAATAAACTGAGAGCATTTTCTTTCATCCGCATTTGGTGAACGTTCCAGTTGGAGCGAGATAAGGACAAACCAGCGCAGGAAAGAGACGGTGATTCCTCGGAAAACAGCTGAGTGCAGCGAGCAGTTTGAACAGAAGGATTGGCGTAGACTGGCGACGATGAACCGGGGAGGGTAATCATGGCTTCGCTCCCCAATTTGGTGAAAAGCATCCTTCGGGACACTTGTGTAACAACCTGAGTCGAGTACCATCCTCGTTCATCGAGTAAATATCGGGTGCGAATGAAAACGTAGTGCTTCCGACAAACACGATCTTTTTGCCGTCAGGGGAAAATGCGGGCTCGCCCGCGGCTAGAACTCTCGGATTTGTCAGACGTCTCAATGCGGTGCCATCAATGCTTCCGCTCCAAATGTTGGCGAAATACTCCGTATTTTCATGGTCGTTAAACACAAGCTTAAGGCCGTCCGGAGAAATGTCCGGCGTACCTGCCGACAATGAGGGTTTAGTGATCCTTTTAGGTTTGGAACCGTCTGCATTCGCAATCCACACACCAGATCGAAGATTTTTTCGGCTGCTACCAAATAGAATTCTTTTCCCGTCGGGGAAGAACGTAGGTTCGATGTCGTCGAACAAGACGTACGTCACATACTGGGGATTCGTGCCGTCGGCGTTGATCGTTGCCAAATGATGATAGGCACCTTGGCTCGTTGCAATAAACAATCTGGAATACAGGACCACTGAACCGTCGCGCGACCAACGCGCGAAGATATCGTCGCCTGCATCGCTGGTCAGCTGTCGTAGGCCTGTTCCATCAGCATTGATTACATAAAGTTCCATGACCCCCGTCACGTCATTGCTGAAGACAATTTGCTGACCGTCCGGAGAGTAAGCGGGCGTCCAAAACGGATTTTGACTTGGCGGCAGACTGGTGATCTGCACAATGTCGCTGCCGTCTGAACTCATTGTGTAGAGCTGAAAATTACCCGCTTTCGATTCGATAAAAACAATGCGGCCGTTCTTGCCGGGATATGTTGCGGAGGCAAGATTGGCAAGGAGCATAACCACTAAGACAGCGGGCAGCACCCGGATGGCTAAACGATGGACCTTGGACGCTGACATAAGACCTCCTTATTCGGAATGGCGGGAATTCTGGCCTACTCGCTTGCGATACCCCACCGAGGCGTGTTGCCGCCTTCTTCGATTTTGTGCAACTTTCGTCGCGAGCCTGGCTTTGCAACTGTTGTTCCCCTGGGCAGCTGAGCGATAGCCTTGAGCTCCGTGCCATCGGAGTTCATGATGTAGATTGTGGAGCTGCTGAAATCGGGCGAGTCCCGTTCGAAAACGATGAAGTTGCCGTCTGGCGAGAAGGCAGGATTGCGATCATGAGGAGCATTGAAGAAATCCGCTCCATTGTCGGTTAGGTACCGAATGTTCGTCCCGTCCGCATTCATCACGGCTATCGTCTCGTTCTGTGGATTGCAAAGGTGAGCGAATAGGGTCAGTCTAGTCCCGTCCGGGGACCAGTCAGGTCGAATGAGACACGGGCCTGGAGGCGTGATCCGCCTCCTGTTGGAACCATCAGAATTGATCAGATAGGTGACGCCGCTAAAGCCACCATGTTCGTCTGGTGAAATGATGAAAGCGATTGTTCCGCCATCCGGCGAATACATTGGGCTGCGATCTGTGTCGCCAAGCCGAATGGGAACGATCGTTTTCATTTGGCGCCCATCGCTTCCAATGGTAAAAATTCCACAACTATCACCTTCACCCAGATTCAGATTGCAACGAGCAAATACGATCTTGGTGCTATCTGGTGAAAAGCTCGGCCGTTGCTCCTTGAAGCCTAGTTCGGCCAATACCAGATGCTGATTGCTGCCGTCGACACTCATTACCCAAATCTCGCCCGTTGAGTCTCCGTCGGGAGGAGGCGTACCCCGATTGAAGACTATCTGCTTTCCGTCTGCGGACCACGCCGGCCAACTGGCACCAAAATCGGGGCCGACATGAGTCAATTGCCGGATGTCGGTTCCATTCGATTTCATGGTGAAAATCTCGCCGTCCTGCACGAACGCGATCCGTCCGTTCTTACCTGGAAAGGTGGCATGAGCAGGTAATGTAACGAGTAGCAAAATTGCAATTCCAGCCGTCATGTTTACGATAGATTTCATAGAAACCTCCTGATAACCCGGTACGGAGAGAGGACGTCACTGGTCGCTCAGTGAGTCGGTGAGCCCCAAATCGATGCTGAGTGACTCACGGCTCGGCACCCCAGTCAGGAGAGATGCAGTTGCCATCAGGGCAGCCGCCGATGATCAAATTGGCGACGACTGGCCTGACAGCGGAGCCATCAACGTTCATCGTGTATAGGTTGATTGGACTGGTTAGCGGGCCTCCCTGAAACAAAATCCTCTTGCCGTCCGGGGAGTAGATTGGATAGACGTCAAAACGCCCAAGCGGTGTCAGCCGTCGCTTCTGGCTCCCATCCACGTTCATCACCCAAATCGTAGTGGGCTTCGGCGTATTCTGATGACTGTAAAATGCAAGTGTTCTGCCGTCGGGAGAGACGTCAGGCCCACCCGCCTCAATCGGCGCGTCAGTCAGCCTTCTTTTTCCCGATCCGTCCGCATTCATAATCCACACCGCGGAGATCAATCCGCCTTGTTGGCTGGCGAACACAATCTGCCTTCCGTCCGGCGTGTATTCTGGTTGGTAGCTGTCGAATGGGATCTCATCTGTCAAGACCTTCCGGTTTGATCCATCCGTTCTCATCGTAGTAATTACTCCTGCGCCATTCTTAAGAGAGGTTGAGAGAAAGACGAAGTGCTTTCCATCTGGAGACCAGCGCGCAAAGATATCGACTAAGCCGTCATGCGTGATCTGGGTGAGCCCTGTCCCGTCAGAATTGATGACGTACATCTCCAACGCTCCAGTCATGTCGTGGGAAAAGACAATCCGCCGTCCGTCCGGAGAATAATCGGGAAACCAGAGAGCATTATCGGTTGGCGGAAGATCAGTAATTGGAATCATGTCGCTGCCATCGGGCTTAATCGAATAGAGCTGATACGTTCCGCTGATGTTGGACACAAAAGCAATGCGCCCATTTTTCCCAGCATAGGTAGCTTCGGCAGTCGTTACGCAAAGCACGAATGTGCACGCAACTAATGCGTTGCTTAACATCCTGCACAAAAATGGTGAGTGCATAGAATCCTCCGTCTTTAAATGAAGCGTTTCGGGTCACTCAGCTCCAGGCTGGGAACATCGATTCATTACATAAGATCAGTCTGCGGCAGCGCCCCAACGAGGTATCGCTCCGCCTTCCTCGACTCTCCTGATGCGTCCTTTGATCTGAGTTCCGAATCTCATGACAGTCTTACCAGGCGTTGGTCTTGGTGAATGGGGAACGGAGAGCGCCTTCGTTAGAGCACTTCCGTCCGATTTCATGACGTATATGGCCGACGTGGAGAAATCTGGCGCATCCCTTTCGAAAACGATAGCGTCACCTTGAGGCGACCAGGACGGATGAAAGTCATGGGGACCGGCAAAGTAATCGTTACCGTTGTTGGTCAGACGCTTGAGGTGATGATCGTGCACATTTACCGTCCAGATTTCCTGATTCTGGGGATTGCAGCAGTGAGTGGAGAATACGACCGAACTACCATCCGGTGACCAGTTAGGTTGTCTGGCAGAAAATGGAACGGGGGTCAACGCTTCAAGTGTTGAGCTGTTGTTATTCTTGAGGTAAAGATCTGCGATGATTCCAGCTCGTCCAATGCTGGCGAAAATCAAGGAATGCCCGTCCGGCGAGAAACCTGGCGATAAATCTGAAATTCCAAGTTCGTAGCCAGTCACGGCGGTTAGCTTATCTCCCGTTACCGCTACTTGGTAGAGGGCGCAGGCTTCGATGTCTTGGCGACAGCGATTGAAGACGATAGTGCTGCCGTCGGGCGAGAAGGTCGGACGCTCTTCATTAAAACTATCCTCTGCCAGTACTACGTGCTGGTTGCTGCCATCCGCGTTCATCAGCCAGATTTGCGCAACGTTGAAATCGGGAGGAGAAAAGACGTCAAAAACAATTCTTTTTCCATCAGGAGACCACGATTCCCAAAAGGCAGCTTTCTCGCCGAGGAATGTGAGCTGCCTCAGATTGCTTCCGTCTGGACTCATGGTGTAGATGTCCGGTCCCAAGACGAAAGCAATGCGTCCGTTCTTTCCGGGGAAGGTCGCGTACGCCGGCAAAGAAACCAGCAACAGGGTTATCGTGGATACCGCGGCTGTAATCGCGGAAGAAAATGCTCTCATGGCGCCTCCTTTAGCTTGTCCCAGTTAAAGCCTTGTTTGTTACGGTTTCGATAGGGCCTGTACGAAACGGTACCGGCGTCTCAGTTTCGTTCGCCATGCAGCGGCTGCTTCTTTTGCGGTGGAGGGATGTCCTTCTCGTCCGGACGTCGATGGTTTCTGCGCACTGCGGGACGCTACTGTTTCACCTTGTTGAGAATCTCCGCCACAGTCAGCTCCTGTGTCGCACGGAACTAACAAAACAATGTGCCCAAGATCCTCGTCATCGATGGGCTGCACTCCAAGAGCGACCGACTTCGCCAGAATTTCTCCCCGGTCATTGATGTTGATCGCATTCGTCAGCTGAAGACCAGATCCCGCAGGAATAAGCTTGTTCAGGTCGAGCATCGGTCCACCTTCTTTCCACACAAAGGCGTGAAGGAAATTGCTGCAATCCGATGAGCCGCCAACCACCCAGCCTTTTGAATTGATTGCTCGGCCGCGGCTACAGGGATCGCCATCCACAGTTCCGAGATCCAAAATGTGACCGTGTCGCCATACAACCGCATCGTGGATGTCTTGTTCCGGCAGATCTGCGGAGCCCGCGATGTCACCGGAGTCGTTAATCCAGATCGCTTCAGAGTTGGGGCCGCCGAGTGTGCCAAGATCCTTGATTTTTCCTCGGTGCCACACAAAAGCATGTGTCTGAAGATCCCCAGTGAGTGTCGATTGGCCGATGATGTCTCCTCTACTGTTTAGGCACTGCCCGAAGTTCATGGTTCCTCCGAGATTGCCCAGGTCGATCATGTTGCCGTTGTGCCACATGAAAGGATCGATCGTGGGAATGCCCGTATCGGGGTTTGGAGTAAAGCTGGTGTAGGAAGCGCCCACGACGGTACCGGGCTGCTGGTTGTTGCAACCAGGGCCCGGTACTGTATCTGGGCCCCCCAAAGTGCCGATGTCGTGAAGTTGTCCGCCTAACCAGAAGGCAGTTCGAATCTGGACTCCGATTCCGAACAAAGAGAAAGGATCCGACACCCCGTTGTCAGAGATTGCTACCGCCTGACCGGCGTTGTTAAGGGAGATTCCAATGCTGTCGCTGCCGCCTCGAAGAACTCCGAGATTGATTCGTTTCTGTGTGGTCCATACGACGGCCCGATTTTGTGGAAAATTCGGATCCAGGCGGCCCGTTTGAGATGCTCCGATGCTCCAACCTGCGTCGTTTATTCCCGCAGCCAAACTGTTGAATCCCGGAGCCAAAGCCCCGAGGTCCGTCATGATCCCGTCGTGCCAGCGGAAAGCATGGGCTAGCAGACAATCTGCGTCGAAGCAGAAGTCCGGCGCAAAGGGATCCGGCGAAGTTGTGTCGGCGTACGAAGATACGACACCCATATTGTTCAACAGTCGCCCGCCATCACCATTGGCCGAACCGTAACTGATAGGGCCACCGAGCGTACCTAGATCAATCAGTCTGTATCGCGGTTGCTGCTGGGCGTTCAGCCCAACCGGCTGACCGATCAAAGCTATCAGGAGCAGTAAAGTCGCGATGGTCAATTTGCTTTTCATTTTCTCCTCCACGAACCCACAGTCGATTAACCCTAATATCTAGGTCGCTCTCCACGAGTGCCCCAAGGTTTAGCTAGAGTCCTTCTGCCCAGCGACAGCGTCATACGTTCTATCTCGATCGTCCAGGCGCGCGCATAAGTCCGGTGAGTCAACCCAGTGCATCGCCATGCCACCGGCCGTGGCCAGTGCTAGATCCGAATAGCCGCTCGTCTCGATCCTTGTCTTGACGCACAACAACCCGACACAAGCGGTTTGTTATGGAAGCCCCAATTGCGCTCCACTTGCCTCCGACTTAACACTCGACAGCCGCGCAAAGTCCTCATGAAACTTTGAAATTTTCTTGATAAAATCCTCAAACCTTTGCTCCTCGGCAGTAACTTCATGGGCTTGCCAGGCACTAGCATCTTTGTGTTCGGCGAATGGCGTCTCGACGTCACGGGGCATCTTCTGCTTCGGCACGGCGAGCCCGTTTCTCTCACGCCCAAGGTGTTCGATACGCTCGTTGTACTGGTTGAGAACGCCGGCAAACTGGTCCCGAAAGATGAGTTCTTCAGACGGGTATGGCCGGATGCTTTTGTGGAGGAGTCGGTCTTATCCCAGAATATCTCGGTGTTGCGTAAGACGCTGAACGGCGGAAACGCTCTGCTAATCGAAACCGTGCCAAAGCTAGGCTACCGTTTTGTCGCCACGGTGCGGGTGGTTGCCGATCAGCAGGTGGTGAACGAGGGTCTGCAGGCCACTCCAGATCCTGTTAACGAGAAACATCCTGAAGATCCGGACGTACACTCCCATTCTGGTTTCGGAAAAGTCACAGTCGCACTGATCGGCGTCGCTATCTTCGTGCTTGCGAACATTTCTTTGCAGTGGGTTTCCCAACCCACCGAACCTAGAGTTTTACGCTACAGTGCGCTGACGTCTTCCGGACGGGCTGACCCTTGGGGCGGGATCACCATCGATGGTTCACGGGTGTATTTCCTCGGTAGGCAGGGCGGACGTTTTCAGCTGATGCAAACTTCCGTGGTCGGTGGAGAAGAAACACCGGTCGCGGCTCCATATCCTAATACACGGATATTTCGACTTTCTCCCGACGGCTCCCAGTTCCTCATCGGTAACTTTGCCAAGGTTGGTGGACCTATGCCGCTGTCGACTTGGCCCGCTCAGGGCGGCGCTCCCCATCGTATCGGGGACATCATGGTGAACGATGCCGTTTGGTTCCCCGACGGCAAGCACATCCTTTATTCCTACAATCAGGGAGTCTTTTCCGTCGAAGCCGACGGAGCGAATGCCCGCCATCTCTTCGATGTGAGCGGTTCCGCCGCCGATTTTTCTTGGCGGCCCGACGGAAGCGTATTCCGATTCACCGTCTTCGACGACAAGGGGGGATTTTCGCTCTGGGAATCTTCTCCCCAGGAGGCGAGCCAGCACCCTCTGTTTCCGACGTGGGCGGACGCTGAGGGCGAGTGTTGCGGCTCATGGATGCCGGATGGTCGCAACTATGTCTTTTCTGCTTTTCGAAATGAGGTCGAGGATCTGTGGGTGTTGCCCGAACCGGAAGGCCTCTTCTGGTGGCGAAAAAGAACTCCCGTTCGCCTGACCAGCGGTCCGGTGGGGTGGAGTTCGCCCGTCCCCGACAAAGATGGCAAGCGCCTGTTTGCTCTCGGCCTGCAGTACAGCCACTCTGCTTTTCGCTTTGATCCATTGCAACAGATATTTCTTCCATTTCTCAGCTCAAAGCCGAAGTTTGATTTCGCTTTTTCGCGCGATGGAAAGTGGGTCGCGTATGTCGGCGAGCGGGAGGCACTTTGGAGAAGCCGCGTCGACGGCAGCGAGGCGCTGCAGCTGACCTCGGGCCCCATCGAGGCCATGCGTCCGCGCTGGTCCCCCGATGGTACACACATCCTCTTTATGGGCTACAAAGCAGATACGACATCGACTCCTTACATAATCCGCTTCAATGGTGGCACCATTGCACCGCTCGTCAAGGAAGGAACTGGTAACTTCGCTCAGGCTGACTGGTCACCCGACGGCAACTCCATTGTGTTTGACGCCGTCTCCGAGTCCGGTCCTCAAGAAGGAATCTCGGTAAAGGACCTGCACACGCACAATCAAACCCTGCTGGCGGAATCGAAGGGCAAAGATTATGTGCGATGGTCACCCGACGGCCGCTATCTCGCGGCCCGATCCGAAGACGAAAAGGAATTATTCCTGTTCGACTTCCGTTCCCAGAAATGGAAACGTCTTGCGACTGCGCAGTATATACGTCGCCATGAGTGGGACGCGAACAGCCGCGACATCTATTTCCAAGACGCACTCTCTCCCGCTCAAACCGTATTTCGCGTGAACGTTGAAGACGGCAAGATCAAACCCGTCCTCGACTTCACCCAGCTCCTGCAGCAAGGTGCTATACGCTGCAGCTTTGAAGGCCGAGCCCCAGATGGCTCCTATCTTGCCTCGGTCCGAAACAGCGTCGGCAGCATCTACGCCCTTGATGTCCAGCTTCCTTGAAGATGCGCGCTCGAAGTTTTGAATCAGCCGGGCTGAGTGGGCTGGAAGCTCAGCGAACTCCGGTGTGTGTCCAGCAAATAGAGTGCGGAGTAAGAAAGCTGCGTGTGCACGCTGAGCAGCGTTACTCCGCTGTGCCTGAGTAGCTATTGGAGTTGTAGCTATTGGAGTTAGGGTGTCGGTGATGATGCAAAGAGAAATAGCTCTGGAGCGGCTAGCACTCGCAGAGCTACGAAGGGCGACACCCTACTTTCGTGCAGCCCTTTGCTTCTTCCAACGGAGCCGCTGCGCCTTAGCGATCCGTTCATGGGCCCCCGGCGAAAGAAATCGCTTCGTTTTAGACCGCGTTTTAGCCGTATCATCCAACCCGCTGAGAGCCGTAATTGCCCGGTCCAGTCTGTCTCGTTCGGGCCTTAGGATCAGTGAGGCTCTAGCGCTTCGATGGTCGGACGTGGACTGGTTAGGCTCAGGGCTGACCATTCGACGGGGCATCGTCGCTCAGGTTGTAGACGGAAGGCTCTGCCAAGACGTTTGGTTTCGCTGAGGACCTGCTGTCACGTCTGAAAGGATGGAGGCAGGTCAGCCAATTCAATGCGGTGAAATGATTGGGTCTTTGCCAGTCCTGTCAAGACGGGCAGACTACCTTATTCGTACACCGGTACGCGGCGAATACTTGCACAGGCCGCAGATGCCTCTGGAATCGGGCACCTCACGACGCACGCATTTCGCCATACCTACCGCTCTTGGCTTGATGCTGTCAAAACACCCATAGCGGTACAGCAGAAAATGATGCGGCACGCTTCGATCATCACGACTATGGATGTCTGCGGAGACGTGGTAACCGATGAGGCAAAAACGGCGAGTTCGAAGGTGGCCGAGATGGCCTCCCGTGGAAACGGAGCGCAAGCAGAGCGCGAGTCCAGCTAGCCCCTTAAAATTGGTCGGGGCGATAGGATTCGAACCTACGACCCCCTGCGCCCAAGGCAGGTGCGCTACCAGGCTGCGCTACGCCCCGACATGACTTGCAAAATTGATTCTAAAGTACTTCCAACTTCGTTTCCACTCCGAGCCCTCGTTCTGGCCGCAACTGCGTAAGAAACGTGGCGGTTTCAAGTTCACTGCGAGGGTCAGCGCCAGAACAATTCCTAGCAGCAGAGACTGAGCTTGCGCTCCGAGGCCTCGAGTTCTTTCGTGTCGGACAATATGCTGCGTCAATGGAATCCGTGGCGAAAAACTTGCCGAAGACCGCTGCGACCGTCGCGCCGGATGCACCCGAACTTGATAGATAGTTCTACCCGTTCTTCTGCGCGCAACTCGACCGGCAGAATCGCCGACATGCCGGACTCGCTGATCTCCAAGCTCCGGCCTGGTATGATCGCGCGCTCTGTGCGAATGGTGATATCAACTTCCAATTCATGCCGTTGATGACGCCGTCGTTCCGTTGTGCCTCGCAAATCGTCCACAGGAAATCTTATCCAACCGCACGTCGTCGCGGTAAAGCGACGTTCTCAAAGCGCATCAGGGATTCCAACAGTTCCTTCGCGCCGCGATGGCCAATCCAAGCGTGGCCGACGAGAAAGAGTTTAGCTTGATCTACCGTTCGTCTATGTAAGACCGGTGGAGAATACCGTTTGGCAGCGCGCACATCGGACGACATCAAGAACCTTCCAAATTCACATTGATGCCCGTCCTGCCTGACTTTGTTAACCACTTTGATTTCGTTACGGAACCCGAACAAGTCACAAGCACTTCTGTCGAGTGGAAAGGTGTCGACATTTGCTATGGCAGAGGCTTGTTTGAATCGACACGACGAATAGAGTGCCGCTCGGCCCAAACATTGAAAAACTTGTATCACGGACGATTGGGTGTCGGATGGAGTGCCGGGGCAATATCAGGTCTTGCGTCCGCGACGACCTCAGTCATTCTAGACTCATGACTAAGCGGATAGCCGCGTTCGCTGAATTCTTCGCAGCTCAGGAATCAGGTCTCGCGCAGCGTTGCTCTTTATCACGTATCCACTCACGCCAGCTCCCAATGCAGCCCACTGAAATCCCCGAGTGTCGTGTTGGCTGACGATCACAATGTGCATGGCAGGAAATTCTTCTTTGAGAATTCGGGCGGCTTCCAGGCCGTTCATGTTTGGCATGGTCACATCGAGGAGGACAACGTCCGGCAAGTGTTCTCTCGCCTTAATGACGGCATCGGCTCCGTCCTGCGCTTCGCAGGTAACTTCGATGTCTGCCTGGGAGTGAAGGAGTTGGCAAATCGTGCGACGAATACTTTCGTTGTCGTCTACGACTAGCACACGAAGTGCGGTCATGGCATCTCCGGAGAGCGCAGAAGCCCTCTTGCAATATCGATGAATCTGTTCCCGAAAGGCGCACGACGAAGGGTACTCAAGACTTCCTTGACCGATCTATGCCCACGCTGACGTACTTGATCTACAAAATGCTCAACTCAGACAGGATCAGCCGAGCACGTTCATCCCCGACGCCCATCGCAAAAGGCACGGGGCCGATTGAATCTAAGCTTCAACCCCTTTCGGAGACAACGCAAAACGGATGTGAATCGCCCATTTTGCGGGGGCTAAGAATGTCTCGCAATACAGCCTTTTCCGTAGGACATCATCCGGTCAGCATGAATCCTGGAATTTTCCGAGTAAATGACGATGGAGCTTAGGTTGCCGAAACTAGACTCCTGTTCTCCTGATCACCCGTTCCGCAATGCGACCATTGGCTCAACGCCTGCGGCGCGCCGCGCCGGGATCGCCGAAGCCAGCAGTGCAGCAAAGCCGAGCATAAGTGTAGCCAGCAAGAGCATGATCGGGTCCCATGCCTTTACACCGAAGAGCTGATTCTTCATCAGCTGTCCGGCTCCAATCGCTGCCGGAATACCAACTGCCAGCCCGATGCCGATCTGCGAGAAAGCACCGCGCAGAACCATTTTCATCACCGCTCCTCGATCGGCGCCCAGGGCCATGCGAACGCCAATCTCACTCGTCCGCTGTTCCACGGTATAAGCCATCACTCCGTACAGTCCCACCGCAGCAAGCATCAGGCCAAGCACGCCGAAGAGCGTCGTGAGAGTTGCGATCATGTTTTCCTGCTGAAAATCAGAGCTCACGACTTTGGTGTAAGGGTCGACTCCGTAAAGAACAAAATTCGGATCGATGCTCGCCAGGGTCCTGCGCACTCGTTCCTCCATGCCCGGCGGATCTCCTGGAGCCCATATGACGATGTTGTACAAATAGTGCGACCAGATTTCGCCACTCGCGTAAGCCGGATCGTCATACTGCACGGTCTGTGCTTCCGGCAACCAGTACATGGGGCGTATCGGATCTTTATAGTCGTAAGTCATGTAGCGCATGTCTTTTACTACGCCAACGACCTCGAACATGGCGGCATACTTGAGCTTGTCGGGCCCGAAGTGCTGTCCGACCGGGTTTTGGTCCTTGAAGAAGTTTTTTGCGAAGGCCTCGTTAATCACTGCTACCTTTCGCGTAGCATCCGTGTCCTCGTCCGTGATGGAACGGCCGAGCACCATTTTGGCGCCGATGCTGTCGAAGAATCCCGGCATCACTCGCACAAACCCCGCTCCCGTATCTTCCTTAGGGGGAGGTTCTGGCCGGCCCTCCACGCGAATGCCATTGTTCCAACTGTCCCCGGTTGACTCTCAAAGACGGCAAACTGGCCGGTGTCATCCTGGTTGGCGACACGGCTGACAGCCATCGCTATATGGACTGGTTGCGGACCGCAAGAGATTTGGTCCCACTTCGACGACAACTCTTGTTTCCTGCCCCGACAGAGGACACCGGCATCGACGTGGCCCAGATGGCGGATAGCGAAACGGTTTGCGGATGCATGGGCGTGACGAAAGGCACCATCATCCAGACCATTCACGAGAAGGGCCTGAGCACCTTGGCGCAGCTCAAGGAGTGCACACGTGCCTCAACTGGATGCGGGAGCTGTGCGGGACTTTGCCAATCGCTGCTCAAAGCGGTCGTGCCGGAGTTTGAAGAAGAAGTTAAGCGGACCATTTGCAAGTGCATTCCCGTCGCCGAACACCAGCTCCGCGAGATCC
The DNA here is from genome assembly GCA_963801895.1 of uncultured Acidobacteriota bacterium. Lineage (GTDB taxonomy): Bacteria > Acidobacteriota > Terriglobia > Terriglobales > Acidobacteriaceae > Sulfotelmatobacter. Next base: position 196,559 of record CAWDGM010000001.1, on the reverse strand, counting down.
TACGCAGCCAGCAACTGAAGTCCGTGCAGGAAGTCCTTGAAATTTACGGCAATGGAATCGGATGTGAGACCTGCAAACCGGCGTTGAGTTACATGCTCGACATGCTGTGGTGTGGCGATCATGAAGAGGACCGCTCGGCTCGCTTCATCAACGATCGCGTACACGCCAATATTCAGAAAGACGGAACGTTTTCTGTGGTGCCTCGCATTCGCGGTGGCGTGACATCGCCGGACGAATTGCGTCGAATCGCCGATGTTGCGGAGAAATACAGTGTTCCGATGCTCAAGATCACAGGAAGCCAGCGCATCGACCTGCTGGGCGTCAAGAAATCGGACTTGCCGAAAATATGGGCCGACCTTGGAATGCCCTCCGGACAGGCGTACACCAAAGGCGTCCGGATGGTGAAGACATGCGTGGGCACGGATTTCTGCCGATTCGGCGTTCAGGATTCCACGAGCGCCGGCATCGAGATGGAACGGCGATTTGAGAATTTATTTACTCCCCACAAAGTGAAGATGGGCGCTGTAGGCTGCCCACGGAATTGTGCCGAAGCAACTGTCAAAGACATCGGCCTGATTGGGCAAGAGGGAAGCTGGCAGGTCGTCGTCGGCGGGGCAGCCGGCAAGAAGGTGCGCAAAGCCGATCTGCTCATCACCGTTGAAACCACTGAAGAGGCCCTCGCCGCCGCCGCCCTATTTTTCCAGTATTACCGGGAGAGTGCCAACTATCTGGAACGCAGTTACGACTTTGTCGAGCGAATTGGTATCGAGAAAGTGCGCAAAGAAACTGTGTATGCGGCGGATGCAGCCAAGCAGGGCCTGCTGGAGCGTCTGCGCAAGTCGAAGGAACGGTCGAGCGACGCCTGGCTCGAGCGCGACGCGCCAATTCATCCGACTCAGTTCATACAGATCAAATCACTGGAGGAGGTCTTCGCGTGATGAAAACGAAAATATGGGTCCGTATCGCCCTTTCTTGCGACATCCCGCTACCGCGAAGGTCGCGTCGTGCGAGTCGGTAACCGCGAGATCGCAATCTTCAATCTGGGAGACCGGTTTCTGGCCGTGGACAATCGCTGTCCGCATAAAGGCGGGTCGTTGGCGGATGGCATCGTCTCAGGCGCGGCCGTTGTTTGCCCGCTACACCCGTGGAAGATGAGTCTCGAAAGCGGAAAGGGCGTGAGCAGCTTGAGCGCATCGAGTTGCATTGAGACCTTTCGAACCCGAGTGGAGCACGGGGTCATCGTCCTTGAGGTAACCGCGCCGGCTTCTCAATCCGAAGGAGACAGCGCGAAGGATCTGCCGTTACTTTGTCCAGAACCGGGCACGCTTGCCGAAGGAGAAGCGACATGCAATCACGCCTAAAGAAGGATGCCCTTCAGTTCGATCGCAACCTTGATTTGGAGCGCGACTTCGACGGAAAAGCGACTCGCATCCAGTTGCTGGACTTCCACAGCGCGCCAATGCGGGCCTTCCACGTTTCGTGGTTCGCATTCTTTCTGAGCTTTGTGGCTTGGTTTGGCATCGCTCCACTCATGGCGGTGGTGCGTGACGATCTGAAGCTCACCAAGGCACAGGTCGGGAATACTGTAATTGCCTCGGTAGCGATCACGATCTTTGCTCGATTGTTGACTGGCTGGTTGTGTGATCGCTTCGGGCCGCGCCGAACGTATTCGGCTTTGCTGGTACTAGGCGCCTTGCCCGTGATGGGGATTGGCTTGTCCCATAGTTACCACTCATTCTTATTCTTTCGGCTGGCGATCGGTCTGATCGGCGCTTCATTCGTCCTTACGCAATACCACACCTCAATCATGTTCTCGCCATCGATCGTAGGTACAGCCAACGCCGTGACGGCAGGTTGGGGAAATCTCGGAGGTGGAGTCGCGCAATGGGTAATGCCACTGTTGTTCGGCACCATCATCGGGTTCGGTGCGGACAAGTTCTTGAGTTGGCGACTAGCGATGATCGTTCCTGGCGCGCTCATGTTCATCACCGGTATCGCCTACTATCGGCTCACTGAAGACACCCCTGATGGAAGACCCTTCGTGCCGCGGACGGGTGGACAGGCTTTCTGGGAGGCGGGGCGCGACTACCGGGTCTGGCTGCTCTTTCTTCTCTATGGTGCGTGTTTCGGCGTCGAAATTACCGTGGACAACGTTGCAGCCCTGTATTTCAAAGACTCCTTTCATGTGACATTAAAGCTAGCCGGACTTCTCGCAAGCCTCATCGGCATGATGAATATCTTTGCTCGCGCCCTTGGCGGAGTCGCTGGCGATTGGGCCGGTAGTCGATGGGGAATGCTTGGTCGTTCTCGCTTGCTCGGACTGGCCGTCTTTGTTGAGGGTATGCTCATGGTGGCGTTCTCGCGGCTGACGATCCTCGGTCCGGCCACCGCGACGTTCCTTCTTTTTGGATTATTTGTTTGCATGGCGTGTGGCCTCACCTACGCCGTTGTTCCGCTGCTTCGCCCGCGCGCTGTCGGATCGGTTTCAGGCATCGTAGGCGCAGGCGGAAACTTCGGGGCTGTGCTGGCAGCCATGTTATTTAAGTCAGAGACACTTTCAAGTGCGAGCGCGTTCTTTATACTGGGAAGCGTCGTGGCGGCGACTTCAATCTGCGCGCTGCTGTTGCGATTTAGTGAAGCGAAAGTTCCGTTGCCTGAGATCGATCCATTGGCTGCTCTTATATCTGGCGATAGAGCGCCAGCTGCACCATGATCAGAGACTTTGGTCGTTTATACGACCCAGCAGAGTAGTTGAGCTATGACAACCGCTAATTTCGGAGGGCTTTGCGTTCTGGCTTTGGAGAGCCGTCGCGAGAAAGAGATTGCGAAACTCATCGCGAATCTTGGCGGCATTCCCATGGTAGCCCCCTCGGTTCGGGAAGTTGCGCTGGAATCAAATGAGGAAGCATTGGAATTCGCTCGCAAACTGGTTGACGGGCAAGTGGATATTGTCATCTTCACAACTGGCGTAGGAGTCAAAGCGCTGGCATCGGCCGTAGAAAGTGTTTGTTCACGAGAAAAACTATCTCAGCACTTAAACCAGGTTGCCGTCGTAGCTCGTGGCCCCAAGCCAACCGTTGCGCTCAGGGATTTGGGAGTGCGAGTAAGCCTCGCGGTTCCTGAGCCGAACACCTGGCGTGATCTCCTTGCAATCCTCGACCAGAATAAGGGAGCGTTTCCTGTGGCCGGGCGCCGCGTTTCCATCCAGGAATATGGAGTGACCAATCCCGAATTGTCTAAGGGCTTGGAAGAACGGGGCGCAATTGTAACGCCGGTGAACGTGTATCAGTGGGCGTTGCCCGAAGACCCTAGTCTTCTCGAAAAGGCCGTCGAGTCGATCATCAGCGGCGACGTTCACGTCCTGCTCGTGGCGTCTTCGGTGCAAATACGACATCTCTTCAAGATTGCTGAAAAAATGGCAAGAAGCGAAGCGCTGCACGAAGCCCTTTCTCGGGTCGTGATTACATCTGTCGGACCATTGACCTCGGAGGAACTGCGCAGCCGCGGTTTGAATGTCGACATTGAATGCACACACCCCAAGATGGGATTTCTCGTGCAGGAAGCAGCAGAAAAGAGCGCCGAGATTCTTCGGCAAAAACGTGGATTCGAATCCGCGCCGACCGAGACTCAGCGCTGAGTGCTCTCTATCCTCTGTTCCTGAGCTTGCAAGGGCGTTCTTGTGTTGTGGTTGGCGACAACGAGACGGCTTAAGGAAACCGCCGCCAGGGTTTCTCCGACAATCAGAACGCAAGGAGAAGGCAACGTGGGCGCTTTATGAAGCGACCCCAAGGTCGTGCGGTAAGATTGCTCTTCTGGACTCGATACCTTCGATACGATGGCGCACGGAGTAGACCCGCTCAAGCCCGCGCGACGGAAATCCTCAGCAACTTTGGAATACTCCCCAGGCATGTAGACCACCACCGTTGTGCGGTCGGTCAGCAGACTATGCCAGTCTGAATCGTCTTTTCCGTGTCCACGGTGAGCGCTGACTACCAGGAGTTGGTCTGCTGACCTGCGGTCGGTCAGGGAAACCTGCACTGCAGCGGCTGCGGCGAGGGCCGCCGTTACGCCGGGCACAATCTCGACACCAACGCCCGCATTTCTGAGTACATCCAGTTCCTCTCCCGCGCGGCCAAAAATCAATGGATCTCCACTCTTCAGGCGTACGACCATCCGTCCGGAGGAACTGAATTCCAGCAATAACCGATTGATTTCGTCTTGCGTAATGCTCTTTCGGCCACACCGTTTCCCGACGTTGATGACCCGTGCTCGAGGGGAAATCATCGCCAATACTTCCGTCGAAACGAGAGCATCATGGAGGACGACATCGGCGTTTCCAAGCGTACGCACGGCTTGGACGGTCAGCAGGTCCGGATCGCCCGGTCCTGCGCCAACCAGATAGACCTTCGCTTTTGGCGGTCGCAACGAATGACTGAGCAAGAATCTCCTGGAGGCTGGGTGTTGCAGCGCCGGATCATGGCGAGTGGCGCACTCTGCAAGTCGAGATCGACCTGCCCCCAGTTCATAAATATAGTGTCTGCCGAGAATACGGAAATCGAAATTATCGATGTCACGCATCAAGAGAAGTGCACTGGATGCTTTCGTCGTTCGCTCATTCTAGATGGACCCTCGCGATTACTAGAATCGCAAAGTGTCGAACGATACGGGCGCACCAGAGACATTCATCATGAGGAATGCGATAAAGATTCTTTGACACAATGAGCCTTGTAGCGCTGTTGGAAATCCTGGCCCTAAACGAGGTCAAGTCCAAGGCTCGTCGCAAGTCCTTCCCTTTATCACCGATGATCGGCGCAACGTGACGCGAGGTTAGTACGCTGGTTGAATCGAACCGGCTTCCTCGGCGGTAAGTCGAGAGCGATCACAATAGCCGTAACCTTTCAGGCAAGCGGCGTAGTTTCGCTTGTGCTCCGTGTCGGTGATGGTCTTGGTTTCAGACGGTGTGAGCTGCGTGTAGTTGCAGGTTTCCTCCCCGGCATTGCAGGCTGACAAATTCCGCTGGTGATCGGAATAGGCGGTTTGGCGCGCTTCCACTGGGGTCAACTTCGAGTGGTCACACTCGGACCAACCGTTCCTGCAATTCTGCGCGTTTCGTTGGTGCTCCGCCGCGGTCGCGTCCTTGATTTGCGCTGGCGTCAGCTGGGTGTGATCGCACTGCCCGCCCCCCCACTCACAATCGGATGCGTTGAGCAGGAGTCTGGCGCTCGTCACATCGCGGGTTTCAGAGGGCGTTAGCTTGGAATGATCGCAAGCGCCAGATCCGTCCTTACAGTCAGCGAGATTTCGCTGTAACCCCGCTGCGGAAACTGTCCGGGCTTCAATAGCGGTGAGCTTGGAACGGTCACAAGACTGCATGTTCTCCCTGCAATTCGATACATTTCGTTGATGGTCGGCGACCGCTAAGGCAATCGATTCAGGCTCACTGAGCTTTGACCGATCGCAAGGATCGTAGCCATTTCTGCAGTTGGCTACGTTGCGAGCGTGCGTCGCGAGGACGACCTCGGGCAATTCGGTAGCGGTCAACTTAGAGCGGTCGCAGGCTTCGCGCCCAGCTTTGCAGGCCTCTAGATTTGAAGCTAGGTTGACGGATTGGCCAAGAGTCAGTGTGCTGCAGAGAGCAAAACAGGCTACCGTTGCCAAAAGATATTTAAAAAAATTGACTGTCATGTTTTTACCTTCGTTCCCCCGGATGCATGCGGTCCGACTGGGCCGGCTGCGACACCGAACTAAGTAAGGAGGGCTTCAGACCGCTGACCTTAGTTCGGAGAACCTCAGGACATCGTCGCTCAAGCAATCGAAAATAGCTGATCTGAATTGCTCACTTGGGGGAGTCTCGAGACGCCAGCCTGAGAAGACGTATCGTGATTCGGGACAAACCGAGCAATGTTGCTCAGAAGCGTCGCCTCCGATGTGAAACGCTGTAGGTGTCCGAATGGCGAATCCTAACGTGAATTCCGTCTCGCATTCTTTCCTACCTCGCATACGTAGCCTTCACGCCTTCCTGGCGGCTTCAATTCGTAAGTTTTTGAAAATGGAACCACGAGTCGGTGATTTCGCGCCGCAGCGCATGTGTCCGTTTTGTGGACTTGTAACTCCTCGTCACCAGGCACGTTGTCTGGAATGTGGCAAAGCTTTCAAGCCGGCCTAAGAACGAAACTGCGGATGCAACACTTGCCCCCGGTTTGTTCAACGTTGACGCCGCAGAAGCGCCGATGCAGTTGAGCAATAGTGACCGGACATACATTCCAAACATCACTAACCTGCTTACAGGCACAAAATGAAAAAACATTATCTCCATCTTGCAGTTTATCGTTGTAACAAATGCGAGGGACCCGTTGTGGCCGCTTCGCTTGCGGTGCGCGAGAGCGAAATTTCGAGAGAGACTGAGAAGCAACAACTCGGGTCAATCTGCATCTCCTGCGGACAGCGACAAAATGTCGGAAATGAGTCGACGTTCGTGCGCCATTTTCCGCCAACCGATTGGCCTCCGGCTGAACCGACCATGGCTGGCAATCTGATTACATCTCTCTTGGAAAGATCAACGAGTGTATAGAAATCGCTTCGCTGCCGGAGCAGACTGAGCTTTCTTGCTCAGACAACGATTGTCCGAAGTGCGAAGCTTTCTTTCAGAATGTCTCTTAAACCTCCGCGGTTTGCAGCAGGCGCATCGTCATCGGGCAAGCCGAGAATCATCCGAACAAAAGGAATCCCAATGAGTATCATCCGTTCCATTCGATGGACGCTGTTCGCACTCGTGCTAGCGGGTGTTTCGGCCGTGGCCTCCGCCCAAATCGGCATCTCCATCTCCTTTGCACCGCCGGAGCTGCCGGTGTATGAGCAACCACTATGCCCCGACAACGGCTATCTGTGGACGCCCGGCTACTGGGCCTACGCTGACGATGATTACGGCTACTACTGGGTGCCAGGAACATGGGTGATGGCCCCGGAACCGGGCCTGCTCTGGACCCCCGCCTACTGGGGATGGGGCGGAAATGGGTACATCTTCTATAGCGGTTACTGGGCCCAACAGGTAGGTTTTTACGGAGGGATCAGCTACGGCTACGGATACTTCGGTGATGGCTATCAAGGGGGCCGCTGGCAGAATGGCCAGTTTTATTACAACCGGTCGGTGAGCAACGTGAACGTCACCAATATTCACAACGTTTACAACACGACGGTGATCAACAGTACGACCGTAAATCGCGTCAGCTACAACGGTGGCAACGGCGGAATCAATGCCCGCCCCACGCCTCAGCAGGAGTCCGTGGCGAGGGTGAGACATATTCCTCCGGTGGCGGTTCAAACACAACATGCACAAGCGGCCCGAGTTAACCCGGAGCAGCGAGCATCGTTGAATCACGGCGCGCCAGCCGTCGCTGCTACTCCGAAGCCTGGAGCATTCAGCGACCGTGAGGTAGTTCACGCGAAGCCAACGGGGACGCCCTATAACCCCCCGGCCAATCGTGCCGCTGATCGGCCACCAGCCAATGCACCTGCTTCACGCTCAGAAACCAGCGCTCCTCGCTCGGATCGTCCTGAGGCGAGTCGTCAACCGGAGTCTGGTTCTGCGCCCTCAGCACGACCAAATCAGCCGCAACCTAATCGCCCCGAAGCGAATGCGCCGCCTCCGACCGCGCGAGAACGGCAGCTCGAGCAGAACCGGCCTCCAGCAGCGCAGCCGGGCAATCGGCCTGAGCCGAAACGAAATGAACCTGCACAGCCGCCCGTGAGCGACCGTCAGCGGCCTGATCGTGCGGCTCCCCCGCAACCACGAGAACAACCCCGGCAGAATGCTCCCAACAAGCCGGACGACAGGCGATCTCAGGACGACAAGCCACGACAGGACGAGAGACCGAACTAACAAACAGTTCTGTGGTGTGAAATTTCAGAGGACTTTATGGTTAACAAGCCGAGCCTTACCTTGCCTGGAACCGTGGAAAAGATAATTCGCCCCGTTGTTCCTGATCAATCAGAGAAGGCTCAGATAGTCATCGAAGGGGCCGATCATCTTTATAAAGAACTTCGCATCCAGAACACCTTGACCGACAAAGATGGCAAGGTTGTGCACTTGGAGTCTGGGGCTAACGTTCGGATCACATTTACGTCCGATGCGGACGACAGTGCCACCAAGACCTAGAACGAATGACCGGGGCGCTCGATTCTCGCGGGTATTCATTCCTGTGCTTTCTGACTCAATCGTGTAGAACGACATTGAGCAGCGAACTGTGTACCTGCAGGGCGCCTTCGGAGCCACCGGCGTAGTGGATGAAACCGAGCTTCCTGAACCGGTTCATGAAGAAGCTGACCCGCGATCGCGTGGTCCCGACCATTTCAGCGAGAGTTTCCTGGCTGATCTTGGGAACTACGGTTTCAGGGATGCCTTCTTTTCCAAAGTGAGCGAGTAATAGCAGAATCCGAGCCAGGCGTTTTTCGCTGGAGTTAAACAGCTGGTCGACGAGGTCTTCTTCATAACGGATATTCCGCGCCAGTAAATAGGCCACAAACATTTCAGAAAGTGCGGGCTCGCGATGGAGAGCATCCATCATGGTCTTCTTTTCTATCCTTAAAATCTCACAATCCGTCATCGTTGCCGCTGATCCCATCCGCCATAATTGACCTGCAAGCGCGCCTTCGCCGAAGAAGTTTCCTTGGCCGACGATGGCAATGGTTGCTTCCTTGCCAATCTTCGATACTACGGTGAGCCTTACCTTTCCTTTTTGTACGTAGAACACAGCGTCGGCTTCGTCGCCTTGTGCAAATATCGCTTGCTTTTTCGGAACGGTGAGGATCTTTCTGCCCTCGCCGATTGTGGCAAGGAAAGTGTCAGGATTGAATCCGCCGTTCTTCTTGGCTATCGAGGAAGGCATCGTCTTGAGTATAGTCCGCGAATGCAAGTCGACGGCGTAATTCGCTGTCAGCCTTCATTTCGAGGCGAAGTGGTCACTTGTGAGCAGTTTAGGACCCTGCCCGGGTCCACAATTAGCAGAGCAAAGGAAAAAACATCGATGGCTGCCAATGTTCAAGTCGGTTCAATTCTCATGAAAGCGTGGCCCGGGATGCCACCGATTGTTGATTTTGAAACAGATTCTCGCTTTGGCGACTGGAGTCTCGTCAAGGTCGCGGATGCATTTGCTCTCGAACGCAAGGTTCAAGCAGCGGGTTGGAATTTCTTTTTCATGGCTGCCGAAGTGAAAGTGATGTTCTTCGGGTTTCTCGGAGCAGCACGAATACAGAGCGCATTGGTGCGGATTTTGGCCAGAGTGAAGCAGCAACACTTCAACAGTATCGAGGTCACTGGAATCGTTGCCCGGCGTTTCCTCGGCGTACCCTACGTGACCGTATCTGCACATTCACGTCACATGCAACAGAGCTGTGAACTAAAGAGCCCGAAATCGCGGCAGACGTCAGAGGACAGTGCGACCTGGGCTAGGGGCTGAGAGGTTCCCAAAATTATGAACTCTAACGAGAAACAAGATCTTGATCGAACGCTCGAGTCTGCGATTGTTGTGTCCTGGGCAGACTTGATGCGCGGTTTGCCGGCTGGGCTCATTCATATTGAATATGGATTCAACACGACGGGTACGGTAGACTACCTGAAAGTCCTCTCGTCTGTATCCCGTGGGCACTGGTTGGTTGCGTGCGAGTATTGGATGGTAGGGTCCACGTCTCACGCCGCCGGGATCAGTTTCGAGAACGGGTACCAATCAGAAGGACTGGCTCGAATTCTGCAAAGTGTGATGCCACATCAGTCCTCCTTTTTACTTCCGCCCAACCTCGGCCGGGAGCGATTGCTGCAGATTCCGACGCCGACCCCAGAAGAAGTCGTCGCTGCTGGCAGGTGGATTCAAAATACATTCGAAGTTTGCGACTCAGCCGTCGCAGAACCGGTTCTGGCCTGAAAGGCCTTACGTCTCAGAGCCGACCAATCGCCGATCTCGATGTGGTTCGGTGCGTGGAAGACCCGTACTAAGCTCGCATTTTTCCCCGGGTTTGGCGCCGCAAGTGGGGCAACGAACCGACAGAGCCTGTTTTTTCTTGACCTTCATGGCTACACAATGCGCCGTGTGCGGCGAACAAGATGGTCAATAGTGACCAGCCTACGAGCGGTTGCGACGCGCATCATCATTTCAGTCGGGACAGCACACGAGTTTGAAATAGATGAGGAAAAATTAGCACTCGCGTTTCCGTCCAAATTTTTCTTCAGAGCGATCATGTTCAAAACATCGGCCATACCAACCAACGCGTTTTCGCCACTCTCCCTCCTCGCAGCTCGAAGGCCCCAACCCGGAGCGCTCCGAGCTGACGCCCAAGATTGAGCCTCCATATCGTCCTTATACCGAGGTACCGGCGCCTTCCACTCCTGCGTACAAGCCGTACTCGGACGAACCAGAGCCCGAAGTTCCTTATGAGCCGTACAAGGGTCTATAACTCCGCATAGCAACCGCTGGAACCGACGATGCGACTGCTGCAGAACCGGTCTGCACAGTCCAGGATCTGAGCAAACGTTACTGGTCAATTTTGATCAGTCCTCGAGCCCTCCATCGTTGAATACTGGGTAGAGAAGAAATCCACTTGTAGATGCCACCTTGGAGCGATAACGAACAGTATCGCTATCGGTAATCCAGAGCCAGAGCGCTCTTACATGACTTGTGAGGGGCACATCGCCCCGTCACTATTTCCCGCCTGATTTTAGAGGATAATGTCGCTGCCAAAAATCGATCCGCCCAGGACTCTCTTGGAGTTCGTCGACTCGCGTCCCAGAACGCGGGAAGGAACTGCAGCCACTCCCATCCGCTCACAAAGCAAGCCATCCTTGCCCAGTCGCATCGCCGTGATAGGCAACTATCTGCCACGGCAATGCGGCATAGCCACCTTTACCACAGACCTGTGCAGCGCTCTTTCGGCTGAATACGGGACCGCTCGGTTGTTAGCAGTTCCCGTCAACGATATCGAAGAAGGGTACGACTACCCCGCGCGCGTGCGATGGTCGCTTTCCCAGGACGACGTGTCGTCATATGAGAGAGCTGCCGAATTCCTGAACTTCAACAACATCGACATGGTATGCCTGCAGCATGAGTATGGAATCTTCGGCGGTCCTGCAGGGAGCCATATTTTGCATCTGTTGCGCGCCCTGAAGATGCCCGTAGTGACAACACTCCATACGGTTCTTCGCGAACCCAATCCCGATCAATTGATGGTCATGGAGGCGATCGCAGACCTTTCGGATCGCCTCATCGTGATGAGTCAGCTATCCGCGCAATTTCTCCAGGAGATTTTTAAGGTTCCTGGTGACAAGATCGACCTGGTGCAGCACGGAGTTCCCGATCTGCCATTCCTGGATCCCAACTTCTATAAGGATCGCTTCGGAGTCGAAGGAAAGGCGGTCCTGCTGACGTTCGGCCTGCTCTCACCGAATAAGGGAATCGAAAATGTAATTCAAGCGCTGCCGCAGATTCTTGCCAAGCACAAGAATGTTGTCTACATCGTCGCGGGCGCTACCCATCCCCACATTCTGAGGCGCGAAGGCGATAAGTATCGGGCCAGTCTGCAGGCATTGGCGAGGGAGATGGGAGTGGAATCTCAAGTGATCTTCCACAACCGCTTCGTCAGCCCGGAAGAGATGCTGGAGTTCATTGGTGCTGCCGACATCTACATCACTCCATACCGTCACGAGGCGCAAGTTGTTTCAGGAACGCTGGCGTACGCGCTGGGTGCGGGTAAGGCGATCATCTCTACGCCATACTGGCACGCAATCGAATTGCTCGATGACCGGCGGGGTGCGCTGGTCCCGTTTCAGAATCCTGGAGCCATTGCGCAAAAGGCCGTCGATCTTTTGGACACGCCGGCAATCCGTCACACCATGCGGAAACGGGCGTATCTGTTTGCCCGCGATATGGTGTGGAAGCGTGTGGCGCAAGGATACATGGAAAGTTTCTCCAGAGTGCGCGGCGACCGCATGGAAACTCCAAAGGTACAGTTCGCCGCACGAGAACTTTCCAAGTTTCTCGACCAACTTCCGGAATTGAATCTCAGTCACCTCAATCATCTGACGGACGATACCGGGATGCTGCAACACTCGATTTTCACGATCCCCAATCGGAGAGAGGGATATACCACTGACGACAATGCGCGAGCACTGATTTTCACGGCGCTTCAGGGGCAAACAGAAAAGCGTCAGTTGGGCACGGTCGATCAAGCCACGGAAACTTTAGCTCTGCGGTATCTCGCATTCCTGGAACACGCCTTTAATTCTGAGAAGGGCAGATTCAAGAATTTTCTCCGTTACGATCGACGCTGGAACGAGACCATCGGTTCCGAAGATTCGCACGGGCGTGCGCTGTGGGCTCTGGGAACGGTTCTAGGACGATCTGACGATCAGGCATTACGCGGCGCCACCGGACGTCTGTTCGAATTTTCGCTTCCCGTCGTACTTGAATTCAACAGTCCGCGCGCGTGGGCATACAGCCTGCTCGGCATTCAGGAATATCTCACCTCGTATCCCGGAGATCGCGATGCTCAAAAGGTGCGGTCTGCCTTGAGTCATCGATTGCTTGAGATGTACGACTCCATCCGCCGGCCGGAGTGGAAATGGTTTGAGAACGTTGTCGCCTATGGAAACGCCCGATTGTCGCAAGCGTTACTGATCGCCGGCGAAGCCAACGGAGACGACAGAATGATTTCCGCCGGCATTGAGTCGCTCGATTGGCTCCTCGAAACGCAACGGTGTGAACTGAATGGCCACTTTGTTCCCATCGGGTCGCAGGGCTTCTATCGGCAGAATGGCGCGAAGGCCCGCTTTGACCAGCAACCGCTTGAAGCCGCCGGCGCAGTGTCGGCCTGCCTGAAAGCGTTCCGCGTGACCGGCGAAGACCGCTGGCGGACCCGCGCGTGGTCGGCCTTCAATTGGTTCCTTGGCGATAATGATCTGCAACTTCCTCTCTACGATTCCACTACCGGAGGTTGCCGCGACGGCCTGCATCCCGACCGCGCGAATGAAAATCAGGGAGCCGAATCGACTTTGTCGTTCTTAACCGCGCTCCTTGAAATGCGCTCGCTGCAAGAATCTGAAAAAAAGGAAATCTATTCATGAACGCGCCAGCAGAAAAGCAGACGAGCCTCCTGAGTACTCGCTTTGAGCCTCTCCTTCATCGCCATCCCGCGAACCCGATCCTCACCAACAAGGACTGGCCGTATCCGATCAACAGCGTGTTCAACGCAGGAGCGACCCTGTTGGCAGATGGCACCACACTACTCTTGTGTCGCGTGGAAGACCGGCGTGGTCTGTCACATCTTTGCGCTGCGCGCTCCAGCAATGGCGTTGATGGATGGCGAATTGATGCCGAGCCAACCATGATGCCGGATCCCCAGAAATATCCTGAGGAGCTCTGGGGTATTGAGGATCCTCGAATCACATTTGTTCCCGAACTGCAGAAGTACGTCGTTACCTACACCTCGTACTCGCGCGGCGGTCCCGGAGTATCTCTGGCTCTGACCACAGACTTTCGTACCTTCGAACGATACGGCGTCATCATGCCACCAGATGACAAGGATTCAGCACTCTTGCCTCGAAGAATCGATGGATGCTGGGCCCTGATTCATCGTCCGATGACCACGCTCGGATCCCATATGTGGATCTCCTACTCTCCGGACCTTCGTTATTGGGGCCGACACAGGCTGATGCTGGAAGCTCGCCGGGGAGCTTGGTGGGATGCCAACAAGATTGGTCTTTCCCCGCCGCCCCTTGAGACTTCGAGGGGATGGCTGGTCTTCTATCATGGTGTCCGACACACGCCATCAGGTTGTCTCTACCGCTTGGGGTTGGCTCTCTTCGATCTTGAGAATCCGGAAAAATGTCTGCTGCGAGGAGATTCCTGGATTTTTGGTCCGGAAGCCGACTATGAGCGCCATGGCGATGTCAACGATGTTGTGTTCCCCTGCGGTTACACGATGAACAGCGACGGCGACACCATCAACATCTATTACGGTGCTGCGGATTGTGCGATCGCGCTGGCTCGGGCGAGCGTGCGCTCGCTGCTTGATTGGCTCGACGCCAACGGAAGCTGCGAACGACGGCAGCGCTCGCGTGATGTATGAACATGTGCTGGAAGATCTACCAATTTATTTTCGGGTGCCGTCACCATCATCAGAGCCGAGTTTTCACGATCAAACATCGCACCTATCGGGTTTGCTTCGATTGCGGACATGAATTCGACTTGCCCGATGCACAACTGTCGAGTGCTGCCTAACGCTCGTCGGGTACTGAGAGGGAACTGCTCCCGCTCCTGACGCCGCACATGTGAGCTATCTTGCTCAGACTCGGAACACCGAAGATGTCATGCTTGAATTACTGACTGGGACAAGAGCCGCGACCCCGAATCAAAGCCCTCACTCTTAAGCTGCGGTCGCGGACCAATCAGCTTAACCAGACCATCGGGTCATCAGCATTCTTGACCGTGTTCTCGCCGGTAAGTGCATCCGAGAAGACTCGATCTTCGTTTGCCGAAGTCGGGAAGAGTAGTCCCGAACCGGATGAGGAGCAACGCGCAACAATCGGATCGCGAAGCAAGGAGGTTCTAAGGACTATGCCGTTAATTCAGGTTCTGGAAGTTCTTGTAGTGGTGGGAGTGCTGTTGTGGCTGGTGAATCGATTCATTCCGATGCAATCTTCGATCAAGTCGATCTTGAATGGTGTTGTCGTGATTGCAGTGGTCTTGTGGATACTCAATCTGTTTGGTCTCTTTCACTCGCTGTCCCGGGTCCACGTTGGGACGATGCTGATCGGCTAGTCGCGAACAGCCTGTTGTGCGAAGCACCCAGAGGCTTCGAGTTCCAGGAACGTGGCAGGCAACTGCCGCAAGGGAGTCATTTTGAAAACGAAACTGTTGTTAGCCGTGGGAATCACCCTCAGTTTGAGTGCGTTCGCTCAAACCAATTCTCAAACGTTAGCTGTTGAGCCAATGAGCACTACCCCGACCTTCCGTGTAACCGTGATTAGCCGTAGCGCGAAGGCCATTAACTACCAGCATCGCGGCGGAGCTTCCAAAGTCGATTTCGCTGGCACGGACCTTATGCCTGCCGCGAACGGCCAAGCCAAAGTGGAGAGCAAAAAGGGCTACATCGAAATCGAGGCGGAATTCGGCGACGTACAGAAGCCCACCACGTTCGGCAATGAGTATCTGACGTATGTATTGTGGGCAATCTCTCCGGAAGGACGAGCCGCGAACCTGGGAGAAGTCCTGGTCGGCAACGATCATCGCAGCAAATTGAATGTCACGACCGACCTTCAAGCCTTTGCTCTGATCGTTACTGCGGAACCGTACTATGCGGTCCGCCAACCCAGCAATGTGGTTGTGCTTGAAAACGTGATTCGCGCTGAAACCAAAGGAACCACTGAAGCGGTCAACGCACAATACGAACTGATGGAGCGCGGAGGCTACATTCCCACCGGCTACAAGTTCGATCCCGTGGTCCTCAATTTAAAGCTGCCACTGGAATTCTTTGAAGCGAGAAACGCCCTGCGCATCGCACAGTCCGAAGGTGCCGAACAGTACGCGACCGAAAGCTATCGTCATGCAGTCAAGCTGATGGATACAGCGGACGGTTACGCCACCAGAAAACACATCGACAAGAAGCCGTTGATCGCGATTTCCCGCGAAGCCGTCCAGACCGCCGAAGATGCCCGGGCGATCGCAGTCAAGAGAATGGACGAAGTCCGCCTGGCCAACGAACGCCAGAATTCGGCCGATACTCAGGCGAGACTGCAAGGTCAAGCTGATGAAGCTCTGCTTCGGAAACAGCAAGCCGAATCTGATACCAACAAAGCGGAAGCAGCCCGGAGCAAGGCAGAATCCGACGCGGCAAATGCGCAAGCGGATAAAGCTTGGGCCGAGTCCAACGCGGCGAATGCACGCAAAGACGCTGCCGATGCCCAATCGGCTACAGCGAAAGCCCAGTCCGACATGGCGGCCAGTCAAGCTTCTTCGGCAACGGCTCTTTCTGCAGCACAGGCGGATGCAGATCAATCGCGTCTGGCAGCACAGCAGGCAAACCTGAGCGTGCAGCAAGCCGAGACCGACAAAGCTGCCATGCGTGCAAAACTGTCCGAGCAGCTGAATTCGATTCTTCAAACTCGTGATAGTGCGCGTGGGCTGATCGTGAGCATGTCCGACGTACTGTTTGATACCGGGAAGTATTCCTTGAAGCCAGGAGCGCGCGAGAAGCTGGCGAAGGTCGCTGGCATTCTACTTGCCTACCCAGGACTCAACATCCAGGTCGGCGGGTACACGGACAACGTCGGTGGCGATACCATGAATCAAACGCTCTCCGAAAATCGCGCCGGATCCGTGCGTGACTATCTCGTGCAGCAGGGTGTAGCGACGAATTCGGTATCAGCGAGAGGATTCGGCAATACATTGCCTGTAACGTCTAACGATAGTGCAGCCGGCCGACAGCAGAACCGCAGAGTCGAGCTACTCGTCTCCGGTGACGCCATTGGCAGCCCGGTCAACGCAACGACCGGGAGTTTGCGCTGAGCTAAGAGCATTACGACTCGACGGAACCTGGTCCTTTCGGAAAGTTAGTGATCAGGTTTCCGCTTGTTGTCGCTCGTTCCGATTGACATCGGAACGAGCTCCTCATTCGAATCCTTCTCCCCTATCCACTTCGCAGTCCGTTGAGTCGAGCAAGAGCCCCCGAAGCCTCGGTGACGCCGGCATCAATACCGCGCGATTCGTACAGATCACGAGCCTCACGCCAGAATTTTCTAGCGCCCTCGAAATCACCGATCCGCTCTTTAACGATCGCAAAGGGACGGAGCGCATTCGCCACATCTAGAGGATCAGCTTCCTTCTCTTTACGATAAATACTGAGTGCTTCTTCGTAGCAAATTACTGCTTCCTCATGCAGTCCCAGATGTCGTCGCACGTCTCCCAGGTGTCGGACGGTATGAGCCAGCAGAAGCAAATCACCTTGTTTCCGGCATAGCGTCACGGCTTCTTCATAAGGAGCTAGTGCCTCGTGATTTCTCCCCGAAGCACGCTCGGCTTCGGCCAATCCTTTAAGAGCCAGAATTAAGGACTGCGTGTCGCTTTGCTGCCGCGATACTTCAACGGCACGGGCCCATTCACCTCTCGAATCGGGGAGCATTCGATCGCGACGAAACTGCAGGGCCCGCTGGATTATCTCGTCAATGCTGTTCATGGGAAGAGTACCCCGTCCATTCTCTCACTTGGTTTCGGTTCTGGCGTGAATGCCAGGCGGCAATGCCGCTCATCGCCCATCCGACGGGCGCGGTATAATTTTCCTCGAAGATGCAGACCCGCCGTTACGCACTCGTGGCGTATTTAAAGAATCCGGCTGGAGAGTTCGTCGAGAACCTCCGGCGCGAGCTGCATCCCGATTTCCCTCATTTTGCTGCTCATCTCACCATCCTTCCTCCACGACCCCTGCAAGGCTCCGAAGACTCAGCCTTGCAGGTTCTTGAACGCATCTGCGGACACGAAGAACCCTTTCACGTCACTTTAGGTGAAGTGGAAACCTTTATCCCAGTGACGCCGACGGTCTTCATTCGTGTTGAGGATGGTGCCACGCGCATGCGCGAACTTCATGGCAAACTCAATACCGAAGTGCTCCAATTTCAGGAGGAATGGCCCTACATTCCTCATGTCACCATCACCAAGATGAATGCGGAGCAGCCGGCGCGCAGCGCTCTCGAGATCGCTCGCCAGGGCTGGCACGAATATCACGGTGTCCGCCGTATTTTGGTGGAAAAGCTCACCTTCGTTCGCGAGGACTCGCTCAATTGCTGGGTCGATCTCGCACCCGTGCTTCTCGGCCGCACTCTCGTCTCCCGCTAAATTTCAAGGTAATCAGCGCAGAGGTTACTTTCCTCAGTTACGGCAGCCCAGTGCCCCCGGGCCCAGGTACATTTCCCTCCCGTGCGTTGAAATGCGCCCTCCGTGCCTGTAGAAATTTAGGTAGAGCAGATATTCGATGATCGCGTCAAAACCCCCTAGTGGCGCACATTTCGGCAGAACAGGGAGAAGCGCATGCAGATCGGAGTTTACGGCTCGGGATACCTGGGAACAGTGATCTCTGCCTGTCTGGCAGATTTTGGTACTCCCGTCTCCTGTTGCCATCCAGACCGGTCGCGCATGGTCGAGATGGCCCAGGGCAACATCCCTTTCTTCGAAAAGAATCTCAAAGAGATCATCCGCCGCAACGTTCGTGCCGGCCGTCTGGCTTACTCCACCGATATCGAATCGTTTGCCCGTAAAACCGGCGTAATCTTTCTGGCCGAAGACAAAGCCGACAACCTGAATGACATCGTGTTGCGTATCGCGCGACTGGCGCCCAAGCCCCCCATATTGACCATCGTCACGCCAGTCTCCGTTGGAACCGCCAACACGATCGAAAAAAATCTTCAGGATGTCGGCCTGAAAGCGACCATCGTTTCGCAGCCTATGTTCTTTACTGACGGATGCGCGGTCGAGGACTTCAACTGGCCCGATCGTCTGATTCTGGGATCCACGTCAAACGAAGCGATCCAGGTCTTGAAGCAGATCTTTCATCCGCTTGTCATGCGTGGAGTTCCGGTCATCGTCACCAGTCAAGCCACAGCCGAGCTGGTTCGCGAAGCCGCCACGGCTTTCGTTGCCACCAAGATTTCTTTCATCAATGAAGTTGCCGCACTCTGCGAACGCGTGAATGCCGACGCGGTAAACCTGGCGCTCGCCCTGGGGCTCGATAAGAAAATCGCTCCTCGTTGTTTGCAGCCGGGAGCAGGCATGGGCGGAGTCTTCGCCGAGTCCGACATGGATTCTCTGGTGCAACTCGCACAGAATCACGGCGTGCCGTTGAAGGTTCTCAGCGCCGCCCGCGACGTGAATACGATGCTGGCGGAGCGACTGGTCGACAAAGTTTCACAGGCGCTGAACTCGGTTGAGAACAAAGACGTGGGCATTCTCGGCCTGGCGTTCAAGCCCAACACAAATTCTGTCGCAGGATCTTCCTCCGTCCGGCTCGTGGAGACACTGGTATCCAAAGGGGCGCGCGTGCGGGCCTATGATCCCGTTGCGATCCCCGAGGCCATGACACACCTCAATGGTGCGGTCCGCTACTGCGATTCAGCGTATTCAGCCGCAGAAGGTTCCGACGCTTTGGTGGTCGGCACCGGATGGCCGGAGTTCCGTGCCCTCGACTTCGACCGCATCAAGAATTTGCTGAAAAGTCCGGTCATTGTCGACACCAAGAATCTGCTGGACTCGACCCGGTTGCGTGCCCTTGGATTTGAATACGTCGGTATCGGCCGAGCGTAGTTCGTCATCTCGCGACGGACACTTTTGTTCGTCGCGGCAAACAGCGCTGGCGAGTAGGCCAGAACGAATCTACGGCCCCTTAGAATCCCTCCCCCGTCCTACCTCTCACGAACTTCCATTGCTATAATCGACAGGTTGCGGTGGGAATAGCTCAACTGGCAGAGCACCGGACTGTGGCTCCGGCGGTTGCGGGTTCGATTCCCGTTTCCCACCCCAAATTTTTTGTGTAGTCCTGCCGGCTCAGCAAGAGCCAGCCCGTCCCGCAAATTGCGGCCCCGTAGCTCAATTGGATAGAGCATCAGTCTTCGGAACTGAGGGTTGGGGGTTCGAGCCCCTCCGGGGCCGCCATAACATCTTCGGCGGATATAAGAAAATAAATTACAGATCAATTCAGGCAGATTTTCTACGGCTTGCCATCTTGTGAACGTGTTCGGCGCAGAGGTGGGATTGAAATTCCTTATCCCGCTGCCCCACAAAGAGTCGCATCATTTCTTCCATCGTCTCGCCCACGGGTGGGCCAGAGGGATTGAAGACCCATCCACATTGCGAGCAACCCCAACCTTGAAATCGCGACTGCTCCTTCCACACCAGCACGCGCCCCATAGCGGGAATTATAGCGAACAAGTGTGCGCTATCGTACGGAAGCTGCGGTGCGTACCAGTCGCCGATCAATCCCTGAAGGTTCGTCCCTGATAAGACCAATGCCGCGTAGAGAATCTCTATGCGGCCCTTGCTTGATATCGAATTCAACTTCGGGGTTTGGGTGCTTTCTTCGGTGGCAGAGGATCAGATCGCATCCCCTGTTTCTTTAGCGTGTAGCAAGAACATGGACAGCGAGTCCATGTTCGTCCTGCGTGAAGGCATCCAGATCCACTGCACCTCCACACAGCGGGCAGAATATATCTTCCACAGTCATGTTTCCGTCCTTCCGCACATCTTGCTTGCGTCTATAAAACCTGAAGTCGCGCGCTTCAGGGAGTGATCACATGAACACGTCAATGTTTTTCTTGGATTACCTACTACCGCGGATAACAGCATCGCCTATTCATTTGTAGGCGGAGAATCCAACGTCAGCATGCAACGCAGCGGTTTTGAAGATGAAGAAAAAATTCAGCGCTCAACGAAAAATGAGGAAAACAACATTCTCGATTTCGTTCCGCTCTCGTTCGATGAATGCTCAATAAGAGTAGGATCGAATAAAGCGCCACTGTGTACAGCCGGACCCTCAGAAAGCCAGGCGGTCCCTCGTGCAACCCTCACACGGAGACCCAGATGCCACATCGCTCTTCCGAATTTCCAGATACGCAGAAATCAGTGTCACGACAATTGTTTCTCTGCAAAATTTGCCACCTGGCCGTACCCATCGAAACATGCAAAACAGATGAGGCGGGGCAGCCAATACATGAGCAGTGTTATCTCGACGCTCTGAGTAAGACTGATGTCACCGGTGGAAACGCACGCAATCGAGGATCCGACGATCCACCGCGATGACAAGTGCGTGCGAATGATTCGGAACGTCGAATTAGACCCATTGCCCGCTGAATCCCTGTCCCTCCTTCCCCACAAAATCGTGGGCACCTTCGGATGAACGTTCAAAAAATCAAATTTAAGGTGAGGTGGATGGCACATTTCCGAAACGGAATTGCCTAAGGATCGTGCGCTAAGGCACATAAGGCTGAGGAATAGAATTTCTCGATTCACGATTCTGCCCCTAGCGAGGGATGATCCAGAGTACGCAACTTCCTGCGTCCATTTTTTGGGGTTGCAAAACCTTGTGGCATGCCTCGTCTCGCTCGGTTACAATCCAGTATTCTTTCTCCCATATGAATCGAAGCTTTCACTTTCGTACATCGTCCTCCGAACTGGGCCCGCTTGAGGAGCGTCTTCTCGAGGCGCTCTGGCAGCGCGGGAATGCGACTGTCCGCGAACTCGCCGATGAGACCTGTCCTGACCTCGCATACACCACCGTTATGACAACGCTCGACCGGTTGTTCAAGAAGAATTTGCTTTCGCGGGAAGTCGAGGGCCGGGCATTTCGCTATACGCCGCTGTTCACCCGGGAGCAGATCCATCGCGAAGCTGCGGGCGCGGCCCTTCGGCAACTTTTGGATGCCAGCCCGGTCTCCTCATTGCCCCTTTCCTATCTTGTTGAGATCGTCACCGAGCGTGACGCACAACTGCTCGACGAACTCAGCCAAGCCGTTGAGGCGAAACGGCGCGAGTTGCGTGGACCGGAGTCGCACCACTCCCAGGGTTCTGAAAGATTCAGTTCTAAGGACAACGGCTGAATGTTCGCTCTGCGCGGCGTTGCAGTATCCGTCTCTGTCTTCGTCCTTTTGTATTGCGGCTTGTCCGCCACGGTTTGCCTCGCCTGGCGCAGGCTCCACCGCTCCATACGGCACCATCGCATGCATCGGATCGCCGACTGGCTGTTTGCCTTGCGCATGCTGCCCTTGGGAGCCGCCCTCTGTATCACGCTCGCGTGCACCATCCCTTCTTTCTTGATGTTTGAACCACGGGCCATCAACGAACCCGTCGGAGATATCCCGTTGGCGTTGGGGCTCGTGGGTACTGCACTCGCGATTTTTGGCGTAGCGAAGGCCGTGGCGGCGCTGATTCGCGCCTCGCGCACAATCTCTATTTGGACTCATGAAGCCGAACTTCTCGATCTCGATACCGCAGTACCGGTCTTGCGGATTCGCCCCGCAATACCTGCGATGACAGCGGCTGGCATTCTGAAACAGAGGGTTCTTCTCTCCCGGTCTGCCGAATTCCTGCTCAGCCCACGCGAATTGCAGAGCGCTTTCAACCACGAACTCGCACATGTGCGTCGCCGCGACAACTTGAAGAAATTGTTGCTTCGTTTTGTGGCGTTCCCGGGGATGAGTAGCTTGGAAATGACCTGGCTGGAAGCAACCGAAATGGCAGCCGACGATGAGGCTGTTTCAAATGCCGTGGAGGCACTCGATCTTGCCGCTGCCCTCATCAAGCTTTCCCGCTTCGCGTCCGCGCACCGGGTTGCCGACCTGACCGCGACTCTCGTGTATAGCCCGGCTTCGGCCGTGAACGCTCGTGTAGAGCGCCTTATCTCATGGACCGATCAGCCCGCATTGCCGTCAGTGTCAGGAAAATATCTATGGGCCAGCGCGGGCACAATCGTTCTAACTCTTGCCATCACTTACAGCCACGTTCTCGCGGGGATTCACGAAGCCACAGAATGGCTCATGCACTAAGCCTTCCGCACGTCATCCCATCGCTAAGGGTTGTCGAAAAACACCCGCGAAAAGGCGCGGCTCTATCGGTTGAGGTTTGAGGCTGCGTCCGAGCTGCTTTTTCTTGCAGCCTGCTAGAAGTTCACCCGCACGCCCAGCTGCGCCGCGAATGGAATTCCCACCGTCGTTCCAGGCCCGAAGAAATCCCCCAGTCCTCCCGATGGAAACGTAAGTTGTTTTTGCGGATTCGTAATCGGCACCATCGCCGTGCAACTCGGATCGGTACAGATCGACGTTGCGTTGCTGAGATCGTTCACTGGATTGGGCAGAGCCGAAATATCGGTCACATAATTTGCGCCCGGATTATTTCGGTTGAACAGGTTGAAGAACTCGGCGAACGGAACAATCTCCCAGCGTTCGCGGAAACGGATTGGCCGGCTCACGCGTAGGTCTACTTGGACAAACGGAGTTCCGCGGAACTGATCCATCGTCGTCTTCACTCCGTTCACGACCGCGCGATCTCCGACCGGTGTGGTGAGCGTAAATGGCCGTGCGCCCTCTGCCTGGGTCAGCGTAGACACGTCGAAACCTCCGGGCAGATGAACCGTGCCAGCCAGTACGAAACGGCTTCCCACATCTTCTCCCGAGGGACCATAGTCTCCCGGACCAAACGCGTTCAGCGGATCGCACACTCCGTTCACGTAGTCGAACAACTCACCCAGCAGGCAGCCCCATGTCTTCGCACTCGAAAGCGTGTAGTGCGCGATCAGGTTGAATCGTTTGCCGACGTTCCCCCGCGCCACAATCATCAAAGCGTTGTAGCTCGAGCGGTTGTCTGACTTGAATAGGTTTAGGTTCGGCACCACACTCTGCTGGTCCTCGTCGAATGTCGGATCGGATGCGGGAATCAGTGGAGTGAATAAATTGGCGTCGCTGGTAAAGCTGTATCCGCGATATCCGTGGTTGCCTTGTTCGTGAGTGAAATCGGCGCTGACGGTCCAGTTACGATTGATCGCATGCTGTACGCCGGCGGTGATGTGAATCGCATAGGGCGTTTTGTAGTTTGGGTCGATCAGATTTCCCGCCGCGGCCGCACCTCCCTGAATGCATCCCGCTCCCGTCAGCGAATACGCGCCGTTGACTCCCGCCAGAGCGCACGGACCCGTTGCGAAATTCGAGGAATTCACGCCTTGAAACGCTGTCGCCCATCCGTTCTGCGCCAGATCGTTGTAGAACATGCCGAAACCTGCGCGGAACACGGTCTTTCCGCTATCACCCGGCGAGTATGCGATTCCCAGCCGAGGTGCAATTTGCTTCCGGTAGTTGTGCGGCACTCCCAGCGGCAGAGGAACCTCCAGCGCCTCGAGCGTAACCAGCGCTGGATTCAACGCTTGGCTGCGTCCAGATCCGGTGAAGAGGCCAAAGGTCGTCTGCCAGCGCAATCCATAATTAAGCGTCAGGTGCCTCGTTACGCGCCACGAATCTTGTGCATACAGCGCAAGACGCTGGACGCTCTGTGAAAAGCGGCCGTCGCTTGCGGGAGTGGTTGAAGCGCCGGCCGCGTAGTCGATCGGAAACTGCGCCGGATTCGCTACATAGAAGTCGGGATTCTCGGAGAAACTGAACAACGTCTCTTCGTTGCCCGGAAATGCGCCGCTCAACACCGGTTCATGGATAAAATTCACGCCGAATTTGAACGCGTGATCGCCCGTCGCATGACCAACGTCGTATCGGAACTGATATTTCTCCTGGTTTCGCAGGGAAGGGAAGAAGGTGATCGGCGTTGCAAACTGGTTGTCGCCGTAGGTCTCGAACCCCGACACCGTCAGAGACGTCGCGCTGAACGGAAACTGCAGTGCAAATCCCAATGTCGAATTGCGCTGTTGTGTGAGGTGCAATTCGCTCGCGTCGAAAACAAATGTCCCTACCCACGTCGGATTGAAGGCGTATGTGTTACTGATGACGATGTTCCAGTAGTTGTTGTGCGTCGTCAGTCCAGTGGACGGCAGCGTGGCCTGCTGCACCAGATTGTTGCGCGTGAGATAGCTGTCTTCGGAAACCCGCAGCAACCACTGCGACTTCGCCGACTCTGCCCAGTCAAATCGTAGCGACCCGATGTAGTCGCGAAACGGAATCGGAACCGTCCCGGGCACCGCGATCGAAGGAACGCCGGGAATCAATCCGCCGGATGCCAGTTGTGACAATGCATCGAACTGTGCCGTGCTCGCGGGACTATAAGCGATGCTCGCGTTCTCGTGAACATATTCCAGCGATCCGAAGAGCCACACTTTGTCGCGCACCAGCGGCCCGCCAATTGCGCCGACATAATTCTGCCGCGAAAAGGGCTGCTTCGGATTGTTTACACACCCGCTCGCATCGCAGCTTTGCGCCGGGTTCTCGATCGGAAATCGCGCGTTCAGCGCAGAGGCACGGTCGTAGAACGCGCCTGTGCCGTGCCAGTCGTTGGTCCCGCGTTTGGTCGTGATCACCACCGACCCGGCAGTCGTCCCGCCGGTATCGGCATCTTCGTTCGTCGTTCGCATCGCGAACTCCTGGATTGCGTCCGGCGAAAAGTTTTGCAGAAACCCGCCAATCCAGTCGTCAGAATTGTCCCCTCCGTCCACCGACATTTCGTTGTTTAACGCCGAACTTCCGCCCGTTGCCACGGCGGTGATGCGCGCCTTCGTCGGATCAGACGGTTCCACCGGCTCCGTCCCGGGAGCGAGGTACGCGATATTCGCAAAGCTTCGGGACGCCAGTGGCAGCGTCCGCAAATCGTTTTCGCTCACGAGCGCTTGGTGCACCACGCTGACTAGATCGATCGGCTGCGTCGTGATCGACGAATTCTGCCCCTGCACATTCACACTCTCCGGCGACGTACTCGGCCTCAAAGTTACCAGCACCTCGCGGATCGAACTCACACGGATCGAAACTTCCGACTTCGCCTCAGCAAACTTCGCTGCATTGACCGTGACCCGATAATTCCCGACGGGCAAATCGTCGACGCGAAATTCGCCGAGATCTCCGGTCTCCGCTTCGCGCTGCATCTCCGAATCCACCGAGTGGACCACCACCTTTGCAGAAGGCACGCGCGCGCCGCTCGGATCCTGCACCGCTCCCCGCAGCGAGCCCCGCGGGTTTTGCGCCATCATGGGAGTCAGGAGAACCAGAGACGTGGCGATCCACAAAATTACTCGATTCAACAAAGCATTCCTCGCTTTCGCATGGAATTCACAGGATAGAGTCAGGAAAGGGCGGACATTGGGACGATAGTCAGCGAGCGTAGCCGGGAGTCGCAGCCTACTACAAGTGCTCGTAGGGCGACTCCGCCACCGTACCGAGCTTCCTAGCCCTAACAAGGAGCTGTGCCGTTGTCAGTTGCAAACCCTCGATCAGCGCAGTTGTGGGCCACTCGATCATGGTTAGGAAGCTCGCGCGCAGTTGTGTCGAGCCAGTCCGTTTGCTAGTTTGGCGTAGATGCCGCCGTGTGCCCGGAGAACTCAGCAGCACCCAGACCATGTCAGAGACTCTTTACCGATCGGAATCGGGCCGGGTTCTGGCGACGCTCGTGCGCCTTCTCGGAGATCTTGATCTCGCCGAAGAGGCCATGCATGAGGCATTCGCCGCCGCTCTCGAGACCTGGCCTCAAACTGGCATTCCGGACAAGCCGCGTCCCTGGCTGATTTCAACGGCACGTTTCAAGGCCATCGACGGGATGCGCCGTCGGGCGCGCTTCGACGGCGCGCAGAAAGACCTTGTAGCCCACACGGAAGCGAGCATCAACGACGTTCCGCCAGTCAGGACAATGATGACGCGGAGATCGAAGACGATCGCCTCCGTCTGATCTTCACCTGCTGCCATCCCGCTCTGCCTCCGGAAGGACAGGTTGCGCTCACCCTGCGCGAAGTCTGCGGACTGACCACCGAGGAGATTGCCCGGGCATTTCTCGTTACGCCGGCAACGCTCGCTCAACGCATCGTGCGCGCAAAGGCTGTCATCCGCGATAAAGCGATTCCTTACCAGGTGCCAGCCTCCCAGGAATTATCGGAGCGGTTGGGAGCCTGTCCTCCAAGTCGTGTACCTGATTTTCAACGAGGGATACTCGGCCGAAACGACAGGCGCCGAACTCAGCCGCGAGGCGATCCGTCTGGGCAGACTCCTCGCTCGACCTGCTGCGCTTCACTCCATCACGAGCCCGAGGTGATGGGCCTCGTGGGGCTCATGCTGCTGCAGGAGTCGCGCCGCGCAGCCAGAACTTCTTCCGACGGAGACTTGATCCTGCTGGACGCAGCAGGATCGATCGCTTTGGAATCGGGACCAGATCGCCGAAGGCATCTCGCTCACCGGACGCGCTCTTCGATCGCAGCGTTTCGGCGCCTACACACTGCAGGCGGCGATTGCGGCCGTTCACGCCGGAAGTTCCACTCCGGCATCCACGGACTGGCGCGCAGATCACGCTGCTCTACGACCGGTTGCTTCAGATTCATCCATCGCCGGTTGTGGAACTGAACCGCGCCGTTGCGGTCGCCATGAGCGAAGGTCCGGAGCAGGGTCTTCGTCTCATCGATGACTTGCTGGCGCGCGAACAACTCTCCAACTATTACCTCGCGCACTCTGCCCGTGCGGATCTGTGTCGCCGACTAGGACGGATTCCGGAGGCGCGTGCTTCGTATGAGAAGGCGCTCGCCCTGCTTGTCCCTGGTAATGTTCAGCAGGAACCGGAGCGCCGTTTTCTGGCGAGGCGGCTGGAAGAATTGAAATGAAAATAGCTCGTCCGTCGGAGTCTGTGCGATAACTCTCTTTCGCCTCCGAGACTGACTTTAGGCAGGACACCCAGGTTCTTTACCTACACACCTCCCGGGCAGTCGGATGAAATCTGCCAATGGTTCTTATCCCTGCCCTCGATTTCATCACCCGTGAAAAATAATTCGCCTCTCCCGTCGATTTCCCTCTTGCGCTGCGACTATAGGATGAACGGTCGACGCAATGAACGATCCAGCGCGCAAGGCTATCCTGTTGGATCTCACTGTCGGGAAAACCCTTTTAGGAGAAATCATGCCGCAATATCTGGTTGCTATTCATCACCCTGATAACTATGACCCGTCCCGCGAGGGCGACGCGATGATCCGCGATATCGACGTGCTTAACCAAGAGATGATGGCTGCCGGTGCCAGGATTTTCGCTGGCGGCCTCACCGCCGCCAGCAGTGCGAAGTCGCTGCGGGCGCAGCCCAATGGCAAGGTGCTCGTCACCGATGGGCCATACCTTGAGACCAAGGAGCACATCGGCGGCTTTTGGATACTGGAAGCCGCTGACATGGACGAGGCCCTGGCGTGGGGCCGAAAGGCCGTCGTCGCCTGTCGGGCACCGGTCGAGGTGCGCCCGTTTGGGAGGCATTCGTAAGCAACTGAGCGGCGGTATTGGACAGGCGCCATTCTCGGAAGAAAAACGCAAATCAACAGGATTGAAGGAGACCCGATGAGAAAGATCAGGATCATTGAACATATTTCGCTGGACGGTGTGATTCAGGCTCCCGGCGGGCCGCAGGAAGATCCAAACGGCTTCGCGTATGGCGGATGGACGGCGCCGCATGACGACCCCGCTGCCGGAGAGGCCATCGTCGCGGCTCACGGCGAGGATTTCGATCTGCTGCTGGGCCGTCGAACCTACGATATCTGGAGCGGCTATTGGCCGAAAGCGCCGAAAAGTCCGATGGCCGACAGCATTAACTCCGCGACGAAATACATCGCGACCCACCGGCCGAAGAGTCTGGAGTGGGGTCCGGTGGAGGATCTTGGAGCGGACATCGTCAAGGGCGTTCGCCGCGTCAAGGAGCAGGATGGCCCGCACCTGATTGTGTGGGGCAGTTCGACGCTGACGCCCGTCCTGATCGAACACGAGCTTGCGGATGAGGTCATGCTGCTCGTATTTCCGGTTCTGCTAGGCGTAGGCAAACGCTTGTTTGCGGATGGAACTCCTCCGCGAGAACTTGCACTGGTCAGCACAAAGGCGGTGTCCTCAGGCGTCATCATCAGCACTTACAAACCGAACGGGCCATTGCGGACAGGCACGATCGGCGAATAAGGCATGCGGCGCGGCTCAAGAGTGAGGGAATGATCGAATCTAGTGCGTCCGCGACTAGTCGGACCACCGTTGCGGACGCCGGTCCCAGCGATGTTTCTTCAACTCGGAAAGCAGGGCTTTGTCCAGTGGGCCCGCGTCGCTCGTGGCAATGTTCTCCTCAACGTGGCTTGCTTTGCGCATGCCGGCGATTGTCGTGCTCACGGCGGGGTGCGACAGGATAAACCGAAGCGCCATCTCCGGTAGCGTCATTTCTCGCGGCAGAATCTTCTTCAGTTCTTCGACGCGAGCTATCGTCTTCGAAAGATTCTCCGGGCCGAAATATCCGGCGCGCCAGTCTCCCGCCGGAAAGCGCGTTTCCAACGTCATCTCGCCACCCAGACTTCCTTCGTCGAGAGGAACGCGCGCGATCACTCCCACATTCAATTCCTGGCAAACAGGAAAGAGTTCGTCCTCGGGCGCCTGATCGAAGATGTTGTAGATCACTTGTACCGTGTCGACTAGTCCCGTTCGCAATACCTTGATGCCGTTTTCCGGTTCCCACCGGTTGATGCTCAATCCGAAGAACTGAATCCACTCATCGTGCTTCAATCTTTCGATCGTGTTCCGGAATTCCGGTTCATCCACCCATGCATCGGACCACACATGAAACTGCAGCAGGTCGATCGTATCCACGCGCAGTTTTTTCCGGATCATGTCCGCATACTTGAACACGTGCTCCGCAGAAAACACGTCGCGATATTTATAGGTCGACAGTGCCGGCCATTGCAGATTCGCCGGAGGGATCTTCGAAGCAGCATAGATGCTCTTTCCGGAATTCCGCTGCATGATCTCACCCAGCAGCCCGTCGCTTTTTCCGTCGCCATAGGCCCACGCCGTGTCGAAGAAATTGCAGCCCGAATCCACGGATAGTTGCATCGACGTTAGGGACTCATTGTCATCCGAACCGCTCCACCCGCTAATGCCCCACAGGCCATAGGCAATGTCGCTTACCTCAAAACCGGTACGTCCAAGATTGCGGTATTTCATGATGTCGTCCTCAAGAAAGAAAAAGTGCCAGTTAAAACTGAACCGAACAGCATATATGGAACGCGGAACATCGGCTGCGCCTGCCACCAGCAAAATCGCTGATGTGATCCTGAGCACAGCAAAGTGGTCTTTTCGGGCTTAGCATGGGCCGTCACCAGGCTCTCCTCCACGGTACTCTCGCTATCCCAGAGCCACAGTTTTTTTGATAGCTGTCATCAAAATTTTCGCGGCCGCAGATGGCTCTTCGCAGTGTTAAATGAACCTAGATCATAAAGAGGAGGTCTCCCCAGTGAAATCTGAATACCCTTTTAACCCCACTCCTGGCAGGAGGGAAGAACCACTCGTCGCTCCTCCTTCCCGGTTCATCGATGAGAAGATTTCCGATGAGTCCGGCACCGAAACCAAATCCGACAGCGCTCTTGCGCCAGCGGGCTTGAAAAATCCTTTCTGGAACTAAGCTTCCAACCCAGCGCCGGTATTCGCCACACGCGGCCCGGCGCTTTATCTTGCTCAAAAATAAGCTATTTAAGGATTGGCAGACACAACGTCGGCCGGAGCGCGAAATCCAAGCCCATCATCTCCTCCAAGGCCGGATGCAGCATCGAGTCGCGGCAGGGCTCCAGCGTAATCACAAACGGCAGGGAAGCTTTGTCGAATCCAGGCTTCTGAAGTAGCGAGTCAATATTCAGTCGGTGCCCGGCCATGATCTGCGCCAACCTCGCCACGATGCCCGGCTGATCGCGCACAAAAAATCTCAAGTACCACGCCGTTTCGAAGTCGCAGCTGATCTTGGCTGTGAAAATCTCGTCCGAATTCTTTCTGCGTCCTCCGGACAAACTCTCGGCTACAAACTTCACATCCGAGACCACTGCAACCGCGGTAGGATCTCCGCCCGCTCCGGCGCCCAGAAACGCCATGTCGCCGCCATACTGGCCAGACGTCAGTACAAGATTCAGATTTCTCTGCACTCGTCCGAAAGGAGAATCCGATCGCACCAGGCAAGGTCCCACCTCGGCAAAGAGCGTGTCGCCCTTCAGATCGGCGCGCGAAATCTGACGGATCGTGCAGCCTAGCTGCGCGGCATAGTCAAAATCCACTGCATCCAGCGGACGTATCGTCCTTGCCCGCACCGACTCCGGTTCCACGCGCGTATGTAATCCGGCAAGCGCAAGGATCGCCAGCTTCGCCCGCGCGTCTCCGCCATCCAGATCTTCTGACGCGTCGGCTTCCGCATACCCTCGCGCCTGCGCCTCTTCCAGCGCCTCGCTGAAAGGAATTCTCGCGTTCTCGATCCGGCTCAGGATGTAATTGCAGGTCCCATTCAAAATGCCGGAGATGCCGTGCAGACGGTCTCCACTCAGTCCGGTCCGCAACGCCGGAAGCACCGGCACGCCCCCGGCCACCGATGCTCCGAACTCCAGCCGCACGCCTTTCTTCGCTGCCAACTCCAGCAAGTCGGGACCGTGCCGCGCAATCAGCTGCTTGTTGGCCGTCACTACCGATTTACCGGCTTCGAGCGCACTCCTTACAATCTGCTCCGCCGGATTCAGACCTCCGATCAACTCGATGACGACGTCCACATCCGAGCTCAGCACAGACGCGACATCATCGGTCCACACCACGTCTGCGGGAACCCATGTTTGCTTCTTCCTCTCAACGTTGCGATTGCAAA
This sequence comes from uncultured Acidobacteriota bacterium, assembly GCA_963801895.1. Lineage (GTDB taxonomy): Bacteria > Acidobacteriota > Terriglobia > Terriglobales > Acidobacteriaceae > Sulfotelmatobacter. Next base: position 165,231 of record CAWDGM010000001.1, on the reverse strand, counting down.
TGTGGGTAAGGCGGAGAGACTTGTCGCCGCTCTCGCAAAGAATCTTCGCGACCGCGCGCCCCACGGTTCCAAATCCAATCAGCGCAACTTTGCGTGCGGACGTGTCTCCCCGACCCGAGATGTCCGCAGCGTTCTTAGAATGTGAGCCGTGAGTTCCCAAGATGCCTTTCGATGAAAATAGAATTCCCTATCATACGTGCGACCTTATCTTCTCGTGAACTGCAATGAGATTCGTTCACACGGAATGTCCCGATGGGGCGGCATCACGGGCGGACTCAGCATCAAAGTTGGTAATATGGTGCCTGCCTGCTGCGATCGCATTCACGGCGGGACATCGCGGACACGCTCTTTTACAAGCGCCTGTCGTTGACGAGTTCAGGTTTCAGCGCTACGGTCCGCCACCACGCCCGGCAGCGGGAGGAGAATGAATGATTCGAAAGTTCGCTGCGGTCCCCGGCTTCAGTGCCGTTCCGCGTTTGATTTTGCTGACGATACTGATGGGGGCCTTTACCCTCCACGCTCAACAGCCCCAGGACCAGCCACAGCCAGCGCCTCCATCGCAGCCGCAGAGTTCTCAGCCTCAGGATACCCCTCAGGCCCCAGAACCTCCGGCACAGGATCCCCAAGCCCAAGCCCCCCAAGCCGAACCTCCTCAAACTCAACCGACGCCTGCGACGCCGCAGTCCAGTAGCACGCAGGAAGCTACGCCGGAAGAGTCAGCCCACACCCGCGCATCCAAGGCTGCCTTCTACAAAAAATGGTCCTTTAACGTTGGCGGCGGAGCCAGCCTGACTAACGGCAACACCGCGAATTTCGTGCGCGGCGGAGGCGGAATCGGAGCTGTCGGCGTCGCCCGAAACTACAGCAAGTATTTCGGACTTCGCCTCGATTTCCAATTCGACAATCTCCCGCTGCGCACCTCCGCGCTGCAGGCGGCGCAGGCTCCGGGCGCGACAGATCACGTTTATACGCTGGTGCTTGGTCCCATCATCAATGTGCCGGTCAGCACGAACTGGGGTGGATACATCATCGGAGGCCTGGGATACTTTCATCGATCCGGCAAGCTTGATTCCTCCAGTGCAATTCCCGGTTCGGCCTGCAACACTTTCTTCCTTTGGTGGGGACATTGCTTCAACGGCAGCCTGCCCATCAGCGGAAACTTCCTGCACTCGAGCGTGAACCAATTCGGAGACGATTTCGGCGGCGGCATCACCCGCAAGGTTCGTCCCAACATCGATTTCTACGCCGAATTCCGCTATCTCCACGGCTCCCACTCCGGCATAACCACCGACCTCCGCCCAATCACAATCGGCCTGCGATGGTAGTGGCCTTCGATTCTTATGAACGAAGCACTGCAAATGCAGATCAAACCGTGCATCTGATAACTGCCTCAGACGTGAGTTTCTTGTGTAGGGGCGGACGCATTCGTCCGCCCCGCGGAGCGAAGCGCCGCGTGCCGCCGCATCAATCTATTTGAGATCTAACATCTGTTCGCCAGTTACCCTCTTCTGAAATGCATCCATGCGAATGTGAATAAAGACAAGATTCCAAGTCCGCGTATCGAAATAGCGGCAACTGCAGTCCAAAATAAAAGCATTCTCAGCGACTCTGGGGAGAGAGCAAAAAGGGAATTTTCTCAAGCGAAGAACGGAGAAGATGAGCGCTGACAACTCGCGTGCGAATCGTCAATGCTTACGAATCGCAATCCATGCTGTCGTTGGTGGTTGCCAGCGGAGTCAATGCAGCCAGGAAATCTGGTATGCGCATTCCAGCGTCCAGCAATTGAATGAAATCAGCGGGAGTGATGCCTTGTCGTTGGGCTAATTCCAACAATTCAACGATGGCGCATTCCACAACTTCCGGCTTAGGCTCTGCGGGCGGTCGAATGTTATTCATTGTCCGCTTCTAAGCGTCATGCATTGTGATGCAAAACGCTAGATCCATGAGATTTTGTGAAGATTTTCGCTGGATCGTCCACCGCTGTCTGGTCAAAACCGCACACTTTCGCTAATTGCGTTTCGACCGATCACTTCAGGTTTGCCTGGTGTCAGGCATTGGCTCGCGAGGATGTTTAGCGCAGGTGTGCAGGACGAACTCTTTGTTGCGGAGTTCCTCAAAGTCCTGTTTCATTTCTTCGAACGTGTCTCCGCTGGGCGGACCAGTGGGGTTGAAAATCCACGCGCATTGCGAGCACCCCCAGCCACGAAAACGTGGCTGGTCGATCCATACCAACTCGCGCGGCATGGCTCAATTATACGTTTTTTGTTCGCTACTCGATTGTTTCCTGACGGATGAGCAATCGGGTACAGATCAATCGTTCCAAGCCTGCTCTACTAAGACAATCATGTCCCCTAACATCAATACACCGTGGATGGAAGCCTACCTCCGCGCCGCGCTGGAAGTTGATGGTCAGAAAATGCCACAGCGAATCATCAGTGCACGTGAGGCTGTCGCCGGAAGATTGAAGAGCTTGGAAGGCAATAGCGATCATCATGCGGAGCGGCACGACATGGAATCGGCGTTGGCCGCTCCGGCGCTCCTGGAGGACGAAGCGCGTACGTGGCCGACAGTCGGCGAATCGCGCGCACTCGCGGACGACCTTGATGCGTAAGGTCTAGATACAAGAATGCAACAGGGGGCGCCGCAACCGCCTCCTCAGCAAACACGGGGAGGGATATGTCCACAACCAACAAACATTCCACTCGCACGCTGTGCAAAGCGCCGCAGCCGCCCCTTTCACACCCCGGAGCAGCGGCTGACGTGGACCGTGCCAAAAGGCCACCGCTGGTAAGGCCCTCCTCTGCTGGTGAGGAGCTAAATCCAGGAGATCGCGTCGAGGGCCTAGGAGACTTCGGAAAACCGACGGGGAAGATCGGCACAATTGAGCGAAAGAACGAAAACGATGCCATGGTCAAGTGGGATAACGACGGACGCGTGAGAGTCGGACAACCCTGGCTCAAGAAGGTTTAGGGTCTGCGAACAGCATATCTGCACACCATTTTGAAATCGCGATTTACTCGTTGCCGGGTCCACTAGTCAACCCTCAATCCGCGCAATCGCGATTTCGACACTCAGCCAACAGGGCCGTATAATGGACTTGTCGTCCAAAGGTCGTGAAATCAGTGGGAAACGCAGTGTCAGACCTCGAGAATCGCGTAGAGGAGCGATTCGGGGTTCTTCCCAATTTCTTCCGTCTCGCACCTGAAACTCCCGACATCATTGAGAAGCTCTGGGGATTTGCAGAATCGGCATACCTCGACAATCCCCTACCCTCGGTTTTTAAAGAGCGTCTTTTCGTCCACCTGTCGCGATTTTGCGCAGTCCGCTACTGCATTGCTCGTCATGTTGGCTTTCTGGTAGGGCTTGGCCGTCCGGCGGGCGACTCGACTGTGCGTCCGCAAAGTGTTGCAACCGTTGTTCAACTCCTGCAACGGCCCTTTCCGCGCGGGCAACAACTTCAGTCTTGTCTATCACTGTGCGCAGCCAGCGACGCGCCCATTGTTGAAATGCCGATGGCCGACACGCAGATGGAAGAAGCCATCTTTGTGTTGGCAGGGCATGTGTTCTTGAAGACTTCGGACTACCGATTGTGTCTTGACGCTCTAGCGCGGCTACTTGGTCCGGTTCGCCTTCAATACGTGCTGTTATTCCTGGCATTCGTTCGGGCCGCACACTATTGGACTGAAACACATCCTGAGATCGCTCTGGAAGGTGACATCAACAAACTCCTGGCGACACATCAAGCACTAGCGGATTGCGTCCTCAATGACCCTGAGGCCAGGGACAGCGTCAGCCAATCGCTCTTAGACGAGTTGCCCGCCTTACGCCTCAAAGCCGATAAAGCGATTGGCTTGCTCGCCGCAATCGTGGACTCCTCCGACGATGCCATCGTCAGCAAGACGCTGGAAGGGATCATAACCAGTTGGAACGCAAGTGCGGAGCGGTTGTTTGGCTACACAGCCAGCGAAGCGGTAGGCCAGCACATTTCGTTGATCATCCCGTTTGATCGCAGGGACGAAGAAACGGTCATCATCGAACGAATCCGGAAAGGCGTTCGAATTGAACACTTCGACACCATTCGTATTCACAAGGACAAGACACCGCTCGATATTTCACTGACCATTTCGCCTGTTCGGGACGCCACGGGAAAGATTATCGGAGCCTCGAAAATTGCCCGGGACATCACCCACCGCAAGCGAATTGAGCGAGAGCTGCGTGAAAGCGAAGAACGTTATCGAGCATTGGCGGATGCGCTCGACACCCAAGTGCAGTTCCGTACTCAGGAACTTGAGAAGAGGAACTGGGAACTGCGTGAGCTTTCGGGGCTACTCCTGGAGTCTCAGGATGCCGAGCGACGGCACATAGCACGAGAACTGCACGATAGCGCGGGACAGACGTTGACTGCGCTCGGCTTGCAGCTTGCAAGAATCGGCGACGAGGCAAAGAAAGATTTTGCGCTGACCAAAGAAGTGCAGAACGCCGAAGAGTTGGTCCAGCACTTGGCGCGAGAACTGCGTACTACTTCTTACCTTTTACATCCACCCCTGTTGGATGAAACCGGTATTTCCTCCGCGCTGAGTTGGTTCGTCCAGGGGCTTGCCGAGCGCAGCGGCCTGGAGATTGATTTGCAGGTTCCTGCTAATTTCGGGAGACTCCCTTCTGAAATGGAAGTTGTCATATTCCGCCTTGTGCAGGAATGCTTGACAAACATTCATCGTCACTCGGGAAGCAAAGTTGCGCTGATTCGAGTTGAGCGGGAAGAAAACGCTATCCGCGTACAGGTTGAAGACCAGGGAATGGGAATGTCCCCGGAACGACTGGCTGCAATTCAGTCCCAAGGCACTGGAGTCGGGATCAGAGGAATGCGCGAGCGCGTGCGCCACTTGCGAGGGGATTTGGTTATCGAATCAAACGGTTCCGGCACGAAAGTTTACGCGACTCTCCCATTGAAGACCTCACTCTCATCGCACAATAGCAAAACCCAGCAACAAGTAGCATGAATCCTGGTTTTTCATGATGACAGCGGATAGTGCTTTGGTCCGCAACTGTTGAACCCTCGCCGCACTGTGACGTTTGTGACGACCTCAGCCCCCCGGGTTCGTACGATATCGCCACAATTCGCCGGTCGCTTTCTGCAACTGCACAAACGACGACCCCGTCGCTGGCCGCGCAACCTCCGAATTCGCTTCTCGCACCGCCGCCTCCACCAACTCGTGCGACGGAGCCAACGAACATGCCGGATCCGTCACCGTCACATCGCCCGCCAGCAAGAACGCCTGGCAACGGCATCCACCAAAATCTTCCGTTCGCCGGTCACAACTTCGGCACGGCTCCGGCATCCACTCTTCTCCGCGAAAGCGCTGAAAAGAAGATGACTCGCGCCAGATCCATTCCAACGTGTTCTCCCGCACGTTCTCGAACGACAGTCCAGGTAAAACCTCCGCAGCATGGCACGGCAAAACTTTTCCTGACGGATTGATCAACATCAATCTTCTCCCCCACCCACCCATGCACGCCTTGGGATATTTCGCGTAATAATCAGGAACGACAGAGTCGATGCGAATTTTCCCAGCCAGCCGTTTGTCTGCCTCGGCAATGATCGCGACCGCCCGGTCGAGCTGCGCCCGCGTCGGCATCAGCGTGGCGCGGTTCGCCAGCGCCCATCCGTAGTATTGCGTGTGCGCAATCTCAACGCGTTCCGGATTCAGTTGCTCAATGAATCCGATCATCTCTTCGAGGTGGTCCAGGTTTTGCCGGTGCACCACGAGGTTCACGGTGAACGCGATCTTCTGTTTCCGTATCAGCTTCGACAGTTCAATCTTGTGCGCATGCGCCTTTGCGCCGGCGATCCAGTTCGCCGCCTCTTCGCGCGAATCCTGAAAGCTGATTTGGATGTGGTCGAGTCCTGCATCCACCAAGGTCTGGAGCCGATCTTCGTTGAGTCCGATGCCTGAAGTGATGAGGTTGGTGTACAGTCCAGCACCACGGGCCGCTGCAATCAACTGCGTGAGATCGGGCCGCGCCAGCGGCTCACCACCAGTGAAGTGCGCGTGCAGCATCCCGAGCTTTCCTGATTGCTCGAAGACACTAGCCCATTCCTTTGTAGACAGTTCCGATTGCGTTCCCGCCAGTTCCAGCGGATTCGAGCAATACACGCAGTGCAGCGGGCAGCGATGCGTAACTTCGGCAATCAGAGCGAGAGGATTCAAAGGCATTCGGTAATTTCGTAATCGGGTAACTTTGTAATTGCAAACCTCTACTAGCGCGGCATTCGATTACCAATTACCCATAAACATCTCTAATAATCGACGATTCTCTTCTTCTGCAGTTGCTCGAGAAATAGGCTGATATCGGATCGAATCTTTTCCGGATCCGTCTTCCCAAACTCGCCCAGCAACTCCGCAATAATCTCGCCGAAGGTGCGCTGTCCATCGCATCGTTCCAGTATCTGCCGTCCCGTTCCCTGCAGTTTGATGGCTCCTTCGGGAAACAGAATCATTCGATCTAGCTCCGTTCCTCCCCATCGGCATCCTGTGGCGAGGCGTGGCTGGCTCTCATCTGTCGGAGGCGTCATTTATTTGCCCTCTCCATCGATGCGAAACGCGCCCGGCGGAGGCCATGCCGGCTGTACATACGCAAAATAAAGCGCGTCCAACTGTGCCCACAGGATGTCGCATTTATCGCGCAGCGCCTGGATGGCAAGCTCCTGCTGCAGCCGTGTGTTCGCATTTTCGTAAACATAGTTGATTGCGAACTTCGCATCCTCCGGAGCCTGCGTCAGCCGCGCCTGAAAATAATCGAGGCCGCCCGCAAGCCACGGATAGTGCTGCCGCATTCGGTCCATCCGCAACGAGATCAGATCGCGCGAGAATAACTCTGTGAGAGATGATGCAACGGCTTCCAGCAAACTTCGGCTGCGCACGATGTTCAGGTATTCATTCACCGCAAACCGCGTCGCCGGAAGAATGCCCACTCTTTCTCGGACCTGGTCCGGGCTCAATCCTGCTGCCTCCGCCAGCTTCAGCCAACGCTTGATTCCGCCTTCGCTGTGCGCGTCTCCGTCGTGGTCGATCACCCGCTTGCGCCACGCGCGCCGGAACGCCGGATCAAGTCCGCGCGAAAGAATGATCGAATCTTTGATCGGGATCATGCTCTGGTAGTAATAACGATTCAACGCCCAGGCCTGCAGTTGTCCTCTGCTGAGTCGCCCCTCGTGCATCAACAAGTGGAAGGGATGCTGGTGATGGTACCGCTCTTCGCCAACCGCGCGCAGCTTCGCCCGCAGCCCTTCAAACGAGAGGAGGCTGGTATCCGGCACACCTGCATCTAGAGTTCGAACTGCCATCCATCCTCCACGATCTCCCAGCCCTTCTCGCGTACTTCACGATACTCGGGTCCGGCCTCGTTCAGCATTGGGTTTGTATTGTTGATGTGTAAATAGATTTTACGTGGGTGTTTGAGTTGCGCCAACTGAGCCAGGCTTCCGTCTACTGACGACACGGGCACGTGTCCCATCTGCCGTGCGGTCTGCCCTGATCCCTGGATGCGAATCAGTTCGTCGTCGCTCCAGAACGTGCCGTCGAACATCAGAACGTCCGCTGTCTCGAACTCCTCCAGCAGTTTGTCGCTGATGGCGGGCACCGCGGGCATATACGCGAGACGCTTGCCCGACGGCGATTCGACGATCAGACCGAGAGATGCCTCGTCAGCCTTCAACTCCGATTGCCGCTCACGCGCGACATAAGCAGGGAAGTGGCTCGCCAGCGAGATTGCACGGCAGCGAATGCCGGACCCCTCCCCGGTTTTGCCGCCCAACTCGAACGCCTCCTGCGGAGTGAAGTCCGTCCACGTCACTTGATCGGGTACGCGCCGCAGCATCCCGAACATCGAATTGTCTTCAGAAAGAATTCGTCGGATGGACCGCGTCGCGTACACCTGCAGTGGCTGCAACTCTCGCATGAGTAGCAGTCCCAGCACATGGTCGACGTCAGCATTCAGAAGAACGGCTCCGCGGATCGGCGACTGGCGAAGACCCTCCCGCGGATGGAGTTCTGTTGTCGCTTCAATCTGTGATCTGAGGTCAGGGGAGGCGCCAAGCAGAAACCACGACGAAGAATCGCCGCTGATGGCAACTTGCGTCTGGTTGCGCGCCTTGCCCTTGAAGGTACCGGCTCGCAGCGCAGCGCAGTTCGAGCAACCGCAATTCCACTGCGGAAATGCTCCCCCGGCCGCGGACCCTAAAATCCTTATCCGCATCACCGGAGTTTAGCAGGCGCGTGATCTAGCCCTTTAAGCATAGAAAAATCAGGCCCCAAACGGCCCGGTTGCCACACGCGCGAGGTTCTCCAATTCCTGGATGTAAATCGGTCGCAGCAGGAGGGTGGCCACAGCCTTCTCGATCGCCCCCAGAAATCCTGACCTTACCGGGAGTGCAGTCGAAATCGTAACTGTCGAGTCTGCCGGAGCAGTCCCGGGATCCACGGTAAACGTCGTCACCGAGTCCTTGCCATCAAGATACGACTCCACCAGCACGCGGCCTGGCTCGGGCTCGGTGACCGCCGCTCTGAAATTCTGCTTTCGCCCCAGCAAGCTCATCTGGAAACGGATCAACGTGCCCGCCCCGACGCCACCCTGCTCCACAACCAGATTGCTGAACTGCTTCGGCAGGATTCTCTGGTGTCCATCGTTGTAATTCGCGATCAACGAATAAACCCGTTCCCGCCGCGCCGGTATAACAGCCGAAGCACGTATCAAATAAGTTTCAGTCTTGTCGTTCATGGAAATAATTTCAGCTCAGTAGCGCCGGCGAGTCGCCCGCGCCTCACTTCTGAAAATGACTTCGAATCGCCTCCGCCTGTACTCTGGTAACCACAGCCGACAGCGCCGCTGCGTCCGCCTGCTTCACCGCCTGCAAACTCCCGAAATGTTCCAGCAATCGCCGCGTCGTACTCGCGCCCACGCCCGGAATTTCCAACAACTCCGTTGAGCGGTCCCGCATCTGCCGCCTCTTTCGATGAAATGTCACCGCGAATCGATGCGCTTCATCGCGGATCATCTGGATCAGATGCAGCACCGGAGAATGATGATCCAGCGCAATCGGATCTTTCTCCTGGCCGTAGACATAAAGAATCTCCTCGCGCTTGGCGATAGCAGCCAGCGGCTGGTTGATGACCTCGATCGCGTCTAGCGCCTCTGCCGCAGCGTGCAATTGCCCCAGCCCGCCATCGATCAGCACCAGGCTTGGCATCGGCTTCTGTTCGTCCTGCAATCGCTTGTACCGCCTCGTCACTACTTCGCGCATCGAAGCAAAATCATCGACTCCGTCCACCGTACGGATGATGAATTTTCGATAATCCGACTTCTTCATCTTGCCGTCTTCCCACACCACCATCGAAGCAACCGTCTCCGCGCCCTGGATGTGCGAGATGTCAAAGCACTCGATCCGCTTGGGGAGTTCCAGCAAACCGACGACTTCCTGCAACTCTTCCTGGATCTTGCGCGCATTTGGCTTGAGAACTCGGAAGCGCTGGTCGTACGACTGCTTGGCATTGTTCCCGGCCAGATCGATCAGAGATCGCTTGTCCCCGCGTAGAGGAACAAGAACATGCACACGCGCAGCCCGTCCGCTCCTCTCCGTCACCTGCTCAGAAAGCAGGTCTTCGAGCGCCTCCCGGTCCTCGAAATCGACCGGCACGTAAAGATTGCGCGGCACATAAGGCTGACCAATATAAAGCTGCGTCAACAGCGCTGAGAAAAACTCCCCAGGCTGGAACAGCCCATCGACATCAGCAGACTCATGTAGGGACGGACGCATGCGTCCGTCCATGCCAAGCAAAGTTCGGCGGGCGTCGTCGTCGGTCGCGGCTCTGTCCTGAGATGGTTCACCCTGAGGCGTTTGCTCAACGCTATCCCCTGCAAACTCCGGCAGATCCTCCCAGAAGAATTCCCGCCGGTCCACCATCTTTCCGGCGCGCATGTGGAACAAATTCACCGCCAGCATCCCGTTCTCGTAGTGATATCCGAATACATCCGCGTCATCGCCCTCTGCAGCGGCAATGCGCTGGCGCTCCTGCAATTGCTCCACGGTTGAAATCAGATCGCGATACCGCGCCGCTCGTTCGTATTCCTGATCTCCTGCAGCCTGCTCCATACGCGTCCGCAGAGACCGCGCCAGATCGGTCGGCCGGCCTTCGAGAAACATCTTCACATCCCGGACTGCTTCCTGATAAAGCTCCGGCGTGGTCAGATCCTGCACACACGGACCCAGGCAGCGCTTGATGTAATACTGCAGGCACGGCCTCGGATGAAACCGCGTCAGGTCCACTTTGCAGGAAGGAATCAGAAAATTCCGGTGGATCAGATCGACGATGCGGTACGCCAAGTTGGCAGGGAAGTAAGGGCCATAGTATGCGCTGCCATCCTTCCGCAAGCGACGCGTGACATAAACACGCGGCCACCGCTCTCCGAGAGTCAACTTCACATAGGGATAAGTCTTGTCGTCACGCAACAGGATGTTGAATCGTGGCTGCCGCTTCTTGATGAGGTTGTTTTCGAGCGCCAGCGCCTCTTTATTGTTGGCGACCACGATGTATTCAACATCCACCGCCTCTCGCACCAGCGTGCCGGTCTTGGCATCTTCCCATCGCCCTTCATGGAAATAACTCGCAACCCGGCTGCGCAGATTCTTCGCCTTCCCCACATAAATCACATCGCCTTCGGCGTTCTTGTAGAGATACACCCCGGGCTCGGTAGGAATAGTCCGGATTTTGGCCTGCAAATCCATACTCAAAAATTAGCCGCGACTGTATCGCGCGCCCCTCGCCCGCGAACTCTCACCAGCGCTCCTCGGCACCGATGGCTGTGTCTATTCTAAATAGAGGTCAGGTTGGAAATCGTAGTCACCAGCAGCGTCGACTGTCGCAAGGGCATCCTACCCTCGCTTTCCGGCGTCTTATCCTCGTTAGATGGTTATTGCCGAGGCTGTGCTACAAAAAGGAGAGATGCCTGTCAGATCCGTCGCCCGACTCCATCGCACTCGTGTCCCGTTATTCGTCTTCACCGCTCTCCTGCTAGCCCCTTCGATGCTTACAGCCCAGAGCATCACTCCGGCACCGCCGAATCAATCCCAACCGCAAATCACCAAGTCTCCAGAAGGGAAGCAAGAAGAGGCAGCCCGTGCAGCGGCTCGCGCCAAGTCACGCCACTTCGACCGCGTCCTGATCATCGTCCTCGAAAACGTGGACTACGAGCGCGCCATTCAGGATCCCAGCCTCGCCACACTCGCGGCGCGCGGAGCCAGCTTCACCAACTTTCACGCTCTCTTCCATCCTTCATATCCGAACTACATCGCGATGATCGCGGGCACGGACTTCAACACTCATCGCGGCGGCGCTTATCTCGGGGACCGTCAGGTGAACTTCCCCAACGACGCCGCGCACAAAACAATCGCCGACCGCCTCATTGCCGCCGGGCTCGATTTCAAGCAGTACGCCGAGGAACTTCCCGCCACACCGTGCCCCTGGAACATTCCCGGACAGCACGTCGCCGAAAAACGCGGCAACTATGTTCGCCGCCACGTCCCCTTTCTCAGCTTTCGCGAAGTCCAGGAAAAATTTTGCGACCGCGTCGTACGCGTCGATTCCGCCAAGGCCGACAACTTTTTTGTGCAGGACGTGCGCAAGGGATTGGTCGCGTACTCCTTCTATACGCCCAACATGAATCACGACGGCCACGATACGACCGCCGAAGTTGCCGGTTCCTGGGTGAAGAAATTTCTGGACGAATCCTTCCCTCCCAACCTGCGGCAGGGGACGCTGGTAATCGTTACCTTCGATGAGTCCGGCGGCAACGATGACAACCGCGTCTACACTGTCTTTCTCGGCGATATGGTGAAAGATAAGAGCCAGTTGGATGCTGCTGTTCTAGGCAAGCGCTACACGCACTACAGCGTCCTGCGCACAATAGAAGATAACTTCGGCCTTGCCCCACTCACGGCGAACGATCGCGATGCCGATCCGATTACAGGCATCTGGAAGTAACGTGACTGGCTGGCAATAGTGTTCTCCGGAAAAAAGCGATGTGCGCAATGTGCAAATATTGGCACTACTTCCCTGACTCGCATTAGAGACTTCAGACCCCACCCTGAGCGTAACCGTATAAATTTTCCATTCTTGGTGTGGGGTTTGCGTCATTTGTGTGCAGAAATTGACGCATGGGTCGCGGAAATGATGTGTGCAAGCTATTGAAAACGTATATACTTAGTTCGTACAGACCTTCTCTCGGCAACTGGCATTTGCCGTGCAAAAGTCAGAGTGGGACTTGTACTAAGTTAGCTAATCTCCCAAGGCAAAATTTGTAATAAGGCGTGCGGGATCCAGGCCGCGCGCGCAGATAGATGGAATCCAAGGAGCCTCACCCTATGAACCGCACTTCGTTAGCAATTTGTTTGGCAGCAACCATGGTCGCCACCGTCGGCTGCTCCAGCAAGAACTACGTGAAGCAGCAGACCACGCCATTGATCAACAAGACCAACGAGCTGGACGACCTTACTGCGAAGAACACCAAGGAAATCAAAGACGTCGATGCCCGTGCGCAGGCCGGCATCCAGGCCGTAAATGCGAAGACTGTTGAAGTCGAGCAAAAGACGCAGACCGCCAGCCAGAGTGCTGCTCAGGCTCAACAGGTTGCCGATGCCGCTAACACCCGCGTTGGTGTCTTGACCAACACCGTCGCCAACCTCGATAACTATCACGCTGTCGCCGAGACTTCAGTGAAATTCGGATTCAATCGCGACAACCTCACGAAGAAGGCGGAGGAAGCTCTTGATCAACTTGGAGCGAGCATCGCCAACACGAAGGGATACATCATCGCCCTCGAAGGCGGCACAGACTCCGTTGGTCCGGCTGACTACAACTACGATCTCAGCCAGCGCCGCGCCAACTCCGTGATTCAGTACCTCGCCACCAAGTACAGCGTGCCGGCTCACAAGATCTATGTGATCGGCCTTGGAAAAGACAAACCAGTTGAGACCAACAAGACGTCCGCCGGCCGCGCTGACAACCGCCGCGTCGACGTTCGCCTGATGACCAACACCGTGGGTGACAACGCCCAGCCGGCAACTCCGGCCACGGGCGCCAGCAACCCATCGATGTAGTCGGAAAAGTTTACCCTCCTCCCCGGAGGACTTCGCCAACCAGGCCGCTCAAGTTGCCTCCCCCGAGCGGCCTGCTTTTTTTGTCCACACTCCAATCCGCCGAAGCTTGTGTAGGGGCGGACGCATTCGTCCGCCCCGAGGAGCAAAGCGACGAGTGTCAAGGTCAGGCGCCTGCTCTGTCCCAGACGATTTCCGAGCCGCTACTTCGCGCAGCAGAAGGAGCCCGCAACCCAGAGTGGCGGTCGCTACCTCTTCGATGCCAACAACAATGTCGTAACCTGAATTCAGTGTCGCTTTGTTCGCTTCCGGACATGCAAGTTCCAGCCGTGGACAGATAGCGCTCTTTCATCCGCCGTGATTTTTTTCAGTTTCCTTTTACAACCAGCGTGTTAGGGACGCGTCGCGATAGGTGACACTCTTGCTTTCGCAGAACCTGATCGTGGAACGCTGCAGAAGGCAGGAGTCTGTAAAGGGCTTGGCGTGCCGCCTCGTAACCGCCGTCGCTAAGGGGGCTTCGCGGGCAAAGGAGAGGACCAATCTACAATGACCGGCCTGCTTCATGATTTCCGCTACGCTTTGCGTCAGATTCGCCGAAGTCCGGGCTTCGCGTCACTAGCCATCGTCACGCTGGCTCTGGGTATCGGCGCCAATACCGCGATTTTCAGCATGGTCGACGCAGCGGTGCTGCATCCGCTGCCATTCTCTGATGCGGGCGGCATCATGGCTTTGTGGTGGACGGACTCTCGGCCGGGTGGTGCCCTTTCGGGGCTCGCCGCCGTTACAGACCCCGACAGTGTCGAGTGGGTCAAACAGAGTACGTTGTTCTCACAAATAGCGTTTTACCGCGGACAGACCTTCAACCTGACGGGAGTCAACGATCCAGTGCGCTTGCTAGGTGAAGAAGTTTCCGCCAGCCTGTTTCCGCTCTTGGACTCGAAACCGCTGCTCGGTCGAACCTTCCTGCCGGAAGAACAATCTCCGTCGAGGGACCATGTCGTGATTTTGAGCCACAAGCTTTGGCAGAGCCGTTTCTCAGCAGACCCTGCCATTGTCGGTCGCTCCATCGCACTTGGCGGACAGCTATTCACCGTTGTGGGAGTGATGCCTGCCCGCTTCGACTTTCCGAACGACACTGAGTTCTGGACTCCGCTCACCGTCGGCAGCGACGGATCGAACGCGACCCTGAAATTACTCGCCCGCCTGAAGTCCGGGGTATCTCTCGACCAGGCTCGAGCCGAAACAGTTTTGATCGCTCGCCGTCTTGGCGCCCAGGCGCATCGCAACCCCGACGGTCAGCTGAAAACGGACCTGGTGCCACTCGAAAAGGTGGTCGGATCCGAATCTCGCGTGTCGATGTTCACCTTGTTCGCCGCAGTCGCTCTTCTGTTGCTTATCGGTTGTACGAACGTGGCCAACTTGATGTTAGCCCGTGCGGCCGGCCGTGCCCACGAGATCGCCGTGCGCAATTCCCTCGGTGCAACCCGGCGGCGGATCGTTCGACAATTGGCGGTTGAGAGCTCCGTCATTGCCGGTTTGGGTGGCCTTCTCGGACTCTTCCTCGCCTTTGCCGGACGAGGCCTCCTAGCCTCCGCCGCGGCGGCGCTGCCGCGAAGTCTAGCTTCCCCCAGTGCCGCCGCCCGCATTCAGAGTTCGAGCATCGATCATCCCGTTCTGTTGTTTACGCTAGCTATCTCTGTGCTGACAGGGATTCTCTTCGGCCTGGCACCCGTCATTCAGGGGTCAGGCAAGCGCTCGAATAGTGCTCTCAAAACCGGAAATCAACATTCCATCGGTTTCCTGGGCAAGGGGCGCCTTCGAGATGTCTTGGTTGTCACGGAAATTGCCTTGGCTTTCGTCCTCCTCTCCGGAGCCGGATTGCTGATGCGCAGCTTTATCAAACTGGTCGAGATCGATCCCGGCTTTGAAACCCGCAACGTTCTGACCATGAATCTTGAACTGCCCGAATCGCGCTATCAAACTCACGCTCAAATGGTTGCGTTCGAAGAACACGCGTTGGAGAACATGCAGAAAGTTCCCAGCGTGATGTCTGCTGCTTCCGTCTTTGGCTTGCCATTGGGAGACATTCTGATTCGCGGTGATGTCGAGATTGAGAATCAGCCCGCTCCGCCGCCGGATTCCAACCCTGCAAAAATTCTGGTAGGAGGCGACTACTTCAATGCCATAGGTATTCCGGTCCGCTCGGGGCGGCCGTTTGCCGCGCATGATTCCGCGGGCTCACCTCATGTCGTCATCGTGAGCCAGAGCTTGGCGCGGCGGTTCTGGCCGAATCAGGATCCTATCGGACGGCGCATCAAGCCTGGTTTCTCGAATGATTCTTGGTGCACTGTGGTTGGTGTTGTAGGAGATGTCCGGCAATTCGATTTGCAGGATTCATCCGGACTCGCGATTTACCTTCCATACGCCCAATCGCCCACTACATTCCTGATGCAGAGTCTGGCGTTGGTAGTTCGCTCGCGTTCCGACGATCCATCGGCGACTGTGTCTGCGGCAAGGCGCGCCATCGCCTCCGTTGATCCCGATCTTCCGCTCTTCGATATCGCCAGCATGAATCAACTGGTCCATCGATCGCTCTCCGAGCCCCGGTTCAATACATTTCTTCTTGGACTATTCGCGACGCTTGCGCTATTGCTCGCGGCCCTAGGTACCTACGGCGTGATGTCCTGCGTGGTTACGGCGCGTACCAGCGAAATCGGTGTTCGCATCGCTCTGGGAGCAAGTCAGCGTGACGTGCTACGCCAGATACTGGGCCGGGTCCTCCTTCTTGCAGCATCCGGACTTGCCCTAGGATTATTGGGAACAACGCTGGCCTCGCGCTTTCTTGTGAGCCTGCTCTACAACGTGCGGCCGACCGATGTCGCGACCTACGTCGTGGTCGCTATCATGATGATGACCGCATCGTTGTTCGCCGGTTATCTCCCGGCCCGCCGCGCGGCCAAAGTCGACCCGATCGTAGCCTTGCGCTACGAGTAAACGCCCCGGTTCGTGTGGGGACAGCCGCCCTCGGCTGTCCTGCCGGGAAAAGCCCGGCTCCATTTCCCGCGCAAGCGCTTCCATCATCAGCGCCGGGTTGCACGGCTAGGGCGTGGACGTATAATGTCTGCCTCGTTCGTGTCCCCGGCGGATCCCACTGGAAAGCCGCAATGCTGAAAGAGTTCGTCGAAAAGAAAATTACCGAGTCCGGCCCTGACGGCGCTCGTACGTTTTTCGAGGCCGCCGATTTTCCCTGGGTCGCCGCGATCGAGGCCGAGTGGACAAAAATCCGGGCCGAGCTCGATGCCCTCCTGTTGAATCGCAGCCAGATCCCCAATTTTCAGGAGGTCTCCCCCGATCAGGCACGCCTCACTCAGGGCGACGACTGGAAGACGTTCTTCCTCTACATCTACGGTCACAAGAACAAAGAGAACTGCCGCAAATGCCCCGAGACCGTACGCCTCCTGCAACAGATCCCGGGCATGAAGTCGGCAATGTTCTCAATCCTCGCCCCCAGAAAACATATTCCTGGCCATCGCGGGCCGTACAAAGGCGTACTGCGCTACCACCTGGGACTGATCGTTCCCAAGCCGAAAACTCTTTGCAAGATTAAGGTGGGAGCGGATTTCGGCTACTGGGAAGAGGGACGCAGTCTCATCTTTGACGACAGTCGCTGGCACATGGTCTGGAACAACTCCAATTTTCAGCGCGTGGTTCTGTTCGTGGATTTCGTGCGGCCGCTGCCGTTTCCGCTCTCGCTCATCAATCGCTTCACCATCTGGAGCCTCGGACGCACGCCGTTCATCACGGACATGGTCGGAAACGCGCAGCGTCCCAAAGCGGCCTGATCCGATCTTCATAGGAGGTGCCCCGTCCTCCTAGCGTCTTCTGCGAGAGGGTGGGGATTTCGAATCCGACTCAGTCCGCTTTCTTCAACTCGACCACCATCACTTCGATCGGCTTCGCTCCCGTATTCACATCCGAATGAAGCTTCAGTCCCTCGGCTGTCGGCAGCCAGTAAGCCTTGCCGCTCTCCCACTCATGCGTTTCCGAAGATCCGTTTTCGTAGGCCACCTTCATCGTCCCACCCGTCAGCGCGACGATCACGCGCGGGTGCTTGTGTGTGTGCATCGGCAGCGGCTGATTCGGAGGTACCACCGTCCTCCACACCGAGACTTCTTCGTTCTCAAACTGCGGTGTGCGCTGTGCTCCAACCGTAGACGTGCTGCTTTGTTGCGGACTCAACTTCATGAATGGGATTGCCAACATTGCGGTGAGCGCAGCAACTTGAAAAATTGTTCTCGACATGGCGCGGATCATACCACGCAGAATTTCGCAGCCCTCGCCACGGGGAAATCAGATAGTTAATTCTCAGCGCCGCTTAGTCCCGGTAAATTTATGACTGAGCGGAAGGTTGGGCGAGAGGCTTAAGCCAGTGCTCCCGGGGTCACTGCATGTCACCGTGCATTGATCCGGAGAACACCACACCCTCGGGTGTCAAAGGTTCGAATCCTTTACCTTCCCCCAAAGCTCTCCCCCCACCCTGACTGCGAACTTTTCCGCTTTGTTCATGGGTGAAAACCCTCCCCAGTTCTAATTTCTCCGTCGCTAATCCCTTCATTTGCAACGATTGCGTGCATTCTGCCGCTGGTACGCGCCGTGCTTAAACCCTCTCGTGGAGTTCATCCGCCAATCCCCAGGAGGCGTTATGGAGCAGCCATCGTACTTGCACGCGGTTCAGCAATTGGCGGTCGCCGGCGAGCAGGCCGGCGTTAGCGTGGATGAAATGATCCAGCTCCTAGGCTCCGGCTCCAGCCTGGACTCCGTAGTAGATCTCATCATGCAACGCTTGGACACGCCATCCGCACCAACCGCAAAGGATGAAGCACCGTTTTGAAAGGGCATGGCTTCAGCCGTGCCGAAAGAGGCCCCAAAAGATGTGGGCTTTAGCCCCTGAGGTTCGTTCCTGCCACTAAGGTAGCGCCGGCTCGTACGCCACCACATACTCCCGCCACCTGTCGTAATATGACACCCATGCCACACAACACCCTATCCCGTCGCTCCTTCCTCGCGATGTCCGCTGCAATCCCCTTTGCTCTGCGAGGCATCTCCTTCTCAGCTTCCAGCTCCGTGCCTGTAGGCCTTGAGCTCTACTCTGTTCGCGACGCTCTCAAGAAGGACGCCGACGGCACCGTCCGCGCCGTCGCGCAGATGGGATATCAGGTCGTCGAGTTCTACGCCCCTTACTACGATTGGACCGCGGCCCAGGCGAAACAGATGCGCAAGCTCATGGATGACCTTCACATCCATTGCTATTCAACGCACAACGATGAGGATTTTTTCAGCGACCCCAAGATCGATCACGCGCGTGAACTCAATCAGATTCTCGGATCGAAATACATGGTCCAGGCCTGGAGCGATCCCAAGCCGAACCTCGATGGCTGGAAAGCTGTCGCGGACAAGCTCAACGCGTCCGCCGACAAGCTCGCGCCAGCAGGACTCAAGGTCGGATATCACAATCACGACGCGGAATGGAAACCGGTCGAGGGCAAGCGTCCCATCGAAGTCCTCGCCGCCAACACCAAGCCTTCGGTCATGCTTCAGCTCGACATCGGCACCTGTATCGAGGCGGGAGCCGATCCAGTCGCTTGGATCAAAGCCAACCCGGGACGCATTCGCTCCATCCATTGTAAGGAGTGGTCCGCTGACCCCGACAAAGGCTACAAGGTTCTATTCGGCGAAGGGAAGGCCGACTGGAAATCGATCTTCCAGGCTGCCGAAAGCGTTGGCGGAGTTGAGTACTACCTGATCGAGCAAGAGGGAAGCCGCTATCCGGAACTGGAGACCGCTCGGCGATGCCTCGCGGCATATCGCTCCACTCACGGATAACGCTAAAATAATAGTGATGCACAATCGTCCCAAGACCCGTCGCCTCGGATGGCTTTTCGCGATACTTCTGCCATTGAGCCTGCCGGTCTGTGCTCAAAGCTCGAGTTCCTCGCAGCAACCGGCGCAAAATCCAAAGTCCGACTCGAACCCATCAAAACCATCTGCCCGGCAGCCCGATCTTTCACCGCCACGTTCCGACCGCATCAGTGCCGATGCTATTGAAGACGGCACCAGTTCCAGCAAGAACACTCAAATCGACTTGGCGCCTCCTCCCGACGACAACAAGGCGCATCCCAAGAGCGCAGATATTTTGATGGATGCCGAGACTGCGCCCGGTTCCACTGCGACCAATGAATTCCATCCTTGGGATCCGCACAAGGCGGCGAAAGATGTCGAGGTGGGAGACTTCTATTTCAAGCGCAAGAACTACCGCGCCGCTGAAGACCGCTACCGCGAGGCTCTCTACTACAAAGATAACGACGCGATCGCCATCTATCGCCTCGCCATTTGCCTCGAAAAGCTCGATCGTCCTGGAGAAGCCCGGGAGCAGTATGAGAATTATCTGAAGGTTCTTCCCAACGGGCCTGAATCCGAAGAAGCAAAGAAATCCATCGAACGGCTGAAGACGCTCGATCCCGGGTCGAAAGCTGCCAAGTAATTTCTAAGCGAAACTTTCCTCAAAAGAATCTGCCTGCCTACTCACCACTGCGGTGTTCCCGCCTTGGCCCGCTTCTTCTCGCCTGCGCCGTTGCCCACGCGGCTCTGTTCGCCTTGTCCAAGAATCAAGTTCGAAGGCCACTTTGGACCCGATTGCACGAATCCCCTTCCTCTCGTCGCAACCCGCACCAGGTTGTCGAGCGCGTCGATGCACGCATGCACGGCTTGCGTTCTCAGTGCGTCTTCGAATCCACCGCGAATGATGAGCATCGCAGTTCCATGCATCAGTTCCCAAATCGCGATCATCAGGCGGTTGTGTTGACGCGGCGCCCCCGGCAGCATTTCGGCCAGCCGTGCGCGCATCAGGTTGAACGACGGCCACGGCTCGTGCAGGGAAGGAGGTTTGCCTACGCCGTCAAACAGAACTTCGTAGGCGTGAGGGTTATCCAGCGCAAACTTCAGATACGCGTGTACGGCCTCGCGCAATGTCTTGGTGTCGTTCAGCGCCGCAAACAGTTCCCGCCTTGTCTTCAGCCGAAGGGCCCGCAGGATGTCATCGCGGTCACGATAGCGCTCGTACACGGTCGGCGTCGTCGTGCCTGCCGCCTTTGCTACAGCACGCATGGTCAGCGACTTTTCGCCCCCGCGTGCCCACAGCTTCGACGCAGCTCCCAGGATGCGTTGTTCCAGCTCAGGATCAGGATGACGCGGCACTCGACCTCCGGTTACCGGTAAAGGATTACTTGCACGATGTTAAATTAACAATGTATATTAAATGTAAAGGTACGACCTTGCAGGTGAGTTGTGCGGACCCGCCAATGTTGGCAGTCCTCCCAGCGGTGCCCAACACTCACCTGTCCAATTCCCAAAAAAAGATAAGGAGCCGTAAATGCAGTCTGGTGGTGACAAGCAGATTGACGTCGTACGCCTCAAGGCCGACCTCGCCGCAGCGAGCGTAGAGTTGCTAAGTGCACACTGCGCCGCAGATCGTATTCGTTTACAGTATTCGCCCCAGGAGATCGCCGCTTTCGGCGAGCGCTCCGCACTGAGGCGAGCGATCACGTCGGCCGAGGCTTTATGTAACTTCTTTTCCCAGATTCGGGCCCACATCCGGCATAACGACTAAAGCAGAAGTTAAACCGAAACAACAAAACAATCCTGTCGCGTTTCCCCCGCAGCCCCGTTTGGGGCTATTTTTCTACCCGGATGAATTCTCCCGTGGAGGCGTTGACCGCAACCGTCAACTTTGCCCCCTCGCGGGCAGGTCCGTAGCTCACGTGCCATACCAGCTCATTCGTGTTGTGGTTCCAGTCGCACACAAACGTGATCGGAGTGTCCGGAGCCTTCTGCAGAATCTTGTCGCCGCCGTGCTTCTCGGCCGTCTGCGCGGCCTGGTCCGAGTCGATCTTCAGGAATGCCATGTCGAAAATCTGCGTGTTCGCGTTCGTCGCGGTATAGCTATCCTCGTGTCCTGGATTGATGCCCCGCGCAGGCGCACCATCCGCCGCGCTGCCGGACCAGGTATAACCCTTCTCGGAGCGCGCCGTCGGCGAAGCAAAGTTGGCGCGCCACACTGCCCACTTGCCGTCATGACCATTGCCATCGGTCGTCGCCACCGATTCGATGCGATACGGCCGGGCATCCTGATTCCATCCTCGTGCCGCTACGTACAGCTTTTGAAATCCCGAACGCGCTGTCAGCATCTCCGGCCCCTTCGGCTCGGGCTTCGGCTGCTCTGCCGGTTTAGCCGGCTCTGATGAACATCCCGTGAGGATTACTAGCAGCATGACTGCGAGCAATGCGGCGAAAGTCTTGCGTTTCGCAGCGTGTGAGACGAGTGCCGTTTTCATGAAACCCTTCCTGATATAAGCTGACAGTGTTTATTCTCGCGGCAACATTCTAACCGAAAGCCCGCAAAAGGTAAGTGACGCGCGATGGACCGTCATCTCGAACGACTGCGGCATGAGATCGCTTCCGCCATCGCAGGACTGACGGTGGAACAACTCGCCTGGCATGATCCTGAAAAATGGTCCGTCGCTGAAATTCTCGAACATCTCTACCTCACCTACACCGGCACCACCCGCGGATTTACCCGGGTCATCGACGGAGGAAAGTCGTTGGCCACGAAAGCTACCTGGAAGCATCGTGGACGTTCCTTGGTCGTCATCGGGTTCGGATACATGCCGGGTGGCAGAAAATCACCCGCCGTCGCAATCCCGCGCGGAATCTCCGCCGGCAAAGTCATGGATGAAGTTCTTCCGAAGATCTCAGAAATGGATGAAGTGATGAGCCGTTGCGCTACCAGCTTTGGACCGCGCGCCAGGGTTCTCGACCATCCCATCCTGGGCCCGTTTTCCGTCAACCAGTGGCGCAAGTTTCACCTCGTGCACGGATTGCATCACGTGAAACAGATTCGCGCCCTGCGATCCAGGCTCAACTCCGGTCCCGATTTCGTCGCCAAAAAAGAAAATGCCGGCGTCTGACTTAAAAGCCGAACCGGTCGCCATCCCGGACAATGTGCCGCGGTTTAGTAGCGAGAAGGTGCTTGAAATTGCCAAACGCATGGGGAACGATCCGGATGTGCTTTGGGCACAAGAAAACTAACGAGTCGTCGAAATTCATTCATGGCAGAAGCCACCCCCCGTGCATGAGGCGCAAATCGTAAATGCGTGTACAACGCCCGATTGCCGGCGTTCTGGCAGCCCGGCGCGGATCAATGAGTGAATTCGCCTGTGGGTGTTGAAAAAGTCACTTCGATTAAGGATGAGATTCAACAGAAGCATGTTAGAAGGAAGTGATCCTGCCAATGCTCTGGATGATTCTCATCGTCGGAGGCCTGCTAATCATGATGGGGCAACACGACCGCTCCGAAGCGTTGTTCTATTACTTCCGCCTGGAAGATCAAGTTCCCGAGACCCACCTGCTGCGGCTCATCGAAAAACATATCAACTTTGCTTTTGTGCGCGAAAAGCTAAAGGACAGCTACAGCGAGACCGGGCGGCCATCGATTGACCCCGAACTTCTGCTGCGCATTCTTCTGATTGGCTATTTGTACGGCATCAGCAGCGAACGGAAGTTGGTGGAGGAACTGCGCATGCATCTGGCGTGGCGCTGGTTCACGGGACTGGGCTTCGATCAGGAGATCCCCCATCACTCTACGTTTTCGAAAAACCGGCACGGACGGTTTCAAGAATCGAAACTGTTCGAGGAACTGTTTGAGCAGATGGTGCGGCAGTGTATGGAAGTGGGATTGGTGCAGGGCAAGCACCTGTCGGTCGATGGCAGTTTCGTGGAGGCGAACGCGGCAAAGGAAAGCCGCATTCCGCGGGAGCAGTTAGCGGAAGCGGCCCAGGTCAACCGCACGCTACGGCAATATCTGGTGGAACTGGAACAGCAGAATCCAATCGAGGAACCGGTGCACCGGCAAGAGCAGGTGTCGACTACCGATCCCGATTCCACTTACGCCACCAAGGGCGGCACACCAGCACGCCTGGGGTACTACGACAACTATCTGGTCGACAATCAGAGTTGCGTGATCGTGGGCGTGCAGGCGACAGCGGCACGCATGAGCCAGGAGACGGTCGCGGCACAAGACATGCTCACCCGTTTCACCGCATGGCAAGGAGGAGAGCCAGCGTCGGTAGCAGCCGATGCCACCTATGGCAACGGCGAGTTTCTGCAATGGTTGCTGGATCGCGGCATCACGCCTTATATGCGAACCCGAGACAACGCTCTGAGAAAGAACAATCCCGGCTATGGCCCAGAGCGATTTACTTATCTGCCAGAGAGCAATAGCTACCGTTGTCCCGCAGGCGAGCAACTGAACTATGTTGGTCTAAACGTTCGCAACCGTGCTCATGCCTATATCGGCAGCGCCAAACGTTGCGCAGCATGCTGCCAAAAAGCACAATGCACCAGTGGACGGTACAAATATCTGGCTATCCACGTCCATGAGTCGGCACGACAGCGGGCACGCGAGTTGGCCAACACACCAGAGTTTTCTCAAGCACAACGAGCGCGAAAGAAAGTCGAGGCTTTGTTCGCGGAACTGAAGAATCATATCGGGCTGCGCCGCTTGCGTTTACGACGCATGAAGTTCGTTCGGGAACAGTTCTTCCTGGCAGCAGCGGCGCAAAACATCAAGCGACTGGTGCGATACCTCAGCGAATCGATAACACCTGCTCCGGCAATCACCAGTTAAATCGAGGCAAGAAAGAAAAGCTCGCAGCGACTTCCCCACAGACTAAAGGACTTTCTATCACTGAGTTTTTCAACACCCACGGAATGTTCTCAACAGTTAGAGTCATCCTTCATCCCGAACGTGCCCTTGCAAGTGCTTCGACGAGAGTGTCGACATCACTCGCGTCATTGTAAGGGGCGAGCGAGATCCGAATGCGTCCGCCACGTGTACCGCACACAATATTCTGACTACGAAGTCTTTCCACAATTGCTTGTGCGCTTTCCAGATGGCGGCCCAGCGAAATGATGTGTGGAGACGCAGCAGGATCGCCAACACTGCGAAACGGTTGCCAACCATACTTGCTGGCTTCGCTAGCCAACATTGCTGCCAAACTCCGTGCATGCGCCTCAATGCGAGTTTCATCCAAGTACAACAACTGCTCAATTGCTGCCACAAGACCCGCCATCGAGACGTAAGACATTGTTGACTGCGTGTAGCGCCGCGCATCACTAGCTAGGGACACAGAGGTCGCATCAAATTCAAAAGGCTCCGTCGCGCCCATCCAACCCGGTAAAGGGGGGATTTGCTCAAGCAAGCGTGGCGACATGATTGCCAGTGCAATGCCTCCATGTCCACCAAGCCATTTGTAGCCGCTGGTGACGACCGCATCAGCATTCCAAGCCGCTGCGTCCACCCGCATTGCACCTGCTGCTTGGGTCACGTCTACGATCAAACGTGCACCGACCTGGATGGTGCTTTGGCGCAGGCGAGAAATATCCACTACCGTACCCGTAGCGTATTGCACACTGCTCACTGCAACCACAGAAGTACTCTCATCAATTGCCTCAATCAGTGTATCGGTCAAATCGTACGTAGGCTGGTCATCAACAAAGCGCACCGTGTGGCCTTTTAGGGCAGCCAGACGAAGCCACGGCCGAGTTATCGCGGGAAAGTCTGATGAAACGGCCAGAATTGTGCTCTTTAGTCTTGGCTGAAGCAACATCGGAAGCTGCCCCAAGATCTCACTTGCGCTCGCGACAATGGCGACTCGACAGGACTCACAATGAAGCAATCGCGAGGCGCGCTCGCGGAGCGTTTCGCAGTAGGCCACCTCATTCCTATCGGACATGTAGAGATTTCCGTGCCTAGCCACATTGTCTATGAAAGTGTGCATCGCGGTTGCTGCTGGTTCGCCGATCAATCCCAGGGATGCCTGGTTCAAGTAGACACCTTGAAGGAGGCTGGGATAGTCCAATCGATCAAAAAGAGACGAGATCATCACGGATGACAACCTGCTTGTGAACGACTAGATCTTAAACGGTCCTGCTGCAGTCGAAATGGAGAAAATTGTCAGCATATGCTGCGCTGCCCAGTTGTCGAACTCCGCTATCCGTGCCCGCCTCATTCTCTCGAAGGCGGGCACATCGGAGAAGAATCTCGCCTGGCTTGAGACTTTTCAAAAAATGGAACGAATGGATACTGTCGTAATATCGCTATTTCACTCATCATTCTGTCCCGCAGGCTCGGGAGAAGGATATGGCTCGCTACTGACGCAACGACACGGCGTGTTTACAGCCGGTTGCACGTCACAACGTAAACTCAAAGCCAACTCCTCCCCGATCCCCCTCGATGCAATCTCCACTTGACAACCAAGTGAAACGTAGTAGTCTCTCTGGCGAGACCACTTGGATGTCTACTAAAGAAAGAGAATCAATCCAACTGCTGCAGGGCACACTTGATCTCATCGTCCTACGCACACTCGAGACGATGGGCCCACAGCACGCTTACCAGATTGCCACGCGGCTCCAGCAGATCTCCGATCGATTGCTGAACCTCAATCAGGGCACTCTTTATCCGGCACTGGTGCGGCTGGAGCAATACGGGTGGATTAAGGGAACATGGGGAAGGACCGAGAGCAACCGTGAAGCCAAGTACTACGAAATCACCAAGGTGGGACAGAAAGCCTTGGGCGAAGAGACACGGACGTGGAGAAGAATGTCCGCTCTAGTGGAACGGCTCTTGCTAGAGGAGTCCTAGTCATGAAGCACCTGAGACGTCTCTTTGTGAAGTTTGCTCTGCTTTTCGCCAACTCCAAAGTGGATGCGGAGCTGGCAAGAGAAATTGACGCTCATCTATCTTTGCTGGAAGACGAATATTTGCGTAACGGCATGACCCCTCAAGATGCGCGACGGGCGGCCAGACTCGCCTACGGAGGGGTAGAGCAAGCGAAGCAGTTGCATCGCGACGAGCGAGGATTTCAATCGCTGGGCCAGATTCTGCAAGATACTCGATATACTCTCCGCCAACTGCGTAAGTCTCCAGGATTCGCAATGACCGCCATTCTGATGCTGGCGCTGGGCATCGGGGCGACGACGGCTATTTTTTCTATCGTCGAGGGAGTGTTGCTGCGTCCGCTCCCCTTCGCCGACCCGGAACGTCTGGTGACTCTGGGAGATGAGGTGGAAGGCTTGCATTGCGCGTCCTGCGCCCACTCCAGCGTAACCGCTCCCGACATCCGCAATTACATGCGCGACACGCAAAGCTTTAGCCACCTGGGCGGCTTTCGGGGAAGATTGTTTGAACTATCCGGCACCGGCGATCCGGCGGCGGTGAATGGAACGCGGATGAGTGGCGAGATCTTTGCCGCTCTGGGAGTACCGCCACTTCTAGGGCGAACGTTCACCCAACAGGAAGACGAAGAAGGCCAGCCCGTGGTGGTGCTGAGCTTTGGCATGTGGCAGAACCGATTTCACGGCGATGCAAACGTGCTCGGGAGCAAGATCTTCCTCTACCGCAAGCCCTACACCGTAATCGGCGTGATGCCGCGCGATTTCGAGTTTCCGCTCAACCCGGGGCATGCGAACCAGAGCGAGTTCTGGCTTCCGCTTAGCTTGCAGCCAGGGGAATTTACGGCGGGCAGCGCAGCGTCGTGGAACGCTCGCATGGTGGGGCGCTTGAAGCCCGGCATCACGGCCGAACAGGCGCAGAGCGATGCGGACCGAGTGGCCCGGCAAACAATGCGCGACTATCCGGCCTTCATGCGCAGCCTTCGCATTCACGCGGTAGTGATGCCGCTGCATGAAGATGTGGTGAGGCAGGCGCGGCCCCTGGTGCGCACGCTGCTCTTTGCGGTCACCGTTGTTCTGCTGATCGTCTGCGCGAATCTTGCGGGACTGCTATTGGTGCGTTCGATCCGTAGGCGAAGAGAGATTGCGGTGCGGCTCGCTCTGGGTGCGAGAGCGGGCACATTACTCCGGCAGGCCATCCTGGAAAGCATGGTGTTGAGTATCGCCGGTGGAGCAATTGGGCTTGCACTGGCGGCTGTCGCTCTACGGGTGGGCGTAAGCCTGCTGCCGCAGACTCTGCCTCGCATCAATGAGATTGCTTTGGACTGGCAGGTCATGCTTTTCGCGCTGGGACTGGCGCTGCTGACCGGCTTCCTTTGCGGATTGGCTCCAGCATTTGCCGCAATCAGGACGAGCGTGAACGAGACGCTCAAAGAAGGCGGACGCACCGGCACCCTGGGAAGCGGCCATGCCAGACTGCGTTCGGCACTGGTGGTGGGCGAGATTGCCGTCGCGCTGACCTTACTCACCGCCTCCGGTCTATTGCTGCGCAGCTTCGAAAAGATGCGCGATGTGGAATTAGGCTTCCGCCCCGACAATACGCTGGCTGCGCTCTACGTACTGCCGAAACAGCGGTATGGAACGCAATCCGCAGTCGACCAGTTCACGAGAACTCTTTTCAACGACCTACGACAGTTGCCCGGCGCGGATGCCGTTGGCATGACTTCGTTTTTGCCAGCCGTCGGCAATAACTGGGGTATCGCTTTCATGATCGAGGGCTACGTTCCGCCCAAAGACGCGGGGTTGAATACGGCGTCGATGTCGCTGGTTGACGGCGATCCGTTCGAAGCGCTGGGCATTCGTGTGCTGCGCGGCCGCGTTTTTACCGAGTCGGATAACGCCGGCTCACAGTTGGTGGCTATCGTGAATCGCAAAATGGCCGAGCGCTACTGGCCAGACCAGGACCCGATCGGAAAGCGGCTGCGCCGGGGCATGCCGGAGACCTCCACGCCGTGGATGACGGTGGTGGGCGAGGTCGATGACGTCAAGCTTGGGCCGGCTGATGTGGAGACGATGCCACAGGTGTACCAGCCTGTGACTCAGACGGGCGCTAGTGAAGGCCCTCTCGCTTCTGCCGGGGAACTGAGCGGCGCCGACGGCTGGATCGTTCTGCACAGCCGTATGGATCCGGAGCAGATGCCAATGGAAGACACGCTGCGTGCAACCGTGCGGAGCATTGACCCGCAGTTGCCGCTTTACCAAATGCAGACGATGGAGCACGCCATCTCAAAGAGCGAAGCGCCGCGACGCTTCAATACCGTGCTGATTTCCTCGTTTGCCATCGCTGCGGTGCTGCTGAGTGTTCTCGGAATTTATGCAGTGGTCGCGTTCTCCGTGGCTCTGCGTGAGCAGGAAATGGCCGTGCGCATGGCGCTCGGCGGCCAGCGCTCCGGAGTGATCCTGCTGATTCTGAGTTCCGGCGCAAGGCTTGCGGCGGTTGGCTGTGGCTTGGGTTTGCTCGGCGCCGTGGCCGCATCCCGTTTGCTGCGTTCTTTTCTATTTGAAGTAAGCCCGTTTGATCCGGTTGTCCTTGCACTTTCTGCCATCGCAATGCTGCTGCTCGCGCTGGCAGCTTCCGCGCTGCCCGCCAGACGCGCATCGAGTACGGATCCAATGCTGGCTTTGCGAGGCGAATAGAAGACGCTGAGAATATTCGCCTCGAGCAAACGTGAGATCCCAAGAGGCCGTTTTTCAATGTCAGCGCGACAGCGAAACATTCCCAAAAAATTAGCGCCGGGACTTACCCGGCGCCTCTGATCTCTGATGCGCTTTCGTTACGGTTCGCGGATCGACGATGGGACGCCCGCTTTGCGCGCCTCTTCCTGCATGTCATCGAGCCTTTGCTTCGCGTCATCGACTGCCTTCTGTTTGTCGGCAATCTGCTGCTTGTATTGGGTGTCCTGCTTGTCCCAATCGGCAGAGTTGCGCAGCCGGTTCCCTACGTCGGCGTACATTGCCGCCGCGCGGATCTGGTATTCACGCTGCAGCACGTCCAGTTCACGCGACAGCAGATCGATCTGGCTCTTCTGGCTCGCCAGCTTATCGCCCCACTGCTTCCAGGCAGCTTCCTTGGCTGCTTGATCTGCAGCCGGATCGCCCGTTGAAGTCCCAGCGGTCTTCTGATCTGCAGCTGGCTTTGCGTCGCTCTTCGTTTCTCCGGTCTTGGACTCGCCGGTCTTTGCTGGCGCCGCCGAATCTTCCGGCTTGGCTTCGCTCGGAGCCTCAGCCGGGCGCGCCGTCCCTACGATCGACAGCTTGTCGTCCTTGGGCAAATTGTCGTTGTCGAAAACTTTTGGCTTCGCCGGCGCCCCGGAATCCTTGCGGATATGTCGAGCATAGTCACCCAGCGACGAGCCGTTGGACGAACTCTGCGAGTTCGAGGGAGTCTGATTCTGGCCTATGGCCGGAACTCCGGCTACGGCGAGAAGCAGCGCTAGTCCAATTCCATAGTTTGCGATGCGGTTCATGGGTTCACCTTCTCCACACTCAGTTTCGCGTCCGGATACTCCGTCCGCTTGTTGCCGGCTAACGTCCTGCCGCCGCGGCCGCCGCTTTCTTCGCCGCAGGTTTTGTCATCAGGAACCCGCCAATATTTCGATCCAGCTCGGCGGCCTCCTGTGAAATATCGATTGCGATTTGTTTCGCTAACTCCGGATCTTTATTGTTTGCCAATTGCTGCGCATACCCTGCGATTGTTGTCAGGGAAACGCGCAGTTGCAGCGCCATTTCCGCCGACATCTCGCCGTGCAACTCACGCTGCTTGCGGATCGTCTCCAGTTCGCTGAGATCGTTGATCAGGCACGCCACACCCAGCAAGCTGCCGTCGACTGACGGAACCTGTGAGATCGTCATCGCCAGAAACCGCTTCTCGCCCGACGGAGTGTCATACTCGACTTCGAACTGCCGCCGCTTGATCCCCTCGCGCAGCACAGCATGAACCTCATCGACCACGTGCGCAACGTCCGCGGTTGCATCTGGAGCGGCCGCCTTCGCGACGGGAAGTTTCGCCGCCCGAAAAATGTCCACCGCGCCCATGCCATTCACCGAGCCAAATCCCAGAATCGCCTTCGCCGCAGGATTCGAACTCTTCACCAGCCCGTTTGCTCCAAACACCAGCACGCCGCAAGAAAGATTGGTCAGCACCGCCTGGCTGAAATTCTCGCTGGTGCGCGCCCGATGTTGCTCGGTCTGCGATTGCACCTGCAACTCGTGTTTCTGCTGCTTCAGTTGCTGGATGACCGTGTTGTAGACATTCAGCGGAAGCGTCTCCAGCGAACCCGATGGCCCTTCCGGCACCGCGCTCTCTTCGTCGATCCTCTTTCGCAGAGAGCGTATGAAAATTAATCCCAAAAGAAAGAAGAAGCCGGCGCACACCAGCACGATCAGCGCCCTCACCAACACGGGATTACCTAAAATCCTCACCAAAGCCCTCCGTACCAGCGCAACAAACGATCGCCCACAAAGCACGCCATCAAAGCCATGCTTCCCAGAAAAACTCCAAAGGGCATCTGGTAATTCCGATACACCACCTGCGCCGATTGCCAGGCACGCCGGCGCGCTGCTTGCGCATTTGCCAGCCGCTTCATGAAGCGGTGTGTCCGCTTCATCCAGACAATCAACACCGTCGCCAGCCCGAATAACGATCCTGCTACCGACGCCGCAAAAATCGTGAATACCGTTTGCTTCACGCCCAGGAAAGCGCCCACCATAGCCATCAGCTTGACGTCGCCAAATCCCATGCCTTCACTTCCGCGCCACCGCAGGTAAATCGCCCCAGCGCCATAGATGAACGAAGCGCCCACGCCCGCCCCCAGCAGGGAATCGAGCAGTGACATCAGTCGCGATGAGATCTCTTCACTGAACGGAAGGTTCACATTGCCGCCAACGAACTGTGCCGCCAGATCGTTTACCGGAACAATGAGGCTGAAGATCAATCCCAGTCCCAGTCCCGTCAGCGTCAGCTTGTCGGGCAGCAGTTTCGTCTCCGCATCCGTAAAAATTAGACCCAGCACCAGAAACGAAAACGCGCAGTACTTTACCGTCGACAGCGTCCATCCGAAGTACCAGTAGCACGCGACAAAAAGCGCGCCCGTCAGCAACTCGATAATGAGGTAACGCGCCGAGATTCCGGCTTGGCAATGACGGCACCGCCCTCGCAACAGCAGCCAGCTTATGACCGGCATGTTGTCGTACAGCGCAATCGGTTTCTTGCATTTCGGACACGCCGATCTCGGCGTCACCACCGACAATCCCAACGGGAGCCGGTAAATGCACACATTCAGGAAGCTGCCGAATGCCAGCCCCAGTACAAAAGTCGCCGATGCAAGAATGGGATCCAAGTAAATGTCAGAACATGCGACCGCCGCTCTTCCGGGCGAACCGCTTCGGAAGAACGCCGAAATCCGCACTTCTTGGTTGGATTATAAGTCGCTGAATCGAGGTAGGGTTAAGTACCGAAGTCACTGTCCAAACGGCCAAGGTCTACTAAGCCATTGTCCGACCGGAGGTTACGACTGACGTAGTGCGCTGTTGCCAGGTAGCCGGACCCTAGAAATCCTTCAAAACGAAAGATTTGGCCAAACCCTCCAATCACCGAGACACGAAGCCCCACAGGTTTCCTTCGTGAAACTTCGTGTCCTTCGTGGTTGAAGGGGTCGACCACTGCCAGCTGATTCTTACTTGGCCTGCAAAGTCTCGATATACGACACCAGATTCGTAATCCTCTGCTGCACCTGTCCCTCGTGTCCTTGGCTGATGCTCGAGAACAGCGGCCCCCACACGGGCATATCCTTGTTTCCGTGGGCAGCCGTCTCCGCCTGACCACGAATGACGGCGGCCAAATGCGCCGCTGGATACTTTCCCGAGTTCTTCTGAGTCAGCCCGGTCAAGTCAGACGGTGGGGTCTTCATCGCTGGTGCGGCTGGCCCGTCTCCCTTGCCAGCTTTGCCATGGCAAACCGCGCAATAGCTATCGAACATCTTCTTGCCTGACTCCGACGGCGTCTTGGTGATAGGAACGTGCTTGACCGTCACTCCGCCTTCACTCTGAGCCGACTGTGCGCCTGCAAAAACCGAAATTGTGAACACGATCGCAACTACACTGATGAATTTCAACACACTCATAATCTCCTCCATGGGCGGCAAACGCCCGAAACTGCCACAACAGCGCAGTCTAGGCGCGCCCTTGCAACTGGAATGTGATGGAGATCACAAGCGGATGTGACGTCTGCGAGAGGTTTCTACGCTTGCAACAGCCCTTCCTAAGGAAGGGAAAAGCGCAATAACTCGCCCTCAAGCGTCGTGGCACCTCGTTGCGAAGCAGGGAACTGTCCCTGCCATTCGGCCCACCGGCCCGGCACCAGCCGAGTCTGCGGCGCCGGATTTTCGATCCAACCGGCGTTCGTCTCCTCTCGTAAAAAGAAAGCGATCGCGCATGCTCGCGGAGGCTCCGACTTCCACTCGAACAGACTGGCGGCCAGTGCTTCTGTCAGAGACTCCCGCGGAT
The DNA here is from genome assembly GCA_963801895.1 of uncultured Acidobacteriota bacterium. Lineage (GTDB taxonomy): Bacteria > Acidobacteriota > Terriglobia > Terriglobales > Acidobacteriaceae > Sulfotelmatobacter. The sequence goes on along the minus strand of CAWDGM010000001.1, from coordinate 132,731 downwards.
CCAGGCACAAGATCCACTGCTCGTCGCCGCGCGATAAATAATCGCCCGGAGCTTTGGATTTTTCCTGTGCCACGACTCGCGCCCCATATTCGCGCGCAATCCGCAAGGTGTCGTCCCGCGATCCGCCGTCGACGATCACCACTTCGTCGCACGCATAGAGCGTCTCCAAACACCGTCCCAGCCGCAACCCGTCATTATGCGTATGCACCAGCGCAGTAATGAAAGTCATAAGCCAAAAAAGAATACCCCACTCCACTCGAGATTCGTAGCGGATGGGGCATCACCAAAGCCGCAAGGCGGCGAAAGAATTCAGCCCACTGCGCAAGCCGTGGGACGCATAGCAATCATAGAGCAAGCCCCGGAGGAGGCGGAAGAATTCACACCATCCGGGGAGGCTCCATTTCTAATTTACCTGCACGGCCGTTACTGCGAGCTTTCCAGCTTCTGCCGGTTGGCATCCGCGCTCTGCGCCTGCACCACGGTGATCGGAGCCTGCAACGTAAAGTTCAAAATCGTCTCCGACGGCAGCTTGATTTGCTGACTCTTGGTCGCGGCCTGTACGCCTCCACCAACACCCGCGCCGGCAGCGGACCCAATCGCTGCACCCTTGCCGCCGCCCGCAATCGCGCCAATGATGCCGCCGATAATCGCCCCGCCCCCGACTTTTTCTGCCGTATTTTTCCCGCGCGAGCTGCCGGTCTTTTTGTACTGATCGGTTTGCAGGTTATACGTTCGTCCGCCCGACGACACGCTGTCGAGCTGCATCACCACTTCCGATTGCCCCGCAAATTTCCCGGCACTCTTCACCGACACAAGATGTCCACGTATTTCCGTGCCCGCCGGAATCGCCTCTTCTCCGTCCGAAGTGATCGGAGCATTCAGCGTCGCGTGGAAGCCGTCTCCCGTCTGATTTTTTTCGCTGTCAATCGGATCCACCAACCGCACTGTCAGCTGCGTCCCCTGATCGACGATGAATTTTTTCGGTGGTGGAGGAGGCGGTGGCGGTGCCGGCGTAGGTGCAGCCGTCGACATCGCTGAATTGTCCGCCGGGGGCTGCGAGGAGTCCGATGGCGCCGGCATCTGATCATTCGAAGCCATCTGCTGCTGGTTGCTCTTTGAACTCTTCGTCGACTTTTTCGGTGGCTTCGTCTTCTCACGGGGCCGCGGCTTGTCGGCTGGCATGTCCATGCCCGGATCCGGTTTTTCCGCAGGTGGAGCGTCCGTCGCAACCTGCGGCGCCGGCGTCGAAGAAGGCGTCGTCGCCTGTGGCGCCGGCGACATTGCTGCCGACGTATCACCAATCTGCAAGTTGTTGATGACAGTCTTCACGCCCGAAACGGACGCAGCCTGCCGGCCCGCCGCATCGCGCTGCGACGCATTCTCCACCGACCCGGACAGAGTCACCACTCCATCGTTGGCCTGCACCGTCAGTTGTTTGTTCGCCAGCCCGGAATCCTGGCTGAATTTGTTCTGGATGTCGCTCGACATCTTCGCGTCATCCAGCCTCTTCATGCAGCCCACACTGAGCAACAGAATGGACGCCAAGGCGAATGAAGACACCGACAGGGATTTTCTTTTCATACTCGACTCCTGTAATTGACCAAGGGTACGCCAACCCTCGTTGGAATACAGTTTAGATGCTTCGAGGCCTTCGTGCAGATGTAAATGCGAAAGCTATGCAGCCAGATAGAAAGTGCCGCCAAGACAGAATTAAAGGTAGCGCCGGCAGCCTGCCGGCTGTGGCGCGGGCGCCCACGCTCGCGAACGCTGGAAGAGAAATTTGAATTGTCATCCTGAGCGAAGCGAAGGATCTCTGCACCCCGCGCGGCAAAGAAAGAGTCGACGCAAGCAAGGCGGCCAGCTGTAAGGTGGCAACGTGTCCTGAGCCTAGTCGAAGGGTCGCGCCCACGCACCGGAGGCGTCTACGTTCTTGAAGTCTTATGAGAAGTACCAGCGCGGGAAATCAGTGAATAAACTTGTAGTCCACGATCGATGCCGCCAACACCGACGGATCTTCTTCCTGCTCCGCGCCCTTGGCTCGCATCACGCGACCCTGGCAGACTACGTTGCTGTTCTTCTGTCCGGAGATTTCCTCCGGCATCTCGAACACCATTTCCACCAGCGCGTTCACTGGCAGCTGCTGCGGGCCGTTGAACAATACTCCACTCTGGCTGATGTTCTCGATGATCCCCTCATGCCACGTGCTGGTCTTGTTGACCCGGTAGCGCAGAGGAATATCGAGCTTCAACCGCCGTGCCCGCGGTACCCAGGACGGACGCTTTTCCCGCGAATGGCTTCGCCGGATTCCCGTCTCCGCCTTCCGCTCCACACGCTCGGTTCGGCGCATGGTCGTCCAGTCGTATTTGTACTCCACGGCGCACAACAGGCACACCTGGTAGTAATCCCCGTCGGTGCCACGGCGCGGCCAGGAAAACTCGTGGGAGCAGCGCCCGAGTAGCAATACATCCATCATTTTTTTCGGCATTGAGTCTCGTCAGCGAACTAGGACGCATGGCTATCTTCCCCCGAATACCGGACATTTGAAAGGTTACTTTCGTGCACTGCCGCCAATAGGAGTTTCGTCAACCCCATTTCTCCTCAACAACTTACCCTGTGGATCTCCGTCAGCCAAAACTGGCGCCGAGATACTGCTCGCGCAGAAGAGCAATTTCCTGATCTGCGCATCCGCGAAGGCTAGCTCTGCCACTTTTTCTGGAAGTCTACGATCACCGCCGTCTGATTTGCCGGAGTAAGATCCTCCCATGCCCATAGCTGTTCCAGCCATCACGGCCTTCATTCTCGCAGGCGGAAAGAGCACTCGGATGGGCACCGACAAAGCGTTCATCTCGCTCGATGGTCACACGCTCCTTGCTCGAGCGCTCGATTGTATCCGCGCCGTTACCTCCGACGTCCGCATCGTCGGCGACCGCAAAAAATTCGCTGCCTTTGCTCCCGTCGTCGAAGACATCTTTCCCGGATGCGGTCCTCTTGGCGGGATTCACGCGGCGCTCGGTTCCTCCGCGACGGATCTGAATTTCATCCTCGCGGTCGATGTCCCTTTCGTGACACCCGCCCTCATTCATTTCTTGATCGACCGCGCTGAGTCCTCGAAATCAATCGTCACCGTTCCCAGCGCCGGTCACGGACTTCAACCGCTCTGCGCCGTCTACCGCCACGAATTCGCCCCCCTCGCCGAAAAAGCCCTGAACGAAAACCGCTACAAGATCGACGTCCTCTTCGATCCGACCACTACTCGAGTGATTCCCGAGCGTGATTTGCAGGATGCCGGATTCCCACCATCAATGTTTCGTAACCTGAACACCCCCGAAGACCTCTCCGAGAAGTCTCACCAGTAGCACAGCACGTCGGCGTCGGATGATGAACCACTTCTGTCGGAGGTACGTCAGCGCGATTGTCAGCCCTCCTTAAAATGTGCGGAAATAATGCCGCTGTTCGCTGACCAGACACCAGCCGCACAGCGGCAAAAGAGACCGAACCCGAGGCCAAGCCGCAGAAAACGAAAAAGACCCGACACTAGGCCCAAGCCGGAAAGCGCGAAACAGACCAGACCCGAGGCCGAAGCCGCAGAGAGGAGAAAGAGGCCAGGCACCAAGCAAAGCCGCAGAGCGGCGAAAGATTACAGCCCACGGCGTAAGCCGTGGGGGCGCAAGCAAAATCGAACCAGCCCCGAAGGGGCGAAAGAAACGAGGATCGCTGAATCCGCCGAAGCTATCGAATGGGTGACGGCGGACCAGAAAGGAAATTGCCGAAAGAATTACGGAAGGAGCTCCGGCGTCTCGCCCTCGCAGTGTCCCGCGGCAATCGGTCCACAGGAAACCGCCGTTTGCCAAACGCCCCACCCAAGACTAAAATCGCGCCGCCTCAATCTGTCACAGATCCGCTTCTCTAAGGAGCTACTCCCATGAAACCAAGAAAGATTTTGACGACAGTCGTGTTGTGTCTGTTCGCCGTCGCGCTCGCCTACGCTGCTAACCCGAATATGGGTACTTGGAAGCTGAACGAAGCTAAATCCAAGATCCCGGCGATGGCTCCGAAGAACCATACCGTCGTTTATGAAGCTGCCGGTGACAACATAAAGGTCACCGTCGATGGTGTCGACGGCGATGGCAAGCCCACGCACAGTGAATGGACCGGCAAATTCGACGGCAAGGACTATCCTCTTACTGGCGATCCCACCGCGGACACGCGTTCTTACAAGAAAATTGACGATCGCACCACCCAGTTGACCAACAAGAAAGGCGGCAAGGCTACGTTGTCGGGCAAAATCGTGATCGCAGAAGATGGGAAGAGTCGAACGATTACGATCAGCGGCACCGACTCCATGGGCATGAAGGTGAACTACAGCGCGGTCTACGACAAGCAATAGCTCGGCCATCAATTTGCCGCATGAAAAAAGCCCTCGCGCGCGGAAGCGTGAGGGCTTTCTTTTAGCCTAGGCTGCTATTTCTTTTTCGTCGCAGCCTTTGTGTCCGTCTGTACCGCCGGAGCTTTGTTGCTCTTGCTCATATCCACCCACACCTGCCCCGTCTGTCCGTTCGCATCGGTGGTCAGGATCGTTCGCGTTTCGCTGGTCCCGCTGCTTCCCGGCCGCACGATATCGATTGCCTGCTCCGTCGTCTGAAGTCCATCACTTACCGCCCCGGGACGCGCCTGCTCCACTTGCCGCGTCGTGCTTTGTGCGCCTTCAAACCCCGCGCTCTGCACCGTTGTCTCGCGCCTTACTAGTTGCAGGCTGTCATTCCCCGCCACTCCCGGAACATTGGTCGAATACGTTTCGGTCGTCCCTCGCTTTCCTCCCGCGCTCCCGGCGTCATCATGCGTTACCGTGCGTTCTACCACCGCCAGATTTCCATTCCCGTCCGGACGCAACACTCGTTCGTCTTTGCTGCTTACCTGTCCCTCCTGCTTCGTCTTGCTCTCTCTGACTTCGCTCAGCTTCCAACCACCAACCCCGTCCGCCAGCCGCGTCGATTTTTTTGTATCGATGGTTCCGTCGCTGTCTTTTGCCTCGCGCTGCTCGCTCTGCACCGAGGCGGCAAAGCCTCCGCTGCCGTCCGGCGTCATTACGGTCGTGTTCGTCACGCGCACGCCTGGACTGATCTGCTTCGAATCCTCCACTTCGCGCTGCACCACCTGAAGCCCGCCGTTCGAATCTGGATTCGAAACCGTGCGGCGCACTTTTTCTTCTCCGTCCGAAAGCTGCCTCCTGTCTTCCTGCCGCTCCTGAATCAGCGTCCGGTTCCCATTCGCGTCCCGAGCGAACGTTCGCTCAATCGTACGAACGGTCGAGTCATTCACCTTCACCGACTCTCTCTCTGTGTCGGTGTACGGCACATAGCGACCATCAGGTCCCATGGTTTCGACCGACGTCTTGTCCGTCATTCTTCCGCCGGATTCTGAATGACTCGCACTCGTACGGGTGGGATTGATAGCTCCGCCTGGCGACCCTTGCTGGCTCGTCGTGGACCAGTTCTGATTCCCTGAGCTATCCTGGGCCGCGCCGGTAACCGCCAAAGCAACCGTCACGCCTAAAAGCACCCAACGCAACCTCATCCGTAAGATCCCGAACGCAACCCTCCACCGGCGCCAAGTCATATACGAATCTCCAAGACTCCCCCGAATATATACCCGGCCGCCCAGTCACAGCAGCGCCGACATCTAGCCCTGGAGTCGAAGGGCCAACCAACGTAGCGCCGGCGTCCCGCCGGCTGTCGCGTGGGCATCCCTGCCCACGCCGATGGATGACCACCCCCAACTTTGATAAGGTGAAATAAGAGAAGAAGGCGGAAAGCTAGAAGCTGGTCCAAAGAGCCGAGAGCACACGAAGGAGACGAGTAGCCCGACGCCCAACGCCAAAATGCCCGACGACCCCCATCCCGCCACTCCCGAGCCCTACATAGAATTCCGCGACGTCTCCAAAGCGTTCGGAGATAACGTCGTACTCGACCACGTTACCTTCAACGTGCTCCCCGCCGAAACCGTCTGCATTCTCGGACGCAGCGGCGTCGGAAAATCCGTTTCGCTCCATCACATCATGGGATTTCTCAAGCCTGACTCTGGCCGCGTTATCGTCGCCGGGCAGGACATTACCGACTACACCGAAGAGCAGCTCGAGTTAATCCGCAAAAAAGTCACGATGGTTTTTCAGAATGGAGCGCTCTTCGACTCCCTCACCGTCGGCGAGAACGTGGCATTCCCGCTGCGCGAAACCCGTGAGCTCAGCGAGGAGCAGATTTATCAAATTGTCGATGGCCTTCTCGAAATGGTCGGCGTGCAGGAAATGCGCGATCTTCTTCCCTCCGACTTGTCTACGGGAATGAAGCGCTCGGTCGCTATCGCCCGTGCCTTAGCAGCACGGCCTGAATGCGTGCTCTATGACGAACCCACCACTATGGTCGATCCGCTCATGGCCCAGCTGCTGGGCGACCTGATCAAGCGCCTCAAGCTCCAGTTGAACCTCACCAGCATCGTCGTAACGCACGACATGCGTTTAGCGAAAAAACTGGCTGAGCGAGTCGTATTCCTCCACGAAGGCCGAGCCATCTTCTTCGGCACCTACACCGACATGGAAAAATCCAAAGAGCCGATCATCCAGGAATTTCTCGAACTGGACGAGCTAAAACTGGAAGCCTGAAGTAATTCCGCCTTCCTTCACGACCATGCGAGACCGTCTGGACCCGTCAGTAATCCTCGACTGAAATCTTCCGCGGATGAGAAGTAATCACTTACGCTCGCGTCAGGAAGATCGGCAAGCCCATCTTGCGGTCGTAGGTTGGCCGGTAGCGATCTGTGTTGTACATCGTGGCAACTTCAACCTTACGCGGTCCCAGTTTTGGATCAGGGATCGGCACCATCGCATAGCAGCCGCTGCTGATTGCCGTCATGAGGCCAGTTTTGCCTTGCTGTAACGAGTCCATCGCCATCCCGGCAAAAGTACTGGCTACCATGCGGTCGACAAAATCCGGACTGCCCGAGCGCAAGTCATAGGTCAGATCGCTCACCACCGTCTCGTTTCCGGTCGCGGTCTTAATCTCGTCGCTCAAATCCTCGGCCACGCTCATCTTCTTGCGATGGCCGAATGCGTCGGCGGGCCCATATTCCTTCACGGTGTAGCCTTCCCACTCGGCTCCTTCGGAAAGGATCACCAGGGAGTAGTTGCTGGGATTGTTGCGCTTGTCGGTAATCAGGATTTCAATGAGGTGCTCCAGCTTCACTTTGTACTCCGGGATGCAGCAGCGCACCGATGTCACGTAGGCGGTATAGAGCGCGGTATATCCGGCGTCTCGGCCGAATACCCGAAAAATGCCGATGCGCTCGTGTGATCCAACCGTGGTTCGTTGCCGTTCGATGGCGTCCATCGCGCGCGTAATGGCGGTCGAAAACCCTATGCAGTACTCGGTATTCCGAACGTCGTTATCCATGGTCTTTGGAACCGCGATCACTTTTACGCCTTGGCGGTCGAGTTCGGCGGCATAGCTAAGCGTGTCATCTCCACCGATTGCGACCACATATTCCAGCCCCAACTCCTCGATGTTCTTCAGCACGGCAGGCGTCACATCGAACACCATACTCGACACGCCGCCCTTGGTGGATTGCTTGCTCGAAAACTGTTGCCCTGCCAGGACGGGCGGCAGCTTTTTCATTTTGGTCGGATTCGTCCGCGAGCTATGCAGATACGTTCCACCCGTTCGATCAATCGTTCGGGTGTTCTCGCGATTGAGTGGCTGGATGTACCTGGTTTTGCTTGCCGGATCCTTCAGATCGACGTGCGTCAATCCTTCCCAGCCTCGCCGTATGCCAATGACGTCATATCCGATTTCAGAACCCCGGTACACAACCGACTTGATGACCGAATTCAGACCTGGGACGTCACCGCCTCCCGTAAGAATGCCAATTCGCTTCGTCGACATGAATAACTCCGTATGAAAGATGGTTGGGGACAAATTTTAGCCATTCTACCCAACCGGCCAGTATTGCATTGCTGCTACTCGAGAACTGTGAGCACACGCACGTTTTCAACAGGCCTCGCCCGGGCCGAGCTCTCAACGTCGTCCCCCATGGAGTGTCAATAGGGTCAATCCAGTGTATTTCTCGGAGTCTTTCTTCTCTATCAAACCCCTATATAACAATAGATTCCGGAGAAAACATGAAGCAAAAGATGGGATGTTGTGAGATATACTACCTGCGTCGGGAGTAGGGTATCGTGCCCCCTTCGTCTATGGATGAGCGACTCCTTCTCGATCTTCCTTCGTTTCAGAAATTACTTGAGGCTGCCTGGGTCTTACAGAATCACCGCAGCCAACCGCGCCAGGTCGCTTCGCCTCCACTGACCGCCGGAGCCCTCGATTTCCTCTCTCCCGTTGTCGGCATCACCGCGAGCGCTTCGGTCCGCGCTTATGAAGCAGCCACCGCAAACGCCACCACGCCCCTTGCGTCACTCACGATTCCCATCGCGACGACTTTGCCAGATCCCACTCAACTCAACGAGCCAGCACCTGCGCTAGCTGTCATGGACACTCGTCCAGCGCCGTTCGCCCCCGCCTCCTCCCCCGCGAAGATCCCGGTTGTGGAGCAACCAATCATGAAACACGAGATCAGTAATCCCGTCACTCGCTCCCTCGTCCCAAAGTCCGCCAGCAGACTCCCGCTCCCCAAGTCATCGGCGATCACGATCAGATTCACGCCGCGCACGCGCGCGGCAGCAGGGCCCGCAACCGTCCTGCTGATCATTCTGGTATTCCTCGCATCGTATTTTCTGAGCCATCGCCCGAGCTTGACCCCGGTGAAAGCGGCTTTTCAGGCCGTCGGAACCGCGATTGAAGGCACGCGGACCAGTGTGGTCGAAGCGCGATCGAATCCGGCACCCACGGCAGCCATTGCCGAGCCGTCCAAGCCTGAGACCAGTCATCTTCGAGTTACCGCTTTCGAATCGGAATCTATCGTCGAAGACCTCAGCCGTTTCGAGATGCAAACCGTGCGGCGTCAGGCGCAATTCGGCGACGACGATGCCGCTCTCACACTGGGATTAGCCTACGAGGTCGGAAGTCAGGTCCCTCAGAGCTGCACGCAGGCGGCGCACTGGATCTCCCTCGCCGCCGAGCAGGGGAATGCCGCGGCAGAATACAACCTCGCACTGCGTTATCTATACGGGGATGGCACTAAGGCCAGCGCGTCCGAGGCGCGAAAATGGTTGCAGAAGGCCGCCAGGCAGGGAAATCAGGAAGCGACGACCGCGCTGAAGGAAGGTATCTGACCCTCTTTAAGTGACCGTCGCTCCTATCCCAATAAGCCACTAAATTTCTTTTCACGCCTTCAGCGGCCAGCTGATCTGCCCCCCGCGTTGGTGCGCTAGATTTCCGATATGACCCGCACGCGCCGCGGCCACTCCCGTTTCCACGGGAGCGTTGGGCTCCTTCCGCGACTTCACACAATCGAAGAAGTTTTCCATGTGCGAGACCGTGCCATCCAGCGGACTTCGTCCCGTAATCACCGGATTCTTTCCTTCCTCAATTCGTTCCCGATGAACGGCGAACCCGCTGCGATCAATCTTCAGCGTCGCCTCGGTGCCTCGGAACTCGAGCCCTCCATCGTCGATCGAAGAATTCATCATGCCCTCGTACACCACGTCGAAGTTGGGATAGCGGAAGGCCGCCTGAATCGTGTCCGGACAATCCCACGCGTCGAAGATGTATTTGTCCGCGATCATGCACGCCTGCCTCGGCTGATCGGCCTTCATCGCCCAGTGCACCACGTCGATCCAGTGCGTGAACAGATCGGTCATCGCGCCGCCGCCAAAGTTCCAGAACCAGCGCCAGTGCGTGAATTTTTCTTCGCTGAAGGGCTGATCCGGCGCGGATCCCAGCCACATCTTCCAATCGAGCGCCTGCTGATCAGTCGGCTTCGGCGGCCGCGTCCGGTGATAGTTCTGCCACCAGTACGTGCGTACCTGCACGACACGGCCAAGACTGCCGCCCTGGATCATCTCCACCGCATCGCGAAAGTGCGACCAGCTTCGCTGCTGCATGCCGCACTGCAGGATTTGCTTCGTGGCCCGGGTAGCGCGCGTCAGCACCGCGCCTTCTTCAATGGTGTGAGTGACGGGCTTCTCGAGGTACACGTCCTTGCCCGCCTTCAATGCCTCGAGCGCCATCGGAACGTGCCAGTGATCGGGCGACGCGATGATCACCGCGTCGATGTCTTTCTGCAGAACTTCGCGATAGTCGAGGTGCGCGGTCGCCAGTCCGTTGGAACGCTCTACGATCGCGTCACGCGCAGGACCATAAACATCGCTGACCGCCACGATCTCGTACAGCCCCGACGTCTTGTCAGCCGCGTCAAGCAGTCCTTTCATGCGATGCCCGGCGCCGATGATGCCGAGCCGAAGCTTGTCGTTCGCGCCAAAGACGCGGGTGGAAGCGAGCGCGGTAAGTCCGCTGGCGATAATAAAACTCCGGCGACTAATCATGCAGAAAGATCCCTCCGTTCAAAGCGGGATGATGGTATCAAGTTTGCAAGAGAAGAAAGAAAAAAGAATAACGGCAACAGATGTGGCGCGGGCGCCCCGCCCGCGTGCCTGTAACCCGTTAATGCCCGCCCTGCTTCGCAGGCAATCAAGAGAGTCTCACTGCGCAGTCAGAAAAATCGGCTTATACCCAATCGGCACCGTAGCGCCACTCAACGCAGTCTTAGCGGCGGTCAAATCCGTCTTCCAGTGATAGCTGGCGGGATACGTATAATTCGACGTCGTACAAACGCCGGCACTGCAAGTCTGCGCCGTATCCCAAACAATTTGTCCATCGTCCACGGCGCACGTGTAAACCGTGCCCGTAGCTACACAGGCATTGATCGAGTGCCCGATCAGCCAGTTCGCCACGGTGTTGTAGGCGGTTCCCCCGAGGTTTCCCTGAAGTCCCACTGGGGGATTGTCATCCCACGAGTACAGATACTGCCGCGGCAGTCCAACCCCGGCGCGCAACACAAGTTCGCGCGCCACATATCCCTCAAGAATGTCGGGATCAGTCACATTCTCACTCGCCCTGATTCCATGCTCGCTATCCCAGATCGGCAGATCGGACAGGTTGTGCGCTGCGACCGCAGATGTAAGGTTGGCGTACGTGCCGACAAATGATTCCGGTGTGATATTGAGATCCCCGGTGCTCCGCATGTGGAAGTTCACGATGTCGAACGCCGCGGCACCGCCCGCCTGAAGATACGCGTCGAACCACGTGTTCAAGGTCCATACATGACCCGACGGACTGAGCAGTCTCGCGTTCGGATCGATCGACCGGATGATCGCTGCCGCGTCCTTGTTCATGCGAACCATCTGCGCCTGCGTCCCCGCGAAGTAGCAACTGCAATCCGGCTCGTTCCACAGTTCGTAATACGAAATCCGACCCTTGTAGCGCGTGACAATCGCGGTAACGAATGCGGAGAAATCCGCGTCTGTCCCGGTTCCGTCCGTATTCACGTCATTCGGAGGAGAACAACTGTAGTCCGAGGGCGCAAGGCAATGAATACCATTTCCGGTAGGAATCGTTCCCGCATAGTCGGGCGTGTCACCAAACGTGTATAGAATGTCCGCACCCAGCCCCTGCGCGAGATCAACCCAGTTGTCGAGCATCGACCAGTCATAGGAGCCTCGAGACGTATTGATCTGTCCCCATTTCGCCTTGTCGTCCCACAGGCGGATTGTTCCCAGCGTCGCCGTGCGGCCAAGCCCGTCGGTAGGCGGCCAGGTCGTAAAGAAGTTGAAACTGGCGCCGAAGAAAGTTTCTGAAATTGTGTTGCCGGTGGTCGCTGTGCATGAAACCTGCACATTCGTGATGTTCGTGCCCGCGGTTCCGCCGCCGTTCAAAACGGAACAGAATTGTTTCGTGGGCTGCGTCTTCACCGTCACGTTGTAAGTGCTGCCCGCCGCAACCGGAGTCGCAAACGTAAACGTTCCATTCGTTCCTTCGCCGCAAGCGAAAGATTGTCAGCACCGTTGTTTTGCAACACCACCGTTCCGCTGCTGAGACCCAAAAGACTCCCACCGATGGTGAAGGTGGTCGCACTGCAAGTGACATTTACGTTGAGGACATTGGCGCTCGCGGTTCCGCTGCCATCCGCGACCGTGCAGACCTGCGTCGGATTCGACGGTTGCGTCAGCACGGCCACGTCGTAGGCGCTCGATGCCGCGATTGCAGTGGCAAAGGTGAACGTCCCGTCGCCCGCGATCGCCAGGTTGTCGCCGCCATTGTTCTGCAATACCAGTCCCGTGCCGGAGAGTCCCGAAACCGTTCCGCCGATCGTGTACGTCGTTGTGGTGGTCGTGCTGCACGTGATCCCGACGTTCGACACGTTCGCGCTGGCTGTGCCCGTGCCGTTGGTGACAGTACACATTTGCGCCGGGTTCGTTGGTTGGGTGAACACCGAAACGCTGTAGGCGCCACCACTTGAAACCGGAGACGCGAAGGTGAAGTTACCATCCGCACCGATAGAGAGATTGTTCCCGCCGTTATTTTGCAGCACCAGTCCCGCGCCCGAAAGGCCAGAGATGGTCCCACCAATCGTATAAGTGGGCGGCGGTGGTGGCGGCGGATTTGTCGTTCCACTTCCGCCGGCGCTGTTGCAGGAAGTGATGCTGAAGGTGGCCATTAATACGGCGGCGACGCACACGATCGAAATAAGTCGGGATCGCCAAATGCCGTGCTGGGTGCCGCAAACGGCACGATTCGCAGAGTAAATGTCTAACCTACCCATCGCCTTGGGACTTTATGGCAGCCCTGCGGCACCGTCAAGATGAAGGGATTTGCAAACTTTGTAAAGAGCATGTCCATGCAAATTCATGCGACATCTGGGACCGAAGTTTCTAAGTCCGAAAAACATTCAGTCCAGACAGCAGCCCAAGATCAGATCGCCAGATTCAAGCGAGCGTGGTATGACGCCCGAAACACATTGTCAAATTTTCGTAAGTCTACTCATTCCCGGACCGCGGGATCTCCAGCGCTTCCGCTACGAAAAATCGCGAAAGCCGTGAAGTGAAAGGTTTCGAAGCGCACGCGGTGCCCAAGCCACAAAGCGGCGAAAGATCTGAAGCCCGCGGCCACCGCTGCGCAAAGCGAAGAAAGATCTGAAGGCCACGGCGCCTAAGCGCAAGGCGGCGAAAGATCCGAAGGCTGCGGCGCCCAAGCCGTGGAGCGAGGAAGAATCTAAACCCCGCGTCCGCCTAAGCGCAAGGCGGCGAATAGATCTGAGGGCCGCAGCGCCCAAGCCGTGGAGCGAGGAAGAATCTAAACCCCGCGTCCGCCTAAGCGCAAGGCGGCGAATAGATCTGAGGGCCGCAGCGCCCAAGCCGTGGAGCGAGGAAGAATCTAAACCCCGCGTCCGCCTAAGCGCAAGGCGGCGAAAGATCCGAAGGCCGCGGCGCCCAAGCCGTGAAGCGGGGAAAAATCTAAACCCCGCGTCCGCCTAAGCGCAAAGCGGCGAAAGGTCTGAAGCCCGCGGGGCCAAGCCGCGAAGCGGCGAAAGAATGCAGCCCACGGCGCAAGCCGTGGGGAAAGCCCAACAAAAACAGAGCCAGCCCCGCAAAGGGCGAAAGAAAGGAACTGCAACCGCACCACCACCCAACGGAATAAAAAATCTCCCGTTCTGTTAGTACCAGAGAGCGCGCCACATAAGAGAAGGGAGAAGTAAATGAAATTCCGAACGCTCTTTGCCATCGCGATATGCCTGTCGAGTAACTGCCTGTTCGCAGACACGCCGACCGATGCTCCGCTGTTACCCGACAATCAACCGGTACTCCAGCACAATGCAACGTCCACAACATCGCGCCAAAAAAAGAAAACAGCGACCTCACGCGACTGCAGCACAAACCCAGAAGTAAAGTCCTCACCCAAAACAAGTTGAAGCGAGAGTCGACGAAAGCAGGTAGGCACCAGCCGCAAACCGGAAACCAGACAATGTAGCGCCGGCAGCCTGCCCTGAGCGAAGCGAGGGTCCCGCCGGCTGTCGCGGGGGCGCCTCGCCCCCGCCTCGCGTACAGATTTCCTGCAAGGTCGCTGCACAATCGTAACCTCCGCAACCCCTCAAATCCGCATCAGAATAGACGATGCGGATTCTGGGGAAAGCCGCGCTCATACTTCTGCTCGCTCTATTCGCGCGCCACGCCGCGCCAGCGCAGGAGACCACAGCTTCCACCCCGCCGTCGAAAATCGCAAAGGCCAGCACAGCAAAAATAAACACCAAGAAAACCGACAGGGCACTGAACTCCGATGATCGTCTTGCAGTCCTCGCCTCGGCGCTGGACTCCAAGGTACCGCGCTTCGCCGAACACGATTGTTCCCATCTCGTGCACGCCATCTACGAGCGCGCAGGATTCCCCTACAGCTACGCCAGCTCTGACGATCTGTACGACGGAGTGGGTAAATTCCGCAGAGTCTCCGAGCCGCAGCCCGGAGATCTCGTCGTATGGCACGGGCACGTTGGCATCGTAGTCCGCCCGTCAAAGCACGTCTTCTACAGCTTCCTCCACAAAGGCCCCGGCATCGACGACTACAACAACCGCTACTGGACCAACCGTGGCGAACCCCGCTTCTACCACTACGTAAAGAACTAAAAAGGTGTGGGCGGTAAACGCGGAAGCCGAAAGCCCAGAGCCGGAAGCCCGAAGCCGAAAGCCCAGAGCCGGAAGCCCATAGCCGAGAGCCCGAAGCCGGAAGCTCGAAGGCAGAAGGCCGGAAGCCCAAAGCCCGCTGTTAGCGACCCAGCGCAAGCCACCATGTGACACCAATCACAGTCAACGAGTTCCTTACCAACTACCATCAATCCATCGCATGCCAAAGAAGCTCAGGGCGGGCATCCTCGGATATGGCCGGATGGGCCGCGGATTCGCCGCGGCCATGAAAGCCAGCGAACTCTGGGAAGTTGCCGCCGTTTACGACATCTGTGGTCCGGCTCGAACGCTCGCGCGCGAGCGCCTCCCCAACGCCGTCATCTACGACCATCCCCACGCCATCTTCCGGGACCCTTCGATCGATGCCGTCGGACTCTTTACCCTGGCTGACGCTCGGCCTGAGCAGATTCGTCAGTCCCTGGCTCATCACAAGCACGTTCTCGCCGAGAAGCCCATTGGCGCTGATTCGGTGACCGAGTGGCAACTCGTCCACGAAATCGAGGCCAGCGATCGCTTCGTTGCCGTAAATCTCTTCAACCGCAACGCCTGGTATCACAAGGACATTCACCGATTCATCGCTGAAGGCGAGATCGGGGAACTCGCGATCATCCGCGTCTGCCACATGACGCCTGGGCACATGCCCCTTGAAGGCCACGGCCCTGAGGGGCCTCCCTTCCACGACTGTGGCATGCACTACGTCGACGTCGCGCGCTGGTACGCACAAAGCGAATATCAGACGTGGCACGCCCAGGGCATTCGTATGTGGGACTACAAAGATCCCTGGTGGGTACAGACCCACGGAACTTTCGCCAACGGAGTTGTCTTCGACATCACGCAGGGATTCGTCTACGGCCATCTCGCCAAGGAGCAGCCTCACAACTGCTATGTCGATGCGATCGGCAGCAAAGGCGTCGCCCGCATGCGCCACGACTTCGTCAACGCGACTGTGGAACTCTACGGTGTCAACCACACTCTCCAGAAAACCGCTGCCTTCAACGATAAGAAGCTCGACGTCATGGTCGACGTCTTCGCGCGCTCTATTTTGGCAGGGAAGAATCTGGGCTTTCCCGAGGCCCGCGATTCGGTTATTGCATCCGAAGTCAGTTGGGCGATGTTGAATGACGCAATCTCAAATACTCCTCCGGCGCGCGGCACGCCACATGAAATGCAAGAGATCATCGAGCACCGCCGTCGCCTTGTGAATGGTTTCGGCCTGCCCGTGCGCACTGAAGAACCCACCGATCACAGCACGGCACATCCAGCCGGCGCCCCGTTCGTCACCGCCTGAAAATGCTCTATTCAGATCCGGAGACTCTCCATCCTGCTTCGCCGGTAAGCTCTCCCTCGACCGCGGAAGAAGTCGCTGCGTTCCCGTGCGAGGCTTTCCATTCCGCAAGGCTGACCAGCGCCCTGCCAATCTGCGGCGGGGTCATGATCTTCGACAATGATTTCAACTCTTCCTGGCTGGCGCGGCTGCCGCTGGACGATGCCAACGAGAGCCACTTGTAAGCCTCCACGTAGTCGAGGTGAACTCCCAAACCTTTCTCATACATCAGGCCCAGGTCATACTCCGCCATCGGTTCTCCATGCTCGGCGGAATTTCGAAAACACGTTGCTGCTCGCCGGTAATCCTGCGGCATCCCGCGGCCCGACGCGTACGCCCAACCCAGGCCCGCTTCTCCCGTAGGCAACCCTTGCTCCGCCGCCTTGCGAAACCATTTCGTGGCTTCGTTGTCATCCTGCTTGACGCCTTTGCCGCTCATGTACAGCAGCGCGAGGTCCGCTTGTGCGACCGCCATTCCAGCCGCGGCGGCTCTTGAGAACATTTCAGCCGCACGCGCGTAACTCCTCCCGATCCCTCGTCCCCAGAAGTAAAGAGATCCCAGACAGTGATAGGCGGCGGCCACACCGTGTTCGGTTGCCAGCCCGCACCAATGAAATGCTTTTCGGTAGTCCCGCGGTATTCCCTCGCCATACGCGTAAACGACGCCCAGGTTGTTTTCCGCTGGCGCGTAACCGTGTTTAGCAGATTTCTCGTACCAGTACGCAGCCTGCGCACGGTCTTGTGGCACCCCCTCGCCGTGAAAGTACAGATAGCCCAATCCATTTTCGGCGGCCGGCCAGCCTTGTTCCGCGGCGGCCCGGTACCACGCGGCCGCCTGCGTTGCATCCTCCGCCACGCCTAGACCTTTTGCGTACAGCGCGCCGAGCGCGTACTGTGCGGCGGCGCAGCCTTGCTCTGCCGATCGCCGGTACCACCGCGCGGCTTCGGCATAGTTGAGCTCGGATCCCCGGCTATCCAAATAGGATAGCGCGAGCCAGTACTGCGCCTCTGCATCCCCGGCTTCGCCGAGGCGCAACAACTCCGTCTGCGGCGTGGTCGTAACGAACTCGGGCTGCGACTTTCCGGCCGCCGGAGAAGGACACGCACTCGCTGGTGCGACAAGGAAAAAGTTGAAGAAGAATGCGATTACGGCAAGAACAGCCACTGCGAATTTCTGCTGCATGGCACTTCCAGAAGTCGGCGATTTCTTTACAACCGATCTTCACGGAAGCAGAGAAAAGGGGGCAGTGATGCATCTCACACGCGCCGGTGATTTCTTGTACGAAATGTTCTTTTTGGGAAATCCAGTTGGAAGGCGTCTCTCCGCATCGCAGTCTCGCATCGTTTTTTCGTCAGTAGCCAACGGCGCCGCATTCCACGCCTGCGGGGCGATCCCCGTATAATCGACCTTTAGGCTTTCTTATGATTCAGACGTTATTCGGCAGTCTCGAGGAAGAAAAGAAAACTGGGTTTCTAGACCGCATGAAGCAGGCGGTCACGCGCACTCGCGAAAATCTCGCGGAGCGCATCGACGAAGTCGTCTCCCTCGGCAAGGAAATCGACCGCAACACTCTCGACGATCTCGAAGCCACGCTCATCGGCGCGGATCTTGGATCGACCACCACGCAGGAAGTCCTCGGAAAGCTGCGCGAGAAGGCCGACCGCAAGCAAATTAAAGATGTTGGCGAACTCAAGCGCCTCCTTAAAGAGGAACTGCTCGGAATCCTCACCTCGGCAAATTCTCGCCCGGTCAACAAAGTCGACGGCTCTCCCGAAGTCATCCTCGTCGTCGGTGTCAACGGCACCGGCAAGACCACGACGATCGGCAAGCTGTCCCAGGTCTTCCGATCGCAGGGAAAAAATGTTCTGCTCTGCGCCGCCGACACGTTCCGCGCCGCTGCCATCGATCAGCTTGAAATCTGGGGACAGCGCACCGGCACCGAAGTCATCAAGACCAAGCCCGGAGGCGATCCCGCTGCGGTCCTGTTCGACGCCCTACAGGCTGCCGTCGCGCGCAAAACAGACTACGTAGTCGTCGACACCGCCGGACGCCTCCATACCAAGACCAGCCTGATGGCCGAACTGGAAAAGATGCGGCGCACCGCGCAACGCATCATCCCAGGCGCTCCGCACGAGACGTTGCTCGTCATGGACGCGACCACCGGCCAGAACGGATTGCAGCAGGCCCGCATGTTCACCGAGTCCGCCGGAGTCACCGGAATCGTCCTGACCAAACTGGACGGCACGGCAAAGGGTGGAGTGGTCGTAGCCATCTCCCGCGAACTAGGCCTACCCGTCCGCTACGTAGGAGTCGGCGAAAAAGCCGGAGACCTCCTCCCCTTCGACCCCAAAGAATTCGTAGACTCCCTGTTCGAGTAATTTCTTGGGAGTAACTTTTGCAAATAGAAAACTTTGCAAATAGAAAAGTTTGGGAAACATAAAGTTTGGGACTACAAGGCTAGCAAGGGCAAGGTTTCAGCGGCGCCGCAAAGGGTTCGTACAGGCACTCGACAAGGGTTCGTATCAGGGCAGCGCTTTAGCGCTGCCACCAGCCGAACAAGAATGATAGGGCTTCAGCCCCTGAGGATTATTCATGCGAGATCACAAGACCCCCCGCTTTCGCTTGGTGATCGACTTCCTCAAACGCCTCCTGCGCCGAAATCCCGCCCAACCCGACGATCCCTTCGCCTACGTGATGGCGCCCGTGCACCGCGGCCCCAAAGGCCGCAGCGGCGCGGCCGTAGCCGACATCGAAGATGACTCCGACCGCACCTTCCCGCTCAGAAGATAGGAACGTCCTCACCAGCCCTGTCATCCTGAACGCGAATTCTGCGCGAAGCACCCATGCACTTTTCCGCCGCCCCGAAAGCAATCCGGAATCCGGAAGCCGAGCGCCGAGAGCCCAACGCCCATCCGCGGCAAGAGCTATCTTTCCAAAACACGATATATTTCTCTCAATGCCTGCGAACGCCGACGACCATCTCCTCCACCGCGCCCTCGACCTCGCACGCGCCGGATACGGACTCGCCACTCCCAATCCCTACGTCGGCGCGGTCATCACCGATAGCAGCGGCGCGGTCGTCGGCACTGGAACCTACAGCTACGCCGGCAAGACTCACGCCGAAATTCAGGCCCTCGCCGCTGCGCGTGAAAGAGCCCGCGGAGGCACGCTCTACGTCAACCTCGAACCGCATGCGCATCAAGGCCGCACTGCTCCTTGCACCGACGCGCTGATCGCGGCAGGCATTCATCGAGTTGTGGCCTCGATGGCCGATCCCAATCCCAAAGTCAGCGGCAGGGGATTCGAACAGCTCCGCACCGCCGGAGTCCACGTCGAAGTCGGACGCCTCGAAGAGCAAGCGCGACGTTTGAACGAAGCCTTCGCTCGCTTCATCCGCCACGGAGTTCCACTCGTCACCCTGAAAGCCGCGATGACGCTCGATGGAAAGATCGCTCCGCCTCCGGCTGAGGCATTGGCGAGCACCGAAGGAATACCTTCGGGCGGATGGATTACGAGCGAGGTCGCGCGCGCTCACGTGCAGGAGATGCGCCATCAGCACGACGCGCTCCTCGTCGGAGCGGGAACGATACTCACCGACAATCCGCTGCTGACCGATCGAAGCGGCCGTAACCGCAGGCGTCCCCTGCTCCGCGTCATTCTCGACTCGCGCTTGCGCACGCCCGTCGATTCGCGCCTCGTGCAGGATGCCGCCGCGCAACGCAAGAACGATGTTCTGATCTTCTGTGCCTCCGGCGACGCGCAAAAGCGTTCGCAACTGGAAGCCCTTGGCGTGGGTGTAGAGCCCATGTCCGCCTTCGCGCCCGACGGGCGTCCGGATCTCCCCGCGATCCTGCGCCGTCTTGGGGAACTCGAAATCACCAGCCTCATGATCGAAGGTGGAGCGACCGTCAACTGGGCCGCGCTCGCCTCGAACGTCGTCGACAAAGTGTTTCTCTACTACGCGCCCAAGATTCTCGCCGGCACCGGATCAATCCCATTCGCCGCCGGACCAGGCTTCCGTCACATGAGCCAAGCCGCGCAGGTGAAGCATATGCACCTGCACCGCTTCGGAGAAGACTTCGCAGCGGAGGGCTACCTGCGCGATCCCTACGCCGAGTGAAGTCGTGTAGTGGCGGACGCATTCGTCCGCCCCGAAGAGCGAAAGCGACGAGTGGGTTCCTTGAAATTCCTTAGTGAAACTTAGTGTCTTTAGTGGTGAAAGCTGTTGACGTGAAGTTCTAAGCAATACAGCCAAATACGAGCGAGTGAATTATGATAGCCAGTTCCCGGAGCAAACCATGTTCACAGGCATCGTCGAAGAAGTCGGCCGCATTACCAGCATTGAGCAGCGCGGCGAAAACCGTCGCATCACCATCGCCGCAAAGAATGCTCCTAAAGAGCTCGGTACAGGACACAGCGTCGCGGTCAGCGGCGTGTGCTTGACCGCTCTCGACATCAAGCCGGGATCGTTCTGCGCCGATCTCGCGCCCGAGACCTGGGTGCGGACCTCGTTCTCGCGCATCCACGAAGGGGCACTAGTTAATCTCGAATTGCCCATGAAGGCCGACGGACGCTTCGGAGGCCATATCGTGCAAGGCCACGTCGATGGCGTCGGTAAGGTCATCGAATTTGAACGCATCGCAGACTCCGAAAACTGGTGGCTGCACATCGCGATGCCCGAGGAGATCGAAAAGTACACGGTCTACAAAGGATCGATCTGCATTGAAGGAATCAGCCTTACGGTCGCCAAGCTCGAGAAAAATCGCTGCACCATCGCGATCATTCCGCACACCGTCGAGATGACGAATTTGCAGTCACTGAAGCCAGGCGATCCAGTCAACCTCGAAGCCGATCTAATCGCGAAATACGTAGAGAAAATGACGCGCGGCGCTTCGCAAGACTCCTTCACCATCGAAGAACTGGTAGCGGAAGGATTCTAGAATCGGGCGCTGGGCTTCGGACTTCGGGCTCTCGGCGCTAGGCCTCCGGCTTCCGCACCAAACGAGAATAGCTCATGTAGGGGCGGACGCATTCGTCCGCCCCGAGGAGCAAAGCGACGAGTGTCAGCCCAACCAGATTTTCTTGGGCAGATTTCATATCGGCCAGCACCAGAAGTAGCGCTCGGGGAGCCCGCAATGAAATCGCCATCGAGATTTTGGCGCTGCACGCCGATGACACTGCGTCGCTGGCGCTCCTTGGGCCGGACGAATGCGTCCGCCCCCACATTTTTTCCGAGTCGGGCGCAACCGCCTGCCCACGCACTCCAATTGATAGCGAAACTAGCGATCTAACTTAGCTTGGCCCAACGCTGCCACAATCCCCCGAGTAGCCCGCAAATAATCCGCCGGCTTGATCAGAATCTGCAAACCCCGTACCCCCGCAGAAATCGAAATCACATCAAACAACTCGATCGTCTCGTCCACCAGCACCGGAAACTCCCGCTTCGCGGCCAACGCCGTAACTCCTCCGCGGATATATCCCGTCAACCCCTGCAATTCCTTCACGGGTACAAGCTGAATTTTGCGTTCGCCCGCGACCGAAGCCAGTGCCTTAAGATCGAGCTCCTGATCCCCCGGAATCACAGCCATCACCACGCCATTCCGTTCTCCACGCGCGACCAACGTTTTGAAGACTTGCTCAGCAGGTAATCCAATCTTGGCCGCCACGGTCTCAGCAGCAAGATCCTCAGGATCGACGTCATACTCGCGCAGCTCGTACTCAATGCCGAGCTGATCGAGAAACCGCGCAGCATTAGTCTTGGTAGCCATCGGAGAGATTCTCAAATAGTAGCGCCGGCGACCCGTCGCCTGTGGCGCGGGCGCCCCCGCCCGCGTACCCCAACGCATTCCCGAATCTAGATCCCTCTTCACATAGCTCGAAGCGCACAATCCCGATGAGCACAAATAATCCTTGGGATGACCATTGCATGAAGCGTTGATCGTCGAAATGTTGGAGTTGAGGTTGAAGGCTATGGGCAGGGCCGCAAACCGTGGAACTTTTCCACAGCCCTCCAATGTTCATCCAACCTTGACTCGAAGAAAAAATTTCAGCGAAACTCAGACTCGTGAGCCAGCACTACAAGCGGCCAATCCCAAGCCTCAAAAAGCGGCTGCCCCACCCTTGTCGTCTTTCGCGACAGGGTGGGGACGTATGAACTCCTACGCGCTCAAGATTTTGCCCGCAACTCATTGCAGCTCATAGATTAATTTCATAATTTCCCCTAACCCGTTGATTCCACAAGACAACCGGGGGAGGGGGAGGAGCACTCATGGCAAGTTTTCCCGGTCGCTGTCAGCACCTCAAAGTCAATGGAACGCAATGCGGATCGCCCGCCTTGCGCCGCAATCGCTTCTGCTTTTTCCACAAACGTTTCCAGGACGAGCGCATCAAGCTCGCCACGCAACGCAAACGCGCCTCTGCCACCTTTATCCTTCCCGTACTCGAAGACGCCAATTCCATCCAGATCGCTCTTATGCAGGTCATGCGGCTTCTCGTCTCGCAACAGATCGAGCCGAAAACCGCGAGCCTGTTGCTCTACGCCCTACAAACTGCGAGTAGCAATCTGCGCATGACGGACTTCAAGCCCTATCTCCACGACGTGATTCTCGATCCACGCGAGGCGCGCAATTCCTGTCTCGGCGAAACCATCTGGGAAGACGACGATTTCGAAGAAGAAGACGACGACGAATCGGGAGAAGAGCCCAAAGCCAAGCTCGATCCCGCCGAAGCGCTCTATGAGCAGATGCGCCAGGAAAGAATCGCCAAAGCTGGCAAACGCGCCGAAGAAGAAGAGAAGTTGAAAATCTGGGCCGAAAAGCACCCCGAAGTCAGACTCGTACGTGACGAATACGGACACCTCAAATCGGTGCCGAAGGAAAGACCTCAAGCTCAGCCGGCGCCGAAGAAACCCGCGGCAAAGCATCCGAGCGAGGAAGAATTCGCCGCCGACATCGATGCCATCGCCCGCAAACACTTCTTCCCAAACATGCCCCCAGAGGTGGCAAAACAACTGGAGAAGAAAATGAACGAGGGTTAAGTCGACTCTGCGGGAACAAGAGGCGGAGCAAATGTTCAGACCAGGCAGTTGCTTTCGTAGATTCGTGTGCGCCGGAGCCTAGCGCCTGAAGCCCGAAGCCCGAAGCCCGCCCGAAGCCCGAAGCCCGAAGTCCGCTCTTGCGCCTTACGACACTCTCCGCGCATCTGATACGTGCGAAGATACAATGGTCCGTCACTAACCGCCCCGGAGCACATGCACAAGCCGACGCTGCGCCAAATCTTCAAGGCATTTCAATATCGCGATTTCCGGTTGATGTGGATTGGCGCCTGCACTTCCA
This sequence comes from uncultured Acidobacteriota bacterium, assembly GCA_963801895.1. Lineage (GTDB taxonomy): Bacteria > Acidobacteriota > Terriglobia > Terriglobales > Acidobacteriaceae > Sulfotelmatobacter. Next base: position 109,398 of record CAWDGM010000001.1, on the reverse strand, counting down.
GCATCGGCACGTGGATGCAGATCGTAGCCCAAGGATGGCTCATCTACCGCTTGAGCCATTCCGCATTTCTGCTGGCGCTCGACCAGTTTCTCGCCGGTATTCCGATTTTTCTGTTCTCGCTGATCGGCGGCGTCGTCGCCGACCGCTCCGAGCGCCGAAAGATTCTGCTCATCTCGCAATACATCCAGATGGGAAGCGCCGCCGTGTTGACATTGGTGGTCGCGACCGGCCTCGTTCACGTGTGGATGATCTTGTGCCTCTCGTTTGTCTCCGGGCTGGCACAGGCTTTCGGCGGTCCGGCGTACCAGGCGCTGATCCCAACGCTAGTCGATCGCGAGGACATGCCCAACGCGATCGCGCTGAATTCCATCCAGTTCAACCTCGCGGTTACGGTCGGTCCGGCGCTTGCTGGGATCACGCTGGCGCGTTTCGGCGAGAAATGGTGCTTCGGGCTGAACGCTCTGTCGTTTCTGGCACCGGTGATTTCACTCTTGATGATCAAGGCGCGATTCATGCCGCAGAAATCCTCAGAGTCGATGTTCGGCAGCTTGAAGCAGGGAATTCAATTCGTCCGTAAACAGGGATCGATGGAGGCGCTGATCGTCCTCGCCTTCTGTATGACAGCGCTCAGCATGCCGATGCGCACCTACATCCCCGTGTTCGTGAAAGACATCTTCCATCGCGGCCCGGAAACCTACGGCAACCTGCTCTCGCTGATGGGAGTCGGATCGATCTTCGGATCGCTCGGCGTCGCCGGACTCGGCAACATCTCGAAGAAAGGCCGCTTCGCACTGAGCATGCTCATCTGCTTAGGCGCGGGCATCGCGGGATTTTCCGTTTCGAAGTTGCTGCCACTCTCCTACACGATGCTGGTCGTGGTGGGCGCGTCGATGATGGCCGTATTCGCGACGGTCACGTCGCTGGTGCAGTTGATTACCACCAACGAAATGCGCGGCCGCGTGATGAGCGTCTACAACTGCGCTTTCCGTGGAGGCATGCCGATGGGCAACCTCGTGTCCGGATGGTTGGTTCCAGCCTTCACAGCGCCGGTTGTTCTGGGAGCGAACGGAGTGCTGCTGATTCTGGTCGCGGTGTATTTCCTCGCTGTGCAGCGACGCGTGGCCATGCTTTAGGCAAACTTCTTCGACACAGGGGACACAGAGATTCACGGAGAGTCCGGCTAGACAGGAGATCGCTCAAGCGCCTTGCTTGGAGCAGGCGCTGCAGGCGGTGCAACTGCGGGTGATGCAGCCACTGGAGTCATGGCTGAGACAGGAGCGGCCGTTGCCGCGGCAGCGGTCGCAGCCGCCGGTTGCGCGATCGGACGCTTGATGGTGAAGCGCTGAATCTTGATTTCGCCTCGCTCGTAAACCGCCAGCAGTGCCGCAACCGCGACGGGATCGAGCCGTTTTCCGGCAAGATTCTTGATGATCTGTAGCGCTTGCTCGGGCGTGTGCGCCTGCTGGTAGGGGCGATTCGTCGTCAGCGCATCGAATGTGTCGGCGACAGCGATGACGCGCGCCAGCAGGGGAATCTGATCTCCTTGCAACCCGTACGGATATCCGCGTCCGTCGAGAGCCTCGTGATGCAGTTCGATTCCGGGCAGCATTTCCGCGAGCTGCGTGACCGGACGCAGAATATTGGCACCCTTGGTGGTGTGCGTCTTCATGACCTCGAACTCTTCTTGGGTCAGCGCGCCAGGTTTTTTCAGAATGTGGTCTTCGATGCCGATCTTGCCGACGTCATGCAACTGCGCGGAAACCTGCAGCGTCGCGAGGAACTCCGGCGGCTCGTTCATCTCCTTGGCGATGAGCAGGGAATAGCGCGTGACGCGGTCGGAGTGGCCGCGAGTGTACGGATCCTTTTCGTCGACCGCCCCGGCGAGCATCTGGATCGATCCCATGAACAGCGCGCGGTTCTCATCAGCTGCCCGTTTCAAGTCTTCGACGAAGCGTTCGAGTTCTTCGGACATGGTGTTAAAAGTCTGGGCAAGTTCACCGATTTCCGTGCGGCTCCAGAGTCGAACGCGCTGCGAGAAATCGCCGCGGGCCAGAGCGCGGCTTGATTCTGTCAAAGTCTCCAATGGATTCGTAATGCGGCGGGCAGCAAAGATACTAACACCAACGCTGATCAGGACTGCGAGTATGGCGAGCAGGCGTTCGGTGCGCTGCATTTCGTAAACGCCGCGATAGGCTTCGCGCCGCGGCTTCTGCACCACGACCGCCCAGTTCAGCGAGGTCACCGGACTGTAGGTGCCGAGCATCTCCACCTTTTCGTTGCCATTATGCACCGTGAATTCGTGGGTCTCGTTGATCTGAACCTTGTTGCCCGCATCGACAAACGTGCGGACAATTTCGAGGTTCTTCATGTCCTGGCCGGTGGCGAACTCAGGAGTTGCGGCGGCGACGAGGCGTCCCTGGGCATCGACGACGTAAGGAACAAGACCGCCGCCGCTGGTATCGCGCAGGCGCTTGATCAGGAATTGCAGATCGACGACCGAGGCAATCATCCCGAGGAATCGGGTTTCGTACTGTACCGGATAACTAACGAGGAAAACGGTACGCGCCGACTTGCCTTCGCCGACTACGAGCGCCTGTCCGGTGTAGGCGCGGCCTTCGCGCGCCGCGGAGTAAGCATGCTCGAGTTCGCGCTGAAGGAATGCGTCGAAAGGGATGCGTCCGGCAGAGATTCCTCTGGCATCCGCGTTCAGCAACGTCGCGTAAGCGATCTCATCCGCATCGGACGAAGAGACGAAGTTTTCGAGCAGAGCACGAAGCTCCGGGGCTTCAATATGCTTGTCGCCAATGTCGCCGCCGCTGGCTACCTGGATGGCGGACGACAAGTTCACCAGCATGACCTGCAGTGAGCGCTCGTGTTGCGAGAGATCGTCGGCCAGCGAGCGCGTCACGGCGTTCTGCGTCATCATCTCGTTGGTCTTCAGAAGGTCCCGGTTGATGCCTTCGACGTATGACGAATAGAAGTACATCGGGACAATGCTGATCACCAAAAGCACGCTGAGGATGACGTACAGAATGGGAACGCGGGCGTGATGTGGCGTGCTGGTGGACAAGGTTCTTCCTTCGTTCGTCGCAGACGCCGAAGGGGAAGTGGCGGCGGCTTTCAAAGGTTATCTATAGAATTTTATCGGGGAATTGGGCGGCAGCTGCGGAATCCGCGCTGGACGGGCATTACGAAAGTACTCCGAGGAGTGGTACGGGGGAGTTTCGGTGTAGATTTCGGGGCGTTATTGGGACGGATCGGCCAGAGTATCGGGATGGACTGACACTCGTCGCTTTGCTCCTCGGGGCGGACGAATGCGTCCGCCCCTACATGTCCGCCGCTACATTAGGAGCTTTTTCAGGTCTTTCCAGTGGATCAGGAGGATGTGGTTATCCTGCAGGAGCTTCTTGAATTCGGGGCTGGTGATTACGTCGTAGTCGCGCTGACGCCAGGCCGCGCCGTAGTCTACGTGATCGACTGAGACCGCCTGCATTTCGGCGTCGTCGTGCGCGAGGTGAATGATGAGTTCGGTGAGGCCGGGCTTCAGATTCTTGATGGTGTCGAAATAAAAGTTCTTCCATTCGCTGGGTTGAATGGATGGGTTGGCAATGGCGACCGCATCGAGGATCACATCGTTCGGAGAGAGCAGAGCCTTCATCTCTGGCGGTGTCTTCGGATCGATGGCAGCCAGAAATGGCAGCTTGTATTCGTGAGCGACCTTGACGTACGCCGCGAAATAGTCAGGACGCAGGAAAAGCATTCCCATGTGGCTGTCGAGGTGAGTGGGATGAATCCCCATGGCGATGGCGCGTTCGACCTGAGCACGAATCTCCCGCTCGACGTCGTCAGCCTTGACGCTCTGGAGAAATGGCGCTGCATCGAAAAAGAGGTAACCCGTGGGATCGTAGAGACTGGGGACGCGGTCCTTGGGGAGAACCGATCCCCAGCGGTAGGTTTTCCATTCGCTCGTGAGCGTGAGGTGCAGTCCGAGATCGGCGTCGGGATGTGACTTTGCGTAGTCGGCTACTTCGGTGAGCCACGGACAGGGAATCATGATGCTGGCGGAGGTGGCGGCTCCTTTGTCGAGGGCGTCGAAGCTGGCGATATCTTCGGAATGCGCGACGGCCAGATCGTCCGCGTGGATGATGAGGAGCTTCGAATCGGCGGGATAGCCGAGACGCTCGGCGATGGTTTTGGATTGCGCATGGGATCGGGTGAACGGCGAAAGCAGAATAAGGACGGCGGCTGCGCTGCGCAGGATTCTCATTTTCGGACCTCCAACTGTTACGTGACACATCAACTGCGAAACCCATCAACCACTAAGGACACTAAGGTTCACTAAGGAAATACATTCCTCTCGTGGGTTCGTTGGGAGATACTTCTCAATTCGTTTCGCTTTTACCGCTGCGCGACATCAATTCTTGGATCGCTTCGCGGGGGGATTTTTCTTCGTGAAGAATGGCGTGCATCTGCTCTGTGATGGGCATCTCGACGCCGCGAACTTTTGCAAGGCCTACTGCCGCCGTGGTTGTGAAGACTCCCTCCGCGACCATTCCGTGCATAGCTCCGATGATCTCCGGAAGCTTTTTGCCGCGGCCCAGTTCGACGCCTACGCTGCGGTTTCGGGACAAGCCACCGGTGCAGGTCAGTACCAGATCTCCGAGGCCTGCGAGGCCGGCCATGGTTTCGGCGCGTCCGCCGCAGGCTACGACGAGGCGCGTCATTTCGGCAAGGCCGCGCGTGATCAGGGCGGCGGCTGAGTTGTGTCCGAAGCCGAGTCCGTCGGAAATTCCGGCGGCGATGGCGATGATGTTCTTCAGCGCGCCGCCGAGTTCGACGCCAACCACGTCGCTGTTGCGGTACACCCGAAAGCTGGAATCACTGAACTCCTGCTGCACGGTGCGGAGAAGGTCGGGATCCTGCGAGGCGATGGCGATCGCAGTGGGATCGCCGCGCGCCACTTCCACCGCGAATGATGGCCCGCTGAGCGCGCCGACTCCGTGCGCAACCCCACCGTCGCGATGAAGCACATCCGCGATGACTTCACTCATGCGCGAGAGGGATCCTTCTTCGAGGCCTTTCGTTGCGCTAATGATCAATGCTTTCGGCGAAATCATTGAGCGCATCCGTTCGAAAAGGGCGCGGCAGTGTTGTGACGGCATGACGCTGATGATGATTGGTGCGCCGTCGAGAACGGCGGCAAGATCGTTGTTGGCGGTGACGGAATCGGGGATACGCGTTCCGGCGAGGAAGCGATCGTTCACGTGGCGCTGGTTGATCGATTCGCAGACGTCGGTTTCGTGCGCCCAGATGCGCACTCGGTGCATACCTTTGCGACCGAGGACGATGGCGATGCCGGTTCCCCATGCGCCTGCGCCGATGATGGCAATCTCGCTCATTTGCGCCCGAATGAGAATCGCGGCTCTTCTCCGCTGAGGAGCCGACGAATGTTCTGCCGGTGCCGGGCGATGATCAGCAGCGCGGTGATGGAAATAATAACGATCACGACGGGATCACGAGACAAATTCAGAATCCAGACTACTACCGGGAAGCAGGCTGCGGTAACGACCGAGCCGAGCGAGATGCGTCGCGAGCTCAATACGACTACAAGAAAGATGATAAAGGCGGCGAGCACGACCATCGGCATGAATCGGAGGAACGCTCCGAGTGCAGTGGCGACGCCTTTGCCGCCGCGAAAGCGCAACCAGACAGGGAAGAGGTGTCCCGAGATTGCGAAGAGTGCGGAGACCGCCATCACGCGGTGCAGGTGGAGATCGTCGGGCCAGACGTGGGAGAGCTTTACCGCGATTTCGAGGGAGAGCCATCCCTTGGCGGCGTCGAGCAGGAGGGTGAGAATGCCGAGCGCCGGCGATTTGCGGGAGACATTGGTGGCGCCGATGTTGCCGCTGCCGGTGCGGCGGACGTCTTCTCCTTTGAAAACTCGGACCAGGAGATAGCCGAAGGGGATGGAGCCCAGAAAATAGCTGATGACGGCGATGAGGACCAGGCGTGACATTGGGTGGTTGAAACTTCGGTACTTGCTTGATTACGGCTGCGGATTACTCGTCGGCTGTGACACTCGTCGCTTTGCTCCTCGGGGCGGACGAATGCGTCCGCCCCTACACAAGATGCGCTAATTCAATTTGACGCTGGACAGTTTGGTATATTTCGATCCTTTCGGCGAGAGTTGGCTTTGATATAGAAAAAACTCGCGGGCGGTCATGGTACCAAACTCGGGTGTGGGGAGTGATGCGAGCTTTTCCTGTAGACGTTGAAACGCCGCATTGGGGCGATCGCCACGGCGATGGTGCGGCGCGCCTGAGCGTCCGGCGCCGCGCGCGAGAGTCAGGTGCGGACTGAAGGCTCGCGTTTCCTTTTCGATTCCGAGCGCGGGCATCTTGTCGTCGATGGTGCTGGCGAGTGTAGCGAGTTCCGGTCCCGCTTGCATGCCGATCCAGAAGACACGCGCCGATTTCGATGTGGGGAAGAAGCCGAATCCCTTGAAGTGAATTTCGCAGGCAACCGACGAGACCGATTCGAGTGCATGCTTGATCTGGTCGACGTTCTGCTCGGGTTGCTCACCGATGAATTTGAGTGTGACGTGCAATGATTCCGGGCGAACCCATCTCGCGTCAGGAGCGAAGTTGCGAACGCCGTCCATGAAGAGTGTGAGGCGTTGGCGAATCTGGTCGTCGATGTCGAGGGCTACGAACAGGCGCATTGGGGTCGGCTTTGCGCTTCAGGTTCCGGGCTTCCGGCTCTAGGCGTCGGGCTCTAGGCTTCAGGCTTCCACACTTCAGACTTCAGACTTTGGGCTTCTGGCTCTAGGCTTCAGGCTTCGCGGTCTAGCTTCGTTCTTCACTCTCGGCTCTCAGCTTTAATAGCGCAGATTTCATTTGCTGACAGCACAAGTCAGCAGCTGAGAGCTGAAGGCCGGAGCCTAGAGCCTAGAGGCTAGAGCCGAAAGCCGAAAGCCGAGAGCCCAAAGGCTCTTTTCACATCAATTTCTTCCGCAACATGTCCAGCGCCATCGTGGAGGCGAAGCGGCGGATGCGTTTGCGGTCACCGGGAAAGTTGCGTTGTTCGACTTCGGTGCCGGAATCACCAGCTATGGCGTGGAAGACGAGGCCAACCGGTTTGTCGGCGGTGCCTCCGGTTGGGCCCGCGACTCCGGTGATGCCAACACCATACGTCGATTCACAACGATAGCGAATGCCTTCGGCGAGGGCAGCGGCAACTTCGCGGCTGACTGCTCCGTGACGATGAATCATCTCTTCCGGAACTCCGGCGAGTTCGGTCTTCAGCTGGTTCGAGTAGACAACGGCTCCGCCAAGAAAGTAGCGCGAACTGCCGCTGATGGACGTGATGCGCTCGGCGAGCAGGCCTCCAGTACAGGATTCTGCGACGGAGAGTGTCGTGTTGCGCATCTGCAACCAGTAGCTGACGATCTGCTCGAGCGATTCTCCGTTGCGCGAGTAGACCGCATCCTCAAGTTCGTCTTCGACGAGCTCAGCGACCTCATCGGCGCGCGCTTGCGCTGCGTCCAGAGTAGCGGCGTGAGTGCGGAAGTGGAGTTCAATCTCTCCGGCTCCGGCGAGGATGGTGGTTTCGACATCCGGATAGCGTTTGTAAATTGGAGAAACGCGGGCATCGACAGCAGATTCTCCGAGCATGGCGATCTTCAATGTGCGCACGAAGAAGTGCGCGGGAGGAACCTTGGCGCGAAGGCGTTCGCGCACCTCTCCCTCGAACAATCCTTTCAACTCGAATGGCGGTCCGGGCAGAAGAATGATGATGTGTTCGCGTCCATCGAATTGTCCGGACAACCATTGTCCCGGAGCGGTGCCATTCGGATTGGGCAAGACCGTGGCCCCTTCGAGGACGTCGGCCTGCTTCGAATTGTTGGGCGACATCTTCCATCCGCGGGAGGCGAATCGCTGTTCGAGGCGAGTGAGCACTTCAGGATCGCGATTCAGCTTCACGCCTAAGGCTTCGGCGACGGCTTCGCGTGTGAGGTCGTCTTCAGTGGGGCCGAGGCCGCCGCTGAAGATGACGATGTCGGAGCGGAACAGGGCGTGCTCCGCGGAGCCGACGAGATGGCGAAGATTATCTCCGACGATGCTTTTGTGGATGACATCGACGCCGAGGAGGTTGAGTTGCTCGGTGAGGTAGAGCGAGTTGGTGTCCATGCGGTAGGGGCTGAGCATTTCGGAGCCTACCGCGATGATTTCGGCGTTCACTGGTAGGAGTTTAAATGAAAGCGCGGAGGCGAGCGAAAGATGCGCTCGCGACAGGCAGGAACCTTTGACTTCGATCACGGCAGGGTATCAGCTGCTACCGTCTGCAGGCCAATGCTGTGCGATGCGCAAAAGCAGGGAAGCAGTTTGGAGCCGACACTTCGTCGCTTTGCTCCTCGTGGCGGACTAATGCGTCCGCCCCTACATTCGCCAAGACGCATGCATTCGTGATGGCGAGCCTAGCTTTCTCTATTCCGGGAGTTGACGCGGGCCTGGGATGTTCCAGGAGAGATGGTGGACAGCGTTGGTGGTTGCGAGGATGACCGAGCGGGCGGGGGCGAAGGCTAGTCCGACTAGACCTTGGCCTGAGACTACCAAACTCGGTTTGGCATCAGGCGTGAGTTTGACGATGCCGCGCGTTCCCGCCAGCGACGCTGCGACGTAGAGGTTGCCGTCGGCATCGAAGGCGAGACCTTGCGGGCGGCCCAATCCTTTGTAGAAGGTGCTGACGGTTCCGTTGGGATCGATCTTGTAGACGCGATCGTTGGGTCCGGTGACGAACAAATCGCCTTGCGGTCCGAAAGCGAGGTGATACGCGGAGACGCTCATTTCTAGCGTGGCGAAGACGAACATCTGCTGGTCGCGCGAAATCTTGAAGATCGTGCCATTGCGGTCGCCAACGTAGAGGCTCTGCTCACTGTCGAAGGTGATTCCGGTTGCGACACCCAGCCCTTCGGCGAAGGTCGTGGTGCTGCCGTTAGGGCCGACACGATAGACGGCGCCGTCATAGCGGGAGGAGACGTAGATCTGTCCTTGGGGATCGATCGCGATGGAAGTGGCGTTCATCATTTCGGCCACGAACGGCTTGACCGCATAGTTCGTGTCAATTTTGAAAATGGCGACGGGAACTTTCTGTCCACGCGATCCGGAAAACGTGACGTAAATATTGCCTTCTGCATCGACGGCCGGGTTTGTGACCGGATGCAGATTTTCGGCAATCGGCACTGCAATTTTGACGGTGTGCGGATTGCTGACGTGGCCGTCGGTGGCCACGATTACGGGGCCCGAGGAAGCTCCTTCCGGAATTCGAGTCACCACGAAACCGTCGGAACTGACCACGACGGGGCCTTCGAAGTCTCCAAATTTTACTTTGGGGCGGAGAAGTTCCTGCGGCCGCAATCCGGAGCCCTTGATGCGGACTTCACCTCCGGTGAGCGCGCAGTCGGGAACGACCGAGTCGATGCGCGGTCCGCCATTCACATTTTTCTTGCCAAGAATTCGATCGGAAAGTGACATGAAAGAGAACACCAGGTACAGAACTTGCGAACGGCGAGCCTATGCGTCGCTCGGGGAATTCGCAGCCCGATACTATTTTATAAGACCCAAGCGGAGGAGAACCTGCATGACTGCGAGAGCGTAAATTCCGGCCGCGACGTCATCGAGCACGATCCCGGTCCCTTCTGGAAGCCTTTCCAGTTGCCGCACCGGGGGCGGCTTGATGATGTCGAAGACTCTAAAAAGTATAAAGCCCGCGAGGAAAGTTTTCCATGACAGAGGGACGGCGATGAGGGCGATGAGCTGTCCGGCGACTTCGTCAATGACGACAAATTGGGGGTCCTTGGCGGTGTTGGCGCGGGAAACCTGGGTGGCCGCGGGGATGCCGATGAGGATGACGAGGAGTGCGAGGGATATGAGAGCTGGGAGCCGGAGTTGGGGAGATAGCGCGTAGGAGAGGAGGGCCCACAAGAGGACTGTGGTGGCGGATCCCCAGGTGCCGGGTCCGGGGTGAATGTGGCCGATGCCGAGAAAGGTGGCGGTCAGCGTGGCCCAGCGTGGGGGAGTGGTCCCCGCGACGGCCGACGGGATGCCGGCGCTACTGTCGTGACTTTGACGCGGCTGGGTCTTGATATCACTCATCTTTTCGGCACCAACTCAGCTCCTCGCCGCCGCTCTCCTACGTTGATAATCAGGTGGTCATAATACTCTCTCTGCCAGAGAGGGCCGGTCGTGCCCAGCATGTGCTTGGCCGACTTCGTTTAAGAGGCACTCGTCGCGTCGCTCCTCGGGGCGGACGAATGCGTCCGCCCCTACACAAATCGTGTAGCCCCGGACGCATTCGTCCGGGGTGGCGCGCAGAAGGCGCGCCAGGGAGACGGTGGGCGATTATTCCGGGTCGTTGTTGTCGGGGATGTCTTCGCGGATCAGTTCTTCGGCGTCGGTTACTGGCGACGTGATGACATAGCCTCCGCTGGCCCATTTGCCTAGATCGACGATGCGGCAGCGGTCGCTGCAGAAGGGAAAGTCCGCGTCGGTGTTTTTGACAGGCTTCTTGCAGATCGGGCAGTGCAGTTTCAGAGAGCGCTTGCGGGGCATCGTATCCCCCTTCACAGAATTCGTGCGACGAGATCGTAGTCGTGGGCTTCGGTGATTTCGCAGCGATAGAAGTGGCCGGGCTGCGGAGTCGAACCTTCGGGGAAATCGTTCACGAAGACCTTGCCGTCGATTTCAGGAGCATGCATCGCGGTGCGTCCTTCTAGCAACAATTCAGTCTCTTCCGATTCGCCCTCGAGCAGAAGTTCGAATTCGCGGCCTACGAGTTTCTTCTTTTTCTTCTTGCTGATCTGGCGCTGGATCGACATCAGGTGTTTTCGGCGTCGCTCGATCTCGCGAGTCGGAACTTTGTTGTCCAACGCATAGGCTCCTGCGCCTTCCTGATCGGAGTAGGAGAATGCGCCCATCCAATCGAATTGGGCTTGGCGGACGAAGTCGCAGAGCTCTTCGAATTCTTTTTCGGTCTCGCCGGGAAAGCCGACGATGAACGAGGTTCGCAGCGTCAGGTCAGGGATGGTGCGGCGCATTTTTTCGATCGACTGCAAGAATACGTCGGCTCCGCCGCCGCGCTTCATCCGCTTCAGGGCCGAGGCCGAGGCGTGTTGCAGCGGGACGTCCATGTAAGAGCAGATCTTTTCGTGCGAGGCGATGGTGTCGAGCAGCTTTCCGGTGATCTTGTTGGGATACGCATAGAGAAAGCGAACCCAGCGCAGGGCATCGATGGCCGCGAGTTTCTCGAGCAGCAGGGCGAGCCCGTCTTTCAATCCGAAGTCTTCGCCGTAGCAGGTGGTGTCCTGGCCGATGAGAGTGATTTCGCGGACGCCCGATTGCGCCAGTCTCTCGGCCTCGGCGATCACAGATTCGAAGCGGCGCGAGCGAAACTGTCCGCGCAACTGCGGAATGATGCAGAAGGTGCAGGGATGATCGCAGCCTTCGGCAATCTTGATGTAGGCCATGTGTCCGGGCGTGGCCAGGATGCGCGGCGTGGCATCATCGTAGAGATAATTGGGCAGATCGCTGACGGCGCCGTCCCAGGTATCGCGGGAGAATCGTCCTTGGGCGGCGCGGGCATCGCCTTCGGCACGAGAGCGAAGCACGACGAATGGGGAATTGCTTACTGGGGCCGGGGCGATTCCAGTCGCCGAGAGAATATTGACCAGTTCTCCAGTGCCGACGACGGCGTCGACTTCGGGGATATCTTTGCGGATCTGGTCGCGGAAACGTTCGACGAGGCATCCGGCGACGACGAGTTTCTTGGCCTTTCCAGACGTCTTGTGGCCCGCCATCTCGAGGATGGTGTTGACGGATTCCTGCTGGGCGCTGTCGATGAAGGAACAGGTGTTGACGACGATGATGTCGGCGTCTTCGGCGTGGCGAGTGAGTTCGGCTCCAGCGCGCGCCAGCAAGCCCATCATGACTTCACTGTCGACAAGGTTCTTCGGGCAGCCGAGACTGACGAAGCCCACCTTCTGGGGGCGTTCGGGGGGCCGGTTCTCCTGAGGATTCTTCTCGTTAAGTTCGGGGGAACCGCTAACAGTGAGGTCTTTTACAGGCATGCAATCTCTCTATCTTAACATTTTGGGGGCCGGATCAAGGGTAGCCTTACGATCGCCTGTATAGGGGCGGACGCATTCGTCCGCCCTCGGAGGGAGCGACGAGTCTAGGGACAAACTGCCATTTTCGTTGCGCCCTGCACTCGCATCGCGCTTTCGCGCGACCCCGGACGAATGCGTCCGGGGCTACATGGTCCGGGCTTGTCATTGGCTGTAGCAGCTCAAAATCATTCACCACAAAAGGGCACTAAGTTTCACTAAGGAATACATTAGAGCGGCCTCCGGGTCGGACCACGGAAGGTAGCATTTGGAGGATTTGAACAGGGGGTTGTCGTGCTAGGCTAAACGCAACCGCCGTAACAATTTGGAACGACCTCGCAGGAGGGGAAATGTCTGCCAAACGGCTTTTGGTTGCGATCCTGTCCGTAGTGACGATGCTGGGTGCGTCGGCGTTGGCGCAGGATGAAAGAAACGAAATCGGCGGACTGATTGGGCGGACGTTCATCAGCGATCAAGGCATCAAGGGCGCAACATTCTTCGATCCCATTATTCACTCCGGCAAGGGACTCACACTGGAGGGAGAGTACGCGCGGCGTTTCATCGTGACCCCGATCTGGTCGATTTCGGCCGAAGCTCTGGTTGTGTACAACCCGGACGTGGATTTGAACGCTGGAGAGTATGGGCATGCCGTCGTCCCGAACGACTACAAGCAGTTGTTCATCACTCCGGCGGCTAGGGTGAATCTGTTTCCGACCACGGCGGTTTCTCCGTGGGTGAGTCTGGGCGCGGGCTTCGGACACTTCAGCCAGAGCAAGGGCCTGGTGTATGGGACGACCAATCCCGGGAAGTCGACGACCAATGCGGTGATAGAGGCCGGAATCGGGCTCGATGTGCGAGTGTGGAAGAGAGTCAGCATTCGGGGAGAGGTCCGCGATTTCTGGTCGGGCGAGCCGGATTTTCCCTTGGCGCCCACCGGAAAGACCCGGCAGCATAATTTCTTTGTGGGCGGCGGCGCTTTCTGGCGGTTCTAGGCAGACTTCAGCTTCGAGTTCGATCACACCTTCGGCTTTAATTCCTTCCGCTTTTTGCCAACGACCTCGGCGTCTTCAATGTACGCTTTTTCATGGCGCGCTTTGCGCGCCACCCCGGACGAATGCGTCCGGGGCTACACGGCTTCGCTTGTGTAGGGGCGGACGCATTCGTCCGCCCTCGGGAGCGAAGCGGACGACCCAACAACCTGCCTGACGACCCAACAATCCTGCCTATGGATTCAGTGATTCTAATCACGACGTGATGTGGGCCATTCCCTGTACGGCATCGGCCTCCGCAGGCGATCCTTTTGGTGGATAACCTTTGCCGCATGCATGATTTACAATATCCAGTACTTCCAAGCACTCATCTCTCATCCGCTCTAGGAGGAATCTCATGAAGCTCACCCCGGGCAAACTAGCCGGACTCAAGAAAGTTTCGAACGATAAGGGCGTGATCGCGGCCGCCGCCATGGACCAGCGCGGCTCGCTGCAGAAATCGCTTGCCAAGGAAAAAGGCGGCGAAATCACCGACGCGATGATGGAAGAATTCAAGTCGCTAGTCACAGAAGTGCTCACTCCGCATGCCTCTGCGATCCTGCTCGATCCCGAGTGGGGGCTGCCTGCCTCGAAGCGCCGCGCCAAGAATGCCGGCCTGCTGCTTGCCTATGAAAAGACTGGATACGACAAGACCGGTCCCGGCCGCCTGCCCGATCTGCTCGACGTATGGTCCGCGCGCCGCTTGAAAGAAGCGGGGGCGGATTGCGTGAAGATCCTGCTGTATTACACGCCTGACGATCCGAAGCACGTGAACGAGATCAAGCATGCCTGGGTGGAGCGCATCGGCGACGAGTGCCGGGCCAACGACATCCCGTTCTTCCTGGAGTTTGTGGGATACGAAGAGGGTGCCGATGAAAAGGGCCTCGACTACGCGAAGAAGAAACCGCACATCGTAACCGAGAGCATGCGCGAGTTCAGCAAAGATCGTTACGGTGTCGACGTTCTGAAAGTCGAAGTGCCGGTGAACATGAAGTTCGTGGAAGGCACGAAGTCGTTCGCTGGACAGAAGGCTTACACCAAGAAAGAAGCCATCGACCTGTTCCACAGGGCCGCGAACGTAGCGACGAAGCCATTCATCTATTTGTCGGCGGGCGTGAGCAATGCGGAGTTCAGCGAGACACTTGAGCTCGCAGGAGAATCCGGTGTGAAGTTCAACGGAGTTCTCTGCGGGCGCGCCACGTGGAAAGAAGGCATTCCGATCTACGCGAAGCAGGGTCCCGACGCATTCCGCAAGTGGCTGGAGACGGAAGGCGTAAAGAACATCAACAACGTGAACAGCAAGCTGAAAGCTGCCACCAGCTGGCATTCCATCTACGGCGTGGAACTAGTGCACGCATAACCTCGCTTGTGTAGGGGCGGACGCATTCGTCCGCCCCTCGGAGCGCCAGCGACGAGTGCCGACGTCTCGTACTGAAACGATCGTGCACTTCCATCCAGACGGCCCTCCATCCAGAGTCGTCATGGCGCGCCATGCGCGCCACCCCGGACGAATGCGTCCGGGGCTACACGATCTAGAATGAGTTCATGCCCACTGTCCTCATCACAGGTGCATCCGGCGGAATCGGACAGGAACTTGCCAGGCTGTTCGCTCGCCTGCGGTGTAGAACTTGTGTCCGCGTATTCCTCGCTTGTGTAGGGGCGGACGCATTCGTCCGCCCCTCGGAGCGCCAGCGACGAGTGCCGTACGTCTCGTACTGAAACGATCGTGCACATCCATCCAGAACGGTCTCCCATTTCGAGCCGTCATGGCGCGCTATGCGCGCCACCCCGGACGAATGCGTCCGGGGCTACACGATCTAGAATGAGTTCATGCCCACTGTCCTCATCACAGGTGCGTACGGCCGAATCGGATACGAACTGCCAAGCTGTTCGCTCGCCAGCGGTGTAGAACTTGTGTCCGCGTATTCCTCGCTTGTGTAGGGACGGACGCATTCGTCCGCCCCTCGGAGCGCCAGCGACGAGTGCCGGACGTCTCGTACCACCCGAGCTGACACGTCATCCAGACGGTCTTTCCATCCAGAGTCGTCATGGCGCGCCGTGCGCGCCACCCCGGACGAATGCGTCCGGGGCTACACGATCTAGAATGACTTCATGCCCACTGTCCTCATCACAGGTGCGTCCGGCGGAATCGGACACGAACTGCCAAGCTGTTCGCTCGCCAGCGGTGTAGAACTTGTGTCCGCGTATTCCTCGCTTGTGTAGGGACGGACGCATTCGTCCGCCCCTCGGAGCGGCAGCGACGAGTGCCGACGTCTCGTACCACCCGAGCTGACACGTCATCCAGACGGTCTTTCCATCCAGAGTCGTCATGGCGCGCTATGCGCGCCACCCCGGACGAATGCGTCCGGGGCTACACGATCTAGAATGAGTTCATGCCCACCGTCCTCATCACAGGTGCGTCCGGCGGAATCGGACACGAACTTGCCAAACTGTTCGCTCGCGACCGCCACAATCTCATCCTGGTTGCACGCGGCCAGGACAAGCTCGCACAGGTCGCCGCCGAACTCGAGGCCAATGGCATCACCGTGAAAACAGTTGCCCTTGATCTCGCCCAGCCCGCGGTCGCCCGGAATCTCTTCGACCAACTGCAGAGCGACGGAATCACGATCGACATTCTTGTGAACAACGCTGGTTTTGGCGTCTTGGGTGAGTTTGCGCAGATGGGTGACGAGGAAATCCTCGGGCAGATCCATCTCAACATCACCGCACTGACGGAACTGACCCGTCTCGTTCTGCCGCAGATGATCGCGCGCCGCAGCGGGCGCATCTTGAATGTCGCATCCACTGCCGGCTTCCAGCCAGGACCGCTGATGGCGGTCTATTACGCAACCAAGGCGTACGTGATTTCTTTTTCGGAGGCGGTCGCCAACGAGTTAAGAAACTCGGGAGTGACCGTCACGTGTTTCTGTCCGGGTGCAACGGCAACCGGATTCGCCGCACGCGCCGGTAACGACAAATCGAGGCTGTTCAGGAAATTCGGTGCGATGAGTTCTTCCAAAGTCGCCTTGGGCGCGTATCGCGCCCTGATGGAAGGTCGCACGCTCGCCATCTCGGGAACTCAGAATTGGATGCTGGCTCAATCCGTCCGTTTTTCTCCGCGTAAGCTCGTGACGGCAATCTCGCGATGGGTGAACGAGGCCGCGTGATCAGCAACGGCAAGTAACGCTTGCCCTGCAAATAAAAGAAGCGGCCCCAGACGGACCGCTCCTCAAACTTGCTGCACCCTCCTTATACCTGCGCGGCCCCGCCATCGACGAACAACTCGACTCCGGCTACGAAGCTGGCATCATCCGAAGCCAGGAACACAGCCGTCTTGCCGATTTCGTCGGGCCTGCCCATGCGTCCGAGCGGAACTATGGACGTCAGATGCGCGCGAAGTCCCTGGCGCTCTTGTTCTGTTTCTCCCAGCCCGTCGAGAATCGGGGTGTCAATCGGTCCGGGACTGATGACGTTGACCCTGATCTTCCGATCTTTGAGGTCCGAGGTCCAACTACGAGCGAAGGAACGCACGGCAGCCTTCGTTGCCGAGTACACGCTGAATGCCGGCATGCCCTTGATCGAGACGATCGATGCGTTCAGGATGATCGATCCTCCATCGGGGATAAGCGGCAGGGCCTTCTGCACCGTAAAGAGTAGCCCTTTCACGTTGAGATTGAATGTCTGGTCGTAGTGTTCCTCGGTGATAGAGCCAAGCGGGGCAAGACTGCCGCCGCCAGCGTTGGCGAACACGACGTCGAGATGGCCCTTCTCCTGCTTGATCTGGGCGAACAACTTGTCCAGATCGGACAGGTTCGAGGCGTCCGCACGAACGGCGGTCACCTGCTTGCCGATCGTTTTCACGGCTTTATCAAGCTCAGCCTGTCTGCGGCCCGTGATGTAAACGTAGGCCCCCTCATTCACGAAACCCTGCGCTGTGGCGAGTCCGATGCCGCTGCTTCCACCCGTTACCAGTGCGATCTTTCCTTCCAATTTGCCGGCCATCTTGTTTCCATCCTTTCCGGTTACTTTTGAACCGTACGTTTCAGATGTAAGCGATCCCGTCCGGGATTCACCTTATTTGGACTGGATGGTATAAAAGTGCATCTAATACCGTATGGCAAGCGAAGCATGTCCGGGGAAGATGGGCCGGCCGCGCGAGTTCGATGAAACCGCCGCGCTCGACGCCGCCGTGCGTGTCTTTTGGGAGAAAGGTTTCGAAGGCGCTTCTATGGACGATCTCACCAGGGCCATGGGGATCAACCGCTCCAGCCTCTATTCCAGCTTCGGAGACAAGGAAGCCCTCTTCCTGAAAGCCTTGGCCCGATACAAGGAAGGACCTATGGCCTTCTTTGGCAGCGCTTTGGCGCAACCAACCGTTCGCGGCGTGGTAGAGGCGTTGCTGCGGGGAACCGTGCAGTTTCTTGCCGATTCCACGCATCCCAAAGGCTGTCTGTCCCTGCAGGGGGGCTTGACGTGCGGAACGGGCGCCGAAGGCATACAACAGTCGATGGTGGACTGGCGCAACGGGGGCCTCGCTCAGCTGCAGAAGCGGATGCAGCGGGCTTCCACGGAGGGCGACCTGCCGAAGCAGGTGAATCCGAAGGATCTAGCCCGCTATGTTTTCATCGTGATGAACGGCTTGGGCGTGCAGGCCGTAAATGGAGCCACCGCTTCCGAAATGACCCGCGCGGTACATTTGGCCCTGAAAACTCTCCCGCTTTAGGCAACGAAGCCGTAGACCTCAGGAAACGTGTTCGGAGCAAGCGCAAGATGCGCTCGGACCATGCGGCGGGACGTCGGCGCTACCCACTGACAAACTTTCACGCAGCTTTGCGATTCTTTACGTATGAGACGCTAGCTTCTTAAACGGATTCCGGTCTAAGCTAGTGACGACGTTTCCCCCGAACGCCGCACACAGGAAGGCTCGACGGAAATAGAGGCCTTCCGCATGAGGTGTGTTATGGCAAGCTTCGGAAACACTTCTCACCACGTTGTACCCGCCTCAACCACTTCTCTCTCTCAAAAACTAAATTTAACCAAACGAGTTTTTGTACTGCTCACTATCACTTCATTCGTCGGTGCAGCGTTCGCCCAGAACGACGCTCCCTCGGATGCTGCGACTCAAAATTCCGCCCCGCCATCGATCACCATACCGGCGGGCACTTTGATTCCGCTGGTGCTCGCGACTTCGGTCACGAGTAGAAACGTCCATCGCGGTGACGACATTCACGCACAGATGGCAACTCCGATTACCGTCGGCAACCAGGTAGCGATTCCCGCGGGCAGTTTTCTTCAGGGCAAGGTAGACAAGCTGCGCCGGAAAGGCACCCGCGCAGAGATACACCTGCAATCGGCAAGCATCATCTTCCCCGACGGATACATCGCCAGCATTCCGGGATCGCTCGCCATCGAGAGCGAAGAGGGCACGGCGTGGCCCGACGCCGGGACTGGCACGAAGATCGGCTTCGTCGCCGCTCCTCTCGCAGGGCTAGGGATCGGTTCCGCAATCGGAAGCGCCGCCCACACGACGCAAACCGCAAGCTTCGGCGGCATGACCACAACCACGAATAGCCTAAAAGGAGTTGCCATCGGCAGCCTGGTAGGCCTCGGCATCGGAGGAGTTGTCTCGCTTGCGCTGATCGCTCACAGCCACCAGTTCTATATCGAGACGGGGGCTCCGCTGGAGATGACCACGCCCGAGCCCATCACGCTGGCCCAAAACCAAGTGGACAGCGCAAATCGCGCGGCACTGGCCAATCCGGTCAGCCTTCCGACGCCTCCGTCTCACTCGGCGCAGACGTCTTACCCATCCGCACCCGTGAATCACGGCACATGCATGACTCCCGGAACCCCTGGCACTCCGCCCACTGTCATTCCCGGAGCGGTCGGCCCCAACGGTATTCCGGGACCACCGACTGTAATTCCGGGCACTCCGCCAACGCCGGGCATGCCGTATCCCTGTCCGTAGAGATCGACTCTGGCCCAGGCTGGTTGACCTTCGCATCCGCCCGATGCGAAGGCCAACCACTCTGAAATCTGATGTACTCTGAATTCGTGCGCCTTCAAACGGGTGCCGGATTCCGATCTCATGCCAACTCTCATCGCTCAGCCCACTCGCATCCAGTCCGCAGGAAACAAGCCGAAGCTCATCGACGAATACGTCGGCCGCGTGAACACGAAAACTTCCGCCGCCAGCGTCGCGCACATGCGCAGTCCCGGAGGATGGCTCGAGCCCGGGCAAACTCCTGTCTTCGACGAATTCACCATCGTTCTGAAAGGAACAGTGCGCGTCGAATACAACGGCGGATCACTCGATGTGGCCGCCGGCCAAGCCGTGATCGCGCATGCCGGGGAGTGGGTTCGCTACTCGACTCCTCACGATGACGGAGCGGAATACATCGCGGTGTGTCTACCGGCCTTTTCCATGGAAACGGTTCACCGCGATCAGAGCTGAAACCCAATCTCGGTTTCCACTGCGATTTCGATAAAATTGTCAGCGATGGCAAATCGATCCGTAGCAGTATTCGATCTCGGCGGCGTCCTGATTGACTGGAACCCGCGCTACCTTTATCGCAAGCTCTTTGACGGCGACGATGCCGCCATGGAGCACTTTCTCGCCAACGTCTGCACCTCCGACTGGAACACGCGTCAGGACGGAGGACGCACTCTGGATGAAGCCTGCGCGCTTGTGAAAGCCGAACATCCGGAGCACGCACGCATGATCGACGCGTGGCGCGAGAGATACGAAGAGATGCTTGGAGGTCCGATTCAGGGCATGGTCGACCTTCTCGCCGAAATGCGCTCCCGCGGAGTTCCCCTGTTCGCGCTCAGCAACTGGTCGGCAGAAACATTCCCGGCGGCGCAGAAGCGCTTTGGCTTTCTGGGATGGTTCCACGGAACAGTTCTCTCGGGGGAAGTGCGCCTGCTTAAGCCCGATCCGCGCATCTATCATCTTTTATTCGAGACGCACGGGGTCAACCCGGCAGATGCGGTGTATATCGATGACCTGCAAAGAAACGTGGACGCTGCTAACGCCCTGGGGATGCACGGTATTCGCTTCACCGATGCGCAGTCTCTGCGGAAGGAACTTGCGCAGGTCGGGTTGATTCCGGCCGTGTAGACGGATATGTAGCTCCGGACGCATTCGTCCGCAGTGGCGAGCAACGCGCGCCATGGGCGTCGAGAGCAAACCGAATAGCTGCTTGACTCTCACACTTCGTCGCTTTGCTCCTCGGGGCGGACGAATGCGTCCGCCCCTACATGTGCGGAACGAACCTGCTAGTCTGCTTATCTGAAGACTGAAACTCTGAACGGAAATTTCATATGCCTATTGCATCCATTAATCCTGCTACTGGAGAAGTGATCAAAACGTTCTCGGCGTTGTCGGAGGCCGAGATCGAGAAGAAAGTGCAGCTGGCGGTTCGCGTGTTCAAGGCCGAAAAGCAGACGCCATTCGCGGTTCGCGCGCAACGCATGCGCAAGGCGGCCGATATCTTGGAGCGCGATAAGGACAAATTTGCGCACTTGATGACGCTTGAGATGGGAAAGACGCTTAAGTCGGCCGTGGCCGAAGCCGTGAAGTGCGCCACGGGATGCCGCTACTACGCCGAGAATGCCGAGCGCTTCATGGCCGACGAAGTGGTCGAGACCGGTGCTAAGAAAAGTTTTGTACGCTACCAGCCGATCGGGCCGGTGCTGGCGGTGATGCCGTGGAACTTTCCGTTCTGGCAGGTATTCCGCTTCGCCGCGCCTGCGCTGATGGCGGGGAACGTTGGCCTGTTGAAGCATGCGTCCAATGTGCCGCAGTGCGCATTGGCCATCGAGAGCATTTTTCTGGAGGCTGGATTTCCTGAAGGCGCATTTCAAACTCTGCTGATCGGTTCCGGACAGGTGGAAGGGTTGTTGAACGATCCACGGATCGTCGCCGCGACTTTAACCGGCAGCGAGCAGGCGGGCATTCAAGTGGGGATCGGCGCGGCCCGGCACATTAAGAAGGTCGTGCTGGAGTTAGGCGGCAGCGATCCTTTTATTGTGATGCCGAGCGCCGACCTGGATGCGGCCGTCTCGACCGCGGTGACCGCTCGCGTGCAGAACAATGGACAATCCTGCATTGCGGCCAAGCGCTTCATCGTGGCCGAGCCCATTGCGGAAGAATTCGCGCGCAAGTTTGTGGCGAAGATGCAAGGCCTTCAGCTGGGCGATCCTTTCGACGAGAAGACGGACGTGGGACCGCTGGCGACGCCGGATGGAGTGAAAGATCTCGACGCCGATGTGAAAAAGACAATCGCGGCGGGAGCTAAGCTGCTCACTGGCGGACATCCGCTGGATCGCAAGGGAAATTTTTATGCGCCAACCGTGCTGACGGACGTGCCGGAAAATTCTCCTGCTTATGGAGAAGAATTGTTCGGGCCCGTCGCGTCCATCTTTCGAGTAAAAAACGTAGACGAAGCGATCCGCATTGCCAACGATGTCCGCTTTGGGTTGGGCGCGAGCGCTTGGACCAATGATCCAGGCGAGACGGAGCGTTTTGTCAATGAACTCGAAGCAGGAATGGTATTCATCAACAAGATGGTAGCTTCCGATGCGCGCATTCCTTTCGGTGGCGTCAAGCAATCGGGAATCGGGCGAGAACTCGGAGCGGTGGGCATCCGGGAATTCCTGAATGCTAAGACGGTGTGGATCGGGTAAGAGTGGAGTGCGGCCCCACTTTTGAAGGCGGGATGGGTTCTATATTTTTTCCGGGCTGTCAGGGTGCGCTGGCCCTTTGCTGATCGAACCTTCTTCCGCCAACAAAGCTTGCCAGGGACACAGGTCGGGCTCAATGCGGTGAACAGCCGCGTGCAGCTTGGACGTCTTCCCGATATAGCTCACCCACACGACGCGGAAGCGCGCTTTGCGGTTGGCATACAGAATTCCGACGACGTCGCCGGACCTGAGTTCGACGTCCAAGCCCGTGAGGAGCGCGCCACTCAGGCTGATCTCGCGGGCGCGAGCCTCCTGCAAAAAGCGATCTCCTTTGGTGTCGACGCCCCAGATGGTCACTCCCAGTTCCGCCGGGGCGCGGGTTTCGCTACGGCGATCGATGCTGCGGACGATTCCCATGCTGTTCTTTCACCGTAGTCCGACAGGATCGATTTAGGGAAGATTACGAGGCGGGAAATCGGAGGCAAAGTACGGCGAAAATTTCCGCTTTGGAACAGTGCCAAAACGGGCGAGTCACTCGTCGCTTTGCTCCTCGGGGCGGACGAATGCGTCCGCCCCTACACGAGATGCGGAATTGCGAGATCGTGTAGCCCCGGACGCATTCGTCCGGGGTTGCGTAGCGCAATAAAACAGATTGACGGTGGCAGATGGGTTCGACAGCCGAAGGCACTGTCTCCTCATGGTCCGTGCTAGGTCCGGACTGTCAGCCCCTTCAGTAGTTCCTTCTGTTTCTCGATCAGTTCGTGCACACCTTTTTTCGCGAAGGTCATTAGCTTTGCCAGTTGCGCGTCATCGAAGACCTGGTGTTCGGCGGTGGCCTGCAGCTCGACCATCTTGCCGCCGGAGGTCATAACGAAGTTCATGTCGACATCGGCTCGGGAGTCCTCTTCATAGCAGAGGTCGAGCAGGATCTCGCCATCGACGATTCCGACGCTCACTGCCGCAATGAAATCTTTGAGAGGCACGGCGGGCAGGGTGCCGGCATCCACCAGCTTCTCGAGAGCCAGGCCTAGTGCGACGAAGGCGCCGGTGATGGATGCGGTTCGGGTGCCGCCGTCGGCCTGGATGACGTCGCAATCGATCCAGATGGTGCGCTCTCCGAGGCGGGCCAGGTCGGCGACCGATCGCAAGGAGCGGCCGATCAGCCGCTGAATTTCATGCGTGCGTCCGCTCTGCCGCCCCTTGGAAACTTCGCGAGGCGTGCGGGTCAGCGTGGAGCGGGGAAGCATGCTGTATTCGCTCGAGATCCATCCTTTTCCGGTATTGCGCATGAATTGCGGCACGGCTTCCTCGATGGAGGCCGTACAGATGACCCGAGTGTTTCCCACCTCAATCAGTGCCGAACCCTCGGCGGTGGTGATGAACTCGGGAGTAATTTTGACTGGTCGAAGCTGGTCGGGAGTCCGATTGTCTGAGCGATAGAACATCTTCGGGATTGTAAATCAGGGACGCTGGACGTCGGCGCGAGGATCGACGCCAAAGATAGGAATGACGACTAGCGCGTTCTTGGACAACCTGACGCTCGCCCGGACGAATGCGTCCGTGGCTACACGAGTTTCGTCGGCGCGGCAGGTTGTGTAGGGGCGGACGCATTCGTCCGTCCCTCGGAGCGTAGCGACGATTGCACAGATTGAGACGTCCCGATAGTCCGCCTTTGACACGAGCTTCATTGCGCGCGTTGCGCGCAACCGCGGACGAATGCGTCCGGGACTACACGAGTTTCGTCGGCTCGGCGGGTTGTGTAGGGTCGGACGCATTCGTCCGTCCCTCGGAGCGTAGCGACGATTGCATCGCCTGACCCGTCCCGATAGTCCGCCTTTGACACGAGCTTCATTGCGCGCGTTGCGCGCAACCGCGGACGAATGCGTCCGTGGCTACACGAGTTTCGTCGGCTCGGCAGGTTGTGTAGGGGCGGACGCATTCGTCCGTCCCTCGGAGCGTAGCGACGATTGCACAGATTGAGACGTCCCGATAGTCCGCCTTTGACACGAGCTTCATTGCGCGCGTTGCGCGCAACCCCGGACGAATGCGTCCGGGGCTACCCGAGTTTCGTCGGCTCGGCGGGTTGTGTAGGGTCGGACGCATTCGTCCGTCCCTCGGAGCGTAGCGACGATTGCATCGCCTGACCCGTCCCGATAGTCCGCCTTTGACACGAGCTTCATTGCGCGCGTTGCGCGCAACCCCGGACGAATGCGTCCGGGGCTACCCGAGTTTCGTCGGCTCGGCGGGTTGTGTAGGGCGGACGCATTCGTCCGTCCCTCGGAGCGTAGCGACGAGTGAATCGCCTGACCCGTCCTGACAGTCCGCCTTCCACACGAACTTCATTGCGCGCGTTGCGCTCAACCCCGGACGAATGCGTCCGGGGCTACACAAAACTTTTCTACGGCTTGGGAAGCAACCCGTAGACGTCCAATTGTCCTAGCGTCGGCACGTATACCTTTCCGTTGGCGACGGTGGGCACGTTAAATTTCACCAAAAGGCCGCCCTGATCGCGGGACGGATTTTGGCCTGTGTTGTATAGCTCGCGCCCAACGTTGACCGCGTCGTACGCATGCAACCACGCGAAGCTGCCTTGCGCGGTGCTTATCGCCCAGACGATGCCGTTCTTCGCTCCGTTCGCCGACATCGCCGGAGTCGCGCCAGGGTACCCAAATTTCGCAGGCGATTGCGAAGTCGCCGACGTGGAAAGCAATCCATTGGACAGCAAGTAGGACTTCAGGAAATCGCTGACTCCGCAGAAGTAGATGTTGTTCTGCCAATATGCCGACATGCTGTGAGCCGTGGGGACTGTACCTGCCGGAAGAGTTTGCAGTACCTGATTTCCCAAAGCGCTGAACTTTCCGAGATTCGTCCGGTCCACAAGATAGACGACTCCTTGCTTTCCGGCGGCAACCAGCAACTGGGTAGGAGCGGTAGGCTGCGTGGGTATCAGCATTGGTGCCCCGGAACCCAGGTCAAGATCGGAATTGTTCAGCGACTGGAAGTTGGTGGGCAAGAAATAATCACTGATGGCCAGCGCGCTTCCGGTGAAATTGAAGTTGATCAGTGCCTCGCTGTAGTCCACACCCCCCGTTGAGATCGAGGTGGTTCCGTTCCCGGCCATGAGGTAGATGTTTCCGTTTTCGTCGACCGCAGGCGCAGCACCGCTCTGCCAGAGTCCACCCTCGATACCGTTCGGTGTGGTATTAAAGACGGCGACCTGCTGCAGTGTGCCTTCCTGATATCCCATAATCCAACCGTGGTAGGGCTGGATGTCGCAATGAGAAGCCCAGCTGATGAACACGACTCCGTTATCCAGGAACAGTCCGGAGCGTTGATTCTGGGTTTGCGGATTGAAGGTGACGGTGCCGTTCGCGGAGGGATACGTAGCACGGATCACCACCGGACTTCCCGGGGTTTCCAGACCGGTCGTGATGTCCAGAGCATGCAGAGTCTGGAAGTATGAAGTGACGCCGCCGGTGACCGTCTTCGTGCGGGCAAGCACGTACATGATATTGGTCTGGGGATTGATGACCGGGGTCGATGTAATGCCAACCTGAGGCGAAATGTTGAGACATCCGCCGATGTCCGACGTGCTGAGCGGCAGCGCTCCGTTGGTCAGGAAACTCACCTTCCACAGCGGCGTGGTTGTGATTCCATCCGCGTCAAAGGCGTAGACGCTGTCGTTCTGCGTGGCGACGTAAGTCACATTGTGAGTGCCCTGGCCCGGAATGTTTACGCCCTGCACGTAAAGCGGCTGCGCATAAATCTGGCCGTCGACAGGATAGGAGAAGAGCCTTCCGAACTGCGTGGTGTTGACGTTGCCAGTGGTGAGTACTGTTTCTTCCAGATTCTGGCCGGTACGTCCGTCGTCGTTGTGATAGACAAACGTTCCGCTGTACGAAGTGACGACAACAGGAACGCTTGCTTTCTGGGTGGTGTTCGCGGTGCTCGTGGCCGTGATCACGTGCGATCCAGTCGCACCCGGCGCGGTATAGGAACCGCCGGAGGAAATCGTTCCGACAGTACTGTTGCCGCCTGCGATGTTGTCGACTGCCCACGTAACGTTTGTGCTGGCAACGCCGCTGATGAAGGCCTGCATTTGGGCGCTCTGGCCAGGCGTGACCGACACCTGAACTGGAACGATCGACACTGTGCTGATTGGCGCCGTGCCGGTTCCGGTCAGGTTGACAGTTTGCTGAGGCGATGAATCGTTGTCACTGAAAGTGACGAATCCCGACCGGGTTCCCGCCGCAGAAGGTGTGAACGTGACCTGCAGGGTGCAACTCGCTCCCGCTGCCAGGGAAGATCCGCAGTTGTTGGTTTGTGCGTAATCGCCGCTGGCCACAATACTGAGAATGTTGAGAGCGGCGCCACCCGTATTCTTCAGAGTGAGGGTTTGCGCGGAGCTGGTGGAGAGCACGTTTTGGGAAGCAAAGGTGAGGCTAGGCGGCGTCAACGTCGCATCCGGACCTCCGCTCGTGCCTGTTCCGGTGAGTGAGACAGACTGCGGACTTCCCGAAGCATTGTCGGCCACAGATATCGCTGCGGTTCGCGTTCCCGCAGCCGAGGGCGTGAACGTAACGTTGATGGTGCAATTCGATCCACTGGCCACCGATGTGCCGCAGGTGTTGGTCTGCGAAAAGTCTCCCGGATTGGCGCCGGTGACGGTAATGCTGGTAATCGAGAGTGTTCCACTTCCGGTATTGAAGAGAGTGATTCCACTGACGGGGCTTGACGTTCCGACAGCCTGCGCCGCGAAAGTCACACTGGAAGTGCTGAAGCTGACGCCGGAGCTATTTCCCGTTCCGGTCAGAGAAATGAACTGCGGACTTCCGGTGGCATCGTCCGCGATCGAGAGAGTTGCCGAACGCGAGCCGGCTGCCACAGGAGTAAACGTGACGCTGATCGTGCAGTTGGTTGCCGCCGCGAGAGAGGTTCCGCAGGTGTTGGTCTGGGTGAAGTCCGAAGGATCCAGACCAGTCACGGTGATGCTCGTGAGGTTCAGAGTTGAATTGCCGGAATTGCTCAACGTTACATTCTGAGGACTGCTGCTGGAGCCTACCGAGAAGCTGCCGAAGGTAAGGCTGGTCGGCGACAGCGTAACCGCAGGCGCGACTCCCGTTCCTGTAAGCGAAAGAGTCTGGGGACTGCCGGCGGCGCTGTCGGCAACGCTAATGCTGCCCGAGCGCGTACCCGAGGCCGTGGGTTTGAAGACTGCATTGATGGAACAGGATCCACCCGCGGCAATCGAACTGCCGCAAGTATTCGTCTGCGAGAAATCACCTCCGTTGGTTCCTGTAACGTTGACACTGGTGATCGTCAGCGCCGCCGTCCCGGTGTTGGTCAAGGTCACCACTGAAGCCGGGCTCGAGGATCCGACAGATTGATTCGCGAAGGTCACGCTTGGAGGCGAAAAGACGACCGTCGCTGAAATTCCGGTTCCGGTGAGTGGAACGGTCTGCACGGCTCCAGTCCCGCTATCGGTGAAGGTGAGTGTTCCTCCAATAATGCCCGCAGTAGTTGGCGTGAAGCTCACGTTCACAGTGCAGTTTCCGCCGGCCGCAACACCAGCGCTGCAATTGTTGGTCTGGGAATAATTGGCAGAGGTCGCGATCTTCGAGAAAGACAATCGCGTTGTGGTGCCATTCGTCAGTTTTACGGGCTTGGCGGCGCTTTTTACGTTCAAAGCTTGATTGCCAAAATTCAAACTGGTGGGAGCAAAAGTAACTCTTGTGGTTATCCCTGTTCCAGTGAGGCTCACACTTTGCGGGCTATTTGCGGCGTTGTCGGTGATCAATACCGTTCCCGGGTTCGACCCAACGGCGGTCGGAGTAAAGGCGACGCTGATGGTGCAACTCGCACCCGCCGCGACCGAAACGCCGCAGGTATTCGTCTGAGAATAGCTGCCCGTTGTCGCGATGCTGGTGACGGTTAACGGGCCGGCACCGGTGTTTTTGAGGGTCACCGTTTTCTTCGCGCTCGTGGTATCGACCCCCTGGTTGGCAAACGTGAGGGCGGTCGGAGTGAGCGTGATGGTCGCAGCGCCCGCGCCAGTTCCCGTCAGGCTTACTGTCTGCGGGCTCCCGGCCACATTGTCGACAACGCTGATTGTTCCCGTTGTCGTGCCTGTAGCGGCCGGAGTGAAGGTCACATTGATCGTGCAGGCCGCGCCTGATGTCAGCGATGTTCCGCAATTGTTGGTTTGCCCGAAGTTTGCGCTGGCGGTAATGGAAGTGATGGCAAGCGTCACGCTGCCCAGGTTGGTCAACGTCACGGTCTGTGCAGCGCTCGTCGTCCCCACGGTCTGAGAGGCGAACGTCAAGGTACTCGGGGAAAGGCTTACAGCGGGTGACGCGCCAGTGCCGAGCAGGCTAATGGTCTGCGGGCTTCCGACAGCGTTGTCGTTAATGGAAACGTTAGCGGTCACCGTGGTGGTGAGTGTCGGAGAGAACGTCACACTGATCGTGCAACTGCCACCGCTGGCAAGCGTGCTGGGACAGTTATTGGTTTCGCCATACTGATTCGTGTTGGCGCCCGTGAGGCTGATGCTGCTGATCGACAGAGTCGCGCTGCCTGAATTCGTAAGCGTGACGGTTTGCGCCGCGCTTGTGCTGCCAACGGTTTGAGACCCGAATGCTAGTGACGTGCTGGACAGGGTCACTGCTGGACTTTGCCGCAAGACCGAAACGGTGTTGTCTTCGGAATTGGAAACAACGAGGTCGGGTCTGCCGTCGAGATTGAAATCGCCGACAGCCATTCCGATCGGCGAACCACCGGTCTCAAACGTTACGGCCGATCCTGCATTGAAGGTGCCGTTTCCATTGCCAGATAACAGAGAGACCGTATCGTCAGAAAAATTGACGACAGCAATGGCGAGCTTGCCGGTGTTATAGACATCGACAGCGCTGATCGCAAAGGGCAACCTTCCAACCGGGTAGTCGACTGCCGGAGCGAATGTTCCTGCCCCGTTATTCAATAAGACCGAGATCGAATTGCTGCCGTTGTTGGCAGCGACCAGATCAAGCTTGCCGTCTCCGTTCAGATCCGCTGCCAACAAGCCGTCAGGATCGGAACCGGTCGGGAAGAATGTTGCAGCCGCAAACGTGCCGTCTCCATGGCCGAGTAGGAGACCTACATTGCTGATGGCCGAATCAGCGGCAGCGAGATCGACAATTCCGTCGCCGTTGAAATCTCCCGCCACGATGGCGTTAGGACTCGACCCTGTGGGATAGGTGACTTGCGCCTGAAAGGTTCCATTGCCAACGCCGAGGTAGACAGAAATCGTGTTGTCGGCGCTGTTGACCTCCGCGACATCGAGCTTGCCGTCGCCGTTAAAGTCGGCAGTCACGATGCTGATCGGTTCGGTTCCGGCGCTGTAGTCAACGTGGGCCTGGAATGTTCCGTCGCCGTTGCCTAAGAGAACCGAAATGTCGTACGAGGCGCGATTGGCAGTAACCAGATCGAGTTTGCCGTCGCCGTTGAAATCGCCTACGGCCAGTGCGATGGGATCGGTACCGGCGCCGAATGAAGTTTGCGCCGAGAATGTGCCATCGCCATTGCCTTTCAAAATCGAAACGGAAGCAGATCCGCGATTGATCACTGCGAGATCCGGTTTTCCATCGTTGTTGAAATCCGCCACCACTACGCCGCGAGGATCTAAGCCGACATTCAGTGCTGATCCAGCCATCGCCAGAGTTGAAACGGAAGTGGCGATCTGGAATGCTTGCGCATTGGACACTCCGCCTGCTCCGCTCTTAACTGTTACCTGCGCGGTGCCGGCAGAGGACAAGTCCGAAGCCAGCAACGAAGCCTGTAGCTTGGCGGCGCTGACGAAGGTCGTTGTGCGGCTGGTGCCGTTCCATTGCACGGTGTCGCCCGCGGCAAAATCAGCGCCATTGAGCGTTACCGTTGTTGCGGAGCTGCCGGGGGCCAGAGTGGCAGGCGCCAACGGTTGATGCAGGAAGGGAACCGGACCCGAGGTCGCGGTTGTTCCCGTTCCAGTGACCGTGGCCGGAATTGGCGAAACGGTCGTCGCCAGGGTGACGTTTAGCGTCGCGCTGCGACTGCCCGCAACGGACGGCGTGAAAACGACATTAATTGTGCAGGACGTTCCCGCCGCGACAGTTGTGCAGTTGTTGGTTTGAGAGAAGTCGGCAGGATTCGTTCCCTGGAATGTGATGGCCGTGACCTTGGCAGCAGTCTGGCCCACATTCGAAAGCGTCACTGGCTGCGAGGCGGTGGGTGTACCAACCGGATCGTTTCCGAAATTGACGGTGCCCGGAGTCAGACTCAGGATCGTGCCGGTCCCGGTCAAGGTGACTACCTGCGGGCTATCTACCGCGTTGTCGGTGATCGTGAGAGTTCCATTTACCACGCCGTTGACCGACGGCGTGAAGGAAACTGAAATGGTGCAACTTGCACCCGCCGCAAGGGTGGCCAGGCAAGTATGAGTCTGCGAAAACGTGGAACTGGGGACGATGCTCGACAGCGTAAGCGATGCCGTGCCTGTATTCGTCAGAGTGATGACTTGAGGAGCGCTCTTGGTTCCTTTCAGCTGCGTTCCAAATGTCAGGCTCGTCGGCGACAGCGTGACTGCCGGCGCCGCACCATACGCAGCCGCGCCGTAGAACAGCACGATGAAGCTCAAAAGGAAAGAGAAGGATCGGAGAGTGGCGGTCCGATTGGGACGTAACGATATCCAGGAATGCATGAAAGGAATGCCCCGTTTGCAAAAGTTCTGAACTTTAAGGGGAAAGCTCAACAACAGGGGAAAGGGGGGAAGAAACCGGTCTTGAGTATCGCACAGGGATCAGAATCTGAAAAGGGCAACATTTGATGACAGAATTGATGTCCAGAAAATCAGGATCAGAGCCGCTGAATTTCCCCACTGGCGCATGCGGAACTCCCCGAAAACCCGGAAAAAACAGGAAGTCTCCCGAGAACCGAAAAAGACGTGCTACAACTCAGCCAACTACTACCGATGATGCTTGCTGGGCAACCGCAGGCGGCTTTGCTCCCTTGATCACAAGCCACAGCATGAGTGCGATCTCGCCGAAGAAAGCTGGCTGGAAGACGACGAACTCCTTGTCCTGATATTGCGGCGCCAGAAATCCCGTAAAGCACATCACCAGCCAGGCGACGCCTCCGAGTAGGAGCCACACGCCTACAAATCGTGGCAGGAAGCGCGACTTGTACACGAGGACCCCGAGAGGAAAAAGCCATGCTCCCGCAAGCAGCAACGTTGCGGTGAATTGATGATCGTGCAGGCGTAGAAGCAACAGGGCCAGCGCGTCGCGTTGATGCTTATCGAATACGGAGAGGAAATCGGCGCCGTGCACGATCATCAATGCGCCCGCGTCCGCAGTGACATTGACAAGATAAATCGCAGCCGGCATCAATCCGCCGAAGATGACTACCAGCATGGCAAGCGATCGATCGACTCTCTCGAACAACCGGTAAAACGCCAGAACAAGAAATATCAGCATGAGCGATGCCACCAGCTCGCTCGCCATACCCCATCGGAAAAGCCGTTCATGAGCGGCAATGTTGCTGACGGTTGCAGCCGCATTCTCATCGACAATGAGTTTGTTCGGAATATAGATAAGACGCAGTGGACCGATCACGATGAGCAGCAGATACCAGATTCCAGCGGTCCTGCCAGGGTTCGAGGTCATGGTCTCTTCCTTCTCTCGGCGTAACGGACAAGTTGCAGCGGACAAGCCTAAGGCTGCGCGATGTTACGGCGAGAGTCATGGAAATGTTTCGCTCGGTCGCCTTTGTGTAGGGGCGGACGCATTCGTCCGCCCCGAGGAGCGCAGCGCCGAGTGCGGGAAGCGTCAGTGGTGGCGGGTTGTGGGCATCGGCACTTTCAGTCATCCTAATTGCGCTACGCGCAACCCCGGACGAATGCGTCCGGGGCTACACACTTCTTTAAGTCTATGCATCGTTCTTGCCATTCGATGTATCTAAAGATATATTGATCGCAAGATCAAACGTAATTCGAAAAGGAGTTTGTTTATGTACGGAAGATGTGGAACATGGTGGCGCGGAGGTATGGCGACACCTTTTATGGGTGGTGGATTTCCATGGGGACGCGGTGGGCGCTGGGGTCGATTTTTTGGCCCGGGCGAGATCCGGTTGGCGCTGCTTTCGATGCTCGAGCCCGGTCCCAAGCATGGTTACGAACTAATGAAGGAGCTGGAAACGAAGTCCGGCGGAATTTACAAAGCGAGCGCGGGAGCGATTTATCCGGCGCTGCAGCAGCTTGAGGATGAAGGCATGGTGACCTCGGACGCCGCGGCCGGGAAGCGTACCTATTCGCTGACCGATGCCGGCAAGGCGGAATTGAAGGGTGAAGCGGATACGGTCAAACGCATTTGGCAGCGCGCTGAACAGGCGGGTGACTGGGGTCCATGGATGGGTGCCGAGGGAGCCGAGGTGATGCGTCCGGCGGCCGAGCTGATGAAGACAGCGCTCAAGGCGGCCACGCGCGGATCTCACGACTCCGCGAAGATTGCGAAGATCCGCGAGATCCTGGAACGGACGAAGAAAGAAATCGAAGGACTCGAAAAGTCTTAACCGAGATTCCCTTCGTGTAACTTCGTGTCCTTCGTGGTTGAGGATTTGCTTCCGCTTCCAAAACCATTCACCACAAAGGGCACGAAGTATCACGAGGGAAAACCGAAACCTTAATTCTTAAACCCATTTTTCTTACCGGGCTGCTAAGACACTATTGGCCCGACTGAAGCTGCGTGGCGAGCTGGTTGACCGCGGTCACGTCGTAATAAGAAGACAGATCCGCGTGTCCGGCGAGCGTGTCGCGTTCCTTACCATCGATCAGGATCTGCACCTTCGCGATGCCGGGGATGTTTGCTGAAATGGTGTGAATGAGCGAGGTGATGGTCAATTCTTCGACGAGCACGCCGGAGCGGTGATTATTGGCGAACGCCGCATTGAGATCGATCACAGCCACGCCGGGGTCAATGAGAAACACGCTACGGATCTCCGATCCCGCGGCGATAGAGTGAGGCGAGGACTTTTCCAGATAGAGCGACAGCAGGGACCGCAACAATTCTTCTGCGCGCTGCTGGCGTCCTGAAGGTAATGGAATTTGCGCCGACTCGGCGCGCAGCGTTCCGTTGTCGTCGTGCGCGACGAACAGGATCACTTGTTCTGTGGGACCTGCCACGGGCGGCGCGAGCGGGCGGGTGTCGACGCTCGCGGCTGTCGTCGATGCCGCAGTCTTTCGCATCTTCCACGCGTAGCCGGACAGTCCCAAGGCGGCGAGCATCAGGACAGCAACTCCAATCACAAGGTGTCGTGGAATCATGGCAGCGTCCCCCATGAACATCGTGCATACTCATGTGGGGACAGCCGCCCCCGGCTGTCCAGTCGAGCAAAGCTCGACTGGCTGTTCTGTTTTGTGCAGCGGATCATTGCGCGCCCCCCAGTTGATCGCGGGCCGCCGCGATCGCCGTGGCGACGGCGCTCGTGATCAGTTGCTGGTAATCGGGCGCGGTCAATTGCATGACGTCCGAGCCTTGCGGCGCGACTTCAACCGCGATCGCAGGTCCAGTCACATTGTTCAGTGGGCGCAACGGAGCCGCCAGATCCCGCACCGGAATTTGCCGCTTCTGCAACTCACCCGCGATCAGGCTGGCAGCGCTCTGGCTCATAGGAAGCGCGACGTGTTGGGCCGTGTTCCACGAACGAAATGGCCCCCGATCATCGCCCCCGAGCGGAAGCAGCGCGGTGTAGATACGCACTCCCCGGCCGCTGGACGCGGCGTGAAGGGCAACATAAATCGCTGCGTGATCCGCATTGGCGAAAATCGCGCGCTGATCGACCGGAAGGTTCGCGTCGGAGTCCCGAAGCACGAGCGTGGTGATGCCCCGGCTCTCCAGCTCCTGACGCAGGCTGCGCGCCAGCGAAACGGTTACATCCTTTTCCAGAAGAGTATTGCTGAGCGTTTCTCCGTGATCATCTCCACCATGGCTTGCATCAACTACGGCGAAGTAGCGCCGCAATACAGGAGTGGCCGGGGTGGACACCGGCGTAGTTTGCATGGGCTGCGTGGGCGCGGCTGCCGGTGTCGAGGGTGTAGCTTGAGAGGATGTTTGTTGCTCTGCCGTCTGCGCGGGCGCGGTAGCCGTAATGGTGACGGTGCGCCCATCATTCGAAAAACTTGCCATCACCGGGACGGTCGTTGTCACGGTGACTACCGCCATCCCGTTGCTCTCGCTGTAAGTGGCGGACGGCATCGCTTTGTTGCCGAATGTCAGCGTGGGCAACGCCGGCGCAACCACAGGTTCGCGCGCGAACGTCATGCGTAGTGCCCCGGCTTCGTTGGCGACGCTGGGGTTCACGGGAGCGGCGAAGTGAAAGACGAGCCTCGGCGGATTGTCGCCGGCAAGCGACGCCGTAAAGTGGTTGGCCACGCTGCCGATGAAGAGGCGGTCGGATTCTTCGTGCAGGGTGACCGGACCGCCAAGCACACGCGGCAGCAACGAAGCGAGCGCCGAGACCGGCACCAGCCCGCGCTTATTTTCCAGCAAGAACTTTCCGCCCAGATCAGCATCCTTGCCCTGCACTTGCGCGTGATTCTTGCCGGACAGAAAATCTGCTTCAACGTTGTTGTAGCGCAAGCGCCAGCGGAGGTTGTCCGCCCTCGCACTTACCTTGCCGAGCGGTTCCAACAGTTCGAGAAGACCAACGTAGTCCCGACCTTCACGCTGCACGAGTGGAAGGGAATAGTTTGCCGCGACGGAATAGATTGACAGGTGCTTCTCCGCCGCCGCACCCGACATCAGCAAGGCGCACAACAAAACGAGAATGAACGCGCGGAGAGAACTGCTGCGCGCGACGGAAATTTTGTGAACGTCCGGCGACGTGCCACCGCGATCGGCGATCGTGTGGCGCGGTTTCGCGAGGCGCAAACGGTTAGTCCAGCGCATAGGCGGTGAGTCCGCTGAGCAACTTAGGGTAAAAATCCGTGGACTTCTGCGGCATCACTTCACCGGCGAACGCGATCTCCTTCACCTTCTGGACGGGGCACGGGTTCATCAGGAATGCGACATTCGCCGCCCCGCTTCGCACCTGGCTGAGAGCTTCCGCCGCATCCCGGATGTACGACAAGTTTTCCTGGTTCCGAATTGACTCTTCCGAAAGCCTGAGGACTCCCTCGAGCAGGCATTTATGAAGCACGACGACGTCGAGCGACTTCTGCCGTTCTGACAGTCCAGCGAGGAATTTCGAATTCGCGATCTTTGCAGAGTGCAGCAGCAAATTTCCCTGCGCGGTCACTGCGAGGAGAACGGTTCCTTTATTGGCGCGCTCGCGCAAAAGAGACCCCGCCTTCGAGGCATCAAGAGAGCCGTCGACAGCCTCGACCGTGAAAATTTCGCCGGCAGATTTTCGAAACTCATCCACCGAAAATGATTTCAGCGAATGTACAACTCGATGGGTGGGCAACACGAACAGGCCGGGATCATTGACGTTGACGAAGGTCATCATTACGAATTCGTAAGAAGCCTCAGACTCGCTTTTACCCGCGCTCTTTCGGCACTCGTCGCGGAAGTTCAGAGCGGTTTCATAGCGGTGATGTCCGTCCGCAATCACCAGTTTGCGGTCACGCATCTTCTCCTTCGCTGATGCAAGCACTTGCGGATCCGAAATCTGCCAGACCCGGTGTGCCACTCCATATTCGTCGGTTAGATCAATGGCAGGGGCGGCGCAGGACTTGGGCTGCAGCAGGGAATCGATCTCACCGGAATCCTCATAAAGGAGAAACAATTGTTCGTAGTGAGCGCGCGTCGCCCGAAGCAGTTCGAGGCGATCCGCTTTGGGCTTGGCCAGGGTCTGTTCGTGACGGAAGACGACTTTCGCCGAGTAATCTTCTACGCGCCCGAGGGCGATAAATCCTCGGCGCTCGCAGGTCCCGCCTGCGGGGCTTTCGAAGGTCTGTGTGTAGGTGTAGATCGAAGGCTGC
Source organism: uncultured Acidobacteriota bacterium (assembly GCA_963801895.1). Classification (GTDB taxonomy): domain Bacteria; phylum Acidobacteriota; class Terriglobia; order Terriglobales; family Acidobacteriaceae; genus Sulfotelmatobacter. Next base: position 73,538 of record CAWDGM010000001.1, on the reverse strand, counting down.
GAATCCGGTTGCAGGATGCCCTGGCTCCGCCAATCCCTGCCACACGCAGCGGCGCGCGTGTATACGTTCTCCACCGTATTGTCGGCCTGTTCGCGCCGACCGAGGATGATTCTGACCAGGTTGTAAGGGCTGGCCGCGTAATAACGTTCCTGCATCGCAGGGGTAATCTTGTCGTAAGGCTGGGTAACCACCTGCGACGCTGAAACTTTCTGCAGGTTGTAGCGAAGTGCGCGGAACGATCGTATGTCGGCCATAGGAAACCTTTGATTGTAACAAGATAGCGGAGGACGTCGAGGAGTGGGCAGTGGCGAGATGTCATCCCCGGGTAATGCGGATGAATGCCACGTGGCAGCCGATGCCGCGTCCGGTCGACGTTTTAGGACTTTGTCTCTAATTTTTGACAAAAACTCTGCGCCGTCTCCGTTGGACCGTGCTAACATCGGCCGCATTGAGGTATTTATGGCCCGCCTTGGAAAAGGGCGTCGGTCATCTCGTCCGAAGGCCCTAGCTCGAAGTGCCTCTCCGGTCCTCTCCTGGGATCCGACTCTTAACCTGCTGCAAAAAAATCCGTTCGCTTTCGGGTACACGCATATGGGGCACAGGCTAGTTCTCACTTTGGTGGTCTTGGGGTGTCTGGGTGTTCTGTCGTTTGGGCAAACCACAGATGTCAATGACGTTCACATTCAGCCGCGTGAGGTCGAGAAGCCGGTCGAGACAGCGCCGAAAGCGGAATTGATTTCTTCCAATACAAGCCTGAGCGCCCGCGTGCGTCCGTTGAAAGTGGACGTGGACCTGGTGCTGGTGCCGGTGACCATTACCGATCCGATGAACCGCCTGGTCACGGGGCTGGAGAAAGAAAATTTCCAGCTTTTCGAAGGAAATTCCGGTCAGGAGATTCGCAGTTTCTCGAGCGAAGACGCTCCCGTCTCGCTCGGCGTCATTTTTGACTCGAGCGGCAGCATGAGCAGCAAGATGGACCGGGCCAAGGAAGCGGTGATCGAATTCTTCAAAACTGCTAACCCGCAGGACGAGTTCTTCATGATCACGTTCTCCGACGAGCCGGAGGACATCAGTGACTTCACCAGTTCGGTCGACGAGATCCAGAACAAGCTGGTCTTTGCCGTTCCCAAGAAACGCACCGCGCTGCTCGATGCCATCTATATGGGCGTTAGCAAGATGCGGCAGGCCAAGTATCCCAAGAAGGCGTTGCTCATCATTTCGGATGGCGGCGACAATCACAGCCGCTACACGGAAAACGAAATTAAGTCGCTAGTCAAGGAAGCCGACGTGATGATCTATGCCATCGGCATCTACGACCGCTATGCTTCGGCAGTAGAAGAACGGTTGGGCCCGCAGCTGCTTGGCGACATTACCGAGCTCACGGGTGGCCGTGCATTCACCATCGACAACCCCAACGACCTGGGTGATGTGGCGACAAAAATCGGGGTCGAACTTCGAAACCAATACGTGCTGGGATACCGTCCCACCAAGGTTGTGCGCGACGGCAAATGGCGTAAGATAAAAGTGAAGTTGTTGCCGCCGAAAGGACTGCCTCCTCTTAAGGTGTATGCCAGGACGGGATATTACGCGCCTGCTGAATAAGGCCGCGGGGGTTTTTCTAGTTCTCACGATCGTCTTCTGGGCCGGGCTGTATTCCTCACTGCCCGCCCAGTCGCAGTCGCCTTCTGCTCCGCCGCAACAAACTCCTGAGAATCCGGCTCCACAGAATCCTTCTCCACAGAATTCTGCTCCGGCACCCGGGAAGTCCGTCGACAAGCCTCCGGCGACCGATGCGCAATCCGACGACAACCAGAAGCTGAACGATCAGGGCATCTTCGTCTTCAGGAAAGAAGCGGACGAGGTCTTGCTGCACGCGACCGTCGTGGACGACAAGCAGCGTATTGTCACCAACCTCGACCGGACGGCTTTCAGCGTCTTCGAAGACGGCAAGCAGCAGAGCATCATCTCATTTCATCATGTCGATATCCCGGTAGCCATGGGCATCGTCATCGACAACTCGGGCTCGATGCGGGAGAAGCGAAACAAAGTGAACCAGGCGGCGCTGAACCTGGTCCGCTCCAGCAATCCGCGCGATGAGGTCTTCGTCGTCAACTTCAACGACGAGCAGTACCTCGACCAGGACTTCACCAACAACCTGCTCAAACTGAAGGAAGCGCTCGAGAAGATCGACGCGCGCGGCGGGACCGCTCTCTACGACGCAGTCGTCGCTTCCGCCGATCACCTCAAGCAAAATGGCAGGCTCGAAAAGAAAGTCATCTTCGTCGTAACGGATGGAGAAGATAACGCGAGCAGCGAAACGCTAGAGCAGGCTGTCAAGAAATTGCAGGAAGAGGGCGGGCCTATCGGTCTACGCCATCGGTGTCCTCGGCGACGAGGAGCATCCGAAGCGTGCCCACAAAGCGCTCGATATCATTGCGCAGCGTACCGGCGGGATTGCTTTCTTTCCCAAGACGCTCGACGAAGTCGACGCGATCAGCAGCACGATCGCGAACGATATCCGAAACCAGTATGCGATCGGCTACAAGCCGACATCGCCGAAACAAGTTGGAAATTTCCGCCAGATCCGCGTGGATGCCAAGGCCAAGGGACACGGCAAGCTGATCGTCCGCACTAAGACGGGATACTATGCCGGCTCCGCCAGTGCCTCGAGCGGCGGAAAATAATCCGAGCCGCCGACCCGGGCGCGTCGACCCACTATTTTTCCAGCATCTGCGCGGCCGAGTCCACGAGTTGCGCTTCGTCCTGCAACACCTTGGCAACCCGCACGATCTCGGCGTCAGCCTCGGAATACTTCTTCTGTTCGATTCCCTCACGCACGCCCGGAACCGTCTTCACCCCATAACCCGTGTAAACACCCGGAGCATAAAGCAAATGCTTGTACCAGGAGCGGCGCGGCAGTCCGTCTTCATTTGTCAGCTTGCGTTCGCTTTCCATCAGTTGCGTGTTCAATCCGCGAAGCCATTCCGTCTGGGCATCGGTGAGGGAGGCCTGTTTCTGGGCCAATGCTTTTTGATATCGCTCCGCGCTGTGTGTTAAAGCTTCCAAAGAGTTTTGCATCGGAGCAAAGTTCAAATGCGGCGGAACCTCCTCCCGGGCCGGTGCAACCTTCGGCCGCCTTGGATCGTTTTTCGCCTTGAACACTCCCTCGTCGAGTTCCTGGTTGCGCTCGCGGATTTCATCCTGCTTGTCCGATAGCAACTTTTCCAGCTCCTTCATGTAGGTCCGTACCGTGTCGGCGAGATTGACGAAGTCGAACGGCAGAATCTCGGCGTCGGCCAATCGCATCACTGTGGTTCCTCCGGTCTGCGCCATCGCCCGCCCAAAGACGAAGTCGCTATCGGAAAAATGCGTGTACCAGTAAAAATCGTCGTAGATCGAATGATAGATACCCTGCTCGTCTTCGCCGCCGTATCCGAGGTCGAGGGTGGCAATGCCGAGATGATCGAGAAATCCGGTGAAGTCTGTGCCCGATCCGAGGGCCGCGATGCGCAGGTCAGAGCGCCCGCGCAACTCTTTCTTGTCGTCGGCGGACTTGGCGTCTGCGATTCTGGAAAGTTGCAGGCGCTGCCATACCGTCATCTTCGTTTCCGGATCTTCAATATCGCGAGCCACGCCGTTGATAAATTTCTCCAGGCTGTGCGATCCGCCCATGCTCAACGTTCCACGATCATTTCCATCCGAGTTGATATAGACCGCAGCGTGCTGCCGCAACTCGGCCGCATGCGCCTCGACCCACTCGGTTGACCCGAGCAGCATCGGCTCTTCGCCGTCCCACGCCGCATAAATAATGGTGCGCCGCGGCTTCCATCCCTGCTTGAGCAGCAGTCCCAGCCCGCGTGCCTCTTCGAGTAACGCTGCTTGGCCCGACACCGGATCCTCGGCGCCATTCACCCATGCATCATGATGGTTGCCGCGAATGATCCATTCGTCGGGAGCAATGCTGCCGGGAATCTTCGCGATGACGTCGTTGACCGGCTTGAGATCCCAGTTGAATTCGAGCTTCAGGTGAACCTTCGCCGGGCCCGGCCCCACGTGATACGAGATCGGCAGGCTGCCGCGCCATTCATCCGGCGCCATCGGACCTTTGAGTGCGGCGAGCAGAGGCTGTGCGTCGCCGTAGGAAATCGGAAGCACCGGGATCGCGGCAATGCTCTTCGCCTCTTTGACCGACAACCGCTTGGCATCCGCAGTGGCCCCAATGCCGGGAGTGAGCGGATCGCCGGGGCTGACTGAAGCGAAGTCCATCACGCTACCGCGCTGCACTCCATTCGGATTGCGCATCGGCCCCTGCGGGAAGACCTCGTCGCGCGTGTATCCATCGTCCTGCGGTTCGGAATAGATCAGGCAGCCGACCGCGCCGTGCTCGGCCGCAATCTTCGGCTTCACTCCGCGCCACGATTGATAGTATTTGGCGATGACGATGGCACCCTTCACCGAAATGCCAAGGCGATCGAGCTTCTCGTAGTCTTCCTGCAATCCGTAATTCACGAAAACGAGCGGAGCGGTCACGTCGCCATCAGGCGAGTAAGCGTTGTAGGTGGGAAGCTGCTCGGATTTCTGATTCGATGTCGGATCCACCGACAGCGCCGGCTCTTCCAGCTTTGCCGTGAACTTCGTGGGCTCGATCATTTCCAGCACTCGTACCTTCGGAGTGGGGAAGAGCACGTTGAAGGTCTCGATGTGGGCGTCGAATCCCCACTCCTTGAAGTGCGCGAGAATCCATTCGGCATTGTCTTTGTCATAAGGCGATCCGACGTGGTGTGGGCGCGCGCTCATGCGGCGCATGAATTCGCGCAGATTGTTGGTGTCGGGAACCGCGCGGAATTTCGTCTCCCAGTCGCGTTCGTTCTGGCTCGAACTCTTCGAATACCCCGCCATCGGAGCCTCGTCCGCCCCGAGCGAAGACACCCGGGACAGTCAACGAAGAAGCCAGCAGAACTGCGGCAAAACGTCGCATGTGATTCCTTTCCATCTGTGAATGGCGGGCAATTATAAAGGACGTCCACCGCAAATGATGAAGCTGAGGGATGAAATGCTCGAGGGGGCTTCGTGAAAACCCATTGTCGGTTGCGTCCGAAACGCTTCAACCACAAAGGACACGAAGGGATTCCACAAAGAAGAATGCACAGTGAGGCGACTAAGATTCGATTCTCCTTCGTGAACCTTGAGTGTCCTTCATGGTGAAACGCTTTCGAAGTTGAATGTTTCGCACCGCCGGTTTCAGCGCGGAGAATTGACGGCTCTTCAGCCTGCTGCGTAACCTGTAAGGTGACCTCCAAGACCTCAGAAATGTCCCGCCTGCGCGTAGCCGACGACATCACTCAACTTGTCGGCGAAACTCCCATGTTGCGGATGAAACGGCTGGTTCCGGCCGGCTCCGCGGACGTCTTCGCCAAGCTGGAGTACCTGAATCCGGGCGGCAGCGTGAAGGACCGTGCCGCCATCGGCATCATCCGCCGCGCCGAACAGGATGGCACGCTCAAGCCGGGTGGAACCATCGTTGAAGCTACGGCGGGAAACACCGGCATCGGCCTGGCGCTTATCGGGGTCAACAGCGGCTACAAGGTGAAACTCTTCGTTCCTGAGCGCTTCTCCGAAGAGAAGGTCAAGATTATGCGAGCGCTTGGCGCCGAGGTCATGCGCACTCCCGATGCGGAAGGCATGCAAGGCGCCATCCGGCAGGCGAAGGAGTTAGTGTCGAGCGATCCCACAGCCTTCATGGCCGGGCAATTCGAAAACCTGGCGAACCCCGAATACCATTACGAAACCACCGCTCGCGAAATCTTCGAACAAATGGATGGACGCGTGGATGCGCTCGTCGTGGGCTGCGGGACATCTGGAACGTTCTCAGGTGTCGCGCGCTATCTGAAAGAAAAATTGCCGAGGGTTCTCGCGTATGCCGTCGAGACGCAAGGATCGATTCTCGGCGGAGGCCCGCCCGGACCGCACAAAGTCGAAGGCATCGGCGCAAGCTTCATCCCGAAGACCTTTGATCGCTCGGTATGCGACGAAGTGCTGATGGTGATGGACGACGAAGCTTTCGGAATGGTGAAGGAACTGGCCGCGAAAGAAGGCGTACTGGCCGGATCGAGCGGCGGCGCAGCAGCCTTCGCGGCGGTGAAAGTCGCAAAGAAGTTAGGGCAAGGAAAGCGGGTAGTAACGATCATCCCCGACTCCGCCGAGCGCTATCTCTCAAAGAAAATCTTCGAAGGCGGCATGTAACACAGCGAGCGCCGGAAGCAGTGGGGGCGACTCTCCTGACTTCCAGATTCTTTTTCCTTGACAACATCTCCGGTTGAGTCCATTTTTGGAAAACTTTCGGAAAGATTATCTAGTGGCCGACTCGAAAGCGGTCAAAGAAAAGAGTTCATTGCCCTGGGGTCCTAGAACGAACTCCAAATCTTCACGGAGGATTTTATGTCTTCCCGGCCCATCGATTCTGTCAGCAACTCATCCCCGAACAGGCTCAACCGTGAGACGAACTATAAGCCTGAGACCTCCGACCGTTTGAAGTTGTACTCTCTCGCGGCTGTAGCCGCAGGCGTGAGCGTATTGGCGTTGGGGCAACCTGCTGAAAGCGAGGTGATTGTCACCAAGAAAAACCTCCCCGTTCCGATGTCGCGGAATTGTTGCGAAGGAGTAGAGATCTCACTTAGCAACAACGGCGTGAATGATTTTTCAGTCTCCCTTTTAAATTACACAACTAAGTACATTTCGGTTCGTCACTTGAACATTAAGCCTCTGTCAAAAGGAGCGGCGATTATTGAGTCGAACAACAACGCGTTGGCTCTAGCGCGGGGGGCCAACATTGGACGTTCGGGCCCCTTTGATGGGGGCTACGAGGCATATATCGAGAGGACCAACATCCTTACGAATGGTACGAAGCGTTACTACGGCAATTGGGGTGGCAATCCCCAAAATCGGTATCTCGGCGTTCGATTTTTTATCAACGGCAAGGTGCACTTTGGGTGGGTGCGACTCACGGTGAATACCTCGCCGCTGCAACTCATGACGGCGACGATCACAGCCTATGCGTACGAAACCGTGCCAAACCGGAGAATCTTGGCAGGAACTCCCGATAAAGCTGCAGCAGGAGTACAGCCTGAGGCGCAAGCGGAGGATACGGCTCAGCCATCGCTTGGGATGCTTGCGTTGGGAATTGATGGATTGCCGCTGTGGCGCGGGAACAAAATGTCGGTGCAAAGTAGCGGCCTGTAACGGAGGTTCCTGTGATGAGTCTCTTCGAGTAAGGTCCTCGATGGCGGGCAGCTCCCAATTACTTCCGTACCAGTGGCTCAACGGCCGGCAAGATCTGATTCCACCGACGACAACCTCCGAAACTCCACATGCAGCTGAGCCGGAAATCGGAGGCGGCGTGCACAATTTCTTCAGGAGTGTCGGGAGTTAGAGAAATTCCGATGCTTTGTGACGGCGCGGCCCGGGACGGACCGATCTGGTACGGTGGATGTTTCTCGGCCATCGATTGGTGGTCTCTGATCGTGATCGTCCGCTGCGATTGCATTCGAATCACCACCATCCCAAGTTCCCCATCGGGTGGTGGAGGAGGAACTGCGGCGGGCACACCGGGTGCCGACACCATCAAGTGATAGCCGAAATATGAAACTTTTCCAGACGTGAAGTTGACGTAGAGACTGACACCTTCGGCACGAAAACCCAACCAACGCAAGACATCGGAGAGAACTTCGCTTTCAGCTCTCCACAAAACCCGACCGGGAAGGCCATTTCCCACGAAACCGGAGAAACACTCGTCGGCATCGCAGTGCGGTGCGCCGTAAGGTCCCGTTTTGGACGGATGCAACGCTGGTATTCGTCGCAGTGTGTCGGCGTTGGAAGTTTCCCCGAGCCGCAGAGTGGAAAGAGCGGTCACGACCGAAACAATCTGCCTTGCATAAATTGCAGCCTCGACGCGCAATGCGATGGCGGCGGTGAAAACGACGGCAAAGAACCAGAAGCATGCACGCTTGGCCCCGTGCGGGCCCCAGTGACTCCTGGCCATGTCCATGTCGTTTTCTTTTGGCAGCATTTCATTAGACACCGGTGGGTGCTGACTCTCACCTTACGTCCATATTGCAGCCCCCATTGGCCTATACTCGAACGTAAATATCTTGCGAGAAACTTTTCAGATCCATGCCTAAACAAAAGACAGATTTTCGGTTTTCACTGACTGCGACCAGTCCGATTCTCGTGGCAGGAAAGTCGGACCATTCCCTACGAAGACTCGTGTATGACTTTTTCACCGTTTCGGCGCGCATGGAAACAGTGAAACGGTATCTGGGGGAAAGGTTGGGTCTCACCGGGCCCCAATACACCATCATCATGGCCGTTGCCGAACTCCAGGGAAAGAACGGGGTTAGCGTTGGCCGGGTTGGCGAATATCTGCACGTGACGGGAACCTTCGTGACCATGGAGTCGGGAAAACTTCTCAAGAAAGGTCTTTTGGAAAGACACTCCGACCTCCAGGATCGACGTGTTTCTCTTCTGTCCCTTTCGCCGAAAGGGGCAAGATCGCTCCAGTCGCTGTTTCCCGAATTGCAGCAAATCAACGACGTGTTCTTTCAACTGGGCTCCCGGGCTGAATTCGAGCGTCTATGCAAGACTTTGGAGAAGCTGGTTGGCAACAGCCAACGTGCTCTCGCACTCGTCAATGCCACTCGGGGCGATCCGCGGCTGACTGTGAACCGCGGCGGGGTGACTGCCAGTCAGATCCGGTAATTCTACAGAAGAGCGAATTCCGCCCAGAATTTTCAGTGCTTACCTGCGCCGGTCTAACTTCAGGTCGCCGCCTGTACAGACCCCTCACCTATAAGGAGCGCATCTCATTCACGTCTTCGAATCGCCTGCTCCTGGTGGACACTATGCAACATTTATCACACTCAAATAGGTAATTAACTTACCCTTCTCTCTTGACAGTCGGATATGCTTGAAGTAGATTGATGCTCCCCAAGTGAGAATCTGCTCTGGGCCCTGTCTAAGCTCACCCTGATCAACTCAAGTGAGTTTTCGCGATAGCGACTCCGGCACGCTTCAGGAGGTTTTCATGCCGCGTAAGAAACAGTGCTCACGATGCATTCTGGCCTTGGTGACTCTGGTCTTCAGCCTCAATTTGGCGGTGAACGTTCAGGCACAGACCGTGACCACGCTTGCCTCGTTCAATGGCCCTAACGGAAGCGGACCATTCGCATCGGTGGTCCAGGCGACCGACGGAAATTTCTATGGCACGACCACCGAAGGCGGACCATACGGATCTGCAGGGTATGGTGTTCTCTACCGCATCACACCTGCCGGAAATCTCACCGTTATCTACAATTTTTGCTCCCAGCCCAATTGCGCGGACGGGTGGGATCCTACTTCGGTCCCGATTTTGGGACAGGACGGAAATCTTTACGGGGTGACAGCGCAGGGTGGCAGCACCGCCGCGGGTTCCGCTGGCTCGGGCACCATCTATAAAATGACGCTGGGCGGAAAGATCACCACTCTCTATTCCTTCTGCGCCACGCTTCCGTGCACCGACGGCCAGTCTCCAACCGGACTCGTCCAGGCAAGCGACGGAACTTTCTACGGCACGACATCAGTTGTGCCAAATTCCAACGGCGGCTTCGGAGGCACAGTTTTCTCGCTTAGCCCGAAGGGCAATTTCAAGCTGTTGTATTCCTTCTGCTCGCTGGCGAATTGTGCGGACGGCGACTTTCCGTTCTATCCACCGATCCTTGATAACGACGGTAATCTTTATGGTGCGACATTCACGGGCGGAAACGAGGGAGGCGGTCTCCTGTGGGAAGTCACTTCTTCGGGTACCTATAAGGTGCTACGTAACTTCTGCCACAAGTCTGGGACCTGCGGCAGCCAAGGTCCCTATGTGATCCTGCGCGATCCCAAAGGCAATTTCTTTGGCATGACTCAGTATGGCAGTAGCCACCTCAGTGCCGGAGCGGTGTTCGAGTTCACATCGGAGGGGCACTACCACGTCCTGCACAACTTCGACCTTAACCACTCGCCCACCTGGCCCTCTGTCGGTTTAACACTGGCGAACGACGGCAATGTGTACGGAGTGACAGGCGGCTCCTTCGACAATGCCGGATCGATTTTTTCGGTCACCCCCGAGGGCAAGTTCCACACGCTTTACACCTTCGATCATGTCGGCGACGGCACGCTGCCTGTTGGACCTCTCTTTCAAGGCACCGATGGCAGTTTCTACGGAACCACAACCTACAGCGCCGAGCAGGGCCTGGTTTTTCGTTTTTCAAACGGCCTCAGCCCGTTGGTGGAACCGGTGCCCACGGCAGGCAAAGTCGGTAAGCGTGTCCTGATCCTCGGCAACAACCTGACCGGAACGACCAGCGTCACGTTCAACGGCGTGCCGGCGGAGTTCACGGTCGAGAAGGATTCTTTTATCAGAGCGACGGTTCCGGCGGGAGCCACTACGGGCACCGTGTCGGTCGTCACTCCATCTGGAACGCTCAACAGTAATCCCCAGTTTGTCGTGACGAAGTAGTTTCACGGTCGCGAACGGGCCCGGTGCGAGACCCCCTCGGCTTCTGGGCCCGTCTTTTTACTCATTTTCTGTGTCGCCTCGCTGAGGCATCTATGAGGATATTTCGATGAAAAGTTCAAGAACAATCCGTACGCTTTGTCTCGCAGTCACAGCCATCACCTGCAGCCTGGCGGTGAGCGCCCAGGCACAAACCGTTACCTATTTGGCTCACTTCAATGGCGTCAACGGGAACGGACCGTCGGGGCCCGTGATCCAAGCGAGCGACGGAAACTTCTATGGCACGACGGTCCACGGCGGCGTTAATGCCCAAGGGAATGTATTTCGCATGACACCCACTGGACATATCACGTCGATTTACAGTTTTTGCTCGAAGGCTAACTGCGCCGATGGGCAATTTCCCACGACGGGGCCTGTACTCGGAAAGGACGGCAACCTTTACGGCGTGACATCCGAGGGTGGCGACAGCACGAACTCAGGAACAATTTACAAGATGACTCTCGGCGGTAAGATCACGACCATCTACACATTCAACTGCGGTCTCCCTTGCAAAAATGGGTCGCAGCCGACTGGAATTTCTTTGGGTAGCGATGGGAACTTTTACGGCACTGCCACAAATGGAGGGGCAAACAACAGCGGCGCGCTCTTCAAGATCACCCCAGCGGGCAAAATCACGCTGCTGCACACATTTTGCTCAAGCTCGAATTGCGCTGACGGGGGAATCCCACTTTTCCCGCCACACCAGGGCACCGACGGAAACTTCTATGGCGGAACGAACGCTGGTGGGACTGCGTTCGAACAGGTCGGTGTGGTGTACAAATTTACTCTTGCCGGAGCCTACAGCGTAATCAAGAGTTTCTGTGAGCCGTCAGCTACCTGCAACACCGGTTTCTATCCGACCACGCTAGTGCAGGATGCCAATCGGAATCTCTTCGGCACCGCCGCGAACAATGGCAGCTTCAACTCCGGGACGATATTCGAGATCACATCAACAAATAAATTCAAGGTTCTGCACACTTTCAGCTTCAACGGCGGTCAAGCTCCCACCAAAGGACTGACGCTAGCCGCTGACGGCAATTTCTACGGAGTGGGCATCAATGACGACAACTTCGCCACTACCGCCGGCTTCGGCTCGATCTTCAAGGTGACTTCGAACGGCGCGTTCTCGATCGTTCACACCTTCAGCAACAGCCCGAACGGGCCTCTCTATCAGGCGGCCGATGGCAATCTCTACGGAGTTACAGACGGCGATGGCAGCACAGATTTCGGCGCGGTCTACCGCTTCTCCATCGGGGGAAAATCCCTTTTGAAAGCCATACCTTAGCGGTGCAAGGCCGGAAAGCGGATCCTCATCCTCAGCCAAGGGCCTGATTGGCACGACCAGCGTCACCTTCAACGGCGTGCCGGCGGAGCTTATGGTCGAAAAAGATTCCTTCATCCGGCCGACGGTTCCAGCGGGCGCAGCTACAGGCAACGTGTCTGTCGTTACTCCATCAGGAACTCTCAAGTCCGGAGTTTGTTGTGACGAAGTAGCAGTCGCGAACGGCCCCGAGCGAGACACCCCTCGGCTTCTGGGCCCGTCTTTTACTCATTATTCTGTGTCGCCTGGCTAGGCATCTATGAGGATATTTCGATGAAAAGTTCAAGAACATTCCGTATGCTTTGTCTCGCAGTCACAGCTATCACCTGCAGCCTGGCGGTGAGCGCCCGGGCACAAACCGTCGATTTTGTGTATGACTTTCATAAGAGTGGCCATCCGTCCTATGGTGTATCCATGGCTCAGGGGACCGATGGAAACCTATATGGATCGGCAAACGGCGGCGCTCACGGTCAGGGCGAGATTTTCCGAATGAGCCCCTCCGGAGATCTGACTACGATTTATACCTTTTGCGCGAAGTCCAAGTGCCCAGACGGGTCGATACCCGGAAGCGTGATTCTCGGAAGCGACGGCAATCTTTATGGAGTAGCGTACGCCGGCGGGAGCGATGTTGGCTTCTCGCTTGGCTCAGGGACGGTTTTCAAAATCACTCCAGGCGGAGAGCTCACAACTCTTTACGCCTTTTGCACGACTGCTGGGTGTGCTGACGGCCAAGCTCCCCGCGGACTCATCCTCGCGAGCGACGGGAATTTTTACGGCGCCACACAGGTCGGCGGAGAGTTCAGTCAAGGCACGATCTTCTCGATCAGCCCCGCGGGCGCGTTTAAGTTGCTTCACACTTTTTGTTCCCAATCGAATTGCGGCGACGGTGGAAGCGCTCAATCCTCGCCAGTCCAGGGCATCGACGGTAATTTCTACGGCGTAGCGTACTCCGGAGGATCCCACAACGGCGGCGTCATCTACCGGATCACCGCGGCAGGAACCTACAAAGTGCTCTACAACTTCTGCAGCTATCAGACATCGTGTCCAACTGGCTCAAATCCGAGCGGAGCGCTCGCGAAGGATGCGGCCGGCAACTTCTTCGGGACAACTGCCTTCGGCGGCGATACAAGGAACGATGGGGTAGCATTCGAGTTCACATCGAAACATCAATACAAGCTCCTGCACAGGTTGCAGGGCGACGACGGAAGCGTTCCCCAGTCAGGACTAACCCTTGCCAGTGACGGCGACTTCTATGGAGTGACTCAAGGAGGCGGCGGCTCCCGCTTAGGCAACATTTACAAGGTGACTTCCGCAGGAGTGTTCAAGTCGTTCTTCTCATTCCAGTGTTGAAACGAAGGCTACGATCCGGTTTGGAGCCTTTTTCAGGCCTCCAATGGACTTCTCTATGGAGCCACAAATTACGGCACAAGCCCGTGCTGCTACGGGACGATTTTCAGCGTCGACGATGGCACGGGCGCGCTGGTGGAAACCGTGCCTGTGGCCGGCAAAGTCGGGAAGAAGGTCATCATCCTCGGCAACAACTTGACTGGATCGATCAGCGTGAAGTTCAACGGCAAGGCCGCGACCTTCAAAGTCGTTTCCGATACCGAGATCACGGCGACGGTTCCATCGGGCGCGACCACGGGCAAAGTTTCTGTGGTCACTCCCTCTGGAACGTTGAACAGTAATCCTCAGTTTGTCGTGACGAAGTAGTTTCACAGTCGCGAACGGGCCCGGCGCGAGACCCCCTCGGCTTCTGGCCCGTCCTTTACCCATTCTGTGCTGCCTCGCTGAGGTATCGATGAGGATATTTCGATGAAAAGTTCAAGTACGTCTCTCACACTTGCCGTCGTATTTGCATGCGCAGCCTTCACCCCCAGCCTGGCGGTGCGCGCCCAGGCACAAACCGTGACCGCCATTGCCAGCTTCGATAGCCAAGTCGCCCTTGGACCCGTGGCTCCAATCCAGGCGACGGATGGTAACTTTTACGGTATAGCCGCGGGCGGCGTTCACGGACAAGGTGTGATCTACCGGATTACGCCCGACGGAAAGCTCAGCTATCTGTACAACTTCTGCTCACAACCCGAGTGCGCCGATGGGGAAGAGGGCACTTCGAGCCCCATCCTCGGGAGGGACGGAAACCTCTACGGAGTCACCAGCTTTGGGGGCAGCAATGGTTCTGGAACGATTTACAAGCTGACGCTCGGCGGCAAACTCACGGTCCTCCACAACTTTTGTCCCCCCACTTCGTGCTCGGACGGTACAGACTCGTATGGACTTCTCCAGGGCAGCGACGGGAATTTTTACGGCACGACATTTCAAGGTGGGACTTCAAATTCCGGCACTATCTTCCGGATCAGCCCGAGCGGCGAGTTCAAGGTGCTGTACAACTTCTGCGCGCTTGCGAATTGCGCGGATGGCTGGTCGCCGGAGTCGCCGCCAATCCAGAGCAGCGACGGAAATTTTTATGGCACTACAATCGGCGGGGGAAGTATGCAAGGCGGAGTCTTATACAAACTTACTCCTTCCGGGACGTACTCAGTCGTCCGCAACTTCTGCGCCTACTCCAATAGCTCCTGCACCGGTTCGCAACCGGAATCGATCGTCCAGGATGCCAGTGGAAATTTCTTCGGTATCACTCAATCCGGTGGTGCAAACGGTTACGGGTCTGTCTTCGAGATCACATCTACTCACCATTACAAGGCCTTGCACAGCTTCAACTCGGATACGGGCATCTCACTTCCAGGATTGACCCTGGGCAACGACGGCAACGTTTATGGAAGGACAGCCGGCAGTTCGTTCGGTCTGAATGGCGGAACTCTTTTTCAGGTCACATCCGAGGGCGGTTACAAGCGGCTCTATACGTTCAGCAACGATTGTCTTACCGGCTGCACCCCGTGGTGGGGTCCGCTTTTTCAGGGCACCGATGGCCTTCTCTACGGTGCTGCCATTTACGGCGGCAGCGGTGGCGGAGGCACGGTCTTCGCCCTTGATAACAGCCTCAGCCCGCTGGTGAAAACCGCTCCGACCGCTGGCAGGGTCGGGCAGCGCATGCTCATCCTTGGTCACGGTCTGACTGGATCCACCAGCGTCACGTTCAACGGTGTGCCCGCGAATTTTACAGTCGAGAAAGATACTTTCATCCGAGCGACGGTTCCTGCGGGCGCGACCACCGGCAAGGTTTCAGTCGTTACCCCATCGGGAACGCTCAACAGCAGTCCGGAGTTTGTCGTGACGAAGTAGCAGTCGCGGACGGGCCCGAGGCGAGACCCTCTCGGCTTCCGGGCCCGATTTTTCACCAAGTCCCGGCTTTGTTTGACTAAGGCCACGGCACGGAATTCATCTGCCGGGACGACTTCACACCACTTCGTTCCGTCGTACCGCTCATGTTCACTGGAAGGGAACGAGCGTCCGCACGTCGTGCAGATGTATTCACCGATGCAAAGAATCCTCAAAGATGGCAGCGGTTGCACATTGGATCGCTTACGGCCGACACACCACCTAACAGATTGCAGCCGACTTGGGGTCGTTTGAGTTAAGCTTGTCCGTTCCTCAACAGGAATCCTCATATGCCAAAATCCACCAGACGCGAGTTTGTCCTGGGAAGTGTGACTCAGGCAGCGAGCTTCGCCATTGTTCTAAACGGCAAGCCCATTTCTTTTTTTTCCTCCGCCATGCCCAAACCTGCAGGCCCAAATGACCGTGTGAACCTCGGATTCATCGGCTTCGGGATTCGCGGCAACATTTTGCTTGAGGCGGCGAAAGAAACCCAGCAAGCAAACCTGGTGGAAGTTTGCGATTGCTACCAGGGTCACCTAGAACGCGCGAAGGAGCGGACCGAAGGTAAGGTTGCAACGAACCTCGCACAATACAAGAAGTTGCTCGAGCGCAAGGACATCGACGCGGTGGTCGTTGCTACTCCCGACCATTGGCACAGAAGCATCGTGCTCGACGCATTGAGCGCGGGCAAGGATGTTTATATCGAAAAGCCGATGACGCACAGAATTGAGGACGGCCCAGCCATGATTCAGGCGGCGCACAAGAACAACCGCATCGTGCAGGTGGGCAGCCAATGGGTTTCGTCCGACCAACACAAAAAGGCGCGAGACATCGTGACTTCGGGTAAGCTTGGCAAAATCACCAAGGTCACGGCATCCTACAACCGCAACAGCTCTACTGGCTCCTGGAACTACCCAATCCCCCCGGACCTGCAGGACGGAGTGAATTTCAACTGGAAGGAATGGTTGGGCCCCGCTCCCAAGGTCGCCTACAGCCCCGAGCGCGTGTTTCGCTACCGCAAGTATTGGGACTATTCCGGTGGCATCTCGACAGACCTTTTCGTTCACCTCATCACCTCCATTCACTTCATCATGGGGGTGGAAATGCCGAAGAGTGTGTTTGCGAATGGAGGAGTTCTCTATCGCCACGATGGCCGTGAAGTCCCCGATACCCTCGACGCTCTTTTCGACTACGGCAGCTTTTGCGTCAATATGGCAGGCACGTTTAACAGCGCCAGCACTGCAGGAGAGGGTATCCAATTTCTCGGGACGGAGGGGTCCTTGTCGATCATCCTGGGCAAAAGCATGGTCGAACAGCCGGAATACAAACGTGAGGGCTACAATTACTCAATTGATAGCTGGCCAAAGTCGATGCAGGAAGCATTCCTGAATCAGGATAACCACCGAGCGGAGTCAGAGGGACCGTCGACGAAACCCGCGCCGGAAAATCTGGAGTTCGCCGATAAGCCAGACGCGACTGCTCTCCATCTTGCGAACTTTTTCAATTCCGTTCGCACACGGCAGCCGGGCTATGAGACGGCTGAAGTAGGTCACCATGCCGCCGCAGCGGGGCACATGGTGAACCTGTCGTACCGAAGCGGCAAGAGAATGCTATGGGACGCCACCAAGGGCAGCGCCACGGAGGCGTAGCATAACTCCGGTAGCTGGTGAGTTTGACACTCGGATTCTGAGTTATTGATTCAAACTATTTAGGCATCGGGATCGACACAGCCTTGCCCGCGCCGCGCTCCGCGATCCAGATCGTATCGCCTGCTGGTTCCACTCCGGTGGGAGTGTCGAGTCCGTCCTTGAGCACGGTTACACTTGCCTTGTCTCCGTTGATGGTGAGCGCAGAAATTTTGCCATTGGCATTCTCCGCAACGAGGAGCTTGCCGTTCGCGGCACGCATGCCATCAGGCCCTTTCACCGGCTGATCCATCCAGATATCGACAGGTGGTCCCGGCTTGCCGCTGGCATCGACGGGTATCCGGTAAAGCTTGTTGAAGATCACGTTGTTCACGTAAAGAACGCCATCGAGGAAGGTAATGCCATCGACGCCCCTGAGCGTTGCGTGCTCCAGGTAGAGCTCCGCGGTGGTGGCGCCAGCGGGCAGCCGGAAGATTCTGCCAGGAATCGTGTCCGTTATGTAGAGCGCCTTATCCGGTCCAACCGTGAAATCGTTGCAGACATTGCTGTCTCCGGGCAGGTTCCAGCGGATCTTCGGCGCACCGCTCGTGAGATCGAAGCTTCGCAGCGCAGTATGCCGTTGTGGCGGATTGCTGTTTGGCACCGGGGTCAGTTGGCATGTCCACAACGTGTTGGAGGAGGCGTCCGCCAGCATGCCGAGGAAAAACGTCCCCGAACCTTCTGTGCTGACGTCGATAAATTTCTCTGCCGTCGTAGAACCCGGACGCACCTTATAAACGAACGGCGAACTGGCGCTTCCGACAATCAGCACGCCGCCTGGGGCTACGGTCAAACTTTCTGGCTGTGATTTCGCATCCGCAATCAGAATGTCACGGGCAGAGGCGGCTTGGAAAAAGCTCACGACCAGAGCAATGGAGACAGCGAGGCGTCGAACGTTCGATCTGGACATCGACAAATCTCCTTGAGTTGTTTTCGCAATATCGATAACGATGTGACTGCAATTTATCCTGTAGCCCTTGGACCTCTAGAATGGAACGCTAATGCCTTCCGTCACGACATTCTACCCGCGACTCAATTGTAGGCAACAGTGGTTGCATTGGGGTGTGTGCAATCGACTCCAAGAGAATGGCGGCTTCCCTCCGTGTCGTATTTTTACCAGCCGGTCTTTACTCTTCCGCTACTCGGAGGATAGCGATGCGTCAACCTGTCACCGTCGTCCTTTTGTTGTGCTGTTGCGCAATATCGATCAGCGCGCAAAACGGCGGCAGTCGTCGCGTCTTGAGGCTGGAGGAGTTGACTCGGACCGACATCTACCCTGAAATCATGGGACCTGCTCGGACAGTGCCGCAGTCATGATGAAGGCGGTTAGTGACCGGTACACACTAGATGCTGCCCGATGAGACGCTTGGATGAGTCAGAGCAGAAAATCGTCGCCGTAGGTCCCAATATTTGTCGTGAGAGTAAGGCGGACTTTGAGGGCGATGGCGATCGATCGCCAGCAGGTCGGTCGGCGCTTTCTCAGTGCGTTCGCTCTCATTGACTCCCAACGCCTCCGGAGCTAATATTCCACCCCAAATCGGGCCAACAGTAGTGCGCTAGGCATTTTCTTGGGACGCGGGGCGTCCGAAGTCACCTTCAATGCAAGAGGAGATCTCATGAGCGTATCCAGCGCAGCCTCATTCTCTACCAGCACGTACACCACGCCGGCGTTCTGGGAGCGCTTGTGGCGCTCGGCGGGCATTCAATCCATTTTCTGTTTCGCCGTCGCGTACCTTGTCTACGGCCATCAGCCGGAGGTTGGGGCGTCGCCCGAATCTCTCGTCCTGTTCTACGACGGGGAGCGCATGCGGATCCTGATCGCCGCGGTGTTCTCTGGGCTGGCGATCCTCAACTTGATGTGGTTTGCAGCGGCGCTCAGGACCACCTTGGCGGATGCCGGGCAAGACGGCTGGGGCGCGGCGGCAACCGCTTCCAGCGCAGCGGTGGGAGCGCTTTTCCTCCTGCTCATCATGGTGATCGCCGCTCTCGCATACTCGATCGCCGGTTCCGGAAATCAGACGTTCACATCCGGGCTGAACGACTTTGTGTGGGCGGGCGTCGTTTTGACTTCTTTCCCGCGGGCGATGCTGATCATGTCTGGAGCCTTCGGGCTATGGCGGGCTCGGCTGATTTCGAATGCGCTCTTCGCAGCCGGGGTCGCAGCCGTCGTGCTCGTCTTGCTCGGCGGTACCACATGGCTAAGAGGTGGATTCTGGTCACCGTACGGCACCTATTCGCGATTCATCTCGCCCGTCATCGGCGTCGTGTGGGTCGTAGTCGTGAGCCGGGTCCTCTTAAGCCGAAGTCCTGCTACGCGTGTTGGGTGGTGATTCTGCCACTAGCTGGCGAAGTCGAGGGCGAACCCTGCGGTCCGCGCGCCTGGATCGTTCTTTTCCGACACTTTGCCGTGACTGACCCTGCATACTCAAACAGACGACCTAACTCAATAACACCCCAACTTGTGGAGGAGTTACCGCGCTAGCCGTGGGGCGCTGGTACATGGGATCTGCGGCACTCGGCTCCCGCGACTGAGATGCAAGTTCTTGGCCGGGGTCATAGGGCATTCCGCAGACAGCGCACCGGATACTCGATCCGTTCTGCTCAATTCGCGCTCTGTCGCACCTGGGGCATACTAGGTTGGATTTCCCGGTTATCTTTAACATCGTGAGCTCACTCTAGGCCCATGCTATGGAGAAGCCCATCAGGTACTTCGCACAAAAGGCGGGGGAACTAAGTGGTCATGACGAGGTTCTAAACAGCGACCTCATCGAGTCTCTACCCGAGACCGGGCTGACGGACCGGAGGGCTTCTACAGGGTTTCCAGCGTGGGCGCAATGAGACTTATAGCGATATTTCGCCATTCCCAGGCACGTTCCTGGGTGAGCCGACGAGTATGAACTATCTAAAGTACATGTTTTGGGCGTGCAGTGGAGCGCCAGTGCAACGGCAATCCCTTCGCGGCACTCTTTAAGGTTTCACCTCGAATACCGTGCCGCCGCCGTAGGCACCCCCTTTCTCGGTGGTACCGTAAAGATTGCCGTTCGTGTCGCGGACTAGGCCCGCAACGGGATTGCGTCCATCCGAGCCTGAACCGAAGCTGTGGAGAATCGTCTCTGTGCCTGATGGCGTCAATTCGAACACCGTCCCGTAGGTGTAAGTGCCGCCAAACTCAGTGGTACCGTAGAGGTTTCCCTGCGAGTCTATGGCTAGACGAGCGACGGGGCCGTAACCATCCGTCCCGTTGTTATTGAAACTGTGCAGAATCGTCTCTGTTCCCGATGCTGTTACCTCAAACACCGTGCCTTCGTTGTAAGTACCTCCCTGATAAGTCGTGCCGTAGAGATTCCCTCGCGTGTCGCGAACGAGCCCAGCCCAGACATTTGCACCATCCGTGCTGTTTGTAAACATGTGAAGGATCGTCTCCGTCCCCGAGGGCGTCAACTCAAATACGGTCCCGTTGTTGTAAAGGCCGGCATTGTCCCCAACTTGGGTTGTGCCGTAGAGATTGCCCTTTGTATCCATGACCAGGCCAGCTTCGGGCGAGAACCCATCGATTGCAGTCAAGCTGTCATTAAAGGTGTGGAGAATTGTCTCTGTTCCGGATGGTGTCAGCTTGAATACGACGCCTGCGTGGTATGTGCCCCCACCAGGAGTCATGCCGTAGAGATTCCCCTTGGCATCCCGGACCAGACCAGCGACGGGAGCGAAGCCATCCGTCGTATCAAAAGTGAAGCTGTGAAGAACCGTTTGAGCCCCCGAAGGAGACAGTTCGAACACCGCACCGCTGTCGGAAGTGCCTCCATTGACGGTCGTGCCGTAGAGATTTCCTTTGCTGTCTCGAATTACACCAGCCAAGGGTACACGCGCATCCCCCCCGTTCGGATTGAAGCTGTGAAGAATCGTTTCCCTACCGGCGGGCGTCAGCTCGAACACTGTGCCGTTGTTGTAAGTGCCCCCAGTGGAGGTTGTGCCGTAAAGATTTCCTTTTGTGTCTCGGGTCAGCCCAGCCCTCGGCTGGGTTCCATCCTTGCCATTACTATGAAAGCTGTGCAGAATCGTCTCCGTCTGCGCTTGCGCGGATTGAAACGCGGCAGAACCAAGTGAGATTGCTGCTACCAGCACATGGAGAGTTTTCAGGGCCGAGAGTCTCTTCATTTTTCCTCCTAGGGACATCGTCGATTCCTGCTTAAGACGAGTCAGATAATGGAGTATTGGGGGAGAAACTCCAGAAGCAGTGGATTATAGCCTGAACCCGAGTATTCCGCTTACGAACGTACGTAAGTGTTGTAAGCAGGCAATAGCAATCATTGAACCGATCATGAGTGAATCGCGATGTATCAACAGGTGACCTCTACTTTCCTACGGAACTACACCCCACTACTGAAAGGCTGACATGTATGTAATGGTCTGCGGCAGACGGAATTGTTTCCCGGCTTTTTTGCTCACCAATGGACTATCGCACGGCCCTTCCACGGATCGTCGTGGCGCTAGCTTTTTCGACGTTCAAGCCATGAATAAAGAAGTTCATGTGGTGCAGCACGTCAGCTTCGTTCGATTGAAAAACAAAATGACTCGCATGGGGAATGGATACTAAGCGGATCGATGGGTACTTGCTCTCAATGAACCTTATTTGGGCTCCGGTCCAGCTCTGATCCGCTTTTTCTGCCGCAGCCTGCGCAATGGGGTCGTTCTTGAATGCTGAGCCAAGATCGTGTGGAAATGCAAAGATCGCGAGAGTCGGAACCGTCGTGCCAGCGAACCTCCGCTCACCCGCAACTATCTCCTCCTCGACTTTCAGCGTCGCTGATTCCAAAGGCTCGGGCACATTTCTCATTTCCTGCTGGTGTACGCGCAACTCGTTTTCAAAGCGTGGCAGCATTGCCAATAAAGCTTCATAGACGTGCTTTCGATCCGTGGTTTCTCTGCCGGGAATCAACTCGTTCAACTTGTCGCGCAGTTCTATTGAGTCGAGGATCAGATCGCCGCGAGAAGGATCGTAAAAGGCATACGAGTAGGCGGCATCCATATACACAAGGGCGGCCACCATTTCTGGATGGCGAGTCCCAATGTCGCTCAACTCCTCACCAGCTATCGAGTGTCCGACCAAGACCGGCTGTTTCAGGCCGAGAGACCTAATGACCGCGAGGACATCATCACCAAGCCGATCTGCTGAGTAGTTCTTGGGTGTGCCTCGGGGACTACTAGAATTGCCAAATCCGCGCCGAGTGATGCCGTACACGTGATATGTGCCGGTGAGTTTGGGTGCAAAATCGTCGAACACATGAGCGGTGTTACCGAGGCCTGCCAGCAACACAATCGCCCGGCCGGAGCCGCCCCAATCAAGCACTTCCAATTTAATGTTGCCATCGATGGTTACGAAATGAACGGTGTGGGGCGATTCGTCTCGATGTCCGGTCTCGACTGTTGACTGCTGTTCGCCGCTGAGGCTCTGATCTATCGCGATGGCTCCGAGGCAGCAGAAACCGAGAACGATTACTGCTATTAAAGCGTGCCCCCGTCCCGTCATCGGGCAAGTTTATTCTCGGAACCGATGTTCAGGAAGTCATAGTTGGCAATGTTGTTCGATATTGCACACTTTCGAACGTTATCGTGCCGGATGTTCGCTCACAGTGTGTCCCAGTCGGACTGAAGCTCGACTGCCTTTCTCCAGATTTAAATGGGTTTTCGACTCACATCGACGTGACCGTCGCCATGGTTCAGCTTTGTCGCCACCAAGACCGCCAAGACCGTTGCCACGCCTCGCACGTTGCCAGCGATGGACAAGAGTTCGGTCAATACCGGAGGATGGGTCTCTGCCAATCCTTCAAGACGTGTGCTGACGCTGTGAAGTTGGTCCACTTCATCCAGAATTGCTTCAAAAGCCATGGTATGCCTATTTCTACGAGGCTAAGGAGGGGAAACTTCAGATGGACTGCTTAGATCAGAGGACCTGAAAAGAGGAGAAGGTAGGAACCGCCCCTGAGTGTAGCCTATCACGCCCCGGGGTGGGCGAGTCGTGGAGAACAACATTGAGTAGCGAACTGTGAATTTCCAACTCGCCGTTGTACTTGATGTAGCCCAGCTTCCGAAATCGATTCATGAAGAAGCTGACACGCGAACGCGTCGTGCCCACCATTTCGGCGAGAGCCTCCTGACTAATTTTGCTCTCGGGATGTCACGGCAACCCGCTCCGACCCTATCCGAATACTTTTCAACAAGAAAATTTCGCATCATGTTCAGATGTACTTGACCGCAATGCCAAATTTCAGAGACCCTGAAGGTGTTCGCAAAATCTGCTTGAGACGAGGTAGAAGACGCAAACCTCGGAGGCTCAAGATTTTGCAGGCATTTTTCAAAATGAGGCATTGATTCGAAAGGACTTGCGTCTTCCGCGATCCCGTAAGTGTCGCCGAATCAAGATTTTGCCCGTAAGCGATTGCTGCACATAGACTTTTTCGCGATTTCCCGCTAACTCCTTCATTCCTCTAGACCGGCAGGGGGAGGGGATACCCGAAAGATCTCCTGATTCCCAAAAATGAAACCAAAGAAAACGGCTACTCTCGGGTTCGCCACCCGCGCCATTCACTCTGGACAAGAACCCGATCCGCTGACCGGATCCGTGACCGTCCCGATCTATCCAACGTCGACCTACGTTCAGCAGGGTATCGGCGAGCACAAGGGATACGAATATTCCCGCGTGTCGAATCCCACGCGCACGCACCTTGAAGAAAATCTTGCAGCGCTCGAAGGCGGAGTCGCTGCCCGCGTCTTCGCCAGCGGCATGGCCGCGATCAATGCGATCGTCACCATGCTCAAGGCTGGCGATCACGTCGTGTGCGGAAACGATCTCTACGGCGGAACTCCCCGGCTGTTCAACCAGGTGATGACCGGTTTCGGGCTCGAGTTTTCCTACGTCGACACTTCCGACGCGCAGAATGTCGAAGGTGCGATTCGGAAGAACACGCGAATGGTTTATGTCGAGACGCCGACCAATCCGCTGATGCGCATCAGCGACCTCGCCGCGATCAGTGCCATCTGCCGTCGCAAGAAGGTTCTCCTGGTTGTCGACAACACATTCATGTCGCCATACTTCCAGCAACCTCTTGCGCTTGGTGCGGACATGGTAGTGCACTCGACCACGAAATTTCTCAACGGCCACAGCGACGGGCTTGGCGGAGTTGTGGTCTGCGCGCGCGAAGAAGATGCCGAGAAGTTGGCATTCCTGCAGAAAGCAGCGGGAGCGATTCTTTCTCCTTTCGAGTGCTGGCTCGTCTTACGCGGTGTGAAAACGCTGGCCGCGCGCATGGAAGTTCACGACCGCAGCGGGCGCATCGTTGCCGATTTTCTGTCGAAGCATAAGAAGGTCAAGGCCGTGTTCTATCCCGGATTGGCGAACCATCCCCAACATGCGCTGGCCAAGCGCCAGATGAGCGGCTTCGGATCGATGATCACCTTCGAAACCGGATCGCTGCAGAACGCGAACAAAATGCTCAAGAAGGTGCGAGTGTGTTCTCTGGGCGAATCGCTGGGAGGAGTCGAGACTTTGATTTCGCATCCCGCGACCATGACGCACGCGGCGCTCGGCGTGAAAGGACGCAAGGCGATAGGAATTACTGATGGCCTCGTCCGAATTTCTGTCGGCATTGAAGACGTGGACGACCTTCTCGATGATCTGGATCAGGCACTGAATGCGATCTGAGAACCGCTCTTGCCGCTTGAAGGTCGATGGTGAGTAAACAGACCAAATCAGATTCGCGGGAATGGAATTCGAGTGTCTATCACCGTCTCTCCGCGCCCCAAGTCAGTTGGGGCAAGAAAGTTCTGTCCCGATTGCACCTGCGCGGCGATGAAGTTGTACTCGATGCAGGCTGCGGAACCGGTCGTCTGACTGCCGAGTTGCTCGAAGCGCTACCGCGCGGACGCGTGGTTGGCGTCGATCTCTCGCAGAACATGCTGAACTCGGCCAGCGAGCACCTGAAACCGCATCACGGTTCGCGCGTTGACCTGGTTGCGTGTGACTTCCTGCACCTGCCGTTCGTCGGCGCTTTCGATGTCATCGTGAGCACTGCCGCGTTCCATTGGGTGCTGGATCACGATCTTCTATTCCTCAATCTCAAGCGCGCACTCGTCCGTGGAGGTTGGCTCGAGGCGCAGTGCGGAGGAGGTCCGAACGTGAAGCGCCTGCGGGATCGCGCCGACGCTCTTGCGGCGACTCCCAGATTTGCAGAATTCTTTCGGGGATTTCGGGAGCCGTGGCTTTATCCCGATGCGGAAGGCGCAGCCGCAACCCTCACTCGTGCCGGATTTGTTGAGGTCGAGACGTCGGTGGAAGCGGCTCCGACGGTTTTACAGGACGCGGCTACCTTCAACGAGTTTGTCCGCAACATTGTGTTGCGGCGCCACCTGCAGAACCTGCCGACGGAAGAGCTGCGTTCGGAATTCATGGATCAGCTTACGGAACAGGCTGCTGGCGACAATCCCGCGTTTTGCCTGGACTACTGGCGAGTGAATTTGCGCGGACGCGCCGGCTGATCAATGCGGCGCACGCTCCGTTCGCTTCGCTCAGGTCGCGTGGCGGACGAATGCGTCACCCCTACACAAGATAGATGTAGCCCCGGACGCATTCGTCCGGGGTTGCGCGGGACGCGCAATGGATCAGCAAAGGCGATCTATCGGATGGATTGTTCGATCCAGTCCAGATAAGCCGCGCTGCCGTCGTCGATGGATAGCGCGATGCATTCCGGCAAGTCGTAGGAGTGCAGTTCGTCGATCGCTTCTCTCACCTGCGTAAACTTTGCGGTCGTGGTTTTTATCGACAGCAACCATTCGCGGCTTTCTTCCACCTTACCTTGCCACCGATAAATGGATTGAACCTGAGGAATGATGTTCACGCAGGCGGCAAGCTGATGGTCCACGAGGTGGCGAGCGATTTTCCGGGCCTCTTCTTCTGAGCCCGCGGTCGAGAGGACGATTCGTTTGTCAGTCATATAGAATCAGCCGTCAGTTCAGCAGTCAGACGAGAGATTAGCATTTCGTGGAACCAGAACGAGGTCGAAGATGCCGACACAAATCAAATTTGGGACATCCGGTTGGCGAGCGGTCATGGCTGAAGAATTCACTTTCGCCAATGTGCGTCGCGCTGTGGGAGGAATCGCGCGTTACGTCGTGTCACAGAAGCCGCAGGGCGCGCGCGTCATCGTCGGACGAGATCCGCGTTTTTTGGGCGAGACATTTTGTTCGATGGCGGCGGAAATCCTTGGCGCGCATGGAATCACGCCGCTGGTTTGCCCCGAGGCTGCTCCGACCCCGGCATTTTCCTATGCAGTCATAAACAACAAAGCCGACGGTGTCATCAACTTCACCGCATCGCACAATCCTCCGGAATATAACGGAATCAAGTTCTCGACTCCCGATGGTTGTCCTGCGCTGCCCGAGGTGACAAAGAGGATTGAGGCCGAGATTGTTGCAGGAGACGAAGGAACCGCTGCAAAGCCCTCTGCGAGCAAGCCCGAGGCTTCGGAAAGTCTCGATCCAAAACCCGCTTATCTGAAACGCCTGGCAGAAACTGTAGAGCTCGCTGCAATTAAGAAAGCAGGATTGAAGGTCGTGTTCGACCCGATGTGGGGAGCCGCTCGCGGATATTCCGACGAACTCCTTCGAAACGCGGGAGTGGAAGTCGCGACGGTGCACGATTATCGTGACGTGCTCTTTGGAGGGCATGCACCGGAGCCAGACGATCACCTGCTGGAAGAGCTCCGCAAGAAGATGCGTGAAACCGGAGCGAAGATCGGGATCGCAACGGATGGCGATGCAGACCGCTTCGGCATTGTGGACTCCGACGGAACTTTCCTGCAGCCGAACTACGTGATTGCCATTCTTTTCGACTATCTGGTGGAGAGCCGCGGCTGGAAGAATGGCGTTGCAAAGTCGGTGGCGACCACGAACCTGATCAACGCCTTGGCACAGCAACATGGTGTTGAGTTGCACGAGACGCCCGTGGGATTCAAGTACATCGGCGAACTCATCATGAAAGACAAGATCGCGATCGGTGGGGAAGAGAGTGCGGGGCTGTCGATTCGGCATCACGTGCCTGAGAAGGACGGCCTGCTCGCGGGCTTGCTGTGTTGCGAGGCGGTCGCCAGACGAGGGAAGTCCTTGGGCGAGCAATTGAAGGCAATCAGTAACCAGGTTGGTTCCTTTTTCCCGCAGCGAGAGAACTTCCGCTTGACGCCCGAGGTGAAGGCAAAGTTCACTGAGAAGTTGAAGTCTGATCCGAAAGAATTTTGCGGACATACGGTTAGCGAGGTGGTTCGCAAGGATGGACTGAAGCTGGTGTTCAGCGATGGATCGTGGGTCTGTTACCGGCTATCCGGAACGGAACCGGTTGTGCGGGTCTATTCCGAGGCGCGCAGCGAACGCGGTTTGGAGAAGCTGGGCACGGCAGCCAAGAGCTGGATTTTCGAATAATCAGTTTGCGGTTTTACAGGCGGGGTGAATTGGGAGCATTTTCTCTTCTTGCAAGAAAATGCATAGATCCTTCGCTTTGCTCAGGATGACAAGGAGTGGCATTGAAGCGTTTCTTTCCGAGTGATCGATTTCCGCGTCCAGAAGATGGGTTGCGCGCTCTGGCGAATCGCGCGCCGCAGGCCGAAGCATTCGCAGCGTCATGGATTGAATACATTCGGCCATTCGGGACGACTATCTATGAGTCGCGGCGGCGAATCGCGACCGTGGCAGTGGCAGTGCTTGCAGGCTGGATGCTGGTGCACGTCATGTTCGGTGACAACGGAATGATCGTCTACAAAGAGAAGCGGGCTGAATACCAGTCCCTGCGCAAGCAGGTCGTGCAGGTGCAGCAGGACAACGACCGCTACACGCAGAAGATCCAAAGCCTGAAGAGCGACCAGACTGCCATCGAAAAAGAAGCACGTGAGCAGTTGGGTTACGTGAAGTCGGGAGAGTATGTGTACGTTGCGCCATCGCCAGCGAAGCCTGCCCCGCCTGCGAATCACACCGCGAAAAAGTAGCGATCATCTTTGAACGTCGTGCAATGACTGGTTCCGACGCAGCCATGTGCTGACAACAGGTTTCATCCCCTGTGGTATATTTCCGATGCCTCATTCAGAACAAGCCGGGATTTGTTGCCCTAAGAGACGACATGGTTCCCGACAAACGGTTTTGTTGCGGTGTGGGGCCGCAATTTGAATTCACATTAAGGAGAGCAACCGGCCATGAGAAAAGCATTGTCACTGTGTCTTGCAGTGTGTTTCATGTTTGCCTTGTCAGCAATGGCATTTGACGACATGGGCAAGAGCGCAACCGTTAAAGGTTGGATAAGCGACGATAAATGTGGCGCAAAGGGTGCGAACGAGAAGGCCGAAGCATGCACCAAGAAGTGCCTGGCAGCGGGCGCAAAGATGGTTGTGGTCACCGATGGCGATCAGAAGATTCTGATGGTCGACAATCCTGATGCTCTCAAGGGACATGAAGGACATCATGTGGCCGTGACGGGAACGATGAAGGGTGATTCGATCCACGTCGACAGCGCGAAGATGCTTTGAAGCAAGATAGATGATTCAAAGGGCGGCCTTTCGGCCGCCCTTTCTTATTCGAGATATTCAAAAGCATTTACCACAAAGGGCACGAAGCTTCACGAAGGAAAACCAAGCCTCATCCCGTTAGCGGACCACACCTTCCAATGGGGAACTGGCCGTCGCATACAGTTTCCTTGCCATGCGCCCTGACAAATACGCTTGGCGTCCTGCGAGGACTCCGTGCTTCATTGCTTCGGCCATGAGCACGGGATCCTGGGCGTTTGCAATTCCCGTATTCATCAGGACCGCGTCGGCTCCAAGTTCCATCGCAATGGCTGCGTCCGAAGCTGTGCCTACTCCCGCGTCGACGATCAGGGGAACTCCGGTGATCATCTCGCGCAGGATGCGGATGTGAGCCTGATTCTGAATTCCCATACCACTGCCGATCGGCGCCCCCAAAGGCATGATGGTGGATGCTCCAGCATCGATCAGGCGCTTCGCAAATACGATGTCGTCTGAGGTGTAGGGAAGCACCGTGAACCCTTCCTTGACTAGCACGCGAGTGGCTTCGAGCGTAGCCTGCACGTCGGGATAAAGCGTCGCCTGATCGCCGATCACTTCGAGTTTGACCCAATCTGACAGTCCTACTTCGCGACCGAGGCGTGCCGCGCGAATGGCTTCGTCGGCCGTGAAGCATCCGGCGGTGTTGGGAAGCAGAAAGTATTTCTTAGAATCTATGTAGTCGAGCAGCGACTCCTTGCTTCGATCGAGATTCACGCGGCGCACCGCGACCGTGACCATCTCTGCGCCACTGGCTTCGAGGGCGCGTGCTGTTTCCTGAAAGGATTTGTATTTACCCGTGCCAACGATCAGCCGGGAGCGGAAGGAACGTCCGGCAATGATTAATGAGTCCGACATGGACTTATTGTAATGAAAAGTCGAGCGAGTGTGCTTAAGGCGTTCTCTCATGCGAGTGATACCCGTGGATGGAGTGCGGTGAGGGGAGGGATGCTTCGACTCCAGTGAGGATCCCTTTGCTCTCCTCACGCTGCGCTCAGCATGACAGGACTCGTGTTATGGGACTGTGGCGGCTTCGGCTTGGGTGTAGAGCTCGTCGATCTGGGCGCGGTAACGGTCTTCGATTACGCGGCGGCGCAGCTTCATGGTTGGGGTGAGGGCGCCGTTGTCGGGGGTGAATTCATCGGGGACGATCATGACTCGCTTCAACTTTTCGAAGCGAGCGAGACCCTGATTCACGTTCTCGACGATTCCTTCGTAGAGGCCCTGAACCTTGGAATTCGCTACGAGATCGGCGCGCGAGTGAAATGGGATGTCATTGGTTCGCGCCCATTCTTCCAGCAGGGTGAAATTCGGGGAGACTATGACGGAGGGAAATTTGCGGCGATCCCCGAGGATCGCGGCGATTCCAATCAGGGGATTCAACTTCAGCGCGTTTTCGATGGGCTGTGGTGCGATGAACTTGCCGCCCGACGTCTTGATGAGATCTTTCTTCCGATCGGTAACTGAGAGATATCCGTCGGCGTCGATGTTGCCGATGTCGCCTGTCTTGAACCAGCTGCCGTCAAACGCGGCGTTCGTTTCGTCGGGACGGTTCCAGTAGCCTTTGAAGATGGATGGCCCGCGGACCAGGATTTCTCCGTCTTCCGCAATGCGGACGTCGAGGTTCGGCATAATCCTACCCACGGTGCCGATGCGATGTCTCGCGGGCGTATTGAGCGCGATGACGGGGGAGGTTTCGGTGAGGCCGTAGCCTTCGTGAATGCGGATGCCTACGGACGCGTACCACTCCGCCAGTTCGCGCCCCAAGGGAGCTCCGCCGGAGATGAAGGTTTCGACGCGTCCGCCCATACCTTCGCGAATCTTGCTGAATACCAGTTTGTTGGCCAGTTTCCAGATGGGCGATGAGGGAGTTCGGCCTGCGAGAACTTCCCGCTTGTGCCTGCGTCCGACGGAGAGCGACCAGTCAAAGATCGCGCGCTTCGGAAATCCCTTGGCCTTCAATTCGGCCTGGGCGTAAATCTTCTCGTAAACGCGCGGCACAGCGACAAAAAGAGACGGCTGCACCTCGCGCAAAGCCTCCGGCAAACGCTCGATGAATGAGCAATAGGCGAGCGTGACACCGTGATAGAGCATGGCAAAGTCAACATGACGCGCGGTGATGTGGCACAGCGGAAGGAACGAGATGCTGACCAGTCCGGGATGCATGTCGAATCCGAGCAGGGAACAGAGAAGATTCGAAGTGATGTTTCCATGGGTGAGCTTGGCGCCCTTCGAATTTCCGGTCGTGCCGGAAGTGTAGACAATGGTGGCCAAGTCATCGGGGACGACGGAGCGCGCAATTTTATCGATTTCGGGAGTGATGGTCTCGGGGCCCTGGCTAGTGATCCGCTTCATAGGAACGCAGCGGTCGACAAACGGCGCCAGATCGCCGACGAGTTCGAGGTCGTCCATGACGATGATCTTTTCGATCCGAGTCTGGGAAAGAACCGAAAGAACTTTGTGCAGTTGCTGACTGGACGAGACGATGATCGCGCGGGAGCCTGAGTCGTTCAGCACGAAGGCAGTTTGTTCTGCAGTGAGCGTGGTGTAGAGGGGAACCGTTACGGCGCCGAGCAGCAGGCACGCCATGTCGGCTGTTGGCCACTCTGGACGGTTCTCGCTAAGCAGGGCGATGCGATCTCCGGGGCGAATGCCCCAGGCTCGGAGGACCTGAGCCGTTCGGGCGACATTGCGGCCGACTTCACGGGACGAGATCGGAAGCCATTTTCCCGAGTCGCGGTGAAGCATGACCCGGTCCGAGTTGCGATCCAGAACGGAAAAGAAGATGTCGTTTAGTGTGGCGAGGCCCATGCCGGTCACAAGCTGAATCCGCCGCGTCGCGGAAACCTGCTTTGAATGCAATGTACTGTTTACGCCCGGTATGAGCAACGTGAAAGGTGCGATCAGGGTTACCGCGGAGCATCCCGGGCAGTGCATTCATTCTTTTACATTTGGGCCGTTTACCGAGAGCTGAAGGCGGGGTATCCTCAAGTTAACGCTCCCGTGGGAGGGAAGCTAATGAAAAATGGAAGTGCAAGCCTGCTGGCGACAGTTTTACTGTTCGCCGGCTTAGTGACTTCGGCCGCTCCGGCGCTCGCCCAGGCGAACAACCAGGCCTCGAGCATGCCGAAAGTCGGTGATGTCGCTCCTGACTTCACGTTGAAGTTCTTCGATGGGAACGATCTGAAGGACGTGAAGTTAAGTGACTACCGGGGAAAGAAGAATGTCGTTGTCGCGTTTTACGTCTTCGCCTTTACCGGTGGTTGAACGCAGCAAATGAAAAACTTCCAGCAGAACTTGAAAGCGCTGGAAGCAGCCGACACCCAGGTCCTGGGTGTGAGCATGGATAGTGCATTCGCCAATAAAGCCTTCGCCGACCAAATTGGAGTTACCTTCCCGCTGTTGAGCGATTGGGGCGGCAAAACCACCCGAGAGTACGGAATCTACAAAGACGAATATCAGGCGCCTCGCCGC
The DNA here is from genome assembly GCA_963801895.1 of uncultured Acidobacteriota bacterium. GTDB lineage: Bacteria > Acidobacteriota > Terriglobia > Terriglobales > Acidobacteriaceae > Sulfotelmatobacter. The sequence continues at coordinate 41,615 of CAWDGM010000001.1, read as the reverse complement.
GTGAACTTCCTGATCGGGAAAGATGGAAAGATCAAGGAAGAGCAGGTGGATAAGGACGCGATCGATCCGAAGAAGATCGTGGATGCCTGTGCGCGACCCAAGATGAAAAATTGAGGGGAGTGTGAGGTTCCGTTCGTAAAAACCCCATCCTGTTCGCAATATGACGCGGGCGGGATGGGCCTCAAATCGAGGCCTTTGAATCGGCTTTAACTCCCTTTGTTTCATATTCTTCCCGCCAAGAAACTAAACCGTCTCTATCGTGTTTAGAGACTACGAGGGTAAGATCGGGATTCAACGATTGTCCTTTGGAAAGAGACTATGAAAACGCACAAGTTGTGGTCCTGGATGGCGCTACTCGCAAGCTTTGTCCTTGTTCTGCAGCTTTCCACCATAGCCAGAGCACAAGATGACGACGACGATGCTCAGGGGCAGGACCCTCCGGGACGCGTTGGACGGCTCAACTATTCGCAGGGATCGGTTTCATTCCGCCCGGCAGGGGAAGATGACTGGGTAACGGCTGTACCCAACCGTCCGATGGTGAGCGGGGACGACTTGTGGGCCGATGAGAATTCCCGCGCAGAAGTTCATGTGGGTTCAGCGGCGATCCGTTTGGGATCGAAGACCGGAATCACGTTTCTGGCACTAGACGACCGCACTACGCAGATTCGGCTGGCGCAGGGTTCGCTGATTTTGCGAGTGCGGCATATCGATGACGATGACGCTTATGAGGTCGATACTCCTAACACCGCCTTCACTTTGCTTCAGCCGGGCGAGTATCGCGTCGATGTGAGCGAAGACGGCAGCCAGACCATCACCACCGTGTGGCACGGACGCGGGCGCGTGACCGGCGGGGGCCTTACTTATACCGTGGTTGCGAACCAGTCGGCGACGTTCACGGGAAACGAAGATCATCTGGACTACGATCTGGGCCAGCTTCCCAGACGCGATGATTTTGACAAATGGGCCTTTGACCGCGACGAGCGCGAAGACCGAGCGGATTCCGCGAACTATGTTTCCCGTGAAATGACGGGATACGAGGATCTTGACGAGTACGGCGACTGGAACTATGTCGCCGGCTATGGACCGTGCTGGCGTCCGAGAGCAATCGTTGCGGGATGGGCGCCTTACCGGTACGGGCATTGGGCATATGTTGGGCCCTGGGGATGGACTTGGGTCGAGGACGAGCCGTGGGGCTTCGCGCCATTCCACTACGGACGCTGGGCGTTCGTGACCGGTGGATGGTACTGGGTGCCGGGGCCTGTGGTTGTGCGTCCGGTGTGGGCTCCTGCGCTGGTGGCATTCGTCGGCGGTGGACCGGGATTTCACTTCTCAGTCGGCGTTGGCGTGGGATGGTTTCCGCTGGCTCCTGGAGAGGTCTTTGTTCCGGGATACCGAGTGAGCCGCGGATACGTGAACAACGTCAACACCACCAATACGACGGTGAATGTCACGAAGGTGACGAACGTTTACAACACGGTGATCGTGAACAAGAGCACGACCATCAACAACGTGACGTATGTAAACCAGCGAGTGAACAATGGCGTGACGGTAGTTTCGCATGACACGTTCGTGAACGCACGGCCAGTGGCGAGAAATGTGATGCGTGTGGATGAGAGGGAACTTGTTTCGGCACCCATCAGCCACATGGCGAATGCGGAACCGATCCGTACCAGCGTGGTTGGAGCGGGACGTCCGGTGAATGTGCGACCTCCGGCGGCAGTTCTCAGCCGGCCGGTGGTTGCGGTGAGGACGCCCCCGGCGCTTCCGCGGCCGATCGAGACCCGGCAGGCGCAAGCTGGCGGACACCTGAACGGTGGGGTTCTGGTGCGCCCGGCTGGTCCGACGCGGCCGGCGCAGGTGAACCAGGAAGGAAGGCCGCAGCAGGGGCAGGATGGCTTCCGACCGTTCACTGCGCCAAACGGCACCAATAACAACGGCGGCAACAACCAGGTGCGGCAGATGCCGCAGACGCAGCCGCGCACGTACGAGCAGCAGGGAAATGCGGCGACCGAGAATCGCAATGCTGCAACGGAGAACCGCGACGCGCAACCGGGGAACCGGACGGTCGAGCAGCAGAACCAGGCGGAGCAGGCTCCGCAGAATCGAATGCGGCAACCGGATCGCGGCTTCCGCGAATCGCAGCAGGAGACGCGACGCACGCCGACGGAGACAAATCCGCTGGTAAGACCGACGCCTCCGGTGCAGGAGCGAACTCCGCAGCAGGAACGGCAACAGGAGCAAAAGTTCAACCAGTGGCACGAACAGCGGCCGGCTTCGCCTCCGCCACAAGCGCGCGCTCCGGAGCCGAGACAACAGCCGTCCCGGCAACCTGAGCAGAGGCAGGACAAGCCGAAGAAGTAAGGTTTGACGCTGGCACCTTGCGGTGTGATACGGTTCGCATGAGATGCTGGCGAACGAATAACTCAGCAGCCAACGCCGGGAGAGGCGCATCCACTCCCGGCGTAGTTTTTTGTGTACAGTCGCGACAACAACAAAATGACTGAAAAGCGGCCGAACATCAACTGGATGGATTTGCTGTGGCTGATCTTCCTTATGGGGTTGGCACTGGTGCCGCCTGTGCAGGAGCCCCACAAGCAAGCCATCTTGCTCGCTTTCGGAATCCTCCAGCTGTCGGAAGGCTGGCTGATCGGTCGTACTCCGCGGCGGGGGCCGGCCTACGTTGTTCTTTTGAAGATTGGGCTGGCGACGCTTCTGGTCGATCACACGGGCGAGATCAGCATCAACAGCAGTTACTGGCCGATTTATTTCTTGCCGGTGATGACTGCGGCGGAATATTTCGGTCCGCTGGCGACCATGTTCTGGACCGCCCTCGCCTCCGCTTTTTATTGTTCGTACCTATATCCTGCGCTGCAGGAATACGACATTACGGAAGAAAACTACGCACTACTGGCGATCCGCGTTCTCTTTTTCTTTTTGGCTGCCGTGGTGGTCAATCGCTTTGTGGTTGAGAATCGACGACAGACGCAGCAACTGCAGGTATTGGCGAGCACGCTGGCGGAGACGAACCGGCGTTTGGAGCAAGCACAGGCGGAAGCGAGGCGGTCGGAGCGACTAGCAGCGTTGGGGCAACTTTCGGCAGGCTTGGCGCATGAGATACGGAATCCGCTGGGCGTGATCAAAGGCTCCGCGGAAATGCTGAAGCAGAAGCTGCCGGATGACAACCCGCTGGCGACGGAGCTGGCGGGATATATTTTGAGCGAAACGAACCGGCTGAGCGCACTGGTGACGCGGTTTCTTGATTTTGCCCGGCCACTCCACGCAGACCTGGCGCCTCAGGACATTGCGACGGTGCTGGATCGCGCGCTGAATGATGTGGCGCAACTGTGGAAGGGCGAGCCGGTGCGGGTCGCGAAAGAATATGCGGCGAACCTTCCGCCGGTTCCGTTGGATGAAGGGTTGGTGGAGCAGGCATTTCTCAACATCATTCAGAACGCATACGACGCCATGAGCGCGACGGGCGGACAACTGCGTGTCACGGCGACACGCGCCCGGCAACGAACGCGGGACGGGCAAATGCTGGACGGAGTCGAGGTGCGAATTGCGGATTCCGGTCCGGGAATCTCTCCTGAGTTGCGGGAGCAGATATTCAATCCGTTCGTGACGACAAAGAAAACGGGGGTGGGACTTGGCCTGTCGATCGTATCGAAGATTATTGACGGACATCACGGGACAATTCGCGTCGAGAATCCTTCGGATGGGAATGGAATGTCGCAAACGCATGGAGCTTGCTTTGTGATGTTCTTTCCCGCGGTGGGAGAAGGAACTGCGGCATTGAGCAATGAGCATCTTGTTATTTCGTAGCGCCGAGGTCACCGGGAATTCATGCCATCGATTCTGATCGTGGAAGATGAGGCCAAGATGAGACGTCTGCTCGAGTTGAATCTCGGCGAAGACGGCTTCACGACCTTGTCGGCAGGAGATGCGGAGACAGGCCTTAAATTGCTGCGCGCGAGTCCAGTCGATCTCGTGCTCACTGATCTCAAACTTCCAGGAATGAATGGCCTTGAATTTCTTCAGGCCATCAAAAGTCAAAATGCGACGCTTCCGGTGGTGGTGATGACGGCCTTCGGCAGCGTGGAGACCGCCGTGGATGCGATGAAGGCGGGGGCGAGCGACTACGTCCTGAAGCCCTTTTCGCTGACGGAAATGCGGCTGGTAATCCACAAGGAACTCGATGTCCACAATCTGAGAGAAGAAAACCGCTCATTGCGAGAGGCGTTGGGCAAGCGCTATTCGCACCCGAATATTGTCGCGCGCAGCCCCAAGATGCAGGAGGTGCTGGCGACCGTTGAACGCGTTGCTCCGACGAACGCTACCGTCTTGCTCGGCGGTGAAAGCGGTGTAGGCAAGGACCTGGTGGCCCGGGCGATCCACGAGAAATCGCGGCGCGCGTCGGGAACATTTTTGAAGATCAACAGCACGGCGATTCCGGAAAACTTGCTCGAGAGTGAACTATTTGGATACGAGAAGGGCGCGTTCACTGGGGCGGTCGCGAGTAAACCCGGCAAGTTCGAACTGGCGGACAAGGGAACATTATTTCTAGACGAGATTGGCGACGTACCCCCGGCGACGCAGGTGAAGTTGCTACGGGTGTTGCAGGAGCGCGAGTTCGAGAGGCTGGGCGGAACGAAGACGGTGAAAGTCGACGTACGGTTGATCGCAGCGACTAACCGGGACCTGCGAGAGGCGCTGGAGCAAGGTACGTTCCGCGAAGATCTCTACTACCGGTTGAACGTGGTGCCGATCGATATCGCTCCGTTGCGCGAGCGCAAAGAAGATATTCCTGACCTGGTGAACTTGTTCATCACACGCTTCTCGGGAGAGTCAGGCAAGGAGATTGACGGCATCAGCCCGCAGGCCATGCAGATACTAGTCAGTTATCACTGGCCCGGTAATGTCCGGGAATTGCAGAACATTGTGGAGCGAGCGTGCGCTCTTTCCAAAGGAGCGACGCTGGAAGCAGGAGACATTCACCTGGACACGCGACCGGCGAAAAACTCGAACGACGCGCACGGTTTCTTGCCGGATGGGATGACACTCGAGCAGTGGGAAGATGAGATGGTGCAGGAGGCGCTGCGCCGGGCGAACGGCAACAAGAGCCAGGCGGCGCGACTGCTCGGACTATCGCGGAACGCTCTGCGTTACCGGCTGTCGAAGATTGGTATTGCAGACGAGAGTGACAAAGAAGCGTAGCAGCGACTATTCCGACTTTATTAACAGGCAGGTGACGTCGTCGTGCTGCGGAGTGTTTCCTACAAAGAGATCGAGCTCTGCCATCAGTCGCTGCAGCATCTCGCTGGGTTCGACTGATTTGTAACTTTCAATGGCCGCGAGAAGCCGGGTTTCGCCATATTCGTCCTGGCGAACGTTTTCTGCTTCAACCAATCCGTCGGTGAAGATAATGAGCCAGTCTCCGGGCGCAAGCGTGACTCTAGCGGACTCGTATTGCACGTCAGGTTGAATTCCGAAGGGCAAGCCCCCGATATCCAAACGCTCGATCAAGCCGCTGGCGCGGCGAAGGATGGGGTTGTTGTGTCCCGCGTTGATGTAGTCGAGGGTGCGGGTCAACGGATCGTACTCGGACAGGAAGGCAGTTGTGAATCGAAGTCCGCCCTGGCTGTTCGTGCAGGCGTAGCGATTCATGTTGGACGCGAGCTCGGGAAGCGCGACCTGTGCAGTGGACAAGGTCTTGAGGCTGGCCTGGAACGTAGCCATCAACATGGCGGCAGGAATACTCTTGCCTGCGACGTCGGCGACGGCGAGAACGACGCGATTGTCTTCGCCGGACCTTCCGGGGCGCGGAAAGACATCATAGTAGTCGCCTGCGACGGTATTTGCCGGGCGCGTGGCGTAGGCGATCGCAAGACCGGGAATCTGAGGCGGCGCCCCGGGCAGAAGCCAGGTTTGAATTTCCCGCGCGATCTGCAAGTCGCGTTTCATGACCACGCGATCGGCAATCTCGAGTATCAGCAATAAAAGAAGGACCAGGGCCGCCCAGAAATGCAGGTCGAACTCAATCGCGTAGACCTTACCACCCTTACCCGTATATTCGAAAGCACTGCGCGGGATGATCAGCAAAACGAGAGAAACCAGCAACAGTACCCGGCGAGCGGGAGAGAGTTTCTCGAATACAGCCCAGAAGAATTCCCTGACGACGTGAATGTGCCGGCCGTGATCGGTCAATCCCTCGGGCGTTTTCGCGGCGACATCTTTGGAGTAGAGGCGGTAGCTGGTGCGGGCTTCGGATTCAAACTGGGACCAGAGCTGGCTGACCTCGAGTCCATCGGTGACGCGCTGCCAGAACTTCTGCACGCGCATTCCGAATGAAATGGGCTGAGCGGGAGCTTGTCCGGTGGGTTGAGAGGCGGTCGCCATTTGCGGTCAGTTTTGATTATAGAAGATTGGTTGTTGCAGCATTGGCTCCTAGGCGTCAGGCGCCAGGCGTCGGACTTCGACTTCAGGCTTCACGCTTCAGGCCTCAGGCCACCGACCGCATCTAGAACAAATTCAGTTGCTCGTCGAATGCCTGTACTGGCCACTTGGTAGCAAAGCTTGAGCTGTCGCGGCGGGTGGCACGAGTCATTTTGTACTTCTCGCGGAGCCGAGTTACGAGCTGGGAAAGGCGTTTGCCATAGGCGGCCGGCAGGAAAGCACGATCCTGATAGCGCTGGCGGTAGTTGCCCGCGAGATGCGGGAAGTGCTGTTCAAGGAACGGCAGAAAAACAGCGGCCGAGCAGGGCTTGAGGAATAGAGGATTCGCAAAGACGTAGTCGGCCCCGGCATCCGCGGCGGCTTTAATCAGTGATTCCAGATCTTTCGGGGAGTCGGTGATGCCGGGAATCACCGGCGAGCAACTGATGCCGACACGCAGGCCTGCTTTCACCATGGCGCGAACAGCCTCGATCCGGAGGTCGGGACGCGGAGCGCGAGGCTCGAGAATCCGCGCGAGACTACTATCCAGCGTGGTGATGGTCATGTTGATCGAAAGCTTGTTAGTTTGTGCGACCCGTTGCAGCACATCGAGGTCACGAACAACCATGTCAGATTTGGTGACGATGCCCAGTTCGTATCCACGATGGAGCGAAAACTCTTCGAGAATCGCGCGCGTCACTTCGTAGCGACGCTCGGCGGGCTGGTAGGGGTCGGTGGCAGTGCCGAGTGCGACCGACTCATGGCGCTTGACTCTGCGCAGTTCGTGGCGCAGAAGACCGGCAGCATGCTGCTTGACGTAGATCTTCTGTTCGAACTCCATGCCGTCGCGCATCTCCATAAACTCGTGGGTATACCGAGCGTAGCAATACCTGCACCCGAATTCGCAGCCACGATAGGGATTGATGGTCCAGGTGAACGGCATCTGGCGGTTGCTCACGCAGCGGTTGAGTAAGGATTTTGTGGACAGGGTGAAATATTCCACGTTGTGGCCTTCGCGCAGAGTCTCGCCCTCGGACGCCAATCGGGCGATGCCAACCAGCGAGCGAGAACCGGAATGAGGAAGCAATGGCAGGGAGGACATTGGATTCGTCTTTTGTTCGCCATCATAAGCCCCGCTTTACTGCGCGTCAAGGCATCTTGAACCATGCAAGGCGGGCCGCGAATGCAGCATCTTCACACCCTAGGCATGTTTAAGCCGTTGCGATGGCCGTGGATCACGATCTGGATGGTGTCAGGCTTTGCCCGATGGGCGGGCTCAAACGTGGCTTCGCAAATTGTCGATTCGTATGATCCGGAGAGGGATGGATCACACGGGATAGTTTTCCATCCGAGACCATCTTCTCGTAGGCCTCTTCCCATGTCGGTACATCATCCGACGAAGGCATCCAATGCGTATACCCAGCCTCGTCACACCAGTTCGCGAGCTTCGGCATGACTTTTGAATGCGCTCCCGCCCCGCGAAACTTCTTCATGTTCTGCTCGGTGTCCCACACTGTCAAAGTCCAATACGTCCGGTGGGAGTCGACGAGCAGCCGGCCGCCCATGAATCCTGCAGCGCGCACGACCTGCCGCTGACTGCGAAGCGTATACCACAAGAAAGCAGGCATGAATCCTAAAGATCGAACCCGCAGCCGCGTTACAGACGCAAATGCCATCACCATCCTCGACTTCGAGTAAGTATTAAACCGCTGCGTGCAGGGGGGTGGAAAGGACTGCCGTCTTGCGCAAAGGTTCTGCCAATGCGCGCATCACATTGCCGAAGCCCGCGAAGTCCAGCGACTGCGCCCCGTCCGAAAGAGCTCGCTCCGGGCAGGGATGCACTTCGATGATCAGCCCATCCGCTCCGACCGCAACCGCAGCCCGCGAAACGGCAGCGATCAGGCTCTGCTTGCCCGTGCCATGCGACGGGTCGGCTATCACCGGCAGATGCGACAGATCACGGGCCAGGGCGACCGCGGCCAAATCAAAAGTATTCCGCATCTCCGTTTCGAAGGTCTTTATGCCGCGTTCGCAAAGGACGACGTCATGATTGCCTCCTGAAAGCAAGTACTCCGCCGCCAGCAGCCATTCCTTGACCGTTGCTGAAGGTCCACGCTTCAGGAGCACTGGCTTTTTGACGGTGGCAAGCCGACGCAGCAAGGCGAAGTTTTGCATGTTACGTGCGCCAATTTGCAGCATATCCACGTGCTCGCAGATGACGTCGACATCCTCCGTGCTCATCACTTCGGTGATGACTGGCAATCCTGTTTCTTTCTTGGCTTCGCTGAGAATCTTCAGCGCCTCGATGCCAAGTCCCTGGAAGTCGTACGGCGAGGTCCGAGGCTTATACGCGCCGCCGCGCAGCATCGTCGCCCCTGCCCGCTTCACAGCATGGGCAGTATCCATCAACTGGGTTCGAGACTCCACGGAACACGGTCCGGCAATGACGACGACATCAGGTCCGCCGATGGCAATACCATCCACTTTCACGATCGTGCGTTCGGGATGCACCTGGCGGCTCACAAGCTTGAATGGCTGAGCGATCGCCACAACGTTATCGACGCCGGGGGCTACGAGCAGGGCTTCGATTTCGTGACGGCGTCCGCTGCCCACTGCGGCGACAATGGTGCGCTCCGTGCCGCGCGTGACGTGAGGCTGGTAGCCGGCTTCGCGGATGCGATCGATAATGTGGTTGATCTCCTGCTCGGTGGCCTTTTCTGACATGTTGACGATCATGAAAGTTTTCTCCTTGTCTATTGTGCCAAGAAAAACAAAAGCCGCGATCTATTTGATCGCGGCGTGCGAATCTGAACTTGTTGCGTCTAACCGGCCTTATTGGCCATCTTCGCTCCAAGCAGCTCCGCAGCCGCTGACCGAGTAAATCGGTAATAAGCGGCAAACGGGACGCCTGAAGTAAATCTTGTCATAGAGATCACGCTGTAACCAACGAACTCACTTTCCCGATGTTCAATCAACCACTACTGCAGAGAGCTTGCTACGCTTGAGAATGCGTTGTTCGCATTCGACCCAATCAAGCGGACGGTCCCCACGACCAGAACCAGAATTACAGCCAACATGACAGCGTATTCCGCGATGTCTTGTCCCGAATCTTCCGACCACAGCCTGCGAACTAGGTTGGACATTTGCTCTCCTCCACACCGCCCTCAGTTCTCAAAGAGGGGAGAACTGATTGATCTTAGTGCCCACATGATGCACGCGAGTCCGCATGATTGTCAAATCGGTTAATGAGGATTTCCACAACAAAATTATTGTTGCAAATGATCGGGAGAAGGTGCTATTTCCGCAGCGTTCGAAGGTACCGTTTGGGGTAGCAGAACCTGCGCGGAATGCTGCGAAACGCCCAGAACGCGATTGGGCATGAGCCCGAGGTACAGCGTCGCGATTACGCTGATGGCGAGGGCAGTCCCCGTGCCGAACGAAATGGTTGTCACGGGGACTTCCTTGCGCGCTTCGCGCATATACATGACGACAATGATGCGAAGGTAGTAATAGGCCCCGATTGCACTATTAACCAAGCCGATGAGCGTGAGCCACACGAGATTCGCCTTCAGCGCTGCGCTGAACACATAGAACTTCGCGAAGAACCCGCCCGTCATGGGAATGCCAATCAGTGAGAGCAAGAAAATCGTGAGTGTCGCCGCCAGCAGCGGGGACGAGCGTCCGAGTCCTTCGTAGTCTTCGAGCGTTACGTAGCGCTCTCCCGCGTTCGCGAAGTGGCTGACCACGGCAAACGCGCCAACGTTCATCGCCGCATAGGCGGCCGTGTAGAACATAGCGGCGGAAATTCCAGTTGCCGAGTCGTCGGGCGTGATCATCGCAAAAGCTACGAGCATGTATCCGGCATGTGCGATCGACGAATACGCCAGTAGCCGCTTGATGTTGTTCTGAACGAGAGCCCCGACATTGCCTAGCGTCATCGACAGGGCCGCCGCCATCCACAAGAACCAAAAACGCCCCGGCGCATTGATCGCGAAAACGACTCTCAGCAACACGGCGAAGGCCGCAGCTTTCGGAGCCGTTGACATAAAGCCGACGATCGGCGCCGGAGCGCCTTCGTATACGTCGGGCGTCCAGACATGAAACGGTGCGGCAGCGACCTTGAATCCGAGTCCGACGAACATCAGCGCCATCGCGGTGTAGACCAGCAGTCCCACCGGAGTGGATTGCAGTCTCTGGGAGATGATGTCGATGTTCGTCGATCCTGTAGCCCCGAACATTAACGCGACGCCGTACAGGAAGAAAGCGGTCGCGAACGAACCCAGCAGGAAGTACTTCAGAGACGATTCGCTGCTCGCAGCCTCGTTGCGGCGGAAGCCTGCTAAAACGTACGTAGAGATCGACGAAATCTCCAACCCGATGAAGATCAGTACCAGTTCGACAGCCGACGACATCAATGCCATACCGACCGTGCCGAACAGAATCAGGGCATAGTACTCACCTGCCCGTATCCGCTGCACCGCCATGTATTCGAAAGAGCTGAGAATCACGACGGCGGAAATCGCAATGACTAAAAATGTGAAAAAGATGCTGAAGCTGTCGATACGCACCGAGTTCGAAAACGCGAGTCCGGGAGATTGAGCCATGAACCACGTGGAAATCAGCCCGACGATACTCCCCCCCAAAGCGATCAATCCCAGAGTTTTCTGGCTCTTTTCCTCATCCACGAGAGGATCCAGCACCATCACCACGATGCCGAAAATCGACAGAATCAACTCCGGCAGAATCCGGACGTAGTCTGCCCCCTGGGGAATGATCTGCATCTGTGCGAGAAGAACGCTCACGGTCCCACCACCTTGCTTACGACTTGCGTGAAGGGAGTAAGAGCCGCTTGCACTGCCGGATCAATCGCAGCCAGCCAAAGGATGGGTGCAACTCCCATCACGAGAGCCGCTACGGCACAAGGCCAGACAGCCGCCTTCTCGAATCCCAGCATATCCGCCAAGGAATTGTTGATGGGATGCATCACCTTGCCATAAAACACACGCTGAAACATCCAGAGCAGATAACATGCGCTCCAGATCACCCCGGTCGCGGCGAGAATTCCATAAATCGGTTTTGCCTGAAACGCGCCGTTCAACACAAGAAACTCACCGATGAATCCATTGAGTAGCGGTAGCCCTACCGAAGCGAGCAAGATCACGAGATACGAAGTTGCGTACACCGGCATCGTCGACGCCAACCCACCGAACTCACTGATCTCGTAGGTATGCCGGCGTTCGTGCAGAATTCCGGCCAGCATGAAGAGACCGCCGGTCGAGATTCCGTGAGCCAGCATGACGAACATAGCGCCATTCAATCCCGACGTCGTGAAGCTGAAAATTCCTAACACCACGAATCCTAGATGGCTGACCGAAGAGTACGCGATCAGTTTCTTCATGTTCGGCTGCACCATCGCCACCAGCGCACCGTAAATGATTCCGATGAGAGCGAGAGTCATGACCCACGGTGCATTGCGCCGGGCTTGCTCAGGAAACAGGCCGAGATTGAACCGCAGCATGCCGTACGTCCCCATCTTCAGCAGCACTCCCGCCAAGAGCACAGACCCGGCCGTAGGAGCTTCAACGTGCGCATCTGGCAGCCACGTGTGAAATGGGAACAACGGTACCTTCACCGCGAATGCGATGAAAAATCCAAGGAAAAGCCACTGGGCCGCGGCAGGGAAGTTCGCGACGTTGCCCTGCGCAATCTGATCCCGGATCGTCGCGAAATCAAAGCTGTGGGTCTGCGCATACAGCCACAAAATTGCCGCCAGCATGAACACCGATGCAATCATGGTGTACATGAAGAACTTCACTGCGGCGTAGACCTTGCGGTCATGCCCGAAGACACCGATGAGCAGCGCCATCGGGATCAACGTCGCTTCCCAGAAGAAGTAGAAGAGGAAGAGATCAAGCGACGTGAAGACGCCGATCAGCGCGGTCTCCAAAATCAGCAGCAGGATGAAAAATTCTTTCACCCTGTCATGGATCGACTTCCACGAAATCAGCACGCATAGCGGCGTCAGAAAGGTCGTCAGCACCACCAGCCACAGGGAAATTCCGTCGATCCCCATGTGGTAGTGAATATTCGGAGTCGAGATCCACGCGGTGTCAACTTCGAACTGAAAACCCGACTGCCCACGATGAAAATGCACTGGCAGATGCAGTGACAGCACGAACGTGAGCAGCGACACAACCAACGAGAAAATGCGGATGTCGCGGTCGCGCCGTGGAAACAGAACCAGCAGCAGCGCTCCGGCAAGCGGCGCAAATGTCACCAGCGAGAGGATCATCGAGTCGAGACCACTCCCTTTCATTGGCTTACCCCTCGCCATACCATGTATGCAATCACGATGGCGGCGCCCGCCGCGATCCAGCCTGCATACGAACGCACATTCCCGGATTGCATGTGGCGCACTTCGTCCGACACGTGACGCGCTCCATCTGCTGCGTTGTTAACCGTATCGTCAATCACTTTCCGGTCGATACCCTGCCACAGAATGGCGGTAGATCCATCCACGAGCGGTTTCACGAAGAGCCGGGCGTAACCCTCATCGACGTAATACTTGTTGACCACGGCTTTGTAAAAACCACCCAGGGAAGTGGCGATCTTTTGCGGCAGCTCAGGCTTCGCAAGATACAGGACATACGCGAGAATCGCTCCCGCAAAAGAGAACAGAACGGATACAAGCATAAGCAGCAGCTCGCTGTTGCCCGATCCCTCCGTGATATTCCTCGGGAACTCAGGACCGAATACCGGCTCGAGGAAATGTTCGAATCCGTTGTGAATCCCAACCAGTCCCCCAACCAGCGACAGGAAGGCCAGCACTATGAGGGGAACGAGCATCACCATCGGACTCTCGTGCGGTTCACCATGACCGTGGTCGCCGTCACCGTGAACGGCGTGCACACGTCCATGATCGTCAACCTGTACACCGTGGTAGTCCCCGAAGAAGGTCATGAACAGCAGCCGGAACATATAAAAGGATGTGATCAGCGCCGTGATCGCGCCGAACGCCCAGTAAACCCAGTTGGCCTGGTAAGCTTTCCAGAGAATTTCGTCCTTGCTCCAGAAGCCCGCCAGCGGCGGGATTCCGGCGATCGCGACCGTCCCGACAAACATGGTGATGAAAGTTGCCGGGATGTAGGTCCGAAGACCGCCCATCTTCCGCATGTCCTGCTCGCCACCCACGGCGTGAATCACCGAACCGGCAGCAAGGAATAACAGTCCTTTGAAGAAGGCGTGCGTCATCAGGTGGAAGATGCCTGCTGAGAACGCGCCCACACCGCATGCCAGGAACATGTAGCCGAGCTGCGAAACAGTGGAATAGGCAAGAACCTTTTTGATATCGGTTTGCGTGATGCCAATGGTTGCCGCGAATAAGGCGGTCAGCGTGCCGATGATCGCAACGACCGTGAGGGCAACAGGAGCGCGTTCGAAGATCGCATGCGACCGGGAAACCATGTACACGCCGGCCGTCACCATCGTCGCGGCATGGATTAAGGCTGAAACCGGAGTAGGGCCTTCCATCGCGTCTGGAAGCCAGACGTAGAGCGGGATCTGGGCCGACTTTCCGCAGGCTCCGACCATTAGCAGGATTCCGATCGCGGTAAGAAATCCCGCGCCGCCGGTCTCCGCGCTCATCGGATGTACCTGCTCAAACACCTGCGTAAACGTGAGAGATCCGAAATGCTGGATGATCAGAAAGATTCCGATGAGGAATCCGAAATCACCAATGCGGTTGACGATGAACGCTTTCTTGCCCGCCGATGCTGCCGAATCTTTTGTAAACCAGAATCCGATCAGCAGATACGACGCGAGTCCCACGCCCTCCCACCCGATGAACATCATCAGATAGTTGTTCGCCAGGATCAGCGTCAGCATGAAAAACATGAACAGGTTCAGATAGGTAAAGAAGCGGTAGTAGCTCGGATCGTCCCACATGTAGCCGACGGAATAAATGTGGATGAGAAATCCGACCCCGGTCACAACCATCAGCATGACCAACGACAGTTGATCGAGGTAGAACGCGAAATCGACCGAAAAATTTCCGGAACGGATCCAGTGCGCCAGAAACTCCTGGTAGGGAAGGCTTACCGACGAGAAGCGGAGTGCAACAATCAGAGCCCATGCAAACGCTGCGCCCGAAAAGAACAAGCCAACTGTGGTCACCGCTCGCCGCGAGGACTTCTTGCCCAAGAAGCCATTGATGGCGGCGCCTGCGAGTGGCAACGTCGGTATCAGCCAGAGATTTAGACTTGCGCTCATAGTTTCAGCAAATTCACCTGGTCAACGTTCAGCGTTTCGCGCGTCCGGTAGACGGAAATGATGATTGCGAGTCCAACTGCGGCCTCGGCGGCGGCGACCACCATTACGAAGAAAACGAATACCTGTCCGGCCAGTACATGCCAGTGTGCGGCGAAGGCCACGAACGACAGGTTGACGCCATTGAGCATCAACTCAATCGACATGAAGATCGTGATGATGTTGCGTTTGATCAGGAATCCAGTTACGCCGCAAGCGAACAGGATTCCGCTGAGCACGAGATAGTAGGAAAGAGGGACCATTAATCTCTCACCTTCTGCGCGGTGCCGCCCCCAGGCGTGGTCGGCTTGCTCGCAAGGACCACCGCCCCCATGATGGCAATCAGAATCAGGATCGAAGTGATTTCAAACGGCAGCAGGAACTCGTGGAACAGAAGCTGCCCGATCGCTTGCGGCTCGCCCGGCAAAGCTCCGGCTGCGACCGCCTCCGTTCCGGAATGCTCGAGCAGGACCCACGCTACCAGGAGACTGCCCAGCAGCATCCCAGGAACGCCGAACAGCAGGGCAACGCGGCTGCCCTTGGTTTCGTCTTCCACTCCAGCGTTAAGCAGCATGATGACGAATACGAACAACACCATGATCGCGCCGGCATAAACGATCACCTGCACGGCCGCAACGAACTCGGCTCCCAGAAGAAGATATTCTCCTGCCAGTGCAGCCATCACGGCGATCAGTGACAGGGCGCTATTGATCGGGTGTTTCTGCACCAGAAGATTGACCGCGCCTGCCACGCAGACGGCGCCGAACGCCAAGAACAAAATGAGATGAACGCTAATCATGAAGATTAATACTTGAGACCCGTTGCTCCAGAAGACCCGAAACCGAGACTAGTTCACCACTAGTACTGAAAACTGTTCTTTCACCATGCCACGGCAATAGCCGTTCCAATCAAATTCACCAGCGAGAGCGGCAGCAGAAATTTCCAGCCAAACGCCATCAACTGGTCGTAGCGGAAGCGCGGCAAAGTGCCACGCACCCAGATGTACAAAAAGAGAAATCCGAAAATCTTGGCCGCAAACCAGAACACCGGCAGGATCGCCTGCACGATCGGCGGTCCGCCCAATTGGCCCATGCCACCCTCCAAAAAACAGCAGCGTCGCCAGGCACGCCACCGTGATCATATTGGCGTATTCGGCCATGAAGAACATGGCAAACTTCATCGCGCTGTATTCGGTGTGATATCCAGCCACGAGTTCGGTCTCGGCTTCCGGCAAATCGAACGGGATGCGGTTTGTCTCCGCGTAGGCCGCCATGAGGTAGCAGAAGAATCCGATGAACTGGGGAAAAATATTCCAGCGCGGGATGAATCCGAGGAAGTGTCCTCCTTGCGCGTTGACGATATCGCGCAGGCTGAAGCTGCCCGACATAATCAGCACGCCCACCAGCGACAGTCCCAGAGAGATTTCGTAACTCACCATCTGTGCGCTGGCTCGTAATCCGCCAAGCAGTGAGTACTTGTTGTTGGAGGACCATCCGGCGAGAGCCACGCCATAAACGCCAACTAGACGTGACGCCGAGAATCATCAGTAAGCCGATGTTGACATCCGTAATCTGCAGCGGAATGCTGTATCCGCCAATCGTGATCGAATTTCCGAACGGAATCACAGCGATCGACGTCAGTGCAAAGATGACGGCGATCAGTGGCGCCGCAATATACAGCGGCTTGTACACATGCGGAGGCGTCAGATCTTCTTTGAACAGAAACTTGATGCCGTCGGCGGCAGGCTGCAGCAAGCCAAACGGTCCCACGCGGGTGGGTCCCCAGCGGTTCTGCATGTGTCCCACGACCTTGCGCTCGAGCCAAACGGTGTAGGCAACGACCGTCAGCAGCACGAAGAGAACCAGTGCCGACTTAATGACCGACGCCAGGATGTAAATCCAGATTGGCAACGCTGCAGCTTCCTCTCTTTAGCTCGTTACGACAACCGCGTTAATGTGAAATCAGGAGATCAGTCTGCCGCGACTTCGGCAGGTTTGACTTCGTGACTTTCCATGACGGACTTCAGTGCACGCGAGTAGCGTCCCAGCGTGCCGGACGTGAACAGGCCGTCGAGCGCCGGCACAATCGATTCGGGCTTCTGTGCCGCTCCCGGACCACTCTTGCTGAGAGAAGTGTGCTCGCTGTTGCCTGCCAGAAGATTCATGCGTGAGACGTCGTATCCCGGCACAAGCCGCTGGATCTCATCCAGAATCGCCATGGGATCGAGCGGATTCAACTTCGGCTCCAACCCCTGCATCTCGAGCCAAACCGAGTGACGGTCCGCCTCGCCGGATTGCGCTCCGCGGGACTGTCCCATATCGGCGCGCACGCCTCCGCCAAACGGAACCAGCTTGCGGACGTCGGCTCCCATCGCGTCCGCGATGCGAACGATCATTTCGAAATCTGGTTTGGTGCCTGAAACTTCCCCGGCCTTCTTCACCAGTTGCACATCGCCGGTGGTATTCGTGACCGAGCCGGATTTTTCATAGGCGTTCGCGGCTGGAAGCACTACATCTGCCATCACCGCAGTCTCAGTCAGAAACATGTCCTGCACGACGACGAAGCTGTTCGAGAACGCAAATGGATCTATACTCTGGCGCCCGATCGGATTTGAGCCAACCACATATAGCGCCTTTAGCTTCCCGTCCTTCGCGGCATTCACCATCCCTACCAGATCGAGTCCGGGGTTTGTGGAATCGCGGACCACTCCGCCTGGAACTCACTGCTACCTTCGATCGCGTGGTATCCGGGCAGTAAGATCCGGATACAACCCCATATCGGCCGCGCCGCGGGAATTTGAGTAGTCGGCAAGGCAAATGAACTTCACGTCCTGCCTTGATGTGCCAAATGAGACAAGGTTGGTAATGTCGTTCCCGCGCAATTCGGAACCGAAGATAACGACGAGATTCGCTTCGGAGCGAAGCTTGTTGCGCAGTTCGTGTAGGGACGGACGCATTCGTCCGTCAGGTTCGGGCAACCCGCCCGAACCTGCTACACCCTCTAAAGCCGCGTCGTCGCCAGCCAAAAACGCAACTACTTTTCCCTCTGTTCCGTTCGGAATTTGCGTGAGACTCGTCGCTTGCCGCCGCAGTTTGATCGATTCCGAATTGATCACATAGAGTTTCGCGTTATGCAGCCGAACATTGTTTCGGATCTGCCACGCGAGTAGAGGATGCTGTTCGGTCGGATCGTTCCCGATCAGGAGGATTGCCGGTGCAGTGAAAACATCAGCCATGCTGGCAGTCAAGTCAGGCTTGCCACGAAGCGCGGCAGCCAGGGCAGGGAAGTCGGCGGTGCGGTGATGGTCAACGTTGTTCGTCTTCAGCACTGTGCGCGCAAATTTTGAAAGCAGGTACGCTTCCTCATTTGTGGTACGAGTCGAACCGATGACGCCAATCGCCGCTCCTCCGTCTTTGTCACGAACTTCCGCGAACTTCTTGCCGACCAGTTCGAAGGCTTCTTCCCATGTTGCTGGATGCAACTTGCCATTCTTGCGGATCAGCGGATGTTTCAGCCGCTCTTCATGATTGGCGAAATCGAAAGCGTAGCGTCCCTTGATGCACAGGAAATCGCCGTTGGTGCCGCTCTTGTCGCGGTTGTCGCCGCGGACAATCTCCATGCCCGTGTCGGAGCGGCGTACCCCCAAAGTCGTCTTACAACCATCACCGCAGTGCGTGCAGACAGTGCCGACGTGGTTCATTTCCCACGGCCGGGTCTTGTAACGGTACGCGCCCGAGGTCAGCGCGCCGACTGGGCAGATGTCGATGCACATACCGCACTCTTCGCATTCGAGGTGATCTTCCTTATTAGGTGCAATCAGCGAACTGACGCCGCGGTTCTGAACGCCAAGAGCCCACACATCCATGCCTTCGCCGCAAACACGGACGCAGCGGTAGCACAGAATGCAGCGCGGCCGGTCGAAGAACACCACCGGGGACCATTGCTGCTCCTCTTTGTGGTTCTTCGCCTCCATGAACTTCGACTCAGCGGCCCCGTACGAGAACGTCATGTCCTGCAGTTCGCATTCGCCTCCCGCATCGCAAACCGGGCAGTCCAGCGGATGGTTGCCGAGCAGCATTTCGAGCATCGACTTGCGAGCTTGCTTGATCTCTTCGCTCTCGGTCGTAACTACCATGCCTTCGCCGACCACCGTAGTGCAGGCGGTCTGCAGCTTGGGCATTTTTTCGATCTTCACCAGGCACATGCGGCAAGCGCCTTGGAGAGATAGATTGGGGTAGTAGCAGAACGAAGGCACTTCGATGCCCACGCTCTTGCAAGCTTCAATCAGAAGCGTGCCCGCGGGAGCCGTGAGCTTCTTGCCGTCGACAGTGAGGGTTACGTCAGCCATTAAATTGAGTAATTGGGAAATCTAGAAATTGCGTAATCTAAAACCTTTTCGCTGTATCTCTTTTCGCCGTCTGCTGCGATGCGGTCAAAATTGCCGCCAATTCTCTCGCTTCATTCAATAGACTTTTCCGTCATCTCCGGTTTCAAAATTCCGGATTCGGTTAACAACTCAAGCCAAAGTACGCTCTCATCGGCTTCTTCGGCAGCGATCCCAATTCGAGCAAGAATTCAACTTTAGACCTTGCTCGGCAAACCGCGCGATAATTCGCTGCAACGGAGGTTCCACAGCGCAACAATTGCTTTCCCAAAACCTGCGTATCAGTCTTATACGGCAACGAGCGGAACAATCGGATCACTCGAAGTGCAAACGTCTTCGTCCGGTCGCGAAGCTGTTCTGGTCGCGAATGCATGCTACGAAAAACAATTACTCAATAAACCCAATACTCAATGCCATCAGTGTGCAAACGCCAGTTCTGCCGTGCCCGACTTCTCATACGGGCAAGGCCGCCCATCCAAATGGTCTTCAAACTCTTGTCGAAACTTCTTCACGAATCCGATCGTCGGCATCGCGGCTGCATCACCCAGCGGACAGAACGTCCGACCCAGCATGTTCTCCGCCAGGTATTGCATGTTATCGATGTCTTTCATCATGCCGCCGCCGTTGTGGAATCGGATCAGCGTCTTCTTCAACCAGTCCGTTCCTTCGCGGCACGGGATGCACCAACCGCAACTTTCGTGCTGGTAGAACTTCATCGTCCGCAGCGCGAATTTCACGATACACTGCTGGTCGTCGATGACGACCACGCCACCGGAGCCAAGCATGGATCCGGCTTTCTGAACGGAATCGAAGTCCATCGCGACATCGATCTCGTCCGCTGTGAGCACCGGGCAAGACGATCCGCCCGGAACGACCGCCTTCAACTCACGGCCATTGGGAATGCCGCCACCCACGTCGTACAACATCTTTTTCAGGTTATAACCCATGGGCAGTTCATAAACACCTGGCCTGGCAATGTTGCCGCTCAGGCAGAACAGCCGCGTGCCGCCATTCTTCGGCGTTCCAAGCTTGGCGTACCAGTCTGCGCCACCAAGAATAATGTGCGGGACATTTGCCAGCGTTTCCGCATTATTGATGACCGTCGGACCACCCCACAGCCCAACGACGGCAGGGAACGGTGGACGAATACGCGGCACTCCGCGCTTGCCTTCTAGAGACTCCATGAGAGCTGATTCTTCGCCAACCTCGTAGGCTCCGGCGCCGCCATGCCAAAAAATGTCCAGATCGCGACCGCTGCCGAAGATGTTCTTGCCGACGAATCCCTTGGCGTAGGCGTCTTTTATCGCCTTCTGCATGATGTTCGACAGATACCGGTATTCGCCGCGAATGTAGATGTATCCACTCTTAGCGCCCACCGCCAGTGCCGCGATCATCACGCCCTCGATCACCGAGTGCGGATCGTGCTCGAAAATCAGGCGATCCTTGCAGGTGCCAGGCTCGCTCTCGTCGCCGTTGCACAGAACGTATTTTGGCTTTGCCGACTGCTTGGGAACGAATGACCACTTCATCCCGGTGGAAAATCCCGCGCCGCCACGTCCGCGCAGCCCGGAGTTCTTCACCTCGTTCACGATCGCGTCCGGCTCCATCGCCAGTGCCTTCTGGACAGCCTTGTAGCCGTCAAGTTCGAGGTAGCGATCGAGATTGGTCGCACCCATGCCGAATCGGCGGGAAACGATCTTTACCTCATCGGGATGTGAGACCAAATCAGCCATTTCAATTCAGTAATTGTGTAATTTAAAAATTGCGTAATTAAGAACCGTCTGCGGCGAGCGTTACTGCTAGACGGTTTCAAATTACCCAATCACTAAATTTCCCAATTACTCAATCCTTGCTACTGCGTGCCCTGCTTCCGATACTCGTCCAGAATCTTGTCCATCTTCTCGGTGGTCAGATTCTCGTGAAAGTCGTAATTCACCTGAGCCGCGGGAGCCCAGCTGCACGCCCCGATGCACTCGACCTCCTCCAGCGTAAACATTCCGTCCGCCGTCGTCTGCTTGTGACCGAGTCCGAGCTTCTTCGCGCAGTGGTGCAGAATCTCTTCGCCACCACGAACCATGCAGCTGATATTGGTGCAAACCTGCACATTGAACTTGCCGCGAGGTTTGGTCGTCAGCATCGAGTAATAGCTGATCACGTTGCGCACTTCGAGATCCGTCAACTCCAGCCGTGCCGCGATTTCGGAAATCACGTCGTCCGACAGATAACCCACTTCGTCCTGTGCATAGAGTAGAGTAGGCACCAGCGCCGACCGTTTTGTCGGATAATGCGGCACCATCTCCGCAAACCGTGCCTCGAATTGGTCAGAAAAACGCATAAACAATTTCGCAATGCCCTACCGGTCGATCTCTCCCAGCACAATGTCGATCGACCCAATGGCCGCCACTACGTCCGCCAGCAGCTTTCCCTCGCACATTTTTGACAGAGTCTGCAGATTGGCGAAGCACGCCGATCGCATATGCACGCGGTACGGTTTCGCTGTCCCGTCGCTAACGATGTAGTAGCCCATCTCCCCGCGCGGAGATTCAACGGCTTGATAGACCTCTCCCGCAGGCACCGCAAAGCCTTCCGTAATGATCTTAAAGTGATAGATGAGGGACTCCATCTGGGTCTTCATCTTCTCCCGTTCGGGCAAAACGATTCCCGGGGCATCTGCTTTTGTCGGACCCTCCGGCATTCCATCGAGTGCCTGCCGCACGATCCCAACCGACTCTCGCAGCTCCTGCACCCGGCACATGTATCGTGCGAACACGTCGCCTTCCTGCGAGACCGGCACCTTGAACTGAAACTTTTCGTAACTCGAGTAGGGCATGTCCCGGCGCAGGTCGATGTCCACGCCACTCCCCCGCAGCGTCGGACCGGTCGCACCCAATGCGATCGCGTCTTCGGCCGTCATTCGGGCAACGCCCTTGGTACGCATGCCCCAGATCGGATTCCCCGTCAGCAGATTCTCGTACTCATCGACCTTTTCTGGAAAATATCCGGCGAAGTCTCGCACGCGGTCGAAAAATCCGAGGGGCGGTTCGAGAGCAACGCCGCCCACGCGGAAATACGAGGTCATCATCCGCTGCCCACTAACCATCTCGAAAATCTTGAGGATCTCTTCGCGCTCGCGGAAGCAATATAAGAAGACGGTCAACGCGCCAATATCCATGGCGTGCGTACCAAGCCATACCAGGTGCGAATTGATGCGCGTGAGCTCGTTCAGCAGTACGCGCAACCACTGTGCTTTCGGCGGGATCTCCAGCCCTAACAGCTTCTCCACCGCCAGCACGTAGCAGAGGTTGTTGGTCAACGGACATAAGTAGTCGATGCGGTCGGTCAGCGGCACAACCTGCTGGTAAAACTTGGCCTCGCACGTCTTTTCAATTCCCGTGTGCAGAAAGCCGATATCGGGCATAAGCCGCACCACGGTCTCACCGTCGATCTCGAGAAGCACGCGCAGCACCCCATGTGTCGAAGGGTGTTGCGGCCCCATGTTCAGGATCATGGTTCGATCCTGACCGGGTTCGAGCACGGGAGTCGGATTCAGATGAGCCATCTAGCGGTATCCCTCTACTGGGTAATCCTTCCGGAGAGGATTGCCTTCCCAATCTTCCGGCATGAGGATGCGCCTCAAATAAGGATGGCCCGTGAAGCGAACGCCGAACATGTCGAATACTTCACGTTCGAAGTAATTCGCTCCAGGCCATACCGACGTCAGCGACTCCACCGTGGGGCTCGAACTGTTCAACTTTACCTTTAAGCGTACCCGCTCTTTATGAGGAATCGACAGAAGATGGTAGACAACCTCGAAACGAGGCTCAGCCGGGTACCAATCGACGCAGGTGATGTCCGAAAGGAAGTTAAACGGGCAGGCCGGGTCTTCTTTGAGCAGGACGCACGCTTCACGCAGGCTGCCCCGTTCCACGTAAATCGTCATTTCTTCGCGATCGTACTTGACGCTCTCGACCGCACTGGCATTCCAGCCGATGAGTCTAGCCACGGCAGGGTGGTTCTTCAGTTCCTCGATATCGGTGATCGGGGGAGAAAGGGGCATTTACCGTCGCTCGCCTCCGGTGGCGGTTTCGCCCCAGTCCAGAACGCCCTTTTTCCACACGTAAAAGAAGCCAACCAGGAAGATTCCGATGTAAACCAGCATTTCCCACAATCCAAAGTGGCCGAGCTTACGCAAGATCACGGCCCATGGATAGATGAAAACCGCCTCGACATCGAACAAAATAAAGAGCATTGCAACCAGGTAAAACTTCACCGAGAAGCGGTGCCGGGAATCGCCCACCGGCGTCATGCCGCATTCATAGGGGGAAAGTTTTGCGCGGGTAGGCTTACGTTCCCCGATCAGCCACGAAAGCGTGACAATCGCGCCCGCAATCCCGCTCGCCATAAGAATATGGATGAGGAAAGGGAGGTAGCGTGCGAAGTAATTGTCGGGCATAGGACGAGCTATATATAATTCGCGCCAAGCGTTGCTTGAAACATTCTAGGTTATGGGCTTACTCCAACAGTGTCAAGCGAGTGCGAACAGTATTTTGCGATTGTTCGAACAGAATTCAGCGATTGCGCAATTCAATTTTGAAAGTCGTCAATTCGCGGTTGCATCATGAAAATTGGTCGCGGGATTTCTTGCAATAAACAGTTTCCTTGCTTACCGGACCCCTTATGATCTTCGGCTTCAATACCGATGTGAAGCATGTGGACACGATCTACCACGTGCAAAGCGAGGCCCGAGAGGGCGATCTGCTCCTGCAAACGCAGGTCTTTGTCCGCGGCCGCTGCATCGGCAAGAAAGCCACCTCCTACGCTGCGAAAGCGGCGGAAGGTCCATTCGAAGATGTTCAAAAAGAGCAACTGCTCCGCGAGCAGCACCGGCTGGTTTTGGACGCGATCCGCGAAGGCAAGCTCGACAATGTTCTTGATCGGCCCGAGTCTGAAAATCTGGCGACTGTAAAAGAACTGGAAGTCCAATGGCTCAACGCGGAGTCGGTGCACTCCGACCGCAACCTCACCATGCAGTTGCGGGTAACCGAAGGCGGAGCGGCAGCTTCGGGAGCACGCCTCACGTTTCGCTTCGCGCGGCCCGGAGCGGCACCGTTCTATACCCAGGCTGTCGCCGATTCGGGTGGCTCGGCCGAAATCAAGATTGAAGTCGAAGAATCGGCCCTCCCCGACGCCTCCTTATTGGTCCAGGCAAACTTTGAAGGACGAACCGCCACCCGAAAATTCGTCCTGCGCAAAACGGAATAAAGTGTGGGGGATAGACGCATTCGTCCGTCTCGCGTGCGCAGCGAGCGTGTCGCTGTGGCAGAATCAAAGTTAGTCCGGCAGCGACCCGCTCCATGAAACTTCAAATTAATGGCGAAGACCGAGATTTCACAGCCTCGCCTGAGCCCTTTACGCTTGCCTTGCTGGTCGAGCATCTAGGCATGAAAGCAGACCGCGTTGCGATCGAACTAAACCGCGATATCGTACCTCGCGACCGCTGGCACTCAACCAGCCTCAATGAAGGCGACCGCCTGGAGCTAGTCCACTTCGTAGGCGGCGGTTCTAGCCCGATAGTGTCGACCCAGTAGCGCTGCCGTCCCGCCGGCTTTCGTGAGGCCGTCTCGGCCTCGCACTCGCAACCGTTCAATCAAGCGCATCCAGGAACTCTCTTAGTCACTACTATCCTCATTATTCTCTGCGTGATTCACAGCCCACCATGCCTAGAATATCTGAAACATTTTGCAACGCAATTGTTTCAAGCATTTATGCAAGATAGCTTTACATCTCGGGACGTCGTCAGCCTGACGGGTATCACCGCACGCCAGTTGCAGTGGTGGGACGAGCGCGCGGTCGTCAAACCCGCTCGCTCAGGACGTCGCCGCCTTTACTCGCTCGATCAGCTAACTGAGGTCGGCGTGATCTGCGAACTCCGCCGCAAGGGATTTTCGCTGCAGGCCGTGCGCAAGGTCATGCGCTTTCTGGATCGTGAATTCGGCAAGGGTTTGGCCCAGATCGTCGACCACACTTCTGAATATCACCTGCTGACCGATGGCACTCATCTTTATCTCGAGACCTCGGCGAAACAGATCGTCGACATCCTCAAGAATTCGCGACAGCCGATTCTAGGGGTTTGTCTTTCTGACGCCGTGCGGCGGGTGCAAACCAAAGTGTCCCGGGGAAAGGCGAATACTTCGGTAACTTCGCTCGGGTATCGGCGGCATGCTAAAAAAGTTTCATAGGGATTTGTGTTGGCGGCGCAAACGCAGCAACAGGGGAGGAACACATGGTCGGTGAGCTGGATGTCCTGAATGAGTGGATTCCGGAACAGATGCAGCCCGGTACCGTCTTTGTGCTCGAGAATGCCGGCGAGATCGGCGAGAAGGAAGATCCCTATTGGGCCGTTCTGTCATGCCCATCCTGCGGCATGCTAGGCCTCATCACCCGCAAACAGATCAATGGATTGTTGCCAGTAATCTGCGGCTCCGAAGCCTGTTCCGCACAATTCTTTATCCGGGACAGCGAAGTTGTAGTTCGCAAACCTTTCTAATGTGGCGCGGGCTCCCCCGCCCGCGATACAGCTACTAAACGGTCGCCTCTTTCACCATCTGCGTAAACACGGAAAGATCGATATTTCCTCCGCTCACCACGCACACAATCTTTCCTGATCCGCACTTTCCACTCAGCCCAGCCGCGACGGCGCAGGCGCCTGCTCCTTCTGCGATCACGTGATTTCGTTCTGCGACAATCTTCATCGCCCGCCGTACCTCTTCCAGCGTGACTACGATCGATCCTGCCAGAAGGTGGTGTGCGATGTCCCACATGCGCGGAAAAACTGACTTGCCGCCGCAGCCGTCGACGAAACTGGCCTTCCAGTTCGGAAAATACTCCGCCGAGCCCTGTATCAGTGAATAGGCCAGAGGAGCGGCTGTCTCCGGTTCAGCCGCGTAAACCTTCGCCTTGCTGCCGCGCTCTTTGAGCCCTGCCGCAATTCCGCACGACAAGCCTCCTCCGCCGAATCCCGCGACCACGGCATCAAGGTCTGGCAGGTCTTCCAGAATTTCCAATCCAGCCGAAGCATTTCCGGCGATGAATGCGTCGTCTTCAAACGGATGCACGAACGTCCCTGTCATCGCAGGATGCGCCCGCTCCGACAGCGCCTTCCAGCATTGATCGTACGACGCCTGCACGATCTCTCCTCCGAGACGCCGAACCGAATCGAGCTTCGCCGCCGGAGCTGTATCCATGACGAGGACCTTGCAGGGGATACCCGCTTTGCGCGCGGCCAGCGCCACGCCCTGCGCTGCATTGCCTGCGCTCACGGTCCAGACGCCCGCTCGCCGTTGCTCTTCCGGTAGCAATCTGACCGCGTTGTAAGCGCCGCGGATCTTGAAGGCTCCAATCGGCTGCAGGCACTCAAGCTTGAGGTAGATTTCAGCAGGCGCATCGTAGTTCAGGCGCACAAGAGGCGTTCGGATCGCAGCTTCGTAGACGTGCTTGCGCGCGTCCTCGATCATTCCCGCAGGAATATTCCTCTGCGTCCTGTCATTCGTCACGAGATGTGTCGCCATAATTGCAGAAACCACCTGGCTACTTCTTGACTGCCTTGACCTCTTCCAGTTGAACCGGAACCTGCTCGACAATCTCGATCCCGAAACCTTCGAGTGCCGCTACTTTCTTGGGACGGTTCGTGAGCAGCCGCACGCGTCGCAGGTTGAGGTCGGAAAGAATCTGCGCCCCAATTCCGATCTCACGCTGGATGTGCTTCGAGTTGTCATAGAGCGAGGGAAGAGTACGGCCGCCGTGGAAGCTGAGGGCCGTACGTTCGGGCAACTTTTCGATTGAGAACCCCTGCGACGTCTGGTGAAGATAGATCAGCGCTCCCAACCCTTCCTGACCGATGCGGCGTAGCGAGCCGTCAAGTGTCGCGTGGCATTCGCACCCTGTGGCTCCGAACACATCCCCCATCAAACAGTGTGCGTGCATGCGCACCAATACCGGCTTCTCGCTGTGCTCAATGTCTCCGCGAATCAAAGCAACGTGCGATTCTCCTCCATCTACTTCGCTGGCATAGGCGATGAGGCGAAATTCTCCGAAACGCGTCTCGATCAACGCTTCGCCGACCCGGTTGATATAACGCTCATGCGACATCCGGTACCGGATGAGCTCGGCCACGGTGAGCATCTTCATGTTGTGCTCTCGGCAGAACTCGATGAGGTCAGGAACGCGGGCCATGCTGCCGTCGTCCTTCATGATTTCGCAGATGATCCCCGCAGGAACCATGCCCGCAAGCCGTGCCAGGTCGACGGAAGCCTCGGTCTGCCCTGCACGCACCAGCACGCCACCTTTGCGCGCGCGAAGAGGGAACATGTGTCCAGGACGCGCGAGATCCGAAGGCTTCGTCGCCGGATCAATGGCCACTTGAATCGTGCGCGCGCGGTCCTGCGCCGAGATGCCGGTGGTAACGCCTTGGCGGGCATCGATCGCTTCGCAGAAGGCCGTGCCGTACTGCGAAGTGTTCTCTGTGGTCATCAGGCCAATGTTGAGGTGTTCGAGCCTCTCTTCGGTCATCGCGAGGCAAATCAGTCCACGGCCATACTTGGCCATGAAGTTGATAGCTTCGGGTGTGACTTTCTCGGCAGCGAGGGTGAGGTCGCCTTCGTTTTCGCGGTCTTCATCGTCAACCACGACAACCATGCGGCCAGCCCGAATCTCTGCAATCGCTTCTGGGACATCGCTAAAAGGCGGCTGGGGACTCATAGTGTGAATTCTAGCAAGTTCCGTATCTACAGGCGATTCTTGCTATAAAGCGCGCCGAAGGCGAATGAAAGACTGTGTAGGGGCGGACGCATTCGTCCGCCCCGCCGAGCGGAGCGAGGCGTGTCGAAGAATCGCAAGTCCCGGCCTCGCCAAGAATTTCACACTGACCGACCGACGACTGAACTGGGACTCCCGATCCACCAGCCGAGATCATCGTCTAGGCCATGGGGAGTACTAACTAGTAATCCACCCATATCGGAAACAAGGAAGCATTTTTTCGCAGGCACGCCCACCTAGAGAATCCACCCGCCACTCCACCAACATCTTCGATACCATTTCGCTCATGGTGATCACGCTCGATGATTTGCGGCGCATGGCGATTTCGCGAAGCCTGTTTCCACCGACCACGTTGAAACGCGCGCTGCACCGCATGGGATTCGTCCAGGCTGATCCGATTCGCGCTCCAGCGCGTGCACAAGATCTGATCCTGAGGCATCGAGTTAAGGGCTATCGCGCCGGCGATCTCGAACGCCACTACGCTGAACTCAGCGTGCACGAAGACTTCTTCATCAACTACGGCTTCGTGACCAGTGAACTACAGGCGTTGATGCATCCGCGCCGCAGAGCTCGCGTGCCTGCGGAAGGAGTATTGCCCTGGCCTCGAGGACGCCGCAAGCGCGCCGAACTTCTCCTCGATTTCGTGCGTGAGAAGGGAACGGTTCATCCCCAGGAAGTGGATCGTTATTTCTCGCATGGCAGAGTGACGAACTATTGGGGAGGTTCGTCGAACGCAACTACGCACCTGCTGGACGCGATGCACTATCAAGGATTGTTGCGAGTCGTTGGCCGTGCGTCTGGGATTCGTCTCTACGCAGTCCACGAGCATGGCTTGGGCCCGACCGACAAGCAAGAACGGGACGCCCGACTCGACACAATTGTCGATGCAGCAGTTGATGTGTACGCGCCTATGCCCATTGCAAGCCTGCGCTATTTGGTTCGGCGTCTGCGCTACGCGACGCCGCAATGGCAGAAGGCTCTTACCTCAACACTAAAGCGCGCACTCGAACGCCTCTCGCACACTAAGATCGACGGGATGGAATGGTACTGGCCCGCGGGAGAAAGCATCAAGGTCGCAGCGCAGCAAGACACCGTTCGCCTGCTGGCACCGTTTGATCCGATTGTTTGGGATCGTGACCGCTTCGAGCACTTCTGGGGATGGACGTATCGCTTCGAAGCCTACACACCCGCGCACAAGCGCGTTCGCGGATACTATGCCCTTCCGATGCTATGGCGAGAACAGGTGATTGGATGGGGGAATCTGGCAGTCAAAGACGGCGTGCTCCGATCGGATTTCGGCTACGTGGATTCCTCTCCACCCAAAGATCGTGCTTTCGCACGCGAACTCGAAGCCGAGTTGGAACGAATCCGCGCATTCCTGGGCCTGACTTCCGAGTCACGTGCGGGCGGTTGATGAACAGCTTAGCCGGCGATCAAGTTTGGATCGTGGCGGTCGCTTGGTATTGCGTGGCGCAGATACCTACCACAAGCTAGAAAGTATCCGAACAAGAGCAATCTGCCTATTCGCCACTCAACCGCTGTAGTTTGCGACCACACGAAGCACCTCGTTGTTCGCGTTGAGTTCGATGAACTCGGCAGTTTTCGTCCCTTTTTGATTCCGGTAGTACAAGACCACGCTGGACAATCCCCACATCACATCCAAGAGCTCGAAGGAGAGTTCTGGATACGCCTCGAGTCCGCGCTTGAAATAAGCGCGCAGAGCTTCTTTCCCTTCGACCTTGCCGGATGCGTCGCTCAATAGCCTCGCGGCAACAGGCGATGTCAGAACAATGTCCTGCGAGTAGTGAGACAAAATGGCCTCAAGATCGTGGGAATTCCACGCCGAGATCCAATTTCGTGCGAAATGTCGGGCCTCAGTTTCCGTGAGCATGTTTCGATGACGAGTGTCGATTGGTTTACCAATTCGATTGTTTGGTATGTAATCTGAGCCATCTATTTCCGCAGCAGGATTTTTTCCAGCCACGGGACGGGCAAGGCTCCCTGGTCCAATGCGCGATCATGAAAAGCGGGAAGACTGAAAGACTTGCCCTCGGCTGCTTCGCAGGCGCGGCGAAGGTGCCACCATTCCATCGTGCCCACATAGTAAGTGGGCAGTTGCGTGGAACTGAGTTTAGCGCGCTGAAGTTTGCCTTCGGCCTCAGCGCGAGTCTGGAAGGCATCGTTCATCATGAAGGACATCGCCTGGTCGTCGGTCATATTCATGGTTTGCATACGGACATCGAGAATCGTATTGCCGATGGCTCTCAGCCACACCTTGAGATAGCTGAGGCGGTAGCGAGGATCGTTGTCGGCGAATCCGGCCTGCATCATCACCTGCGCAACGTACTCAGCCCAACCTTCGACGTAGGCTCCGTTGCCAAAGATCGAGCGAACAAGGCGGCGGCTAACAGGTTGAAGGTCATTAGCGTGTTCGGCCTGGACGTAGTGCCCGGGCAGCGCCTCGTGGATTGTGAGCCACTTCAGCACCCAGTTGTTGTACTCCCGAAGCTTCGATTCCGCTTTGTCTTCGGGCGTTTTCGGGTCGATGGGCGTAACCCAGTATTGAGCTTCCGCGTTGGGATCGAGCGGCGGCGCAGGATGAAATCCAGCAACCGAATAAATGCCTCGCATGAAGGGCGGCGTCGGGATGACCTTAAGGTTGTCCCGCGATTTCAGCGATACGATTTTCTTGTCGACGATGAATTGCCGGATACCGTCCAGATCGTCTTTCACGGTCTGCATCAAGTCATCACGCTTTGGCCGGTCATCGGAGATCTTCTGCAGCACTTCGCCGATGACCTTGTTCTCTCGCTCCTGCGGCGCGAGGCTGGAGTGGTCGTCATGATCGGGGAAGTATTGCTTATGCAAAGGCAAAGCGATCTGGAGCATTTCAGAGCGCGTCTTCTTGAGTTCAAGTTCCGCATCGGCGAGAACTTTGTCGGGCGTGATTGGGGTTTCCATCACTAACCGGAATTTTTCTGCGTATAGCTCCTTCCCGAGACGCCAGCTCCGGCCGGTTGGGCGCTTGCCCAGATCGTCCTGCAACCAGCGTGAAAAATTCTTCAGAGCCTCGATCGCTTTCGGTCCGACCTGATCGAACTGGGCTTTCAGCGGTGACCCCACCGGAATCGCTGGGGCAACCATGCTCTGAATAAGGTCGATGTTGCCGTCATTTTCTTCGACGGCAACTTTGACAAAAATTGGGTCGGCATCGACCAGTTCACTGCGTGCTTGATCGAGGAATCGCGGAATTGCCGCTACGCGCGAAAGAATGTGTCCAAGACGGATGTCCTGGGGCGCATACTCATCGGTGAGCGGCTGAAAGAGCGCTCCACCCAAGAGTTCCACGTAGACGGTAGGATTGTGCTTGTAATTCTGGATACGATCGAATTCGAGCAAACTGAAGTTGATCTGGTCGTTAATGAGTTGCCAGTCCGCGGCATCATCGACCCCGAGCGACGCGAGAGGCGTCTCGTTGCGGAAGCGGTCGAGCCAATGTGCATACACGCGACGCTGCTCGGCCATGCCAGCCACACTGACGTCGTCGAGCAGAGAATCGAGAGCGATCGTTTTGCCGCTTTTCGGGTCGAGGTGCTGGTGATAGCCAACTTGAGAGGCATTGGAAGGCGACAGTGCGAGCGTCTCGTGAATGAAAGTCCTCGCTCATCTTGGCGAATTTTGGATTCGCCGCGGGTCCGGAACTGGAAGTCTGAGCCATGAGAAGATTCGATATGAGTACACAGACCACGATCAACAAGGGTCGCATGGCGCCCGATTGTACTCTCATCCAGATTGCTCAACCACGATAAGAGGTGCGGCTTGTTTAGACAAATTGCTGTCGTGATGTTTCTATGCACTTTCCTTCCGCCCCAGGCATCACGGCCCGAGCGGAGGGTCGAAGGCAACGTGATCACTTCTGGGCGCGATCCCGCCGTGCGCATTCATTTGCCGCGGTCCGCGCAATACCTGGGTGTCGACCGCTGGATCCTATATGACGTCGCCGATTGCGAGTTGCACGCTTTCGTCGAGGCCGATGCGCGGAAGACCGTTCAGCAACTGTACTGGGTTCAATTCGAGGGCTATGTGCCCAGCAAACCCGAGTTGAAGTACACCTATGATTCGCCCCGGCATACAAACATCGGAAGCATGGATTTCTATGTCGACACCTGGGCGCGCGGCAGGGATGAAAAGGTACGATCGGGCTCCGACCGTGAGCACATTGAGGCTCTCGTCCGCGCGAAGGGATATCAAATGCCAGCGGGAATGATGTACGTGCGTCTCGTTCATTTGCTGGATGAACAGAAGCGCAAGGAACTCATGATCGTTTATGGAGAAGACGTTACGCCGAGCGGATCCACCGCGATCGACCTTAAGCCCGGAGGCAAAGGACAAGATCGCTGGCCGGCTCTGGAGAAGGATCTGATCGACAGAGCAAAAGGGAAGATAACGATTGAGAATGAAACGCAATGAGCGCATCAGATCTCTGATCCCGAACGAAGCAAGACCTTCAGCCTCTTAGCCTGTGACTTCCTGCTCCGCTCCGCGAAAGAGTGCGCGCATCGCCCGAATGACCCAGCGAGTGAGAACCACGATGACAGCAATAAAGATCGCTGCAAAAACTCCGGCGACATAGGGGTGTCGCGTTGCCAGCCAGGTGAGACCGATCGCGACAATATCCTCGCCAACGCTGAGGCCAATGTTTGATAGAGGTTCTGGGGATGGAGTGACAGCGGCGCGTGCGGCAGTCTTGCCGCCGTGAGCAATCAGCGCGACGGCTCCTCCGAGAATTGTCGCCAGCAGTTGATGTTCAGGTGACAGTTGGCTGGTGGCACGAAAAGCCAGAAGCGCAGCTACCGGCACGCGGATGAACGTGTGCAATGCGTTCCAGACAAGGTCGAAGGCGGGAATCTTGTCGGCGAAGAATTCAATCGCAAACAGCGAAGTGCTGACAATGATGATGGTCCAGCTGGCGAGAAGCTGCAGGCCGGGCGGGAGAGGGAGATGTCCGAAGCGGGCCAGCAAGCCAAGAACGGCGACAGTAGCGTAGAGATTAAGGCCTGCTGCGAATCCGATCGCGGTCAGCAGTGCGAAAAGTTGAGCGGGCGGAATTTTGAGTACGTCGAGCATGGGCGCGGTTACCGGACTGACATTCTCATCAGCACTCAAGTGTAGCGCCGTACTCGCCCGCGTGGCGTCCCGGCCACGCGGCGACATCCCGAAGCCTAAAACAGAAAGGGCCGCTCCAAGAGCGACCCTTCAAACAAACTCACACGCGATCTACAGCGTGGATTCGATTTCAAAGCCCCATGCTTCCAGTAGAGGCTCGGGGATGTACTTCGAATTCTTATTGCGGCGTGCCCACTCCCGCAAGCGTGTCGACCGCAGATACTGATCGGGGGAGAGCTTGTACTCGCGAACGACCTGTTCGAATTCGGTGATGGTCGGGGTGATGGGACCGATTGGCTCGGGCTTACCCCAGTTCGGATTTCCGCGTCGCTTGGCCATGAAGAAAGTGCCTTTCTACTCAAGGGGATGACTACGTTTTTCGCTTACTAATAGGATTCTCAAAATCGACTTTGAGATTCACGGATCGTTTGTATTTTCGCGTCCTCCAGGATGGACAAACCGGGAACGCTAGACTGCCACAGGCATCTCAAAGCTAATCGGAGACTCAACATCCTACAGTCGATTTGACTCTTAAGTCAATGGAATTCTGCATACACCGGGATCAGCGCTGGCCGTAAGTCATTGCAGGGTAGACAGTTATCCGTGGCTGTGACTTTAGGGGTCTGATCCTTCGTTTCACGTCCCCTTGTTTGTTTTTGTTCGGAGCTCCTTAGAGGGTCGACTCTGAGACAGACATGCGGCTAAACCGGGTTACGGGCGTAACCCGGAGCTGCGGAGAGATATTGATCGAGTCGACGCCCGGAAATAGAGTGCAAACAGGCAAGAATCTCCCGAATTCCGCTTTTTGCCAGATAGGCCCGATTCATGAGCTTGAAGTCGTTGATATTGTGCTCTGACGAAAAGGTCGTGCGCGTCCTGCGCCGTATCTTGGGCGATCTGGACATCGACATCGATCTGTGTGGAAGCGCAGAGGCTGCCTTGCGGAAGCTGACCCGGCAACGATTTGAGGCAATCGTCGTCGACTGTTCCGACAGCGGAGCGTTTGAGGTTTTGCGAAGTTCGCGGAAGGCTCCTTGCAACAAACAGGCGATTGCCGTCGCGATAGTTGAGCCCACAGTTGGATTGAAAGAAGTCTTCAATGTGGGTGCGCATTTCGTTCTGTATCGACCGGTTTCGAGCGAGAGGGCGAAATCAAGTTTTCGTGCTGCCAAGGCGCTGATGAAAAGCGAACGCCGGCGCAATGTCCGGGTCGGAGTCCAGATCCCAGTGATCATGCGGCGCGCGGAGTCGGACGGCAATATGCGGGTGAAAACCGTGGACCTCAGCGAAGGTGGAATGGCGATCGCCATCCCAAAAGGCCAGAGGCCGAGAGGGAATTGGAGGATATCGTTTACGCTGCCCGGTCAATCCGAGCCAATGGAACTTCCCGCAGAGTTTGCCTGGGAAGGATCGAGTACGCAAGCGGGCCTGCGGTTTGTCCAGGCGTCTCCGGAAGCGTCACATCAATTGCGCGAGTGGCTCAAACAGAATTCGCCCGAAGTTGAGCAGGACGATCCTCCGATCCGATGCCAGCTCACAGATCTGAGCTTGGGCGGCTGCTATTTGGAGATGGCCTCGCCGTTCCCGCCGACCAGTCTGGTAACGCTGTCGATGAAAGCGGGAGGCGTGCAGGTTCGAGTGCAGGGCGCAGTTCGCGTGATGCATCCAGACAAAGGAATGGGCGTGGAGTTCACGCAGGCCACGCCGGAGCATCGTGCCGCTGTCGAGAAATTTCTGGGAGTGCTCACTTCGAATCGCAGTCTGCTGCCCGAGTTGTTGGTTGAACCCGAAGGACTGCAGTCGGATTCCCGAAGCGGCAAGCCCTCTGGCGGCGACAGCGACGATCCACTTCTGCAATTGTTCTCAGCTGATTCATTGACCGCAGAAGAATTTCACGAAGCATTGCGCAAGCAACGTGGTGCGCCAAGCGTGTCAGCCGCTCACGCCTAAGACGGCGATCCGACTTAGTCTCGCGATCCTTCCACTCCGAAGCACTCCGTTTCGCATCCCTACGCTAGAATGTTTCGAGCGCCGGGATGGCGAAATTGGCAGACGCAGCGGACTTAAAATCCGCAGGTCCCAAAAGGACTGTGGGGGTTCGATTCCCCCTCCCGGCACCACCCAGTGATTTGCTTATTCCTCATGTTATGTCCTTGTAAACAATAATGTTATTGACATGATTTCGAAACGGGATTAGCTTCACATTCATTACACATTTTCGAGTTCTCGCGCCACTTCTCACGAGGAGCGAAGATGACCGAACACCACACGATCCTGGGCGGCAAAGTCCACGTCTACAAGCGCCCAAACAGCAGCTTCTGGCAGTGCTCAAGCTTTTGCGCGGGCAAGAATCGCCGCACCAGTACGAAGGAAGACAGTCTCTCCAGGGCCAAGGAAATCGCCGAGGACTGGTACCTACGGCTGCGCGGAAAACTCCGCGCCGGAGAGATCAAGAGCGAAAAAACGTTTCGCGAAGTGTCTGAGCACTACCTGCGCGAGTTCGACATCATGACGCAGGGACAACGCAACCAACGATACGTGGAAGGCCAGCACTGGCGATCGACAGGGCGACTGGTTCCTTTCTTCGGGGACCTGGGTATCTCAGAGATCACGGCTGGAAAGATCCAGGAATACCGACTTCAGAGATATCAAGAAGCCCTTAAGAAGAAGGGCAAGCCACCGGCCCATAGCACGATGCATCAGGAAATCGTGACGCTCCGCCAGACCTTGAAAACGGCGCTCCGTCACGGATGGCTTGATCGACTCCCCGATTTTTCTGAGCCATACAGGAAATCACCCAAAATCTCTCACCGGGCATGGTTCTCACTAGAAGAATACAAACAACTCTACAACGCGACACGAAAGCGAGCGCAAGAGCCGAAGCGACGAGGCTTCAAATGGGAGACGGAGCAACTTCACGACTACGTGCTCTTTGCGGTCAATACCGGATTGCGGCCAGACGAGGCCTGGCGCCTTCAGTTCCGCGATATCACGATTGTTTACGAAGAGGACTTGAAGAAGACGATCCTGGAGATCGTAGTCAGGGGAAAGCGTGGGGTCGGATATTGCAAGAGCACGCCGGGTGCGGTGTTGCCCTTCAAGCGACTTCGAAGCCGGCTCCGCCCGGCGCGCATCTATGGCGCGAACGCGCCCACTGGAACGTCCGAGCCAACTGCTGTTCCTAACGGACAATGGCGCACGCCCGAACCTACGGATCTGATTTTCCCCAAGTGGCAACGAGAGCTTTTCAAAACCATCCTCGACGAGGAAAAGCTCCGCATCGACCGTGAAGGCCAACTGCGCACGGCGTACAGCCTACGACATACATATATCTGCCTGCGCTTAATGGAAGGTGCCGACATCTACCAAATTGCCAAGAACTGCCGCACCAGTGTCGAGATGATCGAGAAGTACTACGCGTCACACATCAAGACATCGCTAGACGCCGTTGCGATCAACGTGATGCGCCCGAAGAGGAAGAGAAAGTCAAAAGAAGAAAGCTTGACCGACGTTGCTTAATGATTGTGAGACGCAGGCAGCGTCCTCCGGCTCGGGCCAGCCGATCTCCGGGGTTTCGCGCCCGGATGCGGGTGTAAAATAGGCGCACGCCGCGATTTTGAGCCGACCGGTGAAAGTCGGGGCAATATCAAGAGTTCGATCCCTTCCTCTTCAAACTAAGGGCCCGCGCATGATGGATTCTTCGGGATCCATGATGTGCAGGCCTTTTGTGTTTGGCGGATGGAGGTATGGCAAGGAGGAAACTTATATGAAGGTTGCAGGCTTTGACGCGGTGCTGAAGTCATTGAACAAACTCGACCCGTGGCTGAGATCTTTGGGCATCGAGCCAAAGAGCGATCGCTGGCACCAGGCAATTCAGATCGTCGATAGAGCGAAGGAACAGCGGGCGATCGTTGAACGGGGCGGTCGCCGCGAGCATATCGGCAACTACATGGACGGACTTTTCGAAGCCATGGAAATTCACGAAATCGTCGAGGCCTTCAGCGGCGAATCGTCGCCAGCCTTCAAGGCGAAGCTAGAACGCGCCCTGTGTGGGCCGATCTCGCCCTTCGATGAACAGCCGAAAAATAGTGAAGCTCGCAACACGATGTTTGAGCTGTCCCTCGCTGCAGACTGGAAGAACGCCGGCAATCAGGTTGAAGTTGGTGAGCCCGATATTAAGCTTCGCGCACCTGCCGCCTTGTTCCAGACCGAGTGCAAACGCCCGTTCTCGGAGAACAGCGTCCGCAGAAATATCGAGGATGCTGCTTCTCAGTTGGGAAAGGAATTGAATAAGCCCGGCAATGAAAACGACTACGGAATTATCGCGATTTCACTCAGCCGGGTATTCACCAAAGGCAATCTCGGATGCTTTGCGCCGGCGGGCATTGGAAAAGAGGTTATTGGTGAGGCTCTGGCTGAAGTGCTGGATGAAAACACTCAGCAGTGGGGTCTCAAGCGCTTTCGGGAAATGCATCCACGCATTGTTGCGGTCATGTTCCACTTGGCGGCTCCGTGGGATATCGGTGGGGAACGTCTGATCCACCTCTCGTCCGCGAATTTCTTGGAGACTGGAAATGATGCGCGGGGTTGGAACATATTGTGTAATCATGTCGAGAGTCTCGAACAGGCGTTCGCCTAGCCTGTCGAGAAATGCAGGCGCAGGACCGGTGCAGGTTGTGCGTCGGTCTATCCCGAATACCAGGACAAACAATATAAGGTCGAGGAAGATAACGTTCACACCACACAAGCGCAAACTGGTGGCGAAGAAACGGATGTGTAAAATCGGGCGATGTGCCCTATCATGAGTTAGCCGCGCGCGGGCGTGGCGGAATCGGCAGACGCATCGGACTTAAGGAAAACTTGAGTGCTCGCCGGGAAACCGGCGATGCAGAACTGCTCAAATTCGGGGAACCCTGTAAAATGGCGATCCCGAGCCAAGCCCGGCGAGAAGCAGCCGGGAAGGTGTAGAGACTAGACGGGCAGCACCTAACCTCCGGAGCCTCCGGGCATGGTGAAGGGATAGTCCAGACCCCAAACCTGGCGTGAGCTCTCCAGGGGCATCACGTCGGGCGGCGAAAGCCGTAGACGGTATGAAAATCCGTTGGGCCGCAAGGCCCGTGAGGGTTCAAGTCCCTCCGCCCGCACCACTGTTTCCTATGCGTGGTATACGTTACGCAGCCAGGTGTCGAAATGAACAGAGCCGAGACGACTTCTGCTTGGGACATTTCGGAAACCCATCGGCTGGTTGATCATGCTGCTGTGAGACTTCTGCGGAGTTCTAACGCAGCGCTCACACTGACCTTTCTCCACCGAGCGTTCAAAGAACACCACACAATCTCTGTCCCCGAATCTCACTTACGTGCGCGCTTGGAGAATTTTCTAGATGAAGCGCGCCGTCATTTTCCGGGAGCATATAGTCAAAGTGCATCGGAGTACTTGGCAAGTTGGTGCGGAACGGAGCAGCTGTTGCTCAAGAAGCTCTACAGCGACGAAGTGGAAGAGCCGGTGTTCGAGCTCACGACTGCTGCAGAGCGTGCGATGCAATGGCTTGAGGATCTCCATTCACGGCCGTTCATCAGCGCAGAGTCTAGATTTGAGCTAATTTTCCGGCAGCTCGAGGAGATTGCTTTGTTTTCGACGCCTGATGCTGAGCGGAGAATAGCTGCCTTGCGAGCGCAACAAGCTGCCTTACAAGCCCAAATCGAATCAGTGCGGGCGTCAAACACCGCAGAGGCTTACACGGCGGTTCAGCTTACCGAGCGATTTGCAAACGTTCTCGACCTTGCGCGAGGGCTCGCAGGCGACTTCCGCCAGCTCGAAGAGAACTTCAAGGAAGTCGCTCGTGCTCTGGCCGAAGCTCAGACGCAGCCAGGTGCAACAAAGGGCGGTATTGTGGGCCAATTGCTCGATACGCATGCCGCACTGAAGGATTCATCCCAAGGACAGAGCTTCTACGCCTTCTGGAATCTACTGTCATCTCCAGAGCGACAACAACGTTGGCGGGAGCTGACGCGACAGGTCTATCGCTTGGATAGCATCGATCCTGGTCTGCGCGCTAATCGACTGCTGGAGCGACTTTCCAGCCGACTGTTAGTCGAGGGAGAGCGCGTGGTGCGGTCAAACGAACGAATGGCTGCGACCCTGCGACGCGCGCTAGAGAACAACGCTTCCGGTGAAGATCGTCGACTACGGGAGCTCGTACGTGAAATACAGCAATTGGCGCTTTCCTTTCGGGCTTCTCCGCCGCGCGGAAGAGAACTTCTTCGATGTCGGAGGCCCCCCCGAGATATTTGCGACCTTCAGCCGTTCGTTTTGGCAGCTGGACACGACCGGCAGAGTGGCTGGCGATTTCGCGTTCGCAGCCCAAGGGCTCGATTGGGAAATAGTGCACCGCTTCCAGGCACTCACGGATCTGAACCTCGCACAATTGCGGGAGCACGTCCAGACCTGTCTTATAGCTGCAGATTCGATTTTGCTATCTGAACTTCTGCATCGGTTTCCGCCTCGCGAAGGCATTCTAGAAGTCGTTGGTTATCTGGTGCTGGCGATGCAAGATTCGAAGCACTACGTGGCCGAGGATCAGTTTGCCCATGTGCGCGTTGGCGCCGGCGACGGAAGCAACGAAGCCTGGCAGGTGCCTGAAGTTTTATTTGCGCGTACTAAATAACTCTCATGGAACCGTCAACATTTCAGCCTCGATCATTCGTTCTAGCTCAATTGTTACTGGCACCGATTTATCGGGAGGACCGCGATCTGTGGGAGGTGCTCCGGAGTGAGCGTGATCAAGTTGCGCACTATTTCCATCAAATCGGACAGGAATTGGTAATCGATGAGGCCGAAGGTTACGCATTTCTCCGCCAAATCGAATTAGATGGCGTGGAACGCATTCCGCGCGTCGCACGACGCCAGCCGCTCGGTTACACAGCAACCCTGCTCCTGGTCTGTCTGCGGGAGGAAATAGCGAGTTTTGATGCCGCACCAGATGACTCGACGCGCTAATTCGAACGCGTCAACAGCTACGTGATCTAGTTGGACAGTTTCTACGTGAAACAAACAACCAGGTTCGCGATGTTAGAACAATCGACACTGCGATCAATAAAGTCGAGGAACTCGGATTTCTACGTACTTTTGGAACGCCGGAATCGGAAATGTTTGAGGTTATGCGCATATTGAAAGCCAGATTTGGCCCATCTGAGCTCGAAGAGATAAAGGATCGTCTCAAACGACATGCAGAACCCAGACCCTAATGTCTACCCAGCCAACCCGCCAGAGTGCTTCCCAGGCTTCCGGCTCGACAGGCTAGAGCTTTGGAACTGGGGCACGTTTCACGGCGAGGCCCAAGTGTTGGAGCCCCGAGGTGGCTGGGCGTTGCTGGTGGGAGACAATGGCTCCGGAAAATCCACGGCCGTTGACGCGTTACGAACACTGCTTGTGCCACCACGTATTTTGAACTACAACGACGCGTCAGGCGACGGGGCGTAGGGCGTCAGGGCGAGACAGAACACGTCGATCCTATATACGAGGCGCATGGGCAAGTTCTAGCACAATCGACTCTACGTCTCCCTCGACCCAATACCTGCGAGAGTCCGGCACTCTGAGTGCGATCGCCGCGGTCTTTACCGACGCCCGCCGCCAAACTTCGGCCACATTGGCTCAAATCTTGTGGGAACACGAGGATCAAGTGCGGGAACTGTACGCAGTTTCACATGGCTGTGCCGTAGCCTACGTGATCTCATCGCAGCACATGCAAATACGGCAGATATCAAACGGGCCGCCCGGCGTGATAACTGGGAAGTCGAGGAAAGTTTCACAGCCTATGCAGAGCGAATGCGGAACTTGCTACACATACCGGGCGACAAAGCACTTGAAGTATTCAATCGCGCAATAGGCATGAAGGAAGTCAGTGATATAGACGCCTTCGTGCGTCAGTTTATGTTGCCGCCTGCCGACACCTTTGCTTTTATTCGCGATACAGTGCAACCGCATTACCGAACCTTGCTTGACTGCTGGTCAGCCATCGACCGAGCAGAAAAGCAAATTGTTCTCCTCCGTCCCGTCGCTGAGCATGCCGAACGAATTAGATTCAGTGAGACACGAATTGACGCTTGGAAGCAGCTGCAAGAGCTGGTTCAACCCTATTTCGCGACCAGGCATCTCGCGCTGCTACGAATCCACGCCGTTGAACTAGAGGGCTCTCTCGCATCGTCCGAGGCGGCACGCAGGGATGCTGCTTCGCGCCTGCTCCAGCGTCGCCGTGAACGCGACGATGTCAACGCCTCCATTAATGCCACAGATGTGGGTCCACGTTTGCAAGCTATTGAACGAGAACTGAAATATGCTGAAGATGCGCGAAAGACCGCGCAGCAACGGCGCGACCGTATCGCGCCAGCCGCGCAACTTCTCAAAGTCATTTCGGCGCTGAACGATGCCATCAGTTTTGCTAGCTCTCGACTCAACTGGAGTGAATGCGAACGTGCCGAGAACATTATCGCGAGCGAAGCCGAGGAAGCACGTG